>NZ_CP071646.1:6035000-6297755 GCF_051132005.1 Pseudomonas sp. Z1-14 | reverse complement strand
CGCAGCAGTCGCAAAACCGGGCGATGCGGTTTGCCTGGAGGAATGCAGGGGCCTGCTGCGCAGGCCAGCGGGAGCAAGCTCCCTCGCCACAGGGGGTTGTGTCGAACCGAATACCGAGCCCAAGGCTGCACACTGCGCGCCGCCATGGTGAGTGACCTGACATTTGGTCTGGATGGATCGAGGCGTCATGTGGCGCAGAGTACTAGCCGCTGATTGAGCTGAGGTCGTGGAACCGCGGCAATAGTATTTATGCCCCAACGAAAAAACCCGGCCACCTGTGCCGGGTTTTTGGTTCTTCTCGAAGACAAACGGATGAGGCTTTTAGGTCAGTCGCCCCGCTTTACGCGGTCATCCTTTGGAACTGGCCTGCGCCGCTTCAATGATCAACTCCGCGACTTTCTGCGGGTTGGACGTCATCACCACATGGGACGCCCCTTGAACGGTGACGGTCTTTTTCGAGCCCGCGCGGTCGGCCATGAACTTCAAGGCGGCCTCGGGGATGTTCTTGTCCGCCGAGCCGTAGATGAACCAGGACGGCAATTTTTTCCAGGCCGGTTCGCCAGACGCTTCCTTCAATGCAGCCTCGCTGATGGGGCGTTGTGTCGCGGCCATCAGCGCGGAGTCAGCCGCTGCGACGTCGGCGGCAAACTGTTGGCCAAATTTGTCTTGCTGGATGTAGAGATCCTTATTGCCGTCGTCCAACTGCACCGGAGCAGCCAAGGTCGGGCCGAGGGTGCCGCCAGGGTAGCGACCGGACAGTTCGATGGCGGTTTCGCCTTTGTCCGGCGCGAAGGCCGCGACGTAGACAAGCGCCTTGACCTTGGGGTTGTTGTGCACGGCGTTAGTGATCACGGCGCCGCCGTAGGAATGACCCACCAGGATCACCGGGCCGGCGGTATGCTCGACAATATCTGCGACGTAGTCCGCGTCCTGCTTAACGCCGCGCAGCGGGTTGGCCGCGGCAACGACCGGATAACCCTGGGTCAGCAAATGGGCGGCAACGCCATTCCAACTGGACGATTCGGCGAATGCGCCATGGACCAGCACGATGGTTGGCTTGGCAGCATCGGGTTGCGCGGCGGTTGCGCTATTAACGGAGGTCAGTGCCAGCGCAGCGGTGATGGTGACGGCCAACAGCGATTTGATAGTGAGCATGATCATTCCTTTTTTCATTGATTAGAGGGGTGACGCCGCAGCGATGGGTTCACTTGGCCAGGAAGTCCAAGAGATCCTGGTTGAGGCGGTCCTTGTGGGTGTCGGTCAGGCCGTGCGGCGCACCCGGATAGACGATCAACTCGGCGTTCTGCACCAGCTCGGCGGCGGCATGGGCGGAGGCGTCAATCGGGACGATCTGGTCGTCGTCGCCATGCACGATCAGTGTCGGCACGTCGAACCGGGCCAAGTCGGCACGGAAGTCCGTTGCGGAGAATGCCGCGATGCAGTCATAGGTGTTTTTGTGGCCCGCTTGCATGCCCTGCACCCAGAACGAATCGATCAGCCCCTGGGAGATTTTCGCCCCGTCGCGGTTGAAGCCGAAGAACGGCCCAGACGCAATGTCGCGATACAGCTGTGAGCGGTTGTCCAGCGAGGCCTTGCGCAGGCCGTCGAACACCTCGATCGGCAAGCCGCCTGGGTAGTCTTCGGTCTGGAGCATCATCGGCGGAACGGCGCTGATCAGGGCGGCCTTCTTCACCCGGTCGGTGCCGTGGCGGCCGATGTAGCGGGTGATTTCGCCACCACCGGTCGAGAAACCCACCAGGGTCACGTCGTTAAGGTCCAGGGCGTTGATCACAGCGGCCAGGTCATCGGCATAGTGATCCATGTCGTTGCCTTCCCACGACTGGCTGGAACGGCCATGGCCGCGGCGGTCGTGGGCGATTACCCGATAGCCTTGGTCCGCCAGGAACAGCATCTGCGATTCCCAGCTATCCGAATTCAGCGGCCAGCCATGGCTGAAGGTGACGACTGGCCCATCTTTCGGACCCCAGTCCTTGTAATACAGCTGTACGCCGTCCTGGGTGGTGATATAGCTGCCGGCCTGGGCTTGGTTGGCTGCTTGAGCGCGTTGGGACTGGGTATTCATCGCAAGATCTCCTTAGGTCAGGGCTCGCCATTCGGGGGATCCGATGGCGAGTTGATGGGGAGAATTCTTGCAGCGGCATGTATACCGGAAATGTTCGACACCCGGCCGTTATGCGTTTTTTTGCGTATGTAGATGCGCTGGATACAGTGGCTTACAAATGCATGCCGATGATCCGGCAGTAGCGGCTGCACGTGACGTGCAGCCAGCTCGGCCTACTGATCGACGCCGAAGTCGAGGGTCACGCAAAGACCGCCGCCGTCGCGGTTGCGCAGGCTCAGTGAGCCACCAATCGCGACGGTCAACTGTTGAGCGATGGCAAGCCCCAGGCCGGTGCCGCCAGAGCTGCGGTTGCGTGAGCTTTCCACCCGGTAGAACGGCTTGACCACCTCTGCCAGGATTTCCTCGGGAATGCCCGGCCCTCGGTCCAGCACACTGATGGAAACGCCGGTGCTCGCATCGCCGCTGATTTCCACCTCGGCGGTGCCGGCGTACTTCAGCGCGTTATCCACCAGATTCACCAGAACACGCCGCAGCGCATGGGGCCTTGTCTCGATGATCGCGCCGTTCTGGCCGCGCAGGCTGACCTCGCGGCCGGTGTCCTGATAGTCACACACCAGGCTGTCGAGAAAAGAATCCAGGCTGATGCGGCAACTGGTCTCCGTCGCACCATGGACACTGCGCGCATACGCGACACCCTCGCGCACCAGGTGCTCGATTTCGTCCAGGTCGTTGCCCAGTTTGTCTTTCTCTATCGAGTCGTCCATGAACTCGGCGCGCAGCTTCATGCGCGTGATGGGCGTCTGCAAGTCATGGGAAATGGCCGCCAACAACTGCATGCGCTCTTTCAAGTAAGCGGCAATGCGCGCCTGCATGCTGTTGAAGGCCCGGGCGGCGTAGGCCACTTCCCGTGGACCGGTTTCGTCCAACGGCACGGGATGGGCGTTCGGGTCGAGGTTCTCGACCGCCTCGGCCAGTCGGCTGAGCGGGCGTATCGCGATCCACACGGCAAGCCAGGTGCAGCCAATCATCAACAGCAACTGACCGAACAGGGCAAAGGGCAACCAGGGCGACAACGGCCTGACCGAGGGACGCACATCGATGGTCACCGGGCTGCCGTCAGCCAGTCGCACCTGGGCTTGGAAATGCTGGCGTGGACCAGGGATCTCGACAATGGTCAGGTCATAGTTGCGACCCAGCGAGACTTGCAGGGATTGCGCCGCCGTCGCCGCGAGATCGTTGGAAGTGAGCGGAATGCCGGGATCATGTTCGCGCAGCAAATAGTCATAGTTGCGACGCTGCAGACGTTTGGTCCATTCCAGGCGTTCGGCGGCCGGCAGACGGTCGAGGATGGCGATGGAGGTCGCCGTGTCATGCTCGAAATTGCCCAACATCGCCGTCTTGGTGCTTTCGTAACGTTCGTAGTACTGGGCTGCGAATGTCAGGGCCTGGGCCAGTATCAAGCCGACAAGGAACACCAGCCACAGCCGCGAGGCCAGCGTGCGAGGCCATTGCAACGCGAGTTTCATGCCTGCTCCTCAAGCATTTCGACCGCAAAGGTGAAGACGTACCCTTCGTTGCGCACCGTCTTCAAGTAGAGCGGTTCGCGTGCGTCATCCAACAAGCGCTGGCGCACGCGGCTGACCAGCAGGTCAATGGAGCGGTCGAAAATGTCCGCGTCACGGCCCTGCGTCAGGTTGAGCAACTGGTCGCGGCTCAACACCCGCTGCGGATGATCGAGAAAAACCCGCAGCAGCCGGTACTCGGCGCCGCTCAGCGAGACCAGCGTGTCGTCTTCATCGAGCAGATGGCGGGCAGTGGTGTCGAGGCGCCAGCGGCCGAACTTGAGCATCCGGCCGCTTTCGGTCACGACAAAGTTGGGCGGCAGCATGCGAGTGCGCCGCAGCACCGCGTTGATGCGCGCAAGCAGTTCCCGGGCCGCGAAGGGTTTGGCCAGATAGTCGTCGGCGCCCATTTCCAGGCCAATGATGCGATCGGTCTCGTCGCTGCGCGCCGTCAGCATCAACACCGGTGTCGCCTTATGCTTGCCGGCGCGCAATTCGCGGCACAGCAGCAGCCCGTCGTCCCCCGGCATCATGATGTCGAGCACGATCAGGTCGACCTGGTTGGCTTCGAGAAAGGCCCGCATCTGGCGGCCATCGGCGACCACGGTGGTGCGCAGGCCATTCTTCACCAGGTAGTTGCCGACCAGCTCCCTGATTTCCCGATCATCATCCACGATCAATACGTGATCGACATGTTCCATGCCCTGCTCTCCGAAATGCGCGCATCGATTGCGCAGTGTGACGATGCCGTGTTGCCGGTTGGCGACGCACCGTGCGTTCAGCTTATCCAGCCCTGAATCAAGCCAGAGCCAAGCAAAAACAGTGGCGATTGTATCGATCTGTATCGCAATTCACCTCAGATACGTAACGCATCCAACCACGGCGTTTTTCGACACAGCCGAGATACCGCACGGGCTTTAAATGAGCGCCATCAACTCATTGAAGGGAAACGACCATGAACCTGAAGACCATCGCTACTGCTTGCCTGATCACGGCCCTGAGCGCCGGCGCATTACCCGCCTTGGCCCAGAACAAAGCAACCAGCGAAAGCTATTCCTACGGCACCCACCTGGACATCGACAAAGTGGTCTCGCTGACGGAAGACAGTGGCCAGAATTGCGGGTTGGTGAATGCGCAAATCACCTACCTTGATTCGATGGGTGAGCAGAAAGCGCTTACATATCTCAAGCATGCGGCCAGCTGTAACAATGAAGGGAGTTGAGGGTCGTGATATGGGCGCTTGCAAAACGCCCTCTCAGCCAACCTCCTCAAACCGCCGCCGCTTCATGAACAACCCCATCCCTATCACCACGGCAAAAACCGACAGCAACCCCAGATCAAACCCCAACAAGCGGTTCTGACCTGCCACAAAGCAGCCAACCACACCCGCCGCCATCAACACCACGCCTAGCCACTTGCGTAGCAGATAGGGCTTGAGGAATCGATCAAGAAGAAAGGACACCACCAAGGCAATGACCAATTGAGTAATTTCGGACATGTACGTCTCCGGTCAGGCCTTGATGATCAATGTCGAGAGGGTGCGTTGCGGGCCGATGCCGCCGTTGACCCGCGCCTCGATGCTGACCAGCACGTCGCAAGCATGGTATGTGGGGAGGATTTCATTGGCATACTTGCGCACACCCACCCCTACGGATGCCGCCACGTAAGGGGGGCCACAGCCTTGGCGGCGGAAGCGAAGGCTGCGGCTGCAAGGGTGGCGATGGTGGTGCGCTGGGCGTTGAGGGCATCGCCCTGTTGTCGGGTCAGCGGCTTGGAGATCCCGATCATCATCACGCAAGGCAGGCCCCTGGCCTGCATCTTGTCGTATACCTCGACGACCTTGCTGTTGACTTCATAGTGGGCTTTTTTTGCCTCGCCAAAATGCAGCTCGCGCAGGCGCCCACGTTCGCTGTCGGTGAGGGTGATCTGGGATACGTTGAAAACGATCCCGTGATTGCCCATGTATTGGAAAGTCCCTTCGAACTTCATTGCCCATATCCTTTTGGGGTAAAGGGGGCAATTCTCTGCAACGGGCGGATTGGATTCAAATCATTTCGTGCTGCTGGACTGTGTAAAACAACCCACCTGCATGCCAAAACACCCCTCTCCTACAGCCCCCGCCTACAACGTCCATCTAGCTACGTATCCTTGCGCCTTTGCCTACAACTACGCCAGAATCCGCCGGCTTGTGCGCCTTGTTCCTGGGTTCTATTGTCGTCCTGCCACTGCCCATCAGTGGTCGGGTTTAGTAGCTCGGTTAAGGATACGGTCGCATGAGTCTCATCAGTCGGGCATTGCCTGCGCTTGATGGTGGCTGTGCGCATGGCGCCTTCGGGCGCGCCGGGTTTTCCGTTTTCCTACCGGTCTACTAACTTGCGCACAGTTGCCTCCCTTTCGTTTAGTAGCGAGACGGTAGCGGCTACTAACAAAGGAAACGTGAGCATGTTCAAAGAAACTCCGAACCAGCCAGAGGCAGGTTCCACCTCTACCTCCGCAAAATCCAAAGCCAAGCAGCAAGACGAAACCACCGAACCGAAACCGGAAAGATCTCAAGACGACCTCAAACCGGGGCAGCTATTCACCGTCGTGAAAGGCCTCGATAACGAATGCCTGCTCGCCAACCTCAGCGAGACGTTGGCTTCTGCTGATGCGATGGTGAGTGATCTGGCGTTTGATCTGGATGGGTCGAGGCGCCACGTGGCGCTGGGGATTCAGCAGTTGATTGAGCTGAGTTCGTTGCTGGCGAATCGGGTGTTGGATAACGTGGAGCCGCGGCGGTAGGATCTTCCCAATCGAAAAACCCCGACGTCATGCGTCGGGGTTTTGGTTCCAGGGCATTCGCCGTTTATGACCTGAACTACAACGTCATAAACGCACTAAAATAAGCGCAATCCCAGCCCTTGGGCTTGAATCCTTGCCTAGGCTTCTTGGTAAAAAGAGATCGTCTCTTTCAGCGGGGCTGAAAACTCATAGATCTCATCCAGCGAGTTGATAGGATGGCGCGTTTCGACTTTATCCTTGTCGAAAATCCCAAGATATTTTTGGCTACGATTGAAGTGAAGCCTTGCGATAGGTTTTCGGTTGTTGTCGTCTAGGAGGATGCCGAAGTAGCTCTGCGTGTCTCTGCTAGCTATGCGCTTTGCGTCTACGACTGTCCGGACAATCGCCTTGATAATATGAAAACCTTCCAGCTCCTCCATCGTAGTAAGAATGCGGTCTTCAGGCTCTTCTTGGGTTTCAGCCTGATTTTCAGCAACGACCGATTCAGCGAGCGTAGGAAACGTGGCTTTGCTCATCGCTGACTTCAACCTGTCGTTAATTTGGTCACTGAGGTACTGGGAAGCGGCCTTCCTTGTGAGCTGAGTGAACTGATCTCGAATTTTTTGGGTGATAACCCCTTCGTAGACTCGCGATGCGAAGAAACGAACGAAATCATCGTCAGGCTGAGTGAGCTGCTTAGCTATTTCCTTTTTTATGTTTCCCACGTACTTCAGTTCGCCTGCGGCATTGATGATTGAATCAACATCGAAAGCGGATTTCGTAAGCTTTTGAAGCTCAGGAATGACGTGTTCATCAATATTAAGCAGATCGACCTCTAAAAATGGCTTCTCATCCATTTTGTTGGGGGCATCAAGATCAGTGTAAAACCGATAGAACCTGCCATTTGTAAGGATGGAGATTCGTGCAGTAGTGACGTGGAAATATCTAAAGAGCTGACTCGCATGGTTGATATTCAGCGGCTCGCCGATTTTTTTTGTTTCGATCAATATCTGGATTTGGCCGCCCTTCAAGATCGCGTAATCAATCTTTTCCCCTTTCTTAGTGCCGACATCGCACACATATTCAGGAACGACTTCAGAGGGGTCGAACACATCGTAGCCCAGCACGGTATGAATGAACGGCATGACAAAAGCAGTCTTCGTTGCTTCCTCGGTTTGTATCGTCGACGCTAGCTGATTAACCTTCGCTGACATTGCGCTCAAGCGTTCTACAAAGTCCATTTGCCTGCTCCGTTACACGTTCACCCGATTGGGGCCGTAGAGGCGCAACGCTACTACTCATGGATCCAACCTGCCACTGGTATTCCATCCAGGCTGAATACCTGGCCAGGCCGTTTTTTATTTGGGCTGCTTGGCGGGCTGGCATTGGGAATACGATGGGCTTTTTTGTGAGTGCTGCGCACTGGAGCGCCAGCCCGGTCAAGCGGGAGCAAGCTCCCTCGCCACGAAAGCGGTGAATTCAGGAATGACGATCCAGTTTTTTGAGAAACACGGTCATTTCCTTTTCCGCCTGTTTGTCACCATGAGCCCGGGCGGCTTCCAGGCCTCGTTCCCAGGCTTGTCGGGCCGCAGCGGCATCGCCCAGGCCTTGATGAGCCTTGCCCAATAGTTTCCAGGCCGCCGAATACTTGGGGTCGAATTCGACGCAGCGTTGGAGGTGTTCGGCGGCGCGGGGGAATTCGCCTAGGTCGAGGTAGCCTTTGCCGAGGCCGAAACGCAGTAGGGAGTTGTCCACGCCCTTGGCGAGCATTTTTTCGAGGGAGTCGAGCATGGGGGCGTCCTTATCGGTTGGGTCAGGGGTTGAGCGGTTGGCTGCTGGATAGCTTTCGCGAGCAGGCTCGCTCCCACAGAGGATCTCCAGCGTTCACATACGCTGTGAACAACATGGCCCCCTGGTGGGAGCGAGCCTGCTCGCGATGAGGCCAGTAGCCTCACCGCAAACGCTGGCTCAGAAAAAGCTCAACCCCACATGGAACAGCTTCTCGACATCACGAATGTGCTTCTTGTCCACCAGGAACAGGATTACATGGTCGCCGGTCTGGATGGTGGTGACGTCGTGGGCGATCAGCACCTGTTCGTCGCGGATGATCGCGCCGATGGTGGTGCCGGGCGGCAGGCCGATGTCGCGGATGGCTTTGCCGATCACTTTGCTCGACTTGGCATCGCCATGGGCGATCGCCTCGATGGCTTCGGCCGCGCCGCGCCGCAGGGAGTGGACGCTGACGATGTCGCCGCGGCGCACGTGGGCGAGCAAGGTGCCGATGGTTGCCAGTTGCGGGCTGATGGCGATGTCGATGTCGCCGCCCTGGATCAGGTCGACGTAGGCCGGGTTGTTGATGATGGTCATGACTTTCTTCGCACCCAGGCGTTTGGCCAGCAGCGAGGACATGATGTTGGCTTCGTCGTCGTTGGTCAGGGCCAGGAAGATGTCGGCGTCGGCGATGTTTTCTTCCAGCAGTAGATCGCGGTCCGAGGCGCTGCCCTGCAGCACCACGGTGCTGTCGAGGGTGTCCGAGAGGTAGCGGCAACGCGCCGGGTTCATCTCGATGATCTTGACCTGGTAACGGCTTTCGATGGCTTCGGCCAGGCGCTCGCCGATCTGCCCGCCGCCGGCGATGACGATGCGCTTGTAGTTCTCGTCGAGACGGCGCATTTCGCTCATGACTGCGCGAATATTCGCCTTGGCGGCGATGAAAAAGACTTCGTCGTCCGCTTCGATCACTGTGTCGCCCTGGGGCAGGATCGGTCGGTCACGGCGGAAAATCGCCGCGACCCGGGTTTCAACATTCGGCATGTGCTCGCGCAACTGACGCAGTTGCTGGCCCACCAGCGGCCCGCCGTAGTAAGCCTTGACCGCCACCAGTTGGGCCTTGCCCTCGGCGAAGTCGATCACCTGCAAGGCACCGGGATGCTCGATCAGGCGCTTGATGTAGTTGGTCACTACCTGCTCGGGGCTGATCAGCACGTCCACCGGAATCGCTTCGTTGTCGAACAGGTCGGCGCGAGTCAGGTAGGCCGCTTCACGCACCCGGGCGATTTTGGTCGGGGTGTGGAACAGCGTGTGGGCGACCTGGCAGGCGACCATGTTGGTTTCGTCGCTGTTGGTCACGGCCACCAGCATGTCGGCGTCGTCGGCACCGGCCTGGCGCAGCACGGTGGGCAAGGAGCCACGCCCTTGCACGGTGCGGATGTCGAGACGGTCGCCGAGGTCGCGCAGGCGCTCGCCGTCGGTGTCGACCACGGTGATGTCGTTGGCCTCGCTGGCCAGATGTTCCGCCAGCGAACCGCCGACTTGCCCTGCACCGAGGATGATGATTTTCATCCAGCCACTCCTATCGAATCGGTTTTAACCGCGTGCGGCGGCGATCTTGATCAACTTGGCGTAATAGAACCCGTCATGCCCGCCCTCCTGGGCCAGCAACTGGCGGCCATGGGGCTGCTTGATGCCGGCCTGGGTGGCGATGTCCAGCTCCCGAGCACCCGGCGTGCGGGCGAGGAATGCTTCGATCACTTCGGTGTTCTCGGTCGGCAAGGTCGAGCATGTGGCGTACAGCAGCATGCCGCCGACTTCGAGGGTCAGCCACAGGGCGTCGAGCAGTTCCCCTTGCAGTTGCGCCAATGGGGCGATGTCGTCCGCCTGACGGGTGAGCTTGATGTCCGGATGCCGGCGGATGACGCCGGTGGCCGAGCATGGCGCGTCCAGCAGGATGCGTTGGAACGGCTTGCCGTCCCACCAGGCGGCGGTATCGCGGCCATCGGCGGCGAACAGCTCGGCGTCCAGGCCCAGGCGCGCGAGGTTTTCCTTCACCCGCACCAGGCGCTTGGCTTCCAGGTCCACCGCCACCACACCGGCCAGTTTCGGCTCGGCCTCAAGGATGTGGCAGGTCTTGCCGCCCGGGGCGCAACAGGCGTCCAGCACCCGTTGGCCCGGCGCCAGTTCCAGCAGGTCGGCGGCCAGCTGCGCGGCTTCGTCCTGGACGCTGATCCAGCCGTCGGCGAAACCTGGCAGGGCACGCACGTCGCCCGGGGTTTCCAGGATGATGCCGTCGCGGCTGTATTGGCACGGGACGGCCGGGATGCCGGCTTCACCCAGCAAGGCCAGATACGCATCACGGCTGTGATGACGGCGATTGACCCGCAGGATCATCGGCGGATGGGCATTGTTGGCCGCGCAGATGGCTTCCCACTGATCAGGCCAGAAGGCTTTCAGGGATTTCTGCAGCCAGCGCGGATGAGCAGTGCGCACCACCGGGTCATGCTCCAGTTCCGCCAGCAGGGTTTCGCTTTCCCGTTGCGCGCGGCGCAGCACGGCATTGAGCAGCGCCTTGGCCCACGGTTTTTTCAGTTTGTCGGCGCAACCCACGGTTTCGCCGATGGCGGCGTGGGCCGGAACGCGGGTGTAGAGCAATTGGTAGAGCCCCACCAGCAGCAACGCCTCGACGTCGGCATCGGCCGCCTTGAACGGCTTCTGCAGCAGCTTGGCCGCCAGGGCCGACAACCGTGGTTGCCAGCGGGCGGTGCCGAACGCCAGGTCCTGGGTGAAACCGCGATCACGGTCTTCGACTTTGTCCAGTTGGGTCGGCAGGGAACTGTTGAGCGAAGCCTTGCCGCCGAGGACGGCGGCCAGTGCCTTGGCGGCGGCCAGACGCGGATTCATGAAGCGTCCGCCGCTTGGCCGAGGACGGTGCCGACGGCGAATTTCTCACGGCGGCTGTTGAACAGATCGCTGAAGCCAAGTGCCTTGCCGCCGGGCAATTGCAGACGCGTCAGGCACAGCGCCTGATCGCCACAGGCGACGATGAGGCCGTCTTTGCTGGCGCCGAGGATTTCACCCGGTGCGCCCTTCCCTTCGGCGCGGCTGGCGGCCAGGACTTTCACGGCTTCGCCGTTCAACGTGCTGTGGCAGACCGGCCAAGGGTTGAAGGCGCGCACCAGGCGTTCCAGTTCGACAGCCGGGCGGCTCCAGTCGATGCGGGCTTCGTCTTTGTTCAATTTGTGCGCGTACGTGGCGAGGCTGTCGTCCTGCACTTCGCCTTCCAGCGTGCCGGCAGCCAGGCCCGCGATGGCCTCGACCACGGCCGGCGGGCCAATCAGCGCGAGGCGATCATGCAGGCTGCCGCCAGTGTCTTCAGCGCTGATAGGCGTGCTCACCTTGAGCAGCATCGGCCCCGTGTCCAGGCCGGCCTCCATGCGCATCACGGTCACGCCGCTCTCGGCATCGCCGGCCTGCACGGCGCGCTGGATCGGCGCCGCACCGCGCCAGCGCGGCAACAGCGAAGCGTGGCTGTTGATGCAGCCCAGGCGCGGGATATCCAGCACCACTTGCGGCAGGATCAAGCCGTAGGCGACCACCACCATCAAGTCTGGCTTCAGCGCGGCCAGTTCGGCCTGGGCTTTCGCATCGCGCAGCGTCGGGGGCTGCAACACTTGCAGGCCATTCTCCAGAGCCAGTTGCTTGACCGGGCTGGGCATCAGTTTCTGTCCACGACCGGCAGGGCGATCCGGCTGGGTATAGACCGCGACGATTTCATGAGGGCTGGCCAGCAGGGCCTTGAGGTGTTCAGCGGCAAATTCGGGGGTGCCGGCAAAGACGATGCGCAGTGGCTCAGTCATGGGAAGCTCTCAATTACAAAGCAATCGCAAAAAGAAAAAGGCTTGCCGCGGCAAGCCTTTGAAGAAGGGCATCAAGCGTTCTGGCGATGAATCTTTTCCAGTTTTTTCTTGATCCGGTCACGCTTGAGATTAGACAGGTAATCGACGAACAGCTTGCCGTTGAGGTGGTCGCATTCGTGCTGGATACACACCGCCAGCAGGCCTTCGGCGATCAGCTCGTAAGGTTGGCCGTCACGGTCCAGGGCCTTGATCCTGACCTTCTGCGGACGGTCGACGTTTTCGTAGAAGCCCGGCACCGAAAGGCAGCCTTCCTGGTACTGCTCCATCTCGTCGGTCAGGGTTTCGAACTCGGGGTTGATGAACACCCGCGGCTCGCTGCGGTCTTCGGAGAGGTCCATTACAACGATGCGCTTGTGCACGTTGACCTGGGTCGCGGCGAGGCCGATGCCGGGCGCCTCATACATTGTTTCAAACATGTCATCGACCAACTGGCGCACTTCGTCGTCCACTACGGCCACCGGTTTGGCGATGGTGCGCAGGCGCGGGTCCGGAAATTCGAGAATGTTCAAAATGGCCATAAGCTTGATAAATGCACGTGTGAAGTAAGGTCGGGTGGCTGGCCTGGCGTGTCTTGGAATGCAGGCTACCGTTGTAAAACGTTGCTCCTTGAATCGGAGCGAGCCACGGGGGCTCTGGCGTTTTACGCGAACGCACATAATAAAGGGATTCACCGCATGAGGAAATCACTACTCGCCCTGCTGCTCATGGCCTCGGCCGGTATCGCGCACGGGCAAGTGCAACTTCGGGAAGGTTTTCCGCAGCAATACACGGTGGTTCCGGGGGATACGCTGTGGGACATTTCCGGTAAATACCTGCGCGAACCCTGGAAATGGCCCGAGCTGTGGCAGGCCAACCCGCAAATTGAAAACCCGCACCTGATCTACCCCGGCGACACCCTGTCGCTGATCTACATCAACGGCCAGCCACGGCTGACCCTCAATCGCGGGGCCTCGCGCGGCACCATCAAGCTGTCGCCGCGAGTCCGCAGCTCGCCGGTGGCAGACGCCATTCCGAGCATTCCGCTCCAGGCCATCAACAGCTTCCTGCTGAGCAACCGCATCGTCGACACGGCGGAGGATTTCAACAAGGCGCCCTACGTCGTCGCAGGCGATGCCGAACGAGTGCTCAGCGGCACCGGCGACCGGATCTTCGCCCGCGGCACCTTCGATGCGAGCCAGTCGGCCTACGGCATCTTCCGCCAGGGCAAGGTCTACACCGACCCCGAGACCAAGGAATTTCTCGGGATCAATGCCGACGACATCGGCAGCGGCGAGATCGTCGCCACCGAAGGCGACGTCACCACCCTGGCCCTGCAGCGCACCACGCAGGAGGTGCGCCTCGGCGATCGGCTGTTCAGCGGCGAAGAACGCTCGATCAACTCGACCTTCATGCCCAGCGCGCCAAAATCGGACATCAACGGGTTGATCCTCGATGTGCCCCGGGGCGTGACCCAGATCGGCGCGATGGACGTGGTCACCCTGAACAGGGGGCGCCGTGACGGATTGGCCGAAGGCAACGTTCTGGCGGTCATGAAGACCGGTGAAACAGTGCGCGACCGCATCACCGGCGCCCCGGTGAAGATTCCCGACGAACGCGCCGGCCTGCTGATGGTGTTCCGCACCTACGACAAGCTCAGTTATGGCCTGGTGCTGTACGCCTCGCGCTCGCTGGCAATCCTCGACAAGGTGCGCAATCCGTAACGGGTCTCACAAGTTACCAACAGAGTTATCCACAACTTGTTCCCGTTTGTACGGGGCTTCTGACGATCAAGGATTGATCACATGCCATTGCCTGAATCCGCTTCGGTTCCGCCCGCGGAACTGGAGGCCCGTCTGCGCTTGCATCGCTTGCCGGAACTGGGACCCAAACGTTTCATGACCCTCATAGAAGCCTTCGGCTCGGCCTCCAAAGCCATCAGCGCCCCGGCCAGCGCATGGCGAGCGCTGGGGTTGCCCGCGCCGTGCGCCGAAGCCCGACGTGCGCCGGAAATTCGTGACGGCGCGGCCCGCGCGCTGGCCTGGCTAGAGGGTTCGGCCCACTGTCTATTGATGTGGGACCAGCCCGACTACCCGGCGTTGCTAGCGCAGATCTGCGACGCGCCGCCGCTTCTGTTCGTTGCCGGCGACACCTCGATTCTGGAAAAGCCGCAACTGGCGATGGTCGGCAGTCGTCGCGCCTCGCGTCCCGGCATGGACACCGCGGCGGCATTTTCCCGGAGCCTGGCCGGAGCTGGATTTGTCATCACCAGCGGTCTGGCCTTGGGTATCGACGCGGCCGCGCATCAGGCTGCGCTGGATGTCGGCGGGCAGACAATCGGTGTGCTGGGCACGGGCCTGGAAAATTTTTATCCACAGCGCAATCGTCGGCTGGCAGAAGCGATGATCGCCCAAGGCAGCGCGGTACTGTCGGAGTTCCCCCTGGACGCGCCACCCCACGCCAGCAACTTCCCGCGCCGCAATCGGATTATCAGCGGGTTGTCCCTTGGCGTGCTGGTGGTCGAGGCCAGCGTCGCCAGTGGCTCGCTGATCACCGCGCGCCTGGCGGCGGAACAGGGTCGTGAGGTGTATGCCATTCCGGGGTCGATTCACCATCCCGGCGCCCGGGGCTGCCATCAACTGATCCGTGACGGCGCGGCGCTGGTGGAAACCGTGGAGCACATCCTCGAAGCGCTACGCGGTTGGCAACGCTTACCCTTCGCCGCCGAACCTGTCCCAGTGACGCATCCGCTGTTGCGCCTGCTGCACGCCGCGCCGCAGACCAGCGGAGCACTGGCCGACGCCAGCGGCTGGGGCTTGTCCAAGGTCCTGGCGGCACTGACCGACCTCGAAATGGACGGAAGGGCTGCGTGCGAGCATGGACGCTGGTTTGCTCGCTAGGTTTTATGAGGAAGATCGGTAAACTGCGCACAGCCTTATTTGCGTTGCGGAGAATCTTTCATGGTCAACAGTTGGCGTGTGCAACAAGCCGCGCGAGAAATTCGCGCCGGGGCGGTGATTGCCTATCCAACCGAAGCGGTCTGGGGCCTGGGTTGCGACCCGTGGAACGAAGATGCGGTGGAGCGTCTGTTGGCGATCAAGTCCCGACTGCCCGACAAGGGACTGATACTGGTGGCCGATAACATCCACCAGTTCGATTTCCTGTTCGAGGATTTCCCCGAGATCTGGATGGATCGCATGGCCAGCACTTGGCCTGGGCCGAACACCTGGCTGGTCCCGCACCAGAACCTGTTGCCGGAATGGATCACCGGCGTGCACGACACCGTCGCGCTACGGGTCAGCGATCATCCGATCGTGCGCGACCTGTGTTCGCTGGTCGGCCCGCTTGTCTCCACCTCGGCAAACCCCCAGGGGCGCCCGGCGGCACGCACGCGGATCCGCGTGGAGCAGTATTTCCGCGGGCAGATCGACCTGGTGCTCGGCGGCAACCTGGGCGGGCGTCGGAACCCGAGCGTGATCCGTGACCTGGCGACCGGCAAGGTGGTGCGGCCGGACTGATTCCGCCCACACATTCTGCGCCTTGCGTAAAACCACTGTGGGAGCGAGCTTGCTCGCGATGGCGTCAGGTCAGCTGGCAATGATGTTGGCTGATCCACCGCTATCGCGAGCAAGCTCGCTCCCACAGGTTTTGCGCGAACCCTTGGGTATCAATCTCAGGGCAGCAGAATGGTCGACCCCGTCGTGCGCCGCGCCGACAACTCGGTATGGGCCTTGGCCGCTTCCGCCAGCGGGTAACGCTGGTTGATATCCACGGTAAGCTTGCCGCTGGCGATCATGGCGAATAGCTCATCGGCCATGTGCTGGAGGTTTTCCGCGTTATTGGCGTAGGTCGCCAGAGTCGGGCGGGTGACGTACAGCGAGCCCTTGGCCGAGAGAATCCCCAGGTTCACGCCCTCCACCGCGCCGGAGGCATTGCCGAAGCTCACCACCAGGCCACGGGGAGCCGTGCAATCCAGGGAGGTCAGCCAGGTGTCCTTGCCGACGCCGTCGTACACCACCGGGACCTTCTTGCCGTCAGTCAATTCCAGTACACGCTGTACGACGTTTTCCTTGCTGTAGTCGATCACTTCCCAGGCGCCGTGGGATTTTGCGATAGCGGCTTTTTCCGCCGAGCTGACGGTGCCGATCAGCTTCACGCCCAGGGCCTTGGCCCATTGGCAGGCCAGCGAGCCCACGCCACCGGCGGCGGCATGGAACAGGATGGTTTCGCCGCCCTTGAGCTCGTAGGTCTGGCGCAGCAGGTATTGCACGGTCAGGCCCTTGAGCATCACCCCGGCGGCCTGTTCGAAACTGATGGATTCGGGCAAGTGGACCAGATTGGCCTCGGGCAACACATGCACATCGCTGTAGGCCCCCAGCGGACCGCTGCCATAGGCCACGCGGTCACCGACCTTGAAGCGCGTGACGTCCGCGCCGACGGCCTCGACCACGCCGGCACCCTCGGCACCGAGTCCCGATGGCAGCGCCGGTGGCGGGTAAAGCCCGCTGCGATAATAGGTGTCGATGAAGTTCAGCCCGATCGCCTTGTTGCTGACGCGAACCTGCTGCGGACCGGGCTCGGCCGGCTGGTATTCGACGTACTCAAGCACGTCCGGGCCGCCGTGGGCGCTGAACTGGATACGTTTGGCCATCTTCGCTCTCTCCTTATCGTGGGGCTTTTTACCAAGCCTGCTATCGGACTCCTAAGCTTGATCTCCGTCAACTGTGGCGTGGGCGGATGCGGTGTTATCCTGTGCGCCCATTTGCCGGCGGCCCTTGTACGCCGCGCAGCGTAGCCCTGATCAAGGTGATGTCATGACTACTCGCACCGAGGCCGTGAAAGCCTATCTGCTCGACCTGCAAGACCGCATCTGCGCCGCACTGGAAACCGAGGACGGTGGCACTCGCTTCGTCGAGGACGCCTGGACCCGACCTGCCGGCGGTGGCGGGCGCACCCGAGTGATTGAAAACGGTACGGTCATCGAGAAGGGCGGCGTCAACTTTTCCCACGTCTTTGGCAGCGGTCTCCCACCCTCGGCCAGCGCCCACCGGCCGGAGCTGGCCGGGCGCGGCTTCGAGGCCCTGGGTGTGTCGCTGGTGATCCACCCGCACAATCCCCACGTGCCTACGTCCCACGCCAACGTACGCTTTTTCATCGCCGAAAAAGAAGGCGAAGAGCCGGTCTGGTGGTTTGGCGGCGGTTTCGACCTGACCCCTTACTACGGCGTGGAAGAAGATTGCGTGCATTGGCACCGCGTCGCCCAGCAAGCCTGCGAGCCCTTCGGCCCGGAGGTCTATTCGCGCTACAAGGCCTGGTGCGACAGCTATTTCCACATCAAGCATCGCAACGAACCGCGCGGCATCGGCGGTCTGTTTTTTGATGACCTGAACGAGTGGGACTTCGATACCAGCTTCGCCTTCATGCGCGCCATCGGCGACGCCTACATCGATGCCTACCTGCCTATCGTGCGGCGGCGCAAACACGACCCGTTCACCGCCGCGCAACGACAATTCCAGGAGTTCCGCCGTGGGCGCTACGTGGAATTCAACCTGGTCTATGACCGTGGCACCCTGTTCGGCCTGCAATCGGGCGGGCGTACCGAGTCGATCCTGATGTCGCTGCCACCGCAGGTCCGCTGGAGCTACGACTGGAAAGCCGAGCCGGGCAGCGAAGAGGCGCGGCTGACCGATTATTTCCTGCAGGATCGCGATTGGCTGGCTACGGCCTGAATGGGGAAAGGTCCATGGATCGCTACGTTGTAATGGGTAACCCGATCGGCCACAGCAAGTCGCCGTTGATCCATCGCCTGTTTGCCGAGCAAACCGGGCAAGCGTTGGACTACACCACGCTGCTGGCGCCGCTGGAGGACTTCGCCGCTTGCGCCCGGGAATTTTTCCGTGAGGGGCGTGGGGCAAATGTCACCGTGCCGTTCAAGGAGGACGCCTTTCGCCTGGCTGACAGCCTGACCGAACGGGCGCAACGGGCCGGGGCGGTCAACACCTTGAGCAAACAGGCCGACGGTCGCCTGCTGGGCGACAACACCGACGGCGCCGGGCTCGTTCGGGACCTGACCGTCAACGCCGGTTTCAGCCTCAAGGGCAAGCGCATCCTGCTGCTGGGCGCCGGCGGCGCGGTACGGGGCGCCTTGGAACCCTTGCTGGCCGAAGCGCCGTCATCGCTGATCATTGCCAATCGCACGGTGGAAAAAGCTGAATTGCTGGCTGAGCTGTTCGCCGACCTGGGTCCGGTCTCGGCCAGCGGTTTCGACTGGTTGCGCGAGCCGGTGGACCTGATCATCAATGCCACATCCGCCAGCCTGTCAGGCGATGTACCGCCGATTGCCGGAAGTCTGATCGAGCCAGGCAAGACATTCTGCTACGACATGATGTATGGCAAGGAGCCGACGTCGTTCTGCCGCTGGGCCGAAGAACACGGCGCGGCGGTGGTGATGGATGGCCTGGGCATGCTCGCCGAACAGGCGGGCGAAGCGTTTTTCCTGTGGCGTGGCGTACGTCCGGACACCGCCCCGGTGCTGACGGAGTTGCGCCGTCAGCTCGCGGCGGTCAATCCCTGAAGAGGATCGGGCATTTCTCCGGTCCTTCCAGCTTCAACAATTCCTCCACCACCGGTGGCCTTGCCCCGCGCAAAGTCAGGCTGCGCCCCTGGCTGCGCAGGCGCCGGGCTTCCTGGTGGAGCATTTCGACGCCGGAATAATCGATGAAGTTGATCTGCTGGGCGTCGATGATCACCTGCTGGGCGGGCATGCGTTGCAGGCGCACTTGCAAATAATGGCTGGCGCCGAAAAAGATCGAGCCGCCCACCCGCAAGACGTCCGCCTCACCTTCCCGGAAATGCTGCACCCGCGGTTGCGAAGTGCGCTTGAGATAGAAAAACAGCGAAGCCAACACGCCAGCGTAGATAGCCGTTTGCAGTTCAAGCAGCAGCGTGGCCAGGCAGGTTAGACCCATGACCAGGAATTCGGAACGACTCACACGGTACAGCGCCCGGATACCCCGATGGTCCACCAGGCCCCAGGCGATCAGCAGAATACTGCCGGCCATGGCGGGAATGGGAATGTGCGCGATCAGTGTCGCGCCGGCAACCGCGAACAGCGCCACCCACAACGCCGAAAACACTCCGGCCAGGGGCGAACAGGCACCCGCTTCATAGCTGAGACCGGACCGGGTAAAGGAGCCGGCTGACAGCGATCCGGCGAAAAATCCTCCGACGATATTGGAAAGCCCCTGCGCCCGGACCTCCTGATTCGCATCGAGCAGTTGCCCGGAACGGACCGACAACGAGCGGGCGATGGACAGGCTGGTCACCAGCCCGAGCATGCCCACCGCAACGGCACCGGGCAGCAGACGCAAGATCAGCTCCAGGTCCAACGGCAGCGGCGTAAGCGGCGGCAAGCGTCCGACGAAGGCGCTGACCAATGCCACATGCCCGAACATCGCGGGCCACGCCCAGACCAACAGGCTGCCAAGGGCCAGCGTAATCAATAAGGTTGGCCAGCGCGGCAGCAATCGTTTGAGGACGATCCCCACCGCCAGCGTCCCCAAACCCAGCAGCAGCGAAGGTTTATCCACAGCCCCGATATGGCTGGCAAGCATAAGCAAACTCTTCAATGCCGTGGCTTCGTTCGGCAGGTCCAGGCCCAGCAGGTTCGGCAATTGCCCGAGGGCAATAACCACCGCTGCGCCCAAGGTGAAACCCAGCACCACCGAGTGGGAGACGAAATTGACCAGCGCACCGAAACGCAACAGCCCGAGCAGCCACTGGAAAATACCTGCCAGCACCGTCAGCAAGAGGATGAGCGTGATGTAGTCCTGGGTGGCAGGCACCGCCAATGGGCTGACAGTGGCGTAGAGGACAATGGAGATTGCCGCCGTAGGACCACAGATCAAATGCCAGGACGACCCCCATAGGCAGGCGATCAGCACCGGCACGATTGCCGCATACAAGCCGTATTCCGGCGGCAGGCCGGCAATCAGTGCGTAGGCAATGGACTGCGGTAACGCGAGAATCGCGCCGCTGAGGCCGACGATCAGGTCACGGCCGACGCTGGCGCGGGTCTGCCGGGGCAGCCAGCTGAGGAACGGAAACAGCGAATGGCGCGTGGGGATTGCCATGGAGCCTCAAAGATGGGGTTTGGCACAAGAATATCAGGTGAACCAACGTGGCGAGGGAGCTTGCTCCCGCTGGGTTGCGAAGCAGCCCCGAAACCTGAAAGCGCAGTGTCAGATAGATCTGCGTGACCGGTTTTGGGAGAGCTGCGCGCTCCAGCGGGAGCAAGCTCCCTCGCCACAGGAGCCCGGCGCTGCTGTCAGAGCTTGGCCTTGACCGCCACCAGCGCGTCCTTGCCATCCACGGTCTTCACGCCGTCCAGCCATTTGTCCAGCACCGCCGGGTTGGCCTTGATCCAGGCCTTGGCCGCTTCGGCGTTGCTGACCTTCTTGTTCACCACTTCGGCCATGATGCTGTTTTCCATTTCCTGGGTGAAGCTCAGGTTGGTCAGCAGCTTCCCGACGTTCGGGCAGGCCTGTGCATAACCCTTGCGCGTCAGCGTATAAACGCTGCCAGTATCGCCAAAGTACTTCTCGCCGCCCTTGAGGTAATGCATTTTCAGTTGCACGTTCATCGGGTGTGGGGTCCAGCCGAGGAACGTCACGAATTTCTGCTTCTTCACGGCCCGGGAGACTTCCGCCAGCATTGCCTGCTCGCTGGACTCCACCAGTTTCCATTCGCCCATGCCGAAATCGTTGGTCTTGATGATTTCTTTCAGCGAAAGGTTGGCCGGGGCGCCGGAACCGATGCCGTAGATCTTCTTGTCGAACTTGTCGGCGAACTTGTTCAGGTCGGCGAAGTTATGCACACCGGCATCCCAGACGTAGTCCGGCACCGCCAGGGTGAATTCGGTGCCGTCCAGGTTCTTCGCCAACTGCGTGACATCGCCATTGGCGACGAACTTGTCATAGAACCCTTGCTGCGCCGGCATCCAGTTACCCAGGAAAACATCCACCTGGCCGTCCTTCAGGCCACCGAACGTGATCGGTACCGCCAAGGTGTCGACCTTGGCCTTGTAACCCATGCCCTCAAGCAGGAAACCGGCGACGGCGTTGGTCGCGGCGATATCGCTCCAGCCCGGATCGGCCATCTTCACGGTCTCGCAACTCTGCTCGGCCCACGCCGAAACACTGCTCAACGCCAACAGCCCGGCGGTCAGTACTGTGGATAACTTTTGCATGCGCTTCCCCTTACGTTATTGGTCTATTGGCAGGGTTGTGGATAACGGGCCTTGCGCTCCAGATCGTCGAGGTCGATGTGGTTGCGCATGTATTGCTGGCTGGCATCGACCAGCGGCTGGTGATCCCAGCTCTTGAGTTTGCCCAGGGTCAACGCCTGGGCAACGAAACGACGGCGTCGCTGGCTGGCGAGCACCTGTTGGTGAATGGCTGGAATATCCCATTTGGCCCGCGCTTCGGCGAGAAAATCGTTGAACAGCGCCTGATGCTCAGCCGACTGACTGAGATCTGTCACCTCCTGAGGATCATTAGGCAGGTCGAACAACAGGCACGGGTCATCTTCGCTGTAGATGAATTTCCACGGGCCGCGACGGATCATCATCAGCGGGCTGACGGTGCCTTCGGCCATGTATTCACCGAAGACTTCATCGTGCCCGCCCTGCCCTTGCAGATGTGGAACCAGCGAACGCCCATCCAGCGGCAAGCCTGCTTCCAGCGTGCCGCCGGCCAGTTCCACCAGGGTCGGCAGCAGGTCGGCGGTGGACACCGCCGCGCTGACGCGGCCGCTGGCAAACTGGCCTGGGGCGCTGATCAGCAGCGGCACGCGAGCGGCCATTTCAAACCAGTGCATTTTGTACCAGAGGCCTTTTTCGCCAAGCATGTCTCCATGATCGCCAGAGAACACGATGATGGTGTCGTCGAGCAACCCGGTGTCTCCCAACGTCTGCAGCAACTTGCCGACATTGCTGTCGATGTAGCTGCACGCGCCGAAGTAGGCGCGGCGAGCATCACGGATCTTATCCACAGGCAGCGGCTTGCCCCACAGATCATAGACTTTCAACAGGCGTTGGGAATGTGGATCAAGCTCTGTCTGGTCCGGGGTGTAGGGCAGCGGGATGTCCTTGTCGTCATACAGATCCCAGAATGCCTTGGGGATCGTGTACGGATCGTGTGGATGGGTCATGGACACGGTGAGGCAAAACGGCTGGTCGCCGTCCTCGCGGATGTGGTCGAACAGGTACTGCTGGGCCTTGAACACCACCTCTTCATCAAAATCCAGCTGATTGGTGCGCACGCACGGTCCGGCCTGCAACACCGACGACATGTTGTGATACCAGCTCGGCCGCACATCCGGCTCGTCCCAGTTCACGGCCCAGCCGTAGTCCGCTGGATAAATGTCGCTGGTCAGGCGCTCTTCGTAACCATGCAATTGGTCCGGCCCGCAAAAATGCATCTTGCCGGACAGCGCCGTGCGATAGCCGAGACGGCGCAGGTAATGGGCATAAGTTGGAACGTCCGCCGGAAAATCCGCCGCGTTGTCATAGGCGCCGATCTTGCTCGGCAACTGACCGCTCACCAGCGTAAAGCGTGACGGCGCACAGAGCGGGCTGTTGCAGTACGCGGCATCGAATACCACGCCCTGGTCAGCCAGGCGTGACAGGTTGGGCAGCTTGATGGGCGACGGACCGTAGATCGGCAACATTGGCGCGGCCATCTGATCGGCCATGATGAAAAGAATGTTCTTGCGCTTCATGTATTCGCGGCATTCCATAGTGAACGGTTATGCGATATTGCTGCGAACGAGCATGTAGCCCATGCTGGTTGGGGTAAAGCCCATGCAAGATAATGACTAGGATAAGCTGAGCTTATGTATGACGCCTTGGGTGACCTGTCCCTGGATCTGTTCCGCGCCTTCGAATCAGCGGCTCGCCAGCAAAGTTTTACTGCGGCAGCGATCGAACTGGGCACGACCCAACCCGCCATCAGCCAACAGATCAAACGGCTGGAAGAGCAGCTCGGTACGCGCCTGTTTGATCGCATCTATCGCGGCATCGAACTGACCGAGGCCGGCGCGATCCTGTTCGAGCAGGTCCAGGCCGGCTTGCAGAGCATCGATGCGGGGCTCAACGCGATCACGGCCCAGCACCAGCATGAAGTGCTGCAGGTCGCGACGGATTTCGCTTTCGCCGCCTATTGGCTGATGCCGCGACTGCATCGGTTCCACGCGGCAAATCCGCAGGTAGATGTGAGCCTGGTAACCAGCGAGCGCAACCACAACATGCTGCGCACTGATATCGACGTTGCGGTGCTCTTCGGCGACGGTCGCTTCAAACAGGGCGAAAGTCGTTGGCTTTTCAGCGAAGAAGTCTTTCCTGTATGCAGCCCTCTCCTGCTCAAGGACCGCCCCCAACCCCTGCCCGCTCACGCCCTCGCGGAATTCCCGCTACTGCATTTGCGCGGCGGCAACAGCAGCGCCTGGTTCGACTGGAGCGGCGTATTTCGCGAGCTGGGCATCACCTCGCCACCGGCGCCGGGCCAACTGCGCTTCGACAACTACACCCTGCTTATCCAGGCGGCGATTGGCGGCCAAGGCGTCGCTATCGGTTGGCGGCACCTTGTGGATAACTTGCTCGCGCAAGGACTGTTGTGCCGACCGATCGCAGAAACGGTGTTGTCCCGGTTGGGGTATTACGTGGTCTTGCCCCAACGCAAGCGCCGAGGTGTGCTGATCAAGCTGTTCGTGGATTGGTTGATGGAAGAACAGGCCAACAGCGCGGAGTCGCTGACGGGGTTGCCGTTACCTTCGATTGCGGTTTGAGGCTCGTGCTCCGTCAACCTGGCAATTCCGGGGACCGCTACGCGGCCCAGCGGGAGCAAGCACCCTCGCCACGGGATGAGCACGCCTTTAGAGGGCGGGCACAAAACTCACATGCTCGCCCACATGTAGGTTCGAGCGCAGCTCATCGACAATGCCCACGGCCACCCGATTGAGGCGCTCCAGGGACTCGGCCATTCCGGACTCCAGGCTGGTGCTGACCTGGCTGAAATGCTCAATGCTCAAGCCCGGCGCGGCGTAGGGCGCGTTGACCAGGGTCCACTGCAAGGCGCTGTTTTTCAGGGCGTCGAGGATTTCCTCGGCGGCATGGCGTTGCAAGTCGTCTTCGGCTTCCTGCTCATCGAGGGCAGCGAAATCGCCCACCAGGAACAGCCGGGGGATATTGACCGCCTGCATGCCTGCAATCAGCGCATCCACGGCCAGGACCTGCTCCACCGGGCCGGGAATGAGCGTGCGCTCCACTTGCTCGCTGTTCATTGGCAGCCCCGGCGCGTTCAACAGGCACACCACGGCAGTGGCGCCGGCAACGCTCTGCTTGACCCGTTCGGGGTCGAACAGGTCGCCGGTCTTGGTCCGCAGGCCCGGGCGTGGCGCCAAGGCCGTAAGATCATCGAGGATGGCGATGACTTCGTGCTGGCGTCGCAACAGCTCAGCCATCAACGCACTTCCGAGGCTGCTCATGGCACCATAGAGCACCACTTTGATGACCGGGGTTTCGGCGTTTCTCATGGCTGGTATTCCTTTTTTCCCGCGTGTAAAGGCTCTGACCCGTGGTTAACCGCGAGGGTTCGGCTGGTCTTTCGAGGAGTGACAGATGCAACGGATCAAGGGCTATCACGCCCATGTTTATTTCGACGCCGGCACCATCGATCAGGCGCGGGCCTTGTGCGAGCAAGCGGCGCAGCTGTTCCCGCTGAAGATGGGCCGGGTGCACCAACGGCCGGTCGGCCCGCACCCGGACTGGAGCTGCCAGCTGGCATTCGATCCGCAGTACATCGGCGTGGTCCTGCCGTGGTTGGCGCTCAATCGCAACGGGCTGGTGATATTCCTGCACCCGGACACTGGTGATGATCTGGCCGATCACACCGATCATGCGATCTGGATGGGCGCGGTGCGGCCATTGAATCTTTCAGCGTTCGAAGCAAGGACCTGATTGCCTTTTGTGGCGAAGGGATTTATCCCCGCTGGCCTGCGAAGCAGGCCCAAAAAGATAGAGCGCATTTTCCCGACATTGCGCGATGACGGACTCTAGGGTCGCTCCCGCGCCCCAGCGGGGATAAATCCCCTCGCCACAAAGTAACTTCGTGCGTTTGGTCATACGCTCGGCTTGCGAAAGGCTGCTGAAAGCTTGCGCGATTAGGATCGCCTCACCTACCGGCAAAAGACCGGTGGCCAGAAACGAGCTTTCGAATGCTCGTGCGGCCTTTTTAACAACAACAATGGTGATTCTGATGTCCGCTGCTACCCGTCCCGTTGCGTCCCCTCCATCCGTCCGTCCCGAGCCCTGCATCCTGCGCTGACCGTTCCGGTTCGCCTTTGCCCGCCGCGCCACGCCTGGAGTATTTCCCATGCTGACTTTCCTTGGCTTCGCCATGGTCATCACGTTCATGTTCCTGATCATGACCAAGCGCCTGTCCGCGCTGATCGCCCTGATCATCATTCCGATCCTGTTCGCGCTGTTCGGTGGCTTTGCGCCGAAGATCGGCCCGATGATGCTCGAAGGCATCACCAAGCTTGCCCCGACCGGGGTGATGCTGATGTTTGCGATTCTTTATTTCGCCCTGATGATCGACTCCGGCCTGTTCGACCCGGCCGTGCGCAAGATCCTCAAGATGGTCAAGGGCGACCCCCTGAAAGTTTCGGTCGGCACCGCCGTTCTGGCGCTCGTCGTTTCCCTCGATGGTGACGGCGCGACCACTTATATGATCTGCGTAGCCGCCATGCTGCCGCTCTACAGCCGTATCGGCATGAGCCCGCAGATCATGGCGGGCCTGATCATCCTCGCCGGCGGCGTGATGAACATGACCCCTTGGGGCGGGCCAACCGCTCGGGCGGCCAGTGCGCTGCATGTGGATCCGTCGGACATCTTCGTCCCGATGATCCCGGCGATGCTGGCCGGCGTCGTGGCGATCCTGGCGATTGCCTACATGTACGGCAAACGCGAGCGTGCGCGCCTGGGTGAGCTGCACCTGGCCGGTGACGACATGGACCACAGCGAAATCAGCGTCTCGCAATTTCCGGACGCCCGCCGTCCGAAGCTGATCTGGTTCAACGGCGCGCTGACCCTGGCCCTGATGTGCACGCTGATTGCTGGCCTGTTGCCGCTGCCGGTGCTGTTCATGGTGGCGTTCAGTATCGCGATGATCGTCAACTATCCATGCCTGCAACAACAGAAAGACCGCGTCGCGGCTCACGCCGGCAGCGTGTTGGCGGTGGTCGGGCTGATCTTCGCGGCGGGTATCTTCACTGGCATTCTGTCGGGCACAGGTATGGTCGATGCCATGTCCAAGAGCCTGCTGGCAGTGATCCCGGACTTCCTCGGTCCTTACCTCGCGGTCATCACTGCGCTGGTGAGCATGCCGTTCACTTTCTTCATGTCGAACGATGCATTTTATTACGGAGTGTTACCAGTTTTGGCCGAAGCAGCCAGCCATTACGGCATCACTGGCGTCGAAATGGCCCGTGCCTCGATCGTCGGCCAGCCCGTTCACCTGCTGAGCCCGCTGGTTCCGTCGACTTATCTGCTGGTGGCCCTGGCCGGGATCGAATTCGGCGATCACCAACGCTTCACCTTGAAGTGGGCAGTACTGGTTTGCCTGTGCATAATGTTCGCCGCCTTGCTGATGGGGATTTTTCCGCTATTCAGCACTCTATAAAAGCAACGCCCGCCGCGTCGCCCCTGTCGGTTAACCGAAGGCGCGGCGCGGCCTAACACTCGCTCAAAGGAACTCACATGGAATGGCTGACCAACCCGGAAATATGGGTTGCCTTCTTTACCCTGACCGCCCTGGAAATCGTCCTGGGTATCGATAACATCATCATGATCTCGATCCTGGTCAGCCGCATGCCCAAGCACATGCAGGCACGCACCCGGATCTTCGGCCTGGCGCTGGCGATGATCACGCGGATCCTGTTGTTGCTGTCCATCACCTGGGTGATGCGCCTGACCGCCGATCTGTTCGAAGTATTCGGCCAAGGCATCTCCGGCCGCGACCTGATCCTGTTCTTCGGTGGCCTGTTCCTGCTGTGGAAAAGCTCTCAGGAGATGTACCACGCGCTGGAAGGCGAAGAGGAAAACAGCGACGAGCCTTCGGTCAAGGGCGGCAACTTCATCTACACCATCATCCAGATCGCGATCATCGACATCGTGTTCTCCCTGGACTCGGTCATCACCGCGGTCGGCATGGTCTCCCATGTACCGGTCATGGTTGCCGCGATCATCGTCGCCGTACTGGTGATGATGCTGGCTTCGGGCACCATCAGCACGTTCATCGACAAGCACCCGTCGCTGAAGATGCTGGCGCTGTCGTTCCTGCTGGTGGTCGGTACCGTACTGATCGCCGAATCGTTCGATGTGCATGTGCCTAAAGGCTACGTCTATTTCGCCATGGCGTTCTCGCTGGCGGTGGAAGCGATCAATATCAAGATGCGTACCGCGATGGCACGCAAGCGCAAGCAGCAGGATCCGGTGAAACTGCGCAAGGATGTTCCGGGTCAGTAAAGATGCAGGGCAATGAACGAAGGGGCTCTTGAGAGCCCCTTTTTTCATGTCTGCAGGAAGCGGCCGGATGCAATACCTGTGGGAGCGAGCTTGCTAGCGATAGCGGCCTGACAGTCGAAGAAGATGTTGGATGTTATGGCCTCATCGCGAGCAAGCTCGCTCCCACAGGGGGTGTGGGTGTTTTCGAGGAAGTATTTTCATGACAGTTTTGTTTCAAAGCCATCTTCAGCTATGCAATGCTGGCGTCCGAACCATTCGCCAACTACAGCTTAAGTACCAGTAGAACGATGTGGCATCGTCAATTTGTTCCTTTGGGACGCTAACAGGGGGCTTCTCATGCTGACCCTGCTGAATCTGCTCTCCGCCGTGGCCTTGCTGATCTGGGGCACGCACATCGTCCGTACCGGCATTCTGCGGGTCTATGGCTCGAACCTGCGTCACGTCATCAGCCAGAACATGTCCCGGCGCTGGTTGGCTTTCATCGCCGGGATCATGGTCACCGCCATGGTCCAGAGCAGCAACGCCACGGCCATGCTCGTCACCTCTTTTGTCGGCCAGGGCCTGATGTCGCTGACGCCCGCCCTGGCGACCATGCTTGGCGCCGACGTCGGCACCGCGCTGATGGCACGGGTGCTGACCCTCGACCTGTCGTGGCTGTCACCGTTGCTGATATTTCTCGGGGTGATTTTTTTCCTGTCGCGCAAACAGACGCGCGTCGGGCAGATGGGCCGGGTTGCCATCGGCCTGGGCCTGATCATCCTGGCCCTGCAACTGATCGTCGAGGCCGCTGCGCCCATCACCCAGGCCCAGGGCGTGAAGGTGATTTTCGCCTCACTGACCGGCGATATCCTGCTCGATGCGCTGGTCGGCGCGCTGTTCGCCATGATTTCCTATTCAAGCCTCGCCGCCGTGCTGCTGACCGCGACACTGGCCGGCGCGGCGGTGATCAGCTTGCCAGTGGCTATCGGCCTGGTGATCGGCGCCAACATCGGCAGCGGCATCCTGGCGTTTCTCAGCACCAGCATGCAGAACGCCGCCGGACGCCAGGTGGCACTCGGCAGCCTGCTGTACAAGCTGATTGGCCTGTTGTTGATCATTCCGGTACTCGATCCGCTGGTGGGCTGGCTGGACAGCCTGGATTTCAGCCACCAGGAAACCGTCATCGGTTTTCATCTGCTCTACAACACCGTGCGTTGCCTGGTATTGCTGCCTAGCGTCGGGCCGATGGGCCGGCTCTGCGCGTGGCTGCTGCCGGAGCGCCCGGACACCAACGGCACGGCCAAGCCCCGGCACCTCGACCCCACCGCCCTGGCGACCCCGAGCCTGGCCCTGGCGAACGCGGCCCGGGAAACCTTGCGCATCGGCGACCTGATCGAAAACATGCTCGAAGCCATGCTCGGCGTACTGCGCGGCGAGCAGACGGCGATTACTCAGCAAGTGCGCGCCATGAGCGACGATGTCGAAGCACTGTGCAGCGCCATCAAGCTGTATATGGCGCAAATGCCCCGCGAGGACCTCAGCGAACAGGACAGCCGCCGCTGGGCGGAAATCATCGAGCTGGCGATCAATCTCAAGCTGGCCAGCGACCTCATCGAACGTATGCTGCGCAAGGTCCAGCAGCAGAAGACCTCGCAACGCCGGTCGTTTTCCGATGTGGGCCTGGAAGAACTGGCGGGGCTGCACAGTCATCTGCTGGCCAACCTGCGGCTGGGGTTGACGGTGTTCCTGAGTGCCGATCGGGAAAGCGCACGGCAGTTGCTGCGTGAGAAACGTCGCTTTCGCGCGCAGGAACGGCGGATGGCCCATGCCCATGTCAGCCGTCTGCAACGCAAGGTCGTGCAGAGCCTGGAGACCAGTTCCCTGCATCTTGAGCTGATCGCTGACATGCGGCGCCTGAATTCGCTGTTCTGCGGCAGCGCCTATGTGGTGCTGGAAACCTCGGAGATCGGCGCCCTTTCCGTCGATGAAATTTCCGACATCACCCATTCGCCGTGAACGACTGGCGTCCTGGTCAGTCATTAAAAGGGGCCGGGGCTCAAGCCCATCGCCAGCCAGACAACTCCGCGAAGTGGGAGCGAGCCTGCTCGCGATGAAGGCTGACCCGGCACCATGGATCTTCACTCAGCCGCCAGGAAGCCCGTTATGCGTTGTCTGCTGCTCGCCTTGCTTTTGTTCGGCTCACTCCCCGCCATTGCCCAGGATCGCTTTCAGGTCGAAGGCTATACGTTGCCTAACGGCCTGCAATTGTTGCTCAAACCCGGCACCGAACGCGGGCACGTGGCGATTCGGCTGGTGGTCGGCGTGGGGCTCGACGATTTCAGCTGCGCCGACAAGGAGCTGCCGCATCTGCTCGAACATCTTCTGTTCAGTGGGGTCGACGACAGCGGCGAAGGTGGCCTGGAGGAACGCATGCAGGCCCTGGGCGGCGAGTGGAACGCCTTTACCAGCAATGCCGATACAACGTTTGTCATCGAGGCACCGGCGCGCAATCAGCGCAAGGTCCTCGACCTGTTGCTGGCGCTGCTGACCCGCACCCGCATCGACGAAAAAGCTCTGGAGGCGGCCAAACGGGTGGTCGAGCGCGAGGACGGCGGTCACTACACCCATCTGCAACGCTGGCTCGACCGACAGGACCTGGGCCATAAAGCCAGCAATCAATTGGCCGTGGAACTGGGCTTGCGGTGCGCGGAACGGGCCGAGGTTGGTCACCTTACCCTGGCCCGGGTCGAGCAGGTGCGCAAGGCCTGGTATGCCTCCAACAATATGACGCTGATCGTCGTCGGCGATCTCGACCGGTTATTGCCGGCCTACCTGGAACGCAGTTTCGGCGAGCTCGAACCGGTCGAGCCCAGCGTCCACGAGCCGCTGCCGCAGATCCGCTACAGCGCGGTCACCAAACGCAACCTGATTCGCGGCCTGGCCGGCGATGGCGCCAAGCTTCATTGGCTGTTCCCGGAACCGGTGCTGGAACAGCAGCATGACGAAACCTTCGACCTGCTCAAGGATTATCTGGACTGGGCGCTTTATCGCCAGTTGCGCCTGGCCAACGGCCTGTCCTACGGCCCCTGGGTGGAGCGGGAAGTCTTTGGCGGTGTCGGTTTTCTCAGCCTGAACGCAGACCTGGCGCGCGAAGACCTGCCGAAAGCCGAGCAGGTGCTGGAACAATTGCGCGGCACGCTGCTCAAGGACGGCCTGGACCCCGAGAGCTTCGTGCGGATCAAACGCGCCGCTATCGCCCATCAGTCCTGGGCGGTGCAAGGCAACAGCGCGCTGGCCGACTATTACTGGGGCGCCCTGGGCGACTATGAGGATGGCCGCTTCGCCAACCCGGCCGCCCGCTTGCAGGCTGTCAGCCTGGAGCAGGCCAACCAGGCCCTGCGCGAACTTCTCAAGGATCCGGGTTACCTGCGGATCGAGAAGCCGTTGCTTGGTGATGACGAACTCGTTTGGGTGTTGGCTGGGTTGGTGGTGTTGCTGCTGGTGGGAATTGGCTGGCGATGGAAGCGCAGGGCGCGACCGCAGCCAGACTGATACACCTGTGGGAGCAAGCTTGCCCGCGATGGGACAACACAAATCCCGTGGCGAGGGAGCTTGCTCCCTCGCCACGAAAGATCACCGCGGCAGGCGTCGCGATCCTCGCCATGTCACCGTCCTGGCGATACTCTGTCAGGGATATTTCCCAAGACTTACTGTGAAACCGCCGATGCCGAACCTGACTCATTTAATCCAGCGCATCCTCGAACTGATGAAGCGCTATCCGGGGGTCATCGCGCTCGGCGGTTTCATTTCCGGGGTCGGCAGTTTCATGCTGGTGGATCGCCAGCAGGGTCTGGCGACCTGGATCGCCATCATGATGCTGGTGAGCTGGCTCTGGCTGATGTTGGAGAACAGCCTGACGCGGCTGTTCACGCGGATTTTCAAACGGGAAATACCCCAGCCGCTGCTGCGTTACGCCACACAGATGATCCACCAGGAAAGCCTGTTCTTCGTCTTGCCGTTTTTTTTCATCACGACAACCTGGAACAGCAGCCAGCTGCTCTTTACCGGCCTGCTGGCGGCGTCGGCGCTGGTCTCGATCATCGATCCGCTGTACTACAAATGGCTGGCGCCCCGGCGTTGGGCGTTCCTGGCGTTGCACACGCTGACGCTGTTCGCCGCCCTGCTCACTGCGCTGCCGGTGATCCTGCACCTGACCACTGACCAGAGCTTCAAGCTGGCACTGGGCACCGCCATGCTGTTGTCGTTCCCGAGCCTGGCCTCGATCTTCCCGATCCGCACCGTGCGCAACGCCCTGGCGATTCTGTGCATCACCCTGGGCATCGGCGCCGCCGGCTGGGTGCTGCGCTCCTGGGTGCCACCCGCCACGCTCTGGATGACCGAAGTGGCAATCAGTACCCAGCTGGAAGACCGCACGCCTGGCGCCAGTCTCAAGGAAGTCAGCGCGGCCCAGATCCGTGGTAACGGCCTGTACGCCTACACCGCCATCAACGCACCGCGCGGGCTCGATGAGCGGATCTACCACGTCTGGCAGTTCAACGGCAAAGAGGTGGATCGCATCGCTCTGGACATCCATGGCGGACGCAAGGAAGGCTATCGCGCCTGGACCCACAAGCAGAACTTCCCGGACAACCCGACGGGAAAATGGCAAGTGCGGATACTCACCGAAAATGGCCAGATGATTGGTGTGTTGAGGTTCGAGGTGAAGGACTGAAGGGCCTGCGGACCTTATCGCGAGCAGGCTCGCTCCTACAGATCAGCCAAAGAACCAGTAGCAGACTCCGATGGCCGCTATCACCCCGGCCAGCTCGGCCAGCAGGGCGCAACCCACCGCGTGGCGGGCTCGCTGGATGCCCACGGCGCCGAAATACACCGCCAGCACGTAGAACGTGGTTTCGGTGCTGCCCTGAATAGTTGCCGCCACCAGGGCCGGGAAGCTGTCCACCCCGGAGGTCTTCATGGTTTCAATCAGCATCGCCCGGGCGGCGCTGCCGGAGAACGGCTTGACCATGGCGGTGGGCAAGGCATCGACAAAACGCGTGTCCAGGCCGGCCCACTGCACCAGATGGCGGATACCGTCCAGGCCGAAATCCAGCGCCCCCGATGCCCGCAGCACACCGACAGCGCAGAGCATCGCCACCAGATACGGCAGCAGCGTCTTGGCGACGTCGAATCCCTCTTTGGCGCCTTCGACAAAGGCTTCATACACTTTGACCTTGCGCAGCGCACCCACCACCAGGAACAGGATGATCAGGCTAAACAGCGTCAAGTTGCCGAGAATCGATGAGAGCCCCGCCAGCGCCGTGGCCGAGAGCGTCGCCAGCAACGCCATGAAACCACCCAACACCAGCGCGCCCGGGATCAAATAGGCCAGTACCACCGGATCCCACAAGCGCAGCCGTTGCATGAACGCCACGGACAACAGCCCCACCAGGGTCGAGGCGCTGGTGGCGAGCAGGATCGGCAGGAACACCAGGGTCGGGTCCGGCGCGCCTTGCTGGGCGCGGTACATGAAAATCGTTACCGGCAGCAGTGTCAGTGACGATGCGTTGAGCACCAGGAACAGGATCTGCGCGTTGCTGGCGATGGTCGGGCTGGGGTTGAGGTCTTGCAGGGCGCGCATGGCCTTCAAGCCGATCGGGGTGGCCGCGTTGTCCAGCCCCAGGCCGTTGGCCGCGAAGTTGAGGGTGATCAGGCCGATGGCCGGATGGCCAGCCGGGACTTCCGGCATCAGGCGCAGGAACAGCGGGCCGAGGGCTTTGGCCAGCCAATCGACAATGCCGGCTTTTTCCGCGATGCGCAGGAAGCCCAGCCACAGCGTCAAAGTGCCGAACAGCAGGACCATCACCTCCACCGACAGCTTGGCCATGGCAAAAATGCTTTCCACCATCGCCGCGAAAATGCCGGCGTTGCCGCCGACCAGCCACTGCACCAGCGCCGACACGGCTGCCACGATAAAGAAGCCAAGCCACAGGCCATTGAGCATCGGTAAGTCCCCCGGAAGATGCGGCGAATGATAGCGGGGCCCGCAGAAACGACAAACCCCGGATTTCTCCGGGGTCTGGTTGGCACTGCACAGGAGGTCCTGTGGGAGCGAGCTTGCTCGCGATGGCGGTGTGTCAAGCAACTTTAATTTTGACTGAACTGACGCTATCGCGAGCAAGCTCGCTCCCACAATGACCGTGGTTGTTCAGGCGCGTAGCTGCTGGCCCAAACTCCCACATTTGATTTTCAGTAATCAACGGCTGGAAGTTTCCCCCGCCGGCAGCGGCTCCTTGCTGCGCCAGTGCGGCAGGGAATTCCAGTAGCGCTGGCCCTTGGCATCGTCGTACATGCCCTCCCAGCGGGAGATGACCAGCACGGCCAAGGCGTTGCCGATGACGTTCAGCGCGGTACGGGCCATGTCCATGATGCGGTCGACGCCGGCAATGAACGCCAGGCCTTCCAGCGGAATACCCACGCTGCCGAGTGTCGCCAGCAGAACCACGAAGGAGACGCCCGGCACGCCGGCGATGCCTTTGGAGGTGACCATCAGGGTCAGCACCAGCAGCAACTGCTGGCTGATCGACAGGTCGATGCCATACAACTGCGCGATGAAAATCGCCGCGATGCTCTGGTACAGCGTCGAGCCATCGAGGTTGAACGAGTAACCGGTAGGAACCACGAAGCTGCAGATAGCTTTCGGCGCGCCGTACGCTTCCATCTTCTCGATCACGCGCGGCAGCACGGTTTCGGAACTGGCGGTGGAATAAGCCAGCACCAGCTCATCCTTGAAGATGCGCATCAGCTTGATCACCGAAAAGCCGAATAAGCGCGCGATCAGGCCCAGCACCACAAAAGCGAAGAAGGCAATGGCGACGTAAACCAGGATCACCAGTTTCGCCAATGGCAGCAGGGAGGCGAAACCGAAGTTGGCGACCGTCACCGCGATCAGCGCGAACACGCCGATCGGGGCGTAATTCATGATCATGTGAGTGACTTTGAACATGCTCTCCGACACGCCCTGGAACATCTTCACCAGCGGGTCGCGCAGATCCGCTTGCAAGCTCGACAAACCGAGGCCGAACAGGACAGAGAAGAAAATGATCGGCAGCATCTCGCCGCGGGCAACCGCCGCGAAGATGTTCGACGGAATCAGGTTGAGGATGGTCTCGATGAACGCATGTTCATGCTGGACTTCGGCGGCGGTGGCCTGGTACTTGGAGATATCCACCGTGCCCAGGGTGCTCATGTCGATGCCACTGCCCGGCTGGAAGAAGTTGGCCAGCAACAGGCCAACGACGATGGCAATGGTAGTGACGATTTCGAAGTAGACAATCGTCTTGAAGCCGATGCGCCCCAGTTTCTTGGCGTCACCCACGCCAGCAATACCGACGATCAGCGAAGAGATCACGATCGGTATCACGATCATCTTGATCAGACGGATAAAGATATCGCCCGCCGGTTGCAGCACGTTGCTGATCCACCAGGCCTTCTCGGCACTGAAGTGGTTGAGCAGCGCACCGATTGCAATCCCGAGCACCAGACCGATGAGGATCTGCCAGGCGAGGCTTAGTCGTGCCTTCTTCATATCATTACCCTTACTTCAGTTTGACTCGGGCAGTGACATGAACCGATCAGCGTAGACGATCGCAATTCGTGTCCTCTGCCCCCGTATAAGGTTGCCCCGAGCGGCCACGGCGGCTCACTGGCAGGCGAAAAAAGGCGCAACTATTGCGATGCAAGGGGGGATCGTCTAATGCCGTAAACGCCTACCCTATGCCGAATCGGCATGAGATTACGCGAATGAAACGCGCGTCCCAGCCGGTTCGAAGACGCCATTTATGCGGGTATAACTGCCGTGGACCGGCCATTTCAGCGTAGCCGGGCTCAACCTGGCTTGCGCGGAAGGCGATGAAAGGACAGCGCATCAAGCCTGCGTTGATCATGAAAACGCCATGGGCGCTCTCCGATATACGGTCAGGCATCAATGGAGAAAGGAATTTGGCGAGGCAATACGCCGCAACACATGCGACGACTCTAGCGGGAAGGGAGCAACCGCTCTAGCACAACGGTTAGCAGCTCAAGCTCTCCGCAAGTTCGCTAAAGCCAAGATGGCTTTGCGAACTTGCGTCGCAGCTTTTTACCTGACCCGGCCCTTTCGCAGGCACCCCTTGTGCCCGTAGGTCACTCCGACCTTCAATGGTCAGAACGTCCCAGCCCCCTGGTCATGCGACGGCCCTCCTCGGGCCTCGCAGAAAGAAAGACATGGCTGTCTTCCTTGTTTTCAAGTCAGTACCAATTCGGATCTTTCTTGAGCTGTTCCATCAACATTTCCTGCATACCTTCGTCGGGGTTGCCGAGAAAGCGGTAGTCCGCATGGCGGGTTGGCGACTTGTCGGCCGGCAGTCCGGCGGGGACCTCTACCAACAATGCGTAGGCCTCGTCCTTGTCGAAGCTGAAAGCAACGAACAGGCGCTTGCTGCGGCAGGTATCCTGGGTTTCGCACAAGGGGCCGACCAGATATTTATCGCCGTCCTCCTCGACCGCGTTCATCTGCTCGGAAGCACCGGTCAGGTTCATGACCCACTCCGGCAGACGCTCCTCCTTTTTGACCACTTGCTGCCAGGTCTCACGGTACTGCGGATCTGCCTGAAGCACTTGGTTGACCCGCATCTGTCCATCATTGGCAGCCATTGCCATGGCGCTGCCGCCCAGAAGCAGGGCGGCGGCCAGTCCTTTTAATGACCGATTCATGGTCAGCCTCGGCCGCGACGGCCAAAGAAGAACGAAGCGATGAACATGACCAGGAACACGACAAAGAGAATCTTGGCGATGCCCGTGGCGGTGCCCGCGATACCACCGAAGCCCAGTACGGCAGCAATGATGGCAATGATCAGGAAGGTAATTGCCCAGCTCAACATGATGATTCTCCTTACACTTTTTTATTTAGTTAGGGTCTGGCGGTAATGGTTCCGACACAACGGACAGCCGGTTCGGCGGGTCAGAAGACCCAGCGTTCTTCACGGGGCATCTCGTTGGCGGTCTGCGCCTGGTCAACTTCCATCATGCGCATCGAAGCGGCTGCATCGGCGAGGTTGCTGACGGAAGTGAAATGGGTCTGGGGAGCTCGTTGAACCGATACCAGCGGCGCTTCCGGCTGTTGGCTTTCGTGCCAGAGCATTAATTGCTGACCAGCCAAGAGAGTAATCAACAGGGCGACGACAGCCCAAAGGCCCTGCTGGATATGCAGGGGGCTGATGCGAAATTGGGCGGCACATTGACGATTCATCCTGGAATTCCTCCCCACCCTAGCGGTGATCTGGTTGAGGCGCTCAAACGCCACGTTGACTAGGACATTGCAGCCGCCGTGCCAGAAATAAAGTGCGCATTAAAACGTTTAAAATCAACATGTTATGAACAGAATAAAAACTAGCCGGGGCGCATCCTGCACGATGGCCCAGCCAAGTGTCGTGCGTTCTGCACGACTCCCCACAGAAGAGGCGTAAGATTCTTTTTGAATTGAAAGTCGGAAATGGATGTCGGAATGAGCGAGCCGAAACGTATGAAGCCCGGAGGCGGGGGAAAATCGCTTTAAAATCAGTTTGTTGTGAACCGATGGTCCACAGACGTACGCTCGATGGGTAATATTCAGTCAGAATCGACCATGCAACTTGCCCGATTTTTCTGACACTAATCATCATCATTCTTTAAGGAGCGTAGGAAAAATGGAATCCGCCACTGAGCATCAAGGCCGCATTCTGCTGGTAGACGACGAGTCCGCCATCCTGCGTACCTTCCGTTATTGCCTGGAAGACGAAGGCTATACCGTCGCTACCGCCAACAGCGCAGCCCAGGCCGATGCCCTGCTGCAGCGCCAGGTGTTCGACCTGTGTTTTCTGGATCTGCGCCTGGGTGAGGACAATGGCCTCGATGTGTTGGCGCAGATGCGCATCCAGGCGCCATGGATGCGCGTCGTCATCGTTACCGCGCATTCCGCGGTGGACACCGCCGTCGACGCGATTCAGGCCGGTGCCGCCGATTATCTGGTCAAGCCGTGCAGCCCTGACCAACTGCGCCTGGCAACGGCCAAGCAGTTGGAAGTGCGCCAGCTGTCCGCCCGGCTCGAAGCCCTCGAAGGCGAGGTGCGCAAGCCCAAGGATGGGCTTGACTCCCACAGCCCAGCAATGAAAGTGGTGCTGGAAACCGCCCGCCAGGTCGCCAGCACTGACGCCAACATTCTTATTCTTGGCGAGTCCGGCACTGGTAAAGGCGAGTTGGCGCGAGCCATTCATGGCTGGAGCAAACGCGCGAAAAAATCCTGCGTCACCATCAACTGCCCATCGCTGACCACTGAGCTGATGGAGAGCGAACTGTTCGGCCACAGCCGTGGCGCATTTACCGGCGCCAGCGAAAGTACCCTGGGGCGCGTCAACCAGGCCGATGGCGGGACGCTGTTTCTCGACGAGATCGGCGACTTTCCCCTCGCACTGCAGCCCAAGTTGCTGCGCTTCATTCAGGACAAGGAATACGAGCGAGTGGGTGACCCGGTCACTCGCCGTGCCGATGTGCGGATTCTCGCGGCGACCAACCTCAACCTCGAGGACATGGTGCGCGACGGGCGTTTTCGCGAGGACCTGCTGTATCGCCTAAACGTGATTACCCTGCACCTGCCGCCATTGCGCGAGCGGGCCGAAGATATCCTGACCCTTGCCGATCGCTTCCTGGCGCGCTTCGTCAAGGAATACGCACGCCCGGCCCGGGGTTTCAGCGATGAGGCCCGCGAAGCGCTGCTGGGCTATCGCTGGCCCGGCAACATCCGCGAACTGCGCAACGTGGTCGAGCGCGCCAGCATCATCTGCCCACAGGAAAAAGTCGAGATCAGCCATTTGGGCATGGCCGAACAACCGGTCAACAACGCCCCGCGGATCGGCGCGGCGCTGAGCCTCGACGAGTTGGAGAAAGCCCACATAGGCGCAGTGCTGGCCACCGCCGACACGCTGGACCAGGCGGCAAAGACCCTGGGTATCGACGCCTCCACGTTGTATCGCAAACGCAAGCAATACAACTTATGAGCGCCATCTAATGAAACTGGCGATGAAGCTGCGCACACGGCTGTTTCTCAGTATATCGGCACTGATTACCGTGGCGTTGCTGGGGCTGCTGCTCGGCCTGGTCAGCGTCATGCAGATGGCCAATACCCAGGAACAATCGGTGCGTGACAACTTCTTCTTGCTGGACCTGGGCCTCAAGCTGCGCCAGACACTCGGTGATCAATTAATGATCATGCTGGAGGAAAAGCCCGACCTGACAGTGCTGGAACAATCCAAACGGCAGTATTTCGAGTTGTTGGATGAAGGCATTGCCCATGAGGAGCAACTGGCTGAATCGACCACCAGCTTCAGTCGCGCGAAAGCCGACTACCTCAGTTTCCTCGAGGCCTTCGAGGCCTCTCGTCGGCAACCGACACAACTGACTGGCATCCAGGACCTGACGCAAAAATTCAACGTGCTGCGCGGAGGGTTGATCGAAGGCTACCGTCATGCCCTGAACAAGATCAGCGAAACCCAGGACCGCGCCCGCGCCCGGGCGTTGCTGATTTCCGGCCTGCTGGGGTTGGTGGGATTGGCTGTGCTGATCATCGGTTTCATTACCGCCCACGGCATCGCCCGACGTTTCGGTGCGCCGATCGAAGCCCTGGCCGCGGCGGCGGATGATATCGGCCAAGGCAATTTCGAAGTGACCTTGCCGGTTTCCTCGGCGGCTGAACTGAACCTGCTGACGCGTCGCTTCGGCATCATGGCCCAGGCATTACGGGAACATCAGGCCACCAATGTGGACGAATTGCTTGCCGGCCAGCAGCGCCTGCAAGCGGTCCTCGACAGCATCGACGACGGCTTGCTGATGATCGACCGCCAGGGCCGCCTGGAACACCTCAACCCGGTGGCCCAGCGTCAACTGGGCTGGGACGAGGAGCGCCTGGGCCAGGGTTTGGGCGAGGCCCTTGGACGCGTCGAGCTGGATGAAGAGCTGCAACTGGTACTGCGCGGTGGCACCCAGGAGCGCGCACCGGACGACTTGAGCATCGAAGTGGATGGAGAGTCCCGGGTGCTGACTTACAGCCTCACGCCCGTCATCCATACCCAGGGCCAGATTCTCGGCGCGGTGATGATCCTGCACGATGTCACTGAACAACGCGCCTTCGAACGGGTACGCAGCGAGTTTGTCTTGCGTGCGTCCCACGAGTTGCGCACACCGGTGACAGGCATGCACATGGCGTTCGGGCTACTGCAGGAACGCATGCACTTTCCCGAAGATTCACGCGAGGCGGACCTGCTCAACACCGTCAACGAAGAAATGCAGCGGCTGATGCAGCTGATCAACGACCTGCTGAATTTTTCTCGCTACCAGAATGGCCTGCAAAAGCTCACCCTGGCGCCTTGCTCCATCGAAGACCTGCTGGAAACGGCCAGGATGCGCTTTGCCAAGCAGGCGCAAGAGAAGGGCATCGAGCTGCTCGTGGAGATCCAGGGCCCCTTGCCGCGCCTGCACGCCGATGCCGCGCAACTGGACCGGGTCCTGGACAATCTGATCGACAACGCGATGCGCCACACCAACGGCGACGGCCAGATCCGCCTGCAGGCCCGGCGCCACGGCGAGCGGGTGATCATCAGCGTCGAAGATAATGGCGAGGGCATTGCCTACGGCCAGCAAGGACGCATCTTCGAACCCTTCGTCCAGGTCGGGCGCAAAAAGGGCGGCGCCGGCCTCGGTCTGGCGCTGTGCAAGGAAATCGTCCAGCTCCATGGCGGACGCATGGGCGTTTATTCGAGGCCAGGGCAGGGCACTCAGTTCTACATGGCCCTGACCGTCTGAGGAGCCATCAGGCTTCGTCGTCCAGGCGCCGTCCAAGCAGGCGCCGCCCGCGTGTAATCAATTCGATAAGCTGCACCGCGCTGAGCGCATGGGCGAACAACCAGCCCTGGCCGAACTTCACGCCTTCACTGCTCAGGTAGGACGCCTGGGCCTCATGCTCGATGCCTTCGGCGATCACCTTGAGTTCCAGGGCGTGGGCCATGCGGATGATGTGCGGGGCCACGCCACTGCTGGCGGCATCATGACCCAGCGCATCGATGAAGGCCTTGTCGATTTTCAGGCAATCAACCGGCAGCGTTTGCAGATAGGCGAGGCTGCAATAGCCGGTGCCAAAGTCATCGATCAGCACCTGATGCCCGACATCGCGCAGCGATTGCAAATTATCCCTCGCAACCAGTACATCAACCAGCCCGCGCTCGGTCACTTCAAAGGCTATCTGGCGCGCCGACACCCGATGCAGCGCCAACAAGCGGGCAATCACCTCGCCGATGCGCGGCACCATCACGTCACACGCCGCCAGGTTCACCGAGATATACAGGTGCGGGTTGGCCCGCAATAGCTGGCCCAACTGGTCGAACAGCCGCTGCAGGACGAAATCGGTGATCTGGCGTATCTGCCCGGTATTTTCCGCCATCGGGATGAACAGGTCCGGACTGGTCAGCGTGCCGTCCGGCCGCCGCCAGCGCAGCAGCGCTTCGGCACCGACGCAGTTGCGGCTGTGCAGATCGAAGATCGGCTGGTACAAGACCTGCAATTCACCCCGCCGGATAGCCCCGTGCAACTCGGCATCCATGGACTGGCGCTGGCGCACCAGCAGGAAGACCTGGAAGCCGATCCCCAGCCCCAGCATCAGGCTGATGGGCAACATCCACCAGGCATTGGCCGGAATGCGCAGACCGTTGCGCGGTGCAATGAGCACCAATTGGTACTCCGGATTGTCGGTCGGCATCCGATAGATCAGCCGAGTCTGGGTCACTTGCAGAGACTGTTGGCTTTTCAGTGGCCAAGGCTCTGTCGGAGGCCAACGCTGCGCACTGCCCAGCACCGGAATCGCCCGCTCGCCATGGTCCAGGACCACCAGCAGGCTGCTGCCGGGCGGCAGGTCGACCACATCGGTCAGGTGCCCGCGGGACGTGGCGACACGGAAATTGCCGCGCCCCAACATCAACGCCGCGCGATTTTCGTCGGGCTCGGTGGTGGTGTTGAGCCAGTAGCTGTAGGCCGGGCCGCGCAGATCGGGCGGACGAACCAACGACATACCGCTCTGACGCGGTCGATTCGAGCAGACACCGTTGGCATCGAGATAAGCCGCCTCATAGACAAAGCGGTAGCTGAAGCTCACCTGCTGCAACGTGGCGATCATGTCGTCGTTGCAGCCGCGCAGCGGTTGCGCCTGCAAATCGTCGAGACTCTCGCGCAACTGCCCGAAAAGCTGTTCCAGCCGCTGCAGGAAACGCTCGCCCTGGGCATTCATCTGCTCGCTTTCACGCTGCTGGATCTGCTGCATCACTACAAACAGGCTCCCGGCCAACAGCAGCACCGTACTCAGGGCAGCCGCCATCATCGCCAGAAAAATAGGGCGATGGAGCCAACTCTGCAGGGTTTCGCGTGCAGCCGTCATCATCGGTAATCCGAAAGTTACCAATGAGTTATAGCTGCTGTTTTGGATTCGGCCCGATCAGTCGGACGAGCGTCATTATTTTGTCTGGTTAAGCACCTGCAAAATTGCCGCACTTTGGGCGTCCGGCGCGCCGTCGAAACGGCTTGGCCGGTAGCGCATCTGGAAGGCGGCCAATACCTGATGGGTGGCGACGTCCCACTCACCGGTCCGTGGCGTCGGGTAGCCAAGGCGGGCCAGTTCCGCCTGGAACCAGCTGGCGCTGGGCAGTTGTCCCGCATAAGCCGTCTGCTGACGCGCGACAGCCCCTTCGTCCGGCCAGACACCCAGGCCCGCTTGCGCCAGGCGTTTCCAGGGAAACAGCGGCCCGGGATCCAGCTTACGCATGGGGGCAATGTCGCTGTGGCCAATAATATTGACCGGGTTGATCCCGTTACGGCGGGTGATGTCCTTGAGCAGGACAATCAACGATTGCACCTGGGCTTCGCTGTAGGGGTACCAGCGCCGTCCTTCAGGCGTGTCGACATAGCCCTGATTGACGATTTCGATGCCGATGGAGCTGGAGTTGAGCCAGGTGCGGCCCTGCCATTCGCTTTCCCCGGCATGCCAGGCGCGCCGGCTTTCATCCACCAGTTGGTAGATGGTGGCGTCCTTATCGTCGCCGATCAGGTAATGGGCGCTGACTTCGCCATGGGTCAGCAGGGCCAGGGAGCGCTCCAGGGAGGCGGAGGTGTAATGAACCACCACAAACTGGATGCGGCTGTCGTGGTTGACGGAAGGATGGCTGGTATCGAGCCGAGGGCCGCTGGCGCATCCGGCCAGGGCAATCAACGAAAGAATGATCGGGAAAAATTTCATGGCGAGGACATGCCCGAAGAAAATAATGCAACAGTGTAACGTATCGCCCAGTAATGATCCGACCGGTAATTGGATATTACAAAAAGGAAGTTGCGCCTTAGCCCAACTCCACGCGGTTGCGTCCCGCGCTTTTAGCCCGATATAGCGCCTGATCGGCTCTTTTCAACACCAGATCGCTGTGCTCGCCCGGCTTGAACGCCGTCATGCCCATGGATACCGTGACCGTGACCGGCTCGCCCTTGAAGTGGAACGGACAGGCTTCGATGGCGGCGCGCAAGGCCTCGGCCAGCTTGGCGCCTGCGGCCAGCGACGTGTCGGGCACCAGCAGGACAAACTCCTCACCACCAAAACGGGCGATGAAATCACTGCCGCGCACGCGCTTGCGCAGTACCGAGGCAATCAGCTTGAGCACTCGGTCACCGGCCAGATGACCGTAGTTGTCGTTGATCCGCTTGAAATGATCGAGGTCGAGCATGGCGATCAACAGACTGTTGCCGTGCCGCTGCCACTGCTCGACCTCATGTTCGAGACGCTCGGTCCAGGCGGCGCGGTTAGGCAGCCCGGTGAGCGGATCGATGAGCGCTTTTTGCCGTTGCTCTTCCAGATTCTCCCGGACAATCAGGGCGTCCTGTTCCATCAGTGCAACGCGCTCGGCGAGGCTCTTCAGACGGGCTGAAACTTCCTTCTCACGCTGGTCACGCTGCTTCTGATGCTGATCCATCGTGCCGATCAGGCCTTCGAGATGATTCTCCAATACCTGCTTGAGGCCTTCCAGGTCGTCGGCTTGCTGCACGCTGCTCTGCAAGCCATCCACCTGCTCGCGAATCTGGTTGTTCATTTCCCTGGAGGCGGACAGGTTATCGGCGTGGTCCTCACTGGCGGCCTGCAACGTGCTCTGGAAAGATTCCAGTCGATCGTTGAGTCGCTGCAGATACGCTTCGAATTCATGCTGGCCACTGTCAGTGATCGCCAGCATGAGGACCGCCAGATCGTCGAGGATCGGCAGTAACTCGTACCAGTTCAAGCCGTTTCGCAGGCGCTCGCGCATGGCCTCGGCTTGCGGGCGGTGGCGCTCGGGCAGCGTCAGGTCGCCCAGCAGGCCGAGCAAGGTGTCTTCGATATGCCTGGCGACCGAACTGTAGGAAGGTTCCGGGGAGTCGGGCAGGGCGTAGTGGGTCTCATCGGGATCAGCGGATGCCTCAGGCGCCACAGGTTCGGCGGGTTCCGCAGGGGCGATCGGTGCCTCGTCGAGCGGCGGTTCACCCGGCGTCAGTTCGTCGGGATTGTCCAGCGCCGGTACCGGTTCGGCGGGCTCAGGGTCGATCGGTGCCGGCTCGGCGGTCGGCTGGGCAACAGAGGCAACCAATGCTGGCACGGACGCCGGGGCAGGCTCGTCGACCTGAGTATGGGACTCAACCGGCGCTGGCGGCGCATCTGGTGTGGGGGGGTGCTCGACCAGCGGTTCAGGTTCAGGTTCAAGTTCAAGTTCAAGTTCAGGTGCAGGTGCAGGTGCAGGTGCGGCGGAGGGCGCTTCGGCGGTCGGCTCGGTAGGAGCCGAAATAACCGCCTTCGGCTCAGGCGTAGCGCCGGGTTGGGCAGGCTCGGGCGACGGTAGCGGCTCTTCATGGCCATGACCGCCGAACAATCGTTGCAGCAGGCCCGGACGGCTCGGCTCGTCGGGCGCGTCCAGCGCACCCAGCGCCTTGCCCTGCAGGCTGCTCAGCTCGCTGAGCAGCAACGGGATTTCCCGGGCCTGGCCAACCCGGGTCTCCAGTTGCTTGGAAAACTTCTTCAGGGGCCGGCTGACGTCCTTCGGCAGCGGCAGCTTCTGCAGCTGGGCGACCAGGGCGGTCAGCGCGGCGCTCATCTGTTCTACCCGGGTCTCGCGGCGCTGCTCGGAATCGAGTACGGCTTTTTCCAGGCGCGGCAGCAGGGCGGCGAGGGCGGCGTCCATGTCATCGGTGCGCACCACTTCGCGCATCTCTTTCATGCACTGGTCTACCGCGCGATCGGTGCCTTCGGCGGCCAGGGTGCTGCGCACCAGGCCACGACGCAGCAGGTCGAGCCGGGCGTCCCAGCGACGCTCGAGCTTTTCCTGTTGCTCGATGCTCTTGAGGTATTTCTCTCTCCAGCGTTCGGCGTCGTCGCTCATTCATCGGATCCGCGAGGGGCAGGACTCAGCGCGGGAAATGCATCGGCCGTGAGCGAACCCGGCAAACGTATTTCGACCGCGACCGGCAGGTGATCGGAAATGGGCTGGGCCAACACTTCGAACCGTTCGAGGGCCAAGGTAGGGCTCAGCAGGATATGGTCCAGGCAGCGCTGGGGGCGCCAGCTGGGAAAAGTGGCTTCCAGTTGCGGGGCGAGCAGGCCAAGGTCGCGCAGCGGTGAGGTCTGCAACAGGTCATTGGCATGGGTATTCATGTCGCCCATCAGGATCTGATGCTTGTAGCCGCCAATCAACTCACGAATGTAGGCCAGTTGCATGGTTCGGGTCCGAGCCCCGAGAGCCAGGTGCATCATCACCACTACCAGCGCCTCCGGACCTTCGCCGAAACGCGCCAGGATCGCTCCGCGCCCCTTGGGGCCCGGCAACGGGTGATCCTCGATCGTCCAAGGCCGCAGACGACTCAGCACGCCATTGCTGTGCTGGCCGAGACGACCGAGGTTGCGATTGAGTTGCTGGTACCAATAAGGAAACGCGCCCAGTTGGGCGAGGTGTTCGACCTGATTGACGTAGCCGGAGCGCAGGCTGCCGCCGTCGGCTTCCTGCAATGCGACCAGGTCGAAATCCTTCAGCAGGTCGCCGATCTTCTGCAGGTTGCCGGCTCGCCCGGTGTGGGGCAGCAGGTGTTGCCAGCCCCGGGTCAGATAGTGCCGGTAGCGCTCGGTGCTGATGCCCACTTGGATGTTGAAGCTGAGCAACCGCAGGCGATTGTCGGCGGGCAGGCCCGTGGACGTGACGTGATGCTCGTTGACCCGCGGTTCATGCAGGCCAACGATGCGTTCGGTACTCCAGCGGGCCATGGACGTGGCCGCGCTTAGTTGGCAGCAGCCTTGGTGGCCGCCCGCTCTTTGGCGATCAGCTGGTCGGCCAGTTGCAGCGCTTCGTTCGCGCCGCCAGCGGAGCCGATGTCAAAGCGGTATTTGCCGTTGACGACCATGGTCGGTACGCCGGTGATTTCGTATTTTTTTGCCAACTCGCGGGCCTTGGTGATTTGGCCCTTGATGGCGAAGGAATTGAAGGTTGCCAGGAACTTGTCCTTGTCGACGCCTTGGGTGGCGAGGAACTCGGCCATTTCCTCAGGATCGGTCAGGCGCTTCTTTTCTTTCTGGATGGCATTAAACACCGCTGCGTGAACCTGATGCTCAACGCCCATGGATTCGAGCGTCAGGAACATCTGGCCGTGGGCGTCCCATGGGCCGCCAAACATGGCCGGGATGCGCACGAAATTCACGTCCGAAGGAAGCTTTTCAACCCATGGGTTGATGACCGGCTCAAAGGCATAGCAATGCGGGCAACCGTACCAGAACAGCTCCACGACCTCGATCTTGCCAGGCACCGCCACCGGAACGGGGTTGGTCAATTCGACATAAGGGGCAGCGGGCTTTTCAGCCGCTTGGGCAGTCACGCCGAACAGGCTGGCGGCGACGAGCGCGGCGCTGATGATCAGATTACGCATGCTTTACTCCTGGACAATGAGGTGGCCTCGCGGGGCGTGTTTTTCAGACAGGCCGCCACGGGTTCAGTTTCGCTAGTGTAACGGCAGCGGCCACAAAAAAGGGCGGCCAAAGCCACCCTTTTGATGTTTGCACCGACGGATTAATCGGGCGTTAACGTTGCAAGAGGTTTCCCCCTTGCAGCCGCCTCAATGCAGGCCCTGGATGTAGCTCGAGACTGCCGCGATATCTTCGTCGCTCAGCTTGCGGGCGATGGTGCGCATGGTCATCGCGTCGCCGTCGTTGGCACGACCGCCTTCTTCCTTGCGGAAATCGGTCAACTGCTTGGTGATGTACTGGGCGTGCTGGCCACCCAGATGCGGGAAGCCGGCGGCGGCGTTGCCCTTGCCGTCAGGCGAATGGCAGCCCGTGCAGGCTGGCAACCCCTTGGCCAGGTTGCCGCCACGGAACAGCGCCTCCCCCCGTGCCACGAGTTTTGGATCAGCGGCGCCGACGCTGCCTTTCTGGCTGGCGAAGTAGGCCGCGATGTCCGCCAGGTCTTGATCGCTCAGGTTGTTCAGCAGGCCGGTCATTTCCAGCACGACACGCTTGCCGTCCTTGATTTCCTTCAACTGCTTGACCAGGTAACGCTCACCCTGGCCGGCCAGTTTCGGAAAGTTGGGCGCCATGCTGTTGCCATCCGGACCGTGGCAGGCTCCGCACACGGCGGCTTTCGCCTGGCCTGCGGCAGCATCGCCTGCGGCGTGGGCTACACCGGATATCCCCAAGGTCAACAGCAGACTCACGATCAGTTTGTTCATCAGCTAATCCAACTACGGCTAAGGGTTAAGAGTTATGGACCGGGCTTACTCGCTCATCCACTGGATGATGGCTTGGTAATCCTCGGCACTGCAGTCCATGCACAAACCACGCGGCGGCATCGCCTTGAAACCCTGGGTCACGTGTTGCACCAGCGTCCCCATGCCTTTCGCCAACCTCGGCGTCCAGGCTTCGCGGTCACCCTTGCGGGGCGCCGTGGGTAGTTGGCCGGAATGACAGGCACCACAAACACGGTTGTACACAGCTTCCGGATCCTGTGTAGCCTGAGCGCTGTAAAGCGGCATCAAGACACCGGCAGCTAGCAGCCATTTCGTCATAAAACGACCTTTTCAGGGTTGAGAGCGAGCTGCGTTCTAGTGCGCAATTTCGGTCGGTCGCTCCCGTGAACTTCATCCTACGCTGGGACAAAGCGCACACAAAATCTGCGGCATTATATACTGGCGTCACTGAAACGGAAACGACACAGCTTGCCGCGTCCATTCCCGACGCCGCCCACATCGGAAATCCCATGCAACTGAAAAACCCCATCCTTGGCCTGTGCCAACAGTCCACCTTCATGCTCAGCGCCGCCAAAGTCGATCAATGCCCTGACGACGAAGGCTTCGAAGTGGCCTTTGCCGGGCGTTCCAATGCCGGTAAATCCAGCGCGCTGAACACCCTGACCCATGCCAGCCTGGCACGCACCTCGAAAACCCCGGGCCGCACGCAGCTCTTGAACTTCTTCAAGCTAGACGATGAACGCCGTTTGGTCGACCTGCCCGGTTATGGCTACGCAAAAGTGCCGATCCCGCTCAAGCAACATTGGCAGCGTCACCTGGAAGCCTACCTGGGCAGCCGCGAGAGTTTGAAAGGTCTGATCCTGATGATGGACATCCGCCATCCAATGACCGACTTCGACCTGCTGATGCTCGATTGGGCCGTTGCCAGCGGCATGCCGATGCACATCCTGTTGACCAAGGCCGACAAGCTCACCTACGGGGCAGCGAAAAACACCCTGCTCAAAGTGCAGTCGGAAATTCGCAAGGGCTGGGGCGACACGATCACCATCCAGCTGTTCTCCGCGCCCAAGCGCATGGGCCTTGAAGAGGCCTACACGGTGTTGGCGGACTGGATGGAATTGGCGGACAAGGGCAGCGAAGCGGCCGAGTAAGCCAAATCGCAGGCAAAAAAAACCCCGGACTTCGTATGGGGAGGGGGAAGTTCGGGGTCCAAGTTCCGGACCGCTAGGGCGGGGTCCAGATATCTGCCAACACTTAACACAACATAGGAGCATTGAAGGGCTTCACCAGCCATTCAGAATCTCTGAGTAGCAATTCACGGGTTTAGTTCAGATTATTTTTGGTAATAAGCCTAGGAATTTTCAGAGCTAACCCTGCCGTACCTGGAGTTTCGCTCATTCAATGTGGAATGGGTTGGCTGGGCTGACACCGACTCCCCGTGGCGAGGGAGCTTGCTCCCGCTGGCCTGCGCAGCAGGCCCCTGCATTGCTTCGGGCAGACCGAATCGGCCGGTTTGCGGCTGCTGCGCAGCCGAGCGGGAGCAAGCTCCCTCGCCACGAGAGCCCTAAGCCTCAGGACGTGGGAATCAGTGCGCCTCGTCCCAGTTATTGCCCACGCCCACCTCCACCAGCAGCGGCACGTCCAACGTGGCGGCAGCGCTCATGTGCTGGCGGATTTGCGCGCTCACCTGGTCGACCAGGTCCTCACGAACCTCCAGCACCAATTCGTCGTGCACCTGCAGGATGACTTTCGCATCGAGCCCTGACGTCGCCAGCCAGCCATCGACGGCCACCATGGCTTTCTTGATGATGTCGGCGGCCGTACCCTGCATCGGCGCGTTGATCGCGGTGCGCTCGGCGCCTTTGCGCAGGGCAGGGTTTTTCGCATTGATGTCCGGCAGGTACAATCGGCGCCCAAAAATGGTCTCGACGAAGCCTTGCTCGGCGGCCTGGGCGCGGGTGCGCTCCATGTATTCCAGTACCCCCGGGTAACGCGCGAAGTAGCGGTCGATGTAAGCCTGGGACTGCTTGCGATCGACGCCGATCTGCTTGGCGAGGCCGAACGCGCTCATGCCATAGATCAAGCCGAAGTTGATCGCCTTGGCGCTACGGCGCTGGTCATGGCTGACGGCGTCCAGCTCGACCCCGAAGACCTCCGCTGCGGTGGCGCGGTGCACGTCCAGGTCGTTGCGAAACGCATGGAGCAGCCCTGCGTCCTTGGCCAGGTGGGCCATGATCCGCAGTTCGATCTGCGAGTAGTCCGCCGCCAGCAGCTTGTAGCCTTTCGGCGCGACGAATGCCTGGCGAATCCGCCGCCCTTCGGCGGTACGGATCGGGATGTTCTGCAGGTTCGGGTCAATGGACGAAAGACGTCCGGTGGCGGCCACAGCCTGTTGATAAGACGTATGAATGCGCCCGGTGCGGCTGTTGATCTGCTCCGGCAGGCGATCGGTGTAAGTGCTCTTGAGCTTGCTCAGCGAGCGGTACTGCATCAGCACCTTGGGCAGCGGATAATCCTGCTCGGCCAGTTCGGCGAGCACCGCTTCGGCAGTCGACGCCTGGCCCTTGGCGGTTTTGCTGAGCACCGGCAAACCGAGTTTTTCGTAAAGGATCACGCCCAGTTGCTTCGGTGAGCCGAGGTTGAATTCCTCACCGGCGATGGCAAATGCCTCACGCTCCAGTGCCACCAGCTTCTCGCCCAGCTCGACACTCTGGACGCCCAGCAGGTTGGCATCGACCAACGCCCCCTGGCGCTCGATACGCGCCAGGACCGGCATCAACGGCATTTCGATCTCGTTGAGCACCTTGCCCAGGCTTGGCGTGACGGCGAGTTTTTCCTGCAAGGCCTGGTGCAGGCGGAACGTCACGTCAGCATCCTCAGCGGCGTATGGGCCGGCAAGTTCGAGGGAGATCTGATCGAAACTCAGCTGCTTGACGCCTTTGCCGGCAATGTCCTGGATATCGGTCTTGCTTTGCCCAAGGTATTTCAGCGCCAGGCTGTCCATGTCGTGACGAGTCGCCGTGGAATCGAGCACATAGGATTCAAGCATGGTGTCGAAAGCGATGCCCTGCACCAGGATGCCGTTGTTCTGATCACCATCGATAGCGCAATTGGCCAGGATGTTGATTTCAAATTTGGCATGCTGGCCGACCTTGAGCTTGTCCGGGTTTTCCAGCAATGGCTTGAGCGCCTTGAGCACGGTGTCGCGGTCCAGTTGCTCCGGCACGCCCATGTAGGAATGCGTCAGCGGCAGGTAAGCCGCTTCAAACGGCGCAACCGCGAAGGACAACCCCACCAGTTGCGAGTGTTGGGCGTCGCCACCGTTGGTTTGCGTGACCAGGGAAAACAGCGGCGCCTTTTCAAGCTTGGCCAGCCAGGCGTCGAAGCTCGCCTGGTCGAGGATAAGGTCATACCGCTTCTCGACGCCCGCCGCCGGCTCATCAGCGATTTCAACGATTTCCTGCCCGGCACGTTTGGCGTCGCGCTGGTTTTCTTCGAACCAGCTCTTGAATTCCAGCAGGGTGTACAGCTCGGCGAGCTTCTCATGATCCGGCTCGCCCATCTGCAGGTCGTCAAGACCGATATCCAGGGGAACGTCGGTCTTGATGGTCGCCAACTCGTAGGAAAGAAACGCCATTTCCTTATGTTCTTCCAGCTTGGCGGCCAAGGTCTTGGCACCGCGAATCGGCAGCGTGGCAACGATGTCCAGTTGCGCATAGAGCTCGGTCAGGCCACCGTTGACGCCCACCAGCAGGCCGGATGCGGTCTTCGGCCCGATGCCCGGGACGCCGGGGATGTTGTCGGACGAATCGCCCATCAACGCCAGATAATCGATGATCTGCTCCGGAGCGACGCCAAACTTCTCCTTCACGCCAGCCACGTCCAGTGAGCTACCGGTCATCGTGTTGACCAAGGTAATGTGCCCATCGACCAGCTGCGCCATGTCCTTGTCGCCGGTGGAAATCACCACCGGGCGGTCGGCCGCGGCGCTGCTGCGGGCCAGGGTGCCGATCACGTCGTCGGCTTCGACGTTGTCCACGCACAACAAGGGGAAGCCCAGGGCCTTTACGCTGGCGTGCAGCGGCTCGATCTGCACGCGCATGTCGTCGGGCATGCTCGGGCGATTGGCCTTGTATTCGGCGTACAACGCATCGCGAAACGTCCCACCCTTCGCGTCGAAGACCACCGCGAACGGGCTGTCCGGATACTGCTTGCGCAGGCTCTTGAGCATGTTCAGCACGCCCTTTACCGCACCGGTCGGCAGGCCTTTGGACGTGGTCAGCGGTGGCAGCGCGTGAAAGGCGCGGTACAGATAAGAAGAACCGTCCACCAGGACGAGGGGGGCTTGGCTCATGAGCAGGATCAACCTTTTCGGCGGGTCCGGGGCTAGAATAGCGGGACCGTTGACGACAAAGGGACAAGGTTATCATGCGTACACTAAATCGCCTGTTACTGGCTGGCTTGTTTGCATTCACACCGTTGGCCGTCATGGCGGCGGATGACGCTCCTTCGGCGGACCCGGATGTCACCATCCGCACCGAAGGCGACAGAACCATTCAGGAATATCGGCAAAACGGCTTCCTGTACGCGATCAAGGTCACGCCCAAGAACGGCAAGCCTTATTTCCTGGTACGCGCCGACGGCACTGATGCAAATTTCATTCGTTCGGACCAGCCGGATATGCTGATCCCTTCGTGGAAAATTTTTGAGTGGTGATACCGCTCGCGACTTCAACCGGCGCCCGCTGAAGGGCGCCCGTACTGGCAGTTCTAACCATGTCTGTGTTCACGCCCCTGGCTCGGCCCGAGCTGGAAACCTTTCTCGCCCCTTACGGGCTCGGCCGCCTGCTTGATTTCCAGGGGATCGCCGCCGGCAGCGAAAACACCAATTTTTTCATCAGCCTGGAACAGGGCGAGTTCGTCCTGACGCTGGTCGAGCGCGGCCCGGTGCAGGAGATGCCGTTCTTCATCGAACTGCTGGACGTGCTGCACGGCGCCAATTTACCGGTGCCTTACGCCTTGCGCACCACCGAGGGGGTCGCACTGAGGGAACTGGCCGGCAAACCGGCGCTGCTGCAACCGCGCCTGGCCGGCAAGCACGTCAAGCAGGCCAACGCCCAGCATTGCGCCCAGGTCGGTGAATTGCTTGCGCACCTGCACCTGGCGACCCGCGACAACATGATCAAGCGCAAGACCGACCGTGGCCTGGACTGGATGCAGGAGGAGGGCGCCACGCTGTTGTCACACCTCGACGCCGATGCCCGTCAGTTGCTGGAGGCGGCACTGGACGAAATCACCGTGCAGAAAATCGGCATCCTCGCGCTGCCCCGCGCCAACATCCATGCCGACCTGTTCCGCGACAACGCGATGTTCGAAGGCACCCACCTGACCGGGTTGATCGACTTCTACAACGCCTGTTCCGGGCCGATGCTGTATGACGTCGCCATTGCACTGAATGACTGGTGTTCGGATGACGAAGGCATGCTCGATGGCCCGCGGGCGCGAGCGTTGCTTGGCGCTTATGCGGCGCTGCGGCCGTTCACATCCGCCGAGGCGCAACTATGGCCGACCATGCTGCGCGTGGCGTGCGTGCGGTTCTGGCTGTCGCGGCTGATTGCCGCCGAATCGTTCGCCGGGCAGGATGTGTTGATTCATGATCCGAAGGAATTTCAGCGGCGGCTGGCGCAGCGGCAGAAGGTCAGCACGCTGTTGCCGTTCGCCCTTTAGCAACCAGCGGACCTGAATGCCTTTGTGGCGAGGGAGCTTGCTCCCGCTGGGCTGCGCAGCAGGCCCAAGATTTGCGGTTGCTGCGCAACCGAGCGGGAGCAAGCTCCCTCGCCACGAGAGCGGGGTGTTACAACGACTCCAGGCACCCCGCCAGATCATTCCCCAACTTTTCCAGCAATTGCTCATACCCTTGTGCCGTTGCCGGGGTGTAGCCGCCCAGCGCATCCAGTTCGGCCAGCTTCACCGGCAGCCCGGCCACCAGCGTCTCGGCCAGGCGCGGACGCAGCGGCGGTTCGCTGAAGACGCAGGTCTTGCCCACCGCCTGCAAGCGCGTGCGCATCGCCGCCACGTGCTGGGCACCGGGCTGGACCTCGGCGGCCACGGCGAAAACCCCGGCATGCTTGAGGCCGTAGTTGTCCTCGAAATAGTCGAACGCTTCGTGGAACACAAAATACGGCTTGCCTGCGACCCCGGCCAGACGCGCCTTGAGGCGTACGTCCAATGCATCGAGGCGCTGGTTGAAAGCCTTGAGGTTGCTTTCATAGCGGCCCGCGTTCGCCGGATCCGCCGCGCTCAGGTCGGCAGCCATTCTGGCGGCGATCACCCGGGCGTTCAGCGGCGACAGCCACAAGTGGGCATCCACGGTGCCGGGACGATGGTCGTGGTCATGTTCGTCGGCAGGCTCCTCGTCCTCGTGGGACGCGCTGTCCTGGGCGAAATGACGCAACTTGAGCCCCGGCAGATCCTGCACGGCGACGGAAGGCTGCGTACGACCATTCAACACACGCGGCAGGAAACCTTCCATGTCTGGGCCGATCCAGTAAAGCAGGTCCACCGATTGCACCTTCCGTACGTCGGATGGACGCAGCGCATAGTGGTGAGGCGAGGCACCAGGGGGCAACAGCACTTCCGGAACGGCCACGCCGTCCTGCACCGCGGCGGCAATCAGTTGCAGCGGCTTGATGCTGGTTAGCACCTTGACGTCGGCCCGGGCCGGGCCAATCAGCAGAAATGTTGCGACAAAAGCGACAAAGAGCGAAAAAATTCGGGACACGATGACCACTCGAAGAGGCGAGAACGGGTAACATAATAACGTCTCTCACTAAACTCGTCGCTGCCCATGCCCATTACCCCCCTTGCCAGTCGTCCCCATGATCACTCCCATTGCGTGCACAGCGCGCTGTCCGAGGCCGATGCCATTTGCGCGCGCCAGGGCCTGCGGCTGACCGCCTTGCGTCGGCGAGTGCTGGAGCTGGTCTGGCAAAGCCACAAGCCGCTGGGTGCCTACGACATCCTCGCGGTACTCAGCGAGCAGGACGGCCGCCGCGCCGCGCCGCCGACAGTCTACCGGGCGCTGGATTTCCTGCTGGAAAACGGCTTGGTACATCGCATTTCTTCGCTGAACGCCTTCGTTGGCTGCAACCATCCGGAGCACGCCCACCAAGGCCAGTTCCTGATCTGCCGCGAATGTCATGCGGCCATCGAGCTGGAACAGAAGTCCATCAGCGACGCGATCGTCGCCAGCGCCAAGGACGTCGGCTTCGTGGTCGACACCCAGACCGTCGAAGTGGTCGGCCTGTGCTCCGGTTGCCAGGGGGCCTGATGAGCAACGCGTTGATCCGCCTCGAACAGGTGGCCGTGACGTTCGCCGGGCAGAGCGTGCTGGATAACATTCACCTGAGCGTCGAACCGGGGCAGATCGTCACCTTGATCGGCCCCAACGGCGCCGGCAAGACCACCCTCGTGCGCGCCGTGCTGGGCCTGCTCAAGCCGGACAGCGGCAGCGTCTGGCGCAAGCCCCGGCTGCGTGTCGGCTACATGCCGCAGAAACTCCACGTCGACCCGACCTTGCCGCTGTCCGTGCTGCGCTTTCTGCGCCTGGTGCCGGGCGTCGACCGCGAGCGAGCCTTGGCGGCGCTGAAGGAAGTCGGCGCCGAGCAAGTGATCGACAGCCCGGTGCAGAGTGTGTCCGGCGGCGAGATGCAGCGTGTATTGCTGGCTCGCGCCCTGTTGCGCGAGCCCGAGCTGCTGGTGCTCGACGAGCCCGTGCAAGGCGTCGATGTGGCGGGACAGGCCGAGCTTTACAGCTTGATCACCCGCCTGCGCGACCGCCACGGCTGTGGTGTGTTGATGGTGTCGCACGACCTTCACCTGGTGATGAGCACTACCGACCAGGTGGTCTGCCTCAACCGTCACGTCTGCTGCTCCGGGCATCCCGAGCAAGTCAGTGGCGATCCGGCCTTTGTCGAATTGTTCGGAAAAAACGCACAAAGCCTGGCGATTTATCACCACCATCATGACCATTCCCATGACCTGCACGGTTCGGTGGTCAGCGCTCCTTCTGCTTCCAATCATGTTCATGGAGACGGCTGCAAGCATGGCTGATTTTCTGTTGTACGCCCTGCTTGCAGGCCTGGCCCTCGCCCTGGTCGCCGGCCCCTTGGGCTCGTTCGTGGTCTGGCGGCGCATGGCCTATTTCGGCGACACCTTGTCCCACGCGGCGCTGCTCGGCGTGGCCATGGGGTTTTTGCTGGACGTCAGCCCCGCCATCGCGGTGACCGTGGGTTGCCTGCTGCTCGCAGTGGTTCTGGTGACCTTGCAACAGCGCCAGCCGCTGGCGTCCGACACCCTGCTGGGCATCCTGGCTCCCAGCACGCTGTCCCTCGGGCTGGTGGTGCTCAGCTTCATGCGCGACGTGCGGATCGACCTGATGGCCTATCTGTTCGGCGATCTCCTGGCGATCAGTCCGATGGACCTGGCCTGGATCCTCGGCGGCAGCGCGGCGGTATTGCTGTTGCTCGTGGCGCTGTGGCGTCCGTTGCTGGCGGTTACCGTCCATGAGGAACTGGCGCGGGTCGAGGGCCTGCCCGTGGTGGGCCTGCGATTGGCGCTGATGCTGTTGATCGCAGTGGTGATTGCCGTGGCGATGAAGATCGTCGGTGTATTGCTGATTACTTCATTGCTGATCATTCCGGCGGCTGCGGCACAGCGTCACGCCCGCTCACCGGAGCAGATGGCCTTGGGCGCAAGCCTGCTGGGCATGCTCGCGGTGTGTGGCGGGCTGGCGTTGTCGTGGTTCAAGGACACTCCGGCCGGACCATCGATCGTGGTCAGCGCGGCGGCGTTGTTTCTGCTGAGTTTTGTCCTGCCCCGTCGAGGGGTGTAGACTTGCTCGCTTTTTGCGCAATTAGAGAGTCGCAGGAATGAAGCCGTTCGCCTCCCGTTATCTGCTCCTTGTCGCGTTTTCCCTGCTGCTGGGCGCCTGCCAGAGCACGCCGCCGACCGTCGAAACCCCGGATACCCGGGGCCCGGCCATCGCGCAGCTCGAACAGAGCCTGGCCAGCAATGAACTGGCCACCGCAGAAGGTCAGTTGGCCGCGTTGCAAGCCCAGACGCCTGAAGATCCGTCGCTGGAGCCTTACCAGCGGCAACTGGCCGAGGCGTACTTGCGCCGCAGCCAGATCGACCTGCAAAAAGGCGATGTAAACGCCGCCGCCACCGCCCTGAGCCGGGCTCGCGCGCTGATGCCAAAAGCGCCGGCACTTACCGGCGAAGTGAACAGTGCGATCGCCCAGGCCCGCAAGGCCGAGCTGGAAAAAGCCGAAGCCGCCCTCCAGGCCGCCGAAGCCAAGCCGGTTGCAAGGGTGATCGACCCGAGTGCGGAGGCCACCACGGTTGCGCTGAATATCGGCGATATCCAGAAAATGCGTCATCAATTGGACGCCATCGCCGCCGATGTTGTGAATTATCAGTGCGACGTAAGCATCCAGGCCCCGCGCACCGATGATTACCCGTGGTTGGCGACATTGCTGACCAAGCGGGTGAAGAAACTCGATCCCGGGTTTGATTTGAAACTGCAGAAGCAGATCTTGCGTAGCGTGCCGGCGCAAGTGGTTCTGACTCCGCGTAAGCACTGAAAGCTTCGCGAGCAGGCTCGCTCCCACATGGGTGTTGTGATCGACACATATCCCTGTGGGAGCGAGCCTGCTCGCGAAGGCGTCCTACCAAACAACAAATCTCTTCAGGCTGGAATAGCCTTGGCCTTAGGCTCCCGCGCCCAAACCCGATGCTGGGCAATCGCGTCAAAAAACGCCTGGAACTTGCCCGCATCAGCGTCCGGAATCAGCCCCGCATCCGCCTCCAGCTTCAACAACACCAGCAACTGTCGCGCTTCGCCATGCAGCGCGATGGCCTTCAGGTGCTTGTAGGCCTCCAACAGGTAATGCAACGCCACGCCATCGGCGCTCAGCGCCTTGATCGACTCCACCCCGCCCGGCACGAACACCGCGTCAAAGGCAATCGACGGCAAGCCTTCCATGGACGCATCCACCGGCAGCGTTTGCCCAGCAGCGGTGGTCACCGGCGCGGAGGTTGGGCCGAGGATTTTCGCGTGGGCCCCTTCGGCTTCCAGTGCCTGCTTGAGCGCATCGATGATTGTCCCCTCGACGCCATTGGCCACCAACACCGCGACCTTGCGGGTCTTGATGTCGCCGGACAGCAGATTGGCCTGGCTCAACGCCGGGGACTGCTCCAGGGAAGGCGTCGGAACATCGACCGTACCGGCAGTGGGAGCCGGCAAGCCGAGGTTCTTCGCAACTCGCCCGGCCAGTTCCAGATCGATGTTGGCGAGGATCTCGTTCACCTGCCGCGCCCTGATGAACTCGCGTTCCACTTTGCCCAGTTCGAAGCTGTACGCCGCGATGATGTGCTCTTGCTCGTGGGGGCTCATGCTCTTGTAGAACAACCGCGCCTGGGAGAAATGATCGCCGAACGAATCGCTGCGCTGGCGGATCTTGTGGGCGTCGATGCGCTCCGGATAACTTTCGAAACCACCATCCTGCGGACCAGGCGGGGTTTCCTTCGGCCAGCCGCCATCGATGGAGTTCGGCTCGTAGGACGCGCGCCCCTTGTCGATAGTAGTGCGGTGCATGGCATCACGCTGGCCGTTGTGCACCGGGGTGATGGCGCGGTTGATCGGCAACTCGTGAAAATTCGGCCCACCAAGTCGGCTGATCTGCGTATCGGTGTAGGAAAACAGCCGGCCTTGCAGCAATGGGTCGTTACTGAAATCAATGCCCGGCACGATATGTCCGGGGCAGAACGCAACCTGCTCGACTTCGGCAAAGAAGTTGTCCGGGTTGCGGTTCAGCACCATCTTGCCCAGCGGCGTAATGGGTACCAGCTCTTCGGGGATGATCTTGGTCGGGTCGAGCAGGTCGAAGTCGAACTTGTGCTCGTCTTCCTCGGCGACGATCTGTACGCCAAATTCCCACTCGGGGTAGTCGCCCATCTCGATCGACTCCCAGAGATCGCGACGGTGGTAATCAGTGTCCTTGCCCGCGAGCTTCTGGGCTTCGTCCCATACCAGGGAACAGGTCCCGGCTTTGGGCCGCCAGTGGAACTTGACGAAGCTGCTGCGGCCTTCAGCGTTGATCATGCGAAAGGTGTGCACGCCGAAACCCTGCATGGAACGCAGGCTTTTCGGGATTGCCCGGTCGGACATCGCCCAGATCACCATATGAGCCGACTCCGGTACCAGCGAGACAAAGTCCCAGAAGGTGTCGTGGGCCGATCCGCCGGTGGGGATTTCGTTATGGGGCTCGGGTTTCACCGCATGGACGAAATCAGGAAACTTCACCGCATCCTGGATGAAGAACACCGGCATGTTGTTGCCCACCAGATCGAAGTTGCCTTCGTCGGTGAAGAATTTCACTGCAAAGCCGCGCACGTCCCGCACCGTGTCACCGGAACCCCGTGGGCCCTGCACGGTGGAAAAACGTACAAACACTGGCGTCTTTTTACCTGGGTCTTGCAGGAAACCGGCCTTGGTCAAGGCCGCATGCGATTCGTAGGCCTGAAAGTAGCCATGGGCACCGGTCCCTCGGGCGTGAACGATGCGCTCGGGAATACGTTCATGGTCAAAATGCGTGATTTTCTCACGCATGATGAAGTCTTCCAGCAACGACGGCCCACGCGGCCCGACGCGGAGGGTGTTCTGGTTATCGGCGATCTTCACGCCCTGGTTGGTGCGCAAGGCCTGTTCGGTGGCATCGGAGCGAAACTGTTCGAGGCTCTCCAGCTTGGCGTTGGTATTGCTGCGATCCAGCGTGTCGGTCCCGGCCATCTGGCTGGGGGCGGCAGGTTTTTTAGTGCTCATCAGGCATGACTCCTCGTTGCGATCCCCGCCGTGGCCAGGACCCGTGAGTTCGATGCGCCAGGCACGGTACCTGGGCATATGTGGAGGTGCCTAATGAGTGACCGATACCGTTTCGCTGTGTTCCTTTTTTATGCCCTTTGATCGCCTTATTGCCAAATCGCTGGTTCAATCTCAAATAAATGCTAAGAACCTCTATACGGACAGGCTAAAATGCGCGCCCGGCTTACCGCTGATCCTTTTCCACCGCGCCCCACAAGGTTCGCTACGTGATCGAGTTTCAAAACGTCCATAAAACCTACCGGGTTGCCGGTAGGGATATCCCCGCGCTGCACCCGACCAGTCTGACCATCCAGAACGGTCAGGTCTTCGGCCTGATCGGTCATTCCGGTGCGGGAAAAAGTACCCTGCTGCGCCTGATCAATCGCCTGGAAGATTCCAGCGGCGGCAAGATCATCGTCGACGGCGAAGAAGTCACCGCCCTGGACGCCAACGGCCTGCGCCGTTTTCGCCAACAGGTCGGGATGATTTTCCAGCACTTCAATCTGCTGGCGTCCAAGACCGTGGCCGACAACGTGGCCATGCCACTGACGCTGGCGGGTGAATTGTCCCGCAGCGATATCGACCGCCGCGTCGCCGAATTGCTGGCGCGGGTAGGGCTGTCCGACCACGCCCGCAAATACCCGGCGCAGCTGTCCGGCGGCCAGAAGCAGCGCGTCGGCATCGCCCGCGCCCTGGCAACCAAGCCGAAGATCCTGTTGTGCGACGAAGCCACCAGCGCGCTCGACCCACAGACCACCGCCTCGGTGCTGCAACTGCTGGCGGAGATCAACCGTGAGTTGAAGCTGACCATCGTACTGATTACCCATGAGATGGACGTGATCCGGCGTGTCTGCGATGAAGTCGCGGTGATGGACGCCGGCGTGATCGTCGAGCAAGGCCCGGTGGCCGAGGTGTTCCTGCACCCCAAGCATCCGACCACCAAGCGTTTCGTCCAGGAAGACGAGCAGATCGACGAAAGCGAACAGCGCGACGACTTTGCTCACGTCCCGGGGCGCATCGTGCGTCTGACATTCCAGGGCGAAGCGACCTACGCGCCGTTACTTGGAACCGTCGCTCGCGAAACCGGCGTGGACTACAGCATCCTGGCCGGTCGTATCGACCGCATCAAAGACACCCCCTACGGGCAACTGACCCTCGCCATCACCGGCGGTGACATGGAAGCGGCCTTCGCCCGCTTCACCGCGGCCGATGTCCACATGGAGGTGCTGCGCTAATGGAATTTTTTGCAAACATCGACTGGCTGGAAATCTGGCTGGCAACCGGCGACACCTTCCTGATGCTGTTCGGTTCGCTGCTGTTCACCGTACTGCTCGGCCTGCCGCTGGGCGTGTTGCTGTTTCTCTGCAGCCCGCGCCAATTGCTTGAAGCCCGGGGACTCTACGCGCTGCTGTCGCTGATGGTGAACATCCTGCGTTCGCTGCCATTCATCATCCTGTTGATCGTGATGATCCCGTTCACGGTGTTGATCACCGGCACGTCGTTGGGCGTGGCCGGCGCGATCCCGCCACTGGTGGTCGGCGCAACGCCATTCTTCGCCCGCCTGGTGGAAACCGCCCTGCGCGAAGTCGATCGCGGCATCATCGAAGCGACCCAGGCCATGGGCGCTACCACGCGACAGATCATCGTCAACGCATTGCTGCCGGAAGCCCGTCCGGGCATTTTCGCAGCGATTACGGTGACAGCGATTACTCTGGTGTCCTACACGGCCATGGCCGGTGTGGTCGGCGCTGGTGGCCTGGGCGACCTGGCGATCCGCTTCGGCTACCAGCGTTTCCAGACCGACGTGATGGTGGTCACGGTGGTATTGCTGCTGGTGCTGGTCCAGGTCCTGCAAACCGTGGGCGACAAACTGGTTGTGCATTTCTCTAGAAAATAAGGCCTCGCGCCAATAAACCATGAGCCGGCCATTCGCTGGCAGGCGCCAAGAGCAGGCGCCTCAAAAGGAGTTAGCTGAATGAAAAAACTACTGGTTGCCTTCGCTGCCGCCGCAGCGTTCTCCGCCCACGCCGCCGACACCCTGACCGTCGCGGCCACGCCGGTTCCTCATGCGGAAATTCTCGAGTTCGTCAAACCGGCATTGGCGAAGGAAGGCGTGGACCTCAAGGTCAAAATCTTCACCGACTACGTCCAGCCCAACGTACAAGTCGCCGAAAAGCGCCTGGACGCCAACTTCTTCCAGCACCAGCCGTACCTGGATGAGTTCAACAAGGCCAAGGGCACGAATCTGGTGAGCGTAACCGGTGTGCACCTGGAACCCCTGGGCGCGTACTCCAGCAAGTACAAGGCACTTACAGAACTGCCAGGCGGCGCCAATGTCGTGATCCCGAACGATGCTACCAATGGTGGCCGTGCGCTGTTGTTGCTGGCCAAAGCCGGGCTGATCAAGCTCAAGGACTCGAACAACATCCTGTCGACTACCAAAGACATCACCGAGAATTCGAAGGATCTGAAGTTCCGTGAGCTGGAAGCGGCAACCATTCCGCGCGTGCTGACTCAAGTGGATCTGGCATTGATCAATACCAACTATGCGTTGGAGGCCAAGCTTGACCCTTCCAAGGATGCGCTGGTGATCGAAGGCAACGACTCGCCTTATGTGAATATTCTGGTAGCCCGTCCGGACGACAAGGACAGCGAGGCCATGAAGAAGCTGGTTGCAGCGCTGCATACTCCGGAAGTGAAGGCGTTTATTCTCGAGAAGTACAAAGGCGCGGTTTTACCGGCGTTTTGAGCTGATCGAGCAATAAGAAAAGCGGGGCTGCATTTACACGCAGCCCCGCTTTTTTATGCTTGAGTTGGCTTATAAATATTCCTCGCAAATACTTTAACCTAGAATTTATTTCGCACGGAAATAACGGATGGCGAAGCTTAATTTTCTGACTGCATAGATAATCAACACAGATAAAATCACTACAGAGACTGTAACTCCAGCGATATTGATACCTATCATAAATTGGGCGTAGATCGACAGAAGAACCGAAAGAGCAATGTAACTTGCCATCGTTTTATTTCTAGTGACTAATAACAGCGGAATCGCGGTAATGATGAGTGCATGGCTAAGGACAACGAACAGTATCTCCGCACTTAGCTGATAGGGAATGCCTCCAGACCTTGCCTCCTCGATTATGATCATGGCTTCGTGCAGAAGAAGCTGTAGGGCTCCAACGACGGCAACGCTGATTCCCATAAGCGATAAGGAATGAATTTTTTTGACGTTCATTGTGCTTTCCAAGCGACGGATGTCAGGCAGGATATCGCTTGGCACTGGATAAAGGGAGCGCTTGCAGCCCTCAACGCATGCCTCAACGAAAACCCAACGCGTAGCGTCGGGTTTTCGTTGAGAGCTGTCGCTATTGGGGATCGACGTTATCCAACACCCGATTCGCCAGCAATGAACTCAGCTCAATCAACTGCTGGATGCCAAGGAGGATGTGACGGCGGGGGCCTTCCAAGGATTTATGCGGTTTGTCTGTAGGAATGTGTCGGCCTTTTGGGGCTGCTGTGCAGCCCAGCGGGAGCAAGCTCCCTCGCCACGAGTGTTTGACCGGCTTGGGGATGAGTGGGGATACCCCTCGCTCGATACGGTAGCTACTTGTTTTTCGTTCCGAAAGGAGGGCGAAGGGCGGAGGGTCGAACCATAGATCCGCTTCATTGTTCTACGACCCTCATGATAAATTCCCCGCCGCGACCTCTAATCAATAGAGGGCATTCAGGGAGAGAAGTGAGTGATCAAGTCTTTGTTGGTTGGGGCATTGCTGGCAATGGCATCAGCATCGGCGTCTGCGATGAGTTGCGATAACCCTAGAAACGCCTATGACAGAACCTATTGCGCGTCGCTGAAAATGGTTCAGTCGGACCAGGAAATCAACGAGCAATACAAGAAGACGATGAGTGCCCTGAACCCGGATCAAAAGAAGAAGGTGAAAGCCGCTCAGATCCAGTGGATCAAGATTCGTGACAACGCCTGTTCCAACGATGGCCTGCTCTACCTGGACTGTGCCAATGAGAAGACCGAAGCGCGTATCGTCATACTCAAGGCTGTCGAGCGCGAGTGCCGCGCTGCCGGTTGCGACGACGCCAAGCTGTCGCAAGTCGAGTAACCCGCACACAAAAACCCGACGTAAAGCGTCGGGTTTTGGCGGGGTTCGCTCGCTATCGCGGCTCAGCGTTATCCAATGGGCTGCTTCGCAGCCAGCGGGAGCAAGCTCCCTCGCCACGGGGTTGCAGTGTGACGTTTATCTTGGATCAACGTTGTCCAGAACTCGGTTCGCCAGTAATGAGCTCAGCTCGATCAGTTGCTGGACGCCGAGGGCGATGTGGCGGTGCGAGCCTTGCAGATCGAACGCGAGGTTGCTGACCATGGCGTCGGCTGAAGCCAGGGTTTCGCTGAGGTTGGCGAGCAGGCATTCGTTGTCGGTGTCTTGTACGACGGTGAAGAGTTGAGCCGATTGGAGAGCATCTTTCGGTTCTGTTGGCGAGGAGGTGCGGTCCGCCTCAGGCGGATTCGTTGTAGATTTCGACATGAGCTGATACTCCAAGGTTAAGCCACAACCTCTTCCCTACTAAAAGAAGGGTGGCAGCTGTACGCAGGTTAGTAGACCGGGGAGATCAGCATTGCCGGCGCGCCGAAGCGCCCTGCGCACAGCTACCATCAAGTGCAAGGTAGGAATCTACCTTGATGGAGAACTCGTGCATCTTACTGACACAACCTCGAGCTACTAAACCCGACCACTGATGGGCAGTGGCAGGACGACAATAGAACCCGAGGGCAAGGCGCACAAGCCGGTGGATTCTGGCGTAGTTGTAGGTAATGGCGCAAGGATGTGTAGCTTGATGGAAAGATGGCAGAGCGGGAATAAACAGCGCTTCGTTTTCAGCTCCGATCCCTGTGGCGAGGGAGCTTGCTCCCGCTCGGCCGCGCAGCGGTCGCAACCGATCATGCGGTTTGTCTGTAGGAATGCGTTGGCTTGTCTTGGGGCTGCTTTGCAGCCCAGCGGGAGCAAGCTCCCTCGCCACGGGGACGGTTTTAGTCTGGGAAATGGTGGCTTGCTGCGCAACCCCGCGAGGATGAATTCCCTTGCCACGATGCAAAGCTCGTGGGTGCAGGTGTAATTCGGTTGTTTGCGTTGCTGGCAGGGTGCCACAATCGCGTTTTCTAGCGGCTTCACGATCAGGTGGATCACATGGATGGCCCGAGATCTCGCAATGGCATGGATTTTTGCATAGCCGGACAAGTGCGCACTGACCGACTGCAGCAACTGTTTCGCCAATCCGTTTCCGCGGTGTTTGGTAGTTACCTCGCGGCCATCATGTTGTGTTGGCTGTGTTGGGATCGCTTTGAGCACAGCACGGTTGTGTGGTGGCTGGCCATATTAAGCGGATCGACGCTGCTGCGGATCGCGATGTTCGTTGCCTATTTTCGCAGCGACGAGGTTCAGCGCACGCCTCAACGCTGGGAGCGAAGATACTGGGTCTCGCTGGTGTTGTCCGCGAGCATCTGGGGCGGTGGCGCGCTTGTTTTGATGCCGCAAGATGATCTCCTCTCGCAAGCTCTCGTCATGCTTTTTACCGTGGGGATGACTGTCAGCGCGGTCTCCTGTTACTCCGCCTACCGGGACATGACACTGGTCTCCATTGGCCTGGTGCTGTTTCCGTGCACGGTCTGGCTGCTGTTCCAACCGTCGCCGATTCAAGTCGGCATGGCGCTTTCGATCCTGGTGTTCGCGGCATTTGCTGCCCGCGCCACGCACAAAATGTCCCAGGCACTGGAAACCGCTTTTCGACTCACCCGCGAGATGGAACAGGCGAACAGCATTTCAACCCGCGCCGCACAAACCGATGAACTGACCGGCCTGAAAAGTCGACGGGCTTTTTTCGAGCATGCCCAGCAGCTTTACGACGAATGCAGAACCAACCGGTTGGGGTTGTGCGCGGTCATGTTGGACATGGATCACTTCAAACACATCAATGACACCTACGGCCATCAGGTTGGGGATCAGGTCCTACGTCAGATGGGCGTGGTCATCAGCTCGTCGTTTCGGGCCACGGATATCCACGGTCGGCTCGGCGGCGAAGAGTTCGCCATTCTGCTTCCAGACACTTCCATCGAAGTCGCCACTCAGATTGCAAAACAGCTCATCGATACGATCGCTGGCTTGATGATTGAGCCTGTTCACTGCATATCAGCCAGTCTCGGCGTCGCATCGACGGGGGCTTGCAATAAGGATCTGCACAGCCTGATGAACGATGCGGATAAAGCCCTGTATCGAGCGAAGGCGCTGGGGCGTAATCAAGTGGCCGTTGCTTAGCCGGGTTGGCTTTGCCCAGAGAAAAAAAACCGCCAATCAGGCGGTCTTTTTTATCAATACCAGCAGAAATCAGATTCTGGCGCCGGCCATTCGGCCGACCGGTTCATGCTCCCTACCCTTGGCGAGGCTAGCCGACAAGAATTGGCGCTCAATACTGGTCGCGTAGCCAACCAGACGGCGAGCTTCCGCTTCGTATTGAGCTGCAAGCAATGGTTTTGGAGTTCGCTTGGAAGCCTTCATGGAAAACTCACAATAAATTTGGGTTCATGTTATGCCTGGTTCACCGCTATAACAAGGCGCCGCTGGTCGTCGAAATCGAAGCCTAGGTACAGATACCATGGGACGGCTCCAGGGTCGGGCTCAAAAATCTCTATCTCGCGGAGCTTCAGCATTCGCGCGTATCGGCTGATCGCAATCAAGACCAAACCGGCAACTTCACCTTTTAAAGGGTGATTGGCGTCCGGCTTGCCCTCCAAGAGGACAACCTTGATCGACAAGGTGCTTGATTTGGGCGTGGCAAAACAAAGCCCACATAACTCCTGGTCATACCATAGAGAAAGGTCAAACGCCTTCCCGTCGCGAATTTTCCAGCCAGGAATATCCTCCCATGGATAAAGTTGGGCCTCAGGGCCCATAGATAGCATTGGTCACGTGCCTCTCGGGTAATCGGCTCGTATCTTATCCGCTCAACGTCGATACCTTTCTCCGCTAGCGCCCCAGGATCATCCCCCAAAAACTCTTTAGCGAGTTGCATTGCGGTAGAGCGGAATATTTGATGTTTGAAGTTGCTGATGCAGGGTCGTTTCATGGGGTGAACACGATGACGGGCAGAGCAAAAAGACGATAGAGCCCAGGAGCAAGACATACAAGCAGGCTGGTTCCGATGTGGTTGTAGGCAAAGGCTCATATATATGTGGTCCGGTAAGGGCGTATTTGGTCGGCGGGTCCTTCCCACGCTCAGCGTCAGAAGCGGAACGCGGAGCTTCCCCTGGCAGCATTCCCACGTGGGGCGTGGATACGATCAAGAAACAATCGTTGTGCTTGTGAATTCCATCTCTCCGAAGGCTGCCATTGCGCTGGCTCTGCCAGCCCTCGCCACTTCCTTTCCTGGCTCCCTCCGCTCATGCGGGTTGGCACCGTTAATTCTAAAAAATAAATTTCTTTTGAAATCAATAAATTAAATAAAAACGGGAATATTCTTGAAAATTTATCTTGCGCACTAAATATTTGGGCGTTAACTTTAGCGCCACTGGTTAGCGCACAAACATTTAGCGAAAGCCAAACTCAATCAGACCCATCAGGAAAAAAGGAAACCCCACATGAACGTTCTCTACACCGCAGTCGCAACCTCCACCGGTGGCCGTGATGGCCGTGCTGTTTCCAGCGACAAGATCCTCGACGTGAAACTGGCCACGCCAAAAGCCTTGGGCGGTGCCGGTGGTGAAGCCACCAATCCTGAGCAGTTGTTCGCAGCCGGCTACTCCGCCTGCTTCATCGGCGCGTTGAAATTTGTCGCCAGCCAAAGCAAACGCAGCATTCCGGCTGACGCCTCGATCACGGCACACGTCGGCATCGGCCAGATCCCTGGCGGTTTCGGTCTGGACATCGACCTGCACATCAGCCTGCCAGGTCTGGATCAAGCCGATGCTCAAGCGCTGGTCGACGCGGCTCACCAGGTTTGCCCGTACTCCAACGCGACCCGCGGCAACGTCGACGTCCGTTTGCACGTCGCCGTCTAACTCACTCATCTACGAATAAATAAGGATCAGGACATGAACACTTTCAGCAAAACACTCGTTGGCTCGCTTCTGGCACTGTCGCTCGGCAATGCGTTCGCGACTTCTTTTGTTCAACCTACATTCGCTGAGGGCGGTTCGGATCGCCTGATCGAAAAACGAATAGCCGAAGGTGGCTCCGATCGGCTGATCGAGAAACGCATAGCCGAAGGCGGCTCGGATCGCCTGATCGAAAACCGGGTAGCAGAAGGCGGCTCCGATCGTCTCATCGAGAAACGCGTAGCCGAAGGTGGTTCCGACCGTCTGATCGAGTTACGGGTAGCCGAAGTTGGCTCGGATCGCCTGGGCGAGAACGGCTAGCTGAAGGGGCTCGGATCGCCTGCAAAGAGGCGGGCTGAACAATCCTTTCAACGCTACGAAAGTTGGTCAAATCAACCAATGTTGCTTCCAAAAGAAAAAACGCCGCTTCTCTCGGATGAGGAAGCGGCGTTTTTTTGCATGGCGTCATGGCAACCGGAGCAAGGACACTTGCCATGCTCTTGGCAACGCAGCTAAACGATGCTGTCCACCACACCGCCGTCAACTCGCAGCGCCGCTCCGGTGGTGGCCGAGGCCTGTTCCGAGCTGGCATAGATAATCATGTTGGCGACTTCCTCTACCCGTGCCGCGCGCTGGATGATCGAGGTGCTGCGGTGCTCGTTGACGAAATCTGCCGCGACCTTCTCCAGGCTTTCCCCGCTGCGCTCGACGTCCGCCTGGAGCATCTTGGCAACGCCTTCGGACAGTGTCGGCCCGGGCAACACCGAGTTCACCGTCACGCCCGTGCCCGCGAGGCGTTTGGCCAGGCCGCGAGCGATTGAAAGCTGGGCGGTCTTGGTGAAGCCGTAGTGGATCATGTCGGCCGGAATGTTCACGCCCGACTCCGACGAGACAAACACGATCCGCCCCCAACCACGCTCGACCATGCCCTGCGCGTAGGCCCTGGAAACACGCACGCCCGACATCACGTTGGTTTCGAAGAAACGCTGCCATTCGCTGTCCGGCGTCTCGAAGAAGTCTTCCTGCTTGAAAATGCCCAGGTTGTTGATGACGATATCGAAACTTGGATGCTTGGCGATCAACGCCTGGCAGCCAGGTTCGTTGCTGAGATCGCCAACAAAGCCTGTCGCCCTGGAAGCCAGATTGCCCAGGCGCTGCAACGCGTCCTCCACGCTGCTTTCGCTGCGCCCGTTGATGACGACCTGGGCACCGGCTTCCAGAAAACCTTTGGCGGTCGCAAAACCGATGCCGCTGGTGGAACCGGTGACCAATACGTTACGTCCGGTGAAATCGATGTTCATGGGAGTGACTCCTTGATGGGTGAATCAGGGGGTGCGGTACTACTGGTTGGACGATTTTAATGACAAATAAATCTGTCCCCTATACGTCCCCTCACACCCTGCCTAGCCCACCCAAATGATGGCCTTTTGATTTCACGCGAATCTCGCTAGAATTCGTGCCCTCTCCGTGAGCGGCATGTAGAAATTTACGCAAGGAAGTCGATATGCAATTTGCAAAAATCATAGGCCTCACCTTGGCCTTGAGCCTCAGTGGATGCGCCAGTTTCACCAAAGATGAAGTAGCACCTGTCGATATGCCTTCGATGGCGGGTTACTCGAACAAGCCAAACGTCTATGTCGACTTCGATTTCTATCAGGGCGACCCCGACAATGCCAAGGCCACTGAGGTCCCGCAAGCTCGCGACATGCTCAAGCCCGAGCTGAAACGCACTTTCGATGAATCAGGGCTTTTCGGACGCGTGGTTTTCGACGAGTTCCAGAAGCAACCAGGCGACTACAGTCTGCGTTTGAAGGTCTATAACCACGCGCCAGGTGGTGGGCAGATGGTCTTGGCGTTCATCAGTGGCTTTACGTTCACGGTCATTCCTGCGCTGGCAACCGACCAGTACACCATGAGCCTGGAAACGCTGGACGATCATGGCCAACCGTTGGGCAAGGCCAGCAATCACGATGCGGTCAATACGTGGATGGGCATCTGGTTCCTGCCGCTGGCAGGTAATACGCCTAAGGCTGCCGTCACCGACACTTTCAATCGGCAAGTCAATGCGCTGTTGAAGAACTGGGTCGACAATAACCGCATGAAATATTCAGCTGTCGGTACCCAAACTCCCCGGGGCTGACAACGATAAAAAAGAGCCGCAATTGCGGCTCTTTTTTATGCTCACTTCAATGCTTGGGTGAACTGTGGATCGCTGTATAGGCTCTTGAGCAAGTCCTGCAACATCGGGTTGTAGTTGTTCGCGGCAGCCGGAATGGCGATCGGACCGAAGAAACTGCTGTCCCAGTCACGCTGCACATCTTTAGTGGTTTCGTACAAGACTTGATCACCTTTACGCAACGTGAAACGTGCAGCCAGTTCGCCGTGGCCGCTACCCACGCCTGCGGTGAGCTGACTCTTGATCAACTGAACCTGGAGCTGCCGGTCAGCACGGGGGTCAAGCAGGCCAGCTTGACGGAGTTCATCGTTGATCGCTGCCTGGATGTGCAGGGGAACGCTGCCCTCGGGCGAGGAAATCGGGTTCAAGCGCACCATCAAAGAGCCCTGGCCCGAATCGGCATTCACCTGTGCTTCGCGCAGAGGCTGCATGGGTTCATTCTTCTTGAGCTGCTGAACGTTCTGAAAATTGGGTTCATAGCGGGTCATGGTCACGCCGCAACCTTGGAGCAGTAGCGCGCAGAGTGGGAGAGCCAGGTAGAGCTTCTTCACAGCAAATCCTTATGTGCTTTTTTGAAGGGGCATTATCCGGTGATGTCTTTTAGCCATCAACCGGTATATAGCTGGGCGGGGTGTTTGGAGAAGTTATTGGGGCCGCTGCGCAGCCCAGCGGGAGCAAGCTCCCTCGCCACGGGGAGGTGGGGTCAGTCAGTTATGTGGCGACTGTCAGGGCGCTTTCGCGAGCAGGCTCGCTCCCACAGGGTTTCGTGGTGCGCCGTCCAGAGCAGGTCTTCAGTACCACCGCGCCTCACCCGGGGGGCGCTTCTTGAAGCGTTTCATGCTCCACATGTACTGGCTCGGATAGGCCCGTACATAACGCTCGACCACTTTGCTCATGGCGGCGCAGGCGGTTTCGGTGTCGGTGCTGTACATCTCGTCCGGGGCGGCTTCGAGGATGACTTTGTAGCCGGAGCCGTCCGGCAGGCGCAGGGCGTGGAGGAAGACGCCGACCGCCTTGCCGCCGGCGAGCATGTTCGGCACGAACTTGCTGGTCAGGGCCTGGGTGGCGAAGAAGGGCACGAAGATGCCGGCGGATTCGGACGGCTCCGGATCGGCGGGGATGCCCACCTGGCCGCCCTTGCGCACTTCCTTGATGACGCTGAGGATGCCTTCCTTGGTAGACGCCGCGACCTTGTTGCCCAGTTGCACGCGTTGCTTCTGCAGCAACTCATCCACCGCCTTGAGCTTGGGCGGGCGGTAGAAAATGATCGGTTTGCACTGGCTGCAATAGAAGTGGTTGAGGACTTCCCAATTGCCCAGGTGGCTGGTGATGCCGACCACGCCTTTGCCCGAGGCCAGCGCTTCTTTCAACACCTCCAGGCCTTCGACTTCGCGCACCAGTTCGATGGAGCGCTGGGCCGGCCAGATCCAGGCACAGGCACTTTCGGTCAGGGATTTGCCGATGTCCTTGAGACTCTGGCCCACCAGGCGCTCGCGCTCGGCCGGGTCCATCTCGGGGAAACACTTGGCGAGGTTGATCCGCACCACGTCGCGGGAACGGTTGGGTAATTTCCACATGAGCCAGCCAATGGCCGAGCCCACCGCCTGCACCGCTCGCCAAGGGAGCAGCGCAAACAACCGCAGAGCGCCGACCAGCAAGGCGCCTTTCAACTTATCCACAGGTCACTCCTGAATTCATGGGCCGTGTTGCGAGCCGGCTATTCTAACCGCCGTTTACCAACTCGGCGTAGCGGTCGCAGTCCTGGGTGTGGTCCATGACCATGCCCGAGGCCTGCATCAAGGCGTAGCAGATGGTCGGGCCGACGAAGGTGAACCCGGCTTTTTTCAGGCCTTTGCTCATCGCCAGTGCCTCGGGGGTGATGGCCGGCACTTCGGTGCGATCCTTGAAATGGTTGATGATCGGTTGGTTGCCTATGAACGACCAGAGGAATGCCACCGGGTCTTCCAGCGCCAGCCAGGCCTGGGCGTTGCGCCGCGCCGCCTTGAGCTTGAGGCGGTTGCGGATAATGCCGGGGTCGAGCATCAGTTCATCGATTTCAGCGTCGCTCATCTGCGCCACCCGCTGTACATCGAAGCCGTAGAGCACTTCCCGATAACGTTCGCGTTTGCGCAAAACGGTGATCCAGGACAGACCGGCCTGGAACCCTTCGAGCAGAAGCAACTCGAACAAACCCTGCGCATCGCGCAGCGGCGTCCCCCACTCCTGATCGTGATAAGCCATGTACAACGGATCTTCGGAACACCAAAAGCAGCGTGGCATAAGGCTCCAGGGGGCGTGCGCACGAACGAATCGGGTATACTCCCGCTCTTTAAATCGCAGCCCAAGAAACAGGTGAATTTCGTGAGCCAGCCTACGCCAGCCGTGCGTACCTTCCAAGACTTGATCCTCGCCCTCCAGCAATACTGGGCCGAGCAAGGTTGCGTGGTACTTCAGCCCTACGATATGGAAGTAGGCGCCGGCACTTTCCACACTGCCACGTTTCTGCGTGCCATCGGCCCGGAAACCTGGAACGCCGCTTATGTGCAGCCAAGCCGCCGCCCGACTGACGGCCGCTACGGCGAAAACCCGAACCGCCTGCAGCATTACTATCAATTTCAGGTCGTGCTGAAGCCGAACCCGGAAAACTTCCAGGAGCTGTACCTGGGTTCCCTCAAACACGTGGGCCTCGACCCGCTGGTGCACGACATTCGTTTCGTCGAAGACAACTGGGAATCGCCGACCCTGGGCGCCTGGGGCCTGGGCTGGGAAGTCTGGCTCAACGGCATGGAAGTGACCCAATTCACCTACTTCCAGCAAGCGGGCGGCATCGAATGCTACCCGGTGACCGGTGAGATCACCTACGGCCTGGAACGCCTGGCCATGTACCTGCAAGGCGTGGATTCGGTCTACGACCTGGTATGGGCCGACGGTCCGTTCGGCAAAGTGACGTATGGCGACGTGTTCCATCAGAACGAAGTGGAGCAATCGACCTACAACTTCGAACACGCCAACGTCGACAAGCTGTTCGAGTTGTTCGATTTCTATGAAAGCGAAGCCAAGCGTCTGATCGAACTGGACCAGCCGCTGCCGCTGCCGAGTTATGAAATGGTCTTGAAGGCATCTCATACCTTCAATCTGCTGGATGCACGCCGGGCGATTTCCGTGACCGCGCGCCAGCAATACATCCTGCGTGTGCGCACCCTGGCGCGTTCCGTCGCGCAAGCCTACCTGCTGGCCCGTGCCAAGCTGGGCTTCCCGATGGCGACCCCGGACCTGCGTGATGAAGTGTTGGCTAAGCTGGAGGCTGCACAATGAGTGCTCAAGATTTTCTGGTTGAACTGGGCACCGAAGAACTGCCACCCAAAGCCCTGAACACCCTGGCCGATGCATTCCTGGCCGGCATCGAGAAAGGCCTGCAAGCCGCTGGCCTGAACTTCGAAACCAAGCATGTCTACGCCGCGCCGCGCCGCCTGGCCGTGCTGATCACCGCCCTGGCGACGCAACAGCCGGACCGCAGCATCAACCTCGACGGCCCGCCCATGCAGGCCGCGTTCGATGCCGACGGCAACCCGACCCAGGCCGCCCTGGGCTTCGCCAAGAAATGCGGCGTCGATCTGAGCGAAATCGACCAGAGCGGCCCGAAGCTGCGCTACAGCCAGAGCATCAAGGGCAAGCCGACCGCCAGCCTGTTGCCGACCATCGTCGAAGACTCCCTCAATGACTTGCCGATTCCCAAGCGCATGCGTTGGGCTGCGCGCAAGGAAGAGTTCGTGCGTCCGACCCAATGGCTGGTAATGCTGCTCGGTGACCAGGTCATCGATTGCACGATCCTCGCCCAGAAGGCCGGTCGTGATTCTCGCGGTCACCGTTTCCATCATCCGCAGAGCGTGCGTATCACGTCGCCGGCCAATTACCTGGCCGACCTGCGCGCTGCCTATGTATTGGCCGATTCCAACGAGCGCCGCGAGCTGATCAGCAAACGCACCGAAGAACTGGCGACCGCCCAGGAAGGCACGGCTATCGTGCCGGCCAACCTGCTGGACGAAGTGACTGCGCTGGTGGAATGGCCGGTGCCACTGGTGTGCTCGTTCGAGGAACGCTTCCTTGAAGTGCCCCAGGAAGCGCTGATCACCACCATGCAGGACAACCAGAAATACTTCTGCCTGCTGGACGCCGAAGGCAAGTTGCTGCCGCGCTTCATCACGGTGGCCAACATCGAAAGCAAGGACCCGCAGCAGATCATCGCTGGTAACGAAAAAGTCGTGCGCCCGCGTTTGACCGATGCCGAGTTCTTCTTCAAGCAAGACAAGAAGCAGCCCCTGGAAAGCTTCAACGAGCGCCTGCGCAACGTGGTGTTCCAGGAAAAACTCGGCAGCGTCTACGACAAGGCCGAGCGCGTATCGAAACTGGCAGCCTTCATCGCTCCACGCATCGGCGGCGATGCCCAGCGCGCGGCACGTGCCGGCATCCTGTCCAAGTGCGACCTGTCCACCGAGATGGTCGGTGAGTTCCCGGAGATGCAAGGTATCGCCGGTTACTACTACGCCCTCAACGACGGCGAGCCGCAGGATGTTGCTCTGGCGCTGAACGAACAGTACATGCCGCGTGGCGCCGGCGCTGAATTGCCGACCACCCTGACCGGTGCGGCCGTGGCGATCGCGGACAAGCTCGACACCCTGGTCGGCATCTTCGGTATCGGCATGCTGCCCACCGGCAGCAAGGACCCGTACGCACTGCGTCGCGCAGCGCTGGGCGTGCTGCGCATCCTCATCGACAAGCAGCTGGACCTGGACCTGAACGACGCCGTGGCCTTCGCCGTGAATGCGTTCGGCAGCAAGGTCAAGGCTGCCGGCCTGGCCGACGCGGTGCTGGAATTCATTTTCGACCGCCTGCGTGCGCGTTATGAAGACGAAGGTGTCGACGTCGCGACCTACCTGTCGGTGCGAGCCCTGAAACCGGGCTCTGCCCTGGACTTCGACCAACGCGTACAGGCAGTGCAGGCGTTCCGCAAACTGCCGGAAGCGGCAGCGCTGGCGGCGGTGAACAAGCGCGTGTCGAACCTGCTGAGCAAGGCCGAAGGCAACATTGCGGCCGTCGTTGAAGCCAAGTACTTCGACAACGCCAATGAGTTCTCCCTGTACTCGGCGATCCAGCAGGCGGACCAGGCAGTCCAGCCGATGGCAGCGGCGCGTCAGTACAGCGAAACCCTGGCGCGCCTGGCGGCATTGCGTGAACCGGTGGATGCGTTTTTCGAAGCGGTGATGGTCAATGCCGAAGACGCCAATGTGCGAGCCAACCGCTATGCGCTGCTGGCGCGTCTGCGTGGGTTGTTCCTCGGTGTTGCCGATATTTCGCTGTTGGGGTAAGTCTTGAAACTGCTGATTCTCGATCGGGACGGAGTAATCAATCACGACTCCGACGCTTACATCAAGTCGGTGGAGGAGTGGTTGCCGATCCCCGGTTCCATCGAGGCCATCGCGCAGTTGAGCAAGGCCGGCTGGACGGTGGCGGTCGCCACCAACCAGTCGGGCATTGCGCGCGGTTACTACGAACTCGCCGTCCTCGACGCCATGCATGAACGCTTGCGTGAGCTGGTGGCCGGGCAGGGCGGTGACATCGGGCTGATCGTTTATTGCCCACATAGGCCGGACGAAGGCTGCGATTGCCGCAAGCCCAAGCCCGGCATGCTGAAAACCATCGCCGCTCACTATGACGTTGCGCTGTCGGGCGTGTGGTTTGTCGGCGACAGCCTCGGTGACCTGGAGGCGGCGAAGGCCGTCGATTGTCAGCCAGTTTTGGTCAAGACCGGAAAAGGCGAAAAGACTCTGGGCAAGACCCTACCGGTGGGCACCTTGATTTTTGACGACCTGGCGGCGGTTGCCGCTGAACTTATCCACAATTAGAGCTCCCAAGACATCCTGATCAAGGATTGTTCGGGAAGCGCTTGAACAGGCGGGCATTGCCCGCAATGGTAAACGCCGCTATGTCGATATTGCAGGCCATCAGAAGCTTCCTCTTTTACCTGCTGCTGGGCACCAGTTCCTTGTTGTGGTGCACGTTGAGTTTTTTTGTCGCGCCGTTCATGTCGTTCAGGACGCGCTACCGCTTCATCAATGTTTACTGGTGCCGTTGCGCACTCTGGCTGAGCAAGGTGTTTCTGGGCATCCGCTACGAAGTGAAAGGTGCCGAGAATGTGCCTGAGCGCCCTTGCGTCATCCAGTCCAACCACCAGAGCACCTGGGAGACCTTCTTTCTCTCGGCTTATTTCGAACCGTTGAGCCAGGTGCTCAAGCGCGAGCTGCTGTTTGTACCGTTCTTCGGCTGGGCCATGGCGATGCTGCGCCCGATTGCCATCGACCGTGACAACCCGAAGGTTGCCCTTAAGCAGGTAGCGCAAAAAGGCGATGTGCTGCTCAAGGACAACGTTTGGGTACTGATCTTTCCCGAGGGCACCCGCGTACCTTACGGGACGATCGGCAAGTTTTCCCGCAGTGGCTCCGCACTGGCGGTAAACGCCGGCCTGCCGGTGCTGCCGATTGCACACAATGCGGGCAAATTCTGGCCCAAGGCCGGCTGGGTCAGAACACCAGGCGTTATCACCGTGGTCATCGGCGCCCCCATGTATGCAGAGGGCAGTGGGCCGCGCGCGATTGCCGAGCTGAACGACCGTGTACAGGCTTGGAATGAACAGACGCAACGGGAATTGGGCTCGCTTCCTCCGGCCCCTGCTGCGCCGGCCGCGGCGGACAAGTTGGCTGTATGAGAATTGTGGATAACCTGTGTACCGTTTTTTCGGATTTCGTCAGTTTTAACGTTTAACTCACTGTTTTTAATACATATTTCTTAAACACCTAAAACCTTGTACGAGGTGCATAAGTTTTTATAGCGCACTGAAAAAGGTCGCTGCCTTACCAAGGCCGCGATCTTTTTTTATTCCTCCAACAACGGAAAGCGCAGGCTGAACGTAGTGCCTTCGTTTACCACGCTACGGCAATCGATTTGCCCACCATGACGGTCCACGACCGCCTTGACCATCGACAGCCCCAAACCGATGCCATCCACGCCATGGGCCGAGGAAAACCGTCGGTACTGGACGAACAGATCCGGCAGTTCCTGCGCGCCGATGCCCTTGCCCTGATCAACGACGTCACACGTCAACCAGCCCTGAGCACAACGGACCTGCAACGCTATACACGTGTCGGGCGCACTGTACTTGATGGCGTTCTCCAACAAGTTGAACAGGGCGCGGGTCAGCAGGGATTGATCAGCGCTGATCAGCGCTTCTTCTTCGTCCAGTTGGTGCTCCAACCGAATATTTTTGGCTTGGGCAACAGGCAATGCCTGGTCGATCACGTCCAGCACCAGCATGGCGAACAGGCTCGGTTGGAACTGGTAGGCCTCGGACTCGGCCTTGGCCAACTGCACAAACCCATCGGTCAGCTCCAAGGCGCGGCGCACCTGGCGCTCGATCTGGTCGAATAGCGGCTTGTCGGCACCGGCCTGATGCCGCTGCACATCGAGCAGCGCCAGGATCGCCGAATGGGGCGCGCGCAAATCGTGGGAGAGAAAACGAAGCATGACGCTGCGCTGCTCTTCGGCTTCCCGTTCAGCGCTCAGATCAGTCAGGCTGAGCAGCCAGCCAATGGGCACATCACCGTCCACCGGCAACAGCGCGGCACGTTCCAGTCGCAAGCTGCGCTCGCGGGTATCGCGAAATTCAACCAGTGGCAACGTCGACAAGCGATGTGCAGGGGAGTGGACCAATGCCGGATAACCCAACCGCGCCAATTCCTCCAGCACATCACTGCCCACCAAAGCGTGACCGAACAACTCGCGAGCCTTGCGATTACCCAGCAACAGGTTGCCCTGTGGATCGCTGATCATCGTTGCTACCGGCAGGTACTCCAGGCCGTCGGCAATAAATCGGCGCGTGTCCCGGGTTCGGCTCATGGCTTGTTCCAAGGCCATGATCTGACCCTGCAGGCGATCACTGCCGGTGTAGGAAGCGCGCCGGCGCTCCGGGAAGACCTTGGGTTCCGCATCCAGGCGCGCCAGCTCCCAGCCGAAATAAGCCAACACCACGCTCAGGCGCCGCCAGTTCCAGACCAGATAACCCAGCAGCATGCCCAACAGGCTGGCCACCGGCGACCACGCCCAACCCTGTGCACCCAGCAATGCGCTGAGTAGCAGGGCCAGGCCCATTCCGCCCAACGTCGCGCTCAATGCGAAGTGCGGGCGCAACAGCAGCAAACCCAATACACAGCCAACCAGACACACCGACAGCAATGCAGCGCCCGGCCCGTTGCGTGCCGATTGCAGACTGAACGAAACCAGCGCGGTCATCGGTAGTAACAACAGACTTATCCACAATCCTTCACGCATCAATTGTCGGAACAATCGCTGCACCTGGGTCGGTTCACGGCTTTCACGGCGACGCGGAGGGTTCATAAGTACCTTGGCGGAAGATCGGGACGGTTTGTACATGCAGGCAGCCTCCAGCTCACAGCTGCGGCCAAGACTATAACGGACTTGATGATGGCAATGCGGCTGCCTTTCACTTCGCATCGCGAGCCGGTATTGTCGCAGCCAGTGACAGCTCAACGACGACGAACCAGCCACCGGCTGCTTTTGATTGCCAGCTGAGAACGTCCGTTATTCTTGGAACCAAGGAATCGCATTCCATGCGTGTCGCCATATTGGACGATGAACCGGCGGAGTTGCGCCGGGTGGAACAGACACTGCAGCAAATTCCCGGCAGGGGAGAGCCCGCCTGGACACTGCACAGTTTCGAACGGGGTGAAGACCTGCTGCGACAACTGCGCAGGGAAACGTTTGACCTGTTGATCCTGGACTGGCAATTACCTGACATCAGTGGCTTGTCCTTGCTGCGCTGGACACGTGAGCACATGGACTCGCCACCCGCGGCCATCATGCTCACCAGCCGCGACGGCGAGCATGACATCGTCCAGGCCCTCAACGCCGGTGCCGATGACTACGTCAGTAAACCTTTCCGTCCCAACGAACTCAAGGCCCGGGTCACCGCGGTGCTAAGGCGTCACAACCTGCAACGCACCCCGACCACTGAAGTGCTGGTGTTCAATGACCTCGAATTCGACGATGCCGAATTGACCGTTACCCGCGCCGGTATCCCGATCAGCCTGACTGAACGGGAGTACCGCCTGGCCCGCTGCCTGTTCGCCAACCTGGGCCGGCCGCTGTCACGGGAATATTTTTATGAGCGCTTCTGGACCCATGAAGAAATGACGTCGTCGCGCCCGCTCGACACCCACATCTATCGCCTGCGCAACAAGCTCGGGCTAACCGCTGATCGCGGCTGGCAGTTGTTGACGATCTACGGTTACGGATATCGGTTGGAGAGTGTGGCGGCAGGCAGTGAGGCTTCGGTAGCCAGTTAGCATAAAAAAAGGCCAACGCATGAGCGTTGGCCTTTTTCGTTGGGGCAGGGCAAGCCGGATCAGAAATCCAGGTTGGACACCGCCAACGCGTTGCTCTCGATGAAGTCACGACGGGGCTCGACCGCATCACCCATCAGGGTGTTGAAGATCTGGTCCGCGCCAATGGCGTCTTCGATGGTCACTTTCAGCATGCGGCGCGAGCCCGGGTCCATGGTGGTTTCCCACAGCTGATCCGGGTTCATCTCACCCAACCCTTTGTATCGCTGGATGGTATGGCGCTTGGTGCTTTCGGCCATCAGCCATTCAAGGGCTTCCTTGAACTCGGTCACGGCTTTCTTGCGCTCACCACGTTGGATGTATGCACCTTCGTCCAGCAGCGTGCTCAGTTGCGCGCCGAGGGATACGACGGTCTTGTAGTCGTTGCTGCCGAAGAAATCGCGGTTGAAGGTGACGTAGTTCGACAGACCGTGGGAGATCAGTTCAACCTCCGGCAGCCAGACGTTACGCTCACGGTCTTCACGCAGGCTGGCTTTGTAGACCAGGCCGGATTTTTCCACGGTACGCAGGCGTACTTCGTACTGGGCCAGCCAGTCCTGCATCGCTGCGTGGTCGGACAGTTGCTCGAGGCTGACGGCCGGCAGGTAAATGAAGTGCTCGGTCAGTTCCTGCGGGTACAGGCGTGACAGGCGCTTGAGGGTCTTCATCACCAGGCGGAAGTCATTCACCAGGCGCTCAAGGGCTTCACCGGAAATGCCTGGGGCATCTTCGTTCAGGTGCAGGCTCGCGTCTTCCAGGGCCGACTGCGTCATGTACTCTTCCATGGCGTCGTCGTCTTTGATGTATTGCTCTTGCTTGCCTTTCTTGACCTTGTACAAAGGCGGCTGGGCGATATAGATGTAGCCGCGCTCGATCAGCTCCGGCAACTGACGGAAGAAGAACGTCAGCAGCAAGGTGCGGATGTGCGAACCGTCGACGTCGGCGTCGGTCATGATGATGATGTTGTGATAGCGCAGCTTGTCGATGTTGTACTCTTCGCGGCCGATGCCACAGCCCAGCGCGGTGATCAGCGTACCGACCTCCTGGGACGAGATCATCTTGTCGAAGCGCGCCTTCTCGACGTTGAGGATCTTGCCCTTGAGCGGCAGGATCGCCTGGGTACGACGGTTGCGGCCCTGCTTGGCGGAACCGCCAGCAGAGTCACCTTCCACCAGGTACAGCTCGGACAGGGCAGGGTCCTTCTCCTGGCAGTCGGCCAGTTTGCCTGGCAGGCCGGCGATGTCCAGCGCGCCTTTGCGGCGAGTCATCTCACGGGCCTTGCGCGCCGCTTCACGGGCACGGGCGGCGTCGATCATCTTCCCGACCACCAGCTTGGCTTCGTTCGGGTTCTCCAGCAGGAAGTCGGAGAAGTACTTGCCCATCTCCTGTTCGACGGCGGTCTTCACTTCGGAAGACACCAGCTTGTCCTTGGTCTGGGAACTGAACTTCGGATCCGGCACCTTCACCGAAATGATCGCGGTCAGACCTTCGCGGGCGTCGTCACCGGTGGTGGCGACTTTGTGCTTCTTCGCCAGCCCTTCCTGTTCGATGTAGTTGTTCAGGTTACGCGTCAGCGCTGAACGGAAGCCCACCAGGTGAGTACCACCATCGCGCTGCGGAATGTTGTTGGTAAAGCACAACAGGTTCTCGTTGAAGCTGTCGTTCCACTGCAGGGCGATTTCCACGCCGATGCCGTCTTCACGCTGGACGTTGAAGTGGAACACCTGGTTGACCGGGGTCTTGTTGGTGTTCAGGTACTCGACGAATGCCCGCAGGCCGCCTTCGTACTTGAACAGCTCTTCCTTGCCGCTGCGCTCGTCCTTGAGGACGATGCCGACACCGGAGTTCAGGAAGGACAGCTCACGAATCCGCTTGGCCAGGATATCCCAGCTGAAGTGGATGTTCTTGAAGGTTTCGCTGGAGGCCTTGAAGTGAATCTGGGTCCCCGTGGACTCACTGTCGCCAACGATTGCCATCGGCGCCTGAGGCACGCCGTGGACGTAGGTCTGTTCCCAGATCTTGCCGCTGCGGCGAACAGTGAGAACAAGCTTCTCGGACAGCGCGTTTACAACCGACACACCTACACCGTGCAGACCGCCGGAGACTTTGTAGGAGTTGTCGTCGAACTTACCGCCGGCGTGCAATACGGTCATGATGACCTCAGCCGCGGAAACGCCTTCTTCTTTGTGTACGTCTACCGGGATGCCACGGCCGTTGTCGCGAACGGTGATGGACTCATCCGGGTGGATAATGATGCTGATGTCGTCGCAATGACCGGCAAGGGCTTCGTCGATGGAGTTGTCGACCACCTCGAACACCATGTGGTGCAGACCGCTGCCATCGTCGGTGTCACCAATGTACATACCGGGACGTTTGCGTACGGCATCCAGGCCTTTAAGCACTTTAATGCTCGTTGAGTCGTACGTGTTTTCTTCGCTCAATGCCTTCACTCCCGATGGTCGTGGGTCTGGGTGATACGGCCCTGTTCCACGTGGAACAGAGCGACTGGCGTTTCCGTCTGCCAGCCTTCCCTCAATAATTCGTGGTCTACACAGGTGATGAATACCTGGCAGCGTAAGTCTTCCAGCAAGCGGCAAAGCGCACGGCGGTGGGTCTCGTCCAGTTCGGACGGCAAGTCATCCACCAGATAAATACACTGACCGCGACGGGCCTGGCTGACCAAGTGCCCTTGGGCGATACGCAAGGCGCACACCACTAACTTCTGCTGACCGCGGGACAATATGTCCGCGGCATTGTGTGCGCCCAGTCTGAGACGCAAGTCAGCACGTTGTGGTCCGGCCTGGGTATGTCCCATCTGCTGATCACGCTGCAGTGACCCAGCCAGCACGGCGCTCAACTCCCGGTCCTTGTCCCAGCCTCGGTAATAGCTGAGCGTCAGTCCCTCAAGCTCAACCAGTTCGCTCAAGGTCTGTTCGAAGACCGGTTTCAAGGCTTTTATATAAGCGCGGCGGTATTCATCGATTTCGGCGCTGGCTTGGCACAGCTCTCTGTCCCAAACCGCCTGCGAAACGGCGTCAAGTGTACCATGTCGCAGCCAAGAGTTTCGCTGGCGCAGCGCCTTCTGCAAGCGCTGCCACGTGGCCATGAAACGTGGTTCCACGTGGAACACACCCCAGTCGAGAAACTGCCGACGAATCTTCGGCGCCCCTTCCAACAACCGAAAACTGTCCGGATTGATCAGCTGCAACGGGAGGATTTCCGCCAGTTGTGCTGCGCTACGGGCATTTTGCCCATCGATGCGAATCTGGAATTCGCCCTGCCGGTCCCGTGAAATCCCCAATGCGCTGTGACCACCTTCAGCCAGTTCAACCTGCCCAAACACCGTACATGCAAGTTGGTCGTACTGAATGACCGGCAATAGGCGGGTGCTGCGAAACGAACGGGCAAGCCCAAGCAGATGCACAGCTTCCAAGACGCTGGTCTTGCCGCTGCCGTTGGCGCCGTAAAGGATATTGATGCGGGGGGAGGGGGAGAAGGTCACCGGGTGCAAATTGCGCACCGCGGTGACCGAGACGCGACTTAAGGACATCTAGCTGATTCTGATTACAGACGCATCGGCATGACAACGTAAGCCGAATCGTCGTTGTCGGATTCCTGCACCAGCGCACTGCTGTTGGAGTCGGACAGGATCAGACGTACCTGCTCGGTGGTCATCACGCCCAATACGTCCAGCAGATAGCTGACGTTGAAGCCGATTTCCAGGGAGCCACCGTTGTACTCCACGCCTACTTCTTCTTCCGCTTCTTCCTGCTCCGGGTTGTTCGCCTGGATCTTCAGCTGACCGTTGGCCAGTTGCAGACGAATGCCGCGGTACTTCTCGTTGGACAGGATCGCGGTGCGGCTGAAGGCTTCGCGCAGCGCCTGACGATCGCCAAGTACCAGCTTGTCGCCACCTTTGGGCAGGACGCGCTCGTAGTCAGGGAATTTGCCGTCCACCAGTTTCGAAGTGAAGGTGAACTCGCCGGTGGTCGCGCGGATGTGATGCTGGCCCAGGACGATGCTGACGTTGCCATCCGGCTCGGTCAGCAGGCGCGCCAGCTCCAGGATGCCTTTGCGCGGCACGATGACCTGGTGACGATCCGGCTGGCCGATATCGGCTTGCATGGAGCACATCGCCAGGCGGTGACCGTCAGTCGCCACGGCGCGGATGATGCCGGCCGAGACCTCCAGCAGCATGCCGTTGAGGTAATAACGCACGTCCTGCTGGGCCATGGCGAAACTGGTCCGCTCGATCAGGCGACGCAGCTTGCTTTGTTCCAGGCTGCAGGTCAGCGAGCCCGGGCCTTCTTCCACCGTCGGGAAATCGTTGGCTGGCAGGGTCGACAAGGTGAAGCGACTACGACCGGCCTTGACCACGAGCTTCTGCTCATCGACCTTGATGTCGATCAGCGCGTCGTTTGGCAGGCTCTTGCAGATGTCCATCAGCTTGCGCGCCGGCACGGTGATGGAACCCGGATCGGCCGGCTCTTCAAGTTGGACACGACCGACCAGCTCGACTTCCAGGTCGGTACCGGTCAGCGACAATTGCTGGCCTTCGACAACCAGCAGCACGTTGGAAAGTACCGGCAAGGTCTGGCGGCGTTCGACGACGCCCGCGACCAGTTGCAGGGGTTTCAACAGGGCTTCGCGTTGAATGGTGAAATGCATGGTCTAGTCCCTTGCCTTAATAAGCTGCGCTGGTGGTCATCAAGTGGTCAGTGTACGCAGCAGGTTCTTGTAGTCCTCGCGGATGTCCGCGTCGGATTCCTTAAGTTCGTTGATCTTGCGGCAGGCGTGCAACACGGTGGTGTGGTCGCGTCCGCCAAACACATCGCCGATTTCCGGCAGGCTGTGGTTGGTCAGCTCCTTGGACAAGGCCATGGCCACCTGGCGCGGTCGTGCCACCGAACGCGAGCGGCGTTTGGAAAGCAGATCGGAAATCTTGATTTTGTAGTATTCAGCAACGGTACGCTGAATGTTATCCACAGAGACAAGCTTGTCCTGCAGCGCCAGCAGGTCCTTCAAGGATTCGCGGATCAGCTCGATGGTGATATCGCGACCCATGAAGTGAGAGTGGGCAATCACCCGCTTCAATGCACCTTCCAGCTCACGCACGTTCGAGCGAATACGCTGGGCAATGAAGAACGCTGCATCGTGAGGCAGCTCGACCTTGGCCTGGTCGGCCTTCTTCATCAGGATCGCGACGCGGGTTTCCAGTTCCGGCGGCTCTACGGCCACCGTCAGGCCCCAACCGAAACGTGACTTGAGGCGTTCTTCGAGGCCTTCGATCTCTTTCGGGTAGCGGTCGCTGGTAAGAATGACCTGCTGCCCACCTTCAAGCAATGCGTTGAAGGTGTGGAAAAACTCTTCCTGAGACCGTTCCTTGCGAGCGAAAAATTGGATGTCGTCGATCAGCAAGGCGTCCACCGAACGGTAGAAACGCTTGAACTCGTTGATGGCGTTCAGTTGCAACGCCTTGACCATGTCAGCCACGAAACGCTCGGAATGCAGGTAGACGACCTTGGCATTCGGATTCTTCTTTAATAGATGGTTGCCCACCGCGTGCATCAGGTGGGTCTTACCCAGGCCGACGCCGCCATAAAGGAAAAGCGGGTTGTAGCCGTGCTTGGGATTGTCCGCCACCTGCCAGGCTGCAGCCCGGGCCAGTTGGTTGGACTTGCCTTCGACGAAGTTCTCGAAGGTAAAGGTCCGGTTCAGGTAGCTGGTGTGCTTGAGCGCACCTTCGACCTGGACCGTCCGTTGTTCAGCGCGTACCGGTGCCTGCTGGGAGCTCGCACCGGCCATTGGGTCGAAGCTGTCCCGGGAGGGCTCCTCGCTGATTTCGGCGACCTTCTGAGTGTTGCGTTTGCCCGGGGCAGGCGCGGGCGTCGGTGCGGCATGGTTGTTGGTCGGTGGCGTAGTGGCCTGTTGCGCCTGTGACGCAGCAGCGGCCAGCGGCGCATTGGGTGCCGCGCGCGGTGCCGAGCTGCGCTTGCTGCCTATTAACAGGGACAGCGCAGGCGCCATGCCATTGCCATGCTCATCGAGCAGTTCCATGACCCGGCCAAGGTACTTTTCGTTGACCCAGTCGAGAACGAAACGGTTCGGCGCATAGACGCGCAACTCGTCGCCTTCGGCTTCGACCTGTAGTGGACGGATCCAAGTGTTGAATTGTTGGGCAGGCAACTCATCGCGCAAAAGCTCAACGCACTGCTGCCAAAGTTCCACTGACACGGATATCCCCTGAGTTGAAAGCCGGTGAGGCAAAAACAAGCGGCCATTGTAGCGATCAGCCGCTCACTTATCCACATGCAGGTTGCGCATCGCCCATGATTTATCAATGCCTTAACGGAACGAAAGACGACGGACGGTCGGTGGATAAGCCCTGTGGATAACCAACCCTGAGCTCGTTGTACAACTGGGGGGCAAACTCAGTGGATAACCTGTCTGTGGATAACTACCCGTTCCACCCACAGCTTATCCGACAGCGCAGCACAGGGTTGTCACCGCTTTCCACTGTAGTTGTCATTCTCTGTACACAGCGGTTTGTAAGGCCTTGATATGGTTATCCACAGGGAGGTGGCTTGCCAGCTTTTATAAGCTTTACAGAAAAGCCTTAAATAATTCCCTTCTTTATTTCTATATCTAGCGGTCTGCGTCGAATCCGCAAAGGAGGGCTGGATATCTATTTAAAGGAAACGCTGGTTGGAAATTGACCTAGAGGCTTGCTTTCTCTAGAATCCCCGGTCTCTTAAAACGGGGGCCATTCCGGCCCGTTGTGGACGAACCAGGTAACACGACATGAAACGTACTTTCCAACCAAGCACTATCAAACGCGCTCGTACCCACGGTTTCCGTGCTCGCATGGCTACCAAGAACGGTCGTGCCGTCCTGTCGCGTCGTCGCGCCAAAGGTCGTGCGCGTCTGGCAGTTTGATAATCCGGCACTGGAGGTGAGTCAGGACTTCAGTCGGGAAAAGCGTCTGCTTACACCCCGGCATTTCAAGGCAGTCTTTGACTCCCCTACCGGCAAGGTTCCGGGGAAAAATCTCCTGCTCCTTGCGCGCAGCAACGATCTCGATCACCCCCGCCTAGGGCTGGTTATCGGGAAAAAGAGCGTCAAGCTCTCTGTTCAGCGCAATCGCCTCAAACGTCTGATGCGCGAATCGTTTCGCCTGAACCAGGATTCACTGGTCGGCTGGGACATTGTTATCGTCGCGCGCAAAGGTTTGGGTGACGTAGAAAACCCCGAATTGATTCAGCATTTCGGCAAGCTCTGGAAACGCCTGGCTCGTAACAAGCCAGCACCGGTAGCCAACACCGAGACTGTAGGGGTAGACAGCACCGATGCGTAAACTGGCACTCGTTCCGATCCAGTTTTATCGCTATGCCATTAGTCCCCTGATGGCCAGCCACTGTCGTTTCTACCCCAGTTGTTCCTGCTACGCGTATGAAGCCATAGAAAATCATGGTCTTCTGCGCGGTGGCTGGCTGACCTTTCGTCGTTTAGGTCGCTGTCATCCGTGGAATCCCGGCGGTTATGACCCGGTTCCGCCTATCCCTACCTCCCGTTCTTCTTCGATGGCCGAGTAATCATGGATATCAAACGCACGATCCTGATCGTCGCCCTGGCAATCGTGTCCTACGTCATGGTCCTTAAATGGAACCAGGACTATGGCCAGGCTGCCCTGCCGACTCAGAATGTTGCAGCCAGCAATACCGCACCGAGTCTGCCGGATACAACAACTGGCAATAACACCGCCAGCAATGACGATGTCCCGCGCGCGGCAAGCGACACCAGCGCCCCTGCCGAAGCCCCTGTGGCGGCCAGCAAGGACCTGATTCAGATCAAGACGGATGTGCTCGAGCTGGCAATCGATCCACAAGGTGGTGATGTCGCTCAATTGAAGCTGCCGCTGTATCCGCGTCGCCAGGATCACCCGGAAATCCCGTTCCAGTTGTTCGACAACGGTAACGAGCGGACCTATCTGGCTCAAAGTGGCCTGATTGGTGCCAATGGCCCGGATGCCAATCCGGCCGGTCGTCCGGTTTATTCCGCCGAGAAGAAGGTCTATCAGCTGGCTGACGGCCAGGACCAACTGGTCGTCGACCTGAAGTTCAGCAAGGACGGCGTCAATTACATCAAGCGTTTCACCCTGAAACGCGGCCTGTATGACGTGACTGTTTCCTATCTGGTAGACAACCAGAGCGCTCAGCCCTGGTCGGGTGCGATGTTCGCGCAGTTGAAGCGCGACGCCAGTGACGATCCTTCGTCCAGCACCGCCACCGGTACCGCGACTTACCTGGGCGCTGCCCTGTGGACAAGTTCGGAGCCGTACAAAAAAGTGTCCATGAAGGACATGGACAAGGCTCAGCTGAAAGAAACCGTTCAGGGTGGCTGGGTTGCCTGGTTGCAGCACTACTTCGTAACGGCATGGATTCCGCAGAAGGGCGAAAACAATGTCGTCCAGACGCGCAAGGACAGTAAAGGCAACTACATCGTCGGCTATACCGGCCCTGCATTGACTGCAGCGCCAGGTGCAAAAGTCGAGACCAGCGCCATTTTGTATGCCGGTCCGAAAAGCCAAGCCGTGCTGAAGCAGTTGTCCCCTGGCCTGGAATTGACCGTCGACTACGGTTTCCTGTGGTTCATTGCCCAGCCAATCTTCTGGTTGCTGCAACATATCCACAGCATCGTCGGCAACTGGGGCTGGTCGATCATCTTCCTCACCATGCTGATCAAGGGTATTTTCTTCCCATTGTCGGCGGCCAGCTACAAATCCATGGCGCGCATGCGTGCAGTGGCACCGAAACTGGCTGCCCTGAAAGAACAGCATGGCGATGACCGGCAGAAAATGTCCCAGGCCATGATGGAGCTGTACAAGAAAGAGAAGATCAACCCGCTGGGTGGTTGCTTGCCGATTCTTGTACAGATGCCGGTGTTCCTCGCGCTTTACTGGGTTCTGCTGGAAAGCGTGGAGATGCGCCAGGCACCGTTCATGCTGTGGATCACCGACCTGTCGATCAAGGATCCGTTCTTCATCCTGCCGATCATCATGGGCGCCACCATGTTCATCCAGCAGCAGCTGAACCCGACACCTCCGGACCCGATGCAGGCGAAGGTCATGAAAATGATGCCGATCATCTTCACCTTCTTCTTCCTGTGGTTCCCGGCCGGTCTTGTGCTGTACTGGGTTGTGAACAACGTGTTGTCCATCACTCAGCAGTGGTACATCACGCGTAAGATCGAAGCGGCCACGAAAAAAGCCGAGGCGTAACTTGCCCTGTGGATAACCACACAAAACGCCCCCTAGTGGGGCGTTTTGCTATCTGCCATTTTTGTCTGGATACCGGTTTATGAGCGCACCGCGTGAAACCATCGCCGCCGTCGCCACCGCCCAAGGTCGCGGCGGGGTCGGCATCGTCCGTATTTCGGGGCCTTTGGCTGGCGTTGCGGCCAAGGCTATCAGCGGCCGCGACCTGAAACCGCGCTTCGCTCACTACGGACCTTTTCTAGACGCTGACAAACATGTCCTCGATGAAGGCCTGGCCTTGTATTTCCCTGGGCCGAACTCATTCACCGGCGAGGATGTGCTGGAACTGCAGGGGCATGGCGGCCCCATCGTCCTGGACATGCTGCTCCAGCGTTGCCTCGAGTTGGGTTGCCGCCTGGCCCGGCCGGGTGAGTTCAGCGAGCGGGCCTTTCTCAATGACAAACTCGACCTGGCCCAGGCCGAGGCGATCGCCGATCTGATCGAAGCCAGTTCTGCGCAGGCTGCACGCAATGCGTTACGGTCATTACAGGGAGCGTTTTCACAGCGTGTGCATAACCTTACCGAGCAACTGATCGGTCTGCGGATCTACGTCGAGGCGGCCATCGATTTCCCCGAGGAGGAAATCGATTTTCTCGCCGACGGCCACGTGTTGAGCATGCTCGACAAGGTGCGCGATGAATTATCCACAGTCTTGAGAGAGGCCGGGCAGGGGGCTTTGTTGCGCGACGGTATGACAGTGGTGATTGCCGGCCGCCCCAACGCCGGTAAGTCCAGCCTCTTGAACGCCCTGGCCGGGCGCGAAGCTGCCATCGTCACCGAGATTGCCGGCACCACCCGGGACATCCTGCGTGAACATATCCACATTGACGGCATGCCGCTGCACGTCGTGGACACCGCGGGCTTGCGCGATACCGACGACCAGGTCGAGAAAATCGGCGTGGAGCGGGCCCTCAAGGCTATTGGCGAGGCTGATCGCATATTGTTGGTGGTGGATGCCACTGCGCCGGAAGCAGGCGATCCTTTCGCTCTGTGGCCTGAATTCCTGGAGGTTCGTCCGGATCCGGCAAAAGTCACCTTGATTCGCAACAAGGCAGACCTGACGGGCGAAGCGATAGCCCTCGAAGTGAGCGACGATGGCCACGTCACTATCAGCCTGAGCGCGAAGGCGGCCGGTGAAGGCCTGGAGCTACTGCGCGATCATCTCAAGGCCTGCATGGGCTATGAGCAGACATCGGAAAGCAGCTTCAGCGCTCGCCGCCGGCATCTTGAAGCGTTGCGTCACGCCAGCGCTGCCCTGGAGCACGGTCGTGCGCAGCTGACCCTGGCAGGCGCCGGTGAGTTGCTGGCCGAAGATCTGCGCCAAGCGCAGCATTCCCTGGGTCAAATTACCGGAGCCTTCAGTTCCGATGACTTGCTGGGGCGGATCTTCTCCAGCTTCTGCATCGGCAAATAACGCCAATCCCGTCCAACCGGGCTGCTGCTGACAGCCAATCAAGCCCGGTTCCCCTCTTCCTTCTCAATACGATTGCCCCTGCGGCGGCTTGGCCGTGAGCGATCGCCTGTGGATTAAGCCCTGTGAATAACTGCCACTGAGGTCGGTTGATAAGCAGCCTTGAAAACTGGATATAACTGCCTCTGTGGATAACCAACTCATTCATCCACAGGCTTACACCGGTTATCCAACGGCCTCATGGCCAGATGAGCACAGGGTTTTGATTCTCTGTACAGCTTGAATATAAAGGCTTACAGGACCTTATCCACAGAACTGTTGCTCAGTAAGAATAAACATAAAAACAAAGATTCTATAAATTTCTTTCTTTTTTATTTTTTTAACCGCGAGTTCTCCACAGCTGGTTAAATTTTGTGCAAAGGGTTCTTTAGAAAGGACGAAGTCCCTATACTTGCCGACCTGGCTCGAAAAACGCCCAGGGCCAGACTCAAAACCTATTTCCGAATTACCTGAATTAAGCAGGCACGAGGTGCGTGGTGGATTTCCCTTCCCGTTTTGAAGTGATCGTCATCGGCGGCGGTCATGCCGGTACCGAGGCAGCACTTGCATCAGCACGCATGGGGGCAAAAACCCTGTTGCTGACGCATAACGTGGAAACCCTCGGCGCCATGAGCTGCAACCCGGCCATTGGTGGCATCGGCAAAAGCCACCTGGTCAAGGAAATCGATGCCCTCGGCGGCGCGATGGCCATGGCCACTGACAAAGGTGGTATCCAGTTTCGCGTGTTGAACAGCCGCAAAGGTCCAGCGGTGCGTGCCACTCGCGCCCAGGCAGACCGAATCCTGTACAAGGCTGCTGTCCGTGAAATCCTGGAAAACCAGCCGAACCTGTGGATATTTCAGCAAGCGGCTGACGATCTGATTGTCGAGCAGGGCCAGGTACGCGGTGTCATCACGCAAATGGGCCTGCGGTTCTTCGCCGATTCCGTGGTACTGACCACCGGGACCTTCCTCGGCGGACTTATCCACATCGGTTTGCAGAACTTTTCCGGCGGTCGCGCTGGTGACCCGCCCTCAATCGCCCTGGCTCAACGCCTGCGTGAATTGCCGCTGCGCGTTGGTCGGCTGAAAACCGGTACGCCACCGCGTATCGACGGCAAGTCCGTGGACTTCTCGGTCATGACCGAGCAGCCTGGCGATACGCCGATCCCGGTGATGTCGTTCATGGGCAACAAGGAACAGCATCCACGGCAAGTCAGTTGCTGGATCACCCACACCAATGCCCGCACCCACGAAATCATTGCAGCGAACCTCGATCGTTCGCCGATGTATTCCGCTGCCGGTGAAATCGAAGGTGTCGGCCCGCGCTATTGCCCGTCCATCGAAGACAAGATCCATCGCTTTGCCGACAAGGAAAGCCATCAGGTCTTCATCGAGCCCGAAGGCCTGACGACCCATGAGCTGTATCCGAACGGGATCTCCACCTCGCTGCCGTTCGATGTGCAGTTGCAGATCGTCCAGTCGATCCGTGGCATGGAGAACGCTCACATCGTGCGTCCGGGTTATGCGATCGAGTACGACTACTTCGATCCGCGCGATCTGAAGTACAGCCTGGAAACCAAGGTTATCGGCGGTCTGTTCTTCGCCGGGCAGATCAACGGCACCACCGGTTACGAAGAGGCGGGTGCCCAAGGATTGTTGGCCGGAGCCAACGCGGCATTGCGCGCCCAGGGCAAAGACAGCTGGCGCCCGCGTCGCGATGAGGCGTATATCGGTGTGCTGGTGGACGACCTGATTACGCTGGGTACCCAGGAACCGTATCGGATGTTCACGTCCCGCGCCGAATATCGCCTGATCCTGCGTGAGGACAACGCCGACCTGCGCCTGACCGAGAAAGGTCGCGAGCTGGGGCTGGTGGATGACGTGCGTTGGGCTGCGTTCTGCAAGAAACGCGAGAGTATCGAGCTGGAAGAGCAGCGCCTGAAGAGCACCTGGGTTCGTCCCGGTACCGAGCAGGGCGATGCCATCGCGGCGAAATTCGGCACTCCGCTGACGCATGAATACAACTTGCTCAACCTGTTGAGCCGGCCGGAAATCGATTACGTCGGGCTGGTGGAAGTCACTGGCCAGGGCGCGGAAGATCCGCAAGTGGCCGAACAGGTCGAGATCAAGACCAAATACGCCGGTTACATCGATCGTCAACAGGACGAAATTGCCCGTCTACGCGCCAGTGAAGACACCAGGCTGCCTGTGGATATCGACTACACGAGCATTTCAGGGCTGTCGAAAGAAATCCAGAGCAAGCTCGGTGCAACGCGTCCCGAGACCCTCGGCCAGGCATCGCGCATCCCCGGCGTTACCCCGGCGGCGATTTCGCTGTTGATGATTCATTTGAAAAAACGCGGCGCGGGCCGCCAGTTGGAGCAAAGCGCTTGAGTTCGATGGTCACCTCGCAACACGCTGAAGAATTATCCACAGGTGCCCGTGAGCTCGGCGTCAGCCTCACCGAAGCCCAGCACGCGCAGTTGCTGGGTTACCTGGCGTTGTTGATCAAATGGAACAAGGCCTACAACCTGACCGCCGTGCGCGATCCGGATGAAATGGTCTCGCGACACTTGCTCGACAGTCTCAGCGTGATGTCTTTCATCGAAGACGGTCGCTGGCTCGACGTCGGTAGCGGCGGCGGTATGCCTGGTATTCCGCTGGCGATCCTGTTTCCCGGTTCGCAAGTGACCTGTCTGGACAGCAACGGCAAGAAAACTCGCTTCCTGACCCAGGTCAAACTCGAACTGAAACTGGATAACCTGCAAGTTATCCACAGCCGCGTCGAAGCGTTTCAGCCTGCAGAGCCTTTCAACGGAATCATCTCCCGGGCCTTCAGCAGTATGGAGAACTTCAGCAACTGGACGCGCCACCTGGGCGACGCCGATACACGCTGGCTGGCAATGAAGGGCGTTCATCCGGCCGATGAGCTGGTAGCATTGCCGGCAGACTTCCACCTCGATAGCGAACACGCCTTGGCCGTACCCGGTTGCCAAGGCCAACGCCATCTGCTGATACTGCGCCGCACGGCATGATTGGGAACACAAGCAAGAATGGCTAAGGTATTCGCGATAGCGAACCAGAAAGGTGGTGTGGGCAAGACCACCACCTGCATCAACCTCGCAGCATCCCTGGTCGCGACCAAGCGCCGGGTGCTGTTGATCGATCTCGATCCACAGGGCAACGCCACCATGGGCAGCGGTGTGGATAAACATGGCCTGGAAAACTCCATCTACGATGTACTCATCGGTGAGTGCGACCTGGGCCAGGCCATGCATTTCTCCGAGCATGGTGGTTACCAGCTGCTGCCGGCCAACCGTGACCTGACGGCGGCAGAAGTGGTGCTGCTGGAAATGCAGATGAAGGAGAGCCGCCTGCGCAGCGCGTTGGCGCCGGTTCGTGAAAATTACGACTACATCCTGATCGACTGCCCACCGTCACTGTCGATGCTGACCCTCAATGCGTTGGTTGCCGCCGATGGGGTGATTATCCCCATGCAGTGTGAATACTTCGCCCTCGAGGGGTTGAGCGACCTTGTGGATAACATCAAGCGTATCGCTGAGCTGTTGAATCCAGAGCTGAAAGTCGAAGGCCTGTTGCGCACGATGTACGACCCGCGCCTGAGCCTGATGAACGACGTGTCGGCCCAGCTCAAGGAGCATTTCGGCGAGCAGCTCTACGACACGGTCATTCCGCGGAACATCCGCCTGGCCGAAGCGCCGAGCTATGGCATGCCGGCCCTGGCCTATGACAAACAATCGCGTGGCGCGCTGGCCTACCTGGCCCTGGCGGGCGAGATGGTTCGCCGTCAACGCCGCCAGCCACGCATCGCTGCAGCCCAGCCAACTTAAGGAAACCCCATGGCCGTCAAGAAACGAGGTCTCGGACGTGGACTGGATGCGCTGCTCAGCGGTCCGACTGTCAGTTCGCTTGAAGAACAGGCAGTCCAGGTCGATCAGCGCGAATTGCAGCATTTGCCGCTGGACCTGATCCAGCGTGGCAAATACCAGCCGCGTCGGGACATGGACCCGCAAGCGCTGGAAGAACTGGCCCAGTCGATCAAGACCCAAGGCGTGATGCAGCCGATAGTGGTCCGGCCGATTGCCAATGGGCGGTTCGAGATCATCGCCGGCGAACGCCGCTGGCGCGCGAGCCAGCAAGCCGGCCAAGAAACCATCCCGGCGATGGTCCGCGACGTACCGGATGAAACCGCGATCGCCATGGCGCTGATCGAGAACATCCAGCGCGAGGACCTCAATCCGATCGAAGAAGCGGTGGCCTTGCAGCGCTTGCAGCAGGAGTTCCAGCTGACTCAGCAACAGGTCGCCGAAGCGGTGGGCAAGTCCCGGGTGACCGTGGCCAACCTGCTGCGATTGATCGCCTTGCCGGAAGTCATCAAGACCATGCTGTCCCACGGCGACCTGGAGATGGGCCATGCCCGGGCTTTGCTCGGTTTGCCGGAAAATCAACAAGTTGAAGGGGCGCGACATGTTGTCGCACGCGGCCTGACCGTGCGCCAAACCGAGGCACTGGTTCGTCAATGGCTGAGCGGCAAACCCGCCCCTGTCGAAGCACCAAAACCCGATCCGGACATCGCTCGCCTGGAGCAGCGCCTGGCCGAGCGCCTGGGCTCTGCGGTGCAGATTCGCCACGGAAAGAAGGGCAAAGGGCAACTGGTGATCGGTTATAACTCCCTCGATGAGCTGCAAGGTGTTCTTGCGCACATTCGCTGAAACAATTGCCCTTGTAGCGCGCAGTCGGAAATCACTACCTTGAGGTTGAATAGGGGCAGAACCGCCCCTATACTCTGCGCGCATTTTGTCGGCACAAATTATGCCAAGTTATTGAATTCCGGCAGCCGACCATTGGAGAGTAAAAGCGATGGAAACACGCACGCCAAACCGCTTGCCGTTCCATCGTCTGGCTGTTTTTCCGGTGTTATTGACCCAGTTCGTCGTTGTACTGATCGCCGCGTTGGCGCTCTGGCAATGGAAAGGAGTCGTCGCCGGATACTCGGGTCTTTGCGGAGGCCTGATAGCCTTGCTTCCCAATATTTACTTCGCTCACAGGGCATTTCGGTTTTCCGGCGCCCGAGCAGCCCAAGCCATCGTCCGGTCCTTTTATGCCGGCGAGGCGGGGAAACTGATTTTGACGGCAGTGCTGTTTGCACTGACGTTCGCAGGTGTGAAGCCATTGGCGCCGCTGGCTGTATTCGGCGTGTTCCTGCTGACCCAGATGGTCAGCTGGTTCGCTCCCCTGCTAATGAGAACAAGACTTTCGAGACCTTAGGGCGTTTGAGGCAACCATGGCAGAGACAACCGCTTCGGGCTATATCCAGCACCACTTGCAGAACCTGACCTTCGGTCAGCTACCCAATGGCAGCTGGGGCTTTGCTCACACTGCAGCAGAAGCTAAAGAAATGGGCTTCTGGGCCTTCCACGTCGATACCCTCGGCTGGTCGGTCGCGTTGGGTCTGATCTTCGTTCTTCTTTTCCGCATGGCGGCAAAGAAAGCGACTTCCGGTCAGCCTGGTGCACTGCAGAACTTCGTTGAAGTACTGGTCGAATTCGTCGATGGCAGCGTGAAAGACAGCTTCCATGGCCGTAGCCCGGTGATCGCACCGCTGGCACTGACCATCTTCGTCTGGGTGTTCCTGATGAACGCCATCGACCTGGTACCGGTCGACTGGATTCCTCAACTGGCCATCCTGATCTCCGGCGATGCCCATATCCCGTTCCGCGCCGTGTCGACCACCGATCCGAACGCGACCCTGGGCATGGCGTTCTCGGTGTTCGCACTGATCATTTTCTACAGCATCAAGGTCAAGGGCATCGGCGGTTTCATCGGCGAACTGACCCTGCACCCGTTCGGCAGCAAGAACATCCTTGTTCAGGCACTGCTGATCCCGGTGAACTTCCTTCTGGAATTCGTGACCCTGATCGCCAAGCCAATCTCTCTGGCCCTGCGTCTGTTCGGCAACATGTATGCCGGCGAGCTGGTGTTCATCCTGATCGCTGTGATGTTCGGCAGCGGCCTGCTCTGGCTCAGCGGCCTGGGCGTGGTGCTGCAATGGGCGTGGGCAGTGTTCCACATCCTGATCATCACCTTGCAGGCGTTCATCTTCATGATGCTGACCATCGTCTACCTGTCGATGGCGCACGAAGAAAACCATTAAGGCCAGTCTCGACTAGTCTGATGTCCTTCCCGGTCAAACGGGAAGGGGCCCGAACGGGCTTGATGAAACGATTTGTTTTACCGCTTTAATCTAAAAAACCTAAACCATACGACGTAAAAGTCGGGAGGAAAGATGGAAACTGTAGTTGGTCTAACCGCTATCGCTGTTGCACTGTTGATCGGCCTGGGCGCACTGGGTACCGCAATTGGTTTCGGCCTGCTGGGCGGCAAATTCCTGGAAGGCGCTGCGCGTCAACCGGAAATGGTTCCAATGCTGCAAGTGAAGATGTTCATCGTTGCCGGTCTGCTCGACGCCGTAACCATGATCGGTGTTGGTATCGCTCTGTTCTTCACCTTTGCGAACCCGTTCGTTGGTCAGATCGCTGGCTGATTATTCGGATCTTCCGAGTAATCTGGTGTGATGGACAACGTAACTGCGAGGTGTTGGCGTGAACATTAATGCGACCCTGATTGGCCAGTCCGTTGCGTTCCTGATTTTTGTACTGTTCTGCATGAAGTTCGTATGGCCTCCGGTCATTGCGGCATTGCACGAACGTCAAAAGAAGATCGCTGATGGTCTGGACGCTGCCAGCCGAGCAGCTCGCGACCTGGAGTTGGCCCATGAGAAAGTGGGTCAGCAACTGCGCGAAGCGAAAGCTCAGGCAGCTGAAATCATCGAGCAAGCCAAGAAACGCGGTACGCAGATTGTCGACGAAGCCCGTGAACAGGCTCGCGTCGAAGCTGACCGTGTGAAGGCTCAGGCTCAAGCCGAGATCGAACAGGAACTCAACAGTGTCAAAGACGCGCTGCGTGCCCAAGTGGGTGCCCTGGCCGTTGGCGGTGCTTCGAAGATCCTGGGTGCCACAATCGATCAAAACGCGCACGCAGAGCTGGTAAACAAACTGGCTGCTGAAATCTAAGCGAGGGCGATCATGGCAGAACTGACCACGTTGGCCCGACCTTACGCTAAGGCGGCCTTCGAGCACGCTCAGGCCCACCAGCAACTGGCCAATTGGTCAGCCATGCTCGGCCTGGCAGCAGCGGTGTCGCAAGACGACACCATGCAGCGCGTGCTCAAGGCCCCGCGACTGACGAGCGCAGAAAAGGCCGCCACGTTCATTGACGTGTGCGGCGACAAGTTCGATGCCAAGGCACAGAATTTCATTCACGTTGTAGCCGAAAACGACCGTCTCCCGCTTCTGCCGGAGATCGCCGCTCTTTTCGACCTGTACAAGGCCGAGCAAGAGAAATCGGTAGACGTGGAAGTGACCAGTGCTTTTGCATTGAACCAAGAACAGCAAGACAAACTCGCCAAGGTTCTCAGTGCACGACTCAACCGGGAAGTGCGCCTGCAAGTCGAGGAAGACAAATCCCTGATAGGGGGCGTTGTCATCCGCGCCGGCGACCTGGTTATCGATGGCTCGATTCGCGGCAAAATCGCGAAACTTGCCGAAGCATTGAAATCTTGAGTTTGAAGGGGCAGCAGAGCAATGCAGCAACTCAATCCTTCCGAAATAAGTGAAATTATCAAGGGCCGCATCGACAAGCTCGATGTGACCTCCCAAGCCCGTAACGAAGGCACTGTCGTCAGCGTATCTGACGGCATCGTGCGGATTCACGGTCTGGCCGACGTCATGTACGGCGAGATGATCGAGTTTCCGGGCGGCGTCTACGGTATGGCCCTCAACCTGGAGCAAGACTCTGTAGGTGCCGTGGTATTGGGCGCTTACACGACGCTGGCTGAAGGCATGAGCGCCAAGTGCACCGGCCGCATCCTCGAGGTTCCAGTCGGTAAGGAACTGCTGGGTCGCGTAGTCGACGCACTGGGTAATCCTGTTGACGGCAAAGGTCCGCTGAACAACACCGAGACCGATGCGGTCGAGAAAGTTGCTCCAGGCGTGATCTGGCGTAAGTCGGTAGACCAGCCTGTACAGACTGGCTACAAGGCTGTCGATGCCATGATCCCTGTCGGCCGTGGCCAGCGTGAGCTGATCATCGGTGACCGTCAGATCGGTAAAACCGCTCTGGCGATCGACGCGATCATCAACCAGAAGAACAGCGGCATTTTCTGCGTCTACGTCGCCATCGGTCAGAAGCAATCGACCATCGCCAACGTGGTTCGCAAGCTGGAAGAAAACGGCGCCCTGGCCAACACGATCATCGTGGCGGCCAGTGCTTCGGAATCTCCTGCGCTGCAGTTCCTGGCTCCGTACTCCGGTTGCACCATGGGCGAGTACTTCCGCGACCGCGGTGAAGACGCGCTAATCGTTTATGACGATCTGTCCAAGCAAGCAGTGGCTTACCGCCAGATTTCCCTGCTGCTGCGCCGTCCACCAGGCCGTGAAGCCTACCCAGGCGACGTGTTCTATCTCCACTCCCGTCTGTTGGAGCGCGCATCCCGCGTCTCGGAAGACTACGTAGAGAAGTTCACCAACGGCGCAGTGACTGGCAAGACCGGTTCCCTGACCGCACTGCCGATCATCGAAACCCAGGCTGGCGACGTTTCCGCGTTCGTTCCGACCAACGTGATCTCCATCACCGACGGTCAGATCTTCCTGGAATCGGCCATGTTCAACTCGGGCATCCGTCCTGCTGTGAACGCCGGTGTTTCGGTATCCCGTGTGGGTGGTGCCGCTCAGACCAAGATTATCAAGAAGCTCTCCGGTGGTATCCGTACCGCTCTGGCTCAGTACCGTGAACTGGCAGCATTCGCCCAGTTCGCTTCTGACCTGGACGAAGCGACCCGTAAGCAACTTGAGCATGGTCAGCGCGTTACCGAGCTGATGAAGCAGAAGCAATACGCTCCTATGTCGATCGCTGACATGGCGTTGTCGCTGTATGCCGCTGAACGTGGGTTCCTGACTGACGTCGAAATCGCCAAGGTCGGCAGCTTTGAACAAGCGCTGATTGCTTACTTCAACCGAGATCACGCCGATTTGATGGCGAAGATCAACGTGAAGGGTGACTTCAATGACGAAATCGACGCTGGCATGAAAGCCGGCATCGAGAAGTTCAAGGCCACCCAAACCTGGTAAGCCGCAGCGGGAGTCGCAAGGCTCCCGCTTGCTAACCTGATAGGTGTTACATGGCAGGCGCAAAAGAGATTCGCAGTAAGATTGCGAGCATCAAAAGCACGCAAAAGATTACCAGCGCCATGGAAAAAGTGGCGGTCAGTAAAATGCGCAAGGCACAAATGCGCATGGCTGCTAGCCGTCCTTACGCGGAGCGCATCCGCCAGGTGATTGGTCATCTGGCCAACGCCAACCCGGAATATCGCCACCCGTTCATGATCGACCGCGCCGTCAAGCGCGTCGGTTACGTCGTGGTGAGCAGTGACCGTGGTCTGTGCGGTGGCTTGAACACCAACCTGTTCAAGGCCCTGGTCAAGGACATGGCGGTAAACCGCGAACAAGGCGTCGAGATCGATCTGTGCGTGATTGGTAGCAAGGGTGCGGCATTCTTCCGCAACTTCGGCGGTAACGTCGTCGCCGCTATCAGCCACCTGGGTGAAGAGCCGTCGATCAATGACCTGATCGGCAGCGTCAAGGTGATGCTGGATGCTTACCTGGAAGGCCGGATTGACCGCCTGTCCGTGGTATCCAACAAGTTCATCAATACCATGACGCAACAGCCTACCGTGGAGCAATTGATCCCACTGGTGGCGACCCCGGAACAGGAACTCAAGCACCACTGGGACTACCTCTACGAACCCGATGCCAAGGAGCTGCTTGACGGCTTGATGGTCCGCTACGTGGAATCGCAGGTGTACCAGGCGGTGGTCGAGAACAACGCAGCTGAACAAGCGGCGCGGATGATCGCGATGAAAAACGCTACCGACAACGCCGGTGATTTGATCAGCGATTTGCAGCTGATCTACAACAAGGCGCGTCAGGCTGCGATCACCCAAGAGATCTCGGAAATCGTCGGCGGCGCTGCCGCGGTTTAACGGTTCAAATATTCAGAGGATCCAGCTATGAGTAGCGGACGTATCGTTCAAATCATCGGCGCCGTTATCGACGTGGAATTCCCACGCGACAGCGTACCGAGCATCTACAACGCGCTGAAAGTACAAGGCGCGGAAACCACCCTGGAAGTTCAGCAGCAGCTGGGCGACGGCGTGGTTCGTACCATTGCGATGGGTTCCACCGAAGGCTTGAAGCGCGGTCTGGACGTTATCGACTCTGGCGCTGCCATCTCCGTACCGGTCGGTAAAGCGACCCTGGGCCGGATCATGGACGTACTGGGCAACCCGATCGACGAAGCTGGCCCGATCGATACCGACGAGCGCTGGGGCATTCACCGTCCTGCGCCATCCTTCGCTGAACAGGCAGGCGGCAACGACCTGCTGGAAACCGGCATCAAGGTTATCGACCTGGTTTGCCCGTTCGCCAAGGGCGGTAAAGTGGGTCTGTTCGGTGGTGCTGGTGTAGGCAAGACCGTAAACATGATGGAACTGATCCGTAACATCGCCATCGAGCACAGCGGTTATTCCGTGTTCGCCGGTGTGGGTGAGCGTACTCGTGAGGGTAACGACTTCTACCACGAGATGAAGGATTCCAACGTTCTGGACAAAGTGGCACTGGTCTACGGTCAGATGAACGAGCCGCCGGGAAACCGTCTGCGCGTAGCCTTGACCGGCCTGACCATGGCCGAGAAGTTCCGTGACGAAGGTAACGACGTTCTGCTGTTCGTCGACAACATCTACCGTTACACCCTGGCCGGTACTGAAGTATCCGCGCTGCTGGGCCGTATGCCTTCGGCAGTAGGTTACCAGCCGACCCTGGCTGAAGAGATGGGCGTTCTGCAAGAACGTATCACTTCGACCAAGGAAGGTTCGATCACTTCGATCCAAGCGGTATACGTACCTGCGGATGACTTGACCGACCCGTCGCCAGCGACCACCTTCGCCCACTTGGACGCCACCGTCGTACTGTCCCGTGACATCGCTTCCCTGGGTATCTACCCAGCGGTCGATCCACTCGACTCGACTTCGCGCCAGCTGGACCCGAACGTGATCGGCCAGGAGCACTACGACACCGCTCGCGGCGTCCAGTACGTGCTGCAGCGCTACAAAGAGCTGAAGGACATCATTGCGATCCTGGGTATGGACGAGCTGTCGGAAACCGACAAGCAGTTGGTATCCCGCGCTCGTAAGATCCAGCGCTTCTTGTCGCAGCCGTTCTTCGTGGCTGAAGTCTTCACCGGTGCCTCGGGTAAATACGTTTCCCTGAAGGACACCATTGCTGGCTTCAAAGGCATCCTCAACGGTGACTACGACCACCTGCCAGAACAAGCGTTCTACATGGTCGGCGGCATCGAAGAAGCGATCGAGAAAGCCAAGAAACTGTAATCCCGGCGCCCGGCAACGGGCGCTAATTTAGGTTGAGGCAATCAGATGGCTATGACAGTCCATTGCGATATCGTCAGTGCGGAAGGGGAAATCTTCTCCGGTCTGGTCGAGTTTGTGGTTGCGCACGGTGATCTGGGTGATCTTGGTATCACCATGGGCCACGCACCGCTGATCACCAGCTTGAAGCCAGGTCCGATTACTCTGACCAAGCAGGGCGGGGACAAGGAGGTGTTCTACATCTCCGGTGGTTTCCTCGAGGTTCAGCCGAACATGGTCAAGGTCCTTGCCGATACCGTGCAACGTGCTGCCGACCTGGACGAAGCCTCCGCTCAGGAAGCCGTCAAGGCTGCCGAGAAGGCCCTGAACGAAAAAGGCGCAGACTTCGATTACGGTTCTGCTGCTGCACGTCTGGCCGAGGCCGCAGCTCAGCTGCGCACCGTCCAGCAGATCCGCAAGAAGTTCGGCGGCTAAGCCGTCCGCTTCGTGTGCGATTGATTAAAAAGGGTAGCCTCGGCTACCCTTTTTTCTTTTCCCGACACTCATCATCTGGTCGCAGCCGCTGACCACCCAGGATTGGTAGCCAGTCATGTCTCTCGAAATCGTTATTCTCGCGGCCGGTCAAGGCACCCGCATGCGCTCGGCGCTGCCCAAGGTGCTGCACCCGGTAGCCGGCAACTCCATGCTCGGACATGTTATCCACAGCGCGCGGCAACTTGGTCCACAGCGCATCCATGTGGTGATCGGTCACGGAGCCGATGCGGTACGTGAGCGCCTGGCGGCGGATGACCTGAATTTCGTGCTGCAGGACAAACAACTCGGTACAGGTCACGCCGTGGCCCAGGCCGTGCCATTCATCACCGCCGATACGGTGTTGATTCTCTACGGTGATGTGCCGCTGATCGAAGTCGATACGCTGCAACGCCTGCTCAAGCACGTCGCGCCGCGTCAATTGGGCCTGCTCACCGTCGAGCTGGATGATCCGACCGGCTACGGCCGCATCGTACGCAACGCCGACGGCCAGGTGACTGCCATCGTCGAGCAGAAAGACGCCAATGACGCCCAGCGCGGCATCACCGAAGGCAACACCGGGATTCTTGCCGTTCCCGCCGAGCGCCTGGGGGACTGGATGAGCCGCTTGTCCAACAACAACGCCCAAGGCGAGTACTACCTCACCGACGTGATCGCCATGGCCGTTGCCGATGGGCTGGTGGTCGCCACCGAGCAGCCCTTGGACGCGATGGAAGTGCAGGGCGCCAACGATCGCCGGCAACTGGCCGAACTCGAACGCCATTACCAGCTGCGCACCGCCCGCCGCTTGATGGCCCAAGGCGTGACCCTGCGCGACCCTGCCCGTTTTGACGTCCGTGGTGAAGTCAGTGTCGGCCGCGACGTGGTCATCGATATCAACGTCATCCTCGAAGGCAAAGTCGTCATCGAAGACGACGTGGTCATTGGCCCGAACTGCGTCATCAAGGACAGTACCCTGCGCAAAGGCGTGGTAATCAAGGCCAACAGTCATCTCGAAGGCGCGGTGATGGGCGAGGGTAGCGACGCCGGCCCGTTTGCTCGCCTGCGCCCGGGCACGGTGCTGGAAGCCCGCGCTCATGTGGGTAACTTCGTGGAACTTAAAAACGCTCATATGGGCGAAGGTGCCAAGGCCGGGCACCTGACTTATCTGGGCGACGCCGAAATCGGCGCACGTACCAACATCGGTGCGGGGACCATCACCTGCAACTACGATGGCGCCAACAAGTGGAAAACCGTGTTGGGCGAGGATGTGTTCATCGGTTCGAACAACTCCCTGGTAGCACCTGTGGATATCTCCAACGGTGCGACCACGGCGGCCGGCTCGACTCTGACTCAGAATGTGGATAACGGCCAGCTGGCGGTGGGGCGTGCACGTCAGCGCAACATCGACGGCTGGAAGCGTCCGGAAAAGATCAAGAAGCCTTAAAGTTATCCACACCCTCTCCTGTGGGAGCGAGCCTGCTCGCGAATGCGGTATCAGACAGCGCTGCTCTGACTGACCTACCGCATTCGCGAGCAGGCTCGCTCCCACAGTTGTCCGCTGATTTCTGAATTTTTCTCCCTGCGCCTTGACGATATCGCCTCAATAGGTTTTGATTGCTTACGTTATCTTTCGAATCGAAACTTAAGCAGCCATGTCCAAGCGCAATACACCACAACGCCGCCACAACATTCTCGCTTTGCTCCAGGAGCAGGGCGAGGTGAGCGTGGATGAGCTGGCCAAGCGCTTCGAAACCTCGGAAGTTACGATTCGCAAGGATCTCGCCGCGTTGGAGACCAATGGCCTGTTACTGCGCCGCTACGGTGGCGCGGTGCCGATGCCGCAGGAACTGGTCGCCGACAGTGCGCAAAGCGTTTCCAAATACAAACAGGCCATCGCCCGTGCCGCCGTGAAGCGGATCCGCGAGCATGCGCGCATCATCATTGACAGCGGCAGCACCACGGCGGCGATGATTCCCGAGCTTGGCCAGCAACCGGGGCTGGTGGTCATGACCAACTCCCTGCATGTGGCCAATGCGCTGAGCGAACTGGAGCATGAGCCCGTGCTGCTGATGACCGGTGGTACCTGGGATCCTCATTCCGAGTCGTTCCAGGGCCAGGTCGCCGAGCAGGTGCTGCGCTCCTATGACTTCGACCAGCTGTTCATCGGCGCCGACGGCATCGATCTGGTTCGAGGTACCACCACTTTCAACGAACTGTTGGGCCTGAGCCGTGTGATGGCCGAGGTTGCCCGCGAAGTGATCGTGATGGTGGAGGCCGACAAGATCGGTCGCAAGATCCCCAATCTGGAACTGCCGTGGAGCAGCGTCCATACCCTCATTACCGATGATCGCCTGCCCGTGGAGGCACGCGACCAGATTCAGGCCCGCGGCATCAATCTGATCTGCGCACCTGTCAGCCAGGAGAAATAACATGTGTGGAATTGTCGGTGCCGTTGCTGAACGCAACATCACGGCCATCTTGCTTGAAGGGCTCAAGCGTCTTGAATATCGCGGCTACGACAGTGCCGGCGTGGCGGTCTTCACCAACGACGAGAAGCTTGAGCGCGTGCGTCGTCCGGGCAAGGTCAGTGAACTGGAACGAGCCCTGGACGCTGAGCCGCTGATCGGTCGCCTGGGCATCGCCCATACCCGTTGGGCCACCCATGGTGCGCCGTGCGAGCGTAACGCCCATCCGCACTTCTCCGGCGACCTGGCCGTGGTGCACAACGGCATCATCGAAAACTATGAGGCGTTGCGCGAACAGCTGAAGGCGCTTGGTTATGTCTTTACTTCGGACACCGACACTGAAGTCATTGCCCATTTGCTCACCCACAAGCTCAAGGACCTGGCGGACCTGACCGTGGCGCTCAAGGCCACGGTCAAGGAACTGCATGGCGCCTATGGCCTGGCGGTTATCAGCGCGAAACAACCGGATCGGCTGGTGGCGGCCCGCAGTGGCAGCCCGCTGGTGATTGGCCTGGGCCTGGGGGAAAACTTCCTGGCTTCCGACCAGTTGGCGCTGCGTCAGGTGACTGACCGCTTCATGTATCTGGAAGAGGGCGATATCGCCGAGATTCGCCGTGACAGCGTGCAGGTCTGGAACCTTGAGGGGAAAGAAGTCGAGCGCGAGGTGGTCCAGTACCGCGACGGTGCCGAAGCCGCCGACAAAGGTGAGTTCCGCCATTACATGCTCAAGGAAATCCACGAGCAACCGGCCGTTGTCCAGCGCACCCTTGAAGGCCGCCTGAGTCAGGAGCAGGTGCTGGTCCAGGCCTTTGGTCCGCAGGCAGCCGAGTTGTTCGCCAAGGTGCGCAACGTGCAGATCGTGGCGTGCGGCACCAGCTATCACGCCGGCATGGTTGCGCGTTACTGGCTCGAAGAGCTGGCGGGTATCCCGTGCCAGGTTGAAGTCGCCAGCGAGTTCCGCTATCGCAAGGTAGTCGTGCAACCAGACACTCTGTTCGTGACAATTTCCCAGTCCGGCGAAACCGCTGACACCCTGGCAGCGCTGCGTAACGCCAAGGAACTGGGCTTTCTCGCCAGCCTGGCGATCTGCAACGTCGGCATCAGCTCGCTGGTGCGTGAATCCGACCTGACCCTGCTGACCCAGGCTGGTCGCGAGATCGGCGTGGCGTCGACCAAAGCGTTCACCACGCAACTGGTCGGCCTGCTGCTGCTGACCCTGTCCTTGGGCCAGGTGCGCGGTACGCTCGCAGAGGGCGTCGAGGCCAAACTGGTGGAAGAGCTGCGCCGCCTGCCGGCCCGCCTGGGTGAAGCCTTGGCAATGGACAGCACGGTGGAAAAAATTGCCGAACTGTTCGCCGAGAAGAATCACACCTTGTTCCTGGGCCGTGGTGCGCAATTCCCAGTGGCGATGGAAGGAGCCTTGAAGCTCAAGGAAATCTCCTACATTCACGCCGAAGCCTACCCGGCCGGCGAACTCAAGCACGGCCCGTTGGCGCTTGTGGATAACGACATGCCGGTGGTCACCGTGGCGCCGAACAACGAGCTGCTGGAAAAGCTCAAGTCCAACCTGCAGGAAGTGCGCGCCCGTGGCGGCCAGTTGGTAGTCTTCGCCGATGAGAAGGCTGGCATGACCAACGGCGAGGGCACCCACGTGGTGCATATGCCGCACATCCACGACATCCTTTCGCCGATCCTTTACACCATTCCGCTGCAACTGCTGTCGTATTACGTCGCCGTGCTCAAGGGCACCGACGTGGACCAGCCGCGTAACCTGGCGAAATCGGTCACGGTCGAGTAAGGCTGGGGCAGGGTAACGGAGTCGGCCGCTCGGCTCTGATCCGAAGCGCAAAAAAACAACCCCCTGATTTCAGGGGGTTTTTTATTGGGGGCAACTAAATTTCAGTCCGGATTTGTGCAAGGACGGCGATTCGATCACCTCGGGGCCGCCCACCCTGTTCGTCGTATTCACGGTAAGCCCCTGAACAACTGCGTTGACAACGTGGAGCATAGGTGATGATATCAAGTCATACGACAACGTATGACGTCAAAATAATAAAAACGAAAGGCGCAGCCATGTTTCCTCCATTTGCCGCCCAGCGAACATGTAGTCCATCGGTCCCACGCGTTATCGCCGTGCGCCAGCTACCTTTCCGAAAAGCTCTTTTCGCGCTCGCCAGTGCAATCGAATTCCCCGATCTCAACGTCCAAGCAGTCTTGCCTTCCCGCCAGGCATCAGCGCTGGGCGTGTCCGTTTCTCGCTCAACCTCAATCCCACAATGAATGGCAGCACCCGGAGAACAATAATGAAGAAAACACTCTGCGCCTCTTTGATCGCCTCGTTTCTGAGCTTGGCCGCTGGCACAGCGATGGCTGCCGATGCCAGCGATTGGCCAAGCCGTCCGGTACAGGTCGTGGTGATTGCCAACGCCGGTGGTGACACCGATTTCAACGCACGGATGATGGCCAAGTACTTCACCAAGGTCACCGGCAAGACCATGGTCGTCACCAACATGGCCGGTGGGGGCGGCACCATCGCCGCCGATGCGGTCAAGAGCGCAGCGCCGGATGGCAATACCATTCTCTTCACCCACACCGGCCAGTTGATCGTCAACGAAGTCGCGGGGCTGTCGGAGGACCGCTTTGATGCGTTCGATATTTCCTGCATCGCTGGCGTCGACAAAGGGGCGGTGTTCGTCTCGGCGAAAAGCTCGGGCATCGACAGCCTCGACCAACTGATTGAAAAAGCCAAGGCCAAGCCCGGCACCATCACTTACGGCACCGAGATGGGCAACTTCTCGCACCTGCAAGGCTTGATGTTCGAGAAGCTCGCCGGGGTGAAACTGAAAATGGTCGACAGCGGCACCGTCTCGGAAAAAATCGTCGCCTTGCTCGGCAAGCGCATCGACCTCGGCGCCATCAGCTATGGCTCGGTCCAGGATTACATCTCCAGCGGCAAAATGACCGCCCTGGGCCAGCCGAACGCCGAACGCAACGCGCTGCTTGGCGACGTCAAGACCTTCAAGGAGCAAGGCGTGGACCTGGTCCTGGACAAGCCTTACGTCGTCGCCTTCCCGAAAGGCACGGACCCGGCCATCGTCAAGAAAATGGCCGACACCATGAAGAAGATCACCGAAGAGCCGGAATATGCCGAGGAGCTGAAGAAGTCCTTCAAGCAGCCGGTGAGCTTCCAGGGCCCAGAAGAAGCTGTCGCCACATTGAATAAAACCCGGGACAGCTTCATGCAGTTCAAGGACGAGATGCGTAAAGCGAAATAATTTTGCGTAACGGCTCGGGTGTGAACCGCGTTGGCCAACGCCCGAGAACCCGTCCTTCCCAGCAAGAGGAGCCTGTATGGATTCCTATAAAAGAAACGAGCTGATCGCCGGATTGGCGATGCTCGGCGCCGGCGTCGCTTACCTGATACTGACCATGAACCTGCCGCGTCGCGGGACAGTCGATGCCGCGTTTGTCCCTTGGGTACTCGCCGTCGCGCTGTGTCTGTTGGGCGCATTGCAATTGTGGGCGTGGCGCAAGCTGCCGGACAAAAGTGCCGAACCCTCGGAAAAGCCAGAGGCGATCGATTACCCAACGGTCATCAAATCCGTGGCCTTGGTGCTGCTTTACACAGCGCTGATGCAGCCGGTGGGTTTTCTGATCACGACTGCGCTCTATCTCTATGCCCAGTTCATCGTATTGACCCCGGCGGACGAAAAGGTCAAGCACCTGCGTTACACGCTGATCGCGGTGGTTTCGGCTGTGCTGATTTTTTACATCTTTCGTCATGGCTTCGACTTGCTCCTGCCTGTCGGTTTATTGGATTTCTAGGGGACGGCCATGATTGAGCTCATGCAAACAGGCTTCGCAGCCGTACTGACACCCTACGTCTTTCTGCTGATCACCCTCGGCGTTGCGGTGGGGATCGTTTTTGGAGCGGTGCCTGGTCTTTCGGCCACCATGGCGATCGCTTTGTGCTTGCCGCTGACTTATTCGATGGGACCCGGTCCTGGCCTGGCGCTGCTGGTGGCGCTTTTCGTTGGCGCCACCTCGGGAGGGCTGATATCGGCGATATTGCTCAACATACCGGGAACGCCGGCCTCCATCGCGACGACGTTCGATGGCTGGCCGCTGATGAAACAAGGCCATGGCGTGAAAGCCCTTGGGATTGGCGTGGTGTTCTCGTTCCTCGGCACGATCTTCAGTATCGCCGCGCTGATGTTCATCGCTCCGATCCTGGCGGAACTGGCCCTGAGCTTTGGCCCGCACGAATACTTTTCCATCGCGATCTTTTCGCTGACGCTGATTGCCACGCTGTCCACCGGCTCGCTGGTCAAAGGCTTGTTTGCCGGTGCCCTGGGCTTTGCCTTTTCCACCGTGGGGATCGCTCCGGTCGAGGCTATTCGCCGCTTTACCTTTGACCTGCCGAGCCTCAATGGCGGCTTCGCCATGCTCACCGTGATGATCGGTATGTTTGCGGTCTCCGAGGTGCTGAAGTTCGCTGAAAGCGCGCGCCTGAGTCACCGGGCCAAACCCCAGCACGTCAGCATGAAAGGCGTTAAAGGTTTTGGTTTTTCGATGAAGGAATTTGTCGGCCAATTGCCCAACGCCACTCGATCATCCCTGATCGGCCTGGGCATCGGCATCTTGCCTGGCATCGGTGCCGGTACGTCGAATATCGTCTCTTACATCGTGGCGAAGAAACGCTCGAAGACACCGGAGGAGTTCGGCAAAGGCAAGATTGACGGCGTGGTCGCCAGCGAGACGGCAAACAACGCTGGCATCGGCGGCGCGATGATTCCTCTGCTGACGCTCGGCATTCCCGGCGATACCACTACGGCAGTGATGCTCGGTGGTTTCATGATCCACGGCATCCAGCCCGGACCGTTGCTGTTCATCAGCCAGGCACCCTTGGTCTACACGATCTTCGCCGCGTTGATCCTCGCTTCCGTGTTGATGCTGGTGCTGGAATTCTACGGCCTGCGCATGTTCATCAAGTTGTTGGCGGTGCCCAAGCACATTCTGCTGCCGATCATCCTGGTGCTTTGCGTCGTCGGCGCCTTTGGCTTGAACAGCCGGATCTTCGACGTCTGGGCGGTGTTGCTGTTTGGCTTGCTGGGGTATGGGTTCGTCAAGGCCGGTTTGCCGATTGCACCGTTCATCATCGGTTTCATCCTCGGTCCGATGGCTGAAACCAACTTGCGTCGCGGCTTGATGCTGTCCGATGGCAATTTCGGCGGCTTCCTGACCAATCCCATCTCGGCGGGCTTCCTCATCCTGGCCGCCGCGTCCATCTCCTGGCACCTGGTGACGGTCATTCGCAACCGCAAAAGTGCGGCCATCGAATTGATGCGCAGCTAGCCCATTGCATTCGCTGCTGTAACACGACGCCGTGTTGCGGCAGCCGAACCCAAACGTTCGGAGCATAGCCATGCAAGACACGCCTCAACTGTCTTCCGCCGATGACGACCGCATTGCCTGGGTGCGCGTGGCCTCGGTATTCCTGCCGCTGGCCAACCCCATCAGCGACGCCAAGGTACTGACCGGTCGGCAAAAGCCAATGACCGAAATTGCCATGCTGTTTGTCGAAATCGAAACCAGGGACGGCCACCGTGGCCTGGGTTTCAGCTATTCCAAGCGCGCCGGCGGCCCCGGGCAATTTGCCCACGCCAGGGAACTCGCTCCCAGCCTCATCGGCGAAAACCCCAGCGACATTTCCAAATTGTGGGACAAGCTCTGCTGGGCGGGTGCCTCGGTGGGGCGCAGCGGCCTGGCGACCCAGGCGATCGGTGCATTCGATGTCGCCCTGTGGGACTTGAAAGCCAAGCGGGCCAACCTTTCCCTGGCGCGTTTGCTCGGCGCTCATCGCGATTCCGTCCAGTGCTACAACACGTCGGGGGGATTCCTGCACACGCCGCTTGATCAATTGATGATCAATACTGACATCTCCCGGGAAAAGGGTATCGGCGGGATCAAGCTCAAAGTCGGCCAGCCTGACCAGGCCCTGGATCTGCACCGGGTCAGCACCATCCGCAAACACCTGGGGGATAGCTTCCCCTTGATGGTCGATGCCAATCAGCAATGGGACCGACCCAACGCCCAGCGCATGTGCCGCCAGTTGGAACAATACAACCTGGTCTGGATCGAGGAGCCGCTGGATTGCTATGACGCCGAAGGCCACGCCGCGCTGGCGCAGCAATTCGACACGCCGATCGCCACCGGTGAAATGCTCACCAGCGTTGCCGAGCACTGGGAATTCATCAAGTTGCGCGCTGCCGATTACCTGATGCCTGATGCGCCGCGTGTCGGCGGCATCACGCCTTACCTGAAAGTCCAGGCAGCAGCCGAACAAGCAGGACTGATGATCGCGCCGCACTTTGCCATGGAACTGCACATCCATCTGGCCGCCAGTTACAGCCGCGAGCCTTGGGTGGAACATTTCGAATGGCTGGAGCCATTGTTCAATGAACGCATGGAGACCCGTGACGGACGAATGCTGGTGCCCACCCGGCCTGGCCTTGGGTTGTCCTTGAGCGAACGCGTGGCGGGATGGACGGCCGACCAGGTCGAGATCGGGCGGCGCCCGTGATCAGGTCAATGAGGAGCACGCCATGGCGTTGAGCCCTGAGTTTATCCAGAGCATCGAGCACGTCGTGGGCGCTGCGGGCGTGGTACGGGATCCGGCGCTCATGGCCAGCTATCTGACAGACTGGCGTAGCGCCTATCAAGGCCAGGCCGCGCTCGTGGTCAGGCCCGCGACCGCCGAGGAGGTGGCGGCAGTGGTGCGGCTTTGCCACGACGCCAGGGTGGCGCTGGTGCCCCAGGGCGGCAATACCGGTTTGTGCGGTGGCTCGATTCCGGATGCTTCCGGCAGCCAGGTGGTGTTGTCTTTGACCCGGATGAAGCGCATCCGTGAAATAGACCTCGCCAATGAAACCATCACGGTCGAGGCCGGGGTGATCCTGCAGCACCTCCAGGAGGTCGCCAGCCAGGCGGGGCGCCTGTTCCCGCTATCCCTGGGGGCGGAGGGCAGTTGCACGGTGGGTGGCAATCTGGCGACGAACGCTGGCGGCACGGCGGTGCTGCGCTACGGCAACATGCGTGAGCTGACGCTCGGGCTTGAGGTGGTATTGCCGGACGGACGAATCTGGAACGGTTTGCGGGGGTTGCGCAAGGACAACACCGGTTACGATCTCAAGCATCTGTTCATCGGCTCGGAAGGCACGCTGGGCATCATCACTGCGGCGGTGCTGAAGCTGTTTCCGGCAACCTGCAGCACGGCGACAGCCTGGGTTGCGCTGCCTTCGCCACAAGCGGCGGTGGATTTGATCGGTCATGTCCGCAGCCTGTGCGCCGACCGCCTGACGGGCTTCGAGATGATGTCGCGCCAGAGCCTGGATTTCGTCTTGGATCATGTGGCGGGTTGCAGCGATCCGCTGGAGACGAAACATCCCTGGTACGCGTTGATTGAATTGCGCGACACGGTGCCCGATGCGCCTTTGACGCTGCTGCTCGAAAACGGCTTGGCCCATGCCTTCGAGCAAGGTTGGGTCATTGATGCGGTGTTGGCCAGCAGCCAGGCGCAGGCCGCCGCGCTGTGGGCGCTGCGCGAAGGAATTTCCGAGGCGCAGAATCACGAAGGCCCCAGCCTCAAGCATGACATCAGCGTGCCTGTCAGTCGGATTCCGGAGTTCATCGAGCGCACTGACAAAGCCCTGCAACAGGACTTTCCAGGCGTGCGCATCGTTTCCTATGGGCACATGGGCGACGGCAATCTGCACTACAACATCAGCAAGCCGATTAGCGATGCGGACGCTTCGTTCAAGGCCCGCGAACACGCGATCATGCAGCTCATTTACCGGATGACGAGCACCTTCAATGGCAGCATCAGTGCTGAACATGGGCTGGGGCAAGCCAAACCCGACGCGGCGGTCCGCTTCAAGGACCCTCTGGAGATGGAGCTGATGCGCGCCATCAAACTCACGCTTGACCCTGCCGGGCTAATGAACCCCGGCAAGGTCTTCACTTCCCATGGCCCTTGATACCTGGATCAGGAAGGTGTGCTGGGCGTACGCACAAGTCACTCCAGAAAACACCGATCAAAAAGATAAACGCTGGCCGGTTTGAGATTTTCCACCGTGCGTTGCGGTCGGCCGCCGTCGCCGGCTTTTTTACGACCGGTTTCCTGCAAATAACCGGCCTCGGTCATTTTCAGCAGACGCTGGCGCATGCTGGTCTTGAGCACCGGACGACCGAGCACCACGGAGAAAATATCCACCGCTTCCGGCGCGCTGAATTCCGGGCCCAGGAACATCAGCGGCAGGCTGCTGTAGAGGGCTTTGGACAACAACCGTTCCTGGACCGCCGCGACCAGGCTGTTGTGATCGAAAGGAAGTTTGATCGAGGCATCAGCGACATCCTTGAGGGGGAAAAATCCCTGATGCTCGGCGAGCAGGACCGCCTCGTTGGCAACCGCCAGGTAGAACGTCGTGGATGACCAGCAGCGTGGGTCGCGGAACGCGTCGCCGACGGTGCCGACCTGTTCGATCCAGGCCAGCGGCATGCCTACCTTGTTTGAATTGCGCAGGCGCTCCACGGCGTCGTTCAGCGTGAGATCTTCGACATCCCCATTGACCACGATCCCGGGCAACGCCCAATGGCCGGCGAACGGCTCGGCTTCCCGTCGGTTCAGGAGGATTTCCAGCGCCTGGGTCTCCCGGCAGAAGCGCAGCACGCAGAGGTCGATGGTGTGCAGATAACCGCGCGCGGTGGCTGTGCTAGTAGGCATGTCGATTTCCGTGGTTAGCGTAAAGGTCATAGTTTAACGGGTTCATGCCGGGAGCTATCCAGTGGCTGGGCAGCGGCTTGCCCAAGGCCAGTCGTTCGCGAACCACCGTGCTGCGCACGTGGATCTTTTCGCTCACGCGAAGGATGGAAAAACGCTCAAGCAGTTCCTGGCCGCGATAGAAAGTCGGCAGCAAATCCGCGACATCCTCGCCCACCACCAACGCGATCCGCTTGCCGTCCAGGGCCAGGCTGTCGGCGAAATGGGCGAGCAGGGTATAGCTGTAGATGGCGCCTTCAACGCCACGGGCCACGACCTGCTCCACCCGGCTTGCGCGCACTTCGGCGTAGCACAGGGGCTGGACGTGTTCGACGATGGATTCCAACCAGTTCAGGCGAACGTCATAGTCGACCATCTGTTTGCCGTAGGGATGCCGGAAGCTAGGGGCGACCAACACGCGCCTGGCCTGGTTCGAGGCCTCGATCATCACCTGGGCGTGACCGGCATGAGGGGGATTAAAAGCACCACCATAGACGGCTATTTCGAACATGGCTCATTCTCTTTTAGTACACAACATGTACTTTATAGTAAAAATCCTCCATGTAAACCTGATTGGCTTTCAATGAATGGTCTTTGGCGTGAAACAAACCTGTCGAAAATTATCTTTCGAGAAAGGCTTGCCTTGAAAGTACATCATATGTACTCTCGTGGTCATTGAAGAGGAGAAAACCAGCATGAACAGCCTGACCCGGAAAACAGCTTCCTTCGATGTCGATGCGCAAAAGAGCTTTACGCCGCTGTGCCCTGATGAGCTTCCGGTGCCGGGCGGTGATGAGATTGCCGGTGAGCTGAATTTCATCGCGTCCCTGGCCAGCCTTCGCATCGGCAGCAAGGATGCCCATTCGCCCTTGGCCCCGTGGGTGGTCTCCGATCATTCGAAAATGTTCGTGCCGACCGGGCTCGAGCACGCCGACATCACCTGGGTCAGCCACTGCGTTCCCGGCACCGAAGGTTTCGCCCTGCTGGATCAACTGCCGGCCCCATACGATTACGACTATTTCGTCTGGAAGGGCGTCGAGCCGGATCTGCACCCCTATGGCGCTTGCTACCACGACTTGCACGGCAAGCTCTCCACTGGCGTGATCGAGTATCTGAAAGGGTTGAAAGTGGAGCAGGTAATTGTCGGCGGGCTGGCGCTGGATTTCTGCGTCAAGACCACCGCTCTGCAACTGGCCTCCGCTGGCTTCAAGGTCATCGTTCACCTCCCGGCCTGCCGGGCCATCAGTGAAACGGGGGCCAACCAAGCCATTCAAGACCTCGAGCAAGCGGGCGTCGCGGTTACCGCCACTCGCGAAGAAACCATCCGCTTGGCAAACGCATAAGGAAGAGCCATGGACAGCGCATTCGACTCAAGCAGCGGCACTATCCAGAGTCTTCTGGACACCGACTACTACACCTTCACCATGATGCAGGCGGTCTTGCACCAGCACCCGGATGTGGAGGTGGAATACCAGTTCATCGTGCGTTCCAAGGAGCGGCTCGCTCACTTGATTCCAGACATTCGTGTCGAACTGGAGAAGCTCGCCGGGTTGCAACTACGCGAAGGCGAGCAGCGGTTTCTGTTCAACAAGCGTTTCCGTGAATACCTGACACCGGATTTCGAACAGTTTCTCGGTCTGTTTCGCTTCAACCTGCGCTACATCCACGTTTCGGAAGTCGACGGCCAACTGCACATTCGTGTCCGTGGGCCGATGCTGCACTGCATCATGTTCGAACAACCGGTATTGGCGATGGTCAGCGAGCTGCGCAATCGTGAGAAGTATCCGGAAGTCGAGTTGGCCGACGTTACTCGCAAGCTGTACCAGAAGTTTGAATGGCTGGAGAAGAATGCCAGTCGTGAAGAACTTGCCGAGTTTCGTGTCTCGGATTTCTCCACCCGCCGGCGGCTGTCATTCAGGGCCCAGCGTGAAGTAGTAAATGTCATGCGCAGCGATTTCCCCGGGGTCTTTGTCGGTACCAGTAACGCTCACCTGGCGTACGAATTCGATCTCCCCTTGATCGGCACAATGGCGCACCAATGGTTGATGGTGCACCAGCAACTTGGCCGGTTGAGTGAAAGCCAGAACGCGGCTTTGGAGAACTGGGTGCACGAGTATCGCGGCCGGCTCGGTATCGCGCTGACGGACTGCATCAGTACGGATTTCTTCCTCAAGGATTTCGATCTGTACTTTGCCAAGCTCTATGACGGTCTGCGGCAGGATTCCGGTGACCCGATCGTCTGGGCTGACAAGGTGCTGGGGCGTTACCAGGAGCTGGGCGTCGATGCGCGCACCAAGGACCTGATGTTCTCCGATGGCCTCAATTTCGAAAAATGCCTGCCGATCCTGCGCCACGTTCGTGGCAAGGCGAAATTCGGCTTCGGCATGGGCACCAGCCTGGCCTGCGACGTCGACGGCGTCGAACCGCTGAGCATCGTCATGAAACTGGTGCGGGTGCATGGCGAGCCCGTAGTCAAGTTTTCCGACGATCCGATCAAGAACGTGTGTGAAGACGCCTCATTTTTGCGCTACGCCGCTCAAGTGTTCAACGTCGCCCTGGTCAATCCACAAATGGGAGCCTGATATGACTTCGCTTCAGCAAGAGAGCATTGCCCGGGAGCTGGGCATCGACCGTCAACTGCAACAGGGCGGCGAAGCCGCCGAGATTGCTCGCCGCGTCGAGTTTATAAAGCAGGTGCTGCGTGAGTCGGGTTGCAAGTCCCTGGTGTTGGGGATCAGTGGCGGCGTCGACTCCCTTACTGCCGGCCGTCTTTGCCAGTTGGCAGTGGAGCAACTGCGCAATGAAGACTACACGGCGCGGTTTATTGCGGTCCGGTTGCCGTACAAGGCCCAGGCGGACGAGCGAGACGCCCAAGCGTCCTTGGACTTCATCCGGCCGGACTCGATCACCACCAGCAACATCGGTGCTTGTGTTGACGGGCTGATGGGTCATATCGCTGTCGACGGCTTGCAGCCTTCGGCCGAACTCATCGACTTCGCCAAAGGCAATGCCAAGGCCCGGGCACGGATGCTGGCCCAATACGCCATTGCCAATCTCAGCAACGGGCTGGTGGTTGGCACCGATCACGGGGCAGAGGCGGTGATGGGATTTTTCACCAAGTTCGGCGACGGTGCCTGCGATTTGGCACCGCTGTCCGGGTTGACCAAAACCCAGGTGCGATTGTTGGCCGACGCGATGGGTGCCCCCGCTTACCTGGTGCGCAAGGCACCGACCGCCGATCTGGAAGACCTGGCACCTGGCAAGTTGGATGAAGTGGCATATGGATGCAGCTACGAGGAAATCGATGCGTACCTGATGGGTGAAGCGGTGTCTCCCAAGGCCCGAGAAATTATTGAACGCGCTTACCAGAAAACGGCTCATAAACGCGCATTGCCACGCGTCCCGGCATCACGTTGAATGAGCCGGGTATTGAAGTGAGTTTTCTGGTCCCGAACGGAGTGGGTCAATGACACAGCCAATCAGCACGCAAGACCGTGTACGCATCAAGAATGTCGAAATCCTCTCGGACAACTGGTACATCCTGCGTAAGACTACCTACGATTACCTCGGTCGCAACGGCCAATGGCGCGAGCTGACGCGCGAAACCTATGACCGTGGCAACGGTGCGACCATCCTGCTCTACAGCAAGGCCAAGCAAACCGTAGTGCTGACCCGGCAATTCCGCTTCCCGGCGTTCGTCAACGGGCACGACGGCCTGTTGATCGAAACCTGCGCCGGCCTGTTGGACAACGACGACCCGCACACCTGTATCCGCAAGGAAACCCAGGAGGAAACCGGCTATATCGTGCGGGACGTGCGCAAGGTGTTCGAGGCGTTCATGAGCCCAGGGTCGGTGACCGAACGTGTGCATTTTTTCGTCGGTGAGTATTCCGATGAGGACAAACAGCACGAAGGCGGCGGGCTTGAGGCGGAGGGCGAGGAAATCGAGGTGCTGGAGATGCCTCTCGATCAAGCCTTGGGCATGATCGAAACCGCCGAGATCTGCGACGGCAAGACCATCATGTTGCTGCAGTACGCCAAGTTGCATCGGTTGCTGGATTGACCCGGTTGGCCCGCGCGGCGCCGAATCGCTCGCGATAGGTTGAGGGCGGCAGGCCCACGGCGTTGCGGAACGCCGCCCGAAAACTCTCCACCGACCGGTACCCGCAAGCCTGGGCAATGCAGGCTGTGCGCTGGTCGGTACTTTCCAGCAGCTCCCGTGCCCGGTTCAGGCGTTCCTGCTGTAGCCAGGCCTTGGGCGGCAGGCCAGTGTTTTCAACGAAGCGCCGCAGGAAAGTCCGTTCGCTCATGGCGACGCGGGCAGCCAGGTCGGCGACGTTGAGCGGCTGATCCAGATGTTCTCGAACCCAATGCAGGATCCGTGTCAGTTCATTGCGCGGCGATTTATCCACAGGCGCCGCTATGAATTGCGACTGGCCGCCGGTTCGCTGTGGTGCCATCACCAGACGGCGGGCCACCGAATTGGCGATGTGGGTACCGAAATCCCGGGCGATCAAATGCAGGCAGGCGTCGATACCGGCGGCGCTGCCGGCCGAGGTGATCAACTGGCCGGCATCGACATACAGCACGTTCGGGTCAACGGTGATTCGGGGGAATCGCTCGGCGAGCAGGGATGAGAATTGCCAATGGGTGGTTGCGGTCTTGCCATCCAGCAATCCGGTGGCGGCCAGTGCGAACACGCCAGAGCAGATGGACAGTAAGCGGGCACCGCGGGCATGAGCGCGGCGCAATGCTTGCAGCAACGCTTCAGGTGGCGGTTCATGGTGGCTGCGCCAGCCGGGAATGATGATGGTTCGTGCGCTATCCAGCGCTTCGAGTCCCGCGTCGACAGCTATGCGCAGGCCTCCCAGCGCATGCATCGGCCCAGGATCGACGGCAACGATCTGATGGCCGTACCACGGGACATCCAGTTCCGGACGCGGCAGGCCGAATATCTCCAGAGCGATGCCGAATTCGAATACGCAAAGACCTTCATAAACGAGGATCGCCACTGTTCCGGGGTGAGCGTGCATTTGGCGTGATTCCACCGTTTATTGTCATGCGCTGCACTGTAGCGGACAGCCTTGCTTTCCTACAATCGTCGTCAGGAAATCGGCGAAACCTCGACGGTAGGGCCTCGCGAAGCGGGCAAGGAAAATCAAAAATGATGAAGATCGCCGTGGTGGGATGTACTGGCGCAGTAGGCATGACCATGCTGCAATTGCTCGAAGATACCGACCATGAAGTGGTCTGCATGGCCTCGGAACGTTCCGCTGGCAAGCGCTTGGCGGTGGGCGGGAGCCGCCATCTGATCGAGTCTTTCTCGGTGGAAGGTTGCGCCTCGTGCGATATCGTTTTCCTGTGTGTTTCCGGTGCCTTTGCCCTGGAATACGGTGAGCGCCTGGCTGAAAGGTCGTATGTAATCGATAACTCCTCGGCGTTTCGTTACCACGAAGCAATTCCACTGCTGGTGCCGCCTATCAACGGCCGGCGTTACCGGGGCGAAAAACTGATTGCCAACCCCAACTGCTCGTCGGCCATCGCGTTGATGGTGCTGGGTCCGCTGCACGACGCGTTCGGGTTGGAGAGCGCGATCATCTCTACGTATCAGGCGGCCAGTGGGGCGGGGCAGCCGGCGATGCTCGAGCTGCGGGAGAAAGCCAGGTCCTTCAGCGACTACGGTGATCGCGATGACAGCGAGTACTTCGCCCATAACCTGGCGTTCAACGTGATTCCCCAAGTCGACTCATTCGAAGCCAATGGTTACACCCGTGAAGAGATGAAAGTGGTCTGGGAGTTGCGCAAGGTTCTCGACGAACCGGCGTTGGCTGTCAGCACCACTGCGGTCAGGGTGCCGACGTTGCGGTCCCACGCCGAGAGTCTGAGCCTGCGCTTCAAAAAACCCATCCAGTCGCTGGATCGCGTGCGCACGCTGTTACATAACGCGTCAGGGGTCGAAGTGGTGGATGAGCCTGAGTTCGGCGCTTATCCGATGCCCATGACCTCAACCTACAAACATGCGGTGGAGGTTGGGCGGATTCGCTACAGCCTGATATATGGCGAGCATGGGTTGGACCTGTTCATCAGCGGCGATCAGTTGCTCCGTGGTGCGGCGCTGAACGCTTTCGAAATCATGCAGTTGATCAGCGATTGATCAAAACGCACAGCAGTCCTGACGGTTGCCCGTTGCTGTTCAGCTGGACTGTGCCTCGCTGTCGTCCTGCATATCGTCCAGGTACTCCGGCTGGTCGGTCTGCTCCAGCAGTTCGGTGACGACGCTGAAGTCGCTGATTTCGATGGCGCCTGTGCCATGGCCGAGCAAGTGAAAGGAAAACGCCTTGCGCGGTTGCGGGTTGTCGAAATGAATGTCCATCACCAGCGGTTGATCGGCGGTTACCGTCACGTCGGTGGGCAAGTCCATCGTCACGTCCTGCTCGAACTCCTTGGCCTTGAGGGAAATGTAGGCGGCGTGATCGTTTTCCACGGCGCGAATGGTCAGGCTGACGCGGGTGCGGGTGCCCTTGGGCATTTCCAGGTATTGTGCGCCGATCAGGTTGTCGGTCCAGTCGTTGGAGACCTGGGCGGGAAGGGTGATTTTCTCGGCGCTGCCGAACTGGTAATGCTGGTTCACCGATGAACTCAGCAGTGTCTGGTCCAGCGCGTTGGCCCGGGCGCTGATCAGCCTCGCGCGCTGGCCGCTGTATTGACCCAGGTACGTGGCGCGGTCGGCGATGAAGCCTTCGCTGGCGTAATACCGGCAGCGCTGCTGGAAATCGCATTCGGTAAAGGTGCCTTTGCCATCGTGGTAGCGCAGCTTGCCGTTGGTGAACGACATGATTTCCCGGCCCGCCGCGTAGTCCCTGAACAGAGAGCGGCCGGATAACGAGGTGGGCACCGCGTATCCGAAGTAATCGAGGATCGACGCGCTCAGGTCGACGTGGCCATGGACGCCTTGCTTGGTTCGCGGCAACGGCTCCGGCGCCAGCGTCAGGTTGAAGCCCCAGGACGATGCCAGGCGCACATCGTCGATGCCATGGGATTCGTCCGAGGTGATGACCACCAAGGTATTTTCCAGGATGCCCTGGCGTTCGAGGTTTGTCAGGAAGCTGTCCAGCGCGTCGTCCAGATAACCGACGGCGGCCTGTTTGGCGGTGTCGTAGCGCTCCAGGTAGTCATCTGGCGCCGAGTACGGCTGATGCGTGCCCACGGTCAGCAGGGTGAGCATCCAGGGTTTGTCTGCCTGTTGCAGTTGTCCGACGTAGTCCAGCGCGCCTTCGAAAAAGGTCTTGTCGTCCTTGCCCCAGGGAAACTCGAGGTAGGCCGGTCGGGTGAACCACTCCATGCCCAGGGTCGTGTCGAAGCCGATATGCGGCATGATCCGGTCCTTGGCCATGAACCGCAGGCCGGCACCCTGCAGGAAATGAGTCGAAAAGCCGTGCTTGCGCAATTGGGCCGGTAGGCAGGCCTGGTTGCGTTGGCGCTGGTTGAGCATTTCGACGCCCTTGGGCGTGCCATCGTCGAGCTTGTCGTAGTCACCGCAGAGCATTGCGTACAGGCCACGGATGGTCTGGTGGCTGTGCAACACGTAGTCGGGCGTGTTCATGCCGCGCTCGGCCCAGGTGCTGAGGCGCGGCATAAGGTTTTCCTGATAACTGCTTTTCAGCGCTTGGCGGTTGGTTTCCAGATAGGCACCGGGAATGCCCTCCAGGGCGATGATCAGCACATTGCGCGCGCTACCCGGCTCGGTGAGGAGTTTCTGCCCATCCAGATCGAGCCGGGTAAGCCCGTGCATCGGTGGCGCCTGGTCCGGCGTATCACCTGCGAGCCATTGTTCGATGTGCTCCTGGCCGGCGGCGACGCCAGCCGTCATCAGCTGATGAGGCAGGTTGAACAGATTCCACTGGTCTGCCTCGCTGGGGCGCCAGGTTTGCGCCGTGCCGTGGGCCAGGAAAAACACCATGGGGATCGCCCAGGCATGGCGGGGCAAGGGAGGTGCCTGGCGGCTCCGATTGGCCCATCGGCTGGCCAGCCAGAGTGTCAGGGCCGCCAGCATGATCGCGGCGAGCCAGGGATGCGCAAAGCCGCCGCTGGTGGAGTTCTCGACGAATTGCGGATCGACCAGGTATTGAATGTCCGCCGGGGTGGGCATCCTTCCGACGGCATTGACCAATTCGATGCTGACCAGGGTCAGCGCACACCAGGCCAGCAAAACCGGCAATGCCAGCCACCAGGGGCGTCGATGCAAGAGCACGATCAACAAGCTGCCGATGGCCATGTCCGACAGATAGCCCAGCGGGTCGGACCAGCCGAGCAGGAGGCGCAGGCCCATGGGGACCAGGAGCACGTATCCGGCCAGGGCGCAGATGGCAGCGTGGGGGTGGGTGAGAGCTCGGTAAAGAAAATTCACGGAAACGGGCCTTTCGGTTAACCATCCATCAAACATCGCGCAACCTTGGTGGGAGTGAGCCTGCTCGCGAAAATCAGCTGTCAGCGACGCAATGGTGGCTGACAGATAGCTTTCGCGAGCAGGCTCGCTCCCACAGGGTTTTCCTTTGGTCATGAATCTGTCATGACAATGTGCTCGATGGTACCAAGCGTAGCGGTCCTCGGCGGGTCGATGTCCTGCGCCGGGCTGCGGTTCGCCCGCCTGACCCCCTACAATGGCGGTACGGCGCGGCTTTGAGGCGTAGGCATAACTTGTATCAGGATTTCTCATCGGGGGACGGATGGACAGGTTTCAGGAAATGCAGGTGTTTGTCGCCGTCGCCCAGGACTGCGGATTTTCAGCGGCTGCCCGGCGCCTGGGCTTGTCGGCGGCGAGCGTGACACGCGCCGTGGCGGCACTGGAACAGCGTATCGGTACGCCGCTGCTGGTTCGTACCACCCGCAACGTTTACCTGAGCGAAGCGGGCCAGCGCTTTCTTGAGGACTGTCGGCGGATCCTCGGCGATTTGCAGGAGGCCGAGGATTCGGCGGCCGGCAGCCACGCCCAGCCCCGCGGACAACTGACGATTACCGCGCCCGTGCTGTTCGGCCAGTTGTTCGTCATGCCGGTGCTGGTGGATTACCTGGGGCGATTTTCCGAAGTTTGCGTCAACGCCTTGCTGCTGGATCGCACCGTCAGCATGGTCGAGGAGGGCATTGATGTCGCGGTGCGCATCGGCGAGTTGCCCGACAGCAGCCTGCATGCCGTGCGTGTCGGCGAGGTGCGGCGCGTGGTGTGCGGTTCTCCGGAATTCTTCGACCAGCATGGCCGACCCGAGCATCCGCAGGATCTGGAGCGGATGCCCGTGGTGTCGTCATCAGCCATCGGCCAGGTCAGGAACTGGACGTTCATCGAGGCCGGTCAGCCGTTGTCGGTCCGGCCCACGCCCCGGCTCGTGGTCACGGCCAACCAGGCTGCCATCGGCGCGGCGTGCCAGGGGTTGGGGATGACCCGGGTCCTGTCCTATCAGGTTGCGAACAATATCGCGGCCGGCGAGCTGGAAATCGTCCTGGCCGATTTTGAGCTGCCGCCATTGCCAATCCACGTGGTGTATCAGGGCGGGCGCAATGCGCCGGCGCGGGTTCGCAGTTTTGTCGACTTCATGGTGAGTGCAATACGAGAACATCCAGCCTTGAAGAACTGACGCATTGTTTCGCCTGCAGAAATAATGGATTGCGTTTGCAGGTGATTCCATAGCTCCGCGCTTGAGCAGAAGATGACTCCATCGACGCCGCAAACCGATGGCGTCATTCTCGGCGGAGTCGACCATGAACCCTATCAAGCTCTATCACTTCCCACTGTCCGGCCATGCGCACCGTGTCCAGCTGATGCTTTCCTTGCTTGAGTTGCCGGTCGAGGTCAATTTTGTCGACCTGGCCAAGGGCGCGCACAAACAAGCGGATTTCCTCGCAATCAACCCGTTCGGCCAAGTACCGGTGATCGATGATAACGGTGTGGTACTGGCCGACTCCAACGCCATTCTGGTGTACCTGGCAAACAAGTACGGCGAGGGCCGCTGGCTGCCAACGGACCCGGTCGGCGCCGCTCGCGTCCAGCGCTGGTTGTCGGTAGCGGCCGGGCCATTGCATGCCGGACCGGCCACCGCGCGCCTGATCACCGTGTTCGGTGCTTCTCATAACGCCGAGGATGTGATCGCACGTTCCCACAACCTGCTCAAAGTCATCGACCAGGAACTGAGCAATAGTGCCTATCTGGTCGGTGACACTCCGACCATCGCCGACATCGCAGGCTACAGCTATATCGCCCATGCGCCAGAAGGCAACGTTTCGCTGCAGGACTATGCCCATGTGCGCGCGTGGCTGGCGCGGATCGAAGCCTTGCCTGGGTTCGTGGGGATGCCGCGTACCGTTGTCGGCTTGCAAAAAGAGGCCTGAGCAACAGGCACAAAGTGGCGAGCGTGCAACTGCCCTCGCCACTTGTTTCTGTGGAGCCCCGGAAACGTTAATCTGCCAGCCTTTTCCCGGGGTGGCTTCGCTTCATGACTTTTATCCACAGGCTGACGCTGACCTTCGCCGCATTGTTTTTGAGCGGCTGCGACCAGCCCCCTCTGCCTGCCCTCGATCAGCAACTTTATATCTGGCAACGCCAGTGGACGCCGGCCCATGAACTGGCGCTGAGCCAGAGCCGTGCTGACTTTTCCAGCCTGCGGGTGCTGGCGCTGCAAGCCTTCCCGGGCGCCGGCTGGAGCCACGCGCGGATCGATCCGGCATTGCTCAAGGCTGACGGTCGGCCGTTGATAGCGGTGATTCGCCTGGATGGCCAGCTCAAATCCCTCGATCAGGACGAAATAATCTCGCGGATCCAGCAGTTGCTGGCCGACTGGCAAACCCTGGACCTGGCGCCGATGGGCATCGAAATCGACCACGATGCCGGTAACGCAAGGCTGCCAGCCTATCGGAACTTCCTTGTCCGCTTGCGGCAGGCCTTGCCGGCCGCCTTGCAGCTCAGCATCACCGCGCTGCCGGCCTGGCTCGACAGCCCCGAGTTGCCCGGTCTGTTAAAGGTTGTGGACAGCAGCGTCCTGCAGGTACACGCGGTCAGCGATCCGCGTCAGGGGCTTTTCGATCCCAGCCAGGCTCAACGTTGGGCCCAGCGCTGGGGCGACCTCACCACACGCCCGTTCTACCTGGCCTTGCCGGCCTATGGCGTGGCGCTGCTGACCGAAGAAAACGGCGCACCGGTGGTGGAAAGCGAAGTGCCCATCGACCGCGGCGGCGAGCGCCGGGAGTTGCTCGCCGATCCACGACAAGTGGCCGGGCTTGTCGCGCAACTGCGCGCCGAGCCGCCAGAGCATCTGGCCGGATTGATCTGGTTTCGCCTGCCGCTGGCGGGGGACCGGCGCGCCTGGAGCCTGGCCACTCTTGGCGCGGTGGCGCGTGGTGATCGCCTGGACAGTCAATTGACTCTGCGCCTGCAAGAGCAGGGCGGACTCTATGACATCCGGCTGGTGAACCAGGGCAATCTCGACAGCCCCTGGCCGCAGCGGCTGACACTCGCCGTGGGCGGGTGTGATGGCGTCGATGCCTTGGCCGGTTATACGTTGCAACAAACCCCCGGACTGCTTACCTTCACCCGCATCCAGGAAGGCCGCTTGGCTGCCGGTGCCCAACGGGCGATCGGCTGGGCGCGCTGTACAAAAATCGACCAAGGAGGAATGAATGTCTACCCGTAAGTGGCCTCGTCGCCTGCTGTGCCTGAGCCTCGGTTTACCGCTGTGCCAGGCATTGGCCTGCGGGCCGGATTTTCCGATGCGCCTGCTGGATAACCGGGCCCAATCGCTGGCGGAGCTGCCCGAGGGCAGCTTTCGCTTCGAGGTCAGTCGTCTCGGCCAGGCCATCGCCGGATTGAAGCCGGCTACGGAGGCGACACGCAACCCTGACTACAGCTACGACGATGTGTCTTCCTACGTGGACCAACGCAACAAGGCCGAACAGCTTGGCCTGACGCCACCGCAGCAAGCCGTTGTGGAGCGCTTGCGGGCAATCAGCGATATCGAGCAGGTCACCGCCGAAGCGGCCAACCTGCCCGCCGAGCTGCGGCTGTACGCAATCGGAGCGGCAGCGTTCAACGCTGGCGATCATCTGCGCGCAGCCGAATCATTCCAGCAACTGCTGGCGCTGCCGGCCGACGAGCGCCGGTTGCGCAGTACCTGGGCGGCGTACTCCCTGGGGCGGGCGCTGTTCGCCATGAGCACCGAGGCTGGCCGTGGCGAACCGGCTGCCTTGCGGGATCAGGCACGGCAGGCGTTCCGCCAGGCTCGCGAATTGACTATCGCCGGCTTCAGCGACCCCTTGGAGCTGGGCGTCGCCAGTCTGGGCGAAGAAGCCAGGGTGGCCTACACCGCCGATGACTGGGACAGCGCCATCGGACTGTATGCGACCCAGAATCTGCAAGGCTCCCCGGTTGGCTACAGTTCGCTGCTGCAGTTGGCGGGCGGCCTCAGCGTCGAGTCGGAGGAGCGCCTGGGCGAATTGCTCAAGGCCAAGGCCGTGCAGCGCCTGGTGACTGCTTATCTGCTCAGCCGCGTCGGCTGGTGGGACGGCGAAGAACCCTCCGGCGAGAAAACCCTCCTCAAGCTGTTGCAAGCCAGCGCCCAGGGCAACCTCGATGATGCCGACCGCTTGGCGGCAGTGAGTTATCAACACGCTGACTACGACAGCGCGAAAGCATTTGCACAAAAGGCCGGCGACAGCGGACTGGCGTGGTGGGTAAGGGCCAAGCTCGCGCTGCGCGAAGGCGACAAATCCGCTGCGGCCGCCGCCTATGCCAAGGCCGCCCAGGCGTTTCCGAAGGACGAATCCTGGGGCGACCGCCGTACGCCGGATTGGGACTACGAGACGGTACAACCCAAGTGCCGAATCGAAGGCGAAAGCGCGATCCTGGCCTTGCAGAGAGGCGACTACCTGCAGGCTTTCGACCAGCTTTATCGCGGCCAGAACAACTATTGGTACGACGCCGCAACGGTCGCCGAGCGTGTGCTGACCGTCGAGGAGCTCAAGCAGTACGTTGATGCCCAGGTCCCGGCACCGCCGCCGTTGAGCCAGGAAGATCGAGACAACTACGTACAGTTGTCGGTGGCGGCGAACCTGCGCAACCTGCTGGGGCGTCGTTTGCTTCGCGAAGGACGCTACGACGAGGCACCGGCTTATTTCGACAATCCCGAGCTGCAGGACAAGGCTCGCACCTATGGGCAGTTGCGCCAGGATGCGGAATCCAAATGGTGGCCGACCAGCCGTGCCGAGGCGTATTTCAAGGCGTCGGTGATCGCGCGCAGATCAGGAATGCAATTGCTGGGCTACGAAATGGCGCCGGATTACGCCAGCCTGGACGGCAACTACAGTTTTGAGCCGGTGGAACTGAAGGTCGGGCCGCTGGTGGCCGACGGCGAGGTCCAGCGCCAGCAGGCCAGTGCCGCCCAACCGGACATGCGTTACCACTACCGTTTTGTCGCCACGGCGCTGGCCAGCCAGGCCGCCGATCATCTGCCGCACACCAGCCAGGCGTTTGCGGCGGTGCTGTGCAGGGCGGTGGGGTACAACTCAAGCCTCGAAGAACAAAGCGCGCTGTATCAGCGTTATGTGAAGGACGGCCCCTACGTGGAATGGGCCTGGGATTTCGGCCGTCAGTGCGAGGAACCGGCATTCGACCAGGCGGACAAGCGCTACCTCACTCAGGCCCTGACGCCGATTCGCTCGGCGCTGCGGCCGTTCAAGACAGGGTTGGAAGTGGGTGGCGCGGTGCTGGTGGTGGCCGTGGTGCTGGCGCTGATCAGTCGGCGCAAGCGCAAGGCTCGCATGGCAGCGAGCTGACAACGGATCTGAATGTGGCGAGGGAGCTTGATCCCTCGCCACAGGTGTTCCATTCAGCCGGGTGACTACATCTGCGTCGCCATCCCCTCCACGTTCATCGCTGCTTGGCGCAACGCCTCCGAGCGAGTGGGGTGAGGGTGGCAGATCAGAGCGATGTCCTCGGCCGAGGCACCGAATTCCATCGCTACGCAGTACTCTCCGATCATCTCGCTGACGCTCGGGCCTACCAGATGCACGCCGAGAATTTCGTCGGTGCGCTCGTCAGCCAATACCTTGGCGAACCCCTCGGTTTCATGATTGATCTTCGCCCGGCTGTTGGCGGTGAACGGAAATTTCCCGACCTTGTAGGCGCGGCCTTCGGCCTTGAGCTGCTCTTCGGTCTTGCCGACGCTGGCCAGTTCAGGACGGGTATAGATGACGTTGGGGATCAATTCGTAATTGACTTCGCCGGCCTTGCCAACAATCTGTTCGATGCAGGCCATGGCCTCATCTTCGGCCTTGTGCGCAAGCATCGGCCCGGACGTCACGTCGCCGATCACCCAGAAGCCAGGCGCTTCGGTGCGGTGGCGCTGGTTGGTGAGCATGCCGCGTTGGTCGGTCGCCAATCCTGCATTTTCCAGCCCCAGGCCCTGGGTATAAGGCCGACGGCCGATGGCAACCAGTACGTAGTCGGCGTCCAGGGTTTGCGCCTCGCCTCCGGCCGCGGGTTCAATTTGCAGTTGCACGCCGCTCGCCGAGGAAACGGCGCGGGTCACCTTGGCGCTCAGCTTGAACTGGATGCCCTGCTTGGCCAGCGCCCGCTGCAGGGTCTTGCCGGCTTCGCCGTCGACGCCTGGACAAATGCGGTCGAGGTATTCCACGACGGTGACCTCGGCACCCAGGCGCCGCCAGACTGAACCGAGTTCAAGGCCGATGACGCCAGCGCCGATCACCACCAGGTGCCGAGGCACTTCGCTCAGGGACAACGCACCGGTGGAATCGAGAATGCGCCGGTTATCGATGTCGACCCCCGCCAGTGGCGTCGGCTCGGAGCCGGTGGCGATGACGATGTCCTTGGCACTCAGTTCGGTCTTGCCACCGTCCTCACCGGTGACGGTCACTTTGCCGGGGCCGTCGATATGGCCCCAGCCCTTGATCCAGTCAACCTTGTTTTTGCGAAACAGAAACTCGATGCCCTTGGTCAGGCCCGCGACGCTTTCATCCTTTTGTTTTATCATTTGCGCGAGGTCGAGGGTGGGGCTGACGTTGATGCCCAGCTGGGCGAATTCCGAGCCCTTGGCTGCTTCGTACAGTTCGGAGGCGTGCAGCAACGCCTTGGAAGGCACGCAACCGACGTTCAGGCAAGTGCCGCCGAGGGTGGCACGGCCTTCCACGCAGACCGCCTTCAACCCCAACTGTCCGGCCCGGATCGCTGCGTTATAGCCGCCAGGGCCGCCGCCCAGAATGATCACGTCGTAATTGCTCATTACCGGTTTCCTCATGTCTGGCGAAAAATTATGACCGTAATATGAGCGTTTTCGCGGATAACGGTCAAGGCTTAAGTCAAGCGTTCGCCGCAGGGTTTGCCATGAAGAATTCAAAACGGAAATTTCACAGCGTTGGTTATAAGGTAACGACATGTAACGGAGCGATGCGGTGACGTAGGCCTCGCGTGTCCGGTTCTCGAATGCCACAAGCAGTGGAGTGACATGCAAGTCGATCTGGAAATAGACGGGGCACACGTGGCCGACTGGCCGCGCTTCCAGCGCGCCGCATTCCAAGGGCTGCGCTTGAAGCGGATCGCGCTCGTATTGGGCAGCCTTGCGGGGCTGGGGCTGGTGTCGGCGTTTTTCATCGGGCTTTTTTCGCCACAATCGATATGGCCGGCGTTGCTGGTGAGCCAAGGCGCGGCTTTATCGGTGCTGGTGGCCGGATTGCAATCGGCCTGGTGGATCACGCAATGGCGCAGCAAGGCCCTGCTGCCGGTGGTGGATATCCTGCCTGTTGAAGACGAGCCTGTTGATAACTCGGGTTGGTACGAGCGCCTGCTTGAGCGAATCAGCGCGCGCTGGATCGGTCTGCTGCAGCAAATCGGCGGACCGCTTCTGTGGCTTGCCGGCTGGGCGCTGCTGTCGTTGCTGGTTCTGGAGCAAACCTGGGACTTGGCGTTGCCTGCCGCTTCGCTTGGCGTGGCGGCCAGCGTCGGCGCGGTGCTTTCGTTAGTGCTGGCGTTCGGGTTGCTGGTGTTCGAGCGCCAACTGGCTCAACAGTCGCCGACCGAATGGCCCGAAGCGGCGCCGCTGGCGCAACTGACACGGGTGCCGATCATCGTGCTGGTACTGGCTGCTGTGTGTCTGCTCTTCGCCGGGGAGGCGTCCCTCTGGCCGGTACGCCTGGCGGTGCTGATCGGATTGTTGCCGGGCCTGGTGGCGGTGGAGTTGTTGCTACGCGCGCTGCTGGCGTTATTCAGCCCGCGCCGGAACACCTTGGAACCGGCGCTTCTGGGACGCAGTGTGGTCGCCGATCTGCTGCGCTGGCCGCCGCGACCGCTGTTGGCCTTGCAGCATGAGTTGCACAATCGTTTTGGCATCGACCTGCGCCAGATCTGGGCGTTCAGCTACATGCGCCGGGCATTTTTTCCGGTGCTGGCATTGGTAGCGCTGATGGGGTGGCTGCTGACCGGCGTGCATGAGGTGCCGCTGCAAGGGCGCGGCATCTATGAACGTTTCGGCAAGCCGGTACAGGTCTTTGGTCCGGGCCTCCACGCTGGTTTGCCATGGCCATTGGGCAGGGTATTGAGCGTCGAGAACGGTGTCGTCCACGAGTTGGCTACCAGCGGCGACGGCAAGACGGCCTCGGTCGCGGAACCGGCAGAGGGACCGGCTCCGGCTATCGCCAATCGGTTGTGGGATGCCAGCCACGTGAATGACAAATCCCAGGTTATCGCCAGCCGTCGCGCGGATCAGCAGAGCTTCCAGATCGTCAACATGGACGTACGCTTCGTCTATCGCATCGGCCTGACGGATGCAGCGGCGCTGGCGGCGACTTACCACAGTGCGGATGTGCCGACGCTGATTCGCAGCACGGCCAACCGCGTCCTGGTGCATGAATTTGCCTCGCGCACGCTGGATGGCTTGCTGGGTGCGGACCGTGTCAGCCTGGCGGAGGAAATCGGTCGCGCTGTACAGGCCGATCTGCAATCGCTCGATAGCGGTGTGGAGATCCTTGCGACAGTGGTCGAGGCGATCCATCCGCCGGCCGGCGCAGCGAATGCCTACCACGGTGTGCAAGCGGCGCAGATCGGCGCCCAGGCGTTAATCGCCCGCGAGCGTGGCGCCGCTGCGCAGCAGGTCAACCAGGCGCAACTGCAAGCCAGCACTGCCAACGACCAGGCCCAAGCCACGGCGCGTGAAATCAACGCCACTGCCCAAGCCGCCGACCTGCGCTTTCGCGCCGAGCGCCAAGCCTACGCGACGGCTGGCCATGCCTTCGTGCTGGAGCAATACCTCGGTCAACTGAGCCAGGGCCTCGGCAGCGCCAGCTTGCTGATCCTTGACCATCGCCTGGGCGGCAACGCCAATGCGCCGACCATTGACCTGCGCACTTTCACGCTGCCGGCGGATCCCGCATCGCCAAACCAACCTGTCCAGCCAGGAGCTGCCCATTGAGCCAGTCCTCTTCCCATGGTCATCACGACCATGCCGGTCACGATCACGGTCATGCCGGACATCACCACCATCATGGCGATCCGCAGCAAGCCGGCCCGTTTCCGTGGCGGCGGATGGGCTGGGCCGCGCTGCTGGTGGCGTTTGCCGTTGCGGCCGCCAGCCTGGTACAGGTGCGTTCGGGGGAGGCCACTGTCATTACCCGTTTCGGCAACCCGGCGCGGGTACTTTTGCAACCCGGCCTGGGCTGGCGCTGGCCGGCACCTTTCGAGGCGGCGATCCCGGTAGACCTGAGGCTGCGCACCACCTCCAGCGGATTGCAGGACGTCGGTACGCGCGACGGTCTGCGGATCATCATCCAGGCCTATGTGGCGTGGCAGGTCCAGGGTGACCCGGACCATGTGCAGCGCTTCATGCGCGCCGTGCAGAATCAGCCGGACGAAGCCGCGCGGCAGATTCGCACCTTCGTCGGCTCGGCACTGGAAACAACGGCGGCCAGTTTTGATTTGGCAAACCTGATCAATACCGACGCCAGTCAGGTGCATATCGCCGATTTCGAAGCCCAGTTGCGTCAGCAGATCGAGCAACAATTGCTCGCCACTTATGGCGTTCGGGTTTTGCAGGTGGGTATCGAACGTCTGACGCTGCCCTCGGTGACGCTCACCGCGACCGTGGACCGCATGCGTGCCGAACGTGAAACCATCGCCACGGAGCGCACAGCCATCGGCAAACGCGAAGCGGCGCAGATTCGCTCGGCGGCCGAACGCGATGCGCGGATCATGCAGGCTGATGCCACGGTTAAAGCAGCGAGTATCGAAGCGCAGTCCCGCGTCGAAGCAGCTGAAATCTACGGCAAGGCCTATGCCGGTTCGCCGCAGCTTTATAATTTGCTGCGCTCGCTGGACACCTTGAACACCATTGTCGGCCCAGGCACCAAACTGATCTTGCGCACTGATGCGGCACCGTTTCGCGTTCTGGTGGATGGTCCACCCGCCCTGGAGCCTAAAGGTGGAACACAACCATGAGCGTGGTTCCACGTGGAACAAATGAGTTATCCAGCCCGTGGATTCAAGCCGGGCGTCTGGCGTTCCTCGCGCTCTATGCTGTGACTGTCCTGGCGGCGTTGGCCTGGGTATTTTCTAATGTGCGGCAAATTGATCCGCAGAGCCGGGCGGTGGTTTTACACTTTGGTGCGTTGGACCGAATCCAGAACGCCGGTCTGTTGCTGGCGTGGCCGCGTCCCGTGGAGCAAGTAATTTTGTTACCGGCGGCAGACCGGGTGCTGGAGCGCCGGGTGGAAAGTCTGCTGCGTTCGGATGCGGCCTTGCAGGCTGATCGCGTCGCCAGTTTTGCCACGCCGGTCAGCGATGAACTCGCGGGCTCCGGTTATCTGTTGACCGGCGATGCGGGCGTGGTGCAACTGGATGTGCGGCTCTTTTACAAGGTCATCGAGCCTTATGCGTTTGTTCTCCAAGGCGAACATGTATTGCCAGCGTTGGACCGGTTGGCGACGAGAAGTGCCGTGGCACTTGCCGCGGCGCGGGACCTGGACACGATTCTGGTGGCCCGCCCCGAACTGATGGGTAGCGATACCCAGGCCGCGGAGCGACGTGAACGCTTGCGTGGCGACCTGGTGCAGGGCATCAATCGGCGCCTGGCTGACCTGACCGCGACAGGGCAGGGCTTGGGGATCGAAGTGGTGCGGGTCGACGTGCAATCGAGCCTGCCGGGGCCGGCGGTGAGCGCATTCAATGCGGTGCTGACGGCCAGCCAGCAGGCCGACAAAGCGGTCGCCAACGCCCGAACCGAGGCGGAGAAACAGACCCAGGCTGCCCGCGAGGAAGCCGACCGTGCGTTACAAGTCGCCCATGCCCAGGCCAGCGAACGACTTGCCAAGGCGTCGACCGATACAGCCTCGGTGTCGGGGCTGGCGAAAACCCAGGACAGCGATCCGCAGATGCTGCAGCGTCTGTACCGCGAACGCATGCCCGGGATTCTTGGTCGGGCTGGTTCCGTCACCACGGTCGACCCGAAAGACGATTCTCGTCTGATCATCCAGGGAGGCGGGCAATGACCGCGCAGAGTATCAACATGCCGATGCTGTCCACCGCCGAGCAACGCTCGGCCGCTCGGCAACTGACCCTGGCGATGCTCGCCCTCGGCTTGCTTGCCCTGGGCCTGGCCTGGCGCGTCTGGTTGCCGGAGCAGGGTACCGTCAGCCAACTGCTGTTGGGGTTTGCCTCGCTGTTGGTCGCGGTGCCGGTGATGCGCTCGGCCTGGTACAGCCTGCGTTATCCAAGCCTGCATGGGATTACCGATCAATTGATCGCCCTGGCGATGCTGGGGGCCTGGGCTACCGGCGACCTGCTGACGGCGGCGCTGTTGCCGATCATCATGATTTTCGGCCATGTGCTGGAAGAGCGCAGCGTCATCGGGTCCCAGGAAGCGATCGATGCCCTTGGCCAATTGACCCGCAGCCAGGGCCGCAAAGTGCAGGCCGATGGCTCGGTCATCGAAGTGGATAACGCTACGTTGCGACCCGGCGATGTAGTGGAAGTCCGCGCCGGCGACCGGGTGCCCGCCGATGGTCGTGTGCTGTCCGGCCAAGCGAGCCTCGACACCGCGCCCATTACGGGTGAGTCGGTGCCATTGGAGGCGGTGGCGGGTGTTGAAGCCTTTGGCGGCGCGATCAACCTCGACGGTCTGTTGCGCCTGGAGGTGACCCGCACCGGCGATGAATCGACGCTGGGCAAAGTCATTGCGCTGATGCAGAACGCCGAGCGCTCGAAACCGCCTATTACTCGTTTGCTGGAACGCTACGCCGGAAGTTATCTGGTGCTGGTGTTGTTGCTGGCGGCGGTTACCTGGTTTGTCACCAATGACGCCCAGGCGATGTTGGCGGTACTGGTCGCGGCGTGTCCCTGCGCCCTGGTGTTGTCAGCCCCGGCGACGGCCATCGCCGGGATTGCGGTGGCGGCGCGCCACGGCATCCTGATTCGCAGCTCGGCTTTTCTCGAGGAGCTGGCGGACCTCACCTCGTTGGTCATCGACAAGACCGGGACCCTGACCTACGGCACCCTGCGCCTGCAATCGATCGAAAGTACCGAGGACGACCCTGCCGCATTGCTGCCATTGGCCGCGAGCCTCGGATCGGCGAGCAGTCATCCGGTCAGTCGTGCCTTGGCGGGGCTGGTGACAGCGCAAGATTATCTGCCGCTGACCGATATTCACGAGCGCCAGGGCCTCGGGGTAGTTGCCATGACAGGGCTGGGGGAGGCCGCCCTTGGCCGACCCGAATTGTTTGCCCGGTTGGGCATCGAGACACCGACGGTTCCCAGTCATGACGGCCCGATCGCCGGCCTGGCACTGGACGGGCAGTTTCGCGCCTGGCTGCTGCTGGCCGACAGCGTCAAGCCGGAAGCGCGGGTGGCCATGACCGAACTGCGGGCGCTGGGGCTGGGTCGCCAGTTATTGCTCACGGGTGATCGCCAGAGCGTGGCCGCCGCCCTGGCGCACGATGTCGGTATCAGCGAGCTGCAGGCACAGGCGCTGCCGGAGGATAAGCTTGACCGGGTCATGGTCGAAATCGACCAGGGTTTCCGTCCGATGGTGGTGGGTGACGGGATCAACGATTCGCTGGCGCTGAAAGCCGGTGTGGTGGGCGTGGCGATGGGCGCGGGCGGTGCCGATATCGCCCTGGCGTCGGCGGATATCGTGTTGATCGGCAGTGATCTGCGACGTCTCGGAACTTGCGTGCGGTTGAGTCGCCAGTGTCGACGCACGTTGCAGGTCAACGTGATCATCGGCCTGGGCTGGACGCTGGCGATCGTCGCTTTCGCTGCGTTCGGCTGGCTCGGAGCAGCGGGGGCGATGATTGCCGCGTTGCTGCATAACCTGAGCACATTGCTGGTGCTGGGCAATGCGGGACGACTGCTGCGGTTTCACGAGCCCTTGGCGAAGATCCAGGCGAGTAGCCGCTGACGATCCCCGAGCGAACTGTAGCCTGCACCCGCAGTCTCTAGCGAGAGGGCCCACCAATCCACGCAGTCACCGCTCAGGCGGTAGATGGAAGACGATAGAAAAAGGCTATAAATTCGATAGCCTGCTATTTTTCCACGATGGTCTACCCTCATTTCAGACGTCTGAAACAATCTGAAACATGGGGAGGTTTTACATGCTGGCTCAACTTCCACCGGCCTTACAGAATTTGCACCTGCCGCTTCGGTTGCGGCTCTGGGACGGCCATGAATTTACGCTGGGTGCCGATCCCAGCGTCACGATTGTGGTAAAGGACCCACAAATGGTCGCGCAATTCACCCATCCCAGCCTGGATGCGCTGGGAGCGGCGTTTGTCGAAGGCAAACTCGAACTGGAGGGCTCGATCAACGAAGTCATCCGGGTGTGTGACGAGCTGAGCCAGGCTCTGGTGGACGAAGACGAGAGCCATCTGCCGGTGCGTGCGGTGCACGACAAGGAAACCGACGCCAAGGCCATCTCCTATCATTACGATCTGTCCAACGCGTTTTATCAACTCTGGCTCGACAGCGACATGGTGTATTCCTGTGCGTATTTCGAAACCGGCAGTGAAACCCTCGAGCAAGCGCAACAAGCCAAATTCCGCCATCTGTGCCGCAAGCTACGCCTGCAACCCGGCGATTACCTGCTGGACGTCGGATGCGGCTGGGGTGGGCTCGCGCGCTTTGCCGCACGGGAATTCGGCGCCAAGGTCTTCGGCATTACCCTGAGTAAGGCGCAGCTTGCGTTGGCGCGGGAGCGGGTAAAGGTCGAAGGCCTGGAGGACCAGGTAGAGCTCCAGCTTCTGGACTACCGGGACCTGCCCCAGGATGGCCGATTCGACAAAGTGGTCAGCGTCGGCATGTTCGAACATGTGGGGCATGCCAACCTGGCGCAGTACTGCAAGACGCTGTACGGCGCGGTCCGTGAGGGTGGGCTGGTGATGAATCACGGGATTACCGCCAAGCACACCGACGGGCGTCCGGTAGGTCGCGGCGCGGGTGAATTTATCGAAAAGTATGTATTCCCGAACGGTGAGTTGCCTCATCTGTCGATGATTTCCGCCGAGATCAGCGAAGCGGGGCTGGAAATTGTCGATGTGGAAAGCCTGCGCATGCATTACGCGCGCACTCTCGACCATTGGAGCGAGCGCCTTGAGGACAACCTCGAAGCCGCTTCCAGGGAAGTGCCGGAACAGGCGCTGCGGATCTGGCGTCTTTACCTGGCCGGCTGCGCCTATGCATTCGCCAAGGGCTGGATAAACCTGCATCAGATCCTCGCGGTGAAGGCCCACGCCGATGGTAGCCATGAGCTGCCCTGGACCCGCGACGACATCTACACGCCTTAAAGAATCGGCGAAATCAGCCGGGCGATCCGCATCCCGACCTTTTGCAGGCGGTGGGTTTCCCGGCTTTCCCGTTTGGCCACTTCGTGGGCCTGGGCGAAATCCTTTTCGAGCATCTGCTCGACCTCACTGGCAAAGGCCATGTCGACGGTCAGCAGCATGACTTCGAAATTCAGCCGGAACGAACGGTTGTCCAGGTTCGCGCTGCCGATGGCGCTGATTTCCCGGTCGATCAGCACCACTTTCTGGTGCAGGAAACCCGGCTCATAACGAAACACCCGCACGCCGGCGCGCACCGCTTCGAACGCATAAAGACTGGACGCAGCGTAGACGATCCGGTGATCCGGTCGCGACGGCAACAGGATGCGCACGTCCACGCCACGCAGCACGGCCAGGCGCAAAGCCGCGAAGACCGCTTCGTCGGGAATGAAATACGGCGTGGTTATCCAGATGCGTTCGCTTGCCGCGTGAACGGCTTCGACGAAGAACAGCGAGCAGGTTTCGTAGGCATCGGCCGGACCGCTGGCCAGCAGTTGGCAGAGCACTCCATCGTCCGGATAAGCGTCCGGCAGAATCAGCGGCGGCAGGGAGCGCGCCGCCCAGAACCAATCCTCGGCGAAGGACTCCTGCATGCTCGCTACCACTGGGCCGCGCACCTCTACATGAGTGTCGCGCCACGGTGCCAGGGGTGGTTTTTCCCCCAGGTATTCATCGCCCACGTTGTGCCCGCCGACGAACCCCAGCACGCCGTCCACGGCGACGATCTTGCGGTGGTTGCGAAAGTTGACCTGGAACCGGTTGAGCCAACCGCTGCGAGTGGCAAACGCTTTGACGTGAACGCCACCGTCGCGCAAGGCCTGGACATAACGATGGGGCAGGGAATGGCTACCGATACGGTCGTAAAGCAGATAGACCGCCACACCTTCAGCGGCTTTCTTCAGCAGCAACGCATGCAAGCGCTGACCGAGCCGGTCATCGTGGATGATGAAAAATTGCACCAGAACCGCTTCGCGAGCGCTCTCGATGGCCTGGAAAATCGCTTCGAACGTAGCTGGGCCATCAACCAGCAGACGCACCTGATTGTTTGCCAGACACGGCGTGCGTCCCAACTTCGGCATGGCTCGTAACGAGGCGTAGGCCTGGGACGCGCGAGCGGCCAGCGCTTCTTCGACCCAGGGGCGCCAGTTGAGCTCGGAGATCGCCTTGCGCATTTCCTCGTTGGCTTGTCGACGTGCCTTGATGTAGCCGTCGAAGGTGCTGCGGCCGAAGACCAGGTAAGGAATCAATGTCAGGTAGGGGATGAATACCAGCGACAGGGCCCAGGCAATCGAGCCCTGGGCGGTACGCACCGTCAGCACCGCATGGACGGCGGCGATGGAGCCGAGGGTATGGAGCAGCGCGATCAGGTAACCGAAAACATGCGGGCCAAAAAAATCCATGGGGCTGCCTTGCTCCTGAAACTTCAATGCTTAACAGACCATGTTCCACGGCGAATGTCGCTATTTAATTCACTCGGCGCGGGTCTGAACCGAAGCCTGAAGGCGGCGTCTAACGGCCACTTGTCCTCTGGAGTTTGTACAATGAATGTTCGTCTGCTGGGTTTGGCCTTGGCCGTTGGCTTGTCGGTTCCTGTGGCGGCTCAGGCGCAGATGCTTCAACCAGGCTTGTGGGAATTGACGACCAGCAACATGAAAGTCGACAACCAGAACCTGCCGGACCTTCAATTGATCCTTGGTCAACTGCAGAACCAGATGACGCCTGAACAGCGGGCAATGCTCGAAAAGCAGGGCATCACCATGGGGGGCAAGGGGATTCGGGTGTGCCTGACGCCGGCACAGGTGCAGACCAATGACATCCCGCTGCAGGATCCGCAATCAGGCTGCAAGCAGCAGATCACCGAGCGTACCGGCAACCAGTGGAAATTCCGCTTCAGTTGCCCGAAAGCCCAGGGCAACGGTATCGCGACATTCCAGAGCGATCGCGAATTCACCACCAAGGTCAATGGCACGTTCAACGCCACGGGTATCCAGCAGAACGGCAGCCTGGACACCCGCGCCGTATGGCTGGGGCAGGATTGCGGGACGGTCAAGCCAAGGGCTTGAACAGCGGCCTGTTATCAGGGCCGCCCCAGTGCCTCGTAGAGTGTGTTGAGGTTGTATTCGAAGAGACCGGTAAAGGTGCTGGCCGGTCCGCTGGCGGCGAGTGCATCGGAGTACAGCGTGCCACCGATGTGCGCGCCGCTTTCGTCGGCGATCTGCTTGAGCAGGCGCGCGTCCTTGATGTTTTCCATGAACACGGCTTTGACTTTTGCCTGACGAATCTGGGTGATCAACGCAGCGACTTCCGCGGCTGACGGTTCACGCTCGGTAGACAACCCTTGCGGCGCCAAAAACTCGATACCATAAGCCTGGCCCAGGTAACCGAACGCATCATGGGACGTGACGATTTTGCGATTGCCCGGTGGCAACGCAGCGAACTTCGCCTTGGCTTCGGCGAGTAGTGCATAAATCTTCTTCAGGTACGCCTGGCTGTTACGTTCGTAGTCGGCCTTGTTCACCGGGTCGGCGGCCTCCAATGCCTTGGTGATGTTGCCGACATAAAGCACGGCGTTGGCGAGGTTATGCCAGGCGTGCGGGTCGGGGATGGTCTCGCCATCTTCTTCCAGCGAGCGTGGAATCACGCCGCGGCTGGCACTGATGACCGGGGCACCGGTTTCGGTGCTGGTCACCAGGCGATCCAGCCACGGCTCGAAGCCCAACCCATTCTTGATGATCAGTTTCGCCCCGAGCAATGCCTTGGCGTCGTCCGGCGTGGGTTCATAGGTATGTGCGTCAGCGTCCGGCCCCACCATGTTGGTGATCTGGACATGCTCGCCGCCGACTTGTCGGGTCATGTCGGCAAGGATGCTGAAGCTGGTCACCACCTTGAGTTTTTCGGCAGCAGGCAGGGACATGGACAGCATCAAGCTGAATATCAGGAGCAGGGCGCGCATCAGGTAACACCTCATTGGGATGTGAGCAGGGGCGGGCGGCGCAGCAAGCCGTGCACCGGACCGAATACCACGGACAACAGATATGACGCGCCCGCCACCAACACGATGGCCGGCCCGCTGGGCAGCGAAAAATAGAAGGACAACAGCAGGCCCAGCCACACCGAGAGACAACCGAGCAATGCAGCAACCAGCATCAACATCGGCAGGCGACGACTCCAGAATCGCGACGCGGCCGCCGGCAGCATCATCAGGCCGACCACCATCAACGCGCCGATGGCCTGGAAGCCGATGACCAGGTTCAGCACCACCAGGGTCAGGAATACACCGTGGGCCAGTGGACCCAGACGGCTGACGGTTTGCAGAAACAGTGGGTCCAGCGTGTCGAGTAACAGCGGGCGGTAAATCAACGCCATCGCCACCAGACTGGCCGCCGAAACCCAGAGCATGCCGGTGAGTGTCGGGCCGTCCACCGCCAGCGCCGAGCCGAATAACAGGTGCAGCAAGTCCAGGCGTTTACCGGCCATACCGAGGATCAACACCCCGGCGGCGAGAGAGATGGGGTAGATCGCCGCCAGGCTGGCATCTTCCCGCAGGCCGGTGCGGCGGGTGATCCACGCCGCCAGCCCGGCCATGCTCAAGCCAGCGCCCAGGCCACCCACCGTCAAGGCTGGCAGGCTCAGACCGGCGAACCAGAAACCCAGGGCCGCGCCCGGCAAGATGCCGTGAGCTACCGCATCGCCGATCAGACTCATGCGCCGCAGAATCAGGAACACGCCTAGCGGAGCCGTGCTGCATGCCAACACCAATCCGCCCAACAAGGCCCGGCGCATGAAGACAAATTCCTGGAAGGGCTGCCAGAAGTGGGTGGCGGTGAGCATCAAGCGACCTGTGTGTAAGGCGTCGGGGCGATCAATTCGGCGCTGCGACCCAATACGCAGCCGGACGGATTGATCAGCAAGGTATGGGGGATGTGTTGATGCACCGCGGCCAAATCATGACAAACCACCACCAGGGTGCGCCCTTCGCGATGCCATCGCTGAATGTTGTCCCACAACAGCGCCTGGCCTTTTTCATCAAGGGCTGCGTGGGGCTCGTCCAGCAACAGGAGTGGCGCTTCGGTCAGGCTCAGTCGCGCGAGCAGGGCCCGTTGCAACTCGCCACCCGATAACGCCATCAGCGGACGGTGTTCCAGACCGCTCAACGCCCAGTCGTCGAGAGCCGCCTTGAGTCGTTGGATGCGTGCGGCAGGTTCCTGTCGATTACCCCAGGAACCTGCCGCCACCAATTCCTGCAGGCTGATGGGGAATTGCCGATCCAGGTGCTGCTGTTGAGGCAGGAACGACACGCCGCCGCGCCGTTGAACGTTGAGCGAGACCTTCCCCGTCAGTGGCTTCTGTAACCCGGCGATAACTTTCAGCAGGCTGCTTTTCCCTGATCCGTTGGCGCCAATGATTGCGGTCAGGCTACCCTCCGGGCGCTCCATATGCAGAGGTGGAGTGAGAGGGTGCCCGGGGATACCCCAACTCAATCCCTGGCAACGAATCATGAGTCCTCCCGTTGCCAATGGCTTTGGGCGACAGCATCGTGGGCGTGCAGGCTTTCCGCATGAACGACTCGTACGTCAAGGGAGGAAACCCAGGGCAGCGGCCTCAGCGCTATATTCAAGCGCCGCGCGGCATCTTCGCAGAACATCAGGTTCTGCCCATTGGCGAGCGCGAAGGCTTGTTCATCGACGCGTTTGACGGCGGTTTGGACAGCGGTGCCGAGCGCCGCCTCCGCCTCGTTGATCAGCGGTAACACCGGAAACTCATCGAGCTTGGCGTCCAAGCGCAGCTTCAGGATGGCGACGCTGCGCTGGCTATGAGGGGTGGCCACGATACCTTTCTGAGAACCTAGCCACGCGAGAACTTCAGCGTGCTCCAGATTTGTATTCGCGAAATCGTCGAGGAATTTCTGCTGGATCAATTGCCGCGCCAGCGCTGCCGAACAAGGGCAAGTAGACGAGTAAGGAATTTCGATTTGAAGTTCCACGTGGAACACTGAGTTTTTAAGGCGGGCTTCGATAACGATGGGATAACGCTTCCAGCCGGCGAGTGGGCTGATCAAAGCGGGGCGCTTGTACATCAGATCGGTGCGCAGGGTCAGTGAAGCACTCCGGGACAAACCTTCATGACTGTCCAGAAACTCTTGCAGGATCCGGCGTAACAGGTCCGGAGAAAGCGCGGAGTACTCAAGCTTTTCGAGTGCCACATACAAGCGCGACATATGGATGCCACGCGCTTCGCCATCATCGAGACTGACGCCCGCATCGGCAGAGGCGCTCAAACGCTGGCCGTCCACCAGCACCGGCACGGCGATGCCGCACATGCCCACACAATCCAACGGCATGGCTTGACGAGACGCCTGCGCCGCAATGTCCGGCAGAGTTAACGCGTTCATTTTCAAGGTCCAAGAGAGATTCGTTTTTAATGTTATAGTATAACAATAAAATCGACGAGACCTTTTTCATGAATAGAGTTTCATCTCCGATGGTTCCACGTGAAACGTCAGCGTGGAGACTCCTGACAGCCGTTCATGCGACCGCACATAAAACTGCCCTTGGTGCCGCCAGAACTGGAAAAACGGTTGATCGTCGTCCAACCCACTCGGCGACTGTATCCAACCCAGGCTTCGCCATCGGAGGCCAGTCCAGTGAAGAAGGTCAGTTGGCCGTATCGGCTGTTTGTTTGGGCCCAATAGCGGTGGCCAGCCACCTCATATCCACGCAGATAAATTGTATTGCCAGCCGTAGCGACGCTGTAGGCATTGCCCTGTCCATCTACGCAGGCCAGCACATTAGCGCTGCGAGTGCAGTTGCCCAACAAAGCGCCTTGCGCCGAAACGCCCGCCGCTATCAGCAGCAGTGGCGCTGCGACCAGGTATCTGAAGAGGGTGAGCATTTTGTAGGAGCCCAGAAGCAGAAAAGGGTTGGCTGTACTTGAGTGTAATACTATAACATTAAAAGCTGCCCCCTTTAGCCGAACCCAAACCTGATACGAGCCACAGAAGCGGCCGCCCCGATGAGGATAAACCTGATGCCCAACCGTCTCCCCGTTACCGTGCTGTCCGGATTTCTCGGGGCTGGTAAAAGCACCTTGCTCAATCATGTGTTGCGTAATCGCGACAACCTTCGCGTTGCCGTCATCGTCAACGATATGAGCGAGATCAACATCGATGGTAGCGAAGTGCAGCGAGATGTCACCCTCAATCGCGCCGAAGAACGGTTGGTCGAAATGAGTAATGGCTGCATTTGCTGCACGCTGCGCGAGGATCTCTTGGAGGAAGTGGGCAAGCTTGCCAGGGAAGGCCGCTTCGATTATCTGCTGATCGAATCCACGGGCATTTCGGAGCCGATGCCGGTCGCCGAAACCTTCACCTTTCGCGATGAAGAAGGGCGCAGCCTGGCGGACGTTGCGAGGCTCGACACGATGGTGACAGTGGTCGATGGCGTGAATTTCCTCAAGGATTACCAGGCCGCGGAAAACCTTTCCACCAGGGGCGAAACCCTAGGAGAAGAAGATGAGCGCTCGATAACCGATTTGCTGATCGAGCAGATCGAGTTCGCCGACGTGATCCTGATCAGCAAGATTGATCTCATAAGCCGCTCCGAACGAGAAGAGTTGAGCGCAATTCTGTCGCGCCTGAATGCCCAGGCGCAGGTTATTCCCATGGTCATGGGGCAGGTACCGCTGGGGCAGATCCTTGATACGGGCCGCTTCGATTTTGAACGCGCGGCGCAGGCGCCCGGTTGGCTGCGGGAGTTGCGCGGCGAGCATGTGCCCGAAACCTTGGAGTACGGCATCGCATCGACTGCTTACCGCGCCCGTCGCCCTTTTCATCCCCAACGATTCTTCAACTTTATCGACCGCCCATGGACCAATGGAACACTCCTGCGCTCCAAAGGTTTTTTTTGGCTCGCCAGCAAACATGAGGAAGCCGGCAGTTGGTCTCAGGCCGGCGGGTTGATGCGTCACGGCTTCGCCGGGCGCTGGTGGCGGTTCGTGCCGAAAAGCCAATGGCCGCAGGATGAGGAGAGCATCGCCGCGATCATGAAAAACTGGCTGGCGACCTCCGGTGATTGCCGCCAGGAGCTGGTATTCATTGGTCAGAATATAGACTTCGCGCTGCTCGCCACCGAACTGGACGCTTGCCTGCTGACAGACGCGGAGATGAGCCTGGGCATCGAGCGCTGGCGGCAGTTGCCAGACCCGTTCGGCCCGTGGCATGACGAGGTTGCGGCGTGATGCTGGCGCCTCGTCTGAAGCAGCTGCGTCAGGTCCACGGAGATACGCCGCTTACCTTCGCGCAGATTCTGGATGACGACACCAACCTGGCCGTGTGGCAGCGTCACCTCCCGGCACATATCGGCGATTTTGCGGCGATGCTGCTTTCGATGGGCCAACCCCTGGCCGAGTCGATGGTGCTTGAGTTGCCGGGCGAGGATACGCAGCCGGTGTTGCATGGCCTTGCCTCGGGTTTCGGCGATCTGCACGGATATGAAGGGTTCGTCGCGGATGTCGCCTGGCTGGTCAGTGCGTTTGCCTGTCTCCTCGGTGCCCGGCGCGTCGGTCTGCGCTTACGAGCGTTGGATAATGCAATGTGCCCACGTTTTCACGTCGACCATGTGCCGGTGCGGCTGATCACCACCTATGCCGGCGTCGGCAGCCAATGGCTCATGGAAGGCGTCATGGACCGTCGACGATTGGCCCAGCCTGAAGCAGAGCCTGCCGACGCGAGTCTGATTCAGCAGATGCGCAGTGGTGATGTGGCGCTGCTCAAAGGTGAAAAGTGGCAGGGCAATGAAGGTCACGGACTGATCCATCGCTCACCGCAACTGGCGCCCGGCGAACGGCGTTTGATCCTTTCGTTGGGTTGGCTGGCCTAAGGCTTGAGCCATTTTCCCTGGCTTTGGCTTTCGCAAAAGGGTTTCAGGTAAGCCGCATCGGTGGCTACGCCGTAATAGTGAATATCCTGGCGATAAGGCATATTGGCGACTTGGGCGTCGCTGCAAATGCCAAATGCCCCGCCAGGGCACTGATCGACATACTGCACATCGACCTTCTGCCCGGCCAGGCTGGGTTGACAGAAGCCCTCGGCGAACAGTTTTTGCGGAATGTTGCGGTTTTGCTGGCAGACTCTGACATCGAGCCGTTCCGCCTGGCTGTGCACTACACACGCCTGGGCCAAGGCCTGGGTCGAGGTCAGCAGTAGTAACAGCCAACCGATCATTCGCATTTAAACCTCCGTCGAAAGCTATCGATCATGTTGCAGAACATACCCACCCATGTGATTGCCGGCCCTTTGGGAGCAGGCAAGACCAGCCTGATCAGGCAATTGCTGGCTCAGCGTCCGACTGATGAGCGGTGGGCCGTGCTGATCAACGAGTTCGGCCAGATCGGCCTGGATGCCGCGCTGCTGACCCAGGCCGCCGATGGTATCGCATTGGGCGAAGTGGCCGGGGGCTGTTTGTGTTGCGTCAATGGAGCGCCGTTTCAGATCGGCCTTGGCCGTTTATTGCGCAAGGCGCGGCCGCACCGTCTGTTCATCGAACCCTCCGGGCTGGGTCATCCGGCGCAGCTCTTGCGACAGCTGAACGAAGCGCCCTGGCTTGGCGTGCTGACCATCCAGCCTTGTGTGCTGGTCCTGGATGCCCAGGCAATGGCGAACGGCAGGCCGTTGCCCGATGCGCAACGACAGGTCCTGGCTGACGCCGGGTTGCTGGTGCTGAACAAGTCCGAAGACCTTACCGACGCCGATCGCGTGGGCGTTACTTCCCAATTGCCCGAGATTGCGCTGTATTGGACCCATCAGGCTGCGTTGCCGATTGATCGGCTGCCCGGCCTGGCGAATCGCGGCGACGGAGCTGCGGATAACTTGGCTGTGGATAACTTGAATGTGCCCAAGAGCCTGGGGCAGATGCCGGCCATCTGGAGTGACCCGACGTTGCCAATCTGCCTGCATCAGCAGCAGGGCGAAAGCTGGAGTATCGGTTGGCGCTGGCATCCGGACCAACGATTCGACGTCGGGCAGCTGTCTCGATGGCTGCACGGCAAAGACTGGAAACGCGCGAAGATGGTTATCCACAGCGAGGGCGGTTGGGTTTCCGCCAATGCGTTGGACGCAGGGCCGCTGGAGTGGCAAGCGAGCGAATGGCGACAGGATTCGCGAATCGAACTGATCTTCGCCGAACCCCAAGACGTGGGAATCCTTCAAGCGGGCCTGGCGAGCTGCCGCCACCCTTGAGTCAGCCTCGTTTCAGGGCTTCCATTTATTATGTTCCTGACGCCACTGGCTCAGCTCGATAACCTCGGCCCGGGGCCGGGTCTGGACCGGTTCGATGGGCGCCTGCGCGGTTTCTTCGAACGGCATCGGATAGGGTGCCAGTTCGATGTGTGCACTGTGGGCGCCGAATTGAGTGATGGTGCCGGTATGACGCGTCTCGCCCGTCACTGTGAATTCGAAGTTATAGACACGTGCCAGGCGCCGTCGCCCGCTGCCGTCTTTCACAAACCCGATCTTGCGCAGCGCCACGTTGCCATCCAGCAGCTCGATCTTGAGATTGGCGCAGTGTTGCATGACCCTCGCCAGAGCCCGTTCGCGCAAGCCGTGGTTGTGCCACAGCCAGGCGCCACCGGTAGCCAGCAGCATCAGCACGAAAATGTTTCCAAGGGTCAGCATGAACGAAGTGCTCCAACAAGTTGCCGTCAGCTTAACTGCGTCGCCGGTCTGTCGTACAGGCTGCGTTTAGTCGCATACTGCGCCGCTTGAATTTCATTCGTTTTACGGAAGCTTCCTGCATGAAACGTACGCCTCATCTGCTTGCCATCCAGTCCCATGTGATATTTGGTCACGCCGGCAACAGTGCTGCCGTGTTTCCAATGCAGCGGGTCGGCGTCAATGTATGGCCGCTCAATACCGTGCAGTTTTCCAATCACACCCAATACGGGCAGTGGGCCGGAGAAGTGCTGGCGCCTGCTCAGATTCCACTTCTGGTAGAGGGGATCGCGGCCATTGGCGAGCTGGGCAATTGCGACGCGGTGCTGTCCGGTTATCTGGGCAGCGCTGCCCAGGGGCAAGCAATCCTGGCGGGCGTGGCGCGGATCAAGGCTTGCAATCCCAAGGCGCTGTATCTGTGTGACCCGGTCATGGGGCATCCGGAGAAGGGCTGCATCGTGGCGCCCGAGGTGAGCGAGTTTCTGCTGGAAGAGGCCGCTGCCGTGGCGGACATCATGTGTCCGAACCAATTGGAACTGGACAGTTTTGCCGGGCGCAAGGCGCAATCATTGTTCGATTGCCTGGCCATGGCACGTGGGCTGTTGGCTCGTGGACCGAAGGTGGTGCTGGTCAAACACCTGGCTTACCCCGGCAAGCCCGACGACAGCTTCGAGATGTTGCTGGTCACGGCTGACGGGGGCTGGCACTTGCGTCGTCCATTGCTGGCGTTTCCCCGTCAGCCGGTGGGGGTCGGTGACCTGACCTCGGGGTTGTTCCTGGCGCGGATATTGTTGGGCGACAGCCTGGTGGCAGCATTCGAATTCACCGCTTCGGCGGTACACGAAGTGCTGCTGGAAACCCAGGCGTGTGCCAGCTACGAGCTGCAACTGATCCGTGCCCAGGATCGGATCGCCCACCCGCGCGTGCGCTTCGAGGCCACGCCGATCAGCCTTTGACGCATGCAAACTGAGGGGAGCGAGCCAGATTGATGTCTGGTGCCCCTGTGGCGAGGGAGCTTGCTCCCGCTCGGCCGGTCCGACGTCTCGGGCGCAGCAGTCAGGAAACCGGCTGATGCGGTCTGCCTGCAGGAGTGCCAGGGCCTGCTACGCAGGCCAGCGGGAGCAAGCTCCCTCGCCACGGGATTTCGGTTGCCTGGGCTGACGCTATCGCGAGCAGGCTCGCTCCCACAGTTGGTTTTCGGGTGGCCTTTACGGCCCGTCCGCCTTGATTTCCTGATAACGCCGTTCCAGCTCCTGACGGATCTGCCGACGCTGCTGGGCTTGTTCGTAGCGGCGCTTCTCCTCACTGTTCTGCGGGTGCAATGGCGGGACGGGCGCAGGTTTGCGTTGGTCATCCACGGCAACCATGGTGAAAAAGCAGCTGTTGGTATGGCGCACCGAGCGTTCACGAATATTCTCGGTCACGACCTTGATGCCCACTTCCATCGACGTGTTGCCGGTGTAGTTCACCGACGCCAGGAACGTCACCAGCTCGCCGACGTGGATCGGCTCACGAAAGATGACCTGGTCGACCGAGAGCGTCACCACGTAGCGCCCGGCGTAACGGCTGGCGCAGGCATAGGCAACTTCATCGAGGTATTTGAGCAAGGTGCCGCCATGGACATTGCCAGAGAAGTTGGCCATATCGGGGGTCATCAACACCGTCATCGACAGCTGGGCGTTTCCGGGTTCCATAACGTTCTCACGGTTCAAGGCAGCAATTTCGGGGAGGCGCCTCTGCGGGCGTTGGGGTGTGGCCACTCGTTTTCCAGCCACCCATATCGGGACGCTGCGCCGTTGCTTGCCGTCACGCTTGGGTGGATCTGTTTCCATATATTGCACCGTCTTTTTGCAGGAAGTCGCGGTGTTAACCTGCAAAAGCCCGTCAGACTAGGCATTTCCTACAAAAGGACCGGAACCGCCCGACTCCGCGTCGAGGTAATTCACACAAGGAGCTCTCACTATGCATGCCATCAGCTTCATTCAGGACCTGGCGATCATCATGCTGGTGGCGGGGCTGGTGACGGTACTCTTTCATCGTTTCAAGCAACCGGTAGTGCTGGGCTATATCGTCGCCGGCTTCATCATCGGCCCGCATACGCCACCGTTCGGTTTCATCCACGACGAAGAAACCATCAAGACCCTGGCCGAGCTCGGGGTGGTCTTCCTCATGTTCTGCCTTGGGCTGGAATTCAGCCTGCGCAAACTGTTCAAGGTTGGCGCCACGGCGTTCATCGCAGCATTCCTCGAAATTGTCCTGATGATCTGGATCGGCTATGAAATCGGCCGCTGGTTCGACTGGAATACCATGGACTCGCTGTTTCTCGGCGCGATCCTGGCCATCTCCTCGACCACGATCATCGTCAAGGCGCTCAATGACCTGAAAATGAAAAACGAGCGCTTTGCGCAGCTGATTTTTGGGGTACTCATCGTCGAAGATATCCTCGGCATCGGCATCATCGCCCTGCTCTCGAGCATCGCCGTCAGCGGCACGGTGAGTTCCGGCGAGGTGTTCTCCACGGTCGGCAAGTTATCGCTGTTCATGATCGTGGCGTTGGTCATTGGTATCCTGCTGGTGCCCAGATTGCTGGCGTACGTGGCGAAATTCGACAGTAACGAGATGCTGCTGATCACGGTGTTGGGACTTTGCTTCGGCTTCTGCCTGCTGGTGGTGAAGCTTGAATACAGCATGGTGCTGGGGGCATTCCTGATCGGTGCGATCATGGCCGAGTCCCGGCAGTTGCTGAAAATCGAACGCTTGGTAGAGCCGGTGCGAGACTTGTTCAGCGCGATATTTTTCGTGGCGATCGGGCTCATGCTCGATCCGGCGATCTTGCTTCAATACGCCTGGCCGATTGCCGTGATCACCTGTGCAGTCGTGCTGGGCAAGATGCTCTCCTGTGGTCTTGGCGCCTTTATCGCTGGCAATGACGGACGCACCTCCCTGCGAGTCGGGATGGGACTTTCACAGATCGGCGAATTTTCGTTCATCATCGCTTCGCTGGGCATGACCTTGCAGGTCACTAGCGATTTTCTTTATCCGGTGGCGGTGGCTGTGTCGGTACTGACCACGCTGCTGACGCCTTACTTGATTCGGGCCGCGGATCCGCTGTCAGTCAGGCTGGCCTCGGCAATGCCGCAACGGCTGGCGCGCGTGCTGGGCATGTATGGCGAATGGTTGCGCAGTATTCAGCCACAGGGCGAGAGCGCCCTGGTGGCCGCCATGATCAGGCGAATCCTGCTGCAGGTCGGCATCAACCTGGCATTGGTCATCGCGATTTTTGTTTCGGGCGGCTATTTCGCCGAGCGGATGTCGGTTTACCTGCAAGCCTGGATCAGCGATCCGAGCTGGCAAAAAGCGTTGATCTGGGGCGGGGCGCTGCTGTTGTCGCTACCGTTCCTGATCGCCGCGTACCGCAAGCTCAAGGCGTTGTCGATGCTGCTGGCGGAGCTGGGCGTCACGCCGGAGATGGCCGGCCGCCACACGCAGCGCGTGCGTCGGGTCATCGCCGAAGTGATCCCGATCCTGTCGCTGCTGGTGATTTTCCTGCTGCTGGCAGCCTTGTCGGCCAGTATCCTGCCGACCAACAAGTTGCTGGTATTGATTGCCGTGGTGGCGACTGCGGTGGCGGCGCTGCTCTGGCGCTGGTTCGTCCGCCTGCATACGCGGATGCAGGTGGCCTTGCTCGATACGCTGGACAATCACAAGGAGTCGTCCGGGCATTGACCGGCGCCAGGCATGGGCGTGTCAGCTTTCCAGCCAGACATCCCGTGCCCAGTGCCAGACCGATTCCCAGGTTTCCTCGGCAATCAGCTCTTCCTCGGCCTGCCACAGCACCACGGTGCCGTCTTCTTCGACGCAATAATAATCGTCGCCGTCCTGGCAGATCGGGATCAGGCTGCGATCGACACCCGCATCCCAGGCATTGGCTGCCACGTCGGGCAAGTAGGTATGGGACTGCGGGTCGGTAACGGTCACCGGTTCCAGGCTGCCATAGACGACGTCGCTGACAGTCAGCAAAAACTCCCTGAAGACGAACGGGATATCGATGAACAGCTGTTCCTCGATCTCTACCAGCAAGTCTTCGTCAGGCAACTCCAGTGGAACCGGTACAGGTTCGTTGGCTTCACGCAGTTGTTCGATGATTTCTTCCACGTCCGGGGATCCTCTTTCTCAATGGCGCGGTTTCATATGGGGCGGTTTATACAGTAGCTCGCTATAGATGCAACCGTGAAATAGAAAACCCCGGCCAAGGCCGGGGTTTTTATTTCAACATGCGAAACGTGCAAAGGGTCAACCGTTCTGGCGGATACCTGCAACCAGCCAAGGCTGGTTCTCGCCTTGGGCACGTTCCATGTTCCAGCTTTCGCTGAACGCTTCGCCCTGGTCGAAGCGAGAGTCCTTCGACACGCCGACAAAGGTCAGGGTGGCGATGGTCTTGTCTGCACGATCGTCGACGCCGTCCAGTTGCACCTGCAGGTTGTCGATGTAGGTGGACTGGTAGCCGTCGCCCAGTTCGGCGCGTTCACGCTTGAGGAACTCCAGCAATTGCGGGGTTACGAACTCGGCGATCTTGTCCATTTCGTTCGAGTCCCAATGTTGCTGCAAGGACATGAAGTGGCTGCGAGCGGCTTCGATGAAACGTTGTTCGTTGAACCAGGCGGGTGCGTTGATCACCGGGCGGGCGGCCACTGGAGCGGCTGAGCCACCGAAGATCGAGCCGCTGGCAGGCTGCTGGTTGAACACTTCACGTTGCATTGGCGCATGACCGGCCGGAGCGAGTTGCTCCTGCTGCTTGCGACGACGGGCGGCAATGAAGCGGAAGACCAGGAAGGCGATGACCGCCATGATCAGGATGTCGAAGATCTGCATGCCCTGGAAGCCGTCGCCCATGAACATGGAGGCGAGCAGGCCACCGGCGGCGATGCCGGCCAGTGGGCCGAGCCAGCGCGAAGCACCGCTGGCCTTGGTGGCAGCGCCAGCCGCACCGGCAGCGCCTGCGGTGGCAGCGGTTGAACCGGCGGCAGAGGACGGCGCCATCTGGCTGGTCTGGTGAGTCGGGGCGGCGCCCGAACTTTTACCACCGCCAAAACGCTTGGCGGCATTGGCGTCGATGGCCATCGTCAGGCCGATGCACAACGCCATGGCGATGCTAAGAAAACGTTTCATATTAAGGCATTCCCATTTGTGGATAGCACGCGCGCCATGTTGCACAGGTGAACTGTTGCTGGCTAGCGGCAGAGTGTTTCGGGCTTTTGCGTGACAGCTGAGGTTCAGCTTCAGATGCGCAAGAAGGCCTGTTCGCTTTGGGCTGTAGGAAAGGGGGACAAGTTCTATCGGAATGCTGAGTGGTTCCCTGTGGGAGCGAGCCTGCTCGCGAAGACACTGTATCAGTGACATCAATGTCAACTGATCCAACCCCTTCGCGAGCAAGCTCGCTCCCACAGGTTCTTTTAGATAGCTTCCAGCTTGGCATACCCCAGCATCAGCCATTTGCTGCCTTCGCTGAAGTTCACCTGGACCCGGGCCTGGGCACCGGCGCCTTCGAAATTGAGGATCACGCCGTCGCCAAACACCGAATGCCGCACAGCCTGGCCGAGGCTGAAGCCGGTTTCCGGAATGTCGCTACCGCCAAACAGGCTGCTGGTGCCTTGCTGGTTGCCGCCAAACGGTCGGCTGACGCTGTTGGACAGGCGTACTTCCTGGATAAGACCTTTCGGCACTTCGCGTACGAAGCGTGACACTTTGTTGTAGGTCTCGCTGCCATACAGGCGGCGGGTTTCAGCGTAGGTCAGCACCAGGTTCTGCATCGCGCGGGTGATGCCGACGTAGGCCAGGCGACGTTCCTCTTCGAGGCGTCCCGGCTCCTCCAGGCTCATCTTGTGGGGGAACAGGCCTTCCTCCATACCCACCAGAAACACATACGGAAACTCCAGACCCTTGGCGCTGTGCAGCGTCATCAGTTGAATGCTGTCTTCATGCTCGTCGGCCTGGGTATCGCCGGCTTCCAGGGAGGCATGACCGAGGAAAGCCGACAACGGGGACAGGTCTTGGTCTTCTTCGGTGTTTTCGAAGTTGCGCGCGGCGCTGACCAGTTCCTCGAGGTTTTCTACTCGCGCCTGGCCTTTCTCGCCTTTTTCCGCCTCGTGGTAGGCGATCAGGCCGGACTGCTCGATGACGGTCTGGGTCATCAGGTGCAGCGGCATCTCGGCGCATTTGGCGGCGAGGTCTTCGATCAGGTCGATGAACGCTTTCAGCGCACCGGCGGCGCGCCCGGTAACGCCTTTGTTGTCGACCAGCTGGCGCATGGCTTCCCACATTGACACGTGGCTATGGCGCGCATGGTCGCGAATCGCCTCGACGGTTTTCTCGCCGATGCCTCGGGTCGGCACGTTGATCACCCGCTCCAGGGCCGCGTCGTTGCCGCGTCCTTCGATCAGGCGAAGGTAGGCCATGGCGTTCTTGATTTCCGCGCGCTCGAAGAAGCGTTGGCCGCCATAGATTCGGTAAGGGATCCGTTCGCGCAGCAGCGCTTCTTCCAACACCCGCGATTGCGCGTTGGAGCGATAGAGAATGGCGATATCGCTGCGAGCCAGGCCAGTTTTCAACGCGCTCTCGATGGTTTCCACTACATAGCGGGCCTCATCGTGTTCATTGAAAGCGGCGTACAGATTGATCGCCTCGCCTTCGCCGCCGTCGGTCCACAATTCCTTGCCCAGGCGCCCGGTATTGTTGGCGATCAACGCGTTGGCGGCCTTGAGGATACCGGCGGTGGAGCGGTAGTTCTGCTCCAGGCGGATGACCTCGGCGTCGGGGAAATCCGCCGAGTACTGATGAATGTTTTCGATCTTGGCGCCGCGCCAGCCGTAGATCGACTGGTCGTCGTCACCTACCACCATCAGGCTGTCGCCACCCTTGGCCAGCAGGCGCAACCAGGCGTACTGAACAGCGTTGGTGTCCTGGAATTCGTCCACCAGTACATGCCGGAAGCGTTTCTGATAGTGCGCCAGCAGGCCTGGGTGGTCGCGCCACAGGTCCAAGGCTCGCAGCAGCAGCTCGGAAAAGTCGATGACTCCGGCGCGTTGGCATGCCGCTTCATAGGCTTCGTAGATGCTGCGCATGGTCGCCAGGAACAGGTCGCCACTGGCCTGGATGTGCTGCGGGCGCAAGCCTTCGTCTTTCTGGCCGTTGATGAACCATTGGGCCTGACGGGCGGGCCAGCGCTGTTCGTCCAGGCCCAGTTCACGGATGACCCGCTTGACCAGGCGCTGCTGGTCATCGCTGTCGAGGATCTGGAAGGTCTGGCTCAGGCCGGCCTCCTGCCAATGGGCCCGCAACAGGCGGTGCGCCAGGCCGTGGAACGTGCCGACCCACATGCCGGCCGGGTTGAGGCCCATCAACTGCTCGATGCGATGGCGCATCTCGGCAGCGGCCTTGTTGGTGAAGGTCACCGACAGGATCGAATGGGGCGAGGCGTTCTCGACCTGGATCAACCAGGCGATACGGTGCACCAGCACTCGGGTCTTGCCGGAGCCGGCACCGGCCAGGACCAATTGACGACCGACGGAGGCAGCAACTGCCTGGCGTTGGGCGTCGTTCAGGGAATTCAGCAGAAGGGAGAGATCATCGCGCATCGAGGCATTCTAGGGTGCGGCGTCACCCCGGGCAAACCGAGCTTTGCATCAGCCGATAAAAAGCCTCCTGGGTGATGACCGGTTGGTCAGCGGCTACAAGCATGGGCGGGGCTCGCTTTCCAAGGTTATTACCCAATGGAATCGCGACTTTTTCGCTGTTTTTATGAGCAGGAGCAGTGTGGGATGGCCTTTGGCTTGTGTATGCTCGGTGCTCGTTTCGGGTGCAGCACGCGCCCCTGAATAAGAACAAGAACATCGCCTATGACCTCCAGTTCCGATCTGGCGGGGCCCTGCGTGGAGCCGCGCCTCATCTGCAAGCAGTACGCCACGGAAATGGCCGTCGAACGCACCAGGCTGTTATATCAGGGTTCGCTGCTGCCCACGCTGTTCATGCTGCTCAACGGGCTGGTGTGCGCGGCGCTCTTATGGACGCCGTCGCGCTACTTCCTGGTCAGCGTCTGGTTGGTCTGGCTGCTGTCGCTGGTGGCGTTGCGGGTGATTCAGGTGGCCGCGTTCGATTCGGCGATACCAAGCCGCCAGGCCCACCCGATCTGGTTGCGCATGTTCCTGCTGGGCTCGGCCATGACCGGCTTGACGTTGGCCGGTGCCGGTATCGCCCTGGTCCCGGCGGACAGCTTCCAGCAACAGGCCTGGGTATTCGGCCTGATCGGCGCGGCCACGCTGTCGGCGAGTGTCGCCTATGCCGTGAGCCTTGCGGCGTTCCTGTCCTTTACCTTGCCCTGCCTGTTGCCGGCCATCGGTTATCTTTTCTGGGGCGGCGACGAGCAGCAGCGTGGCTGGGGCTGGCTTGGGCTGGTGGTGCTGGTTTCGCTGAGTGTGGTGGCCTGGCAGGTCAATCGGCTGATACAGAACGGCATGCTGCGTCGGTTCCAGAACCAGGCACTGATCGAGCATCTGCAGCAAGCACAAGCCCGCGGCGCCCAGCTTAACGAGGCATTGGCCCGGGAGGTCGAACAACGCCGTTCTGCCGAAGCCCTGCTGCGTACGGCGCAGGTTGGCCTGGAGGCGCGGGTCGCGCAGCGCAGCCTTGAACTGGAGGCGGCCAGCCAGGCGCTGAGTAAAAGCGAAGCACGCCTGGCACTGGCGCTCAAGGCCAGTGAGCTGGGGTTGTGGGACTGGAACCTGCAGACTGATGAAGTCCATCACACCCAACTCAAGGAGCTGTTTGGCCTGGAACCCGAGTACATAACGGCCATGCTCAGTCATCTCACCCCGCGCCTGCATCCACAGGATCTTCCGGCGCTCAAGCGTGCCCTGGTCGAGCATCTCAAGGGCCGCAGCGAGGATTACCAGATCGAATACCGCGTCCGTCATGGCGACGGCCATTGGGTCTGGATCGAAGACCGTGGCCGGGCAGTGGAGCGCAGCGCCACGGGTCGGGTGTTGCGCATGGTCGGCACCCGGCGAGACATCAGTGCCAGCAAAGAGCTTGAACAACAGCGGCAACTGGCGGCCACGGTCTTTGAAGCAGCCAGCGAAGGCATTGTGATTTTCGACCCCAACTACGCGTTGCTGGCCGCCAACCAGGCGTTCGCGCGGGTTACCGGCTTCGATATCGCCGACATGCTGGGGCGCAGCGTGGTCGACCTGCCCTGCAGTCGCGATGCACGCCGGCACTATCCGATCATTCGCCAGGCCCTCAAGCAGCATGGCACCTGGCAAGGCGAGCTGGTGGAAGCGCGGGCCAACGGTGAACTCTACCCGCAGTGGTTGCAGTTGAATGTGGTGCGTGATCTGCGAGGAAAGGTCAGCCATGTAGTGGGCTTCTTCGCCGATCTCTCGGCCCGCCGCGAATCCGAGGAGCGGATGCGCTACCTCACTCATTACGACGAGCTGACCGGATTGGCCAACCGTTCGCTGTTCCGCGAGCGCCTGCACGAGGCCCATCAACGGGTTCGCCAGGGCGGGCGGCGCAGCCTGGCACTGCTGCACATCAACCTTGATCGCTTCAAGTTGCTCAACGACAGCCTCGGCCACGACATCGCCGATCAGTTGCTGCAGAAAATGGCTCGCCGCCTGATCAATGCGTTGCCGGAAGCCGACACCATTGCCCGGCTGTCCGGAGACGAGTTCGCCGTGTTGTTCGACGCCTATGGCAACCTTTCCAGCCTGGCGAGGGTAGCGACCCGGCTATCAGCCAAGCTGCGGCTGCCGCTGACGATCGAGGGACATGAGCTGGTGGTCAGCGCTTCGATCGGCATCAGCCTGTTGCCCGACAACGCTCGGGAAATCTCCACGCTGGTCAGCCAGGCGAACATGGCGATGCAACACGCCAAGCACCTGGGCGGCAATAGCTTCCAGTTTTATACCGACAGCCTTCAGGCCAGCACGCTGGAACGTCTGCAGTTGGAGAACCAGTTGCGCAAGGCGCTTGAGGAACAGCAATTGAGCGTTTTCTACCAGCCCAAACTGTGCCTGGCGACCGGCCGCCTGAACGCAGCCGAGGCGCTAGTGCGCTGGGACCATCCGACCATGGGCCAGATTCCACCCGCTGACTTCATCGGCTTGGCCGAGGAGACCGGGCTGATCGGACCCATTGGCGAATTCGTGCTCCGCCAGGCCTGCTGGCAGGCGTGCGAATGGCAGCGCCAGGGGCTTGCGCCTATCAGGGTGTCAGTCAATCTCTCGGTGCATCAGTTGCGCCAGGGCAAACTGGTCAGTCTTGTACGCCAAGTGTTGGAGGAGACCGGCCTGGCCCCGCAATACCTGGAGCTGGAGCTGACCGAGAGCCAGTTGCTCGACAGCGTCGAGCACATCATCGCTACGTTCCAGCAACTGCGTGATCTTGGGGTCAAGCTGGCGATCGATGACTTTGGCACCGGCTATTCTTCGCTGAGCTATCTCAAGCGTATTCCGGTGGATTACGTGAAGATCGACCAGGCATTTGTTCGTGGCCTGGCGGAGGGAGGGGAGGACGCAGCCATCACCCGGGCAATCATCGCCATGGCTCATGGGCTGTCGCTCAAGGTAGTGGCCGAAGGTGTCGAGCGGCAGGAGCAGCTGGATTTCCTGAAAAACGAGCAATGCGACGAGGTTCAAGGCTATCTCATCAGCCGACCGGTGGGAGCCGAAGGCCTGGCCCGCCTGATGCTCGAGCAGAATAAGCCTGCTTTGTAGCAAAGGGCCCGAGGTCCTGCGATGGCTAGCCTTCGTAACGGCTACACGAAGCGTCCCCCGCCAAAACAAGGGGGAACAAGGCCAACTCAGTTACGTATTGGGCGGGCAGAAAGCCAATTCCTGTAGTATAACTACAAGCTTGCTACATCCCGGCACCCGCCCCATAACAAGAGTCCAGTCCTTTGAACCTGTTGCAACACATCGCCCAGTCGCGCCATCTGCTACGCAAGTCGGAACTGAAGGTCGCCGATCATGTACTGCTTGATCCTGCGGCAGTGATGCACAGTTCCATGGCCGATCTGGCCCATAGCGTCGGCATCAGCGAGCCGACCATCGTGCGTTTTTGCCGCGCGATTGGTTGTTCGGGTTTCCAGGACCTGAAACTCAAATTGGCGCAGAGCCTGGCGGCGGGTGCAAGTTTTGGCCAATTCGCGATTCATGAAGACGATTCGGTCGCCGATTACAGCTTGAAAATCTTCGACACGACCCTGCACACCCTGATGGAAGTTCGCGAGAAGCTCGATCCGGTGGCGCTGCAGAAAGCGGTTACGGCCATGTCCCAGGCCCAACGTGTCGAGTTCTATGGTTTTGGTGCTTCTGGCGCGGTCGCGGCCGATGCCCAGCACAAGTTCTTCCGTCTGCTGCTCACGGCGGCGGCCTATTCCGATCCACACATGCAAGCAATGTCGGCGGTGACGTTGAAGCCTACCGACGTGGCGATCTGTATTTCCCAGTCGGGTCGCTCCAAGGACTTGTTGATCACTGCGAACCTGGTACGTGAAAGCGGTGCCTCGCTGATCACCTTGTGCCCGAGCCAGACGCCATTGGCTGAATTGTCGACGGTGAACCTGGCGATCGACGTGCATGAAGACACGGAAATCTACACGCCATTGACCTCGCGCATCGCGCATCTGGTGGTTATCGATGTGTTGGCCATGGGCGTCGCCATGGCGCGCGGCCCGAGCCTGGTCAATCACCTCAAGAGTGTGAAGCGCAGCCTTCGCAGCTTGCGGTTGTCGCCCAAGTCGGTGAAGGCGCTGGATGACTGAGCGCTGTTCCCGGGGTTGAGGGGTTTCTGTAGCAGGGGAGCGCCCCTGCGAATTCATCGTTCTGTAACGCTCGCGCCGCCAAATCGTCATCGCGCGCCGTCATCTTGAAACTCCCGTATACGTCTTGGGAGTCTCGACATGACCCAGTCCTACGAAGACCGCAGCGCCGCCAAAACCCGTCGCCAACAGGAAGACCAACGCCGCATGGCGTTCCGCCGCGCGATCGAAGATCGCTATGAACAACGGCAGCTTCTGGCAGAAATCAGCGAATTTCCTGACGCCGTAGAGTTCAATTACTGGCAGGCAGCGCCGGCGGCTTCCCGTCGAAACGCTCAACCAGGCCGATAATCTGGGCGCGCTCGCCGCGCACGAATGCCAGGAAGGCATGAGCCACCGGTGACAAGCGCTTAGCCCTGGCCTGCACCAGGCACCAGCTGCGGTACAGCGGCAGCTCCTCAACCGGCAACTCGATGAGTGCGCCGGAGCTTAGCTCGCGGCTTACGGCGTGGCGCGTCAACAGTGCCACGCCCAGCCCGGCCACCACGCACTCGCGCTGGGCCTCCGCCGACGCCACTTCCAGCGTCTGGGTGAAATGCACCCGCTTCTCCTTGAAATACTCCTCGCACGCCAGCCGCGTGCCCGAACCGGGCTCGCGCAACAGCAGCGTATAAGGTTCCAGGTCCTGCAGGCGCAGCGGGCCAATGTGGCAAAGCGGATGGTCGGGTGGCGCCACGGCAACGATCGGGTTGTTGAGAAATGGCAGGAATTCCAGGCCCATGTCCTGAGGCACCATCGACATGATCACCAGATCGTCACGGTTGTCTGAAAGGCGCCGGATCACCTGGCCGCGATTGACCACGGTGAGGTTCAGATTGACCTCGGGATGTTGACGCTTGAACGCGGCGAACAGATGCGGGACGAAATACTTGGCACTGGATTCTACCGCCAGCTTCAATTGCCCCTGCAGCGAACCCTGCATGTCCGAAAGCTGCATGTCGAGGTTCTCCAGCCGCCCGAAGATATCTCGACTGGCGCGTTGCAGGGCTTCGGCCGCTTCGGTCATGTAGAGTTTTTTTCCGACGTACTCAAACAGCGGCTGGCCAATCAGCTCTTCAAGGGATCGAATCTGTAGGCTAACGGCCGGTTGTGTGAGAGACATTTCATCAGCCGCGCGGCTGTATGACCTCAGGTCGCACACCTCATTGAAAATCTGCAATTGACGCAACGTCATACGCATCAATGACTTACGCATATATCTGGCTCTCGGGGCGGGGGCGGGCAAGACGACTATAAGTCTTTGCTTATGCACGACCCAACAAATATTCATTTTTGTTAATCAACGACCGGGACTAGTGTGGAGCTGCGACCAATTGTTACATCTGGTCACGCATCGGCCTGGACCTCAGGCCGTGGGTATCACCGGCTCAAGGGAACCTCCAATTGATAACAAAGATCCTGATCGCCAACCGCGGTGAGATTGCCGTCCGAATCGTGCGCGCCTGCGCCGAAATGGGCATTCGCTCGGTCGCGGTCTATTCCGACGCCGACCGCCATGCCTTGCATGTCAAGCGTGCGGACGAGGCCCACAGCATCGGCGCCGATCCGCTGGCCGGCTACCTCAATCCGCGCAAACTGGTGAACCTGGCGGTGGAAACCGGCTGCGACGCGCTGCACCCCGGCTACGGCTTCCTCTCGGAAAACGCCGAACTGGCGGACATCTGCGCCGAGCGCGGAATCAAATTCATTGGCCCGTCGGCGGAAGTCATTCGCCGCATGGGCGACAAGACCGAAGCGCGCCGCAGCATGATCAAGGCCGGCGTGCCGGTGACTCCAGGCACCGAAGGCAATGTGTCGGGTATCGAAGAGGCCCTGACCGAAGGTGATCGGATCGGTTACCCGGTCATGCTCAAGGCCACGTCCGGCGGTGGTGGCCGTGGTATCCGTCGCTGCAACAGTCGCGAAGAGCTCGAGCAGGCCTTCCCGCGCGTCATCTCCGAAGCCACCAAGGCGTTCGGTTCGGCGGAAGTGTTCCTGGAAAAATGCATCGTCAATCCCAAGCATATCGAAGCGCAGATTCTCGGTGACAGTTTCGGCAACGTGGTGCATCTGTTCGAACGGGATTGCTCGATCCAGCGCCGTAACCAGAAGCTGATCGAAATCGCCCCGAGTCCGCAACTGACGCCTGAACAGCGCGCCTACATCGGCGACCTCTCGGTGCGCGCCGCCAAGGCCGTGGGCTACGAAAATGCCGGCACCGTGGAGTTCCTGCTCGCCGAGGGCGAGGTGTACTTCATGGAGATGAACACTCGGGTGCAGGTGGAACACACCATCACCGAAGAAATCACCGGTATCGACATCGTTCGCGAGCAGATCCGCATCGCCTCCGGGCTGCCGTTGTCGGTCAAGCAGGAAGACATCCAGCACCGGGGCTTTGCGTTGCAGTTCCGCATCAACGCCGAAGACCCGAAAAACAACTTCCTGCCCAGCTTCGGCAAGATCACCCGTTATTACGCACCGGGTGGCCCGGGCGTGCGCACCGACACAGCAATCTATACCGGCTACACCATTCCGCCGTTCTACGATTCGATGTGCCTGAAACTGGTGGTCTGGGCGCTGACGTGGGAAGAAGCGATGGACCGTGGCCTGCGAGCCCTGGATGACATGCGCCTGCAGGGGGTCAAGACCACCGCCGCGTATTACCAGGAGATCCTGCGTAATCCGGAATTCCGCAGCGGCCAGTTCAACACCAGCTTTGTTGAAAGCCATCCCGAACTGACCAATTACTCGATCAAGCGCAAACCCGAAGAGCTGGCCCTGGCCATCGCCGCCGCCATCGCCGCCCACGCAGGCCTGTAAGGAATCATGACAATGTCCAAGAAGATCCACGTTACCGACACAATCCTGCGCGACGCCCACCAATCGCTGCTCGCCACCCGCATGCGTACCGAAGACATGCTGCCGATCTGCGACAAGCTCGACAAAGTCGGCTACTGGTCGCTGGAAGTCTGGGGCGGCGCCACCTTCGACGCCTGCGTGCGCTTCCTGAAAGAAGATCCGTGGGAGCGTCTGCGCCAACTGCGCGCAGCGCTGCCCAACACTCGCTTGCAGATGCTGCTGCGCGGCCAGAACCTGCTCGGCTATCGCCATTACAGCGATGATGTGGTCAAGGCGTTCGTCGCCAAGGCCGCGGTCAATGGTATCGACGTGTTCCGTATCTTCGATGCGATGAACGACGTGCGTAACCTGCGCGTAGCCATCGAAGCGGTGAAGGCTGCCGGCAAGCATGCCCAAGGCACCATCGCCTACACCACCAGCCCGGTGCACACCATCGAAGCCTTTGTCGCCCAGGCCAAGCAGATGGAGGCCATGGGGTGCGACTCGGTGGCGATCAAGGACATGGCCGGCCTGCTGACTCCTTATGCCACTGGCGAACTGGTCAAGGCGCTGAAGGCCGAGCAATCCTTGCCGGTATTCATCCACTCCCATGACACCGCCGGCCTCGCCGCGATGTGCCAGCTCAAGGCTGTCGAGAACGGCGCCGACCACATCGATACGGCCATTTCCAGCTTCGCCTGGGGCACCAGCCATCCGGGTACCGAATCGATGGTGGCCGCTCTCAAGGGCAGCGAGTTCGACACTGGCCTGGACCTGGAACTGCTGCAGGAAATCGGCCTGTATTTCTACGCCGTGCGCAAGAAGTACCACCAGTTCGAAAGCGAGTTCACCGCGGTGGATACCCGCGTCCAGGTCAACCAGGTACCAGGCGGAATGATTTCCAACCTGGCCAACCAGTTGAAAGAGCAGGGCGCACTGAACCGCATGAACGAAGTACTGGCGGAAATCCCGCGAGTGCGCGAAGACCTCGGCTTCCCGCCGCTGGTAACCCCGACCTCGCAGATCGTCGGCACCCAGGCATTCTTCAACGTGTTGGCCGGTGAGCGCTACAAGACCATCACCAACGAGGTGAAGCTCTATCTGCAAGGCGGCTACGGCAAGGCGCCAGGTGCGGTGAACGAGAAGCTGCGCCGCCAGGCCATCGGCAGTGAAGACGTGATCGACGTCCGTCCCGCCGACCTGCTCAAGCCGGAGATGACCCGGCTGCGTGGCGAAATCGGCGCCTTGGCCAAATCCGAGGAAGACGTGCTGACTTATGCGATGTTCCCGGACATCGGTCGCAAGTTTCTCGAGGAGCGCGAAGCCGGCACCTTGACCCCGGAAGTGCTGTTGCCTATCCCCGAAGCGGGCAGTGTGAGCTCTGCGGGCGGCGAGGGTGTACCGACCGAGTTCGTCATTGATGTCCACGGCGAAACCTACCGCGTCGACATTACCGGCGTGGGCGTCAAGGCCGAGGGCAAGCGTCATTTTTATCTGTCCATTGACGGCATGCCGGAAGAGGTCGTGTTCGAACCGCTCAACGAATTTGTCGGCGGCGGCAGCAGCAAGCGTAAGCAAGCCACTGCACCGGGCCACGTCAGCACCACCATGCCGGGTAACATCGTTGATGTGCTGGTCAAGGAGGGCGATGTGGTGAAAGCCGGCCAAGCCGTGTTGATTACCGAAGCCATGAAAATGGAGACCGAAGTCCAGGCAGCCATACCGGGCAAGGTCACGGCCATTCATGTCGCCAAGGGCGACCGGGTCAATCCGGGCGAGATCCTGGTCGAAATCGAAGGCTGATCCAAACAGCCTCGATGCAACGTTTTACCTCGGGGGAGCAGGTGCTCCCCTTTTTTTTTGCCCGTCAGAACGTCATCCGCCACTGTCCCACCAGCGCACCGTTGCGGTTGTCCTGCCCTGTTTCGCCGCTGTAGCTCAACCCCAGGGTATGACGTGGCGAAAGCGCCAGGTCCAGCCCTGCCTGCAGAAGCAGGCTGTCGCGGTCCAGTTCGCCACCTTTGATGTGATAAGTGCTGCTTCCCCTGACCAGGCGCTGATGGGAACTACCCTGGACGTCCCCATACAAGTGCTTCCAGCCGATGTCCAGACGCGGCGTCACGCGCATGCCGCGATCAAGCAGGAAGGGACGGGCGAGGCGCAGGCCCAGGTCGCTGCTGAAGTGTTCCTGGGCCTGGCCGTTGTACTGCAATGCCGCATCGCCGCCTTTCTCCGTGAAGCCGTCACGTTGATAACGTTGGTAGCCCACTTGGGCATAGGGCTCGAGTTCGAAATGGCCGATATCCAGCTGGTAGCCAAGTTGCCCGAAGACCTGCTGCGTCGTCGCATCGTAGCGACCTTTCAGACGATCCCTGAACCCATTGAACGCAACGTGGCGCTTGGTACTGCCGTCATGATTGCCATGGACAACGCCCAGGCGCAGCGCCAGCGGCCCGTCCTGGCGCAATGCATACGCGCCCACCAGCCAACTGTCGAGAGCTCCGTCGAACTGATCGCCGTCGAGCCGCGTCCGGGTTGTGCTGCCGATAAGGCCCAGCCGCCAATCGGAGCTGACAGCCCAGTCGGTTCCCAGCATCAAACCTTGTGTCGAATGCTTCATGGCAACGCCGCCCGGTTGCTTGGCGAGGCTGCCACTATTACCGATGGCCTGGACCCAGACCTGTCCACTGTCGTGCCCAGCCGCCGGGTTTCGCCGGCCCATGGCCGAGAGCATACCGCTGCTGACTGGCGCGACGCTGCTCAGGGTGGCGTTGCCAAGGTTTGCCGTGTCATGGCCGCTCAGTTGGTCGATGGCGACAGCGGCGGTGGCCATATTGGTGCCAAGCAGGGCGTTGATGGCGGCGTTGGGTTTGGGGGCAGGTTTGACCAGTTCTGGCTTGGCTGGGGGCTTGGCCTCGGCGCTTACAACCGCAGGTGGTGCGGCGGGCTCTGACGTTGGATGACTGGGTTGCGGCTCGACGGCAGGCGAGTGCGCAACCGGTGCCGCGATGCCGGGTTCGGGCTGCGCAGGGCTGACCGGCTGCTGTTGAATGGCGTCCACGAATTCGAGCGCGTTGGCGGAGGAAGCTGCCTCTCCCAATGGGACACCGTTGCGCTTGAAGGTAAGCCCTACCTGGTTTTCCAGCGTGTAGTCAGGTGTAGCCGTCAAAAAGGCGAGTTCATCGACGACCTTGCCGAATGTCCCTTCAATCTTCTCCGCCTCGATCACGATGCGTCTGTTTGTGTCGACGAACTCACCCGGTACGGAGGGGATCTTCAGAGTCGCATTGCCCAACGTAGCGGTGCCGCCAACCTTGATCGTGCTGCTGCCTTTCTCGGCGTCGATTGCGTAAACCAGCGTCGCGCTCTTGGAAAGCTTCAGGTCATTCGTCACCGAAGGGGCTCCCATTGCGGGGCCGACTTCCAGGATGCCCGCCACGTCCAGCGCATCGACCGTCCCGCTGCCGCTGAAGCGGGCCTTTTTTCCCACGAAAACAGGTCCGGTGACAGTGCCTTGGTTGGTGAGTTCGCCAAGAACGTGCACCGCGCCGTTGATGTGGCCGCTGTTCAGCAATTTGGCCTTCGAGTCGACCAGGCTATTTGCGTCGATACGACCGCCGTTCGACCACTCGCCTTGCTTCAAATACAGATCCTGGAAATTGCGTATCTCGCCTAATTCGCCTCCCTGGGTATCCAGCTGCAAGACATTGGCTCCGCCGCCGCCGTCGGTGAGCCCGAAGAGTCTGCCTTGCTTGCTGACCATCACCAGATCGTTGCTGTCGTCCTTCAATAAGGCGTCTTCGCGAACGGTCGTCACGTTGTCGCGTTTCGTATCCGCTGTTGGTGCCATGAACGCCTTGAGACGAGCCTGCATCTCGGTTGTTGTTTCCAAGGGGCGGGTTTCCCCGGCAACTGACTGAGCTATCGAAGACTCGACACAACCCAGTGCCAAGGCAATCGCCAGTGCGAGATGTTGGGGCAGGAATACATGTTTGGTAGGCATCGAATGCGATCTCTCATGAATGAGGTCGCACTTTAGAAATTCCCTCTGGATGGCGATGCCAGCCATGTTCTCGCCGCAGACAGGATTTGGCGGATGGAATCTGTAGGCTGTTCGTGCTGCGATCAGCGCGTCGTCCGGTTGGATTTCAGGGGTCGCAGCTTTGCCCTACAGCGGGTATGGGCCTTTCTGTTTGATCGACACTTGAAGTTTTTCATCGGGCCGCACCCAGTGCTTTCGGCCCCTGAGGAATGGCGGCTTCTCGCGGGAAATCGTCGTGTTCGGAAGGCTTGTTTATGTCCTTGCGATGAGAAGAGACTCGCTCCCTGAAAGCGCAGTTGATCAACTGCTTGATACAGATTGAGCACGCGATGGTAGGCTTGCGGCCGACCAAAGTTGGCTTTGTAAACCCATTCTGCGTTTCGCGTAGGATAGTTCCGGGATACAAATCCAGCGTTGTATCGTTGGGACCTCGTCTATAGTCCTCTCGTCATCGACAAAATCGGTGATCGATCTTAGCCGGTCGAACAAGAGTGCACGAGCGCCCCCAATGGCGGCGCTTTTTGCTGCCCGTGTTTTACATTTATGGCGGCTGTGCGGGGGACATCTTCGGGTGTGCCGGGTTCTCTTGTCCGGTCGGCTAACCCGCGTACAGCTGCCACCAATATTCGTTTAGCCGCGAACGGTGGTAGCTCCTGACTCAAGAGAGCAAACCGATGACCAAGTATCACCCCCTTCAAGCCAATACCAGCGGCGGCCCCACACTGTTTATCGACACAGAAGCTGGCGCCTCCGATCTTCTGGAAACCGCTGCGCACCGCATCAAAGCCGCCCGCGACTTACTCAACAGTGTTTCCTGTCTCTGCATGAAAAACGCCGAGGGTTATGACCTGGAGCATTTCGCCAACGCCGCGCATCTGTTGTTCCAGGACGGATGTGATGCATTGGAAGTGTTGGGGTGGAGTATCGGTGGAGGTGATATCCAATCCTCACCTGCTAGCGATTCTGCTGTACATCAGGCAGATCTTCCCGTCTAACCACTAAGCTGCAGAGTTGAGAGACCTTAGGATTGGGATTTAAGTCTTTGAATGGTCCGGCCCCTTCGTGAGCAGTCTGCTCGCGATGGCGTAGGGTCAGTCAGTGAAGATGTTGGATGTGCGGGCCCCTTCGCGAGCAAGCTCGCTCCCACAGGGACTCTATGTTTGCCGTAAATCTGAGCCTGCCGAAGAACCGAGGTGGGAGCGAGCTTGCTCGCGATAGCGGTGGGTCAGTTACGCAGTGCTGGCATGCGCCCTGCTGTTGCTGTTGCTGTTGCTGTTGCTCTTGCTCTGCTTTTGATTTTGATCTCAGCGCCCCGTTAACCACGCTGGCCGAACGCAGGCATTGCGCAGTGGGCAACCCGGCATGGATGCCGGGTTAGCCGCGCTGGGCCATGGATGGCCCTTCGCGGCGGCCCGCGGAGCAATGCCGGAGTGAGGGCACACCGAGCCGAGGCGAGGTGCCAAGTGGTGGGGCAAGAGCGTTTTGGTTACTTTTGCGCTTCTCAAAAGTGACCCGCTGTAAGAGCGGAACCATAAGCCGCCGTTACCGCAGCAACGGATATGTACACGACCCTAAGAGTACATCCCCCCCAGCAACAGCTCAGCGATTATGCAGATAAGCCTTCCCATAATGCCGCTCCATCCGCGCCTGAATCAGCTCCAACGCAATGGACATCAGCCAGTAAATAACCGCCGCCGTAGTCAGCATCTCGATATACCGATAGCTGGAACGACCATAGGACTGCGCCAGAAACATCACCTCCCAGACCCCCATCACCGAGATCAGCGAAGAATCCTTGAGCATCGAGATGAACTGGTTGGTGGTCGGCGGGATGATGGTACGCATGGCCTGGGGCAGGGTAACGCGCCAGAAGATCACGGTTTCGCCCATGCCCAGGGCGAGGGAGGCTTCCCGTTGGCCGTGAGGCACGCCGAGAATCCCGGCACGGAAGATTTCGCTCAAGTAGGCGCCGTAGTTGAGTGACAGGGCGATGATTCCCGCAGCGATGGCGCCTGGGACCACGCCCAGTTGCGGCAGGCCCAGGTAGATCAGCAGGATCTGGATCAACAGCGGCGTGCCACGAAAGAACGACGCGTAGAAGCTGGCGATGCCGAACGCCACCGCGCTGCTGGACAAGCGCGCCAGCGCGGTGATGAAACCCAGCAGTGACGAGGCGACGATGGAGCACAGGCACAGGAACAGTGTCAGCACCGCGCCCTGCAGAAAGCCGTTGGGCGCCAGGTGCACGCCCAGCAGGTTCGGCAGTTTGTCGAGGATGATCGAGAACTTCAGGTCGAAACTCAGGAAGAAACTGGCGAACAGCACCAGCATCGCGGCCCAGGTCAGATACAGCCGTGTGCGAAAACCGAAGATTTTTTGCAGGCGCGACTCAGCCACCGGTGGAGGTGGCTGGATAGGGGGCGGAAAAGAACTCATTGGCTGATGTCGGCACCGATCCATTTTTGCGAGAGCTTGCTCAGGGTGCCGTCCTGCTTCAGTTGGGCAAAGACTTCACGCACCTTGCTGTTCCACTCGGCGTCGCCTTTCTCGATGGCAACCGAATTGGGCTCTGAATACAGTGGTTCGCCCGCCAGTTTGAAGCGCTTGTCTTCGGTCAGGCGTGGCTGCGCGGTCACCAGGTTGGTCAACACCGCATCCAGCCGAACCCCGGCGCCGAGGCCCAGGTCCTGGAACGCCACGTTGTCGGTATCGTATGGCGCGATTTGCACATCCTCGAACGGGTAGCTCAGCTGGGTATCCTCGGCGCCTTCGATCACGAGGTTCTTGTTCAGGTAGCTTTCGTAGCTGGAGGCGCTGGTGAGACCGACTTTCTTGCCGCTCAGATCCTTGGCCCCATGGATGCTGTCGTCCTTGGCGTTGACCACGATCACCGCTGGCGAGGCGTAGTACTGCACCGGAAAATCGAACACTTCGGCGCGGGCCTTGCTCGGTGTCATCGAGCAGATGCAGATGTCGTAGCGGCCACTCCAATGGCCGGCCGCGATCACATCCCACGAGGGCGTTTCCAAGCGCAGCTTGACCCCAAGCTTTTGCGCGACGGCCTTGGCGACGTCCACGTCGAAACCGTCAAGCTGGTTCTGGTCATTGAGAAAAGAGAAGGGCGGGTAGCTTTCCATCAACACCCCGACCAGTTCTTTTTTCTGCTCGATACGGTCCAGCGTGGTGCCGGCAAGGATCGATGAGGAAGCGGCCAGCAGCGTCAAGCCCAGGGCAAGCGGTAAAGGTAATTTCACGATAGATCCCAGGCTGAAAAATAGGTTGTGATTGGCGGAAGAGTGCGCATTAAATAGTTATAAGAACGACTCCGATAGTGAGTATTTTTCATAAGCTTATGAGTGAATCGCATATGGCCGCAGCAAGGACAACTATTCTCGACGGCGGCATGGGCCGTGAGCTACAACGCCGTGGTGCGCCGTTTCGACAGCCCGAGTGGTCGGCCCTGGCCCTGAGCGAAGCGCCCCAGGCTGTGGAGGCGGTGCATGCGGCTTATATCGCCAGCGGCGCCGATGTGATTACCAGCAACAGCTACGCCGTGGTGCCCTTTCATATCGGCGAAGCGCGCTTTGCCGAGGAAGGCCAGGCGTTGGCGGCATTGGCGGGGAAATTGGCCAGGCGGGCGGTGCAGGCTTCAGGCAAAGCGGTGCGGGTGGCCGGATCGCTCCCTCCGCTGTTTGGTTCCTACCGTCCCGATCTGTTCGACGCCTCTCGCGCCAGCGAGCTGCTGGCGCCATTGGTTGCTGGCCTGACACCCCATGTCGACCTGTGGCTGGCCGAGACCCAGAGTTCTACCGTCGAGGCGCGGGCCATTCATGCCGGACTGCCGAAGGACGGCAAGCCGTTCTGGCTGTCGTTTACCTTGAAAGACGAAGACACCGATGAAGTGCCGCGCCTGCGCTCCGGCGAGCCGGTGGCGGACGCCGCGGCAGTGGCGGCGGAGCTGGGGGTCGAGACGCTGCTGTTCAATTGCAGCCAGCCAGAGGTGATTGGCGCAGCGATCGACGCGGCGCGCGAAACCTTCGAGCGCCTGGGCGTTAAAATCCACATCGGTGCCTACGCCAACGCCTTCCCACCGCAGCCCAAGGAAGCGACAGCCAATGACGGGTTGGACCCGCTGCGCGAAGACCTCGATCCGCCGGGCTATCTGCGGTGGGCGGCGGACTGGCGCAAGCGTGGGGCCAGTCACTTGGGCGGCTGTTGCGGCATCGGGCCGGAGCACATTGCGGTGTTGGCACAGCAACTGCGCTGACCCTGGTTGCAAGCCCCGTGGCGAGGAAGCAAGCGCCCTCGCCACGCAGACGCCGGGCGGTTCGCCCTGAGGGTCAGGCTCGGCACTGTGCGAGACTGCGCACCTGGCCCTCCGCGCTCTGGTTTTCCTCACTCAGCCAGTGCTCGAAGGCTGCCCCGATCACCGGCCATTCCGAGTCCAGCATCGAATACCACGCAGTGTCGCGGTTCTGCCCCTTGACCACCATATGTTGGCGAAATACGCCTTCAAACGTGAACCCAAGCCGCTCGGCGGCATACCGGGAACGGGCGTTGGCGTTATTGCATTTCCATTCCAGGCGTCGATAGCCCAGGGCGAAACACTCTTTCGCCAGCAGGTACACCGCCTCGGTACTTTTCGGCGAGCGCTGCATCGGCGCGCCGAAGGTGACATGGCCAATCTCGATACGGCCCTGGGCCGGCACGATGGACATCAGGCTGAGGATGCCTTGCACTTCGCCACTGGCGCGGTCGATCACGCTGAAAAAATATGGATCGACGTTGACCGCATGGTTGTTCAGCCAGGCATCGAACCCGCTGCGCTCCTTGAACGGGCCGTAGGGCAGATAATCCCAGAGTTTCGGATCGGCGCCGGGACCTTCGAGGGCTTGCCACAATCCGTCGGCGTGACGCGCCGGGTCGAGTTTTTCCAGGCGGATGAAGCGTCCTTCGAGCAAGCGCGTAAACGGCGCCGGGACACCTTTCCAATCAGCGAGCGAAGTCGACATGCTGCGTTCCTTAGAGGGCTTTGCGAAATTGAATGAAGCCAGGGCGTTCGGCAATCCGCTCGTAGAGCTGGATTGCGGTCGCGTTGGTCTCGTGGGTCAGCCAGTGCACTTTGCAACATCCGTCGGCCTTGGCGGTGGCGTAGACAAATTCGATGAGTTGGCGACCTGCGCCCTTGCCTCGGCAGTGTTCTGCCACCAGCAGATCCTGAAGATAGCAGGAGTTCTCGATGCTCCAGTTGGAACGGTGGTAGATGAAATGCACCAGGCCCACCGCCGTGTCGCCATCCCAGGCGAGCGCGCCATGGGTGGGCTCACGGTCGTCGAGCAAGCGTTGCCAGGTGCTCTGGCTCACCGCGTCTGGCAGTTCGGTGTTGTAGAACCGCAGGTAGGCCTGCCATAGCGGTAGCCAGGCAGCGTGGTCGGCGGCGGTGACAAGGCGGATCTCGAGCTGGCTCATGTTCACTCCTGAGGCGATTGTTCAGGTATCAGGCGTGCGAGTGCCTGGTCCTGCGGGTCGGGGCTCATGGCGAGCCCGTTGCGAACCCCGGCGGCATCCGCGGGGCTGCGGTTCTGGCTGAGCTTGCGCTTGCCTTCCAGACGCTGGATGGGCAGCGCGAAGCCGACGATGGCCTTGAGCATGCTGTCGATATATTCCGCCGGGGCGTCGTCGATTTTCCATGGCTGGGCCCGACCGCTTTCATGGCGGTGGGTGAGCTCGCCGACCAGGTTGCGCAGCCGTTGAGGATCGCTGAACACCTCGGCGTTGCCATAGGCGTGGACGGCGAGGTAATTCCAGGTGGGCACGACCTTGCCGTGCTCGGCCTTGCCCGGATAGAAACCCGGGCTGACGTAAGCGTCGACGCCTGCAAATACCACCAGCGCTTCGGCACCGGCTTCCAGGTCACGCCACTGCGGATTGGCGCGCGCCATGTGCCCATGGAGGGTTCCGTACGGTCCCTGTCGAGTGTCCAGCAACAGCGGCAGGTGGCTGGCCTGCAAGCCGTGTTCGCCGTGGGTAACCAATACGGCGAGGCGACAGTCATCCATCATGCGATGCAAGTGAGGCAGGTCTTCCACAGCAAAGGCTTTTGGGTTGTACATGGAAATTTTTCCTTGGCGATTGGCTTCATCGTAGGCAGGCTATTGGTCTGTTGTAAGAGCCACTTTCGGCCAATTCGACAGGTCCATTTACAGGTGCAGTCATGCCCGATGCCGTACCGCCATTGTCTTTCAACCCCGCCGGCATCGAGCTGGACCGCCGCCATGGGCTCAGTCGCCAGCTCTATCAGGCCCTGCGTGGGCGAGTACTGGACGGACGCCTGGCCAGCGGCACACGGTTGCCGGCTAGCCGCGACCTGGCGGCGGCGTTGTCGATTTCCCGCAACAGCGTGGTACGCGCCTACGACCAGCTGTATGCCGAAGGCTTCATAGAAGGACGAGTGGGTGACGGCACCTACGTGGCGAAACTTTCACCGCTGGCAATGCCGTCGGGAAAATTATCCACAAAACCATCCACAGGGTTTTCAACAGGCTTACCCACAGCCTTATCCACAATTCAGCTGGATTTCCCTGTGTTTTCATCCAGCAAAGTTATCCACAGCAACGCGCTCGAACGAGTCGAAACGCACCATTTGGCCCAGCCCCCGAGCGGACCGCCAAGAGCGTTTCGGGTCGGCGTCCCGGCGTTCGATCTGTTTCCTTTCGACGTGTGGGCCAAGCTGAACGCGGCGTTCTGGCGGAAACCGGACCTGCAGCAGTTGTGCTACGGCGATGCCCAAGGCGATGCGCGCCTGCGCGGCCTGGTCGCGGCCTACCTGCGTAGTTCACGGGGTTTGCACTGCTCGGCTGAGCAAATTGTGATCACCAGTGGCGCGCAACAGGCGATCAGCCTTTGTGCACAGTTGCTGGTGGACCCTGGCGACATCGTCGCGGTGGAAAATCCCGGCTATCGCGCCGCAGGGCATGCGTTTGCCGTGGCCGGTGGCGATGTGCGGGGCGTGCCGGTGGACAGCGACGGGCTCGATTGTGCAGCGCTGGCTGCACTGGACCACTGTCGGCTGGCTTACGTGACGCCATCCCATCAATATCCGACCGGAGTAGTCATGAGCCTGGCACGGCGTCTGGAACTGCTGGCCTGGGCCGGGCGCAACGATGGCTGGATCGTCGAAGACGACTATGACGGCGAGTACCGCTACAGCGGCGCGCCGCTGGCGCCCTTGGCTGCGCTGGATCGCGGAGGCCGCGTCCTGTATGTCGGGACGTTTGGCAAGGTTGCGTTCCCGGCGTTGCGCCTGGGTTACCTGGTGCTGCCGCCCGGCCTGGTCGATGCCTTCGCCCGCCGTCGGGCGGTGGATGTGCGCCATTCTGAAGTCAGCACTCAAGCGGTGATGGCCGAGTTCATGGCCGCTGGACATTTTCAGCGGCACATCAGGCGCATGCGTCGGGCCGCTCTGGCCCGCCGCGATGCGCTTCTGGCGGGCTGGCCGGAGGCTGTCGCAGGCGTTGGCGCGATGCCCACCGTGGTCGCCGGGCTGCACGTCACGGTTCCAGTGCAGAGCATCGAGCGCGAGCGCGAGCTGGTTGCCCAGGCCGCCGGTGTGGGCATCGAAATCAACGGATTGAGCAGTTATTGGTTGCCCGCCACGGCGCCGTCCCAAATCCGGGCAGGCATGGTGCTGGGGTTCGCCGCCGTGCCGCCTGCGGCGATAGACACTGCGCTGGCAAGTCTGGCAAAAGCCTGGGGAATCCGCTGATACGGAACCGGAGTGGAGGGCACCCCGGTTCTTGCACTTTAAGACCGGACCGGTGGAAAAAACACCGCTTTGGCCTGTTCCACGTCGATCTCGCTACGGTAACGATCGATCAATTGGCTTTGGCTAAGACGATGAGGGGAAGCGCCTGGTTTCCCCGACTCAACTTGTTCAGGGGTCTTCAAACGGCCGCTGAGAAACGCATGTTCCGGTGTCCAGCTTCTGGAGTAATGGAAATCTGCGAACCATAGGGTTTTCCTGTCGGCCTGGTCCCTGATTTCGTACCGGTCCAGATAGTGGGCACTCTTGATTCTCTGGCGTTTGTGCTTTGCCGAAATGACAATCTGTTTCCGCTCTTTGAGCCAGAGGACATTACTCATGGTCGGTGGGCTTTGTTTGATGACTTGTTGTTCGATATCAAATCCCAGTGCATAAAGGGCTTGGGTTTCCTTTTCAAGTTGTACCCGCAGGGATTCGGCTGCTCGCTGTTGGGTTTTTTCCGCTGGCGAAACTTCAAGCGTCTCGTTTGCACCGGCGCTTTGCACCTGGTCGAGCACCTTTTTGATCGCGACGCTGATTGTATTCAACCTGCGTGCATGGGCATTGATCACCACCCCGACCCCCGCCGGAGTACGACCTGACTGCTTTTTGCTTTCTTCCACTTGCACCTTGAACGCAGGCAATCCATCGATAAGGGCTTGGCCCTTGCCAATACTGACAGCCAACGTTGGGGTGGGTTGTGGCGGCGCGTCGGGATTGATGTGTTGTACCCATTCTCCGGTTTCTTTATGGTGGAACGTGACAATGATTTCATCCGAGAACGGTTTTTTCACGTCGGCCCAATCGGTTTCTTCATACAGCTCCGATAGGCGGGGTTCGACGCTCACAAGACCCCAGAAGCGCGCCCTGATGAACTTCCTCCTGGGCCGCGGACGTTCCTGGTAGGGAGCAGGTGTACTGCGCCGGGTGCTTCTTTCGTCGAGGGCAAGCGCCAAATGGCGCAAGGCCCTTTTCTTCAGGGCGCTGACCTGGTTTTTGAGTCGGTTGAGTTGGGCCAACCGGGCATGTTCCCGGTATTCATCAGCCACATACTTGACGTGGTCTTCAATGGCCGTGAATTGTTCGGTCAGGCTGCCGAGTGCATTGATTTGCTCATCCAGGCGGATCACGCTGCGCTCGTCAATTGCGTCGCGCAGGCTTTGGAACGCAACCGTGGAGTTATCAACCATCTGATTAATATCCGCCCAGGCTTCAGGTACGGTGTTGACACTGTCGAGCGACAGGCAGAGGTGGCGATACATGTCCAACTGGTACAGCCGAAGATCGTCGCTCTTATAGACAGGCATCATTTTTCGGTGTTGCCGGACAAACTCGAATCCCTCTCTGCCCAGCTTCTTGAGCCTGGAAAAGCGAGTCTCCATGTAGTCCAGGCGTTCGATCATCTCGTCGCCGAGCTGGAGCATGCTATAGGCTGTATTGGCATGCTGTTGCTCCAGGATCTTGACTCCGGAGGTAATCATTTCCGTGGCGGCTTGCATCACTGGGGTAAATTGTTCTCCCAGCGTGTCTATCTCTGCGAACGTGAAATTGATTTGCGCGTTGAGGTAACCGAGTCTGGTTCGGGTAGAGTCCGGCCTGGACTGAGAAATGGGCCAGTCAAGCAGCAACTGCAACGCTTCGTCATAGCTCTCACGCTGCGTCTTCAATGCGCTCAAATATACCTCACGGCTGGCGTCCCTGGACGGACCCGAGTCTTCCTTAAACTGCTTCGAATGCATTGCCAGCAGTTTCTGGTTTTCCAGCCTGCGGTCTTCGAGCCGGTTCAGCTCTTCGTACGCTTTAACGTTGCGACGGCTCGCCTCGGCGTTTATCTTTCGTACGATACTTGCCGATCCTGCTCCGCGTAGACGCAAGCGGGTATCAATGTACCACTGGCCTTGCGTGTCGCTCATCAGCAGAGGTCCCGCTCGGGTGTGGTCATTCCCGTCGACGATGGCGACTTGTTCTTCGTCCGCGAGTACCTGGAACCATTTATCTGCCAATTCCACATAAAGCTTCCCGCCTTGCTCGTAAAGCCCTTTGAGCGGGCCCTCGCTCTTGGGTTGCCCTGGGTTTTGCGGTTTTCCGACACTCAGGGGTTCCAGAAGCTTGGCGCTTTCTCGCGATAGGCTGATCAGTGCGCCGCTGGTTCGCAAAGTGTCATAGTGCTCGATGGCCGCGAGTTTTTGCTTCACCGGTGCGAGCTTTTCAATAATGAGTTCGGGTTTTGGTTTGGCCAGGCTCTCGAGTTCGCGAACCAGTTCAGAAACTTCTGTCGGATGTTCGCGCCCGGCTGTCCTGGCGCGGTCGAGGCTGAAAGTAGTAGTCGCCAGTGCGATATTGCACAGCAAGTCGGTAATGACTTGCCATCTGGCCTGGGCGCCAACCGTTTCGTCGCTCTGCGACAATGTCTCCAGATCATCAAGGATTTGCCACAGCCAGAACGCATTGCCTACGGTAGTGCCCAAGTAGGGCAGTGCCAAGTTGAAAATCACCCAGCCTGCCTGCCTGAAGCTTTCCCAGCGGCTTTCGCTGTTGGAGACCGATTGGCGATCGGCAAGCTCCACCAGGGCCGTGGCGTTGGCTTTGTATAACAAGGGCAGGAAATCCGACCCCAAGGTCTCGTTGCTCAAGCTGATGGGGCCGCTGTTGGAGATCGCCGCCAAAGGGTTCGTCACGAACTCCACGATGCTCCAGGGTGAAGGCAGCGGCCCTGGGAAAATGTACCGGCTGTAGCTGTTATGCACTTCCTTGGGCAGCCAGGCGAGTACGGATTGACGCAGGGAGGCGGTTTGCCTGATGTCATATAGCAAGTTGCTGAATGACGGGTACTGGCACAGCTGTGGCTCAAGCAGGGGACGGTAGAGCAGGCAAGGCCCGGCATTTGAATCTTGCGGGCCGATTACAAACATGTTGGCCACGATATCCTGGGTATTGCCCGGCTGCAGCTCGGGTACGAAAGCCAGTTGTCGCAGGACGATGGGCTGCCCGTCCACCTTGCGATCGGCCTCGTCGGGCTTCATCAGTGCCGCGACATAAGAATAACCCCTTTCATCTATGCCGCCTTGCCCGCGGAGTTTGCTTTCCAACGCAAGCAGGGGCAGCTGTAGACGTAACTGGGACGTGTACAAATTCTGGCGGCGTTCAGACTCTAGCGGGTCGTCGAGTAATTTACTTTTGACCCACTGCGGATAAGTACGACCGATGTCGATTTTGATGACGACATCTTCGATGAAGGCAATCGTCATCCACACGGGCAACTCTTTACCATCGAGCGATCGGACGGTTTTATCGCCCAAGGGAACGGCGATGAGGTTTTGCAGGGCCAGTTCGACGAGGCTGAGTCGAGTGGTTTCGATCTTTCCGGGGACGACAAAACTACCCCAGACGATAACGTTGCTTATCTGGATTTCAATGTTTTCCAGATCCAGCGTCGAGGCGTCGGCGTGTTGTGACTGCATCTGTTTTTTCAGAGCACTCAATACGAAACTCTTGATGGAGGGGATGTCATCCAGGTAGGTCTTGCCAGCCTGCGAGCCATTCAGTTCCGAGAGTTTTTTCAGGTGTTCGGCAAACATATTCTGGTCGGATGCGGAAGCGGTCGTCAGCCAGTCGGGTAACTTGTTTTTGAACCACTCCAGATCAACGGAACGACGCCCGTCCGGCGATTCAGTTTCGTCAGGGGGCGACATTTTCGCTATACCCGGGTCGCCGATAATTTCGATCTGCGACGAAATTATTGCGCAGGCTGCATAAGCAAAAATGTTCTCGGAGGGCTCAAAGAAGCGCCACTGCATCTTATAGTCGGGCCTGGGGTAGGCATGGTCCGCAAGCGATTGTTCGAGTGCGGAGCGGGAGTCGAACTTTTCATAACCATTAAGCATTGAATGCGCAAGAATGACTTCTAAGCCGTCAATCGTGCCGGTCAGTACCACCAATGCGTTTGCCCTGTGGCGTCCGGTTCCATAGTTAGTAATCGCATTGATATCGATCAGGTATGCCTGGGCCCCATAACGGCTGTTATTTTCACGATCCTGCAAGGTGGGGTTAAGGAACAGTTCTCTGGCCATGTCGCATTCAGTCTCGGTCCAGCCGTTGACTTCTGTGACGTTCCAGATGTTTTGCAGGGTTTCGGATAAATAGTGCCAGCGCGGGCCGGAACTGTCGGATAACGCGTTCCAGAATTTCAACTGCTGTTCCTGGCCCGCCGCAAAGATGGCCGGTGTCAATTCGTTGATAAGACACCCGATCTGCTCGATGCGGACCGGTAAATGCACATCGGGCCTGCTCAGCGGTAGTCGACTGAGGAAATGCAAGCCGTCGATCAGCAACACCGGATCGCTATTGATGACCTGCTCCGCCAACCTATCGCTGAGTGTTTCATAGCGTGTGGGAAGCTCAACGATTTCGCCATCGATGATGTCCCACGCCGGTTCGCCGATTACCGTTGTGTTCGGATCAAGGTCCAGCGTCGGATATTGCTTTTTTAGAGCATCGCGTAGAAGGACGGCGGCTACCTCTATATAGGAGGGGCCCATGAGAAGTTGGCTAAATACGGCTCTTTGAAGATCGATCTCAGAAGCGGGATTGCTGGATGGAGGTTGTGTCATCTGAATATTCCTGTCTTGTGCCCGATAAAGCCCCCGAAGCCGGATGCTTCGGGATTTTCATCCTAGGAGGGCGCAAGGCAGGAAAGGTGGTAACTATGTATAGGTCTTTCAACAGATCCGAGATGACGTCTCGAGTTTTTGCAGCCGCGTTACTGGCCGGATTTAATCCGCGTCCAAGCCCTCGTCCGCGCCCGCTCGGCATCCCTCGGCAAGGGTTGCAACGTGTAGAGCGTCGCCATTGCCGCCTCGGTCGGATACAGGTTGGGATTGTTGCGGATTGCCGGATCGACCATGTCGGTGGCGTCCTTGTTCGGGTTCGGGTAGCCGACAAAGTCACTGACGGGCGCGATCACCTTCGGCTGCAACAGATAGTCGATGAAGGCGTAGGCGTCGTCCGGGTTCTTCGCGCCCTTGGGAATGGCCAGCATGTCGAACCAGATCGGCGCGCCTTCCTTGGGCAGGCGCATGTCCACGGTCACGCCGTTCTTGGCCTCCTTGGCGCGGTTGGCGGCCTGGGAGAAGCTGCCGGAGTAGCCGACCGCTACGCAGATATCGCCGTTGGCGATGTCGGCCATGTATTTGGATGAGTGAAAATAGGTGATGTGCGGCCGGATCTTCATCAGCAGCGCTTCGGCCTTGGCATAGTCCGCCGGTTTTTTGCTGTTGGGATCCAGGCCCAGGTGCTGCAGGGCCAAGGGCAGGATTTCCGAAGGCGAATCGAGCAGGGCCACGCCGCACTGCTTGAGCTTGCTGATGTTTTCTTCCTTGAAGATCAGGTCCCAACTGTCCACCGGCGCATTGTCGCCCAGCGCGGCCTTGACTTTGGCCGGGTTGAAGCCGATCAGGATGGTGCCGTACATGTAGGGCACCGCAAACTTGTTGCCCGGATCGTTGGCTTCGATCAGCTTCATCAGCTTGGGATCGAGGTGGTTCCAGTTCGGCAATTTGCTGCGGTCCAGGGGCTGAAATACGCCGGCCTCGATCTGCTTGGCCAGGAATACATTGGACGGCACGACCACATCGTAGCCGGCGTTACCGGTGAGCAGCTTGGCCTCCAGGGCTTCGTTGGTGTCGAAGATGTCGTAGACCAGTTTGACCTGGCTGTGCTGCGCCTTGAAATCTTCAAGGGCCTTGGGCGTGATGTAGTCGAACCAGTTGTAGACACGCAGGGTGCGCTCCTCGGCCTGGACCGCGCCGCATAGCAGCGTGGCGAAGAGGGCTGGAGCCATCAGACGCTTGAGTCTTTTCATGCTGATATTCCTCATTGGGCGCTTTGAAAACCTTCGAGAACGTTCACCGCGTTGATGCCGATTTCTTCCACCGCATAACCCCCTTCCATCACGAACAGCGTCGGTTTGCCGAGCGCCGCGATGCGTTTGCCCATCGCCAGGTAATCCGGGCTGTCGAGCTTGAACTGAGAGATCGGGTCGTCCTTGAAGGTGTCCACGCCCAGGGAGACGACGATGACATCGGCGTCATAGTCCAGGACCTCGCCGCAGGCCTGTTCGAGGGCGGCGCTCCAGCTGTCCCAGCCGGAACCGGCGGGCAGCGGGTAGTTGAAATTGAATCCCGTGCCGGCACCTTCGCCGCGCTCGTCGACGTAGCCCAGGAAGAACGGGAATTCGGCTTCGGGATGGCCATGGATCGAGGCGAACAACACATCGCTGCGTTGGTAGAAAATCGATTGGGTGCCGTTGCCATGGTGGTAGTCGACATCGAGGATCGCGACCTTCCGGTGGCCCTGGTCAAGGAAAGCCTGGGCGGCGATCGCCGCGTTGTTGAGGTAGCAATAACCGCCCATCAAGTCGCTGGCGGCGTGGTGCCCCGGTGGCCGGCACAACGCGAAGGCACTGCGGGCACCGCGCTGGATTTCGGCCTGGGCGGTGAGGGCGACCTGGGCTGCGCTGTAGGCGGCCTGCCAGGTGCCGGCGGTAATCGGGGCGCCGCCGTCGAAACTGTAATAGCCGAGTTGACCGTGCAGGCTCGTCGGGATAACGGTACGCAGGGTGCGCGCCGGCCAGGTATAGGGCAGCAGGTCGCCGTCGCGGTTGAATTCGCTCCAGCGGTCCCAGGCACCCTCGAAGAATTCAAGGTATTGCGCACTGTGGATGCGCTGGATAGGCCCCAGCCCGAAATCCCGTGGCGCCTCCACCGGCCCCAACGCCCGGGCCTTGACCCGCTCCAATACATGATCGGCGCGGGAGGGCATTTCGAAGCAGGGCATCAGCTGCCCGTCCATCAACTCGCAACGTCCATGGTGCAGGTGGTGATCGTCGGAATAGATCGTCAGCATTCTTGTTCTCCGCAGGGGCTGATCCGGTATCCACAGTCTTGCGGCGCGCCGCGTTTGGGAGAACGGCAGGAGAGGCCAAAAGGGGATCGAAATGGCCAAAATAGTTGACCGTAAATCGCCCCTTGTTGGCGCGGGCATGCGCCGGTTCGGGGCAACAGCGATATCCAGGCCTCCCCTTATGTCCCGTGGCGAGAGAGCTTGCTCCCGCTGGGTGGCGAAGCCGCCCCAAAACGCCTGATACGTTTTTTACAGATAAACCGCGTTATCCGGTTTGCGACGGCTGCGCCGCCGAGCGGGAGCAAGCTCCCTCGCCACGGGGGCAGCGTTCATGGCCTGAACTGACTCGGCGCCACGCCGCTCCAGCGTACGAATGCGTGGCGGAAGCTGGCTGTTTCGCTGAAACCGAGCATTTCGGCGATCCGGTAGATCGGCAATTGATCTTCACCGAGCATCTGCTTGGCCCGTTCGAAGCGCAGTTCATCGAGCAATTCCTGGTAGCTGCAGCCCAGGTCCTTGAGATGCCGGCGCAGGGTGCGCGCCGAGCAGTTCATCTGTTCGGCCAAGCCTTCCAGGCCTGGCGGGGCATCCAGTTGTGCGGCGAGCGAGTGGCGGATGCGTCCCAGCCAGGCCTGCCTGCCAGTGAACTCGGTGTTCTGGCGGCGGCAGCGTTCGGCCATGGCGTGATGAGTGATGGGGTCAGCCAGTGGCAAGGGCTGCGCGAGCCAGTGACGATCGAAGGCGAACGCGTTGTCGATACTGTCAAAACGCACAGGGCATTCGAACAGGGCCTCATAACGTGCCTGATAATCCGGTGCCGAGTGTTCGAAACGTGTCGCTCGCAAGGGGAGCGCATGACCGAGCAGGTCGTTGCAGATGACCCTCAGCGAGACCATGCAGAACTCGGCATTGAACACCGCCAGGGCCGGGTTCTCCCGATAGTCGCTGGCGCTGAGCCAGATGTGCTCGCCGTCATCTTCCAGTGTCAGCTCAAAGAGTGTTCCCAATAGCGCCGGGTAACGCAGCGCCAGGCGTAAAGCGTCACCTAAGGTGGCGCTGGTGAGCAGGGCATAGCCGAGCATGCCGTAGGACGAAACGTGCATGTTGCGGCCCAATTCCAGGCCTATGTCACGTTTGAGCGCCACGGCGTTGGCGCAGACCTGCATCTCCTGGTTGGTGGTGATGCGTGTGTCGGCCCGGCTCAGGTGCGCCATGCTGATGCCGCTGCCGGCCAATAGCGCGTCACTGGGCAAGCCTTCGTTCCTGAACGCGTTGAGCACCAGGGAGACCGCGTTGAGCGTGGTGAGGTGGGAATGCAGCATGGTCCGTTTCCAGCCGGGGGAGGCTGGAAGGAGGGAGCAAGTTGTATGCCGGACGGTGCTTGCCAGAATGTGGAGTGTGAGTGCGCTTGAAATGACTGGGGACGCTAAAGCATTAGTCGCCCCTCGCAAGCGAACGCACGCCACAACGCTCAGCCAAAACTGAGCGAGCAGTAACTTGGCTCTATCTGACGAAGCTGAACTTGTGACCACCGAGCCCAAAAAACTGAGCATCAAGATCGTGAGGCTCGAAACTGACACTAACTACGCATTCACATGTCGCCTCGGAGGGGAACGCATAGGCCTGTGGTGGGATACGGAAGCGATAAGGCAAGCCTGGCGCTACCGGGAGGGTCTGCTGCAGGTCATAGAGGGTGACTGGAAAACCACCCTCTACACGGTAGCTCACCCACCATCTGCACGCCACGACGCTGGGATACTCCAGATTCAGAATTATAGATTGATCCACATCCAGTCCATCCGGGTAGTCGGTCACCTTGAGCTTCGAGTCAATCACCCCCTCCACGACGGGAAACTTAAAATCCAGGGGAGAGGTGACCTTGGCGAACAGCTCCTCGGAACCTACCGGTTGCTCATCCGGCAGTTGGACGATATAGCGGACGGAAACCTTCTTGCCGGCAAAACGCTTGAGGTCTTCTTGCGGCACTTCGATGCGCAGGGTTTCCGGCGAAACGATTGGCTGAGGTTTCGAGGCGTAGCTGACGCTGCCGTCGAGCGCCCGGACCTCGATAGCCACTGTGGCAGCGTTCGGCAGGTCGACCGTGGGGATGTGCACATAAATACGCAGGTGGGAGGAGGCCAGTTCCACAGCGACAATGATTCCCTCTGTTTCATGGGGAATGAATGGCTTATTGAAACGATAGAGGGTCGGTGCCACCAGTTGCACTTGAGAAACCGACGTGGTGAAGGGATGTTGAAAACCTTCGAACGGTGGCTTGCCGGGGAATGCATGCGTTTTCATATGAGCTCCGAGATCGATATCGACCCGCGCCCGTCGTGAGACGCGGGTCTATCGGAGCTCACGTTAGGCGTGAGGGACCGGGCCCGGCTACTGTCAGAACTGATAGTTGACCAAGCAGTCCTGATGGGCCGAGCGCTTGCAAGCGGGTCATGCCAGCTCCCTGCAAAGATCCAGCTCAGCCAGCCGCCGCACCTCGTTCACCGACAGTCCCGCACCAATCAGCGCCTGTAACTTGCCGAATGCAGCCTCGCGGGTCATGCCGCCGCCGGACAGCACGCCGACGCCGCGCAAGCGACTGCCGGCTTCGTAGATGTCCAGCTCGACGCCGCCTTCATGGCATTGAGTGACCGCCACGATCACCACGCCGTTGTCCAGCGCCCGTTCCAGGCTGGCGAGGAAGGCCGGGTTGTCGCTCGGACCGGTGCCGCTGCCGTAGCACTCCAGCACCAGGCCCTGGATGCCGCTGCCCAGCAAGCCATCGATAACCTCGGCGCCAATGCCGGGGAACAATGGCAGCACCACGACGTTTGCCAACTGTTTCGGCTGGTTGTAATTCAACTGCGCCGGCAGCGACGTGGCCTTGATGCCGCCGCCCTGGCGCTCCAGGCGCTTGAACGGATGACGACCAAAGCTGCGCACCTTGGCGCAGCGGGTCGGCGCCAGCAGTTCACCGTGGAAATACAGGTGCACGCCCGGCGCCAGGCCCTGGCCGAGGGCGACCAGCGCGCCGCTGAGGTTTTCCCAGGCGTCGCTGTCGGTCACGCCGGCCGGCAGCATCGAACCGGTGAAGCAAACCCGCGCGTGCAAGCCGAGCAACTGGAAACTCATGGCGGCGGCGCTGTAGGCCAGTGTGTCGGTACCGTGCAGGATCAGCACACTGTCGCAGCCTTGTACATCGACGGCATCGACCACCGCTTCGCGCAGTTGCTGCCAGTAGCCCGGGGTCATGTTGGCGCTGTCGATCAGCGGCGACATCTCCCGGAAACGCCATTGCGGGATAACCAGTTCGGGCTGGCTGTGCAGGTAGTCGCGCATCCGCGCTTCGAAACCGGATGCCGGGGCCAGGCCGTTGGCGCTGGCCTGCATGCCGATGGTGCCGCCGGTGTAGAGCACCATGACGTGCTGGGCGGCGGGATAGGTCGAGGCATTCATGGGATGTTCTCCGAGGACGAAAACAGCAGCTTCACTCGCTGCTGCAACATAAGGCCGAGCATGACGCCGACCTTGTGTTGTGTCACGCCGGGCGCAGGGGATGCGCCCGGTTTTTTTCAAACAACCTGCCGATCAGCGTTGCGCTGCGGCCAGGCTCGCGGAGGCGTTGCCGGATTCAGCGGCGGGGGTCGACGGGTTCGCTGGCCAGGCCTTGCGGTCCAGGTCCAGGTCGGGGAATTTGCTGGAATCGAAGACCGGAACCTTGATACCAGCCGAACGCTGGTCGTCATAGTCGCGCAGGATGCGCATGCCGACCTTGAACAGCAGGAACAGCGCGATCAGGTTCACGAACGCCAGCAGCGTCATGGTGATATCGGCGAAGGCGAACACGGTGCCGAGGTTCTCGATGGCGCCCCAGAAAATCAGTCCCAGGACCAAGGCGCGATAGGCCATCAGCGCCTTGCGGTTTTCACCTAGCATGAAGCGCAGGTTGTTTTCGCCCAGGTAATAGTTGTAGAGGATCGAGGTGAACACGAACAACGACAGGGCTACGGAGATGAATATCCGGCCCCAGTCGCCGACCACGGCCGCCAGGGAGTTCTGGGTCAGGGCAATGCCGTCGCCTTCGAAGCCTGGGGTGTAGAAACCCGACAGCAGGATCAGCAGCGCGGTGCAGGTGCAGATCACGAACGTGTCGAGGAAAACGCTGAACGCCTGGACCACGCCTTGGGCGACCGGGTGCTCCACCGACGCCACGGCGGCCACGTTAGGCGCACTGCCCAGGCCGGCTTCGTTGGCGAACACGCCACGCTTGACGCCCATGACGATGGCGCTGCCGATCAGGCCGCCAAAGGCCTGGTCCAGACCGAAGGCGCTCCTGACGATCGTCGCCAGCATGCCTGGTACATGTTCGAATTGCAGCACGATCACGTAGAGCGTCACGGCGATGTATGCCAGGGTCTTGACCGGTACCAGCAGGTCCGCAACCTTGGCGATTCGCTTGATCCCGCCGATGAATACCAGGCCCAGCAGCACCGCCAGGCCGAGGCCGGTGTAGGTGGTATCGAGGCCGAAGGCGTTATTCAGGGAGTGAGTGACGGCGTGGGCTTGCAGGCCGTTGAAGGCGAAGCCGAAGGTGATCAGCAGCAGGAACGCCATGATCATGCCCAGCCAGCGTTTCTGCAGGCCGTGCTGGATGTAGTAGGACGGACCACCACGGAACTGGCCTTCGGAATCGCAGCGCTTGTAGAGCTGGCCGAGGGAGCACTCGAAGAAGCTGCTGGACATGCCGACCAGCGCGGTCACCCACATCCAGAACACTGCACCAGGCCCGCCGAGGGTCACGGCGATGCCGACACCGGCGATGTTGCCCGCGCCGACACGGCCGGCAAGGCTGAGCATCAGGGCCTGGAAGGAGCTGAGCTGGTCAGTGCTGCTTTTCAGGCTGTCCCGGAACACCGAGAACATATGAAAGAAATGACGGAACTGGACGAAACGCGAGCGGATCGTGAAGTAGCCACCGAGCCCGACAATGAGCACGATCAGCACTTTCCCTGAGAGGAAGTCGTTGATGACTTCGAGCATGAGTATTCCTCGCTGTTTTTTGTTTAAGCAAATGCTGGCCATTTGGAAACATCGTGTTACATCGGCCGGCGCGCGGCACGACAGTTGAGGCGATGTTCGTCCCGGTCCACTTCGCGGGTTTGTTATTAGTTCGGTTTTCGCATGTTGTGAGGTCTCGCTACCGACGACCACTCATGCGAAGAGGGGCGGCACTATACCTATCAGTGCGGCGCCCGTCTGCACAGTTGTGGTGCGTGCGACGAAACGGACCCTTGTATCTCCTGGCCCTTCGGTCAGGTTCTTGTGGAAGTGAGCCGGCTCTAGATAGCTGGCGACGCGGGGTACAACGGCAGCGCGTCGCTGTTTATCGCGAGTAGGCTTGCTCCTACAAATTTGCTCCCGCTTTCAGTTGTCGGTTAAAAAAAAGGGCCTGGGGAACGAGTCCCCAAGCCCTCAAAAGGTGAGAGGTGTCTAGTCCCTCGACCTGGTGAGCAGTGGTCGCGTCGATCAAGCCTTCAGTGGGACCAGACGCGGGGCAATCATGTTTTCCGGGCGCAGGATGTCGTCGAGCATGGCGTCGTCGAGCAAGCCTTCCTCGCGCACCAGTTCCAGCACGCCGCGGCCACTTTCCAGGGCGACGCGGGCGATGCGGGTGGCGTTTTCATAGCCGATGTACGGGTTCAGGGCGGTAACCAGGCCGATCGAGTGCTCGACCAGCTCGCGGCAGCGCGCTTCGTTGGCTGTGATGCCGACGATGCAGTGCTCGCGCAGCATGTCCATGGCCCGTTGCAGCAGGCGGATCGAGTCGAAGATCTTGAAGGCGATCAGCGGCTCCATCACGTTCAGTTGCAGTTGGCCGCCTTCGGCCGCCATGGTCAGCGCCAGGTCGTTGCCGATGATCTGGAACGCGACCTGGTTCACCGCTTCAGGGATCACCGGGTTGACCTTGCCAGGCATGATCGAACTGCCTGGCTGGCGGGCCGGCAGATTGATTTCGTTGATGCCGGTGCGTGGGCCGCTGGACAGCAGGCGCAAGTCGTTGCAGATCTTCGACAGCTTGACCGCGGTACGCTTGAGCATGCCGGAAAACAGCACGAAGGCGCCCATGTCGGAGGTCGCTTCGATCAAGTCCGCGGCCGGAACCAGCGGTTGGCCGCTGATGGTCGCCAGGCGCTGTACGGCCAGGGCCTGGTAACGCGGATCGGCGTTGATGCCGGTACCGATGGCGGTGCCGCCCAGGTTCACTTCGGTGAGCAATTCAGGCGCCAGGGTTTTCAGGCGCGCCAGGTCTTCGCTCAGGGTGGTGGCGAAGGCGCGGAATTCCTGGCCCAGCGTCATCGGCACGGCGTCTTGCAGTTGGGTACGGCCCATTTTAAGTACGTGGCTGAATTCCTCGCCCTTGGCGGCGAACGCCTGGATCAGGCTGTCGAGGCTGGCCAGCAACGCGTCGTGGCCCAGCAGCAGACCCAGGCGGATCGCAGTCGGGTAGGCGTCGTTGGTCGACTGCGCCATGTTCACGTCGTTGTTCGGATGCAGATACTGGTATTCGCCCTTCTGGTGACCCATGGCCTCCAGCGCGATGTTGGCGATGACTTCGTTGGCATTCATGTTGGTCGACGTGCCGGCGCCGCCCTGGATCATGTCCACCACGAATTCGTCGTGGAAATCGCCGCGGATCAATCGTGCACAGGCTTCGCTGATGGCGGCGTGCTTGGCTTCGCTGAGCTGGCCCAACTCACGGTTGGCGTCAGCGGCGGCTTGCTTGACCATTGCCAGACCGACCACCAGTTTCGGGTAATGCGAGATCGGGACGCCGGAGAGACGAAAGTTGTTGATCGCTCGCAGGGTCTGGATGCCGTAATACGCTTGCGCCGGTACTTCGAGTACGCCAAGCAGGTCTTTTTCTGTGCGGAATGATGCAGCGGAGGACATGATGTCAATCATCTCAATAAGGACCCGGTCTGAGCCGGAACGCTGTGAATCCTAGGCTTTCAGAAAATTTAGGGCCAATGCTGTTAAGCACTGGCCTATGCACATTCGGCATAATGCGCGTGTGACGCCGATGATGCGGCGAACGTGTGACCTGTTTTGGTGCGTCCTACGGGAGGACGGAGATGAATCTTGAAAGCAAATGGCTAGAGGACTTCAGTGCCTTGGCCGCGACGCGCAGTTTTTCCCAGGCGGCCGAGCGCCGCTTTGTGACGCAACCAGCGTTCAGCCGGCGGATCCGCAGCCTGGAGGCGGCGCTGGGGCTGACCCTGGTCAACCGCTCCCGCACGCCGATCGAACTGACTGCGGCGGGACAGTTGTTCTTGGTAACGGCGCGTACGGTGGTCGAGCAGTTGGGCGAAGTGCTGCGGCACTTGCACCACCTGGAGGGCGGGCAGGGCGAAGTTATCCAGGTAGCGGCGGCACATTCCCTGGCGCTGGGTTTCTTTCCGCGCTGGATCGCCCAGTTGCGCAACGAAGGCATGAACATCGCCACGCGGCTGGTGGCGACCAATGTCGGTGATGCGGTGCATGCCCTGCGTGAAGGGGGCTGCGACTTGATGCTGGCCTTCTACGACCCGGATTCGGCGATGCAGATGGACCCGGAGATATTCCCATCGTTGCACCTGGGCCAGACCGAAATGCTCCCCGTCTGCGCGGCCGATGCCGACCGCAAGCCGTTGTTCGACCTGGAGGGCGAGACCAGCGTGCCCCTGCTGGCCTACAGTGCCGGCGCTTTTCTGGGCCGTTCGGTGAACCAGTTGTTGCGCCAGCGCGCCCTGCGTTTCACCACGGTCTACGAGACGGCCATGGCTGACAGCCTGAAAAGCATGGCCCTGGAAGGCCTGGGCATCGCCTGGGTGCCGCACTTGAGTGTGCGCAACGAACTGGCCCGGGGCGAGTTGGTGATCTGCGGGGGCGCGCAATGGCACGTGCCGCTGGAAATCCGCCTGTACCGCTGCGCCCTGGTGCGCAAGGCCAATGTGCGGTTGTTGTGGCGCAAGCTTGAAGGCGGGGCGGCCAGCCCTGCGGCTTGAAAAGCGTGAAAACCGTCGTCTGGGCTTTCACGCCGGATGGGCGGGTCAGTCGAAGGAGTCTACGTAGCTACGGATGTTTGCCCGGTTCTTTTCGGTAAAGCGGTAAGTATTGCCACGAAAATCCTGGAAGCCGTCGCCGAACATGATCGAATTATGCCACCAGCCATCATATTCGATTGCACCGTCATCATGGGTCGCGCCCAGCATATGGCCTATTTCATGGGCCGGTGTCCGGTATTTAGTAATTGAAGCAATGGCCGCGTAGCCCTTGACGTTTGCGATACCGGCAACTTTGCTGTTGAGATTGTCCCGAGTCAGCAACAGGATCTTGGTGAGGGACGGCTCAAGGCCGCGGTTATGCACCGTCTTGATGTGCAGTTCCTCCACCAGTCGGCGCCACTCCCGGATGGTTTTTACTTCGTCCGCGTGCTTGTAATTGAATCCCGAGAGCGAGGGGTAAGTACCCACGGGATGGACTGTGATCTGGACTTTACGATGTGCAACTCTTTCCAGCTCGGTGTTAAACCAGGAAAAATAATCGGGATAGAATTGGCTCACACTGTAATCTTTTAGATCGTCGTGTTGGATAACTAGGATCACGATAGGTTTTGGCATGTTTGAACGTCCTGTTCAATAAGTGCTCCAGAAAGTGCCCCCTTGGTTACAAGAGCGCACCGTGCCGGATTCTTATAGGCTGCTTTTTGAACTGGATAAACCGCTGCTGCACCTCAAGATATTTCGCCGTAAATGAGCCCGGCGCACTGACTCGATAGTCAGGAAAACCGCGGTTTGCGCAACGCATGACAGATGGTCGCGACAGGGGCTGTTTATCTGCTTCATTACGGTATACTGCCCGGCCTTCGGTCGGTCCACCCGGCCATAATTCGTACAACAAGCCACGCCGGTTTCCTGCGTGGCTTGTTGTTTTTTGACGCGCCCCAGGGCGCCCAGAGAGAAGAGGCACGACGATGAGTGCACTGGTTGGCGTGATCATGGGCTCCAAGTCCGATTGGTCCACCCTTAGCCACACCGCCGATATGCTGGAAAAGCTCGGCATCCCCTACGAGGTGAAAGTGGTGTCCGCCCACCGCACCCCGGACCTGCTGTTCCAGTACGCCGAAGAAGCCGAGGCGCGTGGCATCGAAGTGATCATCGCCGGCGCCGGCGGCGCGGCTCACCTGCCAGGCATGTGCGCGGCCAAGACGCACTTGCCGGTACTGGGCGTGCCGGTACAGTCGTCGATGCTCTCGGGTGTCGATTCGTTGCTGTCGATCGTGCAGATGCCCGCCGGCATCCCGGTTGCCACCCTGGCCATCGGCAAGGCCGGCGCGATCAACGCAGCCCTGTTGTCGGCGAGTATCCTGGGCGCCAAGCATCCGCAGTTTCATACCGTGCTGAAAAAATTCCGCGCTGAGCAGACAGACAGCGTCCTGGACAATCCAGACCCACGCATTGCCTGAGGTTGTTGACGAATGAAGATCGGTGTAATCGGTGGCGGCCAGTTGGGTCGCATGTTGGCCCTGGCGGGTACGCCGCTGGGGATGAACTTCGCTTTCCTGGATCCGGCGCCGGACGCCTGTGCCGCGGCACTGGGTGAACACCTGCGTGCCGATTACGGCGATCAGGATCACCTGCGCCAGCTGGCCGATGAAGTCGACCTGGTGACCTTCGAATTCGAAAGCGTCCCGGCCGAGACCGTTGCCTTCCTGTCCCAGTTCGTCCCGGTTTTCCCGAGCGCCGAAGCCTTGCGCATCGCCCGCGATCGATGGTTCGAAAAGAACATGTTCAAGGACCTGGGCATTCCGACCCCGGCCTTCGCCGACATTCAGTCCCAGGCCGACCTGGAAGCCGCCGTTGCGTCCATCGGCCTGCCGGCCGTGCTCAAGACCCGCACCCTGGGTTACGACGGCAAGGGCCAGAAGGTCCTGCGCAACCCGGAAGACGTCCCCGGCACATTCGCCGAGCTGGGCAGTGTCGGCTGCCTGCTGGAAGGTTTCGTGCCTTTCACTGGCGAAGTCTCGCTGATCGCCGTGCGTGCCCGTGACGGTGAAATCCGTTTCTACCCGCTGGTGCACAACACCCACAAGGACGGCATCCTCAAGCTGTCCGTCGCCAGCACCGACCACCCGCTGCAAACCTTGGCTGAAGACTACTCCAGCCGGGTACTCAAGCAGCTCGATTACGTCGGCGTCATGGCGTTCGAGTTCTTTGAAGTGGATGGCGGCCTCAAGGCCAATGAAATTGCCCCGCGCGTGCACAACTCCGGGCACTGGACCACCGAAGGCGCCGAGTGCAGCCAGTTCGAAAACCACCTGCGGGCGGTCGCCGGGCTGCCGCTGGGGTCGACGGCCAAGGTCGGCGAAAGCGCGATGCTGAACTTCATCGGCAAGGTGCCGGACACCGAGAAGGTCCTGGCGATCGCCGACTGCCACCTGCATCACTACGGCAAGGCGTTCAAGGTCGGGCGCAAGGTTGGTCACGCCAACCTGCGTTGCGCCGACCGGGCCACGCTGGCCCAGCAGATCATCAAGGTCGAGACGCTGATCGCCGAGCAATAATCTGAAACATCGGTGGAACCATTCGTCGGCCGTCTTCTCTCATGGCAAGGTGCCAAAGTCTGACTAGGCTTTGGCATAGCTACTCAATCAGAGGGGAATACCATGGGAATCATCGGAACCATTTTTATCGGCCTGATCGTTGGCCTGCTCGCGCGTTTCCTGAAGCCTGGCGATGACAGCATGGGCTGGATCATGACTATCCTGCTGGGTATCGGCGGTTCGCTGGCAGCCACTTACGGCGGCCAGGCCCTGGGCATCTATCAGGCAGGCGAAGGCGCTGGTTTCCTCGGTGCCCTGGTGGGCGCGGTGGTGCTGCTGGTGATCTACGGCCTGATCAAAAGGAACTGATCAAAGCGCGAAAGTCCTCTGCGCGTGGCGCGCGCGGAGGGCTAGAATGCCCGGCGTCGTATTTTCCCTAATGCCGAGCCCTTTCATGCGCCGTCTACTGCTGACCTTCCTTCTGCTGGGCACTGGCCTGGCCCACGCCGCCGAGCTGCCCGAAACCGACTGGCTCGAACTGATGCCCAAGTCGGACCAGAAGGCCCTCGAGGCCATGCCCGAGATCGATCACAACTCCCCCGAAGCCAACGGCACCTTCACCGAAAAGGGTGGCCTGAAGCAGAGCAAAGGCTTGCCGGCGGTGATGTATTCGACCAAGACCGTGGCATCAATGAACGACAAGCACATCCGCATCGGCGGATACCCGGTGCCGCTGGAAACCGACGCCAAGGGCCGCAGCACGCTGTTTTTCCTGGTGCCATACCCCGGTGCCTGCATCCACGTCCCGCCACCGCCACCCAATCAATTGGTGCTGGTGCGTTATCCCAAGGGCCTGAAGCTGGATGATATCTACACGCCGCTGTGGGTCACCGGCACGCTGAAGATCGAAAAGGTCGACAACGACCTGGCGAGCGCGGCGTATGCGATGGAGGCGCAGAAGGTGCGGGTGGTGCAGGAGGCGGATTTGTAGGCTTGGCATCAACCCATTGTGGGAGCGAGCCTGCTCGCTCCCACAGGGGATTTTTGTTCAGTGTGTTTAGAGCGGTTTGCTGCGAATGCTCACGCCCAGCGTATGGCTGGCATCTGGCAACAACGTCACCACATCATCCATCACATTGGCCGTCTCGATGCAGAGCATGCGTTGCCAGCCATCATCGGCCATGTCGCTGAAGGCCTTGGCCCGTTCGGTCCAGGGGTTCCAGATCACCGCCGAACGTGAACCGGTAGCGGTCAATTCGATGCGTCGCTGCCAATGCGCGTCGACGATGCTCAGCGTCGGCGGCGTATCGAGATAGATCCGGTCGGTTTCGCCGGCAAAATGCAGCTCGCCGGCCTGGGTATGGACGTTCCAGTCATCCAGGGTCTCGACGTAGCGCAAGCCATCCACTCCGTCGACATGCACGTTGCGCACGTCGCTGACCGCAAAATAGCTGTGCAGCGCCTGGCTCAGGCTGACGGTTTCGCTGCCACGGTTATGGCTGGTCAGATGGATATGCAGTTGCTCGTCCATGACGATGGTCAAGGTCAGGTCGACCTGATGGGGCCAGCCGGACAAACCGTTTTCGGGGTAGGGCAGCACGAATTCGATCTTCAGGCTCTCGCCCTCGGCTTCGATGCCCTTGAGTTCCCAATCCATTGCCCGTACCAGGCCGTGGGCGGTGGCCGGTTCGTTGCTGACGCGCATGGCCTGGACGCTGTCGGGGTTGCGCGTCAGGTTGCCGAACCACGGCCAGCACACCGGTACGCCGGCACGGATGCTCTTGCCGGTCTTGAACGTCGCCTGGTCGTTGAGCCAGATCAGCGGCGGCTGGCCGTCCACCTGATAGCTGAGAACGTGCGCGCCTTGCTGGGCCACGAGCAACTCGGCCTGACCGTGGCGGATGCGCCAACCGTTCAGTTCATCCAGTTTGACGGCTTCGACGTTAGGCGTTGGCATGCTGCAAATCTCGTTCAGGAACATGGACTGCAATGGACCGCAAAACGGCCGCCGTGTTTAACGCGCCCGAGGTGGAACCGAGCGGGTACGACCACTGCCATCGATGGCGACGAACACGAACACCGCTTCGGTGACCTTGCGCCATTCGCTGGACAATGGGTCGTCACTCCAGACCTCGACCATCATCTGGATCGAGCTTCGGCCGATTTCCAGGGCCTGGGTGTAGAACGACAATTGCGCACCCACTGCCACCGGCACCAGGAACGCCATGCGATCGATCGCCACGGTGGCCACGCGGCCGCCGGCAACCTTGCTGGCCATCGCGGTGCCGGCCAGGTCCATCTGGGACACCAGCCAACCGCCGAAAATATCCCCGAAGCCGTTGGTCTCTCGGGGAAGCGCGGTGATTTGCAGGGCCAGATCGCCTTGCGGGATTGGATCTTCTTGTTCGAGCTCTATCATGCCGGGGGTGCCTCTGACCCGTAACGCTGTCTTGTATTTCAGGTGAGTAGCCGTCCTTAAAAAAACGATTCAGCCCGAACATGCTGCGTTCGTCACGTTTTTCGTCAAGGCGTGCCAAAGGGAAACTCTGCGAAACCGGCTGATCTCGTATTGCGCCACCAACGACGTTTTCGCACAGCAACCCCTTACAGAGTGTTGCAAGGTTGCGAGTATATCGGGCGATAGTCGTCGAGACGACCACTCGGTTCTGATTTCGACTGTCAATTACGCGCCTCTATGTGCTTTTTCGAACAATTTGCTATCGTGCCGAACCTGCCCGGGCGCCCATTCAGCGTTGTCGGGGCCGCAGAATCGACTATAAGAGAAGCACTTGCCATGACCACTGCGCCTTCGAGCACGGCGACACCCGCACAACCGGCCCGTCCGCTGACCCGTAACGACTACAAGACCCTGTCGCTTTCTGCCTTGGGCGGTGCGCTGGAGTTCTACGATTTCATCATTTTCGTGTTCTTTGCCACCGTGGTCGGCAAATTGTTCTTCCCGGCCGAAATGCCCGAGTGGCTGCGCCTGATGCAGACGTTCGGCATCTTTGCCGCCGGTTACCTGGCCCGGCCGTTGGGCGGGATCATCATGGCCCACTTCGGCGACCTGCTGGGGCGCAAGAAGATGTTCACCCTGAGCATCTTCATGATGGCCGTGCCGACCCTGATCATGGGTTTGCTGCCCACTTATGCGCAGATCGGCATGTGGGCGCCGATTCTGCTGCTGCTGATGCGGGTGATCCAGGGCGCCGCAATTGGCGGCGAAGTGCCGGGCGCCTGGGTATTCGTTTCCGAACACGTGCCGGCGCGCCACATCGGCTATGCCTGCGGCACGCTGACGTGTGGCCTGACGGCGGGGATTTTGCTGGGTTCGCTGGTCGCCACGGCCATCAACAGCATTTATACGTCGGTGGAAGTGGCGGATTACGCCTGGCGGATCCCGTTCCTGCTGGGCGGCGTGTTCGGCCTGTTTTCGGTGTACCTGCGCCGCTGGCTCCACGAAACCCCGGTATTTGCCGAGCTGCAATTGCGCAAGGCCCTGGCCGAAGAAGTGCCGTTGCGCGCGGTGCTGCGTGATCATCGCGGCGCCATTGTCATTTCGATGCTGTTGACCTGGCTGCTATCGGCGGGCGTCATCGTGGTGATCCTGATGACACCCACCGTGCTGCAGACCGTGTATCACTTCAGCCCGACCACGGCGTTGCAGGCCAATAGCCTGGCGATCGTATTCCTGAGTTTCGGCTGTATCGGCGCGGGTGTGCTGGCTGACCGCTTCGGCGCCGGGCGGGTGTTCGTCTTTGGTAGCGGCTTGCTGCTGATTACCTTCTGGACCTTCTACCACAGCCTGTTCGAGCACCCCGAGTGGTTGTTCCCGCTCTACGCCTTGAGTGGCTTGCTGGTCGGCACCATTGGCGCGGTGCCCTACGTCATGGTCAATGCCTTCCCGGCCGTGGTGCGCTTCAGCGGACTGTCGTTCTCCTACAACCTGGCCTATGCGATCTTCGGCGGGTTGACCCCGATGATCGTGACCCTGCTGTTGAAAGAGAGCCCGATGGGGCCGGCGTACTACGTGGCGATCATCTGCGGGATCGGGATGCTGATCGGTGGGTATCTCTGGAAGAAGGGCCGATAACCGGCGCTTTTTCTCACTTGTACTGGTCCTTTCGCGAGCAGGCTCGCTCCCACATGGGTTTGCATTCCCTGGTGGGAGCGAGCCTGCTCGCGAAAAGGGCACCATGAATCATCCTGCGAAACCCAATGCTGGCCTTTCATCCAATTGTCATATTTCAGCCATAGAGTGTTCATACGGCTTATCGATACTTGGCCGACTTAACACACCCTATCTGCTAGGAGTAAGGCATGAAACTGAAGCGTTTGATGGCGGCAATGACGTTTGTCGCTGCTGGCGTCGCGACTGCCAACGCGGTTGCCGCTGTTGACCCTGCGATCCCGAGCTACACCAAGACCACTGGTGTGTCGGGCAACCTGTCCAGCGTCGGCTCCGATACCCTGGCTAACCTGATGACCTTGTGGGCAGAGAACTACAAGAAGGAATACCCGAACGTCAACATCCAGATCCAGGCCGCCGGTTCTTCCACCGCGCCGCCCGCACTCACCGAAGGCACCGCCAACCTGGGCCCGATGAGCCGCAAGATGAAGGACAACGAGCTGCAGGCCTTCGAAACCAAGTACGGCTACAAGCCAACCGCTATCCCGGTTGCCGTGGATGCCCTGGCGGTATTCGTGCACAAGGACAACCCGATCAAGCACCTGACCATGGCTCAGGTCGATGCGATCTTCTCCTCGACTCGCCTGTGCGGCGCCAAGGCTGACGTCAAGACCTGGGGCGACCTGGGCGTGACCGGCGACCTGGCCAACAAGCCAGTCCAGCTGTTTGGCCGCAACTCGGTGTCCGGCACCTACGGCTACTTCAAGGAAGAAGCCCTGTGCAAAGGCGACTACAAGCCAAACGTCAACGAACAACCAGGTTCGGCTTCGGTTGTGCAGTCGATCAGCAGCTCGCTTAACGGCATCGGCTACTCGGGTATCGGCTACAAGACCGCCAGCGTGAAAACCGTTGCCCTGGCCAAGAAGGAAGGCGGCGAGTTCGTCGAGGACACCGAAGAAAACGCCCTGAACGGCAAGTATCCGCTGTCGCGTTTCCTCTACGTCTACGTCAACAAGGCACCGAACAAGCCTCTGGCCCCGCTGGAAGCCGAGTTCGTCAAGCTGATCCTGTCCAAGCAAGGCCAGGAAGTCGTGGTCAAGGACGGCTACATCCCGGTTCCAGCCAAAGTCGCCGCCAAGGCACTGGCTGACCTGGGTCTGCAGGAAGGCGGCAACGTCGCCAAGCAGTAACGCCTGAGCCCAGGCCCCTGTGGGAGCGAGCTTGCTCGCTGCCACAGACCAAATTTCCATCCGCTGCCGGTTCCCACCGGCGGTGGATTTGTTGCGTCACTTCACTGTCATCTTTCTGTCATACAGGATCGCTAGGGTGTGCGCATGAATGATCTGGCCAACTCCACAATGACTACGACTTCCCCTCCCAAGCGCATTGACTTCAATACGCCTGAGCTGCAACGCAAGCGCCGCATCCGCGCGCTCAAGGATCGCCTCACCCGTTGGTACGTGCTGGTTGGCGGCCTCGCCGTCCTCGCCGCCATTACTTTGATTTTTTTCTTCCTGGCCTACGTGGTACTGCCGCTGTTCCAAGGCGCGGACCTGACCGCCAAGGACTCGATTACCCCTGCCTGGATGCAAGACGCCGGCAAGCCGCTGATGATCGCCATCGAAGAACAGAACCAGGTGGCGATGCGGGTTTCCGACAAGGGCGTGGCGCTGTTCTACAACCTCGACAGCGGTGCCGAACTGCGGCGTGTCGACCTGCCGATCCCGGCCGGCGCCACTGTGACGTCCATCGGTGAAGATCAGCCCGGCAGCCCGCTGGTGGCGATCGGCTTGTCCAATGGCCAGGCCCTGGTGTTCCGCCACACTTATAAAGTCAGCTACCCCGACGGCAAGAAAACCATCTCTCCGGCCATCGAATACCCTTACGGTGAAGCGCCGATCGCGTTGAACGAGCAGGGCGCGGCCCTGGAGCATGTCAGCCTCAACGCTACCGATTCGACGTTGCTGCTGGCTGGCTCCAGCGGCGCGCAGCTCTATGTGCTGTCGCTCACCAGCGAAGAAAACATGATGACCGGTGAAATCACCAGCGAGCAGACGCGTATCGATCTGCCGCAGATGACCGAGCCGGTAAAAAACATCTTCGTCGACCCGCGCCAGCAGTGGCTGTATGTGGTCAACGGGCGCGCCCAGGCCGATGTGTTCAGCCTGCGGGACAAGAGCCTCAACGGTCGCTACAAGCTGCTCGAGAACGCTGACGCCCAGGTCACCGCCGTTGCCCAGTTGGTCGGTGGCATATCGCTGATCATCGGTGATTCCAAGGGCGGCCTGGCCCAGTGGTTCATGGCTCGCGATCCGGACGGCGAGCTGCGTTTCAAACAGATTCGTACCTTCCAGATGGGCAGCGCGCCTATCGTCGAGATCAGCGCCGAAGAGCGTCGCAAGGGCTTCGTTGCGCTCGACGCCGCCGGCAAGCTTGGCGTGTTCCACAGTACTGCCCACCGCACCTTGCTGGTTGATCAGGTAGTCGATGGCCAAGGCCTGTTCGGCATGTCGCCACGGGCCAACCGCCTGATCGTGGAGCAGGGCGGCAAGCTGCAACCGCTGGTCCTGGAAAACCCACACCCGGAAGTCTCGTGGAGCGCCTTGTGGAGCAAGGTCTGGTACGAAAACTACGATGAGCCCAAGTACGTCTGGCAATCGACTGCCGCCAACACCGACTTCGAACCCAAGCTGAGCCTGTCGCCGCTGACCTTCGGCACCCTGAAAGCGGCGTTCTACGCGATGCTTCTGGCCGCGCCGCTGGCGGTTGCCGCAGCGATCTACACCGCCTACTTCATGGCCCCCGGCATGCGCCGCAAGGTCAAGCCGGTGATCGAGCTGATGGAGGCGATGCCGACGGTGATCCTCGGTTTCTTCGCCGGTCTGTTCCTGGCGCCGTACGTCGAAGGGCATCTGCCGGGCATCTTCAGCCTGCTGATGTTGCTGCCGATCGGCATCCTGGTCGCCGGTTTCGCTTTCAGCCGCCTGCCGGAATCCATTCGCCTGCGCGTGCCGGACGGCTGGGAAAGCGCCTTGCTGATCCCGGTGATCCTGTTCGTCGGCTGGCTCTCGCTATACATGAGCCCGTACATGGAAGCCTGGTTCTTCGGCGGCGACATGCGCATGTGGATCTCCCATGACCTGGGTATCACCTACGACCAGCGCAACGCCCTGGTGGTCGGCCTGGCGATGGGCTTCGCGGTCATCCCGAACATTTACTCCATTGCCGAAGACGCCGTGTTCAGTGTGCCTCGCGGCCTGACCCTGGGCTCGCTGGCCCTGGGCGCTACCCCATGGCAGACCATGACCCGCGTGGTCATCCTCACCGCCAGCCCGGGCATCTTCTCGGCGCTGATGATTGGCATGGGCCGGGCGGTGGGCGAGACGATGATCGTGCTGATGGCCACCGGCAACACCCCGGTAATGGAAATGAACCTGTTCGAAGGCCTGCGCACCCTGGCGGCCAACGTCGCGGTGGAGATGCCCGAGTCGGAAGTCGGCGGCAGCCATTACCGCGTGCTGTTCCTGTCGGCCTTGGTGCTGCTGTTGTTCACCTTCGTCATGAACACCCTCGCCGAGCTGATCCGTCAGCGTCTGCGCAAGAAATATTCGTCGCTTTAAGAAAGGTAGAAGTCTGTGAAACAGAACTCCCTGAAAGGATGGTTCAAGAGCGGCGCCCCGGGCGTCTGGATCAGCGGTGGCGCGGTGTCCATCGCGGTCATCATGACCATTGGCCTGTTGGCGGTGATTGCCGTGCGCGGCCTGGGCCACTTCTGGCCAGCCGACCTGATCCACGCCAGCTACAACGTACCGGGCATGCCGGCGCACCTGGTGGTCGGCGAAGTCGTACAGAAAGAAGAAGTGCCTCGCGAGCGCCTGAAAAGCGCTGGCCTGCCGGTGCCGGACGAAGGCCCGGAGTTCATGACCCGCGAACTGGTGAAGGTCGGCAACCGTGACCTCAACGGTACCGACTTCACCTGGATCGTCGGCGACTGGCTGAGCAACCAGACGACCCCGCCGGAGCTGATGGCTCTGGAGCGACGTGAGTGGGGCAACTTCTACGGTTACCTGGTCAACGTCAAGGAACAAGGCAAGATCATCGCCGAGGGCGAAGCCGCCTGGCCGCAGCTGCAAGCGCGTATCGAGCGGGTCAACCAGTTGGCCGACGAACTCAAGACCCTGGAAAAAGTCGACATCGGCGCGATCAACGCCGGCCTCGAGCGCATCCGCCTGCACGGTCGCAAGCTGGAGCTGGACGGCAAGCTCGACGCCGCCGCCCAGGCTGACCTGGAAAGCGAACGCGCCGAACTGAACGCCCGCTACAAGGACATCGAAGCCCGCCTGACCGACCTGCATGCGCAGTTCAACCGCGACAGCCTGACGGCCCGCGATGCCAACGGCAAGGAAGTGGAAATCGAGATCGGCAAAGTGGTGCACGCCTACCAGCCAAACGGCATGGGCACGTTCACCAAGATGGGTTTCTACTTCAGCAAGGTCTGGGAGTTCCTCAGCGACGATCCGCGTGAAGCCAACACTGAAGGCGGGATCTTCCCGGCGATTTTCGGCACTGTGATGATGACCCTGATCATGGCGATGATCGTCACGCCGTTCGGCGTACTGGCAGCGGTCTACCTGCGTGAGTATGCGCGCCAGGGGCCGATGACCCGCCTGATCCGCATCGCGGTGAACAACCTCGCAGGCGTTCCGGCCATCGTCTACGGCGTGTTCGGGCTGGGTTTTTTCGTCTATGTGCTGGGCGGCTCGGTTGACCGGCTATTCTTCCCCGAGGCTTTGCCGGCACCGACCTTCGGCACGCCGGGCCTGCTCTGGGCTTCCTTGACGCTGGCGCTGCTGGCCGTACCGGTGGTGATCGTGGCCACCGAGGAAGGCCTGGCGCGGATTCCGCGGACCGTGCGCGAAGGCTCCCTGGCCCTCGGTGCGACCAAAGCCGAGACCCTGTGGAAAATCGTCCTGCCGATGGCGAGCCCGGCGATGATGACCGGCATGATCCTCGCCGTGGCCCGTGCCGCCGGCGAGGTAGCGCCGCTGATGCTGGTGGGCGTGGTGAAACTGGCGCCATCGCTGCCGCTGGATGGCAACTACCCGTACCTGCACCTGGACCAGAAAATCATGCACCTGGGCTTCCACATCTATGACGTCGGCTTCCAGAGCCCGAACGTCGAAGCAGCCCGGCCATTGGTCTACGCCACGGCGTTGCTGCTGGTGCTGGTGATCGCGACCCTGAACCTGTCGGCGGTGTGGATCCGTAACCACCTGCGAGAGAAGTACAAGGCACTGGATAGTTGAGGGTCTGTGGGAGCGAGCCTGCTCGCGAAGCTTTTGGCGGCCTCAAGGCCCCCTTCGCGAGCAGGCTCGCTCCTACATTGGAATTTCATGGGGCCGCCACACAGGCGTTCCGAACCGAATTTGTTAGCACAGGGAGCCTCCCATGCAACACGACGCACCTACACACGGCATCAACATGTCGGCCCTGGGCCGCGACAAGCAGAGCCTGAACCTGGCTCAGGAAACCGTCGCCATCGAAGTGCCCGGCCTGAACCTGTTCTACGGTCAGAAACAGGCGCTGTACGATGTCAGCCTGAACATCCCGAAACAGCGCGTCACCGCGTTCATCGGTCCGTCGGGCTGCGGCAAGTCGACCTTGCTGCGCACCTTCAACCGCATGAACGATCTGGTGGACGGCTGCCGCGTCGAAGGCGAAATCAACCTCTACGGCAACAACATCTACCGCAAGGGCGAAGACGTTGCCGAACTGCGTCGTCGCGTGGGCATGGTGTTCCAGAAGCCCAACCCGTTCCCCAAGACCATCTACGAGAACGTCGTCTACGGCCTGCGGATCCAGGGCATCAACAAGAAGCGCGTACTCGATGAAGCCGTGGAGTGGGCACTCAAGGGCGCGGCGCTGTGGGATGAGGTCAAGGACCGCCTGCACGAATCGGCGCTGGGCCTGTCCGGTGGGCAGCAGCAGCGTCTGGTGATCGCCCGCACCATCGCCGTGGAGCCGGAAGTGCTGCTGCTCGACGAACCTTGCTCGGCACTCGACCCGATCTCGACGCTGAAAGTCGAGGAACTGATCTACGAACTCAAGTCCAAGTTCACCATCGTCATCGTGACCCACAACATGCAGCAGGCGGCGCGGGTGTCCGACTACACCGCGTTCATGTACATGGGCAAGCTGGTGGAATTCGGCGACACCGATACCCTGTTTACCAATCCGGCCATGAAGCAGACCGAGGACTACATCACGGGTCGCTACGGCTAGCCGTAAAGCCGCAAGCTTCAAGCTACAAGCGGCAAGTAAAGGCGGTTTGAGTAACGACATATATCAGCTTGCAGCTTGAAGCTTGCAGCTCACAGCTTTTGCGGAGCAAAACCATGATTTCGAAGGAAGGCCTTACTCACCACATTTCCGCACAGTTCAACGCTGAGCTTGAGGAAGTGCGCAGCCACCTGCTGGCCATGGGCGGGCTGGTGGAAAAGCAGGTCAACGACGCGGTGACCGCGCTGATCGAGGCCGACTCCGGTCTAGCCCAGCAAGTGCGCGAGATTGATGACCAGATCAACCAGATGGAACGCAACATCGACGAAGAATGCCTGCGCATCCTGGCCCGTCGTCAGCCGGCGGCTTCCGACCTGCGCCTGATCATCAGCATCTCCAAGTCGGTGATCGACCTTGAGCGGATCGGCGACGAAGCCACCAAGATCGCTCGTCGCGCCATCCAGTTGTGCGAAGAAGGCGAAGCGCCGCGCGGCTACGTCGAGGTTCGCCACATTGGTGACCAGGTGCGCAACATGGTCCGCGATGCGCTGGACGCCTTCGCCCGTTTCGACGCCGACCTGGCGCTGTCGGTGGCCCAGTACGACAAGATCATCGACCGCGAGTACAAGACCGCCCTGCGCGAGCTGGCGACCTACATGATGGAGGACCCGCGTTCGATTTCCCGGGTGTTGAGCATCATCTGGGTGCTGCGTTCTTTGGAGCGTATCGGCGATCATGCACGCAACATCTCGGAACTGGTGATCTACCTCGTGCGTGGCACCGATGTCCGGCACATGGGGCTCAAGCGGATGAAGGAAGAAGTTGAGGGCACCCCGTCCGAAACCGCTAATGTTCCCGGTCAAACTGACGATAAGTAAGATTGCCAAGAAAAGCGCCCGGCCTTCTGGTCGGGCTTTTTTTTGCGGTTTTTTTAATCAAAAGCAGCACCCCGCGAACGAAAAGTCCCGGCGTGACTGAAGGTTTTTGGCGATGTGCCATCAGTAAGGCGGTATGCTTGCCGGGATTTTTTAGAGGTGTATCTGGATGAGTAAGGTCAGTGTGTTGGTCGTGGACGATGCTTCGTTCATTCGTGACTTGGTGAAGAAGTGCCTGCGCAACTACTTCCCAGGCATCCGCATCGAAGACGCGGTGAACGGCAAGAAAGCCCAGGCCCTGCTGGCCCGTGAAGCGTTCGACCTGGTGCTGTGCGACTGGGAAATGCCAGAAATGTCCGGCCTGGAATTGCTGACCTGGTGCCGCCAGCAGGACAATCTCAAGGGCATGCCTTTCGTGATGGTGACCAGCCGTGGCGACAAGGAGAACGTGGTCCAGGCGATCCAGGCCGGCGTTTCCGGCTACGTCAGCAAACCCTTCACCAACGAACAGTTGCTGACCAAGGTCAAGCAGGCCTTGAACAAGGTCGGCAAGCTCGACACGTTGATGAACAGCGCTCCGACCAAGATGAATTCGGCGTTCGGCAATGATTCGCTCAGTGCCCTGACCGGCGGCAAGGCCGCTCCGGTTGCGGCGGCTGCGCCAGCGGCGAACCCGTTTGCCAAGCCCGCTGCCGCGCCTGCACCCGCTGCGGCTGTCGCTCCGGCGGCACGTGGCTTGCTCAACAGCCCGCCCGTCAAGGCACCTGCCGCGTCCGCACCCACTGCCAATCGCGGCCAAGGCCAGTTGCGCCTGTCCAGCGGCACCCAGCAATGCGTGATCAAGGCCCTGAGCCTCAAGGAAGCGCTGCTGGTGGTCAAGCGCACCGACATCCTGCCGCAAGTGCTGGAGAGCTCGGTGCTGGACATGGAGCAGGGCGACAACGCCGAAACCGCTCGTCTGAACGGCTACCTGCACGCCATCGTCGCCCATGAGCAGACCCCTGACAGCGAATGGCTGCAACTGACCTTCCGCTTCGTCGACAAAGACCCGCAGAAACTCGACTACATCTCCCGCCTGATCGCCCGCGGCACGGCGCAGAAGCACTTCGTACCGGGCGCCTGATCTGGCGGCGCCCCTCAGTCCGCTTTCGCGAGCAGGCTCGCTCCCACAGGTTTTTTGTAGGGCACAGATTTGTGTGGCCTGCACAAATCACTGTGGGAGCGAGCCTGCTCCGGGCGGCGATCCGACGAAAAGGCCATCAGCTTCAACCCGACCGCCGATCCAATTTTGAAACATCCGTCGACTACGCTGGTCCATCCCAGCTGCTAGGCTGCTTTGCAGGCCTTCATTTCGACAGAATTCTTGCCCATGCTCGTGCCGTTGCTGTTCGCCTGTGGTCTTGTCCTGGCCGCCACCCCGGCCTTGGCGATGACCATCTACAAATCCACCGACGCCAATGGCGTGGTCTCCTACAGTGACCGCCCCAGCAAAGGCTCCCAGGTGTTCGTATTTCGTGATCGCATGGTCGAGCGCCTGGAGCGCCAGGTGTTTCTCGACATCAGGAAGCAGAAGGGCGCGGACGCGGTGTACGTGCGCAATGATCTCTATGCCCCGGTGGAAATCGAGCTGAGCTTCGCCGGGTTGCGCAATGTCAGCGGAGCGCCGAGCCGGCCGATCCGCCGCGTGCTGCCTGCGCGCAGCAACCTTCGCCTGGCGCTGCTGACGGCCACCCGGCCCGGCAGGCCACTGGCTTATACCCCAAGGTTCGAATACTCCCTGGGCGACCCCGCAGGCACGGCGCAAGCTTATCGCTATCCGTTGCCCTGGCGTGGCGGGCCGTTCCGGTTGAGCCAGGGCGCCAACGGCCAATACAGCCATTACGGCCCGAAGAACCGCTACGCCATGGACATCGCCATGCCCGAAGGCACGCCTATCATCGCGGCGCGTGGCGGCGTGGTGGTCAAGACCGAGAACGAGCAGACCGGGCGCGGCACCGATCCTGCCGGCAACTTTGTGCGCGTGTTGCACGATGACGGGACCATGGGAGTCTACCTGCACCTGCAGAAGGGCTCGGTGAGCGTCCAGGAGGGGCAACGGGTCGTGGTGGGCACGCCGCTGGCGCTATCAGGCAACACCGGTAACAGCTCCGGCCCGCACCTGCACTTCGTGGTACAGCGCAACACCGGGCTGGGGTTGGTGTCGATTCCCTATCAGTTCAACCAGCCGGTGGGTGACTTGCCCAACTTTGCGTTGGGCAAGCAGTAGCTGTGTGCGGAGGCTTTTCGTGGCGAGGGAGCTTGCTCCCGCTCGGCTGCGAAGCAGTCGTCGCTTTTGGGGTCGCTTCGCGACCCAGCGGGAGCAAGCTCCCTCGCCACAGTGGGTTATGCCTTCAACTTGCGGGCAGATCGACACTCAATCGAGCATCAAAACCTTCGCCAGAATGATCTTCGGCCCTTTCATCTTCTTGATGATGATCCGCAGGCCTTCGACTTCCAGCACTTCTTCCTCTTCCGGCACCCGTTTCAGGGTTTCGTAGACCAACCCTGCCAGGGTTTCCGCTTCGATGTGGTCCAGGTCGATGCCCAGCAGGCGTTCCACCTTGAACAGCGGGGTGTCGCCGCGCACCAGTAGCTTGCCCGGCTGGTAGGCGAGGATGCCGCGCTCGGCCTTGCGGTGTTCGTCCTGGATATCGCCCACCAGCACTTCCAGAACGTCTTCCATGGTCAGGTAGCCGATGATATTGCCGTCGGCTTCCTCGACCACGGCGAAGTGCGAGCCGCCCTTGCGGAACTGCTCCAGCAGCTGCGACAACGGCATGTGCCTCGATACTCGCTCCAGCGGGCGGGTCAGTTCCGCCAGGTTGAACGATTCGGGGATGTGGTCCAGGGCCGCCAGTTCCAGCAGCAGGTCCTTGATGTGCAGCAGGCCGACGAATTCCTGGCGCTCGCTGTCGTACACCGGATACCGGCTGAACTTGTGGCGACGGAACATCGCCAGGATTTCCTTGAGCGGGGCATTGAATTCCAGCGTTACCAGGTCTTCCCGGGAGTTGGCCCAGTCCACCACCTCCAGCTCGCCCATTTCCACGGCGGAGGCCAGCACGCGCATGCCTTGGTCGCTCGGGTCCTGGCCACGGCTGGAGTGCAGGATCAGCTTCAACTCCTCGCGGCTGTAATGGTGTTCATGATGCGGGCCGGGCTCACCCTGGCCGGCGATACGCAGGATCGCGTTGGCGCTGGCATTGAGCAGGTAGATCGCCGGGTACATGGCCCAGTAGAACAGGTACAGCGGCACGGCCGTCCACAGCGACAGCAGTTCCGGTTTGCGGATCGCCCAGGATTTGGGCGCCAGCTCGCCGACCACGATGTGCAGGTAGGAAATGATGAAGAACGCGGTGAAGAACGACACGCCCTTGATCACTTCCGGCGACTGGACGCCAACCGCGCCCAGCAGCGGCTCGAGAATGTGCGCGAAGGCCGGCTCGCCGACCCATCCCAGCCCCAGGGAGGCGAGGGTGATACCCAACTGGCAGGCCGAGAGATAGGCGTCGAGCTGGCTGTGGACGGTGCGCAGAATATGTCCGCGCCAGCCGTTCTGCTCGGCGATGGCCTCGACCCGGGTCGAGCGCAGCTTGACCATGGCAAACTCGGCCGCAACGAAAAAACCGTTGAGCAAGACCAGGACCAGAGCAAAAAGAATCATGCCGAATTCGGCGAAGAGTGTAGCGAGGGACAAGCCAGGGGAAGGGTCCATGATGGAGTTTTGCAGGTTCCGTATGTTCGTATGATGGGAAATTCGGTGCCTGAAAAGGCAGGCACAAGTCAGCCAATGTAGCGGCTGACCGGGCGATTGCCTAGTGGGGAGCGCCGGCCGGCGTCATTCGTCGTGGCTGGAGTGCCGTCCGCGGACCACCTGCGCCGGGGTGAAATGGCAGGTAAACGTACTGCCATGGCCGGGCACGCTGCTGATTTCCATGCGTCCACGATGGCGCAGCAGCACATGCTTGACGATTGCCAGACCGAGCCCGGTTCCGCCAGTGTTGGAGTTGCGGCTGGAGTCGACCCGGTAGAAACGCTCGGTCAGGCGCGGCAGATGCTTGCTATCGATGCCGATGCCGGAATCGCGCACGCTCAGGTGTGCGCCTTGTTCATCGCCCCACCAGCGCACATGGATCCGCCCTTGTTCAGGCGTGTATTTGACCGCGTTGAACACCAGGTTGGAAAACGCGCTGCGCAGTTCCGCCTCGCTGCCCTTGAGTTGCACGGTCGGGTCTGCTTCAAGCGTGATGGACTGCTGCTTGGGACCGGACAACTCCTGCGCATCTTGGGCAATGAATTGCAGCAGGTCCTCGATGGGCACCGGCTGGTTGTCCGAGGGATAGTCGGTGGCTTCCAGCTTCGCCAGCAACAGGAGGTCGTTGAGCAGCGTCTGCATGCGTCCGCCCTGCTGCTGCATCTGTTGCAAGGCACGGGTCCAGCGCGGGTTCACCTCCTCGACATTGTCGAGCAGGGTCTCCAGGTAACCGCAGATCACCGTCAATGGCGTACGCAGTTCATGGGATACGTTGGCGATGAAATCCTTGCGCATCTGTTCCAGTTGATGAATGCGCGTCACGTCGCGCACCAGCATCAGGTGCTCGTTGTTGCCATAGCGGGTGATGTACAGCTGGATGCGCAGCCGATCATTGGTGGGCGACGGGATTTCCAGCGGTTCGGCGTAATTGTCTTGCTCGAAATATTCCTTGAAGCGCGGATGGCGCACCAGGTTGGTCACCGGCTGGCCGCTGTCCTGTGGCGTCTTGAGGCCCAGCAGGGTTTCTGCGGCGCGGTTCCACCATTCCAGATTGCCGTCGCTGTCGAGCATGATCACCGCGTCTTTCAGCGCGGCGGTGGATTCCTGGACGCGGTCGATCACCGCCTGCAGGCGGCCGCGAACGCGCTGGTCGCGCCGTTGCAGGTGGTAGATGCTGTCGAACACCTCGCCCCACAAGCCGTAGCCGTCGGGCGGGGCCTCGTCGGGTTGGTGCAGGCGCAGCCACTCGTGCAGGCGCAGCAATTGCTTGAGGGTCCAGGCCAGGTAAAGCGCCAGGCCCGCGGCCAGGCTCCAGCCGTAGTAGCCGGTGATCAGGCCGATCAACAGGCAACCGGTCACCAGCAACAACATGTGGCGGATCAGGGTGCCATGCCAGTTTTGATTCACTTGAGCGCGCGTCCTTGTCAGCTTGTCGGGCGGTAAGGGCTCGGGTCAGGCCTTTGTCGAAAAACGATAACCGGTGCCGCGCACGGTTTGTACCAGATTCTCATAGGCGTCGCCGAGGGCTTTGCGCAAGCGCCGGATGTGCACATCCACGGTGCGCTCCTCGACGTACACGTTGCCGCCCCAGACCTGATCCAGCAGTTGCCCACGGGTGTAGGCGCGCTCCTGGTGAGTCATGAAGAACTGCAACAGGCGATATTCGGTCGGGCCCATCTCGGCGGGCTTGCCATCGATGGTCACGCGGTGGCTGATCGGGTCCAGCAGCAGGCCGCCAACTTCAATCGGCGCTTCGCCATCGGTCGGCCCGGCACGACGCAGCACGGCCTTGAGGCGCGCCACCAGCTCCCGAGGGGAAAACGGCTTGGTGATGTAATCGTCGGCACCGACTTCCAGGCCCTGGATCTTGTTGTCTTCTTCGCCCTTGGCGGTGAGCATGATGATCGGGATGTCACCCGTCAGCTCATCGCGCTTGAGACGCCGGGCCAGCTCGATGCCGGAGGTGCCTGGCAGCATCCAGTCCAGCAGGATCAGGTCGGGCTTGCGATCGACGATGATGGCGTGGGCCTGTTGAGAGTTTTCTGCTTCCATGCAGTCATAGCCGGCCATCTCCAACGCAACGGCGATCATCTCGCGGATGGGCGCCTCGTCGTCGACGATCAGAATGCTCCTGCCAACCATGGGGTAATCCTCTTGTCATTTAACTGTCTTGCGCCGCATTAGATAACGGAATTATTGCAGTCGTGTGACAGTTATTTCCCCGGACGGCAGCAGAGGCGATCTTGGGCTAGGCTTTTGGGTCCGAATCCTGACAACTGCAAAGGAAGGTTTCCATGGCTTATTACATTCAATCCATCAAGGCGTTGGGGCTGGTGGCTGCGCTGGCGTTGCCAGGAATGGCGCTTGCGGCTGGCGAACCGGCTATGGTCAAGGATGGCGTGCTGGTCGATCACAAGGGCATGACGTTGTACACCTACGACAAGGACGACGGAGGCAAGTCGGTATGCAACGATAAATGCGCCGAAAACTGGCCACCGCTCAAGGCTGAAAGCACCGCGACTCCTGCGGGCGAATGGACCGTGATCACCCGTGACGACGGCGCGTCACAGTGGGCCTATGACGGCGATCCGCTGTACACCTTCGTCGGCGACAAGAAGGCAGGGGATAAGACCGGTGACGGCAAGGGCGGCGTCTGGAAAATCGCCAAGCCCGACTGACCAGCACCAAACCGCTCTTCGTGGCGAGGGAGCTTGCTCCCGCTGGGCTGCGAAGCGGCCCCAAAAATCTTGCGGTCGCTACGCAACCGAGCGGGAGCAAGCTCCCTCGCCACAGGGTTCTTCTTCATCCCAAACCCAGCGCTCGGCCACAGAACTCATCGCAACCCGTAATCCAGCACAATCCCGACAAAAATCGCCAACCCGGCCCAGTGGTTGTGCAGGAACGCCTTGAAACAACGCATCCGGTCCCTTCCGCGGGTGTACCAGAACTCCCAGGCAAAGCACGCGGCGGCGGCCACGAGGCCCAGGTGGAACCATCCCCCCAGCTTGAACTGAGCCCCGGCCAGCAGCAGGCAGCCCAAGGCCAGGCCTTGCAGCGTCAAGATGATGACCCGATCGGCATCGCTAAACAGGATCGCCGTGGATTTCACTCCAATCTTCAGGTCGTCGTCCCGGTCGGTCATCGCGTAGTAAGTGTCGTAGCCCACCGTCCACAGCAGGTTGGCAATGTACAGCAGCCATGCGGCGGCCGGCAGATGGCCGGTTTCGGCGGTGAAAGCCATCGGCATGCCCCAGGAAAACGCCGCGCCCAGCACCACTTGCGGGTAATAGGTGTAGCGCTTCATGAACGGGTAACTGAACGCCAGCGCCAGTCCGCCCAAGGACAACAGAATCGTCGGCGCATTGGTGCACAGCACCAGCAGGAAACTCACGCTCATCAAGACCGCGAAGAACACCAGGGCTTCCTTCGAGCTGATCTTGCCGCTCACCAGCGGGCGCTGCTCGGTGCGTTTGACGTGGCCGTCGACCTTGCGGTCGGCCCAGTCGTTGATCACGCAACCGCCGGCACGGGTCAGCACTACGCCCAGCACAAAAATCACGATGTTGGCCAAGGACGGCGAGCCTTCGCCGGCAATCCACAGCGCCCACAATGTCGGCCACAGCAACAGGTAGATGCCGATGGGCTTGTCCATGCGGGTCAGTTGCACGAAGTCCCAGGCCCGCGGATTGAGGCGGTTCAAGGATTTGAGCAGTTGCACGTACATCAGCAATTCTCCGAATAGGCGCGAGCGACGGTCCACAGTGGCGGCAGGAAAATCTCCGCCACCAGCACGCTCAACGCACCGCGATCGAAACGCGAGCGACGGCCCCACAACGCGTGGGCGCGAACCTCGGGTGGCAACCATTCGCTCGGGTAGTGGCACACCTCGATCGCCCGGCGCTGGAATGCCTGGTCGCAAAACAGCAGCTCACCCAGGGAGCGGCTGCCCAGTGCGTCCATCTGCAAACCGTCGCCCTGCAACGCGCTGCGTGCCGCCACGCTGCGGGCGAACACCCATGGTTGATCATGGCCGCGCAGGTAGACTTCGCGCACCCAGCCTTCGCTGCCCTCGGCCAGGTCCAGCGCGGCACACTCGTCGGCGCGCAACGGCTGCCAGCCCTCCAGCAGGGGTGTCACGCTGAAGTGGTCATCCGACAGGCCTGTAAGGCGCCGGGTCAGGGAGCCCTGGTCGAACAACCAGTCGAGCACGCAGGCATCGGGACGGGGCGACAGCAGGTGCTGGGGCAGCCATCGAAGTGTAGGAAATATCGAATTTGTAGGCGGCACAAGGGTCTTGAAATGGCAGCGAATGAGGTCGCGAGCTTACCATGCCGGTCGGCGATTTTGGCCGAGCCAGGGCGCCGCTGCGCCGATCCCGCTTGCATCTGTCGCGACCGATCAGTACAAAACGGCCCTGAGCCGGAAAATACCGGCCAAGGCCTGACATCTTGAGGAAGTATCGGAATGAAAAAGTGGCAATGTATCGTCTGTGGCCTGATCTACAACGAAGCTGACGGTTGGCCCGACGATGGCATCGCGCCCGGCACCCGTTGGGAAGATGTGCCGGCGGACTGGCTGTGCCCGGACTGCGGCGTCGGCAAAGTGGATTTCGAAATGATCGAAATCAACTGATCGTTTCATCAAACGGAGAGCAACATGAGCGCACCTGTCGTCATCGTCGGTACCGGCCTGGCTGGCTATAACCTGGCCCGGGAATTTCGCAAGCTCGACAGCGAAACCCCGTTGCTGCTGATTACCGCGGACGACGGCCGCTCCTACTCCAAGCCGATGCTCTCCACGGGGTTCGGCAAGAACAAGGACGCCGATGGCTTGAGCATGTCCGAGCCGGGCGCCATGGCCGAGCAGTTGAAGGCCGAAGTGCGCACCCACACGCGCATCAGCGGCATCGACCCGGGCCACAAACGCCTGTGGATCGGCGAAGAAGCGGTAAATTATCGCGACCTGGTCCTGGCCTGGGGCGCTGAAACCGTGCGCGTGCCGGTGCAGGGCGATGCGGCGGACCTGATCTTCCCGATCAATGATCTCGAGGACTACGCACGTTTTCGGGCCGCCGCCGCTGGCAAGCGCCGGGTGCTGCTGCTCGGTGCCGGCCTGATCGGCTGCGAATTCGCCAACGACCTGGTCCTCGGCGGCTACGAAGTGGAACTGGTGGCCCCCTGCGAGCAAGTCATGCCGACGCTGCTGCATCCAGCCGCTGCCGCAGCGGTGCAGGCCGGGCTGGAAAGCCTTGGCGCACATTTCCACTTGGGGCCGGTGCTCAACCGTCTGCAACGTGTGGCCGACGGATTGGAGGCGCATCTGTCGGATGGCCAGGTGATTCCCTGCGATCTGGTGGTCTCGGCCATCGGCCTGCGCCCGCGCATCGACCTGGCGGCTGCCGCCGGGTTGGTGGTCAATCGCGGCGTGGTGGTTGATCGTCAGCTGAAAACTTCCCACGCCAATATCTACGCTTTAGGCGATTGTGCCGAAGTCGATGGCTTGAACCTGCTCTACGTCATGCCGCTGATGAGCTGCGCCCGCGCCCTGGCCCAGACCCTGGCTGGCAACCCGACCGCTGTCAGCTACGGCGCCATGCCGATCACTGTGAAAACCCCGGTCTGCCCGCTGGTGGTATCGCCACCACCACGGGGCAGCGAAGGCGCGTGGAGCGTCGAAGGGGAGGGCGCCGACATCAAGGCCCTGTGCCGCGACGCCCATGGCAATCTGTTGGGCTACGCCCTGACCGGTACGGCGGTGATGGAGAAACTGGCGCTGAACAAGCAGCTTCCGGCACTGCTGGCGTAAATACCGGTCGCTCTGTCGCATATGCCCTGCTTTTCCGGCCACAAACGCCCGCCGGACACTGGCGCCGGTTGCGGCCCCGTGCCATCCTCACTCCGGTCTGCCGCAGAGTAGAGCCTGCGGCGCCTTAGGGGTTGTTCCGAAGAGAACAGCACGGACATAACAACAAAAAAATCGTCAAAGGGGCTTCATTCATGCGTAAACCAGAACTCGCCGCCGCCATTGCGGAAAAAGCGGACCTCACCAAAGAACAAGCCAACCGCGTCCTCAACGCTGTTCTCGAAGAAATCACCAGCGCCCTGCATCGCAAGGACAGCGTTACTCTGGTCGGCTTCGGCACCTTCCTGCAACGCCACCGCGGCGCCCGCACCGGCAAGAACCCACAAACCGGCGAGCCGGTAAAAATCAAGGCCAGCAACACGGTTGCGTTCAAGCCAGGCAAATTCCTGAAGGACAGCGTTAACCCATAATTGCGCCGACTACCTCGGTCGAGGAAAGCAAGCGGCAACAAAAAGGCATACCGATGAAGTCGATATGCCTTTTTTACGTCCGTGACAAACCCCATGGTCAGGAAGCTTTAGCCCTAGCCCAGCAGTTTGTTCGCAAGCGCCAGGTCGAACTGCTTGTTTCCGAATATTGATTTGGTCGCCAGAGCTTTCTTGAGCACATCTGAATCCAGACCCAGACCGTTTTTTTGCGCTGCAAAGAGAATCGTCAGGAACGGGAATGCGTAGTTGTCAGGCTCGGCCAATACATCATCAATCAATGCAGGCATGCCGAGAATGCAGTGCTCTGCCTTGGACAGGTAAAACTTTTCGAGCCGTTCGCTTATTTTGTTGACGGTTGCGCTGAGGGTCTGGGGAGACGGGGTTCTGATGATGCCTCCCAGTTCGTCACCGAATTGTTTCGTCTCTTCCGACAAGGAACTCTTCGACAAAAATGACGCGTTCAACAACCGACTCTGGTAGGGCGGCGATTGCTCTTTGCAGAAGCTGAAAGCCTCGCATGCATGGATCTCCAACCCAGCGTAATAACCATCGGCTTTGGTCAGGTGCTGAATGTAGATTTCCCCAAGCTTTTCCTTGGCTTTGAACAGACCAATTTTATTTTTGCTGGCCTTCAGATCCAGGTGTGGTGACGTTTTGTTTTTCAGCGTCGCCAGTAACTCCACTTCCACATTTTTGCGAATTTCTTGGCTCATCGTAATCACTTGTAAATTAAAAGATTGAAGGTGGCATTGTGCTGTGCGCCTTTGCCGCCTAGCGGTACGCCAGGCTTGCCTTTGGTATCAACCTTGAACGATCCCTTCGTGCCGGCGGACGGTTTGATCGTGCCCCCACCCAGATGTTGCGTAGTGTTGGCCGGCTTGGTCATGTCAAAGACTTTTGAATCGGTCTGGTTGGGGGTCAGTTTCCCGGTGCCGTGCTTGACTTCAAATACGTGCAGTTTTCCACGTTGGTCTCTGGCGACAAAGTCGGCGCGAATACGTTTACCGTTGACCTTCATGGTGACTTCCTCCGCGACGATCTTGAACTTGTTGCGCTTGAGATCGTTGATCGCCTTGGTTCGGCCTTTATTGCCACTGACTGCGCTTCGGCAAGCCCATCCCCATGGATCGATCCAGGTCAGGGGGTTTGGTGCATATTGGTAAAGGTTCAATCCTCCCAGCCACCCGATCGGATCCGGCGTGGTAAACCGCCCTATATCCGGATCATAAAACCTGAACGTATTGAAATGCAGCCCGGTTTCCCGGTCCAGGTACTGCCCCTGGAACCGCAGGTTCTGCTCTTCGATGTAATACGGTTCGCGAACCTCCTCAAGCGTGTTGCCCCACACCCGATACGTGGCCTGCCAGACGGAGTGCCCATCGGCTTCGGTAAGTTGTTCCGGCAAGCCGTTGAGGTCGTTGTGGTAGTAGCGGATCTTTTGCAGCGGGCCGCTGCCGTCGACGCGGGCCAGCGGCTCGTAGCCGTCGTCTTCGTAAAGATAGAGGCTGGTTTGCTGGTGGCGATGTTCCTGCAGCAGGCGCAGCCCGTCCCAGGTGAAGCGGGTTTCGCCCAGCGGGTAGCCGTGGCTGTCGTGCTCGGCTTTTTCGATGCGCCGGCCCAGCGGGTCGTAAGTCATCCTGACTACGCTGCCGTTGTCGTTGCGCACTTCGATCAAACGGCTTTCGGCATCGTAGGCGAAGCGTTGCAGGCCGCGGGTGGCGCTGCGTTTCTCGATCAGCCGGCCGAAAGCGTCGTAGCGGTAGCGCTTGTCCTGATAGGTCAGCAGCTTGTTGTGCACCACCAGTCCGGCGCCGGGCGCCGGGCCGTCCAGCAGGTTGGCGGCGGCGTCGTAGGCAAAGGTCTCGCGCTGGCCGTGCAGGCTGTCCTGGCTGGCGATGATGCGACCGGTGGCGTCGTAGTGCAGCAACTGGCGCTGCTGAGTGGCGGGTTGCTGGTCGAGCTTGCCGATCAGGTTGTCGGCGGGGTCGTATTCAAAGTGTTTCTGCACCGCCGCCGGCAACAGCGCGGGCTGACTGCTGTGGCGACGTTGACGGGCGCGCAGGCGGCCGCTGCGGTCGTATTCGCTGCGGGTGCTGATTTGCCCTTGGGTGCGCAGCACCTCGCGATGCAGGCGATCGCGTTCGAAATCGCTGATGACCTGGCCGTCGAGGTTGATCTGGTGCAGGTGACCGCTGCCGTAGTATAGCCGATTGACCCAGCGGCCATCGGGCAGTTGGCTCTGGATCAGGTTGCCCAGTTCATCGTAGTGGTGCCGGAGGCTGCCGGCGGCGCTGTTTTCGGCGAGCAGCTGGCCGAGGGCATCGTAGGCGAAACTCAGGGACTGCGCGGCGCCTTGCAGGTCAGTGAAGGTAACGGCGGTGAGCTGGTCCAGCGGATCATAGGTATATTCGGTGCGGCCATCATCGGTGACTTTGGCGATCAACCGGCCCGCGGCGTCGCGTTCCAGACGGTGGACGACAGGCGCCGGTGATGTTTCGGGAACCTGCGCCAGGCCGCTGCCGTGAGCCGCCGGAACAGCCGTCACCCGCGCAACGTTGTCCAGCCGGTCATAAGCGTAGCGCTTGGCGCTGCCATCCAGGTCCTGCTGTTCGACCAGCCGATCCGCGGCATCCCAGGCGAACCGATAGCTTTCGCCGTTCTCGTTGATCAGCGCTTGCAGCCGGCCGAAGCTGTCGTAGGCAAACTGCACCTGCCGGCCCTGGGCGTCGATGCGTTGGCGCACCTGGCCGCGGCGGTTGTGCTGGTAATGCGTGGTGTGCCCGGCCGGGTCGGTGTGGCCGGTGAGCTGGCCGGCGCTGTCGCGCTGGTAGTGCTCGGTGCGACCATCCGGCAGTTGGCTGCCGAGCAGGCGCCCTTGGGCGTCATAACTGAATCGGGTGCGCTCGCCGAGGGCGTCGGTGAGGGTTTGCAGATAGCCGCGCGGGTCATAACTGAAACGCGTCGGGTAGCCCGAGCAGTCGATGTGTTCCACCAGTTGCCCGAACGGGTTCCAGCGCAGCTTCTTGCTCTTGCCGGTGGCGTCGATGATTTCCACCACCTGGCCGTGGGTGTCGTAACGGTAGCGGGTGACATGGCCCAGCGGGTCGGTTTCGGCGACACAGTTGCCGCGCTGATCGTAGCGGTATTTCCAGCTGTTGCCGGCGGCATCGGTTTCCACCAGTGGCAGCGCCCAATGCTCGAGCCAGAGGGTAGACTCGCTGCGTCCCAGTGGGTCGGTTTCGCCGATCAGGTTGCCGGCCTCGTCGTAACTGAAATGGTACTGGCCGCCTTGCGGGTCGGTGGCGCTGAGCAACTGGCGTTCGTCGTTCCACTCGAACAACCAGGTCTGGCCGAGATTGTCGGCGAACCGGGTGATCTGGTGCTGGCTGTTCCAATGCCGGATGCTGATGCGTTGCAGGCTGTCGGTGATACGCGTTATGCCGGCCGTGAGGTCGTAGTCGAACTGGTAGGCGTCGCCTTCGTCAGTCCAGTGGCGGACCACGCGCCACTCCTGGTTTTCGATCAAGGCCCATTCGTAGAAGCAGCGCAGGCCGGCAGGCAGTTGATGTTCGACCATCCGCTGCCCGGCGTCGTAGCTGAACCGCCGCTGCACCTGGCCGCCAGCGTCGCGCACTGCGGTGAGGTTGCCCGCCGCATCGTAGGCGTAGCTGACCAGCACTTCGCGCTGCTGGTCGGGGTAGAGGCGTTCGATCCGACTGACGCGTTCGTTTTCGCGAGTCAGCTCGACCTGGAGCAAATCAAACGTATCGCGCAGCCGCACCAGGCGGCCAGCTTCGTCATAGTCGAGATGGATGCGATTGTCGTTGCGGTCACCCAACTGGCTCAAGCGCAGCCGCGATGAGTTTCCAGGCGTCGGTTCGAACAAACGGTACAAGCCGTCGTCGCTTTCGATCAGCAGTTGTCCGCTTACATTGCGCCGCACCGCGAGGCCTTCGCCGGGGCTGAACACCGCGCCGCCCAACGGGATCGAGCCCATGTCGATGGGGCGGGCCTGTTCGTCGGTATACAGCAGGGTCTCGCCGCCGTCGGGGTGGGGCAGGATGTCGACCTGAACCTCGTAGGAAACGCTCCAGCCGGCGCCGAACAATCCGTCGCGGCGTTCGTCACGGCTGTTGTAGAAACGCTGCCAGTCAATCGGCAGGATGCCAGGCAACACGAAGTCCAGTTCTGCATCGCCGCCCAGCACCTTGGCCCCCGTGGCAGCATGCACCGGGTTCGACGAGCCCATGGCGGCGTTAGCCGCGGCATTGGCCGCGCTGCTAGCGGCCATGGACACCGCGCCGCCCACCAGCATGCAGGGCAACTTGCTGAAAAACTTGCCCTTGCCGCCCTTGAGCATCAGCAATGCCGTGACCGCCAGCCCCACGCCCGGCGTCTTGCCGCTGCGGATCTCGCGCACCGCCACCGAGCCACCACCAATGGTGACGTTGGGCGAAATCAGCCCGGACGACACGACCTTGGCATCGCAAGTACTACGGTCGCCGCTGCGCACGGCGGGCTGGCCGTTGATGGTGACCTTGTCCGAGCCCTCGGCCATGAACTGCGGTGGCATTGGCGGGTGCTTGGTACACAGCACCAGGTCTTCCGGCTTGGGCACCGCGCCCGGCGCGGGCGTGGCGACGGTGGGGCGCCACATCTGCGAAAAGAACGCCCCGGCCATGTCCAGGTAGCTGGGCTCTTCTTCAGGCTCAGGGGCTTCGAGCTCCGTACCGGCGGCGGCAACGTGAGACTCGATTGCCCCGGCCGCACGGGCCGCGCGAATGTTGTTAGTGAAGGTATCGTCGGAGCCGGTGAGGATATTGGCCTGCACCGTGGGCGGGAAAAGGGCGTTGCCGATGCCCTCGCATATATTGCTCAGGCCCTTGTCGGCTCCGGTCTTGCTCATCGCCAGGCCAACCACGGTGCCCACCACCAGACCGAGCACGAAGCAACCCAGCCCGCCGGTAACCACGGTAATGCCCGTGGCCGCGACCACCGCGGCGGTCGCCAGGGCGGTGATCGCAATGTTCGCCGCCACCTCCAGTACGCCGCCAAGTATGTCGGCCATCATTGAGGTGTGGTCCAGCGCGTCGCCCAGGCGGGCGGCCCAGAGCGCATCAGACATGCCGCGGGCTCATGCGCGCGGAGCGTTCGACAGCTATGGTTTCAAGCGATATGAAGCCTTCCATTGCGCCCCTTCCCTGTGGGTGATGGCTCGCTGACCAAGGCTACGCCAAGGCGTCTGATCAGCTTCGATTTCATGAGGCAATCGGCGGGTCGTATGTTAACCACGGCAGGCGCTTCCTGTCGCTTTCGCCAAGGACTTTTTTTGTCAAATGATCGCATCGATATCCAGCGTATAAGGCTGACCGATGACGTACCCATGAGCACCATGGACCAGCTCGATATCGGTCCCGGCCGCAGGCGCCATGGCCAGTTGTTCAGCCACGCGATTTTCCGGATGGGCCTGCCAGCGGGTCAGGTGTTGCGCCAGTTGCTCAGGGTGTTCGGACAGGCTGCCGTAAACGTCTTGGTCGCTGACCAACGTGGTGTGCAGCCCTCTGAGGCGAGCCCGTGTGGCGTGCACCTTGTCGACCTCACGGGCGAGGGCATCGATGATCGGTTGGTGGGTGCGCTCGTAGCCATCTGGACGCACGATCAACTGTCTGTTTTCGTTACGCAACTGCCGAGTGATCTGTTCCAGCGCATTTTCGATGCATTCGTATTCACGCTGTGTCACCAGAGGGCTCTTCGACTCCAGAGCTTCCTGCCAGCGGCGCAGGGTTGCCCAGCACGCAGGAAGATAGCTGGAGGTCATGAGGTGGTTACCGGCCTGAAAGAGCTGGGCGGTGAACTTCGCCCGGTCCGGCAAGCCACGTCTCTGCTCCAAGGCCAGCTCGCAAGCGGCATGTTGCGTGAGGGTGTCGCAGCCTGGCGTCCAGAGGATCGACAACCGCTCCTGACGACCGAACTCCACGGGCAGGAAATGGCGCAAGGTGCCGTGGTGTTCATAGGACTCGCCCGTCCAGTTGTAGATGCCGGCCACGAACACTGAAAAGCCGGCCGGTACGTTGGCGAACATCAGCGCGAAACCCGTGCCATAGACACTCGCGTTGGTGTCCATCCAACTGCCCGGTACGCTGGGTATCGGGTCGTTGTGGTTGACCATGCGGTAATGCACCAGGGGGGCGGCATTTTCGACGAAGGCCGCGTCGGCGGCGCGAGGGGCACCGTAGGTGTAGAGTTGGATGTCGTAGCTGAATCCTTCCCTCAGACGTAGCATTTCTGCAAGCAGCAATGCCACGGCGCCGCCCAGGCTGTGGCCACAGATCAGCAGTTTCTGACCGGCATAAAACCTTTCCAGGTAATCAATTACGAAGGCAGCAGCTTTTTTGGCTGCTCCGTAAAACCCCTGGTGCACCTTACCGTCACCTTCCTCAAAGGGAACCTGGAGCGCGTCGGCGTCACGCAGGCCATCGGCAAGCATCTGCGCTGTGCCGCGCACTGCAATCAGGATTACTTCGTCGTTGTGAGTGATGAAAGCTTGGGTATCGGTGCTTTCTTCTTTTGCAGTGTCATCGAGAAAATGGACCTTGGCGGGATGCTCCTGCTTCACACCCAGTTCCGGATTGTTCATAGGGTACAGAGCAGGGTCGAACGGGACGATTTCCAGTCGCTTGGAGTAGGGCACATCCTCATACAAGGGGTAATGGTGTTTTACCTGTCCCGGGTCAACCTTCCAAAGCTCCTCGGACTTGGCCAAGGCATCGCCGAACCAGTTGCCCACGCTCGGTTGCTCGGGAAAACTCACCGATAAGTGTATTGGAGCCTCGCCGGGCTTCTGGCCGAAGGGGCAGTAACTCAAGGTCGCCATGAGCGCCAACTGGTACAGGTTGAGCGCGCAGAATTGCGGAGTGATGGACAGCATGGGCCGCAAGGCCCGCAGCGGGCGCACTTCCAACACGGTATGCAGTTGAGGCATCAACGCTACGCCAGTCTCGCCAGACTTTCCCATGAGCCGTGCCGGCCCCTGATTGGTTGGGTAATGTCGGTACACCCGCGGCGGCAGATGGGCGACATGCTCGACCAGGTCGCGCACCTCCACCTGGAAGAACTGACCGGCGCAGGCTTGGGCGGGGTTCTCTCGGGGGCTGGTGGCGTTGTCGTTCAGGTAGCGGGTTTGTTCGGCGCGGACTTGGAGTTCGGTGATTTTGAGCGGGTAATGCGGCCTTGTTTGTAAGAACGAATACGCCTTTTCGAGCCCTTCATAGTGCTGGTCAAAAGACAGAGTAATCGGGCCGGCAAAATGGTTGCTGATCTTGCCCATCCCCGTCGCATCGAGATTGCCGCGGTACGTTTGCCCTTCCGAATCGATGACGCGGTAAGCTAGCCATGCATAAGGCTCGCCGGAGCCAAACTCGTCAACCAGCTGGAAGCTGGTCCACCGGCCTCCGGCAGGACACGCGAGAATACGACTGCCCAGACGGGACTGAAAGTCCGTTTTCGATAACGTCATGCATTGAATTCCTTATTCGGTACAGCCTGGGTAGAGGGTGCATTGCTGCCCATCCGGCATTTGAAAACCGCTGAAGTCCTTGTAATTGCCGTAACAGAAGGCGTAGTGGTCTTCGAAGTTATCGCCCATGCAGCGTTTCCAACCGTTTGGCACTTTTACCCACGTATCACCGATGGCGGGTCTTTCCTCGTCTGCCAACTTGATCTTCATCCTCACCGTTTTCCCCGGCAGTTGATCAAGCGTGAACGCCGAAAAAGGCCGACCGTTTCCAACGTCGCCCTTTGGGTTGGTTTTTTTTGCAATCGAGGATTTTTACGATGCGTCGTTTGGCCCCCGAGGTGCGGAACAGCCACTGGCATTGGCCGTGGAAGATGCTCTCCCCCGTCTTGCTGAAGGTGCCCTTGTATTGCTCCTCCAGCTCATCACGTATAACCACGTTGGCAGTATCTCGACTGGAATCGAGCCAATGCGGGCCGTAGATAGAGCTAATTTCAAGCTCGATACGACTGACCACCAGCGGACAGCCGCTGCGAGTTCTACGGATAAGAATTTCGGCAATGGGTTTGTCCTTGCTCTTGAACACCGGTGCCTTGTTGTATTTTTTCTCGACGGTGCAGGTTTCCCCAGGAGCGGGGACGTAATACACCGCCGCCTCATAGGCAAAGCCAGGCGGCAAATCACCCGTAAAAGTAAATGTGTCTGGTTGTCTGTCGGCACATCCCGCAGTGATTGCCATGCAGCAGCCCAGGCATGTGCCCCGTAAGACCCGTGTCATGGCGATGCTTCTCCTTGCCAGAAGTCCACCATCAACCGCACCCGTTCAAAATGCTCCTCAGGGCTCTCGCCTTGGCGTGCTTGCCACTGCGTCGGCGTCCGTGTTGGCGTTTGCAGGCGCTGGGCCAGGAAAAAAGCCAGTTGTTCGGGCGCCAACCAGTTCCATGCTTCGGCCTGGTCGAGGGTGGCATGCAACCAGGCGTCCGGGTCCTCGTGTTCGGCGAGCTTCGCGTAGGCGTCCAGGTGCTCGGCCAATAAAAAGCGTCGGGCATTGATCCGGCGCGTTGCTCGTGCTTGCTGTTCGGGTATGGGGACTTGCAACCAAAGCAGCACCTCTGGCACCGGATGTGTCCCGGGGGAGGGATTGTCGATGTGTTCCCAGCGGTCACCTTGCCAATAGCACACGCTATTGGCCGGACCGAGATAGGCGGCATGCGCTTCGACTGGCAGATACGCAAGCGCCCGGGCCAATACCCGGTTGTCGTGGAAGCGATACACCGCTTGATGAGGACGCTCCCCAACAATCAATCGTTCGCGCCAGTGCCCGACTAACTGGGGGAGGTGGCCCTTGGGGAGGCTGGCGAGCCAACCCCAATGACTGTCCGGTCGATTGAGCAACTCCTGGAGATTTTTATCGTTGGGGTTATCGAAGGTGAAGACAAACGGCCCGACCTCGCTGAGATCGGCAATCAGGGTTTTGCTGTAGACGCTCAGATATTGATCGGGTCGACTGTTCTTGATCAGGGCCTGGAGCATCGGTTGTTCGCCGTCCGCATCCAGGATCACACACAGGGCATGGCCGAGGCGGAGGTGTTCAAGCAGCCACTGCCGAGGTTGGGTATCGTTCATGCGGCTATGGGCTCCATCGGGCATGCGCCCTCGCGGCAGGCTTCGCAAAGGGGGCAGAAATCCGCTCCGGCGACCTTGCTGGTTGTCATCAGGGCGCGTTGGGTGGGCGCAAGCGTGGGCGGCAGGTTGAGCAGCGTAGCCAACGGGTCGATCGACCCTGGATCGAATGCTGCGGCACGTGCAGCGGGAAGCGGGGCGCCACCCAATTGGATTGCGCTACTGCTGAAAATGCCGCCATGGCCGATCACGATATGCTCGCCTCCGGCACTCAGGCTGAGCGTCGCTCCCGCTTCCAGGACCAGATGAGCACCGGCTTTTATATGCACCTGCTGGCCGGCCTCGACGACCAGCGCCTGGTCCGCGTGGGTATGGCGATTGGCAACGTGCAGGTAGTCGTTGGCTTTTACCTGGACCGTGCGATCGGCAGCGATGGTCCGGTGTTCACTGGCTTGCAGCACCGTGGTGCTGTTGCCCTTGATGTTTTCTCGACGTTCATTGCCGATCTCCAGTCGGCTGTCATGCTCGATCTTCTGCTCCATGTCGCGCTGGGCTCGGAGGTAAATCAGCTCCTGCCCCGCGCGGTCTTCCAGCTGTAGCTCATTGAAACCTCGGCCACCCGGTGAGCTGCGGGAACGAAACACCGTTCGGGTCTTTTGTGCGGGCAACTGATAGGGCGCGGCGTTGCTGCTGTTGACCAGGCAACCGCTGATCAGAGGTTTGTCTGGATCGCCTTCCAGGAAGGTCACCAGTACTTCCATGCCTACCCTGGGGATGGTGACTGCGCCGAAGCCGTTCCCGGCCCAATTGGACGCCACCCGCAGCCAGCAGCTGCTGTTTTCACTGGTATCGCCGGCGCGATCCCAGAAGAACCTGACCTTGACCCGGCCGTACGCGTCGCAATGGATTTCTTCGCCTTGCGGACCGGTAACGATAGCCGTCTGGCTTCCGGACATTCGCGGTTTTTCATGAGCCCGTGGTGAGCGAAAAATCGAATCCCACGGCGTGGCGACAAAGCTGTTCCGGTAGCCTTCGCTCTCAGGGCGTCCGATGTCGTCGTCCAGGCCTTCCTCCAGCACTTGCGACTGGCTGCCTTCATGATGCAACTCGGTCAACAGCCACAAGTCGTTCAACTCCGGGCGCGGGTGCTCACTTAACATCAGGAAATGGCCGGACACCAATTCTGGCTGATCACTTGTACCCTCGGCCCTGCGATAGTCGGCGCGATGGCTTTCAAAGGCCCGCCGGGTCAATCGCTTCCCATGCTCCTGTTGGATGAAACCCCCGGGGTAGTCATAAGCCTCCAGGTCCGGTCGGATTTTGTTGATCGCTGGCTGGTAGTCCTGTTCGAGGGTGAACGTTGATTTCTCAAAATCATAATCACGACGAGTAACCCTGCTGGCCCGGGTTTCCAGCCGCACATCGAAACGTTGTACAACCGGCTCCTCGCCCAGCAGGCCGTTGCCTTGTTTATAAGCCGTGGGACGATCAAGCCTCTGGAATACGGTCTGGTCATCGCCAAACACCAGGTGATGGCCCGACTTACTATGCTGGAAATGGTAGTGCAGGCCTTCTTCCTGACACAGGCGCGCGATGAAAGCCAAGTCCGATTCGTGGTACTGGACACAGTAGTCACGCGGTGAATAGCTCGTACCCAGTCGGAAGCTATAGGCGTCAGCCAGTATTCCATATTCCTTGAGAATTGAAGAAATGATCTCGGGAACAGTGATTTGCTGAAAGATGCGTTGATTGGTGCGGTACTGCAAATAAGCCAGCCTGGGCGTCAGTTGCACGTTGTAATGAGCCAGGCGTTTTGCGGAGTCGCGTTGAGTTACGCGGTGGATCTGTCCATGGACGCCACAGTCCTTTGCGTTAAACCCAAGAAACGCCTGCTTGTGCAAGAGTTTCTCGAGGTCCAGATTCTTTCGTTCGCTGACCAGTTCTATATCGAACAGATAAGGGGTACTGATTGCTTCGCGACCTTCGAATTTCAGTACCTTAAGATCACGCCCGAAGTCCTCGATATCAAGGTGAAACGTTGGAAACGCGTGATGAGTGGGCATGCTCCGTTCCTTCGCAATGGGCTGGCTTCCCTTCATTGAAGCAAGCCAGAGGACTACCGCACTCCATTACGATGAAAAAAGACGGGTATGTAAGAATTTTCTAAATTAAGCGTAGGTAGAAATCATTCGTCTCAATTCTGCTTCGAATGGGTATGTTAAAAGTTAGAAAAAAATAGTAGGGCTCTAGGGGTTGTAGTTTGAGTGCTAAAGATTTCTTTGATTAATACCGTATTTAGAGAAGTTTCCTACATTTTTATTTTTAGAACCTTGGCATGCTTCGCGTCGAACGGATAGCGGTGCATGAGCCAAATCCGCTTGCATAAGTTATCGCTGATGAAAAAATTCTGACGGTTACGTCAAAACTAGTGTTGATGGCTTGCCGCGGATTAATAAAGCTGAGCAAATTTTGAAGGCATACATGTCTTACTCTGAAAAACTCTCTGCCCATTATCTGGTCCTTGCCAGTTGTCCCGTTTCCAGCGAAAACTTCGCGGGGGTAGATGTGCGTTTTTCAGATGAATATGAAGTTTTGGAACGCGAGCTCGGCAAAGCCCAGTCGATGCATGAGAACGGCCAGATCGACTGGCTGAAGGTCCTTGAAAAAAGTGAAGCCCTGCTGCGTACCCAGTCAAAAGATTTGCGAGTGGCCGCCTGGCTGACCTGGGCGTTGTACCAGCGTGAGTCGTTCCAAGGGTTGCTAGCCGGCCTCGGGCTTTTGCGACACCTGTGCAAGAACCATTGGCTTGAGCTCCACCCGGTCAAGACCCGAACCCGTGCCGCCAGTTTTCATTGGTTGGTGCCTCGCCTGGAGCAGGCGTTAAGTGAAGATGTCGCGATAGGCAAGCAACTGCCGTTGTTCCGTCATCTGGCAGAACAACTTGAAGACCTTGATGCCGTCTTCACCACTCATCTCGGCAATGACGCGCCTTTGGTATTGCCGCTGTGCCGACGTCTCAAGGGCATGATCCAGCGTGTGACCAGTGGCCAGCCGCAGCCTGGATCTGTCGGGACGATGGTGGCTCAAGTAAAGCAAGCCGCTACCCAACTGCTCGCTTCCGGTGCTCCGATCGAAAACGAAAGGGATGCCCACAAGGTGTTGCGGGCTCAGCAGGAGAGCGCTCGTACGTTATGCGCCTGGTGGCTCAAGCAAAAAGTGACGGATGCGCGCGCGCTGCGCCTCAACCGCACCTTGCTCTGGTTGGGCATCGACGCGGTGCCGGAGCGCAATGCCGAACAGGTTACCCAGCTACGCAGGCTTCCGGTGGATAAGCTCAAGGCTTATCAGGACAGACGCGAGCGGGGCGAGTACGCGGACCTGCTGGTAGAGATCGAGACCAGCCTGACAAAGGCGCCGTTCTGGTTCGACGGTCAGCGGCTCGCATGGGAGTGTCTTCAAGGGTTGAATGCCGAATCGGCCATGCGCGAGGTAGAGGTCCATTTCGCACTATTCATCCATCGCCTTCCGGGCGTCGTCGAGCTGCGCTGGCACGACGGCGAGCCGTTCGCCGACCCGGCCACCCGGGCCTGGATCGCTGCGCAGGTCATGCCTCGCCTGGAACGCCCCAACACTGCGCCACGAGTCGAGACCATCGATAACCAGGCGCCTTGGGAGCTGGCCCTGGAAGAAGCCGGATCAATCCTGATCGTGGACGGCCTCAAGCCTGCCGTTCAGTTTCTCAGGCAAGGGATGCAAACCGCTGAGGGTGCGCGGGCGCTTTTCCTTTGGCGGTTCTCATTGGCTCGCTTGTGCTTCTCGGCCAAGAAATACGAGCTTGCCAAGGTCCAGCTAGAAGCGCTGAACCAGGCGTTGCAAGACGCGGGCTTGAATGCCTGGGAGCCCGATCTCGAGCTACAGGTCCTGCATCTGCTGCATCACTGCTGTGAGTTATTGCCCCAGAACCACCTCGTTCGCGAGCGCAAGGATGAAACCTACCGCAGGTTGTGTCATCTCGACCTGGAACGGGTCATCGAATAGGCCTGCAGGCCTCTAATCGCAAGGAGAAAAGTCATGGCCAAAGAAGGCTCTGTAGCCCCCAAGGAACGCATCAACGTCACCTTCAAGCCTGCTATCGGAGGGGGCCAGGAAGAGATCGAACTGCCCCTCAAACTGTTGGCAATCGGTGACTACATCCATCGCAAGGACGAACGCAAGATCGAGGACCGCAAACCGATCAGCATCGACAGGATGACCTTCGACGAAGTATTGGCCAAGCAAGAGCTGAGCCTGCTCCTGAGCGTACCGAACCGCCTCCAGCAAGAGACCGATACCGACGAGCTCGCCGTACAACTGCGCTTGCGTTCGATGAAGGATTTCAACCCGGCGAACCTGGTCGACCAAGTGCCTGAACTCAAGAAGTTGATGGAGCTGCGAGATGCGCTGGTGGCACTCAAAGGGCCGTTGGGCAACGCACCGGCGTTTCGCAAGGCCATAGAAGGCGTGCTTGCCGACGATACATCCCGCAGTCGCGTGCTGGATGAACTGGGCCTGGCTGCCTCAGCCCCGGACGTATGATTCTCTCTCAGCCAAGGAAGTCGCCATATGAATAATCACGCAGCGCAGCACCGAGATAGCGGCGAGTACAGCATTCTCGAAAGCATCATCGCTCAAACGCGCCTGACGCCTGAAGACGACGCCTATGACATTGCCAAGCGAGGCGTGTCGGCATTCATCGAAGAGCTTCTCAAGCCGCAGAACAGCGGCGAGCCAGTCAAGAAAGCCATGGTTGACCGCATGATCGCCGAGATCGACTCCAAGCTCAGCCGCCAGGTGGACGAGATCCTCCATCACGCCGACTTCCAGGCATTGGAGTCGGCGTGGCGTGGCCTGCAGCTATTGGTTGATCGCACGGATTTTCGCGAGAACATCAAGATTGAGATGCTCAATATTTCCAAAGACGATTTGCTGGATGATTTCGAAGACTCGCCGGAAGTCATGCAGTCGGGTTTGTACAAACACATCTACACCGCCGAATACGGTCAGTTCGGCGGCCAGCCGGTCGGGGCGATTATCGCGAACTATTTCCTGTCTCCCGGATCCCCCGATGTGAAGCTGATGCAGTACGTAGCCAGCGTGGCGTGCATGTCCCATGCGCCCTTCATCGCTGCGGCCGGTCCAGGATTTTTTGGTCTGGAAAGCTTCACTGGCCTGCCAGACCTCAAGGACCTCAAAGGGCATTTTGAAGGTCCGCAATTCGCCAAATGGCAAAGTTTTCGTCAATCGGAAGACGCACGTTATATAGGCCTTACCGTGCCGCGGTTCCTTTTGCGTACACCCTATGATCCGCAGGAAAACCCGGTCAAATCGTTCGTCTACAAGGAAACCGTTGCCAATGACCATGAGCATTATTTGTGGGGCAACACGGCGTACGCATTCGGCACTCGGCTCACCGATAGCTTTGCCAGGTTTCGCTGGTGCCCGAACATCGTCGGCCCCCAGAGCGGCGGCGCGGTTGAAGATCTGCCATTGCACCACTTTGAAAGCATGGGCGAGATCGAAACCAAGATCCCGACCGAAGTGCTGGTCTCCGACCGTCGCGAATACGAGCTGGCCGAAGAAGGCTTCATCTCACTGACCATGCGTAAAGGTAGTGATAACGCTGCGTTCTTCTCCGCCAGTTCCGTGCAGAAACCGAAATTCTTTGGCATCAGTGCCGAAGGCAAGGCGAGCGAGTTGAACTACAAACTCGGTACGCAACTGCCTTACATGATGATCGTTAACCGTCTGGCTCATTACTTGAAGGTACTGCAGCGTGAGCAGCTCGGCTCGTGGAAAGAACGCACCGACCTTGAGCTGGAGCTGAACAAGTGGATCCGCCAATACGTCGCCGACCAGGAGAACCCGAGCTCCGAAGTCCGTGGCCGGCGGCCGTTGCGTGCGGCCCAGGTCATCGTTACAGACGTGGAGGGTGAGCCGGGCTGGTATCGCGTCAGCCTGAATGTCCGCCCACACTTCAAGTACATGGGCGCCGATTTCACCCTGTCGCTGGTCGGCAAGCTGGACAAAGAGTAAACGGAGCTCGCGCCATGACTGGATACGGCAGCCTTTTCGAACGCTTGAATGGCGATACCGAAGCACGCTCGGGATTGAGTCGCGATGCCTGCGCCGGAGCGTCCGTGGCTGCCCATTTGGCAAAAATGCTTTGCACCCGAGCGGGCAGCGCACAAACCGCAGCCGATTACGGATTGCCCGACCTCAACGATATGCGGCTGAGTTTGCACGACGCCCGTGGTCAGGCCTGTCGTGCGATCCAGGCCTCTATCGAGGCTTACGAGCCGCGCCTGAGGAATGTCTGTGTCGTTTCAGCGCCCAATGACGCCGACCAGCTCCGCCTGTCTTTTCGCATTGACGCCTTTCTGGAAGTGGAAGGCTTCAGGGGAGCGGTGAATTTCTCCGCATGCCTGGACGGCAATGGCCAGATCAAGGTCATTCAAGGATAGATATGTCATTCAATCAGTACTACCAGAGCGAGTTGAGCGCGCTTCGCCAGTTGGGCCAGCGTTTTGCCGAGCGCAATCCTGCGCTGGCACCGTTTCTCGGCCAGGCTGGGCGCGACCCTGACGTTGAACGGTTGCTGGAGGGCGTCGCGTTCCTGACAGGGCGTTTGCGGCAGAAGCTCGATGACGAACTGCCGGAGTTGAGCCATTCGTTGATGCAACTGCTTTGGCCCAACTACATGAGGCCGCTACCGTCCTTCGGTATCTTGCAGTTTGATCCGCTACAGCGGGCTGGCCCCGCATTGCAGGTCGAGCGTGATACGCCGGTGGAGAGCAAGCCGATCAAGGAGGTGATCTGTCGTTTTCGAACCTGTTACCCGACCGAGGTATTGGCGCTGGACCTGACTGGGCTCGGTTACTCGGTAAAGGGAAACGGCTCGTTATTGAGCCTGCGCCTGCAGATGACTTGCGATGGCCACCTGGGAGAATTGCAGCTAAGCCGTTTGCGCCTGCATCTGACCGGCGAGCGTTATATCAGCCAGATGCTCTACCTCAATCTGATGCGCAACCTGGAACATGTCGAGCTGATCCCGTTGGGCGGTGATGGCGGTCCCGTAACCGCTGCGAATGGTGATCCCCTGACGTTCAGGATCTCCGCCAGCCAAGTCCGGCCGGTAGGGTTCGCCGACGAGCACGCGCTGGTCCCTTATCCGTTGAATACCTTTCGCGGCTATCGCTACCTGCAAGAATATTTCGCGTTCCAGGAAAAATTCTTGTTCATCGACGTCAATGGCCTCGATGTACTCAACACGTTGCCGCAAGACATCCTGAAACAGATGCGAGGGCTGGACCTGCGTTTCGACATCGGCAAGAGCGGTAATCAGCGGTTACGTCCGACGCTGGATAACGTGAAGCTTTATTGCACGCCCATCGTCAATCTGTTCAAACATGACGCGCAGCCGATTCGCCTGGATGGGAAGCAGGATGAATACCTGCTCTTGCCGGCCCGATACGACCCTGAACACTGCGGCGTGTTTTCCGTCGAAAGCGTTACTGGCTGGAACCCCGGTGGGCTGGGTTACCAAGCCTACGTTCCTTTCGAATCCTTCGAACACGATTCCAGTTTCGACGTACCTGGCAATCGCGGTTATTACAGCGTTCGCCAACGGCCTTCGTTGCTTCACGGTGGCTTTGACACTTGCCTGGGATTCGGCATCCGGCCCAACCCGACCCACGAGACGCTGTCGATCGAGTTGATGTGCACCAATCGGAACCTGCCGCGCCAGCTCAATCCGGGTGATATCAATCAACCGGGCGACAAGAGCCCGGCGTCGCTTGGTTTCCGCAACATCGGTCCGGTTACGCCGAGTTACGCGCCTCCGTTGGATCGTGACTTCCTCTGGAAGCTCATCAGCAACATGTCGCTCAACTACCTGTCGCTGGTGGACGTCAATGCGCTGAAAGTAATACTCGAGACCTACGACTTTCCGCGTTACCACGACGAACAGACCGAAAAGGTCAGCAAGCTTCTGCTGAGCGGCCTGAAGGCGATTGAACACCACCATGTTGATCGACTGCATCACGGCTTGCCCGTTCGCGGCTTATGTACAGAGCTGACGATCGATCCTCAGGGCTATATCGGCGAAGGTGATTTGTACGTCTTCGCGTCCGTCCTCAACGAGTTTTTCGCGCTCTACGCCAGCCTCAACTCGTATCACCAGTTGCGGGTAAACAGTACGCAGGGAGAGGTGTACCAATGGACACCCCGTATGGGCCAGCAGCCGCTTCTATGAGCGCGCTGACGAGAGGTATACGCGAGTATTCGTTGTTCCAGGCGATCTTATTGGTGATCGAGCGGCTGCGCGGCGCCCATCCCGGGCTGGATGACGAAGCACTGTATGACCAGTTGGAGTTCCAGGCCAACCCGAGCCTGGGGTTTCCGGCCAGTGATATCGAGCGCGTGGAATTTTTCCTGGAGCATGGGCAGGTGCGGGCTCGCCTGAGTATCAACCTGATCGGCCTGGTGGGAACAGGATCACCGGTACCGGCGTTTTATGGCGAGCAGGCGTTGGGAGACGGCGATGGCAATCCGACTCGCCAGTTCCTCGACATGTTCCACCATCGCCTCCAGCGGTTGATGCTGCCGATATGGCGAAAATATCGTTACTACCAGAGTTTCCAGACTGGCGCTAGGGACCCGTTTTCGGAGCAACTGTTCGCGCTGATCGGTCTGGGAGGCGAAGAAATTCGCAAGGCTACTCAACTGAACTGGAAACGCCTGTTGCCCTACCTGGGCCTGTTGAGTCTCCGAGCCCATTCGGCAGCCTTGATCGAAGCGGTGCTGCGTTATTACTTCAAGCACGCCGAGCTAAGCCTGGAACAGTGCGTAGAGCGCCGGGTCGAGATTCTCGCCGAGCAGCGCAATCGACTGGGAGGCGCCAATAGCCTGTTGAGCGAAAACCTTGTGCTGGGCGAAAGGGTTCGTGATCGCAGCGGCAAGTTCCGGATTCATATTCGCGAACTGGACTGGCAACGTCTGCACGAATTTCTGCCAATCGGTGTTGGCTACCAACCTCTTTGCACACTGGTGCGCTTCACCCTGCGTGATCCCCTCGAATATGACATTCGCCTGGTCTTGCGCCAGCAGGAAATACATGAGCTGCGTATTGGAGAACAGAACACTTGCCGCCTGGGATGGACCAGTTGGCTGGGGCTTGAACACGCCGACGGCGTGGTGTCCCTCGGCAGCAGCATTCATCAGGAACGAGTGAAATGATCAATGTGGATCTTCAGCAACTTATCCAAGCGCTGGACGCAGATACCCGGGGCGATCTGGAGCGCTCGGCGCAGCGATGTGCGGATCGTGGCGCAGACAAGATCCTGGTGGATGATCTGTTGCTGAGCCTGCTGGAACGTAGCCAGAGCTTGCTTGTGCGTGCCTTGCTGGATGCCGGGATAAGTCCAGGCCAGTTGAGCTCGGTTCTTCAACCTCGGGCTGAACACGGCGCTTCACGTAATCCGGTATTTGCCCTTGAGCTGGTGCAATGGCTGCAGGATGCGTTGTTGGTGGCGAATCTCGAGCTAGGTCAAGGCAGTGTCACGGAGGCCGCGTTGATCCTGGCGTTGTTACGCAACCCCATTCGTCATGCAGGCACTCGGTACCAGCCGTTGCTCGCCCGGTTGAGCATCGAGCGGCTGATGGATTTCGCCCTGTCCCGACAGTCCCAGACGAACGACAGTCAACCCGCCATGCCGGGCGATTCGTTACTGGAGCGCTTCACTCATAACCTGACCCGGCAGGCTCGTGACGGCAAGCTTGATCCGGTGCTATGCCGGGACGGCGAAATCCGGCAAATGATCGATATCCTTTCGCGTCGCCGCAAGAACAATCCGATCGTTGTCGGTGAAGCCGGGGTCGGCAAGACTGCCATCGTCGAGGGGCTGGCGTTGCGCATCGCCGCAGGGGAAGTGCCGTCAGGGCTTGAAGGGGTACAAATCCTTTCGCTGGACATGGGGCTGCTGCAGGCCGGAGCCAGCATCAAAGGGGAATTCGAACGTCGCCTCAAAGGGGTGATCGACGGCGTAAAGTCTTCATCCACTACCATTATTCTGTTCATTGACGAGGCCCATGCATTGGTCGGCGCAGGTGGAAGCGCCGGCGGTTCAGACGCGGCCAACCTGCTCAAGCCGGCGCTGGCCCGAGGCGAATTGCGCACAATTGCGGCCACGACATGGGCCGAGTACAAGAAATACTTCGAAAACGACGCGGCCCTCGCACGTCGTTTCCAGCCGGTGCAACTACACGAGCCGACCGTCAGTGATGCGGTGACAATCCTGCGTGGGTTGGCCCGGGTTTATGAGCAGAGTCATGGCATCTATCTGCGTGATGATGCGGTGGTCGCCGCGGCGCGGTTGTCAGCTCGCTATCTGGCCGGTCGTCAATTGCCGGACAAGGCCGTCGATGTGCTGGATACCGCCTGTGCTCGGGTGCGTATCAGCCTGGCTGCAGCGCCGCGAAGCCTTGAGCGCCTGCGTGGAGAACTGGCCGAAGGCGAGCGACAACGTCAGGCGTTGTGTCGTGATGCACAGGCCGGGTTGCCGATCGATCACCAGGCATTGGCGACACTTGAGGTGAACCTGGAAGCTATTGAAGAAAAGCGCCAGGTTCTGGAGTCTCGTTGGGTCGAGCAACGAGTGCTTGCCGAACGCCTGTTAACACTACGCCAGCAATTGGTCGGAGCGCGGGAGGATGGGTCGCAGGTCATGGAAGTCGAGACGCTGGAAGCGGCGTTGGACGAAACCCACCATGCGCTGCTAATCGCCCAGGCCGATGAGCGCCTGGTCAGCTTTGAAGTGTGTCCACGCCTGGTAGCTGAGGTGATCAACGCATGGACTGGCGTGCCGTTGTCGCAGCTGGCATGCGAGCACAACAGCCGGATCACCCGTTTCGCGGATGACTTGGGCGCGCGCATCAGGGGGCAGGAACCAGCCGTGCAGGCCCTTGATCGCGCGATGCGGGCGGCCGCTGCTGGCTTGAACAAGGTCGATGCTCCTGCGGGTGTGTTTTTGCTGGTGGGCCCGAGCGGTGTCGGCAAGACCGAAACGGCGTTGGCCCTGGCGGATTTGCTATACGGCGGAGACCGTTTTATTACGACGCTCAACATGGGCGAGTTCCAGGAGAAACATACCGTTTCCCGACTGATCGGCGCGCCACCGGGTTATGTCGGGTTCGGCGAGGGGGGCATGCTCACCGAAGCCGTCAGGCATAAGCCCTATTCTGTTGTGTTGCTCGACGAGGTTGAGAAAGCTGATCCGGATGTGCTGAATCTGTTCTATCAGATTTTCGACAAGGGCCTGGCCAATGACGGCGAAGGACGGGAGATCGATTTTCGCAACACGCTGATTCTGATGACGTCGAATCTGGGCAGTGAATGCATCAGTCAATTGTGCCAAAACAACACGCGGCCAAGCGCTGAACATCTCGAAGAAGCTATCCGTCCGTTGCTCAGTCAGCATTTCAAACCTGCATTGCTGGCGCGGATGTGTGTGGTGCCGTACTTCCCGGTAAGTGGTGCGGTGTTGCGTGAGCTCGTGGAGATAAAAATGGCTCGCTTGGGCGAGCGGCTGAAACGTCGTCAGTTGGGATTCACTTATTGCGCGCAGCTTGTGGACCAGCTGGTCGAGCGTTGTGACCGCAGCGACAGCGGCGCGCGGCTTATCGATCACTTGCTCGATCTTCATCTGATGCCGCGATTGGCCGACCGCTTGCTCATGGCGATGGCGAACAATGAACAGCTGCGGCATGTCCACGCCACGCTTGATGATCAAGCCAGCGTAGTGTGCGAGTTCACTTGATGAGCGCAATGTTCACGCAGGTACCGCAGCCGCTGGCTTATGCAGAAGCCCTTTTGGCCGAGTTTTCAACCCTGTCGCGATCTGGCGACGACGTATCACTGCTTGGGGATTTCATCAGGGGCATCGCACGGCTCAGTACGTGTGAGGTGGCGCAACTATACCTTCTGGATACCACGCACGCCCGGTTGGAAATGTACGCTGAATGTCTCGAAGAGCAGCTGCAATTTCCTGATCGGGCAAGCGTGTCCTGCGACTATAACGATGAACAACTGTTGCATTACGTCCTGCGCCAGAATCGTGTGGTATGCCTGGGCGCGTTGAGTGACAGCTTGCACGATACGGCGTTCCTGCCGGTTCGTGCCGCGCCTTGGCAATCACTGCTCTGCGTGCCGCTTGTCGACATGCGAGGCGCCACCGCCGGACTGTTGCTCTGTGCCAGTGTCAAGCATCTCGACTTGAAGGGGTTCGCTGAGTCCTTCGGGCATCTGGGGATGTTTGCGCTCAGGCAGATGCACCTGCTGCAGTGCAGGCAACTTCCTGCCGACGGCCTCCGGCAAGTTGCCATTACCCTGCCAAGTGCCAACCGCTATGGTTTGATCGGCAAGAGCGACGCGATGCGTCAGACCTGCCTGTTGGTCAGCAAGGTAATCAACAGCCCATACACCGTGCTGTTGTGTGGCGAGACCGGGACTGGCAAGGAAGTGGTTGCCCAGGCCCTTCATGATCATGGTCCGCGTCGCATGGAGGCATTCATTGTTCAGAACTGTGCCGCGGTTCCCGAGCATTTGCTGGAAAGTGAGTTGTTCGGTTATCGCAAGGGGGCTTTCACGGGTGCCGATCGGGATCGCCCCGGGCTGTTCGATGCGGCTGACAGAGGCACATTGTTGCTCGATGAAATCGGTGACATGCCGTTGTCTCTCCAGTCCAAGCTGCTACGGGTATTGCAGGAAGGCGAGATTCGTCCGCTGGGGTCCAACCATACCCACAAGATCGATGTGCGCATCATTGCCGCTACCCATCGGGACCTGAAGCAATTGATGAACGAGGGCAAGTTTCGCGAAGACTTGTATTACCGCCTCGCACAGTTTCCGATCCAGTTGCCCGCGCTACGTCAGCGCGGCCCCGACATCATTGAACTGGCGCGACACTTCACTGACAAGGCCTGCGCACTCCTGCAACGAGACGTTCCGCGCTGGTCCGACGCAGCGCTGGTTCACCTGGCGGCCTATGATTTTCCAGGGAACGTACGCGAGCTCAAAGGCATCGTGGAAAGAGCCGTGCTGCTGTGCGATGGCGCCGAACTGCTGGAAGAGCATTTTTCCCTGCACATCAAAGATCTGTCCGAAGAGGGCCACGTTAGCCTGCGTGAACGGATGGAGCAAATCGAGCGCAGTTTGGTAATTGATTGCCTGCGCAAGAACCTCGGTAACCAGACGCTCACTGCCTGTGAGCTCGGCTTGCCCCGTCGGACACTGATCTATCGTATGCACCGGCTGAAAATCAGCCGTCGGGATGTTGAAGTATGAATCCCACTCCCTTATTGGCTCCCATCTATTCAAGTCTCCGGAGGCTCTGGATGCCTGATCGTGCCTGTCAGACCGTTCTGCTTGTTTTCATCGTGTTGTTCGGCCTTGGCGCCTGCAGCGGCAATTATAAATTCGACGATAAAGATTATCGCCCATTAGGTGATCCACAAGCGGTCAGTCGTGGCCAGTGAACGAAGGAGCGTTGTCGATGGAACTCGTTTTAGAAATGCTCACTGCCAGGCAGTTCATCACCCCGGATCTCTGCCGGAAGATTTTCGGGCCGTCCGGCGGTGTGATTGGGCGGGGGGATGATTGCGACTGGATCATTCCGGACTGCGAGCGCCTCCTGTCCAAGCGTCACGCACGAGTGAGTTTCGAGGAGGGCATGTTTTTTCTGACCGATACCAGTGGCAACGGCATATCCCATCGTAAAAGCGGCATGCGATTACCCAAGGGGCAGCCAGTGCACATCGAGGATGGGGATGTGTATGTGATGGGCGACTGCACTGTCCAGGCGCGGCTGGTAGAGGGGGCGGCGAGCCGCGTTGCAGACCGCTGCCGTTCAGTACCGGTCGACGGCTTCATACCGGACGACGCGTTCTTCAATCTTGATCCGCTGAAAACCCTCGATCAACAGGAACGGGCATATTGTGGGATTGATGAGCTGATCAACCCCGGTGCGGCGGCCACGTTCGGGTCCAGTTGCCCGGACCATGGGCGTGTGGATACGGAGAGCCTTCTGCTTCCTGAACTGGTCGAAGCACCGCGCGAACCCGAGCTACACCTGTCGTCAGAACCCGCTGCGCTGGTAAGCCAGGATTTCTGGAGACGCTTCGGCGTTGCGCTGGGCATGGATCTCGACAATTTGGACAACGAAGGCCGGGAGGCCCTGACGATTGATGTTGCTCGGTTGTTCCAGCAAAGCATTCGAGGGCTGCAACAGAGCGTGCGAACCCGTAGGGAGTTGAAAAGCGAATTGCGCCTGGCGCCAACGCAGATTCAACGCGACCAGAAAAATCCATTGAAGTACACCGATGACGCCCTGCAGATGTTGTTGCAACCGAGATCGCCAGGAATGTTGTCGGCGACCGATGCCATCGCTAGCGCATTCAGCGATCTTCAGGCTCATCAAGTGGCGGTGCTCGCCGCCAGTCGCGCCACCTTGCGCGCAACGCTGGAGCATTTTTCACCTCGGCAATTGATCCTTCGACTGGAACGAGAGCAACGACTGCTGATCAGCACACATGGTCGCTACTGGCGAGCATATGGTCGTTATCACCAGGCGCTTTGCCTGGACGACGACTGGACCGAGCGACTGCTGGCCCGGGATTTCGCCAAGGCTTATGAGGAGCAGGTTCGCCTGATCTCCACCCTGCAAAACGACTCTCATGGATGACGTACATGTCTCGCAGCACCGTGCCTTTATTCAAGCCTTTGATGTTGGCGTTCGTAACCTCGACGCTCATGACCGGCTGCGCCTCGCTGTCACCGTTTTCGACGATGACCAAGCTCAACCTCACCCTGATCGCCGGCAATCAGCTCAACCCGGATCTCAACGGACGGCCATCTCCCGTGGTGGTGCGCTTGCTTGAGCTCAAGCATCCAGTGGCTTTTGAGAACGCGGACTTCTTCAGCCTTTACGAGCGTGCCAGGGAAACTCTTTCACCTGACCTGATCGCCAGCGAAGAGCTGGAGTTGCGTCCCGGCGAAACCGTCAGGCTCCGGCTCGACATTGCAGGGGGCGGTCGTTATGTCGGGATACTCGCGGCATACCGTGATCTGCCGCAAGCAAAGTGGCGCTACACGCTGCCGATCATTGCGGGGCGAGTGACTGACGCGAGCCTGACGCTTGATCAGGATGGGATCGCCACTCGTCTTGGAAAGCCGGCAGGGTGGGTGATCGATGAATCACGATAAAGTCATCTGGCAGGAAGGCATGCTGCTGCGGCCGCAACATCTGCAGCACAACGACCGCTATTTCGATCACCAGTTGAAGGTCCGCACGCGGCTATTGAGCGGCTACACCTGGGGCTTCCTGGCGCTGGAAATCGATGCGCAGTTCCTCAACATGGGACGACTGGTCGTCAACAGAGCCTCCGGTGTCCTGCCGGACGGTAGCTTGTTCGAGTTGGACGGCAGCGCTGAACCGCTCGTCCTGGAAGTCCCGTCCAATATCTGCAATACGCCGATCTACCTCGCGCTGCCACTAGTAACGGGCAATCACATCGAGTCTCGTCGTCCAGAGCAGTCGGACGTGCTGGCGCGCTACATCACCTATGACGCACAAGTGTCTGATTCAAACGCTGCGGATTCCTCCAGCAGCCAGATCAGCTGTGGCCGCCTGGATTTTCGTCTTCTGCTGGGTGAGCAGCAGGGTGATCAGGTTTTTGTGAAACTGAAACTCTGTGAAGTGCTTGATACCACGCCCGACGGTGCGATCACGCTCGATTCGGATTTCGTGCCTACGTTTATCCAGGTCAAGTCGTCCGCTTACCTGTTGTCGTGTCTCAAGGAAGTGATCGGCATGCTGGGCCACCGGGGCGAAAGCCTCGCCGAGCGAATTCGCTCCTACGGAAAGTCGGGCGGGGCACAAGTCGGCGATTTCATGATGTTGCAATTGATCAACCGCACCGAGTTGTTGCTGCGGCATCAACTGGAACTGGAGCTGGCTCAACCCGAAACGCTATACCGGATGCTGTTGGCCCTGCTGGGAGAGTTGGCGACATTTTCCACTGACAGCAAGCGACCGCCCCTCGACAATCGGTATCAGCACAGCAACCAGGGCGAGTGCTTCCGAAGCCTGATGCAGTCAATCCGTCAGGTACTGTCGATGGTACTTGAGCAGCACGCCATCGAACTGCAATTGCAGGCTCGACAGTACGGCATCCTTGTTTCTCAAGTGAACGATCTTTCGCTATTGGGCTCGGCTTCATTTGTATTGGCCGCGAGCGCCGACTGTGACGGTGAAGAGCTGCGTCGTCGCTTGCCGTCGCATCTGAAGATCGGTTCGGTCGAGCAGATTCGCCAATTGGTCAATCTGCATCTGCCGGGCATCAGGATCAGGCCGCTACCCGTGGTGCCGCGGCAGATTGCGTTCCATGCCAACAAAGCCTATTTCATCCTCGAACCCAGTGCTGAAGATTTAGCTCAAGTGAAGCGCTCAACTGGCTTTGCCTTCCATGTGTCTGGAGAGTTTTCCGAGCTTGAACTGAATTTTTGGGCGATCAGGAACTGACCGAAATGGATATGGAAAGTCCTCAGGACGAAACAACCGTTCTGCTCGATGCTGAGGGAAAGCGTCCGGCCTCGGGTCCTTTGACCGATGCCGTGACGCCGCCGCCGCGCGTAGAACATCTGCACGAGCGGATGATCTATGCCGCTCGTGAACCGCATTCGCAAATGTTCGTTGCCAGCCTCAATCCGTTGGTGACGGCAGCGTCCGGGCTTTTATCCCGGGTGGTGCTGCTCAGGCAGGGCCGCGACCGCGGAGATCTGAACATGCTCAAACAGGAGCTGGCCCTCGACTTGAAAGACTTCGAAGCCCATGCATTGAGATTGAACGTAGTGGAAAGCCAGCTGATCGCCGCCCGCTATGTGTTATGCACGGTGCTCGATGAAGCGGTGGTGGCTGCGCCTGGGGGGCAGGGAAGCAACTGGTCACAAATCAGCCTGCTGAGCAGTTTTCACAACGAGACTTTCGGCGGCGAAAAAGTTTTCCAGTTGCTTGATCGCTTATCGAAAGACCCCGTCAAGCATTTGCATATGCTTGAGCTCTCATACCTGTGCCTGTCCCTGGGCTTTGAAGGCAAATATGGAATGCATGCCCGTGGCGGATTTGAGCTCGAAGGCGTGCGCGATGCTCTCTACCGGTCGATCCGGCACGTTCGCGGCGACCCCCCTCGGCAGTTTTCCCATGTTGGGGACGGTTTTGTTACTCCTCGCCGCGCCCCGGTGCGCATTGTCCCCGCCTGGATGGTGATGGTCTTCGCCCTGGTCAGTCTGGGAGCGATGTATTCGGGCTTCGCCTGGGTCCTGCAGGAGCAACGCCAAAGCGCATTGCAACCCTATCAATTGCCAGAGCCGGTTATCGCTCAGCCGCTGCCGTAGAACAGGGACGTATCATGAAATCGCTTTTCAGGAAAATGGGCGCCTGGTTGCGTCGGACTTGGGTCTGGACGCTGTCTTTGGTGCTTTTTATCGGATTGCTGGTGTGGTTTGTCGGACCGTTGCTGGCTGTTGCCGATTACAAGTTCTGGGCGAGCCCGACGGCACGTCTGCTGACGATCAGCGCGATGTTTCTGGCATGGGGACTGGGCATGGTTTTCTACTCTGAGCGCGTCTCGGAAAGCGAGAAGAAAGCCGAAGCCAATTCGCCACGTACGTTCAGTCGGACCAGGATAGACGATCAGCGCCGCGAGCTGCGCTCGCGCTTCAAGAAGGCTTTGGAAACGTTAAAGACCTCAAGCCTGTATTCCGGCCACGGCGAGTACTGGCGTGATGATTTACCCTGGTATTTGATAATGGGCCCTGCTGCCAGCGGAAAGACCAGCCTGCTGGCCTGTTCGGGTCTCGAATTTGCGTTCGACAGGTTTGAGCGTGATCCCTCGGAAGACGCTTGCGGTACACAACATTGCGATTGGTATTTTGCCCAACAGGCTGTGCTGGTCGATACGCCGGGACGCTACCTGACCCAGGCGGATCCAGATGTCGATGCTGATGCCTGGAGCGGGTTGCTCGAATGGCTGCGCAAGCGTCGCCGTCATTGTCCATTGAATGGCGTGCTGTTGACGGTGCCTGTCGAGGTGCTGCTGGGAAGCGAGGATGAGGTTGCCCGGCTTGCCAGTCATATCCGGGCTCGTCTGCAGGATATCCAGCGCCAACTGCGCGCCGACATGCCGGTCTACCTCGTGCTGAGCAAGGCGGACTGCGTGCCTGGCTTTAACGAATTCTTCGACTCGATGACCCGGGAGGAGAGCGACCAGGTACTGGGCGCGAGTTTTGGTCGGGGCCCGCACGGTAACGATGTGACCGTATCGCGAACCGAATTTGAGTCTCTACTGCACAGGCTCAACAGTCAGTTGCTCACGCGTCTGCATCAGGAGCGAGATGCCGGACGTCGTGGTCTCATCCTGGATTTTCCCCAGCAACTGGCGCAGATGGGCACGCATCTCTGTCTGCTGCTCGAGCAAGTCTCCAATGGCAAGGCGTCCCCAATTCGGGGCTTTTACTTGACCTGCGCCTCGCGGCCTGGCGCTGCGGCTGCCAGCCCCGGCGATGCGAGCCCTGGCACTCGCCGCGAGCTTTCGCGGTCCTCTCGCGAAGGTATCAACTCCCGATTTATCCACCACTTGCTGACGCGGGTCATTTTTCCCGAAGCCGATCTGGCCCGCTTGGGGCGGAGCGAACATAGGCGTATCCGTTGGAACCAGCGTATGGTTTATTTCGCAGCGCTGGCGACCGTTGGATTGTTCGGGCTGCTGTGGGCACAGGGTTTTTCGGCCAACCACGAACGTCTGGAACATTTGTGGATGTTGGGCCAACGTTGGGAACAACTGCGCTTGGCGCCGATGGCCAGCGACGACTCGATTGCGCTGCTCGATTCGCTTGATGTCCGCTTCGAGGCCACTCAGGTCTTTGCTCCGGAAAAAGCGGTGCCACTGCATGAACGCATTCGTTTATATCAGGGGGATGCAACCAGCCCCATGGTGGTTGGCGCCTATGAACACGAATTGCAATCGCGACTCCTGCCTCGGGTCGCGAAAATGCTTGAGGAGCATATTCAGGGCAATCTGGGTGACCGTGAACGTTTGCTCAACAGTCTGCGCGCGTATTTAATGCTGGCCAGGCCCGAGCGACGCGACGCGGCATGGCTCAAGGATCGGCTTGCCCGCGATTGGTCGCTGCGTTATCCCGGCAATCCAGCGATCCAGAACGGCTTGAACACTCACTTCGAGCGTCTATTGGACGTGCCTCTCGCCTATGAGGTGGACGAGTCATTGGTGGCCCAGGCGCGGAAAATCCTGCGCGGTGAGTCCCTGGCGGACGTTGTTTACCGAATGCTTCGCGAGCAGGCCAACCCGCTGCCGCCATACAGTCTCAGCCAACATCTGGGCCCGCAGGGTGCGTTGCTGGTCGGCACTGACCAGATCGTTCCGGGCTTCTATACCCGTCAAGGTTATGAGCAGTACTTTTCAGTCCAAGGCACGACGCTGATTACCGGACTACTACAGGACAACTGGGTGCTGGGCGAAGGTGCGAATCCCAGCGGCATGGACATGCGTCGTCTCATGAGCGAACTGGAGCAATTGTACTTTCGTGACTATGCCGAACGCTGGAGCGAGGCGATCGGGCGGGTCGGCTTGCGAAGGGCTGATAGCACCAGTGAAGCCGTCGGGCAATTGGCAGAGCTGACGTCGGCGTATTCGCCTCTGGTGCAATTGCTGGTGCAGGTGCGTGAGCACACGCGCATCCAAGGCATTGCCGAACGTATGGATGAAGCGACGCAAACGATCGGAAACAGCAGCAGTACCGTTTTGCATACGGTCGCCCTCGCTGGCAAAGCCGCCAGCTCCGTGGCAGCGAGGCTGCCGGAAGTCGGGCAGAAATCCTTACAACGGCGTTTTGAGCCATTGCACCGTCTGCTGGACGCTGAAGGTGGCCCCGCAGGCGACCTGATCCTGGCGTTGCGCGCTCTTGATGACGTCGACTCGCAGTTGGCCACTCTGACCCGCGCGAGTGCACCGGAGCAAGCCGCTTTCGAATTGGCGAGACATCGCATGGGTGTTCAGCAAGATGCGCTGAGCAATTTGCGTAGCGCGTCGGCACGCTTGCCGCGCCCGCTCAGTGGATGGCTCAACGGGCTTGCAGAGGATAGCTGGCGCCTGGTGCTCGATGATTCATATCGATACCTGAACCAGCGCTACCAGAGCGAGCTCTACACGTTCTACGCAAAGGCAATCAACAAGCGGTATCCGTTCAATGCCCACAGCGCCAGCGATGTCGCGATCAATGACTTCCGGGAGTTTTTCAAGGACCAAGGCATAGTCGATCGGTTCTTCGAGCGTTACATGCGGCCGTTCGTCAGTGGTCATTCGGGGCACTACCGTCTGCGCAGTGTCGATGGCCAGAGCCTGCCCATGTCCAGGGTCTATCTGGAGCAAATGGCAACGACACATACCATTCGCCAGAGCTTCTTTGCGGAAGATCCTGTCGAGCCAAAAGTCCAATTCAAGCTCGAACCCTACACGCTCGACCCGGCGGTCAGCCGATCCGAATTACGCCTGGGCGACCAGACGCTGGAGTACCGGCATGGGCCGATACAGCCTGTCGCTTTCACCTGGCCAATCGAGGCGCAGGACGGTCGAGCGGCCTTGGTACTGGACAGGATTGTCGGCGGGCAGGGGGTTGGCATCGAGAAGAGCACCGGGCCCTGGTCGCTGTTTCGTTTATTCGACTTGATGCAGATGGAATACCTGGTCGGTCGCGATGTGCGTGTGCTCAAGGCTGATCTCGGTGGCCTGCGGGCCAACTATCTATTGATGAGCCAGCGCACGCCGAACCCTTTCGACATGAGCACCTTGCGTACCTTCCGGATGCCGGTACAGCTCTGATGCTTCACTCCGGCAGGTGGCGCAGCGCTGCGCGTACCGATCCCGGCAAGGTTCGCTCGCGTAACGAGGATGCCTACCTGGAATGTCCGGAGCAGGGAATCTGGGCCGTTGCCGACGGAATGGGCGGCCACTCGGGCGGCGATATGGCCAGCCAACTGGTAGTTGCCAACCTCGCGGAGCTGCCCATTCATCGAGATATCGATGAGCGTTCGAGAGCGGTGCGCCAGTGCCTGCGCTGGACCAATCGAAGACTGAGTCAGGAATTGACAGTTACTGCTGAAAATCCGCTCGGCATCATGGGAAGCACCGTCGTGGTGCTGTTACTAGAAGGCAAACGTGCCGCTTGTATCTGGGCTGGCGACAGCCGCTGCTACCTATGGCGTGATCGGCAGCTGTATCAATTGTCCAAGGATCATTCCCTGCGCCAGCAACTGATCGACGAGCATCAGGCCAGTCTCGAGGAGGCAGATGCTCACCCCGCGGCGAAGGCGCTGACCCGCGCAGTAGGCGCCTCGCACGAATTGACATTGGAAATCCTGGAGTTGGACGTTCATTACGGTGATACGTTTTTGTTGTGCAGCGACGGTTTGTATCAGGACCTTGGTGGAAAAGCGCTCGGTGATGCGATGAGCCTGGCTTGCCCGAGCAAAGCATTGGAACATCTTTTCGCAGGAGCTTTGAGCGGTCGGGCGAGGGACAACCTGACGGCGGTGGTGATACGTAAGTGAACGGTCCCGCCACAACTTCAGGTGCCCCAGACGGCGATGAGAAAAGTCTCATCTGTTCCGCCTTCGGTGTGTCGTCTGCTTTGCCATCGAGTCAGCGCTGTATTGGCGAAATGCCAAAGATACTTGCCGGTCGCTATTGTCTCGAACGATTGCTCGGTGCCGGTGGCATGGGGGTGGTCTATCGGGCCCGCGACCTCCTCCATGAACAGTACGGCGATCCGGATCCTTACGTTGCGGTAAAAATGCTCAGCGAGGAACTCGGTGATGCCCCGGACGCGGGTGCGCTGCTTTATAGCGAGTTTGCCCTGAGCCGGCGCTTGAGCCATCCGAACGTGCTGCGCCCATACACGTTTGAAGTCGACGCTGCCCAGCGACGGGTTTTCATCACAATGGAGCTGATGCGCGGCTTGACCCTGGACAAGTTACTCTGCGAATCCCCCCTCGGTTTGCCCTGGCCCGAGTTGAAACCGATCGCAATTCCACTGCTTGACGCCATCGCACATACCCATGGCCGAGGCGTAGTGCATGGTGACATCAAACCGAGCAATGTCATGCTGAGTGCAGAGGGTGTGCGTTTGTTTGACTTCGGCCTGGGCCTGACAGAGGAGGGCCCCTTGAAAGGCTTGCCTTCGCTGAACCGCCAACGTCTCGACGCCTGGACGCCGGCCTACGCCGCCCCAGAATTGCTGGAGGGAAGCCCCCTGTCTGCATGCACCGATCTCTATAGCCTGGCTTGCGTGCTGTACGAACTGGCGAGCGGCAGACACCCATATCGGCGCCTGCCTTCAACCCAAGCTCGCGATACCGGGCTGGAGCGTGAGCTCAAGGCCCCGCGCAACTTGCCCAGGCGTTACTGGACAGCATTGCGCACGGCGCTGGCCCTTGATCCTGAGCGGCGCAGTATCAGTGTGACGCAGTTGCGGGCGCTGATGGCAGGTGGCTCGTTCTGGTGGTGAGAAGGCTCGCCGTTGGCGATGCTGCCAATGCTTTCAACGCTGCCTTTCGCTCATCCACCGCCAACCGACCCAGCTTCTCCACGGCGGCATAAAACCTGACCCAATCTTCGCCCTCACGCCTGAACAACGTCGCGAACGCCGGCACCCACTGGTCATACAGGCCGAAGGGCAACAATCGGGCGTTGTTCAGTGGTGCGTAGACCCAGGCGTCGTAGCGCTTGTCGCCGGCCCATTGGATGTCGCGCAAGTGCTCGTAGTCGGCACGCAGGCGTTCGAATTCTGCGGCCTTGCGCTGGCGCATCTGTTCGGCCGGCAGGGGGAGGGCGTAAAGGGTTTCGAGCCGCTGGCGGGTGTCGAGGATCAATTGGATGAATTGCTCGCGTTGGTGCACCTTGTTGCCATTGTCCGGTGTCAGTCCGCGTTGGGCGCGCCATTGGCGGGTGCCTTCCTGCTCGACGAAGGTGGCAAAGGATTCATTGAATTCGGTGTCGTCCTTCACGTAGAAGCGCTGGTGCGCCAGTTCATGAAAGATCAGCGTCGCCAAGCGCTCGTCGCCCCAGTGCAGCATCGAACTGAGGATCGGGTCATTGAACCAGCCCAGTGTCGAATAAGCCTCTACGCCACCAATCGAGACATCCATGCCGCGCAAGCGCTGCATCGCAGCCTCGCCTCGGGCGGCACTCTGGCTGTAGTAGCCGCGATACGCCACACAACCGGCAATGGGGAAGCAGTGGGTTTGCGGGGCCAGGGAAAATTCCGCGGTGGCGAAGACATTCCAGACGACGAAGGGACGGCCAATGTCCGCATACAGGCGATAGCTTTGGTTGTCGGGCAGGTGCAGGTGGGCGCTGGCGAACGTCCGGGCTTCGCGCGCCTGGGCCAGATGCGCGCGCAATTTTGGATCACGGGCGGGGTCGGCGATGACCCGCTCGATCGGCTCTCGAGCTTGCAGCAGTCGTATCTGGCCACTGGCGAGCTGGCTGTAGTAACCGAGGCTGGAACAACCGTTGAGTAACAAAAGCACGAGGGCCGGAAACAAAATCCTGAAAACACGGTCGAGTAACCGATGGCGTGAACGCTGCCTGATCAATTTGGAATCACCCTGGGAAGTCTGCCTCAAGACTATCTCGCCTGCCCGGAGCTTCGCTATGCGCGTGTTGATGCTGACTTGTGGCCTGTTGCTGCTGACCGGTTGCGCCGGTTTGCCTGATCCCGATCCCTCTCAAGCGTGGATCGACCTGGGAAACCATCGGGACACGGCTTTGCAAGCGCTGGAAGTCGATGACAAAGCCTCCATCGACCGTCGTTATTTCGAAGTGCAGCCCGGCAGCCATGAGCTGACGGTGCGTTATCAATTTGCCGTGGAACCGGGCAACATCGGCCCGGATGCCGAACCGTTGTGGCGTGATTGCCGGTTGAACGTGAAATTCAAGGATTTCAATGCGGGCCGGCGCTACCAGCTGCAGGCCGGCAGTATCGGCTTCCGTCCGTGGGCCAAGCTTTATGACGAGCAACGAAAGGTGGTGGGCCAAGGCACGCCGGCGGGCTGCCAGCAAAGCTGATCGGCGCTATGCTCGGCGCCTGACTTGAGGAAACCGATCATGCGCCTACCTACGCTGTTGTTGGCTCTCGCCACGTTGAGCGGATGTGCAACGAGCCCATTGCCTGAAATGGACCCGAACATGGCCTGGGTCGATTTCGCCACGCCAATGCCGGGCGGCAAATTGCTGATGGCTGAAAGCCTGGACGGCCAGCGACTGCGGGACGGGCGATTTTTCCAGGTCTCGCCGGGTAGCCATGAATTGAAGGTGCGCTTCGACTTCGAGGTGTTCGGCGCTGGCGGTGGGCTGGGCATGATGAGCGAGCCGAAAGAGCGGCTGTGCTACCTCATCGTACGCTACGACCATTTCGAGGCCGGCCAGCGTTATCGCCTGGAGGCTCGCAACCTGGCTTACTCCCCAAGCGCCCGGCTCTATAACGCCAAGCGTGAAATCGTCGCCGAGGATCGGCAGGCCAATTGCCTGATGTAGCGCTGCCTAGCGGTCGTTCTTCTGGTAGATGATTTTTTTGGTGCCGTTCTCGCAGGAGCCCACCACCATGTTCTGGTCATGGGCTTCTTCATTGGTGACGATTTCAAGCGTGTAGGAGGCCACGCCTTGGGCCTGGATCTTGGCTTCGATCTCGTTCTTGAGTTCTTCGCAGGGCTTGGGCGCCGCGAGGGCCGATGTGGCCAATGCGCAACCGATGACTGCCAGGGCGAATCGTTTCATGCTGGAATCCCTCAATACAGCGCGCACTGCCTGTGCGCTGAAGCTGCAGGCCTGCATTCGATCACAATTGCCTTCGGGCAAATAGATCACCCATCAAAAAGACCGCAGCCTGTGGAGAGGCTGCGATCTTTTCAGTTCATCAATTTACCAGCGAGGCCTCCAGGGTGATCTTGGCATTGAGCACCTTGGAAACCGGGCAACCCTCCTTGGCTTTGTTGCTCAATTCCTCGAATTGCGCTTGGGTGGCGCCCGGAATCTTGGCCTTGAGGATCAGTTTCACCGCGGTAATCGCAAAGCCGCCATCAACCTGGTCCAGCGTCACTTCGGCGTTGGTGTCGATGCTGTCGGCCTTGAGCCCGGCATCGCCGAGAATCATCGAAAACGCCATGGAAAAACAGCCCGCATGGGCCGCGCCGATCAATTCTTCGGGGTTGGTGCCTTTGCCGCCTTCAAAACGGGCCTTGAAACCATAGGGCGCTTCGCGCAACACGCCGGTTTCCGTGGAGATGGAGCCGATTCCGGTCTTCAGGTCACCTTCCCAGTGAGCCGATGCTTTCTTGACGATAGCCATGTGTGCCTCCTCATGATCCGGCGCGAGGGTTCGCGCCTGGTTATTTTTCAGTGCCAGGGTTGTGAGGATAGACCGGCTGATAAAGTTCACCTGGTCGATTAGTCGACTAATTTAGTAGGAAATTTCTCCGCTACTATTGAATCTCGGGTATATGCCCACATTCATAGGACACACCTACAGAAACGGCAGGCTTTCGCCCACAGGAAAGCTGGTACGCCGTTGGAGATGCCAGCCCATGAAACAGCTGTCCGAAGTCAAATTTTCAACCCTCGACCTTGTCCCCGTTCGTGCCGACGGCAATGCTGCCCAGTCCTTGCGCAACTCCCTCGACCTGGCGCAACACGTGGAAAAATGCGGCTATACCCGCTTCTGGGTGGCTGAGCACCACAATATGGACGGCATCGCCAGCTCCGCGACGGCAGTGTTGCTGGGCTATCTGGCGGGCGGCACATCGACCATTCGTGTCGGCTCCGGCGGGGTGATGCTGCCGAATCATGCGCCTCTGGTCATCGCCGAGCAGTTTGGCACGTTGGAGAGCCTGTTTCCGGGCCGGATCGATCTCGGGCTGGGCCGCGCACCCGGCTCCGACCAGATGACCGCTCGGGCGCTGCGCCGTGAACGCTCCGGCAGTGCCGATGATTTCCCTGACGATGTGGCTGAACTGATGCGTTACCTCGGCCCGCGAACCCCGGACCAGCGCATCATTGCCATGCCGGGTACGGGGACCAACGTGCCGGTGTGGCTGCTGGGTTCGAGCCTGTTCAGTGCGCAACTGGCCGGAGAGCGCGGGTTGCCCTACGCCTTCGCCTCGCATTTCGCACCGCGTTTCATGCATGAAGCGATTCGCGTCTATCGCAATCATTTCAAACCGTCTGCGGTGCTGGACAAACCTTACGTCATGCTCGGCGTACCGCTGGTGGCAGCGGATACCGATGAGCAGGCGGATTACCTGGCGACTTCGGTATACCAGCGCATCCTGGCGTTGATGCGCGGCCAAAGTCTGGTACAGCGCCCGCCAGTGGAAACCATGAATGGCCTGTGGCTGCCCCATGAGAAAGAAGCGGTCGGTGACTTCCTTGGCTTGGCGATGATCGGCGGGCCGCAGAAAATCCGCGCCAGGCTGGAGGTGCTGATCGAGCAAACCCAGGCCGACGAGCTGATTTTTACCAGCGATCTGTACGAGCACACCGACCGGCTGCACTCCTATGAGCTGCTGGCGCAAGTCATGAAAGGCTGAATCACAGCCACAAAAAAGCCGACGCACCGCGTCGGCTTTGATTTGAACGCGCAATCAGCCGCGTTTGTAGACGATTTCCTTTGAACCGCCTTCGCAGGCGCCGACGACTTCTCCGTCAGCCGCTGCGCCTTTATCGACAACTTCCAGCGAATAACCCGATACACCTTTGGCATCAAGCTTCGCCGCGATTTCGCTTTTCAGCTCTTCGCAGGGCTTGCCGGCCGCAAACGCGCCACCCGCAAGGCTCAGCAGACCCAGGGCCACCATCAACTTCTTCATCGCTCGCACTCCTTGGACGGATCAAATAGGGAGGTATCAGAAAGGCCTGATGCGCCAACCATAGCGCATGGCCATTCCCTATGGCACTCCGCCAGCGTGCAAGTTCAAATCAGCTCAGCTATTGGCGATCCGGAACCCGACCTTGATGGTCACCTGGAAGTGCGCGGCACGGCCGTTTTCGATGTGACCGCGGGTTTCGGTGACCTCGAACCATTCCAGGTGCTTGAGGCTTTTGCTGGCCTCCGCCAGGGCATTGTTGATGGCGTCTTCAATGCTGGTGGGAGACGAGCCGACCAGTTCGACCTTTTTGTACGTGTGATGATCACTCATGACGTTCTCCTTGGTTGTCTTTAACAGCCTAGCAGCGATTTTTCGCCTTACGTGTGTCGCCGTTTTCGCTGCGAAAGTTCAGATTTACTGCACTTTCGCAAGCGGTCGCAGTCCCAATCCACACACGCTACTAACCACTGCAGGAGAGAGCCACCATGGCCAGCACTTCGTTACGTAAAGCCTCGTTGCAAAGCATGGAAGCGGAGATCGAGAGTCTGCTCAAGTCCTTGGAAAGCCTGAAAGACGACGCTTCGGACGAGTCGCGCAAAACCCTCAAGTCGCTCAAGGCCAATGCCGAAAGCGCGCTGAAACACTCTCGGCATCTGCTCAGCGATGCGTATGAAGAGGTTAAGGTGAAAACCCGTGAAACCGGGATCGCCACCCGTGATTACGCTCAAGAACATCCCTGGACCACGGCCGGTGTCGCGGTTGGGGCGCTTGGTTTGCTGGCCGCTTACTTGTTGTGCAAGCGCGGTGACTGAACGGGTGGGCTCAGCTCATGCCTGAGCCACTGTGCCAATTGCCGGGCGCGTCCATCCGCGGCGCGCTTGGGCAGCCACAACGCCAGCCGCGCCGGGGTTTCACTGAAGCCCCACGGCGCGACCAGGCGTCCGGCACGAACGTCCTCGGCTACTAGCGGTTCCGGTGCGATTGCCACGCCAAGCCCGGCTACCGCGGCCTCGAGTAAATAATACAGATGCTCAAAACCTTGCCCGAATCTCAGTGACTGGGGTTCCAAGGCATTTTGCCGTGCCCAGGTTGGCCAGGCCTGTGGGCGGGAGGTGGTATGCAATAGCGGCTCGCCCAACAGTGTGCTGGCCGGTGCGTCCCGCAGTTGGGCGAATCCGGCGTAGCGCGGGCTGATCACCGGGCCGATTCGCTCGCTGGCCAGTTCATACACTTGCATGTCGGCTGGCCAGGGCGGCTCGGCGAATACCAGCAGGGCGTCCAGTCCAGGTCGCCTCGGGTCCAGGTCGCCTTCGCCGGCGGACAGATGCAGGCGCAAGTCGGGCAGATCAGCGTTGAGCCTGCCCAGGCGGGGTATGAACCAGCGCGCCAGCAGGCTGCCCGAGCAGCCCAGCACGAACGGCGCGTCCGCAGTGCTTTGCGTCAGCTCCGCGCAAACCGTGCGCAGGCGTTCGAATGCGTCGGCACTGGCGTCACGCAGACGCAAACCTGCATCTGTGAGTTTCAGGCCACGGCCATCCTTGATGAACAGGCTGACACCCAAGTGCTCTTCGAGCAATTTCAATTGCCGGCTGACGGCACCGTGGGTGACGTGCAGCTGCTCCGCCGCCTGGCTTACGCTGTTCAGGCGGGCGGTGGCCTCGAAGGCACGCAAGGCGTTTAGCGGCGGGAGGTCGTGGCTCATGGTATCTGTGAGTTTTCCTGACAGGTTGCGGCGATCTTATCGGTTTTCAGAGTGCGATGGCAGAGGTAGAGTGACCCTCATTGTTTTTCTACGCATTCGCCTGGAGCGCCCGATGACCCAGCCTACGACCCCTTTCAACCTGCGCAGCGGCCCCGATGCCAATGGCCTGTTTGGCGCGTTCGGCGGCCGCTACGTGGCCGAAACGCTGATGCCGTTGATCCTTGATCTGGCCCGTGAATACGAAGTGGCGAAGGAAGATCCTGCCTTCATTGAGGAATTGGCCTACTTCCAGCGCGACTACGTCGGTCGTCCGAGCCCGCTGTATTTCGCCGAGCGCCTGACCGAGTACTGCGGCGGTGCGAAGATCTACCTCAAGCGTGAAGAGCTGAACCACACGGGCGCTCACAAGATCAACAACTGCATCGGCCAGATCCTGCTGGCGCGGCGCATGGGCAAGAAACGCATCATCGCCGAGACCGGCGCTGGCATGCACGGCGTGGCCACTGCCACCGTGGCTGCGCGTTTTGGCCTTGAGTGTGTGATCTATATGGGCACCACCGACATCGAGCGCCAGCAGGCCAACGTGTTCCGGATGAAACTGCTCGGCGCCGAAGTGATCCCGGTGGTTGCTGGCACCGGCACCCTCAAGGATGCGATGAATGAGGCGCTGCGCGATTGGGTGACCAACGTCGACAGCACCTTCTATCTGATCGGCACCGTGGCCGGGCCGCACCCTTACCCAGCGATGGTCCGCGATTTCCAGGCGGTGATCGGCAAGGAAACCCGCGATCAGTTGCAAGCCCAGGAAGGCCGGCTGCCGGATAGCCTGGTGGCATGCATCGGTGGCGGCTCCAACGCCATGGGCCTGTTCCATCCGTTCCTGGATGACAGGAGCGTCGATATCATCGGCGTTGAAGCGGCTGGTTATGGCATCGAGACCGGCAAGCACGCCGCGAGCCTGAACGGTGGCGTCCCGGGTGTGCTGCACGGCAATCGTACGTTCCTGCTGCAGGACGACGACGGTCAGATCATCGACGCCCATTCCATATCTGCAGGTCTCGATTATCCGGGGATCGGTCCGGAACACGCCTGGTTGCATGACATCGGTCGGGTCCAGTACACCTCGGTCACCGACGCCGAAGCTTTGGAAGCTTTCCATAAATGCTGCCGTCTTGAAGGGATCATTCCTGCGCTGGAAAGCGCCCACGCCTTGGCTGAAGTGTTCAAGCGTGCACCGAACCTGCCCAAGGATCACCTGATGGTGGTCAACCTGTCCGGCCGCGGCGACAAAGACATGCAAACCGTAATGCACCATATGGAACAGTCCCAGCAGGAGAAACATTGATGAGCCGCCTGCAAACCCGTTTTGCCGAACTCAAGGAACAGAACCGCGCCGCGCTGGTGACCTTTGTCACCGCCGGTGATCCGGACTACGACACTTCGCTGGCGATCCTCAAGGGCCTGCCTGGCGCCGGCGCGGACGTGATCGAGCTGGGCATGCCGTTCACCGATCCGATGGCTGACGGCCCGGCAATCCAGCTGGCGAATATCCGCGCCCTGGGGGCCCAGCAGAACCTGGCGAAAACCCTGCAGATGGTGCGTGAGTTCCGCAAGGACAACACCGAGACACCGCTGGTATTGATGGGGTATTTCAACCCGATCCATCGTTATGGTGTGCAGCGTTTCATCGGCGAGGCGCTGGACTCCGGCGTCGATGGCCTGATCGTGGTGGACATGCCGCCCGAGCACAACAGCGAACTGTGCGAACCGGCCCAGGCTGTCGGCCTGGACTTTATCCGCCTGACTACGCCAACCACTGACGACGTGCGCTTGCCTACCGTGCTCAACGGCAGTTCCGGCTTTGTCTACTACGTGTCAGTTGCCGGTGTGACCGGTGCCGGCGCCGCGACGCTGGAACATGTGGAAGAGGCCGTGGCGCGTTTGCGTCGCCATACCGATCTGCCGATCAGCATCGGTTTCGGTATCCGCACGCCTGAACAGGCGGCAGCTATCGCGCGGCTGGCCGATGGGGTAGTGGTTGGCTCGGCGTTGATCGACCATATCGCCCGTGCCGACACGTCGGAGCAGGCGATCGATGGCGTGTTGAGCTTGTGTGCTGCCTTGGCTGACGGCGTGCGCAAGGCGCGTCTGGGCTGATTCCAGGTTCGGTTTGCAGCAACAAAAAAAGGGGTTCAGAACTGGGTTCTGAGCCCCTTTTTAAAGTTTCATCCAAGCGGGTCAGGGCAACTCCAACCCGCCCCCGGCCTTGTGCAGCTTGCGCAGATGTTCGCCGATTACCTTCACGTTGGCCTCGCTTGCAGCAATTTCAGCTGCGCGGCTCGGCTCCAGCAACGCTCGAACCTCCTTATCCAGGTCGCCTGTGAGCGTTTGCAGTTGCTTCTGGCGCAGGCTGCTTTCCGATTCCAGTCGTTGCCACTCGCTGGGTTGCGGCAGACCATAGCCGCCGCTGCCCAGCAATTCGGCCGGGCGGCTCAGGAAACCGCTGTTGGCGAGAATCTGCTGCAGCGTCGCGTTTGCCCGTTCCATACCGCCGTTCTGCAATTCGCGGGCATTGAGGTAGCGCTGCTTGACCTCATCCTGAGCGAGCAGCAATTGCCGGCGGAAACTCGCCTGCTCCAATAGAAGCAGCGCCGCGCTGGTGCGCAGGTCTGCCTGCTCGAACCAGGCGCGGCGTTCAGTGGCGTCCAGGGCCAGCCAGTCTTCAACGGTTTGCTGTTTGATGGGCAGATGCTTTTTCAGGACTTCGAACATCGCCTGGTAGCGGTCGCGGAACGAGTCAAAACGGTAACCGAGGCGCAGTGCCTCCTTGGGATCATCCAGTACGCTGGTATCCGCCAGGCCTCGACCCTTGAGGATTTCCAGCAAGCCGTTGGGCATGATGCTGTCCAGGTCTTTGAGCTGCTCGTTGTTACTGCCGCTGCGCAGCAGCTTCAGGCTTTCAACTGCGCAGTTATTGGAGAGGAAGTAGTAGTTTCCGTCGTAGCTCCAATGCATTTCGGCGGCACGTTCGACGGTCTCCTCGATCTCGGCACGAGACAAGTTCAGCGGAACTGATGCCAGGCTGCGCAGTTCAGTCTTGGTGTATTCATCGATTACCTGGGCCAGCGGCAGCACAAACAGGCGCGATGGGTATTTGCCCACCAGTCCGTCCCAGCTCGACAGCTGTACATCACCTACAAACGCACGGTAAGACAACACCAGGTGCTGATCCAGGTCCAACCGGCAATCCGGCCCACGTGGTCGGCCCGGCGCGCAGATCACCAGCCGGAGCATGCTGTGGCCCCAGCGACTGACCCAGTTCTGGTTGGCTTCGGCCAGCAGATAATCGATGGCGTAGACGCGCTCCGGATCGACCTTGCCCAGCGGCGTCTTGGCAAAATCGTTGCCGGCGTTGAGAAAAGCGAAGGACTGGGCGCAGGTGTCCTTGGCGGCAGGCGCCCAGCCGAAGTGTTCCTGATAATAGCGATACAGGGCGGGGCGCCGGCATGCATAGCTCGGGTCCAGGAGGAAATACTCCATGTTCACCGCGACGAACTCCTTGGGACTGCTTGTCTCGTAGAGGTCCGGGCTGCGGGCGACCTGGCGGTTATGCTGTTCCCGTTCGCCGCGGCGGCCGACGTATTGCGGCCAACCGGCCAAGTCGAGCAAGCGTGGATCATCGCTGAGGGTGAAGCGGCGGTCGTTCTCGCCCCGGCATTCATCCGGGAGCCCGATCAATCCTGCACTGCTGTTGCGCCGCGTACAGCGCTGGATCAGCGCACGTTCGGCATCCGGCCATAGACGCGAGCGATCATAGATATGAGTCAGTTCGTGGAGGACCGTGGCGAGCATTTCTCGCCGCACCGTGCCGTGCGGCCGCTGGGTCTTTTGCCTGGCGGCGCTGCCGTCGGTGAGGCTGTCGAGCAGGTTGCGGTTGAGATCCAGCTGTGACACCAACGAAGCCTGGCCGTAGGCGTTTTCCGGCATCTGGTCGGTCCAGCCGACATCGATGCGCCGGTCCAATCGCTCGATGAAGCGCGGAGGTAATGCTTGCATGGCTTCATCGAGCAATGCCTGACTGGCCTGCTGTTGCGCCGGGCTCAAGCCGTCGCTATTGAGGTGTAGCTGCAGGCCGGCCTGGGCAGTGCTGCCGATAAGCAGCACGACCCCGGCCGTCAGCCAGGCGGCGAGTCGCCTCACAATGCGAGGATGGCTTCGGCGAGAACCTGATCACTGGCGTCGCGAGCTTCCGGTACGCGGGTACGCAAGGTTTCGAAAGCGGCCTCGAGATGAGCGCCACGAATTTCGCCGTTGCTGGCGACGAAGCTGGCCGCGTCATCGTGGGCTTCACGGACGATTTTCGAATCACGGATGGAGGTAGTGGTGTCAGAGGTGAAATCGATCGAGCGCTGGGAAGCGCGAACGATGATGTTACTGGTGGCTACCAAGGTATGTGCCTGGGCCACATCGGCCAACACCAGCAGGCCAAGGGCGGCAGCAATCAGCGGGCTACGCATGGAACGACTCCGAAAAGAAAAAACAGATAGCTATTGGACGAGAATTGCCTGTGCCAGTTCAAGGTCGCTGGCGTGAAGTTTTGGCTGGCTCCGGCGCAGGTAAGCCAAGGCCGATTCCAACTGTGCGCCTCGCAACTGTCCATCGCTGGCAATGAATGTTGCGGCGTCATCGCGAGCGGCGACGACCAGTTTATTGTCGAAGGGTGCCGAGGTCACGAGGCTTGTGGCATAAGCGCTGGCCACCAGCTGTTGGGTGGACACGTCAAAGGCTTGGGCCGGAACAGACCAGCAGAAAGCTGCGAAGAAAAAGGCTCGGTACAGATTTGAAAAACGCATGGGACTCGACAGTTGTTGGCGAGCCTGAAGGCTAGCGCAAACCGGCGGGCCAGAGCCAGCGCTGAAACATCGGAACACCTCTGGGTGCCCGATGTTTCATGTTGCATCAAATAACCAGGATGGCCTGTGCCAACTGCGCATCGGTGGCGTTGAGCTGTGGAGCCTGCTGGCGAATGAAATCCAGCGCGCTTTCCAGCTTCACGCCACGGATGGCCCCTTCGCTAGCCACGAAGCTGGCGGCATCATCACGGGCAGCTTGAACAATCTTGTTGTCCCGCAGTGAAGAGGTGGCGTCGGAGGTTACGTCGGAAGTGGCTTTTAGTGCGCCGACGATGGAGTCAGTCGTGACGATGAAGCTGCTGGCGTTGGAATGGGCGGCTACGGCCAGCAGGACAGCTGTGCTGAGCAGGCGAAGACGGATCATGAGGTAACTCCTTGATGATGAAGGATGCCGGTGCGTGTAGCTGGAAGGAAGAGACGCAGATTCGACTCGCTTCGCCACGTCAGGATCGATATTAGGACAGAACGCGGCGGCTGACAGCTACAGAACAATAATAAGGCGAGCAGTTTGAACTGTACTTGTCATAGTTGAAAATTTTAAAACTGTTCAGTTTCAGTGAAAATTCAACCTCGGGCCCATAAACGACGAGACCCGTCGTGGTTTCCCACGACGGGTCTCGTTTATTCAATTCGATGCTGGCGATGGACCCGGTGGGTCAGGGCCAGCGACGCTGAGTTAGCGCCAGAACGGCTTGCTCAGCTCTTCGTAGCGTTGTGCTTCGCTGATACCGGCGTCAGCCAGCAGACGCGAATCCAGACGAGCCAGTTGATGGCGGCTGGCAATGCGGCGCTGCCACAACATCAGGTTGGCGATAACGCGAAGAGGCAGGGAAGCCTGGTTTTTTTCAACTTTGTCTTCGAAAAACAGCTCGGAACTGAGTGTACGTTCCATGGTTGACATCCTTCCGCTTGTGGCGGGATCAGGTAGTGGTTTGACTGGTGCCCATGATCCTCTCGTTTGGCCAGTCTCTCTAGATACAGTTCACCTGTATTGTGAGAGACCAGTTAACTGTTAAAGAGCGGTGTACCGGTCGATATTGAGGCAACTGTACCTATATGCACAATTTAGGTGCATTTTAGGCTGTTCTTCCCGGTTTTGTAGGAATGGGGCGTAAGAAATCACCGGTACAGTAGTACAGTTTTATGCGATGACTGCCCCTGCCGTAGGCATTCACCGAAACTGTTATTGCTGTATCGCTAGGCCAGCTGTATCAAATCGCCAACATGCGTCCGGTTTCCTCGAGGTTGAGGTGCCAACTGAGCGCATCCTTCAGGATATGCGGCGTATGTCCGCCCAGCTTACAAGCGGCTTCAAAATAGTCGCTGAGCGCCTGGCGATAGATAGGGTGTACGCAGTTGTCGATGATGACCCTCGCCCGCTCCCGTGGTGCGAGCCCCCGCAGGTCGGCCAGACCGATCTCTGTTACCAGGATGTCGACATCGTGCTCGGTATGGTCCACATGGCTGACCATCGGCACGACGCTGGAAATGGCACCGCCCTTGGCGATGGATTTGGTAACGAACACCGCCAGGTGCGCATTCCGGGCGAAGTCGCCCGATCCGCCAATGCCGTTCATCATCCGCGTGCCGCACACATGGGTTGAGTTGACGTTGCCGTACAGATCGAACTCCAACGCTGTGTTGATGCCGATGATGCCCAGGCGGCGCACAACTTCTGGATGGTTGGAGATTTCCTGCGGGCGCAGGACCAATTTGTCCTTATACCTTTCCAGGTTGCCGAAGACATCGGCATTGCGTCGAGCCGACAAGGTAATGGAACTGCCGGAAGCGAAACTCAGCTTGCCCGCATCGATCAGGTCGAAGGTCGAGTCTTGCAGCACCTCGGAATACATGGTCAGTTCTTCGAACGGGGAATCGATCAAACCGCACATCACGGCGTTGGCGATATTACCGATTCCGGCCTGCAACGGGCCGAGCTTGTTGGTCATCCGTCCGGCTGCCACCTCTTGCTTGAAAAAATCGACCAAGTGATCGGCAATAGCCTGTGTATCGCTGTCAGGTGGCAGGACGGTGGAGGGTGAGTCCGCTTGATGGGTGATGACAATGGCGGCAATTTTTTCCGCGGGGATTGGAATGGCAGGGCTACCGATGCGGTCCTCGACCTTCACCAGGGGAATGGGTGTGCGGGTTGGGCGGTAGCTCGGGATATAGATGTCGTGGAGCCCTTCCAGATTCGGGTTGTGGGCCATATTGATCTCGACGATCACTTGTCTGGCGAAAATCGCAAAACTGGCCGAATTGCCCACTGATGTGGTGGGCACGATATGACCTTGTTCGGTAATGGCCACGGCTTCGATCACGGCGATATCGGGCAGCTTGAGCTGCGCGTTGCGCATCTGTTCAACGGTCTCCGATAGATGCTGGTCGATGAACATGACCTCGCCAGCGTTGATGGCCTTGCGCAGGGTGCTGTCCACCTGGAAGGGCATGCGTCGCGCGAGCACGCCTGCCTCCGTGAGCTCCTTATCGAGATCGTTGCCCAGGCTCGCTCCGGTCATCAGGCTGATTTTCAACGGCATGAGCTTGGCCCGTTCGGCCAGTGCATGAGGTACCGCCTTGGCTTCTCCGGCGCGGGTGAAGCCACTCATGCCAACGGTCATCCCGTCCTCAATCAGCAAGGCTGCCTCGGCAGCGCTCATCACTTTGTCCAACAACGAAGGCAGGCGGATGCGGTCACGGTACATGGATGGTTGTCTCGGGCAGGAAGCAGGATGCGCAGTGTAGAGAATTCGCGCCGTGCCCGACCCGCTACAAAAGTCGCATTTGAGGCGTCTATTACGGGCGTTTCAGGCAAAACATCATTACCGTATCGGTAACTTTCAGCCTTGATACAAATCAAAACGCCCCGACAAGTCGGGGCGTTTTGATAACACTGCGGAGCTTATTCCACGGCCTTGACCATGTCCTCAATGACCTTCTTGGCGTCGCCGAACACCATCATGGTCTTGTCGAGGTAGAACAGCTCGTTGTCCAGGCCGGCATAGCCGCTGGCCATCGAGCGCTTGTTGACGATGATGGTCTTGGCCTTGAACGCTTCGAGGATCGGCATGCCGGCGATCGGCGACTTGGGATCGTTCTTCGCCGCCGGGTTGACCACATCGTTGGCGCCCAGCACCAGCACCACGTCGGCCTGGCCGAACTCGGAGTTGATGTCCTCCATCTCGAACACCTGGTCGTAAGGTACTTCGGCCTCGGCCAGCAGGACGTTCATGTGCCCGGGCATGCGACCGGCCACCGGGTGGATCGCATATTTGACGGTCACGCCATGGTGGGTCAGCTTCTCGGTCAGCTCTTTCAACGCATGCTGCGCCCGTGCCACCGCCAGGCCGTAGCCCGGCACGATGATCACTGTGTCGGCGTTGGTCAGCAGGAAGGTCGCGTCATCTGCCGAACCGGATTTCACCGGGCGGGCTTCTTTCGAGCCTGCCGGGCCAGCCGCATCTGCGGCGTTGCCGAAGCCACCGAGCAGCACGTTGAAGAACGAACGGTTCATCGCCTTGCACATGATGTAAGACAGGATCGCACCGCTCGAACCTACCAGGGAGCCGGCAATGATCAGCATCGAGTTGTTCAGCGAGAAGCCGATACCGGCGGCCGCCCAGCCCGAATAACTGTTGAGCATCGAGACCACCACCGGCATGTCCGCGCCGCCGATCGGGATGATGATCAGCACACCCAGCACGAAGGCCAAGGCCAACATCAAGGCGAACGCGCCGAGGTTGCCGGTGAACATGAAGGTCAGGCCCAGGCCCAGCGTTGCCAGGCCCAGGATCAGGTTGAGCTTGTGCTGGCCACCAAACTGTACCGGTGCGCCTTGGAACAGGCGGAACTTGTACTTGCCCGACAACTTGCCGAAAGCGATCACCGAACCGGAGAAGGTGATTGCACCGATGGCCGCGCCGAGGAACAGCTCCAGACGGTTACCGGCCGGGATCGAATCGCCCAGTTGCTTGACGATACCCAGCGATTGCGGCTCGACTACCGCCGCGATGGCAATGAACACCGCCGCCAGGCCGATCATGCTGTGCATGAACGCTACCAGCTCCGGCATCTTGGTCATCTCGACGCGCTTGGCCATGATCGAGCCGGCGGTACCACCAACCAGCAGGCCGACGATGACGTAGCCAATGCCGGCAGTGGCCAGCTCTGCCCCCAGCTTATAGATGAGACCCACGGTAGTGAGCACTGCCAGCGCCATGCCGAGCATGCCGAACAGGTTGCCTCGGCGGGAGGTGGTGGGATGCGAAAGGCCTTTGAGGGCCTGGATGAAACAGATCGACGCAATCAGGTAGAGCGTCGTTACCAGGTTCATGCTCATTACTTGGGCGCCTCTTCTTTTACGGCTTTCGGGGCTTTTTTCTTGAACATCTCAAGCATGCGGCGCGTCACCAGGAAGCCGCCGAACACGTTGACCGCGGCCAGGGCTACGGCGAGGGTGCCCATGGTCTTGCCCAGCGGCGTTACGGTCAGGGCGGCGGCCAGCATGGCGCCGACAATCACGATTGCCGAGATGGCGTTGGTCACCGCCATTAACGGCGTGTGCAGCGCGGGTGTAACGTTCCAGACCACGTGGTAACCGACATAAATCGCCAGCACGAAGATGATCAGGTTGTAGATACCGGGGGAAATAAGCTCTTCCATTGTCTGAATCCCTGCTTAGGCGTTTTTGCGGATGACTTGGCCGTCGCGGCACATCAGGCACGCGGCGACGATGTCGTCTTCCAGGTTCACGTCGAACTGACCTTCCTTGGTGAAGACCAGCTTCAGGAAGTCCAGCAGGTTACGGGCGTACAACGCCGAAGCATCGGCCGCGACTTCACCGGCCAGGTTGGTCGGGCCGCAAATGGTCACGCCGTTTTCGACCACCACCTGATCGGCCACGGTCAGCGGGCAGTTACCGCCCTGGGCTGCTGCGAGGTCGATGACCACCGAGCCCGGTTTCATCTGCGCGACGGTTTCGGCGCTCAGCAAAGTCGGTGCCTTGCGGCCCGGAATCAATGCGGTGGTGATGACGATGTCCGCCTGCTTGGCGCGCTCGTGCACGGCTTGGGCCTGGCGCTGCATCCAGCTGGCAGGCATGGGCCGGGCGTAACCACCCACGCCGACGGCGCATTCACGCTCTTCGTCGGTCTCGTAAGGCACGTCGACGAACTTGGCGCCGAGGGATTCGATTTGCTCTTTCACTGCGGGACGCACGTCCGATGCCTCGATCACAGCGCCCAGGCGCTTGGCCGTGGCAATCGCCTGGAGTCCGGCCACGCCCGCGCCGAGAATCAGCACGCGCGCCGCTTTCACGGTGCCTGCGGCGGTCATCAGCATCGGCATGAAGCGCGGATAGTGATGGGCGGCCAGCAACACGGCTTTATAGCCGGCGATATTCGCTTGAGACGACAGCACGTCCAGGCTTTGAGCGCGGGAGGTACGCGGCGCGGCCTCAAGGGCGAATGCGGTGATGCCGCGTTCGGCCAGCTTGGCGATGGTTTCGTTGTTGAACGGGTTGAGCATGCCCACCAGAACGGTGCCGCTCTTGATCAGCGTCAGCTCGCTGTCGCTGGGGGCGACCACCTTGAGGATCAGTTCGGCCCCGAATGCATCACTGGCGCTGCCAATGGTTGCGCCCGCTGCCTCATAGGCACTGTCAATAACGCTGGCCTTGATGCCGGCGCCGCTTTCAACAGTGACTTTATGGCCTTGGCCGACCAGCTTCTTGATGGTTTCCGGGGTAGCAGCAACCCGTGTTTCACCCGTCTGGGTTTCGAGAGGAACACCAATGTGCACGTCAAATCTCCTGCGTGATCTTATTGAGTAAACCCAGGCACTTCGGATGGTGCGACTGGGGCGGCCGATCAGCACGATCCCGCCTGACCAGGCGGGGCGCGGCATTTTGCAGGCGAATATTCAGCCCTTCAAGGGATTATGACGTGTGACGTAAATATAACTACAAGTCACCCTGTGACCGAATGTCGCAACTGGCGAGGTAAAGGTCGCTAAACCCAGGCAAATCAAGGGATAACGGAAATTATGATTCTTTTTGCATCGGTCAGATGAATGGAGCGATATGACTCGCTCGATATGGCTTAAAGCCACGTATTTCAACGGTTCTAGGACGTTTGTACCGATATGATCACAGTTTGGTTAAATGCGACAAATAGTTATATCTGTAGTGCTTGAGATAGTATTACTACTTATTTGCGCTGTCATTTTTTCCTTAATTTTCAAAAGCATAGTTTCTAGCTTTGGTGACCAGCCAATCGCGAAATGCCCGCAGCGAGGCCGATTCCACCTTCCGTTCCGGGATCATCAGGTAATACGCCTTGAGGCTCGACAGGGCATTGGGGTTGGCAATGACCAGGCGCTTCTCCGCCAGTTCGCGCTGGATCAGGAAGGGCGGGATCAAGGCAACACCCATATCGTGCATGGCGGCTTGGGCAAGCATGGAGAATAGTTCATAGCGCGGACCTGTCAGGTCGCGCGCGATATTAAGGTCTTGTGAGTTGAACCACTGGCGCCACGCGTATGGGCGGGTTGTCTGCTGGAGCAGGGGGAGCTCGGCGATTGCCTCTGGCGTCAGAGTTTTGCGGTTGCCCAGCAAGGAGGGGCTGCATACCGGCAACGGCTTTTCCCCCATTAATTTGTGAGATTCGGTGCCGGACCAGTCCGCGTCGCCGAAGTAGATGGCTGCATCGAAATCCGTATCGGCGAACAGGAAAGGGCGCGTGCGGTTGGTGAGATTGACCGTCACCTCAGGGTGCTGCTGCTGGAAATCCTTGAGGCGTGGCAGCAGCCATTGAGTGCCGAAGGTGGGCACGACGGCGAGTTCGATAACGTTCGCGCCGGTGTGCCCCATCACTGAAAGGGTATCGCGCTCGACGGCATTCAGTTGCGTGGCGATTCGACGGCTATATGAAAGCCCCGCTTCAGTCAGCTTGACGCCGCGTCTTGAGCGTCGGAAAAGCTCCACGCCAAGGAAGTCCTCCAGGCTGGCAATCTGTCGGCAGATAGCGCCTTGGGTGAGAGAGAGCTCCAGTGCCGCCTTGGTGAAGCTTTCGTGGCGTGCGGCAGCCTCGAAGCTGATCAGGGCGGCGGTGCTTGGGATTTTACGACGCATATACGCAAGCCTCACTCGTTATCCGCACAACAGCGGTCTTTGGCGTTTACCGAGTGAGAAATTAGCACAACAACATGCCGAATCCTCGTTTGCTCTTGTGGGAAACCGGGCCTAGGATCAGTCCACGATTTTCCATTTGATTGGCGAGGACTTTTTCATGGACAGTAAGGCGAGCTTCAGCTGGATCGATCCCTTGTTGCTGGACCAGCAACTCACCGAAGAAGAACGCATGATTCGCGACACTGCCGAGCAGTTCGCTCAGCAGAAGCTGGCGCCGCGCGTACTGGAGGCGTTCCGTCATGAAAAGACTGACCCGGCGATCTTTCGTGAAATGGGCGAAGTGGGCCTCCTGGGCGCCACCATTCCCGAGCAATACGGCGGCAGCGGCCTGAATTACGTCAGCTACGGCCTCATCGCCAGGGAAGTGGAGCGTGTGGACTCCGGCTACCGGTCGATGATGAGCGTGCAGTCCTCACTGGTCATGGTGCCGATCAACGAATTCGGCACCGAGGCGCAGAAACAGAAGTATCTGCCGAAGCTGGCTTCAGGCGAATGGATAGGCTGCTTTGGCCTGACCGAGCCGAACCATGGTTCCGACCCGGGCGCGATGATCACTCGGGCGCGCAAGGTTGAAGGCGGCTACAGCTTGACCGGCAGCAAGATGTGGATCACCAACAGTCCGATCGCGGATGTGTTTGTCGTTTGGGCGAAGGACGACGCCGGCGATATCCGAGGCTTCGTGCTGGAGAAGGGCTGGAAGGGCCTGACTGCTCCGGCGATTCACGGCAAGGTCGGGCTGCGTGCTTCGATTACCGGCGAGATCGTCATGGACAGCGTATTCGTGCCGGAAGAAAACATCTTTCCGGACGTGCGTGGCTTGAAAGGGCCGTTCACCTGTCTGAACTCGGCGCGCTACGGCATTTCCTGGGGCGCCCTGGGGGCTGCCGAGTTCTGCTGGCACACCGCCCGTCAATACACGCTCGACCGGCAGCAGTTCGGTCGCCCGTTGGCTGCCAATCAATTGATCCAGAAAAAACTGGCCGATATGCAGACTGAAATCACCCTCGCGCTTCAAGGATGTCTGCGTCTTGGGCGTATGAAAGATGAAGGCACGGCTGCGGTAGAGATTACTTCGATCATGAAGCGGAACTCTTGCGGTAAGTCCCTGGATATTGCACGCATGGCGCGGGACATGCTGGGCGGCAATGGCATCTCCGACGAGTTCGGCATTGCTCGTCATTTAGTGAACCTTGAGGTGGTGAACACCTACGAGGGTACGCACGATGTTCATGCGTTGATCCTTGGCCGCGCGCAAACCGGCATTCAAGCGTTCTATTAATAGGGGAACGGCCATGGGCGCGCTTTCGCATCTGCGGGTGTTGGATTTATCGAGGGTTCTGGCTGGGCCTTGGGCCGGGCAGATCCTCGCGGACCTGGGGGCGGAGGTCATAAAGGTCGAGCGTCCGGGTAACGGTGACGATACGCGTGCCTGGGGGCCGCCCTTTCTGAAAGACGCTTATGGCGAGAATACGACCGAGGCGGCTTATTACCTGTCGGCCAATCGCAACAAGCAATCGGTCACGATTGATTTCACGCGCCCCGAAGGGCAAAAGCTGATCCGGGAACTGGCGGCCAAGTCCGACATCCTGATCGAGAACTTCAAGGTGGGTGGCCTTGCGGCCT
>NZ_CP071646.1:5435000-6030000 GCF_051132005.1 Pseudomonas sp. Z1-14 | reverse complement strand
GTTTAAGGTGGTAGGCTGGAATCTTAGGTAAATCCGGGATTCTAAGGCCGAGAGCTGATGACGAGTTACCCTTTGGGTGACGAAGTGGTTGATGCCATGCTTCCAAGAAAAGCTTCTAAGCTTCAGGTAACCAGGAACCGTACCCCAAACCGACACAGGTGGTTGGGTAGAGAATACCAAGGCGCTTGAGAGAACTCGGGTGAAGGAACTAGGCAAAATGGCACCGTAACTTCGGGAGAAGGTGCGCCGGTGAGGGTGAAGCACTTGCTGCGTAAGCCCACGCCGGTCGAAGATACCAGGCCGCTGCGACTGTTTATTAAAAACACAGCACTCTGCAAACACGAAAGTGGACGTATAGGGTGTGACGCCTGCCCGGTGCCGGAAGGTTAATTGATGGGGTTAGCTAACGCGAAGCTCTTGATCGAAGCCCCGGTAAACGGCGGCCGTAACTATAACGGTCCTAAGGTAGCGAAATTCCTTGTCGGGTAAGTTCCGACCTGCACGAATGGCGTAACGATGGCGGCGCTGTCTCCACCCGAGACTCAGTGAAATTGAAATCGCTGTGAAGATGCAGTGTATCCGCGGCTAGACGGAAAGACCCCGTGAACCTTTACTATAGCTTTGCACTGGACTTTGAATTTGCTTGTGTAGGATAGGTGGGAGGCTTTGAAGCGTGGACGCCAGTCTGCGTGGAGCCATCCTTGAAATACCACCCTGGCAACTTTGAGGTTCTAACTCAGGTCCGTTATCCGGATCGAGGACAGTGTATGGTGGGTAGTTTGACTGGGGCGGTCTCCTCCTAAAGAGTAACGGAGGAGTACGAAGGTGCGCTCAGACCGGTCGGAAATCGGTCGTAGAGTATAAAGGCAAAAGCGCGCTTGACTGCGAGACAGACACGTCGAGCAGGTACGAAAGTAGGTCTTAGTGATCCGGTGGTTCTGTATGGAAGGGCCATCGCTCAACGGATAAAAGGTACTCCGGGGATAACAGGCTGATACCGCCCAAGAGTTCATATCGACGGCGGTGTTTGGCACCTCGATGTCGGCTCATCACATCCTGGGGCTGAAGCCGGTCCCAAGGGTATGGCTGTTCGCCATTTAAAGTGGTACGCGAGCTGGGTTTAGAACGTCGTGAGACAGTTCGGTCCCTATCTGCCGTGGACGTTTGAGATTTGAGAGGGGCTGCTCCTAGTACGAGAGGACCGGAGTGGACGAACCTCTGGTGTTCCGGTTGTCACGCCAGTGGCATTGCCGGGTAGCTATGTTCGGAAAAGATAACCGCTGAAAGCATCTAAGCGGGAAACTTGCCTCAAGATGAGATCTCACTGGGACCTTGAGTCCCCTGAAGGGCCGTCGAAGACTACGACGTTGATAGGCAGGGTGTGTAAGCGCTGTGAGGCGTTGAGCTAACCTGTACTAATTGCCCGTGAGGCTTGACCATATAACACCCAAGCAATCTGTAGACTCGAAAGAGGCCAGATTGCGGTGTGTGAAGACGAAATGAACCGAAAGTTCGAGTCAAAACCCACAAACTATCGCATACCCATTCGCTGGAACGTGACCGCAAGGCACGCGCTGGCTACCGAATTTCTTGACGACCATAGAGCATTGGAACCACCTGATCCCATCCCGAACTCAGAAGTGAAACGATGCATCGCCGATGGTAGTGTGGGGTTTCCCCATGTGAGAGTAGGTCATCGTCAAGATTAAATTCCGAAACCCCTATCTGCTGACGCAGGTAGGGGTTTTGTTTTTAGTAGAAGTCTTCGATTTTCACCGACACGTTGTTCCTGAACGGGTTGGTTACCGAATTTCTTGACGACCATAGAGCATTGGAACCACCTGATCCCATCCCGAACTCAGAAGTGAAACGATGCATCGCCGATGGTAGTGTGGGGTTTCCCCATGTGAGAGTAGGTCATCGTCAAGATTGAATTCCAGAACCCCTGTCTGCCAATGCAGACAGGGGTTTTGTCGTTTTCGGAGCCGATAATCGGATCGCCGTCCTAATTGACGCCACCCCCCGGCAAACCCCCAAGCCGTTGCTATGCTTTGGTTGTCGGGCATTGGCAGCAACAGCCCGCGACGTGACTGGTCATGGGGATTCCAATAATGAAAAACCCTTATGCTCCCGGCTTCTGGTGCGCTGTCGCGGCCTTGGTGCTGCTATCGGCCACCTACTTCTATGGCGTCATGCTGACTCACCATATCGACAAGGCACTGATTTTCCTGGATAGCGCGGCTGCGCTGATCGCTGTCATTTCTGTCGCAATCGTCGCTTGGGCGTCTCTCCAAGGCCAGCGCATCAAGAAGAAGCAGCTTGTGCAAGGCAAGACACTGGTCTTGATCTGGGATACCAAGGTTGCGCTGCGCCGGGTTGAAACGGTATTCGACCGTTATTTCTGGGGCAGCTATTGGCAGCCTGGACGCACGTTTCAGGAAGTCATGGGTGAACTCACCGGCACTCCGCTGGAGAAAAGCCTCGAGGCACTGAAAACTCAATGCGCCGCCCTGGACAAGCAAGTCGCGCAAGACGACTGGCATTGGCTCAACAATGCCCGCGAGCTGTGCGATGTGGCCAACGCGATGGCTCGGGAGCGCTATCAATTGGACTTCTACGATGGGCGTGACGATTCATCGGGTGCGGCAGTAATCAATCGAGATTTCGAAGTGTTGGTCTACACCTGGACAGCACGTCTCAAGACCTTCGATCATCAACTTGACGAGATCGAAGTCGAATATTCGTAGACCATTTCTCAAGAACACGCTTTTTCCCCTTTAAACATTGGGCTTGCTGACTTGCCTGATGCTAATCTCCCCACCACTTTTATCGCGTCGTACCACAGCCCTTTGCGGGTCAAGGAAGACGACTCTTTTCAACCATGGAACATGATCGGATCACTCATGAACAAATCAGCAAGCGTACTTCTGGGAATCGTTGTGGTTGTTGGTGCAATCAGTGCGGGTGGCGCCTGGTATACCGGCACCAAGCTTGAAGGCGTACTGCAAACCGCTATTGCCGACAGCAATAAGCAACTGCAAACGGCTCTGGCGGGTTCCAATGGCACCGCTTCGATTGAACTGGTCTCCCTGGACCGTGGCACCTTCAGCAGTACCGCCCGTTATCGTCTCAAGGGTGAAGGCGAAATGTTCGGCGGCGAACCGGTCGAGCTGCTGTTCGTTGACAATATCGAACACGGTCCACTGCCATTCTCGCGCCTGATGACGCTCAAATGGTTGCCGGTCATGGCCACCAGCCACACCGAACTGGAGCGGACTCCGCTGACCGAAAAGTGGTTCGTTGCCGCCAAGGATAAATCGCCTCTCAAAGGCGTCTTCAATCTCGGTTACGATCAATCCACCAACGGCACGTTCGAACTGCTGCCTCTGGATACCAAGCTGGATGAGCAATCCCAGCTGATCTTCTCCGGCCTGAAAATCGATGTGGCCGCCAGCGCCCAGGCTGAGAAGATCAAGGCCGACGGCTACATGGACAGCTTCAAGTTGACCACCGTCGCCGAAGATCAGACGCCGGTTCAGGTAGAGTTCAGTGGCCTGACATTGGCCAGCAACCTGACCAAGAGCACCTATGGCTACTACAAGGGCGACAACACCCTGTTGCTAAGCAGCAGCAAGACCACCTTTGGCGAGCCGAAGTCGGTATTGGGCCTGAAAAACTTCGAAATGAAGAACAACAGCTCCGAGAACGGCACCAGTGCTTCGGGACGCGCTGATTACAAGATCGGCGAGTTGTCGTTCAACGACAAGGTCATCGGTTCTGCACAGATGGCGGTCAGCCTGAAGAACCTGGACATCCCTGCCACAATGTCGCTGATGCAGGTCTACCAGGCCAAGCTGCAGCCCTACGAAAAGGCAGCTGCCGAGGCCGCTAAAGCGGGCGAGCCGGCTCCGGAGCTGAACCTCACCGAGGCAGAAGAAGCGCAGGTCAAAGCCGACCTGGAAAAACTCCTGGCTGGCGCCCCGCAAGTGGCCCTGGAGAACCTCTCGTTCAATACCGCTAACGGCGAAAGCCGCGCGAGCCTGGTTGTCGATCTGGCCAAGCCGCAGTCCATGGACCTGCCACCCGATGAGCTGGGCCGCCAGTTGCTCGCTCTGCTGGACTTCAAGGTGAAGGTTTCCAAGCCAATGCTGGTGGATCTCCTGACCGTGCAAGCGCAGATGGAAGGCCAGACCGACGCAAAACTGATCGCCGACCAGGCGACTGCCACCAGCGATATGTTCAGCGCCATGGCGGTAGGCACGGAGCTGGCGAAGCTTGAAGGCAATGATGTGGTTACCAATCTGCACTACGCCAACAATCAGGTCGATTTCAACGGCCAGAAGATGACCGTTGAACAGTTCACCGCGTTTGTGATGAACAAGCTGGGCGGCGGCGTCGCCATTCAGTAACCCGTCCCAGGCAACATCTGAAAACCGGTCCGTGCCCTGTGCACGGGCCGGTTTTTTTTGTCCGTTGAAAATGCCGCGCTGAAATCTGCATGGATTCTGAAGAATTATGGCGATCTGGAAGATGACCCGCCACGGAGTGCAAAACTAGGCCCGTTAGAGCTTGGCTGGGTTCCTTTGATCCGGCCTTCTGTTTGATGGGCAAGGGGGCACTGCGACCCGGCTGGCCATGTAAGGATGCTGACGAATGCCGCGTACTGTGGGTCCTCTTATTCAACTCGGTTTGCGCCCGTTGTTTCGCGTCGCGCTGTGCAGCCAATTGTGCTGGTCGGTGGCGGCGTTTGCCGATACCGCTTATGACCAGATGGTGCTCGACGCCCGCGCGGGGCATTACACGCCCGCGTTGTCCGTATTGCGCCAGGTGCCGGTTGGCCAGGCCAGCGCCGCACAGATCAGTGACCATCTGCAGATCGCCAGTTGGGCCGGTCTTGATGCCGAGGTGGTGAAAGTCTACGAAACCCAGGGCCGCTACCGCGACCTTCCGGTTCAGGCGCTGACCGCAGCTGCTCGCTCCTATCGCAACCTCAAGCGCTGGGATCCGGCGGTCGAGTTGTATCGCCGGGCGTTGGCGATCGATCCGCAGAACCCCGATCTGCAACTGGGTCTGGCCTTGACCCAGGCCGATGCCGGCAAGCCAGATGAAGCCGTCAGCCGCGCCAGGGCCCTCGTTGCCGCCAAGCCAGAAGATCCGATGCGCCGGTTGGCCTTGGGTTATGCGCTGACGCGTGCGGACAATCCCCACGAAGCGCTTTTCGAATACGACCAGGCTTTCACCCGTGCCGGCAGCAACAAGCCTGAAGTCGCCCGCGAGTACGTCTACGCCCTGCAACGCGCCCGTTTGCCTGAGCCGGCCCTGCGCCTGGCCCGGCTTCAGCCCGGCCTGATCGATCGTGGCGTGCAGCGCAGGCTCGAAGGCGATGTGGCGGCCGAGCGGGTGCGCCTGGCGGATATGGCCAGTCGCAGCGAAACAGAACGTTTTGTCATTGCCGATCGCGCGCTGGCGGACTACGACAAACTGCTCGCCACCTGGACTCCGGTGGCCGAGGCCCACGATGATGTCTTGCGCTGGCGGATCGACCGCATGGGCGCCCTCAACGCCCGGGCTCGCCGGGCCGAGGTGATCGCCGAGTACCAGAAGCTGGTCGCTGAAGGGGTCAGCATTCCAACCTACGCGCTGCGCTGGGTGGCTTCTTCCTATCTGGAGCAACGTGAACCGGAGATCGCCGTCGATCTGTACCGCCGCGTGCTGATTGCACCGGATGCAGATCCTGCGGACCGCTTCGAAGACAGCACTGCGCTCTACTACGCCTTGCTGGAAAGCGAAAAATCCGAGGAGGCCCGCGCACTGGCCGAAGACCTGGCGAAAGCACAGCCGGCCCGCGTGGAACTCAAGGGGCTGCCGATCGGTAATCCCAACGACGAATGGATGGACGCGCAGCTCCTGGCCGCTCAGGCAGGCACCTACGGCGCCGATCTGCCTACCGCCGAGGCGCGCCTGGATGCTCTGGTTTACCACGGCCCCGGCAATATCGGCTTGCGCCTGGCCCAGGCCGATCTGTACCAGGCACGTGAATGGCCGCGACGTTCGGAAAGCCTGCTCAAGGAAGTCGAGGCGACGACGCCGCGCAATCGCGACCTGGAAGTCGCCCAGGCCCGCGCCGCCATGGATCTGCAGGAATGGCGGCAAATGGATGCGCTTACCGATGACGTCGTCGCCCGCTATCCCGAGAACGCTCACGTCAAGCGCCTGCAACGCCAGCGTGACGTCCATGACATGGCTGAACTGCGCATCGAGGCCTACACCGGCAAGAGCTACGGTGGCGGCAATGGCGACGCTGGCGCGGTGACCGGCAGCCGCGATTTTGGTATCGAAACCTTGCTCTACAGCCCGCCCATCGATGAAGACTGGCGGCTGTTCGGCGGTGCCGGTTACGCAACCGGCGACTTCGAGGAAGGCACCGGCCACCATCGCTGGCAGCGCCTGGGAGTGGAGCGGCGTACCCGCGACATGACCCTGGAGGCGGAAGTCTCCAACCATTCGTATGGTTCCGGTGACAAACAGGGCGCGCGAGTAGCCGTGGCCCGGGACATCAATGATCACTGGCAGTACGGCGGCAGCCTGGACTACCTCTCGGCCAACACTCCGTTGCGGGCTCTCAACAGCGGGATTCGCGCCAATGGTGGAAGCGGTTTCGTCCGCTGGCGTGCCAATGAAAGCCGCGAGTGGCGGCTGGCTGTCAGCCCGTCCCACTTCAGCGATGGCAACAACCGCCTCGAGACCTTGCTGACCGGCCGCGAGGGCATCTACAGCGCTCCGAGGCTACAAGTGGAGCTGGGCCTGGAAGTCGGTGCCAGTCGTAACAGCGGCTCCAATGAAGTGCCGTACTTCAATCCGAAATCGGACTTCAGTGTCATGCCGACCGTGAGCGCCAATCACGTGCTGTATCGCCGCTACGAAACCACCTGGAGCCAGCAGTTCCAGGCGGGTGCCGGCACTTACAGCCAGAGTGACTACAGCACCGGTGCCATGGGGTTGCTCAGCTACGGCCAGCGTCTGCTCTGGAACGATGTGCTTGAAGCCGGGGCCGCGCTGAGCTGGCTCAACCGCCCTTACGACGGCGATCGTGAAAGCGATCTGCGCCTGCTTGTCGACCTCACCTACCGCTTCTAGAAGAGTTTGAAAATGCCCGTCATTTCGCGATTCATCCTTCTGCTGGGAGTCTTGCTGATCAGCGCTTGTGCCCAGCAGGCCCCGGCATTTGCCCCGCCTTCGCAACGGCCGGTGATGGCCAACGATGCGCCATGGCCGAAAAACCACGTGCTTGGTATTGCCTACCACGACGTCGAAGACCGCGACCCCGACCAAGCCTTGGTGGCCGTGCGCACCGAGCGCCTGATCGAGCAATTGGCCTGGCTGCGGGAAAACAATTATCAGCCGGTCACGATCGACCAGATCATCGCTGCCCGCAACGGCGGGCCCGAACTGCCACCGCGCGCAGTACTGCTGAGTTTCGACGACGGCTACTCAAGCTTTTACACCCGCGTCATGCCCATCCTGCGCGCCTATAACTGGCCGGCCATCCTTGCTCCGGTCGGCAGTTGGATCGACACGCCGCTGAATCAACCGGTGGATTTTGCCGGGGTGCCGCGCAAGCGTTCCGAGTTCCTGACCTGGGAGCAGATTCGCGAGGTGTCGAAATCGGGCCTGGTGGAAATCGCCGCCCACACCGATGCCAATCACAAAGGCGTACTCGCCAACCCGCAAGGCAACCAGCAGCCGGCGGCGACCACGCGGCGCTACGATCCGGCTACCGGTCGTTATGAAGCGGAAGCCGATTTCCAGGCACGTCTGCGCAAGGATGTGGCAGCCATTTCCGAGAAGATCCGCAAAGTCACCGGCTACAGTCCGCGCGTCTGGGTCTGGCCATACGGCGAGGCGGACGGCACCGCGTTGCAGGTGATTGGCAGCCAGGGCTACCAGATGGCCCTGACCCTGGAAGACGGCCTCGACAGCCTCGATAACCTGATGAGCGGCCCGCGCTTTCTGGTGGCTTCCGATCCGGACGGCGCTCACTTCGCCGAAAGCATCGTCTCGGTGCAGACCATGGACCCGATGCGGGTGGTCCACGTTGACCTGGATTATGTCTACGATCCGGACCCTGTGCAGCAGGAGGCCAACGTCGGCAAGCTGGTCCAGCGTATCTACGATCTGGGCGCGAACACCGTGTTCCTGCAAGCTTTTGCCGACCCGAAGGGCGATGGCCTGGTCCATTCGCTGTACTTCCCCAATCGGCATCTGCCGGTACGCGCCGATCTGTTCGATCGGGTCGCATGGCAATTGCGCACCCGGGCCAACGTGAAGGTGTATGCCTGGATGCCGGTGCTCAGTTTTGCCCTGGACCCGAAGTTGCCGCGTGTACAGCGCTGGGATCCTGAAACCGGCAAGATTGGCGTCGCCCCGGACCAGTACGTACGCCTGTCGCCCTTCGACCCGAACGTGCGCAAGGTCATCGGCGAAATCTACGAAGACCTGGCGCGGATGAGCTCGGTGGACGGCGTTCTGTACCATGACGACGCGGTGTTCTCCGACTTCGAGGATGCCGGCCCAGCTGCGATGAAAGTCTATGCGGCCAGCGGCTTGCCGACTTCCATCGCCGCTCTGCGCGACGACCCGGCGGCCATGCAGCGCTGGACCCGTTTCAAGAGCCGCTACCTGATCGACTTCACCGCTGAGCTCACGGCCAAGGTTCGGGCAATTCGTGGTCCGGAGGTGCGCACGGCGCGCAATATCTTTGCCGAGCCGATGCTCAACCCGCAGAGCGAGGCCTGGTTCGCCCAGAACCTCGATGACTTCCTCGGCGCCTACGATTGGACGGCTCCGATGGCCATGCCATTGATGGAAAAACAGACCCGCGAGCAATCCGGGCCCTGGCTCGAACGGCTGGTGGAAACCGTCAAGGCTCGCCCCGGTGCGCTCAAGCGCACGGTATTCGAATTGCAAGCGCGCGACTGGCACAGCAAGCCGGTGGCCGATATCGAAGGTGAACAACTGGCCGACTGGATGGGGCGACTCAAGCGCCAGGGCGTGACCAGTTTCGGCTACTACCCGGACAACTTCATCGAAGACCAGCCTGCCGTGAAAGCCGTGCGGCCTGCGCTCTCCAACAAGTGGAATCCTTGACATGCTCGACAGACTGCTCGCCGTCCTGGTGCTGGCGATCGTCCTTGGGGTGCCCCTGGGCCTGATCTTCCTGGTCACTGGGCAATTCCTGATGGACTTCGTGTTCTTCTACCCGCTGTTCATGTCCGGGCTGTGGATCGCCGGGGGCCTGTATTTCTGGCTGCACTGGGAGCGCCACTGGCCGTGGAAAGACGACACCTTGCCGCCGCCCCTGGCCGGCGAACCGCTGATCAGCATCCTGATCCCGTGCTTCAACGAAGGCGACAACGTTGCCGACACGATTCACGCAGCGCTGGGCCAGCACTACCCGAACATCGAGGTGATCGCCATCAACGACGGCTCCAAGGACAACACCGCCGAGGTGCTGGACCGACTGGCCGCCGAAGACCCGCGCTTGCGTGTGCTGCACCTGGCGGAAAACCAGGGCAAGGCCGTAGCCCTGCGCATGGGCGCCATCGCTGCACGCAGCGAATACCTGGTGTGCATTGACGGCGACGCGCTGCTGGCACCGAATACCTGCGCCTACCTGGTGGCGCCGATGCTAGACAACGCCCGCCTCGGCGCGGTGACGGGCAACCCGCGCATTCGCACCCGTTCAACCTTGGTGGGTCGGGTCCAGGTCGGCGAGTTTTCCTCGATCATCGGCTTGATCAAGCGTACCCAGCGGGTCTTCGGACGAATCTTCACCGTGTCCGGTGTGATCGTCGCCTTCCGTCGCACAGCGCTGCACCGGGTCGGCTATTGGAGCCCGGACATGATCACCGAGGACATCGACATTAGCTGGAAGCTGCAACTGGACCACTGGAGCATCTTCTACGAACCCCGTGCGTTGTGCTGGATCCTCATGCCCGAAACCCTGCGCGGCCTGTGGCGGCAAAGGCTGCGCTGGGCCCAGGGCGGTGCCGAAGTGCTGTTCAAGAACATCCGCGGCATCTGGCAATACCGCCACCGTTACCTGTGGCCGCTGCTGTTCGAATACTGCCTGTCCACCGGTTGGGCGTTCACCTTCCTGCTGTCGGTGATCTTCTGGGGCGCCGGCAAATTCATCGAGATGCCCGCCGCCATCGCGGTGGACCACCTCATGCCGCCGGCCTTCACCGGGCTGTTGCTGGCGGTGGTGTGCCTGATGCAATTCGCGGTGAGCATCCTGATCGACCGTCGCTACGAAAAAGGCCTGTGGCACATCATGTTCTGGGTGGTCTGGTACCCGTTGGTGTTCTGGTTGATCAGCCTGTTCACCACCCTGGTGAGCTTCCCCAAGGTGCTGTTCGGGCAGCATCAGAAACGTGCGCGCTGGGTTAGCCCGGATCGCGGGATCAAGCCGTTCGATGACGAAGAAGAGGAAGTGATCCGATGAAAATTATCAGGACCCGGCAGCGGCCTTTTCTGGTGGTCATCGATGTGCTCTTTACCGTGCTGGCGTGGGTTGGGCTGTTGTATCTGCTGGTCAATGGGCTCTGGCCGTTGTTCGACAGCCATGCCGGGCCACGCCTGGGTGGTTCGTTGTTCGATACCCTGGGAACCTTGCAGATCTATGGCTGGATCGCGCTGGTCAACGCAATCATCCTGATTACCTGGGCGCGTTACCAACAGCGCAAAAGCCGCAGCTTCGCCCAGCGTCGGCTGCCGAGGCCTGCGGTGGATGACCAAGGCCTAAGCGCAAGTTTCAAGCTGACTGACGAACGACTGGAAACGCTGCGCCAGCCTGGCTCCAAAATCATCCATAACAACCCGGATGGCGACATCAGCCACGTAGTGCCGCACTTTCATCTGCTGAGCCCGGACTTGCAACCGCCGCCCCTGGCACCGCTGGACCGGCCGCCGGTGATTCATCTGCCGGCTGATCGCCCTGCGTAGTCAACGCCCAACACCTGTGGGAGCGAGCCTGCTCGCGATAGCGGAGTACCAGGCAGCACTGATGCCGACTGATCGGACGCCATCGCGAGCAGGCTCGCTCCCACAGGTTTTATATTGTCTTCAAGACAAGCTACACCGAAAAATCCCGGACCAGCCGCCAGGCCTCATCCACCGGCAGCGGTTGTTTCATGCGCTGGGCCAGTGCCGCCATGGCCCGGCCTTCATCGCAGGCCACGACGGCGGCAACGAGACCGTCCTTGCCGAGCAGAGCGATGAACGGAGGATGCTCAGGCGTGCCCTTGAATTGCACCTCGTCCCATTCCTCGGCATGACCGAGGTAGTCGTAGCGTTTGCCGAAGTGGTACGTCCAGAAGAACGGCACATCCAGGTAGTGTTCCTCACCGCCGAGCATGTTCGTCGCGGCGATGCGTGCCTGTTGCTGGGCCAGGCGCCAATGTTCGATGCGCCGGGGTTGGCCGTTCAGTGGAAAGGTGGCGATATCGCCAACGGCCCAGACGCCATCGGCGACGCGCATGCCGTCGTCAGCGATCAATGATTGATCTTTTTCCCGTGGCAGATCGGCGAACGGCTCGGTCGCCGGGCGCACGCCGACACCGATGATGACCAGGTCCGCCGCGAAACGCTGACCGTTATCCAGCACCACGGCTTCAACCTTTTCCACACCTTCGATCCGCGCCGCTTCGCCCTCGCTGTGATAGACCACACCATTGGCCCGGTGTCGGGCCAGGATCGCCTTGCCGATGCTGTCGCCAAACTGCGCGGCGAACGGGACCGGGTGGCGGGCCAGGACGGTCACGCTCAGTTCACGTTTGCGCAGGGACGAGGCGACTTCCATGGCGATGAAGCTGTCGCCGATAATCACCGCTCGCTGCCCCGGCTGGGCACGGTCGAGGATTTGCCGGGTATCGGCCAAAGAGCGCAGGGTGAACACATTGGGCAAGTCGAGGCCCGGCATGTCTGGCGTCCTGGGCACTCCACCGGTGGCGATGAGCAATGCGTCATAGTCCAGGCGTTGACCGTCGGCGAGATGAATCTGGCGCGCGCTGGTGTCGAGACCGGCCACTTCGCCGTTGCGCCTTTCGATGCGTTGCCGGGTGAAGTAGGTTTCATCGCGCAAGGCCGGCGTCTTTTCCGCGGCCATGTCGCCGGCCAACACGTATTTGCTCAGTACGGTGCGGTCATAACCGGCCTCGGCTTCGCGGTCGATCATCTGGATCCGGCCACCGAAACCCTTCTCGCGCAGCGCCGCCGCGCAAGCCGTGCCGGCCGCTCCGGCGCCGACGATGACGAAGGTGCGCAGGTCATCGGCGGGAGGGATTTTTTCGGCTGGCAGTGGTTGCTCATCGACCCATACTTCATCGCCCCGCAGCTCGACGTGATAACGCTGCAGGCTGTCGAGGGCCGGCGGCTCGCACAGGGCGCCGTCTTCGGCACGGAACGCGGCCTTGTGCCACGGGCAGATCAGCCTGCCGTGACACACCGCGCCCTCGGCCAGCGGCGCCCCGGCATGCGGGCATTTGCCTTGGAAGGCTCGGACTTGTCCGCCGGCCCGCAGCAGCAGGATGGGTGTTTCGTTGAGGGTCACTTCGAGGCCGCGGTCCTCTCGCACATCAGCGAGGCGGGCGACTTGATGCATGGGCATGGTCGTTCTCCGACAGGCGTTTCCCGTTCGAGTCAGGGGAGTGCAACGAGGTTCAGCATAATTGTCACTGCAACCGGGCCGGCGCTGCGGCTATAGTTCGCAGGCCGTCCATGGCCTGAATCGAATTAAGGTGCCCGGTATGACTCGATTGACCTCCCTTTCCTCCTGGCTCGCGGCCGTCACCCTCGTGCTGTGCGCGCAAGGGGTTGTCCAGGCCGAAGAGCGTTTCACCCTGAGCATTCCCGGTGTATCGGACGACCGCCTCTTCACTGCCGCCGCCGCGAGCGACGCGAACACCTGCGGCGGCAAGAATATTTCTCCGGCGCTGAGCTGGAACGCCGGCCCGCCTGGCACCCTCAGCTATGCCATCGTCATGCTCGATCCCGACGGCCAGCGCGGGCAGGGCGTCGACCACTGGGTCCATTACGGGATCAAGGCCAGCACCCGACAGATCCCGGCGGGCGCGGGTACCAAATCCACCCTGGAAGGCATGAGCGGCATCAATAGCAAGAACACTCACGGCTACATCGGTCCGTGCCCACCCGTTGGCGACAGCGCTCATCACTACCTGATCCAGATATTCGCCCTGGACCTGCCACCCGACGCATTGCCCGCCGGCCTCACACGCGCCCAATTGATGGAAAAACTCAAAGGCCACGTCCTGCGCAACAGCAGCGTGGTGCGTCGCTACCACCGCTGACTGGCTGGCCCAATCTTCACGTAAGTTGGCATCGAGCGCCAAAAGCGAGCACTATCGGCGCCTGTTCACTCATACCGGAGGATGGCGATGACGCAGCAAACCGACGGCATCGCCCGCCTCAAGAACTGCCCCACCAAGGGCGACGAAATACGCCGGGCCATCGCCCAGAGCCGCAAGGATTTTCTGCCTGCTGACGAGGCCGTAGACGCCGAGCCAGGCCAACCGTCGGCGCAGCCCGTGGACAAGGGTCCCGCTGCCTGATCCGACGCCTTCTTCCAACCATTTTTCCAAACATGCCTATGACTGCCACCCATCATTTGCCAGGCGCGCGGTTCAGCCGCTCCGACTACAAGACCCTGGGCCTCGCCGCCCTCGGCGGCGCGCTGGAAATCTACGACTTCATCATTTTCGTTTTTTTCGCCCTGACCCTCAGCCAACTGTTCTTCCCGCCGGAAATGCCCGAGTGGCTGCGCCTGCTACAGAGCTTCGGGATTTTTGCCACCGGCTATCTGGCGCGTCCCCTGGGCGGGATACTCATGGCGCACTTTGCCGATCGCCTGGGCCGCAAGCGTGTCTTCAGCCTGAGCATCCTGATGATGGCGTTGCCGTGTCTGCTCATCGGTGTACTGCCGACCTATGCGCAAATCGGCTATTTCGCCCCGTTGCTGTTGTTGGCGCTGCGCATCCTGCAAGGCGCGGCGGTGGGCGGGGAGGTGCCGAGTGCCTGGGTGTTCGTGGCCGAACACGCGCCGTTGCGGCATCGCGGCTATGCCTTGGGGTTTCTCCAGGCAGGCTTGACCTTCGGCTACTTGCTCGGCGCCTTGACCGCTACGGCGCTGGCGCGGATCTTCAGCCCGACCGAAATCCTCGACTACGCGTGGCGCTTGCCGTTCCTGCTGGGCGGGGTATTCGGCGTGATCGGCGTCTGGCTGCGCCGCTGGCTGAGCGAAACGCCGATCTTCATGGCCCTGCAAGCCAATCGCGAAGGCGCGACGGAGCTGCCGCTGCGCACGGTTTTTCGCGACCATCGGCATGCCTTGCTGCCCGCCGCCATTCTTACCTGCGTACTGACTTCCGCCGTGGTGGTCTTTGTGGTCATCACCCCCACAGTGATGCAGAAAAGCTTCGGCCTGACCCCCAGCCACACGTTTGCCCTGAGCAGCCTCGGCATCGTTTTCCTGAACATCGGCTGCGTCCTGGCCGGCCTCGTCGTCGACCGCATCGGCGCCTGGCGCACCGTCATGCTCTACAGCCTGCTGTTGCCGCTGGGCATCGCCGTGCTCTATGCCAGCCTGATCAGCGGCAGCGACTGGCTGGGCCTGGCCTACGCCGTGGCCGGCCTGGGTTGCGGCGTGGTCGGCGCGGTGCCTTCGGTGATGATCAGCCTGTTCCCGCCGAAGATTCGCGTGTCCGGTATCTCCTTCACCTACAACATCGCTTATGCACTCTGGGCCAGCATGACGCCGTTGTTGTTGATTGCGCTGGTGCCGTGGAGCCCGTGGGTGTGCGTGGTGTATTGCGTGGTGATGGGCGCGGTGGGAGTAGCGGCGGCGGCTTATTTTCCGAGGCGGCATGCAAAGATCCTGCGGCCCTCTCTGGCCTGTGAAACCTGATCGTGCGCTTGCTCGACGGCAATCGCTACGCTTCCAGCAAGGAAAGCGCTGACTACCTGCTGGATATCAACGCCGTCTACGCCCGCCGTATCCAGGACACCCAAGGTGGTTTGATGAACAGTATCGTTGCCGACGGTACGTACCTTGCCAGTGTCGACTTCAGCTACCAGGTCCAGGTGAAGAAGGCCGGCGCCGAGGTGCTGCATTTCGCCCAGGCTCGCGAGGGGCTGATGCCGGCCGGCGCGATCGGGCAATTTCACGCCATGAAAGGCATCGCTGGTGCCCTCACGAAGCGGGGCAATTCCGATGTCGAGGAGTACTACACCAGCCAGCTGAGCCGTTTCATCGCCGATGACCTGCGGGCCATTCCGTCTCGCTGATGCTATTTGCCGCCGCTGAGGGGACCAGGGCATGAAAAAATTTTCTGGTCGTTAACCCGAACCACTGATCTCTTGCGTCTGACCTTGTGAACGGATCTTCCACTCACGAGGTTCAGCCCATGTCCCGTCCGCTTTCGTATATGCGTCCTGCCACCCAGGGTTTTGCCGTCACGCTGCTGGTGGCGTTGGCCGGTTGTGGGTTGTCTTCGTCCCGTGAAGCTGCCAAGCCGGCCGAACCGGTGGGGGCGGCGCCCATTGTCGCGCCGCTAGGAGAGATCGCCTACGTGCGCCAGACTATGGCCAAGCGCATGGCCGCGCCGGCATCAATGCCTGCGCCGATGGGCGATGTTGTCTCCAATGATTACCGCAGCGAGCCGCGCGAACAGTACGAGAAGCTGCCGGAGAATCCTGTCCACAGCGTCGCCGAGACACCGGTCTCGACCTTCAGCGTGGATGTCGATACCGGCAGTTATGCCAACGTGCGACGTTTTCTCAACCAGGGCAGTCTGCCGCCTGAGGGCGCTGTGCGGTTGGAGGAAATGGTCAACTACTTTCCTTACCATTACGCGTTGCCCACCGACGGTTCGCCCTTTGGCGTGACCACCGAAATCGCGCCATCGCCCTGGAACCCTCACACCCGGTTGTTGCGTGTCGGGATCAAGGCCAGCGACCGCGCCGTCTCAGACCTGGCCCCGGCCAACCTGGTGTTTCTGGTGGATGTGTCCGGCTCGATGAACCGTCGCGAAGGCCTGCCGCTGGTCAAGAGCACGCTGAAATTGCTGGTGGACCAATTGCGCGATCAGGACCGGGTGTCCCTGGTGGTCTATGCCGGTGAATCCCGGGTCGTGCTCAAGCCCACCTCGGGTAGCGACAAGGTGAAAATCCGCAACGCCATCGATCAACTGAACGCCGGTGGATCGACCGCCGGTGCCTCGGGCATCGAACTGGCCTACCAGATGGCTCGGGAGAGCTTTATCGACAAAGGCATCAACCGCATCCTGCTGGCCACCGATGGTGACTTCAACGTCGGCATCAGTGATTTCGACAGCCTCAAGCAGATGGCCGTGGATCAGCGCAAAAGCGGCGTCTCCCTGACCACACTGGGCTTCGGTGTGGATAACTACAACGAACACCTGATGGAGCAACTGGCTGACGCCGGTGACGGTAACTACGCGTACATCGACAACCTGCTCGAAGCGCGCAAGGTCCTGGTGGACCAGCTCAGCTCCACCCTGGCGGTGGTAGCGCGAGACGTGAAGTTGCAGGTGGAGTTCAACCCCGCCCAGGTCAGCGAATATCGACTGCTGGGTTATGAGAATCGCGCATTGAAGCGTGAGGATTTCAGCAACGACAAGGTCGACGCAGGCGAGATCGGCGCTGGGCATACAGTGACCGCGCTGTATGAAATTGTCCCGAAAGGAGAGCAGGGCTGGTTGGAGCCGCTGCGTTATGGAAACGCGCCCAAGTCGGACGGCAAGTCCGGCGAACTGGCGATGTTGCGCGTACGCTACAAGCTGGCGGAAGGCGGTAGCAGCCGGTTGATCGAACATCCCATTGCCGTTTCACCGCGCAATGACAAAACCAGCGACGACCTGCGCTTCTCGGCCGCCGTGGCAGCCTTCGCCCAACAGCTCAAGGGCGATGGACGCTACACTGGGCAGATGACCTTGAAGGATACCGCGCAGTTGGCGCGCTCGGCGCGCGGTGACGATCCGTTCGGGCTGCGTGCCGAGTTCGTGCAACTGGTGGAGCTGGCCCAAAGCCTCGAACCTGCGGCCAAACGCTGATCCCGGCCACAATGAGGATCAAATGTGGGAGCGAGCTTGCTCGCGATGGCGTCGGTTCAGTTGCATTTGTATTGCTGACACACCGCTATCGCGAGCAAGCTCGCTCCCACGGGGTCTGCCAGGGCTGTGTTGCAATGATCGCCAAAGGAGTTCGACACGGACATGCCCGCTGCGCTTGATTCTCCCAGCGACGAATCGCTGCTGGCCCGCTATCGCGAAGGCGACGGGGCTTGTTTCGAAGCCCTGTACGTCCGCCATCGGCAAGGGCTTTATCGTTTTCTCGTGTCCTTGAGCAACAAGGCCGAACTGGCCGAGGAAATTTTCCAGGACACCTGGCTCAGCCTGATTCGCAGCACCACCCAGCCACAAGGCCGGGCGAGTTTTCGTACATGGTTGTTCCAGATTGCCCGTAACCGCTTGATCGACCACTGGCGCAAGCACGGCGTCCACAACCCGCTGCACGACAGTTACGACGAGCAGCTTCATGTCCAGCCCGACGACACCGGCAACCCTGAGCAACAGTTGAGCCTGAGTCGCGACCAGGCTCGTCTCGACGCCGCATTGCAGGCCTTGCCCGAGGATCAGCGGGAAGTCTTCCTGCTGCGCCTACACGGTGATCTCGAACTGCCACAGATCGCTGCCCTGACCGGCGTTCCGCTGGAAACGGTCAAGAGCCGCTTGCGTTACGCCCAACAGAAGCTGCATCGCCTGTTGGCCGAGGAGGTACCCGCATGATCGACCCCAAACAGACGCCGGATTCCATCGACGAAACGCTGGTCGAACATTTCCGCCAACACGCCAGCGGCGAGCCGCCGGCCTCCATGGACGCCTTCATCCTGGCCACCGCGCGCCGTGAAGCCCCGACGCCGGCGCCGAGCCTGTGGCAGCGCTGGCTGCAGGCTTGTCAGCGACCCCGGTGGCAAATGGCGTTCGCCACGGTTGCCGGTGTGGCGCTGATGATCGGCCTGGTGCTGCGTACGCCGACCGAGGAGCAATTGGTTTCACCCGCCTCGATGGAGTTTTCCGCCGATCGGCAACAGCCTTCGGTTGCCGCTGCCCCGCCGCCAGCCATGCCCGCCCCCGCACCGATCACTCGCATGGCGCCCCAGGGCGAACTGGCCCGAGCCCCGGCCAGCCCGGTGCAGGCGTTGGCGGATAAACCCGCAGCGAAAATGAGCAAAGCCGCGCCCGCCGCAATGCCAACACTTGAGCAGGAGCTGCTGGAAGTGCTGCGATTGCGCGAGGCGGGTGACAGCAAGGCGGCTGATGAGAAGCTGCTGGCGTTGCACAAGCGCTTTCCCAAGGAAGACTTGCCGGCGCGGTTGGAAATATTGCGTAAGCGATGACCGAGCGCCCGTGGCGAGGGAGCTTGCTCCCGCTGGGCTGCGCAGCAGCCCCAAAACTACCCAGTTCAGAATCGGGTAAGGACAGCGCCACAAAAAAAGCCCCAATCCGTGAGGACTGGGGCTTTTGATTTTTCATGTCTGGTGCACCAGGCGGGATTCGAACCCACGACCCCTGCCTTCGGAGGGCAGTACTCTATCCAGCTGAGCTACTGGTGCAACGCGGGCGCCATGATACTCATAAGCATGGCGGGCGTCCATGCTGCTGATTTGCCGTTTGTTTTCGCCTCGCTCGGCGGCTGTTGGCTACGCTGATCAGAAAAAACAGGCAAATGCAGCTTTTTCGTTCTTTTTTTCGAACAGGCTATTGTCCTCCAACCCCATCGGCCCTAGGATTCGTTTGAGATTTCAAACGCTCTTGTCTGGGTGCTGAACCGCACGTCTGTGCTTATGTGCGTTATTTCTGTGCTTCAGCCCGGTGGATGATTTCCCTGACGGCAGCCCATGAGGCGCCTTTCTACAACTCTAATTCGCTCCGCGTGCGCGCGGTGCTGTTAAGGAAAGCCGACATGCAGCTTAAAGACACCCAGTTGTTCCGCCAGCAAGCCTTTATCGATGGCGCTTGGGTCGATGCGGACAATGGTCAGACGATCAAGGTCACCAACCCGGCGACGGGCGAAGTATTGGGCACAGTGCCGAAGATGGGCGCTGCCGAAACCCGTCGCGCGATCGAAGCTGCCGACAAGGCGCTGCCGGCCTGGCGTGCGTTGACCGCCAAGGAACGCGCCAACAAGCTGCGTCGCTGGTATGAATTGCTGATTGAAAACCAGGACGACCTTGGTCGCCTGATGACCCTGGAGCAGGGCAAGCCGCTGGCCGAAGCCAAGGGCGAGATCGTCTATGCCGCCTCCTTTATCGAATGGTTCGCCGAAGAAGCCAAGCGCATCTACGGTGATGTGATTCCCGGCCACCAGCCGGACAAGCGCCTGATCGTGATCAAGCAGCCGATTGGCGTGACCGCCGCCATCACGCCGTGGAACTTCCCGGCCGCGATGATCACCCGCAAGGCCGGCCCGGCCCTGGCCGCCGGTTGCACCATGGTCATCAAGCCGGCTTCGCAGACGCCGTTCTCGGCCCTGGCCCTGGTAGAGCTGGCGCACCGTGCCGGCATCCCGCAAGGCGTGTTGAGCGTGGTCACTGGCAGTGCCGGCGACATCGGGGGCGAGCTGACCAGCAACCCGATCGTGCGCAAGCTGTCCTTCACCGGTTCGACCGAGATCGGTCGCCAGTTGATGGCCGAATGCGCCAAGGACATCAAGAAGGTTTCCCTGGAGCTGGGCGGCAACGCGCCCTTCATCGTGTTCGACGACGCGGACCTGGATAAGGCCGTCGAAGGCGCGATCATTTCCAAATACCGCAACAACGGCCAGACCTGCGTCTGCGCCAACCGCCTGTACGTCCAGGATTCGGTGTACGACGCCTTCGCCGAGAAACTCAAGGCAGCGGTGGCCAAGCTCAAGATCGGCAACGGTCTGGAAGACGGTATCACTACCGGTCCGTTGATCGACGAAAAAGCCGTTGCCAAGGTTCAGGAGCACATCGCCGATGCGGTCAGCAAAGGCGCGACCGTGCTGTCGGGCGGCAAGCCGATGGAAGGCAATTTCTTCGAGCCGACCATCCTGACCAACGTGCCGAAGAATGCCGCCGTGGCGAAGGAAGAGACCTTCGGCCCATTGGCGCCGCTGTTCCGCTTCAAAGACGAAGCCGAAGTGATCGCGATGTCCAACGACACCGAGTTCGGCCTGGCTTCGTACTTTTATGCCCGCGACCTGGGCCGTGTGTTCCGTGTGGCCGAAGCCCTGGAATACGGCATGGTCGGCGTCAACACCGGTTTGATCTCCAACGAAGTCGCGCCGTTCGGCGGCATCAAGGCTTCGGGCCTGGGCCGTGAGGGCTCCAAGTACGGCATCGAGGACTATCTGGAAATCAAGTACCTCTGCCTGGGTATCTGATCTGCTACAAGCGCAAAGGGCACGAGAGCGCTGTCCCTTTGCGCGTTTCACCCCGTTCTGTTTCTTGTGGCCGGAACGCTGTGGCAGTCGATCATCGCATGCTGTCGCAGTTGCCTCCCCGCCATGTATTCCTTGAGCCACGCCGACCGATGAGCGGCGAATGAGGACATTTTTAATGAGCAAGACCAACGCAGACCTGATGGCCCGCCGTACCGCCGCTGTTCCCCGCGGTGTCGGCCAGATTCACCCGATCTTTGCCGAATCGGCGAAGAACGCCACGGTTACCGACGTTGAAGGTCGTGAATTCATCGACTTCGCCGGTGGTATCGCCGTACTGAACACCGGCCACGTGCATCCGAAGATCATCGCCGCCGTCACCGAACAGCTGAACAAGCTGACCCACACTTGCTTCCAGGTCCTGGCCTACGAGCCGTACGTGGAGCTGTGCGAAAAAATCAACGCCAAGGTCCCGGGTGATTTCGCCAAGAAAACCCTGCTGGTGACCACCGGTTCCGAAGCGGTGGAAAACGCCGTGAAGATCGCCCGCGCCGCCACCGGCCGTGCCGGTGTGATCGCCTTCACCGGCGCTTACCACGGTCGTACCATGATGACCCTGGGCCTGACCGGTAAGGTCGTGCCTTACTCGGCCGGCATGGGCCTGATGCCTGGCGGCATTTTCCGCGCGCTGTACCCGAACGAGTTGCATGACGTGAGCGTCGACGACTCCATCGCCAGCATCGAACGCATCTTCAAGAACGACGCCGAGCCACGCGACATCGCCGCCATCATCATCGAGCCGGTCCAGGGCGAGGGTGGCTTCTATGTGGCGCCGAAAGCCTTCATGCAGCGCCTGCGCGCCCTGTGCGACCAGCACGGCATCCTGCTGATTGCCGACGAAGTGCAGACCGGCGCCGGTCGTACCGGTACGTTCTTCGCCATGGAGCAGATGGGCGTCGCCGCCGACCTGACCACCTTTGCCAAATCCATTGCTGGCGGTTTCCCGCTCGCCGGTGTGTGCGGCAAGGCCGAATACATGGATGCCATCGCACCGGGCGGCCTCGGCGGCACCTACGCCGGCAGCCCGATTGCCTGCGCCGCTGCGCTGGCGGTGATGGACGTGTTCGAAGAAGAACACCTGCTGGATCGCTGCAAGGCCGTGGGCGAGCGCCTGGTGACTGGCCTCAAGGCTATCCAGAAGAAGTACCCGGTCATCGGTGAAGTCCGTGCCCTGGGCGCCATGATCGCCGTGGAGTTGTTCGAAGATGGCGACACCCACAAGCCGAACGCTGCCGCCGTTGCGCAAGTGGTGGCCAAGGCGCGCGACAAGGGCTTGATCCTGCTGTCCTGCGGCACCTATGGCAACGTCCTGCGCGTGCTGGTGCCGCTGACTTCGCCGGACGAGCAACTGGACAAAGGCCTGGCAATCATCGAAGAGTGTTTCTCCGAGCTTTGATATTTACGAGCTCTGATCCTTACGAGCTCTGAGCTTTGTGCTGATCCACAAAAAACCCGCTTCGGCGGGTTTTTTCATATTCGGCTACAGATCCACGGTGGTTTCGACCTGTCTGGAATGGCCGTTATTGTCTAAGGTGCATGTATTGCAAGGGAGCGATGCGGCATGACTGCTGTGGATTTACCCGCTGTACCGCGTGTGTTGATTGCCGAGGCCGATCCGGCGTCCAGGGAGCTGCTTGAACAGGTGCTGTCCGGAGTGCGTTGCGATGCGCGGATAGACACTTGTGGCGAGGGACGGCAGGCCTTGGAGCTCCTGGCGCATAATTCCTACGACCTGGTGATCGCCGATTGGGAACTGCCGGGTGTCGATGGCCTGAGCATCTTGCGCAGCTTGCGCCAACACCATCGCACGCCCGTGTTGCCGTTCATCCTGGTGAGCCGGCGCAACGACAGCGCCAGCGTGCGCGAGGTCTTGCCCCTGGCGCCGACGGCCTATCTGACCAAGCCCTTGAACCGGGAAAACCTGACCCAGCGTCTGCAAGGGTTACTTCTCCATAGCGAAGACACATCCAACGCCGCGCCAATTCCAGGACCGGGCCTTACATTGGCAACGTTCCTGGAGCGTCGACGAGACATGGCCGAAGGCGCGCCGTTGATGACCGATGTGCAGGTCGCGATCAAACGCAGCCTCAATCCTGGTGGACTGGATCTGAAACTGCTGGAAGAAGAGCTCCGTACTGACCCGCAGATCACCGCCGTACTGATTGCCGCAGCCAACAGCGCCGCGCAACAGCAAGGCGGCGGTCCGGTGCAGACCGTGGCCCAGGCGCTGCATCAGCTAGGCACCGGGCAAAGCATGAACCTGATCCTGGGCTTGACGCTCAAGCGCTGTGCCCGGTTGAACGTGCCTTGGCTGGCGGACTATGCCGAACGTTATTGGGAGTTGTCGTTGCACACCGCCGAGTACGCCCGGACGATGGCGCGCATGCTTGATCTGGAGCAGGAGCGCTGTTATTGCGCCGGCCTGTTGCATCGCTTGGGCGACCTGGCACTGCTGCGCTGCATGGAAGAGTGGAAGCAGGCCGGCGGCGAGCTGGACGAGCCGGAGGAAATCGGCGATTCGCTCGAACAGTTCGGCGCCGGTTTTGGCTCGGCGCTGCGTACCCGCTGGCGCCTGCCGCTGGAGCTGCGCGAATTGATCGCGGCGGTCTACGGTCTCGGTGGAGGGGTTTATTCCCGCGAGGCGCTGGTGATGAACATGGCGGCGCAGATGGCGCATTTACCCGCGCACGAAGGGCTTGAAGAACTGGCCCGGGGACGCACGGCGCGCTTGCTGAAGATCGGGCTGCCAGAGTTGATGCGGTTGCGCCGCCAGTAAATTCACCACTGATCACAGTTGATTGAGGGTGAGACACTCAAGCCGCGATGATGCGGTTCTTGCCCTGGCGCTTGGCCTCGTACATCGCCGCGTCAGCACGGGCGAACAGGTTGTCGAGGGTCTGGTCTTCGGTGCTGATCCCGGTCAGGCCCTGACTGACGGTGATGCCGAAGTTATGCTCCCCGCAGCGAAACGCCAGGCGCTGGATTTCCCGCTGCAAGCGCTCGGCGACCTGCAATGCCATGTCCGGGGCACAGCCAGGAAAAACAGCGGCAAACTCTTCACCACCGATCCGACCGAAAAGGTCACCGCGCCTGAGCACGCTCCGCCCGCTCTCGGCGATCTTTTGCAATACCGTATCGCCTTCCTGGTGGCCGTAAGTGTCGTTGATCAGTTTGAAGTCATCGATGTCCAGCAACAGGAATGCCATCGGCGTGCCTTGCAGCCTTGCCTGCTCGAATTCCCGATGGGCGCACTCGAAGAAATGACGGCGGTTGCTGCTCTGGGTGAGCACGTCGGTGGTCGCCAGTCGCTGCAGTTCGCTTTCGAGCAGCTTCTTCTCGGTGATGTCTTCGGCGATGCCGACCACAATCACCGGTTGGCCCGGATCGGCCTGACGGTTGATGAAGCATTTGTCGCTGAGCCAGCGGATCTGGCCGTCGGCGGCGATGATGCGGTATTCCCGATCTTCCACGGCGCCTTTGACCAACACTTCGGCCAGGCTGCGCTCGGCGTAATCCAGATCATCCGGATAGATTGCGTCACGCCATTCGTTGTAGTCAGCCAGCACGAGGCCGGCCGGGCGGCCGAAAATCCGCTCGTAGGCGGGGCTGACATACAGCACTTGCCGGGTTTCCCAATTGAATGCCCAGAGCACCGCGTTGACGCTGACCAGCAACGAACTGAACAACTGCTCCCGCTCGCTCAGACGCGCCACTTCCCCTTGGGCGTGCATCAGCGCCATGAGTGTCTGGGCCGCTTCTGGCCAATGTGGCTGGGATGAATCCTGTAGGTTCTTGTCGACCATCGGCACAAATCTCAAGGAACGTGCATTGCTATGGATTTGCACGCGCTCACTCCAAAGCCCGCCAGGATGGCGAAGTGCTCTTGAGATAGGGGATTGTGGGCGAAGTTCCTTTTCAGGCGACGAAGGGCGGGAGCTTTCGTTCGAACATGTGGGGTGAACTTGTGGCGAGGGAGCTTGCTCCCGCTCGGCTGCGAAGCAGCTGTGAACCGGCGGGAGCGGTGGGCCTGATGGTCCGGTTTCGGCGGGTTCTGGGGCCGCTTTGCGGCCCAGCGGGAGCAAGCTCCCTCGCCACAGGGGGGTCAGGCGGTGGCTGGCCGCAAGGAGTAGGTCTTGAGCTGGTCGGCAAAATCGCGCAGTGACTGGATGCCGCTGGCCTCGGCTTCGTGGACCCATTCCTTGATGGCCGCGAGCATGTCGTGGCCGTTGCTGCTGGTTTTGACCCAGATCTGCTGCAAGGCCAGGCGCTTCTCGTAGATCACCTTCAGCGCCTGGCTGTGTTCCAGCATGTTCTGGATGCGCACATGATGGCGCTCGTCCAGCAGGCTGGTTTCACGCGACAAAAGGCGTTTGGCCCGATGAAACTGATGGCGGACCGAGTGATCGACTTTTTCCAGCTCCTGCTTGACCAGGGGCGCGATGACCAGCCTGCGGTACTGGGCCATGATCTGGAAACGGTTGTTGAGGATCGCCATGGCGGTGTCCATGTCCAGGTGGCCCTTGCCTTCGACCCGGTGGGCGATCGGCGCGACCCGCTGGACCTTGGCCAGGCGCAGGAAACTGAAGACCTTGATCCAGGCCCAGCCCAGGTCGAATTCCCATTTGCGCACCGACAGCTTGGCCGAATTGGGATAGGTGTGGTGGTTGTTGTGCAGTTCTTCGCCGCCAATGAGGATGCCCCAAGGCACCAGGTTGGTGGCCGCGTCACGGCATTCGAAATTGCGGTAGCCCACGGCATGCCCGAGGCCATTGACCACGCCAGCGGCCCAGACCGGGATCCACATCATCTGGATGGCCCAGATAGTGATGCCGATGGTGCCGAACAGCAGCAGGTCGATGATGCCCATGATCGCTACGCCCAGTAGGGGGAAGCGGCTGTACAGGTTGCGTTCGATCCAGTCCTCGGGGCAGTTCTTGCCGTAGATGCGCAAGGTTTCCGGATTTTCCGCTTCGGCGCGGTACAGCTCGGCGCCCTTGCGCAGCACCGTAGACAGGCCTTTGATCACCGGGCTGTGGGGATCATCCTCGGTTTCGCATTTGGCGTGGTGCTTGCGGTGGATGGCGGTCCACTCGCGGGTATTCTGCGCCGTGGTAAGCCACAGCCAGAAGCGGAAGAAATGTTTGAGACCGGCGTTGAGTTCCAGGGAACGGTGAGCCGAATACCGGTGCAGGTAGACCGTGACGCTGATGATCGTCACGTGAGTCATCAGCAGGGTGACTGCCACCAGCGACCAGGCCGACAAGCCAAGAAAACCTTCGTACCACATAGGCTGTAGGGCCCTCGATAAAGATGAAAACTGCCGTTGCATTATCCCTGGCCCCGGCGATAAAACCAGTCGGCCTTTCAGATAAGAGTGGCAGAATGTTTCTTCCTCTATAATCCCCTCACATTACAGGGACATGGATGACCGCATGACCGTCTATCACCGCGCTGCCATGCGTGGGGCACTGCTTTATCTGGTGCTGTCAGTCGCCTGGCTGCAGCTGGTTGGTTATTTATTGAGCAGTTTCTTCGATCATTCGGCCGATCGGCTGCGTTGGCAACTGATCAACGGTTATGCCTGGGTACTCGTCAGTGCCGGATTGATTTTCATCGCACGGGTGCGGATAGCACGCTTTTTCGAAAAGGCCGAGGGCAATGTCGACCGTGAACGGTTACGCCAGGCCGCCGCGGTGTTCGACTGCACCCGCGAAGGTGTCCTGGTCACGGACCGCCATGGTTTGATCGTGCATGTGAACCGGGCATTCATGGCAATCACCGGCTATGCCCGCGACGAAGTGTTGGGCCGGCAACCGAATCTGTTCAAGTCCGGCCGGCATGGCCCGGCTTTCTATCGAGAGATGTTTGCGGCGCTGTCCAGCCGCGGCGAATGGAGTGGCGAAATCTGGAACCGCCGCAAGAGCGGTGAAATCTACCCGCAATGGCAGACTATCCGCGCCGTCGTCGATGACTCCGGCGAAGTCAGCCAATACGTTGCGGTGTTTTCCGACATCAGTGCGATCAAGGACTCGGAGCATGAGCTGGCGCATCTGGCCCATCATGATCCGCTGACTGGCCTGCCCAATCGCCTGCTGTTTTCCGATCGCGCCGAGCAGGCGGTGGCTTCGGCGCAACTGCACAAGCGTGGGTGCGCGTTGCTGCTGCTGGACCTGGATCATTTCAAGAACATCAACGACAGCCTCGGGCACAACGTCGGTGACGAGCTGCTCAAAGGCGTTGCCGAACGCTTCCTCGGGCTGTTTGCGCCCGGTATCACCCTGGCGCGGTTAGGCGGTGACGAATTCGCGGTGCTGGTGGAAAACTGCTCGCAGCCGGGTCAGGCCGCCGCTTTGGCCCGGCGTATCCTCGATGCCTTGAAAGCACCGTTGCAGCTCGGCGAGCAATCGCTGTTTATCAACGCCAGCATCGGCATCAGCCTGTTTCCCGGTGACGCCCTCAGCGCCGGGCAACTGCTGCGCAACGCCGACTCGGCACTGTTCAAGGCCAAGAACAGCGGACGTGACGGCTACGCGTTATATACCGAGGAACTCACTGCTCATGCCCAGCAAAGGGTCGAGATCGCCTTCGAACTGCGTCGCGCGCTCCAGCAGCAGGAGCTACGCGTGCATTACCAACCGGTGCACGACCTGGCCACCAGCCGGCTGGTCGGCATCGAGGCGCTGGTGCGCTGGGAACATCCCGTGCGTGGTCTGGTTTCGCCGGCCGAGTTCATTCCTATCGCCGAGCGCACGGGGTTGATCGCCCAGATCGATGCCTGGGTCATGGACCAGGCGTGTCGGCAAATGTGTCTTTGGCAGCAGGCCGGTGTGGTTTTGTCATTCGTTGCGGTCAACGTCTCCAGCCGTTTGTTTGCTCGCCGCGAATTGTATGAGCAGGTCGCCCGCGTACTTCACGACACGGGCCTCGATCCGGCCTTCCTGGAGCTTGAGGTGACCGAAAGTGCGGTCATGGATGATCCGGAGGTGGCGCTGGAACAAATGCACCGTCTGCGGGAGTTGGGCGTGCGGTTGGCCATTGATGATTTCGGCACAGGTTATTCGTCGCTGCTGCGGCTTAAACGTCTACCGGTGCAGAAACTCAAGATCGACCAGGGTTTTGTCGCCGGGCTGCCCTGGGATGAAGACGACGCGGCGATCGTCCGGGTAATCATCGCCCTGGCCCGCAGCATGGGCATGCAGGTGCACGCAGAAGGTATCGAGCAGCGAGAGCAAGCGGCATTTCTGCTTGAACAGGCGTGTGAGCTCGGGCAGGGCTACTGGTTTGGTCGACCGGTTGTGGCGCAACAGTTGGATTGGAATCGTGCACCGGTGATTGGCTGAAAGCGGAATTGCAATTTGGTTATATAAAAATTCTTAAATAGTCTTTTTAAGAATATCTGCACTTATCTAATATTGCTCCTACGCCGCAAGCAGTGCCGCCCACTGCCAGGCATTCAATCAAAGGAGCAGCAGCATGAGCGCATCCCTACGTAGCGTTGACGGCCAGGACGAAGCAACCATCTTGCGCGAGATCCAGAGTGCATTGCGTGACCTGCGCTTTGGCGCGGTGGAGATTACCGTGCACAACGCCCAGGTGGTCCAGATCGAGCGCAAGGAAAAATTCCGCTTGCAGCAACCGAGTCATAAACCGAGCTGAAGGATCACAGCCTGCGCCAGCCCCTGCCGGGGGGCTTGATGCAGGAGCTGCCGCAGGCTGCGATTCCGGTTACCGGACAAACGATTTCCAGAAGCCATAAAAACCAGAATTCCAGGAGCTTTCACCATGTCGTCGATTCGCCGTTATGCCTTGGCCGCCCTGGCCAGCGCTGTTTTTGCAGGTTCCGCGGTTGCCAAGGACTACGAGTTGCTCAACGTGTCCTACGACCCGACCCGCGAGCTGTATCAGGATTACAACGCCGAATTCGCCAGCTTCTGGAAAAAAGCCCATCCGGACGACACCGTGAAAATCCAGCAGTCCCATGGTGGTTCGGGCAAGCAAGGCCGAGCAGTAATTGACGGCCTGCGTGCCGATGTCGTGACCCTGGCGCTGGCCGGCGACATCGACGAAATCGCCAAATTGGGCAAGTCGCTGCCGGCGGACTGGCAAAAACGCCTGCCGGATGCCAGCACGCCTTACACCTCGACCATTGTGTTCCTAGTGCGCAAGGGCAACCCGAAGGGCATCAAGGACTGGGGCGACCTGATCAAGGATGACGTCTCGGTCATCACGCCAAACCCGAAGACCTCCGGCGGTGCCCGCTGGAATTTCCTCGCCGCCTGGGCCTACGGCCTGAAAGCCAACGGTGGCGACGAAGCCAAGGCCAAGGAATACGTGCAGGCGCTGTTCAAGCACGTGCCGATTCTCGACACTGGTGCCCGTGGCTCGACCATCACGTTCGTCAACAACGGTCAGGGAGACGTGTTGCTGGCCTGGGAAAACGAAGCGTTCCTGGCGCTGAAAGAGGACGGTGGTGCAGACAAGTTCGACATCGTCGTGCCGTCGCTGTCGATCCTCGCCGAACCGCCGGTGGCGGTGGTGGACAAGAATGCCGAGAAAAAGGGTAATGCCGAGATCGCCGAAGCGTACCTCAAGCACCTGTACAGCCCGGCCGGCCAGGAAATCGCGGCGAAAAACTTCTATCGTCCGCGTGACAAGGACGTGGCCGCCAAATACGCCCGGCAGTTCCCGAAACTTGAGCTGGTGACCATCGACAAGGACTTCGGCGGCTGGAAAACGGCACAGCCTAAATTCTTCAATGATGGCGGTGTGTTCGACCAGATCTATCAGGCGCAGTAAGCTGAATAGACCCCGGATTCATTGTGGCGAGGGAGCTTGCTCCCGCTTGAGTGCGAAGCGCTCATAAAAAAAGGGGGCTGCTGCGCACCCCAGCGGGAGCAAGCTCCCTCGCCACACAACCAAGGACCTTTATGTCGCGTCGCATATCCCCCGTCATACCCGGCTTCGGGCTGACGCTGGGCTACACCCTGGTGTACCTCAGTCTGATTGTGCTCATACCCCTGGCGGCGATGTTCGTGCATGCCGCCCAGCTCACCTGGGAACAGTTCTGGACGATCATTTCGGCGCCGCGGGTGCTGGCAGCCTTGAAGCTCAGCTTCGGCACCGCGCTGTACGCTGCGATCATCAATGGCGTGATTGGCACGCTGCTGGCCTGGGTGCTGGTGCGCTACACCTTCCCGGGGCGCAAGATCATCGACGCGATGATCGATTTGCCGTTCGCCTTGCCCACCGCCGTGGCCGGTATCGCCCTGACCGCGTTGTACGCGCCGACCGGTCTGGTCGGCCAGTTCGCCACCGACCTGGGTTTCAAGATTGCCTACACCCCGCTGGGCATCACCCTCGCGCTGACCTTCGTGACGCTGCCGTTCGTGGTGCGCACGGTGCAGCCGGTGCTCGCCGACATTCCCCGTGAAGTCGAAGAAGCCGCCGCGTGCCTCGGTGCCAAGCCATGGCAGGTGTTCCGCCACATCCTCGTGCCGGCGTTGTTGCCGGCCTGGTTGACCGGCTTCGCCCTGGCGTTTGCCCGGGGCGTGGGCGAGTACGGTTCGGTGATTTTCATCGCCGGCAACATGCCGATGAAAACCGAGATACTGCCGCTGCTGATCATGGTCAAGCTCGACCAATACGACTACACCGGCGCCACCTCCATCGGGGTGCTGATGCTGGTGGTTTCCTTCGTCCTGCTGCTGCTGATCAACTTGTTGCAGCGGCGCATCGAAACCCCATAAGGAGGCGCGAACCATGTCCCAATCGTCTATTTCCGCCGCCTCCACCAACGCTGCCCGCCGCGGCAGCGCGGTTTCGCGGCGCATCCTGATCGGTCTCGGCTGGCTGGTTTTTGCACTGTTTCTGCTGTTGCCGCTGTTCATCGTGGTGTCCCAGGGCCTGAAGTCGGGCCTGGGTACTTTCTTCGCGGCGATCTTCGAGCCCGATGCGTTGTCGGCGCTCAAGCTCACGGTGATTGCGGTACTGATTTCGGTACCGTTGAACCTGGTGTTCGGCGTCAGCGCCGCATGGTGCGTGAGCAAGTATTCATTCCGTGGCAAAAGCATGCTGGTGACGCTGATCGACCTGCCGTTCTCGGTGTCGCCGGTAATCGCTGGCCTGGTCTACGTGTTGATGTTTGGCGCCCAGGGCCTGTTCGGGCCGTGGCTGTCGGATCACGACATCCAGATCGTGTTCGCGCTGCCGGGCATCGTCCTGGCGACGATCTTTGTCACCGTGCCGTTCGTGGCCCGTGAATTGATCCCGCTGATGCAGGAGCAGGGCACCCAGGAAGAAGAAGCCGCGCGCCTGCTGGGCGCCAACGGCTGGCAGATGTTCTGGCATGTGACTGTGCCGAACATCAAGTGGGGTCTGATCTATGGCGTGGTGCTGTGTACCGCCCGGGCCATGGGCGAGTTCGGCGCGGTGTCGGTGGTATCCGGGCACATTCGCGGGGTGACCAACACCCTGCCGCTGCACGTCGAGATCCTCTACAACGAATACAACCATGTGGCCGCGTTCGCCGTGGCGAGCCTGTTGCTGATCCTGGCGCTCTTCATCCTGCTGCTCAAGCAGTGGAGCGAAAACCGAATCAACCGCCTGCGCGCCAGCGCCGCGGAGGAATAAGTCATGTCGATCGAAGTCCGTAACGTCAGCAAGAATTTCAACGCCTTCAAGGCCCTCGACGATATCAGCCTGGACATCCAGAGCGGCGAGCTGGTGGCGCTGCTCGGCCCGTCGGGCTGTGGCAAGACGACCCTGCTGCGGATCATCGCCGGCCTCGAGACGCCGGACCAGGGCAACATCGTGTTCCATGGTGAAGACGTATCCGGCCACGACGTGCGTGATCGCAACGTCGGTTTTGTGTTCCAGCACTACGCCCTGTTCCGCCACATGACAGTGTTCGACAACGTCGCTTTCGGCTTGCGCATGAAGCCCAAGAACCAGCGCCCGAACGAAAGCCAGATCGCGACCAAGGTTCATGAGCTGCTGAACATGGTGCAGCTGGACTGGCTCGCCGACCGTTATCCGGAGCAGTTGTCCGGCGGCCAGCGCCAGCGTATTGCCCTGGCCCGCGCCTTGGCGGTGGAACCCAAGGTGTTGCTGCTGGACGAACCGTTCGGCGCCCTCGACGCCAAGGTCCGCAAGGAATTGCGCCGCTGGCTGGCGCGGCTGCACGAGGACATCAACCTGACCTCGGTATTCGTGACCCACGACCAGGAAGAGGCCATGGAAGTCGCCGACCGGATCGTGGTGATGAACAAGGGCGTTATCGAGCAGATCGGCTCACCGGGCGATGTGTACGAGAACCCGGCCAGCGATTTTGTCTATCACTTCCTGGGCGACTCGAACCGTCTGCATCTCGGGGAGGACCGGCATGTGCTGTTCCGTCCGCATGAAGTGTCGCTGTCGCGCTCGGAACTGGAAGACCACCACCCCGCCGAAGTGCGCGACATTCGCCCGCTTGGCGCGACCACGCGGGTGACGTTGAAGGTCGAAGGCCAGAGCGAACTGATCGAGGCCGAAGTGGTGAAGGACCATGACAGCCTGGTTGGGTTGGCGAAGGGCGAGACGCTGTTCTTCAAGCCGAAGGTCTGGCAGAAGGTTTCAAACCTTTAAAAGCTTCGCGAGCAGGGCTCGCTCCCACAAGGGATTTGTGTACGACGCCAATCCAATGTGGGAGCGAGTCTGCTCGCGAAGGCGGCCTCAGGCTGCGGCCCGCTTCTGATTGACCCTTACCGGCCCGGCCTGCGCCTCGATCTGTTGTTTGAGGTCATGGCGCATACCCAGCAGGAATCCCGCCTCGACCACGACGAACAACGGCCCGACAATCAACCCGGTCAGATCATCGACGAACGCCGGTTTGCGCCCTTCGTAATAGTGGCCGACGAACTGGATCACCCAGCCCACCACAAACATGCCCAGGCCGCTGGCCAGCCATGTCGCGGTGCTTTGCGCGGCGAGCACCTGGCCCAGCCAGACGGCAAGCCCCAGCAGCACGGTCATCAGCACACCCAGGCGTAATTCCAGGCGCAGGTAGAACCAGGCACTGGCCACTGCCACCAGCAGCGCGGGCGAAATCAAAATCGCGCCAACCGGCCATCCCGGCCGTGACAAGAGCACGGCGACGGCAACGAAAATCAGCGGAATACCGATGAAGTGGCTGGCGATGTTGCGTGGGTCGCGGTGATAGGCCGCGTATTGACTGAGATGATCGACGAGGCTTTTCATTGTTGTTCCTCCTGAGGTGATGCCCGCATGATGCCCAGGTTCCACCAGGCGCTCTGTCAGCTAGCCGACACTTGTCCCGGAGTTTCCATGATTACTCATCCCTGGCATGCGCACTTGATGACCGGCCACTGGTACAGCCATCTGCCCGCCGAGTTACAGAATAGTCTGCTGGAGATGTCGCGGCTGCGTCGCCTGTCGCCCGGTCAGCGGTTGTTCAAGCGCGGCGATCCGCCGTGTGGCGTGTACGCTGTGCTCGAAGGGGCGGTGCGGATCGGCGCCGTCAGTGAGCAGGGCAAGGAAGCGCTGCTGAGCGTCGTGGAGCCGCCCTATTGGTTCGGCGAAATCAGCCTGTTCGATGGCCAGCCACGTACCCATGACGCACAGGGGGTCGGGCAATGCACGTTATTGCATGTACCTCAGGCCAGGCTGTTGGCTTTTCTCGAAGAACAACCGGGTTATTGGCGGCAGCTGGCCTTGTTGATGAGCCACAAGTTGCGCCTGACCTTCGTCAACCTCGAACACCTGAGCCTGATGCCTGCTCCGGCCCGCGTGGTCCATCGCTTGCTGATGATTGCCGAAGGCTACGGTGAAATCGAACCGGCACGCCGGGTTCTGCAACTGCCCCAGGACCAACTGGCATTGATGCTTTCCCTGTCGCGCCAAACCACCAACCAGATTCTCAAGGATCTGCAGGGACAGGGCATTCTTCAGCTTGGTTATGGCGAGATCGAAATCCTTGATATCGAAGGGTTGCGGGCATTGGCCACGAGCTGAGCAGGGGTGGAGTCGAATATAAAACCCGTGGCGAGGGAGCTTGCTCCCGCTGGCGTGTGCAGCAGGCCCCAGCCTATCTAGCGGCGGATCGCATTGGCCGGTTTACGACTGCTGCGCAGTCGAGCGGGAGCAAGCTCCCTCGCCACGGGGGCTTGGGCTGTCTGGGCGAAGCCATCGCGAGCAGGCTCGCTCCCGCAGGTTCCATGGACGCCGCAGATCAAATGTGGGAGCGAGCTTGCTCGCGATGAGGCCAGCCCAGGTACTGTAGATCCCTAACGCAAGCCATCCCGAAACTGCCCCGGCGTCATCCCGGTCCAGCGCTTGAACGCGCGGCTGAAGCTGCTGGTATCAGCAAAGCCCAGCAGATAACTGACCTCGCTCAATGAGCATTGCGGATCGCGAAGGTGTAGCAGCGCCAGGTTTTCCCGGCATTCATTGAGCAGCGCGTCGAAGCGGCAACCTTCGTCGGCCAGATGCCGCTGCAGACTGCGCAGACTCAGGTGCATGGTCTGGGCGATGCGTTCGGCGCTGGGTTCGCCTTCGGGCAGTTGTGCTTCGATGGCGGTGCGGACCTTGCGCTCCCAGGTCAACGGCTGGAGCTGGGCGAGGGTGCGCTTGAGCACGGTTTCGTTGTGTTCGGCCAGCTCCGGGTTGGCGTCGTCCAGGTGACTGTCGAAATCGGCGAGGCTGAACTCCAGGCAATCATGTCCGGCATCGAAGTGCACCGGTGAACGGAACACTTTGTGCCAAGGGGCGGGGTCTGCCGGCTCCGGTCGCCGCAGATAAACCGCCAGCGGGGCGTAATCGCGGCCGAGGCGGTTACGGCAGGTGCGCACGTAAATCGCGGCGAACGCGTCGATGGCTTCCAGGGCCGGCGCCGGACGTCCCGCCGGTACGTCGAGACTGAAGCGGTAGCGATCCTCGCCGCGGCTCAGTTGCAGCGTCAGCGCATCGCTGACCACCGGGTGATAGCGCACGATCCGCTCGAAAACTTCCCGCAGGCTGCCGCTGGCTACCAGGGCATAACCCAGCGCATGAAAGGTGGTGGGGCTGACAAAGCGCGACACCCGCAGGCCGATCGCCGGATCACCGCTGGCCTGCACCGCGAGCGCCCACAGGCGCGTGGTGGCCGAGAGCGGATAACGGGCGTTCGGGTCGTCCATCCATTGTGGGTCCAGGCCCGCCTCCAGGCACAAGGCATAGCTGTCCAGGCCCAGTGCATCGAGCTGTTTGCGCAGGGCGCGGGTCCAGCTGGCGAGGGAGGTTGGTTCCGTCATGGCAATTGGCGCTTGCGGTCAACAGGTTGGCGTCTGCGGCTATCACCCCGTGAGGCAAGGCCCGGCAGGATTAGCTCATCGATAACAGAGGATTAAGCCATGCACGGCACTTGCGCAAGCCCCGAGCGATTGAATGCACAGCAGCGCTCCGCCCATATTCGCCAGGTGGTCCTGGCCCGGGGCGAAGAATTGCGCGAGCGCTATCCGATCCTGCGGCATCAGGATGCGCTGGGCGCGGGCATCCTGGCGTTCGCCCTGGCGGGGATGACCGGCTCGGCGCTGCTCTACATCAACGGCTATCTGGCCGGCTGGGCGTGCCTGCTGCTCAACGCCTTTTTTGCGTCCCTGACCCACGAGCTGGAACACGACCTGATCCACAGCATGTATTTTCGCAAGCAGCGCGTGCCGCACAACCTGATGATGGGCCTGGTCTGGCTGGCGCGGCCGAGCACCATCAATCCGTGGATTCGCCGCCACCTGCACCTCAATCATCACAAGGTTTCCGGCAGCGAGGCGGACCTGGAGGAGCGCGCGATTACCAGCGGCGAGCCGTGGGGATTGGCGCGCTTGCTGATGGTTGGCGACAACGTGATGTCGGCGTTCATTCGCCTGCTGCGAGCCAGGACCTGGGCGCACAAGCGCAGCATCCTCAAGCGCACGCTGAAGGTGTATTTCCCGTTGGCGCTGTTGCATTGGGGCGCGTGGTACGTGTTCCTCGGTTTCCATGGCGCCAACGCGGTTGCCGGGCTGCTCGGCACTTCGATCGACTGGTCGACCAGCACTCTGGCGACCCTGCACGTCATCGACATCGCGGCGGTGGTGATCATCGGCCCGAATGTGCTGCGCACCTTTTGCCTGCACTTCATCAGCTCGAACATGCATTACTACGGCGACATCGAGCCAGGCAACGTCATCCAGCAGACCCAGGTGTTGAACCCTTGGTGGCTGTGGCCGTTGCAGGCGTTCTGCTTCAATTTCGGCAGCAGCCACGGCATCCATCATTTCGTGGTGAAGGAGCCGTTCTACATTCGCCAGATGACGGTGCCGGTGGCGCACAAGGTGATGCGGGAGATGGGCGTGCGCTTCAATGATTTCGGCACGTTTGGGCGGGCGAATCGGTTTGCAGCCGAGGAAGAGGTAGCTAGGGAAGAAGCGAAGGCGATCCAGGCTTAAGAACAAGAACATGCCTTTGTGGCGAGGGAGCTTGCTCCCGCTGGGCTGCGCAGCAGCCCCAAGATCTTGCGGTCGCTACGCACTGGAGCGCCAGCCCGGCCGAGCGGGAGCAAGCTCACTCGCCACAGAAGTGAATCAAAGCAGAAAACGGATCAGAACTGATAACTCACCGTAGCCGCCACGTTGCGCTCCTCGCCCATGTAGCAATAGCTCAGGCTGGCGCATGACGCGATGTAGGTCTCGTTGGTCAGGTTGTTCGCGTTCAGGCGCACATCCACGCCCTTCAAGCCGACCTTGCCCAGGTCATACCCCACCGAGGCATCGAACAGCGTGTACGACGGCACCTTCATGGTGTTTTCCGCGTCGGCCCAGCTGTAGCCGACATACCGCACGCCGCCGCCCAGCCGCAGGCCATCGAGCGTGCCGCTGTCGAATTTATAGTCAGCCCACACCGATGCCATGTGGCGCGGGGCCTGGGTCGGAGAGTTGCCTTTGTTTTCGATGATGTCGGTGGGCGTGCTCAGGGTGCTGACCATCGATTTCGAGTATTCGATGTCGGTGAAGGTGTAGCTGCCCAGCACCTTGAACTGCTCGGTCAACTGCATGTGCGCTTCCAGCTCCAGGCCCTGGGAACCAACAGCGCCAACGGCGCGGTAGAAGTTTTCCTGGGGCAGCTTGGTCGCCAGGTTCTCCTGGTCGATGCGGAACAGCGAGGCAGTGTACAAGTCGTCGGTGCCCGGCGGCTGGTACTTCAGGCCCAGTTCCCATTGCTTGCCGTCGGTGGGCGGCAGCGGGTTGCCGGCGCTGTCGGCGTAGGAGTTGGGGTTGAACGACTCGGAGTAGCTGATGTACGGCGCCAGGCCGTTGTCGAACAGGTACAGCGCCCCGACGCGACCGGTGAGTTTGGTGCGCTTGTCGTTGATCTCGATGCCTTCCGGGCGCCCGAATTCGGCGATGCGGTTCTCGTCCGAGGTCTCGACCCAATCCTGGCGCAGGCCCAGAGAGAAGCGCCACTTGTCCATTTCGATCAGGTCTTGCAGATAGACGCCGGTCTGCTCCAGGCGCCGCAGGTAGCTGGTGGGGCTGAAGTAGCTGATCGCCGAGTTGCCGTAGACCGGGTCGAAGGCGTTGATCGGCGCGAGGCTGCCGCTGGTCCAATCGACCACGGTCTTGCGCCGCTGGTAGTCGGCGCCCATCAGCACGGTGTGTTTCGTGGCGCCAGTGAAGAATTCCGCCTGGAGCATGTTATCGACGATGAAGGCGTGGAGCTTTTCTTCAGCACCGGTGTAATAGCGGTTCAGCTCGTTGCTGGTCGGCGTGGTCCAGTCATAGGCATAGACCTGGTCATTGCTGACGTCCGAATCCAGGTAGCGGAAGTTCTGTCGGGCGGTGAAGACGTCGTTGAAGCGGTGTTCGAACTGATAGCCGAACGACTGCTGGTCACGTTCGTAGCCGTCGACGCCAGGCTCGCCTTCGAAGAAGTTCTCCGAAATCCTCCGGCCGTTGCGCTTGTGCAAGGTGCCGTTCGCCGGCATGCCGCCGTGGTAACCGCCGTCGGGGTCATGCTGCAGGTAGGCTTGCAACGTCAGCGAGGTGTCTTCGCTAAAGTCGATGCTCACCGTGGGCGCGAGGGCGAAGCGCTTTTCCTTGTTGTGGTCAAATTGCGTGTCGGACGTATCGGCCAGGCCGACCAGGCGGTAGGCGATGCGCTTGTCGTCATCCACCGGGCCGCTGAAGTCGAAACCCATGCCGCGTTGGCCTTGGGTACCGACCGTGGCCTGGATCTGGTGATAGGCCTCGTACAGCGGTTTCTTGCTGGTGAGCGCCACCAGGCCACCCGGCGAGCTGCGGCCATAGAGCACGGAGGACGGGCCCTTGAGGATGTCGACCCGCTCGAGGAAATACGGATCGACCTGAATCGAGCTGTAGGTGCCGCTGTCACCCATCGACTTCAAACCGTCCAGGTAGATGTTGTCCACCGAGCCATCGTTGAAGCCGCGCATCGCCACGTAGTCGTAGCGGTGGGTCGCGCCATAGGGGTTGGTCAGCACGCCAGGGGTGTAGCGCATTGCCTGGGACACGGTTTGCGCGCCCTGGTCGTCCATTTGCTCGCGCGTGACCACCGATACGCTTTGCGACGTTTCCCGCAGGGCGGTACTGGTCTTGGTCGCCACCTGGCTGTGGGTGGCGTTGTAGCCTTCCATGCTGCCGAGAGCGTTACCCAGGGCGAAGCCTTTGACGTCGGTGGTCGGCAACGCCAACGTGCTTTCGGGGGCCACGGTTTGCAGCACATAGCTGCCGCTATCCTGGCTGACGGCAACCAGCCCTGAGCCGCTGAGCAACTGCTGCAGGGCCTGGTCCGCCGAATATTCGCCTTTCAGGCCGGGGGACTGGACGCCGCCGGTTTGTCCAGGGGTACTTGCCAAGGTGATACCGGCCTGGCGGGCGAACTGGTTGAGCACCTCGCTCAACGGGCCGGCGGCTATGTTGTAGTTCTGGCGGCCGGCGATCGCGCCATCCTGCGCCGCGACAGCGGACATCGGTAGGGCGCCGACACCGAGCGCCGTGCTCAACAGCGCGGCGCGGATGGCCTGGCGCAGCAGGCCGGTGGGCGAGGAACAGCCGAGGGAAGTCTTGAGAGTCACGCGCTCAGTCATTGTAGGTTTCCGTTGGAGTCGCTGGAGGCAGGTAAGCGTTGCTTACTGTCCTAGCCGGACGCCCGCGCAAAACCCGCCAAAAAAAATCAGGCCGTACGCTCCACCGTGATCCACCAGCGGGTTCGGTAGTGTATTTGCACGGGGAGCGTGCGCGGCAGGACGGCCAGCAGCTTGTCGGTGTCAGCCAGACGGAAGACGCCTGACAAGCGCAAATCGGCGATCGAGGCGGCGCATTTCAGGTAGCCCCGACGGTAACGTCCCACTTCGTTGAGGAAGTCTTCCAGGCGCATGTTGCGCGTGACGATCAAGCCGTCCGCCCAGGCGCCGGCGTCCATGTCCAGGGGGGGCGCGAGCGTCGCGGTGGATGCGCTGACCAGGTAGCTTTGTCCAGCTTCCACCTGGATCGGGGCGCCGTCGCTGCCGACATGCGAGCGGATGGCGACGTGTCCGCTGGCGACACTCAGGCGCGTGCAGTCGTTGTCCTGGCGCACGACGAAGCGGCCCTCCAGCCCCTCGAACAAGCCGTGTCGGCTTTTTACCAGTAATGGGCGTCCGGGATCGCGGCCGCAGGTGAGCATGATTTCGCCGCGCGTCAACGTGATCAGGCGTCGCGAAGCCGTGTAATCGAGGTCGGCCGCGCTGTTGGTATTGAGCTCCAGTCGCGTGCCGTCTGGCAGTTGGAAGCCACGTCGTTCGCCGGTGGCGGTCGCAAAATCGGCGCTCCACGGCTGCCAGCCCAGGTCCTTGCCCAGCCAGGCGGCGCAGCCCATCACCGCCACGCCTGACAACAGCTTCAGGGCTTGGCGCCGGCCGAGGCGCTGGGCGCTGGTCTCCAGGGTATCGAGGGCAGTCCGGGCGCCAGGTACCGCCCGCAGGCTGGAAGTCAGTTCGCTGTGCAGCGATTGCACCCGTTGCCAAGCCAGTTCGTGGTCATGGTGAGCGATGCGCCAGGCCTCGCACTGTTGGCGCAGCGCTGGGTTGGCGGCATGGTTGCGCAGGCGCAGCAACCAATGGATCGCTTGCTTGACCACCTGCTGTGATGGGCCCCGGCCCGAAGGCTGGTCCATCGGTTCAATCTTCATAGCGCAGCACATAGCAGTGGTACAACGCGTCGGCAACGTAGCGTTCCACCGAGCGCAGGGAAATGCCCATCTGTTCGGCAATCTGCTTGTAGGTCAGGCCTTCGCACTGGGCCAGCAGGAACGCCTTGCGCACTTTGGGCTTGAGGCCTTCGAGCATCCGGGCGATGGCCTCCAGCAGCTCCAGGATCAATGCCTGGGCTTCGGCGCCGGGCGTTTGCGCTTCCGGCAGGTGCGCGATGGTCTCAAGGTAGGCGCGTTCGATTTCCGCTCGGCGCCAATGGTCAATCACCAAGCCCTGGGCGATGGTGCGCAGGAAGGCGCGTGGCGCCTTGAGTTCCAGGCGTTCGGTGCGTTGCAGCAGGCGCACGAAGGTGTCCTGGGCCAGGTCCGCTGCATCGGCGGCATTGCCCAATCGGTTGCGCAGCCATGTGTGGAGCCAGCCGTGATGGCTGCTGTAGAGCGCCTGTACTGCAAACTGGGGGGATGACATGAACGCGACGGCCTGGAGTCACAAATGATAATAGGTCGCATTGTCATCAGCGCGGGTCAATTTTGCAACCACCATTCATTCGCCTGCGGGCGTCACGGCACGCCGGTCAAGCCGTTCCGTCGGACAATCGAACAGCGGCCTAATTTTTTGTAGGCATTGGCCGACAGAGTGATATAGGTGCACCAAAATGGAGCGGATCCAATATCGCGCCCACCGGTTACATGGCAGTTGCACTCCACTTCCTGCATAAGAAGCCCACCCATGAATCTCAAGTTCAGTCACAAAATCCTCCTGGCCGCCTCTGGTGTGGTGGTCCTGGCTTTTGCCCTGTTCACGCTCTACAACGATTACTTGCAGCGCAACACCATCGGTAGAAGCCTGGAGTCGTCCATCGAGCAATCCGGCGACCTGACAGCCAGCAGCGTCCAGAACTGGATGAGTGGCCGTGTGCTGGTGTTGGAGAACCTGGCGCAGAACATTGCGCACCAGGGCGCCGGGGCCGATTTGCCGGGGCTCGTCGACCAGCCGGCATTGACCTCGAATTTCCAGTTCACCTATGTCGGCCAGAACACCGGCGTTTTCACTCAGCGGCCTGACGCCAAGATGCCCGACGGCTACGACCCGCGTCAGCGCCCTTGGTACAAGCAGGCGGTCGCCGCGGATAAAACCATGTTGACCCCGCCCTACATGGCAGCCGTCGGCGGGCTGGTGGTAACCATTGCCCTGCCGGTCAAGCACAACGGCGAACTGCTCGGTGTGGTGGGTGGCGACCTGAGTCTGGAAACCCTGGTGAAGATCATCAACTCGGTGGATTTCGGCGGCATCGGCCATGCGTTCCTGGTCAGCGGCGACGGTCAGGTGATCGTCAGCCCGGACAAAGACCATGTGATGAAAAACCTCAAGGACATCTACCCAGGCACGCCGGTGCGCATCGGCAAAGGTATCCAGGAAGTCGAGTTGAACGGGGAGGACCGCATCCTTTCGTTTACCCCGGTGGCAGGCTTGCCGAACGCCGAGTGGTATATCGGACTGTCGATCGACAAAGCCAAGGCCTACGCGCCGCTGAGCCATTTCCGTACGTCTGCGTTGATTGCGATGTTCGTCGCGGTGGCGGCGATTGCGTTGCTGCTGAGCCTGCTGATCCAGGTCTTGATGCGTCCGTTGACCACCATGGGCCGCGCCATGCAGGACATTGCCCAGGGCGAAGGCGACCTGACCCGACGTCTCGTCGTGCAGGGCAAGGATGAGTTCGCTGTGCTGGGTGGTTCGTTCAACCAGTTCGTGGAGCGCATCCATGCATCGATTGCTGAAGTGTCTTCGGCCACGCGGCAGGTACATGATCTGTCGCAGCGGGTGATGACGTCGTCCAACGCCTCGCTTGTCGGCTCGGATGAGCAGAGCGCCCGCACCAACAGCGTGGCCGCTGCGATCAATCAGTTGGGCGCCGCGACCCAGGAAATCGCCCGCAATGCCGCCGATGCTTCGCAACAGGCCAGCGGCGCCAGCGAGCAGGCCGACGACGGGCGCCAGGTGGTGGAAAAAACCATCCAGGCGATGACCGCGCTGTCGCAGAAGATCAGCCTGTCGTGCACCCAGATCGAAACCCTGAACGCCAGCACCGACAACATCGGGCACATCCTAGATGTGATCAAGGGCATCTCTCAGCAAACCAACCTGCTGGCGTTGAACGCCGCCATCGAAGCGGCCCGTGCCGGTGAGGCCGGGCGTGGCTTTGCGGTGGTGGCCGATGAGGTGCGCAACCTGGCGCACCGCACGCAGGAGTCGGCTGAAGAGATCCACAAGATGATCACTTCGTTGCAGGTCGGTTCTCGTGAAGCGGTGACCACCATGAACGCCAGCCAGGCTTCCAGCGAAGAAAGCGTGGAAGTGGCCAACCAGGCCGGCCTGCGCCTGGTCAGCGTGACCCAGCGTATCGGTGAGATCGATGGCATGAACCAGTCGGTGGCCGCCGCGACCGAAGAACAGACCGCCGTGGTGGAAACCCTCAACATGGATGTCAGCCACATCAACCTGCTGAACCAGCAGAGCGTCGCCAACCTCAACGAAACGCTGAAGGATTGCGATGCCTTGTCCCAACAGGCCAATCGGTTGAAGCAACTGGTGGACAGCTTCAAGATCTGATCCAGCCGGACCAGCGCCTTCGCGAGCAGGCTCGCTCCCACATTGGTCTTGGGTGTACGTGAAACCCAGGACCACCGCCGGTCTCCTGTGGGAGCGAGCTTGCTCGCGATGGCGATGCATGGTTCTCCATGGGTTTCCCTGTGGCGAGGGAGCTTGCTCCCGCTGGCCTGCGAAGCGGGCCCTGGCATTTCTCCAGGCGGACCGCATCAGCCGGTTTGGCGACTGCTGCGCAGCCGAGCGGGAGCAAGCTCCCTCGCCACGGGTTTTGGGTTGTCCATGAGGAGGCGGTGTCCGGGCTGACGCTTTCGCGAGCAGGCTATGCACGGTTCTCCATGGCTTTCCTCGTGGCGAGGGAGCTTGCTCCCGCTGGCCTGCGAAGCGGGCCCCGGCATTCTCCAGGCGGACCGCATCAGCCGGTTTGGCGACTGCTGCGCAGCCGAGCGGGAGCAAGCTCCCTCGCCACGGGGTTTGGGTTGTCCGTGAGGGTTTGGGGTGTATGGGTTGACGCCATCGCGAGCAGGCTATGCACGGCTCTTCACGGGTTTCCCTGTGGCGAGGGAGCTTGCTCCCGCTGGCCTGCGAAGCGGGCCCTGGCATTTCTCCAGGCGGACCGCATCAGCCGGTTTGGCGACTGCTGCGCAGCCGAGCGGGAGCAAGCTCCCTCGCCACGGGGTTTGGGTTGTCCGTGAGGGTTTGAGGTGTATGGGTTGACGCCTTCGCGAGCAGGCTCGCTCCCACAACGGAGTAGTGGTCAGGTGAACATCTTCACCACGTTCTCCATCGCTTCATCGGCGAACCCTTGCAGGAAATCCCTGAAGCCCGACGGGGTGTGGGCGTCGGTGTGGTCGGCAATGATGGTCCAGGTGGCGCGGCAGCGGTTGTCCGCCAGGGGCTCCACGCGCATGGCCGCCCAGAGGTTGTCGATGCCCAGGGTGTTGTAGATCAGCGTCCAGGTCATGTGCATGGCCTGGTCGTCACGGCTGTTGAGCTGTTCCACCACCAGGTTCTGTCCGTCGACGAAGAATTTCTTGCGCAGGGATCTCACCCCTTCGCCGGTCATTTCGATGCGCTCAAGCGCGGGGATAAAGCGGTTGAACCCGCCAAAATCGCCGACCACTTCCCAGACTCGCGCCGCGTCAGCGGACACTTGCACCGAGGTTTCAACGTGGCAGGCTTGAGGATTCTTGATCAGTGTGTCGGGTTGAAATGTCGTCATGGTCTTGCTCCTTGCTTTGGGGTGGGATGGTTCAGATGAAATCAATGGCCTTGAGGTAGTCCGCGCCACGGCGTAGCAGGGCCGGGGATTTTTCCGGGTAGCGCGCACCCATCTGCCGGACGCCGGACCGGGCGTTGTCATGGCGGATCAGCGAGATGTCGCCGATGTCCTCCTCGAAGCCGTTCAGATAGAAACCCAGCACGCCGAACAACGCGTTGTCGGCATCGACCCGCGCCAATTGCCGTTGCCAGTCGGCGACGCTCACCAGGGAAAACGCCCGGCCGCTGTCCCGGAACGACGCCACGTAGGCGTCCCAGCTCAGCGGTTCGGGGTTGTGCAGGTTGAACACGGCCTGGTTCGGTTGGTAGCGGCTGGCGTGGAAGGCGATGAAACGGGCCAGGAAGTCCACCGGCATCAGGTCGAAGTTGAGCGACAGGGCCGGCACCTGGCCGAGCTGGATCGAGCCCTTGAGCATCAGCATCAACCGGTTCTTGTGGGGTTGGCAGACCCCCGTCTGGCTGTTGAAGCTGATGTTACCGGGGCGGAACAGGTTCACCCGCACGCCAAGGTCACGGGCCCGCTGCAGGATTCGCTCGCCGACCCATTTGGACAGGTTGTAGCCGTTCTTGATGTAGATCGGCGGTGTCTGCGCCGCTGGTTGCTCCAGCACCTGGCCATCGGCGTCCAGGGCGCTGGAAGCCGAGAGCGTCGAGACGAAGTTGAAGATCTTCTTGCGCCGGCCTTCGCACAGGCGCAGGCATTCGAAGATCGGCTCGACGTTGTCCCGCGCCAGGGACTCGTAATCGAGCACGTGGTTGACGTGGGCCGCGTTGTGCACCAGCGCGCCGAAGGTGCTGTCGATGCGTTGGTAGATGTCGTCCGGCAAACCCAGTTGCGGTTGGGTGATGTCGGCGGCGTAGACGCTGACGCGACTCAGGTCCAGATGCTCCAGGCGATTGTCCCGCAGGGCCTGGGCGAACCGTTCTGCCGCGCTTTGCCCGCCGGACTCACGCACCAGGCACGCAACCTCGGTGGCGCCCCACGCCAACAACGCCTCGACGATGTGTACGCCGAGAAAGCTGTTGGCACCGGTCACCAACACTTTGTGCACATCACCGCTCTGGCTGATGGGCAGTGGATCAAGGTTGAGCTCCGCCTCGGCGTCGATGAAAGCCTGCGGGCTCAGCGTTGACGTACCGCTCTGTTCGGAGTCGTCGAGCAGCTTCGCCAGGGTGATCAGCGTCGGCGCTTCGATGAAGCGATTGATCGACAGGCTACGGCCGAACGACTGGCGGATGCTCAGCAGCAATTGCGACAACAGAATAGAATGCCCGCCGAGGTTGAAGAAGCTCTCGTCGGTGGCGATGTCCTCGGCCGGCAGTTCCAGCAGCTCGGCCCAAAGCGCTCGCAGCTGGTTTTCCAAGGCGTTCTGCGGCTGGCGTCCCTGGCCTTCGGCCTGGACCGGCCCCGCCGAGGCAAGCAACGCCCGGCGATCAACCTTGCCATTGCTGGTGTAAGGCAGGCTGGGCAACTCGATGTAGGCCGTCGGGTGCATGTAGCTGGGCAACCTGTCCTGCACATGCTCGCGCAATGCCTGAAGAGCCGCGCCGGGAAGTTCTTGCACAGGGTTCACCAGGAACGCCAGGATCCGCCGGCGTTCATCCACCCCCACCGCCACCTGACGAAACAACTGGCTGTCGCGCAGGCAATGTTCGATCTCCTCGGGCTCGACCCGAAAGCCACGGATCTTCACCTGGTTATCGCGACGTCCACACAGCTCGATCCCAGCGTCCGTCCACTGGCCGATATCCCCGGTGCGATAGGCCCGCAGCGTCTGCCCGGTGGGCAACGTCAGGTTGAGGTAGCGCTCGGCGGTCAGCCCCGGGGCGTTCAGGTACCCCAGGCCGACACCCGGCCCGGCAATGTAAAGCTCACCGGGCGTGCCGTCGGGCACCGGTTGCCGTTGCTCGTCCAGAATCAGCAACCGGGCATTGGCAATGGGTCTGCCAAGGTTGCGATTGTTGTCGCCGCTGCCGAACTGCCGCGTGGTCGCCAGCACCGTGGTTTCGGTCGGGCCATAGATATTGTGGAAGCGGCACTGTGGCGCCAGTTGCTCGATCACATACGGCTCGCAGACATCCCCTCCGGTGACCAGGTGATCCAGCCCCAGCGGCGCGTCCAGCGGCAGTACGCTCAGCAGTGCCGGTGGCAGGAAGGCGTGGCTGACGCGCTGTGCGCGAAGCAACGCGATCAGTTGCTGCGGGTCGCGGCGCTGGTCTTCGCTGGGCACGATCAACAGTCCGCCCTGGATGAACGTCGGCAGGATGTCCAGCAGCGACGCGTCGAAGTTGATGGTGGAAAACTGCAGTGCGCGACTGTCGCGCTTCAACTCGACATGGTCGCAGTACCACGCGCAAAAATGGCTGAGGTTGCGCTGGCTGAGCAACACGCCTTTGGGCTGGCCGGTGGTACCGGAGGTGTAGATCGCCACGGCCGGCTCGTCGATGCCCGCCACGCGCCGGATTATCGAGAGCGGGATGGCCGGTTTCGAAGAGGGCAGTCGATGGACGTTCAGCCTGGGTATTGCGCAGTCGTCCAGGTCGCTTTGTACGTCATGCAGCAGCAGATCGGCCTGGGCATTTTCCAGGATGAAGCGCCGCCGCTGCGCCGGGTGTTGCGGGTCCAGCGGCAGGTACACCGCTCCGCATCCCAAAACCGCCAGGATCGCTGCATACAGCGGCGCGGATTTGGGCAGGCACACGCCGATTATCCTCGGACGGTCAGTCGCGCCCGGCAGGATTTCCAGCATCGATTGTTGCAACCTGAGCGTCAGGTCGCGCAAGGATCGGTAGTCGATGAGCTGACCGTCGACCCACAGGGCCGGTTGCGTCGGCTGATCAAGCATGCGTTGTTCGATGCTGTTCATCACCGGCACTTGGGCGGCGGCCAGGAGCCAGGGCACCGGGGCGCGGTTGAGGTGATGTTCGAAAGCCAGCGGCTCCAGCGCATCGAGCCCGTGCAGGAGCTCGTCTGCAACGGCGGTTTCCAGCGTCGGCCAGGTGTCGAAGCGGGTCTCGTCCCGCGAGAGTTGGCTGACCAGCCGGGCGCCGTGCTCGACCACCGCCGCCATTGCGCAGAGGCGCAATGACTGGCCGTTGCCCCGGTTTGGCGGGGCAACCACAGCCTCGGATAACAGGCGCTGTGCAGCGTCGCGGAAAACCACCACCGGTTGCGGTAATGCCTGGCCTGGCAGGGCCTGGAGCGCCACGCGCACATGAAGTCGAAAGCGCGCCTGCGTGGCACACGGCAGCGTACCGTCATCGATCGACAGGTCGACCGCGCCGTGGGCGGTTGGCGATCGAAAATCCCTGACCGAATGACCGTGAAGTTCAAGTTCCCGGGCCAGTTCGGCCATGGCCTGGCTGGTGCCGGATAGCGCAATTTCGAGGCGTTTCATCGAAAGCTCCTCATGGGGTCAGGTAGTCGGCCAGGGCATCGCGCACGCACGGTGATGCGAGCATCGAGCTGGTGCGAAAAAAGCGTGTGATGTTGCCCACCAGCGGGTGAAAACGATTGATCGGGTACGCCAACGCGCTGGCCTCATCCCGCAGCGACTGACGTACCGATTCATCGACGGGCAGATGGGCGATCAGCTCGAAATCGAACTGTTGTTGCAGGTCGCTCGCCAGGTACTCGGCAATGAAGCCGGGCATCAGTTGCGCGATGGCTTGGCGGTCTTCTTCCGGTGCGGTGCGCCAGTAAATCTGCACCAGCCGTGTCCAGAAACCGGAGTGCCGGCCCTCATCCTGCAAGTGGTCCGCCATCAGACCTTTGATCGAGGCCTTGACCGAATCATCCCGGGCAAAGGCCGCCACTTCGTTGGTCACCGTGTTCTCGGCAATGGCGATACAGATCAGCTCCACGGCACTGAGCAAATGCTCCGGTGCGCGCGCCAGCGTGGCTGGGACCGCGCGGCTGAGTTCGATCTGGTCGGGCAGCGGGATCGGCTCGATGCCGGTCATGTCGATGGTCTGTTGCATGAAGTCCATGGCCACCAGCGCGTGATAGTCCTCATCCACCACCACAGTCATCGCGTCGTAGCGACAGGCGAACGGAAACTCGATGCCGAAGCGGTTCTTGGCGATGCGCCGCGCGGTGTGGTCCACCAGCTCAGTCTCGAAAATCACCACGTCATTGATGAATTTGTAGAGGCTCTGCACCAGGACAAAATCGCGCAACTGCGGGCAGTGGCTGAGAAAGGTCTGGCTGTGCACAAGGGGCTGACGGCTCATGGGGAAGATCAGCTTGTCGTCATCCTCGACCCGGCGCCGTGGTCGGGTACGGATGGTGGCACGACTTTCCCAGGTGTCGGCGAAGGACTGGTATGAAATGGCGTTCATGGCGTCACCTGCGCAACGGGCAGGGCCATGCTCTGACGCAAACCATCCCACAACGCCGCGCGGCTGTGGACGGCGGCGAGGGCGGCGGCAAGGACTTCGCGCTCGCGCTGCGGGTCGCCATCGATCAGCCGTGCCAGGAGTTTTTCCGCAGCCGGGCCGTGGTCTTCGGAGTCCACTTCGATATGCCGTTGCAGGTAATAACGAAACGTCGGTGCCTGGTCCAGGCCGATGCCCCAGGCATCCAGCATGCGCTGGAACATCTGCGGGATGACGCTTTCGCGACCGTGCACGAACGCGGCGGCCACGCTGTGGGCCGGGGCGTGCAAGGCAGTGTGCAAGGTCTGGCGTACGAAGCGCGCCGCGGCCGGGTCTACCTCGACGCTGTCCAGCGCGGTTTCGGGGCTGACGCCTTCCTGTTGCAGGGCAATGAATTGCTCAATGGCCCGGGTATCCGCGCCGACCTCGCGCATGGCGTCCAGGTACAGCTCGAAATGGCTGCAATAGCCCGCTCCGGGACGGTCGTCGGATTCTTCCCCCAAGACGATTTCATTGATCAGCCGTGCTGCGTGCGGGTCGGCCGGAGGTAGCCACGGCAACTGGATACAGGTCAGCTCGCGTTGCAGGCGCTTGGTCAGGGACATGAAATCCCACACGGCAAAAACATGACTTTCCATAAAACGACGCAACAGGTCGATTGATGTTATTTCAGAAAAAACCGGGTGTTCACCAAGTTCGAGTTTCTTCAGGAATAGTTGTTCTTTGGTTGGCTGCATTGGAACGTCCTCATCAATGATTTTTGTCCGGAAGTTGCTTCGCCAGTTTTTTCGGTGCGAGCGAGCGCGTGAACCGGAGTCCATGTTTTCTTGATACAGATGTTTTATTTTTGCTCAGGGTTGAAAAGGCCTGGTGGAGGCCTTTCTGTCATGAGTTTTTGGGGTCGAAGGCAACTCGACGTAGAAAAAGTTAGTGCATGTAACAAAGGCTCTGCAAGTTATTTTTTATATATTTAAGTTGGCGTATTTCTTGGGCGTGAAGAGGGTTGTTAAAACTTTTCATATAAGTTTTATTGGGTCGAAGTTGCTCCTTCCGATTTATAACTATCAGAATCGAATGGTACGAGTGAATGCCTCACCCGGAGCACTTCAGAGAACGGGAATTAAGTAAGTGATGTTTTGTGGGCGGGAGACCGACCAGACTTGCGGGTCATCTCGCCGTTCGGACGACGCTCCTTGCGTGATGGCTTCGATTCGCCTGGGCCACAGCCAGGCGCTGACTTCTTCAGGTCTTTTTTGAATCGATAAACGCAAGAGTGAGCCCAAATGGATAGCAGTTCCATCGGACTGACGTCGCGATGGAACGCGGGCGCAGTCAGACCGCGCCGGGCAGGGCCATGGGGGTGTAGGAAGGATGTGTAAGAAAGTGCTACGCCGGCCGCGTCGCCGGCGCAGAGATGGGGTTGCGCTTATTGGTTGAGGTATCGGCGCATGGTGACGGAGGCTTTTTCCAAGTGCTGCTCAAGCAAGGCGACCGCTGTGTCGACATCCTTCGCCACCGCGGCTGCGAGCATCGCGCGGTGGTCGTCCTGGGTCAGCGTGCCCAGGCCCATCGATGACATGTGAAAACGCAGGAAACGCTCTTCCTCATTGAGCTCGTGCTCGACCAGGTCAAGCAGCTTGGCGTTGGGTGCCCTGTGGTAAAGCGACATATGAAACAGCCGATTGAGCCTGGCGATCTCGGCGTAGTCGGTTTGCGCCTCGAGTTGCTCGATGTACTGGGCGGCCATCGTCAGGTCGTTGTCGTTGAGCAGCGGAACGGACAGGCGCAGGGCGAAGCTTTCCAGGACCGAACGCAAGGCATAGGTTTCGATCGCATTGCTGGTGATCAGCGGAGCCACCACGGCGCCCTTGTGCTGTACCACGTTTAGCAATGACTGCGCCTCGAGCTGGCGTAATGCCTCGCGTACCGGCATGCGGCTGACGCCGAACAGGTCGGCCAGTTCCTGTTGGCGTAGCGCCGTGCCACTGGGCAGGCGCCCATCGAGAATGGCTTCACGCAGGGAGCTCTCGATGATGGCGCGGGCCTGGGAGGCGGGAATGGGGCCGTTGACCTGGATAGTGCTTAACGGGTTGGGCTTCTTTGTCACGACAACACCCTGACTGGTAGTAACGAAATTGGATCCAAGCCAACATTAGTTACAGATTGCCAAGCCGTCAAAGTCTCGCGGCGCCGGTTCCTGAACTAAAGTTTAGACTGCTTGCGGTGATTGCATCCTGCCATTGTCTTTTGCCCGGCCAGGCTTCACCATCCAACGAATTTTCCAACGGCCCTTTTCGGACGTATTCCCCTTGGCTGCACCTTTTCCTGTCCTCAGGTCCATGCGTTGGCTGTGTTCGGCATTGTTGCTGGCCGGCCTGCTGCTGGGCGGCCTGCGGGCCGATTGGGACTTTGCGCAGATCAGCCGCCGGGCGCAAGCGTTATATGGGCCTTTGGGCGAAGGGCAGCAACGGATCGACGCGTGGCAGCAACTGTTGGCGACCCAGAAGCAGATTCCGGAACTGGAACAACTCAAGGTAGTGAATCTGTTTTTCAACAAGCAGGTGCGCTACGTCGAAGACATCGACCTGTGGCGTGAGGTTGATTACTGGGAAACCCCTATCCAGGCCTTATGGAAGGGCGCAGGTGATTGCGAGGACTACGCCATCGCCAAGTATTTCAGCCTGCGCCGGCTCGGGGTGTCCAGTGACAAGCTGCGCATCACCTACGTCAAGGCCTTGCGGCAGAACCGGGCGCACATGGTGCTGACCTACTACGCCACGCCCGATGCCATGCCCTTGGTACTCGACAGCCTGATCGACGGTATCCAGCCGGCCAGCCAGCGAACCGACCTGCTGCCGGTCTACTCTTTCAATGCCGAAGGGCTGTGGCTGCCGGGCGCCAAGGGCAACAAAAAAGTGGGTGACACCAAGCGCCTGTCCCGCTGGCAGGATGTGTTGAAAAAAATGCAGGCCGAAGGTTTTCCGGTCGAGACGACTAACTAGGAGCGCGCGCTCAGATGTCCTTGTTCAAACAGCTGTTGATCGCTATCTGTCTGTTCCTGGTGGTTGCCTTCAGCGGCAGCTTCATGGTCAGCCTGGAAAGCTCGCGGACCCAGTACGTCAATCAATTGCGCTCGCACGCGCAGGATGCGGCCACGGCGCTGGCCTTGTCGCTGACGCCGAATATCGACGACCCGGCAATGGTCGAGCTGATGGTCAGCTCGATCTTCGACAGCGGCTACTACGCAAGCATCCGCGTGGTCGACGTGAAGAACGACAGCACCATCGTCGAACGCACCGGCATTCCGGACGCCGGCAACGTACCGCAGTGGTTCATCAAGCTCATTGGCCTGGAGCCGGCCGGTGGCGATGCGCTCGTCAGTCGGGGCTGGGAGCAGGCGGCACGGGTCGAAGTGGTCAGCCACCCTATGTTCGCCCTCGCCAAGCTGTGGCAGAGCGCGCTGGGCAGCCTGGGTTGGCTGTTGCTGTGCGGCGCTGTGAGCGCGGTGTTGGGGGCCTTGCTGCTGCGCCGTCAGCTCAAGCCGCTGGATTACATGGTGCACCAGTCCCATGCCATCGCCCGTCGGGAGTTCCTCAGCTTGCCGGAGCTGCCGCGTACCCCTGAGCTGCGCCGGGTGGTGCAGGCGATGAACCAGATGGTCGAAAAGCTCAAGGCGCTGTTCCAGGAGCAGGCCGAGCGCAGCGAGAAGCTGCGGGTCGAGTCCTATCAGGACAACCTCACGGGCCTGGCCAACCGACGTTACTTCGAAATGCAGCTGCATGCCCGGGTGAGCAATCCCGAGCAGGCCAGTTCCGGTTATCTGCTGTTGTTGCGGGTCAGGGACCTGGCCGGGTTGAACCAGCGGCTGGGCGGGCAGCGCACCGATCAGTTGCTCAAGGCCGTGGGCGAGCAATTGCTGCGTGAATGCGCGCGTTATCCGGAAACCCATAACCTGGTGACGCGCATCCGCGGCGGAGAGTTCGCCGTGTTGGCGCCCGGGCTGGTGCGCGAGGAAGCCTTGCAACTGGCGCAGAATCTCGAAGGCGCGTTGGCGAGCCTGCACGCCACCGGCGCGACGGACGTCGCATCGGTGGCCTCCATCGGGCTGGCGCCGTTCGTCCACGGCGACTCGCCGCAAGCGGTGCTCCAGCTCGGCGACCAGGCGCTGGCCCAGGCCGAAACCCAGGGTGAACCGGGCTGGGCCTGCCTGGATCACAGCGCGTCGGCAAGCGTTGGCGATGATCACCATGCCTGGCACAACCTGCTTGACCAGGCGCTGAGCAACCAGCGCTTCGAGCTGTATTTCCAGCCGGTGGTGGCCGCCCAGGACACCCAGGTGGTGCTGCATTACAAAGTGCTTTCGCGGCTGCTCGACGATCAGGGCCAGAGCATCCCCGCCGGGCGTTTCCTGCCATGGCTGGAGCGCTTCGGCTGGACTGCGCGCCTGGACCGCCTGATGCTCGAACAGGTGCTCAAGCAAATGGCCGGGCACGAGCAATCCCTGGCGCTCAACCTGTCCTCTGCCACGCTGGCCGACCCGCAGGCTTTGAACAAGGTCTTTGAAATCCTGCGGGCTCACGGCAATCTCGGGGCGCGCCTGACCCTGGAGATCGGTGAGGAGCAATTACCTGAGCAAGCGGTGCTGGAGCAGTTGACCCGGCAGTTGCGCGAGCTCGGTTTCTCCCTGAGCCTGCAGCGTTTCGGCGGACGGTTCAGCATGATCGGCAACTTGTCGCGGCTGGGGCTGGCGTATCTGAAAATCGACGGCAGTTATATTCGCGCCATCGACCAGGAGAGCGACAAGCGCCTGTTCATCGAAGCCATCCAGCGCGCCGCCCACAGCATCGACCTGCCGCTGATTGCCGAGCGGGTTGAGACGGAAGGCGAACTGGCGGTGATTCGCGAGATGGGGTTGTTTGGGGTGCAAGGGCAGTTGGTGGGCGAGCCTAAGCGTTGGGGATGAGTGCTGCGTTGTCTGTCAGTGAGCCTTCGCGAGCAGGCTCGCTCCCACATGGTTTTTTGTTGGGCTGAAGTTTGAAATTTACCCCCCATCCACTGTGGGAGCGAGCCTGCTCGCGATGGCGCCAGCTCAGACACCGTATAACCCCGTGGCTAGGGAGCTTGCTCCCTAGCCACGGTCAGCGGTGAATCAGATCAACCCCTTCTCATCGTCATCAATCAACCGACTCAACCCGCCCAGCGCTTCCCGTGCCTGGTTGCGGTCCATCAGCTTGGCCTGGGCCGCTGGCGGCAGGTCGGTGACGCGGATGACGCCTTTGCTGGTGAGTACCTGGATCAGGTCGTCGAGTACCCGGATCATCTCCAGGTCGCTCTGCTTGAGTTGCTTGAGGCTGTTCTCTACCGCCTGGTTGGCGAACCAGTCCTGGATCTCATGGTTGTCGGCCGGCAAGGTCTCGGTGGCCTCGGCATAAGCGGCGGCTTCGACGCGCACCAGCAGGCCTTGCGCATCGCGTTGCACATAAAACATCGGGCATCCCTCATGTATGAAGCGGCGTCATGCTGGGCAGCATAGGCCAACTGTGGGGATTATGAACACTTATCCTGTGGCGAGGGAGCAAGCGCCCTCGCCACAGAGTCTGTGTCAGGTTCAGCTGTTGTTGTGATCGATCTTGATGGTCGGGTCACTGCCAGCGATGAGCGAGTTCAGGTTGATGTTCGACCAATTGTTGCCTTCCAGCTTGATCGTCACGTCCGGCGTCGCCGCAGTGTTGGCCGCGTTGAATTGACCGGTGGTGCTGACTTGCAGGGAAGACACGCCATCGACCGTGCTGATCTTCAGGAAGTGGTCGATGGTGCTGCCGGTTTCGCCCTGCAACAGGTCTCGCAGGTCGATCCGGTCACCTTCGGCGGCCTTGAAGTCCTTGATCACGTCAGTGCCGGTGTCGCCGGATTTCCAGACGAAGGTATCGCCGCCCAGGCCACCGATGAGCGTGTCGTTGCCCTTGCCGCCGATCAGGATGTCGCTGCCGCTGCCACCGAGCAGGATGTCATTGCCCTTGCCGCCGTCGAGCAAATCGTTGCCGCCCTGGCCGAAGAGGATGTCGTTGCCGGCGCCGCCCAGCAGAGTGTCATTGCCATCATGGGCACCGGACACATCGAACGCGGTGTAGTGCTCGGTGATGTACTGGTGCACGTTCGAAGTGCTGACCTTGCTGACGTCCACGCCGCTTTGTTGGGCCACGAACGACTGGATGGCCTGGTAACCCTCGCCGGCGATGCCGTTGAAGCTCACCAGGTCGCCGAACAGGATGTCGTTGCCGTCGCCGCCATTGACCGTGTCGGCACCTGGCAACGTCGCTTCGGTGTGGCCGATGATCGAGTTGGCCAGGTCCTTGGGGTCGATGTTGGTTTGCGGCTTGCCATCGGAGTCGTACGGCTTGAGGTCGTCCAGGGTGACGCCGTTGTTCAGGCCGATGGCTTCAACGTTGCTCAAGCCTTTGAGCAGGGTGAAGCTGGCCGCTGAGCCGGCTGCTGCCGAGGCGTCGCCCCACCCGCCGCCGTCCAGGTTGGAGAACTCGAACGTGCCGTTGCCCTCGGCACGCACCGTGCCGACGTAACTGTCATTCCAGTTCTTGCCGCTCTTGGTCGACAGGTACATGTCGCCATTTTCTTCGATGGTGAATTTGTGTGTGCTGTCGATCGTCTGGGTGTAGTACTTGCCAACGGTATAGTTGGACGCACTCAGCACGTCGTCGAGCTTGACGGTGCCGTACAGCGTCGGGTTCGTCTGTTCGCCGGACTGGTAGCGCGTTGGCTCACCGTCGGTGATGAAGTACGTCAGGTTCTTCGCGCCGGTATTGCTCAGGGCCTGGGTGCTGTTGAAGAAGTTCGCGGTGGTCTTGAACACGTCTTCATAGTTGGTATTGCCGCCGGACACCATCGAGTCGAGCACGCTCTTGAGCAGTGTCAGCGCGTTCGGATCGTTGAGGTTGACCGCAACGTTCTTGTTTACCTGGTTATCGAAGTCCGCCAGGAAGATGTTCACCGTCCCGGAGTTGCTGCCCAGGCTCTGCTTGAGCGTGTTGAACACCTGGGTCAGCGAGTTCTTGGCGGCTGTGACGGACGACGAACTCATGCTGCCGGAGCTGTCGACCATGAACGCGATATTGTAGTTGACGCCCGGTACCACGGTCAGGCCGCCGATGTCGGCGACCACGATGTCGTTGCCGTCGGTACCGGTGACATTGTCGCTGCCGGAGGTGGCGGTGACAGCGTTATAGGTCGCCGGGTAAACGGTGACCGGGATCTGCGCGGTCGTCACTGCCGACCCGCCGAGGGATTCGGTGGAGGTCGACGTTACGGTCAGGTTGATCTGGCCGCTGAAGTAGGTCGGTGGCGTCAGGTTGAGGCTAGCCAGGTTCCAGCCGGTGAGCGAAGCTTCGCCGTTGGCGCCCACGGTTGCGGTATGTCCCGCGCCATCGCTCAGCACACTGCCTTCCGGCATGCCGCCGATTTTCACGCTCAGGCTTTCGGAGCCATCGGTGTCGGTCAGTGCGGTGGTGATCTTCGACAGCTTCACGCTGCCGCCTTCGGCGCCTTCGTTGAGCTTGTAGCCGTCGTAGTAGCCTTCGCCATTGGTGCCGTGCAGGTCGGAAACGGAAACCCCGGCATTCACCAGGTCAGCCACGCCGGTATACAGCGGTACGCCTGCGCTGCTCAGGTCCACCGGCGTGCTGCCGTTGACCGACAGGTTCACGTCATAACTGCCTGGGCCGGTCTGGTTGTGGTGGTAGATATCCAGGGTGTAATAGCCGCTGGTGGTCGGCGTGAACGAACCGTTCAACTGGCCGCCCGCACCCCAAGTGATGGCCGCGGCGGTCTTGCCGCCGATGGTCACCAGCAAACTGTCGTCGCCGGTGCCGCTGAAGGTGTAGGTCTTGCCGGCTTCCAGGAAGATCAGGCCCGAGGTCTTCGACGCGGTGCCCGGATTGACGTTGCCGTCGTTCTGAACGTTGCTCACATTGGTGCTGCTGTTCGGCGTGCCGGCGGCGTCGATCACCGACTTGAGCGTGCCGGACGGCGCGCCATTGCCATCGGTGCCCAGGCCCGACAGGCCGGTCCAGACTTCCTTGATCAGGCCGGTAGAGGTCACGTTGTTGCCGGCGACGTTGAGGGTCGGCGCATCGGCGGTTGGCGTGATGTCGATCTTCACGGTACCGGTGTTGCCCAGAGTCTGGCCGTCGGTTGGCTGGAACTTGATCTGCGCGTAGTCAGCCTGCTTGTTGCCCACGCCGCTGCCGCCGTAGCCATCGGCCCCGGATTCGTTGGCATCGGGTGTGAAGCGCAGCTTGCCGGCGTCGATGTCGGCCTTGGTGAAGGTCTGGTTGTTGGCGACGTCCTTCCACGTCGCCCCGTCCAGGTACTGCAGCTTGCCATCGCCTGGCAGCCCGGTGATTTTCACACCCTGGCTGGTGGCGGCGCTGTCCACGTCGCTGATGCCGAACGTCGACCAGCCGAGGACCAGTGAAGTGTCTTCGGTACCGGTCACCGCGCCACCGGTGGCTACGGGTGCGTCGTTGACTCCGACCACGTTCACGGTGGTGGTGGCGGTGTTGGAGTAGCTCGTGCCGTCGGTCACTGTCACGGTGATGACGCGCGGTACGGTGCTCGGATCTTCGCTGTTGTTGATGAAGCTGATGTTCTTGATCTGCTGCATGTAGTCGGCCAACGTCGCATTGCCCGTCAGCGTCAGGACGATTTTGCCGTCGGTGCTATTGGCGTTGATGCTGATGCCGTTGACGCTATTGCCCAGGTTCAGATGATCGCCAGGCTGACGGTTGGTCAGCACGATGGTGGCGCCGGTCAGCAGGGTGCTGTCCGGGTCGGTGATTTTCAGGTCGGTGTCGCCAATCGACACGCCCGGGCCGGTGGTGCCTTCGGTAAAGGTCACCTGGTAATCGGCGCCGGTCTTGCCGCTGGAATTGTTGGCGTCCAGGTCGAGTACCGGCGGTGCATCGTTGTCGATGATCGAAGTGCTGACGCTGCCATTGGTGCCGCTGACCGCCAGGTTCTCGAAGTTGCCACCGGTGGCCGAGTCGATCTTGACCACGAAGTTTTCAGTGCCTTCGGTGATCTTGTCGTCCAGGGTCGCCACGTTGAAGCTGGCGCTGGTGGCGTTGGCCGGGATCTTCACGGTGTAGACACCGGTGAAGTCCGAGCCATCGGCGGCGGTACCGCTGTAGACGATCTTGACCGTTACCTCGGTTTGCGCCGGGTTCGTCAGGTTGACCGTATACGTGGCGGTCTGGCCTTCGGTGACCGAAGTGCTGCCGGTGATGCTGACGGTGGTGTTGTCAGGCGTGTCGGTCACGGCGGTCACGGCTGGCGTGGTGCTCGGCACCAGGTTTTCGAAGTTACCACCGACAGCCTTGTCGATGCTGACTTCAACCTTGCCGGCGTCCTTGTAGACGTCGTCTTTCGGTGCATCGACGGTCACGGTGCCGGTCTTGGCGCCGGCGGCGATGTTGATCACCGCGCCGTTGCTCAGGGTCACGGTCACCGGCGAACCGGCGGCGTTGGTCAGGGTCGCGGTGTAAACAATCGAGCCGCCTTCAGCGACAGTATCAGTCGCGGACAGGGTCAGACCGGTAGTGTCTTGAACGTCCGTAACGGTCGTATCCGCAGGCTTACCGTCGATTTCCAGGTTTTCGTAGTTGCCACCTTTCGCGTCGTCGATCTTGACGCTCAGGTTGCTACCACCCGCCAACGCATCGTTAGGCGCGGTGAAGTTCGCCGAGCCGGAGCTTGCGCCGACTGGGATGGTGATGGACTGGCCGTTGCTCAAGGTCACTACGAGCGGAGCGCCGGTGACTGGAGCGTTCACCGAAGCGGTGTAAACCACAGTGCCGCCTTCGCCCACGGAAGGGGAAGCCGTCAGGCTGACAGTCGAGGTGTCGAGCGTGTCGGTGACGTCAGTCACGGCTGGCGTGGTGCTCGGGACCAGGTTTTCGAAGTTGCCGCCAGTCGCTTTATCGATGCTGACTTCAACCTTGCCGGCGTCCTTGTAGACATCGTCTTTCGGCGCGTCGACAGTGACGGTGCCAGTGGTAGCGCCGGCGGCGATATTGATCACGGCACCGTTGCTCAGGGTGATGGTCACCGGCGAGCCGGCAGCGTTGCTCAAGGTCGCGGTGTAAACAATCGAACCGCCCTCGGCGATGGTGTCGGTCGCGGACAGAGTCAGACCGGTAGTGTCCTGGGTATCAGTGACTGCGGTGTCCGCAGGCTTGCCGTCGATTTCCAGGTTTTCGTAGTTGCCGCCTTTGGCGTCGTCGATCTTGACGCTGAGGTTGCTGCCACCCGCCAACGCATCATTAGGCGCGGTGAAGTTCACCGAGCCGGAGCTTGCGCCGACTGGGATGGTGATGGACTGGCCGTTGCTCAAGTTCACCACGAGCGGGACGCCGGTGACTGGAGCGTTCACCGAAGCGGTGTAAACCACGGTGCCGCCTTCGCCAACCGTCGAAGTCGCGGTGAGCGAAACGGTGCTGGTGTCGAGGGTATCGGTCACGTCGGTGACGACTGGTGCAGTGTTAGGCACCAGGTTTTCGAAGTTGCCACCGGTAGCTTTATCGATGCTGACTTCAACTTTGCCAGCGTCTTTGTAGACATCATCTTTCGGTGCGTCGACGGTCACGGTCCCGGTCTTGGCGCCGGCGGCGATGTTGATCACGGCACCGTTGCTCAGGGTGATGGTCACCGGCGAGCCGGCAGCGTTGCTCAAGGTCGCGGTGTAAACAATCGAACCGCCCTCGGCGATGGTGTCGGTCGCGGACAGAGTCAGGCCGGTAGTGTCCTGGGTATCAGTTACTGCGGTGTCCGCAGGCTTGCCGTCGATTTCCAGGTTTTCGTAGTTGCCGCCTTTGGCGTCGTCGATCTTGACGCTCAGGTTGCTGCCGCCCGCCAACGCATCGTTGGGCGCGGTGAAGTTCACCGAGCCGGAGCTGGAACCAACTGGAATGGTGATGCTTTGACCATTCGACAGCGTGACGACCAGCGGAGCACCGGTGACTGGTGCGTTTACGGATGCTGTGTAAACCACAGTGCCGCCTTCGCCCACGGAAGGGGAAGCGGTCAAGCTGACAGTCGAGGTGTCGAGCGTGTCGGTGACGTCGGTCACGGCTGGCGTGGTGCTCGGCACCAGGTTTTCGAAGTTGCCACCGACAGCCTTGTCGATGCTGACTTCAACCTTGCCGGCGTCCTTGTAGACGTCGTCTTTCGGTGCGTCGACGGTCACGGTCCCGGTCTTGGCGCCGGCGGCGATGTTGATCACGGCACCGTTGCTCAGGGTGATGGTCACCGGCGAGCCGGCAGCGTTGCTCAAGGTCGCGGTGTAAACAATCGAACCGCCCTCGGCGATGGTGTCGGTCGCGGACAGAGTCAGGCCGGTAGTGTCCTGGGTATCAGTTACTGCGGTGTCCGCAGGCTTGCCGTCGATTTCCAGGTTTTCGTAGTTGCCGCCTTTGGCGTCGTCGATCTTGACGCTCAGGTTGCTGCCGCCCGCCAACGCATCGTTGGGCGCGGTGAAGTTCACCGAGCCGGAGCTGGAACCAACTGGAATGGTGATGCTTTGACCATTCGACAGCGTGACGACCAGCGGAGCACCGGTGACTGGTGCGTTTACGGATGCTGTGTAAACCACAGTGCCGCCTTCGCCCACGGAAGGGGAAGCGGTCAAGCTGACAGTCGAGGTGTCGAGCGTGTCGGTGACGTCGGTCACGGCTGGCGTGGTGCTCGGCACCAGGTTTTCGAAGTTGCCACCGACAGCCTTGTCGATGCTGACTTCAACCTTGCCGGCGTCCTTGTAGACGTCGTCTTTCGGTGCATCGACAGTCACGGTGCCGGTCTTGGCGCCGGCGGCGATGTTGATCACCGCGCCGTTGCTCAGGGTCACGGTCACCGGCGAACCGGCGGCGTTGGTCAGGGTCGCGGTGTAAACAATCGAGCCGCCTTCAGCGACAGTATCAGTCGCGGATAGAGTCAGACCGGTAGTGTCTTGAACGTCCGTAACGGTCGTATCCGCAGGCTTACCGTCGATTTCCAGGTTTTCGAAGTTGCCGCCTTTCGCGTCGTCGATCTTGACGCTGAGGTTGCTGCCACCCGCCAACGCATCATTAGGCGCGGTGAAGTTCACAGAGCCGGAGCTGGAACCAACTGGGATAGTGATGCTTTGACCATTCGACAGCGTGACGACCAGCGGAGCACCGGTGACTGGAGCGTCCACCGAAGCGGTGTAAACCACAACGCCGCCTTCGCCAACAGTCGAAGTCGCGGTGAGCGAAACGGTGCTGGTGTCGAGGGTGTCGGTCACGTCGGTGACGACTGGTGCAGTGTTAGGCACCAGGTTTTCAAAGTTGCCACCGGTAGCTTTATCGATGCTGACTTCGACCTTACCGGCGTCCTTGTAGACGTCGTCTTTTGGCGCGTCGACAGTGACGGTGCCAGTGGTAGCGCCGGCGGCGATATTGATCACGGCACCGTTGCTCAGGGTGATGGTCACCGGCGAGCCGGCAGCGTTAGTCAGGGTCGCGGTGTAAACAATCGAACCACCTTCGGCTACGGTGTCGGTTGCAGACAGCGTCAGACCGGTAGTGTCTTGGGTATCAGTTACTGCGGTATCTGCAGGCTTGCCGTCGATTTCCAGGTTTTCGTAGTTGCCACCTTTCGCGTCGTCGATCTTGACGCTCAGGTTGCTACCGCCAGCCAATGCATCATTAGGTGCGGTGAAGTTCACCGAGCCAGAGCTTGCGCCGACTGGAATGGTGATGGACTGGCCGTTGCTCAAGTTCACCACGAGCGGGACGCCGGTGACTGGAGCGTTCACCGAAGCGGTGTAAACCACAGTGCCGCCTTCGCCCACGGAAGGGGAAGCCGTCAGGCTGACAGTCGAGGTGTCGAGCGTGTCGGTGACGTCAGTCACGGCTGGCGTGGTGCTCGGGACCAGGTTTTCGAAGTTGCCACCAGTCGCTTTATCGATGCTGACTTCAACCTTGCCGGCGTCCTTGTAGACGTCGTCTTTCGGTGCATCGACGGTCACGGTGCCGGTCTTGGCACCGGCGGCGATGTTGATCACCGCGCCGTTGCTCAGGGTCACGGTCACTGGCGAGCCAGCGGCGTTGGTGAGGGTCGCGGTATAGGTGATCTGGCCGCCCTCGGCGACCGAGTTGGCGGCGCTCAGGCTCAGGCCGGTGGTGTCCTGGACATCGGTGACGGTGGTGCCGGCAGGCTTGCCGTCGATTTCCAGGTTTTCGTAATTGCCGCCCTTGGCGTCGTCGATCTTGACGCTGAGGTTGCTGCCGCCCGCCAACGCATCGTTAGGCGCGGTGAAGTTCACCGAGCCGGAGCTTGCGCCGACTGGGATGGTGATGGACTGGCCGTTGCTCAAGGTCACTACGAGCGGAGCGCCGGTGACTGGAGCGTTCACCGAAGCGGTGTAAACCACAGTGCCGCCTTCGCCCACGGAAGGGGAAGCCGTCAGGCTGACAGTCGAGGTGTCGAGCGTGTCGGTGACGTCAGTCACGGCTGGCGTGATGCTCGGGACCAGGTTTTCGAAGTTGCCGCCAGTCGCTTTATCGATGCTGACTTCAACCTTGCCGGCGTCCTTGTAGACGTCGTCTTTCGGTGCATCGACGGTCACGGTGCCGGTCTTGGCACCGGCGGCGATGTTGATCACCGCGCCGTTGCTCAGGGTCACGGTCACCGGCGAACCGGCGGCGTTGGTCAGGGTCGCGGTGTAAACAATCGAGCCGCCTTCAGCGACAGTATCAGTCGCGGACAGAGTCAGACCGGTAGTGTCTTGAACGTCCGTAACGGTCGTATCCGCAGGCTTACCGTCGATTTCCAGGTTTTCGAAGTTGCCGCCTTTCGCGTCGTCGATCTTGACGCTGAGGTTGCTGCCACCCGCCAACGCATCATTAGGCGCGGTGAAGTTCACAGAGCCGGAGCTGGAACCAACTGGGATAGTGATGCTTTGACCATTCGACAGCGTGACGACCAGCGGAGCACCGGTGACTGGAGCGTCCACCGAAGCGGTGTAAACCACAACGCCGCCTTCGCCAACAGTCGAAGTCGCGGTGAGCGAAACGGTGCTGGTGTCGAGGGTGTCGGTCACGTCGGTGACGACTGGTGCAGTGTTCGGCACCAAATTTTCGAAGTTGCCACCGGTAGCTTTATCGATGCTGACTTCGACCTTACCGGCGTCCTTGTAGACGTCGTCTTTTGGCGCGTCGACGGTCACGGTGCCAGTGGTGGCGCCGGCAGCGATGTTGATCACTGTGCCGTTGCTCAGGGTGATGGTGACAGGCGAACCGGCAGCATTGGTCAGGGTCGCGGTGTAAACAATCGAACCACCCTCGGCGACGGTGTCAGTCGCGGACAGGGTCAGGCCCGTGGCATCAGTCGAATCGGTGACCGCGGTATCCGCAGGCTTGCCGTCGATTTCCAGGTTTTCGTAGTTGCCGCCTTTGGCGTCGTCAATCTTGACGCTGAGGTTGCTGCCGCCCGCCAGCGCATCGTTAGGTGCGGTGAAGTTCACTGAGCCGGAGCTTGCGCCGACCGGGATGGTGATGCTTTGGCCATTCGACAGGGTGACGACCAGCGGAGCGCCGGTGACCGGAGCATTCACCGAAGCGGTGTAAACCACAACGCCGCCTTCGCCAACCGTCGAAGTCGCGGTGAGCGAAACGGTGCTGGTATCGAGGGTATCGGTCACGTCCGTCACGACTGGTGCAGTGTTAGGCACCAGGTTTTCAAAGTTGCCACCGGTAGCTTTATCGATGCTGACTTCGACCTTACCGGCGTCCTTGTAGACGTCGTCTTTTGGCGCGTCGACGGTCACGGTGCCAGTGGTGGCGCCGGCAGCGATATTAATCACGGCGCCGTTGCTCAGGGTGATGGTCACCGGCGAGCCGGCAGCGTTGGTCAAAGTGGCGGTATAAACGATGGAGCCGCCCTCAGCCACGGTGTCGGTTGCGGACAAGGTCAGGCCGGTAGTGTCTTGAACGTCCGTAACGGTCGTGTCCGCAGGCTTGCCGTCAATTTCCAGGTTTTCGTAGTTGCCGCCTTTCGCGTCGTCGATCTTGACGCTCAGGTTGCTGCCACCCGCCAACGCATCGTTGGGCGCGGTGAAGTTCACTGAGCCGGAGCTGGAACCCACGGGGATAGTAATGGATTGGCCGTTGCTCAAGTTCACTACGAGCGGAGCGCCGGTGACTGGAGCATTCACCGAAGCGGTGTAAACCACAGTGCCGCCTTCGCCAACCGTCGAAGTCGCGGTGAGCGAAACGGTGCTGGTATCGAGGGTATCGGTCACGTCGGTGACGACTGGTGCAGTGTTAGGCACCAGATTCTCAAAGTTACCGCCAACTGCCGTGTCGATGCTGACTTCAACCTTGCCGGCATCCTTGTAGACATCGTCTTTCGGCGCGTCGACAGTGACGGTGCCAGTGGTAGCGCCGGCGGCGATATTGATCACGGCGCCGTTGCTCAAGGTAATGGTGACAGGCGAGCCCGCTGCGTTAGTCAGGGTAGCGGTGTAAACAATCGAACCGCCCTCGGCTACGGTGTCGGTTGCAGACAGCGTCAGACCGGTAGTGTCTTGGGTATCAGTTACTGCGGTATCCGCAGGCTTGCCGTCGATTTCGAGGTTTTCGTAGTTGCCGCCTTTCGCGTCGTCGATCTTGACGCTGAGGTTGCTGCCACCCGCCAACGCATCGTTAGGCGCGGTGAAGTTCACTGAGCCGGAGCTGGAACCAACTGGGATGGTGATGCTTTGACCATTCGACAGCGTGACGACCAGCGGAGCACCGGTGACTGGAGCGTTCACCGAAGCGGTGTAAACCACAACGCCGCCTTCGCCAACCGTCGAAGTCGCGGTGAGCGAAACGGTGCTGGTATCGAGGGTATCGTTCACGTCCGTCACGACTGGTGCAGTGTTAGGCACCAGGTTCTCAAAGTTACCGCCAACTGCCGTGTCGATGCTGACTTCAACCTTGCCGGCGTCTTTGTAGACGTCATCTTTCGGTGCGTCGACAGTTACGGTGCCAGTGGTGGCGCCAGCGGCGATGTTGATGACCGCGCCGTTGCTCAGGGTGATGGTGACAGGCGAGCCGGCAGCGTTAGTCAGGGTCGCGGTGTAAACGATGGACCCGCCTTCGGCGACGGTGTCGGTTGCGGACAAGGTCAGGCCGGTAGTATCAGCCGAATCAGTAATCGTAGTAACCGCAGGCGTAGTGCTCGGCACCAGATTCTCGAAGTTGCCGCCGGTTGCGCCGGTAATCGTAGTGCTGACGGTGCTGCCATTGTTGTAGACGTCGTTGGCTGGGGTATCGACAGCCACGGTGCCGGTGGTCTGGCCGGCGGCGATAGTGATCACCGAGCCATTGCTCAACGTCACGGTCACCGGCGTCTGAGCAGGATTGGTCAGTGTCGCGGTGTAAGTGATCTGACCGCCTTCGGTGATGGTTTCGCTGGCGCTGAGCGTCAGGCCAGTCGTATCAGCCGAATCAGTGATCGTAGTAACGGCAGGCGTCGTGCTCGGCACCAGGTTTTCGAAGTTGCCGCCGGTTGCGCCGGTGATCGTAGTGCTGACAGTGCTGCCGTTGTTGTAGACGTCGTTGGCTGGGGTATCCACGGCAACGGTGCCGGTGGTCTGGCCAGCGGCGATAGTGATCACCGAGCCATTGCTCAACGTCACGGTCACCGGCGTCTGGGCCGGATTGGTCAACGTGGCGGTGTAGGTGATCTGGCCACCTTCGGTGATGGTTTCGCTGGCGCTGAGCGTCAGGCCAGTCGTATCAGCCGAGTCAGAGATCGTAGTGAGCGCAGGCGTAGTGCTCGGTACCAGGTTCTCGAAGTTACCGCCGGTTGCGCCAGTAATCGTAGTACTGACAGTGCTGCCATTGTTGTAGACGTCGTTAGCCGGGGTATTGACCGCCACGGTACCGGTGGTCTGGCCGGCGGCGATAGTGATCACCGAGCCATTGCTCAGCGTCACGGTCACCGGCGTCTGGGCCGGATTGGTCAACGTGGCGGTGTAAGTGATCTGGCCGCCTTCGGTGATGGTTTCGCTGGCGGTCAAAGTCAGGCCAGTGGCATCAGCCGAATCAGTGATCGTAGTAACCGCAGGCGTAGCGCTCGGCACCAGATTTTCGAAGTTACCGCCAGTAGCGCCGGTAATCGTAGTGCTGACGGTGCTGCCGTTGTTATAGGCGTCGTTAGCCGGAGTATCGACAGCCACGGTACCGGTGGTCTGGCCAGCGGCAATCGTGATGACCGAGCCATTGCTCAATGTCACGGTCACCGGCGTCTGGGCCGGGTTGGTCAGCGTCGCGGTGTAGGTGATCTGGCCGCCTTCGGTGACAGTATTGCCGGCGCTCAGGGTGACGGTGGTGGTGTCGACGGTGTCGGTGATCTGCGTCACGGCTGGCGTGGTCGGCAGGGTCACGGCGATGCCGGTGCCGCCAGTGGTGCCGGTGACGGTCACGCTGACTTGGCTGGGGTCGTTGTAGACCGTGTCGTTCGGTGCCAGGGGCACGTTGACGCTACCGGTCAGTTGCCCGGCCGGGATCACGATCACCGCGCCGTTGGACAGGGTTACGGTCAGGTTGGTCTGCGGCGCCTGGGTCACGGTCGCGGTGTAGACCAGCACGCCCCCGGCCTCGGTCAGGGTAGGGGTGGCGCTCAAAGTCATCGTCGCATTGAGCACTGCGTTGGCGGTGGTATCGGCGTTGTCGTCGCCACCCAGGATGTTGTCATCGGTTGCCGCGGCCGCAGCGAGGCCTTCGGTCGGGAAGCCGATGGTGGGGTCGACGCTGCCGGCCGTGGCATCCAGCACGACGAAGCTATGACCGCCGCCCACGGCTCCGCCTGTACCGGCAGCGGTGGCGCCGGCCGCGGTGGCTTCCAGGGCGGTGGTCGGGTCGACACCGGCGGCGATGGCTTGCTGCAGCTCTTCTACTGAAGGCGCGGCTTGGGCAGTGGCCTGTTCGAGGTCGGTGGAAGAGTCCGGCGCGCTGGCGCTCCACTGGGTATCGCGGCCCAGGTCGAGCGTGCGGCCGTCAGCCAGTTCCAACGTGACGGCGCCGGCAGGTCCGGTGTCCAGCTGGTCGCCTACGTTAAGGCGATCGCCTTCAATGAGTACGCGCCGAATGCCCTCGGGGGAAACGACGAAAACCTGACCAACAATGCTTTTGACAACGGCAATAACACTGCTCATTGAAGACTCTCCGGGTACCACGTTCAGTAGACTTCCATGGACCCGACAGCCTCGTTGGCCATAGCGGTCTGGACGTTCATGCGCACAAAGGGATAATGTTTTGACGCTGGCAATATGACGATATTTTGACAGCTAGTTCGGCTTATTTTGTTTCTGCCAAACTATTGACCTTATGCTGGCCATCCTAAACAATCGCCCCTGTAATGTCACATTGATATTTAAGCGGCGACCTGTTCTTTCGGTGCGTGTTCCTGCCCCTGTTCTGAACTTTCCGACATACGGTCATTCCGGTTGCCATCATCCGATGCAGCGACACGTTTCGCTGTGATTCAAGACAAGAGTTTCGGGAATTTTCCAACCATGCGTTCGCACCTGTTCAAGGCTTTACCCTTCGCCCTGGCCGCCAGTTTCGTACAAGCACAAACCTTGCCGCAGGCCATGCAACAAGCATTGGATGTTCATCCGGAAATTCAGGCAGGCGTGAACAGCCGCCTGGCGGCGGACTATCAGTTGAAGGCGGCCAAGGGCGGCTACCTGCCTAGAGTGGACCTCGCAGCCGGTTACGGCCGTGAAGGCACCGACAGCGTGACGACCCGTTCGGGCAGTAATAATCATTGGGAAACCCTGAACCGCAGCGAATCGAGCCTACGCTTGTCGCAAATGGTTTTTGACGGTTTTGCGACGTCCAGCGAAGTCGGGCGTCAACAAGCCAACGTCAGTGCCCGCGCCTATTCCTTGCTTGATGCCTCCGAGCGTACCGGGCTGACCGTCGCCCAGGTGTACCTGGACGTACTGACCCGCCGTGAGTTCGTGCGCCTGGCCGAGGAAAACCTCAAGAGTCACGAGCGCATCTTCGATCAAATCAAGTTGCGCACGTCCCGGGGGGTAGGCAGCGGCGCCGACCTGGACCAGGCCGAGGCGCGCATGGCCCAGGCCCGCAACAACCTGATCACCGAGCAGACCAACCTGGCCGATGCCGAGACCAACTACCTCAGCGCCGTCGGACAATTGCCTGACCAACTGGAGCGCCCCGCCGACTTTCTGGCGTTGCTACCGGCCAACCTGACCGAAGCCCGTGCCCAGATGCTGGAAAACAGCCCGGTGCTGCGTTCGGCCGAAGCCGACATCGCCGCCGCCGAGAAGCAATACGAGGCCGCCAAGTCGAGCTTCTACCCTCGCTTCGACGCGGAACTGGGCCGCACCGCCGACAACGACCTGGACGGCCAGAACGGCCACAACAACGAATGGCAGGCCATGTTGCGCATGCGCTTCAACCTGTACGCCGGTGGTAGCAACAAGGCCGACCTGGAATCCAAGTCCTACCTGTCCAACCAGGCGCTGGATATCCGCAACAACGCGCTGCGCCAGTTGAATGAAGAGCTGGGCCTGGCCTGGAACGCCCTGAACAACGCCAACGCCCAGGTGCCCATCGCCCAGCAATACGTGGATCGCAGTGCCAACGTGCGCACCGCCTACCAGAAGCAATTCAGTCTCGGCGAGCGGACCCTGCTCGACTTGCTCGACAGCGAAAACGAGCTGTTCAGCGCCTCCCGCCGTCTGGCGGAAATCAAGAACGTGCAGCTGTTCAGCCAGTACCGGATCAAGGCGACCATGGGCCAGTTGCTGAAAAGCCAAGGCGTGGTCGCGCCGTTGGCATCCGTTGTGCAGAACGACGTGAAACCCAAGGTCCAGTTGCCTGGGATGAATTAAGCCATCCATCCGTTTTTCAGCGAAAGAGTGCCGAGCGTGGAATCAGAAGTCAGTCCAGTCGAACTAGTTCACGACCCGCGCACGCTGCACGATGACCCGCTGCTGGATGGTTTGCTGGCGCTCTGCATGCTGCACCAGAAACCTGCCAGCGCGGCGATGCTGACCACCGGCCTGCCGCTGCCCAAGCAACGGTTGAGCGTCGACTTATTGTCGCGCGCGGCGGCCCGTGCCGGTCTGCAAGGCCGGGTGTTGCAACGCAAGCTCGAACAGATCCCGGCCATTGCCATGCCGGCTCTGCTGCTGCTCAAAGAAGGCCGCAGCGCCGTGCTGCTGGGCTGGGCCGGTGACGACCAGGCGCGCTTGCTGCTTAGCGAAAGCGATGGCGGAGAGGTCACCGTCAGCCGCGAGTTGCTGGCCGATGACTACAGCGGCAAGGTTTTCTTCGCCCAGCCGCAGCATAAATTTGACGTCAACCACGGCACGCTGATCCCTCGGGCGCGTTCCTGGTTTCGCGACACTCTCAAACGCTCCCGCTGGTTGTACGCCGATGCCATCGCGGCCAGCCTGCTGATCAATATCATCGCCATGGCCGCGCCGCTGTTCGTGATGAATGTCTACGACCGCGTGGTGCCGAACCAGGCCGAATCAACCCTGTGGGTACTGGCGGTCGGCATTACCGGCGCCTACGTCTTCGACCTGATCCTGAAGATGTTGCGCAGCCTGTGCCTGGACCTGGCGGGCAAGAAAACCGACCTGATCATTTCGGCGACGCTGTTCGAGCGCATCGTCGGCATGGCGATGAAATATCGCCCGGCGCGGGTCGGCAGCTTTGCCCAGAATATCCACGAGTTCCAGAGCCTGCGGGACTTCCTCGCCTCGCTGACCCTGACCAGCCTGATCGACTTGCCGTTCACGCTGCTGATCTTCATGGTCATCGCGATCCTGGGCGGGCATCTGGTGTGGATCCCGGTGCTGGCGTTCCCGATCGCCTTGCTGATTGGCTATGCCTTGCAGAAGCCGTTGGTAGCGACCATGGAACGAACCATGGCCCTGGGCGCCGAGCGCCAGTCCAGCCTGATCGAAACCCTGGCCGGCCTGGATGCGGTGAAGGTCAACAACGCCGAAAGTGAACGGCAGTACCAATGGGAACAGACCATCGGCACCCTCAGTCGCCTCGAGCTGCGCGTGAAGATGCTGTCCGGCCTGGCGATGAACATCACCTTGCTGATCCAGCAACTGGCCGGGGTGATCATGATCGTCTTCGGTGTCTACCAGATCATCGCCGGCAACCTGAGCATGGGTGGGCTGATCGCCTGCTACATGCTCAGCGGCCGCGCACTGAGCCCATTGGCCTCGTTGTCGGGCCTGCTGACCCGCTATCAGCAAGCGCGGGTGACGATGACTTCCGTCGACCAGATGATGGAGCTGCCCCAGGAACGCAATTTCGACGAGCGCCCGCTCAGCCGCAAAGTCCTGCAGGGCGCCATTGAATGCCGCCAGTTGAACTTCACCTATCCGAACCAGCAGAACGCCGCGCTGAAGAACATCAACCTGGTGATCAAGCCGGGCGAAAAAATCGGCATCATCGGCCGCAGCGGCTCGGGCAAAAGCTCTCTGGCAAAATTGCTGGTGGGGCTTTACCAGCCGGATGACGGCGCGTTGCTGGTGGATGGCGTGGACATCCGCCAGATCGACGTCAGCGAGCTGCGCTACAACATCGGCTACGTGCCCCAGGACATCCAGCTGCTGTCCGGAACCCTGCGCGACAACCTCACTTCAGGTGCCCGCTACGTCGAGGATGAATTGGTGCTTCAGGCCGCGGAGCTGGCAGGCGTACACGAATTCGCCCGCCTGCATCCGCAAGGCTATGAACTGCAAGTCGGTGAGCGCGGGCAGAACCTGTCCGGCGGCCAGCGCCAGAACGTCGCCCTGGCTCGCGCGTTGCTGCTCAACCCGCCGATCCTGCTCCTGGACGAACCTACCAGCGCGATGGACAACACCGGTGAAGAGCGCTTGAAACAGCGCCTGGCCGCCGTGGTGGAAAACAAGACCGTGCTGCTGGTGACGCACCGGGCATCCTTGCTGTCGCTGGTGGACCGCCTGCTGGTGATCGACCGCGGGCAGATTCTCGCCGACGGCCCGAAAGCCGCCGTCATGGAAGCGTTGAAGAAGGGGCAGATCAGTGTTGCTTAAATCCGGTTTCAAGGGCGCTGTGGGCCGTTACTTCAAAGGTTCCGACTCGCTGCATGGCCAACCGCTGCCCGAAGTCAACAAGGCGCTGATCGAGGACGCCCCCCGCGTGGTGCGCCTGACGATCTGGGGCATCATCGGTTTTTTCGTGTTCCTTGGGCTGTGGGCCAACTTCGCCGAGATCGACGAAGTGACCAAGGGCGACGGCAAGGCGATTCCTTCGTCCAAGATTCAGAAAATCCAGAACCTGGAAGGCGGTATCGTCGCCGAACTGTTTGTAAAAGAAGGGCAGATCGTCGACGCCGGTGCGTCGTTGATTCGCCTGGACGACACGCGCTTTGTCTCCAACGTCGGCGAAACCGAGGCGGATCGCCTGTCCATGCTGTTGCGGGTCGAGCGCCTGAGTGCCGAGGTCGATGACCGACCGCTGAATTTCCCGGCTGATGTACTCAAGGCCGTACCGGGTCAGGCTGCCAGCGAAGAATCGCTGTACATCAGCCGCCGCCAGCAGTTACACGATGAAATCGGCGGCTTGCAGGAGCAGTTGATCCAGCGGCAGCAGGAATTGCGCGAGTTCGTCTCCAAGCAGTCCCAATACCGCTCCGGCCTGGCGCTGCAACGCCAGGAAATCAACATGTCCGAGCCGCTGGTGGCCCAGGGCGCGGTATCGCCGGTGGAAGTGCTGCGGCTCAAGCGCGCCGAGGTCGAGACCCGTGGGCAACTGGACGCGACGACGCTGGCGATTCCTCGCGCCGAGTCGGCGATCAAGGAAGTGCAGCGCAAGATCGACGAGACTCGCGGCAAGTTCCGCAGCGAGGCACTGACCCAGCTCAATGAGGCGCGCACCGACCTGAACAAGGCTCAAGCCACCGGCAAGGCCCTGGAGGACCGGGTGAGCCGTACCCTGGTGACATCGCCGGTGCGCGGCATCGTCAACAAACTGCTGGTCAACACCATCGGCGGGGTAATCCAGCCCGGTAGCGACCTGGTGGAAATCGTGCCGCTGGACGACACCATTCTGGTGGAGGCGAAGATCCGTCCCCAGGACATCGCCTTCCTGCACCCCGGCCAGGACGCCACGGTGAAATTCACCGCCTACGACTACACCATCTACGGCGGGATGAAAGCCAAGCTGGAACAGATCGGCGCCGACACCATCACTGATGAAGACAAGAAAACCACCTACTACATCATCAAGTTGCGCACCGAACGCAGCCACCTGGGCACGCCTGAAAAGCCCTTGCTGATCATCCCCGGGATGGTGGCGTCGGTGGATATCATCACCGGCAAGAAGACCGTGCTGAGCTACCTGCTCAAGCCCATCATCAAGGCCCGGGCCGAGGCGTTGCATGAGCGGTAAGCCCTGGACTCAGTGCTCGTAGCGTTTGTGGCGAGGGAGCTTGCTCCCGCTCGGCTGCGAAGCAGTCGCAAAACCAGGCAAGATGGTCAGCCTGAAAGAATGCCGGGGCCTGCTTCGCAGGCCAGCGGGAGCAAGCTCCCTCGCCACACGGCCGTGTTGCTCCCACAGCTTCTGCCATATGGTTATGCATTTTAAGTATTTAAATTAGCCTTCTTATACCCTTAAAGTCATCCCCCTGCGTACCTGCCGACCAATCGGCGCGCCGCACGACACAAACCGACACGGTGACCCCGTGAGTTTTTGATCGACTGCGCGCCCATTCAAGCGCGCCGTGCGTGGGAGTGATGTATGCCAGCCGTCTCTTTTTCTCCAGATTCAAATGCCGCGAACATCGCGCCGCAATCATTCGAAGTACGCCCATTCAGCGGTGCCGTAGGTGCCGAGATCGTAGGGCTGGATCTGTCGCGGCCGATCAACGATCAGGATTTCGCGCGCATCCACCGCGCGCACCTGGACTATCACGTCGTGGTGTTCCGCGATCAGCGCATCACACCCGAGCAGCACATCGCTTTCAGCCGCCGTTTTGGTGTGCTGCAAATCCATGTGCTCAAGCAATTCCTGCTGACCGGGCATCCGGAAATTCTCATCGTCTCCAACATCATCGAGAACGGCCAGTCCATCGGTCTGGGGGACGCCGGCAAGTTCTGGCATTCGGACCTTTCCTATAAGGAACTGCCGAGCCTCGGCTCGATGCTCCACGCCCAGGAGCTGCCGAGCGAGGGCGGCGACACGCTGTTCGCCGACATGCACAAGGCCTGGGACGGTTTGCCCGAAACACTGCGTAAAGCGATCGAGGGTCGTTCGGCGGCGCATTCCTACACGGCGCGTTACAGCGAGACCAAATTCGAAGGTAACTGGCGCCCGACGCTAACGCCTGAACAGTTGGCCCAGGTCGCCGAAGTCGTGCATCCGATCGTCCGCACCCACCCGGAAACCGGGCGCCAGGCGTTGTTCGTCAGCGAAGGCTTCACCACCCGCATCGTCGGCCTGCCGGAGGATGAAAGCAAAGCCATCCTGGCCGAGCTGTATGCCCACAGCGTGCTGCCCCAGAACATCTATCGCCATCAATGGCAGCCCCACGACCTGGTGTTCTGGGACAACCGCTCGCTGATCCACCTCGCCGCCGGTTGCCCTGGCCATCTGCGCCGCAAGCTTTATCGCACCACTATCCAGGGCGACGCCCCTTTCTGATCGGCTGCGCAGCGCGCAAAGAGCCCGGAGAAACACCATGTCCAAACGCATCGCTTTTGCACCGCTGGCTGCGGCTATCGGCCTGGGGTTCAGCTTGCTGGCCGGCAGCCTGGTTGCGCCGGCCAGCGCCCAGGCCGAGGGCGAGATTCGCATCGCCGAGCAGTTCGGCATCGTCTACCTGCTGCTGAACGTGGTCCGTGACCAGCAATTGATCGAGAAGCACGGCAAGGAGGAGGGCATCGACATCAAGGTCGACTGGACCCAGCTGTCCGGCGGCGCGGCGGTCAACGATGCGTTGCTGTCGGGCTCCATCGACATTGCCGGGGCGGGTGTCGGGCCGTTGCTGACGGTCTGGGACCGCACCCGTGGCAAGCAGAACGTCAAGGCCGTGGCCTCCCTCGGCAACTTTCCCTATTACCTGTTAAGCAACAACCCGAACGTCAAGACCATCGCCGACTTCACCGAGAAGGACCGCATCGCGGTGCCGGCGGTAGGCGTGTCGGTGCAGTCGCGTTTCCTGCAGTACGCCGCTGCGAAGCAGTGGGGCGACAAGGAGTTCAATCGCCTCGACAAGTACACCCTGGCCGTCCCGCACCCGGACGCCACGGCCGCGTTGATTGCCGGCGGCACCGAGTTGACCGGGCACTTTTCCAACCCGCCGTTCCAGGATCAGGCCCTGCAAAATCCCAATGTTCACGTGGTGCTCAATTCCTATGACGTGCTCGGGCCAAATTCGCCCACGGTGCTGTTCGCCACCGAGAAATTCCGCGATGAAAACCCGAAGACCTACAAGGCCTTCGTCGAAGCGCTGACCGAAGCGGCCGAGTTTGCTCAGAAAGACAAAGGCGCGGCGGCGGACACCTACCTGCGCGTGACCAAGGCCAAGATCGACCGGGCGACTCTGCTGAAGATCATCGAAAACCCGCAGATCGAATTTACCGTCACGCCAAAAAACACCTACCCGCTCGCCGAATTCCTCTACCGCGTCGGCGCCATCAAGAACAAACCGGCCTCCTGGGAAGACTACTTCTTCCAGGACGCCAAACCGCTGCAGGGGAGCTGATTGTCATGAACGCGCCATTGCCAGGCCACGCGGCCAGCAACGCCACCCGCACCGACACCGCGCTGTTGTCGGTGGATAACGTCAGCCTGGAATACCGCACCCCGCAGCGTGTAGTCCGCGCCACCCATCAAGTGAGTTTCGAGGTCGATCCGGCAGACCGCTTTGTACTGCTCGGCCCGTCCGGGTGTGGCAAGTCCACATTGCTCAAGGCCATTGGTGGTTTCATCACTCCGTGTGAAGGCGAGATCCGCCTGCAAGGCCAAATCGTCAGCGCGCCAGGGCCGGACCGGATCGTGGTGTTCCAGGAGTTCGATCAGCTGCCGCCGTGGAAAACCGTCAAGCAGAACGTGATGTTCGCGCTGCTGGCGTCGGGCACGCTCAAACGTCGCGAGGCCGAGGAGCGGGCGCTGCACTACCTCGATAAAGTCGGGTTGGCAGCGTTTGCCGATGCTTATCCGCATACCTTGTCTGGTGGGATGAAGGCACGCGTCGCGATTGCCCGGGCGCTGGCGATGCAACCGAAGATCCTGCTGATGGACGAGCCCTTTGCGGCGCTGGATGCGCTGACCCGCCGCAAGATGCAGGAGGAATTGCTGCTGCTCTGGGAAGAGGTGCGCTTCACGCTGCTGTTCGTTACCCATTCCATCGAAGAAGCGCTGGTGGTGGGCAATCGCATCCTGCTGCTGTCACCGCATCCGGGGCGGGTCCGGGCGGAAATCCACAGCCACCAATATGATCTGCACAGCCTTGGCGGCGTCGGGTTCCAGCACACGGCGCGGCGGATTCATTCGCTGCTGTTCGAACAAGGCCAGTCGCCGGATGCTGAACGCGAGCTGGGTTTTGCCGACATTCGTATCGCGTACTGAGGGGAGCCTTTCATGAGCCAGTTATCGCCTGCGCGCGAAGAATACGAAGTCGATCTGCAACCGCTGACCCACGTACCACTGGAGCGGGAATTGCCCCTGGGCCAGCGCCTTTGGCAGCAGGGTTGGTTGCGTAAATGTTTGATCCTGTTGGTGCTGGCGCTGGTGTGGGAGGGCGTGGCGCGTTACCAGAACAACGACCTGTTGCTGCCGAGCTTTTTGCAGACTGCCAGTGCGTTACATGACGGTTTGCTCAGTGGCGAGTTGCTGGGCAAGGTGTGGATTTCCCTGGTGGTGCTGCTCAAGGGTTATTTGCTCGGCATCGTCCTGGCGTTTGGCTTGACCACCCTGGCGGTGTCGACGCAGTTGGGGCGTGACCTGCTCAGCACCCTGACGTCGATGTTCAACCCGTTGCCGGCCATCGCGCTGTTGCCGTTGGCGCTGTTGTGGTTCGGCTTGGGGCAGAACAGCCTGATCTTCGTGCTGGTGCATTCGGTGCTGTGGGCGCTGGCGTTGAATATGTATGCGGGGTTTCTCGGCGTATCGGAAACGCTGCGCATGGCCGGGCGCAACTACGGGCTCAAGGGCCTGCGCTTTGTGCTGTTCATCCTGATTCCGGCGGCGCTGCCGTCGATCCTCGCCGGGCTGAAAATCGGCTGGGCCTTCGCCTGGCGCACCCTGATCGCCGCCGAACTGGTATTCGGCGCCACCAGCGGCAAGGGCGGCCTGGGCTGGTACATCTTCCAGAACCGCAACGAGCTGTACACCGACAAAGTCTTTGCCGGGCTGGCGGTGGTAATCCTCATCGGGCTGCTGGTAGAGAACCTGGTATTCGACAGCCTGGAGCGGGTGACGGTGAAGCGTTGGGGGATGCAAAGGTAAGCTATTCATGAGCATCCGTGGCGAGGGGGGGTGTCTGGGCTGACGCCATCGCGAGCAAGCTCGCTCCCACAGGTGGACGGTGTTGATCCATATATTTGGATTCGACACAAAACCCTGTGGGAGCGAGCCTGCTCGCGATGGCGGTCTTCAATTCACCACAGGCCTTTCAACCTGACGCTTGAATTCCAGCCGATCCATCTCCCCGCCAACCGATGAAGAGTGGACCTCAGCCGACTTCTGTGGCGAGGGAGCTTGCTCCCGCTCGGCTGCGCAGCAGTCGCAAAACCAGGCAATGCGGTGTGCCTGAAAGAATGCTGGGGGCCTGCTGCGCAGGCCAGCGGGAGCAAGCTCCCTCGCCACGGGTTTTGGGTGTCTGGGAGGGCGCCATCGCGAGCAGGCTCGCTCCCACAGGTGGTTGGGGTTGTTGCAGACATCTCAGCCAGCACAGGTCCATGTGGGAGCGAGCTTGCTCGCGATGGCGGTCTTCGATTCACCACAGGCCTTTCAACCTGACGCTTGAATTCCAGCCGATCCATTTCCCCGCCAACTGACTCCAGGCAGTGGATTTTATTTATCGCTGCCCGGCTTGTTAGCCAAGTAAAGCCCCTTCCTTTTCCATTAGACTTGCCGCCTCCAAGCAAGCCTTCAGGACACGGAATGCCAGTCCCTCCCAGCCCCCTTCGCAAAGCTCTGGTCGTTTGGCTGTACGCTGCGGCCCTGATGCATCTGCTCGCCGGTCTTACGCTGACCTGGGCCGGTCACTCCGGCTTGCTCGATGATTACCTGAACACCATCGAGCAGGCGTTCTGGGGTGCGGACATCGTGCCGGTTACCGTCCGCACGCAACAGGTCTGGTGGCTGGCGCTGTTCGGCGCCACGTTGCAAAGCTATGCGTTATACATGCTCGCGCTGGTCCATCTCGGCGATCGCCTGAAAAGTGCCATGCCCTGGGGCTGGCTGATCGTCGGCATTCTCCTCTGGGCGCCTCAGGACATGCTGGTTTCCGCCCAGGCGCGGGTCTGGTCGCACCTGTGGTTCGACAGCTTTGCATTACTTGTTTTACTGCCGCCGCTGTTCTGGCTTTATCGCCATGATCGCCGCACCGCCCTGACCGACAACACATCGAGTGAGTCGAACCATGCCTGATTTTTCGCCGCTGGACTGGGCCATTGCCCTGCTGATTGCCCAGGCCATCCTCGGTGCGCTGGATACCCTGTATCACCATGAACTCACAGTTGCCTTGCCCTATCGCCACAGTGCGCGGCTGGAACTCTCCATTCACTCCCTGCGCTCGTGTTTCTACGGGATCCTGTTCCTGGGTATCGCGCATCTGGCCTTCGAAGGGACATGGGCGATCGTCATCGCGCTGCTGTTCGCCCTGGAGATCGGCCTGACGCTGTGGGATTTCGTGGTCGAGGACCGTAGCCGAAAACTGCCGCCCATCGAGCGCATCATGCACACCGTGCTGGCGGTCAACGGTGGGGCCTTCTTCGCGCTGTACGGCGTGCAACTGGCGCAGTGGGCGAGCCTGCCGACCGGCCTGAGCACGATCGACCTGGGCTGGCGCGGCTGGCTGCTGACGTTGTTTGCCATCGGCGTCACCGCCTCGGGCATTCGCGACGGCTTGGCCGCCTTGCGCATGCAGCGCCAGGGCAAGCCGGGCAACCCGTTTGCCGGTGGTGCCTACAAGCGCGTGCTGGTCACGGGAGGCACCGGGTTTATCGGCGAGACCCTGGTCAATCAGTTGCTCGATGCCGGGCACACGGTCAGCGTGTTGGCCCGCGATCCATTGAGGGCGGCCTATCTGTTTGACGGCCGCGCCCGCTGCGTGCGTTCGCTGGGCAAGCTGGGCCATGACGAAACCTTCGATGTACTGATCAACCTGGCGGGCGCGCCGGTGGCCGGGCCGCGCTGGAGCCCGAGGCGCCAGGCGCAACTCATCGCCAGCCGGGTCGATACCACCGAAGCCTTGATGACATGGTTGAAGAACGCTCGGCACAAACCGGCATTGTGGATTCAAGCGTCGGCCATCGGTTTTTATGGCGTGCGCGACGCCAGCGAAAGCCTCGATGAAAGCGCCAGCCAGGGCGATGGTTTCATGGCCGAACTCTGTTCGCGTTGGGAAGCCTCTGCGCGGCCCGCAACCGAGTTGGGCGTGCGACAGGTGGTGATGCGCCTGGGCGTGGTGTTCGGTCCGGGCGGTGCGTTGCTGCCGTTGCTGATTCCGTTTCGCCTGGGGTTCGGTGGGCGGATGGGCGATGGTCGGCAAATCATGAGTTGGGTGCACCGCGACGACGTGATCCAGGTGATCGCCCGTGCCTTCGAGGACGAAAGTCTGAGCGGCACCTACAACCTGGTAGCGCCGGAAACGGTCAGTCAGGCTTTGTTCGCCGAACGCGTTGGCCAGGCGCTCAAGCGCCCGGTGTGGTTCCACATCCCGGCCGCGCCGGTGCGCGCCCTGGCTGGCGAGATGGCCCAGCTGTTTTTCGACGGCCAGCGCGTGGTGCCCAATCGTCTCGTTCAGGCCGGTTATACGTTCCGTTACCCGACACTCGACGCTGCCCTGCGCGACCTGGCCTGAGGACTGTCCATGAGCAAGCCGAGGATGTACCTGCTGGCCGGCAACGGTAGTGCTGCCGATTGGTGGGACGACGTGTTGCCGCACTTCAAACGCTACGACGTGGTGCCGCTGGAGCTGCCCGGTTTCGGCGACAACCCTCAGGCTCCTTGTGAAGACCTGGCGGCCTACGCACAGGCGTTGCTCGCGGCAACGGTAAAGGGCAGCGCGATCATGGCGGTCGGGGTGAACGCCTTGCTGGTGCTGCACGCCTTGCAACGCCGGCCCGGACACTTTTGCCGCAGCGTTTTGCTGGCGCCGGTGGGTGCGTTCTTGTGGCAGCGACGATTGCCGGCGCTGATGTCGCCGCTGCCGATTCGCAAGACCATCCACTGGCTGCTGGCGAACAAGCCAAGGCTGTTCGCCCACAAGTTCTCCCGCCAGCAATGGACGCCCGCGCAGTACGAGCGCATGGGCGCCGGCTATGCCCGCTGCCGGGCCTTTGTCCCGCATTGGGATCTGGTGCGCGCCGACACCGCGTTGCCGTTGCTGGAGTGGATCAGCGACCCGGTCGAACTGGTATGGGGCGATCAGGACAAGATGCTCGGCATCGCCCAGGCAGCGGCATGGTCAGCCATTCTTGCCCGCGCCGACTTGACCATCAGCTTGAAGCCCGGTTGGGGCCACTACCCGTGGATCGACTCACCGGCTGAATTCGCCGCCTGGCTGGAGTCCGGCGAGCGCGGGTTCGTCGCGCACACCAAAGGCGGCCGCTTGCGCCTGGCGGAGCTGGCCGGGCAGCCGGTGCCAGCGGCACTGTCACTCAACGATTGTCATGATCCACGCTTGCCAGGATTTTTGAGCAGCCAGCCGGATGCTGCCTGGGCCGTGCGTTCCTCCAGTTACGGGGAGGATCAGGCCGATGCGGCCAATGCGGGCTTGAGCACCACCTACTTGCGCGAGCCGACACACAATGTGCCGACACGCATTGCCGAGCTGAGCGCGGCGGGTGTCGAGGAAGTGGTGGTGCAGCGTTTCATCACCCCACGGCTGTCCGGGATCGCCTTTGTGCGTCACCTTTCGGTTGAGCTGGAATGGGTCGAAGGCCATCTGGAGTCGTTGGCCGATGGCAAGGTGAGCCCTGATCGAGCGATCATTTCCCGTCTCGGCGAGTCTTGGAACAGTGGTACATTCACGCCGGCCCATGGCCTGACCGCCGAAGCGCTGTGGCAGTTTCTCCAGGGCGTGCTGCGGGTCTTCCACTACGTGCCCGGTGATGTCGAATGGGCCTGGGACGGCACGCAACTCTGGTTGCTGCAATACCGGCCGATCAGCGACTACGGCTGGCGCCGCCACCTGACCGCCGCCAACATCGCCGAGATCCTGCCGCCACAGCCCAGCGTCCTGGTGGAGTACGCCCAGCGTCGTGCGGCGGCAAGCATTCCGGCGATCATGGCGCGTTGGGATTCACGGATTTTGCAGGACAACGAGCCTTTCACCGCAGTGTTTGGTGGCGCCTCGTATATCAACAACGACCTGTTTCTCGCCCGGCTGACCGACTGGGGCGTCAGCGCCAGCAGCTATGCCGGCGAGGTCGGTGGGGCAACGCCGCACTTGCCTTGGCGGCCGCTGCGCCTGCTGCGGTCGCTGCCGTTGTTTTTGCGCATGCAGCGTATCGCTCGCGGGCATCTGCTTACCTTGGAAAACGGTTTGCGCCGTTTCGACCGAGAGCTGCACGAACTGACCGGACAAGGCGCTGACGGCCAGCACCTTGCCGATTGGTTTACTCGCTTCTACGTGTTCGTGGTGCAGGGCAACCTGTGCATCGCCAGCGCCTTGGCCAGCAGTGGCGGCGACTGGCTGGGGCGACCGCCGACCGCCTATGACAATCTCGAACACAGCCCTCATCGCTTGCCTTGGGAAACCGATCCGGCAACGCCGCGCCCGGCGCCGACCGAGCTGCCATTGCAACCCTTCCCGCAATGGCCGTTAACGATTCGCCTGGCCCATGGCGCCGGCCTGCCAGGGCTGCGCGGCTACTACTTGCAGGTGCGCGAATGGTATCGCGACAACCTGATGCGGATCTTTTTCCGCCTGCACCACGCCATGCCGAGCGCCGACCGCGAGCATTGGTTCGCGCCGCACCGGGACATCCGCAGCCGCGACGGCAGCTTCTGGCAGGACGGTCGTGAAGGCACCGAGCAGGCGAGCGGATTCCTGATCTACCCGGGCCAGGCCCAGGGCATCCTCGGCGAGGACATCCTGCTGGAAGACACCCTGGACCCTGGCCGCCACGCTCACTATCAAGGCGCCCGCGCCGTGATCGCGCGCATGGGCGGCCGCCTGTCCCATGGCTCGACGTTGCTGCGTGAACTGCGCAAACCTTCGGCGGTACTGCCTCAAGTAGACGTGGGATGGTTGGGGCGTGAGGTGGTGTATTGCGATGGGGAGTTGAGGCTGGTGGAGTAGGCGCTGCAATGTCTGCCAACCACCGTGGCGAGGGAGCTTGCTCCCGCTGGGCTGCGCAGCGGCCCTAGGATTTTGCGGTCGCTGCGCAACCGAGCGGGAGCAAGCTCCCTCGCCACGGGGTTTCGGGTTGTCTGGGCTGAGGCTTTCGCGAGCCGGCTCGCTCCCACAATTTGTTATTCCTGTATAGAATTAATAAATAGCTTCTTATTCCTTAAATAATATAACTCTCCTCCTTATACTCGTCCGGGAACAGACACGCAGGAGAGCACCCATGCGCAACGAATCGATTCGCTACCTGATTGTGCCGGGCTGGCAAGGATCGCCGGAAAATCATTGGCAAACCCACTGGCAGAACAGCCTGCCCAACAGTGCCCGGGTCGAGCAGGCTGACTGGCTGACGCCACGGCGTGAAGATTGGGTCGCCGCGCTGGCCGAAGCCATCGCCAGCGACAGCACGCCAGTGATCCTGATCGCCCATAGCCTGGGTTGCATCACCGTGGCCCATTGGGCCGCCACCGCGCCGGTGCCATTCCTGCGGCAGGTGCGTGGCGCGTTGCTGGTGGCGCCGGCGGATGTCGAGCGGCCCGCTTGTGCCCCGGCGCTACGCAACTTCGCGCCGATTCCCACGGACCTGTTGCCGTTTCCCAGCCAAGTGGTCAGTTCCGACAACGACGCGGCGGTCAGTGCCGCGCGCGCCATGGAGCTGGCGCGGAGTTGGGGGGCCGAGGCCGGAATCCTGGCCGGGGCGGGGCACATCAATGTGAAGTCCGGCCACCAGCGCTGGGAGCAGGGTTTCGCTTATCTCTATCGTTTGCAAAACCGCATGGAGCATCACGCCCTGCGTCGCGCCTGAATTTTAATGCCCTCCGTCTCGCCGGCGGTTTGGGGCGGGAGCCTGCCATGAGCCTGCATGAAACCTTCGGTCAGCCCTTGCTGACCTTTCCCGACTCGGAAAAAAGCCCCCTGAGCATTCGTGCCAAGGCACTGGTGTTCGTCGACCCGCGTTCGCGGCAGTTGCGCCAGGAGCTGGAACAACTGGCGCCACGGGCGATTTCGGTGCTGATTCGCGGCGAAACCGGCACCGGCAAGGAGCTGCTGGCCCGGCATATCCATCGCGAGAGCAATCGCGGTGGGCTGTTTGTTTCGGTCAATTGCGGCGCTATCAGCCCGACCTATGCCGACGCCGAATTGTTCGGTTATTCCGCCGGCAGTTATAGCGGTTCGGCCAGCAGTCGGGCCGGGTGGTTCGGCTCGGCCAACGGCGGCACGCTCTACCTGGATGAGATCGGAGACCTGCCGCTGCCGATCCAGATCAAGTTGCTGGCGGCGCTGGAAAACCATGAGGTCACGCGTGTTGGCGCCCAACAACCGAGCCCGGTGGACGTGCGCCTGGTAGCGGCCACCAGCATCGATCTGGCGCAAGCGGTGGCCGCCGGAAAATTTCATGACCGGCTTTATCACTATCTGAGCGAGGGGCAGCTCGAGTTACCCGCCTTGCGCGAGAGAGTGGGCGATGTCCTGTCCCTGGCCGAATACTTCCTGGGCATCTACAGCCAGCGCCTTGGCCTGGCCGTGCCGCTGATCAGTGAAGCGGCGCAACGGGCGCTGGAACGCCACAGCTGGCCGGGCAACACCCGCGAGTTGGAGAACGTTATTCATTTTGCATTGCTGGTGAGTGCCGGCGATGAGATCTTGCCGGAGCATCTGAATTTGCCGTCCCAGCTTTCGGCCCTGGAACTGGTCGAACGGCAGGTGGAGCAGGTTATTGCACAGGGCTCGCAAGCTGAGCGCACCGCCCTCAAGGCGCTGCTCAATCGACTGGACCAAACGCTGTAGACCAGGACGCCCACTTGTGGCGAGGGAGCTTGCTCCCGCTGGGCCGCGCAGCGGACCCAAGATTTTGCGATTGCTGCGCAACCGAGCGGGAGCAAGCTCCCTCACCACAAGAGCGGGTTCCTTATATGAGCAAAATGAATATGAACTTGAATAAAAGATATTGTTAAGGCATAAAAAATATCGGTATCTTCCGCATCACGCCAGCGATAGCACTTCGCTGGCACACCCACATTTTGCCGTCGTCCATGACGACAGTGATATTGAATAAGGACACTGCATGAAAAAGGTTCTGTTGTTCACCGCATTGGCGGCAGCCCTGACCTCGGGCCTGGCCCAGGCGGCGGAAAAACTGGTCGTGGCTGCCACACCGGTACCCCACGCTGAAATCCTCGAGCTGATCAAGCCGGCCCTGGCCAAAGAAGGCGTGGATCTGGAAATCAAGGTGTTCACCGACTACGTACAACCGAACGTACAGGTTGACCAGAAGCGCCTTGACGCCAACTACTTCCAGACCCTGCCTTACCTCAAGAGCTTCAACGAAGGCAAAGGCACCAACCTGGTGACGGTGATCGGCGTCCACGTCGAACCGTTTGGCGGCTACTCGAAAAAAGTAAAAAGCCTGGCTGAGCTGAAAGACGGCGCAACCATCGCCATCCCTAACGAAGGCAGCAACAGCGGTCGTGCCCTGATCCTGTTGCAGAAGGCTGGCCTGATCAAACTCAAGGACCCGAAAAACGCCTTGGCAACGCCGAAAGACATCGCCGAGAACCCGAAGAACTTCAAGTTCAAGGAACTGGAATCGGCCATGCTGCCGCGTGTGCTGGATCAGGTCGACCTGGACATGATCAACACCAACTACGCCCTGGAAGCAGGTCTCAACCCGGCCAAGGATGCCTTGGTGATCGAGGGTTCGGATTCGCCTTACGTGAACTTCCTGGTGGCCCGTCCGGACAACAAGGACAGCCCGGCCATCCAGAAACTGGCCAAGGCGCTGACCAGCCCGGAAGTGAAGGCGTTCATCGAGAAGAAATACAGCGGGGCGGTACTGCCGGCGTTCTGATCGGCGCGGTAGACCTTAACGCAGTTACAAACGCCGACGGCTGATACAGCGTCGGCGTTTTTTTGTGCTCCACATATCGTGTAGCGGCACGGCTTACCCGTGGCGAGGGAGCTTGCTCCCGCTCGGCTGCGCAGCAGTCGCAAACCGGCAGATGCGGTCTACCTCAAGAACAAAGGGGCCTGCTTCGCAGGCCAGCGGGAGCAAGCTCCCTCGCCACAAGATCAAAGGCGGTTTCACACCGCCTGATCGACAAGAGATAGTTTTTCGGGTGATATCCATATGCTTTAACGGTATTTAAATTTCAATTCTTATACCTTTAAAGTCAGCGCTTGCCGAGCAGCTACCCGCTGCCCAAGGACCGCGCTACCGCCGCTTATCGAGCGGCGTCCAGGATGTTCAATGAACTTCGATTACGCTTTTATCCTCAGCACCCTGCCGGCGTTTCTCAAGGCCGTGGGCGTGACGCTGCAGGTCGGCCTTGTCGCCATCGTCACCTCTCTGCTAGTGGCGCTGTTGAACGCGACGATCCTTGTGTCGCGCACGCCTTACCTGCAACGCCTGGTCGGCCTGTATGTGGAGTTGGCGCGCAATACGCCGCTGCTGATCCAGTTGTTCTTCGTCTATTTCGCGTTGCCGGCGCTGGGTATCAAGGTTTCGGGGTTTGCCGCAGCGATCATCACCATGACGTTCCTGGGCGGTGCCTACCTCACGGAAGTGCTGCGTGCGGGCGTGGACGCGGTGCCGCAGGCGCAATTGGAATCCGGTCGTTCCATCGGCCTATCCCACGGGCAATTGCTGCGCTACGTGATTCTGCCGCAGGCCGGGATTCTCAGCCTGCCGTCGCTGTTCGCCAACTTCATTTTCCTGCTGAAGGAGACCACCGTGGTCTCGGCCGTGGCGGTGCCGGAGATTCTCTACACCACCAAAAGCTACATCGCGCTCTACTACAAGACTTACGAAATGCTCGCCGTGCTGACGCTGATTTGCGTGCTGTTGTTCTTGCCGCTGTCGCTAATGCTCAGCCGTCTGGAAAGGAGGCTCCAGCATGGCCAGTTCGGGTCTTGAGTTGTTGTGGGTGTCGTTGCCGCAACTGGGCAAAGGCGCCGCGCAGACCTTGTCGATTTCTTTCCTGGGCATCGCCTTCAGCACCGTCGGCGGCGTGCTTTACGGCGTGTTGCGTACGCTGGGGGTGAAGTGGCTGGACGCTGTTCTGCGGATCTACCTGGAGCTGTTCCGGGCGATCCCGGTGCTGGTCTGGTTGTACCTGCTGTTTTTCGGGCTGCCGATTTTTTTCGGCCTGAGTATTCCGAGCTTCTGGTGCGCGGTCCTGGTGTTGTCGCTGTGGGGTTCAAGCGAGGTCGGCGAGGTGGTGCGCGGCGCGCTGCATTCATTGCCGCGCGGCCAGCGTGAGGCGGGATTGTCGATTGGCCTGAACGGCGCGCAACTCTACGGTTACGTGCTGTTGCCGCAAGCCCTGAGGCGCATGACGCCGCCGACCATCAACGTCTACACGCGCATCATCAAGACCAGTTCCCTGGCGGTGCTGATCGGCGTGGTGGACGTGATCAAGGTCGGCCAGCAGATCATCGAGCGGACCTACGAATCGGTGCTGATCTACGGCGCATTGTTCCTGTTTTTCTTTTTCATCTGCTACCCGCTCTCGGCCGCCTCCCGCGTGCTGGAGCGGCGCTGGACGCAAGCATGAGCGCATTGATCGAGTTCAAGGGTTTCAACAAGTTTTTCGGCGAACAGCAAGTACTGGACGGCATCGACCTGCAAGTGCAGGCCGGGGAAGTGATCGTCATCCTCGGCCCCAGCGGTTGCGGCAAAAGTACCCTGTTGCGGTGTCTCAACGGGCTGGAAGTGGCCCACAGCGGCAGCCTTGAATTGTCCGGTCGTGAGTTGCTGGACAAGGGCACCGATTGGCGCGAGATACGGCAACGGATCGGCATGGTGTTCCAGAGCTACCATCTGTTCCCGCACATGAGCGTGCTCGATAACCTGCTGCTCGGCCCTGTCAAAGTGCAAAAGCGTGACCGCGGTGAAGCGCGCGCCCAGGCCGAAGCCTTGTTGGCCCGTGTGGGCCTGTTGGACAAACGCGATGCTTTCCCACGCCAGCTCTCCGGCGGTCAGCAACAACGCATCGCCATCGTTCGCTCGCTGTGCATGAACCCTGAGGTCATGCTGTTCGATGAAGTTACCGCCGCCCTCGACCCGGAAATGGTCAAGGAAGTGCTGGAAGTCATCCAGGGCCTGGCCCGCGAAGGCATGACGCTGTTGATCGTCACCCACGAAATGGCCTTCGCCCGCGCCGTGGCTGACCGCATCGTGTTCATGGATGCCGGGCGGATCCTTGAACAGAACCCTCCCGAGATTTTCTTTACGAACCCGCAAACCGCACGAGCGCAGCAGTTCCTGGAGAAGTTCTCCTACGTCGCCGCACTACCCCAATCGACTCTAACAAAGGAACTGCAACTGTCATGAAAACTGCCAAGTCGTCTCTGCTGCTATTGCCGCTGCTCGCTGGCCTCTTGCTCGCCGGCTGCAACAAAACCGAAGAGCGTCCCAAGCCCAATGCCGCCAGCCAAGGCACCGCACCGGCCAGCTATCTGGAAAAGATCAAGGCGCGGGACAAGCTGATCGTCGGGGTCTTCACCGACAAGCCGCCGTTTGGCTTCGTCGATGAGGCGGGGCGTTATGTCGGCTTCGACACCGACATCGGTCGTCGCTTCGCCAAGGACTTGCTCGGCGACGAAAACAAGGTCGAATTCGTTGCAGTCGAGCCGGCGAGCCGTATTCCGTTCCTGCAGAGTGACAAAGTCGACCTGATCCTGGCCAACATGACCGTGACCCCGGAGCGCAAGGAAGCGGTGGATTTCACCAATCCGAACCTGAAAGTGGCGGTGCAGGCGCTGGTGCCGCAAGCCAGCGAAGTGAAAACTCTAGATGACCTGGCGACCCGCACCACCATCGTCACCACCGGCACCACGGCGGATATCTGGCTGACCAGTAATCACCCGGACTGGAAGCTGCTCAAGTTCGAGAAAAACTCCGAATCCTTGCAGGCACTTGCCAACGGTCGAGGCGATGCGTATGCCCAGGACAATCTGGTGCTGTTCAGCTGGGCCAAGCAAAACCCCGGCTATCGCGTGCTGGAGCAGAAACTGGGTGCCGAAGCACCGATTGCCCCTGCGGTGAAGAAGGGCAATATCGAGCTGCGCGACTGGGTCAATGCGGAACTGGCGAAGCTGGGTGAAGAGAAATATTTGCTCAAGCTGTACGACCAGTACGTGCGCAAGGAACTGAGCGATGACACCAAACCTGAAAGCGTGATTGTCGAGGGTGGCAAGTGGCAGGGGTGAGCCGCTGATTCTTGGGTAAATCTTCCGATCGCCATCGCGAGCAAGCTCGCTCCCACAATGGATTTCAGTGAACACAGTTCTGTGGCCATATGGAAATCCTGTGGGAGCGAGCCCGCTCGCGAAAGCGTCAGTCCAGGCAACCGAAAACCCCGCGGCGAGGGAGGAACACCGACCACTGTGGGAGCGAGCCTGCTCGCGAAAGCGGTTTGTCAGTCACTACTTATTCAGGCCAGTGCCACGCCGGCTCATCGAGCATCCGCTGTCCGACGATTGCGGTCTGTCCCAAGTCTTTTTCCAGCACGATGCAATTGCAGTTTTCATCCTGCTCCAGCGCGGCGATCAGGCGTGTGGCATGGGACACGACCCAGACCTGGCAGTTGGCCGAAGCGCGGATGATCAAGCGTGCCAAGGCCGGCAACAGATCCGGGTGCAGGCTGGTTTCCGGTTCGTTGAGCACCATCAGCGAGGGCGGGCGCGGCGTGAGCAGGGCGGCGACCAGCAGCAGGTAGCGCAGGGTTCCATCGGACAGCTCGGCGGCCGACAACGGTCGCAGCAGGCCGTGTTGCTGGAAGGCGATGGCGAAACGCCCGCCCTGCAGTTTGTCGATGTGCAGTTGAGCGCCAGGAAACGCATCGCCAATGGCGGCGTGCAGGGCTTCGAAGTCGCCTATCTCCAGAATCGTTTGCAGCGCTGCAGCCAGGTCGCGTCCGTCGTGGTGCAACACCGGGGTGCGAGTGCCCAGTTGCGGCTGGCGCACCGGGGCGTCGGCATCGCTGCGAAAGTGGTCGTAGAAGCGCCAGCGACGAATGAACTCGCGCATCTGCAAGACCTCCGGCGAAGCGCGCAGGCTGCCGACCTGATCGAACAGGCTATCGAAGGTCGGGGTGTGTTGGGCCAATACGTCCCACGAACGGCTTTCACGGGCGCGGATCATTGGCCCGTTGCGGTCCACCAGCAAGCTGGCAGGCCTGTACACCGGTCCGGCCCAGATGCATTCGCGCTTGATTTCAGGGTCCAGTGAAAACGCCGAACGACTGGGTTCCGGCAGGCCCAGGGCGATCGAATAGCTGAAATTTTCCCCGGCAAATCCGAGGCGCAGGCGCATGCTGCCCTGACGCACGATGCCCTGCACAGGTACATCGCCGTTACGCATGCGACGGCTTATTTCTTCCGGGCCGGCCCAGAAGGTCGAGCCCAGCCCACCTTCACGGGCCAGGGCATTGACCACGCCTCCTTGCGCCGTCTCCGCCAACAGGCGCAGGGCGCGATACAGATTCGATTTGCCACTGCCGTTGGGCCCGGTGATCAGGTTCAGCCTGCCCAGCGGGATGACCAGTTTGTTGATGGACCGGTAGTTGGCCACCGCCAGGGTCGTGAGCATGCGAATTCCCTTCGTACATGGATGTCACAGACGAGTCTGCCCGATTCCTGTGCATTCGGTGAACCCTGTTCTAAGCTCACAGTCGTATCGTCACTGGTACGTCCGTACAACGCAAAGGAGTCTGCATGGCTGGTCCTGGAATCAAATTGATTGTTGGCTTGGGCGTGTGTGCGGTGTTGGCGGGGTGCGGTGACAAGAAGCCCGAGGAAAAAGCCTTGCCACGGGTTTTCGTGCAGCAGGCCATACCTTCCGAATACGCCGCCTCGGTGACGCTTACCGGCGACGTCCAGGCTCGCGTGCAGGCTGACCTGTCGTTTCGTGTCGGCGGCAAGATCATCGAGCGCAAAGTCGACGTCGGCGACCGGGTCTCGGCCCGGCAAGTGCTGGCCCGGCTCGATCCACGGGACCTGCAGACCAACGTCGACTCCGCCGAGGCCCAGGTGGCCGCCGAACAGGCGCGGGTCAAGCAGAGTGCGGCGGCATTTGTGCGCCAGCAAAAGCTCTTGCCCAAGGGCTACACCAGCCAGAGCGAATACGACGCGGCCCAGGCGCAACTGCGCAGCAGCCAGAGCGCGCTGACGGCGGCCCAGGCACAACTGGCCAATGCCCGCGAACAGCTGAGCTACACCGCACTGATCGCCGAGGCGCCGGGCATCATCACGGCGCGCCAGGCCGAAGTGGGCCAGGTGGTCCAGGCCACGGAGCCGATCTTCAGCCTGGCCCGGGACGGTGAGCGCGACGCGGTGTTCAACATCTACGAGTCGCTGCTGAGCGAACCGCCATCGGCGCCGGACATTGTCATCAGCCTGCTCGACAACCCTGCCATCAAGACCACCGGTACGGTGCGCGAGATCACCCCGGCGGTGTCCGCCGAGACCGGCACCGTGCAGGTCAAGGTCACGCTCAACGACTTGCCCGAAGGCATGCGCCTGGGTTCGGTGGTCAGCGCCACCGCCAAATCCGCAGGAAAAACCGCCGTGGAGCTGCCCTGGTCGGCACTGACCAAGAATCTCAGTAATCCGGCCGTGTGGCTGGTGGACGGCGAAGGCAAGGCGCAGTTGCACAACGTCACCGTTAGCCGCTACCTGACCGGCAAGGTCATCGTCAGCGACGGGCTCAAGGGCGGCGAAAAAGTCATCATTGCCGGCGGGCAGTTGCTTCATCCGGGCATGCGCGTGGAGATCGCTGAAAACAGCTATGAGAAAAACCCGTCAGGAGCCCAGCCATGAAGCGCCTGTGGATGGTCGCGGCCGGCCTGCTGCTGGCCGCCTGCTCGAAAGAAGAAGCACCGCCGGAGCCGGTGCGGCCGGTGTTGTCCATTGAGGTCCGGGCCTTGGACCAGCAGGCTCTGGGACGCTTCGCCGGGAATATCCAGGCGCGCTACGAAACCAACGTGGGTTTTCGTGTGCCCGGGCGCATCGCCAGTCGCAACGTCGATGTTGGCGCGGAAGTGAAGAAGGGCGACCTGCTCGCAACCCTCGACCCCACCGACCAGCAGAACCAGTTGCGCGCCGCCCAGGGCGACCTGGCGCGGATCGAGGCGCAGTACATCAATGCCCAGGCCAATGCCCGTCGCCAGCAGCAATTGTTCGACCGTGGCGTCGGTGCCCAGGCACAACTGGACATCGCCCAGACGGACCTGAAAACCACCGCTGCCTCCCTGGAACAGGCCAAGGCCACGGTGGAACAGGCCCGCGACCAGCTCAACTATAGCGAACTGCGTACCGACCATGACGCGGTCGTCACCGCCTGGACGGCCGAGGCGGGGCAGGTGGTGACCGCCGGCCAGCAAGTAGTGACGCTGGCCCGCCCGGACGTCAAGGAAGCGGTGATCGACTTGCCCGCCGGGCTGGCCGAGCGCCTGCCCGAGGATGTGGTGTTCGAGGTCGCCGCTCAACTCGACCCGGCGACCCGCACCACGGCCATCGTGCGCGAGATCGAGCCTCAGGCGCAAAGCGCCACCCGTACCCGCCGCGCGCGCCTGACCCTGACCGATACCCCGCCGGGCTTTCGCCTGGGCACCGCCATCAGCGTGACTCTGAGCTCGGCCATCGAACCGCGCATCGAGCTGCCGCTCAGCGCGTTGCAGGAAGTCGACGGCAAGGCGCGAATCTGGCTGATCGACCCGCAGAGCCAGACAGTCTCGCCACGAGAAGTACAGATTATCGAGCGATCGGCCGGTTCGGTCCTGGTCGCCAACGGCATCAAGCCTGGCGACCGCGTGGTCAGCGCCGGGGTGAACAGTCTCCAGCCGGGGCAAAAAGTGAAACTCGACGAGGACGCACGATGAAAGGGCCTTTCAACTTATCCGAATGGGCCCTGCGGCATCAGTCTTTCGTGTGGTACCTGATGTTCGTCGCATTGCTGATGGGCGTGTTCTCATACATGAACCTGGGCCGCGAAGAAGACCCGTCGTTCACCATCAAGACCATGGTCATCCAGACCCGCTGGCCCGGCGCGACCCAGGAAGAAACCCTCGACCAGGTCACCGACCGCATCGAGAAAAAACTCGAAGAGCTCGATTCCCTCGATTATGTGAAGAGTTACACCCGGCCGGGGGAGTCGACGGTGTTCGTGTATCTGCGCGATACCACCGGCGCGGAGGAAATCCCGCAGATCTGGTACCAGGTGCGCAAGAAGATCGACGACATCCGCGGCGAATTTCCCCAGGGCCTGCAGGGGCCGGGGTTCAACGACGAGTTCGGCGATGTGTACGGCTCCGTGTACGCTTTCACCGGCGACGGCCTGTCGATGCGTCAGTTGCGCGATTATGTCGAACAGGTGCGCGCCGAGATCCGCGACGTGCCCGGCCTGGGCAAGGTGGAAATGGTCGGCGAGCAGGACGAAGTGCTGTACCTGAATTTTTCCACGCGCAAACTCGCCGCATTGGGCATCGACCAGCGCCAGGTAGTGCAGAGCCTGCAGTCGCAGAACGCCGTGACCCCGGCAGGGGTGATCGACGCCGGGCCGGAGCGGATCTCCGTGCGCACGTCCGGCCAGTTCCAATCGGAAAAGGACCTGGCCAACGTCAACCTGCGACTCAATGATCGTTTCTATCGCCTCGCCGATATCGCCGACATTCGCCGTGGTTACGTCGATCCCGCCACGCCGATGTTCCGCTTCAACGGCACGCCGGCGATCGGTCTTGCCATTGCCATGAAGAAGGGCGGCAACATCCAGGAGTTCGGAAAGGCGCTGCACGCGCGCATGGACGAACTGACCGCGGACCTGCCGGTGGGCGTCGGCGTGCACACGGTGTCGGACCAGGCTGAAGTGGTGGAGGAAGCCGTCGGCGGCTTCACCAGCGCCTTGTTCGAGGCGGTGATCATCGTTCTGGTGGTCAGTTTCATCAGCCTCGGCATCCGCGCCGGGCTGGTGGTGGCCTGCTCGATCCCGCTGGTGCTGGCGATGGTGTTCGTGTTCATGGAATACAGCGGCATCACCATGCAGAGGATTTCCCTCGGTGCATTGATCATCGCCCTCGGCTTGCTGGTGGACGATGCCATGATCACCGTGGAAATGATGGTCACGCGATTGGAAAAAGGCGATTCCAAGGATCAGGCCGCGACGTTTGCCTATACCTCGACCGCTTTTCCGATGCTCACCGGGACCCTGGTGACCGTGGCCGGCTTCGTGCCCATCGGCCTGAACGCCAGTTCGGCTGGCGAATACACCTTCACGCTGTTCGCGGTGATTGCCGTGGCGATGCTGGTGTCCTGGATCGTCGCGGTGCTGTTCGCCCCGGTGATCGGCGTGCACATTCTCAGTCCCAACGTAAAGCCCCACAGCAACGAGCCGGGACGGGTCGGACGGGCCTTCAACGGTGGCCTGCTGTGGGCGATGCGCAATCGCTGGTGGGCAATCGGGATCACCGTGCTGCTGTTCGCGCTGGCGGTATTCTGCATGCGCTTCGTACAGAACCAGTTCTTCCCGTCCTCGGACCGCCCGGAGATCCTGGTGGACCTCAACCTGCCGCAAAACGCCTCGATGGACGAGACGCGCAAGGCGGTCGATCGCCTGGAGGCCACCCTCAAGGGCGACCCGGACATCGCGCGCTGGAGCACTTACATCGGCGAAGGCGCCATTCGCTTCTACCTGCCGCTGGACCAGCAACTGCAGAACCCGTACTACGCGCAACTGGTGATTGTCAGCAAGGATCTGGAGTCGCGTGCGGCTCTCAGCGAACGCCTGCAAAAGCGCCTGCGTGAAGATTTCGTCGGCATCGGCAGCTACGTGCAGGCGCTGGAAATGGGCCCGCCGGTCGGTCGGCCGATCCAGTACCGGGTCAGCGGCAAGGACATCGACCAGGTGCGCAAGCATGCCATCGAGCTTGCCACCGAACTGGACAAGAACTCACACATTGGCGAGATCATCTACGACTGGAACGAGCCGGGCAAAGTACTGCGCATCGACATCGCCCAGGATAAGGCGCGGCAACTGGGATTGTCTTCGGATGACGTGGCCCGGCTGATGAACAGCATTGTCAGCGGCTCGCCGGTGACTCAGGTCAACGACGATATCTACCTGATCGACGTGGTGGGTCGCGCCGAAGACGCCGAGCGCGGTTCGCCGGAAACCTTGCAGAACCTGCAGATCGTCACACCGGGCGGAACCTCGATTCCGCTGCTGGCCTTTGCCACGGTGCGCTACGAACTGGAACAACCGCTGGTATGGCGTCGCGACCGCAAGCCGACCATCACCATCAAGGCTGCCGTGCGCGATGAAATCCAGCCGACGGACCTGGTGCGGCAGCTGCAACCGGACATCGACAGGTTCGCCGCCAAATTGCCGGTAGGCTACAAGGTCGCCACCGGCGGCACGGTGGAGGAAAGCAGCAAGGCCCAGGGGCCGATCGCCAGCGTGGTGCCGCTGATGTTGTTCCTGATGGCGACGTTCCTGATGATCCAGTTGCACAGCGTGCAGAAATTGTTTCTGGTGGCCAGTGTCGCGCCCCTGGGCTTGATCGGCGTGGTCCTGGCGCTGGTGCCGACGGGCACGCCCATGGGCTTTGTGGCGATCCTCGGGATCCTTGCGCTGATCGGCATCATCATCCGCAACTCGGTAATCCTGGTGACCCAGATCGACGAATACGAACGTGACGGCTATGAACCCTGGGATGCGGTGGTGGAAGCGACCGAGCACCGGCGCCGGCCGATCCTGTTGACGGCGGCGGCGGCGAGCCTGGGCATGATCCCGATCGCCCGGGAAGTGTTCTGGGGCCCGATGGCCTACGCGATGATCGGCGGGATCATCGTCGCCACGCTGCTGACGCTGCTGTTCCTGCCAGCGCTGTATGTGGCCTGGTACAAGATCCGCGAGCCCAAGCGCGAGTGACACGGCTGCGGCACATCCAACATCAATGCAAGCTGACCCACCGCTTTCGCGAGCAGGCTCGCTCCCACAGGGATTCGGGGACTGACATGGATTTGATGTCTATTGGGAGACCAGTGTGGGAGCGAGCTTGCTCGCGATGGCTGCGGCATATCCAACATCAATGCAAGCTGACTCACCGCTTTCGCGAGCAGGCTCGCTCCCACAGGGGATTTGGGGATGGACATGGATTTGATGTTCAGTGGAGACCAGTGTGGGAGCGAGCCTGCTCGCGATGGCTGCGGCACATCCAACATCAATGCAAGCTGACTCACCGCTTTCGCGAGCAGGCCAGCCCGGTCGCTCTGACTTTTACTTGCGCAACAACCGCAACCCATTGAACACCACTAGCAAGCTCACCCCCATGTCGGCAAACACCGCCATCCACATGGTGGCGAACCCGGCGAAGGTCACCGCAAGGAAAATCGCCTTGATCACCAACGCCAGGGCGATGTTCTGCTTGAGGATGCTCGACGTCTGCCGCGACAGCCGGACGAATGCGGGAATCTTGCGCAGGTCGTCGTCCATCAGCGCTACGTCAGCGGTCTCGATGGCGGTGTCGGTGCCGGCCGCCGCCATGGCGAAGCCGATTTCCGAGCGGGCCAGGGCCGGGGCATCGTTGATGCCGTCGCCCACCATGCCGACCCGGTGACCCCCGGCGTAGAGCTTCTCGATAATTTGCAGCTTGTCTTCCGGCAACAGGTCGCCGTGGGCTCGGTCCATGCCCACCTGTGCGGCAATCGCCTCGGCGGTATGGGCGTTGTCGCCGGTCAGCATCAGCGTCTTGATGCCCAGGTCATGCAACTGCCGGATCGCTTCGCGGCTGGAGTCCTTGACGGTATCGGCTACGGCAAACAGCGCCAGAGGCTTGGTGCTGTCGAGCAGCAGCACGACGGACTTGCCTTGTTTTTCCAAAGCGAAGAGTTTCGCTTCCAGCTCGGGAGAGCACAGGCCCAGGTCTTCCACGAGGCGATGGTTGCCCAAGTGATAGGTCTGGCCGCCGATGTCACCGCGAACGCCGCGCCCGGCAAGCGCCGCGAAGTTATCCACAACCTGCTGCGCCGATTGTTTATCCACAGCCGCATGGGCAATCGCCCGGGACACCGGATGGTCCGACCGCGCCGCGAGGCTGGCGGCCAGGGCCGGTGCGGTGGTTTCCACGCTCGGGTCGAGTGCCAGGTAATCGGTCTGCACCGGTTTGCCGTGGGTGATCGTGCCGGTCTTGTCCAAGGCCAGGTAATCGAGCTTGTGGCCGCCCTCCAGGTACACGCCGCCCTTGACCAGGATGCCTTTGCGCGCCGCTGCCGCCAGGCCGCTGACGATGGTCACGGGGGTGGAAATCACCAGTGCACATGGGCAGGCGACCACCAGCAGGACCAGCGCCCTATAGATCCAGTCGAACCAGACTGCGCCCATGAACAGCGGCGGGATGACGGCCACAGCCAAGGCCAGGGCAAACACCGCCGGGGTGTAGATTGTCGAGAACCGGTCAACGAAGCGTTGAGTCGGTGCCCGGGCCCCCTGGGCCTGCTCCACGGCATGGATAATCCGCGCCAGGGTGGACTGATCGGCCGCGGCGGTCACGGCGTATTCCAGTTCGCCGGCCTGGTTGATGGTGCCGGCAAACACTTTGTCGCCCACGGTCTTGTCCACCGGCAGGCTTTCCCCGGTGATCGGCGCCTGGTCGATGGTCGAGCGACCCGCGACCACATCGCCATCCAGCCCGACGCGTTCACCGGGGCGAACCCGCACCCGCGCGCCAAGGGCGATGCTCTTCACTTCCTGGACCTGCCAACTGCCATCGGCCTGCTGCACGGTGGCCTGTTCCGGCGCCATCTGCATCAGGCCGCTGATGGCGTTGCGCGCACGGTCGAGGGACTTGGCCTCGATCAGTTCGGCCACGGTGAACAGGAACATCACCATCGCCGCTTCCGGCCATTGGCCAATCAACACCGCGCCGGTCACGGCGATGCTCATCAGGGCGTTGATGTTCAGGTTCAGGTTCTTCAGAGCGATCCAGCCCTTCTTGTAGGTGGCGAGGCCACCGCTGAGGATCGACACCAGCGCCACCAACGCGACGACCCAGTTCGGCGCGGCGTTGGTGAAGTGAATCACCTCGGCGCCCAATGCTGTGACGCCGGACAACGCCAGCGGCCACCATGGTTTGGCTGGAGCGGGCGGGGTGTGAGTCGGTTTGTCCTGGCCAGCCGTCAACGGTTCCGCCTGCATTCCCAAGGACTCGATGGCCTTGATGATCGGCGTGTCGCTGGGCAGGTCATGGGTTACGCCCAGTACACGGTTGATCAGGTTGAATTCCAGTCGCTGCACGCCTTCAAGTTTGCCGAGCTTGTTCTGGATCAGTGTCTGTTCGGTGGGGCAGTCCATGGCTTCGATGCGAAAACTGCTCAGCCGCGCACCGTCCGTCGGCGTTTTGTCGAGCGTGACTACCGCCGGCGCTGCCTTGGATGAGCAGCAGGAGTGCCCATGCTCATGGCCATGGGCGGGTCGGGGTGTATGGATGGAATCGTTCATCGGGTTACGTCCGTGAAAAGTGCCTGTTGCGCAGTAAAGACCCTGTAGCCACTATAGGGTCAAGCACCTATTTGGAGTTCATCCGATGAAGATTGGCGAACTGGCGAAAATCACCGACTGCCAAGTCGAGACCATCCGCTATTACGAACGTGAGGGGCTGCTACCGGAACCGGCCCGCAGTGACGGCAATTATCGCGTCTACACCCAGGCCCATGCCGAGCGGCTGACGTTCATCCGCAACTGCCGGACCCTGGACATGACCCTGGAGGAAATCCGCAGCCTGCTGGCCTTGCGCGACAGCCCCCAGGACCAATGCGAGAGCGTCAACGCACTGATCGACGAACACATCCATCACGTCAAGGCGCGCATCGACGGCCTGCAGGCCTTGCAGGCGCAACTGATCGACCTGCGCCATCGCTGTGGCGAAGGGCCGGATCTTGAGCAGTGTGGGATCTTGCAACGGTTGGAGGTGAGCGGGGCGGTGGCGCCGGAGGTGGAGCATTCACATGTGGGCAGGAGTCATGGGCATTGACCTGATTTTGAAATAACGGAGACCAGGTGGGAGCGAGCCTGCTCGCGAAAGCGGTGGATCAGTCACTTAATTTGTATGTGATGACGCTTTCGCGAGCAGGCTCGCTCCCACAGGGGAGACGGGGTGTTTTCTAGACCGCCATCGGCGCGGTCATCGGCGCATGGTGTTGGTAGCCTTCGAGGGAGAAGTCGCTCGGTTCGACCTGCTCCAGCCACTCGGGCTGGTATACGCCGGTCTTGGCAAACTCCGGCACGCGCTCGGAAATCACCAGTCGGGGCATCGGGAACGGCTCGCGCGTGAGCTGTTCATTGAGCATGTCCAAGTGGTTTTCGTAGACGTGGGCATCGCCGATGAAATAGGTGAACCAGCGCGGCGTATAACCGGTCAGGCGACCAATCAGGCTTAGCAGCGCGGCGCCTTCGGTGAGGTTGAACGGCGTGCCCAGGCCCAGGTCGTTGGAGCGGATGTAGAGGGTCAGGGAGATTTCCCGGGTCTCGACATTCGGATGGAACTGATACAGCAGGTGGCACGGTGGCAGGGCCATTTCATCGAGCTGGGCGCAGTTCCAGCCGTGGAACAGGATGCGCCGGCTGCCCGGGTCCCTGATGATGGTGTCGACGCACTGGCGAACCTGATCGATGGCCTTGTACAGCACCACGTAGGCCTGGCCGTTTTCTTCGCCTTCGGCGATCTGCCGATAACCCTGGGCCAGCGTCTGCTCGATGGCGGCAGGGTTGCTCAGCGGGATCTGCTTGTAGGCCGGCCACTTGCGCCATTGCACGCCGTAGATCTCGCCCAGGTCGTCCTCGCCCTGGCGGAACGGGTTGGCCAGCCATTGCGCATTTTCGTTGGCATTCTGGTCCCAGACCTTGCAGCCCAGGGCCCGGAACTCGGCGGCATTGTTCACGCCACGCAAGAAACCGCACATCTCGCCGATCGCCGACTTGAAGGCCATCTTGCGCGTAGTGATGGCGGGAAAGCCTTCCTTCAGGTCATAGCGCAGCATCGCGCCAGGGAAACTGATGGTGTTCACGCCGGTGCGGTTGGCTTGCTTGGTGCCGTTCTTGATGACGTGAGCCACCAGGTCGAGATATTGCTTCATGGGTTACCTGTGTCCTTGAACCCGGGGCCAGCGCCCCGGGGTCCGAATTTTAAACCTTGGCCGCCGCAGCCGGTGCACGGTTATAAGCCAGCCAGATCAGCGCCAGGCCACCGATGATCATCGGCAGGCACAGCACCTGGCCCATGGTCAGCCAGTTCCACGCCAGATAGCCGAGCTGGGCGTCCGGTACGCGGACGAACTCGACGATGAAACGGAAGATCCCGTAGAACAGCGCAAACATGCCCGACACCGCCATGGTCGGCCGCGGCTTGCGCGAGAACAACCAGAGAATCAGGAACAGTGCCACGCCTTCCAGGGCGAACTGGTACAGCTGCGACGGGTGGCGGGGCAGTTGGGCCGGGTCGCTGAACGGCGGGAAGACCATCGCCCACGGCACGTCCGTCGGCTTGCCCCACAGCTCGGCGTTGATGAAATTGCCGATGCGCCCGGCGCCAAGGCCGATCGGCACCATCGGCGCGACGAAGTCCATCAGTTCGAAAAACGACTTGTTGTTGCGCTTGCCGAACCACAGCGCCGCCAGCATCACGCCGATGAAGCCCCCGTGGAACGACATGCCGCCCTTCCAGACTTCAAAGATCAGCGTCGGGTTGGCCAGGTAGGCGCTCAGGTCGTAGAACAGTACATAACCCAGGCGCCCGCCAACGATCACGCCCATGGACAGCCAGAACACCAGGTCCGAGAGCTTCTCTTTGTTCCAGGTCGGGTCAAACCGATTGAGCCGGCGCGAGGCCAGCCACCAGGCACCGCCGATACCGATCAGGTACATGAGACCGTACCAGTGGATTTTCAGCGGGCCGATGGCCAGGGCAACCGGATCGATCTGCGGGTAAGGCAGCATTGATATTCCTCGTGAACGTCAAAAATACCCGGGCGAAGCTGCCACCTCGGGATTAAGCCAGGATTGCGTCAGAGCAGGAAACTCAAGCCCACACTGAACAACAAAGCGGCGAACAGCCGCTTGAGCAAGCGCGGCGACAGGCGATGGGCCAGTCGCGCGCCGAAACGGGCGAAGATCATGCTCGTCAGGGCGATGCCCAGCAGTGCCGGCAAATATACAAAACCGAGACTATGGGGCGGCAACAGCGGATCCTGCCACCCCAGAATCATGAAACTTAACGCACTGACCAGGGCGATGGGCAGCCCGCAGGCCGACGAAGTCGCCACCGCTTGTTGCATCGGCACGCTGCGCCAGGTCAGGAACGGTACGGTCAGCGAACCGCCGCCGATACCGAAAATCGCCGAGGCCCAGCCGACAACCGTGCCGGCCAGGCCCAATCCGACCTTGCCCGGCACGGTACGGCTGGCCTTCGGCTTGAAATCCAGCGCCAGTTGCAGGGCAACGAGCATGGCGAATACGCCGATGATTTTTTGCAGATGCGGGCCGGAGATCGCTTCGGCGGTAATGGCGCCGAAACCGGCACCGATCAGGATCCCGACGGTCATCCAGGTAAAGATCTGCCAGCGCACCGCGCCTTTGCGGTGATGCTCGCGTACGGCATTCACCGAGGTAAAGATGATCGATGCCAGGGACGTACCGACAGCCAGGTGCGTCAACACCTGCGGGTCAAAACCCTGCAAGGTGAAACTGAACACCAGCACCGGGACGATGATCATCCCGCCGCCGACGCCGAATAGCCCGGCGAGTACACCGGCACAGGCGCCGAGCAGCAGATAAAGCAGAAATTCCACCAGCGTCGCCTCGACCATCGCAAACAAGAGCGGCATGGTAACGGATCGAGGGGCCTGGGCTCCACTGAAGGCGATGGATGCGTTGGTGATGTGTGGGTAAAGTAGGCACCACGAAAGCGGAGCTCGGATTTTTCACAGGACAACCTGATGTGCCTGATCGTATTTGCCTGGCGGCCCGGCCACGCCCAGCCGCTGATCGTGGCGGCCAACCGCGACGAGTTCTACGCGCGCCCGACGCTGCCACTGGCGCAGTGGCCTGACGCACCGCACGTGCATGCCGGTCGCGACCTGGAGGCGGGCGGCACCTGGCTCGGGGTCGGCGCCGGGGGCCGCTTTGCCGCGCTGACCAACATCCGCGATCCTGGCCAGCTCCCGGCGTTCAAGTCTCGCGGCGAGCTGGTGGCGCGGTTCCTGACCGGGAACCTGTCGATCATCGATTATCTGAGCGAAGTCGTGCCGCGCGCCGGCGAGTATGGCGGCTTCAACCTGCTGCTGGGCGATGGCGCCGAACTGTGGCACTACAACGCACGCGATACACGCCCGCAGTCGTTGGCCGAAGGGATCTACGGACTGTCCAACGCCGGGTTGAACACGCCCTGGCCGAAATTGCTCAAGGCCCGGACGGCGCTGAGTGAGGTGCTGCATGACCCGCAACCCCAAGCGCTGCTGACGCTATTGAACGATCCGCAACCGGCCCCGGTGGCCGAGCTGCCGGACACCGGTGTGGGACTGTCCACGGAAATGCTGCTGTCGAGCGTGTTCATCGCCAGCCCGGCCTACGGGACGCGGGCGAGCACGGCGCTGATCGTTAATGCTGACGGGACGCGGCAGATGGTCGAGCGCAGTTTCGGGCCCCATGGGGGGCATTTGGGGGAGGTGGAGCTGCTCGTTTAATGCCGACGATAACCCCGTGGCGAGGGAGCTTGCTCCCGCTGGGCTACGAAGTAGCCCCAAAGCTTTTGGGCGGGCTTCGCCCGCCAGCGGGAGCAAGCTCCCTCGCCACAAATGCTCGCCGCGGGATCTAAAGGGTCTTGTTCGAAGCCGGGTTGATCATCCGCGCCAACCCGAGGTTTTTCAGCGCCAACTGCAAGGAGCTATGGATCACCTGCGGATTGTCGATGGTCATCAGCTCCGCCAGCAGCTCCTGGGCCTTGCTGAGGTTGATCTGGCGCAGCATCCATTTCACTTTCGGCAGGTTGGTGGCGTTCATCGACAGGCTGTCGAAGCCCATCGCCATCAGCAGCACCGCCGCCGCCGGGTCGCCAGCCATTTCGCCGCAGATGCTTACCGGCTTGCCCTCGGCATGGGCGTCGCGAACGACATTCTGCAAGGCTTGCAGCACGGCCGGATGCAGGTAGTCGTAGAGGTCGGCCACCCGTGGGTTGTTGCGATCCACGGCCAGCAGGTACTGGGTCAGGTCGTTGGAGCCTACCGACAGGAAGTCCACCTGCCGCGCCAGTTCCTTGGTCTGGTACACCGCTGCCGGAATCTCGATCATCACGCCCACCGGCGGCATGGGTACGTCGGTGCCTTCGTCGCGCACCTCGCCCCAGGCCCGGTGGATCAGGTGCAGGGCTTCTTCCAGCTCATGGGTGCCAGAGATCATCGGCAACAGGATGCGCAGGTTGTTCAGGCCTTCGCTGGCCTTGAGCATGGCGCGGGCCTGGACCAGGAAGATTTCCGGATGGTCGAGCGTCACGCGGATCCCGCGCCAGCCGAGGAACGGGTTGTCTTCCTTGATCGGGAAGTAGGACAGCGATTTGTCGCCGCCGATGTCCAGGCTACGCATGGTCACCGGTTGCGGATGAAACGCGGACAATTGCTCGCGGTAGATCGCCAGCTGTTCCTTTTCGCTGGGGAAACGCTGGTTGATCATGAACGGCACTTCGGTGCGGTACAGGCCCACGCCCTCGGCGCCACGCTTCTGCGCCCGGGCCACATCGGCCAGCAGGCCGGTGTTGACCCACAGCGGCATGCGATGGCCATCGAGGGTTATGCACGGCAGGTCGCGCAGGGCATCCAGGCCCAGGGAGAGTTGCTTCTCTTCCTCCACCACATCGGCAAACTGCTTGCGCAACACGTCGCTGGGGTTGGTGTAGACCTCGCCGTGGTAGCCGTCGACGATCATCTGGATGCCGTCGACCTTGGAATACGGCAGGTCCACCAGGCCCATGACCGTGGGAATGCCCATGGCCCGGGCCAGGATCGCCACGTGGGAGTTGCCCGAGCCCAGTACCGAGACCAGGCCCGCCAGCTTGCCTTCCGGCACTTCGCCGAGCATCGCCGGGGTCAGCTCTTCGCTCACCAGGATGGTGTTGTCGGGGTAGACCAGGGTCTGCTGACGCTCTTGCTGCAGGTAGGCGAGCAGGCGGCGACCGAGGTCCTTGACGTCGGAGGCGCGCTCGCGCAGGTAGGCGTCGTCCATCAGTTCGAAACGGTTGACGTGGTCGGTCACCACCTGGCGCAACGCGCCCTGGGCCCATTGGCCGGTCTTGATGACCGTGGTCACTTCGCTGCCCAGGGAGGCATCGTCAAGCATCATCAGGTAGACATCGAACAGCGCCCGCTCTTCAGGCCGCAGTTGCGTGGCCAGCTTGGCGGACAGGGCGCGCATGTCGGCCCGCACGCCTTCGATGGCAGTCTTGAACAAGCCCAGCTCGGCATTGATGTCGGCGATGGTCTTGTCCGGCACCACGTCGAGGTCGGCGGGTGGCAGCATGACCACCGCGGTGCCCACCGCCGCGCCCGGTGAACCCGGCACGCCGACGAACTTGGCTTCCTGGATGCCCTTGCCCTGGCGGCCCAGGCCGCTGATCGAGCCGGTGGCCTCGGCGTGGGCGATAACCCCGGCCAGTTGCGCGCTCATGGTCACGAGGAAGGCTTCTTCGCCCTCGTCGAACTGGCGGCGCTCTTTTTGCTGGATGACCAACACGCCGACGACGCGGCGGTGGTGAATGATCGGCGCGCCGAGGAACGATGCGTAGCGCTCTTCACCGGTCTCGGCAAAGTAGCGATAGCGCGGGTGATCGGCGGCGTTTTCCAGGTTCAGCGGTTCTTCCCGGGTACCGACCAGGCCGACCAGGCCTTCGTTGGGCGCCATGCTGACCTTGCCGATGGAGCGCTTGTTCAGGCCCTCGGTCGCCATCAGCACAAAACGGTTGGTCTCGGGGTCCAGCAGGTAGACCGAGCAGACCTGGCTGCCCATGGCCTCTTTGACGCGCAATACAATAATCCCCAACGCCGCCTTGAGATCCTTGGCGGAGTTAACTTCCTGGACGATCTTGCGCAGCGTATTGAGCATGGCTCGGGGTCGAACTCCGTCGTCAGTCGCGCGTCAGCAGGCGCGGGGCAAGCTCTTTGAGAGCGCGTCGATACACCTCGCGCTTGAATGTCACCACCTGGCCCAACGGATACCAATAACTGACCCAGCGCCAGCCATCGAATTCCGGTTTACCGGTCAAATCCATCCGCACCCGCTGCTCGTTGGAGATCAGGCGCAGGAGAAACCATTTCTGCTTCTGGCCGATACACAGCGGTTGGCTGTGCGTGCGGACCAGGCGTTGCGGCAAACGATAGCGCAACCAGCCTCGGGTGCAGGCGAGTATTTCGACATCCTCTCGCTCCAGCCCCACTTCTTCGTTCAACTCGCGGTACAAAGCCTCTTCCGGCGTCTCCTGGGGGTTGATCCCTCCCTGTGGAAACTGCCAGGCGTCTTGATTGATACGGCGAGCCCATAGCACCTGTCCGGCATCATTCGTAAGAATGATCCCCACATTGGGACGGAAACCATCGGGATCGATCACGGCAACAACCTCGCAAACGCATGTCGCCGCATTGTTCCACAAAGGTTGTGAAAGCAGCAACGAGGCTGCCCACCTTATGTGCACTCTTGTGAAAAGTCCGTATTCTGGGCGCCTTTCTCAAGAAATTTCAGCGAGTAACTGCAATGCGGCTGGCTTTATTCGACTTGGACAACACGCTGCTGGGCGGCGACAGCGATCACGCCTGGGGCGATTACCTCTGCGAGCGCGGGTTTCTGGATGCCGTTACCTACAAGGCGCGCAACGATGAGTTTTACCAGGACTACCTGGCCGGTAAGCTGGACAACGCCGCGTACCTGAATTTCTGCCTGGAGATCCTCGGCCGTACCGAGATGGAGGTGCTGGCGCAGTGGCATCTCGAATACATGCGCGACTGCATCGAGCCGATCGTGCTGCCCCAAGCCATCGAGCTGCTGAAAAAACACCGTGATGCCGGCGACAAGCTGGTGATCATCACCGCCACCAACCGCTTCGTCACCGCGCCGATTGCCGAGCGTCTAGGCGTCGAAACCCTGATCGCCACCGAGTGCGAAATGATTGACGGTCGCTACAGTGGGCGCAGCACCGACATCCCCTGTTTCCGCGAGGGCAAGGTGACCCGGCTGAACCGCTGGCTGGAAGAGACCGGGTATTCGCTGGACGACAGCTACTTCTATAGCGACTCGATGAACGACTTGCCGCTGTTGGAAGCAGTGACGCACCCGGTGGCGGTCGATCCGGATCCGAACCTGCGGGCCGAGGCCGAGAAACGCGGCTGGCCGGTGATCAGCCTGCGCGACTGACCTGTCACGCAGGCTTGGCCACCATCAGGTAGAAGATCACCATGAACGCGAGGAACGCCGGCCAGCCCAGCGCAAACCACCAGCGCATGTAGGTGCTGGCCTTGAGCGGCATGGGCGTGCCGTCCTGCAAGGCTTGCTCGGCCATTTTGTGCACGCGGATCTGCAACCAGACCACCGGCAGCCAGCAGGCGCCCGCCAGGCAATAAAGGCCGATGCTCCACATCAACCAGCTCTGTTGCAGTGGCCAGCCGGCCACATGCATCAGGGCCAGGCCGCTCAGCGGCTGGAACACGGCGGTGGTGGCCGTGAACGCCCAATCGGCGAAGACCAGATGCTTGAAGGTGACGGCAATGACTTCAAGCTTGCCGCTGCGCCAGGCCCGCAGCGCGTAGTAGGCGGACCCCGCGCCCAAGCCGAAGAGGATGGTCGAGGACAGGATGTGCAGGGTTTTCAGCAGCACGTAAATGCTCATCGGCGTGGTTCAGTCCAAAGCAGCCATAAAGTGGCGACTATCAGCGCCAGGTTCTTGGCGACAGCCGCATAAGGGTCAAACCAATAGTGCGGCAGGATAAAACTGATGCACAGGGTATAGCCGAGCATCAATCCCAACTGCAACCGCAATGCCTGGCGGCGCCAGCGTTTGAATAGCATGCCCATGCCCAGCGCGCCGTCACACAGCGCGCCGGCGATTACCGCAAGCTTCGCCCAGGCGCCGTGGACATCGGCTTCGGCCATGATACGCAAGCCCCAATCGTAGCCGGGGCCGAGGCAGACGATGGCGGTTCCCAGCCAGATGATCGCCAGTACCGCGAGCATCAGCGGGCGGATCGCTCTGAGGCTGCTCTGGGCTGCGCTGGGCCAATCCTGCAAGCGGGTTTGTACGGGGGCGGCGTAATACCCGCAGATAGACGCGAGTGCCGCGGGGTCGGCCAGATTGTCCCGTTGTGCCAAGGCCAGGCTTTGCCTGTTCAATGCCCGCCAGCCGAACCGATCCCCAAGCCGGCTACCCGGTTCAGTCAGCAGCGCAGGGGCCTTGATGTAGCGGGCCGGCGCCCAACCTTGGGCGGCGCGCAGATGATCGATGAGTCGGGCCAGCGTCATCGGCTCCGGTCCTACCAGCGGCAACACCACCGACTCGGTCGGCCATTGCCGCAGCAGGGCGAGCACCGCGCCCACCAGGTCATCGACATGTACGGGCTGGATGCGCGCTTGAAGATTCAGCAAGGGAATCAACGGCCACGGAGAAAGGCCCTCCATCCAGCCGCTGCTCGCGCCGCCTGGTCCCACCACCAACGAGGGCCGCAGCACCACCGATACGCTGTCCAGCGTGCAAAGATATTCATCAGCCAAGCCTTTGCTCGCCAGGAACGGCACGTCGGATTGAGCACTCGCGCCCAGCGCGGAAATCTGCAGGATCCGGACGCCGCGGCGCGCGGCCTGGTCGAACAACGCTCGCGCGCCCCGATCCTGGACCAGGCTCAGGGCCTGGGTGTCGACGCTGAGCAGGCCGGCCGCGTTGATCAGCAAGTCGACGTCCAGGGGCAGGGTAAAGTGTTCAGGGTTGCCTGCCAGTACGCCGAGATCCAGCTGCCGCCATTCAACCCCAGGCCAACCTGGCGCCTGGGGTTCACGGCTGGTTGCGATGATCGAGTGGCCAGCGCTGTGCAACGCTCGCAGCAGATGGCGCCCGATAAAACCGCCGCCTCCCACTAGTAGGATCTTCATGACCGTCCCTGTCGCTTAAATCGGCTTGGCACCCATCAGCGCGGCGATGGACAGGAAGCCGACGCCACCGATGATCGCCAATGCCAGGGTAAACCTGCTGCTGCCACCGCTGCCCAAGCGCAGGCGATTGAGCCTTGCCAGCAGCCAGAAAACGCAGAGCGTCGCCACCGTGTAGATCACGCTGGAGCCCAACAGCCAGCTTTGCCCCAACGGCCAGCCCACCAGGTGAACCAGCCACCAGCCGGTGAGCGGCATGCTCAGCATGCAGACCAGCATCACGCACCAGGCCAACAGCCAAGGACGCCGCAGCGTGCTGGCCGGTCCCTCGCTGCGTTTACGCCAGGCCAGGACGGCAAGGACTACACCGCAAGCCAGCAGCAGGACCGTGGCCGCGACGTGCAGGACTTTCAAGGTCAGCAGAGTTTCCATGGAATTTCCTTAAGGCCGATGTCCTTCAGCGTAGCCCTTCAACCAAGAAACAGCTGATAGGCCGGGTTATCGCTTTCATCCCAATACGGATAGCCGATTTCTTCCAGGGCGGCCGGTACCAGGTGGCGTTCATCGTGAGGCACTTGCAGCCCGGCGACCACGCGACCATCCGCCGCGCCATGGTTGCGGTAGTGGAACATCGAGATATTCCAGCGCCCGCCCAGCTTGTTGAGGAAGTTGAACAACGCGCCCGGACGCTCCGGGAACTCGAAACGCAGCACCACTTCGTCGATGACGTGGGCGGCGTGCCCGCCGACCATGTGGCGGATGTGCAGCTTGGCCAGCTCGTTGTCGGTCAAGTCCAGCACCGGGAAGCCTTGCTCGGTCAGGCTGGCGATCAACTTGCTGCGCGGATCGTTTTCCGGATGCGTCTGGACGCCGACGAAAATGTGCGCTTCGCTGCCGGTGTTGTAGCGGTAGTTGAATTCGGTGATCTGGCGTTTGCCGATGGCTTCGCAGAAGGCCTTGAAGCTGCCCGGCTGCTCAGGAATGGTCACGGCGATGATCGCCTCGCGCCCTTCGCCCAGCTCGGCGCGCTCGGCCACATGGCGCAAGCGATCAAAGTTGACGTTGGCGCCGGAATCGATGGCCACCAGGGTCTGACCGCTGATGCCCCGCGATTCGACGTACTTCTTGATCCCGGCCACGCCCAAGGCGCCGGCCGGCTCGGTGATCGAGCGGGTATCGTCGTAGATATCCTTTATAGCTGCGCAGATCTCGTCGGTGCTGACGGTGATCACTTCGTCCACGTAGTGCTTGCAGATATCAAAGGTGTGCTGGCCGATCTGCGCCACGGCCACGCCGTCGGCGAACAGGCCGACGGTCGGCAATACCACGCGCTCACCGGCGGCCAGGGCCGCTTGCAGGCAATTGGAGTCATCAGGCTCGACGCCAATGATCCGGATCTCGGGGCGCAGGTATTTCACGTAGGCCGCGATGCCGGCAATCAGCCCGCCACCGCCCACCGGGACGAATATCGCATCGAGGCGCCCGGGGTGCTGGCGGAGGATCTCCATCGCCACGGTGCCCTGTCCGGCGATGGTATGAGGGTCGTCATAGGGATGGATATAGACGTAGCCCTTTTCGTCGACCAGCTTCAGCGAATACGCCAGCGCCTCGGGGAACGAGTCGCCATGCAACACCACTTTGCCGCCGCGGGAGCGTACGCCTTCGACCTTGATTTCCGGGGTGGTCTTGGGCATGACGATGGTGGCTTTGACGCCCAGCACCTTGGCCGCCAGCGCCAGGCCCTGGGCGTGGTTGCCCGCCGAGGCCGTGACCACGCCTCGGGCGCGTTCTTCGTCGCTGAGCTGGGTCAGCTTGTTGTAGGCCCCGCGAATCTTGAACGAGAATACCGGCTGCAGGTCTTCACGCTTGAGCCAGACGTCATTGCCCAGCCGCTCGGAGAGCTGGCGGGCGGTCTGCAGCGGGGTTTCAACGGCAACGTCATAAACGCGCGAGGTGAGGATCTTCTTGACGTACTGTTCGAGCATCGGAAAGCATCACTGAGCGGGTTGGGCAGGGCCAGGGAGTCTAACCCGGCTTTTGGCCGGGCGACCACACGAATTAAGGCAGCCGGCGCACACAAGTCCCCGTGGCGAGGGAGCTTGCTCCCGCTTGAGTGCGAAGCGCTCATCGCTTTTTCTGGGACCGCTACGCGATCCAGCGGGAGCAAGCTCCCTCGCCACGGTTGCTGCACGGTCCAGCGGGCGGAAGCTCCCTTGGCACGCTGGATCTGTGCCAAACAGGCAATGACCAAGGCGGCTCCGACGCCTATAATGCCGGCCTTTCGTTCCCTCTCGGCACCCTCGGAGCCCGCATGACCCAGGATCAACTCAAACAGGCCGTGGCCCAGGCCGCCGTCGACCTCATCCTCCCGAAGCTGGATGACAAGAGCATCGTCGGGGTCGGCACCGGCTCGACCGCCAATTGCTTTATCGACGCGCTGGCGCAGCACAAGGGTGCGTTCGATGGCGCGGTCGCCAGCTCCGAAGCCACCGCCGCGCGCCTCAAGGGCCACGGGATCCCGGTGTACGAGCTCAACACCGTGAGCGACCTGGAGTTCTACATCGACGGCGCCGATGAAAGCGATGCGCACCTGAACCTGATCAAGGGCGGTGGCGCTGCATTGACCCGCGAGAAGATTGTCGCGGCAGTCGCCAAGACCTTCATCTGCATCGCCGACGCCAGCAAGCTGGTGCCGGTACTCGGCGCCTTCCCGCTGCCGGTGGAAGTGATCCCCATGGCCCGCAGCCACGTAGCCCGTCAGTTGGTGAAACTGGGCGGCGATCCGGTGTATCGCGAAGGTGTGCGGACCGACAACGGCAACATCATCCTGGATGTCCACAACCTGCAGATCACCAACCCGGTTGAGCTGGAAAGCCAGATCAACGCCATTGTCGGCGTGGTCACCAACGGCCTGTTCGCCGCGCGTCCGGCGGATGTGCTGTTGCTGGGGACTGCTGAAGGGGTGAAGACGCTGCGGGCTGAATAACCCGGCGGATAGTTATTGGTTCACACCGGACCCTGTGGGAGCGAGCTTGCTCGCGATGGCGAAGGCAAATTCGACATCCATGCAAGCTGACCCACCGCTATCGCGAGCAAGCTCGCTCCCACATGGGGTCTGTGCGAGCTTAAGGCTGCTGCTTCTTGAACACGTAAAACAGATTCGGCTCACTCACCACATACAGGTTGCCATCGTCATCCATGGCCAGGCCTTCAGCCTGGGGGACGGTTTTTTGCAGGCCGTGGCGGCCCTTGCTCAACGACAGCGTGCTCAACGGACGGCCGTTGATATCCAGCTCGATGATCAACCGCGACTCGTCGGACAGCGCCATCAGGTGACCGCTGCGCTCATCGTATTGCAGGCTTGAAAGGTCGCGCACAAAGAGCCCGGCGTCACGCTTGGGATTGTTGACGACGTGCACCGCATAGGATTTTTCCGGGTTGTGGTGGGGAAACCCGTGGACCTCGTAGATCAGCATCGGATCGCGCTCCTTCGCGACGAATAGCCGCTTGCCCAGGGAGTCGTAGGCCAGCCCTTCGAAACCCTTGTTGCTGCTCATGTGCACCCCGAGCGAGATCTGCTCGGCTTCGGCCGCGTCCAGGAACCGGGTGTCGTCGTCCAGATGGATCTTGATCAGCCGTTGTTGGCGCTCGTCGGTGATGACATAGATGTTCTCGCTGATGAATTCCACCGCTTCCGAATCACCAAACCCGACCAGGGCTATGCGCCGCAAGATTTTGCCGTCCAGCGACAGCTCGATCAGCTCGGGATTCTTGTTGGTCACGGTGAACAGGGTCTTGCGGATCGGATCGAAGGTCAGCGCCGAAACGTCATCGTCCAACCCTTCGATCACCTGCGCCTCAAGCGCGACCTGGTACTGATCCAGTGCGATTGCCTGCTCGTTGACGGGGTGCCACAGGCTGCTCATGTTGAACCAGGCGCGTTCGAACAGGCGCAGGTACTGGCCCGCCGTGATCAGGGCGATCAGCACGATGGCCAGCAACAGCAGGAACAGTGGCTTGGGACGGACAAGTCGACGCATGTAGGAGGGCTCGGATAAAAACAGGTGGTTGGAAATACCACGACTGCCTGAACTGAAGCTTAATGGCCGCGTGCCACATCCTACACGATGGTGGGAAGTGTCTTACAAAGTCGCGCTGTCAGTGCTGTTTTTCGAAACGGTAGAACAGGTTCGGTTCACTGACGATGTAGAGGGTGCCGGCTTCATCGACAGTGACGCCTTCGGCGCGAGGGATCGTGTCCTTCAGGCCGTTGAAGCCGCCGAGCAGGGTCATGAAGCTGACCTGATCGCCTGCTTCGTCCAGTTCCAGCAATAAATGGGAGTCGGCCGATAGCACCAGCGTGTGGCCGGTGCGCGGGTCTACGGCCAGGGCGGACAGGTTGCGCAGGTCGAGTTCGTTGCTGACATGGATCTGCTTGTCGCCCTTGAGCAACTGGCTCCCGTCGCTTTTCCAGGTGAACAATGCCGGTGGGCGCTCTTCGCCAAGGATCAGTTGCTGATTCTTTGGATCCCAGACGATGGCTTCGAATCCCTTGTTCTGGTTCTTCGACGTGCCCAGGTCATATTGGGGGAAGTCCTTGATGTTCAGCTCGCGGGTATTGGCGTCGACCTGGACGATCGATAGCGTGTGCTTGCGTTCATCGGTGATGGCCAGCAGGCCGTTTTCCATGAAAGCCACGCCTTCAGGGTTGCCCCAGCCCACCAGCGGCATCTTGCGCAATACGTCACCCTGCAGGTTCAGCTCCACCAGGAATGGATTTTTGCCCATCACCGCGAACAGGGTCTTGGTCTGTGGGCTATAGGTCAGGTCGGACGCTTCGTCGTCTTCCATTCCCGGGAGCGCCTTGGCGTCAATGACAGCGTGGTAATCAGGCAGCCAGATGCTTTCCCGGCGCTCGGCCTGGCTCTGGAAGCGCTCCGACACCCAAAGCAGGCCCCGGTCATCCCAATGCATGGCAAATGCCAGGGCGTAAGCGCTAGCGCCCGCGATCAGCAGCCAGACATACCAGGGCAGGGCGAAGCGAGAGCGACGGGATGCTTTGGGGGTGGGCAGTGCTTGGGTCTTGGCCATCAGGGGACACGTTCCAGGGAATTCGGCTAGGGGCTGGCTGGCTCAGATGCCGCATTGCCCGGAATTATCCGGATGGCATGTGAAAAAAACGGTAAAAATACGGTCTTCAGGAAGCGCTGTATTTCTCATGTGGGAGCGGGCTTGCTCGCGAATGCGGTGTGCCAGACGACATTTATGTGTCGGATACATCGCATTCGCGAGCAAGCCCGCTCCCACATATGATCGGCAGCGTCACAAGACCGAGTTAACGAACACTGCTCTCGAAGCGGCTCGCGCCCGGCAGTTCCAGCACCAGTTCGTCACCGACGTTCAACGGCCCGACGCCGGCCGGCGTGCCGGTCAGGATCACGTCGCCGGCCTGCAGCGAGAAACAGCCGGCCATATACTGGATCATCGGCACGATGGGGTTGAGCATCAGGCTGCTGTTGCCGTCCTGGCGCACTTCGCCATTGATGACCAGGCGAACGGGGATGTCGGTCAGGTCGGCGAAGGTGTCCTTCGAGACGAACGGGGCGATGACCGCCGCGCCGTCGAAAGACTTGGCGACTTCCCAGGGCAGCCCCTTGCCCTTGAGCTCGGCCTGCTTGTCCCGCAGGGTCAGGTCCAGGGCCGGAGCGAAGCCGGAGATCGCGTCCAGCACTTCCTCAGCGCTGGGCCGGGTGGACAGCGGCTTGCCGATCAGCACGGCGATTTCCGCCTCGTAATGCACCGACCCGCGGTCGGTGGGAATGCTGAAACCGCCTTCCAGCGGCACCACGCAGCTGCCTGGCTTGATGAACAGCAGCGGCTCGGTGGGCACCGGATTATCCAGTTCCTTTGCATGCTCGGCATAGTTGCGGCCAATGCACACCACTTTCCCGATCGGGAAATGAATACGCGTACCGTCGACATACTGGTGCTGATAGCTCATAACCGACTCCTGCCTTTGGATTTTCATCAGGTGTTTATAAGGGTCAAACCGCGAAGATCTTGCCCGGGTTCATGATGCCGTTGGGGTCAAAGACTGCCTTTACCGCTTTCATGTACTCGATCTCCACCGGCGAGCGACTGTAGGTCAGATAGTCGCGTTTGGTCATGCCCACGCCGTGCTCGGCGGAAATCGAGCCGTTGTACTTCTCGACGGTCTCGAACACCCATTTGTTCACCGTCGCGCACTTGGCGAAGAACTCATCCTTGCTCAGGTTTTCCGGCTTGAGGATGTTCAGGTGCAGGTTGCCGTCGCCGATGTGGCCGAACCAGACGATTTCGAAGTCCGGGTAGTGTTCGCCGACGATTGCATCGATTTCCCGCAGGAATGCCGGAACCTTCGAGACGGTTACCGAGATGTCGTTCTTGTACGGCGTCCAATGGGAGATGGTTTCGGAGATGTACTCGCGCAATTTCCACAGGTTCTGCAACTGGGTTTCGCTCTGGCTCATCACGCCGTCCAGCACCCAGCCTTGTTCGACGCAGTGCTCAAAGGTTTCCAGCGCGTGGTTGGCGACTTCTTCGGTGGTGGCCTCGAATTCCAGCAGGGCGTAGAACGGGCAGTCGGTCTCGAACGGCGCCGGCACGTCGCCACGACCGAGGACCTTGGCCAAAGCCTTGTCTGAGAAAAATTCGAATGCGGTCAGGTCCAGTTTGCCCTGGAAGGCATGCAGCACCGGCATGATCGAATCGAAATCCGGCGTGCCGAGCACCATCGCGGTGAGGTTTTTCGGCGCCCGATCCAGGCGCATGGTGGCTTCGACCACGAAGCCAAGCGTGCCCTCCGCGCCGATGAACAGCTGGCGCAAATCGTAGCCGGTGGCGTTCTTGATCAGGTCCTTGTTCAGCTCCAGCACGTCGCCCTTGCCGGTGACGACTTTCATGCCCGCCACCCAATTACGCGTCATGCCGTAGCGAATGACTTTGATCCCGCCGGCATTGGTGCCGATATTGCCGCCAATCTGGCTGGAACCGGCCGAAGCAAAATCCACCGGGTAGTACAGGCCAAGTTCCTCGGCCTTGTTCTGCAGTTGTTCGGTGACCACGCCCGGCTGGCACACGGCGGTGCGGTCGGTCAGGTTCACGTCGAGAATCTGGTTCATGTAGTCGAAGGACACCACGACTTCGCCATTGGCCGCCACGGCCGCGGCGGACAGTCCGGTACGTCCGCCCGAGGGGACCAGCGCGACCTTGTGCGCATTGGCCCAGCGCACGATGGCCTGGACCTGTTCGATGGTCTTGGGAAAGACGATGGCCACCGGCGCCGGAGCGAAATGCTTGGTCCAATCCTTGCCGTAAGCATTCAGGGAGTCGGCATCGGTCAGGACCTTGCCAGGCTCAACCAGGGTCTTCAGCTCATCTATCACGGCAGGATTGGTCATCGACAGAACTCTCGAACAATTCATGGTCATCCTGAGAACGCTTCACGTCGCAGGAATGGGTGTTTGCGGGGGGCATATGCTAGCATACCGACCCCGCAGCGTAGTGCCCAACGGCTGTTCTGCGGCGACGGCTGTCATGCCGGTCGGGCCGGCCCAGGCTGCCCGATTCCCTGCCATTTTTCTCCGGGACACAGGTTTACGCAGATGAGCAAGACTTCTCTCGATAAGAGCAAGATCAAGTTCCTTCTTCTCGAAGGCGTCCACCAATCGGCTGTCGACGTCCTCAAGTCGGCGGGCTACACCAGCATCGAGTACATCACCAGCTCTCTGCCGGAAGCCCAGCTCAAGGAAAAGATCGCCGATGCTCACTTCATCGGTATCCGCTCCCGTACTCAACTGACCGAAGAGATCTTCGACCACGCGAAGAAACTGGTCGCGGTCGGCTGCTTCTGCATTGGCACCAATCAGGTTGACCTCAACGCGGCCCGTGAGCGCGGTATCGCCGTGTTCAACGCGCCGTACTCCAACACCCGTTCCGTTGCCGAGCTGGTGCTGGCCGAGGCGATCCTGCTGCTGCGCGGCATCCCCGAGAAAAACGCTTCCTGCCACCGTGGCGGCTGGATCAAGAGCGCGGCCAACTCCTTCGAAATCCGGGGCAAGAAGCTGGGTATCGTCGGCTACGGCTCGATCGGCACCCAGTTGTCGGTACTCGCCGAGGGCCTTGGCATGCAGGTGTTCTTCTATGACACCGTGACCAAGCTGCCGCTGGGCAACGCCACCCAGGTCAACGACCTGCACGAATTGTTGGGCATGTCCGACATCGTCACCCTGCACGTACCGGAAACCCCGGCCACCCAGTGGATGATCGGCGAGAAGGAAATCCGTGCCATCAAGAAAGGCGGGATCCTGATCAACGCCGCGCGTGGCACCGTGGTCAAGCTCGACGCCCTGGCCGAAGCGATCAAGGACAAGCACCTGATCGGCGCTGCCATCGACGTGTTCCCGGTGGAGCCGCGCTCCAACGACGACATCTTCGAGAGCCCGCTGCGTGGCCTGGACAATGTGATCCTGACCCCGCACATCGGCGGGTCCACCGCTGAAGCCCAGGCCAACATCGGTCTGGAGGTGGCGGAGAAACTGGTCAAGTACAGCGACAACGGTACCTCGGTATCGTCGGTGAACTTTCCGGAAGTGGCCTTGCCCGCTCACCCTGGCAAGCACCGCCTGCTGCACATCCACGAGAACATCCCGGGTGTGATGAGCGAGATCAACAAGGTCTTCGCGGAAAACGGCATCAACATTTCCGGCCAGTTCCTGCAGACCAACGAGAAGGTCGGCTACGTCGTGATCGACGTCGATGCCGAATACTCGGACCTGGCGCAGGAGAAGCTGCAGCACATCAACGGCACCATTCGTTGCCGCGTGTTGTTCTAAGCAGGCTGGACTTGCAATAAAAAACGGGAGCCCCGCAGGGGGCTCCCGTTTTTTTTCATCTGGCACAACCTGGAAACCCTGTGGGAGCGAGCCTGCTCGCGAAGGCGCAATATCAGCCAATACAAATATGTCTGACAGACCGCTTTCGCGAGCAGGCTCGCTCCCACAAGAGATGCTGCGTTTTCAAGCCGGTGTTACTTCACATTCACTGTGATTTTCTCGGACACGATCGACGGGTCGAACGGCATATGGCCGCTGTCGCCCAGGATCAATTGCAAGGTGTGCTTGCCCGGGGCCAGTTTGATGGTGGCCTCGGTTTGTGCCTTGCCGAAGTGCATGTGGTGGGCGTCGGTCGGAATCGGCGTGCCTTCCTTCGGCACGTCGTCGACATCGATCAGCAAATGGTGATGGCCAGTATTTTTGGTCACATCGCCCGCCGGAGCCAGGGCGATATCCTTGACGCCGAACTTGACCTTGAATTCCTGGCTGACGGTGGCGCCATCTTCCGGGGAAACGATGAACACTTCTGCACCCTTGGGGGCCGGGGTCGCCGCTGTTGCCAGCATCGAGGTGCCCAACAACAGGCCAGCCAACGCGGCACGAGACATAAAGCTTTTCATTTTTTTCTCCAGTTTTTCGATGAAATCCGCTGAGTCATGACAACTTCATGAACAATCGTTGTCGAAGCCTGCAACAACCATAGCAAAGCGAGCCTGAGACGAGCGTCGCTTGTATAAATTCTAGGAGTGACCATGCGTTTCCTGCCTGGCCTGATCTGCCTGCTACCCCTTTTGAGCCCTTTGGCCCATGCCGAATTGATCGACGATATCAACGACCGGGGCGAGTTGCGCATCGCTCTTGAGGCCAACGCGGCGCCCTTCAACTTCAAGGAAGACGGCAAACTCACCGGCTTCGAAGTGGAGCTGGGCGAAATGCTCGCGAACGAACTCGATGTACGGGCCGATTTCGTTGTCACCGATGCCGAGGATTTGCTGGCCGGTGTGGAAACCGGCAAATACGACGTCGCCATCAATCACATAGCAATGACCCCGGAACTGGCGGATCGTTTCGATACCAGTACCCCCTACAGCCAACCCGATGCGCAGTTGCTGGCGAGCAAGGAAGAGTCGCAACGTCCGCTGGTCATGGCGCAGTCGTTCCAGGCGCAGGAAAAGAAAGGCCCTCCGCCCAGCCTGGTGATTCCATTCCAGAAGGACAACCCGGCATTCAAGGCCAGCCTGGACAATGCCCTGGCGCGGATCAAGGAGGATGGGCGGCTGGAGCAGTTGTCGCAGAAGTGGTTGAAACGACCTGAGTGACAAATGGAATCAGCCGTGGCGAGGGAGCTTGCTCCCGCTGGGCTGCGAAGCAGTCCTAGTCCGGATCAGGTGATTTCCCAGGCAGACCGCATCAGCCGCCTTACGACGGCTGCGCCGTCGAGCGGGAGCAAGCTCCCTCGCCACGGGGGGTAGCATTCATCCGCTCGATTGATCTGTCTTCAAGGCTTACGCCACACACTGGCCAACCATGGCTGCTGTTCCCGTGGCAGCCCCGCTGGCCGGTAATAATGCTCCAGCTCCACAAAACCTGCCGCGCCCAGCAGCCTGCGCCAGGCGTCGAGGTCGTGGTAGGCGCCGAAGCGCTGGCCGTTCCAGCCTTCCTGGTTTTCGCCCCGTGGATTGGAACTGAACAGGACGCCTCCAGGCTTTAGCGTGGCGTGCAGTTGCCTGAGCACGCGGGGCAGTTCCTGGACTGGAATATGAAACAGCACCGCGTTGGCAAAAATCCCATCAAAGCGTCCATCCGGCAGGTCGAGTTTCAGGAAGTCCTGTTGCCACACCTCGCACCCGCTGTCCTGGCGGGCCATCCGGGCGAACTCTTCGGAACCGTCCAGGCCGACCGCGACATGGCCCATGCCGGTAAACGTACGCAAATCCCGTCCCGGACCGCAGCCGAAGTCGAGGATATGAAACGGCGCCTGGCCCTGGATGTGGCGCAGCAACGCATCGATGTTCTGGCTGACATCATGATCGCGGGTGCCTTCGCGAAAATTCTCGGCCACGGCGTTGTAATGACCCAGGGTCGTGGCGGTGATGACGTGCAGGTCTTCGGCAGTGTGTTTCATGATCGCGGGCTTTGCTGGGGAGTGTCTGACGACTATACCGCAAGCCCGCCGGCCGCCAATCGCGAGCAGGCTTGCTCCCACAATGAGTCGCTTCAGCGTTTGTTCAGGCCGCGCGCCAGACGATCGCCCCCCAACTGGATCACCGCGACCAGCGCCACCAGCAGCACGATAACCGTGAGCATGATCTGGCTGTCGAACCGCTGGTAGCCGTAACGGTAGGCGATGTCACCCAGGCCACCGGCGCCGATCGCCCCGGCCATGGCCGAAGAATTGATCATGGTCACCAAAGTGATGGTAAAACCGCCGACGATGCCTGGCAGCGCCTCGGGCAGCAATACGTGCCAGACGATATGCCAGCGCCGGCAACCCATGGCCTGGGCCGCTTCGATCAGGCCGTGGTCGACTTCCCGCAGGCTGACTTCGGCGATGCGGGCAAAAAACGGCGTCGCGGCGATGGTCAGCGGCACCACCGCAGCCCACACGCCGTAGGTCGTGCCGACAATCAGCCGGGTGAACGGAATCAGCGCCACCATCAGGATCAGGAACGGGATCGAGCGAAACAGGTTCACGAACGCGCCCAAGGCACGGTTCAGCGCCGGTGCCTCGTAAATGCCGCCCTTGCCGCTGGTGACCAGGATAACCGCCAGCGGAATGCCCGCCAGCAACGCGATCAATGACGACACACCGACCATGAGGAACGTGTCGATGAAGCCCTGCAATAAGCGATCAAGCCACATAACCCAGCACCTCCACCCGTTGCGCCCATGCACCTGCCCGCTGACGCAACTCCTCGGCGTCCAGTGAGGAGCCGCTCACGGCCAGCAGTAATTGTCCCAGCCCATGTCCCTGGATCCGTTCGATGCCGCCGTGCAACAGTCGCACCCGGCCACCGAGGGCGCCGAACAGGGCTGCGAGGTCCGGTTCATCGCGGGCGGTACCGGTGAATTGCAGGCGCAGCACCGTGGCGGCGTCCGCCGAGGCCGGTTGCGGCTGCAAGCGGTTCTGCAGTTCTTCAGGCAGCGCGTGCTGCAACGGCGCCAGCAGCGTCCGGCTGACCTCATGTTGCGGATTGCCGAAGACTTCCCAGACCGGCCCCTGTTCGACGATCCGCCCTTGTTCCAGCACCACTACCCGGTCGCAGACTTCGCGGATCACCGCCATCTCGTGAGTAATCAGCACGATCGTCAGGCCCAGCCGCTGGTTGATCTCCCGCAGCAGGCCGAGGATCGACTGAGTGGTCTCCGGATCCAGCGCCGAAGTGGCCTCGTCACACAGCAGGATCTGCGGATCGTGGACCAGCGCCCGGGCGATGCCGACCCGCTGCTTCTGCCCGCCTGAGAGTTGTGCCGGATAGGCCTTGTGCTTGCCATCCAGACCCACCAGTTCGAGCAGCTCGCGGACCTTGCGCTGGCGTTGCTCCTTGGGCACCCCGGCGACTTTCAGCGGCAGCTCGACGTTCTGCCAGACGGTCTTGGCCGACATCAGGTTGAAATGCTGGAAGATCATGCCGATGCGCCGGCGCAGCTCGACCAGGCGATCCTCATCGAACTCGCCGATGTCCACCTGATCGATCAGCACCCGACCGCTGGTGGGTTGCTCGAGGCGGTTGATGGTGCGAATCAGTGATGACTTGCCGGCGCCGCTGCGGCCGATGATGCCGAACACCTCGCCGCGCTGGATCGCCAGGTCGATGCCGTGCAGCGCGTTCACCGGTCCCTGGGCGCCCAGGTAGGTTTTGCCCAGGCCGACAAAACGCACGTGTGCCCGGTTGAGCTGTGGGTGCAGCTCGGTGCTTTCGGCGCTTCGGCGCGTGGGCGTTTGCTGTTCAAGCAAAGCGTTGACGGCATTCATATCAGCTTTCCCAGCCGGCTTGATAGAGCTTGCCATGGGCCTTGTCCAAGGCTGCGCGCACGGCCGGGGAGTGCTGATAGATATCGACGAACTTGATCAGCCGCGGGTCGCTTTTGCTCTTGGGCTGGATCACGAACTGGATGACGTATTCCTTGTGATCGAGGCCGTCGAACAGCAGCGCGGATGTCGCGTCGAAGGTATTTGCCAGGCGGATATAGGCCGGGTAGCCCTGCACCAGATCGGCGTCTTCATAGGCGCGCACCAGCTGCACGGCTTCGACCTGCAGGATCTTGATCTTCTTCGGGTTGGCGACAATGTCGTCTTCGGTGGCCTTGTAGCCGACGCCCGGCTTGAGCTGAATCAGCCCGGCCTTGGCCAGCAGTTGCAAGCCGCGACCGCTGTTGATCGGGTCGTTGGCTATGGCGACGCTCGCGCCTTCGGGCAGCTCGTCGAAGCTTTTGTATTTTTTCGAGTAGAGGCCGACGTTGTTGATGATGCCCGGCGCGAACGGCACCAGGTCGAACCCAGCGGCGGCCTTGGCGTTTTCCAAGAAGGGAATGTGCTGGAAATAATTCACGTCAATGTCACCCGAAGCGAGGCTGACGTTAGGCGCGATCCAGTCGCTGAATTCCACCAGCTCGACCTTCAGGCCTTGTTTGCCGGCCTCTTCGACAGCGGCCTCCAGAGGAATGGCGAAGGCGGCGGTGGTGCCGATTTTCAACGGGGCGTCGGCGGCGAACAGCGCTGAGCTGAACAGGCCGAGGGCCAGGGCCAGTGCTTTGACTGGCAGGGTCAGGAGTTGCTTGGTCATGTCGGTTGTTCCAGTCATTAATGAGTCATGTGCTTTCGTGGCGAGGGAGCTTGCTCCCGCTGGGCTACGAAGTAGCCCGAGCTTTTTTGGGCGGGCTTCGCCCACCAGCGGGAGCAAGCTCCCTCGCCACGGAGTTCATCGTCGGTAGTTCGAGCCAGTGTGTTGGGCGGGTAGTCGCGCTTGCGCGTGAAACAGCTTTTCCCGCAACGTCCCCCCGTCGTATTCGGTCTTGTACGACCCGCGGCGCTGCAGCTCGGGAATCACCAGGTCGATGAAATCGACGTAGCTTTGTGGCGTGACGATGCGGGTCAGGTTGAAGCCGTCGAGGCCGGTCTCGGCGATCCACGACTCCAGTTCGTCGGCGACCTGTTCGGGCGAACCGACAACGGTGATGTAGCGACCGCCCAAGGCGTGTTGTTCCAACAGCTTGCGTCGGGTCCAGTCATTGTTCTGCAAGGTCTTGGTCGCGGACTGGATGGCGTTGCTCTTCACGTACTGGATCGGTTCGTCCAGTTCGTACTCGGAAAAATCGATGCCCGTCGACGCGGAGAAGTGCGCCACGCCGGCCTCGGCGCTGGCATACCCCAGGTACTCGGCATGCTTGGCCCAGGCCGCTGCTTCGGTCTCGCCGACAATCACGTTCAGGCCCATGAACACCTTGATGTCCTCGGCATTGCGCCCGGCCGCGACGGCGCTGGCGCGGACCTTGTCCACCTGGGCTCTGGTCGCCGGCTTGTTCTGGCCGCTGATGAACACGCACTCGGCATTGCGCCCGGCGAACAGCAGCCCGCGCTCGGAACTGCCGGCCTGGAACAGCACCGGTGTGCGTTGGGGCGATGGCTCGCAGAGGTGATAACCCTCGACCTGATAAAACTCGCCTTGGTGCCTGACCTTGTGCACTTTTTCTGGCAGGGCGTAGATCCGTTGCTGGCGATCGTTGAGCACCGCATCGTCTTCCCAGCTGCCCTCCCAGAGTTTGTAGAGCACCTCCAGGTACTCGTCGGCCTGGTCATAACGGCGGTCGTGCTCGACCTGCGCGCCGAGGCCCATGGCTTTCGCGGCGCTGTCCAGGTAACCGGTGACAATGTTCCAGCCAACCCGGCCACGGCTCAGGTGATCCAGCGTGCTCATGCGTCGGGCGAACAGGTACGGCGGCTCATAGGTGAGGTTGGCGGTGAGACCGAAGCCGAGGTTGCGGGTGACGGCAGCCATTGCCGAGACCAGCAGCAATGGGTCGTTGACCGGCAGCTGGATCGACTCTTTCAGCGTGACCTCCACCGATTGCTGGTAAACGTCATAGACCCCGACGATATCGGCAATGAACAACCCGTCGAACAGACCGCGCTCCAGCAGCTGGGCCAGACCGGTCCAGTATTCCAGCGTGTTGTACTGGGTCGAGGTGTCCTGCGGATGCGTCCACAAGCCGTGGTTGATATGGCCGATGCAGTTCATGTTGAACGCGTTGAGGAGGATTTTTTTCTTGCCGAGGGCCATCAGATGGTCCCTCGCAACGGTGGTTTTTCGTCGTTGAGGTAAAAATTGCCGACCGCGTGATATTTCCAGCGCACCGGGTCATGCAGGGTGTGCACCCGGGCGTTGCGCCAGTGACGATCCAGGCCATGTTCGGCCAGGGTCGCCTGGCTGCCGGCCAGTTCGAACAGCGTGCTGCCGGCAGCCAGGGAGATTTCGGTGCTGATGGCCCGGGCTTCGGCCACGGCAATCGAGGCCGCCGCCACCGTTTCGGCATTGGTGTCGGCCTGGGCGCGGTCGAGGAATTCGCCTGCGCGTTCCAGCAGGGCTTCGGCGGCGTGCAGGCGAATGTTCAAATGGCCGAAGCTCTTGAGCGTATGCGGATCCTGGGTGGCGACATCGCTGGTGGCGTCGATCCACGGTCGGGTTTTGCTGCGGACAAAATGCAACGCATCTTCATAGGCGGCGCGGGCAATGCCGGTGTCGATGGCGGCATGGAGAATCTGCGCCAACGGGCCCACCGGAGTAGGGCGTTCGAAGGCGCTCTGGAACGGCACGATGTCTTCGGCAGCGACATGCACCGCTTCGAATACCACCGAGCCGCTGCCCGTGGTGCGCTGGCCGAAACCGCTCCAGTCGTCGATAACCGTCAGGCCCTGGCTGTTGCGCGGAACGAACGCCAACTGCTGCACGCCGTTCTCGTCCACCACCGAAGTAGGGATGCGCTGGGCATAGATCGCCCCGGTGGCGTAAAACTTGCGGCCGTTGATGCGGTACCCGTCGCCATCGCGAAGCAGTTGGGTGGTGCGCTCGTGAGCAGTCCTGGTTCCCAGCTCCGCCAGGGCGTTGCCGAACCGCTGACCGCCCAGCACTTCGGCATACAGCCGTTGCTTCTGGGCTTCGCTACCGTTTACCCGCAGCACTTCCAGGGCGTAGTAGTGGTTCTGGGGGATTTGCCCGAGCGAGCCATCGGCCTGGGCGATCAGCGCCACGACCTTCGCCAGCGTGACGTTAGAAACGCCGGCGCCGCCGTAGGCCTTGGGCACGCTGATGCCCCACAGGCCGGAGCGGGTGAAGGCTTCCAGCTCCGGGTGCGGCAGGCGCCGTTCGCGATCGCGCAGGGCGCTGTCGCGCTTGAAGTCATCGGCCAGGTCGCTGGCGACGATGAGGGCTTGTTCATCGCTGGTGATCACCGCGACGTGTTGGGAAAGCGACATGTGCTGCTCCAGTGGCCGGGTCGTCAGATCCAGGAATGTCGGGCGGGCAAGGTCCCGTTCAGGTGGTAGTCGCCGATCGCGTGGTATTTCCAGCGCACCGGGTCGTGCAGGGTGTGGACCCGCGCGTTGCGCCAGTGGCGGTCGAGGTTGAACTCGGCAAGGGTGGCGCGGCTGCCGGCCAGCTCGAAGAGTTTTTCGCTGGCTTGCAGGGCGATTTCGGTGGTCAGCACCTTGGCTTCGGCGACGGCTATCGAAGCGCGGGCGGCGGACTGTGCCGTGATCGGCGCGGCGTTGACCTGGTCCAGTACGTGCCCCGCCTTGCGCAACAGAGCCTCGGCGGCATGCAGTTCGATTTTCAGCTTGCCGACGTCGGCGATTACGTACGGATCGTCGCAGGCCCGCTCGACCTTGGCATCGATCCAGGGCCGGGCGCGTTCGCGAACGAAGGCGATAGCGTCATCGATAGCGCCGCGGGCGATACCCAGGTCAATCGCCGCCTGGATCAGCTGCGAGAAGGCGCCTTGCACGTTTGGCGTTTCGTTGATGCGCCAGTTGTCCAGGACCAGTTCGGCGTCGACCCGCACATTGTTCAGCAGCACGGTGCCGCTGGCCGTGGTGCGCTGGCCGAAGCCCGACCAGTCGTCGACGATGCGCAGGCCCGGGGTGCCGCGCCGGACGAACGCCAGCACCTGGCGACCTTCGTCGTTCAATGCCTTCACGGCAACCCAATGGGCGAACAGGGCGCCGGTGGAGTAGAACTTCTGTCCATTGATGACGAAGCCATCGCCATCGGCGGTGATCCGCGCTTTGAGGTCCAGGGTGTTGCGGGTGCCGCGCTCCGGCCCGGCATTGCCGATGCGCCAGCCTTCGAGCACGCTCTGGAGGAGAATTTTCTTTTGCCGTTCGGTGCCCGTGGCGAGAATCAGCTGGAGCACGCCGAACTGGTTCTGCGGGACCTGCCCGAGGGCCGGATCGGCTGCGGAAATGATCGCGAACACTTCGGCGATGGTAACTGAAGAGACTTGCGGCCCGCCGTATTCACGAGGAACGGCAATGCTGCCAAGCCCGCTGCGGGTGAATTGCTCGATTTCCGCCCAGGGCAGCTTGCGCTGCTGGTCGCGGCGCGCGGCCTGCTGGCGAGCAACTTGTGCGAGTTCACGCGCGGCCTTGATTGCCTCGGCATCGGTGCGCAGCACCTGTGCCGGCAATAACAATGGAGCGATATCCAGGTCGCTATGGACCTTTGCTTGCGCCAGATCGGACATTACAGCCACTCCTTGGCTGCGTGCAGTGCCTTGGCGCCCTGCACTGGGGCGTTTGTGTTCCGTACCATACCCACCTCACATCTCAAGAAAACACCGCGATGAATGCGGTGGCGAAAATCAAGAATGTCCGGTGGTCCGGTCGATATACCCTAAACGCGTATAAAATGTTTTTGAACTATCTTTTAGGAATATCGATAGGCTGGATTTAAATTCATGGAGCCCGCATGGGCGAAACGGCTCTTGTGGTGAGGGAGCAGACATCCCTGCCACAAAAACCGATTACTTTTTGACGGCGCGCTTCAACGGTCATCAACGACGTTTTGGACGGGGCTCTTCAGATTCGCATTCGCGCAACCGATCTTCAATGTCCGCGGCGGTGCCCAATGGGAGGTGTTGCCTACACGATCAAGGATGCAATAGGTCACTTCGAGGCGCAGGTCTTCGCCGGCTTCGGTGATTATTTCCGGTGGTACCCAGACATGGATCGGCTGGCCCACCTCGCAAGGTTTGATCCGAGGCAGGTCCATGCGTACGTCGCCCCAGCGCACGGTGATCGCATCGTCGGCGGCCATGTTCAGGTAGGGCTCGATGGTCAGCGGTACGCCACGCTTGATCTGATTCGGATTGACGCCCTGGCGACGGATGGCCTGGGGGATACGCACCGGTGCCAGGCTCTGGTTTTCATCGCCGATCAAGGTCGAAGGCCGACCTCCGGGGCAATCGAGTTTGACTTGCACCCGTTGCGGGGCCGACAGCGCCGGCCCCCGCCCGACCCGCATGACGCGATAATGGATGCATGACGTCCCGTTGACGACGAAGCTTTCCGGTATCCGCAACGTGATGCCGCCATGGGTATCTGCCTCGGATACCTGGCGGGAGCCGACGTAGCAGTTATCCCAGAACAGTTCGATCAGATCGCCCGCGTCCATGCCGGAATAAGGTGTGATGAGCACTTCCAGCCGAGCGGCACTGGTGATGTTGATGCCGGTAGGCAGGGTATTGGCCAGCGCGGGCGCAGCCAGTTCGAGGATCGGTGACGTACATGTCATGGTGTTCTCCTTGGTGTCCATATCGAGCTGTTTCATAAAGGTCAAAGGCACGGATAAACGCGGCATTGTTTATTGCGTTGCAATAAAATCATGAACTTTCAGTGCAGGACTGGGGGAATTAAAATAATGCGCGTCGCCTGTTGGCTTCTAGATAAGGGTTGCGCAGTTACAGTGTCAATAGAAGGGCGGGATTAATGCTTGATTGGCCAACTCTTCAGAAGTTTCCTACGCGATGCAGTTAGTAATACTTGCTGTCGGACGCCACTTTCCTTGCCCCGGCGTCTGTCGTATTGCTTACGGTAGCTGAAGGCGCGAGACAACGGGCGAGGGGTCCGACATAAGTGTTACGCAAGGTATACGCATGTCGTGCTGACAAGTTTCTCAGCTGAGGGCGGGGCTGTAAGTTGTTTCGTAGCGGTCAAGAGTATGACGTTCAAGTTATCCACTTCCTTCCATGGAAGTGTGCCGGATAACTTATTGCGCGGCGTGTGCGGAGAGGAACTTGCTGAGGAATTGTCGAGTACGCTCTTCTTTAGGGGCCGCGAACAAAGCCTTGGCTTCCCCTTGCTCGACGATCACACCTTTATCGAAGAACACCACGCGATTGGCCACGTCCCGGGCGAAGCCCATTTCGTGGGTGACGATCACCATGGTACGTTTTTCTTCGGCCAGGCCGCGAATGGTCGCCAGTACTTCGCCCACCAGTTCGGGGTCGAGGGCCGAGGTCGGCTCGTCGAACAGGATCACCGCCGGCTCCATCGCCAGCGCCCGGGCAATTGCCACGCGCTGCTGCTGGCCGCCGGACAGGCGCCGTGGGTAGGCGTCTTCCTTGCCGGCCAGCCCGACCTTGGCCAGGAGCTTGCGCCCCAGGGCTTCGGCTTCGGCACGGGGAATTTTTTTCACCACCTGGGGACCTTCGGTGACATTTTCCAATGCGGTGCGGTGGGGAAACAGGTTGAAATTCTGGAATACGAACCCTACCTGCTGACGCAAACGCCTGACCAGGCCCTGTTGCTGGTTTAGCGGGCGGCTGCCATCGATCTCGATGTCGCCGACCTTGATCCGGCCACTGCTGGGTTCTTCGAGGAAGTTCAGGCAGCGCAGGAAGGTGGTCTTGCCCGAGCCGCTGGGGCCGATGATCGCTACCACTTCGCCTTCTTCGATCTTCAGGTCGATGCCGTTGAGCACTACCTGACCCTTGAACTGCTTTGTCAGTTTTTCCACGACAATCATCGGTCAGGACTCCTGGTCATGCCGATTGACCCGGGCTTCCAAGACGTTCTGCAAGTGCGAAAGCACCGTGGCAAGAACCCAATAGATCAGCGCGGCGGCAAGGTACATGGTGAAGATTTCGAAGGTTCTGGCGGTGATCAGCTGCGCCTGGCGGAACAGCTCCGGTACCTGGATGGTCGCCGCCAATGCAGTGTCCTTGACCAGAGAGATGAAGCTGTTGCCCAACGGTGGCAGGGCTGTGCGTGCGGCTTGCGGCAGGATGGCCCGACGCAGGGTCTGCGCGCGGGTCATGCCGATACTTGCCGCCGCTTCCCACTGGCCGCGTTCGATGGAGCTGATCGCGGCCCGCAGGATTTCGCAGGCATAGGCCGCCATGTTCAGCGAAAAACCGATCAGTGCCGCCGGCAGTGGGTCCAGCTCGATGCCCAGTTGCGGCAAGCCGTAATAGATCACGAACAACTGCACCAGCAACGGCGTGCCGCGAAAGAACGACACGTAGATGCGGGCAATCCAGTTCACCGGTTTGAAGCGCGACAAACGCATCAGCGCCAGGCCAAACCCGAGCAGCAAGCCGAAGAACATGCCGCCCAGGCTGAGGATGACCGTGTAATACGCGCCCTTGAGCAAAAAGGGCGCGGAGTCCAGCGCGAGTTGAAGAGCTGCTTCCATTATTGAGTGACGTCAGCGCTGAAGTATTTTTCCGAGAGCTTTTTCAGCGTGCCGTCGGCGCGCAGTTTTTCAATGGCCTTGTTCACGGCTGCCAGCAGCTCGGGCTCGCCTTTGCGCAGGGCAATGCCAGACTCCTGGCGAGAAAAGGCTTCGCCGGCTGCTGTCGTGTCCTTGGCTTTCTTGGCGTATTCCAGCGCGGCCAGGCGGTCGATCAGGATGGCGTCGATGCGGCCGACACGCAGGTCCTGGAACTTGGTTGGATCGTCGTCGTAGGTCTTGACCTGGGCGCCCGGCACTTCTGCCTTGACCCACTGCTCATAGTTGGTGCCCAGGCCCACGCCGACTTTTTTGCCGTCCAGGTCAGCGGCCTTCTTGATGTTCAGCTCGTCGGCTTTTTTGCTCAGTACCAGCGCCTGGATCCCGGAAACAGTGTACGGCTCGGAGAAGTCGTACTTTTTCTTGCGCTCTTCGGAGATGGTCACCTGGTTCACCACGGCGTCAAGACGCTTGGATTCCAGGGCGGCGAGGATACCGGCCCATGGGGTCGTCTGCAGCTTGACCTTGACCCCCAGTTCCTTGGCCAAGGCTTCGGAAAATTCCACTTCGAAGCCAGTCAGTTTGCCGCTGTCATCAACAAAACTGAACGGTGGATAAGTGCCTTCCAGGCCGATCTTGATCTCACCAGCGTCCTTGATTTTTTGCAGCTGCTCACCGGCAACCGCTTGCCCCATCAGCCCGGCGCTCAATGCCAGGCCCAGCGAACCCACCAGCAGGTTGCGACGTAATGCGGAAAAATTCATGACAAGCCCCTGTATTTTTATGATGACGTTTATCTGGAAGAGAAAGGCGTAGCCGCGATCCGAAAGAATTGCCACATCCTGCCCTAAAAGCAGGCTTTGCGTCTCGTTGCAAATACGCCTGCGGCGCGACTATAGGTTGGGTCGTATAGATTGGAAAATAATATTAAATCACGACCCTATTCCAATATGTAATCAACATCTTGTGGGAGCGAGCCTGCTCGCTCCACAGCGACATTTACCGAGCCTGGAACACCGAGTCATAGGCAAACAGCGCCGGTGCACCGCCGGTATGCAGGAAGATGATCGAGCCGTTTTCAAAGCGGTCGCGCCCGATGCCGTCGAGCAGCCCGGCCATGGCCTTGCCGGTATAGACCGGATCGAGCAGCAGGCCTTCCTGGCTCGCCAGCAACTTGACCGCCGCCAGCGTACCGGCGTTGGGCTCGCCGTAGCGGGGGGCGAAGTACTCGTCCCACAGGTTCACCTTGAAGGCCGGCGGCAGGGCCATTTCCAGCAAGTGCGCCGTACGTTCGGCGAGCCCCTGGACTTTCGGAAACTGGTCTTCCTCGCTGCGTGAAACCGTCACGCCAATCACGGCAAGGTCCGGCAGGGTTTCGCTCAGTGCCAGCGCCAGGCCGCCATGCGTGCCGGCACTGCCCGAGGCCAGCACCACGGCGGCGAATTCAAGCCCGGTGTCCTTGATCTGTTCGGCCAACTCCAGGCCCGCGCGCACATAGCCCAAGGCGCCCAGGGCGTTCGACCCGCCAATCGGCACCAGGTAAGGTTTTTTCCCGTTGCTACGCAGGCGGCCGGCAAGGGCCTGCAACTGTTCGTCGGCGTTGTCCAGGTTTTCAACAAGTTCGACCTTGGCGTCGAACAGCTCCAGCAACAGCCGATTACCGTTGCCCAGGTAATTGCTTTCCTCGGTGCCGATGGGGTTTTCCAGCAACGCCACACAACCCAGGCCCAGCTTCGCGGCCAGGGCAGCGGTCTGACGGACATGGTTGGACTGGATCGCGCCGGCTGTGACGAGCGTGTCGGCGCCTTGGGCCAGGGCGTCGGCGGCAAGGTATTCAAGCTTACGCAACTTGTTGCCGCCCAGTGCCAGAGGCGTCAGGTCGTCGCGCTTGACGTAGATGTCGCGACCGAGCCAGGCGGAGAGACGGTCGAGTTTTTCCAGAGGCGTCGGATGGCTGAGCAGGTCGAGACGATGGAAGCGAGACAACTGTTCTTTGATCATGAGTCCGTACTGGCTGTAGGCGATATCCGGACTATAGGCAGCTGAGTATTTATCGGCAACCGGCATATGGGCGTTGAGGATGACACTTAATAAGGCAATCAACGGACCCGTGGGGGAGTGTCAGATTTTTTGTGTGCGGGCCGGTAACGGCCTGCCGTTAGGCAGACCTTCATTTACCACGTCGGCCTGATGAACCGATCCCCGTACAGGATCGCGAACTGATTCATGGCGCTTTTCCAGTCATGGGCTGCACTGCCCCAGTTTGCGGTTATATTGCGCAAGCCCAGCCAGATTAACTTGGTGGCAGCTTCATCGGTTGGGAAGTGCCCCCTCGTTTTAATGATCTTGCGCAGTTGAGCGTTGATGCTCTCGATTGCATTGGTCGTGTAAATCACTTTCCGGATGGCGGGCGGAAAGACAAAAAACGGGATGACTCGATCCCAGGCGCGTCGCCAGGCAGCTACGATGGTTGGGTACTGTTTGCCCCAGGGGCCATTTTCGAACGAGTCCAAAGCCGCTTCGGCGGCCTCGGCGTTGATCGCTTGATAGATCGGCTTAAGCGCTTTGGCCAGTTCCCGACGTTTGTCCCAGGCTGCATAGTCGAGGCTGTTGCGGATCAGATGTACGATGCAGGTTTGCAAAGTCGTCTCAGGAAACACCGCGCTCAGGGCTTCTGGCATGCCTTTGAGACCATCGGTCACGGCAATCAGCACATCTTCGACTCCGCGTGTCTTGAGGTCATTGAAGACCTTCATCCAGAACTTGGCGCCTTCCGTTGTCTCGATCCAGATGCCCAAGATATCGCGGGTTCCGTCCGGTAATACGCCCAAGGCCAAGTAGATGGCCTTATTGCGGACCAGTCCTTCTTCCCTGATTTTGACCCGCAACGCGTCGAAGAAGATGACCGGATACATCTGCTCAAGCGGTCGTTGCTGCCAGGCGCCGATCTCCTCCATCACCGCGTCGGTGACCGAACTGATGAAGTCGTGCGAGACATCTGTCCCGTACTGTTCCAAGAGAAACGCGCGAATCTCGCGAACCGTCATGCCCCGAGCGTACATGGCGATGATCTTGTCATCGAACCCGGTAAAGCGCCGCTCATGCTTGGGAATCAGGATCGGCGCAAAGCTGCCATCGCGATCACGGGGAATCTCCAGACGAAGCGGACCGTCGTCTGTCAGAACGGTCTTGCCGCTTTTACCGTTGCGCTGGTTACTCGACTCCTCGGGACGCTCCGCGCCCTGAGGATAGCCAAGATGGTGGCCCAGCTCTGCGCCCAGGGCTCGCTCGATAAGCGCCTTCTTGAAGGCCATCGACGCATCCTGAATCGCCTCGGCAGTCATTGGGCCTTTGACGAACTGATCAATCAGCTCCTTCGGGATCGAAGGGAGCTCGGCTTTGGCCTCCAAGGCCGTCTTCTTTTTGGTTGGCATACATGCACCTCTTCAGCATGTTATGCCCGAACACAAAATTTCTGACAGTCCCACCCGTGGCGAGGGAGCTTGCTCCCGCTGGGCCGCGCAGCGGCCCCAAAACCTGCCAGATGCGGAGCGTCAGACCCACCGCACTCGCCGGGTTACGACTGCTTCGCAGCCGAGCGGGAGCAAGCTCCCTCGCCACAGGCGCATCATTCTCTCAACTGAACCGCTCCCACAGGATTTGCGTTACCACTGAACGAATGATCTGCGAACTGCGTCATACCCACCCATGGGCTAGTGTAGGAAACGTGCCATCGAGCCCTGCGATTAGTCCTTGGCAGCCTATTCATGTTTAACTTGAACGTTCATTCAAGTTAAACCATTGGTTTGCTGCCCGCTCACAACAGGAGGCTTGCCTTTGCCGAGTCCGTTTGCGCACGTCATGATTTCGCTTTGCGAGGTGCTCCATCGATGAGTACTTCGTCCCTCCCATCCAGCGGCCTGGTCCGCATGAATCCGCCGGTGTTTTATTTCGCCGCGACCTTCATCCTGCTGTTCGGCCTGGTCGTCATTGCCGTGCCGGAGCAGGCCGGCGCCTGGTTGCTGGCCGCGCAGAACTGGGCGGCCAATACGGTCGGCTGGTATTACATGCTGGCGATGACCCTGTATCTGGTCTTCGTGGTGGTCACCGCCTTGTCCGGCTACGGCAAGATCAAGCTCGGTGCCGACCACGACGAGCCCGAGTTCAGCTACCTGTCCTGGGCCGGCATGTTGTTTGCCGCCGGGATCAGCATCACCTTGTTTTTCTTCTGCGTATCCGAGCCCCTGACCCATCTGGTCCAGCCGCCCCAGGGCGAAGCCGGCACCGCCGATGCGGCGCGCCAGGCGATGCAGATCCTGTTCCTGCACTGGGGTTTGCACGGCTGGGGTGTGTTCGCTTTCGTTGGCATGGCCCTGGCGTACTTCGCCTACCGACACAACCTGCCGCTGGCCTTGCGGTCGGCGTTGTACCCGCTGATCGGCAAGCGCATCAACGGGCCGATCGGTTATGCGGTGGACGGTTTCGGCATCATCGCGACCGTGTTCGGCCTTGGCGCGGATATGGGCTTTGGCGTGCTGCACCTCAATTCCGGTCTGGATTACCTCTTCGGCATCGCTCACACCCAGTGGATCCAGGTCGGGCTGATCGTGCTGATGATGGGCGCGGCAATCATTGTCGCCGTGGCTGGCGTCGACAAGGGCGTGCGCGTCATGTCCGATATCAACATGCTGCTGGCGTGCGCGCTGTTGCTGTTTGTGCTGTTCGCCGGACCGACCCAGCATCTGCTCAATACGCTTATCCAGAATCTCGGCGATTACCTCGGCGCCCTGCCGATGAAGAGTTTCGACCTGTATGCCTACAACGAGCCCAGCGACTGGCTGGGCGGTTGGACAGTGTTCTATTGGGCATGGTGGATCGCGTGGTCACCGTTCGTGGGGCTGTTTATCGCACGGATATCCCGTGGCCGGACGATCCGTGAATTCGTGTTCGGCGTGCTGCTGATCCCCTTGGGTTTCACCCTGGCGTGGATGTCGATTTTCGGTAACAGCGCCATCGATCAGGTCCTGAACCATGGCATGAGCGCCCTGGGCATGTCGGCCCTGGACAACCCGTCGATGAGCCTTTACCTGCTGCTGGAAACCTACCCGTGGAGCAAGACGGTAATTGCGGTCACGGTGTTCATCAGCTTCGTGTTTTTTGTCACGTCCGCCGACTCCGGCACCGTGGTGCTGTCGACATTGTCGGCCAAGGGCGGCAGCCCCGATGAGGACGGGCCGAAATGGCTGCGGGTGTTCTGGGGCGCGATGACTGCCCTGGTGACCAGTGCCTTGCTGTTCTCCGGCAGCATCGATGCCTTGAAGTCGGCGGTGGTGCTGACGTCCTTGCCGTTCTCGCTGATTCTGCTGCTGATGATGTGGGGCCTGCACAAGGCGTTCTACCTGGAGTCGCAGAAGCAGATCGCGCAGTTGCATTCCCTCGCGCCGGTGTCGGGCTCCCGACGGGGCACTGGCGGTTGGCGTCAGCGCTTGAGCCAGGCGGTGCATTTTCCTTCCCGCGACGAGGTGTATCGCTTCCTCGATACCACGGTGCGCCCGGCCATCGAGGAGGTGAAGGCGGTATTCGCCGAAAAGGGCCTGACGGTGGTGACCCAGCCAGACCCGGCCAACGACAGCGTCAGCCTGGAAATTGGCCACGGCGAACAGCATCCGTTCATCTACCAGGTGCAGATGCGGGGTTACTTCACGCCGTCCTTCGCCCGGGGTGGCATGGGCTCCAAACAGATCAACAATCGTCGCTACTACCGCGCCGAAGTACACCTGAGCGAGGGCAGCCAGGACTACGACCTGGTGGGGTATTCCAAGGAGCAGGTCATCAACGACATCCTCGACCAGTACGAGCGGCACATGCAGTTTCTGCATCTGGTGCGCTGAAAGGAAAGAGTCTGCACCGCTCCGACGTCTTCGCGAGCAGGCTCGCTCCCACAGGGACATGCGATACCCCTGTGGGAGCGAGCCTGCTCGCGAAGGCGGTTTGGATGGTGCCGCAGAGCACGCCTCAGACCAGCCCTCCGTTAGCCCGCAGGATCTGGCCGTTCACCCAACCAGCGGCCGGGCTTACCAGGAATGACACGATGCTGGCGATGTCTTCCGGCTGGCCGAGGCGTTCCAAGGGCGGCATCCTGGCATAGTGCTGAACCTGCTCTTCGCTTTTGCCCTGCATGAACAGCTCGGTGGCGACCGGCCCCGGGGCCACGGCGTTGACGGTGATCTGGCGACCGCGCAGTTCCTTGGCAAACACCTGGGTCAGGGATTCCACCGCGGCCTTGCTGGCGATGTACACCGAGTAGCCCGGCAGGTTCATGCCCACGGTACTGCTGGAAAAATTCACGATGCGGCCGCCATCGTTCAGCCGGGTCGCGGCCTCGCGCAAGGTGTTGAAGGTGCCACGGGTGTTGATGGCGAACGTGCGATCGAACAGCTCGTCGCTGTGCTGCGCCAACGGCATCACCTGGAGGATGCCGGCGTTGTTGATCAACACATCGACCCTACCCAGTTGCGCTTCGACTTCATCGAACATCCGGCTGACGTCGGCGGCAACCGACACGTCGGCCTTCACCGCTATGGCCGGGTGCCCGGCCTGACGCAACTGTACCGCCAACTGCGAGGCCTCGGTGGCGCTGCTGGCGAAGTTGATGGCGACGGCAAACCCGTCGCTCGCCAATTGCCTGGCTATCTGCGCGCCGATCCCACGGGAGGCACCGGTGACGATGGCGACTTTGGCGTTTTGAGCAGTCATGGCAAGGATCTCCTTGAGATGTCGTGATGGGTTGAAGCCAGATTCACATGTTTACGCGCAGCGATAAATGCAGGAGAGTTGCCTTGACTGTTCAACATTCCTCAACAATCAGGGCTTCAGATGGATCAAGTCAAGGCGATGAAGGTGTTTGTCCGTATCTACGAGCGCAGCAGCTTCACCCTGGCTGCCGAAGACCTGAACATGCCCCGGGCCACGCTGACCCACACGCTCAATCAATTCGAAGCCTGGCTGGGTGTCCGTCTGCTGGAGCGCAGCACACGCAGGGTGCGTCCGACCCTCGATGGCGAGGCCTACTACCCACGTTGCGTGCAATTGCTGGCGGAACTCGAAGAAGCCGAGCTGGCGTTTCGCGGCGTGGCGCCCAAAGGCAAGTTGAGGGTGGACCTGCATGGAACCCAGGCGCGGTATTTCGTGATCCCCGCGTTGCCGCAATTCATGGCCCGCTACCCGGATATCGAATTGTTCATCAGTGAAGCGGACCGCTTCGTCGACTTGATCGCCGAGGGCGTCGATTGCGTCGTGCGCTCCGGTACGTTGGCGGATTCGTCGTTGATTGGCCGGCGTGTCGCCAATCTTCGCCAGATCACCTGTGCCAGCCCGGCTTACCTGCGCCAGTACGGTGAACCGAAAAGCCTGGAGGATCTCAAGCAGCACAAGGCGGTGAACTACGTCTCGCGCACCACCGCCAAGCTTTATCCATTCGAATTCATGGTCGACGGCGAACTCAAGGAGGTTTCGATCGGGGGCACGTTGTCGGTGTCCGGGGCAGAAATCTATGCGGCGTCGGCGATCGCCGGCATGGGCCTGATCCAATGCCCGTATTACCGAATGGAGGAGCCGATCCGCCAAGGCCTGATCCGCGAAGTGCTCGCCGCGACACCTCCGCCGTCCATGCCGGTGTCGGTGGTTTATCCACACAACCGACACATGTCACCGCGGGTACGGGTGTTTGTGGATTGGGTGGCGGAGGTGTTTGCGCAGGCGCGATGACTGGATTGTGGTAACGGTGCATCAGTTGGAGAGTTGAGCTAATATTTTTCAGAGTGTGTATTGTGTGTATCAAAACCCTCTTTCACAGCTAGAGTTTTCCGGCAGAGCTGTCGAATAAGGCATAGGTGATGCGAAGTCGGGAAATGATCAGGAAGATCGAAGAGGATGGTTGGTATCTGGTGGCGGTCAAGGGTAGTCATCATCAGTATAAACACGCTTTCAAGGCTGGGAGGGTGACGATCAAGCACCCTGACGCCGATCTGCCCAGAGGCACGATCAATAGCATTTTGAAACAGGCGGGCCTGAAATGAAGGTCATGACCGATTACGAAATCCCCGATGGGGATGCATTGTTATCAGACCGGTTGCTGCGGTTGCCGGGTCTGGAGGAAGGATTCGTCCACATGAAATTTCCGGTCGTTCTGCACAAGGATGCCGATTCCGAATACGGCGTGACGGTCCCGGATGTGCCGGGTTGTTTTTCCGCAGGCAGTACGGTGAGCCAGGCATTCCAAAATGTGAGAGAAGCGCTCTCGTTGCACTATGAAGGCCTGATAGCCGACGGCGAACCGCTGCCAAAGATCCATGAAATTGACGATCATCTCGACGATCCGCAATACGCCGGGGGGATATGGGGCGTGGTTGAGTTTGATGTCACGCCCTATTTCGGAAAGTCGGTGCGGTTCAACGCCACACTGCCCGAGCAATTGCTTGAGCGTATCGATCAAACCGTGCGACGAGACCAGCGTTACAGCTCGCGTTCGGGTTTTCTGGCAGCAGCGGCCTTGCGCGAACTTTCGACCTGACTGGTGCGTCTGTGAAATGTTAGCTTCTGCCACCCGCCGTCCGAACAGAGAGCTTTTTCGATGACCTACACCGCTGCGCAAAACCGCTACGAATCCATCCCTTACCGCCGCGTCGGGCGCAGCGGGCTGGTACTGCCGGCCTTGTCACTCGGCTTGTGGCACAACTTCGGCGACAGCACGCCGATCGACACTCAGCGGGCCTTGTTGCGCACGGCGTTCGACCTGGGTATCAACCACTTCGACCTGGCCAACAACTACGGCCCGCCCTACGGCAGCGCCGAAATCAATTTCGGCCGGTTGCTGCGTGAAGATTTCCAGCAATACCGCGATGAACTGATCATCTCCAGCAAGGCCGGCTGGGACATGTGGCCAGGCCCTTATGGCCAGGGCGGCGGTTCGCGCAAATACGTGCTGGCCAGCCTTGACCAGAGCCTTCAGCGCCTCGGTCTGGATTACGTGGACATCTTCTACTCCCACCGTTTCGATCCCGACACGCCACTGGAAGAAACCGCCAGCGCCCTGGCCACCGCCGTGCAGCAGGGCAAGGCCCTGTACATTGGCATTTCTTCCTATTCGGGCGTGAAGACCCGGGAAATGGCGGCGCTGCTTCAGGAATGGAAAGTGCCGCTGTTGATCCATCAGCCGGCCTACAACCTGCTCAACCGTTGGGTCGAGAAGGACTTGCTGGACGCCACCGAGGAACTGGGCACCGGCGTGATCGCCTTCACGCCGCTGGCGCAGGGCCTGCTGACCGACAAATACCTCAAGGGCATTCCGGCCGATGCGCGGGTCAATCGCCCGGGCGGCGGTTCGTTGCAGGCCTCGCATCTGTCAGATGAAAACATCGCCCACGTACGCGCCCTCAACGAGATCGCCCAGCGTCGCGGCCAGAGCCTGGCGCAAATGGCCCTGGCCTGGACATTGCGCGATCCGCGGGTCACCTCGGCCCTGATCGGCGCCAGCCGACCGGAGCAGATCGTCGAGAACGTCGGGGCGCTGCAAAATCTCGAGTTCAGCGCCGAAGAACTGGCCGAGATCGACCGGTTTGCCCAAGAGGGCGGGATCAACCTGTGGGAGAAGCCTTCGACGGCTGAGTGATTCCAGCCGGTTTATCAGGTTGAACGCAGGACCCGTGGCGAGGGAGCTTGCTCCCGCTGGGTCGCGAAGCGGCCCCCAGTTCATGTTGCTTGCGCATGATGAACTGATCCGAGATTTTGGGGCTGCTACGCAGCCCAGCGGGAGCAAGCTCCCTCGCCACGGGGATATGAGCCGTGGCGAGGCACTCACCTGAAAAACGGCACATCCCCCAACACCGTCGCCCGATGCATCACCCGCCGGTTGGGGCGGTAGTCGTCCACGGCGAAATGCTGGGTCACGCGGTTGTCCCAGAATGCCACGTCGTTGGCCTGCCAGCGCCAGCGAACGGTGAACTCCGGACGCGTCGCATGGGCAAACAGCAATTTCAGGATCGCCTCGCTTTCGGTTTCCGACAGCTCGTTGATGCGCGTAGTGAAGCCTTCGTTGACGAACAGTGCGCGGCGGCCGCTCACCGGATGAGTGCGAATCACCGGATGCGACAGCGGTGGATTCTTGCGCCGTGCTTCTTCCCAACGTAGCCGATCTTCCGCCGTGTTGCCAAAGCGTTCCAGCGGAAACGAACGAGTAAAGTCGTGGGTCGCCGTCAGGCCTTCCAACAGGCTTTTCAACGGTGCCGACAAGGCTTCGTAGGCCGCGATGCCGCTGGCCCACAACGTATCGCCGCCGAATGCCGGCAGCAGCTTGGCGCTGAGCACCGCGCCCATGGCCGGGGTCGGCAGGAAGGTCACGTCGGTGTGCCACACCGCGTTGTCGCGCACATCGGTGACGGCGGTGTCGAGCACCAGCACTTCGGGCTGCTCCGGTACGTTGGGGTAGATCGGGTGAATGTGCAGGTCGCCAAAGTACGCGGCGAAACGGGCCTGTTGTGCGGGTTCGATCGGCTGGTCGCGGAAGAACAGCACCTGATATTCGAGCAGTGCCTGCTCGATGGTGTCACGGTCTTCCGGGGCCAGTGGCTGGCTGATATCGATCCCGCTGATCTGCGCGCCGAGGGCAACGCTCAGAGGGGTAACGGTCGGACGGCTCATCGTCGTTCTCTCGGATCGGCGCCGAATGGTCGGCGTGGTCAATAAAGGTTCAGTGGGCCTGGCCGTGCCACGGCACCAGTTTGCGTTGCAGGGCGCGCAGGCCCATTTCCATGGCAAAGGCGATCAGCGCAATCACCAGGATTCCCAGCACCACGACATCGGTGACCAGGAACTGCGCTGCCGACTGCACCATGAACCCCAGGCCGCTGGTGGCCGCGATCAGTTCGGCGGCGACCAGCGTCGACCAGCCCACGCCCAGGCCGATGCGGATACCGGTGAGGATGTCGGGCAGGGCGCTGGGTACGATCACATGGCGAATCAGTTGCGCGCGCGTGGCCCCCAGCGATTGGGCAGCGCGCAGTTTCGCCGGGTCGACGGTGCGCACGCCGGTTGCAGTGGCGATGGCGATCGGGGCGAAAATCGCCAGGTAGATCAGCAGGACTTTCGACAGCTCACCGATGCCGCACCAGATCACGATCAGCGGCAGGTAAGCCAGGGGTGGAATCGGCCGGTAGAACTCGATCAGCGGATCGAGCACGCCGCGGGCAATACGGTTGGCACCGATGGCGATACCCACCGGCACCGCCGTCAACACCGCGAACAGCAGGCCCAGGCCAATCCGCCCGAGGCTTGCGCCGAGGTGCTGCCAGAGCGTGGAGTCCATGTAGCCGCTGGTAGCCAGCAGCCAGCCTTTTTGCAGCACGGCGGAGGGCGGCGGCAGGAAGAGCGGTTCGATCAGGCCGCTGGCGGTAACGGCCCACCAGAGCAACAGCAGCACCACCAGCGTCACGCCGCTGATCCATCGCGTCCTCAGGGTACGGCGCGCGAGGACTGGAGGGCGGGCGGCCACGGCGTCGCTGGCCACGGCTGGAACTTCATAGCTGCTCATGCGCGCTCCTGTTGCCGAGTGGCGCTGCGTTGGGAGAACACTTTCGCCAGCACATGCTCGCGGGTTTCGATGAAGCGCGGGTCGGACTTGATCGACCGCGCCGCTTCCCCCGCGCCGTAGCGGCGCCCGAAATCCAGGCTCAGGCGCTCGACGATCTGCCCCGGATCGGGGGCCAGCAGGATCAGGTCGGTGGCAAGGAATACCGCCTCTTCAATGTCATGGGTAATCAGGAACACCGGTTTGGCGGTACGTTGCCAGACTTGCAGCAGCAGTTCCTGCATCTGTTCACGGGTGAACGCGTCCAGGGCGCCGAAAGGTTCGTCCATCAGCAATACCCGTGGATCGGCCGCCAGCGCGCGGGCCAGCCCGACGCGTTGCTTCTGACCGCCCGACAGCTGCCAGACACGGCGCTTTTCGAAACCGGCCAGGTCCACCAGGGCGAGCATTTCCCGAGCGCGAGCCTCGCGCTTCTCCCTGGCAACACCCGCCAGTTCCAGGCCGAATCCGACGTTCGCCAACACGTCTTGCCAGGGCAACAGCGCATCGTCCTGGAACACTACGCCGCGCTCGGCACCCGGGCCTCTGACGGGAATGCCGTCCAGGGTGATCTGTCCGGCGCTGGGTTCCACAAACCCGGCAATCAGGTTGAGCAGCGAAGTCTTGCCGCTGCCGGAGGGGCCGAGGGCAACCAGCAACTGCTGCGGGCCCAAGGTCAACGAAATATCCGCCAGTACCGGTTTCGTTGCGCCGGGGTACTGTGCGCTGATGCGCTCCAGCTGTAGCAAGGCCATCTCGACGTCTCCTGTTTGATCAGCGGGTGATGTATTTGGCGCTGACGTATGGCGCGTAGTCCGGCAGCACGGCTTCAACCTTGCCTTGCTCCTTGAGGAACGCGGCGGTGTTGGTGATGGCCTGGGTGGTTGGGGCACCGAGGCTGACCACCTGGTCGGCGGCCAACGGGAATACGTTGCCTTGCAACAGCAATGGAATGTCGCTGGCCTTGGCGCCGGAGAGTTTCACCAGCTTGTCGATGTTCGATGCGTCGGCCAGCCAGGCTTGCGGGTCCTTGCGGTACTGGGCGTAGGCGTCCAGGGTGACCTTGGCGAAAGCCGTGACGATCTCGGGATGCTTCTGGGCAAAATCCTTGCGCACGATCCAGGCGTCGAAGGTTGGCGCGCCGAACTGGGCCAGTTCGGCGGAGGTGATCAGCACCTTGCCGTTTTCCTTGGCAACGCCCAGGGCCGGGTCCCAGACGTAGGTGGCGTCGATGTCGCCGCGCTTCCAGGCGGCGATGATGGCCGGTGGCGCGAGGTTGAGCACGGTGACTTTCGACGGGTCGATGTTCCAGTGTTTCAGCGCGGCGAGCAGGCTGTAATGACCGGTGGAAACAAACGGCACGGCGATTTTCTTGCCGATCAGGTCCTGCGGGGTCTTGATGCCGGAGCCATCACGGGCGACCAAGGCTTCGGCGGCGCCGATCTGGGTGGCGATGAGGAAGGTTTCCACCGGAACCTTGCGGGTGATGGCGGCGGTCAGCGGGCTGGAACCCAGGTAGCCGATCTGCACATCGCCCGAAGCGATGGCGGCGATGATATCGGCACCGTTGTCGAATTTTCGCCAGTTGATCTTGGCCTGGGTGGCTTTCTCATAAGCGCCGTCGGCCTGGGCGACTTTGGCCGGGTCGACGGTGGTCTGATAGGCCACGGTCAGGTCGGCCGCTTGGGCGAAAAGGCTCGCCGCGGCCAGGGAAGCGGCCGCGAGAAGGCGAAGGGGGAAACGCAAAGACATGGGGAAGCTCCTCAACAGGCCGCCGGAGAGTCGGCGTTGGAGGAGACTAAATGATCTAAGAATGGGTAAATAAATAACTTTTTAGAATTAGCTTATCTGCGAACACATCTATCCAGGATGGCTGATAACCCCCGTGGCGAGGGAGCTTGCTCCCGCTCGCTGCGTAGCGGCCGCAAGATGGGCCTGCTGCGCAGACCAGCGGGAGCAAGCTCCCTCGCCACGGAAGCGTCCTCGTCAAGAGGAGCTCAGTTACTGATCGCCAGAATGCTCGCCTGATACGAACCCACGAACACGTCGAAATCGCCCACTTCGTTCTGCTCCAGCTCGGTTTGCTGGACCAGCGACTGGCGTGCGGTGTTCTCGAAGTTGACCTGTTCTTCTGTCGACAACGGCTCGGCGCGGAAGAATTCGGCGTGGGCCTTGCTCTGACGCAGGGAGAACTCGGCGAAGCTCTCCCCGTGCTCGGCCATGGCGGCCAAGACCTTGGCGGACGGCGTCAGCGACGGGTCGCGGACTTTTGCCTGTTGCGCGTCGAGAGCCTGGCGATGGGCATCACCGCCTTGGCTCTGGTCAAGCAGGGCGGCCAGCGGAGCAATCTTTTCCAGCAATTCCATGGCCCAGGTTTGCATGTCCACCGATTGACCCTGGCGCTGCAATTGCAGGCCAGGCTTGCGGCCTTCCTTGACCACGGTCAGGAAGTTGCTCGTGGCGTTGCTGCACTCGTTGTTTTCCAGTTGCGGGCTGTCGTTGAGGCCGCAGTACAGCAGGAACGCATCGAGGAAGCGCGACTCGGTCAGGTCGATGCCCATCGGCAGGAACGGGTTGATGTCCAGGCAGCGCACTTCGACGTACTGGATCCCTCGGGCCATCAGCGCCTGGATCGGCCGCTCGCCGGTGTAGGTCACGCGCTTGGGGCGGATGTTGGAGTAGTACTCGTTTTCGATCTGCAGGATGTTGGTATTGAGCTGCACCCATTCGCCGTTCTGGTGAGTACCGACTTCGACATAAGGCGCATAGGGCGTTGCGACGGCTTTGCGCAGGCTGTCGGTGTAGCTCGCCAGGTCGTTATAGCAAGGTGTCAGGCCGGCTTGGGCGTTGCTCTGGTAGCCCAGGTCGCTCATGCGCAGGCTGGTGGCGTAGGGCAGGTACAAGGTGTCCGGGTCCAGTTGTTCCAACTGGTGCGGACGGCCGCGCAGGAAACCTGCGTCCAGGGCCGGCGAGGCGCCGAACAGGTACATCAGCAACCAGCTGTAGCGGCGGAAGTTACGGATCAGCGCGATGTAGGCCGAGGACTGGAAGTCGCGGTCGCTCACGTCGCTGGCTTCGTCCTGGCGCAGCAGGGGCCAGAGCTTTTCCGGGAGGGAAAAGTTGTAGTGGATCCCGGCGATGCATTGCATGGTCTTGCCGTAGCGCAGGGCCAGGCCCTTGCGGTAGACATACTTGAGTCGACCGATATTCGAGGTGCCGTAGTAGGCGATCGGAATGTCTTCCTCGGCCGGCAGCGGACACGGCATCGAAGGGCTCCACAGGTACTCGTCGCCGAGCTTGCTGTAGACAAACCGGTGGATCCTGTCGAGGCTGTGCAGGGTGTCGGCCGGGTTGGCCAGGGCCGGCGTGATGAACTCCAGCAGCGACTCGGAATAGTCAGTAGTGATCTGTTCGTTGGTCAGCGCCGAGCCCAGGGATTCGGGATGCGGGGTCTGCGCCAGGCGCCCGTCGCCCGTGACGCGCAGGCATTCACGTTCGATACCGTGCAGGCACTGCTCGAGCAGGGAGAGGTTGGCGCGCTCGCCGAGCAGGGCCAGGCGGCGGTTTAAAAGGTCGCTCAAGTTGAATTCCTTCACGCGTCAGTCGCCCCAATATGGGGGTGGGCAAGACGGTCTACAAGGGTGAAGTTGAAACTGGCGTTTTCGCCTGGTTTTTGTGCTGCCAAAGACAGGTCGTCGCAGCCCCTGTGGGAGCGAGCTTGCTCGCGATGGCGGCATGTCAGTCAACTTTGTATTGACTGGTCCACCGCTATCGCGAGCAAGCTCGCTCCCACAAATGGGATTTCGACAGCGCATTCGTGGAAGTGAAATTAACTCAAATCGATGACAGCGAGCTATAGGACAGCGAACGTGCCTTGCGCTTTTGCGACCAGCTTGTCGCCCTGCATCACCTCGGCCTCGACCACCAGCGTGCGCCGGCCCGGGTGGATGACCCGGGCGGTGCACAGCACTTCGCCGTCGGACACGGCGCGAATGTAGTTGATCTTGCACTCGATGGTTGCGCTCTGCTGGTCGAAGCCATGGACGCTGGAGCAGGCCAGCCCCATGGCAATGTCCACCAGGCTGAACAGCGCCCCGCCGTGCAGCTTGCCACCGCGGTTGCGCAACGCCGGCTCCAGACCCAGGGCGACTTGCGCCACCCCGTCCCCGAGGCTCTGCAGACGGCAGCCGAGCAGCTTGAAAAACGCGCTCTCCACCAACCCGGCCGGCGCCTCCATCAGCGTTTCTTCAGCTGCTTGGCGTTGGCGAACAGCGAGGCCATGGCGTTATTCGCCGGGGCCGCGGTGGCAGTTTCCTTACGCGGCGCGGTGTTCTGCGACTGGCGTGGCGCGGCGCCTGGACGGGCACCGCGGGCGCCGTCGATTTTCTCGCCCGGCGTGTCGCTCATGCGCATCGACAGCCCCACGCGTTTACGCGGGATGTCGACTTCCATGACCTTTACTTTCACCACATCACCGGCCTTCACGGCTTCGCGCGGGTCCTTGATGAATTTCTCCGACAAGGCCGAAATATGCACCAGGCCGTCCTGGTGCACGCCGATGTCGACGAACGCGCCGAAGTTGGTGACGTTGGTCACCACGCCTTCGAGGATCATGCCCGGTTGCAGGTCCTTGAGGTCTTCGACGCCTTCCTGGAATTCAGCGGTCTTGAACTCCGGACGTGGGTCGCGGCCCGGTTTCTCCAGCTCTTGGAGGATGTCGGTCACGGTGGGCAGGCCGAAGGTTTCGTCAGTGAATTTCTTCGGGTCCAGGCGCTTGAGAAACGCCGCGTCGCCGATCAGCGAGCGAATGTCGCGGTCGGTTTGGGCGGCGATGCGTTGCACCAGTGGATAGGCTTCCGGGTGAACTGCCGAGGAGTCGAGCGGGTTGTCACCATTCATGACGCGCAGGAAGCCGGCGGCCTGTTCGAAGGTTTTTTCGCCCAGGCGCGGGACTTTTTTCAACGCGGCGCGGGTCTTGAACGCGCCGTGTTCGTCGCGGTGGGTGACGATGTTCTGCGCCAGCGTGGCGTTCAGGCCGGAGATGCGCGCCAGCAATGCTACCGAAGCGGTGTTCACGTCCACGCCCACGGCGTTCACGCAATCCTCCACCACGGCGTCCAGGCCACGGGCCAGCTTCAATTGCGACACGTCATGCTGGTACTGGCCGACACCGATGGATTTCGGGTCGATCTTCACCAGTTCCGCCAGTGGGTCCTGCAGGCGACGGGCGATGGACACCGCGCCACGGATCGACACGTCCAGGTCCGGGAATTCCTTCGAGGCCAGTTCCGACGCCGAATAAACCGAAGCGCCGGCCTCGGAGACCATGACCTTGGTCATTTTCATGGCCGGGTATTTCTTGATCAGTTCGGCGGCCAACTTGTCGGTCTCACGGCTGGCGGTGCCGTTGCCGATGGCGATCAGGTCGACCGAGTGCTTGGCGCACAGGGCGGCAAGGATAGCGATGGTCTGGTCCCACTTGTTATGCGGCACATGCGGGTAGACCGTGGCGTGGTCCAGCAGCTTGCCGGTGGAATCGACCACGGCCACCTTGCAGCCAGTGCGCAGGCCCGGGTCCAGGCCCAGCGTGGCACGCGGCCCGGCCGGTGCGGCCAGCAGCAGGTCGTGCAGGTTGTGGGCGAACACGTTGATCGCCTCGGTCTCGGCGTTGTCGCGCAGTTCGCCCAGCAGGTCGGTTTCCAGGTGGGTGTAGAGCTTGACCTTCCAGGTCCAGCGCACCACTTCGGCCAGCCACTTGTCGGCGGCGCGGTTCTGGTTCTGGATGCCGAACTGCTGGCCGATCATGCCTTCGCACGGGTGCATGGTGCCGGGCAATTCTTCGCCGACTTTCAGCGATGAGCTGAGGATGCCTTCGTTGCGACCGCGGAAAATCGCCAGCGCCCGGTGCGACGGTACGCTCTTGAGGGGCTCGTCGTGTTCGAAGTAATCGCGGAACTTGGCGCCTTCCTCTTCTTTGCCGGCGATGACGCGAGCACTCAGGATCGCCTCCTGCTTGAGGTAGTTGCGCAGTTTTTCCAGCAGGTTCGCGTCTTCGGCGAAGCGCTCCATGAGGATGTACTTGGCGCCTTCCAGCGCAGCCTTGATCTCCGCCACGCCTTTTTCGGCATCGACGAAGCGCGCGGCTTCGGCTTCCGGCGCCAACGTGGGGTCGTTGAACAAGCCGTCGGCCAGTTCGCCGAGGCCGGCTTCCAGGGCAATCTGGCCCTTGGTGCGGCGTTTCTGCTTGTAGGGCAGGTACAAGTCTTCCAGGCGGGTCTTGGTATCGGCCAGCTTGATGTCGCGTTCCAGTTGCGGCGTCAGCTTGCCCTGCTCCTGGATGCTCGCCAGGATGCTGATGCGCCGTTCGTCGAGTTCTCGCAGGTAGCGCAGGCGCTCTTCCAGATGACGCAGCTGGGTGTCATCGAGGCTGCCGGTCACTTCCTTCCGGTAACGGGCGATGAAAGGCACCGTGGAGCCTTCATCGAGTAGCGCGACGGCCGCTTCGACCTGTTGCGGGCGTACGCCGAGTTCCTCGGCGATGCGGCTGTTGATGCTGTCCATAAAACCACCTGACAAATTGTGAAATCAGGCCCGCCGCCACAGTAACAGGGCGCGGCGAGGCTGGTTGAGCGGCCTGGCTTGCGTCGCTGCCGGGGGCAGGGGACGACCAGTGACCCGCTGAATTCAAAAAGTGCTGCCTGGCCAGGGAGAACGGTGCGCCGGTATAACGATCCGGCATCCCCTGGCGCAATAGGCCGCGCATTATAACCAGCGTTCCGCTGTTCGGGGGGGGGCGTGACCTGCGGGATGGATGGGTGAGCTACTGAAGATAGAGGAAAAATCTGCTAACAATGCACTCGGTGCGTATAACGGCAGCTAAGCCATAATGCGCGCCAAGATCAAAGGAGCTTCCTATGAGCAGCACCGCACAAACTGCTGAAGGCGAAAAAATTCTGATTGTTGACGACGATCCGGGGCTGAGCAGCCTGCTGGAGCGCTTTTTCGTCAGCAAGGGCTATCGCGCCCGCACCGTACCGAACACCGAGCAAATGGACCGGCTGCTGGCCCGTGAGGTTTTCAACCTCGTGGTCCTCGACCTGATGCTGCCTGGCGAGGACGGCTTGACGGCCTGTCGCCGCCTGCGAGGCGCCAACAACCAGATCCCGATCATCATGCTCACCGCCAAGGGCGATGAACTGAGTCGTATCAAGGGCCTGGAGCTGGGCGCCGACGATTACCTGGCGAAGCCGTTCAACCCGGATGAGCTGATGGCCCGGGTCAAGGCTGTCCTGCGTCGCCAGTCGGCGCCGGTGCCGGGCGCACCGGGCAGCGAAGACGAGAGCGTGACCTTCGGCGACTATGAACTGTCGCTGGCCACCCGGGAGCTCAAGCGCGGCGATGAGATCCACATGCTCACCACTGGCGAGTTCGCCGTGCTCAAGGCCCTGGTGATGAACGCCCGCCAGCCGCTGACCCGGGACAAGCTGATGAACCTGGCCCGTGGCCGCGAATGGGATGCGCTGGAGCGCTCCATCGACGTGCAGATTTCCCGTTTGCGCCGGATGATCGAACCCGATCCTTCCAAGCCGCGTTATATCCAGACGGTCTGGGGCGTTGGCTACGTGTTCGTGCCGGATGGCGCTGCCGGCAAGTGATCGGCGATTTGTAGGAGCGCGCAGCCTGGCGGGTGAAAATCTTTCCAGGCGACTCGCGGTCCGTCATTGTGCGAGCATCGCTCGCTCCTGCAAGTATGTAGCGGTTACTCATGAAGACCCCCGTCTGGTTCCCCCAGAGCTTTTTCTCCCGCACCCTCTGGCTGGTGCTGATCGTCGTGCTGTTTTCCAAGGCGCTGACGCTGGTTTACCTGCTGATGAACGAAGACGTGCTGGTGGACCGCCAATACAGTCACGGCGTTGCCTTGACCCTGCGCGCCTATTGGGCAGCGGACGAAACCAATCGAGTCAAAATCGCCGAGGCGGCGACTTTGATCCGGGTGGTCGGCGCCGGTGTGCCTGAAGGTGAGCAGCATTGGCCATACAGCGAGATCTACCAGCGGCAGATGCAGGCCGAACTGGGCGCCGATACCGAAGTGCGGCTGCGCATGCATTCGCCGCCGGCCTTGTGGGTGCGTGCCCCGAGCCTTGGCGATGGGTGGCTGAAGGTTCCGCTGTACCCCCATCCGCTGCGCGGCCAGAAAATCTGGAACGTGCTGGGCTGGTTCCTGGCGATCGGCCTGTTGTCGACGGCTTCGGCGTGGATTTTCGTCAGCCAGCTCAACCAGCCACTCAAGCGCCTGGTCTATGCAGCCCGGCAACTGGGCCAAGGCCGCAGCGTGCGGTTGCCCGTCAGCGATACGCCCAGCGAGATGACCGAGGTGTACCGCGCCTTCAACCAGATGGCCGAGGATGTCGAGCAGGCCGGACGCGAACGTGAGCTGATGCTCGCCGGCGTCTCCCATGACCTGCGCACGCCGCTGACACGGTTGCGGCTGTCGCTGGAACTGATGGGCGAGCACACCGACCTGACCGACGAAATGGTCCGCGATATCGAAGACATGGACGCGATTCTCGATCAGTTCCTGGCGTTCATTCGCGACGGTCGTGACGAATCGGTAGAGGAGGTGGACCTCAGCGAGCTGGTACGGGAGGTGGCTGCGCCCTACAACCAGAACGAAGAGAAGGTCCACTTGCGCCTGGAGCCCATCCAGCCGTTTCCGCTACGTCGCGTGTCGATGAAGCGCCTGTTGAACAACCTGATCGGTAACGCCCTCAACCATGCCGGCACGGGCGTTGAAGTCGCCGCCTATGTTTCCGGCGACACCAGTGCGCCTTATGTCGTCCTGAGCGTCATGGACCGCGGCGCCGGCATTGACCCAGCGGAGCTGGAAGCCATTTTCAACCCGTTCACCCGCGGTGATCGGGCTCGGGGAGGGAAGGGCACCGGGCTGGGCCTGGCCATCGTCAAGCGCATCGCCTCGATGCATGGCGGCAACGTCGAACTGCGCAATCGAGCTGGCGGCGGGCTGGAGGCTCGGGTGCGGTTGCCGTTGGGCTTGATGCTGCCGCGGGATGCGGTATAGAAGCAGCTACGAGTTATAAGCTACAAGCTGCAAGCTGAAGCAGTTCGGCTTACAGCTTGCAGCTTGAGGCTCGCAGCTGCTTTTTTAGCCTTTGCCCTTGGTCCGTGTCATGTTCGGCCCGCCATTTTTTTCCAGGTGTTCGATGATGATCCCCGCCACGTTCTTGCTGGTGGTGGTCTCGATTCCTTCCAGGCCTGGCGAAGAATTGACCTCCATCACCAGCGGTCCGTGATTGGAGCGCAGGATATCCACGCCGGCCACCGCCAATCCCATGACCTTGGCCGCGCGCAGGGCTGTCATGCGTTCTTCCGGGGTGATCTTGATCAAGCTCGCGCTGCCGCCGCGATGCAGGTTGGAGCGAAACTCACCGGGTTTGGCCTGGCGTTTCATCGAGGCGATCACTTTATCGCCGACTACGAAGCAACGAATGTCCGCGCCACCGGCTTCCTTGATGTATTCCTGGACCATGATGTTCTGCTTGAGGCCCATGAACGCCTCGATCACCGATTCCGCCGCGGTTGCGGTCTCGCACAGCACGACACCGATCCCCTGGGTGCCCTCAAGCACCTTGATCACCAGCGGCGCGCCGTTAACCATCGCGATCAGGTCGGGGATGTCATCGGGAGAGTGGGCGAAACCGGTTACCGGCAAGCCGATGCCGCGTCGGGAGAGCAATTGCAATGAGCGCAGCTTGTCTCGGGAGCGAGCGATAGCGACAGACTCATTGAGCGGGAACACCCCCATCATTTCGAACTGGCGCAGCACTGCGCAGCCATAAAAAGTCACCGATGCGCCGATACGCGGGATCACCGCATCAAAGCCTTCCAGCGGTTTGCCGCGGTAGTGGATCTGCGGCTTGTGGCTGGCGATGTTCATGTAGGCGCGCAGAGTATCGATCACCACCATTTCATGGCCACGTTCGGTCCCTGCTTCAACAAGGCGACGAGTGGAATACAGGCGCGGATTGCGCGACAGCACAGCGATCTTCATGCAACACCTGTGGCAGAGGTAGTGGACACCGGAAATACCGGTTTGTCTTGAACGTATTTGATGCCTGGATTGACGACCAGCTGGCCGTCGATCAAGGCTTTGGAACCCAACAACAGGCGATACCGCATGGATTTACGACAGGCAAGGGTGAACTCCACCCGCCAGAACCGATCACCCAGCGCCAGCGTGGTGCTGATCACGTAGCGGACCTGGGCGTGGCCGTTGGAGCTCTTGATGGTCTTGCGCGCCACCAGCGGGGCTTCGCAGCGGCGGTGGCGCAGTTGCACCACCGTCCCCAGGTGTGCGGTGAAACGCACCCACTTCTCGCCATCGCGCTCGAATGGCTCGATATCGGTGGCGTGCAGGCTGGAGGTGCTGGCGCCGGTGTCGATTTTTGCCCGCAGGCCTGCGACTCCCAGATCCGGGAGCGCCACCCATTCGCGCAGACCGACGACGGTCAGATGGTCAAAAGTCTTCAATAAAAACAACCTGAAATTGGCGCATCGGATAGCGGGCCCCGCAATCGCGGTATTCACGCAGAATAATCACAAAATGGCGACAGTTATCTACGTACTTGTTTACAGGTGTAACCGATACCGGCGCATGCCAATGCAAGCGAGCGGTTCGGCGGGCATTCTATCCGTCGGAGCGGATTCGTGCGCCCGACAAAAACGGTAGTACAGTTCTGGCTATTGGTTGAAAAGAGGAATTGCAGTGACACAAAAAAGCGAAGAGGACGACAAGGTCCGTCTCGATAAATGGTTGTGGGCAGCGCGATTCTATAAGACCCGTGCCCTGGCCAAGGCCGCCATCGAAAGCGGCAAGGTTCACCATCGCGGTGAACGTTGCAAGCCTGGCAAAGAGCCACGTATCGGCGACGAATACGTCATTCGCGCCGGGTTCGATGAAAAAACCGTGGTGGTCGAAGCCCTGTCGATTGTGCGGCGTGGCGCGCCAGAAGCGCAGACACTCTATCGCGAGACCGACGCCAGCATCGCCAAGCGCGAAGCTGCGGCCGCACAACGCAAGGCCGGGGCCCTGGGCGTCAGCACCGATGGCAAGCCGAGCAAGAAGCAGCGTCGCGACCTGTTCAGGTTTCATGGCAGCAATAGCGAATAAACCATCGGCGCACCTAGCCCGTGGCGAGGGAGCTTGCTCCCGCTCGGTTGCGCAGCGACCGTCAGATTTTGGGGCCGCTGCGCAGCCCAGCGGGAGCAAGCTCCCTCGCCACGATGTGCCAGGCCTGCAAGTCCAGATGAGCCCTTCCGGTCAGGCAAACCCTCACCTTGCTTGGAACCCACCCGGAATGCCCATAAAATGCCCGTCATCATTTGTCATCACCGCAGATACCAGACCCTATGACTGATTTACCGGATACCGACTACACCCAGCGTTTCATCTTCGATGACAGCGACGCCCGTGGCGAGCTGGTGGCGTTGGAGCGTAGCTATGCCGAAGTCCTTGCCAAGCACCCCTATCCGGAGCCGGTCGCGCAACTGCTTGGCGAACTGATGGCGGCGGCGGCATTGCTGGTGGGCACCTTGAAGTTCGATGGCTTGCTGATTCTCCAGGCGCGCTCCGACGGTCCGGTCCCCTTGCTGATGATCGAATGCTCCAGCGAGCGCGAGATTCGTGGCCTGGCCCGGTACCACGCCGAGCAGATCGGCGCCGACGCGACGCTGGCCGACATGATGCCCAACGGCGTGCTGGCCCTGACGGTCGATCCGAGTCATGGCCAGCGTTATCAGGGCATTGTCGATCTTGACGGCGCGACGCTGGCCGAATGCTTCACCAATTACTTCGTCATGTCCCAGCAGACCAACACCCGCTTCTGGCTGTACGCCGACGGGCGGCGCGCCCGTGGCCTGCTGTTGCAACAATTGCCCGCCGATCGCATTCGCGATTCGGAAGAGCGTGACGCCAGCTGGCAGCACGTCACCGCTCTGGCCAGCACCTTGAGCGCCGACGAGTTGCTGGGCCTGGACAACGAAACCATTCTGCATCGTCTCTACCACGAAGAGCAGGTGCGCCTGTTCGAGGGTCAGCCGTTGCGCTTCCAATGCAGTTGCTCCCGTGAACGATCCGGCAATGCGCTGGTCAGTCTGGGTCTGGAAGATGCGCAGCAACTGGTGATCGAGCATGGCGGCGCCATCGAGGTCGATTGCCAGTTTTGCAATGAGCGCTACCTGTTCGACGCGGCGGACATCGCACAATTGTTCGCCGGTGCGGGTGTCGACACACCGTCAGATACTCGTCACTAAAACGGTTCAGCGCAGGTAAATCTCCTGGCAAACGCCGGATTTACGCCGTACTGACGGGAGGGCCCTACTCTTTTTGGGCTTTTCTGGCATAATCCGGCCCACTTTTTTCGGGTAGTAGTGCGCGACTTCCTACTACAAAACGTTTGGAGCACTCGGCCACGGGCCGACGGGGAATCTCATGACGCAAGCCAATAACGCCGTGTACACCGATCTGAGTGTCGATGATCTGGTCAAAGAAGCCCTGAATCGCGGTGAAGGCGAGCTTGCCGATACTGGCGCGCTGGTTGTTCGTACCGGTCATCGTACCGGTCGCTCGCCAGTCGACCGTTTCATCGTGGAAGAGCCGACTACCCAGGACGCCATCGCCTGGGGCCCGATCAACCGCAAGTTCCCGGCCGACAAGTTCGACGCCCTGTGGAACCGCGTCGAGGCCTACCTGGGTGAGCGCGAGCGTTTTGTTTCCCACGTGCATGTAGGTTCCGATCCTGCGCACTACCTGCCGGTCAAGATGACCACCGAGACGGCCTGGCACAACCTGTTCGGTCGTTGCCTGTTCATCAATCCCGAGCAGTACAACGCCGGCGGCAAGGACGAGTGGCAGATCCTCAACGCGCCGAACTTCGTCTGCGAGCCTGAGCGCGACGGCACCAATTCCGACGGCACCGTGATCATCAACTTTGCTGCCAAGAAAGTGCTGATCGCTGGCATGCGCTACGCCGGCGAAATGAAAAAAGCCCTGTTCTCCGTGCAGAACTTCTTGCTCCCAGCAGTCGACGTGCTGCCGATGCACTGCGCCGCCAACATGGGCGAAGAAGGCGACGTGACCTTGTTCTTCGGTCTGTCGGGCACTGGCAAGACCACCCTGTCCGCCGACGAAAGCCGTTACCTGATCGGTGACGACGAGCACGGCTGGGGCGTGGGTGTGGTCTTCAACATCGAAGGCGGTTGCTATGCCAAGTGCATTGACCTGTCCGAGAAGAACGAGCCGGTCATCTGGAAAGCCATCCAGCACGGCGCCGTCCTGGAAAACGTGGTCCTGGACCCGGTCACCAAGAAAGCCGACTACGCCGACGACAGCCTGACCCAGAACAGCCGCGCCGCCTATCCGCGTGAGCTGATCGAAAAACGCGCGCCGAAAAACCTCGGTGGCGAGCCAAACGCCGTGATCTTCCTGACTTGCGACCTGACCGGCGTGCTGCCACCGGTGTCGATCCTCAGCGAAGAACAAGCCGCCTACCACTTCCTGTCCGGCTACACCGCACTGGTGGGTTCGACCGAAATGGGCTCGGGCAGCGGCATCAAGTCGACCTTCTCCACCTGCTTCGGCGCGCCGTTCTTCCCGCGCCCGGCCGGTGAATATGCAGAGCTGCTGATCAAGCGTATCCGTGGTTTCGGCTCCAAGGTCTACCTGGTCAACACCGGCTGGACCGGCGGCGGCTACGGCGTCGGCAAGCGCTTCAACATCCCGACCACCCGTGCGGTGATCGCGGCGATCCAGAGCGGCGCGCTGATCGGTGCTGAAACCGAACACCTGGATATCATCAACCTGGACGTGCCGCTGGCTGTCCCAGGCGTCGAAACCGGCCTGCTGAACCCGCGCAATACCTGGGCCGACAAGGCTGCCTACGACGAAGCCGCCAAGGCACTGGCCGGTCTGTTCATCGAGAACTTCAAGAAGTTCGACGTGAGCGATGCGATCAAGGCGGCGGGTCCGCAGCTGTAAGGCTTGGTGATTGAATGAAAAAGCCGCCCTTTGAGGGCGGTTTTTTTTGTGGGTCACTATCGGTTCGAAAGTCGAAATGCGGGCGCCATATGCTCCTGTTCTCGCCTCGATAGTCCTAACGCTCCCGCCAGTACGGGCCATTGACTGATCACTTCCTGAAACTGAGCAATTATTTCCAGCGCTGCGGTTTGAGTGACCCTGAAGTATGCCGCTACCTCCAGGGCGAGCTCCAGATCCAAGGCGCTGTCTGCATCAGTTATGTTCAGCTTCAATCCGTCGGCATACGGTACTGGGTTCATATCGTAGGCAGCCGACAAACGCCATCCCCGACCAGGATCAAGGATAAAACCGTGGTTGCGCAGATGATCGTCGACGTTGGAAACCAGGATATTGAACACTATCCGAGACCATAGCTCACGTAGATCCGCCTTTGCTTGCGAGCCATGTTGTATCAGCACCTCCGCCAGTTCCAGATAGCTGGCGCCAGTCGAAGCATCATCGCCATCCACCCTGTCGGTCATGGTCATGGCTGAGGCAAAGTGGAGGCGGCCGCCTCGTTCTGTGCGGTCGAACCGCTTGACCCTGAAACAGTGATGCTCGCTCGCATAGCGCTGGGCTACACCTGTAGCGACCCGCAGGCCGCAACGATTGGCCAGGGCGTTCACAACCATTTCCCAGCCGCCCACGTCATGTTCATCGCGAACACTGGGGAATTTGGCTATCCAGAGCTGACCCTGTTCATCCGCGATGCTAGCCTTAGGCCTGGCTCCCCCGAGAGAGCCTCCAGGTGCGATCAGCATTTTCAGCCACTCTCGGCCATCGAGGGCTGTGTTGTCGGGGTCGTTTTCCAAAGCCAGACTTGCCTGCTCCAAACCGCGCAGCTCCACTAGCGGAGGAGCCGCGACTCCATCACGGTCGTCGAGAAAGTTGCCTTCATCATTGAGCTTGTAGCGAATCGCTCCTACCCGATAAAGATCGTGAACGCCCAAAAGAAAATCGGACTCGTATAATTTGCTGCCTCTGGGGGCCAGTTCGTCCCGAATGTCTCGCTCCAGCCGTCGCTTCATCAGCATTTGCCCCCAGCGATCTGGACTGGAATCAGCGAACATGCCAAAGCGGGTCTGGTGCTGACCTGGAAACTGACGACCTTCAAAATGCCGCACACGAGGGTCTAGGGTGATGGAATTCAGTGCTGGATCGGACAGCGCCGCTGCGTCGTATTCAAACTCGAATACATCGGTGAAGCGAGTCTTCCTCGAATGCAGGAAGCCGAGGCGTCTCGGTCCCCCTAGCGACTCCCAATCCGCTTACACAGCAATCAAGGTCATTTTTGATCCTTCTCAGGCTTGTTATTTTTCGTCGTCAGCAAGCTGGATAGAGAGTGGGTGTTGAATGGAAAATCGGCAGGAATATGTGGAGTTTGGCCGTCGTTTTCGATCACATTGGTATCGGTTCCCTGGACTGCTGGGGATCTTTTCAAGGGACGAGCTCTGCGAACGCGTAAACCTTTTTGGGGGCCTGTGGCTGATGGCGAAAGCAGCTGAGCGTCTTGCAACTGCCTTCCGAAGTCATCGACCGCTGCGAGTTTATTCAGATCCTTTTCCAGGCCTAATACCTGCATCACTGACAGATAGGCGCCGATGGTCACGCCCGCTCCACCCGATTCCAGAGATCGCAAGGTCGTCAGGGACATGCCGGCTCTTTCCGCGACTTGCTTGGCCGTCAGCTTGCGGCGTAAACGAGCAAGCTTCAGCCTCTCGCCAAAGGTAGATAGCAGCTTGGATGTGGCAGGTAAGAGTGGTGCCGTCTTCTTGGCCATATGCCAATATTCCATCATCTGAGATTGATAGCAGGCAGAATATTAGCACTTAACCGAAGGGGCGACGCCTCTGACAGCGTCAGAGGTTTACGATGATCGTGATCGGGCCGCAAAAGGATTCTGCCATTATTCCAAACGAAATAGACTGAAACGGCCAGAATAATGGCACTTAAATCAGGTTGGTGAATCCGCTTCCAGCTCCCGAGTATCCCATCGTTGCGCCTTGACTGCCTTGTAGAGCATGCCGATGGTCAGCGGCAGCTTGTCTCCCCGGCCCTTGGCCCTGCGTTTTTGAAACAGATCAAAGCCTTCCGGTTGGAAGTAACGATAGGCGTCGTAGTCGACAAGGTCGATGACGAACCGCTCCTCCAGCGCTTCCATCAGGTGCCGGGCATCCGCGTCATCGCAGCCCAGATCGAAATTGACCGCAGTGTCCAGGCGAATGGTCTTGCGTTCCGGCAGGCCGAGTTCTTCGTGGAGTAATTCCATGAGCTGACGCATGGCGAGGTCGTCGGGAAAGTCTGGGGCGAAATGCATGTTGGAGAGTCCGAAGGACAGGTGAGGAGGGCGCGTCTGACCGGAAAGTTTAGTGCATTAAAAAAGAGAAAGATCCCACGGCGGTTTCGGAAACGTCCTGTACGCGCTGCTTTTTGCTGCCGGGTAAGGTTCGTCGCGCCCTGTCAGTGAGGCAGCGACGAGCGAACAAGGACGAAGCATGACGAAAGGAAAAGCCGGTGTCCCGCAGGTCTGGGAGCTCCGCGGTGGCGACCGAGGCTACAGGGTCCTACGGGACATGACCTCTGCCGAACTGGCTAAAAGAGACGCCGACCTCAAGGCTTACAAAGACATGCTCGCCCGGCAGGAAGCGTATATGAGCCAACGCCAGGCCCAGGTACGTGAAAGGAAAGTACCGGACATCAAGGGCTGCGTGTTTGCCAAGTCCTGCGAACTGCCCGATGCGATCATCGACTACCACAATCCAACCGGCTATATCCCGACGGAACTGCTGAGTGCTTATGGCGCATTCACGCTGTTGGGCGGCCGTGAGGTTAACGAGTCAGGCTGCGTACCGCTGGAAAAAATCAGCGGCACGCTACCGGCGAGCATTGGCACGTTGGCACTGGGTGGGACGGCGCTGGCTTCGTTGAGTGCCGGCGCGGCGGTCACTGCGCCGTTGGCGGCGGGTGCGCTGGCGGGGTTGGTGGGGCTGCTGATGCCTTCGAACCTGGCGGACGGTTCTTTGTATACCGAAGAGCAGCTGCGCTCCCTTGAGCAGGCGCGCACCCGGGTTCGGTTGCATGTCGAAACCCAGGCCGACGGGACGCTTAAAGGGTATGGCTATAACACCCAGTCAAGGCGCGACTGGGAAATGATTCCGGTGGTGACGTTCCAGCTTCGTGGTGATCAGCAAGTGGCGGATTTTGGCGATGGGGTCGAGTTGATCTGGACGCCGGCCATCGACCCTTCCGCAGCGCTGGGAATCCCCGCGCTGGAAGCCGCGCCACAGGCACCGCGCATCTGGATCTTCCCACCGACGCCCATGGCAGACAGCATTATTGTCAACCCGATTTATCCGCCCGAGTTCAAGGATTTCATTCTTGTGTTTCCGGTGGGGGCTGGGATTTCGCCGTTATATATCGTTTTTAGTGTTCGGCGAAAAGGGTTACTGGAGGCGGCCCATGACTACCATCAGGCGCCCAAGACAGATGCTATAACCGGTTTTGTTGGTTTGATTGAGGCTAAAGCAAAGACCCCGCGTCAGGGCGGTGGCGGGCTGCGGGAGCGCTGGATCGATGCTAAAGGCAGGAAAGTCTACGAATGGGACTCCAGGCACGCTGAGTTAGAGGTGTATCGCGCTAGCGACGGTAGCCACCTTGGTTCTTTTGATCACGTTACAGGCGAGCAAAAGAAGCAACCAAATCCGGAACGTAACATAAAGAAATTTTTGTGAGGGGTGACATGGGGCTAAAAATAAGGCTGCGGTGGTTTGATAAAGCATCTGAACTATTGATAGGGAAGGAGTATTCAAAAGATTTTGCTGACGATTCGTCGGTTATGGAGGATCTTGATATTCCTTTGGAAAAAAACATCAACAACGGAAACTTTGATGTGAATGCCGATTGGGTTGAAATCCTCCAGCCACATTTTCGACATGCCCTGGACCTGTCGAAGTATGACTATCAAATATCTTTCGATTATCAGAACGCTTGATGGCCTCTGACCAAACAGGTGGTTAAAACGAGGGAGGCAGAATCGTGAGTTTTGCTGTGTTGGGATTTTATCCGGACAAGGACGAATTGGTAATTGAGCAGAGCATCAGCCTGTCGGTAGAGGACTTGGCTCCCGTGATGGAATGGAAGAGCAACATCGATCATATCGGCGCGGATTTCAGGCTTTCAACGAAACAAATTATAGAAATCGAGCGCTTGGCGTCGCTGGCTTTACGTGAAGATCTTGATATGTACCTGACATCAGACGGATAACCCGCACACCTGTGAGCTGCATCCATCCGCTGAATGCCCAGCATCACACGAATAAATTTCAAAAAAATCCGCCGCCTGACTAAGGTGAACGCTGTCTTTGGATCACCAACAAGAGAGCAGACATGAGCCAGACATCCTTTGATATCCAGCGCGCCGCGGTGGTCGGGGCGGGCACCATGGGGCGAGGCATCGTGATGTGCCTGGCCAATGCCGGCGTTACGGTGCAGTGGGTCGACAATAATCCGCAAATGCTTGAGCAGGCGCTGGCGGCGGTGGCCGACACCTATGCCCACAACGTGCGCCAGGGACGCATTGACCAAGGTGAAGCCGATGCGCGCATCGCCCGAATAGCTCGGGCGGACGACTACGCGGCAATCCGCAACGTGGATCTGGTCATCGAAGCGGTCTACGAGAACCTTGAACTCAAGCAGAAGATCTTTCGCGAGCTGGACGGCATGCTCAAGCCCGAAGCGATCCTGGCAAGCAACACCTCGGCGCTGGACATCGATGCGATTGCCGCCGCCACGCGCAGGCCGGCTCAAGTGCTGGGCCTGCATTTCTTCAGCCCGGCGCATATCATGAAATTGCTCGAAATCGTTCGTGGCGCGCAAACCTCCCGGCCGGCGCTGGATGCCGCCCTGGCGCTGGGCAAACGCATGGGCAAGGTGAGCGTGGTTTCGGGCAATTGCCACGGGTTTATTGGCAACCGGATGCTTCATCCCTATGTGCTGGAGGCGCGCAAGATGCTGCTGGAGGGAGCGTTTCCCCATCAGGTCGATGCCGCGCTGCAGGGTTTCGGCTTTGCCATGGGGCCGTTCCGCATGTATGACGTGGTTGGGATCGACCTGGAATGGCGCGCGCGCGAGCTGGTGGGTAAAGGTCAGGATGCGCCCGAAGTGCAAGTGGACAACCGCCTGTGCGAGATGGGGCGGTTCGGCCAGAAGAGTGGTAACGGGTACTACCACTATGAGCCGGGCAGCCGCCAGGCTGAGCAGGATGTCGAGGTCGACGCGCTGGTGCTGCGGGTCAGTGAGGAGCTGGGGTTTCAGCGCCGCGAAATAGCTGCCGAGGAGATTCTGGAGCGCTGCTTGCTGGCATTGGTCAACGAAGGTGCGAAGATCCTCCAGGAGGGCATTGCCGAGTCTTCCCGCGACATCGACCTGGTTTATCTCAATGGCTATGGCTTCCCGGCGGACAAGGGCGGTCCGATGGCCTGGGCGGATCAGCAGGGCCTCGAAGACATCCACGCACGGTTGCTGGAGCTCGAGACGAAGCAGGGGGACCAATGGAAGCCTGCCCGTCTGATTGGCGAGCTGGCTGCGCAAGGCAAGAGCTTCTCGCAGCGGTAGTATCTGCACCCTGCACAACGCCTCAGATAGCCTGACCAAGGACAAGTGATGCCCCAACGCGCCGAGTATCTGCATTTCCAGCCAGTGACCACACGCTGGCATGACAACGATGTGTACGGTCACGTCAATAACGTCACCTACTACAGCTTTTTCGATACAGCGGTGAATACCTATCTGATCGAGACCGGCGGCCTGGATATCCATGATGGGGAGGTGGTGGGCTTCGTCGTGAGTTCAGCCTGCGATTATTTTGCCTCGATCGCTTTCCCGGACCGGGTCGAAATCGGCCTGCGAGTCGGGAAACTGGGCAACAGTTCGGTGCAATATGAGCTGGCGGTGTTCAAGGCGGGCGAGGACGAGGCCTGTGCGGCGGGGCGTTTCGTGCATGTGTTCGTAGACCGGACGTCGAATCGGCCAGTGGCGATTCCCGATCGGCTACGCGGGGCGCTGGAGCGGTTGGTGGCCTGAAAACGAAAATCGCAGCCTTCGGTCAGTCTCTGCGAGAAGGGCCGAAGGCTGCGATCATTCAACGGTCTGGATCAAGCCAGCCGTCAATCGTCGTGATAGCGATGTTTGTGCTTATGCTTGCGATGGCCGTAGGCATGGCCGCGACCCGGGTGGCCGTCACGGTAGTAGCGGCGATCACCACGGCGACCTTCATAACGGTCGTCATCGTCGTCCTTGCCCATGTAGTTACCCAATGCGCCACCGGCGCCACCGCCCGCTGCGGCACCGATCAGGCTACCCGTGCTGCCGCCCACGCTGCGGCCAACCACGTTGCCGCCGGCTGCGCCCAGCGCGCCGCCGATAGCCGCTTCGCCGCGGCTGCGTTTATCGGCACCGACCGCACTGCCACCTGCGCCGCCCAGGGCCGCGCCGATAGTGGAACCGGTGTTGCCGCCCAGGGACTGGCCGACGACCGAACCCAAAACCCCGCCCAATGCGCCGCCTACACCTGCTTCGGCGGTACCGCCGGCAGATGCGACGCCACTGATCAGGCCAAGGGACAACAAGAGAATGGAGGAGAACTTCATAGAGGAGCCTCAAAGGGATGACGGCGCGATCCTGAGGCTGGCTTCGCTTGGTTACAATCGAAATCCGACGAGTAACACGACTTGTGCACAATTCTCTAAGTTACTGTTTTTTGGGCGGAACTTAACGTTATTTCGCAGGTCTTTAGCTACTTCGGACAGGCCGTTTTTTTTGGAAAACGGCCTTTTTTGTGTCCGTTGGAAAAGTGCCCGAGGGGCCAGAATCACCCCTCGGAACTGCTTCAGGCCGACTTGGCCATGATCAATCCGTTCTCGCTTGCGGCTTCCAGGCGGATAGCCACGAACTTCGAGGTCGGGGTGTGGCTGCCGTCGCCGGTGCTTTCCAGCGGCACCAGCGGGTTCACTTCAGGGTAATAGGCGGCAGCCTGTCCGGCCGGGATATCAAAGGCCAACAGGGTAAAGCCCTTGACCCGGCGCTCGCGGCCGTCATCCCAGAGCGAGACGATGTCTGCCTTCTGCCCTGGCTTGAAGCCCAGGCGGATGATGTCCGCTTCGTTGACGAACAACACGTCACGTTGGCCCTTCACGCCACGATAGCGATCATCGAGGCCATAGATCGTGGTGTTGTACTGGTCATGCGAGCGCATGGATTGCAGGATCAGGTCCGGCAATTGGCCTGTAGCCCGGGTGCGTTCGTGGATCAGGTCGGTCGGCAACAGGTTGGGCTTGAAGTTGGCGCGGCCCGAAGGCGTGTTCCAGCGACGTGCCCCTGCGCTGTTACCCAAGTAGAAACCGCCGGGGTTCTTGAGTTTTTCGTTGAAGTCCTTGAAGCCAGGGATGGTCTCGGCGATCAGGTCGCGGATGCGGCTGTAATCGGCCACCAGCCAGTTCCAATCCACCGGGCGGCTGCCCAGGGTGGCGGCGGCGATGCCGGCAATGATCCACGGCTCGGAGCGCATCTGGTCCGACAGTGGCTGCAATTGGCCGTTCGAAGCGTGGACCATGCTGAAGGAGTCCTCCACCGTCACCGCCTGCGGGCCATCGGCTTGCAGGTCAATGTCAGTCCGGCCCAGGCAGGGCAGGATCAACGCTTCCTTGCCATGGGCCAGGTGGCTGCGGTTGAGCTTGGTGCTGATCTGTACCGTCAGGTCGCAATTGCCCAGCGCCTGGAAGGTCCGGTGGCTGTCCGGCGTAGCCTGGGCGAAGTTGCCGCCCAGGGCGATGAACACCTTGGCCCGGCCCTCGGCCATGGCGTGGATCGCCTCGACCACGTTGTGGCCGTTTTCACGCGGTACCTTGAACTGGAAGCGCCGTTCCAGAGCGTCGAGGAATGCAACGGGCGGGCGCTCGTTGATTCCCATGGTCCGGTCGCCTTGCACGTTACTGTGGCCACGCACCGGGCACAGGCCGGCGCCTGGCTTGCCAATGTTGCCGCGCAGCATCATCAGGTTGGCGATTTCCTGGATCGTCGCCACCGAATGGCGGTGCTGGGTGATACCCATCGCCCAGCACATGATCACGTTCTTGGCCTTGGCGTACATGCGCGCCGCTTGTTCGATTTCGGCGAGCGTCAACCCGGATTGCTCGGCGATCTGCTCCCAAGGGGTGTCGTCGACCACCGCCAGGTAATCCAGGACGTTGGCGCTGTGCTCGTTGAGGAACGCATGATCGAATACCGCAGGGGCGCCGCTGTTCTGCGCGTCACGTTCCCATTGCAGCAGGAACTTCGCCATGCCCCGCAGAACGGCCATGTCGCCGCCCAGAGCTGGGCGGAAATACGCGGTGTTGGTGGGTTTGTCGCCGTTGGTGAGCATTTCCAGCGGGTGTTGCGGATGTTGGAAGCGCTCCAGGCCACGCTCTTTCAGCGGGTTGATACACACCACTTGGGCGCCGCGCTTCACGGCTTCGCGCAGAGGTTCGAGCATCCGCGGGTGGTTGGTGCCGGGGTTCTGGCCCCAGACGAAAATCGCGTCGGCATGCTCGAAGTCGTCAAAGGTTACCGTGCCCTTGCCCACCCCGACACTTTGGGACAGGGCCACGCCGCTGGCCTCATGGCACATGTTCGAGCAGTCAGGGAAATTGTTGGTGCCATAGGCGCGCACGAATAGCTGGTATAGATATGCCGCTTCGTTGCTCGCGCGACCCGAGGTATAGAATTCGGCCTGGCTCGGGCTGGAAAGCCCTTGCAAGTGTTTGCCGATCATCGCGAACGCGGCTTCCCAACTGATGGGCTTGTAGCGGTCGGTTTGCGCGTCGTAACTCATAGGCTCCGTCAGGCGGCCCTGGTATTCGAGCCAGTAGTCGCTCTGCTCCAGCAACGACGTCACGCTGTGCTTGGCGAAAAAAGCCGCGTCGACACGACGCTTGGTCGCTTCCCAGTTCACCGCCTTGGCGCCGTTCTCGCAGAACTTGACCATGCCGCTTTCCGGCGAGTCACCCCAGGCGCAGCCAGGGCAGTCGAAACCGCCGTTCTGGTTGGTCTTGAGCATCATGCGAATGTTTTTCAGCGCGTTATCGCTGGTCAGCCAGGCCTGGGCGACGCTGATCAGCGCGCCCCAACCACCGGCCGGGCCCTTGTAAGGCTTGTAGCGCGGTGTGGGTTTCTGGTTGGCTTGTTGATGATTGCTCACGCTTGATTCTCCATCGCAGGGCTGTAGACCCGCGGCGCACTTTTTTGCGGCAGGTGGATGAGGTTGAGGTTGTGTTGGCGAGCCCACTGCACGGCGAGGCCCGTGGGCGACGACAGGCTGACCAGCGTCTGGATGCCCGCACGCAATACTTTTTGAATCAATTCGAGGCTGCAGCGGCTGGTGACGATCGCCAGGCCCCCGGCTATCGGGATCTGCTGCCGGATCAGCGCACCGATCAATTTGTCGAGGGCGTTGTGGCGACCGATGTCTTCGCGGCCCAGCAGCAGTTCACCCTGGTCATTCATGAACAGCGCCGCGTGTACCGCGCCGCAGTGCTGGCCCAGGGGTTGGAACTGGCCGATGCGCTGGCGCAGGCCGTCAAGCCATTGCGCCGGTGGCAGCGGTGCGCCCGGCAGCATCTTGAGGTTGGGCAGCGCCTGCTCCACCGCCTCCACCCCGCACAGCCCGCAACCGCTGGTGCCGGCCAGTTGCCGGCGTTGTTGCTTGAGGTTCCAGAAGGCGCGGTTGGCAATGGTGACCTGGGCATATTGCGCGGAACCGGCTCCGCTCAGTTGCAGGTCATAGATATCCGCCGGGTCTTCGATGATGCCGCTGCCGAGGCTGAAGCCGACGATAAAATCTTCCAGGTCAGTGGGCGTGACCAACATTACCGCTTGGCTGATGCCGTTATAGGCAATCGCCAACGCCACTTCCTCGGCCAGCGCGGCGCTGTCCGATTGCGAGTGGTCCAGGTTGCAGTAGCGATAGCTCTGGCTGGCGGCTGGCTTGGAGGCTTCCAAGGCAGGCGCAGGACAGACCGGAGGCTTGTCGTTCATGGGCATCACTGAGAGTAGGAATAGTCCTAAGACTAAATGCGGCAATCTGCCACGTCTAATCGCTATTACTGATCCTTCAATAGATGACGTCGATCAAGGAATGGTTACTGATTGCTGATAAAGGGCGAAACAAGCCTCCGCCAATGCCGAGCGTGGGGCACCGCGCCGCATGATCAGCCCCAGCGGGACCAGCGTCTGGGCGCTGTCGATGGGCTGGATTCGCAGGTCTTCGGTGAGCTTCAGCCCGCTTTCCAGCGGTACCACGGCGCAACACAGTCCGCCGTGCACAGCTTGTAACAATTGGTGCACCGCGTCGGTTTGCAGCAGCGGTTGGGGTGTCAGCCCCCGGCTGTGGAAGTGATGGTCGATGGATTGGCGAAAATGCATGCCGCTGGTGAGCATGCCCAGGGGCAGCTCCACCAGCGCTTCCCAGCTCAGCGGTTCTTCGCCAAAAAAGAAAAACCGTTGGTCGTATAGCAGGCCCATGCGGGTATGGGCGAAGGGCAGGGCTTCAAAACGCTCGTTGTCCAGACGTTCCAGGTAGGAAATGCCCAGGTCGATCCGGTTGTTCGCCAATTGTTCGAGAATGCGTTCGGAGCTCAGGGACGACAATTCGAAACGCAGGCTGGGATGGTCGGTGTGCAGGCGCTGCATCATCGCCAGCGGGTCGAAATCCGACAGCGGAACCACGCCCAGGCGCAGCGTGCCCACCAGGTTGCCGCGACAGGCCGCCGCTTCGGCCTGTAGTCCGTCGTAGGCCGCCAACACCGTGCGCGCCCAGGCCAGCACCCGTTCGCCCGGTGCGGTAAAACCCTCGAAGCGCTGGCCGCGATTGACCAGTGGCAAACCCAGCTCCTCCTCCAGGCTGCGCAGGCGCATCGACAAAGTGGGCTGGGTGATGTGACAGCGGGCGGCAGCCTGGCCGAAGTGGCGGGTTTCTTCGAGCGCGATAAGAAATTTCAGCTGCTTGATGTCCATCTTCGCTCCTGGGCGCGGGAAGATTCGGATTCTAGCGCCTTGACGGTGGCGAGGTCATTGGTCGGCTGGGAAACGGGGTCGGTTGGCTTGGTCTAGTCTTTTGCGTCTGGACATTCAAACCAAGGAGCATGTGCCATGAGTATTTTTAGTTTTGTGAAGGAAGCGGGGGAAAAGCTTATCGATCTGCTGACCCCAGGTAATGCCAATGCCAGTGAGCAATTGAAAGAGCACATCAGCAAAGTCGGGCTGGGTAATCCGAATGTACAGGCGACTGTTGAGGGCGACAAAGTCACCGTTACGGGTGAAGTCGCAAGCCAGGAAGAGAAAGAAAAAATCTTGCTGGCTGTTGGCAACATCGAAGGTGTCGGTAGCGTTGACGACCAGATCACCGTGACGGGGCCGGTGGCAAAGGCTGCGCGTTTCGTGACAGTGAAGAAGGGCGATACGCTCAGCGCCATATCCAAGGCCGAGTATGGCGACGCGAACCAGTACAACAAGATTTTTGAAGCCAACAAGCCGATGCTGTCGCACCCGGACAAGATATATCCGGGGCAGGTATTGCGTATCCCTGAATAGGATTTGAGCTCGGCGGTGTCCTTAATCGCGAGCAGGCTCGCTCCCACAGAGATTACTGGTTCGCCGCGAGCCAAGGTGGGAGCCTGCTCGCGATGAGGACGGTGCGGTTCAAAGCCCGGCAATCAAATCCCGATAATCTCTGACGGCATCGAACTCCCCCGTATCCTTCGGCCCCTTGCGACTGTCCGGCTCGCTGACCGCCAGCAAATGTGCGATGCCAAAATCCCGGGCGCTGCGCAATACCGGCAGGGTATCGTCGATGAACAGGCTGCGGGCCGGGTCGAAGTCCAGGTCGGCTTGCAGTGCGTCCCAGAATTGCGGGCTTTCCTTGGGAAAGCCGTAGTCGTGGGAGCTGATCAAACGCTCGAAATACGGAGCCAGTTCGATGCGTTCCAGCTTCAGGGACAACGAGTCGCGGTGGGCGTTGGTGATCATCACGACCCGTTTGCCGGCCTGCTGGATGGCTGCCAGAAACGTATCGGCGTCCGGGCGCAGGGCGATCAGGTGGGCGGTTTCCAGCTTCAGTTCGCGCACCGGCAGCTTCAGCTCGGCACTCCAGAAATCCAGGCAGTACCACTGCAACTGGCCGGCGTTGCGCTCGAACAGCGGCTGCAGTTCCATCTCCGCCATGGCCCGGCTGACACCATGCAGTTCGGCATAGCGCTGGGGCAGGTGCTCCAGCCAGAAGTGATTGTCGTAATGCAGGTCCAGCAGGGTGCCGTCCATGTCCAGCAGAACCGTATCGATCTCGTGCCAGGGCAACAACGCCATAAAAACTTCTCCAGCGGTAATCAGATATCCGACGCAAACAATCAGGATAGGCCGGGTATAGTAGCCTGCTATCGCCCAGGGAGCCGTTTATGCGCCAGACACCCACCATACTCGACCGACGGATCGTCGCCACCAGCCGCCTGTTTTGCGTGGAAGAACTGAAACTGCGTTTTTCCAACGGTGTGGAACGCACCTACGAACGCCTGGCGGGCAAGGGCGCAGGATACGGTGCGGTGATGATCGTGGCGATGCTCGACGCCGACCATGCGGTGTTGGTGGAAGAGTATTGCGGCGGTACCGAGGCCTACGAATGGTCCCTGCCCAAGGGCCTGATCGAGCCGGGTGAAGATGTGCTGGCGGCGGCCGAGCGCGAGCTCAAGGAGGAAGCCGGTTTTGGCGCCCGTCAACTGGAACACCTGACTGAGTTGTCATTGTCTCCCGGCTACATGAGCCAGAAGATCCAGGTGGTGCTGGCGACCGATCTGTACGAAGAGCGTCTGGAAGGCGACGAACCCGAGCCAATGCGTGTGGACAAGGTCAACCTCGGCGAGCTGTCGGCCCTGGCGCAGAATCCTCAATTCACCGAGGGCCGGGCGTTGGCGGCGTTGTACCTGGCCCGCGATCTGCTGACTCAGCGCGGAGCTTACCTGCCATGAATTTTCCGCATTCCCTGATGGCCCCGGTTATCGAGCTGGCGCTCACGGCTGGCGACGCGATCCTGCCCTTCTGGCGGGCCGATGTGGAGGTCGTGCGCAAGGCCGACGAATCGCCGGTGACCGCCGCGGACATGTCAGCTCACCATGTGATCGTGGCCGGGCTCAAAGCCCTGGCGCCGGATATCCCGATCCTTTCCGAAGAGGATGCCGATATTGCGCAAAGCGTCCGCGCCGGCTGGCAACGCTGGTGGCTGGTGGATCCGCTGGACGGCACCAAGGAATTCATTTCCGGCAGCGAGGAATTTACCGTGAATATCGCCCTGATCGAGGACGGACGAGTGGTGTTCGGTGTGGTGTCGATGCCCACCAACGGTCGTTATTATGCCGGCGGTGCGGGCCTGGGTGCGTGGCGCGGCGACAGGGATGCCGAGCCTGCGGCCATTGCGGTGCGTAACATGCTGGCGCCCGGTGAAACCTTTACGGTGGTCGCGAGCCGCCGTCATACCAGCCCGGAGCAGGAACGCCTGTTGGCCGGTTTGAGCGAAAGCCTGGGGGCGCTGCAATTGACCAATATCGGCAGTTCACTGAAGTTCTGCCTGTTGGCTGAAGGTGCGGCGGATTGCTACCCACGTCTGGCGCCGACGTCGCAATGGGACACCGCCGCTGCCCAGGGCGTGCTGGAGGGCGCGGGCGGCGAGGTACTCGACCTGCAGGGCCAGCCGTTCTGCTATCCGGCACGCGAGTCGTTATTGAATACGTCTTTCCTGGCGCTTCCGGCGAAAGCGCCGTGGCGTGGGAAGTTGCTGGAGCTGGCTCGTTCTTAAAATCTGATCTTTTAGCCCAGAAGCTTTTGTGGCGAGGGAGCTTGCTCCCGCTGGGCCGGTCCGACGCTTCGGGCGAAGCGGCCCCAAAGCGTCTGCTGCGCAGCCGAGCGGGAGCAAGCTCCCTCGCCACGGGTCTATGCGCCAATCAGCGATGCAGCACGTACTGCCCTTCAAACCGCACCGCCACGTCCTTGCTATCCACATTCACCACCTGCGTCTGCAAGGCCAGCCTTGCCCGTCCGTAGCGACGATAAGTGGCCAGGAAACGCGTCCAGGTCTTTTTATCAGGCGCCTCACAGATGACGGTCGCGTCGCGGGTAACCGGTAGCGGATAACTGATCTGCCCTTCCTGGATCACGATATGCCCGTCTTCGATGCCTTCCTCGCGCAGCGCCAGGTGCAGCCAGCCCCAGCCACCGAGCACGGCGCCGCAATACAGGCTGCCGCCGAACATGGTGCTCTTGTGGTTGACGTTGGCTGCGATCGGCAGGAACAAGCGTAGCTGCCGAGCTTGCCAGCCGAGCACCTTCAGGCCCATGTCCTGCGTCAGCGGGATGTCCCGGTGCAGGATCGTTTCCAGGTAGTGGCTGTCGCGGTTCATGCAGGCCCTCTTGGCTGAAAGTGAAAGGGTGGAGCTCAATCCGACTCTTCGGTCGGGCCATGGCTGCTGTCGCCGAAGTTCAGCCCGTGTTTGCGCAACTTGTCGTGCAGCGTCTTGCGCGGAATGCCCAAGGCTTCGGCGAGGCTGCGTACGGAGCTGTGGGAACGGGCCAGTTCGGCGGCGATCAGGGTTTTTTCAAAGTTCTCCACCTGCTCGCTCAGGCCGCCGCTGATCACATCCACCGCAGCGGGGCCGCTGTCCGGCGCGCTGTTGTCCAACGCCAGTTCCAGGCCCAGGGCAAAACGTTCGGCGGCGTTCTGCAATTCGCGCACGTTACCCGGCCAACTGTGGCGTAACAGCAGCGCCCGGTGGGGCGGCTGCAGTTCGTGCGGCGGCAGGCCATGGCGGGTGCTGGCTTCGTTGGCAAAGTGCTGGAACAGCATCAGCACATCTTCGCCGCGTTCGCGCAACGGTGGAATGCGCAGCGGCGCGACGTTCAGGCGGTAATACAGGTCGGCGCGAAAACGGCCCTGGTCGGCGGCCTGGCGCAGGTCTTCCTTGGTGGCGGCGATGACGCGGATATCCAGCGGGATCTGCTGGTTGCCCCCCAGCCGTTCCACTACGCGCTCTTGCAGCAGGCGCAGCAGTTTGACCTGTACGTCCAGGCTCATGCTTTCGATTTCATCGAGGAACAATGTGCCGCCATTGGCGAATTCGAACTTGCCGATACGGCGTTTTTGCGCGCCGGTGAAGGCGCCGGGCTCGTGGCCGAACAGTTCGCTTTCCACCACTGACTCAGCCAGGGCGCCGGCGTTGATCGCCACGAAGGGCCCGTTGCGCCGGCTTGAGAGGTCGTGCAGTGCGCGGGCAACCACTTCCTTGCCGGCCCCGGTTTCACCGAGGATCAACACGTCGGCGCGGGTCGCCGCCAAGGCGCCGATCTGCTCGCGCAGGCGCAGCATGGGCGCCGATTGGCCAACCAGGCGGGCGCTGAGTTCATGCCGGTCACTAAGGGCCAGGCGCAGGCTGCGGTTGTCCAGGACCAGGCGACGCAAGGCCAGGGCTCGGCGAACGCTGTCGAGCAGATGATCGCTGGCGAAGGGCTTCTCCAGGAAGTCATAGGCCCCGGCGCGCATTGCCTGGACCGCCAGCGGTACATCGCCGTGGCCGGTGATCAACAGGACCGGCAGCTCCGGATCCTGGGCGTGCAGCTGGTTCAGCAGTTCAAGGCCGTCCATGCCGGGCATGCGAATGTCGCTGACAACCACGCCGGGCCAGTCTCGGGGCAATTGCCCGGCCAGGCCATTGGCCTCGCCCAGGGGCAGGATCTTCAGGCCGGCCAGGTCGAGGGTCTGGCTCAAGGCCTGACGCAGGTGGGGATCGTCGTCGATCAGCACCACCTCAATCTGGTTATCGATGGTCATACACTACGGTCCTCGGACGGTTGCAGGCTCACCCCGGGCGCGCCCGCGCGCAGCTTCAGGGTAATCAGGGCGCCACCTTCCTTGTGATTGGCGAACAACAGCTCGCCGCCGAAGGCGCGCATCAGGGTGTCGCAGATCGCCAGCCCCAGGCCAAGGCCCTGGGTGCGGGTCTTGGTGGTATAAAAAGGCTCGCCGGCCCGGCCCAGGGCTTCCATGCAGAACCCCGGGCCGTTATCGCGTATGTACAGGTTGACGCCGGTTTCCGTTGCCTGGGCACTGAGCCAGAGTCTGCGCGGTGGGCCCTTTTCGGTCAGGGCATCAAGGGCGTTTGCCAGCAGGTTGCCCAGCACTTGGCGCAAGCGTGTTTCGCCGGCCTCGACCCACAAGGTGGCGGCCGGCAGGTCACGGATCAGTTCCACTTCCATACTGCGCCGACGTTTGGCGAGCAGCGCCAAGGCGTCGTCCAACGCCGGTTGCAGGGCGACGCTTTCCGGCGCGTGGCGGTCGCGGCGGGCAAAAGCGCGCAAATGGGCGATGATCGAGGCCATGCGCCCGGTCAGTTCGCTGATCAGCTTGAGATTGCCCCGGGCGTCGTCGGTGCGCTGATGGTCGAGCAGGATCTCGGCGTTTTCCGCGTAGCTTCGAATGGCCGCCAGCGGCTGGTTGAGTTCATGGCTGATGCTCGCCGACATGGTGCCCAGGGCCGACAGTTTGCCGGCCTGCACCAGGTCGTCCTGGGCGCGGACCAGCTCCTGCTGGGCCTGCTCGCGCTCCAGCACTTCCTGGCGCAGGCGCCGGTTGAGGCCTTCCAGGTCACTGGTGCGTTCCGCCACCCGACCTTCCAGCTCATGCCGGGCCTTGGCTTCGAAGGCGATCCGTTCCAGGTAATGGCGCCGGCGCTGCATCATCAACCCGAGCAGCAACATCAAGACCAGCAACGCCGAGCCACCAATGACCACCACCGTGCGCACCGGACGATCGATCAGCGTTCGCGGGGCCAGGATGCTCACGTTCCAGCCAGTCTCTTCGATGACCTGGGTCTGGGTCAGCCAGGCGTTGGCGTCCAGATGAAGCGGCTTCGGATCGCGGGTCGGGTAGGGTTGGACCGCGCTGATTGCCTTGCTCTCTTCGGTGCTCAAAGGGCGGGTTGCGCGAAACCGCCATTCCTGGCGTGAAGTCAGAATGACCACGCCGTTATGGTCGGTCACCAGCAATTGCTCAGGGGTCTTGCCCCACAGGCTTTCGGTGTGGTCCAGGTCGACCTTGACCACCAGTACGCCAATGACTTTTTCGCGATCACGTACGGCGGCGGCAAAGAAGTAACCGCGCTTGCCCGACGTGGTGCCCAGGCCGAAGAAGCGTCCAAGACGCCCGGCCATGGCTTCGATGTAGTAAGGGCGGAAAGCAAAATTGCGCCCGACGAAACTGTCGTGCTTGTCCCAGTTCGATGCCGCCAGGGTCTTGCCAGTGGCGTCCATCAAGTACATGACTTCAGCGCCAGTCTGGGCGCTGATGTTCTTCAGCAATCGATTGGCATTGCCCTGGGTAACGCCATCATCCGGCGCAGACAGGACTGCGCGCAGGGGCGGCAGCTCGCCAAGAATCTGCGGCAGCACTTCATAGCGGTGCAGGGTGCCCAACAGGTTGGCGACATAGAGATCGAGCGTCTGGCGATTCTGCCCGGCCAGCTCGCTGCGGTAGTAACGCTCCGCCAGGTGCTCCAGCGGCCACAGCAACGGCGCCAGGCACAGGGCCAGCAATGCCAGGCTGCGCCAACGGGGTCTGCGGGGGAGAGTGGAATTCATGAGCATGATGCGCCTGTGGGAACAGGCGCATTATGCCTAGGACATGCGTCAACGTCTTCGATCAGGCGAAGACGTCTGCCTGTTCCAGGGTCGAAGCCGCCAGGTCCTTGCCGGACAGTTGCGGCTGGATATCCCCCAACTGCCAGTCGATGTCTAGCGCAGGGTCGTTCCACAACAGGCTGCGTTCGGATGTCGGGTCGTAGTAGTTGGTGGTCTTGTACAGGAATTCCGCGAATTCACTCAGGACCACAAAGCCGTGGGCGAACCCTGGTGGCACCCAGAGTTGACGGTGATTGTCGGCGCTGAGGCGTACCGCAACCCATTTGCCGAAATTCGGCGAGCTGCGGCGGATATCCACGGCCACATCAAGCACTTCACCAGCGGTGACGCGCACGAGTTTGCCCTGGGTGTTCTGCAATTGGTAATGCAGGCCACGCAGCACGCCTTTCAGCGAGCGAGAATGGTTGTCCTGCACGAATCGAGTGTCGATGCCGGTCGCGTCCTTGAATGCCTTGGCGTTGAAGCTTTCATAAAAAAAACCGCGCTCGTCACCAAATACCTTGGGTTCGATGATCAAGACACCGGGCAGGTCGGTGGCGATTACATTCATTGGGTGTCTCCATGGGAATGGCAGCAGCAAGGGTGTCCATTCTTGCCCAAAAGCAGCGGTCGGCGCGAGCCCGTGTCGAAGAGGGGGGTTGCTTATCCACCGACTCAGTGGCGAGATAGGCATCCAAACAAAACCACCCAGGGGTCGTTGTATGCCACTCGCCACGTTGGTTCACCGTGCCAGTTTGCCAAGCCCACAGATCAGCGCCGAACAGGCACTGGTACTGCTGCGCTCGAATTACGGACTCAGCGGTGACCTGCGACCCCTTGGCAGTCATCAGGACCTCAACTACCGCGTCGACAGCGAACGCGGGCGGTTCGTGCTGAAAATCTGCCATGGCGACTACGCCGTCCAGGAGCTCCAGGCCCAACATGCCGCGCTCAAGCAGTTGGCCGGGCACGGCGCGGTGAAGGTGCCGCGGGTGATCGAGGCCGCCAATGGCCATGACTTGCTGACGCTAGAAGTCGACGGCCAAGCGATACACATGCGCCTGCTCGAGTACATCGACGGCCAGTCCCTCACCCAACTCAAACACCTCACGCCTGACCTGGTGACTGGGCTGGGCCGCCTGTGCGCCGACATGGACCTGGCCTTGGCCACATTCGACCACCCGGGCCTGGAGCGAACCCTGCAATGGGACGCGCGCCACGCGCCAGCCTTGATCGAACACCTGTTGCCTGTCATCGACGATGACCAACGGCGTCAGTTGATCGCCGACGTCGCACAGCAGGCCGAACGGCGCTTGCAGCCGCTCAAGGCCAGCCTGCCGATGCAGGCGATCCACATGGACATCACCGATGACAACGTGGTCTGGCAACGCGATGCGCAGCGCCAATGGCAACTGCAGGGCGTCATCGATTTCGGCGACCTGATCCGCACCTGGCGTGTCACCGATCTGTCGGTCACCTGCGCGGCGCTGTTGCATCATGCCGATGCAGATCCGTTTTTCATCCTGCCGGCGATCAAGGCCTATCACGCGGTCAATCCGTTGCAGCGTGAAGAGCTCCAGGCGCTTTGGCCGTTGATCGTGGCCCGCGCCGCTGTGCTGGTACTTAGCGGAGAGCAACAGGTCGCTGTCGACCCGGATAACCAATATGCTCGCGACAACCTCAGGCATGAATGGGAAATCTTCAACGTCGCCCATTCCGTGCCGCTTGAGTTGATGGAAGCGGCGATCCTTGCCGCCGTGGGCCATAGCCTGCCGCCCTTTGCCAACGAGGGTTTCGCACCGCTGTTGCCGACTTTGGTGGGACGTGATTTCGCCCTGATCGACCTGGGTGTGCTCAGCCCGCATTTCGAGGCGGGCAATTGGGAGCAGCCGGGGATCGACCAGCGCCTGCTGAGCGAAGCCGCCGCCGTGCATGGGTTGGCGGCCAGCCGTTACGGGCAGTATCGGTTGTCCCGCACCCGGCCGGACAGTGCCGAAGAGCCCGATACTTATCCGCTCCATGTGGAACTGCACATTCCTCACGGTACGCCGCTGGAATCGCCCTTCGCCGGGGTGTTGCACAGGGATGCTGACGGCTTGCTGCGGCTCGATGGCCCGCAATTGAGCGTGCGTTTGTGGGGCGTTTCCTCGTCGCTGCAGCCCGGGGCCGCGCTGGCAAAGGGTCAGGTAGTGGGCGAGGTGGCTGGGCCATTGCTGGTCCAGCTGTGCCGGGGCGCGCATCTGGCCCCGCCATTGTTCTGCACACCGTCCCGGGCGCAGGCCTGGCAAGCGCTCTGCCCATCACCCGCGGTGCTGTTGGGGCTGGCTTGCGATGCCGAGCCGGAAATCGATCCGCAGGCGCTGCTGGCCCGTCGCGATGCCAGTTTTGCCCGTTCGCAGAAGCACTACTACATCGACCCGCCGCGCATCGAGCGTGGCTGGCGCAACCACCTGATCGACATGCAGGGCCGCTCGTACCTCGACATGCTCAACAATGTCGCGGTGCTGGGCCATGGCCATCCGCGCATGGCGGCGGTCGCGGCCAGACAGTGGTCGCTGCTTAATACCAACTCGCGTTTTCACTACGCGGCGATCGCCGAGTTTTCCGAACGCCTGCTGGCACTGGCGCCGTCGAACATGGACCGGGTGTTCCTGGTCAACAGCGGCACCGAAGCCAACGACCTGGCGATCCGCCTGGCCTGGGCCTACAGCGGCGGGCGCGACATGCTCAGCGTGCTGGAGGCCTATCACGGTTGGTCGGTGGCGGCCGATGCGGTCTCGACGTCCATTGCCGACAATCCCCAGGCCCTCAGCAGCCGTCCGGACTGGGTGCACCCGGTGACGGCGCCGAACACCTATCGTGGTGAATTCCGCGGTGTCGACAGTGCGCCGGACTACGTGCGCAGCGTCGAGCACAACCTGGCAAAAATCGCCGAACAGAAACGTCAGCTCGCCGGCTTCATCTGCGAGCCGGTATATGGCAATGCCGGCGGCATCGCGCTGCCACCGGGGTACCTGAAACAGGTCTACGCCTTGGTGCGCGAGCGCGGTGGTGTCTGTATCGCCGACGAGGTGCAAGTCGGCTACGGGCGCATGGGCGAGTTTTTCTGGGGCTTCGAGGAGCAAGGCGTGGTGCCGGACATCATCACCATGGCCAAGGGCATGGGCAACGGTCAGCCGCTGGGGGCCGTCATCACCCGCCGGGAAATCGCCGAGGCGCTGGAAGCCGAGGGGTATTTTTTCTCTTCCGCCGGCGGCAGCCCGGTCAGTTGCCAGGTCGGCATGGCCGTGCTGGACGTCATGGAGGAAGAAAACCTGTGGGAAAACGCCCGGATCGTTGGCGGACATTTCAAGGCCCGCCTGGAAGCGCTGATCGACCAGTATCCATTGGTCGGCGCGGTGCATGGCTCCGGGTTCTACCTGGGCGTGGAGCTGATCCGCAATCGCGACACCCTCGAACCGGCCACCGAGGAAACCACCGCGCTGTGCAATCGCCTGCGGGAGTTGGGCATCTTCATGCAGCCGACTGGTGATTACCTGAACATCCTCAAGATCAAGCCACCGATGGTCACCAGTCGCCAGAGCGTGGACTTCTTCGTCGACATGCTGGCAAAAGCCCTGGAGGAGGGGTTGTAGTTTATCCGGCACAGCACGCTGTTTTCCTGTGGGAGCGAGCCTGCTCGCGAAAGCGGTGGATCAGTCAACGTCAATGTTGAATGTTCCCCCTCTTCGCGAGCAGGCTCGCTCCCACAGGTTTATTGGGTATTAATTCGATTTTTGTCGGTGTTTTGATGACAAATTATCTGCTTTATGGTTTTTCATGCTTCAAATACCGATTTTTATCGGCTATAAAGGCGCTACTGTCCATCGCCTGGGAGATGATTCATGAGTCGTATCGTTACCGTAGCCGCCACGCAAATGGCCTGTTCCTGGGATCTCGAAGCGAACATCGAGACCGCCGAGAAGCTGGTCCGCCAGGCCGCTGCCCAAGGCGCGCAAGTCATCCTTATCCAGGAATTGTTCGAGACGCCGTACTTCTGCCAGAAGCCGAACCCGGATTATTTGCAGTTGGCGACTCCGGTTGACGAGAACGTCGCCATCAAGCACTTCCAGAAAATCGCCGAAGAACTGCAGGTCGTGCTGCCGATCAGTTTTTTTGAACGGGCCGGGCGTGCGCGTTTCAACAGCATTGCGATCATCGACGCCGACGGTCGCAACCTGGGCATCTACCGCAAGAGCCACATCCCGGACGGTCCTGGCTACCATGAGAAGTATTATTTCAACCCTGGCGATACCGGCTTCAAGGTGTGGAATACCCGCTATGCGAAAATCGGCGTAGGCATCTGTTGGGACCAATGGTTTCCAGAGTGCGCCCGCAGCATGGCGTTGCAAGGTGCGGAAATTCTGTTTTACCCGACCGCCATCGGCAGCGAACCGCACGACAAGACCATTTCATCGCGCGATCATTGGCAGCGTGTACAACAGGGCCATGCCGGCGCCAACCTGATGCCGCTGGTCGCCAGCAATCGCATCGGCAACGAAGAGCAGGATGGCTATGACATCACGTTCTACGGCTCCTCGTTCATCGCCAATCAGTTCGGTGAAAAAGTCCAGGAATTGAACGAGACCGAAGAAGGCGTGCTGGTACACAGCTTCGACCTCGACGAACTGGAACACATTCGCAGTGCCTGGGGCACTTTCCGTGATCGGCGCCCGAACCTGTACGGCGCGATCAAAACCCTCGACGGCTCACTGGAGTCCTGAATCATGACAACTTTGCACAGCACTCCGCGCGCGGACGGTTTTTACATGCCTGCCGAGTGGGCGCCCCAGACTCAGGTCTGGATGATCTGGCCCGAGCGCCCGGATAACTGGCGCCTGGGCGGTAAGCCCGCGCAGGCCGCTCATGTGGCGGTTGCCAAGGCCATCGCCCGTTTCGAGCCGGTCACCGTGGCGGTATCCGCCGCCCAATACGAAAATGCTCGGGCGCGGCTCGATGTGCCGAATATCCGCCTGGTGGAAATGTCCAGCGACGACGCCTGGGTCCGGGACACAGGCCCGACGTTCGTGATCAACAACAACGGCGAAGTGCGCGGTGTCGATTGGGACTTCAATTCCTGGGGCGGCTTCGAGGGTGGGCTGTATTCCCCATGGAACCGGGACTCGCTGGTGGCCGGCAAGATTCTCGAAATCGAGCGCAGCCCGCGCTACCGCACCGAGGGCTTCGTCCTCGAAGGTGGTTCGATCCATGTCGATGGCGAAGGCACTTTGATCACCACCGAGGAATGCCTGCTCAACCACAATCGCAACCCGCACCTGAACCGCCAGGAAATCGAGGCGGTGCTCAGTGCCCAATTGGCGGTGGACAAGATCATCTGGCTGCCCGATGGCCTGTTCAATGACGAAACCGACGGCCATGTGGATAACTTTTGCTGCTACGTACGCCCTGGTGAAGTGCTGCTGGCCTGGACCGACGACCCGCAGGACCCGAACTATGCCCGCTGCCACGCGGCGATGGATGTGCTGCAAAACAGCACCGACGCCAAGGGCCGCTCGTTCACGGTGCATAAAATGCCGATTCCCGGGCCGCTGTATGCCACCGAAGAAGAATGCGCCGGGGTGGACGTGGTACACGGCTCACAGGAGCGCAAACCTGGCGAGCGTCTGGCCGGCTCTTATGTGAACTTCCTGATCGTCAATGGCGGCATCATCGCCCCGAGTTTCGACGATCCACTGGACAGCACGGCCAGGCAAATCCTGCAGGACCTGTTTCCCCAGCACGAAGTCATCATGGTGCCTGGGCGAGAGCTGTTACTGGGGGGCGGAAATATCCATTGTCTTACCCAACAGCAACCTGCCGCGCACACAAAATGAGTGGGGACGTAACAGCCCGGTGACTTCAATCGCAGCGGCTCTACACCGGTGCTTTTGGATCCATCCTGGCAAGCCCGCGGCCCCATTGGGGCGCGGGCTTTTTTGTGCGCGGTTCGTCGGCGAGCCGTTTACCTTGGCATAGCTCTTGTATCGACATCCGTGCAGTTCTGGGGAGTGGAGCTGCGTTGTTTTGTCATAAACCTTGGATAAATTGGCCGCTCATCAACCAGGAGAGGGCGCTGGAATGAATATGATAAGCGAGCGCACATGCCATCCCTTGGCCGTAAATGGTGAGTCGCTTCAAGCGTTGGCGCAGTGGTTGAAGTCCAATGGCACGCGTCAGATCAGAGAACCTGATCCGCGCCGGATGATCATCGAGCGCTACCCCGTTGGCCTGTTCAGCGAGGCGGAGCTGGAAGCGTTGTGGGATGTCATGCAGGGATAGAATTCGACGGATTGATAAAAAGCGCTGGCCGAAAGGCTGGCGCTTTTTTTATGGGTGTGCTTTTTCGCCTGATTACCGAAGATTCACGAAATTGACACGGACTTCAGGGCGCGACTAGGATTCGCCCCACGCCTGTGGCCAACAGCCATGACTCTTAAATAATAAAAAGGCCCGACACGATCGATCCGTGGCCGGGCCTTTTCATTATTTCCAGGAGCAAGAGTCCGAAAAAGAGCGCAAAAAGCGCCATTTCGGTTGCCGGTTACGGTGCGTATCAACCCGTACAAGGAAAATAATCATGTTGAACAAACGCTTTACTTTGCTAGCTCTGGGGATTTTGAGCACAACACACGCCATGGCCAGCGATCAGTCCGAGTCCAATGGGTTCGTCGAAGACAGCAGTCTGAAAGTTCTGTTGCGCAACGCCTACATCAACCGCGACTACAAGGACGGCAACAAGGACAAGGCCGAATGGGGCCAGGCCGCCATCGGTACGTTCTCGTCCGGCTTCACCCAAGGCGCAGTGGGCGTAGGCGTGGATGCGTTCGGCTTGTATGCACTGCGTCTGGACGGCGGCAAGGGGCGCACCGGTGCACAAGGCATCGATTTCTTCAAGAAAGGCGACAGCGGCAACGCGGCCGATGATCTCTCCAAATTCGGCGCCGCGGTGAAATTCCGTGTCTCCAACACAGTGTTGGCCTACGGCGACCAGATGCCGGCCCTGCCGGTGTTGAACTACGACAATTCGCGCCTGCTGCCAGAAAGCTACACCGGCACGCTGATTACCTCCAAGGAGATCAAAGGGCTCGAATTGAACGCCGGCCGCTTCACCGCCGAGTCCCGTAAAAGCGCTGAAGGCCGTGACAGCGGTGGCTTGAAATCGATCAACGTACTGGGCGGCAGCTACCAGTTCACCGAGCAATTCAAGGCTTCGCTCTACGCCTCGGATGTCGAAGACGTATTGAAGAAGCAATACGTGAACGCCAATTACGTGTTCCCGTTGGCCAAGGACCAATCCCTGACCCTGGACTTCAACGGCTATCGCACCAAGCTGGACGACAGCTATGTTCGCGAAAACGGCGTCACTGGTGACGACAACAAAATCTGGAGCCTGGCGGCAACTTTCGCCACCGGCCCGCACAGCTTCACGCTCGCCCATCAGCGCAGCACCGGCGACAGCAACCTGGGCTACGCCTACGGCGGCTACCAACGTGACCAGAATCGTGTCGGCGACGGTGGCAACACCATCTACCTGGCCAACTCCTACTGGTCCGACTTCAATGCCGAAGACGAACGCAGTTGGCAGCTGGGCTACGGCCTGGACTTCACCACCTTCGGTGTACCGGGGCTGACCTACAACGTGGCCTATGTGCGTGGCGACAACATCACCACCTCCACCAGCGAAGGCGGCACCGAACGCGAGATCTTCAACCAGTTCAAATACGTGGTCCAGAGCGGCCCGGCCAAAGACCTGAGCGTACGGTTGCGCAGTTCGGTCCTGCGCGTGTCGCAGAAATCCAGTGAGTACAACGTCAGCGGTAATGAGCTGCGGGTGTTTGTGGATTATCCGATTAATGTTTTTTGATGGTTGATTGGGTTTAGGGAAACTTTATGAAATCCTCGGCCTGACTATCAGGTCGGGGATTTTGAGATCTTTTAGATTTTTGGGGACTGGTGGTAGTGGAACGGTGTGGCTTTCTTCGGGCCTTCGCCTTTGCGCAGAGTGAGGAGGCGGAAGGCTCCCAGGTCTGTTTTTTGATGTTTGATCGGGCTGCCACAGTTTAATACGCCCGATCTTCGGATGGAGGACAGGTCGACGCATTTTCTCAAGAGTTTTTTATGGAACTCTCGGCATGACCTCATTCAATTACGTTTCTATAGGCTGAGGGTCCACATAGCAGCAAGTGTTTGGTTTCTAGTTCTATAAGCGAGGTTTCGTTAGATGCTTGAATTAGAAGGCTATCTTTTTGTTGTGTTATCTGAACAGTTAGTTTGGTGTTTGTTGGTATGTTGATGATTTTTAGGTTTTTTGGTGTTCCGCAATTTAGACCTACTCGGCATATGTTAAATCCTGATTGCTTCCATTTCTGCGGGGGGGCATCGGGGTATTCTGCAATGTCGAATTCAAAAATGAGTGTCGGAATATCGTTGTCTATAATTAATGACGCCAAGTCGATTTTGCCGATAGGTACCGGGGATGAAAAAATCTTATTAAAAAAAATACTTCCTTCAAGATCATTCCAGAAAATCATGGCTTACTCCGTGAAATAATAATGTTCTTTTGCGATTTTTCCTGTTCTTCTTTGTTCTAAGGGACGCAAATTAAAATGTGCTTTCTGGTCGCCTCTATTGTCTGGTTGATTAAATTGATGCCCCGCAGAGTGGTCTTGGATTATGACTTTAGAACCGTCGTGTCGTGTAAATTGATATTCTCGAGCCGAAATTGGTTTTCCTTTGCTGTTCAGTACACTCTCGCCGGATCTCTCCGTCATTCTTGCATAGCTGTATTGTTGTGTTTTTCCCGTGGTGGCGTCGTAAACAAGGTCCGGTTGCTGGGTCTTTGGTATGCCAGCGTCTGTTTTTGCATGCCTAAATGCGCCGTGGCGAGAAGGTTGGGGTAGTTGAGGCTCGCTTTTTTGCTGGCCTTCAGCTGGTTTATCTTTGTTCCCCGGACAATCCACCAACCCCAACGGATCCACCCACCCCGTCGGGTTCAGGGTGTACCGGTACCCATTGAGCCCACCCGCCAGCTTGCTCGGATCCGCCGTCAGATACCGCCCCGTGTCCGGATTGTAGTAGCGATGCCGATTGTAATGCAGGCCGCTTTCCAGGTCGTGGTATTGGCCTTGGAAACGCAGCGGCTGGGTCAGTCGCTTGCCGGCGCCGTGGGCCAGTTTGGTGAGTTTGCCGTAGCCGGTGTAGCGCGCCGCCCAGACGATTTCGCCCTGGTGGCTGGTCAGTTCCTGGGGCGTGCCGAGGTGGTCGTTGTGGTAGTAGAACGGCGTGGCGTTTTTTGGGCCTTGGCCTTTGAGCAGGGCGAGGGGGCGGAAGGTGCCGGGCTCGTAGACGTAGCTTTGATAATGCTGGTCGCTGCTTTCGGCGATGAGCTGGTCGCCTTGCCAGATGAATTCGGTGGTCTGGCCGTCCACGGTCTTTTCGATGCGTCGGCCGAAGGCGTCGTAGCGGTAGGACGCTTCGTTGCCTTCCGGGGTGGTGAGGCCAATCAGGCGGTGCTGGTTGTCGTAGCGGTATTCGGTGATCAGGCACTGGGCTTTGCCGCGGCGCTCGCGGACCAGGTTGCCGTAGGCGTCGTAGTCGTAGTGGCGATCGCCCTCCATCAGCAGGCGGTTGCCCTTGAGGGTGGTCGGGCCGGGGCGGTCGTGCAGCAGCAGGTTGCCGGCCGGATCGTGGGAAAAGTGCTCGGGGGGCTGGCTGTGGGCGTAGTCGATACGCAGCAGGCGATCTTGCGGGTCGTAGTGGTAGGCGCGTCGGTTTCGGGTGTCGGACAGCGTGGCGAGGTTGCCATTGGCGCTGTAGGAATAGTCGCGCCAGAACAGTTGTTTCTGCTGGGTCTGCCACACGGTCTGGGCCTTGAGGCGGCCCTGTTCGTCGTAGCTGTAGTCGCTGAGCAGCAGGCCTTGCTGGCGCTGGCGTTCGCGGGTGCCGGTGAAGCGGTGTTCGGTCAGGCACTGGCCGTTGAGGTCGATGGCCAGCAGCGCGCCGCCATAGAGGTGGCGGTAATTGAGGGTGCTGCGGTCGGGCAGGCGGCAGTAGGTCAGCCGGCCGGCCTCGTCGTAGCGATAGTGCAGGGTGGCCCAGCCCTGGTGTTCGGCGACGAGGCGGTCCTGGTTGTCGTATTCGTAGGACAGCGGCCAGTGGCCGTCGTCGACGCTGACCAGCCGGCCGAGGGCGTCGTAGCGGTACTCGACCGGTTTGCCGTCGGGCAAGGTCTTGCGCAACAGGCGGCCAGCGCTGTCGCGCTGATAAGCGGTGAGCCGCTGGCTGCCATCGGAACCGAACTCGGTCTTTTCCAGCAGGTGGCCGTTGAGGTCGTAGGCGTAGCCGGTGCGCTGGCCGTCGAAGCCGGTTTCCTGTCGGATCAATCCGTTGGGCGTGTAGGCCAGCTGATATTTTTCGCCGGATTCGTTCTCGATTTCGGTGAGCAACAACCGCGCCGAGTCGTAGCGATACTTCAGTTCGCTGCCATCGGGATTGAGCCGCCGGCTGATCAGGTGCAGGTCGTCGGCGTATTCGTAGCGGGTGATGCGCCCCAGTTCGTCGCGTTCGGCGGTGACCTTGCCGTAGGCGTTGTAGCTCCAGGCGCGGGTGGCGCCGGTGGGCAGGGTGGTTTGCAGCAAGCGGCCGACGGCGTCCCATTGGTAATGGGTGACAGCGCCATGTTCGTCCTGGCGGCTGATCTGCCGGCCCAGCGCATCGTAGGTATATCGAAGCACGCTATCGTCGGGCAGGCACTCTTCCACCAGTTGACCGAGAGTGTTCCAGGCCAATGAATGGGAGCTACGGTCGGGGTGGGTAATGTGTGTCAGGCGACCTTGGTCGCTGTAGTGGTAGTACGTGATGTTTCCGTCTGGATCGGTCTGCCGGGTAATGTCGCCTTGCCGATTGCGGCGGTATTTCCAACTGGCTTTGCCGCGATGGACATCGCTGACGAACCCGTTGATGTGTTCGTACACCACCGGTGCTTCTTCCGGCGGGATGATGGCAGTCAGCAAACCATCTTCGTCGTAGCGGTATTCGGTCACGGCTCCCAGTGGGTCTTTCTCTGCAACCAGCCGGCCTTTTTTGTCATAGGCCTTGCGATGTTGGGCGCCGTCCGGATCGGTCTTGCTGATGAGCCGGGCCTTGTCGTCGTGGGTATAGACCTCCTCGCTACCGTCGACATTGGTTACGGTGACGCTGCCGTTATCGTCCCAGGCATATCGTGCCTGCATTTGCGAGAAACTGGCCCAATGCCGGATGCAGCGGGCCAGCTTGCCTTTGTTCTGCCACTCCCAGAAAAAACTGGCGCCACCAGCCAGCTGTCGCTCGACGATGACATGCTGTTCGTCATAGCGATAACGCTCGGTTTCGCCACTGGCATTTGTCACCTCGACCAGTCGATGCAGGGCGTCATAGTGGTAAGTGACCAGCGTCTGGGCAGTCGTCCAGTATTGCTCATACGTTTGCGCCACTTGAAATCGCTGATAGTCGACCGCGATGATGCGACTGTCGTGGTAACGCAAGAGCAGCCCACGTCCCGCGCCGTTGTCCAGGCGTTGGATTTTTCCGACGACGTCGCGAGTAATGCGCAACCGATTGCCATAACTGTCGCTGATGGCAATCAAAGTCGCGTCATCATTTTGAAGGTGAAAGTGATAGAACGAAGGACGCTGACCCGCTTGAGCCACGATCAGCTCGTTGGGCGCGTCACCCAGATAGATAGCCGCACGGGACAGGCTGTTGGTAATCGTCGGACGCTGCTGGCTCGGACGCGGGAAGGGGATCGACCGATTTTCATGATCGGTCCAGACGACTTCATTACCGATGATTTCGAGCCGATGGGCCAGCGCATGGCTCCAGCCGTAGCCCAGGCCACAGTCGATTTCCACTGCGCTGGTCCGATACAGGCGTGTCCACTCGAATCGCAACAGTCCGTCGAGTTGGCCATCGTTCAGCGTCAACAACTCTTCGCCGGTCACCATCGATACCGGGCATTTATCGGTGCAGGTACGGGCGGCGGGTTCGGCACTCTTGCCGGTGGGCGTGGTAGCCTGCCTGGACGCATCGTCGGCTGTCTTTCCAGCGACCAGCCTGGCGTTTCTCCTGCCGTCAATGCGTAGCTCGACCGCACCTTTTTTCATCGGCGCAGCCAGGCCCCGCACCGCTACGGGAATGTACTTGGCGACATACCCCATGAAGCCATTGATGATGGCGAATATGGACTCTACGAAACCGGTCACCGCTTTGAGGATTATTTCCCCATATTTCTTCAGCCGTGCCGCGAGATAGATGATCCCTGTGCCCTCGGCAACCACCGTCAGGACAATCGCCAGCACGATGTCGATTACGATTCCCATGACCGCGGCGGTGGTCATCCTTGCGGTATCGCCGGCCGTTTGCATCGGCGGTAGGCTTGCCAGCCAGATCAGTGCGCAACGCATCATCAGGAAGAGTGCGGCCTCGTCGCTGGCCAGCAGCATGGCTTTCTTCATGATGTCAGGAGTTTTCCTGGCGACTTCGATGAGCCGATCAGCCCCTTCTCCCAGCTCTTCAACGAACTTCGCCGGGTTTTGCAGCATCTCAAGTGCCAGGCGGATTCCATCCCACACGCCCCTGATGGCTTCCCAGCCGCCTTCGAGAACGCCGCTGCCCACTGCCAGGGCGGTGCCGGAGACAGACAGGCTCGACCATTGGTGCCGGTAACCCGCTGGGCTCTCCCATTTATTGCGCAGGAATTTTTCCAGCTCGCCTGTCAGCCCGTCATAGGCATTGAACAGCTCATTGATCTGAGTCGGTGTGACCTCGCTGTGCACGCGTATCTGGTAGTACTTGCCGGGAACACCTTCGGTCCAGCGGGCCTTTCCCTGTGCATCCAGCCTTACGGTGCTGACCGCGCCGGTGTCCACATCGACGATTTCAACGTCGATATCGCCGATCGGGATGTCGTAGACCGACTCGAACTTGCTCTCGATCAGCAAAGGCCCTTTGCGTGGGCACCTGGCCACATTCGAGTTAAAATCGCTGTCAGTCATTCCCAGCGTTTTTTGACTGTCACCGACCTTGATGCCGCGTTCCATGCCCGTCAGCGAAGGCAGGTCCCTGAGCCGGCTCACATCGTCGGCACGTTGTGCATACCAGGCTTGGGTCTGCTCCTGATAACGCTTCAAACCGTCCTTGAATGTCGCCAGTTCCTCATCGACGAACGCGATGTGATTATTCGCGGACATCAACCTTGCTCCAGCATCAGATCGTCCAGCAGCGTTTTCCGGAGATTGTCCTGAGATTTCGCGTGGCGTACGTAGTGGCTGACTTTCAGTTTCAGAATGCTTTCTGGCCAAGCGATATAAACGTCAAGGCGCTCTTCTTCGAGCCAATGCATCAGGCTGTCTACCAATGCCGATGGGCTCTCCAGCGCGTCCAACAGCTTTTCTGACATTTCCCACCACGGCCAGTCTTTCGCCGCAGGCACTTTCGTAGGGACTGTTTCCAGGGACTTGCCATTGATCAGGTATCGCTCGAAGATCGGTAAAAGAGTGCTGGCGTTGCCACCCAGTTCTTCCAGGATCGGATGGATGTATCGCCCATCCCAAAACCGAAAAAATACCTCGCTCCCGTCCGGCATCCTCACTTGCGTCAAGCTGCGCAGATGCGCCAGTACCTCGCCGGGTTCGCAGCGGGATACGGCCAGCCAGCCCCAATCGAGGGCATCGCTCCCAGCGATCCATGTCAGGAACGCCGAGTCGGGCTCAAGCTTGGTGACATAGGGCATCACCGCTTGCCAGGCGGCGTAGGGGGTGTCGCACCAGATGGGCAGCAGTGGATGGGCGGGAACTGAAGTGCGAAGGGCTTGCAACGCATCGGCTTCGCTCGCTGCGCTGATGATCAGGTACAGGTGTTCGTTTTCCTGCAACGGCTGTTGCGCCAGCCATGTCCTGGGGTCGAGGGGCGTGAACGCAGATGGCGCCATGAGGCTCTCCTTGCCGAAAGGTGGTGTCGGAACCGGGATTTGTCCCGGGGCCGCACGTCTATCAAGGAATGAGCCAGGTAATTGGGAACGCCCGCGAGCCGGCGGCTCCAGAGATTTCCACGAATGCTTCAGGCGGGCTGGGCCGGTTTTTTCACAGAAAAATGCCTAACAGATGGCGTGGTGCTGCGTCGGTTTTTGCGCATTCAGGGCAACGGCAATGTTTTCACCAGCGCTCGCTTTAAAAAGGTCCTCTTGAGGGTGATCTTCATGGCAAAAAGTCGCGCTAATGAAATTTTTTGCACCGTTTCAAGCGCGGCTTGAAATGCTTCAAATACTTTCTCATGGACGGAAATCCTGCACCTAATAGATTAGTCCGCTCATTGCAGTGGAGACCTGAGAAAAATGATCGTACTGAACAGGGAAGTGGGCGAAGCGCTAAGGCGTGACAAATACGTCAACGTCCGCGGTGGTGACTTCAATCTCTACGGTCATTTCGGCGACTTTGTCCGGCTGACCAAAAGCTGGGAAAACATGGAGCCCGACAGCTATTACGGTCAGGCCGAGTCCGGCATGCGTTTCCGTCGCTATAGCGATTTCGAATACAACCCAGCAACCCGTGAGCTCAAGCAACTCGAGCACCGGGCCTATGTCCAGTCCAAGGCCAACAACAGCTATGTCGGCGGACTGGAGCGGCACTTCCAGGATTTCTCCAACGAAGTGATCAATTCGCCGGTCATGCGCAGCCTGATCGACACGGATTTCGAGGTGTACAAGAACGTCCTTCCGCAGGAATTGCACGATGAGATCTGGCAGTGCCAGATCCACCAGATCCGCATCGAGATCAAGCCGGGCAAGCAATTGGAAATCACCCCCGAGGGCATCCATTGCGATGGGTATCCGTTCAGCGGCGTGCACTTCTGGGGCCGCAACAATGTGGCGGGCGCTGAAAGCCGTCTCTACAGTCCCCAGGAAGAGCAACTGGCGGCGACCACCTACGAGGACATCCTCGACACGACGTTCTTCCTTGATCGCGACATGCGCCATTACGTGACCCCTGCCCGCAACACCCATAGTCATGAAATGGCCTTCAGGCAGATTTTGGCGATTTCCTTTTCGCGGCCCGGGACCGCTTTCGACATTGTTCGCTGAACAGCTCGAACCCATGGATGAGTCGGCGCAGCAGGTCCTGCTGCGCCGGGCCATGGTCAGGGACGCCGAACGACTGGAGCAATTTTTTCGCGGTTTTGCCGAAGTGTCATTCTGCGAATGGCAGGATGCCCGGTTCCTGCGCGGAGTGTTGCTGCAGGAAACCACCACTGCCTACCTGGCCTTCGATGCGACGGGTGACGTCGTCGGCGCGGTCATCGGCGGTATGCTTGGCACTCGCGGCACCATCAATCACCTGGCCGTCAGCCCAAGGCATCGCACTCAAGGCCTGGGCCAGCGGCTGGTGGAGGCGGCATCGGCCGACATGAAGCGGGTCGGCGTGCTGCGCATGTTTCTGTTCGTCGACGAAGCCAATCTGGCCGGCAAGCGTTTCTGGGCGGCCCAAGGGTTTTGCGAACCCCGGGGTGAAATCACTTTCGAGAGGGATTTATGAACAAGACTTCCAGCCAGCCGCTGGCGGTCGAACCACAAGCCTCGCGAACCTTTGCTGAAGCCAGTCCGGTGGTAGCGGGTTATTTCACGGTTTCGTTTGTGTTCGGTCTGATGGCGGTCAACGCCGGCTTGCCTTTGTGGCTGCCAGTTGCGATGTGCCTGTTCGTGTACGCGGGAGCTTCACAATTCGCCGCGCTGGCGTTGATTTCCAGCGGGGCCTCCTTGACCACCATCGTGCTGACGACATTCCTGATCAATGCCCGTCACATGCTGATGTCTGTCTATATGGCCAAGGCCTTGCGAGCACTGGGGCTTAGCCGCTTCGAGCGCTGGTGCTACGCGTCGGGGCTCACCGACGAGTCGTTCGCTTTCCACAGCGTCAAGCTCGGCAGCGGGGCGCCGGTAAGCGTGCGCTACCTGATCGGTTTCAACCTCTTCTGCCACACGTCCTGGGTGCTGGGCGGTTTGCTGGGGGCTGTCTGTGCGCAATACGCCGCGCACCTGATCAAGTATCAGCTCGATTACGCCCTGACCGCGATGATGCTCTATGTGCTGGTTTCGCTGTGCAACACGCGTAACAAACTGATCGCGGCGCTGGCGGCCGTGGCCTGCATGGGCGCGCTGAGCCTGCTGGGCAGCTCGCCGTTCAACGTATTCATTGCCACGTTTTTTGGCTGCGGGGTGGGCGTATGCCTGACCAAACGTTCCTGATCCTGGTTGTGGTCCTGATGATGGCCGTGACCTTCCTGCCCCGGGCCTTGCCGCTGCAGGTCAACACCGAAAACTGGCCACCCTTCGTTGCCCGTGCACTGGAATACCTGCCGGTGGCGATCGTCGCTGCGATCACCCTGACGCCGTTGTTGATCAAGGACCAGCAGATACAGCTCGACCGTCCAGAGTTCTACGCCGCGATTCCGACCCTGCTATGTGCGTATTTCAGCCGCAACCTGTTTCTCAGTGTGGCGGTGGGCACGGCGGCGTATATCGCGCTCGGTTCGTTCCTGTAGCGTCAGGTCCACCACATCATGCAGCGCCTGGTCGGAAAGCTCAGGGTTGTTTACCGCCAGGCGTACTTCCAGGAAGTCCTCGAAATCCGGGAAGATAGCCAAGCCGTTGCGCAGCGCCGCGTCCCGGGAGACAAGGCCCAAACCGTCGAGCTGGGTAATCAACGACAGCGTCAGGGTTTCGCTGCAGGAATAGACCATTCGCTGACTCGGCCCGTATTCACCGAGACCGGCGTCGAGAAAACGCAGGAAACTGCGCGAATAAGGACATTCCTCTGCCGGACGCACCTGAAACCGGTCACCCAGCAGGCCAAGGGAATCATCTTCTTCGCCACAATGAGCGCCGACCACGCGTACCTGGACATCCGGCATCGGAATGCTGGTAAATCCGCTCGGCTGTCCGACCAGGATCGCCAGGTCAAAATGCTCGTTCTTGAGCTTGCTCAGGTTCTCCATCGATTCGGCGTAGCTGAACTCCAACTGATACTGAGGGAAAACGGCGATCAGGCGTTCGATCATCCGTCGATTGAATTCCGCCGGCAGCGTCGTGTTGAGCGCTACCTTGAGGGTACGTCGCCTGGGCGTCTTGAGCGCCGCGACTTTTTCCTCCAGCTGCCGGGTGGCCGCGAGGACCTGGTCCATGAAGGGCGTCAGTTCCGAGCCCTGGCTGGTCAATGCGAGGCCTTTGTTCGAGCGGCGGAACAACCGAAACCCGAATTGTTCCTCGACCTTGTTCAGTTGTGCCGCCAATGCCTGCACCGTCAGGCACGACTGCTCCGCCGCAGCCGACAACGAGCCGGTCTGCACGATGCGCATGAGGTTGCGTAAGGTTCTGCTATCCATGAGGTAATGCCCTCTGCTTAAGTGGGCTCGCTGTTATTTGGCACCTGGCCAGGGTCTGGCGGTGCGATGCTGGCTATCATCAAGCACCTTGCCACGGTTGTCGCGGTTTTGTGGCGAAAAGCTCCGGCAGGCGATGATTGGAGCTTATGCGCGATTCTGATTTTTTGCTGGTGCTGTGTATAGGCCGAAACATCTGCGGGTAAATCCAGACTTCCTGGTCCTCAATCTATTCGCTTGCGAATTAAAACTTAATTTTTATCCGTTTATGTATTAGTCTTTACGCAACAGTCCGTAATACAGGAGCCCAAACCTCATGGCGACTTCCTCCATCACGCTCAACGCACAGCAACAATTGGATTCCCCGGACGCGGGTCGAATCGCGTTGAAGTTCTTCTTCAACCTCATGGAGTTGTGGGGCTGCAGCGTCGAGCAGCAGCGCACGCTGTTGGGCAAGGTAGGGAACACGACTTTCTACAAGTACAAACAATTACCCGACAACGTAAGACTGCCGCGCGATACCCTCGAGCGAATCTCCTACCTCATGGGTATTCATAAAGCCCTGAGCATCATCTTCAGCAACAGCCGGGACCGCGTGTATCAATGGGTCAGCAGTCCCAATAACGCGGCACCATTCAACGGCCAGTCGGCGCTTTCCTACATGCTGACCGGGCGAGTGGTGGACATCGCCGATGTGCGGCGATACCTCGACGGAGTGCGCGGCTGATGACGCCACCACTGGCGGACCCGCAATGGAAACGGGCCTATCGGATCGTCAACAGCAGCTTTCCGCCGATCACGCTGTTCGAAGACGTGCTTGATCCCGAAGACCTGCCCACCGCCTACGCCCTCGAAGCGCTGACCAATGACCGGCTCATGGAAGAGGCCGGCGTGCTGTCCCGGGTACGCCCCGAAGACCGGGTTTCCGGCCCGGGCTCCTCGCCGGTGATGGCGGCGTTCACTCACATCGGCAAGCGCAGCCGCTTCAGCGACGGCACGTTCGGCGTCTACTACGCTGCCAGCAGCCAGGAAGCCGCGATTGCCGAGACCTGCTACCACCAGGCACGCTTCCTTGGCGCGACGAACGAGCCGGACCTGGAGTTGACCATGCGCACCTACGTCAACAAGATCGTCAAACCCCTGCACGACATCCGCCACGATTATCCCCATCTGCATAACCCGGACCCTGACGCCTACGGCCCGTCCCAGCTATTTGCCCGGGAGCTGCGTGAAACCTTGTCGTGGGGATTGCTGTACAACAGCGTCCGCTTGCCCGGCCATGAGTGCGTGGCCGCGTTTCGCCCGCCGGCGGTGTCGATTCCGGTGCAGGGCAAGCATATTCGTTACGTGTGGAGTGCCCAGAAACGGGAGATTTCGTTTGTATTCGAGGTGAGTCAGGTGTGAACAAGGAGCTGCCGTGCGGCCGCCGGCAAGCTCCTTCATCCCACGTACATGCGGGCGTGGTTGATCAAATCTTGAACTGCTGCACCGAAGCCTGCATCGAGCCCGCGGCATCGTTCAGATGGTCAGCCGTTTTCGTCAGATCGTGAATCGAGCGGGTGTTTTCCCGAGACTGCTCGGCTATTGCTTCTACCCGCTGAGCCATTTCATCACTGGCTTTTGATTGCTCGGCAATGGTCTGGGAGATTTCCTCCACCACTTCGGCAGCATGCCGTGCGCCCGTGCGGATTTCGCTGATCGACACGCCGGCCTGCTGGGCAAGGTTGACGCCTTCGTCCACGCGGCTGACGCATGCCTGCATGTTCGCCACCGCATCCCGGGCGCTGGACTGGATGCGCTCGATCATCGCGGTGATCTCCTGGGTGGACTGAGTGGTGCGCGCCGCCAGGTTGCGCACCTCATCGGCCACCACCGCAAAACCGCGGCCCGCCTCGCCGGCTCGAGCAGCTTCGATAGCGGCGTTGAGGGCCAGCAGATTGGTCTGTTCGGCGATGCTCTTGATCACCTGGATGATCGAATGGATATCCTCGGACGACGCATCCAGGGCGGTGATCTTGCCGGACGACTGGTTGACCACCTCGGCGATCCGGTTCATGCCTTCCACTACACCCAGAATCACCTGCCCACCGCTGCTCGCCAGTTGTTCGGACTGCGCCGAAATCGTCCGCGCGCTGTCGGCGTGCTGATGGATCTGGCTGATGTTCGCCATCATCTGCTCCATGCTCGCCGCCATGCTGGTAGCGCTCTGAGCTTGCTGGTCGGCGCTGGACACAATCTGCCGCGCCGTATCGCCCAGATTGCGGGACGTGCCATGCAACTCGTCGCTCTGGCTACGGATCGTCGCGATCATCTGCCGCAAGTTGGCCTGCATCTGTTCGATCACCGCCTGTAACTGGCCCAGCTCATCATCGCCATGAGGGCCCATCGAGCGCTGCAAATCGCCTTGAGAAATCGCCTGAGTATTGATGATGATCTTGTTCAGCGGCGTGAGCACCGCCTTGAGCAGGCTCCATGACAGCAATGCAAGCGCCACGCAGGTGGCCAGCAAGGTTATGATCAACCAGCGCTCCGAGGTATGGATGCTGTGGTCCTGATGTTCGCGAGAAACTTGCGCCTGGCTTTCGATCAATTCACTGACCGCTTCGTTACGCTCTTCCAGCGCCGAAAACGCTTTATCGAACTCGGTACGCAACGCCCGGCCATCCTGAGCCCCGCTCAACGCCTTGCCAATCACTTGCTTCGCCGAGGCGATATACGCCTCGGCCTGAGGCTTCAGCTCGGCAATGGTCTGGGAAATCGTACCCGGCAAGCGAGCCTCGGCGTTCTCCGCGATAACCTTGCGCATCCGCTGCGAATGCTCATCGAACGCCTCGGTGACTTCCTTCGCGCCCTCGGCATCTCCCGGTACAACCAGCAAGGCAGCCAACACATCGCCACGAATGGCGTCGTGCATCATGTCCGCCTCCATGTGCTTGCGCATCGCCGAGATACTGGTCTCGTTCTGCGCCAGAGCATCGGTCATGGCGTGGTAACCCCACAGCCCGATACCGCCCAGCAACAGCGCAAAAAACAGGCTGACCAACCCCGAACCTACAACCTTGGTGCGGATTTTCATCGCTTGTTGCTCCTGGAGCGGGGGATTTCGGGCAAGTGTAGATGAGCGCTCGCCGAGCCTTGGAAAGGCATGCTCTTGATTGAGGCTATCGGCGGGGAAAATAAATAGATGAATGCTCCATTAACCCGTGGTGAGGGAGCTTGCCCCCGCTGGGCTGCGAAGCGGCCCCTCTTTGCTACAGACGAAACCCAATGCTGCCCCCGCACAAGGAGCAGCATCGCATCACTACCCTTTAAGCAGGATTACTCCCCGGCGCCTCCAGCACCTTCACCACGTCGTCGATGACGGCTTTGCTCATCTCCTGCAAATAACACGACGCCCAGGCATAACGATCCGTACCCCGAACCATCGCCGCGTCATCGGCCAGACGCATGGCGATGTGGAGAAGATCGGAGGCGTGGGAGAGGGCTTCGCCGATGGGGATGCCGCTGTTGACGCGGAACAGGGGGCGGTCGGAGTGGTAGGAGAAGGGGGTTAGGCCTGGGGTTTTGAGGTCTCGCGGGTTTGGCATGGTCTGGCTCCTTGACTATGAGAGCCGCCTACCGTCCTTTCCTACGGGATGGGGTGGCGGCCGTGCACGGGGTAGGAAAACCGGGAATCAAGGCACCCGGCACACCCGAAGGTGTCCCGCGCACAGCCGCCATAACGCGTATCGCAGACACAAAAAAAGCGCCTGCAATAATAAGCGGGGCGCAGCTGATGCGCCTTGATTATTTCGGGTTTCCTACGCCCGGCCGCTGAATTGGCAGCGACGATCAGAGAGTATTGGGTGATTGGAAAGCACGCAATCGTGGCGCGATGGTGGCGAGTAATGCTTTGTGTGTCTCAAGCAAGTCCAGCAAAGCGGATGGGCCTGAGAACAAAAAAATCGTGAAGCGTCTCGCGACGAGTTATCAATTCAAGCCAGCGCCAAGCGGTGTAATATGCCAAAAACTCGCTCATCATCGAGGCTGTCATGACCGGGATACACTTGACCCTGCCGGAAGACCTTTCAAATTCTCTTGCTGACCTGGCCAAGACTAGTGGCCAAAGCGTGAGCTATTTGGCCATGGAGGTGCTCCGTGACTACATCGAGCACGAAAAGGCGCTGACTACGCAAATCGAACTGGCGGTAAAGGAGGCCGATCAGGGTAAATTTGCCTCGGATGATCAGGTCGCGGCAATGCGCTCCCGGCGTTGGAGCAGGAATGCAGGTTGAGTGGCTGGAAAGAGCACTCAAAAATCTGGAGGACGAAGCTAGCTACATAGCCTTGGAGAATTCCAAGGCTGCCGATGACTTTTCCGATGCTATTTTTGCCAGCGTGAACAAGCTAGCCCAATTCCCAACCATGGGGCGCGAGGGCCGAGTCAAAAACACCCGCGAATGGGCTGTTCCCAATTGGTCTTATCTCATTCCCTATCGGGTACGCGGCGATCGTCTTCAAATCCTCGGTGTATTCCATACAAGACAACGGCCTCGTATCAAGTGGTAACGGGGGGCGCAGCGTATTTGCGGGGAACTCCACGGCTCTTAGGGAATTGGGCGCAGACCCGATATTGTGGGAAAAAGGGGACGGATTTATTTTCGGAGAGAGTGCGCTCAGAAGTGCTAGGTTTGACATAGCGTTTACTCAGTCAGCACTGTTCCAGCGTCAAGCTAATCCCGACCCAAAGGAACCCCTGTAATGGACCTACACAGCGAATTCGAAAAGAGCAAATACTTCCACCATGCCCGTATCGACCGGCGCGCGGCCGATGCCTTGATAGGGTTGGCCGCAGGGATCACGGCGGACGGTGACGTGAACACCACGGAAGCGATTTTCTTGAAGCAATGGTTAGAAAACAACCTCGCGCATCTCAATGATCCAGTAATCAATCTGCTTTATTCACGTTTGGCGTCCATGCTTCAAGACGATGCGCTGGACCCGGACGAGTCTCTTGAGCTGCTTAACATCCTGCGTGGTTTTTCTGGAGCGAGTATTGAGCCTTCGCAGGTTGGCAGAGCTGTTGCGGTTGCCCCTACGGACCTGCCGTTCAATTCACCTGCCCCTGATTTGCTGTGGGATGGCCGAATGTTTGTCTTTACAGGCGTTATGGCCTTCGGGCCGCGCAAGGATTGTCAGGCGTTGGTCGAGGAGCGGGGTGGTTTGATAGGGGGTGGCGTGAGCAAGAAAGTGCATTATCTGGTCGTCGGTAGCGTGGGTAATGAACAATGGCGCCACAGTACCTACGGAACGAAAATCATGAAGGCAGTGGAGCTGCGGGAGGCGGGTGCTTCGATTGCTATTGTGGGTGAGGATCACTGGCAGAGAATGCTGTTTGGTTGAGATGGCTTCGTTGGTGTCGTTCCAACGCAGGCAGCCGTGTCTTGACCGACACATTGTCGGTAGGACTAACGACCTCATCGCGAACAGGCTCGCTCCTACGGGTTTTCAGGGTGTAGGTGGCAAGTGAACATCCCAGAAACAACAAAGCCCTCGCATTTCTGCGGGGGCTTCGTTTTGTATGGTGCGGCACCAGGAGTCGAACTTTCGCATAACCATTTGTTTTTTATCGATATTGAATACTTCCACTTTTATCTCTACCCCTAAAAATTACCCCAGCGGCATCCGAGTGATAACAGGAGCTTCGGTGTATTCCTCTTCTTTGAAAGCGGGGAGCCCCGAGCGTCTAAAATCTCGCTGCAGCGTCGCGGACGTTACCGAGCCCTCGCACAAACGCCGCTTGAGAGAAAAAGCCTCTGAGAGTTGCTGACTTCAGCTGATGCCCACTTGGTTCCCCGGAGTGATCGACAGCCGATCTAGACTCAGTGCTTACAGACCACTCTGCTGAAAGCAGCAGCGGTAACTCCGCCCCTGCACAATCCGCAAAAATTGGCCCGATCCGCAAAAACCCCTAGCAATGCATGGCCTTTTGATACTACTATCAAGCTTCGCCTAAATGATAGTTGTAAGAAAATGAAGTCTGACGACGAAGAGTACAAACTCTACGAAAAAATTTATCTTGCAGAAGCCGAGCGAAAAGAAAAATTGCTGGCACGTCTAAACTTGCCATTGGCTATGATAGTAGCGCTGTTGAGTTACCTTTCATATCTACTTTCGAAAGCTCCGAGCGTCGATAGCAAAGAAGGGGTTTTCTTCTGGGTCACATACCTGATGGCTGGAGTCTATCTTTTAGTTGCGATGGCTCATTTCTCTAAAGCTTGGCGAGTTCGAAAAGATGATTTAGTTATCCCAACCGCTGAAGACCTTGAATATCACCGAAAAATCTTGATTAAATATTATGATGGAGATATTTCAAATGCCAACGGCCAATTTATGCAAATCATGATGGAATATTACATCATGGGCGCAACAACAAACGCAAAAAACAATGATGGCCGCAGCACTCAACTAGACCAATTTTCGAAATACGTCATTTACTCTGTAATAGCTTCAGTTATCGCTTTCATCCCGGTGTACTCAGCAACTCATAACGAGGAGATTTGTGATGTCCGATCAAAAGCCGCCACCGCCACCGCCACCTCCGATGCGCAATGTTAGAGGTGATGTTCCATTACCACGTCGCGAGCCGCCGCCACCTCCACCAACCAAAAAAGATTAAGTAAAAATCCGATCGGTGATATGTCCATGACTAAATCAGTCCAGCAGTTTGGATGTACCCGATCTCTAAAAAATGACCTTTTACGCAAAATGGTCGACGGGCAAATTTTTGCGAAATATAGAAAAATAAAATCCCAGGATTTTTCAATAGTATTTAAGGACGAAAAAACAAGCCAGCTATGCTAGCTAAAAATCCGGAAGCACAAATGACACAACTATAAACCGTAATTGTCAAATGCCAATACATGGAGTTACTGTAATGAAAAAGCGCGTATTCATTTCTTTCGATTATGACAACGATGTAACCCTGAAAACTTTTTTGGTGGGGCAGGCAAAACTTGACGACAGCCCATTCGATTTAGCAGATTGGTCTATCAAAGAGCACATTGATGACAACTGGAAGGCCAAAGCCAGAACGAGGATTAAAGCCGTTGATGTAGTGTGCGTAATTTGTGGCAATAACACTGACACGGCTGTTGGAGTAAGCGCCGAAGTGAAAATCGCCCAGGAAGAAGGGATACCGTATTTCCTTCTCAATGGCTATTCTGATACGACATGCATAAAACCTAAAGCTGCGCTATCCAGCGATAAGTTGTATAAGTGGACGTGGTCTAACCTTAAGGCACTTATCGGCGGAGACCGATAATGAAAAAAGCCTTAGTCATCGGTATAGATGATTACCCAACAGCACCATTAAAGGGCTGTGTCAATGACGCAGTTGCGATTGCTGAATTACTAGAAAATGACGGGGGCGGCGATCCCAATTTTTCTGTTATCAAATTAGTCAGTAACGAACAACAAGTCACAAGCGAGCTACTGATAAATTCCATCTCTGAGCTTTTTAGTGGAGAGGCTGATACAGCGCTCTTATATTTCGCCGGGCACGGAATAATTGTTCCAGAAACCAACGCTGGGTACATTGTAAGTAGTGATGGGCGACGTGGCGCATGGGGCACCTCACTTTCAGAAATACTCGCACTGGCAAATAGATCTCACCCCAAGATTAAGTCCTGCGTGATAATTCTTGATTGTTGTCATTCGGGTTACGCAGGAGAAGTGGCGGGAGTAGACGGAAATGCATCTGTAATTGGCACTGGAGTAACTATATTAACTGCGAGCCATCGTGAAGGTGGTGCGATGGAGGAAGATGGCCGAGGAATATTCACTGATATATTACTTGACGGTCTTAGAGGTGGGTGCTCAGACATTCTTGGAAATATCACCCCAGCCGCAATTTATTCCCATGTTGATCAGACGCTCGGACCATGGGAGCAGCGCCCAATGTACAAAGCGAATGTACAGCACTTTGTCGCCTTGAGAAAAGTAGATCCAAAGGTACCAAAAGAAGTATTGCGGAGACTTGTAAAATATTTCCCAAACAAAACTGATATTTTTGCATTAGACCCATCCTTTGAGCCTGACAGAGAAAATATTCCAGACGAGTTCAAACATCTACCTGTAAGCGAAGAGAATGTGAAAATATTCAAAGAGCTCCAACAGTGCAATCGCTACGGCCTTGTGATCCCAGTAGATGCGGACCATATGTTTTATGCCGCAATAAATTCGAAAGGATGCAAGCTTACTGGACTAGGAGCCCACTACAGAAAACTAGCAGAGATGAAAAGAATATAACCCTTATCGCTACTTTCTAACCCTTGGGGAGCGTTTCTCATAAATCTCTCCAAGCCAAATTTCACGTAAAAATCATCAATCCAAACCAATATTATTTATAATAAATTCCAAATACTTCCTCACTTGTTCCCTATCGCTATCCTTTTCCGCCTCAGTAAGATTAAGGTAAGGTGTTTTTATCTGTTGCTCCCATTTCACTACAAGCTCGCTAGGAACTGTCAGCGAGCCGTCGTCATTTCGCGAACACTTAGAATGAAGGTATTTTTGCCAGTGTGCCCAGCGCTCGTGCTCAATTGCGGCAAGCGGCTCCAATAATTTAAGCAGATGCGACGCTGACATGTCATTTCACCATATTAATTCAGTCAACGTTTATTCTAGCAGCTATTGAAAAATCTGCGAACCCTGCTCGGATATACACAAGCATCAACGTTCGCAAGAATCAAAATTAAGGCTTTATTTTGGAAATAGCTCATATGTTTCTTCCAGTTCGCTACAGTATGTCGACCGTAAATATCCAGATTTATATGTGTTTAATTTTCGAGCGTACATTGAATGAGCATGTCTTTCCCAATCGAATTTTGATCAACCGTGCAGTCAGGAAATAGTAATACCGAGTCGCCTCACTCCGCTCAGCTAGGCGGTGTTCAAGAAACCAAACCACATGCTCTCTCTGCCAGCTCCAAGCGATTCTCGGTATAGGCGATCGTCTGTTCCTAGTCAAAACCATCTTAGATCAGTGATTGCGCCGCTAGAAAAGCCTTGCGCTGAACGTCAGCCAAAAGGGACGTCCGATCTACAAATTCATGCGTCCCTTTTTTTAGCTTTTTTCAATCAAAAATGGCGTTATAGTGGGTTAAGAGATATTGGTTGCGCGTCCGGTGGGACGTCGACATAAGGAGAAGTTATGGAAAACTCAACAAGAAATCAACATTTTATCTCTCAGTCCGAGCAACGAAGTAATTGCATAGACGAGAGCAGACCAAAGGATAAGCAGCGAATCTACAAATTTGAAATTGCAGATCGAGAAAATAGCGTTGTTCGCCTGACCAATGCTGGGGGCGTCAAGATCAAGAAGAATCTCTCTTTTGATGATCTTTTCAGTTTTGATGTAAAAAACTCATCCCTAAGAAAAAATCTAGAAGATTTCTTTCATAAATTTGAAGCTGATCTTGCTCCAGCCGCTGACCTTCTCGTTTCCGAGTCAAAGGCCAATTCTGGAGGCGACGTGTTGAAGGGCGCCGCTGAAAAAGTGTTCAAAGCAAAGTTTATGGGGTGGATAAGAAACCCATATTCTATTGCTCGAACAATTGATATGTATAAGGGGGTGGCGGGATTGTATCCAACCAGCCCTATTTTGCTAGCCGACTTCTGTGACATTCGCACGGGAGTCAAGCCCCACCTGGCTGCTGTTTGCACAGAGTTCGGGGTGACGAGTGATCAGTACTTCCAGTGGCTGGAGATTCTTTTTCTGGCGTTAATGATCCCGCCTGGCAGCACAAAAAGTATTTTGGAAGCTACCGTCGAGAAGATTGTTGAGTCAAAGGGTCGAATGGGCCATGTAATAGTGGCAACTTTTGACGACGTTACGGGCTGCCGAGTCGCTATACCGGACACAGGCTATCTTCAAGGAACTGAGGATCCCAATCACAATATGTTTCTTTTTAATTTGAGTCGGAGTGCGTTTGCTGCATTCAATGTCGTGGACTTGTCAAAACAGACCCTTGTAGAGGTCCCATCGCGGATGAGGGGCCAAGTAGGATCATTCAATATGAAATTCTCGGCACAGCATCATCATAATGATATGAAGCTACTTGAGAGATTTAATGCGCTTGCCGCGTATCAAGCCCATTCTCATATTTTTTGTGCCGATCCTCAGGTCTTCGGAATTACCACTATTCAATGAGGAAACAGGGGTCAAAACGAGGATGTAGTGCAAACAAATCTGTAGCCCGAGCGGCCCGTGGGGCTATGCAGGTGATCGGTAATTTCACAGTTGCAAATTTTGTAAGAGAAATGCAGCGCGGTTGCACTGGTGCGCTTTAGGCCAACGCAGATGGTGCAGAGCAGAGAACCCCGGTTTTGCTGGGTGCGAATAAGTAAAACGTATGTTTGCGGGCGTTTTTCTATTTTCGATCAGTCTATTTCGGACGGCACAGAGCAACTTTTAACTGGCGCAGACCGTTCTGCCACAACCCCGGCCAGCCGAGCGCTGTAGCCCGTCCGGGTGGGTGGCTGAGCTTTCACAACTGCGCTCGATTACGACCTGGTAAGCATGCCAGAACGGATACCCGAATATGATGCTGGGAAGTCCCCGAATCTGTTTTTTGAGCTATCAGATCGCCATCCCCAGTTGAGGGCTAGGAAAAAGGTAATTTTGGAAATTTGGTTGCGAGAGGGGCTGTAAGCCTTGTGTAACGCGGCTTCGAACGATTACCAAAGAAAGTGATTTGGGGTACTGAAAAAGTAATTCTTTGACAAGCTATTGATTTTAAAGGATTTAACAAGGTTTGGACCTGGCTCGGATAAAAGGTAATCTGATTACTAAAAAATTACCCTTTTATACCTTTATGAGATTAGTCTTACTTATTGACTTAAAAGGTTTTGTCTTTCCAATTGACAGCGAGCTACCAAATTATCTTTCCCCCATGGGCCAAGAAAATCGTAGGAAATGGTAGTAAGGGTCGGTGATTGTCTCTCGACGACTTCACAAGCTGGCTACTCAAGAGCTTCCAGGTGGAGACTCCTCGGGTACCGACGTCGGGATATGAAAGCATTAAGAGCCCACATGCCAACGAAACCCGCCAGCGCTCCTGCCACCGCAGAGGACCCAGAGGATAAACGCGCCGGAATATCAGAAATAGAAAGTTGACTGTCGTACATCGCAGTCAAGAAACCTGCGCAGGCAACACCGACCATGGCAATCGAAAAAGTTGCCTTTGAAATGCTGTCTTTTTTGATCTTTTTCTGAGGCTTTGGCCGGGTGAATTGACCGAGGTTGGTAAAGCCTTTAGGTAAACCCCGCAGCGTTCCGCTTATGCGCGGCTTCCGATCAGTGCTTGTATGAAGAATCTCCACCACCACGCCATCGTTGGCATCCAGAAAATCGAACTTCAACAGTGCCTCATTAGCCGCTGTGCTTTTGCCATAAGCAATCTGAATGTCGGTCACCGGACGACTTGTTTTCAGCAACGAAACCGACAGGATTTCTCCGTCAGATCCGACCTGCAAACGCAGCGGATCTTTCAGGACAATATCCGCGCCATTGATGGTGTTCTCGCCGTTGTTCCAAATAATAACTAGGGTTTTCGTCAGGCGAGGAATGGCGATTCCGTCGTATAGGACGTCTATCAGGGGAGGCAGTGTGTCTGCAGCGCTGCCCAGGAGATGCTCGCCTAGATGAACGTAGGCCATCTTGGTACGTCTTCGGGACCGGAGGTACAAAACATAGCCGAATATAAGCCCGCCAATGCCGAGCAGCCCGCCAATCCAGCCCAGCCCCAAAACGCGCAACGCCTCATCAATCCATGGCACAGACGAATCCTCGAGCTGAACGCGGCCTTATTACGTCAGTTGTTACGTCTAACGCAAAAACAAAAGGCCTGCATCGCTGCAAGCCTTCGTTTTGTATGGTGCCGGCACCAGGAGTCGAACCCGGGACCTACTGATTACAAGTCAGTTGCTCTACCAACTGAGCTATACCGGCGTGTGGGCGACGATTATAGCGATTGGGCCGGTTCTGTAAACCCCTGAATTCTGACTATTTTTACGCAGGCCGTGGCTCGGCGGTGCGGCGGAGCTTGCGTGCGGGCATCAATCGACGCACGGCCAGCGAAAATGCTGCCCTGACGGCGTTAAAACCAACCGTTATGTCGGTTTGTTTTGGCGCTTATGCACAATGGGAAGGAAGCGCCGAACGGAATCTTTCCTTTTTGTGACACTTTTCTCTTTTGCCCGCAAATCCCTGTTTTCATGGTTTTTTATCCATATGAACAAAAAATGAACAGCTTGGAGACGCTCAGAAAATCACGACTTACTTGGATCCAGGCTTATTTCATCAACAGAGTTATCCACAGGCTGTCGCGTGTGGCTGACGCTCTGCCAGCAGTAATAGATTTCTTGGCGTAAGAGGTGCTTCGCAGAAGATGCCAAGGCGCACTTCGTAACCCTTTTGGCTGAGGAAAAGTGCCCGGTCCAGCACCAGCCAAAGCTCCAACGGTCGTCGGAAAAGGCCTCGCACCAGTTCCAGGTTGCGTACCTCGGCCAGGCGTTGATAACCCGCAGCCTCCAGTTGATCCCAATCGGGGGAACCAACTATGGATAATTTCTTCAGGGCCGCCAGGTCTGTGCAGTATTGAGAGAACGGTTTTTCCAGCCAGGCGCTGGGTAATGACGGTGTAGGCAGGTAGTCGTCGCTGCGGCGGATTTGCCTTTGCAGCAGGTCGAAGGCCAGGCGTCGGGCCATGGATTTGTCCCGTTGTCGTCGGACGCGCGCGCCGGCGGTGACGGTTTCGCTCAGTGGCAGGCCGAGGTCGTCCAGCGACAGTTGCAGGCTGGATTGGCTGGCCGCATCGGACAGCGGTTGATACTGCGCCGTGCTGATGCGGTTGTAGCAGCACGGCGCGATAGCGATTTGTGCGCAGCCGGCGGTACTCGCCAGGTGCATGAGCCGCACATGCAGGTCGCCGCAGGCGTGGAGGGCTACCGGGGTGTGTTCCGGTTGGATCGCCTGGGCCGCGTCCGTTGCCATCACATCCTGCTGTAGGTGCGTAGCGGGCAGGTTGTGGCGCTGGCTCAGTTGCTGGCCGGCGGCGACCAGCATGGGGTCGTATTCCAGGCAGGTCAGGTGCTGATCGTCGTGCAGTAACCGGCGACCCAGGTGGCCTTTGCCGGCGCACCAGTCGAGCCAGTGGGTCGGTTTGGTGGCGAAGGTCAGGCGGCTGGCGAAGGCTTCGATCTGCTGCCATTTGCGCCCGGGTACGTCGACGTTGAGGCGCTGAGTTGACGCTTCCAGCAGGCTGGCGGGCAGCTCGGCGACCGTGCTCAAAGCGCGGGCGATAGCGGCCAGTTCCGGGAACGGCGCGGGCGCGTTTTCAATCAACCACGGCTGATGATGGGCGTTTTCCGCCGCTTGCAGCGAACGCTGGCGTAGCCATTGGGCCAGTTCGGGGTGGGACGTTTCCCAAGGTAGCTGCAGATGAGTGAAAGGGCGGGGCTTCCATAGCGCCTGGTGCTCTGTGAGAAAAGCATCCAGGGCCATGAAACGGGCGAGCAACGCTTCGCCCGTCAACACCTCGCTCTCAGCGCCCTTGGCAGGCATCGACGCGCAACCAGCGTTCCAGTTGCTTGAAGCCTTGTACCAGGACGAAGGACATCAGCAGGTAGAACATGCCGGCCGCGAAGAAGATCTCTACCGGCAGGTAGGTCCGGGCGATGATCGTACGGGCCATGCCGGTGAGTTCCAGCAGGGTCACGGTGCTCGCGAGGGCACTGGCCTTGAGCATCAGGATCACTTCGTTGCTGTAGGCCGGCAGGCCGATGCGCGCGGCGCGGGGCAGCATGATGTACAGCAGCGCCTTGGGGCGAGACATGCCCAGGGCCCGCGCGGCTTCAATTTCGCCACGGGGAATGGCCTGGATCGCGCCGCGCAGGATCTCGGCGATGTAGGCGGCGGTGTGCAGGGTCATGGTTGCGGTGGCGCACCAGAACGGGTCCCGCAGATAAGGCCACAAGGCGCTGCTGCGCACGGCGTCGAACTGCGCCAGGCCGTAATACACCAGGAACAGCTGAACCAGCAGCGGAGTGCCGCGGAAAAAGAAGATGTAGGCGTAGGGCAACGCCCGCACGTACCACAGGCGCGATGAACGGGCGATGCCCAGCGGAATCGCCAGCAACAGGCCGGCGATCACGGCGATGGCCACCAGCTCCAGGGTCAACGTCGCGCCCTGGGCCAGTTTCGGCAGCCACTTGATGATGACTTCCCAGCTCATTGCGTGCTCCTGGCGAAACCACGGGCCGCGCGTCGTTCAAGCAGGTGCATGCCGATCATGGCGAGTACTGTCAGTCCCAGGTACATGAGCGCGGCGACCATATAGAAGGTGAACGGCTGTTTGGAAATGGTTACGCCGATTTGCGCGTGTCGCATGATTTCTTCCAGGCCGATCACCGAGACCAGCGCGGTGTCCTTCATCAGGATCATGAACAGGTTGCCCAGGCCGGGCAGGGCGATGCGCCACATTTGCGGCATGATCAATCGGGTAAAGATCCGCCATTTCGAAAGGCCCAAAGCGACGCCGGCTTCACGGTGACCCTTGGGGATCGCCAGGATTGCGCCGCGAAACACTTCAGTAGCGTAGGCGCCAAAGCACAGGCCGAGTGCGATGACGCCGGCGGCGAAGGCGTTGAGAGCAAGGTCGGGATTGCCGAAGTACTCACCCAAGGTGCGCATCAGGTTGACGGTGCCGAAATAGATCAACAGCACCCAGAGCAATTCCGGGATTCCGCGGACCAGCGTTGAATAAGTGCCACCAAGCCATTGCAACGGCTTGTATGACGAGGTCTTGGCCAGGGCACCGAGCAGCCCGAGTACCAGCCCCAGGCATAAGGCAGAAAGGGCCAACTGGACGGTCATCAGCGCGCCGGCGGCTAGCGCCGGGCCGAATCCGTAGAGATCGATCATCATGGGTATGCGTTCATATCGCGGCAGGCTTTGCTAAGGACCGGCGCCGTACAACAAAGGCGCCGGCCAGGCACGTCAGGATCAATAGATGCTGAACGGGAAGTACTTGTCGTTGATCTTTTTATAGGTGCCGTCGGCAACGATCTCTTTTAATGCGGCGTTCAGCTTGTTGCGCAATTCATTGTCACCCTTGCGCACGGCGATGGCGATTTTGTCGCCGTCTACCACCGCGTCACCTTTGAATTCGTAAGCCCGGCCAGCGTCGGTTTTCAGCCAGTCGTAGTTCGCGTATTTGTCTGCCAGGATCCCGTCGAGACGACCGGAGGTCAGGTCCAGGTAGGCGTTTTCCTGGGTGTCGTAGAGTTTCAGTTCGACACCTTCCATGTTTTCTTCCATCCAGGTGCCGGCGAGCGTGGAGCGCTGTGTCCCGATGACCTTACCCTGAAGAGACTCTTTATCGATTTTGAAATCGACGTTTTTCGGCGCGATGAATTGCAGTTTGTTGGTGTAGTACGGGTCGGTGAAATCCACCGCTTGCTTGCGCTCTTCATTGATCGAAAGCGAAGAGATCAGGAAATCGAACTTCTTCGCCATCAAGGCCGGAATGATCCCGTCCCAGTCGGAAGTGACCACTTCGCACTCGACTTTCATCTTGGCGCACAGGGCGTCGCCGATGTCTTTGTCGAAACCCACGACCTGGCCGCTGGCGTCCTTGTTATTGAACGGAGGGTAGGCTGCTTCGATGCCCATTTTCAGTTTGCCGTCCGCCATGGCGTTGGCCGAAAGGACCAGGCTGGCCGCAGCGGCCAAGAGGATTTTCCTGTAGGTCTGCATAGGTACTGCTCCGTTAGCGGTTGCTGGACATGAATTGTTTGCAGCGCGCCGAAAGCGGGCTTTCGAAAACCTGCTGTGGCGTTCCTTGTTCTTCGACCAGGCCCTGATGAAGAAATACCACTTCGCTGGAAACCTGGCGGGCAAACCCCATTTCGTGGGTAACCAGCAGCATGGTGCGGCCTTCTTCGGCCAGGGCGCGGATCACACTAAGTACTTCCTGGACCATTTCCGGGTCAAGGGCAGAGGTGGGTTCGTCGAACAGAATCACCTTGGGCTGCATCGCTAGCGTACGGGCAATGGCGGCGCGTTGCTGCTGGCCGCCGGACAATTCGGCCGGGTAGGCGTGGCGCTTGTCGGCGATGCCGACCTTGGCCAGCAGGGCTTCGGCGATATCGACGGCTTCGGCCTTGCTCTGGCCGAGCACCCGGCGCGGAGCCTCGATGATGTTGTCGAGCACGCTCATGTGCGGCCAGAGGTTGAAGTTCTGGAAGACAAAACCGATCTCGCTGCGTATGCGGTTGATCTGTTTGCCGTCGGCGGCTACCAGTTCGCCGTTTTTCGCCGCCTTGAGCTTGAGCTCTTCGCCAGCCACCAGGATCTGCCCCTGGTTGGGGTTCTCCAGCAGGTTGATACAACGCAGGAACGTGGACTTGCCGGATCCGGAAGAGCCGAGGATCGAGATCACGTCGCCGTCGCGAGCGGTCAGCGAGACGCCCTTGAGCACCTCCAGCTGGCCGTAGCGTTTGTGCAGGTTGCGGATTTCAAGCGCGGGCGTGGCCTGGGCCATGTGCGTTCCTCATGATATGTGCTCCCTTGCTGTCGGCAGCCTTCCTGGCGAGGCGGCCAAGCTAGCATGCGTCCGGATGGCCGCCAACAGCGCTACGCGCGGTAAACCGGCGACTTGCGGCAGCTTGTCGCATCGGCGCAGCAGACTGTCGCGCCGTCAACAACCGAACGGCTGTTTGAACCTGCCTGTCAGCGAATTGCCTGGGGAGTCGCGTAAAAAAAGGCGCGATGGTGCCAGCTTTGGGCGGGGGTGGGAAGGGTTAACCGGATGAGCGTTCGTGTTGTACCTGTTTATTGTTCGCAGGAAAATTTGTTTGTTTATCTTTGGCGGCTTTGGGTTGCTCGCGTTCTGCCATGAAGTCTGCAGTTGCGGCAGCAGTATCGAACCATCTGTCCCAGCCTTGCTGATGTTTAACGCTATTTGTCATGACAATGTTCCTGGCTGCCTCTATTCCGAACCGCAGTATGAGCAAATTCCAATCGATCTAAACATATATGAAGGATCAGTAGTCACACCCGAAAGTACAATAGAGTCTTTTCCAGAGATCGGGAGGTTCCATCATGAGATCCCTACAATGTTCTTTGTTGCCTTTCGTTACCATCGCCATTCTGCTATTCCCTCTCGCCCTCAACGCCACCAACCTCGCGCCCATCGACAACACAGGCGTCCAGATCCAACCCATGCAGCAGAACGGCATTACTTATCTGTCCGGCGGCATCGGCGAAGACGAAGCCCGGGCCATCGGACAGGCCCAGGGGTACAACCTGCACATGACTTTTGCGATCGGTCCGGAGAACAAATACGTTCCGGATGTGGACGTGACTGTGCTGAACGCATCAGGACAAACATTACTGACGCTCAGCGATGCGGGCCCGCTGGTGTATGTGCAATTGCCGCCGGGCAAGTACAGCGTGGTGGCGACGCGCAACGGGGAGGAGCGCCGCGACACCGCCGATGTGGGCAGCGGAGCCGCGCGCAAGCTGGTGTTCCACTGGAACAGCAGCGAGTAGCCTGCCCGCTTATTCGCCGGCGGGCCCTTCCATCGACTGGCGATAACGGTCCAGCGCCTCGCTGAAGTCCTTGATGAACTCCGGCGTGCTGAGCCAGCGCTGGGCCGCCTCGCGGTCCATGTCGTCGACCCACATGCGGTAGTCCACCAGCATGTCGGCAGCCAGGTTGGTGGCGGCCATGCTCTCGTTTTCGGCGTTCTTCAGATCCAGCAGGCCCGGGCGCTCGATGATCATTTCGCTGACGTTTGCCAGCAATGTGTCGAGCATTTCGCTGCGGCTGACGGCCTCGGCGTCGCGCAGCTTGACGAACAACTCCTGTACGTAAACCGGTGGCTGGGCGGTTGCATGGGCCGGATCGCCATACATCGGGATGGATTTTCGCCCGGTCATGCGGATCTGCTTGGCTTTGTCTTTGGCACGCTTGGCGCGTTTCTGCTGTTTGTTCAGTGAGGCCATTGGGCTTCGGTTTCCAATTCGTTAGGGGGCGGTGCCCGGCTCAGTCGATTTTCGGCACGGTAAAGCGGAATTCACTGCCCTGGCCTGGCTGGCTTTCGGCGTGCAGTTTACCGCCATGAGCCTGGACAATCCCCTTGGATATATACAACCCAAGTCCGGTGCCATTCGGGTTGCCTTCCTTGGTGGTCCAGTAGCGGTCAAAAACATGCGGCAACTGTTCGGGGGCGATGCCTTCGCCGGTATCGCGGACGCTGAACACGATCTCATCGCCCACCGACATCGCGCTGATGCCCACGGTCCCTTGCTGCGGCGTGAATTTGATGGCATTGCCGATCAGGTTGGACAGCACCTGGAACAGCCGTTCGGGATCTGCGTTGATCTTGAGGTTGGGCTCGGCATGGAAAGAAATATCGATTGCCTTGGCGGAGGCCAGCGGCGTCAGTAGCGAACAGGCGTCTTCGAAGATCTGGCTGACGTCCATCGGCTGAGGGTTGATGGTGTAGCGCCCGGCGTCGATGCGCGAGGTGTCGAGCAGGTCTTCCAGCAGTGCATTCATGCGACTGGCGGCTTGTTGCATGGTGTCGATGGCCGAGGCAATTCGCTTCGAGCTGTGTGAGCCGTCGGAGCTGAAGGCCTTTTGCATCATGCCGCAAAGCATGGAAATGACCGTCATCGGGTTGCGCAAATCATGGGACACGACCGCCACCAGTTCATCGCGCGCTTGCACCGCCTGGCGCTCCTTGCGTACCTGTCGGGCCAGATCATTTTCCAGGGCCGAGCGGCGTAGGTCGTTGGCGGCGAACAAGTCGCCATGGCTCCACTTGGCGCTGATACCGTCCATCTCGACTTTCCAGATTTCAAACGAGGTGCGCGGCCGCAGGCGTAATCCGGTCTCGCTGTCTTCTAGGTCGAGGGGTTTTTGCGGGTCGCCGCTCCAATTGATGGTTTGCTTCACTTCGGGACGGAACCACAGCACGCCGTTTTCCACAGGCTTGGGCAGATGAATCGCCAGCACCCCGCTCGCTACATTCTGAAAAGCCTTGGCCGGGGCGAAAACGCTGCCCAGGTTATGGTGAGAGAAAACCGGCTGACCTGTTGCCAATATCCACTTGTGCAATTCGCGGATTTGCTCCGGTTCGGGGCACAGGCCGTGGCGATGCAGTTTGTTGTCCTCGAAGATCGCAACGCCGCTGGCCCCGGTGAGGTCCATCAGGCGTTGTGGCTCGCGACACAGGCCATCGAAGACGTTTTCGCTGGATTCGGCCATGGCGGCGGCAAGCGCCTGTAGGTCCTCCAGCTTGGCGTCCCGTTGCCGGGTCAGTTCAAGGGTTTCCATGGCGCTGATCTGTAGCGACAGGATCTGGCCGATGGTCTGGCAGGCCATGCGCATTTCATGGGGCACGAGCAGCGGCTGGCGATTGCCGCAGCTGATCAAGCCCCACAGCTGTTCGCCTTTCATCAACGAGATGCTCATCGACGACAGCACGCCCATGTTCTTCATGTATTGACGGTGGATCGGCGAGACGCTGCGCAGCGTCGAAAAACTCAGATCCAGCGGCGCCTGGGTATCGGGACGCAGCTCGGGCACCAGTGGTATCGGCGTGTAGTCGGCGTTGGGGATGATGCGCAACCAGTTGGTGCGATACAGCTCACGGGCCTGCTCGGGAATATCCGAGGCTGGAAAAAACAGCCCCTTGTAAAGCTCCATCGATGGCGCGCTGGCTTCGGCGATGACCTGCCCGTGGCCTTCTTCCTCAAAACGATAGATCAGCACGCGGTCGTAGCCGGTCATGGCCTGGATTTCCCGCACGCTGATTTCGTACAGGGCTTGAAGATCTTTTGCGCTTTGCAGGCGCTGGAGCATGCGGCCCAGGTTGGCCTCGCCGCTGACGCCTTCGGGGCGATAGTCGCTCAGGTGTTGTTCCAGCTCGATGATCAAGGCGCCCTGATGGCGATGCACCAAGGCGTCAAAACGCTGCTGGTTCACGACGATGGCTACGGGCGCGTTGTCGTTTCCCGGGGCCGCGTGACAGGCAATGAGGATGGCTTCTGCCTGCTCCAGTCCCACCAGTGCATCAAGCGTCTGGTCCAGCAATCTGTGGGGATCCTGTCCCATCAATTGCAAGACGTTGGCGCTGACCTGACGGATTACGAAGTCGGGCTCGGACAGCATCAGCAACACGCCATGAGGCTGGATGGCGCCGGGGAAGCGAATCGGTTCGTCTGCGCAATTAGCCAGCAGTTCTTCGAAGGCTTCCTGGTTTTCCGGGTTCATAGCAGTACCTTTTGGCTGTCCAGCCAGTGTTCAAAATGAGTAAACGTCGACCTGGCGGCGCGTGTGACTTCGAGCGTCTGGGGTTCGCCAAGGTTCCTGTCGTCCAGGTATTGGAGGAAATCCTTCCAGCGGCGGCCGGTGAGTTCACCATACACATTGAGAAAGGCAGCGCCGCTGGAGGCATCCAGGCCAAGCTGCTCCGCCACCCTGCGTCGCAGAATCTGTCCGCCGAGGGTCGCCCCCTCCAATACGTAGGAAACCCCGAGGGCGGCCGCACGGGAGTCGATCTGCGGCAGTTGCTGGCAAACGGGCAGCGCTTCGATAGCGGCTGCATCCATGCCCAGCGCCGTGAGATCGGCCCGCAATACCGGAAGCTTGATGCGCAGGGATTGGTCCAGCCCGGACGGAATCAATGCCAATACCTGAAGCCGTTGTTCCAATGGCTGGTAAAAACCGTAATAGGCCGCCATCAGGCGCCGGTACAGATCCAGGTTCAGCCGTTCCGAAAAAAACGGCAGGCGTTTTTCCAAGGCGACATGCAACTCGGCGGTTTCAGTCCGCAATGCCTGGATCAAAGAGGGGTGGGTTGCGGCCGGTGACATGCAGAACGAAGCTCGTTGGCTGGAGCGTTGCTGAAAAAAAACGCATCAATATTACATGGGTTTTTTGAGTGTGCGTTTCGATAGCGGCTTCATTTCTTCAGGTCGCTGCGTCCGGGGGGGACTCCTCAAGTCGCGCCCGTTCGCAATCCAGCGCCTCGCGCTTGCCTCCTGCTCTACCGTAGGTCGATCGCGGCTATTCGTGACGCAGTGCGTCACAGATTGGGAATGCCTGATAAAAAAGTCGCATGTAACGCAGGTTTGAGGCATCAAACCCTTTCCCAAACCGCGCCGTCAGCACCTTCGCCAACGAGGCTAGCAACCTTGCGCCATAAGCCGCGCGTTCGGCGCCTCCTTGCTCGAACTCGATGATGTGCCGGCCGATCTGCCAGCAGGTCTGTACCTGGAGAGTGTCAACGGCACGCAACACTTTCTGGCGTGCCTGGCGAATCAGCTCGCCTAGTTCGTTGATCAAGGGCGCGAGCTGTGGATCGTCTTGGGGCAGTATCGGCTTCATCGAAGTGTCCAGCCATTGGAAGGGGCGGACCAGAAGAATGCTCCCATGAAAGCTTCGATGATGTCAGACGGAGCTGATTGCTTTAGAGGAAAAATAGCTGATTGATGCAGGACGGGTATGACGCAGCCCACGCTGGTGGAGCTTGGTCTGTAGGAGCCGTCCCACCAGCGTATGATCCATCGTCAGTCGCTGACTGAAGTCAGCCTTGGCCTTGCGTCAGCGCCTGGGATGCGGCCACATAATCAGCCTGGAATTGCTTGCTTTCCACCCAATCCAGGGCAGTCTGCTCATCGACGCCCGTGGTCAGGCGACGGTATTCGATCAAGGCGGTGATGATGAAGTCGGTCGCTTCTTCTTCACCTTCCTGTTCCAGCACGAGCGCCAGCAGTGGATGGCCCAGGAATGCTTCGAGCATGGCTTTCTGGCTGACCTTCTCGGCGGCGCTCATGATGCGGAACAGGTCCGACAGGTCCACGGTTTCCAGGTCGATGCGCTCGTCGTTCGGGTCCAGGAAGTCGTTCGGCGCAGCGGCACGCTGGATGCGATTCTTCTTGGCTTTCTCCTTGGCGCGCTGGCTGCGTTTTTGCTGTTTGTTCGCCGATGACATGGTCGGATTCCTGATGAATAAGGCCATCTATCCTACAGCTTCGACGCGAACGCTTCGAATCTCAATCCACCACGAACAGCGTCGCCCCTGATGGAGTGGAGGAGCGATGAGGCTCGGCCTGGTCGGCCACCTGGTAGCTCATGCCGGGCTTGAGCAGGAATTGCCGGCCGTCTTCGAGTTCGGTGTTCAGCTCGCCTTTGAGACAAAGCAGGATATGGCCCTTGGTGCACCAATGGTCGGCCAGGTAGCCGGCCGTGTATTCCACCATCCGTACCCGAACGCTGCCGAAATGCTGCGTGCGCCAGTAAGCGGTTCCGGTAATGCCTTTGTGTTCGGTGGGTTCGATGGTGGACCAGTCGGTGGTGCCGAAGGGGATGCCGGTGATATCCATGTCGACTCGCATGCAGGAGGAGGGGAGCGGACGAATGTAGCTGAGTCGACAGGATGCAGGAAGGAAATCCCGGACAATAAAAAACCCCGATCAATTTCTTGATCGGGGTTTTCGGTATTTGGTGCCCAGAGACGGAATCGAACCGCCGACACGGGGATTTTCAATCCCCTGCTCTACCGACTGAGCTATCTGGGCAACGGGGCGCATTAAACGGGTTTTTCAGGGGGGCGTCAAGCAAGTTATCAAAAAATATTTAACTATTACCGTCGCTTACGATTCGCCCCCGCTCCGGGCAGCTTATTCGGAGGGCGGCACGTAGCCCTCGGCCTTGGCGTATTCTTCGCCGGAAAAGAACTTGTCCATCTCCCCTTGAAGATATTTGCGATCTTCGGCATTCATCATGTTCAGGCGTTTTTCGTTGATCAGCAGCGTCTGGTGTTTTTGCCAGTCGCCCCAGGCCTTGGCTGATACGTTGTCGTAGATGTCCTGGCCCTTGGCACCGGGAAACGGTGCGCGCTCCAGGCCTTCCAGCTGTTCTTTGTACTTGCGGCACATGATGGTGCGGGTCATTGCAACTCTCCTGCGTTCAATACAGCGGCCGCGCGTTCGAGCAATGTCTTGACCGGGGCGGCGAGGCCCAGGCGCGGCGGGGTGGCGAGGTTATACCAGAGCCAGTCGGCCTCGGCCACGTGATGGCCGGTTTCGCGGACCCGGACCAGCCAGGGTTCGATTGCCAACTGGAAGTGGCTGAAGGTGTGTACCAGGCTTGGCATTGCCTGTTGCTGACCCAGCTCCAGCGAATGTTGCAGGGCCAGGTGTTGCAGGTCGTCGAGGTCGTCGAGTTCCGGCAGGCTCCACAGACCGCCCCACAAACCGGTGGATGGGCGGCGGTAAAGCAAGATGGCGCCTTCGCGGTTAGCCAGCATCGGCATCAAGGTGCGTTTCTTGGGAACTTCCTTGCGCGGCTTGGGAATCGGATAACGGGTTTCCAGGCCCAGCATGTGGGCTTCGCAGACTTTTTCCAGCGGGCAGAGCAGGCAACTGGGTCTGCTGCGGGTACAGAGCGTGGCGCCCAGGTCCATCATCGCCTGGGTATAGGCGTTGACCCGATCCTGAGGGGTAAAGCGTTCGGCGGTGGCCCAGAGCTGTTTCGCAACCTTTGGCTCGCCTGGGTAGCCTTCCTGGGCAGTAAAGCGCGCCAGCACCCGCTTGACGTTGCCATCGAGGATCGGCGCCCGCAGGCCCATGCTGATGCTGGCAATCGCGCCAGCGGTGGATAGGCCGATTCCCGGCAGTTCGGTGAGCTTCTCCACATCCCGGGGAAATTCGCCGCCATATTGCTCGACGACGATTTTCGCGGTTTTCTGCAGGTTACGAGCGCGGGTGTAGTAGCCCAACCCGGTCCACAGGTGCAGCACTTCATCCTCCGGCGCGGCGGCAAGGGCCTGGACGGAAGGCAGGGCGGTCATGAACCGGTCGAAGTAATTGAGCACGGTGCTGACCTGGGTCTGCTGGAGCATGATCTCCGAGACCCATACCCGATACGGGGAGATGTCTCGCTGCCAGGGCAGGTCATGGCGCCCGTGGCGGTCGAACCAATCCAATACGGCGCTGGAAAACTGCTCGGATGTCATCGCTTGAACAGCCCCTTCAGCGCGTCTTTGAGCTCGGGGCTGACCTTGTCGCCGAGCTTCTCGTCGATCTTGTCGCCGAGGCGGTCGCCGGCCAGCTTCGCGGCAACCTTGCCCAGCCCGTCGTTGTCCAGGCGGCAGGCTTTCGCGCCCAGCTCCAGCGGGCCTCGGCAGCGTAACGGCCACTCGACATCGACATAACGCTCGTTGACCTGGCAGGCCGGGTCGGGCATGTCGCTCTTGTCGCCTTCAACGATGACGCCGACGCGGTAGTCCATGCCCAATACCCGCAGGTCGATGTCACCATTGCCATTGACCGTCATGCCGGGAATGCGCACTTTCAAGTCCGGGTTGCTGGCCACGCCATTGTGGAAGGTAAGGTTGCCGTCGAGTTGCTGGAACGGTGTGTCCTTGCCGCGCGGTTCACCGCTGAGACTCTTGCGGTTCAGCGTGGCGATGCCTTTGCACAGCTGCTGTTCGAGGTTGGCATTGAGCAGCACACCGTCATTGATGACGAACCCGGCATTGCCGTTCAGGCTGTCGATCAGGGCCTTCTGGCTGTTGCCGCTGGCGGTGACGGCACTGTTGAGCGTCACCAGGCCTTTGACGGGCGGATTTTTGCCCTGGCTTTCGATGATCTTGTCGGCCGGCACCCGGTTGATGCGGGTTTGCAGGCTCAACTGCGGCGTGGGCTGGCGCACGTCCAGCGTGCCCTTGGCTTCGAAGTTGCCGTTATACAAATCGCCCCGCAGGTTTTCCAGCGTCAACAGGCCGCCGAGCCCGGTGGCCTTCAGCGCGGCATTCTGGATGGGCAGCTTGTCGAGGGTCAGCTGGCCGAAGCTCAGGTCGGCATCGACATCGAGCTTGCTCAGGCGCTCCACCGGGAACAATCGATCGTTGCTCCACGCACCCTGGGTCGGGGCGCTTGGTAGCGGTGTGCTGCCGGCACCAGCCATGGCGCTGGCCTCGGTGTTGCTGACTTCGGCCTCGCGGGCAGCCTTGGCGCTGTTGGCTTCGGCGGACTTTGGCGGCAGGTAGCGATCAACATTGAAGGTGTCGGCCTTGAGCTGGGCACGCAGTGACTGCTTGGCGATATCTTCCACGGCGATGCGACCACTGAAATTGCTCTCATCGATTTTCAGGTTGATGTCGTTGAGCTCGACGCTGGTCGGTGTGGCTGCAATGCGGCTCGCCAGCTCGACCTTGCTCAGGCTGCCATCGGCCATCGCCGGCAGTTTCTGGCCGATGCTGTCGACGAAGCTGGCCAGGTCGAATGAAGCAATCGACACGCCGCCATTCAGCTGCGGCGTTTTGTCGAGATCGTTGACCTTCAGCTCGCCCAGGGCGCGAAGCTGGTTCAAGGAAAGCTTGATACCGGTCCATTCGGCAACGTTGGCTGCCTTGTCGAGGAACAGTTGCCCTTGCGCCGCAAAGCTCACGGTCTTGCCTTGCAACGGATCGCCGGTGGCTTCACCGGACAGCTTCAGGTCTTCGAATTTGTAGCGTTGCAGTGCGCGTTCGAAGCGCAGCTCGCCAGTCACCTCGGTGCGCACCCGAACAGCCGGCTGGTTGCTGGACAGGAAAGCCGTGAGGGTAACCGGGATATTGGTGGAATCGTGGATCGGGCCGGTGCTCAGCTGGATGCTTTCAGCGGTAAACAGCTTGCCGGTCTGCTCGTCGCTGTATTCGACCCGGGCGTTGTTCACGGTCAGGCTGTCGATGTCCAGGCGAGTGGGTTGGGCCGGTTTCTCTGTCGGAGCGTTGGCCGGCGGGGCGGACTGTTCGGTTGGCGCCGGCGCCTTCGTAGCGGTCGTGGAGGCGGGCGCCTTGCCGATGTCTTCCCAGTTGCCATGACCGTTCTTGTCGCGGTTGAGCCGCAGGTTCAGACCTTCGACCCGTACGTCGCTCATCTGCACTTCACGGCGCAACAGCGGCATCACCCGGACTGAAAGCCCAAGCATCTGCAGGTCGGCAAAGGGTTGGGTCGGATTGGCCAGGGTCGCAACGCTGGCTTCGTGCAATTCAAGACCCAGCCATGGAAACAGGCTCCAGCCGATATCGCCATTGAGGGTCAGCTCGATGTGGGCCTTGTCGCGGGCTATCTGGCGGATCTCTTCCTTATAGTCGTTGGGATCGAAGAGGTGGGTCAGGGCAAAGCCCAGGGCCACAATGATCAGCAACAGCCCGAGAAGTACCAGACCCAGGATTTTGCCGAACGCTTTCATGGGCGAATCCTTGTAGGTTGAGTTCAAATTTTACCGGAGAGTATAACGTCCCGGGTTGGTGGAGCGTTGGGTCATCGTTTTTCGATCCTCCACTGGTGGAACGGCAGGCGCGGTTCACCGTGGCGAGGGAGCTTGCTCCCGCTGGACTGCGAAGCAGTCCCAAACCAGGCGAATCAGGACGCCTGGCACACCGTGGAGACAGCTTTAGGGGGCGCTGCGCTCCCCAGCGGGAGCAAGCTCCCTCGCCACGGGATATGACCGGTCACCGTCAGCTTTCATTCAGCGATATCTTCAGCTTTGCCGCCAAGGCCTGCACCTCCAGATGCCCGGCCGGTGCCTCGAGCCGAAGCCCGGCGTCTTCCTGTCGAGCCATCCTCCGTGCTTCGCTCACCAAGCGCTCAGCTACGCCACGGCGGCGGGTAACCTTTCTTACGCACAGGTGAGACAAGTACCAAGCGTCCTGGTGCCGTTGCAGGCGTGCGGCGCCGAGCAGTCGGTCGTTGAACCGTGCCGCAATCAGCGTACCTTCCGTCAGGCACCTGTTGATCAACTGCCCGGCATCGCTGAACGGCTCGAACAGCCAGGCCGGGGCGTCCTGATAGATTTTCTGCAGGTCCTGATGATCCTGATGAGTGGCTTCATTCAGACGCTCGACAACGATGGGCATGGAAATTCCTGAAAAATAAACGAATAACGCCCTACAGAAAGTGAGAAGAGGCGCGATAAGACGAATGACAGAAAAAAGGTGATAGCACTTTGGTTTTTCTGTCACGAGCAAATGGTAACCTTTGTCAGTTCGCCCGTCCTTCTGCGACGTGATGTCGCACCAAAATGGAGCTTCACCGCAAAATACAGTCATGCCTGCGTGCAAATGAAGACTGAGGGTGATGCGTGGCTGGCGAACCTATTCCAATAACTGGGGGATACACAATGAGCACGAGCATTACGGCGGACGGCGTTGCCGACCAGCCTGCGTTCCTCTCCAAGGAACGCATTATCGCCAAGCCCGGCTTCAACCGCTGGCTGGTGCCACCGGCCGCGCTGGCCATTCACCTGTGCATCGGCATGGCCTACGGCTTTTCGGTGTTCTGGTTGCCGCTGTCCAAGGCCATGGGCATCACCAAGCCGGTAGCCTGCGCGCCGGACATGAGCTTCATCTCGCAAGTCTTTTCGTCCCAATGTGACTGGCCGATCTCGATGCTCGGCTGGATCTACACCCTGTTCTTCATTTTCCTGGGTTGCTCGGCAGCCATCTGGGGCGGCTGGCTGGAACATGCCGGTCCGCGCAAGGCTGGCGTGGTATCGGCCCTGTGCTGGTGCGGTGGCCTGCTGATTTCGGCGCTGGGTATCTATACCCATCAGATCTGGCTGATGTGGGTCGGCTCCGGTGTCATCGGTGGTATCGGCCTGGGCCTGGGCTACATCTCCCCGGTCTCGACGCTGATCAAGTGGTTCCCGGACAAGCGCGGCATGGCGACCGGCATGGCGATCATGGGCTTCGGTGGTGGCGCGATGGTGGGTGCCCCGTTGGCTGCAGCGCTGATGAGCCATTTCGCTACGCCAACCGACGTGGGCGTATGGCAGAGCTTCCTGGTGATGGCTGCGATCTACTTCGTGTTCATGATCGGTGGCGCCCTGTCGTATCGCGTACCGCCAACCGGCTGGAAGCCTGAGGGCTGGAACCCTGCACCGAAAAAAGCCGCGAACGCGATGATCACCCATCGCCACGTTCACGTGAACGTTGCCTGGAAAACCCCGCAGTTCCGTCTGGTCTGGCTGGTGCTGTGCCTGAACGTATCCGCCGGTATCGGCATCCTGGGCATGGCTTCGCCACTGCTGCAGGAAGTGTTCGGCGGCAAATTGCTCGGCAACGACCTGCCGTTCGGTCAGCTGGACGCCGCGCAACTGGGCCAGATCGCTGCCATTGCAGCCGGTTTCACCGGTTTGCTGAGCCTGTTCAACATCGGTGGCCGGTTCTTCTGGGCCTCCTTCTCGGACTACCTGGGTCGCAAAAACACCTACTTCGTGTTCTTTGCCCTGGGCGTGGCCTTGTATGCCCTGATCCCGAGCCTGGGCCACCTGGGCAGCGTCGCGCTGTTCGTGGCGGCGTTCTGCATCATCCTGTCGATGTACGGCGGCGGTTTCGCCACCGTGCCGGCCTACCTGGCGGACCTGTTCGGTACGCAAATGGTCGGTGCGATCCACGGTCGCCTGTTGACCGCCTGGGCGGCAGCCGGTGTGCTGGGTCCGGTACTGGTGAACTACCTGCGTGAATATCAACTGAGCATCGGCGTTGAACGCGCCGCGGCCTATGACATCACCCTGTACATCCTCGCCGGCCTGCTGGTGCTGGGCTTCCTGTGCAACCTGATGGTTCGCCCGGTCGCCGACAAGTACTTCATGACCGACGCCGAACTGGCCGCAGAGCAAGCGCTGGGCCACGACAAGGGCGCCGACAGCACCACTTCGCTGGAATGGAAAGCCGCACCGGGCACCAAGCCCCTGGCGATCGCCGCCTGGCTGGTGGTGGGCATTCCGCTGGCGTGGGGTGTGTGGGTGACCCTGCAGAAGACGGCGGTGTTGTTCCGCTAAAACCGTTGCCCTGGCCAGCGGGTCAGGGCAATCCTTGTGGGAGCGAGCTTGCTCGCGAATGGGGCGTGTCAGTCGACATGAATGTCCTCTGACGCACCGCTTTCGCGAGCAGGCTCGCTCCCACATTTGTTTTTATGAGTCCTGGAAGACTTGTATGGACATGTCTAACGCCGCCGCATCGGTTTCAGCCCGTCAGCGGTGTCACCTCTTTTGTTTCTGTTTGCCGCTCGCGCCCCTATAATGGCTGCCTTTTTCGCCCAATGATTTTGCGGAGCTGGTGATGGCCGAACGTAAGGCGTCTGTCGAGCGCGACACTCTGGAAACCCAGATCAAAGCCTCGATCAACCTGGATGGCACCGGAAAGGCCCGGTTTGATATCGGCGTGCCTTTTCTTGAGCACATGCTCGACCAGATCGCCCGTCACGGGCTGATCGACCTGGACATCGTCAGCAAGGGCGACCTGCATATCGACGACCATCACACCGTCGAAGATGTCGGTATCACGCTGGGCCAGGCTTTCACCAAAGCCATCGGCGACAAGAAGGGCATCCGTCGCTACGGCCATGCCTACGTGCCGCTCGATGAAGCGCTGTCGCGCGTGGTCATCGATTTCTCCGGCCGCCCTGGCCTGCAGATGCATGTGCCGTACACCCGCGCCACTGTCGGCGGCTTCGACGTCGACCTGTTCCAGGAGTTCTTCCAGGGCTTCGTCAATCACGCCAACGTGACCCTGCACATCGACAACCTGCGTGGGCACAACACCCATCACCAGATCGAAACCGTGTTCAAGGCGTTCGGCCGCGCGCTGCGCATGGCTGTCGAGCTCGATGACCGCATGGCCGGCCAGATGCCTTCCACCAAAGGCGTCCTGTAATGCAGACGGTTGCGGTTATCGATTACGGCATGGGCAACCTGCACTCGGTGGCCAAGGCCCTCGAGCACGTAGGCGCCGGCAAGGTATTGATCACCAGCGATGCCGACGTGATTCGCGAAGCCGACCGGGTGGTGTTTCCCGGCGTCGGCGCGATTCGCGACTGCATGGCCGAGATTCGGCGCCTGGGCTTCGACAAACTGGTGCACGAAGTCAGCCAGGATCGCCCGTTCCTCGGCATCTGCGTGGGCATGCAGGCTTTGCTCGACCGCAGTGAAGAGAACGACGGGGTCGATTGCATCTCGCTGTTCCCGGGCCAGGTCAAGTTCTTTGGCAAGGACCTGCATGAAGACGGCGAGCACTTGAAAGTGCCGCACATGGGCTGGAACGAAGTGCGGCAAACGGTGGACCACCCGCTGTGGCACGATATTCCGGACCTCGCGCGTTTCTACTTCGTGCACAGCTACTACATCGCCGCCGGCAATGCCCGGCAGGTGGTGGGCAGCGGTCACTATGGTGTCGATTTCGCCGCGGCCCTGGCCGATGGCTCGCGCTTCGCCGTGCAGTTTCACCCGGAGAAGAGCCATACCCATGGCCTGCAACTGCTGCAGAACTTCGCGGCGTGGGACGGGCGCTGGTAATGGCCCGCAAGAAACCGCCGATCCTCACCCTCACGCCTGAGCAGGAAAGTGAGGCGAACCGCAAGATCCAGCGGTTCATGGAGGAGCGTTTCGAGCTGGACCTTGGCTCGTTCGAAGCGGCGGAAATTCTTGATCTGTTTACCCGCGAAATTGCTCCGCACTATTACAACAGGGCGATTTTCGATGTGCAGGCGCACCTTAAGGAAAGGTTCGAAAGCATCGAAAGCGACTTGTGGGCGCTCGAGAAAAACTGATTTTCGAGCCAAGCTGAATTTTCGTATTTGAAGGTTTGCCAGATGCTGATTATCCCCGCTATCGATCTCAAGGACGGCGCTTGTGTCCGTCTGCGCCAGGGCCGCATGGAAGACTCCACGGTGTTTTCCGACGACCCGGTGAGCATGGCCGCCAAGTGGGTGGAGGGCGGTTGCCGTCGCCTGCATCTGGTTGACCTGAACGGTGCCTTCGAAGGCCAGCCGGTCAACGGTGAAGTGGTCACCGCCATCGCCAAACGGTACCCGAACCTGCCGATCCAGATCGGTGGCGGCATTCGTTCGCTGGAGACCATCGAGCACTACGTCAAGGCCGGCGTGAGCTACGTGATCATCGGCACCAAGGCCGTCAAGGAACCCGAGTTCGTCGCCGAAGCCTGCCGTGCCTTCCCGGGAAAAGTCATCGTTGGCCTCGACGCCAAGGACGGTTTTGTCGCCACCGACGGCTGGGCTGAAGTGAGTACCGTGCAAGTGATCGACCTGGCCAAGCGTTTCGAAGCCGACGGCGTGTCCGCCATCGTCTACACCGACATTGCCAAGGACGGCATGATGCAGGGCTGTAACGTTCCGTTCACCGCTGCCCTGGCCGCAGCCACGAAGATCCCGGTGATCGCCTCCGGCGGCATCCACAACCTGGGCGACATCAAGGCACTGCTCGACGCCAGGGCGCCGGGCATCATCGGTGCGATCACTGGTCGCGCGATCTATGAAGGTACCCTGGACGTCGCCGAGGCCCAGGCCTTCTGCGATTTCTATAAAGGCTGAGGACTTATCATGGCGCTGGCCAAACGCATCATCCCTTGCCTGGACGTGGATAACGGCCGGGTGGTCAAGGGCGTCAAGTTCGAGAACATCCGTGACGCTGGCGACCCGGTGGAAATCGCCCGTCGTTATGACGAGCAGGGTGCGGACGAGATTACTTTCCTGGATATCACGGCCAGCGTCGACGGCCGCGATACCACGCTGCACACCGTCGAGCGCATGGCCAGCCAGGTGTTCATCCCGCTGACCGTGGGCGGTGGCGTGCGCAGCGTGCAGGACATCCGCAACCTGCTCAATGCCGGCGCGGACAAGGTATCCATCAACACCGCGGCGGTGTTCAACCCGGAATTTGTCGGCGAGGCGGCCGAGCATTTCGGCTCGCAGTGCATCGTCGTGGCGATCGACGCGAAGAAGGTCTCCGGCCCGGGCGAAACCCCGCGCTGGGAAATCTTCACCCATGGCGGGCGCAAGCCAACCGGGCTGGACGCCGTTGAATGGGCGAAGAAGATGGAAGGCCTGGGCGCCGGAGAAATCCTGCTGACCAGCATGGACCAGGACGGCATGAAGAACGGCTTCGATCTCGGCGTCACCCGTGCCATCAGCGATGCCTTGGGCATTCCGGTGATCGCTTCTGGCGGTGTTGGTAACCTGCAGCACTTGGCCGATGGCATTCTGGAAGGCCACGCCAGCGCGGTATTGGCGGCGAGCATTTTCCACTTTGGCGAATACACCGTGCCGGAAGCCAAGGCCTACATGGCCCAGCGCGGTATCTGCGTCAGATAAGCCGAGAGTCCGGCAGGCGAGCCGAGGGCGAATCAGGGCGAGTCCTGGATATCCTTGAGCGGGGTAGGGTTCAGGATGTCCATTCTTGGCTCGGATGCTTGTCTGGATATGTCATAGGCAATGGTGCAGAGCTTTCCAGGCAGATCCGAATTGTCCAGCCATGCGTCTATGTATTCGATGTCGCTGTAATCGGTTTTGTCTGAACAGTCAGTCGTCCCTGTCGGGCCGAACTTGTAGGCGTAGGTTCGATGTGGCAGTTCATTCGCAGCTGTCGACAGTTGTACGCCTGCAGTGAAACTCAAGTCAGGCTGAGCTGTTGGAGCGTTGTCGAGAATTTCGACCGGAAGGGACAACACGTTGTTGATGAGCCCCACTGAGGGACGTTGATCAGCGGAGTCGACACCCACGATGCAGAGGAAGTACATGCCCACCTGGTCGCCTATCCCGGTGTTTATGAAAGCGTCCTGCGCACTGGTTACTCCGCTGTAGTCTTGCGGCCTTTCGCAATCCATTGCGGTTCGAACGGTCTTATGACGATAGAACGGCGTGTTGATTGTGAAGTGGTAGTTCCAGGTCGGGATGTCTGCGCTGCCGTCGTCTTTCTTCCCGATCCTTACGTACCTTTGCGGGCTGTCCGCTGCGGCGCTGGCGGAAAAGACCGGATACAGCGGGCAAGACGAATTCACGTCTTGAACGAGGAGGCCCTCTACAAAGCAGCGGCTGAGAAAGTCCGTAGGATTCCCATAAACATCGTCCGGTATAGCTTTATAGCTGTCGCCAACTGGAGTGCAAGGAGCGTGCTGCTCGCAGGGGTGGGCTTGGATGGTCAGGTTGCCAGTGCCTATCACGCCGATGATCTTATTGGTACGGCGCTCCAGTAGCGGGCTGCCGGAGCCACCACCTTTCAAATCCTTGCAGCGGGTCATCAGCGTATTACGCCAGACCCAGCGGCCCTCCACGATTTCCTGGGCAGGTTGCAAGGTACAGGCAGCCAGCCGCAGCGTGTTCTGATCGTGGACTGGCGCGCCTACGATCAGGACATCCGTCCCGTCGACGGGGCGCTCGGTGGCCAAGCCCAATGGCTGTATCCCGTCCTTGAGCAAGGTTTGCAAGCTGACGTCCAGTTCAATGATTGCCATGTCTACGCCCTGGATGCTTCTCCACGCGATTTTTTTCATCGGGTAAGTCAGGTAGGGGGCAGTATCGGCGAAGTAGTTGAACTGCATGAGGCCGACGATTGGCTTGTTGGTAACGATGTTTGCGTTGGTCAGCTCGGTGCAATGTCCCGAGGTCAACACGTAGGCGGGCGTGGGCATTGTCCCGGAAGGGTCATGGGTATCGAGAAGTGTCGCAGTACAATTCCCGTTCATCGTAGAGAAGCGTCCAATACCCTGCCAATGGTCATGTGAGCCATCTTTGTTGTTCAGGATTTTTGAGTCGGCGAAGTTCTGAACCCCTTCGCCATAGTCTTTGCCATGTGCAACGCTCAGTGCGCCAGACAGGCAAAACAGACCGCCCAGTAACAAGTAGATCGTTTTCATTGAGTCATGCCTTTGATTAATTGGGGCCGGTCTTGACCGGCTTCGTTAATTAATCAGCCTCGACGTGATGGAAGGTGGTAACTAATTACCTCCGCCAAGGTTGCGTTTGCGCGCATCCTGTTTGGTTAGGTGTTTGATGTGAAACGACGGTAGACACGTCGGCGGGCCCAAGGCAATCTGGAACATGCCATGGACCCGGGTAATCAGATATGTTCAAACGCGCTCTAGTTGTTTTTACCAGCACTTTCCTGCTGTTCATGAGCGGGGCGCAGGCCGGGGACGGCCGCGATGCTGGCCTGGTATTGCTGACGGAGAACTTTCCGCCCTACAACATGGCGAAGAACGGCAAGAACTTCGCCCAGGACGAAAACATCCATGGCATTGCGGTGGACATCGTCCGCGAGATATTCAAACGCGCCGATATTTCCTACAGCCTGACGCTGCGTTTTCCCTGGGAACGAATCTACAAGCTTGCCTTGGAAAAACCTGGTTATGGGGTGTTTGTAACGGCTCGGCTGCCTGAGCGGGAAAAGCTCTTCAAATGGGTTGGCCCCATCGGCCCGGACGATTGGATCATGCTCGCCAAGGCCGACAGCAAGATTGCCCTCGACTCGTTGGACCAGGCACGTCAGTACAGGATTGGTGCCTACAAGGGCGATGCAATTGCCGAAACATTGGCCAAACAGGGGCTCAAGCCCATTGTCGTGTTGCGCGATCAGGACAACGCCAGAAAACTCGTCAACGGCCAGATAGACCTATGGGCCACCGGCGACCCGGCAGGGCGTTATCTGGCGCGTCAGGAGGGGGTGAGCGATCTCAAGACCGTACTGCGATTCAACAGTGCCGAGCTCTACCTGGCCTTGAACAAGGACGTGCCGGACGAGGTGGTGAGCCGCCTGCAAAAGGCTCTGGATGAGCTGCGCAAGGAAGGCGAAGTGGACGCGATCATGGCGCGCTATCTCTGAGACGCCAAGCCTAACGATAAACCCCATCCTTTCCGTGCCCGGCCATCGCTCGGTTGCTGCGCAGGCTGATCATCGACTTGATGTCGATCCACTCGATGCCCTGGGCCTTGAGCTTGGGCAGTTCGCGCTCGAGCACGGCGAGGGTCTGCGGATAGGGATGGCCGATCATCACGGCCGAGCCCTGCCGCCGAGCCAGATCGATGGCGATCTGAAGCTGGCCGGCGATAGCCGCTTCGGTGCGCTCATCATCAAGAAATACATCCCGCGACACGCTGGCGAGGCCGATCTTTTGTGCTTCGGCAGCGGCGACCGTCTGCGCGCTGGTGCGGCTGTCGACGAAAAACTTGTGACGCTGTTGCAGATTCGCCATCAGCCACGCCATCGCCTGGGGTTGCGCGGTCATGCGGCTGCCCATGTGGTTGTTGATACCGCTGGTGTAGGGCACCGCGGCAAACGCGGCGTCCAGGCGCTTGCCCAATTCTTCGATGGATAATTCCGGATGCCAGGCGAACGGCCCGGTGGCCGGATCCATGGGCATGTGCAGCATGACGAGTTTGCCGGCGCGATGAGCCTCGCGGGCGATTTCGGCGGCGTGGGGCGTGTCGGGCATGATTGCCGCGGTGACCGGACCGGACAGGGCCAGGACACGGCGATCCCGGGGCAGATTCTGCCCCAGGTCATCGATGATCAGGCTCAGGTAAGCCTTCTGCGGCGGGGAAGCTGTGGCGGGAGCCGCGTTAACGGCTCCCGCCAGCAGGCACAACAGGACGAAAATGAAACGCTGGCCCATCTCAGCGGCCGGACGTGATGTTCAACCCTTTGAGCAGGCTCAACGCCTGGGCCAACTGATAGTCGTCATCCTGCGGCATCGGCTTGGCCTTGGCGCCGGAGCCGGTCGGTTTGTCCGCGCCGCCGTTGCCATTGCCCAAGTGACCTTGCAGGTCGGCTTCCTTGAAGTACTCGCTGTCCGCCTCGCTGGTGATCTTGGCCTTGCGCACCTCGATGTCCGGGACAATGCCCTGGGCCTGGATGGAACGGCCGTTGGGCGTGAAGTACAGCGCGGTGGTGATCTTCAGGGCGCGGTCGTTGTTCAGCGGCAACACGGTTTGCACCGAGCCCTTGCCGAAACTGGTGGTGCCCATGACAACGCCACGTTTCTGGTCTTGCAGAGCACCGGCGACGATCTCCGACGCCGATGCGCTGCCACCGTTGATAAGCACGACCAATGGCACGGCTTCGCTGAGGTCGTTGCCGGTGGCCGAGAAGCGCAGTTCGGAATTGGCGATGCGGCCCTTGGTGTAGACGATCAGGCCCTTGGTGATGAAATGATCCACCACTTCCACGGCCGATTGCAGAACGCCGCCGGGGTTGTTGCGCAAGTCCAGGACTAGGCCGTTGAGCTTCTTGCCGTTGTCCTTGCGCATCTTGGCCAGGGCCTTGGCGACTTCCTCGCCGGTCTTGACCTGGAACTGGGTGATGCGGATGTAGCCGTAGCCGGACTCCAGCAATTGGCTCTTCACGCTCTTGACCTGGATGACCGCCCGGGTCAGGGTCACGTCGAATGGCGTGCCGCCGTCGCGCACCAGGGTCAGGGTGATTTTTTCGCCGATCTTGCCGCGCATTTTGTCCACGGCTTCGGTCATGCTCTGGCCACGGGTCGGTTGGCCGTTGATCTTGACGATGAAGTCGCCAGCCTGGATGCCAGCCTTGGAGGCGGGCGTATCGTCGATCGGCGAGACCACCTTGACGAAACCGTCTTCGCTGCCGACCTCGATGCCCAGGCCGCCGAATTCGCCGCTGGTGCTTTCCTGCAACTCGGCAAAATCCTCAGGGCCCAGGTAGGCCGAATGCGGGTCAAGGTTGCTGAGCATGCCTTTGATGGCGTTCTCCAGCAGCATCTTGTCGTCCACCGGTTCCACGTACGCGGCTTTGATCCGGTCCATGACTTCGGCAAAGGTGCGCAGTTCATCCAACGGCAGCGGGGCCTTGGTGGTGGCGGCCGTAGCGGCGGTCGACGCCGGCGCGGGTTGCGCGGCGAAAGCCAGGGGCGCGCCGATCACGAGGGCGATCGTCAGGGCCAGCGAGGTGAGGCGGGACAAATGCAGCATGTCGAACGAACTCCTGAGTTGGATGGGCGCGCTTATCCTTGCGCACGACACCATTGTGCCGGGTCACTGGGGCGACCCTGCTGGCGAATAGCAAAATACAGTGCTGGCGTGTCCTGCCCGCCACTGTTGCCGACCGTGGAGATGGACTCGCCGGCCTTGACCACATCACCCGCCGATTTGAGCAGCGTCTGGTTGTGGCCGTAAAGGCTCAGGTATCCGTTGCCGTGATCGAGGATCACCAGCAGGCCGGCACCGCGCAGCCAGTCGGCAAACACCACGCGCCCGGCATGTACAGCGTGCACCTGGCTACCGGCGGATGCGCTGATCATCACGCCGTCCCACTTGGTGCGGGTATCGTCGCCACGGGTTTCACCGAAGCGTGCAAGTAATCGACCATTGACCGGCCATGGAAGTTTGCCCCGGGCTGAAGCAAAAGCGCCGCCGAAGGTTTCGCCATCGCTGGAAACCACTGCGCCGGGGCTGGATTTAGCCGGCTTGCGCGGGGCTTCGCCGGCATCGGCGTCGGCCTGGGCTTCACGCAAACGCTTTTTTTCGGCTTCCTGCTGGGCGATCAGCGCTTTCTGCCGCGCTTCTTCCGCCTCCCGAGCCTGGCGAGCCAAGGTTTCTTCGATGGTTTTCAAGACATTTGCCAGTTCGGCCTGGTCCTGTTCGCGGGCCTTGAGCTTGCTGTCGCGAGCCTTCACGTCGTCATTGAGCTTGGCCAGGGCCACCTGGCGCTCCTTGCGAACCTTCTCGAGTTCTTCACGCTGGGTGTCGAGGCTGCTTTTCTGCACGAGCAACTGGGCTTGCTGCAGCTCGATGTCTTTCTCGACATTGGCCAGCTGGCGCAGGGTTTCATTGAAGCTCTTGAGCTGCTCCAGGCGGGCCTGGCTCAGGTAGTCGTAATAGGTGAGGGTGCGGGCGAATTTCTCGGGATTCTGCTGGTTGAGCAGCAGCTTGAGGTATTCCTGGCGACCGTTCTGGTAGGCCGCCCGTGCCTGGATGGCGATCAGCTTTTGCTGTTCAGTGCGCGCGCTCTGGAGTTTTTTTTTCTCTCCATCGAGGCGTTGCAACTCGGATTCGCTTTTCTTCAGCTCTTTCTGCAGGGCGTCGACCTGCTTCTCCAGCTTGCCCATCTCGGTTTCGGTGCCGCGCAGGTCTTTCTGCACGCTGGATTTTTCTTCCTGCAACTTGTTCAGCAGCTTCTTCAGCTCGGCGATGTCCTGGCGCGTGGCTTCCAACTGTTGTTGGGTTTGCGCGCGCTCGTCCGCGAAGGCCGGTTGGAGCAGGCAGGTCAGAGCAAGGGCTATCAGGACGCGGAGCATAGAGGCGGGTGGCACCAGGGAAAGGGACGGCCTAGTATGCCCGCCCCACGCTGCAAAAAAAACGCCCATTTGGGGCTGTGTGATAACTGGCCGAAAAAACACCAAGAACCAATGTGGGAGCGAGCTTGCTGTGGCGAGGGAGCTTGCTCCCGCTGGGCTGCGAAGCAGCCCCTCGACAATAGATCAAGCCAGAAGCCTCTGCGATGGCTGCGCCATCGAACGGGAGCAAGCTCCCTCGCCACACAAACAGTGCTCAATGCTGCGACGTCAGACCAGGATCGAAGTCCCGGTCATCTCCGCCGGCTGTTCCATGCCCAGCAGCATCAGCATGGTCGGTGCGACGTCGGCCAATACGCCGCCGTCGCGGACCTTGAAGTCACGCTTGCCGACATAGATGAATGGCACCGGCTCAGTGGTGTGGGCCGTATGGGCCTGGCCGGTGGACTCGTCGGACATTTGCTCGACGTTGCCGTGGTCGGCGGTGATCAGCGCTTCACCGCCGACTTTTTCCAGCGCCTCGACGATGCGGCCGACGCAGGTGTCCAGGCATTCCACCGCCTTGACCGCTGCGTCGAACACGCCGCTGTGACCGACCATGTCACCGTTGGCGTAGTTGACCACGATCACGTCGTAACGTTGGTTCTCGATGGCGTCGACGATGCGGTCGGTCACTTCCGGCGCGCTCATTTCCGGTTGCAGATCGTAGGTGGCGACCTTCGGCGACGGAATCAGGATGCGCTCTTCGCCCGGGAAGGGCTCTTCGCGGCCGCCGGAGAAGAAGAACGTCACATGGGCGTACTTCTCGGTTTCCGCGATGCGCAGCTGGGTCTTGCCGTTTTTCGCCAGGTAGTCACCCAGCACGTTTTCCAGGCTGCCGGCAGCGAAGGCCGATGGCGCGGGAATGCTGGCGGCGTATTGGGTCAGCATCACGAAACCGGCCAGCTTCGGCTGGCGGGCGCGCTCGAATTCCTTGAAATCGTCTTCGACGAATACGCGAGTCAGTTCGCGGGCACGGTCGGCGCGGAAGTTCATGAACACCACGGCGTCGCCGTCTTCGACTTTTACCGGCTCGCCGATGGTTGTGGCCTTGACGAACTCGTCGCTTTCACCACGTTCGTAGGCAGCTTGCAGGCCTTCTTGCGCGGTGGCGGCGTGGAATTCCGCATTGCCGTCGACGATCAGGTTGTAGGCCTGGGCGACGCGGTCCCAGCGGTTGTCACGGTCCATGGCGAAGTAACGGCCGATCAGGCTGGCGATCCGGCCCTTGCCGAGGGTCTTAAACGTGTCGTCCAGCAATTTGATCGACGATTCGGCGCTCTTCGGCGGCGTGTCACGGCCATCCAGGAAGGCGTGAAGATAGATGTTTTCAGCGCCGCGCCTGGCGGCCAGCTCGGCCATGGCGATCAGGTGGTCCTGATGGCTGTGCACGCCACCGTCGGACAGCAGGCCCATGAAGTGCACGGCCTTGCCGGCAGCCACGGCTTTATCCACGGCAGCGCAGATGGTCGGGTTTTCGAAAAATTCGCCGTCGCGGATCGATTTGGTTACGCGGGTGAAGTCCTGATACACCACGCGGCCGGCGCCGAGGTTCATGTGGCCGACTTCGGAGTTGCCCATCTGCCCGTCGGGCAGGCCGACGTCCATGCCGCTGCCGGAGATCAAGCCGTTCGGCACGGTGGCCCACAGGCGATCCAGCACAGGCTTCCTGGCCGCGTAGACGGCGTTGGATTCGTGGCTGTCACTGTGACCGAAGCCGTCCAGAATCATCAGGACCAAAGGTTTAGGCGTGGTAGTCATGGAATCCACTCGTGGCTGGTTAAAAGAAGACGATGGAAAAGGGACGGGCAGTTTAAAGGTAAGTTCCGGTGCCGTCACCGCCGGGCGGGGTTTGGCCGGCCTTGCGTGCTGTGTATACTGGCCGACATTTTAACGCCCTGGAACCTCCTTCGATGGTTGCTCACCTGATTGAATTTGCCACTAACCACTACATTCTCGTCGGTATCTTCGTCGTACTGCTGGCGTTGCTGGTTGCCCACACGATGCAGGGCGGCGGACGCAGCCTGAGCACCGGCGAGCTGACCGCGCTGGTCAACAAGGACGCCGGCGTAGTGGTCGACATCCGTCCGACCAAGGATTACGCCGCCGGTCACATCGTCGGCGCGCTGAACATTCCTCAGGACAAACTGATCGCTCGTGTGGCCGAACTGGAAAAACACAAGGCCAAGACGCTGATCCTGGTCGACGCCCAAGGCCAGCAGGCCGGTACCCTTGCCCGCGAACTGATGAAGTCCGGCTTCACCGCCGCGAAACTGTCTGGTGGCGTTGCGAGCTGGAAAGCCGACAATCTGCCCTTGGTGAAGTGACATGCCCCACGTAGTTGTCTATTCCAGCGATTACTGCCCCTATTGCTCCCGAGCCAAGATGCTGCTCAAGAACAAGGGCGTAGCCTTCGAAGAAATCAAGGTCGACGGCAAGCCGCAGTTGCGCGCCGAGATGACCAGGAAGGCCGAGCGTACCTCCGTGCCGCAGATCTGGATCGGCGACACCCACGTGGGCGGTTGCGATGACCTGTTCGCCCTGGAGCGCGCCGGCAAGCTCGACGCGCTGCTCAAGGCCTGAATTCCAATTAATAGAACCTGAAAGTAAGAAGGATCTGCGATGACTGACCAACAGAACACAGCTGCCACTGAAGAAGAAGCCGCACCGCAATTCTCCTTGCAGCGCATTTACGTTCGCGACCTGTCCTTCGAAGCCCCGAAAAGCCCGGCGATCTTTCGCCAGCAGTGGGAGCCGAGCGTGGCCCTGGACCTGAATACCCGCCAGAAAGCCCTGGAAGAAGATTTCCACGAAGTGGTGCTGACCCTGTCGGTGACCGTGAAGAATGGCGACGAAGTCGCGTTCATCGCCGAAGTCCAGCAGGCCGGTATCTTCCTGATCAAGAATCTCGATGCCGCTTCGATGAGCCACACCCTGGGCGCGTTCTGCCCGAACATCCTGTTCCCGTACGCCCGCGAAACCTTGGACAGCCTGGTGACCCGCGGCTCGTTCCCGGCCCTGATGCTGGCCCCGGTGAACTTCGATGCCCTGTACGCGCAAGAGCTGCAGCGCATGCAACAAGAAGGCGGCGCGACCGTCCAGTAAACGGCGCTTTCAGCCGAGTATCAAACCTGTGGGAGCGAGCCTGCTCGCGAAAGCGGTATATCAGTCAATCAAGTACCGACTGAGCTGACGCTTTCGCGAGCAGGCTCGCTCCCACATTTGTTATGCGCTGCTACTGAAAGCCGTTCTGCCGCCACGCCTCATAAACCGCCACCGCCACGGTGTTTGACAGGTTCAGGCTGCGGCAGCCTTCACGCATCGGCAAGCGCAAGCGTTGGTCCGCCGGTAGTGCGTCGAGCACTTCGGCCGGCAGGCCACGGCTTTCCGGGCCGAACAGGAATGCATCGCCGGCGACGAAGCTGGCGTCATGAAACGGCCGCGAGCCCTTGGTGGTGAAGGCGAACAGACGCGGATGCCCCAGGCTTTCCAGGCAACTGGCCAAGTCGGCGTGCCGCTGCAAGGTGGCATACTCGTGGTAGTCGAGGCCGGCGCGGCGCAGGCGCTTGTCGTCCATTTCGAAGCCCAGCGGTTCGATCAGGTGCAGGTGGCAGCCGCTGTTGGCGCACAGCCTGATGACGTTGCCGGTATTGGGTGGTATTTCCGGTTGAAAAAGGATGACGTGAAACATGCACGGCTCCGCAGATAAAGATGAGCGGCATTCTACGCCGCAAACCGATCGACGTTCGAAGCTATTGCCTCGGGTGATGGGCTCTCTGGCGATCGTCGGCATGATGGTCGGGCTGATGATCGGCCGCCTGACAACGCCCGATCCGAGCGAGCTGCAACAGGTCGAGGTCACCCAGGGAGGGCTGGTGGCCTGGTTCAACAACGAACCGGAGCTCCATGGGGAAATCATCGACGGCACTGTGGCGCTGTTGTTTCAGGCGCAAGGTCGGCCGCAGAAAGGCCAGCTCAAGCTCAACGGCAAGGACGTGAACTGGCGGGTGCGGTTGAGTGACAAGGGGCTGTTGCTGACTTTGGTGGCGGCGCGTCCGTTGCGAGGGGAGTGGACCGGCAGCGAAGTCGATGACCGCTGGCGGCTGGAGATCCGTCTCCAGGAGCAATAAAAGAGGGAATCCCCGGCCTGCCTGTACCAAGGTCCCCAAAACGGGAGGGCTTGCCGTGAAGGCGCAGCCCGGATGTAAAGAAGGGAAACCTTGACCTGCCTGTATCAAGGCCCCCAAAACAGTGGGCTCGATGAGCCCGGTGTAAAAGAGGGGAATCCCCGGCCTGCCTGTACCAAGGTCCCCGAAACTGGGTAATGATTGGGTTATTGCAGGGGGCGTGCCAGTTTTAAATGGCTTGTCACAAAAAACTGCTGAAGATGCGAAAAAGCCCCGTATTCCGGGGCTTTTGCTTTTGTTTGTGCGGTTTTTTTCGAGTTGGGTCGATTGGTTTTGGCTTGAGGTGCATGTGCAATTGCGGTTCGTAGTGCATTGAAGCGGTGCACAAAGATCCAATGTGGGAGCGGGCTTGCTCGCGAATGCGGTGTATCAGTCGACATCACTTTGTCTGATACACCGCTTTCGCGAGCAAGCCCGCTCCCACAGGGTCAAAGGCCGGTCAACCCTCATCCCCCTCATCATCATCCCCACCATCAACCTTCATCCCCAATTCCTTGATCTTGCGAGTCAAGGTATTGCGGCCCCAGCCCAGCAGCACGGCGGCGTCGCGGCGGCGGCCGGCGGTGTGCTTGAGGGCCGTTTCGATCATGATGCGTTCGAAGGCCGGGACGGCGCTGTCGAGCAGGCTCGATTGACCGCGGGCCAGGGCCTGGTCGGCCCATTGGCGCAGGGCCTGTTCCCAGTTGGTCACCGGCGCCGAATCCTGTGGCAGGCTCAACAGTTCCGGTGGCAAGTCGCTGATGTGCACTTCGCGACCCGACGCCATCACCGTGATCCAGCGGCAGGTGTTCTCCAGCTGGCGCACGTTGCCGGGCCACGGCAGGTTCTTGAGGTATTCCTCGGTCTCGCTCTTGAGCAGCTTGGGCTCCACCGCCAGCTCCTGGGCCGCACGGCCGAGGAAGTGCCGGGCCAGGGTCGGGATGTCCTCGCGACGGTCCGCCAGGCGCGGGATGTGTATGCGGATCACGTTCAGGCGATGGAACAGGTCTTCGCGGAACTTGCCGGCGTGGACCAGGGTTTCCAGGTTCTGGTGGGTCGCGGCGATGATCCGGACATCGACCTTGACCGGCGTATGCCCGCCGACTCGATAGAACTCGCCGTCGGCCAGTACCCGCAGCAGCCGGGTCTGGGTGTCAGCCGGCATGTCGCCGATTTCATCGAGGAACAACGTACCGCCATCGGCTTGTTCGAAGCGGCCCCGGCGCAGGTTGGCCGCGCCGGTGAACGCGCCTTTTTCATGGCCGAACAGCTCGGACTCCATCAGGTCCTTGGGAATCGCCGCCATGTTCAGCGCAATGAACGGCGACGCCGCACGCGGGCTGTGGCGGTGCAGGGCGTGGGCAACCAATTCCTTGCCGGTACCCGATTCACCGTTGATCAGCACGGTGATGTTGGAATGGCTCAGTCGACCGATGGCGCGAAACACTTCCTGCATCGCCGGCGCTTCGCCGATGATTTCCGGGGTGCGGGCCAGGGCCGGGACTTCCTCCAGGCCTTGTTGCTCCTGGGCGTGCTGGTTGGCGCGCTTGACCAGGGACACGGCTTCGTCGACGTCGAACGGCTTGGGCAGGTATTCGAACGCACCGCCCTGGTAAGACGCCACGGCGCTGTCCAGGTCGGAATGAGCGGTCATGATGATCACTGGCAGCCGCGGATGTTGCTCGCGAATCCGCGCCAGCAAGTCCAGGCCACTGGCGCCGGGCATGCGGATATCGGAAATGATGACGTCCGGCTGCTGACGGGCCAGGCGGCTCATCACCCCGTCGGCGCTGTCGAAGCTCTGGGTGGTCATGCCTTCCTGTTGCAAGGCTTTTTCCAGGACCCAGCGGATAGAACGGTCGTCATCGACGATCCACACGGTTTCACTACGGCTCATGTCGATGTGGCTCCTTGTTCCAGTGGCAGGAAGATCGAGAAAGTGGTGTGGCCGGGGTGGCTCTCACATTCGATCAAGCCCTGATGCTGACTGATGATGTTCTGGGTGATGGACAGGCCCAGCCCGGTACCGTCCGGGCGGCCGCTGACCATGGGGAAGAAGATGGTTTCCTGCAGTTCCGCAGGGATGCCCGGGCCGTTGTCGATGATTTCGATCTTGGTCACCAGGCGATGGCGCACATGACCGATGGTGAACTGGCGCATGGCGCGGGTGCGCAGGCTGATGCGACCCATGCGCAGCTCGTTCTGGCTGCTGATGGCCTGCATGGCGTTACGCACGATGTTCAGCACCGCCTGGATCATCTGCTCGCGGTCGATCAGGACGTCGGGAATGCTCGGGTCGTAGTCGCGCACCAAGGTGATGCAACCCTGGCTCTCCGCCTCCACCAGGCTGCTGACGCGCTCCAGTACTTCGTGAACGTTGCACAGCGCCAGTGAGGGCAGCTTGTTCGAGCCAAGCATGCGATCCACCAGGTTTCGCAGGCGGTCGGCTTCTTCGATGATGACGTTGGTGTAGTCCTTGAGGCTTTCTTCCGGCAGTTCCCGGGCGAGCAACTGCGCCGCGCCACGAATGCCACCCAGCGGATTCTTGATCTCATGGGCCAGGCCGCGCACCAGCATCTTGCTGGTTTCCTGCTTGGACAATTGCGCCTCCTCCTTGGTGATGCGCAGCAGGCGATCACGGGGATGGACTTCCAGAAGCAGGAGGGTGGCATTGTTGTTGAGGATCGGCGTTACCGCGTAGTCGACCGTCAGGGTCTGGCCGGTCAGGGCGGTGAGCATCGCTTCGCGCTTGGTGAACGGGTGAGCCTGTTCGACGGCCTGGCGCAGGGAATTCAGCGCTTCGGCGGATTCGGTAAACAGTTCGCTGATGAACTGCCCATGGCTGCGCTGGCCGCTGACGGCCAGGAGCATCTCTGCCGCCGGGTTCATGTACTCCAGACGCAGTTCGGCGTCGAGCAGGATGGTCGCGGTGGTGAGATTGTCGAGCAGCAAACGGTGTAGTGCGTCGCTAATGGTCATCAGGACCTCTTTTAAAGCGTAGCGATCAAGGGCAGGCCCCCAAATCGCGCGCGCGATTCATGCGCTGATACCAGCAAAATGCAAAAACCAAACCAAGGCTCCGAAAAGAAGCGTTTCAGGCGTCAAATAGCCTTTTCTCGCCCATCTGTGTGGCGTTCTGCCAGTTTTTGCGGGTAGTTTCGAACCAAAATGGGTTGGAATCTGGGTAGAGGTGCAGAGCTGTGCACTGACATGGTGCGCCATCCTGAATGGCATTAGAAGAAGGGCAGGATGCTGCTTTTTTCCTCCTCGGGCTTGTCCGCCAGGGGGCATTCGGGGCGTTGGCCGTAGTCGGCGATAGCACAGGGTTTGACGCGGCGCTTTTGCGCCAGGGACATGCGCTGCATGTGGAAGGGCTGGTTGGCGGTGCGCTCGACGATTCGCGCTTGCTCGTCGAGGATCTCCACTGCCAGGTGATGCGTGCCGCGATCAATATTCTTCAGCGCAAACACTGGGCTGGGTCCCGGCTCGCCAGTGGGCTTGCCGTCCAGCAGCAGACGGTAGCGGTGACCTTTCTGCAAACCGGGCTCACTGGTGGCGGTGACGATCAGTTCCCCCGCGGTACTGCGTATCGTCGCATCTGGCTCGGGTATCAGCAGCCGGAGCATCTCGTATCGGAACAAGGGCTTGGCGGGTGGCTTTTCGGCGGTCGTCGTCGGCGTAGTCCCGGAGGGCGTGGCCGGCATCCGGTTGCCGGGCGGTAGCGGTACTTTCTTCGCGTTGCCGGGGCGTGGCTGGTCGGTGAAGACGCGATTGCCCTGGGCATCGATGTAGGTGAAGACCTGCGCCAGGCTCGGTAGCGCCACCAGCAGCAGGCCGAGGGCGAGCAGCCAGCGGATCATGGAAGGTGAATCCGCTGGACAGTGAAGGTAACGGTTTCGCTTTGTTGCACGAGACGTTCCCCGTTGATGACCTGGACTGCCAGGCTGTGTTCGCCGCGGTCGATGTTCACCAGTTGCAGGCGCGGCACGTTACTCGGCTGCCCGTACGGCTGGCCGTCCAGCAATAGCCTGAACAGATGCGGGCCTTGCAGGCGCGGCTGCGCCCGGACGCCAACGGTGAAGGTGCCGTTATTGGCGCGCAGGGCTTCTTCGGTGGGGATGTCGGTCAGTTCCAGGATGTCATAGGCGTTACGCGGCGCGTCGCTGCCTTGCGTGGCCGCAGGTGCTTCGCGGCTGGCCGGTGTCTGGGACTCCACGCTGTTGAGCGGCGGCAATTCCACGGCCTGGGCTGGTACGCCGTCGGGCGGCTGATTGCTGTAGGCGGTGTTGCCGTCGGCGTCGGTGTATTTGTAGATCTGCGCGGTAGCAGGCAATGCCAACAGCGATAAGAAGATGATTGAGAAAACACGACCCATGGAAAATCGACCGAAAACGAAAGGTGATGGGTGCAGCATAGGCCAGCGTGGCTGGTTGGCCCAGTTGCTGTGTTGCACGTATTTCCTGTGGGAGCGAGCTTGCTCGCGAAGGCGGCGTGTCAGGCGCTGAGGTGTTGAATGTGCTGGCCTCATCGCGAGCAGGCTCGCTCCCACAGGGGGGAGTTTTGGTGTGTGTCAGGATTTTGCGGACACGCACAGCTCGGCGGTTGCTCGGATCAAGGCAAGCCTGTGTATTGGGTGTTGTTTGTTGTGGTGAGTGGCGCGGGCCAGCCATTGCGGGCACTGCGGGTCGGTGCGGTAGGGGGCGAAGTCGGCCAGTTGCTGCAACAGACGTTTTTGCAGTCGATCGAGTTTGGGGCGGATCTCGCCCACCAGGTCCGGGCGTGGCAGGTCCGGGGCCTTGCCGTCGAGGGCCCAGTCGGACAGGTTGATGTATTGCACCAGTTTGTTGGCTTCAATCTGGGCGGCGAAAAACGCTTCCACGGTTTCACCGGTCAGTTTGTAGGCCGGCGCCTGGGCGACGGCGGCGGCAATGACTTCACGCTCGCGCTGGCGATCCTCCACCGGTTTGCCGCTGTCCCATTTGCTCAACGCCACCTGATCGGCGATGGTCAGGCGTTCGCCGATGGCGTTCAGCAGTGGAGTAAGGGCTTCGGGGGCGTTGCTCGCTTCGGCGCTGGTGGCCAGCAGTGCGGCGGACAGGGCAAGGCAGAGCTTGAGGCGCGGAGTCATGGGCAGTCTCGTCTTTATGGAGGAGCGACGAGGCATCATGCCTGTAACCGGTGCCCATGAAAAAGGCCTCCCGAAGGAGGCCTCTTTTATTTCACGCCGTACGTGACGGCGCTACCGGATCAGCAGCTGTAGTACAGCTCATATTCCAGTGGGTGTACGAAGGTGCGAACCTTGATTTCTTCTTCGCTTTTCAGCGCGATGTAAGCGTCGATGAAGTCATCGCTGAATACGCCGCCCTTGGTCAGGAACGCACGGCCCTTGTCCAGCTCTTCCAGGGCTTCTTTCAGGCTACCGCAAACCTGTGGGATTTCCTTGGCCTCTTCAGGCGGCAGGTCATACAGGTTCTTGTCGGCGGCATCGCCGGGGTGGATCTTGTTCTGGATACCGTCCAGGCCGGCCATCATCAGTGCTGCGAAGGCCAGGTATGGGTTGGCAGCCGGATCCGGGAAGCGCGCTTCGATACGACGGGCTTTAGGGCTGTTCACGTAAGGAATACGGATCGAGGCGGAACGGTTGCGAGCCGAGTAGGCCAGCATGACCGGTGCTTCGAAGCCTGGAACCAGACGCTTGTAGGAGTTGGTCGACGGGTTGGTGAAGCCGTTCAGGGCCTTACCGTGCTTGATAATGCCGCCGATGAAGTACAGGGCGGTGTCCGACAGACCGGCATAACCTTCGCCAGCGAAGGTGTTCTTGCCGTCCTTGGAGATCGACATGTGCACGTGCATGCCCGAACCGTTGTCGCCGTACAGAGGCTTCGGCATGAAGGTCGCGGTGCGGCCGTAGGCGTCGGCAACGTTGTGCACGCAGTACTTCAGGGTCTGGACTTCGTCAGCCTTCTTGACCAGCGTGTTGAACTTCACGCCGATTTCGTTCTGGCCGGCAGTCGCCACTTCGTGGTGGTGAACTTCGACGGTCTGGCCCATTTCTTCCAGCGCGTTGCACATGGACGTACGGATTTCGTGGTCGAAATCGAACGGCGGAACCGGGAAGTAGCCGCCTTTGACGCCTGGACGGTGGCCTTTGTTGCCGCCTTCCACGTCCTGGTCGGACATCCACGAACCCTGTTCGGAGAAGATCTTGAACATGGAACCGGAGATGTCGGATTTGAACTTGACCGAGTCGAAGATGAAGAACTCAGGCTCAGGACCGAAGAAAGCGGTGTCGCCGATACCGGTGGACTTCAGGTATTCCTCGGCGCGGTGGGCGATGGCGCGTGGGTCGCGGTCATAGCCTTGCATGGTCGAAGGTTCGATGATGTCGCAAACCAGGATCAGGGTCGGCTCTTCGGTGAACGGATCGAGGACCGCGGTTTCGTCGTCCGGCATCAGGATCATGTCGGAGGCTTCGATGCCTTTCCAGCCGGAGATGGAGGAACCGTCGAACATCTTGCCGATTTCAAAAAATTCGTCGTCCAGCGCATCACGGGCCGGCATGGTCACGTGATGTTGAGTGCCCTTGGTGTCAGTGAAGCGCAGATCAATCCACTTGACGTCATGATCTTTGATGAGTTGAACCGACTTCGACATATGTCCTCCGGGTGGCTTCGGGCGGTAATGGTGTGCCCTTAGATATGGGTGATGCCGGCGCGAATACTCTGCCAAGGCAACCTGCCTCACAAGGGAGCAATTTGCATGCCAGTGCCCCAGCATGGGTTTTTTGCACCAAATCCTCGCTTTTGAAAGGGGCTGGACGCGGATTGTCGGACAATTGCGCACCGCAATGTGGCGTCTTTTGTGGAATGTGACCTGTTTTGGTGCGGCCAAAACCAATTGCAGATTAACTGGTTAAACCTTGAGCAATTTCCGCTATAATCCGCGCCCCCCTTTTTCGGCTGGCCGTTCGCGCGCTGTTTTCATGAAACTAATCGTAAAAGTCTTCCCCGAGATCACCATCAAGAGCCGCCCGGTACGGATGCGTTTCATCCGCCAGTTGGCCAAGAACATCCGTGCCGTGCTCCGTGACCTGGACCCGGCCGTGGTGGTGAATGGCGTGTGGGACAACCTCGAACTGGAAACCCGCGTCAGCGAACCCAAGGCCTTGAAGGAAATGACCGAGCGCCTGAGCTGCATGCCGGGCATCGCGCATTTCCTCCAGGTCGACGAATATCCGCTGGGGGACTTCGACGATATCCTCGCCAAGTGCATGCTCCATTATGGTGACGCCCTGGCCGGCAAGATCTTCTCGGTACGCTGCAAGCGCGCCGGCAAGCATCCGTTCAGCTCGATGGACGTCGAGCGTTATGTCGGCAGCCAGTTGCGCCGGCAGTGCGGCGCGGCCGGTATTTCCCTGAAAGACCCTGAAGTTGAAGTGCGCATCGAGATTCGCGACCAGCGGTTGTTCGTGATCCACAGCCAGCACGACAGCATCGGCGGTTATCCGCTGGGTTCGCTGGAACAGACGTTGGTATTGATGTCCGGTGGTTTCGACTCCACCGTCGCCGCCTACCAGATCATGCGTCGCGGCTTGATGAGCCATTTCTGCTTCTTCAACCTCGGCGGGCGCGCCCACGAACTGGGCGTCATGGAAGTGGCGCACTTCATCTGGAAGAAGTACGGCAGCTCCCAGCGCGTGTTATTTGTGAGCGTGCCGTTCGAGGAAGTCCTGGGCGAGATTCTCGGCAAAGTCGATAACAGTCATATGGGCGTCATTTTGAAGCGTATGATGTTGCGTGCCGCGACGAGCATCGCCGACCGCCTGCACATCGACGCGCTGGTCACCGGCGAGGCGATTTCCCAGGTTTCGAGCCAGACGCTGCCGAACCTGTCGGTGATCGACTGCGTGACCGAGAAACTCGTGCTGCGGCCACTGATCGCCAGCCACAAGCAGGACATCATCGACACGGCCACCCAGATCGGCACCGCCGATTTTGCCCGGCACATGCCGGAGTACTGCGGGGTCATCTCGGTCAATCCGAAGACGGCGGCCAAGCGCGGGCGCGTGGAGCACGAAGAGAAAGAATTCGACATGGCGGTACTCGAACGCGCGATCGAGAACGCCAGGCTGGTGCCGATCGATCGGGTCATCGACGAATTGGGCCAGGACATTCAGATTGAAGAAGTCGGCGAAGCGCTGGCCGGTCAGATCATCATCGACATCCGTCACCCGGACGATGCTGAAGACGACCCGCTGAGCGTCGCCGGCGTCGAGGTACAAACGATGCCGTTCTATGCAGTGAACGCGCGTTTCAAGGAACTGGACCCTACTCGCCAGTACCTGCTGTATTGCGACAAAGGCGTGATGAGTCGCCTGCATGCCCATCATTTGCTCAGTGAGGGGCATGCCAATGTGCGCGTTTATCGACCGAGCTAAGTGCCCGGGGCTGTTTGCCTGTGGCCTGCGTCACCGGCCCCCCGACGCCGCCGACACGCTGTAACTGTCGGACTCTACTGTAAATCGCTGCCACGACCTGTCAGCACACCGAATCCTCTGATCGAGATACACAAGTGATCGAAAATCTACGCAACATCGCCATCATTGCTCACGTTGACCATGGTAAGACCACCCTGGTAGACAAACTCTTGCGTCAATCCGGCACCCTGGAGCGCAACGAGCTCAACGACGAGCGCGTGATGGACTCCAACGACCAGGAAAAAGAGCGCGGTATTACCATCCTGGCGAAAAACACCGCCATCAACTGGAACGGCTACCACATCAACATCGTGGATACCCCGGGCCACGCCGACTTCGGTGGTGAAGTCGAGCGCGTGATGTCGATGGTCGACTCCGTGCTGCTGCTGGTCGACGCCCAGGACGGCCCTATGCCGCAAACCCGTTTCGTGACCAAGAAGGCCTTCGAAGCCGGCCTGCGTCCGATCGTTTGCATCAACAAGGTTGACCGTCCAGGCGCGCGTCCGGACTGGGTTCTGGACCAGATCTTCGACCTGTTCGACAACCTGGGCGCCACCGAAGAACAGCTGGACTTCAAAGTCGTCTACGCCTCGGCCCTGAACGGTATTGCCGGTCTGGACCACACCGAAATGGCTGACGACATGACCCCGCTGTACCAGTCGATCGTCGACAACGTACCCGCGCCGAAAGTCGACCGTGACGGCCCGTTCCAGATGCAGATCTCGGCACTGGACTACAACAGCTTCCTGGGTGTGATCGGTGTTGGCCGTATCGCTCGTGGTCGCGTCAAGCCGAACACCCCGGTCGTGGCTATCGGTGCCGACGGCAAGAAGCGCAACGGTCGTATCCTCAAGCTGATGGGTCACCACGGTCTGCACCGTGTAGACGTTGAAGAAGCAGCTGCCGGCGACATCGTCTGCATCAGCGGCATGGACTCGCTGTTCATCTCCGACACCCTGTGCCACCCGGACACCGTTGAAGCGATGAAGCCGTTGACCGTCGACGAGCCGACCGTTTCCATGACCTTCCAGGTAAACGACTCGCCATTCTGCGGTAAAGAAGGCAAGTTCGTGACTTCCCGTAACATCAAGGAACGTCTGGACAAAGAGCTGCTGTACAACGTTGCACTGCGCGTTGAAGAAGGCGACTCGGCTGACAAGTTCAAGGTCTCGGGCCGTGGCGAACTGCACCTCTCGGTTCTGATCGAAACCATGCGTCGCGAAGGCTTCGAAATGGCTGTAGGCCGTCCCGAAGTGATCATCCGTCTGGTTGACGGCGTGAAGCACGAACCGTTCGAAAACGTCACCATCGACCTGCCGGAAGAATCCCAGGGCAAGGTGATGGAAGAGATGGGCCTGCGTAAGGGCGACCTGACCAACATGGTGCCGGATGGCAAGGGCCGTGTACGTCTGGAATACAACATCCCTGCTCGTGGTCTGATCGGTTTCCGTAACCAGTTCCTGACCCTGACCAACGGCGCTGGCATCCTGACTTCGATCTTCGACCGTTACGACGTGATGAAGTCCGGCGACATGTCCGGCCGTCAGAACGGCGTTCTGGTTTCGGTTGAAACCGGCAAGGCACTGACCTACTCCCTGGAAACCCTCCAGGCGCGTGGCAAGCTGTTCGTTGAGCACGGCCAGGAAATCTACGGCGGCCAGATCGTTGGTCTGAACAGCCGTGACAACGACCTGGGCGTGAACCCTACCAAGGGCAAGAAGCTCGACAACATGCGTGCTTCGGGCAAAGACGAAACCATCGCCCTGGTTCCACCTGTTCGCTTCACCCTGGAACAGGCTCTGGAATTCATCCAGGACGACGAGCTGTGCGAAGTGACGCCTAAGTCGATCCGCCTGCGCAAGAAGATCCTGGACGAAAGCGAGCGTACCCGCGCCGCCAAGAAAGCCAAGAACTGATTTAGCCCAGGCTGAATGAAAAACGCCCCCGGTTGTGAGACCGGGGGCGTTTTTTTATGCCTGGAAGTTATGCGGCGCCTGTTGGGGCCTCATCGCGAGCAAGCTCGCTCCCACAGTTGATTTTCAGCGGATCAGATTTTGTGTCCGACATAAATCCACTGTGGGAGCGAGCTTGCTCGCGATGGCGACGGTTCAGGCGCTGCTGAATCAGCAATAGATCAAAACCGATCCAAAGTCCGCGGATTACGCTCGCGCTCCACTTCCTTGGGCTTGTAGGCACAATACCCAGGCCGTGGCCCGACCCGTGGATGATTGCGGCAGGTATCCGGGCGCTTTTCGTAAATGGTGCACAGCCGGCTCTTGCGATCCAGATACAGGCAATCGTTGTTGCTCATGCGCTGGAGCGTGAAGATTTCCGATTTCTGGTTGTAGCGCTCGACGATCCCTTCCTTTTGCAGGCGCTTGGCGATGTTTTTCGGCGGGTCGCCCAGCTCGAACTCATCGACGATGCCGATGCGGATCAGGTCCTTGATCTTGACCTCCACCGGCAGCGTGCAGCAGCTCGACACGCAGGAACCGCACATCGGGGCGGAATACTTCGCCCAGGTATCGAGTCGGTCGATCTCCGCGGCGGCGATCAGGTTGGGCTTCATCATCACGGTTTACCAGCATGCATCAGGGCGCGCGATCATACCGGGACTGGTGAAATTTTGAACGACCATCTGCCGGTTTTTTTTACCTCGCGGCAAAACCCCGCCTGGACCGGCACGGCCCCTGCATTCACTCGGCTATCTGGCAATTCTCTGGCGGCGATTCTCCGACACCGGGGAAAAACCACCGAACCAAGAGCCCGTACCGTCTGTCAGACCGTCTAGGCTCAGACATTTCCATGCTCGTTCGAGGTCTCATCAATGACTCAAGAACCACTTGTTCGCGAAGCCGAGGTTGCGGCTTTTCGCGACGCCGTGTTGACCAAACTCACTTATGCCGTCGGCAAGGACCCCGATCATGCGTTTGATCACGATTGGTTCGAAGCCATCGCCCTCGCTGCCCGCGACCATATGGTTGAACACTGGATGGACCATACGCGACAGATCTACCGAAAGGGCCAGAAGCGCGTCTACTACCTCTCCCTGGAGTTTCTCATCGGCCGGCTGCTGTACGACAGCCTGAGCAACCTCGGCTTGCTGGACACCGCCCGCGAAGCCTTGACCGAGCTGGGTGTGGACCTTGAGCGCATCCGTCTGCTGGAGCCCGACGCGGCCTTGGGCAACGGCGGTCTCGGCCGTCTGGCGGCGTGCTTCATGGAAAGCATGTCGACCCTCGGTATCGCCGGCCATGGTTATGGCATTCGTTACGAGCACGGCCTGTTCCGCCAGGCGATTGTCGACGGCTGGCAACAGGAGCAGACCGAACACTGGCTGGACTTCGGCAACCCGTGGGAATTCGAGCGGCCGGAGGTCGTCTACCCGATCGGCTTCGGCGGCAGCGTCGAGACAGTCACCGACGACACCGGCAAGACCCGGCAGGTCTGGTCTCCGGCCGAAACCGTGCGGGCAATTGCCTATGACACGCCGGTCGTCGGCTGGCGCGGCGCCAGCGTCAATACCTTGCGCCTGTGGCGTGCCCGAGCCGTGGAAGACCTGCACCTGGAGCGCTTCAACGCTGGCGACCACCTCGGCGCCGTAGCGGAAGTGGCCCGCGCCGAGAGTATTTCCCGCGTGCTGTATCCGGCCGACAGCACCGAAGCCGGCCAGGAACTGCGCCTGCGTCAGGAATATTTCTTCGTCGCTGCTTCGCTGCAGGATTTGCTGCGCCGCCATCGCAACATGCACACCTCGGTACTGACCCTGGGCGATCACGCGGCGATCCAGCTCAACGACACCCACCCGTCGATTGCCGTGGCCGAGCTGATGCGCCAATTGGTGGACGTCTACGACGTGGCGTGGGACGCGGCCTGGCAGATCACCCAGGACACGCTCTCCTACACCAACCACACGCTGCTGCCAGAAGCATTGGAAACCTGGCCGGTGGGGCTGATGGAGCGCATGTTGCCGCGGCACATGCAGATCATCTACCTGATTAACGCCCAGCATATCGATTCGCTGCGGGCCAAGGGCGTGCACGATTTCGACGTGTTGCGCTCGGTGTCGCTGATCGAAGAAGACAACGGTCGCCGGGTGCGCATGGGTAACCTCGCGTTCCTCGGTTCCCACAGCGTCAACGGCGTGTCCGGACTGCACACGCAACTGATGCGCAGCACCGTATTTTCTGAGCTGCACAAGCTTTATCCGGACCGGATCAACAACAAGACCAACGGCATCACTTTCCGCCGCTGGCTGTTCCAGGCCAACGCCGAACTGACCTCGATGATGGTCGACGCCCTCGGCCCGAGCGTGCTCGACAACCCCGAGGAGCGGCTGATCGAACTGGAGCCGTTTGCCGACAAACCGGCGTTCCGCAAGCAATTCGCCGAGCAGCGCCTGCACAGCAAGAAAGCCCTGGCCTACCTGATCCACGAGCGGCTGGGCATTGCCGTCAACCCGGCGGCGATGTTCGACGTGCAGGTCAAGCGGATCCACGAGTACAAACGCCAGTTGCTCAACCTGATGCACACCGTGGCGCTGTACCAGGCGATCCGCGCCGAGCCTGAGGTGGATTGGGTGCCGCGGGTGAAGATCTTCGCCGGCAAGGCCGCCGCCAGTTATCACCAGGCCAAGCTGATTATCAAGCTGACCAACGACATCGCCCGGGTGGTCAACAACGACCCGACCGTGCGCGGCTTGCTCAAAGTGGTGTTCCTGCCCAACTACAACGTCAGCCTGGCCGAAAGCATCATCCCGGCGGCGGACCTCTCGGAGCAGATTTCCACGGCCGGTTTCGAGGCTTCGGGTACCAGCAACATGAAGTTCGGCCTCAACGGCGCGCTGACCATCGGCACCATGGACGGCGCCAACGTGGAAATGCATGACCGCGTCGGTGGCGAGCACATGTTCATCTTCGGCCTGACCGCCGAGCAGGTGGAAGCGCGCAAGCGCAACGGCGAATTCAGTGCCGCGCCGGACATCGCCGCGTCCCATCGCCTCAACGATGTGCTGCAGGCGATTCGTGGCGGGGTGTTCTCCCCGGACGATCCGATGCGCTACACCGGGTTGGTGGACTCGCTGGTGGATTACGACCGCTTCTTGGTCTGCGCCGATTTCGACGCCTACTGGAACGCCCAGGCCAAAGTCGAGGAGAGGTGGCACGATCCCAAGCAGTGGTGGCGCTCGGCGGTGCTCAACACCGCGCGCATGGGCTGGTTCTCCTCGGACCGGACCATTCGCGAATACGCCACCGATATCTGGAAGGCCCTGGACTGACTGTTGCAAGAAATGTGAGCGAAGCCCAACGGCGGTAGGGCTTCGTCGATATACTAGGCGTCAGTTTCGCCGGGCAGTGTGGCCGGACCAGTACTGGAAATGCCAGGAATCCAATGTGGGAGCGAGCTTGCTCGCGATAGCGGTGTATCAGGCGACATTCATATTGCCCGACACGCCGCCATCGCGAGCAAGCTCGCTCCCACAGGGTTTCGGGGTTTTCCACTAGACTGAGCCAGACCCCACATCACCCCGGTCATGCCCGCAACGGGCCGCTTAGGGATATCGACCATATGCAATGGATTTTGACACTGTTGGGCCTGGCACTCGGCTGGGTGGTGGAAGAGTCGTTTGCCGACGCGCTGATCGGTGCGCTGGTGGGGCTTGGCATCGCCCAGTCGTTTCGACTGGGACGCCTGGGTATCCAGGCCGCCAAGCAACAGATCCTGCTGCAAGATGCCCAACGCAGCTTGCTCACGCTGGAAGCGCGTCTGGCGGTGCTCGAACGCGGCAACGTGGCCGAACCGAGTGAACCGGCTCCAGCACCGGAAATTGTCGTTGCCCAAGCGGCGAAGCCCGAGGCGCGCACCGAGCCGGAGCTCATCTGGCAGCTGCCGCCAGAACTCGAACCAATCCCCGCGATGGCCACCCAGGCCAGCCAGCCGTTGCCCGATGACGTTTGGAAACCCGCGCCCGAAACATCCAGTCGGCGCGCAACCCGCGACTTCGAACCTCTGCCCCTGGAACCGAGGACTACCGAGCCGACGGCCCCTCGCGGTCCGAATCTGATCGATCGTGCCTGGACGGGCGCGCGCAACTGGCTGTTCGGCGGCAACACCGTGCTGCGGGTCGGCGTGGTGCTGTTGTTCCTCGGCCTGGCCTTCCTGCTGCGCTACGCCACTGAAGGCATGGTAGTGCCGATCGAGTTGCGTTACGCCGGCGTCGCGGCCAGTGCCTTGGGCCTGTTGGGCCTGGGCTGGTGGTTGCGCCACCGCAACAGCAACTATGCGTTGATGTTGCAGGGGACGGGGATCGCGGTGCTGTACCTGACCGTGTTCGCCGCCATGCGCCTGCACCCGCTGCTCGATTCCAAGGCTGCCCTGGGCCTGTTGGTTGCAGTCACGGTGTTTTCCGCGATCCTGGCCGTTACCCAGAATGCCCTGGGGCTGGCGGCAGCTGCCGCACTGGGCGGCTTCGCCGCGCCGATCCTGACCTCCACCGGCAGCGGCAACCATGTCGCGCTGTTCAGCTATTTCATCCTGCTCAATACCGGCATCTTCGCGATTGCCTGGTTCCGCGCCTGGCGCCTGCTCAACCTGATCGGCTTCGTCGGCACCTTCGGCATCGGTTTCGCCTGGGGCCTGCGCTCCTATACACCGGAACTGCTCTGGAGCACTGAGCCGTTCCTAATCGTGTTCTTCCTGATGTACCTGGCGATCGGGTTGCTGTTCACCCGGCGCAAGTTGCTGGAATTGAGCGATGCGCCTGAAGATGACAGCCGCCAAGCGCTGCTGCGCTGGTCGGCGCGCAAGGGCGACTATGTGGACGGCAGCATGCTGTTCGGTCCGCCGCTGGTGGGCTTCGGCTTGCAGTTCGCGTTGGTGCAGCATCTGGAATTCGCCGCCGCCTTCAGCGCCCTGGCCCTGGGCATGATCTACATGGGGCTGGCCCGCGTATTGATGGGCGGGCGCGCTGTATTGCTGGCCGAAACCTGCCTGGCCCTGGGCGTGATTTTCACCAGCCTGGCGATTCCCCTTGGCCTCGACGCCCGTTGGACTGCCGCAGCGTGGGCGGTGGAAGGCGCCGGGATCTTCTGGCTCGGCCTGCGTCAGCAGCGACCTTTTGCGCGAATCTTTGCCCTGTTGCTGCAATTGGGGGCGGCGCTGGCCTTCGTCAGCGAACTGCATAGCGGCGAAGGTAGCCTGCTGGAAGGTTCGTGGCTGGGCGCGTTGATGCTCGGTGGTGCCTTGCTGTTCAGCTTCTACCAACTGCGCAAGGCCGAGCCCGGGCACGCCGCAAGTTGGGAGCTGCGCGGGCAACCCGTGCTGGCGGTGCTGGGGCTTGGCTTCCTCTACCTGCTGGCACCGCTGTTTTTCTTTATTCATGGTACTGCCATCGCCTGGGCGTTGGCCGGGCTGGCGACGCTGGTCGTCGGCCTGCGCCTGCAATCACGCAGCTTCCTGTTTACCGCGTTCGCCGTGCAACTGCTCGGCGGTGCGCTGTTCCTGCTGCGTCTGCAAGGCGCCGAAGGCGATTCGGCGGCGGTGTTCAACGCCGGTTGGAGCGGTCTGCTCAGCGCCTCGTTGATCGGCCTGGCATTGATCGGCGGTATGTTGCTGGCGGCGCGCGACGACATGGTGCGCAACGATGTGCGCTTGCTGCGCGGCTTGTCGGTGGTGTTGCTGGCCGGGTTGGTGCTGATCAATCTCGCGGTACTGTTCGTGTTGCCCTGGCAAACGGCGAGCGGCGTGTGGGCGGCCAGCGGTCTGTTGATCATCTGGCTGAGCCTGTACCTGAAGCAGCGCGTGAGCTTTGTCTTTGGCCTGCTGCTGCAAGTGATTGGCGGTGCGGCTTTCCTGATGGCAGGGCCGGCGCTGCTGGGCTCGCTTGATGCCGAGGACCTGCGTCCCTTGGCCCACAGCGGATTCTGGACACCGCTGGTGCTGGGGCTGGCTGCGCTGGTGGGCGCATGGCGTCTGCAAAAGGCGCACGCGGCGCGGGAACTCGATGCCTTGAGTTTGCAGCGCCTGTCCGAGCTGCTGCTGATCTGGGGCGCTGGTTGGTGGGCGCTGGCGTGGGGCAGCGAAGTGCTGCGCTTTGCCCCGCAAAACCTGCAAGGCAGTTTGTTGTTGATTGTCGCGGCCGCCAGTGTGGCGGTGTGGAGCGTTTTGTCGCTGCGCTTGAAATGGCCGGCGCTGGGGTTACTGTGCACCTTGTTGATTCCAGCAGCAGGCTGTGTGCTGGTGGCGATCGGGCACAGCCGTTATCACCCGGCGGCGGATTTCGGCTGGCTGGCCTGGCTGGCGGTATTTGCCGTGCATTTCCTGTCGCTCAAGCGCCTGGCCGCGACGCTGCCGGCCCAGGCGCGCAGCACCGCCCATGTGCTCGGTTGCTGGTTGTTGATGGCGGTGCTGATGCTGGAGTTGCGTTACGGCCTGCTGTTGCTGTCCGAGCAGTACAATGCCTGGCGGTGGTTGGCGTGGGCGATCCTGCCGGGCCTCTACCTGGTGCTGATGGCCACGCCGCGTACCTTGCCGTGGCCGGTGTCGGCCCAACCGCGCGAATACCGCGTCTACGCGGCGGCGCCCATGGCACTGTTGATGCTCGGTTGGTTCTGGCTGACCAACACGTTCAGTGATGGCAACTCGGAGCCGCTGCCTTATGTGCCGTTGCTCAATCCGTTGGAACTGGGTCTGCTGTTCGCCTTGTTCGGTATCTATGTGTGGGCCCGCAATGCCGTGGAGCAAACGACGAACCGCTGGAGTCGGATCGGACAGGTCGCTCAGTTGATCGCCGGTGTGTCGCTGTTCGCGTTCTTCACCGCCCTGGTGATGCGCACTGCGCACCAGTGGATGGATGTCCCGTTCGAGCTGGATGCATTGCTTGAATCGATGTTCGTGCAGGCCGGATTGTCCATTGTCTGGACCCTGATCGCCCTGGGCCTGATGATTGGCGGCCACCTGCGGCATCGTCGCGAGGTGTGGCTGATCGGCGCGGCGTTGATTGCGGTGGTGGTGGCCAAGTTGTTCTTTGTCGAATTGAGTAACCGTGGTGGTCTGGCGCGGATCGTGTCGTTTATCGGCGTGGGCGTGTTGCTGTTGGTGGTCGGCTACTTTGCGCCGCTGCCGCCCAAACGCCCGGAGCCGGCCGTGGATGCCGAGCCGCCGATGCCTGTCAGTGAGGGAGTGTCATCTTGAGTCGCAAGTTGAGTCGAATCGGGCTGGGCGTGGTGGGATTGTGGGTGGCCATGTCGGCCGGGGCACAGGAACAACCGCAAGACTTCGCCCATCAGGTGCCGTTGGCCTTGAGCGGCGAGGGGCCGTGGTATCGCCTGGCGTTGCCGCTGGACGTGCAGTTGCAGGCGCGCCAGACCGACCTGAGCGACTTGCGGGTCTTCAACGCGGCGGGCCAGGCCCAGGCCTACGCATTGGTTCGCGAGTCGGCGCAGAGCCGGGAAAGTCGCACGCTCACCGATGTGAAATGGTTCCCGCTGTACAACGCCGCCGATGACAGCGAGCGTGCGCCCAGCGTGCGTGTGCAATCGAACGCCAACGGCACGCTGGTGGAAGTCCAGCCGTCCAGTCGGCTCGAGGCGGGCGAGGAAGAGTTGCGCGGCTGGTTGCTGGACGCCAGCGCGATCAAGGCGCCGTTGCAGCAACTGATCCTCGACTGGACCAGCGAGCGCGATGGCTTCCAGCGCTTCACCATCGAAGCCAGCGACGACTTGCAGCACTGGCAGTCGTGGGGCGAAGGCCAGATCGCCCGGCTGACGTTTGCCGATGAGCGGGTCGAGCAGCATGAGGTGAGCTTGCCGGGGCAGTCGGCGCGCTACTTGCGACTGCTGTGGGATTCGCCGTCCTCGGCGCCGGTGCTGACCTCGGCCCAGCTGCAAAGCGCCAGCCGCGAGAGTCTGCCGCTGCCGTTGGTCTGGTCGCAGCCGCTGGCTGGTGGCACGACCAAGGCTGGCGAATACACCTGGCAGTTACCCATGGGGTTGAACGTCGAACAGGTGCAGATCGAGTTGAGCCAGGCCAACACCCTGGCGCCGGCGACCCTGGCCGGTCGCCGCGAAAGCAGCCAACCCTGGCAGCCGATGGGCAGCGGTCTGCTCTATCGCCTGACCCAGAATGGCCTGGACGTGTTGCAAAACCAGCTGCAGCTGTCCGGCCAGACCGTTCAACAACTGAAGCTGACAGTGGACGAGCGCGGCGGCGGCCTGGGCGCCGAGGCCCCGGCCCTGCGCTTTGCCGTGCGTCCGACCCAGGTGGTGTTCCTGGCGCGCGGCGAGGGCCCCTGGCGCCTGGCGCTGGGCAGCTCGACAGTCAAGGCGGCCAGTTTGCCATTGACCACGCTGGTGCCCGACTACAAACCTTCGCGGCTGGCGACGTTGGGTACGGCGACGGTGAACGGCACGGCCACGTCGACCCCGAGAGTCGAAACCACGCCTGCGCCCGTCGAGACCAATTGGAAAAAAATCGGCTTATGGGCGGTCTTGCTGCTGAGTGTGCTGTTCCTCGCAGCGATGGCGTTCAGCCTGTTGCGCAAGCCACCGGTCAAATCCTGAAATGCAAACCGAGTTGTCTGCTTCGCGAGCAAGCCCGCTCCCACAGGAATCCGCGTTCCAATGTGGGAGCGGGCTTGCTCGCGAAAGCGGTCTCCCTGCCACCTCAAAATCACGAGCAACCGCCACCCCGTGAACTCAATCCTCCATATCCCGTCTCATAGGAGGAATTAACTCCCGACTCGCGCTAAACTGCGCGGGTTTTCCGCCCCCTATTCTTCGGAGCCGTCCATGTCCCGCGTTACCTTGAGTCGCTATTTGATTGAGCAGACCCGCAGCAACAATACCCCTGCCGATCTGCGCTTTTTGATCGAAGTGGTGGCGCGTGCGTGCAAGGAAATCAGCCACGCCGTTTCCAAGGGCGCGCTGGGTGGTGTCCTTGGCAGCATGGGCACCGAGAACGTGCAGGGCGAAGTGCAGAAGAAGCTCGACGTACTGTCCAACGAAATCCTGCTCGAAGCCAACGAGTGGGGCGGTCACCTGGCCGGCATGGCGTCCGAGGAAATGGACAATGCCTACCAGATCCCGGGCAAGTATCCCAAGGGCGCCTACCTGCTGGTGTTCGACCCGTTGGACGGCTCGTCGAACATCGACATCAACGCGCCGGTCGGCACCATCTTCTCGGTACTGCGTTGCCCGAACGAGTACCTGAGCCAGAACGAAGCGTTGAACGAAAAGGCCTTCCTGCAGCCAGGCACCGAACAGGTCGCCGCCGGCTATGCCATCTACGGGCCTCAGACCATGCTGGTGCTGACCCTGGGCGACGGCGTGAAAGGCTTCACCCTGGATCGCGAAATGGGCAGTTTTGTCCTGACCCATGAAGACATCACCATTCCTGAGACCACCCAGGAGTTCGCCATCAACATGTCCAACCAGCGTCACTGGGAAGCCCCGGTACAACGCTACGTCAGCGAGCTGCTGGCCGGCGAAGAAGGCCCGCTGAAGAAGAACTACAACATGCGCTGGGTCGCCGCGATGGTTGCCGATGTGCACCGCATCCTGACCCGTGGCGGCTTGTTCATGTACCCGCGCGACAGCCGCGAGCCATCCAAGCCGGGCAAACTGCGCCTGATGTACGAAGCCAACCCGATGTCGTTCCTGGTGGAACAGGCGGGCGGCGCTTCCACCGATGGCCACCAACGCATTCTCGACATCAAGCCTGAAGGCCTGCATCAGCGCGTAGCGGTGTTCCTCGGCTCGAAGGAAGAAGTGGCGCGCGCCACGGCCTACCACAAGGAATAAATCATGGCCGAGCCCTGGCAGCCGTTGCTCGATTGGTGGTTTGGCACAGCCGAAAAACCAGATGAGATCGCGGCTGACAAGGGCAAGCTATGGTTCGGCAAAGGCCATGATCGCCAGGCGCAAGAGCGCTTCGGTGATCAGGTCGAGCAGGCACTGGCCGGCGGATTGACCGATTGGGCGCAACGCCCGGAAGGTTGGCTGGCCTTGGTGCTGCTACTGGATCAACTTCCGCGGATGATCTATCGCAACACCCCCGAAGGTTTTTCCGGCGATCTGCGTGCCCAAGCGCTGGTAGCACAGGGACTGGCGGCGGGTTTCGACCGGCAACTCAAGCCCATCCAGCGCGTATTCATTTATCTGGTACTCGAACACTGCGAAAACCTCGCGGTGCAGAACGAAGCCGTGTCGCGGTTCATCGACCTGGTCCGGGAGCAACCGGAGGCGCAGCGGGCGGTGTTTGAAGACAACCTGGATTATGCCGAACGGCATCAGAAGATCATTGCCCGGTTTGGACGCTTCCCTCATCGCAATGCGGTGCTTGGGCGTGAGTCTACGGCTGAGGAAGTGGAGTTCTTGAGCAGGCCTGGGTCCAGGTTCTAGTGAGTTGTTAAGGACCGCTTCGAAGCAATCGCTGCATTAGCAGGGTCGGCAAGCTCTTGCGGTTATCGGCGATGATATGGATATAGATCGTTTGGCCCCGCACCTCATAAATGATTCGGTTCATCCCTGACAATATCTGCCGGTACTGACCGAGATTGAGCCTTTCGATTTCTTCTGGAATCGATCCTGCGTAAGGCAAGGTCTCCAAATGACGGATCGCCGTCTTCAGGCTGGCGTAAGTGCTTTGCCATGTCTGGAAAGAAAACCGACCGATGAGATAGGCGCGAAGCTCTTTAAGATCTGTTTCGGCTGACTGAAGAATGACGATCTTCAACCTCATTGGTCGTCCGCCTTGTCCAGCTCGCCGAAGACTTCTTCTATTTCCCTGAATTTACCGTTTTCAATTTCTTGGTTGCCCATCGCCAGCAGCTTTAGCAACGCCATGGTGTCTTCTTGTTCTTCAAAACTTTTTACATCCATGACCACGAGCTTGGCTTCACCGTTTTGGGTGATGATCAACGGCTCTCTGCTCTCTGTGATGCTCTTGACGATTTCGGCGGTATGGCTCTTCAAATAGCTGATGGGTTTGATTTGTGATGAGAGTTTCATGGTGCGGGGCCTCGAAAGAATGAACGGACTGAGTTTAGTCTTAATTCAGTCTTTCGTCAGGGTGTCGGTCTGATTTCTGCTGAGGGCTGATGCCGCTATCGCGGACAGCTCGCTCCCACAGTAGAGTGCGGTCAACTGTGGGAGCGAGCTTGCTCGCGATGGGTCTTGAGAGCGCTAGATCCGGAAACTACCCACCAATTGCTTCAACCGCGCCGCCTGCTGTTCCAAGTCGGAACAGGCACGCAAGGTGGCCTGCAGGTTTTCCACGCCTTCCTGGTTCAGGGTGTTGATCTCGTTGATGTCGACGTTGATCGATTCCACCACGGCGGTCTGTTCTTCGGTGGCGGTCGCCACGGACTGGTTCATGCCGTCGATTTCGCCGATGCGCTGGGTCACGCTGCCCAGGCGTTCGCCCGCCTGGTTGGCGATGCCAACGCTGCTTTCGCTCTGACGCTGGCTGTCGGTCATGGTCAGCACCGCTTCCCGCGCGCCGACCTGCAACTCTTCGATCATCTTCTGCACTTGCTGCGCCGAATCCTGGGTACGGTGGGCCAGGTTGCGCACTTCATCGGCAACCACCGCGAAGCCGCGACCGGCTTCACCGGCACGGGCGGCTTCGATGGCGGCGTTCAGGGCAAGCAGGTTGGTCTGCTGGGAAATGCTGGTGATCACTTCCAGGATCTGGCCGATGTTCACCGTGTTGCTGTTCAGGGTTTCGATGTTGCCGCACGAATCGCTGATCTTGGCCGACAGCTGCTGCATGGCGGTGATGGTTTTATCCACCACTTGCTGGCCGTCTTCGGCCAGGTTGCGGGCTTCACTGGAATGCTGCGAGGCGAGGGCGGCGTTCTGGGCGATCTCCTGGGCGGCGGCGCCGAGCTGGTTGATGGCCGCGGCCACGCTGCTGGTCCGCGAGGCCTGCTGGTCGGAGTTGTACATCGACGAGTTGGACGCGCTGACCACCCGCAGGGCGACTTCGTTGACCTGGCCGGTCGCCGAAGCCACTTCGCGGATCGAAGTATGGATACGCTCGACGAAGCGGTTGAACGATGTACCCAGCGCACCGAATTCGTCCTGGCCATGAATGGTCAGGCGCCGAGTCAGGTCGCCTTCGCCTTCGGCGATATCGTGCATGGCGCGGCCCATGGTCAGCAGCGGTTGCATCAGCACCCGGATCAGCATGCCCAGGAGGGCGATGATGAACACCACGGCGATGATCATGGCGATCAGTGCCGAGGTGCGAAATTCGCTGAGCATCGCCAGTGCGGTGTCTTTATCGAGTACCAGCGCCACGTACCAGTTGGCTCCGGGCACGCCATTGACCTGGGTAAAGGAGATGAATTGAGTCTTGCCGTCGAGTTCGACTTCCTTCAGGCCCGGGCCGATTTGCGGCGCGCCGTTGGGGTAGGCCTCGGCGAGCGTCTTGAGGACGCGCTTGCTGTCGGGGTGGATCAGGATCTTGCCGTCGGCGCTGACGATGAAAGCATGGCCATGGCCGCCGAAGTTCAGCGAGTTGATGATGGCGCTGACGCTCGACAGGTCGATGTCTGCGCCGGCCACGCCGATCATTTGGTTCTGCCGCTGTACCGGCGTGGCAACGGTGATCACCAACTTGCCCGACGAGGCCGCGATGTAGGGCTCGGTGACGATGGTCTGCTGGGCGCTATTGGCAGCCTTGTACCAGCCACGGGCGCGCGGGTCATAGTCGGCGGCACGATTACCGGCCGGTATCGAGAACATCACACCGTCGGTACCGCCGAAATAGCTGAGCTGGAAATTACCGGTGTAGGCCGGCAGGCCCACGGCGCGTTTCAGGCTTTCGGCACTGTTTCCGTCGATGGCGATTTGCTGGGCCAGCGATTGCAGCAATTGGATTCGGCCTTCGACCCATGTCTGGATATTGCGACTGGTCAGGTTGCCGAGTTCCTGCATGGACGTCTCGGTGCTGGTGTTGAGACTTTGTCGTTGACGATAGTCGTTGAACAGGATGAAACAGGCGAATGCGATGGCCACCACAAGGGCGGCAGCCAGCAGGATTTTGTGGCTGAATTTCATGTTTCTGGTCATTAAGAACGCTACCGCGTAGGGACGGGTCAGGAAGGGCTGCCAATTTGCCATAGTGCAAGATTTTGCGCTGTTACTTTTTATCGGCGCAAAAGCCCGTCCCATCAGGCGTGAAGGGGTCGCTCCCGACGAAAGGCACGACCGCGTCACAAACCGGTTGATTTCCGATGAAACACCGCTGCACAGCCAATAAATACCAGGGGCACGAGGGAACCAGACAGGGGTTTTCTCTTCTAAGGATCAGGTTGGCACCCTGCCACCTCCCTTCTGCTCCAGGAGTTACACCATGTCGCTGCGATCCATCGCCCTGCTGTTTGTGTGCGTCGTCTTGACCGCATGCAGCAAGGTCAACCAGGAAAACTATTCGAAGCTGTCGGCTGGCATGCCCAAGGCCGAAGTCGAAACGTTACTGGGGAAACCGACTGATTGTTCGGGCGCGCTCGGTATGTCCAGCTGCACCTGGGGCGACCAGAAAAGCTTTATCAGCGTGCAGTATGCCGGTGACAAAGTGTTGATGTTTTCCGGCCAAGGCCTGAAGTAACCTGAAGTAAACCGGGGCCAAGCGCCCACGGGAGAAAAAAATAATGATGCGGTTAGTTTTTGTGCTTCTGGCTGGCCTGGTATTGGCCGGCTGTGCCTCTTCTGGCGTAGACCCGTTGGCGCCCAAGACAGTCAACAGCGTCAATCTCAAGCGGTACCAAGGGACCTGGTACGAACTGGCCCGCCTGCCGATGTACTTCCAGCGCAACTGCGCGCAATCCGAAGCGCATTACACCCTCAAGCCTGACGGCAACATGGACGTATTCAACCGCTGCCTGACTTCCGACTGGAAATGGGAAGAGGCCAGGGGCACGGCTTACCCGCAAGTGCCGGGTAAAACCGACAAGCTCTGGGTCGAATTCGATACCTGGTTCTCGCGGATCCTGCCGGGCGTGGCAAAAGGGGAATATTGGGTGTTGTACGTCAGCGACGACTACAAGACCGCCATCGTCGGCGACCCGAGCCGGCGCTACATGTGGTTGCTGTCCCGCACGCCGACGGTGAAGGTGGATGTACGTGAAGAGCTGCTGAGCAAGGCCCGCCAGCAGGGCTATGACACGACGCGGTTGGTCTGGCGCGCATCGGACCGGCAGATGGCGAAGACTTCGGACTGACTGACACCCGAAAACCATGTGGGAGCGAGCTTGCTCGCGATGAGGCCTTTACCTTCAACATCGATGTTGATTGAAAGTCCGCTATCGCGAGCAAGCTCGCTCCCACATTGGTATCTGCCTGATGATTTTTAGGATCAGCCCAGCAGCTCGCGCAACACCTGGGTGAACGCCCGTGCGCTTTCCTCTTCGCCAGCATGGCGCCCATCGCGCACCACCCACTTGCCACCCACCATCACATCCCGCACCTGGCGATCGCCACCGGCGAACAGCCAACGATTGAGAATACCGTCGCCGTTGGCCGTGGCCAGGTACGGATCGTTGCCATCAAGCACCAGCCAATCGGCGCGTTTGCCTACTGTGAAAGCACCGATGGGTTGTCGCAGGGCCTGGGCGCCACCGTCCAGCGCGGCGTCATACAGCGTGCGCCCGACCATCGGTTGGTCCGTTCGATACAACCGGTTGCGCCGCTGGTCTCGCAAACGCTGGCCGTATTCCAGCCAACGCAACTCTTCCACCACACTCAACGACACATGGCTGTCGGAGCCGATGCCCATCCGCCCTCCTTGGGCGAGGAAGTCCACGGCCGGGAAAATCCCGTCGCCGAGATTGGCTTCAGTGGTCAGGCACAACCCGGCAATCGCCCGGCTCCTGGCCATGAGGCTGACTTCCTGGGGGTTGGCGTGCGTTGCGTGGACCAGGCACCAGCGCTGGTCGACTTCGGTATTTTCGTACAGCCATTGCAGCGGCCGCGCGCCACTCCAGCTCAGGCAATCGTCGACTTCCTTTTGCTGTTCGGCGATGTGGATGTGCACCGGGCAATGCGGATCGCTGGCGGCCAGTACGTCCTTGATCTGTCCGGGCGTCACGGCGCGCAAGGAGTGGAAACACAAGCCCAGCGCCTGATTGGCTTGCCCGGCCAGGACGGGTTGCAAGCGCTCCTGAAGTTTCAGGTAGTTCTCGGTGCTGTTGATGAACCGGCGCTGCCCCTCGTTGGGCGCCTGGCCGCCGAAGCCGGAATGGCTATAGAGCACCGGCAGCAACGTCAGGCCGATGCCGGCGGCGCTGGCGGCGTGGCTGATGCGCAGCGCCAGTTCGGCCGGGTCAGCGTAGGGCGCGCCGTCGACGTCATGGTGCACGTAGTGGAATTCGGCGACCGAGGTGTAGCCGGCCTTGAGCATTTCGATGTACAGCTGGCGGGCGATAATGCCGAGTTGCCCGGGGCTGATTTTCCCGACGAGGCGGTACATCAGGTCACGCCATGTCCAGAAGCTGTCGTTGGGGTTGCCGGCCACCTCAGCCAGTCCGGCCATGGCCCGCTGGAAAGCATGGGAATGCAGGTTCGGCATGCCTGGCAATAGCGGGCCGTCCAGTCGTTCGGCGCCGTCTGCGTGGGCGTCGGCCTGGATGTGGGTCAGGATGCCGTTGGCGTCGACCTCAAGACGTACATCATTGGCCCATCCACTAGGCAGCAGCGCGCGTTCGGCAAAGAAGGCGGACATGATTGACCCTCATCTGTGAAATTTGTATATACATATACAGACGTTTGCCTGGCCGGTAAACTCCGGCAAGCTAGCCACCTAATTTGCAGAACAGGGAACCGCCGTGCCGACTCCGCCTGCCAAACCGCCGCTGGCCGCAACCATGGGTGACAGTCCGGCGCCCTTGTACGCCCGCGTCAAACAGATGATCACCCAGCAGATCGACAGTGGAAACTGGCCGCCGCACTATCGCGTGCCGTCGGAAAGCGAACTGGTCAGTCAGTTGGGCTTCAGCCGCATGACCATCAACCGTGCCCTGCGGGAAATGACCGCCGATGGCCTGTTGGTGCGCATGCAGGGTGTCGGCACGTTCGTCGCCGAGCCCAAGAGCCAGTCCGCGCTGTTCGAAGTGCACAACATCGCCGATGAAATCGCCTCCCGGGGTCATCGCCATACCTGCAAGGTCATTACCCTAGAAGAGGAGGCCGCCGGCTCCGAACGTGCCCTGGCCCTGGATATGCGCGAAGGCCAGAAGGTCTTTCACTCGCTGATCGTGCATTTCGAGAACGACATTCCCGTGCAGATCGAGGACCGTTTCGTCAATGCGCTCGTGGCGCCCGACTACCTCAAGCAGGACTTCACCCAGCAAACGCCTTACGCTTACCTGAACCAGGTCGCGCCGCTGACCGAGGGGGAGCATGTGGTCGAGGCGATCCTGGCCGAGCCGAGCGAATGCAAGCTGTTGCAGATCGAGCGGGGCGAGCCGTGCCTGCTGATTCGCCGTCGCACCTGGTCCGGGCGCCAGCCGGTGACCGCCGCGCGCCTGATCCATCCGGGCTCCCGCCATAGCCTGGAAGGACGCTTTCACAAATGAGCCGGCTGAAGGTTTTACGCGCCGCCGACTACCCACGCATGCCGTGGAAAAACGGCGGTGGCAGCACCGAAGAAATCACCCGCGATGCAGGCGCCGGCCTGGAAGGTTTCGGTTGGCGCCTGTCGATCGCCGATATCGCTGAGTCGGGCGGTTTTTCCACCTTCGCCGGTTACGAACGGGTCATCAGTGTCTTGCAGGGTGACGGCATGACGCTGAATGTCGATGGCCAGGCCACGCGGGCATTGCATCCGCTGGACCCGTTTGCGTTCAGCGGCGAAAGCCATGTGCACTGCACCTTGCTGGGCGGGCCGATCCGCGATTTCAACCTGATCTATGCGCCGCAGCGTTACCGCGTGCGGTTGCAGTGGATGGGTGGGCAGCAGCATTTTCTCAGCGAGGCGGGGACGGTGTTGGTGTTCAGCGCGGCGCCGACGCTGAGGGTCAATATTGACGAGGCGGTCCAGACGCTGGGGCTTTATGACTGCCTGCAACTGAGCGGCAACACCGGGCTGTTGGAGATCACCACCCACGGCCAATGCTGCGTGATCGAGCTGACGGCCCACTAAGTCGCCTGGCGATAGCGCTTTTGTGGCGAGGGAGCTTGCTCCCGCTCGACTGCGCAGCAGTCGCAAAATAGGGGCCGCTACACCGAAGCGTCGGACCGGCCCAGCGGGAGCAAGCTCCCTCGCCACAAAAAGCCTTTCATTGTTCCTTCTGCACGCACCAACTTGTTACCGAACGCCCCAGCGTGGCGCAATACCACGCTTTTATGCCCCTCCGACTGACCCCTGAAAAATCCTTTACAAAAATTTCATGCAACTCGGCAGCCCTTCAATCACAGGGCTTTCAGCCAACTCCCCAGCTGTTTATGAACATCGCCTCGGACAAGTTGGCCGCTTGATTGCATATGCTTGTACATACAAGTAAAGACGTATGCGTATGAGTCGCCTGCATTCAACGCAACGTTCGCTGAATCACTGCCCACCGCCCGGGCTGGTCTGGATTGATCGCTGAGGAGTTTTTGCTGTGACCGACGCTACCCGCAAACCTGAAAAATACCGTGACGTTGAAATCCGCGCGCCTCGCGGTAACACGCTGACCGCCAAGAGCTGGCTGACTGAAGCGCCGCTGCGGATGTTGATGAACAACCTCGACCCGGAAGTGGCGGAGAACCCGAAGGAGTTGGTGGTCTACGGTGGCATCGGTCGCGCGGCGCGCAACTGGGAATGCTACGACAAGATTGTCGAAAGCCTGACCAACCTGAATGACGACGAAACCCTGCTGGTGCAATCCGGCAAGCCGGTGGGCGTATTCAAGACCCACAGCAACGCTCCTCGCGTACTGATCGCCAACTCCAACCTGGTGCCGCACTGGGCCAGTTGGGAGCATTTCAACGAACTCGACGCCAAGGGCCTGGCCATGTACGGCCAGATGACCGCCGGCAGCTGGATCTACATCGGCAGCCAGGGCATCGTCCAAGGCACTTATGAAACCTTCGTCGAGGCTGGTCGCCAGCATTACGATTCCAACCTCAAGGGCCGTTGGGTCCTGACCGCAGGCCTGGGTGGCATGGGCGGCGCGCAACCCTTGGCCGCGACCTTGGCCGGTGCGTGCTCGCTGAACATCGAATGCCAGCAGGTCAGCATCGATTTCCGTTTGAAAACCCGCTACGTCGACGAACAAGCCAGAGACCTCGACGACGCCTTGGCGCGCATCGAGAAATACACTGCCGAAGGCAAGGCGATTTCCATCGCGTTGTGTGGGAACGCGGCTGAAATCCTGCCGGAAATGGTCCGTCGTGGTGTGCGCCCGGACATGGTCACCGACCAGACCAGCGCCCACGATCCGCTCAACGGTTACCTGCCGGCCGGCTGGACCTGGGACGAATACCGCGCCCGCGCCAAGACCGAACCTGCTGCCGTGGTGAAGGCCGCCAAGCAATCGATGGCCGTTCACGTCGAAGCCATGCTGGCCTTCCAGAAAATGGGCGTACCGACCTTCGACTACGGCAATAACATCCGCCAGATGGCCCAGGAAGAGGGCGTCGAGAATGCCTTCGACTTCCCGGGCTTCGTTCCGGCGTATATCCGCCCGCTGTTCTGCCGCGGCATCGGCCCGTTCCGCTGGGCCGCGCTGTCGGGTGACCCGCAGGACATCTACAAGACCGACGCCAAGGTCAAGGAACTGATCGCCGACGACGCTCACCTGCACAACTGGCTGGACATGGCCCGCGAGCGCATCAGCTTCCAGGGTTTGCCTGCACGTATCTGCTGGGTTGGCCTGGGCCAGCGCGCCAAGTTGGGCCTGGCCTTCAACGAGATGGTGCGCAGCGGTGAGTTGTCGGCGCCGATCGTGATCGGCCGCGACCACCTGGACTCCGGCTCCGTCGCCAGCCCGAACCGTGAAACCGAATCCATGCAGGACGGCTCCGACGCCGTTTCCGACTGGCCGCTGCTCAATGCCTTGCTCAACACCGCCAGTGGCGCGACTTGGGTGTCGCTGCACCACGGTGGTGGCGTCGGCATGGGTTTCTCCCAGCACTCGGGCATGGTGATCGTCTGCGACGGCACCGACGAAGCGGCCGAGCGTATCGCCCGCGTACTGCATAACGACCCGGGCACTGGCGTCATGCGTCATGCCGATGCGGGTTACCAGATTGCCATTGATTGTGCGAAGGAGCAGGGGCTGAACCTGCCGATGATCACCGGCAAGTAATCCCGGATCCCTTGTGGGAGCGAGCTTGCTCGCGATAGCGGTGGATCAGTACCGGTTCCGTCTACTGACACGCCCTCATCGCGAGCAAGCTCGCTCCCACAGGGTGCGGCGCAAATGAATCCGAGAACAATCCACAGAGGTTGAACCATGGCTGTCACCAGCACACGCGATAGCAGCAAGCCGTTGATCGAGAAACGTTCGATCGACTACATCCCGGAAGCGGAGCGACACGGTCGGTTGTTGAGCCAGTTCACCCTCTGGATGGGGGCCAACCTGCAGATCACGGCAATTGTCACCGGCGCGTTGGCGGTGGTGCTTGGCGGTGATGTGTTCTGGTCGTTGATCGGTCTGCTGATCGGCCAGGTGCTCGGCGGTGGCGTCATGGCCTTGCATGCCGCGCAAGGGCCCAAGCTGGGCCTGCCGCAGATGATCTCCAGCCGGGTGCAGTTCGGTGTGTATGGCGCGGCCATCCCGATCGTGCTGGTGTGCCTGATGTACCTGGGTTTCACCGCCACGGGAACCGTGCTTTCCGGCCAGGCGCTGGGCCAGTTGTTTGGTGTCAGCGACAGTCTCGGCATTCTCATTTTCGCCAGCGTCATCGTGCTGGTGACGGTGCTCGGTTACCGGGTGATTCACTTCATTGGCCGGGTCGCCAGCGTCATTGGTGTGATTGCCTTTGTCTACCTGTTCGCTCGCCTGATCAGCCAGACGGACGTTGGCGCGCTCTTGCAAATTCGCCATTTCAGCTGGAGCAGTTTCCTGCTGGCGGTGTCGCTCGCGGCCTCCTGGCAGATCGCCTTCGGCCCCTACGTGGCTGACTACTCGCGGTACCTGCCGAGCAAGACGTCCTCGGTGAAAACCTTTTTCGCCGCCGGCGCGGGTTCCGTCATCGGCGCGCAGGTGGCGATGATCCTCGGCGTGTTTGCCGCCGCTTCGGCCAACGGGCAGTTCGCCGGTCACGAAGTGGCCTACATCGTAGGCCTGGGAGGCACGGGCGCCACCGCTGCGCTGCTGTACTTCAGCATCGCCTTTGGCAAGGTCACCATCTCCACGCTGAACTCCTACGGCAGCTTCATGTGCATCGCGACGATCATCAGCGGTTTCCGCGGGCACCTGAACGTAACGCGCTTGCAGCGTCTGGTCTTCGTGCTGGTCATCGTCGGCGCCGCGACCCTGATCGCGCTGCTCGGCCAGCATTCGTTCCTCGGCGCGTTCAAGTCTTTCATCCTGTTCTTGCTCGCATTCTTCACGCCGTGGAGCGCGATCAACCTGGTGGACTACTACTGCATCACGCGCGAGCGCTATGACGTGCCGGCACTGAACGACCCGAACGGTCGCTACGGTCGTTGGAACGCCCTCGGCATCAGCGTCTACGTCTTCGGTGTATTGGTTCAGTTGCCGTTCATCGCCACCAAGTTCTATACCGGCCCGTTGGTGAAAGCCATGGGTGGTGTGGATATCTCGTGGATCATCGGTCTGGTGGTCCCGGCGGCGTTGTATTACCTCATCGCCAGAAAGTGGCACAGCGCAGTACCCGATCAATTGATCCTGCCGGTCGAGCAGGACGCGGTTGACGCACAACCGAGCAGGGCGGGCCGCATCCAAGCGGTCTGATGGGACGTTGACAGGGCTGGATGCCTCTTGACTGCCGTAAGCCAATCCAACTGATTAGGAGCGTCACACAATGAAATCGAACAAGACCCTGCTGACCGCATTGCTTGCCATGGGCCTGCTGGCCAGCGCTGGCGCCACGCAAGCGGCCGGCTGGTGCGAGTCGGGCAAACCGGTGAAGTTCGCCGGCCTGAACTGGGAAAGCGGCATGCTGCTGACCGACGTGATGCAAGTGGTGCTGGAAAAAGGCTACGGCTGCAAGACCGACAGCCTGCCAGGCAACTCCATCACCATGGAGAACGCCCTGAGCAGCAACGACATCCAGGTGTTCGCCGAAGAGTGGGTCGGCCGCAGTGAGGTGTGGAACAAGGCCGAGAAGGCCGGCAAGGTGGTCGGCGTCGGTGCCCCGGTGGTGGGCGCGATCGAAGGCTGGTACGTGCCGCGCTACGTGGTCGAAGGCGATGCCAAGCGCAAGCTCGAAGCCAAGGCCCCGGGCCTGAAGAATATCGCCGACCTGGGCCAGTACGCCGCCGTGTTCAAGGATCAGGAGGAACCGTCCAAGGGCCGCTTCTACAACTGCCCGGCCGGTTGGACCTGCGAGCTGGACAACAGCGAAATGCTGAAAAGCTACGGCCTGGAAAAAACCTACACCAACTTCCGTCCAGGCACCGGCCCGGCCCTGGATGCGGCAGTGCTGTCGAGCTACAAGCGTGGCGAGCCGATCCTGTTCTACTACTGGTCGCCAACACCGCTGATGGGCCAGGTCGACCTGGTGAAGCTCGAAGAAAAACCGGGTGTGGATAAAAGCGTGAGCATCAAGGTCGGCCTGTCCAAGACCTTCCATGACGAAGCCCCGGAATTGGTGGCAGTGCTGGAAAAGGTCAACCTGCCGATCGACATCCTGAACCAGAACCTCGGGCGCATGGCCAAAGAGCGGATCGAGTCGCCGAAACTGGCGAAGATCTTCCTGAAGGAACATCCTGAAGTCTGGCATGCCTGGGTCAGCGAAGACGCTGCCAGGAAAATCGACGCGGCTCTGTAGGTCGAATATTTCCCGGCCAACCGTGGGGCTGGCCGGGACGTTCACCGCATCCACCTGATCGAGAGTCTCTTATGTTTCCCGAAAGCTTTACCTTCTCCATCGCCGACTGGGTCAACGGTTGGGTCGACTCCCTGGTGACCAACTATGGCGATGTGTTCCGGCATATCTCCGACACGTTGCTGTGGGCCATCGTCAACCTTGAAGGTCTGCTGCGCATGGCCCCCTGGTGGCTGATGCTGGCGATCGTCGGCGGTGTCGCCTGGCATGCCACCCGCAAGGTCGTGGCGACGGCGGTGATCGTCGGCCTGTTGTTCCTGGTGGGCGCGGTGGGCCTGTGGGACAAACTGATGCAGACCCTCGCGCTGATGCTGGTAGCGACGCTGATTTCGGTGCTGATCGGGATTCCGCTGGGCATTCTCTCGGCGCGCAGCAATCGCCTGCGTTCGGTGCTGATGCCCCTGCTGGACATCATGCAGACCATGCCAAGCTTCGTGTACCTGATTCCGGTGTTGATGCTGTTCGGCCTGGGCAAGGTCCCGGCGATCTTCGCCACGGTGATCTACGCCGCGCCGCCCTTGATCCGCCTGACCGACCTGGGCATCCGCCAGGTTGACGGCGAAGTCATGGAAGCCATCAACGCCTTTGGCGCCAACCGCTGGCAGCAGCTGTTCGGCGTGCAACTGCCCCTGGCCCTGCCGAGCATCATGGCCGGGATCAACCAGACCACCATGATGGCCCTGTCGATGGTGGTCATCGCCTCGATGATCGGCGCCCGTGGCCTGGGTGAAGATGTACTGGTCGGCATCCAGACCCTCAACGTCGGGCGCGGCCTCGAAGCCGGGCTCGCCATCGTGATTCTCGCCGTGGTCATCGACCGCATTACCCAGGCCTACGGTCGTCCTCGGCATGAGGTGAGCAAATGAGCAACGCAGCCGTCAGCAAGATCGAAGTCAGGAACGTCTTCAAGATTTTCGGCAACCGGTCCAAGGAGGCCCTGGAGCTGATCCGTCAAAACAGGACCAAGGACCAGGTCCTGGCCGAAACCGGCTGCGTGGTCGGCGTGAACGACCTGTCGCTGAGCATCGGCACCGGTGAGATTTTCGTGATCATGGGCCTGTCCGGTTCCGGCAAGTCCACTTTGGTTCGCCACTTCAACCGGTTGATCGACCCTACCAGCGGCGCGATCCTGGTGGACGGCGAAGACATCCTGCAACTGGACATGGATGCCTTGCGTGAATTTCGTCGACGCAAGATCAGCATGGTGTTCCAGAGCTTCGGCCTGCTGCCCCACAAGAGCGTGCTGGACAACGTCGCCTACGGCTTGAAAGTGCGCGGCGAAAGCAAGCAGGTCTGCGCCGAACGGGCGTTGCACTGGATCAGCACCGTGGGCCTGAAGGGCTACGAGAACAAATACCCGCACCAGCTCTCCGGCGGCATGCGCCAGCGCGTCGGCCTGGCCCGGGCGTTGGCGGCGGATACCGACATCATCCTGATGGACGAGGCGTTCAGCGCCCTCGATCCGCTGATCCGCGCGGAAATGCAGGACCAGTTGCTGGAACTGCAAAAGACCTTGCACAAGACCATCGTCTTCATCACCCACGACCTCGACGAGGCCGTACGCATCGGCAACCGCATCGCGATTCTCAAGGACGGCAAGCTGATCCAGGTCGGCACGCCACGGGAGATCCTGCACTCGCCGGCGGATGAGTATGTCGATCGGTTTGTGCAGCGCAGGGCGGCAGTGGTGTAAGGCTGTGGTGGCTGGCGCGCTTCTGTGGCGAGGGAGCTTGCTCCCGCTCGAGTGCGTAGCGCTCGCAAGATTTTGGGGCCGCTGCGCGGCCCAGCGGGAGCAAGCTCCCTCGCCACAAAGGCAGTGCTTTAGCCAGGTGTGTTGCTGAAAAGAATTTCCCATGAGGTTGAAGATGTCCCAGGCTGAAAAAATCATCATCATCGCCGACGCCCCGCTGCGCTGGCAGGACGTGGTCGCCGTCGCCCGCTTCGGCGCTGTGCTGGAGCTATCGGCCCAGGCCTGGGCGCGCATCGACAATGCCCAGGCCATCGTCCAGCGCATCGTCGAAAGCGGTGAACGGGCCTATGGCGTCAACACCGGCCTGGGCGCCTTGTGCAATGTCTCGCTCAAGGACGAACAGCTCAGCCAATTGTCGCGCAACACCTTGCTTAGCCATGCCTGTGGCGTCGGCCCCGCGCTGTCCGATGAGCAGACCCGGGCGATCCTCTGCGCGGCCATTCTCAACTACAGCCAAGGCAAATCCGGCATCCATCGCCGGGTGGTCGAGGCCTTGCTGGCGCTGCTCAATCGCGGCATCACGCCGCAAGTGCCGTCCCAGGGTTCGGTGGGCTACCTGACCCACATGGCCCACATCAGCATCGCGCTGCTGGGCGTCGGCGAGGTCAGCTTTCGCGGGCAGGTCGTCTCGGCGCAGCAGGCGCTGGCCGCAGAAGGTCTGCAACCGGTGCAACTGGGGGCCAAGGACGGTTTGTGCCTGGTCAACGGCACGCCGTGCATGACCGGCCTCAGTTGCCTGGCCCTGGCCGATGCGACGCGCCTGGTGCAGTGGGCCGATGTGATCGGTGCCATGAGCTTCGAGGCCCAGCGCGGGCAGATCGCCGCGTTCGATGCCGAGATCATCGCGCTCAAGCCGCACCCCGGCATGCAGCAGGTGGGCAGTAACTTGCGGGCGCTGCTCGATGGCAGCGAAGTCATCGCTTCGAGCCTGGGCATCCGCACCCAAGACGCCTTGAGCATCCGCTCGACTCCGCAAGTGCATGGCGCCGCTCGTGATCAGTTGGAGCATGCCCGGCAACAGATCGAAACCGAACTCAACGCCGCTACCGACAACCCGCTGCTGCTGGGTACGCCGGACAATTTCCGGGTCGTGTCCCAGGCCAACCCTCATGGCCAGTCGGTGGCGCTGGCGGCTGACCTGTTGGCGATCGCCATGGCGGAAATCGGCTCCATCGCCGAGCGTCGCCTCGACCGTTTGATCAACCCGCACGTCAGTGGGCTGCCGGCCTTCCTGGTGGCCAATCCCGGGGTGAATTCGGGGATGATGATCGTGCAATACGTCGCCGCGTCACTGTGCGCGGAGAACAAGCAACTGGCGCAACCGGCGGTGCTCGACAATTTCGTCACCTCCGGGTTGCAGGAAGACCATTTGAGCATGGGCACCAACGCGGCCCTGAAGCTGCACCGGGCGCTGGAAAACTGTACGCAGATCCTCGCCATCGAATACCTGCTGGCGGCCCAGGCCTTTGAGTTTCTCAAGGCGCAGCGTTTTGGCGCTGGCACCGACACCGCCTGGAAGCTGCTGCGCGAGCGCGTCCCGGCCTACGACCAGGATCGCTGGCTGGCGCCGGACATCGCCAGCGCCGCCGGGCTGCTCAGAGATCCGAATGTGCTGCACCACGTTCTACCGAATTTGAATTGATCAAAAAAACGCCAGCGTGCCAAGGCACCTGTAGCCCACAAGGCATCGCCCAAAAGGCGAAGGTGACGGATAACGGAACATTCCGGAGCGACTGGCGGGTAAAAACAAAACTCTCAAAAGGAGCAATACATGACTGCCTTGAACCTGATTCCCGGCCAATTGAGCCTGGCTCAATTGCGTGACATCTATCAGCAACCGGTGACGCTCAGCCTCGACGCCAGCGCATCGGCGCAGATCGAAGCCAGCGTTGCCTGCGTGGAGCAGATCCTCGCCGAGAATCGCACAGCCTACGGCATCAACACCGGTTTCGGCCTGTTGGCCTCGACCCGCATCGCCAGCGAAGACCTGGAAAACCTGCAGCGCTCTTTGGTGCTGTCCCATGCCGCCGGCGTCGGCGAGCCGATCAGCGATGCGCTGGTGCGGTTGATCATGGTGCTCAAGGTCAACAGCCTGAGCCGGGGTTTCTCCGGCATTCGTCGGCAGGTGATCGATGCGCTGATCGCACTGATCAACGCCGAGGTCTACCCGCACATTCCGCTGAAAGGTTCGGTGGGCGCATCCGGTGACCTGGCGCCTCTGGCCCACATGTCCCTGGTGCTGCTGGGCGAGGGCAAGGCCCGTTACAAAGGCGAATGGCTGCCGGCTGTCGACGCCCTGAAAGTCGCCGGCCTCGCGCCGCTGACCCTGGCCGCCAAGGAAGGTCTGGCGTTGCTCAATGGCACCCAGGTGTCCACCGCGTTTGCCTTGCGCGGCCTGTTTGAAGGCGAAGACCTGTTTGCCGCTGCCCTGGCCCTGGGCAGCCTCACGGTGGAAGCGGTGCTTGGCTCACGCTCGCCATTCGATGCGCGCATCCATGCGGCTCGCGGCCAGAAAGGCCAGATCGATGCCGCCGCGGCCTATCGCGACCTGTTGGGCGAGCGCAGCGAAGTGTCGGATTCGCACCAGAACTGCGACAAGGTCCAGGACCCGTACTCCCTGCGTTGCCAGCCGCAAGTGATGGGCGCCTGCCTGACCCAGTTCCGCCAGGCCGGCGAGGTGCTGGTGATCGAGGCCAACGCTGTGTCGGATAACCCGCTGGTGTTCGCCGCCGAGGGCGACGTGATCTCCGGCGGCAACTTCCACGCCGAACCGGTGGCGATGGCTGCCGATAACATGGCCCTGGCGATCGCCGAGATCGGCTCCCTGAGCGAGCGGCGCATTTCGTTGATGATGGACAAGCACATGTCGCAACTGCCGCCATTCCTGGTGGCCAATGGCGGGGTCAACTCTGGCTTCATGATCGCCCAGGTTACCGCTGCGGCCTTGGCCAGTGAAAACAAGGCGCTGTCCCATCCTCATTCGGTGGACAGCCTGCCGACCTCGGCGAACCAGGAAGACCACGTCTCCATGGCCCCGGCCGCCGGCAAGCGCTTGTGGGAAATGGCCGAGAACACCCGCGGGATTCTCGCGGTGGAATGGCTGGCGGCGTGCCAGGGGTTGGATCTGCGCGGCGGCTTGAAAACCTCGGCCAAACTGGAACAGGCCCGGGCGTTGCTGCGTGCAGAAGTACCGTTTTACGAGAAGGACCGGTTCTTTGCGCCGGACATCAACGCGGCCAGTGAGCTGTTGGCGAGTCGGTGTCTGAACGAGCTGGTCACGGCGCAGTTGTTGCCGAGCCTTTGATGGCCACTTCGCGAGCAGGCTCGCTCCCACATGGATGGCGCACCCTCAGATTCTGCGCAACTTCTGTGGGAGCGAGCCTGCTCGCGAATCGATTTTGAATGCGACGAGGAAACCGGGATGAAAACCCTCTGGCAAAACTGCCACGCCGCCACCATGGCCCAGGGCGCCTACTCGATTATCGAAGACGCCGCCATTATTACTCAGGACGAGCACATCCAATGGATCGGCCCCCGTGCCGAATTGCCGGTGGGCGACTACCCGGCCATCAACGACCTGAAGGGCGCCTGGGTCACCCCGGGGCTGATCGATTGCCACACCCACGCGGTGTTCGGCGGCAACCGCAGCGGTGAATTCGAACAGCGCCTGCAAGGCGTCAGCTACGCCGACATCGCCGCGGCCGGCGGTGGCATCGCCAGCACCGTGCGCGCGACCCGCGCCGCCAGCGAGGACGAGCTGTTCGCCAGCGCCGCCAAACGCCTGAAAAGCCTGATGCGCGACGGCGTGACCACGGTGGAAATCAAGTCCGGCTACGGCCTCGACCTGCCCAGCGAACGCAAGATGCTGCGGGTCATCCGCCGCCTCGGCGCCGAGCTGCCGGTCAGCGTGCGTAGCACCTGCCTGGCGGCCCACGCCTTGCCACCGGAATACCAGGACCGCGCCGATGACTACATCGAGCACATCTGCACTGAAATGCTCCCGGCGTTGGCCGCCGAAGGGCTGGTGGATGCGGTGGATGCATTCTGCGAATACCTGGCGTTTTCCCCGGAGCAGGTCGAACGGGTGTTCTTGACCGCACAGCGATTGGGCCTGCCGGTTAAGCTGCACGCCGAGCAACTGTCGTCGTTGCATGGTTCCAGCCTGGCGGCGCGGTATCAGGCGCTGTCGGCCGATCACCTGGAATTCATGACCGAGGACGACGCCAAGGCCATGGCCGAGTCTGGCACCGTAGCGGTGCTGCTGCCGGGGGCATTTTATTTCCTGCGTGAAACCCAGTTGCCGCCCATGGATGCCCTGCGCAAGCACGGCGTGAAAATCGCCGTCGCCAGTGACCTCAACCCCGGCACCTCGCCCGCGCTGTCGTTGCGCCTGATGTTGAACATGGCCTGCACCTGCCTGCGCCTGACCCCGGAAGAAGCACTGGCGGGAGCAACGATTCATGCCGCCCAGGCCCTGGGCATGGCTCAGACCCACGGCTCGCTGGAAGCCGGCAAGGTGGCGGATTTTGTCGCCTGGCACATCGATCGCCCGGCCGATCTGTCGTACTGGCTCGGCGGCGATCTGGAAAAACGCGTCGTGCGCCACGGCGTGGAAATCGATTGAGGAGAACGGTTGTGGAGAAGGTCCTGAATTTCAAGCAAGGGCGCGTGCCGCTGTTGATCAGCATGCCTCACGCCGGCCTGCGCCTGACGCCGGCGGTAGAGGCCGGGTTGATCCCCGAGGCCCAGAGCCTGCCGGACACCGATTGGCATATCCCCCGGCTGTATGATTTCGCCGATGAGCTGGGCGCCAGCACCCTGGCGGCCGAATACTCGCGGTTCGTCGTCGACCTGAACCGTCCTTCTGATGACAAACCGATGTACGTCGGCGCCACCACCGGCCTGTACCCGGCGACGCTGTTCGATGGCGTGCCGTTGTTTCGTGAAGGCCTGGTGCCGTCCGCCGAGGAGCGGGCGACGTATCTGCAGCAGATCTGGATGCCCTACCATCAGGCCCTGCAACAGGAACTGGCGCGGCTCAAGGCCGAGTTCGGCTATGCCTTGCTGTTCGATGCCCACTCGATCCGTTCGGTGATCCCGCACCTGTTCGACGGCAAGCTGCCTGACTTCAATCTCGGCACGTTCAACGGCGCCAGTTGCGACCCGGCCCTGGCCAGCCAGCTCGAAGCCATTTGCGCCCGCCACGACCAGTTCACCCATGTGCTCAACGGACGCTTCAAGGGCGGACACATCACCCGGCACTACGGCAACCCGGCCGGGGACATTCACGCAGTGCAGCTGGAACTGTGCCAGAGCACCTACATGGAAGAGTTCGAGCCATTCAACTATCGCCCGGACCTGGCGGCGCCGACCCAGGTGGTACTCAGGGAGTTGCTGGAAGGTTTCCTGGCGTGGGGACAAGAGGCCTACAAACGCTAATTCGAGGTGAGGCGGCTATTGTGGCGAGGGAGCTTGCTCCCGCTTGAGTGCGCAGCGCTCACAAGATCCTTGGGGCGGCTTCGCCACCCAGCGGGAGCAAGCTCCCTCGCCACAGAAGCGTTCATCGTCTTACCTGTCGCCACCGTGCAAAACCGCGTCGCCACAGTTCATCTTCAGCCCCTCGACGCTGCGTAATGTTCCGGTCACGGTGCACCAAGACACCGGCCTACAATAATCCGCTGCCGCACGAGACCTTTCCGATGAAAAGACCGTTCAAACGCTGTCTGTCGATCCTCTGCGGTACCGTCCTGTTGAGCTCCGGCGCGATGGCTGCCGAGGCAACGTCCTGCCAGACCGTGCGCATGGGCGTGGTCAACTGGACCGATGTGATCGCCACCAGCGGCATGGCTGACGTACTGCTCACCGGCCTGGGCTACGAAAGCAAGCAGACCAGCGCCGTGCAGCAGATCATCTTCGCCGGCATCCGCGACAAGCGGCTCGACATTTTCCTGGGCTACTGGAAACCGGCGATGGACAAGAACATCGCCCCGTTCCTGGCGGCCAATCAAGTGAAAGTACTGGACAAACCAAGCCTGGCCGACGCCCAGGCGACCCTGGCCGTTCCCGACTACGTGGCGGCGGCGGGGCTCAAGACCTTCGCCGACATCGCCCGGTTCAAGGACCAGTTGGGGGCGAAAATCTACGGCATCGAGCCGGGCAGCGGCGCCAATACCACCATCAAGACCATGATCGAGACCAATCACTTCGGTCTCAAGGATTTCAAGCTGATCGAGTCCGGCGAGGCCGGGATGCTGGCGGCGGTGCAGCGGGCAGTCAATCGCAAGGAATTCGTGGTCTTCGTCGGCTGGACCCCACACCCGATGAACATCAACATGAACATCACTTACCTGACCGGCAGCGAAGACGTCTATGGCCCCAACGAAGGCGCCGCGACGGTCTCCATCGTCACCGCGCCGGATTACGCACAGCGGTGTCCGAACGTGCAGCGGCTGCTGGAGAACCTCACGTTTACCGCCGCCCAGGAAAGCCAGTTGATGGTGCCGATCATGGAGCGCAAGACGCCCCAGGACGTCGCGCGGCAATGGTTGCGCGAGCATCCCGAGGACCTGCAGCGCTGGCTCGCCGGCGTGACCAGCTTCGATGGCAAGGATGGCATCGCGGCGGTGCAGGCCAGTCTCAAGAACTGACCCAATCTTGCGGGTACTGATAACCCCCGTGGCGAGGGAGCTTGCTCCCGCTCGGTTGCGCAGCAGCCGCCAGGAAGCGAGGACTGCTGCGCAGCCCAGCGGGAGCAAGCTCCCTCGCCACAAAAGCTTTCGGGCTAAACCATAGCGTCCACGGCGAACCACAATGGCCTACCCACTCTCCCAGGCAATGTCCGCCTTCATCGACAAGACCCTGAGCTTCACCAGCCCGGATGACAGCCTCGCCGGCTCGCGCCAGGCTTACAGCCGGATGTGCCGGGCATTCACCCCGCCGCGCCCATCAACGCTTGCGGTCGAGGATCTGCACCTGGCTGGCGTCGCTGTCCGGGCCTATCACTTGCGTACTTCGCCGCCGCTCGCCGGGTGGCCGTGCATTCTTTATCTGCACGGTGGCGGTTGGGTGGTCGGGGACCTGGATTCCCATGATTTCATTTGCATGGAACTGGCCGCGGCCCTCGGCGTGCTGGTGGTGGCGGTGGATTACCGGCTCGCCCCCGAGCATCCGTTTCCCGCTGGGTTCGAAGATTGCCTCACCGTGTGGCGCCACCTGGGGGACCTGCCGTTTGCCATCAACCCTCGGCGCCGGGCCGTGGTGGGCGACAGCGCCGGCGGCAACCTCGCCGCTGCGGTGTGCCTGGCCTTGCGCGATGCAGGGCAGCCTCTGCCCCGGTCCCAGGTGCTGATCTACCCGGCGCTTGGTGGTCCCGAGCATTTACCGTCGCGCACCGAATGTTTCGACGCGCCGCTCTTGAGCCGCAGTGACCTGCAACGCTATGACGCGTGGTACCTGCGTGGTACCCAAACCTCAGCCTACGCCGCGCCATTGCTCGCCAATGATTTCAGCGGCCTGCCCGCGACGCTGGTTGCCGTGGCGCAATGGGATCCGCTGCGCGACGATGGCGTCCTCTATAACGAGCGCATGAGCGCCGCAGGGGTAGCCTCTGAGTTGTACAACGGCGAGGGTCTGGTCCACGGTTGCCTGCGCGCCCGGGGCCAGGTGCCGGAGGTCGATCAGCTATATCGCAGGCTACTGGCCTACCTGGCCGACACGCTTTGACTGCCGCAGGGCATGCTCATTAAGGTAATTCGGGTTTATGATGCCGGACGGCAGACTAAATAGAAGTCCCCACACGGATGACTCGACCCCTTACGGAGCGCGCAATGCAGACTTTGTACCCGCAGATCAAACCCCATGCCCGGCACGATCTGGCTGTCGATGACACCCACACGCTCTATGTCGATGAAAGCGGCTCGCCGGAAGGCCTGCCTGTCGTGTTCATCCACGGTGGCCCGGGGGCGGGTTGCGATGCGCAAAGCCGTCGCTACTTCGATCCGAATCTGTACCGCATCGTTACGTTCGATCAGCGCGGCTGCGGCCGTTCCACGCCTCACGCGAGCCTGGAAAACAACACCACCTGGGACCTCGTCGAAGACCTGGAGCGCATCCGCAAGCACCTGGGCATCGAAAAGTGGGTGCTGTTCGGCGGCTCCTGGGGCTCGACCCTGGCCCTGGCCTACGCTCAGACTCATCCGGAGCGGGTACATGGCCTGATCTTGCGTGGGATCTTTCTCTGCCGTCCGCAGGAAATCGAATGGTTCTACCAGGCCGGGGCCAGTCGCCTGTTTCCCGATTACTGGCAGGATTACATCGCGCCGATCCCCCTGGATGAGCGCGACGATCTGCTCAGCGCGTTCCACAAACGCCTGACCGGCAACGACCAGATCGCCCAGATGCACGCGGCCAAGGCCTGGTCCACCTGGGAGGGGCGCACCGCGACCCTGCGCCCGAACCCGCTGGTGGTCGATCGTTTCTCCGAGCCGCAGCGAGCGCTGTCGATCGCCCGGATCGAATGCCACTACTTCACCAACAACGCCTTTCTCGAACCCAATCAGTTGATTCGCGACATGGGCAAGATCGCCCATTTGCCGGGCGTCATCGTGCATGGTCGCTACGACGTGATCTGCCCTTTGGACAATGCCTGGGAGCTGCACCAGAACTGGCCCAACAGCGAGCTGCAGGTGATCCGTGACGCCGGCCATGCCGCTTCGGAACCAGGGATTACCGACGCGTTGGTGCGCGCCGCCGCGCAAATGGCCCGCCGCCTGCTCGACCTGCCCCCCGAAGAAGCATGAAGGGGTTGCTGCAGCGGGTTCGCGGCGCCCGGGTCGAAGTCGCGGGCGAGATCGTCGGGGCCGTGGACCATGGCTTGCTGGTGCTGATAGCCGTCGAGCCTGGGGATACCCGGGCCAGTGCCGACAAACTCCTGCACAAGCTGCTTAACTATCGGGTGTTCAGCGACGCCGACGGCAAGATGAACCTGTCCCTGGCGGACGTCGCGGGTGGTTTGCTGCTGGTCTCGCAGTTCACCCTGGCGGCGGACACCAAAAGCGGTCTGCGCCCGAGCTTTTCAACCGCCGCGCCGCCCGTCCTTGGCGAAGAGTTGTACAACTATCTGCTGAGCCAGGCGAAACAGGTGCATGGCACCGTGGCATCAGGTAGATTCGGCGCCGACATGCAAGTGCATCTGGTCAATGATGGCCCGGTAACCTTTCTGTTACAGGTCTGAAAGCGTTTGAAACATCTTTTCGGTCCGGTTTCGAGTCAAAACAGGGAGTTTTCTCGATAAATACTTTGCTAGCCCTGATGCGTTGTCACGCGGCCTACTAGATAATCGCGCGCTACGGGGGATCGGCGTTCGCCGGTCCATTTGACTTAGGTAGAGACTTGTCCTGAACCGTTTGGGGAATCATTTTGTCCCATCGGAGTCGGAACAATGCTCGCCAACTTGGCAAGAGTGGTCCGCAGGAGCGGTTTTTCAGCGCCGTTACCGTGCAGATACTTTATCTGGCCGTTGGTTTTTTGATCTGTTTTCGGCGAGGGTTGCTCGTGATTGTTAGTCCCTGTAATGCACCAAAAATGACTGCCAAACGGTTTAGAAACGCTCTGGTAGCGGGCTCGGCCCTGCTGTGCCTGTTTGGCGCGGGCCAACTGTGGGCATTCAGCCTGGATGATGTATCGGCGAAGGCACAAGAACTGGCCGGGCAGAAATTCGAAGCCCCGCGCAGCAACCTGCCGAACGAATTCCGCGAAATGAAATTCGCCGATTATCAGAAAATCCGTTTCCGCACCGAAAAAGCTGAATGGGCCGACCAGAAGACACCGTTCAGGCTGTCCTTCTATCACCAGGGCATGCATTTCGACACACCGGTGAAGATCAATGAAATCACCGCGACCACCGTCGAAGAGATCAAATACGACCCGACACGCTTCGATTTCGGTGATGTGAAGTTCGATCCGAAGGCCACCGAACAATTGGGCTACGCGGGTTTCCGCGTGTTGTACCCGATCAACAAGGCCGACAAGCAAGACGAAATCATGACCATGCTCGGCGCCAGCTACTTCCGCGTCATCGGCAAGGGCCAGGTTTATGGCTTGTCCGCTCGCGGCATGGCGATCGATACCGCATTGCCATCGGGTGAAGAGTTCCCGCGTTTTCGTGAGTTCTGGATCCAGCGTCCGAAGCCGACCGACAAGCACCTGGTGATCTTCGCCTTGCTCGATTCGCCACGGGCCACCGGCGCTTATCGCCTGACTGTGCGCCCGGGCACCGATACCGTCGTTGACGTCAAATCGCGTGTTTTCCTGCGTGATCGCGTCAACAAGCTGGGCATCGCCCCGTTGACCAGCATGTTCCTGTTCGGCGCGAATCAGCCGTCCAAGGTCCTGAACTACCGTCGCGAGCTCCACGACTCCAGCGGCCTGTCCATCCATGCCGGCAACGGCGAGTGGATCTGGCGTCCGCTGAACAACCCGAAACACCTGGCCGTGAGCAACTTCTCGGTAGAAAACCCGCGTGGTTTCGGCCTGCTGCAACGTGGTCGTGACTTCAGCCACTACGAAGACCTGGACGACCGCTACGAAAAACGTCCAAGCGCCTGGATCGAACCGAAAGGCGACTGGGGCAAGGGTACCGTCGACCTCGTCGAGATCCCGACCGCCGACGAAACCAACGACAATATCGTTGCGTTCTGGAGCCCGGAAAAACTGCCTGAGCCAGGCCAGCCACTGGACTTCGCCTATCGCCTGCACTGGACACTTGATGAAGCCAGCCTGCACTCGCCAGACAGCGCCTGGGTCAAGCAGACCCTGCGTTCCACGGGTGACGTGAAGCAGTCCAACCTGATTCGCCAGCCGGATGGCAGCGTGGCCTACCTGGTCGATTTCGAAGGCCCGTCCCTGCAAGCCCTGCCTGAAGACGCCGAGGTGCGTAGCCAGGTGAGCGTGGGTGACAACGGCGAAATCGTCGAGAACAGCGTGCGCTACAACCCTGAAACCAAGGGCTGGCGCCTGACGTTGCGCCTGAAGATCAAGGATCCGGGCAAGGCGACCGAGATGCGTGCCGCGTTGGTCCGGCCGCTGGTTCCTGTAGAGCTGCCGGCTACCTCGCATTCCGTGACCACGCTGGCCAAGGCCGACAAGGTCGCCAAGCAGCAGAGCGAGAAAGAGAAAGCCAACGAACAGGCCGGCGAGCAGCAGGAAGCCAAGGCCGTCAAGGCGTCCACCGCCGCCGCCGAGCCGACCCCAACCCCGCAGGAACCGGAGCAGACTGAGCAAGTCCTGACCGAGACCTGGAGCTATCAGTTGCCTGCCGATGAGTAATACTTCCGTACAGCCAGTGTCTCTGAGCGAGTATCTGGCCCATTTGCCGATGACCGACGAGCAGCGCGCCGAACTGGCGGGCTGCAAGTCCTTCAGCGAATTGCATGAACGCCTGGCTTCGTCGACGTTCGATGCGCCCGACGAGGCTGCCCAAGCCTCGGTGGGCCGTCGCCTGGCGCTCAGCACTGCCGAGGAACTCGAGGACGCCGAAATGCTGGCCCTCGATTCCAGTGGCCGTGTATGCCTGAAGGCTACTCCGCCGATTCGCCGGACCAAGGTCGTGCCGGAGCCATGGCGCACCAACATCCTGGTACGCGCCTGGCGCCGCCTGACCGGTCGCACCAACCCGCCGAAGCCGCCCAAGGACGAGCGCGTCTTGCCGCATGCGCGCTGGCGTACCGTGGGTTCGATCCGCCGCTACATCCTGTTGATCCTGATGCTCGGCCAGACCATCGTGGCCGGCTGGTACATGAAAGGCATCATGCCGTACCAGGGCTGGTCGCTGGTGGACTTGGATGAAGTGCTGCATCAGCCGCTGCTGCAGACGGCCACGCAAGTGCTGCCATACGCGCTGCAAACCAGCATCCTGATCCTGTTCGGGATCCTGTTCTGCTGGGTCTCGGCCGGTTTCTGGACCGCGCTGATGGGATTCCTCGAACTGCTCACCGGGCATGACAAGTACCGCATTTCCGGTGCCAGCGCCGGTAACGAGCCAATTCCCAAGGATGCCCGCACCGCCCTGGTGATGCCGATCTGTAACGAGGACGTGCCACGGGTATTCGCCGGTCTGCGCGCCACGTTCGAGTCGGTTGCGGCCACGGGTGACCTGGACCGCTTCGACTTCTTCGTGCTCAGCGACAGTAACGAAACCGATATCTGCGTCGCCGAGCAGCAGGCCTGGCTGGATGTCTGCCGTGAAACCGGGGGCTTCGGCAAGATATTCTATCGCCGCCGCCGTCGCCGCGTGAAACGCAAGAGCGGCAACCTCGACGACTTCTGCCGTCGCTGGGGCAGCGACTACAAGTACATGGTCGTGCTCGACGCCGACAGCGTCATGAGCGGCGAATGCCTGACCAGCCTGGTGCGCCTGATGGAAGCCACGCCGGACGCTGGCATCATCCAGACCGCACCACGTGCCTCGGGCATGGACACGCTGTATGCGCGCATGCAGCAGTTCGCCACACGGGTCTACGGTCCGCTGTTCACCGCCGGCCTGCACTTCTGGCAGTTGGGCGAGTCGCACTACTGGGGCCACAACGCGATCATCCGCATGAAGCCGTTTATCGACCACTGCGCCCTGGCGCCGTTGCCCGGTAAAGGTGCCTTCTCCGGTGCGATCCTCTCCCACGACTTTGTTGAAGCTGCGCTGATGCGCCGTGCCGGCTGGGGCGTGTGGATTGCCTATGACCTGCCGGGGAGCTACGAAGAGCTGCCACCGAACCTGCTGGACGAACTCAAGCGTGACCGTCGCTGGTGCCACGGCAACCTGATGAACTTCCGGCTGTTCCTGGTCAAGGGCATGCACCCGGTGCACCGTGCGGTGTTCCTGACCGGCGTGATGTCCTACCTGTCGGCACCGCTGTGGTTCTTCTTCCTGGTGCTGTCCACCGCGCTGCTGGCGGTGAACACGCTGATGGAGCCGCAGTACTTCCTCGAGCCGCGCCAGTTGTATCCGCTGTGGCCACAATGGCATCCGGAAAAAGCCATCGCGCTGTTCTCGACTACCATCGTGCTGCTGTTCCTGCCCAAGCTCTTGAGCATCGTGTTGATCTGGGCGAAAGGCGCGAAGGAGTTCGGCGGCAAGTTCAAGGTCACGATGTCGATGCTGCTGGAAATGCTGTTCTCCATGCTGCTGGCGCCGGTGCGCATGATCTTCCACACCCGTTTCGTGCTGGCCGCCTTCCTGGGCTGGGCCGCGACCTGGAACTCGCCCAAGCGTGACGATGACTCCACGCCTTGGAGCGAAGCCATCAAGCGCCACGGCCCGCAGACCCTGCTGGGCTTCTTCTGGGCCTTGCTGGTGATCTGGCTGAACCCGAGCTTCCTGTGGTGGCTCGTGCCGATTGTCGGCTCGCTGATGTTGTCGATCCCGGTTTCGGTGATCTCCAGCCGCGTGGGCCTGGGCTTGAAGTCCCGTGATGAAAGCCTGTTCCTGATTCCCGAGGAATACGCGCCGCCACAGGAACTGCTGTCGACTGACCAGTACACCCATGAAAACCGTTGGCACGCGCTGAATGACGGCTTCATCCGGGCGGTGGTCGATCCGCGACAGAACGCCTTGGCGTACGCATTGGCTACCTCCCGTCACGGCAAGGCCGAGCCGATCGAATGGCTGCGCGTCGAGCGCGTCCGTCATGCCTTGAAGGTAGGCCCGGCCGGGCTCAACAACGCCGAGCGATTGGCGCTGCTGAGCGATCCGGTGGCCCTGTCCCGCCTGCATGAGCAGGTCTGGAGCGAGGCGCATCCCGAGTGGCTGGCGGCGTGGCGTGAATCGGTCAAGGCCGATCCGCATGCACCGTTGCTGCCGCTTCAACCGGTGGGCGCACAGCCTCAACTGGCCTGATACTCAAAAAGCCCCGCTTCTGAAAAGAAGCGGGGCTTTTTGTTGGGCGCATTTTTATCGGTGGTTCGCTCTTGTGGCGAGGAGCTTGCTCCCGCTGGATGACGTAGCTGCCTGATGTTTCTAGGTAATGGAGCCGCCAGACATCGCTGCTAAACGAAAAGGGTGGCGGCAGTACGCGGGTTAGCAGACCAGGAATCAAGGAACCCGGCGCACCGAAGTGCCCCACGCACAGCCGCCATAAAACGGACCTGCGTGCCTTGATATTATGCCGAGCTGCTAAACCCGATCGCTGAACTGTCAGCGACCTGCAAACGTTAGAGCCCAGGGCCAAGGCGCACAAGCCGGCGGATTCTGGCGTAGTTGTAGGCAAAGGCGCAAGACGTCGTAGCCTTGGGATGACGGACTGTGGGACGTAGGTATTTTTGTATGTATATCCGTTGTTTAGGTCACGGCTGCTTATGGTTCCGTCCTTACGACGGGTCACTTTTGAGAAGCGCAAAAGTAACCAAAACGCTTTTGCCCCACCACTCGGTGCCTCGCTAAGGCTCGGCATGCCCTCACTCCGGCATTGCTCCGTGGGCCCGCCGCGAAGGACCATCCATGGTCCAGCGCGGCTACCTCGGCATCCATGCCGAGGTGCCCACTCCACAATGCCTGCGTTCGGCCAGCGTGGTTAACGGGGCGCCCGAGATCCACGTCCACCGCGAGGCGGCCTGATAGCCGACCTGTCTCTAGGTGACCGCGTTCATTCTGTAGGAGTGAGTTTGTTCGCGAACAACCTGCACATTCGACATTTTTCGTTGGTGGCCGCATTAACCGTGGCGAGGGAGCTTGCTCCCGCTGGGCTGCGGAGGAGCCCCCAAAACCATTCGGCAAGATGCATCAGGGAAACAGCAGGTCGTTTTTTACGGCCGCTGCGCAGCCGAGCGGGAGCAAGCTCCCTCGCCACGGGTTTGTTGTTTGTTCAGGAAAAATGGTTTTTTCATGTGGGAGTGAAGACCGCGGCACTTTCGCCATGCATGCCAACTGCCCCAGCGTCATCACGAGCAAGCTCGGGTCCCACAGGGAAACGCGGTCACCAAAGAAACAGGTCGGCTTTCAGGCCGCCTCGCGGTGGACGTGGATCTCGGGCGCCCCGTTAACCACGATGGCCGAACGCAGGTATTGCGTAGTGGGCATCCCGGCATGGATGCCGGGATAGCCGCGCTGGGCCATGGATGGCCCTTCGCGGCGGGCCCACGGAGCAATGCCGGAGTGAGGGCACACCGAGCCTAAGCGAGGTGCCAAGTGGTGGGGCAGAGGCGCTTTGGTTACTTTCGCGCCTTTCGAAAGTGACTCGCCGTCAGGGCGAAACCCTAAGTAGCCATTACTTAAACAACGGATATACACACAACTTCAACACCCGAATCAAACCCGAAACCGGCCCACCAACGTCTGCAAATGAACCCCCAACCGCGCCAGTTCGGCACTGGAGGCGGCTGTCTCCTCACTGGACGACGCCGTCTGCTCTGACACATCCCGCACATTCAGCACGCTACGGTTGATCTCCTCGGCCACCGCACTCTGCTGCTCTGCCGCCGCTGCGATCTGCTGGTTCATCGACTGGATCGCCGACACCGTGCGAGTGATGTTTTCCAGCGAGCCACCGGCGCGGCGGGTCAGTTCGACGCTGCTGTCGGTCAGGCTGCGGCTGTTGTCCATGATGGTCGCGACCTGTTCGGTACCCGCTTGCAGGCCGACGATCAGTTCTTCGATTTCCTCGGTGGACTTCTGGGTGCGCTGGGCCAGGCTGCGAACTTCGTCGGCCACCACGGCGAAGCCGCGCCCGGCTTCACCGGCTCGGGCTGCCTCGATGGCCGCGTTGAGCGCCAGCAGGTTGGTTTGCTGGGCCACCGACTTGATCACGTCCAGGACGCTGCCGATCTTGTCGCTTTCGCGCTTCAGATCGCCCATGGCGGCGGTAGAGTTGCCCACTTCCCGCGCCAGGCGCTCGATCTGGGCGATGGCTTCGCCGACGACCTTGTCACCTTCGCGGGCCTGTTGGTCGGCGGCGACGGCGGCCTCGGAGGCTTCCTCGGCGTTGCGCGCCACTTCCTGCACGGTGGCGGTCATTTCGTGCATGGCAGTGGCGACCTGATCGGTCTCGATCTTCTGGCTATTGACCCCGGCGCTGGTCTGTTCGGTCACCGCCGAGAGTTGTTCAGCAGCGCTGGCGATCTGGGTAACGCCTTCACCGATGCCGCCGATCAACTGCCGCAAGCCAACGGTCATGCGTTGCATGGCACGTTGCAATTGACCGAGTTCGTCGCGGCGTTCGGATGTCAGGTTGTGGGTAAGATCGCCCGCGGCGACGCGTTCTGCCACCTTCAGGGTCTCATCCAGCGGGCCGACGATCTGCCGAGTGATGAGCAAGGCGGCGATCACACCGAACAGCAGCGCCAGTGCGGCGGCTGCGATCAGGACGGTCTTGGCCTGGGCGGTGTCGTGGTCGCGCACGGCCGTCTGGGACGCGGTGAGCTTCTGGCTGGAGTCGATCAGGACCTGGCCTTGCTCGCTCATACGCTGCAGAGCGGCACCGTTATCAAGTTGGGAGTCACGGAACTGGCTGACTGCCGCCCGGTAGATGTTCATCGAGTCGCTGGCCTGCTGGAGCCTGTCGGCGTGTTCCTCAGGCAACTGGGCTGGCAAGCGTGCCAGCAGTTTCAGGACATCGGTAATTGCATCGATGGCCGGCTGTTGGGCCTCGCTTTTGCCGCTGTAGGTGTAACCGCGAACCTGATAGCGTGCCTGTTGGATCGCCTTGCTCAAGGTCACCACGCTGTTGAACTGGGTGATGTCGCCGCCCTGCAGCAGCGCTTTCTCCACTTCGGCGACGCGGGCTACGGTGCTATCGGCACTGGCGCCCAGCTTGCCGCGGGCATCTTCGCGGCTGACGGTGGCGCTGGTCATCTGGGCGAAGGCGCTTTTGTATTCGGCGACGGCGGCCAGTTGCTTGTCGATCAACGCCACGTCGTCAGGCTGTTCGATCATCTCGCGAGCTGTCTTCAACCCGGCTTCGAGCTTGCCGAGCAGGTCGTTGACCTGCTGCGGGCCTTTTTCGCCGCGCGTGGTGTTGTAGTCGATGCTGGCGAGGTCAAGGTCCTTGCTCAGGTCGTTCAGGCTGGCAATGAACCCCAGCTTGTCGCCCCGGCTGATGACATTGCCCAGGCCGGACCAGCCGGTGAACGCGATCATCAGGGTGAGGAACAGCACCAGGCCGAAGCCGAAGCCAAGTTTGCGATTAACGCTTACGTTTCCCAGACCCTGGGCAAGCCACCGGAACATGCTGATACTCCCTTGGAGCGTTGAATTGGTTTTATGGGGACTGTATCGGCGGCTTTGGCGGGAGCTGTAGAAAATAGACGCGACGGGTGTTTTTCGTGGCGAGGGAGCTTGCTCCCGCTTGGTCGCGAAGCGGCCACCCGGGGGCAGGAATTTACGACTGCTTCGCAGCCGAGCGGGAGCAAGCTCCCTCGCCACAGGAAAGCAAACAGTTCGTTAGAACAGCCGTGCAAGCAGGGCCGTGACGGCGGTCTCGACCCGCAGGATCCGTTCGCCGAGCTGCACCGGTTGCAGGCCGGCCTTGCCCAGCAGGTCGATTTCGTAGGGGATCCAGCCGCCTTCCGGGCCGATGGCCAAGGTCACCGGTTCTGTCAGCGCGCGCGGGCAGGGCGGGTGATTGCCAGGATGGCCGACCAGCCCGAGGGTGCCTTCAACGATGGCGGGCAGGCGATCTTCGACGAAGGGCTTGAAGCGTTTTTCAATGATGATTTCCGGCAGCACGCTGTCCCGGGCCTGCTCCAGGCCAAGAATCAGTTGTTCGCGAATCGCCTCGGGTTCCAGGAAGGGCGTCTGCCAGAAGCTCTTTTCCACACGATAACTGTTCACCAGCACCACGCGCGGCACGCCCATGGTGGCGACGGTCTGGAATACCCGGCGGAGCATCTTCGGACGCGGCAATGCCAACACCAGGGTCAGCGGCAACTTGGCCGGCGGCGGCTGGTCGAGGGTCACTTGCAGTTCGGCTTCGCGAGCCTCCAGGCGCAACACCTGGGCCGTGCCCATCAGGCCACCGATACGGCCGACCCGCAGGCTGTCGCCGACGGCGCTGCGGTGGACTTCCAGCATGTGCGTCAGGCGCCGATCGCTCAGGATGACGCGGTCCGGCTCGATGAAATCGGCCTCTTCGAGCAGCAGCAGGTTCACGCTTGGGTCGCTGGCGGCTGGTCGTTGTGGTCGTCGACCGGCTGGTCCTCGGGTTCTTCTTCGCGGCGCTTGCGCACCAGGCCGCCGAACAGGATGCCGATCTCGAACAGCAGCCACATCGGCACGGCCAGCAAGGTCTGGGAGAAAATATCCGGCGGCGTGAGGATCATGCCGACCACGAAGCAACCGATGATCACGTACGGACGGATTTTCTTCAGGTAGGCGACGTCGACCACGCCGATCCACACCAGCAATACCACCGCCACGGGAATCTCGAACGCCACGCCAAAGGCGAAGAACAGCGTCATGACGAAATCCAGGTAGCTGGTAATGTCGGTCATCATTTCCACGCCTGCCGGGGTGGCGGCGGCGAAGAACTTGAAGATCAGCGGGAATACGAAGAAGTAGGCGAAGGCCATGCCGGTGTAGAACAGCAGGATGCTCGACACCAGCAGCGGCACGGCGATGCGTTTTTCATGCTTGTACAGGCCCGGAGCGATGAAGCCCCAGATCTGATGCAGGATCACCGGGATCGCCAGGAACAGCGAGACCATCATCGTCAGTTTCAACGGCGTCAGGAACGGCGACGAGACATCGGTGGCGATCATCGTCGCGCCTACCGGCAGGTACTCGCGCAGCGGCGTGGAGACGAAGGTGTAGATCTGCTGGGTGAAGGCAAACAGCCCGGCAAAGATGATGCACACCGCCGCGACGCAGCGCAGCAGGCGGGTGCGCAACTCGGTGAGGTGCGATACCAGCGGCATCGGCTGGTCGTTTTCAGGGATATCGCTCATGGGGCTCGCGGCGGCAGAGTGGAGTCGTTGGGAGTCGGGGGCGTCGCAGTCACCGGATCAACCGGTTTGGCCGGTTCAACCACAACTGGCGCAGCTTCGACCGCCGGGACCTGGGGAGCAATCGTCGGCTCGGCCACGGGCTGGACCGGCGTCGGCTCCTGCTGGGTCGGCGAGAAGATCTTCCGTGCTTCCTGTTCCAGGGACAGGATGTGTTCGTTGTGCAGTTGCCGACGGATGTCGTCGGCACCGATTTCACGTTCAACTTCCTGTTTGATCGCATTGAAGCTGCGCTTCAGGCGCCCGATCCACAGACCGGCGGTGCGCGCAGCGCCCGGCAGGCGTTCGGGCCCCAGTACCAACAGGGCGACGAGGCCGACGAGCAGCAGTTCAGTGAAGCTGATCCCAAACATTAGTCAGTGCTCACGAGTCTTTGCGGATTGGCTCTTCGACTTTCTGGGCCTGCACGTCGATGGTGTTCGGCGCATTCACCGGCTGCGTGGCCTGTGGGTGTACCGGTTGGGCCGGTTGTACCGGTTGCGACGGATTGGCCTGTGGGTCGGCCGGCTTCTCGTCATCGTTCATGGCCTTGCGAAAGCCCTTGATCGACTCACCGACATCGGTGCCGAGGTTTTTCAGTTTCTTGGTGCCGAACACCAGCACCACGACCACCAGAATGACGATCCAGTGTTTCCAGTCAAAAATACCCATGTGGCTATTCCTCTCAAAAGTTGATCAGGCGGACGGGCGCGAGGCTTTCTCGACGTGCCCGGACAGACCGAAGCGACGGTCCAGTTCATCCAGTACGGCCTGCGGATGCTGCCCCAGTTGGGCGAGCATGACGAGGCTGTGGAACCACAGGTCGGCGGTCTCGTAGATCACGTCGCTGCAGTCGCCGCTGATGGCAGCGTCCTTGGCGGCAATGATGGTTTCGACCGACTCTTCGCCGACCTTTTCCAGAATCTTGTTCAAACCCTTGTGGTACAGGCTGGCGACATAGGAGCTGTCGGCCGCGGCGCCCTTGCGCTCTTCCAGCACCTGGGCCAGGCGGGTCAGGGTGTCACTCATGGTTGTGTCCTGAATAGATGGCGTGCGGGTCCTTGAGTACCGGGTCGACGGTTTTCCAGTCGCCGTTCTCGAAGACACGGTAGAAGCAGCTTTGACGGCCGGTATGGCAGGCGATTTCACCGACCTGTTCGACCATCAGGATAATGACGTCGCCGTCGCAGTCCAGGCGCATCTCGTGCAGGTGTTGCACGTGCCCGGACTCTTCACCCTTGCGCCACAGCTTGCCACGGGAACGTGACCAATAGATGGCGCGATTCTCGGCGGCGGTCAGGGCCAGCGCCTCGCGGTTCATCCAGGCCATCATCAGCACACGCCCGGTCTTGTGATCCTGGGCGATCGCCGGCACCAGGCCGTCGGCGTCCCATTTGATCTCGTCCTGCCAGTTTTTCATCTTCGACTCCGACCATGGGCCGCGCACTTCCAGTCGGCGGGCCCAGCGTTGAAACAGTGTGCCAGCGTGAACCGGTGCTGGCTATCGACGAACGACCAGATACAAACCGACGGCCACCATGATCCCGGCGGGCCAATGGCCCAGTTCGCTCAACGGGCCACCGGCGGCCAGCACGGCGCCGCCACCCAGGTGGGCCGCGCCAAGCAGGCGCAGGAACCAATCGTCGCGCCGCTGTTTCCAGGGTGGAGCAGGATCATGGGCATGGGGCTGGGACATGCGTTCGAGCAGATCGCGGGTCATGTTGGCCAGGTGCGGAATCTGCTCGAACTGGCTCTGGACGTTGCCCAGCAAGGTCTTCGGGCTGACGCGTTCGCGCATCCAGCGTTCAAGGAAGGGCTGGGCGGTGTTCCACAAATCCAGGTCCGGGTACAGCTGGCGGCCGAGGCCTTCGATGTTCAACAGGGTTTTTTGCAGCAACACCAACTGCGGCTGGACCTCCATGTTGAAGCGGCGCGCAGTCTGGAACAGGCGCATCAGCACCTGGCCGAATGAAATATCTTTTAACGGTTTTTCGAAAATCGGTTCGCACACGGTGCGGATCGCCGCTTCGAATTCGTTGAGCTTGGTCTCGGCCGGCACCCAGCCCGAATCGATGTGCAACTGCGCGACGCGGCGGTAGTCACGCTTGAAGAAGGCGAACAGGTTGCGCGCCAGGTAATCCTGGTCCTCGGGGGTGAGGCTGCCGACGATGCCGCAATCGATGGCGATGTACTGCGGGCTCCACGGTTGCACGGTGCTGACGAAGATGTTGCCCGGGTGCATGTCGGCGTGGAAGAAACTGTCGCGAAACACCTGGGTGAAGAAAATCTCCACGCCGCGCTCGGCAAGCAGTTTCATGTCGGTGCGCTGGTCGGCGAGGGTTGCCAGGTCGGTCACCTGGATCCCGTAGATGCGCTCCATCACCAGGACTTTCGGCCGGCACCAATCCCAATAGACTTGCGGCACGTACAGCAGTGGCGAGCCCTCGAAATTGCGCCGCAGCTGGCTGGCGTTGGCGGCCTCGCGCAGCAGGTCGAGCTCATCGAAGATGGTTTTTTCATAGTCCTGGACCACGTCCACCGGATGCAGCAGGCGTGCATCGGCTGACACCCGCTCGGCGGCGCGGGCAAGGATGAACAGCCAGGCCAGGTCTTGGGCAATGATCGGCTTGAGGCCCGGGCGGATCACCTTGACCACCACTTCTTCACCCGTCTTGAGCTGGGCGGCGTGGACCTGGGCGACCGACGCCGAAGCCAGCGGCTCGACATCGAAACGGCTGAAGACTTCGCTGATCTTCTTGCCCAACTGCGCCTCGATCAGCGCTACCGACAGTTTCGAGTCGAAGGGCGGCACGCGATCCTGCAGCAGCATCAGTTCGTCGGCGATGTCTTCGGGGAGCAGGTCGCGACGGGTCGAGAGGATCTGCCCGAACTTGATGAAGATCGGCCCCAGGTCCTGCAAGGCCAGGCGCAGGCGTGCGCCGCGGCTCAAGTCCAGCGTTCGACGGGGGAACCAGCGCCACGGCAGCACAAAGCGCAGTGCCAGGAGAAACCAGGGCAGCGGCAGGGCGAACAGCAGGTCATCGAGGCGGTAGCGGATCACGACGCGCTGGATGCGCAACAGACGGCGGACGGCAAGCAGCTTCATGCGTTATCGCTTGGGTTCAAGGGATCGGGAAAGGCGCTCGAAACGCGCCTCGAGACGTTCCAGATCGAGCTTGATCTGGTCCAGTTCGGCAAAACGGGCCTGGGCTTCGCGTTGGCCTACGAGCGTACGCGATTCCTCGGCCAGGTATTCACTCAGATTCTGTCCCAGGCTGGCGAAGCCCTGGCGGTACCAGCGGGAGCGGCTGCGCAGATGGCCACTGAGCAATTGGGTGGCGACCGGGCCGATCCAGCGGGACACTTCGTATTCCCAGTCCAGTTCCAGGTCCTGGAGAATCGCCGCCAGTTCCAGTAGCACGCCGCTGTCGCCGTCGAGCTCGACGTCGGGGCTGTGCAGCACCGCCGTCTTGTTCTTGCTCAGCGCCAACTCCAGCAGGCTCGATGCCGGGGCGCGCAGCGTGCAGTCGGCCTCGGCCTCCCAATGGGCGGCGAGCATCAGGCCTTCGTCGCTGGGCAGGATGAACAGCTGCAACGCCGGGCTGCGGCAGTCGACGGCAATCACCTTGCCGCTCAAGTGTGCCAGGCGCATCGGCGCCGTGCTGTCCAGGCGCAGGACCCGGTTGATACCGAGTTCGACACTGGCGAGCAGCCCGGTGAGCAGCATCAGGGCTTGATACCGCGGTGCAGGGCGACGATGCCGGACGTCATGTTGTGGTAGGTGACCCGATCGAAACCGGCTTCGACCATCATCGACTTCAGCGTTTCCTGGTCGGGGTGCATGCGGATCGATTCGGCCAGGTAACGATAACTTTCCGCGTCGTTGGTGATCAGCTTGCCCATCAACGGCATGAAGGCGAACGAGTAGGCGTCATAAGCCTTGGACATCAACGCGTTGGTCGGCTTGGAAAACTCCAGTACCAACAGCCGGCCACCGGGCTTGAGCACGCGCAACATCGAGCGCAGGGCATCTTCCTTGTGGGTGACGTTGCGCAGGCCGAAGGCGATGGTCACGCAGTCGAAATGGTTGTCGGGGAACGGCAGCTTCTCGGCGTCGGCCTGGACGAACTCGACGTTGCCGGCCACGCCCAGGTCGAGCAGGCGGTCACGACCGACCTTGAGCATGGATTCGTTGATGTCGGCGAGCACCACATGGCCGGTGGGGCCGACGATGTGGGAGAACTTTTTAGTCAGGTCACCGGTACCGCCGGCAATGTCCAGCACGCGGTTGCCGCTGCGCACGCCCGACAACTCGATCGCGAAACGCTTCCAGAGGCGATGCATGCCGCCCGAGAGCAGGTCGTTCATCAAGTCGTACTTGGCGGCCACCGAGTGGAAAACCTCGGCGACTTTCTCCGCTTTCTGGCTTTCCGGCACGTTCTTGAAGCCGAAGTGTGTGGTGGGTTCGGCATCGCTGCCTTTGCGCTGATCAGTCATATCGCGGTCACCAAAAAAGAATGCGGGACATTCTAATCCCGGTGGAGGGCTTTGTCTTGGCAAGGCTGCAGGTAAGATGAGCCACCGCCCGGACGTTTTGACGCAGGCAGGGTCGCAAACGTTCAGGCAAGTCTCGATCAAGCAGGAGTTAACAGATGGCCCGTATTACTGTTGAGCGTGCCCATGACCTGGGCAAGGAAGCGGCCCGCGAAAAGGCCGACAAGCTGGCCCAGAAACTGTCCGACAGCTACGGCCTGGAGCCCAAGTGGGAGGGCGACACGCTGAAGCTCAAGCGTTCCGGGGTCAAGGGTGAAGTGCATGTGGGCGAGGATTCGATCCGCGTCGAAGTGGAGCTGGGCATGTTGATGTCGGCCATGAGCGGGACAATCAAGACGGAAATCGAAAAGGCGCTGGACAAGGCGTTGGCTTGATTGAAGTGCAGAGGACTGAAGTCCCCGCCTATCTATCAACTGTGGGAGCGAGCCTGCTCGCGAATGCGATGGATCAGCAACATTGATGTTGAATGACACACCGCTTTCGCGAGCAGGCTCGCTCCCACAGGGGAAATCATCGTCCCGGGTTTTATGTCAGTTGTTAGGGTGCCCTTTCTAATTATTCTCACTACTTTGTGCCTGAGCCCGACCGTGTGCGGGCAGTTGCTCAAACCTGTCTTCGAGTGAGGTGCACCATGGCCAAAGTTATTCTGAAGAAAAAAACCGACGTTGAATCTTCCACGCTGGGCGACGTGAAAACGTACGCTCGCAAGATCTGGCTGGCGGGCCTGGGCGCGTATATTAAGGTCGGTCAGGAGGGCGGCGACTACTTCAAGGAGCTGGTCAAGGCCGGTGAAGTTGTTGAAACCAAAGGCAAAAAGAACATTGCTGGGAAACTTGAAGCGGCGAACAGCGAACTGATCGAAGCCAAGACCGACGTCAATACTTTCAAGGCCCGCGTCGAAGTTCAACTCGACAAAGTCGAGAAGGTATTCGACGCGCGTGTTGCAAGTGCCTTGAATCGTATCGGCATTCCGTCTAAACATGACGTTGAGACACTCTCTGCTAAGCTCGATGAGCTGACGGCATTGCTCGAACGTGTCGCGCGTAAACATTAAGGAGAACGGGATGGCTGGCAAGAAAATCACCGAAAAAGAAGGCAGCTCGTGGGCCGGGAAGATTGAAAAGTACTCCCGCAAAATCTGGCTTGCTGGTTTAGGCGTGTACTCGAAGATCGACACTGACGGCAGCAAACTCTTCGAGTCCCTGGTCAAGGACGGCGAGAAGGCCGAAAAACTCACCAAGACGGCGGTCGGCAAACAAGTCGATGCCGCCAAGGATTCTGCCGAGTCCACCAAGTCGCGCATGGGCGGCGTGAAGGATCGTGCACTGGGCAAGTGGGATGAGCTGGAAGGGGCTTTCGACAAGCGTCTGAACAGTGCAATTTCCCGCTTGGGCGTGCCGAGCCGCAATGAAGTCAAGGAACTGCACAGCAAGGTCGACACCCTGACCAGGCAGATCGAAAAACTCACCGGGGCCAAGGTCACGCCGGTCGCGACCAAGCCTGCTGCAACCAGGACGGCGGCGGCCAAGCCTGCAGCGAAGACGGCAGCCAAGCCACTGGTCAAGGCGGCGGCAAAATCCGTCGCCAAGCCTGCGGCCAAAGCAGCGGCCAAGCCAGTAGCCAAAACCGCAGCGGCCAAGCCTGCAGCCAAGGCGGCGGCCAAACCCGTCGCGGCAAAAACTGCAGCCAAACCTGCCGCCAAGCCAGCGGCCAAGACGGCGGCGGCTAAACCAGCTGCGGCCAAACCGGCTGCCAAGCCAGCGGCAAAAGCCGCAGCAAAACCGGCCGCGGCGAAAAAGCCCGCAGTGAAAAAACCGGCCGCGCCAAAAGCAGCCGCACCCAAGGCGCCGGCCGCGGCCGCCAAACCGGCCACCCCGACGAGCACGGCAAACTCTGCCTCGGCTCCAACCCCGGTAGCCACTCCGACTCCAGCGTCGGTTCCGTCGACGCCTACCAGCCAGTCCTGATTTTCCGGGACATGCAAAGACGCCCGGCCTGTGAAGGTCGGGCGTTTTCATGTGGGAGCGGGCTTGCTCGCGAACGGGGTGGGTCAGCCAACATCAATACTGATGAGCGATCGCTTTCGCGAGCAAGCCCGCTCCCACAGTGCGGTGCGGCATTATGGGTGCTCCTCCAGATACCGCAACGCCATCTGCTCGGTCGCGACCTTGATCGCCGGCGGCAAGTGCGGCGCCACCAGCATCATGATCTGATAGACCACCAGGCGAACCTCGCCCTCGCGATCAAGGATCCGCTGATAATCCAGCGAAAACAGCAACGTCAGGGTGATCTGCTCCACCAGTTGCCCGAGTGCCTGGGTGTCGCTCACCAGCAGGCCCTGGGCCTTGAGCTGCGCCAGCAAAGAGGCCAGGGTCCGTTTCAACGCGTTGAGCAACTGGCGGATACCCTTGGCCAGTTTCGGCAGGCGCCCCGCCAGGTTTGACAAGTCCTGGAACAGGAACCGGTATTGGGCCAGGCGCTCGACGATCAAATGCAGGAACAACCAGTAGTCCTCCGGCGCCAGTTGCGCATCGGCGGGCGGATCCAGCAGCGGTGCGAGCTCGGCCTGGAATCGCTCGAACAATCCGAGTATCAGCGGTTCCTTGCCATGGAAGTGGTAGTAGAGGTTGCCGGGGCTGATGCCCATCTCGTTGGCGACTTCGAGGGTGGAAACATTCGGCTCGCCCTTCTCGTTGAATAATTGCAGGGCACACTCGAGGATTCGGTCGCGGGTTTTCATCCGGTCTTCTTGGTCGGTGGAGTCTTTCCACGGCCCGCAGTGCGACCGTGGGACGAGGCGTTCAGCGTACCCGTACGTAATTCCCGGGTGCCGCTTCCAGGGCCGGGTATTTCGCGTTGCCCAGCGTCATCTGCGTTTCGTGCTGGGCGCCGGAGCGCTCCTGGATCCAGCCCAGCCATTGGGTCCACCAACTGCCCTCGATGTGCTTGGCGTCGTAGTACCAGGCGCGCGGGTCGCTGCTCAGTTTCGGATTCTCGATGTAGTTGGCCTTGGGGTTGCCTGGCGGGTTGAGGATGCTCTGGACGTGTCCGCTGTTGGACAGCACGAAACGTCGTTCGCCGCCCAGCAGCAACGTCGAACGGTACACCGCATCCCACGGCGTGATGTGGTCGTTGATGCCGGCCACGCTGAAGCTGTCCACGGTGACTTTCTGCAAGTCGATAGGCGTGCCGCACACCTCCAGGGCGCCCGGCCGTGTCAGCGGGTTGTGTTTGAAAAAATCCAGCAGGTCGCCGTGATAGGCCGCCGGAAGCCGCGTGCAGTCGTTGTTCCAGTAGAGAATATCGAATGCCGGCGGCTCCTTGCCCAGCAGGTAGTTGTTGACGAAGTAGGTCCAGATCAAGTCGTTGGGCCGCATCCAGGCGAAGACCCGAGCCATGTCGCGGCCATCGAGAATGCCTTTCTGATAGGAGCGGCGTTTGGCGGCTTCGAGGGTCTGTTCGTCGATGAACAGCGTCGCCGGGCTCTCGATCTCGCTGTCCAGCAAGCTCACCAGGTAGGTGGCGCTGGCCACCCGGCGCAGTTGGCGCTTGGCTTGCAGATGGCCCTGCAGGGCGGCGATGGTCATGCCACCGGCGCAGGCGCCCATCAGGTTGACTTCGCGGGCGCCGGTGATCGTCCGGCAGACGTTCATGGCCTCTTCCGTCGCCTCGACATAACTGGACAGGCCCCATTCCCGATGGCGCACGTCCGGGTTGCGCCAACTGATGATGAACACCTGCAAGCCGTTTTTCAGAGCGTACTGGACGAAGCTGTTGGAAGGGCTCAGGTCGAAGATGTAGAACTTGTTGATCTGCGGCGGCACGATCAGCAGCGGCGTGGCGTATTGCTTTTCGCTCATAGGCTTGTACTGGATCAGTTCCAGCAGCTCGTTGCGAAACACCACTGCGCCGGGCGTACTCGCCAGGGTCTTGCCGACTTCAAAGGCGTGTGGCGTGACTTGCCGGGGCAAGCCGTCGTTGTGCAGCAGGTCGTCGACCAGATGGCTGATCCCGCGAATCAGGCTGCTGCCTCCGGAATTGAACAGCTCCTTGATCGCCAGCGGGTTGAGCAGGGTATTGGACGGCGATACCGCGTCGTTAAGCAGGGAGAAGGCGAAATGCGCACGGGCCTGATCATCCGGGCTCATGCCGCCCTCATCGATCCACTGGCGGACTTCCTTCTGCCAGCTCAGGTAGGCCTGCAGGCTGCGGCGGTAGAACGGGTTGAGCTGCCAGGTGGGGTCGGCGAAGCGTTTGTCGTCGGGGTTGGTCGGGTGCAGGGTTTCCCCCAGCAGGACGCGCCCCAGCTGGCCGCCGAGCCTCAACGCGTGTCGGGCACTGTGGACCGGGTTGCGCAGGCCATGGGCGGCAACGTTGCGCAGGGTCGACAGCAGGTCCCTGCCGCGCAGGCCGGTGACCGCACTCTGTGCGTTGATGAAGCTGGCAGGGGCGGGCATGGAACCCTTCGCCGGTTTGTCGCGCATGAGTCAACTCCTTCATCATCAGGCTGAAAACAAACACACCGAACCAGACAACATAGTCGCTGTTTCGGGTAGTTGCGCGATCCGGCGTCCTGCCAGGCGCAAATGGGCGGTGTCAGCCGCCACCCAGCGGCGCGGGATGCGGGTGCATGACCGCGCGCTGACGTTCTTCCTCGAGGAACTTCATGATGATCGGCGCCACGGCCTCGGCCCGGGTGATCAGGAACAGGTGGCCGTCATCGATGATGTGCAACTGCGAATTGGGGATGCGCCAGGCCAGCATGCGCATGTTGATCAGGGGGATCAGCGGGTCGTCATCCCCGGCCAGGATCAAGGTCGGCTGGTGGATCTTGTGCAGCCAATGGATGCTGGTCCAGCCGAGGCCCGCGAACAGTTGCCAGTAATAACCGAGCTTGCCCGCCGAACGTACCTTGGCCGCGTGACGAGCCGCCAGGCTTGGGTCGCGGCGGAACGAGCCGCCGTAGATCAGCGGCGCGATGCGCATCACATGGGACGGCTGCACGTAGCGTCGAGGACTGGCCATCATCCACAGCACCTTCGGCTTGCCCGGCACCATCACCGCGCCGGCGGCCGTGGCGGCGAGCACCAGCTTCTTGCAGCGCTCCGGATAATCATGGGCGAACTGTTGGGCCAGGGCGCCGCCCCAGGACACACCGATCACGTTGACCTGCCCATAGTCGAGGTAATCGAGCATCCGCGCGGTAAGCTTGGCCAGGCCCGGAAAACGATACGGCCGGCTCGGCGTCGACGAACCGCCGACCCCGGGCACATCGAAGGCGATCACTTCCAGGTCCGGGTCCAGGGCCTCGATGAACGGGAAGACCAGCTCCAGGTTGGCGCCGATGCCGTTGAAAATCAGCAACGGCGTCAAGTGAGGCTTGCCGGGACGCACCGCGGTGCGCAAGGTCTGGCCATCCAGGTCGACGGTACGGAAAATGTACGGTTGCGGCATGCTTCAAGCCCTGGGGTTAAAAAAGCAGAATGGCAGCTTCAAGCTACGAGCTTCAAGTCAAGGCGCTTGAAGCTTGAAACTTGCGGCTTACAGCTATCTTTCATGGACATAAGTGCCCGGCGCCGCTTCCCCAGCCGCATACGTCTTGTTGCCCAGCACGGTGGGGGCCTTCTTCAGCTTGCCCGAGCGTTCGGCCTGCCAGGCTTGCCAGTGCAGCCACCAGGAGTCGGTGTGCTTGGTGGAGTTTTCCATCCAGTCCTCGGCCTTGGCCGGCATGTCTTCGCTGGTCATGTAGCGTGACTTGGGATTGCCCGGCGGGTTGAGAATGCTCTGGATGTGACCGCTGCTCGACAGCACGAATTCAACCTTGCCGCCGAACAGCTGCGCCGATTTGTAGCAGGACTTCCACGGCGTGATGTGGTCGTTGGTGCCGGCCAGGGAAAAGATATCGGCGCTGACCTGCTTGAGGTCGATCGGCGTGCCGCACACTTCCAGTGCGTTGGGGCGGATCAGCGGGTTGTTCTTGAACATCTCGATTAGGTCGCCATGGAACGCCGCCGGGAGTCGCGTGGTGTCGTTGTTCCAGAACAGGATGTCGAACACCGGCGGCTCGTTGCCCAGCAGGTAATTGTTCACCCAGTAGTTCCAGATCAGGTCATTGGGCCGCATCCAGGCGAACACCTTGGCCATGTCGCGGCCTTCAAGGACGCCGGCCTGGTAGGAATGGCGCTTGGCCGTTTCCAGGGTCTGCTCGTCGACGAACAGCGCCACGTCGGTGTCCAGGGTGGTGTCCAGCACGCTCACCAGCAGGGTCAGGGCGTTGACCTTTTTCTCCCCCAGCGCGGCGTAATGGCCGAGCAGGGCGGTGCAGGTGATGCCGCCCGAGCAGGCGCCCAGCATGTTCACGTCCTTGCTGCCGGTGATGGCCGTGACCACATCCACCGCTTCCTTGAGCGCCTCGATGTAGGTCGACAGGCCCCACTCGCGCTGCGCCTTGGTGGGGTTGCGCCAGCTGATGATGAAGGTCTGCACGTTGCTGCGCAGGCAGAAGCGCGCCAGGCTCTTGTCCGGGCTCAGGTCGAATACATAGAACTTATTGATTTGCGGCGGCACCACCAGCAACGGTCGCTCATGGACCTGCTCGGTGATAGGGCGGTACTGGATCAGCTCCAGCACGTCATTGCGAAAGACTACCGCGCCTTCGGTCACGCCCAGGCTCTTGCCGACTTCGAATGCACCCATGTCTACCTGGCTCGGCATCCCGCCGTTGTGCACCAGGTCCTTGGCCAGGTGGGACAGGCCATCGAGCAGGCTCTTGCCGCCGGTTTCGAAGAAACGCTTGACCGCCGCCGGGTTGGCCGCCGAGTTGGTCGGGGCCATGGCTTCGGTCATCAGGTTGATCACGAAGTGCCCACGGCTGATGTCTTGGGGCGAGAGGCTGCTGTCGTCGATCCAGGCGTGCAGCTCCTTGCGCCACGCCAGATAGGTTTGCAAATAACGTCTGTAGAGCGGGTTCTGGCTCCACGCCGGGTCGTTGAAACGACGGTCATCACTGGCGGGCTGCAACTCGGATTTGCCGAACAGGACTTTCCTCAGTTCAGCGCCGAAATGGGCGACGTGCTTGACGCTGTGCAGCGGTTGTTTGATGGTCTGGGTCAGCACCATCCGGGCAGAGGCCAGCAGGTCTTTCCTGCGCAAGCCGACGACGGGATTCAAGCCCAGGGTGTTTTCCGAAGCTTGGTACTTCAACTCATCGTTGTTCTTGTTGCTCATCTACGACGCTCCATTGTCCTTCAGACGAGTACCGGGGACCGTGCCAGAAGCGCAAGGCCAATACCAGGTACGCTGCTCGGGGTGACCATTAATTCCGCATCGAGGGCAATGAGGAAACGTGTGCCAGGAACTCGCCGGTTCCTTTGCAGGGAACTTGCCAGCTCCATTGGTTACCCGAGTTTAATTTTTTTCGCAAGCAGGCCAGTCATTGACGTTGCCGCGCAGGCATTCAAGCAGATGAGTCTAGAAAATTCGCCCTAATGCGCCAGCCCTTGAGCTAGAGCATCAGCTTGACGACGGACGCATTCGGGTCGCGGGTTTTTCCGGCCGCCTTGAGTTCGGCGAGATAATCGTTCCACAGGTCTTCCTGGCGCACCGCCAGCTGGTACAGATAGTCCCAGGTGAACAATCCGCTGTCATGGCCATCGTCGAAGGTCAGTTTCAGTGCGTATTGGCCGGCCGGTTCGACCTTGGTCAGGCCGACGCCGAGCTTGCCGTATTGCAGGATAGGTTTGCCGTGGCCCTGGACCTCGGCCGAAGGCGAGTGCACCCGCAGGAATTCCGCGGGCAGGTGATACTCCTCGTCCGGCGCGTATTTGAGCGTCAGGGTCTTGGAGGCTTTGTGCAGGTTGATGGCGGTGGGGAGTCTGGTCATGAGTCGTCGCTCTCTTGAAGCCTTGGGTGAACGCCATGTGGCGAGGGAGCTTGCTCCCGCTGGAGGGCGAAGCCCTCCCAAGAGCCCGCCGCGATCCCCCTGGATGAACGGCGGCTTCCGGTTCCTGGGGCTACCTCGTAGCCCAGCGGGAGCAAGCTCACTCGCCACAAGAGCTCGCTCACCTATCGTGTGGCCTACAGGATATACCGCGACAGGTCTTCGTTCTGCGCCAGCTCGCCGAGGTGGCTGTTGACGTATTCGGCGTCGATGATGATCGGCGCTTCGTTGTGGGCGCTGGCCAGGTCGCCGGCGCTGAACGAGACTTCCTCAAGCAAGCGTTCGAGCAGCGTGTGCAGGCGCCGGGCACCGATGTTCTCGGTCTTCTCGTTGACCTGCCAGGCGATCTGCGCCAGACGCTTGATGCCTTCCGGCGCGAACTCGATGTTCAGGCCTTCGGTCTTGAGCAGCGCGCAGTATTGTTCGGTCAGCGACGCATGGGGCTCACTCAGGATGCGCTCGAAGTCTTCCGGCGACAGCGCCTTGAGTTCGACCCGGATCGGCAAGCGGCCTTGCAGCTCAGGCACCAGGTCGCTCGGCTTGCTCAGGTGGAACGCACCGGAGGCGATGAACAGGATGTGGTCGGTCTTGACCATGCCCAGCTTGGTGTTCACCGTGCAGCCTTCGATCAACGGTAGCAGGTCGCGTTGCACGCCTTCACGAGAAACGTCAGCGCCGCCGACATTGCCGCGCTTGGCGACCTTGTCGATTTCGTCGATGAACACGATGCCGTGCTGCTCGACCGCTTCCAGGGCCTTGGCCTTCAGTTCCTCTTCGTTGACCAGGCGACTGGCTTCTTCATCGCGCACCAGCTTCAGCGCATCCTTGACCTTGAGCTTGCGGCTTTTCTTCTTGCCCTTGCCCATGTTGGCGAACAGGCTCTGCAACTGGTTGGTCATTTCTTCCATGCCTGGCGGCGCGGAAATGTCGACGCCGGCCATTTCGGCCACTTCGATCTCGATCTCCTTGTCGTCCAGCTGGCCTTCGCGCAGGCGTTTGCGGAACAGCTGGCGGGTGTTGGAGTCCTGGGTCGTGGCGGCGTCGGCGTTGAAGCCCATGCGCGCCGGTGGCAGCAGGGCATCGAGGATGCGCTCCTCCGCGGCGTCTTCGGCGCGATGGCGAACCTTGGTGATTTCCTGTTCGCGCAGCAGCTTGATCGCCGCATCGGCCAGGTCACGAATGATCGACTCGACGTCGCGGCCCACGTAGCCGACTTCGGTGAACTTGGTGGCTTCGACCTTGATGAATGGCGCGTTGGCGAGCTTGGCCAGGCGCCGGGCGATCTCGGTCTTGCCGACACCGGTCGGGCCGATCATCAGGATGTTCTTGGGGGTCACTTCGACGCGCAGTTCTTCCGGCAGTTGCATCCGGCGCCAGCGGTTACGCAAGGCGATGGCGACGGCGCGCTTGGCATCGTCCTGGCCGATGATGTGGCGATTGAGTTCGTGGACGATTTCGCGGGGAGTCATGGACATAATAATTGGCGGTCCTCAAGCGGGAGTCTGGGCCTGGAAGGGCTTACTCCGCGAGGTCCTGCTCCTCAATGGTCTGGGTGTGGTTGGTGAAGACGCAGATGTCGCCGGCGATGCCCAGGGCAGTCTCGACGATCTCGCGGGCCGAAAGGTCGGTCTTTTTCAGCAGGGCGCTGGCGGCAGCCTGGGCGTAGGCGCCACCGGAACCCATGGCGATCAGGCCGTCTTCCGGTTCAACCACGTCGCCGTTGCCGGTAATGATCAAGGAAGCATCCTTGTTGGCCACCGCAAGCATGGCTTCGAGGCGGCTCAGGGAGCGGTCGGTGCGCCATTCCTTGGCCAGCTCGACGGCTGCACGGACCAAGTGACCCTGATGTTTTTCAAGTTGCCCTTCGAAACGCTCGAACAGGGTGAAGGCGTCGGCGGTGGCCCCGGCGAAACCGGCGATGACCTGGCCGTGATACAGGCGGCGGACTTTCTTCGCGTTGCCTTTCATCACGGTGTTGCCCAATGAAACCTGGCCGTCGCCGCCCATGACGACTTTGCCGTGACGGCGGACTGAAACGATGGTGGTCAAGGGAAGAGTCTCCACGCAGCGGGGCGAAAATGCCCGGATGGAACACATATGGGGGTGGCGTGGGGTTTTTCAACTGCGGGGCGGGGGAGGGGATGAGTGGTCCCCGGCTTTTCTTGCGCAGCGCTTTTGTGGCGAGGGAGCTTGCTCCCGCTGGACCGCGCAGCGGTCCCAAGCTTTTGGGCTGCTACGCCCGAGGCGCCAGCCCGACCCAGCGGGAGCAAGCTCCCTCGCCACGAAAAGCCCCGCTGCCACAAATGCTTTCGTCAGAATCAGCGGCTTTGGCGTTGTTGTAACAACAGGTTGCTGAAACCGCTGCCAGCCAGTTGTTTCTGGGCCTTGGTCAGCTCTTCGCGGTTGCTGAACGGTCCGACCAGTACGCGATACCAGGTTTCGTCCTTCACGGTTCCGGACTCCACCGACACCGACTGGCCCAGCAGAATGATCTGCGCCCGGACCTTGTCGGCGTCGGCTTCCTTGCGGAACGAGCCGGCCTGCAGGAAGAATTTTGTCACCGGCGCGGCCTTCTGCACCGGCGGGGCCGGTGGCGGCGTAATGCCGGCCAGGGCGGCCTGGGCGCGGGCGGTGTCGATCTTCGCCGCTTCGGCCGGGGTCACTGGCGTGGTCGGCACCTGCGGCGTCGGCAGGGTCTTCTCCGGCACCGCATCGGGCGGCACGATGACCTCCGATTCCGGGAGCAAGGTGTAGAAGTCGTATTTCGGCTTCACCGGTTGTGTCGGGCTCGGCGGGGTCTTGTTGGCCTCGGCGATCCGCGTGGCTTTCTGCTGCTCTTGCCGAACACGCTTGACGTCATCGCCCTGGCCCGGTTCCAGCTTCATCAGGAATACGATGAATGCGCCGACAGTCAGGCCGATCGCCATCCACAACCAGCCCGGAATCGGCTGTTTGGCCGGAGGCTGGTAACGACTGGCGCCGCGTTTGGGTGCAGGTTTTTTCTTGGCGGCCAAGTTACATGCGCTCCAGCGTTTCCAGGCCCAGCAGTTCCAGGCCTTGCTTGAGCGTGCGCCCGGTCAGCGCGGCGAGGCGCAGGCGGCTCTGCATTTGTGCCGGGGTCTCGGCGTTGAGGATCGGGCAATTCTCGTAGAAGCTGGAAAACAGCCCGGCGACGTCGTACAGGTAGGCGCACAAGGTGTGCGGCGTGCCCTTGTCGGCCACGTTGTTAAGGACTTCACCGAACTGCGCCAGCCTGGCCGCCAGCTCCTGCTCGTGGGCGGCTTCGAGGACGATCTGGCCCTCGATTTCGTCGAAGCCCTTGCCGAGTTTGCGGAACACGCCCGCCACGCGGGTGTAGGCGTAGAGCAGGTACGGTGCGGTGTTGCCTTCGAAGTTGAGCATCAGGTCGAAGTTGAAACTGTAGTCGCTGGTGCGGTGCTTCGACAGGTCGGCGTATTTCACCGCGTCGATGCCGACCACCTTGGCGATCTTGCGCAGTTCGTCTTCGGCCAGCTCCGGGTTCTTGCCCTTGACCAGAGTGTACGCACGGTCCTGGGCTTCGGTCAGCAGGTCGATCAGCTTCACCGTGCCACCATCGCGAGTCTTGAACGGGCGGCCATCGGCGCCGTTCATGGTGCCGAACCCCATGTGTTCCATTTCCATCGGGTGGGTCACGAAACCGGCCAGGCGGGCCACTTCGAACACCTGCTGGAAGTGCAGGGCCTGGCGCTGGTCGACGAAGTACAGGACCCGATCGGCCTTGAGCACGCCGTTGCGATAACGCACGGCCGCCAAGTCGGTGGTGGCGTAGAGGTAGCCACCGTCGGCCTTGACGATGATCACCGGCAGCGGCTCGCCATCGGCGGTCTTGAACTGGTCGAGGAACACGCACTGGGCGCCGTTGCTTTCCACCAGCATGCCTTTGGCCCGGAGGTCGTTGACCACGTTGATCAGGTCGTCGTTGTAGGCGCTTTCGCCCATCACGTCGGCCATGCTCAGCTTGACGTTCAGCAGCTCGTAGATCTTCTGGCAGTGGGACAGCGAGATGTCCTTGAACTTTGTCCACAGCGCCAGGCACTCGGCATCGCCGGCCTGCAGCTTGACCACCAGGCCACGGGCGCGGTCGGCAAACTCGGGCGATTCGTCGAAGCGTTGCTTGGCGGCGCGGTAGAAGTTTTCCAGGTCCGAGAGCTCGTCGCTGGTGATCGGGTTTTCCTGCAGATAGGCCATCAGCATGCCGAACTGGGTGCCCCAGTCGCCGACGTGGTTCTGGCGGATCACCGTGTCACCGAGAAACTCCAGGACGCGCGCCACGCCATCGCCAATGATGGTCGAGCGCAGGTGACCGACGTGCATTTCCTTGGCGAGGTTGGGGGCCGACAGGTCGACCACGGTGCGCTGCAACGGGCCGGCCTTGCGTACGCCGAGGCGCTCGTCGGCCAGGGCCGCGTCCAGCCGCGAGGCCAGCGCCTGGGTATTCTGGAAGAAGTTGATGAACCCGGGGCCGGCAATTTCGGCCTTGGTGACGTTTTCGTCGGCCGGCAATGCGGCGATGATCTTTTCCGCCAGGTCGCGAGGTTTCATGCCGGCCGGTTTGGCGAGCATCATCGCGATGTTGCTGGCAAAGTCACCGTGGGTCTTGTCGCGGGTGTTCTCGACCTGAATCGCCGGCGACAGGCCTTCTGGCAGCACACCTTCAGTGACGAGTTGGGTGATGGCTTGCTGGATAAGCTGGCGAATGGTGTCTTTCATGGTCTTCTCTTTCAACCGCAGGCGCGGCGGCGCTTCGATGCGCTGGTGGAAAAACTGGGCATTATCCGTGGCGCGGGCGAGCTTGCCAACTGTAGCGGGTCGGTTGATGCCTGTCAGGGATGGCTCGGATGTACTTGGGCCCTGTGGGAGCGGGCTTGCTCGCGAAAGCGACGGCACAGCCAACATCACCACAACTGACCCACCGCCTTCGCGAGCAAGCCCGCTCCCACAGTTAATACAAATCCACCGGATCCACATCCAGCGACCAGCGCACCGCCCGCCCGCTGGGCAGTTGTTCCAGTACCAGCAACCAGGCGCTCAGCAACCGATGCAGCGGTGCGCGAGCATTGGCCTGTAATAAAAGCTGTGCGCGATAACGTCCCGCCCGCCGTTCCATCGGAGCCGGCACCGGGCCCAATAGTTCGATCCCGCTGAGGCTCTGTTCCGCCAGCAGGCGCTCGGCCTCGCTGCACGCTTCGTCCAGGAAGCCTTCGGCCTGTCCTGGCTTGTGGGCCTCGGCCCGCAGCAGCGCCAGATGGGCGAACGGCGGCAGCCCGGCGGCGCGACGTTCGCTCAAGGCCTGCTCGGCGAAGGCGAAGTAGCCCTGCTCGGTCAGCTGGATCAGCAGCGGGTGGTCGGCCAGGTGGGTCTGGATAATCACTTTGCCCGGCTCCTCGGCCCGTCCGGCGCGACCTGCGACCTGGACGATCAGCTGCGCCATGCGCTCGCTCGCGCGGAAGTCACCGGAAAACAACCCACCGTCGGCATCCAGGATCGATACCAGCGTCACGCGCGGGAAGTGATGCCCCTTGGCGAGCATCTGCGTGCCCACCAGGATGCACGGCTGGCCCTTCTGGATCGTGGCGAACAGCTGATTCATCGCATCCTTGCGCGAGGTGCTGTCGCGATCCACCCGCAGCACCGGGTAATCAGGAAACAGGATGCCCAGACGTTCTTCGGCGCGCTCGGTGCCAGCGCCTACCGGGCGCAGGTCCACTTTCCCGCATTGCGGGCAGTGCCTCGGTACCGGCTCGGAGTGTCCGCAATGGTGACAGCGCAGTTCGCCGTAGCGCTGATGCACGGTCATCCGCGCGTCGCAGCGTTCGCAGCCGGACATCCAGCCGCAGTCATGGCACAGCAGGGTCGGGGCGAACCCCCGACGGTTGAGAAACACCAGCACCTGCTGCCCGGCGGCCAGGGTCTGGCCGATGGCTTGCTGCATCGGTCCGGAAATGCCGCTGTCCAGCGGGCGGCTTTTCACATCCAGGCGCAGGAAGCGCGGCTGCTTGGCGCCGCCGGCCCGCTCGTTGAGGCGCAGCAGGCCGTAGCGACCGGTGTAGGCGTTGTGCAGGCTTTCCAGGGAGGGCGTGGCCGAGCCGAGCACGATCGGGATGTTTTCCTGGCGCGCACGCACCAGCGCCAGGTCACGGGCGTGGTAGCGCAGGCCTTCCTGCTGTTTATAGGAGCCGTCGTGTTCTTCATCGATGATGATCAGGCCGGGTTTTTTCATCGGCGTGAACAGCGCCGAGCGGGTGCCGATGATGATGTCGGCCTCGCCGTCGCGCGCGGCGAGCCAGGCTTCCAGGCGCTCGCGGTCGTTGACCGCCGAATGCACCAGGGCGATGCGCGCATTGAAGCGCTGCTCGAAGCGCGCCAGGGTCTGCGGGCCCAGGTTGATTTCCGGAATCAGCACCAAAGCCTGCTTGCCGGCTTCGAGGGTCTGACGGATCAGTTGCAGGTAGACCTCGGTCTTGCCGCTGCCGGTGACTCCCGCCAGCAGAAAGGCGTGATAACTGTCGAAACCCGCGCGAATCGCCTCGCAAGCGGTCCGCTGTTCGGCGTTGAGCGGCAGTTCCGGCTGGGCCAGCCAGTGTTCGTGGCGCGCGTCGGGGGCGTGCCGGCGGACTTCTACCTGGACGAGATTCTTGGCCAGCAGCAGGTCAAGGCTGTCCTTGCTGAGCATCAACTTGCTCAACAGCTGGTGCGCTACCCCATGGGGATGCTGGGCCAGGGTCGCCAGGGCCTCGCGTTGGCGCGGTGCGCGGGCGATGCGCGGGTCATCCAGCGAAGCGCCCGGCGTCACCGACCAGAATCGCTCCTGGCGTGCCTCGGCCGGTTCGCCCTGGCGCAACAGCACCGGTAACGCCCAGCTCAGGGTGTCGCCCAGGCTGTGCTGATAATACTGTGCGGTCCACAGGCACAGTTTGAACAGCGCCGCGGGCAGCGGTGGCGTGGCGTCGAGCAGCGCCAGGGCCGGTTTGAGCTTGTCGACCGGCACTTCGCTGTGATCGGTGACTTCCACCAGGATCCCGATCATTTCCCGCCGGCCGAACGGCACCCGCAGGCGCATGCCCGGCTGCAACTGGGCGCGTGTTACCCCGGCTGGGGCACGGTAGTCGAACAGACGGCGCAGGGGCGATGGCAGGGCGAGGCGCAGGATGGCGTCGGGCACGCGGGGATCTCGGTAGGCGGATAAATTCGCGAGGCTGAGCGCGATTCAATGTGGGAGCGAGCTTGCTCGCGATGGCGGCGGGTCAGTTTGCATTGACGTTGAATGCCAGACCGCTATCGCGAGCAAGCTCGCTCCCACAGGGATTGTGCTGAGGGCGCGAGCCTAGCAGACGGTTGGTACAAGTTGTAGCTTGCGTGATTAATCTTGTCTGGTAGAATCCGCGGCCTAATTACGTGCGGTATTCAACAATAGTGTTGGGTGGCGGCACGCTAGCCTGAGGAAAACACCATGAAAACCGATATCCATCCGGACTACCCAGTTGTGGCCGTAACCTGCAGCTGCGGCAACAAGTTCGAAACGCGTTCGACCTACGGCAAAGCCCTGGCGATCGACGTTTGCAACGAATGCCACCCGTTCTACACCGGTAAGCAAAAGACTCTGGATACCGGCGGCCGTGTTCAGAAGTTCGCCGATCGTTTCGGTGCTTTCGGCAAAGTTACTCCAAAAGCCTGAGGCTGATCATCTTGGAAAGTCGTTCCGGCTATTCCAGGCTGATGAAAAAGGCGTCCCTAGCGGGCGCCTTTTTTGTGTCCGCGATTTGGCTCTGTGGTGCCCAGGCGGCGTGCCCGCCCCCGGATGGACTGTCCGACGTGGCCGTGCAACGGGTGGTCGATGGCGACACCTTGTACCTCAGCGACGGTCGTCGCATCCGCATGATCGGTCTCAACAGTCCGGAACTGGGAAAGCGCGGGCGTGCGGATGAGCCGTTTGCCGTGGCGGCGCGCCAGCGGCTTGAGGCGCTGGTGGCTGCCAGCGCCGGTCGGGTCAGGGTGTCGCCTGGCAAGGACGACCGGGACGACTACGGGCGCACGCTGGCCCATGTCTATGACCAGCAGGGTCGGAACCTGGAAGAGCAATTGATTGCCGAGGGGCTGGGTTACCTGGTTGCGGTTGCGCCGAATGTCGATCTGGTCGAATGCCAGCAGGCGGCGGAGCGCAAGGCGCGGCAAGCCGGCCTGGGGCTATGGAAGAAGTCACCCGTCGTGCGCGCGGAGCAGATCAAGGCCCCCGGTTTTGCGCTGGTCAGCGGCCGCGTAGACAGTGTGCAACGCAATCGCGGCGGGATCTGGATCGAGCTGCAAGGCTCGGTTGTCCTGCATATTGCGGCCAATCTGCAGCGAAGCTTTGACGCTTCGATGCTCAAGGGCCTGGAAGGCCGGACCATCGAGGCCCGTGGTTGGGTTATCGATCGCTCTCGACGCGGTGCGGCCAGGCCCGGGCAGGCGCGGTGGATGTTGCCTCTGACTGATCCGGCAATGTTGCAGGCAGTGCTCAGGCAGAAATAATTGTAGACATTTTTTGACGTTATTGTATCCATGAATCCCTTGTGTTTCCTGGTTCTTGGCCCAAAGTCGTAGGGCAGGGCGCTTGACAGCAGTGACTGGTCAGTCTTGTAGGGACTTTGCGAGGCGCGTATCCTCGGCGGTCCGTCTGTCCAACACAGTAAAAAGCGGAATGCCCACATGTCTGATCTGAAAACTGCCGCTCTCGAATATCACGCTAATCCTCGTCCAGGAAAGCTGAGTGTCGAGCTCACCAAGGCCACCGCCACTGCCCGCGACCTGTCGCTGGCCTACAGCCCCGGCGTAGCCGAGCCAGTACGCGAAATCGCTCGCGACCCTGAGCTGGCCTACAAATACACCGGCAAGGGCAACCTGGTTGCAGTCATTTCCGATGGCACCGCGATTCTCGGCCTGGGTAACCTCGGCCCACTGGCCTCCAAGCCGGTCATGGAAGGCAAGGGCGTGCTGTTCAAGCGCTTCGCCGGTATCGACGTGTTCGACATCGAAGTCGATTCCGAAAGCCCGCAAGCCTTCATCGACACCGTCAAGCGCATCTCCATCACCTTCGGCGGCATCAACCTGGAAGACATCAAGGCACCTGAGTGCTTCGAGATCGAGCGCGCCCTGATCGAACAGTGCGACATTCCAGTTTTCCACGATGACCAGCACGGCACCGCGATCGTGACCGCAGCCGGCATGATCAATGCCCTGGAAATCGCCGGCAAGACCCTGCCGGAAGCCAAGATCGTCTGCCTGGGCGCGGGTGCCGCGGCCATCTCCTGTATGAAGTTGCTGGTGAGCATGGGCGCCAGGATTGAAAACATCTTCATGGTTGACCGTACCGGCGTGATCCACTCCGGCCGTGACGACCTGAACCAGTACAAGGCCGTGTTTGCCCACGCGACCGACAAGCGCTCCCTGGCGGATGCGCTGGACGGTGCAGACGTTTTCGTCGGCCTGTCGGGTCCGAACCTGCTGAGCCCGGAAAACCTGTTGCGCATGGCGCCGAACCCGATCGTGTTCGCCTGCTCGAACCCGGACCCGGAAATCTCCCCGGAACTGGCTCACGCCACCCGCAGCGACGTGATCATGGCCACCGGCCGCTCGGACTATCCGAACCAGGTCAACAACGTCCTGGGCTTCCCGTTCATCTTCCGTGGTGCCCTGGACGTACGCGCCAAGCGCATCAACGAAGAAATGAAAGTCGCCGCCGCCAACGCCCTGCGCGAACTGGCCAAGCTGCCGGTGCCTCAGGATGTGTGTGACGCCTATGGCGGCATCAAGCTGGAATTCGGTCGTGAGTACATCATTCCGAAGCCAATGGATGCGCGCCTGATCACCCTGATCTCCGACGCCGTGGCCAAGGCCGCGATCGAGACTGGCGTGGCCACCCTGCCGTATCCGAAGAACTACCCGCTCAAGAGCGTGGATGACGTGTTCAACGGCTAAGCCGTTGTAGCGCTTCAACAAAAAGCCCCGGCTCGTGTGAGCCGGGGCTTTTTATTGGGATAGGAATAACCCCTTCGAGAAAACCACAGAACCCGTGGCGAGGGAGCTTGCTCCCGCTGGGCTGCGCAGCAGCCCCAAAAGAGGCGGTCGCTGCGCAACCGAGCGGGAGCAAGCTCCCTCGCCACAGGTTATCTACACAATGTCCGATTGAAAAAAAGCCCCGCGCTTCTCTCGAAGGCGGGGCTTTTCGGTGGCGTCCGGTCAGAACAGATCGATCGGCGCTGCCTCATCCGCCGGCAGCGGGCTACCCGGCGCTACACCGTTGCCCAGCTCATTGACCGACGGCGGCGTGTCTTCGCTCTTGAACAGCTCGAAGTACGCGCCAGGCGTGCCTGGGGTGGCCGCGCGACCGCTGACCGGGTCGACCCGCAGGCTGAGGATGCCTTCCGGTTCTGGCTGGGTGTGGGGTGGCCGGTCCTTGAGGGCGGCGCCCATGTAGGTCATCCAGATCGGCAGCGCCACGGTACCGCCGAATTCGCGACGACCCAGGCTCTCGGGCTGGTCGAAACCGGTCCAGACGGTGGTCACGTAATCGCCGTTGTAGCCCGAGAACCACGCATCCTTCGATTCGTTGGTGGTACCGGTCTTGCCGGCCAGGTCGGTGCGACCCAGTGCCAGGGCGCGCCGGCCGGTGCCGAGCTTGATCACATCCTGCAGCATGCTGTTGAGGATGTAGGTGGTACGGCCGTCAACGATGCGTTCGGCGATTGCCGGCGCTTGCGGTACGCCAGGGGCGGTGGTGGCTTCGCCGCCAGTTGCGTTGACCGTGAAGGTCTCGGCGGCGGGGGCGGCGACGCCGTCGCTGGCCTGCTCGCCTGTCGGTACTCGTGGCGGGTTGGCGACAAACAGCGTTTCGCCGTTGCGGCTTTCGATCCTGTCGATGATGTACGGAGTGATCTTGTAGCCGCCGTTGGCAAAGGTGCTCCAACCCGTGGCGATTTCCATGGGCGTCAGGGTCGCGGTGCCCAGGGCCAGGGACAGGTTGCGCGGCAGGTCCTGCTTGTTGAAGCCGAACTTGCTGATGTAGTCGATGGTGCGGTCCACGCCCAGCGCTTGCAGCAGGCGGATCGAGACAAGGTTGCGGGACTTGTACAGCGCTTCGCGCAGGCGAATCGGGCCGAGGAAGGTATTGGTGTCGTTCTTCGGTCGCCAGACCTTGTCGAGGTACTCGTCGACAAACACGATCGGCGCATCGTTGACCAGGCTGGCGGCGGTGTAGCCGTTATCCAGCGCAGCGCTGTAGACGAACGGCTTGAAGCTCGAGCCCGGTTGACGCTTGGCCTGCAAGGCGCGGTTGTAATTGCTCTGCTCGAAGGCGAAGCCACCCACCAGAGAGCGGATCGCGCCATTCTGCGGGTCCAGCGACACCAGCGCGCCTTGGGCGGCAGGTATCTGACTGAACTTGAGGGAGTTGTCCGGCTGGCGCTGTACGCGGATCAGGTCGCCGACCTGAGCGACGTCCGACGGCTGCCGCGGGTTGGCGCCCATGCTGTTGGTATTGAGGAACGGACGGGCCCATTTCATGGTGTCCCAGGCCACGTGCTCTTCGGACTCGCCATTGCGGGTCAGGACCTTGATGCCGTCCTTGTCCACCTGAGTGACGATCGCCGGCTCCAGGCTGCTGATGGTGCGCTGCTTGGTCAGCTCCAGGGCCCAGGCTTCCTTGGTCTTGCCTGGCAGGCGCGATTCCGGCCCACGGTAGCCGTGGCGCTGGTCGTAGGTCATTAGGCCTTCGTGGAGCGCGGTATTGGCCATTTCCTGCAGGTTGCTCGGCACCGTGGTGGTGACCCGGAAACCTTCGGTATAGGCGTCGCTGCCATAGCGCCCGACCATCTCGGCCCGGGCCATTTCGGCGATGTACGGGGCGTTCACTTCCGGAGTCGGTACGTGATAGCTGGCGTTGAGCGGCTCATTGATCGCGGCGGTGTACTCGGCTTCGCTGATCTTGCCGAGCTTGTACATGCGTCCAAGGATCCAGTCGCGACGCTCCTTGCTGCGTGCCGGGTTGGCCAGCGGGTTGAAGCGCGACGGTGCCTTGGGCAGGCCGGCGATCATCGCCATCTGCGCCAGGCTCACATCGCGGATCGACTTGCCGTAATACACCTGCGCCGCCGCTTCGATGCCGTAGGCGCGGTTGCCCAGGTAAATCTTGTTCACGTACAGCTCGAGGATTTCATCCTTGGTCAGCTGCCGCTCGATCTGCAGGGCCAGGAGGATCTCGGTGGTCTTGCGCGAGAAGCTGCGTTCGCTGGTCAGGAAGAAGTTCTTGGCGACCTGCATGGTGATGGTGCTGCCGCCGGACTGGATGTGCCCGCTCTTGACCAATTGGCTGGCGGCGCGCATCAGGCTGCCCGGATCGACGCCATAGTGGTTGGCGAAGTTGTCGTCTTCAGCACTTAGTAACGCATTGATGAAATTGGGCGGAATGTCGGCGAAACGGATCGGCGTGCGGCGCATTTCGCCAAATTCGGCGATCAATTTATTGTCGCTGCTGTAGACCCGCAGAGGAATCTGCAACTGAATACTTCTCAGCGCCTCCACGGACGGCAATCCCGGACTAAGGTAAAGAAAGGCACCACTCAGACCCAGGAGCAGTCCGCAGAAAACCGCGACGATGGACCATCCGAAAAATTTCAGCAGACGAATCAAGGCTTTTGGATATCCAGGCAAAGAATGAAAAAGGCGCCAGGTTCAGGGAAGGACCCATGCCAGCAACAAAGCGAAAAAAAACGCTGGGCATTATAAGCATTTTTTTTCGTCGGAAACGCCATCCGGACGTCCGTCGGACCGGGGGGATTGAACGCAATTCATATTAGAGAGTCCGTAACTCACGGATAGTCATAGGGAATTGGTAGTGCTACGACTCTTCAATAAAAAAGCCCACACACTTCTGGGGATCGACATCAGCTCGACGTCGGTGAAGCTGCTCGAATTGAGCCGTCAGGGCGATCGTCTGCGTGTCGAGTCCTACGCTGTCGAGCCGTTGCCAGCCAATGCCGTGGTGGAAAAGAACATCGCCGAGCTGGAAGGGGTGGGCCAGGCGCTTTCACGAGTGCTGGCCAAGGCCAGGACACCCTTGCGCAACGTGGCGGTGGCCGTGGCGGGGTCGGCGGTTATCACCAAGACCATCGAGATGGACGCCGGGCTGTCCGATGACGACATGGAGAACCAGCTCAAGATCGAGGCCGACCAGTACATTCCTTATCCACTGGACGAAGTGGCGATCGATTTCGAGGTGATCGGCGTATCGCCTCGCAGCGCCGAGCGTGTCGAGGTGCTGCTGGCGGCTTGTCGCAAAGAGAATGTCGAGGTGCGCGAGGCGGCGCTGGCGCTTGCCGGGCTGACGGCCCGGGTGGTCGATGTGGAAGCGTACGCGCTGGAGCGTGCGTTCGGCCTGCTCGCCACTCAGCTGGCGGCATCCCAGGAGCGCCTGACCGTGGCGGTGATCGACATCGGAGCCACGATGACCACGCTCAGTGTGCTGCACAACGGGCGCATCATTTACACCCGCGAGCAGTTGTTCGGTGGGCGCCAGCTTACCGAGGAAATCCAGCGCCGTTATGGCCTGACGCCGGAGCAGGCCGGCGTGGCAAAAAAGCAGGGCGGCCTGCCGGACGACTATCTCGGCGAAGTGCTGCAACCGTTTCGCGAAGCGCTGGTGCAGCAAGTGTCGCGTTCCCTGCAGTTTTTCTTCGCTTCAGGTCAGTACAGCGCAGTGGACCACATCCTGCTGGCGGGAGGGACGGCCTCGGTCGCAGGCCTCGACCGTTTGATCGAGCAGCGCCTGGGCACGCCTACCCAGGTGGCCAACCCGTTTACCAACATGGCCTTGAGCAGCAAGGTCAATGCCGGTGCCCTGGCCAGTGATGCGCCAGCCCTGATGATTGCCTGCGGGCTGGCCCTCAGGAGTTTCGACTGATGGCGCGGATCAACCTGCTTCCCTGGCGCGAAGAACTGCGCGAAGAGCGGCGCAAGCGCTTCTTGCTGGCATTGGTGGGGGCGCTGGTCGGTGCGGTGGGGTTAACGCTGCTGGCGGCACAGTACCTGAGCAACGAGATCGACTACCAAATGGCGCGCAACGCCCATCTGACCGGGGAAATCGCCGTGCTGGACGAGCGCATCAAGCAGATCAGCGAGCTGAAGGCGCGGCGCCAGCAACTGTTGGAGCGCATGCGGATCATCCAGGACTTGCAGGGCAACCGGCCGGTCAGTGCGCGCATTTTCGATCAAATGGCGCGGACCCTGCCGGATGGGGTGTTTTTCACCGAAGTGAAAATGGAAGAGGGCACGCTCTCCATCAAAGGGGCCGCGGCGTCAAACAACCGGGTCTCGGACCTGATGCGCAACCTCGACTCGTCGGAGCTGTTCGATGCGCCCAGCCTGACGGAGGTCAAGGCCACCACGGCGGGCCAGCTCGACCAGGCCAATGTCTTCCAGCTGACGGTTCGCCAGACCCGTCCGGCCGATGCGGAGGACGCCCAATGAAGCCGGCAGAGTGGTTCGACGCGCTGCGCAAGATCGATCTCAGTGACCTGGACACCAACAACGTCGGTTCATGGCCGACGCCGGTCAAGTGGCTGGCCGGCATCATGCTAGTGATCCTGGTGCTCGGCCTGGGCTACAACTTTGCCCTCAGTGACCTGGAAAACCAGCTGCAGCAGGTCCGTGAGGAGGAGAACACCCTCAAGGCCCAATTTGCCGGCAAGGCGCACATGGCGGCGAACCTGGAGCGCTATACCGAGCAGATGAAGCAGATGGAAACTTCCTTTGGCGTGCTGTTGCGGCAATTGCCCAGTGACACCGAAGTGCCGGGCCTGCTGGAGGACATCACGCGCACCGGCCTGGGCAGCGGCCTGGAGTTCGAGGAGATCAAGTTGCTGCCGGAAGTCACCCAGCCGTTCTACATCGAGTTGCCGATCCAGATCACCGTGACCGGCGGCTACCATGACCTGGCGACCTTCGTCAGCGGCGTAGCCGGGTTGCCCCGGATCGTCACCCTGCACGATTTCGAGATCGCGCCGATGGAGCCGGAGGCGGGGACGAAGCTGCGCATGAACATCCAGGCCAAGACCTACCGGTACAACGAGCAGGAGGCGCAGCCATGACGCCGGTCTGCCGCCTGGGTCTGCTGGTCGGGCTGGTTGCGCTGGCCGGGTGCAACAACGACAACGGTTTCAGTGACCTGGATGCCTACATGAACGAGATGCGCCTGCGCCCGCCCGGCAAGATCGAGCCAATGCCGACCTTCAGGCCTCACGAAACCTTTACCTACAGCGCGGCCAACTTGCGCAGCCCCTTTTCCCGGCAGGTTCCAGTCGATCAGGCTGGTCGACAGCAGGGCTCGCGCAACGTCCGCCCCGACCCGAACCGAGTCAAGCAATACCTGGAAGGCTTCAACATCGAGCAATTCGAGATGGTCGGTACGATCTCCAATGCCAGTGGCTCTTTTGCGCTGTTGCGTGGCGCTGGTGGGGTACACCGGCTGAAGGTCGGAGATTACCTGGGGCGTAACGACGGGCGGATCATCGCTATCAGCGCCACCCAGGTTGAAGTGGTCGAAATCGTTCCCGATGGCCAGGGCGCCTGGCTGGAGCGGCCGCGGACCATTCCCTTGAAAGAGCACTCAATAGTGGAACTCCAACAATGAACAGGATTTTTTCAGCCCTCGGTATTTCGCTATGGATAGCGTTGTTGTCGCCGGTGGTTCATGGCGCCAGCCTGAAAGCGCTGGACGTGGCGGCGTTACCGGGGGACCGGGTCGAGTTGAAGTTGACCTTCGACGGGCCGCCGCCCAAGCCCCGTGGTTATACCACCGAGCAACCGGCCCGGATTGCGCTTGATCTGCAGGGGGTGACCAGCCAGCTGGCCAGCAAGAGCCGCGACCTGGGCAGCGGCAATGCCCGCAGCGCCACCGTGGTCGAGGCGGGGGATCGGACCCGGTTGATCATCGGCCTTACGCAACTGGCGCCCTATGACACACGCGTGGAGGGCAACAACCTGTTTGTGGTGGTTGGCAAGGGCGCGACCCCGAGGAGCCCAACCCAACCCGCTCGCCCGGCAGCCCCCGTCCCTGCGCCTGCCAGGGCTCGCGCCCCGGCGGGCAAAGCCATTCGCGGGGTGGATTTCCAGCGCGGGACCCAGGGCGAAGGCAATGTGGTGATCGATTTGTCCGATCCGTCGATCGCCCCGGACATCCAGGAGCGCGAAGGCAAGATCATCCTCGATTTCGCCAGGACCCAGTTGCCCGAGCCGCTAAGGGTGCGCCTGGACGTCAAGGATTTCGCCACCCCGGTGCAGTTCATCAATGCCAGCGCCGCCTCCGATCGCGCCACCATCAGCATCGAGCCCAGCGGAACCTTCGATTACTCGACCTACCAGACCGACAACAAGCTGACCGTCAGTGTCCGGCCGATGACCGTCGAGGACCTGCAAAAACGCGATACCGATCGAGCCGCCTATAATGGCGAAAAACTGTCCCTGAACTTCCAGGACATCGAGGTGCGTTCGGTACTGCAACTGATTGCCGATTTCACCAACCTCAACCTGGTGGCCAGCGATACGGTGCAGGGCGGTATCACCCTGCGGTTGCAGAACGTGCCGTGGGATCAGGCGCTGGACCTGGTGCTCAAGACCAAGGGGCTCGACAAGCGCAAAGTAGGTAACGTGCTGCTGGTGGCACCGGCTGACGAGATCGCCGCCCGCGAACGCCAGGAGCTGGAATCGCAAAAGCAGATTGCCGACCTCGCCCCGTTGCGCCGCGAACTGCTGCAGGTCAACTACGCGAAGGCGGCGGACATCGCCAAGCTCTTCCAGTCGGTGACCAGTGCCGAGGCCAAGGCCGATGAGCGCGGCACGATCACGGTCGATGAGCGGACCAACAACATCATCGCCTACCAGACCCAGGACCGGCTCGACGAACTGCGGCGGATCGTGGCGCAGCTGGATATCCCGGTGCGCCAGGTGATGATCGAGGCGCGTATCGTCGAGGCCAACGTCGACTACGACAAAAGCCTGGGCGTGCGCTGGGGGGGCTCGATACAGAACAAGGGCAACTGGAACTCTTCCGGGGTGACCACCGGTGATTCCACCACCATCGGTACGCCGGGCAGCACCAGCACGAACCAGCCATTCGTCGACCTCGGCGCCTCAGGCAACACCTCGGGGATCGGTATCGCGTTCATCACCGACAATGTACTGCTCGACCTTGAGCTGACGGCCATGGAGAAAACCGGCAACGGTGAAATCGTCTCACAGCCCAAGGTGGTGACCTCCGACAAGGAGACGGCAAAAATCCTCAAGGGCACGGAGATTCCCTACCAGGAGGCCAGTTCCAGCGGCGCCACCTCGGTGTCGTTCAAGGAGGCCTCGTTGTCGCTTGAGGTCACGCCGCAGATAACCCCGGACAACCGCATCATCATGGAGGTCAAGGTCACCAAGGACGAGCCGGACTACCTGAACAAGGTCCAGGATGTACCGCCGATCAAGAAAAACGAGGTCAACGCCAAGGTGCTGGTCAACGACGGCGAGACCATTGTGATTGGGGGCGTTTTCTCAAATACTCAGAGCAAGGTTGTAGATAAGGTGCCATTTCTTGGCGATGTGCCGTATCTTGGCCGCCTTTTCCGGCGTGATGTGGTTTCGGAGAAAAAATCCGAGCTGCTGGTATTTCTCACTCCGCGTATCATGAACAACCAGGCGATTGCTGTGAGTCGTTGATTCTGTGCGAAATTTGATTCTTGTTGGGCCGATGGGGGCTGGAAAAAGCACCATCGGTCGTTTGCTGGCCAAAGAGCTGCGCCTGCCATTCAAAGATTCCGACAAGGAAATTGAATTGCGCACGGGCGCCAATATCCCATGGATCTTCGATAAGGAAGGCGAACCGGGCTTTCGCGACCGCGAGCAGGCGATGATTGCCGAGCTGTGCGGTTTCGAAGGCGTGGTGCTGGCGACCGGCGGCGGCGCGGTCATGCGCGAGGCCAATCGTCGGGCGCTGCATGCCGGCGGGCGAGTGGTCTACCTGCACGCCTCCGTCGAACAACAGGTGGGTCGCACCGCCCGTGATCGCAACCGGCCGCTGTTGCGCACCGCCGACCCGGCCAAGACGCTGCGGGACCTGCTCGAATTGCGTGATCCGCTGTATCGAGAAATCGCCGACCTGGTCATCGAAACCGACGAACGGCCGCCACGGATGGTGGTGCTGGAAATTCTCGATCGCCTTCAGCAACTGCCACCCCGTTAATGCGCCGAGCGAAATGCGCTATCCTCGACGTCCCGTTTTGGCTCGACTGGGTTGTGGCGGATGGCCATTAACTGAGACACCGTGGACTTCGTTAATTGCAGGTAGGGATGCCTGATTTCATCTTCACTGTGGGGACACATGCAGACACTTAAGGTCGACCTGGGCGAGCGCAGCTACCCGATTCATATTGGCGAAGGCTTGCTCGACCAGCCCGAACTGCTGGCGCCGCATATCGCCGGACGGCAAGTCGCGATCATCACCAACGAAACCGTCGCTCCTTTATACCTGGAACGCTTGACTCGCAGCCTGTCGGCTTTTTCCGTCATCTGCGTCGTGTTGCCCGACGGTGAAGCGTTCAAGAACTGGGAAACCCTGCAATTGATCTTCGACGGCTTGCTGACTGCACGTCATGATCGTCGCACCACGGTGGTCGCCCTGGGCGGCGGCGTGATCGGCGACATGGCCGGGTTCGCTGCGGCGTGCTATCAACGCGGTGTGGATTTCATCCAGATTCCTACCACGCTGCTATCGCAGGTCGATTCGTCCGTGGGCGGAAAGACCGGCATCAACCATCCGCTGGGCAAGAACATGGTGGGCGCGTTCTATCAGCCCAACGTGGTGCTCATCGACACCGCCTCCCTCAAGACGTTGCCGGCCCGTGAACTGTCCGCAGGCCTGGCTGAAGTGATCAAGTACGGGCTGATCTGCGACGAGCCGTTCCTCGGCTGGCTCGAAGAAAACGTCGACCGCCTGCGTGCGCTGGATCAACAGGCCCTGACTTACGCGATCGAGCGCTCTTGCGCAGCCAAGGCTGCCGTCGTCGGCGCCGATGAGCGCGAATCGGGTGTGCGGGCCACGCTCAACCTCGGCCATACCTTCGGTCATGCCATCGAAACCCATATGGGCTATGGCGTCTGGCTGCACGGTGAGGCCGTTGCCGCAGGGACGGTCATGGCCCTGGAAATGTCCGCGCGCCTGGGTTGGATCAGCCAGCAGGAACGCGATCGTGGTATTCGCCTGTTTCAACGTGCCGGGTTGCCGGTGGTTCCGCCGGAGGAAATGACCGAGGCGGATTTTCTTGAACACATGGCAATCGACAAAAAAGTGATCGACGGTCGTCTGCGTCTGGTGCTGCTGCGCCGCATGGGCGAAGCGGTAGTGACCGACGATTATCCGAAAGAGGTTCTACAGGCCACGCTGGGAGCGGATTACCGCGCCCTGGCTCAGCTTAAAGGTTAATAAGATTCCGATGACTAGTCTGCATGCCGACGAGGCGTTCCTCGGCCATTTCCAATTGAGTCATGACCCTTTCGCTCCGCGGGTCCCGGGCTTCAAGTTTTTCCCTGCCCAACGCAAGCCAGTGCTGGGCCAGTTGCACCATCTGGCCCGCTACAGCCAATTGCTGCTGGTGGTCACCGGCCCCCAGGGCAGTGGCAAGACCTTGCTGCGCCAGGCCCTGGTGGCCAGTACCAACAAGCAGTCGGTGCAAAGCGTGGTGGTATCGGCCCGTGGTGCGGGTGATGCCGCGGGTGTGCTGCGCCAGGTGGCCCAGGCTCTGAATGTCGCCCAGGCGGAAATCGGCGCGATTCTCGACCAGATCGTACAATTGGCGCTCACCGGACAGGAAGTCTACCTGCTGGTGGACGATGCCGAACAACTCGACGAATCGGCCCTGGAGGCGCTGCTGGCCCTGGCTGCCGGCGCGCCGGAAGGCCGTCCTCATGTGTTCCTGTTCGGTGAGTCGTCACTGATCGCCGAGCTGGACCAGTTGGAGCTCGAGGAAGAGCGTTTCCACGTTATCGAACTCGCGCCCTACACCGAGGAAGAAACCCGTGAATACCTGGCCCAGCGGCTGGAGGGGGCTGGCCGGGGTATCGAACTTTTCACCGCGGATCAGATCTCTGAGATTCACGAAAGCTCGGACGGCTGGCCTGGCAACATCAACCAGGTGGCCCGAGATGCTCTGATCGAAATCATGATCGCCAGCCGCTCAGCGGTGAAGCGTCCAAGTATGGGGTTCAACATGCCGAAGAAACACGTATTGGCGATTTCCGCCGTTGTCGTGGTTGCGGTGGCCGCCGCCTGGCTGATGCCAGGTCGCAACAAGGCACCGACCACCGGCGCACCTGCCAACGAACAGGCACAGCTGCCTCTCGGCCAGGGCACTCCACAAGCCAACGGCGGTGCGCCGGCGGTGGAGTTTGCCGGCAATACCCAGCCGATGCCGCTGCCGCTGGTCGGCCAGTCGCAACCGGTCATGCGCGGTCCTCTGGCAGAAGCCGCGGGGGGCATCACCGAAGGCGACGATGGCGCGCCGCCGCCGATCGATGACAGCAGCGACGTACCGCCAACCGTGACCACCACCGCACCACCTGCGGGCGTGCCGGCCGGTCCGGCACCGACGCCGACACCTGCCCCGGCTGCCAAACCGACCCCTGCGCCTACCCAGGTCGCCACCGCCAAGCCGGCCCCGACCCCGGCGGCCCCAGCGGCCAAGCCAGCACCGGCGCCTGCGGCCAAGCCTGCCGCCACCCCGGCCAAAGCCACGGGCGGTAGCTGGTACGCAGGTCAGGCACCGGGTAACTACGTGGTGCAGATCCTCGGCACCAGCTCCGAAGCCACTGCGCAGAACTTCGTCAAGGAGCAGGGCGGCGAGTACCGTTATTTCAAGAAAGTGCTCAACGGCAAGCCGCTGTATGTCATCACCTACGGCAGCTTTGCCAATCGTGACGCAGCCGTTTCCGCCATCAAGGCCTTGCCAGCGAAGGTTCAGGCTGGTAAACCTTGGCCTCGCACTGTCGCCAGCGTCCAACAGGAACTGGCAGCAACTCGCTGATGATTCGGCGGCCTTACCCAGGCCGCCTCTCCCGGCAACCTCAAAATTTCCGCAAGGGCGGGCGACCTTTCAGGCCGCGCGCCTTGTGGTGTCTGCGTCACAGTAGTGTTTGAGTCGTAGCGGTCGAACCCAAAAAAGTTTTGACTAGCACAGCATATAGCTTTAAACCTTTCACAAATGCGACATGGATTTGCGACAGTTCGTCGTCAAATTTGTGAGCCTCTGTGTCGGTGTGTACAATGACCTCCCTTTTGCCCCCGCAAAGCTGGCGTACGTTCGGCGCGGCACGCAACTGGCTGAATTGAAAAGAAATTTGCCTCGCTAAGAGGCAGCCTGGTGAGAAAGTGTCTATGAAAGCAGGTCTGTACCAACCAGATGAATTCAAGGATAACTGCGGTTTCGGCCTGATAGCCCATATGCAGGGCGAGCCCAGTCATACCCTTTTGCAAACGGCCATTGAGGCCCTGACCTGCATGACCCACCGTGGTGGGATCAACGCCGACGGCAAGACCGGCGATGGCTGTGGCTTGCTGATTCAAAAGCCTGACGAGTTCCTGCGTGCCATCGCCCAGGAAACGTTTGGCGTGACCCTGCCCAAGCAATACGCCGTGGGCATGGTGTTTTTCAACCAGGACCCGGTAAAGGCACAAGCCGCTCGCGAGAACATGAACCGCGAGATCCTCGCCGCCGGCCTGCAACTGGTCGGCTGGCGCAAAGTGCCGATCGACACCAGCGTCCTCGGCCGCCTGGCCCTTGAGCGCCTGCCGTTGATCGAGCAAGTGTTCATTGCCGGTGAAGGTTTGAGCGACCAGGAAATGTCGATCAAGCTGTTCAGCTCCCGTCGTCGTTCGTCCGTGGCTAACGCCGCTGACACCGACCACTACATCTGCAGCTTTTCCCACAAGACCATCATTTACAAAGGCCTGATGATGCCGGCGGACCTCACCGCCTTTTATCCGGACCTGAGCGATGAGCGCCTGAAAACCGCGATCTGCGTATTCCACCAGCGCTTCTCCACCAACACCCTGCCGAAATGGCCGCTGGCCCAGCCCTTCCGTTTCCTCGCGCACAACGGCGAGATCAACACCATCACCGGCAACCGCAACTGGGCCCTGGCCCGTCGCACCAAGTTCGCCAATGACCTGATGCCGGACCTCGAAGAGCTCGGCCCGCTGGTCAACCGTGTGGGTTCTGACTCCTCGAGCATGGACAACATGCTCGAACTGATGGTGACCGGCGGCATCGACCTGTTCCGTGGCGTGCGCATGCTTGTTCCGCCAGCCTGGCAGAACGTCGAAACCATGGACCCGGACCTGCGCGCCTTCTACGAATACAACTCCATGCACATGGAGCCGTGGGACGGCCCGGCCGGTATCGTCATGACCGACGGTCGCTACGCGGTATGCCTGCTCGACCGTAACGGTCTGCGTCCGGCGCGCTGGGTCACCACCACCAATGGTTTCATCACCCTGGCGTCGGAAATCGGCGTGTGGAACTACCAGCCCGAAGACGTCATCGCCAAAGGCCGCGTGGGCCCTGGGCAGATTTTCGCCGTGGACACCGAGACCGGGCAGATCCTCGACACCGACGCGATCGACAACCGTCTGAAGTCCCGTCATCCCTACAAGCAGTGGCTGCGCAAGAATGCCTTGCGCATCCAGGCGACCATGGAAGACAACGACCACGGCTCGGCTTTCTACGACGTCGACCAGCTCAAGCAGTACATGAAGATGTACCAGGTGACGTTCGAAGAGCGTGACCAGGTGTTGCGTCCGCTGGGCGAGCAGGGCTACGAAGCGGTCGGCTCCATGGGCGATGACACGCCGATGGCCGTGCTGTCCCAGCGTGTGCGCACGCCATATGACTATTTCCGCCAGCAGTTCGCCCAGGTAACCAACCCGCCGATCGACCCGCTGCGCGAAGCGATCGTGATGTCCCTGGAAATCTGCCTCGGTGCCGAGCGCAACATTTTCCAGGAGTCGCCGGAACACGCTTCGCGGGTGATCCTCAGCTCGCCGGTCATCTCCCCGGCCAAGTGGCGCTCGCTGACCAACCTTGATCGCCCGGGCTTCGAACGTCAGGTCATCGACCTGAACTACGACGAAAGCGTCGGCCTGGAAGCGGCGATCCGCAACGTTGCCGATCAGGCTGAAGAAGCCGCGCGTGCCGGTCGTACCCAGATCGTCCTGACCGACCGTCATATCGCGCCCGGCAAGCTGCCGATCCACGCCTCGCTGGCCACCGGCGCGGTGCACCATCGCCTGACCGAAAAAGGCCTGCGCTGCGATTCCAACATCCTCGTGGAAACCGCCACGGCTCGCGACCCGCATCACTTTGCGGTGCTGATCGGCTTTGGCGCCTCGGCGGTGTACCCGTTCCTGGCCTACGAAGTGCTGGGCGACCTGATCCGTACCGGTGAAGTGCTGGGCGACCTCTACGAGGTGTTCAAGAACTACCGCAAAGGCATTACCAAGGGCCTGCTCAAGATCCTCTCGAAGATGGGTATCTCGACTATCGCCTCGTACCGTGGCGCGCAGTTGTTCGAGGCCATCGGTCTGTCCGAAGAAGTCTGCGAGCTGAGCTTCCGTGGTGTCCCGAGTCGCATCAAGGGCGCCCGTTTCGTCGACATCGAAGCCGAGCAGAAAGCCCTGGCCGCCGAAGCCTGGAGCCCGCGCAAGCCGATCCAGCAGGGCGGTCTGCTGAAGTTCGTCCACGGTGGCGAATACCACGCCTACAACCCGGACGTGGTCAACACCCTGCAAGCCGCCGTGCAACAGGGCGACTACGGCAAGTTCAAGGAGTACACGGCGCTGGTGGATAACCGCCCGGTGTCGATGATCCGCGACCTGCTCAAGGTCAAGACCCTCGATACGCCGCTGGATATCAGCGAAGTGGAGCCGCTGGAGTCGGTGCTCAAGCGTTTCGACTCCGCCGGTATCTCCTTGGGCGCCTTGTCTCCAGAGGCCCACGAAGCCCTGGCCGAAGCCATGAACCGCCTCGGTGCGCGTTCGAACTCCGGCGAAGGCGGCGAAGACCCGGCGCGCTACGGCACCATCAAGAGTTCGAAAATCAAGCAGGTGGCCACCGGCCGCTTCGGTGTGACGCCGGAGTATCTGGTCAACGCCGAAGTGCTGCAGATCAAGGTCGCCCAAGGCGCCAAGCCCGGCGAAGGCGGCCAGTTGCCTGGCGGCAAGGTCAACGGCCTGATCGCCAAGCTGCGCTACGCGGTGCCCGGCGTGACGCTGATTTCGCCGCCGCCGCACCATGACATCTATTCGATCGAAGACTTGTCGCAACTGATCTTCGACCTCAAGCAGGTGAACCCGAAGGCTCTGGTCTCGGTGAAACTGGTGGCGGAAGCCGGCGTGGGCACGATTGCCGCCGGCGTGGCGAAAGCCTATGCCGACCTGATCACCATCTCCGGCTACGACGGCGGCACCGGTGCCTCGCCGCTGACCTCGATCAAGTACGCTGGCGCGCCGTGGGAACTGGGCCTGGCCGAAACCCACCAGACCCTGCGCGGCAACGACCTGCGCGGCAAGGTGCGGGTGCAGACCGACGGGGGCCTGAAGACCGGCCTCGACGTGATCAAGGCCGCCATTCTCGGTGCCGAGAGCTTCGGCTTCGGTACCGCGCCGATGATCGCCCTGGGCTGCAAATACCTGCGCATCTGCCATCTGAACAACTGCGCCACGGGCGTGGCGACCCAGAACGAGAAGTTGCGCAAGGATCACTACATCGGCACCGTCGATATGGTGGTGAACTTCTTCACCTACGTGGCCGAAGAGACCCGTGAGTGGCTGGCCAAGCTGGGCGTGCGCTCGCTGGAAGAGCTGATCGGCCGCACCGATCTGCTCGAAGTGCTCGAAGGCCAGACCGCCAAGCAGCATCACTTGGACCTGACCCCTTTGCTGGGCAGCGACCTGATCCCGGCGGACAAGCCACAATTCTGCCAGGTCGATCGCAACCCGCCGTTCGACAAGGGCGAGCTGGCCGAGAAGATGGTCGACATGGCCGCTTCGGCGATCAATGACCTGAGCGGTGCTCAGTTCGAGCTGAATATCTGCAACTGCGACCGCTCCATCGGCGCGCGGATTTCCGGCGAGATCGCCCGCAAGCACGGCAACCAGGGCATGGCTCACGCGCCGATCACGTTCCGCTTCAAGGGCACGGCCGGGCAAAGCTTTGGCGTCTGGAACGCCGGCGGCCTGAACATGTACCTGCAAGGTGACGCGAACGACTACGTGGGCAAGGGCATGACCGGCGGCAAACTGGTCATCGTTCCGCCCAAGGGCAGTGTCTACCGGACCCAGGACAGTGCGATCATCGGCAACACCTGCCTCTACGGCGCCACGGGCGGCAAGCTGTTCGCCGCCGGCACCGCGGGTGAGCGTTTCGCCGTACGTAACTCCGGCGCCCACACCGTGGTGGAAGGCACCGGCGATCACTGCTGCGAGTACATGACCGGTGGTTTCGTCTGCGTACTGGGCAAGACCGGTTACAACTTCGGCTCAGGCATGACCGGCGGTTTCGCCTATGTGCTCGACCAGGACAACAGCTTCGTCGACCGGGTCAACCACGAACTGGTGGAAATCCAGCGGATCAGCGGCGAGGCGATGGAAGCCTACCGCAGCCACCTGCAACGCGTGCTGAACGAATACGTCGAGGAAACCGACAGTGAGTGGGGTCGTGAACTCGCCGAGAACCTCGATGACTACGTACGTCGTTTCTGGCTGGTCAAGCCGAAAGCGGCCAACCTGAAGTCGTTGCTTTCCAGCACCCGTGCCAACCCGCAGTGATATGCGCCTGAAGAGTTTGATGAGGTTTTAACAATGGCTGAACGTCTGAATAACGACTTCCAGTTCATCGATGTCGGGCGCAAGGATCCGAAGAAGAAACTGTTGCGTCAACGCAAGAAAGAGTTCGTGGAAATCTACGAGCCCTTCAAACCCCAGCAGTCGGCCGACCAGGCTCACCGTTGCCTGGGCTGCGGTAACCCGTACTGCGAATGGAAGTGCCCGGTGCACAACTTCATTCCCAACTGGCTGAAGCTGGTGGCCGAGGGCAACATCCTCCAGGCCGCCGAACTGTCCCACCAGACCAACACCTTGCCGGAAGTCTGCGGCCGGGTGTGCCCGCAGGATCGCCTGTGCGAGGGTGCCTGCACCCTCAACGACGGTTTTGGCGCGGTGACCATCGGTTCGGTGGAGAAGTACATCACCGACACCGCATTCGCCATGGGCTGGCGCCCGGACATGTCCAAGGTCAAGCCGACCGGCAAGCGTGTCGCGATCATCGGCGCCGGTCCGGCGGGCCTGGGCTGTGCCGACGTATTGGTGCGCGGTGGCGTGACCCCGGTGGTGTTCGACAAGAACCCGGAAATCGGTGGCCTGCTGACCTTCGGCATTCCCGAGTTCAAGCTGGAAAAGAGCGTGTTGAGCAATCGTCGCGAAGTGTTCACCGGCATGGGTATCGAGTTCCGCCTGAACACCGAGGTGGGCAAGGACGTCACCATGGAGCAACTGCTTGAGGAATACGACGCGGTCTTCATGGGCATGGGCACCTACACCTACATGAAGGGCGGCTTTGCCGGCGAGGACCTGCCAGGCGTCTACGACGCGCTGGACTTCCTGATCGCCAACGTCAACCGCAACCTGGGCTTTGAAAAGTCGCCGGAAGATTTCGTCGACATGAAAGGCAAGAAAGTCGTGGTACTCGGTGGTGGCGACACGGCGATGGACTGCAACCGCACCTCGATTCGCCAGGGCGCCAAGTCGGTGACCTGCGCCTATCGTCGTGACGAAGCAAACATGCCGGGCTCGCGCAAAGAGGTGAAGAACGCCAAGGAAGAGGGCGTGAAATTCCTCTACAACCGCCAGCCGATTGCGATTGTCGGGGAAGACAAGGTCGAAGGCGTGAAGGTAGTCGAGACCCGTCTTGGCGAACCGGATGCCCGTGGCCGCCGCAGCCCCGAGCCGATCCCCGGTTCCGAAGAGATCATCCCGGCCGATGCCGTGGTCATCGCCTTCGGCTTCCGTCCAAGCCCGGCGCCGTGGTTCGAGCAGTTCAGCATCCAGACCGACAGCCAAGGCCGCGTCGTTGCCCCGGAACAAGGCCAGTACAAGCACCAGACCAGCAATCCGAAGATCTTCGCCGGTGGCGACATGGTCCGCGGTTCGGACCTGGTGGTGACGGCGATCTTCGAAGGCCGCAATGCGGCGGAAGGGATTCTGGATTACTTGCAGGTCTGAACCGCCTCCAGGCCTCAAATGCAGTAACCCTGTGGGAGCGAGCCTGCTCGCGAAAGCGGCCTGTCAGCCAACTTCAATGTTGGATGTGCCGGCCTCTTCGCGAGCAGGCTCGCTCCCACAGTTGTTTTGTGGTGTTAGACGACTGTGTTCCACCGCGACAAATTGCCCCGATAGATAAAAGGCACGGCTCTTGCCGTGCCTTTTGCGTCGCGCTCTGAGAAAATGCCCGCACTTTTTTTCCGGATGCCGACATGACTGCCCTGAAGAACGACCGTTTCCTTCGCGCCCTGCTCAAGCAACCTGTAGACGTCACCCCGGTGTGGATGATGCGCCAGGCCGGTCGCTATCTGCCGGAGTACCGCGCCAGTCGCGCCAAGGCCGGCGACTTCATGAGCCTGTGCATGAACCCGCAGTTCGCCTGTGAAGTCACGATGCAGCCGCTGGACCGCTACCCGCAGCTTGACGCGGCGATCCTGTTCTCCGACATCCTCACCATCCCTGACGCCATGGGCCAGGGCTTGTACTTCGAGACTGGTGAAGGCCCGCGCTTCAGGAAAGTCGTCAGCAGCCTGGCCGACATCGAGGCGTTGCCGATTCCCGATCCGCAGAAAGACCTCGGCTATGTCATGGACGCCGTCAGCACCATTCGCCGCGAACTGAACGGCCGCGTCCCGTTGATCGGTTTCTCTGGCAGCCCGTGGACGCTTGCGACCTATATGGTCGAAGGCGGCTCGTCGAAAGACTTCCGCAAGACCAAGGCGATGCTCTACGACAATCCCCAGGCCATGCATTTGCTGCTGGACAAGCTGGCGCAGTCGGTCACGTCCTATCTCAACGGCCAGATCATGGCCGGTGCGCAAGCGGTGCAGATCTTCGACACCTGGGGCGGCAACCTGTCGGCGGCGGCGTACCAGGAGTTTTCCCTGGCCTACATGCGCAAGATCGTCAGCGGTCTGATTCGCGAACACGAAGGTCGCAAAGTCCCGGTGATCCTGTTCACCAAGAACGGCGGGCTGTGGCTGGAAAGCATCGCCGATGCCGGCGCCGACGCCCTGGGCCTGGACTGGACCTGTGACATCGGCAATGCCCGCGAGCGCGTCGGTAACAGAGTCGCGCTGCAAGGCAACATGGATCCGACCGTGCTGTATGCCAAGCCAGAAGCCATCCGTGCCGAAGTCGGGCGCATCCTCGCCAGTTATGGCAAGGGCAGCGGGCACGTGTTCAATCTCGGTCACGGGATCACCCCGGAAGTCGACCCGGAACACGCCGGGGCCTTCCTGCGGGCGGTGCATGAGTTGTCGGCGCAATATCACGACTGACTCAGCGCGGGAGCGAGCCAGCTCGCTCCCGCAACGGTTCATGCGTCAGGCTTTCAAGTCACCCAGCGGCGGCAACCTGGCGAGCTTCAGCGCGATCAGCAGCGCGATCACCAGTAACGATCCGATGAACAACCCGGTTCCGTTCCATCCCCCCAGGTGCCACGCGACCCCGCCCGCCGTACCGGCAATGCTCGAGCCGGCGTAATAGCTGAACAAGTACAACGACGAAGCCTGGCCCTTGGCCTTCAGGGCGCGGCGGCCGATCCAGCTGCTGGCCACCGAGTGCGCGCCGAAGAAACCGAAGGTGAACACCAGCATGCCGATGATCACCAGCCAGAGCGGCGTAAACAGCGTCAACAGCAGGCCCGCCAGCATCAACGCGATGGTCGCCCAGAGCATTTTCCGCCGGCCGAGCTTGTCAGCCATTGCCCCGACCTTGGCCGAACTGTAGATGCCGGATAGGTACACGACCGACAGCAACCCGACAAATGCCTGGTCCATATGGTAAGGCGCGGCCAGCAGGCGGTAGCCGATGTAGTTGAACAGCGTGACGAACGCCCCCATCAGTACGAAGGCTTCAAGAAACAGCAGGGGTAGCCCGGCGTCGCGAAAGTGCAGGGTGAAACCGTCCATCAGGCTGCGTGGGTGCAACGAGCGTGGGCGGAAGTTGCGCGATTCGGGAAGGATCCGCCAGAACACCGCCGCCGCAACCAGGGCCAGGCCACCGATCATCAGCATCGCGGTATGCCAGCTGACAAAGTCGATCAATACGCCGGTGATCAGCCGCCCGCACATGCCGCCGATGGCGTTGCCGGCGATGTAAAGCCCCATTGCCAGGCCGATATGCCTGGGATGGATTTCTTCGCTCAGGTAGGTCATCGCCACCGCCGCCAATCCGCTTAACGACAACCCCACCAGGGCGCGCAAGACCAGCACGCCTTGCCAAGTCGGCATCATCGCACTGGCGATCGTGCACAGCGCCGCTGCGAACAGCGCGGCGACCATCACTGATTTGCGGCCGATGCGGTCGGAAATCGGACCGGTGACCAACAGGCCGACGGCAAGCAGGCCGGTCGCCACCGACAGGATCAAGCTGCTCTGGGCGGCGTTGATGGAAAACTCCGCCGACAGCAGCGGCATCATCGGTTGCACGCAATACAACAGCGCGAAGGTTGCAAAACCGCCGCAGAACAAGGCCAACACCGTACGCATGAACAACGGCGTGCCTTTTTCGATATAGATGTCCTTGAGCTCGGCAGCGGCATCATCCTGAGGGCGCGGCGGGATTTCATGGGCCAGTGGAGCGACAGCGGTTTTCACGATGGACCTCGGGGAGCACGGCCTGGCAGGCAATGAAAAAAGCATATAGCCGGCTAATGTTTCTATCCAATATATTGTTCGACCTGTTTAAGACGTTTTGCGACTTGCTGGGAAGGACACATGGAACTGCGTCACTTGCGTTACTTCATCGCCGTCGCCGAAGAACTGCACTTTGGCCGCGCCGCGTTGGCCCTGGGCATCTCCCAGCCGCCGCTGAGTCAACAGATCCAGGCGCTGGAGCAAGAGATTGGTGCACGCCTGTTCGAGCGCACCAACCGTCGCGTCGAGCTGAGCGAGGCCGGACGGCTGTTTCTCGAAGAGGCGCGCCGGGTCCTGGCCCAGGTCGACAAGGCTGCCGACGTAGCCCGCCGCGCCCAGTTGGGCGAATTGGGCGAGCTGAAAATCGGCTTCACCTCCTCAGCCCCCTTCAATTCCACCATTCCCCAGGCGATATTCACCTTTCGCCAGCGCTTTCCCGCAGTTCACCTGAACCTGCGGGAAATGAGCAGCACCCAAGTGGCCGATGCGTTGCTCGACGAGGCCATCGACGTGGGCATCATGCGTCCGCTGCCGCTTCCCGACGCCTTGAGCGAAATCGAACTCAGCCGCGAACCCTTGGTGGCTGTGCTCAGCTCCAAGCATCCGCTAGCCCAGGGCAGTGACAAAGGCCTGTTTCTCGCTTCGCTGGCCGAGGAACCGTTCGTGTTTTTCCCCCGCAGCTACGGCAGCGGTCTCTACGCCCAACTCCTGACACTGGCCCGCGACGCCGGTTTCAGCCCGCACTTCGCCCAGGAAGCGGGCGAAGCCATGACCATCATCGGCCTGGTGGCGGCGGGGCTGGGCGTCTCGGTCTTGCCGGCGTCTTACCAGCGCATGCGTATCGACGGCGTGGTCTACCGGTCATTGCTCGATCCGGCGGCGGTCTCGGCGGTGTGGCTGGTCCAGCGCAAGGACCAGCGTTCGCCGATGGCGAAGGCGTTTGTGGCGCTGTTGACAAGCAATCCCTTGAGTTGACTTCTGCGCGCGGAACCGCGGTGGCGCAGAGGCTATGATTTATCTCCGGAACGCGCTTTTCGCTTGAGTTTTCCTGCAGGTCAGCCGATACGCTCATGTTCGACCAACCCACCATGGAGAAACAGGATGTTCAAGCAGTTGACCTTTACCGCCTTGCTGGCAGTTGCCACGCTGACCACAGGGTGTGCTTCGGTAAAAATGGCGGATGATTCCCAAGACGCGCGGGCGAAAACCTTCCAGACTTCCCCTGACAAAGCGAACATCTACGTTTATCGCAACGAGAGCATGGGCGCCGGGGTAAAAATGCCCGTAACGCTCAACGGCAAGGCTGTCGGGCAGACTGTTGCCAAGTCGTACTTGATGCTGTCGGTGCCGGCTGGTCAACAAACCCTGGTTTCGTCTGCGGAAAATGACTCAGAGCTCAAGCTCAGCACCGAACCAGGCAAGAATTATTTCGTCTGGCAGGAAGTGAAAGTGGGTTTCATCAAGGCTCGTAACAACCTGCAGGTTGTTGATGACAAAACCGGTCGCGCCGGGGTGTCTGAAAGCAAGCTGATCCAAGCCGAGTAGCCCGACTGTCTTTGAGCCGGACTGTTTAGAGGGCACCCAAGGGTGCCCTTTTTCTTTCCAGTCCCTGCGACTGCTTCAACGCCAGCGCCGAAAAATCAGCGAGGTGTTGACCCCGCCGAAGGCGAAGTTGTTGTTCATCACGTACTCGTTGCTCATGCTGCGAAACTCGTTGCGAAGGTAATCGAGACGGCCGCATTCGGGGTCGACTTCGTCGAGGTTGAAGGTGTGCACGTAGCGGTCACGGTTCAGCATTTCGATGCTGAACCAGGATTCCAGGGCTCCGCAGGCGCCCAGGGTGTGGCCGAGGAAGCTTTTCTGCGAGCTGATGGGCATGTGTTCGCCAAACAGGCTGCTGGTGGCCAGGGTTTCGGCAATGTCGCCCTGCTCGGTGGCGGTGCCGTGGCCGTTGACGTAGCCAATGGCGGACGGTTCGAGGCCGGCGTCTTCGAGGGCCAGTTCCATGGCGCGGCGCATGGTGCTCAATTCGGGACGGGTGGCGTGCTGGCCGTCGGCATTGCTGCCGAAGCCGACGATCTCGGCGTGGATCCGCGCGCCACGAGCCAGCGCGTGCTCAAGTTCTTCGAGCACCAGCATGCCGGCGCCCTCGCCGATCACCAGGCCATCGCGGCCCTTGTCGTAGGGTCGCGGGCTGGTTTGTGGGGCATCGTTTTTCAGGCTGGTGGCGTAGAGCGCATCGAAGACCATTGCTTCGGTCGGGCACAGTTCCTCGGCGCCGCCGGCGAGCATCAACGGCAGGCGGCCGAACTTGATCGCCTCGTAGGCATAGCCGATGCCATGGCTGCCGCTGGTGCAGGCGCTGGACGTGGGAATCAGGCGCCCGGTCAGCCCGAAGAAGATGCTGATATTGGCCGCCGTGGTGTGCGGCATCATCCGCACGTAGGAGTTGGCGTTCAAACCTTCGGCGACGCTGTTGAGCAGCATGTTGCCGAAGGCCTTGATCTCATCGGTGCTTCCCGTGGAGGAGCCGCACGACACACCCATGCGTCCATCCTTGATCGACGGGTCGTCCAACAGTCCGGCGTCGGCCAGGGCTTGTTCCGCCGAGCCCACCGCCAGGCGGGAAACCCGGCCCATGCTGCGCAGTTGCTTGCGGGTCCAGTGGGCCGGGACCTGAAAGTCGTCCACGGGCCCGGCCAGGCGGGTGTTCAATTCGCTGAAGCGGTCCCACTCGTGCATGCGCCGGATGCCGCTGCGGTTGGCGGCGAAGTGGGCCGCGATAGTCTCCCAATCGCTGCCCAGGGAGGTGATGCCGGCCATGCCGGTGACGACGACGCGCTTCATCAGCACAGGCCTCCATTGACGGCCAGGACTTGCCGGGTGATGTAGCCGGCTTCGGCGGACATCAGGAAATTCACCGCGCTGGCCACTTCTTCAGGCGTGCCCATGCGCTGGGCGGGGATCATTTTCATCAGTTCTTCCACGGGGACGTTTTCATCGAGCATGGCGGTGTCGATCAACCCCGGCGCGACGCAGTTGACGGTGATCTTGCGCTTGCCCAGCTCGATTGCCAACGCCTTGGCCGCGCCGATCAGGCCCGCCTTCGAGGCGCTGTAGTTGACCTGGCCACGGTTGCCGATCAGGCCGGACACCGACGTGATGCAAACGATTCGTCCGGCGGCGCGACGGCGAATCATCGGCATCATCACCGGGTGGAGCACGTTGTAGAAACCGTCGAGGTTGGTGCGTATCACACTGTCCCAATCGTCCTCGCTCAGGGCGGGGAACGCGCCGTCGCGGGTCAGGCCGGCGTTGAGCACCACGCCGTAATAGGCGCCGTGGGTTTCCACGTCGGCCTCAAGGATGGTCTTGCAGGCGGCGCGGTCGGAGACGTCGAATTGCAGCACCCGGGCATTGCGGCCCAAGGCCTGGATTTGCGCCTGGACGGCTTCGGCCTCGGCGCGACCGCTGCGGCAGTGCAAGACGATGTCGTGGCCGGCCTGGGCCAGGCGCAGGGCGATGGCGCGGCCGATGCCACGGCTGGAGCCGGTGACCAGTACGGATTCAGTCATGGCTGGTTTCCTGTTGCGGACGGTTCATTGAGGTACTGCGCGGCGTGGGGCGGGCGGAACACGTTCAACCGTGCGCTGGCATGGATGCCCGGCGCGCGGATGTGGCATTCGAACACACCCATGCCGTTGTCGTCTTCCAGCGATCGGATGCCGTGCAAGGTCAGCTCGGTGCCGAGGGGGAAATATTCGACGTTGCATTCGAACTTGCGGGTTCCGAGCAAAAAGCCCAGCTCCACGGCATCGCCGCGTTGGCGTGCGTGGCAACCGGCAAACGCCGCAACGCTCTGGGCCATCAGCTCGATGCCGACCCAGGCCGGCAGCGCGCCGTCGTCGCGGTTGAACAGACCGCCGGGCCTGACGGTAGCGAGGGTGTGGATCTGCTCGTCATCAAAGGACAGGATCCGGTCGATGAGAATCATGTCGCCGGCGTGGGGCAGCAGTTCGGCCAGCGGCCAGTCAATCATTGCGCGTCTCCGATAATCAGGCTGACGTTGTTGCCGCCGAAAGCAAACGAGTTGCTCATCAGGCGACGGGGCAGGTTCGGGTGCAAGCGGGTGTCGGACGTTACCCAGTCCAATGCCGGCAGCTCGGGATCGGCCTGGCCGTCCCAGACGTGCGGCGGCAGGGCCTGTGCGGTATTTTCGCGGGACAGGGCCAACCAGCAGAACGCAGCCTCCAATGCGCCCGCCGCGCCGAGGGTGTGGCCGGTCAGCGGCTTGGTCGACGAGCAGGGCACGCCGGCCGGGAACAGGCCGGCCACTGCGTGGCTTTCCATGGCGTCGTTATGTTGCGTGGCGGTGCCATGCAAATTCAGGTAGTCGATCTGGCTGGCGTCCAGGCCGGCGCAGCGCAAGGCTTTTTCCATCGCCTGGCGGGCACCCCGGCCGCTGGGTTCCGGCGCAGAGATGTGGTGCGCATCGGAACTGGCGCCGTCGCCGAGCAGGGCAATCGGGTGCCCGGCGGACGGGGTCCTGCTCATGAGAAACAGCACCGCCGCTTCGCCGATGTTGATGCCGCTGCGGTTCACCGAGAACGGATTGCAGCGCTCGCTCGAGACCGCTTCCAGCGCAGAAAAGCCATTGAGGGTCAGCTTGCATAAACTGTCCACGCCACCGCAAAGCACCGCGTCGCACAATCCCAGGTCGAGCAGGCGGCGAGCGCTCATCAGGGCCCGAGCGCTGGAGGTGCAAGCGGTCGATATCACGTAGGACGGGCCGCTCAGGCCAAGCCAGTCGGAGAGAAAGTTGGCGGGCGCGCTGAGTTCCTGCTGCTGGTAGTCGTAACCTTCGGGGAATCGTTGCTCGCGCAGATAGTGGGCAATGCCCTGGCTGGCCTCGTCGATGCCCGAAGTGCTTGTCCCCAGCACGATGCCGATGCGCGCACGACCGTAAGCCTGGATGGCCTGATCGATCTCGGGACGAATCTGCAACCCTGCTTCGAGCAGCAGCTGATTGTTGCGGCTGCGTTGCGCCGCCATGGATTCAGGGATAGTGGCGAGCTCTCCGGTTACGCAAGCCACCGGCAATGCCCGTTCGGCTACCCAGCCGGCTTCGACGCGCACGCCTGAGCAGTCGCCGGCAAACAGGTTGCGGGCAACGTTTTGTTTGCCTCGACCCAGGGCGCAAATCACGCCCAAGGCGTTCAAATAAGCGGTCATCGTGCGCTCTCGCTCAACGGTGTAATGCGATAATTCGGCCCCTGCGGCAGGCTCAATTGAAAATCCCGCGGTTGCGTGTAGCGCACCTGCCAGCGGGTATCGAGCGTTCGTCGAGCGTCTTGCTGCCGGGCGGTCGGGTAACGGCCGGCCAGTTCCGTCTCGGGGGTCAGGGCAAACAGCAGGGCGGCGAACAATTCCCGGGCTTCGGCATTGGGCGGCAGCAGGCCGTCGGCTTGCCATTGGCTGTCGACCAGGCGCTGGCGAGCGACGGGAATGCCCAGCGGATCCATCATCGACCAGCGGATGCCGGCGCTTTCGCGCTGAATCACCAGCAGCCAATCCTGGCGCTGGCCGTCCAGTTGCCGTTCGACGTGCAATTGCAGCGGCAGCGCCAGGGTCGGCATGCGCTCAGGCAGTGGTGCCTGGCTGGCGCAGGCGCTGAGCAGCAAGAGTAAACCTGCAAGCAGACCACGGATCATCCGGCGACCCCTTCGAGCGGCTTGCGGGCCACCACATTGACCAGGGTTTCCTCGCGCTCGCCAAACGGCCTGGGCCGGCGCAGGCCCCAGCGTTCCAGCAGGCCGAAGTCCCTGGCGCGGCTCCACCACAGGTACGGATAGGAGACGTTGCAGTCTTCGAAGCGGAACCCTTGATTAGCGATCATCGCCAGGTATTGCGCGGCGCTTTTCTGCACCTGCATCGGGTGGCGGAACAGCCAGCGGATCACCCAGGTGTCGATGTAGGCCTTGGTGGATTCGGCAAACAGCAGGTAGCCGCCGGGCTTGAGCACGCGATAGAACTCGGCGAGGGCTTTTTCCTGTTCCACCAGGTGATGGAAGGTCTGGTGGCAGAACAGCAAATCGACGCTGGCATCGGGCACCGCCAATGTCGCGCAGTCGCTGCCGATCAGCTCCACGGCCATGCCCTGGCGAGCCGCTTCCTCGGCGCTGAGGTTCAGGCTATGAGGGTCGGCGTCGACGCCAATCAGGCGTTGCGGCGCGAACACCTGGCGCAGATACCGGAACGACTTGCCCTGGCCGCAACCGGCATCCAGCAGCACCGGATTGGCCGGCGGCGAGGAGCTGAACAGGCTGCGCAGATCGTCGATGGCCACGCGCAGCACATGGTGCTGCCAGGTGTGGCTGCGCAGGAACCAGAAACCGAAGCGGGTTTCTTCGACGTAGTTGTCGCTCAGGTAGCTCATGTTTGCTTGCTCATGGCGCCGGGCTCGCGCAGATTTCCGAAAGCATGCGCAAGCGCCGCTTGGGTTCGCTGACGAACGGGTTGCGCTGGTCCCAGGCATAGCCGGCGAGGATCGCGCTGATCATCCGGCGAATGTCGGCGGAGCCTTCGCTGTAGAAAATCACATCCTGGAAAGTACCGGCGTACCAGCCCTCGACGTAGCAGCGGAAGGTATCGACGCCGCGCTTGAGCGGTTCGGCGAACTCGCTCTGCCAATCCACCTGTTCACCTTGCAGCTGGCGATGCAGCACGCCGGCGGCCATGCTTGCCGAGCGCATGGCGATGGTCACGCCGGAAGAAAACACCGGGTCGAGGAATTCCGCGGCGTTGCCCAGCAGGGCGAAGCCAGGGCCGTGCAGGGTCTTGACGTTGGCCGAGTAGCCGCCGATGGTCCGTGCCGGCGTGTCCCACACGGCATTGCCCAGTACGCTGGCCAGGCTTGGGGTTTCGTTGATGAAGCCGCGCAGGCAGGCATCGAGGTCGTCGGTGCGGCCTTCGAAATGCTCCGCCGCGGCGACCACGCCGACCGAGCAACGACCGCCGCTGAACGGAATGGTCCAGAACCACACGTCGCGCTGGGTCGGATGCGTGGTGATGAGGATTTTCTCCCGATCGAATGCCGGGCTGTCGATGCGGTCTTCGATGTGGGTGAACACCGCTTGGCGCGGCGGGAAGTTCGACGGCGCCTCAAGGTCCAGCAGGCGCGGCAGGACCCGGCCGTAGCCGCTGGCGTCAAGGACAAAGTCTGCCTCGACGCGGTACTCGCTGCCGTCTTCGCGCTGCACGCCCAGTTGCGGTTTGCCCCGGCTGAAGTCGGCGCTGGCGATGGCCTGGCCGTAGCGGATTTCAACGCCTTGCAGCGCTGCCTGATCGGCCAGCAACTTGTCGAAGTCGGCGCGCTGGACCTGGAATGTGGTGGGCTTGCCTTCGCTGAAGGTGTCGCCGAAATCGAAGGCGCTGTAGCGCTCGCCCCAGGCGAATGCCGCGCCATTCTTGCGCTGGAACCCGGCGGCGTTGACCGCCTCGAGCATGCCGGCTTCCTCGACGAAATCCAGGCAATGGGACAGCAGGCTTTCGCCAATGGAGAACCGTGGGAAATGCTGGCGCTCGATGACCAGCACATCGTGGCCCTTGCGCTTGAGCAGTGCGGCGGCGATGGCGCCGGAAGGGCCTGCGCCGATGATGACGACCTGTCGACGTTCCATTTCAACTGTTGGCACTGGGTCTCCTCGCCGGGACGGCAATCGAGGGAATACGGTGAAAGCCGGCCAGGGCCGGCAGCAATGTGGCGAACAACCCCATCAGCATCAGCGCGAAGTACAGCGCCGGGCTGATGAGTTGCTGTTGCAGCAGCAGATTGAGAAAGACGATTTCACTCAAGCCGCGAATATTCAGCAGGATGCTTTCCCGAAAGCGGCTGGCACCGACGAACGAGGCTCCGGCCCAACCCAGCCCCAGCCAGTTGCCCAGCAGTTTGCTGGCAATCGGCAACAGCAGCAACGCCGCCAGCTGGACCCAGCCGAGGCTGGCCAGGGCGCTGTGCACATTGATCTGCACAATGCCGAACGTCAGGATCAAGGGGATGGCCAGGTAGGTCTGCAACCTGTGCATCCACTCCGCGCCGAGCGGCAATACCAGCGGCACTTTGAGCGCCGCCATGCACAGCAGATAGCCGATACCGGTGATCAGCGCGTTGAGCCGGTAATGCTCGGCCACCACCAGCAGGACAAAGAACAGGCCACTGTGCAGCAAGGGTTGGCGCAGGCCCGCCAGTCGCAGCAGCAACGGCACGCCGGCGGCGGCCAGCGGCAGCAGCAGGCTGGCCAGGTGCAGGCTGCCCTGGGCGAGGGCGAACAGGCTCCAGCAGATCAGGTCGATCAGGATCGCCGTCTGCACCAGGCGGCGGGTCGCGTCGGGCGGGTAGCCGATGTGGCGCAGATACAGATACAGCACGGGTATCGCCGTGATCGCGAACAGCAGCCCCACCGCCAGCGAGCTGATCCACGGTTGCGGCGGCAGCAGCCAGAACGCGGTCGCCAGGCCGCAGGCAAACGGCACGCCAAAGCTCGGCAGGGCGATCTTCACGCTCTGGCGGTCGAGGCGCAGGTCGATCACATCGCTGAGGATATGCCCGAGCAAGAGGGCGAACGCCAGGCTGTAGAGGTTCTTCAACCACACCGGCGAGACCAGTTGCGCACCGCTGAGGTGCCAGCCCGGTTCGATCCAGAAATACATCAGCAAGGGCAGGCCGAACGTCGCCAGCAGCAACTGGCTGACGATCGGGATCAGCCCGCAGCGCCGCCCGACAATCGTCGCCACGGCAAACAGCGCCAGGGCCATCAACCAGAACAGCAGGGTCATCATTGCACCGGCTCCGTAGCGGCATTCGCATGGGCCTGCTGCCCGGCCCACGGCGCCAGCAAGAAGCTGAACGCCAGCCCCAGGCTCACCGCGAGACCGAAGTTGCTCACGGCCGGCGTGCTGGACAATGCCAGCAGGCCGAACGACAGCCAGGTGGTGGTCGCCGCCAGCAGCGTGCCCAGCAGGCTCACGGCGGCCCCGCCGATCCGTTCACGCATGAGGATGGCGTAGTCGACCCCGATGGCCGTCACCAGCAACAGGCCGAACAGACTGAACAGCGTCAACGGTTGCCCCAGCCAGCCGAGGCTCGCCAGGCTGCACAGCGCGGCCAGGAGCGGCAGGGCGACGACGCGTAGGGCCCCGCCGACGCCGAACGGCCAGATCAGCACCAGCACGATCAGCACGCAGGAGGCCAGCTTCAGTTCGGCGGCGCTGACCTGCGTGGCGGCGAAGACGCGGTTGAGGTCGCCGAGGCGATCCACTAATTGCACGCCGGGCAGATCCACCGCCTGCACGCGGAGCAACGCGGCATCGTTCAAGCCTTGCAGGCTGACCACCGCCGCCACGCCTTGGCCTGTCGGGCCGAGCCAGAGCATGCGGTAGGGTTCGGCCAGCGGCCCGCTCAATGCGGCATCGATGTCGGCGGTTGGCAAGGCCTGCAACTGCTTCAACTCCGCTTGCAGCGCGGCGAGCGGCACGCCCAGGTCCAGCAGCGGTTGCCAGAACGCCGGCAACCGCGCCAGGGCCGCGCGGAGTTTTTCCTGTTCGGCGGGTGGGCTGACCAGTTGATTGAGGGACAGGTAGCCCTGGAGTTTTTCCAGGCCGATCAACTGGTCGAGCCGCTCGTTGAGGGCGGTCTGGCGTTCGAGCAACTGCGCTTGATCATCGGCACGGATCAGGAAGAACTGGCTGGTCGGCTGGAAACCGGTGATGCGCGCGACATCGCGGGCTTCGTCGGTCAGGTGCTGGGGCGTGCCGATCCACTGGCGGATGTCGTTCTTGCTGGTCAGTTGCCAGAGTCCGCCACCACAGAAGGCCAGCAACAAGGCCAGCAGAATCGGCGTGCGCACCCGTGCCAGCAACATTTCGCGGCACCTGAGCAGGTTATCGCAGAGGCGTAGCGGCCATTGCGCTGGGCGCAGGTCGGCGTGCTTGAGCAGGGCCGGCAACAGGCAGACCGCCGACAGATAGGCACCGACCAGGCCGGCGGCAGAGAAGATAGCAATCTGGGTCAGGGCCGGGAAGGGCGTCCAGGCCAGCGCCAGATAGCCGATGCAAGTGGTTGCCAGGCTCAGGCTCAGGCCCGGCAGGGTCAGGCGCAGGGCCGGCCAGCTGCGCCACGGCTTGAGGCTCCAGCTTTTGGACAGGTAGTGCAGCGGGTAATCCACCGCCACGCCGATCAGGCTCGAACCCAGGACCAGGGTCATCACATGCATGCGCCCGAACAGCGCCACGCACGCCACCGCGCCGAACAATATGCCGACCAGCACCGGCACGAACGCCAGCCACACGGCAAAGCGTCGGAACGCCAGCAACAGCAGTACCAGGATGCCGACCGTCGCGCCGCCGCCGACCCAGGTGATCTCCCGCGAAGCCTGTCGCTGGCCACTGGCGGCATACAACAGGCCGCTGGCCGCCAACAATTGGCCCTGGGCCTGGCTGGCTTGATCACGGCTGCGTTGCAGCAGATCGGCGACTTGCAGCGGCAGGTGCATGTCAAAGGCGTTACCCTGGGTACGCGCCCGCAGCATTACCCAATGCTTGCCGTCGGCTTCGGCGACCAGCGCGCCGCTGCCCACGTCCAGTTGTATGGCGCCGCGTTGTGGCTGGCTATTCTGGATGCGCCCGGTCAGGCCGAGCCAGTCGTCCTGGCTGGGCACCAGGCTGAAGCCGCTGAACGGGTCGAACAGGGCCTGTACCCGCTGCTGGATAAACGCCTGGGGCTGCTCGATCAACTGTTGCCGGTCGACTGCCGAGAGCATCGCCAAGCGGCCATCCAGCAACTGCGAACGAAGCGCCGGCAAGTCGGCCTGAAGCGTCCATTGGACCTTGTCGAACAGCCCGCTGGCCTGCCATTGCTCGCCGAGGGCTTGCGCCAGGGCGATGGCCTGCTGGCGATCGGCGTGGCCGACCAGCACCAGAACCTCGCGATTGAGCGGTTCCTGCATGCGCTGTTCAGCGACAAGTTCCAAGGCGTCCGGGGACGTGCCTGGGACCAGTTCCATGAGATTGGCCGACAGCGGCGCACCGTTGCGCCATTGCCAACCGGCGAGCGCGAGCACCGCCAGCAGCAGGATCAGGAACAGCCGCGGTAGCCTGCGTTCACTCGGCAAAGTCATGTTGCTCCGCTTCGCTCAACGGTTGCGCGGCGGTAGCGTCCTGCATCCGCAGTACGGTGCTGTCACCCTGGGTTTCTAGCAGTTCGATGCGCTGGACCAGTTCGCCGCCGTCGATGTTGATCTGCTTGAATACTTGTTTGAGCAATACCGAGCGTGGAGTCAGGGTGAGTTTCCACTGCTGCGGCTGGCCCGACAGGCTCAGCTCGAAATCCCGCTGCAAGCCGCTGCTGTCGCCCTGCAATACCGCCAGGAACAGGCGGTTCTGCTCGGCGCCGGCGCTCTTGTTCGGCAGCATCTGCCAGGCGTTGCCATCGCGCCGGGCGATACCTTTGGCCGTGATCCGGTAGTCCTGTTGCAACGGCGTTTGCAGCAACCACAACAGGCCGTGGTTTTTCCCCAGCACGAAACGGCCCTTGCTGATCAGCGGCTGGGGCAGGGCGCGCAGATGTTTTTCCTGGATGAACTGGCCGTGGATCACCTCCGGGCGGGCCAGTTGCTCGCTCAATTGCTGCAGGTCGAACGCCTGGGCCAGCGGCGCCAGGCCACACAGCAGCAGCCAGATGAACAGGCGTTTCATGACAGTTTCCTCTCGACGGCTTCGACAAATACCCGAGGCGAGGCCAGCAGCATTTCACGGCTGGCCATGTCCACGGCCACCTGCACCGAACTCGCCCGGGTCAGGCGTTCGCCGGTGGCGGCGTCGCTGATCAGGTAATTGATCTTCAGCCGGTTTTCCCACTCCACCAGGCTGGCGCGCACGGTCAGGGCCTGGCCGAACACCGCGCTGCGCACATAGCGTAACTGCAAGTCGATGATCGGCCAGGCATGGCCGGACTCGAGCATGTCGTTGTAGTTGTGGCCGATCAGGTCGAGCAAGGCGCAGCGGGCCACTTCGAGATATTTGACGTAGTGGCCGTGCCAAACCACGTTCATCGAGTCGACGTCGAAAAACGGCACCACGATCCGGGTGTCAACGTGCAGAGCGCCCTGGCTACGCATGCAGCCTCCAGTGTTGCTCGGCGATGCGTTGCAGGCACAGGCGCAATTCGCCTTCCAGGGCGCGATCTTCGATGACCGGCGGGAAGTCTTCGGACAGTTGCCGGTGCATGGCGGCCAGCGCTGGCGGCAATGGTCGCGCGTCGTCGACACGGCTGCGCAGCCACACGCCTTGGTTGGCCGCCAGCAAGGTCGCGGCGGCCACCTGTTCGGTCAGCTCCAGCACACGGATCGCGTCCCGGGCGGCGATGGTGCCCATGCTGACCTTGTCCTGGTTGTGGCATTCGGTGGAGCGCGAGAACACGCTGGCAGGCATGGTGTTCTTCAAGGCTTCGGCGGTCCAGGCGCTGGTGCCGATCTGCACGGCCTTGAAGCCATGGTTGAGCATCGCCCGCTCGGCGCTGGCGCCGGACAGGTTGCTCGGCAGGCCATGGTTGTAGCGCTCGTCCACCAACAGTGCGAGCTGGCGGTCGAGCAGGTCGGCGACGTTGGCCACCAGGTTTTTCAGGCTGTCCATGGCAAAGGCGATGTGCCCGCCGTAGAAATGCCCGCCATGCAGCACACGCTCGGCTTCGGCGTCGATGATCGGGTTGTCGTTGGCGCTGTTGAGCTCGGTTTCGATGAACGAACGCAGCCAGCCCAGGCTGTCCGCCAACACCCCTAGTACGTGAGGGGCGCAGCGCAGGGAGTAGCGATCCTGCAGGCGATGCAGCGGCGCGGTCGGCGCGTCGATGGCCAGGTCCTTGCGCAGCCACGCGGCGACCTGCATCTGGCCCGGGTGTGGCTTGGCGGCGAACAGGCGCTCGTCGAAGTGCTCCGGGTTGCCTTGCAGGGCGACGACATTCAGCGCGGTGATCCGGGTCGCCAGTTGCAACAGGTAATCGGCGCGGGCGAAGGCCAGGCAGGCCAGGCCGGTCATCACTGCGGTGCCGTTCATCAGCGCCAGGGCTTCCTTGGGTCGCAGCACCAGCGGCGTCCAGCCCAGTTCGCGGTGCACGTCGGCGGCCAGCCGGCGCTCGCCACGGAACATGACCTCCCGTTCACCAGACAGCGTGGCGGCGACGTAGGACAGCGGCGTCAGGTCGCCACTGGCGCCCACCGAGCCTTCTTCCGGAATCAACGGCAGGATGTCGTGTTCGAGGAAGGCCTGGAGCCGTTCCAGCAGCTCCACTCGCACGCCTGACACGCCGTGGCACAGCGACTGCAACCGCGCGGCCAGCACGGCGCGGGTAGCCTGGGCATCGAGGAGCTTGCCCAGCCCGCAGCCGTGGAAGGTGTACAAGTGCCGCGGCAAGGCTTCGACATGGTGCAACGGCACGGCCACCACGCAAGAGTCACCGTAGCCGGTGGTCACGCCATAGATGACGCCTTCCTTGTCCAGCAACGAGTCGAGGAATTGCGCACCCTTGGCAATGCGCTGGCGGAACGCCGGGTCCGCCTGCAATTGCGTCGGCGCCTGACGGTTGGCCAGGGCCAGCACGTCTTCGATGCGCAAGGCGTGTTCGCCGAAAGTTACCGGCTCAGGAATGGGCTTGGTCATCGGTCTTCCAGAAAGGGTAAAAGTTGAACCACTGTTGTGGCGCCTGGAGGCAATACTGCGCCAGGCGGCCGGCGTACAGGCCGGCCCAATGGGCGATCACCTGTTCGCGCTCGTTGCGTTTCCAAACCACGGCATCGGCGAACGGTTCGAGGGTGACGCGATAACGTCCCTCGTGCTTGAGGCACATCAGCAGGTTGACCGGGCATTTCAACAGGCCGGCCAGCAGCCAGGGCCCTTGCGGGAAGGCGGCCGGGTGCCCCATGAAATCCACCGTCACGCTGCGCCCGCCATGCAGCGGCACGCGGTCGCCGGCGATCGCCAACCATTCGCCCCGCTCCAGGCGTTCGCTCAGTTGCAGCATGATCAGCGGGTCCAGCTCGCTGACCTGGATCAACCGCAGGTGCGTGGCGCCGGCCTCGCCGAGCAAGCGATTGAACTGCTCGGCGTGCTTGGTGTGCACCAGCACGTTCATGGTGACTTTCTCGCCCAGTTCGGCCAGGGCCCGGCACATTTCCAGATTGCCCAGGTGCGCGCCCACCAGCATTTGCCCGCGGCTGTCGCGCAGGTGATTGCGCAGCAGCGCCGGGTCGACGATTTCGATCTGGTCGATGCTCAGCTTGCCGTTCCAGACGTCGAGTTTATCCAGCAGCGAATCGGCAAAAGCCATGAACTGTCCGAACACTCGCCGATGCGTTGGGCGCAACTCGGGCTGACGGCTCCAGTCGGCGAGCCGTTGCTGGTACTGCCACGCCGCTTGCCGGGCGCTGCGGCCGAAAACGAAGAAATACAGGACGATGCCGTACAGCACCGGCGTGAGAAGCCTTCGGCCAAGGACCTTCGCAGCCAACGCGGTGAGTTTCATCAACCAGAAACTGCCGCGTTCCTGGCGGTCCGCCCAGTGTTGTTTGTCTGTGCTCATGCTCGCCACCGCCGCCAGAGAATCACCGGCAAGCGCACCAGCATGCCGAAGAACAACCGAGTGTGCATGCGCGAAATCAGCACGTTGTCATGGAACAGGCGAAAGTGCGAAACCCCGTCCAAAGGGTAATGCACGCGGGTGCGCAACCAGTGCATCGGCTGGTTGCGCCAGGACAGGCGCACCAGGATGTCCGAATCGAAGTCCATGCGCTTGCCGATGTTCGCCGAGTCGATCAGTGCCAGGGTCGGGGCCAGCGGATAGACCCGGAAGCCGCACATCGAATCGCGGATCTGCAGGGACAGGCTGTTGATCCAGACCATCACGTGAGTCAGGTAGCGTGCGTACAGACGGCCCTTCGGCACGCTGGCGTCGTACAGCGGATAACCGCAGATCAGCGCGTCCGGGTGGGCGCGGGATTGCTCGATGAAGGTGCGCACGTCACCAAGGTCGTGTTGCCCATCGGCGTCGACCTGCAAGGCGTGGCTGAAGCCCAGGCGCGAAGCCTCCCGCAGGCCGGTCATCACCGCGCCGCCTTTACCCTGGTTCACTGCCAGCCGGACCAGGTGAACCCGCTCATGCCCGGCCAGTTGCTCCAGCACAGCCGCGCAGGCCGGGCTGCTGGCGTCGTCCACCAGCACGCAGGGCAAACCGTTGCCAAGCAACGTCTGGACCACCGTCGCGATGGCTGTTTCGTGGTTGTAGACCGGGATGACGGCGCAGGGGTTATGCATGCGGTATGTCTCGGCGGCTGAGGAGCATTTTGTGGCGAGGGAGCTTGCTCCCGCTGGGCTGCGAAGCAGCCCCTGATTTTTCAAGAGCGAGCGCTTCGCACTCGAGCGGGAGCAAGCTCCCTCGCCACAGGACAGCGGTGCGGTTAGTCATCGGCCACCCCCAGAACAATCCGCCCACTGGAGCACGCCGCGGTGTCATTGCGATAGGTGAAATATAACTTGCCGCGCTCGCGATCGAAGCGCAGGTGTAGCTGGATTTCATCGCCGGGGCGCACCAATTGTTGGAATTTCAGCACTTCCATGCCGACGAACCGCGGCGGCAGGTCCATCAGTTGGCGGCCCAGGTTCAAGGCCCAGTCCACCTGCACCACGCCGGGCAGGACCGGCGCGGTGGGGAAGTGACCGCTGAAGTACGCCAAGTCTGGCGGTACGGCCAGACGCAGGTTCCATTCGCCGTCGGTCTCGCCTTGGTCGAGCACTTCAGGCGCCTTCGAACGTGGCGCCATCAGCAAAGCTTCGACCTCGGCCTGGGCCAGTTTGCCCTGGGCGTTGAACGGCAGTTGCCGCAGCCAGCGCCAGCGTCGCGGCAGGGCCAGGGTTTCGCAATGTCCGCTCAGGTGCTGGCGCAGGGCCTCGGTCATGGCTCGTCGGCCCAGGTTGCGCAAGGCATGCAGGCCGGTTTCGCTGAGCACCAGCAGTGCGCCGAGAGAAGCACGATTTTCCTGGACCACCCCCAGCCGTGCTTCGCTGACCCAGTCGTGGGCCGTCAGCGCCTGCTCCAGCATTGGCAACGAGATACGTTTTTCTTCAAGCTTGACGATGCGATCCAGGCGGCCGAGCAATTCGAAGCGCCCGTCCTCGGTGATACGCGCCGCGTCGGCGCTGTGCTCGACATGGCCGCTTGGGAGATAAGGCGAAGCAATCAGCAGGGCGCCGTCACTGTCCTGGCCCAGTTCGACGCCGGCAAAGGGTTGCCAGAGGTCGCCGCCCTGACGCCAGGCGATACCGCCGGTTTCCGAGCTGCCGAACACTTCCGTTGGCCATTGTCCCAGGCGTTGCTGAAGGCTGCGGGCTGCTTCGGCCGGCAGTGCGCCGCCGGAGGAGAAAACCCGACGCACGCTGCTCAAGGCCGGCCAATCGAGATTGTCGCCCATGCGCTTGAGCAGCGCCGGGCTGGCGACCCAGGCAAATGCCGGATGCTCGCGACTGGCGCGCTGAAGGTCTTCCGGGAAAGCCAACTGCCGGCGCACAAAGGTGCGTCCGGCGCATAACGGCCACAGCACCCGGAACAGCAGACCGTAGATATGCTGGGTGGCGACGCTGCCGATCATGCAGGCCTGCGGACCGAGGTCGGCGCCCCACAATTGCTCCAGCGCCTGGACTTCATTGCTCAGCTGGCGCAGGGTTTTCTCGATGCGCTTGGGCTCGCCACTGGAGCCGGAGGTACACAGGGTCAACCAGCACTGATCGAGGTCCAGTTCGGCAGCCTCCAGCGGCGCCTGGCGGATCTCGTCGGGCCGGGCGTCTACGGGCAGGTCGGTCAGCCACAAGTCGACGTCGGCCGACCAGCGCTGGCGGGTTTGCGCTTGCAGGTCGGCGGGCAGCAGCACATGCGCCCCGGCGCGCCAGGCGCCGAGCAGGGCCACCGCGAGGTCGGCGGCATCTTCGAAATGCACGGCCACGCGCCGGATGTCCCGGGCTTGCAGGCTAGCGGCCAGGCAGAGCGCGTCGTCGCGCAGTTGCGAGTGGTTTAATGCCGGGGCGACTGCAACAACACGGTCCGGCTGGGCCTTGAGCAGCATCTGCTCAAGTGTTATCCAATTCATGGGCGGCCTCTTACCCGTTGTCGTATGAGCCATTCAATGGCAAACATCAGGCCCATCAGTCCGTAGGAAATCAGGCCGGTGTACAACATCCACCAGCTCAGCGGCGCCCAAAGCGTCAGGACCGCAGCGAGCACACCGTTACACAGGAAAAACACACTCCAGGCCACTGTCACCTGGCGGGTATAGATCACCGCCCTGGCCGGCAATTGCGGTTCCCGCAGGCGGGCCAGGCGTTCAACCATCGGCGGGCCATATTTCAGGCTCAGGGTGAACAGCCCGAGCATGAACGCGCTGATCAGCACCGGATACCAGCGCAGCAGGAGCGGGCTGTCGAACACCGCGAGCAATACACAAAAGGTAATCGCCGAGGCCGCCATCCAGCGACTGCCGGGGTTGCCTTTGCCGAGTAACGCCCGGGCCAGCCACAGGCCACCTAATAACAGCCCGAACTGCCATGGAGCAAAGTGCTCCATGCCGAAATACACCGCGAAGGGGTACAGCAGGCCCGCCAGCAGCAGGCCGAGGCCAATCAGCCGGCTCATGCGGCCGGTTGGACCAGTCGATAGACCGCCTCGACCACGTCGTTGACGGTGCGCACCGACTTGAATTCTTCGGCGGCAATCTTCTTGCCGGTCTGGCGCTTGATGTGGTCGATCAGGTCGACCGCATCGATGCTGTCGATTTCCAGATCCTGGTAGAGGTTGGCTTCCAGCGTCACGTGATCGGGGTCCAGCTCGAAGAGCTCGACCAGTGCAGCACGCAGAATGTTGAAAATGTCGTCGCGAGTTTGCATGGTCCGGTCTCAGGGGCGTTTTGCAGTGACGAAGGCCGCAAGGCTTGCCACATTGCTGAAATGGTTACGGGTGTCCTTGGCGTCGGCGTCGATCTTGATGCCGTACTGCTTCTGAATCGCCAGGCCGAGCTCCAGGGCATCCACCGAATCCAGGCCCAGGCCTTCGCCGAACAGGGTCTGGTCGTCGCCGATGTCCTCGACGGCGATGTCTTCCAGGCCAAGGGCGTCGATGATCAGCTGTTTGATGTCACGGTGCAGATCGCTCATCTTCGGCGAGCTCCTTGATGTAATAGTGATGCAGAAAATCGTTGAGCCGGCGCGAAGCCTGCGGCGGGGGGCCAAGCGCGGTGAAGGCTTGTGGGTCTATATCGGCCCCCACGCGAAAACTGAAGTGCACGCGCCGCTGGGGGATGCGATACCAGGGTTCGGCCTTGGTCAGGGTGGTGGGGCTGACCTTGATCGTCACGGGTGTGAGGATCTTCGCGCCCCGCAGGGCGATGGCCGCGGCCCCGCGATGAAAGGCCGGGGCCTGGCCTGGCTGGGTGCGCGTACCTTCGGGAAAGACGATCAGGCACTGGCCGTCTTGCAGCGCGTCACTGGCAGCATCGAGCATGTCCATGCTGCCATCGTTGCTGATGTATTGCGTCGAGCGCAGCGGGCCACGGGTAAAGGGGTTGGTCCAGAGACTCTGCTTGACCACGCAGTTGGCGTCGCGCACCAGCCCGATCAGGAACACCACGTCGATCAGCGAGGGGTGGTTGGCGATGATCATCTGCCCGGGCCGGCCGAGTTTCTCCGCGCCGTCGATTCGATAGGTGAGCACGCCGGTACGGGCCATGAACCGGATGAAGAACCAGAACAGACGTCCAACCGTGCGGCGGGCCCGTTGCCGATGGGCCGTGGGATCGCCGGGTAACGCACTGAGCAACGGGAACACCACCAGTCGCAGGCACAGCCCGCCCAGCCCGAAGAGGGCGAAGCTTGCAGCAGTTGCGAGCAGGCGCCAGTAGTAGGCGTCGCGATGTTTACCGGTCACCGGTTGCGTTGCCAGGTCCATAGACGATTCTTCCAGGCATGTTGGCAGGTGGTGTCGTTTTCCAGCAGCTTACGCAGCAGATCCAGGGCATGGGGCCAGTCGCTGCCGGGCATCGGTGCCGACGGGCTGGATAATTCAAGTTGCCAGTCATCGCCCGAAGTCAGCAGGAGCCCCAGCGCGTAGGGAAACGGCACGTCGTTGACCCACGGCGCGTACACCTGCGGTGGTTGCTCTTCAGTGATCACCAGCAGTACCGCCGGCGCACCCTCGTTCAGCAGTGCGGCGGCCTCCAGCATGCCGTGCTCCAGGCCGTCGCCGGTAGCGGCGAGGGCGGTCATCTCGCTGGTTTCGCCGCGCATGATCGACCACAGGCCGATGACGGCGTTATGCACCGACAGGCTGAACTGTGTCGGCGACAAGGGCTGATCGGCTGCCAGGTCCTTGAGAATCTCAAATGTGCGCGGGGTTTCGCCGTGACGGGAAATAAAGACCAACGGCAGGTCCGGCCGACCTTCGGCCAGTGGCCAGGCGACGCTGAACGCCATGCGCGCCAGGCGGCTGAGTCGGCGGCGCTGCATGGCGGGCAGGAAGGACACGTCAGGGGCCGCATCGCTGATGGGCGGCACGACCGGTTGTCGGCTCCATGCCTGCCAATCGTCCACGCTTTCGAGCCCAGGGGCCCATGCGCGCCATTGGGCGATGTTGAAATTGATCACAGACTCATCCCACCCCTGCGGGCTTTTTCTTGTCACGGTTCAGTGGCTTGACCCGCGTCCAACCCTGCATGGCCTTGCGACCCAAGTGGCGCGCATTATCCCGGTGCGGTTGGCTTGTAGCAAATGCTGGTTACATTTTGTCCAGAGAAATCCGTCGGCTGGTCAGGCCCTGCTCGGGCATGGCCATTATCGCGCTTGTAACGACGCTGTCTGTCGGACGCTTCAGCCACTTGATCGGCAAATTGACGCTCGGTTCCGCGAAAAAGCCACCGACACTGTAATCCGTCCATGACCGAGGTAGCGAAGCGGCGCCTTGGCCTACTACACTCGGGAATCTTTGATACACGGAGGTTTTGTCATGCGGCGTGTGGTGTTCAATCAGAAAGGTGGCGTGGGCAAGTCCAGCATCGCCTGCAATCTGGCGGCGGTCAGCGCCAGCGAGGGTTATCGCACGCTGTTGGTGGACCTGGATGCCCAGGCCAACTCCACTCAATACCTGACTGGCCTGACCGGCGATGACATTCCCATGGGGATCGCCGACTTCTTCAAGCAGACCCTGTCGTCGGGGCCGTTCTCGAAGAAGAACAAGGTCGATATCTACGAGACGCCGTTTGACAACCTGCATGTCATCACTGCCACGGCAGAATTGACGGATCTGCAGCCCAAGCTTGAGGCGAAACACAAGATCAACAAGCTGCGCAAGCTGCTTGAAGAGCTGGACGAAGATTACGACCGGATCTACCTGGATACACCGCCAGCCCTCAACTTCTATGCCGTTTCGGCGTTGATCGCGGCTGATCGGGTACTGATTCCTTTCGATTGCGACAGCTTCTCTCGCCAGGCGCTGTATGGCCTGATGGCGGAAATCGAAGAGCTAAAGGACGACCATAACGAAGGCCTGGAAGTCGAAGGCATTGTCGTCAACCAATTCCAGGCCCGCGCCAGCCTGCCGCAGCAGATCCTCGACGAATTGATTGCCGAGGGCTTGCCGGTACTGCCGGTGTACCTGAGCAGTTCGGTGCGCATGCGTGAGTCGCACCAGGCGAGCCTGCCGCTGATCCACCTGGACCCGCGGCATAAGCTGACCCAGCAGTTTGTGGAATTGCATAATCTGCTGGAAAACGCCTGACTGCGGTTTGTGCAAAACCAATGTGGGAGCGGGCTTGCTCGCGAAGACGGTGTATCAGACACATAAATGTCGACTGGCACACCGCCTTCGCGAGCAAGCCCGCTCCCACAATATCGAATGGCTTCAGATCCCCTGGCCGCGCAACCAATTCATCAGCTGCGGCAAAGGAAACGCCCCGCTCTGCCGGGCAACCTCCCGGCCATCCTTGAACAGAATCAGGCTGGGAATCGAGCGAATCCCCAGCTGGGCCGACAGTTGTTGATTGGCCTCGCTGTCGAGCTTGGCCAGTCGGCATTTACCCGACAGCTGCGCGGCGGCCTGTTCGAAGACCGGCGCGAAGGACTTGCACGGACCGCACCAGTCTGCCCAGACATCCACCAACAGCGGCAGGTCGCCCTTGATCTGGCTGGCGTAGTCGCCTTGCTTGAGTTCGAACGCTTCGCTCAATAACACCTGGGCCTTGCAACGTCCGCACTTGGGCTGGTCGCCCAGGCGTTCGGCGGGGATGCGATTGAGGCCGTTGCAATGAGGGCAGGGGATCAGCATCGGGTCGGTCTCCTGTAAGTCGTTGGCACAACACTATACGCAAATCACAAAAAAAACCTGTGGGAGCGAGCCTGCTCGCGAAGGCGGAGGATCAGTCAAGAATAATTGACTGTCGGACCGCTTTCGCGAGCAGGCTCGCTCCCACAGGGTATATCGGTGTGGCCGTTACTTCGCGTTGGTCAGCGTGTTGTAGCTGGTCATGAGGTTGCGATAGTCCGGGATGTGGTTGGAGAACAGGGTCGCCAGACCTTCCACATCGTTGCGCCAGTCGCGGTGCAGTTCGCAGGCCAGGCCGAACCACGTCATCAATTGCGCGCCCGAGGAGGACATGCGGTCCCACGCCGATTGGCGGGTCAGTTCGTTGAACGTACCGGACGCATCGGTCACTACGAACACCTCGAAACCTTCGGCCAGGGCCGACAGGGCCGGGAAGGCTACGCAGACTTCAGTCACGACACCGGCGATGATCAATTGCTTCTTGCCGGTGGCCTTGATCGCCTTGACGAAATCTTCGTTGTCCCAGGCGTTGATCTGGCCAGGACGAGCAATGTAAGGCGCGTCCGGGAACAGCGTCTTGAGTTCTGGCATCAGCGGGCCGTTGGGGCCGGTTTCGAAGCTGGTGGTGAGGATGGTTGGCAGTTGGAAGTACTTGGCCAGGTCAGCCAGGGCCAGCACGTTGTTCTTGAAACGGTCCGGGTCGATGTCGCGCACCAGCGACAGCAGGCCAGCCTGGTGGTCCACCAGCAGAACGGCGGCGTTATCTTTGTCGAGACGGTTGTAGGAAGTAGTCATGGCGTAGTCCTCTAAGTTTTGGTGGCCGAACGTTTCGGCGTGAGTAAGGGTTTCTAGATGTCGGTAAATCGGTGATCCATCTGGCCGAAGCGCCGGCTTCAATCCGTGTTGCGTTTCGATGGGTAAAGATTAAAACCGACACCTTTGTCGCGCCAGACTGCAAAAATCAGCCTTAGCGTTCTATTTGAGGAACGATGCGCTGCGCCATTCATCAGATGAGCCGCACCCCGAGCCCGCCAGACCCTCAAAACACCACAACGTAATTTTTGCGAACCCGGAGGTCCCATGAGCAATCCTCAAGACCCAACCCTTCCCCAGACGCTGGACAACCCCAACGACGACGGCTTCGTGCTTGGCACCGCCGGCCGCGACGAAGACCCGAACGCCGCCACGGCCTATGCGACCGATGACCGCCATGATCGCGATGAGCTGACCCCGGAAGACGCCCGCGGCATGCCGGGGTATCCCGACGAAAAAAAACCGGCGGAACCGGCGGCGGAAGAAGCGGAATCGGGAATCGAGACGCCTGAGCAGGGGAACGATAAGGCGGGGTGAGCGGGTAGCCCGGAGGTGGGCGGTTGATTGAAGATCGCCATCGCGAGCAGGCTCGCTCCCACAGGAGTTTGGTGTTGTGGTCTATATCGCGATCACATCGCTCCCAATGTGGGAGCGAGCCTGCTCGCGAATACTCTCTCTCCCTGACAATCTGAAGCCGTGGCGAGGGAGCTTGCTCCCGCTCGGCGGCGTAGCCGTCGTGGTTTACCTGGACGACTGCGTCGGTCTTTCAGGACTGCTTCGCAGCCCAGCGGGAGCAAGCTCCCTCGCCACGGGGGCCATGTGTCTGGCAGGTCGTTACGACGAGCAACTGATCTCCAGGTGCTTGCCCCATTCCGGCGGCCTTTCGGCGTAGCTGTCCATGCCCGGTTGTTCTTCGAACGGACGGGACAGTACGCCGTGGAGGCGGCGGACTTCTTCGTAGTCGCCTGATTCGGCGGCGTCGATGGCTTTCTGCGCCAGGTAGTTGCGCAATACATACAACGGATTGACCGCGTGCATGCGGGCTCTGCGCTGGGCTTGATCGACAACGCCCTCGCGATTGACCCGAGCGAGGTAAAGCTCGCCCCAGGCATCGAAACCCTTGAGATCGACAAAGTCATCGCGCAAGCGGGCGACGGCCTGTTCGGGCGCCTGTTCGCCCAGGCGACGGAAAAACAGGCTGTAGTCGACGCCGCTGTTCTGCATCAGTTGCAGCAGGCGCTCCACCAGTTTCTGGTCATCGTCCTCGGCGCGGGTCAGGCCGAGGCGGCGGCGCATCAGGTCCAGGTAATGGGCCTGGTACAGCGGCAGATACAGACCCAGGGTCTCGCGCAGGGCGTCGACGCTGATGAAGGGGGTCAGGGCCTGGGCCAGGGCGCTGAGGTTCCACTGGCCGATGGGCACCTGGTTGCTGAATGAATAGCGGCCCTGGTCGTCGGAGTGGTTGCAGATGAAGTTGGCGTCGAAGTCGTCGAGGAAGGCGAAAGGGCCGAAGTCGAAGGTGATACCCAATATCGACATGTTGTCGGTATTCATCACCCCGTGACAGAAGCCGTAGGCCTGCCATTTGGCAATCAACTCGGCGTTGCGTTCGACAATCTCCCGATACATCGCCAGGTACGGTTCCGGTTGCTCCCGGCACTCAGGGAAATGCAGGTTCAGCACGTGCTCGGCCAGGGCCGCGTGCAACTCCGGTTTCTTGGTGTAGTAGAAGTATTCGAAATGCCCGAAGCGCACATGACTCGGCGCCAGGCGCAGCACCATGGCGGCGCGCTCCTGCTTTTCGCGCCATACCGGGGTGTCGGAGCCGATCACACAAAGCGCGCGCGTGGTTGGGATGCCCAACGCATGCAAGGCTTCGGAGGCGAGGAATTCGCGGATCGAGGAGCGCAGTACCGCCCGGCCATCGCCCATCCGCGAAAATGGCGTCTGGCCGGCGCCCTTGAGGTGCAGGTCCCAATGCTCGCCGGCCTCGTTGTACACCTCGCCCAGCAGCAACCCGCGGCCATCGCCCAATTGCGGGTTGTAGTGGCCGAACTGATGCCCGGAATACACCATGGCCCGAGGCTCGGTTTCGGCCCAGAGTTTGTGGCCGCCGAAAATTTCGGCAAACAATGGCGTCTGTGCTTCGGCCGGATCCAGGTCAAGCAGCGCCATCGCGGCCGGGCTGGCAACCACCAGGCGCGGATTGTCGATGGGCTCCGGCAGCACGTGGGCCGAGAAACCGTCGCCCAGGCGGGCGAAGCGGTTATCGAAAGTCAGCGTTTCCAGTGTTTTCATGGCCATCTCCGACGGGGCGCCCGCAGGCATCCCGCGATCAGTCGAGTGTCTGTTGCGGTGGCTCGGGAACGGGCTTGATGCTAGCTACGGTCGAGGACACAGGCCCGAGGGTCTTGTGGTCGGGCTCGGCGGGCACCAGTTTGTATTCCTGGCCTTGCAGGTTCTTCAGATAGATCTCCATCTGACGGAACGAGATGTTGATATGTTCCTTTTTGAATTCCCGGTTGATGAACCGGTTGATCTCGTCCAGCACCGGGTTGCGGTCGCCGAGGTCGCGCACGTGCATGCGCAGCTCGTGGTCCAGGGTGCTTTCGCCGAAGTTCAGGAAGTACACGATCGGCTCCGGCTCCTTCAACACACGCGGGTTGTCGCGGGCAGCCTTGAGCAGCAGTTCGCGAACCCGATCCAGGTCCGAGCCGTAGTCCACGCCGAGTTTCAGGGTTACCCGGGTCACGGTGTCGGTCAGCGACCAGTTGATCAGTTGCCCGGTGATGAAGGTCTTGTTCGGGACGATGATGTCCTTGCGATCGAAGTCGGTGATGGTGGTCGCGCGAATGCGGATCTTGCTGACCGTGCCCGACAGGTTGCCAATGGTGATGGTGTCGCCGATCCGTACCGGACGCTCGAACAGGATCATGATGCCGGAGATGAAGTTGGCGAAGATCTCCTGCATGCCGAAGCCCAGGCCCACCGACAGCGCGGCCACCAGCCATTGCAGCTTGTCCCAGCTCACGCCCAGTGTGGACAACGTGGTGACAAAACCGACGCCGGCGATGACATAGGACAGCAGCGTGGTGGTGGCGTAGGCGCTGCCCTGGGCCAGGTTCAGCTTCGACAGCACGAACACTTCCAGCAGGCCAGGCAGGTTGCGCGCCAGGGCGAAGGTGATACCGATGATGATCAGCGCGCCAAGCATGTCGCCGATGCTGATGGGCACCATGCTCATGTTCACGCCGGTGCCGCTGGTGTATTCGTAGAGGGTGATGTTGTCCAGGTAGGAGAACACGCTGATCAGGTCCGACCAGACCCAGTACAGCGCGGCCATGAAACCGCCCAGCAGGGCCAGGCGGATCAGGCGCAGGGACTGTTCGTTGACCTTCTCGATGTCCAGGGTCGGCTCCTCGACCACCGTTTCACCGTCGCCGACCTCCTTGGCCGCCTGGCGCTTGGCCAGGGCGCGCTGGTAGGCCAGTCGCCGGGCCGCGACCGACAGGCCGCGCACGAAGGTGGCTTCGATTACCAGCCAGAACATCAGCAGGTACAGGGTATTGATCAAGCGATCGCTGAGTTTCAGCGCGGTGTAGTAGTAGCCGAAGCAGACAGCGACGAACAATGCGATCGGCAGCGCGGTGAACAGTACGCCGACGGCCTTGCGAAACAGCGAGGCGTTGGTGTGCGTCGGGCTGCTGAGCAGCAGTCGGCTGAGCAGCCAGGCCATCGAGGCGTAGCAGGTCAACACCACCGGCATGCCGAGTACGTCATCGGCCAGGGCCGACGGCTGCAACTCCGCCACGGCAACCACCGCCACCAGGGCCAGCACCACCAGGCCAAGTCGACGGATCCAGGCCTGGAGGAATTCCACCTGGGGTTTTTCCCAGCGGAAATGCAGCTCGGCGACGCCTCCGGGAGAGAGGATTCGATAGGCGGTATAGAACACCAGCCAGGCTTGGCCGATCTGCAGTAGCGCGGCGCCGAGGTTGGTGTTCTGCCCGCGGGCGTCGATCTGCAAGGCATAGCCGCACAGCGCCAGTGCCAGGGCCACCGGCATCGCCAGCAGGATGTTGATCAGGATCGCCTGGGGCGTGTGCCACTGGCTGTCGCGCTTGAAGTGGCCGACATCCTGGTGAACCTTGTTCAAGCGCGCATAAAGATTCTTGCGTCGCCACAGCAGCGCACCGATCAGCAGGGCCAGGGGCAGGAACAGCAGCGGCCGCTGGGTCAGGCCGTCGGCCAGCTCACTGAGGCTCGACGCCCAGGGCAGTGAGTCGACCTGCTTCTCCAGGCGGGCCGGCACGCCACGCATCCATTCGAAATCCAGCGGTTTGTTGCTGGGAATCCAGAACATCTGTTCTTCGAGCGTCGCCCGCAGGTTCTGGGCGGTACTGAGCAGTTGCTTCTGGTTGAGCTGCAAGGTGATGGATTCGTTGAGCACCGCGCTCAACTCACGGTTCAGCCGTTCCAACAGGTCGACCCGGGTCAGGGCCAGCTCCAGCAGGGTCTTGCGCAGTTGCGGCGTGACCTGCTCCGACGGCTGGGACGCCAGCAGGCTGTCGACATAAGCGCTTGGATTGTTCAGCAGCTCGCGTTGCTGGCTGACCTCGAACTGGTACAGGCGGATGTCGGCGATCTGGTCGGCGAGGTTCTGGTCCAGTTTCAGGTGTGGCAGGGTCTGGCGCTGCTTGTAGAGAATCTTGGAGAGCAGCAGGCTGCCCTTGAGCACGCTGATCTGCTCATCCAGAGCGGCGTCGGTCTGGGTGACGCTATCGAGCAACTGCTTGGTTTGCAGGTTCTGCTGGGTGACCTCGTTGAGCCGATCGGTGCTTTTGAGCAGGTAATCGGAGAGCTTCAGGTTGGCCGAACTTTCGGTCGCCAGCAGGCTGCTGCCGCCGGCCTTCTGCGCTTCGATGGATTGCTGGGTCACCGTTTCCTGGGACTGGGCCAGGCGCTTCTGGTTGATCAGGTTCTGCAGATCCTGGATCTCTCGCTCCATGCGGTCGATCTTTTCCGACAGCAAATCATGCTGGCTGTTGCCCAGGTCTTGCAGCTGGCTGTTGCCGGCCAGCTCCTGGCGGCGCAATGGAATCAGCGCATTGAGGGCCGCCAGTTCAGCGTTGAGCTGGTCGCGCTGTTCGGCGCTGAGGGCCTTGCCGGCGTCGCGGCCGGCCTTGAGGATGGTGTTGATCTGCTGGATGCGGGTCTGGCTGGCGGAGATTTCCGCCTGGGCGCGCTCGGGGCGGGTCTGGGCGGTGATCACCAGGCTGTTGGCGTCGGCCAGGGCCTTTTGCAGGTCGCTCTGCTGGGTGGAGCGCTCCGTCAGCATCTGTTCGAGCTGAGGGATGGGCAGGTTGGCGTAGCGCTGCGCCACCGGCACCACATTGGTGCCCTTGAGCCGCGCCAGCTCGCGCTGGTTCTCGATGTTCTGCTTGGGGGCGTTGGCCAGTTGCTGCTTGAGGGCTTGCAGCTTCTGTTCGTAGTCGGCCTTGTTGCTGAGCTGGGTCAGGGTGTTCTGCAACACGGCCTGCAAGGCTTTCTGGTCGGCCTCCGGCAGTTTGCGGTCGGCGATCTTGTCCAGGCTGGCCTGGACCGAGGCGCTGGTAGGCGGTTCGGCGGCGTGCACCGTGCAGATGGAAAGACTCAGGCCGAGCAGGGCGATGGCGAAAAAGGAGCGCAGGGTAGGCATAAAGACCGGTCAAGCAAGTGAGAGTGGGAGCAGTTTAGAGGAACAAGCCGGGGCCCGGGCGACTTCCTTCGGGGAATCTGACGCCCACTTTGCCGATCTTGTTCCCGTCCATGGCCGCGACCGTCCATAGGGTACTGTTCCACTCCACCTGGTCGCCGACCACCGGAGCCCCCCCGACTTTCTGGGCAATGAAGCGGCCCAGGGACATGTCCGGATCGATGCCGTCGAGTTGCAGCCCGTACAGCGCCGCGACCGCGGCCAGCTGGGCGTCTCCTTCGAGTACGAAGTCGCCGAAAAAGCGCAGATCGAGGCCCCGTTGCGGCGCCTGGCTGAACAGTTTTCCCAGGGCTGGCAGGTCGTGTTCATGGCCGATTACACACAGCAGATCACCGACTTCCAGGACCGTACTACCCGACGGATGGAGCAGTTGCTGGCCACGAAACAAGGCCGCAATACGGGTTCCGTCAGGCATTTTCAGATCCCGAAGCGGCGAGCCGATGCACCACTTTTCCGCACCGAGGCGATAGATGAACAGCTCCCACTCGCTGGTGACGTGAACCTCCAGCGCTGCCCGGGAAATCGGCAGAGGTTCTGGCGGGACGGTCACGTGCAGAAGCTTGGCGACCCACGGCAGGCTCGTGCCTTGCACCAGCAGCGACACCAGCACGATAAAGAATGCCAGGTTGAAATAGAGCTGTGCGTGAGGCAAACCGGCCATCAGCGGGAACACCGCGAGGATGATCGGTACCGCGCCACGCAGGCCGACCCAGGAAATGAACACTTTCTCGCGACCGTGGAAAGCCTTGAACGGCAACAGCCCGACCATGACCGACAGCGGGCGCGCGAAGAGGATCATCCACAGGGCCAGGCCCAGGGCGGGGAGGGCGATCGGCAGCAGGTCATGGGGCGTGACCAGCAGGCCCAACACCAGGAACATGCCGATCTGCGCCAGCCAGGCCATGCCATCGAGCATATGGAGGATGCCGTGGCGACTGCGTATCGGGCGGTTGCCGATCACCAGGCCACACAGGTACACGGCCAGGAAGCCGCTGCCATGCAGGGCGTTGGTCAGGGCAAACACGGCCAGGCCGCCGCTGATCACCAGGATCGGGTAGAGGCCGTTGGCGAGGTTGATGCGGTTGACCAGTTGCAGCATCAGCCAGCCGCCACCCAGGCCGATCACGGCGCCGATACCGAACTCGCGCACCAGGTGCCCCAACAGGCTCCACTGCAGGCCGGTTTCGCCGCTGGCGAGCATGCCGATCAGGGTGACGGTGAGGAACACCGCCATCGGGTCGTTGCTGCCGGACTCGATTTCCAGAGTGGCGCTGACCCGTTCGTTGAGGCCTTTGCCGCCCAACAGCGAAAACACCGCCGCAGCGTCGGTGGAGCCGACGATCGCACCGATCAGCAGGCCCTGGATCAGGTTCAGGTCGAATAGCCACGCCGCTGCCAGGCCGGTCAGCCCGGTGGTGATCAGCACGCCGACGGTGGCCAGCGACAACGCCGGCCACAATGCCACGCGAAAGCTTGAGACCCGCGTGCGCAAGCCGCCGTCGAGCAGAATCACCGCCAGCGCGAGGTTGCCGACCAGGTAGGCCGTGGCGTAGTTGTCAAAAAGAATACCGGCACCGTCCACGCCGGCGACCATGCCCACGGCGAGGATGATCACCAGGATCGGGATGCCCAGGCGCGACGAAAGAGAACTGACCAGAATGCTCGCACTCACCAGCAACGCGCCGATCAAGAACAGGCTGTTGATGGTCGTCGCAGTCAAAGGCAGTACTCCGGAATCTTGAGGGGGCAGGCGCAAACTGACCATGCAGTCTGCGTGCCAGCGATTCTAACCTGTTGAAATGTGATGCTGTCAAAAAAGGTTGGGATCGACGTATGTGCACCGGATCCAGAGAGGAAAACACCGTGGCGAGGGAGCTTGCTCCCGCTCGGCTGCGAAGCAGTCGTCGCTTTTAGAGACGGGGCCGCTGCGCAGCCCAGCGGGAGCAAGCTCCCTCGCCACAAAAGCGTGGGTCGCGCACAGTCTGTGAGCGACCCACAGGCGGTCAGAGGCTGAACCGCCCGACCATGCTGTTCAGGTCTACGGCCAGGCGCGACAGTTCGGCGCTGGCGGCGGTGGTCTGGTTGGCGCCGGTGGCCGATTGCACCGACAGGTCGCGGATGTTCACCAGGTTGCGGTCGACTTCGCGGGCCACCTGAGCCTGTTCCTCGGCGGCGCTGGCGATCACCAGGTTGCGTTCGTTGATCTCGACGATGGCGGTGTTGATGGTGTCCAGGGACATCCCGGCCCCGCGGGCGATGTTCAACGTCGACTCGGCGCGTTCGGTGCTGTTGCGCATCGAATCCACGGCCTGTTCGGTGCCGCTCTGGATGCTGCCGATCATGCGCTCGATCTCGCTGGTCGACTGCTGGGTGCGGTGGGCGAGGGCGCGTACTTCATCGGCTACCACCGCAAAACCACGACCGGCTTCACCGGCGCGGGCCGCTTCAATGGCGGCGTTCAGTGCCAGCAGGTTGGTCTGGTCGGCCAGGCCACGGATCACATCGAGCACTTTGCCGATATCGCGGGACTCATCGGCGAGGTTGCCGATCAGCGTCGCGGTGCTCTGCACGTCGGCGCTCATGCGTTCGATGGCGCTGACGGTCTCTTGCACCAGGTCACGACCGTCACCCGCCGAAGTGGTGGCGTTCTTCGACGCTTCGGAAGTGCTGACTGCGTTGCGGGCGACTTCTTCCACGGCGCTGGTCATCTCGTTGACCGCCGTGGCGGCCTGCTCGATTTCGTTGTTCTGCTGGGTCAGGCCACGGGCACTTTCGTCGGTGACGCTGTTGAGCTCTTCGGCGGCGGAGGCCAGTTGGGTGGCCGAGCCGGAGATCCGCTGCAGAGTGTCGCGCAATTTCTCCTGCATGGTCGCCATTGCTCGCAACAGGCGGCCGGCTTCGTCGCTGCCATCCACGACGATCGGCCGGGTCAGGTTGCCCTTGGCAATTTCTTCGGCGGCATCCAGCGCGTTGGCGATTGGCTTGGTGATGCTGTTGGTCAACAGCCAGGCGAACAGCAGGGTCAGGCCGGTGGCGACGACCAGCAAGGTGACGACCCAGGTGAAAGCCGTTGAGTACTGTTGGGCAGCACCCTGGTTGAGCATTTCGGCTTGGCGATTGTTGATTTCCATCAAACGGGTGACCGCCGCGTTGATCGCGTCGGAGTTGCTCAGCAATTCAGTGTTGAGCAGCGCTTGCAATTGATCGAGCTGGTTGTTGCGCGACAGGGTCTTCATCCGCTCTTCGAGCTGGCGGTACTGATTCAGCAACTGTACGTATTGCTCATAAGCGGCGCGTTCATCCGGGGCGCTGATGAGCTTTTCGTATGCGGTCTGCGCCTCGCGGATCTGCTGATTGCGTTGTTCGAACAGCTCATAGGTTTTCTGCTGGACGTCCGGTTCACGGTTGGTCAGCAGGCGATAGGACAGGACGCGAAGGCGCAGGGTGAGCTGGGTGAACTCGTCGAGGGCCTTGATGCTCGGGACGCTGTTCTGGACGATGGTTTCGCCCGAGACGCGGATCTTGCTCATCTGGCTCAAGGCAAATACGCCCAGGGCCAGCATCAGGGCGCCGATCAGGGCAAACCCCAGGAACGCCCGCGGCGCGATGTTCATATTACGTAGGGACATGGAAGTTACCGTGAAAAAGCGCGTCCGTGCGGGGCTGTGACTGGTTTCCTGACTTATCGGTCTGGCAACTGAAGTCTTGAGGGCGCTGCGTGCTTTTGTCGCACGCCATCGGGGTTGGCGCGACGAAGGGTCGGAACCAGATTTCCCGATCACAGTCTTTACAGCTCGCGAGCGGGATACCGCTGCCTTCTGAGTCGTGGCGCCGACGGTGACTTTTCTTTATCGTACGCGCCCCCTTGAAAAGCCTGGAATTCAATATGTTGGAAACATCCCTCAGCCAGCTGGAGCAACTGGTCAACGACCTGGTGCAACAGAACCGCCACCTGACCGGCCTGAATGAAAGCCTGAGCGCCGAACTGGCCAAGGCCAAGGATGAAAACGAAAGCCTGCAGCTGAACCTGATGGAACAGGAAGAATTGCACGGCACCACCGCCGCACGGATCCAGGCCCTGATCGAGCGCGCCAGCACCGCAACGGTCGGCGCATGAAGCAGGGTGCCGATGGGGTGACGGTCGTCTCGATTCTCGGAGAGGAATACTCGATCAAGGCGCCGGCCGGGCAGGAGCAGGCGCTGCTGGACGCCGCCTCGATGCTCAAGGCGGCCCTGGCCGATACCAAGCGCAAATTCCCGACGTTGATCGGCGACCGCCTGCTGGTGCTGGCGGCCATGAATCTGTGTTCGCAACAGATCGAAATGCAAAAGCAGCACCGCGCGGAGCTCGACCGCTACGAGGAGCAGGTCAGCGCCACGGTCGAGGTTATTGCCAAGACGATCCAGCAGGCTTGAACCTTTAGCGAATGTTGGCTGTGGTGCGGGTGGGAGCGAGCCTGCTCGCGAAAGCGTCGGATCAGGCGATTCAGCTTTAACTGACAGACCGCTTTCGCGAGCAGGCTCGCTCCCACAGTAGATCTATGGTGAACGCAGATGTTGCGTTCACTTGAGCCCCCTGTGGGAGCGAGCTTGCTCGCGAATGGATTTCAGCCGCGCAGCAAGCTCCGGCTCAAAACCACTCATCCCGCATCCCCAGGCACGTATCATCCCGCGCCTCGAGAATCGCTAGCTCGTGGTGACAGCCCGGCACTTCCCAGGTCAGGAAGTAGCGCGCCGCTTGCAGCTTGCCCCTGTAGAACTCCACATCCGCCGCATTGCCCCTGGCCAGCCCTTCCTCGGCGCGAATCGCCTGTTCCAGCCAGCGCCAGCCAATCACCATATGACCAAACACCTTCAGGTACAGCGCCGAATTGGCCAGGCTGCTGTTGACCTTGCCCTGGGCCAGGTCCGTCAGCAGCCCGAGGGTGACCGATTGCAGGCGCGCCACCAGTGCTTCCAGCGGCTGGCGCAGGGGCGTCAACGAATCGTACGCCTGGGCGCGCTCGCTGGTATCGGCCACCAGACGGATCAGTTGCTTGAGACCGGCCCCGCCGTTCTGTGCCAGTTTGCGTCCGAGCAAGTCCAGGGACTGGATGCCATGGGTGCCTTCATGGATCGGGTTCAGGCGGTTGTCGCGGTAATACTGCTCCACCGGATATTCACGGGTGTAACCATGGCCGCCGAGAATCTGGATCGCCAGTTCGTTGGCCTTCAGGCAGAACTCCGATGGCCATGATTTGACGATAGGCGTCAGCAGGTCCAGCAACTCATGGGCGCGGCGGCGCTCGGCTTCGCTCTCAAGCGTAGTGGTGTCGTCGAACAGCCGCGCCGCGTACAGGCCCAGGTCGAACGAACCTTCCACATAGGCTTTCTGGGTCAACAGCATGCGGCGTACGTCGGCGTGCTGGATGATCGGTACGGGCGCGGTGCCTGGATCCTTGCTGTCGGGTACCCGGCCCTGCGGGCGTTCGCGGGCGTATTCAAGGGAATACAGGTAACCGGCGTAGCCCAGCATGACGGCGCCCATGCCGACGCCTATCCGCGCCTCGTTCATCATCTGGAACATGTAGCTCAGGCCATGGTGCGGTTTGCCGACCAGGTAGCCGACACACTCACCGTTATCACCGAAGTTCAGCGCCGTAGACGTAGTGCCGCGCCAGCCCATCTTGTGAAACAGCCCGGCCAGCAGTACGTCGTTGCGCTTGCCCAGGCTGCCATCTTCGTTGACCAGGAACTTGGGCACGATAAACAGCGAGATGCCCTTCACGCCCGGCGGCGCGTCCGGCAGTTTGGCCAGGACCATGTGCACGATGTTTTCCGACAGCGGATGGTCGCCACCGGAAATGAAGATCTTGTTGCCCTTGAGTCGATAAGTGCCGTCGGACGCCGGTTCCGCGCGCGTACGAATATCCGCCAGCGAAGAACCCGCGTGTGGTTCGGTCAGGGCCATGGTGCCAAAGAAACGGCCGTCGATCATCGGTTGCAGGAAGCGTTGTTTCTGCTCATCGCTACCAAAGCTTTCGATCAGGTTCGCCGCGCCCATGGTCAGGAACGGGTAGGAAGTCGAAGCGGCATTGGCCGACTGGAAGTGCGCGAAGCACGCCTGGGACAGTAGCGTCGGCAGTTGCATGCCGCCGGCGTCGAAGCTGCGGGCGGCGTTGAGAAAGCCCGCCTCCAGGAACGCATCCACCGCAGGTTTCACTTCCGGGATCAAGATGGCCTGGCCATCTTCATAGCGCGGTTCGTTTTCGTCGTTCTTGCGGTTGTGCGGCGCGAAGTATTTTTCGGCGATGCTGCGGGCCGTACCGATGGCCGCGTCGAAGGTTTCGCGATTGTGCTCGGCAAACCGTTCGCGCTGGGTCAGGCCTTCGGCATCAAGGACTTCATACAGCTCGAAAGCCAGATTGCGGGAACTGAGCAGCGTCTCGGACATGGCGGCCTACCTTTTCTTGGAATGGGCCGAGTCTAGGTGTGAGGCGGGAGGGTGAACAGGATGATTGATGACAGTGATGCAGAGGCGGGGGCGACACTAATCAAAATGTGGGAGCGAGCCTGCTCGCGAAAGCGGTGAGTCAGCAACATTGAGGTCGACTGATACGCCATCTTCGCGAGCAGGCTCGCTCCCACATTGGGTTTCGATTGCCAGGCACCTATTGCGGGTGCCTGGCCTACAGCGTTTTAGCCGATCGTCATCAGACTGGCGTTACCACCCGCCGCGGCGGTGTTGACGCTCAGCGCGCGTTCGATCACCAGGCGTTCCAGGGCGATATTGGTTTCGCCCTGGGACAAGCCATGCACCCCGACGATCGCCCCGGCGCGCTTGGCCACTTGCTGGCACACGCCGCGCAACTGGTCAGAGTCGCCGTGGTGCAGGACTGCGTCGAACAGCACGTCGTCCTTGGTCCAATCGGCAACCCGCTGGATACGCGCTTGAATGTCCTTCGGCAAGCGTGCGAACAACGCCTTGCTGGTGTCGGTTTCCGGCCACACGGCCGAGCCGCCCACGGCGAATACGGCCGCCAGCTGCGTCAGCAGGTCGCCTTCCACGTCCGCCAGGCACAACACGTGCTCGCGGGGCAGGATGGCGTAGCTGTTGCGTTCGCCGGTCGGGCCGGTCAGCTGGCGGGTGATGCCGCTTTGCGACTGGGCGGCGAACTGCACGCACAGGGCGCTCAGTTCGGCGAGCTTGTGGCTGTCGGCCCAGGCTTGCAGGGCGGTCAGCGGTTTGCTCATGGCGTCGCGCAAGCGCAGGTCCGGTGCCGACAGGGCATCGCCCCGTACGAAGGACTGCTGGATCGCATCGGTAGGACGAGTCGACAACAAGCGGTACAGGTACAGCGGGCCGCCGGCCTTCGGACCGGTGCCCGACAGGCCTTCGCCGCCGAACGGCTGCACGCCGACCACGGCACCGACGATGTTGCGGTTTACATAGACGTTACCGGCATGGACGTTGTCGATCACCTTGGCGATGGTTTCATCGATACGCGTGTGCACGCCCAGGGTCAGGCCGTAGCCGGAGGCGTTGATCTGACCGATCAACTGGTCCAGTTCCTTGCGCTTGTAGCGCACCACGTGCAGCACCGGGCCGAAGATCTCGCGTTGCAGCTCGTCGAAGCTTTCCAGCTCGATCAGGGTCGGCATCACGAAGGTGCCGCGCTTGCACTCGTCGCTGTCGGCGATTGCCATCTGATACACGGTGCGACCTTTGTCGCGCATGGCCTGGATGTGTTTCTCGATACCGGCCTTGGCTTCGGCGTCGATCACCGGGCCGATGTCCACCGACAGGCGCTCGGGGTTGCCGAGGCGCGATTCGGCCATGGCGCCCTTGAGCATTTCGATGACGCGGTCGGCGGAATCTTCCTGCAGGCACAGAACACGCAGGGCCGAGCAACGCTGGCCGGCGCTGTCGAAAGCCGAGGACACCACGTCGATGACCACTTGTTCGGTCAGGGCCGAAGAGTCGACGATCATCGCGTTCTGGCCGCCGGTTTCGGCGATCAGCGGGATCGGCCGGCCCTGGTTGTCCAGGCGTCCGGCGATATTGCGTTGCAGCAGGCGCGCGACTTCGGTTGAACCGGTGAACATCACGCCTTTTACCCGATCGTCACCCACCAGGCGTGCACCAACGGTTTCGCCACGGCCCGGCAGCAATTGCAGGACGCCTTCCGGAATGCCGGCTTCAAGCATCAGGCGCACTGCCTGGGCAGCCACCAGAGGCGTCTGCTCGGCGGGCTTGGCCAGTACCGGGTTGCCGGCGGCCAGTGCGGCGGCGACCTGGCCGCTGAAAATCGCCAGCGGGAAGTTCCATGGGCTGATGCAGACCACCGGGCCCAATGGACGGTGGGCATCGTTGGTGAAATCGTTGCGCGCCTGCACCGCGTAGTAGCGCAGGAAGTCCACGGCCTCGCGTACCTCGGCGATGGCGTTGGCGAAGGTCTTGCCGGCTTCGCGGGCCAGCAGGCCCATCAGCGGCTGGATCTCGCCTTCCATCAGGTCGGCGGCGCGCTCCAGAATCGCAGCGCGTTCGGCCGGTGGCGTGGCTTGCCAGATCGGCGCGGCGTTGAGGGCGCACTGGATGGCGTTGTCAACATCGGCGACGGTAGCCTCCTGCACGTGGCCCACCACGTCACGGTGATCGGCCGGGTTCAGCACCGGTGCCGGGGTTTCTTCACTGGCGGCGCAGCCGAGCATCGGCGCGGCTTTCCAGTCGTTGTGGGCGGTGGCCAGCAGGGCGCAGGACAACGAGGCCAGGCGATGTTCGTTGGCCAGGTCGATGCCGCTGGAGTTGGCGCGCTCGCTGCCGTACAAATCGCGTGGCAACGGAATACGCGGGTGCGGCAGGCCGAAACCGCCTTCCAGCGTTGCCATCTGCTCGATGCTCGCCACTGGATCGGCCACCAGCTCCTGGATGGAAATCGACTGGTCGGCGATGCGGTTGACGAACGAAGTGTTCGCGCCGTTTTCCAGCAAGCGCCGCACCAGGTAGGCCAGCAGCGTTTCGTGGGTGCCGACAGGCGCGTACACACGGCACGGACGGTTCAGCTTGCCTTCGGAAACCTTGCCTACAACCTGTTCGTACAGCGGTTCGCCCATGCCGTGCAGGCACTGGAACTCATACTGCCCCGGGTAATAGTTCTGACCGGCGATGTGGTAAATCGCCGACAAAGTGTGGGCGTTGTGCGTGGCGAATTGCGGATAGATGACTTCCGGCACCGACAGCAGCTTGCGGGCGCAGGCGATGTAGGAAACGTCGGTGTACACCTTGCGGGTGTAGACCGGATAGCCTTCCAGGCCTTCGACCTGGGCGCGCTTGATCTCGCTGTCCCAGTAGGCGCCTTTCACCAGGCGGATCATCAGGCGGTGACGGCTGCGACGAGCGAGGTCGATCACATAGTCGATGACGTACGGGCAACGCTTCTGGTAGGCCTGGATCACAAAGCCGATGCCGTTCCAGCCGGTCAGCTGCGGCTCGAAGCACAGGCGCTCGAGCAGGTCCAGGGACAGTTCGAGGCGGTCGGCCTCTTCGGCGTCGATGTTCAGGCCGATGTCGTATTGCTTGGCGAGCAGGGTCAGCGACAGCAGGCGCGGGTACAGTTCGTCCATGACGCGTTCGTACTGGGCGCGGCTGTAACGCGGGTGCAGGGCCGAAAGCTTGATGGAAATGCCCGGGCCTTCGTAAATCCCACGGCCGTGAGAGGCTTTGCCGATCGAATGGATGGCTTGTTCGTACGAGGCCAGGTACTTCTGGGCGTCATGTTCGGTGAGCGCGGCTTCACCGAGCATGTCGTAGGAATAACGGAAGCCCTTGGCTTCGAATTTGCTGGCGTTGGCCAGGGCTTCGGCGATGGTTTCGCCGGTGACGAACTGCTCGCCCATCAGGCGCATGGCCATGTCGACGCCCTTGCGGATCATCGGCTCGCCGCTCTTGCCAATGATGCGGCTCAGCGACGAAGTCAGGCCGGCTTCATTATGAGTGGCGACCAACTTGCCGGTCAGCAGCAGGCCCCAGGTGGCGGCGTTGACGAACAGCGACGGGCTGTTGCCCAGGTGCGGCTGCCAGTTGCCCGTGCTGATCTTGTCGCGAATCAGTGCGTCGCGGGTGCCTTTGTCCGGGATGCGCAGCAGTGCTTCGGCGAGGCACATCAGCGCCACGCCTTCCTGGGACGACAGGGAAAATTCCTGCAGCAAGCCCTGGACAATACCGGCACGCCCGCCGGCGCTCTTCTGGTTGCGCAGTTTTTCCGCGATCGACGCCGCGAGCTTGTTGGTGGCTTCGGCCATTTCGGCCGGCAGTCGGGCCTGCTCGATCAGCATCGGCACCACTTCCGGCTCAGGGCGGCGGTAGGCGGCGGTAATGGAGGCGCGCAGGACCGATTGCGGCAGAATGCTTTCGGCGAACTCCAGGAAGCACTGGTGAGCGTGATCGGGCTGGACTTCACCGGCATCATCGCTGTCGGCGCGGGTCGAACCGTTCAGCTCGGTCAGGGTTGCACCACCCTCGAGTTTTTCCAGGTAATTGAAAATTGCCTGCTTGATCAGCCAGTGCGGCGTGCGATCAATCGAGGTTGCGGCCGCCTTCAGGCGTTCGCGGGTCGGGTCGTCGAGTTTGACCCCAAGGGTGGTGGTAGCCATATTTTTATCCTCATGTTTACCACGTATGGCGTGGCATCAGCTGGCGGCAAGATTAGCTGCGAGCCGATAGAGGTGCAACCGGGTGCAACCTGTTTTTTGTCGAAATATTGAGCAGCTCATCAGGACGCACCGGGCTCCGAACATGCTTCGCACTTTGTTGGTGCGCTACTGAGCCGAAAATCACCCTTGTTTGCACCAATAGCGTGCGAAAAGTCTCCTTCCGTACGAATATTCCGACTAGGTGCAACTTATTTGAACGAAACTGGTTGCACCTTATTTGATTTGTTGAATAGCATTCGCGGCCAAGGTGCAACCGGCTTTCCGCCGAGGGGCATCGGCTGGTGGCTTTCCTGGGGAAACATCAGTCATAAATTCGCGGGTCCACAAAACGTCGGTACAACGTCTGCGTTGTCCGGGTTTTCAACTGCCACCGCACCATAAAAACAAAGCCAGGGCGTACTCATGAGTTTCAGCAATCCTACCCTGATCACCTTCGTGATCTATATCGCAGCCATGGTCCTGATCGGCCTGATGGCTTATCGCTCCACCAACAACCTTTCCGATTACATCCTGGGCGGTCGCAGCCTGGGCAGTGTCGTGACGGCGCTCTCTGCCGGTGCCTCCGACATGAGCGGCTGGCTGTTGATGGGTTTGCCCGGCGCCATCTATATGTCCGGCCTGTCGGAAAGCTGGATCGCCATCGGCCTGATCATCGGTGCCTACCTGAACTGGCTGTTCGTGGCCGGGCGCCTGCGGGTGCAGACCGAGCACAACGGTGACGCGCTGACGCTGCCGGACTACTTCGCCAGCCGTTTCGAAGACAAGAGCGGTTTGCTGCGGATCATCTCCGCCGTCGTGATCCTGGTGTTCTTCACCATCTACTGCGCTTCCGGCATTGTTGCCGGTGCCCGTCTGTTCGAAAGCACTTTCGGCATGTCCTACGAGACCGCGCTGTGGGCCGGTGCCGCCGCGACCATCGCCTACACCTTCATCGGTGGTTTCCTGGCCGTGAGCTGGACCGATACCGTGCAGGCCACGCTGATGATCTTCGCGTTGATCCTCACGCCGATCATCGTGCTGCTGGCCACCGGCGGCGTCGATACCACTTTCCTGGCTATCGAAGCGAAAGACCCTACGTCGTTCGACATGCTGAAAAACACCACCTTCATCGGCATCATCTCGCTGATGGGCTGGGGCCTGGGCTACTTCGGCCAGCCGCATATCCTGGCGCGCTTCATGGCGGCAGATTCGGTCAAGTCGATTGCCAAGGCGCGTCGTATTTCCATGGCCTGGATGATCCTGTGCCTGGGCGGCACCGTTGCCGTCGGTTTCTTTGGTATCGCCTACTTCTCGGCGCACCCTGAAGTGGCCGGTCCGGTAACCGAAAACCCTGAGCGTGTGTTCATCGAACTGGCGAAACTGCTGTTCAATCCATGGGTTGCCGGTGTCCTGCTGTCGGCCATCCTGGCGGCGGTCATGAGCACCTTGAGCTGCCAACTGCTGGTATGCTCCAGTTCCTTGACCGAAGACTTCTACAAGACGTTCCTGCGCAAGAGCGCTTCCCAGCTGGAACTGGTCTGGGTCGGTCGTTTCATGGTGCTGCTGGTAGCGGTCATCGCCATCGCCCTGGCCGCCAACCCGGAAAACCGTGTACTGGGCCTGGTGAGCTACGCCTGGGCCGGTTTCGGTGCGGCATTCGGTCCTGTGGTACTGATTTCGGTGATCTGGAAAGACATGACCCGTAACGGCGCGCTGGCCGGGATCCTGGTGGGTGCGATCACCGTAATCGTCTGGAAGCATTTCGAGCTGCTGGGCCTTTACGAAATCATCCCTGGCTTCATCTTTGCCAGCCTGGCGATCTACCTGGTCAGCAAGATGGGTTCGCCAACCGCCGGCATGCTGCAGCGCTTCGAAGCGGCCGAGAAGGATTTCCGCTTGAATCAATAAGCCACTCGGCGAGGCCTTCATGGCTCGTCTGAAGGTTTGGAAAACGGCTCGTCTCTTATGGAGGCGGGCCGTTTTTTTTGGCGGCGCCCCGGCCCGATTGTTGGAGATACTCCGCCGTTACCTCACTTTGCCTGACAGGCTCTGCCAAACCGCGATGTCAGGCGATACGTTTGTTTTTTGCAACCTTTGCCCCGTCGTCTGTAAGGCAAATCTGTTTTTTCCGCTGATCGGTCCAATCCACCATGGCTCATGCAGAATCGTTCGCCTCCCTTTCGCAGAGGCACATCGGATGTTCGCGCCTGCCAACTCGCCACGTTTTACGCTGACATTCGACAGCGGCCCGAATGAATTGCAGGTCCTTGAGTTCAAGGGCACGGAAGCCGTCAGCCAGCCCTATCGCTTTGATCTGGAGCTGGTCAGCGAACGGCCCGACCTGGTGCTTGAAGATCTACTGCATCGTCAGGCTTATCTGCGCTTCGATCACCAAGGTGGCGGGATACACGGCCAGGTTTATAGCGTCGCCCAAGGCGATTCAGGCGAGCGGCTGAGCCGTTATCAGGTCAGCCTGGTGCCTCGCCTGGCTTACTTGCGCCATCGCATCAACCAGCGGATTTTCCAGCACTTGAGCGTGCCGGAAATCATCGCTCGCGTATTGAAGGACCACGGTATTCTCGCCGATGCCTGCCAGTTCACCGGTCTCGGCAGACGATACCCCGAGCGTGAATATTGCGTGCAGTACCACGAAAGCGATCTGGTTTTTATCGAACGGATTTGCGCCGAAGTCGGCATCCATTATCACTTCCGACACAGTCCTGACGGCCACCTGCTGATATTTGGCGACGACCAGACGGTGTTCCCGCGCTTGCCCGAGTCCACTGTGTATCTGCCCGGCAGCGGCATGGCTGCCGCCGAGCCGGCCATCAAGCGCCTGGCCGTGCGGTTGCAGACCCGCACCAACGCCGTGATGTTGCGCGACTATGACTTTCGCAAGCCGGGCCTCTCGTTGCAGGCGGACATCGACAATCAGCAACTTCCCGTTCTGGAGAGTTATCACTACCCCGGCCAGTTCACCGACCGCGACGATGGCCAGCATCTGGCCCAGCATGCTCTCGAGCGGCAGGCGGGTGATGGGTGCCTGGCGGAGGGCGGCAGCGATGACAGCGCCTTTGCCAGCGGACATTTCATGTGTGTCAAGGAGCATCCCCGGGCGCAATGGAACGACCTCTGGTTGCTGACGCAGGTTGACCACCATGGCCGCCAGCCGCAGGTGCTGGAAGAAAACGCCTCTGTCGGCGCGGATGAGTTCCAGGGCTACCGAAATAGCTTCCTCGCGACGCCGTGTGAAGTGTTCTTTCGTCCGCCGTTGCAACACAGGAAGCCGTCCGTCAACGGCTACCAGCCCGCGGTGGTGACCGGCCCGGCGGACAGCGAGATCCATTGCGACGCGTTCGGGCGGGTCAAGGTGCAACTGGTCTGGGATCGCGACGGTAAGCGTGACGAGCATTCCAGTTGCTGGCTGAGGGTGGCGAGCGGCTGGGCACACGATCACTACGGCGGCGTGATGATTCCCCGGGTCGGCATGGAAGTGCTGGTGGGGTTCATGGAGGGCGACGTGGACAAGCCGCTGGTGGTGGGCTGTCTGCCGAACGGCGCCAACCCGGTACCGCTGGACCTGCCGGCAGACAAGACCCGCAGCATATTGCGCAGCCAGAGCAGCCCCGGTGGCGGTGGCTACAACGAGTTGCGCATCGAGGACCGCAAGGGTGCCGAGGAAATCTACCTGAGGGCCCAGCGCAACTGGACCCAGCACGTGTTGCACGACCAGCGCGTGCAGGTCGATCACGAGCGCAGCATCGTGGTCGCAGGCTTGTCGCGGCATGAACTGCAGAACAGCGAGCAGCGCATCACCGCAGGTCGGCGTCAGGTCGAGGTCCGCCAGGACGATCACCTGCTGGTCACGGGCGATCGGCATATCCGCGTGGCCAACCAGGCCATCAGCGCCGTGGGGGGCTTTCATGTCAGTGCCGGCCGGCAGATCGTGCTGGAGGGTGGCGCCAGCGCGACCATCCAGGCCGGTGGGCACTGGATCAACATCGGTCCGGGCGGAATCTTCAGCAGCGTGCCGATCCAGGTCGGTGGCGCGCTGATGGCAGTCATGGGGGCCGAAGCCATTGCGCCCGGCGCGGCGGGAAAACTCGCCGCCGCGCCGGCCTCAGCCCTTAGCCATGCGCAGATCCTCAGCCTGAAAAGCCCCGCGCCGTTCTGCGAGGAATGCGAGCGCTGCAAGGAGGGCGCCTGTGATCTGTTGGCGTATTGAGGCTCGTTGTAAGGGGCTGCTGCGCAGCCCAGCGGGAGCAAGCTCCCTCGCCACGGGTCTGTTCGTCCGCTCGGCTGCGAACCCCTGACGTTCGGCACGCTTCAAGGTAAACTCCTCGGCCTTCGCAGGAGCCGCCATGAATTATCGCCATGCCTTCCACGCCGGCAATCACGCCGATGTGTTCAAACACCTGACCTTGACCCGCCTCATTGCCCTGATGTCGCGCAAGGAGCAGCCCTTTGCCTACCTCGATACCCACGCGGGCATCGGGCTGTACGACTTGCAGGGTGACCAGGCCAATCGCACCGGTGAATACCTGGAAGGCATCGCGCGGTTGTGGGGCCAGGATGACCTGCCGCCGCTGACCGCCGAGTACATGAAGGTGCTGCACGAGATGAACCCGGACGGTCAGTTGCGCTATTACCCAGGCTCACCGGAACTGGCGCGGCGCCTGACCCGGGCGCAGGACCGGGTGCTGCTCAACGAGAAACATCCCGAAGACGGCGTTCTGCTCAAGGACAACATGAAGGGTGACCGTCGCGTGGCGGTGCACCTGGGCGAAGGCTGGCATGTGCCGCGGGCTCTGCTGCCGGTGAGCGAGAAGCGCGGGCTGATGCTCATCGATCCGCCCTTTGAACAGCTCGACGAGATGCAGCGCTGCGCCGCTTCGCTCAAGGAAGCCATCGGCCGGATGCGCCAGACGGTCGCGGCGATCTGGTACCCGGTGAAGGACCAGCGCATGTTGCGTCGCTTCTATCAGGACCTGGCCGGCACCGGCGCGCCGAAGCTGTTGCGGGTGGAATTGCTGGTGCATCCGCTGGCCACGCCGAACAGCCTGAACGGCTCCGGCCTGGCCATTGCCAATCCGCCTTGGGGGCTTGAGGAAGAACTGCGGGAATTGCTCCCGTGGTTATCCAGGAAGCTCGGGCAGACCCAGGGTGGTTGGCAGATGGATTGGTTGATTGCCGAAAGCTGATTGATGGCGCCTGATAGGCCGCCTTCGTCGGATCGCCGCCCGGAGCAGGCTCGCTCCCACAATGAAACCGGGTACCCACGCGAGAATCGGGCCGCCTTGCTTTTGATCTTGATCTTGATCTGAGGCGCCCCGTTAACCACGCTGGCCGAACGCAGGCATTGTGGAGTGGGCATCCCGGCATGGATGCCGGGATAGCCGCGCTGGGCCAGGGACGGCCCTTCGCGGCGGGCCCACGGAGCAATGCCGGAGTGAGGGGACACCGAGCCTTGGCGAGGTGCCGAGTGGTGGGGCAGAAGCGTTTTGGTTACTTTTGACTGGGCCGGCTTCCGGGCTTCTCAAAAGTGACCCGCTGTAAAAGCGGAACCATAAGCCGCCGTTACCGCAGCAACGGATATGTACCCGGTCAACAAACCCCCTGGCCGACTGTCAGGCCGCATTCGCGAGCAAGCTCGCTCCCACAGGGCTTGGGGTGTACTCACTATATGGGTTCGACCCCGGCCATTGTGGGAGCGAGCTTGCTCGCGATGCTTTTCAGAGCCTGACGATCAGATCGGGCAAGTCACGCCCGTACCGCCAATCCCGCAATAACCTTCAGGGTTCTTCGCCAGGTATTGCTGGTGATACGCCTCGGCAAAGTAGAAGGTCGGCGCTTCGTCGATTTCGGTGGTGATTTCTCCCAGCCCGGCCTTGGCCAGTTCAGCCTGGAATACTTCCTTGCTCTTTTTCGCCGCTTCCAACTGCTCGGGCGTGGTGCAGTAGACCACCGAGCGGTACTGGGTGCCGATGTCGTTGCCCTGGCGCATGCCCTGGGTCGGGTTGTGCAGTTCCCAGAACATCGCCAGCAGTTCGTTGTAGCTGACTTTCTCTGGCTCGTAGACGACCAGCACCACTTCGCTGTGGCCGGTCAGGCCCGAGCAGACTTCTTCGTAAGTCGGGTTTGGCGTAAAGCCGCCCGCGTAACCCACCGCCGTGCTGACCACGCCTTCACGTTGCCAGAACTTGCGCTCCGCGCCCCAGAAGCAACCCAGGCCGAAGATCGCGAAATCCACATTGGTCACGAATGGGCCCAGCAGTGGTGCGTCGAGGACGAAGTGTTTTTCCGGCACGGTCATGGGGGTTTCACGGCCAGGTAGAGCTTGATCAGGAGTAGGAAGCACGTTTTTGTTCACCAGGATTTCCGAGCGCAAGACCATCATCAGTCCTCTCAGTCAGGTTGAATTGAGCGAAATAGACCGTCAGTGTGCCTCAGAAAAGCCGCTGCTCGCTATAAGCGGCTGTCAGACAAGAGGGCCGCGCGGGTAGCGCTTGAGCTTCTCGACAAGCTCTGCCCCGGGAATTGGCCGGTCGAACAGGTAGCCCTGGCCGACGTCGCAGCGGTGGCGCCGCAGGAACGCCAGCTGCTGGGCGGTCTCGATGCCTTCGGCGACGACCTTGAGTTTCAGGTTGTGGGCCATGGCGATCACGGCGGAGGTGATTTCCATGTCGTCCTGGTTGTCCGGGATTTCATGGATGAAGCTGCGATCGATCTTGATGATGTCGATCGGGAATTTCTTCAGATAGCTCAGGGATGAATAACCGGTACCGAAATCATCCATGGCCAGGGTCAGGCCCAGGCGCTTGAGCTGGTCGAGTTGCAGGTGCGTGTCTTCGGTGGCTTCGAGCAGCAAGCCTTCGGTCAGCTCCAGTTCCAGCAAGCGGGCGGGCAGTTGCTCTTCCTTGAGGATGCTGGCGATCGAGGCCACCAGGTCCGGGTCGGAGAACTGCTTGGGCGACAGGTTGATCGCCACCTGCAGGTTGCCCAGGCCGGCTGCGGTCAATTGCTTGCTCATGCGGCAAGCCTGGCGGGCGATCCATTTGCCGATGGGGATGATCAGGCCGGTTTCCTCGGCCACGCTGATGAACTGGTCCGGACGGATCATGCCTTTTTCCGGGTGGTTCCAGCGCAGCAGCGCTTCCATGCCCAGCAGGCGACCGCTGCGCAGGCACAGCTTGGGCTGATAGAAAACGTCCAGTTCATTCTGGGTCAGGGCGCGGCGCAGGTTGTTTTCCACGAACAGCTTGTAGCTGGCCTCGGCGTTCAGCGCCTCGGTGAACACCTGGACCTGATGCTTGCCGTTGGCCTTGGCCTTGTGCAAGGCGAGGCCGGCGTTGCGCATCAGCGTCTGCGGGTCACGCCCATGCAACGGTGCGCAGGCCAGGCCGACCGAACCGGTCACGCTGATCAACTGGTTGTCGACGAACATCGGCTTGTCGAGCGTCATCAGCAATTGGCTGGCGATCTGCTGGCCGGCTTCCAGGCCGGTGTCATCCAGCAGCACGGCGAACTCGTTACTGGCGAACCGCGCCAGGCTGCCGCTTGGGCTCAGGCTGTTGCGCAGGCGTCGGGCCAGGCTGATCAGCAGCTTGTCGCCGGTCTGGTGGCCGAGGCTGTCGTTGATGCGCTTGAAGTTGTCGATGTCCACCAGCAACAGGCTGATGGGCGAGTCACTGTCCCGGGCGAAGCGTTCATCGAGATTGCGAATGAACGCCGGGCGGTTGCCCAGGTTGGTCAGGTTGTCGGTGTAGGCCAGGCGTTCGATGCGCTGCTGGGCCAGTTTGGTCTGGGTGATGTCTTCGTAGATGCCGATGTAGTGGGTCAGTTCGCGGTTGTCGCCATAGACCTTGGAAATCGACAGCTGGCCCCAGTAGGGCTCGAGGTTTTTGCGTCGGCTCTTGAATTCGCCCTGCCAGCTGTTGCTCTGGGCCAGGGCCGACGGTGCGTCGAAGAGCAGTTCGCTGAGATTCTCCAGGGCCGGCAGCTCGGACAGGCGCTGACCGTGGACTTCTTCAGTGGTGTACTGAGTGATGGCGGTGAAGCTCGGGTTGACGTATTCCACCACGCCGTCGCAGTTGACCAGCAGGAACGCGTTGGCGCTCTGTTCCACCGCGCGCTGGAACAAGTGCAGGGCGCTGGTGGCGGTGCGCCGGTTGTGGTTGTTGATGACCTGGGCGAACTGGTCCGCCAGTTCGCCGGCAAAGGCGATTTCGTCCGATTGCCAGGCGCGGGTGGCGCCCACTTGCTCCAGGCACAGGACGCCTACCACCTGGCCGTCGATACGGATACTCGCGTCGAGAATCGCGTTGACGTCGCGGATGCGCAGGTTCTCGGCCATCTCGCGGGTGCGCGGGTCGCGCATCGCATTGTGGGCATCAATGGCGCGGCAGGTCTGCAACGCTTCCATGTAGGTTGGGAAGTCGCTGGCGTTGATTACCCCTGGAAGGAAATATCCCTGGGAGGCGCGGTTATAGGCCGAGATCGGCAGCAGTTTGCCGTCCTCCAGATTCCAGATGCTGGCGCTGTCGATCTGGTAGATATCGCAGGCGCTACGGGTAATCAGCTCGGCGGCTTCCTGCAACGAATTGTTGGCGCTATAGCGCTGGCGGGTCAGCAGCAGAATCAGGTCTTGTTGGGCGCGCACCCGGTCAAGGTGCTGGAGCTGCTCCTGCTGGGCGCGCTGGTTCAGTTCCAGGGCGATCTGCAGGCGCGAATTCTGGGTTTCCAGATCGAGCGCCGGCACGGAGGGCTCGGTCGGCAGCAGGCTGTCCACCACCAGCAGATAGCCGCGCAGCAAATGGCGGTTGTGCTGTTTGTAGGTTTCACCCGTTTCCAGGAGGTTCAACGGTCCCCTGGCGGTGTGCAGCGTGTAGCGGATCTGGTAATGAGGGGCCTGGGTCAACTGCTGCTGGATCGCGTCGTGCAGCTGATAGCGTGCTTCCGGCTCCATGAGGCTGGCGTAGGGTGAGCTCACCAGCGAGCACAGCTCGACGGCCGGCAGGCCAAAGTAACGTTCGCAGTTGGGATCGAGAAACAGTAGCGCCCAGCTTGCTTCATTCAGCCGTTCGAAACGCAGCATACCGAGCCGCGAGGGCACCGGTAACTGCGTCACTACCTCGGCCGCCATACGGCTGGCGGCATCGGGTTGGCTTTTCATGAGGGAAACTCGCTTCGAAGATGCTGATCGCGCCGGGCTGACGCCCTCGTTATTACGGATTGCCGCAAGGTTGCATCATTGCGGCACTGGCTGACAAGAGACATGAAGGCCAAGTGCTATAAACCTTTTATCGGCCGATCAGCGGATTTCTCCAGTGGCCGGCCGATCAGAGGCATTCGTTGTGCCACCGCTGGTCAGCGCAACGGTATATCGACGACCTCCAAGGGGCTGCCGTCACGGTCATGAAAGGTCACTTGAATGCTCTGGGTCGTTACTCGCAGTTGAGCGAAATTGTCCTGGCTGATGACCTTGCTGGTCAGTTCATATCGATACTCGCCGCCCGCTGCCTTGGCCATGGGCTCGCCGATGATGGAAACTCGAGGCTGTGGCGTAGGGCAGCAGCAGGCTGTTGCACAGCGGCGAGGAAACGATGGTGTGGACTGCGAAATCAGGATCCTGGTTATGAACCAGGCGGCTGGTCAGGGAGCCGTGCACGTCGCCGGACACAAAAATCACGTTTTTGATCCGGTGCGTGCGGATGGCTTCGATCAGGCGCAGGCGTTGGTTCGGGAAAGCTTGCCAGGCGTCTCCGTCGTCCAGTTTGCGATCGGGATAGAACATGACGCTGGTTACGACAAGCTTGACCCGGGCAGTGCTACCGATGAGCCATTCAAGCAGCGCCTGCTCCTGTTCCTGATCAAGGATGCGCCGGTCAGCCGCCGACAGGTTGCGTCGGGTCCGGCTGTCGGTGACGAACCATTGGATATCCCCGTGAGCGAACAGGTACCAGAATCGTCGCGGCGGTCGGCCTGGGCTTGCGTCGTCCAGATCTTCGCCAGCCGGGCCATGGCTGGCCTGATACAGCGCATAGGCATCCAGGGCGTTGGCGTATAGACGCTCATCGTCCGGTTCTTTATTGGCGGGCCAGTTGTCCTCTATTTCATGGTCATCGAGGATCATGTAGGTCGGTACGCTGGACATCAACCGCCTGATGTGCGGCTGGGAAAAGGCCGTGCGGTACTTGAACAGAATGTCCCGGGCGCTGCGGTCCGGGGCGACCTTGTTCAGGTCATCGAGGTAGACCTGGTCACCGGTCATCAAAACGGCACTGATCGGCGGATCAGCCCGCTTCACGAGGTGGTTGATGCTCGCGAAGATGCGGTCACCGAGCCCGGGCAGCAACGGCACGTCGCCAGCAATCTGCAGATAACGACAGGAGCCCACGATATAGCTGCGCGCAGCGTTATCCGTGCCGGACGGCGTGCGCAAGTGGTAAACCTCCCCGGGCCATGGCAATGGCAGCTGCTGCACGGTCGCCGTGGTATGGGTTGGGCGCACGGGGCTGAACCAGCCCGCCTGGTATTCGTAGGCGGTATCGGCGCGAAGACCCTTGAGCACGATCACAGCGGTCATGTCGCGGTAAGCCTTCAATTGCACGAACTGGCCTTGCGACCAGCGGGTGTCACCTTGGCGCCTGTGACGAATCCCGGCGAAGACCCTGTTGTTGGCGTGGTCGCCGCGCAGGAATATCCGCGCGTGATGGGACGTGGTGTGGCCGATGATAGGGCCGACGGTAGGTTTGAACATATTCGAATCCATTCGAAGTTTTAATGGGGCACGCATCAAGATGCCTTGGCGGTTCGATGCTAAGGCTTGGCGTGTCGTAAATATCCATAGGGAAGGGGGCGCACGTTGTAGGCAATGACTACAGGGGGTGTAGTTATTTGAATCTTGCGCAGTAGGGAATTACCGCGTCGCCTGACCTGCCGCTATCGCGAGCAGGCTCGCTCCCACAGGGGTCTTCATCAGTTTCAAATGCTGGGCGGCGCCGCAAATCCATTGTGGGAGCGAGCTTGCTCGCGATGAGGTCGGCACATCCTGCACCGATGTACCTGACTTGAATTGCAGACAAAAAAAGCCCCGCCAGACGGGCGGGGTTGAGGTACGAGCGTGGCGCTCGGAAAACGAATCCCAAAGGGCCCTCTGTGAGGAGGGCCCTTCGGTGTCACAGCAGGATGGTGCGGATGTCGCCCAGCAGGTCGCTCAAGCGCTTGGTGAAGCGTGCAGCGGCCGCACCATTGATCACACGGTGATCGTAGGACAGCGACAGCGGCAGCATCAGCTTGGGCTGGAAGGCTTTACCGTCCCAGACTGGCTGGATGGTGGCCTTGGAGACACCCAGGATCGCCACTTCCGGCGCGTTGACGATCGGCGTGAAGCCGGTGCCGCCAATGTGACCGAGGCTGGAGATGGTGAAGCAGGCGCCCTGCATGTCGTCGGCGGTGAGCTTCTTGTTCCGGGCTTTTTCGGCCAGGGCAGCGGCTTCGCCAGCCAGTTGCAGCAGGCTCTTCTGGTCGACGTTACGGATGACCGGTACCAGCAGGCCTTCCGGGGTGTCGACGGCAAAGCCGATGTGCACGTACTTCTTGCGGATCACAGCCTTGCCGCTTGGGGCCAGGGAGCTGTTGAAGTCCGGCAATTCCTTGAGCAGGTGCGCGCAAGCCTTGAGCAGCAGCGGCAACACGGTCAGCTTCACGCCGGCCTTTTCGGCCACGGCTTTCTGTGCGACGCGGAAGGCTTCCAGTTCGGTGATGTCAGCCTGGTCGAACTGAGTCACGTGTGGAATGTTCAGCCAGCTGCGATGCAGGCTCGACGCGCCGATCTGCATCAGGCGGGTCATCGCGACTTCTTCGGTTTCACCGAAGCGGCTGAAGTCCACCGCCGGAATCGGCGGGATACCCGCGCCGCCAGTGGCGCCTTCGGCCGGTGCGTTCTTGGCCTTCTGCATCATGGCCTTGACGTAGGCCTGCACGTCTTCCTTCAGCACGCGGCCGTGAGGACCGCTTGGGCCGACGGCCGACAGCTCGACGCCGAATTCACGGGCCAGCTGACGCACGGCTGGGCCGGCGTGCACCTTGGCACCGCTTGGCGCAGGCGCAGCGGCGACAGGGGCAGGAGCCGCTTCGGCCTTGGCGGCAGGCGCGGCGGCTGGAGCCGGAGCCGGGGCCGACTCAGCCTTGGCAGCAGGCGCAGCAGCCGGGGCTGGCGCGGCAGGTGCCGGGGCACCGGCTACTTTCAGCTTCAGGATCAAATCACCGGTGCCGACTTCGTCGTCCAGCTTGACCTCGACGCTTTCCACCACGCCGGCAGCCGGCGAAGGGATCTCCATGCTGGCCTTGTCGGATTCCAGGGTGATCAGCGACTGGTCGGCTTCGACAGTGTCGCCGGCCTTGACCAGTACTTCGATGATCTTGGCCTTGCCCGACGAACCGATGTCCGGGACATGAATGTCCTGGACAGAGGCCGCCGCAGGTGCAGCCGCAGCCGCCGGAGCGGCTTCTGCAGCCGGTGCGGCGGCAGGCTTTTCAGCCGCCGCCGGGGCCGCAGCGGGCGCTGGCGCTTCAGGTGCCGCAGCGGCGCCTTCGACTTCCAGTTCCAGCAGCTCGTCGCCCTCTTTCAGGCGATCGCCCAGCTTCACTTTCAGGCTCTTGATGACACCGGCCTTCGGCGCGGGCACTTCCATGCTGGCCTTGTCCGATTCAAGCGTCAGGATGCTCTGGTCGGCTTCGATGCGGTCGCCGACCTTCACAAACAGTTCAATTACTTCACCTTCACCGCTGCCGATGTCAGGTACGCGAATGAGTTCGCTCACGAAAATTCTCCTCAGCAGTCCAGTGGGTTGCGTTTTTCCGGATCGATGCCGAACTTGACGATGGCCTCGGCCACCACCTTGGGTTCGATATCGCCGCGGTCAGCCAGTGCTTCCAGGGCTGCCAACACAACGAACTTACGGTCGACTTCGAAGAAGTGACGCAGCTTCTTGCGGCTGTCGCTACGGCCGAAACCGTCGGTGCCCAGCACCTTGAACTCCTTGGAAGGAACCCACTGGCGGATCTGCTCGGCGAACAGCTTCATGTAGTCGGTAGAGGCGATGACCGGTCCTTTGCGACCGTTCAGGCATTCTTCGACGTAGCTCAGTTTCGGCTTCTGGCCAGGGTGCAGGCGGTTGCTGCGCTCTACAGCGAGGCCGTCGCGACGCAATTCGTTGAAGCTGGTGACGCTCCAGACGTCGGCGCCGACGTTGAATTCTTCGCGCAGGATCTTCGCCGCCTCACGCACTTCGCGCAGGATGGTGCCGGAGCCCATCAGCTGGACGTGGTGCGCCGCTTCGCGGGTGTCTTCCTCGAGCAGGTACATCCCCTTGACGATACCTGCCTCGACACCGGCCGGCATGGCTGGCTGCTGGTAGGATTCGTTCATCACGGTGATGTAGTAGAAGACGTCCTGTTGCTCTTCGATCATCTTCTTCATGCCGTCCTGGATGATCACCGCCAGCTCGTAGCCGTAGGTCGGATCATAGGTGCGGCAGTTCGGGATGGTCCCGGCCAGCATGTGGCTGTGGCCATCTTCGTGTTGCAGGCCTTCGCCGTTCAGCGTGGTCCGGCCAGCGGTACCGCCGATCAGGAAACCACGGGTACGGCTGTCGCCAGCGGCCCAGGCCAGGTCGCCGATACGCTGGAAGCCGAACATCGAATAGAAGATGTAGAACGGCAGCATCGGCTGGTTGTGGCTGGAGTACGAAGTACCGGCGGCAATGAACGAGCTCATGGCGCCCGCTTCGTTGATGCCTTCTTCGAGGATCTGGCCCTTCTTGTCCTCGCGGTAGAACATCACCTGGTCTTTATCGACTGGCTCGTAGAGCTGGCCGACGGACGAGTAGATGCCCAACTGGCGGAACATGCCTTCCATACCGAAGGTACGGGCTTCGTCCGGGATGATCGGAACGATGCGCTGGCCGATCTCCTTGTCCTTGACCAGTTGCGCGAGGATCCGCACGAAGGCCATGGTGGTGGAGATTTCACGGTCGCCCGAGCCGTCCAGGATCGCCTTGAGGGTTTCCAGTGGCGGGGTCGGGATGCTGAAGCTCTTGGCGCGGCGCTGCGGCACGAAACCGCCCAGTGCGGCACGGCGCTCGGCCAGGTAACGGGCCTCGGCGCTGCCTTCTTCCGGCTTGAAGAACGGCAGGTTTTCCAGCTCGCTGTCCTTGACCGGAATGTCGAAGCGATCGCGGAACAGCTTCAGGCTGTCGACATCGACCTTCTTGGTGTTGTGCGCGGTGTTCTTCGCTTCGCCTGCACCGGTGCCATAACCCTTGATGGTCTTGGCCAGGATGACGGTCGGCTGCTCTTTGTGGTTGACCGCCTGGTGGTAAGCCGCATAGACCTTGTACGGGTCATGGCCGCCACGGTTGAGCTTCCAGATTTCGTCGTCGGACAGGTCGGCGACCATCGCCTTGAGTTCAGGCGAGTTGAAGAAGTGCTCGCGGACGAACGCGCCGTCCTTGGCCTTGTAGTTCTGGTACTCGCCGTCGATGACTTCGTCCATGCGACGCTGCAGGATGCCGTCGACGTCCTTGGCCAGCAGTGGGTCCCAGAAACGGCCCCAGATGACTTTGTTGACGTTCCATTGGGCACCACGGAACACGCCTTCGAGTTCCTGGATGATCTTGGCGTTGCCGCGAACCGGGCCGTCGAGGCGCTGCAGGTTGCAGTTGATGACGAAGATCAGGTTGTCGAGCTTCTCGCGGCCGGCCAGGGAGATTGCGCCCAGGGATTCCGGCTCGTCGCACTCGCCGTCACCCATGAAGCACCAGACTTTCTGCTTGCCGGCCGGGATGAAGCCACGGGCTTCCAGGTACTTCATGAAGCGTGCCTGGTAGATGGCCTGGATCGGGCCCAGGCCCATGGATACGGTCGGGAACTGCCAGAAATCGGGCATCAGCCAAGGGTGCGGATACGAGGACAGGCCGTTGCCGTCCACTTCCTGGCGGAAATTGTTCATCTGGTCTTCGGTGATGCGGCCTTCCATGAACGCACGGGCGTAGACGCCTGGCGATGCGTGACCCTGGAAGTAGATCAGGTCGCCGCCGTGTTCGTCGGTCGGGGCCTGGAAGAAGTAGTTGAAGCCGATGTCATACAGCGTCGCGCTGGAGGCGAAGCTGGAGATGTGACCGCCCAGGTCAGAATCTTTCAGGTTGGTCCGCACGACCATGGCCAACGCGTTCCAACGCACCAGCGAGCGAATGCGGCGTTCCATGAACAGGTCGCCAGGCATGCGTGCTTCGTGGGTGACGGGGATCGTGTTGCGGTACGGCGTGGTGATGGCGTAGGGCAGTTGCGAACCGCTGCGGGTTGCGAGTTCGCCCATACGGGTCATCAGGTAATGAGCACGGTCTTCGCCTTCTTTGTCGAGAACCGATTCCAGGGCGTCCAGCCATTCCTGGGTTTCGACGGGATCGAGGTCTTGCATGGCTTGCTCCAGGGCGGAAAGGCTACCAGAATCGGTTGCCTGAGTTTGCGACTGGCCTTGTGGGCAGACGATATAAATTCTTGGATTGCCGAAGGTTGTTTCGGCGGCGTGTAGTTTTACTACAAATCGTTGGCCGTTTCAGCCTTTCGAATGTATAGACGAGTAGTAAAACTACACATGAGCGGCTTATGGCCCCTCGTTTCGTTGTGAGAATAATCGTTACTGTTGGTCTTTAGCCAACTCGAACAGGTAAAAACTTGATGCCGGCTGCCAATAAAATCAGAAAATCAGCTATTTATCATCTTTGTTCGACAGTCGATCAGGTAGTGGCTTTGCAAAAAACACTACATCCAGCCTTTCCCGCGCCGATCAAGGATAGACCATGAGCCTGCCCTCGCTTGCCGAAATTCCGGCAATTCTCCAGTCATTGGTCAGTCGTGCCGAGCAGTCGTTCCGCGCGGCGGTCGCTTCGCTGGACGACGATCACGGGCTGTCCGCCTGGACGCCGCAGCGTTGGGCCGAGTTCAACCGCGTCGCCGCTGCCAGTGACTTTGTCATCGAACAAAGTGTACGGGATCCTGCGATGCTGCTGGAACTGGTGCGCAGCGGTGAGCTGGACCGCAGCCTGGCGGCGGGTGAAATGTGCGGGCAGATCGCCGCTGCCGTACAAGCCGCCGAGAGCGAGGACGAACTGGGTCGCGTGCTGCGTCGCCAGCGCACCCGTCAGCAGGTGCGGATCATCTGGCGCGACCTGACCCGCCAGGCCGATCTGGTACAGACCTGCCGTGATCTCTCGGACATGGCCGACACCTGCATCGATCAGGCGTATCAGTGGTTGTACCAGCGCCTGAGCCAGCAATTCGGCACCCCCACCGGCCGGCGCAGTGGCGAGCCGCAGCAGATGGTCATCCTGGGCATGGGCAAGCTGGGAGCGGTGGAACTGAACCTGTCGTCGGACATCGACCTGATCTTTGCCTACCCCGAAGGCGGCGAAACCGTTGGCGCGAAGCGGCCGCTGGATAACCAGGAGTTTTTCATCCGCGTCGGCCAGCGGCTGATCAAGGCCCTCGACCCGATGACCGTCGACGGGTTCGTGTTCCGCGTCGACATGCGCTTGCGCCCCTACGGCTCGGCCGGTGCCCTGGTATTGAGCTTCAATGCCCTGGAACAGTATTACCAGGATCAGGGGCGCGACTGGGAACGCTACGCCATGATCAAGGCGCGGGTGGTGGCCGGCGACCAGGTGGCCGGCGCGCAATTGCTCGACATGCTGCGCCCGTTCGTCTATCGCCGTTACCTCGATTTCTCTGCCATCGAAGCGCTGCGCACCATGAAGCAGCTGATCCAGCAGGAGGTGCGGCGCAAAGGCATGGCCGACAACATCAAGCTGGGCTCGGGCGGCATTCGCGAGGTGGAGTTCATTGCCCAGGCGTTCCAGCTGATCCATGGCGGCCGTGACCTGAGCTTGCAGCAACGGCCGTTGTTGAAGGTGTTGGGTACCCTGGAAGGCCAGGGCTATCTACCGGCCAAGGTCATTGATGAATTGCGCCAGGGGTATGAATTCCTGCGATACACCGAGCATGCGATCCAGGCCATTGCCGATCGCCAGACCCAGATGCTGCCGGATAACCCGCAAGACCAGGCGCGCATTGCGTTCATGCTGGGCTTCGTCGATTGGGCGGCGTTCCACGAGCAGTTGATGTACTGGCGCGGTCGGGTGGCGTGGCATTTTGGCCAGGTCATTGCTGACCCGGATGAGGACGAGGGCGGCGAAGGCGAAGTGGTGGTTGGCGGCGAATGGTTGCCATTGTGGGAAGACAGCCAGGACGAGGAAGCGGCGTGTCGTCAGTTGGAGGAGGCCGGTTTTGCCGATGCACCCAAAGCGCTCAAGGCCCTCGCTGTCCTGCGTGCCAGCCCGCAGCTGCGCGCCATGCAGCGCCTGGGGCGCGAGCGCCTGGACGCGTTCATCCCGCGCCTGCTCGCCCAGGCGGTGGAACATGCCGACCCGGACCTGGTGCTCGAACGGGTATTGCCGCTGGTAGAGGCCGTCGCCCGCCGTTCGGCCTATCTAGTGCTGTTGACCGAGAACCCCGGCGCCCTGCGGCGTTTGTTGACGCTGTGCGCGGCGAGTCCGTGGATCGCCGAGCAGATCACCCGTTTCCCGCTGTTGCTCGATGAATTGCTCAATGAAGGCCGTTTGTTCAAGCCGCCCCTGGCGCCTGAGCTCGCGGCAGAGTTGCGCGAGCGCCTGACACGAATTCCCGAGGACGATCTTGAGCAGCAGATGGAAGCCTTGCGGCATTTCAAACTGGCGCACCGCTTGCGGGTGGCCGCCTCGGAAATCGCCGGCAGCCTGCCGCTGATGAAAGTCAGCGATTACCTGACCTGGCTGGCCGAAGCGATTCTCGAACAGGTGCTGGCCCTGGCCTGGCGCCAGACGACGGCCAAGCATGGGGTGCCACTGCGCACCGACGGCAGCCTGTGTGATCCGGGCTTCATTATTGTCGGTTATGGGAAAGTCGGGGGGCTGGAACTGGGACATGGTTCCGACCTGGACCTGGTGTTTATCCACGACGGTGACCCGCAGGCCGAAACCGACGGTCCGAAACCCATCGATGGCGCGCAGTTTTTCACCCGGCTTGGTCAGCGGATCATTCATTTGCTGACGGCCCAGACCAACTCCGGGCAGCTGTATGAGGTGGACATGCGCCTGCGGCCTTCCGGGACGTCGGGCTTGCTGGTCAGTTCCCTGGGGGCGTTTGCCCGTTACCAGGAAAACGAAGCCTGGACCTGGGAGCATCAGGCGCTGGTACGTGCCCGGGTGCTGGTGGGCAGCCAGGATGTGGGCCAGGCGTTCGAAAAAGTCCGCGTTCAGGTACTGGGACGCTCGCGTGACTTGCCGACTTTGCGCCAGGAGGTCAGCGAGATGCGCGCCAAGATGCGCGATAATCTCGGCAGCAAGGCCACCGCTGCCGGAACCGCGCCAAATGCCTTCGAAGCCACGGCACCCTTCGATCTCAAGCAGGATGCCGGAGGTATCGTCGATATTGAATTTATGGTGCAATACGCGGCCCTGGCGTGGTCCGAGGAACATCCATCGCTGGTCCGCTATACCGACAACATCCGCATCCTGGACGGGTTGCAGGAGGTCGGGTTGCTGCCCGCCGAGGACGCCACGCTGTTGCGCGAAGCCTACAAGGCCTACCGCTCCGCCGCCCACCGCCAGGCTCTGCAGAAAGACGCCGGGGTGATCGCAGGCGACCAGTTCGTTGAGGAGCGTCGACAGGTGATGCGGATCTGGCGGGAGTTGGGGCTGAGCTGAAGGTATATGAGCTGAAGATATAAATGTGGGAGCGAGCCTGCTCGCGAAGGCGGAGTGCCAGGCGCCATGGATGCTGGATATGCCGGCCTCTTCGCGAGCAGGCTCGCTCCCACAACAGATCGGTGGTGTGTTGTAGATTAGGGCAACAGGCAGCGACCTAAGCCACAGTGATTCTCGAGGCGGGGAGGCGTAGGCCTCCCCGTAGCGTTTTTGGAAAGCTCATGAATATTCTGATCGTTGGACCCAGTTGGGTCGGTGACATGGTGATGGCGCAGACACTGTTCCAGTGCCTCAAGCAGCGTCATCCGCAGTGCGAAATCGATGTCCTGGCCCCCGAGTGGAGCCGGCCGATTCTTGAGCGCATGCCGCAAGTGCGCAAGGCCTTGAGCTTCCCGCTCGGTCACGGCGTGCTTGAGCTGGCTACCCGCCGGCGCATCGGCAAATCCCTGGCCGGTCAGTACGACCAGGCGATCCTGCTGCCCAATTCGCTGAAATCGGCGTTGGTGCCGTTTTTCGCCGGCATCCCCAAGCGCACCGGCTGGCGTGGCGAATTTCGCTATGGCTTGCTCAACGATGTGCGCACGCTGGATAAAGATCGTTATCCGCTGATGATCGAGCGCTTCATGGCCCTGGCCTACGAGCCGGGCGCCGAGTTGCCCAAGCCTTATCCGCGACCGAGCCTGCAGATCGACCCGGTCACGCGCGAAACGGCCCTGGCCAAGTTCGGCCTGACCCTGGACCGGCCGGTATTGGCGCTGTGCCCGGGTGCCGAATTTGGTGAGTCCAAGCGCTGGCCGGCCGAGCATTACGCCCAGGTGGCCGAGGCGAAGATCCGCGAAGGCTGGCAAGTCTGGCTGTTCGGTTCGAAAAACGATCACTCCGTGGGCGAGGACATCCGCTCGCGGCTGATCCCGGGCCTGCGGGAGGAGTCGACCAATCTGAGCGGCGACACGTCCCTGGCCGAGGCCATTGATCTGTTGTCCTGCGCTGATTCCGTGGTGTCCAACGACTCCGGCCTGATGCACGTCGCGGCGGCGTTGAACCGCCCTCTGGTGGCGGTCTACGGTTCCACCTCGCCGGGCTTCACGCCGCCGTTGGCCGACAAAGTCGAAGTCGTGCGCCTGGGCATCGAATGCAGCCCATGCTTCGATCGCACCTGCCGCTTCGGCCACTACAATTGCCTGCGCCAGCTCATGCCACCGTCGGTGAACGAGGCCCTGGAGCGATTGCAGGGCTCACCCGTGGAGGTCCGGTAACTTGCGGGTATTGCTGATCAAGACCTCCTCCCTGGGGGATGTGGTCCACACCCTGCCGGCGCTGACCGATGCGGCGCGGGCGATTCCCGGCATCCGCTTCGATTGGGTGGTGGAAGAGGGGTTCGCCGAAATCCCTACATGGCACCCCGCGGTGGGCAAAGTCATCCCGGTGGCGATCCGGCGCTGGCGCAAGAATATCTGGCAAACCATCAAGAGCGGCGAGTGGCGGCGGTTCAAGCAAAGCATGCGGGCCGAGAAGTATGACTTGGTGATTGACGCCCAAGGCTTGCTGAAAAGCGCCTGGCTGACTCGCTACGTCAAGGCCCCGGTGGCTGGCCTGGATAAGGATTCGGCACGCGAGCCCCTGGCGGCGCGGTTTTACTCCCGGCGCCTGGCGGTGGCCCGTGGTCAGCATGCGGTCGAGCGCGTGCGCCAGCTGTTTGCCGTGGCGCTGGGCTACGACTTGCCGCAGACCCAGGGCAACTATGGCCTCGACATCGACCGCCTGGTGGAACTGCCGCGCCCCTATCCCTATGTGGTTTTCCTGCATGGCACGACCTGGGACTCCAAGCACTGGCCCGAGCTTTACTGGCGCCAGCTCACCGAGCGCATGGGTCAGTACGGCGTGGTGGTGAAACTGCCGTGGGGCAACCCTGCCGAAAAGGCCCGCGCCGAGCGCATCGCCAGCGGGCTGCGCAACGCCCTGGTACTGCCGAAACTGAACCTTGGCGGCATGGGCAAGGTGCTCGCCGGTGCCCAGGCCTGCGTAGCCGTGGACACTGGCCTCGGTCACCTGGCTGCGGCCCTGGACGTGCCGACCGTTTCGCTGCTCGGCCCGACCAACCCGGTGCTGACCGGTGCCTACGGCAAGGGCCAGATTCACCTCGCCAGTGATTTCCCCTGCGCGCCCTGCATGCAGAAACAGTGTACTTATCCACCGACCGCCGAAGATGCCCGTCGGTTTGACCTTAAGCGCGAGCAGCCCCTGTGCTTCACGCGTGTAAACCCCGAGCGTGTTGCCAGCCACCTGAGCACGTTATTGGCTGAGGAGCCGCGCTGATGCAATTGGCTTTTGTCCTTTACAAATACTTTCCCTTCGGTGGCCTGCAGCGTGACTTCATGCGCATCGCCCTGGAATGCCAGCGGCGTGGCCACCAGATCCGCGTCTACACGCTGATCTGGGAGGGCGACGTCCCGCCGGGCTTCGAAGTACTGGTGGCGCCGGTCAAGGCGCTGTTCAACCACCGTCGCAACGAAAAACTCAGCGCCTGGATGGAGGCCGACCTGGCCCAGCGCCCGGTGGATCGTCTGATCGGTTTCAACAAGATGCCTGGCCTGGACGTGTATTACGCCGCCGACGGCTGCTTCGAAGACAAGGCACAGAACCTGCGCAATTCGCTGTACCGGCGCTGGGGCCGCTACCGGCATTTCGCCGAATACGAGCGGGCGGTGTTCGCCAAGGATGCCAAGACCGAAGTCCTGATGATTTCCGAAGTCCAGCAGCCGCTGTTCATCAAGCACTACGACACGCCGCTGGAACGCTTCCATCTGCTGCCGCCCGGCATCGCCCAGGACCGTCGCCGGCCCGCCGACGCCGACGAGATCCGTGCCGCGTTCCGGGCCGAATTCCAGCTGGCCGACGATGACCTGCTACTGGTGCAGATCGGCTCCGGCTTCAAGACCAAGGGTGTGGATCGCAGCCTCAAGGCCCTGGCCGCGCTGCCGGCCGAATTGAGAAAACGCACCCGGCTGTTTGTAATCGGCCAGGACGACCCCAAGGTATTCCAATTGCAGAGTGCCGCGCTGGGTCTGGGCGACAATGTGCGGTTCCTCAAGGGTCGTAGCGATATCCCGCGTTTCCTGCTGGGCGCCGACCTGTTGATCCACCCGGCCTACAACGAAAACACCGGCACGGTACTGCTCGAAGCGCTGGTGGCCGGGTTGCCGGTGCTGGTCAGCGCGGTGTGCGGGTACGCCCATTACATCGCCGAGGCCGACAGCGGCCTGGTGCTGGATGAGCCGTTCGAGCAGACGCAACTGACCGAATACCTGGGGCGGATGCTCGGTGATTCCGAGGCAAGGGCGGCCTGGAGCCGCAACGGTCTAGCCTTCGCCGAGACGGCCGACCTCTACAGCATGCCGCAGCACGCGGCCGATGTGATATTGGCGGAGCACGCTTGATGAAATTGATGCTGGCCGAACCGTTCAAGAGCCTTTGGGCCGGACGCGATGCGTTCACCGAGGTCGAGGCGCTCAAGGGCGAGGTCTACCGTGAACTAGAAGCCCGGCGCACCTTGCGTACCGAGGTGGACGGTCGCGGCTTTTTCGTGAAGATCCACCGTGGCATCGGTTGGGGCGAGATTTTCAAGAACCTGCTGACCGCCAAGCTGCCGGTACTTGGCGCGGGACAGGAATGGAAAGCCATCCAGCGTCTGCAGGAAGTCGGCGTGCCGACCATGACGGCCGTCGCGTATGGCGAGAAGGGCAGCAACCCGGCCGACCAGCATTCGTTCATCGTCACCGAAGAACTGGCGCCCACCATCAGCCTTGAAGATTACAGCATCGACTGGGTCAGGCAGCCGCCGCAGCCCAGGCTCAAGCGGGCACTGATCGCTGAAGTGGCGCGCATGACCGGCATGATGCACCGCGCCGGGGTCAACCATCGCGACTGCTACATCTGCCATTTCCTGCTGCATACCGACACACCGGTGACGGCCGACGGTTTCAAGCTCTCGGTGATCGACCTGCACCGCGCCCAGACCCGCCCGGCCATCACCACGCGCTGGCGCAACAAAGACCTGGCCGCGCTGTATTTTTCGGCGCTGGACATCGGCCTGACGCGCCGCGACAAGCTGCGTTTCCTCAAAGGTTATTTCCAGCAGCCGTTGCGCCAGGTACTGGCTGAGGAAGCGTCGCTGCTGGCCTGGCTCGAAGGCAAGGCCAACAAACTGTATGCCCGCAAGCAGCGGTATGGGGACGCGCTCTGATGTCAGGCTGGACACTGGAACCGGCCTACGCCGAACTGGCGGCGGATTTCGGTAGCCTGGACGCGGTGTTCGCCCTCCAGGGCGAGCGCCTGACGCGCGACCCTCTGTCGGAGGTGATCCGGGTGCAGCGCAACGGCGTCAATTATTACGTCAAGCGCTACACCGGCGCCGGCAAGGGCTTGCGGCGTTACCTGGGCAGGCCGCGGGTCAAGTCCGAATGGCAGAACCTCAAGCGCTTCGCCAAATGGGGGATCCCGACCGCACAAATCATTGCCTGGGGACTGGAGCGAAACGGCGCGGCCTTCGCCCGTGGTGCGATGATCACCCGCGAATTGCCCCGCACCGAGGACCTCTCGGCCCTGGCCGAGCGTCGCGACCCCAGGCTGGCGGATCGCGCCTGGGTCGACGGTGTGAGCCGGCAGTTGGCGGGTTACACGCGGACCATGCATGAGCAGCGTTTTACCCATAACGATTTGAAGTGGCGCAACCTGCTGATCGACGATCAGTCGCGGTTGTTCCTGATCGATTGTCCGAACGGTGACTTCTGGCGCGGCTTCTGGCTCAAGTACCGGATCATCAAGGACCTGGCGTGCCTGGACAAGGTCGCCAAATATCACCTGTCGGCCACCCAGCGCCTGCGTTTTTATCTGCAATACCGGCAGCGCGACCGGCTGGATGCCCTGGACAAGAAACGTATCCGGCACGTGGTGAAATTTTTCGAGGGGCGTGAATGACTGATTTTCTGGCCGATGAAGACCGCGCGTTGCTGCAACGCCATGGCCTGGACAGCTTCGAGGCCTTGTGGGCACGACAACTGGAAGCGGTGGACGAACCCAACACCTCGGGGGAGGGCTGGAGCAGCGTGTTCCGCCTGGAACTGGAAGGGCAGGGGTACTACCTCAAGCGTCAGAGCAATTACCTGACCCGAACCTTGTCGCATCCGTTCGGCGAGCCGAGTTTTTCCCGGGAATTTCGTAATATCAGCCGTTATCGGCAACTGCGCATCCCCGCGCTGCAGGCCGTGTTCTACGGCCAGCGCAAGGTGAACGGCGAGGCCCGTGCGGTTCTGCTGACGCGTGCGCTGGACGGCTGGGATGACCTCGATTCATTGCTGCAGCGCTGGTCGATGCTGAGTGGCGCGCAGCGCACGGGCATCCTGCAGGCCTGCGGGCACCTGGCGCGGCGCCTGCACGATGCCCATCAGATGCATGGTTGTTTTTATCCCAAGCACATTTTTCTGCAAGCCGGCGACAGCGGCTACCAGGCGCAGTTGATCGACCTGGAGAAGACCCGGCCGCTGCTGTTCGGCCAACGTGACCGGATCAAGGACCTGGAACCGCTGTTGCGCCGGGCAGGCGCCTGGAAGGGTGACGACGTGCGCCAGTTGCTGGCTACTTATCTGGAGCAGCCGCTGGACAGCGCTCTGGTCGACAGCTGGATGACACGCGTGGCCGCCCGCCGTACCGATAAGGAGGCGCGTTGATGCTTTTGTCCGAACTTAAAAATGCCGGCCGCAGCCCTGGCCTGCCCTTGAGCTTGGAGCTGGCGGACGCCGCCGGACCGGCGCAATTGCAATTGCTGACGCTTCTGCGCGTTTTACCGGGGCAGCGTTATGTGGGCGCGGGTGTCTGGCGCGGTCGCCCGGTACTGGCGAAATTGTTGGTTGGCGCCAAGGCGGCTCGTCACTTCCAGCGTGAGGTGCAAGGTGTGCGTCTGCTGGCGGAACAGGGCCTGACCACACCGCTGTTGCTGGTGGACGGCTTGAAGGACGGCGAGGGTGGCTGGCTGCTGTTCGAATTGCTCGAAGGGGCCCAAAGCCTGGGCGACGCCTGGAGGCAAGTCGAGCAATTGCCGCCGTTGGCCGATGAGCAGGCCGCAGTGCTGGCGGAGGCCCTGGGTGCCATTGCACAACTGCACGCCAAGGGCCTGTGGCAAGAGGATCTGCACCTGGACAACCTGCTGCGCCACGATGGGAAACTCTACCTGATCGATGGCGCCGGTATTCGGGTCGAAACCGCAGGGCAGCCGTTGTCGCGGCAAAAAGTGCTGGAGAATCTCGGTGTGTTTTTCGCCCAGTTGCCCAAGTCCCTGGCGCCGTTCACCGAAGAGTTGCTGGTGCATTATCTTCTTGGCAATGCCGAACATGCGTTGCCGATGGAGGCGTTGCAAAAACAGATCGACAAGGTGCATTCCTGGCGCCTGAAGGATTTCCTCGAAAAGGTCGGGCGAGAATGCAGCCTGTTCAGCGTCAAGCGTGGGGCCTTCGGCCTGCGGGCTATCCGCCGTGATGAAGAGGCCGCGATAACGCCCGTGCTTGAGCAGGCCGATGCCCTGCTTGATCAGGGACATCTGTTCAAGACCGGCGGCGCGGCGAGTGTCGGCAGGGTGGTGGCGGACGGCCGTACGCTGATCATCAAGCGCTACAACATCAAGGGATTCGCCCATTGGCTCAAGCGCTTCTGGCGTCCGAGCCGTGCCTGGCATGCCTGGCGCGAGGGTCATCGCCTGGCCTTCCTCGGCATTGCCACGCCCAAGCCGCTGGCGCTGCTGGAAAAGCGTTTCCTGTGGCTGCGCCGTGGTGCGTATCTGGTCACCGAGTACTTGCCGGGCCCGGACATCATCGAACGCTTCGCCCCATACGTGGAGACCGGTGAGGCGCCCGAAACAGAATTGCTGGCGCTGGATCGCTTGTTCGCCGACCTCATCCGCGAACGGATCAGCCACGGTGATTTCAAAGGGCATAACCTGTTCTGGCAAGACGACCGCTGGGCGCTGATCGACCTGGACTCCATGTGCCAGCACCGCACCCAGGCCAGCTTCGCCCAGGCCTACGCCCGGGATCGCGCGCGGTTCATGCGCAACTGGCCGCAGGATAGCGCGTTGTATCGGGTGATTGATGAGCGCTTGCCAAAGGATGTCGAAAACACCCTCTCGGCCTTGTGACCGATCACCGTGGCGAGGGAGCTTGCTCCCGCTGGGCTGCGCAGCGGCCCCAAAGCCATTCAGCGCGGTGTGCCAGGAAAACATAGTTGCCAAGTTTACGACTGCTGCGCAGCCGAGCGGGAGCAAGCTCCCTCGCCACGGATCGGGTAAATCCTGGGGTTAGGTGTAGATTCGTTGCCGCCTTCGCGAGCAGGCTCGCTCCCACACTGTGGACTGCACCCCAAAAGTTGGACACCAACCTGACTTTTGGCGGTGTTTCCATGGGCAAATTTTCGCTTCAGTTCAAAATTACGGCGATTGAGGCTTATATCAATGGCAATGAAGGCTTTCGAAAGGTAGCTCACCGCTACTTGATCGACTACAGCCTGCTTCGGCGCTGGGTCGCCACCTATCAGGCTCGAGGCAGTGCTGGGCTGCAATCGCATGGTCACCATTACAGCGCGGCCTTCAAACGCTCAGTCATCCAATGCATGCAAAAAGAGCGGCTCTCACATCGGGAAGTCGCCGCGCGGTTCGGGCTCGGTCAGTCCTCGCAGGTGGGCATTTGGGAGCGGCAGTACTACAGTGGCGGTCTTCCTGCCCTGATCGTACCCAAGAGAAAAAAGGCTGTTGTCATGCCCAAAAAAACGCCTGTCCCTGATCACTCCCAACCCGTGGACGACGATTCGAAGAGCCGAGAGCAACTGAAGGCCGAACTCGAATACCTACGTATGGAGAACGCTTACCTAAAAAAGCTCGAAGAGGTAAGGGAGGCTTCGAAGAGGAGTCGCCCCGGGAAAAAACCATCTCCGTAATGGCGTTGAGATCCAGGTTTCCTCTGGACAGTCTGCTGAAGTTAGCCAACCTGGCCCGCAGCACGTTCTATTACCAGGTCAGCGCCCTTCAGAAACCTGACAAATATGCCTCGCTGAAAACGAAGATCCGTGACCTCTACGACCAGCACGAAGGGCGATTTGGCTATCGCCGCATCGCTTTGGCACTTCAAAAGAAAGAGTCGGTCAGTGAAAAAATGATTCAGCGCCTGATGGACCGCATGGGCCTTAAATCCTTGGTGCGCCCAAAAAAGTATCGATCTTATAGAGGGCAAGTTGGAACCGTCGCGGCGAATCTTCTGGAGCGTAATTTCGTCGCGCAACGGCCCAATCAGAAATGGGTAACGGACGTCACCGAATTCAAAGTCGGATCAAAGAAGCTCTATTTATCGCCGGTAATGGATTTGTACAACGGCGAGATCATCGCCTATGAAACCGCCCCGCGCCCATGCTTTGCCTTGGTGACCGGAATGTTGGAAAAGGCCTTCGAGCGCCTGCAAGGGCCGTCTCATCTGCTGCTGCACTCTGACCAGGGCTGGCAGTATCAGCAACCTCGCTATCAGCATGCACTGAAGCAACGCGGCATAAAGCAGAGCATGTCACGTAAGGGAAATTGCCTCGACAACGCGGCGATGGAGAGTTTTTTCGGCACCCTGAAATCCGAGTTTTTCTACCTGAAACGCTTTGAAAATCTGGAAGAGCTGAATGTAGGGCTGGACGAGTACATCAGTTATCATGAGCGGATCAAATCGAAGCTCGGTGGACTGAGCCCCTTGGAATACAGGACTCAATCCGTGGGCATGTGGCAGTAGACCGTCCAACATTTTGGGGTCAGTCCACTGCCCTGAGCCCCAATGTTTTCCTGGCCACAGGGGATTGCCAGGCCATCACGCACCGTGGCGAGGGAGCTTGCTCCCGCTGGGCTGCGCAGCGGCCCCAAAGCCATTCAGCGCGGTGTGCCAGGAAAACACAGTTGCCAAGTTTACGACTGCTGCGCAGCCGAGCGGGAGCAAGCTCCCTCGCCACGGATCGGGTAAATCCTGGGGTTAGGTGTAGATTCGTTGCCGCCTTCGCGAGCAGGCTCGCTCCCACACTGCCCTGAGCCCCAATGTTTCCTGGCCACAGGGGGATTGCCAGGCCATCACCGTGGCGAGGGAGCTTGCTCCCGCTGGGCTGCGCAGCGGCCCCAAAGCCATTCAGCGCGGTGTGCCAGGAAAACACAGTTGCCAAGTTTACGACTGCTGCGCAGCCGAGCGGGAGCAAGCTCCCTCGCCACGGATCGGGTAAATCCTGGGGTTAGGTGTAGATTCGTTGCCGCCTTCGCGAGCAGGCTCGCTCCCACACTGCCCTGAGCCCCAACGTTTTCCTGGCCACAGGGGGATTGCCAGGCCATCACTCACCGTGGCGAGGGAGCTTGCTCCCGCTGGGCTGCGCAGCGGCGCCAAAACCATTCAATGCGGTGTGCCAGGAAAACACAGTTGCCGGGTTTACGACTGCTGCGCAGCCGAGCGGGAGCAAGCTCCCTCGCCACGGATCGGGTAAATGTTGGGGTTAGGTGTAGATTCGTTGCCGCCTTCGCGAGCAGGCTCGCTCTCACTGGTGTTCAGGTCCTTCAGGTAAGCTTCGTCACTTGCTCGCCGCTAGAGGTTTGCCAGCGCTTTTAAGCTATAATCCCGCCCTTTAGCTGCCCAGCGCCCTTGGCGCGCGGCGCATCAATTCTTCGCGGCGCTTGTCGCCCGTATGCAGACATAAGAGGCTAGACCCCTGTGGCATTGACGATTCTTGGCCTGTCCGGCGCCCTTAGCCATGATCCTTCCGCAGCGCTGTACATTGACGGCAAGCTGATCGCGGCGGCCGAGGAAGAGCGCTTCGTACGCGATAAACATGCAAAGAACCGCATGCCCTACGAGTCGGCGAAGTTCTGCCTGGAGCAGGCCGGCATCAAGCCGTCCGATGTTGATGTGGTGGCGATCCCGTTCGCCCCGATCAGCCTGTTCGGCGAAGCGCGCTGGCACTACGCCAAGCGTTACTGGTACGCCCCGGATCGCGCCCTTGATGCGATCCTGATGGGCAACCGTCGCTACAAGCGTTATCGCCGCAAGATAGTCTGGTGCCTGGAGCAACTGGGCTTCGATCCGAAAAAAATCAAGATCGAACCGGTCGAGCACCACTTGGCTCATGCCTCCAGCGCCTACCACTGCTCGGGTTTCCAGGAAAAAACCGCGATCCTGGGTATCGATGGCAAGGGTGAATACGCCACGACGTTCTTCGGCTACGGCGAAAACGGCAAGATCCACAAGATCAAGGAATTCTACGATCCGGACTCCCTGGGCGGTCTGTATGGCGCGATCACCGAGTTCCTCGGCTTTGAAATGCTCGACGGCGAATTCAAGGTCATGGGCATGGCGCCGTATGGCGATGCCAGCAAGTACGATTTCTCGCGCCTGGCCTCGTTCGAAAACGGCGAACTGGTGATCAACACCGACTACGCCAACGTGATCGGCCTGCGTCGCTATAAAGAGAAAGGCAAGGGCTTCTACTTCTCGCCAAAGCTGATCGAATGGCTCGGTCCGAAGCGTGAAGGCGACATCGCCGACGAGCCGTACATCCATTACGCCGCCAGCATGCAGGCGCTGTTCGAGAAGCTCGCGCTGCAGATGATCGACCACTACCTGGGCGACGTGCTCAAGGAAACCGGCAAGCTGGCCTTCGCCGGCGGCTGCGCACTGAACGTCAAGCTCAACCAGAAAATCATCGCCCGTGACGACGTCAAGGAACTGTTCGTGCAGCCGGCCTCCGGCGACGCCGGCACCGCGGTAGGCGCGGCGGCTTATGTGTCCCATGCCCGTGGCGTGCCGGTGGAAAAGATGGAGCACGTCTACCTCGGCCCGGCCTACAGCAACGAAGACGTGATCGCCGCGTGCGCCCGTCATCCGAGCAAGCCGGTATGGCGCAAGATCGACAACACCCCCGAGCGCATCGCCAGGATCATGGTCGACGGCAACCCGGTGGCCTGGTTCCAGGGGCGCATGGAGTTCGGCCCGCGTGCCTTGGGCGGTCGTTCGATCATCGGTTGCCCGAGCGCCACCGGCGTGGCCAATCGCATCAACGAGCAGATCAAGTTCCGCGAGCGCTGGAGGCCTTTCTGCCCGTCGATGCTCGACACTGTTGCCCCACAGATGATCAAGGTCGATCACCCGGCGCCATTCATGACCTTTACCTTCGAAGTGGCCGAGGAATGGAAGACCCGCGTGCCGGAAGTGGTTCACGAAGACGGCACTTCCCGGGCCCAGGTGCTCAAGCGTGAATACAACCCGCGCTACTACGACATGATGAAGGCGCTGGAAGTCCTGACCGGCAATGGCGTGTCGCTGAACACTTCGCTCAACCGTCGTGGCGAGCCGATGATCTGCTCGCCGACCGACGCGCTGAACATGTTCATCGGCTCTGACCTGCAGTACCTGATCATGGAAGACATTCTGGTCGTCAAGGACGGTGTGGACGCTTATGACTGAGGTGCTGATCAGTGTCGTCATCCCGGCCTACAACTACGCCGAGACCTTGCCGCGGGCGGTGAACTCGGTCATCGCGCAGTTAGGCGAAGCCCAGGCCGAGCTGTTAGTGATCGACGATGGTTCCACTGATGCAACGCCGCAGATCCTGGAGCAATTGCAGGCCGAACACGCCGGGCTCTTCCGGGCCCTGCGCAAACCCAATGGTGGTTTGTCGTCGGTACGCAATCGCGGGATCGAGGAGGCTCGGGGGCAATACCTGATCTTCCTGGATGCCGACGATGAGATGGCGCCGGGCGCGCTTGCCGCCGTGACCCGGCATGTTGCCAGTCATCCCGAAACTCGCCTGGTCATCGGCAGCCACTGGTCGGTGTTTCCTGACGGGCGTCGCGTCCAGCATGCGGTAAAGCCGTTGCCGGCCACGCCGCGTGAGCGCGTCCGGGGCTACCTGCTGGACAAGACGGTGACCCTGTCCAACGGCGCCTGTGCCATGCACCGCGAGGTGTTCGGGCCGGGTAACTATCCCGAGCATCTGCGTAACGTCGAAGACATTCCGGTGTTTGCCCAGGTGCTGGCGCGCTTTCCATGCACCGTGCTCGATCAGCCGCTGGCGCTGATCTACAAGCATGGCGACAGCATGCGGCATGACCTCAGGCAAAGCCTGGCGGCGGGCGTGGGCATGGTCGACGAGGTGTTTTCCCCGGCGCGCATGCCGCAGTCGTTGCAAGATTTGCGCAAGGCCTTCATGGCCCAGCGTTGCCTGTCGTTGTTCCGCGATTGCTACAGCGCCGGTGACTATGCCAATGCCAAGGCTTTTTATGCCCAGGCCGTGCGTACCGATGTTCGCTCGATCACGCGCTGGTCCTATACGCGCAAGGCTATCCGGTTGTTGTTCAAGTGAACGCCGCAAGGTCTGACGACAGCATGTTCCAGGCCGACGGAAGCTGGGCTCGAAAGGCTCGTGAACTGGACCGCTACCGCTGGAAACTGCTGCGCGAGCGCCACGGTCGCCTGGGCAGCCTGTTGCGCCTGGTTCGTGACGTGGTGGTGGATGTAGCGATTGGTTTGCGCGCCAAGGCGTGCTTGAAGCATTCGACCGACGCGGTACCTTGCGAAGTGCTGCTGCTACATTCAGCGCCCAAGTCCATGGCGCTGCAGCGCAAGAACATCCTGATCGATGCCCTGCGCAAGCGCGGTCATCAACTGACGGAAGCTGCGCTGCGAGCTCCTGCCGCCGCCTGTGCCCAGCGCATGCTGGCACCGCCGCCACAGTCCGTGCCGCTACGTTACCTGGTCTATGCCGCCCACGCCCAATGGCTGGTGATGACCTATCAGCCCAAAGTACTGATCAACGAACGCAATGGCAGTCTGCACGCGCCGTTCCTGCGCCTGGCGCTGGCTGCGCGTGGGGCCCGCCTGCTGCACCTGGCGCATGCCACGACACTGGAGTCGTCCCGTCGGTTGGGAATGAATGACTACGATTATTACGGCGTCTTCGGTCGCAGTTCGCTGGAAGCACTGCAAGAGCGGACGCTGCGGTTCGGTGAGTCGACGGTGGTGCTGGTCGGTTCCTACCTCGCCGACGAAACCTATGACCTGCCCGTCGCTGATCCAACTATCAAAACGCTGCTGGTGCTGGGGGTAGGGCCTGATCGGGAGAAAGAAGCCGGTTACCAGGACACTTACCAGTTGCTGCGCGATTGGGCCGGACGCAACCCGGATTATCGCGTGCTGTTCAAGCGCCATCCGCGCAGCAAGGCGCAGTTCTGGCGCGACGCGGCGACGCGGTTCGCCAACATCGAGTTGCTGGATGTGGAGTGCTCGCTGGCACAGGCGCTCGCCCAGGCCAGCGCGGTCATCAATATCATGTCCAACGCCGGCATCGAGGCAGGTCTGGCGGGGCGTCCGGTAATTCATGTGAATGCCGGCCGCGATGTGGATATCTTTTCCCACGCGTTGTTCTTCGGGCCGCAAGTGCGCGATGAACAGGCGTTTTCCCAGCAGTTGCACGCGCTTGAGCAGGACTATCCGCAATGCGTGGCCAAGGCTCGGGGCTTCGCCGACTACCATCTGGTGCACGGCTCCAGAGGGTTGGCAAAAACCGTCGAGCTGGTCGATGACTTGCTGCGCGGCAGAGACCCGGCAGAAAATTTCGAAACCTTCAGGCTGCCTGCCGTCGGCTGACGTCGCAGCCTGCCGCTCAAATGCCGAGCGCGAGCCTCAGTTCCCGCTCGTTGCACACCTTCTGATGACTGAGATAATGCTCCAGGAACTGGTTGTCCTGGAGCAGCCATTCGCGGTCCTGTCGATAGCGCAACATGTGTTTGAAATTGCGCAGGCGCAGCCCTTTGCGCAGCGGCTTGTGATAGGCCTTCAGGTCGGCGACATCGATCAGTCCCAAGGTGTTTTCAGGCGTCAGCACCACGTTGCCCAGGTGCGCGGAGCGAAAATAGATACCGTTCTGATGCAGGCGAGCGATGAACTCACCCAGTCGTGACCGAAGGTCGATAGAGGTGTCCGCGCCGAGCAGTTGACGAAGGGTGCTGCCGGGCAGCGGGTCGTAATGCACGGCATCACGCTCGATGGCGGGAATGCGGTAGACCTGGCGAATGCGCGGGCATTCGATGCCGCGCGCCTGCAAGGTCTGGCAGTTGTCGGCAAAGCGCTGGGCATACGGTGACCAGAGCGCGGAGGTCAGCAGGCGTTTGCGGCGAAACAGCTTGAGCATCGAGCCATCGGCCAGGCGCAGCACCTTATCCCCTTGGCGATCGGCCTCAAGGACATCGGCACCTTCGCGCAGGCTGAGGTAAACAGTAGGGTCGAGCGTTTGCATCAAGGCTCCAAGGCTTGGCCCGCTGGGAGGGGCAGCCGGGTATGTTAGCGCAGTGTGCAGGCGGCAAAAACCGCTGTGGTATAGTCGCGTCAATTTTCCCAGGGTGTTCGCCCTGTTTGCGGGCCTGCCTGGCGCCGTCTTTCTGGACATTCCATGACAAAAACGCTGTTCATTTCCCTGGCCAAGCACCAAGGCCTTTATTTCAACCGCTTGCTCAACGAAACCGAGCTGCAGGGTAAAGTCGTTTCTCCTCAACAAATGCCTTGGCCCGGGTTCCGACGGATCTCCAAGGTTGTTTCGTGCATCGATTGGCCGAGTCTGATCGAGGAAAAGTGCGCGGAACGTCGGGTCAAGAACAAGAACAATGGCGCGCTGTATCGCCTGTTGCTGCGCCTCGAACTTCTCTGGATGGCCCTGCGCGCCCAGGCCTTGCTTGATCGGGAACGCCCCGATGCGTTGGCGTTCTGGAACGGCTCCCATCGTTACTGCCGGTTGCTCACGGCGCTGGCACCGAGCGGCTGCAAGACGTTCTTTTTCGAGAACGGCCTGTTGCCCGACACCACCACCGTGGACCCGCGCGGGGTGAACTACCTGAACGCGGTTCCGCGAGATGCCGGTTTCTACCTCGACTACCCGTATCCGGTGCCGGAAAACCAGGCTGCACCGGTGCTGATTCCCCGTGCGCCACGCAGCGCCGGCCCGGCGCCGATCGAGCTGCCGGCGCAATTTGTGTTCATTCCGTTCCAGGACGATCGTGACAGCCAGGTCCGGCTATTTTCGCCCTGGATCAGGAACATGCGCGAGATGTTTGCCTTGGGCGAGCGACTCGCCGAGGAAACGGGCCTGACGGTGGTGTTCAAGGAGCACCCGTCCAGCCGCGAGACGTACCCCGAGCTGCACGAGCGGACCCATGAGCGCCTGCTCTTCGCCAACGGCAATGCCACGCAGCAGTTGATCGAGGCCAGTCAGTTCGTGATCACGATCAATTCGACCGTGGGCCTGGAAAGCTTGTTGTTGGGCAAGCCGGTGCTGACCCTGGGCCAGGCGTTTTTTAATATCGAGGGGCTGGTGATGCACGCCGACGATGCCGATCAGGTCGTGTCATTGGCTCGTGCATTCCCGCAATGGCCGCTTGACGAGCGCTTGCGGCGCAACTTCTTCCATTACCTTTCCGAGTGCTATTGCATCAAGGGTGGCTGGAAGAATGCCGACCAGGCTCAGTTGCAACGGGTCGCCGATAGGCTGCTGGATAAAAACTAATGACCATCTACCTGAGACGACTGATCGATAAAAACAGCCTGGCAATATGGGCATCCATCGGCTTCCTCGTGCTGTTGTGTGGGGCGTGGGTGCTGCCCAGCAACAAGCTTTACCATCAATCGTTGATTTTCCTGTTGTGGTTGCCCGCCTTGTTGGGGCTGCTGCATCGGGATGTGCGCTTGATGCTCAAACAGCCCGAATGCGTACTCTTCGCCGCGTTCGCGGCCTGGACGCTGGCGGTGCTGATGGTCGAGGGCGGCGATAACGCCTTGGGCAAGAGCAAGGTGGTTCTCTACGTGACGCTGTCCCTGGCAGGCGTGCTGCTGGCTGCGCAGCATCGCCAGTGGCGGCTGGAGTCCATGTTGTTGGGTGCGTCGATTCTCGGCGGTTTATTCGCAGCCGCGTCCTGGGTGTATTTCTATGGGATCAGTGCCCGGCCTTTGAGCGACCGGTTGATTGCCATCGGCCTGTGGAGCACGCCGATCATGGCTGCCCATGCGGTGGGGAGCCTGGCGATCATGGGCGTCTTCTCCTGGCAATCCAGGCCTCTCAGGCTCCCTGTGCTGGCGTTGCTGATGATTGCGGCGCTGGGCTACTTGTTATTTCTCGGTTCCAGCCAGACCCGTGGGGTGTGGATCGGGCTGGGCGCCTGCCTGCTGGTGATGGCGGTGGCGCGGCCTTCACGCCTGGGCGGCGCGCTGGTCGTCCTGGTCGTGCTGGGGGTGGCCCTGGTTGCTGCATTCGACCCGGAAATCCTTCTGCAGCGCGGCGTGTCTTTTCGTCCCCAGCTTTGGCAGGGCGGCCTTCAATTGATGCTCGATCACTGGGCAATGGGCGTGGGGTTTCACCAATACCTGATTCCGGTCCCTGAGATCGGCCAGGCTTTCAAGCATCCGCACAATCTGTTCCTGGATACCGGTGTGCGCCTTGGCGTGCCTGGCTTGCTGCTGTTCGGCGGGCTGTGGCTGGCCGCAGGCTGGAGAGGCTGGACGTGCCGGGCGCAGCCGCTGGGCCAGGTGTTGTTGGCCCTCTGGGTCTTCTCATCGGTTTCCTTGATGACCGATGGCATCGGCTTGTGGCTCAAACCCAATGCGGACTGGCTGATCACCTGGCTGCCCATTGCGTTGAGCATCGTGCTGGCTGCCCGAGGTCGCGCTGCAGGGACTTCCTCCTGACTGAACCGATGTAATTGGTTCGCTGTTACAATCCGCAGCTTGTCTGTCTTTTCAAACGTGCGAGGCGCACCGAATGGCCAATTCCGACCAGCAATCGAGCATGAAGATTTACTTGCGATTGCTGAAATACGTTCTCCCGTATTGGGGCGCTTTCGCCGTCAGTATCGTTGGCTTCGTGTTGTTTGCATCCAGCCAGCCGATGCTGGCGGACATGCTCAAGCATTTTCTCGACGCGCTGCAAAAGCCCAATGACACCCGCTTCATGGGGGTCTCGCTGGTGCTCGGGGTGCCGCTGTTGATCGTGCTGATCGCGGTTTACCAGGGGATCGGTTCGTTCCTGGGCAACTACTACCTGGCCAAGGTCGCCCGGGGCGTCGTCCATGACTTGCGTTGCGCGCTGTTCGACAACCTGCTGACCTTGCCCAACCGTTATTTCGATAACCATAACTCCGGCCACCTGATTTCCCGTATCACCTACAACGTGACCATGGTCACCGGCGCCGCCACCGATGCCATCAAGGTTGTCATCCGGGAAGGCCTGACCGTGGTGTTCCTGTTCGGCTACCTGCTTTACAGCAACTGGAAAATGACCCTGGTATTGCTGGCGATCCTGCCGGTCATTGCCGTGCTGGTGAGTAGCGCCAGCAAGAAATTCCGTAAGCAGAGCAAGAAGATCCAGGTGGCGATGGGCGATGTGACCCACGTGGCGTCGGAAACCATCCAGGGCTACCGCGTGGTACGCAGCTTCGGCGGCGAACACTACGAAATCGAGCGGTTTCACAAGGCCAGCGCCGACAACATGAACCGCAGCCTGGGCATGACGCGGACCCAGTCGATCTACACGCCGATGCTGCAACTGGTGATCTATATCGGCATGGCCGTGTTGATGTACCTGGTGCTTTACCTGCGTGGCGACGCCTCGGCAGGGGAACTGGTCGCCTACATCACCGCCGCCGGTCTGCTACCCAAGCCTATCCGCCAGTTGTCGGAAGTCAGCGCCACGATCCAGAAAGGACTGGCCGCGGCGGAAAGCATTTTCGAGCAGCTCGACGAAGAGCCCGAAATCGATACCGGCACCCAGGAAATGGTCCGGGTCAACGGTCGCCTGGAAGTGCGTAACCTGAGCTTCCAATACCCGGGTACGGAAAGGCTCGTGCTCGACGATATCTCCTTTACCGCGGAAGAGGGCCAGATGATTGCCTTGGTAGGGCGCTCGGGCAGTGGCAAGTCGACCCTTGCCAACCTCATCCCACGGTTCTATCACCACGACAAGGGCCAGATATTGCTCGACGGCGTGGATGTCGAGCAGTACCGGTTGACCAACCTGCGTCGGCACATCGCCCTGGTGAACCAGCAGGTCACGCTGTTCAACGACAGCGTCACCAACAACATCGCCTATGGCGATCTTGCCGGCGCACCGTTTGAAGACGTCCGCAGGGCTGCCGAAGATGCCTACGCGGCCGAGTTCATCGAGCAGATGCCCCAGGGTTACGACACCCTGGTGGGCGAGAACGGCGTGCTGCTGTCCGGCGGCCAGCGCCAGCGCCTGGCGATTGCCCGGGCGTTGCTCAAGAACGCTCCGCTGCTGATCCTCGATGAAGCCACCTCGGCGCTGGACACCGAGTCCGAGCGGCACATCCAGGCAGCCCTCGACCAGGTGATGAAAGGGCGCACCACGTTGGTCATCGCCCACCGGTTATCGACGATCGAGAAAGCCGATCTCATCCTGCTGATGGACAAGGGTCGTATCGTCGAGCGCGGTACTCACGCCGAGTTGCTGGCGCTGAATGGCTTCTACGCGCGCTTGCACGAGAAGGATTTCGTCGAGGCTGCCGATGAGGTGGCGAAGGAGACCTTCGTTTGATCCTGAGTTACTGGCGGGCCTGGCGCGAAAACGGTTGGACCCCCATAGACGCCGTGGCTTACGCCCAGGCCTGGCATCAATTCGGTGGCAGCGTGGCGACACACCCTGATGTGGTCGAGCGCCTGGCCGGGCTGGTGGGCATTCCGGTGCGCTACCTGGGCTGGCTCGTTGACGGCCAGCTGTGCGCCGCCATGCCTACCTGGGGCCGGCATGTGGCGCTGTCCAAGGATGTGCTCAAGCGTGAAGGCAAGCGTGGCATGCTCGACCTCGGCAATGCCGAGGTCATCCTGCCCGTCAGCCAAGGCGCCCAGGTTCGCCTGCGGCACCGCATGCGGTATGTGTCCGAACTGAATGCACCGCACATCATCGGTCTCGCCGAACAACCCGAAGGCCTGGCGCTGGCGCGTGAGCCCGAGGACTACAGCAAGAAGTTTCGCTACAACCAGCGCCGCGAGCAGCGTCTGCTGGAAGACGCCGGTGGCAGTATCCGGCCAATGCTCGACCTGAGCCCCGGCGAGCAGGCTGCGGTGTATGCCGACCTGTTCCAGCGTCGCTGGAATTTCGAAGCCCCCGGCAAGACCCATCTGGCCGAGGTGTTCAGCCTGATGCGCGAATTCATGACCGGCTCGCTGATCTATTTGAATGACGAACCGGTGGCGATCCAGATTCTGTATCGGGTCGAGGCGCCCGGCTGGTTCAGCCTGGAATATATCAATGGGGGGGTTGACCCGCAGAGCCGCGATTTCAGCCCGGGCAGCGTACTCAGCTTCGTCAACACCCAGGCACAATGGGAGCACGCCCGGGCGGCGGGCAAACCGTTGCGCTACTCGTTCGGCCGCGCCGATCGCGAATACAAGGATCGCTGGTGCAACCGGGTTCCGGTCTACCAGGTTTGAGCCAGGACACGCAGCTGATGAACGAGGGAACAGCACCGTGAGCGCACGCAAGCAGCAACTGCTCAAACGCCACCGTCAACGCAAGCGCCTGGTTCTGGCCGGCGCGCTGCTGGCGGCGCTGGTGCTCGGCTTCACGGTGTCGTGGTGGTCGTTGCCGGTGTTTCTCCTGTTGGGCTGGGTGGCTCATGAAGCGTGGTTCTCCGACCATTTGTTCTATGCTCCGAGCGATGATTATCGCTATGACTTTCCGCCAGATACCCCGCAATTTCCCGTCACGCTGAGCGGCGGACGGCTGCAGGTCACGGGTCAGTTCGATGCCCGGCAGACATTGATCCTGCAGGTGCGGGTGAAAAGTCATTGGCTGGGGCGCTTCCTCGACCCACAGGTGTGGATCGGTGAGGATCGCCAGGATCTTGAACGGGGCGTCTGTGGCGAGCGCTTCCTCAATCTGTCCGGGCAAGAGGCGGCGCTGTCGGCCGGAACCCTGGCCTTGCGCGGACGTTTTTGCAGCCTGGCTCCCGGGGCAACGTTGCATGTACTGAGCAACCCGGATTTCGCCCGGCAGCGCCTGCTGATCGTCGCGCCCCATGCCGATGACGCCGAACTCGCGGCGTTCGGGCTGTACAGCCGTGCCAGCGAGGTTGCGATCGTTACGCTGACCCAGGGTGAGATCGAGGCCGAGCGTTATCGCGACATGGGCCTGGATCCCGCCGAGGCCGCTCGTCTCAAGGGTCGCCTGCGCAGTTGGGACAGCCTGGCCGTGCCATTGTGGGGGGGCGTGGCGCAACAGCAGTGCGTGCAGCTGGGTTACTACTGCCTGCAATTGGCGGCCATGGCCAAGACGCCGGACCAGGGCTTTGGCTCGCGGGAGTCGGGCGAGAGCGATATCCGCGAAGCCCGGCGGTTCAATGCCTTGAACCTGCCGGGTGACGCGGATGGCCTGCCGACGTGGCGCAACCTGGTGGCCGACCTTGCGCGGCTGCTCGAACATCACCGGCCCGAGGTGGTGCTGACGCCGCACCCCGAGCTGGACCCCCACAGCGATCATGTCGCCAGTACCCGGGCGCTGATGGAGGCGATCGAACTCGGCACCTGGCGGCCACAGACATTGCTGCTCTATGCCAATCACCTGCATGACAACGACCGCTGGCCGATGGGCCCGGCAGGCCATGGCATTGCGCTGCCGCCGGCCATCGAACCGTTGCCGGCCGATGGGTTGTGGAGCCCGTCGCTGGACGCCTCCACCCGCATGGACAAGGCCATGGCCCTGGGCATGCAGCATGACTTGCAGGGCCGACCTCCGTTCAAGCGACGGCTGCGCCGTATCATCCAGCGACTGCTGGCCGGGCGCCGCTGGCCCAGCACCGGAGAAGACGAATTTTTCCGCAAGGCGGTTCGGCGCCACGAGCTTTTCTGGGTCCGGCGGCTGAATGGGACGCCGCCGGAGGACGACCAGGCCCGTCGACCTTGAGCCGTCGAGGTGCCTCGGCCAGCCCGTGCAGCTCATCCGATAACCGCCATGGACGAGCCTTCCCCAACCCTGTGCTAATATCGCGCCCCTGTTCATTTTGTATGTGGGATGCTCCATGAAGTTGTCCATGCCGCGATTCGATCAAGCCCCTGTATTGGTGGTCGGCGATGTCATGCTCGACCGCTATTGGCATGGCGGTACATCACGGATTTCCCCAGAGGCACCGGTGCCGGTGGTCAGGGTCGAGCATATCGAGGATCGGCCCGGTGGCGCCGCCAACGTCGCCCTGAACATTGCCGCGCTCGGCGCACCGGCGTCCCTGGTCGGCGTGACCGGCGACGACGAAGCCGCCGACAGCCTGGCCAACAGCCTCAAGGGCGCGGGCGTGCGGGCGATATTCCAGCGCATTGCGCACCAGCCGACGATCGTCAAGTTGCGGGTCATCAGCCGCCATCAGCAACTGTTGCGGATCGATTTCGAAGAACCGTTCGCCACCGATCCCCTGGCCCTTGGCGCCGAGGTCGATCAACTGCTCGAAGGTATCAAGGTGCTGGTGTTGTCGGACTACGGCAAGGGCGCCTTGAAAAATCACCAGACGCTGATCCAGGCGGCTCGTGCCCGGGGTATTCCGGTGTTGGCCGACCCCAAGGGCAAGGATTTTTCCATCTACCGTGGCGCGAGCCTGATCACCCCGAACCTCAGCGAATTCGAGACCATCGTCGGTGGCTGCGCCGACGAGCACGAGCTGGTGAGCAAAGGCGCACAGCTGATGCACGACCTGGAGCTCGGTGCGCTGCTGGTCACCCGGGGCGAACATGGCATGACCTTGTTGCGTCCCGATCATCCGGCGCTGCACCTGCCGGCCCGTGCCCGTGAGGTATTCGACGTGACGGGTGCCGGCGATACGGTGATTTCCACACTGGCGGCGGCCATCGCCGCTGGCGAGGAACTGCCCCATGCGGTGGCCCTGGCGAACCTGGCGGCGGGTATCGTGGTTGGCAAACTGGGCACGGCGGCCATCAGCGCTCCGGAGCTGCGTCGCGCCATCCAGCGTGAAGAGGGTTCCGAGCGTGGCGTGCTCGGGCTGGAGCAGTTGCTGCTGGCCGTCGACGACGCCCGCGCGCACAACGAAACAATCGTGTTCACCAACGGTTGCTTTGACATCCTCCATGCTGGGCATGTGACGTACCTCGAACAGGCCAGGGCCCAAGGCGATCGCCTGATCGTCGCGGTCAACGACGATGCCTCCGTGAGCCGTCTCAAAGGGCCGGGCCGGCCGATCAACAGCGTTGACCGGCGCATGGCGGTGCTGGCCGGCCTTGGCGCGGTGGATTGGGTGATCAGCTTCAGCGAAGGCACGCCGGAAAACCTGCTGCGTCAGGTCAAGCCGGACGTGCTGGTCAAGGGTGGCGACTATGGCATCGACCAGGTCGTCGGCGCCGATATCGTCGCGGCTTATGGCGGCACCGTGAAGGTGCTGGGGCTGGTGGAGAACAGCTCGACGACGGCAATTGTGGAGAAGATCCGCAATAACTGAGCCATTGCCGTCGAGCTAGCTCCGTGGCTGGGGAGCTTTTGTGGCGAGGGAGCTTGCTCCCGCTTGGGTGCGCAGCGCCCATGAAAAATGGGGGTCGCTGCGCAACCCAGCGGGAGCAAGCTCCCTCGCCACAAGAGCATTTCCAGATCGCTGTGACTAACGCACCACCTTGCGTGGCACGATCTTCTTGAGCAACTGCCGGGCCTTGCCCTTCAATCGGGTCAGCCCGGATTCTTTTCCTGGCGGCGTCAGCCCTTGCTGTCGCAGCCAGTCCTTCCAGCGAATCCGCTCCTCGCGCACCAGCCAGCCGTCCTGTCGGGCGAAGCTCTCCGCCAGATACAACCCTCGGGTGCTGGCCGGGTATAGCTGATCCTTCTTCAACGTATACAGCTCGGGCAAGGGTTGTCCGTCCTGCAGCGGCATCAGGTAGAGATCGGGCCGCTTGCGGTCCAGGCGCGCGACCAGTTGGTCGCCCTCCAGCCGTTCATCGACATGGAACAGGCTCAGGGACTTGGCTTCCTTGGGTACATCCAGGCGCAAATCGTAGATCAACTGCAGCGATGCCGTGGGCAAATGGACGTAGGCCCTTGGGCGTTCGATCAGTTGCAGGTTGGCGCAGCGCACCGGGCGAGCCGAGCCCGATAGCGGGGCCAGTCGAAACGGCAGGGCCTCACGGTAATGCAGGGCGCTTGAATAGGGCGCCGGCAACCACGTGTCGTTGAAACGTCCGCCAAGCCAGCCTTCAGGGGTTTCCAGCAGGCATTCTTCGGCTATTTCGTTGATCGCGGTGAGCAGCGGCAGGTTCAGTTCATGGGCCGGGACGTAGCCGGAAATCAGCTTGAGCACTACATCGCCGCGATCCTGTCGGCGTTGACGCACGAGCACCCAATAATCGCGGTTCTGCCAATGCAGCGTCAGGCGCACCGAGACGCCCAGGTTCGCCAGTTCCACGGAAAAACGCTCGGCATCGTCGACTGTCACGGGGCGGCGCCGCTGCAAAGTCTGGGCGAAATTCAGCGGCATGCCCACGCTCTGGTATGTCAGGCCTTCGGGCGTTGCTTCGACAGCGAGGGGCAGGGTCTTGAAGTTGCTCGGGTTTTTTCTGATGAGCGTACGCGGCATGTCGGCTCCTTGCTTAAGACCGCGTAGGCGGCGTCAGTTTTTACGCAGGACCTTGGCTACGGTCGCGACGTTATGGGCGAGGTGCAGCGGATTGATGGTGCCGACAATAGCACTGGCAACCCCGGGATGCTCAAACAACAGTTCGAAGCTGGTGCGAACCGGGTCTTCGCCGGGGCTCAGGCAGACGTGACCGCTGGCCAGGGCTTTTTTTACCAGGATCGCCTTGCCGTGCTCGCTTGCGTAGTCAATGACCGCCTTTTCGCTTCGTTCGTTCAGATTGTAGGTGACCATCGCACAATCACCTTGCTCCAGAGCTTTCAAGCCGCCGTCGACGGTCTTGCCGGAGAAACCGAAGCCAGCGATCTTGCCCTCGCGCTTGAGGGCCGCCAGGGTCGGGTAGACCTCGCTGTCGTTGAGGATCGCCAGGTCGTTGCCGTCCGAGTGCACCAGTACCAGGTCGATATACTCGGTTTCCAGGCGTTTGAGACTGCGCTCCACCGAAAACCGCGTATGGGCGGCGCTGAAGTCGTGGCGCGACTGGCCATCGTTGAACTCCTCACCGACCTTGCTGACGATCACCCAGTCGTGACGCTGGCCGCGCAGTAGTGGGCCGAGGCGTTCTTCGCTGTGCCCATAAGCCGGTGCGGTGTCGATCAGGTTGATGCCCAGCTCGCGGGCCAGCTTGAGCAGCATGCGCGCTTCGCTGTCATCCGGGATGCGAAAACCGTTGGGGTACTTGACGCCCTGGTCGCGGCCAAGCTTGACCGTGCCCAGGCCCAGGGGAGAAACCAGTGGGCCGTTATGGCCCAGCGGGCGATGCAGGTCGTGCAGGGTCGGTAGGCTCATGGCAACAATTGCTCCCAGGCGGGGACGCCCATGGGCGGTTTCGGCAGGGCCGGCAGCGGGGCGGGGTGGCTGGGCTGGATGCCGTCGCGTTGCAGCGCGGTGATGACCCGGTCGGAAAAGTCCGGGGCCAGCGCCAGCTTGGTCGGCCAACCCACCAGCAGGCGTCCCTGCTCGGCGACAAAGGCATTGTCCGGACGGGTCAGGCCCGATTGCAGCGGCTCGGCGCGCGCAACCCGCAGGGTGGCCCATTGCGCCGTACTGAGGTCGATCCACGGCAGCAACTGGCTGAGTTCTTTCTGGGCGACGGCAATCTGCGCGGCGGGTTCGCGGGCGACGGCATCGCCCTCGGCGAGGTCGCCACCCAGGTACCAGACCCACTGGCCGTCGGCTGCCGGGTGGGTGGTCACGGTGACGCGTGGTTTCGGTCCGCCGCCCAGGCAGTGCGCATACAGCGGCTTGAGGCTCGGCCCCTTGACCAGCACCATGTGCAGCGGCCGGGTCTGCATGGCCGGCTGATCCAGGCCCAGGGCCTTGAGCAAATCGGCGGTGCCACCGCCGGCACTGAGGACAATGCGTTGGGCGCGGATCTCGCGGTCGTCGACCTTCAGCCCGACCAGCTCGCCCTGTTCGTGCAATGGGTCGATGCGCTGCCCGGCCAGCAGGCTGTCGCCGGCCAGGTCCGCCAGGCGTGCAATCAGGCTGGGAACGTCCACCACCAGCTCGGCCAGGCGGTAGACCTTGCCCTTGAAGCGCTTGTCCTGCAGGGCCGGCGGCAGTTGCTCGCCCTTGACCTGGTCGACGCGACCGCGCACGGCCTTGCTGGCGAAGAAACTGGTCAGGTTGCCGGCCAGGGTGCCGGGAGACCAGAGGTAATGAGCGTCGGACAACATGCGTACGCCGGACAGATCCAACTCACCGTCGCCCTTCAGGGCTTCGCGCCAGCGGCGCGGCATGTCGGCGATGGCTTCCGAGGCGCCGGTCAGGGCTCCGTGCAGCGCGTATTTGGCGCCCCCATGGATGATGCCCTGGGATTTGACACTCTGCCCGCCACCGAGGCTGGCGCTTTCCACCAGCACGGTTGAAAACCCCTGGCGGCGCAAGCGCGCGTTCAGCCAGAGGCCGGCGACTCCGGCGCCGACAATCAGGATGTCGGTGGAAATAACGGATGGCATGCAGCGACCTCAGTGTTCAAGACAAGGGCGCAGTATACAGACTCGGTGCGGGTGGAATTTGCTGATGGTCAAGGTGACAAGTTGCGAAAGGCTTTTGTGGCGAGGGAGCTTGCTCCCGCTGGGCTGCGTAGCGGCCCTGAAGGCTTGGGACCGCTGCGCGATCCAGCGGGAGCAAGCTCCCTCGCCACGATGCATTCCAGTCCATAAACAATGTGTTTCAATGCCCGGCGGTTTTGGAAAACAACTGAATCACCACCACCCCCAGCACAATCAACGCCATCCCCAGCATCGCCGGTACGTCGAGTTTCTGGCCGTAGATGAACAGCGCCGCCACGCTGACCATGACGATGCCCATCCCGGCCCAGACCGCGTAGGCCACGCCTACCGGTACGGTGCGCACCACCAGCGTCAGCATCCAGAACGCAATGCCGTAACCGGCGACGACCAGCAGCAGGGGCAGCGGTGTGCTCAAGCCTCTGACCGCTTTCATCGAAACGGTGGCGATCACTTCAGCGCAGATGGCGATGGCCAGGTAGTAGTAGGCGTTCATGGGCAGATCCTCATTGGCGGTTGCGTGTTTCGACGGGGACATTCTAGAGAACGAGCAGATGCGGTAAAGTCATTACCTATCTGCAATGGAGATAGGTTGCGCCATGAATGTTCAATGGAATCTGGAGCAGTTGCGGCTGTTTGTCGGTGTGGCCGAGAAACGCTCGTTTTCCGCCGTGGCTAGGGACCAGCGCAAGGCGCAATCGGCCATCAGCAGCGCGATTGCCCTGCTCGAAGCCGACCTTGGCGTGAACCTGTTCGAGCGCAGCAGCGGCCGCCAGCCCCGGCTCACCGATGCGGGCGAGACGCTGCTGGAAGAGGCGCGGGAAGTGTTGCGCCAATGCGAGCGGCTCAACGGTCGAGCCCTGGCCTTGATGCGCGGGCAGGAGGCTTCGCTGCGCCTGGCCCAGGATGAAGCCATGCCCTATCAACCGGTAATCGACAGCCTGGTGGCGCTGGCCGAGCAGTTTCCAACGCTCGAAGTGCAGCTGGCCAGCGCCGCCCAGGGCGACGTGGCGCGCAAACTGGTGGAACGTCGCGCCGATCTCGGCTTGCTGTTCTATCACGATCAGATCCCCGAGGCGCTGGAGCGGCGGGTGCTGGGCAGCGTCGAGATGGTCACGGTGTGTGGCCGGGGCCATCCACTGGCGCACCATGGTTATGTGTCGTGCCGGGAAATGGCCCGGCACCGGCAGTTGCTGATGGCGACCCAGACCAGCGTTTACCCCGGCAGCGAGCAGGCCAGCCCGCAGGTCTGGCGCGCCGACAGCTTCTATGTGCTCGCCGAATGGCTCAGAAGTGGCCTGGGCTGGGCCTGGCTCCCTCGCCACGTTGTGCAATACCCGGCCTATCTGGGAGAGATGGTCGAGCTGAGCAGCGAATGGACCCCGCCGGCCCTGGTGGTGGAGCTGGTCTGGCGTCGCGATGAGCCGCTGGGCCCGGCAGCGCGTTGGCTGGCGGAACGTTTTGCCGTGCAGTTGCAGGCGATTGGCTGAAAAACCGATAAACTCCGCCGCCATGAACAGAACTCTCTATAGCGCATTGTTTTATCTGGGGCTGCCGCTGGTGGCGATTCGGCTGTGGTTGCGGGCACGCAAGGCGCCGGCCTATGCCCGGCGCATCGGCGAGCGGTTTGCGTGGGGCTTGCCAGCACTGGTTCCGGGCGGCATCTGGGTCCATGCGGTGTCGGTGGGCGAGAGCATTGCCGCCGCGCCGATGATCCGCGCCTTGCTGCAACGTTATCCACAGCTGCCGATCACGGTGACGTGCATGACGCCCACCGGTTCGGAGCGGATCAAGGCGTTGTTCGCCGAGGAGCCGCGCGTCCAGCACTGCTATCTGCCTTATGACCTGCCTTGCGCGGCCAGGCGTTTTCTCGGTCAGGTCCGGCCGAAACTGGCGGTGATCATGGAAACCGAGCTGTGGCCCAACCACATCCATCAGTGCGCCAGGCGCGGTATCCCGGTGGCGTTGGCCAATGCCCGGCTCTCGGAGCGTTCGGCGCGCGGTTATGCCCGTTTTCCCAAACTGACCCGGCCGATGCTCGGCGAGATGAGCCTGTTTGCCGTGCAGACCGAAGCCGAGGCCGAGCGGTTTCGCCAACTCGGTGCCCGAGCCGGAACCGTCGAGGTGACAGGCTCGATCAAGTTCGACCTGACCATCGACCCGCAGCTGCTCGAAAGCGCCAGCGCCTTGCGCCGCCAATGGCAAGCCGTGGAGCGCCCGGTGTGGATCGCCGCCAGCACCCATGAGGGTGAGGATGAAGTGGTGCTGGCAGCCCACCAACGGCTGCTCGCCAGTTATCCCGATGCGTTGTTGATCCTGGTGCCGCGGCATCCGGAACGCTTCGATTCGGTGGCGCAGTTGTGTGAGCGTGAAGGTTTCGCCACGGTCCGGCGTTCCAGTGCGCAACCGGTCACTGCACAGACATCGGTGCTGCTGGGCGACACCATGGGCGAGCTGCTGTTTCTCTACGCGCTGGCCGACAGCGCTTTTGTCGGCGGCAGCCTGGTGCCCAACGGCGGGCACAACCTGCTCGAACCGGCGGCGCTGGCAAAACCGGTCCTCAGTGGCCCACATCTGTTCAACTTCCTCGAAATCGCCGCGCAACTACGGGCGGCCGGGGCGTTGCAGGAAGTCGAAGATGCCGAAAGCCTGGCCCTGGCGGTACAGCGCCTGTTCGAACTGCCCCGCGATGCCCAGCGTATGGCCGAGGCGGGGTTGAAGGTGATGCGCAGCAACCAGGGCGCGTTGCAGCGATTGCTGGACGGGTTGGGGCGGTTGCTCGATTGAGCCTTTGTGGCGAGGGAGCTTGCTCCCGCTCGGCTGCGAAGCAGTCGTAAAATCGGGCACTACCGTTCTGGCTGGCGGAACGCGGTGACTGGCCTTGGGCCTGCTTGGCAGGCCAGCGGGAGCAAGCTCCCTCGCCACAGGGGGATTGCTTGCAGGTGTGCTACTGCGCCGGCCGCGAGCGCAACTGCTCTGCCGCCGCCTGTGCCAGGTCCGGCGGCAGGAAGTCCTTGTCCGGGTTGTAGTCGGGCTTGAGGTAGCGTGACAGGGCCTGCAGGTCTTCCGGGCTCAACGTCCCGGCGGCCTGTTTGAGGCGCAGATTGTCGAGGATGTAGTCGTACCGGGCGTTGTTGTAATCGCGCACCGAGGTGTACAACTGGCGCTGGGCGTCGAGCACATCGACGATGTTGCGGGTGCCCACCTGATAGCCGATTTCCGTGGCGTCCACCGCGCTCTGGTTGGAAATGATCGACTGGCGCCGGGCTTGGACCTGTTCCACATCGGTGTTCACCGCGCGGTGCAGGTTGCGAGTGTTCTCCACCACTTGGCGGCGCAGGCCTTCGCGCTGCTGCTCGGTCTGGGTGAGTTGCGAGTAGGACTCGCGCACCTGGGAGCTGGTCAGCCCGCCGCTGTAGATCGGAATGCTCAATTGCAGGCCGATGGTGCGTTGCTCGGCGTCGCCACCGTAGCGCTGGCCGGTGGGGTTCGGGTTGGTAAAGCCGAGGCCGTCGTTGTCACCTTTGCGGTATTGCGCGATGGCGTCGAGGGTTGGCGCGTGGCCAGCCTTGCGCTGGCGCAGGGTGTCTTCGGCGGCGGTGACGGCGTAGTTGCTGGCCAGCAGGTTGAGGTTCTGCCGGGCAGCGGTGTCGACCCAGGCCTTGGCGTCGTTGGGCGCCGGCGGCAGGATCGGCAGGGTGTGGACGACGCCCTGGATCGCATTGTATTGGCGGTTGGTCAGGGTGATCAGCGCTTCGAAGGCATCTTCGACCTGGCGCTGCGCGATGATCCGGTTGGCCCGGGCGGTATCGTAGCTGGCCTGGGACTGCAGCACGTCGGTCTTGTCCGACAGACCGACGTCGAAGCGTTCGTTGGACTGGTCGAGCTGGCGCCTGAACGCGGCTTCCTCGGCCTTGGTCGAGGCCAGGTTGTCCTGGCTGCGCAGCACATTGAAATAAGCTTCGGCGCTTTGCAGGATCAGGTTCTGCTCGGTGGCCGACAACTGCAGCGACGCTTGTTCGTTGACCGATTTGGCGGCCTGCAACTGGAACCAGCGGTCGGCGCGGAAAATCGGCTGGGACAAGGTGGCCTGGTACACCGTCGAGCTGCGGGTGGCGGTCATCGCCGGCTGGTCGAGCTCGGTGCGGGTGTTGTTCAGGTCGGCTCCGGCCGAAAGATTGGGCAACAGCCCGGCGCGGGCCTGGGGCACCACTTCTTTCTGGGCGCCGTATTGGGCGCGGGCGGCGGCCAGGTCGGCGTTGTTGTCCACCGCTTCCTGGTACACGCTGACCAGGTCGGTTCGGGTGGATAACGGGGCTTCGGCGGCCCAGGCCATTCCATTGGTCGCACAAGACACGGCAAGGGCCAGTGAGAGTTTGCGCAGCATGAGGCGATCCCTACGTTCAAGATTGAATGCGCATAACAGGCGCGCGGCGTAGCGAGTGTAGTTGCGCCTACGCACGGCAACAATCCTGTATATGCGCCATTCATCACGGCTTTTGCCCTGGCGATGGCGTTCTGCGCCGGTTGTGTCTAGACTGGCCGGGTTCTTGTCGGGGTGCCTTGCTATGAGGCTGAGATCGAATAATTTCGGATCCCGTTGAACCTGATCAGGTTAGCGCCTGCGTAGGGAACAAGATTTCTCGTCACCCGGCGAGTCCTCTTGTGCTTCGTCCGGGATGTTGTTCGACAATCGACTTTCGATCTTCGAACAGGCTCGAGCAGCAAGCACAGCGTTCGCACTTTCGTGCAGGGACGCGTCCATTCGCCACAGGTTCGCTCCGACAAAAATCCACTGCCTGGATGTGTGTCTGGAGAGCCCGTGATGACGACAAAATCAAAAAACGCGACCAACCTCAGTGAATCGGCCCAGGTCGATCAGCAATCGGTCCAACCGTTTACCCGCTCGCAAAAAATCTACGTCCAGGGCAGTCGCCCGGATATCCGCGTGCCGATGCGCGAAATCAGCCTCGACGTGACCCCCACCGACTTCGGCGGCGAAATCAACGCGCCAGTGGTGGTGTATGACACCTCGGGGCCCTACACCGACCCGAACGTGACCATTGATGTGCGCAAGGGCCTGGCCGATGTGCGCTCGCCGTGGATCGAAGCCCGTGGCGACACCGAGCCTCTCGCCGGCCTGAGTTCCAATTTCGGCCAGGAACGCCTGGCCGATCCCGAGCTGACCAAGCTGCGCTTCGCCCATGTAAACAACCCGCGTCGCGCCAAGCCGGGCGCCAACGTCAGCCAGATGCACTACGCGCGCCAAGGCATCATCACCGCTGAGATGGAATACGTCGCCATCCGCGAAAACATGAAGCTGGAAGTGGCCCGCGCCGCCGGCCTGCTGGACCAGCAACATGCTGGTCACAGCTTCGGCGCCAGCGTGCCGAAAGTCATCACCCCGGAATTCGTCCGTGACGAAATCGCTCGTGGCCGCGCGATCATCCCGGCCAACATCAACCACACCGAGCTGGAACCGATGATCATCGGCCGTAACTTCCTGGTGAAGATCAACGGCAACATCGGCAACAGTGCGCTGGGTTCGTCCATCGAAGAAGAAGTGGCGAAGCTGACCTGGGGCATCCGCTGGGGTTCGGACACGGTCATGGACCTGTCCACCGGCAAGCACATCCACGAAACCCGCGAGTGGATCATCCGCAACTCGCCGGTGCCGATCGGCACCGTGCCGATCTACCAGGCCCTGGAAAAAGTCGGCGGCGCGGCCGAAGACCTGACCTGGGAGTTGTTTCGCGACACGCTGATCGAACAGGCCGAGCAGGGTGTCGACTACTTCACCATCCATGCCGGCGTGTTGCTGCGTTATGTGCCGATGACCGCCAAGCGCGTCACCGGTATCGTCAGCCGTGGCGGTTCGATCATGGCCAAGTGGTGCCTGGCGCACCACAAGGAGAACTTCCTCTACACCCACTTCGAAGACATCTGCGAAATCATGAAGGCCTACGACGTCAGCTTCTCGCTGGGCGACGGCCTGCGTCCGGGCTCGATTGCCGACGCCAACGACGAAGCGCAGTTCGGCGAGCTGGAAACCCTCGGCGAGCTGACCAAGATCGCCTGGAAGCACGACGTGCAATGCATGATCGAAGGCCCCGGCCACGTGCCGATGCAGTTGATCAAGGAGAACATGGACAAGCAGCTGGAATGCTGTGACGAGGCGCCGTTCTACACCCTCGGCCCGCTGACCACCGACATTGCGCCGGGCTACGATCACATCACCTCCGGCATCGGCGCGGCGATGATCGGCTGGTTCGGGTGCGCGATGCTCTGCTACGTCACGCCGAAGGAACACCTCGGCTTGCCGAACAAGGATGACGTCAAGACCGGGATCATCACCTACAAGATCGCCGCCCATGCGGCCGACCTTGCCAAGGGCCACCCGGGCGCGCAGATCCGTGACAATGCCTTGAGCAAGGCGCGGTTCGAGTTCCGCTGGGAAGACCAGTTCAACCTCGGCCTCGACCCGGACACCGCCCGCTCGTACCACGACGAAACCCTGCCGAAGGATTCGGCCAAGGTCGCGCATTTCTGTTCGATGTGCGGGCCGAAATTCTGCTCGATGAAAATCACCCAGGAAGTGCGCGAGTACGCGGCCAACCAGCGCATTGAAGCGGTGGATGTCGAGGTCGCCCAAGGCCTGGCGGAGCAGGCGGAGCGGTTCAAGAAGGAAGGTAGTCAGCTTTACAAGAAAGTGTGATCTGCGCTGAGGGCGGTGGTGATCTTGCCGCCGCCTTCGCGAGCAGGCTCGCTCCCACAATGGATCTGCGGTGAACACAAGATTTGTGAACCACCGAGTTCCACTGTGGGAGCGAGCCTGCTCGCGAAAGCCATCACCAGAACAACAATTATCTCTCTGAGAAAACAACCCTTGAACATCCAACCCAGCACCTATTCCCCAGACACCGCGGTGCCCCTGGACAAACGCGTCTTCGGCGCCCGCGATCTGTTTTCCCTGTGGTTCTCCTTGGGCATCGGCCTGATGGTCTTGCAGGTCGGCGCCTTGCTTGCGCCGGGCCTGGGCTTGAGCGGTTCGTTGCTGGCGATTTTCCTCGGCACGCTGGTGGGCGTCCTGCTATTGGCGGCGGTCGGGGTGATTGGCAGCGACACCGGCCTGTCGGCCATGGCCGCGCTCAAGCTCAGCCTCGGTGGCAAGGGCGCGAGCGTGCCGGCGCTGTTGAACCTGTTGCAGTTGATCGGCTGGGGCTCGTTCGAAATCATCGTCATGCGCGACGCCGCCAGCCTGCTCGGCGCGCGGGCGTTCAGCGAAGGCAGCCTGGGCTCGAATCCATTGCTGTGGACGCTGTTCTTCGGCGCGTTGGCGACCCTGCTCGCGGTGAGCGGGCCGCTGACCTTCGTACGCAAAATCCTGCGCAAATGGGGCATCTGGTTGCTGCTGGCGGCGTGCATCTGGTTGACCTGGAACCTGTTCGCCAAGGCCGATCTGCCGGCGCTGTGGGCCCAGGCCGGCGACGGTTCGATGTCGCTGGCGGTGGGTTTTGACATCGCCATCGCCATGCCGCTGTCCTGGTTGCCGCTGATCGCCGACTACTCGCGTTTCGGCAAACGCGCCAGAAACGTCTTCGGCGGCACGGCCGTGGGGTTCTTCATCGGTAACGTCTGGCTGATGAGCCTGGGCGTGGCCTACACCCTGGCGTTCGCGCCGAGCGGTGAAGTCAATGCGTTGCTGCTGGCCCTGGCCGGTGCCGGGTTGGGCATTCCGTTGCTGCTGATCCTGCTGGACGAGTCGGAGAACGCCTTCGCCGACATTCATTCGGCGGCGGTGTCGACGAGCATGTTGTCGGGGCTGAAGGTCGAGCACCTGGCCTTGGCGATTGGTGTCATCTGCACCGTGATCGCCTGCTTCGCGCCGCTGGCGCAGTACCAGAACTTCCTGTTACTGATCGGCTCGGTGTTCGCGCCGCTGTTCGGCGTGGTGCTGGTGGATCACTTCATCCTGCGCAAGCGCAGCAGCCAGGTGCGCTCAGTCGCGTTGCGCTGGCCGGCGTTGTTGGCCTGGCTGGGCGGGGTGAGTACCTACCACCTGCTGGCCAACTTCTATCCGGACATCGGCGCTACCCTGCCGTCGCTGATCCTGGCAGGGGTGCTGCAATTGTTGCTGGGCCGGGCTTTCAGCTACGGCCGGGAAACAGCTCGGGCTTGAGGATGCCGTTGAGACGTGGGTAGGCGATTTTCAATTCGATGTGGCCCAGGGCGTACGGCGCGATGGTGCTCACTTCGTATTTGAGGATCACCCCGCCGTAGGTCAGCGCGATGTGCGGGGTTTTCTGGAAAGACCACTGCTTCAGGAATTCCGGTTCCTGATCCAGCTTGGTGCTGATCAGCCAGCTGTTGTGGGCCACTTGCGCGGCTTTCCAGAAGGCTTCTTCCTGGCCCGGCAGCAGCATGTCCGACAGCGTCAGCACTTTTTGCTGCTGGCGCGAATAATTGATGAAACCGCGACCAGGGGTGCCGTGAGCGCCGCCGGTGTCCAGGTAGCTGGACAGTTCGATGATCACCAGGCCGTCATGTTGCTCACGTACCTTGGCCTGCAGATAGCTGCTGTTGCGCGGTGCGGCGCTGCGCAGAAACTGTTCGCGATAGGCGGCCAGCGTCGGCGCCACCGGGGCGTCCGGGGTGGTGCGGGTCATTTGCAGCAGACGTTTCTCGATGATGCCATCCAGCGCGGGCTCGGTAGGGAAATGCAGGGTGTCGATGTTGACCAGCGGGCAGTCGGCGCTGGCGCAGCCAGGCTGCAATTGCTCCGACGCATCGCGAGTGGTCTCCAGCGGGGCGCGGTAATTGGGTTGGAACAGGCTCTGGCAAGCGCCCAGTATCAGGGCAATGGCGGCCAGCGAAGCAATCTTGAAAAGCGACATGGGCGTCCTTCGTGAAACAGGGAAAGGCAAAAAGTTACCCGCTTCGACTGTCGGCAGGGCAATCAGTTCGCCACTAAGCTCATTAGAGTTCTTTCACCTTCTGCCGTCCATCCCGATGAGTGGAAAGGGGCTGCATCAAACGGTACGGGCGCGTTAGGATGGCGCGAAGCCGAGGTTGGAACCTCGCATCGATCCGCTGTAAACGAGGACTGTCATGACTGATTTCACCAATGCCACACCGAGCGCCGTGGACATCGTCAAGCGCGAGAGCTGCTTTCAAGGTTTCTACAAACTCGATCGCATACACCTGCGTCACGAGTTGTTCGCCGGTGGCATGAGCCGTGAAATCAGCCGTGAGCTGTTTGTTCGCCACGATGCGGTGTGTGTGTTGCCCTACGACCCGCAGCGCGATGAAGTGGTACTCATCGAACAGTTTCGCGTGGGCGCCATGGGCAAGACGAGCAACCCGTGGTTGGTGGAACTGGTGGCGGGCCTGATCGACAAGGACGAGCAACCGGAAGAAGTTGCTCATCGCGAGGCGCAGGAGGAAGCTGGGCTTGTTTTCGCTGCGCTCTGGCCGATGACCAAATATTTCCCGTCGCCGGGCGGCAGCGATGAATTCGTGCATCTTTACCTGGGGCGTTGTGACAGCGCGGGGGCAAGTGGGCTGCATGGCCTGGAGGAGGAGGGCGAAGATATCCGGGTAAAAGTCTGGCCTTTCGAAGACGCCCTGCAAGCGGTGCGCGACGGACGTATCTGCAACGCGGCCAGCATCATTGCCTTGCAATGGCTGGCCTTGAATCGAGATGAAGTGAGGGGGCTATGGTCCTGAACAAGCTGCGCGATCGTTATCGCGTCGACCTGGTGGGGTTGCAGGCTGCCTGCGAGGCCAACTACGCTCGCCTGATGCGCTTGTTGCCGGACATGCGCAACGAGCCGGCACCGCGCCGCATCGCCGTGACCCACGGCGACCAGATGCTCGGCGTACTGGCCCTGGAAGTGCTGCAGACCTGTCCCTACACCACCACATTGCAGGTGCGCCAGGAGCACAGCCTGCCCTGGCTGCCGGTGCCGCAGCTGGAAGTGCAGGTCTATCACGATGCACGCATGGCCGAAGTGGTCAGCGCCGAACATGCACGACGCTTTCGCGGCATCTATCCTTACCCCAATGCGTCAATGCACCAGCCGGACGAAAAGGCCCAGTTGAACCTGTTCCTGGGCGAGTGGCTGAGTCATTGCCTGGCGCTGGGCCACGAGTTCGAAGTCGTACGGTAGTTGTGAACCGGTTCCGGTTCGCGGGTTTCCCCTTTCGATCATCCCCCAGCATAATTGCCGCTCATGCAACGGCGTGATTGCGCCTGGGAGAAAGCGATTTGCCGAGCGTATCCAGCTTGACCACTGCCGACGCGGCGCTGCTGGTCCAACTGTCTGACAGCCATTTGTTCGCCGAGGCCGATGCTTCGTTGCTGGGTATGAACACCCGTGACAGCTTGCGGGCGGTGGTTGACCTGGTACTCCAGCAGCAACCGAACGTTGACCTGATGCTCGCCACTGGCGACTTGTCCCAGGACGGTACGCTGCAATCCTACGAGGCATTTCGGCAACTGACTGCGCGTATCGATGCGCCGGCGCGGTGGATTCCGGGCAATCATGATGAGCCGCAGGTGATGCTTGAGGCGGCGGTCCAGAGCACGTTGCTCGATCCGGTGGTGGACATTGGCAACTGGCGAGTCACTCTGTTGGATTCAGCCGTGCCAGGTTCGGTGCCGGGTTTTTTGGCCGAGGAGCAGTTGATTCTGTTGGCCAATGCCTTGAGCGAGGCGCCGGAGCGGCATCATCTGGTGTGTCTGCATCATCATCCGGTGTCGATTGGTTGTGCGTGGATGGAGCCGATCGGGTTGCGCAATCCGGAGGCGCTGTTTGCGGTGTTGGATCGGTTTCCGCAGGTGCGGGCGGTGTTGTGGGGGCATGTGCATCAGGAAATAGACCGGGTGCGCGAGGGGGTTCGTTTGTTGGCTTCGCCTTCGACCTGTATTCAGTTTGAGCCTGGGAGTGAGGATTTTGCGGTGGGCTCGCAGGCGCCAGGGTATCGGTGGTTGCGGTTGTTGCCGGATGGGCGGTTGGAGACAGGAGTTGAGCGGGTGGTTGGGTTTGCGTTTAAGCCTGACTACGGATCCAACGGCTACTGAGTTCGATCAAACTGGACTGACCCCAAACTGTGGGAGCGAGCTTGCTCGCGAAGGCGGCCTTGCAGCCGGCCAGGGGCTTGTTGACCGGGTACATATCCATTGCTGCGGTAACGGCTGCTTGGGGTTCCGCCCTTACGGCGGGTCACTTTTTTCAGACGCCAAAAAAGTAACCCAAAAGGCTTTGCCCCACCACTCGGTACCGTCGGTGACGTGCTCGGCATGCCCTCACTCCGGCATTGCTCCGTGGGCCCGCCGCGAAGGGCCATCCATGGCCCAGCGCGGCTAACCCGGCATCCATGCCGGGTTGCCCACTGCGCAACGCCTGCGTTCGGCCAGCGTGGTTAACGGGGCGCTCAAGACCAAGATCAAGATCTAAGCGAGGCGGCCTGGCAGCCGACCTTATTCTCGCGGGGGTACGCCGGTTTTAATGTGGGAGCGAGCCTGCTCGCGAAGGCGGCGGCACATTCAATGCTGATGCAGGCTGACCCACCGCTTTCGCGAGCAGGCTCGCTCCCACAGGGGGATTTTTGCTGTGTCGAAAAAATCATAATGACCACGGATTCGTGTGGCAGCGAGCTTGCTCGCGATGGCGGGCGGCAGCCTGCCAGGGTTGTGGGAGCGGTCGGAAGACCTTTCTGACGCAAGCGGATTTTTCCGACGAGTGCTGGCGGTTGCCGGGTGGGAAGGGGTGTCGCTAGTCTTTTTCCCGTCGCTGCAAATTCAGCGACCGGGCTTGGAAACCCGATAAGTAAACTGCGCGAAAGCGCTCTTCATAACGTATGCTTCGGTCGTTTTTTGACCATGCTTATGTTATGGCGGCTGTGCGCGGGAGACCTTCGGGTCTGCCGGGCTCGTTTACCTCGGTTTTCCAACCTGCGTACGGCTGCCACCCCCTCGCTTGGAAACGAACGTGGCAGCTCCACCTGTAGACGAGAGTTACCCTCATGCCCAAGATTACCCCCAACCCCCCAGAAACAATCGTTGAGCCGAGGCAATGGAGTTTTAACGGCTGACAAAGCTCCTTCGCCACGAAGACGGAGGGGTATTCGAAACCGCCCAAACTTCCACAAACTCCCTGTAAACTCCGGCCTTTGCCCAGCACCCAGGGAGTTGCCCATGTCGGGTTCGATCCTTTATATCCATGGCTTCAACAGTGCCCCGGCGTCGACCAAGGCCTGTCAACTGACCGAAGTGATGACGCGCCTCGGGCTGGGGGACCAGTTGCGGGTGCCGGCCTTGCATCACCATCCGCGCGAGGCGATTGCTCAGTTGGAGCAGGCGATCACAGAACTGGGGCGGCCGCTGCTGGTCGGCAGCTCGCTCGGCGGCTACTATGCGACTCACTTGGCCGAGCGCCACGGCCTCAAGGCCCTGTTGGTCAATCCGGCGGTCAGCCCGCATCGAATGTTCGACGGTTATCTGGGCACGCAGAAGAATTTGTACACCGACGAGACCTGGGAATTGACCCACGACCACGTGACGGCCCTGGCCGAGCTGGAAGTGCCGGCGCCCCGGGATCCGCAGCGGTTTCAGGTATGGTTGCAAACCGGTGACGAAACGCTGGATTATCGCCACGCCCAGCAGTATTACCGTGCCTGCACGTTGCGTATCCAGGCCGGCGGCGACCACAGTTTTCAAGGGTTTGCCCAGCAGTTGCCGGCGCTGTTGAGTTTTGCCGGCATTGGCGCCGATTTGTACCAGGCGATTGACTTCACCTCACTGTGAACCATTGCCTCTATTTCACTGAACACTGACGACGAGACCCCATGGCCACTCCCAGCGCTAGCTCCTATAACGCAGACGCCATCGAAGTCCTCTCGGGCCTCGACCCGGTGCGCAAGCGCCCCGGCATGTACACCGACACCAGTCGGCCGAATCACCTCGCCCAGGAAGTCATCGACAACAGCGTCGACGAAGCCTTGGCCGGGCACGCGAAGTCGGTGCAGGTCATCCTGCACGCCGATCATTCATTGGAAGTCAGCGATGACGGCCGTGGCATGCCAGTGGACATTCACCCTGAAGAGGGTGTGTCGGGCGTCGAGCTGATCCTCACCAAGCTCCACGCCGGCGGCAAGTTTTCCAACAAGAACTACCAGTTCTCCGGCGGCTTGCACGGGGTGGGTATCTCCGTGGTCAACGCCTTGTCGACCCAGGTGCGGGTCCGGGTCAAGCGTGACGGCAACGAATACCAGATGACCTTTGCTGACGGCTACAAGGCCACCGAGCTGGAAGTGGTCGGCACCGTCGGCAAGCGCAACACCGGCACCAGCGTGTATTTCGCGCCGGACCCGAAGTACTTCGATTCACCGAAGTTTTCCGTCACTCGCCTCAAGCACGTCCTCAAAGCCAAGGCGGTGTTGTGCCCGGGGCTGCTGGTGAGTTTCGAGGACAAGGCCACCGGCGAGAAAGTCGAATGGCATTACGAGGACGGCCTTCGCTCGTACCTGGTCGATGCGGTCAACGGTTTCGAACGCCTGCCCAACGAGCCGTTCTGCGGCAGCCTGGCCGGTAACAAGGAAGCCGTGGACTGGGCGCTGCTGTGGCTGCCCGAGGGCGGCGAAAGCGTCCAGGAAAGCTACGTCAACCTGATCCCCACTGCCCAGGGCGGCACCCACGTCAACGGCTTGCGCCAGGGCCTGCTCGATGCGATGCGCGAGTTCTGTGAATTCCGTAACCTGCTGCCCCGTGGCGTCAAACTGGCGCCGGAAGACGTCTGGGAGCGCATCGCCTTCGTATTGTCGATGAAGATGCAGGAGCCGCAATTCTCCGGCCAGACCAAGGAGCGCCTGTCGTCCCGCGAGGCGGCTGCGTTTGTCTCCGGGGTGGTCAAGGATGCGTTCAGCCTGTGGCTCAATGCCAATCCGGAAACCGGCCTGGCCCTCGCCGAACTGGCGATCAACAACGCCGGCCGTCGCCTCAAGGCAAGCAAGAAGGTCGAGCGCAAGCGCATCACCCAGGGGCCGGCACTGCCGGGCAAGCTCGCCGATTGTGCCGGGCAGGACCCGATGCGCTCCGAGCTGTTCCTGGTGGAAGGTGACTCTGCCGGCGGCTCGGCCAAGCAGGCGCGGGACAAGGAGTTCCAGGCGATCCTGCCGCTGCGGGGCAAGATCCTCAACACTTGGGAAGTCGACGGCAGCGAAGTGCTGGCCAGTCAGGAAGTGCATAACATCGCGGTGGCCATCGGCGTCGATCCGGGCGCCGAGGACATGAGCCAGTTGCGTTACGGCAAGATCTGCATCCTCGCCGACGCCGACTCCGACGGCTTGCACATCGCCACCTTGCTCTGCGCCTTGTTCGTCCAGCATTTCCGCCCGCTGGTGGATGCCGGTCACGTCTATGTGGCGATGCCGCCGTTGTACCGTATCGACCTGGGCAAGGAGATCTACTACGCCCTGGATGAAGCCGAGCGCGACGGCATCCTTGATCGGCTGGTGGCCGAGAAAAAACGCGGCAAGCCGCAGGTCACCCGATTCAAAGGCCTGGGCGAGATGAACCCGCCGCAGTTGCGCGAAACCACCATGGACCCGAACACCCGTCGGCTGGTGCAGTTGACCCTGGATGATTTCGAAGCGACGTCGGAAATGATGGACATGTTGCTGGCGAAAAAACGCGCCGGCGACCGCAAGAACTGGCTTGAATCCAAGGGTGATCTGGCCGAGGTCCTGGCCTGATGCGCAACGGTTTCGCCCTGGCGTTGTTGCTGTGGGCGGGGGTGGTAGTCGCAGGGCCAGTGCCGGAACTGAAGTTGCTGTCCGAGCATGTCGTCGATGGCATGCGCGGCGGCAATCTGTCCGGGCTGGCCTTGTGTGGCAACGAAATGTGGACGGTATCCGATCGCGACGATGACCGGATTTATCGGCTCCAACCCTCCGATGCCCGGGCCTGGCAGGCCGAGGCTGTCGGTATCGAGGTGCCGGCCGTGCCGGAGAATGATTTGCCTTGGGGTTTGCAGTCGCGGACCTGGGCGGCATCGTTCGTGCGCGGTGGCGAACTGGACTACGAAGGCATCAGTTGCGACAGCGCCGGTCAGCGTTATGTGGTCAGTGAGTCCCACGCCGCCGTGCTGAAAATATCGCCGGCAGGCGAAGCGGCCTGGCTGAAAATCAGCCCGACCATGCTCCGCCAGGCCCGGGGCAGCGGCATGCTGCTGCATTTTAATGCCCTGTTCGAAGGTGTGGCGGTCAACCCGGCTGGCGATCAGCTATGGCTGGCCGCCGAACGGGAGCGTCGTGGTCTGGTGTTGCTCAAGCGCCAGCAAACGGTGTGGGACTGCGACGGCAATTGCGTATTGTTGAGCGAAGCGGGGCAGGAGATGCAGCCGGCGCAGTTTCCCAAGGCCAAGGCGGTTTCCCGGGATTTCGCCGATCTGTCATTGTTCAACGGCAAGCTGTTTACCCTGGAGCGAAACGCCTATCAGATCTGCCGGCGTGACCCGCAGACCGCCAAGGTCGAGCGCTGCTGGTCGTTTGCGGCCGAGGCATTGCAGGAAAATCGCCGTTATCCACAGCCCTTCGGCCTGGTCGAAGCGCTCATCGTCGACGCCGACGGCGCCTGGATCGGCGTGGACAACAACGACGGTGCGCGGGCTGACGGCGAGCAGCGGCCGGTTATCTGGCGCTTCGCCGCGCCCGAGGGTGGCTGGGGTGCCGCGCCATGAGCCAGCAACCACCGGGCAAGCGCGCCGGCCGGGTACTGATGATCCTGGCCTGGTGCGCGGCACTGTTTCTGGCAACGCGGTTTTTTGCCCAGTGGGAGCAGCGAGAGCTCAACCCCAATGCCGAGGTGCATTCGCAGAAGGGCGAAGGTTTTATCGAAGTAAAGCTGATCGGCAACCGGCAGGGACATTTTGTCGCCAGCGGCCAGATCAACGGCCAGCCGGTGGATTTCATGCTCGATACCGGGGCCACCGACGTGGCGATCCCGCAGGAATTGGCCGAGCGCCTCAAGCTGGAAAAAGGTCTTGGCGTGAGGTTGAGCACCGCCAATGGTTTGAGCGAAGGCTACCGCACCCGTATCGACCGGCTGCAATTGGGTGACATCGTGTTGCGTGATGTCCGTGCCCTGGTGGCGCCAGGCCTGGAAGGCACGCAAGTGCTGCTGGGCATGAGCGCCCTGAACAAACTTGAATTTACCCAGCGCGACGGCACCATGCTGCTGCGCCAGACAACGAACTGATGAGGCCCGCATGAGCGACATTCTTGCAGACAGCTTGGACGGCGTAGAACGCCGATCGCTGGCTGACTTCACCGAAAATGCCTACCTCAATTACTCCATGTACGTGATCATGGACCGCGCCTTGCCGCATATTGGCGACGGTCTGAAGCCGGTCCAACGGCGGATCATCTATGCCATGAGTGAGTTGGGGCTGGACGCCGATTCCAAGCACAAGAAGTCGGCGCGTACCGTCGGTGACGTGCTCGGCAAGTTTCACCCCCACGGCGACTCGGCCTGCTATGAAGCCATGGTGCTGATGGCGCAGCCGTTCAGCTATCGCTACACGCTGGTGGACGGGCAGGGTAACTGGGGTGCGCCGGACGATCCCAAGTCCTTCGCGGCCATGCGGTACACCGAGGCGCGCCTGTCACGCTATTCCGAAGTGCTGCTCAGCGAACTGGGCCAGGGCACTGCGGACTGGGGGCCGAACTTTGACGGCACCCTCGATGAACCCCTGGTGTTGCCGGCACGTTTGCCGAACATCCTGCTCAATGGCACCACCGGCATTGCCGTGGGCATGGCCACCGACGTGCCGCCGCACAACCTGCGGGAAGTCGCCACAGCGTGCGTGCGCTTGTTGGACGAGCCGAAAGCCACGGTGGAACAGCTCTGCGAACATATCCAGGGCCCGGACTATCCGACCGAAGCGGAAATCATCACGCCGCGTGCCGATCTGCTGAAAATCTATGAGACCGGTCGCGGTTCGGTGCGCATGCGCGCCGTCTATCACGTTGAAGACGGTGACATTATCGTCACCGCGCTGCCGCATCAGGTTTCCGGGGCAAAAGTCCTGGAGCAGATTGCTGCGATGATGCAGGCAAAACCGTCGAAAGCGCCGCAGGTTGCTGACTTGCGCGACGAATCCGATCACGAGAATCCCTGCCGCATCGTGATCATTCCGGTGAACAGCCGGGTCGATCACGATGCGCTGATGCAGCACTTGTTCGCCAGCACCGATCTGGAATCCAGCTATCGGGTGAACATCAACATCATCGGCCTGGACGGCAAGCCGCAGCTGAAAAACCTGCGGGCATTGCTCGTGGAATGGCTCGAATTCCGGGTTAAGACGGTGCGTCGGCGCCTGCAATTTCGCCTGGACAAGGTCGAGCGTCGCCTGCATCTGTTGGACGGCTTGCTGATTGCCTACCTCAACCTCGATGAAGTGATCCACATCATCCGCACCGAGGAGCATCCCAAGGCCAGCCTGATCGAGCGCTTCGCCCTCAGTGAAATCCAGGCCGACTACATCCTCGACACGCGCCTGCGCCAACTGGCCCGCCTGGAAGAAATGAAGCTGCGTGCCGAGCAGGATGAATTGCTCAAGGAACAGGCCAAGCTGCAAGCCTTGCTGGGCAGCGAAGCCAAACTGAAGAAACTGGTACGCACCGAGTTGCTCAAGGACGCCGAAACCTACGGCGATGACCGTCGTTCGCCGATTGTCGAGCGTGCCGAGGCCAAGGCCTTGAGCGAGCACGATCTGTTGCCGAACGAGAAAGTCACCGTTGTACTGTCGGAAAAAGGCTGGGTGCGCTCCGCCAAGGGCCATGACATCGACGCTGCCGGGCTTTCCTACAAGGCCGGGGACGGCTTCAAGGCCTTGGCGCCGGGGCGCTCGAACCAGTTCGCGGTGTTCATCGACTCCACTGGGCGCAGCTATTCGGTGCCGGCCCACACCTTGCCATCGGCGCGTGGCCAGGGTGAACCGCTGACCGGACGATTAACACCTCCGCCGGGTGCAACTTTTGAATGTGTGCTGATGCCTGATGATGACGGGCTGTACGTTATCGCGTCGGACGCCGGCTACGGGTTCGTCGTCAAGGGTGAAGACCTGCAAGCCAAGAACAAGGCGGGCAAGGCGTTGTTGAGCCTGCCGAACAACGCCAAGGTCATTGCCCCGCGCCCGGTCAGCGATCGCGATAACAACTGGCTGGCTTCGGTGACGACCGAAGGTCGGTTGCTGGTCTTCAAGATCAGCGACCTGCCACAGCTTGGGAAAGGCAAAGGCAACAAGATCATCGGGATTCCTGGCGAACGGGTGGCGAGTCGCGAAGAATTTGTCACGGATATTGCAGTGTTACCTGAAGGTGCCACGCTTGTGCTGCAGGCTGGAAAGCGTACGCTTTCACTGAAAGCGGACGATCTTGAGCATTACAAAGGTGAACGCGGTCGGCGGGGCAACAAGCTTCCAAGGGGTTTTCAACGGGTGGATGCACTGCTCGTCGAAAACCTCAATTGACCGTGCTAGAGGGCTCGGTCTGCGATTAAAAGCCGCAGATCGGAACTTTGGCGCTGGAGTCGGAACGCATATTCACGGATGATAGGCCCTTTCAAGCGCCGGCGTAGCCGAGCGTTCTTCATAATGACCGAGTATTTTCACTGTGGTAAGCCTTGTGGCTGCCACCTGGACGGGACGATGACTGCTCTGCGCCTACCTATTTTGTGGCTCGCCGGCCTGCTTGGCCTGGCGGGCTGCAGCATGCACCAGCCGGTGTCGCTGTATCAGCTGGACAGCGGTACCCCGGCCCAGCCTGCGCAAAGCACAGGCATGGCGGTTTTGCTGGGCCCTGTATTGATTGCCGACTACCTGCAACGCGAAACTCTCCTCCAACGCCAACCGGACGGCAGCCTGCAAGCCGCCACGGACGGTCGTTGGGCCGGCAGCCTGTCCTCGGACATCGACCAGCTGCTGCTGCGCCAGGTCGCCGGTCACCTGGACAGTCAGCGCGTGGTGCTGGCGCCGGCTACCCAAGGCTTCACCCCGGATGTGCAGGTCCTGCTGTCGATTACCCGCCTGGACTCGGGTGAATCACAACCGGCGGTACTCGATGCCCAATGGCGGTTGATTGACCGTCGCGGCAAGGTGCGCGAGAACCGCATCGTTCATCTGCAAGAGCAACACGCCGGCACCACGGCGGCGCAGGTTCAGGCCCAGGGTGTGCTGCTGCAACGACTGGCCGAACAGCTGTCCGTCTCGCTCAAGCCGCTGGCCAACCAGCCTCCTATCGCTGAAGTTCCACGCAAGCCCGCTCCCGCCCCGGCCAAGCCGGCAGGAAAGGAAAAGGACAAGATTCCGATGGCCCTGCCGATTCGGACGGACATGGAAGTGTTCCGGTTCTGACGGTTGGTATGGATGCAAGACAAAGCCCGCGTTGATGCGGGCTTTGTTGTTTCTGCTCTTTGGATTCGTGGCGCCTTTCCCGGCCCTTTCGCGAGCAGGCTCGCTCCCACAGGGGGAGGGCGGCAAGCCACAGATCCACTGTGGGAGCGAGCCTGCTCGCGAAGAGGCCATCGAAGCCAACAAAAAAGCCCGCTGACAATCACTCATCACCCACAGGGGGAGGGCGGCAAGCCACAGATCCAGTGTGGGAGCGAGCTTGCTCGCGAAGAGGTCACCGAAGCCAACAAAAAGCCCGCAGACAATCATTCATCTCCCACAGGGGGAGGGCGGCAAGCCACAGATCCAGTGTGGGAGCGAGCCTGCTCGCGAAGAGGCCATCGAAGCCAATAAAAAGCCCGCAGACAATCACTCATCTGCGGGCTTCGTTTATGCCTGGCAACGGAACTCAGGTCTGGCGCTCATGCATTCGCGCCAGTTGCCGTTCCAGCATCGACGGATATGGCTCCATCAGTCGTTCCACACAGCAGGCGCCCTCGGGGCTGGCGATCGGACGGATGCGTGCGCGTTGGCGGATCAGCGCATCGTCATTGATCTTGCGTTCCACCAGCAGCAGGTTGCGGCTGTGTTGGGAAAGGGCCAGGGCGTCCTGGGCGGTTTCGGTCAGCAGCAGGTCGATCTGGCTCAGGCCGAACAAGCCATCGCCCAAGCTCAGGCCCAGCTGCAGTTGCAGAGTGATGCCGCTGTCGGCGACTTCGATCTGCAATTGATGACCCAGCGCCCGCAGCAATTCGCCGCAGCAGATGGCGTTGGTCAGGTAGTCGTCGCCGCTGTCCTCGGTGTGGAACAGCATCAGCGTGCTGCCGTCGTTCAGGGTGTGCAGTTCGCCCTGATAAAGCGATGCGGCCTGGTCGAGGCAGTCGCGATAGCGTTCGAGCAGTTCTTTCAGGCGAGCCTGGGGCAGGCGCCGCAATTGGTCCTGGGCGCCCAGTTGCACGGCCAGTACGGCGCTGTGCTGAGGCTGGTTCGAGGCGACAGGGCGGGCGAGCGGTTGTGGTTCGCCGACAATCGAATCGTCGCGCAAGTCGGCAAAGGCCTCGTCGTCATCGTCGTCTTCGACAGTGCGCACCACATGTCGCGGCGCGGGGCGGGCAGCGGGCAGCGGCGCGCTTTCGTCGAACCCCGGGTCGCGCAGGTTGCGCACCTCGAAGCCCGGCTCCGCATCGTCCTCGTCAACGTAGTCGATGTCTTCAGGTTCCGGCACGGGTTCCGGCTCCGGCGCGAAGCTGGCGTGCAGCTGCCGGGCCAGGTCGCCGATTTCATCCTGGCGCTGGGTGGCTGGCGTGTGTTCGTCGATGTCTCGCAGCCAGACGCGCAACTGCAACAGCGGCGTGGATATATGCCGCCCCAGGCGCAAGCTCAACGCCAGGGCCAATGCCAGCAGGATCGCGCTGAGGATGCCCATGCTTTGCAGGCTGATGGTCATGGGTTGCTGGAACTGGTCCATGTCCAGGCTGATGCGCAGTTGGCCGGCGGTCACGTCCTGGAAGGTGATCTTGCTCTGGTACATGCCGCCGGTTTCGCCGAGCAAGCCTGGCTTGGGACGCTGGCCGGCCTCGGCGAGGATGCGGTTGTCCACGCTGTAGATGGCAGCGTGGGCCACCAGCTTGTTCTTGGTCAGGTTGTTGAGCAGCACATTGAGACTGAGGATGTCGTTGGACACCAGCAGCTCGGTGGCGGACGTGGCGGTCTGGGTGGTCAGGCTTTCGCCCAGGGCATCCGCCTGCTCGTGCATGGCCTGCTTGAATTGCAGGCCCATCACGCAGGCATAGATGACCAGGGCCAAGGCGACCAGGATCACGTTATGGCTGGCAATGCGCAATGCGATCGGCACGCGGCGATGGCGCAATGCACGGAAGATCAGCAGGAAGAAGTTGTCGGTTTTGACTGGCGTGGGCCGGTTCACTGAGCTCGGCTCTTTGTCCGTGAAATTGACGCGCAGTATAGCGACAGCCCCATGACCGGCAAAGCACTGGCGGTGCCCGATGGTCACTGAATGTGGGTAGAATGCGGTTTTTTTCCACCTGCGGGGGTGCGCCTTGCGCGAAATCGTCCTGATAAACATCACTGGCAGCGACCGTCCGGGTCTGACTGCGGCCATTACCGGCGTTCTGGCCCAGGGTGGTGTGAACATTCTCGACATCGGTCAGGCGGTGATCCACGACACGCTGTCGTTTGGCATCCTGGTTGAAATCCCGGACGCCGAACACAGCAAATCGGTGCTCAAGGACATCCTGTTCACCGCATACAAGCTTGATCAGCAGGTGCGTTTCACCCCGGTGTCCGAGGAAGATTACCAACAGTGGGTGGCTGGCCAGGGCAAGAAACGCCATATCGTGACGCTGTTGACCCGCAAGGTGACCGCCGAGCAGTTGCAGCGTGTCAGTTCGATCACCGCCCAATACGGCTTGAATATCGATCACATCGACCGACTGTCCGGGCGCATGCCGCTGGATACTCCGGCCGATCAAGGCAAGGGCTGCATCGAGTTTTCCGTGCGCGGCGAACCCGCCGATCCCCAGGCTTTGCGCGCCGAGTTCCTCAGTGTGGCGCAGGAGCTGAACGTTGACATCGCCTTCCAGGAGGATTCGCTGTTTCGCCGCAACCGTCGCCTGGCGGTGTTCGACATGGACTCGACGTTGATCGAAGCCGAGGTCATCGATGAGTTGGCCAAGGCTGCCGGCGTGGGCGACAAGGTGTCGGCGATTACCGAGCGGGCGATGGCCGGCGAGCTGGATTTCCGCGCCAGCTTCAAGGAGCGCCTGGCGTTGCTCAAAGGCCTGGATGTCAGTGTGCTCGACTCGATCGGTGCCTCGTTGCGCCTGACCGAAGGCGCCGAAACCTTGTTCGCCGAGCTCAAGCGCCTGGGTTACAAGACCGCCATCCTGTCCGGCGGCTTCACTTATTTTGCCAAACAGCTGCAGGCCAGACTCGGCATCGACTACGTGTTCGCCAACGAACTGGAAGTGGTGGATGGCAAGGTCACCGGCGTGGCTGTCGAGCCGATCGTCGATGCCCAGCGCAAGGCGGACTTGCTGCGTGAGCTGGCCGCGAAAGAAGGCCTTCGACTGGAGCAGGCCATCGCGGTCGGTGACGGCGCCAACGACTTGCCGATGCTTGCGATCGCCGGGCTGGGCGTGGCGTTCCGGGCCAAACCGCTGGTCAAGCAATCAGCCAGGCAGGCCATTTCGACCCTGGGGTTGGATGGGGTGCTGTATTTGCTGGGCTTCAGGGATCGCGACGGGCAGGTTTGAGCCCTGCATCGATTTCCCAGGCATACGCTCTTGTGGGGAGGGAGCAAGCTCCCTCGCCACGGGAGCTGGTCGCTTCCTAGAGTGACTTCCACAGCGAATCAAAATCGCCTTCCTTGTCACTGCCATCCCCGCCGGTGCCTGAGTCTTCGGGGTGATAAGCAAACTGATTGAAGCTGTGGGTGCTGGTCACGCGCCGATCCAGCGAGGCTCGTCTTTCCTGTCCGTTGGTATTGATCAACACTCGCTGGCCTTCCTGGAAGGGCAGGCGCGGAGCGATCATCGTGGGCGGCAGGTCGATCGCGCTGATTTCCGGCAGCAGCAGCCCCCGCAAGTAGTGGCCTTGCTCGTTCTGCTCGCGCGCCAATTGCACGCCGCAAGGCTGGGCATGGGGAGCTACCAGTTCAATGCCCATTTGCATCGCACCGTTGCGCACCTGCCGGATCCAGCGGACCACGGCGATACTCCAGGCCTGGTCGCTGGTGTCACGAATCCCGACCATCTCCCCGGCCTGCAATTGCTCCGGCACTTCCTTCGGCCAGCCGAGGCAGTACCCACCCGGGCTGTGATTGATGATCGGCAGCTCAAAGGTCGGGAAATGATGCTGGTTGTCGGAACTGGCGCCGTCGTCATCGGCCGGGTTGACCGGATACTCGATTTCCTCGTAGGGCAAGAGGTCGCTGTCGCCAGCTGGCGCGGCGTCGAACGCCTGGTTCCAGGTGTCGTTGGTTTTGGTCGGCGAGGCCTCGAACCGGGCCTTGCGCATGGCCGGGTTCTTCAGGATTTCGCTGAAGGAACGTTCGCCCCCAAGGTAATAGTGCAGCGCGCTCATGCCCACGCACAGGGTCAGCGTGCCGTTGCCTTCGGTGCGTTGGAAGCTGCGTTCGGCAGCTTCGCCCCAGGCCGCTTGCAGATGATGCAAGGTGTCGGCACTCATGCCGGCAGGTACCGCCAGGGACGAGTCGCCAGGTTGCGCCAGGTGAGCGCTGATGGCACGTACCAGGGGCTGGGGATCGAACCCCTGCAGGCTGGGTTGCTGTTCGGCGCGAAATTTGGAGCGATAGCGCGGCCCTACATCCAGTTGTGGTGCGACGGCAAACAGGCTGGCGGCGGTGACGGCCGGGTCGAGCTTGACGCTCTGGCTCCACGGCTCCAGCACCTCGGCCAGCCGGGCGATCTGGCTCTGGCGTAACTGGTTGCTGCGCGACGCGCCCAGCAGCAGGGCGACGACGTAGGTCTGCTCGGCATCCAATTGAGGGACCTGGCTGGCCAGCTCATCGCCCACGCTGAGGTGTTGCAACCGATGCTGGCAGGCGATCCGGTACAGCTGGTGCAAATCGAGCCATAAACCTTCAGGCACGGGGCTGTATAGCTGGCTGGCTCGCAACAGCGTGCCGTCGAGGGCATGTATCGCCCGTTGCAGCGCTGTCGCCAGCAGGCGCGCCCGGTCCTTGGTGAATTTTGGCGAGATGCGCGCAACGATTTGTTTGTATCCCATCGCCAAATGAGTCTGCAGGGCCTGGCTCAGGTTGACGATCTTGCGCGAGCGCTCATCCAGCACGATGGCCTGTTGCAGGAAGTGTCGCTCCAGGTGCTTGCAGACGTAATAAACCTCGGGCCGCAACAGTTCGAGCAGTTGCAGGCGGTTTTCACTCGGGGTGAGCAACTGGTTCAGTTCACCGAGGGCCTGGTACAGCAGGCGCGCGGTTTCACCGATGTTGGCCTTGGGCAGGTTGCCGATCCAGCGCTTGAGATCGCGTGGCGTGGCATCGCAGAAGGACAGGCGCGACTGGGTCGGTGTCGAGACGCGCAGTAACTGGAGAGGGCTGGTCTCATTCATGCCGTGGATGGGCTCCGGCGGGAAATGAAGGGAATGTTTCCAACTCTAGCAGGTGTGGGCGAAAGATCATGCTGCGGCGACACCTGGCGCCGGCGATGGCAGCGACCGAATTCGCTGCCTCGGTGATCAAGCCTTGGGTAATGCCAGTCCTTGACCCATCTTCACCGGCGAGCCGGCTACAAGGTCGTCGGCCCACTTCACTTGATCCGGCCCGAACAGCACGATAGCGGTCGAACCCAGTTTGAAGCGGCCCAGCTCGGCACCCTTCGCCAGGTGAATCGGCGCACGGGCGGCTTCGTCATAACGGAAGGTCTTGAGTTCGCGCTTGGGCGGTGTCACCAGGCCGGCCCAGACCGTCTCGATGGACGCCACGATCATTGCACCCACCAGCACCACGGCCATCGGCCCGCGTTCGGTGTCGAAAATGCACGCTACGCGTTCGTTGCGGGCGAACAGCTCCGGAACGTTTTCGGCTGTGGTCTGGTTGACCGAGAAAATGCGCCCCGGGATATAGACCATTTCCCGCAGCGTGCCGGCCAACGGCATGTGCACGCGGTGGTAATCCTTGGGCGACAGGTAAATCGTCGCGAAGTCGCCGCCCATGAATGGCGCCGCGTTGGCCGCATCGCCGCCGAGCAGTTCCAGCACGCTGAAGCTGTGGCCCTTGGCCTGGAACACGCGGCCATGCTCGATCGGGCCGAGCTGGCTGACGGCGCCGTCGGCGGGGCTCAGAATCGCGCCTGGGGTTTGATCCAGGGGGCGGGCACCGTCTTTCAGCGCGCGGGTGAAGAAAGCGTTGAAGTGCTCATAGGCGCTCAGGTCTTCCACCAGGGCCTGGGACATATCCACTTGGTAGCGCTTGGCGAACCAGGCCGTAAAGGCGTTCTTGAACCAGCGCACGCGGCATTCGGCGATGCAGCCGGCGAGGCGCGACAGCAAGTGGTGCGGCAGCAGGTATTGGGAAAGGATGAACAAGCGGTTCTTCATTAAATGTCCTTAGGAATCTTCAAAGCTCGATCGGGGTGTCAGGGTGGTTGCCCCATTCGCCCCAGGAACCGGCGTAGCCTTTGACTCGCGGATAACCGAGCGCCTTGGCCACCAGATAGGTGAAGCCAGAGCGGTGATGAGTCTGGCAGTGGGTAACGATTTCCTTGTCGGGTGTAATACCCAACTGTTCGAGGATCTCGGGCATGTCCTTGCGAATGCGCAGGTTGCGCGTCGGGTCCATGCCGGCGGTCCATTCGAAGTTCACCGCGCCGGGAATATGGCCGCCCCTGGCCGCGACGACTTTTTCGCCGGAGTACTCCAGCGGGCCGCGTGCATCCCAGATGGCCAGGTCGGCAGCGCCGAGGCGGCCTTGCAGGTATTCGCGGGTGGCAGTGGGTTCGTCGTGCAGCACAAGGCTCACCGGGCCTGCGCCGGGCGCGGGCATTTCAGTGGACACCGGCAGGCCCTCATCCAGCCAGGACAGCAAGCCACCGTCGAGGTAGTGGTAATTCGAATGACCGATCACGTCCAACAGCCAGATGAAGCGCCCGGCCCAACCACCGCCTTCATCGTCATACACCACGTAGACGGCGTTGGGGTTGTGTCCGAGTTCGCCGAACAGCGCCTCAAGGTCGGCTTTTGCCGGCAACAGGCCTGGGGCCGGAGGCTGACCCAGTTGCGTGCGCTTGGGATCGACGAAACGCGCGCCGGGGATGTGCCCGTTGCTGTAGCGGGCCGCGCTGGTGAGGTCCACCAGAATCAGCTCGGGAGCATCGAGGCGCGGCCGCAGTTCGCTCGGTTCGATTACCAGCGGCAAGCCAGAGAAGTCAGGCATGTGAGGCCTCCTGGGGCGCAAAGGGAAAGGATTGTAGCAAGTTCAGCGGCCGCGGTTGGTGAAGCTGTGCAGGGCGCGCTCGATGCACTGCACGGTTTTACCGAAAGCTTGTACCGTCACATCCGAAAACGGTCCGCCGCCCTGGTCTACCGCCACCAGCATAATCACTCGACCGTTACAGGCCAGAGAGCGCAGCAGCAAGTGTTCGCCGCGAAACAGGCTGCGCAGGCCCGCTGGCAGCAATGCCGAATATTGGGCGTTGTTTTGCGGGGTCAGGCGAACCTGGGCCTGCTGGGCAAGTAATCGTTGCAAAATTTTGCTTTGGCTGATGGAGAAGCTCATGGCCGCCGCTTCCTTGGGCAAACCGGCAGTCTGATGCACGCGTACGCTGGTCTGGCTGCGGTCGGCCATCAAGATCATGACCCGGCGCATGCCACATGCCGCTAGCGCATCCCGTGCCGAGGTGGTCAGGTGCATGGCGTTGCGGAACGGGCTCGGCTCCACCAGCAACGCGGCGCATTGTCTGCGCCATTGGCTCAGGTCCTGGGCGCTGGGCGGGGCGGCGGGCAGCAAACCTGGGTGGACCCGCTTGCTGCCCGGCGGCCAGATCAGCGCCACGGCGGGATGCCAGAGGTCCGGCATGGCGTGCTGGCGCGCGCTGTTGGCGGCCTGTTGATGAAGCTGTTGCTGAATGTCGTCCATCGGCATCTGCAGATACAGGCTGGTGAGGTATTGCCAGCGGGCACTGTGCGGGCTGTCCCACGCCTGCTGTGCCGAAAGTGCCAGGCCGTTGGCCAGCAGCACGGTGTTGGCTGGCTGATTGAGCCAGCGCCGCAGGGTCGGGTCGTCGTCCAGGCGATTCTGTTGGCGCAGTGGATGCTCACTGTCGCGCGCAATGCGCAGCACTTTGACCAGTTCGCGACGCTCGTTGAGCAGCAGGCGATAGCCCTGCGCTACCCAGATCGGCAGGCGCCAGGTCTCCACCAATGCCAGGCAGATTTTCAGCAGGCTGACGCCGAACAGTTCACGCTCCACTTCGCCGGCTGGCTGGCCTTTATGAACGACGCGCAGCTCCCATTCCCCGAGCAATCGTGGATGAGTCAGGGCCAGCGGCCAGAGCGGTGACAGGAACAGCAGGCTGCCCCAATGGATGTCTTGCCACAGCCGCGCCAGGCGGCTGGCAAAAAAACCGTTGGCCTGTTGCGTGGCGTGCTGGCTGATCAATTGCAACTGGCGCAGGGCCAAGGGAATCTGCTGCCCCGGCAGTGAGGGCAGGCGAGCAAGCAGTTCTTCGGTGCGCTTGAGGCCGAGGCGGTTGATGGCCACCTCAAGGTTTTCCGCCGGTTCCGCCAGGGTACCGTGCGTGTGGTGGTTGGCTTCGCGGATGACGCTCAGGGCCAGCGCGGGGCTGTCCTGCATCAGTTCGGCGATGTCACGCAGCGAGCGGCGACTGTCGCCAATCGCCTTGCAGACCAGGTCGTGGCTGGCCTGGGGTACCGGCAGGTGCACGCCCTCGAGCAGCTTTACCCAGCCTTCGAGGGTGGTCGGTCTTGGAGTTGGGACGTTCGTTTCGTTAGCCATGGTTGGACGTGATCATCGCATGGGGTATCTACGCCCGGAACGGGGCAAAATTGGCTTTTCGCCGGAACTGGCTATAGTCTGGCGCAGTTTTGCCGATAAGTAGAAGAAGAGATTTTTCAGCTTCCGAATATGACCTTGAACCCGACTTAAATAAGTACTTTCTATCTATGGCTAAAATTATCGGCATCATCGTCGTGTTCGCGAGCGTGCTCGGCGGATACGTGCTCTCCCATGGCAAGATTGCCGCGCTGGTCCAGCCTTTCGAGGTGTTGATCATCGGCGGTGCCGCCCTTGGTGCATTCCTGCAGGCCAACCCTGGCTATATGACAATGCATGTGCTCAAGAAATCCTTGAGCATGTTCGGCTCGCGTTTCAGCCACACCTTCTATCTCGAGGTGCTGGGGCTGGTCTACGAGATCCTCAACAAAAGCCGCCGCGAAGGCATGATGGCGATCGAGGGTGACATCGAAGACGCCGCCGCCAGCCCGATCTTCGCCAAGTACCCCTCGGTGCTGAAAGACGAGCGCATGACGGCGTTCATCTGTGACTACCTGCGCATCATGTCGTCCGGCAACATGGCCCCCCACGAGCTTGAAGGTTTGTTCGACATGGAGCTGTACAGCCTCAAGGAAGACCTTGAACACCCGTCTCATGCAGTCAACGGCATCGCCGACGGCATGCCCGGCTTCGGTATCGTTGCGGCGGTATTGGGCATCGTGGTGACCATGGCATCCCTGGGTGAAGGCGATCAGGCGTCCATCGGCCTGCACGTGGGCGCGGCATTGGTGGGTACTTTCTTCGGTATTCTGGCGGCGTACGGTTTCTTCGGCCCGCTGGCCCATTCCCTGGCGCATGACGCCAAGGAAGAACTCAACGTCTATGAGGCCATCAAGGCCTCCCTGGTGGCTTCGGCCTCGGGCATGCCGCCGTCCCTGGCGGTGGAGTTCGGTCGCAAGGTCCTGTACCCGGCGCACCGTCCAAGCTTCGCCGAGCTGGAACAAGCGGTTCGCGGTCGTTAAGCCATGGAAAATAACCAGCCCATTATAGTCAAGCGCGTCAAGCGCATTGCCGGCGGGCACCACGGGGGCGCCTGGAAAATTGCCTTCGCCGACTTCGCCACGGCGATGATGGCGTTCTTCCTGGTGCTGTGGCTGCTGTCCACCGCGACCCCGGAACAGAAAATCGCCATTGCCGGTTACTTCAAGGATCCGATCGGTTTTTCCGAGAGCGGCACACCGTACATCATCGACCTGGGCGGCTCGCCGGTCCTGGCGCCGGAAAATACCCTCAACCCCGAGGTCAAATCCCAGCCTCAGCCTGACAAGGCGACTGTCGACGCCAATGAGGCCGAGGGCATGGCCGAGCAGGTCGAGCGCGAACGCCTGGAATTGCTCCTGCAGGAATTGCAGAACAAGGTTGAAGAGAACCCGGAACTGCAGAAATTCAAGGACCAGATCCTTTTCGAGATCACACCGAACGGCCTGCGCATCCAGATCATGGACGCTGATAACCGTCCGATGTTCGACTCTGGCAGTGCGCGCCTGAAGCCGTATTTCGAAGACATCCTGCTGGCCATGGCCGATACCATCAAAGCGGTGCCGAACAAGATCAGCATCAGTGGCCACACCGATGCCAAGCCTTACGTCGGCAAAGGCGACTTCGGTAACTGGGAACTGTCGGCCAACCGGGCCAACGCGGCACGGCGTGCCCTGGTGGCGGGCAGCTATCCGGATGAGCAGGTGGCGCGGGTCGTCGGTTATGCGTCTTCGGCACTGTTCGATCGCAAGGATCCGTTCAACCCGGTCAACCGCCGCATCGACATCGTGGTGTTGACCAAGAAAGCCCAGAAAGCCATCGAAGGTTCGCAAACCGACGATCCGGTTCCAGACCCGGCCCCGGGCGAGGGAGCGCCGGGCGAAGTGCCTACATCGCCCGCCACGCCTGGCGCGGCCGCCGATCCGAACGCGCTGCCGGCGGACCAGCAACCAGTGCCGGCCCATGAGTTGCGCGAGCGCCTGAACCTGTTCGACGACGCCGCGCCGAAACCGGCGGAGCCGCCAGCGCAGTGACCCAATAAAAAGCCGACATCATTGTCGGCTTTTTTATGAGCACTGTTCAGTTGAGACTTGCTTGCTTTTTGTGGCGAGGGAGCTTGCTCCCGCTCGGCTGCGCAGCAGTCGCAAAACCGGCCGATCCGGTCTGTCTGAAGAACAGCCGGGCCTGCTTCGCAGGCCAGCGGGAGCAAGCTCCCTCGCCACAGGAGAGATCAGCCTTGCATTGCCTGCAGGTCAGTAACTGCTTTCCGGCAAGCTCGCGATGATCGAGCGGTAGCTGTTCATCCGTTGTTGATGCACGCGGCCTTCTTCCAGCGCCTTGAGCAAGGCGCAGCCGGGTTCGCGGTCGTGCTTGCAGTCGCGGAAGCGGCAGGTGCCGATCAGGTCGTTGAACTCGATGAACCCGGCTTCGACATCCGCCCGGCTGACGTGGCCCAGGCCAAACTCGCGGATGCCCGGCGAGTCGATCAGCTCACCGCCGCCGGGAAAGTGGAACAGCCGCGCGGTGGTGGTGGTGTGGGTGCCCTGGCCGGACAGCTCGGACAACGGCCCGACGCGGGTCTCGACTTCCGGCAGCAGGCTGTTGACCAATGAAGACTTGCCGACCCCGGACTGGCCGACGAACACGCTGATGCGCCCGTCGAGTTGCTGCTGCAATTGCTCCATGCCGTTGCCGTGGTGGGCCGAGACTTCCAGCACCGGGTAACCCAGATCCCGATAGACCGACAGCAGGGCGTTCAGCGCCGGGGCGTTGTGTTCGTCGATCAGGTCGAACTTGTTGAGCAACAGCAACGGGCGGATGCCGGCGTGTTCGGCCGCCACCAGGTAACGGTCGATCAGGTTGGCGTGGGGCTCAGGCAGCGGGGCGAAGACAATCACGATCATGTCGACGTTGGCCGCCACCGGCTTGAGCTGGCCCCGGCTGTCCGGGCGGCACAGCTCGGTGTGGCGCGGCAGTTGCGCGACGATCACGCCGATGCCCTGGTTGCCGGCCCGCCAGACCACCTGGTCGCCGGTCACCAGCGCCGGCAGGTTGGCCCGCAAATGGCAACGGAATACCTGGCCGGCCAACTCGCCTTCCTGGGCCTCGACCTCGACCTGGACGCCGAAATGCGCGATCACCAGTCCCGTCTGCTCAGGGCCCAGGTCTCCGCCCTCCAGGGCCTCGACGGCACTGGATTCACGTTTGGCTGCGCGGGCGGCGCGCTCGCCCTGGATCTTTTCGATGCGCCAGTTCTGACGACGATTGAGTTGGCGTTTGGCCATGGGTGTTCCGTATGAAGAAATGCAGCGAATAGGGTAAAACGGCGGCGAGTTTAGCACGCCCGACCGGTTGCCTAGGCTAAACTGCGCAGCTAAGCCGAGGAGCTCCCCCATGCAAAACCCGCAGAACCTGATCTGGATCGACCTGGAAATGACCGGTCTGAACCCTGACACCGACGTCATCATCGAAATGGCCACCATCGTCACCGACAGCGATCTCAACACCCTGGCCGAGGGCCCGGTGATTGCGATCCACCACAGTGATGAGGTGCTGGCCGGCATGGACGAGTGGAACACCCGCCAGCACGGCGGCTCGGGCCTGACCCAACGGGTGCGCGAGAGCAGGATCAGCATGGCCGAGGCCGAAGCTCAGACCATCGCCTTCCTGGAACAATGGGTGCCAAGGGGCAAGTCGCCGATCTGTGGCAACAGCATCTGCCAGGACCGTCGCTTCCTTTATACCCACATGAAATCCCTGGAAAGCTACTTCCATTACCGCAACCTGGATGTCTCCACGCTCAAGGAGCTGGCCGCCCGCTGGGCGCCAGAGGTGCGTGACAGTTTCCAGAAGGGCAGCACCCATCTGGCCCTGGATGACATCCGCGAATCCATCGCCGAGTTGCAGCATTATCGCAAGCACTTCATCAAGTTCTGATCGAAAGCGCTCTTGTGGCAAGGGCCCGCTCTTGTGGCGAGGGAGCTTGCTCCCGCTGGCCTGCGAAGCAGGCCCCAACCATTTTCAGGTAAGCCGAGTTGTCCGGTTTGCGACTGCTGCGCAGCCGAGCGGGAGCAAGCTCCCTCGCCACAGGGGATCCTCTTAGCCAGGGTCGGCGCCGCGCCCTCTTTTGGTGCCTGCCCAAACTGGCTAGACTGCGCGCCTTCCCGCAAGGACTGCCACCATGTTGCTGATGCTGTATCTGATCGCCATTACCGCCGAAGCCATGACCGGCGCCTTGTCTGCCGGGCGGCGTGGCATGGACTGGTTCGGCGTGGTGCTGATCGCCTGTATCACGGCGCTGGGTGGCGGCTCGGTGCGCGACGTGCTGCTGGGGCATTACCCGCTGACCTGGGTCAAGCATCCGGAATACCTGGTGCTGACGACCGCGGCGGCCATGTTGACGGTATTCCTCGCGCGCTGGATGCGTCACCTGCGCTCGCTGTTCCTGGTGCTCGATGCCGTCGGGCTGGTGGCGTTTACCTTGATCGGCTGCATGACCGCGCTGGAAATGGGCCATGGCATGTTGGTGGCCTCGGTCAGTGGGGTGATTACCGGGGTTTTTGGCGGCATTCTCCGGGATATCTTCTGTAACGACATCCCGTTGATTTTCCGTCGCGAACTCTATGCCAGCGTCTCGTTCGCCGCTGCGTGGTGCTACCTGCTGTGTGTCTACCTGCAATTACCCAGCGAGCAGGCGATTCTGATCACCCTGTTTGGTGGTTTCCTGCTGCGGCTCCTGGCGATCCGGTTTCACTGGGAAATGCCCAAGTTCGTCTATAACGACGAAGTCTGACGCTCGGCATGTTGGCGCAGCGCCCATTGCACATGTTCCTGCACCAGGGCTGACGGATAATCCTGTCGAGCCTTCAACGCCTCCAGCACGGGAATTGTCGTCGGCGCGTTGCCAAGCCCCACCGCCAGGTTACGCAGCCAGCGCTCATAACCGGCGCGGCGTAATGGCGAACCTTCGGTGCTGCTGAGAAACCTGTTCTCATCCCACATGAACAGCTCGGCCAGTTCGGCATTGTCCAAGTTGTGGCGTGGCTTGAAGTCGCCTTCCGCGGAGGGCCGGGCGAAGCGATTCCACGGACAGACGATCTGGCAGTCATCGCAACCGAACACCCGATTGCCGATCAGCGGCCGCAGCTCCTCGGGGATAGCGCTTTTCAGTTCGATCGTGAGGTAGGAGATGCAACGCCGGGCATCCAATACGTAGGGACCAACGAAGGCGTTGGTCGGGCAGATGTCCAGGCAGGCGGTGCATTTTCCGCAATGCTCGGTGCCGTGGGGCGGGTCCACCGGCAACGGCAGGTCGATGAACAGTTCGCTGAGGAAGAAATAGCTCCCGGCCTTGCGGTTCAACACCAGGGTGTTTTTGCCGATCCAGCCCAGCCCTGCCTGTTCGGCTATGGCTTTTTCCAGCACTGGTGCGCTGTCGACGAACGCGCGATAGCCGAAGGGGCCGATGGCTGCCTGGATTTTTTCTGCCAATTGCTGCACGCGTTTACGGATCAATTTGTGGTAATCGCGGCCCAACGCATAACGCGAGACGTAGGCTTTTTCCGGTTCGCCAAGCAATTGCGCCATTCGGGTGTCGCCCGGCAGGTAGTCCATGCGCAGGGACACCACCCGCAGTGTGCCCGGAACCAGTTCTTCCGGGTGCGAGCGTTTGCTGCCGTGGGCGCCCATGTAATCCATTTCGCCGTGGTAGCCGGCTTCGAGCCAGCGTTGCAAGTGCTGCTCATGCTCGCCAAGGTCCAGGCCGCTGATGCCGACTTGCTGGAAACCCAGCTCGCGGCCCCAGTCCTTGATGGATTGGGCGAGGGCGGGGAGGTCTGTGGGAATGGCAGGCATGAGGCGAGAGAAACCGGAGCTGAGATGCGTATAATTCTGCCAGACATCGGAGCCCGAAGACGCATGCCGCAGACTAAAGATGAATTTCCCGACGCGCTGTACAGTGCCGCGCAAGTCCGGGCCCTCGACGCACAACTGATCGCGGCGGGCACCAGCGGCTTCGAATTGATGCAGCGCGCCGCCCGCGCCACCTGGCGAGCGATCGTCCGGCGCTGGCCTGAAGCCGGCGAGTTGACCGTCTTCGCCGGCCATGGCAACAACGCCGGCGATGGCTACCTGGTGGCGACTCTTGCCCGGCGTGCCGGCTGGGCGGTCCGGGTACTGGCGGTAGGCGAGCCCCGGCGGTTGCTGGGTGATGCCGCCAATGCCCATGCCGAAGCCGTGGCGGTCGGTGTGCCGGTGGAACCTTGGTCGGATGATTGCGAATTGCGCGGTGTTCTGCTCGACGCGTTGCTCGGCACCGGGGCGAGCGGTGACATTCGAGAACCGTATGTCCGGGCAATCGACACCATCAATGTCAGTGGGTTACCGGTCGCTGCGGTGGATATCCCTTCCGGGTTGTGTGCCGACACCGGTCGGGTGCTGGGTACCGCAGTGACGGCGGACCTGACCGTGACCTTCATTGGCCTGAAGCTCGGTCTGTTCACCGGCGATGCGGCGGATCGGGTGGGAGAGTTGGTATTCAACGACCTGCACGCGGACCCGGACCTCGTTGACGCGGCGCCGGCCAACGCTCGATTGCTCTTGCCGCATAATTTGCCGCGTCTGCCGCCCCGTGCGCCTTCAGCCCACAAGGGCAGGTTTGGTCATGTGCTGTTGATTGGCGGCGACCGCGGTTTTGGCGGCGCCATCCAGATGAGCGCCGAAAGCGCCTTGCGCAGCGGTGCGGGGATGGTTTCGATGGCGACCCGCAGCGAGCATGTGGCCGCCGCGCTGGTGCGTTTGCCCGAGGTGATGGTGCAAGGCACCCATTCGGCTAACCAGTTGATGGGGCTGCTCAAACAGGCCAGCGTGCTGGTGGTGGGGCCGGGCCTGGGCCAGGCCGCTTGGGGGCGCAGCCTGTTGTCGGCGGCGGCCAATGCGTCGCTGCCGCAGGTGTGGGATGCCGATGCGCTGAATTTGTTGAGCCATGGCGTGGTCAGTCTGCCGGAACAGTGCATCATCACCCCGCATCCAGGCGAGGCCGCGCGACTGCTGGGGATTTCCACCGTGCAGGTGCAGGCCGATCGTCCAGCGGCGGCCCACGCATTGAGCAAAAAATACCGAGCCAGCGTGATTCTCAAAGGCGCCGGTAGCCTGATCGCCGGCCCGGACGGGCGCCTGGCGGTTTGCGGTCAGGGTCATCCGGCGATGGCCACCGCTGGCCTGGGGGATGTACTCGCTGGCGTGGCCGGCGCTTTGCTGGCCCAGGGAATGGAAGGATTCGAAGCCGCGTGCCTGGCCGTCTGGCTGCATGCCAATGCCGGGGTCCAGGTCGGTCGCTCGGGCCGCGGATTGGCCGCGACCGATCTGATTCCGGCCATTCGTCAGTTGTTGGAGGAGCACTCACCGTGTCTGAAGTAACCCTGTACGTGGCGGACGAACAAGCCATGACACAATTTGGCGCCCGCATCGCGCAGATCACCGCAGGCCATGGTCTGATTTTTCTCGAAGGTGACCTCGGCGCGGGGAAAACCACCCTGTCCCGTGGCATCATTCGCGGCCTCGGGCATGTCGGCTCGGTCAAGAGCCCCACGTTCACGTTGGTCGAGCCCTACGAGATCGGTGATACCCGCGCCTTCCATTTCGACTTGTATCGACTGGTCGATCCTGAGGAGCTGGAGTTTCTCGGGATCCGTGATTATTTCGAAGATGACGCCTTGTGCCTGATCGAATGGCCTCAGAAGGGTGCAGGCTTTTTGCCAAAGCCCGACCTGACCATTACCATTGGCGCGCAGAACGGCGGGCGTTCGCTGAAACTGACGCCGCAAGGCTCGCGTGGCGAGTCGTGGTGTGCCGCTCTGGCACTGGAAAACTAATTGATGATGGGGTTTGGTATGCGCTTTCGCGCGGTGGTTGCTGTCGTAGGACTGTTGCTTACGGCACTGGCCGTCGATGCTGTGGCTGAGACAAAGGTCAACAGTGTTCGCCTCTGGCGGGCGCCGGACAACACCCGGCTGGTGTTCGACCTGACAGGCCCGGTGCAGCACAGCGTGTTCACCCTCGCGGCCCCGGATCGCCTGGTGATCGACATCAACGGTGCATCCCTGGGCGCGCCGCTGAACGTGCCCACGGCCAACACGCCGATTACCGCGATGCGTTCGGCCCAGCGCACGCCCACCGACCTGCGAGTGGTCATCGACCTGAAACAGGCCGTGACCCCGAAGAGTTTCACCCTCGCGCCCAATGCCCAGTACGGTAACCGGTTGGTGGTGGATCTGTTCGATAACCCGGCCGACGCCGCGCCTGCGCCACCGCCCCCGACCAAGGTCGCGACGGTGCCTGCCGTGCCGGTCACACCCACCGAGCCTGCGCTCAAGCTGCCACCGGCGCCAGCCGGCAAACGCGACATCATCGTGGTCATCGATGCCGGCCACGGCGGCGAAGACCCTGGCGCCTCGGGCTCGCGCGGTCAGCGTGAGAAAGACGTGGTGCTGGCCATCGCCCGGGAGTTGCAGCGCCAGGTCAACGGCATGAAGGGCTTTCGCGCCGAGCTGACCCGCACCGGCGACTACTTCATTCCGTTGCGTGGCCGCACCGAGATCGCCCGCAAGAAAGGTGCGGACCTGTTCGTCTCGATCCACGCCGACGCCGCGCCTTCGAAGGCTGCGTTCGGCGCCTCGGTATTCGCCTTGTCCGATCGTGGCGCCACCTCCGAGACCGCGCGCTGGCTGGCCGACAGTGAAAACCGCTCCGACCTGATCGGCGGCGCCGGCAACGTCAGCCTCGACGACAAGGACCGGATGCTCGCCGGCGTGTTGCTGGATCTGTCGATGACCGCCTCGTTGACGTCAAGCCTCAACGTTGGGCAAAAGGTCCTGAGCAACATCGGCCGCGTTACCCCGCTGCACAAGCAACGCGTCGAACAGGCCGGATTCATGGTGCTCAAGTCGCCGGACATCCCGTCGATCCTCGTGGAAACCGGGTTTATCTCCAACGCCAACGAAGCCTCGAAACTGTCCTCGGCGAGCCACCAGCAGGCCCTGGCCCGTTCCATCAGCAGCGGTGTGCGGCAGTTCTTCCAGCAGAACCCGCCGCCGGGTACCTACATCGCCTGGCTGCGCGATTCGGGCAAGATTGCCCAGGGACCGCGGGATCATCGCGTCAGTCCTGGCGAAACCCTGGCGATGATCGCGGTGCGCTACCAGGTGTCGCCCGCTACCTTGCGCAGCGCCAATAACCTGCAGAGTGACGAGCTGAAGATCGGCCAGACCCTGACCATTCCCGGCAACGAAGTGGCGGTCAAGCAATGACGGATGAAGTGATTGGCGGCAACGCTCGCATCGAACTGCTCAGCCCGCGACTGGCGAACCAGATTGCTGCCGGTGAGGTGGTCGAGCGCCCGGCGTCGGTCATCAAGGAGCTGCTGGAAAACAGCCTCGACTCCGGTGCCAAGCGCATCGACGTCGATGTCGAGCAAGGTGGCGTCAAGTTGCTGCGGGTGCGCGATGACGGTCGCGGCATTCCCGCCGACGACCTGCCGCTGGCGCTGGCGCGTCACGCCACCAGCAAGATCCGCGACCTGGAAGACCTTGAGCGGGTCATGAGCCTGGGGTTTCGTGGCGAGGCGCTGGCGTCCATCAGCTCGGTGTCGCGCCTGACGCTGACGTCCCGCACCCGCGATGCCGACCAGGCCTGGCAGGTCGAGACCGAAGGCCGCGACATGGCTTCTCGAGTCCAGCCCGCCGCCCATCCGGTGGGCACCTCGGTGGAAGTGCGCGACCTGTTCTTCAATACCCCGGCCCGGCGCAAGTTCCTCAAGGCCGAGAAAACCGAGTTCGATCATTTGCAGGAAGTCATCAAGCGCCTGGCCCTGGCGCGTTTTGACGTGGCGTTCCATTTGCGCCATAACGGCAAGACCATCCTCAGCCTGCACGAGGCCCACGATGATGCGGCCCGTGCCCGACGCGTGGGCGCGGTGTGCGGTGCGGGTTTCCTCGAGCAGGCATTGCCCATCGAGGTGGAGCGCAATGGCCTGCACCTGTGGGGCTGGGTCGGCTTGCCGACGTTCTCCCGCAGCCAGGCGGACTTGCAGTATTTCTATGTGAATGGCCGCGCGGTGCGCGACAAGCTCGTGGCCCACGCGGTGCGCCAGGCTTATCGCGATGTGCTGTTCAACGGTCGGCATCCGACCTTCGTGCTGTTTTTCGAGGTCGACCCTTCGGTGGTGGACGTCAACGTGCACCCGACCAAGCACGAAGTGCGGTTCCGTGACGGGCGCATGGTCCATGACTTCCTTTACGGCACTTTGCATCGCGCCCTGGGCGACGTGCGTCCTGAAGATCAATTGGCGGCCCCGGCGGCGGTGGCCGGCATGGTCCGGCCAAGCGGACTGGAAGCTGGCGAATTCGGTCCCCAGGGCGAAATGCGCCTGGCGGCCAACGCGCTGCTTGAGCAGTCTCAGCCCCAGCCGGTCTATAACACGGCCGGCAACGGCGCCGGCAGCGGCTATCAATACCAATACACGCCGCGTCCTCAGTCGAATGTGCCGGCGGCGGAGGCCCAGGCTGCCTATCGCGAGTTTTTCAAGCCGCTGCCGGAGGCCGGTGCGGCGGCATTGCCCGATGGCCAGGGCGATATCCCGCCGCTAGGCTATGCCCTGGCGCAGCTCAAAGGCATCTACATTCTTTCCGAAAACGCCCAGGGCCTGGTCCTGGTGGACATGCATGCCGCCCATGAGCGGATCATGTACGAGCGGCTGAAGATCGCCATGGCCAGCGAAGGCTTGAGCGGGCAACCGCTGCTGGTGCCCGAGTCCCTGGCTGTCAGTCAGCGCGAAGCCGATTGCGCCGATGAGCATGTGAGCTGGTTCCAGCGCCTGGGCTTCGAGTTGCAGCGCCTGGGCCCGGAGACCCTGGCGATCCGGCAGATCCCGGCCTTGCTGAAACAGGCCGAGGCCAATCGCCTGGTCAGCGACGTGCTGGCGGACCTGATGGAGTATGGCACCAGTGACCGGATCCAGGCGCATCTGAACGAACTGCTCGGCACCATGGCCTGCCACGGCGCAATCCGCGCCAACCGGCGCCTGGCCCTGCCGGAAATGAACGGTCTGCTGCGGGACATGGAAAACACCGAACGCAGCGGTCAATGCAACCATGGCCGGCCGACCTGGACCCAATTGGGCCTGGACGACCTGGACAAACTGTTCCTGCGCGGTCGCTGATGAGCCAGCTCCCTCCAGCGATCTTCCTGATGGGGCCGACGGCTGCCGGCAAGACCGACCTGGCCATCGAACTGACCAAGGTGCTGCCCTGCGAGTTGATCAGCGTCGACTCGGCGTTGGTCTATCGGGGCATGGACATCGGCACCGCCAAGCCATCGAAACAACTGCTGGCCGAATTTCCCCACCGCCTGATCGATATCCTCGACCCGGCCGACGCTTACTCGGCAGCCGATTTCCGGCGTGATGCGCTCCAGGCCATGGCCGAGATCACCGCGCGGGGCAAGATTCCGCTGCTGGTGGGCGGCACCATGCTCTATTACAAGGCTTTGGTCGACGGGCTGGCGGACATGCCGGCGGCCGATCCCGAGGTGCGCGCGCAGATCGAAGAAGAGGCTGCGCGCCTTGGCTGGCAAGCGCTTCACGAGCAATTGGCGCTGATCGATCCCGAGTCGGCGGCGCGTATTCACCCCAACGACCCGCAGCGGCTCAGCCGAGCGCTGGAGGTTTATCGGGTCAGCGGCCAGAGCATGACGGCCCTGCGCCAGCGACAATCTGCGCAAAGTACTGAAGCAGCCGCTTCGGGACTGCAACAATTGCCCTATACTGTCGCGAATCTGGCCATCGCTCCGGCGAACCGGCAAGTGTTGCATCAGCGTATTGAACAAAGATTCACATTGATGTTGGAACAGGGGTTCATAGACGAGGTCGTAGCCCTGCGTGAGCGAAGTGACCTGCATGCCGGGTTGCCGTCTATACGTGCGGTAGGTTATCGACAAGTCTGGGATTACCTGGACGGCAAGCTGACGTCAGCCGAGATGCGCGAGCGTGGGATTATCGCCACGCGCCAATTGGCGAAGCGCCAGTTCACCTGGTTGCGCAGCTGGACTGACTTGCATTGGCTCGACAGCCTTGATTGCGACAATCTGCCACGCGCCTTGAAATACCTTGGGACCATCTCCATATTGAGCTGAGTCCTTGCAATTGCCGTCTATCCTTGGGGGTGTGACGGCCCAAGCCATCTGATTCCGATTTTTATAATTGATCCTTAAAGGAGTGCGGCACATGTCAAAAGGGCATTCGCTACAAGACCCTTACTTGAACACTTTACGTAAAGAAAAAGTTGGGGTGTCCATCTATCTGGTCAACGGGATCAAACTGCAAGGCACGATCGAGTCTTTCGACCAGTTCGTCATCCTGCTGAAAAACACCGTCAGCCAGATGGTCTACAAACACGCTATCTCGACGGTAGTGCCGGTTCGTCCAATTCGTCTGCCTAGCGCAACCGAATCCGAAGGCGCTGACGCTGAGCCGGGTAACGCTTGATAGGAGCCTCCTTTGTTCTTTGAGCGCCACGGTGGTGGTGAACGGACTATTCTCGTTCACTTGGAAGGACAGGACCCTGAGGCGCGCGAAGATCCGCAGGAGTTTCAGGAATTGGCAATTTCGGCCGGCGCCGAGACCGTCGCGTTTGTCAACGTGCCGCGTCATCGGCCAACCGCCAAATTCCTGATCGGCAGTGGCAAGGTCGAGGAGTTGCGCGACCTGGTCAAGGCCGAGCACATCGATCTGGTGATTTTCAATCACATCCTTACGCCCAGTCAGGAACGTAACCTCGAACGTGTCTTCGAGTGTCGCGTGATCGACCGCACCGGGCTGATTCTCGATATCTTTGCCCAACGCGCGCGTACCCATGAAGGCAAGCTCCAGGTCGAACTGGCCCAGCTTGAGCACATGAGCACACGGCTGGTTCGCGGCTGGACTCACCTCGAGCGCCAGAAAGGCGGTATCGGCCTGCGTGGCCCGGGTGAAACCCAACTGGAAACCGACCGGCGCCTGCTGCGGGTTCGCCTGCGCCAGATCAAGGGGCGGCTGGAGAAGGTCCGCAGCCAGCGCGAGCAGTCGCGACGCGGCCGCAAGCGGGCGGACATCCCGACGGTTTCACTGGTGGGGTATACCAACGCCGGCAAATCGACGCTGTTCAATCACGTTACCCACTCCGACGTCTACGCGGCCGACCAGTTGTTCGCCACGCTCGACCCGACCCTGCGCCGGCTCGATCTGGACGACCTCGGGCCGATCGTGCTGGCCGACACCGTGGGCTTCATCCGGCACCTGCCGCATAAACTGGTCGAGGCTTTCCGGGCTACGCTCGAAGAGTCGAGCAACTCCGACCTGCTGCTGCATGTGATCGATGCTGCCGAGCCGGACCGGATGCTGCAGATCGAGCAGGTCATGGTGGTGCTGGGCGAGATCGGGGCGCAGGACTTGCCGATCCTCGAGGTATACAACAAACTCGATTTGCTCGAGGGCGTGGAACCGCAGATCCAGCGCGATGCCGACGGCAAGCCGCAGCGGGTCTGGCTGTCGGCGCGTGATGGCAGCGGCTTGGACCTGCTCAAGCAGGCCGTGGCGGAGCTGCTGGGCGACGACCTGTTTGTCGGCACCCTGAAGCTGCCACAGCGTTTTGCCCGGCTGCGTGCCCAGTTCTTCGAGCTGGGGGCGGTGCAGAAAGAAGAACACGACGAAGACGGTGTCTGCCTGCTGGCCGTTCGCCTGCCTCGGTCGGAACTGAACCGGCTGGTCAGTCGTGAAGGGCTGCAACCGATGGAATTCATCGAGCAACACACTTTGCAATAAAAGCCTGAGAAAGCTGTGTCAGGCATTCTGTAGCATTGGCCGGCGCGCCGTGGGTGCGTCTTTGCTTTATCAGATGGAGAGCGCTATGGCTTGGAATGAGCCGGGTGGCAACTCGAACAACCAGGATCCCTGGGGCGGCAAGCGTCGTAACAACGGCGACCGCAAGGGACCACCGGATCTCGACGAGGCCTTCCGCAAGCTGCAGGAAAGCCTGAACGGTTTGTTCGGTGGTGGTAAGAAACGCGGTGACGATGGCGGCAGCCGTCCGGGCAGAGGCGGTGGTTTCGGCCTGCTCGGCATCGGTCTTGTCGTGCTTGCGGCTGTCTGGCTGTACAGCGCGGTGTATGTCGTGGACGAGCAGGAGCAAGCCGTGGTGCTGCGCTTCGGCAAGTACTACGAAACCGTCGGCCCGGGCTTGAACATCTATTTCCCGCCGATCGACCAGAAGTACATGGAGAACGTCACGCGTGAGCGTGCCTACACCAAGCAGGGCCAGATGCTCACCGAGGACGAGAACATCGTCGAAGTGCCGCTGACCGTGCAGTACAAGATCACCAACCTGCAGGACTTCGTGCTGAACGTCGACCAGCCGGAAATCAGCCTGCAACACGCGACTGAGAGTGCCTTGCGCCATGTGGTGGGCTCCACCGCCATGGACCAGGTGCTGACCGAAGGTCGCGAGCTGATGGCCAGCGAAATCAAGGAGCGTCTGCAACGCTTCCTCGACACCTATCGCACCGGTATCACCGTCACCCAGGTCAACGTGCAGAGCGCAGCGGCACCGCGTGAAGTCCAGGAAGCCTTCGACGACGTGATCCGTGCCCGTGAAGACGAGCAGCGTTCGCGCAACCAGGCCGAAACCTACGCCAACGGCGTCGTGCCGGAAGCTCGTGGCCAGGCCCAGCGCATCATCGAGGATGCCAACGGCTATCGCGACGAAGTGGTTTCCCGCGCCAAGGGTGAGGCTGATCGCTTCACCAAGCTGGTGGCCGAGTATCGCAAGGCTCCTGAAGTGACCCGCCAGCGTCTGTACCTGGACACCATGCAGGAAGTCTTCAGTAACACCAGCAAGGTCCTCGTGACCGGCAACAAGAATGGCCAGAGCAATCTGCTGTACCTGCCGCTGGACAAGATGGTCGAGAGCGGTCGCAACACCGGCACGCCGTCAACCGGCGCGGCGGCAGCCGCCAGCAATGAAGCCAATGCCCGCGCGGCGGCGGACCTGCAGCAACAGCAAGCACGTACCAGGGAGAGTCGCTGATGAGCAATAAATCGCTGATCGCCCTTATTGTCGGTGTCGTCGTGGCGATCGCTGCCTGGAACTGCTTCTACATCGTGGCTCAGACCGAGCGTGCGGTGTTGCTGCAGTTCGGTCGCGTGGTCCAGGCTGATGTCCAGCCGGGGCTGCATGTGAAAGTGCCGTACGTCAACAAGGTGCGCAAGTTCGACGCCCGCCTGATGACGCTGGACGCGCCGACGCAACGCTTCCTGACGCTGGAAAAGAAAGCCGTGATGGTCGATGCCTATGCCAAGTGGCGCGTGAAAGATGCCGAGCGCTTCTACACTGCTACGTCCGGCCTCAAGCAGATCGCTGACGAACGTCTGTCCCGTCGCCTGGAATCGGGTCTGCGTGACCAGTTCGGTAAGCGTACCCTGCATGAAGTGGTCTCCGGTGAGCGCGATGCGCTCATGTCCGACATCACCCGTTCGCTGAACACGATGGCGGAAAAAGAGCTGGGTATCGAAGTGGTCGATGTCCGCGTCAAGGCCATCGACCTGCCGAAGGAAGTGAACCGCAGCGTGTTCGAGCGCATGAGCACCGAGCGTGAGCGTGAAGCCCGCGAGCACCGTGCCAAGGGTAACGAGCTGGCTGAAGGCATCCGTGCCGACGCCGATCGCCAACGCCGTGTGCTGCTGGCCGAAGCCTATCGCGAATCGGAAGAAGTCCGTGGTGATGGCGATGCCCAGGCCGCTGCGATCTACGCCAAGGCCTACGGCCAGGACCAGGAGTTCTACGCGTTCTATCGTAGCCTGCGCGCCTACCGTGAAAGCTTCGCGAACAAGTCCGACGTTCTGGTCCTGGACCCAAGCAGCGACTTTTTCCACTACCTGGAAAAGGCCAAGCCTTGATGCGACGTTGACCTGAAGCACTCCGCCCGGCGGCTAAAACGTCGGGCGGGGTGATCCTTTGGGAAAACGTGTGTATGATGCGGCAGCCGGGAAATTCCCGGCTTTTTTGCGTCTGCACGTTCGATTGTGGTGTTGGTTGCAGGCGTCGGGTGAAATGACCCGACAGGTTTTTCGAGGAAAGTGCCTGGCGAGGCCGATTCAAGGCCATTCGTCACGTCGCCCTTGCGCGTGGTTTGCGGTTTTTCGCATGGCGCGGGCATTTTCTGCTTCACTCAAGGCCAGCCCGAAAGTTGGCCGCCCGGATCATAGGGGAATGGCGTAATGGCAACGGTAGACCGCTGGCTGCTGCCAGATGGCATCGAAGAAGTACTGCCACCGGAGGCCGCGCGTATCGAAGTAGCGCGTCGGCAGGTGTTGGATCTGTTCCAGAGCTGGGGTTACGAGTTTGTCGTGACCCCGCATATCGAGTACCTGGAATCCCTGCTGACCGGCGCGGGCCAGGACCTGGATCTGCGCACCTTCAAGGTCATCGATCCGCAGTCGGGTCGGCAGATGGGCTTTCGGGCCGACATCACGCCACAAGTGGCGCGCATCGATGCCCACACCCTGCGTCGTGAAGGTCCGAGCCGCCTGTGCTATGCCGGCAGTGTCCTGCATGCCTTGGCGCGTGCCTTGTCGTCTTCGCGCAGCCCGATCCAGCTGGGCGCCGAGCTGTACGGCGACGCGAGCCCGAGCAGCGACGTGGAAGTCATCAGCCTGATGCTGGCCATGCTGCAACTGGCTGACGTGCCGGATGTCCACATGGACCTGGGCCATGTAGGCATCTACCGCGGCCTGGCGCGTGCGGCCGGCCTGTCCGGCGAAGTGGAACAGCAGTTGTTCGATGCGTTGCAGCGCAAGGCCATCGACGAAGTCATCAGCCTGACCGAAGGCCTGCCGACACAATTATCCGGCATGCTGCGGGCATTGGTGGATCTGTGTGGCGGCCGTGAGGTGCTGGGCGCCGCTCGCGAGCGTCTGGCCGGTGCGCCGGCCCCTGTGCTGGCGGCCCTTGATGACTTGTTGGCGATTGCTGAGCGTCTGTCGGTGCGTTTCCCGGAGCTGCCGTTGTATTTCGACCTGGGTGAACTGCGCGGTTATCACTACCACACCGGCGTGGTGTTCGCGGTGTTCGTACCGGGCGTTGGCCAGTCCATCGCCCAAGGCGGTCGCTACGACGACATCGGTGCCGATTTCGGTCGTGCCCGTCCGGCGACCGGCTTCTCTACCGATTTGAAAACCCTGGTGACCCTGGGGCGTGCTGAGATCGAGTTACCGTCTGGCGGTATCTGGATGCCTGACAGTACGGATGCGGCACTCTGGCAGATCGTCTGCCAGTTGCGCGGTGAGGGTCAGCGTGTCGTCCAGGCATTGCCTGGGCAACCTTTGGCCGCCGCCCGTGAAGCGGACTGCGACCGGCAATTGATTCAGCAGAACGGGCTTTGGCAAGTATTGCCGCTGGCTTCTTGAGTTTTCCTGCCGGCCATCGCCGGCACCAAGTTTGCGCGAATGAGGACAAGTGTTATGGGTAAGAATGTCGTAGTCCTGGGCACCCAGTGGGGTGATGAGGGCAAAGGCAAGATCGTTGATCTGCTGACCGAACATGCTGCCGCCGTAGTGCGCTACCAGGGTGGCCACAACGCAGGTCACACCTTGGTGATCGACGGTGAGAAAACCGTTCTGCACCTGATCCCCTCGGGCGTGCTGCGCGAAGGCGTGCAGTGTCTGATCGGCAACGGCGTGGTGGTTGCCCCCGACGCCCTGCTGCGGGAAATCATCAAGCTGGAAGAGAAGGGTGTACCGGTGCGCGAGCGCCTGCGCATCAGCCCGTCCTGCCCGCTGATCCTGTCCTATCACGTTGCGCTGGACCAGGCCCGTGAAAAGGCCCGTGGCGAGCTGAAGATCGGCACCACCGGTCGCGGCATCGGCCCGGCCTATGAAGACAAGGTCGCCCGTCGCGGCCTGCGCATTGGCGACCTGTTCCACCGCGAACGTTTCGCCGCCAAGCTGGGCGAGTTGCTGGACTACCACAACTTTGTCCTGGTCAATTACTACAAAGAGCCGGCCATCGACTTCCAGAAGACCCTGGACGAGTGCATGGAATACGCCGAGCTGCTCAAGCCAATGATGCTCGACGTTACCGCCGAGCTGCACGAGCTGCGCCGTGCCGGCAAGGACATCATGTTCGAAGGCGCCCAGGGTTCGCTGCTGGATATCGACCACGGCACCTACCCGTACGTCACCAGCTCCAACACCACCGCTGGCGGCATCGCCACCGGTTCGGGTTTTGGCCCGATGTACCTGGACTACATCCTCGGCATCACCAAGGCCTACACCACCCGCGTCGGTTCGGGCCCGTTCCCGACCGAGCTGTTCGACGACGTCGGTGCCTTCCTGGCCAAGCGCGGCCACGAGTTCGGTGCCACCACCGGCCGTGCCCGTCGTTGCGGCTGGTTCGATGCCGTCATCCTGCGTCGCGCCATTGACGTCAACAGCATCTCGGGCCTGTGCCTGACCAAGCTGGACGTGCTGGACGGCCTGGAAACCATCAACATCTGCGTGGGCTACAAGAACCAGGACGGCGCCGTCATCGACGCACCGACCGATGCAGACAGCTACATTGGCCTGGAGCCGGTGTACGAGCAGATGCCAGGCTGGACCGAATCGACCGTGGGCGCCAAGACCCTGGAAGAGCTGCCCGTGGCGGCCCGCAACTACATCAAGCGCGTCGAAGAGCTGGTCGGTGCGCCGATCGACATTATTTCGACGGGGCCGGACCGCAACGAAACCATCGTTCTGCGTCATCCTTTCGCCTGATAAGTCGTTGATGTAACACACAAAGGACCCTCGTTTGGGTCCTTTGTCGTCTCTGTCTGTCAGACGGCACGACCTTTGCTACGCACCTTTGATAATAAGTACTTCTTGTGAAGTGCCATCAATTTACTGGCGTTAGTAGAGGGATTCCCCTGTGTCGGCCGTTCTCTCACTGTTACAAAGCCGTTTGCTGCGGCCTGTTTTCGTTACGCTCGGTATCGCCCTTTTGGTGCAGGTACTGGTCGCCGTTGCGCTGACCCGAAGCACGGTCACTGCGCTGGAGGCCGACCTGAACGCGCGCCTGGGGGCTGACAGCCAGAAACTCGCCGGTGAGCTGGAGCAGGCCGGGCGTGAAGTCACCTCCAGCCTCGATAGCCTTTCCGCCAGCACCCGCCAACGGTTAAACGCCGGTTTGTCCTCGCGGCTGAAGGAGGAACAGGCCCATCTGCGTGCGACTCTGGAAAAAGACCTGAGGGATTCCGCCAATGATATGGCGCAGCTTTTGGCCTCGGTCGCGCCTCGCGCCATGTGGGACAGCGACGTGCCGACCCTTTCCGAATTCGCCCGCCGCGCCCAGCGCAATCCCAACGTGTTGTTCGTCATCTATGACGACGCTGCCGGCGAACACCTGACTCGTTATCTGAACCGGGAAAACCCGATCAACAAGGCCCTGCTGGAAAAAGGCAAGGGCGAGCGGGCACTGGACAAGGTGCTGGACGCGGCGAAGAACGACCCGTCGGTCTATTACCTCGAAGCGTCGATCAACCCTAACGGTGTGGAAATTGGCAAAGTGCTGATGGGCGTTTCTACCGCCTCGGTGGAAACCGATCTGAAAGCGCTGGACCAACGCTTCTCCGCATTGATCGCCAGCAGTGACCAATTGGTCGGTGACAGCCTCAAGGGCGCAGCCGCCGACAGCGCCACCGCCATGCGTGGCCGCCTGGGCTCGGCGCAGGCAACCGCCACGCAAATGCAGACCAATACCGCCGCCACCGTGCAGGAGGCTGCGGGAACGTTGCGCTGGCGCATCGGCCTGGGCCTGGCGCTGGTCGGGTTCGGCGTGCTGGCATTGCTGGCCGTGGTGCTGGGGCGGCGAGTGGTCAATCGCTTGAAGCTGTTGATTGCAGCGATGAACGACCTGGCGGCGGGCGAGGGCGATCTGACCAAGCGTGTACAGATCAGCAGCAAGGATGAAATTGGCGACATGGCTTCGGCGGTCAATCGTTTTGTCGACAAGTTGCAACCTATCGTGCGTGAAGCGGGTGACGTGGCCCAGCGCACCGGCCAGGAAATCGGTGCGATGACCCTGCGCAACTCCGGCGCCGACGCGGCGGCCGGCATGCAGCGCGACGAGGTGGCCGAGAGCCTGCGGGCCCTGTCGCAGATGGCTGATGAGGCGCAATCGGAAAGCCAGGCGATGCAAGCAGCCTTGCAGCAGGTCGTGGAGATTCGACAGGCCACCGATGAAACGACCCGCACCGCGGCCAAGGTCGGCGGCTTGATCGAAGCGCTGGCCGGACAGGTCGACACCGGGGCGAAGGTCATCGAGCGGTTGGCCCAGCAGAGCGAGCAGATCGAAGTGGTCCTGACGGTTATCCATGGCATCGCCGAGCAAACCAACCTGCTGGCGTTGAACGCGGCCATCGAAGCGGCGCGGGCAGGCGAAACCGGGCGCGGATTTGCGGTGGTGGCGGACGAGGTGCGGGCACTGGCCAGCAAGACCCAGAGTTCGACCGGCGACATCCAGGCGCATATCGTCGCCTTGCAACAAGGTGCGCGCGAAGCGGTGGCTGCGATCGGCCAGGCTGGACGACAAGCGAACGAGGGTCTGGCGGTGCTGCGAGACAGCGCGCGCCTGCAGCAATCAGTGCAGGCTTCGGTCGAGCAGGTCCATGCGGCCATCGGCCTGGCGACCCAGGCAGCGGCGCATCAGGCCCAGGGCGCCCAAGCGGTGCGCGGACGGGTGGAAACCATCCACGCCCAGGCCGAAAAAGCCGCCCAGGCGGTGGTCGAGACCACTGCCAGCGGTAAGGTGTTAGACAGTCTGGCGGCGCAGTTGAAGGCGAGCCTGGGGCAGTTCAGGGCCTGATCAGGTGGAGGCGATGACGGGCTGACAGTTTGACCGGGTACATATCCGTTGCTGTAGTAACGGCTGCTTAGGGTTCCGCCCTGACGGCGGCTCACTTTTATGAAGCGCAAAAGTAAGCAAAACGCTTTTGCCCCACCACTCGGTGCCTCGCTTGGGCTCGGCATGCCCTCACTCCGGCATTGCTCCGTGGGCCCGCCGCGAAGGGCCGTCCCTGGCCCAGCGCGGCTATCCCGGCATCCATGCCGGGATGCCCACTGCGCAATACCTGCGTTCGGCCAGCGTGGTTAACGGGGCGCCGAGATCAACATCCACGGCGAGGCGGCCTGACAGCCGACCTGGCTCTTCGGTTGTATTCCAATCCCATTGTGGGAGCGAGCCTGCTCGCGAAAGCGATTTCAGCGGCTCAGATACATCCGCGTCGTCAGCAAATAGACCGGCAACCCCGACACCAGGATAAGCAGCGCCGCGTAAGGCGCCGCTGCCGCAAATTCGACGTTCGAGGTATGTGCCCAGACCGCTGTCGCCAGGGTGTTGAGCCCGGTCGGGCTGAGCAGCAAAGTAGCAGTCAGTTCTTTCATCGCGTCCAGGAACACCAGTGCAAATGCCGCCCCCAGCGCCGGGAAGATAATCGGCAAGGTCACCCGGCAAAACGCACTGAAAGACGAAGCCCCCAGCGTGCGAGCCGCCTCTTCCAGCTGCGGCGCGGCCTTGTTCAGCGCCGTGCGCACCGGCGCCTGGGCCAGCGGCAGGAACAGCAGCGCGTAGGCAATCAGCAGCAAACCCGAGGTCTGATAGAGCGCCGGCACATAGTGCAGCGCGAAATACACCAGGCTCAGGGCAATCACCAGGCCTGGCAGTGCATGCAGCAAATACGGCAGGCGTTCTGCCCATAGCGCCAGGCGCCCCTTGTGACGGACCACCAGCAGGCCGACCGGCACCGCGAGTACAAGGCACAGCGCGGCGCCGCCCAGTGACAGCGCCAGGGATGACAGCAGGGCTTCGCCGATCTCGCCCACCGGGAAGGCGGCGGAAGTGCCCACCGCCAGCCAATACACCAGCATCCCCAGCGGAATACCGCTGCCAATGACCGTCAATGCCGCGCAATACAGCTGGCCGAGGAACGCCCAGGGGCCGAGCCGTACCTGTTCCGGGCGGCGTGCCGCGCCTTGTCCGGTGCGTACGTGGCGGCCCTTGCCGCGCACGCGCAATTCCAGCCACAACAGTGCCAGGCAAAGCACCAACAGCACCGCTGACAGCATGGCGGCATTGGCGTTGCTGAACTCCAGCTCGAATTGTTGATAGATCGCGGTGGTAAACGTTTGCAGTCCGATGATCGACAACGCGCCGAACTCCACCAGCATGTGCAAGGCAATCAACAGTGAGCCGGCCAGCAGCGAGGGCCAGAGCAATGGCAGGGTGACGCGAAAAAACACGCCCCAGCGATTTTGCCCCAGGGTTCGTGCGGATTCCTCAAGAGAGGGATCGAGATTGCGTAGCGTTGCCGCCACCGGCAGGAAAATCAGCGGATATTTGGACAGCGTCATGACCAGGATGGCCCCGCCCAGTCCTTCGAATTGAGCGCTGAGCGATACCCAGGTGAAGCTGCTGACAAACGCCGGCACTGCGAATGGCAGGCAGAGGATCACGCCCCAGACCCTGCGTCTCGGCAGATTGCTGCGCTCCAAAAGCCAGGCCAGGGACAGGCCGATCACGCCACAGGCCAGCGTGACACCGATCATCAGCGCCAAGGTGTTGCGCAGCAGGCCGAATACATAAGGCCGCCAGAGCAAGTGCAATGCTTCTGTCCAGCCGGCCTGCCAGGCCTTCGCGATGACATACAGGAGCGGCAACGCGCTCAGCAGCACCAGCAGCAGAACCGGGAGCAGCAGACCGATCGACGGGCGCTTGCGCCGGGGAATATAGCTCCCCGCGACAGGGGGCGCGTTCAGCGACGGTGTCATCAGTTCAGGCCGACTTCACGTTCCAGCTCCAGGGCTTCTTCAGCATTGCCGAGGTCGGCCGGAGTGACTTTTGGCGGTTCAAGTTCACTGAACGGCTTGAGGCCGCGGTCCGACACCATGCCTTTGTGCAGGGGGTACTCGGCGGACGTTTGGGTAATCACGCGCTGGCCTTCTTCACTGGCCATATAGGCGAGCAGTTGTTGGGCTTCCTTGGGGTGCTTGCTGGATTTCAAAGCGGCAGCGCTGGACACGGTCACCAGGCCGCCGGCATCACCTCCGGTGAAATAGTGCAGCCTGGAGTCGAGCTGGCCTTTCTCTCGCTGCAGCGCGAACCAGTAGTAATTGTTCACCAGGACCGTCGCCACTTCGCCGTTTTCCACGGCCTTGAGGGCAACCATGTTGTTGCTGTAGACCTTGCCGAACGCGCGTAGCCCGGTGAGCCATTCCTCGGCGGCGTCCATCCCGTGCAACTTGATGATGGCGACGGCTTGCTCCTGGAACGCGCCGCTGGTTGGTACAAAGCCGACCTTGCCCTGCCATTGCGGCTGGGCGAAATCGAGGACGGTTTTCGGCAGATCTTTCTCGTCGATCAGTTTGGGGTTGTAGGCAACCACACGCACGCGGGCGGTCACGCCCATCCAGGTGCCATTGCTCGCAACATAATCCTTGGGTAGTACGTTGAGCGTGGCGTCGTCGATCTCCGCCAGCAGCCCTTGCTCGCCGAGCTTGTTCAAGGGCGGCGACTCTTCGGTGTAGATCACGTCGGCAGGGGAGCGCTCGCCTTCTTCGACAACCTGGCTGGCGAGCTGGTTGCTGCTGCCCTTGCGCACGTTGACGTGGATGCCGGTCTTGGCCTCAAAGGCCTTGGCCAGTTCATCGCCAACTTCTTTGTGCTGGCCGTTGTAAAGAGTCAGTTCCACCTTGTCGGCGGCTTGGGTGAGGGGCGTTGCGAGGGTCAGGCCGAGCAGGGTGCAGGTCAGGGCGCGGCGCAGGGTGGTTCGAAACATCATTCGCGGGGGTTCCTCACTGTCGTGTAGCAAAAACTTGTAACAATGATAAACGATATTGTTTCTCATGTGCGTCTTGACGATAAGTGGGGGAGTCTGCGTGGCGAGGGAGCTTGTCCCCGCTGGGCTACGCAGCAGCATCCAGAGGTCTGAATGAATTGATGGGGAGGGCTATGCCCTCCAGCGGGAGCAAGCTCCCTCGCCACAGGGCATCTGGCCCGGAAATGCAAAAACCCGCTTTCGCGGGTTTTTGTGAGGTTCAAGGTACGTAAACCTTGAAGCTTGAATTGGTGCCCAGAAGAAGACTCGAACTTCCACGACCTTGCGGTCACCAGCACCTGAAGCTGGCGTGTCTACCAATTTCACCATCTGGGCAGTATCTTCAGCGTTGCCGCTGTTGATGTCGCGCACTATACGGAGCGCGTTTTGATCTGTAAACCCCTGTTTTTGTTTTGGTAATTGCCAAAACGAAACGGCGGGGGCAAAAATGCAAAAACCCGCTTTCGCGGGTTTCTGTGAAAGCTCGCAGACATTATCTGCTGCTTGAAATTGGTGCCCAGAAGAAGACTCGAACTTCCACGACCTTGCGGTCACCAGCACCTGAAGCTGGCGTGTCTACCAATTTCACCATCTGGGCAATATCGACAACGTGTGTGCGTCGTCGATGGCGCGCACTATACGGAGCGTGTTTTTAACTGTAAACCCCTCGGTGCAAAAAAAAAGCTAAATTTCACGAGCGGTGCAATCACAGGCTTTAAAGGCGTGTCAAAAGGCTTTAGAAAAGGCATCTGACGCTTGAAATTTCCCGTTTCATTACGCCTATGCCAAACTAACCCGCATATAGACAAGGTGAAAACTCTCTAATGGCCGATTGGCAGTCCCTCGATCCCGAGGCCGCTCGTGAAGCGGAAAAATATGAAAACCCTATTCCTAGCCGCGAACTGATCCTGGCGCATCTCGCCGATCGGGGTTCGCCTGCTAGCCGTGAGCAGTTGGTCGAAGAATTCGGTCTGACCACCGAGGACCAGCTCGAGGCCCTGCGCCGCCGTCTGCGCGCCATGGAGCGCGACGCTCAACTCATCTATACCCGTCGTGGCACTTATGCGCCGGTCGACAAGCTCGATCTGATCCTGGGTCGTATTGCCGGGCACCGCGACGGCTTCGGCTTCCTGATTCCGGATGACGGCAGTGACGACCTGTTCATGAGCCCGGCGCAGATGCGCCTGGTGTTCGACGGCGACCGCGCCCTGGCCCGTGTTTCCGGCCTGGATCGCCGTGGGCGTCGTGAGGGTGTGATCGTCGAAGTGGTGTCCCGTGCCCACGAGACCATTGTCGGTCGTTATTTCGAAGAGGGCGGCATCGGTTTTGTCGTCGCCGACAACCCGAAGATCCAGCAGGAAGTGCTGGTGACGCCGGGCCGCAACGCCAACGCCCAGGTCGGTCAGTTCGTCGAGGTGAAAATCACCCACTGGCCAACCCCGCGCTTCCAGCCGCAAGGCGACGTGGTGGAAGTGGTCGGCAACTACATGGCTCCGGGCATGGAAATCGACGTTGCCCTGCGCACTTATGACATCCCCCACGTCTGGCCTGAGGCGGTGCTCAAGGAAGCTGCCAAGCTCAAGCCGGAAGTCGAAGAGAAGGACAAAGAGAAGCGCATCGATCTGCGCCATCTGCCGTTCGTCACCATTGACGGCGAAGACGCCCGGGACTTCGACGACGCGGTCTACTGCGAAGCCAAGCCAGGCAAGTTGCGCTTGTTCTCCGGCGGCTGGAAGTTGTACGTGGCGATTGCCGACGTCTCCAGCTACGTAAAGCTCGGCTCTGCACTGGATGCCGAGGCCCAGGTGCGCGGCAACTCGGTGTATTTCCCCGAGCGCGTCGTGCCGATGCTGCCCGAGCAGTTGTCCAACGGCCTGTGTTCGCTCAATCCCCAGGTCGATCGCCTGGCCATGGTTTGCGAGATGGATATCTCCAAATCCGGCGAGATGACCAACTACTGCTTCTATGAAGCGGTGATCCATTCCCATGCCCGCCTGACCTACAACAAGGTCAGTGCGATGCTGGAAACGCCGAAACTCGCCGAATCGCGCAAGCTGCGCGGCGAGTACACCGACGTGGTGCCGCACCTCAAGCAGCTCTACGCGCTGTACAAGGTATTGCTGGCGGCGCGTCACGTGCGGGGCGCGATCGATTTCGAAACCCAGGAAACCCGGATCATCTTCGGTACCGAGCGCAAGATCGCCGAGATCCGTCCGACGATTCGCAACGACGCCCACAAGCTGATCGAGGAGTGCATGCTGGCGGCCAACGTGGCCACGGCCGAGTTCCTGAAGAAGCATGAAATTCCTGCGCTGTACCGCGTCCACGACGGTCCTCCGCCAGAGCGTCTGGAAAAATTGCGGGCATTCCTGGGCGAGCTTGGCCTGTCGTTGCACAAGGGCAAGGAAGGTCCGTCGCCGAAGGATTACCAGGCCTTGCTGGCAAGCATCAAGGATCGTCCGGATTTCCACCTGATCCAGACCGTGATGCTGCGTTCGCTGAGCCAGGCGGTGTACAGCGCCGACAACCAGGGCCACTTCGGCCTGAATTACGAAGCCTACACCCACTTCACTTCGCCGATCCGTCGCTACCCCGACCTGCTCACGCACCGGGCGATTCGCAGCGTGATCCACTCGAAGATGGACACCCCACACGTCAAGCGTGCCGGTGCGATGACCATCCCCAAGGCGCGTATCTACCCGTACGACGAGGCGGCCCTGGAGCAGCTCGGCGAGCAATGCTCGATGAGCGAGCGACGTGCCGACGAAGCGACCCGCGACGTGGTGAACTGGCTCAAGTGCGAGTACATGAAGGATCGCGTGGGTGAGTCTTTCCCGGGCGTGATCACCGCAGTGACCGGTTTCGGCCTGTTCGTCGAGCTGACCGATATCTACGTCGAAGGCCTGGTGCATGTCACCGCGCTGCCGGGCGACTACTACCACTTCGATCCTGTGCATCACCGCCTGGCGGGCGAGCGCACCGGTCGCAGCTTCCGTCTTGGCGATACCGTTGAAGTGCGGGTGATGCGCGTCGATCTGGACGAGCGCAAGATCGACTTCGAGATGGCCGAAAAAACCATCAGCGCGCCGATCGGTCGCAAGAAGCGCGGCACCGAAACGGCTGCGCCAGCAACCAAGACCGCCGCCGAGCCTGCCCCGGCCAAGTCGGGGCGCCGCGGTTCGGCCAAGGAGAAGGCTGTCGAGGCCTATCGCCCGAGCGATGCGGCGGCGAAAAACGCCGAGTTGCGCAAAAGCCGTGAAATGAAACAGGCGTTGCTGGCCGAAGCCAAGAACGGTGGTAAAGCGGCGTCTGGGGGAAAGACCGGAAGGTCGGCCCCGGACAAGGCGACCAGCAAACCGAGCAAGCACCGTAAGGGTCCGCCGAAAGCGGGCTCGTCCCCAGCCAAGAGTGGCGGGGCGCGTAAACCCAAGGGCAAGTCATGAGTCAGCTGGAAAAAATCTACGGCGTGCATGCCGTGGAGGCGCTGTTGCGTCATCACCCCAAGCGGGTCAAGCAGATCTGGTTGGCGGAGGGGCGCAGCGATCCGCGTGTCCAGACGTTGATCGAGTTGGCGGGCGAGAATCGCGTGGCGGTCGGCCAGGCCGAGCGACGCGAGATGGACGCTTGGGTTGAAGGCGTGCACCAGGGCGTCGTGGCTGAAGTCAGCCCGAGCCAGGTCTGGGGCGAGGCGATGCTCGACGAGCTGCTCGATCGTACCGAGGGCGCGCCCTTGCTACTGGTGCTGGACGGCGTGACCGACCCGCACAACCTCGGCGCCTGCCTGCGTTCGGCGGATGCCGCCGGGGCGTTGGCGGTGATCGTGCCAAAAGACAAGTCGGCCACCCTGACCCCGGTCGTGCGTAAAGTCGCCTGTGGCGCGGCGGAAGTGATCCCACTGGTGGCCGTGACCAACCTGGCGCGCACCCTGGAAAAACTCCAGCAGCGCGGCTTGTGGGTCGTTGGCACGGCGGGCGAGGCCGAGGTCAGCATCTATGACCAGGACCTGACCGGCCCGACCATCCTGATCATGGGCGCCGAAGGCAAGGGCATGCGCCGCCTGACCCGCGAGCATTGCGACTACTTGGTCAAGCTGCCGATGGCCGGCAGTGTCAGCAGTTTGAACGTCTCGGTTGCCACCGGCGTGTGCCTGTTCGAAGCCCAGCGCCAGCGTGGGGCCAAGGCAGCCGCCAAAAAGCCCTGATCGCAGTACACCCTTGTGGGAGCGAGCCTGCTCGCGAAAGCGGACTGACATTCGATAACTATGTTGAATGACGCACCGCTTTCGCGAGCAGGCTCGCTTCCACATTGGTCTGTGTGTAACTGAAAGCGATGACTGTTCAAATAATCGCCAATTGCCTTGCGCCGCCCTCGACCCTTCTCTACAATTGCGCCCCTTGCTGTGATGGCAGGCACTTATGTGTCTAGCGTCCTCAAGTCCATAAGTGTCATTCACTCCTTGTCTGACCGTTTTTGAGCGGCAGGCTACAACCCGTAAGGAGCATTCATGCGTCATTACGAAATCATCTTTTTGGTCCACCCGGATCAAAGCGAGCAAGTCGGCGGCATGGTTGAGCGTTACACCAAGCTGATCGAAGAAGACGGCGGCAAAATCCACCGTCTGGAAGATTGGGGCCGTCGTCAACTGGCCTACGCAATCAACAATGTTCACAAGGCTCACTACGTGATGCTGAACGTTGAGTGCACCGGCAAGGCCCTGGCCGAGCTGGAAGACAACTTCCGCTACAACGATGCAGTGATCCGTAACCTGGTCATCCGTCGCGAAGAAGCCGTCACCGGCCAATCCGAGATGCTCAAGGCTGAAGAAAACCGCAGTGAGCGCCGTGAGCGTCGCGACCGTCCTGAGCACTCTGACAGCGCCGATGGCGATGACAGCGATAGCGACAGCGACAACAGCGATAACGCTGACGAGTAATCCACGGACCTTTTAAGGAGCCAATCACATGGCACGTTTCTTCCGTCGTCGTAAATTCTGCCGCTTCACCGCTGAAGACGTGAAAGAGATCGATTACAAAGATCTCAACACTCTGAAAGCCTACGTATCCGAGACCGGCAAAATCGTTCCAAGCCGTATCACCGGTACCAAAGCACGTTATCAGCGTCAGCTGGCCACCGCTATCAAGCGCGCCCGCTTCCTGGCCCTGCTGGCCTACACCGACAGCCACGGCCGCTGAGACCGGGCAGTCGATACGTAGCAAAGGATTGAATGCATGCGCGCCTTAGCTGAGTTCATCATGCGCGGTCGTATGCAGGCCACTCTCGTAGTGGCTGGATGCGCGGCATTGCCGTTGTTGTATTGGTTGGGTGCTGCCGCGGTGAGTCTCGTACTCCTGCGGCGCGGATTGAGGGACGCCCTTGGCGTTCTTGCTCTGGGACTGCTGCCGGCCTTGCTCTGGTGGTTGTATTCCGCTGACCCGCGGGCACTGATGGTGCTGCTGGGGTCTTCGGCGCTGGCGTTGGTGTTGCGCGCTAGCGAATCCTGGAACCGCGTGCTGCTGGTCAGCATAGCGATGGGAGTGGTGTTTTCAGTGGTGCTCGGGGTGGCTTTCGCACCCCAGATCGAGATGCTCTCGCAGGCTTTGATAAAAATCCTGCCCGAGGCCCTCGGTAATCTCTACCAACAGATGTCGGCAGAGGAGCAGGCGCGTTTCGCGTCCCTGATCGCACCGGTCCTGACCGGCCTGATTGCGGCCTTGTTGCAAATCGTCAGTGTGCTGAGCCTGATTATCGGGCGCTACTGGCAAGCGTTGTTGTACAACCCGGGTGGTTTTGGTCGCGAATTTCGCGCCATTCGTTTCCCGCTCGGGCTGGCGATGTTACTGCTGGCGGGCATGCTCCTGGGGCCGAATTTCGGTCCGCAGATAGCCATGCTCACGCCGTTGTGCAGTGTACCGCTGGTGTTTGCCGCCCTGGCCCTGATTCACGGGCTTGTGGCGCAAAAGCGACTGGCCAGGTTCTGGCTGGTCGGGTTGTACGTCACGTTGTTGCTGTTCATGCAGCTGATCTATCCGTTGCTGGTGGTCCTGGCCATCGTCGACAGCCTGATTGATTTTCGCGGTCGTATGGCGCCGAAAGACGCCGACAACGCGAACGGTGAAGGTTAAAAGTTAGAGGATTTTCACATGCAACTGATCCTTCTGGAAAAAATCGCCAACCTGGGCAACCTGGGCGACAAAGTAAACGTTAAGGCCGGTTACGGCCGTAACTACCTGCTGCCTTTCGGCAAAGCCACCGCTGCGACCGCTGCCAACCTGGCTGCGTTCGAAGAGCGTCGCGCTGAGCTGGAAAAAGCCGCCGCAGACCGTAAGGCATCGGCTGAAAGCCGTGCTGCCCAACTGGCCGAGCTGGAAGTGACCATCACTGCCACCGCTGGCGACGAAGGCAAGCTGTTCGGTTCGATCGGTACTCACGACATTGCTGACGCACTTACCGCCTCCGGCGTTGAAGTTGCGAAAAGCGAAGTTCGTCTGCCGAACGGCACCATCCGCAACGTAGGTGAATTCGACGTAGCCGTGCACCTGCACGCCGAAGTTGAAGCCACCGTACGCGTTGTCGTGGTAGCAGCCTAAGCAACACCTGTCGGTTGGCACCCTCGGGCGCCAACCGGTAACATCGGGCACGATCCTGTCTACAGGTCGTGCCCTTTGTCTTTCTGCAATTCCTGATTTTCATAACCTGACGTGGCCATGAACGAAATCACCGCCCCCGAGCAATACGATCTGCAAACCGCTGCCTTGAAGGTGCCTCCGCATTCCATCGAGGCCGAACAGGCCGTGCTCGGTGGTCTGATGCTGGACAACAACGCCTGGGAACGCGTGCTTGATCAAGTCTCCGACGGCGATTTCTATCGGCATGACCACCGCCTGATTTTCCGCGCGATCGCCAAGTTGGCCGATCAGAACATGCCGATCGACGTCGTGACCCTGGCCGAGCAATTGGACAAGGAAGGTCAGACATCCCAGGTCGGCGGCCTCGGTTACCTCGGCGAACTGGCGAAAAACACGCCGTCGGTCGCCAACATCAAGGCTTACGCCCAGATCGTGCGCGAGCGGGCGACCTTGCGCCAGTTGATCGGCATCAGCACTGAGATTGCCGACAGTGCGTTCAACCCGGAAGGTCGCACCGCCGCTGAGATTCTCGACGAAGCCGAGCGGCAGATCTTCCAGATCGCCGAGGCGCGGCCGAAAACCGGCGGCCCGGTGAGCGTCAACGACCTGCTGACCAAGGCCATCGACCGCATCGACACCTTGTTCAACACTGACAACGCCATTACCGGCCTATCCACCGGCTACACCGACCTCGACGAGAAGACCAGCGGCCTGCAGCCGTCCGACTTGATCATCGTCGCCGGCCGTCCGTCCATGGGTAAGACCACCTTTGCGATGAACCTGGTGGAAAACGCCGTGCTACGCAGTGAAAAGGCTGTGTTGGTGTACTCCCTCGAGATGCCAGGCGAATCGCTGATCATGCGTATGCTTTCGTCCCTCGGGCGTATCGACCAGACCAAGGTCCGTTCCGGCCAGCTGGAAGACGACGATTGGCCGCGCCTCACCTCGGCGGTGAACCTGCTCAACGACCGCAAGCTGTTCATCGACGATACCGCAGGTATCAGCCCGTCGGAGATGCGCGCCCGAACCCGCCGCCTGGTGCGTGAGCACGGCGAGGTCGGGCTGATCATGATCGACTACCTGCAGTTGATGCAGATCCCCGGCTCTAGCGGCGACAACCGGACCAACGAGATTTCCGAGATCTCCCGTTCCCTCAAGGCCCTGGCCAAGGAATTCAACTGCCCAGTCGTTGCCCTTTCGCAGTTGAACCGTTCCCTGGAACAGCGCCCCAACAAGCGTCCGGTGAACTCGGACTTGCGTGAATCCGGAGCGATCGAGCAGGACGCCGACGTCATCATGTTCGTCTACCGTGACGAGGTGTATCACCCCGAGACGGAACACAAGGGCATCGCCGAAATCATCATCGGCAAGCAGCGGAACGGGCCGATCGGCTTCATCCGCCTGGCGTTTATCGGCAAATACACGCGCTTCGAAAACCTGGCGCCGGGTAGCTACAATTTTGATGATGACGAGTAAATCTGTTCGCTTGACCCGCCTTTGTGGCGAGGGAGCTTGCTCCCGCTGGGCTGCGTAGCAGCCCCCAGTTTGCACATGTAATCCAGATGTGCGGGGGATCCGGCTGCTGTGCAGCCGGGCGGGAGCAAGCTCCCTCGCCACAATTGGTTATTTTTTGTGCTATATTCCGCGCCCGCGATTTTTCATCTTCTATACCGGTCATCGACATGCAAGCAGCCAAGCCATTATTCGATTATCCCAAGTACTGGGCCGAATGTTTCGGACCGGCGCCGTTCCTGCCGATGAGCAGGGAGGAGATGGATCAGCTCGGCTGGGATTCGTGCGACATCATCATCGTGACCGGTGATGCCTACGTCGATCATCCGTCGTTCGGCATGGCGATCATTGGCCGCCTGCTGGAAGCCCAGGGCTTTCGCGTTGGCATCATTGCCCAGCCGAACTGGCAGTCCAAAGACGACTTCATGAAGCTCGGCGAGCCCAACCTGTTCTTCGGTGTCGCGGCCGGCAACATGGACTCGATGATCAACCGCTACACCGCCGACAAGAAAATCCGTTCCGATGACGCCTACACGCCGGGCGGTTTGGCGGGCAAGCGGCCGGACCGTGCGAGCCTGGTCTATAGCCAGCGTTGCAAGGAAGCCTACAAGCACGTGCCGATCGTCCTCGGCGGTATCGAAGCGTCCCTGCGCCGCATCGCCCACTACGATTACTGGCAGGACCGGGTGCGCAACTCGATCCTGATCGACGCCTGCGCCGACATCCTGCTCTATGGCAACGCCGAGCGGGCGATTGTCGAAGTGGCCCAGCGCCTGTCCTACGGCCACAAGATCGAAGACATCACCGACGTGCGCGGCACCGCATTCATTCGCCGCGACACGCCGCAAGGCTGGTACGAAGTCGATTCCACGCGCATCGACCGTCCGGGCAAGGTCGACAAGATCATCAACCCGTACGTGAATACCCAGGACACCGCTGCCTGCGCCATCGAGCAGGAAAAGGGCCCGGTCGAGGACCCGAGCGAAGCCAAGGTCGTACAGATCCTGGCGAGCCCGAGGATGACCCGCGACAAGACCGTGATTCGCCTGCCATCGGTAGAGAAGGTGCGCAACGACGCGGTGCTGTATGCCCACGCCAACCGCGTATTGCACCTGGAAACCAACCCGGGCAACGCCCGTGCCCTGGTGCAGAAGCACGGCGAAGTCGACGTCTGGTTCAACCCGCCGCCCATTCCGATGACTACTGAGGAAATGGACTACGTGTTTGGCATGCCTTACGCGCGTGTCCCGCATCCGGCGTATGGCAAGGAAAAAATCCCCGCTTACGAGATGATCCGCTTCTCGGTAAACATCATGCGTGGCTGCTTCGGTGGCTGCACCTTCTGCTCGATCACCGAGCACGAAGGCCGGATCATCCAGAACCGCTCGGAAGAATCGATCATTCGCGAGATCGAAGAGATCCGCGACAAGGTCCCTGGTTTCACCGGGGTCATTTCCGACCTCGGCGGCCCGACCGCGAACATGTATCGCATCGCCTGCAAAAGCCCGGAAATCGAGTCCGCGTGCCGCAAGCCGTCCTGCGTGTTCCCCGGCATCTGCCCGAACCTCAATACCGACCACTCGTCGCTGATCCAGCTGTACCGCAGCGCTCGTGCGTTGCCTGGGGTGAAGAAGATCCTCATTGCCTCCGGCCTGCGTTACGACCTGGCGGTCGAGTCGCCGGAGTACGTCAAGGAGCTGGTGACCCACCACGTCGGCGGTTACCTGAAGATCGCCCCGGAGCATACCGAGGAAGGTCCGCTCAACCAGATGATGAAGCCGGGCATCGGCAGCTATGACAAATTCAAGCGGATGTTCGAGAAGTACACCAAGGAAGCCGGGAAAGAGCAGTACCTGATTCCGTACTTCATCGCGGCTCACCCGGGCACTACCGACGAAGACATGATGAACCTGGCGCTGTGGCTCAAGGGCAACGGCTTCCGGGCCGACCAGGTGCAGGCGTTCTATCCGTCGCCGATGGCTACGGCCACCGCGATGTACCACTCGGGCAAGAACCCGCTGCGCAAGGTCACCTATAAGAGCGACGCGGTGACCATCGTCAAGAGCGAAGAGCAGCGCCGCCTGCACAAGGCGTTCTTGCGTTATCACGACCCGAAAGGCTGGCCGATGCTGCGCGAAGCGCTGACCCGCATGGGCCGCGCCGACCTGATCGGCCCGGGCAAGAACCAGTTGATTCCGTTGCACCAGCCTGCCACCGACAGCTACCAGAGTGCCCGTCGCAAGAACTCGACCCCGGCTGGCAGCCATAAGGTCGGTAAGGAGACCACCAAGATCCTGACCCAGCACACCGGCCTGCCGCCGCGGGCCAGTGACGGCGGCAATGCCTGGGATAAACGCGAGCAAGCCAAGGCCGCTGCGTTCGCCCGTAATCAGCAGGCTGCCAAGGAGCGCAAGGATGCGGCCAAGGGCAAGGGACCGAAGCCTGCGCGCAAGCCGGTTGTGCCGCGCTGATCGCCCCGCCCAATCGCAAGACGCCAGCCTGAGTGCTGGCGTTTTGCTTTCTAGCGGCAGTGCTGGCCGTTTGTTATCGTGGCGCCCGCCAACGGCGTAACGGCGGATAACATAGCCTTTGTAGCGAGGGAGCTTGCTCCCGCTGGGCTGCGAAGCGGCCCCAAACAACCCCATGCAATGTTCCCGGGCAGACCGTGCCGGCCGGTTTACGACGGCTTCGCCGCCGAGCTGGAGCAAGCTCCCTTGCCACAGGTGTTCAATGTGGATAAAGGCCCACTTTCCGATTCTCAAGGACGATTCATATGAGTACCCCTTTGCCGGGCATCGGCATGGATAACAGCATTTCCCAGCGAATGGCTCGCCAGCGCATCGAAAGCCAGATCAACCTGCCACGATTGTTTGCCGCCATTGACGCCGATCCCGGCATCGTCGGTGCTGGTGTGGTGTATATCGATGCTGAATTCAATGTAGTGACCCTGCGTGAGTTCAAGCCGATCTGCAGCATCAACCCCAAGCGGATTATCTTGCGTGAGGCGCAAAAGTACATTGCGCCGGCTCAGTTTGCTCAGCAGGTGCAGGACAATCCACGGGAATCACGACTGGTTGGCGAAGCGATCAATACCTCGTTGTCGTGCGCTGGGGCCGTTATCGGTTGGGTAGTGGTACTCAGCGGTTCCGTTGCTATTCCATTCTCTGCGGGGGCCAGCACTGCAATCGCTGTTCTGGGTTACACCGCCGCTGCGGCCAGCACGGCGCAGTGTTTTACCAGCGGTTATCGCATGCGCAATGAAATGGTTAACCCCGCCCGAAATGATCAGCTCGATAGTGAAGAGTGGTACCAGTACACCATGATCGCATTGGACGCTGCGTCGTTGGTTGGGGTTGGAGCATCGTCGCTGACGACGCTCAAACTGGTCAGATTGAACAAAGCTGCGACGGGCAAAAGTGTGCGGGAAGTACTTCGGGGATTGAATCGTCAGGAGCGAGCCAAACTCACCAAAGAATTGCTGAGTATCAATGACCCGCGCTTGACCTCCAAATTGCTCAAATTGAAACAACTGTCTGGCGAGCTACCCAAGCGTTTTACGTCTACTCAAATTAGGCATGCCACGGTCACGCAGATTCGGGATGCTTTGGGAGCTGCCATCGGCTTCACTGGAAGCGCGATTTCTGGGAATGTCCGGACTATTGCTGTAGGGCTGTATGAGGAGATTGAGGAGTGAGTGTCCAGCCCAGCATCCGCCAATTTCTATCGCAATATTTTCCGGTCTTCATGGGCGCGATATTCGCATCGATTTTTTCTTTGGTTTTTGCTGTTCCACTGTTTTTTGATAGCTATTTTGGGACGCTATCAATGGCGGATAACGTGAAGTGGTCTTTCTGGGGGGGCATCACGCTTACGCTTGTTGTGGTGCATTGCAACTTCATGATTGCGCGCGGACGCTCATTCTGGGTATGGCCCTTGGTAGGGGTGTCTGGGTTGTGTTTTTTATGTGTATTACCCACTATCGAATATCGACCTGATTCGCTGATCTACAGTTTGAGTTTATTTTTTCCATTGGTTGCTCTGTTGCTGCTCAACAGCAAACGCCACCGGGAAATGCGCCGCAAGCTCGTCGAGATCCGCCACCAGCGCGAACGCATCATCCAATCCGCCAAGGCCTCGCGCCCGCGCCGTTGAGTCGATTCGCTACCGCCCGCGCCGCATTTATGTGCGGCCTTTGCAGATCAATACAGGCATCGCGCGGTTTTAGTGCTCTACTGCCCTGAGTAGACGTAGAAAGTGTCCGACCTGCCTGCATGGCATAAGTCTTGCGCCGCTTTCGATAACGCCCAGGCTCCGCAGGAGGCACGCCGTGTCGATCCATGTCGCTTTGCACCATGTCACACACTATCGCTACGAGCGCGCTGTCGAACTCGGTCCGCAGATCGTGCGCCTGCGCCCGGCCGCCCACAGCCGTACACGCATTCTTTCATATGCGCTGAAAGTCTCGCCCGATCAGCACTTCATCAACTGGCAACAAGACCCTCAGGGCAATTACCTGGCGCGGCTGGTGTTCCCGGAAAAGACCGATGAGCTGCGGGTCGAGGTCGATCTGGTCGCCGAGATGGCGGTGTTCAATCCATTCGACTTTTTCCTTGAGCCCTACGCCGAGAAGATTCCGTTTGCCTATGCGGCCGACGAGAAACATGAACTGATGCCCTATCTGGAAAAGCTGCCGCTGACGCCGAAGTTCAAGGCTTATCTGGACGGCATCGACCGCACGCCGCTGCCGGCGGTGGACTTCCTGGTGGGGTTGAACCAGCGCCTGAGCGAAGACATCGGTTACCTGATCCGCATGGAGCCCGGCGTGCAGACGCCGGAGCACACCCTGGAGCATGCGTCCGGTTCCTGCCGGGATTCGGCCTGGCTGCTGGTGCAACTGTTGCGTCATCTGGGCCTGGCGGCGCGGTTTGTCTCCGGTTACCTGATCCAACTGACCGCCGATGTGAAAAGCCTCGACGGCCCGTCCGGTACGGAAGTGGACTTCACCGACCTGCATGCCTGGTGCGAGGTGTACCTGCCCGGCGCCGGCTGGATCGGCCTGGACGCCACGTCCGGGTTGTTCGCCGGTGAAGGGCATATCCCCTTGGCTTGTAGTCCCGATCCGTCCTCGGCAGCGCCGATCAGCGGCCTGGTGGAACCTTGCGAGTGCCAGTTCAGCCACGAGATGTCCGTCGAGCGAATCTGGGAGGCGCCACGGGTAACCAAGCCATACACCGAAGAGCAATGGCAGGCGATCCAGGCGTTGGGCCGGCAGATCGACAGCGACCTGCTGGAGGGCGACGTGCGCCTGACCATGGGCGGCGAGCCGACCTTCGTTTCCATCGACGATCCGGACGGCGCCGAGTGGAATACCGCAGCGCTCGGCCCGGACAAGCGTCGCCTCTCCGCCGAGTTGTTCCAGCGCATGCGCAAGCACTACGCGCCCGAGGGGTTGGTGCACTTCGGTCAGGGCAAGTGGTACCCCGGCGAGCAACTGCCGCGGTGGTCGCTCAACTGTTATTGGCGGCGTGACGGCGTGCCGATCTGGCGCGACAACGCGCTGATCGCCGATGAACAGCAGGACTACGGCGCCGATGGCGAACTGGCCGGGCGCTTCCTGGCGAGTGTCGCCGAACGCCTGAATATTCCTGCGCGGTTCGTCTTCGCTGCCTACGAAGATAATTTCCATTACCTCTGGCGCGAGGGTAATTTGCCTTCGAACGTGACAGCCGAGGACCCTAGGCTCGAGGATCCCCTGGAGCGGGCGCGGTTGCGCAAGGTGTTCAGCCAGGGCCTGGACAAAGTGGTCGGCCAGGTCTTGCCGCTGGCGCGCACCGCCAAGGGCGATCAATGGCAAAGCGGCCGCTGGTATTTGCGCGACAGCCATTGTCGGCTGGTGCCGGGCGATTCGCCGCTGGGCTATCGCTTGCCGCTGGCGGCGCAGCCATGGGTGACGGCAGCCGAGTATCCCTTCATCCATCCCACCGACCCGAACCAGGACTTGCCCGAGTTGCCCGGCACCGAGCAGCTCACCCATCACGGCGAGCCGGCCCTGGAACAGGAGCGCGCGCCGAAGATCGACGAATCGGCCGATTGGCTGACGCGCACTGCGTTCTGTGCCGAGGCCAGGGACGGGCGGCTCTATCTGTTCATGCCGCCGCTGGAGCGGGTCGAGGATTACCTGGAACTGGTCAGTGCCATCGAGGCAACAGCCGAAGAACTGGGCTGCCCTGTGCTGTTGGAAGGCTACGAGCCGCCGAGCGATCCGCGCCTGAGCAATTTTCGCATCACGCCTGACCCGGGCGTCATCGAGGTCAACGTGCAACCGTCGGCGACCTGGGATGAGCTGGTCGAGCGCACCGAGTTTCTTTACGAGCAGGCGCGGCTGAACCGGCTGACCACCGAAAAATTCATGATCGACGGTCGACACACCGGTACCGGTGGCGGTAACCATTTCGTCCTGGGCGGCGCGACGCCGGCTGACTCGCCCTTCCTGCGTCGTCCCGACTTGCTGCGCAGCCTGATCAGCTACTGGCATAACCATCCGTCGTTGTCCTACCTGTTTTCCGGACTGTTCATCGGCCCGACGTCCCAGGCGCCCCGCGTGGACGAGGCGCGCAACGACGCGTTATATGAACTGGAGATCGCCTTCGCGCAAATGCCCGAGCCCGGCGAAGCGTGCCCGCCCTGGCTGGTGGACCGATTGCTGCGCAACCTGTTGATCGACGTGACCGGTAATACCCACCGCGCCGAGTTCTGCATCGACAAGCTCTATTCACCGGACGGCGCCACCGGGCGTCTCGGCTTGCTGGAGCTGCGCGCTTTCGAAATGCCGCCCCACGCCCGCATGAGCCTGGCCCAGCAGTTACTGCTGCGGGCGCTGGTGGCGCGGTTCTGGCGTGAACCCTACGCGCCGGCGAAACTGGCGCGCTGGGGCACCGAGCTGCACGATCGCTTCTTGCTGCCGCATTTCATCGAGCAGGATTTTGCCGATGTCATCGACGATCTCAATGTCGCCGGTTATCCGCTGCGGGCCGAGTGGTTCGCCGCGCACCTGGAGTTCCGCTTTCCCAAGGTCGGCGATTACGCGGTCAATGGTATCGAGCTGCAGTTGCGTCAGGCGCTGGAACCCTGGCATGTGCTGGGAGAGGAGGGCACGGCGGGGGGCACCGTACGCTACGTGGACTCGTCCCTGGAGCGCTTGCAGGTCAAGCTCAGCGGCCTGGCGCCACAACGTTATCTGCTGACTTGCAACGGCGTACCGGTACCCTTGCAACCCACCGGTCGAGTCGGTGAGTTCGTCGCCGGGGTACGTTTCCGCGCCTGGCAACCGGCCAACTGCCTGCAACCGACCATCCCGGTCCATGCGCCGCTGGTATTCGATGTGCTCGACACCTGGATGCAACGTTCGCTGGGCGGCTGTCAGTACCACGTGGCGCATCCGGGCGGGCGCAACTATGACAGCCTGCCGGTCAACGCCAACGAAGCGGAGAGCCGGCGGATGGCGCGTTTCTTCCGGATCGGACACACGCCTGGGAAACTTCCGATACCGAACCTGGCAACGGATGACGAATTTCCCTTCACTCTCGATCTGCGACGCTTCCAAGGGGCATTGAAGCGATAGATTTACCCTGTGGCGAGGGAGCTTGCTCCCGCTGGGCTGCGCAGCAGCCCCAGGATTTTACGGTCGCTGCGCAACCGAGCGGGAGCAAGCTCCCTCGCCACGATGATTGCCCCTGAGGCCTCTTGCCGGATTCAGCTCAAACATACCTATCCGGGTGTCATCTGCCTGCGCTAGTCTCACCTTTCATTGCCGTCCTGCCGAGCTTTCCATGCCTGACCTGCTTGACCGTTACCCGTTGACGACGGGCACCTATCACGAATTGCTGGATGACAGCGGTGCGGTGCGTGCGCATTGGCGGCGGCTGTTCGACCAATTGCAGCGCAGCACGCCGGCTCAGTTGATCCAGCGCCAGGCATTGCTCGCCCGGCAGATCCAGGAAAATGGCGTCACCTATAACGTCTATGCAGACCCCAAGGGAGCTGATCGGCCTTGGGAGCTGGACCTGCTGCCCCATGTCATCGACGCTCGGGAATGGACGCAACTGTCGGCCGGCATTGCCCAGCGGGCACGCTTGCTCAATGCCGTTCTGGCCGACCTGTACGGGCCGCAGCGGTTGATCAGCGAGGGGCTGTTGCCGGCAGAGCTGGTGTTCGGGCACAACAATTTCCTTTGGCCCTGCCAGGGCATCACGCCGCCAGACGGCAACTTCCTGCACTTGTATGCCGTGGATCTGGCGCGCGCGCCCGACGGCCGCTGGTGGGTGACTGCGGATCGGACCCAGGCGCCCTCGGGCGCCGGTTATGCGTTGGAAAATCGCACGATCGTGTCGCGAGCCTTTCCCGACCTTTATCGCGACCTCAAGGTGCAACACCTGTCCGGTTTCTTCCGCACGTTGCAAGAAACCCTGGCGCGACAGGCTCCCAGCAACGGCGAGCCGCCGCTGGTGGTACTGCTGACGCCCGGTCGGTTCAACGAAAGCTACTTCGAACACCTCTACCTGGCGCGGCAACTCGGCTATCCGCTGGTGGAAGGCGGCGACCTGACCGTCCGCGACGCCACGGTCTATCTGAAGACGCTTAGCGGGCTGCGTCGGGTGCACGCGATCATGCGTCGGCTCGATGATGATTTCTGCGACCCGCTGGAGTTGCGCACCGATTCGGCCCTGGGCGTGCCCGGATTGCTGGAGGCGGTGCGTCAGGGGCGGGTGCTGGTGGCCAATGCCCTGGGTAGCGGAGTCCTGGAGTCTCCCGGGCTCTTGGGATTCCTGCCGAAAATAAGTCAGTTTCTTTTCGGTGAAGAGCTGATGCTGCCCTCCATCGCCACCTGGTGGTGCGGAGAGCCGCCGGTGCTGGCCCAGGCCCTGGAGAAACTGCCGCAGTTGTTGATCAAGCCGGCGTTTCCGTCCCAGAGCTTCACGCCGGTATTCGGTCGTGACCTGGACGAAGACCAGCGCGCTCGATTGGCCGCACGCATGCAGGCGCGGCCCTATGCCTATGTTGCTCAGGAACTGGCGCAACTGTCCCAGGCGCCGGTATGGCAGGCCGAAGACGGCCAGATCCAGCCTCGAGCCATTGGCATGCGGGTTTATGCGGTGTCCGGCAAAGACGATTATCGAGTGCTGCCGGGAGGCCTGACCCGCGTGGCCGCCGAGGCTGATGCCGAAGTGGTGTCGATGCAGCGCGGAGGCGCCAGCAAGGACACCTGGGTACTTGGCGAGCAGGCGCCCGGCGGTGAGCAATGGAAGGCCCAGCGAACCGTGGGCGTGCATGATCTGGTGCGCCGCGATCCCTATCTGCCGTCTCGTGTGGTGGAAAACCTGTTCTGGTTTGGCCGCTACTGCGAACGTTGCGACGACAGCGCCCGTCTGCTGCGGATCATGCTGGCGCGCTATGTCGATGGCGATGATCCGCAGGCCTTGCAATCGGCGGTCGCCCTGGGCGAGAGCCTGATGTTGTTGCCGGAGGAGGGCGAGTTGCCCGAGCGCCTGCTGGCGGCCATGCTCGGGGATGACTGGTCGTTCAGCCTGCGCTCCAATCTGCAGCGCTTGCAGTGGGCGGCCTCCCAGGTCCGTGGCAAGCTGTCCCGGGAGAACTGGCAGGCACTGGTGGAACTGCAACGCGAAGCCGTGGAACTGGAAACCAGCGAGCCGGACTTCGGTGAGTTGCTGGATTTTCTCAATCGACTGGTGATGTCCCTGGCCGCGTTGTCCGGGTTCGCCCTGGACGACATGACCCGCGACGAGGGCTGGCGTTTCCTGATGATCGGCCGGCGCCTGGAGCGTCTGCAATTTCTCAGCAGCAGCCTGGCGGCATTCCTGCGCGGCGAGGCGGTTTTCGATCAGGCCGGGCTGGAATGGTTGCTGGAGTTGGGCAATAGCAGCATCACCTACCGTTCGCGATACCTGGCGGTGGCGCAGCTGATCCCGGTGCTCGATCTTCTGTTGCTGGACGAACAGAACCCTCACGCAGTGCTCTTCCAGTTGAAACTGGTGGCGCGCACCGTCAAGCGTCTGAACGACGATTTTGGCGCGCCGAGAGAAACCGCCCTGCCGGAACTGGTGGCGCGACTGTCGCGCTTTGACCTGCGCTGCCTGGAGAGTCTTTTGTTTGGCGAAGCCAGCCTGCGCGCGGCGCTCGACGGGCTGGCCGATCTGCTGCAGGAAGTCGCCGATGTCAGCGGGCAGGTGTCCGATCGCCTGGCCTTGCGCCATTTCGCCCATGTTGACGACGTCAGCCAGCGCACGGTATCCGTCTGATGAATGCCCGTTACCAGATACTTCACGACACCCACTATCATTACGACAGCCCGGTGTCCCTCGCCCAGCAACTGGCGCATCTATGGCCGCGGCCCTGTGAATGGCAGCGCTGTACCGAACGACAACTGACCATCAGCCCGGAGCCCACGACCCGTCGCGATGAAGAGGATGTGTTCGGCAATCCGCTGACCCGCCTGGCCTTCGAGCGGCCCCATGATGAGCTGCTGGTCAATGCCCGCCTGAGCGTCGAGGTGCTGGCGCGCCCGCCACTGGATTTCGGTTCATCGCCCGCCTGGGAATCCACTCGTCATGCATTGACCTACAGCGGCCGGCCGCTGACGGCGCAGTTGCTGGATGCATGCCGCTATCGTTTCGAGTCACCCTATGTGCACCTCAAGCGCAGCTTCGTCGAGTTTTCCGAAAGTTGTTTCCCGGTTGGTCGTCCGTTGATGCTCGGCGTCCAGGCGCTGATGGAAAAAATCTTCGAGGAGTTCACTTTCGACGCGGAGGCCACCCAGGTCGCGACACCGCTGGTGGAAGTGCTGGAGCGACGCCGGGGCGTCTGCCAGGATTTTGCCCACCTGATGCTGGCCTGCGTACGTTCTCGCGGATTGGCGGCGCGTTACGTCAGCGGCTATCTGTTGACCCAGCCACCCCCCGGCCAGGCTCGATTGATTGGTGCCGATGCGTCTCACGCCTGGATTTCGGTGTTTTGCCCGGTGCTGGGATGGGTGGATTTCGATCCGACCAACAACGTGCAACCGTCCCTGGAGCACATCACCCTGGCCTGGGGCCGGGACTTTTCCGATGTGTCGCCTTTGCGCGGGGTGATCCTGGGGGGCGGTACCCATGACCCGGAGGTACGGGTGACGGTGATGCCGTTGGAGTCGTGAGTGCAGTGGGACCAATGTGGGAGCGAGCTTGCTCGCGATAGCGCAGGTTCAGTCAGCCTTGATTTGACTGATACACCGCTATCGCGAGCAAGCTCGCTCCCACAGGGTATGTATTGAATTGAGAGGAAAATGCATGTTCCCGGTTTCCATCAAAGGCGTACTGCAATCTCCCGACGGCCTGGTCGTGCTGATGCTCAACGAGCGTGACGAATGGGAGCTGCCCGGTGGGCGGATCGAGCTGGGCGAAACGCCGCCGCAGTGCCTGGCACGGGAAATCGCCGAGGAGCTGGCGGTCGAGGTCAGCGTGGGCGAACCGCTGGATTCGTATCTGTTCGAGGTGATTCCCGGCAAACACGTGTTCATCTCCACTTACCGCTGCCAGTTGCTGGGCGGTTTCGTGCCGACGATCAGTCATGAGCACAAGGAGATCGGGCTGTTCGAGCCAAGCCAGTTGCCAGCGAACATGCCGGCTGGTTATCGCTTGTCGATTATCAACGCGCTGGGGTTGTGAGGGCCGGCAGCGAGGCTGCCGGCCTTGGACACAAAACCGTGGGGCCGGATCGGATCATCGGGCCCTGGAGGAGTCAGGCGTCGGGGGCCTGGTCTTTCGGTGCATCTGCATCATCGTCTGCCGCCACTTCACCTTCAGCATCGGGGTTCAGTGCTGCTTCATCGGCGGTGGCTTTCTTGCGCTGGAGCTTTTCCTCTTTCTTCTGCTCCTTGGCTAGGTCTCTCTGACGTTTGGCGAAGGAATAATTGGGTTTGGCCATGGGCGATCCTCTGGGGTCGAAGGTGAGGTTGAGCGGCGCGTATTCTGCCCTGTATCGGGGTCGAGCCGTTAGCTGGGTTTTTGCTCGGCCCATTTCGGCGGCACCGAGGGTTGCCATTCATCCAGCGCATCGAGCAGGTCATGGGCCGAGTCGCTCACTTGCAGCATGTCACGATGCGGCGCCCGGACGAAGCCTTCACCGACGATGTGATCGAGAAAACCGGTGAGTTTGCTGTAGAAACCGTTCACTTCCAGCAGCCCCAGCGGTTTAGCGTGGTAGCCGAGCTGGCCCCAGGTCCACACTTCGAAAAGTTCTTCCAGGGTGCCGAGGCCGCCGGGAAGGGCGATGAAGGCGTCGCTGAGTTCAGCCATGCGGGCCTTGCGCGCATGCATGCCGTCCACCACTTCCAGGCGTGTCAGGCCGCTGTGGCCGATTTCCTTGTCTTTCAGGCTTTGCGGGATGATGCCAATCACTTCGCCGCCAGCCGCGAGGGCTGCATCGGCGACGATTCCCATCAGGCCGACCGCGCCGCCGCCGTAGACCAGGGTCAGTTTTCGCTCCGCCAGTGCCTGCCCCAGGGCCTGAGCCGCTTCGCGATAGGCGGGATGGCTGCCGGCGCTGGCGCCGCAAAATACACAAACAGACGCTATGGACATGCTTTACTCCGTGATCGCTAACTGGTCCAGAGTAAAGCCTGCCCCTTGTCGCGCAAAGAATTAAACCTCGCGCCGGGGTTTTTCGTAGGTGCCGCTGGCGCCGCAGGCGTAGGCGGCGAGCAGGCTGCATAACAGGCTGTTGAGGTTCATGACGGTTGCTCCAGAGAGGTGATGGAGCCGATCGTAACGGGCGAGTCATACTTGTGGCTGGTTGATTCTGTCCATCAGGCTGATAGTCTTAAGTTGTATACAATCTTTGACACAGGTCATAGGAACTTGCTGGAAAATCAGGCAGTCTTCCCTTTGACGGATTTTTGTTAACCATGCTTTGGAGATTCATGATGTTCGCCAAACTTGTAGCAGTATCCCTGTTGACGCTGGCCAGCAGCCAACTGATGGCAGCGGAATGCAAGACCACCATCGATTCCACCGATCAGATGTCCTTCAGTACCAAGGCCATCGAAATCGACAAGAGCTGCAAGACCTTCACCGTTGAGCTGACTCATTCCGGCAACCTGCCAAAAAACGTCATGGGTCATAACTGGGTGCTGAGCAAAGAGGCTGACATGCAGCCGATCGCCACCGACGGTCTGGCCGCTGGCATTGACAAGGATTACCTGAAGGAAGGTGATGCTCGCATCATCGCCCACACCAAAATCATCGGCGCCAAGGAAACCGACTCGGTGACCTTTGATGTTTCGAAATTGAGTGCTTCCGAGAAGTACGGTTTCTTCTGCTCGTTCCCGGGCCACATCTCGATGATGAAAGGCACGGTTACCCTGAAATAATCAATTTCAGACACAAAAAAAGAGCGCCCCAAGCAGGGCGCTTTTTTTATACCTGGTAAATACCCGACCCCTGTGGGAGCGAGCCTGCTCGCGAAGGCGGTGTGTCAGCCAGCATTGATGTAGCTGATGCGACGCCTTCGCGAGCAGGCTCGCTCCCACAGGTGATATCAGACCACCGCGGTGATCACGGAGCGTACGGCATCACTCGCTTGTGCTCGGTCTTGCGGTAGGTTTCGCAAATGATCCTGGCCGCCTCTTCGCGAATCGGTTGGCCATGCAGGAAGGCGTCGATCTCGCCGTAGGTCACACCATGGGCGGCTTCATCCGGCTTGCCCGGCGACAGGTCTTCCAGATCAGCGGTGGGGACTTTTTCCACCAGCGACTCCGGCGCGCCGAAATCCCGGGCGATGGCCCGGACCTGGTTTTTCACCAGGCCGCTCAGCGGGGCCAGGTCACAGGCGCCGTCACCGAACTTGGTGAAGAAACCCATGACCGCTTCGGCCGCGTGATCGGTGCCGATCACCAGACCTTGCTCCGCGCCGGCGATGGTGTATTGCGCCACCATGCGCATCCGCGCCTTGGTATTGCCCAACACGAAATCCCGCGAACCCGGCGCCTTGCCTTCGAATGCCAGGACTTCCTTCGCCAATGCCTTGACCGCCGGACCGATGTTGACGGTATGGCGCTCGTCCGGCTCGATGAAATCGACGCAGGCCTGGGCTTCGTGCTCATCGAACTGGGTTTCGTACGGCAGGCGCACGGCGATGAACCGGTACGCCGAATTGCCGGTTTTTTCCCGCAGCTCGCGCACGGCACGTTGGGCCAGCAGGCCGGCGGTCAACGAGTCGACCCCACCGCTGATTCCCAGCACCAGGCTCTTGAGACCCGAGTTGACGAGGCAGTCCTGAATGAAGCTCACCCGGCGCGCAATTTCGGCCTTGAGGGCGGCGTCATCGGCGAACGGTGGCTGGACCTTGAGCTGTTCAGCAATCTCACGCTGTACGGCTTGCATGAATTCACTCCTTGCTTGATGTGCCGGAAAGGGCGGCAGGTACTTGGAAAACATGTCGCATATAGGCGACGAAATTCGGGTCCTTGCAGTGGGTCTTGCCGGGCTCGTCTGAAATCTTGGCCACGGGTTGCCCGTCACAGCTGATCATTTTAAGCACGATGCTCATCGGCTCCACACCTGGAATGTCGCAGGTCAGGTTGGTCCCGATACCGAAGCTCACATTAATGCGACCACGCAAGGCGCGGAAAATATCCAGGCATTTGGGCAATGTCAGGCTGTCGGAGAACACCAGGGTCTTGCTCATCGGGTCGATGCCCAGTTTGTAGTAGTGGGCAATGGCCTTTTCAGCCCAGATGACCGGATCCCCCGAATCATGGCGCAAACCGTCGAACAGCTTGGCAAAGAACAGATCGAAGTCCTTGAGGAACGCATCCATGGTGATGCAGTCGGTCAGCGCGATGCCCAGCAGGCCTCGGTATTCACGAACCCAGCAATCGAGCGCGGCGATCTGGCTGTCGATCAGTCGCGGACCCAGCTGCTGGTGGGCCATGATCCATTCGTGGGCCATGGTGCCCAAGGGCTTCATGTCCAGCTCTCGGGACAGGTGCACATTGCTGGTGCCGACGAAGCGGCCGGGGAAGTCGTGCTTGAGCACGTTCACCACTTCTTCCTGGACACGGTAGGAAAACCGGCGGCGAGTACCGAAGTCGGCCACTTGCAGTTCGGACAATTCGTCGGCACTGGCGTTGGCCGTCAGCCAGTCGAACTTGCGATAAAGCTGCTCTCGCGCCTGTTCCAGGACGACTTCACGGTAGCGATAACGGTTGCGCACCTCGCTGACGATGGCCAGCAGCGGTACTTCGAACAGGATGACGTGCAGCCAGGGCCCGCGCAGACGGATAAACAGCTCGCCGTTATCGATGCCGGTGTGCACATAGCGCAGGTTGAAGCGAAACAAGCCCAGGAAGCGCAGGAAATCCGGCTTGAGGAAGCTGATGCGCTCGAGGAAACCCAGCTGGTCGGCGCTCAGGCTCAACTCGGCGAGGCGTTCGATCTGGAAACGAATTTCCGCGAGGTAAGGGCGCAGGTCTTCGCTGTTGCGGCAACGAAACTCCCATTCCACTTCGACGTTGGGGTAGTTGTGCAGCACCGCCTGCATCATCGTCAGCTTGTAGAAGTCGGTGTCGAGCAGGTTCTGCACGATGCGATCGGCAAACACGCTCTCGCTCATAATGGGAATCTCCAGACGGGTGCTGCGGCGTGCGGCAGACGTGTTGAAAGGTCTAGTGGCGCATAACACAGGTGGATATTGCCAGTGTTTTTTTGGTCGCGAAGCTCTCTGTGGCGAGGGGATTTATCCCCGCTGGGCTGCGCAGCAGTCCTAAAAAGATGGGGACGCTACGCGTCCAGCGGGGATAAATCCCCTCGCCACAAGGTTACATCGCAGTTGCTAGGGGGCTGTGCCAGTACCTTCGATCTGCTCCAGCATCCATTCCACGAACAACCGCACCTTGGGCACTTCCGCCGAATGTTCCGGGTACGCCAGGTAGTAGGCATTGGTACTGGGCATCGGATGTTGCCAAGGGATGACCAGCTTGCCGTCAGCCAGTTCTTCCTCCACCAGGAAGCTTGGCAGCAGGGCCACGCCACAGCCAACCTGGGCGGCGCGGATGCACATGTAAAACGTCTCGAAGCGTGGCCCGTGATAGCTGTGTTCGGTGTGATAACCCTGATGGTCGAACCAGTCATGCCATGCCTGGGGCCGGGAGGCGTTCTGCAGCAGCACCAGCCCGGTCAGTTGCGTGGGGTCGGTAAAAGGCTCGTCCGGCAAGCTGCCGGGGGCGCAGACCGGCACCAGTTCTTCGCCGAACAGCTTCAGGGATTCGGTGCCCGGCCGTGATCCCTGGCCAAAATAGAACGCCAGGTCACTGCGTCCCTGCTGCAGATCGTCGGCCTCCTGCTCGCTGCACAGGTCCAGATGAATGCTGGGATGGCGCAGGCGCCAGCCCTTGAGTCGCGGGACCAGCCAGCGGGCGCCGAAGGTCGGAGGCGTAGAGACTCGCAGGACTTCGGTGTCGCCACCGTAGGAACGCAGATAATGGGTCGACATCTCTACCTGGGAAAGGATTTTTCGCACCTCCCCCAGATACAGATCCCCGGCGGGCGTCAGCTGCAAGCGTCGGCGAACGCGGCGAAACAGCAGGTGTTGCAGCAACTCTTCAAGCTGCGCGACCTGTTTGCTGACGGCGCTCTGGGTCAGGTTCAATTCTTCGGCGGCGCGGGTGAAGCTCAGGTGACGGGTCACCGCTTCGAAGCACTGCAGCGCGGTGATAGACGGCAAATAGCGCTTATTGAGCATGATGGAGCCTTATTGTTGTCGCTCTGCTTTTGTGCTGAAGAGTCTGCTTGAGTGGCAGCATGAATAAACGGAATGATATCTCGCTTAAAGGTCGTTTGTTGGCAAGTCTCGGGCCAGCTACAACTACAGGTCTGATCAGCCGTGATTGCCCGGCTGCCACATCTTTGTCTTTCGCATGAGGAATTACCCATGGTTGCTGCATTGCTTGATCGTCTGGGCGTCAACCCGGCCCTGTACCAGAACGGCAAACAGCCCGTGCATTCGCCCATCGACGGCAGTCGCATCGGCGCGGTGAACTGGGAAGGCGCCGCCGAAGTCGAGCAACAGGTCAGCCGTGCCGAACATGCCTTCGATTTGTGGCGCAAGGTGCCGGCGCCCCGTCGCGGCGAGCTGGTGCGTCAGTTTGGCGACCTGCTGCGTGAATACAAGGCCGACCTCGGCGAACTGGTGTCGTGGGAAGCCGGCAAGATCACCCAGGAAGGCCTGGGTGAAGTGCAGGAGATGATCGACATCTGTGATTTCGCCGTCGGTCTGTCCCGCCAGTTGTATGGCCTGACCATCGCCTCCGAGCGACCGGGCCATCACATGCGGGAAACCTGGCACCCGCTGGGGGTGGTCGGGGTGATCAGCGCCTTCAACTTCCCGGTGGCGGTGTGGGCCTGGAACACCACGCTGGCCCTGGTGTGCGGCAATTCGGTGATCTGGAAACCGTCGGAGAAAACCCCGCTGACCGCCCTGGCCTGCCAGGCATTGTTCGAGCGCGTACTGGAGAATTTCAGTGATGCGCCGCCGTACCTGAGCCAAGTGATCATCGGTGGCCGCGATGCCGGCGAAGCCTTGGTGGATGACCCGCGCGTGGCGTTGATCAGCGCCACCGGCAGCACCCGGATGGGGCGCGAAGTCGCACCGAAAGTCGCGGCGCGTTTTGCCCGCAGCATCCTCGAACTGGGTGGCAACAACGCCATGATCCTGGCCCCGAGCGCCGACCTGGACATGGCAGTGCGGGCGATCCTGTTCAGCGCCGTCGGCACCGCCGGCCAGCGCTGCACCACCCTGCGCCGTTTGATCGCCCATGAATCGGTGAAGGAGGAGATCGTCACCCGCCTCAAGGCCGCCTACTCGAAAGTGCGCATCGGTCATCCGCTGGAAGGCAACCTGGTAGGGCCGCTGATCGACAAGCAGAGCTTCGACAACATGCAGGATGCGCTGGAGCAGGCCCTCAGCGAAGGCGGCCGGGTGTTTGGTGGCAAGCGCCAGCTCGAAGAGCAGTTCCCGAACGCCTACTACGTTTCGCCGGCCATCGTCGAAATGCCGGAGCAAAGCGACGTGGTGCGTCACGAAACGTTCGCGCCGATCCTCTACGTGGTCGGTTACAAGGATTTTGCTGAAGCACTGGATTTGAACAATTCCGTGCCCCAAGGCCTGTCGTCGTGCATCTTCACCACTGATGTGCGTGAGGCCGAGCAGTTCATGTCGGCGGTGGGCAGCGATTGCGGCATCGCCAACGTCAACATCGGCCCGAGCGGCGCGGAGATCGGCGGTGCCTTTGGTGGCGAAAAGGAAACCGGCGGCGGTCGCGAGTCCGGCTCCGATGCATGGCGCGGCTATATGCGTCGTCAGACCAATACTGTGAATTATTCGCTGGAACTGCCTTTGGCCCAGGGGATTACTTTCGACTGAGAACCGGTCAGCGAAAGCTCTCTGTGGAAATAGTCCCCTGTGGGAGCGAGCCTGCTTGCGAAAGCGCCGGATCAGCCAATATGAAGGTTGGCAGATGAACCGCTTCGCGAGCAGGCTCGCTCCCACATTGAATTCTGTGTTTGTTAGGTTTCTGTTGGAGTCTGGCAATGCCGTTACGCGAAGAATGTCTGTGGGAAAAGCTGACGCCACAACGGCCCGAAAACACCGTGCTCACAGGCGAGGTGACGGTGGATGTCTGCGTCATCGGCGCCGGTTTCACCGGTCTGTCAGCGGCGGTGCACTTGCTCGAGCAGGGCAAACGCGTGGCAGTGCTGGAAGCCCATCGGGCCGGACATGGCGGATCGGGGCGTAACGTCGGGCTGGTGAACGCCGGCCTGTGGATCCCGCCGGATGATATCGAGGCCGGTTTTGGCGAGGCGGTGGGCAGCCAGCTCAACCGCATGCTCGGGGCCGCGCCGGCCTTGGTGTTCAGCCTCGTCGACAAATACAACATCGATTGCCAGCTGCGCCGCGAAGGCACCCTGCATATGGCCCACAACGCCCGGGGCGAGGCGGACCTGCGCAGCCGCGAAGAACAATGGAAACGCCGTGGCGCGCCGGTGGAACTGCTGACCGGCCAAGCCTGTGCCGAGGCTACCGGCACCGACAGGATCGCCGCGGCATTGCTCGATCGCCGCGCCGGCACGCTCAACCCGATGGCCTACACCAGCGGGCTGGCCAAGGCGGCCAAGGACCTTGGCGGCGAATTGTTCGACCATTCGCCGGTCACGCGCCTGGAACGCCAGGGCCAGCGCTGGTCAGTGCAGACCGCCCAGGGCTCGGTGCTGGCCGAACAAGTCGTGATCGCGTCCAACGCCTATACCGAAGGCGACTGGACCGAATTGCGGCGCAATTTCTTTCCCGGATATTACTATCAGGTCGCTTCGGTCCCACTGACCGACGCGGCCGCCCACCGCATTCTGCCGGGTGGGCAAGGTTCCTGGGATACTCGCCAGGTATTGAGCAGCATCCGCCGGGACAAGGACGGTCGCTTGCTGCTCGGCAGCCTGGGCAATGGCAACCGTAAGCCAACCTGGTTTCTCAAGGCCTGGGCGGACCGCGTCCAGCAGCATTATTTCCCTTACCTCAAGCCTGTGGAGTGGGAGTGCACCTGGACCGGTTGCATTGCGTTCACGCCCGATCATCTGATGCGCCTGTTCGAGCCGGCGCCAGGCCTGGTGGCAGTCACCGGCTACAACGGTCGAGGCGTGACCACCGGCACCGTGGTCGGCAAGGCATTCGCCGACTATCTGTGCCACGGCGATGCCAAGGCAATGCCGATCCCTTTCGCGCCCATGCAACCCTTGGCCGGCGTGGGCCTGCGCAGTTGCCTGTATGAGGCGGGCTTTTCCCTGTATCACGCGGGCCAGTGCCTGCGGATCGTCATCTGATTGTTGAAAAGTGTTACGAGCAGCGGCGTTTTTCAACACAGCGGCTAGCCTGTTATGGTGCGGGCTGTAGCAGCCGCGCACTGGTAGTGTGCAGTTAGGTGACGCAGGTTGTTACACAGTGGTTGCACGCCGTTTCGTATGGCGGTTGCAATGATGGCTCATGGAGGGTTTCACCTGCTTGTAAAAATGGTTGCACCTCGTCCGGTTTAGACGGTTGCACGCCCTGTGAAAAAGGGCCCGAAACAGTCGAAATAACAATAAAGCAGCGACTTTTTTAAGAATAAAAAACCGATGGCACGGCCCTTGCTCTTAGCTTTTCAGTGAAGTGAAGTCGCAGTGCCAACTAAAAAAAACCTTGGAGCACCACCTCATGTCCCAGACGTTTTACAAGAAAGGCTTTCTGGCCCTCGCAGTGGCAGCTGCGCTGGGTGTTTCTGCGTTTGCCCAGGCTGATGTGAAATTTGGTGTGGCGGGGCCGATGACCGGCGCCAACGCCGCGTTTGGCGAGCAGTACATGAAAGGTGCGCAGGCCGCGGCCGATGTCATCAACAAGGCAGGTGGCGTCAATGGCGAGAAAATCGTCCTGGTCGCCGGTGACGATGCCTGCGAACCGAAGCAGGCCGTGGCCGTGGCCAACCGACTGGTTGACCAGGACAAAGTGATCGGCGTGGTCGGGCACTTCTGCTCGTCCAACACCATCCCGGCCTCCGAGGTCTATGACGAAGCAGGCATCATTGCCATCACCCCAGGCTCGACCAACCCGGCCGTTACCGAACGTGGCCTGAGCGCGATGTTCCGCATGTGTGGTCGTGACGACCAGCAAGGCATCGTGGCTGGCGACTACATCGTCGACGTGCTCAAGGGCAAGAAAGTCGTCGTCCTGCACGACAAGGACACCTACGGCCAAGGCCTGGCGGATGCTACCAAGGCACAACTGGCCAAGCGTGGTGTGACCCCTGTGTTGTACGAAGGCCTGACCCGTGGCGAAAAAGACTTCAGCGCCGTGGTGACCAAGATCCGTTCGGCCGGTGCCGACGTGGTCTACTTCGGCGGCCTGCACCCGGAAGCCGGCCCGCTGGTTCGCCAGCTGCGTGAGCAAGGCCTCAAGGACGTCAAGTTCATGTCCGACGATGGCATCGTCACCGATGAACTGGTCACTACCGCTGGTGGCGCGCAATACGTCGACGGCGTGTACATGACCTTCGGCGCCGACCCGCGCCTGCTGCCGGACAGCAAGGCCGTGGTGGACGCTTTCCGTGCCCAGGGCGTCGAGCCTGAGGGCTACACTCTGTACGCCTATGCCTCGGTGCAGGCACTGGCCGCCGGTTTCAATGGTGCCAAGTCCAACAAGGGCGAAGACGCCGCCAAGTGGCTGAAAGCCAACCCGGTGAAAACCGTCATGGGCGAAAAAGCCTGGGACACCAAAGGCGACCTGAAAGTCTCCGACTACGTGGTCTACCAGTGGGACAAGGATGGCAAATACCACCAGTTGGAAAAACAGAAGTAAGGGCTGAAGCGACCGTCCAGGCCCTTCTGGAAGCCGGCCAAGCTCCGGTTTCCAGAAGGTGCGCGCTGGTCGCGCCTGACATTGCTCCGACGTAAATCTGTATTTTCCTTAGAAGAACCGCACACCTTGGGTGTGCAGGTTCTCACTGCGTGAGATTGCGTTATGGATGGTATTTTCCTGCAGCAACTGATCAATGGCCTGACCCTCGGGTCGGTCTATGGTCTGATCGCCATCGGCTACACAATGGTCTATGGCATCATCGGCATGATCAACTTCGCCCACGGCGAGGTTTATATGATTTCCGCTTACCTCGCGGCAATCAGTCTGGCTCTGCTGGCTTACTTCGGTATCGAATCCTTTCCGCTGATGATCCTTGGCACTCTGGTGTTCACGATCGTGGTCACCGGGGTATACGGCTGGGTCATCGAACGCGTCGCCTACAAACCCCTGCGCAACTCCACCCGACTGGCACCGCTGATCAGCGCCATCGGCATCTCGCTGATCCTGCAGAACTACGCGCAGATCAGCCAGGGCGCCCGCCAACAGGGTGTGCCGACACTGCTCGAAGGCGCCATGCGCGTCGACATCGGTACCGGCTTCGTGCAGCTCACCTACACCAAGATATTCATCCTGATTGCCGCATTCGCCGGCATGGCGCTGCTGACCTACATCATCAAATACACCAAGCTCGGCCGCATGTGCCGTGCCACCCAGCAAGACCGCAAGATGGCCTCCATCCTTGGCATCAACACCGACCGGGTGATTTCCTACGTGTTCATCATCGGTGCGGCCATGGCGGCCCTGGCCGGTGTGCTGATTACCATGAACTACGGCACCTTCGACTTCTATGCCGGCTTCATCATCGGCATCAAGGCGTTCACCGCGGCGGTACTCGGCGGCATCGGCTCCCTGCCTGGGGCAATGCTCGGCGGGATCATCCTCGGGATCTCCGAGTCGCTGTTCGCCGGTCTGATCAACTCCGACTACAAAGACGTGTTCAGTTTCTCGCTGCTGGTGCTGATTCTGATTTTCCGTCCCCAAGGCCTGTTGGGTCGCCCACTCGTGGCGAAGGTATAAGTATGTCTGCTGCCAATAAACCGCTTGATATCAAAAAGAGCGTCATCGACGCGATCCTGGCCGGCCTGATCTCGCTGATCGTATTCGGGCCGATCGTCGGCGTAGTGCTCGACGGCTACAGCTTCAACCTGCAACCGGCCCGCGTCGGCTGGCTGGTGGCGATCGTGATGGTCGGGCGCTTTGCCCTGAGCCTGTTCCTGCAAACCCCGAAGGGGCTGAAGATCCTCCAGGGGTTCGAGAGCACTGGCTCCGGCGTGCATGTGCTGCCACCCGACTACAAATCGCGGCTGCGCTGGATCATCCCGGCCCTGATCGTGATTGCCATCGTGTTCCCGTTCTTCGCCAACAAGTACGTGCTTACCGTAGTCATCCTCGGGCTGATCTACGTGCTGCTGGGCCTGGGCCTGAATATTGTGGTGGGCCTGGCCGGGTTGCTCGATCTGGGTTACGTGGCGTTCTATGCCATCGGCGCCTACGGCCTGGCGCTGGGTTACCAATACCTGGGGCTGGGTTTCTGGACTGTGCTGCCGCTGGCGGCCATCGCAGCGGCGATGGCCGGGTGTATTTTAGGATTCCCCGTGTTGCGAATGCACGGTGACTACCTGGCCATCGTGACCCTGGGCTTCGGCGAGATCATCCGGCTGGTGCTGAACAACTGGTTGTCGTTCACTGGCGGGCCGAATGGCATGCCGGTTCCTGCACCAACCTTCCTGGGCCTGGAGTTCGGCAGGCGAGCGAAGGACGGCGGGGTGCCGTTCCATGAGTTCTTCGGCATCGACTACAACCCCAACATCAAATTCCTGTTCATCTACATCGTGTTGTTCATCACCGTATTGCTGGTGCTCTACGTCAAGCATCGCCTGACCCGCATGCCGGTCGGCCGCGCCTGGGAGGCCCTGCGCGAGGACGAAATCGCCTGTCGCTCCATGGGCTTGAACCATGTGCTGGTCAAGCTTTCTGCGTTCACCATCGGTGCTTCCACCGCTGGCCTGGCGGGAGTGTTTTTTGCCAGTTACCAGGGTTTCGTCAATCCGTCCTCTTTCACCTTCTTCGAGTCGGCGTTGATCCTGGCGATCGTCGTGCTGGGTGGCATGGGCTCGACGGTTGGCGTGGTGATCGCGGCATTCGTGCTCACCGTGGCGCCGGAGCTGCTGCGCAGTTTCTCGGAATACCGCGTGCTGCTATTCGGCGTACTGATGGTATTGATGATGATCTGGCGCCCACGCGGCCTGATCCGCATCAGCCGTACCGGTGTGACGCCGCGCAAGGGGGTAGCGCCATGAGCGAAGTCGTACTCAAAGTCGAAAACCTGATGATGCAGTTCGGTGGCATCAAGGCCCTCAGCGACGTCAGCCTGCAAGTCAAGCGCAACTCGATCTTCGCCCTGATCGGCCCCAACGGCGCGGGCAAGACCACGGTGTTCAACTGCCTGACCGGTTTCTACAAGGCTTCGGGCGGCAAGATCGAACTCAACGTGCGTGGCGAGCAGACCAACGTGATCAAGTTGTTGGGCGAAGCGTTCCGCCCGACGGACTTTGTCTCGCCAAAGTCTTTCGCCAGCCGGCTGTACTACAAGATGTTCGGCGGCACCCACCTGGTAAACCGCGCCGGCCTGGCGCGAACGTTCCAGAACATTCGCCTGTTCAAGGAAATGTCGGTGCTGGAGAACCTGCTGGTGGCCCAGCACATGTGGGTCAATCGCAGTCTGGTGGCGGGCATCCTAAATACCAAGGGGTATCGCCAGGCGGAAAGCGATGCCCTGGATCACGCTTTCTACTGGCTGGAAGTTGTGGATCTGGTGGACTGCGCCAACCGCCTGGCCGGTGAGCTTTCCTACGGCCAGCAGCGCCGCCTGGAAATCGCCCGGGCCATGTGCACGCGTCCGCAGATCATCTGCCTCGACGAACCGGCCGCTGGCCTCAACCCTCAGGAAACCGAAGCGCTGAGCGCGATGATCCGGCTGCTGCGCGACGAGCACGATCTGACCGTGGTGCTGATCGAACACGACATGGGCATGGTGATGAGTATTTCCGATCACATCGTAGTGCTGGATCACGGCAATGTGATTGCCGAGGGCGGTCCCGAGGCGATTCGCAACGATCCGAAGGTAATCGCGGCTTACCTGGGCGCCGATGAAGAGGAATTGGTATGAGTGGACCCATCCTCGAGCTCAAGGAACTGGACGTGTTCTACGGGCCGATCCAGGCCCTGAAGAAAGTCTCGATGCACATCGGCGAAGGCGAAACCGTGAGCCTGATCGGCTCCAACGGCGCCGGCAAGTCTACGCTGCTGATGTCGATCTTCGGCCAGCCGCGCGCTGCGGGTGGGCAGATCATCTACCAGGGCGTGGACATCACCCACAAGTCGTCGCACTACATCGCCTCCAACGGCATCGCTCAATCGCCGGAAGGGCGCCGGGTGTTCCCTGACATGACCGTTGAGGAAAACCTGCTGATGGGCACCATTCCTATCGGTGACAAATACGCCAGCGAAGACATGCAGCGCATGTTCGAGCTGTTCCCGCGGCTCAAGGAGCGCCGCAACCAGCGAGCCATGACCATGTCCGGCGGCGAGCAGCAAATGCTCGCCATCGCCCGGGCCTTGATGAGCCGGCCGAAGTTGTTGCTGCTCGACGAGCCGAGCCTGGGGCTGGCGCCGATCGTGGTGAAGCAGATCTTCGCCACCCTGCGGGAACTGGCGTCCACCGGCATGACTATCTTTCTGGTGGAGCAGAACGCCAACCATGCGCTCAAGCTGTCGGACCGGGCCTATGTGATGGTCAACGGAGAAATCCGCCTGACCGGCAGCGGCAAGGAACTGCTCGCCAACGAAGAGGTGCGCAACGCGTATCTTGGCGGGCATTGAGGCGGCAGCTGCAATGAAAAAAACCGGCGAGTGATTGCCGGTTTTTTTATCTCTACCCACATCACCGCGACCCCTGTGGGAGCGAGCCCGCTCGCGAATGCGGCGGATCAGTTGTCGCCCATGTATTTGACACGCCGCCTTCGCGAGCAGGCTCGCTCCCACAGGGGGATATATACAGTTTTCAGAATTGTGGACAACAATCTCGAAGCCCTGCGAAACCGCGACATAAAGTCGCCGCAAACAGTTGTTTTGTCACGGTTTTGACTTGTCCCCGTTTGCTGTGGAACTGGCTGTGGGTAACGTGGGTGTACTTGGCTGTAACCCTTTGATTACGTGGCTTTCAGCGTGGTGAGCGTTTTTTGATCAGGCGGTTTTGGTCATTCGTAACTGGCAGTTGTCAACAGTTTTCTGAGCGTCATTGGCGTTCGGAAAACGGTGAGCAAGCCTGTGGATAAGTCTGTGACTAAACTCTGGAAAGACCGCGCGGAGCAGCGTCGTTGCTGGCTTGGCGCCATCGTCTATCTGGCCTCGGCTTATAGCAGATAACTTCTGCTGCACAACCTCACTTGGTGGGTCAAGCGAAAAAAATTTCCAAATGTCCCGCAAAGCCTTATACACAGCGGCTTCCAGTGTTTGTACTTGCCCCCGATTATTGTGGACGTGCCTGTGGATAAGATGCGCGCAACCCTCTGCAGCCCTTGTTTGGCAAGGCCTGGGCTCGATTGGTTGTTTTATGAGCAGCCGTGCAGGCAAAAACGCGTCCTCAAGCCTTGCCCACGGCGTGTCAGGGCGGGCATGCTGTGGACCGATTTCCATTAATGGTTTGAAGCCCAAGCAAGGAGAACACGATGTCCGACACCCTGTTTATCACCGGCGCTACGTCCGGTTTTGGTGAAGCCTGTGCCCGTCGTTTTGCCGAGGCCGGTTGGAAACTGGTGCTGACCGGTCGTCGTGAAGAGCGCCTCAGCGCCCTCTGTGCCGAGTTATCGAAGCAGACCGAGGTCCATGGCCTGGTTCTGGACGTGCGTGATCGCAAGGCCATGGAAGAGGCCATCGCCAGCCTGCCGCCTTCGTTCGCCAAATTGCGCGGGCTGATCAATAACGCCGGCCTGGCCCTGGGCGTCGACCCGGCGCCCAAGTGCGACCTCGATGACTGGGACACCATGGTCGACACCAATGTGAAGGGCCTGATCTACAGCACCCGCCTGCTGTTGCCGCGGCTGATTGCCCATGGGCGCGGCGCCGGGATCGTCAACCTGGGCTCCATCGCCGGCAACTATCCGTATCCGGGCAGCCACGTGTATGGCGCGAGCAAGGCGTTCGTCAAACAGTTCTCGTTGAACCTGCGCTGTGACCTGCAAGGTACAGGCGTGCGGGTGAGCAATATCGAGCCGGGGCTGTGCGAGAGCGAGTTTTCCCTGGTGCGCTTCGGTGGTGACCAGGAGCGCTACAACGCGACTTACGCCGGCGCCGAGCCGATCCAGCCGCAGGACATCGCCGACACCATCTTCTGGGTGCTCAACACCCCGGCGCATATCAACATCAACAGCCTGGAGCTGATGCCGGTGAGCCAGACCTGGGCCGGCTTCGCCATCGAGCGCAACAAGGCCTGACGGGGTCTTCGAGATGAGCTTTTTGTGGTGTGGGAGTTGCTCCCTCACCACAAAGGTGTGTCAGGACAGATATTCGGCCAGCCCGCGATAGCAGGTCAGCAGGTGGTAGGGCGTAGTGGACGGCATGTCCCGGCGGCTGACATTGCCGTTGGCATCAAGGCATTCGTTCCAGCCCAGGGGATGTAGGAAATGTTGCTGCAACGCCCGTAATTGACGCAGCAAAATCCCTTCGCTTCCTGGGCGCAACGTAAGTGCCCGCAGGTATTCCGCCTGGGCCCAGATGCGTGGGGTTGCATCGCGCGGAGCCGTCTGCGGCTCCAGGGCCAGCATGGCGCAAACGCCAGCGGTATCCGGATCGACGCCTTGTTGTTCGGTATCGCCGAAGCTGCGTTCCAAGGCCAGGTGCAGTTTGCCGTCACGCAACAAGGGCGATGAGGCCAGCAGGAAATACCACTCGAACTGATGCCCCGGCTCGAACCAGTTATCCACAGCCTTGAGCGGTTTCTCCATCATGACTTGTCGTTGCGGATCAACGAAGCACTTGAACATCCCCTCGCACAGGCTCAGCAACGCTTGGCGAACAGCGGCATCGTCGCGAACCGCAAGGGTCGCGAGAAAAGCTTCTGCCAGATGCATCAACGGGTTCTGCAGCGGGCCGGTCTCGGCTGTCGACCAGTCGCGGCCGAGGCTGGCTTCGTAGAGACCGTCGCCAGTGGCGAAGCGTCGCGCGATGATTTCCAGGGCCGCGTTGAGCACCGACTCCACCAGCGGTTCGCGAACCTTGCCCCAGTAATGGGCGCAGGCGAACAGGATGAAGGCGTGGGTGTACAGATCCTTGCCGGTATCCAGCGGTATCCCCTGCGGGTCGATGCTGTAGAACCAGCCGCCATGTTCGGCATCGTGGAAGTGCCGTTGCAGCGAGCGAAACAGCGCGGCGGCCCGCTCCTCGGCCTGCGGCACTTCGCCGATCAGGCTGGCGAACACATACAACTGCCGCGCACAGGCCATGGCGCGATAACGCTGGGGCGGCAGCGGCTTGTGCTGGGTATCCAGGGACTCGTAGGGCAACGCCAGCTCGGCATTCCAGCCCGAACCTTGCCACATCGGCACGATTACATCGTGAAACTGCTGATGCACCGTGGCGAACAGCGTGGTCAATTCGGGTAGAAGGGCGGAGCGGGAGGCTTCAGGCATTGGCGGACGTCGTCACGGCGGGGGCGTTTGCGCGACATGGTAGCAGAGTGACCGACTCTAGATAGATGGCGCCTGTAAGTCCGTCATCGCGAGCAAGCTCGCTCCCACAAGGGCCGGTGCACACCGATCAAACTGTGGGGGCAGGCTCCAACACAGGAGGCGGGGTACACCGATCAAACTGTGGGAGCGAGCTTGCTCGCGATGAGGCCCGTGCGGGCGACAGAGATTCAGCTGGCCAACAACCAGACCCCAGCCGCCGCCGAAGCAGCCCCGGCCAACCTGATCACCGGCGCCGCCGCGCGTGGCAACACACGAACCAGCGCAAAGCCCGCGCCGTGCAGCGCCGCCGTCGCGGCGACGAACCCCACCGCATAGGCCCACGGACTCGACATGTCCGGCAGCTCCAAGCCATGGGCGACGCCATGGAATAGCGCAAATATCGCGGTCGCACCGACTGCCAGGCTTAGCGGCGGACGCACCGCCAACGCCACCGCCAGGCCCAGGGCCAGCACCGAGGCGGCGATGCCGCTTTCCAACGCCGGTAGATTCAGGCCTTCGAAGCCCAGCAAACCACCGAGCAGCATCGTCCCGACGAAAGTGCATGGCAGTGCCCAGCGCGCGGCGCCTTGTTGTTGGGCCGCCCACAAGCCGACCGCCAACATCGCGAGCAGATGGTCGAGCCCGCCGATGGGGTGGCCCAGGCCGGCGATCAGGCCGTTATCGCCGTGACCGGGATGGGCGAAGGCCAGAGCTGGGGTCAGCAGCAAGGCGAGGGTTCCGAGGATACGTTTGAATGTCATGGATAAGCTTCCTTGTTCGAATGGGGAAAGTCACGCCGCGCTCAGCAGGCCCTGACGCTCGATGAAGGCGATGATGTCGTCCAGGCCCTGGCCAGTCTTCTGGTTGCTGAACACGAAGGGCTTGCCGTTGCGCATCCGCTGGGTATCGCTGTTCATCATTTCCAGGGAGGCACCCACCAATGGCGCCAGGTCAATCTTGTTGATCACCAGCAGGTCGGATTTGCAGATGCCCGGCCCGCCCTTGCGCGGCAGCTTGTCGCCAGCCGATACGTCGATCACGTAAATGGTCAGGTCCGATAGCTCGGGGCTGAAGGTCGCGGACAGGTTGTCGCCACCGGACTCGACCAGGATCAGGTCGAGGCCCGGGAAGCGCCGGTTCAACTGGTCCACGGCTTCAAGGTTGATCGAGGCGTCTTCGCGAATCGCCGTGTGCGGGCACCCACCGGTTTCCACGCCGATGATCCGCTCCGGCGCCAGGGCTTCGTTGCGCACCAGGAAATCAGCGTCTTCACGGGTGTAGATATCGTTGGTGACCACGGCCAGGTTGTAGCGCTCGCGCAAGGCCAGGCAGAGAGCCAGGGTCAGTGCGGTCTTGCCGGAGCCTACCGGGCCGCCAATACCGACGCGCAAAGGTTGTGTATTCATGTGTCTCTCCTAGGAACGGAACAGGCGGCTGTACTGGCGCTCATGGGCCATGCACGCCAGGGACAGGCCAAACGCGGCGCTGCCGTAATGGTCGGGGTCGAGGTTCGAGGCGATCTGCTGGGCCTGTTGCAGCAATGGCAGCAGCTCGCTGGTCAACCTCTGCGCGGCTTGCTGGCCCAAGGGCAGGGTTTTCATCAGCACCGCCAGTTGGTTTTCCAGCCAGCTCCACAACCAGGCGGCGAGGGCATCCTCTGGCTTGATATCCCAGGCACGGGCCGCCAGGGCCCAGCCCAGCGCCAGGTGCGGTTCGCTACGCTGTTCAAGGAAGCTGCGCGCGGCGCTGTCGAGCTCCGGCAGGCCCGCCAGCAATTGTTGCAGCGAGTAGCCCATCTGCCGGCTCTCCTGGTACAGCTCGCGGGTTTCCCGGCTGGCACGGTGTTGTTCACAAAGCTCCAGCAGCGCGTGCCAATCGTCGGCAGCGGCCGCCCTGCAATGAGCCAGCAGCAAGGGCGCTTCGAAACGCGCCAGGTTCAGTAGCATCTGATCGCTGATCCAGCGGCGTGCGTCGTCAGGCGTCTTGACCAGGCCGTTATCCACAGCCATTTCCAGGCCCTGGGAGTAGCTGTAGCCGCCAATCGGCAGTTGCGGACTGGCCAGGCGCAGCAGCGCCCAGGCCGGGTTCATGAACGCACGCCGAACTGGTGCAGGCGCGGTGCGTAATTGAAATCTTCGTCGCCGTGCCGGGAATGATGATGGCCGCCGCCATAAGCGCCGTGTTCCGGCTGGAACGGCGCTTCAATGGATTCGACGCTGGCGCCCAGTTGCTCAAGCATCGCCTTGAGCACGTAATCATCCAGCAGGCGCAACCAGCCATTGCCCACCTGCAGGGCAACGTGGCGATTGCCCAAGTGGTAGGCAGCACGGGTCAGTTCGAACGCATTGGCGCAGGTAACGTGGAGCAATTGTTCAGGACGGGCGCAGACACGCACGATGCGCCCATCTTCGGCCTGAAGGCATTCACCGTCGTACAGCGGCGGCTGGCCTCGCTCCAAGAACAATCCCACGTCTTCACCCTCGGCACTGAAACAGCGCAGACGGCTTTTGCTGCGGGCGTCAAAGATCAGGTGCAGCTCGGCGTCCCAGCGCGGTTGAGTGTCGATTCTGCGGTGGATAACCAGCATCGGAGTGCTTCCAGCAATGAACGGTGCTGTGTTTATAGCAAGGGGCTTGCCAATCGAAGGGGATGTAGGAAATGGCGGGGGATGGCGTTCCTGGATGGGGCGGGCTTCGTGCCGTTATGGTGCGCTTTGGGAAGGCTTGCACCACTTTGAGTCGCGCGCAAGACATTGTGGGAGCGAGCCTGCTCGCGAAGCGGTGCATCAGGAAAATCGATGCTGGCTGACCCGGCGCTTTCGCGAGCAGGCTCGCTCCCACATGGAAGGTGGTGGGGCAGGCGATTATTCGGTGCTACCCAACCCGTGCCAATGCTTGAGGCCGATGAAGATGAACCGTAGTTGCTGGGTAATCTTCGCCTGGGGGGTGAGATGTTCGGGGAGCGCTTTCGCGGGCGGGTCGATGATATCCGGCAGGGTGGCGAAGACACTCTTGACGACGAGGTCGGCCATCACGCTGAGTCCCGCAAGGTCCAGGTGTTGCAACTTGGGCATCAATGCCAGGTCGGCGGCGAGGTCCGAGCTGATGTCTTCGCGCAGCTTCGCGATGGCCTGGCGTACCGGCAGGGAGCCGCCGTACTGCTCGCGGGCCAGGAACAGAAACTGCGATCGGTTGGCATGCACCACGTCGAGAAAAATCCGCACAGACGCATCGATGATGCCGCCCATGACAAATTCGTTGTGGCGCACCAGCCGGATGGTTTCGCGAAACGTCTGCCCGACTTCGCTGACGAGCGCCAGGCCAAGCTGGTCCATGTCGTCGAAATGTCGATAGAACCCGGTGGGTACGATGCCGGCTGTCTTGGCGACTTCGCGCAGGCTCAGGCTGCCGAATCCCCTGCCGCACTCCATCAAGTGGCGCGCTGCATCCATCAGGGCATTTCGGGTCTGTTGTTTCTGTTCGGCGCGGGGAAGCATTGCAGGGCTGACTTCCAGGTCATGGGAGCGATGCACTCTAGCAAATCGTCTTTGGCGGCGTCGAACGGTAGGGACGGATCAGTCGGGAAAACGAGGGGCTTGAAAAGTCAAAAGCCCGATTCAGGGAATCGGGCTTTTTTATGGGCCACCATGGGCTCAGCTCACTGCGCTGTTGCGTTCGATTACGCGGTCACCACCGCCTTCGGCAAGGGTCTGGCCTTGTGGAGTGCGATCGGAACCGTCAGCGGCCAGGGTTTCGCCCAGTGGGGTGCGGTCGGAGCCGTCGGCCGCCAGGGTCTGGCCTTGTGGGGTGCGGTCGGAGCCGTCAGCCGCCAAGGTCTGGCCTTGTGGGGTGCGGTCGGAACCGTCAGCCGCCAGGGTCTGGCCTTGTGGAGTGCGGTCGGAGCCGTCAGCCGCCAGGGTCTGGCCTTGTGGAGTGCGGTCGGAACCGTCAGCCGCCAGGGTCTGGCCTTGTGGGGTGCGGTCGGAACCGTCAGCCGCCAGGGTTTGGCCTTGTGGGGTGCGGTCGGAACCACCTTCGACCAGGCCTTTCTCTTCCAGGCGGTCACGGCCACCTTCGGCTACGGTCTGGCTATAGACAGAATGGCTGTCCTTGACTTGTGGCGTGGCCTGTTCGGAAGCTGGCAAAGCGAAAGCGGTAGAGGCCAGCAGGGAAAGGGAAAGACTCATCAGTAGTTGGCGTTTCATGATCGTTGCTCCTCGAGAGGGCTGAAAAGTGGGTACGAGGGCAATGCTACTCTCGATAAGTCGATATAAAAGTTCATAAACACAATGGTAATAATCAACGGAATTGATTGTTCTGCGGGAAGGCTCTAGAACGGGCCTTTCAGAGGGGCGGTTTTGCCCTGGAGTGGGTAGTTTGTACCCACTCGCGCCCCGCAAAAGTGCGGGCGCGGTAACAGGTAGCTGTCGAACCGGTCAGGTTCCGAGGCGTTTTTTCGTGCCGGTCGTCGCGCTTGGTGGTAAACCTGTCGGCCGTTTCGGCAGTCCAATCGTTTATCGGCAGTGAGCCAGTAGCGGTTCGCCTTGCCTCAGGCGTCGCGGTCTGCACGCCAAATTTGTCAGGAGCCTTGTGCATGACGCGCACCTCAAAAATTTTCGCCTGGGGCTTTGCCTGCCTCATCGCACTGCTGGCCGCGCTTGTGCTGGTCATCGCTTTCTTCGACTGGAACCGCCTCAAGCCCACGCTCAACGCGAAGATTTCCGAGGAGTTGCATCGTCCATTCGCAATCAATGGCAACCTGGCGGTGATCTGGCAGCGCGAACCGCAGGAAGGCGGCTGGCGCGCCTTTGTGCCATGGCCCCATGTCGTGGCCGAAGATTTGAGCCTGGGAAACCCGGACTGGTCGAAAACCCCGCAAATGGTCACGCTAAAGCGCGTCGAGCTACGTATTTCGCCCTTGGCCCTGTTGGCCCGGCGGGTGGCGATCCCGCGCATCGACCTGACCGAACCCAACGCCAGCCTGCAGCGCCTGGCTGATGGGCGCGCCAACTGGACCTTCCAGTTCGATCCGAAGGACCCGGACGCCGAGCCGTCCAGTTGGTCGGTCGATATCGGTGCCATCGGCTTTGACAAGGGGCATGTCACGCTGGATGACCAGACGCTCAAGACCAGGCTCGAAGTGTTGATCGACCCGTTGGGCAAACCCATTCCATTCAGCGATATCGTCGGTGAAAAGACTGCGAACAAAGCCCGGGAACAAGGTGCGGCACCACAAGACTACGCCTTTGCTTTCAAGGCTGACGGGCAGTATCAAGGACAGAACCTGAGCGGTTCCGGCAAGGTCGGTGGTTTGCTGGCCTTGCAGGATGCATCGCAACCCTTTCCCCTGCAGGCCCAGGCGAAGATTGCCGACACCCGCATCGAGCTGGCCGGCACCCTTACCGACCCGAAGAACCTTGGCGCCCTGGACCTGCGTCTGAAACTGGCCGGTAAAAGCCTGGCCAATCTTTACCCGTTGACTGGCGTGACGCTGCCGGATTCGCCGCCCTATGCCACCGATGGTCGCCTGATCGCCAAGCTCCACGAACCGGAGGGGGCGCAGTTCCGCTACGAGGCGTTCAACGGCAAGATTGGCGAAAGCGATATTCGCGGCGACCTGGCTTATGTTTCCAGCCAGCCGAGACCGAAACTCACTGGCGCGCTGGTATCCGATCAACTGCTGTTCAGCGACCTGGCGCCGCTTATCGGCGCCGACTCCAACACGCAACAGAAGGCGCGCGGCGGTGCCAGCAAACAACCGTCCGACAAGGTCTTGCCGGTGGAAGAATTCCGCACTGAGCGCTGGAGCGTAATGGATGCCGACGTGGAGTTCACCGGCAAGCGCATCGTCCATAGCGAGCAATTGCCCTTCACCGACCTCTACACTCATTTGCTGCTGAACAATGGCCAGTTGAGCCTTGAGCCCTTGCGCTTTGGCGTGGCTGGTGGCCGTCTCGATGCGCAGATTCGCCTCAATGGACAGACTCGGCCCCTCGAAGGCCAGGCGAAACTGACCGCGCGAGGCTTCAAGCTCAAGCAGCTTTTCCCGGGTTTCGAACCGATGAAAACCAGTTTCGGCGAGCTCAATGGCGATGCCGATCTGTCCGGCCGAGGTAATTCGGTAGCGGCGTTGCTGGGCACCGCCAATGGCAACTTGAAAATGCTCATCAACGACGGCGCTATCAGTCGGGAGTTGATGGAGCTGGCAGGGTTGAACGTTGGCAACTATGTGGTAGGAAAAATCTTCGGCGACAAGGAAGTGAAGATCAATTGCGCGGCGGCTGATTTCGGCATCAAGACCGGTCTGGCGACCACTCGCCTGTTTGTATTCGATACCGAGAACGCGATCATCTATATCGATGGCACGGCGAATATGGCCACTGAACAACTGGACCTGACTGTTACCCCGGAGTCCAAGGGCTGGCGATTGATTTCCCTGCGTTCGCCGCTGTACGTACGAGGCACCTTCGCCAAGCCCGCCGCCGGGGTGAAGGCCGTGCCGCTGATGTTGCGTGGGGCCGGAATGGTCGCGCTGGGTGTCATCGCCGCGCCGGCGGCGGGGTTGCTGGCGTTGGTCGCTCCCAGCGGCGGCGAGCCGAACCAGTGTGCACCGTTGCTTGAACAGATGAAGGCCGGCAAGGCGCCGAAAACGGTAAAGGATTGATTGCGCCTGTGAGGTAGCGGATAACCGCGCCGAAGGCAGGCAGTAGAAATTTGCCGATTGTATTCGGCGCGGTTGGTTAGTTGGTTAGTCGAATTGTAAATCTATCTTGATTTTTAACGAATCGGATAGGGTTGCACGCGAATGCCTGGGCGGTGGCAACAAACGGTCATGGATGAACTGTGGTAAATCCGGGCTTGGGTGACTAAGTTCTTGCCTGCAGTCATGTGGCTGCCAAGAACAACAACCATCTAGTTAAAGGATAAGTGTCATGAGTATTTTATTGCCCGACGCCGAAGAGAGCAGGCGCTTTTTTGATTCGGTAAGGCTTGCGCCCGTTGCGCTTGCCGATTTTTCTGCTGATGCACCAAAAAATGCCCACTTTACAATGGCTGCAGATTCGGCGACTCAGTCGGTTTCCAAGGCCGGCATGTTATTGGCTAATGAAGATCCTGCCATTATCGGATTTGCCGATAATCTGGACGAAGATAAAAAGCAGGCGGCAGCGGACAGTATTCATTTTGCTGAACGTGTTGCCAACTCCAAGTACAGCAAGAACATAGAGCCCATCCAGTGGCACGAGCTATATGGTGCTGCAATGAGGCATTGCGGATGGACGATCACCAGTAACACTTATCAGGAGCTCACGACTTCACAGAAAAGCCTGACGATGGATGCCATCGTTCTGGATATTATCCAGGGGGTGGCGGGACGAAACGCTCCGGCGATGCTGCAACTTTTGGGTAACGTATTTGGTCGGTTGCAATCCGATGAAAAGCTGGTCAATCTTTTTGATAAGAACAGTAAAAAAGGTGCGGACAAGGATTTCAGGATTGTACCCTGCATCCAGTCCGCAAATGGAACAGCGATAACTGCTTTCCTGGCTGTCGACTGCAGTCTCTCTTCAAATCAAGGCGGCGCTTGGTTCTGGAAATGGAAAGTATCGCGCCTTCGAATGAAGCGCGTGGCTACGATGGTCGAGCTCAATATGCGCGTACATGATCGGAACCGGGACAGAATCTACCAGCAACTGGATAAGAGCTCTGACGACTTCTTCAATGGGATCACATTATAAGCGCCCATGGGGTTGTTCGAATGAGCAACCCTTCTTAGAAGGTGGTCTGTCATGTTGAATGAGGAAATCCTGCTCCTCCCGGAAGGGCTGTTGTCTATTTCGGAAGGAGTGCCGAAGGAGTGGCGGCAGAAACTTAAATATTCGTTGCTCTATTCGCATCTGTACGCTCGCTCGACCGGTGACAAGTTTGATGCCTTGGCGAAATGGCGCGCAGGTTATTCTCGCGCCATGGAAAATCTGGAATGGACGACCCTGGCGAATAAAGCGTCCAGTTTCGAGCCGAAGGACGAGGCTATCATTGTGCTGAGCGACTTGCTCGGGGAAAAATTGATATCGGATGTCAAGCTGCAGGCGCAGCTTGAGCGGCTGATAGCCAGTGTTGAGGATGCGCTGGGTTCAGAGGCGTTGGGTGCTGCAATCAGGGAGCAGTTGCTTTCACCTGCTCAGGCGAAGGATAAGTCCGATACGACTGTTTTCGTGCATGTCAGCCTGATAGGCGTGGGCCCGGTTGTTCATACGTTGTCTGTGAGGTTTCGCACCGCGCAATGTATTGATGAGCTTTTTTTCAAGCAGCGTTTCACAGGCAAGCATGTAGTGGGACAGGTCAATGTGAATGTTTCCACAAGGCAACTCAGTTCAGCCCGTTACGAAAGAAACGGTATTGAACAAAAGGTGCGGCGCGGCCTGCCGGCCGCCGCGAACTCATTGATTGTCGAGCTTCCTCCAGCGAGCATTCCGGAGTCTCAAGTTTTGCCAGCATGATTGCTCTGGTTCTGGCTGACACGGTCCTGGAACAGTTTCATCGAACTCGTCAGTGCGTGCCCGGACTGCCGCGCTTCTTCCTCCAGCCATTTGAAGAACGCTCGTACTGGCGGATGGCGTTCCCGGCCCGGAACGCATAAGGCGCTGTAGCCCGCGCCGTTGACCTGGACGTGCGGGTGGTAAGCGACCAGTAGGCCGCTTGCGACGCTTTCGGAGGCCAGCACGTTGCTCGCCAGGACCAGGCCTTGCCCGGCAATTGCCGCTTGCAGGGCGTAGTGCTCCTCGTCGTATTCGCGTATGCAGGGCTGACGGGTCAGCCAGGTTTCTCCCGCCCGCGCGCACCAGGCGTCCCAGCCATGGGCATAAAGTTTGGTGTTGTGCCACCGCACACTGATCAACGTCGTCGGTTGTCGGGTCGCCAGAGCGGCTATTTGCTCCGGTGACCCATATACACCGAAGTATTCATCGAACAGGCACATGCCATACAGGTTCGGGTAGTTCTCCAGGCTATAGCGCACCACCATGTCCACGCTGGCGTCCTGGTGCAGGTCGATCACTTCGCAGTGCGTGTCCAGGCGGACATTGATGGTGGGATGGCGCGCGTAGAACCGACCCAGGCGCGGCACCAGCCAGAGCGCCGCGAACGCGGCGGTGGTGGAAATCGTCAGATGCGCGGTGCTGCGTTGCGGGCGCAGGGTATCGACGCTTTGCGCCACTTCCAGCAAGGCACCGTGCAGGCTGTGGAACAAGCGTTGGCCACCTTCGGTCAGCCGCACCTGGCGAGGCAGGCGCTCAAAGAGTTGCACACCCAGCCAGGTTTCCAGTGAGCGGATCTGATGGGAAATCGCCGTGGGCGTTACCGACAGCTCAGCCGCCGCGGCCTTGAAACTGAGCAATCGTGCAGCGGATTCGAAGGCACGCAACGCGTTGAGTGGCAGGGCAGCAAACATCTGGAATCTCCAATGGATGAGAACAGTTCATCCCGGTCAACTAGCGCTCATTTGAGCTGATGCAGGTTTAGGCCTCAGTCTGAGAGCCATACGTGGTTTCCAGTGTAGTCACAGTCGAGGAGTTTCAGATGAGCAATATTCTTGTCGTACATGGCAGCCCTCGCGGCGAGCGTTCCCATTCCCGGCGTCTGACGGAGGCTTTCATAGCGGCTTGGCAGGCCGCCAATCCACATACCCAGCCGACCCGCCGCGAGGTCGGTCGGACCGTTATTCCTCCGGTCAACGAAGCCTTTATTGCCGCGGCGTTCCACCCCGAGCCTCAGGCAAGGCCGTTGACCATGCAGGCCGACCTGGCCTTGAGCGATGCGTTGGTAGCGGAGCTGCAGGCCCATGACCGGCTGGTGATTTCCGCACCCATGCATAATTTCGGCGTGCCTAGCGGCGTGAAGGCCTGGATCGACCAGATCGTGCGGATTGGCGTGACGTTCAACCACAGCCTGGATAACGGTGTCTCGCAATATCAGCCGTTGGTGCTGGGCAAGAAGGCCCTGATCGTGACCAGCCGTGGCGATTTCGGCTTCGGCCCTGGAGGCTCGCTGGAATCCATGAACCACGCCGATACGCTGCTGCGCACGGTCCTGGGATTTATCGGCATCAGCGACGTGACGGTGGTGGCCGCTGAAGGAGAGGAGTCGGCCGAGCACAGCTTCGCGCGGTCCTATGCCGAGGCCGAGCGGCGCTTGCTGGCGCTGGCGCGAACATTCTGAACGGGGCTCGATCGGTTCAACGGGGGCTGGCGTCGGCGCCTTCGATTGACGACGCGGGCCGAAGTGGCGGGTGTGTCATAGACTGGTCATCATCGGTACCGATGCTGACCACCTCTTGATCACAAGGACGTCGCCATGTCGCAACGCTGCGCCACTCGCTACCCGCTGGTGCTGGTCCCGGGCATGCTTGGGTTCATTCGCCTGGTGTTGTATCCGTATTGGTATGGCATCGTCGAGGCGTTGCGCCGGGGTGGAGCCGTGGTGGTCGCGGTGAAGGTTTCGCCATTGCATTCGTCCGAAGTTCGCGGCGAGCAATTGCTGGCACGGATCGAGGAGATTCTCAGGGAAACCGGCGCGCAAAAGGTCAACCTGATCGGCCACAGCCAGGGCGCTCTCACTGCCCGCTACGCAGCCGCCCTGCGCCCGGATCTGGTCGCCTCGGTCACATCGGTGGCCGGCACCAACCACGGGTCCGAACTGGCCGATTACCTGCAAGACCATTATCCGGCCGACAGCGCCAAAGGGCGGTTGCTCAGCGCTTTTCTGCGGCTGATCAACGCGTTGATGAGCCTGCTCGACACCGGCTATCACGGACCGAAATTGCCAGTGGACATCCGCGCCTCCCACGCCTCGCTGACGACTGCCGGCGTGGCGTTGTTCAACGAGCGTTATCCACAAGGCCTGCCGCAGACCTGGGGCGGGCAGGGGCCGGAAGAAGTCAATGGGGTGCGTTATTACTCGTGGTCCGGGACTCTGCAGCCGGGCAAGACCGACAGGGGCCGCAACCTGTTGGACGGCACCAATCGCAGCTGCCGGCTGTTCGCGCGCACCTTCGTGCGCGAAGCCGGGCAGTGCGACGGCATGGTCGGGCGCTACAGCTCGCACCTGGGCACGGTGATTCGTGATGATTATCCGCTGGACCATTTCGACGTGGTCAATCAGTCGCTGGGACTGGTGGGCAGGGGAGCGGAGCCGATCCGGCTGTTTGTCGAGCATGCGCAGCGGTTGAAGGATGCCGGGGTGTAGCGCATCAGTTGGACCGCGTTATCGTTCTTCGCGAGCAGGCTCGCTCCCACAGTGGATGCAGCTCTGGGGTCAATTGTGGGAGCGAGCCTGCTCGCGAAAGCGGTAGATCAAGCAATGAAGATCTGGCGATGAAGGTGTAACAGGCTTTGTCTACACTGCACTTCATCGCCGTCCTTCTCAGGCGGCAACCAGGAGAAACACCATGAAGATGCTGCGTGTCCCTTTGTTGATGATCGGCCTGCTGCTGTGTTCCCAGGGCTTCGCCGCCACCGCCCAACAGACCAAGATGACCACCTGCAACGCCGACGCCACCGCCAAGGCCCTCAAGGGTGACGAACGCAAGGCTTTCATGAGCAACTGCCTGAAGGCCACTCCGGCCGCCGCTGAACCCAGTACACCGCAGGAACGCATGAAGACCTGCAACGCCACGGCGACGGCCCAGGCCTTGAAGGGCGATGCGCGCAAGGCGTTCATGAGTGATTGCCTGAAGAAACAGTAAGCACCGGGATTTTTCTGACCCCTCCAGGGCCCCATCGCGAGCAGGCTCGCTCCCACATTGGACCCAGCCAACGCCAATCCGATGTGGGAGCGAGCCTGCTCGCGATGAGGCCGGAGCAAGAAACCAAAAAACGTCTGAACCCCGGCCAGGATCGGCCGATACAATCCCTAGTGCTGCCAGCGGAACGCTGGCAGACTGCCGATCCTTTCATGTCGTTTTTTTGTCCTGGGGCTGTATGCCAACGTTTTCTCAGCGTCATGTGTTGTTGGTGATCAGTTGGGTGATCATTTTTGGTGGGTTGTTGCTGGTGTTGCCGCTGCGCCTGTTGCCAAGCCTTTTGGCCGGGCTGCTGGTGTTCGAGCTGGTCAACATGCTCACCCCGCAGTTGCAACGACTGATCGAAGGCCGGCGTGCCCGCTGGCTGGCGGTAGCATTGTTGGGCACGCTGGTGGTCAGTGTGCTGAGCCTGATTTTCGCCGGGGCCTTCAGTTTCCTGCTGCACGAAGCGGAAAACCCGGGCGCATCCCTGGATAAATTCATGGGCGTGGTCGACCGCGCCCGTGGGCAATTGCCGCCGTTCATCGACGCCTACCTGCCGGCCAGCGCCGCCGAGTTCCGGGTGGCGATCGGCGACTGGGTGAGCAAGCACCTGAGCGACCTGCAGCTGGTGGGCAAGGACGCGGCGCACATGTTCGTGACGTTGCTGATCGGCATGGTGCTGGGCGCCATCATCGCCTTGCAGCGCATCCCCGACCTGACCAAGCGCAAGCCCCTGGCCGCCGCGCTGTTCGACCGCCTGAACCTGCTGGTGAAGGCGTTTCGCAACATCGTTTTTGCCCAGATCAAGATTTCCCTGCTCAACACCTTCTTCACCGGGATTTTCCTGGCGGTGGTGCTGCCGCTGTTCGGCATTCAATTGCCGTTGACCAAGACCCTGATCGTGATGACGTTCCTGCTGGGGCTGTTGCCGGTGATCGGCAACCTGATGTCGAACACCCTGATCACCATCGTCGCCCTGTCGCTGTCGATCTGGGTGGCCGTGGCGGCGCTGGGTTACCTGATCGTGATCCACAAGCTCGAATACTTCCTCAACGCCCGCATCGTCGGCGGGCAGATCAGTGCCAAGTCGTGGGAACTGCTCATGGCAATGCTGGTGTTCGAAGCCGCGTTCGGCCTGCCGGGTGTGGTGGCGGGGCCGATCTACTATGCGTATCTCAAGAGCGAGTTGAAGCAGGTGGGGATGGTTTGATCGGGTAGTTGTATTGCCTGGTCCAACGCTTTCGCGAGCAGGCTCGCTCCCACAGTAGGATGCGGTTGACTGTGGGAGCGAGCCTGCTCGCGAAGGACGCGCCTCGGTCCTGGATCAGACCTGGCTGCCATACCGCTTCATCGCCTCGATCGCCAACCCGCTGCCAATACTGCCGAAGATATTACCTTCCACATGGCGCGCCAGGGGCAGCATCGCCGCGACGCTGTTGCGCAGCGCCGGAATGCCGCTGGAGCCGCCGGTGAAGAACACCGTGTCGACTTGATCAACCCGCACGTTGGCATCGTTGAGCAGTTGCGTGACGCTGTTGCGCACTCGGTCCAGCAGGCCGTCGATCGCCGATTCGAACAAGGCGCGGCTCAGGTCCACGCTCAGGCCCCGCTCGATCCGGTCCAGGGCCACGTGGCGCTGGTCGGCGTGGGTCAGCTGAATCTTGGTTTCCTCCACTTCCATCGCCAGCCAATGCCCGGCACGCTGTTCGATCAGCTTGAACAGCCGGTCGATACCGCCGGTGTCTTCGATGTCGTAGCGCATGCTGCCCAGGGCCAACGTGGACTTTTGCGAATACACCGCGTTGATGGTGTGCCAGGTCGCCAGGTTCATGTGATGGCTGGTGGGCATGTAGGCGCCGCTTTTCATCCGGCTGCCGTAGCCGAACAGCGGCATCAGGCCTTGCAGGCTGAGCTGCTTGTCGAAATCGGTGCCGCCGATGTGCACGCCGCCGGTGGCGAGGATGTCGGCGTGACGGTTGTCGTGCATGCGGCGCTCGGGAGACAGGCGCACCAGGGAGAAGTCCGAAGTACCGCCGCCGATGTCGACGATCAGCACCAGCTCTTCTTTTTCGATGGTCGATTCATAATCGAACGCCGCCGCAATGGGTTCGTACTGGAAGGAGACTTCCTTGAAACCGATGGCCCGCGCCACGTCCACCAAAGTGTTCTCGGCTTCCTGGTCGGCCATTTCATCGTCATCAACGAAAAACACCGGACGCCCCAGCACCACTTCTTCGAATTCCCGCCCGGCGGTGGCTTCGGCACGCTTCTTCAACTGGCCGATGAACAACCCCAGCAGATCCTTGAACGGCATCGCCGTGCCGAGCACGCTGGTATCGTGCTTGATCAGCTTGGAACCCAGCAGGCTCTTTAGCGAGCGCATCAGCCGGCCTTCGTAGCCTTCCAGGTATTCGTGCAGTGCCAGGCGACCGTAGACCGGGCGACGTTCCTCAAGATTGAAAAAGACCACCGAGGGCAAGGTGATCTTGTCGTCCTCCAGCTCGATCAACGTTTCCATGCCGGGGCGCAGCCAGCCGACGGTGGAGTTGGACGTGCCGAAGTCAATACCGCAGGCACGCGCCGGGGATGGGTTTTTCATGTCTTTCAGTTCCGGTCGTAAAAACGGCCGCGCAGTGTATGCCAGTGCGACGCGGATTCGAAGGCCGGTTGTCCACTAATTCGCAAACCCCGGCCTTGAAAGACCGCGTCGGCCCCCCAAACTTGCTGGCATGGGTCTGGTGGCACAGGGCGGTACAAGATCCGCCGCCAGCTGCCGATAAACTTCTGATGCACCGTCCGGTCACAATCTTGAGGCCGGTCAACCCGCTGTCCGGTCATCCGGGCATGCCGTGCGTGGCGGTGCGACATCGATAACGGATGGTGATGCTTAGATGGATTTCAAAGACTATTACAAGATCCTGGGTGTGGAGCCGACGGCCGACGACGCCACGATCAAGGCCGCCTATCGCAAACTGGCGCGCAAATACCACCCGGATGTAAGCAAAGAGAAAGACGCGGAGACCAAGTTCAAGGACGTCTCCGAGGCGTATGAAGCGCTGAAGAGTGCGGACAAACGCGCCGAGTACGATGACTTGCGCCGCTATGGCCAGCACGGCCAGCCGTTCCAGGGGCCGCCGGGGTGGCAGAGCCGTGGTGGTTTTGGCGGGCAGGACACTGGCGATTTCTCGGATTTCTTCAGTTCGATCTTTGGCAATCGCGGGCCGGGTTTCGGTGGCGGACAATCGGGTCGCAGCGCCGGCCGTCGGGGGCAAGACGTGGAAATGGAATTACCGATCTTCCTGGAAGAGACCCTGTCGAACGAATCGAAGAAGGTCAGCTTCCAGGTGCCGCAGTACAACGCCGCGGGCCAGCATGTGAGCAATGCCAGCAGAAGCCTTAACGTGAAGATCCCGCTGGGAGTGACCGATGGCGAGCGCATCCGCCTCAAGGGCCAGGGCGCGCCCGGCATCGGTGGCGGCGCCAATGGCGACTTGTACCTGACCATTCGTTTCGCCCCGCACCCCAAGTTCGATGTCGAAGGCCAGGACCTGATCATCACTTTGCCCCTGGCGCCGTGGGAATTGGCGTTGGGCACCGAGGTGGCGGTGCCGACCCTCACCGGCAAGATCAACCTCAAGGTGCCGGCCGGCAGCCAGAACGGCCAGCGCATGCGCGCCAAGGGCCACGGCCTGCGCAACAAGGCCGGCGAGCGCGGTTACCTGTTCGTGCAGCTCAAGGCCGTGATGCCCAAGGCCAGCGACGAATCGGTCAAGGCGCTGTGGGCGGAGCTGGCGAAGAAAGCCGCATTTGATCCACGGGAGAACTTCTGAACCGAGGATCATGGCTAGACTCGACAGTTGAAGCATTGGGAGAAGCAGACCATGAACAACCCGATCATTGAACTGAACCTGATGGAATTCTGTGAGGCCGCTGCGTTGGCCGATGTCCATGTGATTGAAATCGTCGAACACGGCATTCTCGAACCTCACGGCACGGCCCCCACGGACTGGCGTTTCACTGATTACGAACTGGTCCTGGCCCGGCGTGCAGCGAAGCTGCGCCGCGAGTTGGAGCTGGAATGGGAAGGCGTCGCCCTGGCGCTGGACCTGCTGGAAGAGGTGCAGCAGCTGCGCAGCGAAAACCGCATGCTCAAGCAGCGGCTGGGGCGGTTGGTCGAATGAGGCAGGCTGGACATAAAACCCTGTGGCGAGGGAGCTTGCTCCCGCTCGGTTGCGCAGCAACCGCCCAAAAGCGAGGGCCGCTTCGCACCCCAGCGGGAGCAAGCTCCCTCGCCACGGAGTTTGCGTTCGGCCAGTTATCCGCTCAAAACAGAAAATACCGCTGCGCCATCGGCAGCACATCCGCCGGTTCACACCACAACAGCACGCCATCGGCCTTGACCTGATAGGTTTGCGGGTCGACGTCGATGCTCGGCAGGTAGTCGTTGTGAATCAGGTCGGTCTTCTGCACATCGCGACAACCTTTCACCACTGCGATCCGTTTCTTCAAGCCCAATTGCTCCGGCAGGCCCGCCTCGGCGGCGGCCTGGCTGATGAAGGTCAGGCTGGTGGCGTGTCGTGAACCGCCGTAGCTGGCGAACATCGGCCGGTAGTGCACCGGTTGTGGTGTCGGAATCGAGGCGTTGGCATCGCCCATCAGGCTGGCGGCAATCGCCCCGCCCTTGAGAATCAAAGTCGGTTTGACGCCGAAGAACGCCGGGCGCCACAACACCAGGTCGGCCCATTTGCCGACTTCGATGGAGCCCACCTCATGGCTGATGCCATGGGTGATCGCCGGGTTGATGGTGTACTTGGCGATGTAGCGCTTGATGCGGAAATTGTCGTTACCGGCGCCATCGCCGGGCAGGGCGCCGCGCTGCTTTTTCATCTTGTCGGCGGTTTGCCAGGTGCGGGTGATGACCTCGCCGACGCGGCCCATGGCCTGGCTGTCGGAGCTGATCATCGAGAACGCGCCGAGGTCATGGAGAATGTCTTCGGCAGCGATGGTTTCACGGCGGATGCGGCTTTCGGCGAAGGCCACGTCTTCGGCGATGCTCGGGTCCAGGTGGTGGCAGACCATCAACATGTCGAGATGCTCGTCGATGGTGTTGCGGGTGAACGGCCGGGTCGGGTTGGTGGAGCTGGGCAACACGTTAGGAAAACCGCAGGCCTTGATGATGTCCGGTGCATGACCGCCACCGGCCCCTTCGGTGTGGTAGGTGTGAATGGTGCGGCCCTTGAACGCCGCCAGGGTGGTTTCGACGAAGCCGGATTCGTTGAGGGTGTCGGTGTGGATCGCCACCTGCACATCGTACTGGTCGGCCACGCTCAGGCAGTTGTCGATGGCCGCCGGCGTGGTGCCCCAGTCTTCATGCAGCTTCAGGCCGATGGCCCCGGCCTTCACCTGCTCGATCAGCGGCTCCGGCAGGCTGGCGTTGCCCTTGCCGGTGAAACCGATGTTCATCGGGAACGCGTCGGCGGCCTGGAGCATGCGCGCCAGGTGCCACGGCCCGGAGGTGCAGGTGGTGGCGTTGGTCCCGGTAGCCGGGCCCGTGCCGCCGCCGATCATGGTGGTGACACCGCTCATCAGCGCTTCTTCGATCTGCTGCGGGCAGATGAAGTGGATGTGGGTGTCGATGCCGCCGGCGGTGAGGATCATGCCTTCGCCGGCGATCACTTCGGTGCTCGCGCCGATGGCGATGGTCACGTCGGGCTGGATGTCCGGGTTGCCGGCCTTGCCGATCGCCGCGATGCGCCCGTCCTTGAGGCCGACATCGGCCTTGACGATGCCCCAGTGGTCAACGATCAGTGCGTTGGTGATCAACGTGTCGACCACCTCGGCGGCCAGCAACTGGCTCTGGCCCATGCCATCGCGAATCACCTTGCCGCCGCCGAACTTCACTTCTTCGCCGTAGGTGGTGAAGTCCTTTTCCACTTCGATCCACAACTCGGTATCGGCCAGGCGAACCTTGTCGCCGACGGTGGGGCCGAACATGTCGGCGTAGGCTTGTCTCGAAATCTTCATGTGCTCGCCTTGAGGTTCTTAAGTCGTATGCAGTCCATTGTGGCGAGGGAGCTTGCTCCCGCTGGGCTACGTAGTGGCCCTCGCTTTTTTGCGGTTGCTGCGCAACCGAGCGGGAGCAAGCTCCCTCGCCACAGAGGCGCTTCAGTCCAATTCGCCCATGATTCGTCCGGCGAACCCATAAACCCGCCGGTGCCCGGCCAGGTCCACCAGTTCCACCTCGCGGCTCTGGCCCGGTTCGAAGCGCACCGCCGTGCCGGCCGGGATGTTCAGGCGCATGCCACGGCTGGCGGCGCGGTCGAAGGCCAGGGCGTCGTTGGTTTCGAAAAAATGAAAGTGCGAGCCGACCTGGATCGGCCGGTCGCCGCTGTTGGCGACGTTCAGCTTGAGGGTACGGCGGCCGACGTTGAGCTCGATGTCGCCGGGCTGGACCTGGTACTGGCCTGGAATCATTGCGGTTGCCCCAAAGTCTTGTAGTAGATGGCGGTCGGGCTGTAGGTCCCGTCCGGGCTCTGGCAGTAGTCGGGCAGTTCGCCGACGCGGGTGTAGCCCATCGCGCGGTAGAACGCCTCGGCCTCGGAACCGGCCTCGGTGTCGAGGTACAGCAGGCCGCGCTGGTGCTGGCGCGCACCGAGCTCCAAGGCATTCATCAACTGCTGGCCGAGGCCGCGGCGGCGGGCATCGCCGCGCACCAGCAGCTTTTGCACTTCGGCGCGGTTGAGGCCGTTGGGCTTCTGGCACAGCGCGAGCTGGACGCTGGCTTGCACCTGCTCGTCCTTGACCACCACCCACAGCAGCAGGTTGCCTTGGTTGAGGCTGGCCTGGACCTCGTCGAAATAGGCGCGGGCCTGGACGGCATCGAGGTCAGCCATGAACCCCACGCTGGCGCCATAGCCCACGGCGTCGAGCAGCAGATCAATCAAGCCCTGGCGGTAATGCGCGAAGCTTTCAGCGTGGACTCGGCGCAACTGGGCGGCGTTCATCGGTATCACTCCTTGTCGATGGTGGGCGGTAGCGCCCCGGGATTGAGGACCAACTGCATGAAGGTCAGGTCCAGCCAGCGACCAAACTTGGTGCCCACCTGAGGCATCTGCCCGGTGATGGCAAAACCGGCCCGCTCGTGCAAGCGAATCGACGCCGCGTTGCCGCTCTCGATGGCCGCAACCATCACGTGTTTGCCGCAGGCCCTGGCGCGCTCGATCAGCGCACTCATCAGCAACGGGCCGAGGCCATTGCCACGTTGATCGCTGCGTACGTACACAGAATGTTCCACGGTGTGGCGGAAACCGTCGAACGGCCGCCAGTCGCCGAATGAAGCGTAGCCGAGCACGTCATCTTCGGCGTCGCTGATCACCAGCACCGGATAACCCTGGGTTTGCCGGGCGCTGAACCAGGCCTGGCGATTGCCCAGGTCCACAGCCTGTTCGTTCCAGATCGCCGTGGTGTTGAGGACCGCATCGTTGTAGATGTCACGGATCGCCGGCAGGTCGGCAGGGTGGGCGTCACGAATCTGATAAGTCATGCCGCGACCTCAGGCGATGGGCTGGTGGACGGTGACCAGTTTGGTGCCGTCGGGGAATGTCGCCTCGACCTGGATCTCGGGGATCATTTCCGGAATGCCTTCCATCACCTGCTCGCGGCTCAGCAGCGTTGTGCCGTAGTGCATCAGCTCGGCCACGGTCTGGCCGTCACGGGCGCCTTCCAGCAGCGCGGCGGAAATGTAGGCCATGGCTTCCGGATAGTTGAGCTTCAGGCCACGAGCCAGGCGCCGCTCGGCGACGAGGCCGGCGGTGAAGATCAGCAGCTTGTCTTTTTCGCGTGGGGTCAGGTCCATGTGCAGTCCAGTAAGGGCAGATAAAATTTTGCGGTAGACACATTCCACTGTGGGAGCGAGCCTGCTCGCGAAAGCGGTGTGTCAGTCAACAATCATGTTGGATGTTCTATTGCTTTCGCGAGCAGGCTCGCTCCCACAGACGAAATAACTAAGTACTCCAGATTCTCGGTGGCATGGCTTCTCGTCCGAGCAATGCGGGCCTGAGCAAGCGCCACAATTCAATCAACCACCCGCGCGCCAGTAATGCCTCGCTCGCCAGGCAGCGGGCGACGACCAGGCCGGGCAACTGGGTCAGGTCGCCGCGCACGGCATGGCCGAGGGATCGGCAGCGCTCCAGCAGCTCGCTGTCGATCTCGCCGGTCACCAGCAACGTCGCAAACACCGGATCACCGCCCAGCCCGATGGGGGAATCGAGCAAGCCGTCACCGCCGACAATGCGCTGGCGTTCATGCCACAGCAACTGGCCGTCGCGGCGAATGTCCAGCCGCGATTGAAAGTGGCCGAGGTCGAAGCGTTCGCCGCTGGCCGGTCGGCCGAGGGCAACCATGTCCCAGTAGAACAGCCGGGCGTCGCCCTGCAGATCGATGCAGGTGCTGAGTTCGGCCTGGGCCGCGCTGAACACGATGGTTTCCTGAGGCAGCCATTCCAGGGTCGCACCGCCAGCCACGCTCAGTTTCAGTTGCTGGTACGCCGGGCCGGCCGCGCGGTACCACTTGGCCGCGCCGGGGCTGGTCAGTTGCGCCCAGGCACCGGGGCCGACGTGAGCCGAGATGTCCAGCTGATCACCGCCGGCAATCCCGCCGGGCGGGTGGACGATGATGTGCTGGCAGACTTCGGGACCTTCGGCGTACAGGTGTTTCTGCACCCGCAGTGGACCTTTGTGGCGACGCTGGACCGGACGCGTGCAGTCGCCGAATCGGGCATAGCCCAAGTCCAGCTCGGCGTGCCAGCTGGGGGTGAACAGGGCGGAGGGCGATACAGGTAGATTCATGATTTTCTGATTATCGTCGGGACGCCAAGACTAGATCGTTACCAGCCCGCGCACACCCTCGGCTTGCATATTTTCGCCGCGGCCTTGCTGGACGATCTCGCCCCGGGACATCACCAGGTACTGATCGGCCAGCTCGGCGGCGAAGTCGTAGAACTGCTCCACCAGCAAGATCGCCATGTCGCCCCGGGCCGCGAGTTTCCTGATTACCGCGCCAATCTCCTTGATCACCGACGGCTGGATGCCTTCGGTGGGCTCGTCGAGAATCAGCAGGCGCGGACGGCTGGCCAGGGCCCGGCCAATGGCGAGCTGCTGTTGCTGGCCACCAGACAGGTCACCGCCGCGGCGTTGTTTCATCTGTAGCAACACCGGGAACAGTTCATAGATGAAGGCCGGTACTTCCTTGGCCTCGGAACCCGGGAAACGCGACAGGCCCATCAGCAGGTTTTCTTCTACCGTCAGCCGAGCGAAAATTTCCCGGCCCTGGGGCACATAGGCGATGCCGGCATGTACCCGCTGGTGCGGCTTGAAGCCGGTGATGGCCTTGCCTTCCCAACTCACCACGCCTTCCTTGGCCGGCAGCAGGCCCATCAGGCATTTGAGCAGGGTGGTCTTGCCCACACCGTTGCGGCCCAGCAGGCACGTCACCTCGCCGACCTTCACGTCGAACGACAGGCCCCGCAGGATGTGGCTACCGCCGTAGTACTGGTGCAGCTTGTCGACTTGCAGCATTGTCTTGAATCCCCTTATGCCCCCTGTGGGAGCGAGCCTGCTCGCGAAAGCGATGTGTCAGTCGATATTCGTGTTGAATGTTCCGTTGCTTCGCGAGCAGGCTCGCTCCCACAGGAAAGCAACTTCTATCGCCTCATCGACCGAGATACACCTCGATCACCCGCTCATCGGCCTGCACCTGCTCCAGCGACCCTTCGGCCAACACGCTGCCCTGGTGCAGCACGGTGACGTGATCGGCGATCGCGCCGACGAAGCCCATGTCGTGTTCCACCACCATCAGCGAATGTTTGCCGGCCAGGGACTTGAACAGCTCGGCGGTGAAGTCGGTCTCGGCGTCGGTCATGCCCGCCACCGGCTCGTCGAGCAGTAGCAGTTGCGGGTCCTGGACCAGCAGCATGCCAATCTCCAGAAATTGCTTCTGCCCGTGAGACAGCAACCCGGCGGCGCGATTGACCGAGGCGGTGAGGCGGATGGTTTCAAGCACTTCGCCGATACGGTCATGTTGTTCGCCGGTCAGTTTCGCCCGCAGGCTGGCCCATACCGATTTGTCGGTCTTGAGCGCCAGCTCCAGGTTCTCGAACACGCTCAGGGCTTCGAACACCGTCGGCTTCTGGAACTTGCGGCCGATACCGGCCTGGGCAATCTGCACTTCGCTCATGCTGGTCAGGTCCAGGGTTTCGCCAAACCAGGCCTTGCCGTGGCTGGGCCGGGTCTTGCCGGTAATGACGTCCATCAAGGTGGTCTTGCCGGCACCGTTGGGGCCGATGATGCAGCGCAATTCGCCGACGCCGATGTACAGGTTCAGATCGTTGAGCGCCTTGAAACCGTCGAAGCTGACGCTGATGTCTTCCAGGGTCAGGATGGTGCCGTGGCGGGTGTTCAGGCCCACGCCAGCGGCTTGGCCGAGGCCGATCGCATCGCGGCTGCTGCCCTGATCTTTGTTGGGGTCAATAATCGGTTCGAGCATGAAGTCCGCCGTGGGTGTGATTCGCATCATTCGCCCCTTTTCTTCAGCAAGCCGATCACGCCCTTGGGCAGATACAGCGTCACGACAATGAACAACGCGCCGAGGAAGAACAGCCAGTACTCAGGAAACGCCACGGTGAACCAGCTCTTCATGCCATTGACCACGCCAGCGCCCAGCAGCGGTCCGATCAGCGTGCCGCGCCCGCCAAGGGCCACCCACACGGCAGCTTCGATTGAGTTGGTTGGCGACATTTCGCTGGGGTTGATAATGCCCACCTGCGGCACGTACAGCGCCCCCGCCAGGCCGCACAACACTGCGCTCAGCACCCAGACGAACAGCTTGAAACCACGGGGATCGTAGCCGCAGAACATCAGGCGGTTTTCCGCATCGCGCAGGGCCGTCAGCACCCGTCCGAACTTGCTGCGGGCCAGGCGCCAACCGATGAACAGGCTCGCCACCAGCAACAGCACCGTGGCAAAAAACAGCACCGCGCGGGTGCCCGGCTCGGTGATGCCAAAGCCCAGGATCGAACGGAAATTGGTGAAGCCGTTATTGCCGCCAAAACCCGTCTCGTTGCGGAAAAACAGCAGCATCCCGGCGAAGGTAAGGGCCTGGGTCATGATCGAGAAATACACGCCCTTGATCCGCGAGCGAAACGCGAAGAAGCCGAAAACCAGTGCCAGCAAACCCGGTGCCAGCACCACCAGGCACAGCGCCCAGAGGAAACTGTCGGTGCCGGCCCAGTACCAGGGCAGTTCGGTCCACGACAAAAACGTCATGAATGCCGGAACGCCGTCACCGGCGGCCTGGCGCATCAGGTACATGCCCATGGCGTAGCCGCCCAGGGCGAAGAACAGGCCGTGGCCGAGGGAGAGCAGGCCGGCGTAGCCCCAGACCAGGTCCAGCGCCAGGGCGACGATGGCATAGCAGAGGATCTTGCCCACCAGGGTCAGCGTGTAGGCCGAGATGTGCAGCGGATTGTCCGCCGCCAGCAACGACAGCAACGGCAGGCTCAGCAGCACGGCGAGGATCAGCGCGCCGACGGCAACGGTGAGTTTGGGACCGGCCTTTTGTGTGGCCGTGAGCATCAGGGGCTGGTTCATCAGTCGATTACCCGTCCTTTAAGCGCGAAGAGACCTTGCGGACGCTTCTGGATGAACAGAATGATCAGCGCAAGGATCAGGATCTTGCCGAGCACGGCGCCGATCTGCGGTTCGAGGATCTTGTTGGCGATGCCCAGGCCGAACGCGGCGAACACGCTACCGGCCAACTGGCCGACGCCGCCGAGCACCACCACCAGGAACGAGTCGATGATGTAGCTCTGGCCCAGGTCCGGGCCGACGTTGCCGATCTGGCTCAAAGCCACGCCGCCGAGCCCGGCGATGCCCGAGCCGAGGCCGAAAGCGAGCATGTCGACCCGCCCGGTGGGCACGCCGCAGCAGGCGGCCATGTTGCGGTTTTGGGTCACGGCGCGCACGTTCAGGCCCAGGCGCGTCTTGTTCAGCAACAGCCAGGTCAGGACCACTACGAACAGCGCAAAGGCGATAATCACGATGCGGTTGTACGGCAGCACCAGGTTCGGCAGCACCTGGATCCCACCCGAGAGCCAGGCCGGGTTGGCGACTTCGACGTTCTGCGCGCCGAACACCAGGCGCACCAGCTGAATCAGCATCAGGCTGATGCCCCAGGTGGCGAGCAGGGTTTCCAGCGGGCGCCCGTAGAGGTGGCGGATCACCGTGCGCTCCAGTGCCATGCCGATGGCCGCGGTGATGAAAAACGCCACCGGCAGGGCGATCAGCGGGTAGAACTCGATGGCGTTCGGGGCGAAGCGCTGGAACAGCATCTGCACCACATACGTGGAGTAGGCGCCGAGCATCAGCATCTCGCCGTGGGCCATGTTGATCACCCCGAGCAGGCCGAAGGTGATTGCCAGGCCGAGGGCGGCGAGCAGCAGGATCGAGCCCAGGGACATGCCGCTGAAGGCCTGGCCCAGCAGCTCGCCGATGAGCAGTTTGCGCTTGACCTGGCCGAGGCTGGTTTCGGCGGCGGTGCGCACGGCGGCATCGGTTTCGACGCCGGGTTCGAGCAGCGTTTCCAGGCGGGTGCGGGCCAGCGGGTCGCCGGTTTCCCCCAACAGGCGGACGGCGGCCAGGCGCACGGCAGGATTGGCATCGACCAGCTGCAGGTTCGCCAGGGCCAGGCTCAGCGCGGCATGCACGTCTTCGTCCTGCTCGCCGGCCAGTTGCCGATCAAGGAACGCCAGTTGCGCGGGGCGGGCACTTTTTTGCAACTGCTGCGCGGCAGTCAGGCGTACGCGGGCGTCCACGGCGAGTAGCTGGTGGCTGGCGAGAGCGGTTTCGATCAGCCCTCGCAAACGGTTGTTCAGGCGCAGGGTCTTTGGCTGGCCGTCGATGGTCAATTGGCCTTGCTGCAGGGCATTGATCAATTCAACGCGTGCCGGGTCGGGCTGCGCGGCCCAGGCTTCCAGGAGCTTGGCCTGCTGGGTCGGGTTGGCGGCGACGAAGTCTTCGGCTTCGCCGGCGTATGAGGCCATCGGCAATAAGAATGTGATGGCGAGGATCAAGCGGTAGAGGGCAGCGGACATATTGTTGGCCTTGCGCAAAACTTCTTTTGTGGGAGCGGGCTTGCTCGCGAAGGCGGTGGGCCAGGCAGAACAACTTTGACTGACACTCCGCATTCGCGAGCAAGCCCGCTCCCACAAGGGAGTTGTGTCGGCCCTGAGCGTCGTGCTCGGACCGACACCCATGGGCTCAGTTGCTCTTCACCGCATAGTCAGGCTTCTTGTCGTTGCCGGCGATGAACGGGCTCCACGGTTGCGCGCGGATCGGCCCTTCGGTCTGCCAGACCACGTTGAACTGACCGTCGGCCTGGATCTCGCCGATCATCACCGGCTTGTGCAGGTGATGGTTGGTCTTGTCCATGGTCAGGGTGTAGCCCGACGGCGCGGCGAAGGTCTGGCCGGCCAGGGCTTCGCGGACTTTGTCGACATCGGTGGACTTGGCTTTTTCCACTGCTTGCGCCCACATGTGGATGCCGACGTAGGTGGCTTCCATCGGATCGTTGGTTACCGCTTTGTCGGCGCCCGGCAGGTTCTTGGCCTTGGCGTAGGCTTTCCACGAATCGACGAACTTCTTGTTCGCCGGGTTATCCACGGATTCGAAGTAGTTCCACGCCGCCAGGTTACCCACCAGCGGTTTGGTGTCGATGCCGCGCAGTTCCTCTTCGCCCACCGAGAAGGCCACGACCGGTACATCGGTGGCTTTCAAGCCCTGGTTCGCCAGCTCTTTATAAAACGGTACGTTGGAATCGCCATTGACCGTGGAGATGACGGCAGTCATGCCGCCCGCAGAGAATTTCTTGATGTTGGCGACGATGGTCTGGTAATCGCTGTGGCCGAACGGGGTGTAGACCTCTTCGATATCCTTGTCCGCCACGCCTTTGGAGTGCAGGAACGAACGCAGGATCTTGTTGGTGGTGCGCGGGTAGACGTAGTCGGTGCCCAGCAGGAAGTAGCGCTTGGCGCTGCCGCCTTCTTCGCTCATCAGGTACTCCACCGCCGGAATCGCCTGCTGGTTTGGCGCCGCGCCGGTGTAGAACACGTTCGGCGACATCTCTTCGCCTTCGTACTGCACCGGATAGAACAGCAGGCCGTTGAGTTCTTCGAACACCGGCAACACGGATTTGCGCGACACCGAGGTCCAGCAGCCGAACACCACGGCGACCTTGTCCTGGGTCAGCAACTGGCGGCCCTTTTCAGCAAACAGCGGCCAGTTCGATGCCGGGTCCACGACCACCGCTTCAAGCTTCTTGCCGTTCACGCCACCCTTGGCGTTGATCTCGTCAATGGTCATCAACGCCATGTCCTTGAGGGACGTTTCGGAGATCGCCATGGTCCCGGACAACGAATGCAGGATGCCGACCTTGATGGTCTCGGCGGCCTGGACGGTCCAGGCCATGCCCATCGCGGCAATGCTTGCCGAGAGTGTAAAAGCCTTGATCAAGCTACGACGCTTCATTGTGCGATCTCCGTGGTCTTTATGTTTTTCTGGATGGCAGATGCAAACGCTGAAAGCGCTTTTGCAAGGGGTGTGCCCGGTCGGGGAAAAGCTTTGAAATGCGGGGTCGACGGCGAGAGAGGGAAGTGACGATGCACCATCAGCGACCACATCGCTGATGCTGGTGCAGGATGGCGCTCCGCATTGGGGCGCGGATGAGGTTGACCCAAGGTGAAATTATCGCCCGCCCGACTATGCTGACTCTTCTGCCATTGCGAAGTAAGGAAAGCCGTTTGAATACTGACTCTGGCGCTGCAAGCTATTTTCTTCTCGACGAGACGGCAGCATTCGCCGTGTTGCCTGAAGTCAAATCGGCCGAGCATCCGCAATGGATGCACGTGACGCATTTGCGAGAAGCGAGATATTCGCTGATTCTCACCGCCGGGGAACATCTGCGAAGTAGCCAGCTGGATGTGTTTTCCGATTCCAGACTCTACATTCGTTTTTCGGCAGCGCTGCCAGGCATCAGTGTCGACGGGCTCACGTGTTCAGTTGTTTTTGTCCATGACCCAGGTCAAACCGAACTCCCACTCGGGATCTTTCATATTTGCGGAGGATCCACGCCGTCGGAATGGCGGTCGGTCGATCTGGATCTGGCTTGGTTGGCGGGGAAACGTGGCCGTCTCTTGGTAACGTGCGGGCCAGGGGCAAAAAATGACCCTACAGCCGACTGGTTGGCGATAGCTGACTTGTGCGTTGCCAGGGAAGGAGTGATGAAGCTTCTCCTGGCGAAAACACACCATCAGATGCGCGTGAAAAACGAGATAGCACATTTCAGTAGCGTCTACCGGAACGAGTTTTACTCGAGCGTTCAGGAGCGACAGAGTGAAGCGGCCATGGGCGTTGCTCGCAACTTTCGCCGATTGAATGGACTGGCTCCGGCGCAAGGGCAGGGTGCCCGGTCCGAGATGGTGATTCTGGAACCGTTTGAAGGAGAGGTCGCCTACTCCTATGCCACTCGTATGCTGAGGGCGAACGTCCCGCAAACGCCGCCCGACTTTCAAGCAAGGCTACGTCGGAAAGTCAGGGATCACGGTGCAATAAAAGTCCTGTCGATCTGCAGTGGTGCCGCGCGGATAGAAGCTGGTTTGTCGGCCGCTGTTCCGGAAGGCGTGGAATGGTCACTGCTGGATATCAATGAAGACCTGCTTCACATCGCGGCGAAGCAGTTTTCTTCAGGGGTCGGCCTCGATCTGATCGTGGCCGATGCGAATAACCTGGTGCCTACCGGTGAACAGTGGGACGTTATTATCTGCGTCTCGGCATTGCACCATTTGATCGAGCTGGAAAAAGTGATGCTCTTTATCTCCCATAGTTTGAAAAACGATGGCGAGTTCTGGAGTGTGGGTGAGGCCGTGGGGCGCAATGGCAATCGCTTGTGGCCTGAGGCAATAATTGCGGCTGATGCCGCGTTCTCGGCATTGCCGGCACGCTACCGGCTAAACGCCGATACCCAGGTTGTCGATGCTGTCATTCCAGACAAGGACCACTCGATCGGGTGCTTCGAGGGTATTCGAAGTGAGGAAATTAACGCGCTCCTCGAACGTTGGCTCAAGCCGGTAGATGTTTACCGTACCAACTGCTTCCTCTGGCGAATGGTCAATCTCGCCTACAGTGGAAATTTTAATCTTGCTAAGGCCGAGGACCGGGCGTTGGTCATTGATATGGTTCGAGCGGAGCTGGAGCATTTTCGAAATGGCGGCCTTGGTACCGAGCTATTCGGCGTGTACAAGAAGAAGCACCCTTTCAGCGACGGCGCATCAGACCAATAAAGAACAGCCCACCGATAGCGGCTGTAGCGACCCCGATCGGCAAATCCTCCGGCGCGATCAGCGTGCGAGCCGCCACGTCCACCCACACCAGGAACAGGCTGCCGAGCAGCACGCAGGCCGGCAGCAGCCGACGATGCTCGGCGCCCACCAGGCGCCGGGCAATGTGCGGGACCATCAGCCCGACAAAACCGATCGAGCCGCTGATAGACACCAGTACGCCGGTCATCAGCGACGCAATCAGGAAGATCCATAATCGCACCTTTGCCGCGTTCAGCCCCAGCGTCACGGCGGTCTGCTCCCCGGCCATCAGCGCGTTCAAAGGCCGGGCCATGCCCAGCAGCAACACCAGCCCCAGCAGCACACTGGCGGCTGGCACCGCGAGCAGTTCCCAGCGTGCCAGGCCCAGGCCGCCGAGCATCCAGAACATCACCGCCGAACTGGCGCGATGGTCACCGAGGAACAGCAGCAGGTTGGCCGCCGCCATCATCACGAACGACACCGCTACGCCGCAGAGCAGCAGGCGATCGCTCTCCAGGCGGCCCTGGCGGGCAGCGATGGCCAGCACCAGCAACATACTCAACAGCGCGCCGATGAAGGCGGCCAGAGGCAGGGTCAGCAGGCCGATGATCTCGCCGACATGCAACACCACGATGACCGCCCCGAGGGTGGCGCCGGAGGTGACGCCAAGCAGGTGCGGATCGGCCAGCGGGTTGCGTGTCACCGCTTGCAGCACCGCGCCGATCAACGCCAACCCTGCGCCTACCAGCGCCCCGAGCAGCAGGCGCGGGACGCGGATCAGCCAGACGATATGCTCCTGGCCGGGCGTCCAATGCACCTCGCCGACACCGAAGGCCTTGTGCAGCAGCAGATCCCAGACCACCGCCACTGGAATCCGTGCCGGCCCGAAACCCAGCGACACCACGCACGACACCAGTAGCAGCGCGCCGAGCAGTAGCAGCAGTGCACCATAGCGACGATCGTTCATTGGCCGTGGAAACCCCGCGCCAGGGTTTGCACCGCCAGCACGTTATCGATACCCGGCGTGGCCTGCACGTAAGGGATCACGACGAAGCGCCGGTGCTTGATCGCATCGACTGATTGCAGGGCCGGGTTGCTCAACAGGAATTGCTGTTTCTGCTCGGCACTGACTTCGCCGTAATCGACGATCACGATGACCTGGGGATTGCGCTCTACCACGTTCTCCCAGTTGACGCGGGTCCAACTGGTATCCACGTCATCCAGAATGTTGCGCCCGCCGGCCGCGTCGATCAGGGCCTGGGGCATGCCCAGGCGGCCGGAGGTCATGGCCCGGTCTTCGCCGCTGTCATACAGGAACACCCGCGGTTGTCGGGTTGGCAGGTGCTTGCGCACTTCGGCCACCTGGGCCTGCATCGTGGCGATCAGCGCGTTGGCGCGATCCTGGACGTCGAAGATTTTTCCAAGGTTGCGCAGATCGTTGTAGGTGTCCTCCAGCGAGGCCGCCGGACGTTTCATCACGAACGCGCAGGACTCGGTCAGTTCGTAGACGTTGATGCCCAGCGGCTGCAGGGTCTGCGGAGTCAGGTCGCCGCCGACGCGCATGCCGTAGTCCCAACCGGCGAAGAAAAAATCGGCGTTGGCGTCGAGCAGGGTTTCCACCGAGGGATATTTGGCGGCCAGTTCCGGCAGGCCATCGAGGATCTTGGCCATGTCCGGCGTCACCGATTTCCAGCCGCTGATGCCGCTGTAGCCAACCATGCGTGGCTTTAGCCCCAGGGCCAGCATCATCTGGGTCATGTTGATGTCATGGCTGAGGGCGTGCCGAGGGGCCTCGTTGAACACCACTTGGCGGTTGCAGCTCTGGATCGTCAGCGGGTAGCGGCTGGCCTCGGCCTGGACATGCAAACTTGCCAGCAATAACGGAAGCAACAGCAGGGGACGCAGGATCATGGTTGGGTTATCCAGGTGATTCGTGGGTAGCCGGCCAGCGGGTGTTCGTCCACCAGGGCCGCGACGCCGAACACTTCGCGCAACAGGTCGACAGTGAGGACGTCCCTGGGCGTGCCGCTGGCGACGATGCGCCCGTGTTCGATCACGTACAGGCGGTCGCAGAACGCGGCGGCAAGGTTCAGGTCATGAATGCTGGCGAGGGTGCCGATGCCCAGGTCCTTGATCAGTTGCAGCAACTGCAATTGATAGCGCGGGTCGAGGTGATTGGTCGGTTCGTCGAGGATCAGCAACTGCGGCTGCTGGGCCAGGGCGCGTGCGAGGATCACCCGTTGCTTCTCACCGCCCGAGAGCGTGGCGAATGCATGGTCGCCAAAGCCTGCAAGCCCGGCCGACTCCAATGCCTGGAGCATCAGTCGGCGATCTTCCTGATTGTCACCATCGAACAGACCCTTGTGCGGCGTGCGCCCCATCGCGACCACCTCGTTCACCGTCAGGCCGAAGGCGTCGGGAAACTCTTGCAGCACCACGGCGATGCGTTGGGCGCACCAGCGCGAGGGCTGTTTCCAGACGTTGTGGTGTTCGAGTCTGACCTCGCCGCTTTCTGGCCGGCTGAAGCGGTAGGCGCAGCGCAACAGGCTGGTCTTGCCGCTGCCGTTGGGCCCGATCAACCCGACAAATTCCCCGGCCGCCACCTGCAACGTGGCATCACGCAGTTGGAACTGGTGATGGCAGTGGCCATGGCCCAACGGTGTCCAGGCGAGGTGGGAGAGGGTTAGCGAGGTCATGCATTTACTCGAATCATGGGCGGCGCGCGGGTCCCTTGTGGGAGCGAGCTTGCTCGCGATAGCGGTGGTTCAGCTTGCATCATTGTTGAAGTACTGCCGCCATCGCGAGCAAGCTCGCTCCCACAGGGATGGTGTTTAGGTTTGGAAGGCGGGCGCGATTGTAGAGCTTTCGCGCCGCTTTCCGTTAACGCGCAATTCTCAGCTTGAAGATGAAGCGGCCTCAGGCTGGCGATTGAACCGGGTAACAAGCCGGTCCAACAGCCACACCACCACCAGCGACGCCCCCACCAACGGGAACACCACCGCCAGGGCCAACATGATGAACACACCGGTCTTCCACGTCGGCAGGTCGTGGCGCAGTGGCGGCACGCCGAACTTGCCCTGGGGCCGGCGTTTCCACCAGATCACCATTCCGCTCACGGCGCTGAGCAGGATCATCAGGCAGATCAGCAGGACGATGATCTGGTTCACCGGACCGAACATCTTGCCTTCGTGCAGCATCACCCCGGTTTCAGTGGCGCGGGCAACGAGGTTGTAGTGCTCCCAGCGCACGTCGGCCAGGACTTTGCCGGTGTACTGGTCCACGTGCAGGGTTGCGTCGTTGCGCGGGTCATCGGCGAACACGGCGATGGTGAATACGCCCGAGGCGGTCGTTGGCAGGGTGATGCTGTAGCCGGGCTCGACCTTGCGCCCGGTGGCGATGTCCTGCACCGCTTGCAGGCTGACGGTGGGTGCGGCGGGGCCTTCGTGCATGCCGCCGTGGGCCATGTGTTCGGCGTGGTCACCGGACATCGGCATGGGCGTGTTCTCCACCGCCCAGGGCACGGTCTGGCGATGGGCATTGTTGAGGCTGCCGGCCTCGATGTCGGACTTCGGTACGTCGTTCCACATCGCCGCCGGAAAGCGGTTCCACAGGTCCGCGTACTGCTTGCCCCAGAAGCCGGTCCAGGTCATGCCGCTGAGCAGCATCACCAACAGGAACGCCGCGCCCCAGAAACCGACAACGATGTGCAAGTCGCGCCAGAACACCCGACCGCGAGCGCTCCAGCGCGGCCACAGCACACCGGCCGAGGATTGCCCGCGCGGCCACCACAGGTACAGTCCGGAAACCACCAGCACCACGCCCCAGCCGGCAGCCATTTCCACCAGCCGGTCACCGACGGTGCCGATCAGCAATTCACCGTGAATCGCCCGGGCCATGGCTTGCAGGTTGTCTTTCGCGTCCTGCTCGCCGAGCACGTCGCCGTGGTACGGGTCGATGAACACATTCAGCTCCCGACCCTTGTCGATCACCACGAATTGCGCGCTGCGCTCGGCGTTGATCGGCGGCAGGTACTGTTTGACCTGGCCTTCGGGGTAGGCCTGGCGGACCTGCTTGAGCAGGTCGTCCGCCGCCAGGCTGTGATGCCCGGCCGGTACGTTCAGCAGGTTGCCGTACATCAATGGATCGAGTTGCGGCTTGAACAGGTAGATGATCCCGGTCAGGGCCAGCATCACCATGAACGGCGCCACGAACAGCCCGGCATAAAAATGCCAGCGCCAGGCCAGGTTGTAGAAATTAGGTTTCGGTTGGCTCATTGCAAAGCGCTCCGCAGGGCAAATTCGGTTGTCATGTTGTGCGGCTGCCGGGCAGCCGATAGCAGGTGAGCCTTGACTAAGCACAGACCCCGTGGCGAGGGAGCTTGCTCCCGCTGGGCTGCGCAGCGGCCCTTGGCTTTTGCGGTTGCTACGCAACCGAGCGGGAGCAAGCTCCCTCGCCACAAGGTCAGGTGTCAGGTCTTGCCTGCGTTGTCAGGCACTCATCCGTGTCCAGGGCAGCGTTGGGCTGTCCTTTGCGACCGGGTGAGCAGGTGCGGGCTTACGCGTCGAGTGGCGGTGCGCGGGTGCGGGCGCCCGGAAAGAACGCCGTCCGTGCATGACCCAGGCGCGGGGAAGGGCTGGTGTAGGTGTGGCTGGGAGGGGTGTCGAAGACGGCGAATGTGTGGCCGCCAGGCAGCGCCGGGCAGTTGAACAGCAGGCTGCAATAACCGCATTTTTCCCATAACGCGTGGTGTTCGCTCTGGGGCGCGCAGTGCTCGGCCGCCGGCGCTTCATGCACCGGCATGTCCATGCTCATCTCCATATCCATGCTCATGGACACAGGCATGGACATGCGCTGATCCATCGGCATCGACTGGGAAACCAGTGGTCCGATAAAGATCATCAGCATGGCGAACAGGCTGATCCAACTGCCGCGTGTCAGGCTCATGGGCTGACGGCGGTGCCTGGACGGGCTGGCGCGACGAGGTTGCATGGGCGGCTACGTCTACTGGGCGTGCTGGTGTGTCTTGGTGCCGTCGGGTGCTTTTTTCTGCACCGCGACATCCACCGTCACGTCCCCGGCCTTTTCGAAATGCAGGGTCATGGGGAAACGTTTGCCGTCGCTGAGCAGGCTGCGGTCCTTCAGGTCCAGCAACATCACGTGATAGGCCATCGGCGCGAAGGTGACGGTCGCACCGGGGGCGATGGCGACGACGGGCACCGGTTGCATTTTCATCAGGTCGTTTTGCATCACATGCTCATGGAGCTCGGCCTTGCCGGCAATCGGCGAGTCGACGCCGAGCAGTTTGTCGGCGGTGGCGCCGCCGTTGTGAATCACGAAATACGCGGCCACGGTTGGCGCGTTGGGTGGCAACTCCTGGGACCACGGGTGGGCGATCTCAAGCTCGGCGGCCTTGTACTGGTGAGCCTGGGCGAAGCCAACCGGGAGCAGCAGGGCGGCCAGCAGGATGAGTCGGTTCAACATGGCAATTCTCCGGAACGATTCAGGACGCAGTTTCATGCGGGAAGAATCAGGCCAGAGGCGAAGCACGGGGATTGAGGCTGGGCCATTGCTGGCGCGGGGTCGGGCTGTCGAGCTTTGCGTGGGCCGTACCGCGATCGGCCCGTTGTGCGTCCAGATACAACTGCGGGGCGTGCCCGGCGAGCGCCATCAGCGGTGCCGGGCCTGAGCAGCACCAGCAATGCTGCATCGTCGAGTGATTGTCTTTCTGTGGCGTGCCTTGTTCCAGCTTGCCCAGGGAAACCGCCAGCATCTTCGTGCCGCTGGATGAGCAGAAACTGCCCCACAGCATTTGTTCCGCTGGCGTACTGGCGGCTGCACCGGCGCTATTGGAAAGCGGCATGGCAAGCATGTTGAACAGCACTGCGAAGCAGGCGATCCAGGCAAATGCAAGCCGTTGTCGGGACATGGGGCAATCCGCTCGGTTGGGCGATCAGGTGGCGGTATTTAGCCTGATCGGTGTCGAGAAGTAAAAAGGCCACGTGCGGTGTAGGGTCGCAGGGCTGGTGTTAACAGTAGCAATGGATTTTCAAATGGGTGCTTTTTAAATAAGTAGTCTTGCTTCTTGTTTGGAACACACCCGATGCCTCCCGTTCGGGCAGCCTCAATGCGCCGGTACGGCATGTACCTGCATGTCGACTCCCAAAGTGGTACGGATGACCGCAAATATCGCGGCCAGGTTATCCATGCTTGGATTACCTTTGGCTGAAAGCATCCGGTGCAGGCTTTTACTGGGTCTGGACGTTTCCTTTGCCAGTTCTTCGAATCCCACGGTGGCGTTAACAAGATCGCGAAGAATCATCCTCGCCATCTCGGGTTCTCCGTTTAAAAACAAGGTTGCGGCCTCGTCCAGCAGGATCTGGGCAAACTCAGGATCTCGCTGGGCGCGTTCGGCAATTGTATGTTTGTAGCTGCGTGTGAGAGCCATTGCGTTACCTCGTGTGCCTTTCTGCTTTTTTTCGGACCTGGAATTCGGCAACAAGCATTTTCGCCTGCTTGACGTCTTTTTTCTGACTGGACTTGTCACCCCCGCCAAACAGGATGATCAGGCGCTTTCCTTCTTGGATCAGGTAAATCCGATAACCTGGACCCCAGTTGATACGGAACTCGCCCAATCCGTCGAACCACTTGATATTTGACGTGTTGCCCAGCTCCAGGCGCATCAATGCATTAGAGACCTTGAAGGCCGCTTGGGCGTCCAGGCTGGAAAACCAACGCTTGAAAGGGCTAGTGTCGTTGTCTTGCAGATACTCTTCGAGTTTGATCATGCGCGGCCCTGAAGGTAACAAATAGGTTACTGTTCATGCAAGGCAGCGATCTTGTCTCATCCGGTCGGAAGCGCCAACGCCTTAAGTGTTGCTTCAAGCGTCCAAAACTCCCGATCCACCCCCGCCAACACCGGCCGCTTCAACACCAGCACCGGCACCCCCCGCTCCCGGGCCACCTCCAGCTTCGGCTCGGTGGCCGTGCTGCCGCTGTTCTTGCTGACCAGCACATCGATTCGTCGCCGTTCGAACAGTTCGCGTTCACCGTCAATGTGAAACGGCCCACGGGCGCCGATGACTTCGCAGCGTCCGTTGCCGGGGTAAACGTCCAGTGCTCGCAGGGTCCAGAACTGTTCGGCGGGGATTTCATGCAGATGCTGCAGCGGCTCCCGGCCGAGCGTGAACAAGGGGCGGCGAAAAGGCTGCAAGGCCTGGATCAGTTCGGCCCAGTCGGCCACTTCGCGCCAGTCATCGCCGGCCCGTGGGCGCCAGGCCGGACGGCGCAGGGCCCAGCAGGGGATGGCGCAGGCGCGGGCGGCACGGGCGGCGTTGTAGCTGATTTGCGCGGCGTAGGGGTGGGTTGCGTCCAATAGCAGGTCGATGCCCTCGGCGCGAATGAATTGCGCCAGGCCTTCGGCGCCGCCGTAGCCGCCGACACGTACCTGGCAGGTCAGGTCGGTGGGGACGCGACCGATGCCCGCCAAGCTGTAGATGTGCTCGGGGCCGAGCGTGCGAGCGATGGCCAGGGCCTCGGTGACGCCACCGAGGAGCAGGATGCGTTTCATTTAAAGGCTCCAGCGTGGCCGACGATTGCGCCCTGACGGTCGATGGCGAAGACTTCGACCTGGACCTGGGCCGGGACCACGCTGCGAGCGAAGGCCAGCGCGTGCTCGCACACGGCATCACCGAGGGCGATGCCGACGGCGCTGGCCATCGCGAGGGCTTGCTGGCTGGTGTTGGCTTGACGAATGTCGTGCTGCAACCTCTCATCGGCACCGATTGCCGCCGCCCATTTGGCCAGTTGTGGCAGGTCGATGCTTGAATGGCGGCTGTGCAGGTCCATATGTCCGGCGGCGAGTTTGCTGATCTTGCCGAAGCCGCCGCAAAGACTGAGCTTTTCCACCGGCACCTTGCGCACATGCTTGAGCACGGCGCCGACAAAGTCGCCCATTTCGATCAGGGCGATTTCCGGCAGGTTGTAGACCCGGCGCATGGTGTCTTCGCTGGCATTGCCGGTGCACGCGGCGATGTGCAGGTAGCCGTTGGTTTTCGCCACGTCGATGCCCTGGTGGATCGACGCTATGTAGGCTGCGCAGGAAAACGGCCGGACGATGCCGCTGGTGCCGAGGATCGACAGACCGCCGAGGATGCCCAGTCGCGGGTTCATGGTTTTCAGCGCCAGGGCTTCGCCGCCCTCGACATTGACTGTGACTTCGAACCCCCCGGCATAACCGCTTTCCTCGGCCAGGCGACCCAGGTGATCGTTGATCATTTTGCGCGGCACCGGGTTGATCGCCGGCTCACCGACAGCCAGGACCAGTCCCGGTCGCGTCACCGTGCCGACGCCACGACCGGCAACAAAACGCACGTCAGGTTCGGCAATCAGGCGCACCTGGGAAAACAACAGTGCGCCATGAGTCACGTCCGGGTCATCACCAGCGTCCTTGATCGTTCCGGCCTCGGCACCTTGTTCGGTCAGCCGGCAGAACTCCAGGCGCATCTGCACCTGCTTGCCCTTGGGCAGGAATATTTCCACGGCATCGGCCTCGGTGCCGCACAGCAGCAGTCGCGCCGCCGCCAGGCTGGTGGCCGTGGCGCAGCTGCCGGTGGTCAGGCCGCTGCGCAGGGGGGCGGGTTGCTCGGCGGTTTCGTCACGCATCGAGAGGTTTCGTCAGGTCCAGCAAGGTGATTGGCAAGGCTTGGCGCCAGGTATCGAATGCGCCCAAAGGCTGGGCCTGGGCGACATGGATGCGGGTCAGCTCACCGCCGTGGCGTTCGCGCCAGCTCATCAGTGTCATCTCGCTTTGCAGGGCCACGGCATTGGCGACGAGCCGACCGCCAGGCTTGAGCCGGGCCCAACAGGCATCAAGCACGCCTTCGCGGGTGACGCCGCCACCGATGAACACCGCGTCCGGACGCTCCAGATTCTCCAGCGCCTGCGGGGCGCTGCCGCGAATCAATTGGAGGCCGGGCACGCCAAGGGTGTCGCGGTTGCGTTCGATCAAGGCTTGGCGGCCTTCGTCGGCTTCGATGGCCAGGGCTCGACAACTGGGGTGGGCGCGCATCCATTCGATGCCGATCGAGCCGCTGCCGGCGCCGACGTCCCAGAGCAGCTCGCCGGGGGTCGGGGCGAGGCGAGCCAGGGTGACGGCACGCACGTCGCGCTTGGTCAGCTGGCCGTCATGCTCGAAAGCGCTGTCCGGCAGGCCGGCCAGGCGTGACAGGCGCTGCGTCGACGGATCGGCGCGGCATTCGATGGCGATCAGGTTCAGATCGGCGACCGCCTCATCGGACCAGTGCGCAGCGCAACCGTCGATCCGTCGTTCTGCCGCACCGCCCAAGTGCTCCAGCACGGTCATGGCGCTCGGGCCGAATCCGCGCTCGCGCAGCAGCATCGCCACGGCGCTGGGGCTGTGGCGGTCGTTACTCAGCAGCAACAGCCTGACGCCACTGGACAAGTGCGCATTGAGCGCTGCCAGGGGGCGGGCCACCAGCGACAGCGTGACCGCCTCCTGCAACGGCCAGCCCATGCGCGCCGCCGCCAGCGAGCAGGAGGATGGCGCGGGGATGACCTGCATTTCCTCGGCCGGCAGCTGTTTCGCCAGGCTGGCGCCGACGCCATAGAACATCGGATCGCCACTGGCCAGCACGCACACCGGCTCGCCCCGTCGAGCCAGCAGCGGTTCCAGGGAGAACGGGCTTGGCCACAACTCCCGCTCGCCGCGGATACACAGCGGCAGCAGTTCCAATTGACGGGCGCTGCCCAGTATCCGCGACGCCCGCAGCAATGCATGGCGGGCCGTTCGGCCCAGGCCCTTGAAGCCCTCTTCACCGATGCCCACTACGGTCAGCCAGGGGGTCATCTCTGTTCCTCGAATAAATGGGTTGATCGCCAGGGTTGTTGCCGCCGCGAACCGGGTCGCCATCATACCGTGCCTCGACGGGTCTGACGTGAACCATCCCCTGTGGGAGCGAGCTTGCTCGCGATGACGGCGTTACATTCAACATTATCTTTTCAGACAGACCGCTATCGCGAGCAAGCTCGCTCCCACAGGGGATTTGCGGTGAGCATAGGATTTATGTGCCCACCATCAGCAATCCGACCGGCAAGCTTTTCATGACCGCAGGCAAAGCAGGCATAATGGCGGCCCTCGCCGCTGCGGCGTTTTCTATTTACCGGTTCTGCCTTGAACGAACGTCCCTCTTCCAACGTCATTCGCCCCTCGGGTTGTCCGGGGTTGCTGCGTGTCGTCCAGGCACTGGACGGAGGAATCTGCCGAATCAAGCTCGATGGCGGCGTCATCCACGCGGATCAGGCCGAAACCGTCGCGTGGGTGGCCGAGCAGTTCGCCAGTGGCGTGATCGAGGCCACCAACCGCGGCAATTTGCAGATCCGCGGTATCGGCCCTGAGCCGGATGCGTTGATCGAGCCGTTGCTGGCCGCCGGGCTTGGCCCGCGCAAGGCGGCCGGCGATGACGTGCGCAACCTGATGCTCAGCCCCTCTGCGGGGCTTGACCGGCAGATGCTGTTCGACGCCCGTCCGCTGGCCGCGCAGATCCTCTTCACCCTGCAAACCCATGAACGCTTCCACGAACTCTCGGCCAAGTTCGCCGTGCAGTTGGACGGTGGCGAAGCCTTGGCGATGCTCGAGCATCACCATGACCTGTGGCTATCGGCGCTTGTCCAGCACGGCGAGCCCTGGCTTGCCTTTGGCTTGGCCGGTTCGCCATTGGACACGCCGGCGGGCAAGGTGCCCCTGGCCCAAGGGCATGCCCTGGTGGTCGCGGTGCTGGAGCTGTTTCTCGAACTGGCCCGCCCGGACCAGAACCGCATGCGCCAACTGCTGGCTGAATGTGCCGTGGATGAATTCATGACCCGGTTAGCCGGCCGCGTGCCGCTGCAACCTTGCCTTGACTGGCAGCGGAGTGCGTCGCCCGGCGGCCTGCACATCGGTATTCATTCCCAGCACGACGAACGGGTCTATGTCGGCGCGGCGGCGCCCCTCGGCCGGCTTGATACGGTCATGCTGCGCGGCGCGGCGCAGTTGGCGCGGGAGAAGGGCGACGGCAATCTTCGCTTCACTCCCTGGCAAAGCCTGTTGCTGCCCAACGTGCGCCGCGAAGATGCGGATGTCGTGTTGACCCAGCTCGATGCGCTGGGCCTGTTGTGTTCGCTCGATCACTGCCTGGCGCAACTCATCGCCTGCACCGGCTCCAGTGGCTGTGGCAAAGGCCTGGCCGACACCAAGGGCGATGCCCGCCAGTTGGCGGATCTGCTGCAACGTCGGGGCCAGGCTTTGAGCATTCATCTGTCCGGCTGCCAGCGATCGTGCGCGGCGGCCCATATCGCCCCGGCGACATTGCTGGCGGTCGCCCCCGGTCGTTATGACCTCTATTTTCGTGATGCCGCGTTGCCGGGTTTCGGCGCGCTGCAAGCACACAATCTGACAATCGAAGCGCTCGGCCACTGGCTCGACGCTCATCCCCGGAGCCCCCTTGATGCTTGATTACATCCGCGACGGTCAGGAGATCTATCGCAACTCCTTCGCGATCATCCGCGCCGAGGCGAACCTGGCGCGCATTCCTGCCGATCTGGAAAAACTCGCGGTGCGGGTGATCCACGCCTGCGGCATGGTCGAGGCGGTCGATGGCCTGCAGTTTTCCGCAGGCGCAGGCGCGGCGGGGCGCCAGGCACTCGCGGCCGGTGCGCCGATCCTGTGCGATGCGCGGATGGTGTCCGAGGGCGTGACCCGGGCGCGCCTGCCGGCCAACAATCCGGTGATCTGCACCTTGCGCGACGACAGCGTGCCAGCGTTGGCCCGAGAGCTGGGCAACACTCGCTCGGCGGCCGCGCTGGAGCTGTGGCGTCCACACCTGGAAGGTAGCGTCGTGGTCATCGGCAACGCACCGACCGCGCTGTTCTATCTGCTGGAAATGCTCGATGCCGGCGCGCCGAAACCGGCCCTGATCCTTGGCTTTCCGGTGGGTTTTGTTGGCGCCGCCGAGTCCAAGGCCGCGCTGGCGGCTGACAGCCGAGGCGTGCCGTTCGTGATCATGCAAGGCCGCCTGGGCGGCAGCGCCATGGCCGCCGCCGCCGTCAATGCCCTCGCCACGGAGGTTGAATGATGCAGCAGCCTGGACGCTTGATCGGCCTCGGCGTAGGGCCGGGTGACCCAGAACTGATCACGGTCAAGGCCCTGCGCCTGCTGCGGGAATCGCCGGTGGTGGCGTACTTCGTCGCCAAGGGCAAGAAAGGCAACGCCTTCGGCATCATCGAGGCCCATCTGCAGGACGCGCAAACCTTGCTGCCACTGGTCTACCCGGTCACCACCGAAGTGCTGCCGGCGCCGTTGTCCTACGAAGAGGTAATCGCTGACTTCTATGACACCGCCGCCGAGCAACTGGCCGTGCACCTGGATGCCGGTCGCGACGTGGCGGTGATCTGCGAGGGCGATCCGTTTTTCTACGGCTCCTACATGTACCTGCACGACCGCCTGGCCGAGCGCTACGAGGCCGAGGTCATTCCCGGCGTGTGTTCGATGCTCGGTGGTGCCTCGGTGCTGGGAGCCCCGCTGGTCTATCGCAACCAGAGCCTGTCGGTGCTCTCCGGCGTCCTGCCCCACGACGATCTCAAGCGTCGGCTGGCCGATGCCGATGCGGCGGTGATCATGAAGCTGGGACGCAATTTTCCCAAGGTTCGGCAGGTGCTTGAGGAATTGGGTATGGACGGGCGGGCGCTGTACGTCGAGCGCGCGACCATGGCCAACCAGAAAATCGTGCCGCTGGATGAAGTCGAGCCGATGTCTTCGCCGTACTTCTCGCTGATCATCGTCCCGGGCGAGCGGTGGCAGGGATGAGGAAACCGGCGGCAATTGTCATCCTCGGCCCGGGCAGTCTCGCGACGGCCCGACGAATCCAGCAGTGCTATCCCGATGCGCTGATCCATGGCCTCGTCGGGCGCGTCGAGGGCGATCGGCAATACCTTGAGTTCGGCACCACGTTGCGCGAACTTTACCAACAGGACACGCCGATCATTGCGCTGTGCGCGGCGGGCATCGTCATTCGCACCCTCGCGCCGCTGTTGCTGGAAAAAGGCGTCGAGCCGCCGGTGCTGGCGGTGGCCGAGGATGGCAGCGCCGTGGTGCCGCTGCTGGGCGGTCTGGGCGGCGTGAATGTCATGGCCCGGGAAATCGCGACAGCGCTGCAAGTTGCCCCGGCGATCACCACCAGCGGCGAGTTGCGTTTTGGCACCTGCCTGCTCAATCCACCGAGCGGCTACAGCCTCGGCGACCTGGAGCAGGGCAAGCGCTTCGTGTCCGACCTGCTCGCCGGCGAGCCGGTGCGGGTCGAAGGCGCGGCGCCGTGGCTGGACCAGGCGCAATTGCCCCAGGATGCACAGGCACGTTTGGCGATACGCATCGATAGCGCCGCGGCTGTGCCCGCGCCGGACGAATTGCGGATCTATCCGCGCAACGTGGTGGTCGCGGTGAGTGCCGGCACGCCGGACGTGTCGACTGCGGTCAGCGACGCGCTGCACCGAGCCGGCCTCGCCGTGCAATCGCTGGCGTGCCTGCTGGCGGCGGACAGCGACATGGCCCGCGCCGAGTTGCACCACGCTGCGCTGGCGCTGGGTGTGCCGCTGCGCTTCGCGCGGGCCAGCGATGACATCGAGCAATGGTTGGGTGATGCGTTGGGCCTGCCGGTTTCGTTGCAACCAATGGGCGGCGTGGCCATCGCCGTGGCTGAGCGGCCCGTCGACCCGCTGCAGCTTGGCCGTGCGCGCGGACGTCTGGCGGTGATCGGCCTTGGCCCTGGAGCGGCAGAGTTGATGGTCCCGGCCGTGCGTGCCGAACTCGACCGCGCCAACGATGTGCTCGGCTATGAGACTTATGTGCGCATGGCCGGGCCTTTGCGGGCCGACCAGGTGCAGCATTGCACCGATAACCGCGAAGAAATGCAGCGTGCCCGACATGCCTTCGAACTGGCGGCTCAGGGCCGGTCGGTGGTGGTGGTGTCATCCGGTGACCCTGGCGTATTCGCCATGGCTGCCGCTGTACTGGAAGCGCTGCATGAGTCGACTGATGCCGACTGGCATAACGTCGACCTGCAAATCCTGCCAGGCGTCTCGGCCTCCCTGGCCACGGCGGCCCAGGCCGGCGCGCCGCTGGGTCATGATTTCTGCGTGATGTCCTTGTCGGATAATCTCAAGCCGTGGTCGATCATCGAGAAACGCCTGGACCTGGCGGCCGAGGCGGACCTGGCCCTGGCGTTCTACAACCCGATCTCCCGCTCCCGTCCTTGGCAACTGGGACGAGCGCTGGAAATCGTCGCACAACACCGCACGGCTGATACTCCAGTAGTGCTGGGACGTGACATCGGCCGACCGGGCCAGACCCTGCGCGTCATCACGCTGGGGCAACTGACCCCGGACCAGGTGGACATGCGCACCATGGTGCTGATCGGTTCTTCCACTACCTGCATATTTCCGCGCGCTGAAGGTGGCGACTGGGTGTATACGCCGCGTTGGTACGGCGATAAGCCCGGGGCATGAGTTAGTGCCAAGGTGTCCAAGTGATTCAACTGTTCATGGGCGGTTCTGGCTGAGGTCGAATCGCTCCATGCGTTTTTTTCCCAATCGCCTGTTTATCAATTCTCGCTGCCCGTCGAGTATCGTCTTGTTCAACCTCAGGTAGGCTTTTCGCTGGACTATCCTGGCTGAGCGTTTTTCCCAAGTCCAGAACAGGAAATTGGTCCTCTTCATGTAGGCGTTCAGCTCAAGTTTGAAAACGGCAATATTGAGAAGGCCTCGCGCGTCGTAGCGGGCTGGAACTACTTGGAAACTGTCCCCTGAACCGCTTTCCCGGTCAAAGGACAACAGCGCCGGGCTGTTGGTTTTCAAGCTGTCGAGCGTGTCGATCATGGCATTGCCTTGCCGGCTATCGCTCATCCCGTTTGCGCTCTCGACCAGAAAGTCCGCCACAGAGCCTGTGAGGATATGTTGTGTTCTAGTAAATATTGCGTCCTGATAGATGGACCAGCCGAGAGCCTTCAACACACCGACATACTGTTCAAGCCAACGCTCCGGATCGTAATAACGGTTGTGTTTTTCGTCAGCCATGAGGATGGCGAAGTTATTGCAATCGGCAATATCGTCATGCTCTGGCAGCGAGAGTGTCTCGATGTATGAAAAAAGGCTGGGGCCCGTTATGAGGCCAGTGAGTGTTTTATTTGTCATTCCTTTTTATCCGTAAAGTTGAGTGATGTATTCATAAATACAACAACGCATGTGAACTTCAAGTGGCGGGGCTTGTTGTTTGGAAACCGGATGTTTTCAGGGGGGGCTGGTAGGCGCCCCGAACATGTTGTAATTGTTTGGCGTTTGTTGTTGGTTTGAAAAGTCACTAGATTCGACACTGTCCGCAGGAGCGGTCACTCAAATAACCAAGGAAGATTGTATGGAACTGTCTGAAAGTAAAATCAGCGTCGCAGAAACTATCGAGTTTATTAATGCGCGTATCGACAGGCGCAAGTCATCGGTTCCGGCCGGGCGGCGTGTACGCAGATCCGTTGTGCAGTCGCAGGTCAACCCGACCAAGGAACTCGATGCGCTGATGCTGGGCGACGCGCTGGTGGGTTATGGCAATAACATGACCCTCGAAAATATGACAATCATGGAAAACCTGATGAGCATGGCGATCCTCGAAGCAAACGCCAACTTTCCCGATGGCAGGAATACGCGTGAGTGGTATGAGGAGTTCATACAGTGCCTGAAGTCTCTAGGGTGTTTCGTGCCCGACAGTGGCTATACCCGTTATTCCGAAAGTTCCGTGCGGGTAGACCTGGACCTGGTGATCAAGGATATCGTCAAAGGAATCATTGATGGAGTGAAGGCCGGTTTCCCGGCAGCGACGGTACTTGGGGCCGTGGTGGATACCACGATCGATGGTTTGAAACAGGACGACAAAACCATCAACCTCTTCCACAGCCAGGCGAAGACTTTTGAGGGCGCGCGCTTGTCAGTCATCCCTTGTGAGCAGCTTTCCAACGGTCTCCTGATTGCTTCTGCCGCGTCGATAAAACACTCCGGCTCTTCGAATGAAGGCGGTGTTCTATTCGTAAACTGGCGCGCCTCGGCGCGGGAATTTTTCCGTGGTAAATCGTTCGTGACCTTCAACCCGGCCCGTTATGAAACGTTCAGGCAGGATATCGAGGAATACCTGGGTCAGTATCGCAAAGAAGCATTAAGCAAAAGATTCAGCCGTCGCAAGCGCGGATAAATGGCTACGGGGCCAGATACCCTTTTACTCCAGTAAAAATGATCTGCGCCGCCAGCGCGCAGACAAACAGCCCCATCAGGCGGCTGACGATCTGCAGGCCCTGGTCGCCGAGGATCCGTTCGATGCGGCTGGACAGGTAAAGCACGACGCCAACGGTGAAGCTGGCCAGGGCGATGCTGATGATCGCCATGAGCTTGTCGTCCCAGTGCGGCTGGCTTACGCCCATCACCAGCAGGGCACCGATGGTGCCGGGGCCGACAGTCAACGGAATGGTCAGCGGGACGATAGTCACGTCCTGCTGGACGTTGTCGGTCTGTACCGCCGATTTGCCCTGGGCCATGCCCAGCGCCGAAATGAACAGCACGCTGCCGGCGCCGATACGGAATGCATCCACGGTGATGCCGAACACGCTGAAGATGACCCGCCCGAACAGATAGAGCAATACGCTGGATACCAGCGTCGCGGTCGCGACCTTCCAGGCCAGCCGACGTTGCTCCTTGCGCGAATAGCCGCGGGTCAGGCTGATAAAACACGACAGCACGAAGAACGGGCTATAAAGCACCAGCATTTTCAGGTAAACGCTGAACAGCACATGGAGCATGGTAGAGGCTCAAGGCGGAGGAGGACGACGGGAGTCTATCAGGGGTTTTGGTGCCTGTCGGCTCAGGACGTCTGCGCCGTACGGTTCTGTTGGTCGCGCTGGGCCACCCAATGCTCGATCAGCTCGCGCAACTGCGACAGCTCCACCGGCTTGGCCATATGCCCGTCCATCCCGGCCTGGCGCGCGCGTTCCTTGTGTTCGGCCAGGATATGCGCCGTCAGCGCGACCACCGGGGTGCGGGTCCGTTGGTTGCCGACTTCCCAGGCGCGTAATTGCTGGGTGGCGGAGAAGCCGTCGAGTATCGGCATTTCGCAATCCATCAGGACCAGGTCGTAGCGCTGCTCCTTCATGGCCTTGAGGGCTTCTTCGCCGTTGCTGGCGGTGTCGGGTTGCAGGTTGAGCTTGCCGAGCATGCCGCGGATGACTTTGGTGGAAATGCTGTTGTCTTCGGCTACCAGGATGCGAAAGTCGCTGGGCACTTTCACCGGCAGGAGAGGGCCGGCATTCACCGGGGCAATCGGGGCCTGGCCTTTATTGCGCTGGTTGAGCTCGTCCGCCAGGGTGGTCTTGAGCGTATAACCGGCCACCGGTTTGGCGAGGATGCGCTTGACGCCGCTGTTGCGCGCCACGATCTTGCTCGGCGCGTTGCTGATGCCGGTGAGCATGATCAACAGGATGTCGTGGTTCAGGCTTGGGTCTTCCTTGATCTTGGCCGCCAATTGCATGCCGGTCATGCCGGGCATGTTCTGGTCCAGCAGCACCACGTCGAAATAATCACGCAGGTGCGCCTTGGTGCGCAGCAGCGCCAGGGCTTCCTTGCCCGATGGCACCGCGCTGACGTTCAGGCCCCAGGCGCTGCATTGCTGGACCAACACCTTGCGGCAGGTGTCGTTGTCGTCGACGACCAATACCCGCGCCCCTTGCAGCGGGCTGTCGAGATCGGAAGTCGGGTGTTCGAGGCGGTCAGGGTCCAGTGGCAAGGTCAGCCACAAGGTGCTGCCCTGGCTGCTTCCACTCTTGATGCCGAACTCGCCATGCATCAGCATGATCAACTGGCGGGCGATGACCAGGCCCAGGTTGCCCCCCAGCCGCGTGGCGGAGAGAAAATTCTTGCTGTGCAGCTCGGCGTGCATCAGCGTGTCGCGCTCCTCGGCGTCCATGGGCGAACCGCTGTCCTGCACCGCGATACGCAGGCGTGGCTGGTTGCTGCGTTCATCAAGGGCGACGACGATCAGCACTTCGCCCTCGTCGGTTTTCTTCAAGGCATTTTCCAGCAGGCTCAGCAGGGCCTGGCGCAGCCGCGTCGGATCACCACTGATGACGCGCGGCACCTGGGGCTGGATAAAACTGATCAGCTCGACATTCTGCTGTTCAGCCTTGGCGCGGAAGATACTCAAGCAATCCTCGATCAGCGCATTCAGGTCGAATTGCACATCGTCCAGCTCGATCTGGCCCGATTCGAGACGGGATATATCGAGAATTTCGTTGATCAGTGTGAGCAGTTCGTTGCCGGCGCTGTGGATCGTCTGCACGTAGTCACGCTGCTTGACCGACAATGGCGTGCCCAGCAGCAACTCGGTCATGCCCAGCACGCCGTTCATGGGGGTGCGGATCTCATGACTGATCTTGGCCAGGAACTCGGCCTTGGCGTTGATTTCGGCGTTGCTTGCCGCCAGGTCGCGGCTGATGCTGAAGCGGCTCTCGTTGATCGACCGCTGGCGTTCGCCCAGCGCGACGCTCATCAACAGGCCGCTGATGCAGATGAAGACCAGCAGCGTGACGATCAGGCCTTGCGGCGCGACTTCCGTCAGCCCTTGCAAGGCCGGGAGGATGATCAGCGTGCCGAGGTTGAACACCACCATGGCGGCGACGAACAGGCGTGCCGGGCGGTAGCCTTTCTGCCAGTGCCAGGCGCTGACGAACAACATGCTCAGCCCGGCCAGCGCCACCAGTGCATAGGTGATGATGTTGAGCGGCAGCGTGTTGACGAACAACAGCAGCAGGCTGCATAGCACGATGAAGACGATTTCCCCTACCAGCAGCCGGTTCAGCGGATGCTCGCCCAGCGGCGCGAAGAAACGAAAAGCGAACATCAAGCCGCAGGGTGCAGTCAGCAACAGCGCCAGGTACGCTCCCGGCGTCTGGATCGCCGGCCAGTCAGGCAGCCAGGCCCCGGCCAGGTTCAGCAACAGGATCAGGCTGAGCATCAGCAACCCTTCACAGGCTGCCAGCCACAGGCAACTGCGCGAGCGGGTATAGGCGTAACGGGTGAGGTTGTGCAGGATCAACATGGCGATGCAGCCGAACAGCAGGCCGTAGATCAGCGTCTGGTTCTGGTTGGCCGCCGCCGTTATGGCCGGTTGCAATGTGACGTAGGGGCGCAGTTCGTACCGTGAGGCCAATCGCAGGTAGACGTCGAGGGGCTTGTCGCTGCGCGGCAGTGCCAGCATGAGATCACTGCTGGGAGCGGACTGTTCGGTATCTGGCGAGGCATTGCCACTGATCTGTTGATCAATCAGCGTATCGCCGTCCAGCACATAAAGATTCAGGCGCGACAGGTCTGGGGCAAAGATGCGCAGAATCTGTTCATGCCGGTCAGGCGCCAGCCGGAAACGCAGCCATAATGCTCCGCCGGGTTCGGCCGCCTTGAGGTGGTCCAGGTCTATCGGGCTGAATTGATTGGTGTAGCGGGCAGAGCGGATGTCGCTCAGCTTCAGGTTACCCTGTTCGTCGAGCAATATCGCCCAGCCACTGCCTGGCGCGGCCTGGGCCGGGAACATGCAGAGCAGCGTCAGCAGGGTAACGGTGAAGCCTATGGCAATCCTGAGCCAGCGCACGGCGAAATCCCTTCATAGATTGATGCCAGATTATAACTATGCGCGGCGCCCCGGCAGCCAGGCAAGGGCCATGGGCCTCTGCCTGGCTGAACGGCCGGGTTATTCCTGGTTTTCGCCACGCTCACGGGCAATGGCTCGGTAGCCAATGTCGTTGCGGTAGAAGCAACCTTCCCAATCAATCTGCGCGGCAAGCCGGTAGGCCTGCTGCTGGGCCGCATCGACACTGGCGCCCATGGCCGTGGCGCAAAGCACGCGACCACCGGCGGTGACCACCTGTCCATCCTTCAATGCCGTGCCAGCGTGGAACACCTTGCCTTCCAATTGCGCGGCGGCGTCCAGGCCCTTGATGGCGCTGCCCTTGGCATAGTCGCCTGGATATCCACCCGCCGCCAACACTACGCCAACGCTTGGACGCGGATCCCATTGGGCTTCAACCTTGTCCAGCGCCTGGGCCAGGGCCGCTTCGACCAGCAGCACCAGGCTCGATTGCAGGCGCAGCATCACCGGCTGGGTCTCAGGATCGCCGAAACGGCAGTTGAATTCGATGACTTTCGGGTTACCTGCCTTGTCGATCATCAGGCCAGCGTAGAGGAAACCGGTGTAGACGTTGCCTTCCTCGGCCATGCCGCGCACGGTCGGCCAGATCACCTGGTCCATCACGCGCTGGTGTACCTCGGCGGTGACTACCGGAGCGGGGGAGTAGGCGCCCATGCCGCCGGTGTTCGGGCCGCTGTCGCCATCGCCGACACGTTTGTGGTCCTGGCTGGTGGCCATCGGCAAGACATTCTTGCCGTCGACCATGACGATGAAACTGGCTTCCTCGCCATCGAGGAATTCTTCGATGACAACCCGCGATCCGGCGTCACCAAAGGCGTTGCCGGCGAGCATGTCACGCACGGCATCTTCGGCTTCGCCCAGGGTCATGGCGACGATCACGCCTTTGCCGGCGGCCAGGCCGTCGGCCTTGATCACGATCGGTGCGCCTTTTTCGCGCAGGTAAGCCAGTGCCGGTTCGATTTCGGTGAAGTTCTGGTAGTCGGCGGTCGGGATCTTGTGACGCGCCAGGAAATCCTTGGTAAACGCTTTCGAACCTTCCAGCTGCGCGGCCCCGGCGGTCGGGCCGAAGCAGTCCAGGCCGCGAGAGCGGAACAGGTCGACCACGCCAGCGACCAGCGGCACTTCCGGGCCGACGATAGTCAACGAGACGTTCTTTTCGGCGAAGTCGGCCAGTTGTCCCAGGGCCAGCACGTCGATGGCCACGTTTTCGCACTTGGCTTCGATGGCGGTGCCGGCATTGCCCGGTGCGACAAAGACCTTCTGCACGCGCGGATCCTGAGCCACTTTCCAGGCCAGGGCGTGTTCACGGCCACCGCTGCCAATGATCAAAACATTCATTTCAAAAACCTCGGATGACGCTGATTCTGTTCGGAACCTAAGGCATTTTGCGCCGTAGGAGGTCGCAATGAAGTCGGTAGATGCAAGGCGGAGTCGACTTCGATGAGCGGAGTTGCCTTTTGGCAATGAGCATCATCGAGGTCGGCTCCAACGCAGCAGATATCGGCTTCAGTGCGGCCGTTGTCTTATTAGTGACGGAAGTGGCGCATGCCCGTGAAGACCATCGCGATCCCGGCTTCATCAGCCGCGGCAATCACTTCAGCGTCACGCATCGAACCACCCGGCTGGATCACCGCCGTGATGCCGACCTTGGCCGCGTTGTCGATGCCATCGCGGAACGGGAAGAACGCATCGGAGGCCATGACGGCGCCCTGTACTTGCAAACCGGCGTGCTCAGCCTTGATCGCAGCGATGCGAGCCGAGTTGACGCGGCTCATCTGGCCGGCGCCGACACCGATGGTCTGGCGGTTCTTGGCGTAGACGATGGCGTTGGACTTGACGTACTTGGCGACTTTCCAGGCGAAGATCAGGTCGTTGATTTCCTGCTCGCTCGGCGCGCGCTGGGTCACGACCTTGAGGTCCTCGCTGCCGATCATGCCGATATCGCGGCTCTGGACCAGCAGGCCGCCATTGACGCGCTTGTAGTCCCAGGCCGGCGCGCGGTCGGCCGACCACTGACCACAGGCCAGCAGGCGAACGTTGGCCTTGGCGGCAATAATGGCGCGGGCTTCTTCGCTGACGGAAGGGGCAATGATCACTTCGACGAACTGGCGCTCGACGATGGCCTTGGCGGTCTCGGCGTCCAGCTCGCGGTTGAAGGCGATGATGCCGCCGAAGGCCGACTCGGTATCGGTGGCGTAGGCCAGTTCGTAGGCCTGGCGGATGCCGCCCTCGGCGTCCGGGCTTACCGCAACGCCGCATGGGTTGGCGTGCTTGACGATCACGCAGGCTGGCTTGACGAAGCTTTTCACGCATTCCAGCGCGGCGTCGGTGTCGGCCACGTTGTTGAACGACAGTTCCTTGCCCTGCAATTGGGTCGCGGTGGCGATGCCGACTTCGGCTGGCTTGGCTTCCACGTAGAACGCCGCGCTCTGGTGCGGGTTCTCGCCGTAGCGCATTTCCTGGGCCTTGACGAACTGGGTGTTGAAGGTGCGCGGGAATTCGCTGCGGCCTTCGGTGCTCAGGGTCTCGGCCGCCTGGTTCACGGTGCCCATGTAGTTGGCGATCATGCCGTCGTAGGCGGCGGTGTGTTCGAAGGCCTTGAGCATCAGATCGAAGCGCTGGGCGTACGTCAGGCCACCGGCCTTGAGGTTTTCCAGGACGCCGGCGTAGTCGCTGGCATTGACGACAATGGCAACGTCCTTATGGTTCTTGGCCGCCGAGCGGACCATGGTCGGGCCACCGATGTCGATGTTCTCGATGGCGGTCGGCAGGTCGCAGCCGGGCTTGTTGATGGTTGCTTCGAACGGGTAGAGGTTGACCGCCACCAGATCGATCGGCTTGATGCCGTGTTCGTTCATGATGGCGTCATCGATGCCGCGACGACCGAGGATCCCGCCGTGGATCTTCGGGTGCAAGGTCTTGACCCGACCGTCCATCATTTCCGCGAAGCCGGTGTAGTCCGCAACTTCCACCGCGGCGACGCCGTTGTCCTGCAGCAACTTGAAGGTCCCGCCGGTCGAGAGAATCTCGACGCCCAGCTGTTGCAGCTCGCGGGCGAATTCAAGGATCCCGGTCTTGTCGGAGACGCTGATCAAGGCGCGGCGGATCGGCAGGCGGGTGGTCTGGTCGGTCATTTCAATTTCCATCAAAAGCAAGGGAAGTCAGCAAAAAAGGCGACCGTTTTTTACGCGGGCGCCTTTCTGGTTTGATTGAATGCTTACAGCAGATCGTACTGCTTGAGTTTCTTGCGCAGGGTGCCGCGGTTCAGGCCCAGCAGCTCACTGGCCTTGGTCTGGTTGCCCTTGACGTAGTTCATCACGCTCTCGAGCAGCGGTGCCTCGACTTCGGAAAGCACCAGGTTGTACACATCCGTGACGGCAGCGCCCTCAAGGTGGGCGAAATAATTGTGCAGCGCCTTCTCGACGCTCCCGCGAAGGGTCTGGCCTTCTTCGCTGGGCGTGTTGAGGTGCTGTTTCAAATTCACGTTGTCGCTCACGGGTGTTATTCCACTCACTAAAGTCTCGGTCATCATCGTCATGCGGCCACCCCTTCGTCCCCTGTCAGGCTCTTGTAACGTTCGGCGAAAAACGCCTGAACGTCGGCGCATTGTGCTTGCGTACCATCCAAACGATTGAAACGGGCGCGAAACTCCCTGGCGCCCGGCAGGGTTGCGAGATACCAGCCCACATGCTTGCGAGCGATGCGTACGCCCATGACTTCGCCATAGAAGGCGTGCAGCGCGGCCAGATGCTCTAGCAGAATACGTTCCACCTCGGACAATTGCGGCGCAGCGAGCTTTTCGCCGGTGCGCAGGAAATGTTCGATCTCACGAAAAATCCATGGCCGCCCCTGGGCGGCCCGGCCGATCAACAGGCCGTCGGCACCGGTCGCGTCCAGCACGTACCGGGCCTTTTCGGGCGAATCGACATCGCCGTTGGCAAACACCGGAATGGACACCGCCTGCTTGATCGCGGCAATTGTGTCGTACTCGGCTTCGCCGGTGTACAGGTCGGCACGGGTGCGGCCATGCACCGCCAGCGCCGTGATACCTGCCTGTTCGGCGATCTTCGCCACCGTCAGGCCGTTCTTGTTGTCCCGGTCCCAGCCGGTGCGGATCTTCAGGGTCACCGGCACATCGACTGCGGCGACAACTGCCTGCAGGATCTCGGTGACCAGTGCTTCATCCTTCAACAGCGCCGAGCCTGCGGCCTTGTTACAGACCTTCTTCGCCGGGCAGCCCATGTTGATGTCAATGATCTGCGCCCCCAGCTCGACGTTCGCCCGGGCCGCCTCCGCCAGCATCTGTGCGTCGCCACCGGCGATCTGTACCGAGCGGGGCTCGGGATCGCCTTCGTGGATCATGCGCAGACGCGATTTGCGGGTGTTCCACAGACTCATGTCGCTGGTGACCATTTCCGAGACCACGAGACCGGCGCCCAATCGTTTGCACAACTGACGAAAGGGCTGATCGGTAACGCCCGCCATCGGGGCGAGGACCAGACCGTTCTGCAATGTATATGGGCCGATGCGTACCGCCGACATAGGACTTCCCTGAAGTGGGGCCGGATCATGAGACTTCGAAAAAGGGTTGGCATGATACCCGCTCTCGATGACTGGATAAAGGTCGAATTGGATAAAATCTGAACAGCTATTCTGTTATCGCCAGCGGTTTGGTCTGGGTGGGTCGAGTCAGAAAGCTGCCGTCAATCAATCGGCCCTGGCGGCTTCATTCGGGTGAATGAAAGCTCAGGCTGTAGTTCACCGCTTTCGGCCCCGGATCGAGGATATCCAGGGCGATATGGATCGGCGTCTGCGGCGGCATTTCCCCCCGGCCTTCGAGATCGCCGCCCAGGTACTCGCCTGGCTTGAAGCGACGGCTGGCGATCAGGTGACCGTTGAGGTCGGCAAAACGCAACTCCAGCAGCGGGAACGGCTGGGAGAAGGGCGCGCGATTGTAGATGATCGCATCCACCACCAGGGCGCCGCTGAATTCCGGATGGCTGCGCACCACCAGGTTGCTGCTCTTGATCTTGGCGATGTCGACCTTCGACGGGACATCGCAGCCAATGACCGGGCAGATTTGCAGGAACCACGGACGGTACTGGTCCTGGCGGGCCAGTTCTTCGAAATGGTAGGCGATGTACTGGCCGGCCAGCGCTGCCGCGCCGAGCAATATCAACAGGCTCCAGAGCAGGCGACGGCCCCAGGGCGAGCGGCGTTTGCGCCAGTCCAGTTGCAATGGATCATCGTCCAGGTCCTGCAGGGCTTCGGCGCGTATCCCCGGCTCATGGCGCTCGCGCTTCTTGCGCGGCGTTGCCGCAGGCTCCGGCTCGTCATCCAGGTCGTCGGTGGCGGACAGGCGCTCAAGGTGTTCGTGCGGCTCGTCGTCCGGCGTGAGGCTGAGCGGGGCGACGGGTTCGTCGTCCGGCTCCAGGGGCTCCAGGGCCAGGGACAAGGAAGGTTCGGTCCGTGGCGGCCGGGCGGGCTCATGAGGCTCGAACGGCTCGACCGGCATTTGCAGAGCGCCTTCGGCGCGCTCGTCGGGGGCTTCGCTGTAGAGGCTGTCGGACCAGGCTTCCTGCTCCTGCGGAAGCTGCTCGCGCTGGGCGCTCAGGTTGTCTTCGCGACGCCGGCCAAAGCTGTCCGGGGCGCGCTTTTCGAGGCGCTCCAGACGCGCCAGCTCCTTGTCCAGGTCATCGAGGTCGAGCTCGGCGGCGCTCCATTGTTTCTGGCTGATGGCGCGGGGCGGCGGTGTATCGACGGCTGGTGCGGCGAGAGGCGCGAGTGGGGGCGCAACGGTCTTGGCCGTGCGCTGCTCGAGCAATTGTCGCGCGGCGTTGAACACCTGCAGGCACGAGCCGCAGCGAACCACCCCGCGTGCCACGCTCAATTGAGCATGGCTGACACGAAAACTGGTGTGGCAATGCGGGCACTGGGTGACGAAGCTGTCGGTCATGCGGCAATCCGGTCGATACAGGCGGCCATTCTAGCGCCGACGTCCAGTGATGCGCACCCAGCCATCGCGATTGGCAATCGGGTCCAGGTCGAAATCCCCGGCGTAGGCGGCGGCGACTTCTTCGCCCTGTTCCGCCAGGATGCCCGACAGCGCCAGGCGTCCGCCCGGCTTGACCAGGCTGGACAGCTGCGGTGCCAGCGACACCAGCGGGCCGGCGAGGATGTTGGCCACCAGTACGTCGGCCTGTACTTGGGGCAGGTCTTGGGGCAGATACAGCGGGAAAAGTGCTTCGGCAATGTTGTTGCGACCGGCGTTGTCGCGGGACGCTTCCAGGGCCTGGACATCAATATCGGTGCCGACCGCTTCCTTGGCGCCCAACAGCAGCGCGGCAATGGCCAGGATCCCCGAACCGCAGCCGAAGTCCAGTACGTGGCAGTCCTTCAGGTCCTGGCCGTCGAGCCACTCCAGGCACAGCGCGGTGGTCGGGTGGGTGCCGGTGCCGAACGCCAGGCCCGGGTCCAGCAGCAGGTTGACCGCGTCCGGCTCCGGTGCGGCATGCCAGCTCGGCACGATCCACAAGCGCTGGCCGAAGCGCATCGGTTGGAAGTTGTCCATCCAGCTGCGTTCCCAATCCTGGTCCTCGATCACTTCGCTGTGGTGCTCGGGTAGCGGGCCGCCGGTCAGCAGCTCCAGGTGAGCAAGCACGCTGGTGGCTTCGGTGCCACCCTCGAACAGGGCCAGCAGGTGGGTGTGAGACCACAGCGGGGTAGTGTTGAGTTCCGGCTCGAAGATCGGCTGGTCTTCGGCATCCATGAAGGTGACCGAAACGGCGCCAACTTCAAGAAAGGCGTCTTCATAGGTTTCGGCTTGTTCCGGGCTGATGGCCAGACGTACTTGCAGCCAAGGCATGGCGGGCACCTTTGGAAAATGATGATTGCAGCCTAGCGGCCAGCGAAGCGCGCAAGTTTACGCGAGCGCAAGGCTTTTGTGGGAGCGAGCTTGCTCGCGAAAGCGGTCTGTCAGTCACATTGATGTCAACTGACATCGCTTTCGCGAGCAGGCTCGCTCCCACAGAGTTTACGAAACCTGCAGAAACGACAAAGCCGCCCGAAGGCGGCTTTGTCTGGTGCGGGTTGAAGCTTAGTGCTTCTCGCCAGCCAGCTTGTGCTCGAGGTAGTGAATGTTCACGCCCCCTTTGCAGAAGCCTTCGTCGCGGGTGAGGTCGCGGTGCAGCGGGATGTTGGTTTTGATCCCATCCACGACGATCTCGTCCAGCGCATTGCGCATGCGCGCCATGGCTTCGTCGCGGGTTGCCCCGTAAGTGATCAGCTTGCCGATCAACGAGTCGTAGTTCGGCGGAACGGCATAACCGCTGTACAGGTGCGAATCGACGCGAACGCCGTTGCCGCCCGGGGCATGGAAATGCTTGACCGTGCCAGGGCTTGGCATGAAGGTTTTCGGGTCTTCGGCATTGATCCGGCATTCCAGCGCGTGACCGCGGATGACCACGTCATCCTGAGTGAACGACAGCTTGTTGCCAGCGGCGATGCTGAGCATCTCCTTGACGATGTCGATGCCGGTGACCATTTCCGAAACCGGATGCTCCACCTGAACGCGGGTGTTCATTTCGATGAAGTAGAAACGACCGTTCTCATACAGGAACTCGAAAGTACCCGCGCCGCGGTAACCGATATCGATGCAGGCCTTGACGCAGCGGGCCAGGACTTCCTGGCGAGCCTGCTCGTCGATGCCTGGTGCCGGCGCTTCTTCGAGGACCTTCTGGTGACGACGCTGCAGCGAGCAATCGCGGTCGCCGAGATGAATCGCCTGGCCTTGGCCGTCGGACAGTACCTGGACCTCGACGTGACGTGGGTTGGTGAGGAATTTTTCCAGATAGACCATCGGGTTGCCGAACGCCGCGCCTGCTTCGGAGCGGGTCAGTTTTGCCGAGGAAATCAGGTCTTCTTCCTTGTGCACCACACGCATGCCGCGACCACCACCGCCGCCGGCGGCCTTGATGATCACCGGATAGCCGACTTCGCGACCGATGCGCAGAGCGGTTTCTTCGTCTTCAGGCAGCGGGCCGTCGGAGCCCGGAACGGTTGGCACGCCGGCAGCGATCATGGCGTGCTTGGCCGAAACCTTGTCGCCCATCAGGCGAATGGTTTCGGCTTTCGGACCGATGAAGGCAAAACCGGAGTTTTCCACCTGTTCGGCGAAGTCGGCGTTTTCCGCGAGGAAACCGTAGCCAGGGTGAATGGCGGTAGCGCCGGTCACTTCGGCGGCGGCGATGATCGCCGGGATGTGCAGGTAGGAGTGCGCAGCCGACGCCGGACCGATGCAGACGGATTCATCCGCCAGGCCCAGGTGCATCAGTTCTTTGTCGGCCTTGGAGTAAACGGCGACGGTCTTGATGCCCATCTCTTTGCAGGCACGCAGAATCCGCAGGGCGATCTCACCGCGGTTAGCGATCAGAACTTTTTCCAACTTCGCAGTCATCAAAGGCTCTCCGCGGTTCAAACGATGGTGAACAGCGGTTGGTCGTACTCAACCGGCTGGCCGTCTTCGACGAGGATGGACTCGATCACACCGCTGGTTTCAGCTTCGATGTGGTTCATCATCTTCATGGCTTCGACGATGCACAGGGTGTCGCCTTTCTTCACGGTCTGGCCAACTTCAACGAAGGACGGCGAGCTCGGGGAAGACTTGCGATAGAACGTGCCCACCATCGGCGAGCGAGCAACAGTGCCGTTCAGCGTCGGCGCGGCCGGTGCGGCAGGTGCAGCGGCGGCAACTGGCGCAGCTGCCGGAGCAGGTGCAGCGGCTGGCGCTTGCATCGGTGCCGGTGCATAGAACTGCTGGGCCGGGGTCTTGCTGTGGCGGCTGATGCGTACGGACTCTTCGCCTTCCTTGATCTCGAGCTCGTCGATGCCGGACTCTTCCAGCAATTCGATCAGTTTCTTAACTTTACGGATATCCATGAATCATCAACTCCCAAGGGTCGGTCAGGGGCGTTTAACGCTTGTTGTTCAAGCTGTTGCCTGTTTTTCAAGCTGCTCTAGAGCGGCCTCCAGGGCCAGTCGGTAACCGCTGGCGCCAAGGCCGCAGATCACGCCTACTGCTACATCGGAGAAGTAGGAGTGATGGCGGAAAGGTTCGCGTTTGTGCACGTTGGACAAATGCACTTCGATGAATGGGATGCTCACTGCCAGCAGCGCGTCACGTAATGCGACGCTTGTATGTGTAAAAGCCGCGGGATTGATCAGAATGAAGTCCACGCCTTCGCCGCGCGCGGCATGGATGCGGTCGATCAATTCATATTCGGCATTGCTTTGCAGGTAGAGCAAATGATGGCCGGCGCTACGGGCCCGTTGCTCCAGGTCCTGGTTGATCTGGGCCAGTGTCACGGCGCCATAGACGCCCGGTTCACGGGTGCCCAGCAGGTTCAGGTTGGGTCCGTGCAGGACCAGAAGGGTCGCCATCTGCTGTTCCTTGTTGTCTGTGAGCAGGTGTCAGAACCCGGAGACTATGCCGCAAAGTCTTTGTGACTGTCCAGTTCCCGGCAATAGCCGGCACGTTGACCGATGTTTGCGCGAAGTTTGTGACCATGCCTCCGGGTTCGGTCACTCGCAGCCATGAGCCCGCAGTTGAACCCGGTGGGACTAATACTCCTAAGGCAATCGAACCATCCGTGGCGAGGGAGCTTGCTCCCGCTCGGCTGCGCAGCAGTCGTAACCGGCGGGCGTGGTGTGCCTGATGCTCCGCACATGGCAGGTTTTGGGGCCGCTTCGCGACCCAGCGGGAGCAGGCTCCCTCGCCACAGGTTCAGTGGGCTTCTGAAATCACACCCGGAACGCCTGCACCGCCGTGTGCAAGCGCCCGCCCAGGAGCAGCAGGTTGTCGCCCTGTTCCCGGCCCTGGCCGATGCGCTGCAGGTTATCCCCGCCCAGTTGGTGGATCCGCTCGCTGTGATCGCGGATTTCGCTGACGGCGCCGCTTTGCTGGGCGGTGACATCGGCGATGCGCACCGCGGTATCGGCGATGGTCTGGATCGCCTCGACGATTTTATCCAGTGCACCATCGGCCGCCTGGGCCTGGCTGGCGGTGGCTTCGGCGTGCTCGACCTGGGCGCGCATGCCTTCCACGGACTGGCGTGCAGCCTGCTGCAAACGGGCAATCAGCGCCTGGATCTCGGCCGTGGCGCCTGCGGTGCGTTGAGCCAGGGAGCGGACCTCCTCGGCCACAACCGCAAAGCCGCGGCCCATTTCCCCGGCGCGGGCGGCTTCGATGGCGGCATTGAGGGCCAACAGGTTGGTCTGGTCGGCAATCGAGCGGATGACGGTCAGCACGCCGCCGATGGTCGCCGACTCCTCAGCCAGCTGTTCGATCATTTGCGCATTGCCCTGCACTTCGCCGACGAGCGAGTGCAAGCCGGCGAGGCTCATGCCGATCACTTTCTGGCCTTGCTCCACGGCATGGCCCGCACTGCGACTGGCATCCGCGGCCTGGCTGGCATCGCCGGCCACTTGCTGGATGGTCGCTTCGAGCTCACTGAGGGAGTCGCGGATCAATGCCGTGTCACCGGCCTGGTCTTCGGCACCGCTATGCAATTCGCCACTGAGCTCGGCCAGGGTCCGGCTGCTGCCGGCCACCTGTTCGGCGTTCAGGCGGATGGTACCGACCAGATCCACCAGATAGGCGCGCAGGCGATTGAGCGAGGCTTCGATGTCCTGCAATTCACGGTTGCTGGCGCCGACACGGATATCGCCACTGAAATCGCCTTCGGCCCAAGTGGAAAGGGCCGGCGCCAGGCGGGTCAAGGTCCGGGCCAGGCGTCGCTGCAAGGTATCGATAAGAAGGGCGATCAGCAGAATCAGACCGATCATCACCCCTTGGATGACCCGTACTTCGCCCTGGATCTGCCCATGTTGGGCACGGACCGCAGGCTCCATGGCGTCGATTGCCTGTTGCACATCGGTGGTTTTCAAGTGCGTGGCATCGGCCAGCTCGGTGCGTTTCTGGATCAGTTCGCGCGTGCGCGCCAGTTCCGCGGGATAACGCCCGAGCAGGCTGTTGAGTTCGCGCTTGAGGGCAATCCCGGCGTCTTCGGCGGCGGCCTTTTCCTCGGTTTCCAGACCCATCAACGCGGCGAAGTCATCGCTGCCCGATTCGTTGCTGGCGGTGACGCCGAGCAGCGGCAGACTGTCCAGTTGCTGGGCCTGGGTGCGGACGTTGGCCAGTTCCCGTTCGACATCAGCGGCCAGTTCACTGCGGCCGCTGCTGACCAGTTTGTCCCGGGCGAGGGACAACCGGCCCAAATGCTGTGAGGCAGCAAACAGCGGCGGCAGATAAGCCGGCGCGCCGTTGGCGTACTGGGCAAGTTGGTCCAGGCTGGCGCTCAGCTCACGTTCAGCCTGCAACAACAGGGCCTGTGGATCAGCCGCCAGTTTGCCGGCGGCCAGCAGGTCGGTCTTGCTGAAACCGTCAAGGTTCGACAGGCTCGGGCTTAGCGTCCTGGCCAGGTCCGGCGGGAACTGGTCCAGATCTTTTTGCAGGGTTTCCAGGGCCTGGGTGGCTGCGCTGAGGCGCAAGGCGTCGCCGCTGGCCAGGTAATCTTCGATGTTGCGCGCCACTTCGCCCTGGAACTGCCGCGACAGGCCCAGGTAACGTTCCATCAGCAGATAAGGACGCTCCAAGGCGATCTGCGACCACCATAGGGTGGCGCCGAGGCCAAGGCATACGGCAACTAAAAGAACAGTGTTGAGGTTGGTCAGCAGCTTCAGGCGCATCAAGGGTCTACCGGGGGCAGAATCGTAAGTGCCTGAAGTTATTGCGTTTGCGTTACACGTTTATGACCGAATCAGTCGATTCCGATGAAAAAGTGGCACTTTGCTTTGATTGACGGGCGCTCTGCACCCGATTGCGCCCGGCGTGCTTGGCACGGTACAGCGCCTCGTCCGCCTGGCTGGCCATCATCAAGCTGTCGGACTCTTCGCTCATCTCCACCACCCCGGCGCTGAAGGTGCACCACAAGTCCTGGGGTTGGGCCGGGTAGTGAATCTCGGCAAAGCGCTGGCGGATTTCGTCCAGCACTGTGCAGGCGGCATCAATGTCGGTGTCGGGCATGACGATAGCGAACTCTTCGCCGCCGTACCGGCCGATGAAATCGGTCTTGCGCAAGCGTTGCTTGAGAAACAGCGCCAGGCTCTTGATCACCCGGTCGCCCATGGGGTGGCCGTGGCTGTCATTGACCCGTTTGAAATGGTCGATATCGAGCATGGCGAAGCTCAAGGGCTTGCCCTCACGGCGGGCGCGGAAGCTGCAGTCTTCGAGCAATTGCAGGATATGGGTGTGGTTGTACAAGCCGGTGAGGCTGTCGCGCACCATCCGCGCCTTGAGATTGCGGGCCCGTGCTGCACGGTTGCGCACGGTGGTGATCAGGTGCCTGGGCTTGATCGGTTTGGTCAGGAAGTCATCACCGCCCTCGCTCATGGCGTCGAGCTGTTTGTCCAGGTCGTCTTCGGCGGACAGGTAAATGATCGGCACGCTGACGTAGCGGTCGTTGTGGCGGATCACCTTGGCCAGTTCCGTACCGGTGCAGGCGGGCATGTACATGTCGAGGATGATCAGGTCGGGCTGGAAGTCCGCCAGCTCGGCCATGGCCTGGATCGGCTCGATCAGCGTGCGCGTGACAATGCCGGCGCTGTTGAGCAGGCGTTCGGTGTGCAGGGCCTGGGCGCGGGAGTCATCGATGATCAACACTTTGTAGGGTTCGTACTGGGCGACGCAGGTCAGCACTTCGATTTTTTCCAGCAGGCTCGAGGCCTCCAGCGTGCCGGTGAGAAACTCCTGCCCGCCGGCGCGCACGGCGGCCAGCCGCGTTGGTGTATCGGTTTCCAGCAAACTGAAAAACAATAGCGGCAGTGGTTGATCCAGGCCTTCCTGGGCTTGGGCCGCCAGCTTCAGGCCCACGCCCGGGCCGCTGAAATCCACGTCCATGACAATAGCCGCAGGCAGGCGCTCGACCATCGCGGCCCGGAATGCCGCGACGCTGTCCAGGGACTGGGCGCTGAGGCCGAAGAATTCCAGTTGCTTGGCCAGCCGTTCGGCACGGTCATGGTCTTGCAGCAATATGTAGATGGGCTTGCGCAGCGGTGGCAGGAAGGTCTGCTCGAGCTGGTCGCCATGGCGCAAGCCGGTGCGGGACAGGCGTTGCATCAAGCGGTTGATCTCGGTGATCAGCTGGCTGCTCAAGCGCCCGCGATTGGCGTCTACCGCTTGCAACGACTGGCCGATACCTTGGGCAAGCTGGCAATGCTCAGGTTGCTCGAAACGCTCGGCAAAGCGCAGCAGGCGCAGATTGGCTTCACTGAGCTCCGACAGGTCGGTACTGGACCATTCGCTGCGTTGCAGGCGCTGCCATATCTCCAGGATCTGGCGAGCCTGATGAATTACCCGCTGGGCAAAGTGGTGCTTGAGGCGCTCGCGGCTGGGGTCTTCTGGCTCGGTCATATCCTGACTACTAGTTAGGGGGCATGCTGAGATCGACTGGTGGCTCTATGCTAGCACCTCTTTTCCCTTACATGAGTGTTCTACATCAATAATCTGCCAGGAGGCGCCATTCAGTTTCTGACCTGTCGGTCTGGAATTGCCTTTGCGGACGTGGTGACGGCCCTGTAAATAAAGGTCTTCAGGGGGTTTCCAATAGCCGATCCAAGCTATTTCGGTACGGCACAACGACGCGGCTGCAGGATGTTGCCTGCGCTTTTCTTCGACGTTGTTTCTTCGATTTTCCAGCGGATGAGGTTCAGGGATTCCCCTAGGCGGGTCTTTGTCTCGTGGCGGTAATTCTCCGATAAGCCCAACGACGGATGCCGGCCAAGGCACGTTGATGTAAGGTTGTGGTCGAACCGTGAACTCAAGTGATTGAAGGGATATCGCCATGCTGGACTGGAAGAACCGCGCGGGCAGCGCGCCTGAACGCGCCGCCGAACCGAAATCGGACACCCGCAGCTATCTGGGTGGGCTGTTTTTCAGTCGGGCGCTGGCCACGCTCATTGGCCTTTACCTGCTAGTGACTATTGCGGTCGGCTGGTATTGGAGCCAGGAGCCCGAGTTGTTTCCGGTACAGCAGAACGCCCAGGCAGCGGCCGAGAAGGATGGCCGGCAGATGGTGGTCGGCTACACCACCGTGGAAACCCTCAAGACCGTCGCCGGAACCTTGCTGACCAAGCAGGGCGGCTACATTTCCAACGACCGCTTCCCGCCAGGCCTGTGGATGGACAACATGCCCAGTTGGGAATACGGCGTGCTGGTGCAGGTCCGCGACCTGAGCCGTGCCCTGCGCAAGGACTTCGCCCGTTCCCAGTCGCAGTCCGCCGAAGACGCCGACCTGGCCAAGGCCGAGCCGCGCTTCAACTTCGACAACCGCAGTTGGGTGCTGCCGTCCAGCGAATCGGAATACCAGGAAGGCATCAATTCCTTGAGCCGTTATCAGGCGCGCCTGTCCGATCCAAGTCAGAAAAGCGCGTTGTTCTACGCCCGCGCCGACAACCTGAACAACTGGCTGGGGGATGTCGGTACGCGCCTGGGGTCGCTGTCCCAGCGCCTGTCCGCCAGCGTCGGCCGGGTCAAGCTCAACACCTCGCTGAAGACCGAGGTCCCGGCGCCAGGCCAGGTGCCGCAGGTTGACGAAGAGGTGGTCGAGACACCTTGGCTGCAAATCGACAACGTGTTCTACGAGGCTCGTGGTCAAGCCTGGGCGCTGTCTCACTTGTTGCGCGCCATCGAGGTGGATTTCGCAGACGTGCTGGCGAAGAAGAACGCGACGGTCAGCGTGCGGCAGATCATTCGCGAACTGGAGGCTTCACAGGAGCCGATCTGGAGCCCGATGATTCTCAACGGCAGCGGCTTCGGGGTGTTGGCGAACCACTCGCTGGTCATGGCCAACTATATTTCTCGCGCCAATGCGGCGGTGATTGACCTGCGGCAATTGCTCAACCAGGGCTGAAGGATGGACGAAAGCACCCGGGAGGACGCTCATCGAGTGGCCTCGGATGCCGAGCTGATCGCTTGGGTCGACGAAGACGACAATCTGCTCGGCAGCCTGGTGCGCTCGGATCTGCGCGAGCGAGGCCTGATCGGACGCGGCACCTACATCATGCTGTTCAATTCGGCGGGCGAGCTGTGCGTTCATCGAAGGACTTTGAGCAAGGCTATCTACCCCGGCTATTGGGATGTCGCGGCAGGGGGAATGGTTCAGGCCCACGAGACCTACGCCGAGTCGGCGGCGCGCGAGCTGGCCGAAGAATTAGGCGTGAGCGGCGTCGAATTGGTCGCCCACGATCATTTCTATTTCGAGGACGGCGGCAGTCGCCTGTGGTGCGCGGCGTTTTCCGCCGTGTGGGACGGGCCGTTGGTCCTGCAACCGGAAGAAGTCCTGGAAGCGCGCTTTCTGCCCGTCGAGCAGGTGCTCGATGAAATCCGCCACAAACCGTATTGCCCGGACTCCCTGGCGGCGCTTGGGCGCTATTTGCGCGCCCGTGAGCGCGGTGTCGCAAAGAAGCTGTAAATTGGCGCTGATTGGCCCTTAGCAAGTGGGCTTTTTGTCGTTACACTGCGCGACTTTTCAAGCTTGGCCGACTTCGTTCGGTCCAGCTGCGCTGCCCCTGCCTGAGTGGGGCTTCGCGGTCGAGGCACTTTCGCCCCTCGACCAGTCTTTGTCCTCCGAAGAGGATTGCCGGTGGCCAAAAAAGCCGCATCCTTCGCCGCCCTGGGCGGCCTGGTATTTTCTACCGACGCCGGTCGTCATTGCCCTGATTGCCGCCAGCCGGTGGATGCCTGCATCTGCAAACAGACCGCCATACCCGCCGGGGACGGCATTGCTCGCGTACGCCGCGAAAGCAAAGGTCGAGGTGGCAAGACGGTGACCACAATCACCGGCGTGCCGCTGGCCGAGGACGCGCTCAAGGAGCTGGCAACGACGCTTAAAAAGCGCTGTGGTACCGGCGGCGCGTTGAAGGACGGCGTCATCGAGATCCAGGGCGATCACGTCGAGCTCTTGCTGGCGGAACTCACCCGACACGGTTTCAAGGCAAAGAAGTCCGGCGGCTAGCAGCTTCTGTGAAACCCACCCTGGCTTGATCCGAACCCCGGTTCGCGATCGCCCACATGGTTTTCACAGAGCCTGTTCTGAACGGGGTTCTAAACTCAGCGCTGCGGGCAGGGTCTACCTGCTTACAGGCAAATCGTCATTTCCATTCTCTAGACTGCGCCAGCCTCCGACCGGATGGTGCATTTTGACTTCTTTATAGGGGACTTCGATGTCCGTACGACGCACACGCAAAGACGATGGCAGCCAATGGACAGTTGCGGACAGCCGCAGCGTTTACGGGATCCGCCATTGGGGGGCCGGGTATTTCGCGATCAATGAAGCCGGTCGCGTCGAAGTCCGTCCGAACGGCCCCGACAGTTCGCCGATCGATTTGTACGAGCAAGTCGACCAGTTGCGCCAGAGTGGCCTTTCGTTGCCGCTGTTGGTGCGCTTCCCCGATATCCTGCAAGATCGGGTGCGTCAGCTCACCGGCGCCTTCGACAGCAACATTGCACGCCTGGAATACCAGAGCCAGTACACCGCGCTTTACCCGATCAAGGTAAACCAGCAGGAGGCGGTGATCGAAAACATCATCGCCACCCAGAATGTCTCCATCGGCCTGGAAGCCGGTTCCAAGCCCGAGTTGCTGGCGGTGCTGGCCCTGGCGCCAAAGGGCGGGACCATCGTCTGCAATGGCTACAAGGACCGCGAGTTCATCCGCCTGGCGCTGATGGGCCAGAAGCTGGGCCACAATGTCTTCATCGTGATCGAGAAAGAGTCCGAAGTCGGCTTGGTAATCGAAGAGGCTGCGTCGCTCAAGGTCAAGCCGCAGGTCGGTCTGCGGGTGCGCCTGTCGTCCCTGGCATCGAGCAAATGGGCCGATACCGGTGGCGAAAAATCCAAGTTCGGCTTGTCCGCAGCGCAGTTGTTGTCGGTGGTCGAGCGCTTCCGCGGCGCCGGCCTCGACCAGGGCATCCGCCTGCTGCACTTCCACATGGGCTCGCAGATCGCCAATCTGGCGGACTACCAGCATGGTTTCAAGGAAGCGATCCGTTACTACGGTGAGCTGCGCAACCTCGGCCTGCCGGTGGATCACATCGATGTCGGCGGCGGTCTGGGCGTGGACTACGATGGTACGCACTCGCGCAACGCCAGCTCGATCAACTACGACATGGACGATTACGCCGGGGTCGTGGTGGGGATGCTCAAGGAGTTCTGCGATGCGCAGAGCCTGCCGCACCCGCACATCTTTTCCGAGAGCGGCCGCTCGTTGACCGCCCACCATGCGATGCTGGTGGTCCAGGTCACCGACGTCGAGAAGCACCATGACGATGTGCCGGTGATCGAAAACAAGGAAAGCCTGCCGGAAACCGTGCAATGGCTGGTGGACCTGCTGGGCCCGACCGATATCGAGATGGTCACCGAGACCTACTGGCGTGCCACCCACTACATGAGCGACGTGGCTGCGCAGTACGCCGATGGCAAGCTGACCCTGGCGGAAAAAGCCCTGGCCGAGCAGTGCTACTTCGCCGTTTGCCGTCGTCTGCACAACTCGCTGAAGGCCCGTCAGCGCTCGCACCGTCAAGTGCTCGATGAGCTCAACGACAAGCTGGCCGACAAGTACATCTGCAACTTCTCGGTGTTCCAGAGTTTGCCGGACACCTGGGCGATCGGCCAGGTGTTGCCGATCCTGCCGTTGCATCGTCTCGATGAAGAGCCACTGCGCCGCGCCGTGCTGCAGGACCTGACCTGCGACTCCGACGGCAAGATCAAGCAATACGTCGATGAGCAGAGCATCGAGACCAGCCTGCCGGTCCATTCGCTCAATCCGGGCGAAGACTATCTGCTGGGCATTTTCCTGGTGGGTGCCTATCAGGAAATCCTCGGTGATATGCACAACCTGTTTGGTGACACCGATTCGGTGAACATCTACCAGAACGCCGACGGCAGCGTGTACCACGCCGGTATCGAAACCCACGACACCATCGAGGACATGTTGCGCTACGTGCACCTGTCGCCGGAGGAGCTGATGACTCACTACCGTGACAAGTGCGCCAGCGCCCGGATCACGGCGGCCGAACGCACCCAGTTTCTGGATGCCCTGCGTCTCGGGTTGACTCGTTCCTCCTACCTGTCTTCCTGACAGGGCAATAGCGCCAAGCGCAACGCCCTCCGGGGCTGTCAGAAAATACGTCGCATGCCGCGGGTATTTTCGGACAGTTCCGGAGGGCGTTTTGATTTGCGCTGTGGAAATTTCCTCACACGGGGGCAGCTAATCGGAAAGGTCCTTATTTCGTGTAGTCCCGTTCCTTACTTGTACTTGGCCCCTCTACTCGACCCAGGCTCTCGGCCAGAATGCCCGGTCGCCCCCTCCTGTAGAGAAATGCCGATGTCCTGTCCAGCCCGCGAGTCATCATTTCGTCTGGAGATAGCCGGTCTGCCCGAGTCCTTTGTTGTCGTGGCCTTCACCGGCAATGAAAACATCAGCGAACCTTTCCTGTTCGAGGTGGAACTGGTGACCAGTGACACGCCGCTGGACCTGGCGGGCCTGCTGTACCGCAGCGTCTGGTTGAGTTTCGGGAGCTGCGGCCGGGGCATTCACGGACAGCTCCACGAAGTTGTGCAGCACCGTCATGGAGGTAATTGCGATGTGCGCATCGAGCCGAAGCTTGCATGCCTGGCGCAGCGCTTCAGCCAGCGGGTGTTCAGTGGCCGCTCGGTACCGCAGATCATTCGCCAGGTCTTGAGCGGGCATGGCATCGGCGGGCGCGGGCTGTGCCTGGATTTGAGCGGTGATTTTGCGACGCGGGATGTCTGTAGCCAATACCGGGAGTCCGACCTGCAATTTCTGCAGAGGATATGCGCCCAGGCTGGTATCCGGTTCCATTTCGAGCATGCCCGGGATGGGCACTGCCTGGTTTTCTCCGATGCGCCGGGCAGTGTCTTTTCCGCTGGCGAGGTTATCTTCGGCGGTGACGGCCAGGCCGACGCCGTGCACGCCTTCAGCGCTCAGGCTGGCTTCGAGGGTATCGGCATACAGGCCTCCGAGGGCCAGAGCGATCTGATGCACTTGCACAGCGGGCAGACCCTGACCCTGACCGCTCACCCTTTCAAGGACTGGAACCGGCGCTGGTTATTGACCAGGGTCGAGCATCGTGGCCAGTCAGGTCGATATGCCAACCGGTTCCGGGCCATTCCCTTCGCGCTGTCGTTTGTGGCAGACAAGGTGCCTGCGAAGCCGGTCATGGTGAGCCGGCAACGCGGATGGGTGGTAGACGTGGATGAGCCTGCGGGCCAGGTGCCTGGGCGAGTGGCGGTGCAGTTCGACTGGGTCTATCAAGGCGAAGGGGCCAGCGCCAGCCATTGCTGGCTGCCGTTGGCGCCTGAGCTGGCGGCCTGCGCAGGCGATCGGATTCGTGAGGGCACCGAGGTCCTGGTGAGCTTTATCGAGGGTGACCCGGATCGCCCGCTTATCTGTGCCTTTCTCGGCCCACCGCCCCTCATTGGCACACAGCCAGCGCCAGCCAGTGCGAGTTTGTCAGAAATACCCGGGACGCCTGGGGTTGATGACCACCTGTTGTCTGCAGTGCGCGGTGGCGAGCCGCTGTTCCTGCTGTGCCTGTTGCCCGGCGGAGGGGCGTTCCACCCCTGCGCCCAGGCGGTGTGCATCTGCCGCCTGGTGACGCAACGTGGTGCGGGCGCAGCGCCATGAACGCTGCCGCCATGCCTGGGGCCACGCCGCAATGGCTGCTGCTCGACGCGCCGAACGGCCCCGGAGCCGCGCTGCGCCTGCGGGAGCAATTTGCCGAGGCACGGCACTTTCTTCTGTTCGAAAACACCGATCTTCACGAACTGAGGGACGAAGGCCCGCTATTGGTTGATCTGCAGCGATCGCCAGCGCTGGCCAGTCTGTGCCAGCTGGATAGTCAATCCTGGCCGGGGCTGCTGATAGTGAGCGCGGCGCCTGCCGAAGTATTGCTGACGCATTTGCGGCGCATGCTGACGGTCACGCTGGGCCTGCACTACAAGGCTTTGTTGAGCTATTACAACCCGCACACCGCGAGTTATTTTTTTGATGGTTGCGACCCTCGGGAACTCAGTTGCTGGCTGGGGCCGATCAGCATTCTGCGCTGGTTCGGAGGCACCTGGGCTGATCGGACCATGGGCTCGGAGGGCTGGCAACAGCTCGCCAATCCTGGCTTGTCGGTGCCGGCTCTGGAGAACGAGCCGGGCCTCAGTGACAGGCAACAAAGCCAGTTGCAGGCGTGTGTATTGGAGCGTCATGTCTGGCGTTGGTCCTGCTCCATTGGGCATGACTACTGGTCGCTCTGGGAATATATGCAGCAAGGGTTGGCGCTGGGGTTCAGCGAACAGAGCGCCCTCGACGGCTGGTTGTGGCTACGCTTGCAATACCCTGATGCGCAGCCAGCGCCGGAGCTGGCTGGCGGCTCGCAACACGAGCGTCTGGAGCAGTTGCGGCGGCTATGGCAAGGCAACCAGGATTGAAGGCCTCACCGGGCATTGCCACCGAGCCAGCTGTCGTGTCGTTGCAAACGCCAGGCGAAGGTACCGAGCGTCAGGCTGCGCAAGGCCATGAACAGCAGGAAAGTGATCCACAGGCCGTGATTGCCCAATCCTTGCAGGACCCAGGCGAACGGCAACGTCAGTAGCAGGGTCAGGAGCATGCCGTTGCGCATTTCCCGGGCGCGGGTGGCGCCGATGAACAGGCCATCGAGCAGATAGCTCGATACCGCAATCAACGGTAACGCCGCCAGATAAGGCAAGTAGTGGTAAGCGGTGGTCCGCACTTCGGCGATGTCGGTCTGCATGTCGATGAACAGATGCCCAGCAAGCAGGAACAGCAGGGCAAACCCGAGGCTGGCAATCAGTGACCAGCCGCTGGCAACGACCAGCGCACGGCGCAGGGCCAGGCGGTCGCGAGCCCCAATAGCGTGGCCGCACAGTGCTTCCACGGCGTGGGCCAGGCCGTCCAGGGCGTGGGCCGTCAGCAGCAGGCCGTTGAGCAGCAGGGCATTGGCGGCCACGGTCGCATCGCCCAGACGCGCGCCTTGCACCGTGATCAGGAAAAACACCGATTGCAGCACCAGGCTGCGGATGAAAATGTCCCGGTTCACCGCCAGCAACGGTCGCCAGCTCTGCCACAAGCCCAGCGCCGCCCAGGCTATCTGCCCAGGCCAGTTGCGCAGGGTGTTGCGCGCCAGGGCCAGGCCTACCAGCGCGCCCGTCCATTCGGCGATGACCGACGCCCGGGCCGAACCGGTCACGCCCCAGTCCAGGCCGATCACGAACCAGAGGTTCAAGGCGATGTTCACCAGGTTGGTCACCAGCAGGATCGCCAGCGGCGCGCGGGCGTTCTGGGCGCCGAGGAACCAGCCGACCAGCGCATAGCTGGCCAGCGCCGCAGGCAAGCCGAAAAGGCGAGTGTGGAAGAAATCGCGGGTCAACTGGTTGAGCTCGGCGGACGGTTGCATGAAGTGCAGCGCCATGTCGCTCAAGGGAATGCCGACGGCACCGAGCAGCACCGCCAGCCCCATCGCCAGCAGCAGGCCCTGCAACAACACCTGGCGCAACGCCGCGCCGTCGGCACGCCCGGCCGCCTGGGCGGCGAACCCGGTGGTGCCCATGCGCAGGAAACCCATGGCCCATGCCAGCACCGTATACAGACTCGCTCCGACCGCTACTGCGCCTAACTGATGGGCATGGGGCAAATGGCCGATGACGGTGCTGTCCACCAGCGCCACCAGCGGCACGGAAATGTTCGAGAGAATCATCGGCGCAGCCAGCGCCCAGACCCGGCGATGAGTAAGGCGGTCGCGCCAGTCGGTAATCAGCTTGGGCATGCGGGCTCCTTGAAGGAGCGCGATTGTAGCGGGTTATTGCAGCGTTTCATTCATCTGTGCGGCAGGCTTTTGTGGCGAGGGAGCTTGCTCCCGCTCGGCGGCGCAGCCGTCGCAAGACTGGGGGGCGCGGTGTTTCTGGAGAACCGCGTCAGCCCGGTTTGGGACTGCTGCGCAGTCCAGCGGGAGCAAGCTCCCTCGCCACAAGGTGTCCAAGTTGGGGGCTCAGTGAATAATCCAGCTCAACAGCCACAACCCCAGCACCAGCCAGATGATGCCCATGACGATCGACGCCCGCATGAAGGCGCGGATCGCCGAGTACAACAACATCAGCCCGAGGATCAGCGCAATGATGCTGATGATTGAAGTATCCATTCCCAGCGTCCGGGACAGGCCTTCGACAAAATTGCCGCCGGCATTGGCCAGGGTGTTGAACAGGCCACTGAGCAGATCGACGATAAAACGGATCACCGAACCGAGCGCCTGACCGAGCCATTCGAAAAAGCTTTCTACCTGCATGTGTGCGTCCTGATGAGAGGGAATCCACGTTGAGCCTTTTGCTCCTGAATGTAGGAGCGGTCTGGGCCGGGATCGTTCGATTATGGGGCAAACCGGCGCTTTGTATCGAGACTCTTGCCTTACCTCGTCATCCCCTCGAAGCTATGCGCATCCAGGAGAGCCCGATGAACCTTGTTGAACTGACCGAACGCCTGCATGCCATCCGTGATCGTAACGATTGGCGGCAATTCCACAGCCCGAAAAACCTGGCCATGGCCGCCAGCGTCGAAATGGCTGAATTGGTGGAGATTTTCCAGTGGTTGACCGAGGAGCAGTCACGCCAGTTGCCCGCGGAAAAACTTGCCCACGCCGGGCAGGAAATCGGTGACATCGTCTTGTACCTGTTGCTGTTGTGCAGCGAGCTGGGCCTGGACATGGACGCCGTGGTGCGCAGCAAGTTGGCCGACAGCGAACGGCGGTTCGGCCAATGAGCGATCGCCATTTCGATCAACTCGCCACGCGTTTTGCCGAAAAAATCTACGGAGGAGCCAAGGGGGCTATTCGGCTGGCCGTGCTTCAGGCCGATCTCCTTGAAGCGTTGCCGGATCGCCCCTTGCGAGTGCTGGATATTGGCGCGGGGCTGGGCCACATGTCGCTGTGGCTGGCCGAGCGCGGGCATCAGGTCACCCTGGCCGAACCGGCCGAGCCGATGCTCGAAGGCGCTCGCCAACGCTTTGCCGAGGCGGGCCAGGCCGCAACGTTCATCCAGGCGCCGTGGCAGGATCTGCTCGGCCAGCTCACCGAACCTTACGACCTGGTGCTGTGCCACGCGGTGCTCGAATGGCTGGCCGAGCCCCATGCGATCCTGCCGGTGCTGCATCAGTTGACGGTGCCTGGCGGCTGGTTGTCCCTGGCATTTTACAACCGCGATGCGCTGGTCTATCGCAACCTGCTCAAGGGGCACTTTCGCAAACTGCGTAAAAACGACTTGGCCGGCGAGAAACAAAGCCTGACCCCTCAGCAACCGCTTGATCCACGAGAGTTGGCGGCGCAACTTGAAGGCCTGTGGCAGGTCGAAACCCAGAGTGGGGTGCGGGTTTTTCACGACTATATGCCGGTGGAGTTCCAAGGCCGTGCAGAGCTTGCGCAACTGCTGGAGATGGAACTGGCCCACCGTCGCCATCCGGCCTTTGCCGGCTTGGGACGTTATCTGCACTGGGTTTGCCGTCCCCTCTGATCCGCGAAGCAATCGGAGAGCGAAATGAAAGGTCGTTCAGGGTTAATGGTGTTGTGCCTGGGGCTGGCGGCCTGTCAGGGCAGCAACCCTTATGTCGCGACATCCAGGCCGCTGCCGCCAGCACCACCCGAGGCCGCCACGGTATTCGATCGCAGCGCCTATCCCGCACCGCCCCGGGATTACGGGCGCTATCGCAGCTGGGCCTGGCTCAACGGCCGACTGCCACCGGGCACGGCCTGGGCGGACTCGGCGCAGGTGGCCGAAGCGGTGAGCAATGCCCTGGACCAGCGCGGCCTGCGCCCGCTGCATGACAATCGGCCGGCGGACCTCTTCGTCAGTGCCGACCTGCGCCTGGAGACCCGCGTACGCCAGGTCCGCGACGATTATGATTCAGGCTACTACGGCGGTTACAACCGATACGGGCCGGGTTATGGCATGTATAACAGCGTCCCCGTGGTACGCACTTACCGGGAGCAGGTCGTGGTGGTTCGGGTTGATCTGTTCGATGCCCGCAACAACCAGCCGGTGTGGAGTGCCAGCGCCGAGACCAGCCAGCGAGGCAGTCAGAGCGAACGTAGCGATGCCATTCGTGAGGCGGTGGAAAAGGCTCTTTCGGCTTATCCTCCCAGTTGATTACGCAACGGAGAAAAACCATGTTCCGCCGTATCGCCCCATTTGCCCTGGCCTTGTTGCTTGGCGCCTGCACTTCCAATCAGGTCAATCATGACTTCGACACCACCCGCGATTTCGCGGCCTACCGCAGCTGGAGCTGGAAAGAGCCGGCGCTGCAGTACCGTCCGGATGACCCGCGCATCAAGAGCGACCTGACCGAACAGCGCATCCGCCAAGCCGTCGCCGATCAGCTTGATCAGCGCGGCTTGCGCCCGGCTCCGTCCGGTACCCGCAGCGATGTGCAGGTCCAGGCCTACCTGATCGTCGAGGACCGTCAGCAACAGGTGACGACAAACTACGGCGGCGGCTGGGGCGGCCCCTGGAATGGCTATTGGGGCGGGCCGATGTATAACGAAACCCGCAACGTCAGCTACAAAGTCGCCACGGTGCAGATCGACCTGCTCGACGGCAAGGATGGCAAGTTGGTGTGGCGCGGTAGCGATGAGCAACTGCTCAGCGAGTCGCCCAACCCTACGGAGCGCAGCACGAAGGTGCGCGAGACGGTGGGGCGGATCCTGTCGAATTATCCACCGCGTTGACGAATGGCCCTTGTGGGAGCGAGCCTGCTCGCGAAGAGGCCGTCCCATTCAGCAGCAGCGGCGTAGGCAGGACCATCCCCTTCGCGAGCAGGCTCGCTCCCACAGGGGACGGCGTTTTTTATTCAGGCAACCGGCTGCCAACTGCCGAGCATGTGTTCCAGTTCTCCAGCCCCCGCCAACCGCAGTTTTCCACTGGACCCCGCGGCGCTCGCCAGCAGCGTCACCTCGCTGGGCAGGCGCACCGGTTTCCTGAAGTTCACTTCGATCTCGATGTTGGCCTCGGGCAAATGGTCGTCCAGCGCCGCTAACGTCCGGGCCTTGTTCCACAGGCCGTGGGCGATGGCGGTGGGGAAGCCGAACAGCCGAGCGCTGGCGGCGCTCAGGTGGATCGGATTGTAGTCGCCGGACACCTTGGCGTATTGCCGGCCAATGTCCGCAGGTGCTGTCCAGTGTGCCACTTCCGTCAACTCAAGGGCGGCAATCGCCGGCTCCTCCACCAGCGCCCCATCAAGCTGGACGCCTTTGCACAGCATCTGGCTTTCGGCCTGCCACAGCGGTCCCAACTGATCTTCAATGCGGGTCACGAGATCGAACACCGCGCCCTTGGCGTGCGGCTGGAGATTCTCGACATTGACGCTGGCGCGCACCTGGCTGACCCCGCCCATGGGGCGCAGTATGCGGATGCGGTTGCTGAGGTGGATCAACCCCAGCAGCGGGAACGGAAAATTCCGATCCGTCAGTAGCTGCATTTGCAGGGCGAACGCCAGCACATGGGGATAGGTCGGTGGCAGCAGACCGTTTTCGGTAAAGCCGCAGACCTTGCGATAGGCCGCCAGGCGTTGCTGATCAACCTGGATCACTTGGCGCAGCCCAACGTCCGGCAGGGTAGTGCCGGTGATCTTGCGGCGTGTCGCGGCCTTGGCGTACAGCCCGGACATCGACGGCGCGGCGTGTATCTCATGCCATTGGATCGTCATGATCAGGCCCCCAGCAGGCTTTGCCCACACACGCGCAGCGCCTGTCCGGTCACGGCACCGGTGCCCGGTTGCGCAAGCCAGGCCACGGCTTCGGCGACATCCTGGGGCAGGCCGCCCTGGCCCAGCGAGCTCATGCGTCGCCCGGCTTCGCGCAGGGCGAAAGGAATATCCGCGGTCATGCGGGTTTCGATGAAGCCTGGCGCCACGGCGTTGATGCTGATGCCTCGGGCCTGCAGGGTTGGCGCCCAGGCTTGAGCAAGGCCGATCAGCCCGGCCTTGCTCGCGGCGTAGTTGGTCTGGCCGCGATTGCCGGCGATGCCACTGATGGATGCCAGCAGGATGACCCGGCCGTTATCGCGCAGGGTGCCGCTGTCGAGCAGGGCCTTGGTCAGCACTTGCGGCGCATTGAGGTTGACTGCCAGCACCGCGTCCCAGAATTCCGGGGTCATGTTGGCGAGGGTCTTGTCCCGGGTGATGCCAGCGTTATGTACAACGATGTCGACGCCGTCGGGCAGGTGTTCAATCAACTGCGTGGCTGCGTCTTCTGCGCAGATGTCCAGCGTCAGGCTGCGCCCGCTCAGGCGTGCGGCCAAGGCATCGAGGTCGGCCTTGGCTGGCGGTACGTCCAGCAGGATCACATCGGCGCCATCGCGGGCCAGTGTTTCGGCAATGGAAGCGCCGATGCCACGGGCAGCGCCGGTCACCAGGGCCTTGAGCCCCGTCAACGGACGGGTCCAGTCCTGGACCTGGGTTGCACAGGCCTTGAGACGAATCACTTGCCCGGAAACGTAGGCACTCTTGGGCGACAGGAAAAACCGCAGCGCACCTTCCAGCTGGGTTTCGGCGCCTTCGCCAACGTACAGCAACTGCAGCGTCCCGCCATGGCGCAGCTCCTTGGCCAGGGATCGGCTGAAACCCTCCAAAGCCCGCTGGGCGCTGGCGGCGAACGGGTCGTCGGGGTTTTCCGGAGCGCGGCCGAGGATGACGACATGAGCGCTGTGGTCGAGATTTTTCATCAGCGGCTGGAAAAACTCGCGCAACTGCTTGAGCTGGTCGACCTGTGCCAGGTGGCTGGCGTCGTACACCACAGCCTTGATTTTCGGGCCGTGCCCGGGGATCCATTCGGTGGCGAGCGTCGGTTCGCCACCGTAGATGAAAATGGCGTCGGTCAGGCGCTTGGCGAATGTGCCGACCTGTTCGGTCAGCGGCCCGCCGCCCAACAGCAAGGCACCCTCGATTGGCCGCAGGCGCCCGGCTTGCCAACGCTCCAGGCGTACCGGCGATGGCAAGCCGAGAGCGCCAACCAGACGCAGGCCAATGGGCGAATTGGCAAAGTCTATGTAACGGTCTGACATGGAACACACTCCGGCTGATGAGGTTCCAAGTGTGGACCATGTTTGGCAATCAGTCGTTCGATCGGCGGGATAAAGCCTAAGCTGTGTTCCAGAGCACCGCCTTCACATGGGAACAATCCTGCTCCCATGGGTGATGGGTCAACGCTGACGGCACATTTGGACATACAAAGGGGAGTTCTACATGGCACAGCTACGCCGCGTCGCGATCATCGGCGGTAACCGCATTCCTTTCGCCCGCTCCAACGGGCCCTATGCCACCGCCAGCAACCAGGCGATGCTGACCGCTGCGCTTGAGGGCTTGATCGAGCGCTACAACCTGCACGGCATGCATATCGGGGAGATGGCCGCGGGGGCGGTGCTGAAGTTTTCCCGGGACATGAACCTGACCCGCGAGTGCGTGCTCGGCTCGCGGCTGTCGCCCAGCACACCCGCTTATGATGTGCAGCAGGCCTGCGGCACGGGACTTGAGACGGTGCTACTGGTGGCCAACAAAATCGCCCTCGGGCAGATCGACAGCGCCATTGCCGGCGGCGTGGACACCACCTCCGACGCACCGATCGGCGTCAATGAAGGGCTGCGCAGGATCCTGCTGCAAGCCAATCGCGCGAAAACCACCGCCGATAAAATCAAGACGTTTTTGCAATTGCGCCCCGGACACCTGGTACCTGACCTGCCGCGCATCAACGAGCCGCGCACTGGCCTGAGCATGGGCGAGCACTGCGAGTTGATGGCGCAAACCTGGCAGATCCCCCGGCCAGAGCAGGATCAGTTGGCCTTGGAGAGTCATCAAAAAATGGCCGCCGCTTACGCCGAAGGCTGGCACAACGACCTGATGACGCCGTTTCTCGGCCTGACCCGCGACAACAACCTGCGCCCGGACCTGACCCTGGAGAAACTCGCTTCCCTCAAGCCCGCCTTCGAAAAAACCGCTAAGGGCACGATGACGGCGGGCAATTCCACCCCACTGACCGATGGCGCCTCGCTGGTGTTGTTGGCGAGCGAGGAGTGGGCCAACGCCCGTGGGCTGCCGATCCTGGCCTACCTGCGTGACGGCGAAACGGCGGCGGTGGATTTCGTCAACGGCGCCGAAGGTCTGCTGATGGCGCCGGTCTATGCCGTGCCGCGGCTGTTGGCGCGCAACGGCCTGACCTTGCAGGACTTCGACTATTACGAGATTCACGAGGCGTTCGCCGCCCAGGTACTGTGCACCTTGAAAGCCTGGGAAGACGCGGATTACTGCAAGGCCCGCCTGGGCCTTGATGCGCCGCTGGGTACTCTCGACCGCAGCCGGCTGAACGTGAAGGGCAGCTCACTGGCCGCCGGACATCCATTTGCTGCAACTGGCGGGCGCATTGTTGCCAACCTGGCCAAGCTGCTGGACGCGGCAGGGAAGGGCCGGGGGCTGATTTCCATCTGCGCAGCCGCCGGCCAAGGGGTGACGGCTATCATCGAGCGCTGACGATGGCCTCGCTCTTTTGCGATGCCTGCGCCCGTTGCCGGCTTGCATAGCGTTCGGCGAGGATCGAGCAGACGATCAATTGCAGCGGGTGATAGATCATGATCGGCAGCAGGATCAGCCCGAGGCCGGGGTTGTTGCCGAAAATCAGCGCCGCCATCGGCACTCCGGCGGCCAGGGATTTCTTGCTCGCGCAAAATACCGCGGCGACTTCATCGGCGTTGTTGAAACGCAGGGCGCGAGCGGTGCGGGTGGTCATCCACAGGATGACAGCCAGCAACACCGCACTGCCCAGCACGGCGCTGAGCAGCACGCCATGACCTTGTTGTTGCCAGATCCCGGAAATCATCGAATTGCAGAATGCGGCGTAAACCAGCAGCAGGATGACCAGTTTGTCGATGATGCTGGTATAGCGCTTGTAGCGCGCGAAAAAACCGGCCAGCCAGCGCCGCAAAAACTGCCCGAGCACCAGCGGCAACAGCAACATCATGCACAGGTCGAGCAGCGTCGAGCCCAGGTCGATGCCGCCGGCACCGTTGCCGACCACCAGGCTGACCAGCAGCGGCGTCAGGAGAACCCCCAGTACGCTGGACAAGCTGGCGTTGAGAATCGCCGCGGGTACGTTGCCGCCGGCGCTGCCGGTCAGGGCCACCGAGGACGAAATGGTCGAAGGCAACGCGCACAGGTAAAAGAACCCCAGCATCAACAAGGACGGCACATGGCTGCCCAGTGTCCAGTTGCCGAGTAGCCAGATCAATGGAAATACCCCAAATGTGAAGCCTTGCACCATCAGGTGCAGCCGGATGTTTTTCAGGCCATGGCGGATCTGCTCGCCGGACAGGTTGACGCCGTGGAGGAAAAACACCACGAAGATGCCAATGTTGACCACCCATTCGGCATGCATGGCGCCGCCGGTAGCGCCGAAGCGGGGGAAGAAATACGCGAGCAGCGTGGCGAGCAACATGCCGCACAGGAACCAGTCGGTCGCCATGCGCTTGAGGTGTCTGAGGATGTGCATAGGGCACCGTGGATTGTAAGAAGAGTTGTCTTAGCCTAACGTCGGCCTACCCAGTCGTCTTGCGACATAAGGCCAATCAATGCCGACTAACGGACACCAACAGCTCGAACGACGCATTCCGGACCTGACGGAGCTGCCTCGGCCGCTTTATGCCCGGGTCGAAAGTCTGAATGCCGGTTCGTGGACCCAGGCTCATCGCCACGATTGGGTGCAATTCTCCTACGCGATCAGTGGCGTGCTCGGCGTCCATACGGCCGAAGGCAGCTTCTTCGCGCCACCGCAATGGGGCATCTGGATCCCGGCCGACCTGGAGCACCAGGTCGTGACGTCCATGCGCGCGGAAATGCGCAGTCTTTACGTCCATCGCCAGGCGTGCCCGTGGGCCGATGATCGCTGTCGGGTGCTGGAAGTTACACCGCTGGCGCGGGAACTGATCAAAGTGTTCTGCCAGTTTCCCGCCACTTACCCACAGGGCGAGACCCAGGAAACACGCTTGGTCCAAGTGCTGCTGGACCAATTGGCGGCGCTGCCGGAAGTGGGCTTTTCCCTGCCATTGCCCCGTCACGCTCGTTTGCTGGAACTGTGCAACGAATTGATCGAGCAACCCGAAGGCAACGTGACCCTGCAAGCCTGGGCCGAGCGCCTGGGCACGTCGGAAAAAACCTTGATGCGCCTGTTCCAGCGTGAAACCGGTTTGAGCTTCCGGGCGTGGCGCCAGCGTATGCGCCTGTTGTCTTCCCTGGAGTCGCTGGAACAGGGCGATAGCGTGACCAGCGCGGCCTTGTCCTGTGGGTATGATTCGACGTCCGCTTTCATTGCGGCATTCAAGGGACTGTTCGGTTTTACGCCGGGGGAACTGTTCAAGCGCTGACTCGTTTGGCTCTTGTCGCAACCGCTTGCCATTCACTGAGCAACCCCACGCTCGGTCTCGACTATGATTTGGCTCGGTTGTCCGACCCGGCACAGTGTGTGCATTCAGGGTTCATAGGTCGGACCCCCTCCCCGTGGAGGGAGGATTGCCGTATAACGACCTGTCATTCGCGTGTTTGGTAATAAAGGACCCAGAATAAAAGCTGATGAAGACTCCAAAACGCATTGAACCCCTGATCGAGGACGGTCTGGTCGACGAGGTGCTGCGCCCACTCATGAGTGGTAAAGAAGCAGCTGTTTATGTGGTGCGCTGCGGCAACGAGCTACGTTGCGCCAAAGTCTACAAGGAGGCGAACAAGCGAAGTTTTCGCCAGGCGGCCGAATACCAGGAAGGCCGCAAGGTGCGCAACAGCCGTCAGGCCCGGGCCATGGCTAAAGGCTCGAAGTTTGGCCGCAAGGAAACCGAAGACGCCTGGCAGAACGCCGAAGTGGCCGCGCTGTTCCGGCTGGCCAGCGCCGGCGTGCGGGTTCCGAAGCCGTATGACTTCCTCGAGGGCGTGCTGCTGATGGAATTGGTGGCCGACGAGTACGGCGATGCGGCGCCGCGTCTCAACGACGTGGTGCTGGAGCCGGATCAGGCCCGCGAGTATCACGCTTTTCTGATTTCCCAGATCGCGTTGATGTTGTGTACCGGTCTGGTGCACGGCGACCTGTCGGAGTTCAACGTGCTGCTGACGCCGACGGGGCCGGTCATCATCGACCTGCCGCAAGCGGTGGACGCTGCCGGCAACAACCACGCCTTCAGCATGCTGGAGCGGGACGTCGGCAACATGGCGTCCTACTTCGGTCGGTTTGCCCCGGAGCTGAAACGCACCAAATACGCCAAGGAAATGTGGGCCCTGTATGAAGCAGGCACCCTGCACCCGGCGAGCGTGCTGACCGGTGAGTTCGACGAGCCGGAAGAACTGGCGGATGTCGGCGGGATCATGCGCGAAATCGAAGCCGCGCGCCTGGATGAAGAGCGCCGCCAGGCCGTACGCGCCGCTGACGATGCGCCACCCGGCAAGACCGAAGAGCCGCCTCCGCCGTGGATGCAGTGATCGGTTGACCTGAAACCCGGCCACGGCCGTAATGCGGTCCACATGGAAAGTGATGGCCCTGTGGCGAGGGAGCTTGTTCCCGCTCGGCTGCGAAGCAGCCGTGAATCTGCGGGTACGGTGTATCTGATGCTCCGCATTTGGCAGGTTTTGGGGCCGCTTCGCGGCCCAGCGGGAGCAAGCTCCCTCGCCACGGGTTTGTCGGTGCCTTGAGTGAATCGCATCAGGCCGAGGCCGGGTTTTTGATGATCAGCTTGAATCCTTGTGGGAGCGAGCCTGCTCGCGAAAGCGGTGGATCAGTTTGCATCCATGCATCGGCCGCCGTCTTCGCGAGCAGGCTCGCTCCCACAGGTGGTAATAGGTCTACATCACCCCGACGCCAGTTTCCTGAGGATCGGGCAATCCGGGCGATGATCGCCCTGGCAGTGCTCCACCAGATCCTGGAGCGTGTCGCGCAGTTCGGCCAGTTCGCGAATTTTCTGGTTCAGTTCGTCGATATGTTGCCGGGCCAGAGCCTTTACGTCGGCGCTGGCACGCTGACGGTCCTGCCACAAAGTCAGCAACTTGCCGACCTCTTCCAGGGAAAACCCCAGATCCCGGGAGCGCTTGATGAATGCCAACGTATGCAAGTCATCGGCGCCATAGATCCGATAGCCACTCTCCGTGCGATGGGCTGCCCTGAGCAGGCCGATGGATTCGTAGTACCTGATCATCTTTGCGCTGAGGCCGCTCTGGCGGGCTGCCTGGCCAATGTTCATCGCTTGTCCTCCAGATGCGCGGGTGTCCAGAACTTCAACAACAATGCATTGCTCACCACGCTGACGCTCGACAGCGCCATGGCTGCGCCGGCCAACACAGGGTTGAGCAAACCGAACGCCGCCAGCGGAATGCCGATCAGGTTATAGACGAAGGCCCAGAACAGATTCTGACGGATTTTTGCGTAGGTCTTGCGGCTGATGTCCAGCGCCGCCGGTACCAGGCGCGGATCGCCGCGCATCAGGGTGATGCCGGCGGCCTGCATCGCCACGTCGGTGCCGCCGCCCATGGCAATGCCGATGTCCGCGGCGGCCAGGGCCGGAGCGTCGTTGATGCCATCGCCGACCATCGCCACCACCGAGTGGGCTTTCAGTTGTTGAACGATGGCGGACTTGTCGCCCGGCAACACTTCGGCGTGGACGTTGGCGATTCCCAATGCCTGGGCAACGACCCGAGCGCTGCCCCGGTTGTCGCCCGTGAGCAGGTGGCTGGCGATGTGACGTTGCTTCAAGGCCTCGACCGCCGCCAGAGCGCCGGGCTTGAGGGTATCGCCAAAGGCGAACAGGCCTAGGACCCGAGGCGTTGCGCCTTGCTCGACGAGCCAGGAGAGGGTTCGGCCTTCGGTTTCCCAGGCTTGCGCCGACTCGGCCAGCGAACCGGGGTTCAGGCCCAGCTCTTCCAGCAGACGACGATTGCCCAGGGCCAGGCGGCGCCCGTCGAGGCTACCGGCGATGCCGCGACCTGTCAGGGACTGGCTATCGCTGGCATCCGCTACGCTCAGGCCGCGTTCGGCGCAGGCGTCGAGCACCGCTTTGGCCAGCGGGTGTTCGCTGCCGCGTTGCAAGGCGCCGGCCATGTTCAGCAGTGCGTCTTCATCACCGTCAAGCGCGGCCAGATGGGCGATGCGTGGCGTGCCGGACGTCAGGGTGCCGGTCTTGTCGAACACCACCGTGCCGACTTCATGGGCACGCTCCAGCGCCTCGGCATCCTTGATCAGAATGCCGTGGCGGGCGGCCACGCCAGTGCCGGCCATGATTGCCGTCGGCGTCGCCAGGCCCAGGGCACAGGGGCAGGCGATCACCAGCACGGCGACGGCGTTGATCAGCGCCGTCTCCAGCGGCGCACCGTAGAGCCACCAGCCAAGCAACGTTGCGAGTGCCAGGGTCAATACGACCGGCACGAAAACCTGGCTGACTTTGTCCACCAATTTCTGAATCGGCGCCTTGGCGGCCTGGGCGTCTTCCACCAGGCGAATGATGCGTGCCAGCACGCTCTCGGCCCCCAGGGCCCGGGTGCGCACCAGCAGGCGCCCTTCGCCATTGATCGCGCCGCCAGTGACATGATCACCGGGTTGCTTGGGCACGGGCAGGCTTTCGCCGCTGATCAACGCCTCGTCGGCGTGACTCTGGCCCTCGAGCACTTCACCGTCCACCGGGAAGCGCTCGCCGGGTTTGACCAGCACCAGGTCATTCAAGCGCAGGGCACTGATGGCGACGTCCCGTTCCTGGCCGTCGACCACTTGAATCGCCCGCTCCGGTCGCAAGGCTTCGAGGGCGCGGATGGCGCTGGCGGTCTGTCGTTTGGCGCGGCTTTCCAGGTACTTGCCCAGCAGCACCAAGGCAATCACCACGGCCGACGCCTCGAAATACAGATGCGGCATGCTCCCCGGGCGGGCCATCGCCCACTCATAGAGGCTCAAGCCATAACCGGCGCTGGTGCCCAGGGCGACGAGCAGGTCCATGTTCCCGGCACCGGCGCGGACGGCTTTGAACGCCGCGACGTAAAAACGCGCACCGAAGATGAACTGGACCGGCGTCGCCAGCGCGAATTGCGCCCAGGCCGGTAGCATCCAATGCACCCCGAACGGCTGCAACAGCATCGGCAATACCAGCGGGATCGACAGCAGAATCGCCAGCAGCAGGGCCAGGCGCTCGCGGCTCAGCTGATCGGTTCGGTTTTTTCGAGGCTGCTCGACTTGCCAGACACTGGCGTCGTAACCGGCGCGTTTGACCGCGTCTATCAGGTTTTGCGGATCGACCTGTCCGAGCAATTCAAGGTGGGCTCGCTCATTGGCGAGGTTGACACTGGCCCGGTTCACCCCGGCAACTTTCCCCAACGCCCGTTCGACCCGGCCCACGCAAGAGGCGCAGGTCATGCCCTCGATGCTCAGCTCCAGGGTCTGGACGGGAACGCTGTAACCTGCCTGCTCGACCGCCTGCATCAACGCCGGCAGGCTTCCCTGCGGGGCCTGGATCCGCGCCTGTTCCGTTGCCAGGTTGACGCTGACGGCGCTGGCGCCGGCGACCTTGGCCAAGGCTCGCTCGACTCGCCCGGCACAGCTTGCGCAGGTCATGCCGGAAATCGGCAGATCGAAGGTGGTGAACTCGGACATCGGACAGGCTCCCTGTAGTGAGTGACTACAGGATCAACCTTGCCACGCGGGCAAGGTCAAGCACCAGTTCAAAAGCTTGGGTGGACCGTTGTGGGAGCGAGCCTGCTCGCGAAGAGGCCGGTAAGGCCAATATCTTCATCGGCTATCGCACCGCTTTCGCGAGCAGGCTCGCTCCCACAAGGACTCGCGAGGTCAGTAACCGAGATCAGCCTGCTTGAGGTACATGCCCTCATGCGTCATGGCGATGCGGTACTTCAGGATGTCGCCGGCCTTGAGCGTGATGTTCTGCGAACCGGGGGCAAGCATGCCTGGGTTGCAACCCGGCGCCTGGCCTGGCAACAATTTCAAGCGCAAGGAGATCTGGCCCGGTGGCAGATTGAACGAAGTGCTCTGCTCCTGGAACAGCCTGGCCGCGAGCTGGTCCTGAATGTAGATGCCGATTTCGCAGCTGGTCGACACTTCCAGGCGCTCGCGGGAAATGATCAGCACACCGAAATCTTCACCGGCGGCCGATGCCTGGGGCACCAATGCAGAAAAACCGAGCATGCAAAACAGGCTGAACGCTGACCAGCGCATGGCTGAACCTCCGGTATTAAATCCTTGATGTGTGCAGCTTGGCCGAGCGCGCTGCCGAATGCCAGCCCGGCAGTTTCCGTCAGAACTTGACCTTGCCATGATGGCAAGCTTGAAACTGCGCACAACCTCAAACCAAGGAGTCATTTTCATGCAGATCTTCAATGTTCAAGGCATGTCCTGCGGTCATTGTGTAAAGGCAGTCACTCTGGCTCTTCAAGCCAAAGACCCGGACGCCGAGGTAAAGGTCGATCTGGGCGCCAAGACTGTTGAGGTCCAAAGCAAGTTGTCGTCCGATACCGTAATCGAGGCAATCAGGGAAGAGGGTTACGAAGCCAGTCCTGCTTGAAATTTTTCAATCGTTAGCGAGCTATCGGAATGTTCAAGAGCGCCCAGCCCGGCTAGACTGTCGGGCTGCCGACTGACGCCTGAGCTGGACGCCCGATGAACCTCCGTACCATTCTGATTCTTGGCGCCTTGAGCGCTTTTGGTCCCTTGGCGATCGATTTCTATCTGCCGGCCTTCCCGGCAATGGCGATCGCCTTTGGCACCGATGAAAACCATGTCCAGCTGACCCTGGCCGCCTACTTCCTCGGGCTGTCCCTCGGGCAACTGGCCTACGGGCCGGTGGCGGATCGCTTTGGACGGCGTATCCCGTTGCTGACAGGCGTCGGCTTGTTCACCGTGGCATCGCTGGCCTGTGCCTATGCGCCCAGTCTCGAATGGCTGATTGGCGCTCGTTTCGTCCAGGCGTTGGGCGGCTGTGCCGGGATGGTGATCTCCCGGGCGGTAGTCAGCGACAAATGCGACGCGGTGGGCTCGGCCAAGGTGTTCTCGCAACTGATGCTGGTGATGGGCCTGGCGCCGATCCTGGCGCCGATGCTCGGCGGCTTGCTGGTGAACCTGTACGGTTGGCAATCAATTTTCATCGGCCTGACCTTGTTCAGCGCGCTCGCGGCGACGGCCGTCGCGTTGTGGCTCCCGGAGAGCTTGCCGGCCCACGTACCTCGGCAACCGTTATCCGGCGCGTTGCGTCAGTACGGTCGGCTTCTCACAGACTCGGTTTTCCTGGGGCACGCCCTGACGGGCGGCATCGCGATTGCCGGGATGTTTGCCTATATCGCCGGTTCGCCATTTGTCTTCATCAAGCTTTACGGCGTACCGGCCGAACACTTCGGCTGGCTGTTCGGTACCAACGCGGCGGGTTTCATCCTGGTGGCCCAGGTCAATGCCCGCTTGTTGTCCAGGCGAGGCCCGGCATTTTTGCTGGCTCGCGCCGTCTGGGTCTACTGGATAGCCGGGCTCAGTTTACTGGCTGTCAGCGCCTTGCAGCCGGAGCGTTTGTGGCCGTTACTGATCCCATTGTTCATCTGCATCGCCAGCCTTGGCTGCATCCTTCCCAATGCATCGGCCTGCGCCATGAACGGGCAGGGGGCTCGTGCCGGTAGCGCTTCGGCGATGCTGGGGTGCCTGCAGTTTTCCGTAGCCGCCGGGGCCGCCGCACTGGTGGCGGCGCTGCATGACGGCACGGCAGTGCCGATGGCGATGGTAATCAGCCTGTGCGGACTATTGGTGGTGGGTGCCGCGATGCTGACCCGTCGGCTGCAGAACGCCCGGGCGCTCGCTCAGGCGGGCCAGCAAAGCTGAGTCAGCTGGCGGCACGTTGCTGATGTTCGGGAAATTGATGCGGCGCATGGATGCGCGCTTGCAAGGTCGCGGCGAAAGCCTGGGCTTCGGCTTCTGAGCGAAAGGTCACGACGTGCTGGTCAAGACGCACTTGCCATTGGGATTTTGCCACCTCTTTTATCAGGATCTTCATTGCTGACCTCCTCACGTAAAAGATTGCGTTGCAAAGGCCTCGAGTGTAGACCCGAATGCCAGCGCAATTGTGACGACGGTCAATTGTCGGACTAACGGTGCAGTTGCCCCCACAGGATTGTTTGCAGGGCAACTGCCCGCTGCAGTCAGAAGCCCTCTAGCACGATCTTGCCCTTGGACTTGCCGCTTTCCAGCAACGCGTGAGCCCGGCGCAGGTTCTCGGCATTGATGGTGCCAAAGTGTTCGCCCACCGTGGTCTTCAACGTGCCGGCATCGATCAGTCGGGCCACGCGGTTGAGCAGCTTGTGTTGTTCAAGCATGTCGGCGGTCTCGAACAGTGAACGGGTGTACATGAACTCCCAATGCAACGACAGGCTCTTGCGCTTGAGCTTGGTCACGTCCAGCGATTTGGGATCATCGATCAGTGCCAGTTTGCCTTGGGGCGCCAGGGCTTCGACCAGTTGGTCGAGGTGCTGATCGGTCTGCGTCAGGCTGGCAACGTGGGTCACTTGGGCCTGGCCCGCCTCCTTCAGTGCATCGCTCAGCGGTTGGCTGTGATCCACGACGAGGTGGGCGCCCAGGTCTCGCACCCATTCCTGGGTCTGCGGCCGGGAAGCGCTGCCGATGACGTTCAGTCCGGTGAGTTGGCGGGCCAATTGCGTCAGGATCGAACCCACACCCCCGGCGGCGCCGACAATCAGCAGGCTCTGGCCCAGATCGCTCTGGCCTTCCTTGATCTGCAATCGATCAAAGAGCAATTCCCAGGCGGTGATAGCGGTCAACGGCAGTGCGGCCGCTTCGGCGAAACCGAGGGTCTGCGGCATATGACCGACGATGCGCTCATCGACAACGTGCAACTCGCTGTTGCCTCCGGCCCGGGCGATCGAACCGGCGTAGAACACCTTGTCTCCGGCCTTGAACAGCGTGACTTCGCTGCCTACGGCCTTGACCACACCGGCCACGTCCCAACCCAGCACCTTGGCCGCGCCTGCTTCGGGCTGGACGTTCTGGCGGACCTTGGTGTCGACGGGGTTGACTGAAATGGCCTTGACCTCCACCAGCAGGTCGCGGGGGCCGGCGACCGGTTCGGGCAGTTCGATGTCCTGCAGCGACTGCGGGTGGGTGATAGGCAGCGATTGGTAATACGCGATGGCTTTCATACAGCAGCTCCGTAAGGGGGTTCGATGAAGCCCATGTTTGGCTATTCAGGCGCGAGATTAAAGCAGCTGGAGCGACAGGCTCTTTCAATGATTTTTTGATAATGGCCATAGTCGCGGATAAATAGAGACTTTTCCCTCACCAACAATCGCCTCCAAAGGTTTCCGGAGGACAGGCAACCGCGATCCGCACGCTTATACTAGCGGCCGCCTGTATCGGCATGGCATCGAGCACGGCTGCAACCGGCCAGGAACCGGCCGGCACCTCATTACGGCTCAGTAGGCCCAGAGCAGTAGACGAACGATTCAACAGGGAGTGAATACATGGAACATGCACCTTGCATCAGCCAGATCGCCACGCTGCTGGCCGACCCCAAGCGCAGCGCAATGATGTGGGCGTTGATGGACGGTACGGCCCGGCAAGCTGAAGAGTTGGCCTTGCTGGCGGGGCTTTCGCCATCCTCGGCCAATGCCCATCTGGGACGTCTGTCTGCCGGTGGCCTGGTGAAGGTCGAGATCCGTGGCCGCAAGCGGTTTTTTCGCCTGGCGGCACCCGAGATCGGCGCTGCCGTCGATGCATTGGCGAGCGCAACCCTGGCCAGCACGCCGCGACAGGTTCCGGAAGTCTTCAAGCGCAGCCTCATGCCTAACAGGACGCCGACGGCACCCGCTTCGTTGATGCGGGCCAGGCTTTGCGATGACCACCTGGGAGGCACACTGGCGGCGGACCTGTATCAGCGGCTGTTGGAAGCCGGATGGCTCGAACAGCTTGAGCATCGGGTGGTCGTCACGCATAAAGGTGCCAGCCAACTGGCTGGGCGAGGTCTGTTCATCCAGGCACTGGCTCATCGGGAGACGCGTATGGCCTGCGCCTGCCCCGACTGGAGCGAACGTCGTCCACATCTGGGAGGGGCGCTGGGGGCGGCACTGCTGCAATTGTTCATGCAGTCTGGCTGGCTCAGCCTGCCCAGCGACTCCAGGGCGTTGCAGGTAACCGCGCTCGGTCAACAGGAAATCCATCGATTCGCCAGGCAAGAGGTTCTGGAAATGGCGCTCTAGAGCGGTACACAGGTCGTTATCAGCAATAGCCGCCCGTGAGGTTCGCGCACACTCGGTCCGGGGTTCTATCGGATGGGGGGAACGCAATAGTGGACACTCACGTTTACAGTGCAGCGGAACGTCTTGAGCGGTTGCCCATGAGCGGCTATCACCGGGTCATTTTCATTATTATCGCTCTGGCTTTTTTCTTTGATTCCATGGATCTGGCCATGATGACGTTCCTGCTGGGCTCGATCAGAACCGAGTTCGGCTTGAGCGCCGCCCAGGCCGGTTTGTTGGCCAGTTCAAGCTTTTTCGGCATGGTGCTGGGCGCCTCGTTGTCGGGACTGCTTGCCGATCGCTTCGGACGCAAACCGGTGTTCCAGTGGAGCATCGTCTTGTGGGGGCTCGCCAGTTACCTGTGTTCCACCGCCCAGGACGTGGAGACGCTGACGCTGTTTCGCATCCTGTTGGGCATCGGCATGGGCATGGAGTTTCCGATTGCCCAGTCGATGCTCTCGGAGCTGATCCCGGCGAGGCAGCGCGGACGCTACATCGCCTTGATGGATGGCTTCTGGCCGCTGGGCTTCGTGGCGGCGGGGGTGCTGTCGTATTTCCTGCTGCCGCTGATCGGCTGGCGGGACATTTTCCTGGTGTTGGCGGTGCCGGCAGTGTTCGTCCTGGTGATTCGCTTCTTCATCCCCGAGTCGCCACGTTGGCTGGAGCAGGCGGGGCGGGGCGCCGAGGCGGATGCCGTACTCAAGCGGATCGAAGACAAGGTCCGGGCCTCGCTGGGTCGCCAGGACCTGCCCGAACCGATTCGCCTGCCGACACTGGCGACGGCGCCCGGCAGTTTCTTTTCGGCTCTGGCGCAGATCTGGTCACCGCTGTACCGCCAGCGCACGATGATGATCTGGAGCGTCTGGTTTTTTGCCTTGCTCGGCTTCTACGGGCTGACGTCCTGGCTCAGCGCGCTGCTGCAGCAGTCGGGGTTTGCGGTGACCCAGTCGGTTTATTACACGGTGCTGATTTCCCTCGGCGGGATTCCCGGTTTCCTGATGGCGGCCTGGCTGGTGGAGCGGTGGGGGCGTAAACCGGTGTGTGTCATCACGCTGCTGGGCGGCGGGATCATGGCATTTCTTTATGGCCAGAGCGCGGTGTTTGGCGGGAACGTCACGCTGCTGATCAGCTCCGGGCTGCTGATGCAGTTTTTCCTGTTCGGCATGTGGGCAGTGCTCTACACCTACACCCCGGAACTGTATCCCACCTCGGCGCGAGCCACGGGGTCGGGCTTTGCCTCGGCGGTCGGTCGCATCGGTTCGCTGCTTGGACCGCTGGTGACCGGCTTGGTTTTTCCGATCACCGGGCAGGGCGGAGTGTTCGCCCTTGGCGCCCTGTGTTTTGCCGTGGCGGCGGGCGTGGTCTGGTTGTTTGGAATGGAGACGCGGGGCAAGACGCTGGAGGAATTGAGCGAGGTTACGACCGTCGATTGAACCTCATCCAAGTGGGAGCGAGCCTGCTCGCGAAGGCGGTCCGACAATCGAAAATGATGTCGACTGACTCACCGCTTTCGCGAGCAGGCTCGCTCCCACAAAGGATCATCGCCAGTCTTAAGGTTTCACCAACCGCGCATCGAGGCTGTTCTGCGCCAACCGCCTGGCCTGGTCCTGGGTCATGCCCAGATGCGTGTGCAACGCGTGGAAGTTCTCGGTGACGTAGCCGCCGAAGTACGCCGGGTCATCGGAGTTCACCGTCACCTTCACGCCGCGTTCGAGCATGTCGAGGATGTTGTGCTGCGACATATCATCGAACACGCATAGCTTGGTGTTGGACAACGGGCAAACCGTCAAGGGGATCTGTTCGTCGATGATCCGCTGCATCAACCGCTCGTCTTCGATGGCTCGCACGCCGTGGTCGATGCGCTGGATTTTCAGCAGATCCAAGGCTTCCCAGATGTACTCGGGGGGGCCTTCTTCGCCGGCGTGGGCGACGGTCAGGAAGCCTTCGTTGCGCGCCCTGTCGAACACCCGCTGGAACTTGCTCGGCGGGTGGCCCATCTCCGAGCTGTCCAGGCCGACGGCCACGAACGCGTCGCGGAAGGGCAGCGCCTGGTCGAGGGTTTTTTCCGCCTGCTCTTCGCTCAGGTGACGCAGGAAGCTCAGGATCAGGCCGCTGGTGATGCCCAGTTGTTGCTCACCGTCCTTGAGGGCGGCGGCAATACCGTTGAGCACCACTTCGAATGGAATGCCCCGGTCGGTGTGGGTCTGCGGATCGAAGAACGGTTCGGTGTGGATCACGTTCTGTGCCTTGCAGCGCAGCAGGTAGGCCCAGGTCAGGTCGTAGAAATCCTGGGAGGTACGCAGCACGTCGGCGCCCTGGTAATACAGGTCGAGAAACTCCTGCAGATTGTTGAAGGCGTAGGCCTGGCGCAGGGTGTCCACGTCGTTCCACGGCAGGGCAATCTTGTTGCGTTCGGCCAGGGCAAACAGCAGCTCGGGCTCCAGCGAGCCTTCCAGGTGCAGGTGCAGTTCAGCCTTGGGCAAGGCGTTAAGCCAGTCGTACATGTTTTTTTCTCATCAGCGAATCAATGGCGGCATTCTACAGGGGTGGGCGCCGATGTCTGGTAAAACCTGACCGGCTGATCCACTAACCGCGCAAGCCTGAACGACAGCTACGGCACATCCGAAGGAAACGTTCCCGTCACGTCACAGTCTAGTAGCTCATGACCCGTCCATGGCGATAGGCCCACGATGCTGACGTTGATTAAGCAAGAAAAATTGCTGCTGCTGGCCCTGCTTGCCGCTTTTGTCGCCTACCCGCTGGAGCATTGGCTGCTGGGCAGCGGGCAGGTCGTGGCGTTGGTTGGCGGCCTGGTGCTGATCGGTTTCATCGTCGCGGCCTCCATGCGCGTGGCCCATCACGCCGAGTTGCTGGCGGAAAAGGTCGGCGATCCTTACGGCACGATGATCCTGACTTTGTCGGCGGTGCTGGTGGAAGTGGTGATCCTGGCGATCATGATGAGTAACGAGGCGTCGCCGACCCTGGTACGGGACACGATCTATTCGGCGGTGATGCTCGATATCAACGGCATTCTCGGACTGGCGGCGCTGATGGGTGGGCTCAAGCACGGCGAGCAGGTCTATAACGACGATTCGGCGCGTACCTACAGCGTGATGATCCTCACCGCCATGGGCGTGTCGATGGTGGTGCCGGAGTTTATTCCGCAGGAAAACTGGAAGCATTATTCGGCATTCACCATCGGCGCGATGATCGTCTTGTATACCTTGTTCTTGCGCATGCAGGTGGGGCCACACAGCTATTTCTTCAGCTACAGCTACCCGGAAAAACGCCGCAGGAAGGAACCGGTGGAAGCCGAGCCGAAACCCATCAGCCTGGCGTTTTCCATCGGCGCACTGGTGTTCGGCGTGGTGGTCATCGGTGCGCTGGCCGAAGTCATGTCCAAGGCTATCGACCTCGGGCTGGAAGGCTCCGGCGCGCCGCCGGTGGTCACGGCAATTCTGGTGGCGGTCATCTCCGCTGCGCCGGAAATTCTCACCGCCCTGCGCGCAGCCTTGGCCAATCGCATGCAGTCGGTGGTGAACATCGCCTTGGGCGCGTCGCTGTCCACCGTGATCCTGACGGTGCCGGTGATGGAAGCCATGGCGCTTTACACCGGCCAGCCTTTCCAGATGGCGATGACCCCGGTGCAGACGGTGATGATCTTCATCACCCTGATCGTCAGCGCCATCAACCTCAATGATGGCGAAACCAACGCCATCGAAGGCATGACCCACTTTGTATTGTTTGCCACGTTTATCATGTTGTCGTTGCTCGGTCTTTAAGCCTGTCACAGCCCTGTGGGAGCGAGCCTGCTCGCGATGAGGCCAGGTCAGTCAATATCAATGCCGGATATGAAACCGCTATCGTGAGCAGGCTCGTTCCCGCAGGTTTTCTGGTCGGGTCAGGTACCCGCGATCAGCTCCCGCGCCGCCTGGCTGTGGTCGGCAATCAAGCCCTTCAGGTCCAGCCCTTCGACCTGTCCATCGATCACTCTCCACTGACCCGCGACCATCACCCGGTCCGCCCGATCAGCACCGCACAGCAGCAGGGCCGAGATCGGATCGTGGCTGCCGGAAAAGCGCAACTCATCAAGCTTGAACATCGCCAGGTCGGCTTGTTTGCCCTCTGCCAGTTCGCCGATGTCGCTGCGTCCCAGCAATTGGGCCGAGCCTCGGGTCGCCCAGCCCAGCACCTTTTCCGGCGTGATCGCTTGCGCGCCATAGCGCAAGCGCTGGATGTATAGCGCCTGACGGGTTTCCAGCAGCATGTTCGACGCATCGTTGGACGCCGAGCCGTCCACCCCAAGGCCCAATGGCGCGCCGGCTGCGGTCAGTTCAAGCGTCGGACAAATGCCCGAGGCCAGGCGCATGTTCGAACTGGGGCAATGGCAGATGCCGGTTCCGGCGGCGCCGAGACGGGCGATTTCGTCAGGATTGAAATGAATGCCGTGGGCTAGCCAGGTACGTGGGCCCAGCCAGCCGACGCTGTCGAGGTAATCCACGGTGCGTAGGCCGAAGCGCTGCCGGCAGAAGTCCTCCTCGTCGAGGGTTTCGGCCAGGTGGGTATGCAGGCGTACGTCGAGCTTTTCTGCGAGTTCGGCGCTGGCGCGCATGATCTCGGGCGTGACCGAAAACGGCGAGCAAGGCGCCAGGGCAATCTGGATTTTCGCGCCGGCACCGCGCTCATGGTATCGAGCGATCAGTCGCTGGCTGTCGTCGAGAATCACCTGGCCCTGCTGCACGGTCTGCTGCGGCGGCAAGCCACCGTCGGCCTCGCCCAGGCTCATGGAACCACGGGTCAGTATTGCGCGCATGCCCAGCTCACCGACGCATTGCACCTGCACATCGATGGCGTTTTCCAGGCCTTCGGGAAACAGGTAGTGGTGATCGGCCGCCGTGGTGCAACCCGACAACAGCAGTTCGGCCAACGCGACTTTGCTCGCCAGCGCGAGTTTTTCCGGAGTCAGCCGCGCCCACACCGGATAGAGGGTCTTCAGCCATGGGAACAACGGCTCGCTTACGACGGGTGCCCAGGCGCGGGTCAGGGTCTGGTAGAAGTGATGATGGGTGTTGATCAGCCCCGGCAGGATCACGTGTTCTCGAGCATCGAACACGGTGTCACAAGGCTGTGCGGGCTGTTGCCCGGCGCTGAGCAGCTCAACGATCACACCGTCCTGCAGGACGAGACCGCCACGGGCATCGAGGCCGTTGGCCGTGAAAATGGCGAGGGGATTTTTTAACCAGGTACGGGTCGCAGGCATGGTGGCCGGCTCCTCTGAAAGTGGGTTCAGGTTAGCCAGCTCAGTGATGCCCTGTCTGCTGATCCAGGGGCGCCTTGGAGGGCGCGGTTCGGAGTGTACTCAGGTTCCCGGACACATTTCCAGTGCCCGACAAAAGTCCTGCAGGATGGATGCTCCAGGGGTATCGGGGTGATTACCAGGGAATCGTCTCGCCTTTGTAATTGACGAAGTGATGCCCACCCTTGCCGGCAAAGGCATTGACCTGATCGATCAGCCCACGGGTGCTGGTCTCGACATCGATGGCCGCGCCTTCGCCGCCCATGTCGGTCTTTACCCAGCCCGGGTGCAGCGACAGGACGGTCAATGCCTGCTCGCCCAGCTGACTGACAAAACTGTTGGTCATGGAGTTGAGCGCGGCTTTGCTGGCCTTGTACAGCGCCAGTTCGGGGGCGTCGGGCATGGTCACGCTGCCCAGCACCGAACTCATGAAGGCCAGCACGCCGCTGCCGTCGCGGATCTGCCCGACGAAGCGTTGGGCGAGGTTGATCGGTGCCACGGCATTGGTGAAGAACAGCTGACCGACCTCAGCCAGCGTAGCGCCGCCCGGGCTCTGGTTGTCGGGGCCTTTGACGCCGGCATTGACGAACAACAGGTCGAAGGTCTGGTCCCTGAGCTGCTGGCTCAAGGCGATGACGGCTTGCTGGTCGTCCATGTCGAGCTTTTCGATTCGAACCGGGCCCAGCGCCTTCAAGGCCTCGGCGTTCTGTGGGTTACGTACCGTGGCGGTCACGTTCCAGCCATCACCCAGAAGCGTCTTCACCAAGCCGAGGCCCAGTCCCCGAGAGGCGCCGATGATCAATGCGGTTTTTGCCGAATTCATGAATGCTTCCTTGAAAGAAAAGTCACGGAGTTAATGGACAACATTGCCCGGGCGGTTGTTTCAGCTTGCGGCACAACGCGTCGGGAGCGGTCATGCGGTTTCGATCAGGTTCAGGTCCTTATAATGTCTGGTTAAAAAATGATCAGGCGGCTGCAAGCCATGCTGTTCTTGGGGCCGCTGGAGCCATGAACGGGTTATCCACAGGTTGCTCCACAGTTATTGTGCGCAAGCCTGAAACTCGGGCATAAGCCCTGTGCGGCTTTCTTCTAAAGGCGATAAAGCATCGCAACCATTTGTTTTTTGACGGATTCGCCGGATCGGCGAATTTTTGTATGAAAAATGAACAATGCTCGAAAACCCGCATGACAGAAGGGTTACAGCTGGATGCGCCCAGGTTATCCACAGGCAGGTGCACAGCGCATGTGGGCAAACCTGTGTCTTTTTCATGAGGCTGCCGGGCGCTCAAGTCGTATCTGTCCGCGACTCAAGTCGGCCAGTCGCGTCTGCAGGCTCTCGATGTGTTCTTCACCGACTGCCAATTGAAGTTCCACGCCGTTGGCGGTGAAATCCTCGGCGAGGACCAGACCGCCGCATTCAGCTATTCGCAGTTTCACCAGGGCCAGCTCGGCGAAACCGCACAGGCAACGCAGCGCTACGCGGCTGATCAATTCGACCTTCTCGGCGGTTTGCAGGCATTTGTTCGCACCGCCGCCATAGGCTCGGGCCAAACCGCCGGTACCCAGCTGGATTCCGCCGTACCAGCGTATGACCAGCACCACGACCTGATCGCAATCCTGGGCCTGGATGGCCGCGAGGATCGGGCGCCCGGCGGTGCCGCCCGGCTCGCCATCGTCGCTGCTGCGATATTGGTCGCCCAGTTTCCATGCCCAGCAATTATGCGTGGCGTCCAGGTCGCTGTGCTGCTCTATAAAGGCCTGGGCCTCGGCGGGGCTGGTGATGGGGGCGGCGAAGGTTATGAAACGGCTTTTGCGGATTTCTTCACGGTATTCGTAAAAGCCGGCAAGGGTATAAGGCATGGAGTCCTAGAGGTCTGGTGTCAGGCCGCAGCCTTTGAGAATGATGCGGATGAGATTGTCGCCGGCGTCGATCATGTCTTGCCTGGTCAATTTGCTACGCCCGGTCACGCGGCAGATCTGGGTGGCGAAATCGGCGTAATGCTGGGTGCTGCCCCACAGCAGAAAAATCAGGTGAACCGGATCGACCGGGTCCATTTTGCCCGCATCGATCCAGGCCTGGAACACGGCCGCGCGGCCCTTGAACCAGGCGCGATAGTCCTGGTTGAAATACTCGCTCAGGCATTCGCCGCCGCTGATCACTTCCATGGCGAAAATTCGCGATGCCTGGGGCTGGCGCCGTGAGAATTCCATCTTGGCGCGGATGTAGCGGGTCAATGCCTGCGCTGGATCGTCCTCGGCGGTCAGGGAGTTGAAAGTGCTGTCCCACAACTCGATGATGTTGCTCAGCACGGCGACGTAAAGGCCGAGCTTGTTGGTGAAATAATAATGCAGGTTCGCCTTGGGCAATCCGGCCTTCAGGGCGATGGCGTTCATGCTGGTGCCCTTGAAGCCATGACGGGCGAACTCATCCTCAGCGGCCCTGAGGATGGTTTCCTCGTTTTTTTGACGAATACGGCCGGTAGGCTTGCCACCATGGGCAGGAACTTCAAAGGTCATGGACGTTTCCGGGCTGGGTCTGTGGGGGCGGGCAAGTGCGTTCATAGCGCACCGGCGCGGATCCGACAAGTGCTGCTGCCATAAAAGCCGTGTACTGCAAAAATGTCAGCGGGTTGCCGCCAGGTTTTCGAGAAAACTTTCCAGCACCAGGTGCGGGCGGCGACCCTTGCGTGTGACCGACGCCAGGCTCAGATCATAAAAGCGTGCCAAGGGCTTGAGGGCTCGCAAACGTCCTTGCTGAACCCATAGATTGGCGTAGTGATCCGGCAGATAACCAATGTAACGTCCAGTGAGGATCAGGAACGCCATGCCTTCGCGATCCGAGGCGCTGGCGGTGCAGTTGAGTGCCTGGTAGTGAGCCTGGATCTCGGCGGGCAGGCGAAAGGTTGGCGCGATGGCGTCCTGGCTGTTGAGCCGAGCGTCTTCAAGCTGTTGGTCGTCCACATAAAACAGCGGATGACCTACTGCGCAATAGAGCAGCGAGCGTTCACTGTAGAGCGGTTGGTATTCGAGTCCGGAAAGGGCGCTGGCCTGGGGCACTACGCCGACATGCAGGCGCCCGTCGAGCACGCCTTGTTCGACTTCGTTGGGAGCGATCATGCGAATCTGGATCTGCACGTCCGGCCCGCGTTCTTTCAACTGGGCCAAGGCGTGCGTGATCCGCATGTGGGGCAGGGTGACAAGATTGTCCGTCAGGCCGATGGTCAATTCACCGCGCAAATGCTGGTGCAGGCCGTTGACCTCGGTGCGAAAGCTCTCCAGCGCGCTCAATAACTGCAATGCCGATTGATAGACTTCCCGCCCTTCCTCCGTCAGTGAAAAGCCCGCGCGCCCACGCTGGCACAGACGCAGGCCAAGACGCTGCTCCAGATCGTTCATCTGCTGGCTGATGGCAGAGCGGCCGATGCCAAGCACGGTTTCCGCTGCCGAAAACCCGCCGCATTCCACTACGCTGCGGAAAATGCGCAGCAAGCGGATATCGAAGTCGCTGACTTGGGCCAGTGGATCGGGACGACGAGCGCTCATAGTTTAGTGATCCGCTGACTGAAGGTTAGAAAAGCTGGATTTCACCGACTTTATCGTCGTGGCAACGTAGCCGCAAGAACGCCTTGGCTTCATGCCGCTCATGCCCTGCGAGGTTTTGTCGATGAACATGCCCGAACACGCTGTCGGTTCCCTGGCCAGCCAGCTCAAGCTGGATGCCCACTGGATGCCCTACACGGCCAATCGTAACTTCCAACGCGATCCCCGCTTGATCGTCGCCGCCGAGGGTAGCTGGCTGACGGATGACAAGGGGCGCAAGGTCTACGATTCGTTGTCGGGCTTGTGGACCTGTGGCGCCGGGCACACCCGCAAGGAAATCCAGGAGGCGGTCGCCAGGCAATTGGGCACCCTCGATTATTCCCCGGGATTCCAGTACGGCCATCCGCTGTCGTTCCAGCTGGCGGAAAAGATCACCAGCCTTACCCCGGGCAACCTCAACCATGTGTTCTTCACCGACTCCGGTTCCGAGTGCGCCGATACCGCAGTGAAGATGGTCCGTGCCTACTGGCGCCTCAAGGGGCAGGCCACCAAGACCAAGATGATCGGCCGTGCCCGTGGTTATCACGGCGTGAACATCGCCGGCACCAGCCTGGGCGGTGTCAGTGGCAACCGTAAATTGTTCGGCCAGGCCATGATGGACGTTGATCATCTGCCCCACACCTTGCTGGCCAGCAATGCCTATTCCCGTGGCATGCCGAAGGAAGGTGGCATCGCTCTGGCCGATGAGCTGCTGAAATTGATCGAGCTGCACGACGCTTCCAACATTGCGGCCGTATTTGTCGAGCCGATGGCCGGATCCGCCGGGGTCCTGGTCCCGCCTGAGGGATATCTCAAGCGTCTGCGGCAGATCTGCGACCAGCACAACATCCTGCTGGTGTTTGACGAAGTCATTACCGGTTTCGGTCGCACCGGTTCGATGTTTGGCGCTGATAGCTTTGGCGTGGTTCCGGACCTGATGTGCATCGCCAAGCAGGTCACCAACGGCGCCATCCCCATGGGGGCGGTGATTGCCAGTTCGGAAATCTACCAGACGTTTATGAACCAGCCGACGCCCGAATATGCGGTGGAGTTCCCCCACGGCTATACCTATTCGGCGCACCCGGTGGCCTGTGCGGCTGGCCTGGCGGCACTGGATTTGTTGCAGAAGGAAAACCTGGTGCAAAGCGTGGCCGAGGTCGCGCCGCATTTCGAGAGTGCCTTGCATGGTTTGAAAGGCTCGAAGAACGTCATCGACATTCGCAACTTCGGCCTGGCCGGGGCGATCCAGATTGCCCCGCGCGACGGCGACGCCATCGTGCGTCCGTTCGAGGCCGGGATGGCCCTGTGGAAAGCCGGGTTCTATGTGCGATTCGGCGGCGACACCCTGCAGTTCGGGCCAACGTTCAACAGCAAGCCGCAGGATCTGGATCGTCTGTTCGATGCGGTCGGTGACGTGCTGAATAAAATCGACTGATTTCTTTCTTATAGAGACGCTCGTTCAAGAGCGTCTGGCGAGCGAATTGTCTGGAGTCCCCATGAGCCTCATCCCGCATCTGATCAATGGCGAATTGCTGAGCGACAGCGCACGCACGGCCGACGTGTTCAACCCATCCACCGGGCAAGCAATCCACAAGGTCCCTCTGGCGGATCGCGCAACTGTCCAGCAGGCCATCGATGCCGCCAAGGCGGCTTTCCCGGCCTGGCGCAACACGCCGCCGGCCAAGCGTGCCCAGGTGATGTTTCGTTTCAAGCAGTTGCTGGAGCAGAACGAGTCGCGCATTGCCCAGTTGATCAGCGAAGAACATGGCAAGACCCTCGAAGACGCCGCCGGTGAGCTCAAGCGCGGTATCGAGAACGTCGAGTTTGCCTGTG
>NZ_CP071646.1:4377500-5430000 GCF_051132005.1 Pseudomonas sp. Z1-14 | reverse complement strand
ACACCGAAGCTACGGGTATCACGCAAGTGATGCGGTAGAGGAGCGTTCTGTAAGCCTGTGAAGGTGAGTTGAGAAGCTTGCTGGAGGTATCAGAAGTGCGAATGCTGACATGAGTAACGACAATGGGTGTGAAAAACACCCACGCCGAAAGACCAAGGTTTCCTGCGCAACGTTAATCGACGCAGGGTTAGTCGGTCCCTAAGGCGAGGCTGAAAAGCGTAGTCGATGGAAAACAGGTTAATATTCCTGTACTTCTGGTTATTGCGATGGAGGGACGGAGAAGGCTAGGCCAGCTTGGCGTTGGTTGTCCAAGTTTAAGGTGGTAGGCTGAGATCTTAGGTAAATCCGGGATCTTAAGGCCGAGAGCTGATGACGAGTTACCCTTTGGGTGACGAAGTGGTTGATGCCATGCTTCCAAGAAAAGCTTCTAAGCTTCAGGTAACCAGGAACCGTACCCCAAACCGACACAGGTGGTTGGGTAGAGAATACCAAGGCGCTTGAGAGAACTCGGGTGAAGGAACTAGGCAAAATGGCACCGTAACTTCGGGAGAAGGTGCGCCGGTGAGGGTGAAGCACTTGCTGCGTAAGCCCACGCCGGTCGAAGATACCAGGCCGCTGCGACTGTTTATTAAAAACACAGCACTCTGCAAACACGAAAGTGGACGTATAGGGTGTGACGCCTGCCCGGTGCCGGAAGGTTAATTGATGGGGTTAGCTAACGCGAAGCTCTTGATCGAAGCCCCGGTAAACGGCGGCCGTAACTATAACGGTCCTAAGGTAGCGAAATTCCTTGTCGGGTAAGTTCCGACCTGCACGAATGGCGTAACGATGGCGGCGCTGTCTCCACCCGAGACTCAGTGAAATTGAAATCGCTGTGAAGATGCAGTGTATCCGCGGCTAGACGGAAAGACCCCGTGAACCTTTACTATAGCTTTGCACTGGACTTTGAATTTGCTTGTGTAGGATAGGTGGGAGGCTTTGAAGCGTGGACGCCAGTCTGCGTGGAGCCATCCTTGAAATACCACCCTGGCAACTTTGAGGTTCTAACTCAGGTCCGTTATCCGGATCGAGGACAGTGTATGGTGGGTAGTTTGACTGGGGCGGTCTCCTCCTAAAGAGTAACGGAGGAGTACGAAGGTGCGCTCAGACCGGTCGGAAATCGGTCGTAGAGTATAAAGGCAAAAGCGCGCTTGACTGCGAGACAGACACGTCGAGCAGGTACGAAAGTAGGTCTTAGTGATCCGGTGGTTCTGTATGGAAGGGCCATCGCTCAACGGATAAAAGGTACTCCGGGGATAACAGGCTGATACCGCCCAAGAGTTCATATCGACGGCGGTGTTTGGCACCTCGATGTCGGCTCATCACATCCTGGGGCTGAAGCCGGTCCCAAGGGTATGGCTGTTCGCCATTTAAAGTGGTACGCGAGCTGGGTTTAGAACGTCGTGAGACAGTTCGGTCCCTATCTGCCGTGGACGTTTGAGATTTGAGAGGGGCTGCTCCTAGTACGAGAGGACCGGAGTGGACGAACCTCTGGTGTTCCGGTTGTCACGCCAGTGGCATTGCCGGGTAGCTATGTTCGGAAAAGATAACCGCTGAAAGCATCTAAGCGGGAAACTTGCCTCAAGATGAGATCTCACTGGGACCTTGAGTCCCCTGAAGGGCCGTCGAAGACTACGACGTTGATAGGCAGGGTGTGTAAGCGCTGTGAGGCGTTGAGCTAACCTGTACTAATTGCCCGTGAGGCTTGACCATATAACACCCAAGCAATTTGCTGATCCTGCTCTGGAAACGGAGAAAGGCGCCAGATTGCGGTGTGTGAAGACGAAATGAACCGAAAGTTCGAGTCAAAACCCACAAACTATCGCATACCCATTCGCTGGAACGTGACCGCAAGGCACGCGCTGGCTACCGAATTTCTTGACGACCATAGAGCATTGGAACCACCTGATCCCATCCCGAACTCAGAAGTGAAACGATGCATCGCCGATGGTAGTGTGGGGTTTCCCCATGTGAGAGTAGGTCATCGTCAAGATTAAATTCCGAAACCCCTATCTGCTGACGCAGGTAGGGGTTTTGTTTTGCCCGCAAGAAAATTCTTACGACAAGTGCAGAAAGCTCCCGGCTGTCACGGCCCCCCGACAATGCTAAGGTTCCGCCCTGGCTTTTGCATTTTTCAAGGACGCCTTTATGCCGGACGCTAAGTCCCTCAGCCCTGCTTTCATGGTGGTCCACGGGAACCGCCTTGATGAGCTGCGCAGCCTGGTGATAAGCCTCATGCGGCGCTATCCGCTGGCCCCTCTTGAAAATGAAATCGCGCTCGTACAAAGCAACGGCATTGCCCAATGGCTGAAGCTGGCACTGGCTGAGGATCCCCTTGACGACGACATGGGCGGCTGCGGCATCGCGGCTGCGATTGATGTGCAGTTGCCCGGCAGTTTCATGTGGCAGCTCTATCGAATGGTGCTCGGGCGTGATGAGATTCCAGCCAAGTCCTTGCTGGACAAGGCCCCGCTTACGTGGCGCCTGATGCGCCTCCTGCCGCAATTGATTGAACAGCCCCATTTCGAGCCCCTGCGGCGTTTTCTGACCCATGACACGGACTTGCGCAAGCGGTACCAGTTGTCCGAGCGCCTTGCAGATTTGTTCGACCAATATCAGGTGTACCGCGCCGACTGGCTCGAAGACTGGGCCCAAGGGCGCCATCAGATCCGCAACGTCCGGGGTGAAATCAAGCCGCTCGCGCCGGCGAATTGCTGGCAAGCGGAATTGTGGCGGGCGTTATTGCTGGATGTGGGAGAGCAAGGCATGGCTCAAAGCCGTGCGGGTGTTCATCAGCGCTACATCGAGCGCATCAATAGTCTGGAAGCCGCTCCAAAAGGTCTGCCTGCACGGGTAATAGTCTTCGGTATTTCCTCACTGCCCGCCCAAGCGCTCGAAGCCCTGGCCGGGCTGTCACGGTTCAGTCAGGTTTTGCTGTGCGTCCATAACCCATGCCGTCACCATTGGGCAGATATCGTGGCCGACAAGGATCTGCTTCGCCACCAATACAAGCGGCAGGCACGCAAGAGCGGTATGCCGGACGTCCTGGACCCGCAAACCTTGCATCAGCATGCTCATCCATTGCTGGCTGCCTGGGGGAAGCAGGGGCGCGACTATATCAACTTGCTCGACAGCTATGACGAGCCAAACACCTATCGCTCGGTATTTCGCGAAGGGCGGATCGACCTGTTCAGCGAAGGCAATCCCACTACGCTCCTCAGCCAGTTGCAGGATGACATTCTTGAGCTGCGGCCACTTAGCGAAACCCGGGAAAAGTGGCCCGCGGTCGATACCTCGCGAGACGGATCGATCCGTTTTCATATCGCCCACAGCGCCCAGCGTGAAGTCGAGATTCTTCACGATCAGTTGCTTGCCCATTTCAGCAATGACCCGGCTTTACGCCCTCGGGATATCATCGTCATGGTCCCGGACATCGACAGTTATGCGCCGCATATTCGCGCGGTATTCGGTCAACTCGACCGGGTCGATCCGCGTTTCATCCCATTCACACTGACGGACCAAGGTCAGCGTGGACGCGATCCGCTGCTGATTGCCGTCGAGCATTTGCTGAAACTTCCCGATAGCCGTTTCCCCGTCAGCGAAATCCTTGATTTGCTGGACGTCCCGGCATTGCGTGAGCGATTTGGCATTGATGAGGCCGATTTACCGACACTGCACCGTTGGATCGAGGGCGCAGGCATCCGTTGGGGGATAAGCGCCGAGCACCGAGCCGGGTTGGGCTTGCCCGCGGAGTTGGAGCAGAACAGTTGGCGTTTCGGCCTGCGTCGCATGTTGTTGGGGTATGCCGTTGGTGATTCGCAAGCCTATGAAGGCATAGAACCCTATGACGAAATCGGCGGTCTGGATGCCGCATTGATCGGTCCGTTGGTTGCATTGCTCGATGCCCTGGAGGTTGCTTACCAGGCGCTCAGTCAACCCGCCTCACCTCAGGACTGGGGGACGCGCCTGCATGATCTGATGCAGTTGTTCTTTCTGGCGAGCAACGAGCATGACGATTATCTGCTGGCCCAGCTCGAGGACTTGCGTGAAAACTGGTTGGAAACCTGCGAGTCGGTCGGCCTGCACGACGAGCTGCCGTTGACGGTTGTCAGAGAGGCCTGGCTGGCGGGGCTGGATCAAGGGCGACTGTCCCAGCGGTTCCTCGCCGGTGCGGTCAATTTTTGTACCCTGATGCCGATGCGGGCGATCCCCTTCAAGCTGGTCTGCCTGTTGGGCATGAACGATGGTGATTACCCGCGGGCCCAACCGCCATTGGATTTCGATCTCATGGGCAGTGATTATCGGCCGGGAGATCGCTCTCGACGCGAGGACGATCGCTACCTGCTGTTGGAGGCGCTGCTTTCTGCGCGGGAAAAACTCTACATCAGTTGGGTCGGGCGCAGCATCCGCGACAACAGCGAGCGGCCTGCCTCAGTCCTGGTCGGACAGTTGCGCGATCATCTCGCAAGTGGCTGGCAGTTGGCGGATGTCCATGGCGACCTTCTTGAAGCGCTGACCCAGGAGCACCCCTTGCAACCGTTCAGCGCTCGTTATTTCTACCAGGGCGATGAGCTGTTCAGCTATGCCAGCGAATGGCGAGGACTTCATGAGATTCATGAGCACGCTGGCAAGCCTGGGGCCCTGGAGCCCTACGTTCAGGAGGAACCCCTGGGGCTTGGTCAGTTGCAGGATTTCCTGCGTAATCCTGTCCGGCACTTTTTCAGCCAGCGACTCAAGGTGTTCTTCGAGCCTCTCGAAGCCCCATTGGCGGACGACGAACCTTTCATCCTGGATGCCTTGCAGCGCTATAGCCTGAGCGACAGCCTGCTTGAGGCTGCCCTTGTTCGCCTTGACCAAGCGGACCTTGCATTGGACGCCCATGCCAGGAGGCTTCAGAACAGCGGCCTGTTACCCATGGCTGGCTTTGGCCAATGTATGCAGCGTGAATTGATCGAGCCGCTGCCTGATCTACTGCAACGCTACCAGCAACTTCTGGTGCTATGGCCGACTCCGCTGACCAGTGCCGTGCCCGTCAGCCTGCAATTACACGGTGTGAACATTGAAGGTTGGCTCAGCGGTCTGCACCAGCGCTCCGATGGTGCGGTCCTCGCCATCACTGCCATTCCCAACAGTATCGGTTCTACCAGGACCCGGAAATGGCACCGCTTGATACGACCCTGGGTGAACCATCTCGTGGCTTGCGCCAACGGTCTGTCGATGACGACGGCATTGGTCGCCAGCGATGACAGCTTGCTGCTGAATCCTTTTGACGAGTCGGTAGCCCGCAAGCTGCTCGGCGATTTGTTGCAAGCCTGGCAGGCTGGCATGCGCCAACCGCTGCCAATCGCAGTGAAGACCGCCTTCGCCTGGCTCGGCCAGAGTGATCCGGACAAAGCCGAATCGGCCGCTCGAAAAGCCTACGAAGGCGATGGGCTGACGTCTGAAGGCGAGCGGCGCGAAAGCCCCGCCCTGGCTCGGCAATATGCCGACTTCGATGCGCTTATCGCTGACGAAACATTCCCCGACTGGTGTGACGCGCTCTATCGACCGCTTCTGGAAGCACCGTGGCGTTCGTTGGCGGGTGAGGAAGCGCATTCATGAGTCGACAAACACCCTTGGCGCTGGCTTTCCCACTACGCGGCAGTCAATTGATCGAAGCCAGCGCAGGAACTGGCAAGACCTTTACCATCTCGGCGTTGTACTTGCGCCTGGTGCTGGGACATGGCGGCTCGACGGCCGGCTTTGGCCGTGAGCTGCTTCCTCCGCAGATACTGGTGGTGACTTTCACCGACGCTGCCACCAAGGAATTGCGCGAACGCATCCGCACCCGCCTCGCGGAGGCGGCGCGTTTTTTTCGTGACGAGATTCCCGCTCCCGACGCGTTGATAAACGCACTGCGTGATGAGTTTGTAAAAGGGCAATGGCCTGGCTGTGCGAATCGGCTGGATATCGCCGCGCAATGGATGGATGAAGCCGCCGTTTCGACGATCCACAGCTGGTGCCAGCGGATGCTTCGTGAGCATGCCTTTGACAGTGGCAGCCTGTTCACCCAGACCCTGGAAACCGACCACAGCGAATTGCTCGGCGAGGTGCTGCGCGATTATTGGCGATTGTTCTGCTACTCGATGGAGGGTGAGGCACTGGATTGGGTGCGAGCGCACTGGGGCGGTCCTGCTGCGTTGTTGCCACGGGTGAGGGGGTTGTTTGCCAACTCGCGAGGTGGTGACGATGGGCTTGAACCGACGGAACTCATCACCGCGTCCCTGCGCGAGCGCAGCGCAGCCTTGCTCGATCTCAAGGCGCCCTGGCGGCAGTGGGCGGTGGAGTTGCTGGAGATCTGCCAGCAAGGCGTAGCTAATAAAACCGTCGACGGGCGCAAGATGCAGGCTCGTTACTTCGAGCCATGGTTTCAGAAGCTATCTGCATGGGTTGAAGACGAGAGCCTGGAGTTGCTCGACATCGGCACCGGCTTCACGCGCTTGACGCCCGAAGGCATGGCCGAGGCCTGGAAGGGCGACGTGCCCAACCACCCAGGGCTGGACGCCATGGCGGGCCTGAAGGCCGGCCTGGATGCCTTGCCCACACCTGACGCTGCGGTGCTGCAGCATGCTGCACAGTGGGTCGGGGCGCGCTTCGAGGCGGAGAAGCGGCGCCGGGCGGAAATGGGATTCGACGACATGCTGCTGCGCCTGGACGCAGCTTTGCAGGCTGAAGGTGGGGAGCGCTTGGCGAGCCTGATTCGCGAGCAGTTTCCGGTTGCGCTGATTGACGAGTTCCAAGACACCGACCCGGTCCAGTACCGCATCTTCGAGAGCATCTATCGCATTGGCGACAACGATCCTGAAACGGGGCTGTTCCTGATCGGGGATCCGAAACAGGCCATTTATGCGTTTCGCGGCGCCGACATCTACACCTATCTGCGCGCCCGCGAAGCCACTGCCGGCAGGTTGCATACACTGGGGACCAATTTCCGTTCCAGCCATGCCATGGTCGGCGCTGTGAACCATATTTTTCAATACGCCGAATCGCGGCTGAATGGGCGCGGGGCTTTTCTGTTCCGCGAGCCATCGGGTGAGAATCCGGTGCCATTCCTGCCGGTCGACTCCCAGGGCCGCAAGGAGTCCTTGCAGCTTGCGGGGCGGACGGTCGCGGCCTTGAATATCTGGCATCTGGCCTCGGACCAGCCGCTCTCCGGAGCGGTGTACCGACAGCAAATGGCCGTGGCCTGCGCCAGTGAAATCACGGCGCTGCTCAATGGTGGCCAATCAGGGCACGATGGCTTCGTTGGTGATGGGGAAATGTTACGGGGGCTTCGACCGGCGGATATCGCCATCCTGGTGCGTGATGGCAAGGAAGCGCAGGCCGTGCGAAACGAGTTGTCGGCACGGGGTGTGCGCAGCGTTTATCTATCCGATAAGGACTCGGTCTTCGCCTCGCAGGAGGCAAGGGATTTGCTGGCCTGGCTCAAGGCTTGCGCCGAGCCGGACGTCGAGCGGCCGCTGCGAGCTGCGCTGGCCAGCGTCACCCTGAATCTGCCGCTTGCAGAACTGGAGCGCCTCAACCAGGACGAGTTGGCCTGGGAACGCCGAGTCATGCAGTTCCGTAGCTATCGGGTGGTCTGGCGCACCCAGGGCGTGCTGCCCATGCTGAGGCGCCTGCTGCATGACTTCAAGCTGCCCCAGGCCTTGATGATGCGTGGCGATGGCGAGCGGGTGCTGACCAACCTGTTGCATCTGTGCGAGCTGTTGCAGCAGGCCGCCGTCGAGCTGGATGGCGAGCAGGCCTTGATTCGCTATCTGTCCGAACACCTTGCATTGACCGGGCAGGCGGGAGAAGAACAGATCCTGCGCCTGGAAAGCGACGAGCAACTGGTCAAGGTGGTCACGATCCATAAATCCAAGGGGCTTGAGTATCCGTTGGTCTTCCTGCCGTTCATATGCTCGACGAAACCGGTGGACGGCACTCGATTGCCGTTGCATTACCACGATGAAGCCGGTCATGCGCAGATCAGTCTTACGCCCAGCCCCGAGTTGATCGCCAAGGCCGACGACGAGCGCCTGGCCGAGGATCTTCGGCTTTTATACGTGGCGCTCACCCGTGCGCAGCATGCCTGCTGGTTAGGTGTGGCCGATCTCAAGCGAGGCAGTAACAGCCGCTCGATCCTGCATCTGTCTGCGCTGGGGTATCTGTTGGGCAATGGTGCGCCGTTGACCGAGTCGGTGGCGTTGAGACGTTGGCTGGAAGATCTGCAGCAGGGTAGCGAGGCGGTGAGCTGCCAGGATATGCCGGAGGCCAACGATCAGCACTATCGAGCCCCACGTAACGATGCGGTGTTGCTTGAACCCTTGCTTCCGGTACGTAAAGCCAGCGAGAACTGGTGGATCGCTTCGTACAGCGCGCTGCGCTTTGGAGAAAGTCTCAGCGCCGGCACCGATTCCGCGCCGGAAAACCCGCAGGCGCAGAAAATGTTCGACGACGAACGGCTTGATCCTGACGCTCCCAGGGAAGTCATCGCCGTCGGCGGTGATATCCATCGTTTCCCCCGCGGTCCCAACCCCGGTACGTTTCTCCATGGTCTCTTGGAATGGGCTGCCGGAGAGGGGTTTACCGCCTCGCCAATGGCCCTCGAAGATGCCATCGCGCGACGTTGCAACCGCCGCGGCTGGAAAGGCTGGATCAGCACCCTTGGAGACTGGTTGCAGCACCTGGTCACGACGCCCTTGCAGATCGGTGGCGGACAGTCTCCGGTGGTACTGGCTCAATTGAGCCAATTTCAGGTCGAGATGGAGTTCTGGTTCTCCAGTCACAAGGTTGATGTGCTCAAGCTTGATGAGCTGGTTTGCCAGTCAACCCACGGTGGCGTGGCTCGTGTCGCCGCAGAACCGGCACTGCTCAACGGAATGTTCAAGGGCTTCATCGACCTGACCTTCGAGCATGACGGCCGGTATTACGTGGCTGACTACAAATCCAACTGGCTGGGCGCCGATGACATGGCCTACACCGCTCAAGCCATGGAGCAATCGATTCTGGACAATCGTTACGACCTGCAATACACGCTGTACCTGTTGGCCCTGCATCGCCAGCTCAAGGCGCGCCTGCCAGACTATGACTACGACCGGCATGTCGGTGGCGCGTTGTATCTTTTCCTGCGCGGCACACGTGCAGCCAGCCAGGGCGTGTTTTTCACCAAGCCCCCTCGGGCACTGATCGAACAGCTTGACCGCCTGTTCCAGGGAGCACCCGCGCCCAAGGCCGAGCTGGCATGGGTGCAAGGAGAATTGTTATGAGTCGCTCCTTTGCCGACCTGCTGCCTCAATCGCTCGACGACGAAGGGCTGGTCGACCTGGCGCCCCTGAGTCGTGCAGAGGACCTGCTGCTGTTGCTCACGCGCTGGGTGGAACGTGGCTGGTTGCGGGCCCTGGACAAGGCATTCGTGGTGTTCCTCCATGAATTGTCGCCTGGCGATGATCCGCTGGTATTGCTGGCGGCTGCGCTGACCAGCCACCAACTGGGCCATGGGCATGTTTGCCTGGACCTGTTAGAGACACTCAAGGAACCTGATTTCGCCCTGTCACTGCCCCCCGAGGGCGACCTGCAGACGGGCGTGATGCTGTTGCCTTCGCAGATCCTGAGAACGCTGGACGGTGCCCATTGGTGCAAGGTCCTGGCGTCCAGCCGCCTCGTGGCCCTGGCGGTCGATGAGAGCGAAGAGGCGCAGCAGCGGCCACTGGTATTGTCCGGCAAACGGCTTTACCTGCGTCGTTACTGGGGCTATGAACGACGGATCGACGCGGCGTTGCGTCAACGCCTGGCCGAACAGGAAAGCGCCCCTGATGACCTGCGCGAGCGGCTGGACGGACTGTTCGGGCCGGCCAGCACGACCGGCCCGATCGACTGGCAGAAGCTGGCTTGCGCGCTGGCGACGCGGAGCGCGTTCAGCATTGTTACCGGCGGCCCGGGCACGGGTAAGACCACCACGGTCGTGCGCTTGCTTGCCTTGCTGCAGGCACCTGCCGTCGAGGCGGGGAAACCGCTGCGGATTCGCCTGGCCGCACCCACCGGCAAGGCCGCTGCGCGGCTGACCGAGTCGATCAGCCAGCAAGTCCGGACGCTGGATGTGATCGACGCCGTACGCGAGCGAATTCCCTGCGACGTCACCACGGTGCATCGCCTGCTCGGCAGCCGTCCCGGCACCCGACATTTTCGCCACCATCATGGCAATCGATTGCCGTTGGATGTGCTGGTGGTCGATGAGGCGTCCATGATCGATCTGGAGATGATGGCCAATCTGCTGGACGCGCTGCCGTCCCATGCGCGGTTGATTTTGTTGGGCGACAAGGACCAGTTGGCTTCCGTGGAGGCCGGCGCGGTACTGGGGGATCTGTGTCGGGATGCCGAGGACGGCTGGTATAGCCCACAGACGCGCGCCTGGCTCGAATCCGTCAGCGGCGAGAGCCTGGCGGTGAGCGATCTGAAACAGGATCTCGACGACAGTCACCCCCTCGCGCAGCAAGTGGTGATGCTCAGGCATTCCCGACGCTTTGGCGAAGGCAGCGGTATCGGCCAACTGGCCCGACGGGTCAATCGACAGCAACCTGAAGAAGCTCGTCAATTGCTGGAGGAGGGCCGATATGCCGACCTGTTCTCCCTGGCGCTGAAGAGCCAGCACGACGGGACGCTCGAGCGCTGGTTGCTCGATGGTCGACCCGGTGGTCCGCAGGGCTATCGACATTATCTGAGCCTGCTGCGAGAGCGACGTCCGGACATTTCTCGCCCGCTGGAGGACAGTTGCTGGACTGATTGGGCGCGTGAGGTCTTGTCGGCCTTTGACGAGTTCCAATTGCTCTGTGCCGTACGCAAGGGGCCGTGGGGCGTCGAGGGCCTGAACCCGAGAATCACCGCCGCGCTGCTCAAGGCTCGCCTGATCGATAGCGATCACCAGTGGTACGAGGGGCGTCCGGTACTGATGACTCGCAACGACTACGGGCTGGGATTGATGAACGGCGATATCGGGATCGCTCTCAAGTTGCCCGAGCATGATGGTCCTGACGCTGGCAAGCAGGTCCTGCGTGTTGCCTTTCCTCGTAACGATGGCCGGGGTGGTGTGCGTTTCGTCCTGCCCAGCCGCCTGAATGACGTGGAAACCGTTTACGCCATGACTGTGCACAAGTCCCAGGGGTCGGAATTCACCCACACGGCCCTGATTCTTCCGGATGCCTTGAACCCCGTTTTGACCAAGGAACTGGTGTATACCGCCATTACCCGAGGCAAGCAGTGGTTCAGCCTGATCGAGCCGCGCACGGGAATATTCGAAGAAGCGGTTCGGCGCAAGGTCAAGCGGTTGAGCGGGTTGATGCTGGAATTGGATGGAAACGACTGAAGCTCGGGTTTGCCTGTTTGTTCAAAGGTTGTGATTAGTCTGTTTTCTGACGGAAATTTGCGTAGGACTCTGTCTCGCTGGCTTTTTGACACTGTGCTATCGTTTCGCACTTATCCACACCAAGAGATTCTCCATGGAAGCGGCGGTTCGGGGGGCGGCGCGCGGAAACGGCCGGAGGCATTATGTGCTCGCCGGTCTGCTGTGCTTGCTGTCGCCTGCAATTGCCGCCCAAGAGCCGACCTCTACCACTCGGGCCGAACAGCGGGCCGAAGCGGTCACCCAGGTCGTGTTGGGGATTCTCAGCTACGCTCGCTGGCCTGTTGAACCGACGCAATTGCAGCTGTGCATCGTCGGTCCGACCCAATACACCGACGACCTGGTCAAAGGCACCGCCCAGGCCACCGGCAGGCCTGTGACGGTACAGCGCTTGCTGGCCGACCATCCCGGCATCGCGAGCGATTGCAATGCCGTCTACATCGGCAGGCTGACCAACGACGAACGCTCCCGATTGTTTGAGTCCCTGATCGGCAAGCCGGTGTTGAGCATCAGCGAAGGCGGCGACCAATGCACCGTGGGCAGCCTGTTCTGCCTGCGGGTCGGAGATGAACAGGTGTCGTTCGAGGTCAACCTCGACTCGGTGGCACGCAGCGGTGTACGCATCCATCCGAGCGTCCTCCAGCTGTCACGCCGTAGGCCCGCCGCGCCATGAATTCGTCCAGATCACGAATTCGTCCCACGTTGGGCTCGGTCATCGGTCGCGGTCACCTGATCGTTGCGCTGGTGGCGATCACCATGGCCAGCGTCTCCCTGACCTTGTTGGGCGTGCTTGCCTTACGGGTCTATGCCGATCACAACTTGCATCTGATTGCCCGTTCGATCAGCTACACCGTGGAGGCGGCCGTGGTCTTCGATGACGCTGCGGCGGCCACCGAAGCGCTGGCCCTTATTGCTTCCACTGAAGAAGTCGCCGATGCCCAGGTCTTCAATGAAAGTGGCCGTCTGTTGGCGCATTGGCGGCGACCGGAAACCGGTCTCCTGTCGGAGCTGGAAATGCACATCGCCAAGGCATTCCTGGAAAAGCCCATCAGCCTGCCAATCATCCACCAGGAACAGAACATTGGCAGGATCCTGCTGGCAGGACACGGCGGTAGCTTGTTGCGCTTTCTGCTCAGCGGCCTGGCCGGGATCATCCTGTGCACGGCGGTCAGTGCCTGGGTCGCCCTGTATCTGGCGCGCCGTCAGTTGCGGGCGATTACCGGACCTTTGCGTAGCCTTGCTGAAGTAGCCCACGCCGCCCGTTGCGAGCGTGCCCTGGATCGCCGAGTGCCACCGGCCGATATCGCCGAACTGGATAATCTGGGCAACGACTTCAACGCACTGCTTGCCGAGCTGGAATCCTGGCAGACCCATCTGCAAAGCGAAAACGAGACCCTGGCTCACCAGGCCAGCCACGACAGCCTGACCGGGCTGCCGAACCGGGCCTTTTTCGAAGGTCGGCTGATCCGTGCCTTGCGCAATGCCAACAAGCTCGACGAGCAAGTGGCCGTCCTCTACCTGGACAGCGATCGCTTCAAGGGCATCAACGACAACTTTGGTCATGCCGCCGGTGACGCGGTGTTGACCGCCGTGGCGACCCGGGTCCGGGCGCAGTTGCGTGAGGATGACTTGGTCGCGCGTCTGGGCGGTGACGAGTTTGCCGTGCTGCTGGCGCCGTTGCACAAGACCGAGGATGCCGAACGGATCGCTGAAAAAATCATCGCGAGCATGGAGATGCCGATTCAATTGCCCGGCAATGCCTCGGTCCTGACGTCCCTCAGCATCGGCATCGCCGTTTACCCCGATCATGGCGCCACGCCCGGCGCCTTGCTCAGCGCCGCCGATGCGGCGATGTACCAGGCCAAACGCCTCGCCCGAGGCGGCCAACACACGGCGGGGTCGGAGCACCCGGTCGCGGATCTTCAAACCAGGAGCTGATTTGCATGTTTTCCAATTCGCGTTTTTCTCTGCTGCGTTATGCAGCATTTTTGTTCATCGCCATTTTTGCCATCAGCGGATGCCAGACGACGCCGCAAAAAGGACTGAGCCCAGCGCAGATCGCTGTTCTCAAGGAGCAGGGGTTCAAACTGACAGACGACGGCTGGGCCTTCGGACTTTCGGGCAAAGTGCTGTTTGGCAGTGACGTGGAAAGCCTCAACCCGGCCAGCACCGAGATCGTCGAGCGGATCGGCAAGGCACTGCTGGGTGCGGGAATCGAGCGGGTACGTATCGACGGCCACACCGATGCATCGGGCTCCCAGGCCTATAACGAACAACTGTCGATACGTCGGGCCGAAAGCGTTGGCAAAGTCTTGAGAGGCGTGGGCATGCGCGAAGAGAACGTCCAACTGCGTGGCCTGGGCAGCAGCCAACCCGTCGCCCCCAACGACACCGCCAGCGGGCGCACCGAAAATCGTCGCGTGGCCATCGTGGTCATCGCCGACTAATCGGCAAACACCATCTCCCGGCTGTCGCCCATGAGTAGTGGCTGGTTCTGTTCGGTGACTTCCCGGATGTAATCCCACAACAACGTGATCCGCTTGAGCTTGCGCAGATCCTCCCGGCAGTACATCCAGAATTGCCGGGTGACCGTGATTTCCTCCGGCAGCACTGGCAGCAGGCGTGGGTCTTGGGCGGCCAAAAAGCATGGCAGGATCGCCAGTGACCGGCCTTGTTGCGCCGCCACGAATTGCGCGATCACGCTGGTGCTGCGCAGATGAGCGTGGGCGCCGGGCAATACGTTGGCCAGGTAGAGCAGCTCGGAACTGAACGCCAGGTCATCCACGTAGCTGATGAACGAGTGCCTGCTCAGGTCTGCCGGGCGGTGGATCGGTGAGTGATTGTCCAGGTATTGCCGGGTTGCATAAAGCTGCAACCGGTAGTCGCAGAGTTTGCAGCACACGTACGGTCCGTGTTCCGGGCGCTCGAGGGCGATGACGATATCGGCTTCGCGCTTGGAGAGGCTGATGAAGTGCGGCAGCGGCAGGATGTCCACCGAGATCGCCGGGTAGGCGTCGACGAAGTGGCTCAACTGCGGGGTGATGAAAAAGCTGCCGAAGCCTTCGGTGCAGCCCATGCGCACATGCCCGGACAGCGCGACGCCTGAGCCTGAAACCTGTTCGCAAGCCATGTGCAGCGTGCTTTCGATCGACTCGGCATAGCCCAGCAAACGTTGGCCTTCAGCCGTCAGGACAAAACCGTTGGTCCGGGATTTTTCGAACAGCAGCGTACCCAAAGAAGCTTCCAGCGAGCTGATGCGTCGCGACACCGTGGTGTAGTCGACGGCCAGACGCTTGGCGGCCGTGCTGGCCTTGCGGGTGCGGGCCACTTCGAGGAAAAACTTGAGGTCGTCCCAATTCAGCGACCCGAGGGATGTAATGTTTTTTTGCATGATGGACCGGTTTTTATGTGCGTTCTTATTAGAAGTTTGCACATCTATACTCCAAAAACCGTCTCATCACCAAGGTGCCTGTTGACCTTGGTCGTTGCTGAACCAGCGCGCCCTTATAAGAACAATCCCGGAGGCCAGCATGAACGTTTCCCTTACGCCCAGCGACACAGCCCTGCAAACCGTCAGATTGCTGATCGATGGCGAGTGGGTCGAGTCCCAATCCAGCGAATGGCACGACATCGTCAACCCGGCCACCCAACAAGTGCTGGCGAAGGTACCGTTTGCCACGGCCTCGGAAGTCGATGCCGCCATCGCTGCTGCCCAGCGTGCTTTCCAGACCTGGAAATTGACGCCGATCGGTGCGCGGATGCGCATCATGCTCAAGCTTCAGGCGCTGATCCGCGAGCATTCCAAGCGCATCGCCGCGGTGCTCAGCGCCGAACAGGGCAAGACCATCGCCGACGCCGAGGGCGATATTTTCCGCGGCCTGGAAGTGGTCGAGCACGCCTGTTCCATCGGCACCCTGCAAATGGGCGAGTTTGCCGAGAATGTCGCCGGTGGGGTGGATACCTATACCCTGCGCCAGCCGATTGGTGTGTGTGCGGGCATTACCCCGTTCAACTTCCCGGCGATGATTCCGCTGTGGATGTTCCCGATGGCCATCGCCTGCGGCAATACGTTCGTGCTCAAGCCGTCGGAGCAGGATCCGCTGTCGACCATGCTGCTGGTGGAGCTGGCCATCGAGGCCGGTGTTCCGCCGGGCGTGTTGAACGTGGTGCACGGCGGCAAGGATGTGGTGGATGCGCTTTGCACTCACAAGGACATCAAGGCCGTTTCCTTCGTCGGCTCAACGGCGGTCGGCACCCATGTGTATGACCTGGCGGGTCGCCATGGCAAACGCGTGCAATCGATGATGGGCGCCAAGAACCACGCCGTGGTGCTGCCCGACGCCAATCGCGAGCAAACCCTGAACGCCCTGGTCGGTGCCGGTTTCGGCGCGGCGGGCCAGCGTTGCATGGCGACTTCGGTGGTGGTGATGGTGGGCGCAGCCAGGCAATGGTTGCCGGAGCTGAAGGCGCTGGCGCAGAAACTCAAGGTCAATGCCGGCAGCGAGCCGGGCACGGATGTCGGCCCGGTGATTTCCAAGCGAGCCAAGGCGCGCATCCTTGAACTGATCGAGAGCGGCGTGCAGCAAGGCGCAAAACTTGAACTGGATGGCCGCGACATCAGCGTGCCGGGCTTCGAGCAGGGCAACTTCGTCGGTCCGACCCTGTTTTCCGGCGTAACCACCGACATGCGCATCTACACCGAGGAAATTTTCGGCCCGGTGCTGGTGGTGCTGGAGGTCGATACCCTCGATCAAGCGATCGCCCTGGTCAACGCCAATCCGTTTGGCAACGGCACTGGCCTGTTCACCCAGAGCGGTGCGGCGGCGCGCAAATTCCAGAGCGAAATCGACGTCGGCCAGGTCGGTATCAACATCCCGATCCCGGTGCCGGTGCCGTTTTTCAGCTTCACTGGCTCCCGCGGCTCGAAACTCGGCGACCTCGGCCCTTACGGCAAACAAGTGGTGCAGTTCTACACTCAGACCAAGACCGTCACCGCTCGCTGGTTCGACGATGACAGCGTCAACGACGGTGTGAACACCACCATCAACTTGCGTTAAGGAGCCGGACATGAACATCGCATTTATCGGCCTCGGCAACATGGGCGCCCCGATGGCGCGCAATCTGCTCAAGGCCGGCCATTCGCTGAACCTGTTCGACCTGAACCAGACGGTGCTGGCCGAACTGGCGGCGCTCGGCGGCACCATCAGCGCCTCGCCTCGCGATGCGGCCCAGGGCGCGGCGCTGGTGATCACCATGCTGCCGGCCGCTGCCCATGTGCGCAGTGTCTGGCTGGGCGAAGACGGCGTGCTGGCAGGTATCGCCGCCGGTACGCCGGCGGTGGATTGCAGCACCATCGATCCACAAACCGCCCGTGACGTGGCGGCTGCCGCTGCCAGGCAGGGAGTGGCAATGGCCGATGCGCCTGTTTCGGGCGGCACCGGCGGCGCGGCGGCGGGCACCCTGACCTTCATGGTCGGCGCCGCGCCTGAGCTGTTCGCCACCTTGCAACCGGTACTGGCGCAAATGGGCCGCAACATCGTGCATTGCGGCGAAGTCGGCACCGGGCAGATCGCCAAAATTTGCAACAACCTGCTCTTGGGGATTTCCATGGTCGGCGTCAGCGAGGCCATGGCTTTGGGCGATGCCCTGGGGATCGACACCCAGGTGCTGGCCGGCATCATCAACAGTTCGACCGGCCGATGCTGGAGTTCCGATACCTACAACCCATGGCCCGGCGTGATCGAAACGGCCCCGGCGGCGCGTGGATATACCGGCGGGTTTGGCGCGGACCTGATGCTCAAGGATTTGGGCCTGGCCACCGAAGCCGCGCGGCAAGCCCGTCAGCCGGTGATATTGGGGGCAGTGGCGCAGCAGTTGTACCAGGCGATGAGCCAGCGGGGCGAGGGCGGCAAGGATTTCTCGGCGATTGTGAACAGCTATCGCAAGCCGCAGTGAACCTGTGATATCGAGAGGCTTTTGTGGCGAGGGAGCTTGCTCCCGCTTGGGTGCGAAGCGCCCATCAAAATTGGGGTTGCTGCGCAACCCAGCGGGAGCAAGCTCCCTCGCCACAGGTGGTCCCTCGGCTTTTTTGTTTCAGGCAAATACGAAATATTTGCGCACGGTCTCGACCACTTCCCACGTGCCTTTCATGCCTGGCTCGACGACAAAAATATCACCGGCGCGCAGATGAATCGGCGCCATGCCGTCCGGGGTGATCACGCAGTAGCCTTCCTGGAAATGGCAATACTCCCACTTCACGTAGTCCACCCGCCACTTGCCGGGCGTGCAGATCCAGGTGCCCATGATCTTGCTGCCGTCTTCGCTGGTATAAGCGTTGAGGTTGACGGTGTGCGGGTCGCCTTCGAGTTTTTCCCATTTGCAGGCATCGAGTACAGGCAGCGGATGAGTATCGCGCAGGACGGTGATGGGGGCGGTCATGTGAGCTCCGAAGGGGCAGGAAAGAACCTGCACCCTAGCGTGGAGAAGGACCAGGCAGATGCCTGAACTCGACACCGGGCTGCCCAGAAGCGCGCATCATTCGGCCAGATGCCGGGCCAGGGCCTTGGCGTAGGCCGGCAGACGTTCGAAATTCCGTGCGCAAAGCAACAGCGCCCGGTGCGCCCAGGCCTCCTGCAACGGCACGTAGTGATATGAGGATTGGGATGGACGGCGTTCGATAGCAGCTTTCGGCACGACGGCAATACCCGCGCCATGGGCAACCATGCGGATCACCCCGTCAAAGCTCTCGGCGCGAATGCGGATCTGCATGCGCATTCCGGTGTGCAGCGCCTGTTCCTCCAGGTAAATCGCCAGCGCGCTGGTGGCGCTCAGGCCGACATAGTCGTGGTTGAGGGTCTCGCTGAAACTCGGCGTGCGGCCGTCAGCCAAGGGATGTCCCGACGGTAGGACCAGGACCAGCGGATCGTCACGAAAAGGCCAGGTCTGAAGGCCAGCGGTGTCCACCGCGTCGGAAACGATACCCAGGTCTGCGGCGCCCTGGCGCAACGCATGGGTGATCCGTGAACTGGGCAACTCCTGCTGGTCGATGTCCAGGTTGGGGTGGCTGTTGAGGAAACTGGCGAGTAATTCGGGCAGGTATTCGGTCATCGCGCTGGTGTTGCATAGCAGCCGCACCTGGCCTTTGACGCCTTTGGCGTATTCGGCCAGGTCCTGTTGCAGATGTTCGGCGTGCTGCAGCAGGACCCGGGCATGCTGGGCCAAGGCTTTGCCGGCTGGCGTCGGAGTGACGCCGCGCCGCCCGCGTTCGAGCAGGTCGATGCCCAGGGACGCCTCCATGGCACGCACCCGGGCGCTTGCCGCTGCCAGGGAAAGATGGCTGCGAGCGGCGCCGGCGGTGATGTTGCCGGTGTCGAGGATGTTCAGGTAGAGGCGCAGGTCGGTGAGATCGAAGTGCATGGGCTGCTCTCGGGAGGCTTCGGTGCCTGGTTTATCGCTTTCGCGAGCAGGCTCGCTCCCACACGGTTTGCAATTCAACTGTGGGAGCGAGCCTGCTCGCGAAAGCGGCAACGTAAATTTTTTTTGCCTATCGCCAGACAAGAGGCACCCTCAGTATATGGCACATTTTCAAACCCGGGCGTGGACATCAGCATAACCCCATGAACACACTCCTCGCCTTCTATCAAAACCTCGGCCTGGCCCTTTCCTTGCTGGTCATCGGTACCTTTCTGCTGGCCGGTACCATCAAGGGCGTGATAGGCCTCGGCCTGCCGACCATTTCAATGGGCCTTCTCGGCCTGGCTATGGCTCCGGCACAGGCTGCGGCACTGTTACTGATTCCAGCCACGCTGACCAACGTCTGGCAACTGGCATCTGGCGGGCATCTGCAAGCGTTGATCCGGCGCTTGTGGCCGCTGCTGCTGGCGATTTTCATCGGCACCGGCCTTGGCACTTTGTGGATCGGCATGGTGGGCGGCGCCTGGGCGGTACGGGCGCTCGGCGCGGCGCTGGTGTTGTATGCGTTGAGCGGGTTGTTGTTGCCGACATTGCGAGTGAGCGCCCGGGATGAACACTGGCTCGCGCCACTCTGTGGCCTGCTGACCGGTGTGATCACCTCGGCCACAGGCGTGTTCGTCATCCCGGCGGTGCCTTATCTGCAAGCGCTGGGCTTGAGCAAGGATGAGTTGGTGCAGGCCCTCGGCCTGTCATTCACCGTCTCGACGCTGGCCTTGGCGGCTGGCCTGCTGTGGCACGGTGCGCTGGGGGGCGGTGAACTGAGCGCTTCGCTGCTGGCGCTGGTGCCGGCGCTGCTGGGGATGTGGCTGGGGCAATGGCTGCGCCAGCGGATCAGCGCCGTATTGTTCAAGCGGGTGTTTTTTATTGGCCTTGGTGTGCTCGGCGGCCACCTGTTGATCAGCGGCTAGCCGAGGATCGACTGAGCATGTCGACGCGGCGAATCTCGAAGTCGCGTTCCAGATAGTCCATGCGCTGCTCGAAGAACTGCTTCATGTGCGGCAGGTTCGAATGCACTTCCAGGTCAGCCTGGGATGCCCAGATCTCATAGAAGATGAACAACGTCGGGTCCTGCTGGTCGCGCAGCATGTGATATTCGATGCAGCCAGGCTCGGCACGACTCGGTTCGACGTAGGCGCGAAACAGCGTTTCGAAAGCTTCGGCTTTTTCCGGGCGGGTCTTGGCGTGCAGGATGAAACCGTGCAATTCACTCATCAGGTGGGCTCCTGGTCAAAGGGTCCGGCGAATTTTACGGCAACAATCCAGTTGCGATTCGTGCGTATAGGTCAAAACAGTTTTGTCGTTTCGCTGCTTATTCCGCGCGAAGCTCATCGGTACTCTGCCGCCATCATTTTCAATCTTTCCCTTCGGCGTCCGTCCAGCGGTCTACGCCGTGGAACCAATGAGGCTCCGATGAAAAAAATCCTGTTGCTCAATGGCGGTAAACAATTCGCTCACTCCGACGGTCGCTATAACGCAACCCTGCACGACACTGCGCTCAGCGTGCTCGATCGTGGCGGTCTGGATGTAAAAACCACGTTCATCGACGGCGGCTACGACATCAAGGAAGAGGTCGCGAAGTTCCTTTGGGCCGACGTGATCATTTACCAGATGCCCGGCTGGTGGATGGGGGCGCCATGGACGGTAAAAAAATACGTCGACGAGGTCTTCACCGAAGGCCACGGCAGCCTCTATGCCAGCGACGGCCGCACCCGTTCCGATGCTTCGCAGAAATATGGCAGCGGTGGCCTGGTGCAGGACAAGCAGTACATGCTGTCGCTGACCTGGAACGCCCCGCAGCAAGCCTTCGACGACCCGACTGATTTCTTCGAAGCCAAGGGCGTGGACGCGGTGTATTTCCCGTTCCACAAGGCCAATCAGTTCCTCGGCATGACCGGTCTGCCAACGTTTCTCTGCGTGGACGTGATGAAGCGTCCGAACATCGAAGAAGATGTGGCGCGGTATGAGCGGCATTTGATAGAGGTGTTCGGTCTTTCGCGGTAATCGGGCTAGTATCCGGCTGACTTGAAGCGAAGGTGTCGTGGCGAGGGAGCTTGCTCCCGCTGAGGTGCGAAGCGCCTCCAAAAAGCGGTCGCTACGCGCCCAGCGGGAGCAAGCTCCCTCGCCACAAAGGCGATCGTTACATCGGTATATGCATTCCACGAGAGGATGTCTGTGAAAGCCAGATCCGACGAGTTGCAGATTTTTGTCTGCGTGATCGAGTGCGGATCGATTTCCGCCGCCGCCGAGCAGGTCGGGCAGACGCCGTCGGCGGTCAGCCGTACGTTGTCGCGCCTGGAGGCCAAGCTCGACACCACGCTGATCAACCGCACCACGCGGCGCATGGACCTGACTGAAGAGGGCAAGTATTTCTTCGAGCAGGCCAAGGGCATTCTCGACCAGATGGACGAGCTGGAAGAGCGCTTGTCTTCCCGCCAGAAGAACCCCGCCGGGCGCTTGCGGATCAATGCCGCATCGCCGTTCATGCTGCACGCGATCGTTCCTCATATCGAAGAATTCCGCACGCTCTACCCCGACATTCAGCTCGAACTCAACAGCAACGACTTGATCATCGATCTGCTCGAGCAAAGCACAGACATCGCCATCCGCATCGGCACCCTGACCGACTCGACGCTTCATGCACGGTCGCTGGGATGCAGTCCGTTGCACATCCTCGCCAGCCCGGCCTATCTCAAGCGCCATGGCACACCCTCCAGCGTGGCCGAGTTGGCGGAGCATTCGCTGCTGGGGTTTGCCCAGAACGACGGGCTCAACCAGTGGCCGCTGCGCCACATCCACGGTGATCGCTGGCCGATCCAGCCGGCCATCAGCGCGTCCAGCGGCGAAACGGTGCGTCACCTGGCGCTGCAAGGGCAGGGCATCGCTTGCCTGTCGGATTTCATGACGCGCGACGATATCAGTGCCGGTCGCCTCAAGGTGCTGCTGGCCGATGCCAACAGCGGCTACCGCCAGCCGATCAACGCGGTGTACTACCGCAACTCTCAACTGGCGCTGAGGATCCAGTGCTTCCTGGACTTCATCCAAGGCAAGCTCGCCGGGTACGCCTCGCGGGAATTCAAGGGCTGATTCGTGACTTCAAGGCAAGAGTGATTTGGGCAACGTGGACTGTTTCGGCAAGGAACGCTCCTCGATACTCGTCCCATCACTGATCTCGCCAAGGAGTTACCCTATGAAAGTATTTGTTACCGGCGCTGCCGGCTTCATCGGCGGTTCCATTGCCACCGGTCTCGTGCGGGCCGGCCATCAGGTCACTGGCCTGGTGCGCAACGCCGAACAAGCCGACGAGTTGAGCGCGCTGGGCATCACGCCGGTTATCGGCACCCTTGAAGACAGCGCGCTGCTGATCAAACAGGCACGAGCCGCCGACGCGGTGGTCAACGCCGCCAGCAGCGACCATCGTGGCGCGGCCGGAGCGTTGGTCGAGGCGCTCAAGGGCTCGAACAAGGTGTTGCTGCATACCAGCGGTTCGAGCATCGTCGGCGACGCATCGGGCGGTCGTGCCAGCGATGACATCTACTACGAAGACTCCCTGCCGCAACCTACCGCCGACAAGGCGCCCCGTGTCGCGATCGACAACCTGATCCTCGAAGCGGCAAAGCATGGCGTGAATTCGGCGGTGATCTGCAACACGCTGATCTACGGCCACAGCCTGGGCGTCAAGCGTGACAGCGTGCAACTGCCGCGCCTGCTCAAGCAGGCACACAAAAGCGGCGTGGTGCGGCATGTCGGACCGGGGCAGAACATCTGGTCCAACGTGCACATCGAGGACGTGGTCGAGTTGTACTCGCTGGCCCTGACCCGCAACCAGCCTGGCACGTTCTACTTTGTCGAAAGCGGTGAAGCTTCGTTCATCGAGATGACCACCGCGATGGCTCAGGCGCTGAACCTTGGCGAACCGCAGGATTGGCCGCTGGCGGATGCCGAAGCCGAGTGGGGTTATGAAATGGCCAATTACGGCCTGGGCTCCAACAGCCGCGTGCGCGGCAAGAATGCCCGCGAGCTGTTGGGGTGGACGCCGAAGCGCACGTCGGTGGTGGCTTGGATTCTTGATGAGATGGTGTGAGTTACTTCAGTAAATATAAATCTTGTGGGAGCGGGCTTGCTCGCGAATACGGTGTGTCAGTCGATAGAAATGTCGCCTGACATGCCGCTTTCGCGAGCAAGCCCGCTCCCACACATTTTTATATCTGGCGTTTCTCAGTCGTGATGCACACCCGCGCGCTTGAGCATCTGTTTGCAACGCTCAGACAGATGAAACACCCGCAGATGCTTGCCCGCCTTGCTGTAGCGCTCGCGCAGGGTCATCAACGCGGCGATGGCCGAGTAGTCGACGAAGCTCAAGTGGCGGCAGTCCAGGGTCACCAGGTCGGGGTCGTTGGCCGTGTCGAACTGGTTGAGGAACGGCGTGGTCGAGGCGAAGAACAACGTGCCGTGCAACCGATAAAGCTTGCTGCCGTCGGCTTCCAGGTGCGTGTCGGCGTACAACTCCCGGGCCTGTTGCCAGGCGAAGTTGAGCGCCGCGATGATGATCCCGCAAAGGACCGCGACGGCCAGGTCGGTAAACACCGTGATGACGGTGACCGCGATAATTACCAGCACATCATTGGCCGGCACCTTGTTGATCACCCGCAACGAGGCCCAGGCAAAGGTCTGCTGAGCGACCACGAACATCACGCCCACCAGCGCGGCCAGCGGGATGCGTTCGATCAAGGGCGACAGGAACAGCACGAACAGCAACACCATCACCCCAGCCACCACTCCGGACAAGCGGCCGCGCCCGCCGGAGCTTAGGTTGATCACCGTCTGGCCGATCATGGCGCAACCGCCCATGCCGCCTAACAGGCCGGACGCCATGTTTGCCGCGCCCAAGGCCACGCACTCACGGTCCGGATAACCACGGCTCTCAGTAATTTCGTCGGTGAGGTTGAGGGTCAGCAGCGTTTCCAGCAGGCCGACCATCGCCATGACCACCGCATAGGGCGCGATTATCAGCAATGTTTCCAAGTTCCAGGGGATATCTGGCAGGGTAAAGACCGGCAAGCCACCGGCGATGTGGGCCATGTCGCCCAGCGTCCGGGTCGGCAGGCCAAGCAAGTAGACCGTCAGGCCAATCCCGAGGATTGCCACCAGGGCCGGCGGTACGCTACGGGTCAGGCGCGGGAGCAGATAGACGATGGCCATGGTCAACGCCACGAGGCCGGCCATCAGGTACAGCGGGGCGCCGCTCAGCCAGGTTCCGTCGCTCTTGAAGTGCTCCAGTTGCGCCAACGCGATGACGATCGCCAGGCCGTTGACGAAACCGAGCATCACCGGGTGCGGCACCATCCGCACCAGCTTGCCCAGCCGCAGCAGCCCGAACGCCATCATGATCAATCCGCCCAGCAGCACCGTGGCCAGCAGGTACTGCACGCCGTGTTGCACCACCAGCGCGACGATCACCACCGCCATCGATCCCGCCGCCCCCGACACCATGCCCGGCCGCCCGCCGAACAGGGCGGTCAACGTGCAGATGATGAAGGCGCCATACAGACCCATCAGCGGATTCAGATGCGCAACCAGGGCGAAGGCAATGCATTCCGGGAGCAAGGCGAAAGAGGTGGTGAGGCCGGCGAGGGCGTCGGCGCGAAGACGAGCTGGTTTCATGGTTTACCTGATTGGGCGCCGGTGAAGAGTCGGCTGCCGAAGAAGTGGTGCGAAAAGCAAGGGGGGAATGGTACGGAATCGAGGACCTTGGGGCCAGTGATTGGCTTTCCGGGGGCCGGCTTTGCAGGCCAGCGGGAGCAAGCCCCCTCGCCACGAAGGGCCAGTCTGGCGATGAAAATTCGGCTGTGGATTTTCATCGGCGCCTTGTCTCGATGTCCCTGCGCGACATTTTTTGTCTGTGGGCGAAAATTACTTTCAGCGGGTTTGTAGATTTCTTCTCGAAATGATTTATGAGTTTCATAAACAACGACGTGACCCCATTCGAGGAGTAACGCATGGCCCCTGATTTCGGTTATTGGCTGTTGGTCTACGCGGCGATCGCGATCATTGCGCTGATTGTCCTGATCGCCCGCTACCGTCTCAACCCGTTCATCGTGATTACCCTGGTTTCTATCGGCCTGGCGCTGCTGGCCGGGATGCCAGCGTCCAGCGTCGTGGGCGCCTACGAGGCGGGCGTGGGCAAAACGCTGGGGCACATTGCGCTGGTGGTGGCCTTGGGCACGATGCTCGGCAAGATGATGGCCGAGTCCGGTGGCGCGGAGCGGATGGCGCAGACGCTGATCGAGCGCTTCGGCGAGCGCAACGCTCACTGGGCGATGGTGTGCATTGCGTTCCTGGTGGGGTTGCCGTTGTTTTTCGAGGTCGGCTTTGTGCTGCTGGTGCCTATCGCATTCACGATTGCCCGGCGTGTCGGCGTGTCGATCCTGATGGTCGGCCTGCCAATGGTGTCCGGGCTGTCGGTGGTCCACGCCCTGGTGCCACCGCATCCGGCGGCGATGCTGGCGGTGCAGGCATTCCAGGCTTCGGTGGGGCAGACGCTGCTGTATGCCATCCTGATCGGCATTCCCACCGCAATCATCGCCGGTCCCCTGTACGCCAGATTCATCGTGCCACGCATTCAGCTGCCGGCCGAGAACCCATTGGAGCGGCAATTTCTCGACCGCGAGCCACGTGCCAACCTGCCGGGCTTCGGTATCACGTTGGGGACGATCCTGTTGCCGGTGGTCCTGATGCTGATCGGTGGCTGGGCCAACCTGATTTCCACACCGGGCAGCGGTTTCAACCAGTTCCTGTTGTTTATCGGCAACTCGGTGATCGCCTTGCTCCTGGCGACCATTCTCAGCTTCTGGACCCTCGGCCTGGCCCAAGGCTTCAACCGCGAATCGATCCTCAAATTCACCAACGAGTGCCTGGCGCCTACGGCCAGCATCACTTTGCTGGTGGGCGCCGGCGGTGGTTTGAACCGGATTCTGGTGGACGCTGGCGTGACCCAGCAAATCGTCGGGCTGGCCCAGGAGTTCCAGTTGTCGCCGTTGGTCATGGGCTGGCTGTTCGCCGCGTTGATGCGCGTCGCTACCGGTTCGGCGACGGTGGCGATGACCACGGCCTCGGGCATTGTCGCGCCCGTGGCGATCGGCCTCGGTTATCCCCATCCTGAACTGTTGGTGCTGGCGACTGGCGCCGGGTCGGTGATCTTTTCCCACGTCAACGACGGCGGCTTCTGGTTGATCAAGGAATACTTCAATATGACTGTCACCCAAACCTTCAAGACCTGGACCGTGCTCGAAACGTTGATCTCCTTGGTCGCGTTCGGCCTGACCCTCGGGCTTGCGCGCGTGCTCTGATCGCGCTCCAACAGAGGTGCCGTCATGGACATCCTTTACCAGATCCGCTCCCGTCAGGATTTCTTCAGTGCAGGCGAAGGAAGAATCGCCCGACTGATGCTCGACGACGTAGGATTTGCCGCTTCCGCCAGCCTGGATGAACTGGCCCAACGCGCCGAAGTCAGCAGTGCCACGCTGTCGCGGTTTGCCCGGACTGTCGGCTGTCGCGATTTGCGCGATCTGCGCCTGCAACTGGCCCAGGCCAGTGGCGTTGGCAGCCGTTTCCTCGACCCCACGGGCGCGCCCGAGCAGTCGGCGTTTTATGGGCAGATCGTCGGCGATATCGAATCGACGCTGCGCCAGCACTTGTCGGCATTTGACGAGTCACGCTTCGCCGACGCGGTACGGATGATCGGCAAGGCGCGGATGATCCATGCGTTCGGGCTCGGCGGGTGGTCGGCGCTGTGCGGCGAAGAGTTGCAGGTGCGGCTGGTGCGTTTCGGCTACCCGATCGCCGCCTGCCGCGACCCGCTGATGATGCGTATCACGGCCACTTCGCTGAGCGATCAGCATCTGGTGATTGCCTGTTCGTTGACTGGTATCACCCCGGAGCTGCTCGGCGCGGTCGAACTGGCGCGCAGCTACGGTGCAGCGATCCTGGCGATTACCCGCACCGACTCGCCGCTGGCCCACCTGGCGGATGTGGTACTGCCCCTGCAAGGTGCCGAAACCTCGTTCATCTTCAAACCCACGGCGGCGCGCTACGGCATGCTGTTGGCGATCGATGTGCTCGCCACCGAGTTGGCGCTGGCCCATCCGCAAGACAATCAAGAGCGCCTGCGGCGGGTCAAGCTCGCCCTGGACGATTACCGAGGCGGCGAGGACGACCTGCCGCTGGGAGACTGACATGCACTACGACACGCTTATTCGCAACGCGCTGATCATCGACGGCAGCGACAAGCCTGGCTACAGCGCCGACGTGGCGATACGCGCCGGTCGTATCGAGCACATCGGCGACCTCGGCGCCGCCCGGGCGACTGAAGAAGTCGACGCCGCCGGCCGGGTGCTGGCGCCGGGATTCATCGACGTGCATACCCACGACGACACGGTAGTCATACGCCAACCGCAGATGCTGCCCAAACTCAGTCAGGGCGTCACCACGGTCATCGTCGGCAATTGCGGCATCAGCGCTGCGCCCGTCAGCCTGCGGGGCGATCCACCGGACCCGATGAACCTGCTCGGTGCTGCCCAGGCGTTCGCCTACCCACGCTTCGCTGATTATCGTGCGGCGGTGGAAGCCGCCACGCCGGCGGTCAATGTCGCGGCACTGGTCGGGCACACGGCGCTGCGCAGCAACCACCTGGACGATCTGCTGCGCACTGCCAGCGCAGGAGAAATCGCCGCCATGCGTCAGCAACTGCGCGAAAGCCTGGAGGACGGTGCGCTGGGTTTATCCACCGGGCTGGCCTACGCCAACGCGTTCTGCGCGTCGACCGATGAAGTCATGCAACTGAGCGAAGAGTTGGCAGCGTTCGGCGCGGTCTACACCACCCATTTGCGCAGCGAATTCGAACCGGTGCTGGAAGCGATGGACGAGGCCTTCCAGATCGGCCGTCATGCCCGGAGCCCGGTAATCATTTCCCACCTCAAATGTGCGGGCGCCGGCAATTGGGGGCGTAGCCCACAGGTGCTCGCGGCGTTGGAAAGTGCCGCTAGAAGCCATCCCGTCGGATGCGACTGTTATCCCTACGCGGCGAGCTCTTCGACGCTGGACCTCAAGCAAGTGACCGATGCCCATCGCATCACTATTACCTGGTCGACGCCGCACCCGCACATGAGCGGACGGGACTTGATCGACATCGCCGCCGAATGGGGCATGCCACTGCTGGAAGCCGCGCGCCGCCTGCAGCCGGCCGGCGCGGTGTACTACGGCATGGACGAAAGCGACGTAAGACGCATCCTCGCGCACCCGTTGTCGATGGTCGGCTCCGACGGTTTGCCCGAGGACCCGTTTCCCCATCCTCGGTTGTGGGGCGCTTTCCCACGGGTGCTGGGACATTTCAGTCGAGATATCGGGCTTTTTCCGTTACACACCGCCGTGCACAAGATGACCGGCCTTTCGGCTGCACGCTTCGGCCTGAAGGAACGGGGTGAAATCCGCGAAGGATATTGGGCCGACCTGGTGTTGTTCAATCCGCAAACCGTCCGCGACGTCGCCGATTTCAACCAGCCGCAACGGGCTGCCGAGGGCATCGATGGCGTATGGATCAACGGCGTCCTGAGTTATCGCGATGGCCAGGCAAACGGCCGCCGGGAAGGCCGATTCCTGGCGCGGGAAGGCAATCTGCGCCAGGGATTTCGGACTTTTAAAGGTGTGTAAGCGGCTGATATAACGTTAATTGACGCCACAATAATGGCACTACGACACTAAAGAAGCCGGCTTATAGGCCGAAGCATTGGGGTCAACCCATCTAAACTGGGTCATTTCAGCCAGGGAGCAACCCATGAGCTTCGGTAAGACCACCCCGATCCTGCGGATTTTCGATGAAACCAAGGCCTTGGCGTTCTATGTCGATTTCCTGGGCTTTACTGTCGACTGGCAACATCGCTTTGGTGACGACTATCCGCTGTACCTGCAAGTGTCGCGCGGTGATTGCGTACTGCACCTGTCCGAACACCACGGCGATTGCACACCGGGTTCGGCGCTGCGGATCGAGACCGATGAGCTGGAAGCATTCCAGCAACAGTTGATGGCCAAGCAATACCGCTACGCCCACCCACAAATCCAGGCCATGCCATGGGGCAGCCAGGACATGACCATCAGTGATCCGTTCGGGAATCGGCTGGTGTTTACCAATGCGATCAGTGTGTAACGGCGGCTGGACAACTTGATGAGTCTTCGACTAGCCTGCAATCAATGATTTCATTGATTGCAGGGACGTTATGGCCAGTATTACGATTCGAAATCTTGATGATCAAATCAAAGAACAGCTGCGTATTGCCGCAGCTCATAACGGTCATTCCATGGAGGAAGAGGCTCGTCTTATTTTGGGGCGCGCGCTAGCGACGGTAAGCCCTGCGGGAGGACTTGGGAGCCGTATTCGAAACAGGTTCAGTGCTTTGGGGGGCGTTGAGCTGGATCTACCGTCCCGTGACGAAAAAGCCAAGGCGGTGGATTTCTCTGAATGATATTGCTCGATACCAATGTTATCTCCGAATTCATGCGCGCTGAGCCGGACACGAAGGTTCTAACTTGGATCGATTTGCAGCCCGCAATGGATCTGGTTATCTGCGCTGTCACGGTAGCGGAAATTCTTCATGGTATAGCTCGGCTGCCTTTCGGCAAGCGAAAGCAGAAGCTCGAATCCCATGCCATGGCCATCTTCGAAGAGGATTTTGCCGGCAGGATCCTGTCTTTTGATGCCCATGCGGCTGTTGAGTACGCAACTCTTGTCGCTTCATGCGAGGCCAAGGGTAAGGCGGTTGGCATGGCCGATGCGCAAATCGCAGCGATTTGCCGAGCTCACGGTGCTGCGGTTGCTACGCGCAATATAAGAGATTTCGAGTTTCCAGGAGTCGAGGTAATCAATCCGTGGTGCGCATGAGCCGCATCGCTACGTAAAGCGCCCGCTTTCTGTTGGAAGCGGGCGCTTTTGTAATCAAACCCTGAAATGACTGACCATCTGCTGCAACTGACTGCCCAACCGCGCCAGTTCAACGCTGGACGCCGCGGTTTCTTCACTGGCGGCGGCGGTCTGTTCGGACACGTCGCGCACGTTGATGATGCTGCGGCTGATTTCCTCGGCCACGGCGCTTTGCTGCTCGGCGGCGGCGGCGATCTGCTGGTTCATCGACTGGATGTTCGACACCGTACGGGTGATGTTCTCCAGTGATACGCCGGCCTTGCGGGTCAGGGCCACGCTGCTGTCGGTGAGGTTGCGGCTGTTGTTCATCACGGCGGCCACTTGCTGGGTGCCGTTCTGCAGGCCGGCCACCAGGCCTTCGATTTCCTCGGTGGATTTCTGGGTGCGCTGGGCCAGGCCACGGACTTCGTCGGCAACGACCGCAAAGCCACGCCCGGCTTCACCGGCGCGGGCGGCTTCGATGGCGGCGTTGAGCGCCAGCAGGTTGGTCTGTTCGGCCACGGCCTTGATCACGTCCATCACTGCGCCAATCTTGTCGCTCTCCTGTTGCAGCACGCTCATGGCGTCGGTGGAGCGCACCACTTCACTGGCCAGGCGTTCGATCTGGGCAATGGCTTCGCTGACCACCTGGTCGCCGGCACGGGCTTCGCCGTCGGCGGCGGCCGCTGCCTGGGAGGCTTCTTCGGCGTTGCGGGCAACTTCCTGCACCGTGGCGGTCATTTCGTGCATGGCGGTTGCGACCTGGTCGGTCTCGACTTTCTGGCTGTTGACCCCGGCACTGGTCTGTTCGGTGACCGCCGACAATTCTTCGGCGGCGCTGGCGATCTGAGTCACGCCATCACGGATGCCGCTGATGAGGTCGCGCAGGGTCACGCCCATGCGCGCGATGCCCTGTTGCAGTACGCCCAGCTCGTCGCGACGGGTGACGATCACATCCTGCGACAGGTCGCCACTGGCGATGCGTTCGACCACGGTCAGGGTTTCGCGCAGCGGACGGGTGATCTGGCGGGTGATGATGACGGCAGCAATGATGCCGACCAACAACGCCAGCAATGTGCTGACCATTTGCAACGTACGCGCCTGGGCGCTTTCGGCGTCGCGACGGTCGAGCTGGATCTGGTACAGCTGTTCGCTCAGGGAAACGATGGTCGCGCCCTGGTCGGTCATTTCCTTGCGCGCCTGCACCACGTCGGCCGTAGCCGATTTGAAGGCCTGCACGGCGCTGCGGTATTGCACCAGGGTGGTTTCCAGCTGACGCAGTTCGTCCTGATGGACGCTGGCAAAATATTCGTTCAGCGGCTTGAGCGAAGCAATCGCCGCGTCCAGTTGGGCGAAGGCCTTGCGTTCGGTATCGGCGTTGGGGTTGGCGGTGTAGCCGCGCACTTCATAGCGAGCGAGCATGAACGCCTGCTTGGCTTCAGTGATGGCCTGGAACTGGGCGAAGCGTTCATCGTTGAGGGCCATTTGCTTCACATCGGCGTCGATGGCCTCGATCAGCTTGTAGGCCGTTTCGGCGTTTGCCCCCATGACATCACGAGCGCTGTTGCCGGTGCGGTAAGCGCTGCGCATTTTGTTCAGTGATACTTGATAGGCGCTGATGGTCGCGCTCTGCTCTCTGAGCAGCTTGACGTTTTCCGGGCTCTTGAAGCTGTTGAGCAGCGCGTTCTGTTGCGCGACGAAACCGTCGAGGGTGGTTTGCACATTCTGTGCAGCGGTTTCGTCACCGTTGGCCAGCATGTATTGCAGGCGAGTCACGCGCAGTTTGGTCAGGCCAGCGTTGAGCTGGGTGATGTCGCTCATCCAGTTGCTGCGGTCGATCAGGCCGCCAAGACTGGTCCAGCTCGTCAGGGCCAGCAGGCAGGTCAGGACCAGCACCAGGCCGAAGCCCAGGCCCAATTTCATGTTGACGCTAATGTTGCCAAACCAGCTATTCATCAAATTCCTCCAGGAACGTTGTGCTGCTTATCGTCGGTTGGCTGGAAGATTGTTGTTGTTAAGAGCCAGCAAAAACGTGTAACGGAGCTTTATCGGCGGAAACGGAGGGATCTGTAAGATTTTTTTCCACATCGGGAAAGGCAGGGGGCACAGCGGGCGACTCGGCCTGAAATTCAGGCAAAAAAAAAGCCCGCGGGAGAGCGGGCTAAAACCTTAGTTTCTTGAATGAGCGAGGCGATGTTAGCGAATCCCGCGAGGACGTGGGGTGAAGAAAAGTTCATGCAGGGGCTGGCCTCATCGATTGGCTGATCGGCCGTCTGACGCGGGCCTGTCAGTTCAATAGCGCATGCTCGGCACGTACCGAATTCATGAACGCCTGCATCGCCGATGACTGGATGCGATGGCGGCGGGTGATCAATCCGTACGGTGGCAACCGGGCTTCGAACTTGATCGGCAACACGGCGAGCAAGTCACGACCTGGATAATCCTCGACGACCGATATCGGGGTGACGCCGAGCATGTCGGTCTGCTGGACCAATGAGAGCAAGGTCATGATCGAGGTGGTTTCGACGATGCTGCTGGGGATATCGACCCGGGCGTTGTGAAACACCTGGTTGATGATTGCGCGCATCGGGCTCGGGTGTTGTTGCAACACCCAGGTCATGCTCTGTAGCTCGGCCCAGCCCAGTCGGGTCGCCTGCGCCAGTGGATTCTGCGCGCCACAAATGACACACAGCGCCTCTTCCCCGAGGCTGTCGAAGAGCAACTCTTCGGCGCGGGCACCGGCGGGAATACGGCCGAGGACAATGTCCAGTTGATCCTGCAACAGCGCTTGTACCAGCACGTCGCTGGTGTCGACCTGGATGCTCATGGACAACCGGGGATGGCTTTGTTTCAGGGTCGCGATGGTGCGCGTCAGCAGTCCCGAAGCCAGTGCCGGAATGGCGCCGACTGCCACCCGGCCGAGGTTGCCGGATTCGAGTGCCACCAGTTCTTCGCGCATGCCGCTGAGCTCGGCGAAGACCATGCGCGCATAGTAAATGACGGTTTCCCCGAAAGGAGTGGAGCGCATGCCACGGGGCAGGCGCTCGAACAACTCGACGCCGAGCAAGTCCTCGGCTTCGTGCAGCATTTTGGTGGCAGCGGGTTGGGTCATACCGATGTGGTCGGCGGCGCGGCGCAGAGAACCTAATTCCTGCAATGCCAGCATCAGCCGAAGTTGGCGCAGACGCAGTCGACTATGGATGACATTGGCAACAGGAATTCGGGTCATGGGCGGTGCTCGCAGGAAGGTCCGTGGCAAGCCTGACAATAAATGCCAGGCGTTACCAGCAGCGCCGAGTCACAGCAATGATTTCGCCTCGGCGACGTGGGGTTTACGCAGGCCCACCAGCAGGCCCAGTGCCTTGGAAATCAGCGGCCAGAACAGCATCAGCAGCGCGGCGGTGGTCAGGCTGCCCACCAATGGGTTGGACCAGAAAATGCCCAGCTGTCCGTCAGAAAACAGCATTGACTGGCGGAATGCATCTTCGGCCTTGTCCCCCAGGACGGCTGCCAGCACCAGCGGCGCAATCGGATAGCCGAGTTTCTTGAACAGGTAACCCAGCGCACCGAAGCCCAGCATCAGTACCACGTCGAATAACGAGTTGTGCACCGAGTACGCACCGATGGCGCAGACCATGATGATGATCGGCGCGATGATCGAGAACGGAATGCGCAGGATCGACGCGAACAGCGGCACGGTGGCCAACACCACGATCAGGCTGACCACGTTGCCCAGGTACATGCTGGCGATCAGGCCCCAGACAAAGTCGTGTTGCTCGACGAACAGCGTCGGCCCGGGGTGCAATCCCCAGATCATCAAGCCACCGAGCATCACCGCTGCCGTGGCGGAACCCGGAATGCCCAGCGTCAGCATCGGCAGCAGCGCGCTGGTACCGGCAGCGTGGTCGGCGGTTTCCGGGGCGATCACCCCTTCGATCTCGCCTTTGCCGAAGTTGTCGCGGTTTTTCGAGAAACGTCGCGCCAGGCTGTAGCTCATGAACGATGCCGCCGTCGGGCCGCCGGGGGTGATGCCCATCCAGCAACCGACCAGTGTGCTGCGCACGATCGTCCACCAATAACGCGGCAGTCTGGCCCAGGTGCGCAAGATCACCATCGGTGTAATGCGCGCATGTTCGCCGCGAAACACCAGGCCTTCCTCCACCGTGCAGAGGATTTCGCCGATGCCGAACAGGCCGATCACCGCCACTTCAAAACTGATCCCGGTCATCAGGATCGGCTGGTCGAACGTCAGGCGCAGGTTGCCGGAAACCGTGTCCATGCCGACTGCCGCCATGGCGAAGCCAATCATCATCGCGACCACGGTTTTTAATGGCGGGTTCTTGCTCATGCCGATGAAGGTGCAGAACGCCAACAGGTACACCGCGAAGAACTCCGGCGAGCTGAAGGACATGGCGAACGCTGCGATTTTTGTCGACAGGAACGTCAGCAACAACACCCCGCACAACGCACCGATCAGCGCCGAGCTGAACGCGGCGGTCAACGCCTCGGCAGCCCGGCCTTCGCGGGCCATCGGGTAACCGTCGAAGGTGGTCGCCACCGATGAAGGCTCGCCAGGAATGTTGAACAGGATCGAGGTGATCGAGCCGCCAAACAGCGCGCCCCAATACATGCACGACAGCAGGATGATCGCCGACACCGGCGACATGGTGAAGGTCAAGGGCAGCAACAGCGCCACGCCATTGGGCGCGCCGAGACCGGGCAACACACCGACCAGGATGCCCAGCAGAACGCCGACCACCATCAGACCAATGTGGCCCGGGGTCAGGATCAGGTTCATGCCCTGCAACAGGGAATCGAACTCGCTCATTTGAAGGCTCTCCCGGCCAGGGCAATCCAGTCGCCTATTGGGCCGGCATCCAGCGGGACCTTGAACCACAGCGCGAAAATCAGGTAGCTGGCGAGCGCCGCACCGAGGGCAACCGCACCGATCATCCACTTGCCGTAAGGCTTGGCGCGGACCTTGTCGCGCCACATGAACCAGGCAATGAAGCAGGCCGACGCGAGGTAGATGCCGGTGAAGGGCATCGCACCGACGAACAGGGCAATGGGCACAAAAACCGATAGCACTTGCTTGAACGCACTGCGGGTGAGGAATGCAACACTGAGGGCCTGCCAGCGCACCACCGTCAGCACGCCGTTGGCGACGCTCGCCGCACTCAGTATCAGGCCGATATAGAACGGGAAGTAACCCGGTTCAGGGCCGGCATCGCCCCAGCCGATGCCTTGTTCGACACTGCCGAACATCACCACGGCACCGAGCAGGGTAGTAAACAGCGTCAGGCCGAGCTCGACCCAACGGGTACCGACCAGCGCCGGTGAATCCGAAGAATGGGACATCAAACACCTCCAGTAGGTGACGACCGCCCTGGGGCGAGCGGCCCTGGCAACTTCAGTTTTTCAGCCAGCCGGCTTCCTTGAACACCGGGGTGACGCGGGCGACGTCCTTTTCGATGTAGGCGGTCAGGGGCTCGCCTTCGAGGAAAGTCGGCACCAGCGCGTTCTGTTTGACGTAGGCCTTGAACTCATCGGTCTGCGTGACTTTGCGCATCAGCTCGACATAAAAGGCCCGTTGTTCGGCACTGACATCGCCGGGCATGAACACCGTACGCGGGAAGCGGTACTGATCGATGCCCAGGCCTTGTTCGTGGCAGGTTGGAACATCGGCCCAGGCTTTGTTCCCGGCGACTTTCTCGGTGTAGCTCATGCGCTCCTTGCTGAATACGCAGAGCGGTTCGACTTGCTCACCGCGCCATTGGCTGATGCTTTCACTGGGGTTGTTGACGTTGGCCGCGATGTGTTTGCCGGCCAGTTGGGTCGCGGCTTCACTGCCGCTCTTGAACGGGATGTACACCAGTTTGCTGTTGTTGGTCTGGTTGAGCAGCAGGGTTAGGGTCTGGTCGACGTCCTTGGACTGGCTGCCCCCCATGCGCAGCTTCGCCGGGTCGGTCTTGGCCGCTTCGTAGAAACCTTTCGCGTCTTTCCACGGCGCGCCCTTGTAGCTCCAGAGGATAAAGTCATCTTCGGCCACGGCGGCAATCGGGGTCAGTTCCTGCCATTGGTAGCCGAGCTTGGAAACCAGCGGCAACAGGTAAACGTTATTGGTGGCGATCACCAGTTTCTCTGCATCGCCCTTGTTCATCTTCATGTCGAGGAAGGCCTCGGCACCGTTGCCGCCACCCTTGTTGAGGACAATGGTGTTGACGTCGAGCAGCTTATGGGTGGTGATGATCGACTGGATCAGGCGACCGAGCTGGTCGGTTCCGCCACCCGGGCCGCCGGCGACGACGATTTCGACATTCTTGTCCGGTTGCCAGGCGGCGTGAGCAAGGGCGGGAAGGACGCCGACGGCAATCAGGGCGCCGCCTAGAAGAAGACGCGATGTGCGACGGACGAATGCATTTCGCATGATGGGCCTCGTTTTTGTCGTTGTTATGAGTGACTTGTCTGCGCGATGAAGCCGCAAGCCTGGCCTGAGTGTGGAAAGGTGCCGGCGCCGCGTCTAGTCAAAACAATACATACACCGATAGCCTGGGGTTATAGCTCGCGAAAAGGAGCGGGTGGACATCGTTCAGAGTCGAGGGCTGGGGCTTTTTTTGAAACAAGCAGAAATAGAACCCGAAGGCTGAAAGCGCGCTGTGCCATAACCCAAAGCTATCACGTGATTTCAAGTTTTGATTAGACGGTTATCGCCAGGCCTCCGATAGTGCTCGGCAACGTCTTCAGGCCGACGGCATTTCACAACAATAACAAACGGGGTACATGCCATGGCTCAGGACGAGAGCTTTGCGTCATGACCGGGCGTGGTATGGACCCTTGAGGAGTGAAGCATGAAAAAAACCACTATCGCCATGGTCCTGGGTGACCCGGCCGGCATTGGCCCGGAATTGATTGCTCGCTTGCTTGCCGAGCCCGAGGTACGCAGCAAGGCCAATATCATTGTGATTGCCGAGGAAGCGGAAATGCGTCGCGGCATGCGCATCGCCGGCAGCGAGTTTCCTTATCGCCGGGTGGAGACCCTGGACGTGTTGGAGTTCGTCGATGACACGCCGCTGTTCCATGACTTTCGCGGCGATACGGTCGGCGAGTTCCCCCGTAGCGAGGCCAGCGTGATTGGCGGTCGCTACAGCCTCGACACTCTGGAAAAGGCCCTGCGCCTGACCGAAGCCGGGACCACCGACGCGGTCCTGTTCGGGCCGCTGAACAAGACCTCGCTGCACATGGCGGGCATGGCCCACAGCGATGAACTGCACTGGTTTGCCGAGCTGCTGGATTTCCACGGACCGTTCTGCGAATTCAACGTGCTCGACAATCTTTGGACTTCACGCGTGACCTCCCATGTGGCCCTGTCCGCAGTGCCGGGCCTGCTCAGTGAGCAGCGGGTAGTGGAAGCGATTCAACTGATCGACACCGCCCTCAAGCGCAATGGCCTGGAGCAGCCGCGAATCGGTGTTTGCGGCTTGAACCCGCACAACGGCGACAACGGTTCGTTCGGTCGCGAGGAGCTGGACATCATCGGTCCGGCCGTACGCTCGGCGCGGGCGCTGGGCATCGCGGCGCAAGGGCCGTATCCGGCAGACACGATCTTTCTCAAGGTCCAGGGCGATGCCAATGCCTTCGACGCTGTCGTGACCATGTATCACGACCAAGGCCAGATCGCGATCAAGTTGATGGGTTTCTCCCGTGGCGTGACGGTGCAGGGCGGCTTGCCGATTCCGATCACCACCCCGGCCCACGGCACCGCTTTTGATATCGCGGGGCAGGGCAAGGCCAACGTTGGTGCTACGCGTCAGGCCTTCGAAATCGCATGCCGGATGGGGCGCAACCGGCACTGATCCTGAAATCAATGCGGTCCGTTGTGGGAGCGAGCCTGCTCGCGATCACGGTGGTACAGCCACATTTTCAGTGGCTGATACACCGTTTTCGCGAGCAGCCTCGCTCCCACATTTGTTTGTGTATGGCTGATAACCCGATCTGCTCTCTTACTCGGATGTGCTATCACCTCAGGCTATCGCCGGATACGCATAAGTGATTATCCGCAGTCCTCGGACGCTGGCTAAAGTCGGCCCATCGGATGCCGGAGCCCCTTCCTGAAAAGGCTCTGCGCACACGACTGACAATGACAAGAAGCCGCAGCCCAAGGAACTGTATTTCATGAAAATCAAAGCGATCCGTACCCGCGTTTTCGAGTGGAAGGGCAAAGTCGTCCCGCCCCAGGCGCACTTCTGCACCAACGCCAGCGACATCCTGTTCGAGCGCGGCGACGCGATGGGCTCCTTCCGTTTCCACGGCTGGCTGGTGGTGGAAGTCGAGACCGACAACGGCCTCGTCGGCATCGGCAACTGCGCCCTGGCACCGCGTGTGGCCAAGGAAATCATCGACACCTACCTGGCACCGATCGCCATTGGCGAAGATCCTTTCGACAACGAATACATCTGGCAGAAAATGTACCGTCAGAGCCACGCCTGGGGCCGAAAAGGCATTGGCATGGCAGCGATCTCGGCGATCGACATCGCGATCTGGGACATCATGGGCAAGGCGGTCAACAAGCCGGTGTTCAAGTTGCTCGGCGGTCGCACCAAGGAAAAGATCTGGACTTACGCTTCCAAGCTCTACGCCAACGACAACCTCGATCTGTTTCTCGAAGAGGCCCAGGGCTATCTCAACCAGGGTTTCACCGCGCTGAAGATGCGCTTTGGCTACGGTCCGAAAGACGGTCCGGCGGGGATGCGCCGCAACATCGAACAAGTGCGCGCCCTGCGGGAGCTGGCCGGCCCTGACATCGATATCATGCTCGAATGCTACATGGGCTGGACCCTGGAATACGCCAGGCGCATGTTGCCGAAGCTGGCCGAGTTCGAACCGCGCTGGCTGGAAGAACCGGTGATCGCCGACGACATCGAAGGCTACATCGAACTGAAGAAGATGGGGATCATGCCGATCTCCGGCGGCGAGCACGAGTTCACCTCCTACGGCTTCAAAGACCTGTTGGAACGCCGCGCCGTCGACGTCATCCAGTACGACACCAACCGCGTCGGCGGCATCACTGCCGCGCGCAAGATCAACGCCATGGCCGAAGCCTGGTCGGTGCCGGTCATTCCCCATGCCGGGCAGATGCACAACTACCACTTGACGATGTCCACCACCGCCTCGCCGATGGCCGAGTTTTTCCCGGTGTTCGACGTCGAGGTTGGCAACGAACTCTTCTACTACGTGTTCAAGGGCGAGCCGCAACCGGTCAACGGGTACATCCAGCTCGACGACAACACGCCGGGCCTGGGCCTGGAAATCTCCGATGAATACCTGAGCGACTTCAACATCATCGAGTGACCTGGACGCGCCGCAAACGAGCGGCGCCTACCCTGATTTCTGGAGGCCACCATGCGCCTGATTCAATTTGAAAACTCCGCCGGAGAGCGCCAGGTCGGCGTCGTCGATGGGGCACTTGTTCAAGTGCTCAAAGGAACCCGCAATACCCGTGAACTGGCGCTTGCAGCGATCCGCGGCAATCGCAGCCTGCATGAAGAAGTCGCTTCGCGCGGCACCGAGCCGGGCCCGGATTACACAGCGCTGTTGCACCAAGGCAAAGTCCTGCCGCCGCTGGATCACGAAGATCCGGCCCATTGCCTGATCAGCGGCACCGGCCTGACACATCTGGGCAGCGCCTCGGCGCGGGACAAGATGCACCAGCATGACGGTGAGGTCGAGGCCGGCATGACCGACACCATGCGCATTTTCAAATGGGGGATCGAGGGCGGCAAACCGGCGCCGGGGCAGGTCGGTGCGCAACCGGAATGGTTCTACAAGGGCGACGGCAGCATCGTCGTGCGCCCCGGCGCGGACTTCCCGGTGCCTCCGTTTGCCGAAGATGCCGGCGAAGAGCCGGAGCTGACCGGCCTCTACGTGATTGGCGACGACGGCCTGCCGTATCGCATCGGTTATGCATTGGGTAACGAGTTCTCCGACCACGTCATGGAGCGGCGCAATTACCTGTACCTCGCCCACTCGAAACTGCGCAGTTGCTCCTACGGCCCGGAGCTGCGCGTCGGGGAGTTGCCCAGGCATCTGGTCGGCACCAGTCGCATCGAGCGCAATGGCGAAACCCTCTGGGAGAAGGCTTTTCTCAGCGGCGAGGACAACATGTGCCACAGCCTGGCCAACCTGGAATTTCACCACTTCAAGTACGCGCAGTTCTTGCGGCCGGGTGATGTCCATGTGCATTACTTCGGCACCGCTACCCTGTCGTTCGCCGACGGTGTGAAGACACAGCCGGGGGATCGCTTTCGGATCAGCCTCGATGAGTTCGGTGCGCCGCTGGTCAACGGTATCGGCGAGAGTGCCCAGCCGCTGCCCATCGGCCAGGTGCGTGCGCTCTAAGCCTTCAACAGGAAAATGCCCTCATGACATTGCCACAGGGATACAACTACATCGGCGGCCGTCGCAGCGCCAACGGCACCCTGCAACTGCAAAGCTTCGATGCGAGCACCGGCGAGCCCTTGCCCGGCACCTTCTTCCAGGCATCCGAAGCCGAAGTGGATGCCGCCGCCAAGGCCGCTGCTGCGGTTTACCCGGTTTACCGCAACCTGAGCGCGGAAAAACGCGCTTCGTTTCTCGATGCAATCGCCGAGGAAATCGACGCGCTGGGCGATGACTTCATCGCTACCGTGTGCCGCGAAACCGCATTGCCTGCCGGGCGCATTCAAGGGGAGCGCGGTCGCACCAGCAGCCAGTTGCGTCTGTTTGCCAGCGTGCTGCGTCGTGGCGACTTCTACGGTGCGCGGATTGACCGCGCATTGCCCGATCGCCAGCCACTGCCACGTCCGGATCTGCGTCAATACCGCATCGCCCTGGGGCCGGTGGCGGTGTTTGGCGCCAGCAACTTTCCGCTGGCCTTTTCCACGGCTGGCGGCGACACCGCTTCGGCGCTGGCAGCGGGGTGCCCGGTAGTGTTCAAGGCCCACAGTTGCCATATGGCGACTGCCGAGTGGGTGGCGGACGCGGTCATCCGTGCCGCTGAACGGACTGAAATGCCGGCCGGCGTGTTCAACATGATTTATGGCGGGGGTGTCGGTGAATGGCTGGTCAAGCATCCGGCCATTCAGGCGGTGGGCTTCACCGGTTCGCTTAAGGGTGGCAACGCCTTGAGCCACATGGCTACCACCCGGCCACAGCCGATTCCGGTGTTCGCGGAAATGTCGAGCATCAATCCGGTGTTTCTGCTGCCCGAAGCGTTGGCGGTACGCGGCGAGCAGATCGCGGCGCAGTTGGCCGGTTCGGTGACGTTGGGATGCGGTCAGTTCTGTACGAATCCGGGTTTGGTCATTGGCCTGCGCTCGTCGCAGTTCAGCCTGTTCCTGGAAAGCTTCTGCGCGAGCATGAACCAGCAACCGCCACAAACCATGCTCAACTTGGGCACCCTGGCCAGTTACAGCCGCAGCCTCGGTGAGCTGCACGAACATCCGGGCCTGACGCACCTGGCGGGCAAACCGCAACAGGGCAACCAGGCACAGCCGCAGGTGTTCAAGGCCGAAGTCAGCCTGTTGCTCAAGGGCGATGCATTGCTTCAGGAAGAAGTGTTCGGGCCGACCACCATCGTCATCGAAGTGGAGAATCGGACACAGCTGGCGGCGGCGCTGCACGGCCTGCGCGGACAATTGACGGCCACGTTGATCGGCGAGGCTGATGAATTACTGGAGTACCGTTGGCTGACAGAAGTACTGCAGGAAAAAGTCGGGCGGATCCTGCTCAACGGTTATCCGACCGGGGTAGAGGTGTGCGAGGCGATGGTGCACGGCGGACCGTATCCGGCGACATCCGATTCACGAGGCACATCAGTGGGCACGTTGGCCATCGATCGTTTCCTGCGGCCGGTGTGTTTCCAGAATTACCCGGATGCGTTGTTGCCCCAGGTATTGCAGAACGGCAATCCGCTAGGGATTCGGCGGCTGGTGGATGGGGAGGTGACTGATCGAGCGCTGTGAGCGGCGCGATCGTTCAATCCGAAGTTTTTTTTCACATCGCTTTCACTGCCTGCCTACGTCGGCCGCTCTACTGTCGCGCCATCGAATCACTGGGTGGATGCCGTCGGGGCGGCTTGATGTGGAACTGAGACTGAGTCTTTTCGGCCTGACGCGCTCGATCGATAGGCGCCGTTTTGCCCGTTACCAAAACCCCGTGGTCGTGCTCGCCTCGGCGCTGCTGGCTGTCCCGTTGGTCCTGTGGCTACTCAGCCCGGCAGCGGTGCCGGACCTGGCCCATGGCAACGTCGCCGGCGCCCGGGCCCTGGCCAATGGCTGGGCCAAGGGCGAAATGATCGTGCTGGTGCGCCATGTCGAGCGCTGCGACCACTCCAAGGCTGCTTGCCTGGGTGACCGCGAAGGCATCACCGACCGCGCCCGTGCCGTTGCGGTGGGGCTCGGGGCCCGGTTCGAACAACTGGGCCTGGACCACGTCGACCTTTACAACAGCCCACGGGTGCGCACCGCGCAGACGGCGGGCTACATGTTCAACAAGGTGAGCGCCGGTGACGATTGGCTGTTCGATTGCCGCCATGACCTGCTGCGCAATGCCCTGGCCCACAAAGTGGCCGGTCGCAACCTGATCCTGGTCACCCACAGCGAATGCATGCAGGCGATGGAAACCGCGCTTCTGCGCCCGACCTCGACGTTCGGCTATGGCGCTTCGCTGTTTGTTTCCATCGCCCAGCCACAAGCGCCACGGTTGCTCGGTTTTATCGAAGCCCCTGACTGGCGCTCGGTGACATTCCAGTAATTCTTCCCACGACCAGGACCGCTCATGCTGACGTCTGCCCGCGCCCGTTTCTACGGGCTCAACCTCGGAATTCCCTTGGCCTGTGCCGCCGTGGTGTTCCTGCTGTTCGATCTGACCCGCATCGACATTGCCATCAGCAATCTTTTCTACGACCCGTTGCATCAGGTCTTTCCGTTGGGGCATGTGCGGCTGTTCGAGCAAATCACTCACAAATGGGCCAGGGCCATTCCGAACTGGACGGGGGAGGCGGCCATAATCGGCGCCGTGTTGTCGTTTTTATGGCCGCTGTTCAAACCGGAAAAACGCCCTGGGCTACTTCGCGTACTGGACAGAACCCGACTGGTGAAACCGCTACGTTTTGCCTACAAACACCGGCGCGATTTCCTCTACGTTGTCTTCGCCTTTTCGCTCAGTACCGGGGTTATCCATTACCTCAAGGGCCATACCAGCGTGTACTGCCCGGTGGAAACCACGCAATACGCCGGCAAGATCGAGCACAAGAAATGGTTCCGGAATTTCGACCTGCTCAAAGTCGCCGGTGACGGCCGTTGCTGGCCGGGTGGTCACGCGTCCGGCGGCTTCACCCTGCTGGCGCTGTACTTCGTCGCCCGTCGTTATCGCTGGCGTCATTCCAAAGCGGTGATGTATGGGGCGTTGGCCTTGGGGTTCGTCTATGGCACGACGCGGGTCCTGCAGGGCTGGCACTACATGTCCCATACCTTCTGGGCAGGAATCTTTGTCTGGTTGAGCTGTTGGCTGATGGCGCTGCTGTTTTATGGACGAGGCGCCTTGGAGCAGCCGCTGTCGAATCGACAGCGCACGGTGCCGCCCGTCGTGCCGGCGTTGGGCAACGCGCCTTCCTCCGCCTGAACGGCAGGCCTGGAAATTGCGGATAGCGCGAATCAACCAAGCCATTCGGACGCGTCCTGTGAGATGCGTCTCTTTTCTACGCAGAAAGTTTTCCCTCTCCTGAACTGACGGCGATATGCGCGGTCTGGTGTGCGCGCAACGCTGTGCCTGCATCCGGTTGGCCTGCTCGCACGCTTGCTGTCATTTCTGTATCGAGGGATCGAACATGTCCGTAATTGCCTTAGGGACGAGGCTTGTCGCTGCGTCGCTATATTTTCTAGCGATGAACATCGCCGTTGCCGCGCCCACCCCCGGCGATACGGACCTGATCCGCGAACGCCAGGACCGCCTGCTCGAAGAACAGCGCCGGCGCCTTGAAGAACTCAAAGACCTGCCGGGCAAATCCGCCGCGCCCCAGGCCCCCACCACGCCGGCCGACAGCCGTTGCTTTCCGATCAAGACCATCGAGCTCAAGGGCGCCGATGCCTTGTCCGAACGTGAGCGTCAACGTCTGCTCAAGCCTTACATCGGTCAATGCCTGGGCGTGCCGCAGCTTAACCAACTGCTCAAAGCCATCACCGACCATTACCTGGAAAAAGGCCTGGTCACCAGTCGCGCCTATTTGCCACAACAGGACTTGTCCAGCGGACATCTTCAAGTGCTGGTGGTCGAGGGACGGCTGGAAGGGCTGAAGGGGGAAGAGGGCAGTGGCTTGTCCGAACGGGAATTGGCCATGAGCTTTCCCGGCAAGCCGGGCGAGTTGCTCAATCTGCAGGAAATCGAGCAGATGGTCGATCAACTGAACCGCTTGCCGTCCAATAACGTGGCGATGGAACTGACGCCGGGGCAGAACATCGGCGGCAGCGAAGTGCTGGTCAGGAACACCCCGCAGAAACCCTGGCGCGCCGGCCTGTCACGGCATAACGATGGGCAGAAGACCACCGGCGAGCAGCAATGGGGCGCTTCCCTGGACTGGGACAACCCCTTGGGCCTGGCTGACCAACTGGCTCTGCGTGGCGGCCACGACGCCCTCAGCGATCATCAGAAGACCTCGCGCAACGGCATGCTTTATTACAACCTGCCGTTTGGCTGGTGGAACCTGACCTACAGCTATAGCCAAAGCGAGTACAGGGCGCTGGGCCAGGCCAATGGCTTCAATTTCAAGCAGAGCGGCGACAGCCAGAATCATCAGTTGCGGCTGGAGCGGGTGATCCACCGCGATGCCCTGAGCAAGACCTCCCTCAACACCGGGCTGGCCTACCTGCGCACCAACAATTTCGTCGAAGACAGCAAACTCGCCGAAAGCAGCAATCGTATCAGCGAGGCGCAATTGGGTATCAATCACGGGCGGCGGATCGGCACTGCTTTTGTCAACCTCGACCTGGGCATGCAGGATGGTATCGGTGCCCTCGACGCCCAGGGCGATCACGACCCCGGGCCTGGCCTGCCGGATGCGCGTTATCGCAAATACACCGCCACCCTCAGCTACCTGCAACCCTTTGTACTGGGCGGCGAGTCTTTCAGTTTCAGCAGCCTGATGACCGGTCAGCGCAGTGAAGACGCCCTGTTCAGCCCGCAGCGCATGAGCCTGGGCGGGTTGTCGTCGATTCGGGGTTACAAGGACCAGACACTGTCCGGCGACAGCGGCGGCTACTGGCGCAACGACCTGCGCTGGAGCCGGCCGGTGACGCTGCAATGGCTGCGTCCGGTGTTCGCCGAGTACGGCACCAGTCTGGGTTATGACCAAGGCGTGATCCGCGGCAACCGCTACAGCGGTGACGAGCACGGGCGCATGTCAAGCAACTCGTTGGAGCTGTTCGCCCGGGGTGAGCATCTGAACGCCAGCGTCACTTTTGCCCATTCCCTGGAACGCCCGGACGCCCTGACCGAGCGCGAAGCGCCGATCTATTTCCGCGTGGATTTTTCTATTTAACGCCGCTGCAACGAGACCTTGATCATGGACGACCGCCAATACGCCTTCCTGGCCCGCCAGCCTTCCGCTGCCTTGAAAACCCGTGACGCCTTCTGGGGCATGCCCAAGCGTGGGCTGGCGTTCCTGTTGGTCAACGTCATGTTCTGGCAGCCGCTGTGGGCCCAGGCCGAGGGCATCGTCGTCAGCGCTCCGGGCACCAGTCTCGGCCAGGCCGGCAATGGCGTGCCGATCGTCAACATCGCCAAACCCAATGGCAGTGGCCTGTCTCATAACCAGTTCAAGGATTACAACGTCGGCAGCAACGGCGTGATCCTCAACAACGCCACCAAACCCGCCCAATCCACGCAGTTGGGCGGGGTCATCCTCGGCAACCCGAACCTCCAGGGCACGGCCGCCAAAACTATCCTCAACGAGGTCAACGGCGGCAGCCCCAGCCAGTTGCGCGGCTACACCGAAGTGGCGGGGCAGTCGGCTCACGTCATCGTCGCCAACCCTTATGGCATCACCTGTAACGGCTGCGGTTTCATCAATACGCCGAAGGCGACCCTGACCACGGGCAAACCGATCATCGAAAACGGCCAGGTGGGCCGCTATCAGGTGGACCAGGGCAGCGTCGCCATTGAGGGCGCGGGCCTAAATGCCAACAACGTCGACCGCTTCGAAATCATCACCCGCAGCGCCAGAATCAATGCCGAGATCCAGGCGAAGAATCTGACCATCGTTGCCGGGCGCAACGACGTCAACGCCGACACGCTCGACGCTACCGCTCGCGCCGACGACGGCAGCACCCAACCGGAGCTGGCCATCGATTCCTCGGCCCTGGGCGGCATGTACGCCGGCACGATCAAACTGGTGGGCACCGAGGCCGGCGTCGGTGTGAAGCTGGACGGCAAAATGGTTGCCAGTGGTGGTGATATCCAGCTTGATGCCGATGGCCGTCTGAGCCTGGCCGAGACAGCGGCGACCGGGGCTGTCGATATCCACGCCAAAAGCCTGGAAACCCGTGGCCAGGTGTACGCCGGCACTCGACTCGAGGCCAACACCCAGGGTGACCTGACCAGCCAGAAAAACCTGGTGGCGCGCGACAGCATCCGCCTGGACAGCGGCGGCACGTTGACCAACAACGGTATTGTCGAGGCCGGGGTCAACGCCGATAACAGCCGAAATACCGGGGGCGATGTCACCCTTACGGCAAGGCAACTGAACAACGCCGGCAAGACGGTCATCGCCAGTCGCGACCTGACCGTCACGACCACCGCGGCGCTGAACAACCAGGGCGGCACGCTTAGTGGCGGGCGCAAGACCACGATCACCGCCGACGTTGTGGATAACCGCAACAAAGGCCGGATCCTCGGCAATAGCGAACTGCAGTTGAACGCCAATCGGGTCCTGAATGCCCAGGGCGGGCTGATCAACAGCCAAGGGACTCTGATCGCCCATCTGGGCCATCTGGACAGCAACTCGGGCGAACTCTCCAGCCTGAACAGCGCGACCCTGATCCTCGGCAGCCTGGACAACCTGACCGGCCTGGTGATGGCCGGCAGAAACCTCGACATCACCAACACGGGCGCGATCAACAACCAGGGCGGCGAGCTGTCCAGCCAAGGCGCCATGAGTGTGCGCACCGGCAGCCTGAGCAACCGCGACAAGGGCACCGTCGCCGCCAACGACACGTTGTCGGTCACGGCGACAGGCCAGGTGGACAACGCCCAGGGCGGGCTGATCGCCAGCCGTACCGCCGGCATCGAACTGGATGCCGGGCGCCTGGACAACGCCAAGGGCACGCTGCAAGGCCAAGGGCTGGTGACCGTGGATGTGGCGGGCGACATCGATAACCAGGGCGGCAGCATCATCGCTCGGGACGCCGACCTGAATGTCTTCGCAAACAATCTGGACAACCGTGGCGGCGTACTGTCCAGCGTCAAGGCCGCGCTCCAGGCGCGGGCCACAGGTGTGCTGAGAAACGGTTATGACGCGAACCGTCAGGGCGGCACGATCCAGGCCCAGGGGCTGTATATCAAGGCCTTGGCCGGGCTGTTCAACGACGGTGGGCGCATCGCCGCACAAGCGGGCGATGTGGTGATCGATAACGCCGGTGTGGATGTCGACAACCGCAACGGCGGGATCTACGCCGTTGGCAACCTCCGAGTCATTGGCCGCGCACTGGACAACAGCAGCGGCGGACAGGTCAGCGCCAATCGCATCGACCTCGATCTCTCGGGGGCTCTGAACAATAACGCCGGCATTATTGAAAGCCAGGACAGCCTGGATATCCTGGCCGCCAGCCTGAGCAACCAGAAGGGCCAACTGCGCACCTTGGGCAAGGCCAGCACGACGGTATTCCAGATTGGCGGCCTGTTCGACAACAGCGACGGCACTTTGGAAACCGCCAGCCAGGATGTGGGCCTGGACACCGGCAGCCTGCATAACGTGGGTGGCGAGTTGTTGCACACGGGCCTGGGATTGTTCGGCATCAGCCAGGCCAACCTGGGGCAGGCCGGCGGTCGCCTGGTGACTTACGGCAATCTGACCGTGAAGGCTGATCGCTGGACCAACAGCACCGCGATTCAGGCCGGGAAACTGGTCGTTGAAGTCGACCAATTCACTCAGACCGCCACGGGCCAGTTGCTCAGTACCGATAGCATGGTGGGCCGTGGCACCGACTGGCGCGTCGACGGCCTGGTCGGCAGCGATGGCGCCATCGACCTGCAACTGACCGGCGAATATGCCGGTAATGGCCGCCTGAGCAGTCTCGGCAGCTTGGGGCTCAAGGCCGCGCTGATCAATCTGGAGGCGGGCGGCAGTATTGCCGGCGGCGACAGCACAACCGTCGTGGTCGATGGCGTTCTCAACAGCTACGGTCGGCTGACCTCGGCGGCGGACATGAGCGTCACTGCCGCCACCATCAACAACTACGGCACGTTGGGCAGTGCTGACGGACTCGGCGTATCGACCGGCGACCTGCTCAACGAGCACGGATTGATTTTCAGCGGCGCCGATACCCGCCTGCGGGTAAACAGCCTGACCAACCGTTACGCCGACATCTACAGCCTGGGCAACCTGAGCATCGATCGCGACGGCCTCGGCACCCGCGCCCGCAGCATCCTCAACAGTTCCGGTACGTTGCAAAGCGACGGCAGCATGCGCCTGGCGGCCAGCACCATCGACAACGTCCGCGAGGTATTGACCTCCCATGACGCCGGCATCTACACCGCCTCCATCAGGGAAGTGGCCTGCCTCGAAGGCGTCAACGCCGGTGACTGCAGCGGCGGCAAGGAAAACCACGTCTGGCAGATCGTCCAGCGTGACAAGTTCGAAGTCACCGCGGCCAGCGCCGCTTCCAGCATCACCACCGGCGGCAATCTGGATATCCAGGGCGACAGCCTGACCAATCGGAGCAGCAGCATTGGCGTCGGCGGGGCACTGACCGCCAACCTCGTCAGCCTGGACAACATCGGTATCGAGACCGGTGAGATCGAAACCTCGCGCACCTTTATGTCCGAACGTACGCGCAGTCCGGGTGGCTGGCGCGCCGCCGCGAATGATTTCACCAACAGGTACTGGTTGCAGAGCCCGGGGTACAACGTCAACGACCTGGGCGGCCTTGAAGCGGCGATGAGTCGTTTCATCGGCATGACCGAGCGTGAGCTGCCCCAGTTCCGCACCCAGACCAGTACCACCGATAACCAGACCTATGCCGCGATCATCCAGGCCGGTGGTGCCGTTGATGTTCGCACCCAGGGCAACGCCGACAACAGTATCGTGCGCGGGGGCTACAACTACGTCGGTGCCGGGCCGCGTACCGATACCCAGGCGGACACTGCATTCTCGACCCGCATCAACGTCAATCGGCAGCTGCCGCCGGACCTGACCCAGCAGCAGGTCGATCCGCTCACCTTGCCGGGCTTCGATTTGCCCACCGGGCAAAACGGACTGTTCCGCATGAGCGGCGACGGCTCGGCCACGCCGACCCAAGGCGCGGGGCTGACCCAAGTGCGTGGCCTGCCGGACCGTTCGTTCCAGGCCAACCCGCAAAAATACCTGATCGAGACCAACCCGGCGCTGACCGACCTGCGCCGGTTCATGAGCTCGGACTACCTGCTGACAAATCTGGGCTACGACCCGGACACCGCCGCCAAGCGCCTGGGCGACGGTTTCTACGAGCAACGCCTGATCCAGCAAGCCGTGATCGCCCGCACCGGCCAGCGCTTCCTCGACGGCCAGACCTCCGATGACGGCATGTTCAAGTACCTGATGAACAACGCCATCGCCAGCAAGGACGCGCTCAAATTGTCGTTGGGCGTGAGCCTCACCGCCGAACAGATCGCGGCCCTGACCCATGACATCGTCTGGATGGAAACCCGGACGGTGAACAACCAGCAGGTGTTGGTGCCGGTGCTGTATCTGGCCCAGGCCAACCATCGGCTGGCGGCCAATGGTGCGTTGATCCAGGGCTCCGATGTAAGCCTGATCGCTGGTAAGAACCTGAATAACTCCGGGACCTTGCGCGCCTCAAGCAACCTGAGAGTCGCGGCCGGCGACAACCTGGTCAACAGCGGTTTGCTGGAAGCGGGAAGTCGCCTCGAGGCGCTGGCCGGCAAGGACCTCACCAACAGGGCCGGCGGCATCATTACCGGGCGGGACGTCAGTGTCGTTGCCCTCACGGGCGACGTGATCAACGAACGTACCGTCACCACTCACGAAAGCAGCAGCGGCTACCGCACCGAACGCACCGACTTCATCGACAGCGCGGCCCGCATCGAAGCGGAAAACAACCTGACCATCAGTGCCGGGCGTGACATCAACAACGTCGGCGCAGTGCTGAAAAGCGGGACCGACACCACGCTCAATGCCTCGCGCGATGTCAATCTCGTCGCCGCCGAACGCATCACCAGCGGCACTCGCGGCCGGCATCGTGATCAGGACATCAAGCAATACGGCTCCAGCCTCGACAGCGGCCGCGACCTGACCGCCAACGCCGGCCGCAACCTCCTCGTCGTCGCCAGCCAGATCGACGCCAAGCGCGACGTCACCCTCGCCGCCAAAGAAAACCTGACCATCGCCTCGGCTGCGGATGAACAGCACTCTTACGGCAAGAGCAAGAAGGTCACCAGCCAAGAGGATCATGTCAACCAAGTAGCTTCGACGGTCAAGGCGGGGCGCAACGTTGCCGTGAGTGCGGGGCAGGACCTGGCGCTGATTTCCAGCAAGGTCAACGCTGCTAACGAGGCCTATTTCGTGGCAGGTGGCAGGCTTGAGCTGCTGGCTGCGCAAAACAGCCACTATTCGCTGTACGACATGAAGAAAAAAGGCGGGTGGGGGAGTAAGAAAACTCAGCGGGATGAGGTGACCAAGGTTACGCATGTGGGCAGCCAGATCACCACGGGCGGTGACCTGGTATTGCTCAGCGGGAGTGACCAGCGTTATCAGGCGGCCAAGCTGAACAGTGGCAATGACCTGACGTTACAGAGCGGCGGTTCGATTACCTTCGAGGGCGTCAAGGACCTGAGCCAGGAAAGCCATACAAAGAGCGATTCAAGTCTGGCTTGGAACTCGATGAAGGGGAAAGGCCACACCGACGAAACCTTGATTCAAAGCCAATTGCAGGCTCAGGGGAATGTGGCCATCAAAGCGGCCGATGGCTTGAAAATCGATATCAAGCACATCAACGAGAAAACCGTCAGCCAGACCATCGATGTCATGGTCAAGGCTGATCCCAAGTTGGCGTGGCTCAAGGAGGCCGAGCAGCGAGGGGATGTGGATTGGCGGCTGATAAAGGAAACCCACGAGTCGTTTAAATACAGCCATTCGAGCCTGGGCCAGGGCGCGATGCTGGCGATCATTATCATCGTTACCGTGCTGACGGCGGGTACTGCAACCGCCGCTACAGTCGGCGCCAGTGCTGGCAGCGCTGCTGCTGGGGCGGCAACTGCCGCAGGTGCGTCAGCTGCCACGGCTGCGACTGTAGGCGCTGCTGCATCGGCCGCCGCAACGGCGAGCTTTTCGGCAGCAGTCGCGCAAACGGCGGTCAGTACGATCAACAACAAGGGTGATCTGGGGGCGACCTTCAAGGACGTCTTTTCGTCAGACAACCTGAAAAACTACGTAATCGCCGGGATCACGGCCGGTTTTACCAAGGGCGTCATCGACCCCGCGCTCGGCGGCAATACGGTGCCGTTCAATAACCTCACGAAGGGTTTTGATTTAAATACGCTTCAAGGCGTGGGTGGCTTTGCGCTGCATGCCGGGGCTCAGGGTGTTGCGGGAGGCATCATCAAGACCGCCATCAATGGCGGTAGCCTCGGTCGGAACCTCAGTGATGGGTTGGTCTATCAGGCAAGTACCATCGCAGCGGCCACAACGTTCAATTTTGTCGGTGGTTATGCCCAGGACCATTGGCAAACCGCGAAGAATGCGGGCGATACCACAGGCATGACCATGTGGGCCGAAGGCGGCGTCGCTCGTACTGCCATGCACGCATTGGCGGGAGGAGCGATCTCCAGCGCTACCGGTGGCGACTTCAAGACCGGCGCCATCGCGGCGGGTGCCAGCCAGGCCATGGCTGGAGAACTTAATTCGATTTTCGATACACAGCCTGATCTGCGACAAGCGGTTTCTCAGGTTGTCGGTTTGACGGCCGCTGGTCTTGCTGGCGGTGATGTCGAGAAAGCCTCTTGGGTCGCGTTGATGGCTGACGAATACAATCGTCAGCTTCACCAGAAAGAGACCGTTGCACTTGAGAAACTGCAAAAGGAAACACCTGAAAAATCTTATGAATTGAAAGCGGCTGCGTGTGCTCTGGTTCATTGTTCCGCCTCGGTTCCGGTGGACGATCCAAACTACCAGGCGGTCAAAGCGCTTGAGGCGGACGGCAAGGGATTCTCAGGTGCGCAAAGCGCGCTGATTGCAACCGGTGCCTATGACGAATATTCGAAGTGGGACCAGGCCAATGACGACCTGCTGGTAAACGATAAGGAGCTCAGACAGTCGTCCCAGGCAAGCCGCGCGGTACTCGGCGCGATAGGGGCCGCGGCAGGATTCGGCGGCGCGATACTTTCCACGCCCGCTTGTATCACCGGAGCCGGTTGCGCTATACCTGCGTTCTCCGGTCTGGGCGGCGCAGCGTCGTTTGTCGATGGGTGGCAGGCCACCGGGCAGCTGTTCGCTCCTTACGATTACACGCAAGGAAGCAAGGTACTCGCGTCCTTCGACAGCGCAACCTATCCAGGCGACGTAAACCCCCTCCGCGACTATGGAACCGAGGCCGCCAAGGCCGCGATGGAAATAGCGTTGCTCAAGGGCGCAGGGAAATACCTTGATGGGAGTGGGGCTTCGGTACTGGTTTCGGGGGTTAAAGGGGGTGGAGCAAAAGTAACGGCGGGGTCAGTAGAAAAGCAAGCGACGCCTAGTTTTCCCAATCAGTTTCCAGACCACCCAACAGGTGTTCCAACACTTATCTCAGATACGAAGTTGACTCAAGGCGCAGGAAAGTACAATTATATTGTTCTTGAAGATGGTCAGTTAGTAATAGGACGAAAATTTAATGATGTAGGTGGTGGTCATATTGATCTCGCGAATGGTAAGCCGGTTATTGCTGCGGGAGAGGTAAAAATTGTGAACGGCAATGTTAAATATATTGATAACACATCAGGGCACTATGAACCCTCTGGTCCCGCTGCTCAAGCCGCAGCAGAAAATGCATTTTCTAAAAAAGGGCTTGATGTGGGAGGTAAGTACATAGAAAAAGTATGGGTGTCTGATCCTGCTGACACCAGAAAGGGTGCCTGGGTGCCTAAATGAATGAAGTCATTAAACAGTTTGATATTCTTTGTGATGTGGCTGCGGCCGCCTTTGGTGAAGAACTAGAGATTTCCTACGAGACGTCTTTACTAAATATTTTGGAATTTGTTAAAAAAAATCCGGAGTATAAAGAAGATTTCATAGAGAGATTTAAGTTGATTTTAATGTCTGGGGGCTCGCCATTTGAAGTTGTGGCATTTTGCATGCGTGAGCTTCAATGGTACGAAATTAAAGAATTTGTAATTTCAAAGATGAATCCTTCGGAGGATCCTCGTAGTGAGGCCCTGCGAAGCACATTAACCGCCTATGATGAATTTTGGCCTGATGCGGATCTTTATCGCTACTATGGCGCAGACTAGTTGGTGCAGGCGAAAAGCGGGATGGTTGTGGAAATCAGCGCTGAGGTTGATGGCTTTAAAACGTTGTCGGCGGATTTTCCAATTTCATGTTGTATAAGCTTAAGTATGGTAAAGGTCTAATCGACTGGCGCGCAGATAACTAATCGTCGAAAGACCCTAATAAGCTTGAGTGAGGGACAGACCACATTCCTACCCAATTTCTGCGATAAAAACGTGGTCTGCCGCTTTTTCAGGCCTTGGTCGACTGAGTGAAAGCCCAAGCAAACACGATAACGGCAATGACGGGTCTGATCAGATCCGTCGCTGGCGCCTGACCGGTAAACACCCCGAGGCCGAAAAATACGAAGGCCGCCAGAGCTGCGAGAACACCCAATGCTGAAATCCAGCGGAAATATCGTGGGAACATCACATCAATCCGTTAAAAAAATAGTACAGACCAGGTTTTATGAGTAAGAGGCAACGGCTTCTTCGATAAAACAGGATGTGTCTTCGTTATCCTATGTATCTTTTTTTCGGGTCAGATTTCAATTCGTACTTGCTAATGGAACAGCAAGATATGTTTTCATTCGATCCATGAACTGGATGGGAGATTTCAGGGCTTGTGAAGCGGGCCCAGTATACCCGCGGAAGCCTCGGCTGAGGCATGTGAGTCTAGGGTAGGGCGCTGGCGGCGATGCCTCTGACGCGCTGATAGGAATAGGCAATGCCCCAAGGCAAACCGGCATAGGAGGGCCATTTTTCGCTCGCTACCATGGCTACCGGTTCATCCATTGGAGTTCACCATGCCCAGTCGCAAAACCCTATTCATCACCGGCGTGAGCAGCGGCTTGGGTAGCGCACTCGCGCAAGAGGCAATTGCAGCAGGCCACCGTGTCATCGGCACCGTGCGCAATAAGACGGCGTTGCAGGCCTTCGAGTCGCTGTCCACCGAGCGTGCCCATGGCGTTATCCTGGACGTCACCGAGTTCGATCGAATCGACGCCGTTGTGGCGGCGACGGAGGCTGCCCACGGCCCGGTCGATGTGCTGGTCAATAATGCTGGCTATGGCCACGAAGGCATCTTCGAAGAGTCGCCACTGGAGGAAATGCGTCGTCAGTTCGACGTCAACGTGTTTGGCGCGGTGGCGGTGACCAAGGCCTTCGTGCCGTATTTTCGCCAGCGCCGTGCCGGTCATATCCTCAATATCACTTCCATGGGCGGCACGATTACCATGCCGGGCATCTCCTATTACTGCGCGAGCAAGTTTGCCCTCGAAGGTCTCTCCGATACGCTGAGCAAGGAACTGCTACCGTTCAACATCTTCGTGACGGCCGTCGCGCCCGGCTCGTTTCGCACCGACTGGGCCGGCCGTTCGATGCAGCGCACGGCGCGGAGCATTGCCGACTACGACGCCAGTTTCGATCCGATACGTAAAGCGCGCGTGGAGAAAAGCGGCAAACAACTGGGCGATCCGCGGAAAGCGGCGCAGGCCATGCTGCAGATCATCGCCAGCCAGACGCCACCCGCGCATTTGCTGTTGGGCAGTGATGCGCTGAAGCTGGTGCGGGAGAAGCTGAGTCGTGCCGCCAGTGAGATTGATCAATGGGAAGCGCTGACCCGTTCGACCGACAGTTGAACGGCCCGCAAAAGGGGACGTCGATGACTCAGGCCGCTGCGCGCATGGTGCAGTTGATGGAACAGCTCGCACCGGCGGAGGGCTACAACCTCAGCGCGCTGGACGACGTCCGCTTCCTGCGTTCGAACCGCCCCCTGACGCGTACGCCGGTGCTGTATGAACCCGGCATCGTGATCCTCTGCCAGGGGCGCAAGCGCGGTTATCTGGGCGATGACGTCTATGTCTATGACGCCCAGCATTACCTGGTGGTGTCTGTCCCCGTTCCATTCACCATGGAGACCGACGCCAGCGCCGCGGAGCCCATGTTGGCGGTCTATATGCACCTCGACTTGCAACTGGCCAGCGAACTCATGTTGCAAGTGGACGAAACCCACGGCCCCAGCGACGCCCAGCCCAAAGGCATGTACGCCTCGCCCATGGATGAGCCGCTGCACGCCTCGACGCTGCGCTTCCTGGAGGCAATGAGCCGTCCGGGCGAGGCGCAAATATTGGGCCCCTCTCTGATGCGGGAAATCTACTATCGAATCCTGACTGGCGAACAGGGCGGCTCGATGCGCGCCGCCCTCAGTCGCCGGGGACATTTCGGCAAGATCACCCGGGCGATACGCAAGATCCACAGTTGCTATCACGAGCATCTGGACGTCGAAACCCTGGCCCAGGAAGCCGGCATGAGCGTCCCCAACTTTCACCTGCACTTTCGCAACGTGACGGGCGCATCACCCATGCAGTACCTGAAGTCGACCCGCCTGCACCAGGCGCGATTATTGATGCTGCGCAACACCATGAACGCCTCGACGGCGGCGTTCAGTGTCGGCTATGAAAGCGCCTCGCAATTCAGCCGCGAGTTCAAGCGGATGTTTGGTCGGACGCCGCAGGCCGAGGTGGAATGGATGAGGGCGACTTATGCGTTGCCGGAGGGGGTGGCGGCGTCGGGGTATGTTTCTTCGCATTAGGGATGGGGTGGTTGTTGTGGCCGCTCCATGGTGGCTGATCCCGCGAAAGTTGCCGAGCTAACCAGCCCCTGTGCCCTGTTCCAGGGCCTTGGCAAATTTACGCATCAGACGCACCAGGTCGGTGATGTCCTCGGCAGCCCAGTCCTGAAAGATTCCTCGTGCCAGGCGCTCGCGCGCTTGGTCTATCTGGTCGGTGATCGCCTTGCCCTTCGCGGACACCACCGCCTCGCGCATCCGTCGATCTTCCGAGTTCTCATGCCGGATCACTAACTCCATGTGTTCAAGCTTGGAGACCTGACGGCTGATGGTCGTATAGTCCCTGCCTAGGCGACCTGCCAGATCCACGACACCAATCGGCCCCACCCGCTCGATTACCACCAGCAGGCGAAAGAGCGCCTGGTCCAGGTGTACGCCAGCTTCCGCGATGAGTCGCTCGTCGTTCCTAGGCCGGTTCATCACGCTCACGATCGAGATCAAGGACCGATGCAGATCCTTCATCTGCGCCGATATATGTGTATCTTGCACTTTATTTTCGACGGTCATAAGCTGCCCTCCTGATATGTGCATCTTACACATTCTTGGGAGAGGTGATATGCGTAAGCCCGTTGACGTCCTGATTTGTGGTGCCGGTGCCGCGGGCCTTACCTTAGCGATTGACCTGGCGCGGCGAGGGGTGCGCTTTGCCCTCATCGAAAAGCTTTCCTCGCCCTTCTTGGGCTCGCGCGGCAAAGGCATTCAGCCCCGCACCCAGGAGGTCTTCGAAGATCTCGGGATCCTGGACCGGATCATGGCCGCAGGCGGTATCTACCCGACTATTCGCAAATACGCGCCCGATGGCAGTCACGTGGACCAAGACGTGACGAACGTTGCCGAGCCCACACCTGCCGAGCCCTATTGCCTGCCTTTGATGATTCCTCAATTCAAGACCGAAGCAGTCTTGCGCGAGCGCTTGATCGAACTGGGGCATGCGCCAGAGTTTGGTGTCGAGCTAACCGGGACGCTGGTCAGCGCCGACGGAGTCAAAGCCGTACTCGCAACCCCGGATGGAGAACAGACCCTCCATACCCGATACCTGGTGGGTGCCGATGGCGGGCGCAGCTTCGTGCGCAACACCTTGGGGATTGGCTTTCCGGGCAAGACCCTGGGCGTACGGGCAATCGTGGCCGATGTCATATTGGATGGACTGCCGCGCGACGTGTGGCACCAGTTTGATGGTGGGAACTCAGGCCCATTGGCTATCTGCCCGTTGGCGGGCACAGACCTGTTCCAGATCCAGGCCCCCGTTCCCTTGGAGGGCGATATAGATCTCTGCGCGGCTGCGCTGACCGAACGCGTTGCCCTGCACACGGGGCGCACGGACATCATGGTCCATTCGGTCGCCTGGTCATCCATCTACAGCATGAATGCCAGGCTTGCCGATCGTTACCGGGATGGCCCGGTGTTCCTGGTCGGCGATGCGGCGCATGTCCATCCGCCTACCGGTGGACAAGGCCTCAACACCAGCGTCCAGGACGCTTACAATTTGGGCTGGAAGCTGGCGGCCGTATTGGCCGGCGCACCAGAGGCTCTACTGGACACATACGAAGCAGAGCGCCGCCCGGTGGCCGCAGACGTGCTCGGGCTGTCCACGCGCCTGCTTGCAGGCTTCAAGACCGGGGACAACAGGCGGACCCGTGAGGTCCAGCAGTTGGATATCGGCTATCCCCACTCGCCGCTATCGCTCCCGTCGCAGGCCACTGACAGCTGGCTCGCGCCAGGCGATCGTGCACCTGATGCCGTCATGCGAGGCGCAGGCGGCAGCCCAACGCGCTTGTTCAACCTGTTCAAGGGCACACATTGGACCTTGTTAGCCAATGGTCCCTCGAACTTCGCGCCAAGCGCGGGCTTGCATATCCACGGCATCGGGCCCGGCTCGGAAATCGAAGATTATCTGGGTCAATTCGCCCAGTTTTACGGCCTCGCTGAAGGCTCCGCCGTGTTGGTCAGGCCGGATGGCTATCTGGCGGGGTTCTTCACGAAAGATCAGGTGGTTGCATTGGACGGCTATCTGGCTCGCTACAACTAAGAGGACTTCAGCGTTTCCTGATTATGGTCTGATTTCGGATGAAAATAGATGATTGCTTGGCCGTTGCTGCGTACGCGGAGCTGCAACCCGTCGTCATCTGTGAGGACGTAATCCTTGGACTCCGGTTTGGCTCCCTTCAGTTGTCGGTCGGATCGGCGCAGGGCTGGAGCAGGGATGAGATCTACCTCAGGCGCTGTTTGGTATTCCAGAAATTAGTCCCGGCGGGCTTGGAATACCTGAAGAGTCAGAGCTCGGCGGATGCCAAAAAACCTCAGAATCGCTGAGACTCTTGATTTCGCTGGGTTTCAGGCACAAAAAAGACGTCCCCAGACGTCTTTTTTTCGTTGAGTTGGGGCCGGGGTAAGTTGAACTGGTTACGTAACGTTATGATTTACTTGGTTAATATTTTTTTTCGTTTTCTCTTGGAATACCATTTGGAATACCGTGCCAAAAAATTGAATTTAATTTTGTCGCCAATTTTGGCAAGAGCAAGACCAATAGTTAAGGGGGTTAAGGTTTAGCAGGGCGCTTCTGGGGGCCAGAGATCGGCTTTTTGGCCTTGATTGCAGGCTTTTTTGGTTTGGCACTTTTCGCCGGAGGCTTGGGAGTCAGTTTCTCGATGATTTCCTTACGGATATTCATACCGGTGCGTTTCAGCCTATCACTGGCGGCCATTAAGCTGACTTTACTGAAAAATGGTATGCCGATAGTGCCGTCAACATACCTATGACGCATGATTCCATAAACAACGGTGTATTCGCCCCGATCCACTTCACGCTTGCGCCCGTCCGGAAGGGTTCCGACGAAGGCAGATCCGCCTTTCGTTGCCGTGACCGTGTCTTTTAGCTTTCGGCGAAACTCGCTGTCGGCAACAAAAGCCTCGGCGCTGACAACACCCTGCATCCATAAGTGACTGATCGGCCCAGACGACTCTCCATCTTTAAGATGAATGAAGTATTTATCGTTTGAATAAAAATCACAGGGTTCCAGGTTGGCGGCGACAACACCTTCCGGATTGATTTTTGTACGATCAAGCTTGACCAGATCAGACCGGTTTTTTAACAGATCTACGATTAGCTCTTCTTCATTTAGGCAGTGGGTCGGTCCGATGATTACGATGTCTTCAATGCTGTCAAAGTGCTCATCGACCCTGTCCTTGAACTTTTTCGAAATTTTGTACCACTTGCCTGCGAACAATACGTAGTTTGTAGGCGCTGGTGTCGACAGGGTCGCCTCCCAATTGAGGCAATCATAAACCTTCCAGCCGGGCTCAATGGCGCCGGTGTTCAGGTTTTCGGTGCGGATTTTGTGAGACGCTTTTATCTCCTGGATCGTGTGCGTGCAACCCATTCGATTAAGCTCTGCGGCATAATCCTCGATTGAAAGCTTGGTGAATTCAGGCTTGCGGCTATTGAAACCCGAATATTGAAGGGAGGTTCCCTCAACGTAGTTTTGGATTTCCGGAGGGGACATATGTAGCAGGCTCTTTGATCCGCTCCGGATTGCTTGGATTTCCTGGAAGAGGAGTCTGTCCAAGCGCCTAAGTCGAGATGGATTTGCCTCAACTTTGACGTTGTCAAACCACGCATAGTCTTTCTTATACGTCTTAGATTTGAAGGCACTCAAGATCTCTACGCATTTGCTGTGGAATTGCGATGGCGTTAGCGGAGTGTCCAGACTGAGAGCATCTTTTCCTGCGACGAATTTGGCGAAGGCGTCGTCTTCGGGCTTGCCTCCTGCAACCCTTGCGAGGTCTCGCAGGGTGTCTACCCCGAATTGGCTAAAATCGGAAAGCCTACTGGCCTGAACCCGCCGCTGAAACGTGACTGCATCCGGAGTCGCTAAGTCGAGACTCAGAAGGCTTCCCCTTCTTACAGTATTTAAGGCAACCTTCAGTCCGAATTGATGCACGAATGCATCGTCGTTCAAGGTGATGTGTGCGTATCCAAAGCACAGCGCCATCCACCTCTGCTCTACGCTCAAGAACAAAATCGCCGCTGAACCACTTGAATGCAGCGCGTCGAACGGATCGCTGACAAAGCCCTGAAGGAGGCTCAGCCATTCAGGTACGGTGTCGTAGACTTGGCCATAGTAAAGGACGCCTTCACCGTCACCATCCCAGTCCTGACCTTTTAGCTCGCGCGCGCCACCTGGCCCATAAGCAGCACTGATTGCATCAGCTGGATTTTTTTTAGGCTTGAGTAGCCTGACGGTGATCGAGTTAACAGCGTTCCGTGCCATCTTAGATCTCCACTTAGGCGCCAATGCAGGTATCTTGCGGATTTCCAGATTCTGATGGTCGTAATGGCAAATTGCAATGCTGGTCCACGTGTTGTCTTCCTGCCAGCTCTCGACCTTGAGCGAAACGGCGGTCCCGATCCCGGCGGGATGAAAAATGTATAGAATGGTGCCCATTCTGAGCTGGCAGTTTGAATCCAATCACTCCGGGAAAAGCTCACCCGCTTTGCAGCGACACTCATGCGGCAGTGGCTGCAATTACTTCAGCAAAAATGACGAATGATATGCCATCAGGCCAGGCCTGGTGGTTCAGAAAGCTACGGAAATCTCATCACTCATGGCCATCAAAAAATCAGAGCTCTACTCGTCTTTATGGTCTTCCTGCGACGAGTTGCGCGGCAGCATGGACCCGAGCCAATACAAGGACTATGTCCTTGTGCTGTTGTTCATTAAGTACGTCAGTGACAAGTACGCAGGCCAGCCCTTTGCCCCGATTACCATCCCAAAGGGTGCCAGCTTTGCCGACATGGTTGAGCTTAAAGGCAAGCCGGATATTGGCGATCAGATCAACAAGAAGATCATGGCGCCTCTGGCCAGTGCTAACAAGCTGTCCGATTTGCCGGATTTCGACGATAGCAACAAGCTCGGCACCGATAAGGAAAAGGTCGAGCGTCTCACTAACCTGATCACTATCTTTGAGAATCCAGCGCTCGACTTCTCAAAGAACCGTGCGGCTCACGATGACATTTTGGGGGATGCGTACGAATTTCTTATGCAGCACTTCGCCAAGGATTCGGGCAAGAGCAAGGGCCAGTTTTATACCCCGGCCGAGGTGAGCAAGGTCATCGCCAAAATCATCGGTATCGGGCAGGCGAAAACCAGCAGCGACACCAGCGTCTATGACCCGACTTGCGGCTCGGGTTCGCTTCTGCTCAAGGTTGCCGACGAAGCCGGAACGCCTGTGACCCTTTATGGTCAGGAAAAGGACTCGGCCACCAGTGGGTTGGCGCGTATGAACATGATTTTGCACGACAATCCCGCGGCGCTAATTGCCCAGGGGAATACTCTAACCAGCCCTGCTTTCACGCTTAAAGCGGGTAATTATGACCTGCTCAAGAACTTCGACTACGTTGTGGCGAACCCACCTTTTTCAGATAAACGTTGGAGCACTGGGCTGGACCCACTGAATGATCCTTACAACCGCTTCGAAACCTTTGGTGCGCCTCCAGCCAAACAGGGTGACTACGCCTACTTGCTGCATATCATCCGATCACTAAAAAGTGAGGGCAAGGCCGCCTGCATCTTGCCGCACGGCGTACTGTTTCGCGGTAATGCCGAGGCCGAAATCCGCCGTAAGTTGATCCGTCACGGCTACATCAAAGGCATCATCGGCCTGCCGGCCAACTTGTTCTACGGTACCAGTATCCCTGCCTGCATTATTGTTATCGACAAGGAACATGCGACGGGGCGCAAAGGCATCTTTATGCTCGACGCCAGTGCTGGTTTCATCAAGGACGGTCCGAAGAACCGCCTGCGTGAGCAAGATGTTCATAAAATCGTCGATGCTTTCGCCCGTCAGGACGACAGTGAGCCACGTTACGCTCGTATGGTGAGTTTTGAGGAAATCGAAAAGAACGACTTTAATCTCAACCTGCCGCGCTACATCGACAGCACCCAAGCTGAAGACAAGCAAGACATCGAAGGCCATCTCAAAGGTGGGATTCCGGCCTCTGATATCGAGGCGCTAGCCGGTTATTGGGCTGTATGCCCCCAGCTCAAGGCTGCGTTGTTTAGCGCCAACCGCCCCGGTTACTTTGATTTGACCGTGGGCAAAGCCGAGATTAAATCCTGCATTTTTGGACATCCGCAATTCGTCGATTTTATTGCCGGTATGGCCACACATTTTGATGATTGGCGTGTACCTGCGACGAAAACCCTCAAGGCTCTGCAACTGGGCTTCCATCCCAAGCAACTGATCCATGAAGTTGCTGAAAGCCTGCTGCTGCACTATCAGAACCAGCCGCTGATCGACGCCTATGACGTTTACCAGCATCTGATGGATTACTGGGCCAGCGTGATGCAGGACGACGCCTACCTGATTGCTGCTGACGGCTGGAAGGCCGTGACTTACCGCGTTATTGAGAAGGACAAGAAGGGCAAGGAAAAGGACAAAGGCTGGGCCTGTGATCTGTTGCCTAAAACTCTGATCGTCGCCCGCTACTTCGGAGCTGAGCAGGCGAAGATCGACCAAGTTTGTACCGACCTTGAGGCGACCAATGTTGCCCAGGCAGAGTTGGAGGAGGAACACAGCGGCGAGGAAGGCATATTCGCTGATCTCGAGAAGATCAACGCCGCCACCGTAAAAGAGCGCATAAAAGACGTCGGTAAGGAAGCTGCCGAGGAATTGGCCGTGCTTAAGCAATGGCAAGCGCTGGCAGCCCAGGAAACTGCGCTGAAAAAGCTGCTTAAAGAGCTAGAGGCTGATCTGGACGAAAAGGCGTATGCCAAGTACCCGCTCCTGACTGAGGTGGAAATCAAGCAATTGGCCGTGGATGACAAGTGGCTGGGTACCTTGAAGACCTCCATTAGCGGTGAGATGGATCGTGTTAGTCAGACCCTGACCCTACGTGTGAAGGAACTGGCTGAACGTTATGAAACTCCGTTGCCGCAATTGACCTGTCGCATTAGCGAGTTGGAAGCCAAGGTGGCCGAGCATCTGAAAATGATGGGGTTTGTATGAAGCCTGGTTACAAACAAACTGACGTGGGAGTTATTCCAGAAGATTGGCGTTATTTACCAATCACAAAGGTTGCTCGTCTAGAGAGTGGCCATACACCGAGCAAGCGCCGCTCGGATTATTGGGGTGGTGGTATCAATTGGGTTTCCTTGTTTGATAGTAAGGGGCTATCAAGGAATGAGATATCTACTACCGAAAAAACCATAACAGAGGAGGGACTGAATAATTCTTCGGCGAGGCTCCTACCTGCTGGGACTGTTGTTTTTTCGCGTACTGCGACTGTAGGGAAAACTTCAGTTATGGCCTCATCTATGGCTACTAGCCAAGATTTTGCAAATTATATTTGTGGTTCGGATTTGCATAACATTTTTTTGGTTTACCTTTTTCGCGGCATGGGGCGTACTTGGAAAACGCTCATGGCAGGTAGTATCCACAATACCATTTACATGCCTACATTCAAGGCATTGAAAATTCCAGTTCCTCCGCTTCCTGAACAAAAAGCTATTGCCGCAGCTTTGAGCGATACGGATGAGCTGATCGAATCGTTGGAAAAACTGCTCACCAAAAAACGTGAGATCAAGCAAGGCACGATGCGAGAATTGCTCACTGGCCTGCGCCGCCTTCCGGGGTTCAGTGCTGAATGGGAAACAAAGAGGCTTAATCAGCTAGCGGATATTCGCAGTGGTGGGACACCCAGTACTTCTCAATCGGAATACTGGGATGGTGATATTTTATGGTGCACTCCCACCGATATTACACGATTGAATGGCCATAAGTATCTTTCGGATACAAGTCGGAAAATCACTTTGCTTGGGTTACACGTAAGTTCGTCAGAGTTGATTCCAGAAAACTCGATTATTATGACTTCACGGGCAACGATAGGCGAGTGCGCGATCAATCTGCGGCCGCTATGCACGAATCAAGGCTTCAAGAATTTTATTCCGTTCGATGGAGTTAGCTTCGAATTTCTTTATTACTTGTTGTCAGCACAGAAACAAAAATTTATCTCTCTATGCGGTGGGAGTACCTTCTTGGAAATAAGTAAGTCGCAGTTGGTAGTTTATGAGGTGCAGGTGCCAGACGAAAAAGAGCAAACGGCTATCGCATCTATTCTCTCCGCTATTGACGCCGAACTTACTACCCTAGAAACCAAACTCCAGAAAGCTCACCGCCTCAAACAAGGCATGATGCAGGAACTCCTCACTGGAAGGATTCGATTGGTATGAGTGAACACCAGCAGCGGGAACGGAAGGCCGCGTGCCGTGACGTGTATCTAAAGTGGATATGCGGTTTCGCCAATGCTGAGGGTGGCGTGCTGGAGATTGACCGCAGCGATGCCGGCGAACCGATGGGAGTGGCCGACGTGGTACGCCGGCTGGAGGAGATCCCGAACAAGGTGCGCGACGTGCTGGGGATCATGGTAGATGTGAACCTGCGCGAGGAAGCTGGCAAGGCACTGCTGGAGATTGTGGTGCCGGCATACCCAAGCCCGGTAAGCTACAAAGGCGAGTTCCGTTTTTTGATAGTAGCCTGTCGGGGTTGATGATTACCTTTCGAGCCGATCCGGGGCAACTTGCCGAGGCCCTGGGCGAAGAAGTAAGACTGGATTTGGAGGAAACCCCGACGGAGCCACCGCTGGTTACCCAAGAAACCAGCTCGAAAACGGCACAGGGAAAAATTCTGGCTCTATTACGTCAGCAGCCGACGACAACCAGGCGCGAGTTGGCAACGCAACTCGGTCTGAGTGCTGATGAGATCAAATATCCTCTAAACAAGCTGCGAGCGGCCGGGGTGATCCGGCATGTTGGCCCAACCAAGAATGGACGCTGGGAAATACTCAAATGACCGATATCGGCAAAGCAGAACGCGTGACACAAAACCGTGTGGCTAAGTTGTTTGTTGATGCATTAGGTTATAGGCATCTCGGCGACTGGGCAGAGCGCGCCAACAACAGCAATATCGAAGAGGGATTACTCAGTCCTTACTTGGGCGGAGCGGGTTATAACCAAGCGCAAATCAATGCCGTGCTGCACAAGCTCACCACTGAGGCCAACAAATCCGACCGCACGCTGTATGGCACCAATCAAGCTGTTTATCAGTTGCTGCGCTACGGTGTGCCGGTGAAAACCGAAGTCGGCAAGGTGACCGAGACGGTGCATCTGATCAACTGGGTTGAGCCGCTGAAAAATGATTTTGCTATTGCCGAGGAGGTTACGCTCAAGGGCAGCCTGGAGCGTCGGCCGGATATCGTGCTCTATGTGAACGGTATCGCTATTGGTGTACTGGAGCTGAAGAACAGCCGCATTAGCATTGGTGACGGTATGCGCCAGAGCTTGTCCAACCAGCAGCCTGAATTCAATGAATGGTTCTTCAGTACGGTGCAGTTTGTCTTTGCCGGCAATGACTCTGAAGGTCTGCGCTACGGTACCACCGGCACTCAGGAAAAGTATTTCCTGACCTGGAAGGAAGATGAATCCGATAACAGCCACTACAAGCTGGACAAGTACCTGCTAAAAATGTGCGAAAAGGCCCGGCTGATCGAGCTGATGCACGATTTTGTGCTGTTTGACGGCGGTGTGAAAAAGCTGCCGCGAGTGCACCAGTACTTCGGCATCAAGGCTGCGCAGGGGCATGTGAAGCAGCGCCAGGGCGGTATTATTTGGCACACTCAGGGCGCAGGTAAAAGCATTTTAATGGTGTTGCTGGCCAAGTGGATTTTGGAGAACAACCCACACGCCCGCGTGGCCATAATCACCGACCGTGACGAGCTGGATAAGCAAATTGAAAGGGTGTTCCGCGATGCTGGCGAAACCATTTGCCGTACGGGCAGTGGCCAGGAGCTTATGCGCCAGCTCAGCCAGCCAAGCCCACGTCTGCTGTGCTCGCTGGTCCATAAATTTGGCGGCTCTACCAAAGGTAAAGATGACAAGGCCTTCGATGCCTTTATCAAGGAATTGCAGGCCCAACCCAGCCAGACCATGGGCGAGCTGTTTGTGTTTGTCGATGAGTGCCACCGGACTCAGGGCGGTCGGCTCAATCGAGTGATGAAGGCGTTGATGCCCAATGCGGTGTTCATAGGCTTCACCGGTACGCCGCTGCTCAAAAAGGACAAGGCCACCAGCCTGGAAGTGTTTGGTGGTTACATTCATACCTACAAGTTTAGTGAGGCGGTGGAAGATGGGGTGGTGCTGGACCTGCTCTACGAAGCCCGTGACATTGACACCAGGCTGGGGTCTTCAGAGAAAATTGATCAGTGGTTTGAGAACAGCACCAAGGCATTGAACAAGTGGCAGAAGGATGAACTGAAGCAGAAGTGGGGCACCATGCAGAATGTGCTCAGCTCCAAGACGCGTATGGACCGCGTGGTGGCGGATATCATCTTCGACTTCAGTACCAAGCCGCGTCTGTCCAGCCTGCGCGGCAACGCTATTTTTGTTGCCTCCAGCATCTATGAGGCCTGCAAGTACTTCACGCTGTTCCAGAAGTCATTGTTCAAGAGCAAGTGCGCAATCATCACGTCCTACAACCCGCTAGCCAAGGATGTGACGCTGGAAGAAACCGGCGCCAATACTGAAACCGACAAGCAGTTTATCTACAGCACCTACATGGATCTGCTGGAGGGTGTACAGGCAAAGCCTGGCATGTCTAAAACTGAAACCTATGAAGAACGGGCCAAGGCGCTGTTTATCAAGGAGCCGGCCAACATGAGGCTCTTGGTGGTGGTGGACAAATTGCTCACCGGCTTTGACGCGCCACCGTGCAGTTATCTGTATATCGACAAATCGATGCATGACCATGGCCTGTTTCAAGCCATCTGCCGCACCAATCGACTGGATGGCGAGGACAAAGAGTTTGGCTATGTTGTCGACTATAAGGACTTGTTCAAGAGTGTTGAGAATGCCATTGCGGTCTACACCTCAGAGCTGGATCACAGCGCTGGCGGGGTAGATCCAGAAGTGCTGTTGCACGATCGTTTGACGCAGGGCAAGGAACGGCTGGACGATGCATTGGAAGCGCTGGCACTGTTGTGTGAGCCGGTAGCTCCACCTAAGGATGAGTTGGCACATATTCAATATTTCTGCGGCAATACCGAGATAGCAGATGATCTGCAAAACCGCGAACCACAGCGAGTAGGCCTTTACAGGGCCGTAGTTATGCTGTTGCGCGCGTATGCGAATTTGGCTGATGAGATGGAAGCGGCAGGTTACAGCTTGGCGCAGATTGGAGAGATCAAGCGCAAGCGTGATCGATACCTGATGCTGCGCGAAATCATCCGAATGGCCAGCGGAGAGACGCTCGACATCAAGCCGTTTGAAGCGGACATGCGGCATTTGATCGATACCTATATTGAGGCCAGCGAATCGCGCAAAATTTCCCCCTTTGACAATATAGGGTTGCTGGACTTGATCGTGACGACGGGTATTGGCCAGGCCATTGCCGAGAAATTGGGTGAGATGAAAGGCAATCAGGGAGCGGTAGCCGAAACGATTGAGAACAACGTTCGCAGCAAGATCATCAAGGAAAACCTGACCGACCCGGCTTACTTCGCAAAAATGTCGGCGCTGCTTGATGAAATCATCAAGCAGCGTAAGGAAAAGGCCATCGAATACGAAGAGTACCTCAAGCGTATTGGTGAGCTAGCGATCAAAGTGCAAGCAGGCAAGGTGAAGGGCACACCGCAAGTGCTGAACACTCCTGGCAAGCTGGCGCTCTACAACAACCTGACGCCAAAGAACTCGGTGGGCGAGCCGGCAATGCCCTATGGTCAGTCGAGTGAGAACGCTTATTTGGATCTAGCGTTGAAGATAGACAAAGCCGTTAAACAGGCACGACCTGATGGTTGGCGCGGCATACAGGCGAAGGAGATGATGATCAAGCAGGCTATGTACAAGGTTTTGGACGATGAGGAAGAGGTCGATCGTCTGTTTCAAATCATATTTGCTCAGCAGGAATATTGATGTCCGAGCATATTGACCTTGGTGATATCCGTGTCGAGGTTCAGAGAAAGAACAATAAGCACGCGCACCTCTATGTCTATCCGCCCGAGGGGCGGGTGCATATATCTGCCCCTCTGCACATGGGCCTGGATGCTCTGCGAGCGTTCGCTATTTCTCGGCTGAGCTGGATTAAGGCGCAGCAGCGGCAAATGCGTGCCCAACCCCGCGAGACGCAACGTGAGTACCTGAATCGCGAAAGCCATCAGGTGTGGGGGAGGCGCTATTTGTTGGAGATTATTGAGGTAAATGCAGCGCCAGTTGTCGAGCTAAAGCATTCCACGCTGGTGTTGCAGATACGTCCTGATAGTGACGAAGCTTGGCGTGAGGCGTTGCTGGAACGCTGGTATCGCGAGCAGTTGCGGGCGAAGCTGCCCGTGCTGCTGGGCAAGTGGCAGCCTTTGATAGGGGTTAACGTTCGACGTATCTTGGTACAACGCATGAAAACCCGCTGGGGGGGATGCAAGCCGAGCACCGGTAATATTCGGCTGAACACTGAGCTGGCGAAAAAACCGCCGGAGTGTTTGGAGTATATTCTGGTACATGAGCTGGTGCACCTGATCGAACCTACTCACAACGCCCGGTTTCTAGCTCTGATGGATAAACTCATGCCCTACTGGCGGCATATCAAAGACGAGTTGAACCGTTTACCGGTCCGGCATGAAGAGTGGGATCACTGAAATATTTGAAATAGGGTTAGCAAGTTCTACCTTGAGTGAGCCTTTACACGTCAGGGTAATACTCAGGCCGGAGCCAACTGGTGCAGACGACGTTAGCTCCAGTATCATTTGGGTCATGCTCCATCCGCTCCCACGTTGGTCTGGTGGTGAGTTCTCTATTCCCTCTGCTGAAGGCTGTCCCGGTATCCGAACACTATGGGGCAATGAGTTCCGCTCGCTGATTGAGTGCGGCGTTAGGTGCGCTGAGGCCTGGCTAGATGACTCATCATTACCGCTGTGGTGGCAGATGGCGCGAGATCCCCAAGAAGCATTTGAAGCAGGCTTTCTGCTGCGGTTGCAGCAGACGCTGATCATGCGGCGCGAGGCCCCCCTTCCCAATCAACCAGCTTTGATGCATGAGTTTGTAACTGAGGTTTGAGACTTCGTTTTTCCCGCCAAACCCTCCGATCAAGCGATCTTTGATCGCGCCGATCGGAGGGTTCACTTGCTTTTTATCGCAGCGACCTTGTTCCACCGTAAGCGTCCGCCCAACACACCTTGTGTGATTAAACGGGCGTCCACCTGTGTGGCAACAGCGCGGTAATCTCACTCGCCCGCTGCGTCGGCAGGCGTGTAAGAACATCCTTCAAGTAAGCATACGGATCATGCCCGTTGAGCCGCACCGACTGGATCAAACTCATGATCGCCGCCGCACGTTTACCGCTGCGTAACGAGCCCGCGAACAGCCAGTTCGAGCGCCCAAGAGCCCACGGCCGGATTTGATTCTCGCACCAGTTATTATCGATGGGCACAGCACCGTCATCGAGATAGCGCGTCAGCGCTACCCAGCGTTTGAGGCTGTAATCCAGCGCCTTGGCGATGGCCGAACCCTCAGGCACAAGCTGTCTTTGGGCGATCATCCAGGTATGAAGTGCGTCGGCGATTGGCGCCGCTTTTTCCTGCCGTATTCGCTGCCGATCACTCAGCTCCAGCTCTCGGACTTCTCGTTCAACTTCGTACAATGCCGCGATGTAGTGCAGCGCTTTTTCGGCGACCTGGCTCTTGTTGGTCGCGTGCAAATCGAAGAACTTTCGGCGTGCATGGGCCATGCAGCCGATTTCTGTAACGCCCAGTTCAAAGCCTGCCTTGTAGCCGGCAAAGTCATCGCAGACCAGCTTGCCGTTCCAACTGCCCAAGAAGGCTCGGGCATGTTCGCCAGCGCGGCTCGGGCTGAAGTCGTAAACGACCGCCGCTAGGTCGGAGAACTGACTGGTGGCATAGGCCCAGACGTAAGCGCGGTGAGTTTTTTTCGCGCCAGGCGTCAGCATTTGTACCGGCGTCTCGTCGGCGTGAACGACGCCGTGCGTCAGCACGGCTTCGCGCAGCGCATCAACCAGCGGTTGAAGTTGCACGCCGCAGTTGCCCACCCACTGCGCCAAGGTCGAACGGGCGATGGGCAGCCCGGCGCGGCCAAAGATTTTCTCTTGGCGATACAGCGGCAGATGGTCGGCGAACTTGGCCACCATGATGTGGGCCAGCAGGCCTGCGGTCGGGACGCCTTTGTCGATGACGTGCGCCGGTACCGGCGCCTGGATCAGCGTTTCGCACTGTTCGCAGGCCCACTTTCCACGGATGTGGCGCTCGACGGTGAACACGCCGGGCGTGTAGTCGAGCTTTTCGCTGGCGTCTTCGCCGATGCGCTTGAGGGCGCAGCCGCACTGGCAGTGGCTGTTGTCCGGTTCGTGATGGATCAGTGTGCGAGGAAACTGCGGTGGCAGCGGTGCGCGCTTGGGTTGCTGGCGCACTTTGGCTTCGACAGGTGCCGGTTGCAGCGCCTCAAGTTCGGCTTCGATAGCGGCGATATCCGTATCGATCAAGTCGTCGAGCAGGCTGGCTTGATCCGGGCTCAACTGCTCGCTGCGCTTGGCAAATTTGAAGCGTTTGAGCAGCGCGATCTCGTGGGCCAATTTCTCGTTGACCGACTTGTGATGAGTGATTTGCTTGTCCATCGTCTCGACGCGCTGGATCAACTGCGCCGCCAAGGCACGCAATTCTTCAGGGTTTAATTGATCGAGATTCGGATGCGAAGTCATGCAGCCGATTTTGCCAGAGAGGGCTAGTGGCGGCGATAGACTGATGGGCCAATTGCGCTGGCAAGCGCACTATGGCAGACAAGTTAGAGCACCGTGATAGCTCCTCCGGAACCGACGCGTTGCCAAGGTAAGCCGAGCACCAAGGCTTGAAGTTGCTCTGCATCCAACTCGACTTCAGAGCCGTGCCGCACGCCCGGCCAAAAGAAACGTCCTTGATTCAAGCGCCGGGCTGCAAGCCAAATCCCCAAGCCATCATGCACCAGCACTTTCATGCGATTGGCACGACGGTTGGCAAACAGATAAGCACAGTGCGGCTTCGCCGCACCGAACACCGCCACGACCCGCGCCAGCGCAGTTTCAGTGCCGGCGCGCATGTCCATGGGCTCGGTGGCGAGCCAGATGGAGTCGATGCGGATCATCGCAGCAGGTCTCGCAGGAAAGCAGAACACGCCGCTGCATTTTCTGCCGGCCAACTCACCACGACTACGCCTTTTGAATGCGGCACTTCGATTCGGATCGTGGCAGGAAGGGCCTGATGCATCGGCACCGGCGGCGGTGTCTTGACCGGGATGAAGGCGGTTTGAAGTGTCAGGTTTTTCTGCGCATGCACGCGTATCCATTTATGGACGAGGTTGGCGTTGAGATTGTGGGTCAACGCGACATTGGCGATCGAGGTGTCAGGCTGAGCGCATTCGGCGATGACCTGGGCCTTGAAGGACTTTGAATAGGAACGGCGTTCTTGTGGCATAGGCGTCCGCTTAAAAAGGCTAAAAATGGTGTCCACTTAAATTTAGGTGGACACCATCGCCTCAAGCGACGGTGTTAGGAAGGTGTGTTGCCCGGACGGTTACGTTCCACCTGCCCATTTTCAAATTTGAACAACGCCACGCTTGCTTTCACCCGTCAGTAATCCCCCCCCCGATTTCTATCGAGCGCAGTATCATTTCACTGTACATGCGCATCTTTCGTTGGGCGTGGATGTAGGTGTGGTGACAGCGGCGACGCCGGCGACAACCCACGTAGAACGTGACCTGGAGCTTGGCGACAGACGTGGCGACAGTCGCCACTTTCTGAACGCATTGGCGGTGACGCTTGACCGCCTTTTCGAGTGGGTATAAAAATTGGCGCACGGATCGCTGTCGTTGACAGCACCTGCCCAGGTAGCCAGAACCTTCAAGGCTACGCCACTTGTGTGGTGGTTCTCCCAAAGTGCGATTAGCATCCGGCGGCTCGCACGGTCACTCCCCAAGAGTGATGGATGCCTACTCGACTGATCTGTCCACTGCGGCAGATGATGAACCTACCTCGCTGCGCTGCAGCAACCTCACATTTCGGCACACTTCGCTGCGCCCGTCTCCGCCCGTCTCTTTCTCCTGGAAAGAGACGGGCGCTCGTAGCACTGCTGCAAGCCACGTCGTACAAGGCATTGCCGCAACTCTCCTCGTGACAATCGGCCTGACAAATCCGATTCGTCGCCCTCCGCAACGACACAGGCACCGGTGCCGCAGCCCATGGAAAGGCTGCCCCTGACTGACAGTCAGGTATGCCCCAGGTTTCTAGGTCTTTGCCTTCTCCCTCCCAGGATCTCCAGGTGCCGAACTCGTCAGTCGGCACAGCCTCCACCCGCCCGCATCTTCGGATGCGCCTAAGGAGGCCAGAGCCATGGGTTCATGCCCTTGCTCCCGGTCGTAAGGAGCCGTTCGTTCCACGTCAGTGAACACCTCACAGGCCGCAGGGGCCTTGATCCCTGATAACACTCAACAGCCGTGGCGGGACTACGTGAGGACAACCAGCAATGAACGAGGAGAGGGCCCATGCAGCAGTTAGATCCGAAGCTTGAACTACCACAACCACCTCGACCGCTGATTGAGTCGAATCCCGTGGCCCAGTCTTATCCGGTGCAGGCGCTCGGGGGGATTCTTGGGCCTGCGGTGGAGCGCATGGCCGAGGTCATCGGCGTGCCCCAGGCGCTGGCCGCGCAATCGGTGTTGGCCGCCTCGGCCCTGGCCACTCAAGGTCATGCCGGCTTACAACTCGACGGGAGACATTATCCCCTGTCGTTGTACCTGATCACGGTGGCTGCGTCCGGTGATCGCAAGACCGCGGCAGACCGATCCGCACTGCTGCCAGCGCGCCAATGGGAGCGTGAACAGTGGCAACACTATCGTGAGCAGCTCTCTCGGTACCGTGCCGCACAGCGACAAGCGCAGCGTATCAATCCTGCCGATCCCGCCCCCACAAACAGCGTACCGCTCGAAGCGGAGCCTTCGGCCCCTCGGTTGATCACCACAGACCCGACGATCGAGGCCCTGATCAAGGGGCTCTGCCATGACTTGCCGAGTATGGGGCTGTTCTGTGACGAGGGAGGACAATTCCTTGGCAGCAGCACCATGAGTCGGGACAACCGTTTGAAAGCGGTCACGACCTTGTCGTCACTCTGGGACGGTAGCCCGATTGATCGTGCTCGCTCTATGGCAGGCGAAAGCCTAAGAGCCTATGACCGACGCCTGAGCCTGCACCTGATGCTGCAACCGTATTTGGCCATGCAGTTACTCAGTGACCCGTTGCTGCAGGGCCAAGGCATTCTAGGGCGCTGCTTGATGACCTGGCCCATCAGTCTAGCCGGGCAACGTAGCTACCAGGCTGTTGACTTGTCCAAAGACGCCGCCCTCAAGCGCTATCATTACCGCCTTTCGGCTCTGTTTTATCAGCCTTGGTCACTTTCCGCTGACGGCGCCTTGCAGCTGTCAAAGCTGAGCCTCAGTCCGCTGGCGCGTCGTCGCTGGATTGATTTGCATGATGCTATCGAGGCTCAGCTGGGGGAGTTTGGCGAGCTGGCCAGCGTACGGCCCAGCGGATCAAAGGCCGCCGATAACCTGCTGCGCATCGCCGGCATTCTTGCAGTTGTGGAGGAGAGCAGCGTCGTGGAGGTCGACCATATCCAACGGGCCTCCGCTTTAGTCGGCTACTACCTCACCGAGATCCAGCGCCTGACTGAGCAGGAGCCAGTGTGTCGAGTAAAAGAGGAGGCAGACCGGCTGCTGCGATGGCTACAGGTCAAAGATTGGAAGCGTTTCAGTATTCGTGAATTGAATCGCAACGGTCCCCGCTTTGCCCGCAAGAGCAGTCGTCATGCCGCCAAGCTGCTGGTCGAGTTGATTGATCACCAGTGGTTGATCACCGATGGCCACACCTTCGAGGTGCGCCATGTTTAATCTTGATGAAGCGCTGCGCAACCATCTGGCTCAGCGTCAAAAGGAGCCCAAAGCTCGATTTGTCGCCGCTACTGTCGCCACTTTGTCGCCACGCTCAAAACCAGGCAGGACGAAGGTTGTCGCCGCTGTCGCCAGTGTCGCCACCACCCATAAAGCTATCGCCTCTACGACAGCCATTATTCAATCGTTGAAAGAGGAGGGTGCGCATCTTTACGTCACCGACAACACGCTGTGTTTTCGCCCGACTGATTGGGCTCAGTTCGCGATTGTAAGTGCGCACTGGCGAGCCCTTTTGCATGATCTCTCGGCAGTCGATCAGGAACAGATAAATGGCTCGGGTCGGTAAGCGAGCGGGGCGCAATTTCGGCTTCGGTCGCCAGCTTAGCTATGCTGGACCGCAAGCACTGAAAGACCTGTTTGGCGACGGCCATTTTGCTACCGTCAAAGCCCATAGTGATCGCTGGCAGGCGTTCGTGCATTGGTGTCGATCCGATGAAGGACCGAGGGTCAACGACGCGCGCCAGATAGGCCGCGAGATCCTCATGCGGTACGCCGTCCACGTGCGGGAGCAGGTTGATCAGGGCAATGTCGGCATTGCCACCGCGCAGAACCGACTGTCCAGCGTGAACCGAACGATGGCCGCGCTGCGCGGTGATCAGTACGTCAAAATCCCGAGTCCGAGTAAGGCACTGGGCTTGCAGCGCTCTAGCGTGCGTAGTGAGGCTCCGCAAGGCCAAGACCGTACGCAGGTCAAGTTGATCGTACGGGCGCTGTCAGATCGTCAGCAATCGAGGGTGAGTTCCATTGTGCTCCTCGCCCGTGAGACTGGTATGCGCCTGCGCGAAGCGATCCTGGCCGATCTGCCCCGACTGCAACGTGAGGTTCGGCAACTGGGCAAGATCAACATCCAGGATGGCACCAAAGGTGGCCGATCAGGGGCCTCGGCACCGCGCTGGATTACGGTAACGGATCAAGTTCGCGATGCCCTGGATTGGGCCCGCGCGACCTCACCCAATGGCAGCCGGAATTTGTTGGCGCCCGGCGAAAGCTACAAAGACTTTATGCGGGCAGTTGTGCGACCGGCACGGGACATCCTGCATGAGCATGGATTGAAAGGTTTTCATGAGCTGCGGGCGGCTTACGCCTGTGAGCGCTATGAGCAACTAATCGGCTTTCCTGCACCCGTTAATGGCGGTCGTATTCATCAAGAGGATCGAGCACTCGATCGGCGAGCCCGTAAGCAGATCAGCCACGAGTTGGGACATAACCGCATCGATGTGGTGAGTGCCTACATCGGAGGCCAGCGATGACGGCCGAGTTCGACATAGCGTTGTTCCTGCGCCCTATGCTCAAAGGAGCACATGCCACGCAACAGCGGCACATCAGGCAAGCAGAAAGGATGCACGAGGTGATTCGTGAACGCTGGGGTTGCGCGACTCCCTGGTCCTGGAGAGAAAAGCACGTGAGATGGTTTCTGGAGCACTATTTGCGATGCTCAGCTCCAGCTACCATCTACTACTACGAGTTAACAGCGGGGTTGATCCGCCGTAGAAAGGCAAAAGTCGTGGTTGCCTGATAGACCTTTAAGCGTGAGCCCCTGAGTATGGGAATGCGGAGCCTTCCCATACTCAGGGGCTTGGCTGAAAAAGCGCAGGCATACCAGAGATCTGGCAACTGTCGTCACTCCTTTCGCCCTACTACACGACACGGATCGTAGACGGTGGCGCATACCTTTTGGATGTTCAGCGAATCGGTACGACATTGCGATCTCTGGTTTGATTGATGGCCGATGCCGACAGGCTGCCGGTGGCCGCCTCCTGGATATGTTCACTCCACCAAGCCATCATCGGACGCCGGCGTTCGATGTAATCCGTCCGGTTGTAGGCGCTACGAACTTCGTCCTTGTCGACATGCGCCAGTGCGACCTCAATCAGCTCCGGATCCCAGCCATGCTCATTCAGGATGGTGCTCGCCATCGAGCGCAAGCCATGGCTGACTAGACGGTCCTGAAAGCCCATGCGCTTCAACGCCATATTGGCGGTCTGGCTATTGGCATGGGTGCGGGGATTTCTATCTGACGGGAACACGTACTCTCTGTTACCGCTGAGTTGCTTGAGCGTCTCCAGTAACGAAAGTGCCTGATCGGTAAGAGGGATTGTGTGCGGCCGACGCTTTTTCATGCGCTCTGGCGGAATGGTCCAAATGCGCTTGTGGAAGTCGATATCTGCCCATCGTGTGGTAGCTGCTTCGGCAGGGCGGGTCATCGTGTGCAGTTGCCATTCGATCAGGCAGCGGGTCGTGCGCTTGATGCTGGCGTTCGCGATTTCCATCATGAGCTCGGGAAGCTCCTCAGGTGGTAGCGCAGCCATGTTCTCTTTCTTGGGTTTCTTGAACACCGCCCGAATTCCATTGAGGGGGTTCGCAAATATCAGCCCGGAGTTGACCCCGTAGGTCATGATCTCGTTGAGTCGTTGACTCAATCGTTTCACGGTTTCGAGACTCCCTTTGGCCTCGATTGGGCGAAGGATCTTGATAACCATCGGAGCAGTGATTTGAGAGAGCGGCGTTGTTTTCATGCTTGGGAACACATGGAGCGTCAGCGATCTCCAAATGTCTTCGGCGTAGGCTTTGGTTACGGAGTCTTTCTTCAGCTCGAACCAGGCGGTGGCCACCTTCTCGAACGTGTGTTCAGTCTCAGCAAGTTTGGCTTGCCTTACCTCATCACGCTGGGTTTTGGGATCAATGCCCAAAGCGAGCAGCTCACGCGCCTCTGCTGCTTTCTTCCGGGCGTTGGCTAGCGAGAGGTCGGGGTATGGACCGAGCGCCATATTAAGACGGGCTCTCGTCAACGGCTCGCGGTAATTGAAATTCCACATCATCGAGCCGCTGGCGCGTACTCGAAGCTGCAGGCCGTCGCCGTCGCTGAGGACGAAGTCTTTACCAGTTGCCTTGACTGCCTTGAGCTGGCGATCGGAGAGGCGGGTTGCGTTAGTAGGCATGGGGGCTACCTCCAGCACCGTTTTGGTATCCTGAAAATAGCATTTGGTAACTCGGGATACCACCTGGGATACCAAAGCGCATGGAACTCAGAAATCCTCCAAAGCCCCCAAAAGAGCTGAAACCCTCGTATTTACTGGATTTCAGGCACAAAAAAAGACGTCCGTGGACGTCTTTAGTTGATCAAATGGTGGAGCCGGGGGGATTTGAACCCCCGTCCGCCAGTACTCCGCTGTCGGTACTACATGCGTAGCCGTGTCTATTAAGTTAACCCTCAGCGACCCGACGGGCAGGGTGCTTTGGGCGAGTTGTGTAAGTTTTAGCCGCTTCGTCCACAACGTACTGCACGGCGATTCCGTTCTATATGACAATCACTTTGGGTTTACGGACATCCCCTGGTGATTGCTGGACCCGAAGGTACCAGAAGGGAAGGGCTAAGGCTGCTTACGCAGCGAGAGCGTATTCCCCGTAGGTTTCGTCATTGGCAACTATAGGAAGTTGCAACAGTGGATTTACGAGTTCTGTTACCAACTCGGCATGCACCTAAAGTTTCGCAACCGGCGTCGAATCCTAAACGGCCCCGAACCTGGCGCTCTGTGAATCTGTAGAGCGACAGGCCTGCGTAGTGTACGCCAATCAGTCGGCAAGGCCAACCCGAAGGTTGGCCTGCTCATCGATCACTTGTTGGTGCCATCGGAAGTTTTTCTTATTTCCAGGATGGTTTGCTGGGTTTCGGCGACGCAATCTTCATATTTGCCTTGCGCTTTAAGCGCCTTGGCCTTGCTCAAGCTAGCTGTCACACGGCCGTTCAGGTCGGCTGACGACTGATATTGCGTCTTGGCGTTTTCGATGGTTTGGATGTTGGTCTCGCACAGGCTGTCCGGCTTGTCGGCGGCGAACGAAGTGGAGGCCAGCATTGAGGCAGTTACGAACAGACCTAACAGTGCAGAACGCTTCATATGTATCTCCTTGAACTGAGGGATCCAGACTTCGCTGGCCGTCAGGACGGACAACCGAATGGAGGAAAAGCCCCGTCGTTCGGGGCTTGTTCTGTGGACTACCGTCTCGCTCAAGGGTTCTATTTTTTTCACATCGCCCTGGCCCGTGTCACTCGATCGACCAGATAAACCAGCCCGTGGTAATCAATCGCACCGTGTTGCGTAAGACCGATCTCACAGGTCCGGCTGGTGGAGATTCCTTCGCTGCAATGCTCCACCGCGCCCTTCAGCGTGCGCAACGAGTGGGCGTTCAGTTCCGGCGTGGTGAAGCCTTTGTCCCCGGCAAACCCGCAGCAATGGATGCCTTCCGGGATGACCACGTTTTTGCTGCACCTGCGCGCCAGATCGATCAACGCCTGGCTCTCGCCAAGGTGCTGCGTGCTGCAGGTGACGTGCACCGCAATGGGGGCCTCTTGAGGCGTGAAGTCGAGGCGATCCATCAGGTGCGTGCGAATGAAACGCACCGGGTCGTACAGGTCCAGACGTACGTCACCCAAGTCTTGAACGAGGCGCAGGGTGCATGGGCTGGTGTCGCAATAGATCGGGTCGAGCCCGCCGCGGCTGGCGTGCAGCAGCGCACCGATCAGTTCCTGGCGCTTGTGCTCGGCCTGTTCGGCGTAGCCTTTGGATGCAAAGGGCTGGCCGCAGCAGAGGCTGTCTACGTTGTCCGGGAAAACGACTTGGTAACCGGCTTTTTCCAGCAGCCCGCGGGTCTTGTCGTGCAGCGACATCTGTTCTTTGTCCCCTGCCGCCGGGCCCATGACGCGCGACACGCAGGCCGCCAGATAAACCACCCTCGGGCGTTGGTCCGACACGCTGGGGCTGAACCGAATCGCCCTTTCCGGTTGCGGCATGGCGTTGGTCCATTGCGGGACCTGTCCTTTGGACAGCCGCGTCAGCCCGGCGGACAAGCGTGCCAGGCGCGGCGCTCCCAACATCATCCGCGCACCGTTGGCGACGTGCAGGGTAAAGCGCGCCCCTTGCAGGACAGTGGCGAAATTGCCCGCAAGCCAATCGGCGGTTTTCGTACGCGTCGCGGTACGGCTGCGGAGTTTTTTCACCAGTTCGCCGGTGTTGATTCCGACAGGACAGCGCTGGGCGCAAAGGCCCGTGGCGGCACAGGTATCGATGCCCTGGTATTGATAGGCCGTTTCCAGCTCGGAGGTATCGATACCGGCGCGCTTTTTCGCTTGAATGTCGCGCCAGATCACGATGCGCTGGCGCGGGCTCAAGGTCAGGTCCTTGGAGGGACACACCGGCTCGCAGAAGCCGCACTCGATGCACTTGTCGACAATCTCATCGGCTGCCGGCAATGGCTTGAGGTGCTTGAGGTGGATCTGCGGGTCCTCGCTGAGCACCACGTCCGGGTTGAGAATGCCGTTGGGGTCGAGCAAGCGCTTGAGCTGCCACATCAGTTGATAGGCATCGGTGCCCCATTCCAGCTCGACGAACGGTGCCATGTTGCGGCCGGTGCCGTGTTCGGCTTTCAGCGAGCCGCCGAATTCCACCGCCACCAGTTGCGCTACGTCATCCATGAACGCCTGGTAGCGTGCGACTTCTTCAGTGCTGTTGAAGCCTTGGGTGAAGACAAAGTGCAGATTGCCTTCCAATGCGTGTCCGAAAAGGATCGCTTCGTCGTAGTGATGTTTGTCGAACAGGGCGATCAGGCGATTCACGCCGGCGGCCAGTTGCTCGACCGGGAAGGTCACGTCTTCGATGATCACCGTGGTCCCGGTCTTGCGCACCGCGCCTACGGCGGGGAAGGTGTCTTTGCGGATGGCCCACAAGCGGGCGTTTTCTCGCGGGTCCTCGGTGAAGTCGACTTGCCTTTCCACTGGGAAAGCCGCCAGGGAAGCCATGATCCGGGCCAGTTGTTCCTGTAGTAACGATGACGAAGCGGCGCGGGATTCGATCAGCAACGCGCAGGCATTGCTCGACAGGTGCTGTACGAAATCCGGCATGCCCGGCTTGTCCTGCACCGAGCGCAGGCTGCGGCGGTCCAGCAGCTCCACGGCTGAAACCGGCTGGCTTTTCAGTACGGTCACGGCGTTGCAGCAGGTCTCCACATCCGGAAACACGATCAGTGCCGAGGCCTTGTTCGGGTGGTCGATGACGGTGTTGTAGGTCACCGCGCTGATGAATCCCAAGGTGCCTTCAGAGCCCACCAGCAGATGGCTGAGGATATCCACCGGCTCGTCGAAATCCACCAGGGCATTGAGCGACAGGCCGGTGGTATTTTTCAGACGGTATTTGTGGCGAATTCGGTCGGCGAGCTCCGTGTTGGCGCGTGTCTCACGGCCAAGGGTTGCCAGTCGCTCCAGCAGTTCGCCGTGGCTCGCCCTGAATGCCGCCACGCTGGCGGCGTCTTCGGTGTCCAGGCGCGTGCCGTCGGCGAGTACCAGGCGAATGCCGGCCAGGGTGTGATAGGTATTCTGCGCCGTGCCGCAGCACATGCCGCTGGCGTTGTTGGCGACGATCCCGCCAATCTTGCAGGCATTGATCGACGCCGGGTCCGGGCCGATCTTGCGCCCGAAGGGCGCCAGCCAGGCGTTGGCCTGGGCGCCGATCACGCCGGGTTGCAAACGGATCTGCGTGCCTTGCTCGCGAATGTCCCGGCCGTTCCAGTTGTCCCCGAGCACAATCAGCACTGAATCGCTGATGGCTTGGCCGGACAGGCTGGTGCCGGCCGCACGGAAGGTCACCGGAACCCGGTCGCGCTGGGCCAGTTGCAGCAGGGCGATGACTTCGTCTTCGCTTTCGACGCGTACCACCAGTTTCGGAATCAGCCGGTAAAAGCTCGCATCGGTGCCGAAGGCCAGGGTCGACAACGGGTCATCGAAGCGTCGTTTTTCCGGGATCAGTTGGTGTACGTCGCGCAGGAAAGGGGCCGGAAGGGTCATTGGTCCTCCAGAATCAGCACTACCAGGTCCTTGGGACCGTGGGCGCCGTAGGCCAGGACCTGCTCGATGTCGGCGGTCTTTGACGGGCCCGACACCAGCAGGGCGTTGGTCGGCATGCCTTGGGCCCATTCGAATTCCTGTTGCACTTCATAGAAGTTGTCACGGATTTCGCTGGCCTTGAGCAAGGCGAAGTGCACCGGCGGGACGAGGCTCATCAGGCGCGGTTCTTCCCGCGTCGGCCAGAGAATCAGGCTACCGGTTGCGGCGATGGCTCCGAGGGTGCCGGTCAGGCTGGCAGGCGTATCGTTAAACAGCTCGGCTTTCCATTCCTCCACCGGCCGATCGTAGGCCTTGAGCGCAGGAAGACCCGGATTGTTCGCCCAGAACTGTACGATTTTTTGCCCGTGGGGCGTCGTCGGTGCGATCAGCAGGCTCGGCAGTTGTCGGTCGCGCAGCAGTTGTGCCAGCAGCGTCGGCCAGGCTTCGCCGGACGTCAGGTGAATTTCGGTGTGCACCGCTTCCATCAGCTTGCGCAGTTGTGGGATTCGCTCCTCGGGCGCGTAGCGGTAGGTCTGTGTCACCAGTTCGACGTCGTAGTTGTCGGCAACGGGCGTGGTGCCGGTCAGGCTTTTACGCAGCTTGGCGAGGATATTTTCCTTGGCGCTCATCGGCGGTCTCCCTGCGGGGTCAGGTGGTCGCGGGCCAGGTCATGCAACGAGCGGGCGGCGGGTTTCGGGGCGCTGTGGTTCTGGGTCCAGGGGCCGACGTTCTGCGGTGTCAGGCCGCGCAGGCGCGTGGCGAGGAAAGCGAACAGCCGGTACAGCCGTGGCGAGCTGTTGAGCCGGGCCCAGGCATTCCAGATGAAGCGCTCCTTGGCCGAATACTTGCTGCCCTGGCCGCGCATGACCGGGTTGGGGCTGTCCGGCGCCTTGACGTTTTCTTCTCGCAGCCGTCGCAGCAGGGCCGGGATCGGGATTTTCACCGGGCACACTTCGCCGCAGGCACCGCACAGCGAAGACGCGCTCGGGTGATCCGGCACTTTGGCCAGGCCGACCATGTGCGGCGTGATGATTTTTCCGATAGGTCCCGGGTAAACCTCGCCGTAGGCATGGCCACCGATTCGGGTGTAGACCGGGCAATGGTTCATACAGGCGCCGCAGCGAATGCAGTTCAGGGTCTGGCGCAGCTCACTGTCGGCAAATGCCTGGCTGCGACCGTTGTCGAGCAGGACCAGGTGAACTTCCTGCGGCCCGTCCAGTTCGTTTGCCTTGCGCGGGCCGGAGATCATGTTGACATAGGTGGTGATCGGCTGGCCCAGCGCCGAGCGGGTCAGCAGCGAGAGCAGCGGCACGACGTCCCGCAGGTTCTCCACGACTTTTTCAATGCCGGTCACGGCAATGTGCACCGGCGGCACCGTGGTCGACATCCGCCCGTTGCCTTCGTTTTCCACCAGCAGCAGCGTGCCGGTTTCGGCGACGGCGAAGTTGACACCGGAAACGCCGACGTCGGCTTCGAAAAATTTCTGCCGCAAGACCTTGCGACCGATCTGAATGAGTTGGTCGACGTCCTTGGTGTACTCCACGCCAAGTTTGTCGTGGAACAAGGACGCGACCTGACCGGCATTCTTGTGGATTGCCGGCATGATTATGTGTGAAGGCTTCTCGTGGTCGAGCTGGACGATGTATTCCCCCATATCGGATTCGAGACATTCAATGTCCCGAGCCTCGAGGAAATGGTTCATCTCCATCTCTTCGCTGACCATCGATTTGCCCTTGATCACTTGCCGCGCCTCGTGAGCGCGGATGATCGAGAGGACGATGCCATTGGCCTCGTCCACCGTTTCCGCCCAGTGCACATTCACACCGTTGCGGGTCAGGTTGGCTTCAAGTTGCTCGAGCAGGTCGGGCAGCTTGGATAACGCGCGGGCGCGGACAGCATTGCCCAGCACCCGCAGGTGTTCTCTTTCGTGGGCATCGCTGAAGGACGTTGCCCGTTTTGTCATCAGTGAATCCATCGCAGTGCGAAAGTTGTTTCGCAGTTGCGTGTCGTCCAACGCCTTGTGGGCGCGGGCGCGAAAATCTTCCTGCACTGCAACGGTAGGAATCAGCGTCGGCGTACTCATGCGACACCTCCGGTACGCTGCCAGAGGAAGCTCGCCAGATGCTGGCCGCGTAGCGCTTCGCGCTGTTTTTCCAGCGCGCCGTTGATGTTCATCAGGCAACCGCAGTCGGCGCTGACCACCTGATGCGCGCCGGATTCCTTCAGCGCGCGGGTCTTGTCGGCCACCATCGCGCCGGAAATATCCGGCATGCGAACGCTGAACGTCCCACCAAAACCGCAGCATTCACTTTCGTGACTGTGGTCGACCCGCTCCACGTTGCGCAGCTGTGCCAACAACGCACGGCCATGCAGGTGCGTATTCATTTCCCGTCGTGCCGAGCAGGACGTATGCAGCGCGACCTTTACCGGCGCGCCACCGTCGTTCAATTGCATCTTGCACACGAACAGCAGGAACTCGGCCAGCTCATAGGTCCTGGCCGCCAGGGCCTGGACCTGTTTGAGCATTTGCGGTTCGTCCTTGAACAGGTCGGCGTAATGTTCACGCAGCATGCCGGCACACGAGCCCGACGGCACGACCACCGGATAATCCCCGGCAAACAGGGCCAGTTGCGCCCGCGCCACCGTCCGCGCCTGCTCGGTATATCCCGAGGTGTAGGCCGGTTGCCCGCAGCACGTCTGGCCTTGCGGGTAGTCGACCTGGATGCCTTCGCGCTCAAGCAGATGAATCGCGTCCATCCCGGCTTCGGGGTAGAACAGATCCACCACGCAGGTTCCGAACAGATAGACCCGTCGGGGTTTCTCGCTGGGATACTGGCGCGGCTCAGGCAATGGCGGGGCGACTCGGGTCGCGTTCGGCACGGCGTTGTAAAAAAGCTCGCTCATCAGGCGTGTCTCCGGGTGGTCCCGGTTATCCGTCTGCTGAGGCTGCTGAATATAGAGAGGAAATCTTTCAGCAGCCTTGCAGACCCGGTGGTGAATAGCGGACGCCGAATCACGTTTCAGCGTCGGGTTTTTTAATGTTTCGTGTAGTACTCAGTGAACCAGCATGCCGGTGAACCAGTAGGCCTGGGCCAACGTGATCAAGCCGACGATCGTTGCAAAGAATAGGCTGTGTTTCAGGGTGAAACGGAACAGATCCGATTCCTTGCCCACCAGGCCGGTTGCCGCGCAGGCTACGGCGATCGATTGTGGCGAAATCATTTTGCCGGTGACGCCGCCACTGGTATTGGCTGCCACGAGCAATGTGTCGTTGACACCGATCTGGTGCGCGGTTGTCGCTTGCAGCGAGCCGAACAGCGCATTGGACGAGGTATCGGAGCCGGTCAGGAACACGCCCAGCCAACCGAGGAATGGCGAGAAGAACGGAAACGCTGCGCCAGTTCCGGCCAATACCAGGGCCATGGTTGATGACATGCCCGAGAAGTTGGTGACGAAGGCGAATGCCAGCACCATGCCGATGGACAGAATAGGCCAGCGCAGTTCGTAGAAGGTCTCCTTCAAAGTGGTAAGACCAGTTCTGAAGTTGATCTTCAAGACGATCATCGAGATGAGTGCCGAGAAGAAAATCGCCGTGCCGGTGGCCGAAATCGGATCGAGCTTGAACACCGCCGGAATCGCCGTGGGGTTGATCACGATAGGGGCGACCTTGATGACCATTTGATCCAGGTGCGGAATTGCGAAGTTGAACACCCAGCCGTACATCGAGCCACCGGCGGCGAACATCGCCTTGAAGGGCTTCAGGGTCCAGATGGTCACCAGCACGGTCAGGATCAGGAACGGTGACCAGGCCTTGATGATTTCCCCCAGGCTGTAGGGCGAAGCCACGGTGCTGCGCGGCTGGCCGAAACCGCCGACGCTGGCGGTGATCGCTGCGCTGGAGGTTGCGCCGGCAATCTGGGCGCCGGCGGTACGCTTGGGCTGCCAGATTTTCAGGAACAGCGTCAGGGATACCAGGCTGGCCAGGGCCGACGTGATGTCCGGCAGTTCCGGGCCGATGAAGTTCGAAGTGAAGTACTGGGTGATGGCGAAACTCAAGCCCGCTACCAGGGCGGCTGGCCAGGTTTCCCGCACACCGCGCAAGCCATCCATCATGAACACCAGCCAGAACGGCACGAACAGCGACAGCAATGGCAGCTGGCGACCGGTCATGGCGCCGATCTTGAAGGCGTCGATCCCGGTGACCTGGCCCGCAACGATAATCGGAATGCCCAGTGCGCCGAAGGCTACCGGAGCAGTGTTGGCGATCAGGCACAGGCCGGCGGCGTAGAGCGGGTTGAAACCCAGGCCGACCAGCAGCGCGGCGGTAATCGCGACGGGAGCGCCGAAACCGGCGGCACCTTCCAGGAATGCGCCGAAGCAGAAGCCGATCAGCAACACTTGCAGGCGTTGGTCATCGGTAATCGACAGCACCGAGCTGCGGATGATTTCGAACTGGCCGCTCTTAACGGTCAGTTTGTAGAGAAACACCGCGGCGACGATGATCCAGGCAATCGGCCAAAGACCATAGGCAAAGCCATAGCCGGCGGCGGCAAACGCCATGTCGGCCGGCATCTGGAAAGCGAAGATCGCGACGGCAATCGCCAAGGCCAGGGTGATGCTGCCCGCCACGTGCCCCTTGAGGCGAAACACCGCCAGGGCAAGGAAGAAAAACACGATGGGAATGACGGCCGCGAGTGCGGACAAGCCTAGGCTGCCGAGCGGGCTGTAAAGCTGTTGCCAGGTTTGCATATTGGGTGAGCCCCTAATTGTTGTTGGTCAGGCACTGGTCAGCGGTTTTGGATAATTGGTAATACCAATTTACAAGCGCTGTCGGCTAGGGTAAAAGCCTTGGTCGTCGTGTGTCAATTTGCCGCTTTGAAACTTTCGTCGAACAAGCGGTGCAGATGGCATCTGATCTGCTGGCATTAATATTTTTTGTCGGGTGTGGACGAGGCCCGGATGGGCCAGAATAGAGAGCCCGGCGAGCCGTCGGGACCGTGGAGAATCGAGTTATGGGGTTTGATCAGATTCGTCAGCGCCGTTTGTCTGACGATATTGTCGAGCGGCTTGAAGGCATGATCCTCGAGGGCACGTTGAAGTCCGGCGAGCGACTGCCGGCCGAACGAACCTTGGCCGAGCAGTTCGGTGTGTCACGCCCTTCGTTGCGTGAGGCAATCCAGAAGCTGACGGCCAAGGGTTTGCTGATCAGTCGTCAGGGCGGCGGCAACTATGTGGTGGAGTCGCTGGGCTCGACGTTCAGTGATCCGCTGCTTCAGCTCCTGGAAAGCAATCCCGAAGCACAGCGTGATCTATTGGAGTTCCGGCATACCTTGGAGGCGTCCTGCGCTTATTACGCGGCATTGCGGGCTACCGAGGTCGATCGCGAGCGGCTGACAGCGGCGTTCGATGAGTTGCAGGATTGTTACTCGCGTCACGAAGAGGTGAGTCGGGCGGAGGAGGGCGCGGCGGATGCGCGCTTTCACCTGGCGATCGCCGAGGCCAGTCATAACGCGGTTTTGCTGCACACCATTCGCGGCTTGTTCGACCTGCTCAAGCGCAACGTGGTGACCAATATCGGCGGCATGTACAAACAGCGCAGCGAGACCCGCGACATGCTGATCAGTCAGCATCGGGAATTGTATCAAGCCATCATGGATGGTCACGCCGAGCTGGCGCGGGAGGTTTCCAGCCGACATATCCTGTATGTGCAGGAGGTGCTGGAAGAGGTGCGTCAGGAAGTGCAGCGGGTTGCCCGGGCGGAGCGGCGCAAGGGGATGTAGCCCTGTTGCGGATCGTGTGGGAGCGAGCTTGCTCGCGATGGCGGTCTGTCTGACACATCAATGCAAGATATGCCGATGCCATCGCGAGCAAGCTCGCTCCCACAGTGGCTCGCGGTCGGGCTAGTCTTCCTTGCCCTTGTTACGCACCGCGCGCTGCAACTCGCGCCCGGCATCGCGTTCGCGCTCGGTGTCGCGCTTGTCGTATTCCTTCTTGCCCTTGCCCAGTGCAATTTCGCACTTGATCAAATGCTTGCTCCAGTACAGCGAGGTACAGACGCAGGCGTAACCCTTCTGCTGCACGGAGGCGAAGAGCTTCTCCAGCTCCCGCTTATTGAGCAGCAGTTTGCGCGAGCGCACAGGATCGGCAATGACATGGGTGCTGGCGGTGGTCAGCGGCGTGATGTGGCTGCCCAGCAGCCAGGCTTCGCCGTCCTTGAGCAGGACGTAACTGTCGACCAGTTGCGCCTTGCCGGCACGCAAGCTTTTTACTTCCCAGCCGGCCAGGACCATGCCAGCCTCGAAACGCTGTTCGATGAAGTAATCGTGTCGCGCCTTTTTGTTTTGCGCGATGGTCCCTGTGGGGTGTTTCTTCTGTTTAGCCATAGGGGCGGCATTATAGGCAGTTGCGTGCGTGTCGGCTACGGTGAAGCACCATGCTTGAGCAGGTTGAATGAATCCCGGACAATGCGGCCTCTTTTTTGAACGCTTGGGCGTGATCACGATGTCGACAGACAAGGTTTCTGTCCACGGCAGTTGGGCTAGCCGCTGGGTCTTCATATTCGCTGCCACCGGTTCGGCCGTGGGGCTGGGTAGTATCTGGAAGTTTCCGTACATGGTCGGCGTCTACGGCGGCGGTGCCTTCGTATTGATGTTCCTGGCATGCATCGCCCTGATCGGTGCGCCGGTCATGTTGGCCGAAACACTGATCGGTCGTCGCGCCCGGCAAAGCCCGGCCAATGCCTTGAAGGTGCTGGCGACGGAGGCGGGCCATTCGGCCAGGTGGTCGTGGGGCGCGTTCGCCGGAATGGTCACGGCACTGTTGATTCTTTCTTTCTACAGTGTGGTTGGCGGCTGGTCCCTGGATTACATCATCGATATGGGCCGGGGAGATTTCCAGGGGGCGACGCCCGATCAGGTCGGCGCCTACTTCGGCAACGTGATCGCCGACCCTTGGAGGCTGACACTTTGGCACACACTTTTCATGGTGCTCTCTGCCGTAGTGATCGCCCGAGGCGTGGTCGCCGGGCTTGAGCGCAGCCTGCGGATCATGATGCCGCTGCTGTTCGTGATGATCCTGGTGCTGCTGGGCTACAGCATGACCACCGGACATTTCATGGAGGGCGTGCATTTCATGTTCGACTTCCAGCCGGAGAAGGTCATGGACGGGCTGCTGCCGGCCATGGGGCATGCGTTTTTCTCCCTCAGCGTTGGGGTCGGCTCGATCATGATCTACGGCGCCTACATGCCCAAGAACGCCTCGCTGACCAGGACTGTCTTCGGCGTTGCGTTGCTGGATACCTTTGTATCGTTGCTCGCTGGGGTAGCGTTGTTCCCGATTGTCTTCGCCGCAGGCCTGAATCCCAGTGAAGGGCCGGGGCTGATGTTCGTCAGCCTGCCTTTCGCCTTCGGCAGCATGCCGTTCGGCCAGGTAATGGGCGTGGTGTTTTTTGTCCTGGTGGCGGTCGCTGCCTGGAGTTCGGCCATTTCCTTGCTCGAACCGATGGTCGCTTACCTGGTTGAACGAACCCGACTGAGTCGCGCCTGGGTCACTTTCTGGCTGGCCTTCACCTGCTGGTTCGTGGGATTGGGTACGGTGTTTTCCTTCAATATATGGAAGCAGGCGAAGTTTTTCGTGAACGAAGGCGGTCTGTTCCACCTCTATCAGTGGGGGGCGACCGGAGGGCTGGATTTCTTCGGAGTGATTGATTTCTTCACGTCGCGGATCATGCTGCCTTTGGGTGGATTGTGTTTCGTGGTGTTTGCAGGGTGGATCATGGGGCGTGACGCGGTGCGCGATGAACTGTCGCTGCGCAGCCCGGTGGTGTTCGCCTTGAGTCAGTTCTTGATGCGCTATGTGGCGCCCATCGGCATCCTGGTAGTGTTTGCCGCCCAGCTGTGGAAGTGACGCTTACATGACGACACATATTCAACGCTCGGCCTTGCTGCCCTACCCGGCGCAGGCGCTGTACGACCTGGTCAACGACGTGGCGAGTTATCCGGAGTTCTTGCCCTGGTGCTCGTCCGCCGAGGTGCTTGAAAGCTCCGAAACTCACATGCGCGCCAGTCTCAATGTGGCCAAAGGCGGATTGAGCCAGCACTTTGTCACGCGTAACACCTTGGTGCCGGGGCAGTCGATCGAAATGAACCTCGAAGAGGGGCCGTTCAATCAGCTCCATGGTGTCTGGGTGTTCAAGCCGCTCGGGGAAAAGGCCTGCAAGATCAGTCTGGATCTGTCGTTCGACTACGCGGGGCCAATCGTGCGGGCGACCTTGGGGCCGCTGTTCAACCAGGCGGCCAATACGTTGGTCGATGCGTTCTGCCAACGCGCGAAGCAGAACGCCGAGCTCAAGCGTTGATCGAAATTGAAGTGGTGCATGCCAGCGTCGACCGCCAGGTCTTGCGCACATGTTTAGTGCCCGAAGGTACCAGTGTTCGCGCTGCGCTGTTGGCGTCGGGTATTGCCGAGGATTTTCCGGAGCTGGACTTGAGCGCGTGTCCGATCGGTATTTTTGGCAAGGTGGTCGCCGATCCGGATCAGCAAGCGGTGCAAGCTTGTGATCGGCTCGAAATTTATCGACCGTTGCTGGCTGATCCGAAAGAAATTCGTCGTCTGCGAGCGGCCAAGGCTGCCCAGGCGCGTCAGGCGGATCAGTAAGCAACGCCTAATTACAGGCAATAAAAAACCCGGCATCCCGGGTTTTTTGTTGTCGCAATTTATTGCGGCGAGGTGTCCAGAGGCTCGGGCGTCGGGACAGGTACGGTCTCGACGTTGTCCACATCCTTCTGGATCTGATCCAGCAACGAACCTGGCTTGGCCGGTTTTTCCGGTTTCGGCTGTTCGGCATTCTGGGTCGGGTCGGTGACGGTCGTACCGCTGTCCTTGCCCATGATGGCCTCATCGCGGCTCACACCAGGCATGAAATCACCCGACAGGCTGACAAGTTGGTCATTGGCATTGAAGATAACGCTGATGCGTTCCTGTTGCCGTTCACCACCGCCTGGCTGCAGGCTGTACAGGTAATCCCAGCGATCGGCATGGAACGTGTCGGTCAGCAGGGGGTTGCCCATGATAAACCGTACTTGCCGACGGGTCATTCCCGGGCGTAACTGGTCTATCATGTCCTGCGTGACGACATTGCCCTGCTGGATGTCGATTTTGTAAACCCCGGGGAATGAACAACCGGCGAGTGCGAGCAGTCCCACGAAGGTGAAACTGGTTAGCAAGAGCTTGGTGTTTTGCATCGGTGGGCGACTTCCACTATCTTGGCTGGGACAACGTAAACGCCGATCATACCCGCATTAAGAGAAGCTGCGAAGCAGCATCGCGAGAAAGCTGACCATGGTTGAAAATAGCGAACTACGCAAAGCCGGCCTCAAAGTGACCCTGCCAAGGGTCAAGATTCTGCAAATGCTCGATTCCGCCGAGCAACGCCACATGAGTGCCGAAGACGTCTACAAGGCGCTCATGGAAGCTGGCGAGGACGTCGGTCTGGCCACGGTTTACCGTGTATTGACCCAATTCGAGGCGGCGGGACTGGTGGCTCGTCATAATTTTGATGGCGGTCATGCTGTCTTCGAATTGGCGGACGGGGAGCACCATGACCACATGGTGGATGTAGAGACTCGCGAGGTAATCGAGTTCGTCAGTCCTGAAATCGAAAAGCTGCAAAAGGCGATTGCTGACGAGTATGGCTTCGATTTGATCGATCACCATCTCGTCTTGCATGTCCGCAAGCGCAAGTAAGTTCGTCACGTAGGCGAAAGCCCGCAAAACGAAAGAAGGCGACCCTCGGGTCGCCTTCTTGCTTTACAGCGCTTTCAGCTTTTTGCCGCAACCACCATTTTTTTGGCATGGGCCAGGGATTCCTTGGTCAGGTCGATGCCTCCCAGCATCCGTGCCACTTCTTCCACGCGCTCGTTCTTGTCGAGCTTGGAGACAGCGGTGCGAGTCGCGTCTTCGCCACGCACCTTGTGCACGAACAAATGCTGATGGCCTTGGGCTGCGACCTGAGGCAGGTGAGTCACCGTCAATACCTGCCCGCGCTCACCCAGCCTGCGCAGCAATTGACCGACGATCTCCGCTGTCGGGCCGCCAATGCCCACGTCGACTTCGTCGAAGACCAATGTCGGTACACGGGATGTCTGCGCCGTGATGACCTGGATGGCCAGGCTGATGCGCGACAACTCACCGCCGGACGCCACTTTTGCCAGGGCCTTGAGCGGTTGCCCGGGGTTGGCACTGACCAGTAGCTCCACTTGTTCCAAGCCATTGGGCTGAAGCTCGTCGCCGGCGTTGGGGCGCAGTTCGATGGTAAATCGGCCGCCTGGCATGCCAAGGCGCTGGATTTCCTGCTCCACGGCACCGGCCAGGCCGGTGGCGGCCTTACGGCGCAGTTCGCTGAGTTCCCTGGCCTTTTCCTGGTAATGCCGCGCGTAGGAAGCCAGCTCATCTGCGAGTCGCTCGATGGATTCATCGTTGGCGTTCAGGGTTTCCAGTTCTTCCAGCAGGCGTTGCTGCAGTTCGACGACTTCGGTTGGCTGGACGCGGTGCTTGCGTGCAAGCGTATAGATAGTGTCCAGGCGTTCTTCCAGGTATTGCAGGCGCGCGGGGTCGGCATCGAAATGATCCATGAACCGGTTCAGTTCGCCGACGGCTTCCTCGACCTGGATCTGTGCGCTGGTCAGCAGGTTGCTGGCCTCGCTCAGGGCGCCCACCGAATTGCTGACACTGGAGAGCCGGTTCAGGCTCGCCGTCAATGCGCTGAGCACATTGCCCGAGTCGCTTTCGCTGCATTGTTCGACTACCTGGCGGCAGACGCCCAGCAGTGCTTCGGCGTTGGTCAGGTTCTTGTGTTCCTGTTCCAACTCCTCCAGTTCGTTTTCACCCAGGGCCAGGTTCTCCAGCTCTTCGAGCTGGTAGCTCAAGAGTTGGTGGCGGGCGCGTTGCTCGTCGCCGGAATTGGCGAGTCGGTCCAGCTCCTGCCGGGTCTGGCGCCAGCGTTGGGCTGCCAGGTGAACCTGGCGGGCCAGGTCGGTGGCTCCGGCGTATTCGTCGAGCAGGCGGCGATGGGTATCGGTCTTGAGCAGGGACTGGTGTTCATGCTGGCTGTGAATATCGATCAGCAGTTCGCCTAGTGCTTTCAGATCACCCAGCGGGCAAGGGGCGCCATTGATATAGCCGCGGGAGCGACCTTCGGCGGTGATGACCCTGCGCAGGATGCATAGGCCGTCGGTGTCCAGGTCCCGTTCGGCCAGCCACGCGCTGGCTTCGGGAATGTCGACCAGGTCGAAAGTTGCCAGGATGTCGGCCTTGTCTGCGCCGGGGCGCACCACGCCGCTATCGGCACGATCACCCAGGGTCAGCCCGAGGGCATCGAGCATGATCGATTTGCCAGCGCCGGTTTCACCGGTAATCACGCTCATGCCCCGGTCGAGTTCGAGGTCGAGATGTTCGACGATGGCGTAGTTGTGTACGGACAGGTGCACCAGCATAAGGCCGCTCCCAGGCTTTAGGTCTGGTTATTTATACAGTGTTTTGTCGCGAGCTGACAATGCCTGGCCTTAGCTCCATTTGCTTGGATTGCGTGGTTTTTTAGCGCGGCTGGGAATGATATGCAGCTGTTTTTTGTAAGGTTAATTCGTCGCGCGGCCCTTGAAGCTGAAAAACGTGGCCCCATATACCGGGGCAGAAGCGCGAGTCGAGCTCGCGGACGAAGTTGAAAGGAGAAATCTATGGCTGACGAACAGACGCAGGATACGCAAAATCTAGACGCCAATCAGGCTCCCCAGGATTCGGGCGAAGACCTGTCGGCTCGTGTACAAGTGCTCGAAGAGCAACTGGCCGGTGCTCAGGATCAGGCGTTGCGCGTAGCAGCCGACCTGCAGAATGTCCGCCGCCGCGCCGAGCAAGACGTGGAAAAGGCCCACAAATTCGCCCTGGAGCGTTTCGCCGGCGACCTGCTGCCGATCATCGACAGCCTGGAGCGCGGCCTGGAGCTGTCCAACCCGGACGACGAGAACATCCGTCCGATGCGTGAAGGCATCGAGCTGACGCTGAAAATGTTCCAGGACACCCTCAAGCGTTATCAGCTTGAAGCGATCGATCCCCACGGTGAACCCTTCAACGCCGAGCACCACCAGGCCATGGCGATGCAGGAAAGTGCCGACGTCGAGCCGAACAGCGTGCTGAAAGTGTTCCAGAAGGGCTACCTGCTCAACGGCCGCTTGCTGCGCCCGGCCATGGTTGTGGTCAGCAAGGCGCCAGCGCCGGTTTCGCCTTCTATCGATGAGCAGGCTTGAAATCGGGCGCAACGGCCCCATTAAGAAGTCAAGCGTTTAAGTACTACCGCAGTTAGCCACCACTGCTGCGGCAAAAAAATTCAAGTTCCGGGAGAGTTAACATGGGCAAGATTATCGGTATCGACCTGGGGACCACCAACTCGTGCGTCTCCGTGCTGGAAAACGGCAAGGCCAAAGTCATCGAGAATGCTGAAGGCGCGCGTACCACGCCGTCGATCATCGCTTACGCCAACGATGGCGAGATCCTGGTGGGCCAGTCCGCCAAGCGTCAGGCTGTGACCAATCCGCATAACACCCTGTACGCGGTGAAGCGTCTGATCGGTCGCAAGTTCGACGAAGAAGTCGTGCAGAAAGACATCAAGATGGTGCCGTACAAAATCGCCAAGGCTGACAACGGCGACGCATGGGTTGAAGTGAACGGCCAGAAAATGGCGCCGCCACAGATCTCGGCTGAAATCCTGAAAAAAATGAAGAAAACCGCCGAAGACTACCTCGGCGAGCCAGTGACTGAAGCGGTCATTACCGTTCCTGCGTACTTCAACGACAGCCAGCGCCAGGCGACCAAAGACGCCGGCCGCATCGCTGGCCTGGACGTGAAACGTATCATCAACGAACCAACCGCAGCCGCTCTGGCCTACGGTATGGACAAGGCCAAAGGCGATCACACCGTGATCGTTTATGACCTGGGTGGCGGTACTTTCGACGTTTCCGTGATCGAAATTGCCGAAGTCGATGGCGAGCACCAGTTCGAAGTATTGGCAACCAATGGCGATACATTCCTGGGTGGTGAAGACTTTGACATCCGCCTGATCGACTATCTCGTCGATGAGTTCAAGAAAGAAAGCGGCATGAACCTCAAGGGTGACCCGCTGGCCATGCAGCGTCTGAAAGAGGCCGCTGAGAAAGCCAAGATCGAACTGTCCTCGAGTCAGTCGACCGACGTGAACCTGCCGTACATCACCGCAGACGCTACCGGTCCGAAGCACCTGAACGTGAAAATCTCCCGCGCCAAGCTCGAAGCGCTGGTGGAAGACCTGGTTCAGCGCACCATCGAACCTTGCCGTATTGCGATGAAGGATGCCGGTATCGACGTCGGCTCGATCAACGACGTGATCCTGGTCGGTGGCCAGACCCGTATGCCGCTGGTCCAGAAGCTGGTTACCGATTTCTTTGGTAAAGAAGCACGTAAGGACGTGAACCCGGACGAAGCCGTTGCCATGGGTGCTGCCATCCAGGGTGCCGTTCTGGCCGGCGACGTGAAAGACGTTCTGCTGCTCGACGTCAGCCCGCTGACCCTGGGTATCGAAACCATGGGCGGCGTGATGACCGCGCTGATCGAGAAAAACACCACGATTCCTACCAAGAAATCCCAGGTGTTCTCGACGGCCGACGACAACCAGAGCGCCGTGACCATCCACGTGCTGCAAGGTGAGCGTAAGCAAGCGGCCCAGAACAAGTCCCTGGGCAAGTTCGACCTGGCCGAGATTCCACCGGCGCCACGCGGTGTGCCACAAATCGAAGTGACCTTCGACATCGACGCCAACGGCATCCTGCACGTCGGCGCGAAAGACAAGGCCACCGGCAAGACCCAGTCGATCGTGATCAAGGCCAACTCCGGCCTGTCCGAGGAAGAAATTCAGCAGATGGTTCGCGACGCTGAAGTCAACGCCGAGGAAGACCGCAAGTTCGAAGAGCTGGCCAGCGCTCGTAACCAGGGCGACGCCTTGGTTCACTCGACCCGCAAGATGGTTGCCGATGCCGGTGACAAAGTGACCGCTGAAGAGAAGACCGCGATCGAAGCCGCCGTGGTTGCCCTTGAAGCTGCCGTCAAAGGCGACGACAAGGCTGCCATCGAAGCGAAGATCGAAGAGCTGTCGAAAGTCTCCGCGCCAGTGGCCCAGAAGATGTATGCCGAGCAGGCCCAGCCAGCTGAAGGTGCTGCGCAGCAAGGCGAATCGGCCGAGAAAGCCGATGACGTGGTCGACGCTGAGTTCGAAGAAGTGAAAGACAACAAGTAATCGCTTGTTGGTCGGCCGGTTGACTGCGTTTGTGCGGTGGCTGGTAGGATGTCGCCGCGCGGGAGCTTGCTCCCGCGTTGGCGTGTCTGGAGTCAGTGAATTTTTACAGCATGCGACAGCGTTCGGGTGCTGGCGGTGTGTTCGGGAATGCTCCTGCTTTCCGGGCGATATGCGCCGAGACCAGGATCGTTGAATCGACGTGAGTTGGGTCCGGGCCTGTATTGGGGCTCAACGAGTTTGGCAAGGTTCAGGAGAGGTTTGCCGGACGTCCTATAAGAGTGCAAAGACTAATGGCGAAGCGTGATTTTTACGAAGTATTGGGTGTCGAGCGGGGAGCCAGCGAGGCAGAGCTGAAAAAGGCCTACCGTCGCCTGGCGATGAAGCACCACCCAGACCGTAATCCCGGCGATAAAGCGTCGGAAGAGATGTTCAAGGAAGCCAACGAGGCTTACGAAGTTCTGTCCGATTCCAGCAAGCGCGCGGCCTACGACCAATACGGGCATGCCGGTGTCGACCCGAGCATGGGGGGTGGCGGTGCCGGTTTCGGCGGCCAGAACTTCTCCGATATCTTCGGCGATGTGTTCAGTGATTTTTTTGGCGGCGGCCGCGGCGGCGCCCGTGGTGGTGCCCAGCGTGGCAGCGATTTGCGCTACACGCTGGAGCTGAACCTGGAAGAAGCGGTGCGTGGTACCACGGTCAATATCCGGGTGCCGACGCTGGTCAATTGCAAGCCGTGCGACGGTTCGGGCGCCAAGAAGGGCTCTTCGCCGGTCACCTGCCCGACTTGCGGCGGCATCGGCCAGGTTCGCATGCAGCAGGGCTTCTTCTCGGTCCAGCAGACCTGCCCGCGTTGCCATGGCCAGGGCAAGATCATTTCCGATCCGTGCGACTCCTGCCACGGCGAAGGGCGTGTCGAAGAGTACAAGACGCTGTCGGTCAAAGTACCGGCCGGTGTCGACACCGGTGACCGCATTCGTCTGTCCGGCGAAGGCGAGGCGGGTGCCCAGGGCGGCCCGACCGGCGATCTGTATGTAGTGATCAACGTGCGCGAGCACGCGATCTTCCAGCGTGATGGCAAGCATCTGTTCTGCGAAGTGCCGATCAGTTTTGTTGATGCGGCCTTGGGCGGTGAGCTTGAAATCCCGACCCTTGATGGTCGCGTCAAGCTGAAGATTCCCGAAGGGACGCAAACCGGCAAGCAGTTCCGCATTCGCGGCAAGGGCGTGGCTCCAGTGCGTGGCGGCGGTGCGGGCGACCTGATGTGCCGCGTCGCGGTAGAGACACCGGTCAACCTGAGCCGGCGCCAGCGGGAGCTGTTGGAAGAGTTCCGTAGTTCCCTGGCGGATGACAACAGCCACTCGCCGAAAACCACCGGTTGGTTCGAAGGTGTGAAGCGCTTCTTCGGCGATCTGTAAGGAGTGGGCATGCGACGTATAGCTGTGATGGGCGCCGCGGGGCGTATGGGCAAGGCGCTGGTCGAGGCGGTGCAGCAGCGCTCGCCGCTCTCTGGCCTGACGGCTGCCATTGTCCGGCCCGACAGTACGCTGGTGGGCGCCGATGCTGGCGAGCTGGCCTCGATCGGGCGTATCGGCGTGCCGATGTCCGGTGGGCTGGAAAAGGTACTCGATGAGTTTGACGTCCTGATCGACTTCACCCTGCCGGAAGTCATGCTGAAAAACCTCGCCACCTGCCGCAAGGCTGGCAAGGCCATGGTCATCGGCACGACCGGCCTGGATACCGCGCAGAAGCAATTGTTGGCCGATGCCGGCAAGGACATACCGATCGTGTTCGCGGCGAACTTCAGCGTGGGCGTGAATCTCTCGCTCAAGCTGCTGGACCTGACGGCGCGGGTGTTGGGTGATGATGCGGATATCGAAATCATCGAGGCGCATCACCGTCACAAGATCGATGCGCCTTCGGGAACAGCCTTGCGCATGGGCGAGGTGATTGCCGATGCGCTGGGTCGTGATCTGCAGGAAGTGGCTGTGTATGGGCGCCAGGGGCACACCGGTGCGCGTGAGCGAGACACCATCGGTTTCGCGACCGTGCGTGGTGGCGACGTGGTAGGTGATCACACCGTGCTGTTCGCCACCGAGGGTGAGCGCCTGGAGATTACGCACAAGGCGTCGAGTCGGATGACTTTCGCCAAGGGCGCCGTGCGTGCCGCGCTGTGGCTGGATGGTCGCGAACCCGGCTTGTACGACATGCAGGACGTTCTCGACCTGCGTTGATGCCTTCAAGGCGGGGTTCAGGTTACACTGAGCCCCGTTTTACACCGCTTCGCGACGGCCTGTCGCATTCCCCTGCCTTTAAGGCTCATTAGCGGTGGACCAAAAAAGCCTTTTTCTGTAAGCTACAGCTTTAGTGTGTCCACTAAAAGCGCGCAGAATAATTCAGTGAACAAGCGGGGTGACGTGTCCATACGTCACTCCGCTTTTTTACAACCTGCGATCGCCCTTTCAGGCTTTATTTACGGGAGGTCTTCTTGACTAAGCCAGCCATACTCGCCCTTGCTGATGGCAGCATTTTTCGCGGCGAAGCCATTGGAGCCGACGGTCAGACCGTTGGTGAGGTGGTGTTTAACACCGCAATGACCGGCTATCAGGAAATTCTTACCGATCCTTCCTACGCCCAGCAAATCGTTACCCTGACTTACCCGCATATCGGCAACACCGGCACCACGCCGGAAGATGCCGAGTCTGATCGTGTCTGGTCCGCTGGCCTGGTCATCCGCGACCTGCCGCTGGTAGCGAGCAACTGGCGTAACAAGATGTCCCTGTCCGACTACCTGAAAGCCAACAACGTCGTGGCGATCGCCGGTATCGACACCCGCCGCCTGACTCGCATCCTGCGGGAAAAAGGCGCGCAGAACGGCTGCATCATGGCCGGTGACAATATTTCCGACGAGGCCGCCATTGCCGCTGCCCAGGGTTTCCCAGGCCTCAAAGGCATGGACCTGGCGAAAGTCGTCAGCACTCAGAAGCAGTACGAATGGCGCTCCTCGGTCTGGGACTTGAAAACCGATAGCCACGCGACGATCGAGGCTTCCGAACTGCCGTATCACGTGGTCGCTTACGATTACGGCGTCAAGCTGAACATCCTGCGCATGCTGGTCGCGCGCGGTTGCCGCGTAACCGTAGTGCCGGCCCAGACCCCGGCGGCCGACGTCCTGGCCCTCAAGCCCGACGGCGTGTTCCTGTCCAACGGTCCGGGTGACCCGGAGCCATGCGACTACGCGATCCAGGCGATCAAGGACGTGCTGGAAACCGAGATCCCGGTATTCGGTATCTGCCTGGGGCACCAGTTGCTGGCCCTGGCTTCGGGCGCCAAGACCCTGAAAATGGGCCACGGCCACCACGGTGCCAACCACCCGGTCCAGGACCTGGATACCGGTGTCGTCATGATCACCAGCCAGAACCACGGTTTTGCGGTTGACGAGGCGACCCTGCCGGCCAACGTACGGGCCATCCACAAGTCGCTGTTCGACGGCACGCTGCAAGGCATCGAGCGTACCGACAAGAGCGCGTTCAGCTTCCAGGGCCACCCTGAGGCGAGCCCGGGCCCGAACGATGTGGCGCCGCTGTTCGATCGCTTCATCAATGAGATGGCCAAGCGACGCTGACCGCGTGAAACCCGAGGGCGGCCCCGGAAACGGTGGCCCCCGCGGGCGCTTCAAAGATTGTTCGACGGCCTAGCCGACTGACCTGCGGATTTGAGTGACAAACCCATGCCAAAACGTACAGACATAAAAAGCATCCTGATTCTCGGCGCTGGCCCGATCGTGATCGGCCAGGCCTGCGAATTCGACTACTCCGGCGCCCAGGCTTGCAAGGCCCTGCGCGAAGAGGGTTATCGCGTCATCCTGGTAAACTCCAACCCGGCCACCATCATGACCGACCCGTCGATGGCCGACGCCACCTACATCGAACCGATCAAATGGCAGACCGTTGCCAAGATCATCGAGAAGGAGCGCCCGGACGCATTGCTGCCGACCATGGGTGGCCAGACCGCACTGAATTGCGCTCTGGACCTAGAGCGCGAAGGCGTCCTGGAGAAGTTCGGTGTGGAAATGATCGGCGCCAATGCCGACACCATCGACAAGGCCGAAGATCGTTCGCGCTTCGACAAGGCGATGAAATCCATCGGCCTGGACTGCCCACGCTCGGGCATCGCCCACAGCATGGAAGAAGCCAACGCCGTGCTGGAACGCCTCGGCTTCCCGTGCATCATCCGTCCGTCCTTCACCATGGGCGGCACGGGTGGTGGCATCGCCTACAACCGTGAAGAATTCGAAGAAATCTGCGCCCGTGGCCTGGACCTGTCGCCAACCAAGGAACTGCTGATCGACGAGTCCCTGATCGGTTGGAAAGAATACGAAATGGAAGTTGTCCGCGACAAAAAGGACAACTGCATCATCGTTTGCTCCATCGAAAACTTCGACCCGATGGGCGTGCACACTGGCGACTCGATCACCGTTGCGCCGGCCCAGACCCTGACTGACAAGGAATACCAGATCCTGCGTAACGCCTCCCTGGCGGTACTGCGCGAGATCGGCGTGGAAACCGGTGGCTCCAACGTCCAGTTCGGCATCTGCCCGAACACTGGCCGCATGGTGGTCATCGAGATGAACCCGCGCGTGTCCCGTTCGTCGGCCCTGGCCTCGAAGGCCACCGGTTTCCCGATCGCCAAGGTCGCCGCCAAGCTGGCCGTCGGCTACACCCTGGACGAACTGTCGAACGACATCACCGGCGGCAAGACTCCGGCGTCCTTCGAGCCGTCCATCGACTACGTGGTGACCAAGCTGCCGCGTTTCGCCTTCGAAAAATTCGCCAAGGCTGACGCGCGCCTGACCACCCAGATGAAATCGGTGGGTGAAGTCATGGCCATCGGCCGGACTTTCCAGGAATCCTTGCAAAAAGCCCTTCGTGGCCTGGAAGTGGGTGTCTGCGGCCTCGATCCGAAGCTGGACCTGAGCAAGCCGGAAAGCATGAGCGAGCTCAAGCGCGAGCTGACCGTGCCGGGCGCCGAGCGTATCTGGTACGTGGCGGATGCCTTCCGCGCCGGCATGACAGTCGAGCAGATTTTCGACATGAACATGATCGACCCTTGGTTCCTGGTGCAGATCGAAGATCTGATCAAGGAAGAAGAGAAGGTCAAGACCATGGGCATGTCCAGCATCGATCGCAGCACGATGCTGGGTCTCAAGCGCAAGGGCTTCTCCGACATGCGCCTGGCCAAGCTGCTGGGTGTGACCGAAAAGAGCCTGCGCACTCACCGCCACAAGCTGGAAGTCTTCCCGGTCTACAAGCGCGTCGACACCTGCGCGGCCGAGTTCGCCACCGACACTGCCTACCTGTACTCCACGTACGAAGAAGAGTGCGAAGCCGCGCCTTCGACCCGGGACAAGATCATGATCCTGGGCGGCGGTCCGAACCGGATCGGCCAGGGCATCGAGTTCGACTACTGCTGCGTGCACGCTGCACTGGCGCTGCGCGACGATGGTTACGAAACCATCATGGTCAACTGCAACCCGGAGACCGTTTCCACCGACTACGACACCTCTGATCGCCTGTACTTCGAGCCAGTGACCCTGGAGGACGTGCTGGAAATCGTCCGTGTCGAGAAGCCAAAAGGCGTGATCGTCCAGTACGGCGGGCAGACCCCTCTGAAACTGGCCCGCGCCCTCGAAGCCGCCGGCGTGCCGATCATCGGCACCAGCCCGGATGCTATCGACCGCGCCGAAGACCGCGAACGCTTCCAGCAGATGGTCGAGCGCCTGAACCTGCGCCAGCCACCAAACGCCACCGTGCGCAGCGAAGACGAAGCGATTCGTGCGGCGGCGAAGATCGGTTATCCGCTGGTGGTGCGCCCGTCCTACGTACTGGGCGGCCGTGCGATGGAAATCGTTTACCAGGAAGACGAACTCAAGCGCTACCTGCGCGAAGCGGTCCAGGTGTCCAATGACAGCCCGGTTCTGCTCGACCACTTCCTCAACTGCGCCATCGAAATGGACGTGGACGCGGTCTGCGACGGCAAGGATGTCGTGATCGGCGCAATCATGCAGCACATCGAGCAGGCAGGCGTTCACTCCGGTGACTCCGCCTGTTCGCTGCCGCCGTATTCGTTGCCGGCTCACATCCAGGACGAGATGCGTGAACAGGTCAAGAAAATGGCCCTGGAGCTCGGGGTTGTCGGCCTGATGAACGTGCAGCTGGCGCTTCAGGGCGAAGACATCTATGTCATCGAAGTCAACCCGCGCGCCTCCCGGACCGTACCGTTCGTGTCCAAGTGCATCGGTGTTTCCCTGGCGATGATCGCTGCTCGCGTGATGGCTGGTAAAACCTTGGCGGAGCTGAACTTCACCAAGGAAATCATCCCGAACTTCTACAGCGTGAAAGAGGCGGTGTTCCCATTCGCCAAATTCCCTGGCGTTGACCCGATCCTCGGCCCGGAAATGAAATCCACCGGTGAAGTGATGGGCGTTGGCGACACCTTCGGCGAAGCCTTTGCCAAGGCCCAGATGGGCGCCAGCGAAGTTCTGCCAACAGGCGGCACGGCGTTCATCAGCGTGCGTGATGACGACAAGCCACTGGTTGCGGGCGTGGCCCGTGATCTGATCAACTTGGGTTTCGAAGTGGTCGCCACTGCCGGTACCGCCAAGCTGATCGAGGCGGCGGGCCTGAAAGTGCGCCGCGTGAACAAGGTGACCGAGGGTCGTCCGCACGTGGTCGACATGATCAAGAATGACGAAGTCACGCTGATCATCAACACCACCGAAGGCCGTCAATCGATCGCCGATTCCTATTCCATTCGTCGCAATGCGCTGCAGCATAAGATCTACTGCACCACGACTATTGCTGCCGGCGAAGCGATCTGCGAAGCGCTCAAGTTCGGACCCGAGAAGACCGTACGTCGCTTGCAGGATCTACATGCAGGATTGAAGGCATGAGCATAACCAAGTACCCGATGACTGTTCAGGGCGCGAAGGCCCTGGAGGAAGAGCACGCTTTCCTGACCAAGGTCGAGCGTCCGCGCTTGAGCCAGGCGATCGGTGAAGCCCGTGAACTGGGCGACCTGAAGGAAAACGCCGAATACCACGCTGCCCGAGAGGAGCAGGGTATGGTCGAGGCGCGTGTCCGTGACATCGAGGGTCGCATGCAGAATGCGGTGATCATCGACGTCACGACGATTCCGCACACTGGCAAAGTGATTTTCGGCACTACCGTGGAAATCGCCAACGTCGAGACTGATGAAAGCGTCACTTACCAGATCGTTGGCGAGGACGAGGCGGACATCAAGCTCGGCAAGATTTCAGTCGGCTCGCCTATCGCCCGCGCCTTGATTGCCAAGGAAGAGGGTGATGTGGTTGCCGTGAAGACACCTGGCGGTGTCATTGAGTACGAGATTGTCGAAGTCCGTCATATCTGAACGAAGGCACCCGCTGCGTGCGGGTGCCATGATCTGGCAGCTCACCCAGATGTTATGGGTGGGCGGCGTCTGGTTGTTGCATATCGGTCTGCTGCCGGTGCTGGGTCAGATCGGCCTGGCACCGCTGCTGATCGATGAAATCGCAGGTATGCTGACGGCGCTGCTGGTGGGTTTTTCGGCAGTGTGCGTGATCTTCCAGGCTTTGGTGCTGGTTCAGGCCGAGGGCCTTGGCAGTCTATGGCGCGACATCCGTGGGCAATTGCTGCTCATGGCCTTGTACGCTTGCGGGATGTTCCTGGCGGTGCGTCTCGGCTGGCCGGATGCGAGCCAATGGCAGGTATTCAGCTACCTGGTGCTGGGTTTTTCCGGCCTGGTGCTGGTGCTGCAGCCTGTTCCCGGATGGAGCGGCAGGGTGCGCGAAGCACACCCTTGACCCTTTGCATCATTTGAAGCGGTGAACGTTCGACAGTTGCTTGTTGACGCTGAAGTTCTTGCGATAAATCAGCGCCATCTTGCCGATGACCTGGACCAGGTCAGCCTTGCCGACCTTGCACAGCTCGGCAACGGCAGCCAGGCGGGCTTCGCGGTCGAGGATGTTGAGCTTGATCTTGATCAGCTCGTGATCGCCGAGGGCGCGTTCCAGTTCAGCGAGGACACCTTCAGTCAAACCGTTGTCAGCCACAGTCAAAACCGGTTTCAGATGGTGGCCGATGGATTTGTATTGTTTCTTCTGCTCTTGAGTGAGCGGCATAATCTGACCCCTGCGTCTGATCTTGTAAAAAGCGGCGGCCAGTTTACCCGAGCGAGTCCGGGACCGCCCACTTAATCACGACCCGATTTATTTTTCAGAGGTGGCCCGTGGCCCGTTCCAAGACTAGCCAGAACTGGCTCAGAGAGCATTTCAACGATCCGTACGTCAAAATGGCGCAAAAAGACGGTTATCGCTCGCGCGCCAGCTATAAATTGCTGGAGATCCAGGAGAAGGATCGCCTGATTCGTCCTGGCATGACCGTGATCGACCTCGGCGCAGCGCCGGGTGGCTGGTCGCAGGTGACCAGTCGTCTGATTGGCGGCCAGGGGCGATTGATCGCTTCGGACATCCTGGAAATGGACAGCATCCCTGACGTGACCTTTATTCAGGGTGATTTCACCGAGGACGCCGTATTGGCGCAAATCCTCGAGGCCGTCGGAAATACGCAAGTCGACCTTGTGATTTCCGATATGGCCCCCAATATGAGTGGATTGGCGGCTGTCGACATGCCTCGTGCAATGTTCCTCAGCGAGCTGGCCCTGGATCTGGCGGGGCGGGTTCTGCGTCCGGGTGGTGATTTCCTGATCAAGGTCTTCCAGGGTGAAGGCTTCGATGAATACCACAAGGGCATGCGCAAATTGTTCGACAAGGTGCAGATGCGCAAGCCTTTGTCGTCCCGCGACCGCTCTCGCGAGCAGTATCTGCTGGCGCGAGGGTTTCGCGGAATTGAAGGCGCTTCCAGTGATGAGCGGCTTTGAAAGAGGCCGATAGTTTTTTTTGTATCGCATTGCGGGCGTCGCGTAACGAAAATTGCGCGAGTCAAAGTTTCACAAAGGGTTACAGACGGCGCCTGCCAGAGTCGCAGGTAATGTAGTAAGTTAGGCCGGTGAATATCATGCGAAGCGCGCGCCAGTAGCGGAGCTTGCTTCAGAGGGTAGTTAATTGAACGATATGGCAAAGAATCTGATCCTGTGGTTGATCATCGCCGCTGTCCTTGTGACCGTGATGAACAACTTCTCCAGCCCTAACGAGCCGCAGACCCTCAACTATTCCGATTTCCTCCAGCAGGTCAAGGAAGGCAAGGTCGAGCGCGTAGCCGTTGATGGTTATGTGATTACCGGCAAGCGCAGCGATGGCGATAGCTTCAAGACCATTCGTCCGGCGATCCAGGACAATGGTCTGATCGGCGACCTGGTGGACAATCATGTTGTGATCGAAGGCAAGCAGCCTGAGCAGCAAAGTATCTGGACCCAGCTCCTGGTCGCGAGCTTCCCGATCCTGGTGATCATCGCGGTGTTCATGTTCTTCATGCGCCAGATGCAGGGCGGGGCTGGAGGGAAGGGCGGGCCGATGAGTTTCGGCAAGAGCAAGGCCCGACTATTGTCCGAAGATCAGGTCAAGACCACCCTGGCTGACGTCGCCGGTTGCGATGAAGCCAAGGAAGAGGTCGGCGAGCTGGTTGAATTCCTTCGCGATCCGGGCAAATTTCAGCGCCTGGGCGGGCGTATTCCCCGCGGCGTGCTGATGGTGGGGCCACCTGGTACCGGTAAAACCTTGCTCGCCAAGGCAATCGCCGGCGAAGCCAAGGTTCCGTTCTTCACAATTTCCGGTTCCGACTTCGTCGAGATGTTCGTCGGCGTCGGTGCCAGCCGTGTCCGCGATATGTTCGAGCAGGCGAAGAAGCACGCACCATGCATCATCTTCATCGACGAAATCGACGCCGTTGGTCGCCACCGTGGTGCCGGCATGGGCGGCGGTCATGATGAGCGCGAGCAGACCCTCAACCAGTTGCTGGTCGAGATGGACGGTTTCGAGATGAATGACGGCATCATCGTGATTGCCGCTACCAACCGTCCGGATGTGCTCGACCCTGCGCTGCTGCGTCCAGGTCGTTTTGACCGCCAGGTCGTGGTGGGGCTGCCGGACATTCGTGGTCGCGAGCAGATTCTGAAGGTTCACATGCGCAAGGTGCCAATGGGAGATGACGTTGCTCCGGCGGTCATCGCTCGCGGCACACCGGGTTTCTCCGGTGCTGACCTGGCGAACCTGGTAAACGAAGCGTCACTGTTTGCTGCTCGTTCCGGCAAGCGTGTCGTGGAGATGAAGGAATTCGAACTCGCCAAGGACAAGATCATGATGGGCGCCGAGCGCAAATCCATGGTCATGTCGGAAAAGGAAAAGCAGAACACCGCTTACCACGAGGCGGGACATGCCATCGTCGGTCGTGTCGTGCCTGAGCATGATCCGGTGTACAAGGTTTCGATCATTCCGCGCGGTCGTGCGCTGGGTGTGACGATGTTCCTGCCGGAAGAGGACCGTTACAGCCTGTCCAAGCGCGCGCTGATCAGCCAGATCTGTTCGCTGTACGGTGGCCGTATCGCCGAGGAAATGACGTTGGGCTTTGACGGCGTGACGACGGGTGCCTCCAACGACATCATGCGCGCAAGCCAGATTGCCCGGAACATGGTTACCAAGTGGGGCTTGTCCGAAAAGCTTGGTCCGTTGATGTATGCCGAGGAAGAGGGCGAAGTGTTCCTGGGTCGCGGCGGCGGTGGCCAGCATGCAAGCTTCTCTGGTGAGACGGCCAAGCTGATCGACTCGGAAGTTCGCAGCATCATTGACCAGTGCTACGGCACGGCCAAGCAGATCCTTACGGACAACCGCGACAAACTGGACGCGATGGCTGACGCACTGATGAAATATGAAACCATCGATGCCGAGCAGATCGACGACATCATGGCCGGCCGCACACCTCGTGAGCCTCGTGACTGGTCCGGTGGTGGCACGGGTACCTCCGGTACGCCGCCAGCGGTACAGGGTGAGCGTCCCGAGACGCCCATCGGTGGTCCGGCCGCCGACGTCTAAGGCTTGAAATGACTTCTGTTCAGTCCTCTAACCGGTTGCCTTGCGGCAACCGGTTTCTTGATTTGGCCCGTGCGCACGTCATGGGCATTCTTAATGTCACTCCCGATTCCTTTTCCGATGGCGGAAGATTCTGCCAGCTCGACGCTGCATTGCGGCATGCCGAGGCCATGGTGGCGGCGGGCGCAACGCTGATCGATGTTGGTGGTGAATCGACCCGTCCCGGTGCGCGGGCGGTGTCACCTACCGAAGAGCTGGAGCGAGTGGCGCCGATTGTCGAGCGTATACACCGCGAGCTTGATGTCATCATTTCGGTTGATACCTCTACGCCAGCGGTCATGCGCGAGGCAGCGCGACTGGGGGCGGGGCTGATCAATGATGTCCGGTCCTTGCGGCGCGACGGTGCGCTGGACGCCGCGGCGGCAACCGGTTTGCCGGTGTGCCTGATGCATATGCTCGGCGAGCCGGGGACCATGCAGGACGATCCGCACTATGATGATGTGACCAGGGAAGTGGCCGGGTTCCTCGCGGAGCGCCTGGACCAGTGTGCTGCCGTGGGCATCCCTGCCGAGCGGATCATCCTTGATCCCGGGTTTGGCTTTGCCAAGACCCTGGCTCACAACCTGAGCCTGTTCAAACATATGGAAGCCTTGCATGCCCTGGGGCGGCCCCTGTTGGTTGGCGTCTCGCGAAAGAGCATGATAGGCAATGCCTTGGGCCGCCCGGTGGGAGAGCGCCTGTATGGCGGTCTCGCCCTGGCTGCATTGGCCCTTACCAAAGGTGCGCGCATTTTACGCGTGCATGATGTAGCCGAAACGATGGATGTCGTGCGGATGATCGACGCTGTGGATTCAGCCGAATAAGAATGACGGAGCACTTATGAGCAAGAAATATTTTGGCACCGACGGTATTCGTGGTCGGGTCGGCGAATACCCTATTACCCCTGATTTCATGCTCAAGCTCGGCTGGGCCGCTGGCATGGCGTTCCGCAAGATGGGCGCATGCAAGGTGCTGGTCGGCAAGGACACGCGAATTTCCGGCTACATGTTCGAATCGGCTCTTGAGGCCGGTCTTACGTCGGCGGGCGCCGATGTGATGTTGCTGGGCCCGATGCCGACGCCGGCCATTGCCTACCTGACTCGTACATTCCAGGCCCAGGCGGGCATTGTGATCAGTGCTTCGCACAATCCTCATGATGACAACGGCATCAAGTTTTTCTCTGGCAAGGGCACCAAACTGCCGGACGAAATCGAGCTGATGATCGAAGAGCTGCTGGATGCGCCGATGACGGTGGTCGAGTCGAGCAAGATCGGCAAGGTGTCGCGGATCAACGATGCATCGGGTCGTTATATCGAGTTCTGCAAAGGCAGTGTTCCGACCGGTACGAGCTTTTCCGGTCTGAAAATCGTTGTCGATTGCGCGCATGGCGCAACCTATAAGGTCGCTCCCAGCGTTTTTCGCGAATTGGGCGCCGAGGTGGTGGTGCTCTCTGCCCAACCCAACGGGCTGAACATCAACCACAATTGCGGCTCGACCCATACCGAGGCATTGCAGGCTGCGGTCCTGGCCGAACATGCCGATCTAGGGATCGCTTTCGACGGTGACGGTGACCGGGTGTTGATGGTCGACCATACCGGTACGGTCGTTGATGGTGATGAGTTGCTGTTCATCATCGCGCGCGATCTGCATGGTCGCGGCAAGCTGCAGGGCGGCGTGGTTGGTACGTTGATGAGCAACCTCGGGCTTGAATTGGCCTTGGCGGATCTGGATATCCCGTTCGTACGGGCCAATGTCGGCGATCGCTACGTGATCTCTGAATTGCTGGAGCGCAACTGGGTGATCGGTGGCGAGAACTCCGGCCACATCGTCTGTTTTGACCATACCACCACCGGTGATGCGATCATCGCTGCCCTGCAAGTGTTGATGGCGCTCAAGGCGCGTAACGAGGGGCTTGCGCAGTCGCGCCAGGCGTTGCGTAAATGTCCGCAAGTGTTGATCAATGTGCGCTTCGGCGGAGGTGTCAATCCTCTCGAGCACACGACGGTCAAGCAGGCCAGCGAACGCGTAACGCAAGCAATGGCTGGCCGTGGGCGGGTGTTGTTGCGCAAGTCTGGCACGGAGCCTTTGGTGCGTGTCATGGTCGAAGGCGAGGATGAAGCACAGGTCCGCGGTTATGCCGAAGAGCTGGCGAAGCTGGTTACTGAAGTTTCTGCCTGAATTCGGCTTGCCAGTCATGAATCGGTTGGGTAACATCTGCGCCCACTTTGACCGACGAGGTACAGCATGCGTCGCCCTATGGTAGCTGGTAACTGGAAGATGCACGGTACCCGCGCCAGCGTCGCTGAGCTGATCAAGGGCCTTCGTAACCTGGCCTTGCCAAGCGGTGTTGATGTAGCGGTGTTCCCGCCTTGCCTGTATATCAACCAAGTGGTTGATGGCTTGAAAGGCAAATCGATTTCGGTGGGTGCACAAAACTCTGCAGTGGAATCCATGCAGGGTGCGTTGACCGGTGAAATTGCGCCGAGTCAGCTGGTGGACGCAGGATGTTCACTGGTCCTGGTCGGTCATTCCGAGCGTCGCCTGATCATGGGCGAGCAGGATAAGACCCTGATTCGCAAATTTGCCGCGGCACAGGCTTGTGGTCTGATCCCGGTGTTGTGCGTAGGGGAAACCCTCGAACAGCGTGAGGCAGGCAAGACTCTCGAAGTTGTTGCTCGCCAGTTGGGCAGCATCATTGAGGACCTGGGTGTCGGTGCGTTTGCAAAGGCAGTCATTGCTTACGAGCCGGTCTGGGCCATTGGCACCGGGCTGACTGCTTCGCCTCAACAAGCGCAGGATGTGCACGCCGCCATCCGCGCGCAGTTGGCGCAAGAAAATTCTGAAGTGGCACGAGGTGTGCGGCTTCTATACGGCGGCAGCGTGAAGGCGGCCAATGCGGTCGAACTGTTCGGCATGCCGGATATCGATGGGGGGCTCATTGGTGGAGCGTCCCTGAATGCAGATGAGTTCGGTGCGATCTGTCGCGCCGCGGGAAACTGAAAAAATGCTGGAAACAGTCGTAGTCGTTTTTCATCTGCTGGGCGCACTGGGTGTAGTTGCTCTCGTATTGCTGCAGCAGGGTAAAGGTGCGGATGCTGGTGCGTCTTTTGGTGCAGGTGCTTCAAATACTGTATTCGGAAGCCAAGGTTCCTCTACCTTTCTTAGTAAGTTTACTGCTATACTCGCCGCCGGTTTCTTCATAACCAGCTTGGGGTTAGGTTACTTTGCTAAAGAGAAGGCTCATGAGCTGACTCAGGTAGGTTTGCCAAACCCAGCGGTGTTGGAAGCGCCAAAGCAACAACCGGCTTCTGATGATGTCCCGGTGCTTCAAGAGCAAAAGTCGGCCAATCCGGCGACTGACGTACCTCCAGCTCAAGAGCAGAAGTAAGAAGGTTTCAAACGCTGTATTGCCGAGGTGGTGGAATTGGTAGACACGCAACCTTGAGGTGGTTGTGCCCATAGGGTGTAGGGGTTCGAGTCCCCTTCTCGGTACCAATTATCAGGAGAGCCCGCAATTGCGGGCTTTCTTGTAGGTGGAAGCGTTACATTGACCCTGTAAGGGATCGGTCGTATACTTCCGCCCCAGCTTTGTCGCGGGATGGAGCAGCCTGGTAGCTCGTCGGGCTCATAACCCGAAGGTCGTCGGTTCAAATCCGGCTCCCGCAACCAGTTTCAGGGCCCCTTCCAAGGGGCTTTTTGTTAGCTGGACATTTACAACGCCGCTGTTCGACGGCGTTTCAGGGATGGGCGATTCGCCCATTTTTTTTTATTTGCATGGCATGCACATACATGCACGAGGGGGTTCAGGTGTCGAGCAAGCTAGAACAGTTGCAGGCCTTGTTGGCCCCGGTGGTCGTGGCCCTTGGCTATGAATGCTGGGGTATTGAGTTTTCGGCTCAAGGTCGCCACTCACTGTTGCGCGTTTATATCGATAAGGAAGGCGGCGTGTTGGTGGATGATTGCGCCATCGTCAGCCGTCAGATCAGTGGTGTGCTGGATGTTGAAGATCCCATCACCTCCGAATACACCCTTGAAGTTTCCTCGCCTGGCATGGAACGCCCTCTGTTCACTCTTGAACAGTTCGCTTTGTTTGCCGGTGAACAAGTGAAGATCAAGCTGCGCTCGCCCTTTGAAGGCCGACGCAACTTCCAAGGCCTTCTGCGCGGTGTGGAAGAACAGGATGTCGTGGTGCAGGTAGATGACCATGAGTTCCTGTTGCCGATCGATATGATCGACAAGGCCAACATTATTCCCAGTTTTGACTGATACGTGCCAGATACTGCGGATCCCGCGGATCCAATGGCTTGCGAAAGGCGAGGCGTACGATGAGCAAAGAAGTACTGCTGGTTGTTGAGTCGGTATCCAATGAAAAGGGCGTACCGGCTAACGTTATTTTTGAAGCACTCGAGCTGGCCCTGGCCACTGCTACCAAGAAGCGCTTCGAAGACGAAGTTGATTTGCGTGTGGAGATCAATCGCCACACTGGTGCCTACGAGACTTTCCGTCGCTGGACGGTAGTCGAGGAAGCCGACCTGGATGATCCGGCTATCGAAACCTGGCCGAGCAAGGTTGCAGAAACGCATCCTGGCGCCAAGGTGGGTGATGTCGTCGAAGAAAAGATCGAGTCCATCGAATTTGGCCGCATTGCTGCACAGACTGCCAAGCAGGTCATTGTGCAGAAAGTTCGCGAAGCCGAGCGCGCGCAAGTCGTCGATGCCTATCGCGAGCGCCTGGGAGAGATCATCTCCGGCACCGTTAAAAAAGTCACCCGCGACAACGTGATCGTTGATCTGGGCAACAATGCCGAAGCATTGCTGGCTCGTGAAGACATCATTTCTCGCGAAACTTTCCGTGTTGGCGTGCGTTTGCGTGCGCTACTCAAGGAAATCCGCACCGAGAACCGCGGCCCGCAGCTGATCCTGTCGCGTACCGCGCCGGAAATGCTGATCGAGTTGTTCCGCATCGAAGTGCCGGAAATTGCTGAAGGCCTGATCGAAGTAATGGCCGCCTCCCGTGATCCGGGTTCGCGCGCCAAGATCGCGGTCCGCTCCAAGGACAAGCGCATTGACCCGCAAGGTGCGTGCATCGGCATGCGTGGTTCGCGCGTCCAGGCCGTATCCGGCGAGTTGGGCGGCGAGCGTGTGGATATCGTCCTGTGGGACGATAACCCGGCTCAGTTCGTGATCAATGCCATGTCGCCCGCTGAAGTGGCGGCAATTATCGTCGACGAGGATGCCCATGCCATGGACATCGCCGTTGGCGCAGACAATCTCGCTCAGGCCATCGGTCGCGGTGGTCAGAACGTGCGTCTGGCTAGCCAATTGACTGGCTGGACCCTGAACGTGATGACCGAATCGGACATCCAGGCCAAGCAGCAAGCTGAAACCGGCGACATCCTGCGCAACTTCATCGAAGAGCTTGAAGTCGATGAAGAGCTGGCGCAGGTGCTGGTGGATGAAGGCTTTACCAGCCTGGAAGAGATTGCCTACGTACCGGTGGAGGAAATGCTCAACATCGACGGCTTTGACGAGGACATCGTCAACGAGCTTCGCGCTCGTGCCAAGGATCGCTTGTTGACCAAAGCCATCGCTACTGAGGAAAAGCTGGCAGACGCCCATCCGGCCGAAGACCTGCTCTCGCTTGAGGGCATGGACAAGGATTTGGCGATGGAACTGGCGGTGCGCGGCGTAATTACCCGCGAAGACCTGGCCGAGCAGTCTATTGACGATCTGCTCGACATCGACGGCATTGACGATGATCGTGCCGGCAAGTTGATCATGGCCGCCCGAGCCCACTGGTTCGAGTAATTAGGCGCGGCCTGAGGAGAGAAGTGCATGACGCAAGTCACGGTGAAACAACTGGCCGATGAGGTCAAAACACCGGTAGAGCGCCTGTTGCAGCAGATGCGTGAGGCAGGTCTGCCGCACACCGCCGCCGAGGAACATGTGACCGACAGTGAGAAGCAGTCCCTGCTCACTCACTTGAAGAGCAGTCACAAGGCGAAAGTGGAAGAACCGCGCAAGATCACTCTGCAGCGTAAAACCACCAGCACCCTGCGTGTTGCCGGTAGCAAAAGCATCAGCGTTGAAGTACGCAAGAAGAAAGTCTTCGTACAGCGCAGCCCGGAAGAAATCGAAGCCGAGCGCAAACGCGAACTGGAAGAACGTCGCGCGGCAGAAAATGCTGCACGTCAGAAGGCTGAAGAAGAAGCCAAGCGTCGCGCCGAAGAAGAAGCGCGTCGCCAGCCTGCTGCTGCGCAATCTGCTCCAGCCGAAGTGGTCGAGACACCTGCGGCGGCAGCTGAGCCAGTGCGTGAGAGCGCTCCTGTCCTGGCAGCTGCTCCGGCGCCGGCGGACACCCGCAAGCGCGACGAACAGCGTCGTCCGGACAAACCACGTGCCGACGACAACCGTCGTGGCAGTGGCGATGGCGAGCGCAAAAACGCTCCTCATCGTGCTTCGGTCAAGGAAAAGGCGCCTGCGCCGCGTGTTGCGCCACGTACCACCGACGAAGAAAGCGATGGCTTCCGTCGCGGCGGTCGCGGCAAGGCCAAGCTGAAGAAACGCAACGCCCACGGTTTCCAGAGCCCTACCGGCCCTGTCGTGCGTGAAGTGAAGATCGGCGAGACCATCACTGTGGGCGATCTGGCCCAGCAGATGTCGGTCAAGGCTGCTGAAATCATCAAGTTCATGTTCAAGCTGGGCACGCCAGCCACCATCAACCAGGTACTGGACCAGGAAACTGCCCAACTGGTCGCCGAAGAGCTGGGCCACAAAGTGACCCTGGTCAGCGACACCGCCCTGGAAGACTCCCTGGCCGAGTCCCTGAAGTTTGAAGGTGAAGCTGTTTCCCGTGCGCCGGTCGTGACCGTCATGGGTCACGTTGACCACGGTAAAACCTCGCTGCTCGACTACATCCGTCGTGCCAAGGTAGCCGCTGGCGAAGCCGGTGGTATCACCCAGCACATCGGTGCGTACCACGTTGAAACCGACCGTGGCATGGTGACGTTCCTCGATACCCCGGGCCACGCCGCGTTTACCGCGATGCGTGCCCGTGGTGCCAAGGCGACCGACATCGTGATCCTGGTGGTTGCAGCGGACGACGGCGTGATGCCGCAAACCATCGAAGCCGTTCAGCATGCCAAGGCTGCTGGCGTGCCGCTGGTGGTTGCGGTGAACAAGATCGACAAGCCGGGCGCCGATCTCGATCGCATCCGCAGCGAACTGTCGGTCCACGGCGTGACCTCCGAAGAGTGGGGTGGCGACACTCCTTTCGTTCCGGTCTCGGCGAAGATGGGTACCGGCGTTGACGAACTGCTCGAAGCCGTTCTGTTGCAAGCCGAGGTTCTGGAATTGACCGCTACTCCTTCGGCTCCTGGCCGTGGCGTGGTCGTTGAATCGCGTCTCGACAAGGGCCGTGGTCCGGTCGCGACCGTCCTGGTTCAGGACGGTACCCTGCGTCAGGGCGACATGGTGCTGGTCGGTTCGAACTATGGCCGCGTGCGCGCCATGCTCGACGAGAACGGCAAGCCAATCAAGGAAGCCGGTCCGGCTATCCCGGTCGAGATCCTCGGCCTGGACGGTACCCCGGATGCTGGCGACGAGATGAGCGTTGTGGCTGACGAGAAGAAAGCCCGTGAAGTGGCTCTGTTCCGTCAAGGCAAGTTCCGCGAAGTCAAACTGGCTCGCGCTCACGCCGGCAAGCTGGAAAACATCTTCGAGAACATGGGCCAGGAAGAGAAGAAGACGCTTAACATCGTCCTCAAATCCGACGTCCGTGGTTCGCTCGAAGCGTTGAACGGCGCCTTGAATGGCCTGGGTAACGACGAAGTGCAAGTGCGCGTTGTCGGTGGCGGTGTCGGTGGTATCACTGAATCCGACGCCAACCTGGCACTCGCTTCCAACGCTGTACTGTTCGGCTTCAACGTGCGTGCCGATGCCGGCGCGCGCAAGATCGTCGAGCAGGAAGGCCTGGATATGCGTTACTACAACGTGATCTACGACATCATCGAAGACGTCAAGAAAGCCTTGACCGGTATGCTCGGCAGCGACGTTCGCGAGAACATCCTGGGCGTGGCCGAAGTGCGCGATGTGTTCCGTTCGCCGAAGTTCGGCGCGATCGCCGGTTGCATGGTGATCGAAGGTGTCGTTCACCGTAACCGTCCGATCCGCGTATTGCGTGAAGACATCGTGATCTTCGAAGGCGAGCTGGAATCCCTGCGCCGCTTCAAGGATGACGCTTCCGAAGTACGTGCCGGCATGGAATGCGGTATCGGCGTCAAGAGCTACAACGACGTCAAGGTCGGCGACAAGATCGAAGTCTTCGAGAAGGTCCAGGTTGCTCGCAGCCTCTGACTCGCGTACTTCAAGAGCCGTACCGGGCAGTCGCATGAATATGCGCTGCCTGGCTGGCGGACTCTAAACGCAACGCCCGGTCTGGCTTTTGCCAGGCCGGGCGTTTGCCGCTTTCAGACCTCACGGGTTTGACCGTGGGGCAGTAACAGGTAACAAGACATGGCAAAAGAATATAGCCGTACCCAACGAATCGGCGATCAGATGCAGCGCGAGCTGGCCCAACTGATCCGTCGCGAAGTCAAAGACCCGCGCGTCGGCCTGGTGACCATCACCGCTGTTGAAGTCAGCCGTGACGTCGGTCACGCCAAGATCTTCATCACGGTGATGGGGCAGGACAGCGCCGAAGAAATTGCCCAGAGCATCAAGGTACTCAACTCGGCAGCCGGTTTCCTGCGCATGCAACTGGCGCGGGAAATGAAGCTGCGCAGCGTTCCACAGCTGCACTTCCACTACGACGAAAGCGTCGTGCGGGGTGCGCATCTGTCGGCGCTGATCGAGCGTGCCGTGGCTGAAGACAGTCAGCATCCGGCTGCCGCTGAACCCGAAGACACCAAGGAGTAATCGGTGGCTCAGGTCAAACGTATCCGTCGTAACGTCAGCGGCATCATCCTGCTCGACAAGCCGTTGGGATTTACCTCCAACGCGGCGTTGCAGAAGGTTCGCTGGCTGCTCAATGCTGAAAAGGCCGGGCACACCGGCAGCCTCGATCCACTGGCTACCGGCGTGCTGCCGCTGTGCTTCGGCGAGGCGACCAAGTTCTCCCAATACCTGCTCGATTCCGACAAGGGTTATGAAACCCTGGCGCAACTGGGCAAGACCACCACCACGGCGGATGCCGAAGGTGAGGTTTTGCTGGAGCGTCCGGTGACCGTTGGTCAGGCGGATATCGAGGCGGTGTTGCCGAAATTTCGTGGGCAAATCAGTCAGATACCGCCGATGTACTCCGCGCTCAAGCGTGATGGACAGCCGTTGTACAAACTGGCCCGTGCAGGCGAAGTAGTGGAGCGCGAACCGCGTTCTGTTACTATTGCGCGCTTGGAATTGCTGGCCTTTGGCGGTAATACTGCACGGCTCGCCGTGGATTGCAGCAAAGGCACCTATATCCGTACCCTGGTGGAGGATATCGGCGAGCAGCTCGGCTGTGGCGCGTACGTGGCGGAATTGCGACGGACCCAGGCCGGGCCTTTCACCCTGGCCCAGACGGTCACGCTGGAAGAGCTCGAAGCGGTACACGCCGAAGGCGGCAACGAAGCGGTCGACCGTTTCCTCATGCCTTCGGACAGCGGTTTGCTCGATTGGCCGCTGCTGCAGTTCTCCGAACACAGTGCGTTCTACTGGCTCAACGGCCAGCCGGTGCGCGCTCCGGATGCGCCGAAGTTCGGCATGGTCCGGGTGCAGGATCACAATGGTCGCTTCATCGGTATCGGTGAAGTGAGCGAAGACGGGCGTATCGCGCCGCGTCGATTGATTCGGTCGGAATGACCGGAACCAGCCTGTGTAACAACAGGCTGGCGAGTGTGGCTGTTAACAGGCACGGTCACTACTCATTTATAGATACAGGGATTTGTCCCTGGCCTGTTGAAGCTGTTTCCTCGGAACAGTTTCCTGACTAAAAGGATTGCCTCATGGCTCTCGACGTTCAAGAAAAAGCTCAAATCGTTGCTGACTACCAGCAAGCTGTTGGTGACACTGGTTCGCCAGAAGTGCAAGTTGCACTGCTGACCGCCAACATCAACAAACTGCAAGGTCACTTCAAGGCCAACGGTAAGGATCACCACTCCCGTCGTGGTCTGATCCGCATGGTAAACCAGCGTCGCAAGCTGCTGGACTACCTGAAAGGCAAGGACGTGAGCCGTTACAGTGCTCTGATCGCTCGCCTGGGTCTGCGTCGCTAATCAGCGATTGCGCTAGAGGTTGGTGGTCTGTCGTACGTCAGTGGGTTTCCCGCTGGCGCATGGCAGGCTCCCAGCCTCAAGTTTTATCTGGATACACGTTTTACCCTGGACAGGCGTCGGGCCGATTCCCGTCATTGCCCAAGAATTTCGCAAGAAGACAAGTTCCCCAAGAGCCACAAAGAAGGTAGGACACCGTGAACCCGGTAATCAAAAAATTCCAGTTCGGTCAGTCGACCGTTACCCTCGAGACTGGCCGTATCGCCCGTCAGGCCTCCGGCGCAGTGCTGGTCACCGTTGACGACGACGTCAGCGTATTGGTGACCGTAGTGGGTGCCAAGCAAGCCGATCCAGGCAAGGGCTTCTTCCCTCTGTCTGTGCACTACCAGGAAAAGACCTACGCCGCGGGCAAGATCCCTGGCGGTTTCTTCAAGCGTGAAGGCCGTCCTTCCGAGAAAGAAACCCTGACTTCCCGACTGATCGACCGTCCGATCCGTCCGCTTTTCCCCGAGGGTTTCATGAACGAAGTGCAGGTTGTCTGCACCGTCGTTTCCACCAGCAAGAAGACCGATCCGGACATCGCTGCGATGATCGGTACCTCGGCTGCGCTGGCGATCTCCGGCATTCCTTTCGATGGCCCGATCGGCGCTGCCCGCGTTGCGTTCCACGAAAGCACCGGCTATCTGCTGAACCCGACCTACGAGCAACAGAAGGCATCGAGCCTGGACATGGTCGTGGCCGGTACTTCCGAAGCCGTGCTGATGGTTGAATCCGAAGCCAAGGAACTGACCGAAGACCAGATGCTGGGCGCCGTGCTGTTTGCCCACGACGAGTTCCAGGTGGTCATCAACGCTGTCAAGGAACTGGCCGCCGAAGCCGCCAAGCCAACCTGGACCTGGGCTCCTCAGCCAGAAGCCACCGAGCTGCTGGGCGCGATCCGTGCCGAGTTCGGCGAAGCGATCTCTCAGGCCTACACCATCACCATCAAGGCCGACCGCTATGCGCGTCTGGGCGAGCTGCGTGACCAGGTCGTTGCCAAGTTCTCCGGCGAAGAAGGCCAGCCATCGGCCAGCGACGTCAAGGCGGCTTTCGGTGAAATCGAATACCGCACCGTTCGCGAAAACATCGTCAACGGCAAGCCGCGTATCGACGGTCGCGACACTCGCACCGTGCGTCCGCTGAACATCGAAGTCGGCGTTCTGCCAAAGACCCACGGTTCGGCGCTGTTCACCCGTGGTGAAACCCAGGCGCTGGTCGTTGCGACACTGGGCACCGCCCGTGACGCGCAACTGCTCGACACCTTGGAAGGCGAAAAGAAAGACCCGTTCATGCTGCACTACAACTTCCCTCCGTTCTCGGTGGGCGAGTGTGGTCGCATGGGTGGCGCCGGTCGTCGCGAAATCGGTCACGGCCGTCTGGCCCGTCGTTCGGTCCAGGCCATGCTGCCGGCCGCTGACGTGTTCCCGTACACCATTCGCGTGGTATCGGAAATCACCGAGTCCAACGGTTCGAGCTCGATGGCTTCGGTCTGCGGCGCTTCCCTGGCCCTGATGGACGCTGGTGTGCCGATGAAGGCGCCGGTGGCCGGTATCGCCATGGGTCTGGTCAAGGAAGGCGAGAAATTCGCCGTCCTGACCGACATCCTGGGTGACGAAGACCACCTGGGCGACATGGACTTCAAAGTGGCCGGTACCGCCAAGGGCGTCACCGCACTGCAGATGGACATCAAGATCAAGGGCATCACCGAAGAGATCATGGAAATCGCCCTGGGCCAAGCCCTGGAAGCGCGCCTGAACATCCTCGGTCAGATGAACCAGATCATCGGTCAGTCCCGTACCGAACTGTCGGAAAATGCTCCGACCATGATCGCGATGAAAATCGACACCGACAAAATCCGTGATGTCATCGGTAAAGGCGGCGCGACTATCCGTGCGATCTGTGAAGAAACCAAGGCTTCGATCGACATCGAAGACGACGGTTCGATCAAGATCTTCGGCGAAACCAAGGAAGCGGCAGAAGCAGCACGCCAGCGCGTCCTGGGCATCACCGCAGAGGCCGAGATCGGCAAGATCTACGTCGGCAAGGTTGAACGCATCGTCGACTTCGGTGCGTTCGTCAACATCCTGCCGGGCAAGGACGGTCTGGTTCACATCTCCATGCTGAGCGATGCTCGCGTCGAGAAAGTGACCGACATCCTGAAAGAAGGCCAGGAAGTGGAAGTGCTGGTACTGGACGTGGACAACCGCGGCCGTATCAAGCTGTCCATCAAGGACGTTGCAGCAGCCAAGGCGTCGGGCGTTTAATCACTCCCTCGCTTGACCGCTGAACAAGCAAACGCCCCGACTGGTTCGGGGCGTTTTGCTGTGTGCTGAAAATCCCTTCAGGGCAGGTTGCCTGTCCCCCGGGGACGATGCTAGGTTTAGCCACCGCCCGTGTAGCTCAGTCGGTAGAGCAGCGCACTCGTAACGCGAAGGTCGCAGGTTCGATTCCTGTCTCGGGCACCAATCCCCCCTGGTTATTTCACCTTCCTGCTCAGTTCCTCGACCGTGCGTTTGAGCTGTGTCAGCTCGTTGTCCTGATCGCTGAGCTGCCGTTTCAGGGACGAAATTTCGCTGCTGCTCGAACTTGAGCTGGAACCGCTGTTGCGCTTGAGTTCTTCCACTTGCTTGCCAAGGTCGTTCAGATCGCGTTCCTGTTCCTTGATGATGCGCTTGAGATCGTCTATCTCCTTGCTGCTGGAGGTGGAGCTGGAGCCACTGTTGCGTTTGAGTTCTTCGATTTGTCGGGCCTGCTCGCCAAGGGTGCGCTTCTGACTGTCCAGCTCGGCGGTGTTGTCCTTGACTGCTTCTGGTAGTTTTTCCAGATCACCCACGCTGATATTGGTCTTGACCAGAATATCCTTGTCGAATGAGTTGCGAAGCAGCGGGATAGTGTCAGACGGCAGAGGGGTGCCGGAGGAAACTTCGACTGCCGCTTGAACGGCACCGATCAAGCTCAGGCTGCCGAGCAGGAGGGACGTGGTTGCAAACCGGGTCGACGAACGTTTCGCAAGGCTGCGCATCATTGGGTTCCTGAAGAAGTGCCGATATGGCACATCGCTATGACTGGTTGCCATGACAAATGTTCCTGGGCACCTTGCCGTCAGGCATGAGATTTTTTCTGCGGTGGATGTAAAGAGCCGTGTAAATCGTTGGCAAAACATCCTATATTCGTCACCTGCATGAGCATCGCCCAGCAGTTTTCAGATGATCCACGAATGGTTCTGAAGGCCAGGAAAACCGAGCTTCCAACGGCTTCCTGCGTCAGAGAGATCCTTGATGATCCAGATCCATCTTCCATTCCCAGATCAGCGAGAACGCCATGACCGCTAAAGAATTGTCCCAAGAAGCCAGGCACGAAGAAGCCCTGGAAAAGTACCTCGAAGAAACGCCGCAGTTGCGCGATGAGATCAAGGACTTGTCCGCCGATGATCAGAAAGACCAGGTCCAGTGGGCATTCGAGGATGAGGCTGAAGCCCAGGGCCTGCAGCCTTGGGAGCTGACGCTCAAGTACACCAGTACGCCGGAAGAGTTCGAGGCGCAGCGCCTTGTCTTGCACAAGGAGGCGGCCGAGGTGTTGGGTGTGGATTGGGATGAGTACTGCGAGATGAATAATCTGGTGGTCTGAAAAAAACGCCAGCCTCTCAAGGCTGGCGTTTTTTGTTGTCAGAGACTCAAGCGCATCGACAGATCCACGGCTTTTACGTCCTTGGTCATCGCACCGATGGAGATATAGTCCACGCCGGTCTCGGCGATCGGGCGCAACGTGCTTTCGTTGATGCCGCCGCTGGCTTCCAGTTTCGCCTTGCCGCCGTTCAGGCGCACGGCTTCGCGCATGTCGTCCAGGCTCAGCTCGTCGAGCATGATGATGTCGGCATCGGCCGCCAGCGCTTCTTTCAATTCCGCCAGGCTTTCCACTTCGATTTCCACCGGCTTGCCCGGTGCGATCTTGTGGGCGGCGCTGATGGCCTGGGCAATGCCACCGCAGGCGGCGATATGGTTTTCCTTGATCAGAAAGGCATCGTAAAGGCCGATGCGATGGTTATGGCAGCCGCCGCAGATCACCGCGTACTTCTGGGCCAGGCGCAGCCCGGGCAGGGTCTTGCGGGTATCCAGCAATTTGACCTGGGTGTCGGCAACAAAGTCCGCCAGGTAGCGGGCCCGGGTGGCAACGCCCGAGAGCATCTGCAGGAAGTTCAGCGCGCTGCGTTCGCCCGTCAGCAGTGAGCGAGCCGGGCCTTCGAGGTGGAACAGCGCCTGGTCGGGGCTTGCCCGGTCGCCGTCGCGCACTTGCCAATGCACCGCGACGCGGGGATCCAGTTGTCTGAACACCGCATCGGCCCAGGCCGTGCCGCTGATGATCGCGGCTTCGCGGGTGATGATGGTGGCCTTGGCCAGGCGTTCGGCGGGGATCAGTTGTGCGGTGATGTCGCCGCTGCCGATGTCTTCGAGCAACGCACGGCGCACGTTGGCTTCGATTTCGGCGGTCAGATCGGCGAGGCGTAGATTCGGCATGACGGGCTCCACAAACAAAGTGGCCGGATTATAGGGCCAGGCCGCAGGCGAACCCAAGGCGCCACTTGCGCGCTGCCGGATGAAACCTGCATTTGGTCGCATGCCCGCAACATTTTCCCGATTGTCCTGTCAGTTGTTCCGAGTATTTCGAGCTGGTTCACAAGTGTCCACTGGTGCGACAGGGTTCTTTTACTCGATAATCCGCCTTTCGATTGACGCCATGACTTTGACGTCGCGAACCGAAGAATGCCCTTTCAGGAGGCCAGGATGCACAACGACGGGAATGTAGTGCCTTTGCACAAGGCGTCTACCGATCAGGCGAGTCGCTCGCCGCTCGCCCGCCTGCCTGTGATTCTGCTTCAGGTTCGCGACAAGGCTGCGCAGCAGTTGCGCCTTGGCTTGCAGGAATTGTTCGATAACGCTGACGATACCTTGTTCGAAATGGCCGACCGGGCGCGTAACGATGTGGAGCAGAACCTCTACTTCGAAGCCATGCGAGACCTGCGGCTGAAACGCAAGAGCATCGAACGTGAATTCCTCGAGCAGTTTTTCGAGGCGTTCGTCAATCTTGCCCAGTACGATCTGACCCAGGCCACCCTCGCGCCCGTATTGGGCGCCATACCGGCCCATCCCAACCATGATGACCTCGAACGCCGGCTGGCGGTGGAAACCATGGTCACCCGGGTGCTCAGTCGCGATGGCCTGTCTCTCGATCAACTCACGGCGCGACTCGGCGCGTTACTGTCGCGGCCCCTGGCGAACCAGCACAACCCCTTGAGCCCGGCCCTGCTGTGTGAGAATTTTCTCCAGGCCGGGCGTAACCTGGGCGTAGGCATCAAGGTCAAGCTGATCCTGCTCAAGCTCTTCGAGCGGTATGTGCTCAGCGAATGCGACAACCTTTATTCCGAGGCCAATCAGCTATTGGCGGCAACCGGGATCTTGCCGGATTTGAAGGTTTCTCCGTCGCGGCGGGCCTCGGACCGTGTCGAAGAGCCTGCTCGACCCAGCACTGCCGGGCCTGCCAGGCCAAGGGTCGACGATGTCGATGACAGCGTGCACGAAGTCTTCGCCGCTTTGCAGAAGTTGTTGGTCCAGGTGCGCGGCAGTGTCGCGCCGACCCTTGAGCCCAGTGCACCGGCCCAGCCAATCACGACCCGTGACCTTTTGCGCTTGTTGTCTCATTTGCAGCAATACGTGCCGGCCCCCTCGGTTCAGGATGACTTCGACCTGCGCAGCCAGCTTGAACAGCTGTTGACCCGGGTCAGTGTCAAGAGCGGCAAATCCCGCGTGGTCGAAGGCGCGGACGAAGACGTGATCAACCTGATCGCGATGATGTTCGAATTCATCCTTGATGACCGTAACCTGCCGGACTCCCTCAAGGCCTTGATCGGCCGGCTGCAGATCCCGATGCTCAAGGTCGCGGTGCAGGACAAGAGCTTTTTCAGTCGCAATAATCATCCGGCGCGCCGGTTGCTCAATGAAATCGCAGCGGCGGCGATGGGTTGGGGTGATTGCGATGATCATCAGCGCGACAGCCTCTATCTGCGCATCGAGCAGGTGGTGCAGCGCCTGTTGAACGACTTCGTCGACGATCCGGCGATATTTTCCGAAGTGCTGGCCGATTTCCTGGCGTTCACCAGCGACGAGCGCCGCCGTTGTGAATTGCTTGAGCAGCGCATCCGTGACGCCGAAGAGGGAAGGGCAAAGGCCGACCTGGCCCGACAGCGGGTCGAAGGGGCACTGAACCAGGTCATGCTGGGCAAAGTCCTGCCCCAGGCCGTAGTGGATTTCGTGCAGCAGGCCTGGAGCCAGGTGCTGCTGCTGACCGGCTTCAAGCATGGCGAGCATTCAGCCGAATGGCGGGCCGACGTGCTGACCCTGGAACAATTGGTCTGGAGTGTCCAGCATCACGAAGAGTCCGATGCGGGCCTGCGTTTGCTGGCGATGGTGCCGGAGCTGCTCAAGGCCCTGCGCGAGGGGCTGAGTCGCTCGGCGTTCGATCCGTTCGCCACCAGCGAATTTTTCAGCGAGCTGGAATTGCTTCATGTCCAGGCCCTGCAGCGGCTGGGTCAGGCAACGGAGGCTGGCGAGCCGGCGGATCTGCCGGTCATGGTCGAAGTGGCGGAACCCATCGTCCTTCGCACTGCGCCACAGACGCCCGCGCAAGAGCCGACCGTGCGCTTGCCGGCTGATGATGCAGGCCTGCTTCAGGTCGATCAATTGCGCCTGGGATGCTGGGTAGAGTTCCAGGAAGACGAAGACAACAGCCTGCGTTGCAAGCTGGCGGCGATCATCCAGGCCACCGGCAAGTTCGTTTTCGTCAACCGCACCGGCCTCAAGGTCCTGGAGCACAGCCGCACCAGCCTCGCCCTGGAGTTCCGCCGGGGAGCGGCACGTCTGCTGGACGACACCCTGCTGTTCGACCGGGCATTGGAGTCTGTTCTCGGCAACCTGCGCCAGCTCAATCGCGGCAAGTGATCGCGCAGCCGACGTAGATCGCGGCATACTGGCGGCACTCACCGTCGTCATCGAAGGAACCCGTATGCAGCTGGACCCCGTGAGCGGTTGGTGCGATGGCGTGCGTCATTGCCCTTCGCCCAATTTTAATGCGCGCCCCGAAGGCGAGATCTCCCTGCTGGTGATCCACAACATCAGCCTGCCGCCGGCACAGTTCGCGACTGGCAAGGTGCAGGAATTTTTCCAGAATCGTCTGGATGTCACGGAACATCCCTACTTTGCCGGTATTGCCGACCTGCGTGTCTCTGCGCATTTTCTGATCGAACGTGACGGCGCCGTGACGCAGTTTGTCTCTTGTCTGGAGCGTGCGTGGCATGCGGGGGTTTCGTGCTTCGAAGGGCGGGAGACGTGTAACGATTTTTCCATAGGCATCGAGCTTGAAGGCACCGATGATCTGCCGTTCACCGACGCGCAATATGTCGCGTTGGTGGACCTGACCCGGCAGCTTCGCGCGGCGTTTACGGCGATCACGGTGCAGCGCATCTGTGGGCACAGCGACATTGCTCCGGGGCGCAAGACCGATCCGGGACCGGCATTCGACTGGGCGCGCTATCGCGCGGCCCTGACAGAAGGGGAAGGACAATGAGTTTTCTGGTGTTGCTGCTGGCAGTCTGGATCGAGAAATTCTCGGCCCTGCGCCAGCGGGTCCAGCGTGACGGCGGTTGGCTGGGCGAGCTGAACAAGCTCGAAGCGAGCCCACGCTGGGTCAATCGGCCCTGGCTGGTGCTGATGGTGATGGTGCTGTTGCCGGTGGCGCTGTTGGCATTGCTGTTATGGGTGCTGGAGCCGGTGGCCTATGGTCTGCTGGCACTGCCGGTGCACCTGTTGGTGGTGATCTACAGCCTGGGGCGCGGCGATCTGTTGGCTGAACTCGGGCCGTTTCGCGACGCTTGGCGCCGTGAAGATCTGCAGGCAGCGAATCATGTGGCCAAGCGCGACCTGAACATCGATGCCGATGGCGGCGAGCAGTTGCTGGAGCGGGTCCAGGGGCACTTGCTGTGGCAGGCGTACCAGAGTTTTTTTGCGGTCATCTTCTGGTATTTCCTGCTGGGCCCGGTGGCTGCCCTGAGCTATCGATTGCTCGCCCTTGCCGCCGAACACAGCCACAACCCCGGCGTGGCCGAGCGTGCGGCGCAGCTGCGCCACGCGTTTGATTGGGTACCGGTGCGGTTGTTGGCGGCGAGCTTCGCCCTGGTGGGCAACTTCGTGGCGGTCAGCCGGGTGATGCTGCACGAACTGCTGAACTGGAACATCAGCGCGGCCGACCTGATCAACAAGGTCGGCCTGGTGGCCGGCGAGATCCCGACTCCCGTCGCCGGGCCGGACGGCATCAACAGCCTGGATCGGCTGTGGGAACTGCTGTTGCGCGCGGCAGTACTCTGGTATGCCGGGTTTGCGTTGTGGACGGTGTTGGCCTAGGCAAGCGAGTCGGTTGTGGCGAGGGGATTTATCCCCGCTGGGGCGCGAAGCGGCCCCCTCGCTTTTGGAAGCCAGATACCAGGGGCTGCTTCGCAGCCCAACGGGGATAAATCCCCTCGCCACGACTGAGCCGGGTCATTCCTCTCGTTAACCTTAAGTTACAAATCTCCTCGCCGATTTAGGCTATACAGAAGCAGCGTCCGCATAGTGGCCTTCTGCTGCCTGCCCGCGCGCCTATAAAAATAAAAATTATCGGGAGACTTCCTTGTGAAGAGTTTGCTCTGGCCCGCCGTCGCCCTGATGAACCGCCTGAGCTTCGGCATGAAGTTCAGCCTGATCAGCGTGTTGTTCCTGCTGCCGATGCTGGTGACCAACTTCTTTCTGGTACGCGATTCCTACCGGGAGTTTCAGGGCACTCAAGTCGAGTTGCAAAGCCTCGACTTGCTGGGCAGCAGCCTGACTCTACGCCGCGACCTGGAGACCTTGAACAACCTGGTGCAGATCAATGCCAGCCTGGGCCAGTCCGGCAAGGCGGGCGACGTGGAAAGCCGGATCAGCACCCTGGAGCAACAGATTCTCGCGCGCCTCCAGGGCATGCAGGCGATGGCCGCAGAGCCCGAGCACGTCAGCGCCTTCGATGCCAAGCGCGACGAAATGATTGCCGCCTTCAAGGCCCAGCAGGCCGAAAGCTCACTGCAAAGCAAAAGCGCGTTGATCGGCAGGTTGCTCAACAATGCGCAAATATTTGGCCAGGTCATCGCCAGCCAGGCGGGCCTGAGCCGCGACAACCAGGGCGACATCCGCCAACTCAGCGACCTGATGGTCGGCGTGACTCCCAAGGTCACCCAGATCCTGGGCGAAGGGCGTGCGCTGGGGGCTTCGTCGTTGGGCTTGGGGTTCCTCAATTCTGCTTCGAGCACCCGGTTTGACGAGTTGCTGGTACAGGTCGAAAAACTCCAGGGCGAATATGATCTTAAATTGCAGGACGCCCTTGGCTCCAGCAAGGCGGCCGGGCAGGCGCTTGCCGAGCAGGCTGGCGCCAGCAGGAATTCTCTCAAGCAGGCCGCCGAACTGATCGAGGAACAGGTGGTGATGGCTGATACGCTCGACGCCCCCTGGTCGGCGTTTTACCAGCAGGTCAGCGGCCTGATGGAACAGACCTATCGGCTGAACGAAGTGACACTGGGTTTTCTCGGTGTCCAGTTGCAGCACCGCCTGGAGCAGAACCGCAGCCACATGGTGCTGCAAGCGGTGGCACTGGCGGTGGTGTTCCTGTTGATTTTTTACCTGTACGCCGGTTTTTATGCCTCGACTCGCACCACGCTCAAGCATTTGGGCGCAATGATGGACAAGGTCGCGGCCGGCGACATGACGGTCAATTTCGTGGCTCGCAGCAAGGATGAGTTGGGCGAGCTGGGTGAAGTGTTCAACGGCACCGTGGCGAAAATCCATGACCTGATCGAGCAGGTCGGTCGCACGGTTGCCGAGGTCGAGCGCCAGGCCGGTCAGGTGCAAGCGGTGTCTGCCCAGAGCAACCAGGCCGTGGCCGGGCAGCGCAGCCAGATCGAGCTGGTCGCCACGGCGATGAACCAGATGTCGGCCACCGCCCAGGAAGTTGCCAGCAGTGCCGCCGCGGCGGTCAGCAGCGCCCATAGCGTGAATGATGAAACCCTTAGCGGACGCGGCCTGGTTGAGTCACAGCAAAGCAGCATCGCCCGGCTGGCCAGTGAAATCGATCAGTCGGTGCAAGTGATCAATCAACTGGCCACCGACAGCCAGGCCATCAGCCGTGTACTGGATGTGATCAAGAGCATCGCCGAGCAGACCAACCTGCTGGCGCTCAATGCCGCGATCGAAGCGGCCCGGGCCGGCGAGCAGGGGCGTGGGTTCGCGGTGGTGGCCGATGAGGTCCGTACCCTGGCCAAGCGAACCCAGCAATCGACCGAGGAAATCGAAGCGATGATCAGCCGGCTGCACAGCGGCGTGGGCGCCGCCGTCAAGGCCATGGGCAGCAGTCATGAAATGGCCAGCGGCACCGTCGGCCAATCGGAAAGGGTTCAGCAGGCCCTGGAAAATATCCTCGGCGCCGTAGGCATGATCGTCGACCAGAACCAGCAGATTGCCGCTGCCGCAGAGCAACAGACGGCGGTCGCCCATGACATCGACCAGAACATCGTCGAGATCAACCGCGCGGGCGAGCGCACCGCCGAAGGCGCGCACCAGACCGAAGACGCCAGCCGCGAATTGTCCGCGCAGGTGGTGCAGCTGAAGCAGTTGATCAATGCGTTTCGGGTTTGATTCCTGTGTCCACACAGTTCCAATGTGGGAGCGAGCCTGCTCCCACAGGTTGTCACCAATTGAACAGTTGGCGGGCGTTGGCCGTGCTGGCCTCGGCCAATCGCTCCGGGCCGATCCCCATGATCTGCGCCAACGCCGCGCAAATCGCCGGCAAATGCGCCGGGCTGTTGCGCTGGCCGGGGAACATCGCCGGGGCCATGTCCGGTGAATCGGTCTCCAGCACCACCGCGTCCAGCGGCAGTTTTGGCAGCACCCGGTGCATGCGCAAAGCCTGCGGCCATGTCGCAGCGCCGCCGAGGCCGAGCTTGTAACCGAGCCTGATGTATTCGCGGGCCTCTTCGAAGCTGCCGGCGAAGGCGTGGATGATGCCGGTGCGGGTGGGGCGGATACGCTTCAGGGTCGCGATCACCGCCGCGTGGCTGCGGCGCACATGGATCAGTGCCGGCAGTTCGAACTCCACGGCCAGGCCCAGTTGTGCCTCGAACAACGCCTGCTGGCGATCACGGTCCAGGGTCTCGATGTAATAGTCCAGGCCGATTTCCCCCACCGCACACAACTGCCGATGCCCGGCCAGGCGGGCCAGCCAGTCACGCAATTGCTGAAGATCTTCGCCACGATGCCGGTCGAGGTACACCGGGTGCAGGCCCAGCGCGGCATGCAGGTCGGGGTCGCTTTGCACGAGGTCCCAGACCCGTTGCCAGTTGTCCCGAGATACCCCCAGCAAGACCATTTGCCGAACGCCCAGGGCGCGGCTTTCGGCCAGCAGCGCCGAGCGATCCGCGTCGAAATCCGGGAAGTCCAGGTGGGTGTGGGTGTCGATCAGCTCCATGGTTCGATCCGGGAAAATCCTCAGCCTTGGTGGATGCGCTGTTTGAACGTGCGGGCAATCGCCTGGACACCAGGCTGGTAGTTATCGTTCTCGATGGCTGCCAGCGCCAGTTCCAGCGCCTTGGCGGCGATCAGTTGATGCTGTTGGGACATGGCATTGACCGGCAGCGGCAGGAAATCCAGCAATTGCGTATCACCAAACGTGCCCAGGCGCAGCGGCCGCGACTTGAGCGGAAAATCATGCAGGGCGTCGAACACGCCTTGCAGCAGTACATAGGACGTAGTGATCAGCGCATCGGGCAAATGCCCCAGGCGCGCGAGCATCTCGTCCATCAGTTGGCGACCGCATTCACGGCTGAACGACTCGCCGTGTTCGATAAACACCTGGCCGTCGAACCCGGCCAGCGCCTCGCGGAACCCCGCGGCCCGCTCCTGGCTGATGCTCAGTTCGGGACGGGCACTGATCAGCGCGATCTGCCGCGGGTGGGTGTCCAGCAGGCTGCGGGTCAGTTGCAGGCTGGCCTGGCGGTCATCGCTGATCACCGAGCAGAAGTGCGCCGGCTCCATCACCCGGTCGATGGCGATGATCGGAATACCCTTGGCCTGGAGCTGACGGTAACTGTCATCCTCGGCCGGCAGGCAACTGGCGACGATCAGCGCATCGCAGCGCCGGGCGCGGAACAGTTGCAGCAATTGGCGCTCGCTGTCGGGCGCGTCGTCGGAACTGGCGATCAACAGTTGATAGCCCCGGGCGCGGGCGCCTTGCTCCAGGAGCTTGGCAATACGGGCATAGCTGGGGTTTTCCAGGTCCGGCAGGATGAAACCCAACGTCCGCGTGTGCCGGCTGCGCAGCCCGGCGGCCTGGGGGTTAGGCGTGAAGCCATGTTCTTCGACCACCGCCCGCACCCGTTCGACGGTCGCGTTGCTGATGCGTTGCTGTTCGGCCTTGCCGTTGATGACGTAGCTGGCGGTGGTGACGGACACACCGGCAAGCTGGGCGATATCACTGAGTTTCAACCCGGTTTTCCTTGTTTTTTCGAGTGTGCCGCGACATTGAAGGCCCATCCTACCCGATTCGGCACGATGGTCACCCCCGAGGCGCTTTCGACAAGTTGCACTTCAAGGATGAGAGATTATCGAGTAACGTGCCAATCTTTCTAGATTAAACGTTTCAGCAGGCGTATTTTCAGGCTCTTGGGATTTTCTGGCCGCACTGCCGCGATACCGCCGGAAGCCGTCCCACACGCTAAGCTGATTCATTCAAAACAATACCTGGCGCCCACCGGACGCCAAAAAGGAGAAAGCATGCTCGAGCTCACTCTAGAGCAGATATCCATGGCCCAGGTGGCTGTGGATAAAGACGCCGCGCTGCAATTGCTCGCCGACAAACTGGTGGCCGATGGCCTGGTCGCCGAAGGTTACCTCGCCGGTTTACAGGCCCGCGAGGCCCAGGGCTCGACCTTTCTTGGCCAAGGTATTGCCATTCCCCACGGTACCCCGCAGACCCGCGACCTGGTGTATGCCACCGGCGTGCGCCTGCTGCAATTCCCGGACGGCGTGGATTGGGGCGATGGCCAGATCGTTTACCTGGCGATTGGCATCGCGGCCAAATCCGACGAGCACCTGCGCCTGTTGCAACTGCTGACCCGCGCCCTCGGCGAGACGGACCTGGGCCAGGCCCTGCGCCGCGCCGGGTCTGCCGAGGCGCTGTTGAAACTGCTGCAAGGCGCGCCGCAGGAACTGGCGCTGGATGCGCAGATGATCGGCCTCGGCGTGTCGGCCGACGATTTCGAAGAACTGGTGTGGCGCGGCGCTCGTCTGTTGCGCCAGGCGGACTGCGTGAGCAACGGCTTCGCCGGTGTGTTGCAGCAGGTCGAGGCGCTGCCGTTGGGCGACGGCCTGTGGTGGCTGCACAGTGAACAGACCGTCAAGCGCCCTGGCCTGGCTTTCGTCACGCCGGACAAGCCCATCCGCTACCTCGGCCAGCCCCTGAGCGGACTGTTCTGCCTGGCCAGCCTCGGCGAGGCCCATCAGGCCTTGCTGGAAAGACTCTGCGCGCTGCTGATCGAAGGTCGCGGCCACGAACTGGGCCGCGCCACCAGCAGTCGCAAGGTCCTCGAAGTGCTGGGCGGCGAGCTGCCCGCCGACTGGCCCAGCGCCCGTATCGGCCTGGCCAATGCCCACGGCCTGCATGCACGTCCGGCGAAAATCCTCGCGCAGTTGGCGAAAAACTTCGAAGGTGAGATCCGCGTGCGCATCGTCGACGGCCAGGACAGCGCCGTGTCGGCCAAGAGCTTGAGCAAACTGTTGAGCCTGGGCGCCCGTCGCGGCCAGGTCCTGGAGTTCATCGCCGAGCCGAGCATTGCCGCCGATGCGCTGCCGGCCTTGCTGGCCGCCGTCGAAGAGGGGCTCGGCGAAGAGGTCGAACCGCTGCCGCCACCGAGCGCGCCACGGGAAACCACCATCGCCGAAGTCGCCAGCGTGATGCTGGCGCCCGAATCCGGCAGCCTGCTCCAGGCGGTCGCCGCCGCACCGGGCATCGCCATCGGCCCGGCGCATATTCAAGTGCTGCAAGACATCGACTATCCGTTGCGCGGCGAGTCACCGGCCATCGAGCGCGAGCGCCTGCAAAAAGCCCTGAGCCAGGTGCGCCGCGACATCGAAGGCTTGATCGAGCGCGCGAAGGCCAAGGCCATCCGCGAAATTTTCATCACTCACCAGGAAATGCTCGACGACCCGGAGCTGACCGACGAGGTCGACACCCGCTTGAAGCTGGGCGAGAGCGCGCAAGCGGCGTGGATGGGCGTGATCGAAGCCGCCGCGAAAGAACAGGAAGCCCTGCAGGATGCCTTGCTTGCCGAACGTGCCGCCGACTTGCGGGACGTTGGCCGTCGGGTGCTGGCGCAACTGTGTGGCGTGGAAACGCCGGCTGAGCCGGATCAACCGTACATTCTGGTGATGGACGAAGTCGGCCCCTCCGACGTCGCCCGCCTGGATCCGGCTCGGGTGGCGGGGATCCTGACCGCCCGGGGCGGCGCCACCGCCCACAGCGCGATTGTTGCCCGTGCCTTGGGCATTCCCGCCCTGGTCGGCGCCGGGGCAGCGGTATTGCTGCTGGCGCCGGGCACCTCCTTGCTGCTGGACGGCCAGCGCGGTCGGCTGCATGTCGACCCGGACGCCGCCACGCTGCAACGCGCCGCCGAAGAACGCGACACCCGCGAGCAGCGCCTCAAGGCCGCCGCCGAGCAGCGTCACCAACCGGCGCTGACCCGTGACGGTCACGCCGTGGAAGTGTTTGCCAACATCGGCGAAAGCGCCGGCGTCACCAGCGCGGTGGAGCAGGGCGCGGAAGGCATTGGCCTGCTGCGCACCGAATTGATTTTCATGGCTCACAACGAGGCCCCGGACGAAGCGACCCAGGAAGCCGAATACCGCAAGGTGCTCGATGGCCTGGCCGGTCGGCCGCTGGTGGTGCGAACCCTTGATGTGGGCGGCGACAAACCGTTGCCGTACTGGCCGATCGCGAAGGAAGAAAACCCGTTCCTCGGGGTGCGCGGCATCCGCCTGACCTTGCAGCGTCCGCAGGTCATGGAAGCGCAGTTGCGCGCCTTGTTGCGCTCGGCGGACAACCGTCCGCTGCGGATCATGTTCCCCATGGTTGGCAGCGTCGACGAGTGGCGCCAGGCCCGCGACATGACCGAGCGCCTGCGCCGGGAAATCCCGGTGGCGGACCTGCAACTGGGGATCATGATCGAAGTGCCGTCCGCCGCGTTGCTGGCGCCGGTGCTCGCCAAGGAGGTCGACTTCTTCAGCGTCGGCACCAATGACCTGACCCAATACACCCTGGCGATCGACCGGGGCCACCCGACTCTGTCGGCCCAGGCCGACGGCCTGCATCCAGCGGTATTGCAGCTGATCGACATCACCGTGCGCGCGGCCCATGCCCATGGCAAATGGGTCGGCGTGTGCGGCGAGCTGGCGGCCGATCCGCTGGCGGTGCCGGTGCTGGTGGGCCTGGGCGTCGACGAATTGAGCGTTTCGGCCCGCAGCATTGCCGAGGTCAAGGCGCGGGTTCGCGAATTGAGCCTGGCGCAAGTACAAACCCTGGCCCAAGAGGCCTTGGCCGTGGGCAGCGCTGACGACGTGCGCGCATTAGTGGAGGCGCTGTAATGGCGAAGATTCTTACCCTGACCCTCAACCCGGCGCTCGACCTCACGGTGGAGTTGGCGCGCCTGGAACCGGGCCAGGTCAACCGCAGCGATGCCATGCACGCCCACGCCGCCGGTAAAGGCGTGAACGTGGCCCAGGTGTTGGCCGATCTCGGCCACACGCTGACGGTCAGTGGATTTCTCGGCGAGGACAACGCCCAGGTGTTCGAGACGCTATTCGCTCAGCGTGGCTTCGTCGACGCATTCATCCGCGTTCCGGGCGAAACCCGCAGCAACATCAAGCTGGCCGAGCAGGACGGCCGCATCACCGATCTCAACGGCCCGGGCCCAATGGTCGACGAAGCCGCGCAGCAGGCGTTGCTGGCGCGCCTTGAGCAAATCGCCCCAGGCCACGATGTGGTGGTCGTGGCGGGCAGCTTGCCGCGTGGCGTCAGTGCGCAATGGCTGCGGGCGCTGATCACGCGCCTGAAACAACTTGGCTTGAACGTGGCCCTCGACACCAGCGGCGAAGCCTTGCGCGTCGCCCTGGCGGCGGGGCCGTGGCTGATCAAGCCGAACACCGAGGAGCTGGCCGATGCGCTGGGCTGCGCCGTGGTCAGCGAATTGGCCCAGGCGCAAGCGGCGCAGCGCCTGCATGCCGAGGGTATCGAGCACGTGGTGATTTCCCATGGCGCCGACGGCGTGAACTGGTTCAGCGTCGGTTCGGCGCTGCATGCTTCGCCGCCCAAGGTGACGGTTGCCAGTACCGTGGGTGCCGGTGATTCGCTGCTGGCCGGCATGCTGCACGGCTTGCTCGGTGCGCACACGCCGGAGCAGACCCTGCGCAGCGCCACGGCCATCGCCGCCATGGCGGTCACGCAGATCGGTTTTGGCATCCACGACACCGCGTTGCTGGCGTCGCTTGAACAGGGCGTGCGCGTGCGCCCCCTGACAGAACAATAAGAGGGTTCGCAAGATGAAATTAGCCATTGTGACGGCCTGCCCGAACGGCATGGTCACCAGTGTGTTGTGCGCCCGTCTGCTGGACGCGGCGGCCCAGCGCCAGGGCTGGAGCACCAGCGTTGAAGTGCATGACCCGGCGCACCCCGAGCGCCAGTTGTCGGCCGCCACGCTTGAGGCGGCCGAGTGGGTGCTGCTGGTTGCCAGCGGCCCGGTGGACCTGTCTCGATTTATCGGCAAGCGGGTATTTCGCAGCACTCCGGCCCAAGCCCTGCAAGACGTTGATACGGTGCTGCGGCGTGGCGCCGAGGAAGCCGCGGTACTGGCCGAGGCCGACGTGCTCGCCGAAGCACCACAGGCCTCGACCGAGCGCGCCCCGCGCCTGGTGGCCATCACCGCGTGCCCGACCGGCGTTGCCCACACCTTCATGGCCGCCGAAGCCTTGCAGCAGGCAGCGGCGCGTTTGGGCTACGACTTGCAGATCGAAACCCAGGGCTCGGTGGGCGCGCGTAATCCGCTGAGTCCCGAAGCGATTGCCGAGGCCGACGTGGTGCTGCTGGCGACGGACATTGAAGTCGCCACCGAGCGTTTCGCCGGCAAGAAAATCTACCGCTGCGGCACCGGCATCGCGTTGAAGCAGGCCGAAGCCACGTTGAGCAAAGCCTTGGCCGAAGGTCGGCAGGAAAGCGTCGCCAGCGAGGCTTCCGGCGGTCCGGCGAAAGCGGAAAAAAGCGGCGTCTACAAACACTTGCTGACCGGTGTTTCGTTCATGCTGCCGATGGTGGTGGCGGGTGGCTTGATGATCGCCTTGTCGTTCGTGTTCGGCATCGAGGCCTTCAAGGAGCCTGGCACCCTGGCGGCGGCACTGATGCAGATCGGCGGCGATACCGCATTCAAACTGATGGTGCCGCTGCTGGCGGGCTACATCGCCTATTCCATCGCCGACCGACCGGGCCTGGCGCCAGGCATGATCGGCGGGATGCTGGCGAGCACCTTGGGCGCCGGGTTCATCGGCGGGATCATTGCCGGCTTCCTGGCCGGCTATGCCGCCAAGGCGATCAACCGCTACGCGCGGCTGCCCCAGAGCCTGGAAGCGCTCAAGCCGATCCTGATCATTCCGCTGTTGGCGAGCCTGTTCACCGGCCTGGTGATGATCTACATCGTCGGCAAACCAGTGGCGGGCATGCTCGAAGGCCTGACGCATTTCCTCGACAGCATGGGCACCACCAATGCGCTGCTGCTGGGCGTGCTGCTGGGGGCGATGATGTGCGTCGACCTCGGTGGGCCGATCAACAAGGCCGCTTATGCGTTTTCGGTGGGGCTGCTGGCTTCGCAGAGTTATGCACCCATGGCCGCGACCATGGCCGCCGGCATGGTCCCGCCGATTGGCCTGGGCATCGCTACGTTCATCGCCCGGCGCAAATTCGCCAAGACCGAGCGCGAGGCCGGTAAAGCGGCATTGGTGCTGGGGCTGTGCTTCATTTCCGAAGGCGCGATTCCGTTCGCGGCCAAGGATCCGCTGCGGGTGATCCCGTCAAGTGTTGCCGGTGGTGCGCTGACCGGTGCGCTGTCGATGTATTTCGGCTGCAAACTCATGGCCCCTCACGGCGGCCTGTTCGTGATGCTGATCCCCAACGCCATCAATCATGCGCTGCTGTACCTGCTGGCAATCGTCGCGGGCAGCCTGCTGACGGCAGTGACCTATGCGCTGCTAAAGCGGCCTGAGGCGGTGGAGATGGCGCTGGAGCCGGCGAAGGCCTGACCTTTTGTGATTCCCCTGGTGGGAGCGAGCCTGCTCGCGAAGACGGTGTGTCAGTTGGCAAATTTGTTGCCTGACACACTGCTTTCGCGAGCAGGCTCGCTCCCACAGGGTTATCGATGTTCAGGTATCCCTGTCACACCCACTTCACACAGCCATGTTTAAGTTTTCCCATTTCAAGGGAGAACACCATGAGCGAATTCGACCTGGGCCGTCGCCGTGTAATGCAAGCCGTTGGTGCCGGTTTGTTGCTGCCGGGGCTGGCGCCGGCGGTGATTGCTTCGGTCAAGGATCGGCCGGTGCTGACCGAAGGCGTGCAGTCGGGCGACTTGCAGGGCGACCGGGCGATGATCTGGAGTCGCAGCGACCGCCCGGCGCGAATGGTGGTGGAGTGGGACACCCGCAGTCAGTTCTCCAACCCTCGGCGCTTTGTCTCGGCGCTGGCCGACAGCCGCAGCGATTTCACCGCCCGGGTCGAACTCACCGGCCTGCCGCCCGACCAGGCGATTTTCTACCGCGTGCATTTCGAAGACGCCCGCAGCGGTGTCGCCAGCGAGCCCTGGCTCGGCCACTTGCGCAGCGTGCCGCAGTTCAAGCGCAACATCCGGTTTGTCTGGAGCGGCGATACCGTCGGCCAGGGATTCGGCATCAACCCGGACATTGGTGGCATGCGCATCTACGAAGCCATGCGCCTGCGCCTGCCGGACTTTTTTATCCACAGCGGCGACACCATCTACGCCGACGGCCCGGTGCCGGCGCAGGTCACCACCGAGGGCGGGCGCATCTGGCGCAACCTGACCACCGAAGCCAAGAGCAAGGTTGCCGAGACCCTGGACGAATATCGCGGCAACTACCGCTATAACCTGATGGATGAAAACGTCCGTCGTTTCAACGCCGAGGTGCCGCAGATCTGGCAATGGGACGACCACGAGGTGGTCAACAACTGGTCGCCGGGCAAGCAACTGGACGAGCGCTACCAGACCAAGGATATCCACAGCCTGGTAGGCCGTGCGCGACAGGCCTGGCTGGAATATGCGCCGATGCGCCTGCAGAAGGCCGACCATGGTGAACGGATCTATCGCAAGCTCGGCTACGGACCGATGCTCGATGTGTTCGTGCTGGACATGCGCAGCTACCGCGAAGCCAATGACGCCAACCTCGGCGCGGCGAAACCGTTCCTGGGGCGTGAGCAACTGAACTGGCTCAAGCGCGAACTGAAGCAATCCCGGGCGCAGTGGAAAGTCATTGCCGCCGACATGCCCATTGGCCTCGGCGTACCCGACGGCGAAGTCAGCCCCGGTGTGCCGCGCTGGGAAGCGGTCGCCAACGGTGACCCGGGCGAGGCCCAGGGGCGTGAAGTGGAAATTGCCGAACTGCTCGGTTATCTGCGCAAGCATCAGGTGCGCAACTACGTCTGGCTGACTGCCGATGTGCACTATTGCGCCGCCCACCATTACCATCCTGAACAGGCCGCGTTCCAGGATTTCGAACCGTTCTGGGAGTTTGTCGCCGGGCCGCTGAACGCCGGCAGCTTCGGGCCCAATACCCTGGACAAGACCTTCGGTCCGGAAGTGGTATTCCAGAAAGCGCCCCCCGTGCAGAACACTTCGCCGTTTGCCGGTTATCAGTTCTTTGGCGAGGTGAACATCGACGGACAGAGCGGCGAGATGAGCGTGGTGTTGCGCGATCTTGAAGGGGTGGCGGTGTTCGAGAAGAAGTTGCAGCCGGTTTGAATCCAAGGCTCACCACAAAACCAATGTGGGAGCGAGCTTGCTCGCGAAAACGGTGTGTCAGGCAACACAAGTGCAAACTGACACACCGCCTTCGCGAGCAGGCTCGCTCCCACAGGGTTGATGTCGGGCGGCCAGGATCAGTAAACATCCCGCCGATACCGGCCCTGCTCGATCAGCTTTTCCACTTCCTCGCGGCCCAGCACCAGGTTGAGCACGTGGTCCACGCCTGACGCCATCCCCTGCAAGCTGCCGCAGACATAGATCACCGCGCCGTCGGCCAGCCATTGCTTGAGCAACGCGGCCGATTCCAGCAGGCGGTCCTGGACGTAGATTTTCTTTTCCTGATCCCGGGAGAACGCCAGGTCCAGGCGTTCCAGGTCGCCGGAGGTCACCCATTCCTGCAGTTCGTCGCGGCAATGGAAATCATGCTCGCGGTTGCGCTCGCCGAACAGCAGCCAGTTGCGCTGCATGCCCTGGGCAACACGGGCCTTGAGCAAACTGCGCAAGCCGGCCAGGCCGGTGCCGTTGCCCAGCAGAATCATCGGCACGCCCTGGGGCGGCAGATGGAAACTGCTGTTGCGACGGACGCGCAGGCTGATGGGGCTGCCCAGCGGCGCATGCTCGGTCAGCCAGCCGGAACCGATGCCCAGGCTGCCATCGGCGTGACGTTCCTGGCGTACGATCAGTTCCAGTACACCGTCGGCGGGGATCGAGGCGATGGAATATTCACGCATTCCCAGCGGTGCCAACGCCTCCACCAGCGCCTGGGCGTGCAGACCCACTAGGTGTGCGCGGTTTTCCGGCAGTTGACGCGTGGCGAGGGCTTGTTCGAGCGTCTGCTGCAAGCCATCGACCTGCACCCGAGCGATACCGGCGATACCCAGGCCATCGAGGAAGTGTTCGATAGCCCACGGGTCATTGCGCGGCAGGATTTCCACCAGGTCACCGGCCAGCCAGCTGCTCGGGCCGGGGGCGCCGAGGCCGAGCAGGTACACGCCCGAACCGCTGCTGTCGGGGTTGAGCAGGGTGCGTTGGCTCAAGGTCCAGTGTTCAAAACTCGGCGCTTGCCACGCATCCGCCGGAGGCTGGCCGGTCAGCTCGGCCAATTGCTGTTGCCAGTGCCGCAAGGCGTACGGGTCGCCGCTGTCCACTTCCACCGGTGCGAACAGCGTCTTGCCGCCGTGCTCCGCGAGCCAGGCGTGCAGACGGCGGGCGAAACCGCAGAAATTGTCATATTGCCGGTCACCGAGGCCGAGGACCGAGTATTGCAGGCTTTCCAGGCTCATCGCCCGGCCGAGCACCTTGCGCTCGAAACCGCGAGCGCTGTCCGGTCCTTCACCGTCGCCAAAGGTGCTGACGACAAACAAGGCGCGGGTGGCGCTGTTCAAATCCTTTTCGCTGACGCCGGCCAACGGCTGGACCTTCACCGGTAGCCCGGCGGCCTGGAGCTGGCCGGCGGTCTGCCAGGCCAGTTGCTCGGCAAAACCGCTCTGGCTGGCAAAGCCGATCAGCCACGCCGGGGCATCGCCAGGGTTGCCGGCAAGCGCCTGGCGAGCCTGGCGGACCTGACGTTTTTTGCGTCGGCGGTCCAGGTAGAGCAGCCAGCCGGTGATGAAAAACAGCGGCATCGCCAATGCGGCGGCGGTCACCAGGATCCGCCCGACCAGGCCGAAGTAACTGCCGACATGCAGGGCATAGATGCTGGTGAGCAATTGCGCCTTGAGGCTCTTGTCGGTGTAGCGGCTGTGACGGCTGATGACGCCGGTGCTCGGGTCGAGCATGAGTTGGTTCAGGGCGCGGTCATGGGGGGCGTCCTTGAGCAGGTAGAACACCGTCGCCGGTTGCCCGGCCACCGGTGGCATGCGCACGTTGTAGGCGGACAGGCCGGGGCCGGCGGCGCTGTAGATGCTGCTCCACATGGCCCGGTAATCGGCGATCGGCGCCGGGCCGCTCGGTGCCGGGCCACGGGTGCGCACGCGCTCATCCTTGGGCGAATCGGAAAGCAGGCGGGTCAGGCCTTTGTTGTACCACTCATAGGACCAGGTCAACCCGGTCAGGGCGGCCAACAGATAGAACAGCAGGCACCAGGTGCCCGCAACGGAGTGCAGGTCCCAGTTGAAGCTGCGGCCCTTTTTCGCCCAGTCGAGGGTCAGCCAGGCGCGCCAGTTTTTCCACTGGCGTGGCCAGCGCAGGTAGAGGCCGGACAAGCAGAAGAACACCAGGATCAGCGTGCAGGCGCCGGTAATCTGCCGGCCCACGTCGTCCAGGGTCAGGACGCGGTGCAGCCTGAGCATCAGGCCGAAGAAATCCTGGCCCACCACATTGCCGAGAAACTGCGCGTTGTAGGGGTTGAAGTAGCGCATCGGCCCGCGTTTCTCTCCGGGCGGGGCGGTGAAGATCGCCCGCGCGGCGTTGCCACTGTCGGTTTCGACCCAGAGCATGGCGACGGTCTTGCCTGAGGCGGCTTCGATCTGCTCCACCAGTTCGGCGGGCGGCAGGACGCCGGCCGGTTGTTTTTCAACCGTCAGCACCTCGGGGTTCAATGCCCGCAGGATCTCGTCCTGGAAAGACACCACCGCACCGGTAACGCCCATCAACGCCAGGACCAGCCCGGCACTGATGCCGAAAAACCAGTGCAACTGGAACAGGGTTTTCTTCAACACGTCGCCCGCCTTGTTCATTCAATACTGTTTGTCACGGCGTGCATTATGCCGTGTGTTATCGAGAAGCATTCATAAACACACATAAAAGCCCCATTCATTTGCATGAACGGGGCTTTGCCCGGTGCCGGTCAGTAATGGGCGGTGGTTAGATCCTGTGGGAGCGAGCCTGCTCGCGAAGACGTCGTGTCAGTCACGCATTTATCAACTGACACTCCGCTTTCGCGAGCAGGCTCGCTCCCACAGGTTCATTGCCTGGCCATCGGCGTCGGGTTCTTTCAACCGGTCAGAAGTGGAAATTAGTACTCAACAACGCCGTGCGCCCGGCCGCCTGGTTGGCGAAGTGGGTCGAGAATGCCTTGTCGTAGTAAGTCTCGTCGGTCAGGTTCTGCACGTTGAGTTGCAGGTCCAGGTGCTTGCTGACCTTGTAGCTGGCCATGGCGTCATAACGCACATAAGAGTCGACCATGGTGGTGTTCGCCACGCTGCCGAACACATCATCCACATAGAAGGCCCCGCCACCGATGGTCAGCTTTGGCGTGAGCGCGTAGGTGGTCCAGACGCTGGCGCTGTTTTTCGGCGTGTTCGGCAATTCGTTGCCATCGCTGGTGCTCATTGGCCCGCCATCGACCTGCTCACTGTCCAGGTAACTGTAGCCGGCGAACACCTGCCATTTCTCGGTGAGCTTGCCGCTGGCCGACAGCTCCAGGCCGTCGACGCGAGTCTTGCCGGCGTTTTCATAGGTCGTGGTGTCGACCTGCACCCGGGCGTTTTCCTTCTCGGTGCGGAAAATCGCCGCGGTCAGCGAAAGCCGGCTGTCGAGCAAGTCCCACTTGGTGCCGATCTCGTAGTTCTTGGTGGTTTCCGGCTCCATGTCACTGGCGAGCAGGTTGCCACTGCGGTCTGGCGTCCCACCGAGCGGATTGCCCTCGATGCCTTCGCCAACCATGCTGCCGGGCGGGGTGGCCGAGGTCGCGTAGGACGCATAGATGCTGCCGTTGTCGGCTGGTTTCCAGACCAGGCCGAACTGGCCGGTGACGAACTCGCTGGTGTCGTCACCCTTGGACGTGGTGGTGCCGGCGGCGTCGTAAGTCTTGTATTTCGTGTCGAAGTGGTCGTAGCGCAAGCCCATGTTCACCAGCCACTGCGGTGACAGTTCCAGCGTGTCGAACACGTAGAGCGCGCGGGTGACGCTGGTGGTGTCGGTGCCGGCATAGTTGCGGGAAATCGCGCCGTTCCAGGGATCGTTCGGGTTCGGATTGGACAGCGACGTGCAGTTGTAGCCGCTCGGCGCGCCGACCAGGGCCGGTGTGCAGTTGGTGTTCGCGGCGGTGGTGCCCGGTACGGTGTCGGTGTTGACGTTGTACGAAGTCTTCTCGCCGGTCTCGCGGCTCAGCTCGATGCCCGTGGAGAAACTGTTCTTGAAGCCGGCCACATAAAAATCACCGAACAGATCAGTCTGGTTGGTGGTGGTGTCGACGTTGCTGACGCGGCTGTTGACGCGCCGCCAGACCGTACCGTTGTTGACGTTGCCCTTGCTGTCGTCGGGTTGGGTGAGAATGTAGTCCTGCATGCTGGAGCCGTGGCGCAGGGTGTTCTTGACGGTCAGTGCATCGCTCAGGTCATGCTCGATGGCGATGGTCGCGGTGTCGACGCGGGTCTTGCGGAAGTCGCGGTCGCTGAGTCCATAGAAATTGCTGCTGTCGCCGCCGGCATCGGGCTTGTCCGGGTTGGCTTTGGTGCGGTCGGCGGTGCGGCCCGAGGCGGGAACGCTGTAGGGAATGCCCGAATCCGGCAGGTCGTTGCTTTCCAGGTGGTAGTAATCGAGGTTGACCCGGGTGTCGGTGCCCAGGCCGAACGCCAGCGACGGCGCGACGCCCCAGCGATCGTAGTTGACCTGGTCACGACCGGCGACGTTGCTTTCGTGGCTCATCAGGTTGAGCCGGCCGGCGGCGCTGTCGCTGAACTGGTAATTGCCGTCGAGGGTGTAGCGCTGGGTCTGGTCCGAACCCCAGGTGAAGCCGCCGTCGAACGAGTCGCCCAAGTGGGCTTTCTTGCTCACCAGGTTAATGGTGCCGCCGGCGGCGCCGCGGCCGCCGATGGCCGAGTTCGGGCCCTTGCTGACCTCGATGGACTCCACCGCAAAGATCTCCCGGCTTTGCGAACCGGTATCACGCACGTTATCCAGGTAGGTGTCGCCCTGGGCATCGAAGCCACGGATGAATGGACGGTCGCCCTGGGGGTTGCCGCCTTCGCCGGCGCCAAAAGTGATGCCCGGCACGGTACGCAGGGCATCCTGCATGTTAAGGGCGCCGGTGTCCTTGAGCACCTGCTGGGGAATGACCGTCACCGAGCGCGGCGTGTCGACCAGCGGCGCGGTGTATTTCGAGGACGAGGCTTTTTCGACCTGGTAGGACGTCGTGTCCTGGGCCTCGCCCGTAATGCTGGTAGCGTCCAGGGAAATGGCATTGCGCGGGGCTTTTTCGTCGATCTTTTCCGCCGCTTGGGCCATCTGTGCGATTGACGTCGCACCGAGGGCGACGCCGATGGCGGAGGCCAGCAGACGAGGTGAATTAACCGGTAATTGTGATTGTTGACGCGACATGAACAGTGCCTTCCCCAAGGTTGAGGCGGCGGAATATAGGGTAAACAGTTTTATGTATCAATTGCGAAATATTGCTATTTGGGAGGAATTTACATTCTTTACATTTTGCCTTTACGGTTTCTGCCCAATGGCGCGTTGGCGGGGGTTGTACACTGTCAATAAGAATCACTACCATTGGCGCCCCGCGTTATCCACAGGTCTTGAATGCCATGTTGCTGCACATTCCCGGTGTGTTTTCTCCTGAAGAAGTGCAGCGTATCCGCGAGGCCCTGGAGCAGGCCGAATGGGCAGATGGCAAGGTCACGGCCGGTTATCAATCGGCCAAGGCCAAGCACAACCTGCAACTGCCCGAGGGGCATCCCCTGGCCAAGGAAATCGGCGCGGCCATGCTGGATCGGTTGTGGAAAAACCCCTTGTTCATGTCGGCGGCGCTTCCACACAAAGTCTTCCCGCCGCTGGTGAACTGCTACACCGCCGGCGGCAGTTTCGATTTCCATATCGACAATGCCGTGCGCCAGCCCAAGGGCAGTGCCGAGCGGGTGCGCACCGACCTGTCGGCCACGCTGTTCTTCAGCGACCCGGAGGACTACGACGGCGGCGAGCTGGAAATCCAGGACACCTACGGCACCCAACGGGTCAAATTGCCGGCCGGGGACATGGTGTTGTATCCGGGCACCAGCCTGCACAAGGTCAACGCGGTTACCCGTGGTACACGCTATGCCTCGTTCTTCTGGACCCAGAGCCTGGTGCGCGAAGACAGCCAGCGCGCATTGCTATTCGAGATGGACGGTGCGATCCGGGAACTGACCCGGGACGTGCCCGAGCATCCGTCGTTGATTCGCCTGACCGGCACCTACCACAACCTGTTGCGTCGCTGGGTCGAGGTGTAGGTGGCGGATTTTCGTCTGCGCCGCGAGGAAGTGCTAGACGGCGAGGCCCTCAAGGCCATGCTCGAGGACAGCCCGGCGCGGGCGGCCCAGGCGATTCTGATCGCAGCGGGCGAAGGGCTGCTGGAGGCCCAAGCACTGCTCGGGCAGATCCTGCTGGACGGGCGCGGTATCGAACAGGACAAAACCCTGGCCCGGCGCTGGTTCGAGATCGCCGCCCAACGCGGGCACCTGATGGCGCGCAACATGCTGGGGCGATGCCATGAGCATGGCTGGGGTTGCGTCGCCGATCCTTCGGTCGCGGCCGGACATTATCGCCAGGCAGCCGAGGCAGGACTGGATTGGGCGATGTACAACCTGGCCAACCTGCTGGCGACTGGGCGCGGCGTTGCTGAGAATCAGCCGCAAGCGCTGGCTCTTTATCGTCGAGCCGCGGAGTTGGGGCACGCCAAATCAATGAATCTGTTGGGGCGTTATCTGGAAGAGGGGCGCTTCTGCCCGGCGGACCCGGTGGCGGCGGCCCGGTGGTATCGACGTTCGGCCGAAGGCGGGGATTTTCGGGGGCAGTTCAGCCATGGCTGCGTATTGATTGCCGATGCCCGTATCGAAGAGGGCTTGGTGTGGTTGCGCCGGGCGTTGGCCGGAGGGAATCTGAATTTTCTTCGTGTCGCCGTGCAAACCTTGCAGACGGCGCGGCTGACTGCGTTGTCTCCACTGATTGAGGCCTATCAGGCGCGAATCCAGCAGATGCAAAAAAGCCCGTGAGCCAGTCACGGGCTTTTGGGTCAGGCAAGCGCGTTTTTACACGTAGAACGACTTCAGCGGCGGAAAGCCATTGAACTCCACAGCGCTGTAGCTGGTGGTGTAGGCACCGGTCGACAGCCAGTACAAACGATCGCCAATCGCCAGGTTCAGCGGCAAACCGTATTTGTAGTTCTCGTACATGATGTCAGCGCTGTCGCAGGTCGGGCCGGCGATGACCACTTCTTCCATCTCGCCTTTCTTCTCGGTCCAGATCGGGAACTTGATGGCTTCGTCCATGGTTTCGATCAGGCCGGAGAATTTGCCCACGTCGGTGTACACCCAACGCTCGACGGCGGTACGCGACTTGCGCGCCACCAGCACCACTTCGCTGACCAGGATGCCGGCGTTGGCGATCAACGAACGGCCCGGCTCGAGAATGATTTCCGGCAGTTCGTCGCCGAAGTCTTCCTTGAGGAAGCGGATGATTTCCTCGGCGTAGGTTTCCAGGCTGTTGGTGCGGGTGATGTAGTTGGCCGGGAAGCCACCGCCCATGTTGATCAGCTTCAAGACGATGCCGTCTTCTTCTTTCAGACGCTCGAAAATCACCTTGACCTTGGCGATGGCCGCGTCCCAGACGCTGATGTCGCGCTGTTGCGAGCCGACGTGGAACGAGATGCCGTACGGCACCAGGCCCAGGTCGCGGGCGAGGATCAGCAGGTCCATGGCCATGTCGGTCTGGCAGCCGAACTTGCGCGACAGTGGCCAGTCAGCCGTGGTCGAACCTTCGGTGAGGATGCGCACATAGACTTTCGAACCCGGCGCGGCCTTGGCGATGTTGCGCAGGTCGGCTTCGGAGTCAGTGGCGTAGAGGCGCACGCCCTTCTCGTAGAAGTAGCGGATGTCCTTGGATTTCTTGATGGTGTTGCCGTAGCTGATCTGGTCCGGGCCGACGCCGCGGCTCATCACCTTATCCAGCTCATAGATCGAGGCGATGTCGAAGTTCGAGCCTTTATCCTTGAGCAGGTCGATGATTTCCACCGCCGGGTTGGCCTTGACGGCGTAGTAGACCTTGGCGAATTCGAAACCGGCGCGCAGGTCGTCATAGGCCTTGGCGATCATCGCGGTGTCGATCACCACGAATGGGGTTTCCTGCTTGTCGGCGAACGCCTTCATTTTCTGAAAGGTTTCGCGCGCGAAATAATCTTCGACCTGGATCGACATACTTGGGACTCCTACTGGCAAACATCAGGATCAATGGGTTTGAGGGCAGCAACCCCCGCGAACGTCCTCCGTATCCCCACTTTGGTTCGCCTACTTCCCAAGGCATGTCGCCGAAAGCAAAAAGGCCATGGGACGCTTGAGTCCCTTGGCCTTGCTGTCTCGTCGTCAGTACTTGAGCCGGATGGATCGTTTCCAGCATGGACGTTCGGCGCGAACTTTAGGGCGTGAGGGGCCTGAGATCAACTAAAAATGTCGCGTTTTTGCACGTCTCCGTCGTGCAGTGCGCGACAGCTCATGATGTAACCGACCGGTGTGACAGGTTGATGTTCCCTCGGATCGGTTTTCGAGCCTGTTGGATGTCACGTTTGCACTTGTGGCGAGGGAGCTTGCTCCCGCTTGGGTGCGAAGCGCCCATCGCTTTTTTTGGGCCGCTTCGCGACCCAGCGGGAGCAAGCTCCCTCGCCACAAAAGCAGCTACAAAGGCACTCTTTTCCCGCCTAGATAGACGCGGTCTCGGCCGGCGAGACGATACTGGTCTTGCCGCCACGGGACTTGCCGGAGCTCAGGTATTCGGCAATCGATTCCTGGGTCACTTCCCCAAGAAAGACCCGCTCGGCATCCATCACCGGCAGCCACGAACGGTTGAACTCATACATACGCGACAACAGAATCCGCAGATGTTCGTCGTAGGCCGCGGTGGCGTTGAATTCCCGCAGGAACTGCCCGCAGGTGCCGGTCTGGCGGTACAGGTCGCGCCGGCGCACATACCCCAGCGCCTTGTTCTCGGCGCAGGTGACCACCACGTAGCGACGGTCGTGTTCGTCCATCAACTCCAGCGCCTCGGCCACCGGTGTTTCGGGGCTGACCGACGGGGCGTTGTCCGCCGCGTCTTCGGCCTTGACCAGCAACAGGCGCTTGAGCGTGCTGTCCTGGCCGACGAAATTGCTGACGAATTCATCGGCCGGATGGGCGAGGAGCGTGTCCGGGTGATCGCACTGGACCAGCTTGCCGGCGCGGAAGATCGCGATCTTGTCGCCCAGCTTGATGGCTTCGTCGATGTCGTGGCTGACCATGATCACGGTTTTGTTCAGCGCCCGTTGCATCTCGAAGAACTCGTTCTGGATCATCTCGCGGTTGATCGGATCGACCGCGCCGAAAGGTTCGTCCATCAGCAGCAACGGCGCATCGGCGGCCAGGGCGCGGATCACGCCGATCCGCTGCTGCTGGCCGCCCGACAGTTCACGGGGGTAGCGATGCAGGTACTGCTTGGGTTCGAGCTTGATCATGCTCATCAACTCGCGGGCGCGGTCGTGGCATTTCTGCTTGTCCCAGCCGAGCAGGCGCGGCACCACGGTGATGTTCTCCTCGATGGTCATGTTCGGGAACAGGCCGATCTGCTGGATCACGTAGCCGATGTTGCGGCGCAGGGTCACCTCGTCGAGGCCGGTGGTGTCTTCGCCGTTGATCAAGACCTTGCCCGAGGTCGGCGGGATCAAGCGGTTGATCATCTTCAGCGTGGTGCTTTTGCCACAGCCCGACGGCCCGAGGAACACGCAGATCTCGCCTTCGTTGACGGTCAGGTTCACCGAGTCCACGGCTTTTACATCCTTGCCGTTGCTCTTGAAGGTTTTGCTGAGGTTTTGAAGTTCGATCATTTTAATAGTCCTTTCGGGGTCAGCGAGCGTTGCAGCCATTGCAGAAGCAGGTCGGCGAAGATGGCCAGGAGGCTGACCAGCACGGCGCCGACGATCAGCATCGACATGTCGCTGCGGCTGATGGAAGCGAGGATGAGCACGCCCAGGCCACCGGCGCCGATGGTGGCGGCGATGGTCATGACGCCGATGTTCATGACCACGGCGGTGCGTACGCCGGCGAGGATCACCGGCACGGCAATCGGCAGTTCGACCATGCGCAGGCGCTGGCCGAAGGTCATGCCGATGCCGCGGGCGGCTTCACGAATGCCCGGTTCGACGCCGGTCAAGGCCAGGTACGTGTTGCGCATGATCGGCAGCAGCGAATAAAGGAACACCGCGGTGATCGCTGGCATCGGACCGAGGCCCTGGCCGAACTTGGAATAGAACGGCAGCAGCAGGCCGAACAGGGCAATCGACGGAATGGTCAACAGTACCGTGGCGCTGGCTTGCAACGGGCCGGCGAGCGCCGGGAAGCGGGTCATGAAAATGCCCAGCGGCACACCGACGATTATCGCCAGGGTCACGGCGATGCCCACCAGGGTGATGTGCTGCCAGGTCAGGTGCAGCACCAGCGGCCAGTCCAGATGGGAAAAGGCGTCAAGAAAATCCATGGCTTTTCCTCCAGGTCATTGGGTTGAGAGCAGGGAATGCTGGCGCAGGAAATCGGCGGCAACGGCGGAAGGGCTTTCATGATCGACATCCACACGGGCGTTGAGCTGGCGCATGGTTTCGTCGTCGAACAGTTCGGCCAGTGGCTTTAGCTGCGCGGCCAGTTGCGGATGGGCGTCGAGGAAGGCCTGGCGCACCACCGGCGCGGCGGTGTAGTCGGGGAAATAGTGCTTGTCGTCTTCCAGCAGCTTCAGCTTGAACGCGTTCAGTCGGCCGTCGGTGGTGTACACCAGTCCGGCGAACACCTGGCTGTTGCGCAGGGCGGTGTAGACCAGGCCGGCGTCCATCTGCCGGATATTCTTGCGGGTCAGGTTCATGCCGTAGCGCTCGACCATGCCGGCCAGGCCGTCGGAACGGTTGGCGAACTCGGTGTCCAGCGCGACCAGGTGATTTTCCTCGGCCTCGGTCTGCAGCACCTTATTCAATTGGCTGATGGAATTGATCTGCGGGTACTTCTTCGCGACTTTCTCCGGCAGGGCCAAGGCGTAGGTGTTGCTGAATTTCGACGGCGCGAGCCAGACCAGGCCTTTTTTCGCGTCGAGTTCTTTAACCCGGGCGTAGGACTGGGCGCTGTCGAGTTTTTCCGTGACATGGTTGTAGGAAACCAGCGACACGCCGGTGTATTCCCAGAGTAAATCCAACTGCCCGGTTTCATGGGCGCTGCGGGCCAGGTTGCTGCCCAGCCCGCCAGTGACCTGTGCGTCGTAGCCCTTGTCGCGCAGGTATTGCGCGGTGATCTCGGCCAGCAGGGTCTGCTCGGTGAACACCCGGGCACCGAGGCGGATCAGCGGTTTTTCAGCGGCTTGGGCGAATCCCGCGAACAGCAGCAGGCAGCCCAGGATCAAGCTCAACTTCTTCATAATAATTCCTTTATCCAGCCAAGCTCAGGACGGTCGCAGACCGCGTTCCAGCCAGAGGCGGCTGGCCAGGGTTACCAGGCCGTCGAGCAGCAGCGCCAGCAAGGCGGTGCAGGCCGCGCCGAGCAGCAATTGCGGCTGATTGTTCAAGGCGATGCCGGGGAAGATCAGGCTGCCAAGGCTGTTGGCGCCGATCAGGAACGCCAGCGGTGCGGTGCCGACGTTGATCGCCAGGGCTACGCGCACGCCACCGACGATGATCGGCACGGCGTTGGGCAGTTCGACTTTCCACAACACCTGGCGCGGGGTCATGCCGATGCCGACGGCAGCTTCCTTGAGCGAGCCCTGGACATTTTTCAAGCCTTCATAGGTGTTGCGCACGATGGGCAACAGCGAGGCGAGGAACAGGGCGAAGATCGCCGGCCCGCTGCCGATGCCCAGGATACCCAGGGCAATGGCCAGCACGGCCAGGGGCGGCACGGTATTGCCGATGTTGAACACTTGCATGAAGCGTTCGGCGCGCCCGACCATGCCGGGGCGGCTGAGGGCGATGCCGGCGGGAATGCCGACGATCAGGGCCGCCAACATGGAAGCCAGTACAAGCATCAGGTGCGCTTGCAGGTAGAACAGCAGGTCGTCGCGGTAACGGTGGATCGTATCGATGCCGATCCAGTGGACCAACAGGGCCAGGAGGGCGACGACGACCGCCCCCCCGATAAGCCCTTTGCCATAGCGGATAGCCACAGGCGGACTCCTTTGTCTTTTTTTGTCGGCGCACGCTTTCCCGGGCGGCGGACCTTCATTGGTTGCCGGGAAAACGTTCGCGAGAAGCAGCTCTTTTCGATGCCGTCAAAACGGCTGTCGAAGCGAGCCATGAGCGCAGCCTCGTCAGGCTAACTTGCTGATTTTTCAGCCCCTGACGGTTGCTCGTATCAGGGTGGTGGACGCCTCCACGTGGCAAAAGGTTCCCATGTGCGGCAGCATCTGGCCACCCTTGATGTGCTCAACGGTTCGGTTCCTGGCACAAGTTGAGCTATAATCGCCGCCCTTTTTTGAATCACCTGCCAGGCGATTTCCCATGACCAAACAGGCCGCCGAAGTCGCGAAACGCCGCACTTTCGCCATTATTTCCCACCCCGATGCCGGTAAGACCACCATCACCGAAAAGCTCTTGCTGATGGGCAAGGCGATTGCGGTGGCCGGCACGGTGAAATCCCGCAAGTCCGACCGCCATGCCACCTCCGACTGGATGGAGATGGAAAAGCAGCGGGGTATCTCCATTACCACGTCGGTCATGCAGTTCCCATATCGCGAGCACATGATCAACCTGCTCGACACCCCGGGCCACGAAGACTTCTCCGAAGACACCTACCGCACCCTGACCGCGGTGGACTCGGCCTTGATGGTCCTCGACGGCGGTAAGGGCGTCGAGCCACGGACCATCGCGCTGATGGACGTCTGCCGTCTGCGGGACACGCCGATCGTCAGCTTCATCAACAAGCTCGACCGCGACATTCGCGACCCGATCGAACTGCTCGACGAAATCGAAGCGGTCCTGAAGATCAAGGCCGCGCCGATCACCTGGCCGATCGGTTGCTACCGCGACTTCAAGGGCGTTTACCACCTGGCCGACGACTACATCATCGTCTACACCGCCGGCCACGGTCATGAGCGCACCGAAACCAAGATCATCGAAAAGCTCGACTCCGACGAGGCCCGCGCGCACCTGGGCGACGAATACGAGCGTTTTGTCGAGCAGCTGGAGCTGGTGCAGGGCGCCTGCCATGAATTCAACCAGCAGGAATTCCTCGACGGCCAACTGACTCCGGTGTTCTTCGGGACCGCCCTGGGCAACTTCGGCGTCGACCATGTGCTCGACGCCGTCGTCGACTGGGCCCCGCGTCCGCTGCCACGCGTTGCCAACGAGCGCACCGTGGAGCCGGTGGAAGAGAAATTCGCAGGCTTCGTGTTCAAGATCCAGGCGAACATGGACCCCAAGCACCGCGACCGTATCGCCTTCATGCGCATTTGCTCCGGCAAGTACGAGAAGGGCATGAAGATGCGCCACGTGCGCACCGGCAAGGACGTGCGTATCGGCGACGCCTTGACCTTCTTCTCCTCGGAGCGCGAGCAACTGGAAGAGGCCTTCGCCGGTGACATCATCGGGTTGCACAACCACGGCACCATCCAGATCGGCGACACCTTCACCGAAGGCGAAGCCCTGGGTTTTACCGGCATCCCGCACTTTGCCCCGGAACTGTTCCGCCGGGTACGCCTGAAGGATCCGCTCAAATCCAAGCAACTGCGCCAGGGCCTCCAGCAGTTGGCCGAAGAGGGCGCCACCCAGGTGTTCTTCCCGGAGCGCAGCAACGACATCATCCTCGGCGCCGTCGGTGTGCTGCAGTTCGACGTCGTCGCCAGTCGCCTGAAAGAGGAATACAAAGTCGAGTGCTCCTACGAGCCGATCACCGTCTACTCCGCCCGCTGGATTGAATGCGACGACAAGAAAAAACTCGAGGAATTTTCCAACAAGGCCGTGGAAAACCTCGCGCTGGACGGCGGCGGCCACCTGACCTACCTGGCGCCAACACGGGTCAACCTCGCGCTGATGGAAGAGCGCTGGCCAGATGTGAAATTCCGCGCGACGCGCGAGCATCACTAAGCCCCAAGCGTCGAAACCGGAAACCTGTGGGAGCGAGCCTGCTCGCGAAAGCGGTGGGTCAGCTTGCCTGGATGTCGGATCTGCGGGCCTCTTCGCGAGCAGGCTCGCTCCCACATTGGACCTTTTGGTGTTATTGGGTTTGGGAATAAACCTTATTCGAAACCAATCTTTATGGCAGCGGCATTTCTGGCTGTTCCGTGGCGTCCTATCTGATGAACCGGTCTGTTCGGAACAGTGTTTCCTGAGCACCGTCGGCCCCGGCTTTATCCGGTAAAGAAGGAATTGGCTATGAATAAGCTGCTGCGCATGATGTTTTTTCTAAAGGTGTTGGTGATGCTGTCCCTCGGTTCCACCGCTGCATGGGCCGAATGCGATGAGCACGAGAAGCACGCGTCGAGTGGCTCGGTGGTTCAAGGCGAGTTGATGCTTGCCGCGACCGATGCGGACGCAGGCGATCCGGACGATGGCGAGGATGATGATGGTTCGCCAATCGACACGCCGGATGGCGATGAGGATGAAGAGGGCGATAGCCAGACGTAGATGCCCTGCATAAAAAGCCCTCCAGCCCGAGTCGGTCTGGAGGGTTTTTTTATTTCCCTGGCCAGGGTGTGGTTGCCCCGCCCATGGGTAGTCGATTTTTGTGCTCCGCATAATTTTTCATTATATGTCTGAAATATAAAATCCTGCTTGTGTCCCCGTTATAAGTTCTATCTGTAAGAATCTTCCTAACTGCTTGTAGGTTCATTCTTTTCGCATTGATGACCAAGCATTTAAAGCTATCTGTTTTTGCACCGCATTGGTTACAGTTGTACCGCCAAGCGTACACGCAAGGTGCAGCGCAATGACGGTGACTGGAGCGTGCAGGAAACAAAGTGATCCGCAGTCCGGCGCCTAGCTTCGATATGAAAGTTCATGTCGACGAAACGCAACGTTAGCGGATATTTAAGTCAGTTAGGGGGGCATATTTACTCAGGTATCCCTCCGCGAGCTCCTTCAGTCAGGAACTGATTGTATTGCGTTACAATTTAGCTGGGCGAGAATTTAGAGAGCCTACTATACATATGGCTGTCGTTCTCGATTGCTAAAGTTCCTGCCGCTGGAAAAATTTGAAAACTATAGAATGGATCGAGGCTAAGATATCTCCTATAACGCAGGAAAAGTTCCTCTGCACGAGATGGCGATCGAATTTGCCGTTCTTATTTTTCGCATAAGTTAACTCCTATAGCTTTTGGAAAGGCGCGAGAATCGATCATGGATAACGATCAGTTTAGAAGTAAGTGGCAGCAGCGCTGGATGGAAGACAATACATTTGCCGCTGATAACGTCAGTAGCAAGCCTCCCTATTATGTTTTGGATATGTTCCCGTACCCTTCTGGGAATGGCCTGCATGTAGGGCATGCTGTCGGTTATATTGGAGCCGATATCGTCGCCCGTAGAAAAAGAATGGAAGGGTTTAATGTATTGCACCCTATGGGCTGGGATGCGTTCGGTTTGCCGGCGGAACAATACGCAATAAAAACTGGCACGCACCCTGCAGAAATCACCAAGATAAACTGCAAAAACTTCAAGGGCCAACTGAAGCTGATGGGGTTAAGCTACGATTGGAGTCGAGAAATCGACACCTCTGATGTCAAATACTATAAGTGGACGCAATTTCTCTTTCTAAAACTCTACGAGCGTGGCTTGGTGTATGAGAAGGAGGAAAATGTCTGGTGGTGCGAGGCACTTAAAACAGTTCTCGCCAATGAGGAAGTTATCGATGGTCGCTCTGAGCGGGGTGATCACCCTTGCATCAAAAAGCCGCTGAAGCAGTGGGTAGTCAAGATCACTGAATATGCTGAGCGGTTATTAGCCGACCTGGATCGACTCGACTGGCCTGAATCAGTCAAAAAAATGCAGCGAGAATGGATCGGGCGCACAGAGGGTATTGAAATTGATTTGCTGACGCGTGAGGACGCCGCCCAGCTCTTAACGTTGTACACCTCAGAGGCCGAAACACTGTATGGCAGCAACGCCGTGTTCCTCTGCACTGAACATCCCTATGTGAAAGAACTGTGTCAGGGTCGTGACAGTGATCTTTCTGCCAGGATCGCCGCGTTGCAGGATCCGAAGATGACAGTGGACGGCCTGTCTTTAGATCGCCATGTATCTCATCCATTGACGGGCGCATTTCTGCCTATTTATGTCGTCAACTACCTGGCGTTCGATGGAAAAGAACAGGCGATATTCTCTGTCCCTGAGACCGATCCCAAAGCTGCAGCGTTGTGCCAGCTCTTCGGCTTATCGCACCTGTCCGTGCTCGATGAGGCGGATGGACAGGTCGTCCTCAGAAACTCCGCAAGTTTTAGCGGCCTCTCAAGACACGAGGCTCGGGAGCGGATTGAAGCAAACCTCATCGATGATCATTGTGCCACTCGTAAAGTGCGTTACCGGATGCGCGATTGGTTGTTCTCACGACAGCGCTATTGGGGCGAACCTTTCCCACTGTATCGAGACGGTAACGGTAAGCTTATTGCTGCCAGCCCTAACGAGCTGCCAATCGAATTGCCGGTAGTCGAGAACTTCTGCCCCGGTGCCGATGGCGCGAGCCCTTTGCAACGTGCACAAGAGTGGGTGAACTGCTGTGATGCGGCGGGTGACCCGCTCTACCGGGTCACGGACACCATGCCCGGATGGGCCGGCTCGTGCTGGTATTTCTTGCGGTTCATGGACCCCCATAATGACGCCGAGCCGTTCTCCGCACAAAGTATGGAGTATTGGCAACAGGTCGACCTTTATATGGGCGGTTCAGCCCATGCGACCATGCATCTGCTCTATGCCAGATTCTGGCACAAGGTCCTGTTTGATGTAGGTCTGGTGAATTTTGATGAGCCCTTCAAGACGCTTTATAACCAAGGATTGGTGACGGCTGATGCCTTCAAGGATGGAACCGGTCGCATCGTGGCCGTAGATGACGCCGAGTATCGCGTAGGTAAGTATTGGCTGAAAAATAGCGGTCACGAGTTGCAAGCTTTCAATACCAAAATGTCGAAATCCCTTCTCAACGTCGTCGTTCCTGATGACATCATTCGTGATTACGGCGTTGACACTTTCCGGATCTACATGATGTTCATGGGGCCGCTCGGGCAGAATAAAAAGTGGGACATCAAAGGGATAAAGGGGTGTGAGCGCTTCCTCAATAGGGTACTGAGTATTTTTTTCGATGGTCCTGAATCCGAAGCTACGCGCAATGAATCCGCGGCTTCGGATCAGCATCCGCTGGAGAGTTTGTGGGGAAAAACCCTGTCCAAGGTCGATGCGTCCTTCGAGACGTTGAATTTTAATACCGCGATTGCTGCGTTTATGGAATTCATGAATCAGGCCGAGAAGTACAAGGGGTATTTTCTTGAGCAAATAGGCGCTGATTTCGTAAAGGCCCTGTTCCCGTTTGCTCCTCATGTCTGCTCTGAAATTTGGGAGCGTTTGGGCTACAACACTATCGACTCTGAACCCTGGCCTCAGGTTCGAGTGTGTCCGATCAAGGCGACGCGGATCTATATCAACGGCAAGTATGTGGATGACCTAACGGAAGGGACAGGCGAGGAGTCGGTTGACGTCGATTTGGCTCGAAGCAAGGTTATCAAGGCCCTCGAAGGGTGCGCAGTAACCAAGGTGATATTTGTGCCAAATAAGGTTGTTAACTTTCTTTGCACTCATGAGGCCCGGGGATGACGATGAGGATGCAGAGAGCGACAGCCAGACGTAGATGCCCTGCATAAAAACCCTCCAGCCCGAGTCGGTCTGGAGGGTTTTTTTATTTCCTGTGGCGAGGGAGCTTGGCCCCGCTGGACCGGTCCGACGCTTCGGGCGCAGCAGGCCCAAAAGGAGGGTCCGCTTCGCGGCCCAGCGGGAGCAAGCTCCTTCGCCACAAAGGCTTTCTTGCCTTAAGTGCTTTGCTGCCTTTTAGCCTTACGCCGCGCCGTCGAGAAACCGCTCGGCGTAGTGACACGCCACCAATCGGTTATCCAACGGGCGAAGCGCCGGCTCTTCGGTCTTGCAACGCTCGGTCGCGTACGGGCAGCGCTTGTGGAAGGCGCAGCCGGACGGTGGGTTGAGCGGGTTGGGCAGTTCGCCGACGATTTTGATCTTCGGCTTGTTCGGGTCCGGGTGGATGGTCGGGGTGGCCGACAGCAGCGCCTGGGTGTAGGGGTGCAATGGGCGGCTGTAGATGGACTCGTTGGGGCCCATTTCCACCGGGCGGCCGAGGTACATCACCATCACGTCGTCGGCGACGTGCTGCACCACCGCCAGGTTGTGGGAGATGAACACGTAGGCGGTATTGAACTCCTGTTGCAGGTCCATGAACAGGTTCAGCACCTGCGCCTGGATCGACACGTCCAGCGCCGAGGTCGGTTCGTCCGCCACCAGCACCTTGGGCTGCAGCATCATGGCGCGGGCCAGGGCGATGCGCTGGCGCTGGCCGCCAGAGAACATATGCGGATAGCGCTGGTAATGCTCGGGGCGCAGGCCCACCTGCTTCATCATCGCCTGGACTTTGTCGCGACGCTCGGTGGCCGAGAGGTTGGTGTTGATGAGCAACGGCTCGGCCAGTTGATCACCGATTTTCTGCCGCGGGTTGAGGGACGCATAAGGACTCTGGAAGACCATCTGCACGTCTTTGCGCAGTTGCTTGCGCTCGGCCTTGTTGGCGCCGGCCACTTCCTGGCCGGCGATTTTCAAGGAACCGGCGGACGGCTCTTCGATCAGCGTCAGGGCCCGGGCGAGGGTGGATTTGCCGCAACCGGATTCGCCCACCACGGCCAGGGTCTTGCCGGCTTCCAGTTCAAACGACACACCGTTGAGGGCGCGCACGGTCGCATGGCCCTTGAACATGCCACGGGACACTTCGTAATGACGGGTCAGGTCACGGGCGGTAAGTACGACGGCCATCACGCCACCTCCTGGTTCAACGGGTAGAAGCAGCGGGCGAGGCTGTTGGATTTCGGATCGAGCGCAGGGCGCTCCTGGCGGCAGTTGTCGCGCACGTACGGGCAGCGCGGCGACAGCAGGCAGCCTTGCGGGCGGTCGTAGCGACCGGGCACGATCCCCGGCAACGTCGCCAGACGCTCGGCGCCCATGCTGTGCTCCGGAATCGCCGCCAGCAGTGCTTCGCTGTACGGGTGGGCCGGGATGTCGAACAGCTGCGGCACCTGGCCCACTTCCACGGCCTGGCCGGCGTACATCACGCACACGCGCTGGGCGGTTTCAGCCACGACGGCGAGGTCATGGGTGATCAGCACCAGGCCCATGTCCTGCTCTTTCTGCAGGGCCAGCAGCAGGTCCATGATCTGCGCCTGGATGGTCACGTCCAGAGCGGTGGTCGGTTCGTCGGCGATCAGCAGTTTTGGCTCGCCGGCAATCGCCATGGCAATCGCCACGCGCTGGCTCATGCCGCCGGACAGTTGATGCGGGTAGGCATCCATGCGGCTGGCGGCGCCCGGGATCTCGACTTTTTCCAGCAGTTCGATGGCGCGCTTGCGGGCGGCCTTGCCGGACAGCTTCAGGTGCAGGCGCAGCACTTCTTCGATCTGGAAACCCACGGTGTAGCTGGGGTTGAGCGCGGTCATCGGGTCCTGGAAAACCATCGCCAGGTCCTTGCCGACGATCTGCCGGCGCTGGCGGTTGCTCAGCTTGAGCATGTTCTTGCCGTCGAAGTTCAGCGCGTCGGCGGTGACGATGCCGGGGTGCTCGATCAGGCCCATCAGCGCCATCATGGTCACGGATTTACCCGAGCCCGATTCGCCGACGATCGCCAGGACCTCGCCTTTGTCTACGCTCAGGTCCAGGCCGTCGACCACCGGCACGGCGGTGGCGTCGCCGAAGCGGACGTTGAGATTCTTGATTTCTAGCAATGACATGGGAATCTCCTCAGGCGGCATTCTTGAGTTTCGGGTCCAGCGCATCGCGCAGACCGTCGCCCATCAGGTTGATTGCCAGCACGCTGAGCAAAATGGTCAGGCCGGGCAGGCTCACGACCCACCAGGCGCGTTCGATGTAGTCGCGGGCCGAGGCCAGCATGGTGCCCCACTCAGGGGTTGGTGGCTGCACGCCAAGGCCGAGGAAGCCCAGGGCGGCGGCGTCGAGGATCGCCGAGGAAAAGCTCAGGGTCGCCTGGACGATCAGCGGTGCCATGCAGTTGGGCAGCACGGTGATGAACATCAGGCGCGGCAGGCCGGCACCGGCCAGGCGGGCGGCGGTCACGTAGTCGCGGTTCAGCTCGCCCATCACGGCGGCGCGGGTCAGGCGCACGTAGGACGGCAGCGAGACGATGGCGATGGCGATCACGGTGTTGATCAGGCCAGGGCCGAGGATGGCGACGATCGCCACGGCCAGCAGCAGCGAGGGCAGGGCGAGCATGATGTCCATCAGGCGCATGATGGTCGGGCCGAGGATGCGCGGGAAGAACCCGGCGAACAGCCCCAGCAGGATGCCCGGGATCAGCGACATCACCACCGACGACAAGCCGATCAGCAGCGATAGCCGCGAACCCTGGATCAAGCGCGAGAGCAAATCACGGCCCAGTTCGTCGGTGCCCAGCAGAAACTGCATCTGCCCGCCTTCGAGCCACGCCGGGGGCGTCAACAGGAAGTCGCGGTATTGCTCGCTCGGGTCGTGCGGCGCGACCCACGGGGCGAAGAGTGCGCAGAACACGATCAGGATCATGAACAGCAGCCCGGCGACGGCGCCCTTGTTACGGGAAAACGCCTGCCAGAATTCTTTGTACGGGGACGGGTACAGCAGGCTTTGATCGACTGCTACCGCGGTAGTTGGAGTACTCATGGTCTTGATCTCAGCGCTGGTGACGGATACGTGGGTTGGCAAAGCCGTAGAGGATGTCCACGACGAAGTTGACCAGAATCACCAGGCAGGCGATTAACAGGATGCCGTTCTGCACCACGGGATAGTCCCGGGCGCCGATGGCTTCGATCAACCACTTGCCGATGCCCGGCCAGGAGAAGATCGTTTCGGTCAGGACCGCGCCGGCCAGCAGCGTGCCGACTTGCAGGCCGACCACGGTCAACACCGGGATCAGCGCGTTGCGCAGGCCGTGCACGAACACCACGCGCGATGGCGACAGGCCCTTGGCCTTGGCGGTGCGGATGTAGTCCTCGCGCAGCACTTCGAGCATCGAGGAACGGGTCATGCGGGCGATCACCGCCAGCGGAATGGTGCCCAGCACGATGGCCGGCAGGATCAGGTGATGCAACGCGTCGAGGAACGCGCCCGGCTCATCGGCCAGCAGCGTGTCGATCAGCATGAAGCCGGTTTTCGGCTCGATGTCGTAGAGCAGGTCGATCCGTCCCGACACCGGTGTCCAGCCCAGGGACACCGAGAAGAACATGATCAGGATCAGGCCCCACCAGAAGATCGGCATCGAATACCCCGCCAGGGAGATGCCCATCACCCCATGGTCGAACAGGGATCCTCGCTTGAGTGCCGCGATCACCCCGGCCAGCAGGCCGAGGATACCGGCGAACAGCAGCGCGGCCAGGGACAGTTCCAGGGTCGCGGGAAACAGTGAGCTGAACTCGGTCCATACGCTTTCACGGGTGCGCAGCGATTCGCCAAGATCGCCCTGGGCCAGTTTGCCGATGTAGTCCAGGTACTGGGCATACAGCGGTTTGTTCAGGCCAAGGCGTTCCATTGCCTGAGCATGCATTTCGGGATCGACCCGACGTTCGCCCATCATCACTTCCACGGGGTCGCCGGGGATCATGCGAATCAACGCGAAGGTCAGCAAGGTGATGCCGAAGAACGTGGGAATCAGTAATCCCAGTCGGCGGGCAATAAAACTAAACATCTTCAGGTGTACCTCATCAGCCGGTTAGGCGTGCCCGGCAATCCTTTGGTGAAGGTTGCCGGGCGTCTTCTTATCTACTTCACCTGGGTGGTGGCGAAGTTGTTAGTGGTGAGCGGGCTAATTACATAACCCTCTACGTTCTTGCGCATTGCCGTGAACATGCGGGTGTGGGCCATGCTGATCCATGGCTGGTCCTGGTTGAAAATCACCTGGGCCTGCTCATAGAGCCTCGCGCGCTCCTCGGGGTTCACTGTGGCGCGTGCCTGGTCGAGCAGCGCCTGGAATTTCTCGTTGCACCAGCGCGCGTAGTTTTCGCCGTTCTTGGCGGCTTCGCAACTGAGCATAGGCGTCAGGAAATTATCCGGGTCGCCGTTATCGCCCGCCCATCCGGCGGAAACCATGTCGTGCTCGCCGTTTTTCGCGCGTTTGAGCATTTCGCCCCATTCCATCACGCGGATATCGACCTTGATCCCGACTTTCGCCAGGTCGGCTTGCATCATTTGCGCGCCGAGCATCGGGTTGGGGTTGGTCGGACCGCCGCCGTTGCGGGTGAACAGGGTAAACACGGTGCCTTCCGGCACGCCGGCTTCCTTGAGCAACTGGCGCGCCTTGTCGAGGTCGCGGGTCGGGTTCTTCAGGTCGTGGTTGTAACCCAGCAGCGTCGGCGGGTACGGATTGACCGCGGCGGTGGCGTTGCCCTTGCCGAACAGCGCGTTGACGTAGGCTTCCTTGTCGAAGGCCAGGTCGATGGCTTTGCGCACCCGCACATCGCTCATGTATTTGTGGCTGGTGTTCAGGGCGGTGTAGGAAACGGTCATCGCATCCAGCTCGGTGACCTTCAGGTTCGGGTCTTTCTTGATGCCGGGGATATCGTCCGGTTTCGGGTAAAGCGCAATCTGGCACTCGTTGGTCTTGAGTTTCTGCATGCGCACATTGTTATCGGTGGCGATCGCCAGCACCAGCGCATCGGCCGGCGGCTTGCCCCGGAAGTAGTCCGGGTTGGCCTTGAAGCGAACCTGGGCGTCTTTGTTGTAGCGCTGGAAGATGAACGGCCCGGTGCCGATCGGCTTGTTGTTCAGCTCGCCGGCCTTGCCTGCCTTGAGCAACTGGTCGGCGTATTCGGCCGGGTAGATCGAGGAGAACGCCATGGCGATGTCGGCCAGGAACGGTGCTTCGCGGCGGGTCAGGGTGAACTTGACCGTGTGCTCGTCGACTTTTTCGACGTTCTTGAGCAGTTCCTTGAAACCCATGCTTTCAAAGTACGGGAAACCCACGCTCGACAGTTTGTGCCACGGGTGATTCGGGTCCAGCTGGCGCTGGAAGCTCCAGACCACGTCGTCGGCGTTCATGTCGCGGGTCGGCTTGAAGTAATCGGTGGTGTGGAACTTGACGCCTTTGCGCAGGTGGAAGGTATACGTCAGGCCGTCGTCGCTGATGTCCCAGGACTCGGCCAGGGCAGGAATCACTTCGGTGGTGCCGGGCTTGAAGTCGGCCAGGCGGTTAAAGATCGTTTCGGCCACGGCGTCGGCGGTGACTGCAGTCGTGTACTGGACCATGTCGAAGCCTTCCGGGCTGGCTTCTGTGCAAACCACCAGGGGTTTGGCCGTGGCGCCAACGGCAACACTCAGCAGTGCGGCGGCAATGGCGGCGCGTAGGGGGTTCATGTTCATCGTCAATCCTCTGCAATCGGTTGAACGGCAAAAAACCGAACGGTCAACCTTGTGGGTCGACCGTCGGTGGAAAGGTTAGAGAATGTTGAACGGGATGGTGGTGACCAGGCGGAATTCGTTGATGTTGCCATCAGCCTGGTTTTCGCTGGCGCGGTGTGTGGTGTAGGTCGCACGAATCGCGGTGGCCTTGAGCGGGCCGCTCTGCACGGCGTAGGAGGCGCCGACGCCATATTCGTAGTGAGTTTCGCCGTCCATCAGGCTCAGGTCGCCGCGCTGCTTACCTGGATCGGTGTAGGCAGTGCCACGGTAATGCGTGCCGTCAATGCCCCAGCCACGTGCCTGGTAGATGTTGAACTTCAGGCCGGGCACGCCGTACTCGGCCATGTTCAGGCCGTAGGCGATCTGGAACGATTTCTCGTTCGGGCTGTTGAAGTCGGACAGCAAGGAGTTGGCCAGGTAGATGCCGTTGGTTTCGTGCAGGTAGTCGAAGTATTCGTCGCCGTTCACTTCCTGGTAGGAGAACGTCAGGCTGTGAGCTTGGTGAGCAAGGCCGAGGGACAGGGAGTAGGTATCGTTGTCGATATTCCCCATCAGTTTTTTGCCTTCGTCGACGGTTTTGTAATAATTCAGGCTGGTGGTCAGGCTGAGCACCTGGCTATCGCCCAGTTCATGGGTGGCGCCGAAGTAGTATTGGTTCCAGAAGTCTTCGACCTTGGCGCCATACAGGCTGGTTTTCAGGCTCTTAAACGGCTGGTAGTTGACGCCGGCGGTATAGACCTTGTCGGTTTCCACGCCAGTGGCGGAATACTCGGTGCGAAATTTCGACAGGCTCTGCTCGGTTCGTGGCGAAACGCGATCGAAGCCGGCCAGATCGAACGACAGGTTGTTGAATTCTTCACTGTGCAGGCTGATACCTTCGAAGCTCGAAGGCAATGCACGGTTGCCGATGACGTCGATGATCGGCGTACTGAAATTCTGGCGACCCGCGGTCAGCGTCGTGTTCGATACGCGGAACTTGGCGTTGGCCAGGCCCAGTTTGCTCCACTGGTCCACGGCATCGCCGTTGGAGTCCGCCAGGGTGCGGTTGGAGCCACCGGCGATGTGCTTGCGATCCCGGTCCAGCACGATAGCGTTGTAGGCGGCGACTTCGGTGCTGACGCCGACGGTGCCCTGGGTAAAGCCCGAGGTGTAGTTGACGATGGTGCCTTGGACCCAGTTGATACGACGAGCAATCGGCGTCGCTGGCACGGTAGGGTCATTTTTTACGCTATTTGGCTTGTAGCTGAATCGGTCGTCGCGGCGTTTCAACTCGTTGGAGTACCAGTTACGCGTCGTGCCTCCCAGGCTTTGGCCGTCGATGAAACCTTTTGCTTCGCTTTGGGCGCTGCTGTCGGCCAGCGCGGTAGGAACGAATTCCTGACTGACAGATTCAGCGTAAGCCGTGGCCGTAACGCTGCTGATGGCCAAGGCCAGTATCGCGGTGCTGCTCAGTTTCATGGGTAACGCTCCTTTTTCTTTCTTTTTTATGCCGTTCTTTTTCGGTGATACGGCTATTGGTTTACAACTCATTTGCAGCTTGCAAACGTTTGCCAGGCGCTTGATCGGCGAATTAAGGCAAAACGCTGGCGGAGGGCTTCCAAAGGAAGCCCTCGCTGCATGGCTAAACGGTTATGGGTTCAGGCTGACGCCCGAGAAGACGTTGCGACCGAAGGGGCTGACCTTGAACCCTTCGACTTTGGCACTCAGCGGCTGATTGACCGTCGAGTGGGCGATAGGCGTGATCGGCACTTGCTGCTTGAGCAACTGCTGGGCCTGTTTATAGAGCACGGTGCGCTGCTCGCGGTCGGTGACGATCTTGGCCTGCTTGATCAGCTTGTCGTAGTCCTGGTCACACCATTGGGAGTAGTTGTTGCCGCCAATGGCGTCGCAGCTGTACAGCGTGCCCATCCAGTTGTCCGGGTCCCCATTGTCGCCGGTCCAGCCGATCAGGTTGATGTCGTGCTCGCCGTTCTTGGTGCGCTTGATGTACTCGCCCCATTCGTAGGTGACGATCTTCACCTTCAAGCCGATCTTCGCCCAGTCGGACTGGAGCATCTCGGCCATCAGCTTGGCGTTGGGGTTGTACGGGCGTTGCACGGGCATGGCCCAGAGGGTGATTTCGGTGCCTTCCTTGACCCCGGCGGCCTTGAGCAGCTCCTTGGCTTTTTCCGGGTCGTAGGGGGCGTCCTTGATGGTGTCGTCGTAGGACCATTGGGTTGGCGGCATCGAGTTTTGCGCCAGTTGTCCCGCGCCCTGGTACACGGCGTTGAGAATGCCCTGCTTGTTCACTGCCATGTCCAGCGCCCGGCGTACTTCGACCTGGTCGAAGGGTTTGTGGCGAACGTTATAGGCGATATAGCCAAGGTTGAAACCGGGCTTCTCGATCAGTTGCAGCTTGGGATCGTTCTTCAGCGCAGGCACATCGGCCGGGCGTGGATGCAGGGTGATCTGGCATTCGTTGGCCTTGAGCTTCTGCACCCGTACCGACGCGTCGGTGTTGATCGAGAAGATCAGGTTGTCCAGCTTGACCCGCTCAGGCGCCCAGTACTGCTTGTTGGCGACGTAGCGGATGTTGGAGTCTTTCTGGTAGCTCTTGAACTCGAAAGCCCCGGTGCCGATCGGCTTCTGGTTGATGTCGCTCGGCTTGCCGCTAGTGAGCAGCTTGTCGGCGTACTCGGCCGAAAGGATCGAGGCGAAGCTCATGGCGATGTTCTGGATGAATGCGGCGTCCACGCTGTTGAGCGTCATGACCACCGTCAGCGGTCCTGTCGCTTCGACCTTCGCGATGTTCTTGTTCAGGCTCATGCCGTTGAAGTACGGGAACTCGGTGGGGTAGGCCTTGCGAAACGGATGCTGCGGATCGAGCATGCGGTTGAAGGTGAACAGCACATCGTCGGCATTGAAATCCCGGGTCGGCGTGAAGTAGTCGGTGGTGTGGAACTTCACCCCTTCGCGCAGGTGGAAGGTGTATTTCAAGCCGTCTTCGGAAATGTCCCAGCTCGTCGCCAGGCCCGGCACGACATTGGTCGCGCCTTTTTCAAACTCGGCCAGGCGGTTGTACAGCGGTTCGGCGGCATCGTTGTCGGTCGCGGTGGTGTATTGCGCGGTGTCGAAACCGGCAGGGCTGCCTTCGGAACAGAACACCAAGCTGCCGCCGGCAGCCTGGGCCGCGGATGTAGCGGCCAGCAGGCCGGTGCCCAGCAATGCGGATAAAACCAAGGTATGGCGCATGACGCTCCCTCTCTCGTTCGGGGTGTTTGACAGTGAACCGGTGCCCTTCCAGGGACGGGCCGGGGCACTGGGCTCATTCCAATGCGTGAACAGCGCTGCCGCAGGATTGGCAAAACCTCCAGCCCCGACGGTATGAGTCGTGTGCCAGGCGGTAATGCGTAATGCCTGAAAGACTTGTGGGAAAAGGCGACACGTCCTAAACCAACTGCTGTGGTACGCAGTGCTTTTGGATGTAGGCAATTTCCAAGTCTTTGTCTCGGCAGATAAAGCAACGGCGACGTTGGAAACGCCGCCGTTGATTACCTTTATTTGCTGACGCTGACGCCGTAGAAGGAGTTCAAGCCAAAGGGGCTGATCTTGAAGTCCTGCACGTTGGCGCGCATGGGTTGATACACCGTCGAGTGAGCGATAGGTGTCATCGGCACGGCGTCCTTGAGGACGTGTTGCGCCTGTTTGTAGAGGTCGGTGCGCTTGGCCTGGTCGGTGGTGCGCTTGGCTTCCTTGACGAGGCCGTCGAACTTCTTGTCGCACCATTTGGAGAAGTTGTTGCCTTGCAGCGAGTCGCAGCCAAACAACACGTTGAGCCAGTTGTCCGGGTCACCGTTGTCGCCGCTCCAGCCAATGATCATGGCCTGGTTCTCGCCGCCCTTGGAGCGCTTGATGTACTCGCCCCACTCATAGCTGGTGATCTTGACCTTCAGGCCGATCTTGGACCAGTCGTTCTGCAGCATTTCCGCCATCAGTTTGGCGTTCGGGTTGTACGGACGCTGAACCGGCATGGCCCACAGAACGATCTCTGTGCCTTCCTTGACACCGGCTTCCTTGAGCAGAGCCTTGGCTTTTTCAGGGTCGTATTTGGCATCTTTGATGGTGGTGTCGTAGGACCATTGGGTCGGAGGCATGGCGTTGACCGCCAGTTGTCCCGCACCTTGGTACACCGAGTCGATGATCTGTTGCTTGTTTACAGCCATGTCCAAGGCTTGACGAACGCGCAGGTCAGCCAACGGGTTGGGCTTGTCGTCGCCTTTGACTTTTTCCATCACGTTGTAAGCTACATAACCCAGGTTGAAACCCGCCTGGTCAGGCATCTTCAGCGCTTTGTCGTCCTTGAGGGCCTTGAGGTCGGCCGGGCGTGGGAAGAGGGTGATCTGGCACTCGTTCTTCTTCAGCTTCTGGATACGCACCGACGGGTCGGTGGTGATGGCGAAGATCAGGTTGTCGATCTTCACGTCTTCAGGCTTCCAGTAGTCCTTGTTGCCGGTGTAACGGATGTTGGAGTCTTTCTGGTAGCTCTTGAACACGAACGGGCCGGTGCCGATCGGCTTCTGGTTGATGTCGGCAGGCTTGCCGTCCTTGAGCAGCTGGGCGGCGTACTCGGCGGACTGGATCGAGGCGAAGCTCATGGCCAGGTTCTGGATGAACGCGGCGTCGACATCCTTGAGGGTGAACTTGACGGTGTGGTCGTCGACTTTATCGACCTTGGTGATGTTGGTGTCCATCCCCATGTCGGTGAAGTACGGGAATTCGGTTGGGTACGCCTTACGGAACGGATCGTCCTTGTTGATCATGCGGTTGAACGTGAACAGCACGTCATCGGCATTAAATTCACGGGTCGGCTTGAAATACGGGGTGGTGTGGAACTTGACGCCGTCACGCAGGTGGAACGTGTAGGTCAGGCCGTCTTCGGAAATGTCCCACTTGGTGGCCAGGCCAGGAATCACGGCGGTACCGCCGCGCTCAAACTGGGTCAGGCGGTTGAACATGGTTTCTGCAGAGGCATCGAAGTCGGTTCCGGTGGTGTACTGACCAGGGTCAAAACCGGCCGGGCTGCCTTCGGAGCAGAACACCAGGTTAGTCGCGGCGGAAGCGAAAGGAGCGCTGGCTAACAAGCCTGCGCCGACTAAAAACGGAATGACCGCGTGTTTAAGCATGTTGGCCTCATGATTTGTTGTCATTTTTGGATTTGAGGGCGACCTCGTGAGTCGTCCTGCGGATACTTATGCAGGCCCCATACCCAATGCAAGATCCAGAGCGGTTTCAAGTCTGAAACAGTGGCACGTACGTACCTTAATGTCGCATCTTTATAACTTTTGACGCATTTGAACGTTTGCGCAGGTTTTTTTGGGGCAAGCGGCGCTCCGTACCGGTGCGCTGCGAGGCTGCAACGCACCGGCCTGGGGCGGGTTTTACTTGTTCAAACCCACGCCGTAGAAGGGTGTAAGCCCGAACGGGCTGAGCTTGAAATCCACCACTTCCTTGCGTATCGGCTGGAACACCGTCGAGTTGGCGATGGGCGTGATGGGCACCTGCTGCTTGAGGATTTTCTGCGCCTGGCGGTACAGGTCGATGCGTTGTTGGCGGTCGGTCGAGACCTTGGCCTGCTGGACCAGCCGGTCGTAGGCCGGGTCGCACCACTTGGCGTAGTTGCTGCCCTTGACCGCCGCGCAGCTGTACAGCACGCCGAGCCAGTTGTCTGGATCGCCGTTGTCGCCGGTCCAGCCGTAGATCATCGCGTCGTGTTCGCCATTCTTGGCGCGCTTGATGTACTCGCCCCATTCGTAGCTGACAATGTTGGCCTGGATGCCAACTTTGGCCCAGTCCTGCTGGATCATTTGCGCAGACATTCGCGCATTGGGGTTGGAGGCGCGCTGCACCGTCATTGCCCATAAATCGATGGTTGTACCGGGCGCAACCCCTGCTTCCTTGAGGAGCGCCTTGGCCTTGGTCACGTCATGGGGCGCGTCCTGGATCGCCGGGTCGAACGACCATTGGGCCGGGGGCAGGGCGTTCTGCGCCAGTTGCCCGGCGCTCTGGTACACAGCCTTGATGATCGCCGGCTTGTCGATGGCCATGTCCAGTGCCTGACGGACCTTGAGCTGGTCCAGCGGCGAATGCGTCACGTTATAGGCGAGGAAACCCAGGTTGAAACCGGGCTGCCTGAGCACGCGCAGGTTCGGGTCCTGCTCCATCACTTCGATGTCGGCCGGGCGCGGATAACCGCTGACCTGGCATTCGCCGCGCTTGAGCTTTTGCAGGCGCACGGCGGCGTCCGGGGTGATGGAAAAAATCAGGTTGTCGAGCTTAACGTCCTCGGGTTTCCAGTACGCCGTGTTGGCGGCGTAGCGGATCTGCAAATCCTTCTGATAGCGCTTGAACACAAACGGCCCGGTGCCGATGGGCTTCTGGTTGAGTTCGCCGGCCTTGCCTTCCTTCAATAGCTGCGCTGCGTACTCGGCGGGCTGCACGGAGGCAAAACTCATCGCCAGGTTCTGCACGAATGCGGCGTCGACGTTGTTCAGGCTGAAGCGCACGGTGTGCTCGTCGATCTTTTCGACGCTTTTGATCGTGGTGTTCAGGCCCATGTCGGTGAAATACGGCGACTCGGTGGGGTAGGCCTGACGGAACGGATGTTGCGGATCGAGCAGGCGCTGGAACGTGAACAGCACGTCGTCGGCGTTGAAGTCGCGGCTCGGGGTGAAATAGTCGGTGGTATGAAACTTCACACCCTCGCGCAGGTGGAAGGTGTAGGCCAGGCCATCGGCGGATACGTCCCAGCTTGACGCCAACCCGGGCTCGACTTCGGTGCCGCCGCGCTTGAACTGGGTGAGGCGGTTGAAGACGGTTTCGGCCGAGGCATCGAAGTCGGTGCCGCTGGTGTATTGGCTGGGATCGAAGCCGGCGGGGCTGGCTTCGGAGCAATAGACCAGGGTGGTCGCGGCCTGGGCCAGTGGGGCGCCGCTGATCAGGGCGAGCGTGAGCAAGAGGGGCTTGAAGGTGGTTCTGTCCATGAAATCCCTTAGGGCTTGATGACGGTTTTCTGAAGGGTAGCGGGTGCGGCGGGCGCGTAGGAAATATCTAAAAGTGAGGATGACCCGTGGGTTTGGGCATACCGCGCTTTTCATCAATATTTAATTGACGCCGAAATAATGGCTATCTAGTATCGCGCCACTATTTTGATATTGCTTTTTCGGGGCGGGGACGATGCGCGTCTTCCCGCCTCGGGACGAAGTCATGTTCGGCTCTGCCGCGACCGACTTCGGCATGGATGACCTTTAATTGCTCTGCAACGAGACCCGATCATGGACGACCGCCAACACGCCTTCCTGGCCCGCCAACCTTCTGCTCTCCTGAAAAACCGCGAGCGGTTTCTCGGCATGCCCAAGCGCGGCCTGGCGTTCCTCTTGGCCAACGTCATGTTCTGGCAACCGATGTGGGCCCAGGCCGACGGCATCGTGGTCAGCGCGCCGGGCACCGGCCTGGACCGGGCGGGCAACGGCGTGCCCATCGTCAACATCGCCAAGCCCAATGCCAACGGCCTGTCCCACAACCAGTTCAAGGACTACAACGTCGGCAGCAACGGCGTAATCCTCAACAACGCCACCTCCCGCACCCAGACCACGCAACTGGGCGGGATCATCGTCGGCAACCCGAACCTCCAGGGTTCAGCGGCCACGACCATCCTCAACGAAGTCAACGGCGGCAGCCCCAGCCAGTTGCGCGGCTACACCGAAGTGGCCGGGCAGTCGGCCCACGTCATCGTCGCCAACCCCTACGGCATCTCCTGCAACGGCTGCGGTTTTATCAACAGCCCGAAAGTGACCCTGAGCACCGGTAAACCAATCGTCGAAAACGGTCGGCTGGATCGTTATCAAGTGGACCAGGGCAGCGTCGCCATCGAAGGCGCCGGTCTTAACGCGAGCAATGTCGATCACTTCGAAATCATCACCCGCAGCGCAAAAATCAACGCTGAGATCCAGGCCAAGAACCTGACGATTGTCGCCGGTCGCAACGACGTCAACGCCGATACCTTGAGCGCCACTGCCCGCGCCGATGACGGCAGCGCCAAGCCGGAACTGGCGATCGACTCTTCGGCGCTGGGCGGGATGTACGCCGGGGCGATCAAATTGGTCGGCACCGAGGCCGGGGTTGGGGTGAAGCTGGACGGCAAGTTGATTGCCAGTGGCGGGGATATCCAGCTCGATGCCAATGGGCATCTGAGCATGGTCGATACCTCGGCCAGCGGGGGGGTCAACGTCAAGGCGGCGAGTCTTGACGCGAAGGGCCCGGTTTACGCCGGCACGACGTTGAATGTGCAGACTCAGGGTGACCTGAGCAACCGGCAAACCCTCGCCGCGCGGGACAGCATCACGTTGAATGCCGGTGGGCAGTTGAGCAACAACGGCATTATTGAAGCCGGGGTGAATGCGGATAACACGCGCAATGCTTCGGGGGATGTGAGCGTTACTGCGAATACGCTCGATAACCACGGCAAGAGCATCGTCGCCAGCCGTAACCTGACCGCCAACGTTACGCAAACGCTGAATAACCAGGCCGGCACCCTCAATGGGGCCACCACCGTAATCACCGTCGGAACACTGGATAACCGCAACACCGGACGCGTACTAAACAACAACACGTTGAACCTCAACGCCGGTCAGGTCCTGAACAATGGCGGTGTCATCAGCAGCGGCAATATCGGTGGTAACGTCGGGCAGCTGGTTAACAGTAACGGTGAACTCTCCAGCCAAACCAATACTGTACTGACGGTCACCTCGCTGGATAACGTTTCAGGGTTGATGACGGCTGGGCGTCTGCTGGATCTCACCGCGCTCGGTACCATCAATAACAGCACCGGCAAGATCGGCGCAAAACAGGCTCTGGTCATTCGGGCGCATCAGATCGACAACAGTCAACAGGGACAAATGACCAGTGAGGGGGCGCTGACCACCCGGATCGTCGCTCAGCTCAACAACCAGAAAGGCCTGATCCAGGCCAATGGTGCGATGGATGTGCAAGCCACTCGCTTGGATAACCGCACCGGCAAAATTTCCAGCCTCGGTACCCTGGACATCAACAGCACCAGTGTCGCTAACCGTGGAGGGCTCATTCGCGCCGATCAGGCCGCGAAACTGTTGATCGATGGACTGGATAACCGAGCCAAGGGCCGCATTGAAAGCAAGACCGCGTTGGCGTTTGAAGGCAATTCGCTGGATAACCGTGATGGGGGGCTGGTCACTTCGACAGGAAAGATGAATCTGAAGGCCAAAGAAGTGGCCAACGATGCCGGACGGATTTCCGGCAAGGGCGATATCGAAGCGACCATCGACACTTTGATCCAGCAGGGCGGCGAGCTGGTTGCGGAGGGTAATCTGCTGCTGACCGGCAAGAGCCTGGATAACCGCCAGGGCGGTTTGGTCGGATCACTCAAGGCGCTGACAATCAACGTCGATCAAATCGACAATCGCGGTGGCTCGCTGTCCAGCCAACTGGATCTGCACATCCAGGGCGCTCGCATGGATAACAGTGAGGGCGGCAAGGTGTTGTCCGATACCACGCTGGGCCTGAAGGTCGAGCAGATCATCAACGCCACCAATGGTCTGATCTTCAGCAAAGGTGCAAGCACGCTCAGCGGCATCGGACTGAGCAACATTGGTGGACAAATTGTCACCCAGGGCAGCCTGGCCCTGAACTTCGATGAGACCTTCGATAATCAGCGGGGTCTGGTCAGTAGCGAGGGTCAAACGACCTTGAACGTCGGTCGCCTCGACAACCGCCTGGGCAAGCTTTCGAGCCTTGAAGCGATGGCACTCACGTCTGCCGGCGAGGCGCTCAACCAGGGCGGCCTGATCGCATCGCAAAAAGGCCTGGCGTTCAACAGTGCCAGCCTCGACAACAGTGACCAAGGCCTTATCAGCGCGAAAGCCAATTCAACACTGACCACCGGTGAATTGAAGAATCGTCAGGGCGGCAGTCTCGCCACCGACGGCACGTTGTTGCTAACGGCGGCGCATCTCGACAACTCCGGTGGGAAGATCGGCAGCCAACAACAGCTTCAGGTGTCCGTCACCTCGCTGGAGCAGGAGGGCGGAGAGCTGTTCAGCAACAGCGACCTGACCCTGGACCTAAATCACGGTCTGCTGAACAACCAGCGCGGCAATCTGCATACACCGGGTCAATTGCTTCTGAAAAACCTCACTGAGGTGAACAACAGCGGCGGTGAAATTTCCGGCGCAAAAGCGTGGAGCATCAACGCGCAAAACCTGAACAACGATGGCGGCAAATTGCTGAGCAACGAAAAGCTGACCTTCGTCATCGACCAGGCGCTCAGCAACATAAAAGGATTGATCGCCTCCGCCGGCCTCGACAGCCGTAGTGCCAGTCTGAACAACGCCAATGGCGAAATCCGTAGTCGTGGAGATATCGATCTCACTATCGCGGGTTTTTTTGACAATCAGGCAGGGGTGGTCATCGCTGATGACGGTCTCACGATCAAAGCGACTGAGTTGGATAACCGCCAAGAGGGCTTGGTAGGTGCGACAAAAGCATTGGCACTGACCGTCGATCGTCTAGATAACCGCAATGGTGAACTGTCGAGCAAAACGGACGTGATGCTGGCAGGTGCCTGGCTGGATAACAGCGACAGCGGCTACATCCTGGCAGGCGGAAACCTGGCGTTGACAGTGGGGCAGATCATCAACCGCAACAAGGGACTCGTGTCCGGCGACACGGGACTGACGCTGACGGGCGAAACGCTGGAAAACAGCGGTCGGCTGATCACCCAGCGTGACCTCGCGATCAATCTTTCCTCGGATCTAATTAACGATCAAGGCGGCCTCTTCAGCGAAGGCTTGCTAACAATTGACGCCCAAAGCCTTAGCAACAACGGCGGCACGGTCTCCAGCGCCAAGGCCTTGGCTATCGAAACCCGTGATGCAGTCAGTAACCGTGCCGGTCAACTGCTGACCGACACAACCCTCACGATCAATAGCAGTGCGCTGGACAACCAGCAGAAAGGCGTCCTGAGCAGCAAGGGCAAACTGAACATCACCACCGGTGCGCTGAACAATAGCCAGGGCAGTGTCTATTCCGGCGACCGGCTGGAAATAAGCGCCGGTCAGGTGACTAATGCCGCTGGTAGCTTAGGCGCGGCCAATTCGTTGGTGGCAACTATCCAAGGTCTGGATCAGCAGGGCGGCCAGTTGTTCAGTAAGGGCACCCTGAGCGTCGACTTGAACGGTGGCGGGCTAAACAACCAGGGCGGCTTCCTCGGTGCGCCGGGCCAGTTGTTGCTGAAAAATCTAGGCGAGGTAAACAACCGCGACGGTGAGATTTCCAGCGACCTTGCTTTCGATCTGGTCGCCAAATCTCTGGACAACAGCGGCGGACAGTTGCTCAGCAATCAAAAGCTCACCCTGACCATCGACAATGCGCTGACGTCGGTGAAAGGCAAGATCGCGGCTGCCGCGCTGCAAATCCGCGCAGCCAGCCTGGATAACAGCGGTGGCGGTGTATTGCTCAGTGACAGCGATATTGGCGTGACCGTCGATGGATTGCTGACTAACGACAAAGGCACGATCAAGGCTGCGCAACAACTGGATCTCGACAGCATCGGGCTGAGCAACGTGGGCGGCACGCTGTTGGGCGGCTCGGGCGTCGACATTGATCTGGGGCCGGCAACGGGGGATCTGGATAATCGCAATGGTTTGATCAACACCAAAGGCGTGTTGAGCATCGCTCATCTGCGTGACCTCAATAACCAGATAGGCGAAATCTCCAGCGTCAACAGCTATAACCTGACCGGTAACCGCCTGGATAACCGCGGCGGTAACCTGATCAGTAATGATCGATTGAGCCTCGCCGCTGTAGAACTGGAAAACCAGGGCGGCTTGGTGTCCGGCTGGAACGGGCTGACGGTCAGCGGCGGCTCGCTCGACAACAGTCAGGAAGGCACGGTTTCCAGTTTACTCGGTAACCTGACCATCGACCTCAGCGGTGCGTTGATCAACCGCGACAAAGGCGGTCTGGCCGGTAAGGGCGAGCTGAGCATCACGGCGGCCAGCCTTGATAACAGCAGCGGTATCGTTACCAGCGGCGGCAAGCAGACGCTGACGTTCACCAGTGGAAACCTTACAAACGTCTTGGGTGGACTGATCGAAAGCGCAGACACGCTGGATATCCACGCGGCCGGTTTGGATAACACGTCTGGCCGTGTCACCGCCAGCAAAGCGATGGTCGTCACGGGTACTCAATTGAATAACACCGGCGGCAGCCTGGTGGGGGCAGACAGCATCACCCTCGACTTGCTTGGTGCCCTCACGAACGTCAATGGCGCACTGGGCAGTACCGGTCCACTGGTTATCAAACGTTCCAGTGGCGTGGACAACCAGGGCGGCCAGTTGATCAGCCAGTCCATATTGACCCTGCTGACTTCCGGTGACTTGAACAACAGCAATAGCGGGACAATTTCGGCTATCGGTCAGTTGAATCTCACTGCTGGCGGCACGGCTCACAACGATGCCGATGGTCTGATTTCCAGCCGTGACGCCGGCGTGACTCTTACATCCGCCGGACTGGGCAATGCCAAAGGCGCGGTGCAGAGCTACGGCGCCCTGAGCGTGAACGCTGGCAACGGCGCCATCGACAACCAGGGCGGTAAAATCATCGCTCAGGCAGGTGATTTGAACCTCACCGCCGCCAGCCTCGACAGCCGGAGCGGCGTGCTGTCCAGTCTGAAAGGCCTCTTACAAACTCGCCTGACCGGAGCGCTACGCAACGGCCAGGGCGGCAAGCTCGAAGGCAGCCGCCTTGACTTGCGAGCGTTAGGTGGCATCTACAGCGACGCAGGCCGTATCGCCGCAAATACTGGAGACATCCTGCTCGATGCTGGCGGGAACGCACTGGACAATGGCGGCGGCGGGATCTACGCCAAAGGACGGGTAAATGTCGCGGCCGGGTCGCTAAACAATAACGCTGGCCAAATCAGTGGCAGCAATATTGAACTTGGCGTCAATGGCAACCTTACTAACAATGCCGGCCTGATAGAAAGCGCTACGAATCTCGCTGTGCGAGCCTCCAATCTCGACAATCAGGGCGGCAAGTTGCGGGCATTGGGCAGCAATGGCAAGACCGATTTCCAGATTGGTAGCGTGTTCGATAACCGCAATGGTCTGTTGGAATCCGCCAATACGGATCTGACCCTCTTAGCCCCGAGCCTCCTCAACGCAGGTGGATCCGTCACGCACGTTGGCCTGGGTGAGTTCGGCATCTCCACAGCGAACGTAATGAATGCCGGCGGTTCGTTATTGACCCGTGGTGGGTTGACGTTGAACGCAGCCAGTTGGACTAACAGTAGCGTGATCCAGGCCGGTCGCCTGACGGTCAACGTCAACAATTTCACCCAGACAGCCAGCGGGCAACTGTTAGCGGCGAATCAACTGATAGGCAAAGGCGGAAACTGGATCAACGACGGGTTGATTGCCAGCGATGGCAGCCTGGACATCCAGTTGACTGGCGGGTACAGCGGCAATGGTCGCATGAGCAGCCTGGGCAATCTGACCTTCAAGGCTGCGCAGCTTGGTTTGACGAGCGCTTCGAGCATCGGCTCAGGCGGGCTCGGCACCATCACCGTGGACGGTTTGCTAAATAACGCAGGTGGGCGCCTGACGTCCAATGGTGGCTTGCTCCTCAAAGCCGGAGCGGTGAGCAACACTGGTACGCTCGGCGCCGCCCAGGAACTGACGATCAAGACTGCCAGCCTGGTCAATAACACCGGGCTCGTCTTCAGTCGCGGCAACATGAGTCTGTTTGCCAACGATTTCACCAACCAGACTGGTGATGTTTACAGCATTGGTGATCTGACGATCGCAGGGAGGGATGGTGGTAGGGCGAATAACGTCAACAACCTCGCCGCCTCTATCAATGTTGATGGTGATTTTTCGCTGTCGGCGAACAGTTTCAACAATAAAACTGAAGGCGTGGTTGGTGAAGAGAAATTTATCGCCGGGGACATTACGTTTGACCGACTTGCTACGTTCTACGTAAACGAACGCTATGAGTCGACTTCGACAATCTCAGGCCCGCAAGCCTCCCTCATCGTCGCGGGTAACCTCACAGGTGACATCGGATCCTTCAACAATACCGCATCGCTTGTTTCAGCTGGTAAGTCTATCAAGCTAGATGTTGACACTTTTAGTAATCTCGGCCTTCAGTCAGGCAGTTTCACTCGTTCGCGAATATATAAACTTAGCGGACTACCTAACGACGAAACTAGCTGGATCAACGCAGACCTACAACGTTATGCAGATCGAAATTCAGAAAGTCAATATGGCTATATTAGAAGGTGGCATGAGCCGGACAAAGGAGGAACTTTTTGGGACTACAATTCGCTTGATAAACAAAAACTCAACAAAATAAATACCAAGTTTGGCATTGGCGCCGAAGTCGCCATACCTACCCAGATATTGTCGGGCGTGCTGAAGAAAGATGACCGGATCTTCACCAACGGCGGCGGCAGCGTTTCGTCCATCGTGCAGGCCGGACAAGCTGTAGAAATCAACGCCAAAACCACGATCAACAACGGCAACCTCAACCCTTACACTAATTTTGATGGCACGGCCAAGACCTCGGCTGACACAGGCGTCAAGAGCGGCGTCAAACCGACTATCGTGTTCTTGAACCCGCAGTTGCCACCAGACTTGGCCCAACAGCAGGTCAATCCGCTGGCGCTGCCAGGCTTCACCCTGCCGGTAGGCAACAATGGCCTGTTCCGCCTCAACGGGAAGGGCGCAAGCGAGCAGACGAATGTGCCAGGCGGAGACCGAACCATTGGTTCGGTTACCGGCACGACCGCCGAGCGCTCTGTCGGGTATCCAGCGAGACCCGCCACTGCTTTGCAGTTCGATCAGAACGATCCAGTTGCCATAAACAAGCGCGACCTGATCCTGGCTGCTCGTCCTTCGTTGAACCTTAACGACAAGGCTGCCCTGATCAATGTCAACGCAAGCGCCGGTGATGGTCCGGTGGGTGTGCTGTTGCCCAACGGCGGCAACGGCGCGTTCGACGTTCCGCGTGTCCAGGGTCTTCCTGAGACCAGCGTGCGCTCCAACGCGCAAAAATACCTGATCGAAACCAACCCCGCGCTGACCGACCTCAAGCAGTTCATGAGCTCGGATTATCTGCTGGACAAGCTGGGCTACGATCCGGACACCAGCGCCAAACGTCTCGGCGACGGCCTGTTCGAACAGCGTTTGGTGCAACAAGCTGTGGTCGCCCGGACCGGCCAACGTTGGATTGACGGCCAGACCTCCGACGAAGCGATGTTCAAGTATCTGATGAACAATGCCGTGGCCAGCAAGGAGCAGCTCAACTTGTCCCTGGGCGTGACCTTAAGCTCCCAGCAAGTGGCGGCCCTGACGCATGACATCGTCTGGCTCGAAGAGCACGAAGTGAATGGGGAAAAGGTGTTGGTGCCGGTCCTCTACCTGGCCCAGGCCAACAACCGCCTGGCACCCAACGGTGCGTTGATCCAGGGCGGTGATGTAACCCTGATTGCCGGTGCGGATCTAAACAACGCTGGCACGCTGCGAGCTTCGAATAATCTATCGGCCGAAGCGGGCAACAACCTCACCAACAGCGGCTTGATCGAAGCCGGCGAGCGCCTGACGCTCAAGGCAGGCAACAATATCGTCAACAGCGCTGGCGGCATCATTACCGGTCGCGACGTGAGCTTGACCGCCACCAAGGGCGACGTGATCAATCAGCGGGACGTCTACGGTTTTGATACCAACTACGGCGGGACGCTGCAGCATCGGGATGTCTTGAACAGCGCTGCACGGATTGAAGCGGCCAACGATCTCAAGATCGATGCGGGGCGCAACGTCAATAATATTGGTGGGGTATTGCGAAGCGAGGGAGACCTGAAGCTCATCGCAGGCCAGGATGTGGATATCACTTCGGTCCAGGATCGCCGCACGGATTCGCGCGGCAGTAATTTCCTCAACCAGACCATTACCCAGCATGCAGCGGAAGTAACTTCCGGACGGGATCTATCGATCAGCGCCGACCGTGATGTTGCGATTGTCGCCAGTCGATTGGATGCCAAGCGTGATCTCATCGTTGATTCCGGTAATGACATCGTTATCACCTCTGCCGCCAACCAGAGCGACTACGTCTCGCGCAGTAAAAGAAGGGCGAATGAAACACACAGTGTCACCCAACAGTCGTCGGTATTAAATTCGGGCCGCGACATTGCGCTGAATGCGGGTAACGATCTGGGCATCATCGCCAGCCGGATCAAGGCCACTGAAGATGTCAGCCTCGATGCGGTACAGGACATCACTGTTGCGTCGGCCAAGGATGAAAGCTCTTCCTATTACTACAAGAAGAAAAAAGGTTCGTTCGGTCGAAGCAAGACGACCCAAAAAGAAAGCTATGAAAGCGAAAACGTCGCTTCGGTCATCGAGGCGGGTCATGACCTGACCGTCAACGCGTCTAAAGATGACGATGGAGCCGTCAGCCTCGATGGAGGACGCAATGTCGCGATCATCGGCAGTCAATTGAATGCCGGTAATGATCTGGTGGTCGGTGCAACCCAAGACGTAGCCGTTCTATCCGCCACGGAGGAGTCTGGCAGTTACACCAAGAAGACCAAGACGGGTCGGTTTGGCATGTCGAAAAGTGGCAGCAGTCAACTACAGACTTCTGTCACACAGATTGGAAGCGAGTTAAACGGCGGCCACGACGCGGTCGTCATTGCAGGGCGTGACGTGCGCCTGAACGCGAGTGAAATCAACGCCAATCACGACGCCGAGCTGCATGCCGGGCTGGTGGACAAGGAAGGTGATATTACCCTCTCGTCTGCGGATGACCAGGCTTACAGCCGCGCCGAGAAATATAAGAAAAAAGTGGGCATGTCGCTCAAAGACACCATTGGTGCATTCGCGGGCACGCCAGGATTGGGGGCAGATATCACTGTCGCCGCTTCACAAAAAGGCGGCCGAGAGGTTGTCAGCTCCACAAGTATTGGTAGCCAAGTGAATGCGGGGCACGATGCAATTCTTGATGCAGCCCGTGACATTAACGTTATCGGCAGTGGCATCAGCGCTGATAACAATGCTTCGCTAAAGGCAGGCCGCGACGTCAACGTCGTCGCCTCGATCGATCAGCAGCGTAGCAATACCTGGAAGACGGACAAAAGTGTAGGTCTTAAGCAGACCATAGACAGTAATGCGTTCTCGACATTTGTTGGCAGTGAAACCATCCAACATGGCGTAAATAGCAAGGGGTACACCGCAGCAGGTAGCTCCATCAATGCGGGAATGAACCTCAATGTGGATGCTGGGCGCGATATAAACCAGCAGGGCTCTGATCTGACGGCCGAGAACAATATTCGCTTCAAAGCGGGGCGCGATATCAACGTTGATGCCAAGGAGGAGGCTAGCCAAGTCACCATCATTGACAGCATCAAACGCAACGGTCTTACGGTGACGACGGCCTACAACATTGGCAACACGATGGACGGACTCAAGGGCACCGGCAAAGGTGAGGACGGGGTCAGCAAAGGATCGAGTGTACTCAAAGCGGTGGATACCCTTGATCAGTTCTTCAGTGGGCCAAAGTTTGACGGCCATTTTGGTGCCTCCAGCGTCAGTTCCAGCCACACTCAAAGCTCCGTGACGCAACGGCCGTCGACGCTTTTAGCGGGCGGCGATATTTCGCTGGACGCAGGGAACGACGTCAGTGTCAGCGGAAGCCAGTTCAATGCCGGTCGTGACATCAACGTCAGTGGCAAGAACATCACGTTGGATGTCGCCCACGGCTCAGACAGCAGTGAGGGACATTCCACCCAGAGTAAAGGTGGCGTCAAGGGCGGCACCACAGGTGGCTTCAAGCTTGGAGTAGGTGTCAGCAACGCAGGCACTGAGGATAAATCACTCCAAGGTTCCTCTTCGCCCACGCAGCTAACTGCTGGCGGCAATATAAATCTCGACGCGAAGAATGACCTGACCCTCATTGGGACCCAGGCGACCGCGGAGCGAGACATCTCTCTCAAAGCCGGTAACGATCTGAACGTTCTTTCGGCGCAAAACGCTTATAGCAGTTCTCATGATCGACGCAGCTGGGGGGCAGAGGGCGGCATTATCGCTGGTCAAGATGGCTTCGGCGTTTATGGCTCAGTAAACGTTGGGATCGGTGATCTGAATCGCGAAGGCGTAAGGCAGCAAGAGGCTTATCTGTACGCTGGCAACAAACTGGGCTTCGAGAGTGGACGTGATACCAACATTGCCGGCGCTACTTTGCGCGGTGATGAGGTCGTAGGTGACGTTGGTCGCGACCTCACTGTGACTTCGGTGCCCAACACCGGCAAGGTCGAGGGCAAGGAGTTCGATGCCAGCCTCACCGTTGCGGTCAGTTTCGGTGCGACAGTGAGTGGCTCGTTGGGTTATGGCCAGACCAATGGCAAGACCAATTGGGTTGAAAACCAGACGGTTATTAACGGTAAGAATAAAGTCGACATTCGTACCGAAAACCACACCCAACTCGATGGTTCGGTGATCACCGCCGATAACGGTAACCTGAAGCTGGATACCAACACCCTCGGGCACCGCAATATCACGGGTAAGGACAATGAGCACGGTTACTACCTCAGTGTCAGTGGCAGTTACGGCGGCGGCAATGGTTCTCAGGCAGACAAGCCGAACAAAGGCATGGAAGGCGAGAGTAAAAACAGCTGGGCGATCGAGGGCTACAACTACGAAAAGGAACGTGAGCAGATTCTCAATGCCACGGTGGGCTCGGGCCAGGTTGTCGTACGTAATGACAAGACCGCAGGGCAAGATTCTACGACGGGTCTTAATCGAGATGTGAACCAGGCCTACGTTGTCACCAAGGATAAAGAGCATCGTACAGATCTGTATGTGAGTAGCTCCTCGATCGACGCGGTCAGCCATCCGGTCGAGACGGTGACGAAGTGGGGCGAGAATGTAGTCAACTTCAAGGCGAACATGGTCAAGGAGGCCGAGGCCGGGGTCGATTTCCTTACAAATCTGGATCGAGCAATAAGTGCCCAATTGGTCGGGAATGGGGATGTTCCTCAAGCGCTTATCGACAAGTTGGGCAGCGAGCGGGCGCTTGCCGTTACTAAAAACTTCGTTCGACAGGGGCTTGATCCAGAGCAGATAAAAATATTGCCTGCCGCCGTGCTGGATGGATTGGCTGAGTTTGCAAAGCAGGCAGCTGATTACGAAAAATTGGTTGAGAGCTGCACGGCAAACAATACCTGCCCGGGCATGACGACATCGGGTGGGCCTGATAGGCCGGGCTCTATCGAACTACCGCCTATTCAGGTTCCGGCGGAGCTCGTTACTCACGGACAGCTTGCACTCAATCAAGTGTTGGATCTTATTGATCTCGCCCAGGGCATGCCCACGGAGACAGTTGAAGCGACCGTTGTTGGCATTCAGGCGCTGATGGGGCCCATGAAGTTCCTTTTGAGCATGACTGCCAATGGTTTGCTCAACGCCGCATATGGCCCTGAAATCGATGAACTGAAGGATCTGGCCGCGATCAAGGTGGCGTCGAGACTGATCGGAGAATCTGAGGAAGAGCTGACCAAGAGGCACCAGGAAGCCAAAGGTGAACATGACAAGGGTAATGATGAGTATCAATACGACGGTGATGGGTACGTTGTTGCGACTCGGTTTTTGATCGATGCGGTGCTGGGAGAGTTTAAGTCTCTTGGTATGAAAGGTGGTGAAAGGGTACTGTCGGTTGTCGGTAAAAGAGGCGGAAAGCAGACGGTCAACGAACCGCCGTCTCCACCTGATAGGACTCCTATTAAAATTGAGAAAATGGAAGATTTTTTCAATCAGCCTGGTTTCGGAAGTGAACTGTCCGAGGGAGTAAGAAAGACATCAAAGAGGGTTCAGGGGCAATCAGTTTTCAAGGCGACAGCTAAAATTGGCGAGAATATCAAAAAGGGAGATCAGGTGTATCTGGATAATTTACATAAAGATCATCTTGAGGTGTTTGATAAATTTGATAATGTAAAGTTTGTTTTGAATTTGGACGGTTCGATAAATGTGGATAAAACAAATAAGGTGCTGGCGGAAGGGAGGAAGTTGAAATGACTGATCTGGATAGCCTGAAAAAAGTTATCGCTAAGGTGGCGGAGGCAAAGAAAGGGGGGTTCAAGGGAGCAGATTGGGAGGCGGATTATAGTCTTAATTGGGATGACGAGTTTTTAGAGAGGTACGAAAAAGGAAAAGAAAGTGTTGCTAAAGCTTTGGCTGCATTAGAAGGAAATGATGATGCTGAGCTACAGGCGGCCTTGGTAATGGGGCGAGCAAACTTCCTTGATCTTTCGAATTTTTTTAGAGATATATATGATGATCTGGATGTTTTGGCTAGGGCAGGTTTGAAAGGGAGAAACGGGGACAGACCCTGAGGATCCCCACAAATCTACTCCTGACTCTGCACAAAAAAGGGGACAGATTTATTATATGTGATGATGCGGAGTGGTCAGGCCCTGGTTTGATTGTGTAGAGGCAAAGCTGATCGGAAAATAAATCTGTCCCCTTTTTTTTTGTTTTAAAGAAAAAAGGGAACAGATTTGTTTTTGAGCAAAAAGGGGACGATTTATTTTCGAGGAAAATGATGGGCATTTCCCTCTGGCGACCAGCAGAGATGTTCCTGACCTGAACCTGATTGGCTGTGAAGGAAATAAATCCGTCCCCTTTTATCCTTTTATCCTCGTCCCCTTTTATCCTATAGTTAATTCTGCAAGTAGAGCTTGGGAAACAATCGCGATTTTTTCCGTCAGGGTGAGTATGGACTATCCAATTTTGATTAATATTTTAAGGTCTGTATTTTCAGTTGATGTTGGGCTGGAGGCTTGCGAAGCGCAAGCAGCGTTGGAGCGCATTCTAAACGATGCAGTCCAGAAAGTACGTTTGGAAAAGGAATTGAAGTGCCTTTTTCAGGACGGTTCTGTTTCGTGGGTGAATCTATTAGATAATGTTGATTATGTTGTTTGTCCGGCAGATGATGAGTTTGAGGCCAAAGAGTATTTCATGACGATTATAGGCAGGCAGATTTTTGTTGGCGATTAAATGAAAAGGACAAAAAATGGAGAAAAGGGGATAGATTCGTTCTCTGAGCCTTTGGTGATGCGGAGGTGGTCAGGCCCCGGTTTGATCGTGTAGGGGCAAAAGCTGATCGGAAAATAAATCTGTCCCTTTTTTGCATGTCCCTTTTTTGCAGTAGTTGTTGGGGGTTATTAATACGGTTTTCTCAAAGTGATGGAAAGGCTATGCTTAACAATAGTTTGGTTGAGCGATTTGTTGCTCAGGAATTCAGTCCTCATGTTCGTAAGGTTTTACGGGAGGCTCTTCAGCAGAGAGTTGACGCCGATAAGGTTTTAGCTGGGCAGTGTGAGTTTAATTGCTTTGATGTTGAGTTTGATTTTTTAAAAGGAATGGTTGTTGTTCAAGATGTTCTCGACTCAGGGGAAGAGAGTAGCGTGGAAATGCCGATTGCAGATTTTGTTGTTCTTTGCGGTCTTAATGATAATTGATGGGGCCGGAATGGACCACGGCGCGTTGTTGTAGGGAGGGCGGTGGGATGTACCGCGCTCCCGATCATTACGAAACTTTCATTCCAATTAAAAGCTGAGGATTGTGGAATGGTGCCGTTCAGCTTTTCGGACCTGCTTACTTAGTATGACGCTGCGGAAGTTTTCTATGTGCGGACGGATCCCGCTATTGAATCCACAGAAGAATTTAATGAAGGCGTTTTATTACCTGCTTTGGTTGCCCGGATATTTTGGATTCAATTGGGATGCTTTGTATGATTGCTTGAGAGATCTCAGTTGGATTCCTTGCAGGCAGCTCGTTCTCGTGCATGAGTCTTTGCCAAGATTGCTAAGAAAAGATTTGCGGTTATATCTTGAGGTGCTGCGTGATTCGGTACTTGACTGGGCCGGAGATGAAGGGCATGAAATAGAAGTGGTCTTTAAGTCTGTAGATAGAAACATGGTTGAAGGTATGCTTTAGCATTAGCTTGAGAGGTACGTAAAAAGCGGGACGGATTTTCTTACTTCGCAGGGGAAATGCGGAGCGATTCCCACCTGATGGATCGCCTATAAGGCGAACCCAAGAGCAGCTGTAAAATAAAATCGTTCATTTTTATGTTAGTAAAGACTCAAATGGATTACTTTAATGATCAATGTATATCACGATTATGTTTGCCCTGTTTGTGGGTACGACCGTCTTGATGAGCCGGCTTACGATAACTTCGGCTGTGCCACGTACAATATTTGTCCGTGCTGTGGCACAGAGTTTGGATACGATGACTCGACAGTAGCGCATGCAGAGCTACGCAAAAAATGGATTTCTGAGGGTAAATTGTGGTGGAGTAAGCATCAATTGAAACCTAATGATTGGGATCCGGTAAGGCAGTTAAAAAAACTACCCTCGTAATTGGCGAGAATTAGAAGAGAGAAAATAAAAACGAATAAAAACGGTACGGATTTATTTCGCGGGGGAACCAAGGGTAGCCATCACCTGGATCTGATTTTCAAAAAGGGGACGCAAAAAGGGGACGGATTTGAATGGCACTTACTTAACCTTCTTCGGGTGTCCATTCTTCCTGACCTCAGCCCTTGCTGATCGACGTGTTTTCATCAGCATGGGGTAAGGCTTGAGTCTTCGTTTTATGGCGCGCGGCTCAATCCTGCCAGGACGCCTTCCAACACGTTTCTGGGCAATATGCGTCTAAGTTGAACCCGGTGATTTCAGGAAAAAATAGTGATGAGCTTCGAACTGTCGGGTTTTGGTGATTTAGGTCCGGTGCACGTGGGTATGACTCGCGATCAATCGCGGGCGATATTGGGAGGTAATTTTGACGAGTTCTTCAAAACGAAAGACTCTACAGTTCCGACTGACGCCTACGATGATCTAGGAGTGCATGTTTATTTTGATGAGGGTTTCACCATCATCGGCGTGGAATTTATGAAATGGAGCGACCTCAGCTGGCGCGGACAGCGTTTGTCCGGTGCGGATGTACTTGAAGTTCAGCAGCATATGGTTGCGCAAGGCGAGGTCCTGAGCTTTAATAGTTCAGGATTTGATGTGGACGGATTGGGTCTTAGGATTTATGCGCCTGATATGGGTGAGGAGGACGCTGTGATAGAGGCGGTTTATGTCAGCTTTGTAAAAAACAAATAAGTTTGCTAAAAGGGCGGGCACATTTTTAAAGCCTTAAAATTGATAAATAAAAAAGTGGTCATATTTATTTTCTAAGCCTGTGATGATGCGGAGCGATCAGGCCCCGGTTGGTCGTATGGGTGCGAAAAGATGATCGAAAATAAATCTGTCCCCTTTATTGTACGTCCAGATCTTCGGATAAATGGAGAACTGGCCGATGTATACTCCCCGACCTCAACGAGCCCTATTTCAGTATTGAAAACGGTAGGCTACAAGGTGCAGAAGCAAGCTGACAATATCGTGATAAACCTCGCTGACTCGCCGCTAAGTATCGAGGCGATAGAGAGTGCATTGAAATTAAGTCCTATTAAAAATCTGAAGCGCTTGTTTCTCATAAAGGGTGATAACAAGCGTGTTATCGAGATTGACTAATGACAATAACAATGTTTATGGAAGTAGAGGTTGGCGTGTCGTTGGAAATAATTAAGGGGGCCGTGGCAGAAATTGCTAACGATATTGAAATGGAGGAGAGGTCCTTTGAGGGGTATTTTTCTGCATCGAACGGTTTCTTTTATTTTGAGGAGGTTGAGCCTCCGAGTGCCGTCGCAGCGGAAGGATGGAACGTTGAGTGGCAGGTGGGTGTATTGGGTGCATTTCATTGTCCTATGCAGCAGCTGGAGCAAAACTGGAGCGAAATCAAGCATCTGATGGAAGAGGTTTTTAAATGCTCTTCGTCGCGCTTCGTCCTTTCTTTTCAGTTTGATCGTGTATATGCGTTTAATGAGGGGGATGGTGTTGTGTACAAAAGCAATATGGTGATCTAAGAAGAAATGGGGGCAGAAAACCACAGAAAAGGGTGCTGATTCTAATGGCATTACTTAACCCTCTCCAGTGTCTATTTTTCTTGATCTCAGCCCAGGATGATCGATGTATTTTTTCTGTTAAGGCATGAGCTGTACGATTCAATGGTGTAAAAATTCAAAGAACTGGAATAGTGCGTCAAGCACCGATGAGTTACCTAATCATGCGCACGGAGTGTTTATGAACAAGTTCCCCCTGGTGATATTAACCCTAATCCTGAACTTATCCGCCTGCAAATCCAACGTCAGAGATTCCTCCCCCACCGTGCTCAACAACGGCATCCAGTTCCAGCAAAACAAAGTGACCGTCGATGCGCAGCACGCCAAGGTCATCATGAAAGCGTCCGGGGCTACTTATCCGGTGGAGTTTTCCATCAGGCGCGCGGCGGATCCTGATCAGCGCATGGATGTGCAGGGAACCGTAGTGGATACCGGTCGGGGCAGGGTGTTCGGCTGGATTGCCAAGGTCAACGAGACGGTGCACAGCGCAACCTTGAAGCACTTTCCGCAATTGGAGGTGGAGGCTGACGTTGATCAGCCCTTCGAGGTCTCAGGCTTCGCCAGTGACGGGAGCATCGGTAATGGTTACCGTTGTGGTCCGGTCCGAAGCACTTTTACGCCGCAGCGAAGCAAGGTTTATCTGGTGGAATTCCAGTTTGTGGGCAGCCGGTGCGAGCAGCATGTGTTTGATGTCACGCAGCCACAGGAGCGTGTTCCTGTGGCGAGCTTGCCTTAGCTCGGAGCGAGTGGGCTGGGTGGCTTGATGTTGTCATGTCGTACCGAGGTGTCTGGTTTGGGGCTGCTGCGCAGCCCAGCGGGAGCAAGCTCCCTCGCCACGGGGAGATGTGGCGGGTTTTTAGGGGCATGCGTCCTTCGAGAGCTTAGGAACGTTCGGCCTTATAAAAGGAAATGTCCGACGTGTTTTTAAGGTTGTCGGTCGGAAGCGCGGTTTCTAGTCTTTTGCTTGTCGCTGCCATTCAGCGGCCGGGCGTGAGAAACCCGAATAATAGGCATCCAGCCTCGGTACCTGCATAATTGCAGCCAGCTTATCCGCTGCCTGTAGATGCGTTATGGCGGCTGTGTGCGGGCAGACCTCGGTCTGGCCGAGTACCTATTCTCGGATTTCTCACCCCTGCGCACAGCTGCCACCAATTACCGAGTGAGAAACGGTAAGTGATGGCTCTCATCACTAATAGGTAAAAAAATGGATAAGCCAGTCCCCGACCCCCCCTTCAACAAACTCAACCCGCTTGCCGGCTTCGATTCTATCGAAGAGCTGCTGAAAGACCGCGCCGCCGCCGAGCGAGTCCTCGATCATTACCTCAATCCAAAACCGTCAGAGACAAGCACTGATCCACGCATCGACAGCCTGTTTGCAGTCACGGCCGTAGCCGACACCGATACATTGCTAACCAGCGCTTCGGAAACCCTGGCTTCGATCAAAGCCATGGCCGAGGATCTGGCCTTTGAAGTGGAGGGCACGCGGCGCAGCGTGGCGCTGGGGATTCATCAGTTGGTGGAGTTGTGCCAGTTGCTGGTGGACAAGGCGCTGGATCAGTTGGAGGCGCAGGCCAGCCCGGCACCTTGATCTCCTTGTGGCGAGGGAGCTTGCTCCCGCTGGACTGCGAAGCGGTCCCAACAGCAGCGACTCAATTTATCTGGCACACCGAGGTGTCTGGTTTTGGGGTTACTGCGCCCGAAGCGTCGGACCGTCCCAGCGGGAGCAAGCTCCCTCGCCACGGGGGACGCGGTGGTCGGTCGGTGGATACTGACTGGCCACCGCCGATCATTACTGCATCAACACCTCAACCACCCCATCCGCGGTCATGGTCACTTTGCTGGTGCCGGCTTCAACCTCAGGCGTGACCGACTCGGTGTCCATGGATGCCGCTTTCATCATCATTTGCGGGCGCATGTACGGTTGTGGATAACCGTTGGTGTTGAAGTTCAGGTTGACGATCTTGTAGCCCTTGCCGCCCAGGGCTTCGGTGGCGAGTTGGGCGCGGGCCTTGAAGGCGTTGACGGCGTCCTTGAGCAGGGCGTCTTCGCTGGTCTGGCGGGTGGCGGTGGCGATGGCGAAGTCCATGCCGGCCATTTTCATGTCGCCCAGCAGTTCGCCGGTGAGTTTGGACAGGGCGGCGAAATCGGCGCTTTCCAGGCGCAGCTCGGCGCGTTCGCGCCAGCCGGTGATTTTCCCGCCTTTGTTGTCGTAGACCGGGTAGCTGTTGCGGCTGCCCTGGCGCAGGTTGATGTCCTTGACTTGCTTGGCCTGGCCGATGGCTTTGTTCAGCGTGGTGCTGACGGCGGCGGCGAGCTTGGCCGGGTCGGTGTTCTGTTCCTCGGTGTAGAGGGTGACGATCATCAGGTCGCGGGCCACTTCCTGGCTGGCTTCGGCGTGCAGGGAAATCTGGTTGTAGTGCAGCTCATCGGCGGCCAGGGCCGGCAGGCTGGCGGCGGCGCCGAGGCTGAGGGCGAGCAGGGCGGCGGGGCGACTGAACGTGTGCATGAAAGCTCCTTGGGATGATGCGCAGGGGTAGGTTCCGAGCCTGCGTGAACGATAAGACTCTAGCTTTTATGGGCGGGTTCGCACAGTTACAACTTCTATACAGATGATGCCCGGCGAGGGCTTTCTGTGGTGAGGGGATTTATCCCCGCTGGACTGCGTAGCAGTCCCAGAATTGTCATGATCCCGCTCAGCGTGGTGCCTGACCTTTTTTTGGGCCGCTTCGCGCCCCAGCGGGGATAAATCCCCTCGCCACAATATTGGTGTGCCATTTCATGGCTGTGGCGCTTTGCCGCATCTTCGCCTCTGCCCGCCGCGCCTTGGTTATACTCCGTGCGATCCGCCTGGAGCGCTCATCAGGAGAGCTCATGCTCGCCCCTTTGCAAATGACTTCCGCTTCGCGCCAGAACCTCTGGCGTCTGACGTTCATCCGCATTCTGGTCCTCGCGGCCCAGGCCGGCTCCGTGGGGCTTGCCTATTGGTTCGACCTGCTGCCGCTGCCCTGGCTGCAACTGGCGATTACCCTGGTGTGCTCCAGCGTACTCTGCGCATTGACGGCGATTCGCCTGCGCACTTCCTGGCCAGTGACCGAGCTCGAATACGCCGTGCAACTGGCCTGCGACCTGTTTATCCACAGTGCGCTGCTGTATTTCTCCGGCGGGTCGACCAATCCCTTCGTGTCGTATTACCTGGTGCCGCTGACGATTGCGGCGGTGACGCTGCCGTGGCGTTTTTCGCTGATCCTGTCCGGCATCGCCCTGGCGCTGTACACCTTGTTGCTGGCGCGGTTCTATCCGCTGGAAACCTTCCCCATCGCCCGAGAAAACCTGCAGATCTACGGCATGTGGCTGAGTTTTGCCCTGGCCGCCGCGGTCATCACGTTTTTTGCCGCGCGCATGGCCGAAGAGCTGCGTCGCCAGGAAGAGCTGCGGGCGATTCGCCGCGAAGAGGGCCTGCGCGACGAGCAATTGCTGGCCGTGGCGACCCAGGCCGCCGGCGCCGCCCATGAATTGGGCACGCCGCTGGCGACCATGAGCGTGCTGCTCAAGGAAATGCGCCAGGACCATCATGATCCGGCGTTGCAGGAAGACCTCGGCGTGCTGCAGGACCAGGTCCAGCTGTGCAAGGAAACCCTGCAATACCTGGTGCGTGCCGCCGAGGCCAACCGCCGGTTGGCCATCGAAATGCAGGACGTCACCGACTGGCTCGACGAGGCCTTGAATCGCTGGCACCTGATGCGCCCCGAAGCCAGTTATCGCTTCCAGTGCCTGGGCCAGGGCACGGTGCCGCGCATGGCGCCGCCGCCGGACCTGACCCAGGCCTTGCTGAACCTGCTGAACAACGCCGCCGACGCCTGCCCCGAAGGCCTGGAAGTGGTGCTGGACTGGAACGCCTATGAACTGACGATCTGCATTCGCGACCACGGCGCCGGTGTGCCGCTGGCGATTGCCGAGCAGATCGGCAAACCGTTTTACACCACCAAGGGCAAGGGTTTCGGCCTCGGCCTGTTTTTGAGCAAGGCCAGCGTGACACGCGCCGGCGGCTCGGTGAAACTCTACCCCCATGAGGAGGGCGGCACGCTCACCGAGCTGCGCCTGCCCCATGCCGACCGAGGAGACGAATATGAGTGACGAGATCCAAGTCGACGGCGAAGAACTGCCGCACCTGTTGCTGGTGGACGACGACGCCACCTTCACCCGCGTCATGGCCCGGGCCATGTCCCGACGCGGTTTTCGCGTCAGCACCGCCGGCTCCGCCGAAGAGGGCCTGACCATCGCCCAGGCCGACCTGCCGGACTACGCCGCCCTCGACCTGAAGATGGATGGCGACTCCGGGCTGGTGCTGCTGCCCAAGCTGCTGGAACTCGACCCGGAAATGCGCGTGGTGATCCTCACCGGTTATTCAAGCATCGCCACGGCGGTCGAGGCGATCAAGCGCGGCGCCTGCAATTACCTGTGCAAACCGGCCGACGCCGACGACGTGCTGGCCGCGCTGTTGTCCGAGCATGCCGACCTGGACACGCTGGTGCCGGAAAACCCGATGTCGGTGGACCGGCTGCAGTGGGAACACATCCAGCGGGTGCTGACCGAGCACGAAGGCAACATCTCCGCCACCGCCCGCGCCCTGGGCATGCACCGGCGGACCTTGCAGCGCAAATTGCAGAAGCGTCCGGTACGTCGCTGAACCTGCGCTGAACGAATGCTGTCCACCCTCGCGACACATCGGGCCGTTGCTTTATGATCGGCCCGAGTTTTCCCCTTATCGAGCCTTAACCATGAATCAGAACGCTGAATATTCCGCGGTCAATGACGCGGTGCGCGGCCAGTTTTTCCGCCGTGTCTGGCAAATGACCACGCCATACTGGCGCAGTGAGGAGAAGGGCAAGGCCTGGACGCTGTTGATCGCCGTAATTGCGCTGTCGCTGTTCAGCGTGGCGATTTCGGTGTGGCTGAACAATTGGTACAAGGATTTTTATAACGCCCTGCAGGAAAAGAACAGCGAGGCGTTCTGGAAGTTGATCCTGTATTTCGGCGGCATCGCCACGGTGGCGATCCTCGGCGCCGTGTATCGTCTGTACCTCACCCAGATGCTCACGATTCGCTGGCGGGCCTGGCTCACCGAGCAGCATTTTGCCCGTTGGCTGAACGACAAGAATTATTACCGGCTGGAGCAGGGCGGCTACACCGACAACCCTGACCAGCGGATTTCCGAAGACCTCAACAGCTTCACTTCCACGACGTTGAGCCTGGGCTTAGGGCTGCTGCGTACCGTGGTCAGCCTGGTGTCGTTCTCGATCATTCTGTGGGGCGTGTCGGGCAGCATCGAAGTGTTCGGCTACACGATCCCTGGCTATATGTTCTGGTGTGCGCTGCTGTATGCGGCGGTGGGCAGCTGGCTGACGCATTTGATCGGGCGCCGCCTGATCGGCCTGAACAACAACCAGCAGCGCTTCGAAGCCGACCTGCGTTTTTCCATGGTGCGGGTGCGGGAAAATGCCGAGAGCATTGCGCTGTACAACGGCGAACCCAACGAGAACCGCCGCCTGAGCGAGCGTTTCGGCCTGGTGTGGCACAACTTCTGGGACATCATGCGCGTGTCCAAGCGCCTGACGTTCTTTACCTCTGGTTACGGGCAGATCGCGATCATCTTTCCGTTCATCGTCGCTGCGCCGCGTTACTTTTCCGGAAAGATCCAACTGGGCGAGCTGATGCAGATCAACTCGGCGTTCGGCAACGTGCAGGAGAACTTCAGTTGGTTCATCGACGCTTACGCCTCGCTCGCCGCGTGGCGCGCCACTTGTGACCGTCTGCTGAGTTTCCGCCAGGCCATGAGCGACAACGAAGACCGGGTGCCGGCCATCGATGTGCAGAACCAGGGCAACGAACTGAAAGTCCGCAACCTCGGGCTGGACCTGAGCGACGGTCGCCATTTGCTGACCCGCGCCGAACTGAGTGTCGAACCGGGCGAGCGGGTGATGCTCAGCGGGCGTTCCGGCAGTGGCAAGTCCACCTTGCTGCGGGCGATGGGGCATTTGTGGCCCGCCGGGCACGGCAGCATCCTGCTGCCTTCGGCGCGTTATCTGTTCCTGCCGCAAAAGCCTTACCTGCCGATTGGCAGCCTGCGCGAGGTGTTGAGTTATCCACAAGCGGGCGATATCTACCCCAACGAACGTTATGCACAGGTGCTGGAAACCTGTCGCCTGCCGCACCTGATTTCGCGGCTGGACGAAAGCAACCATTGGCAACGCATGCTCTCGCCGGGCGAACAGCAGCGCCTGGCCTTCGCCCGTGCGTTGCTGTATGCGCCGCTATGGCTGTATATGGATGAAGCAACGTCGGCGATGGATGAAGAAGACGAGGCAACGCTGTACCAGGCGTTGCTCGACCAGCTGCCAGGCCTGAGCATCATCAGTGTCGGCCATCGAAGCAGTTTGAAACGTTTCCATGGGCGACATGTGCGCATCGAGAATGGCCAACTGGTGGAGCAGTTTGTAACCGCCTGAACACCATAGAACCTGTGGGAGCGAGCTTGCTCGCGATTGCGGTTTGTCAGTTGATATTGCATCGCTGACCCACCGCTATCGCGAGCAAGCTCGCTCCCACAAGGGTTTGCGGTGGAGCCGGGCCTCTGTGTCCATAGTTGCACAATGTAGGAGCGAGCCTGCTCGCGATGAAAGCGACTCGGTTTCTGCACCAACGGTGATCGTACAACCACGTTGCGCTATGATGCGTATTCAGCCGCTTGTCAAAATAGAGATACACCATGGAAAACCCGCTCAACGTCCCACGTCTTCCCCGCAAGCGCCGCAGCCTGGCGCAGGAGCTGGTGACGGTGCTGTCCGAGCAGATTCGCGACGGTCTGCTCAAGCGTGGCGATAAATTGCCCACCGAGTCGGCGATCATGGAGGCCCATGGCGTCAGTCGTACCGTGGTGCGCGAGGCGATCTCCCGTTTGCAGGCGGCAGGGCAAGTGGAAACCCGCCACGGCATCGGTACATTCGTGCTCGACACGCCGAGCCCGAGCGGCTTTCGCATCGACCCGGCGACGGTGGTCACCTTGCGTGACGTGCTGGCGATCCTGGAATTGCGCATCAGCCTGGAGGTGGAATCGGCCGGGCTGGCGGCGCAGCGCCGCAGCGACGAACAATTGGCAGCGATGCGCGCGGCGCTCGACGCCCTGAATGAAAGCGCGGCCCACGCCAGCGACGCGGTGGCCTCGGACTTCGCTTTCCATCTGGAAATCGCCTTGTCCACCGGCAACCGCTACTTCACCGACATAATGACCCACCTGGGCACAAGCATCATCCCGCGCACCCGACTGAATTCGGCGCGCCTGGCTCACGACGACCAGCAGCACTACATGGATCGCCTGAGCCGCGAGCACGAAGAAATCTACGAAGCCATCGCCCGCAGGGACTCCGATGCGGCCCGCGCGGCCATGCGCCTGCACCTGACCAACAGCCGCGAGCGGCTGCGCCAGGCCCATGAAGAGGCGCAAGCACAAGGCTGAACTTCGCTGCTTTTCGTGGCGAGGGAGCTTGCTCCCGCTTGAGTGCGAAGCGCTCATTTGGAGAGGGGCCGCTGCGCAGCCCAGCGGGAGCAAGCTCCCTCGCCACGCAGGCCCTGTGTTGGGTTCTGGTTCAGCAGATGAACAACCCGGAACGGAAGGGCGGTTACGGCTCGATCTTCAACTTCACCGGGGCTGAATGGATGTCCTGGCTGGACTCGTTGGCAAACCGGTACTGCAATTCAACTTCCTTTCCGATATACCTTCTCAGCTCTTTCTCGGGCACGATCACCCGTAATCCCGTCAATTTAATCGGCCCTTGGTCGGGGTCGTCCCATCGGCCCGCAGGCACTTGTTCTCCTTCCCAATCGGGAATGTTATCGGCGCGAAGCGTCGGAAAAACCCACCAGTCGGCGGAAATCCCGTCGGCATCAGGGATCAAGACGTCCAGGGTTTTTCCCAAAGCCGACAAACTGATCGACAGGATGGGTGGGTCGAACATAGCCATGATCTAACTCCATGTAGTCTTGGCCGCGGCTGTTTTGCGGGCGGCTCATGTCAAAGATTGTTTGGGTTCGCAGTAATACCCTCTCAGCACTGCCGAGAAGGCACAACTGTCAGATCTGCTAGTGGTAACGAGCGCTCGGGTATGCCGCGCACTGTCCTGAACCCCGGCGGAAGAGGTCGCGCTCGGCCACAACACCTACCCACCGACGAAATTCAGTTGACGTTCAGATTTTAAGTTGTACGATGACCTACAACTTCTCACGAAGCTGAACCGCTTTCCTACAACACAACATTTGCGTCCAGGGTGTTCGAATAATGAATCCACAAGAACTGAAGTCCATCCTCTCGTCTGGCCTGCTGTCGTTCCCGGTCACCGATTTCACTGCCAATGGCGATTTCAATCGCGACAGCTACATCAAGCGCCTCGAGTGGCTGGCCCCGTATGGCGCCTCTGCGTTGTTCGCAGCGGGCGGCACCGGTGAATTCTTCTCCCTGGCCGCCAGTGAGTATTCGCAAGTCATCAAGACTGCCGTCGATACCTGCGCCACCAGCGTGCCAATCCTCGCCGGTGTTGGCGGTGCGACCCGCCAGGCCATCGAATACGCTCAGGAAGCCGAGCGTCTGGGTGCCAAGGGCTTGCTGCTGCTGCCACACTACCTGACTGAAGCCAGCCAGGACGGCGTTGCCGCCCACGTTGAAGCCGTGTGCAAATCGGTGAAGATCGGCGTGGTGGTCTACAACCGTAACGTCTGCCGCCTGAACGCCACCCAGCTGGAGCAGTTGGCTGAGCGTTGCCCGAACCTGATCGGCTACAAGGACGGCCTGGGCGATATCGAATTGATGGTGTCGATCCGTCGTCGCCTCGGCGATCGTTTCAGCTACCTGGGCGGCCTGCCGACCGCCGAAGTCTACGCCGCTGCCTACAAGGCGCTGGGCGTACCGGTCTACTCCTCGGCGGTGTTCAACTTCATCCCGAAAACCGCGATGGACTTCTACCACGCCATTGCCCGCGAAGATCACGAAACCGTTGGCAAGATCATCGACGATTTCTTCCTGCCGTACCTGGACATCCGCAACCGCAAGGCCGGTTACGCGGTGAGCATCGTCAAGGCCGGTGCGAAAATCGTCGGCTACGACGCGGGCCCTGTGCGCACGCCGCTGACCGACCTGCTGCCAGAAGAATACGAAGCCCTGGCCGCGCTGATCGACAAGCAAGGCAAGCAGTAACAGACCCGACAAAGCCGCTGAGCAATCAGCGGCTTTTTGCGTACAGGGACGCCCAGCGTTCCTAGACAGGTTTTGTAATAGGAGAAGCTCCGTGGCAGATTCAAAGCGTTTCGATAACTACATCAACGGTCAGTGGGTAGCCGGTGCCGACTATTGCACCAACATCAACCCGTCTGACTTGTCCGATGTCATCGGTGAATACGCCAAGGCTGACGCCGCTCAAGTCAATGCCGCCATCGACGCTGCTCGTGCTGCGTTCCCGGCCTGGTCGACCTCGGGTATCCAGGCCCGCCACGACGCGTTGGATAAAGTTGGCAGCGAAATTCTCGCCCGCCGCGAAGAACTCGGCCAGCTGCTGGCCCGGGAAGAGGGCAAGACCCTGCCCGAAGCCATCGGCGAAGTGACTCGCGCCGGCAATATTTTCAAATTCTTCGCCGGCGAGTGCCTGCGCCTGTCGGGCGATTACGTGCCGTCGGTGCGTCCGGGCGTCAACGTTGAAGTCACTCGTGAAGCCCTTGGTGTGGTTGGCCTGATCACCCCGTGGAACTTCCCGATCGCTATTCCCGCGTGGAAAATCGCCCCGGCCCTGGCCTACGGCAACTGCGTGGTGATCAAGCCCGCCGAGCTGGTGCCGGGCTGTGCCTGGGCCTTGGCCGAAATCATTTCCCGCGCCGGTTTCCCGGCCGGTGCGTTCAACCTGGTCATGGGCAGCGGCCGCGTGGTCGGTGAAGTCCTGGTCAACAGCCCCAAAGTCGACGGCATCAGCTTCACAGGTTCCGTGGGCGTGGGCCGGCAGATCGCGGTCAACTGCGTGTCGCGCCAGGCCAAGGTGCAGTTGGAAATGGGCGGCAAGAACCCGCAGATCATCCTCGACGACGCCGACCTCAAGCAGGCCGTCGAGCTGGCGGTGCAGAGCGCGTTCTACTCCACCGGCCAGCGTTGCACCGCGTCGAGCCGCCTGATCGTCACCGCCGGTATCCACGACCAGTTCGTCGCGGCGATGGCCGAGCGCATGAAGTCGATCAAGGTCGGTCATGCATTGAAGGCCGGCACCGATATCGGCCCGGTGGTCTCCGAGGCCCAGCTCAGCCAGGACTTGAAGTACATCGACATCGGCCAGAGCGAAGGTGCGCGGTTGGTCAGCGGTGGTGGTGTGGTGACCTGCGACACCGAAGGTTATTTCCTGGCGCCGACGCTGTTCGCCGACAGTGAAGCCTCGATGCGCATCAGCCGCGAAGAAATCTTCGGCCCTGTCGCCAACGTCGTGCGCGTGGCTGACTACGAGGCGGCGCTGGCGATGGCCAACGACACCGAGTTCGGTCTGTCGGCCGGTATCGCCACCACCTCGTTGAAGTACGCCAACCACTTCAAGCGCCATTCCCAGGCGGGCATGGTCATGGTCAACCTGCCGACCGCCGGCGTGGATTATCACGTACCGTTCGGCGGGCGCAAAGGTTCGTCCTACGGTTCGCGCGAGCAAGGCCGCTACGCGCAAGAGTTCTACACCGTGGTGAAGACCTCCTACATCGGCTCGTAATACGCAATACCGGACGGCGCCGGGCTCCGGCGCCGACCGTACAATTTGATTTCCCGCATAAAAATAAATAGTGGAAGTAGATTACATGCAAGAGACCAAGCCGACGCACGTCCGCTATTTGATCCTGCTCATGCTGTTTTTGGTGACGACGATCAACTATGCCGACCGTGCCACCATCGCCATCGCTGGTTCCAGCCTGCAAAAAGACCTCGGCATCGATGCCGTCACCCTCGGTTATATCTTCTCCGCCTTCGGCTGGGCCTACGTGGCCGGGCAGATTCCTGGTGGTTGGCTGCTCGACCGTTTCGGTTCGAAAAAAATCTATGCCCTGAGCATTTTCACCTGGTCGTTGTTCACCGTGCTGCAAGGCTATGTCGGTGAATTCGGCATGTCCACGGCCGTGGTTGCGCTGTTCATGCTGCGCTTCCTGGTCGGGCTGGCCGAAGCGCCTTCCTTCCCGGGCAACGCCCGTATCGTCGCGGCCTGGTTCCCCACCGCGGAACGCGGCACCGCCTCGGCGATTTTCAACTCGGCGCAGTATTTCGCCACCGTACTGTTCGCACCGCTGATGGGCTGGATCGTCTACCGCTTCGGCTGGCAGCACGTGTTCATCGTGATGGGCGTGATCGGTATCGTGTTCTCGCTGGTCTGGCTGAAGGTGATCTACAGCCCGCGCCAGCACCCGATGATCAACGAGGCCGAGTTCAATCACATCGCGTCCAACGGCGCGATGGTCGACATGGACCAGGACAAGGGCAAGGAAAAGAAAGCCGATGGTCCGAAGTGGGATTACATCCGCCAGCTGCTGACCAACCGCATGATGCTCGGCGTGTACCTGGGCCAATACTGCATCAACGGCATCACCTATTTCTTCCTCACCTGGTTCCCGGTGTACCTGGTGCAGGAACGCGGCATGACCATCCTCAAGGCCGGTTTCATCGCGTCTTTGCCGGCCATTTGCGGCTTTATCGGCGGCGTGCTTGGCGGGGTGATTTCCGACTACCTGCTGCGCAAGGGCCACTCGCTGACCTTCGCCCGCAAGGCGCCGATCATCGCCGGCCTGCTGGTGTCCAGCAGCATCGTGGCGTGCAACTACGTCGACATCGAATGGATGGTGGTGGGCTTCATGGCCCTGGCCTTCTTCGGTAAAGGCGTCGGTGCACTGGGCTGGGCCGTGGTCTCCGACACTTCGCCAAAACAGATCGCCGGCTTGAGCGGTGGCCTGTTCAACACCTTCGGCAACCTGGCGTCGATTACCACGCCAATCGTCATCGGCTACATCATCAGCTCCACCGGTTCGTTCAAGTGGGCGCTGGTGTTTGTCGGTTGCAACGCGCTGATGGCGGTGTTCAGCTACCTGGTGATCGTGGGCCCGATCAAGCGTGTCGTGCTCAAGGAACCAACGGCCAGAGATGGCGACACTTCCAGCCTGTCTGAAGCCAAATCCTGAGGAGCGGCGTCGATGAATCTGATTGAACATGCCGATTCGCCCCGTTACATCCGCCTGCATGAGCGGGACAACGTGGTGATCGTCGTCAACGACCAGGGCGTACCGGCCGGGACCGAATTCCCGGACGGCCTGGTCACCGTCGACTTCGTGCCGCAAAGCCACAAAGTCACCCTGGAGGATATTCCCGAGGGCGGCGAGGTGATTCGCTACGGCCAGGTCATTGGCTATGCGCTGCAGCCGATCCCGCGTGGCAGCTGGGTCAAGGAAGACCAGCTACGTATGCCCACCGCGCCACCGCTGGACAGCCTGCCGCTGTCCACCGACGTGCCGGCGGCCGATGCGCCGCTTGAGGGCTACACCTTCGAGGGTTATCGCAACGCCGACGGTACCGTCGGCACGCGCAACATCCTGGGTATCACCACCACGGTGCAGTGTGTGACCGGCGTGCTGGACCATGCGGTCAAGCGCATCAAGGATGAGCTGCTGCCCAAGTATCCGAACGTCGATGACGTGGTGGCGCTGACCCACAGCTACGGCTGTGGCGTGGCGATCACCGCCACCGATGCCTATATCCCGATTCGCACCGTGCGCAACCTGGCGCGCAACCCGAACCTGGGAGGCGAGGCGCTGGTGATCAGCCTGGGCTGCGAGAAATTGCAGGCCGGGCAGGTCATGCACGAGGGCGACAGTTCGGTGGATCTCAGCGAGCCATGGTTGTATCGCTTGCAGGACTCCAGCCACGGTTTCACCGAAATGATCGAGCAGATCATGGAGCTGGCCGAGACCCGTCTGAAAAAACTCGACCAGCGCCGTCGCGAAACCGTGCCGGCCTCGGAGCTGATCCTGGGCATGCAATGCGGCGGCAGCGATGCGTTTTCCGGCATCACCGCGAACCCGGCCCTGGGCTACGCCTCGGATTTGCTGCTGCGGGCCGGTGCGACGGTGATGTTCTCCGAAGTCACCGAAGTGCGCGATGCGATCTACCTGCTGACGTCCCGGGCGCAAACCCGTGAAGTCGCCGAGGAGCTGGTGCGCGAGATGGACTGGTACGACCGCTATCTGGCCAAGGGCGAGGCCGATCGCAGCGCCAACACCACGCCGGGCAACAAGAAGGGCGGGCTGTCGAACATCGTCGAAAAATCCCTGGGCTCGATCGTCAAGTCCGGCAGCAGCGCGATCAACGGCGTGCTCGGCCCGGGCGAGCGCTTCAAGCAGAAGGGCCTGATCTTCTGCGCCACGCCGGCCAGCGATTTTGTCTGCGGTACGCTGCAACTGGCGGCGGGGATGAACCTGCATGTATTCACTACCGGACGCGGTACGCCGTACGGTTTGGCGATGGCGCCGGTAGTGAAGGTCTCGACCCGCACCGAACTGGCTCAACGCTGGCCCGACCTGATTGATGTCGACGCCGGCCGGATCGCCACCGGGCGTGCAAGCATCGAAGAGTTGGGCTGGGAGCTGTTCCACTACTACCTGGATGTGGCCAGCGGCAAGAAACAGACCTGGGCCGAGCGGCACAAGTTGTACAACGACATCACGCTGTTCAACCCCGCGCCGATTACCTGATGATTGAGTAACCGCTGGAGATCCAATGTGGGAGCGAGCTTGCTCGCGATGGGGGCGGTACATTCAGCATTGATGCAAGCTGCCCCGGCGCCTTCGCGAGCAAGCTCGCTCCCACAGGGGATATGTGGTGAATGTGGATTTGTGGTCGGCCCCGTACAGATGTAGGAGCGAGCCTGCTCGCGAAGAGGCTCGACCAGACGCCAGTGCCGTGAGTGGCTATCATTAGCCACCTAACGACACTCCTTCTCAAGGTCCCCCGGCATGCTGGCAATTTTCCTCGAAACCCTGAACATCACCGCGCCGGTGTTTGCCATGCTGTTTCTGGGGACGCTGCTCAAGCGTATCAATTGGATCAACGACAACTTCATCTACATCGCCTCGTCGCTGGTGTTCAACGTCACCATGCCGGCGCTGTTGTTCCTCGGCATCCTGCATGCCGACCTGCATGCGGCATTGCAGCCCGACCTGCTGATCTATTTCTCGATTGCCACCCTGGCGAGTTTTGCCATGGCCTGGGGCTGGGCGATCTGGCGTTGCCCGCGTGAAGATCGCGGTATCTATACCCAGGGCGCGTTTCGTGGCAATAACGGCGTGATCGGCCTGGCGCTGGCGGCGAGTATGTACGGTGACTACGGCATTTCCCTCGGCGCGATTCTCGCGGCGCTGGTGATCCTGTTCTACAACACCTTGTCGACCATCGTGTTGGCGGTCTACAGCCCGGTGATCAAGTCCGACCCATGGAGCATCTGCAAAAGCGTGGTCAGCAACCCGCTGATCATCAGCGTGCTCGCCGCCGCGCCGTTCGCCTATTGGCAAATCGGCCTGCCGAACTGGTTCGAGACCTCGGCCAGGTACTTGTCGCAAATGACCTTGCCCCTGGCGTTGATCTGCATCGGCGGCACGCTGTCGCTGGCGGCCTTGCGCAAGAGCGGCAAGATGGCCCTGAGTTCGAGCCTGGTGAAAATGGTCGGCCTGCCCCTGGTGACCACGTTGGGCGCCTGGCTGTGGGGCTTTCGCGGCGCCGAGTTGGGGATCCTGTTCCTGTACTTCGGCAGCCCCACCGCCGCCGCCAGCTTCGTCATGGCCCGCGCCGCAAATGGCAACCATGAGTTGGCGGCGGCAATCATCGTCATCACTACGCTGATGGCGGCGATTACCACCAACGTGGGGATTTTTGTGCTGCAGTGGGGTGGGTGGATCTAGACCCTTGCTTGTTCAGTGGTCAGCCAAGGTCTTGCAGGCCGGCTCGATCACGGGTGGAGCAACCGCAGGATAGCTGTCCGGCGTAATGACGACGGGCGTGGTCGAGACGAACCCATCGGCGAATGTCGCCTCTACAAACGTGGCGCTCCAACCGCTGTCTGGCGTGGCAAGCGGTACTTGCAGGTGTGGTTCACCGGGCTGCAATGGTTTCGATACGTAGCGGATGCCGCAAGAGTGGCGGAAATCGCGGGCCAGCGGATTATGTGCGGTCCATTGGACGACCTTTGACGGCGCCTCGGAAAACCTCACATCAAGCATTGGCTTTTGCGCCACCGTAAGCTGTTCGATGCGCACGACAGGCAACGGCCGGTCGCGCTGCCAACGCCCCAGAGCGGTGATCAAGGTCTGTTCGGTGAATGCCGAAATACCGTAGTGGCTGCTATTCGGAGCCACGCGAAGGGCGGTCGGCGCGGGCAGCTTTTCGAGATAGAAACGCGCATTGTCCGGAACGAAGAAATCGTCGCCGCTGGCATTGACGATGTACTTGTCGATCGACAGGCGCTCGGCATACGCGCTGTCCAGATAGGCCAGCGGGTCTTCGATTTGCCGCAGTTGGGCAAAGGCGGGGGTGTGTCGTTGCCGGGTGATGCCTTGCTCGTGATAGTCACGAAACGCCAGCGGCCACTGTTTGCCATAGGTGCGCCAGGTGTGCTCAAGGACCTGGTCCATGTTCAGTATGTCTATCACGAACGGGACGATGGCGTTGATCCGTGAGTCGACGATCGCGGCCAACCATACAGCCCAGGCCCGCTTCGAAGTGCCGGTGGCGACAAACGTGTCGATTTGCCAATCCTTCAGTTCCGCCTGGGCCAGGTCCATGGTCTTGACCACCGTTGCGGCCATGGGCAAATGCAGGGTCATGAACGGATTGGATTCCGGCGCCTTGAGAAAGAGTTGCCAGCTGTGCGCCACGCTGGAGTCCTCACGACGAGGAACCTGGTCATCGGTATAGGTCAGGTATTGGTTGGGCACGTCGCTGACCGAAATCACGATGGTGCGACTCTTGCGGGCGATTTCCTGCAGCGTCGCTTCCGTGAAGTCCGTCGGGGGAGCGGATGACTTGCCTGGAGCGGGGATGCTGATGCCGTTATTGGTCACCAGGAGCGCGCGGTGCCTGGTCGCGCCTGCGGGAATATAGATTTCTACCGTGTGCCCCCAACGCGTGGGGCTGACCAGCTCGCGAGGGGACCAGTCCTGTGAGTTCAGGCGAAAGCTGCGTTTTTCCAGATCAGGCAAGCGCTGGGTTTCGACGAGGTGGTAGTCGAGCGGGTAGCTGTCCTGGGTCTTCTTGTAACAGGCCAGCACTTCATTGAAATCCGCGGATTCTGCTCCGAGGCAGTACTGAGAAGGTTGTGCGGCAGCAGCGCAGGCAAGCGAGGCAAGCGCCATGACGATGGCCGATACGAGGCGTAGTGGGAATTTCCACATGAGGGGCTCCTTGTGGATAGGCGTCCATGAACTGGGCCGCCAGTTTGGCCCACGACACTTCGATAGGCACGTTCGATTGATGCCCCGATATTGTCCGGATATGTCGTCTCTTGCAGATGCCCCTTCGCTTGCGCGATTCCCGTCTATGCCAAAGGCTCGTACGCCTCAATCACTTCCTGCGCCGCCCGAAACGCATCGATCGCCGCAGGCACGCCCGCGTACACCGCGCAATGCAGCAGTGCCTCACGAATCTCCTCTACCGTGCAGCCGTTGTTCAAGGCGCCGCGCACGTGGCCTTTGAGCTCCTGGGGGCACTTGAGGGCGGTGAGGGCGGCGAGGGTGATCAGGCTGCGGGTTTTCAGCGGCAGGCCTTCGCGGCTCCAGACACTTCCCCAGGCGTGCTCGTTGACGAAATCCTGCAGCGGCTGGGTGAATTCGGTGGCGTTGCCCAAGGCGCGATCGACGAAGGCGTCGCCCATCACCTGGCGACGCATGTCGAGGCCGGTCTTCGGAGTGTCGGTCATCGCAAATCCCTCTTGTGGTGTTGGCGGCGCCAGGCGCGCACGGAAGTGAACAGCAAGAACGCCAGCAGCGCCGGCAGTACATAGAACAGCATCAGCCGTTCCAGTTGGCCGGCCAGGGGCATGCCGGTGGTGAACGACACCACGTGCAGCCCGTAAGCCAGGTACAAGCCCAGCAACAGCAGCCCTTCGGCGCGGGTGACGCGGTAACCGGAATAGAATACCGGCAGGCACAGCACCGCCACGCCGAGCATTACCGGCAGGTCGAAGTCCAGGGCATTGGGCGAGACCGAGAGCGGCGAAGGGGCGACGAGGGCGGTCACGCCGAGTACGCCCAGCAGGTTGAACAGGTTGCTGCCGATCACGTTGCCCACCGCAATGTCCCGCTGGCCACGCAGTGCGGCGATCAGCGAGGTGGCGAGCTCCGGCAGCGACGTACTGACGGCAACGATGGTCAGGCCGATGATGCGCTCCGACAGTCCCAGGTCCGTCGCCACTTCCACTGCGGCGCCCAGTAACAGGTGCCCGGCGAAAACCAGCATGGCCAGGCCCGACGCGATCATTACCAGGCTTTTGGGCCAGGCCATGTCGACCATTTCGCCCAGCGGATGCGGTCGTCCCGAATGCCGGGACTGGCGCAGCAGCAGCGCCAGGTACACCGCCAGGGCTATCAGCAGCAGCGCTCCGTCCAGTCGGCTCAGCTCTTCGTTCCAGGCCAGTACGAAAACCAGCAGGCACGCGCCGATCATCAGCGGGATGTCCAGGCGCACCAGTTGTCGCGAGACGCGCAACGGAATGATCAGGGCCGACAGGCCTAGAGTCACGAGGAGGTTGAAAATCGTGCTGCCGATGACGCTGCCCACGGCGATGTCGGCGTTTTGCGCCAGGGTCGCCTGCAGGCTGACGGCCATCTGTGGCGCGCTGCTGCCGAAGGCGACGACGGTCAGGCCGATGATCAGCGGACGCACCTGCAAGCGCGCCGCCAGGCCGACAGCGGCACGCACCAGCAGCTCGGCGCCGGCGATCAGCAACAGCAAGGCGCCGAGCAATTCGATCAGGCTGAGCAGGGATAAAGCGTTGATCAGGGAAATGGCCGGACTCCGTCTGTCAGTCGTCGAGGGCTTGTACGCGCACCCGCGCGGTACCGCTACGCAGCATGCCCAACTGTTCGGCAGCGGCGCGCGATACATCGATCAGTCGGCCGCGTGAATACGGACCACGGTCGTTGATGCGGACCACGACGCTGTCGTTGTTTTTCAGGTTGGTGATTTTCACCCGGGTGCCGAACGGCAACTGGCGATGAGCGGCCGTCAGGCCGTGCTGGTCGAAACGTTCGCCGCTGGCGGTGCGTTTGCCGTGGTGCCGGGAACCGTAATAGGAGGCGACGCCGGTCTGGTCGTAGCCGTGTGGATCGACCGTCCCGCTCTGGCTGGCACAGCCGGCCAGCAGGGACAGCAGGGCGCAGGCGCCGAGGAGACGCTTCATGTAGGGGGTTTCCACATCAGTGTGGTTGTGAAAGTTATTGTGGCGAGGGAGCTTGCTCCCGCTGGGCTGCGCAGCAGCCTCCTGAATCTGGCAGCAGATTATTGGGGGCCGCTTCGCGACCCAGCGGGAGCAAGCTCCCTCGCCACAGGGGGGTGAGCCAGATTGGAAGACTGGCTCCATGGCCATCAGCCCTCGAGCTTGCTTTTTAGCAGTTCGTTGACCTGTTGCGGGTTGGCCTTGCCCTTGGAGGCTTTCATGGCCTGGCCGACGAAGAAGCCGAACATCTTGCCGCGCTTGGCTTCGTCCGCCGCGCGGTACTGTTCGACCTGCTCGGCATTGGCCGCGAGCATTTCATCGAGCACGGCGCTGATCGCACCGGTGTCGGTGACCTGTTTCAAGCCGCGCTTCTCGATGATCTCGTCGGCGCTGCCTTCGCCATTGGCCATGGCTTCGAAGACCATCTTGGCGATCTTGCCGGAAATGGTGTTGTCCTTGATCCGCAACAGCATGCCGCCCAGTTGCTCGGCCGAGACCGGCGACTCGTCGATTTCCAGGCCCTGCTTGTTCAACAGGCTGCCCAGTTCGACCATCACCCAGTTGGCCGCCAGCTTGGCGTCGCCGCCGATGCTTACGACTTTCTCGAAGTAATCGGCCTGTTCGCGGCTGGTGGCCAGGACGTTCGCGTCATAGCTCGACAGCCCGAACTGCGCCTGGAAGCGCTCGCGCTTTTGCGGCGGCAGTTCCGGCAGGGTGGCGCGCACTTCGTCGAGGAACGAGTTCTCGATGACCACCGGCAGCAGGTCCGGATCGGGGAAGTAACGGTAGTCGTTGGCTTCCTCCTTGCTGCGCATCGGACGGGTCTCGTCCTTGTTCGGATCGTACAGGCGAGTCTGCTGGATGACCTTGCCGCCGTCCTCGATCAGTTCGATCTGGCGCTGGATCTCGCTGTTGATCGCCTTCTCGATGAAGCGGAACGAGTTGACGTTCTTGATCTCGCAGCGGGTGCCGAACTCGGTCTGGCCCTTGGGCCGGATCGACACGTTGCAGTCGCAGCGCAGCGAGCCTTCGGCCATGTTGCCGTCGCAGATGCCCAGGTATCGCACCAATGCGTGGATCGCCTTGACGTAGGCCACGGCTTCCTTGGCGCTGCGCATGTCCGGCTCGGAGACGATTTCCAGCAGCGGCGTGCCGGCACGGTTCAGGTCGATGCCGGTGGCGCCGTTGAATTCTTCGTGCAGGCTCTTGCCGGCGTCTTCTTCCAGGTGCGCACGGGTGATGCCGACGCGCTTGACCGTGCCGTCTTCCAGGGCGATGTCCAGGTGGCCCTTGCCGACGATCGGCAGTTCCATCTGGCTGATCTGGTAGCCCTTGGGCAGGTCCGGGTAGAAGTAGTTCTTGCGGGCGAACACGTTGTGCTGGCCGATCTCGGCGTCGATCGCCAGGCCGAACATCACCGCCATACGCACCGCTTCGGCGTTGAGCACCGGCAATACGCCGGGCATGCCCAGGTCTACCAGGCTGGCCTGGGTGTTGGGCTCGGAACCGAAGGTGGTCGAGCTACCGGAAAAGATTTTCGATCGGGTGGTGAGCTGGGTATGAATCTCCAGCCCGATCACGACTTCCCATTGCATGTGTTTCTCCTCAGAAGCCGGTTGGGGTGCGGGTGTGCCAGTCGCTGTTCAGCTGATACTGGTGCGCCACGTTGAGCAGGCGGCCTTCCTGGAAATACGGCGCGAGCAGTTGCACGCCCACCGGCAGGCCATCGACGAAGCCGGCCGGCATGGACAGGCCCGGCAAGCCGGCGAGGTTGGCGGTGATGGTGTAGACGTCTTCCAGGTACTCGGCGACCGGGTCGCTGTTCTTGGCGCCGAGCTTCCAGGCCGGGTTCGGCGTGGTCGGGCCGAGGATGATGTCGACCTCGTTGAAGGCGGCCATGAAGTCGTTTTTCACCAGGCGGCGGATTTTCTGCGCCTTGAGGTAGTAGGCGTCGTAGTAGCCGGCGGACAACGCGTAGGCGCCGACCATGATCCGGCGCTGCACTTCGGCGCCGAAGCCTTCGCCACGGGAGCGCTTGTACAGGTCGATCAGGTTCTGCGGGTTTTCGCAGCGATAGCCGAAGCGCACGCCGTCGAAGCGCGACAGGTTCGAGGAGGCTTCCGCCGGAGCGATCACGTAATACGCGGGAATCGCGTGCTGCATGTTCGGCAGGCTGATTTCCTTGATGACCGCGCCGAGCTTCTCCAGCTCTTTGACGCTGTTGTGGATCAGTTCGGCGATGCGTGGGTCGAGGCCGGCGCCGAAGTATTCCTTCGGCACGCCGATCCGCAGGCCTTGCAGCGAGCCGTCGAGGCTGGCGCTGTAGTCCGGCACCGGTTCATCGATGCTGGTGGAATCGTTCGGGTCGAACCCGGCCATGCCTTGCAGCAGGATTGCGCAGTCTTCGGCGGTGCGTGCCAGCGGGCCACCCTGGTCGAGGCTGGAGGCGTAGGCGATCATGCCCCAGCGCGAGACGCGGCCGTAGGTCGGCTTGAGGCCGGTGAGGTTGGTGAACGCCGCCGGCTGGCGAATCGAGCCGCCGGTGTCGGTGGCGGTGGCCGCCGGCAACAGGCGCGCAGCCACGGCGGCAGCGGAACCACCGGACGAACCGCCCGGTACGTGTTCCAGGTTCCAGGGGTTCTTCACCGCGCCGTAGTAGCTGGATTCGTTGGCCGAACCCATGGCGAATTCGTCCATGTTGGTCTTGCCCAGCGTCACGGCGCCAGCGGCGGCCAGCTTGGCGACCACGGTGGCGTCGTACGGGGCCTTGAAGTTGTCGAGCATCTTCGAGCCGCAACTGGTGCGGATGCCCTGGGTGCAGAACAGGTCCTTGTGGGCGATCGGCGCGCCGAGCAGGGCGCCGCTCTCACCGTTGGCGCGACGGGCGTCGGCGGCCTTGGCCTGGCTCAGGGCCAGTTCTTCGGTGAGGCTGATGAAGCTGTTGAGCTGCGGGTCGAGCTGGGCAATGCGCGCCAGCAGGGCCTTGGTCAGCTCTTCGGAGGAAAATTTCTTGTCGGCGAGTCCGCGGGCGATCTCGGCCAGGGTCATGTGATGCATGAGAGGCTCTTTCCCTTTAGTCGATGACTTTCGGAACCAGGTACAGGCCGTTTTCGACCGCCGGTGCGATGGACTGGTAGGCCTCGCGGTTATCGGACTCGGTGACGACGTCGGCGCGCAGGCGCTGGCTGGCTTCCAGTGGGTGGGCCAGCGGCTCGATACCGTCGGTGTCGACCGCCTGCATCTCGTCGACCAGCCCTAGAATGCTGTTCAGGGCAGAAGTAATGTGTGGAAGATCGGCTTCATTGAGGCCCAGACAGGCCAGATGAGCGATTTTTTCCACGTCGGAGCGTTCAAGCGCCATGGGATTCTCCAGTGGAAAACAAAACGGACGCAGTCTGTCCGTGTGTTAGATTGTCGGAACACTACCGCATTTCTACGGCCCTACGGCCGCGATCTTGGGGTTTGGTGCACAGAAAAGCGGCCAATTTAACATATTGGCGCCTTGCCCAAAATCCCTGTCGTTGTTAGAGTTTGCCGCACTTTTTTACCCACGCGTTGCCTAGGGTCCCTTTCCCATGTTCAAGAAACTGCGTGGCATGTTTTCCAGCGATCTTTCCATCGACCTGGGCACTGCCAACACCCTTATTTACGTGCGCGAGCGCGGTATCGTCCTGAATGAACCCTCGGTCGTGGCCATCCGCACCCACGGTAACCAGAAAAGTGTCGTGGCTGTCGGTACCGAAGCCAAGCGCATGCTGGGCCGCACACCGGGCAACATTGCAGCCATTCGCCCGATGAAGGATGGCGTGATCGCCGACTTCAGCGTCTGCGAAAAGATGCTGCAGTATTTCATCAACAAGGTTCACGAAAACAGTTTCCTGCAGCCCAGCCCTCGCGTGCTGATCTGTGTGCCCTGCAAATCCACTCAGGTGGAGCGTCGCGCCATCCGCGAATCGGCCCTCGGTGCCGGTGCCCGTGAAGTATTCCTGATCGAAGAGCCGATGGCCGCTGCCATCGGTGCCGGCCTGCCGGTGGAAGAAGCCCGCGGTTCGATGGTCGTCGATATCGGTGGCGGTACCACTGAAATCGCCTTGATCTCCCTGAATGGCGTGGTCTATGCCGAGTCCGTGCGTGTCGGCGGCGACCGTTTCGACGAAGCGATCATCACCTACGTACGCCGCAATTACGGCAGCCTGATCGGCGAATCCACCGCCGAGCGCATCAAGCAGGAAATCGGCACCGCCTACCCGGGCGGCGAAGTGCGTGAAGTCGACGTGCGCGGCCGTAACCTGGCCGAAGGCGTTCCTCGTGCCTTCACCCTCAACTCCAACGAAGTGCTCGAGGCGCTGCAAGAGTCGCTGGCGACTATCGTGCAGGCGGTCAAGAGCGCCCTGGAGCAGTCGCCGCCGGAACTGGCATCGGACATCGCCGAGCGCGGCCTGGTGCTGACCGGTGGTGGTGCGCTGCTGCGTGACCTCGACAAGCTGCTGGCCCAGGAAACCGGCCTTCCGGTGATCGTCGCCGAAGACCCGCTGACGTGCGTTGCCCGCGGCGGTGGCCGTGCGCTGGAAATGATGGACAAGCACACCATGGACCTGCTCTCCAGCGAATAAGCTGGCGGGATCGTCTATGTTGTTCGCTTCCGGGCAGCACTTTGCAGTGCTGCCCGTTGGCGTTTATCTTCTGTCATTCGTATCCAGGCCGGTTGATGCCGTATGAATAAAGACAACATTTGCCTGGGAGGAGCGGCCTATTAAACCGCTTTTTGCCAAGGGCCCCTCATTGGGCGTACGCCTGCTGGTGTTGGCCGTGCTATCGGTCGCGCTGATGGTGGTCGATGCCCGCTTCACGCTGCTCAAGCCGGTGCGCAGCCAGATGTCGCTGGTGTTGATGGAGTCCTACTGGATCACCGACCTGCCGCAGCGGCTGTGGCAGGGTGTGGCCAGCCAGTTCGGCAGCCGCACCGAACTGGTCGCCGAAAACGAAAAACTCAAGACCGAAAACCTGCTGTTGCAGGGGCGCATGCAGAAGCTCGCGGCCCTCACCGAGCAGAACGTGCGGCTGCGCGAGTTGCTCAACTCCTCGGCGCTGGTCAACGAGAAGGTCGAGGTCGCCGAGTTGATCGGCATGGACCCCAACCCCTTCACGCACCGGATCATCATCAACAAGGGTGAGCGCGACGGCGTGGTCCTCGGCCAGCCGGTGCTCGATGCCCGTGGCCTGATGGGGCAGGTGGTCGAGCTGATGCCCTACACCTCCCGCGTGCTGCTGTTGACCGATACCACCCACAGCATTCCGGTGCAGGTCAATCGCAACGGCTTGCGGGCGATTGCCAGCGGCACCGGCAACCCCGAGCGCCTGGAGCTGCGGCACGTGGCCGACACCGCCGACATCAAGGAAGGCGACCTGCTGGTCAGCTCGGGTCTTGGCCAGCGATTCCCGGCGGGGTATCCGGTGGCGACGGTCAAGGAAGTCATCCACGATTCCGGTCAGCCATTTGCCATTGTCCGGGCGGTGCCCACGGCCGCGCTGAACCGTAGCCGTTACCTGCTGCTGGTGTTCAGCGACAACCGCACGCCTGAAGAGCGCGCCAATGACGCCGCCGTGGCCCAGGAAGTCCAGGATCGGCAGGGTGGCGAGTCGACGGCGCCTGCTGCGCCTGCGCCCGCACCTGCACCCGCGTCGTTCCCGGCCACGGTGCCAAAACCCCAAGTGGCGGCGCCCGTCACGGCAACCACCCCGCCGGCCGCACCCGCTGCGACGCCCGCCCGGCCGGCCGCCCATGCGACGACATCCCAACCTGCAAGGCCCGCGGCCAAGCCACCGGCCTCGACACCCGCCGCTACACCGGCGACCAGGGGAGCACGAGAAGAATGAGCAGTACTCGATCCGGTAACGGCTGGATGGTCTGGCTGACCTTCGCCATCGGCCTGTTGCTCAGTGTGTCGCCGCTGCCGCAGTTCATGGAGATCCTGCGTCCGTTGTGGCTGGCCTTGCTGCTTGCCTTCTGGGCGCTGGCCTTGCCGCACAAGGTTGGCATGGTTACCGCCTGGTGCCTGGGCCTGACCGAAGATGTGCTTTATGGCACGTTGCTGGGGCAGAACGCGCTTATCCTGACCTTGATCACTTTCCTGGTGCTCTCGCTGCAACAGCGCCTGCGGATGTTTCCCATGTGGCAGCAGAGCCTGGTGATCCTGGTGATCTTTGGCCTGGCGCAACTGGTGCAATTGTGGCTCAGCGCACTGACCGGCAATCGTCAGCCGACGCTGGCGCTGGTGTTGCCGGCCCTGGTCAGTGCGTTGCTCTGGCCTTGGGTCAGCTTCGGTTTGCGTGGCTTGCGCCTGCGTTTCAAGATCAACTGATGCGGTCGGGATCCCTACACTTTTTTAATGACTTACATCCCTGTGGCGAGGGAGCTTGCTCCCGCTGGGCTGCGTAGCGGCCCCATTTTTACGGTCGCTGCACAACCGAGCGGGAGCAAGCTCCCTCGCCACAAAAGCCGGCGCGTACAAGGGAGATGTCTTGATGAAACCGCTTTACCTTGCCTCGGGCTCGCCGCGTCGGCGTGAATTGCTCACGCAGATCGGCGTTCCCTTTACCGCGATCAGCGCGGACATCGACGAAACTCCCCTCGACCACGAAACCCCATCGGCCTATGTCGAGCGCCTGGCGCGGGGCAAGGCCGAGGCTGGGCTGCACTCGTTGCAGAACGGCACCGATTGCTGTGTGCTGGGTGCCGATACCGCGGTGGTACTGGATGGCCGGATTCTCGGCAAGCCTCAGGACCAGGCCGATGCCAAGTCGATGCTGCTGAGCCTGTCCGGTCGCGACCATGAGGTATTGACCGCGATTGCCGTGCTCGATGGCCAGCGCTGCGAATCCCGGGTGGTTCGCAGTCGGGTGCGCTTTCGCCCGGTCACGGAGCAGGAAGCGATGGCGTACTGGGCCAGCGGCGAACCCCATGACAAGGCGGGTGGCTATGGTATCCAGGGGCTGGGCGCGGTGTTCATCGCCGACCTCGAAGGCAGTTATTCGGCCGTGGTCGGCCTGCCGCTGTGCGAAACCTTCGAGCTGCTCGGCCATTTCGGCATACCCTGTTGGCAAACCTTGAGCGCGCGCTGAGCGCCGTCTGACCAGATGCGGCCATAATCGTGAATATGCCTGAACGAGACCCTGCCATGAGTGAAGAGATCCTGATCAACATCACGCCGATGGAATCGCGCGTGGCGGTGGTTGAAAACGGCGTCCTGCAAGAGGTCCATGTCGAGCGTACGCAAAAACGCGGGATCGTCGGCAATATCTACAAGGGCAAGGTGGTACGGGTGCTGCCGGGCATGCAGGCGGCCTTCGTCGATATCGGCCTGGACCGCGCGGCGTTCATCCACGCCTCGGAAATTTCGATGCGCGAAGGGCCGGCGGTAGAGAGCATCAGCGCCTTGGTCCATGAAGGCCAGAGCCTGGTGGTGCAGGTCACCAAGGACCCCATCGGCTCGAAGGGCGCGCGCCTGACCACCCAGTTGTCGATTCCGTCGCGCTATCTTGTGTACATGCCACGCACCGCCCACGTTGGCATTTCCCTGAAGATCGAGGACGAAGCCGAACGCGAGCGTCTGAAGAAGGTTGTCAGCGACTGCGTTGAGAAAGAAGGCATCAAGGAGGCCGGCGGTTTCATCCTGCGCACGGCCGCCGAGGGCGCCGGGGCCGATGAAATCCTCATGGATATCCGCTACCTGCGCAGGCTCTGGGACCAGATCGCCGAGCAGATCAAGACCATCGCCACGCCGAGTGTGATCTACGAGGACCTGGGCCTGGCGCTGCGGACCCTGCGGGACCTGGTCAGCCCGAAGATCGAGAAAATCCGTATCGATTCCCGGGAAACCTTCCAGAAAACCACGCAATTCGTCGCCGAGCTGATGCCGGAAATCGCCGACCGCCTGGAGCACTACCCTGGCGAGCGGCCGATTTTCGATCTGTACGGCGTCGAAGATGAAATCCAGCGAGCCCTTGAACGCAAGGTGCCGCTCAAATCCGGCGGTTACCTGGTGGTCGATCCGGCCGAGGCGATGAGCACCATCGACGTCAATACCGGTGCATTCGTCGGCCATCGCAACCTTGAGGAAACCATCTTCAAGACCAATCTTGAAGCGGCCACGGCCATCGCCCGGCAACTGCGCCTGCGTAACCTGGGCGGGATCATCATCATCGACTTCATCGACATGGAAGACGAAGAGCACCAGCGCCAGGTGCTGCGGACCCTGGAAAAACAGCTCGAACGCGATCACGCCAAGACCAACATCATCGGCATTACCGAACTGGGCCTGGTGCAGATGACCCGCAAGCGCACCCGCGAGAGCCTTGAGCAGGTGCTGTGCGAGCCGTGCAGCAGTTGCCAGGGCCGGGGCAAGCTGAAGACTCCGGAAACCGTGTGTTACGAAATCTTCCGGGAAATCCTCCGGGAGGCGCGCGCCTACCAGGCCACCGGCTATAGAGTGTTGGCGAACCAGAAGGTGGTGGATCGCCTGCTGGATGAGGAGTCCGGCAACGTCGCGGAACTGGAGGCCTTTATCGGGCGCACGATTCGCTTCCAGGTGGAAACCATGTATTCCCAGGAACAGTACGACGTGGTGTTGCTCTGAAGCGGCGCGCGCAGCGCCAGGGCCGCGAATATGAATGCCTTTGCCAGGGGAGCCCGCTGACATGGAGCGTCTGACACGCCTTATGGGGACGCTGACTCGCTGGGGGCTGGGCCTGTGTGCGCTGCTGCTGATACTGCTGGCCCTGTATGTCAGCCTCGGCCGGGAGTTGATCCCGCTGGTGGCCGAGTATCGCGGTGAAGTCGAGAGCCGGGCCGGCGAAGCGTTGGGCATTCCCGTGCACGTTGGTAGCCTCGAAGGCAGTTGGAGCGCCCTGGCGCCCGTCCTGGCGGCGCGCGACGTGGTAGTCGGCGAGGGGCCCAACGCCTTGCACCTGGATCAGGTACGTGCCGTGCCTGCGGTGTGGGACAGCCTGCTGGCGCGCCAGGTGCGCATCGCTCATCTGGAAGTCAGCGGCCTGAAGGTCAGCCTGAAAGAGGGCGCTGACGGCAAATGGTCCCTTGAAGGCCTGCCGGTGAAGGACGATCAGCCGCTCGATCCGCAGCAATTGCTTGAACGCATGCAGATGATTTCAAAACTGTCGGTGCTCGACAGCCAGGTCACCTTGCAGCCGCTGGACCATCCGCCCCTGAGCCTGACCTATGTTGGTCTGAGCTTGCGCACCGGTCCGGCTCGCCAGCGCCTGGACGCACGTCTTACCCTGCCTGACGGCCAGCCCGTGGCGCTCAACCTGCGCACCCGTATCCGCGCCAGCGATTGGCGAAATGGCGAGGCCGACGCCTACCTGAGCCTGCCGCAAAGCGACTGGTCGAAATGGCTGCCGAAACGCCTGACCCGGCAGTGGAATTTTGCCGAGATCAAGGCCGGTGGGGAATTCTGGCTCAGTTGGGGCGGGGGCACGGTGCAAAGCGCCGCCGTGCGGTTGAACGCGCCACAGATCCAGGGCGCCTATGCCGATCGCAAGCCAGTGCAGATCCACAACCTGGCCCTCAACGGATATTTCCAGCGCAGCAGCCAGGGGTTCACCGCGACCTTCGACTCGCTGGCGATGAACCTGGGTGAGACGCGCTGGGAAACACGCCTGCAATTGCAACAGAACGGCGCCACCGAGAAGGTCGAGGAGCGTTGGCACGTGCAGGCCGATCGCCTTGACCTGACGCCGCTCACGCCGTTGCTCAATGCCCTGGCGCCATTGCCCGAAGGTGTCGCCACGGCGATCGACCGGCTCAAGGTGACCGGTGGCCTGCGCAACGTGTTGCTGGATTACCGGCCACAGAACACCGGTGATCAGAAAATCAGCTTCGCCACCAATCTGGACACGGTCGGGTTTGACGCCTATCGCGGCGCCCCAGCGGCGCGCAACGTCTCAGGCAGCCTCAGCGGTGACCTCGGCGGCGGTGAGCTGCGCATGGACAGCAAGGATTTTTCCCTGCACCTGGACCCGATTTTCGCCAAGCCGTGGCAATACTTGCAGGCCAATGCCCGGCTGACCTGGAAGCTCGACAAGCAGGGATTCACCCTGATCGCACCGTACTTGAAGGTGCTGGGAGAGGAAGGGCGGATTGCCGGCGACTTCCTGATCCGCCTGCATTTCGACCACAGCCAGGAAGACTACATGGACCTGCGGGTCGGCCTGGTGGACGGTGACGGGCGCTACACTGCCAAGTACCTGCCGGCCGTCCTCAGTCCGGCGCTGGATGAATGGTTGCGCACCGCCATCGTCAAGGGCGCGGTGGACGAGGGTTTTTTCCAGTACCAAGGCTCGCTGAACAAAGGTGCCGAGGACGCGTCTCGCAGCATCAGCCTGTTTTTCAAGGTGCATGACGCCGAGCTGGCGTTCCAGCCGGGCTGGCCTTCGGTCAGCAAGGTCAGCGGCGACGTCTTTGTCGAGGACAGCGGCGTACGTATCTATGCCAGCCAGGGGCAACTGCTGGACACGCAGGTCAAGGACGTTGCGGTGACCATTCCCCATGCGCCGGCTGGGCAGAATGTTCATCTGCTGTTGGACGGCGGCTTCGCCGGCGTATTGGGCGACGGGCTGAAAATCCTCCAGACCGCACCCATCGGCACGGCTGAGACCTTCGCCGGTTGGGAAGGCGAGGGCGGTCTGCAAGGCAAGGTGAACCTGGATATTCCACTGGCCAAAGGTGAACAGCCGAAGATCCTGGTGGATTTCAGTACCGACAAGGCCCGGCTCAAGCTCAGCGAGCCGGCGCTGGAGCTGACCCAGCTAAAGGGCGACTTCCGTTTCGACAGCAACAAGGGGCTCAGTGGCAAGAACATCGCGGCCCGGGCATTCGACCGGCCGGTAAGCGCGCAGATTTTTGCCGAGGGCCGTGCCGGTGCGCTCGACACACGGGTGGTGGCGTCCGGACGGGTCGAGGTCAAGAAGCTTACGGACTGGTTGAGCGTGACCCAGCCGTTGCCCATCTCCGGCGTGGTTCCCTATCAGTTGCAAGTGACGCTCAACGGTGCCGACAGCCAATTGTCGGTCAGCTCCGATCTCAAGGGCGTGGCGGTGGATCTCCCGGCGCCCTTCGGCATGGCTGCGGATGTCGGGCGCGACACGGTGTTCCGTATGACGTTGCAAGGGGCGGAGCGTCGCTACTGGGTCGATTATGGCGACCTGGCCAGTTTCACTTACGCCGCGCCGAGCGGAAAAGTCGCTGAGGGGCGTGGCGAATTGCTGCTGGGCGCCGGCGAGGCGGTTCTGCCTGGCGCCAAGGGGCTGCGGCTGCGCGGCACATTGTCGGAGCTGGACGTGAGCCCCTGGCAGGATCTGTTGGGCAAATATGCCGGCAAGGACCCGGGCGGCAGTGCCCGGCAGGTGCTCAGCAGTGCCGATCTCAAGGTTGGCAAGCTCACCGCGATGGGCACGACGCTGGACCAGGCCTCGGTGCAATTGGACCGCAAGGCCGATGCCTGGGCCCTGCGGCTCGATAGCCAGCAGGCCAAGGGCAGCGTCAACCTGCCGGATGCGAAGGCCGCGCCGATCGGGATCCGGCTCGACTATGTGCGCCTGCCGGCCGCGGACCCGACGGTTCAGGCCGACGAAAACGCCCCGGACCCGCTGGCCTCGGTGGACCCGAGCAAAATCCCGGCGATGGATATCGCCATCGACCAGTTGTTCCAGGGGCCGGATCTCATTGGTGCCTGGTCGCTGAAAGTCCGGCCGACGGGCAAGGGCATCGCGCTGAATGATCTGGACATGGGCCTCAAGGGCATGGTCCTGCATGGCAATGGCGCCTGGGAGGGCCTGCCCGGTTCCACCAGCAGTTGGTACAAGGGCCGGATCAAGGGCAAGAACCTTGCCGATGTGCTCAAGGGCTGGGGGTTTGCGCCTAGCGTGACAAGCCAGGAATTCCATCTGGACGTCGACGGACGCTGGCCCGGTTCGCCTGCATGGGTCGCCACCAAGCGTTTCTCCGGCAGCCTCGATGCGTCACTCAATAAGGGTCAGTTCGTCGAAGTCGAAGGCAGCGCCCAGGCCTTGCGGGTTTTCGGCCTGTTGAACTTCAACTCCATCGGCCGGCGCTTGCGCCTGGATTTCTCCGATCTGTTCGGCAAGGGGCTGAGCTACGATCGGGTCAAGGGCCTGCTGGTGGCGAGCAGCGGGGTGTACGTGACTCGTGAGCCGATTACCCTGACCGGACCTTCGAGCAACCTGGAACTCAACGGAACGCTGGACATGGTGGCCGACCGGGTCGATGCCAAGCTGCTGGTAACCTTGCCCGTCACGAATAACCTGCCGATCGCCGCGTTGATCGTCGGCGCACCGGCGGTGGGTGGGGCGCTGTTTCTGATCGACAAGCTGATCGGCGACCGCGTCGCGCGTTTTGCCAGCGTAAGATACGACGTCAAGGGGCCGTGGAAAGAGCCGAAGATCACTTTCGACAAGCCGTTTTGACAGGTAGTGACAATCCCTTTGTGGGAGCGAGCCTGCTCGCGAAGGCATAGGATCAGTGCCAGTGATGTGAACTGACCCAGCGCTTTCGCGAGCAGGCTCGCTCCCACAAGGGAGATCGACAGTAAGGAGAAGCCATGCCAGTCGCCGTGATTCAAATGGTCAGCCAGAGCGATGTGCTCGCCAACCTGGCCCGTGCCCGGGTGTTGCTGGAGCAGGCCGCGGCGGGTGGCGCACGGCTGGCGGTGCTGCCGGAAAACTTCGCGGCCATGGGCCGGCGGGACGTTGCCGATATCGCGCGGGCCGAAGCCTTTGGTCAGGGTCCGATCCTGCCGTGGTTGAAACAGGTCGCGCGCGACCTCAGGTTATGGATTGTGGCCGGCACGTTGCCGTTGCCGCCGGTGGGCCAGCCCGAGGCCAAGGCCCATGCATGTTCGTTGCTGGTGGACGACCAGGGCGAGATCGTCGCGCGTTATGACAAGCTGCACCTGTTCGACGTGGACGTGGCGGACAATCGCGGTCGTTACCGCGAATCCGATGACTATGCTTATGGCGGCAACGTGGTGGTTGCCGACACACCGGTGGGCCGGGTTGGCCTGACGGTCTGCTACGACTTGCGTTTTCCCGAGCTCTACAGCGAGTTGCGGGCGGCCGGGGCCGAGCTGATTACCGCGCCTTCGGCGTTTACCGCGGTGACCGGCGCTGCGCATTGGGACGTACTGATTCGCGCCCGGGCCATCGAAACCCAGTGCTACGTGCTGGCGGCCGCCCAGGGTGGGTTGCATCCGGGGCCCCGGGAAACCTTTGGCCATGCCGCGATAGTCGACCCGTGGGGGCGTGTGCTGGCGCAACAGGATCAAGGCGAGGCCGTGCTGCTGGCCGAGCGCGACGACAGTGAACAGGCGTCCATCCGGGCGCGCATGCCGGTGGCGAGCCACCGGCGCTTTTTCTCGCAGGGCGCTCGACAGCGACCTGTCCAAGACGACGAATTCAAGGCGTAAAACATATGAGCGGGTTGTTGTCCTCAGTCAGTGAACACCTTTTAGCCCCCGGCGGCGTGACCCTCGAAAGCCTGCAAGGCGTGCTGGGCGACCTGGCCGGTCCGGGCATCGATGCGGCCGACCTGTATTTCCAGGGACAGATTTCCGAGTCCTGGTCGCTGGAAGACGGCATCGTCAAGGAAGGCAGTTTCAACCTCGACCAAGGTGTGGGCGTGCGTGCCCAATCCGGCGAAAAGACCGGGTTTGCCTACAGCAACGCCATCACCCTTGAGGCCCTCGGCGCCGCGGCTCGTGCGGCTCGCTCGATTTCCCGGGCCGGGCAGAATGGCACGGTCCAGGCGTTCAGCAGCCAGGACGTGGCCCAGCTGTATGCGCCGGACAACCCACTGGAAGTCATGAGTCGCGCCGAAAAGGTCGAGCTGCTCAAGCGCATTGACGTCGCCACGCGTGCCCTCGACCCGCGTATCCAGCAGGTATCGGTGAGCATGGCCGGGGTCTGGGAGCGGATTCTGGTGGCCTCCACCGACGGTGGCCTGGCGGCGGATGTACGGCCGCTGGTGCGTTTCAACGTCAGCGTGATCGTCGAGCAGAACGGTCGCCGTGAGCGCGGCGGCCATGGGGGTGGCGGTCGTACCGACTATCGTTATTTCCTCAGCGAAGACCGCGCCATGGGCTATGCCCGCGAAGCGCTGCGCCAGGCGCTGGTGAACCTTGAGGCCATCCCGGCCCCGGCCGGCACGTTGCCCGTGGTGCTTGGGTCCGGCTGGTCCGGCGTGCTGCTGCACGAAGCCGTGGGCCACGGCCTGGAAGGTGACTTCAACCGCAAGGGCAGCTCGGCCTACAGCGGACGCATGGGCGAGATGGTCGCCTCGAAACTCTGCACCATCGTCGACGACGGCACGCTCGCCGGGCGTCGTGGCTCGCTGAGCGTCGACGATGAAGGCACCCCGACCGAATGCACCACGCTGATCGAGAACGGCGTGCTCAAGGGCTACATGCAGGACAAGCTCAATGCCCGCCTCATGGGCGTGGCCCGCACCGGCAACGGTCGCCGCGAGTCTTACGCGCACCTGCCCATGCCGCGCATGACCAACACCTACATGCTCGGCGGCCAGAGTGATCCGGCGGAAATCATCGCGTCGGTGAAGAAGGGCATCTACTGCGCCAATCTCGGCGGCGGCCAGGTGGACATCACCAGCGGCAAGTTCGTGTTTTCCACCAGCGAGGCCTACCTGATCGAAGACGGCAAGATCACCGCGCCGGTCAAGGGCGCGACGTTGATCGGCAACGGGCCGGAGGCGATGAGCAAGGTGTCGATGGTCGGTAACGACCTGGCGCTGGACAGCGGCGTGGGCACGTGTGGCAAGGACGGTCAGTCGGTGCCGGTAGGCGTCGGTCAGCCGACACTGAAGATCGATGCGATTACCGTGGGTGGCACGGGCGCATAAAAATATTCAGGGATGTGCGCACGTCATCGTGGCGAGGGAGCTTGCTCCCGCCGGGCTACGCAGTAGCCCCAATGCGGTTGCTACGCAACCGAGCGGGAGCAAGCTCCCTCGCCACGGTAACTGCCGCCTCTTGCAGAGGAGTCAAGCTGTTACGATCAGCGCAGGCCGCGTTGAGTCTCGTCCAGCTCACGGATGTACTTGAAGATTTTACGGCTCGACGCCGGCGGCTTGTTCTGCGCCAGTTCGTGCTGGGCCTGACGGATCAGCGAGCGCAGTTGCTGGCGATCGGCCTCCGGGTAGTCGATGACGAATTTTTCCAGAGTGCCGTCATCGCCTGCGATCAGGCGATCACGCCAGCGTTCCAGGTTGTGGAAACGCTCGTTGTACTGCCGGGTGGAGGCATCGAGCTGGTCGAGCAGAACCAGGATGGCGTCAGTGTCCTGGTCGCGCATCAGCTTGCCGATGAATTGCAGGTGCCGTTTACGCGCGATATTCGCGGTGTGCTTGGGCGCATCGGCCAGGGCCCGGCGCAAGGCGTCGGTCAAGGGCAGTTTGGCCAGCAAGTCAGGCTTGAGTGTTGTCAGGCGCTCGCCGAGGTCAACCAGAGCATGCAGCTCGCGTTTGACCTGGGATTTGCTTTTTTCACCCTCGTAGAGGGAGTCGTCGTAAGAATCAACCATGGTGGCAGTCCGCAAAGAAACGCCGCCATGATAACCAGTCGGGGGCCGCTTGTCCGGCCCGGTCGCTCGATGGCCATTACCGAAAGCAGAATTTGAGTGGAGAACACCATGAGTGCAGTTCAAAGCGTCGGCCCGCAAGCATTGCCGGCACTGCAGGAACAGGTCGAGCAGATCCTCGCCGAAGCCAGGCGACAGGGCGCCAGCGCGTGCGAAGTGGCGGTGTCGCTGGAGCAGGGGCTGTCGACGTCGGTGCGCCAACGCGAAGTGGAGACCGTCGAATTCAATCGCGACCAGGGCTTTGGTATCACTCTTTACGTGGGGCAGCGCAAGGGGTCGGCCAGCACCTCGGCCAGCGGCCCTGACGCCATTCGCGAAACAGTCGCCGCTGCATTGGCGATTGCCCAGCATACGTCCGAAGACGAAGCCTCCGGCCTGGCCGATGCCGCGCTGATGTGCAAGGAGCTCAAGGACTTCGATCTGTTCCACGCCTGGGACATCACGCCCGAGCAGGCCATCGAGCAGGCACTGCGCTGCGAAGCGGCAGCATTCGACGCCGACAGCCGGATCAAGAATGCCGACGGCACTACGCTCAATACCCACCAAGGGTGCCGCGTCTATGGCAACAGCCATGGTTTCATCGGCGGGTACGCATCGACCCGCCACAGCCTCAGCTGCGTGATGATCGCCGAGGCGGACGGGCAGATGCAGCGCGACTACTGGTACGACGTGAGTCGCCAGGGTACATTGCTGGCGGACCCGGTGAGCATCGGCCAGAAGGCTGCGCAACGGGCCGCCAGTCGCCTGGGCGCGCGGCCTGTGCCGACCTGTGAGGTGCCGGTGCTGTTCTCCGCCGAGTTGGCCGGTGGCTTGTTCGGCAGCTTCCTGTCGGCGGTGTCCGGCGGCAACCTGTACCGCAAATCCTCGTTCCTCGAAGGCGCGCTGGGCCAGAAACTGTTTCCTGAGTGGATGACCATCGACGAGCGTCCGCACCTGATGCAGGCCATGGGCAGTTCGGCTTTCGACGGGGATGGCCTGGCCACCTATGCCAAGCCGTTCGTGGAAAACGGCGAGCTGGTTTCGTACATCCTCGGCACCTATTCGGGTCGCAAGCTGGGCATGCCGAGTACCGCTAATGCCGGTGGCGTGCACAACCTGTTCGTCACCCATGGCGAGGAAGACCAGGCAGCGCTGCTGCGGCGCATGGGGCGTGGGTTGTTGGTCACCGAGCTGATGGGCCATGGCTTGAACATGGTGACCGGCGATTATTCCCGTGGCGCGGCGGGGTTCTGGGTCGAAAATGGCGAGATCCAGTTCCCGGTCCAGGAAGTCACCATTGCTGGCAACATGCGCGATATGTTCAAGCAGATCGTGGCGGTGGGCAGCGACTTGGAGCTGCGCAGCAACATCCGCACCGGCTCGGTGCTGATCGAGCGAATGATGGTGGCGGGTAGCTGAAACTCATCGCATCAAAAAAGGCGCGTCATCTGTTGGGATGACGCGCCTTTTTTGTGCCCGCAGAAACCCGAGACAAGAGAGCTTTTGTGGCGAGGGAGCTTGCTCCCGCTCGGTTGCGCAGCGACCGCAAAATCCTGGGGCCGCTGCGCGACCCAGCGGGAGCAAGCTCCCTCGCCACGACGGTGAGTGCTATCTTGCTGTTGTGTTGGTTCTTGTTATCATCTAATAATGAATCTCATTCGCCGATTGAGCCCCGGTCATGAGTCTTGCCCTGCACGAACAACCCTACCTTGAAAACTGGCGCTGGATGAGCCGCCAGATCCGCTGCGCGATGAGCCCGGACGAGCCGCGGCTGATCGCACACTACCTGGCCGAGGGGCGCTACCTGGCCTGCTGCACCGCCACGTCGCCGTGGATGATTGGCGAAACCGCCTTCCGGCTGTTGCTCGACACCGCTTCGGATGTCGCGCTGCCCTGGCACTGGCGCACCCTCTGCCTGGATCAAGCCTGGCGTCCTTTGCGTGAACTTGAGCGGCAAGCGCTTTGCCGCTGCCGCCTCAAGCGTTGGCAAAGCCATGCCTGGGCGCTGGCTACCTGCGCGCTGGAGCCATCGATTTCCCTTATTGAACTGGAGCAAGGATTTCCCGATGAGTAATACCCGTATCGAACGCGACAGCATGGGTGAACTTCAGGTCCCCGTGGAAGCACTCTATGGCGCGCAGACCCAGCGCGCGGTGGATAATTTTCCGGTCAGCGGCCAGCGCATGCCGGCGCAGTTCATTCGTGCCCTGATCCTGGCCAAGGCCGCAGCCGCACGAGCCAATGTCGACTTGGAGCAAATCAGCGTCGCCCAGGGCAAAGCCATCGTCGATGCGGCCCAGGGCCTGCTCGAAGGCGACTTCATGGCGCATTTCCCGGTGGATATCTTCCAGACCGGCTCCGGCACCAGTTCCAACATGAACGCCAACGAAGTGATTGCCACGCTTGCCAGCCGCTTGCTGGGAGAGGTGGTCAACCCGAATGACCACGTCAATTGTGGCCAGAGCAGCAACGACATCATCCCCACCAGTATTCATGTCAGCGCCGCGCTGGCCCTGCACGAGCAATTGCTGCCGGCGCTGTTGCACCTGGTCCAGGTGATCGAACGCAAGGCCGAAGAAGTCCACCCCTTCATAAAGACTGGCCGCACCCACCTGATGGATGCCATGCCGGTGCGCTTGAGCCAGGTGCTCGACGGTTGGGCGCAACAGCTCAAGGCCAACATCGGCCACTTGCAGGATCTGTTGCCGAGCCTGCAGTCCCTGGCCCAGGGCGGTACGGCGGTTGGCACCGGCGTTAATGCCCATCCACGCTTCGCCGAATTGTTCAGCCAGCAGCTGACGCAACTGACCCAGGTGCAATTCACCCCGGGCAAGAACCTGTTCGCGCTGATCGGCTCCCAGGACACTGCCGTGGCGGTTTCCGGGCAGCTCAAGACCACCGCCGTGTCGCTGATGAAAATCGCCAACGACCTGCGCTGGATGAACTCAGGGCCGCTGGCCGGCCTGGGCGAGATCGAGCTCGAAGGCCTGCAGCCTGGATCTTCCATCATGCCCGGCAAGGTCAACCCGGTCATTCCCGAAGCCACCGCCATGGTCGCGGCCCAGGTCATCGGCAACGACACGGTGATTACCATCGCCGGCCAGTCGGGCAATTTCGAACTCAACGTGATGCTGCCGATCATCGCCCAGAACCTGCTGAGCAGCATCGCCCTGATGTCCACCGCCAGCCGATTGCTGGCGGACAAGGCCATCGCCACGTTCAAGGTCAACGAAGCCAGGCTCAAGGAAGCGCTGTCGCGCAATCCTATCCTGGTCACGGCACTGAATCCGATCATTGGTTACCAGAAGGCCGCTGGAATAGCCAAGGAGGCTTATCAGCAAGGTCGCCCGGTGATCGATGTCGCCTTGGAACACACCGACCTGTCGCGCGCCGAACTGGAGATCCTGCTGGACCCGGAAAAGCTCACCGCGGGCGGTGTGTAACCCCGACACTTGTGTGGAGGACTCATCATGGAGCATTGGAAACGTACGATCGAACGGGCCAATCAACATTTCCTGCAGGGCGAGTGGGTGGATGCCCGCGAAGCCTACCTGCAAGCCCTGGCCCTGGCGCAGGTGTTGTTCGAGCGTTGGGCGGATGCCGACGAAGCCGTGGCCGCCTGTGTCGTGTCGCATCATAACCTGGCGGATCTGCACTTGCGCCTGAACCAGCCGGAGGAGAGCGCCGAATACCTCTGCGCGGTTCACCAACGGTTATTGCAGACCATGCAGGACGAACGCCTGGCGCCGGCCCTGCGTGCCGCCGCGATGCGCCAGAGCCACAGGACCTATGTCGAACTGCTGAATTTCATCAGCGAGCATGGCGAGTACCCACGCACTCAGCGCCTGCTGCACAACGCTGCCGTTTCGTCCCGGCACAGCCACGTCCCTTACCATTACGGAGTCCACTGAGATGGCTTTCACCTTGCCTGCATTGCCTTACGCCTACGATGCCCTGGAACCGCACATCGATGCGCAGACCATGGAGATTCACTACACCAAGCATCACCAGACTTATATCAACAACCTCAACGCGGCGGTGGATGGCACTGAATATGCCGATTGGCCCATAGAAAAACTGGTGGCCAGCGTGGAGCAATTACCGCAGGCGCTACGAGCCGCGGTGATCAACCAGGGCGGTGGCCATGCGAACCACTCGCTGTTCTGGGAAGTGATGACGCCCCACGGTGGCGGCCAGCCGGACGGTGCGCTGGCAGCGGCGATAGACGCGCAATTGGGCGGTCTCGATCAGTTCAAGGAAGCCTTCACGAAAGCGGCACTGACCCGTTTCGGCAGCGGCTGGGCCTGGTTGAGTGTGACCCCGCAAAAGACTCTGGTGGTAGAAAGCAGCGGCAACCAGGACAGCCCGCTGATGGGCGGCAACACGCCGATCCTGGGCCTGGACGTCTGGGAGCATGCCTATTACCTGCTGTATCAAAACCGCCGTCCGGAATACATCAACGCGTTCTACAACGTGGTCAATTGGCCAGAAGTCGCCCGGCGCTACCAGGCTGCGCTTGCTTGAGTTCCTTATAAAACAACCCAAGGCTAACTATGGACACTGAAACTCTGGCGGTAGGCGGCGGGCGAATGTTCCGCTATGCCTTGGGCTCGCTGTTGCTGTTGGCTGGCATGACATTATTGGTGGCCCAAGGGCTGGCGTGGCTGGACCTTGAGCCAAAAATGTTGCGTGCGCTCCAGGGCGGTGGGCTTTGCGCCTTGGGTACGGCGTTGGGCGCGGTGCCGGTGCTGGTGATACGGCGCATGCCTCAGGCCATGAGCGACTCGCTGCTGGGCTTCGGGGCCGGGGTGATGCTCGCCGCCACCGCGTTTTCGCTCATCGTGCCGGGCATTGCCGCAGCCGAGCAGTTGGGCTTCACGCCTTGGGCGGCCAGCGGGCTCATCTGTTTCGGCATCCTGTCGGGGGCGTTCGGACTGTACCTGGTGGACCGCAAGGTCTCTGCCAGCCCTGAACGACTGGTTGCGACGCCAGGACGACCGGTTATTGCGCCGCGGATCTGGTTGTTCGTGTTCGCCATCATCGCCCACAACATCCCGGAAGGCATGGCGGTGGGCGTTTCGGCGGGCGGCGGCATGGCGGATGCCGATAGCCTGGCGATGGGCATCGCTTTGCAGGATGTGCCGGAAGGGCTGGTGATTGCGCTGGTGCTGGCCGCGGCGGGGATGTCGCGGGTCAAGGCGTTCCTGATTGGCGCAGCGTCAGGGCTGGTCGAGCCGGTGTTCGCATTGCTTTGTGCCTGGCTGGTGACGTTGGCCGAGGTGCTGTTGCCGTTGGGGTTGGCGCTGGCCGCCGGAGCGATGCTGTTGGTGGTGACCCATGAGGTGATTCCAGAATCGCGCCGCAATGGGCACGAAAAACTGGCGAGCCTGGGGCTTTTGATTGGGTTCTGCTTGATGATGGTGATGGATACGGCGTTGGGGTGATGTGCAAGTGGATGAGCTTTTTGTGGCGAGGGAGCTTGCTCCCGCTCGGCTGCGAAGCAGTCGTAACATCTGTGTTGAGAAAGAGGGGCTGCTTCGCAGCCCAGCGGGAGCAAGCTCCCTCGCCACGGGTGAATCAGCAGTGCCTGATTACTCGCCTTCGTCGAAATAGTTGTTGATCAGTGCCACCAGCGCATCCATGGCTTCCTGCGCCTGTTCACCTTCGGTACTCAGGTGGATCTTGGTGCCTTTACCCGCAGCCAGCATCATCATCGCCATGATGCTCTTACCGTCGACTGTTGCCTCCGGCGTGCGCCCGACCCTGATCGTGGTATCCGGAAACTTACCCGCGACACCGACAAATTTCGCCGACGCGCGGGCATGCAACCCCAGCTTGTTGATGATTTCAATTTCCCGAGCAGGCATCGCGGTGTGAATCCTTTAGCTGAGGTCGCGGTGGCGGACCTGGACATTCTTCAAGGTTTGTTGCAGGAGCTGACCCAGGCGTTCCGTGAGGTACACGGAGCGGTGATGACCGCCAGTGCAGCCGACGGCAATCGTGACATAGGCGCGGTTGTTGGCGGCAAAACGCGGCAGCCATTTGAGCAGGTAGCTGGAGATGTCCTGGTACATTTCCTCGACGTCCGGCTGGGCGGCCAGGTAGTCGATCACCGGCTGGTCGAGCCCGGACTGCTCGCGCAGTTCAGGTTTCCAGTAAGGGTTGGGCAGGCAGCGGACATCAAACACCAGGTCGGCATCCACCGGCATGCCACGCTTGAAGCCGAACGACTCCACCAGGAACGCCGTACCGGGTTCCGGCTGGTTCAGCAGGCGCAACTTGATGGTGTCGCGCAACTGGTACAGGTTCAGGTTGGTGGTGTTGACCTTCAGGTCCGCCAGGTCGGCAATCGGCCCCAGCAGTTGGCTCTCGTCATGGATCGCTTCCGCGAGGGAGCGGCTGGCGTTGCTCAAGGGGTGGCGTCGACGGGTTTCCGAAAAGCGCTTGAGCAGGGTTTCTTCGTCAGCGTCCAGGTACAACACGTCGCACTGGATATGCCGGTTGCGCACTTCCTCGAGCAATTCGGGAAACCGCGACAAATGGCTCGGCAGGTTGCGAGCGTCGATGGACACGGCTACCAGCGGTTGCGCCAGCTCGGTATGGATCAGGGCACGCTCGGCCAGTTCCGGAAGCAGGCCGGCCGGCAGATTGTCGATGCAATAGTAGCCGCTGTCCTCAAGGACGTTGAGGGCCGTGCTTTTACCGGAGCCGGAGCGGCCACTGACGATGATCATGCGCATGTTTAATGGCCGTTCTGCTCGTCCAGGACTACCTGATACAAGGCTTCGTTGCTTGGGGCGCTGCGCAGTTTTTCGCGTACTTCCTTGCGGTCGAGCATGCTGGCGATCTGACGCAGCAGCTCGAGGTGCGCATCGGTCGCCGCTTCCGGGACCAGCAATACGAACAGCAGGTCGACCGGGGCGCCGTCGATGGCGTCGAAATCGATGGGGGCTTCAAGGTGTAGCAGCGCACTGATCGGCGCGGAACAACCCTTGAGGCGACAATGGGGAATGGCGATGCCGTTGCCAAAACCGGTGGAACCGAGTTTTTCACGGGCAACCAACGCCTCGAAAACGTCCTGCATTTCCAGATCCGGCACTTCGCGGTGGATCAGGTTGGCGATTTGTTCGAGGGCTTTCTTTTTACTGCCACCCGGCGCGTTCACCTGGGAACGGCCGGGGGTCAGGATGGATTCTAGTCGGATCATGGATTGGGGGGGTTAACGACCGGTTGCGCCCTGGAGGAGGCTCTGGGTCTTTTCCTTATGCTTTTTGAGTTGGCGATCCAGCTTGTCGGTCAGCAGGTCAATCGCGGCATACATGTCTGAATGCTCTGCGTTGGCAACCACTTCTCCGCCGGGGATATGCAGCGTGGCTTCGATTTTCTGCAGCAGCTTCTCGACGTTCATCGTGACTTGCACGTTGGTGATCTTGTCGAAATGCCTTTCCAATCGGTCGAGCTTTTCGCCGATGTAGGTGCGCAGGGGTTCGGTCACTTCCAGTTGGTGTCCACTGATGTTGACTTGCATACAGCTTCTCCTTCGTTGCCAGTGCATAAAGCGGCAGGCAGAAATACCTGCCACTGGAACGCTGTGGCGTGGCCTGTTACATCAACCGCTTGCGTTCGCTCGAAGGTGCGATTCCCAGGGATTCGCGGTATTTGGCGACGGTACGGCGGGCCACCTGAATGCCTTGTGCCTCCAGTAAACCAGCGATCTTGCTGTCACTCAACGGCTTTTTCTGATTTTCCGCGGCGACCAGTTTTTTAATGATCGCGCGGATGGCCGTGGACGAGCATTCACCGCCTTCGGAGGTACTGACGTGGCTGGAGAAAAAGTATTTCAATTCATAGATGCCCCTTGGGGTATGCATGAATTTCTGGGTGGTCACCCTTGAAATCGTCGACTCGTGCATGCCCACCGCCTCGGCGATATCGTGCAGGACCAACGGTTTCATCGCTTCGTCGCCGTACTCCAGGAAGCCGCGCTGATGCTCGACGATCTGGGTGGCGACTTTCATCAGGGTTTCGTTGCGGCTTTGCAGGCTCTTGATGAACCAGCGCGCCTCCTGCAACTGGTTGCGCATGAAGGTGTTGTCGGCGCTGGTGTCGGCGCGCTTCACGAAACCGGCGTATTGGGCGTTGACCCGCAGCTTGGGTACCGATTCCTGGTTCAGCTCCACCAGCCAGCGATCATTGTGTTTGCGCACGATGACATCGGGGACGACATACTCGGGCTCGGTGGACTCGATTTGCGAGCCGGGGCGCGGATTCAGGCTTTGCACCAGCTCGATGACCTGGCGCAGCTCATCTTCCTTGAGCTTCATCCGGCGCATCAGCTGGCTGTAGTCGCGGCCGCCCAACAGGTCGATGTAATCGGTTACCAGGCGCTTGGCTTCGGCCAGCCATGGCGTCTTGGCGGGCAGCTGGCGCAATTGCAGCAGCAGGCACTCACCGAGGTTGCGAGCGCCGATGCCGGCGGGTTCGAATTGCTGGATGCGGTGCAGGACGGCTTCGATCTCGTCCAGCTCGATATCGAGCTCTGGGTCAAAGGCTTCGAGGATCTCTTCGAGGGTCTCGTCCAGGTAGCCCTGGTTGTTGATGCAATCGATCAACGTCACCGCGATCAGCCGATCGGTGTCCGACATCGGCGCCAGGTTCAATTGCCACAGCAGATGGCTCTGCAGGCTTTCACCCGCGGACGTGCGAGTGGTGAAGTCCCACTCGTCGTCATCACCGCCTGGCAGGCTGCTGGCGCTGGTCTGGTAGACGTCTTCCCATGCCGTGTCTACGGGCAGGTCACTGGGAATGCGTTCGCTCCATTCGCCATCGTCGAGGTTATCTACCGTCGGGGCGGCTTCCTGATAGGACGGTTCCGGGACCTCCGGGGTGGTTTTCTGCTCGACGTTGTCGGCCAATGGGTCGGTGTTGTCGAAGTCGTCGCCTTCTTCCTGGCGTTCGAGCATCGGATTGGACTCCAGGGCCTCCTGGATTTCCTGTTGCAGGTCCAGGGTCGACAATTGGAGCAGGCGGATAGCCTGTTGCAGCTGCGGTGTCATCGTCAGCTGCTGGCCCATTCTCAAGACTAGCGATGGTTTCATGGCTGGGGCTTAACACCTTATTCGCCGGCGCACATGCGCCATCCACTACAGGGCGCCGGAGCGCCAAACTTAAGCAAATTATATGCCTGAAACTGAAGTGTTTGCCTAGGGGGCGATCTCAATTAATTGAGGGCGCCCCGGCATCCGCCAGGCCACCTTTGCTTAAAGGCGGAACTCATGACCCAGATACACTTCCTTGACCAGTTCGTTGGCCAGGATGGTGGCGGAGTCGCCCTCGGCGATCAGCTGGCCATCGTTGACGATGTAGGCGGTTTCGCAGATATCCAGCGTCTCGCGCACGTTGTGGTCGGTGATCAGCACGCCGATCCCCTTGGCCTTGAGGTGATGGATGATCTGCTTGATGTCGCCCACGGAAATCGGGTCCACGCCGGCAAACGGCTCGTCGAGCAGAATGAATTTCGGCGCGGTGGCCAAGGCGCGGGCGATCTCCACGCGGCGACGTTCGCCACCGGACAGACTCATGCCCAGGTTGTCGCGAATGTGGCTGATATGGAACTCCTGCAGCAGGCTTTCCAGCTCCTGGCGACGGCCAGCCTTGTCGAGCTCCTGGCGGGTTTCCAGGATCGCCATGATGTTGTCGGCCACCGACAGCTTGCGAAAGATCGACGCCTCTTGTGGCAGGTAACCAATGCCAGCCTTTGCCCGGCCATGCATCGGCCGGTGGCTGACGTCTAGGTCATCGATCAGTACGCGACCCTGGTCTGCCTGCACCAGGCCGACAATCATGTAGAAACAGGTGGTCTTGCCCGCGCCATTGGGGCCGAGCAGACCAACGATCTGGCCGCTTTCGATGGACAGGCTGACGTCACGCACGACTTGGCGGTTCTTGTAGCTCTTGGCCAGATGCTGAGCTTTCAGAGTTGCCATTACTGGGCCTTCTGCTCGTCGGTTTTCTTCTTCGGCTGGATCACCATGTCGATGCGCGGGCGCGATTCGGTGACCTTGCTGCCAGTGGCGCGACCGGCGCTGGCCAGTTTCTTGTTGGTGTCGTAGACGATTTTCTCGCCCTGGGTCACGTTATTGTCCTTGTCGACAACCTTGGCGCGGTCGATCAGCACGACACGGTCCTGGGACGCATGATACTGGATGGTGACGCCATAGCCCTGGACCGGCTTGGTGTCGCCCGCGGTCTGCATCTGCTCGAAGTAGGCCAGGTTGCCCACCGAGGTCACCACGTCGATGTCGCCGGACTGGGTGCGCGTGATGGTCACGGTGTTGCCGGTGACCTTCATCGAGCCCTGGGTGATGATCACGTCGCCTTTGTAGGTGGCGACGCCGTTCTTGTCGTCCAGTTGCGCGTCGTCGGCCTGGATGCGGATAGGCTGGTCGCGGTCGGTGGGGAGGGCCCAGGCGCTCGCGCTTCCCAGTGCTGCGCCCAGACTGAGCAAAATAGGGAGGGTTTTAGCGAGCTTCATACTGTCCTCTTACGTTCGATAGCAGGTGTATCCTGCTTTCCTTCAAATAGGCCTTCATTCCCGTGCCGGTCGACACGCCGCCGGCGCCGTCGATTCTAACGGGTTGCTCGGTCTGCGCATATTGGCGCTGCGGGAAGACTGTCATACGGGTACTGGTAATGATGGTCGTACGGTTCTTCTCATCGGTCCGGGCCACGCGTACCGAGTCGATCAGTTCCACCTCGGTGCCGCCGGGATTGACCTCGGCACGCTCGCTTTGTACGTGCCACGGAAATTCCGTGCCGCGGAACATGTTCAGGTCCGGCTTGGTAACCAGCGTGATGTCGCTGGCCTTCACGTGATCGACCTTGTCCGAGGTCATCTCATACTGCACCTTGCCGTCAGGCAGGTACTGCAAGGTATGCGTGTTGGTCGCGTACCAGTCGATATCGTTCTCCGGCGCCTGGACCGCGGGTTGGTCGAGGAAGCGTTCCGGGCTGATGTTCCAGTAGCCCACCGCCGCGAAGATCGCGGCGATACAGCCGAACACCAGGATGGTGCGAATTTTCTTGCTTAGCATAGGTGGCTCACAGGTACGCGGCGTTGGCCGCTTCGAGGTGGCCCTGGGCACGCAGGATCAGTTCACAGAATTCCCGGGCCGCGCCTTCGCCGCCCCTCGCCGTGGTAACGCCATGGGCGTGCTCGCGTACGAAGGCGGCCGCGTTGGCCACGGCCATGCCCAGGCCGACACGGCGGATCACCGGAAGGTCTGGCAGATCGTCACCAAGGTAGGCGACCTGCTCATAGCTTAGATTGAGTTGGCCGAGGAGTTCGTCCAGCACCACCAATTTGTCTTCGCGGCCCTGATAAAGGTGCGGGATGCCGAGGTTCTTCGCGCGCCGTTCGACCACTGGGGTCTTGCGGCCACTGATGATGGCGGTCTGCACGCCGGTGGCCATCAGCATCTTGATGCCCTGGCCATCAAGGGTGTTGAACGTCTTGAATTCGCTGCCGTCTTCGAGGAAGTACAGGCGGCCATCGGTCAGCACACCATCCACGTCGAACACTGCCAGTTTGATTGCTTTGCCGCGTTGCAACAGGTCTGTGCTCATTTACATGACTCCCGCACGCAGCAAGTCGTGCATATTCAGGGCGCCCACCGGGCGGTCTTCGTCGTCGACCACCACCAGGGCGCTGATCTTGTGGTCTTCCATGATCTTCAAGGCTTCGGCGGCAAGCATTTCGGCCCGGGCCGTCTTGCCGTGGGGGGTCATGACCTCATCGATGGTCGTGCTGTGAATATCGATGGTGCGATCCAGGGTACGACGCAGGTCGCCGTCGGTGAAGATCCCGGCGAGCTTGCCGTCCGTCTCTAGAATAACGGTCATGCCCAGGCCCTTGCGGGTCATCTCCATGAGGGCGTCCTTGAGCAGCGTGCCACGCTGTATCTGCGGCAATGCATCTCCCGCGTGCATCACGTTTTCGACCTTGAGCAGCAGCCGGCGGCCCAGGGCGCCACCGGGGTGGGAGAAAGCGAAATCTTCGGCGGTGAAGCCCCTGGCTTCCAGCAAGGCCACGGCCAGGGCGTCGCCCATGACCAGCGCCGCCGTGGTGGAAGAGGTGGGTGCCAGGTTCAGCGGGCAGGCTTCGTGTTCGACGTGCACGTTGAGGTTCACCTCGGCGGCCTTGGCCAGCGGCGAGTCAGGATTGCCGGTGAGGCTGATCAACTGGATGCCCAGGCGCTTGATCAGCGGCAGCAGGGTAACGATTTCATTGGTGGAGCCGGAGTTCGACAGCGCCAGGATGATGTCGTCCCGAGTGATCATGCCCATGTCGCCATGGCTGGCTTCGGCGGGGTGGACAAAAAACGCCGGGGTGCCGGTGCTGGCCAGGGTCGCGGCAATCTTGTTGCCGATGTGCCCGGATTTACCCATGCCCACCACGACCACGCGGCCCTTGCTGGACAGAATCATCTCGCACGCACGTACGAAATCAGCATCGATATGGGCCAGCAGACCTTGCACGGCTTCGAGTTCGAGGCGGAGGGTACGTTGTGCCGATTGAATCAGTTCGCTGGATTGGCTCATGTCAGAAATCGTATAGCCCGATGAAAAGGCGGCGATTATACCGGCAATGAACGATTCCCTCACGTTAGTTCGTCATGCTTTGTTCAGGCAGCCCCAACGCTTGACATGAAATGTGACGTTTTACCTCAAGCAAGGCTCAACGGGCGGGCGTCGGCCTTGGGCGCTTGGTCGTTGCAGTGATATAGTTCGCCGCCGGTTCGTGTGCCCGGCGTTACCGGCGTTTGTCGGCTGGCCGGGACATCCGAATATGAGGCTGCATCGCAAGGAGTTTAGATGAGTGCCGACAACGCCTACGCGGTCGAGCTGAAGGGGCTGTCCTTCAAGCGAGGGACGCGCAGCATTTTTAATGACATCGATATTCGTATCCCGCGCGGCAAGGTGACCGGCATCATGGGGCCTTCCGGCTGCGGCAAGACCACGCTGCTGCGCCTGATGGGGGCACAATTGCGTCCCAGTGCCGGCGAAGTCTGGGTCAATGGCCAAAATCTTCCAGAATTGTCGCGCAGCGATCTGTTCGATGCGCGCAAGCATATGGGCGTGCTGTTCCAGAGCGGTGCGCTGTTTACCGATCTCGACGTGTTCGAAAACGTGGCGTTTCCCCTGCGGGTCCATACGGAGCTGCCGGAAGAGATGATCCGCGATATTGTCCTGCTCAAATTGCAGGCCGTCGGGCTGCGCGGCGCCCTGGAGCTGATGCCGGACGAACTGTCCGGTGGCATGAAGCGTCGGGTCGCGTTGGCTCGGGCGATTGCCCTCGATCCGCAGATCCTCATGTACGACGAGCCCTTCGTCGGGCAGGACCCTATCGCCATGGGCGTGCTGGTGCGCCTGATCCGCCTGCTCAACGATGCGCTGGGCATCACCAGTATCGTGGTGTCCCACGACCTGGCCGAAACCGCGAGCATTGCCGACTACATCTATGTGGTCGGCGATGGCCAGGTGCTGGGGCAGGGCACGCCCCAGGAGCTGAAGGATTCGGACAACCCGCGTATTCGCCAATTCATGAAAGGTGATCCGGACGGCCCGGTGGCGTTCCATTTTCCGGCCACGGATTACCGTACCGATCTGCTGGGGAAGCGCTGATGCGCAAGAAGTCATTAATAGAAAGAGTCCGCCTGTTCGGTCGCTCGGGCATCGACGTGGTGGCGGTACTGGGGCGTTCGTCGCTGTTCCTGATGCACGCCTTGCTCGGTCGCAGTTCGACCGGCGGCGGTTTTGGCCTGCTGGTCAAGCAACTGCATTCGGTGGGAGTGATGTCCCTGGTGATCATCGTCGTCTCGGGGATTTTCATCGGCATGGTCCTGGCGCTCCAGGGCTTCAGCATATTGTCCAGCTATGGGTCGGAGCAGGCGGTCGGGCAGATGGTTGCGCTGACCTTGCTGCGTGAGCTCGGCCCGGTGGTCACTGCGCTGCTGTTTGCCGGGCGCGCCGGTTCAGCGTTGACGGCCGAGATCGGTAACATGAAGTCCACCGAACAGTTGTCGAGCCTGGAAATGATCGGGGTCGACCCGCTCAAGTACATCATTGCCCCGCGCTTGTGGGCCGGCTTCATTTCCCTGCCGGTGCTGGCAATGATCTTCAGCGTCGTGGGGATCTGGGGCGGCTCATGGGTTGCCGTCGATTGGCTGGGGGTCTATGAAGGCTCCTACTGGGCCAACATGCAGAACAGCGTCGATTTTCTCGACGATGTGCTCAACGGTGTGATCAAGAGTGCCGTATTCGCTTTCGTGGTGACCTGGATCGCCGTGTTTCAAGGTTATGACTGTGAGCCCACGTCAGAGGGGATCAGCCGTGCCACAACCAAGACCGTGGTATACGCCTCGTTGGCCGTCCTGGGCCTTGACTTTATTCTGACCGCCTTGATGTTTGGAGATTTCTGATGCAAAACCGCACCCTGGAAATCGGTGTCGGCCTTTTCCTGCTGGCTGGCATCCTGGCTTTGCTGTTGCTGGCCCTGCGGGTCAGTGGACTGGCGCCGACCGCAAGCACCGATACTTATAAACTTTATGCTTATTTTGACAATATCGCCGGTTTGACGGTCAGAGCCAAGGTGACCATGGCCGGTGTGACCATCGGCAAGGTCACGGCAATCGATCTGGATCGCGACAGTTTCACCGGTCGGGTGACGCTGCAGCTGGAAAAGCGCGTGGACAACCTGCCGACTGACTCCACTGCATCTATCCTCACGGCTGGGCTGTTGGGTGAGAAATACATCGGTATCAGCGTGGGCGGGGAAGACACCCTGCTCAAGGATGGCGGGACCATTCACGACACGCAGTCGTCGCTGGTGCTTGAGGACCTGATCGGTAAATTCCTGCTCAATACCGTTAGCAAAGACGCCAAATGAGGAGCTTTTGAATGATCTCTATCCTGCGACGCAGCCTGCTGGTCCTGCTGGCGGCGCTGCCGCTGATGGGCAACGCCGTGGCGGCGCCTTCGGCGCACGACATCATCAAGACGACCACCGACCAACTGTTGGCCGATCTGTCGGCGAACAAGGAAAAGTACAAACAGGACCCGGGCGCATTTTACGAGTCCTTGAATCGTATCGTCGGGCCGGTGGTGGATGCCGACGGTATTTCCAAGAGCATCATGACCGTCAAGTATTCGCGCAAGGCTACGCCCGCGCAGATGACCCGCTTCCAGGAAAACTTCAAGCGCAGCCTGTTCCAGTTCTATGGCAACGCCTTGCTCGAGTACAACAACCAGGGGATCACGGTCGACCCGGCCAAGGATGAGTCAGGCGAGCGCACCAGCGTCGGCATGACGGTCAAGGGCAACAATGGCGCCGTGTATCCGGTGTCCTACACACTCGAGAAAATCAACGGCGAGTGGAAAGTCCGCAACGTGATCATCAACGGCATCAACATCGGCAAGTTGTTCCGTGACCAGTTCGCCGATGCGATGCAGCGCAATGGCAATGACCTGGACAAGACCATCAACGGTTGGGCCGGTGAAGTCGCCAAGGCCAAGGAAGTTGCCGAAGACGCCCAAGAGAAGCAGCAACAATGAATGAGCCGGTGAGTGAATCGGCCATTCGCCTGAGCGAGGCCGGCGAGCTGCTGCTCAGCGGCGTGCTGGATTATCGTACTGGCCCTGGTTTGCGCAAGCAGGGCCAGGCGCTGATCAAGTCCGCGAAGACTGCGGAGCTGGTTATCGACTGTTCGGGCGTGCAGAAGTCCAGCAGCGTCGGCCTGTCGCTGCTGCTGTGCTTCATGCGCGACGCCAGGGCCGCCGGCAAGACGTGGAGCATCCGCGGGATGCCCGAAGACATGCGCGAAATAGCCCAGGTCAGCGAATTGACCGAGCTGTTGGCGCATCCCTGACCCACATCGCTGGAAGCGCCCCCTGTCAGAGTCCTGCTTCGCGGGGTTCGCAGGCGCGGGGCTTTTTTGTATGATGTGCGACCCGTGCGCACAGGGCGCCGATTGAGGTTGAGCATGCAGGCTGTAGAAGTGAAGAGCTTCCTTGAAGGAAAGCTGCCTGGTACGCAGGTGGAAGTTGAAGGCGAAGGCTGTAACTTCCAGTTGAACGTGATCAGCGATGAACTGGCGGCGTTGAGCCCAGTGAAGCGTCAGCAGAGCATCTATGCCCATTTGAACCCATGGATTGCCGATGGCAGCATCCACGCGGTCACGATGAAATTTTTCAGCAGCGCGGCCTGGGCCGAGCGCACCTGAGCCCAAGGGCCTCGAGATTCTTATGGATAAACTGATTATTACCGGCGGCGTTCGTCTTGATGGCGAAATCCGTATTTCCGGGGCAAAGAACTCCGCCCTGCCGATCCTGGCCGCGACGCTGCTGTGCGATGGCCCGGTGACCGTGGCCAACCTGCCGCACCTGCACGACATCACCACGATGATCGAGCTGTTCGGTCGCATGGGCATCGAGCCTGTGATCGACGAGAAGCTCAGCGTCGAAATCGACCCGCGCACCATCAAGACCCTGATCGCGCCGTACGAACTGGTGAAGACCATGCGTGCGTCGATCCTGGTACTCGGCCCGATGGTCGCTCGTTTCGGTGAAGCCGAAGTCGCCTTGCCTGGCGGTTGCGCCATCGGTTCGCGTCCGGTGGACCTGCACATCCGTGGCCTCGAAGCCATGGGCGCGGTGATCGACGTCGAAGGCGGCTACATCAAGGCCAAGGCGCCTGAAGGCGGCCTGCGTGGCGCGCATTTCTTCTTCGACACCGTCAGCGTGACCGGTACCGAAAACATCATGATGGCCGCCGCCCTTGCCAAGGGCCGCAGCGTGCTGCAAAACGCTGCCCGCGAGCCTGAAGTCGTCGACCTGGCGAACTTCCTGATTGCCATGGGCGCCAAGATCAGCGGCGCCGGCACCGACACCATCACCATCGATGGCGTCGAGCGCCTGCACTCGGCCACCTATAAAGTGATGCCGGACCGTATCGAAACCGGCACCTACCTGGTAGCCGCCGCCGTCACCGGTGGTCGCGTCAAGGTCAAGGACACCGATCCGACCATCCTCGAAGCCGTCCTGGAAAAACTCAAGGAAGCCGGTGCCGAAGTCACCTGCGGTGAAGACTGGATCGAAGTGAACATGCACGGCAAGCGGCCGAAAGCCGTCAACGTGCGGACCGCTCCATACCCGGCGTTCCCGACTGACATGCAGGCGCAGTTCATCTCCCTCAACGCCATTGCCGAAGGCACGGGCGCGGTGATCGAGACGATCTTCGAAAACCGTTTCATGCACGTCTACGAGCTGCACCGCATGGGCGCCAGGATCCAGGTCGAAGGCAACACGGCCATCGTCACCGGGACCGAAAAACTGAAAGGCGCGCCTGTCATGGCGACCGACCTGCGGGCTTCGGCCAGCCTGGTCATCTCTGCACTGGTTGCCGAAGGCGACACGCTGATCGACCGCATCTACCACATCGACCGTGGCTACGAGTGCATCGAAGAGAAGCTGCAGATGCTCGGCGCCAAGATCCGTCGCGTACCGGGCTAGTACCGGCTGAACGGGCACAAGGAAGTGCCCTCTGATTTCGTTTCACATCGAGGGTGGTTGCACCCTCGATGTCTGTCTGGCGCCGCTTGCGACCAGGCATGAGTACCTTGATAAGGACTGACGTTTCCCATGTTGACCATCGCACTGTCCAAGGGCCGCATCCTTGACGACACCCTGCCGCTTCTGGCCGAAGCGGGCATCGTGCCGACCGAGAATCCGGACAAGAGCCGCAAGCTGATCATTCCTACGACCCAGGCCGACGTGCGCTTGTTGATCGTGCGCGCCACCGATGTGCCGACCTATGTGGAACATGGCGCCGCCGATCTGGGCGTAGCCGGCAAGGACGTGCTGATGGAGTATGGCGGCCAGGGCCTTTACGAGCCGCTGGACCTGCGGATCGCCCGTTGCAAGCTGATGACCGCCGGCAAGGTTGGTGCCCCCGAGCCCAAGGGCCGCCTGCGGGTGGCGACCAAGTTCGTCAACATTGCCAAGCGTTACTACGCCGAACAAGGCCGTCAGGTCGACATCATCAAGCTCTACGGCTCGATGGAGCTGGCGCCGCTGATCGGCCTGGCGGACAAGATCATCGACGTCGTCGACACCGGCAATACGTTGCGGGCCAATGGTCTTGAGCCGCAGGATTTCATCGCCGACGTCACCTCCCGGCTGGTCGTCAACAAGGCTTCGATGAAAATGCAGCACGCCCGCATCCAGGCTTTGATCGATACCCTGCGCAAGGCAGTGGAATCGCGACACCGCGGCTGATTCACCTGCGCGACTTCTGCGTCGCGCCCGTCTATCCGCGTCATAGCCAATTTTCTCAGGTGCCCACGCGAATGGACTGGTAACTTAGGGCGCCTGAGCATTTGCCATTAATGAGGCCCTCGCCATGACCGCTCCCACCTCGATTCGCCGACTCAACGCTGCCGACCCGGATTTCGCACATCATCTGGATCATCTGCTGAGCTGGGAGAGTGTGTCCGACGACTCGGTCAATCAGCGTGTGCTCGACATTATCAAAGCCGTGCGCGAGCGTGGTGATGCCGCGCTGGTGGAGTTCACCCAGAAGTTCGATGGCCTGCAAGTCGCCTCGATGGCCGACCTGATCCTGCCGCGCGAGCGCCTGGAGCTGGCCCTGACCCGAATCACCGTGCCCCAGCGCGAAGCCTTGGAAAAAGCTGCGTCCCGCGTGCGCAGCTATCACGAAAGACAGAAGCAGGATTCCTGGAGCTACACCGAAGCCGATGGCACGGTGCTTGGCCAGAAGGTCACGCCGCTGGACCGCGCCGGCCTGTATGTGCCGGGTGGCAAGGCCTCCTATCCGTCTTCGGTGTTGATGAACGCGATTCCGGCCAAGGTGGCTGGCGTGACCGAGGTGGTCATGGTCGTCCCGACCCCGCGCGGGGAAATCAACGAACTGGTGTTGGCGGCCGCCTGCATCGCCGGCGTCGACCGAGTGTTCACCATCGGCGGTGCGCAGGCCGTGGCTGCGTTGGCCTATGGCACCGAAAGCGTGCCGCGGGTCGACAAGGTGGTCGGGCCGGGCAATATCTATGTCGCCACCGCCAAGCGCCACGTATTTGGCCAGGTCGGCATCGACATGATCGCCGGCCCTTCGGAGATCCTCGTGGTCTGCGACGGCCAGACCGACCCGGACTGGATCGCCATGGACCTGTTTTCCCAGGCCGAGCACGACGAAGATGCCCAGGCCATCCTGGTCAGTCCGGATGCCGGGTTCCTCGACAAGGTCGCTGCCAGTATCGCCAAGCTGCTGCCGACCATGGACCGCGCCGAGATCATCAACACCTCGATCAATGGCCGTGGAGCGCTGATCAAGGTCGAAGACATGGAGCAGGCCATCGAGGTCGCCAACCGCATCGCGCCGGAACACCTGGAGTTGTCGGTGGCCGACCCGCAAGCCTGGCTGCCGAAGATTCGCCATGCCGGTGCGATCTTCATGGGCCGTCACACGTCCGAGGCATTGGGTGATTATTGCGCGGGCCCCAACCACGTGCTGCCGACCTCCGGCACCGCGCGTTTCTCGTCGCCGCTGGGCGTTTACGATTTCCAGAAACGTTCGTCGATCATTTTCTGCTCCGAGCAGGGCGCGTCCGAACTGGGCAAGACCGCTTCGGTGCTGGCCCGCGGCGAATCGCTGAGCGCCCACGCCCGTAGCGCCGAGTACCGCATTCTTGACGAGCCATCCATTGAAGGGCAGGGGAACTGAAATGAGTAAATTCTGGAGCCCGTTCGTCAAGAACCTGGTGCCCTACGTGCCGGGCGAACAGCCGAAGCTGACCCGGCTGGTCAAGCTCAACACCAACGAAAATCCCTACGGCCCATCGCCCAAGGCCCTGGCCGCGATGCAGACCGAGCTGAACGACAATCTGCGCCTGTATCCGGACCCCAACAGTGATTTGCTGAAAACCGCCGTGGCCCGGTATTACGCAGTGCAGACCAACCAGGTGTTCCTGGGCAACGGTTCGGATGAAGTGCTGGCGCACATCTTCCACGGCTTGTTGCAGCACGATCAGCCGTTGTTGTTCCCGGACATCAGCTACAGCTTCTATCCGGTTTATTGCGGGCTGTACGGTATCCAGTTCGATGCGGTGCCGCTGGATGAACAATTCCGGATCGACCCGGCCGACTACGCCAAGCCTAATGGCGGGATCATTTTCCCCAACCCGAATGCGCCGACCGGTTGCCTGCTGGCGCTGGACGCGGTGGAACAGATCCTCAGGGCCAGCCCGGATTCAGTGGTAGTGGTCGATGAGGCCTATATCGATTTCGGCGGCGAAACGGCCATCAGCCTGGTGGATCGTTATCCGAACCTGCTGGTGACACAAACCCTGTCCAAGTCACGCTCGCTGGCGGGGCTGCGCGTGGGCCTGGCGGTGGGCCATCCGGACTTGATCGAAGCGTTGGAGCGGATCAAGAACAGCTTCAACTCCTACCCGCTGGATCGCCTGGCGAATGTCGGCGGCGCGGCAGCGTTCGATGATCGCGAGTATTTTGACCAGACCTGCCGGTCGGTCATCGAGCACCGCGAATGGGTAGTTGGGCAGCTTGAAGCCAAGGGTTTTGAAGTACTGCCGTCGGCGGCCAACTTCATCTTCGCCCGTCACCCCCGACATGACGCGGCGGGGCTGGCGGCGAAACTGCGCGAGCAGGGCGTGATCGTGCGGCACTTCAAGCAGGCGCGCATCGCCCAGTTCCTGCGGATCAGCATCGGCACGCCGGAGCAGAACCAGGCACTGATCGAGGCTCTCGGCGAGCTCTAACCTTCAGCACGGCCCTGTGGGAGCGAGCTTGCTGGCGATGGCTGACTGTCTGCCACCTCAAGAGTGGCTGAACTGACGCTTTCGCGAGCAGGCTCGCTCCCACATGTGTTTCAGGGTGTCCAAAAGGTCGGCAAAACTTGTAAATCCCCTGTGGGAGCGAGCCCGCTCGCGAAGGCGTCGGCTCAGCTCCCGCAGTTTTCGACTTCACTCGTGATGCGGCTCACCGAGGAATGTCAGCGAAGTAAACACCCCGCGCGTCTCCACGTCCTTGTTGTCCTTGAGCGGGATTTCCATGCTCGCGGCGATCACGTTCAAACCTTCATTGCGCACCAGCACCTTGGCCCGGCCTTCGGCGTCGGTTTCAGTGCTCACGGTGTTCGGTGCGCTGCGGTAGTCGCCCACCAGCTTCACACCGGCCGCCGGTTTGCCATCGAGCAGCACCCGCACCGGCAACGATTGGCCGGGGCCGACGGTCAGCGGGTCGACTTCCGGCAGGATCACGAACTTGATCGGTTCGAGCTTCGGCAGCTTGGCGCCCGGCTCGTAGATCGCCAGGCTGTACTTGAAGGTCTGGGTTGATTCAATCGCCCCAGGCACTTTGCTGCGGCCTTCGTTGATCCATTTCTTGTCGGCAGTCTGCGACCACATGCCGTTGTCCAGGGCGACCGCCAGCACGGCCGGCGGCTTGAGCGGCTGCAGGCGCGCGTGGTCCGACAAACGCTCCACCGTGACCGGGATCATCTTGCCGCCGAGGTCGTAGGCCCAGGCGCCACTGATTTTCTGCGCCTTGAAGGCGTTGTCTTCGGCGCCGTGGCCGTAGATCACCTCGATATTGCCGCGGCGTTGTTCGGTCCACAGGCCATGGGCCGAGGCGTCGATAGCCAGGAGCATGCCGAGCAGGGCAAAGGTCTTGGGGTATTTCATGCTGATTTTCCTTTTTATAGATCGAGGGTGAGGCTGACAGTGAAGTTGCGCGGATCGCCGGGGGTGACCCAGTAATTGCTGTAGGAGCGTTCGTAGTATTTTTCGTCGAGGACGTTGTTCAGGTTCAGGCCGACGGTGACGTTGTCACTGGCCTTGTAATGGGCCAGCAGATCCACGGTGTGGTAGGCCGGCAGTTCGAAGTCCTTGCCGGCCTCGCCCGAGCGATCGCCGACATAAGTGAATGCCGCGCCAACGTCCGAGCCGCGCAGATGGCCGTCCTGGAATTCGTAGACCCCAAGCAGGCTGCCGCTGCGCTTGGCAACGCCGAGGATCCGGCTGCCGTCGGGAATCTGTTCGTCGCCCTTGGTCACTTCGGCATCGATGTAGGCGAAGGCGCCAATTACCCGCACGGCGTCGGTCACCTGGCCGGTGACCTGGAGGTCGATGCCCTGGCTGCGGGCCTTGCCCACGGCGCGGCTGAAGTCGGTTCCGGCGACTTGGGTCAGGACGTTTTCCTTCTCTATATGAAAAGCCGCCAGGGTGGTGCTCAGGCGATCGTCGAACAGCTCGCTCTTGATTCCGAGTTCATAACCGACACCTTCCTCCGGGTCGAAGGTTTTGCCGCCGGCATCCAGGCCGTTATTGGGCTTGAACGAAGTGGAGGCGTTGGCGAACAGCCCGACTTCAGGCGTCAATTGATACAGCAGCCCCGCGCGTTGCGTCAGGGCGTCATGGCGCTGGCGACTGGTGACGTCGTTGACATGGTTGTCGATGCTTTGCTCGAAGTGCTCGTAACGCACGCCAAGCAGGCCGCGCAGCTTGTCAGTGAAGACGACCTGATCCTGCAGGTTCAGGGCCCTGCTTTCGACATGCTCGAAGAAGTCCGTGCCGGAGCGCGTACCGTTGGGTTTTGGCTGGCCGTAGATCGGGTTGTAGATGTCGATGGGATAAGCGCTGCCGGCGATGGTCGTCACGCGCTCGTTCTTGCGGTAGTCCTCGTATTCCGTACCGATCAGCAGTTCATGTTGCCAGGGGCCGAGGTCGAACTGGCCGCGCAGTTCCAACTGAGTGATGCTGTCGTGCCAATCATTGTCGCGCTCGCGGTAGCGGCGGTTCACGGTGTGGCCGTCGGCGTTCAGGGCGCGCGCCTCTGAGGCGAAGCCCCACAGTTCACCCTGCTTGTAATGGCTGGCGAGACGCAGTTGCCAGGTATCGTTGAGCTGATGCTCAAGGGCGGCCTGGAGCATATTGTTGTGATTGTCGATGTCGCCGTCGTTGGGTTCGCCGAGGAAAGTCGAGCGGGAGACGCCACCCCAGCGATTATTCGGAGCGACGATGCCGCGATCGAACGTCGAGCTGTGGCGCACGATTTCGCTTTCCACCAGCAGTCGAGTGTCCGGGCTCAGTTGCCAACTGATGGACGGGGCCACGAAGACGCGCTTGCTGTCGACGTGATCACGGAAGCTGTGGTTGTCCTCCACCGCCAGGTTTACTCGCGACAGCAGGTTGCCTTCGGCGTCCAGTGGCGTATTGACGTCCAGCGCTGTGCGATAGCGGTCCCAGCTGCCGGCGCTGGTCTGCAGTGTGGTGAAGGCTTCGGGTTGGGGTTTCTTGGTGACAATGTTCACCGTCCCGCCAGGGTCTCCCCGACCATAAAGGCTGGCCGCCGGGCCCTTCAGAACTTCGATGCGTTCGATATTGGCGGCGTCCGGGGTGCTTGGGTAACCGCGGTTGGCGCTGAAGCCGTCCTTGTAGAACTCCGACGTGGTAAAGCCGCGCACGCTGTATTCATAAAGCGTCAGGCCGCCGAAATTGTTCTGCTTCGATACGCCACCGGCATATTCCAGCGCCCGTTCGACGCTGGTACTGCCCAGGTCCTTGAGCACGCTGGCAGGAATCACGCTGATGGATTGCGGAACGTCACGCAGGGCGGTGTCGGTTTTGGTCGCGCTGGCGGAGCGGGTGGCGCGATAACCTGAAACGGGGCCGGTAGGGGATTCGTACTCGGACGTGACGTTGATGGCGTCCAGTTCCAGGGGCTGGATTTCTTCGGCGAAGGCGGGATCACCGAGCAGGCCCAGGGCGATACTGGCAGCGGAAATCCGTTTGAAGGATGACATGTTATGTTGTTCCAATTTTTAGTATTGAAACAATATAACACTACTAATGAGAATTTATGCTATTTCTGGCTCCTGCGATTCGCGGATAGTTTTTGTGGCGAGGGAGCTTGCTCCCGCTAGGTCGGTCCGACGCTTCGGGCGAAGCGGCCCCAGCAGGATCGGATGCGGTCGGTCTGATAGTTTTGAGGTGACAGGTTTTAGGGCCGCTGCGCGACCCAGCGGGAGCAAGCTCCCTCGCCACAGGGGAATGGATGGTTACTCTTCTTCCTTGAGCACCACCGGTGCCGGCGGTGGACGCAGGCCGATCTCGGCGGTGAGCTTGAGCTCCTTGCCGTTGCGCATCACCTGGATGGTGACCTTGTCGGTGGGCTTGATCCGCGCCACCTGGTTCATCGAGCGGCGGCCGTCGCCGGCCGGTTCGCCGTCGATGCTGAGGATCACGTCGCCCAATTGCAGGCCGGCTTTCTGGGCCGGACCGTCGCGGAAAATCCCCGCCACGACGATGCCGGGGCGCCCGGACAAGCCAAAGGATTCCGCCAGCTCCTGGGTCAGCGGCTGGACTTCAATGCCCAGCCAGCCGCGAATCACCTGGCCGTGCTCGATGATCGACTTCATCACCTCCATGGCCAGCTTCACCGGAATGGCGAAGCCAATGCCCTGGCTGCCGCCGGACTTGGAGAAGATCGCCGTATTGATCCCGGTGAGATTGCCATTGGCATCCACCAGCGCACCACCGGAATTACCGGGATTGATCGCGGCGTCGGTCTGGATGAAATCCTCGTAGTTGTTCAGGCCCAACTGGTTGCGACCGGTGGCGCTGATGATGCCCATGGTCACGGTCTGGCCGACGCCGAACGGGTTGCCGATCGCCAGGGCCACGTCGCCGATACGGATGCTGTCGGAGCGGCCGATGGTGATCGCCGGCAGGTTTTTCAAATCGATCTTCAGCACGGCCAGATCGGTTTCCGGGTCGCTGCCGATCACCCGCGCCAGGGTTTCACGACCGTCCTTGAGTGCCACCACGATCTGGTCGGCACCACTGGTGACGTGGTTGTTGGTCAGGATGTAGCCTTCCGGGCTCATGATGACGCCCGAGCCCAGGCTTGATTCCATGCGCTTCTGCTTGGGGGAATTGTCACCAAAGAAGCGTCGGAATTGCGGGTCCTCGAACAGCGGGTGACCGGACTTGTTGACGACCTTGGTAGTGTACAGGTTGACCACCGCCGGCGCGGCGAGGGTCACCGCATCCGCATAGGACACGGGGCCCTGCTGCGGAGCCTTGGCCTGCGGTGCCTGTTGCAGGTTGACGTCGAGGCTTGGCAAGCCGACCCATTCCGGGTAGCGCTGGATAATCAGTAGTGCGACAAGTACGCCGGCCAACAGCGGCCAGCCGGAAAAACGCAGCGCCTTGAGCATTAAGCACGTCCTACAGAGGTTGCAGGCGGAATGGGACCGCCCATAATGTCGCGCATTATACGAGGCCGCGCACGCCTCTGAACGGGATATTTAGGAGTCTTTTTATGGCCGTAGCCCTGAGCACCCTGGTTGAAGAAGCGGACCGGTACCTGGCAAGCAGCCGGGTCGCCGATTACTGCCCCAATGGCTTGCAGGTCGAGGGCGCGCCGCAGGTGATGCGCATCGTCAGCGGCGTGACCGCCAGCCAGGCGCTGCTCGACGCCGCCGTGGAGGCCAGCGCCGACCTGGTGCTGGTGCATCATGGTTATTTCTGGAAGGGCGAGAACCCGTGCATCACCGGCATGAAGCAGCGGCGCCTGAAAACGCTGCTCAAGCACGACATCAGTCTCTTGGCTTACCACTTGCCGCTGGATCTGCACCCCGAGGTGGGCAATAACGTGCAACTGGCCCGGCAACTGGACATCACCGTCGAGGGGCCGCTGGATCCGGACAATCCGAAAATCGTCGGCCTGGTCGGCTCCTTGTCCGAGCCGATGACGCCCCGGGATTTCGCCCGCAAAGTCCAGGAAGTGATGGGGCGCGAGCCGTTGTTGATCGAAGGCGAGCAGATGATCCGCCGGGTCGGCTGGTGCACCGGCGGTGGCCAGGGCTACATCGATCAGGCGGTACTCGCCGGGGTTGACCTGTATCTCAGCGGCGAAGCGTCGGAGCAGACCTTCCACAGCGCCCGGGAGAACGGGATCAGCTTCATTGCCGCCGGGCATCATGCGACCGAGCGCTATGGCGTCCAGGCCCTGGGTGACTATCTGGCGCGACGCTTCGCGCTGGAGCATATCTTCATCGATTGCCCAAACCCGATCTGACTGTTTATATCCCTGTGGGGAGTTGTAGCCCCTGTGGGAGCGAGCTTGCTCGCGATAGCGGCGGATCAGTCGACATTAATGTAGCTGACACTCCGTCATCGCGAGCAAGCTCGCTCCCACAGAAAAGCATGTGCGGGGCCCGAACCACTGGGCATATCCATATGCTGTTTCGATCTAGTTGGCGCCCTGATTAGAAGAGGTCGCTGTGCTAGGATTCCCCGCTCGAACACGGCCCGCTGGCCGTTCATAAGAAAGCTTTCGTGAGTAGCCATGGTCGACAAACTGACGCATCTGAAACAGCTGGAGGCGGAAAGCATCCACATTATCCGCGAGGTGGCCGCCGAGTTCGATAACCCGGTGATGCTGTACTCCATCGGTAAAGACTCCGCCGTGATGCTGCACCTGGCACGCAAGGCGTTTTTCCCCGGCAAGCTGCCGTTTCCGGTGATGCACGTCGACACCCGCTGGAAATTCCAGGAGATGTACAAGTTCCGCGACAAGATGGTCGAAGAACTGGGCCTGGACCTGATCACCCACATCAACCCGGACGGCGTCGCGCAGAACATCAACCCGTTCACCCACGGTAGCGCCAAGCACACCGACATCATGAAGACCGAGGGCCTGAAACAGGCGCTCGACAAGCATGGTTTCGACGCTGCATTCGGCGGCGCCCGTCGCGATGAAGAGAAGTCCCGCGCCAAGGAGCGCGTCTACTCGTTCCGCGACAGCAAGCACCGCTGGGACCCGAAGAACCAGCGCCCCGAGCTGTGGAACGTCTATAACGGCAAGGTCAACAAGGGCGAGTCGATCCGCGTCTTCCCGCTGTCGAACTGGACCGAGCTGGACATCTGGCAGTACATCTACCTCGAAGGCATCCCGATCGTGCCGTTGTACTTCGCCGCCGAGCGTGAAGTGATCGAGAAGAACGGCACGCTGATCATGATCGACGACGAGCGCATCCTCGAGCACCTGTCCGACGAAGACAAGGCGCGCATCGTCAAGAAGAAAGTGCGTTTCCGTACCCTTGGCTGCTACCCGTTGACGGGCGCGGTGGAGTCCGAGGCCGAAAGCCTGACGGACATCATTCAGGAAATGCTCCTGACGCGAACTTCCGAGCGCCAGGGCCGGGTCATCGACCACGATGGCGCAGGCTCGATGGAAGACAAGAAACGTCAGGGTTATTTCTAAGGGGTTGTCATGTCGCACGTATCTGATTTGATCAGCGAGGACATCCTCGCCTACCTGGGCCAGCACGAACGTAAAGAGCTGCTGCGCTTTTTGACCTGCGGTAACGTCGACGACGGCAAGAGCACCCTGATCGGGCGCCTGCTGCACGACTCGAAGATGATCTACGAAGATCATCTGGAAGCGATCACTCGCGATTCGAAGAAAGTCGGCACCACCGGTGACGACATCGACCTGGCGTTGCTGGTCGACGGCCTGCAGGCCGAGCGCGAGCAAGGCATCACCATCGATGTCGCCTACCGCTATTTCTCAACCGCCAAGCGTAAATTCATCATCGCCGACACGCCCGGCCATGAGCAGTACACCCGCAACATGGCCACCGGTGCCTCCACCTGTGACCTGGCGATCATCCTCGTGGATGCCCGCTACGGCGTGCAGACCCAGACCCGTCGCCACAGCTTCATCGCCTCGTTGCTGGGCATCAAGCACATCGTCGTGGCCATCAACAAGATGGACCTCAAGGACTTCGACCAGGGCGTATTCGAGTCGATCAAGGCCGACTACCTGAAGTTCGCCGAAGGCTTGAAGATGAAGCCCACCAGCATGCACTTCGTGCCGATGTCGGCGCTCAAGGGCGATAACGTGGTGAACAGGTCCGAGCGTTCGCCGTGGTACACCGGCCAGTCGCTGATGGAAATTCTCGAGACCGTGGAAGTGGCGGGCGACCGCAACTTCACCGACCTGCGTTTCCCGGTGCAGTACGTCAACCGTCCGAACCTGAACTTTCGCGGTTTCGCCGGCACCCTTGCCAGCGGCATCGTGCACAAGGGCGACGAAGTCGTGGTGCTACCGTCGGGCAAGAGCAGCCGCGTGAAATCCATCGTCACCTTCGAGGGCGAGCTGGAACACGCCGGCCCGGGCCAGGCTGTGACGTTGACCATGGAAGACGAGATTGATATCTCCCGTGGCGACCTGCTGGTACACGCCGACAACGTTCCGCCGGTGACCGACAGCTTCGAAGCGATGCTGGTGTGGATGGCCGAAGAGCCGATGCTGCCGGGCAAGAAGTACGACATCAAGCGCGCCACCAGTTACGTGCCCGGCTCGATTGCCAGCATCGTCAACAAGGTCGATGTGAACACCCTTGAAGAAGGTCCGGCCAGCGCATTGCAGCTCAACGAAATCGGCAAGGTGAAGATCGCCCTGGATGCGCCGATCGCCCTGGACGGCTACGAGAGCAACCGCACCACCGGCGCCTTCATCATCATCGACCGCCTGACCAACGGCACCGTCGGTGCCGGCATGATCGTCGCCCAGCCGCTGGCCCACGGCAGCAGCACGCACCACGGCAAACTGGCCCACGTGTCGGTGGAAGAACGCACCCAGCGTTTCGGCCAGCAGCCGGCCACCGTGCTGTTCAGCGGCCTGTCGGGCGCGGGCAAGAGCACGCTCGCCTATGCGGTAGAGCGCAAGCTGTTCGACATGGGTCGCGCGGTGTTCGTGCTCGATGGTCAAAACCTGCGCCACGACCTGAACAAAGGCTTGCCGCAGGACCGTGCCGGGCGCACCGAGAACTGGCGTCGTGCGGCTCACGTCGCCCGTCAGTTCAACGAAGCGGGCCTGTTGACCCTGGCCGCCTTCGTTGCACCGAGTGCCGAAGGGCGCGAGCAGGCCAAGGACCTGATCGGCCGCGAGCGCCTGCTAACGGTCTATGTCCAGGCCTCGCCAACGGTGTGCGCCCAGCGTGATCCGCAAGGGCTGTACGCCGCCGCCGGCGACAACATCCCGGGCGAGTCCTTCCCGTACGACGTGCCGCTGGATGCTGATCTGGTGATCGACACCCAGTCGCTGACCCTGGAAGAGAGCGTCAAGCAGGTGCTGGATCTGCTGCGCAAGCGTGGGGCGATCTAAGCCTCGCCGCTGTAACTAAAAAGCCCGCAGATGAGTGATCATCCGCGGGCTTTTTATTTCTCGAGAGAACACCCCCGGTCCAGTGTGGGAGCGAGCCTGCTCGCGAAAGCGGTGCGTCAGTCTAAGTAGATGTGACTGATCCAACGCCTTCGTCGGATCGCCGCCCGGAGCAGGCTCGCTCCCACAAAGGAATCAGCGGCGGTTTGGAAATTCGCGATGCATCTGCTCAAGCAGCGCATCCTTGTCCTGCCACAACTGGTTGATCCAACCCTGGAATTCCAGGCGATACTCCCCATCCTGATCGTAGCTTTTACCAATGAACTGCGGTGGGATCTTCAACTCCTGGAAATGCACCACCACCTCGCCAACGTTGCCGCAGAGCAAATCCCAATAGCCCGGACGGCCGCCCGGATAATGGATCGTCACGTTGATGATCGACTCCAGCTGCTCGCCCATCGCATCAAGCACAAACGCGATGCCGCCGGCCTTGGGCTTGAGCAGGTAGCGAAACGGTGATTGTTGCTGGGCATGCTTACCCTCGGTGAAGCGCGTGCCTTCGACGAAATTGAAGATGCCCACGGGGTTGTTGCGAAACTTCGCGCAGGTCTTGCGGGTGGTTTCCAGGTCCTTGCCTTTCTTCTCCGGATGCTTTTCCAGATACGCCTTGGAATAACGCTTCATGAACGGAAACCCCAGCGCCCACCAGGCCAGGCCGATCACCGGCACCCAGATCAGCTCCTGCTTGAGAAAGAACTTCAATGGGCGGATGCGTCGGTTCAGCACGTATTGCAGCACCATGATGTCGACCCAGCTCTGGTGGTTGCTGGTGATCAGGTACGAGTGCTGGTAGTCCAGGCCTTCCAGGCCGCTGAGGTACCAGCGGGTAGGGCGTACCAGGTTCATCCAGGCCTTGTTGTTACTGATCCAGGCTTCATGGATGTGGCTCATCAGCCAGTCGGTGAAACGCTGGGCGGCGGGGAAGGGCAGCAACAGCTTGAAGATCGCCACGACGAACAGCGGCGTACAGCAGGCGATGGTGTTCAGCGCCAACAGCAGCGAGGCAATGACGCCGCGCACGGGGGCAGGCAGGAAATCCAGCATTTAAATGTCCAGAGGTCGGTTGGCGGCTTGGATCGCTGTCAGGGCGATGGTGTACACGATGTCATCGACCTGGGCGCCGCGCGGCAGATCGTTCACCGGTTTGCGCAGGCCTTGCAGCATCGGCCCGAGGCTGACGCAGTCGGCGCTGCGCTGCACGGCCTTGTGGGTGGTGTTGCCGGTGTTCAGGTCCGGAAAAATGAACACCGTGGCGCGGCCGGCTACCTGGCTGTTGGGCGCCAATTGCCGAGCCACGGCCTCGTTGGCGGCGGCGTCGTATTGCAACGGCCCGTCGATCAGCAAGCCATGTTGTGCCTCGTGGGCCAGCAGGGTGGCCTCGCGGACCTTCTCCACTTCTTCACCGCTGGCCGATTCGCCGCTGGAATAGCTGAGCATCGCCACCCGTGGCGTGATGCCGAACGCTGCGGCTGAATCGGCGCTTTGCAGGGCGATTTCGGCCAGCTCCGCTGCACTGGGGTGCGGGTTCATCACGCAGTCGCCGTAGACCAGCACTTCCTCGGGAAACAGCATGAAAAATACCGAGGACACCAGCGAACAGCCGGGTGCGGTCTTGATCAGTTGCAACGCCGGGCGAATGGTATTGGCGGTGGAGTGGATGACCCCCGAGACAAGCCCGTCGACTTCATCCAGCGCCAGCATCATGGTGCCGATCACCACGGTGTCTTCCAGTTGCTGCTCGGCCATCGGTGCGTTCAGGCTCTTGCTTTTGCGCAGCCGCACCATGGGTTCCACGTAGCGCTCGCGGATCGTATCCGGGTCGAGAATCTCCAACCCAGGCGGCAGTTCGATGCCTTGGGCGCGGGCCACCGCTTCGACGTCGGCCGGCTTGGCCAGCAGCACGCAACGGGCGATGCCTCGGGCCTGGCAAATCGCCGCCGCCTGTACGGTCAGCGGTTCGCTGCCTTCGGGCAAGACGATACGCTTGTTGGCCGCTTGGGCGCGCTGGATCAGTTGGTAGCGGAACACCGCCGGCGACAGGCGCATTTCCCGGGGCGTGCCGCAGCGTTGGTGCAGCCAGTTGGCGTCGAGGTGACTGGCAACAAAATCGGTGATGATCTCCGCGCGTTCGCGGTCATCGATGGGGATTTCCTTGTTCAGGCTGTTGAGCAGGTTGGCGGTGTCGTAGGAGCCGGTGCTCACCGACAGCACCGGCAACCCCGCCTGCAAGGCGCCTCGGCACAAGTCCATGATGCGCGGGTCGGGCAGGGTGTCGCTGGTCAGCAGCAGGCCGGCCAGCGGCACGCCGTTGATCGCGGCCAGGCTCACGGCCAGGATGATGTCATCGCGATCGCCCGGGGTGACCACCAGTACGCCGGGCTTGAGCAGCTCCACCGTGTTGCGCATGGTGCGGGCGCAGATGATGATGTTGCTCATGCGCCGGGTTTCGTAGTCGCCGGCGTTGAGCACCTGCGCGCCCATCAGGTCGGCCACGTCGCGGGTGCGCGGGGCGTTGAGTTCGGGGCGAAAAGGGATGCAGCCGAGCAGGCGGAAGTCGCCGCTGCGCAGCAGGGGCGAGTGCTCCTTGAGCCGTGCTGAAAACGCTTCCATGCTTTCGTCGGTGCGCACCTTGTTGAGGATCACGCCGAGGACCTTCGGATCTTTCGGCCCGCCGAACAGTTGCGCCTGCAACTCGACACGACCGGACAGTTCGGTCAGCACTTCGTTTTCCGGCGCCGACACCAGGATCACCTCGGCGTCCAGGCTCTTGGCCAGGTGCAGGTTGACCCGGGCGGCGTAGCTGGCGCTGCGGGTCGGGACCATGCCCTCGACGACCAGCACGTCCTTGCCGATCGCGGCCTGTTGATAGAGGGTGATGATTTCTTCCAGCAATTCATCGAGCTGGCCATCGCCTAGCATGCGCTCCACATGGGCCAGGCCCAGTGGTTGCGGTGGCTTGAGGCCGTGGGTACGGGCCACCAGTTCGGTGGAGCGTTCCGGGCCGGTATCGCCAGGGTGGGGCTGGGCGATGGGTTTGAAAAAGCCGACTTTCAGCCCGGCCCGTTCGAGGGTACGCACCAGCCCGAGGCTGATGGAGGTCAGACCCACACCAAAGTCGGTGGGCGCGATAAAAAAAGTCTGCATGCGGATTCTCTAGAGGGGCATGGCAAGGCTGCAGCCTATGACTGGCTGTCTACCGTCAATTCAGTCGCCAAGGTTAGCGCTAACCGGGCCTTGAGCGCACCAGCCGCAATCAAAGGGCTGGCCTATTTTTTCAATACGTTGCGCCGGGTCCAGCACCCAGGCCCGGGATTGCCACGGTGGCTGGTGGCGCAAGTGCTGGGTGTGGCCGCAGGACAGCTCGGCCACCCAGTGCCCGTCCTCATCCTGATGGAAACCGGTGACCGTTGGTCTGTTCGAGCTAGCCCGTTTGTCCGGGTTCCGTTCGCTTTCGGGCAAATCCTTGTTTAGACTTGTCCGTTCTTCATTCTTATGCAAAAGGTCTCGCCCCATGCTGATCGCCGCCAATAAGGCTGTCTCCATCGACTATACCCTGACCAACGACGCTGGTGAGGTCATCGACAGCTCCGCCGGCGGCGCTCCGCTGGTCTACCTGCATGGCGCAGGCAACATCATCCCGGGCCTGGAAAAAGCCCTGGAAGGCAAAACCACCGGTGATGAGCTGAAAGTGGCCGTTGAGCCGGAAGACGCTTATGGCGAATATTCCGCCGAGCTGGTCAGCACCCTGAGCCGCAGCATGTTCGAAGGCGTGGATGAGCTGGAAGTGGGCATGCAGTTCCACGCTTCGGCGCCTGATGGCCAGATGCAAATCGTCACTATCCGTGACCTCGACGGCGACGACGTGACTGTCGACGGCAACCACCCGTTGGCCGGTCAGCGCTTGAACTTCCAGGTCAAGATCGTCGACATCCGTGATGCCAGCCAGGAAGAAATCGCCCATGGCCACGTCCATGGTGAAGGCGGCCATCAGCACTGATTTCTGCGCTACGCTCAAGTTGACTGGAGAGGCGCCCTATGGCGCCTTTTTAGTCGCTTGCTGTTAGCATCGCCCATGGCTGTTTCGAAAAGATCCGCAAACCCTGGAGTTCGTCATGAGTGCTTTCCACGACCTTAAACTGCAAGCCCTGGATGGTCAGGAGCTTCCCCTCGCGCCATTCAAGGGCCAAGTCGTGCTGGTGGTCAACGTCGCCTCCAAATGTGGCCTGACGCCTCAGTACGCGGCGCTGGAAAATCTTTATCAGCAATACAAGGACAAGGGGTTCAGCGTGCTGGGCCTGCCCTGTAATCAGTTCGCCGGCCAGGAGCCTGGGACCGAGCAGGAGATCCAGGAATTCTGCAGCCTCAATTATGGCGTGACGTTCCCGCTGTCGAGCAAGCTGGAAGTGAACGGCCACGACCGTCACCAGCTGTACCGTCTGTTGGCGGGTGAAGGTGCCGAGTTTCCCGGGGACATCACCTGGAACTTCGAAAAATTCCTGCTCGGCAAGGACGGCCGGGTGCTGGCGCGTTTCTCGCCGCGCACGTCGCCGGATGATCCTTCGGTCATCCAGGCGATTGAAAAAGCGCTGGCTTGAACCTCAGCTTGTGATTGCTCCGTGGCGAGGGAGCTTGCTCCCGCTCGGTTGCGTAGCGACCGCCAGAAGCCAGGGCCGCTTCGCAGCCCAGCGGGAGCAAGCTCCCTCGCCACGGGATGCTTGAGCCCATACCTCAGCGCGGCCTTTTGATCCTTAATCACTCCAATCAATAGTGCTACCCAGCGCTGTGCATGCCCCATATTATCGTCGTCATATCCGATCTGTGACCTCGTTTTCATGGAGTGCCCCATGCCTGTAAAAGCCCTGTTCAAACCCTTTCATCTCGGCGCGCTGGAATTGCCGACCCGGGTCGTGATGGCGCCGATGACGCGCTCCTTTTCGCCTGGCGGAGTGCCGAACTCCAAGGTGATCGAGTATTACCGTCGTCGCGCGGCGGCTGGGGTCGGCCTGATCATCACCGAGGGCACCACGGTCGGCCATCAGGCGTCCAATGGCTATCCGAACGTACCGCACTTCTACGGCGACGCCGCGCTGGCCGGCTGGAAAAAAGTGGTCGATGCCGTGCACGCCGAAGGCGGCAAGATTGTTCCGCAACTGTGGCATGTGGGCAACGTGCGGCGCCTCGGCACCGAGCCGGATGGCACCGTGCCGGGCTACGGCCCGACTGAAAAACTCAAGGACGGCCAGGTCGTGGTCCATGGCATGACCCAGACGGACATCGACGAGGTCATTGCGGCATTCGCCCAAGCGGCAAAAGACGCCCAGAGCATTGGCATGGACGGGGTGGAAATCCACGGTGCCCACGGTTACCTGGTGGACCAGTTCTTCTGGGAAGGCAGTAACCAGCGCACCGACGGTTACGGTGGCAGCCTGGCCAACCGTTCGCGTTTTGCGATCGAGCTGATTCGCGCGGTGCGGGCTGCGGTAGGTGAGGGCTTCCCGATCATCTTCCGTTTTTCCCAATGGAAACAGCAGGACTACACCGCGCGCCTGGTGCAGACGCCCGAAGCGCTGGGAGAATTTCTCAAGCCCCTGGCGGATGCCGGCGTGGATATCTTCCACTGTTCTACGCGTCGCTTCTGGGAGCCGGAATTCGAAGGCTCGGACCTGAACCTGGCCGGCTGGACCCGCAAGCTCACGGGCAAGCCCACCATTACCGTCGGCAGCGTCGGCCTTGATGGTGAGTTCCTGCAATTTATGGTGAACACCGACAAGGTTGCGCAACCGGCCAGCCTGGAGAATCTGCTCGAGCGCCTGAACAAGGAGGAATTCGATCTGGTGGCGGTGGGGCGCGCGCTGCTGGTGGATCCGGACTGGGCGCAGAAAGTGCGGGAAGGGCGCGAACAGGAGATTCTGCCGTTCAGCCGCGAGGCGTTGATGACGTTGGTCTGAGTGGCGCCTGCCTTCGCGAGCAGGCTCGCTCCCACATCCGATCCTCAGTGAACATACATCTTATGTTTGACCGAGATCCAATGTGGGAGCGAGCCTGCTCGCGAAGGCGATTTCAAAATCACCGAAGCTCAACGCACCGTCGGCGCCGCAGGCAGCACCTGCTCACCCACACAAACCCCGCGTAACTGCGCCTCGAACTGCTCGATCACCGATGCCCAGCCCTGGCGACTGGCATGCTGGCGCGCATTGAGCCGCACACAACGCAAGGCCTCGCGCTCTTCCAGCAGCCAGCGGGCCGCGTCGCAAAAAGCCTCTTCATCCCCAGGCATCGCCAGCACGCCGTTATAGCCGTGACGGATGTGCTGCGCCGCCGCAGCTTGATCGTAGGCCACCACGCCCAGCCCCGAGGCAAGTGCTTCGAGCACGACGTTGCCAAAGGTTTCGGTCAGGCTCGGAAAGACAAACACGTCCCCGGACGCATAATGCGCAGCCAGCGCTTCGCCACGCTGTGCGCCGCAAAAGATCGCCTCGGGCAATAGCTGTTCGAGGGCGGGCCGCTGCGGGCCGTCACCGACTATCACCAGTCTGATTCGCCGTGCCGGGAAGGCGCTACTCAGCGTGTCGAAACTGCGCTTGAGCAGCCCGAGGTTTTTCTCCGGCGCCAGGCGTCCGACATGGATGACTGCAATGTCGTCCTCGCCCAGGCCCCACGTTTCACGAAGGTCTGTGGAGCGTTTGGCTGGATGGAACAATTGGCTGTCCACGCCGCGGGACAGCAACGCCACGCGTTCGAAATGCCGGCGTTCCAGTTCCAGACGCTGGCTGAGGCTGGGCACCAGTGTCAGGCTGGAGCGGTTGTGGAACCAGCGCAGGTAATGGGTCAGCCCGCGACTTAGCAAGCCGAGGCCATATTGCTGGGTGTACTGCTGGAAATTGGTATGAAAGCCGCTGACCACCGAAATCCCCAGGCGCCGCGCTGCTCGTAGCGCGGACAAGCCCAGCGGGCCTTCCGTGGCGATATACAGCACGTCCGGGCGATGACGTTTCCAGCGCCTGAGCAACTTGTGCATCGACGCCTGCCCCCATTGCAGCCCCGGATACCCGGGCAAAGGCCAGCCCCGGCATAGCAGCAACTGCTCGTCACTGGCCAGGCCCTGGTCCCCGGCCTGGCGGGGGCGGATCAGTTCCACCCGGTGCCCGCGGGCACGCAAGCCGTCGTAGAGACGACCCAGGGTGTTGGCTACGCCATTGATTTCCGGCGCAAAGGTTTCGGTGACGAGGGTAACGTGCAGGAGTGTGGTCATGACCCCAGTGTCGACCGGGGCCATTTCGTCATTGTGACGCCAGGATGATGGATTTGTGACGGCTCAGCCCTGACGGGCCAAAGCGGTCTCGGCACCTTGTTCGCGCACCCAGAACAGCGTCGCCCCGGCCACCGCCGCCGGCATCATCAAAATGTTCACGAAGGGGATCAGCAACACCAGGTAAACGCTGCCGCCGAAGCCCAGGCTCTGCCAGCGTTTTTCCCGCAGCCAGGCGAGCATCTCTTTCCAACCCAGTTTGTGGTTGTCCGCCGGGTAGTCGATGTACTGGATCGCCATCATCCAGATGCCGAACAGCAGCCACAGCGGTGCGGCGACGATATTGATCACCGGGATGAATGACAGCACGAACAGCCCCAGGGCCCGGGGCAGAAAATAGCCGAGCTTGCGCGCCTCCCGGGCCAGGGTACGCGGGATCATCGCAACCAGCTCGCCCCAACTGAACGCGGGGAAATCATCGGTGCCGCGAACCACTACCTCGACTTTCTCGGCGAGAAAGCCATTGAAGGGCGCCGCAATGATATTGGCGAGCATGGTGAAGCTGAAAAACACCATCAGTACGACAAGGACGACGAACAATGGCCAGAGCACGTAGCTGAGAAAGCTCAGCCAATCCGGCAACGACGGCATCAGCGTGTCGACCCACAGGCTGAACTGGTGACCGGCGAGGTAGATCAGCCCGACGAACAACACCAGATTGATCGCCAGCGGCAACAAGACAAACAGGCGCAGGCTTGGGCTCAGGACCAGTTTGAGTCCTTCTCGCAAATATTGCGGGCCGGACAGGACAGGGGCGGCGGGCATAGGTGGCTCCGAGGGTAGGTGGACGCGCCGACCTTACCGGCTTTGCTCGGTGCGCGAAAGCCACGACACGGTGTGTAACAAAGGTTTAGCGCAGGGTCGCAGCTATCGGGAGCGCTGCCGCGGATAGAGCTCACCTATGAGCTGGATTGTTAAACCGTATTTCCTTAATCTTCGCTCCCTCGATACGCTGCACCCAATCTTTTTCAGGACTGTCGAACCCAAGCCTTCCCCAAGTGCATCCACAGTCCTTTTTTATTCCCGCCGCATAGCCGGCGTTCCGGGCCGCAGGGTCCGGTCAACAGGAGCAGGTCATGTCTGAAGTCCGTCATTCGCGAGTGATTATCCTCGGTTCCGGCCCTGCCGGTTACAGCGCCGCGGTCTATGCGGCACGTGCCAACCTCAAGCCGTTGCTGATCACCGGCATGCAGGCCGGCGGTCAGTTGACCACCACCACTGAAGTCGACAACTGGCCGGGTGATGTCCATGGCCTGACCGGTCCGGCCTTGATGGAACGCATGAAGGAACACGCCGAGCGCTTCGAGACCGAGATCGTTTTCGACCACATCAACGCCGTGGATTTCGCCGCCAAGCCCTACACCCTGACCGGCGACAGCGCGACCTACACCTGTGACGCCCTGATCATCGCCACCGGCGCCAGCGCCCGCTACCTGGGCCTGCCATCGGAGGAAGCTTTCATGGGCAAAGGCGTGTCCGCCTGCGCCACCTGCGATGGTTTCTTCTACCGCAACAAGCCGGTCGCCGTGGTCGGTGGCGGCAACACCGCAGTCGAGGAAGCTCTGTACCTGGCCAACATCGCCAGCACGGTCACGCTGATCCACCGTCGCGAAACCTTCCGCGCCGAGAAGATCCTGATCGACAAGCTCAACGCCCGCGTCGCCGAAGGCAAGATCATCCTCAAGCTCAACGCGACCCTGGATGAAGTGCTGGGCGACAACATGGGCGTGACCGGTGCCCGCCTGAAGAACAACGACGGCAGCTTTGACGAGATCAAGGTCGACGGCGTCTTCATCGCCATCGGCCACACGCCGAACACCTCGTTGTTCGAAGGCCAGCTGGAGCTCAAGGACGGCTACCTGGTGGTCAAGGGCGGTCGCGACGGCAACGCCACGGCCACCAGCGTCGAAGGCATCTTCGCGGCCGGCGACGTGGCCGACCACGTCTACCGTCAGGCGATCACCTCGGCCGGCGCCGGTTGCATGGCGGCCCTGGACACCGAGCGTTACCTGGATGGCTTGCAGAACGTTTCGTTCTGATCCATCGGGCAATAAAAAACCGGCTTCGGCCGGTTTCTTTATGCCTGTCACATGACCAACGGGTGGATGCCGAGCCCTTGTGGGAGCGAGCTTGCTCGCGATGACGGTGTGTCAGTCAACATAGATGTTGGCTGACCTGACGCTATCGCGAGCAAGCTCGCTCCCACAGGTTTTTTTGTGGTCAGAGCATTGCATTTCAGGCCAGTTCCGCCAGGCACGCTTCCAGGATGTCCAATCCCTCTTCCAGCACCGCCGGCTCGGTCGTCAACGGCGCCAGCAGCCGAATGATGTGCCGGGATTTGCCGCTGGGCATCAGCAGCAAGCCCGAATCCCGTGCCGCCGCCAACAATTGCGTCAGTTGAGCCGACGCCGGGGTGCCATCGGCGTGGGCCAGTTCGATGCCACGCATGGCGCCCACTCCGGTCAACCGCCCCAGATAGGGAGACAGCCCGCGGCGGCGCCAGGATTCGTAGCGGCTTATTATGGCCTCCTCCTGGCGCGCCCCCCAGGCCCGCAGGTTCGTGTCGGTCATCTCGTCCAGGGTCGCCAGCGCGGCGGCGCAGGCGATAGGGTTGCCCGAGTAGGTGCCGCCGAGGCCGCCCTTGGGCAGGTTGTCCATCAGGGCCTTGCGTCCCATCACCGCCCCCAGCGGGACACCGCCGGCGATGCTCTTGCCCAGCAGAATCAGGTCCGGTTCGATGCCCAGCCGCGAAAACGCAAAACGTTGGCCGGTACGGCCGAAACCGGACTGGATCTCATCGATGACCAACACGATGCCCTTGTCGTCACAGAACTGGCGCAGCGCCTGGGCGAAGGTCACGTCCATCGCCAGGAAACCGGCTTCGCCCTGCACCGGCTCGACGATGACACAGGCTACGTCGTTTACATCGATCTCGACGCTGAACAGCCGGTCCATGGCTTTCAAGGCTTCGGCACAGGTCACGCCGTTGTCCTGGCTGGGATAGGGCAGGTGATAGACCGGTCCGGGCAGGACACCTACTTTTTGTTTGTAGGGCGCAACCTTGCCGTTGAGGTTGAGGGTGGCCAGGGTCCGGCCGTGGAAGCCGCCATCGAATGCGATTACGGCGGTGCGCCCCGTGGCGCCGCGGACGATTTTCAAGGCGTTCTCCGCTGCCTCGGCGCCGCTGTTGGTAAGCATGCCGCTAACCGGATAGTCCACCGGGATAAACCTCGCCAGGCGCTCCATCAATTCGAGATAAGGCCGGTGCGGCGCGGCATTGAACGCATAGTGGGTCAACCGGGTGGCTTGCTCGCGAATCGCCTCGACGACACGCGGATGACAGTGGCCGAGATTCAGCACGCCGATGCCGCCGACAAAATCAATGTAGCGCTTGCCATCCGTGTCCCAGACTTCGGCGTTTTTTCCATGGTCGAGGCTGACGGGGTGAACGAAGGAAATCGATTGGCTGATGCTTTCGCGGCTCATGGATGACGGCTCGGAGGAAGAAATATTGCCTTTATCTAAGCCGCGGGGAGAGGTGTCCGGCAAACGAAATAAAGTTGCCGGGTCAATCATAAAAGTCGGGATGTGGATAACTGTGAATCTTGCCAGAATCGCTTCTGTGGCGAGGGAGCTTGCTCCCGCTGGACTGCGAAGCAGTCCCAAATCAGCAAGTGCGGTGTATCAGTTGCAGCGGCGCGTGGCCAGCGGGCTACTTCGTAGCCCAGCGGGAGCAAGCTCCCTCGCCACAAGAGCGGGACGGTCAGCGCCGTTGCAGCGGCTGCGCCTCGAACTTCACGCCGGCGAGACCATGGACCATCAACGCGCGGATATTGCCGTGATCGCTGCCCTCGGGCGTGGCCAGCACCGAACGGTAATGCTCGCCAAACGCCAGGAGTGCTTCTTCATCGCTCAAGCCTTCAAGCAACGCCAGGCCCAGGGTCTTGCACGAACCTTCGTTCTGCCCGGCGGCGTTCTCGACGCCACCGTTGTTGAAAGCCTGGGGCTGGTAATCGTAGCCATCGGCGACAAAGGCCAGGGTATCGGCGAAAACATGTTCGCCACTGTTGAGGCTGGCGCGGAAGGTGTTCAGGTCAGGCATCGGGAGTTCCTTTGGCGAACGCCGCTTGCTGTTCGGCGCTGGCTTCTTTCTGGTATTGAGCTTTCCACTCGGCATAGGGCATGCCATAGACGACTTCGCGGGCATCGTCGAGGCTGACCTCGACCTGACGCTCGTCGGCGGCAGCCTTGTACCACTTCGACAGGCAGTTGCGGCAGAAACCGGCGAGGTTCATCAGGTCGATGTTCTGCACATCCTTGCGGCTGTCCAGATGGGCAACCAGCCGGCGGAAGGCGGCGGCTTCGAGTTCGAGGCGTTGTTGATCGTTCATGGGAGTCTCTGCGAGACAGCTTCAAGCGGCGAGCTTCAAGCTGCAAGTGGGTTTGCGTTGTTCAGGCTTGAAGCTTACAGCTTGAAACTTTTGGCTGCTACGAAGCAGCACGGCTTGCCGCGAGGGTAATCGACACTGACTCGGCGAAGCGCAAGGCGTGCGGCTTGTCGACTTCGACCTCGGCGTACAGCACCGACTCGTTGGCCATGACCAGGTCAAGCAACTCCTGGGTCAGGCGTTCGAGCAAGGCGAATCGGTTGCCCTCCACATGGGCGATGATTGCCTTGGTGATGGTGCGGTAGTTCAGGGCGTGGTCGATGTCGTTATCGCGCACTGCCTCTTGGGCCGCGTAGAGGATGGTCAGGTTGATCAACACATCCTGCTTGTTGAGGATCTCGTCCTCGTTGATGCCAATGAACGTACGCAGGCGCAGGTCCTTGACCTTGATGCGCGCCATGGCGGGTTGAAGTTGTGGCATTTATTGGCTCCGTCGAATCAATTGCAGGAACTCCTGGCGCGTGGTGCTGGACTCGCGAAAAGCGCCAAGCATCACCGAGGTGTTCATCGTCGAGTTCTGTTTTTCGACACCGCGCATCATCATGCACATGTGCTGGGCTTCTATCACCACCGCAACGCCGGCGGCCTGGGTGACCTGCTGCACCGCGTCAGCGATTTGCCGGGTGAGGTTTTCCTGGATCTGCAGGCGACGGGCGAACATATCCACCAGCCGGGCGATCTTCGACAGCCCCAGGACCTTGCCCGTAGGAATATAAGCCACATGGGCCTTGCCGATGAAGGGCAGCAGGTGATGTTCGCACAATGAATAGAGTTCGATGTCGGCAACGATCACCATTTCATCGCTGTCGGAGGCGAACAGGGCGCCGTTGACGATCTGTTCGATGCTCTGTTCATAGCCATGGCAAAGGTACTGCATGGCCTTCGCGGCCCGCACCGGTGTGTCAAGCAGGCCTTCGCGTTCCGGGTCTTCGCCCAGGCCGATCAGGATCTCGCGGTAATGCTCGGGCGACAGGGCCATTGCGCTTCCTCGGAACAGGATTATTTGATGTGCCGCCCACCGTTGACGGTCAGGGTCGTGCCGGTGACGTAGGGGTTGTCCAGCAGATAACGCAGGCTCTGGTAGATCACTTCACTGCCCGGCTCGAAACCCAGCGCGGATTTGGCCAGGGCCTTGGCCCGATAGGCTGAATCGTCGTCGGGATTGAACAGTAGCAGGGCCGGGGCGATACCGTTGACCTTGATGGCGGGTGCGTATTTTGCCGCAAACGACAAGGTCAGGCTCTCGAGCCCGGCCTTGGTGGCGCAATAGGCGATGTGCCGGCTGCTGCCCTTGCGGGTCACGTCATCACTGATGTGCACGATATCGGCCGGCACCGAGCGTTGCAGCAGCTCGGCGCACTGCAGGTTGATCAGGTAAGGTGCGAGCATGTGCACGCCAAACATCGCGCCGAAGGCGGCCGCCTCATCGCCTGGGGTTTCGGCCAGCCAGGCCGAGGCGTTATGCACAATGGCGCGTAGCTGGTCGGTGTGCTGCTTGAGTTGTTCGATGAAGGCGATGATTCCCGCTTCACTGGAAAAGTCGGCAAACAGCATCGTGGCCCCTGAGTCCCGTAGCGTCTGCACGCCCGGGCGTTCGGTGCGATAGGTGGCGATGACCGGTTGCCCGTCTTCCAGCAACCGACGGGCGCAGTGCAGGCCGACACGCTGGGCTGCGCCGGTGATGAGGATCGGAGCGGTAGGCATGGGGCGGCTCGGTTTGCGGCGGAAGCAAAACTATAACAGTGCCGGATACCGTGTACCTATTGGCAACCGATCCAGTGAATGCATTGCCAATTTCACTGTGGGAGCGAGCCTGCTCGCGAAGGCGTTGGTCCAGCTGGATTCAATTTGGCTGGCAGGCCGCTTTCGCGAGCAGGCGCGCTCCCACACGAAGTCCTGCTGCATTAATGGTTCTGCGTCGCCGGCACTGGTCGTTGCGGTGCGCCGGCGAGCCAGTTCGCCAGCAAGTGGGTCGATAACGGGATAAACAGATAAACCATCAGCGGCGTCAGGATGAGCGTGCTGATCAGCACCCGGCTCAACATGCCCAGTTCAACCAGTAATGGCCCCAGCAGAAAATTGAACAACAACGAAACCGGAAAAAACGCCAGCCAGATAGCCACCGCCTGTTTCCAGCGCGGTGGGCGTTGGTTGACGGCGCCGAACCAGCCGTCGATGCCGCGCACACGGTGTTCGGAGGGATGGGCAAACAGCTCGCTGCCGCGTCCCAGCCAAGCCGTACGCGAGGCCGAATGTTCCCATGCATGCAGGGTCTGCTCATCGGCGAAACGGAAGATGATCTGGAATTCGTCGTCTTCGGGCGGCGGCGCAAGTACGCCTGAGCCCAGGTAGCCGGGGAAGTCGGTCGCCAGTTGCTCGCCTTCGCGCAACCAGGCGATCAGGTCCTGATAGCGGCCATTGGCGACGCGGCGGGCAACCATCAACGTGACGGGTGAGGCAGACATTTTGTATCTCCATGTTACGGTTGCGGCACTCCGGGTAGGAGATTCGCTTGAAGAACGGCCCGAGGGTAAGGGGGCGGCGTTCGATGCCTGAAGGCAAGCAAGGATTATTCCTTGTAGGATAAAAAACTACAAATTCGAATATGGTTCGCCATCTCCCTTGTAAAGACATCCCCGGTGAGGAGTAAACTGGGATCCAATTCGAGCCGGGTAAGCCTTCGGAATGAGCGTGATCATCGAAGAGAACCTTGCGTTTCAGGCCTCCGTGGCTTTGAAAAGCGAGGACTTGTTTCCCATCCGTGAAGTGGCGCGGGTGACTGGCGTGAATCCGGTGACCTTGCGCGCGTGGGAGCGGCGCTACGGCCTCATCCAGCCCACACGCACCGAAAGCGGGCACCGCCTGTATTCATTGGGCGATATCGAAAAGGTTCGCAGCATTCTCGCCTGGATCGAACGCGGGGTAGCGGTGAGCAAGGTGGGGAAAATTCTCGCCAGGACCGAGTCGGTCCAGCCAGCCTCCAGGTTCATTTCGCCCGATCTGGTGCGCGCCGATTACGCCCAGTGGCAACAGCTCGTGGCTGAAGCAGTCGGCAACTTTGACGATGTGGAGCTGGATCGGGTCTATGGACAGATTTTTTCCAGCTATACGGCACCGGTCGTCTTCCAGGACATCCTGATGCCGCTCTGGCGAGCATTGCTCCAACGCCAGCATGAGTTCGGGCAGACCAGTGAGTGGCTGTTTTTCGACGGTTTCTTGCGCTCGCGTGTCATGCAACGACTCTTGCTGAAGCGCGAAACTTCGTCGCGCCGGGTCCTGGTCAGCGCCATAGCTGGCCAATGCCGGGAATTGGAGTTGCTGGTCACGACGCTATTCATCTCCAGGGCGGAGGTGGATGTCAGGCTCATGGCTGTCGGCCAACCCTTTGACGAATTGACCCTGATTTGCCAGAAGATCAAGCCATTGGCGCTCGTGCTGGTTTCCAATCATGCGCCGGCCGCGGAGCTGCCCAAGCGGCTGAACAGGCTGGCGATGAGCCTCGATTGCCCGGTCATGCTCGCCGGCGATGCGTCCGACCTGGCGCAGGAAAGCCTGGCGGGCTCTTCCATCGCTTGCCTGGGAAATGAAGGCATGCTGATGCGCCAACGCTTGCGTCAATTTCTGGCGGGTAACCTGGACACTTGAATGGCTTGCTAGGATTTGTACGAAAAGTCGCCGATCGTCGCGCAGGCACTTTTCGTACAAAGCCTAGAGGTGCATCGCCGGATGGGTCAGACGATGTTGCTGGAGGATGTACTGACGCAGGCGCTCGGTTTCGTCCTGGTCATGCTGATTCAGATGGTAGGCGTACAGGCCCTGATCGGTTTCCCGTTCGAACGTACCGCGAAGCGAAATTCTCTCGTAGCCTGAAGGGCTGAACCACAACGCGAACTGTTTTGGCGGTTTGGTGCGGTTGCGAATTTCCAGCAGAACGCCCTTGCAAGATACCTCGTGCACCCATAAAGGACCTGGCTGACCCTTGGCATTTTCCAGCGCAACCGGTGCCTGGAGCGTCAGGCGCCATGGGCGCACCTTTGGTCCATCCTCATAGATGCTCGGCACACCCAGGCGCAGGTGCATGGCATGGAATTCGTCTTCCACCAGATGCAACGGAAAGGTCATCTGCTGGTTTTCGAAATTGGCTTGTAACGTGACCTGCTCGTTTGCCGCCAGGCGCGTCAAAAGGTCACGGATCTGCGACCCACCGTTTACCAGCAAGCTCGACGTGACATCCCGCTCGTTCAACTGCGGGCTATGCTGCATGGTCCGGATGAAATCCAGCTCATCCTGGGTAAGAAGGGCGTCGCGCTGCATACAGTGCTCGAAAAATATGTGCGAGTTCACGGGTGATTGTAGTGACTGACCATTAATTCGCCGTTTTGTTTGCGCCGTTCGTCGCATCCAGGCGCGCAATGGTCTCCCGTGCTTCAGCCAACTCCTTTTCAAGCTGGGCGATTCGCTGTTGAGCTTTCACCTGGATTGTCACGTCCTTCTGCACACCGACGAAATAAGTGTGCCCGTCAGCCTGGTTTTTCACGGTCGACAACGACAGCTCATTCCAGAACGGCGTGCCGTCCTTGCGATAGTTGCGAAGGACCTGTCGGCATGATCCGCCTTGCTTCAAGGCCATGCGGATGTGCTCCAGGGCCGGTTGATCGCGATCGCCGGACTGCAGGAAACGGCAGTCCTGGTAGAGGATCTCGTCGCGGCTGTAGCCGGTCAGCCGTTCAAACGCCGGGTTTACATAAATCAGGATATTGTCTTCGTCGCCTTCCTTTTCGGCGATGACGATCCCGTCGTTCGAAGCGCTGATCACTAACTGCATCAAGTGAGCATTAATCATGAGGCCTCCAGCCATCGTCATCCCTGCGTGCGCTGCATTCTAGAAGAACTCTGGGCGATGTCTACTTGCCATTATCGGTTGTTGAGAATCAATCCCGGCATCACTGTTCAGCCTGCTACCATTGCGGCTCTTTATTCCGCTTCAGGATCAGATTGATGAAAGTCGCCATCCTTTCCGGCTCCGTATACGGCACCGCCGAAGAAGTCGCCCGGCATGCCGCCAAATTGCTTGATGACGCCGGTTTCCAGACATTCCACAATCCGCGGGCAACCCTGGCGGATATCCAGGCGTTTGGCCCGCAGGCGTTGTTGGCCATAACGTCCACTACCGGCATGGGCGAGCTGCCGGACAACCTGATGCCATTGTATTCGACGATTCGCGACCATTTGCCCGCGTCGTTTCGCGGCCTGCCCGGTGCGGTGATCGGCCTCGGGGATGCCAGCTATGGCGATACGTTCTGCGGTGGTGGCGAGCAGATGCGCGAATTGTTCGCCGAGCTGGGCGTGCACGAGGTGCTGGCCATGTTACGCCTGGATGCCAGCGAGAGTGTGACGCCGGAAAGCGATGCCGAGCCCTGGCTGGGCGAATTGATCGCTGCATTGCGCCATTGATGGAGGAGCGGCCGGCACTGATCGCGGATGTTCGCCTGATGACCCGCTAGGTCAGTAAGCTGGCTGCCAATGCAACTACCGGCCCTGGCGGAGCTGACTAGACTGGTTTTCTGTTCATGGAGGTTGGATACGCCTCCACCATAACAAGAAACCAGAGGTCATAACCGTGAGCGTGACGCCCATTCAATCGACACCCGGCATCAAGGACCAGGTCAGCGCCGCGGAATGGCAAACCCGCGTCGATCTTGCCGCCTGTTACAGGCTGGTCGCGCTGCACGGCTGGGACGATCTGATCTTTACCCATATCTCCGCCAAGGTCCCCGGCACCGAAGATTTCCTGATCAACCCGTTCGGGTTGATGTTCCATGAAATCACCGCGTCGAGCCTGGTCAAGGTCGACCAGGCCGGCAACAAGCTGATGCCCAGCCCCTACGAGATAAACCCGGCGGGTTACACCATTCACAGTGCGGTGCACGAGGTGCGGCACGATGTGATGTGTGTGTTGCACACCCACACGGCCGCCGGTGTCGCGGTATCGGCGCAAAAACAGGGCGTCCTGCCGATCAGCCAGCAATCGCTGTTCGTGCTGTCGAGCCTGGCGTATCACCCTTACGAAGGGGTCGCCCTCAATCCTGAAGAAAAGGCCCGCCTGCAAGCGGACCTGGGCGACAGTAATTTCCTGATGCTTCACAACCACGGTCTGCTGACTTGTGGCGGCACCATCGCCGATACCTTCCTGATGATGTTCATTTTCCAGCGAGCCTGTGACATCCAGGTTCTGGCGCAGACCGGCGGCGCTGAGTTGATCGCCATCGAGCCTCAGGTGCTGGCCGGTGCCCGGGCGATGGTTGCCGGGGTGACCCGAAGCGCCCAAGGCATGGGGGGCGCGCTGGCCTGGCCGGCCTTGCTGCGCAAACTCGACCAGCAAGATCCGGGTTATAAAAGCTGATGCCCATGGTCCAGATTCCGCTGCGTATCTGGCGCCAGCGCGGACAGACCTTCATGTTTCGAGGTCACGCTATCCGCTATTGGGTGGCGGGCCACGGCGAGCCTCTGCTGTTGATCCACGGGTTCCCGACCGCCAGTTGGGACTGGCATTACCTGTGGCAGCCGCTGGCACAGCGTTACCGGGTGATCGCCTGCGACATGCTCGGTTTCGGTGACTCCGATAAACCCGTGGATCACACCTATAGCCTGTTGGAGCAGGCCGATCTGCACCAAGCGTTGCTGACGCATTTGAATGTGACGCAGGGAGTTCATGTGCTGGCCCACGATTATGGCGACAGCGTGGCCCAGGAGTTGATTGCCCGGCACAGCGAGGCGCGCGCCGACGTCGCCAGTTGTGTCTTTCTCAATGGTGGACTGTTCCCCGAGACCCATCGCCCGGTGCTGATGCAGAAGTTGCTGCTCAGCCCCTTGGGGTGGCTGATAGGCCGGGCCTTCTCCAGGGACGGGCTGGTGAAGAGTTTCCAACGGATTTTCGGCCCCAGGACCTGCCCGACCGAAAGCGAGATGGATGATTACTGGAGCCTGGTCGAAACCCATCACGGGCCGCGGATCATGCACAAACTCATCGCCTATATTCCCGAACGACGGGTGCAACGCGACCGTTGGGTGCAGGCGATGCAGCGCGGCGAAGTGCCGTTGCGGGTCATCGACGGGGCAATCGATCCGATTTCCGGTGCGCATATGGTGGCGCGTTACCGCGCCTTGATTCCGAACGCCGACACGGTGCTGTTGCCTGACATTGGTCACTATCCACACACCGAGGCACCTGTTCAGGTACTCAAGCATTACCTGGCATTTCGCGAAATCATCGCGGCGCCGATCAGGCAAATGGCCTGTTCATGACCGATTGCCTGGCATCATCCCCTCACCTTATCGCCCACCATTCACTCTGAGCCCAGTTGATTGTGGCCTGCCGACTTGTGCCGGACACTCGTGGCAATGTCCTATCGGCCTGCTGGAGTTCTGCCATGAGTGAATCTGTGCGCTTCGAAGATAAAGTCGTGATCGTCACGGGAGCCGGCGGCGGCCTTGGCCGCGCTCATGCGCTGCTGTTTGCCCGGCAGGGCGCACGCGTGCTGGTGAACGATCTCGGCGGGTCGGCGCAGGGGGAGGGCGCCAACGCCTCGGCAGCGGATCGGGTGGTGGCAGAAATCCGTGCCGCCGGTGGTGTTGCCGAAGCCAATCATGACTCGGTCACCGATGGCGACAAGCTTGTGCAAAACGCCCTCGACGCCTTCGGCAGGGTGGACGTGGTCGTCAATAATGCCGGTATCCTGCGCGACAAGACCTTCCATAAGATGGACGATGCCGACTGGGACCTGGTTTACCGTGTCCATGTCGAAGGTGCCTATAAAGTCACCCGCGCCGCCTGGCCGCACCTGCGCGAGCAGAACTACGGACGAGTGATCTTCACCGCCTCCACGTCCGGCATCTATGGCAACTTCGGCCAGTCCAACTACGGCATGGCCAAGCTTGGCCTGTACGGCCTCACTCGCACCCTGGCCATCGAAGGTCGCAAGAACAACATCTTCGTCAACGCCATCGCCCCCACCGGCGGCACGCGGATGACCGAAGGCCTGATCCCGCCGCAGGTATTCGAACAACTCAAACCTGAACTCGTCAGCCCGCTGGTCGTGTACCTGGCCAGCGAAGCCTGCCAGGAAACTTCCGGATTATTCGAAGTAGGCGGCGGCTGGATGGGCAAGGTGCGCTGGGAGCGCAGCCTCGGTGCCGGCTTTGATCCGCGCGAGGGGTTTTCACCTGAGGACGTCGCGGCTCACTGGCAGCAGATTTGCGACTTCGAAAACGCAGTCCACCCGAACGACAACCTGGAAGCTTTGAAAGAGATGATGGCGAACCTGCAGCGTCACGCCATTTGAGTCGCGTCCCTGGGCACGTTGTCGCCAGGCGCGGCACCGCGCTCAGGGGAAGTACTTCTGCACCAGGGCCGCGAGATTCGCGGCGGTCTCCATGTCCATCACACCGTCATGTTTCGCAGGACGGAAATGCAACTGGAAGGCGCGGACCAGGCGTTGGAACCCAACATTGGTCGTCGCGGCCGACGTATCAAAACCATACCTCCTGAACAGACCGAGCAATTGCTCGCGGGTCGGCACGCCGCTGATTTGATAGGCCTGCAGGAAAGCCTTTTGGGCGTGGTCATCAAACCAGGCGCCGATACCCTTGAGATACAACGCATGCCACGGAAACATCGGGCCGGGATCACTCTTGCGCCCGGCGGCGATATCCGAGTGCCCCACTACGTTTACCGGACTGATTTCCGAATGGCGTTTGAGGATATCCGTTGCCAGGTATTCGATCGCCTCGATTTGCTGGGGCGCATAAGGCGGAAAGGTAAATTGCCCTTGGTTGTCCGTTGCCAGATTGACGATTTCGACGCCGATCGAAGTATCGTTCAGGTTGCTGCGATTACCCCAACTACTCACCCCGGCATGCCAGGCCCGCTGGCTCTCGTCCACCAGATTGAAGATCTGCGGCTCCTTGAAACCCGCCTTCAAATAGGTAGGGTCGGCAAAGTCCGGGATGAGGTAATGAGCACTCACGGACGGGCCGGTCAAAGCATTTATCGAAGAGGCGAAGTTGCCGGCGGTGTAATGGAAGACTAGAAAGCGAACGCGACTGTTGTAGCCTTTTTTTGAACGATGGGTTGTGTTGTTTATTAGCATTATCAAATAACTCACTGGTTAATAATCGAAGCGGAGCGCTGCGATTGAATTTCAGCGTAACAGATGAGTTATTTAAGCGTGTGTAGTGGGTTTCGGGCTTTGTTGTAGGAATGGGTTCGTTAATGAAAGGGGCGAATCTATTGGGTGAGCTGTGGAATACGCCTGGTGATCCTTAATGACCGAAGTAGGCAGCGTGACGGTAACGCAAAAAAACCGACAAAGTATTACGTGTCAATTTTTCTCACGGGATTCTGATTTTGTACCAAAGATCCAGTCGGCTATTAAAGGCCGTCGCCAGATAGAGAGGCAACGGCCTGAGACCAAGTTAGATCAAGTGCTTTCGGCGTATCTTTTTTCCAATACGAATTTCGGTGCTTTCCAGTTTGGTCCCTTTAGGCATAGACCTTTTTCCCCCCTTGTCAGTATTCCCGCCTCGAAAAGGTTCTTATAAGTTATTTCAAGCTCCCCGTGTTGTATTAGCTCACGCTTGTGGCGCCTGATCATCATGTCTAAGTGCGGAGAAGCCTTCAGTAGCGCAAAGACCGTGACGATCTCTTCCAAAGACTCGTTCTTAACGATCTGCTCGACAGTGCTCATTGCGACATCTCCTTCAGAAGCTTCTGATAATCTCTTTCATCCTGTAGTCCCGCTTTGGCTAAGGCGTCGGAGGTATAAAGTAATGACTCGTGATCGTGGACTTTAAAATCTTCGAGTGTCGCGGTATGTGCATTGTTCCAAGCGGGTGAGCTTTGCTCGGGCGAGAAGTCGTCAGCCAGCCCGAGGTTTCGAAATCTTTCGAGTTCTCTAATCTCATGAGTGTAGTACCGCCGATCTGTATCGGTGATATTGATATTGCCACTCAGAATGTTTTCAAGCCGTACGATCATCACATCGTTCGCATCAGATTGGTTCAGCCGAGAGATATGCAGTTTTAGGGCATCCAAACCGTCCTGAGTGACGGTCGCCGTGCTCCAGTCTAATTCCACAATAGGCCCTCCCGCCTGCTCCGGATTGAAGTTGCGTCCACTGTGCTCACCTTTGGTGGTAGCACCCTCGTAAGGACTGTTGAAGACGGTATAGATCGGTGGAATGCCCGAGTCAGCTGGAAACACTGTAACGAACCCACCAAAACGGTAGAGATCAAACTCCGGGTGCGTATCGGTTCGTCCAGTTACCGCCACTGGCGTCGCGCCGGTATAAGGGATCATGTTCGGCACGCTGGCGGGCAGCGATGTCGATGCGCCGTCCGGCTTCACTATGGGCGTCCAGATAATGTTGCTGGACGCAGCATCCGGGCTTACGGACCGGTAAAAGTTTCCCAGCGGATCAAGCGTGGCGAGCCGTACGGGGACCTTGGAGAATGTCGGTGCACTTTGGGTGCTTGTTACGACGTACTCCGTTTTTTTGCTCGTTGTTCTGGAGCCAATGATGAGGGGCAGGATGATCTCACCCTGTACTGCTGCGATTGCCTGCAGATCGTCGGAGTTGTCTGGCGAGAGTTCGGAAAGGGGGACGCTCAAGGCATAAAGGTCGCTATTTCCCAGTTCCGATGAGTAAAGCAACGCCGCGAACCCCGCCAAAGCTGGCACTGTTACCGCTGTGAGCGATTCGATAGCCATGGCGACCGCGGTCCTTAGCGCAGTCTGGATTGCCAGCATCGTTGCCGGGCTTGTGGCCACAGTGCTGCCGGCCATGGCGAACACTGGACTGGCTGCCGCGCCTACCATGGGCAGTGCCCGACCAGACAGGGCTTGGCCTAACGCTTCTGCCTGGGTCGCACGCCGGATCTCGGCTTCGGCTGCTTTGCGAGCCTCTTCCTCGGCCTGGCTGTTGGCTTGCGCCTGGGCTTTTGCCTGCGCAGCGGTTTCCTCCGCCGCGAGTCGTGCTTGTTCTTCAGCGGCGTATTTAGCTTCGGCTTCAGCGGCTTCACGTGCCGTCTCAGCGGCCACACGTTGGGCTTCGGCTTGAGCAGCGGCCAGCGCTTTCGCCTGGGCCTCTGCGACGACTTTATTCTGCGCGGCCAAGAGGGCCTCAAGGAGTTTCATCTGTTCGGCAAGAAACTTCGCCTGGTAAGCGGCGGCGTAAGATACGTTCCATTTGGCAATGGCGTCGGTATAACCCCTTTGCCCTCCGCGACCACCTACGAGTTCAAAGCCTTTATGAGGGGGGTGCCCAGTCATGTGGGACAGCGGATCATAACCATAGTAAAGATTGGCGCTGGTTATTTGTTGTTGATGGTCTGCCCTGGTTTTGGAAAGTTGCTGGTCAAGGGTTTGTAACTCAATATCGTAAGCGGCGGTTTCCAGTGGGGCAGCAGCCCGAACGGCTGCTCTTGTATTCGCAAGTTCGGCATCGGTTATGTATGTAATATTCTGGATGTTTTCCGTAAAACATTCTTCGACCGACTCATTGCTTTCAATAAGCCATTCAAACGCGTAGTCAACTGCGTCGAATCCACGGTCGGAGTGGTCCGGGCCCGATACGCCCCCTACGCCAAAACCAAAGCCATGAGACGACGTAGGCGTGCGGGGTATACCTCTATTTACAACGATGTTCTTTTCCTGCGGCATGTCGAGGTCCTTTCGAATCGAATAATGGAAACTCATGTCGGTATTCATGAATCCGTGCATGGTCATAGGGATCAGTGCCATCCGTGGCGACGACGAAGACTATAAATTCAAACGCTTTAGCCAGACAGGTAGGCCTTTCCGACAATGTTGTAGGAAACAAGAAAGTCCCCCCGCGGAAATAACCCGGAAATAAAAAAGGCCGCTGCAAAACGCAGCGGCCTAAACGTGACGTTGTAAAGGAGCTACAAATCAACGTCAGTGGACACGGGGACGATGGATTGATGCGCAATCCATCCGAATGACGGTGCGCCAGGCGCGAGGGACGCCTGGCGGCTTGCGCTTGCAGGCCCGTTGTCCCGCAAGCCCGGCCAGCATAGGGATGGGACGTTTTCGGAAACAGCCCGGATCCGGACATGCACTGTTGCAGTGCATGTAACAGTGCAGGCGCAGCGATGAAAATGCACGCCGTTGATAACCTCTCATCCAGTCCGTTCATGCACCACGCAAAGGCCCGGCCCGCATGGGCTGTCATCCTTTGGAGGTACATCGCGAATACCCCCTTGGTGCGCTTATCGCCCATGACGTGGGGCAGTAGGGTGGAGGCTCTGTCACTCACCGGGGAAGACGCATGACAACAATAACAATGCGCGCCATCTTCAAGCCGCAGGCGCTGGCCGTCGCGGTGGCCTTGGGTTGCTGTGCCCAGGCGCAGGCCGTTTCATTCAACATTGGCGAAATCGAGGGGCAGTTCGACTCCTCGCTGTCGGTTGGCGCGAGCTGGGGCATGCGCGATGCCGACAGGGATCTGGTCGGCACCGTCAATGGCGGTACGGGCCAGTCTTCCACCGGTGACGACGGCCGATTGAATTTCAGGAAAGGCGAGACCTTCTCGAAAATCTTCAAGGGCCTCCACGACCTCGAACTCAAGTACGGCGACACCGGCGTGTTTGTCCGTGGCAAGTATTGGTACGACTTCGAGCTCAAGGACGAAAACCGCGAGTTCAAGGACATCAGCGACAGTAACCGCAAGGAGGGCGCCAAGTCGTCGGGGGCGCAGATCCTCGATGCCTTCGTCTATCACAATTATTCCATCGCCGATCTGCCGGGCACGGTGCGCGCCGGCAAGCAGGTGGTCAGTTGGGGCGAAAGTACCTTCATCGGCAACTCCATCAACAGCATCAACCCGGTGGATGTGTCCGCGTTCCGTCGCCCGGGTGCGGAGATCAAGGAAGGCCTGATCCCGGTCAACATGCTGTTCGCCTCCCAGGGCTTGACCGACAAGCTTACCGTCGAAGGTTTCTACCAACTGGAGTGGGACCAGACGGTTGTGGACAACTGCGGCACCTTCTTCGGTAACGATGTGGTCGCCGATGGTTGCACCGATGGCTATACCGTAGGCAGCCCGGCGATTGCGCCGTTCGTGCCGTTGACCACCGCGTTCGGCCAGGGCATCCAGGTGACCAGCGAAGGCGTGGTCATTCCCCGTGGCGGTGACCGCGATGCGCGGGACTCCGGCCAGTGGGGCACGGCGTTGCGCTGGCTCGGCGATGACACCGAGTACGGCCTGTACTTCATGAATTACCACAGCCGCACGCCGACTGTGGGCACCACTACGGCGGGGCTCTCTACGCTGGCTGCGCTGCCGGGGATGGTCGCGACTGCAAACGCCATCGCCCCTGGCAGCGGCGCGGGCCTGGCGCAAAGCGTGATGTTGGGGCGCGGTGGGTATTACCTCGAATACCCTGAAGACATCCGCCTGTACGGCGCCAGTTTCTCCACCACGTTGCCGACTGGCACGGCGTGGACCGGCGAAATCAGTTACCGCCCCAATGCACCGGTACAGGTCAATACCAACGACCTGACCCTGGCCTTGGTGAACCCGATCGCCGGAGGCGCCGCGTCACCGATCGCCACTTCGCCGGGCGCGGACAATACCGGTTACCGCCGCAAGGAAGTGACCCAGGTGCAGAGCACCCTGACGCACTTCTTCGACCAGGTGCTGGGCGCCGATCGCCTGACCGTGGTCGGCGAAGCAGCGGTCGTCCATGTCGGCGGTCTCGAATCGAAGGACGAGCTGCGTTATGGACGCGATTCGGTCTACGGCCAGTACGGCTTCAACGGCGACACCGACGGTTTTGTCACCTCGACCTCCTGGGGTTATCGCGCCCGGGCGATTCTCGACTATTCCAACGTTATCGGCGGGGTGAACTTCAAGCCCAACCTGTCCTGGTCCCATGACGTGGCCGGCTATGGGCCCAACGGTTTGTTCAACGAAGGGGCCAAGGCGGTCAGCGTGGGTGTCGATGCCGATTACCGCAACACTTACACCGCCAGCCTGAGCTACACCGATTTCTTCGGCGGCGATTACAACGTTCTCGAAGACCGCGACTTCCTCGCGCTGAGCTTCGGCGTGAACTTCTGATCTGGCTGACAAGGAAAACCCAATGCGCAAGATGATCCTGCAATGCGGTGCCCTGGCCCTGAGCCTGCTGGCCGCGAACGTGATGGCGGCGGTCTCGCCGGAGGAAGCGAACAAACTGGGCACCAGCCTCACCCCGCTGGGTGCGGAAAAGGCCGGCAACGCCGATGGCTCGATCCCGGCCTGGACCGGCGGTATCCCGAAGAATGCCGGTGCCGTGGACAGCAAAGGCTTCCTCGCCGACCCGTTCGCCAGTGAAAAACCGCTGTTCACCATCACCGCCACGACCGTGGACAAGTACAAGGACAAACTCTCCGAAGGCCAGGTCGCGATGTTCAAGCGCTACCCGGAAACCTACCGGATTCCGGTCTACCCGACCCACCGCAGCGTTGGCCTGCCGCCGGAGATCTATGAGGCGGCCAAACGTAGCGCACTGAACGTGAACGCCATCAACGACGGTAACGGCCTGGCCAACTTCACTGGCAACCGCTACTACGCGTTCCCGATTCCCAAGACCGGCGTGGAGGTGCTGTGGAACCACGTCACCCGCTACCACGGCGGCAACCTGCGGCGCGTCATCATCCAGGCCACACCGCAGACCAACGGCAGCTTCACGCCGATCCGCTTCGAAGAAGAGATCGCCGTGCCGTTTCTGATCAAGGACGCCGACCCGGAAAAAGCCAGCAACGTACTCACTTATTTCAAGCAAGAGGTGACGGCCCCGGCGCGCCTGGCCGGTAACGTGTTGCTGGTGCATGAAACGCTCGACCAGGTGACGGAGCCGCGTCTGGCATGGATCTACAACGCCGGCCAGCGTCGCGTGCGTCGTGCCCCACAAGTTGCCTATGACGGCCCGGGCACCGCTGCCGACGGCTTGCGTACTTCCGACAACTTCGACCTGTTTTCCGGCGCCCCGGATCGCTACGACTGGAAGCTGGTGGGCAAGAAGGAAATGTACATCCCGTACAACAGCTACAAACTCGATTCACCGAGCCTCAAATACGATGACGTGATCAAGGCCGGGCACATCAACCAGGACCTGACGCGTTACGAGTTGCACCGGGTCTGGGAAGTAGTGGGTACGGTCAAGCCCAGCGAGCGGCACATCTACGCCAAGCGCCACATGTATATCGATGAGGACAGCTGGCAAGCGGCACTGGTGGATCACTATGACGGGCGCGGCCAGTTGTGGCGCGTGGCCGAAGGGCATGCCCAGTTCTATTACGACCATCAGAACCCGGGCTACACACTCGAAGCGCTCTACGACATCATCGCTGGCCGCTACATTGCCCTGGGGATGAAAAACGAAGAGAAGCACGCCTACGTCTATGGGTTCGAGGCTCGGGCAGCCGACTACACGCCGGCAGCGTTGCGGTCGAGCGGGGTTCGCTAGATCGTCTTGGCAAAATACCCGTGGCGAGGGAGCTTGCTCCCGCTGGGCCGCGAAGCGGCCCCAAAGCCCTCCAGGCCCTGAGCAAAACCAATGACCGACAGCTGAGCTGCCGGTCATTTTTTTATGAGCCGCAATCAGCGCGCTGAATATTTCTCCTAAGGTGCTCGACACAGGTCTAGGGTGATGGAACAACAATAAAAGGGACCTTGCACAATGACCGCCATGACCGCCATGACCCCGTGTCCGGACCGTCCCGGGCTGCTGCCGCGCCTGTCTTCGACGCATGTGCCACGCCGGTCCTTGAGCGAGTCGTTGCTGGCTTCCGAGGCGCGGGTAAAGCTGCTCTACGCACCGGCGGGCAGCGGCAAGAGCGCTTTGTTCGCTGAATGTTTCCTGCAAGCGCCCCCGGGCTGCCGGCTGCATTGGCTGCGGCTGGGGGGCGCGGCGATGGATGTCGCGCAATTCTGTGAGTGCCTGGCCCAGGCCCTCGGATTGCCGGTGGTCGATGAGGCGAGCCTGTTGGCTCACCTGGCACGGTTGCAAACCCCGACATGGTTGTTCCTGGATGATTATTGCCGGGTGCCCAATCCGGCACTCGACCAATTGCTCGACCGCTTGCTGAACACCAGCAGTCCGGCGCTGCATCTGTGGCTCAATGGCCGTCGCCGCCCGCATTGCAATTGGCCGCGCTTGTTGCTGGACGATGAGCTGCACGAGTTCGACGCGCAAGCCCTGGTTTTCACCGCCGAGGATGTTCAGCAATTGCTCGGGCATTTGCCCGGCCCACTGGCAGCACGCACCGCCCGCGAGGTGGTTCAGCGCAGTGGTGGCTGGTGTGCCGGGGTGCGCTTCGCCTTGCTCGAACGTTGCGAGTGGGCGCGGAGCAACGCTTCGTCGGGGCGTGCCGGGACTTTGCCCGACTACCTCGAATATGAATTGTTTGGCGCCTTGTCCCCGGAGCTGGCGCAGGCCTGGCGCGTGCTGGCGCATTTGCCGCGCTTCAATGCCCGGCTTTGCGAGCATCTGTTCGGCGATACGGTGGGGGCCGAATGCCTTCCCTTGCTGCTGGACCTGGGATGCTTCATCGAACCGTGGGCGCAGTCTTCGGAATGGATGCAGATTTTCCCTCCGCTGGCCCGCCTCGTGCGTGAGGAGCCCTGGCCCCAGGCGCGCTCCTGGCACCGGCGGGCCTGCCAATGGTTCGCCGCCGAGCAGGATTGGCCGATGGCATTCGAACAGGCCATGCAAGCGGGGGAGTTCGAGACCGCCGTGAGTGTCCTCCAGCATCTGAATTTCGAGCATGTCTTGCAGGGCAACAACGTCCAGCTGTTATTGAGCCTGCATGACCAGCAGGACGAGGCGTTGTCCCTCGGTACGCCGCAATCGGTGGGGCTGGTTACCGCAGCCTTGCTGTGTGCCGGACGTTTCGCCGAGGCCGAGCGGTGCATCGAGCAATTGGGCAGGTTCGCGCCACAGCCGCTGGCCTGCCGGCAGCGAGAACTGATTGCCCGCTGGCAGGTCTTGCGTGGTTGGCTGCTGCATCTGGACGGCGAGGGCGAACCGGCGCGTGAGCATTTCCTTCAGGCCGAAGCCGGCCTCGAACCGCACGCCTGGGCCCTCAAGGTGCTGTGCCTGATCGGCCAGACGCAGCAGGCACTGCTCAAAGGTGAGCTGGCGTCCGCGCAATGGATCAACCGTCAGGCGCTGTGCCTGGCCCGGGCTCATGGGTCGCTGGTGTTCGAAGGATTGCTGGAACTGGATCACGCCCAGGTGCTTGAGCAACGCGGCGCGCCCCATCGGGCGGATCATTTGTTGAGCGCCGTCCAGGTGCTGCTCGACAAGCCCGGCCAGGACTTTTCCGCGTTGCTGGGACGTATCGCCCTGCGACGTGGGCGCCTGGCGTTACGCATGGGATCTGACGAGCAGGCCGCCGAACACTTTCAAGCCGGCCTGGAGGCGGGCCTGCGCAGCCAGGACAAACAAGTGCTCTACGGCTTTCTCGGCAAGGCTTGCCTGGCGGCCAACCGGGGTGACTATGGCGAAGCCTTCATGCAACTGCGCGACGCCGAGCGGATCATGCAGCAGCGACACATCCCCGACACGGTCTATCGCGGCGTGCTGCTGCAAACCAGCTGTCAATTCTGGTTGCAGCAGGGGCGCCCGGAGCTTGCTCATGAAGTCTTGACCCGGGTCTTGCGGCATTTCCACGGGCCGCAGGCCAAGCAGGCGCCGCCAGCGACCCTGGAGCTGATTCCGCGTCTTGAGTATCTGCTGGTGCTGGCCGAGGTCTACCTGCATCGGGCGCATGAGCCGCAGGCTCGCCTGCAGGCGATGATCGCCCAGGCACGGCAGCGCGAAATGCACGCATTGGAAACGGAGTTGCAGTTGGCGCTGGCCGAGGTCGTCTGGTTGTCCGTCGATCGCACTTCTCTTGGATTGATCGCGCCGGAGGCGCTCAAGCAAGTGGCCTGTTGGCGGGCGCAGCAAGCCTTGGGTGAGCTGCGTATGCGCCAGCCTGAACTGGTGCACTGGATGCAATCTCAGGAGCGGATCGAGCTGCCGGGACGCGCGGCGGAAGAAACGCTGCTCAGCCAGCGCGAACTGGAAGTACTGGAACTCATTGCCCAGGGCCATTCAAACCAGCAGATCGCCGAGCGCCTGTTCATCTCGCTGCATACGGTGAAAACCCATGCGCGGCGGATCCATAGCAAGCTGGGCGTACAGCGGCGGACACAAGCGGTCGCAAAAGCGAAAAACATGGGCGTGATGAGTTAGCCAATATCCTGCTGGGCTGATGACCCTGAGTCATACCCCATTCGCCGGCTCACGGCCCGGGTCGCGGTCAACAGGCGCTGCGCCGCCGGGCCGTTTTCGTCGGCGTGGAACAGCGATGTCGGACCCACAATGGTCATGACTGCCGCCACCTGGCCCATGGCGTTGAATACCGGCGCGGACAAGGCATCAATGCCGGGCATCAACAAGCCATGCACATGGTGCAGGCCGCGACTGCGGATCTGCCCCTGCAAGGCGGCATAGACATTGTCATCGGCCAAGGCGTGGTCAGTGGCGTCGCGCACCTCCTGTTCGCGCAGCTCGATGGTCTCGCGCTCCGGCAGGTAGGCACTGAAAACCAATCCCGTGGATGAGCTGAGCAACGGCAGGACCGAGCCCAGTTGCGTCACCACGGTCACGGCCCGCACGGCGGGTTCGATCCGCACCACGGTCGCGCCGTGATTGCCCCACACCGCGAGAAAACAGGTTTCGTTCAAGTCGTCGCGCAGTTCGGCCAAGGGCAGGGCAGCTACTTGCAGCACATCCATGCCGTTGAGCGCCGCCAGCCCTACGCGTAAGGCTTCGCGGCCCAAACCGTAGTGGTTGGTTGCGCTGTTCTGTTCGGCGAAGCCACTCGCGATCAGGGCTTGCAGGTAACGATGAACCTTGCTGGCCGGCATCTGCACATGTTCGGCCAGGCGTGACAGCGAGGTGGAAGGGGACAACTCGGCCAAGGCCTTGAGGATGTCGGTGCCGACCTCAGCGGAGCGGACTTTCTGTTTACCGTTGCTGGGCGGGTTTTCCATGGAGGTTCTGGTCCGGAAGCGAATGGGCGTCTTTATAGCTTGACGGTGGTCGCCGAGCAAATTACGTTATGCGTAATCGAATTACGATAAAAATAACCCGGTGCGCCCAGGCTCCTCCACAGAGCGACGGGACGCATCCAGTCCTGTATTCAGGAGGCTCCATGAACCTCGATTCCACGGCGTCGGACCTGGCTTACCAGTCTGGCTTCGGTAACGAATTCGCCAGCGAGGCGCTGCCCGGCGCACTGCCCGTTGGCCAGAACTCTCCGCAGAAAGCCCCGTACGGCCTGTACGCCGAACTGTTTTCCGGCACCGCCTTCACCATGGCCCGCAGCGAAGCGCGGCGAACCTGGATGTACCGCATCCGTCCTTCGGCCAACCATCCGGCCTTCGCCAGGTTGGAACGGCAATTGGCCGCAGGCCCGCTGGGCGAGGTGACACCCAATCGCCTGCGCTGGAGCCCGTTGCAGATCCCTGCGGAGCCCACCGATCTGATCGACGGCCTGGTGCGCATGGCGGCCAATGCCGGTGCGGACAAACCCGCCGGTATCAGCATCTATCACTACTGCGCCACCCGCTCCATGGAGCGGGTGTTCTTCAATGCCGATGGTGAGTGGCTGATCGTGCCGCAACTGGGGCGGCTGCGCATCGCCACTGAGCTGGGTGTGCTGGAAGTGGCTCCGCTGGAAATCGCCGTGCTGCCTCGAGGGCTGAAATTTCGCGTCGAACTGCTCGACGCGCAAGCTCGCGGCTACATCGCCGAGAACCACGGGGCGCCGTTGCGCCTGCCAGACCTCGGGCCGATCGGCAGCAATGGCCTGGCCAATCCAAGGGATTTCCTGGCCCCCGTCGCCCATTACGAAAACCTCGTGCAACCGACCACGCTGGTACAGAAGTTCCTCGGTGAACTGTGGGCCTGCGAGCTGGACCATTCGCCGTTCGACGTGGTGGCCTGGCACGGCAACAATGTGCCGTACAAATACGATCTGCGGCGATTCAACACGATCGGCACGGTCAGCTTCGACCACCCCGATCCGTCGATTTTCACCGTATTGACGTCGCCGACCAGTGTCCATGGCCTGGCGAATCTCGATTTCGTAATTTTCCCGCCGCGCTGGATGGTGGCGGAAAATACCTTCCGTCCGCCGTGGTTCCATCGCAACCTGATGAATGAATTCATGGGCCTGATCCAGGGCGCCTACGATGCCAAGGCCGAGGGCTTCCTGCCGGGCGGCGCGTCGCTGCACAGTTGCATGAGCGCCCACGGCCCGGATGGCGAGACCTGCACCAAGGCGATCAATGCCGAGCTCAAGCCAACGAAAATCGACAACACCATGGCCTTCATGTTCGAGACCAGCCAAGTGCTGCGTCCCAGCCGTTTCGCCCTGGACTGCGCACAATTGCAAACTGACTACGACGCCTGCTGGGCCTCGCTGCCGGTCACTTTCGACCCGACCCGGAGATAACCCATGACCCAAGTTTCCCCTACCCTCAGCTGGGTTGTTTGCGCTAATGGTCATCCCGACTTCCCGCTGCAGAACCTGCCGCTGGGCATCTTCAGTGTCGCTGGCGAAGCTCCCCGTAGCGGCGTGGCGATTGGTGAGCGGATCTTCGACCTGCAGGCCGCGTTGCAAGCGGGCCTGTTTGACGGCAAGGCGGCTGAAGCCGTCGAGGCCATGCAGGGCGGCCAGTTGAACGCCTTCTTCGACCTGGGGCGCGAGGCCCGGGTTGCCCTGCGCGAAAGATTGCTCGAACTGTTGCGCGAGGACAGCCCCCAGCGGGACGCGATCCAGGCCCAAGGCGCGCGGTTGCTGCCACTGGCGGCGGACTGCCAGATGCACTTGCCAGCGAAAATCAATGACTACACCGATTTCTACGTAGGCATCGAGCACGCGCAGAATGTCGGCAAGCTGTTTCGGCCGGACAATCCGCTGCTCCCCAACTACAAATACGTTCCCATCGGTTATCACGGTCGCGCTTCGACGGTTCGCCCGTCCGGTACCGATGTGCGCCGTCCGCAAGGCCAGACGCTGCCGCCCGGCCAGGCCGAACCGATCTTCGGCCCGTGCGCGCGGCTGGATTATGAGCTGGAGCTGGGTATCTGGATCGGCAAGGGCAACGCCCTGGGCGAGCCCATTGCCATCGGCGATGCGACCGAGCACATCGGCGGTTTCTGCTTGCTCAACGATTGGTCGGCCCGGGATATCCAGGCCTGGGAATACCAGCCGCTGGGGCCTTTCCTGTCGAAAAGTTTCCTCACCAGCGTATCGCCGTGGGTGGTGACGGCCGAGGCTCTTGAGCCGTTCCGTCGCCCGCAGCCGGCACGCCCGGAAGGCGACCCCCAGCCGCTGCCGTATCTGCTGGACAAGCGTGACCAGGCTGGCGGAGCCTTTGATATCGAACTGGAAGTCCTGCTGCTGACCGAATCCATGCGCGAGCAGGGCCTGGCGCCTCATCGCCTGACCTTGAGCAACACCCGGTACATGTATTGGACCGTGGCGCAGATGGTCGCGCACCACAGCGTCAACGGTTGCCAATTACAGGCCGGCGATCTGTTTGGCTCGGGCACATTGTCAGGGCCTGAAAATGGTCAGTTCGGCAGCCTGCTGGAAATCACCGAGGGCGGTAAAAAGCCGATCGAACTGGCATCCGGCGAAATCCGCAAATTTCTCGAAGACGGTGACGAAATCATCCTGCGCGCCCGTTGCGGCGGCGAAGGTGCCGCCTCCATCGGTTTCGGCGAATGCCGCGGCAAAGTCTTGCCGGCGCATTGAGGGGGCGGCATGGAGCTTTACACCTACTACCGTTCCACGTCGTCTTACCGGGTGCGCATCGCGCTGGCGCTCAAGGGCCTGGATTACCGGGCCCTGCCGGTCAACCTGATCGCGCCGCCAGGGGGCGAACATCGCCAGCCGGCCTACCTGGGGATCAACCCCCAGGGGCGGGTACCCGCGCTGCGTACCGATGAGGGCGCTTTGCTGGTCCAGTCTCCGGCGATCATCGAGTACCTGGAGGAACGTTATCCACAGGTGCCGTTGCTCAGCCGTGACCCCGTGCTTCGCGCACATGAGCGTGGCGTGGCCGCACTGATCGGCTGCGACATCCATCCACTGCACAATGTCAGCGTGCTCAACAAACTCAGGCAGTGGGGCCACGACGAAGCGCAGGTGACGGAGTGGATCGGGCACTGGATCAGCCAGGGGCTGGCAGCAGTGGAACAGTTGATTGGCGAAGACGGCTATTGTTTTGGCGCGGGGCCAGGCCTGGCGGACGTTTACCTGATCCCGCAGCTGTATGCGGCCGAGCGCTTCAATGTGTCGTTGCAGGGGTATCCACGAATCCGCCGGGTGGCGGCGTTGGCGGCAGCCCATGCGGCGTTCCAGCAAGCGCATCCGGCGAGTCAGCCTGATACTCCCTGAGTCGCTCCCACAGGGTGTGTAATGGGCCGCGGGGGCTCAATGCACAATCGTATTCGGTGGCAGATGCCCCAGCCGCTCGGTCAGCCGGATCCGCTGGATCGGGTCATCACTGAGCATCAATGCATGTTCGAGATCGAAACGTTCGGCGTTGGGGCAATCGAGTCGCTGGTAGAGGCTGGCGCGGGCCAGGTAGTCGGCGGCGCTGGCGTTACCCAGTTCCAGCACCCGTTCGGCATCGACCAGCGCGGCGATGTAGTCGTCGTTGGCCAGATGTAATTGCCTGAGATTACGCGACAGCCGCTGGAGCATCTGCATCGGCTCGGCGCAGACCATGTGCTCGGCCTTGAGCGGCAGGTTGGCGCCGTATTGGCGATGCAGCAAGTCCCGGCAGTCATTGGGGTACAAGCGGCGACCGCCGCAGGGGTCGAGCAGGTGGTCCGCGCCAGGTACGCGCAGCAGGAAATGGCCGGGGAAATTGACACCGGTCATCGGGATTTCCAGGCCCTTGGCCAGCTCCAGGGCTATCAGGCCCAAGGCCAGCGGTTGCCCTCGCTTGCGGACCAGGACCTTGTCCAGCAGCGCCGCGCCAGGCCGTAGCGGCGTAGCGTCGTCCTGGGCGAAACCCAGATCATTCAGGCGCCGAAGCAGGGGCTGGCCCAATTCGCTGACAGGCAGCATCGGCAGGCCGTGGCTGACTTTCTGCTGCAGCTCCCTGAAATCCTTCAATAACGCTGGCACGTCCACTTCACGATCATGCTCGGCGGCGATCCACAGGGCTGCTTCGAGCAGTGCGGGTGGCGAGCGGTGCAGACAGTCAAAAAAGGCTTGGCGCGGTTTCATCACAGTCTCCGGACTATGCCTCGTTTTAGCTCTGCCGCGAGGTTTCGTCCAGTCTCGCAAAGAGGGGGTAGCCGGTTATGCCGAAAAGACTGACGATCATGCGGCGTTATTCCGGCGTGCTCCTGCAATTTTCGATTGCGCGCCTATACTGGCGAGACAGACAAAAAAGTGATTCGGGAGCCTGTCGATGTTTGCTCTCATGCAAAGCTCCCGCCTTGAATCGCTGCACTTGAGCGTAGACCCGGCAACCGGGTTGAAGGCGGTGATTGCCATTCATTGCAGCCGTCCTGGGCCTGCACTGGGTGGCTGTCGTTATCTTTCCTACCCCGACGACGAAAGTGCCGTGGCCGACGCCGTGCGCCTGGCCCAGGGCATGAGCTACAAGGCCGCGCTGGCCGGCTTGCCCGTGGGCGGGGGCGTGGCGGTCATCATGCGTCCGGCACACGTCGAGAGCCGTGCGGCGCTGTTCGAAGCCTTCGGCCGCTGCATCGAGCAGCTGGACGGTCGCTACATTACCGCCATCGACAGCGGCACATCGGTGGCGGACATGGACTGTATCGCCCAGCAGACTCGTCATGTCACCAGCACCACTGCCGCGGGAGACCCGGCGCCCCATGCGGCAATGGGGGTGTTCGCCGGGATCCGCGCCACGGCCATGGCTCGCCTGGGCAGCGACAACCTGGAAAGCCTGCGGGTGGCCATCCAGGGCTTGGGCAATGTCGGTTATGCGCTGGCCGAGCAACTGCATGCGGCGGGCGCCGAACTGCTGGTCAGCGATATCGACCCCGGTAAAGTGCAACTGGCGATGGAACAACTGGGCGCCCATCCCATCGCCAACGACGCACTGCTCAGTACTCCCTGCGACATCTTGGCTCCCTGCGGCCTCGGCGGGGTACTCAACAGCCAGAGCGTGGCGCAACTGCGCTGCTCGGCCGTTGCCGGCTCGGCGCATAATCAGTTGAGCAACCTGCAAGTCGCCGACCAGTTGGAAAGACGTGGGATCCTCTATGCACCGGACTACGTGATCAATTCCGGCGGCCTGATCTATGTTGCCTTGAAACACCGCGGCGAAGAGCTGCCGACCATCACGGCGCATCTCGCCAAGATCGGTGCCCGGCTCACGGAAGTCTTCGCCCATGCCCAGGCCGAAAAACGCTCACCGGCCAGGGTGGCTGACGAGCTCGCGGAGCGTTTGTTGTACCGATAAAAAAAGATCGCAGCCTTCGGCAGCACCTACACCGTGTAGGAGCTGCCGAAGGCTGCGATCTTTTTGATCATTCGTCCGACGGATTGAGCAGTTCGGACAACGCGTCTGGCTGGCTCTTGAATGCCTTGGCGAACACATCACGATTCTTCGCCATGTAGATGCCGGCTTCCTCCACCTGTTGTTCGCTCAGCGATGGAACGGCTTTTTGCAATACTTCGGCGAGCAATTCAGCGAGTTCCAGCATTTTGTCATGACGGTCAGCTTCGGCTTTATCCATGAACAATCGCTCCAGATCTCGGCTGCTGCGGTATACCACTTCGACGGCCATTCACCACCTCACATGCCTTCACATTTGGTTTTGTCTGTGACTACTGTATTTATATACAGGCCAAAGGATAAGCGAATCCTGACGATTTGAATAGTGGCTTTTTAATGTAGACCGGTTTCGAGGTTTGTCGCCCAAGACAAACGTGCCCACGACGGGACCGCTTGATGTCGCCAACGTGTCGAATGCCAGCCCGGTGCCATCTCATTGCGGTCGCTGGCCTTTTTTCTGCATGCAGAACAACCGTCACGTCCAACCCGCATCATCCGGTCGAGTCGACCTAAGGAAACTACATCGTGAAAATCAACTGGGCCGAGAACCTGCGCCAGAATGTCCACCAACTGGCCGAATCCCTGGGCAACCTGTTCGTCGAGACCTTCCACTACCTGGCGCTGTTCGCCATCGGGGCGGTGACGGCATGGGCTGCCGTGATGGAGTTCCTGCAGATGATCGAGGAGGGTCATATCAAGATCGACGACATCCTCCTGCTGTTCATCTACTTGGAGTTGGGGGCGATGGTCGGGATTTGTTTCAAGACTACCTACGCAATACTAACACTCGAAATCCAGCCGAAATCCAGTAAGAACGGGTTTCTGGCTGCTTGACCTTAGACTTTATTTTTTCTCGTCTTGTTTTTGCATATGATTGGAGCAGTTGAAAATGGATAGTTTGAATTGGGCTGACAAGCTACGTAAAAAACTTCATTGCTCGGCTGATTCGCTGGGAAATCTGTGTGTTGAGGCCTTCCACTATCTAGCCTTGTTCGGCATTGGAGCCATTACCGCCTACGCTGCCATTGTCACATTTATCCGGATGTTGAGTGAAGGCAGTGTGAGTGTTGATGATGTTCTACTTTTATTCATTTACTTAGAGTTAGGGGCTATGGTAGGTATTTATTTTAAAACAAACCATATGCCAATTAGGTTTCTCCTTTACGTAGCTATCACAGCATTAACGCGATTATTGATTGGTGACGTATCCCACCATAAAGATCCCGATGCTGGCCTTTTGTATGTCTGTGGCGGGATTTTGCTACTCGCTTTTTCCATTTTAGTAGTTCGTTTCGCGTCTTATCAGTATCCTTCTACAAAAAATTTAGGGGCTTCAGGAGAGGGCGTTGTGGATAAGGGAATGATCAAATGAGGACTCTATGAAAACGATCACGGATTCATATCCACCTCTACCGCTAAAATACTTGCTTTCTCTTATCAGAGAATTTGAGAATGCATCTCTGAGTCTAAAACAGACGATAATTTCTGAGTTGATTAAGGTGCATCCTATTCTTAGTGTTGATTTTTCTAAGGGTTCTGTATTGAGGCGAGCTAGAAAAATTGAAGAAAGAGATTATCCTGAGTCAGTGCAGGAGCTACTCTGGCGGTTAGGCGGTGTCGCATCAGTGGGTCGGGCTAATCCTGAGGGTTATCCGGTTTTGTATGTCGCTGACAGACCAGAGACAGCATTCTCCGAGACACATATCGAGGGAAGCTTTGTTTTGCTATCCGAAATACAAATCAGAGATGGTTGTAAATGTCGAATTGCTCCTATCGGTGAAATGGTTAGAGTGCAACGTTCCGGTCGAGGGTTCCTCTCCGGTGATGCTTCCTCAATAATTAATAATATGTTGAACGCTTGTTCTTTGAATGAGGCGAAATCTCTTCTTATAACAGACGCATTTTTATTTGAATGCTTGGTAAAGGATGATGCTCCGTACTCAGTATCATCGTATGTTGCTAAATCAGTTTTTGAAAAAAATAGCAATATATCTGCGATTGCCTACCCCAGCGTCCGACAGGGTGGAGCTATCAATTTTGCGGTTAAGACCGAAGATTTTTGGAAGTCATGGGGAGTAGTAGGTGCTCGTCGAATGCATGTGCTTAATTTGGCATGTGGATTCTACGGAACATCAATGACTGAACATGTCGTAGAAATCACTACGCAAGGTAAGTTGGTTTGGGATAAAGGGGTCGTTGAGAATGATATTGCAAAGCGGTTTGTAAAGGCGTGGCGTCCATAAATATATAGAGATTTTTTTCATGCGGTCGATGAAAACCAAAACTCCAAAGAGTCGCCATTTTGAGTTATTTCGTTAATTTTAAGGGTGGCGAATCTTTCTGGTGAGGGCTTCTGGGTTGTCTGGCCAGAAGCCCTGGCATACATTACTCAAGCCTTTTTTTAAGCTCTACTTCTAGCCAGTTTATTAGATCTTTTTTGATGTGTTCAGCAGCAGATTTTTCAGGCTTGCTCGCATTCAAATTGACTTTTATCGTTTTCCATTTGTTGCAAGTTGGTTTTGATAGGTCTTCCCAGTTTTTTCTTTTTAGTAACTCGTAGGCAAAGTGGATGGATAGTTCTTTATAGGAGTATACGATTACCACGTGGAGACAAGCCGGTGGGGCTAATTGGATAGTCGGTTTGAAGTCGGTTTTAATTATCCTATCTTCGGTGTGGTGGGTGTAGCTAAAACCGTCTATATGGCGAGATGTTTTTGTCACGGTTTCAAGCTTGTATTCGACCTCTTCTTCACGTGCCCACCTTCCTAGAGTTCTTGCAATCGCAAGTCCGGAGGTTAAGCTTGCAAGTGCGTCGCGTTTGGCAGGTTTTGCAGGTAACGCCTTATACTCCTCTGTTTGGTAGTTCTTCGTTCCGTAAGTTGGTTGTGCGAAGTATTCTGTATCTGTTTTCTCGCTTAGCCACTCGCCGATTTTTACAGTGTTTGGGACTTCGGGTGGTGATAGATGGGTGTTGGTGGTGATTTCGTATGTTTCATTTATTTCTTTCGACCATTTTTGTATTTCGCTTTTAAACCCAGCTAGGAACCGGTTCAGGGTTTCTTCGCTAAAACATAATGTGTTGGATTTTTTCTTTGCTATTTCGTAAATTGACTCTTGCGCAGGTGCAGGAGTGGTTTCAGTTTGTGGTTTGCTTTTAGATGGGGTGTCACTTTCCTCATCGGTCTTCAAACCAAAAAGATCGTTAATAATTTTTTTGGTTTCTTTGGTTATATTCCCGAATTTTTCGATGTTGTCAGATTGAGTTGCAAAAATCGGCTTGGGACCTCCCTTTTTAGAAAAATCATCTGCAACCGCTGCCATGATGTCTCTGTAACGAACCTCGCCATCAAGGTCGCTTATTGCAGTCAATATACTTTCGGTAAATACGCTGAATTCTGAGCCTGCAAAGGAAGATTGGTCTTCTCGTGATGAGAACCAAAAATAAATATCGTTAAGTCCATACTTTTTCGCTGATTTTTTAAGCTGATCCTCAGCATTGAATTCACTTTTGATGTATTGGGTCCCACTGAAGCAGGCGTCGATGACTTTAATGCAAAGCTTTGGAGAGAGAGTTTTAATCCAATCATCAATTTCCGAGTTTCTAATTCCCGTGGCCTCTTTGCGGCTACTGTCAAAATCGGAGGGTACATAGAAAAAGTCGTCCTCGGTTCGCTCCCCATGGCCGGAAAAGTAAAAGAATAATTCGGTGAGATTTTCATCTTTATATTTTTCGACAATTTCCGAGATTTTCTTCTTTATTTCTGAAGCTGGTTCATTATTGCCTAAATAGGTTATCTCTTTGAAATCTTTTACGTTCTCAATAACCGCTTTAATCGCTTTTGCATCATTTTTGCAGGCTGGTAAGTTTTCATAATTCGAAGAGCTATATTGGTCTACTCCAATTACAATCGCAATATTCATTTGTTTACTATTACCTGTTTAAATTTTTTTGAAAGTGTCGATAATCTTATGTTTGGAGTTTTTGTTCAGCTTTTTCTATGTTTAAGTGCTTCGTCAAAGTTTGCTAATTTTTAGCGGTTTACTTCATGTTGAGCTGAGGCACTTTGACATCATAGGGTGAGCCATGTGGGTGTCAAGTGTTTAGACGGGGTCGGTTTAATGATTTTCGAGAAGGGGCAATTTAACGATCTGTACACGTCGATCAATGGTGCGAATTGATTCTTTAGCGAAGGCGTTTTGAAAATATGTTTTGTTAGGAGATGGTGTTGACCTGCTTTGTGTAATTCAACGGGGCGCTGAAATCAGGTTACAGAAGGATTCAGACGGGTGCCTGTGCCAAGATAGGGAGGCATCAGTGGTTAGCACGGTTACTCAAGACCAATCACATGCCGGTGCGATTTCTCATCTACGTGGCGATCACCGCGTTGACGCGCCTGCTGATTTCCAACGTCTCGCATCACAGCCCGCCGGACCTGGGCATCATCTACTTGTGCGGAGGCATCCTGCTGCTGGCGTTCGCGATCCTGGTGGTGCGCTACGCCTCGTCGCAGTTTCCCTCGGTGAAGATCGAACACCCGCACCGTAAGGTCGGCGCGGGGTCGAGCGAGCATGCCGAAGTGGAGAAGGGTGAAATCTAGAGACCGGCGGCGCTGGACGCCTGGCCCTGTGCCTGCGGTGGCGGCACCTTGATGTTGTCGCCGCCGGTCATGGCTTCGAGGATGGCCACGGCGCTGTGGCCCTGTTCGATGGCAATGCCGAATTGAATGCTCTGCACCAAGCGCTTGAGCCGTTCCGGGTCGTTGCGTTGCTGCGCGCTGATCATGCGCTTGGCAACGACGCGCCCGGCCTTGGACAAGGTCAGCATGATGCTGCCGTCCAGGCCCTGGATGCTCAGGTTGATCTGGTATTGCGGCGCGAAGGCGTCCGTAATGATCTGAAAAGGGTTGTCCATGATGCGTCACCGCCTGATTGAACGTGCAGTTGTTGACCGGCCATGATCGGGATTAGTTCGCAACACCGGACCACCGGCCATTCCATGATCGTATCCATCGCCAGATTCCCGGGGCGGGCAGGCGGCTGACCCATTGATCGCAGCCCGCGGCGCCTCCTGTAAGGGAGGTAGCAAGGGGCATGCCGGAAAAACTGTCGGACAATGATCACGGCGCCTGGACGCGCAATGCTCTGGAATGCGGTTATGGCGGCAGCCCGTTTCGGGGCACTGGCGGGCCGATGTTCGCTGACGGTGCAGGGCACGCAGGCGGATTGGAATGAACAAGCGGGGCGAGACAACTCCCGACATTAACAGCGCTGTTGCTCGTTGTCCGGCTTTATTTGCAAATGAATATTTATCTTTTTTCGGGGGTTGAATTGTTCTTCCGCCAGCCCGACTCTGTACTCAAGGGGCCGTTGCGCTAACGTCGATTGGCCCCTGGCGAGCTAGCCGAAATAAGGGATGAACTATGCAAATCCAAGTCAACAGCGATAACCATATTCAAAGCAGCATCCGACTGGAGGAGTGGGTACGTACTACCATTGAAAGCACGCTCGAACGTTACGAAGAAGACCTGACACGGATCGAGGTTCATTTGGGGGATGAGAACGGCGACAAGCCCGGTCCCCATGATTTGCGTTGCCAACTTGAGGCTCGGCCAAAAGGCCACCAGCCAATTTCCGTAACGCACAAGGCCGAGTCGCTGGAACTTGCGATCGAAGGCGCAGCCACCAAGCTGGAACATAAACTGGAGCATCTGTTCGGCAAACTGCGCGGCAAGCGCGCCGCCACCAACGGCCAGACCGAGTCGATTGCACTGGCTGATGCCATGCTGGAAGAAGAATTCCTCGAGAACGAACGGGCTGCGCTTAACGGCTGAACCCGGTCACTGAAATTACCCACCAAACAGACGGGCCTGCAATTGCAGGCCCGTCTTGTTTCAGCTATTCACCATGGCCCCGAATCAGAACGCCACGGACGTCTGCACATACAACGTGCGCGGTTCCCCTACGTACTTGCCCCGATTGTTGTCGTCAAACGAGCGGGTGAAGTATTGGGTATTGAAGATGTTCTTCACGCCCACCGCGACGTTCAGGTCCGACAGTTGCGGGCCGAAGTCATAAGCGGCGCGGCTGCTGAACAGCATATAGCCAGGGATATTGCCGGTGCTGCCATCGGCGCTTTCCGCGCGGGTATTGGCGTTGTCGGCAAACTGCGCGCTCTGGTAGGTGCTGTCCAGGTTCAGCTTCCACGGCCCATCCGTGTAACCCACGCCCAGCGTACCTTTGTGCCTGGAGGAGAAGGGCACGCGGTTGCCCTTGTTCGGTCCGTCTTCGCGGATGGTGGCGTCGACGAAGGCGTAAGTGGCGTACACGTCAAAACCGGCCAGCGCCGGGCTCAGGCCGTCGAGGGCATAGTTGATGCTGGTTTCGATGCCCTGGTGGCGGGTCTCGCCCCGGGCGATCACCGAATCGTTGGTCTGGTTGCTTTCGTACTGGTTGTCGAAGTTGATCAGGAAGGCGCCGATCTCTGCCCGCAGGTTGCCATTGTCATAGCGGGTGCCAAGCTCCCAGGTGCGGGCTTTCTCCGGCTTCACTTCACCGCTGCTGACGCGGTTGGGCATCTGGCTGTACTGCACGCTGCCGAACGAGCCTTCGGTGTTGGCATACAGATTCCATTCGTCGGTCAGGTGGTACAGCACATTCAGCGCTGGCAGGGCGGTGTTGTAGTCGCCCTTGTACTTCGCGTTGGTCAGGTTGTTGGTTTGCTGCGACTCGATCATTTCGTAGCGAATGCCGGGCGTGATCGTCCATTTGCCGATATCGATCCGGTCATCGATGAAAAATGCATTGGCTTCGGTTCCGCCGCGGGTATCGCGGTCGTTGCGGCTGGAGGTGGTCGGCAGCTCGTTGCTGGCGATCGGTGTGCGATAACGCAGTTCATGACCGGCTTCGTTGATATAGCGATAGCCGACGCCGACCTCGTGGCTGGTCGGGCCGAGATCGAAGCCTTGGGCGAAACGGGTTTCCAGGCCGCGTACCCAATATTCACGAGGCGACAGGGACAGGAAGGAGCCCTGGTCCAGATAGCCGCTGCGCAAGGTCTTGGTGAAAAACGTGTTGGCGGTGAATTCTCGCCGGTCCTGCTGGTAGCGGTAGCCGAAATTGACCAGGGTACGACGACCCCAGAACCGGTCTTTCTGGCGGGTGGACTGATACGGGTCGGCGTTGTAGTCGGCCACGTTCAGGCCGCCGGGCATGTCGGCCTCGCCTTCGTAATACTGGGCCATGGCGTTGAAGCTGTTGGCCTCGTCCAGTTGATAGTTGCCCTTGAGGATGAGATCGTCGATCTGCGTGTCGCTGTGCTCACGCCAGTCGCCGCCGCGGGTGCCGGAATACAGCAGGGCGCCGCCCAGGCCGTTATCGGCGGTGCCGCCGGCCAGCAGATTGGCGGACGTCTTGAAGCCATCGTGGCTGGAAGACGGGCTCGCCTCGGTCTGGAAACCGCCTTTGACGGTCGGTGCATCGGGTATTGCCCGGGTCACGAAGTTGACCACGCCGCCGACGTTTTGCGGGCCGTAGCGCACCGCGCCGCCCCCGCGCACGACATCCACCGCGTCCATGTTGCCCATGCTCACGGGAGCAAAGGACAGCTGCGGTTGGCCATACGGCGCGAAAGGCACTGGAATGCCGTCCATCAGTACCGTCGAGCGGGAAGCCAGGCGCGGATTGAGGCCACGGATACCGAAATTCAGCGCCATGTCATGGCTGCCGGTGCCGTTGTTTTCCGGTGCGTTGACGCCGGGAATGCGATTGAGCACGTCCCGGGCCTGGGTCGCGCCCTGGCGTTCGAATTCTTCGCGGCGGATAACGTCCCGAGCGCCCGGGTGTTCGAAGACGTTGGTCGGCGCTGCGTCGCCGAGCCAGTCACCGACCACGGTCGTGGTGCCGATGTCCAGTGCAGTGCTGCTGACCGGTTGCAGGCTGAAAGCATTGTCTCCCTCGGGCCGGGCTTGCAGGCCTGTGCCTTCAAGCAGCGCGTTCAAGCCTTGCTCGGGGCTGTAGCTGCCTTCCAGGCCGCGACTCTGCAGGCCGCCGGTCAGTTGCGAGCCGAAGGAAATCAACACGCCGGCTTCGCGGCCGAACTGATTGAGAGCGTTTTCCAGCGACGACGGCGCAATGTGATAGGCCTTGGCCTCTGCAGCCAGCACGGCGGGCAGTGCAACGAAACTCAAGCTGGCCCCCAGGAACAGTTGACGCGCGGCGCGAGCGAGCGGGGTGAGACGGGTGGGTTGCTGCGGCATGGATGGGAGTCCCGAGAAGGTTATATCGAAGTGGCTTTCCTTCTCTGTCACCCGAGGTGTGGAAAACGGCTCACAGGCAAATCATTTTTTTTGGTGGCCCGCCATGGGCTCAAGCGCGAGCTTCGACCGTGACCCAATAGCGCGTGAAACGCCGCACTTTTACCGGCAGGCTGATTTCCAGCAGATCAAGGATTCGCTCGCCGTTGTCCAGCGGATAAGTTCCGGAGACCAGAAGGTTGGCGACCGCCTCGTCGCAGTGCAGCTGGCCGCGTCGGTAGCGGCCCAGTTCCTCAAGGAAATCCGCCAGGCGCATGTGCGCGGCGACCAGCATGCCCTCCGTCCAGGCACCGCTGTTGGCGTCCAGCGCCGTGGCGACACCGGTACCGTTGATGCGAAGGGACGCTTGTCGGGAAGCCCCCAGCAGAAAAGCCGGGCCGTGCCTGCCGCGAATGTCCACCTGGCCGGCAAACACTGCGACCTGGGTGTGGTCTGCATACTCACGCACATTGAAGCGGGCGTCGTGGCTTTCCAGCAGGCCATGGGCGGTCAGCACCTGCAGGGGGCGCGGGTCCTGGGCTGCGGTCAACAGCAGTTCGCCTTCCAGCAGGCGGATCAGGCGGCGCTGGGCGTCGAAGCGAATATCGACCGCGCTGCCGCTGTTGAGCTGCAGCTGGCTGCCGTCATCCAGCGCCAGGCGACGCCGCTCGCCCACCGGGCTGCGGTAATCGGCAAGCAATGGCGGCAACAACTGGCGTTCACGCAGGCCCCAGGTCACGGCTGAGCCGGCACCCAGCAGCAACAACATCTTGAGGGCCCGGCGCCGCGTTGCCGACTTCGGTGTGTTGAGCGTCGCATGGGCCAACGGAGAAGACACAGTGCGCAGCCGCTGGTTGACCCGCTGGATATGCTCCCAGGCACGGCGATGTTCGCTGTGTGCATTGAGCCACTGTTCCCAGGCTTGCTGCTGGCGCGTATCGAGTGGCCCTTGCTGCATTTCCAGCAGCCAATGCACCGCCTGCTCGGCGACTTGCGCGCTGACGTTCGGCGCGCTGGGCATCGGCGGGTTCACAGGGCGAAGTAGCAGCGCATCGCTGCCTTGTTCAGGTGGCGCTTGACCGTCGCCAGGGAAATACCCAGTTCACGGGCGATTTCGTTGTAGGTCAGGCCATCGATCTGCGCCAGCAGGAACGCCTTTTTGACCGCACGTGGCAGTCCATCGAGCAGTTGGTCCAGCTCCAGCAGGGTCTGCAGGATGATCGCTCGCTCCTCTTCCGACGGCGCCACTTGCTCCGGCATCTGGGCGAGGGTGTCGAGGTAGGCGCGTTCCAGGTCCTGGCGTCGGTAATGGTTGAACAGTACGCGCTTGGCGATGGTAGTGAGAAATGCACGGGGCTCCAGGACCGGCTGCGGATCGCGCGCGGTCAGCACGCGCATGAACGTGTCCTGGGCCAGATCGGCGGCACTGTCGGGACACCCGAGTTTTCTTCGCAACCAGCCGTTGAGCCAACTGTGGTGGGCGTTGTAGAGCACTTCGACGGTGTGTGCAGGCGGCAACGAGGAACATCCCGACAGCGGTAAGCTGTGCTAGAGAACAAGAATTGTTCGCATTGTAGAGGCGCGCAGAGGGAAACGGCAATCGGGATGAGTGTTTCGTTTCGGTTACGGACCGGATCGGGCTTTCGCGAGCAGGCTCGCTCGCACATGGACGCGCTAGGGCAAAAATGCCTGCCGATACTCCCCGGGAGCTGCCCCCAGGGCCTGGCGAAAACGGTTGGTGAAATGGCTGGCGCTGGCAAATCCGCAGGCCAGAGCTACCTCGCCCAACGGTTGCAGGGTATGGCGCAGTAAGTGCCGCGCCCGGGTGAGACGCCGCGCCAGGACGTACTGGTGCGGTGGCAGGCCGAAGGTTTCGCGGAACATCCGGGCGAAATGGTATTCGGACAGGGCACACAGCGCGGCGAGTTGACCAAGGCTGATGGCTTCGGCCAATTGAGCGTCGATGTAATCCACCAGCAAGCGTCGCTGGTGCGCGGCCAACCCACCCTTCAGGCGCAGGCCCTGGCGCTGGCCAACCTGATTGAGCAGCAGATGGCTGAGCAGCTCATGGGCCAGGCTGGTGCCGAGCAGGCGTTCAGCCGGCTCGGCCCAGTCCAGCTCGATCAACTGTCGAAAGCGCTGTGCCTGCCGCGGGTCATCGAGAAAGGTTGCCTCGTGCAATTGCACTTGCCGCGGTTCGCGATCCAGCAGCGTGACGCAACCCAGGGCGAATTGCTCGGGGCTGAAATACAGGTGGGCGAGGCGAATGTTGCCGTTGATGACCCAGGCCGATTCATGTCCGGCCGGCAACACGCAGAGTTTGCCGGGCGCCCCCGTGGTGTCGGGACGCTCGCGGCGAAAAGTGCCGGTGCCGCCGGCGATGTAGCACGACAGCGTATGGTGGGTTGGCGCCTCGTAGTCACGGGCGTCGTGATGGTTGCTCCACAAAGCCGCCGCCATGCCGTCACCGAGCTCGGCGCTGTGCTCCAGGCGAGCATTGGGCGAGCTGTTGAGGGCTTGGAAGACTTGCAGGGTTTGCAGACTGGTCATGATCGGTTTCTCCAGCATGAATCCTACTCCCTCGAGGCGCCCATGCCAGCCTGTCCCTGATAAAAACCGCAAGTTTACGCAAGCGTCGGGTAGGTATCGGCGTGAGACTGGCCGTCATTGCCAGGAGTCGTCGCCATGAACCTTTCGTTGTACCTGCTTACCGTGCTCATCTGGGGGACCACCTGGATCGCCCTGAAATTGCAGTTGGGCGTCGTCGCCATTCCCGTGTCGATTGTCTATCGCTTCGGCCTCGCCGCGCTGATCCTGTTCGTGATGCTCCTGCTCAGCCGCCGCCTGCAGGTCATGAACCGGCGCGGTCATTTGATCTGCGTCGCCCAGGGCCTGTGCCTGTTCTGCATCAACTTCATGTGTTTCCTGACCGCCAGCCAATGGATTCCCAGCGGTCTGGTCGCCGTGGTGTTTTCCACCGCGACGCTCTGGAACGCCTTGAATGCGCGGGTGTTCTTCGGTCAGCGGATCGCCCGCAACGTCTTGCTCGGCGGTGCCCTTGGGCTGCTCGGGCTGGCGTTGTTGTTCTGGCCGGAGCTGGCCGGGCACCGCGCAAGTCCGCAAACGCTGCTCGGGTTGGCGCTGGCGCTGTTGGGCACGTTGTGTTTCTCGGCGGGCAACATGCTGTCGAGCCTGCAACAGAAGGCCGGCCTCAAGCCGTTGACCACCAACGCCTGGGGCATGGCCTACGGGGCCGCGATGCTGTCGGTGTGGTGTTTGTTCCAGGGCATTCCGTTCGAGATGGAATGGAATACGCGCTACGTCGGCTCGCTGTTGTACCTGGTGATCCCGGGTTCGGTTATCGGCTTTACTGCATACCTGACGCTGGTAGGGCGCATGGGGCCGGAGCGGGCGGCGTATTGCACCGTGCTGTTCCCGGTGGTGGCCTTGAATGTCTCGGCTGTTGTCGAGGGTTATCAGTGGACGGCACCGGCGCTGGTCGGACTGGTGCTGGTGATGCTGGGCAACGTGTTGGTGTTTCGCAAGCCGCGACCCGTGGCCGCGGAAGTCGCGCTGGCTCGTTAAGGCACAACGTCCGCTATGAATCCCGTGGCGAGGGAGCTTGCTCCCGCTGGGTTGCGAAGCAACCCCAAGGCGTATCTGCCACCGCGCTGTATCAGATAAACCGCAAGGGGCTGCTGTGCAGCCCAGCGGGAGCAAGCTCCCTCGCCACAATGAGTACTCGGCCCGCTTATTTCCAGACTTGCGGGTTGACCAGGTTCTTCGGTCGTTCGCCCAGCAAGGCGCTGCGCAGGTTTTCCACGGCCAGATTGGCCATGGCCTCACGGGTTTCATGGGTAGCCGAACCGATATGCGGCAAGGTGACGGCGTTTTTCAACTGGAACAGCGGCGACTCGGCCAGCGGTTCCTTTTCGTAGACATCCAGCCCGGCGCCGCGGATGCGGTTGTTCTGCAAGGCTTCGATCAACGCCGGCTCATCCACCACCGGACCGCGGGAAATGTTCACCAGGATGGCGCTCGGTTTCATCAGGGACAGCTCGCGCTGGCCGATCAGGTGGCGGGTCTTCTCGCTCAACGGCACCACCAGGCAGACGAAGTCCGCTTCGGCCAGCAACTGATCCAGTTCGCGGAACTGTGCGCCCAACTGGTTTTCCAGCTCGGGCTTGCGACTGTTGCCGCTGTAGAGGATCGGCATGTTGAACCCCAGCCGACCACGTCGGGCAACAGCCGCGCCGATATTGCCCATGCCGACGATGCCCAGGGTCTTGCCATGTACATCGCTGCCGAACAGCTGTGGCCCGACAGACGCCTGCCACTGTCCGGCCTTGGTCCAGGCGTCCAGTTCGGCGACACGCCGGGCACTGCTCATCACCAGGGCGAACGCCAGGTCGGCGGTGCTTTCGGTGAGCACGTCGGGAGTGTTGGTGAGCATGATCCCGCGTTCATTGAAGTACGCCAGGTCGTAATTGTCATAGCCCACCGACACGCTGGAGACCACTTGCAGCTTCGTGGCGTGCTGCAGTTGCTCGCGGCCGAGCTTGCGGCCAACGCCAATCAGCCCATGGACATGGGGCAAGGCTTCGTTGAACTGCGCATTGATGTCGCCGTTCGACGGGTTGGGCACGATCACCTCGAAGTCCTGGCGCAGGCGCTCGATCATGGGGGGCGTGATACGGCTGAAGGCGAGTACGGTTTTTTTCATCGTGCAAGGCTCATCTGCGGAGAATACCAAGCACGCTAACATTCCTGGCGCGGGTTAGGCGAGAGGGACAGTGCATCCCAGCGCCACACTTTTCCTTTCGGGAGTGAGCTTATGTGGGAGTGAGCCTGCTCGCGATCGCGGTGTGTCAGTCACCGGATAGGCCGGCAGATAAATCGCCATCGCGAGCAGGCTCGCTCCCACAGGGACTTTTCTTCCACAGGGGCTTTTCTACACAGTCAGGCAGCCCGCAGCGAAATAAACGCGTAGTTGACCGGCTCCTCGGTGACAACACTTGCGCCGCTGTCGGTGACTTGGCGAGCAACGTCATCACCGGACAAGTGGAACTGCCATTCACCTGCCTCTTGGCCCATCGGCTGCGCGCGAGCCTGATCGATGGCGGTGGCAAACGCCGCCATGTTCGGCAGGTACGCGGTAAATCCGTCGCCCTTCAGCGCGGTGGTGTGGATGCCCAGGGACACGCAAATGCGTTCCTTGATGGCGATCTCCTCACGGTCGGCCTGGCGGGAGCGCTCGATCAACCGGGCCAGTTCCTGATCCACCAATTGACCGCCGACGATCAGTTGCGGCCCCGTTTCCCACGACTCCGGCGGGCAATCCTTGGCGGCGGTATCGAGAGGAATATGCGGGTTGATTTCCATGGGATAGATGCGGCACACCAGGGGGCGACGCTCATAGATGCGGCACAGGTTGTCGGCGTCCAGATTATGGCAAGGACCGGGATTATAGGCGGCGAAGGTGATCGCCACGCGGGCCTCGCTGACGCCGCTGCGCACTACTGCCGATCGCCGTTCGGCGTGCTCGCGTTGCGCCACCGGCAGGCCGAGGCCATTGGGCAGGAAGGCCTCGACCAGGACAATCACCTGGCCGCCATCATTCGCCCACATCCTGGCTTCATCGAGCGTCAGGGGAACGTGATGGCCCGTGCAGCATTTACCGCACCCTACGCAGGAAAACGTTGTGTTCATTGATTGACCGAAGGCAATTGGCTAAAGCGGCGACAGAAAAACGCCGGGATAAGCCATGCGAAGCAATTTATGCGCCACTCATCGGGAGGTTTCGGTCGGGCGGATCGAGTCCCATTCGGTCACGAACGCGCTCTTGGTTTTCTTGCGGTAGAGGCACAGCTCGGTGCCGGTCGCGCCTTTCATGTGCTTTTGCGGATATTGGCCTTGCAGCAACAGCGCGGTGTAGCCCACCCGGTCGTCGAATTGCGCGGGGCTGCCGACCGGTTCGGCATTTTTCAAACCGCTGGCCTTGATGCAACTGGCGAGGACTTTCTTGTCATAGGCAGCCCAGGCATCGGAGCTGGAGGCATGGGCCTGTGCAGCCAGGGCGCTGAGGGCGAAGAAAATCAGGCAGGGTACTTTCATCGGCAAGATCCTTGTTCTGGGAGGCCAGCGCAGGAGTATGCCTGAGGTTGGGACGGTATCGAGGCCGCGAACTCGCAGCCTCGTGCATTCGGCGCACCATCGGAACGCGGGCGGGTTCAGCGACCTTGTTCGGCGACGGCCTTGGCCGCCGTGATCAGGCATTTGGTCAGTTCCGGCGAGGAGAACTTGGTCAGCACCCCGTTGGCGCCCGCCAGCCGCGCTTTCTCACTGTTCATCGCGCTGTCGAGCGAGGTGTGCAACAACACGTAGAGGTGAGCGAAGTCGGGTGTTTCGCGCAGGGTCCGGGTGAGGGCGTAACCGTCCATCTCGGACATTTCGATGTCGGAAACGATCAGGTTGATCTCCTGCGCCGTGCCTTGCAGCTCAAGCAGGCAGTCAATGGCTTCCTTGGCGCTGCGGGCGGTGTGGCATTGCAGGCCCAGGTTGCGCAGGGTATGCACCGATTGCTGGAGCGCCACCTGGCTGTCATCGACCACCAGGATTCGGGCGTTGCCGAGGACTTCGGCGTCTTCCATGCTCAGTTCGGTGGGCGCCGTCTCGATCTGCGCCGGGGCGATGCCATGGATGACTTTTTCGATGTCCAGCACTTGCACCAGCGTGCCGTCCACCGAGGTCACGCCAGTGATGAACGCACGCACGCCGCCGGAGCCGTAGGGCGGCGGCTTGATGTCGGTAGTCAGGCAATGCACGATCTTGCTCACCGCCTGCACGTGCAGGCCCTGCTTGGAGCGGCTGACGTCGGTGACGATCAGGCACCCGCCGTCCGGGTCTTCCAGCGGCCGCTCGCCAATGGCGCGGCTGAGGTCGATCACCGACAACGACGTTCCGCGCAACGTGGCGATGCCTTTTACGTGTGGGTGCGACTCCGGCAGTTTGGTCAGCGGCGGGCAGGGAATGATTTCGCTGACCTTGAGCAGGTTGATTGCCATCAGCTTGCCGCTGCGCAAGGTAAACAGCAGAAGCGAAAGGGAATCTGCGCGGGCTTTGTTGGAAGACATAAAAACCTTCTGTGGAAAAAGGTGGGGCGAGCATGAAGATCGCCAAGACAGCTTTTGATAACGGGTTATCGACTTGTCGGGGGCAGGCTTTAGGGCGAAAAACTGTCAATGGCAAGGATCGCTGCAGCACTGTCCACATAACGCTGCTTTTGTGGCGAGGGAGCTTGCTCCCGCTCGGCCGCGCAGCGGTCGCAAAATTCGAAACCGCGCTGCAGGTGAGGGCTGCTTCGCAACCCAGCGGGAGCAAGCTCCCTCGCCACAGAATCTCCTCGGCAAACTATTTGAGGCCCAGCCGCCTGGCCATCCGCCCGAGGTTGGCCCGATCCAGGCCCAGTTCCCGGGCAGCGCTGGCCCAGTTGTGCTGATGGCGTTCCAGGCAGGCGCTGATCATTTGCCGTTGATAATTTTCCGTGGCCTGGCGCAAGTCACCGGAAACCTTCACCGTGGAGGCTGGCGCGAGGCTGTTGGTCGGAGCATTTTCCGGGAGTTCGTGAGGCAGATCCAGATCATCGGCGCTCAAGCTGAGAATCTTCGGCCGAACCGGATGCTTGCCCAATGCCTTCAACGCGCTGCGACCGATCAGGTGTTCCAGTTCGCGCACGTTGCCCGGCCAATCGTAGGCCAGCAACGCAGCCTGGGCGTCGCTGGTCAGGCGCAGGCTGCCAAGGCCCATGCGCGAGCGGTTCTGTTCCAGGAAGAAGCCGGCGAGCAGCAGCACATCGCGCCCGCGATCACGCAGCGCAGGCACTTGCAGCGGGTAGACACTCAACCGGTGGTAGAAGTCGGCCCGATAACGGCCATTGCGCACTTCCTCGGCGAGGTCGCGGTTGGTCGCCGCAATCAGGCGCACATCGACGCGGTGCTCCTTGTCCGAGCCCAGGCGTTGCAGCTGGCCGCTTTGCAATACGCGAAGCAATTTGGCCTGGACGGTCAAGGACAGCTCGCCCACCTCATCGAGGAACAGCGTGCCGCCATCCGCCAGCTCGAATTTGCCGCGCCGGTCCTGGGTGGCACCGGTGAACGCGCCTCGAACATGGCCGAAGAGTTCACTTTCCACCAGCGTGTCAGGCAGCGCCGCGCAATTGAGGCTGATCAGCGGCTGGTCGGCACGGTGGGAGGCGGCGTGAATGGCCTGGGCGACCAATTCCTTGCCGACGCCGGTTTCGCCAGTGATCAGTACCGTCAGGTCACTGCCCCCGACCAGCTTGATCTCTTCCACCAGGCGTTTATGGGGCTTGCTCTGGCCGACCATGTCGCGCTGCTGCTGGCCGCTGGCCTGACGGTAAACCTCGGCGCGGCGATGCTCGTCCTCGGCCCTCAACGCCAGGCGCTCGATGCGTTCGGCGGCGCTGACGGTGGCGGCGGCGAGGCTGGCGAAGGCTTGCAGGGCGCTCAGGTCAATAGGTTCGAAGCGTTCCGGGTCCAGCGAGTCCAGGGTCAGCAAGCCCCAGGGCTGCTCATCGACAAACAGCGGGCAACCCATGCAATCGTGAACCTCCAGATGTTCATCCAGCCCTTCCACCAATCCGTCGTACGGATCGGGCAGGTCACTGTCGGTGGCGAAGCGAGTGGGCTGCGGATTGGCCAGCAAAGCTTCGAAACGCGGATGCTCACTGACCCGGAATCGCCGGCCCAGGGTGTCGGTGCTCAAGCCATCCACGGCCAGCGGGACGAGGCAGTCGCCGTCCAGGCGCAACAGTGCAGCGGCGTCGCAAGGCAACAGGCTGCGCAGGGCTCCGAGCAGGCGCCGATAGCGCTCGCCTTCAGGCAGTTCGCGGGACAGGTCGGCCACCAGCGGCAATAGCGAGGTCAGCAAGGAAGTTGCGGTCATAATGACTCCATCTAGTCATATGGACTATAAACGCTGTCTTGTCGATATGACTACATCGTCTTCAACTGACTGAAATACAAGGTAAAAATTTGTGGCATGAAAACTGATAGGCATAGGTAACTGTTAGTTGTACCACGCGAGGAGTCACCCATGCTGAGTCGAGAACAACGCGCCATCATCCGTTCCACTGTCCCCTTGCTTGAAAGCGGTGGGGAAGCGCTGATCACTCACTTCTACCGCATGATGCTGTCGGAATACCCGCAAGTGCGCCCGCTGTTCAACCAGGCTCACCAGGCCAGCGGCGATCAGCCGCGTGCGCTGGCCAACGGTGTACTGATGTATGCGCGGCACATCGATCAGCTCGACCAGTTGGGCGACCTGGTGGCGAAGATCGTCAACAAGCACGTGGCCTTGCAGATCCAGCCACAGCATTACCCGATCGTCGGCTCCTGCTTGCTGCGGGCAATCGCCGAGGTACTGGGCGAAGAGATCGCTACACCTGAAGTGATTTCGGCGTGGGGCGCGGCCTATAACCAGTTGGCCGATATCCTGATCGGCGCCGAAACCAGCTTGTATGATCGCAAAGCCGCGGCACCCGGCGGCTGGCGCGGTGAGCGTGAGTTCATCCTGAAGGCCAAGGTGCAGGAAAGCGCGGAAATCACTTCGTTCTACTTCGAACCGGTGGACAAGGGGCCTATCCTGCAAGCCGAGCCCGGCCAGTACATCGGTATGAAGCTGGTGCTGGACGGTGAGGAAGTGCGCCGCAACTATTCGTTGTCGGCCTTGGCTAACAATGGCCAGTACCGCATCAGTGTCAAGCGCGAGGCGGGCGGACGGGTGTCCAATTACCTGCACGACCATTTCCAGGTGGGCAGCAGCATCCAGCTGTTTCCGCCGTCGGGAGATTTTTACCTCACCGCCAGCGACAAGCCGCTGGTGCTGATCAGTGGCGGCGTCGGCATCACTCCGACCCTGGCGATGTTGCAAGCGGCGCTGCAAACCGAACGCCCGGTGCATTTCATTCACTGCGCACGCAATGGCCAAGTCCATGCCTTTCGCGAGTGGATCGACGACCTGGCCAAGCGGCACCCGCAACTCAAGCGTTTCTACTGTTATGACGAGCACGACGGCGCAGGGCCGGCGGCTGACAAGGTAGGGCTGTTGAGTGAGGAGCAACTGGCGCAGTGGTTGCCCGAGCAGCGAGACCTGGACGCGTACTTCCTTGGGCCGAAGGGGTTCATGGCGGCCATCAAGCGTCATCTCAAGGCCTTGGGCGTACCGCCGGGACAAAGCCGCTATGAGTTCTTCGGGCCGGCGGCTGCTTTGGAATAAATGCCAGGGGCAATCCGGGTGACCGGGTTGCCTTCTTCGCGAGCAGGCTCGCTCCCACAGAGGATCTGCATTATCCGGAACACGCATGCACGACGCGTGACCTGTGGGAGCGAGCCTGCTCGCGAAAGCGGCGGCATGACCGGCGCTGTCTTGAAATTAATCCCCGCTTAACCTCTTTCCTGTTTATTCCCTCCATATTGCCGACTGCGCTCGTTCACGATCTGCGTGTAGACTTCGGCCATCCGAAAGCGCGCCGGTCGCCGCAAGGCCGCGCGTCGATCCATGCCTATCAAAGGGAAAAGCAATGAGTGAGGAAATGCTGCGGCTGGGCCGTGAGCGGCGCTATCTGGTGCTGCTGGGGTTGATCTGCCTGGGACTGATCGGCGGTGCTTTATATATGCAGGTAGTGCTTGGTGAAGCGCCATGCCCGCTGTGCATCCTGCAGCGCTATGCGTTGTTGCTGATCGCCATCTTCGCCTTCATCGGCGCGGCCATGCGCACGCGCCGCAGCCTGACGGTCTTCGAAGGCCTTGTCGTGCTTTGCGCGCTGGCGGGGGCGGGTGTGGCAGGGCACCATGTGTACACCCAGTTTTTCCCCGCGGTCAGTTGCGGTGTGGATGTGTTGCAGCCGATTGTCGATAGCCTGCCGCTGGCGAAGATCTTCCCGCTGGGCTTCCAGGTCGATGGTTTCTGTTCCACCCCGTACCCGCCGATCCTTGGCCTGTCGCTGGCGCAATGGGCACTGGTGGCGTTTGTCCTCACCGTCGTGCTGGTGCCATTGCTGGTGTCGCGCAATCGCAAGGCGCTGCGCTGAAGTATCGTGGAAAAACGCCCCGGCTCTTCTTCGGAACCGGGGCGTTTTACGTTTCAGGGTCGATGGAGCAGCGTCTTGATCAGCGGCAGGATCACCCTGCGACAGTGTGCGACATGTTGTCACATATCTGCTGTCTCGCAGCCGTCCCGGGGCCGAATTGCCGCCTCATTCTGCAACAAAAAAACCGCCTGACCACCCTTCGTTTTCAATTGGGAGTCGCTCTGGAGCAGGCATTTTTAACAGCGCAGCGGGTTGCCTTCAAGGCCCCGTAAAATGGGCGCCTAAAGCGGATAAAAGCTCGCCTGAAATTGCTCGAGCTGTCTAAATCGGGCGTAGTAGCCTTACGTTTTTTGGGGTTCTTGTTGAGAATTAATTTCGATAACATGCTGGCCCGTTGCAATATCGGCGGCAGATTATTGCCGGATCGGAGAAAAATTATTTCGGGTTAAGACATGGTCTCGAACGCCGCAGCTCACTACAATCGCCCGCACCGATTTTCCGACCCGGCTCAGGCTTGAGCACGAGAGTGGTCGAAGGGCGCCAGCGCCCCATGCGACCCCAGGTGTCGGTGCCTCCAACTACCCGCACCAAACGGAATTGGGCTTGAACAGGCCTTTGACCAACGAATAAGAACTCACTGCTGGCCCAGGATGTGTCGAACAGCGTCTGACGTTCGACGGGCAGCCCTTATTCAATCCAAGAAAATGCCAACCCTTGGCAGGGTGAAGTGTTGGCGATCAAAACCCAACTGCATTGCGCAAGCTGCTTTAGAGGTCGTGAGATGAGTAAAAACAGGTACCCCCGATTACTAGGCTTGTTGCCGCTGCTCGGCACGTTGCTGCTGGGAGGCTGCAACATGACCCTGCTCGATCCCAAGGGCCAGGTCGGCCTGGATGAGCGAAACCTGATCATCACCGCCACGCTGCTGATGTTGCTGGTCGTCGTGCCGGTTATCGTCATGACGTTCCTGTTCGCCTGGAAATATCGCGCGTCCAACACCAGTGCCACCTACACGCCGAAATGGTCCCACTCGACCAAGATCGAAATCGCGGTGTGGACCATTCCGGTACTGATCATCATTGCCCTGGGTTACATCACCTACAAGTCGACCCACGCCCTGGACCCGTACCGTCCGCTGGATTCCGACGTCAAGCCGATCACCATCGAAGTGGTCTCGATGGACTGGAAGTGGCTGTTCATCTATCCGGAACAAGGCATTGCCACGGTCAACAAGATCGTGTTCCCGGCCCACACGCCGATCAACTTCAAGGTCACCTCCGACACCGTGATGAACTCGTTCTTCATCCCGGGCCTGGGCGGCCAGATCTACGCGATGGCCGGCATGCAGACCAAGCTGCACCTGATCGCCAACCAGAACACCGAACTTGAAGGTATCTCCGCCAACTACAGCGGCGCGGGTTTCACCGGCATGAAGTTCAAAGCGACCGCCACCACCCAGGAAGAGTTCGACGCCTGGGTAAACGAAGTGAAGAAGGCACCTAAACAGCTTGAAAAAGCTGAATACGAAGCCCTTTCCAAGCCGAGCCAGAACAACCCTGTCGAACTCTACTCGTCGGTCACGCCGAACCTGTTCCAGACCATCATCGATAAGTATGAAGGGATGAATCCGGGCAAGCCGATGCATCACGAGAAGAAAGACAAGGAAGTGGCCCACAACATGGAAGGGATGGACATGAGCTCGCATTCAGCTGCCGGGGCAGAGGAGTAAACGATGTTTGGTAAATTAAGTTGGGAAGCGATCCCGTTCCACGAGCCGATTGTCATGGTGACCCTCGCCATCATCGCGCTCGGTGGTCTGGCGTTGTTCGCGGGTATCACTTATTTCAAGAAGTGGACTTACCTGTGGACTGAATGGTTGACCTCGGTCGACCACAAGAAGATCGGCGTGATGTACATCATCGTCGCCATGGTCATGCTGCTGCGCGGTTTTGCCGACGCGATCATGATGCGTACCCAGTTGGCCATGGCCACCGAGGGCTCGCCCGGCTACCTGCCGCCTGAACACTATGACCAGATCTTCACCGCCCACGGTGTGATCATGATCATCTTCATGGCGATGCCATTCTTCACCGGCCTGATGAACCTTGCAGTGCCGCTGCAGATCGGCGCGCGTGACGTTGCCTATCCATTCCTGAACTCCCTGAGCTTCTGGCTGCTGGTGTCCGGCGTGGTGCTGATCAACCTTTCCCTGGGTGTCGGCGAATTCGCCAAGACCGGTTGGGTTGCCTATCCGCCGCTGTCGGGGCTGCAATACAGTCCGGGCGTCGGGGTGGATTACTACATCTGGGCGCTACAGCTATCCGGGCTCGGGACAACGCTGACGGGGGTCAACTTCCTGGCCACCGTGCTGAAAATGCGTACCCCTGGCATGAAGCTGATGGACATGCCGATCTTCACCTGGACCTGCACCTGGGCCAACGTGCTGATCGTCGCTTCGTTCCCGATCCTGACCGCTACACTCGCTCTGCTGACGCTTGACCGCTACATGGATTTCCACATTTTCACCAATGAACTGGGTGGAAATCCGATGATGTACGTCAACCTGTTCTGGGCCTGGGGTCACCCTGAGGTGTACATCCTGATCCTGCCGGCGTTCGGTATTTTCTCCGAAGTCATCTCGACCTTCTCCGGCAAGAAACTGTTTGGCCACCACTCGATGATCTACGCTTCCGGCGCGATCTCGGTACTGGGCTTCATGGTCTGGCTGCACCACTTCTTCACCATGGGTTCGGGTGCCAGCGTCAACGCCTTCTTCGGCCTGGCGACGATGCTGATCTCGATTCCGACGGGTGTGAAGCTGTTCAACTGGCTGTTCACCATCTACCAGGGCCGCCTGCGTTTCACCAGCCATGTGCTGTGGACCCTGGGCTTCATGGTGACCTTCGCCATCGGCGGCATGACCGGCGTACTGCTGGCCATCCCGGGTGCGGACTTCGTGCTGCACAACAGCCTGTTCGTGATCGCGCACTTCCATAACGTGATCATCGGCGGCGCCGTGTTCGGCTACATCGCGGGCTTTGCGTTCTACTTCCCGAAAGCGTTCGGCTTCAAGCTGCACGAAGGTTGGGGCAAGGCAGCGTTCTGGTTCTGGATCTCGGGCTTCTTCGTCGCGTTCATGCCGCTCTATGCACTGGGCTTCATGGGCATGACCCGTCGCCTGAACGCCACCACCAACCCTGAGTGGGTGCCGTACCTGTACGTCGCCATGTTCGGTGCGGTGATGATCGCTGTCGGTATCGCCTGCCAGCTGATCCAGCTGTACGTCAGTGTGCGTGACCGCAAGAAGCCGGAAAACATGTGCGAACACGGTGACCCGTGGAATGCCCATACCCTGGAATGGTCGACTTCTTCGCCCCCACCGTTCTACAACTTCGCCGTGCTGCCGAAAGCGGAAACCATCGACCCGTTCACCGAAGCCAAGGAAAACGGTACCGCGTACCAGACTCCGGCCAGGTACGCGCCGATCCACATGCCCAACAACACCGCTACCGGTGTGGTCATGGGGGCTCTGTTGACCGTGTTCGGTTTCGCGATGATCTGGCATATCTGGTGGCTGGCCATCGCCAGCCTGGTCGGCACCGTGGTGTATTTCGCCATCCATGCCGCCCGTGATGATCAGGGCTACATGGTGCCGGTGGATGTCATCGAGCGCATCGAAGCCGAGCAGCACAAGCGTCTGGTCGCGGCCGGGAAAGTCCCAGCCTCCGCCACCCGTGTTGAAACCTCGTTGGAACAGGCTTAAACCATGTCGAACTTAGTGACCAATGTTGGACACGCCCATGGTCATGACCATGGGCACGATGACCATCACCACGACTCGGGCGAGATGACCGTATTCGGTTTCTGGCTCTACCTGATGACCGACTGCATTCTGTTTGCGTCGATCTTCGCGGTATACGCGGTGCTGGTTAACAACGTCGCCGGTGGCCCGTCGGGCCACGACATCTTCGAACTGCCTTATGTACTGGGCGAAACGGCGCTGCTGCTGTTCAGTTCGATCACCTACGGCTTCGCCATGCTGGCGTTGTTCAAAGGTAAGAAAACCCAGGTACTGGGCTGGTTGGCAATGACCTTCCTGCTGGGCGCCGGCTTTATCGCCATGGAGATCAACGAGTTCCACATCCTGATCGCCGAAGGCTACGGCCCTAGCCGCAGCGGCTTCCTGTCCGGGTTCTTCACCCTGGTCGGCACCCACGGTCTGCACGTGACCAGCGGTCTGATCTGGATGGCGATCATGATGTACCAGGTCCAGAAAAACGGCCTGACCGCCACCAACAAGACGCGCCTGAGCTGCCTGAGCCTGTTCTGGCACTTCCTGGACGTGGTGTGGATCTGCGTATTCACCGTTGTTTATCTGATGGGGACCCTGTAAATGGCTAACGCTCATTCCCATGATGGCCACGACGCCGGCCACGGCAGCGTCAAGTCTTACGCGATCGGTTTCATCCTGTCGGTGATCCTGACCGTCATTCCGTTCGGCCTGGTGATGTATCCAACGCTGCCGAAAAGCCTGACGCTCTGGATCATTCTGATCTTCGCCGTGGTCCAAGTATTGGTCCACCTGGTGTACTTCCTGCACCTGGACCGCTCGGCCGCCCAGCGTAACAACGTGATTGCGTTTGTCTTCGCTGCGCTGGTGATCGTACTGCTGGTCGGCTTGTCGTTGTGGATCATGTTCAGCATCCACTCCAACATGATGGCGCACTGAGGAAAGTCCGGATGTCACTGAAGCACTTTATCCAAATCACCAAGCCGGGGATCATTTTCGGTAACGTGCTTTCTGTGGCAGGCGGGTTTTTCCTGGCCTCGAAAGGGCATGTCGATCTGGCCATCTTCCTGGCAGCGATGATCGGCACTTCCCTGGTGGTGGCGTCCGGTTGCGTGTTCAACAACTGCATCGACCGCGACATCGACATCAAGATGGAACGCACCAAGAACCGGGCGCTGGTCCAAGGCCTGATTCCAGTGCAACTGGCCCTGGCATTCGCCACGGTGCTGGGCGTGGCCGGCGTGGCGCTGCTGTATTGGGTGGCCAATCCGTTGGCGGCGTTGTTCGCGGTGATCGGTTTTGTCATCTACGTCGGTCTCTACAGCCTGTACCTCAAGCGCAAGTCGGTCCACGGCACGCTGGTGGGCAGCCTGTCGGGGGCCATGCCGCCGGTGATCGGTTATGTCGCGGTCAGCAACAGCTTCGACATGGCTGCGCTGACGCTGCTGGTGATGTTCAGCCTGTGGCAGATGCCGCATTCCTATGCCATCGCGATCTTCCGCTTCAACGACTACCTGGCGGCTTCGATTCCGGTGCTGCCGGTCAAGCGGGGCATCCAGGTGGCCAAGAAGCACATCCTGCTCTACATCCTGGCCTTCCTCGTGGCGACCTTGATGCTGACGTTCAGCGGTTACGCCGGCATGAGCTACCTCGCCGTCGCCGCCGCCATGGGCATGTACTGGCTGTACATGGCCTGGACCGGTTACAAGGCGGTGGATGACACGGTCTGGGCACGCAAGCTGTTCGTGTTCTCGATCTTCACCATCACCGCCCTGAGCGTCATGATGTCCCTGGACTTCAAAGTGCCAAGTGAGCTGCTGCTGACCTACGCGCCTTAAGCTTCAGACGCTGCACAAAAAGCCCCGCCTTCGAGAGAAGCGCGGGGCTTTTTCTTGGGTGATATTCCGGACGCTGTCGACCTTCCTGTGGGAGCGAGCCTGCTCGCGAATGCGGTGGGTCAGTTGAGTTGATGTCAACTGACACGGCGCATTCGCGAGCAGACTCGCTCCCACAAGGGCCCGGATTCGGGGGTTACTGCTGGGCGATGCTGTAGCCGTCGAAGGCTTTTTGCTGCTGCAAGGCGGTGACGATGCTTTTGCGGGTGACCGGCTGTTCGGTGCCGTCGTTGTCCAGGAAGGTTTCGCTTTCCAGCTCGGCTTCGTCGCCTTCGCCGATGAAGTTGAAGCCGAGGAATTCGAAGGCCTCGCGGTCGACGTTCGGCTTGGAGCGTGGTGTGCGCAAGGGCAGGGTGACGCTGATGCCGTCCTTGCTGATGACAAACACCTCGGCTTCCTTCTTGGCGCGCGCGGCCTTGCCCTTGCCGCCGCTCGGGTTGCTGATGGCCTGATGGGTCTGGTTCAGCACCTTCAGGGCCAGGCCGTAGACCAGTTCCTGGAAGGCCGGGTCATCCTTGTAGCTGGACAGGATACGGCTGATCGGGAAGCGGCTGCTGAGGTCTTCCAGCGCGGCGAAATCGGCGGCTTCGGCGTCCTTGAGTTGCTTGAGCTGGCCCATCAGTGCGTAGGCCTTGTCGTCGTCGAACGCATCGTGAGCCTGGCGAATGGCGGTGCGCAGTTCGCGGATCTGGTCGCTTTCGCGGTTCGACTGGAAGGCATCGAGGACCATTTCGCTGATGCTTTTGGCCTGGGGCAGATGCTGTGAAAGATTGATGGAGTTTTCGTATTCCGCTTTGGACGACAGGGAGACTACAGATTCAGCGGTATTGGAATCGGACATTGAAATTTCACTACTTCTGTTAGCGGGATATGGCGAGAAAACGCACGGGGCTTTTTTCGGTCGCCTAATCTATTGGACCCGGGCGGTGTTGTCACGGTCGGACCGGCCACCGGTGATATTTCAATCGCCCAGCAGGTCCAGCAATCGCAACGCATCGGGCGTCGCGGCGCCGCTGGCGGTGTTGTCGAAGATGCACCAGGTCGGCGTGTCCGGGGCAGCCTTCAGTAGGACTGTCAGTCGTCGCAGCCAGGCGTCTTCGTAGGCGGAGTAATAAATGCGCGGCGAGCCATGCAGCCGGTAATAACGCACACCCGCCCAGCCCGCCGGTTGATCGCCGCCCGGCACAGGCGACGGATCGGCGGCGACGCGGGCGATGCGCTCTTTCTCAAGCAATACCATGGCCTGTGGCGCGAGCCAGCTCGGGTGCCGGGGTTCGAGTACCGCGTGGCCCTGGTAACGGTCACGCAAGGCTTTGAAAAAGTCCTCGGCCTGGGTGTTATCGAAGGCCAGCGACGGCGGCAACTGGATCAACAGGCAACCAAGTTTCTCCCTCAGTTGCGAGCATTGCCCGAGGAACTCATCCACCAGCCCCTCGCAATCATGCAAGCGCCGCTCATGGGTGATCTGCTTGGGCATCTTGACTGAGAAGCGAAAGCCCGCCGGCACACTGTCGGCCCATTTTGCATAGGTGGCGGGACGGTGCGGGCGGTAGAACGAACTGTTGATTTCCACCGCTGTGAAGCGGGCACTGTAGCGCTGCAAATGGGTGCCTTCAAAGGGAAAAGCGGGCCATTGCTCCTTTGGCAATGACCAGCCCGCGCAGCCCACCAACACGGGCGAGGAGGAGAGGAGTCGAGTCGGCAATGGCGAGGACCTGATTGCAAGGGTTATAAACTATGACCACCGCCACGTCCCGAGGATCCAATCGGGCACTGCCCGTTCAATCACAGATCACATTCTTGCCAGCCATCTTGGAGCGATACAGTGCCTGGTCAGCCCGATCCAGTAGCGCTGCTTGCGGTTCGTCTTCGTGGCGTTGCACCACGCCAAAACTCATGGTGATCTGGAAATCGCCCACCGGCAGCAGGTCGGACAAGCCGCGGCGAATGGTTTCGGCCAACAGGACTGCATCGGCCTTGGACGTGTTGGGCAAGATCATGATGAATTCATCGCCGCCCCAGCGTACCAGCAGGTCGCCGTCGCGCTCGCAGCGCTTGACCGCCTGTACCACTTGCACCAGCGCCGCGTCGCCGAAGGCATGGCCGTAGCGATCGTTGATGTCCTTGAAGTCGTCGACATCCATGGCAATCAGCGACAACGGCTCGCGAAAGCGCTGCGTACGTTCACAGGCCAATGGTAGCGCCTGTTCCAGGCGATAGCGGTTGGCGACCAGCGTGAGGGCGTCGGTTTCGGCGAGCCTGCGGTTTTCCTCGAGCTGGATTTGCAACTGCTCGTTGACCCGGGACAGTTCGCGGGTACGTTCTTCAATGATGGCTTCGAGGGACTTGTTGCGCCGTTCAAGTTGTTCGAACAGACGCTTCTTGTCGTCGATGCTGCGATGGGCACCGATCATGCGGGCGACGCTGCCATCGGGGTTGCGGGCGATCACGTAGCCGCGGTCTTCGATCCAGATATAGGAGCCGTCATAGGCGCGGCAGCGGTATTCGGCCTGGTACTTAGGGGCGCGTTGTTCGAGGTAATCGTCGAATAACGCCATTACGTAGGGATAATCTTCCGGGTGGATCACACTCTCCCAGGTCAGCACGGTATTGCTCAGTGAGTGAGGCGTGTAGCCGAGCATCGTGTACCAGCCGGGATTTCGATAGACGAAGCCGGTGTTGGCGTTCCAGTCCCAGATGCCATCGCTGACCAGTTCCATGATGGTGTGCAGCACGTTTTCGTCCAGATCGGACAAATCGAACCGCAGCAAATCGATCTTCGAGGCGTCGTCCATATCGTTCCCTCAATCAGCCCTGATATCAAAATGCTTTCCAGGGGTTAAGAGTAGCCGATGGGGCGGGGCGCCACTAGCGGGAGGCATGGTTGATGGGACTCGCCGGCGCATACGCGGCCGCAGGGTAGCCCCACCGTGGCGAGGGAGCTTGCTCCCGCTGGGTTGCGCAGCAGCCCCCTGGATTATTCGTCCTGATTGCACTGACACACGGCATTGGGCCTGCTGCGCAGGCCAGCGGGAGCAAGCTCCCTCGCCACGAGAAGATTTATTACTTCAGGGTTTGCTCCACTTTTGCAGCGCAAACTCGACGAAACTGCGCAGCTTCGGCAAACGATAGCGATCCTGGGCGTACATCAGGCTCATCGGCCGGTGGGGCAGTTGATAGTTCTGCAACAGCGCCACCAAGTGTCCATCCTCCAGATCCTGCGCCACCAGCGCGTCCGGCAGCATCACCACGCCCATGCCGGCCAGGGCGGCGCGGTGCAGGCCCGACGAGCTGTTGATCAGCATCGGCCCGCGCACCGGCACTTTGATCTCCCCGTCCGGCCCGTTGATGGGCCAGTGCTCCTGGGCGAAACGCCATTCGTCTCCGGCGGAATAGGCAAACGACAGGCAGTCATGCTGTTGCAGGTCTTCGGGTTTTTGCGGCGTGCCGCGCCGTGCCAGGTAGGCCTTGGAGGCGCAGACGGTCAGGGTGTAGTCCATCAGGGGACGAACGATCAGCTTCGGGTCGGGACTGCCCAGGCGAATGGCGACGTCGAAGCCGTGGTCGAGCAGGTCCAGACGCTGGTTGGTCAAGACAACGTCGAGCTTGACCTGGGGATAACGCTGGCTGTATTCGGCCAGTGCCGGGGCGAGGCGCTCCGTGCCGAAGGTCAGCGGCGCGGTGATGCGCAAGGTGCCGCTGGGGTCGCCTTGGGTCTGCTCGGCCAGGCGTTCGGAATCGGCAACCAGCCCGATCACTTCCAGGCAGCGTTGATAGTAGGCCGAGCCGAATTCGGTCAAGCGCTGACGACGCGTCGTACGGCTGATCAGGCGCACACCCAGGCGTTGCTCCAGCGCCCGAAGGTGATTGCCGACCATGGTCGTGGACATTTCGCACGCCTGGGCCGCTGCGGTCAGGCTGCCGGTTTCCACCACTTTCACGTAAACGGTCATTGCCTGGAACAGGTCCATTATCAAGCTCTGCTTTTAAATGAATGAAGTAAAGCGAGGTTTATCCATCTAGAGTGGCTAACCATACTGGAAAAAACCACCCGATGGAGCTAGATGTCATGACTGCCGCCTGCCTGATGAGCACTTACCAACCCTTGGCGCTGAACTTCACCCATGGCTTGGGTACGCGCCTGTGGGATCAGGATGGTCGCGAATACCTTGATGCGGTGGCGGGCGTGGCAGTGACCAACGTGGGCCATTCCCATCCGCGGCTGGTGGCAGCCATCAGTGAACAGGCCGGCCTGCTGCTGCACACGTCTAACCTGTACAGCATCGACTGGCAGCAGCGGTTGGCCCACAGACTCACCCAGCTCTCGGGGATGGAACGGGCGTTTTTCAACAACTCCGGCGCCGAGGCGAATGAAACCGCATTGAAGCTGGCCCGCCTGTATGGCTGGCACAAAGGCGTCGAACAGCCGTTGGTCGTGGTGATGGACAATGCTTTCCACGGGCGCACCCTGGGCACGATGTCCGCCAGCGACGGGCCCTCGGTGCGGCTGGGTTTCAATCGGTTGCCGGGGGACTTCATCAAGGTGCCGTTCGGCGATCTCGGCGCATTGGAAAAAGTCCAGCAAGCCCACGGCGAGCGCATCGTTGCGATCCTGGTAGAGCCGATCCAGGGCGAAAGTGGCGTACAACTCGCGCCACCGGGTTACCTGAACGCTCTGCGGGATTTGTGCAGCCGGCGCGCCTGGTTGTTGATGCTCGACGAGATCCAGACCGGCATCGGCCGCACCGGGCAGTGGTTCGCGTTCCAGCACGAGGGCATCGTCCCGGATGTGATGACCCTCGCCAAAGGCCTCGGCAACGGCGTGCCCATCGGTGCCTGCCTGGCGCGCGGCAAGGCCGCCGGACTGTTCACCCCCGGCAGCCACGGCAGCACGTTCGGCGGAAATCCTCTGGCTTGTCGGGTCGGCTGCACCGTGCTGGACATCATCGAGGAGCAAGGCCTGCTGGAGAACGCCAGACGTCAGGGCGAGCAATTGCTAAGCCGGTTGCGGGCTGAGTTGGCGGACAACCCGAATGTCCTGGAGATTCGGGGCCAAGGCTTGATGATCGGCATCGAGCTCAAGCAACCGGTGCGCGACCTGACCCTCTGTGCCGCCCGGGATCATGGTTTGCTGATCAACGTCACCCGGGGCAAGACCATTCGCCTGTTGCCGCCGTTGACGATCGACGGGCGGGAAGTCGAGATGATCGTCAGAGGGGTGAGCCGCTGCCTGGCGCAGGCGTGAGGCTACCTCGTCCGGGCCGATGACTTATGGTGATCGCTCCGGGCGAAGCGCAGCGCGACGGGACGGAATTTTTGACGATTGTCGCGTTCCAACGCCAGCCAGAGTCGATTGCCTACACTTTGGCACTCAGACTGAAAACCCAGGAGCATCTTCATGTTCACCTCGCGTCGCTTGATCGTTGTCGCTACTGCCGTGGCCCTGTTGTCCGGCTGTGCGTCGCCCAACCCCTATGACAACCAGGGCCAGGCCTCTACCGAATCTTCGGGCATGAGCAAAACCGCCAAGTATGGCGGCCTCGGCGCCCTGGCCGGGGCATTGGCCGGTGCGGCCATCGGCCACGATAATCGGGGCAAGGGTGCGTTGATCGGCGCGGCGGTGGTGGGGGCCTCCGCGGCCGGCTACGGTTACTACGCGGACCAGCAGGAAAAGAAATTGCGCGCCAGCATGGCCAATACCGGCGTTGAGGTGCAGCGCCAGGGCGACCAGATCAAGCTGATCATGCCGGGCAACATCACCTTCGCCACCGACTCGGCGAACATCGCATCGAGCTTCTACCAGCCGCTGAACAACCTGGCCAACTCCCTCAAGGAATTCAACCAGAACCAGATCGAGATTGTCGGCTACACCGACAGCACCGGCAGCCGCCAGCACAACATGGACCTGTCCCAGCGTCGCGCGCAGAGCGTGGCGACCTACCTGACGTCCCAAGGTGTCAGCGGCGCCAACCTCTCGGCCCGTGGCGCCGGCCCGGACAACCCTGTGGCAAGCAACGCCGACGTCAACGGCCGTGCGCAAAACCGTCGCGTCGAGGTCAACCTCAAGGCCATCCCTGGCCAGCAGTACCAGGCGCCGCAGCAGCAGGGGCAGACTTACCAGCAATATCCATAACCGCTGAAGGTTAACTGAAAGGGGGCCATGGAAACATGGCCCTTTTTTTGTGACCGGCGCCTGGGCCTTCGTGGCGAGGGAGCTTGCTCCCGCTGGGCTGCACAGCAGCCCCCAGACCATTCACCTCAATCTTCCTGGCACGCCGTGGTGGCTGATTTGGGCCTGCTGCGCATGCCAGCGGGAGCAAGCTCCCTCGCCACAAAGTGCTCCCTTAATTCGCTTCTTTCACCGCACTCAAGAATGCGCACGTCCGCTCCTGCTGCGGGTGCTCGAAAATCTGCGCCGGGGTGCCTTGTTCGTGAATCTGCCCCTTGTAGAAAAAGCACACCCGGTCGGCGAATTCCCGGGCAAAGCCCATCTGGTGGGTGACCATCAACATCGTCAGGTTGTGCTCGGCGCCCAGCTTGCGGATCACGTTCAGCACCTCGCCGCACAATTCCGGATCAAGCGCCGAGGTCACTTCATCGAACAGCATCACCTTGGGGCGCATCGCCAGCGCCCGGGCAATCGCCACCCGCTGCTGCTGGCCGCCGGACAACTGCGACGGGTAATGGTCGAGCTTGTTGCCCAGGCCCACCAGCTCCAGCAGGTCGGCGGCGCGCTCCCGGGCTTCCTTGGGGTTCATGCCCAGCACCTGCACTGGCGCCTCGATCACATTTTGCAGCGCGGTCATGTGGGGAAACAGGTTGAAGCTCTGGAACACCATGCCGATCTTGCCACGCACCCGGCGGATGTGCCGGTCATTGGCCGGAACCAGCACGCCGCTGCGGTTGGGCATGTGGGTCAGGGAATCGTCCTCGATGCGGATCTGGCCCTGATCGATGCCTTCGAGCGTCATCAGCACCCGCAGCAGCGTCGATTTGCCCGAGCCGCTGGGGCCGATGATCGCGACCTTTTCACCGGGCGCGACATCCAGGTTCAAATGATCGAGCACGGTGAAACTGCCATAGCTTTTGGTCACGTCCTGGAAACTCACAATCGGCCGGGACGGTGTCGGAATCTGCATGGCCGGGGCCTCCTGCTGCGATGCCAGCGTGCTGCGCCGGGACAAATCGGTGGGCGTGGACAGGGGTAAAGTCATTAGCGTAGCTCCATGCGCGTTTCAAGGCGCCGTACCAGCCAAGCCAGGGCAAGGCTCAGGGCAAGGAAGAACAGGCCGACCAGGGTGATCGGTTCCAGGTAGCGGAAATGCTCGGAGCCGATGTTCTTGGCCTGTTGCATGATTTCCACCACGGTGATCGCCGACAACACTGGCGTGTCCTTGAGCATCGCCACCAGGTAGTTGCCCAGCGGCGGCACGATCGGCCGCAGCGCCTGGGGCAGGATGATGTTGCGGTAGGCGTCGTACGGCGCGATGTTCAGCGCGGTCACCGCCTCCCATTGCGCCCGTGGTACGGCGTCGAGGCCACTGCGGTAGACCTCGGCGATGTAGCAGGCGTAATGCAGGCCGATGCCGAGGACGCCGACTTGCATGGCCGTCAGGCTCAGGCCGTAGTTGGGCAGCACGTAGTAAAGGAAGTACACCTGGATCAGCAACGGTGTGCTGCGGATGAACTCGATTACCGCCGTGGCCGGCCACGACAGCCAGAACTTGCGGCTGCGCCGGCCAATCGCCAGGAACAGCCCCAGCACGATCGCGATCAGGAAACCGATCAGGGTAATGCCCACGGTGTTGAGCGACGCGCGCAGCAGGTCCGGGAGGATTTGTGCGGCGTAGGACCAATCGAACAGCGTCATGACAGACCTCCGCGCATCCGGCCCCGGCTCAGCCGACGCTCAACATGGCGCATGCCCAGGTTGATGGCCTGGGCGAGGATGAAATACATCACCAGCGCCAGGCTGAAGATTTCCAGGGTCTGGAACGTCGCCTGGTCCAGTTGGCGTGCCCGGAAACTCAGGTCGGACAAAGTGATCAACGACACCAGCGAGGTATTTTTCAACAACTCGATCAGCAGGTTTGTGCCCGGTGGAATGGCCGCCAGCAAGGCCTGGGGCAGTATGATTCGCTTGAAGCGCGTATAGCTGCTGAAGTTCAGCGCCGTGCAGGCTTCGTATTGCCCCTTGGCGACCGAGCTGATCGCGCCACGCATCACCTCGGCCCCGTAGGCGCCGATGTGCAGCCCCAGGCCGACAATCGCCACGGCGTAGGGACTCAGCTCGATGTTGAACGGCGGCAGTGGCAGCACGAAGAACAGCCAGAACAGCTGCACCAGCAGCGAGGTGCCGCGAAACACCTCGATGTAGGTGATGGAAAACCAGCGCAACGCGCGCCACGGCGAGAGCCGTCCGAGTGCCGCCAGCACCGCGGCGACAATCGCCAGCAACGAGCCAAAGAATGTCACCTGGAGCGTGACCCAGGCCCCTTGAATCAATAACGGAAGTAATTCGCCCATGGTTCAACCCGTATCCGATGAAGCTGGGAACAGGCATCACGCGTACGCGTCATGCCCGTTTCGGCACGCCAGTGTCGATTACGGCTGAGCGCAGAGCTCGGCCGCGGTCTTGGTGGTGACGTTGGACTTGTCGAAACCGAATGGCGCGACGGCCTTGAGATGTTCCTCCGAGCCCAGCCACTTTTTCAACTCGGCGTTGACCGCGTCGCGCAGGTCCTTGTCCTCGGGCCGGAAGGCCAGGGCGCCGTAGCCGATGTGGGACGGGTCGTCCTTGAACTCGGTCATCGCCTCGACTTTGTCGCCGCCCTTGCTGGCCAGGCCTTTCATGGTCAGTTGTGTGCCGACGGCGGCATCGGCGCGACCGGCGCGCACCGCTTGCAGTTGCGCCGTGGTGTCGGGAACCTGGAGGATCTGTTCGTCCTTGACCCCCGAGTCGCGGGCGTAAGCGAGGTTGACCGTACCGGCCATGATCGCCAGCTTCACGTCCGGTTGCTTGGCGATGTCTTCGTAGCTGTGGAGCTTTTTCGGGTTGCCCTTGGCCACGAGCAGGGCGTCGGGCAACTGGTACTGTGGGTCGGTGAACAACACTTGCTTGCACCGCGCCGGGGTGATGTACATGCCGGCGGCAATCACGTCGAAACGCCCGGCGCGCAGGCCCGGAATCAGCGAGCCCCATTCGGTGAGCACCCCATTGACCTGCTTGATGCCCATCCTGGCGAAGATGATCTTGGCGATCTCCGGCGATTCGCCGGTCACGCTGCCGTCGGTTTCGGTGAACGCAAACGGCGTTTCGTTGGCGTAGCCGATGCGGATGCTGCTGTTGCTTTTGACGGTATCCAGGGTGGCCGCTTGAACGCTGCCGGCCAGGCCGAGCGCGGCACACGTCAACAAGAGGCGGCGCAGGGGCGTGCAGCTGCTGGTTGGAAAATTGCTCATCGATAAAATCTCCTGTTTCTTGTGGATCCGTCGCTGGACGGTTCTGTGTTAGGAGGCAGTGTGGCAAGAGCAAAGCGTACAGCGGCGGATCCGGGCGGGGCCTGAGTCGGTAACAGCGCCGGTACAGGTCGATCCGGCTTTTTGTCGGGGGCAGTGTGCCCGCCTGGATGACGACCTTGGACCGAGCATACAAAAGCCCCGGCGCCGATTGTATTGCACTAGGACAATTGCTTTGCCGCGAAGCCCGAGCAATGCTGGGCGCACCAGTACACAGGCGGGTCGCAGCGTTATGGATAAGTGGAAGTCAGCCTTGGACGTCGCCCGCAGCGGTGAATCCAAATACAAGATTCTGGTCCAGGCGATCGCCGACGACATCGAACAGGGCATCCTCGCCAACGACCAGCGCCTGCCGCCGCAACGGCAAGTGGCCGACGCCATGGGCATCAGCGTGCAGACCGTCACCAACGCCTACAAGGAACTGGAGCGCCAGGGGCTGGTGCGTTGCGAAGTAGGGCGCGGCAGTTTCGTTTCGCGGCGCATGAGCGACCGGGTCGCCACTTACATACTCGACAGCCCCGAGCGGGCGCTGGTGGATTTTTCCATCACGCGGATCCTGCACACTCGCGAGCATGATCAGTTCTGGCGCGACACCTGCGCCGAGCTGAGCACCGAAGAGGATCAGCCATGGATTCATGCGTTTCGTCCGATTGCGGGGTTTGAATCCCATCGCGAAGCGGCGGCGCAATGGATCGGCCGGCAGGGGCTGAAGGTCGATCGCAACGACGTCCTGATTACCAACGGCGCGGCTCATGGCATCTTCCTTGCCCTGGCTTCCCTGGCCGGTCCCGACGACGTGGTGCTCTGCGAAGGGCTGACCGACCACGGTGTGATCGGCAATTCCCAGGTACTGGGTTTCACCCTCAAGGGCCTGGACACCGACCGCCACGGCATCGATCCCGAGCATTTCGAGGACATGTGCAGCAACGAGCGCATCACCGCGCTGGTGTGCACACCCAACCTCAATAACCCCACCACTAGCCTGATGCCCGACACCCGCCGCCGGGAAATCGCCGAGATTGCCCGGCGCTTCGGCGTGCACATCATCGAAGACGATGTCTACGGGCCGTTGCTGGACGAGCGCCGGGCGCCGCCCATCAGCCATTACCTGCCGGAGCTGTCGTTCTACTGCACGAGCATGACCAAGTCAGTGCTCACGGGCTTGCGCATCGGCTACCTGGTGATGCCCAAGCGCCTGGCGCTGCGCACCGAGAGTATCCTGCGGGTGAACAGTTGGATGGCCACGCCGATGGTCTCGGAGATCGCCGCTCGCTGGATCCGCGACGGGCGCGCCGACTCGTTGTTGCATTTACAACGGCGCCTGTTGGCCGGGCGCCAGGCGATGGTCACCGAGTACATGGGCGAGCACGTCTTGGCCCAGCATCCCCATGCCTTGAATGCCTGGATCGGCATCCCACCCCACTGGGAAGTCGACAGCCTGGTGCGGGCGCTGCGCCACAAGCACATCGCCGTCACGTCCCCCGACCCGTTCACCGTGCGCGGCACACCGCGGCCACGGGCGGTGCGGGTCTGCGTTGGCGCCGAATGCAGCGATGAAGAAATGCGCCACGCGCTGATCGGCATGCGGCAGATCTTCAACCAGTATCCGCAGATTCATGATTTTTAGTAACGCGAACAAAAATCCCGTGGGAGCGAGCCTGCTCGCGAAGGCGGCAGCACATCCAGCATTGATGTGACGGGTAGACCGCTTTCGCGAGCAGGCTCGCTCCCACAGGGATTTGTAGTGACTTTGGAACTTCATCACTAAATTGCCCTAGTACATTCATCAGCACAATCCGGCCCTCTTAGACTGCGCCCAACACATCGGCTCGGGACGCGGTCATGACAGGGTTGCAGCTTCAGGACATCTACCTCGCTCGCCAGCGCATCGAGTCGCTGGTGCGGCGCACGCCCATGGAGTACTCCGCCAGCCTGTCGCGATTGATCGGCGTGCCCGTATACCTCAAGTTGGAATCCCTGCAGATCACCGGCAGCTTCAAGCTGCGTGGCGCCAGCAATGCCGTGGCGCAACTCAGCGCGGAGCAGAAGGCGTCAGGCGTGGTGACGGCCTCGACCGGTAACCATGGTCGGGCACTGGCCCATGCCGCATCGCAACAAGGGGTCAAGGCGATTGTCTGCCTGTCGACCCTGGTGCCGGGCAACAAAGTGCAGGCGATCCGCGATCTGGGCGCCGAGGTGTGCATCGTCGGCCAGTCCCAGGACGACGCCCAGCGCGAGGCCGAGCGCATCGCCCGTGAGCAGGGCGCGACCTTCCTGCCGCCGTTCGATCATCCCGCAATCATCGCCGGCCAGGGCACCCTTGGCCTGGAGATCCTCGAACAGCAAGCGGATGTGGCCCAGGTGCTGGTGCCATTGTCCGGCGGCGGCCTGTTTGCCGGTATGGGCCTGGCCCTGAAAAGCGCCAATCCAGCCATTCAAGTCCACGGCATCAGCATGGCGCGAGGCGCCGCGATGCACACCAGCCTCGCCGCCGGCCAGCCGCTGGAAGTCGAAGAACTGTCGACCCTGGCGGACTCTCTTGGCGGCGGCATCGGCCTGGACAACCGCTACACCTTCGCCATGACCCGGCAGTTGGCCGATGACGTGCACCTGCTCTCGGAAGCTTCGATCGCCAACGCCCTGCGCCACGCCTATCACCACGAACGCCTGGTGCTCGAAGGTGCCGCCGTGGTGGGCATCGCGGCGTTGCTCGACGGCCTGGTCGAACCGCGCGGACCGATCGTGGTGGTGGTCAGCGGGCGCAACGTCGACACCGAACAACATGCCCGCGTGATCGCCGGCGCCAACGCCTGATAACCCGTTAACGGAGCCTGTCATGAGTGAAGTCACCCTATTGAGCGAGGCCGACCTGCGCAGTTGCGTGGCCCTCGACCTGGCCAGCATCGACGCCATCGAGCAGGCCTTCGTGCTGCTGGCCACCGCGGCCGTGGCGATGCCGCCGATCCTGCGGCTGGACATTCCCGAGCACAACGGCGAAGTGGATGTGAAGACCGCTTACCTGCCGGGCCTGGAGCGCTTCGCCATCAAGGTCAGTCCGGGTTTCTTCGACAACCCCAAGCTCGGCCTGCCCAGCCTCAACGGCATGATGATGCTGCTCTCGGCGCGTACCGGTCTGCTGGAGGCGCTGCTGCTCGACAATGGCTACCTCACCGCCGTGCGCACCGCCGCGGCCGGGGCGGTGGCGGCGCGTTGCCTGTCTCGCGAGCAAAGCCGCAGCGTGGCGTTGATCGGGGCCGGCGAGCAGGCGGCGTTGCAGCTTCAGGCGCTGCGCCTGGTGCGGCCGATCGACGAGGTGCGGGTCTGGGCGCGGGATGCGCAAAAGGCCAAGGCGTTCAGTGATGGACTGGCCCGTGACAGCGGACTTGCCGTCACGCCCTGCAGCTCCATTGACGCTGCCCTGGAGGGCGTGGATATCGCGATCACCTGCACGCCCAGCCGCGAGCCGCTGATCGAGCCCCGCCACTTGCATCCTGGCCTGCACATCACCGCGATGGGCTCGGACGCGGAGCACAAGAACGAAATTTCCCCACAGGCCCTGGCAGCCGTCGACTGCTATGTCGCCGATCGCCTCAGCCAGACCCGCGTGCTCGGCGAACTGCACCATGCCTTGGCGGCCGGCTTGGTCCGTGACGACCTGGATTTGATGGAACTCGGGCAAGTGCTGGCGGGCCGGCAGCCCGGGCGCTCCGATGCAACGCAGGTAACGCTTTGCGACCTGACCGGCACCGGCGCCCAGGACACCGCCATCGCCAATCTGGCGTTCGAGCGGGCGAGGGCGGCAGGCAAGGGTTTCGCGTTCGGTCGTTGAATCGATTTGTTTATTCGTGTCATTGAACAGAGGGCAGGTGGATGTCAGAGATAGTCGTCAATCTTCCGTTCCAGCGGGAGGAATACGCCCAGCGCCTGGCAAAGGTTCGCGCGGCGATGCAGGCCCAAGGCCTGGAGCTGTTGCTGGTCACCGATCCGTCGAACATGGCCTGGCTCACCGGCTATGACGGTTGGTCGTTCTATGTGCACCAGTGCGTGCTGCTGGCGCTGGACGGCGAGCCGGTGTGGTTCGGGCGTGGCCAGGATGCCAACGGAGCGAAGCGCACGGTGTTCATGCAGGCCGACAACATCGTCGGCTACCCGGACATCTACGTGCAGTCCCGCGAGCGTCATCCCATGGACTACCTGTCCCGCGAGGTGATCATTGCCCGTGGTTGGGGCGCGCTGAGCATCGGCGTGGAAATGGACAACTACTACTTCAGCGCCGCCGCGTACCTGTCGCTGCAAAAGCACCTGCCCGAGGCGAAGCTGGTGGACGCGGTGGGCCTGGTGAACTGGCAGCGCGCGGTCAAGTCGCCGCAGGAAATCGCCTACATGCGCATCGCCGCACGCATCGTCGAGAACATGCACAGCCGGATCCTTGAACGCATCGAGCCGGGCATGCGCAAGAACGAACTGGTGGCTGAGATCTACAGCAGCGGCATCCTCGGTGCCGACGGCCATGGCGGCGATTACCCGGCCATCGTGCCGCTGCTGCCCACCGGTGCCGACGCCAGCGCACCGCACTTGACCTGGGATGATTCGCCGTTCGAAAAAGGCGCTGGCACCTTCTTTGAAATCGCCGGCTGCTACAAGCGTTACCACTGCCCGCTGTCGCGCACCATTTACCTGGGCAAGCCGCCGCAGCATTTCCTCGACGGCGAAAAAGCCGTGGTCGAGGGCATCGCCGCTGGCCTGGACGCGGCCAAGCCGGGCAACACCACCGGCGACATTGCCGTGGCGTTTTTCAACGTGCTGGAAAAATTCGGTATCCACAAAGACAGCCGCTGCGGCTACCCCATCGGCATCAGTTATCCGCCGGATTGGGGCGAGCGCACCATGAGCCTGCGCCCCGGCGACAACAGCGTGTTGCAGCCGGGCATGACCTTCCACTTCATGCCGGGGCTGTGGATGGACGATTGGGGCCTGGAAATCACCGAGAGCATCCTGATCACCGAGACCGGCGTCGAGACGCTGTGCAACGTGCCCCGTCAACTGTTCGTGAAGGATTGAGCCATGCGCGAATTGCCCAGCAATCCCATCAGCGCCACGGTCGACTTCAGCCGCGAGGGTGTGCAGCACGGTTTTCTCAAGTTGCCGTATTCGCGGGACGATTCGGCCTGGGGCGCGGTAATGATCCCCATCACCGTGATCCAGCGCGGCAGCGGCCCGACCGCGCTGCTCAGCGGTGGCAACCACGGCGACGAATACGAAGGCCCGGTGGCCCTGAGCAAACTGGCCCAGCAGTTGAGCGCCGAAGACATCAGCGGGCGGGTGATCATCGTGCCGTTCATGAACACTCCGGCGTTCCGTGCCGGACGCCGGACTTCGCCCATCGACAAAGGCAACCTGAACCGCAGTTTTCCCGGCAAGCCGGACGGCACCGTCACCGAGAAAATCGCCGACTATTTCAACCGCACCCTGCTGCCGTTGGCTGACATTGTGCTGGACATTCATTCCGGTGGGCGAACCCTGGATTTCCTGCCATTCGCCGCCTGCCACGTATTGCCGGACAAACAGCAACAGGCGCGTTGCGAGGCCGCGATGCTGGCGTTCAACGCGCCGTATTGCATGCGCATGCTGGAGCTGGATGCCGGGTCGATGTACGACACGGCGGCCGAGTCCCAGGGCAAGGTGTTTATCACTACCGAGCTGGGCGGCGGCGGTTCGTCCACCGCCCGCAGCGTGGCGATTGCCGAGCGCGGGGTGCGCAACCTGTTGATCCACGCCGGCATCCTGCGGGGTTCGATCGAGTTGCAGCCGTCGGTGATGCTCGATATGCCGGACGCCAGTTGCTTCGTTGCCAGCGAGCATGACGGCTTGCTGGAAATGTGTCGCGACCTCGGCGAGAGCGTGAACCAGGGAGAAGTGGTGGCGTGCATCCACGACGCCACTCGCAGCGGCGTCGCCCCGGTTGAATACCGCGCCGCCCGCAGCGGCCTGCTGGCGGCGCGGCACTTTCCCGGGCTGGTGCAGTGTGGCGATACGCTGGTGGTGATCGCGGATGTGTTGGCTTGATACCCCTCAACTGACACATACACACCCTGTGGCGAGGGAGCTTGCTCCCGCTGGGGCGCGCAGCGGCCCTGATCTTCAGGCCAAAAGCGACGACTGCTTCGCAGCCGAGCGGGAGCAAGCTCCCTCGCCACAGGGGACGGTATGATTTTCTGATTTGCCTGGAGAGCCCGGCCTATGCACAAGCTCGATCGCTACGACCTGAAAATCCTGCAGATCCTCGCCGAGGACGGGCGGATCACCAAGTCGAGCCTCGCCGAGGCGATCAACCTTTCAGTGACCCCGGCCTGGGAGCGGGTGCGCAAACTGGAAGCGGCGGGGCTGATCATCGGCTACCGGGCGCAAATCGACTGGGGCGCGGTGTTCAAGCGCCAGCAGGTACTGGTGGAAATCACCCTGGCCAGGCACACCGCCCAGGACATGCGCCGTTTCGAGCAACGCCTGCTCGCCGCGCCCGAAGTGGTGTTCTGCTACGCCACCGGCGGCGGTGTGGATTACCTGGCGATGATCCAGGCGCCGGACGTCGATTCGTATCAGCGTTTCGTCGATCAACTGTTGCTTGAAGACCTCGGCATCGAACGCTACTTCACCTACATCGTCACCAAGACCATCAAGACCGTCGGCGCCTTGCCGGCGGAGCTCACACCGTCATCCTGAACACCGCAGAAAACATTTTCCGGCAGGGTATTTCCGGAAAAAAACCAAGGTCTGGGCCCGTGCAAACAGCCGATAACAAAAGCGCAGCAGCCCTAGCATGGATTCACGCAAACGGTCTGGAGTGAACGTCATGCCTTATCAACACCCGCTGCTGTTCAAAGCGCTTTGCTACATCGATGGCCATTGGGTCCACAGCGACAGCGGCCAGAGCATCTCAGTGCAGAATCCAGCAACCCGCACGGTTATCGGCCATGTGCCGATGCTCGATCAACCTCAGATCGTCGCGGCTGTTGACGCGGCGCATCGCGCGTTCCCCGCATGGCGCGAGCAGAGCCTGGAGATTCGCGGCGCGATGCTGCGGCGCTGGGCGGCGTTGATCAGCGAGCACAGCGAAGACCTCGCGCGAATTCTCAGCCTGGAGCAGGGCAAGCCGCTGGCCGAGTCCCGTGGCGAAATCGCCTATGCCGCAAGTTTCATCCCGTGGTTCGCCGAGGAGGCCCGGCGCCTCTACGGCCAGAACATTCCCAGTCATATCCCGAACGCTCATTTGGGCACGGTCAAGGAACCAGTGGGCGTCTGCGCGCTGCTCACACCCTGGAACTTCCCCTCGGCGATGATCACCCGCAAGGCCGCTGCCGCGCTGGCGGCCGGATGCACCGTGGTGGTCAAGCCGGCCCATGAAACGCCTTACTCGGCGTTGGCCCTGGCGCAACTGGCCGAGGAAGCGGGCTTTCCTGCCGGCGTCTTCAACGTGGTATTGGGCGAGCCGCAGATGACCATGGAGACCCTGGTCAAGGACCGCCGCGTGCGTTCGGTGAGTTTCACCGGCTCGACCCGGGTCGGCAAACTGGTGCTGCAAGCAGCGGCCCATGACGTGAAAAAGGTCGCGCTGGAGCTGGGCGGCAATGCGCCGTTCATTGTCTGCGCGGATGCCGATCTGGCCTTGGCAGTCAAAGTCGCTGTCGAGGCGAAATTCCAGACCTCGGGTCAGGATTGCTGCGCGGCCAACCGGATCCTGGTGCAGCGCCCGGTTTATCAGGCGTTTCTCAGTCGTTTCGCCGCCGCGGTGCGCGCCTTGCGGGTCGGGCCGGCGCTGGTTGATCAACAGGAGCAGGCGGTGGATGTCGGGCCGTTGATGCATCAGGCGGCGCTCGATGCGACCGCCGACCGCGTCGCCGATGCGCTGGCCCTTGGCGCCCAACGCCTTGTCGGTGGCGAGGCCCATGCTCTGGGCGGGTTGTTCTACCAACCGACCGTGCTGGCCGACGTCACGCCAAAAATGCGCATCTACCGTGAAGAGAACTTCGCGCCCATCGCCGGGGTGATGCCGTTCGACACCCTGGACGAAGCCATCGAACTGGCCAACGATACCGAATACGGACTGGCCGCCTATATTTGCTCCAATCGCCTGGATGTCATTTACCCATTGATCCGTCGTCTCGACCACGCCATGGTCGCCGTCAACGGCGTCAAGTTCACCGGTCATCCGATTCCCTTCGGCGGCATGAAAGCCTCGGGCCTCGGCCGCGAGGGCGGCACCGAGGGCTTCGAGCCCTTCGTCGAAACCAAATACTTTTGCCTGCACCATCAAGGCCAATTCCCAGGAGAGCCCGCATGAGCCAAGAACTCAACACGCTGTTCGAACAAGACCGTGCGCATTTCATGCACCCCTCGACCCACGCCCACGACCACGCCAGCGGGGCGCTCAAGGGGCGCATCATCAAGAGCGCGTCAGGCATTCGCATACGCGATCACGAGGGGCGTGATTTCATCGACGCGTTCGCCGGGCTCTATTGCGTGAACATCGGCTATGGCCGTACCGAAGTGGCCGATGCCATCTACAAACAGGCCAAGGAACTGGCCTACTACCACACCTATGTCGGTCATTCGAGCGAGGCGATCATCGAACTGTCCAGCCGCATCATGGACTGGGCGCCGACGGGGATGAAAAAAGTCTATTACGGGCTGTCCGGCTCCGATGCCAACGAAACCCAGATCAAACTGGTGCGTTACTACAACAACGTACTGGGCCGGCCGCAGAAGAAAAAAATCATCTCCCGTGATCGTGGCTACCATGGCTCGGGCATCATGACCGGCAGCCTGACCGGACTGCCGGCGTTCCACCAGCATTTCGACCTGCCGGCCGAAGGGGTCAAGCACACCGTGTGTCCGCACTGGTATCGCAAGGCCCCGGCGGGCATGGACGAAGCAACGTTCGTGCGTTATTGCGCCGATGAACTGGAAAAAATGATCCTCGCCGAGGGCCCGGACACGGTGGCAGCGTTCATCGGCGAACCGGTGATGGGCACCGGTGGCATCATCGTTCCGCCCGCCGGTTATTGGGCTGCGATCCAGGCCGTGCTGAACAGATACGACGTGCTGCTAATCGCGGATGAGGTGGTCTGCGCGTTTGGTCGCCTGGGTTCGAAGATGGGCAGCCAGCGCTATGGCATGCAGCCGGACCTGATCACCACGGCCAAGGGACTGACCAGCGCCTACGCGCCGTTGTCGGCGGTGATCATCGGTGAAAAGGTCTGGAGCGTGATCGAAAAAGCCTCCCAGGCCGAAGGTGCGATGGGCCATGGCTGGACTTACTCCGGACACCCGATCTGCGCGGCGGCGGCCCTGGCCAACCTGGATATCCTCGAAAGGGAAAACCTCATGGCCAACGCCGAAGACGTCGGTGGTTACCTCAACCGGCGTTTGCGCGACACCCTCGAAGGCCATCCGCTGGTGGGCGAAGTGCGCGGTGACGGCATGCTGGCGGCGGTGGAGTTCATGGCCGATCGTGAACAGCGTACGGCGTTCGACCCGGCACTCAAGGTCGGCCCCAAGGTCTCGGCCGCCTGCCTGGAACGCGGCATGATCGCCCGCGCCATGCCCCACGGCGACATCCTGGGCTTCGCTCCGCCGTTGATCCTGACCCGCGAAGACGCCGACCTGATCGTCGACATCACCAAAGTGGCCATCGACCAGGTGGCGGAGGAAGTGTTGGCTTGAGCTGAGTGAATAATTCTTCAGGACCCTGTATCCCGTGGCGAGGGAGCTTGCTCCCGCTGGGCTGCGAAGCGGCCCCAAAACCAGGCAACTCGGTGTGCCAGGAAAATCGAGTTCGCTGCTACAAGGGCCGCTTCGCGACCCAGCGGGAGCAAGCTCCCTCGCCACAGGTGACCAAAATTGAATAGGGGAAATTGGTAGCAATAAAAAGCCCGCCCGATCATGCGATCGGGCGGGCTTTTTGGTGTTGCTGGAAATTACTTCTTCAAACCGTAATGCTCATCCAGCATCCCCGGGGAGTTCGGGGCCTTGGGGGCGTAGTCCCGTGGCGGTTCCTGGATCCCTTTGGGCGGGGTCAGGCGCTCCCGTGGCGTCTGCGCCGTGTCGGCTTGCAGGGCGGCCAGCAGGCGCTGGCGCGTCTGCTCGTCCAGGGCCAGGCGGTTGGCGCCCTCGGACAGATGATCCTGGACTTCCTGGTAGCTCTGGGTGAGCTTTTTCACCAGGGAAGCGGTGCTGTTGAAGTGGGTTACCACTTCATTCTGGTAACTGTCGAAACGTTCCTGGATGTCGTCGAGCTGACGTTGGGTGCTGTTGGGCACCGCGTTAGGCAGCAGTCGGGCAATCAGGAAACCAATGGCGACACCGGCAACCAGGGCAAGAGTCGGCAACAGCCAAACTAAGAGCGAGTGTTCCACGAGTCCTTCCTCTATAAACGGCTTTGCTTTACGTTAACGGCTCGGACCTGCGCTGTATACCGCGAAGAACATCGCAATCATGCCAGGCACAGACTTTTAGCTAGACGAGTCGACCCTATTCGGGGTCACGGAGTTCTTTCCCTTGCTTATGCGCGAAACCCATGTAGTCATCGATGGCCCGGTCGGCCAACTGGAAGCCTTGTACCTGGACAGCGAAGCGCCCCGTGGCCTGGCGCTGATCTGCCACCCCAACCCGGTACAGGGCGGGACCATGCTCAACAAAGTGGTCTCGACCCTGCAGCGTACCGCCCGCGACGCTGGCCTGGTTACGTTGCGTTTCAATTATCGCGGCGTCGGCGCCAGTGCCGGTAGCCATGACATGGGCACCGGCGAAGTGGACGATGCCCAGGCCGCGGCCGCCTGGTTGCTGGAAAAATACCCGCAGCTGCCCCTGACCCTGTTTGGTTTTTCCTTCGGCGGCTTCGTCGCCGCCACCCTTGGCGGACGCCTGGAAGCCCAAGGCCAGGCGCTCAAGCACCTGTTCATGGTTGCTCCGGCGGTAATGCGCCTGGATGCACAAGCGCCCCTGCCGACCAGCGGCGAATTGACCGTGATCCAGCCGGAAACCGACGAAGTGGTCGATCCCCAACTTGTCTACACATGGTCCGACGCGCTCCAGCGCCCCCATGAGCTGCTGAAAGTGGCAGAATGCGGACACTTTTTTCATGGCAAGCTGACTGATCTCAAGGATCTGCTCCTGCCGCGCCTCTCGAATTGACAGCAGTCTGACAAGCGATAACCCATGACGACTCGTACCCGTATCCTGACCGGCATCACCACCACCGGCACCCCGCACCTGGGCAACTACGCCGGCGCCATCCGTCCGGCGATCCTCGCCAGCCGCGAAAGCAATGCCGATTCGTTCTATTTCCTGGCCGATTACCACGCCCTGATCAAATGTGATGACCCGCTGCGCATCCAGCGCTCGCGCCTGGAAATCGCCGCGACCTGGCTGGCCGGTGGCCTGGATGTGGACCGCGTGACGTTCTATCGCCAGTCCGATATCCCCGAAATCCCGGAACTGACCTGGCTGCTGACCTGCGTCGCCGCCAAGGGCCTGCTCAACCGTGCCCACGCCTACAAGGCGTCGGTGGACAAGAACGTCGAGACCGGCGAAGACCCGGACGCCGGCGTCACCATGGGCCTCTACAGTTACCCGATCCTCATGGCGGCCGACATCCTGATGTTCAACGCCCACAAGGTGCCGGTCGGTCGCGACCAGATCCAGCACGTGGAAATGGCGCGGGACATCGGTCAGCGCTTCAACCACCTGTTCGGCAAGGGCAAGGAGTTCTTCACCATGCCTGAGGCGCTGATCGAGGAAAGCGTCGCCACGCTGCCGGGCCTCGATGGCCGCAAGATGTCCAAGAGCTACGACAACACCATTCCGTTGTTCAGCAGCGCCAAGGACATGAAGGACGCGATCTCGCGGATCGTCACCGACTCGCGCGCGCCGGGCGAAGCCAAGGACCCGGACAACTCGCACCTGTTCACGCTGTTCCAGGCCTTCGCCACTGCCGAGCAGTCCGCCGCGTTCCGTAGCGAACTGTTGCAAGGCCTGGGTTGGGGCGAGGCGAAGAGTCGTCTGTTCCAACTGCTCGACGACCAGTTGGGTGAAGCGCGCGAGCGGTACCACCACTTGATCGAACGCCCGGCGGACCTTGAAGACATCCTGCAACTGGGCGCGAAAAAAGCCCGGGCCGTAGCAACGCCGTTTCTCAATGAACTGCGCGAGGCAGTTGGCCTGCGGTCCTTCGTCAGCCAGGTGCAAGTGGCAACGCAGACCAAAAAGAAAGCGGCCAAGGCTGCGCGCTTCGTCAGCTTCCGCGACGATGACGGCAGTTTCCGCTTCCGCCTGCTTTCTGCCGATGGCGAGCAGTTGTTGCTTTCGAACAACTTCGCCGATGGCAAGACCGCTGGCCAGGTGACCAAGCAATTGCAATCCGGCCAGCCCTTGGACGTGCGCAGCGATGAACTGAGTTTCAGCGTCTGGCTCGACGGCGAATGCGTGGCCCACAGCCCGGCCTTTGCCGACCGTAGCGCCCGAGACGCGGCCATCGATGCGTTGCGCGTGGCACTGACGCCTGCCCAGGATTGATTGACGGCGTTCCCGACCATCGGCCCGAATAAGGGCCGATTGCCATTCCTCTGGGCCATCGCTACAGTGACGGCCCGTTTTTGTTGCCTTGCTAACGAATATGACGCCCCTAGAACGATATCAAGCTGATCTGAAACGCCCGGAATTCTTCCACGACGCAGCCCAGGAAACGGCCGTGCGGCATTTGCAGCGCCTGTACGACGACCTGGTTGCCGCGTCGAACAACAAGCCGGGCTTGTTGGGCAAACTGTTCGGCAAAAAAGACCAGACACCGGTCAAGGGCCTGTACTTCTGGGGTGGCGTCGGCCGTGGCAAGACTTACCTGGTGGACACCTTCTTCGAAGCGTTGCCCTTCAAGGAAAAGACCCGGACGCACTTTCACCGCTTCATGAAGCGTGTGCACGAGGAAATGAAGACCCTGGGTGGCGAAAAGAACCCGCTGACCCTCATCGCCAAGCGCTTCGCCGCCGAGACGCGGGTGATCTGCTTCGATGAGTTTTTCGTTTCCGACATCACCGACGCCATGATCCTTGGCACGCTGATGGAAGAACTGTTCAAGAACGGCGTGACCCTGGTCGCCACCTCGAACATCGTCCCCGACGGCCTGTACAAGGACGGTCTGCAACGGGCGCGCTTCCTGCCGGCGATCAAGCTGATCAAGGAGCACACCGAAATCGTCAACGTCGACAGCGGCGTGGACTATCGCCTGCGTCACCTCGAACAAGCGGAGCTGTTCCATTTCCCGCTGGATGCCGCCGCTGAAGAAAGCCTGCGCAAGAGCTTCCGCGCCCTGACGCCGGAATGCACCCAGGCGGTGGAAAACGATGTGCTGATCATCGAAAACCGCGAAATCCGTGCGATCCGCACCTGCGACGACGTGGCCTGGTTCGACTTCCGTGAACTGTGCGACGGCCCCCGCAGCCAGAACGACTACATCGAGCTCGGCAAGATCTTCCACGCCGTGCTGCTCAGCGGCGTCGAGCAGATGAGCGTCACCACCGACGACATCGCCCGCCGTTTCATCAACATGGTCGACGAATTCTACGACCGCAACGTGAAGCTGATCATCTCGGCTGAAGTCGAGCTCAAGGACCTCTATACCGGCGGTCGCCTGAACTTCGAATTCCAGCGGACCCTCAGTCGCCTGCTGGAGATGCAATCCCACGAATTCCTGTCGCGGGCGCATAAACCGTAATACAACTGCAGCACAAACCCGTGGCGAGGGAGCTTGCTCCCGCTGGGCTGCGCAGCAGCCCCCGCCGATCCGTCTAGGCAACCTCAATACTGCAAAAGCCTCAGATAGCGAGCCAGGTCATCTTGTCGCTGGCAACCGAGCAGCAGCCACAAGAGAATCCTCGATTTTCGTGGGCAGACAAAACCGGCCATCGAAGCACCTCTTTTAACCAGATCCATCTCGCCGCCCTTGAAGCCGTAAGTCGAGCGAGCCGTTGGGCCGCAATCGCAGCGAGTCGCAACAATGACCGGGATTTTTCTGGCAATGGCGTCAATTTTTCCAGCCCAGGTTTCAGAAACGTGCCCAGCACCGAAACCGGCGATCACCAGCCCGTCGTAACCCAGCGCGAGAATGTTTTCCAGCAACAGGCTGTCGGCAGACAGCGACGCTTGTAATAGCGCAACCTTGTGCGTCGAGCGCTGTGGCAACGGCAAGACGTGGCGCTGGCGTGGAGGGTGGAAATAGTGAACGTCACCTTCCAGTAACAGGCCTGCCGGACCTACGACGGGCGAAGAAAAAGCCTGCAGTGCCATCGAATCGGTTTTGCGAACCGCCTGCGCCGAATGAATCTGTCCGTTCAGGACCACCTGAACACCTCGTCGCCAACTGCTCTCGGCCAGGCCGACCTGGCAGGCATCCAGCAGATTGCCCGGTCCGTCAGCGCCTGTCTGGGCTGCGGAACGCATCGCTCCAGTAAGCACCAGAGGTTCGTCGTGGTCCCACAGGAGATCGAAAAATGCGGCGGATTCCTCCAGCGTGTCGGTGCCCTGAGTGAGGACAACCGCCACCGCACCTAGCTCGATCTGAGTGTTCGCCCAGCGCAGGACACTCAATAAATGCTCGAAACTCAATGAGGCGCTGGGCAACAGTTGGAGCGTTTCGACAGTGACGCGGGCCAGGGTTCTCAATTCGGGTACCGAAGCCAGCAGGGTTGCGCCGCTGACGGTCGGGACCACTCCTTCTCCGAAGACCCGGGCCTGCATGCTCACGGTGCCGCCGAGTGAAGCGATGCTCAGGTTGGGCAAGTCCATGTGATACCTCGCGTGCTTGCAAAAAATGGCTGCAACCGCCTACCGGTCGAGATGCAGCCGTGGAAGGGGGCGGCTCAGTTGGTTATCAGGCGTCCGATAAGCGGAATGATGAGCAAGGTACTGATGGCCATGGACAGGACATTCGCAATGAAACCGTGCATGTCGGTGGGTAGCCTTTTGGCAATCGCACACGCCAGTGGCGGCGCCACAAGTGCACCTAGCAAGGCGCTGGAGACAATCACCGGCCAACTGCCGCCGTAGGTCAGAACCGCGGCAGGCACGACCGATACCAGCGGGATATAGGTGGGATACCAGCCTCGCAACCTCCACTGTCGACGCCAGATCATCACGCCCAAGGCCGAGGTCAGCGCTTGCGCACCGATCAGTTGCGGCAGCAAGCCCGAGCCGTAGACCGGGCTCATCGGGTTCAAGGCATAGGCCAGCAAGGCGCCCGATATGAGCCCAAGGCTGGCCCACTCATTGCCGAAGAACGGCGCTTCGGAGAAATCCGCCAAGACTCGGCGCAGGCTCCAGACGACACCGTAGTCGGGTGCACGGCTGGGCGTGGGCCTTGATGGCGTTTCGGATGGTTTCATTGAGACCTGCGAGCTCACCAGGCTTGGCACATAACGACAGAGCAGGAATGCCATGACGCTGGCGACAGCCATCCCCGAGACGTTGCCGATCACTGCCGGCAAACCCAGTGGATTGCAGACGTAATTGACCAGCAACAAGCACGCCGGGGTGACCAGCAATGCACCCATGACTGCGCCATTGATCGCCACTTTCCAGCCACCGCCAAACATCAGCACCATCGCCGCCGGCAATGAAACGAATGCGGCAAAGGTCGGTTGCCAGGCGGTGGCCGTAACGGTCCAGCCCCATAACAGGTTGCTGAGCAGGAGCCCAAGCAGTGAGCTGGCGACGACCCACGGCCACAGGCCGCTACCGTAGCAGATGGGAAAGCCTTGCCAGGCCTTTCCCGTTTCATTGGCCCGGTATGCCAGGTATGCCCCCGCCAGCAGTCCGATGGATGCAAATTCATGCTTATAAAAGGCGACTTCGCTGATGTCTCCCACCACCCAGCGTAGCCATGAGGTTGGCTGTGGCAAATTCGACACCATATGGCCGTAGTCGGGCCAGGAGGCGAGGCTCATGAAAGAAAGCCAGAAGACCAGCGACAGCGCGCCGAGCATCAACAGGATCACTGCAAGATCCAGCGGTGAACGAGCGGTATGCCGGCGTTGACGTTTTTCGTTTGTGGATTCCATTGGATAAACCCCCTCAGCGCGGCAGGAGAGGGTGCTGGGTATAACCGAGCATCGGATCGTAGAGATCCGAACGCCGATCACGGTGCAGGTCGTTCAGGTTGTTCCAGATGGCGGCGCTACGGGAACTGGTCAGGTCGATGTCGGCGAACAGCACTTCCTGCTGGTCGGCGGAGGCCACCGCGCCAATCGGCCAACCGTTAGTACCCGCGATCAGCGAGCAGCCCAGATAGCGGGCGCCGCGTTCTTCGCCGATGCGGCTTGCCGCCGCAATGAACACATTATTGACATGGGCTGCCGTCATGGTCAGGTATGACGCCATGCACTTGCCTGCGTCATCAAACAGCGGTGGGGGCGTCCAGACCCAGTTGTTCAGGCTGCAGATGATGTCCGCGCCTTGCTGGGTCAGGATTCGCGGCACTTCCGGAAACCAGATGTCCCAGCAGATCAGCATTCCGATGCGGCCTATCGGGGTTTCGAACACTGGAAAACCCAGGTCCCCTGGTGTGAACCAGAGTTTCTCCAGGTTCCACAAATGGGCTTTTCGGTACTTGCCAATAAAACCGTCTGGCCCCAACAGAACACCGGTGTTGAAAAGCCGCATGCCCTCGCGCTCTGTCAAGCCGGCCACCAGGTAAATCTTGTGCTGGCGGGCGAAGTCCTTCCAGGCCTGCACGCTCGGCCCGTTGGGGACCAATTCGGAGTGTTCGAACGCATCCTGTCGGTTGCTGAAAAAATAACCGGTATTTGACAGCTCGGGCAGAACGATGAGATTCGCTCCGCCGTTTACCGCCTCCAACGCCAGCGCAAGGCTGTGATGCAGGTTCTGCTCATGATTCCTTACGCCGACCTGAGGGTCGAATTGCACAACCGCTACGCGGACAGGACTGGTTGGCTCGCTCATTCAAGAAACCTCTTTTTATTTTTATTCACGCTGTTTAATGGCGTGTTTATAAGAGGCGAAACGGGCCTGGAGCGTAAGTCAGCCGTTTCCGCGTGGTTTGTAGGGCATCTCCCAAGATGAATGAGCGGAAATCAAAAGTAGGAGCGAGCCTGCTCGCGAAGAGGCGGGCATGTTCAGCAACCCTGCAAGCTGACACACCGCCTTCGCGAGCAGGCTCGCTCCCACAATGGAATTTGCGTTCGGCGTTGGGCTCACGCCGCCTGCTGGAATTGCTGCCGGTACTGGTTCGGTGACAGGTCGGTGTGCTGCCGGAACAGGCGTGCGAAAAAGCTCGCGTCGTCGTAGCCGACTTCATAGCTGATCGTCTTGATGCTCTTGCGGCTGCCGGACAGCAGGCCCTTGGCGGTTTCTATCCGCAGGCGTTGCAGGTAGTGCAAGGGCTTGTCGCCGGTGGCGGTCTGGAAGCGGCGCATGAAATTGCGGATGCTCATGCCGTGCTCCCGGGCGACGTCCTCGAAGCGGAACTTGTCGGCGAAATGCTCCTCCAGCCATTGCTGGATCTGCAGGATGATCACGTCCTGATGCAGTTTCTGCCCGCCAAAGCCGATGCGTCCCGGCGAATAGTTGCGTTGCACTTCATACAGGATGTCCCGCGCCACGGCCTGGGCGACGTTGGCGCCGCAGAAGCGTTCGATCAAGTAGATGTAAAGGTCGCAGGCCGAGGTGGTGCCGCCGGCGCAGAACAGATTGTCGGCGTCGGTCAGGTGCTTGTCCTGGTTCAGGTGCACCTGAGGGAAACGCTCCTTGAAGGCATTGAAGAAGCGCCAGTAGGTGGTGGCTTCCTTGCCATCGAGCAGCCCGGCCTCGGCCAGCCAGAATACTCCGGTGGCTTCGCCGCAGAGCACCGCGCCGCGAGCGTGTTGTTCGCGCAGCCAGGGCAGGACCTGGGGATAACGTTGGCAGAGCGTGGCAAAGTCATCCCAGAACGCCGGCAGGATGATCACATCGGTATTTTCGAGGCCACCGTCCACCGGCATGAGCACATCGCTGAAGCTGTTGACTGGCTTGCCGTCAGGGCTGACCAGCCGGGTTTCGAACGCTGGGGTCAGGCCGTGGCCAAGCTGTTTGCCGTAGCGCAGGCTGGCCAGGTGGAAAAAATCCTTGGCTTGCATGAGGGTGGAAGCGAAAACCCGGTCGACTGCCAGGATGCTGACGCGCCGCAAGGGCGTGGAGGCGTGCATGGACATAACTCATCTTTATTTTTATAGGGGAAAGTGGTCACCAGACGGCTGGATCGTCTTATTTTTTGTCGGATGTGTCCAGTGTCCTCTCATACGCCGCAGGCTTAGGCTCTGTCGGATAACCACACCCAACAATAACCAAAGGTGCGCCATGATCCCCAGAACCCTGTTCAGTCCCGAGCACGAGTTGTTTCGCGACACCGTACGAACCTTCCTTGAAAAAGAAGCCGTGCCGTCCCACAGCCAGTGGGAAAAACAGGGGCATATCGATCGCCAACTCTGGAACAAGGCCGGGGAGGCGGGGATGTTGTGCTCGCATCTGCCGGAGGCCTACGGCGGGCTGGAAGCGGATTTTCTCTACAGCACGGTGGTGATCGAGGAAATCGGCCGCCTGGGGCTGACCGGGATCGGTTTCTCGTTGCACTCCGATATCGTCGCGCCTTACATCCTGCATTACGGCAGCGAAGCGTTGAAGCATAAATACCTGCCGAAACTGGTGTCCGGCGAAATGGTCACGGCCATCGCCATGACCGAGCCGGGCGCCGGTTCCGACCTGCAAGGCGTGAAGACCACGGCAGTGCTCGACGGCGATGAATACGTGATCAACGGCTCCAAGACGTTCATTACCAATGGCTTCCTGGCCGACCTGGTTATTGTCGTCGCCAAGACCGACCCGAAGGCGGGGGCCAAAGGCACCAGCCTGTTCCTGGTGGAGGCGGGTACGCCGGGCTTTGAAAAAGGCAAGCGCCTGGAGAAAGTCGGAATGAAGGCCCAGGACACGTCTGAGCTGTTCTTCCAGGATGTCCGCGTGCCGAAGGAAAATCTGCTGGGCCAGGCCGGAATGGGCTTCGCCTACCTGATGCAGGAACTGCCTCAGGAGCGCCTGACCGTCGCCATCGGTGGCCTGGCCTCGGCCGAAGCGGCGCTGCAATGGACGCTGGATTACACCCGTGACCGCAAGGCGTTCGGCAAATCCATCGCGGATTTCCAGAACACCCGCTTCAAACTGGCGGAAATGGCCACCGAGATCCAGATCGGCCGGGTCTTTGTCGACCGCTGCCTGGAGCTTCATCTGCAGGGCAAGCTCGATGTACCGACGGCGGCGATGGCCAAGTACTGGGGCACCGACCTGCAATGCAAGGTGCTCGACGAATGCGTGCAGTTGCATGGCGGCTACGGTTTCATGTGGGAATATCCGGTTGCCCGGGCGTGGGCGGATGCGCGGGTGCAGCGGATCTATGCGGGGACCAACGAAATCATGAAGGAGATTATTGCGCGATCGCTTTGATGCATTAGGACAGTTAGACCGCTATCGCGAGCAAGCTCGCTCCCACAGGGTTTGTGTCTGATCATTATTTTGTGATCGACAAAGAACCCTTGTGGGAGCGAGCTTGCTCGCGATGGGGCCTATGGATCAAGGCGCCGGATTCGGCTGGTCCTTGTGAATCGCCTCGATTCCCGCCAGCACTTCATCCGACAGCTTCAGGTCGAAGCTGGCGATGTTGCTGTCCAGTTGCTCCAGTGTGGTGGCGCCGATGATGTTGCTGGTCACGAACGGTTGCTGGGTAACAAATGCCAGGGCCATCTGCGCCGGGTCCAGGCCGTGTTCGCGGGCCAGTGCCACATAGCGGCTGCAGGCGGCTTCCGATTGCGGGTTGAAGTAACGCATGAAGCGGCTGTACAGCGTCAGGCGACCCTTGGCGGGCCGTGCTCCGTTTTCGTATTTGCCCGACAGGAAACCGAACGCCAGGGGTGAATAGGCCAGCAGGCCGCATTGCTCGCGAATGGCGATTTCCGCCAGGCCGATTTCGAAGCTGCGGTTGAGCAGGTTGTACGGGTTCTGGATCGACACCGCGCGAGGCCAACCGCGGGCTTCGGCCAGGGCGAGGAATTTCATGGTGCCCCACGGCGTCTCGTTGGACAGGCCTATATGGCGGATCTTGCCGGCGCGGACCTGTTCGTCCAGGGCTTCGAGGGTTTCCTCCAGAGGAGTGAAATCCTCGTCGGCCTTGTGCGTGTAGCCCAATTGGCCAAAGAAATTGGTGCTGCGCTCCGGCCAGTGCAGTTGGTACAGGTCGATCCAGTCGGTCTGCAGGCGCTTGAGGCTGGCGTCCAGCGCCTCGACGATGTGGCGGCGGTTGTGCTTGAGATTCTTGTCGCGGATATAGTCGATGGTATTGCCCGGGCCGGCGATCTTGCTGGCCAGGATCCAGTCGGCGCGGTCGCCACGGCTCTTGAAATAATTGCCGATATAACGCTCGGTGGTGGCGTAGGTCTCGGCCTTCGGCGGCACGGGGTACATCTCGGCGGTGTCGAGGAAATTGATCCCGGCACCCTTGGCGCGTTCAATCTGGGCGAACGCCTCTGCCTCGCTGTTCTGCTCGCCCCAGGTCATGGTTCCGAGGCACAGGGCGCTGACATTCAGATCGGTACGGCCTAGCTTGCGATAGTCCATCAGGGACTCCTTGGGCAAAACAATCATAAAAGCAGGTTGAAATATTTTTCGCAATCTGCATAATTGCGCACCTCTTTCTGCAGTGGAAGTGATGCGCCGCCGCCGAAGAATCTTGCCGTTGAACGGACGCGCCGACCCGAGCCCCCGAAAGCGTCTGTATCCGGCTGCCTTTGACTTGTCAAAGTACGCACTATTCAGTAAGATCCGCCGTCTAATTTACAGGGCGGCCCCTGAGGCTATAAAGAATGAAAACTTTTACTGCTAAACCGGAAACAGTAAAGCGCGACTGGTTTGTCGTCGACGCTGCTGGTCAGACCCTGGGTCGTCTGGCCACCGAAATCGCGAGCCGTCTGCGTGGCAAGCACAAGCCTGAGTACACCCCTCACGTTGACACCGGTGACTACATCGTCGTGATCAATGCCGAGCAAGTACGTGTTACTGGCGCTAAAACCACTGACAAAATGTACTACTCCCACTCCGGTTTTCCTGGCGGCATCAAGTCGATCAACTTCGAAAAGCTGATCGCCAAAGCCCCTGAGCGCGTGATCGAGACCGCGGTTAAAGGCATGCTGCCTAAAAACCCACTGGGTCGCGACATGTATCGTAAGCTGAAGGTTTATGCGGGCGCTGCTCACCCTCATACTGCTCAGCAGCCCCAAGAACTGAAGTTTTAACGGAATAGTTCATTATGTCGGCGACTCAAAATTACGGCACTGGCCGTCGCAAGACTGCAACCGCACGCGTTTTCCTGCGTCCGGGTACTGGCAACATCTCCATCAACAACCGCTCCCTGGATAACTTCTTCGGCCGCGAAACTGCCCGCATGGTAGTTCGTCAGCCGCTGGAACTGACCGAGACCGTCGAGAAGTTCGACATCTACGTCACCGTTATCGGTGGTGGTGTAAGTGGCCAGGCTGGCGCAATCCGCCACGGCATCACTCGCGCCCTGATGGATTACGACGAAACTCTGCGCAGCGCCCTGCGTAAAGCTGGCTTCGTAACTCGCGATGCTCGCGAAGTAGAACGTAAGAAAGTCGGTCTGCGTAAAGCGCGTAAGCGTCCGCAGTACTCGAAGCGTTAATTTCGCTTCCGCGTTCAAAAGGCGCCCAGTTCCTCACGGAGCTGGGCGTTTTTTTATGCGCGAAATAATTGCTCTGTGACAACTTGCCACATTCGTAGAGCCCCTATACTACAAGGCCTGGCGGTTTGGCCGCTGGGTAATTACCTTGTCAGAATTGGGGGTTTTCATTACCATTCGGCAAAATTTTTATAAGTTCAGATTTTTACTTAGTAGACGCCTGATTTAACAGGCCACAAAGCTGATGGGAGAGGACTGAATGAGCAATGACGGCGTGAATGCAGGCCGGCGTCGCTTCCTGGTAGCAGCCACATCCGTGGTGGGTGCTGCAGGAGCGGTGGGGGCTGCGGTCCCGTTCGTGGGGTCATGGTTTCCCAGTGCCAAGGCGAAAGCCGCAGGCGCACCGGTGAAAGTGAATGTCAGCAAGATCGAGCCAGGCCAGCAGATGATTGCTGAGTGGCGCGGCCAGCCGGTATTCATCGTCCGCCGTACAGAGGAGATCCTGGGGAATCTGAAAAAGATCGAGGGCCAGCTGTCCGATCCCTCTTCCAAGAACTCGGTCCAACCGGAGTACGTCAACCCTGAAACCCGTTCGATCAAGCCGGAAGTGCTGCTGCTGATCGGGATCTGCACTCACCTGGGTTGCTCGCCAACGTTCCGTCCCGAAGTGGCGCCTGCCGACCTGGGCAAAGACTGGGTCGGTGGTTATTTCTGCCCATGCCACGGCTCCCACTATGACCTGGCCGGTCGCGTCTACAAATCGCAGCCTGCACCTCTGAACCTGCCAGTTCCCCCGCATTCCTATGAGTCGGACGACATCATTGTCGTTGGCGTCGATACGGAGAAAGCGTGATGAGCAAATTAATGGACTGGTTTGATGCGCGCTTTCCCGCGACCAAGATGTGGGAAGACCATCTCAGCAAGTATTACGCGCCGAAGAATTTCAACTTCTTCTACTTTTTTGGCTCCCTGGCATTGCTCGTCCTGGTCAACCAGATCGTTACCGGTGTCTGGCTGACCATGAGCTACACCCCGTCGGCGGAGGAAGCGTTTGCCTCCGTCGAGTACATCATGCGTGATGTCGAGTACGGCTCGATCCTGCGTCTGCTGCACTCCACCGGCGCCTCGGCGTTTTTCATCGTGGTCTATCTGCACATGTTCCGTGGCCTGCTCTACGGTTCGTACCAGAAGCCGCGTGAGCTGGTGTGGGTGTTCGGCATGCTGATCTACCTGGCGCTGATGGCCGAAGCCTTCATGGGTTATCTGCTGCCGTGGGGCCAGATGTCCTACTGGGGCGCCCAGGTGATCATCTCGCTGTTCGGTGCGATCCCGGTCATCGGCGATGACCTGACCCAGTGGATCCGCGGTGACTACCTGATCTCGGGCATTACCCTGAACCGCTTCTTCGCCTTGCACGTCGTGGCCTTGCCGATCGTGATCCTCGGCCTGGTCGTACTGCACATCCTGGCGTTGCACGAAGTCGGTTCGAACAACCCCGATGGCGTGGATATCAAGAAACACAAGGACGAGAACGGCGTACCGCTGGATGGCATCGCCTTCCACCCGTACTACACCGTGAAAGACATCGTCGGCGTGGTGGTCTTCCTGTTCATCTTCTGTTCGATCGTGTTCTTCTTCCCGGAAATGGGCGGCTACTTCCTCGAAAAGCCGAACTTCGAACAGGCCAACGCCTTCAAGACCCCTGAGCACATTGCCCCTGTCTGGTACTTCACCCCGTTCTACGCGATCTTGCGGGCGGTTCCCGACAAGCTGCTGGGCGTAATTGCCATGGGTGCCGCGATTGCCGTGCTGTTCGTCCTGCCCTGGCTGGACCGCAGCCCCGTCAAGTCGATGCGCTACAAGGGCTGGCTGAGCAAGATCTGGCTCTGGGTGTTCTGCATCTCGTTCGTGATCCTCGGCGTGCTGGGTGTGCTGGCACCGACACCGGGCCGGACGCTGCTGTCGCAGGTCTGCACCTTCCTGTACTTCGCCTACTTCATTCTGATGCCGTTCTACACCAGGCTCGAGAAGACCAAACCGGTTCCGGAAAGGGTGACTGGCTGATGAAAAAGCTATTTTCTGTACTGATTCTTGCTGCTTTGCCTGTCCTGTCCTTTGCGTCCACATCGAGTGGTCCGGAGCTGGAAAAAGTCGATATCGACGTTTCCGACAAAGCGGCCATGCAGGACGGCGCCCGTACTTTCGCCAACTATTGCATGGGCTGCCACAGCGCCAAGTTCCAGCGCTACGAGCGCGTGGCCGATGACCTGGGCATTCCCCATGAGTTGATGCTTGAAAAGCTGGTGTTCACCGGTGCCAAGCTGGGCGACCACATGAACATCGGCATGCAGCCAGCGGATGCCAAGACCTGGTTCGGCGCGGCGCCGCCCGACCTGACCCTGGTGGCGCGCGTGCGTGGTACCGACTGGCTTTATGGTTATCTGCGTTCGTTCTACGAAGACCCTGCGCGCCCCTGGGGTGTGAACAACAAGGTCTTCCCGAACGTCGGCATGCCGAACGTTCTGGTCGGCCTGCAGGGTCGTCAGGTGATAGGCTGCAAGCAGGTTCAGATCGTCGAGGACGGCAAGAAGCAATATGATCCGCTGACCGGCACCGCTTTGACCCATGAAGCCTGCGACCAGCTGACCATCGTGCCGAACTCCGGCAGCCTGACCCCGGAGCAGTTCGACGAGAAGGTCAAGAACCTGGTGACCTTCCTGGCCTACTCGGCCAACCCGGTGAAGCTGGAACATCAGCGCATCGGTACGTATGTATTGCTGTACCTGGCGTTCTTCTTCGTATTCGCTTATCTGCTCAAGCGTGAATACTGGAAAGACGTGCATTGATAAAGCTGTAGCCGTTGCTGTTAATCGTGCGCGCCCAAGGGCGTCTCTGAAGGTGTAACGAGCCTGGTCGGCCAGGTGGTTACGGGAGACGCCCTCTGGGCGCGCTCGTTTTTCCGTTTTTCGATAATTTCAACAAGCGAGGAGGATCGCCATGGGCGTGACCAATCGGTTGGCCTGTTACTCCGACCCCGCCGACCACTATTCCCACCGGGTACGTATCGTACTGGCCGAGAAGGGTGTCAGCGCCGAGATCATTTACGTCGAAGCGGGCCGTCAGCCGCCGAAGCTGATCGAGGTGAACCCTTACGGCAGCCTGCCCACGCTGGTCGATCGTGACCTGGCACTGTGGGAGTCGACCGTGGTGATGGAATACCTGGATGAGCGTTATCCGCATCCGCCTTTGTTGCCGGTGTACCCGGTCGCGCGTGCCAACAGTCGTTTGCTGATCCATCGCATCCAGCGTGACTGGTGCGGGCTGGTGGACCTGATCCTGGATTCCAGGACCAAGGAGCCGGCGCGGGTCGTGGCGCGCAAGGAATTGCGCGAAAGCCTGACCGGTGTGTCGCCGCTGTTTGTCGACAAGCCGTTTTTCCTCAGTGAGGAACAAAGTCTGGTGGATTGCTGCCTATTGCCCATACTCTGGCGTTTGCCGATCCTGGGTATCGAACTGCCACGGCCCGCCAAGCCGTTGCTTGATTATATGGAGCGCCAATTTGCGCGTGAGGCTTTCCAGGCGAGTCTGTCTGGTGTCGAACGTGACATGCGCTAAGGCTTAGGGAGCCGCTATGAACTCCAGTCGACCTTATCTGGTCCGCGCGCTCTACGAGTGGATTGTGGACAACGATTGCACCCCGCACATGCTGGTCAATGCCGAGTATCCGTCGGTACAGGTGCCGCAGGGTTTTGCCAATGACGGGCAAATTGTCTTGAACGTATCGCCAGCCGCTGTGCGTCATTTGCACATGGACAACGATGCGGTCAGCTTCGAGGGGCGCTTCGGTGGGGTGCCGCATACGCTGTACGTGCCGATTGCCTCGATCCTGGGGATCTATGCCCGGGAGAATGGCCAGGGAATGGTATTCGAGCTGGAAGTGCCGTTGGATGGTGAGGAAGAGTTCGAGGCGGATGAGGATCTGCCGCCCGACGATGAGCCGCCACGTCCTAGCGGGCGGCCTAGTTTGAAAGTGGTGAAGTGATCGGGTCTGTGTGAAAGCCCGGTTACCTGGTTGAGAAAATGCCTGTGTCGTGAGATGCGGGCATTTTTTTGCTTGAATGGGGTGTATATCCGTTTTTTTGGTAACGGCTGCCTATGGTTCCGCCCTTACGGCGGGTCACTTTTTTTCAGACGCCAAAAAAGTAACCCAAAAGGCTTTGGGTATGACTCACCCACATAGGTTACAAATCAGTTCACTCACATAGGTAACAGTTTCTAACTGGCAGGGTCGGTTTTCGAGGATCTGACCATGCCATGGCGAGAGCTGAAACCTATGGAACTGAAACTGCTATTCATCGCGGACTACGTCAAAGGCCCACTGCGCAATGCCTGCGTTCGACCAGCGTGGTGAACGGGGCGCCCCAGATCAAGATCAACAGCGAGGCGGCGTAGTAGCCGGTCTGTTTCTTCAGCTTCACTCCGATCCAACTGTGGGAGCGAGCCTGCTCGCGAATGGGGCTCACAACCGGCATATCTTTACCGGTCGTACTCGATCCTATTGTGGGAGCGAGCTTGCTCGCGATGGCGGCCTGACAGTCGGCCAGGGTTTTATTGGCTGAGTGCATATCCGTTGCTGCGGTCACGGCTGCTTAGGGTTCCGCCCTTACGGCGGGTCACTTTTTTCAGACGCCAAAAAAGTAACCCAAAAGGCTTTGCCCCACCACTCGGTGCCTCGCCAAGGCTCGGCATGCCCTCACTCCGGCATTGCTCCGTGGGCCCGCCGCGAAGGGCCATCCCTGGCCCAGCGCGGCTATCCCGGCATCCATGCCGGGATGCCTACTGCGCAATGCCTGCGTTCGGCCATCGTGGTTAACGGGGCGTCGAAGATCAAAATCCAAAGCAAGAGCAAGAGCGGGGTGCACACCGACCAAGCCTACCAGCGATGCATAAAAAAACGGCGCTTTCCTTTTAAGGAAAAGCGCCGTTCTTGTACGGTAATGCTGCCCACTTAAGGCAATCGTGGAACCCGTGGCGAGGGAGCTTGCTCCCGCTGGGCCGCGAAGCGGCCCCAAAACCTGCCAAATACGTAGTATCAGACACACCGCATCCGCCGGTTTACGACCGCTTCGCAGCCGAGCGGGAGCAAGCTCCCTCGCCACGGGTACATCATTCTGTTTAGTGAACAGCATTACGTTCTTGTACGGGGACTTTATCAGTCAATGTACTCAAACAACTTGACGATCTTCTGCACCCCAGACACACCCTGAACCAGATTGGTCGCCTGCGCGGCCTCCTGCTTGGTCAGCAACCCCAGCAGATAGACAATCCCGTTCTCTGTCACAACCTTGATGCGCGAACCAGGAATGCTGGCGTCGGTGAGCATCTGGGTCTTGATCTTGGTGGTCAGCCAGGCGTCGTTCTGGCGAGCCAGCAGCGAAGAGGGCTGGAGGACCTGCAGTTCGTTGTGCACGGTCTTGACCCGCTGCACGGCGCTGGCTTCCTGTTCGGCCTTGGCCTTGAGGTCCGCGCGGGGTGTCTGGCCGGCCAGCAGCACAACGCCGTTGAAGCTGGTGACGACGATGTGCGAATTGTTGTCCAGGTCCGGGTCGGCCTTGGCAATGTTCACGCCCACTTTGGTTTCGATCAACGAGTCGTCGATCTTGCTGCCGAAGGTGCGGGTGCCGCGGTCGTCTTCAATCGGCTTTTCCCGGCTGGCGTTAACCACCGATGTGCAGCCGCTGATGCCGAGGCACAGGGTCAGGGCCAATAGGCCTAGGCGATTAGGGGTCATTCTTCACTCCCGAACAGTTGGCTGTCGATCAAGTCGCAAAGGCAGTGGATCGCCAGCAGGTGGACTTCCTGAATACGTGCGGTGACATTGGCCGGTACGCGGATCTCGACGTCTTCAGGCAACAGCAGTGAAGCCATGCCGCCGCCGTCGCGACCGGTCAATGCTACGACAATCATTTCGCGATCATGTGCGGCCTGGATCGCTTGAATAATATTCGCCGAATTGCCACTGGTGGAGATCGCCAGGAGCACATCGCCAGGCTGGCCGAGGGCGCGGATCTGTTTGGAGAACACTTCGTTGTAGCTGTAGTCGTTGGCGATCGAGGTAATCGTCGAGCTATCGGTCGTCAGTGCGATGGCCGGCAGGCTCGGACGTTCGCGCTCGAAGCGGTTGAGCAGTTCCGAAGAGAAGTGCTGGGCGTCGCCGGCCGAACCGCCATTGCCGCACGAAAGCATCTTGCCCTCGTTGAGCAAGGCATTGACCATCACTTGGCTGGCTTGCTCGATGTGCGGTGCAAGTACGTCCATCGCCTGTTGCTTGGTGTCGATACTGGCCTGAAAAAGCTGGCGGATTCGCGATTGCATGTCCATCTGTGTGACCTTAAGTAGCGCGACTTATCGGCACAAATGTGCGGCGCGCAAAGCAAAGAGCAAAAAAGTTGAGTGAAGGTGTCCGGCTCGGCTGCGCTCAACTGTCGAAGGCGTTTTGCAGCCAATTCAGTTGGTCGACGTTGCTATCGATGGCAACCACGTCGAAGCGACAAGGATGATCGGCCCAGCGAGACTCGCGTTGCAGGAAATACTGCGCGGCGAAAACCAGCTTCTGGCGCTTGCGCTGGTCAATGCTGTCGAGCGCGCCACCCCATTGGGTATTTTTTCTGTAGCGGACTTCGACGAATACTACTGTATCGCCGTCAAGCATGACCAGATCCAGCTCGCCGCGTTTGCACAGCCAGTTTTGCGCCAGCAGTCGCAGGCCGTGTTGCTCAAGATGCGCGAGGGCGAGGCCCTCGGCATCCCTGCCGCTTTGCTGGCGCGATCGGTCGGGCATCAGCGCGGAGTGTCCGGCAGGCGCTGGACCTGGCCGTTGACGAACTGCGCCCAAGGGAGTTGACGTTGCACGCGCTGGGTCGGGGAGACAGCCAGGCTACCCGACAGGCCTTCGATGCGGCTGTCCGGCAGGGCCTTGAGCTGGCCGAGGCGTGGAGCCAGGCGATAGGCGTCAGCGCCCATCGCGTACAGCCGGCCCAGGCTGCCGGCCGCCTGGGGCCACTGCGCGGTGACCTGCTGGCGCAGCGGATCGTTCGCGTCGAGCAGCCATGGGGTTTCGCAGAAGCGAACGCCGTTCATGTCGTTGTACTGGTTCTGGTCGCCGCTGACGCTGAACACCGAGGAGGTCGCGTAGACCGGCACGTCGCCGGCGTACTGGAAGTTCAGGGTCGGCTTGATCTGCTGGGCCTGCTGCGGGGTCGACGCGAGGAAAATGAACTCGATGTCCTGGCGACGCGATGGCTGCGCCGCGACCGCGGTGCCTACCGTACTTTGCAGGCTCTTGGCGCGACCTTCGCTCTGGCGCAGCTGGAACATGTCGGCGATCTGCTGGGCCAGTTGCACCGGCTGGTCGACACGCTCGATTGCCATGATGGTCCCGCCATTGGCCTGCCAATCCTGGCTGAAGGCTTTCAAGACGCGATCGCCCCATTCGCCTTTCGGCACCATCACGGCTGCGCGATGCAGGCCGTCGGCGCGGGCGCGCCGGGAAACTTCGCGGGCTTCGTCTTCAGGCGCCAGGCCGAACTGGAACAGTTGCGGCGGGCCTTGTTCGCCTTCGCTGTAGTTCAGCGCCAGGGTGGTGATCGGCAATTGCGGGCGGGTGCTGATCTGTTTGACCAACGGTTTTTCCAACGGGCCGACCACCAGCTGTACGCCGTCGGCCTGGGCCTTGCGATAGAACTCGTCCATCGAGGTCAGGCTGGCGCTGTCATAGAACTGGATGCTCGGCGGCTTCTGCCCGGCCTGTTGGGCTTGGTAATGCGCGGCCATGAAGCCTTCGCGCAGTGCTTTCGCGACCGCGGCCAGCGGGCCATTCTGCGGCAGCAACACGGCGATCTTGCCCAGTGGCTGGCTTGCCAGCTCCTTGAGCTTGACCAGCGGCGTAGGCAACTGGAGTGCGGCAGGGTGTTTCGGGTTCTGTTCGCGCCAGCTGTCGATGGCGGCTTGCTGCTGCTCCAGGGTGCCGGCGGTTTTCACGGCTTTGGCCAGGCTCAGCCAGCCACCGAGATCGTCGGTACTGGTCGGTTGCAGTTGATCGGTGGGCAGCGAGGCGATCAGTGTCCAGATGGCTTCGTGATTTTTTGCCTTTGCTTCGTCTTCAAGCAGCGGAGCAATGAAGATCCGTTCGCGGGCGGCGGCCAGGGTCTGGCCATCGGCCTCCAGGGCGCGAGCGCGGACGGTACCGGTGCGGACTTGCTGCTCCACGGGCATTTCGCTCAGGTGCTGCAGGCTCGGATGGCTCAGCGAAGCCAGCGCGGCCTTGGGCTGGTTGCGCGTCATCGCCAGTTCGGCCGACAGCGTGTTGGCGAAGATCTGCTGGCCGGGCTTGAGCTGCTCCATTGGCACTTGTTGCAGGATCTGTGCGGACTGGCCGGCATTGCCCTGGCGGTAGGCCAGGTCGGCGGCGCTCAAGCGCAGCAGGGCGGCTTGTTCCGGGTTTTTACTCTGGGCGGCCTGTTCGAGCAATTGCTCGATACTGGCGTCCGGGGTCCGTGGAAGTTCGCCAAGGCTGGACGAGGGCGAGCTGACGCAAGCCGCCAGGAGGGCAGCGAGGCAGAGGGCGGAGAGCAGCCGCAGGCAAGCGATCATGTAAGTGTTCCTGATACGAGATCAAATTAGCGTCGAATTGTACCCAAGCACTGGCCGGGGCGCGATGTTAGTGGTGTGAATCGATCAATTTAGGTATTTCAAAGCGTGCATTGCAGCACAAAGATGCTGCTCACTCGAATGTCTGACCCCGTGGGAGGGAGCAAGCTCCCTCGCCACAAGGGGTAATGTGAGCGGCTGAGAATGGCGGCACACGCTACAATGCCCACTTTCATGATCATGAGGTGTGCGCTTTGACTGCTCCAGGTGCTTTGAATTCCGCTGCCGGCTCGCTTTACGTGGTGGCGACGCCCATCGGCAACCTGGACGATATCAGCGCCCGCGCGCTGAAGATCCTTGGCGAGGTCGCCCTTATCGCCGCCGAAGACACGCGTCACTCCCAGCGTCTGCTGCAGCACTTCGGTATTTCCACGCCATTGGCAGCTTGCCATGAACATAACGAACGGGACGAAGGCAGTCGTTTCATTACCCGTCTGCTGGCCGGCGACAATGTGGCGCTGATTTCCGATGCCGGCACGCCGCTGATTTCCGATCCGGGTTACCACCTGGTGCGCCAGGCCCGCGCTGCCGGTATCAATGTAGTGCCGGTGCCAGGTGCCTGCGCATTGATCGCGGCGTTGTCGGCGGCCGGCTTGCCATCGGACCGGTTTATCTTCGAAGGTTTCCTGCCGGCCAAGGCGGTGGGGCGGCGAGGGCGCCTGGAAGCTATAAAGGAGGAACCTCGAACGCTGATCTTTTATGAGGCGCCGCACCGTATCCTCGAATGTCTCCAGGACATGGAGCTGGTGTTCGGTCCCGAGCGCCAGGCATTGCTGGCTCGGGAACTGACGAAAACCTTCGAGACCTTGAAGGGGCTGCCTCTGGCGCAGTTGCGTGCGTTTGTTGAAAGCGACAGCAATCAGCAGCGTGGCGAGTGTGTAGTGCTGGTCGCGGGCTGGACACCGCCCCAGGACGAAGACGCCGTCAGTAGCGAAGCGATGCGCATCCTTGATCTGTTGCTGGAGGAAATGCCCCTCAAGCGAGCGGCGGCCCTCGCCGCGCAGATCACCGGCGAGCGCAAGAATGTGCTGTATCAGGCTGCGCTGGATAAACAGAAGGCCCAATGAAACCGGCGCGCCAAGCTGGCCAGGGGCTTTTAGCGCTTGTTCTTCGGGCGCGCTACCGTTAACCTTCGCGGCGGAGAGTCGATCGGACAGTCGCTGCCCTCTATGAAAATTAGGGGGGGGAGGAAAGTCCGGGCTCCATAGGGCGAAGTGCCAGGTAATGCCTGGGAGGCGCGAGCCTACGGAAAGTGCCACAGAAAATAACCGCCTAAGCGCTTCGGCGCCGGTAAGGGTGAAAAGGTGCGGTAAGAGCGCACCGCACGACTGGCAACAGTTCGTGGCTAGGTAAACCCCACTTGGAGCAAGACCAAATAGGGTCCCAAGGCGTGGCCCGCGCTGGGACCGGGTAGGTTGCTAAAGATGTCCAGTGATGGCCATCGTAGACGAATGACTGTTCAAGACAGAACCCGGCTTACAGATCGACTCTCCACCTTTTCCCTCCCTGCCGGAATCAATGGCAGAAGCAGTTCCTAAGATCAAAAAAATCTTACTCTTAATAAATCACTTTAACTTCTGCGTGCAGTCCCCTGTGTGCCTTCGAGTTAAAGCGAATTTTCCTACGTCAGTTTCTTGTTGCCCCTCCTGAAACGCTCCTAAATCTCCGATCTATAAGGCTTTTCCTTCATTCCGCGCCTTGACGGTGCGGTGGGCGCATTCCTATAGTGTGCGCAAGTGGCGGAAAGTGGCATGAAGTGGGTTTTTTTGAAGGTAAAACGCCAAAAAGTGGAGAAACGCTGACGTGTTTCGCGGAGCTAACGCTATCAGTCTCGATGCAAAAGGCCGTCTCGCCATGCCGAGCCGGTATCGTGACGAGCTCGTTTCGCGAAGTTCAGGGCAGTTAATCGTCACGATCGATGCCGTTGATCCATGTTTATGCGTTTACCCTCTCGATGAGTGGGAAATCATCGAAACCAAACTGCGCGCACTGCCTTCGCTGCGGGAAGAGAACCGTCGCCTGCAACGCTTGCTGATCGGTAATGCCGTCGACCTCGAACTCGACGGCAGCGGTCGTTTCCTGGTGCCGCCGCGTCTGCGCGAGTACGCCAGGCTGGACAAGCGCGCGATGCTGGTGGGCCAACTGAACAAGTTCCAGCTGTGGGACGAAGATGCCTGGAATGCGGTTTCTGCCGCCGACCTTGCTGCTATTCAACAACCGGGCGCGATGCCTGATGAACTGCGTGATTTGATCCTGTGACTACTGATAGCGGCTTTAACCACATCACCGTACTGCTTGACGAAGCCGTCGAGGCTCTCGCCGTACGTCCTGATGGCTGCTATCTGGACGGCACGTTCGGGCGTGGCGGGCATAGCCGGCTGATTCTCAGCCAGCTCGGTCCGGACGGTCGGCTGCTGGGGTTCGACAAGGATCCTCAAGCGATTGCCACCGGGCAAGCGCTAGCGGCCGAAGACGGCCGCTTTGTCGTTGTGCAGCGCAGCTTTGCGGAGCTCGGTTCGGAAGTCGCCCAACGCGGCCTGGCAGGCAAGGTCAGCGGCGTGTTGCTTGACCTGGGCGTGTCTTCGCCGCAGCTGGACGACCCGGAACGCGGCTTCAGTTTTCTCAACGACGGTCCGCTGGACATGCGCATGGATCCGTCCCGTGGCATCAGCGCGGCTGAATTCGTCAATACCGCGTCCGTAGAAGAAATCGCCCGCGTGTTCAAGGAATACGGCGAGGAACGTTTTTCCGGGCGCATGGCGCGCGCGGTGGTCGAGCGTCGCGACATCAAGCCGTTCGAGCGTACCGGTGATCTGGCCGAAGTGCTGAAGGTTGCCAACCCTGCCTGGGAAAAAGGCAAGAACCCGGCGACCCGGGCTTTCCAAGGGCTGCGTATCCACGTCAACAACGAATTGGGCGATCTTGAGGCCGGTCTCGAAGCCGCTCTCGAGGCACTGGAAATCGGTGGGCGCCTGGTGGTGATCAGCTTCCATTCCCTGGAAGACCGTATCGTCAAGCTGTTCATGCGCAAGCTCACCAAAGGCGAAGCCGATAACCTGCCGCGCAATCTGCCGGTGCGTTTCGAGGCCTTCGTACCGAAAATCAAGATTCATGGCAAAGCGCAGTTCGCCTCCGAGGCCGAGCTCAAGGCCAACCCTCGCGCCCGTAGCGCCGTTATGCGTGTCGCGGAGAAGTTGCGGTGAGCAAGCTCTTCGCCAAGCCCCTGCCAGGCGGCAGCTTTTTCATGCTGCTGCTGTTTATTGGCGTGCTCGTGTCGGCCATTGCCGTGTCTTACAGCGCGCATTGGAACCGGCAGTTGCTCAACACCCTTTACAACGAGCTCAGCGTGCGCGACAAGGCGCAGGCCGAGTGGGGTCGGTTGATCCTGGAGCAAAGTACCTGGACCGCCCACAGCCGTATCGAAGTCCTGGCGACCGAACAACTGAAGATGCGCATCCCCGGTGCGGCTGAAGTGCAGATGGTGGCGCCATGATGAAGCTCGAAGGGGCGCTGTTCCCGTGGCGGTTCCGCCTGGTTCTGGGTTTGCTCGGGATCATGGTCGCGGCCATCTCGTGGCGCATCATCGACTTGCAAGTGGTCGACCGTGACTTCCTCAAGGAACAGGGCGACGCCCGTAGCGTGCGTCATATCCCGATCCCGGCTCACCGTGGCCTGATCACCGACCGCAATGGCGAGCCGCTGGCTGTCAGTACCCCGGTGACCACCTTGTGGGCGAACGCCAAGGAAATGCAGCAGGCCAAGGAGAAGTGGCCGGCGCTGGCTGCCGCCCTCGGCCAGGACCCCAAGGCTCTGACCGAACGCCTCGAAGCCCAGGCCAACAAGGAATTCATCTATCTGGTGCGCGGGCTGACGCCCGAGCAAGGCCAGAGCGTGCTCGACCTGAAAGTGCCGGGGGTCTACGGCATCGAAGAGTTTCGGCGTTTTTATCCGGCCGGTGAGGTCACCGCCCATATGGTCGGGTTTACCGACATCGATGACCGGGGACGGGAAGGGGTCGAGCTGGCCTACGACGAATGGCTCGCCGGTGTCGCCGGCAAGCGCCAGGTCATCAAGGATCGGCGCGGCAGGCTGATCAAGGATGTCCAGGTCACCAAAAACGCCAAGGCCGGCAAGCCCTTGGCGTTGTCCATTGACCTGCGCCTGCAATATCTGGCCAACCGCGAGCTGCGCAACGCCATCGTCGAGAACGGTGCCAAGGCCGGCAGCCTGGTGATCATGGACGTGAAGACCGGCGAGATCCTCGCCATGGTCAACCAGCCGACCTACAACCCGAACAACCGTCGCAACCTGCAGCCGGCGATGATGCGCAACCGCGCGATGATCGACGTGTTCGAACCCGGTTCGACGATGAAGGCCGTGTCCATGGCCGCCGCCCTGGAAACCGGGCGCTGGAAGCCGAGCGACACCGTCGAGGTCTATCCGGGCACGTTGCAGATCGGCAAGTACACCATTCGTGACGTATCCAAGACCGAAGGACCGGTGCTCGACCTGACCGGCATCCTGATCAATTCCAGTAACGTCGGCATGAGCAAGATCGCCTTCGATATCGGTGGCGAGGCGATTTATCGCCTGGCCCAGAAGATCGGCCTCGGCCAGGACACGGGCCTGGGCTTCCCGGGCGAGCGCGTCGGCAACCTGCCCAACTATCGTGAATGGCGCAAGGCGGAAACAGCCACTTTGTCCTACGGCTACGGTGTTTCCGTGACGGCGATCCAGCTCGTCCACGCGTTTTCCGCGCTGGCTAACAACGGCCGTATTGCCCCGTTGACGCTGATCAAGACCGACAAGGCGCCGCAAACTACCCAGGTAATTCCTGAGGACGTCGCCAAGACCATGCAGGGCATGCTGCAACAGGTGATCGAGGCGCCGCGCGGTGTCTATCGCGCTCAGGTTCCGGCCTATCACGTTGCCGGCAAGTCCGGTACGGCGCGCAAGACTTCCGTGGGCACCAAGGGTTATGCCGAGAACTCCTATCGTTCGCTGTTCGCCGGCTTCGGGCCGATGAGCGATCCGCGCTATGCCATCGTGGTGGTCATCGACGAACCGAGCAAGGCCGGTTATTTCGGCGGCCTGGTATCGGCGCCGGTGTTCAGCAAAGTGATGTCCGGCACCCTGCGCCTGATGAATATCACCCCGGATAATCTGCCGCCGACCCAGCAGGCGAGTACCGCCCCGGTCGTCCCCCTGAAAGCCGACGGAGGGCGAGGCTGATGTCCCTGAGCCTGAACAAGATTTTTGCCCACGCCGGGCATGACCTGCTGATTCGCGAGCTGGCCCTCGACAGCCGCGACGTGCGCGCCGGAGACCTGTTCCTGGCGGTGCCGGGTGCCCGTTTCGATGGCCGTGACCACATCGCCGACGCCTTGAAGCGCGGCGCGGCGGCGGTGGCTTATGAAGTGAACGGCGCAACCGTGCTGCCGATCACCGATGTTCCGCTGATCCCGGTCAAGGGACTGGCGGCGCAGCTGTCGGACATCGCCGGGCGTTTTTATGGCGAACCGAGCCGTCACCTGAACCTGATCGGCGTGACCGGCACGAACGGCAAGACCAGCGTTACCCAGTTGGTGGCGCAGGCGCTGGATCTGCTCGGCCAGCATTGCGGCATCGTCGGAACGCTGGGCAACGGTTTCCATGGCGCGCTGCAAAGCGGCCTGCACACCACGCCGAACCCGATTGCCGTGCAGGCGACCCTGGCCGACCTGAAGAAGGCCGGCGCCAAGGCCGTGGCGATGGAAGTCTCTTCCCATGGCCTCGATCAGGGTCGCGTCACTGCACTGGCGTTCGACGTCGCGGTGCTGACCAACCTGTCCCGGGATCACCTGGACTACCATGGCTCCATGCAAGCCTACGGCGAAGCCAAGGCCAGGCTGTTCGCCTGGAACGACCTGAAGTGCCGGGTCATCAACATTGATGACGAGTTCGGCCGGCAACTGGCCGCCGAGCAACGCGAGTCCCGGTTGATCACCTACAGCCAGGAAGACGCCAGCGCCTACCTTTATATCCGCCAGGCGCAATTCGATGACGAAGGCGTGCGCGCCACGCTGGTCACGCCCCAGGGCGAACACCACTTGCGCAGCACCTTGCTGGGGCGTTTCAACCTGAGCAACGTGTTGGCCGCCATTGGCGCCTTGCTCGGGCTGGACTATGCCCTGGACGAAATTCTCAAGGTGCTGCCGAAACTCGAAGGTCCGGCCGGACGCATGCAGCGCCTGGGCGGCGGAACCCAGCCGCTGGTGGTGGTCGACTATGCCCACACCCCCGATGCACTGGAAAAAGTCCTCACGGCCCTGCGCCCGCACGCCAAGGGCAAGTTGCTCTGTCTGTTCGGCTGCGGCGGCGATCGTGATCGCGGCAAGCGACCGTTGATGGCCGAGGTCGTGGAACGACTGGCCGATGGCGTGCTGGTCACCGATGACAATCCGCGCAGTGAAGATCCAGCGCGCATTTTCGACGACATCCGCGCCGGTTTCTCGGAGGTGGACAACGTCACCTTCGTGGCCGGGCGTGGCCAGGCCATTGCCCAATTGATCGCCAGCGCTTCGGCGGACGATGTCATCGTCCTGGCCGGCAAGGGGCACGAGGACTACCAGGAAATAAACGGCGTTCGCCAGGCCTTTTCCGATCTGGTGGAAGCCGATCACGCCCTGACCGCATGGGAGGTGGCCCATGCTTAAGGCCTTGAAGCTCAGCGAGCTGACCAACGCTTTGAATGCGCGCCTGATCGCCGTGGACGCCTCGTTCGACGGCGTCAGCATCGACAGCCGGGCGATCGCGCCGGGGCAGTTGTTCGTCGCCCTGGCCGGACCACGTTTCGACGGTCACGATTACCTCAACGAGGTGGCAGCCAAAGGCGCGGTCGCGGCACTGGTCGAGCGGGAAGTAAGCAACAGCACGCTGCCGCAGTTGCTGGTCAGCGACACTCGCCAGGCCCTGGGCCAGCTCGGTGCGCTGAATCGCGCGGCGTTTGCCAATCCGGTCGCGGCCATCACCGGTTCCAGCGGCAAGACCACGGTCAAGGAAATGCTCGCGAGCATCCTGCGCACGCGCGGTCCGGTCCTGGCGACCCGTGGCAACCTGAACAATGACCTCGGCGTGCCTTTGACCCTGCTCGAACTGGCGCCGGAGCACAGCGCCGCGGTCATCGAGCTCGGCGCTTCACGGCTCGGCGAGATTGCCTACACGGTCGGCATGACCAAGCCTCACGTGGCGGTGCTCAACAACGCCGGGACCGCCCATGTCGGCGAGTTCGGCGGCCCCGAGAAAATTGTCGAGGCCAAGGGCGAGATCATCGAAGGGCTGGCTGAAGATGGCGTCGCCGTGCTCAATCTCGACGATAAAGCCTTCGAAATCTGGAAGACCCGGGCCGGGGAGCGCAAGGTGCTGACCTTCGCCCTGAGCAACCTGGCGGCGAATTTCTACGCCAGCGACCTGGATCGCGACGCCCGTGGTTGCCCGGCTTTCAACCTGCACAGCCCTGATGGCGCGGAGCGCGTGCAGTTGAACCTGCTTGGTACGCATAACGTTGCCAATGCCCTGGCCGCCGCGGCCGCCGCCCATGCGCTGGGTGTGTCGTTGCCGGGCATTGTCGCCGGGTTGAACGCCGTACAACCGGTCAAGGGACGCAGCGTCGCGCAGTTGGCAAGCAACGGCATGCGCGTCATCGACGACACCTACAACGCCAACCCGACGTCCATGTGCGCCGCTGTGGATATCCTTGCCGGTTTCTCCGGTCGCACCGTGCTGGTGCTCGGGGATATCGGTGAACTGGGCGAGTGGGCGCAGCAAGGCCACCACGATGTCGGTGCCTACGCGCGCGGCAAGGTCGATGCGCTGTATGCCGTCGGCCCGATGATGGCCCACGCCGTGGCGGCGTTTGGCGAGCACGCACAGCATTTCACCACGCAGGCCGAGCTGATCCAGGCCCTGGGCGCCGAGCAAGACCCGAACACCACCCTATTGATCAAGGGCTCACGCAGTGCGGCGATGGAAAACATCGTTGCGGCTTTGTGCGGCACCCGTATGGAGAAACATTAATGCTGCTGCTGCTAGCGGAGTACCTGCAACAGTTCCACAAAGGCTTCGCGGTCTTCCAGTACCTGACCCTGCGCGGGATCCTGGGTGTGCTGACCGCGTTGTCGTTGTCGCTGTTCCTGGGCCCGTGGATGATCCGCACCCTGCAGAGCCTGCAGATCGGCCAGTCGGTTCGTAACGACGGCCCGCAGTCGCATCTATCCAAATCCGGTACGCCGACCATGGGCGGCGCGCTGATCCTGTCGTCCATCGGTATCAGCACCTTGCTCTGGGCCGACCTGGCGAACCGTTACGTCTGGGTCGTGCTGCTGGTGACGCTGTTTTTCGGCGCCATTGGCTGGGTCGACGACTACCGCAAGGTCATCGAGAAGAACTCCCGTGGGCTGCCAAGCCGCTGGAAATATTTCTGGCAGTCGGTGTTCGGCCTCGGCGCGGCGATCTTCCTTTATATGACCGCCGCCTCGCCGGTGGAAACCACCCTGATCCTGCCGATGCTCAAGGACTACAGCATCCCGCTGGGCGCAGGTTTCATCGTGCTGACCTACCTGGTGATCGTCGGTTCGAGCAATGCGGTCAACCTCACCGACGGCCTCGACGGCCTGGCGATCATGCCGACGGTGATGGTCGGTGGTGCGCTGGGGATCTTCTGCTACCTGTCGGGTAACGTGAAGTTCGCTGAATACCTGCTGATTCCTTATGTACCGGGGGCGGGCGAGCTGATCGTATTCTGCGGCGCGCTGATCGGTGCCGGCCTGGGCTTTCTCTGGTTCAACACCTACCCGGCGCAAGTCTTCATGGGCGACGTCGGCGCGCTGGCGCTGGGCGCGGCCCTGGGCACCATCGCCGTCATCGTTCGCCAGGAAATCGTCCTGTTCATCATGGGCGGCGTGTTTGTGATGGAGACCCTGTCAGTCGTCATTCAGGTTGCTTCCTTTAAATTGACCGGCCGCCGGGTATTTCGCATGGCGCCGATCCACCACCACTTTGAACTCAAGGGCTGGCCCGAGCCGCGCGTGATCGTCCGTTTCTGGATCATCACCGTGATTCTCGTGTTGGTCGGCCTTGCCACCCTGAAGCTGAGGTAGAACGAGTGTCCCTGATCGCTTCTGACCACTTCCGCATCGTTGTCGGCCTCGGCAAGAGCGGCATGTCCCTGGTTCGCTTCCTGGCGAACCGGGGTGTGTCGTTTGCCGTGGCCGATACGCGGGAAAATCCACCTGAGCTGGCCACGCTGCGTCGTGACTATCCCCAGGTGGATGTGCGTTGTGGCGAGCTGGACGTCGAGTTCCTGTGCCGCGCCGATGAGCTCTACGTGAGCCCCGGCCTGGCCCTGGCGACCCCGGCCCTGCAGGCTGCCGCCGCCCGTGGCGTGAAATTGTCCGGCGACATCGAGCTGTTCGCGCGCAACGCCAAGGCGCCGATTATCGCCATCAGCGGTTCCAATGCGAAAAGCACCGTCACCACGCTGGTCGGTGAAATGGCCGCGGCCGCCGGCAAGCGTGTCGCCGTGGGCGGCAACCTCGGCACCCCGGCGCTGGATCTGCTCAGCGACGAGGTCGAGCTGTACGTCATGGAGCTGTCGAGCTTCCAGCTCGAGACCACCGATCACCTTGGCGCTGAAGTGGCCACTGTGCTGAACATCAGCGAAGACCACATGGACCGCTACAGCGGCCTGCCGGCCTATCACCTGGCCAAGCACCGGATTTTCCGTGGTGCCCGGCAAGTGGTGTTCAACCGCCAGGACGCCTTGACCCGTCCGCTGATGAGCGAAGGGCTGCCATGCTGGACTTTCGGCCTCGGCGCTCCAGATTTCAAAGGCTTCGGTTTGCGCGAAGAGAACGGCGAGAAATATCTGGCCTTCGAGTTCCAGAACCTGATGCCGGTGCGCGAACTGAAGATTCGCGGCGCCCATAACCAGGCCAATGCCTTGGCCGCGCTCGCCCTCGGGCATGCCGTCGGGCTGCCGTTCGACGCCATGCTTTCGGCGCTGCGCAGCTTTGCCGGGCTCGAGCACCGCTGCCAGTGGGTGCGCGACCTGGATGGCGTGGCCTGGTACAACGATTCCAAGGCCACCAATGTTGGCGCCGCCCTGGCTGCCATCGAAGGCCTCGGCGCGGACATCCAGGGCAAGCTCGTGCTGATTGCCGGTGGCGACGGCAAGGGTGCCGATTTTAAAGACCTGCGCGATCCGGTGGCGGCCAACTGTCGTGCCGTGGTGCTGATGGGCCGCGATCGTGAACTGATCGCCCAGGCCCTCGGCGATGCCGTGCCGCAGGTTCGCGTCGCTTCGCTGGACGAAGCCGTGCAGCAATGCCGTGCCCTCGCGCAACCGGGCGATGCCGTGCTGTTGTCGCCGGCCTGCGCCAGTTTCGACATGTTCAAGAATTACGAAGAGCGCGGGCAACTGTTCGCCCGGGCTGCGGAGGACTTGGCATGAGCCTGATGAACATCATCAAGCCGTACCCGTCGCCGCTGATTACCGGTCGCGGTATCGACCTGGACTTCCCGATGCTCGCCGGCTGCCTGGCGCTGCTCGGCCTGGGCCTGGTGATGATCACCTCCGCCTCGTCGGAAGTGGCCGCCGTGCAATCGGGCAACACCCTCTACCACATGATTCGCCACCTGATTTACCTGGTAATCGGCCTGGGCGCGTGCATTATCACCATGATGGTGCCGATCGCCACCTGGCAACGCCTGGGCTGGTTGATGTTGCTGGGTGCCTTCGGCCTGTTGGTGATGGTGCTGGTGCCGGGTATCGGCCGCGAGGTCAACGGTTCCATGCGCTGGATCGGCTTCAGCTTCTTCAACGTGCAGCCCTCGGAAATCGCCAAGGTCTTTGTGGTGATCTACCTCGCCGGGTACCTGGTGCGTCGCCAGAAAGAAGTGCGCGAGAGCTGGATGGGCTTCTTCAAGCCGTTCATCGTGCTGCTGCCGATGGCCGGCCTGCTGCTGATGGAGCCGGACTTCGGCGCGACGGTGGTGATGATGGGCGCGGCGGCGGCAATGCTGTTCCTCGGCGGTGTCGGGCTGTTCCGCTTCACCCTGATGGTAGCGCTGGCGTTCGCGGCAGTGACCGTCCTGGTGCAGGCCCAGCCGTACCGGATGGCGCGCCTGATCACCTTTACCGATCCGTGGGCCGACCAGTTCGGTTCCGGCTACCAGTTGACCCAGGCATTGATCGCCTTCGGTCGCGGCGAGTGGCTGGGCGTGGGCCTGGGCAACAGCGTGCAAAAGCAGTTCTACCTGCCGGAAGCCCACACCGACTTCGTGTTCTCGGTTCTCGCCGAGGAGCTAGGGGTAGTGGGTTCCCTGTGCACCGTCGCGCTGTTCGTCTTCGTTTGTGTGCGCGGCATGTACATCGGCTTGTGGGCCGAGAAGGCCAAGCAGTTCTTTGCCGCGTACGTGGCGTACGGCCTGTCGTTCCTCTGGATCGGCCAGTTCCTGATCAACATCGGGGTGAACGTCGGTCTGCTGCCGACCAAGGGCCTGACGCTGCCGTTCCTCAGTTATGGCGGCAGCTCCCTGGTGATCTGCTGTGCCTGCCTCGGCTTGTTGCTGCGCATCGAGTGGGAAAGTCGAACCCACCTGGGCAGTGAAGAAATGGAATTCCATGAAAGCGACTTCGCCGAGGAGCCGACTCATGGGCGCTAACGTGCTGATCATGGCGGGCGGAACCGGCGGGCATGTATTCCCGGCGCTGGCCTGTGCCCGGGAGTTCCAGGCGCGCGGCTACACCGTGCACTGGCTCGGCACGCCGCGTGGCATCGAGAATGAACTGGTACCCGCCGCCGGCCTCGAGCTGCATCGGATCAACGCCAGTGGCCTGCGGGGCAAAGGCAAGCTGTCGCTGCTCAAGGCTCCGCTGATGCTGCTCAAGTCGATCTGGCAGGCGCGGGCGGTCATCCGTCGGCTGCGGCCGGTGTGTGTCGTCGGCTTCGGCGGTTATGTGACCGGTCCTGGCGGCGTCGCGGCAAAACTGGCCGGTGTGCCGGTGATCGTTCATGAGCAGAACGCGGTCGCTGGTACCGCCAATCGGTTACTGGTGCCGTTGGCCGCTCGAGTGTGTGAAGCCTTCCCCGACACCTTTACCCTGTCGGGCAGCCGTCGCACCACCGGTAACCCGGTGCGCACGGAGCTGTTCCTCGATACACCGCGCCCGGCCCTGGCCGGACGCAAGGCGCGTTTGCTGATCCTCGGCGGAAGCCTCGGAGCGGAACCGTTGAACAAACTGCTGCCCGAAGCCTTGTCCCAGGTCGCCCCCGAATTGCGCCCGGAAGTGTTTCACCAGGCTGGCAAAAACCACGATGAAGTGACCGCCGAGCGCTATCGCGCCGTTGGCGTCGAGGCGCAAGTGCAGCCTTTCATCAAAGACATGGCCCAAGCCTATGGCTGGGCCGACCTGGTGGTCTGCCGCGCAGGCGCGCTGACCGTCAGTGAACTGGCTGCCGCCGGTCTGCCCTCGATGCTGGTGCCTTTGCCCCACGCCATCGACGATCACCAGACCCGCAACGCCGATTATTTGGCCCGCGAAGGCGCTGCCTTCCTGATGCCACAAAGAACGACTGGCGCCGCGCATCTAGCCGCGCGCCTGACAGAGGTCTTGATGCAGCCGCAAACACTCGAAGACATGGCCCGCGCCGCACGCCGCCTGGCCAAACCCGATGCCACCGCCCAAGTGGTCGATACCTGCCTGGAGGTGGCCCATGGTTGAGAATCGCAAAGCCATGCCGCAGCCGGAAATGCGCCGCATCCGCCGCATCCACTTCGTCGGGATCGGCGGCGTGGGCATGTGCGGGATCGCCGAGGTGTTGCTGAACCTGGGTTACCAGGTCTCGGGTTCCGACCTGAAGGCTTCGCCGGTCACTGAGCGCCTGGAATCCTTCGGTGCACAGATTTTCATCGGCCATCGTGCCGAGAACGCCGCCAACGCCGATGTGCTGGTGGTCTCCAGCGCCGTGAACACTTCCAACCCGGAAGTTGCCACCGCCCTGGAACGTCGCATTCCCGTGGTGCCGCGCGCCGAGATGCTCGCCGAGCTGATGCGCTATCGCCACGGCATCGCCGTCGCCGGTACTCACGGCAAGACCACCACCACCAGCCTGATCGCCTCGGTGTTCGCTGCCGGTGGCCTGGACCCGACGTTCGTGATCGGTGGGCGCCTGAACGCCGCGGGCACCAACGCCCAACTGGGCACCAGCCGCTACCTGATCGCCGAAGCCGACGAGAGCGATGCAAGTTTCCTGCACCTGCAACCGCTGGTGGCCGTGGTGACCAACATCGACGCCGACCACATGGCGACCTACGACGGTGACTTCAACAAACTGAAGAAAACCTTCGTCGAGTTCCTCCACAACCTGCCGTTCTACGGTCTGGCGGTGGTGTGCCTGGACGATCCGGTGGTGCGCGAAATCCTGCCGCTGATCAAGCGTCCGACCGTGACCTACGGCTTTGGCGAAGACGCCGACGTGCGCGCGATCAACGTGCGCCAGCAGGGCATGCAGACGTTCTTCACCGTGCTGCGTCCTGATCGCGAGCCGTTGGACGTGTCGGTGAACATGCCCGGCAACCACAACGTGCTCAACTCGCTGGCGACCATCTGCATCGCCACCGACGAAGGCGTCAGCGATGAAGCCATCGTCCAGGGCCTGTCCGGGTTCCAGGGCGTGGGTCGACGCTTCCAGGTCTACGGCGAGCTGCCGGTGGACGGCGGCAACGTGATGCTGGTGGACGACTACGGCCATCACCCGACCGAAGTCGCGGCGGTGATCAAGGCCGTGCGCGGTGGCTGGCCGGAGCGCCGGCTGGTGATGGTCTACCAGCCGCACCGCTACAGCCGCACCCGCGACCTGTACGACGATTTTGTCCAGGTGCTGGCCGACGCCAACGTGCTGCTGTTGATGGAAGTCTACCCGGCCGGCGAAGAGCCGATCCCGGGCGCCGACAGCCGCCAGCTGTGCCACAGCATCCGCCAGCGCGGCCAGTTGGACCCGATCTACATCGACCGCGGCGTGGACCTCGCACCGCTGGTCAAGCCGCTGCTGCGCGCCGGCGACATCCTGCTCTGCCAGGGCGCCGGTGATATCGGTGGCCTGGCCCCGAAACTGTTGAAAAGTCCGTTATTCGCCGGAGCCACCGTGGCCTCCAGCGAGGGGAAACTGAAATGACTGCTGCCTACGCCAACCTGGTCTCGACCCTTGATCCGAAAGCCTTCGGCCGCGTGGCCGTGCTGTTCGGTGGCAAGAGCGCCGAGCGCGAGGTCTCTCTCAAGTCCGGCAACGCCGTGCTGCAAGCCCTGCAAAGCGCCGGTGTCGACGCATTCGGCATCGACGTGGGCGACGACTTCCTGCAGCGCCTGCTGAGCGAAAAAATCGATCGCGCCTTCATCATCCTTCATGGCCGTGGCGGCGAAGACGGCAGCATGCAGGGCTTGCTCGAATGCCTGGGCATCCCCTACACCGGCAGTGGCATCCTGGCTTCCGCCCTGGCGATGGACAAGTTGCGCACCAAACAGGTCTGGCACAGCCTCGGCATCCCGACGCCACGTCACGCCGTGCTGGCGTCCGAGGCCGATTGTATTTCGGCGGCGACGGAACTGGGCTTCCCTTTGATCGTCAAACCGGCCCATGAAGGTTCAAGTATCGGCATGGCGAAAGTGAATTCGCTGCCTGAGTTGACCGCAGCCTGGAAGGACGCCAGTTCCTACGATTCGCAAGTGTTGGTCGAACAATGGATCACCGGTCCCGAGTTCACCATCGCCACCCTGCGTGACCAGGTGTTGCCCCCGATTGCGCTGGGCACGCCCCACACGTTCTACGACTACGACGCCAAATACATCGCCAATGACACCCAGTACCGCATTCCCTGCGGGCTGGACGCTGCCAAGGAAAAACAATTGATGGACCTCACGGCCAAGGCCTGTGAGGCGCTGGGTATCGCCGGTTGGGCGCGGGCGGACGTGATGCAGGACGCCGATGGGCAGTTCTGGTTCCTGGAAGTCAACACCGCCCCCGGCATGACCGACCACAGCCTGGTTCCGATGGCGGCTCGTGCTGCCGGCCTGGATTTCCAGCAACTGGTGCTGTCGATCCTGGCCGCCAGTGTCGGCAACCAAGAGTCCAGGGGTTAAGCCATGCAAGGCGCATCGCTTCGTCATCAGCCATCCGCACCCGGTCGCAAGCCGGTGCCGCGGGGTGCCAGCCGAATGGTGGCCAAAGAGCCGATGTCGGCGCGCTTGCCGAAAGCCAATTTCGGCTTTCTCAAAAGCCTGTTCTGGCCGGTGATGCTGGTGGTATTGGGGTTCGGCACGTATGAAGGCGCGCAGCGGCTGCTGCCTTATGCCGATCGGCCGATCGCCCGGATCAACGTCCAGGGTGACCTGAGCTACATCAGCCAGCAGGCGGTGCAGCAGCGGATCGCTCCGTTCGTCGCGTCGAGCTTCTTCACCATCGACCTGGCGGGCATGCGCACCGAGCTGGAGCAGATGCCCTGGATCGCCCACGCCGAAGTGCGGCGGGTATGGCCGGACCAGGTGTCGATTCGTCTGGAAGAGCAGTTGCCGGTGGCCCGTTGGGGCGACGAGTCGCTGTTGAACAACCAGGGCCAGGCGTTTACGCCACGGGAACTGGCCAATTATGAACATTTGCCACAACTGTTCGGTCCACAGCGGGCCCAGCAGCAAGTGATGCAGCAATACCAGGTGTTGAGTCAGATGTTGCGCCCACTGGGCTTCTCCATCGCGCGCCTGGAATTGCGTGAGCGCGGCAGCTGGTTCCTGACCACTGGCGCGGGCAGCTCGGGGCCGGGCATCGAGCTGTTGCTCGGGCGCGGCAACCTGGTGGAAAAGATGCGCCGCTTCATTGCCATCTATGACAAGACGCTCAAAGAACAAATTACGAACATTGCGCGCATCGATCTGCGCTACGCCAACGGCCTCGCTGTTGGCTGGCGGGAACCTGTAGCGCCGACGACGGCCGAACCCGCCGTCGCGAAGAATTAAGAAGAGGCAGGACCCATGGCAAACGTGCAAAGCGGAAAAATGATCGTCGGTCTGGATATCGGCACTTCCAAGGTGGTAGCGCTGGTAGGCGAGGTCGCGGACGACGGCACGCTGGTCATCGTTGGGATCGGTACACACCCGTCCCGTGGCTTGAAGAAAGGCGTGGTGGTGAACATCGAGTCCACCGTCCAATCGATCCAGCGCGCCATCGAAGAAGCGCAGCTGATGGCCGGTTGCCGGATCCACTCGGCGTTCGTCGGTGTCGCGGGCAATCACATCCGCAGCCTGAACTCCCACGGCATCGTGGCGATTCGGGACCGTGAAGTCAGCTCCGCCGACCTTGAGCGCGTACTCGACGCGGCCCAGGCCGTGGCGATTCCGGCCGACCAGCGGGTGCTGCACACCCTGCCGCAGGATTACGTGATCGATAACCAGGAAGGCGTACGCGAGCCCCTGGGTATGTCCGGCGTACGCCTGGAAGCCAAGGTCCACGTGGTCACCTGCGCCGTGAACGCCGCGCAGAACATCGAGAAGTGCGTGCGTCGCTGCGGCCTGGAAATCGACGACATCATCCTCGAGCAACTGGCTTCGGCCTACTCGGTGCTGACCGACGACGAGAAAGAACTCGGCGTTTGCCTGGTCGACATCGGCGGCGGCACCACCGACATCGCGATCTTCACCGAAGGCGCCATCCGCCACACGGCAGTGATCCCGATTGCCGGCGACCAGGTGACCAACGACATCGCCATGGCGCTGCGCACCCCGACCCAGTACGCCGAGGAAATCAAGATCCGTTACGCCTGCGCCCTGGCCAAGCTGGCCGGTGCTGGTGAAACCATCAAGGTGCCGAGCGTCGGCGACCGTCCGCCGCGCGAATTGTCGCGCCAGGCCCTGGCCGAAGTGGTCGAGCCGCGCTACGACGAACTGTTCACGCTAATCCAGGCCGAACTGCGCCGCAGCGGCTACGAAGACCTGATCCCGGCCGGCATCGTGCTGACCGGCGGTACGTCGAAGATGGAAGGCGCGGTCGAGCTGGCCGAAGAGATTTTCCACATGCCGGTGCGCCTGGGCGTGCCCCATGGCGTCAAGGGTCTGGATGACGTGGTGCGCAACCCGATCTATTCGACTGGCGTGGGGCTGTTGATGTACGGCCTGCAAAAGCAGTCCGACGGGATCTCGTTCTCGGGCATCGGCAGCCGTGACAGCTACAGCAGCGAAGAGCCCAAGGCACCGCTGTTCGAGCGGCTCCAGGCTTGGGTGAAGGGCAATTTCTAAGCGATTTCAGATTCAGGCGTCGGGTTTCAGGCCCGGCGTTGCAAGACGGCAACAAACGCAGTAGGCGAAAAAACTAGAGAATGAAAGGAGAGGGAAAATGTTCGAACTCGTAGACAACATCCCCGCCAGCCCGGTTATCAAGGTAATCGGTGTCGGCGGTGGCGGCGGCAACGCTGTCAACCACATGGTCAAGAGCAACATCGAAGGCGTTGAGTTCATCTGCGCCAACACCGATGCTCAGGCGCTGAAAAACATCGGCGCGCGGACCATCCTGCAACTCGGTACCGGCGTGACCAAGGGCCTGGGTGCCGGCGCGAATCCCGAGGTTGGCCGTCAGGCTGCCCTGGAAGATCGCGAGCGCATCGCTGAAGTCCTGGCTGGCACCAACATGGTGTTCATCACCACTGGCATGGGCGGCGGTACCGGTACCGGTGCAGCGCCGATCATTGCCGAAGTGGCCAAGGAAATGGGCATCCTCACCGTTGCGGTGGTGACCCGTCCGTTCCCGTTCGAAGGCCGCAAGCGCATGCAGATCGCCGATGAAGGCATCCGCGCGCTGAGCGAAAGCGTCGACTCGTTGATCACCATCCCCAACGAGAAGCTGCTGACCATCCTCGGTAAGGACGCCAGCCTGCTGTCGGCTTTCGCCAAGGCCGATGACGTACTGGCCGGTGCCGTTCGCGGTATCTCCGACATCATCAAGCGTCCGGGCATGATCAACGTCGACTTTGCCGACGTACGCACCGTGATGTCCGAAATGGGCATGGCGATGATGGGCACCGGCTGCGCCAGCGGTCCGAACCGTGCACGCGAAGCCACCGAAGCGGCCATCCGCAACCCGCTGCTCGAAGATGTGAACCTGCAGGGCGCCCGCGGCATCCTGGTGAACATCACCGCCGGTCCGGACTTGTCCCTGGGCGAGTATTCCGACGTGGGTAGCATCATCGAGGCGTTCGCTTCCGACCACGCGATGGTCAAGGTCGGCACCGTGATCGATCCGGACATGCGTGACGAACTGCACGTGACCGTGGTTGCCACTGGCCTGGGCGCGAAAATCGAGAAACCGATGAAGGTGATCGACAACACCGTGCAGACCGCCATGGCTTCGCAGCCCCAGCAGCAAGCAGCCGCTCGTCAGGAAGCTCCCGCGGTGAACTACCGTGACCTGGACCGTCCGACCGTCATGCGCAACCAGGCCCAGGCCGGTGCTGCGACTGCCGCGAAGATGAATCCGCAAGACGATCTGGATTACCTGGACATCCCGGCATTCCTGCGTCGTCAGGCCGATTGATGGAATGTATCAGGGGTATACGGGTGATTGGTGTTCAGCAAAGGTCTGGTCTGCTATCATCGCCAGCCTTTGTTGATACCAGTTCGCAATTTGCGCTGAAGCGGCCCATGCCATGATTAAACAACGCACCCTGAAGAATATTATCCGTGCCACAGGTGTCGGCCTGCACTCCGGCGAGAAGGTCTATCTGACCCTCAAGCCCGCGCCTGTCGACACCGGCATTGTGTTTTGTCGTGCCGACCTCGACCCTGTGGTGCAGATTCCTGCTCGCGCGGAAAACGTTGGTGAAACCACTATGTCGACCACGCTGGTCAACGGTGACACCAAAGTGGACACGGTGGAGCATTTGCTCTCGGCCATGGCTGGCCTGGGCATCGATAACGCCTACGTCGAGCTCTCCGCGTCCGAAGTCCCGATCATGGATGGCAGCGCCGGACCTTTCGTATTCCTGATTCAATCGGCTGGCCTGGAAGAGCAGGACGCGGCCAAGAAGTTCATCCGCATCCTGCGGGAAGTGACAGTGGAAGACGGCGACAAGCGCGCCACTTTTGTCCCTTTCGAAGGTTTCAAGGTGAGCTTCGAGATCGATTTCGATCACCCGGTTTTCCGTGACCGCACCCAGAGTGCAAGCGTGGATTTTTCCAGCACTTCGTTCGTCAAAGAAGTCAGCCGCGCGCGTACCTTTGGTTTCATGAGTGATATCGAGTACCTGCGCAAGCACAACCTCGCACTCGGTGGCAGTGTGGAAAACGCGATCGTGGTCGATTCCGATGGCGTGTTGAACGAAGACGGCCTTCGTTATGAAGACGAATTCGTCAAACACAAGATCCTCGATGCAATCGGCGACCTCTACCTGCTGGGCAACAGCCTGATTGGTGAGTTCAAGGGCTTCAAGTCCGGCCACGCGCTGAACAACCAGCTGCTGCGCAAGTTGATTGAGCAGAAAGACGCTTGGGAAGTCGTGACGTTCGAAGACGCCAGCACCGCACCAATCTCTTACATGCGCCCTGTAGCGGCCGTGTAAGCAAAAAACCTCTCTAGTTTTTTAAGGGCTGCCTTCGGGTGGCCTTTTTTTATGGCTGGGTTTTATGTCGGCTGCGAAAGGCTTTTGTGGCGAGGGAGCTTGCTCCCGCTGGACTGCGAAGCAGTCCTCAACCTGGTCTGCGGTGGATCAGGCGAGCGAGTCGCTATCTCTGGGGCCGCTTCGCGGCCCAGCGGGAGCAAGCTCCCTCGCCACAAAAGCAGGAGCAAGGCTTACATCGCACAAACAACTCGATTACGCCCGCTGGCCTTGGCCTGGTAGAGCGCCTTGTCGGCGGCGAGCAGCAACGCCTCAAGTTCGTTGTAAGGCCCGTTCGCCCACGTAGCGATGCCGATGCTGACGGTCATGGGGGCGTCGCCGGGCAGTTGCTCAACGGCTTCGCGAATGTTTTGCGCCATGGTGAACGCTCCTGCGGTCGTCGTCTCCGGCAGCACCACCGAGAACTCTTCACCGCCATAACGCGCCGCCAGGTCGGCGGGTCGGCGCACGTACCCGCCGATCAGTTGCGCCAGGGTTCGTAACGCCTCGTCACCGCGCTGGTGGCCCAGGCGATCATTGAGCGCCTTGAAGTGGTCGGCATCGATCATCAGGATCGACAACGGTTGACCGGAGCGCTGGGCGCGCAGCCACTCCAGTTGCAGCGTCTGGTCCAGCGTCCGGCGGTTGGCCAGGCCTGTCAGCGGGTCGACGGATGCCAGCAGGGCCAGTTCCCGTTCAGCGGTGTGCCGGCGTCTCAATTCCCGACGCAGCAGCCAGGTGAGCCAGAGCAAGCTGAAGCACAGCGCGCCCGTGGCGCCACTGACCAGCAGCGCCGTGCGTTGCCATGAAGCGAAAACCTCTTGGGAAGAGAGTGCGACCACGACGATCAGCGGCAGATTACCTACCTGGGAAAAGGTGTACAGCCGCTGCTTCTGATCCACGCTGGACACGCTGGTGAAACTGCCATCGCCTTCGCGCAGGATCCGCACGAAGTTCGGTCGGCTGCTGAAATCCTTGCCAATCATGTCTTCGGCCAGAGGCGGCTCCTGAGCCAACAGGATCCCGTCGCGGCTGACCAGGTTGACCGTGCCGCCATGGCCGATGTTCAAGCTCTTGAAGAGCTGGCTGAAGTAGCCCAGGCGCATTGCAGCCTCGGCCACGCCCATGAACTCGCCCCTGTCGTCGTTCAAGCGGTAGCTGAAGCTGATGCGCCAGTCATGCGGACTGCTCCGGGCCCGGAACGGGCGGCTGATCTTCATGCCCGGGCCCGGATCCTGCAGATGGGACTGGAAATATTCCCGATCGGCGTAATTGCCCTTGCGCGGTTCGACCGAAGCGGAATCGGCGACCACGTCGCCGCGCTTGTCGAGCAGCAATATGTCGCCTTTATAAGGGGCTGCGGTGGCGCGGTCGAACAGGGCGAGGTGGCGGATCGTTGGCGAAACGTCCTGGAGGTCCTGGCGTTTCGCTGCGGCAATCAGGCCTTGCAGCGAAAGATCGTAGAGTTCGACATTGCGTAGTACGTCGGCGTCGATCAACTGCACAATGTTGCTCGCCGCGCGCGTCGCTGCCTGCTGCGCGCTGGCGTGTTCACGGATCAGCAGGAACGTGACGATAGCTACGATGGCGATGACAACCAGCGAGCTGGCCAAAACGAGTACCCGTTCCGAACGTATCGAAAGCGGGATGTTGCCGGGTGTTGCACTGCTCGCGCTCATGATTCCGATCTGCATTGTCATGTGGCTGGGATCCTTCCCATAGGCTGCTCATCTTTAACAGCGGATGACTGGCATCAGACAATGCTGGCCTTTTGCAAGATTGTGCTTGTGACACTGAAATTGAGCAATCCACATCGTGGCTTATTGCATGGAAATCGAGGTTGGATGGACTGCCGCTTTCGCGAGCAGGCTCGCTCCCACAGTGTTGTCCTTGGGTGGGCGTATGCCACAGGAATTTCGTGGGGGCGGGCTTGCTCCTCAGGCCGGCAAGCGGATCCCGAAGGTGTTGGCACCACGGTCGCTGCGCACGAATACATCGCCGCCGTGCATGAGCGCAATCGCCTTGACGATGGCCAGGCCCAAGCCGTGGTTGGCGCCGCTGTTGCTGCGGGAGACGTCGACCCGGTAGAAGCGCTCGAACAGGCGCGGCAGGTGTTCGCCGGCGATAGGCTCGCCGGGATTGGTGACGCCTAGGATGACCTGGTCGCCGGTGGCTTCGATGTCCACGTCGATCACCTGGCCGGGCGCGGTGTGCTGGACGGCGTTGCTGAGCAGATTGATCAAGGCCCGGCGCAGGTGGGCGATCTCGATACTGGCCTGGGCATCGCCGCTGACGCGAACCTGGACCTGGGCGTCCTCCAGGATGAAGTCCAGATAATCGAGGGTGGTTGCCACCTCATCGGCCAGGGACGTCGTGGTCAGCTTGGTGGCCTTGCTGCCCTGGTCGGCGCTGGCCAGGAACAACATGTCGTTGATGATCGAGCGCAGTCGCTCCAGCTCTTCGAGGTTCGATTGCAGCACTTCGAAGTAATGCTCTGCCGAGCGCCCGCGGGTCAGCGCCACCTGCGTCTGGCCGATCAGGTTGGTCAGCGGCGAGCGCAGTTCATGGGCAACGTCGGCATTGAATGACTCCAGCCTTGAATATGCCTGCTCGACGCGGTCCAGGGTTGCGTTGAAGGAACTGACGAACTGGTTGAGTTCCGGTGGCAGCGGTGACAATTGCAAGCGCCCGGTGAGCCGGGGCGGGGCCAGGCGCCGCGCTTCGTCCGACAACTTGATGAGTGGCTTGAGACCGATGCGCGCCACCCAGTAGCCCAGCAACGAGGCCAGCAGCACGCCGACGATCGCCAGGCTCACCAGCGCGACCAGCAAACGATGCTGGGTCTGGTAGAAGGTCTCGGTGTCGATACCGATCATGAACCGTAGCGGCGGCCGCTGGTCCTTGGCCGGGAACTGGCTCACCAGCACTTTCATCGGGTAATGCTGCGTCGCCAGCTTCAGGTCACGTTTGCCCAATGGACCTGCGGCGAAGGCACGGATCTGTGCATCGGGGTTACCGTATTCAAAGCGCGGGTCATCGCTGACGATCCAGAAGTGGATGCGTTTATCCTCCTCGCCGAGCAAGCGCAGCTTGTTGTTGATCTTGACCCAGTGCTCCGGCGTGCCATAGCGGCCGACGGTGGACTCCAGCACGCTGTAGCGGGCATCGAGCTCTGCCTCTGGCAACAGGCCGAGACCTTTTTCGACCTGCTGGTACAAGCCGCCGCCAATCAGCAGGAACACCAGCGCCGCCACCAGCGTGAACATGCCGCTCAGGCGCAGGGCGATGCTGTTACTCACCGCGATTCTCCAACACATAACCCATCCCTCGGATGGTGTGCAGCAGTTTGTGCTCGAAGGGCCCGTCGAGCTTGGCCCGCAGGCGTTTGATCGCCACTTCGACGACGTTGGCGTCGCTGTCGAAATTGATGTCCCAGACCATTTCGGCAATCGCGGTTTTCGAAAGGATCTCGCCTTGGCGGCGAGCCAGCACGCTGAGCAGCGAAAACTCCTTGGCGGTCAGGTCCAGACGCTGCCCGGCGCGGCTGGCCTTGCGGCTGATCAGGTCGATCCAGAGGTCGGCGATGCTCACTTGTACTGGTTCATGGCCGCTGCTGCGGCGGGTCAGGGCTTGCAGGCGGGCCACCAGCTCCAGGAACGAAAACGGCTTGCCCAGATAATCATCGGCGCCATCGCGCAGGCCCTTGATGCGATCTTCGACCCGTTCGCGGGCGGTGAGCATGATGACCGGCGTCTGCTTGCGGGCGCGCAGGGCCCGCAGCACGCCAAAGCCGTCGAGGCCCGGCAGCATGACGTCGAGCACGATCACCGCATAGTCACTTTCCAGGGCCAGGTGCAGCCCTTCGACGCCGTCCCGCGCCACATCCACGATGTAACCCTGTTCGGTCAGGCCGCGGTGCAGATAGTCGGCGGTTTTTTCTTCGTCTTCGATGATCAGAACGCGCATGGCCCGGCCTCAGTCTGCATTTGCCAGCGCCGCCGTCGGCGCAGAACCGGGTCGAGGCGCGGGCCGATGGAACAATCGCTCCAGCCACAAGTATATGACCGGCGTGGTGAACAGCGTCAGTGCCTGGCTCACCAGCAGGCCACCGACCACCGCGATGCCCAGTGGTTGGCGCAATTCGGCTCCAGGGCCGTAGCCGAGCATCAATGGCAGGGCGCCGAGCAGGGCGGCCAGGGTCGTCATCATGATCGGACGGAACCTCGTCAGGCAGGCCTGGAAAATCGCCTCCTGCGGCGTCATCCCACCGTTGCGCTGGGCATCGAGGGCGAAGTCGATCATCAGGATGCCGTTCTTCTTGACGATGCCGATCAGCAGCACCAGGCCGATCAGCGCCATGATCGAGAAATCCTGGCCCAACAGCCAGAGCATGATCAACGCGCCGAGGCCGGCCGAGGGCAACGTGGAAATGATCGTCAACGGATGGACGAAACTCTCGTAGAGCACGCCGAGGATGATGTACACCGCCACCAACGCGGCGAGGATCAGCCACGGCTGGCTTTTCAGCGAGCTCTGGAACGCCTGGGCCGCGCCCTGGAAGCTGCCGGTGATGGCGGCGGGCATGCCGATCTCGTTCTTGGCCTGGTCGAGCAGGCGCACGGCATCCCCCAGCGCCACGCCCGGCGCGAGGTTGAACGACAGGTTGGCGGCCGGGAACATGCCGTCGTGGGCAATCGACAGCGGGCCGTTGGTCGGTGCGTCGAAGCGGGCGAGGGCCGAGAGCGGGACCATTTCCCCGCTCAGCGGCGAGCGCAGATAGAAATACGCCAGGCTTTCGGCCTTGCCGCGTTGCTGGGTGTCGAGTTCCAGGATGACGTTGTACTGGTTGGTCTCGGTCTGGAATTCATTGATCTGCCGCTGGCCGAAAGCGTCGTAGAGCGCCTGGTCGACATCGCTGGCGGTGAGGCCGAAACGTGCCGCCGCGCTGCGGTCGATGTTGATGTGGGTGATGCTGCCGCCCAGTTGCAAGTCGTTGGAAATGTCGCGGAATGCCGGAATGCTGCGCAGCTTGTCGGTGAGTTTCTGCGTCCAGGCGTTGAGGGTCGGCCCGTCGTTGCTCTTGAGCACGTATTGATACTGGGCGCGGCTCGGGCCGGAGCTGAGGTTGATGTCCTGCCCGGCCCGCAGGTACAGCACAACGCCGGGAATCTTCAGCAACTTGGGGCGGATCCGGTCGATGAAGCCGCTGGCCGATACATCGCGCTCGCCCCGAGGCTTGAGGGCGATCCAGAAGCGGCCGTTGGCGATGGTCTGGTTGTTGCCCGAGACGCCGACGGAGTGCGAGAAGGTCTGCACTGCCGGGTCGGCGGCGACGATCTCGGCCAGGGCCTTGTGCTTGGCCACCATGTCCGGGAACGAGATATCGGCCGCCGCTTCGCTGGTGCCCAGCACCAGGCCGGTATCCTGGACCGGGAAGAAGCCCTTGGGGATGAACACGTAGCCCACGACCGCGAGGGCGAGGGTCAGGCCGAACACGCCGATCATCAGTTTCTGGTGGGCCAGGGCCCGGCGCAGGCCGCGTTCGTACCCGCCGAGCAGGCGCTCGCCGAAACCCGGCCTGGCATGGGCGTGATGTTTCGGGGCGCGCATGAACAAGGCAGCCAGGGTCGGCGCCAGGGTCAGGGACACCACGACGGAAATCAGGATGGTCGAAGTGGCGGTCAGGGCAAATTCCTTAAACAGCCGCCCGACCACGCCGCCCATGAACAGCAGCGGAATGAACGCCGCCACCAGCGAGAAACTGATGGACACCACCGTGAAACCGATTTCCCCGGCGCCCTTGATCGCCGCCTCGCGCATGCCATCGCCGGCTTCCAGGTGCCGGTGGATGTTCTCCACCACCACGATGGCGTCGTCCACCACGAATCCCACCGAGATGACGATCGCCACCAGGGTCAGGTTGTTGAGGCTGAAACCCATCACATACATCAGCGCGAAACTGGCGGTCAGCGACACCCCGAGCACGGCCGAGACAATCAGCGTCGCCGAGAGCTGGCGCAGGAACAGCGCCATCACCGCCACCACCAGCAGCACCGCGATCAGCAGAGTGATTTCCACTTCATGCAGCGAAGCGCGAATGGTCTGGGTGCGATCGATCATCACCTTGACCTGTATGGCGGCAGGCAGCATGGCTTCCAGGGTCGGCAGCGCCGCCTGGATGCGGCCGACCGTCTCGACGATGTTCGCCCCCGGCTGGCGGAAGATCACCAGGTTGACGCCGGGCTGGTCGTCGGACCAGGCCTGCACGTAGGCGTTTTCCGAACCGTTCACGACTTTGGCGATGTCCTTGAGATGGACCGGTGCGCCGTCCCGGTAGGAAACGATCAGCTCGCCGTATTCCTCCGGCTTGAACAGCTGGTCGTTGGTGGACAAGGTGGAAATACTCGACTCGCCATACAGCGCGCCCTTGGCCAGGTTGAGGCTGGCCTGCTGCAGGGACTGGCGAATATCGGCGAGGGTCAGGCCGATGGCGGCAAGCCGGTCGGCCGAGGCCTGGACCCGGATCGCCGGCCGCTGCTGGCCGGTGATATAGATCTGCCCAACGCCGTCGATCTGGCTGATCTGGCGGGCGAGCAGCGTCTCGACGTAATCACTCAGTTCGGTGCCTGGCATCAGGTCGGAGCTGATGCTGAGAATCAGCACCGGGCTGTCGGCCGGGTTGACCTTGCGCCAGGTCGGCAGGTTCGGCATGTCATTGGGCAGCTTGCCGGCGGCGGTGTTGATCGCCGCCTGCACTTCCTGGGCGGCGGTGTCGATGCTCTTGTCGAGACTGAATTGCAGGGTCAGGTTGGTCGAGCCCAACGCACTGCTTGAGGTCATCTGGGTAATGCCGGGGATGGCGCTGAATTGCACCTCCAGCGGGGTCGCCACGGACGATGCCATGGTTTCGGGACTGGCGCCGGGCAGTTGGGCGTTGACCTGGATGGTCGGGAATTCCGCCTCGGGCAAAGGCGCGACGGGCAGGCGGGGAAAGGCGATCAACCCCAGCAATACCAGGGCGAACGTCAGCAGCACCGTGGCGATGGGGTGGTCGATGCACCACGCCGATATCGAGCCGCGGCCCTTCATGGCTGCGCCTGCCCGGTCTTGGCGAGGGCAGGCGGATCGCTGAGCACCTGGACGCTGCCGCCGGGCTTGAGGCGTGACTGGCCGTCACTCACCAGCTGATCGCCGGCGTTCACGCCTTTGATGATGTGCCTGTCGCTGTCCTGGTAAACCATTTGCACCGGCACGCTTTCGACCTTGTCACCTTTGACCCGATAGACGAAGTGTTGCTCCAGCCCGCGTTGGACCACGGTGGGCGGCACCACCAGGGCGCCCTTGTCGATAGCGGTCTGGATTTTCAGCGTCACCAGTTGCCCCGGCCACAGCCGTTGCGCGGCGTTATTGAATTCGGCCTTGGCCCGCAGGGTTCCGGTGTTGGTGTTGATCTGGTTGTCGATGAGGCTGAGCCGTCCCTCGCCGAGCAATTCCCCGGTCACGCCGTCGGCCCCGATATAGGCCTTGACCAAGGCCTGGTCCGGGGCGGCGATCAATCGCTGCAGGGTCGGCAGCATTTGCTGGGGCAAGGAGAACTCCACGGCGATCGGGTCGATCTGGGTCACCGTGAACAGGCCTTCGGTGTCGCTGGTGCGCAGGAAGTTGCCTTCATCCACATTGCGAATGCCGACGCGACCGCTCACCGGCGAGCGGATCTGCGTGTAGGACAGCTGCACCTGCGCCGAATCGATGGCCGCCTGGTTGCCCTGGGCAGTGGCCTTGAGCTGGTTGACCAGCGCCTGTTGCTGGTCGTAGGTCTGCTTCGATACGCCGTCATCGACGCTCAGCAGCTTGTAGCGCTTGAGGTTGACCTGGGCCACGGCCAGTTGCGCCTGGCTCTCGCTGAGCTGGGCCCGGGCCTGGTCGAGGCTGGCGCGGATCGAGCGATCATCGATGGTCGCCAGCAGGTCGCCCTTCCTGACCAGTTGCCCTTCCTTGACCAGCAGCCTGGTGAGGATGCCGTCGATCTGCGGACGGATCACCACGCTGTGCAGCGACAATACCGTGCCGATGCCACTGGCAAAGCGCGGCACATCCTGCTCGACAACGCTTATCACTTTCACTGGCACTGCGGTGGAAGCACTGGGTTTGCTGACGACGGGCTTCATGATGAACCAGAGGGCGAGGGCGGCCAGGGCGATCAGTAACGCGACGAGCAGGACGGTTTTTTTCTGGATAGGCATGAACGTGAAACGCCGGTTCGGGACGGAGGAATTCCTGGCTTTCTTATATAGCGTTGTGAGCCCGTCAGGAAGGTGACGGCTAGCTGTCAGGGCTGTCAGTTTTGTCTTGGTTTCCCGTCAGACGGAACTTAGCCATTGAATCTACCCCGTGCACCGCGATTTTGCGCAGGTATACTGCTGCGTTTCGCGGCTCACTTACCGAGCCCGGCATACCCGCCCGGAGCCTTACATGACTTCCCCAACACCATCGCCTGTGGACGAGCACCCGAACGGTGAACCGTCCGGCCAGACCGACAGCGATGTTTCCAGCGCCGCCGACGACAAGGCGCCGATCCCGGCCTTCAAGTTTCCATTCAAACCAGGCGACCTGGCGGCGGCCAAAGGTGCCGGCCAACAACCGTGGTACAAGAACGGCGCGAAGAATGGCCATACCAAGACCCCCGGCGCCGCGCCTCCCGGCACGCGCCGTTCGATGGGCAAACGCTGATCTTTCCCCTCGGCGCGCGGTCGCGGATTCAGTTCGCGACCCGTGCTCCCGTCAGGCTTCCACTCAATTCATAGGCCGTCAGTTCGGCCTGGTGCGCCGCGAGGATTTCCGGCAACGAGCCTCGCAGGTATTCGACCCACGTCTTGATCTTCGCATCCAGGTACTGGCGCGAAGGGTAGATGGCGTAAAGGTTCAGCTCCTGCGAGCGGTAGTTGGGCATGACCCGCACCAGCGTCCCGTTGCGCAAGCCTTCGATGGCGGCGTACACCGGCAGCACGCCCACGCCCATGCCGCTGGTGATCGCGGTCTTCATCGCATCGGCGGAATTCACCAGGAACGGTGAGCTGTTGATGGTGACCATCTCCTGGCCCTCCGGGCCGTCGAACACCCATTTCTCCAGCGGAATGACCGGGCTGACCAGGCGCAGGCAGGCGTGGTTCAGCAGGTCGCTGGGTTTCTGCGGGCAGCCGCTGGCCTTCACGTAGGCGGGCGACGCGCAGACGATGCTGTAAGTGATTCCCAGGCGCTGGGACACGAAGCCGGAGTCCGGCAACTCGCTGGCGAGTACGATCGAGACGTCGTAGCCCTCGTCGAGGATGTCCGGCACCCGGTTGGCCAGGGTCAGGTCGAAGGTCACGTCCGGGTGCGTCTTGCGATAACGGGCGATGGCATCGATGACAAAATGCTGGCCGATGCCGGTCATGGTGTGGACTTTCAATTGTCCGGCCGGGCGCGCATGGGCATCGCTGGCCTCGGCTTCCGCCTCTTCGACATACGCCAGGATCTGCTCGCACCGCAGCAGGTAGCGTTTGCCGGCTTCGGTCAGGGCGATGCGGCGAGTGGTGCGGTTGAGCAGACGGGTTTGCAGATGCGCTTCCAGGTTGGAAACCGCACGCGAGACGTTGGCCGTGGTGGTGTCGAGTTGCGCGGCGGCGGCGGTGAAGCTGCCGGCTTCGGCAACACAGCTGAACGCACGCATGTTTTGCAAAGTGTCCATGGAGGGCTCTCTTGGGAGGTGCCAAATTGTGACATGAAGTTACAGAGATGCGGGACCCCGACTAATGGATTATCACGATAACGGTAACAAAGATTCGCAGAAAGGTCGGCTTATCGCCGTTGGGGGCGATGCCTAGAATTGCCGCCAGTCCAGGATCCTGTGGGAGCGAGCCCGCTCGCGAAACAGGCACCCCAGTTGTCCTCGGTGTGTCTGCGCGGCCGCTTTCGCGAGCAGGCTCGCTTCCACAGGCGTGTACCAGGGCGAAATTCTTATCGTCTCTTCTTGCCTCTCCACCTCAGGAATATTGCGCCCGTGCCGCGTTGCATCAGCAGAGAGCTGAAGACTCTCAGTGTTTGGGTTTTGACGCTGACTCTCAGCGGTTGTATCGGGACGGGAGGAATCGCGCCGCAAGGCGAGCTCTTGTTGGCCAACCAGTTGGCGACCGATGCGGCGATACGCGAGGCCGCCCGCGATGCTCACTGGCCGACCCGCCAGTGGTGGAAAGCCTATGGTGACCCGCAACTGGACGGCTGGATTGACCTGGCCGTGCGAGACAGCCCGAGCCTGGCCATGGCCGTCGCCCGGGTGCGCCAGGCCAAGGCCATGGCGGGTGTCGCCGAGGCCGCCGAGTCGCTGCAGATCAATGGCGAGTCGGCCCTCAAGCGCCACAACTGGCCCACCGATCAGTTTTATGGCCCCGGCGAACTGGCCAACACCACCACGTGGGACAACAACGCCGCCCTGGGCCTGAGCTATGCGTTGGACCTGTGGGGCCGCGAGCGCAGCGCCAGCGAGCGGGCCGTCGACCTGGCCCATGTCAGCGTCGCCGAGGCGCGGCAAGCGCAGCTGGAACTGCAGGACAATATCGTGCGCGCCTACATCCGGTTTTCGCTGCATTACGCCCAACGCGACATCATCGCCGCGACCCTCCATCAGCAAGAGCAGATCCTCGAACTGGCGCAAAAGCGTCTGGACGGTGGCATCGGCACCCATTTCGAAGTCAGCCAGGCCCAGGCGCCATTGCCGGAAACCCATCGTCAGCTCGACGCTCTCGACGAAGCCATTGCCCTGAGCCGCAATCAACTGGCGGCGCTGGCCGGCAAGGGCCCGGGCGACGGCGCGCGCCTGCAACGGCCGAGCCTGGCGCTGGGGGCTCCGTTGAAACTGCCATCGGCATTGCCCGCCGAACTGCTCGGCCAGCGCCCGGATGTGGTTGCCGCGCGCTGGCAGGTGGCGGCCCAGGCCCGTGGAGTCGAGGTGGCGCGCGCGGGTTTTTACCCCAACGTCGACTTGGTCGGTAGCCTGGGTTACATGGCTACTGGCGGTGGGGCGCTGGAGTTCCTGACAGGCAAGAAGCTCACCTACAACGTCGGCCCGGCGATTTCGCTGCCGATCTTCGATGGCGGACGCCTGCGTGGCGAGTTGGGCGAGGCTGCGGCGGGTTATGACATCGCCGTGGCGCGCTACAACCAGACGCTGGTGAATGCCCTCAAGAGCATTTCCGATCAGTTGATTCGCCGTGAGTCGATGGACAAGCAGCAGGCCTTCGCCGCCGAATCGGTGGCCGCCGCCCAGCGCACCTACGACATTGCGCTGGTGGCGTTCCAGCGGGGGCTCACCGACTACCTCAACGTGCTCAACGCCCAGAGCCTGCTGTTCAAGCAACAACAGGTGCAACAGCAGGTAGAGGCAGCGCGGCTGAGCGCCCATGCCGATTTGGTCACCGCATTGGGCGGCGGGCTGGAGGCCGGCAGCGACATGCCTGTGGCAGGCGCTCCCCTGTGGCGAGGGAGCTTGCTCCCGCTGGGCTGCGAAGCAGCCCCAGGTTCTTCAGATGGGTGCCGCGCCGTCCCTTCAGGTGGATGCTGCGCACCCAAGCGGGAGCAAGCTCCCTCGCCACGATGCTGAGCAGGCCTTCCGTGACGTATTTACTTCGGCTTCATCGCCTCGAATGGCGCCGTGGCTTTTTCGACTGGGCCCGCAGCGATGGGGTGACCTGGGTCTACATCTTCAAGGTATTGCTCGCCGCGTTCCTGACGCTGTGGCTGGCGATGCGCCTGGAGTTGCCGCAACCGCGTACGGCGATGATCACCGTGTTCATCGTCATACAGCCCCAGAGTGGCCAGGTCTTCGCCAAGAGTTTTTATCGCCTGCTCGGCACCTTGGCCGGCTCGACGGTGATGGTGGCGCTGATCGCCCTGTTCGCCCAGAACACCGAGTTGTTTCTCGGCTGCCTGGCGATCTGGGTCGGCATCTGTTCGGCCGGAGCAGCGCGTTATCGCAACTTTCGCGCCTACGGTTTTGTGCTGGCCGGGTACACCGCGGCGATGATCGGCCTGCCGGCCCTGGCCCATCCGGAAGGGGCTTTCATGGCGGCGGTGTGGCGGGTGCTGGAGATTGCCCTGGGGATTCTCTGCGCCACCGCGGTGAGCGCTGCAATCCTGCCGCAAACCGCGAGCGCGGCCATGCGCAACGCGCTCTACCAGCGCTTCGGGGTGTTCGCCCTGTTCGTCACCGATGGCTTGCGCGGACGCAGCCAACCCGAGGCATTCGAGGCACGCAACGTCGCTTTCATCGCCGAGGCGGTGGGCCTGGAAAGCCTGCGCAGCGTGACCGTGTTCGAAGACCCGCACATGCGCCGGCGCAACGGCCGACTCAGTCGCCTGAACAGCGAATTCATGGGCGTTACCACGCGCTTCAATGCCTTGCATCAGTTGCTTGAACGCTTGCGCAACGGCGCGGCGGACGCGGTGGTGGACGCGATCAAACCCGGTTTGCAAACCCTCGCCGAATTGCTCGACGGCTTCAGCGCGCGGGCCTTGACCGATGCCGATGCGACGCACCTGGCGGCGGCGCTGGCGGCCTACAAGGCCGACTTGCCGGCTCGGGTGCGCCAGCTGCGGGCACAGTTTCAGGAGACGGATCCCAGCGAGGCGCAGCAGTTGGATTTCCATACTGCATACGAATTGCTCTATCGCTTCGTCGAAGACCTGCATGGCTACGCCCAGACCCACGCGTCACTGGCCGATCACCGCCACGAACGTGAGCGCTGGGACGAACCCTTTGTGTCGCAGACCAATGGCCTGGCCGCCGCGGCTGCCGGTTTTCGTGCTGCCTTCATCCTGGTGGTGCTGGGCAGCTATTGGGTCGCCACGGCCTGGCCGAGCGGTGCGACCATGACGATGATCGCCGCCGCCACCGTGGGCTTGTCGGCCGCCACGCCGAACCCCAAGCGCATGGCGTTCCAGATGGCCTGCGGCACGTTGTTCGGGGCGTTGATCGGGTTCGTCGAGATGTTCTTCATCTTCCCGTTGATCGACGGCTTCCCCTTGCTGTGCGTGATGTTGGCGCCCGTGATCATGCTGGGCGCGTTCCTCAGCTCACGTGCGCAATACGCCGGGGTCGGGCTGGGCCTGCTGATTTTTTTCAGCACCGGCTCGGTGCCGGACAACCTGACGGTCTACAACCCCTACGCCTTCATCAACGACTACCTCGCGATGATCCTCGGCATGCTGGTGTGTGCGGCTGCCGGGGCGATCATCCTGCCGCCCAACAGCCGCTGGATGTGGCGCCGGCTGGAACAGGACTTGCGCGAACAAGTGGTGTTCGCCATCAGCGGCAAGCTCAAGGGCCTGGCGTCGGGATTCGAGAGCCGTACCCGCGATCTGCTGCACCAGGCCTACGGGCTGGCGGCGGGACAGCCCCGGGTGCAACGGGACTTGCTGCGCTGGATGTTCGTGGTGCTGGAAGTCGGCCACGCGATCATCGAGTTGCGCAAGGAACAGTCGACGCTGCCGGTGCATCCGGCCTATGCCGAAAGCCAGCCATGGCGCCAGGCGATCCGGGTGATGGGGCGGGCGCTGGTGCGGCTGTTCCGCCAGCCCGGCCAGAACAATCTGGAGCGCGCCCTGGTCGCGGTGGACCAGGCCATCAGCCGGGTCCAGGCCACCGACGAACCTTTCGCCCCGCATTTCGACACCTCCGCCCTGCGCCGGGTAAAGAGCTACCTGCACTTCATCCGTACCTCCCTAATGGACCCGCAATCACCCTTGGCGGCTTATGCCGCGTCGCTGCCCCAGGAACCTGAACATGCTCCGTGAGATCGCCTTCCACGGCGTATACATGCCGACCATGACCCTGATGTTTTTCATCGCCGCCGGCCTCGCCTGGGCGTTGGATCGTTTCCTCTCGGGGCTGGATCTGTACCGTTTTTTCTGGCATCCGGCGCTGCTGCGCCTGAGCCTGTTCACTTGCCTGTTCGGCGCGCTGGCGCTGACGGTCTACCGTTGAGATCGATGCGATGAAGAAATTTTTCAGCCTGCTGGCGACGCTGTTGGTGCTGGCGCTTGCGCTGTGGATCGGCCGGACGTTGTGGGTGCATTACATGAACACCCCATGGACCCGCGATGGCCGGGTCCGGGCCGACATCATCAACGTCGCCGCCGACGTCAGCGGCGAAGTGATCGAGGTGCCGGTGCGTGATAACCAGTTGGTCAAGAAGGGGGACTTGCTGATGCGCATCGACCCCGAGCATTACCGCATTGCGCTCAAGCAGGCGCGTTCCCTGGTGGCGTCCCGCAAGGCCACTTGGGAGATGCGCAAGGTCAACGCCCATCGGCGCGCCGACCTGGACAGCCTGGTAATTTCCCGGGAGAACCGTGACGACGCCAGCAATACCGCCGACTCGGCCCTGGCTGATTACCAGCACGCCCAGGCGCAGCTGGAGGCGGCCGAGCTGAACCTGGCTCGCACCGAGGTCCGTGCGGCGGTGGACGGCTACGTCACCAACCTCAATGTGCACCGTGGCGACTATGCGCGCATCGGCGAGGCGAAGATGGCCGTGGTGGACATGAATTCGTTCTGGGTCTATGGCTTCTTCGAGGAAACCAAGTTGCCCAAGGTGCAGGTCGGCGATGCCGCGCAGTTGCAGTTGATGAGTGGCGAATTGCTCAAGGGGCACGTGGAAAGTATCTCCCGGGGCATCTACGACCGCGACAACCCCGAGAGCCGGGAACTGATTGCCGACGTGAACCCGACCTTCAACTGGGTGCGCCTGGCCCAGCGGGTGCCGGTGCGTATTCATCTGGACGAAGTGCCGGACGGCGTGCTGCTGGCGGCGGGGATGACCTGTACGGTGGTGGTAGAACCCCACGACAAGCGCTGAGCCCCTGTGGGAGCGAGCCTGCTCGCGGAAGCGGTGGTTCAGCCAACATCAATGTTGAATGTGAGACCGTATTCGCGAGCAGGCTCGCTCCCACTTTTTTACCAGTTGCTCTTGGATTTTCGTTCACCCGTGGCGAGGGAGCTTGCTCCCGCTGGGCGGCGAAGCCGCCCCAAACCAGCCACTGCGGTGCGTCAGGTAAACCGCATCAGCCGGATTGCGACTGCTGCGCAGCCGAGCGGGAGCAAGCTCCCTCGCCACAACAGCAAAGCTTGCAAGCCTTGATAGTTACAACGACCGACCCAACCCGAACCGCTTCATCAAGCCTTTCTCCAGCAACCCCTTGGGCAACAGACCGGCCATCAACGGCAAGGACCGGCTGCCGTTGCCCAGACGCAACAAGCGCGGTGGTTTGGGTTGTTGCACGGCTTTGAGCAGCGCGGCGGCGAATTCGGCGGTGGGGGTGGGGTTGTCCTGGGAGGCCTTGGCGCGGGCGCGGATACCGTCACGCAGGGGCCACCAGGGCGATTGTTCGCTGATCAACTGCTCGGCTTCATGCCCGGCATTTTTTGCGAAGCTGGAGGCAATGGCACCGGGCTGAACCTCCATCACGCGGATCCCGAACGGCGCCAGTTCCATGCGCAGCGCATCGCTCAACGCATGCACCGCTGCCTTGGAGGCACAATAGGCCCCGGCAAATGGCGTGACCAACACACCGGAAACACTGCCGATGTTCACCACCAGCCCCTTCGCCCGGCGCAGCACCGGAAAGAGCGCGCGGGTCACGCCGACGATGGCGAACACGTTGGTTTCGAACTGACGCTGCATGGCCGGCACGCCGCCATCCAGCAACGGGCCCATGGCGCCATAACCGGCGTTGTTGACCAGCACATCGAGGCCGCCATGTTCCTGGTTGATTCGCTCGCCGAGCTGTTCCAGCGCCTGAGCGTCATTGACGTCCAGTTGTACCGCGGTGAACCCGGCGGCGCGCAACTGCGCCACGTCGTCATCCTTGCGCGCGCTGGCCCAGACCTGGTAACCGGCGGCCTTGAAAGCCTCGGCGAGGGCGCGGCCGATGCCGCTGGAACAACCGGTGATCAACGCAACGGGCATGGCGCTTTCCTTGTGCAAAAAATGGGAGGGTCAGTTGGAGAAACTACCTTGCAGTCGCTCGGCACGAAACTCCAAGGTCTGCGGGCGGTAGCCGGGGCGCAGTGGCGGTATCGGCAGGCAGTCCTGCCAGTCGGCGCCGGGTTGCAATTCGCCAGGGCCGCGGTAGCGCGGTGAGCTGTAGAGGTTGTCCGCCAGGTTGATGGTATCGCCGGGAGCATAGGCTGCGATTCGCCAGCGCAGTTCGGTCAGGGGCACGTCGTTGCCGTTACGCATTTTCAGCAGCAGTGGGCGATCGGCGGGGCACTGGTCAGGAGCGAACGTGACGCGCAGGTCCAGACGTGCCAGTTGCCGGGTTTCCCGGTTCTCTTCCCAGAGTACCCATGCCGCCACCAGCCCCAACCCGACAAACGCCGCCAGGGACACCGGCAATGCCTTGGCCGGGTAGCGCAACAGCAGGATGAGCCAGGTGATGACCAGCAAGACGCCGATAAACATGGTTGAAGCCTCCGTGACCGTCGCCACATCCTACCGAAGGGGGCGGGCCATGGGTATTGCTCCCTGGATGGGTCACCGAACGCCTAGGAAAAAGCCCCCGCCCAACCCGCTGCGGATAGGGGACGCAGTGGGCTGGACGGGGGCTTCTTGTACGACTGATCTTTTGTTGCCGATCGTTACTACTGATCGTTGCTACTAGTTGTTACTGGGCGATGGTCTTCACCGACACGCCGCGTTCGATCGGGGTGGAGCGACCGTAGATGTCTTCGAAGCGCTCGATGTCGTCTTCGCCCAGGTAGCTACCGGACTGCACTTCGATGATTTCCAGCGGGATCTTGCCCGGGTTGCGCAGGCGGTGGACCGACGCGATCGGGATGTAGGTCGACTGGTTTTCGCAGAGCAGGAACACATTCTCGTCGCAGGTCACTTCGGCGGTGCCGCTGACCACGATCCAGTGTTCGGCGCGGTGGTGGTGCATCTGCAGCGACAGGCACGCGCCCGGCTTGACCGAGATGTGCTTGACCTGGAAACGACCGCCCATGTCCACCGAGTCGTAGGAACCCCATGGACGATAGACTTCGCAGTGGTTCTGGGTTTCGGTGCGGCCCTGGGCATTGAGGGTGTTGACCATCTGCTTCACGCCTTGGACCTTGTCCTTGTGGGCGATCATCATGGCGTCCTTGGTTTCGACCACGACGATGTTGTCCAGGCCGATCACCGACACCAGCTTGCCGTTGCCGTGGATCATGCAGTTGCGGCTGTCCTGCACCACGACGTCGCCCTTGGTGACGTTGCCGTTGGCGTCCTTCGGATTGACTTCCCACAGCGACGACCAGCAGCCGACATCGCTCCAGCCGGCCGACAGCGGCACTACGCAGGCGCGTTGGGTTTTTTCCATCACGGCGTAGTCGATGGAGTTGTCCGGGCAGCAGGCGAAAGTGGCTTCGTCAAAAGTGATGGTGTCGGCGGTCTGCTCGCTGCGCTCCAGAGTCAGCAGGCAGGTGTCGTAGATGTCCGGATCGTGCTTTTTCAGCTCTTCGAGGAAGCGGCTGGCACGGAACAGGAACATGCCGCTGTTCCAGAAGTAACCGCCGGCATCGACGAACTCAGTGGCGCGCTTGACGTCGGGTTTTTCGACGAAGTGCGAAACGCGGCTGACGCCTTCAGGCAGCAGGGCATCGTTGGTCGACTTGATGTAGCCATAACCGGTTTCCGGCTTGGTCGCCGGTACGCCGAACAGCACCATTTCGCCACGCTCGGCGGCCACGGTGGCCAGCGCCAGGGCGCGTTGCAGGGCCTTCTGGTCCTCGACGACGTGGTCGGCCGGCAGCACCAGCATCAGTTCGTCGCGGCCTTCATTGACCAGCATCATCGCAGTCAGGGCCACGGCAGGTGCGGTGTTGCGACCGAACGGTTCCATCAGGATGCGCTGGGCTTCCAGGTTGCGGGCCGACAGCTGCTCGTTGACGATGAAGCGGTGGTCCTTGTTGCAGACCACGATCGGCGTGTCCATGCCTTCGAACACCAGGCGCTCGAGGGTCTGCTGGAACAGGGTGTGTTCGCCGGTCAGGGCCAGGAACTGTTTAGGGAATTGCTTGCGCGAAAGCGGCCAAAGACGTGAGCCGCTACCACCTGACAAGATCACCGGAATCATGTGTGTTACTCCTACAAAATCGAAATGGTTTCAGAGCTACTGCGTTCTGTCGTTTCACTCTCTTGTTGTTGTTCCGTGCCTGAATGACGCCTCGGTTCAAAGTGGGAGCAGGTTGGCTCCCACAGGCAGGGCGTCAGTCAGGAAAACTCATCAGCGGGTCGACACCGGGCGTTTCACCCAGACTGGCGACAGGCTGCTGCCGGAGCCGGTTACGTACAGCACGGCCGCTTCGCCACGCTCCAGGGCAACAGGCTTGACGTCGCCGACTTTCTTGTCGCCTTCGTACAGTGCCAGGCTCACTTTCACCGGGTTGATTTCACGTTCGCCACGGCCCTTGGCCGCTACGTTCGGAACCACTTCGGTCTTGCCATCAGCGGTCTTGAGGGTCAGCGGCTTGTCGCTGAGGTTCTGCATGCGGACCAGGGATTTCTGCTTGTTCTTGAACGGTGGCTCTTCGATCAGTTGTGGCTGGCCGCTGGCGTTGTTGACCAGGGTGTAATAGTGATCGGAGGCCAGTTTAACCGGTACGGTCTGGCTGCCCACCTTGGCGCTGTAGTCGCCGCCAGGCATGAAGCTGAAGTCGCTGCTGGCCAGTGGGGCCACGTCGCTGATATTGGTGCTGCCGACGGTGGCGCTGACTTCGGCGTTGCTGGCGTTGTAGATCCGCACGAAGCTCGAACCTTTTGGCGCGACCGGGCCATACAGGGCCGAGTCACCGGCAAAGGCTGAGAAGGACAGGGCACTCATGCTGGCGACCAGGGCAACGGCCTTGAAGGAGCGAGCAGCGAGACGGCGAGGAGTAGTGTTGAAAGTCATGGTGGACCTCTCTTTCAGTTTTGCGCCCGGTCGGGCGTCTCGGATTGTGTGTTTGCAGCTACGTTCTGTTGGCGGGCGCCGGCTTGTTTGAGCTCGGCGACCCATTGCGGATCGGCGTCGCCGATCTCGTTGTTCACGGGCAGATAACGTTCAGGAAACTCCCAGATCAGCACTTGCGGCGGGCTGTTCTTGAAGGCGTCGCTCTTGAGGTAGCTGAGCATCGGCAGAATCGGGCCATGGCCGTCTTCGGCGTAGTTGACGACGTCGCTGTGCAGGGCTTGCTTGAGTGCACCGACGAAGTTCCAGTTCGGGTTGGCGCTGTAGCTGGTACCGATCAGGGCCACGGGCACCTGGGCATCGGCGAACAGTGCGTCTTCGCTGGCCGGCTGGTCGTCGGCTTCGCGGGTGTTGCGCTTGACCAGCGGTTCCTGGGCTGGCATCAGGTTTTCGAACAGCGGGTCCAGCGGCAGGAACTGACGCAGGTCGCCCTTGTGGATGATTTTTTCCGCAGGCTCTGTGACGAAACGCTGTGGCTCACCATTCAGTGGTGTGCGTTCGGCAATCGCTTTGGCCAGATGTTCCGCAGCGATTTGCGCGCCTTCCGGAGTCCAGTGGGTGTCGGTGCGCAGGAACACTTGCTGACCGCTTTGCTTGGCCTGTTGCAGCGGGGCGAGCAAGTCAGGGGCAAGGATCTTGTCCGCCGCGACACGGGCGTGGAAATCCTGGTACAGGTTGGCGTGAATGCTCGAAGGCTTCACTTCACCCAGGTGCTCCGGATACAGCCGCGCCTTGGCCGGCACGATGGCCATGACCAGGGTAATGCCTTGCTCCTTGAGCTTCTGGCGCACGCCTTCGATCAGCGCGTAGTTGCCTTGCAGGTTCTGGTCTTCGTTGACGATCGGGTTGAATTCCTCGTCGCTGAACAGCCACTGATCGCGGCCCAGGACCACGCCTTTGCGGCCCTCGTTGAACAGCTTGTAGTCCAGCGCCGCCCAGATGTTGGTGCCCAGGCGTTTGATCGGGAATTCTTCGTCGTAATGCGTTTCCACTGCCTTGGCCCAGCGACCGTTGAGCACGGTCGCATCGGGGTTGGTGCTGAAGCCGAGGAAGCTGCGCATCGACCAGATACCCAGCGCTGTCAGTATCAGCATGAACAGTGCGACGTAGAAGATGCGTAATGAGCGGGTCATGTCCGGATCCCTCAGAACTGGAAGTAAAGGAACGGCGAGAAGCTTTGCGCCGACAGTTTGAGAATCGAGGCGATGAACAACACCAATACCAGGGTGCGCATCACGTAGCGCGACCAGTCCACGGTCCAGTAGGCCGGTTGCACCTGGGCTTCGACGCCGACGGTGTAGCCTGGTTCATGGATGGTCGACGGGTTGTCACCCGGTACGGCTTTGATCAGTCCCGGTTGCGCAGTGGCAGGCCCATTGGCTTCGGTGCTCTCTTCAGGCTTGGCCTTGACCGGCGGACGATTGGTGTAGAAGTCGCGCAGGCCGAAGAAGGCGAGGGTGATGTAGGCCACCGCCAACGTAGCGATCTGCAGGCCGGTGAGGTTGGCGCGGGTCAGTTCCGACAGCGACCAGTCACCAAAGCTGAACATCGCGCTGTACATGCGACCGGCGACGTGCAGGTTTTCGGCACGGAAGATCACCCAGCCCATCACCACCAGCAGGAAGGTCAATGCCCAGCGGATCGGGTTGATGCTGCGTGGGTTGGTGTCGATACCCACCGCTTTTTCGATGGCCAGCCACATGCCGTGCCAGGCACCCCAGATCACGTAGGTGATGTTCGCACCGTGCCACAGACCACCGAGCAGCATGGTCAGGAACAGGTTGCGATAGGTCATCAGCGTGCCTTTGCGGTTACCGCCCAGGGTGATGTAGAGGTAGTCGCGCAGCCAGGTCGACAGGCTGATGTGCCAGCGCCGCCAGAACTCGGTGATCGACTGGCTGATGTAGGGCTGCTTGAAGTTTTCCATGAAACGGAAACCCATCATCAGGCCCAGGCCGATGGCCATGTCGCTGTAGCCGGAGAAGTCGAAGTACAGCTGCGCGGTGTAAGCCAGCGCGCCGAGCCAGGCATCGCCCGTGGTCGGGTTCTCCAAGGCGAAGCAATGGTCGGCCACCACCGCCAGGGTATCGGCGATGAACACTTTCTTGATGAAGCCCTGCATGAAGCGCGTGCAGCCTTCGGAGAACTTGTCCAGCGTGTGGGTGCGGTTGTTGAACTGGTCGGCCAGGTCACGGAAACGCAGCACGGGGCCGGCGATCAGGTGCGGGAAGATCGCCACGAATGCCGCGAAGTCGATCAGGTTGCGAGTGGCCGGTGTGTCACCGCGATACACGTCGATGATGTAGCTGATGGACTCGAAGATGTAGAACGAGATACCGATCGGCAACAGTACGTGGGTCAGGATGAACGGGTTCAGCCCGAAGCCGGTGATGATCGCGTTGAGGCTGTCGACACCGAAATTGGCGTACTTGAAATAGCCCAGGATGGCCAGGTCCACGCCCACGCCGAGCAGCAGCCAACGTTGGGCCGGCTTGGTGCGCACGCCGGCGGCACCGACTTTCAGGCCGATCCAGTAGTTCCACAGGGTGACGCCGGCGAACAGGGCGAGGAAGTCCACCCGCCACCAGGCATAGAACACGTAGCTGGCGATCAGCAGCAGCAGGTTGCGATAGCGTTGCCCGCTCAGGTAGTACAAGCCGAGAAAGATCGGCAGGAACAGGAACAGGAACACATTGGATGAAAATACCATCCCGATCTCTCCATGTTGAATCAACAGTCAAGGGCCAGAGCCCCCCCAAACCCCCCCATGAAAACCGGGGGGCTATTACATTTCGAACACTTGCTTACCTGTGGCGAGGGAGCTTGCTCCCGCTCGGCTGCGAAGCAGTCGCATCGTCAGGCTTGGGGGCGCTACGCACCCCAGCGGGAGCAAGCTCCCTCGCCACAGGAAATGTGTTGAGTCTTAACTACCTTTTTCGCCTTTCTCCCGCGAAGGGTCATACACCCGGGTCAGGTCGCCGCCGAGGCGGAAGGTCTTGAACGGTTGCATTTCATGCTTGCGTTCCAGCACGTCCTCGGAGCAGGTGTAGAGGCTGCAGAACGGTTCGAGCCAGGCGAATTTCGAATCGATCTTCAGATCCTTCATGTCCTGCTCGTCGCCGTTCTTCTCTTCGAAGATGTCCGGGTCTTCCACCCCGGCCAGCACCCGGTCGCCCAGTCGCTTGAGGGCGCCATTGTTTTCCTGGCGCAGGTCCACGCCGTTGACCTGGGCAAAACTGGCGATCATCGCCAGCGGCGGCAGGGCATAGTTGTGATAGGACAGGGCGCGTTGCTTGCGCTTGAGCTCGTTGGGCAAGAAGCCTTCGGCGTCTACCTGGTTGACGCCGACCTTGTATTCCTTGACGGCCCAGTCGAACAGGTCACGACGGTTGGTCGCCACGGCGGTCGCCATCACTGACCAGGCGGCCCAGTACGAGTGGTTGTTGGTCTTGTCCAGCGGCAGGTTGTCCCAGTCGCTGACGACCTGGTCGGCCATCTTGCTGAACCAGCTCTCGATCAGTTGCGCCTGTTCCTGGTGGTTCGCCAGCGGGCGCGACTCGGAGAACTTCAGGCGCACATAGGCCGAAGCCATGCTGCCCAGCGCCCATTTGCGCATGGACTTGCCGGTGTGGTTGAAATCCTTGGACATCAACGCATCGGCCTTGGCCCAGGCGGTCAGCCAGTTCAGGGTGCATTCCAGTTGCTCGGGGCGACCGTCGCGCATGAACTGCATCACCTGCTTGCTGATGCCGCGCTCGATCTTGGTGATGTCGGCAGTGCTGTCGCGGAAGGCTTTTTCCGACTGCACGTTCAGCGTCGCGCGAGCCTTGTCGGAGCCCTCGTACTTGCTGCGAAACTGCAGCGAGCCGGTGTAAGGCGTCGGCACGGCTTCGCAGCCCTGGCCGCCGGAGCCTTCCTTGACCTTTTCAATCGGTGCGAAGTAGCCCTGCGGCGGGCGCAGTGGAGCCGCGGCCTGCGTGGCCCCGGCGAATATCGCCAGGGTCAGCAGCGATGGCGCCAACAGCGTTTTCAACGTTCGGGTGCGCATGGTTCTGGTCATGAGACGAGACCTCATTGTCCGATTTGAGCCGTTTGTTGCTCGGCTTGCGGAGATGCATTGCGTTTGCAGACTTTCGCTTCCACTTGCAGTGGCTCTTTACCGGCTTCAGGACCCTGGACCTCTAGAGCCAGGAGGTTCTGCGAGGCCCAGTCTTCGTCGGTGCGCAGTTGGAAGGCGAAACGCCCGTCGGTTTCGGAGGTGTTCGGTTTTTCGATCTTGATGTCCTCGTGGCGCCCATTCATGTACCAGAGGGTGGCTTGCAAGGTTTTCACCGAGGTGTCGGTGAAGCGGATGTCGATCTGGTGACTGCCGTTACGCAGGTCCATATTCTTGCTGTTGACCATCAATTCGTTCTTGCCCGGCTTGAGCTTGGCCTTGCTGCTCATCAGCGCCGGCTTGCCTTCGCAACCGTTGTTGTCCAGCAACGCCATCATCTGGCGGTAGATGGTTTCCTGGTCCAGGCGATACAGCGGCGAGAATTCCCAGATGAGAATCTTCGGCGGGTTCTTCTGGAACTCTTCGCTGCCCAGGTACTGGATCATCGCGCCCTCGAAACCGCCGCCCGGGAAGGCCACGTTGAGGATGTCGGCGCCGATGGCTTCTTGCAGGAAACCGGCGAAGTTGTAGTTCTTGCCGCTGTGGCTGGTGCCCACGAGGGTGATCTGCGGATTGCCGGAATCGCCGAACAGGTCGCCGTCGCCAGCCTCGCCCTTGGGCTCGGTGGTGAACTGGTCCATGTACTGGATCGCATAGCTGGTGCCGCAGAGTTGCCCGGCCATGTTGTGCAGGGTGCCGGTCTTGCCCATGCGGCCAGACTTCTTGGTCTCGAATTCCTGCTTGGGAATATCAGCGAAAGCCGGGATCTGCTTGACCTTCTCGGCCACGATCTTCGCCGTGCGCTGGGCGCCGTACGGGGTCCAGTGCTGGTCGCCGCGGAAGTAGAAGTCGTGGGCCGGCAGGGTTTCGGGCAGGTTTTCGTTGGTCAGTGGCGACAGGTCCGGCACCACGTAACCCATCTGCGCGAAACGGCCGAGCATGGTTTTGTAATTGGCCAGGGCCTTTTCGTAGTCGAAGGAAGCCTTTTCCTGCGGGTTGAGCTTGTTGCGGTTCACCAGGCCACGGGTCGGCTGGTAGACGATCACCAGCTCGACGCCTTTTTTCTTGAAGGCATCGTGCAGTTGCTGCATGCGCTTGTAACCGGCCGGCGTGGTATTGAACTCGGTACGCAGGTCTTCCTGGGTACGGAACAGCCAGTCACCCTGGGCTTGCACCAGCGTGGTGAAGTTTTGCTGGTAGCGCGTGGTGTAGTTCTTCGCGTCATGGGCAGCCGGGCACAGGTTGCAGCAGGGTTCGGCGGTAAAGGTCGGTGCTTTGACTTCATCGGCGCGCGCGCCGCTTGCGGCGGCGAGAATGCCGGCAGTCAGGGCGGACAGGCCCAGAAGTTTAATCATCTGTGGGTTCATAAAGGTCATTCCTCAGTCCCGCATTTCGGTCTGGCGTTCGACAGGGTCGATCAGCACGGCTTTTTGCTGGCGCACCAGCAGATCGAGGATTTCGTCCTGGCGTTCGCCAAGGATCCCCGTGAAGCTGATGCCGCTGGATTTGGTCGGCGCGAGCATGGACACGCGGTACAGCTCGACGCTCAATGGCGAGTCGATGGACAACGGGCCGCTGCCGTTGCCGGCCAATTCACCACCGACCACGATCAGCGACACCTCGGTATCGAACGGATCGAGCTTGATGTCCCGGTCGGTGTCGGAGAGGTCCTTGATGTGGCCGTAGAGCCCGGTCAGGCCGTTGGCCATGGACAGGTTTTCGTACAAGCGGATGTTCACGCTGTTACGAATCCGAATGCCGTGGCGCTGGTTGCTGATCACCTTGTTGCCCCACAACAGGTTGTCACCACTCTCATAAAGCGTGATGCCGTCGGTGTGGTTCTTGTAGATCTCGTTGTAGGCGATCACGTTGTTCACGCTGTTACGGTCGATCACCAGGCCCGAGAGTTTGTTGTCGTAGCTGCGGTTGTTGAAAATGAAGCTGTCGTTGACCTCACGGGAAATAATGATCCCGTGCTTCTTCTTGGTCCCGTAGACGGTGTTGTCGGCAATGATCAGCCGATGGGAACGGTCGTGGGGGTCGATGCCGTAGACGATGTTGTCTTTGTAGGTGTTGCTCTTGACCACGAAATCGTTGGTTTCGTAGCAGTAGAAGCCGTACCACATGTCCGAGAACTCGGAACCGATGATCCAGCCGGTCGGTTCCGGGCGCTTGAGGACCTTGGCCATGTTCGGCGTGTACTGGGAAATACTCACCCCATACGACTTACTGTTGGCGTAGCCGAAGCTGGCCATCTTGGTGTTGACGATGTAGGTCTCGGTGCCGCCCCAGGACAGCAGGAACGGCCGGAACTCGTTGGCCGAACGGAACGTCGCGGGGCCGTTGTCCTTTTCTCGCCAGCCGGTGACCTTGGTGTCGCGGATGAACATCCGGCCATCGTTGACCAGGAACGAGCCGCCCTCTTGGGACAGGCGCAGTTCCTGGGTCTGCTTATCGATTTCCAGGATGCCTTTTTCGCCCACGACAATCGGAATCCGCGCCAGGAAGACGCCTGGCGAAGTTTCCTTGAGGTACTGCTTGGGCACCTTCTTGACCAGATCCTTGAGGTTCATGTAGCCGTCGTCGATGAAGATGGCCTGCGGGATGCCGTGCTGGCGCACCACCCACTCGGCCATCTTGTTGTCGCCGCCGATGAAGTCCTTCAAGGCGTTTTCCTGCATCATCCGCCGCACGCTGACCTTGCCGGGCTTGCTGCGCACGATCTTCGCCGCGACCGCTTCGGCGGTGTAGCCGGAGAGGTCGGGCAGGGTCGGTGCGGCCAGTTCCAGCGGTGCGGTTGGCGCGCTGCTGACGGTGTAGGTCTTGGCTTGCTGCAGTTCCTTGACCACGTTGCCCGGCTTGACCACCGGTTCAACGTTGGCGAACGCCGACGAGCCGGCCAGCAGCATGGCTGCGGCCAACAGGCTGATCGAACCTTTCATCGCCTGGCTGTTCCTGAGGTAGTGGTTCATATCGGGCACTCCCATGGCCGTTCGCATCAGAAGCGCCAGATCACGTCGACAAAGGCGCGATGCATGTACGAATCGACCTCTTTGCCGTAGGCGTCGCCTGGCTTGAACACGCCGCCACGAAAGCGCACCAGCGCCGACGGCTCATCAATCGATTGACTCAGCGCAGCCGGCAGCAGGCCTTGCTTGAAGTACTTGGTGACGACCAGGTCGACTTCCTGGCCCAGGTCCTTGTTGCCGTCGCGCAGCGGCAGGGACGAGGTGGACAGGATCGCGCCGGTCACGTCATCGGTGTTGTTTTCCACGGCGTTGATGCCGTTGCTGCCCACTGCCTTGTTGCCGTCCACGCGCCAGAACTTGTGGTACACCAGGCTGGCGTCGTATTCGTCACGCAGCTGCCAGGAACCGAACAGGCTGGCGCTCTGGGTGTTGGCCATCTCGCCACGGAACGCCTCGCCGAAACGATGCACGCGCGAGCGGGTGCCGGTGAAGTTCGAGCGGTTGCTTTGCAGGCCGTTCTGTTCGTAGTCCTCGCTGGCGCGGGCATAGGCCGCACCGACTTGCCATTGCGGGTCGAGGCGCAGGCGGATACCCAGGTCGGTGGCCCAGCCGTCGACGTCGTCGCTGCGCTTGAGCTGCGCGGGGCGGGTGCCGTCGGCGTTGAGCGGGTTGACGGTGTCGCGGTCGCCGGTCATGCCGGTGACGCTTGCCCAGTAGTTGACGGTATTGGTGTTGCGCCAGTTGTAGGCGTCGCTGTTGGCTTCCAGGCCGAGCCAGGTCAGATCACCGTTCTGGGTCTTGTCCAGGGTGTCGGTGGCCTGGCCCGGGACCGGGTAGTCGAGGCTGCCGCTGTCATGGCTGTGGTGGGCACGGATCCCGGCCCATTGGCCTGGCATCCACTGATAGCCGACGTCACCGTAGACATGCATACGGTCCTTGTCCTGGGGCGACAGCTCCTTGAGGTCGGTGCGGTATTCGCTGAACCGCTCGGCGACGCCCAGGTTGGCGCGCAACAGCGTGGTGTCGAAGGTCCAGTTCAGGGCTTCGATGTTGGTGTCGCGCCATTGCCCGTCGTCATTGCGCAGGCGTTGGCGGCCGAACTTCAACTGCTCGCCCGGATAAGGGGTCAGGCCCCGGTAGCCAATCCAGAATTCGCGCATGGCCAGGTAGCTTTTCTTGGCCTCGCGGTCGCCGCTGTCGGTTTGCTGGGTCGCGTCGTCCGACTGTTGCAGGGTGTCGGTCTCGATGATGTCGGTGGACGTCACGGCCTGGGCCATGGCATAGGCGCTCCACGCACCGCTTTCGCCGTAGACCCAAGGGCGCAGGTCGAGGCCGATGCCGTTGACGTCGCCACCACGCTGGGTGCCGAGGTCGCGGTCATCTTCGGACTGGCCGGTGATCTTCACTTCCAGGCCGAAGTTCTTGCTATCGGTCAGGGCCGCCAGGGTCGGGCAGGACCACAGCAGGGCAAACGACAGGCCAATACCGGCCTGTACAAAAGGATTGAGCTTCAAAAGCTTCATAGAGGTTCCTCGCCGTCATCTTCTTTTAGGGCTTGCAGTTCCAGCGTATCGGGGCTCATGGCGCCGCGAATGGCCTGCTCTTGTTGTAGCAGGCGTTGCGCTTGTGCAAGTTGTTCCGGCGGTAATTGTTCTTCGAGGGTCTGGGCAAGCTCGATGGCTTGCGGGGTGTTTTGCGCCTTGGCCAACTGGCTGAACACATAAGCGTTGACCGGGTTGGGCTTGGTGCCCTTGCCTTGGGAAAACAGCTGGGCAATGGCGTAGTCGGCGCTGTTCTGGCCGTTGCGGGCGGCCTTGAGCAGGTGATCCAGGGCCTTTTGCGAGTACACCTGGCCCAGGTAGCCGCGACGATAGATCTGGCCGAGGTAGTAATCGGCGGCCACTTCACGGCCCACGGCTTTCTGGAAATGCGCCTCGGCGACCTTGGCGTCGGCGGGTACCCATTTGCCTTCGTAGTACAGCTTGCCCAGCAACAGCTCGGCGCGCGGCTGGTCGGCGGCGCGGCCGTTTTCCAGGTATTGCATCATCTTGTCGACGTCGCCCAACTCGGGGAAATCGTAGAGCAGCTGCGCCAGGCTGACCCAGGAAGCAGGGTTGCCGGGCGCGATGCCTTCGAGCAGCGACTGAGCGGTTTTCTCGTCGGTCTTGCCCAGGCTGGAATCGGCCAGGACACGCGCGACACTGTCCACGCGCTGGGCCGAGACCACACCGCGAGCGTGACCGGCCTGCATCTGCTTGATCAGCTCGGCCTGCTGTTCCGGCTGGCCGCGTTTCTGATAGACCGTGGCCAGTTCGACGTAGCAGATGTCGGTGGTCGCCAAGGCGGCCTTGCAGACTCTTTCCACTTCGTCCAGATGCTGGTCGTACGTACCCTGGGTGCGATAGAGCAGGATCTGCGCCAGGCCCGCTTCCGGATAACCGGCGCTGCGCCATTGGCTGATCTGTTGCTGCGCGTTGACGTTCGGGAAGCTGTGGGGATATTGCAGGTACAGCATCGCCAGCGGGATCAGCGTATTGCCTTCACCGTTGGCAAAGGCTTTTTTCAACAGGCCTTCGGCTTCGTGCTTTTCAGCTTCGGTGGAACCGGGCTTGGCCACCAGCAGGCGACCCAGGCGAGCCTGGGCGCGCGGCGAGATGTCGGCGGCGGCGCGGTAGGTCGCCTCGGCCTTTCTCATCTGCTCGGGGTCGCGGCTGTCCACCTGGATATCGGCCAGGCCCACCTGGGCCTCGCTGTAGCCCAGGTCTGCCAGTTGCTGATAGTTCTGCTGCGCCAACGCCGTGTCGCCGCGCTTGAGGGCTTCGTTGGCCAGGCGCTGGTCGGGCAGGCCGGCGCAACCGGCCAAGCTCACGGCCAGTGCCAAGGCGCAGAGGGTCCCCACTTGGAAACGGGCTTGCGGCGCATCATCCTGACCGCGTTGATCCTTTCGCGAGCTGGCTCGCTCCCACAGGCTCTGTGGGGTGTTAAGGATTTTTATAATGGTCACGGGCATTTCCTCGACTTAAAGACCGACGGCCATGGCTTTGTCGATCAGCCAGTTCAAGTTCGGGCCACGGTCGCTGACGACTTCTACCGGACGGCCGGCCAGCGCGCTGTCCAGGGCTTCGTCAGGCTGGATCAGCACACGGATATCGGAAGACAGGTCGGCGCTTTTCAGGCTGGTGCTGCTGACGATCTTGCCAGTGCGGGTGGCGTCTTCGCCGGCTACCTGGAAGCTGACCGGGGTGCCTGGACGCACGTCGCCGAACTGGCGATAGGAGAAGCGTGCCTCGACGTTGGCTTCGGCGCCGCGAGGAACCAGTTGGAAGATCACGTCACCCTTGCTGGCGTACTGGCCGTTGGAAACCAGTTGCTGGGCCACGATGCAATCGCATGGCGAGGTCAGGGTGCCGGTCATTTGCTTGCCGAACAGTTCCTCGACCTTGGCTGGCTGCAGCTGGTTGTCGTCCAGGTGACCCTTGAGCACGTCGAGCATGCTGGTGCTGAAGGTCGCCAGCGGGGCGCCCTTGGCGGCCAGGCCGTCGGCCTTGACCAGGCTTTGCACGGTGCCGTCGCGCGGCATGGTGATGGCCATGCCCGGTACGTTGACGATGCCGGCCTGGGCGTGGCTGACGAAGTACATGCCGTACACCGACTTGAAGATGAAGCCGAATGCCGCCAGGCCGACAATGAAGATGCCCAGGCTGAAGGTCACGGCGCGCAGGCGACCGAAGGCGCTCATGCCACCGTTTTCATCTTTCTGCTTGCGAGCCTTGGTGAAGTTGTCGCGTTGCAGGGTCGCCAGCACATCACCGACGCCGACGATGTCGCCGGCCAGGTGCGAGGTGATGATGTGGCGCAGTGTCGAGATGTCCCGCGGCTCCAGGTTCTGGAACTGGCAACCGGCGCGGCCGGTCTGGCGGTCGTAGGAACGGATCTGCAATTCGACGTCCATGGCCAGGCCGAGGTTGTCGATCACGAACTGCAGGCGCGCCTTGTAGGTCTCGCCAACCTTGAGCGGCAGTTGGCCGGCGTTGAAGCACAACCCACCGGCGGACAGGTCGAGAACCTTGACTTCCATCGGCGTACGGTCGGGGCCGAAGAAGCGCAACTTGGCCGGGATTTTGACCCGGGCGTGTTGGCGTTGGGCTTCGGATTCATGCACTACGTTGACATTCACGGCGGTGTTCATAGGGGCGATTTCCTAGTTAATTCATTCAAGTCCGGTCAGACCATCGTCAGCAGCACGGCGACAAAGATGCTGCCGGCGGAGAAGGTCATGGTCCGAGACGACCAAGTGTTGAACCAACGTTGAAAGCTGGCGAGATCACGGGTCAGGTGGGTGGGCTGGCGAGTCCAGGATTGTTGATCGAGGCGGAAGAACACGTAGATCTTCACCAGCGCGCCGACGATCTGGTTGTAATAGAGAATCGCCGGGTAGGCCGGGCCGATCCGGTGTCCGGAGCACGACAGCAGCAGGGTCAGGAGCAACCGCGTGATGCCGATCCACAGCAGGTACACCAGGATGAACGCGGTGCCGTACTTGACACTGGCGATGATCGCCACGGTCAGGCCCAGCAGCGAGGTCCACATCGATACGCGCTGATCGAACAGCACTACCGAGGTGAACAGGCCCAGACGTTTCATGCCCAGGCCCAATGCCCGGGAGTTCTGCCGCAGGTTGTTCCCGTACCAGCGGAACATCAGTTTGCGGCTCGCCTTGATGAAGCTTTTTTCCGGCGGGTGCTCAACCGTGTTGATGGCGGCGTCCGGCACGTAGAACGTGTCGTAGCCCAGGCGCATCAGGCTGAACCAGCTCGACTTGTCATCGCCGGTGAGGAACTTGAAGCGGCCCAGGCGCCAGTGTTGCAGCGAGTCGCTTTCGACGTCGGCGATGAAGTCCGGGTTGGTCACGACGGTGGCGCGGAACACCGACATACGCCCGGTCATGGTCAACACGCGCTTGGACAGGGCCATGGAGCACATGTTGATGTGACGCTGGGCGAAACGCAGCTTGTGCCACTCGCTCATGATGTAGCCGCCGCGCACTTCGCAGAACTCGTTAGTGGTCAGGCCGCCGACGTTGCCGAACAGCTGGAACCACGGCACGGTCTTGCGCACGACGCCTTCGGCCAGGACGGTATCGCCGTCGATCACGGCCACGACGGCACGGTCGTCCGGCAAGTGACGGGAGATGGCACGGAAACCGAAGGCCAGGCCGTCACGCTTGCCGGTACCGGGAATGCGCACGAAGTCCAGCTTGACGTGCTCTGGCGGGTTCATGCGGGCCCAGAGGCTCTTGACCAGCAGTTCGTCGGACATTTCCACGATGGAGCAGACCACGGTGGTCGGCAGCCCGCAGTCGATGGCTTCGCGGATGACCGAGCTGTAGACCTGGGCGGTGGTCAGCGCATCGATGCGGAAGCTGGTGACCATCAGGTAGACGTGGGACGGATCCGCCGCCTTGCCCAGCTTGCGCACTTTGCGGCGCAGGTGTGGGTAGACGATGTACAGGAAAATCATGCCGCGCACGAAATGCGTCGCGCCCATGGAATAACGCCAGATGCCCACGGCGCCGATCAGGAAGATGAAATCCTTCGATTCGGAGTCGAACGTGGACGTGGGCAGCGCCGTGGCGATGCCCATCAATAAACTCAAGTAAAACAGCCAACCGGCGGCCTGAAGCAGGCCGTGCTTTAGCCTGTGCATAATCTGCATCCGTCTCTATCTCGGGCGGGCCTTGTGGGCGGCCCGATGGGTTAAGGCAGGCGAAAGGCCGGCCGGGGCAAGCCCCGGCCGGCTAACAGACTTACCAGCAGATGCCTTCGGTCCGGCCACTCGGGGAGGTGGCCTTGGACATGAAGCCAACCAGGTCGATGACCTGCTTGCCTTCCGGTACGTTCTCGGTCAGCGCGCGGAACTTCTCGTCGCGGTTACCAAGGATGATGATGTCGGAGTTGTCGATCACCGCGTCGAAGTCGGAATTGAGCAAGGACGAGACGTGAGGAATCTTCGACTCGATGTAATCCTTGTTCGCACCGTGGACGCGTGCGTATTCGACGTTGCTGTCGTAGATCTTCAGGTCGAAACCCTTGCCGATCAGCATTTCCGCCAGTTCCACCAGTGGGCTTTCACGCAGGTCGTCGGTGCCGGCCTTGAAGCTCAGGCCCAGCAGGGCGACTTTGCGCTTGTCGTGGCTGGAGACGATGTCGAAGGCGTTCTGCACCTGGGATTCGTTGCTGCGCATCAGCGAGTTGAGCAGCGGCGCTTCCACGTCCAGCGAGCCTGCACGGTAGGTCAGGGCGCGCACGTCTTTTGGCAGGCACGAGCCGCCGAAAGCGAAGCCTGGACGCATGTAGTACTGGGACAGGTTCAGGACCTTGTCCTGGCAGACTACGTCCATCACTTCACGACCATCGACGCCGACGGCCTTGGCGATGTTGCCGATCTCGTTGGCGAAGGTCACCTTGGTGGCGTGCCAGACGTTGCAGGTGTACTTGATCATCTCGGCGACAGCGATGTCCTTGCGGATGACCGGTGCGTCGAGTTCTTCGTACAGCGATTGCAGGACGTCGCCCGACGCTTTGTCGAACTCGCCGATGACGGTCATTGGCGGCTGGTCGTAGTCCTTGATCGCGGTGCTTTCACGCAGGAACTCAGGGTTGACCGCGACGCCGAAATCGACGCCGGCTTTCTTGCCGGAGCAGTCTTCGAGGATCGGGATGACCACATTGGCCACGGTGCCCGGCAGTACGGTACTGCGAACCACGATGGTGTGACGGGTGGTCTTGTCACGCAGGACAAAACCGATCTCGCGGCACACGGCTTCGATGTAGTTCAGTTCCAGGTCGCCGTTCTTTTTGCTCGGTGTACCGACGCAAATCATCGACAGGTCAGTATCACGAATAGCTTCGGCGAAGTTGGTAGTACCGCGCAGGCGACCTGTTTGAATGCCTTGCGCCAATAGCTCGCCCAGGCCCGGCTCAACGATCGGTGATTTACCGGCGTTGATCATGTCGATCTTGTCTTTGGCGACATCTACGCCAACTACATCATGGCCCCGTGCAGACAGGCAACCGGCACATACTGCACCGACGTAACCCAAACCAAATATGCTAATGCGCATCGCATTTACCTCTGTTTTCACGCCATCAAATGGCCGGAGTTAATAAGTGTTCAGCGGTCATCGCGCACTCGGAAGTGTGGAATGCAGGCGCCACAGTGCCGTGTGCAGGCATACTAAGTTCCGAGTGTCTAAATAAATGCACTCAAGTTGTGCGCAAAGCGGCCTAGTTGTTATGACCTGCCCTGTTATGCAGCCAGTCCTCGTTGGCGGGACGTTCGTGCAACGGTCGTTCACTTTCCGATTTCTGGCAAAAAGCCCACAAAATCAGAAGCTTGTGTGCTCGGGTGAGCACGTTATAGGGGCGCAGCCTTGGCCTTGTAGGGGATACAAATGGTGCTTTATCTCCCGTCCTTTTAAGGGTGGATCCAATTAGACGACCGTTTCGCTAAATTGTCGTGACAACTCGGTTACTTCGGACGACGTGCCACGTAAGTTATCTCGTACACACTCGGCGAGAATCGTTACGGGTGGTATGAGCCGTGCAATTTCACATAGTTCCGATCCGCTCATCGCCATTTTCGAAATTTTTCGAAATATTTGCCTAGATGGCACTGCTCTCAAATTGATAGCACGCGTGCTTTTGCCCTTTAGTTTCGGGGAGTTGGCGGGGGTAGATAGTTTTGTGCCACTACTGATGAAAAATTTCCGTGCCACTACGGAAAAATCTGACATTTGTCGAGTGAAAGAAAAGTTAGAGCAGGGGGTGTTTGTTTTGTTGACGCCAAGAAAGTGTCAAGTGCGGTGGGGAAGTGAGATGACATATAGCGGGATGATCGAGGCCCCTTATCGGGGCCTGAAACCGGTGTTGCGTTATTGCGGGGCGTGGTCGCGCAAAAAGACCAACTTGTCCGGGGAGGATTGTTCGGCGTTGTAACGATAGCCCTGTACATCGAAGTGTTTGAGTTGCACGGGATCGTTGATGCGCTGCTCGATGACAAACCGGCTCATCAAGCCCCGGGCTTTCTTGGCGTAGAAACTGATGATCTTGTATTGGCCGTTCTTGAGATCCTTGAACTCGGCATCGATGACGCGGGCTTTCAGTGCACTGCGCTTGACCGCCGAGAAGTATTCATTGGAAGCCAGGTTCAACAGTACGTCGTCGCCCTGATCGGCCAAGGCTTCGTTCAGCCATTCGCTGATGCGGGTGCCCCAGAATGCATAAAGGTCCTTGCCCCGGGCATTGGTCAGCTTCGTGCCCATCTCCAGACGATAAGGTTGCATCAAGTCCAGCGGACGCAGCAGGCCGTAGAGACCGGAGAGCATGCGCAGGTGCTGTTGGGCGTAGTCGAAATCGGCTTCACCGAGGCTTTGCGCGTCGAGGCCGGTGTACACATCGCCCTTGAACGCCAGCAACGCCTGTTTGGCATTGGCCGGGGTAAACGCCGGGTTCCAGCTGCCGAATCGCGCGGCATTGAGGCCGCCGATCTTGTCGGAGACGTGCATCAACTCGCTGATCTGCGCTGGCGAGAATTCGCGCAATTGTTCAATCAGCTCTTGGGAGTGATCCAGGTACTGCGGCTGGGTAAAACGCTCGGTGGCCGGCGGTGTTTCGTAATCGAGGGTCTTGGCGGGGGAAATCACCATCAGCATGCAAACGTCTCCTTTAAGGGTGCGGCGATTCTAGGGGGTTGTCCGGGTGGACTCCAGCTATTGAGGTGATAGGGGATGGGTGGTGGGCGGATGGATTGCAGAGAAGCCCTTGTGGCGAGGGAGCTTGCTCCCGCTCGGTTGCGCAGCGACCGTAAGATCCTGGGGCCGCTGCGCCCGAAGCGTCGGACCGACCCAGCGGGAGCAAGCTCCCTCGCCACAAAAGCAGGTTCGCCAAGAAGATGCGGTCACAGGCCAGTGCCGCACCAGATCAGCTATCATCCCGCGCGGGTTTCGTTATGGAGCATCCCTTTTGCGTATCGTCCTTTTACTGTCGGCTTGGTTGTTGAGCCTCGGCGCTTTCGCTGCGCCCAACGACGTCGCTACCCTGGACCGCAGCACCTGGCCTGAACAGCTCACCAGCCCGACGCTGTTCGATGTGGCTTCGCGGGCCGAGGTCCTGATGTTCGCCCGGGTATTGCTGGATGCCGATGCCATGGACGAAATAGCCCTCAAGCAATACCTGGGGCTGCGTTCGGTCAATATGGTCGCGGTAAACGCCTTGCGTGCACGGCTGTGGCAGCGCCTGCTTTCGAGCTACAACTTCGCCCAGCGCAGTTGCACGCTGGATGCCTCCTTCTGCTACCTGGTCGAGGACATGGCGACCCTGCGCGAGGAGGCGGGCCGGTTCCGGCTCGACGACAATTCCTATTACATCAAGTGGGCCGAGCCGAGCCGGATCTTTCATACGCAGTACCGCGACGAGCTGCTGCGCAAGGCTGCTCTGTTTCCCCAGGTCAGCAGCGAAGTCGAGCGTTTCGGCGATTACGAGCGCAACGGCGAGCAGATGAATGACCGGCTGTTTTTGCTGACCTTCGACAGCGCTGCCAACGTCGCGCCGGACCACACGCCATGGCTGACCGAGTATCTGCGCAAGTCGAACATGAACGGCACTTTTTTTGTGCTGGGCAAGGACATTCAGGCGCGCCTGACAGACGGCTCGGCAAATGATCTCCAGACTCTGTTTGCTGGGCAATGCGTCGGGGTGCAGGGATGGGAGTTCCGCTCCCACAGCCATTGGCAGGACTGGCAGGATTCGGTACGGCGCAGCGTTGACCTGGTCAAGGGCCGGCTGCCGGAGAATTACGTGCCCTTGTTCCGTCCGCCACAGGGCCAGCGTCGAGGCGATGCCCAGGCATTTTTCAGGAACCAGGGCCTGCAAGTGGCGCTATGGGATATCGATCCCCTGGACAGCATCAACCGCCTCAAGCCCGAGCAGAGCGCCCAGCGCGCGCTGACCTTGATGCTGTTGTGGCGCCACGGGGTCATCAACTTCAATGCCAAGCAGGACGCGGTGAAAACGGCGCTGCCCTGGCTCGTTACGCAAACGGCGCAAAGCGGGATCGGCTGGCAAGAGTGTCAGGACGCGTTTCGCTGAAAATAGGCAAAAGTCCCGTAAACATTGGGCGGGGCGGGAATCGGGGCGCGCATTCAGGGCGACCGGACTTCCGACTTTAACGGCGCCGGGGCACTACGCCAAGGGTTATTCGTCACTCTGAAAAATAAACTTCAAAAAAGCGTCAAAGTGCTTTTTCCTGTCATCGTTTTTGGAGTATCAAGAAGTCAGACCGCCGAAACCTGCAACACAGGTGGCGTCTTCCAAGACCCAGATTGTGTGCAGTTCACCCGAAATCCTCGCGGGTGAATTCGGTGGCTACCTCGAGGCGCAGCACTGTCACGGTATTGCGTCGAATGGCCCCCACAAAGGTGACCGAGTATGGATGACCACGGACGTAGCCCTTCCTCCAACCAGCCAATCCTGTATGTACTCGATACCAACGTATTGATCCACGATCCAAACGCGCTGCTGAATTTCGAAGAACACCATGTTGCCCTGCCGATGACCGTCCTTGAAGAGCTGGACAAGCTCAAGAGTGGCCATCACAGCGTAGCGGCCGAATGTCGCCAGGCGATCCGCCTGATCGACAAGACCCTGGGCGATGCCTCTCCAGAAGACGTTGAACTGGGGGTGCCGATCCAGCGCGGCAAGAGCGGCCCCAAGGGCCTGCTCTCGATCCTGATGAGCAAGCGCACCGAACCCAACCTGGTGCTGCCTGAACACCTGAACGACAACATCATCATCAACCAGCTGATCGACCTGCACGCGCGCAACAAGGATCAAGCCGTGGTGCTGGTGACCAAAGACATCAACATGCGCCTCAAGGCCCGCGCCTGCGGGATCGCGGCGGAGGACTACAGCACCGACCAACTGGTCGACGACGTATCGCTGTTGCCTAACGGCTACCACACCATGACCGGCTCCTTCTGGGACCGCGTCAGCAAGGTCGAGACCCGCCAGGACCATGGGCGCACCTGGCACCAGGTGCAACTGATCGACAACCTGCCGGCGGTGCACATCAACGAATTCATTATCGATGAACAAGGATTCGTCGGCTGGATCAAGGAAATCCAGGTCGACAAGCTGCTGATCCTCGACCTGCACCAGGAACCCCTGCTGCATCAGGAGGCGTGGGGCCTCAAGCCTCGCGACATCTACCAGAGCCTGGCGCTGTTCGCCTTGCTCGACCCGGACATCCACCTGGTCAACCTGTCCGGCGCCGCTGGTTCCGGCAAGACCATCCTGGCCCTCGCCGCCGCCATCGAACAGACCATGGTCAGCAAGCGCTACCGGCGCATCATCGCCACTCGCAGCGTGCAGGGCCTGGACCAGGAAATCGGCTTCCTGCCCGGTACCGAAGCGGAAAAAATGGAGCCGTGGCTGGGTGCAATTACCGACAACCTCGAAGCCTTGCACATGGATGACGAGAGCACCCATGGCAGCGTCGACTACATCCTCAGCAAAGTGCCGTTGCAGTTCAAATCCCTCAACTACATCCGAGGCCGCAGCTTCCAGCAGAGCCTGATCCTGATCGACGAATGCCAGAACCTGACCCCGCACCAGATGAAAACCATCATTACCCGTGCCGGCGCCGGTTCCAAAGTGGTGTGCCTGGGTAACCTGGCGCAGATCGACACCCCTTACCTGTCCGCGACCAGCTCCGGGCTGACCTACCTGACCGAACGCTTCAAGGACTTCCCCAACGGCGTCCACATCACCCTGCAGGGCGTACCGCGCTCGATCCTGGCCGAATACGCCGAATCTCATCTGTAACCCCAGCCGAACCGGGCGGCCATCAAGGTCGCCCGGTTCTTCCATGCACCACATGACCCTGTGGGAGCCAATTGTGGGTACGACAATCAACCCTGCCGGAATTTGACTCACAGGTTTACAATCGACGCTCCTGATCAGGAGTTACCCTGTGCTGACCCATCTCGATTCCCAAGGTCGCGCCAACATGGTCGACGTGACCGACAAGGCCGTGACGTTCCGCGAAGCCACCGCCGAAGCCTTTGTGCGCATGCTGCCCGATACTCTGCAAATGATCGTCAGCGGCGGCCATCCCAAGGGGGATGTGTTCGCCGTCGCGCGCATTGCCGGTATCCAGGCGGCAAAAAAAACCAGCGACCTGATCCCGCTCTGCCATCCGCTCATGCTCACCAGCGTCAAGGTCGAACTGACCGCCGAAGGCGAGGATCGCGTGCGCATCGTGGCCCGCTGCAAGCTGTCGGGACAGACCGGTGTCGAGATGGAGGCGCTCACCGCCGCCAGCGTCGCCGCGCTCACCCTCTACGACATGTGCAAGGCCGTAGACCGGGGCATGACCATCGAGGGCGTGCGTGTGCTGGAAAAACTCGGCGGCAAGAGCGGCCGCTTCCAGGCGGATGCGCCATGAACATCACCGTGAAGTTCTTTGCCCGTTATCGCGAAGCGCTCGGCGTGGATTCGCTGAAAGTGGAGGGCGTTTTCGCCACGGTTGACGATGTACGCGCATTGCTCGCTCAGCGTGACGGAGCCGAAGTGCTGCGAGAGCAGAACCTGATGTGCGCCCGCAACGAAGACCTGTGCCAGCTCGATGAACCGCTGGCGGACGGCGACGAAGTGGCCTTCTTTCCCACCGTGACCGGAGGCTGAGCCATGGCGATTCGGGTGCAGGCCGAGCCGTTCGACCCAGGGGCCGAGGTCAATGCGATGCAGGCAGCAAATGTCGGCGTCGGCGCCGTGGTGAGTTTTGTCGGCTACGTGCGCGACTTCAATGACGGCCTCGATGTGTCCGGGATGTTCCTCGAGCATTATCCGGGCATGACCGAAAAAGCCCTGGGCAAGATCGCCACCGAAGCCGAGCAGCGCTGGCCGCTGCTCAAGCTTGAGGTATTGCACCGCATCGGCGCCCTGGAACCGGGTGAGCCGATCGTTTTTGTCGGCGCCGCCAGCGCCCATCGCCAGGCGGCATTTGACGCCTGCGCCTTTGTCATGGACTACCTGAAGACCCGCGCACCGTTCTGGAAAAAGGAAAATACCGCCGAGGGCCCGCGTTGGGTCGAGGGGCGGGACAGTGATCATGTGGCGGCGGATCGCTGGAAGCGGTAGGCAACCTGTTGAACTACCAGGGTATCCAAGACGAAAAAAAGCGCAGCCTGGTTGGGCTGCGCTTTCGGTACTGTGAAGACGGTTAAGGTCGCTTGCGCTCGACCGGCCGCAACAGATGAGTCGGCGGCATCTCGCAACTGATCTTGCGGCCCAGCAGTGCCTCGATCGAGGGTAACTGGTAGGAATCATCCTCGCCGGCGAAGCTGATCGAAACCCCGGCGGCCCCGGCACGACCGGTGCGGCCAATACGGTGCACGTAGTCGTCCGGCACTTCCGGCAGGGTGAAGTTGATCACGTGGCTGATGCCGTCGATGTGAATGCCGCGACCGGCCACGTCGGTGGCGACCAGCACGCGGATCTTGCCTTCACGGAAACCTTCGAGTGTCTTGATGCGCTTGTGCTGCGGCACGTCGCCCGACAGTTGCGCGGCGTTGACGCCATCGCGCACCAGGCGTTCTTCAATGCGGCGCACTTCGTCCTTGCGGTTGGCGAAGACCATCACCCGCTCCCAACCGTTGTCGTTGACCAGGTTGTAGAGCAGTTTGTACTTGTCGGCACCGGCGACCGCGTAGATGTGCTGTTCGACATTTTCGCTGGCGACGTTTTCGGCTTCGATCTCGACGATTGCAGGATCGGTGGTCCATTGCTTGGCCAGGTTCATCACGTCTTCGGTGAAGGTGGCGGAAAACAGCAATGTCTGGCGTTCGTTTTTCGGCGGGGTCTGGCGAATGATCTGGCGTACCTGGGGTATGAAGCCCATGTCGAGCATTCGGTCGGCCTCGTCGAGCACCATCACTTCGACCATGTCCAGGTGCACGTCGCCGCGCTGGTTGAAGTCCAGCAGGCGGCCCGGCGTCGCCACGAGGATGTCGCAGTGGCGGGCCTCGAGGTGCTTGAGCTGCTTGTCGAAATCCATGCCGCCGACGAACGTCATCACGTTCAGGCCGGTGTACTTGGTCAGGTCGGCGGCATCCTTGGCGATCTGCACCACCAGCTCACGGGTTGGCGCGATGATCAGCGCCCGCGGCTCGCCCATGTAGCGTTCCTTGGGGGGCGGGGTCTGGAGCAACTGGGTGATGATCGAAATCAGGAACGCGGCGGTCTTGCCGGTGCCGGTCTGGGCACGACCGATAGCGTCCTTGCCGGCGAGGGTATAGCCCAGCACTTGCGCCTGGATCGGCGTGCAGTACGGGAAGCCCAGGTCCTGGATGGCATGCATCAGCTCGGGGGCGAGCTTGAAATCGTGGAAGCGGGTCTTGCCTTCCTGAGGTTCTACGACGAAGTCTTCGAGCTTCCAGGCAACGACCGGCGGTTTGGGTGCGCGCTCGCGACGTGGCTTGGGGGCTTCGCTGCGTGGTTTTTCCGGCTCGGATGCCGCCACAGGTTGCGCAACGGATGCGGTCGACGGCGATAGTTTTGCGTCCGCAACGGGGGCGGTCCGACGTGGTTGGTGCGCATCGGTGCGGCTCGCGCCGTGGACGGGGGCGCTGGCTTCAGGCGCGAGTTGCTCGGCCTCGCTTTTACCGAACATCTTCTTGAGTGCTTTGAGCACGGTCATCTCATCGGTTGGTTAAGGAATGTACGCCGGCCAGTGTAATGCAAGAAACGGGCGCGGCGTAGTGTGATCATCAAAGCGCTGGCGTGGCTATCTGCCTCTTAGCGCAAGCGTTCCGCCAGCCAGGTACCGATGTCGCGAATCTCCTCGGGTAACACTTCGTGGCCCATTGGGTATTCTTGCCATGTCACGGTGACACCATGCTGCTTCAGATACTCTTTGGCGGTCCGGCCCATCGGGTTGAGTACCACTTCGTCGTACTGTCCGTGCAGCGCCAGTACCGGAACGCGTTGCTGGCTGGCTGACAGCTGCAGTTCTTCGCCGAAAGTTGGCGCATAAGTGGACAGCGCAATCACGCCCCCCAGCGGTCCCTGCCACTTGACGAATGCCGTGTGATAAACCACTGCTCCGCCTTGGGAAAACCCTGCCAGGAAAATCCGCGAGGCGTCTATTCCGCTGGCTCGCTGGGTTTCCATCAGGTCGATGACCCGTTGCGCCGAGGCGTCCAGTTGTTGTTCGTCGATCGCCCGCGCCGGGCTCAAGGCCCGAATGTCATACCAGCTGGGCATGGCGTAGCCACCATTGATGGTCACCGGTTGCGTCGGCGCCTGGGGCAATACGAAGCGCGTAGTCAGCAGGCTTTGCTGCAGCATTTCGGCGACCGGCATGAAGTCGTAGCGATCGGCGCCCAGGCCGTGGAGCCAGATAACGCACGCATCGGCGGTGCTGGAGGGCTCGAGAATCAAGGGGTCGGTCATGGTGTGCTCCAAAAATGTGCGGGTGCGCTCAATCAGTGCCTGATTGCGGTGCGCGCCTGGTGCCTCAGTTAATTAGATGTCGCAATGCTACAAGTTTTTGTCTTGACGTCGCCAGTAACGGACAAGCGCAGCGGTGTGGTACGGGCTTTGCTATTGGTTTAGCCGAATGATGATTCTTACGCAGCGCGGTAACACTATCAGCTCGACGCGACGCATGGGATATCAGAAATCCGGTGATGGATGTTCGCCAATAGCCGCTACGGGCTTCGCGAACGTGAAGGGCTACAGCCCGTTCGGCCGATTGGTGAGAAGTGAGTAAGGCGCCGTTTATAGCCGCTCTCATTACTAGACTCATAGCGAAGGCCCAGACGTCGGTTGACCCTAAAAAAAGCCAACAAGGGTCGGCAATGCCTCAAAAGGGTGCGACAGGGTCCCAGCTCCGACACAACAAGAGCAAAACTGGAGGTTTGAATGAAGTTACTGAAATCCACCCTGGCAGTCGTGACTGCAGCAGCAGTCCTCGGTGTCAGCGGGTTCGCTCAGGCGGGTGCAACCCTGGATGCCGTGCAGAAGAAAGGTTTTGTGCAATGTGGTGTAAGTGATGGCCTGCCGGGTTTCTCGGTGCCTGATTCCACCGGCAAGATCGTGGGTATCGACGCTGACTTCTGCCGTGCCGTGGCCGCTGCGGTGTTTGGCGATGCGACCAAGGTCAAGTTCAGCCAGTTGAACGCCAAGGAGCGCTTCACCGCGCTGCAATCCGGCGAAATCGACGTGCTGTCGCGCAACTCCACCATGACCAGCTCCCGTGATGCGGGCATGGGCTTGAAATTCCCGGGCTTCATTACCTACTACGACGGCATCGGCTTCCTGGCCAACAGCAAATTGGGCGTCAAGAGCGCCAAGGAACTGGACGGTGCAACCATCTGCATCCAGGCCGGTACCACCACCGAGCTGAACGTGTCCGACTACTTCCGCGCCAACGGCCTGAAGTACACCCCGATCACTTTCGACACCTCCGATGAAAGCGCCAAGTCGCTGGAATCCGGTCGTTGCGACGTGCTGACCTCCGACAAGTCCCAACTGTTCGCCCAGCGCAGCAAGCTGGCTTCGCCGAAGGACTACGTGGTCCTGCCGGAAACCATCTCCAAGGAGCCACTGGGCCCGGTCGTGCGTAACGGCGACGACGAGTGGCTGGCCATCGTGCGTTGGACTGGCTTCGCCATGCTCAATGCCGAAGAAGCAGGCGTGACCTCGAAGAACGTCGAAGCTGAAGCCAAGTCCACCAAGAACCCGGACGTCGCTCGTATGCTGGGCGCTGACGGTGAATACGGTAAAGACCTGAAGCTGCCGAAAGACTGGGTTGTGCAGATCGTCAAGCAAGTCGGCAACTACGGTGAAATGTTCGAGCGCAACCTCGGCAAGGACACCCCGCTGCAGATCGATCGCGGTCTGAACGCTCTGTGGAACGCAGGCGGCATCCAATACGCACCACCAGTGCGCTGATGGTTCTATCACCCGGTGGGCCAACCACCGGGTGATGTTCTGTTCCATTCTTTGCGGGGCACTTCATGCAAAATTCAATCGGCGCACCTAAGCAGAGGCTCAGCCTCAGCGATCCACGAGTGCGTGCGTGGGTATTTCAGATCGTCACCATCGTGGCGGTTATTTCGCTGGGCTGGTTTCTGTTCGATAACACACAGACCAACCTGGAACACCGGGGCATCACGTCCGGTTTCGGCTTTCTGGAGCGCAGTGCCGGTTTCGGCATCGCCCAACACCTGATCGACTACACCGAAGCGGACAGTTATGCCCGCGTCTTTGTAATCGGTTTGCTCAACACCCTCCTGGTGACCTTCATTGGCGTGATTCTGGCGACCATCCTGGGGTTCATCATCGGCGTCGCACGCTTGTCGAAGAACTGGATAATCTCCAAGCTGGCGACCGTCTACGTGGAGGTCTTTCGTAACATCCCACCGCTGTTGCAGATCCTGTTCTGGTACTTCGCGGTATTCCTGACGATGCCGGGACCACGGGCTGCCCACAACTTCGGCGACACCTTCTTCGTCAGCAGCCGTGGCCTGAACATGCCGGCGGCGCTGGTGGCGGAAGGGTTCTGGCCGTTCGTGGCCAGTGTCGCGCTGGCGATCGTCGCCATCGTGCTGATGACCCGCTGGGCCAACAAGCGTTTCGAAGCAACGGGCGAGCCGTTCCATAAATTCTGGGTGGGCCTGGCGCTGTTCCTGGTGATCCCGGCGTTGTGCGCACTGATCTTCGGCGCGCCCGTGCATTGGGAAATGCCGCAGCTCAAGGGTTTCAACTTCGTCGGTGGCTGGGTTCTCATCCCGGAACTGCTGGCCTTGACCCTGGCGCTGACAGTGTACACCGCGGCGTTCATCGCCGAGATCGTGCGTTCTGGCATCAAGTCGGTCAGCCATGGCCAGACCGAGGCGGCTCACTCGCTGGGCCTGCGCAACGGTCCGACCCTGCGCAAGGTGATCATCCCGCAAGCCCTGCGCGTGATCATCCCGCCGCTGACCAGCCAATACTTGAACCTGGCGAAGAACTCTTCGCTGGCGGCCGGTATCGGTTATCCGGAAATGGTTTCGCTGTTTGCTGGCACGGTGTTGAACCAGACCGGTCAGGCCATCGAGGTGATCGCGATCACCATGAGCGTGTACCTGGCGATCAGTATCAGCATTTCCTTGCTGATGAACTGGTACAACAAGCGCATTGCGCTGATCGAGCGGTGAGGAAAAGCGCATGACATCCCATACTTTCAAACCTGATATGCCGCCACCGAGCAAAGTGTTCGGGCCGGTGGCATGGATGCGCGCAAACATGTTCTCCAGCTGGCTCAACACGCTGCTGACGTTGTTCGCGTTCTACCTGATCTACCTGATAGTCCCACCGATCCTCGGTTGGGCTATCCTCGATGCCAACTGGGTCGGCACCACCCAGGCCGACTGCACCAAGGAAGGCGCCTGCTGGGTGTTCATCCAACAGCGTTTCGGCCAGTTCATGTACGGCTATTACCCGACAGGCCTGCGCTGGCGCGTAGACCTGACGGTGTGGGCGGCAGTGCTTGGCGTGGCGCCGCTGTTCATCTCGCGCTTCCCGCGCAAGGCGATCTACGGCCTCTGCTTCCTGGTGCTGTACCCGATCATTGCCTGGTGCCTTCTGCACGGTGGCGTTTTCGGTCTGGATACCGTGGCGACCAGCCAGTGGGGTGGCCTGATGCTGACGTTGGTGATCGCCACCGTCGGTATCGTCGGTGCTCTGCCGCTGGGCATCGTCCTGGCCCTGGGCCGGCGCTCGAACATGCCGGCGATTCGCGTGGTCTGCGTGACCTTCATCGAGTTCTGGCGCGGCGTGCCGTTGATCACGGTGCTGTTCATGTCCTCGGTGATGCTGCCGTTGTTCCTGCCTGAGGGCATGAACTTCGACAAGCTGCTGCGGGCGCTGATCGGCGTGATCCTGTTCCAGTCGGCCTACGTGGCCGAAGTGGTGCGTGGCGGTCTGCAAGCGATTCCGAAGGGGCAATACGAAGCGGCCGCGGCGATGGGCCTGGGCTATTGGCGCAGCATGGGCCTGGTGATTCTTCCGCAGGCCCTGAAGATGGTGATCCCGGGGATCGTCAACACCTTCATCGCATTGTTCAAGGACACGAGCCTGGTGATCATCATTGGCCTGTTCGACTTGCTCAACAGCGTGAAACAAGCTGCCGCCGACCCGAAATGGCTGGGCATGGCCACCGAAGGCTATGTATTCGCCGCCCTGGTGTTCTGGATTTTCTGTTTTGGTATGTCCCGCTATTCCATGCATTTGGAACGCAAGCTGGACACTGGCCACAAGCGTTAGGAGTTGACTCATGAGTGAAGCGATCAAACAGCCTGTGAGCCCTGAAGGCATTATTCAGATGCAGGGCGTGAACAAGTGGTACGGCCAGTTCCACGTGTTGAAAGACATCAACCTGAACGTCAAGCAGGGCGAGCGTATCGTGCTGTGCGGCCCGTCGGGTTCTGGCAAGTCCACCACCATCCGCTGCCTCAATCGCCTGGAAGAACACCAGCAGGGCCGCATCGTGGTCGACGGCGTGGAACTGACCAACGACCTCAAGCAGATCGAAGCGATCCGCCGCGAAGTCGGCATGGTGTTCCAGCACTTCAACCTGTTCCCGCACCTGACCATCCTGCAGAACTGCACCCTGGCGCCGATGTGGGTGCGCAAGATGCCCAAGCGCAAGGCCGAGGAAATCGCCATGCATTATCTGGAGCGCGTACGCATTCCGGAACAGGCGCACAAGTACCCGGGCCAGCTCTCTGGCGGTCAGCAGCAGCGCGTGGCGATTGCCCGTGCCCTGTGCATGAAACCGAAAATCATGCTGTTCGACGAACCGACCTCGGCCCTCGACCCGGAAATGGTGAAAGAGGTTCTGGACACCATGATCGGCCTGGCCGAAGACGGCATGACCATGCTGTGCGTGACCCACGAGATGGGCTTCGCCCGCACCGTGGCCAACCGCGTGATCTTCATGGACAAAGGCGAAATCGTTGAACAGGCTGCGCCGAATGACTTCTTCGACAACCCGCAGAATGACCGTACGAAGTTGTTCCTGAGCCAGATCTTGCACTGATCCGATCTCAGGTAGTGAAAATAGACCCGGACTTGTCCGGGTTTGTTTTTTCTCGGGTCAGAGATCCGCCGTGTCATGTTCCGGATGGCGGCTCGACAACAGTTGCTGAAAATGGGCTTCGTCATTCAGCGAATGGACTTCAGCCATCAGGTGCGGATGGCGATCAAGCAGGCGCATCAGCACGAATAGCGATTGAGCCGGGGCAACTTCGCCACGTTCATAACGGGAAAAAGCGTTATGCCCGCCTCCGGATAGCAGTTTCACTGCGTCTTTTTGCGTGAGGTGCAGTTTGCGGCGAATGCGTTTGATTTCCGCACCTGTCGCCAGCGAGTAATCTTCCAGCAACTGGTCGCTGGCCTTGGAATAACGCTCGGCGCTGTCAGTGTCGTGATCGAATTCGATTTCACCGCAGATCCGGCATTCCCATCCGGCAATATCGTGTACTTGCCGAGTCACCTGCCTGTAGTCGACCGTAAAGCTACGGCCTTTGAAATGATGCATCGCGTCGATGCTGCCGCAGCTGACACATTGCTGGGTTTTCATTGGTTTTTCTCCTTGAAGGAGACCACCGGATGCCCACCGCCGGGGCGGTAAGTCACCTTGATGTAAATCTCCCGATCCTGAAATGTTGTGTGATAGACGTCTTGCCAGATTCGGTGATCGGCATACGTGGTCATCGATTTATGCAGCATCCTGTATTCCAACAGGTGAACGATCCGCAGCATCCGGGCGAGACTCAACATCATCCTTCGTCCGCCTTCGCGGGCGTTCAATGTGAACGCCTTGCTTCCCAACCTGTGAACCTCGGCCTTGACCACTGTCAGGTCGTAATGGGGTGTGCTCTTTTCCATAAGAAGCCGTTTGCCTTGTCTCAATGATTACCCATAAAGGGTAAATCTGACTAATCGAAAATTCGGATTCTTTGCCTCCAATAAAACGTAGGCGGTTGCCGTCCTACGCGAAGCTGACTAACATGTCAGAAAATTCATCCCATGATTGGATGAAAAGGCGAATTCCATGTCAGAAATGTCCCCGCTAATAAAGCGCTCCCTGGTCGATCAAGCCTTGGAGCAACTGCGCCAACGCATCAGCGACGGCGTGTGGGCTGTCGGCCAGCGCCTGCCTACCGAGCCGGAATTGGTCGCCGAGCTAGGCATCAGCCGAAACACGGTGCGCGAAGCCATGCGCGTACTGGCGTTTTCCGGATTGATCGAGATTCGTCAGGGCGACGGCAGTTACGTGCGTGCGGTCGTCGACCCGCTGGACACGCTCAAGGCGCTCTCCCGTTGCTCGTTGGAGCAGGCCCGGGAAACCCGGCACATCCTTGAAGTCGAGGCCATCGGCCTGGCGGCGCTACGGCGCACCGAGGACGATCTGCTTGCCTTGCGCCAGGCGCTGAAAACCAGCGGCGAGCATTATCACGGCGACCTGGAGCACTACATCGCCTGCGACCTGGTGTTCCATCGCCTGCTCGTGGACGCCGCGCACAACCCGGCCCTGAGCGAGCTGTATCGCTATTTCTCCAGCGTGATCGGCGCTCAGTTGCGTCAGAGCCTCAATATCATTCCGCGCCATCAACACGTGTTCGACCTGCACATCGAAATCCTCGAAGCCGTCGAACGCCAGGATCCGGAGCGGGCCAAGACCCTCTGCCGGCAGTTGATCAATGAACCCTGAACCCGAGCTTTCCATGTCCCGCGATCCGCTTGACCGCACTACCGCAACGCCGAACAAACGCGGCGCCGAACTCGATGAATTGCTGATCGACGCCGAGGCGGACGACGAGCAGGCCCAGCAGAGCCAGTCGCTGGTGCGCCGGCCCTGGTTGCTGCTGCTAGGCCTGATCCTGGTCGCGTTGAACCTGCGCCCGGCCTTGTCGAGCATGGCACCGCTGCTCAGCGACGTGTCGAAAAGCCTTGGCCTGTCGGCTGCCCAGGCCGGTCTGCTGACAACCTTGCCAGTGCTCTGCCTGGGCCTGTTCGCGCCATTGGCGCCAGTGCTGGCGCGGCGCTTCGGCGCTGAACGAGTGGTGCTCGGGATCCTGCTCACGCTGGCTGGCGGCATCATCCTGCGCAGCTCGTTCGGCCAGTTCGGCCTGTTCGCGGGCAGCATCCTCGCTGGCGCCAGCATCGGTGTGATCGGCGTGTTGCTGCCGGGCATCGTCAAGCGCGACTTCGCCAGGCAGGCCGGCACCATGACCGGTGTCTACACCATGGCGCTGTGCCTGGGTGCGGCGATGGCGGCCGGCGCGACGGTGCCATTGAGCGAACACCTGGGCCATGACTGGGCCCTGGGCTTGGGCTTCTGGATGCTGCCGGCCCTGCTGGCCGCCGTGTTCTGGCTGCCGCAAGTGGGCCAGAAACACGGGGCGCATCAAGCGGCGTATCGTGTCCGCGGGCTGCTGCGTGATCCCCTGGCCTGGCAGGTGACCTTGTACATGGGGCTGCAATCGTCCCTGGCCTACATCGTGTTCGGCTGGTTGCCGTCGATCCTCATCGGTCGCGGGCTGACCCCGACCCAGGCGGGGCTGGTGCTGTCCGGCTCGGTAATCGTGCAACTGGTCAGCTCCCTCGCGGCGCCCTGGCTGGCAACGCGCGGCAAAGACCAGCGCCTGGCCATCGTGATCGTCATGTTGATGGTGCTCGGCGGGCTGTTCGGCTGCCTCTACGCGCCCATCGAAGGGTTGTGGGGCTGGGCGATTCTGTTGGGCCTGGGGCAGGGCGCGACGTTCGCCCTGGCTCTGACGCTGATCGTGCTGCGCTCGCGCGACGCCCATGTAGCCGCCAACCTCTCCGGCATGGCCCAGGGCTTTGGGTATACGTTGGCGTCACTGGGCCCGTTCGCGGTCGGCGTGGTACATGACTTGACCGGTGGCTGGAATGCCTTGGGCTGGATCTTTGGCCTGGTTGGCCTGGGCGCGATCATCGCCGGCCTCGGCGCCGGTCGAGCGTTGTATGTCGGTGTCGTCAGCGAAAGAGTCGGCGAGCTTCGCTGATGTCATTTTCATAGCGAATGACGATAGTGTTCCTCGCGGCGGCAGATTATCGTGCAGGCCTTACTGAAACGATTTCCGGAGTCCGTCCATGAGCGATGCCCACACAGCCCTGATCATCCGGTTCTACCAGGCATTCCAGCGCCTCGATGCCGAGGCCATGAGCGCCTGCTACACCGATGACGTGGTGTTCAGTGATCCGGCCTTTGGCGAACTGCGTGGGCGCGATGCCGGCGACATGTGGCGCATGCTCACCACGCGGGCCAAGGATTTTTCCCTGACGTTCGATAACGTGCGCAGCGACGAACGTTCCGGCGGCGCCCATTGGGTGGCGACTTATCTGTTCAGCCAGACCGGCAATACAGTGGTCAACGACATCCAGGCGCGCTTCGTGTTTCGTGACGGCAAGATCTGCGAGCACCACGATCATTTCGACCTGTGGCGCTGGTCGCGCCAGGCCTTGGGCACCAAAGGCCTGCTGTTGGGCTGGACACCGCTGGTGCGCAACGCCGTCCGCGCCCAGGCGCTCAAGGGGCTGCGGGCGTTCCAGGCCAGTCGCTGATAAGATCGCGGCTTGTTTCCATCGCGGCTGTTGAATATTTCCGTGACCACCGTCGAATCACCCCCCGGCCTCGCTGCCCCCGCCACACCCGAACCGGCCAAGCCCTGGTTCGTCTACCTGGTGCGCGCCGCCAACGGCTCGCTGTACTGCGGCATCAGCGATGACCCGGTGCGGCGTTTCACCAAGCACCAGAGCGGCAAGGGCGCGCGTTTTTTCCTCTCCAGCCCGGCGGTCGCGCTGGTCTATACCGAGGCCTGCCGTGACAAGGGCGAGGCGTTGCGGCAGGAGCGGTTGATCAAAAAGCTCAAGAAAAGCGCCAAGGAATGCTTGGTGGCCAGTGCGCTGTCGCTTCATCAGCCAGGCTGATAGGCCTTCATCAGGCCGGTAGGCTGGTCCGGTCAGGCGCGCTAAGCTGCAAGACTTCATCCCAGCAGTGGCGAATCTCATGTCTGAACTGATCCTCCATCATTACCCAACTTCCCCATTCGCAGAGAAAGCCCGCCTGTTGCTGGGTTTCAAGGGCTTGTCCTGGCGTTCGGTAGGTATCCCGCCAATGATGCCCAAGCCGGACCTGACGGCCTTGACCGGCGGTTACCGCAAGACGCCGGTGTTGCAGATCGGCGCTGACATCTACTGCGACACGGCGTTGATAGCCCGGCGGCTGGAGCAGGAGAAAGCCTCGCCGGCGCTGTTTCCCGAGGGCCGGGAAATGATCGCTGCGTCCTTTGCGGCATGGGCGGATTCGGTGGTGTTTCAGCATGCGGTAAGCCTGGTGTTCCAGCCGGAATCGGTGGCGGTGCGTTTTGCCAAGTTGCCGCCCGAGGCGATCAAGGCGTTCATCAGCGACCGTGCCGGGCTGTTCAGTGGCGGCACGGCCACGCGTCTGTCCGCCGAGCAGGCCAAGCATCAATGGCCTGTGATCATGGCGCGCCTGGAGCAGCAGTTGCAGCGTGAAGACGGCGACTTCCTGCTAGGCGATCCGTCGATTGCCGACTTTGCCATGGCGCATCCGCTGTGGTTCCTCAAGGGCACGCCTGTCACTTCACCTTTGGTGGATGCTCACCCTGCGGTATCGGCGTGGCTGGCGCGGGTGTTGGGTTTCGGCCACGGTGCGTCGAGCCAGATGAGTTCCGAAGAGGCCCTGGAGGTGGCTCGCAATGCGACGCCGGCAGCGTTGCCGGATGAGTCATTCGAGGAGCCGAACGGGTTTGTGGCGGGGCAGCGGGTGAGCATCGCGGCGACGGATTACGGTGTCGATCCGGTGGTTGGGGAGTTGTTGTTTGCCGGTAGCGAAGAATTGATTCTGCGTCGTCAGGACGAGCGTGGCGGGGTGGTGCATGTGCACTTTCCGCGGTTCGGGTTTCGCATCGAGGCGGTTTGATTTTTGCTGAGGTGGTGACTGGGCTTCCGCTTTCGCGAGCAGGCTCGCTCCCACATTTGGCCGGGGGTGAGCCCAGGATTTGTGTTTGCCGCAATCACTGTGGGAGCGAGCCTGCTCGCGATGGGGTCATCAGGGCCGACATCACTGTTGGCTGGTAGAACTTATGTCGCGGCTAGGATTGAACACCCGCTCGATCTTGCCCCAGTTCTGGTACGCGACCACCACCAGCAGAACCAGCAGGCACTTTTTCAGTACCCGAGTGAGCATCAGTTACGCCGCTTGAGCTGATCGGTCAGCGAGGTCGGTAGACCCTTGATGATCAGCGTGCCGGCCTCTTCGTCGTATTCGATCTTCGAGCCCAGCAGATGCGCTTCGAAGCTGATGGACAAGCCTTCGGCGCGGCCGGTGAAGCGGCGGAACTGATTGAGGGTGCGTTTATCCGCCGGAATTTCCGGCGACAGGCCGTAGTCCTTGTTGCGGATGTGATCGTAGAACGCTTTCGGGCGCTCTTCGTCGATCAGCTCCGAGAGCTCTTCCAGGCCCATCGGCTCGCCGAGCTTGGCCTGGCTGCTGGCGTAGTCCACCAGGGTCTTGGTTTTCTCCCGGGCGTCGTCTTCGGGCAGGTCTTCGCTTTCGACGAAGTCGCTGAAAGCCTTGAGCAGGGTGCGGGTTTCGCCGGGGCCGTCGACGCCTTCCTGGCAACCGATGAAGTCGCGAAAGTACTCCGAAACCTTCTTGCCGTTCTTGCCCTTGATGAACGAGATGTACTGCCTGGACTGTTTGTTGTTCTGCCATTCCGACACGTTGATCCGCGCCGCCAGGTGCAACTGGCCCAGGTCCAGGTGGCGCGACGGGGTCACGTCCAGCTCGTCAGTCACGGCTACGCCTTCGCTGTGGTGCAGCAGGGCGATCGCCAGGTAGTCGGTCATGCCTTGCTGGTAATGAGCGAACAGCACGTGGCCGCCCACCGACAGGTTGGATTCTTCCATCAGCTTTTGCAGGTGTTCCACCGCCACGCGACTGAACGCAGTGAAGTCCTTGCCGCCGTCGAGGTATTCCTTCAGCCAGCCGCTGAACGGATGCGCCCCGGATTCGGCATGGAAGAAGCCCCAGGCCTTGCCTTGCTTGGCGTTGTAGCTCTCGTTGAGGTCGGCGAGCATGTTCTCGATGGCCGTGGACTCCGCCAGTTCGGAGTCGCGGGCATGGAGCACAGCGGGCGTGCCGTCGGGTTTTTTGTCGATCAGGTGGACGATGCAATGACGGATCGGCATGGATTTCTCGGCTGATGAAAGAGGGGAGGGCGCGCTCCCCGAAAAAGGGCCCAGTGTACCGCAATCACTGGTTTTGGAACGTGGTGAAGGCCCTTTCAGACCGGTCTGACACCCGGTGAGCATTTTTTTACCGATTTAGCGCAATAAAGCTGACCAAATGGGTAGGTAGAGGCGGATATTTCACAGGCGTTGTGCTAGTTTTGCCCGGTCTTACGCGAAGTCACTGCGTTAAGCGTGCATTCAGCATTTGTCAGGTCGAACCAAACCCGGATTTCGGCATCTATTACCCCGATCCGTCGTGGTGATGACCGAGGGCGGCTGATCAGATAGATCGGCTCGATGGCTGACACTGCACTCTGCAATCCATATGAATTTGATAGGGAAGGAACACTACATGGCTCTTACTAAAGACCAACTGATCGCTGATTTGGCTGAATCTGTAGACGCACCAAAAGCTACCGTGCGTGCGCTGCTGGACCAACTGGGCCAAGTGGTTGCCGATCAGCTGGAAAACGGCGGCGAACTGACCTTGCCAGGTGTTGGCAAGCTGAAAGTCACCGAGCGTCCTGCCCGTACCGGTCGCAACCCTTCGACTGGCGCAGCCATCGAAATCCCGGCCAAGAAAGTGATCAAGCTGGTTGTGGCCAAAGGCCTGACCGACGCGGTCAACAAGTAAGATCGTTTTATGAAAAACCGTGCCGCGGAGCGATCCGGGCACGGTTTTTTGTTGTCTTGAAAAAGTGGCCAGTGGTCAGTAATGCTATTCACTCAAGAAAAACGACGTACCTGTGGCGAGGGAGCTTGCTCCCGCTCGGCTGCGAAGCAGTCGTATTCCGGCGGGTACGGTGTGTTTGATGCTGCGTATTCGGCAGGTTTTGGGGCCGCTACGCAGCCCAGCGGGAGCAAGCTCCCTCGCCACGGGAATGTCGATACCTTAAGTGAACCGCATCAGGCTGTGTTGAGGGAGGTTCAGTCCTTGCGAGCCCAGCGCGCCTGGCGCCAGGCTTGTTGCTGCGCCTGGTCCTGAAAGGTCCAGGCCACGAACCGACTCTGCTTCTGCCCCTGGGACATTTCCACCACCTGGCTGTGCAGCGCTCCGGCCTTCTTCAGCGCGGCTTGAATTGCCGGCAGGTTCGACGCCTTCGATACCAGCGTGCTGAACCACAGCACTTGTCCGGCGATCTGGGCGCTCTCACTGATCAACTGCGTGACGAAGCGCGCCTCGCCACCCTCGCACCACAGCTCCGCCGCCTGGCCGCCGAAATTCAAGACCGGCAACTTGCGCTTCGGATCCGCCTTGCCCAGTGCCCGCCATTTTCGCTGGCTGCCCTTGGTGGCTTCCTCCAGGGAGGCGTGGAACGGCGGGTTGCACATCGTCAGGTCGAACCGTTCGGTACTTTCCAGAAGCCCCGACAGGATGTGCTTGCGGTTGGGTTGCTGGCGCAGCTGGATGGCTTTGTTCAGGCCGTTGGACTGGACGATGGCCTTGGCCGACGCGATTGCCGTCGGGTCGATTTCCGAGCCCAGGAAGTGCCAGCGGTAATCGCTGTAGCCGATCAGCGGATAAACGCAGTTGGCGCCGGTGCCAACGTCCAGCACCTTGACCGCCGCGCCGCGAGGGATTTCGCCTTCATTGTGGCTGGCGAGCAGGTCGGCGAGAAAATGCACGTAGTCGGCGCGCCCCGGCACGGGAGGGCACAGGTAGTCAGCCGGAATGTCCCAATAGGCGATGCCATAAAAGGACTTGAGCAGCGCCCGGTTGAACACTCGCACTGCCTCGGGGCTGGCAAAGTCGATGCTTTCCTTACCGTAGGGATTGATGATCACGAACTTCGCCAGTTCCGGTGTGCTCTTGATCAGCGCCGGGAAGTCATAGTGGCCCTGATGGCGATTGCGCGGATGCAGGCTGACCTTCTCCCGCGGCGCTTTGGCCTCGGCGACGGGCTTGGGCTTCTGGCGGGGAGGGCGGGGAGGGCGAGGGGCGGTCATGGCGGGTCGATTCAGGGCTGGCTCAAAAAGTGGCGGGCATTGTCCCACATTCGGCGTTGATGGCTGCGCGAATTAAATGTGGAGGCAAGCTTGTGTGGGAGCGAGCTTGCTCGCGATGGCTGTGTATCAGCTGGCATATAAATTGGCTGACCTGCCGCTATCGCGAGCAAGCTCGCTCCCACAGGTTCTCTATTGTCTGAAGGATGGAGCAGGCAGAAAAAAGGAGGCCACCAGGGCCTCCTTTTTCAGTTACATGCCACCGTTACAGGCTGGCAATCCGCGCGTGCTGCTCGGCCAGCTTGCCCAGGGCCTGTTCGGCCTCGGCCAGTTTGGCCCGCTCCTTCTCGATGACTTCGGCCGGTGCCTTGTCGACGAAACCGGCATTCGACAGCTTGCCGCCGACGCGCTGGACTTCGCCCTTCAGACGCAGGATTTCCTTGTCCAGGCGCGCCAGTTCGGCGGCCTTGTCGATCAGGCCGGCCATTGGCACCAGCACTTCCATCTCGCCAACCAGGGCGGTGGCTGACAGCGGTGCTTCTTCGCCCGTAGCCAGTACCGTCACCGATTCCAGTTTCGCCAGCTTCTTGAGCAGCGCTTCGTTCTCGTTGAGACGGCGCAGGTCTTCGGCGTTGGCGTTTTTCAGGAACAGGGTCAGCGGTTTGCCTGGGCCGATGTTCATTTCGGCGCGGATGTTGCGCAGGCCGAGCATGAAGGTCTTCAGCCACTCGATGTCGTCTTCGGCTGCCGGATCGATGCGGCTTTCGTTGGCCACCGGCCACGGTTGCAGCATGATCGTCTTGCCCTGGGCACCGGCCAGCGGTGCGACGCGCTGCCAGATTTCCTCGGTGATGAACGGCATGAACGGATGCGCCAGGCGCAGGGCCACTTCCAATACGCGAACCAGGGTGCGACGGGTGCCGCGCTGGCGCTCGACCGGTGCGTTTTCGTCCCACAGTACCGGCTTGGACAGTTCCAGGTACCAGTCGCAATACTGGTTCCAGATGAACTCGTAAAGCGCTTGTGCGGCCAGGTCGAAACGAAACTGGTCGAGCTGGCGGGTCACTTCGGCTTCGGTGCGTTGCAGTTGCGAAATGATCCAGCGGTCAGCCAGGCTCAGCTCGTAGGTTTCGCCGTTCTGGCCGCAGTCTTCGCCCTTGTCCAGCACGTAACGCGCGGCGTTCCAGATCTTGTTGCAGAAGTTGCGATAGCCTTCGACGCGGCCCATGTCGAACTTGATGTCGCGACCGGTGGATGCCAGCGAGCAGAAGGTAAACCGCAGAGCGTCGGTGCCGTAGCTGGCGATGCCCTCGGCAAATTCTTCGCGGGTGGCCTTCTCGATCTTCTTCGCCAGTTTCGGCTGCATCAGGCCCGAGGTGCGTTTCTGCACCAGGGTTTCCAGGTCAATGCCGTCGATGATGTCCAGCGGGTCGAGGACGTTGCCCTTGGACTTGGACATCTTCTGGCCCTGGCCGTCGCGCACCAGGCCATGGACGTAGACAGTCTTGAACGGCACTTGCGGCGTGCCGTCCTCGTTCTTCACCAGGTGCATGGTCAGCATGATCATCCGGGCGACCCAGAAGAAAATGATGTCGAAGCCGGTGACGAGCACGTCGGTGGAGTGGAATTTCTTCAGGAACTCGGTCTGTTGCGGCCAGCCCAGGGTCGAGAACGTCCACAGGCCCGAACTGAACCAGGTGTCGAGAACGTCGTTGTCCTGCGCCAGCGTTACGTCCGGGCCAAGGTTGTGCTTGGCGCGGACTTCGGCTTCATCGCGACCGACGTAGACCTTGCCCGACTCGTCGTACCAGGCCGGGATGCGGTGGCCCCACCACAGTTGGCGGCTGATGCACCAATCCTGGATGTCGCGCATCCAAGAAAAGTACATGTTTTCGTATTGCTTGGGCACGAACTGGATGCGGCCGTCTTCCACGGCGGCAATCGCCGGCTCGGCCAGCGGCTTGGTCGACACGTACCACTGGTCGGTCAGCCACGGCTCGATGATGGTGCCAGAGCGATCGCCTTTCGGGACTTTCAGCCCATGGTCGTCAACGCTGACCAGCAGGCCGGCGGCGTCGAACGCAGCAACGATCTGCTTGCGCGCTTCGAAACGGTCCAGGCCGGCGTATTCGGCCGGGATCTGGCCGTCGACGCTTTCGTTCAGGGTGCCGTCGAGGTTGAATGCCTGGGCGGCTGGCAGGACATTGGCGTTCTTGTCGAAGATGTTCAACAGCGGCAGGTTGTGGCGCTTGCCGACTTCATAGTCGTTGAAATCGTGGGCCGGGGTGATTTTCACGCAGCCGGTGCCGAATTCGGGGTCGCAGTAATCGTCGCCAATGATCGGGATGCGACGGCCAACCAGCGGCAGCTCGACGAACTGGCCGATCAGCGCCTGGTAGCGCTCGTCGTTCGGGTTCACCGCTACGGCGGAGTCGCCCAGCATGGTTTCCGGACGCGTGGTGGCGACGATCAGGTAATCCTTGCCTTCGGCGGTCTTGGCGCCGTCGGCCAGCGGGTACTTCAGGTTCCACAGGAAACCTTTCTCGTCGTGGTTCTCCACTTCGAGGTCGGAAATCGCCGTGTGCAACTTGGTGTCCCAGTTGACCAGGCGCTTGCCGCGATAGATCAGCCCGTCGTCATGCAGGCGCACGAAGGCTTCCTTGACCGCTTCGGACAGGCCATCGTCCATGGTGAAGCGCTCACGGCTCCAGTCCACGGACGAGCCGAGACGACGGATCTGACGGCTGATGTTGCCGCCGGATTCGTCTTTCCATTCCCAGACTTTCTCAAGGAATTTTTCCCGACCCAGGTCATGGCGATTCTGGCCCTGGGCTTCGAGGCGACGTTCCACCAGCATTTGCGTGGCGATACCGGCGTGGTCGGTGCCAGGCTGCCACAAGGTGTTGCGGCCTTGCATGCGACGGAAACGGATCAGGGCGTCCATGATCGCGTTGTTGAAGCCGTGGCCCATGTGCAGGCTGCCGGTGACGTTCGGCGGCGGGATCATGATGGTGTAGGAATCGCCCGCGCCTTGCGGAGCGAAATAATTCTCGGACTCCCAGGTGTTGTACCAGGAAGTTTCAATGGCGTGCGGCTGGTAGGTCTTATCCATGCGCGGCGGGACCCTATTGGCATTTATTCAGGAAAAGCCGGGAAGTATAGCGGGCGGGGCGAGTGCAAGCCACAGGCTGGGAGCGGCACGTCGGGTATATATAGGGGCAGTGAACCCTGTGGGAGCGAGCTTGCTCGCGATGGCGGTGGTTCAGCCTGCACTTATATTGGATGTGCCGGCCCCATCGCGAGCAAGCTCGCTCCCACAGAGGAAGATCAGTAGGTCTGTTATCTATTCGTACTGGCTCAACAACCGCTCCATACGCGCATCCAGCCGGCGTTTGATCTCGGTTTCGATGTGGGGGGCGAAATCGTCGATCACGTCTTGCAGGATCAGTTGGGCGGCGGCGCGCAATTCCTGGTCCAGATGCAACAGGGCGTCGGGGCCTTTTGGTTCGGCATTGGGGGCTGGCTTGGGTTCGGGCTGGCCGTTGATCGGTTCGAACAGCAGCGGAATCTGCTCGTCATGCACGGCTTCGTGTTCCACCGTGTCGGTCAACAGCGGTGGCTGCAAGGTATCGTCACCGAGCAGTTGGCGGATCGACTCGAGGTCATCCAGCAGGTGAGCAGGTTTTTGCGGCGGTTTTGGAGTGTCCATCGTAGGCTCAGAGTCGCTGTAAACGGTGGTCTTGCAGAGCATAGCCCTGTTCGCGGTAGAAACGGAAACTCTCCCGCGCGGCTTGCCGGATGGCCGGGTCTTCAACCACGACTTCCGCCACGCGGGCGAAACGCTGGGCAAACGCCGGCACTTTCAGGTCGAGATTGACCAGCAGGTCCTGATGCTGACCGCAGTCTTCCCCCAGCCCCAGCACGATCAGCCCTTCGGGTTCGCTTTCGGCCGGACCGTGGGGCACGAAACTCTCGCCCTTGAATGCCCACAGGCGCGCGTCCAGGTCTTCGCGCTGAGCGGCATCGCTGCAATGCAGATAGATGCGATGGCCCATGCGCCAGGCTTTCTCGGTGAGCTTGCAGGCGAAATCCAGTCGCGCCGAGGGATCGGCGCTGGGCAGGATGTAGAAGTCGACTTTGGTCATTGCGTTCCTTGAATCGCCGGTGCGTCACCCGAGGGCGACGCACCGGCGATCATCGGTGTCAGGCCTTGGCGCGGTCCAGCAGGTACTGGGTCAGCAGGGGTACCGGACGGCCAGTGGCGCCCTTGTCCTTGCCGCCGCTGGTCCAGGCCGTGCCGGCGATGTCCAGGTGCGCCCAGTTCAGGTTCTTGGTGAAGCGCGACAGGAAGCACGCTGCGGTGATGGTCCCGGCTTTCGGGCCGCCGATGTTGGCGATGTCGGCGAACGGGCTGTCCAGCTGTTCCTGGTACTCATCGAACAGCGGCAACTGCCAGGCGCGATCGTCGGCCTGCTGGCCGGCGCTGAGCAGTTGGCTGATCAGCTCGTCATTGTTGCCCAGCAGGCCCGAGGTATGGGCGCCCAGGGCGACGACGCAGGCGCCGGTCAGCGTGGCGATGTCGATCACCGCTTGCGGCTTGAAGCGTTCGGAATAGGTGAGGGCGTCGCAGAGCACCAGGCGGCCTTCGGCATCGGTGTTGAGGATTTCCACGGTTTGGCCGCTCATGGTGGTGACGATGTCGCCCGGGCGCGAAGCCGTGCCGCTGGGCATGTTCTCGGCGCAGGCGAGGATGCAGACCAGGTTGATCGGCAATTGCAGCTCGAGCACGGCGCGCAGGGTGCCGAACACGCTGGCGGCGCCGCCCATGTCGTATTTCATTTCATCCATGCCGGCGCCGGGCTTGAGGCTGATGCCGCCGGTGTCGAAAGTGATGCCCTTGCCCACCAGGGCGTACGGCTTCTCGGATTTCTTGCCACCGTTGTATTGCATCACGATCAGGCGTGGCGGCTGGGCGCTGCCCTGGCCGACGGCATAGAACGAACCCATGCCCAGGTCCTTGATTTTCTTCTCGTCGAAGACCTCGACCTTCAGACCCTTGAATTCCTTGCCCAGTGCCTTGGCCTGTTCACCCATGAAGGTCGGGTGGCAGATGTTCGGCGGCAGGTTGCCCAGGTCGCGGGTGAAGGCCATGCCGTTGGCGATCGCGGTGGCGTGGGTCACGGCGCGCTGGACTTCGGCCTGGGCGGCCTTGATGGTCAGCAGGGTGATTTTTTTCAGCGCACGGGGTTCGGCTTTCTGGCTCTTGAACTGGTCGAACTGGTATTCGCCATCCACCAGGGTCTCGGCCAGCAGGCGATTCTTGCCGTAGCTGTCGCGGCCTTTTACAACCAGTTCGTCCAAGGCCAGCACGGCGTCGCCACCGCCCAGGTTCTTCAAGGTGCCCAAGACGCCGGCAATGATCTTGCGGAACGGACGGTCGCCCAGTTCAGCATCCTTGCCGACGCCCACCAGCAGCACGCGTTCGGCCTTGAGGTTGGGGAGGCTGTGCAGCAGCAGGCTCTGGCCGACCTTGCCGGCCAGGTCGCCGCGCTTGAGCACGGCGCTGATGGCGCCGCCGCTCAAGGCATCGAGCTGGGTGGCGACGACGCCGAGCTGGCGGTTCTCACCAACGGCAACCACCAGCGTGGCGGTCTTCAACGTTTCTGGGCTGACGCTTTTTACAACCAGTTCCATGTCCGGATCCTTGAGTCAATGGTCAAGAGGCCAGGCGCCGCGACGACAGTGGCGCGCTGAACAGCTGTCTTCTATATAAAAGAAGCGCCGGAGCTTGCCGGCGACAAAGGCCGCAGTTTGAACCCCGGCGCCCGAAGCTGACAACCCTCGCAACGGTTAACTTTTTTGGCTGGGGAGCGTCTGCTTAAAGCATGCGCAGTGACAGGCGCCTCCAATCACAGGATAATGCGGCTCTTTTTTCGGCTGCTCGCAGTATGCGTCGGCTCGATACGTTTCTTGTTTGGCCGCCTAGCCTGACAATCGTGGAGTGTCTGGTTTGATCGTCTTCCGTTATCTATCCCGCGAAGTCCTGCTGACCCTGAGCGCGGTCAGTGCCGTGCTGCTGGTCATCATCATGAGCGGGCGCTTCATCAAGTATCTTGCCCAGGCGGCTTCGGGCGCCCTCGATCCGGGCTCGCTGTTCCTGATCATGGGGTTCCGCCTGCCGGGCTTCCTGCAACTGATCCTGCCGCTGGGATTGTTCCTCGGGATCCTGCTGGCCTACGGTCGCCTCTACCTGGACAGTGAAATGACCGTGCTGTCGGCCACCGGCATGAGTCAGCAGCGTCTGTTTCGCATCACTCTGTTCCCGGCCACATTGGTGGCGCTGGTGGTGGCCTGGCTGAGCCTGAGCCTGTCGCCCCAGGGCGCCAACCAGTTCCAGCTGCTGATCAACCAGCAGGACGCCATGACCGAATTCGACACCCTGGTACCGGGGCGCTTCCAGGCCCTGCGCGACGGGACGCGTGTCACCTACACCGAACAACTGTCGGACGACCGGGTCAACCTCGGCGGCGTCTTCATCACCCAGAAAAACGTCTCTTCGGACACCAAGAAGGACCGCGGCATTTCCGTGCTGGTGGCTGAGAAAGGCCGCCAGGAAATCAACCCCGACGGCAACCGCTACCTGATCCTGGAGAACGGCTATCGCTACGATGGCACCCCGGGACAGGCCGATTACCGGGCGATCAAGTACGACACCTACGGTGTGCTGCTGCCCAAGCCCGATGTCAGCGATGAAGTCACCGACCGCGATGCGATGCCTACCGCCAGCCTGCTGGGCAGTGATGACATCCGCGCCCGCACCGAACTGCAATGGCGCCTGTCGCTGCCGTTGCTGGTGTTCATCGTGACCCTCATGGCGGTCCCGCTGTCGCGGGTCAATCCGCGCCAGGGTCGTTTCCTCAAGCTGCTGCCGGCGATTCTTTTGTATATGGCCTACCTGACCATCCTGATTTCCGCCCGCAGTGCCCTGGAGAAAGGCAAGATCCCGCCGGCCCTGGGCCTGTGGTGGGTGCATTCGATCTTCCTGGTCATTGGCCTGGGCTTGCTCTATTGGGAGCCGTTGCGCTTGAAGCTGGCCAGTCGTCGCAGCGCGCTGGAGGTGGCCCGTGGTTAAACTCGACCGCTATATCGGCAGCAGCGTGTTCATGGCGATCCTCGCGGTGCTGGGGATCATTCTTGGCCTGGCGACCCTGTTCGCGTTCATCGACGAGATGGGCGATGTCAGCGATACCTATACATTGCTGGACGTGGCGAGTTACGTGTTGCTGACGGCACCACGGCGCCTGTACGACATGCTGCCGATGGCTGCGCTGATCGGTTGCCTGATCGGCCTGGGGAGCCTGGCGAGCAACAGCGAACTGACCATCATGCGCGCCGCCGGCGTGTCCATCGGCCGCATCGTGTGGGCGGTGATGAAACCGATGCTGGTGCTGATGCTGGTCGGGCTGCTGGTTGGCGAGTACGTCGCGCCGGCCACCGAGAACACCGCCCAGGCCAATCGCTCCCTGGCCCAGGGCGGCGGCGATGCCCAAAGCGCCAAGCATGGCTTGTGGCACCGCCAGGGTGACGAGTTCATCCACATCAACTCGGTCCAGCCTAACGGCACGCTGTACGGCGTGACCCGGTATCGCTTCGACGAAGAGCGGCACTTGTTGTCGTCGAGCTTCGCCAAACGCGCCAATTTCGCCGAGGATCACTGGCAACTGACCGACGTTACTACCACGTTGTTCCATGACAAGCGCACCGAGGTGGTCGCCGCTCCGCAGGAACGTTGGGACGTGCAGATCAGCCCGCAGTTGCTCAGCACCGTCGTGATGGCGCCGGAGTCGCTTTCGATCACCGGTTTGTGGGGTTACATCCACTATCTGGCGGACCAGGGCCTGAACAATGGCCGCTACTGGCTGGCATTTTGGGTCAAGGTGTTGCAGCCGCTGGTCACTGCCGCCCTGGTGTTGATGGCGATTTCCTTCATCTTTGGTCCGCTGCGCTCGGTGACCCTCGGCCAGCGGGTCTTCACCGGCGTGCTGGTGGGCTTCACCTTCCGTATCGCCCAGGACCTGCTGGGGCCATCGAGCCTGGTGTTCGGTTTCTCGCCGCTGCTCGCGGTGCTGGTGCCGGCCACGGTCTGCGCGCTGGCCGGGCTCTGGCTGCTGCGCCGGGCGGGTTGATCCATTTTATTGTGGCAGGGGGGCTTCTGTGGCGAGGGAGCTTGCTCCCGCTGGACTGCGCAGCAGTCCCCTGCAGCCTGCCTGACACATTGCCGTTGCGCATAATCGAGGGGCCGCTTCGCAGCCCAGCGGGAGCAAGCTCCCTCGCCACACGTGACGCTTGCACGATGGATCAGGTACAATTCCCGGCTATTTTTCGGCGGGCCATGCCTGCAGCCTTTTTGAGTGTTGATCCGTGAGTGATTTGAGTCATATCCGCAATTTCTCCATCATCGCCCACATTGACCATGGCAAGTCGACGCTGGCTGATCGCTTCATCCAGATGTGCGGCGGTCTGGCCGAGCGTGAAATGGAAGCCCAGGTCCTGGACTCCATGGACCTCGAGCGTGAGCGCGGGATCACCATCAAGGCCCACAGCGTTACCCTCTATTACAAGGCTCGCGACGGCGTCACCTACCAGCTCAACTTCATCGACACCCCCGGCCACGTCGACTTCACCTATGAAGTCAGCCGGTCGCTGGCGGCCTGTGAAGGCGCGCTGCTGGTTGTCGATGCCGGCCAGGGCGTCGAGGCCCAGTCGGTCGCCAACTGCTACACGGCCATCGAGCAAGGCCTGGAAGTCATGCCGGTATTGAACAAGATCGACCTGCCCCAGGCCGATCCGGACCGCGTGAAAGAAGAAATCGAGAAAATCATCGGCATCGACGCCACCGACGCGGTCACTTGCAGCGCCAAGACCGGCCTGGGCGTGGATGAAGTGCTCGAGCGCCTGGTCACTACCATTCCGGCGCCGACCGGCAATATCGAAGATCCGCTGCAGGCGTTGATCATCGACTCGTGGTTCGACAACTACCTGGGCGTGGTCTCCCTGGTTCGCGTGCGCCATGGCCGCGTGAAGAAGGGCGACAAGATCCTGGTCAAGTCCACCGGCAAGATCCACCTGGTGGACAGCGTCGGTGTGTTCAATCCGAAACACTCCGCCACCGTCGACCTGAAGGCCGGCGAAGTCGGCTTCATCATCGCCGGCATCAAGGACATCCACGGTGCGCCGGTCGGCGACACCCTGACCTTGAGCTCGACCCCCGACGTCGACGTGCTGCCGGGCTTCAAGCGCATCCAGCCGCAGGTCTATGCCGGCCTGTTCCCGGTCAGCTCCGATGACTTCGAGGATTTCCGCGAAGCCTTGCAGAAACTGACCCTGAACGACTCGTCCCTGCAGTACACCCCGGAAAGCTCCGACGCCCTGGGCTTCGGCTTCCGCTGCGGGTTCCTCGGCATGCTGCACATGGAAATCATCCAGGAGCGCCTGGAGCGCGAATACGACCTGGACCTGATCACCACGGCGCCGACGGTAATCTTCGAGTTGCTGCTCAAGAACGGCGAGACCATCTACGTCGACAACCCGTCCAAGCTGCCGGACCTGTCGGCCATCGAGGACATGCGCGAGCCAATCGTGCGGGCGAATATCCTTGTGCCTCAGGAACACCTGGGCAACGTCATTACCCTGTGTATCGAGAAGCGCGGCGTGCAACACGACATGCTGTTCCTCGGCACGCAGGTCCAGGTGACCTACGACTTGCCGATGAACGAAGTGGTGCTGGACTTCTTCGACCGCCTGAAATCCACCAGCCGCGGCTATGCTTCGCTGGACTATCATTTCGATCGTTACCAATCGGCTAATCTGGTGAAGCTGGATGTGCTGATCAACGGCGAAAAAGTCGATGCCCTGGCATTGATCGTGCACCGTGACAACGCGCATTACAAAGGTCGTGCGTTGACCGAGAAGATGAAGGAGCTGATTCCGCGGCAGATGTTCGACGTGGCAATCCAGGCCGCCATTGGCGGGCAGATTGTGGCGCGCACAACCGTCAAGGCACTCAGAAAGAACGTATTGGCCAAATGCTACGGCGGCGACGTCAGCCGTAAGCGCAAGCTGTTGGAAAAGCAGAAGGCCGGTAAAAAACGCATGAAGCAGGTCGGTAACGTGGAAATTCCACAGGAAGCCTTCCTTGCGGTGCTCAGGTTGGATAGTTAGGTCCTATGTCGCTAAATTTCCCGCTGTTGCTGGTGATCGCCGTGTTCGTCTGCGGCCTGTTGGCGTTGCTTGATCTGTTGTTCCTGGCGCCTCGGCGTCGGGCCGCCATTGCCTCATATCAGGGCAGCGTCAGCCAGCCTGATGGCGTGGTCATCGAAAAGCTCAACAAGGAACCGCTGCTGGTCGAATACGGCAAGTCGTTCTTCCCGGTGCTGTTCATCGTCCTAGTGCTGCGCTCGTTCCTGGTGGAGCCGTTCCAGATCCCGTCCGGCTCGATGAAGCCGACCCTGGACGTGGGCGACTTCATCCTGGTGAACAAGTTTTCCTACGGGATCCGGCTGCCGGTGATCGACAAGAAAGTCATCGAGATCGGCGACCCGCAACGGGGTGATGTCATGGTGTTCCGCTTCCCGAGCGACCCGAACGTCAACTACATCAAGCGTGTGGTCGGCCTGCCGGGCGACAGGATTCGCTACACCGCCGACAAGCGTCTGTTCGTCAACGGCGAACTGGTAGCCGAGCAGTTGATCGGCTCCGAGCCGGGCACGCTGGGCAGTGCCGAGCTCTACAAGGAAAAACTCGGCGAGGCGGAACACCTGATCCGCAAGGAAATGAGCCGCTACCGCGCCACGCCGGACCATTCGTGGACCGTGCCGGCCGGGCACTATTTCATGATGGGCGACAACCGCGACAACTCCAACGACAGCCGCTACTGGGATGATCCGAACATTCCCAGGGACATGCTGGGCATGGTCCCCGACCGCAATATCGTCGGCAAGGCCTTTGCGGTCTGGATGAGCTGGCCGGAACCCAAACTCAGTCACCTGCCGAATTTTTCGCGGGTTGGCCTGATCAAGTAATCACACACGGCGCTGTTGAACACAGCGCCGAATGCATTTCTGGAGCCTGCACAAGGTTGCCCGAAGGCATGAAGCCAACGATAGTCAGGACGTCATTTTTGAACACAGCGTTAATTGTCCCAAGCCAACGGCGCTCAGTCGCCGTGGCGGTGGAATCCAGCCACGAACTCAGCGTGGGTAAACCGTGAGCGTTTCTCTAAGCCGTCTCGAGCGTCAGCTCGGCTACACTTTCAAGGATCAGGAGCTGATGCTCCTGGCCCTGACTCACCGCAGTTTTGCCGGGCGCAACAACGAACGCCTGGAATTCCTCGGCGATGCCATCCTCAACTTCGTGGCCGGCGAGGCGTTGTTCGAACGCTTCCCCCTGGCGCGGGAAGGCCAGTTGTCGCGTTTGCGTGCACGGTTGGTAAAAGGTGAGACCCTGGCGGTACTGGCCCGTGGTTTTGACCTAGGCGATTACCTGCGCCTGGGCTCCGGAGAGTTGAAAAGTGGCGGTTTTCGTCGCGAATCGATCCTGGCCGATGCCCTGGAAGCGCTGATTGGCGCGATCTATCTGGATTCGGGCATGGAAATGGCCCGCGAGCGTGTGCTGGCCTGGCTGACTTCCGAGATCGACAGCCTGACGCTGGTGGACACCAACAAGGATCCCAAGACGCGCTTGCAGGAATTCCTGCAGTCGCGCAGCTGCGAACTGCCGCGCTACGAAGTGGTGGATATCCAGGGTGAGCCGCATTGCCGAACCTTCTTCGTCGAATGCGAAGTGGTCCTATTGAATGAAAAAAGCCGAGGCCAGGGCGTCAGCCGTCGTATTGCCGAACAGGTAGCGGCCGCTGCAGCACTGATCGCCCTGGGCGTGGAGAATGGCAATGACTGATACAACCGTTACCCGCTGCGGCTATGTCGCCATCGTTGGCCGGCCGAACGTGGGCAAGTCGACATTGCTCAACCACATTCTCGGCCAGAAGCTGGCGATCACGTCGCGCAAGCCGCAAACCACTCGCCACAACATGCTCGGCATCAAGACCGAAGGCGCCGTACAGGCGATCTACGTCGACACGCCCGGCATGCACAAGGGTGGCGAGAAGGCCCTGAACCGCTACATGAACAAGACGGCCTCGGCGGCGTTGAAGGACGTTGACGTGGTGATCTTCGTGGTCGACCGCACCAAGTGGACCGAAGAAGACCAGATGGTCCTCGAGCGTGTCCAGTACGTGACCGGTCCCTTGATCGTTGCGCTGAACAAGACCGACCGCATCGAAGACAAGGCCGAGCTGATGCCGCACCTGAGCTGGTTGCAAGAGCAGTTGCCGAATGCCCAGATCATCCCGATCTCTGCCCAGCACGGTCACAACCTCGACGCGCTGGAGCGGGTAATCGCCGAGCACCTGCCGGAAAACGATCACTTCTTCCCCGAAGACCAGATCACCGACCGCAGCAGCCGTTTTCTCGCCGCCGAACTGGTCCGCGAGAAAATCATGCGCCAGATGGGTGCCGAGCTGCCATACCAGATCACGGTGGAAATCGAAGAGTTCAAGCAGCAGGGCAAGACCCTGCACATCCATGCCTTGATCCTCGTCGAGCGTGACGGCCAGAAAAAAATCATCATTGGCGACAAGGGCGAGCGCATCAAGCGCATCGGCACCGAGGCGCGCAAGGACATGGAGCTGCTGTTCGACTCCAAGATCATGCTCAACCTGTGGGTCAAGGTGAAGGGCGGCTGGTCCGATGACGAGCGGGCGCTGCGCTCGCTGGGTTACGGCGACCTGTAACCTGATTGGCTGGGGGGCGGGCTCTTGTGGCGAGGGAGCTTGCTCCCGCTGGGTTGCGAAGCAGCCCCAGAACCTGCGACTTCGTTCCGCCAGACATACCCCGCTGCCTGATTTTACGACTGCTTCACAGCCGAGCGGGAGCAAGCTCCCTCGCCACAGGACTTGTTCATCCATTGATGTCTTGCTGATACTCAGGCCCCCGATGCCGCCCAACCAACCCCTCGCCCAACCCGCCTACGTCCTCCACAGCCGCGCCTATCGCGAAAGCAGCGCCCTGGTGGACTTCCTCACGCCTCAAGGGCGGCTGCGGGCGGTGTTGCGGGGGGCTCGGGGCAAGGCCGGGACCCTGGCGCGGCCGTTCGTGCCGCTGGAAGTCGAGTTTCGCGGCCGGGGTGAGTTGAAGAATGTCGGGCGCATGGAAAGCAATGGCGTCGCTTCCTGGCTCAATGGCGAGGCGCTGTTCAGTGGCCTGTACCTCAACGAACTGCTGATCCGCCTGCTGCCCGCCGAAGATCCCCATCCCGCCGTGTTCGACCATTACACCGCCACGTTGCTGGCCCTGGCCGAGGGTCGACCCTTGGAGCCATTGCTGCGCTCTTTTGAATGGCGCCTGCTGGATGACCTGGGCTACGGTTTTGCCCTGGGCGCCGACCTGCACGGCGATCCTATTGCGGCCGACGGTCTGTATCGCCTGCAAGTGGATGCAGGCCTGGAGCGGGTCTACCTGCTGCAACCGGGACTGTTCAACGGCGTCGAGTTGCTGGCCATGGCGCAAGCCGACTGGACAGCGCCTGGCGCGCTGGCGGCGGCCAAGCGGCTGATGCGCCAGGCCCTGGCGGTTCATCTGGGCGGCCGGCCGCTGGTCAGTCGCGAGTTGTTTCGCAAGCCCTGATCTCCCCGTATGCTGTGGGCCGAATCTCTGTCCATTCAGGAGCGCTTTTCGTGAGCACCAGCAATCGCATTCTTCTCGGCGTGAACATCGACCATGTCGCCACTCTGCGCCAGGCCCGTGGTACGCGTTACCCGGACCCGGTCAAGGCCGCACTGGACGCCGAAGAGGCGGGCGCCGATGGCATCACCGTGCACTTGCGCGAAGACCGTCGACACATCCAGGAGCGCGACGTGCTGCTGCTCAAGGATGTGCTGCAGACTCGCATGAATTTTGAAATGGGCGTGACTGAGGAAATGATGGCGTTCGCCGAACGCATCCGTCCGGCGCACATCTGCCTGGTTCCGGAGACGCGTCAGGAATTGACCACCGAAGGCGGCCTGGATGTAGCGGGGCAGGAGTCGCGGATCAGCCTGGCGGTGGAGCGCCTGTCGAAGATCGGCGCCGAGGTCTCGCTGTTCATCGATGCCGATGAACGGCAGATCGAAGCCTCCAAGCGTGTCGGTGCGCCGGCCATCGAGCTGCACACCGGCCGTTACGCCGACGCCGAGACACCTACGGACGTGGCCGATGAGCTGCAGCGGGTCGCCGACGGCGTCAGCTTCGGCCTGGCCCAAGGGCTGATCGTCAACGCCGGCCATGGTCTGCATTACCACAACGTCGAAGCCGTCGCGGCCATCAAGGGCATCAACGAGCTGAACATCGGCCACGCGCTGGTGGCCCATGCGTTGTTCGTCGGGTTCAAGTCGGCTGTGGCGGAAATGAAAGCGTTGATCCTGGCGGCTGCCAGGTCCTGACCGCAGCCACAAAACCTGATGTGGCTGCTCATTTAACTTGCCTGATCCATTGTGGTGAGGGGATTTATCCCCGCTGGGCTGCGCAGCAGCCCTAAAATCTGGCGCCTCGGTGTGTCAGGCAGATTGAGTCGACCTGTCTTAGGGCCGCTTCGCGCCCCAACGGGGATAAATCCCCTCGCCACAGGTGCATCGCAGCCTCAGGAATTGTGTTCAGCTTTTTAGAGCTGTGGAGATTCCTGGTTAGGCTTGCTCTTGTCCACGCCCGGTACATGAAGGTTGCCCTCGGCCACCTGGTCGCCTTCGAGCTGTGGCTGCGTCACCCAGGTGAGGATGTCGTAGTAGCGACGAATGTTCGCCACGAAATGCACCGGTTCGCCGCCCCGGGCGTAGCCGTAGCGGGTCTTGCTGTACCACTGTTTCTGGGACAGGCGCGGCAGGATCTTCTTCACGTCGAGCCACTTGTTCGGGTTCAGTCCTTCCTTGGCGGCGAGCTTGCGCGCGTCGTCCAGGTGACCACTGCCCACGTTGTAGGCGGCGAGGGCGAACCAGGTACGGTCCGGCTCCTCGATGCTCTCGTCCAGTTGCTCCTTCATATAGGCCAGGTACTTGGCGCCGCCCATGATGCTCTGCTTCGGATCGAGGCGGTTGGACACACCCATGGCCTGGGCGGTGTTCTGGGTCAGCATCATCAGGCCGCGCACGCCGGTCTTGGAGGTGACCGTCGGTTGCCAAAGCGATTCCTGGTAGCCGATGGCAGCCAGCAGGCGCCAGTCGACCTTTTCCTTCTTGGCGTAGGTCTTGAAGTGTTGCTCGTATTTGGGCAGGCGTTGCTGCAGATGCTGGGCGAAGGTGGTCGCGCCCATGTAGCCGAGGACGTCGACGTGCCCGTAATAGCGGTCCTTGAGGCGTTGCAGCGTGCCGTTCTTCTGCACCTTGTCGAGGTAGGCGTTGATTTCGTTGAGCAGGCTGTTGTCTTCGCCGGGGCCCACCGCCCAACTCTGGCTGCGGGCATCGCCGAGGTCGAACGCCACGCGCACGTTAGGGAAGTACACCTGGTTCATCGCCACTTCGTTGGAATCCACCAGCGTCAGGTCGATCTGACCTTCATCGACCATGCGCAGCAGGTCGACGACTTCAACCGCGTCGGATTCCTCGTATTCGATTCCCGGATACTGCTGTTTCAACTGCGCCAACTGCTCCGCGTGGGAGCTGCCCTTGAGCACCATGATCTTCTTGCCCGCCAGGGCGGCCGCGTCGGTGGGGCGGGACTGGCCGTTGCGGTAGATGACCTGCGGGGTAACCTCCAGGTAGGCGTGGGAGAACCGTACCTGTTTCTTGCGCTGTTCGCTGCTGACCAGGCCCGCCGCGGCCAGCACCGGGCCATTGGGCTTGCCGACCTGGCTGAACAGGTCGTCGAGGTTGTCGGCGGTCTCGATCTTCAGCTCGACCCCCAAATCCTCGGCGAAGCGCTTCACCAGCTCGTATTCGAAGCCGGTTTCACCATTGCGATCCTGGAAGTAGGTGGCGGGGCTGTTCCGGGTAACCACCCGCAGCACGCCATCCTCCTTTACGCGCTCCAGTGTGTTGGGTTTCTCAACACAACCACTGAGCACCAGGAAGAGTCCGGTTGCGATCAGCCATCTGGCGTACCGCGGACGCAAAGCCGTTGGGGAAAACATCTGCGCAGTATACGCAAACGGCCTCGACCGCCATATATCGACAGCAAAAGGCCAGTCTGCTAGAGGTTGCAAAACGTGTCCGCAACACAGGCGGGCCGGCGTGCGGCGGCGGTTGCGCCGGAAAAAAATAACTCCGCTGAATTATCCCAATGACGCCTGGCTGCAGCCGTCCAAGGGATGACCGACGTCCGGCTGGCATCGCACGTAGCGTTTCGGGTGCCGTTGCCAGCGGTTTAGGCTAGAATGCACGGCCTCAAAGCACACCCCCTTCCCGAGGCTGTCCCGAAGATGTTGATCCTGCGCGGCGCTCCTGCCCTTTCTGCCTTTCGCCACAGCAAACTCCTTGAGCAACTGAACCGATGCGTTCCGGCTGTCAGTGGCTTGTATGCTGAATTCGCTCACTTCGCCGAAGTCACCGGCGGTTTGACCGGCGACGAACAGCAGGTGCTCGCGCGCCTTCTGAAGTACGGTCCCAGCGTTCCCGTCCAGGAGCCGACCGGTCGTCTGTTCCTGGTATTGCCGCGTTTCGGCACCATTTCGCCGTGGTCGAGCAAGGCCAGCGATATTGCGCGCAATTGCGGCCTGGCGAAAATCCAGCGTCTGGAGCGCGGCATTGCCTTTTATGTCACCGGTGAGTTCAGCGAGGCCGAGGCCCAACTGATTGCCGATGGCCTGCATGACCGCATGACCCAGGTCGTTCTGGGCAACCTGGAGCAGGCCGCTGGCCTGTTCAGCCACGCCGAACCCAAGCCGCTGACCGCTATCGACGTGCTGGGCGGTGGCCGCGCCGCGCTGGAAAAAGCCAACGCCGAGCTGGGCCTGGCCCTGGCCGAAGACGAGATCGATTACCTGGTCGACGCCTTCCAAGGTCTCAAGCGCAACCCGCATGACATCGAACTGATGATGTTCGCCCAGGCCAACTCCGAGCACTGCCGCCACAAGATCTTCAACGCCAGTTGGGACATTGACGGCCAGAGCCAGGAAAAAAGCCTGTTCGGCATGATCAAGAACACCTACCAGATGCACAACGAAGGTGTGCTGTCGGCCTACAAGGACAACGCGGCGGTGATCGTCGGCAACGTTGCCGGTCGCTTCTACCCGAACCCTGAGACCCGCCAGTACGGTGCGGTCCAGGAGCCGGTGCACATCCTGATGAAGGTCGAGACCCACAACCACCCGACCGCCATCGCCCCGTTCCCGGGCGCGTCCACCGGTTCCGGTGGCGAGATCCGCGACGAAGGTGCCACCGGCCGTGGTGCCAAGCCCAAGGCCGGCCTGACCGGCTTCACCGTGTCGAACCTGCAGATCCCGGGTTTTGAACAGCCGTGGGAAAAGCCCTACGGCAAGCCTGAGCGCATCGTCACTGCCCTCGACATCATGATCGAAGGCCCGCTCGGCGGCGCGGCATTCAACAACGAATTCGGCCGTCCGGCCCTGACCGGTTACTTCCGTACTTTCGAGCAGTCCATCAACACCCCGCGCGGTGAAGAGGTTCGTGGCTATCACAAGCCGATCATGCTCGCTGGCGGCATGGGCAACATTCGCGCCGAACACGTACAGAAGGGCGAGATCCTGGTCGGCTCCAAGCTGATCGTCCTCGGCGGCCCGGCCATGCTGATCGGCCTGGGCGGCGGCGCCGCTTCCTCCATGGCCACCGGCACCAGCTCGGCGGACCTGGACTTCGCCTCGGTCCAGCGCGAAAACCCGGAAATGGAACGTCGCTGCCAGGAAGTCATCGACCGTTGCTGGCAGCTGGGCGAGCAGAACCCCATCAGCTTCATCCATGACGTCGGCGCGGGCGGCCTGTCCAATGCCTTCCCGGAGCTGGTCAACGACGGCGGTCGTGGTGGTCGCTTCGAATTGCGCAACATTCCGAACGACGAGCCGGGCATGGCCCCGCACGAAATCTGGAGCAACGAATCCCAGGAACGTTACGTCCTGGCGGTCGGCCCCGCCGACTTCGAGCGCTTCAAGGCAATCTGCGAGCGTGAGCGTTGCCCGTTCGCGGTCGTCGGCGAAGCCACCGCCGAACCGCAGCTGACCGTCACCGACAGTCATTTCGGCAACAGCCCGGTGGACATGCCGCTGGAAGTGCTGCTGGGCAAAGCCCCGCGCATGCACCGTTCGGCCGTCCGCGAAGCCGAGCTGGGGGATGATTTCGATCCGTCCACCCTCGACATCGCCGACTCCATCGAGCGCGTCCTGCATCACCCGGCCGTGGCGAGCAAGAGCTTCCTGATCACCATTGGCGACCGCAGCATCACCGGCCTCGTGGCGCGCGACCAGATGGTCGGCCCATGGCAGGTGCCGGTGGCCGACGTGGCCGTGACCGCCACCAGCTTCGACGTCTACACCGGCGAAGCCATGGCCATGGGCGAACGTACCCCGCTGGCGCTGCTGGACGCTCCGGCGTCGGGCCGCATGGCGATCGGCGAGACCCTGACCAACATCGCGGCCTCGCGCATCGGCAGGATCTCCGACATCAAGCTATCGGCCAACTGGATGTCCGCCGCCGGTCACCCTGGTGAAGACGCCCGCCTGTACGACACCGTCAAGGCTGTCGGCATGGAGCTGTGTCCTGAGCTGGGCATCACCATTCCGGTGGGCAAGGACTCCATGTCCATGGCCACCCGTTGGAACGATGAAGGCGTGGACAAGAGCGTCACCTCGCCGCTGTCGCTGATCGTGACCGGTTTTGCCCCGGTCACCGACATCCGCCAGACCCTGACCCCGCAACTGCGCATGGACAAGGGCACCACCGATCTGATCCTCATCGACCTGGGCCGTGGCCAGAACCGCATGGGCGCCTCGATCCTGGCCCAGGTGCATGGCAAGCTCGGCTCGCAAGCCCCGGACGTCGACGATGCCGAAGACCTGAAGGCGTTCTTCGCCGTGATCCAGGGCCTCAACGCCGACGGTCATCTGCTGGCCTACCATGACCGTTCCGATGGCGGCTTGCTGACCACCGTGATGGAAATGGCCTTCGCCGGCCACTGCGGCCTGAACCTGACCCTGGACAGCGTGGCCGAATCGGCCAGCGAAATCCCGGCCATCCTGTTCAACGAAGAGCTCGGTGCGGTGATCCAGGTTCGTCAGGATGCCACCCCGGATATCCTCGCCCAGTTCAGCGCCGCCGGCCTGGCCGAGTGCGTCTCGGTGATCGGCCAGCCGATCAACAACGCCCACATCAACATCACCTTCAACGGCGACACCGTCTTCGAAGGCCAGCGCCGCCTGTTGCAGCGCCAGTGGGCCGAGACCAGCTACCAGATCCAGCGCCTGCGCGACAACGCCGATTGCGCCGAGCAGGAATTCGACGCAATCCTGGAAGAAGACAACCCGGGCCTGAGCGCCAAGCTCAGCTACGACGTCAACGACAACGTGGCCGCGCCTTACATCAAGAAAGGCATTCGCCCGCAAGTGGCGGTCCTGCGCGAGCAGGGCGTCAACGGCCAGGTGGAAATGGCCGCGGCATTCGACCGCGCCGGCTTCAACGCGATCGACGTGCACATGAGCGACATCCTCGCCGGCCGTGTCGACCTGAATGACTTCAAGGGCATGGTCGCTTGCGGCGGCTTTTCCTACGGCGACGTGCTGGGTGCCGGTGAAGGCTGGGCCAAGTCGGCGCTGTTCAACAGCCGCGCCCGCGACGCGTTCCAGGGCTTCTTCGAGCGCACCGACAGCTTCACCCTCGGCGTGTGCAACGGTTGCCAGATGATGTCCAACCTGCACGAGCTGATCCCAGGCAGCGAGTTCTGGCCGCACTTCGTGCGCAACCGCTCCGAGCAGTTCGAAGCGCGCGTGGCGATGGTTCAGGTGCAGGAGTCGAACTCGATCTTCCTGCAGGGCATGGCCGGTTCGCGCATGCCGATCGCCATTGCCCACGGCGAAGGCCATGCGGAATTCGAAAGCGAAGAAGCATTGCTTGAAGCCGATCTGTCCGGTTGTGTGTCGCTGCGCTTTGTCGACAACCATGGCAAGGTCACCGAAACCTACCCGGCCAACCCGAACGGCTCGCCACGCGGGATCACCGGCCTGACCAGCCGCGACGGCCGCGTCACGATCATGATGCCGCACCCGGAGCGAGTGTTCCGCGCCGTGCAGAACTCGTGGCGTTCGGACGACTGGAACGAAGACGCGCCATGGATGCGCATGTTCCGCAACGCGCGCGTCTGGGTGAACTGAGGCGGTGTACAAGCTCTGCTTCTTCGTCCCGGCCAGCCACGTGGACGTGGTCAAAAGCGCTGTATTCGCCGCCGGTGGCGGGCGGATCGGCGACTATGACCACTGCGCCTGGCAAGTACTGGGCCTGGGCCAGTTTCGCCCCTTGGACGGCAGCCAGCCGTTCATTGGCGAGGCGGGGCAGGTCGAGCAGGTCGAGGAGTGGAAGGTTGAGCTGGTAGTGGCCGACGGGTTGATCCGCCCCGTGGTGGAGGCGCTGAAACAGAGCCACCCCTACGAGACACCGGCGTATGAAGTGTGGCGCTTGGAGGATTTCTGATCCTCCTCAGGCCGAAATGAAAAACCCGCTGATTGATTCAGCGGGTTTTTTATTGGCTGCGATTCGGTGTACGCGAATCCCGTGGCGAGGGAGCTTGCTCCCGCTCGGCTGCGTAGCAGTCGCAAAAAACCGGGGCCGCTGCGCGACCCAGCGGGAGCAAGCTCCCTCGCCACGGGGGGGTGTCGCAGGTTAGGTGTTGAGTGTCTTCAGGCCCCATCGCGAGCAGGCTCGCTCCCACAGTGGTTTTGTGGTGTTGCAGATATTCGTGACTCACACCGTACCCTGTGGGAGCGAGCCTGCTCGCGAAGAGGCCAGAACAGACACCAGGAATCTAAGCCTTGACCCCAGCCTTGGGGTTCACGATCACCGCCTCCAACGCCCGCCACACCCCCGGCGCTTTTTCCCCCAGCAACAAATGCCACACGCCATCCTCCAGCGCGCTGACCCCCTGGCAGCCAAGCGCTTTTAGCTGGCTTTCCGACAATCCCTTGCCATCGGCCAATTGCACCCGCAACCGGCTCATCGCCACGCAATCGAGTTGCACCACGTTGTGATTGCCGCCCAAGGCATCCAGCCATTTCTGTGCTTCGACAGCGCCGACCTGTGGTGACGGTTCAACGCTATCCAGTACAGCGACAGGGGCCGTCTGTTCGGAGGAGGGCAATGCCAGGCGGATTTCATCGGCGATGCTGTCAGCCATCGGCCCGACCACCACCTGCAAGCTACCGCCATAGCCCGGGCGAACCACGGCCATGGCGCCGAGGGCCTTGAGCTGGGCGTCGGACGCCTTGCTGCGGTCCACCATGTCCAGGCGCAGGCGAGTGGTACAGGCGCCGACGGTGATCAGGTTGTCGGCGCCGCCCAGCGCCTGGATGTAGGCTGCGGCTCGCTGGTTTTCGGTGATGACCGGTTTGTCGCCCGCCGGCACCTCTTCACGCCCCGGGGTCTTGAGATCGAAGCGGCGGATGCAGAAGTCGAACACCAGGTAATAGATCAGCGCGTACGCCAGGCCCACCGGGACGACCAGCCAGCCGTTGGTGGATTTGCCCCAGCCCAGCACCATGTCGATGAAACCACCCGAAAAGGTGAAGCCCAGGTGAATGTCCAACAGGTTGGTCACCGCCATCGACAGACCGGTGAGCAGCGCGTGGACCAGGTACAACAGTGGCGCAAGGAACATGAAGGCGAATTCGATCGGCTCGGTGACGCCAGTCAGGAACGAGGTCAGCGCCATCGACAGCAGGATCCCGCCCATCACTTTGCGCCGCTGGGGCAGGGCGTTGCGGTACATCGCCAGGCACGCGGCGGGCAGACCGAAGAGCATCACCGGGAACATGCCGGTCATGAACTGGCCGCCCTTGGGGTCGCCGGCGAAATAACGGGTCAGGTCACCGGTGACCACCGCGCCGGTCGCCGGATCGGTGAAGCTGCCGAAGATGAACCAGGCCATGTTGTTGAGGATGTGGTGCAGGCCGGTGACGATCAGCAGCCGATTGAACACGCCGAACACGAACGCGCCGAAGCTGCCGCTGGCCATCAGCAGTTCACCGAAGCCGTTGATGCCATGCTGGATCGGCGGCCAGATCAGGCCGAACACGACGCCCAGGCCCACGGCGCTGAAACCGGTGACAATCGGCACGAAACGCCGGCCGCCAAAAAACGCCAGGTACTCCGGCAACCGGATGTCCTTGAAACGGTTGTACAGCGCGCCAGCCAGCAGGCCACTGATGATCCCGGCGAGCATGCCCATGTTGATGGTCGCGTCGAGTACCTTCAGCGTCGCGATCATGACCAGGTAGCCGATCGCCCCGGCCAGCCCGGCGGTGCCGTTGTTGTCCCGGGCGAAGCCCACGGCAATGCCGATGGCGAAAATCAGTGCCAGGTTGGCGAAGATCGCCTGGCCGGCGTCGTGAATGATCGCGATATCCAACAGGTCCGTGTCACCCAGGCGCAACAGCAGGCCGGCAATCGGCAGGATCGCGATCGGCAGCATCAGCGCCCGGCCGAGGCGTTGCAGCCCTTCGATGAAATGCTGGTACATGGCGTCTCTCCTTTTTGTTGTTGTTCGACGTGGCTCAGCCCAGAGGCCAGTGTTGGTGACAGGCCTGGCGCACAGCGGCGGCGCTCGGCAGACTCAGCAAATCGGTACTGATGCGGCGGCATTGGGCAGCGTCGAGGTGGCGCACGCGGTCCTTGATTTCACCAATCTGTGGCGGGCTGACCGATAGCTCCCGTACGCCCAGCCCGATCAACACCGGTGTCGCCAGGGGATCGGAAGCCAGGGCGCCACACACGCCGACCCAGCGTCCATGCCTGGCCGCGCCGGCGCAGGTCTGGGCGATCAGCCGCAACAGCGCCGGGTGCAGGGCATCGACCCGGGCGGCGAGGCCGGCGTGGTCGCGGTCCATGGCGAGGGTGTACTGGGACAGGTCGTTTGTGCCGATGGACAGGAAGTCCGCGTGCTCGGCCAGTTGCTCGGCGAGCAGGGCGGCGGCCGGCACCTCGATCATCACCCCCAGTTGTGGACGTTCGCTCAGGCCCAGTTCGGTGCCCAAGGCATCGAGGCGCTGGCGGATGTGCAGCAGTTCGTCGACTTCGGTGACCATTGGCAACAGGATCCGGCAGCGATTCAACGGACGGGTCTGCAGCAGGGCGCGCAATTGTTGATCGAGCAATTCCGGGCGCACCTGGGCCAGGCGTATGCCGCGCAGGCCGAGCACCGGGTTGGCTTCGGCCGGCAGCGGCAGGTAATCCAGCTGCTTATCGCCGCCAACATCGATGGTGCGGATGATCACCGGCCTGTCGCCCATGGCATCGAGCACGGCTTGATAGGCCTGGCGTTGCTCGCTTTCGTCGGGGGCCGTGTGACGGTCGACAAAAAGAAATTCGGTGCGCAACAAACCGACGCCATCGGCACCGTTGGCGAAGGCCTCGCCCGCTTCGGCGCTGGAAGCGACGTTGGCGGCGATTTCGACATCGACCCCATCAACGGTTCGCGCCGGCGTGTGGGCGAGGGACTGATGCCAGGTGCGCAGGGCCGCGCGTTGGGCTTGTGCTTGGCGGACCTGCGTCAGGCGCTCGGCGCTGGGCGTGAGTTCGAGGCGGTCATTGTCAGCGTCCAGCACCACCGTTCGCCCCGGCGCCTGTTCGAGCAGCGCCTCGCCCAACGCCACCAGGCAGGGCAGGCCTTTGCCCCGGGCCAGGATCGCTACGTGGGACGTCGCGCCGCCTTCGGCCATGCATACGCCGGCCACGCCCTGGGCGCCGAGTTGCAGCAGGTCCGAGGGGGTCAGCTCCTGCGCGGCGACAATCGCGCCCACCGGCACGTCGAATTGCCACGCTTCACCAAGCAACACCCGCAAGACCCGCTGACGCAAGTCGTGCAGATCATTGGCGCGCTCGGCCAACAACGTGCTGCCCAATTGCCGCAGCACCTGGCACTGCACGTCGATGGAGCGGCTCCAGGCGTGGGCCGCCGCGCAACCCTGATCAATGGAAAGGTAAGCGGCGTCCAGCAGGACCGGGTCTTCCAGCAGCGCCAGATGAGCGCTGAAAATCGCCTGCTCATCCGCGTGGTGCCGGGCCTTGGCGTTTTCCAACGTAACACCGATGTCGCGGCTGACCTGCTCCAGGGCTTGGCGCAGCCGTTGTCGTTGTTCTTCAACGTCGTGGCCACCGGGGTCCTCGGGCAATTGAATGCCCTCCAATCGAACCAGCGGGCCGGTGACCAGGCCGGGTGCGGCGCAGACACCGTGCAGCACGCCATCCTCGGCGGCATGGTTCGGCGCCTGGACCCGTGGCGTGTCGGCGTGAACCTCTTCGGCCAAGGCTGTGGACAATGTCTTCAACAACGCTTGCAACGCCGCTTCGGCATCGCTGCCGCGGCAACTGACATGGACTTCGGCCTGCTCGGTGATTGCCAGGCCCATCATGCCCATCACGCTGTCACACGGCGCCGAGCGGTCGCCGAAATGCAGGTGCGAGCGGCTCTTGAAGCGTTGCGCCGTCTGACGAACCAGGGCGGCAGGGCGGGCGTGCAGGCCACCTCGATGGACGATGCGGATCTGGCCGGACACTTCGATGCCGATCTCCGCTTCATCGCTGCGGGTTTCACTCGCTGTCCGAGCGACGATGTGCAGCAAGGGCTCGCCGACCTTGACCGCCTTGAGGGTGATGGGCCGTGCCTGGAAGCGCTCGCCATTGGTGATGACCAGCAGGCTCACCAGGCTTTTGCAGCGCAATGCCACGCGGTCCAGGTCGTAGCGCAGCAACGCTTGCCCGTTGCTGACCCGGGCGCCTTGCTTGACCAGCATCGAGAACCCGTCGCCCTGCAACTCGACGGTGTCCAGCCCCAGGTGCAGCAGCAGTTCGGCGCCGTTGTCGGCCCGCAGGGTCACGGCGTGGCCGGTGCGAGCGACGTGGATCACCTCGCCGTCACAGGGCGCGTAGAGCGTGTCGTTCAGTGGATCGATGGCAATCCCGTCGCCCATCGCGCCGCTGGCGAACACCGCGTCCGGGACGTTGGCGAGGGTGAGCAGCGGACCGCTGAGCGGGGCGCTGAGGGTCAGCTCTTTATTGTTATTGGGCATGGGCTCGCTCTCTTTGAAATCGGGTTGGCCTTGCGTTAAAAGACGCCGTCGGCTCAGTGGGTTCGGGTGACCTTGCTCAAGTGCCGTGGCTGGTCCGGATCCAGGCCTCGGGCCACGGCCAGCCGGGCGGCCATGCCATAAAAGCTCTGGATCGCCAGGATCGGGTCCAGGGCCGGGTGTTCGGCGCGGGACAGGGTCAGGTCGCGTTCGGCAATGTCATCGGGGGCCGCCAGCAATACCCGCGCGCCGCGTTGGCGCATGTCGGCGGCCAGGCTCAACACGCCGGCTTGCTCGGCACCCCGCGGAGCGAAGACCAGCAGCGGATAGTGTTCGTCGATCAGTGCCATCGGCCCGTGACGGACTTCGGCGCTGCTGAAGGCCTCGGCTTGAATCGCCGAGGTTTCCTTGAATTTGAGCGCCGCTTCCTGGGCGATGGCGAACCCGGCGCCACGGCCGATCACCATCAACCGCGTACAGTCGCGCAGCGCCTCGACGGCCGGGCTCCAATCCTGGCGCGCGGCGTCGCGCAAGCCTTCGGGCAACGCGCGGCCAGCCTCCAGTAACTCGGAATCGTCCTTCCAGTGCGCCACGAGCCGCGTGCTGGCGCTGAGGGTGGCGATGAAACTCTTGGTCGCGGCGACGCTGTTTTCGACGCCGGCGCACAGCGGCACGCTGAATTCACAGGCAGCCTCCAGCGGCGAATCCTCGGCGTTGACCATCGCCACGCTCAGCGCGCCACGCTTGCGCAACAGACGCAGGCTGTTCACCAGGTCGGGGCTCTGCCCGGACTGGGAAAAGGCAAAGGCCACCTGGCCGCTGACCTTGAGCGGCGCCTGCTGCAGGGTTACCACCGACATGGGCAACGATGCCACCGGCAAGCCCAGGTGCTGCATGGTCAGGTAGGCGAAGTAACTGGCGGCATGATCGGAACTGCCCCGGGCGACGGTCATCGCCACTTGCGGCGGCTGGCGGCGCAGGCGTCCGGCGATTTCCTGCAGGGCCGGATCCAGCCGCTGCAACTGGCGCTCGACGGCATCGGACGAGGCGAGGGCCTCTTCAAGCATTCTGGAAGACAATGGCTTCTCCTTCGACCATCACGTCGGTCAGGTTCAGGGAACGGTCAAGGCGCACACAGTCGGCCCAGGCGCCGGGGCGCAGGCGTCCGCGTTCGGGCAGGCCGAGGTAATCGGCGGGAAATTGCGACAGGCGTTGCGAGGCTTCGGCGATGGGCAGGCCGATCTTCACCAGGTTGCGCAGGGCCTGGTCCATGGTCAGGGTACTGCCGGCCAGCGTGCCGTCGGCCAGCCGCACGCCGCCCAGGCATTTGGTCACGGTGTGGCTGCCCAGCTTGTATTCGCCGTCGGGCATGCCGGCGGCGGCCGTCGAGTCGGTGACGCAATACAGGCACGGAATCGAACGCAGGGCCACGCGCATGGCGCCGGGGTGTACGTGCAGCAGATCCGGGATCAATTCGGCATATTGCGCGTGGGCCAGTGCCGCGCCGACGATGCCCGGTTCGCGGTGATGCAGCGGGCTCATGGCGTTATACAAATGGGTAAAACTGCTGGCCCCGGCGGCCAGCGCCGCGACGCCTTCTTCGTAGCTGCCGAGGGTATGGCCGATCTGCATGCGCACGCCGCGGGCGCTGAGGGCGCGGATCAAGGCATCGTGCCCGGCGATTTCCGGCGCAATGGTGATCACCCGGATCGGCGCCAGGGCGAGATAAGCCTCCACTTCCGCCATCAACGCGGTGTGGGCGAAATTCGGTTGGGCGCCGAGTTTTCCGGGGTTGATATAAGGCCCTTCCAGATGCACGCCGAGCACCCGCGCGCTGCCGCCGGGCCGCTGTTCGCAGTATTCGCCGAGGGCCTTGAGCACCCCGGCGATTTCTTCGCTCGGTGCCGTCATGGTGGTGGCGAGCAGCGACGTGGTGCCGAAGCGCACGTGGGTTCGGGCGATCGTCTCGAACGCCGTCGCGCCCTCCATGATGTCCTTGCCGCCACCGCCGTGCACATGCAAGTCGATGAAGCCGGGCAGCAGATAGGGCAGGTCGTTGCTCGCCGGGTCGCAGGGCTGGCCTTCGATGGCCGCGACCTTGCCGTGTTCGTGGAACAGGCGGCCGCGTATCCAGCCGTTGGCGGTGAGGATGTTGTCTTCGGACATGGAAATTCTCTGGTCTCTAGCGCCGCAGCTCGGCGACAAAGTCGTAGTAGTCGTTGCGACAATAGGTGTCGGTGACTTCGATGGGCGTGTTGTCTTCCAGGTAGCCGACCCGCGTCATCAGCAACATCGCGGTGCCGGGGGCGATGCCCACCAGGGCGGCGAATTCATCGGAAGCGTTGATCGCCTGGATGTGCTGCAGCGCGCGAACGACCGGTTTGCCAATACCATCGAGGAACTCGTACAGCGAATCGCCCACCGCCTGTGGCTTGGGAATGATCGATGCCGGCAGCGTGCTCATTTCAATCGCCATGACCGTGTCATCGGCCTTGCGCAGGCGCTTGAGCCGCGCGACTTTGTCGGTGGGCGACAGGCCCAGGCGGATCAGTTCTTCGTGGGTCGGCGGGGTGATCTCGCGCTCCAGCCATTGCGAACCGGGCACAAAGCCCTTGAGTCGGAGCATCTCGCTGAAGCCGCTGAGGCGTGACAGCGGTTGTTCCAGGCGCGGGGTGATGAACGTGCCCGAACCCTGGTTACGGCGGATCAGGCCTTGTTCGAACAGCACTTCCAATGCTTTGCGGGCGGTGACCCGGGAGATGCCCAGTTGTTCGCTGAGGCTGCGCTCGGACGGCATTGCCTGCTCGGCTTTCCATTGGCCGGCGTGGATGGCGGCTTCCAGGTTGCGGGCCAGTTGCAGGTAGAGCGGGGTGGGTTGGGTATCGTCAGGGCGCAGGGTCTGGATGTCGTTCATGGGGATGTCCGATGCGGTTTTTTTGGGCGTTGTCGCTCGGTAAGTTGGGTGGAAGCTAATACCACTTGAATACCATGTCAACGTGGGATCTGGTTGGTTTTTGGGCGTTTATGGGGTGTTTCGAGGGGGTTGGCTTTAAGTGGTATTACCGGGCGGAGGAGGGTTCGTGAGCGTACGGCGTTGGGTGGTGGTTTCAGGAGGGCAGTGGTATGCATGGGTTGTAAATTAGGGGATTTGATATTTATTTTTTTTGCGACCGGAGGGGGCGGCGTGTATATCCGTTGCTGCGGTGATGGCTACTTATGGTTCCGCTTTTACAGCGGGTCACTTTTGGAAGAGCGCCAAAAGTAACCAAAAGCGCTTTGCCCCACCACTCGGCACCTCGCCTGGGCTCGGTGTGCCCTCACTCCGGCATTGCTCCGTGGGCCCGCCGCGAAGGGCCGTCCCTGGCCCAGCGCGGCTACCTCGGCATCCTTGCCGAGATGCCCACTGCGCAACGCCTGCGTTCGGCCAGCGTGGTTAACGGGGCGCTGAGATCAAAGTCAAAAACACAGCAAGAGCAAGAGCAAGAGCAAGAGCAAGAACCGGCCTGTCTTTTGGCGGTTGTACTTCGATCCATCTGTGGGAGCGAGCCTGCTCGCGAAGGCGGAATGTCAGTCGATGAAGAGGCTGGATGTGCCGGCCTCATCGCGAGCAAGCTCGCTCCCACAGGGGTTGTGGCGTACGCTAATTTTGTAGCTGCTGAAGATCCAATGTGTGCGAGCCTGCTCGCGAAGGCGGAATGTCAGTCGATGAAGAGGCTGGATGTGCCGGCCTCTTCGCGAGCAGGCTCGCTCCACAGGGGCTGTGGCCTACGCAAATTTTGTAGTTGCTGAAGACCCAATGTGGGAGCGAGCCTGCTCGCGAAGGCGATGTCACAGCCGATGAAGATGTTGGCGGTACCGGCCTCTTCGCGAGCAGGCTCGCTCCCACAGGAGAAGTGCGGTCCCACCAAAACCAGGTCGGCTTCAGGCCGCCTCGTGGCGGACGTTGATTTCGGCGCCCCGTTAACCACGCTGGCCGAACGCAGGCATTGTGGAGTGGGCATCCCGGCATGGATGCCGGGATAGCCGCGCTGGGCCAGGGACGGCCCTTCGCGGCGGGCCCACGGAGCAATGCCGGAGTGAGGGGACACCGAGCCTTGGCGAGGTGCCGAGTGGTGGGGCAGAGCGTTTTTGGTTACTTTTGGCGCTCTTTCCAAAAGTGACCCGCTGTAAAAGCGGAACCATTACCGGCCGTGACCGCAGCAAAGGATATGTACCCCCATTCAACTCCAAAAAAGCTACCCGAACTCTGTGGGAAACATCCCGGATCAGATGGTTGGTCTGTCAGACGCCCCGAAATTTCCGACATGTTTTTAAGGTTGTCCCTCGGAAGTCAGGGTTCTAGTCTTCAGGCGTCGCTGCCAATTCAGCGACCGGACGTGAGAATCCGAGCATCTCTAGGCGCACAGGCGCCCACCATATAAAGTGCAGGCGCATTTCGCCTATGCATCATGTTATGGCGGCTGTGCGCGGGCACGCTTCTGCGTGGCCGGGTTCCTAGAGTCCGGATTCTCACCCCGCGTACGGCTGCCACCCTCCAGTCCGTGAGAAGACCCGGTGGTAGCTCCATCTCTAGGAGCAAGACCATGATCAAAGAAACCCCAAACCCGCCAAACCCCGCCGACCGCGCTATGGACCAGAATCCCAAGCCCGACGACAGCGATTCAGACCCCCAACCCTCGACACAGCTGTTCAACGTGACGGACAGCATCGACACCGAAACCCTGCTAGCCAACCTCAGCGAAACCCTGGCCTCGGCCAATGCAATGCTCAGCGACCTGGCATTCAATCTGGAAGGCTCACGACGGCACGTAGCGTTGGGAGTGGTGCAGATGATTGAGCTCGGGGAGTTGCTGACAAACAAGGCCTTGGATCGAGTCGAGCTTCGAACTTGATGCCATAAATAATGGCCTCTTCGCGAGCAGGCTCGCTCCCACAGGAAAAATGCGACTCCATCAAGAGTCAGGTCGGCTTCAGGCCGCCTCGCGATGGACGTTGATTTCGGCGCCCCGTTAACCACGCTGGCCGAACGCAGGCATTGCGCAGTGGGCATCCCGGCATGGATGCCGGGATAGCCGCGCTGGGCCAGGGACGGCCCTTCGCGGCGGGCCCACGGAGCAATGCCGGAGTGAGGGGACACCGAGCCTTGGCGAGGTGCCGAGTGGTGGGGCAGAGCGTTTTTGGTTACTTTTGGCGCTCTTTCCAAAAGTGACCCGCTGTAAAAGCGGAACCATTGCTGGCCGTGACCGCAGCAACGGATATGTACCCAATTCAACTCCCAAAAAGACTACCCGGAATTTTGTGGGAAACATCCCGGATCAGAGTTGCGAAGCGGCCCTGAAACCTGACAGCGCGGTGTGTCAGGCGGATTGAGTTGTCTGCGTTGAGGCTGCTGCGCAGCCCAGCGGGAGCAAGCTCCCTCGCCACAAAGGCTCCTTGCGCAGTTACGGGCGAATCTCGATCATCGTCCCATCCGGCACCAGGTTCCACACCTCACGCATATCCACATTGCGCATGGCGATACAGCCATCGGTCCAGTCCAGCGTATGGAACAACTGCTCCGGGTTCTCCTCCGAATCCGGCGTGCCATGGATCATGATCATTCCCCCCGGCTCCACGCCTTCGCGGCGGGCGCGGGCGGCGTCGCTGATGTTGGGGTAGGAAATGTGCATCGACAGATAGAAGCGCTCGCTGGTCTTGCGCCAGTCCAGCCAGTAGAAACCCTCGGGGGTGCGCTTGTCGCCTTCGATCAGCTTGGGGCCTTTCTTGGCGCCCTTGCCCAGGGAGATGCGATAGGTCTTCAGCGGCTTGCCGTCGTTGATCAATTGCAATTGATGGGCCGACTTCAGCACCAGGACTTTTTCAATGACCTTGCCGTTATAGGTTCCCACGGCGGCGGCTTGGGACACAGCGGTAAACGACAGGCAGAACAGGACAAGCAACCAGCGCATTAAAACGATATCCCTAGAGGTGTCGCGACTATATTGATGTTCAGGTATTGGCAGGCTGGGCCAGCGGCGGTATCGACTCGGATCGCACCGGGTAATCCTCGGCCCGTCGGTCAGCGTAAAAGTATTCCAGGGTACGGCCCACCGTGCGGAAAGCCAGCTCGTCCCACGGAATCTCGGTTTCTTCGAACAACTTCACTTCCAGGCTCTCGGGCCCGGCGGCAAAATCCATGTCGACCAGCTCTGCGCGGAAGAATACATGCACCTGGCTGATGTGCGGTACGTCGATCAGCGTATAGATGCTCAGGTTTCGCACCCGGGCGCAGGCTTCCTCGGCGGTTTCACGGACGGCGGCCTGCTCGACGGTCTCGCCGTTTTCCATGAAGCCCGCCGGCAACGTCCAATAACCGCGGCGCGGTTCGATGGCGCGGCGGCATAAAAGGACTTTGCTACCCCAGGTCGGTACACATCCGGCAACGATATTGGGGTTCTGGTAATGGATGGTGTGGCAGGTGTCGCAGACGAAGCGCAGGCGCGAGTCGCCCTCGGGTATGCGCTGGGTCACCGGGTTACCGCACTGGCTGCAGAATTTCATGCTTGGATTCCTGGAGGCTGCGCCTATCTTGGCGTGTGCGGGCGGGTATCGGCAAGTTGTCGTTTCGCGACATGACGTGGTCCCGGGGCTTGGGCCGCTTGGCTGATTGGTGCATGATGCTAGGCAGCGAATAAATCGAGAAGTCTCATGCTGGACGAGCTACTGCATCGAGTAAGCAACCATACGCCGCGCGATCTGGAGACCGATCGGCGTTTCCCTGAAGCGGCGGTGCTGGTGCCGATCACCCGCAGCGACGAGCCGGAACTGGTCCTGACTTTGCGCGCCAGTGGGCTCTCGACCCACGGCGGCGAAGTGGCTTTCCCCGGCGGGCGCCGCGACCCGGAAGACCCGGACCTGATCTTCACTGCCCTGCGCGAAGCCGAAGAGGAAATCGGCCTGCCGCCTGGCCTGGTGGAAGTGATCGGCCCTCTCAGCCCGCTGATTTCCCTACACGGCATCAAGGTCACCCCCTATGTCGGGGTGATTCCCGATTACGTCGAGTACCAGGCCAACGATGCCGAGATCGCCGCGGTCTTCAGCGTGCCGCTGGAGTTTTTCCGCAAGGACCCGCGCGAACACACCCACCGCATCGATTACCAGGGGCGCAGCTGGTACGTGCCCAGTTATCGCTTCGGCGAATACAAGATCTGGGGCCTGACGGCGATCATGATCGTCGAGCTGGTCAACCTGCTGTACGACGCGGGTATCGACCTGCACACACCGCCCAACAGTTTCATCAATACCTGACGCCCCGAGGACTTCCATGAAATACCGCCTGGGCGATGCCCGTGTCGAAACCCATCCACAGAGCTGGGTTGCGCCCAACGCCACGCTGGTGGGCAAGGTCCGCCTCGAAGAAGGCGCCAATGTCTGGTTCAACGCCGTGCTGCGCGGCGACAACGAACTGATCCTGATCGGCAGGAACAGCAACGTGCAGGACGGCACGGTGATGCACACCGACATGGGCTTTCCGCTGACCATCGGCACCGGCGTGACCATCGGCCACAACGCGATGCTCCACGGCTGCACGGTGGGGGACTACAGCCTGATCGGCATCAACGCGGTGATCCTCAACGGCGCGAAGATCGGCAGGAATTGCATCATCGGCGCCAACTCGCTGATCGGCGAAGGCAAGGAGATTCCCGATGGTTCGCTGGTGATGGGCTCGCCGGGCAAGGTCGTGCGCGAGCTGACCGAGGCCCAGAAGAAGATGCTCGAAGCCAGCGCGGCGCACTATGTGCACAACTCGCAGCGTTATGCCCGCGACTTGGTCGAGCAAGGACAATGAACCCGGCTGAACGTCCGGTTCCCTCGCCCTGCGTGAACATCTGCGCGCTGGATGATGACGACATCTGCACCGGCTGCCAGCGCACCGTGGCGGAAATCACCCGCTGGAGCCGGATGGACAATGAAGAGCGGCGCGGCGTCCTGGCGTTGTGTCATGAACGGGCCAAGGCCAGTGGGTTGGTGTGGATGTTGCCGGCAAAACCTTGATGTATTCACTGTGGCGAGGGGATTTATCCCCGCTGGGCTGCGCAGCAGCCCCAAATCAAGCTCCAGGTGGTGTCAGGAAAAACGCATAGCCTTTTAAAGGGGCCGCTACGCAGCCCCGCGGGGATAAATCCCCTCGCCACAGATAATCACGGTGATTCTTAGTGGGGCCGCCGCCCCAGCCACCAATCCAATCCCACAACCCCCAGCGCGATCCCGACAAACCCCGCCAATATCCCCCCGGCGTTGATCAGTACCTGTGGATAACCCAGAGTCGCCACATCAATGAAAGGGTAAGGGTAGGCCGCCAGCAGATTGCCACGCAGCAGGATATAACCGAAGTACACCAAGGGATAAAGCATCCACAGCCCGATGTGGCGCAGGCGCAAGCTGCCCTTGGGCACGCAGAACCACCAGTAGCCGATGAACAGCGCGGGCATCACGTCATGCAAAAGTTCGTCGGCAATGAACTGCCAGCCTTCGGGTTGCCAGAGATGGCGCAGCAGCAGGCTGTAGGCCAGCCCGACCAGGGCAATGCTCACGGCGATGCCGCTGCATACCGCTGGCCCGAGGAACCAGCGCCGCGCCGCTGAATCGCGGTGGGTCAGTTCGAAGCTCAGCACCACGGCCACCAGCGTGTTGGTCAGCACCGTGAAAAAACTGAAGCAATTCACCAGCCCGCCCAGCAGGCTCGCGCCCAGCTCCCAACGCCCGAGCAAGATCAGATACAACTGGATGCTCAGTCCCGCCCAGCCAAGCAGTGCCGCCATCGACACGAAACTGCGCCGCAGGGGAATTCCAACGCCCACGACTCAGACCGGCCGTTTCGTGCGCATCAGCTTGATGTACAGGCGCTCGACTTTTTCCCGCGCCCACGGCGTCTTGCGCAGGAAGGTCAGGCTCGACTTGATGCTGGGGTCGCTCTTGAAACAGCGGATATCGATGCGTTCGGCCAGGCCCGACCACTCGTAGTGCTGCACCAGGGCATTGAGGATCTGCTCCAGCGTCACGCCGTGCAGTGGGTTGTCGTTGTGTTCGGTCATGAAGCCTGTACGCCAGGTAAGTGATATGCCGCGCACCTTAGCCGAGGTGCCGTTCGGGTGGAAGCGCCGCGCTTTGAAAGCAGTGGCCGCGTCGTTGAAGCCCGTTTGACTGTTACCGAATCCGAAAGGATCCATGTTGGTAAAAGCGCTTTCTCTATTTGTAACAGAACATTATCCTTGCGCAGCCAGCTGAAACGCTTCTCCTGCCGCGCCAGAGCCTTTGCGTTTGTTCAATCCTTAAAAAAGATCAAGAAATCCCTCTTTATGTTTGATGTTCAGACTCTGCCAGACAGCGCTGTCCGGCTTCGCTGACAGGCGGACGACACGCCGATTGGCGGGATCCAGTCGTCGTTCTGATGGCCAACGCAAGCCCAGCGGCAGCGCGTCGACCGATCACTTTTTTACTGAACCATGCCTGCGCGAGATCGTCATCTAAAGTGACTGCTTGCGCGGGACTCTTTAAAACGTCACGGAGATACACACTATGAGCACTGAGGGTGCTTTGAGTCGAAGCCGTCTGCTACCGAGCCTGCTCGGCATTCTGCTTCTGTTGATGGGCCTGGCCCTGTTGGCCGGGGGAATCAAGCTGAGCACGCTCGGCGGCTCGCTGTATTACCTGCTTGCCGGTATCGGCCTGGCGCTCACCGGCGTCCTGCTGATCCTGGCCCGCCGTGCGGCGTTGGGGCTGTACGCGCTGGTGCTGTTCGCCAGTACCGTTTGGGCCCTGTGGGAAGTGGGCCTGGACTGGTGGCAACTGGTGCCGCGCCTGGCGATGCTGTTTGCCCTGGGCATCGTCTTGCTGCTGCCATGGTTCCGCCGCCCGTTGCTGACTGCCGATGCGTCGCCGATGGGCACCCGCGCATTGGGCGCTGCGGTGATCATCGCCGGTATCGCCGCGCTCGCCAGCCAGTTCACCAACCCGGGTGAAATCAAGGGCCAACTGGACCGCGACAGCGTGCCAGGCATGGCCAACACCGCACCGGCGATGCCGGACGGGGACTGGAACTCCTACGGCCGCAGCGCCCACGGCGACCGTTATTCGCCGCTGGCGCAGATCACCCCGCAGAACGTCGGCCAGTTGAAGGAAGCCTGGACGTTCCGCACCGGTGACCTGCCAGGGCCGAACGACCCGGGCGAGACTACCGCTGAAAACACCCCGCTCAAGGCCAACGGCATGCTCTACGTGTGCACGCCGCACAGCCAGGTGATTGCGCTGGAGCCTGAAACCGGCAAGGAAATCTGGCGTTTCGATCCGAAGCTTTCCACGCAGAATGCGGAAAACTTCAAGGGTTGGGCCCACATGACCTGCCGCGGCGTGAGCTATCACGATGACGCCGTGTACGCCTCGGCCGAGCAGAGCCCGACCGGCACCGCCAGCACCACGCCGGCCAGCACCGTGTGCCCACGGCGGATCTTCCTGCCAACCGCCGACACCCGCCTGATCGCCCTCAACGCCGACACCGGCAAGATGTGCGAAGACTTCGGCGACAAGGGACAGGTCGACCTGACCGCCAACATCGGTGGTTTCACCGCCGGCGGTTACTACTCCACCTCGCCGCCGGCGGTCACCCAGAACCTGGTCGTGATCGGCGGCCACGTCACCGATAACGTTTCCACTGACGAGCCAAGTGGTGTAATCCGTGCCTACGACGTGCACACCGGCAAGCTGGTATGGAACTGGGACAGCGGCAACCCGGACGACACCACGCCGATTGCCGAAGGCCAGACCTACACCCGCAACTCGCCAAACATGTGGTCGATGTTCAGCGTCGACGAAAAACTCGGCATGCTCTACCTGCCGATGGGCAACCAGACGCCCGACCAGTTCGGTGGTTTGCGCACGCCCGAGTCGGAAAAATACGCTGCCGGCCTGACCGCGCTGGACATCGCCACCGGCAAGGTGCGCTGGTACTTCCAGTTCACCCACCACGACCTGTGGGACATGGACGTCGGCGGCCAGCCGACCCTGATGGACCTCAAGACTGCTGATGGCGTGAAACCGGCCGTGCTGGCTTCGACCAAGCAGGGCAGCATCTATGTGCTGGACCGCAGCAACGGCCAGCCGATCGTGCCAATCAAGGAGATCCCGGTGCCGCAAGGCGCGGTGGAAGGCGACTTCACTTCACCGACCCAACCGATGTCCGACCTGAACTTCGTGCCGCCGGTCCTTAAGGAACGCGACATGTGGGGCGTGACCCCGTTCGACCAGATGCTGTGCCGGATCGACTTCAAATCGCTGCGCTACGAGGGCATGTTCACACCGCCGTCGTTGCAGGGCTCGATCGTCTATCCAGGCAACTTCGGTGTATTCGACTGGGGCGGTATCTCGGTGGATCCGGTGCGCCAGATCGCTTTCGTCAACCCGAGCTACATGGCGTTCAAGTCGAAACTGGTGCCGGCGGCTGAGGTTGCTGGCGGCCCGGGTCGCAAGAGCGAAACCGAAGGCGTGCAGCCGAACAAGGGCGCGCCGTACGGCGTGATCCTCGAGGCGCTGCTTTCGCCAATGGGCCTGCCTTGCCAGGCGCCGGCCTGGGGTTATGTGGCGGCCGTCGACCTGACCAACAACAAGACCCTGTGGAAGCACAAGAACGGCACCGTGCGCGACAGCTCGCCAGTTCCGATCCCGCTGAGCATGGGCGTTCCGAGCCTGGGCGGCACGTTCACCACCGCCAGTGGCCTGGCGTTCCTGAGCGGCACGCTTGACCAGTACCTGCGCGCCTATGACGTGAAGAACGGTAAACAGCTGTGGGAAGGCCGCCTGCCCGCCGGCGCCCAGACCACGCCGATGACCTATACCGGCAAGGACGGCAAGCAATACGTGCTGGTCGTAGCCGGCGGCCATGGCTCGCTGGGGACCAAGCAGGGTGATTATGTGATCGCCTACAAGCTGCCGGATTAAGCAGAACCGCGCCCAAGAAAAAGGCGACACCCTTGCGGGTGTCGCCTTTTTTGTACCGGAGTCTGAACACAAGCCGCTTTTGTGGCGAGGGAGCTTGCTCCCGCTGGATGCGTCAGCATCCCCTGCGGTGTGATGGCTGACAAAGCAAGGGGGCTGCTTCGCAACCCAGCGGGAGCAAGCTCCCTCGCCACGGGGTTTTATGTACGAGGTTTCAGAGTTCGATCTTGACCGCCTGCGAAGTCCGGGTTGCCTTGGCGCGGGCGGCTTCGATGGATTCGTCGCGGGCCAGGGCCACGCCCAGGCGGCGTTGGCCGTTGACTTCCGGCTTGCCGAACAGGCGCAGGGCGGTGTCCGGTTCGCTCAGGGCGGCGCCGAGGTTGGCGAAGGCGGTCTGCGTCGACTGGCCTTCCACCAGAATCACCGCCGAAGCCGATGGGCCGAACTGGCGGATCAGCGGAATTGGCAGACCCAGAATGGCGCGGGCGTGCAGGGCGAATTGCGACAGGTCCTGGGAGATCAGCGTCACCAGGCCGGTGTCGTGCGGGCGCGGCGAGACTTCGCTGAACCACACCTGGTCACCCTTGATGAACAGTTCGACGCCAAACAGTCCACGACCACCCAAGGCCTCGGTCACTGCCTTGGCGACGCGCTCGGATTCGGCCAGGGCCACCGGGCTCATGGCCTGTGGCTGCCAGGATTCCTGATAGTCGCCCTTTTCCTGACGGTGACCGACCGGTGCGCAGAACGTGGTGCCGCCGACGTGGCGCACGGTAAGCAGAGTGATTTCGTAGTCGAAGTCGATGAAGCCTTCGATGATCACCCGGCCCTTGCCGGCGCGGCCACCTTCCTGGGCGTAGTCCCAGGCTTTCTGCACGTCATCGGCACTGCGCAGCAGGCTCTGGCCCTTGCCCGAGGAACTCATCACCGGCTTGACCACGCATGGGAAACCCAGGGTCTCGACGGCCTTGCGGTAGTCTTCCACGGTGTCGGCGAAGAAGTACGGCGAGGTCGGCAGGCCGAGTTCTTCGGCGGCCAGGCGGCGGATGCCTTCGCGGTTCATGGTCAGTTGCGCGGCGCGGGCGGTAGGGATCACGGTGAAGCCTTCGGCTTCCAGTTCCACCAGGGTCGCGGTGGCGATGGCTTCGATTTCCGGCACGATGTAGTGCGGCTTCTCGGCCTCGATCACTGCGCGCAGGGCCGCGCCGTCGAGCATGTTGATCACGTGGCTGCGGTGGGCCACTTGCATGGCCGGCGCGTTGGCGTAGCGATCCACGGCAATCACTTCAACGCCCAGGCGCTGCAGTTCGATTACCACTTCCTTGCCCAGCTCACCGCTGCCACACAACAAAACGCGGGTCGCGGTGGGCGACAATGGGGTTCCGATACGGGTCATCTGAAGGTCCTCAAACAGGAGCGGATCATCGGGGCGCGCGCCGGGCGAGCTTCCCATGGGGAGAAAGCGCGGCATTTTACATGAACCGCGTCAGCCGGCGACGGCCTGTTTGCGCAGACGCCAGGCCATGATCAGCCAGACGGCCGTGACCCCGGCGAATTTCGACAGCAGGGCGGTGATGACCACGCCTGGCGTGAGGGCGTCGATCAGGCCGAAAAAGATGAAGGTATCCAGCGGAATACTCAGGGCCGAGCTGATCCACAATCGGTCGTGCAACGGGCGCTTGGTGACGCTGAACACCAGCCAGTCGATGCATTCGGACACTGCGAATGCCGTGGCGCTGGCCAGGGCGATGGTCGGATCGGAGGTGACATAGGACAGCACCAGCGCCACCAGCATCGCCGCGATGGCGCCATGACCGAAGCGGGTCTGCACCATGTCGCGCAGGACGAACACCAGGCCACCCCAGGCCGACCAGATGATGTCCAGGTGCGGCGCGGCGGAGAACGCGAAGTTGATCAGCACGACGCTGCCGATGTAGGCGATCAGGAAAAGCATGGGGCGGGGTACCTGGTGGGTTGGATGTCGGGGTAACGACTCCGTGGCGAGGGAGCTTGCTCCCGCTGGGCTGCGAAGCAGCCCCCAAAGCAGTCACCTCGATTTATCTGATCCACCGAGTTGTCAGGTTTTGGGTCTGCTGCGCAGCCCAGCGGGAGCAAGCTCCCTCGCCACAGAGGTTGTGTTCAGTCAATGGGTAAAGGTTACTTCAGCGCCGCCAGACCCTCAATCTTCCTCATTGTCATCAAGCTTCCAATACCCCACCGCCTTGATGAAATCCTGGTCCAGCCCTTTCTCCTCCAGCAACACTTTGCGAATCTGCCGCGACACTTTGCTCTCGGTCGCGACCCAGGCGTACAGCTTGCCACCGGGCATTTCCAACTGCTGGACGGTGCGAAGCAGGCTGTCGCGGTGGCCTTCGCGCAGTACCCAGATCACTTGCACCTGGGCCGGGCTGTGAAGGATCTGCTGTTCGGCACCGTTTTCCACTTCCACCACCACCAGTGCCCGCCGGTTGGGGGCCAGGCCTTCGAGACGTCGGGCGATGGCGGGCAGGGCGGTTTCGTCGCCGATCAGCAAGTAGCTGTCGAAAATATCCGGCACGATCATCGAGCCCCGTGGCCCGGCGATGTTCAGGTACTGCCCGGGAGCCGCCTGGGCCGCCCAGGTTGAAGCGGGGCCGTCGCCGTGGAGGACGAAATCGATCTCCAGCTCCAGGGCGTCCAGGTCGTAGCGGCGCGGGGTGTAGTCGCGCATCTCGGGCATCGGGCCCTGGGCCTTGCCGGCGCCGGGGTTGAAGTTTTCCAGGGCGGCGTGTTCCTCGGCGTTCTGCGGGAACAGCAACTTCACGTGATCGTCCGTGCCGAGGCTGACGAACCCCGCCAGTTCCGGTCCGCCGACGGTGATGCGGCGCATGCGTGGTGTCAGGTCTTGCACCCGCAGCACTTGCAGGCGGCGGCGTTTGATTTCGTGGCTGACGCGGTGGATGGTGTCTGGATCGACTTCAGTCATGCTTTTACTCCGAAACGGTTGGACGGCGAGGGCCGTCGACAATGGCTTTGGCGGTGTCGTTGAGCAGGTCGCGTACCCGCAGGATCTCTTCCGGGCTCCAGCGACCATGGTGCATCTGCAAGGCATGGCGCAGGTTGTGGACCGCCTCGTGGATTTCCGGCGGCCGATCCTGGCCGCGCAGCGAACGCTTGCTGACTTCGATGCGCATCCGTACGCCGTCCAGCGCCACTGCCTGGTCTTCAAGGGATAGACGTCCGGCATCGGTCACGCTGTAGCGTTTTTTTCCGCCATCGGCATCGCCGCTGACCATTTCGCTTTCTTCGAGGAAGGTCAGGGTCGGATAGATCACGCCGGGACTGGGGCTGTAGGCGCCGTCGAACATGCTTTCGATCCGGCGGATCAGGTCATAGCCGTGGCAGGGTTGTTCGGCAATCAGCGCCAACAACAGCAGTTTCAGGTCGCCCGCGGCGAAAACACGCGGCCCGCGACCGCCGCGCTCACGGCTTGCCGCACGTTTGTCGAAGCCGTCGTGAGCGACATGTTCGCGGTGAGGGTGGAAATGCGGGTCTCTCATCGGTCTGTCCTCAGAAATTCTTAAGATAGAACTTAAGATATATCTTTAGACGATGCACGCATGTTTTTTATAAATCCGACGAGCAGCCGGATTCGCCCGACGGCGCAGCGTTGAGCGCGATGGGTTATCAGAAGCTGAAATGGCGGTTGCTCAGCGGCTCGTCACCAATGGCTGACACTGGGTGTGGCTGCCCGGTTGTAAATAGGCCGAGAGAAACGGCGCCATGCCCTTGAGCACCTGTACCGGCAAGGCCGAGGTGAACTTGAAGTTCTGTGCCGAGGCGCCCGGGACGAAGGCGGTCAGGGTGCCGAAATGGCTGTCGCCGATGTAGAACACGAACGTGGCGGTGCGGTTTATCGATTTGGAACTGATCACCCGTCCGCCTGAACCGACGGCTTCGATGCGGTTGTCGCCGGTGCCGGTCTTGCCGCCCATGGCCAGCGGCGTGCCGTCGGCCAGTTTGAAACTGCCCGCGACACGTTTCGCGGTGCCGGCGTCCACCACTTGCGACAGGGCGCCGCGCAAGGCCCGGGCCACTTCCACCGGCATCACCCGCTTGCCGTTGTCCGGATCGCTGACCAGCCGCGTTTCGTAAGGCGTGTCGACGGCAAATTGCAGGCTGTCGACACGCAGCGCCGGTTGGCGGATGCCGTCGTTGAGAATGGTCCCTACCAGTTCCGCGAGGGCGGCGGGGCGGTCGCCGGAGCTGCCGATCGCAGTGGCTAGCGACGGCACCAGATGGTCGAACGGATAGCCGACTTGCTGCCAGCGCTGATGGATATCCAGGAAGGCTTCGACCTCCAGCATGGTGCGGATGCGGCTGTCGCGGGCACTCTTGTGCCGGCTCTTGAACAGCCAGCTGTAGACCTCCTGGCGCTCGAACTGGCTGGCCTTGACGATCTGGCTGAACTTGGCGTCGGGGTTGTTGAGCAGGTAGCCCACCAACCACAAGTCCAGTGGATGGACCTTGGCGATGAAGCCTTGATCCGGCAGGTCATAGGCGCCGGGGCCGTAGCTTTGGTAGAGCCGCTGCAGACGCTCGTCGGTGAGCTTTTCGGCGCTCTTGGCGTTTTTCAGATGGGCGCGTACGAAGCGGTTGAAACTCTCCTGGCTGTCGTTGGGAAAGAAATAGCGGTGCACGGCGGCGAGGCGGATCGCGGTGGGTCGCATGCCGTCGAGGAAGGTTTCGAGGCGCTGGGCGGTGTCCTTTTTCTGGTATTTTTTCCAGAACCTGAGCAGGAACGAGGTGCCTTCGCGATCGGCGAACTGGGCCAGGTATTCCTGGCGGCGCGGGTCCTTGTCATCCTTGAGCAGTTCGGAGCTGTTGTTGGGACCGGCATAGGTGGCGTAGCGCACCAGGTCGCGCATCAGGCGAATGAACGGCAGGTTGATCGATTCGCGCAGGGCGTCGCGCAGGGTCGGCAGGCGACCGTCATCTTCCCTGCGAAAGTTGTGAAAGGTGTGCAGTCCGCCACCGGTGAAAAATGCCTCGCCGGGGCTGGCGGAGTAGGTGCGGTCGAGTGCCGCTTCGAGCATTTTCGGCAGGCTGCGGTCGGTGTTTTCAATCAGGTAGTCCACCGCCCAGCGCGAGAGGCGGTCCTGGTCGGCGATCTCGGTTTTCTTCAGTTGCGCCGGGGTCTGCTGGGCGTAGCGCTCGTGCAATTCGGCGATGATCTGCAGGTAGGTGGTCAGCACCCGCAATTTGGCGGTGGAGCCCAGTTCCAGCTTGCTGCCCTCGTTGATGTCGAAGGGCTGATCGGTGCTGTCGGTCTGTACCCGCACACGCGAACCGTCCGGCGTCAGTTCCAGCAGGGTAAAGCTGTAGCGCACCTGCGTGGTGCTGGTGGGGGTCAGCAGGCGCTCTCCCATCAGGCCGATCTCGGCGGCGAACGCCGGGTCGGCCAATCGCTTGAGGTACTCGGTGGCCTGGGCCTGCAATTCGCTTTGCAAGGTGCTGGTGGCCGACAGGTCGAGGCGATCAAGGTCGTACAGCGGACGATTGAGCAGCGTGGCGAGACGACTGCGTGCGGCGCTGATGCCCTTGTTGGTTTCGTTGGGCTGGATCGTCGGCTGCTGCACCCAGTCGCGATAACTGACTTTGCTGGCCAGGGCGGCCTCGGCCAGGGCCGCATCGATCACGCCGTTCTGCGCCAGCAGCCGGATGTGGCTGTCAGTCAGGCGAGCAAGTTCATCGTGACCCTTCGATAGGTAATGGGACGGCCGCCGCTGGGCGATCATCAGCGAGAGCATTTCCCGCAGGGCCAGGCCTTTTTGCGCCAGGCTCTCGGGGTCGGTGGCGGTGCTGAACAGGCGCTCGTTGGCCTTGTTGAAATCGGCGCCGTACCAGACCCTCAATCCTTCCGCCATGCCATGGACTTCGCCATGACCCGGAACAGCGGAAAGCGGCACGCTGTTGAGGTAGTCGCGGATGACCCGCTGGCGGGCCTCGAGGGTTTGCGGGCCGGCCTGGTAGGCGCGCACGCTGGCGGAAATCATCTGGCGGATCTTCTCCGCCCCCGACACGGTCAGGCCCTCGGGGGAGTGCCGGTACTTCTCCAACTGCGTCGCCAATGTGCTGCCGCCCGCCGACTGGCCGGGCAAGCTCAGCAACTTGGCCACTTGCGACCAGGCCGCCATGCCGAAACGCGGCCAGTCCACCGCCGGGTTAGCCAGCGGCTGCTTGGGATCGAGCAGGAAGCGGTTCTCGATAAACAGCAGGCTCTGCACCACGAGCGGTGGGATGGCGTCGAAACTGGCGTACAGCTGTTGCGGGTATTTGAACTGATACACCGGCGCGGCGCGGCAATCGGTGATGGTCAGTCCCGCCTGGATCTTTTCCGCGTAGGGCACGAACAGGCCTTTATCGACATAGTCCATCAGCTCTGGCGAGAAACGGGCCTGGGCCTGGATCACATAGTCGCGCTTGATCAGTCGTGGCAGGAACTCCCCCAGCGAGCTGTAGCCCAATCGCCGGTCGAACGGACCCGCGCCAGGGTAGACGATGGCGTCGCTGGGCCCCGGTTGCACCGAATAGGTCAAGGACGCGGCGTACTTGCTGATCTCCCGGGCCTGGAACCGGGACGTGCGCATCTCCTTGGCCACGGCAAAGCCGACCACCACGACGATAATCAGCAACAACAACCAGAACGCCCGCCAGCCATGCCGTGCGCGGCGTTTTTTCGGGGGTAAAGGCGCTTCTTCCATACGTTCAGTCGGGACCACAGGTTTATTCGAATCGGTTTGCCACAAAGCGCCCATAGTCGACTGATCCATTCACGCAGATTGATCGGACTTGCTTGAAGCTTAGACGGTGGTTGGCGTGGGGGGAGGGAAATTGTGGCGGTCAGCTCAAGGCAACTGAGTGGCGAGGCTTGTGTGGCGAGGGAGCTTGCTCCCGCTCGGTTGCGCAGCAGCCGCAAGCTTTCAAAAGCTGAAAGCGAGGGCGGCTTCGCCCCCCAGCGGGAGCAAGCTCCCTCGCCACAAAGGCGGTTAGAGCCATATCGCATCCCAGAGAGGGTAATCACCAACGCGTGTTACCAAGCCGGCGCGAAGAGGGTTGGCAATGATGTAGCAAGCGCAAGGCAACAAGTCCTGGTTATCGCGGATTGCCCTGTCATGAAATCCGTTTTGCCAGAAAGCGCCCTGCCTGCCCATGACTCGATTGATAGCGAGGGTGCTGCGGGATTTCACTGCCTGCATCACGTTGGGCAGTTGGGCTTGTTCCAATTGCAGCAGCCAATGCAGATGATCCGGCATCACGACCCAGGCGAGAGAATTGACCTGACATTGCTCATGCGCCAAACGCATTTCCGCAACCAGCAACCGGCCTAACTGCAAGTCGTTGAACAGAGGTGCGCGTCGGTGGACTACCGTAGTGACGAGGTAACCTCGCCCCGTATCCGAAGAGCGTCCGTGGCGAAGACGATGAGAGTTTGGACGGTGAGGACGCATTCCGTGCTTCCTTTGACTGGAGTAACTATTACCGTAGCTTCGCTCGTTCCGACCCGACGCGTTGATGACTGAGCGACTTTTCCGAAAACAACGTAGTCCCGTGGCGAGGGAGCTTGCTCCCGCTCGGTTGCGCAGCAGCCGCAAGCTTTCAAAAGCTGAGAAGCGAGGGCGGCTTCGCCACCCAGCGGGAGCAAGCTCCCTCGCCACGAGGCGTAGGCTGAAAGTATTGTGCTAGAGCCATCGCCTGCGCCAACGCATGACCCTGCACCATCACTGTGCAATACTTGCGGCGTTCCCTGAACCGCTGTAACTGCAGATAATGCCTCTCCTTAAAGACGGTTTTTACTGCGGCATATCCCTGAATTTTCCGGGTTTTACAGTGAAACTCTCTGTTCTCTGCTTTTTATACTGCACGACCCGCTGATCTGGAGGACTTGTCCTACAGGACGGTCTGCCCACGAGGCAGGCCCGGTTTCGGCAAGGTTGCAGGCTTATCCGCCTGTGGCCTTGGAGACTCGGTGGTTAATCCAATAACAAGACGAGGTTGTATCCCTATGCCAGTCGGCAATCCTCTGCCCCATGGCGAGACCGCTCAGGGTGGTCCGCTCAAACGTGAGCTCGGCGAGCGGCATATCCGCTTGATGGCGCTCGGCGCCTGCATCGGTGTCGGGCTGTTCCTCGGTTCGGCCAAGGCCATCGAAATGGCCGGCCCGGCGATCATGCTGTCCTACATCATTGGTGGCCTGGCGATCCTGGTGATCATGCGCGCCCTCGGCGAGATGGCCGTACATAACCCGGTGGCCGGTTCGTTCAGCCGTTATGCCCAGGATTACCTCGGCCCGCTGGCAGGCTTCCTGACCGGTTGGAACTACTGGTTCCTCTGGCTGGTGACCTGTGTGGCGGAGATCACCGCGGTGGCGGTGTACATGGGCATCTGGTTCCCCGATGTGCCCCGCTGGATCTGGGCGTTGGCCGCACTGGTCAGCATGGGCTCGATCAACCTGATCGCGGTCAAGGCTTTCGGTGAGTTCGAATTCTGGTTCGCCCTGATCAAGATCGTCACGATCATCGCCATGGTCATCGGCGGCGTCGGCATCATCGCCTTCGGGTTCGGCAACGATGGCGTGGCCCTGGGCATTTCCAACCTGTGGACCCACGGCGGCTTCATGCCCAACGGCGTGTCCGGCGTGTTGATGTCTCTGCAAATGGTGATGTTCGCCTACCTGGGCGTCGAGATGATCGGCCTGACCGCCGGTGAAGCGCGCAACCCGCAGAAAACCATCCCCAACGCCATCGGTTCGGTGTTCTGGCGGATCCTGCTGTTCTACGTCGGTGCGTTGTTCGTGATCCTGTCGATCTACCCGTGGAACGAAATCGGCACCCAGGGCAGCCCGTTCGTGATGACCTTCGAGCGCCTGGGCATCAAGACCGCCGCCGGCATCATCAACTTCGTGGTCATCACCGCTGCCTTGTCGTCCTGCAACGGCGGGATCTTCAGCACCGGTCGCATGCTCTACAGCCTGGCGCAGAACGGCCAGGCCCCGGCCGGTTTCGCCAAGACCTCAAGCAACGGCGTGCCGCGCCGGGCGTTGCTGTTATCGATCGCCGCGCTGCTGCTGGGCGTGCTGCTCAATTACCTGGTACCGGAGAAAGTCTTCGTCTGGGTCACTTCCATCGCCACCTTCGGCGCGATCTGGACCTGGGTAATGATCCTGCTGGCCCAGCTGAAATTCCGCAAAGGCCTGAGCGCGTCCGAGCGTGCGGCGTTGAAGTACCGCATGTGGTTGTACCCGGTCAGCTCGTACCTGGCGCTGGCATTCCTGGTGCTGGTGGTGGGCCTGATGGCGTACTTCCCCGACACGCGTGTGGCGCTGTATATCGGCCCGGCGTTCCTGGTGCTGCTGACGGTGTTGTTCTACACGTTCAAGTTGCAGCCGAAGGAGCAGGTGCAGGGTTCGATGCGTTCCGCATCGTAAGCCCGGCACTGTCGAAGAAAGCCCCGGCCGAATGACCGGGGCTTTTTCATGGGCTCGAAGAAACCTGACCCCCGCCTCGCGGCAACTGCCGAAGCGTTTTCCTGAACTGTCTCGCTCCTGTTATTTCTAACGCAAGACCGCGTGTTTAAGGCGTTGGACGTCATGTCCGGCGGCACTGACCGTTGGAGGGAGCATGAAAGCGATATGGAATGGTTTTTTCAGCTATTCACTCGTCGGATTGGCCAACACGCTGATCCACTGGCAGGTGTTCTTTGTGTTGCGCGTGGCGTTCGACCTCGATCAGTCAACGAGTAACTTCATCGCTTTTTGCCTCGCCGCGACATTTTCCTTTTATGCCAATGCGCTTTATACCTTCGAGGCCAAGCTCTCGGTGCCAGGTTATATGCTGTTCCTGTGTGTCATGGGCGCCCTTAGTTTCATCGTCGGGCATCTCGGGGATCGCTGGCAGTTGCATGGCCTGCTGACCGTCGCGGCGTTCTCGCTGTTGAGCCTGGTGCTCGGTTTTCTGTTTTCCCGGTTTGTCGTGTTTCGCGGACCTCGTCCATGAAAATTTCGCTGATCGTTCCGGTGTACAACGAAGAGCAGGCGATCAGCCTGTTCTACCAAAGTGTCCGCGAGCATCCGCAGCTCCAGGACCATAGCGTCGAGATCGTTTTCATCAACGATGGCAGCAGCGACCAGACTGCCGTACTGGCCCGTGAGATAGCGTTGGCGGACAGCCAGGTTGTGTTGATCGACTTCTCGCGTAATTTTGGCAAGGAGCCGGCCTTGTTTGCCGGGATCGAACACGCCAGCGGTGATGTGGTGATCCCGATGGACGTGGACCTGCAGGATCCCATCGACGTCATCCCCCGGATGATCGAGCAATGGCACAAAGGCGCCGAAGTGGTGCTAGCCAAGCGTCGCAATCGTTCATCCGACAGTTACCTGAAGCGGCGCGGGGCGGCGCTGTTCTACCGCCTGCTCAATCGGATTGCCTACCCGCACATTGAACAGAACGTGGGCGACTTTCGCCTGATGGACCGCAAGGTCGTGGAGGTCATCAAGACCCTTCCCGAATATCAGTTGTTCATGAAAGGCGTTCTGTCGTGGGCCGGTTTCAACACCGTCATCGTCGAATACGACCGCGCCGGTCGCGCCGCTGGCAACAGCAAGTTCAACGGCTGGAAGTTGTGGAACCTGGCTCTCGAAGGCATCACTTCGTTCAGCACCGTGCCTTTACGGTTGTGGACTTACGTCGGCAGTTGCATTTCGTTGGTTTCGTTGCTGTATGCCGCCTACCTGATTCTGGACAAGTGGATCTTCGGAAACGATCTGCCCGGTTATCCATCGCTGATGACCGCGATCCTGTTCCTGGGCGGCGTGCAACTGATCGGGATTGGCGTGTTGGGTGAATACATCGGGCGCATTTACCTGGAGACGAAACATCGGCCTCGGTATGTCATCAAGGAAATGATCCAGGGCGGACGACCCAAAATGCGAGATGAACCGTGAGCCAGTCCCTGTGGGCCAGGATAATGACGCCACGGGAGGTGCTGCTGTTTTTCCTGGCGGCCAGTTTTCTTCATATCTTTCCCCTGGTTCAGGCTGATTATTTCTACAACGACGATAACTGGCGGGCGCTGGTGGCGGGCGAGGGCTGGCGCGAGGAAGGACGGGTTGTCATCGAGCTGTTCTACAACGGCCTTTCGTTTGGTTCGAAAGCGCCAGATCTGTTTCCTTTGCCATTGTTCATCGCCACCGCGGGCATCTCGTTTGCGCTGAGGTCGCTGACGTTTTTTTATTTCAAACGGCCGACGTTTGTTCATTGCCTGGTCGTCCTGCCGATCTGGTACAACCCGTTCTTCTTGCAGAACCTGTCCTACCACTACGACGGGCCGGCGATGGCGTTGGGACTGGTGGCGCTTGTTTACGCCGTCATCGGGTCCAACGACAGGGCCTGGCGAGACGTATGGATTCCGGCATTGTTATTGGCCGTGGCCCTCGCGATCTATCAAGTGCTCATTGGTTTTTTTATCGCCATGTGTTGTGTCGAGTTGATCAGACGGGTGTGGGAGGGCGAGCCGTCGGAGCAAGTACTGCGGTTCATTACGCGCAGGCTTCTGGTCATTCTCGGCGGCGGGTTGGTCTATTACGTCACAGCTTATCAACTGATGACCGGAGCGCGTCAGGCGTTGCTGCCGCTGCAAGCCGGCAGTCTGATGGAAGTAGGCGACCGGCTTTTTTTTCTTGCGCATCTGCTGGTTGAAGGGGCCCGACCTTGGGTCTGGAGCGGTGCGTTGCTCATGCTGGTCGGGTTCGCATGGGCAGGCATCGGGTTGTTCCGGCGCCCAGACCTGCTTTGGCGAAAAGCACTGTTGTCGTTCCTTTATGTGTTGGCCCTTCCAACGCTCTTGTTCTGCATCCCGGGCATCACGCTGTTCTTCGTTGAATTCAATTACGGTGCCAGGACGCTGGTGGCTTTTTCGGCGTTGCTGTTGCTGATGTTCTTTCTGAGTCAGCAGATACTCACCCGTGTCCATGCAGGCCTGGGACTGGTCTTGCTGATTCCGTTGTTGGCGATGTTGTCATTCTCCTTCGGACACGGCCGTGCCCTGTCGCTGCAAAAGGAACAGGAAACCGTGGTGCTGGCTTCGCTGGCTTATGACATCAACCATTCGCCGCTGCGCGATAAAAGCCGTCTCTACATGGTCCCGGAACTGAAAGCCAACTGGCTCCCGGCCGCCAGCGGATTGTTCGCGGCGATGCCGGCTCAACGGTATGTGCTTGGCGTGGGCTACGTATTACTGCCGGAAAGCTTGCCGCGAGCGGGCATCACCAACGTGTATCTCGCCAAGGATGCAGAAGTGGTTGCATCGATCCGGCGCGGGGATTTCCTGCCGGTGGTGTCTACTGGGTTTTATGACCTGTTTGTCATCAATGACAGCGGCTACATCTTCATGAAAAAACCGCAGGGTGATCCTGATGTGGCGCCCAAGTTGTGTTTGATGGTTGATATCGAGCGGTGTCGCTGAACGTCCGCGGCGGCTGCCTTGGGGTTGCTGCGCAGCCCAGCGGGGATGAATCTCCTCGCCACAGGTGTTTGTGCGCATCTGCAATTCCGCTTCTAAGCAGCCGCTATTTCCTGAGGCTCAAAACTGTCCGCCCGTGCCAACTGCCACATCCGTGAGTAGAACTCGCCATTGACCTCACCAGTCAGCAGCTCCCCTGGTTTGAGGAAGACATGCAGTTGGGAGAACAGCTTGATCTCCGTAGCCGACATGCGCCGCACCAGATGCTTGGGTTGCAGTTGCGAAGGGTGGTCGAGGCCGGCGGCGGCGAGCATTTCGGCCAGGGCCTTGAGTGTGTTGCGGTGGAAGTTGTAGACCCGCTGGGCTTTGTCCGGGACGACCAGGGCGCGCTGGCGCAGGGTGTCCTGGGTGGCGACGCCGGTGGGGCATTTGTTGGTGTGGCAGCTTTGTGACTGGATGCAGCCGATGGCGAACATGAAGCCGCGCGCGGCGTTGGCCCAGTCGGCGCCGATGGCCAGGACACTGGCGATGTCGAAGGCGCTGACAATCTTGCCGCTGGCGCCGAGCTTGATCTTGTCCCGCAGGTTCAGGCCCACCAAGGTGTTGTGCACAAACAGCAGGCCTTCGCGCAGCGGCACGCCGATGTGGTCGGTGAACTCCACCGGCGCGGCGCCGGTGCCGCCTTCCTTGCCGTCGACCACGATGAAGTCGGGCAGGATTCCGGTTTCCAGCATGGCCTTGGCGATGCCCATGAATTCCCACGGATGCCCCAGGCAGAACTTGAAACCCACCGGTTTGCCGCCTGACAGTTCGCGCAGTTGCTGGACGAACTGCATCAGTTCGATAGGCGTGGAAAACGCGCTGTGGCAAGACGGCGAAATACAATCCTCGCCCATGAGGATGCCCCGGGTCTCGGCAATTTCCCGGGTGACCTTGTGCTTGGGCAGAATCCCGCCGTGGCCCGGCTTGGCGCCTTGACTCATCTTGATTTCGATCATCCGCACCTGCGGGTTCTGCGCCTGGATTGCGAAGCGCTCCGGGTCGAAGCGCCCGTCGGAGGTGCGGCAACCGAAGTAACCGCTGCCCAATTCCCAGGTCAGGTCGCCGCCGTGTTCGCGGTGGTAAGGGCTGATGCTGCCTTCGCCGGTGTCATGGGCGAAATTGCCGAGCTTCGCGCCCTGGTTCAACGCCCGGATGGCGTTGGCACTCAGGGAGCCGAAGCTCATCGCCGAAATGTTGAACACCGACGCCGAGTACTGCTGGGTGCATTGCGGGCCGCCGACCGTGACGCGAAAGCCGCTGGGGTCGCTCAACGGGGCCGGGCGCATGGAGTGGCCGATGAATTCGAAGCCGGTCTGGTAGACGTCGATCAAGGTGCCGAATGGTTTGTCGGCGCTTTCGTTCTTGGCCCGCGAGTACACCAGCGAGCGCTGGGCGCGGGAAAAGGGCAGGGCGTCGCTGTCGGACTCGAGCAGGTATTGGCGGATCTCCGGACGGATGCCTTCGACCAGGTAGCGGATGTTGCCCAGGATCGGATAGTTGCGCCGTACCGCGTGACGGCTTTGCAGCAGGTCGAACACCCCCAGCAGGCTCAGCAGCCCGGTCAACAGCACAATCGGCCAGAGCCAGTCGTGTTGCAGGAACGGCAGGCTGGCGAGGGTGAAGATCACACAGCCGGCGAAGAAGGCGTAGCGGCTCAGCAGCGATAGGCTCATGCGGGTTCCTTGGGGGAGAGCGATTGGCGAGACATTAGCGTGGAATGCAACCCCGTGGCGAGGGAGCTTGCTCCCGCTCGGCTGCGCAGCAGTCGTAAAACCGGATCCTACGCAACGACTGGATTACTGCGACGGGCCATTTGGGGCTGCTGCGCAGCCCAGCGGGAGCAAGCTCCCTCGCCACAAAAGCCCTCTCGCTGAAATTAGAACTGCGGTCGCTCACCCCGCGAGCTTCATCTGCCTTACCGGCAGCTCCACACGAAAGGTGGTCCCGACCCCGACTTCGCTGCGCACGGTAATCTCGCCGTGGTGTTTCTTCACGATGCCGTAGGACAGCGACAGCCCGAGCCCCGTGCCCTGGCCGATGGGTTTGGTGGTGAAGAACGGGTCGAAGATTTTCTGCAGGGTTTCCGGTGGGATGCCCGAGCCGTTGTCGGCGACTTCGATCCAGACGTTGTCACCCTCGACCCCGTTGCGCAGGGTGATGGTGCCGCGCTCGGGGCCGATGGCCTGGGCGGCGTTGACGATCAGGTTCATGATCACCTGGTTGATCTGCGACGGCAGGCATTCGACTTCCGGCAGAGGACTGTATTGCTTGACCACGTCGGCCTTGTATTTGATTTCGTTGGCGACGATGTTCAACGTCGAATCCATGCCCTGCTGCAGATTTGCCATCTGCCATTCCTGGCTGGAGTCGACGCGGGAGAAGTCCTTGAGGTCCTTGACGATCTGCCCGACGCGAGCGATGCCGTCCTTGGATTCCTTGATCAGTATTGGAATGTCCTCCACCAGGAAATCCAGCTCCACCTGTTCGCGCAGGCTCTTCAAATTCATCGCCAGCTCCGGCGAGGCGATGGCCTGTTCGGCGCTGCCGTAGGCCTGGAGCATTTCCTCGAGTTTGCTGAAATAGCCACCCAAAGCGCCGAGATTGGAAGAAATGAAGCCGATCGGGTTGTTGATTTCGTGGGCCACGCCGGCCGCCAACTGACCCAGCGAAGCGAGCTTTTCCGACTGCACGAGCTGGCTTTCAAGCATCTTGCGTTCGTCAATTTCCATCTGCAGCAATTCGCTGGCCTGCTTGAACGCCAGGGTGCGTTGCTCCACCAGGTCTTCGAGCTTGTTCATTTTCAAACGGGCACGGGAAGTCATTTCCCACTTGGTGGTCAGAGTATTGGCCATCTGCTGGACTTCGATGTTGTCGAAGGGTTTTTTCAGTATGAGCAGCCGGTCGTGGCCGTTCAGGCGATCGAGCAATTCGTCCCAGGAATAATCCGAATATGCGGTGCAGACCACCACTTGCAGCTGCGGGTCGACTTTCCACAGCTCTTCGATGGTCTTGGCGCCGTCCCAGCCTTCGGGCATGCGCATGTCGACGAAGGCCAGGGCATAGGGAAGTTCCTTGGCCAACGCCCCTTGCAATTTGGCCAAGCCTTCCTGGCCACCGTAGGCCGAGTCGAGTTCGAACACGGTGGCGGCGGGTTTCGGGGCCTCGCCGAACAGCGCGCTTTCCATGTCCTGCAAGTCGCTGTCGCTTTCGTCCTCCGGGGTCAGGATCTTGCGGAAATCTTCGTGGATGGCGGGCGTGTCATCAATCAAGAGGATGCGCCGGTTGCTCAGGCTGTTCATGGCTCACCTTCTGCGAGTTTCAGGGGCAGCTGCAATACAAACGTCGCCCCGGTACCAGGCCCCTCGCTGTGTGCGGTGAGGTGGCCGTTCATTTCAATCGCCGCCAGTGCGCAACTGTGCAGGCCGAACCCGTGGCCGTCCTTACGGGTAGTAAAACCGTGGGCGAAGATGCGTGTCATGTTCTCTTCCGGGATGCCTTCGCCTTCGTCCTTCACGCTGATCTGCAGGGTCTCATCGTCTACGACGGTGGCCTTGAGCGTCATGTTCCGTGCATGGTTGGAAACCCCGGCCATGGCGTATTTGGCATTGCTGATCAGGTTGATCAGGATCAGCAACAAGCGGTGTTTGTCGCCCATGATCCGCGGCACTTCGCCGTAGTCCTTGAGGACCGTTACATGGTGGCGGGTCAGGGCTCCGGAGTTCATGCGCAGGGCATCTTCGAGCAGTTCGCTGACCACCAGGGGTTCCATCAGGCTGTTGGCGCCGGCATAGGACTGCTGCGTGGAAACGATGTCCTTGATGTGGTCCACGCTCTTGCTCAGTTGCGCCAGTTCATCGGTCAGGCCTTGTTGTTCCACCGCGATGGCTTCCACCAACTGGTTGAGGTAGCCGGGCAGCAGCTTGCCTTTTTCGTCCTCGGTGAGGAAATGCCCCAGGTCGTGGTTGTGTTCGTTGATCAGGTTCATCGCCTTGCCCAGCCCCAGGGCCTTGCTGCTGCGCAGCTTGCGGCTGACCAGGTCGGCGGAGATGTTCACGCTGTTGAGCACGTTGCCGACGTTGTGCAATACGTTGGTGGCGATCTCCGCCATGCCGGCCTGGCGGGCGGTGTCCATCAGTTCGCTCTGGGTGTCCTTGAGCTGGCGGGTACGTTCTTCGACCCGTTGTTCGAGTTCGTCGTTGGCGGTTTGCAGCGCACTGTTGACCCGCTTGATCTCGCCGAAACTGCGCACCAGCCGAACCGCCAGCCAGATCAGGATCAGCACCAGGAGGGTAGCGAACACCAGCAACATAATGTGGTTGCGCTGATGCTTGGCGGCGGCTTTTTCCTGGTCCTTTTCCAGCAGGCTGGTGATGGTGTCCAGGCGGGCGGCCAGGGGGACGGCCTCGAAGTCGCGCAGTAGCTGGTTGACCAGTGGTTGCTCGCGCAGGATCAGCGCGATGTGCCTGCGCAGGATTTCCACGGAGCTGACGAGCCCGTCCGGCAAGCGCTCCTTGTTGATATCCAGCTGGTTGAGGCCCATCAGGATTTCGGCAGCCTGGTCCTGGGTGGTGATCTGCGCGAACTCCAGCGTGGCGAGCAGCAGGTCGTAGGTGTCGATGGTGGCGCTCTGCAGCCGCAGCTTGTCGTTGTCGGACAGCAGGGAGAACTGGCGCTGGATATCGTCTTCGGCGGTGGGCAGGAAAGCCAGGGAGTTGCGCAGCACCGCGTTATGGGACTTGAACTGTTCCACCAGGCGGGTTTTTTCCTTGAGTGCCTTGAGGTACTCGTCGCGCTGGGTCGACCAGAGCTCGGGCGCATGGCGGCCCGGCTCCGCCTCGATGGCATCGAGGCGCTGCCACAGGCGCGTCATTTCATTGAGCGGCGATACCAGCGGGTCGTAGTTGTGGCTCAGGGCGATTCGCGACTTGAGCACTTCGTTGTCCCAGATCCCGTCCTGCTGCTTGAGCAGGCGGATCAAGTCGCGCGATTCGATGTGCGAGGCGGCTTGCTGGGCGCCTGATTCGATATACATGAACAACAGGACTGAGGCCAGCAAGACGCCGATGAAAGCCAGGCCGAGGCGGCGGGAGAGACTGTTCATAGCGGCTTGCCCTCCCATTCGCCAGTGAGGGTCTTGAGGAACTCGACGATCAGTTCGGTATCGTTTTTCAGCGGCTCACGGCCCAGCTGGTACTTGAACATGACTTCCACCGCGCGCTCCAGGGTCGGCGCGGAGCCGCCATGGAAATACGGCGCGGTGACGGCCACGTTGCGCAGGCTCGGCACCTTGAACACCTGGCGGTCGGTTTCGTCGCCGGTGATGTTGAAGCGGCCGTTGTCGGCCCGGGTGGGGTTGCCCCGGTCCTGGATGTAGTCGCCCATCACGCCGAACTTCTGAAACATGTTGCCGCCGATGTTCACGCCCTGATGGCAGGCGATGCAGCCGTATTCCTTGAAGCGCTGGTAACCGAATTTTTCCCGGGGGGTGAGAATGTCAGTGTTGCCCAGCAGGTATTGGTCAAAGCGCGAATTCGGCGTCAGCAGGGTGCGCTCGTAATCGGCGAGAGCGCCCTGGATGTTGGGCTGGGTCACGCCGCCGGGGTAGGCGTCGGCAAAATCCCTGGCGTAGCCCGGATCGTCGGCGATGCGCTTGACCACCGTCTTCCAGTCGCTGCCCATTTCCCCGGGGCTGGTCACGACGATGTGCACCTGTTCTTCCAGGGTATCGACGCGACCGTCCCAGAACTGATGGAAGTTCAGGCTGGCGTTGAACACGGTAGGGGTATTGAACTCCACCGGCTTGCCGTCGAAGCCCAGGGAAAACTGCTTGTCATCGGCGCCGCCCTTGTCCAGGCGATGGCAGCTGGCGCAGGACAGCGTGTTGTTGACCGACAGCCGTGGGTCGTTGAACAGCCGCTGGCCCAACTGGACCCGCTTGGGGTCCAGGGCCGGCGCGGCGGGCAGGGGTTTGAGCGGTTCGTCCAATGGTTCTGCGTGAGTGGTCACGCTGTATCCCAGAAGCAGGCAGAGAGCCAGAATCAGTCCGTGTGACGCCATGGGATGCTTTCCTTGAAACTTCGGTTTATGGACTCAATTGCTCATGAAAACGGATTCGGTTTTTTTTCCCATGCCGCCATCCACTGGGCAAAGGCCTGCGGCTCCACGGCCTTGCTGAAGTAATAGCCCTGGGCTTCCTCGCACTGGTGCGCCTTGAGGAACGCCAGTTGCTCGCGGGTTTCCACACCCTCGGCAATGATGTGCAGGTTCAAGCTCTTGCCCAGGCTGATGATGGTGCTCACCAGTTTCGCGTCGTTGCTGTCGATGCTCAGGTCGCCGACGAACGACTGGTCGATCTTCAACACGTCCACCGGAAATTTCTGCAGGTAACTCAGGCTCGAATAGCCGGTGCCGAAGTCATCGATGGCCAGCCGTACCCCCAGCTGCTTGATGGCCTTGAGGGTGGCGACGGTGGTATCGATGTTCTGCATGAGCACGCTTTCGGTGATCTCCAGTTCCAACTGTGTCGGGTCCAGGCCGGTTTCCTTGAGGGTGCGTGCAATGCCTTCGACGAAACCGCGCTGGCGAAAATCGATCGCCGAGACATTCACCGACAGGTACAGCGGCCGCATGCCCTCGGCTTGCCAGCGACAGGCCTGTTGGCAGGCTTCCTGGAGCACCCACTGGCTCAGCGGTACGATCAGCCCGCTGTCCTCGGCCACCGGGATGAAATCCGACGGAAAGACGAGCCCCTGGTCGGGCCGGTTCCAGCGCACCAGTGCCTCGACACCGACCACCGCGCCGCTCGTCAGATCGAGCTTGGGTTGGTAATGCAGCACGAATTCCTTGCGTTGCAGCGCCAGGCGCAAACCTGATTCGATCGTCTGCTGCTGCCGTGCCCGGCGGTTCATGTCCTCGGTGAAAAAACGGTAGTCGTTGGGGCCGGTCTCCTTGACGTTGCGCATTGCCGTCTCGGCTTTCTTGATCAGCGCCACGGCGTCGAAACCGTCGGTCGGGTACACGCTGATGCCCAGGCTCGCCGTCACCGTCAGGTCATGGCCGTCGATGGGGTGTGGAGAGTTGATCGCCGCGAGCAGTTTTTCCGCCACGCCCTTGATCAATTGCGGATCGGCGACGTCGCCGAGGATCACCACGAACTCATCGGAGCCGTAGCGAAACACCGAGTCGGATTCACGCACCACGGTGGCCAGGGTGCGTGCCACCCGCTTGAGCATCTCATCGCCCACCGGATGGCCCAGCGCATTGTTGATGCGCTTGAAACGGTCCAGGCCGATGAACATCACCGCCAGTTGCCGGTCATGCCGGCGGCACTGGGCGAGGGCCTGGGTCAGGCGGTCGCCGAGTAGCATGCTGTTGGGCAGTTCGGTGAGGACGTCGTATTGCAGCAGGTGAGAAACCTTGAGCAGTTCCTGGACCCGCTCTTCGATCGTGCGCTCCAGGCTGCGCATCTTCCGCGCTGCGTCTTGCGCCAGTTGCCATTTCCAGGTCATGGCGCTGGCCATCTGGCGGATTTCCAGGGTGTCGAACGGTTTCTTGAGAATCAGCAACTGGTCGTCGAATTCGATGCGCTCGGACATGGTTTCCCAGGAATAGTCCGAATACGCGGTGCACAGGGCAATTTGCAGTCGCGGGTCGGCTTTCCACAGCTGTTCGATGGTTTGCAGGCCGTCCCAGCCCGGCGGCATGCGCATGTCGGCGAATACCAGCGCATACGGCTGGCCCTCGGCCTGGGCGCGCTTGACCAGCTCCAGCGCTTCCTCGCCCTGATAGGCCGAGTCGATCTGGAATTGCAATCGATTGACCTGCGGTGTTCCGAACAGCAGGCTCTCGGTGTCGTCCAGCGAATCGTCATTGCCGGCGCTGGGGCTGAGGATCTTGCGAAAATCCTGGTGGATGGCGGGCGTGTCGTCCACCACCAGGATTCGCCGGTTGGCAGGTACCGACATGGGGTTCATGGGTTGCTCTCCAATAGCTGGCTGGCCGGCCGGGTCCAGTGGTCCGCCACCGGCACGATGGTACCGGCCTTGAGCAGTGCGGCCGCCTGGTCGCTGTCGACCACGGTACTGAAGTAATGCCCCTGGGCCTGCATCGAGCCGCCGCTGGACATCAGGGTGGTGCGTTGTTCCTGGGTCTCGACGCCTTCGGCAATGATGCCGATGCCGACGTCCCGGGCAAAGTTGATGATCGCCCGCAGGGTCGTGGCGTTTTCTGGATCGGCGTTGGCGCTGTCGAGGAATCGCTGGGCGAGCTTGAGATGGTTGACGCGGTAGGTCTTCAGATAATCGAACGAGGAATACTCGGTGCCGAAATCATCGATGGCCACCTGCACGCCGAGTTCGCACAGGCGGGGCAGCACGTCGTTGTGGGTCCATTTGGTCTGGGCCAGGGTCGCTTCGGTGACATCGAAGCGCAGGTCCCAGGGCGCCAGCTCCCAGCGCGCGGTGGTGCGCAGCACGTCGTAGATCAGTTCCGGGCCGGTCTTGAGCTGGGTCAGGGACAAGTCGATGGCGATCACCGGCGGCGCCATGCCCTGGTCGCGCCATTGGCGCATCTGCTGGCAGGCCTGGTCCAGGACCCAGTGACCGAGGCCGATGATGATCCCGGTTTTCTCGGCGGCAGGCATGAACGCCGCCGGCTCCAGCCAGCCGCGTTCGGGGTGGTTCCAGCGCACCTGCACGCCCATGCCGAGGATCTTGCCGGTGCCGAGGTCGACTTCCGGCAGGTAGTGCAAATGCAGTTCGTTGTTCTCGATGGCCTGGCGCAGGTCATTGGCCAGGGCGACCCGGTCGGTGACTTCCTGATTGATCTCTTCGTTGTGGAAGTGATATTGGTTGCGGCCCTTCTCTTTCGAGCGGTACAGGGCCATGTCGGACTGCGCCATCAGGCTGTCGGCGCTCAGGCTTTGTGGCGTGTACAGGCTGATGCCGATGCTCACCGAGATGCGCACATCGTTGCCGTCCAGGAAATAGGGCGCCACCAGCGCGTCACGGATTTTGCCGGCCAGCGCGGCGCAGTGCGTCGCTTCGTGGACATCCAGTTGCAGGATGGCGAATTCATCGCCGCCCAGGCGCGCCACCACGTCGTTTTCCCGGGTACAGCCCTTGAGGCGCGCCGCGACTTCCTGCAACAGCAGGTCGCCGATGGGGTGACCGAGGGTGTCGTTGATGCGCTTGAAGTGGTCCAGGTCCAGGTAGAACATCGCAAACGGCGCCGCCCCCCGGCGCGCGGCGGCGAACGCCTGGTGCAGGCGCTCGATCATGGTGGCGCGGTTGGCGAGCGCGGTCAGGCCGTCGGTGCGGGCGAGCAGGGCGATCTTTTCCTCGGCCACTTTGCGCTCGGTGATGTCGAGGATGATGCCCTCGACTTCCAGCAGCAGGCCTTGTTCATTGCGCACTGGAATGTAGCGGTTCTCCACCCAGCGAAAGGTGTCGTCTCCGGTGCGCATGCGAAACTCGATGGACGCCCCGGCCGTGTCGCGGTCCAGGACGCGGACCATGGCCTCCTGGACCTTGCCCTGATCGTCGGGGTGGATCAGGGTTTGCGCCCAGTCCGGCGAACTGATCAGTTGCGCCGCGACATGGCCGAACTTGGTGATGTTGTGCGAGATGTACATCAGCGGGAACGGCGGCTCGCCACGCAGGCGATAAAGGATGGTCGGGCTGTTCTGCACGATGATGTTGGCGTCGGCCAGTTCCCGGGTGCGTTCCTCCACCGCCCGTTCGAGCATGTCCATTTTCAGCGCCGCGTCTTCGGTCATCTGCCATTTGACGGTGAGGGTGCTCGCCATCTGGCGGATCTCGATGGCGTCGAAGGGTTTCTTCAGGATCAGCAGGCGATCACCCAACTCCAGGCGATCGGCGATGTCCTCCCAGGAGTAATCCGAATAAGCGGTGCACAGCGCCACTTGCAGCTTGGGGTCGACGCGCCACAGCCGCTCGATGGTTTCAAGACCGTCCCAGCCTGGCGGCATGCGCATGTCGATAAAGGCCATGGCGAAGGGTTTACCCCGGGCCAGGGCCGTTTCCACCTTGCTCAAGGCCTCCATGCCCTGGAATGCCGACTCCAGCTCGAAACTCTGGGCGGCGATCACCACCGGTGCGCCGAACAAGGCTTCTTCGGCGCTGCTCAGGCTGTCTTCGGGGATCACATGGGGGGCGAGGATCTTTCGAAAATCCTCATGAATCGTTGGCGTGTCGTCGACGATCAGGATCCGCCGATTGGATCTATCCATCGGCAGGCTCATGGCCGTGCACCGTCGAGATGCTGACTATGGAACCGTGGGAACATCTGATATCCCTTTCGCTGGCATGAGTATTCGGCCTGTACTTGGCCCTTCATGAGGTACAGCATAGTCGGCTCAAGGAAACCGCGCGGTGCATGGTGGCGAATTGTGTCTAAATGTCCGCTGTCTACTAGCCTGTCTGTCAGGGGTAAGGTAGAACGGTGATCGTCAATAGGAGGGGGTGCCAATGGAAGATCAATCGTCGAACGTTCCTGCTGCGAAGCCGACGGTGTTGCTGGTGGATGACGAAGAGTCGATTCTCAACAGCCTGCGTCGGCTGTTGCGCAGCCAGCCGTATGAAATCCTGCTGGCCGACAGCGGTGCGAAGGCCCTGGAAATCCTCAAGGAGCGGCCGGTCGACCTGGTGATGACCGACGCCCGGATGCCGAACATGGACGGCGCCACGCTGCTGGCGGAAATCCGCAAGCTGTATCCATCGACCTTGCGCATCCTGCTCACCGGCTACGCCGACGTGGACATGATGACCAAGGCCATCAACGAGGGGCAGCTCTATCGCTACCTCAGCAAACCCTGGAATGACGAGGAACTGGTGCAGGCCCTGCGCCAGGCCTTGGCCCACCAGCATTCGGAAAGCGAGCGTCAGCGCCTCGAAGCGTTGAACCGCGAGCAGAATCAGCAACTCAAGACCCTCAACGCCACGCTGGAAAAACGCGTGGCGTCGCGCACCGCCGAGCTGCAGCAGACCGCCGATATGCTCGACCTGGCCTACGAAGAGCTCAAGCGCAGCTACGTGACCGGCACCGAAGTCTTCTCGCTGATCGCCAACCTGCGCCTGCCCAAGGCCAAGCAGACCAACCGGCAGATCATCGAATTGATCCGGGTCTACAGCCGGCTCAACTTTCTCGACGAGTCCACCGACCGCGACCTGACCATGGCCGCCGCGCTCTACAACATCGGCAAGCTGAGCTGGACCGATAACATGATGGTCACGCCCGCCGACATGCTGCACCACAGCGAACTGGAACTGTACCGGGCCTATCCGAAGCAGAGTGAATCGCTGCTGATGACCCTCGACCCGATGAAGGACGCGGCGCGCATCATCCTCCATCACCAGGAGCGCTGGGACGGCAGCGGTTTCCCCGATCACCTCAAGGGCGAGGCGATTCCGTTCGGTTCGCGGCTGTTGAAACTGGCGGTGGATTTCATCGAATTGCAGCGCGGGTTGATCCTGGAGCGGCAGATGAACAGCGATGAAGCGCTGGTCTACATCCGCAAATACGCCGGCAAGCTGTACGACCCGAACATGGTCGAGGACTTCATCAAGGCCTGCGCCGAGTACCTGGAAGACGTGACCTTGTCCGACCCGACGGTGAAGGTCGTGACCACCCGCGAGCTGGCGGCCGGCATGGTCCTGGCCCGCAATCTCAATGCCGACAACGGGATGCTGTTGCTCAATGCCGGCAAGGTCATGAGTGCTCCGCTGATCGAAAAACTCATCGCCTTCGAGGCGATGGAAGGGGCGCGGTACAGCGTGTTCGTCAAGATCCCCGAGGAGGAAGCGGATCCTTCGGTGCCGAAGCCGATTTTGGGGTGATGAAAATCTGCCGGACGATGGGTTCCCTGTGGGAGCGAGCTTGCTCGCGATAGCGGAGTGTCAGTCAAATATTTTCAACTGATCCACCGCCATCGCGAGCAAGCTCGCTCCCACAATGGGGCTGTGTCGGGTTTGGGGATCTGGGCCAGGCTTTGCTCCCACCGCCTGCCCCCTGTACCCTGCCCGGCATTTTCCGCCCGAGGCCTTTTTGACCATGACCACTGCTCTCATCCGTATCGCCGCCGCCCTGCTCATCGGCCCTGACGGCCGGACCCTGCTGGTACGCAAGCGCGGCACCCAGGCCTTCATGCAACCGGGTGGCAAGATCGAAGCCGATGAACAACCGGTCCAGGCCCTGGCTCGGGAGCTGGAGGAGGAACTCGGCCTGAGGATCGATCCGGCGCAGGCTCGTCACCTTGGACAGTTCAGCGCGCCGGCTGCCAACGAGCCGGGTTTTACCGTGCAGGCCGAAGTGTTTTTGCTGGACATCGATGCTCAGGTTTCTCCCGCCGCCGAGATCGAGGAAGTGTGTTGGGTCGATCCGGCCGGCACCGGCGATTTGTTGCTGGCGCCGTTGACAGGCGAGGTGATCCTGCCGTTTTATCGAGCCACTTGTCTCGCGATTTGCTGATTCAGAACTCAAGGACTGACCTCATGATTCCATTGCCGGACCTGCTGATTTTCGCCGCCGCCGCGTTGTTGATGGTGCTCACGCCCGGCCCGAACATGATCTACCTGATTTCCCGCTCGATCTGCCAGGGCCGCAAGGCCGGCGTCACCTCTTTGCTTGGCGTGGTGGCGGGCTTCTTCGTGCACATGTTCGCCGCGGCGGCGGGGCTGACGGCGGTGTTCCTGGCGGTGCCGATGGCTTATGAAATCCTCAAGTGGGCCGGCGCGCTGTATCTGCTCTGGCTGGCCTGGCAAGCGGTGAAGCCGGGGGCTCGCTCGCCTTTTCAGGCCCAGCAGTTGCCGGCGGACTCGACCCGCAAACTGATCACCATGGGTTTTCTCACCAGTGCCTTGAACCCGAAGATCGCGGTGTTCTATCTGTCTGTGTTCCCGCAGTTCATCAGCCCGGAGCACGGCTCGCTGTTCACCCAGAGCATCATCCTCGGGCTGACGCAGATCAGCGTGAGCTTCAGCGTCAACCTGCTGATCGCGCTGTTCGCCGCCGGCATCGCCTCGTGGTTTGTCCACAACCCGACCTGGCTGGCGGCGCAGCGCTATTTCATGGGGTTTGTTCTCGGTGCGCTGGCGCTGCGACTGATGCTTGAGCAACGGCGCTCGGCGTGAACATCCGACGGCTGAAGGTGGCTGATGCCCAGGGCTATCGGGAGTTGATTCTCCAGGCCTATGAGTTGCATCCAGAGGCTTTTACCTCCAGCGCCAGTGAGCGGGCGACGCTGCCCATCAACTGGTGGGAATCACGCCTGACCAGCCGGCTCGATGTGATCCTCGGGGCGTTCGTGGTGGACGAACTGGTTGGTATCGTCGGCCTGTCCCTGGAGCCTCGGTTGAAGGCCAGGCACAAGGCGACCCTGTTCGGCATGTACGTCGCCGCCGCCCATCGCCACGGGGGGCTTGGTCAGCAGTTGGTCCAGGCGGCCCTCGACGAAGCCCGTCGTCACGCCTTTCTGCGGCTGGTGCAACTGACCGTCACCGCCGGCAACGACCCAGCCGTCAAACTCTATCAGCGCTGCGGTTTCGTGCTCTACGGGCTCGAACCGATGGCGATCCGCGTGGGCGAAGAGTATTTCGACAAGATCCACATGTGGCTTGAACTCTGAACCGAGCGAGCATCACCGTTGCGCTTTGTGGCGAGGGGATTTATCCCCGTTGGGCTGCGCAGCAGCCCTGAAGCACTGAACTCAATATTCCTGGCATACCGAGTTGCCTGGTTTGGGGGCTGCTGCGCAGCCCAGCGGGGATAAATCCCCTCGCCACAAAGGCCCTTGTCAGCGCACGGCACTGACACCGTCGAGGGTGGAAAACGATGTGTCCTTGGCCGTCAGCAAAAAATCGCGCATGTACGGCGCGTCGAGCATGTCGGTGCGCACCGCCGCGTAGAGCGTGGCGAACAGACCCTTCTCCCCCAGCCGCTTGGCCTTCACGTAGCCCCGTGAGCTGTATTCATGCAGTGCCCAGTGAGGCATGCCGCAGACGCCCCGGCCGCTGGCAACCAGTTGCATCATCATTACCGTCAGCTCGGAGGTGCGAACCTGGGCCGGTTCGATGTCGGCCGGCTCCAGGAAACGGGTGAAGATGTCCAGCCGATCGCGCTCCACCGGATAGGTGATCAGGGTTTCGCTGACCAGGTCTTCGGGCACGATGTACGGTTTGCCCGCCAGTCGATGCTGGTTCGCCACTGCGAGCATCGCCTCGTAGGTGAACAGCGGCACATAGGTGATGCCCGCCAGCTCCAGCGGGTCGGAAGTGACCACCAGGTCGAGGTCGCCCCGGGCCAGGGCCGGCAGCGGGGCGAAGGCGAAGCCCGAGGCCAGGTCCAGCTCGACTTCCGGCCAGGCATCGCGGAACTGGTCGATGGTCGGCATCAGCCATTGGAAGCAGCTGTGGCACTCGATGGCCATGTGCAGACGCCCGGCGGTGCCGCCGGCCAGCCGCGCGATGTCCCGCTCGGCGCTGCGCAGCAATGGCAGGGCGGCATCCGCCAGTTGCAACAGGCGCAGGCCGGCGCTGGTGAACCGGACCGGTTTGGTCTTGCGCACGAACAGCTGCATGCCCAGGCGCTCCTCCAGTTCCTTGAACTGGTGGGATAGCGCGGACTGGGTCAGGTGCAGGCGTTCGGCGGCCTCCACCAGGCTGTCGGCTTCGCGCAGGGCGTGCAGGGTCTTCAGGTGACGGAGTTCAAGCACCAGAGTGGCTCCATGAGTAAAACTTGTGATCAACACGAAAAGATTGAGTTTGTCTCATGTGGGTCCGGCTGTCGACAATGACGCCATCTTTTACAGAAGGACATTCACCATGGCCCTGGCCCATACCCTCGGTTTTCTTCGCATCGGCGCCGATCGCCGCCCCGTGCGGCAAGCCCACAACCGGGTGCCGGAGTTTACCGCCGGGCAGACCTTCGCGCTGAGCTGGGAGCACCTGTTCGACGAGGTCGACGAAGCCCACGCGCTGGGACATCGAGTCAAGCCGGCGATCATCGGCCCGCTGACGTACCTGTGGCTGGGCAAGGCCAAGGGCGGTGACTTCGACAAACTCGACCTGCTGGAAAGCCTGTTGCCGGTTTACGGCGAAATCTTCAATCGCCTCAAGGCCCAGGGCGTGGAGTGGGTGCAGATCGATGAACCGATCCTCACCCTCGACCTGCCGCTGGCCTGGCGAAGCGCCTTCGAGCGGGCCTACCACGTCCTCCAGTATTCACCGCTGAAAAAATTGCTGGCGACCTGTTTCAGTGGCCTGCAAGACAACCTCGGCCTGGCGGCGGGCCTGCCGGTGGATGGGCTGCACGTCGACGCCGTGCGTGCGCCGGAACAACTCGGCCAGGTGCTCGATCGCATGCCGACCTACAAGATCCTGTCGGTGGGCCTGGTCAATGGCCGCAACGCCTGGCGCTGTGAACTGGAACAGGCGCTGGCACAATTGCGACCGGCCCGGGAACGCTTCGGCGAGAACCTTTGGGTCAGTACCCTCGCCACGGGTGCTCAGCAATTCAGATAACCACTCGGCAATCTTCATCAAACTGTCACGCAACTGTGGCAGCGCGCTTGAACAAACTTCATCAGACTTGCGCTCTATTGGGGTTCTGCGTTCTGGTGTTTGTTCATGCGTGTATTCATTTTTCTGGCCGCATTGTTGTGCGGCCTGCCGTCGTTGGCGGCTTCTCGTTGTGATGTCAATGTCGCGACCCAACGGGTCGACCTGGACCAGGTAAGCCTGGCGTACCAGAGCATCGGCCGTGCTTCGGATCCCGCGCTGCTGCTGGTGATGGGGCTGGGCGGTCAGTTGATCCATTGGCCGGACGAAGTGGTGGTGGCGCTGTGCGAACAGGGTTTCCGGGTGATTCGCTACGACAACCGGGATGTGGGTCTGTCCGCCTGGCGCCAGGCCCCAGGCACTGCCAACCTGACCTTCGAAGCCTTGCGCTACAAGCTTGGCTTGCCGGTGGCCGCGCCTTATACCTTGACCGACATGGCCGCCGATGGCCTGGGCTTGATGGATGCCTTGCAGGTGCAAAGCTTCCATGTACTGGGCGTGAGCATGGGCGGGATGATCGCCCAGCACATGGCGGCGATGGCGCCGCAACGGGTCGAGAGCCTGACCCTGATCATGACCAGTTCCGGCGCCGCAGGCTTGCCGGCGCCCAGTGAAACGCTGGTGCAGTTGCTGTCACGGCGCAGCGCGCCGAATCGTGAAGTGGCGCTTGAGCAACAGGCCGACCTGCTCGCCGCGCTGGGCAGCCCGATGGTGGTCGATGACCGGCAGGCCTTGCTGCATCAAGCCGCCGTGGCTTACGACCGGGCCTTCAACCCCGAAGGTGTGAAGCGTCAAATCATGGCAATCCTGGCCGAGCCGAGCCGGGTGGCGCTGCTCAATCAATTGCAGGTGCCGACGCTGGTGGTCCATGGCACCGCCGATCCGTTGCTGCCGGTGATGCATGGTGTGCACCTGGCGGCGCACATCCGTGGCAGTCAATTGAAACTGATCCCAGGCCTTGCCCATCGCTTTCAAGAGGCCTTCAAGGAACCCTTGCTGGGCGCGGTGTTGCCCTACTTGCAGCAGCACCGCGAAGACACCTCGCACTGGGCGCAGGTCGAGCCGGCGCAGGCGCCGAATCTGCTTTGATCTTCAAGACTCGCACGATCCCCTGTGGTGAGGGAGCAAGCTCCCTCGCCACAGGGTGGCTACCGTGCGCGAGCCTGCTCTACCAGCCATTCCATCATTTCCTGCAACTGGCCAGACACCTGGACCTTGCGCGGATGCACCAGGTGATAACCCAGCCCGGTCCTGACCTTCAATTCGAACGGCGCCACCAGCCTGCCGGCGCTGAGGTCGTCGCCGATCAGCGACCAGTCGCCAATTGCCACGCCTGTGCCTTGAGACGCCATGGACATCGCCAGGTCCAGGGTTTCGAAATGCTGGCCCTTGCTGACGTTGTTCAGGTGGATGCCGGCCTCGGCGAGCCAGGCGTTCCAGTCGCGCTCGTCGGTGGTGGGGTGCAGCAGCAAGTGCTGTTGCAGGTCGGCGGGCGAGCGCAACGGTGCGGGGCCTTCCAGCAGCGGCGGGGAGCAGACCGGCGTCAGTTGTTCATCGAACAGGTGCAGGCGGGCCAACGAGGCATCGGGCGGCGGGCCGTAGACGACCGCCGCGTCGAAGGTTTCCTGTTGGAAATTCACGCCGTGCCGGACCGTGGTGGTCAGCTCCACCGGCACGTCTGGCCGCTCCTTTTGCCATTGCAACAGGCGCGGCAGCAACCAGCGCATCACGCAGGTCGGCGCCTTGAGTTGCAGGGCCTGGCGTTTCTCGCCGATCTGCTCCAGCGCCTCGCCGATCAGGCCGAACACCTGCTGCACCCGCGGCAGCCACGCCTGGCCTTCGGCGGTCAGGCTCAGGCCACGCGCCTGGCGGTGAAACAGCGGGTAACCCAGGTGCGCTTCCAGTCCGGCAATTTGTCGGCTCACCGCACCTTGAGTGATATGCAGCAGTTCCGCCGCGCGGGTGAAATTGCAACATTGGGCGGTGATCAGGAAGGTGTGCAGCGCCGGCAGCGGAGGAAGTCGTTTCATTGAGGCCGAGCCATGACTTGAAGACATGGCTAGTATGACTTTTTATCGATTGTTGTCGCTATGGCCCGACCGTTCCAATAACGCCATTCCCGAAGAAAAAGGCGATGGCAATGGCGACGTGTGGCGAAGTATTGGTCAAGTTACTCGAAGCTTATGGTGTGGAGCAGGTGTTTGGCATTCCTGGCGTGCACACCGTCGAGTTGTATCGCGGGCTGGCCCGTTCGAGCATCCGTCATGTGACGCCGCGTCACGAGCAAGGCGCCGGGTTCATGGCCGACGGTTATGCGCGGGTCAGCGGTAAGCCGGGGGTGTGTTTCATCATCACCGGGCCGGGCATGACCAATATCGCCACCGCCATGGGCCAGGCTTATGCCGACTCGATCCCGATGCTGGTGATCTCCAGCGTGCAGTCGCGCAGCCAGTTGGGCGGCGGCCGCGGCAAGTTGCATGAGCTGCCGAACCAGAGTGCGCTGGTGGGCGGCGTGGCGGCGTTTTCCCATACGTTGATGTCGGCTGCCGAGTTGCCCGGCGTATTGGCCCGCGCCTTTGCGGTGTTCCAGGCCGGGCGCCCACGGCCGGTGCACATCGAAATCCCGCTGGACGTGCTGGTCGAGGACGCCGATGCGCTGTTGTGCAGCGCACCGGTCCGGGTCAGCCGCGCCGGGGCTGCGCCAGACGCCGTGGAGCAGATGGCGGCATTGCTGGCGACGGCCAGACGGCCACTGATTCTTGCCGGCGGGGGCGCCATCGATGCAGCAGCCGAATTGACCGAACTGGCCGAACGCCTCGGTGCACCGGTGGCGTTGACCATCAATGCCAAGGGCTTGCTGGCGTCCCGGCACCCGTTGCTGATCGGCTCTACCCAGAGCCTGGTCGCGACCCGGGCCTTGGTGGCCGAGGCCGATGTGGTGCTGGCCATCGGCACCGAACTGGCCGAGACCGACTATGACGTGACCTTCGCCGGCGGCTTCGAGATTCCCGGTGCGCTGCTGCGCGTCGACATCGACCCCGACCAGACCGTGCGCAATTACCCACCGAAACTGGCGCTGGTGGCCGATGCGCGAAGTGCTGCTCGCAGCTTGCTCGACGCGCCGAGCCTGCAAGCGCCCGCCGCACGCCAGGACGACTGGGGAGCGGCGCGTGTCGCGCGGTTGTGGGCTGAACTCGACCGACTATGGGATGCACCGACTCGCGCCCAGACCGTGTTTCTCGACAGCGTTTTACAGACGCTGCCTGACGCGGTTTTTGTCGGCGATTCCACCCAGCCGGTGTACACCGGCAACCTCACCTTCAATCTCGAACAGCCGCGCCGCTGGTTCAATTCCTCGACCGGCTACGGCACCCTCGGCTACGCATTGCCGGCGGCGATCGGCGCCTGGCTTGGCGGTGTCGATAACGCCCATGGACGCCCGCCGGTGGTGTGCCTGATCGGCGATGGCGGCCTGCAATTCAGCCTGCCGGAACTGGCCAGCGCCGTGGAAGCGCGGGTACCGGTGATCGTGTTGCTGTGGAATAACCAGGGCTACGAAGAGATCAGGAAATACATGGTCAACCGTGCCATCGAACCGGTGGGCGTGGACATCTACACGCCGGATTTCATCGGCGTCGCCAAGGCGTTGGGCTGTGATGCCGAGGCGGTTGAGGATGTGCCGTCATTGCGGGTGGCGTTGCTTGCTGCACGTGAGCGGCAGGGGCCGACGTTGATCGAGATTGATCAGGCGCGTTGGAAGCCGGAGTAACTGAGGTGTTGCGGCTGGCCCCTTCGCGAGCAGGCTCGCTCCCACGGATGATTTATGGCGAACGCCATGTATGCGCACACCAGAGATCCCCTGTGGGAGCGAGCCTGCTCGCGAAGAGGCCGGTAAGCGCTACACAAATCTCAGGTCACACGGTCATCCGCAACCGCGCCAGATCCCTCAGCGGCGGCGCGCCGAACAGCCGGCTGTATTCGCGGCTGAACTGCGATGGGCTTTCATAACCCACGCGATACCCTGCCGCCGAGGCTTCCAGCCCTTCGGCCAGCATCAGGCGACGGGCTTCCTGCAGGCGCAATTGCTTCTGGTACTGCAACGGGCTCATGGCGGTCATTGCCTTGAAACGATGGTGCAGGGTCGAGACGCTGAGGTTGACTTCCCGGGCCAGGTCGTCGATGCGCAGCGGCTGTTCGAAATGGCCGTTGAGCCATTTGATCGCCTGGCTGATGCGATGGCTCTGGCTGTTGGCAATTGCGATTTCATACAGCCGGTAGCCTTGCGGGCTGCGCAGCAGGCGATAGAGGATTTCCCGGCGCACCAGTGGCGCGAGCATGGCGATGTCTTTCGGGCTGTCCAGCAACCGTGCCAGACGCAGCACCGCATCGAGCATCGGCGTGTCCAGGCGCTCGACATACAGGCCGCGACCGGCGGGGCGGGTCGGTACGCCCAAGGGACCGGCGTCGGCGATCAGCGCGGTGATTTCCGCCGGGTCGATGTCCAGGCGCAGCGCCAGGATCGGTTGTTCGGGCGACACGTCGGCGATGCACCCGCTCAATGGCATCGAGACCGAGACCACCAGGTAGTGCAACGGGTCGTAGTTGAACAGTTCGTCTGCCAGGCGCACTTGCTTGCTGCCCTGGGCCATGATGCACAGCGCCGGTTGGGCCAGCACCGGGGCAAATCTATGCGGCTGGCTGTGGCGCGACAGGTGCAGCGAACCGATGGCCGTGGCGTAGCTGCCGTCCTCGCTGGTATTGCGTTCGATGATCGATGCCAGCTCGGCGCGCTGTTGTTCCAGGTAAGTGTCCAGCGGGACGTGGGCGTGATCGAGTGGCGACATGCCGAAATCCTCGGATGATAGGGATGCGATGGACGCAGCTTAAATTTGTGCAAGGCGCAGCGGTAGCAACATCCTGTTGAAAGCTTGCCTGATCCTGCACGGCCTGTCGGATCGGGACGGTGCAACCTGCTCGAAACTTGCTTGAAACCTTTTGTTTCAAGTTGCGCTGTTTGTGTCGGTTCCAAGCCAGGCCGGCGGCATCTGCGGGCAGGATCGTGCAATGTGTCGGCAGGAATCGACTAACGAAGCTGGCGTCAGGGCGCTTAACCTTTGATCCTGTCGCAGCCCGTCCCCGGCTGCACAATGGATCACCTGGGAGGGTTGAACATGACTACACAGATCCCCGTCAGTCACATGGCTTTCGTGCGGGCACGAGCCGGCTGCAGTCAGCAATTGGGTGCGCGCCTGAGTACCTTGATCACCCCGTCGCGGCAAGCTCCCGGTTGCCTGCACTTCGCCTTGCAGCAATCGCAATGCGACGCCGACCTGTGGCTGGTGTCCGGGCTGTGGACTCACCAGCAGGCGATGGAGGCCTACTTCAATTCCCCGGTAATGGCGATCTTCGCCGAGCTGGTGCAGGACCTGGTGGTGAGCAGCCTGGATTTCCATACCTTTCGCGAAGTGTCTGCCGCCAAGGCGACCGAAGGGTGTATGGCGAAGGTACACAAACTGGCCGGTTGAAGGTTTAATGACGGTCATTCCAACCGCCAGGATGCGCATTATGGCACGCAAAGCCTTTGAAACTTTTGAAGCTGTTTCCGCTGTTGTCCCCAAGGAGGGTGGCGGCTACTATGCAGCCATCGCCACCAAGGCCATCGGCAGTTCCGGCGCGCCGCGTTTCAATAAAGTGCTCGAAGAGCAGACGTTCGAGACTGCTTTCAAAGCCGATGAAGCGGCTGCCCAGCAGTTGACTCACCTGCAGGGTGTCGACGACGAAGGCGACCTGATCTGGTAATCGGCATTTGAGGATTGCTTTTGTGGCGAGGGAGCTTGCTCCCGCTGGGCCGGTCCGACGCTTCGGGCGAAGCGGCCCCTGCTTTCTGGCCATCACACCGTAGGGGATGCTGACGCATCCAGCGGGAGCAAGCTCCCTCGCCACGGGTGATCGTGCAGGTCTCACTTCGGGCGATGCATCCTGAACAACGCCTCCGGCCCCAGCTGGAAATAATCCGCCGGCCCGCCACCGCGCAAAATCGGCTCGGCGGCGGCGGTGTCGTATACCCCATCCTTCAACAGCCACTTGGCGATGTGCACGGCGACGACTTCGCCGAGGATCAGCCAGCTCGGTACGAGCGCCTTGTCGGCACGTTGCAGCTGAATGATCTGCGTGACCTTGCATTCGAAGGATACCGGGCTTTCTGCCACGCGCGGCACCTGGATCACCCGCGACGGGGCGGTTGTCAAACCTGCCAGTTCGAACTCATCGACCTCTGGCGCGACCATTGCGCAGCTCTGGTTCATCTGCTCGGCCAGCGGGCGGGTGGCCAGGTTCCAGGCGAACTCCCCGGTCTGCTCGATATTGTTCAGGCTGTCTTTGCGCCCGACACTTGAGAAACCGATGATCGGCGGAACGTAGTTAAAGGCGTTGAAGAAACTGTAAGGCGCCAGGTTCAGGCGACCTTCGCCGTCCTGGGAAGAAATCCAGCCAATGGGCCGTGGACCGACGATCGCGTTGAACGGATCGTGGGGCAGGCCGTGACCGTTGGCGGGTTCGTAGTAATGGATGTCATCGGGCATGGAGGCGTAGGTCCTGGGATCGGTTTGAACGGTATCCGAGGATAGTGCAGGCGCCGACCGGTTTTGTCAGCAACCCAGAACCCGTGTGGGAGCGAGCCTGCTCGCGAAAGCGCTGGATCAGTTGGCTGGGATGCCGACTGTGCCATTGTCTTCGCGAGCAGGCTCGCTCCCACAGTGTCGGGTGATGGCTGGAATCAGTTGGTGGACGCCGCATCGGCGCGGTCGGCGCCCTGTGTTGCGACGGTCGGCTCGGTGGCGTGATTTTCATCTTGTCTGGCAACAGAGGCCGAGCCGCTGCGGTCATGGGTGCCGGCGATAAAAGCGGCGGTGCCGGTGCGGTCGAAGCCGTCGTCGGCAAAAGCGCTGGTGGCCAATACGGAGAGAGTCAGGGCGAAAATGAGTTGGGTTTTCATGGTCATGCTCCAATCAATGTTTTGATGGAGATGAGAATGAAGTGCGGTCATTAAGTGACAATTAATCTCGAAAACCTGGAACGAAAAAGGGGCGAACCCGGCGAGGTCAGCCCCTTCTGTTGCTACGCCTTGACTATCAGTCCGTCACGATCCGCGAGTGCTTGCGGGTGTCTTTCATGGTGATGTAGACCAGCAGCGATACCGCGATGCAGCCTGTCACGTACCAGTAGTAGCCGGTTTCCATGCCGATGCTCTTGAACCACAGCGCGATGTATTCGGCGGTGCCGCCGAAGATCGATACGGTCAGGGCGTACGGCAGGCCGACGCCGAGGGCGCGGATCTCGGTAGGGAACAGCTCGGCTTTCACCACCGCGTTGATCGAGGTGTAGCCGCTGACGATGATCAGCGCGGCCATGATCAGGAAGAACGCGCCCCACCAGGTCTGGATGGTGTGCAGGGTGGTGAGGATTGGCACCGTGAACAACGTCCCCAGGATGCCGAAGGCAATCAGGATCGGCCGGCGACCGATCTTGTCCGACAGCCCACCGATGATCGGTTGCAGGCACATGAACAGGAACAGCGTGGCGGCGGAAATGGTGGTGGAGTCGGAGATGCTCATGCCGACGGTATTAACCAGGTACTTCTGCATGTAGGTGGTGTAGGTGTAGAACGCCAGCGTACCGCCCATGGTCAGGCCGACCACGGTCAGCAGTTCCTTGGGATGACGCATCAAGGTGCGCATCGCGCTTTCCTTGGCTTTTTCCTTCTTGGTGAACGACTCGGTTTCTTCCATGCCGCGACGCAGGTACAGCGCCACGACTGCGCACAGCGCGCCGATGGCGAACGGGATGCGCCAGCCCCAGGCGTAGAGTTGCTCGGTGGTGAGGACCTGCTGCAGCACGATCAGCACGCCGAGGGCGATGAGCTGGCCGGAGATCAGGGTCACGTACTGGAAGCTGGAGAAGAAACCACGTCGTTCCTTGGTCGCCATCTCGCTCAGGTAGGTGGCCGACGTGCCGTATTCGCCACCCACCGACAAGCCTTGGAGCAAGCGGGCGAAGACCAGCAGGATCGGCGCGCCGACGCCGATGGTTTCGTAGCTCGGGCTCAGGGCGATGATCAGCGAGCCGAAGCACATCAGGTACACCGAGGCCATCAACGCGCGTTTACGGCCGGCGCGGTCGGCGTACAGGCCCATCAGCCAGCCACCGATCGGGCGCATCAGGAAGCCGACGGCGAAGATCGCGGCAGTGTTGAGCAGTTGGGCGGTAGTGTCGCCCTTGGGGAAGAAGGCTTTGGCGAAGTACAACGAGAAAGCGGCATAGACGTACCAGTCGTACCACTCGACCATGTTGCCGACCGAGCCGCTGAAGATCGATTTGATCCGGCTGGCGGTGGTTCTTTCACGGGCGGGCACGGCAGCCGACCCAATGGGCAGGGCGTTGGAGTTATCCATTGAAGGATCCTTCGTTTAATTGTTTTTGTGGAGCGCGTGTGAACGCAGCCTGCCAGGGCTATAGCAGGAGCTGTGCCAGGTGGCGGAGGGCCGGTTTAGAGGGGTTCATGGCGGCGTCTAAGCGGAAATCCGCTTATCGTGGCTAAGGGGTTGAGCGGAAATCCGCTTATCAAGTGATGTATCGGGCGGCCTCTTCGCGAGCAGGCTCGCTCCCACATGGGTTCAGTATTCGCAGGTCCCTGTGGGAGCGAGCCTGCTCGCGAAGAGGGCAGAGCAGGCAGCGCAAAAATCAGCGCTCCTGCAAAAACATCTCCCGATTCAACCCATGCCGCTGCATCTTTTCGTTGAAGGTGCGGCGTGGCAGTTGCAGTTCTTCGAGCACGGCTTTCACGTCGCCCTTGTGTCGCGTGAGGGCGGCGCGCAGGCATTGGGCTTCGAAGGCTTCCTGCCGGGCCGCCAGGGATTGGCCGGGCGCCGTATCCTCGGCGGGTAGTTGCTCCAGGCCCAGCACCTGGCGTTCGGCGACGTTGGCCAGCTCGCGGACGTTGCCCGGCCAGTCATGGCTGAGCAAATGGCTCAGTTGCGGGCCGCTCAGCGGCGTTGCCGGGCGGCCCAGGCGTTCGGCGGCGCTGTGGGCGAAATGTTCAAACAGCAAGGGGATGTCTTCGCGCCGTTCACGCAGCGGCGGCAGGCGCAGTTCGGCGATATTCAGCCGATAGGCCAGGTCTTCGCGGAATCGCCCGGCACGGGCTTCGTCCAACAGGTCCGGTTTAGTCGAGGCAATGATGCGCAGGTCCACCGGGATGCTCTGGTTAGAGCCCAGGCGCTCGAGTTTCTTTTCCTGCAGAACCCGCAGCAACTTGGCCTGTTGCGCCAGGGGCATGCTTTCGATTTCATCAAGAAACAGCGTGCCGCCATCGGCATATTCGAGCTTGCCGATGCGTTTGCCCTGGGCGCCGGTAAACGCGCCGCTTTCATGGCCGAACAGTTCGGCCTCGAACAGCGGCTCGGGAATGGCCGCACAGTTCAGCGCCACGAAAGGCTTGCTCGCCCTTGGGCCGAAATCATGCAGGCAGCGGGCGACCAGTTCCTTGCCACTGCCGGTTTCGCCGCGAATCAACACGTTGACTGGCAGGGTCGCCAGGTCCAGCACCTGGCGGCGCAGGTTCTGCAAAGGCCGGGAGACGCCCAGCAGCGTGGTGTCCAGCCGGGCCCTGGCGTCGGCCTGCTCGTGCAGTCGCCGGTTCTCCAGCACCAGGAAACGTTTATCGAGGGCGCGACGCAGGCTGCCCAGCAGGGCCTCAGGGCTGAAGGGTTTTTCCAGGAAGTCGTAGGCCCCGTCGCGCATGGCTTCCACCGCCATGGGTACATCGCCGTGACCGGTCAACAGGATCACCGGCAGGTCGGGGTCGCGCTTGCGTACTTCGGCCAACAGTTCCAGGCCGCTGAGCCCAGGCATGCGCACGTCACTCAGGATCACCCCGGCAAAATTCTCCGGCAACTGAACCAGGCAGTCTTCGGCGCGGCTGAACAACTGCACGCGGAATCCGGACAGGCTCAGCCACTGCTCTACGGCACTGCGGATACTGCTCTCGTCATCGACGACTATGACCGAATCAAGCATGCAACGGCGCCTCCGGATCGATGGGCAAGGTGACGCAGAATACCGCGCCGTTTTCGTGATCGCCCGCTGTCAGCCGCCCGCCGGATTCATGAATGATCGCAAACGACACCGCCAGGCCCAGGCCCAGGCCATCGCCGACGGCCTTGGTGGTGAAAAAGGGGTCGAACACCTGGGCCAGGTGCTCTTCGGCAATTCCGCCGCCGCTGTCTTTCACCGTCAGGCACCACAGTTGCTCATCGGCCTGCAGGCGCACTTCCAGGCGCTTGATCGGTTGATCGACCATCGCGTCGAGAGCGTTGCGCAGCAGGTTGATCAGCACCTGTTCGAGGCGGATCGCGTCGCCGCGAACCCAGGCCGGGCGGGCCAGGTGCAACACCGTGCTGACGTGTTCATCGCGCAGGCGTGTCTCCAGCAATTGCAGGGCCTGGTCGACCACCGCTGCCAGGTCCAGGCGCTCTCGGAGGCCGCTCGGGCTTTTGCGGGCAAAGGTTTTGAGGTGGCCGGTGAGAGCCGCCATGCGCGTGAGCATGTCATCCACCGGTTTGAGCGCCTTGTAGGCGTCATCGATCCGGCCATGGTCAAGCAACAGGCGCAGGGTCGCCAGCTGCATGCGCTGGGCGGTCAGCGGCTGGTTGATCTCGTGGGCCAGTGCTGCCGACATCTGCCCCAGGGCAGCGAGCTTGGCCGATTGCACCAGGCCGTCCTGGGCAGTGCGCAGTTCACGCGTGCGTTCCTCCACCAGCCGTTCGAGTTCCTCGCGGCTGCGTTGACGCAGTCTTGCCAGGCGCCAGCGCTGGTTGAGAAACAGCAACAGGAACACCAGCGCCAGCCACAACCCGGCGGCGGCGAGCCCGGCGTTGCGCAGGTCTTCAAAGGCGATCTGCGGCCTGCGCAACAAATGCAGGGTCCAGCCTTCGCCGGTCAACGGCAGGGATTCCCAGAGATAGTCCGCCGTGCCATCGGGCGCTTCGACCCGGGCCAGATGGCTGTTGTCGTCGAAGCGTCGCAGCGGATCGAAGGCCAGGGGCTGCAGCGGTTGCTTGTCGTATTGACGGGTAGCCTTTAGTTCTGCGCGGTCGCTGTCGGCCAGCGGGCGCAGGTGGCGATAACGCCAGCCCGGGCGGTTGGCAATGAAAATGATGCCGCGCGCATCGCTGACCAGCAAGGTGTCGCTGCCCTGGCGCCATTCCCGTTCCAGCTCGGGAAACTCCAGCTTCACGACCATGGCGCCTTGGAACTCGCCGTTGTCGCCGGTTACCGCGCTCGACAGGAAATAGCCGGGGATGCCACTGGTAACGCCCACGGCATAAAACCGCCCGGTGCCCTGGGTTCGGGTCTGGATGAAGTAGGGACGAAAACCATAATTGTGGCCGACATAGCTGCTCGGCAGCCGCCAGTTGCTGGCCGCTACGGCCAGGCCGGTATGGTCCAGCAATTCCAGGGTGGAGGACTGCGCGGCGCCGTTGATCTTTTCCAGCTTGCGATTCAGTTCATCCTGTTGCGCCGCACTGACCGGGCCCTTTAGGGCATCGCGCAGTTGTGGGTCCAGCGCCAGCACGGAGGGCAGGGCGCGGTAGCGTTCAATCAGGGTATGAAGGGAGTTGGCGTACAGCGCCAGTTGCTGGCTGGCACGGCTGGCGTCCTCTTCCAGGGCCGCGCGTTCGGCGTGACGCACGGCGAGGGTGGCGGCGATGGCAGCGCCAGTAAGAATCAGCAGGGTGTACAGCGACAGGCGCAGGGTACGGGTATTCGGCATGCTGGCGTAAACCAGTGGAAAGTCGGGCGGGCAAGATAGCATGCTGGATCGGCTTCGGGCCTGCACCACCGCCATCGCGAGCAAGCTCGCTCCCACACTGGGTCTGCGGTGATCACTGTATTTCGATTCACACCCTATCCCTTGTGGGAGCGAGCCTGCTCGCGAATGCGGTGGAACACTCTGCATTGATGTCGACTGACAAAGCGCTTTCGCGAGCAGGCTCGCTCCCACAGGTTTTGATTGTCGTATCACAAAAAAAGGCCGGTGAGCTTGTCGCCCCACCGGCCTTTTTCACAACGGTAAAATGCGCGTTACTGCACCTCTACCGCCAGGCTTTCGCTGATCTTCTGCTGCCAGATCGCCGGACCGGTGATGTGCACCGACTCGCCCTTGCTGTCGACCGCAACGGTCACCGGCATGTCCTTGACCTCGAACTCGTAGATCGCTTCCATCCCCAGTTCGGCGAAGGCCAGGACCTTGGATTTCTTGATCGCCTGGGCCACCAGGTAAGCGGCACCGCCGACGGCCATCAGGTAGACCGCCTTGTTGTCCTTGATCGCTTCGATGGCGGTCGGGCCGCGCTCGGATTTGCCGATCATGCCCAACAGGCCGGTCTGCTCGAGGATCTGGCGGGTGAACTTGTCCATCCGCGTGGCGGTGGTCGGGCCGGCCGGGCCAACCACTTCGTCGCCGACCGGGTCGACCGGGCCAACGTAGTAGATGAAGCGGCCCTTGAGGTCCACCGGCAGGGTTTCACCGTTGTTCAGCATCTCGACCATGCGCTTGTGCGCCGCGTCGCGACCGGTGAGCATCTTGCCGTTGAGCAATACCGTTTCGCCCGGCTTCCAGCTCTGCACTTCTTCCGGGGTCAGGGTGTCGAGGTTCACGCGACGCGCCGACGGACCGGCTTCCCAGACGATTTCCGGGTAGGCGTCCAGCGGTGGCGCTTCCAGCGAGGCCGGGCCGCTGCCGTCGAGCACGAAGTGGGCATGACGGGTGGCGGCGCAGTTGGGGATCATGCACACCGGCAGGGAGGCGGCGTGGGTCGGGTAGTCCATGATCTTCACGTCGAGCACGGTAGTCAGGCCGCCCAGGCCCTGGGCGCCGATGCCCAGTTGGTTGACCTTCTCGAACAGCTCCAGGCGCATCTCTTCGATACGGTTCTGCGGGCCGCGGGCCTTGAGCTCGTGGATGTCGATGGATTCCATCAACACTTCCTTGGCCATCACCGCGGCTTTCTCGGCGGTGCCGCCGATGCCGATACCGAGCATGCCCGGTGGACACCAGCCGGCGCCCATGGTCGGAACGGTCTTGAGTACCCAGTCGACGATGGAGTCGGACGGGTTGAGCATCGCCATCTTCGACTTGTTCTCGGAGCCGCCGCCCTTGGCCGCCACGTCCACTTCCACGGTGTTGCCCGGGACGATGGAGTAGTGGATGACCGCCGGCGTGTTGTCCTTGGTGTTCTTGCGCGCGCCTGCCGGGTCGGCGAGGATCGATGCGCGCAGGACGTTTTCCGGCAGGTTGTAGGCGCGACGCACGCCCTCGTTGATCATGTCGTCCAGGCCCATGGTCGCGCCATCCCAACGCACGTCCATGCCCACGCGCACGAACACGGTCACGATACCGGTGTCCTGGCAGATCGGCCGATGGCCGGTGGCGCACATGCGCGAGTTGATCAGGATCTGCGCCATGGAATCACGGGCCGCCGGCGATTCTTCGCGCAGGTAGGCCTCGTGCATCGCCTGGATGAAATCCACGGGGTGGTAATAGGAAATGAACTGCAAGGCGTCGGCGACGCTCTGTATCAGGTCATCTTGCTTGATCACGGTCATGAGTCGCGCTCCTCTCTAAAGACGGGAACATTCAATAAGGTGCCGGCCGCTTGGGTGCATCGGTCGACGGGCGGCACCTCTATAAGGCACGCCGGGCATGCTGGCGCGACGCTAAAAAGGCGCGGCAGTATATCGCAGGCACGCAGCCTGTGGGAGCGAGCTTGCTCGCGATGGCGACCTGCGGCCTGAAGGCAGCGTCACCAAACCCGTGGCGAGGGAGCTTGCTCCCGCTGGGCTGCGCAGCGGCCCCAGGATTTTGCGGTCGCTGCGCACTGGAGCGCCAGCCCGGCCGAGCGGGAGCAAGCTCCCTCGCCACGGGGACCGCGTCGGAGCCAGCAGATGCGTCAATCTGGGCCATTGCTTTGACGCCATTTTTCTGCGCCAGAATTGAATGGTCATTTGCCGAACACGCCACTAAAGTGGCGTCTGGCCTGTAGCGTAGGACGCCTCTGTCAGTCTCCTTTCCCATGGTGAGTCACCGATTGACCCATAACGCCATCCAACGTCTTTTGCTTAAACGCTTTGCCCTCGCAGCCACGACTTATGCGCTGGCACTGGTATTGTTGTGGCTGGCGTTTTTCAGTGGTCATTACCTCGACACATTGCGTGGCGTCATTGTTGGCAGCCTGTTGGTCGTGCTGTGCCAGGCCGGTCTGTTCACGCTGTTCATCACCGACCGCAACCTGCGATTCGCCGACCCCAGCCTCACGGAAATACAGGTCTGGATCGGCCTGGGCTGGCAGACCTGGATGATGGCGCACCTGGACCAGGCCCGGGGCGTGTTCCTGGTGTTCTATGTGCTGATCCTGCTGTTCGGGCTGTTTCACCTGTCCCGCCGGGCCTTCGTGCGTTGCGCGACGCTGGTGTTCATCAGCTTCACCGGGATCACGCTCTGGGACGGTTATTTCTTTCGCCTGCCCGATCCGACGCTGGCCGGTCTGCAGGTCTGCGTACTGTTCATCGTGCTGGTGTGGCTGGTGTTGTACGCCCGCTACGTCCAGACCTCGCGTCAACGCATGCGCCAGCGTCGATTTGCCTTGCAGGCGCACCAGGACACATTGCGCGGCATGATGCGCCAGCTCGAAGACCTGGTGGCCACAGATGAACTGACCGGCCTGTTCAACCGCCGGCACTTCCTGCGCCTGGCCGGCCGCGAGCTCAATACCCTCAGGCCCGGCGTCGCCCATGGCCTGGCCTTGATCGACCTCGACCATTTCAAACGCATCAACGACCTGCATGGCCATGCCGCGGGCGACCAGGTATTGCAGGCTTTCGCCGCTGTCGCCACGGCGTGCCTGCGCGAGGGCGATGTGCTGGCCCGTTACGGTGGCGAGGAGTTTGTCATGCTGCTCCCCGCTTGCGATCCCACGCGCCTGACGGCCTGTTGCGAGCGATTGCGGCTGGCGTTCACCGAGGTTCGATTGGTCGATCTGCCGGTGGGCAACCTCAGTTTGTCGGTGGGGATGACGATGCTGGAAATCGGCGATGACCTGGACAGCGCCTTGCAGCGCGCCGACCAGGCCTTGTACCGTGCCAAGCGGGACGGCCGCAACCGTTGCGCCGCCGCCTGGGAGAACGTCGATGCCTGAACTGAAAGTCGCCGACCGGCAATGGACGGTGGCGGCTGGCGGCAACCTGCTGGACGCGCTTAACCACGGCGGCGTGCCGGTGCCCTATAGCTGCCGTGCCGGCAGTTGCCATGCCTGCCTGGTGCAATGTGTGAAGGGGGATGTGCGTGACAGCCGCCCCGACGCCCTGAGCCCGGCGCAGCGAGATAACGGCTGGCGCCTGGCATGCCAGTGCCAGGTGGTCGAAGACGTGCAGATCCACACCTTTGATCCACAGCGCGACGGCCAGGCCGCCGCGGTGGACGCGGTGGATTGGCTGGGGGCTGACGTGCTGCGCCTGCGCATCAGCCCGCAACGACCGCTGCGTTATCAAGCCGGGCAACATCTGGTGTTATGGGCCGGTGACGTGGCCCGGCCGTACTCCCTGGCGAGCCTGCCCGAAGAAGATCGTTTCCTGGAGTTTCACCTCGATTGTCGCGAGCCCGGTCAATTCGTCGATGCGGCACGACAACTGAGCACCGGAGACCCGATCCGCCTCGGCGAACTGCGCGGCGGCGCGCTGCATTACGACGCCGACTGGCACGATCGGCCGCTCTGGCTGCTGGCCGCTGGCACCGGCCTCGCACCGCTATTCGGCATCCTCCGTGAAGCGCTGCGCCAGCAGCACCAAGGCACGATTCGGCTGATTCACCTGGCCCATGATGAGGCCGGGCATTACCTGGATAAACCTCTGAAGGCACTGGCGGCCAAACACCCCAACCTGAACGTCGAGCTATTGACCGCAGCCGAGGCGCCAGCGGCGCTCGCGCAACTGCGCCTGGCTTCGCGCCAGACCCAGGCCCTGGTGTGCGGTCATCCGGACCGGGTCGAGGCGTTTGCCAAGCGTTTGTACCTGGCGGGGCTGCCGCGTAATCAGTTGCTGGCGGATGTGTTTCTGACCCGGGAGGACAGTGGCCGCCGATAGACCGCCTTCGCGAGCAGGCTCGCTCCCACAGTGGAATTTGCGGCGTGCATAAGCCCCCCTGTGGGAGCGAGCCTGCTCGCGAAGGCGTCAGCCCAGGCACCACATCCCCAAAGCCATAAACCAAAAAGCCCCGCCATTCACATGGCGGGGCTTTTGTTTTCAGCAACCGGTCATCAAACCATCGGGTCGCCGACGTGCAGGATCTTCATCCCGTTGGTGCCGCCGATGGTGTGGTAGCTGTCGCCCTTGGTCAGGATGACCCAGTCGCCGGTCTGCACCACGCCACGCTTGACCAGTTCATCCACCGCCGCCTGGCTGACTTCGCCCGGTTGCAGGGCGGCCGGGTCGAACGGCACGGTATAGACGCCACGGAACATGGCGGCACGGGCCTGGGTTTCGCGGTGCGGGGAGAACGCGTAGATCGGCACGGAGGAGCGGATGCGCGACATGATCAACGGCGTGTAGCCACTTTCGGTCAGGGCGATGATCGCCTTTACGCCCGGGAAGTGGTTGGCGGTGTACATGGTCGCCAGGGCAATGCTCTCGTCGCAGCGCTCGAAGGTCTTGCCGATGCGGTGGCTGGAGGTTTTGCCGGTCGGGTGCTTTTCAGCGCCGATGCAGATACGTGCCATGGCCTGCACCGCTTCGAGCGGGTAGAGGCCGGCGGCGCTTTCGGCCGAGAGCATCACGGCGTCGGTGTAGTCGAGCACGGCGTTGGCTACGTCGGACACTTCGGCGCGGGTCGGCATCGGGTTCTGGATCATCGACTCCATCATCTGGGTCGCAACGATCACCGCTTTGTTGTGGCGGCGTGCGTGCAGGATGATCTTCTTCTGGATGCCTACCAGTTCGGCATCGCCGATTTCCACGCCGAGGTCGCCACGGGCCACCATCACGGCGTCGGACGCCTTGATCAGGCCATCGAGGGTTTCATCGTCGGCCACGGCTTCGGCGCGTTCGATCTTGGCTACCAGCCAGGCGGTACCGCCGGCCTCGTCGCGCAATTGACGGGCATATTCCATGTCCGCCGCGTCGCGCGGGAAGGACACCGCCAGGTAGTCGACTTCCATTTCCGCGGCCAGCTTGATATCGGCCTTGTCTTTATCGGTCAGGGCCGGAGCGGTCAGGCCGCCGCCGCGACGGTTGATACCCTTGTGGTCCGACAGCGGGCCACCGATGGTCACGACGCAGTTCAGTTCGGTGGCGGTGGCGGTCTCGATGCGCATCACCACGCGGCCGTCGTCGAGCAGCAGCTCGTCGCCCACGCCACAGTCCTTGACCAGGTCCGGGTAGTCGATACCGACGACTTGCTGGTTACCCTCGGTCAATGGATGGCTGGTGGAAAAGGTGAACTTGTCACCGATCTTCAGCTCGATGCGCTTGTTGGCGAATTTGGCAATGCGGATCTTCGGGCCTTGCAGGTCACCCAGCAGGGCGACGAAGCGGCCATGCTTGGCGGCCAGGTCGCGCACCAGCTTGGCACGAGCCTTGTGCTCGTCGGGGGTGCCGTGGGAGAAGTTCAGGCGGGCAACGTCCAGGCCAGCCAGAATCAGCTGTTCGAGAACTTCCGGCGAGTTACTGGCCGGGCCAAGGGTAGCGACGATTTTGGTGCGACGGACGGACATGCAGGACTCCTCAAGTTCAAGCGCCAGCGAAGGCTACTATGGTCTTTGGGTGTAGTCATTGTTCATGTGCACTACTTATTCGTTTCTTTTTCGAAATGAACATTCCTGAAAATTTCTGCGCCGTTAATTACTAAAGCCGAACATCGCTTTTGTGGCGAGGGAGCTTGCTCCCGCTCGGTTGCGTAGCGACCGCAAAATCTTGGGGCCGCTGCGCAGCCCAGCGGGAGCAAGCTCCCTCGCCACAAGAGCTGGTCCGATTGAAGATTTTTCGCGCCAGGTCGATAAAGAGCTCAAGACAGGAGAACCTCCCCATGCGATTCGTGCTTTTTATTGCCTTGGCCTTGAGCATCACGGGCTGCACCCGTTGGTCGATGAACCACCACATGAACCTGGCCTACAAGGCCTACGAGCGCGGCAATTGCGAGCAAGTAATGCTTGAACTGTCCAAGGTCGACCGCGCCAGCCGTGCCCGTCGTTATATGCAGCCGGAAGTCTCGATGATGCGTGGTCAATGCCTGGAGCGGCAAAAGCTGTTCGTCGATGCGGCGCAGACGTACCAGTTCATTCTCACGCAATACCCCAACAGCGAGTACGCCTATCGTGCCCGCGCCCGGCTCGAAACCTTGCAGAGCCTTGGGCATTACCCGACCCGTAGCACCTCGGCCATCCGCCCGACGGCGTTCTGAACGACGCCGGATCCAGGCCCTCGGCCAGGCGACGGCGCGGCATTATGATGGGGATCGCATCCGGACTGGCCGTCGTCAGAACCTGCGCTATAGTTGTACATCTGGCTATTAGAGCTTGGACTCTAATAGCCAGGTGGCGCCTGTAACCGATGAGACACGCCATGACGTTTGCTGGCGTCTGGCAAGGGAATCAGGGAGAGCGGGCTCGCTTGGGTTCGTTCCGAAGTGTTCGGTTGGCCGGTGAGCGGCCATTAAAAAAGCGATACAGGACATGTACAAAGAGCGCCGCATTGAACGACATCAGTTGGCTTGTTTTCTTGAGGTGTTCAACGGCCTCAACGAGAAACCGATCGGTTTTCTGGGCAACGTCTCTGAAAGTGGCCTGATGTTGATCAGTCAATTGCCGTTGATGATTGGCGCAAGCTTTGATCTTTATCTGAAAATCCCCACCGACGACGGATCACAGCAAGAGATCCGGTTGAAGGCCAAGTGCCTGTGGTGTCATGAAGACGTGACGCCGCAGCATTTCGATGCCGGTTTCAGCCTGCAATGGGCGCCGCCGGAGTACGGGGCGCTGGTCAGCGCGTTGCAGCAGTATTTCTGTTTTTATCCGTTGCCCGCCTCGGCTTGAGTAACCGACTCCTGCGCAGGGCCTAAGCGGTTCCGGCTTTTTTCCATGCCAGGTATTGGCTCACCAGATCCGCCCCTAGCTCGCCGGGGCGCGAATCCAGGGTCGGGATGCCATGGGCCGCCAACCGCAGATGGAGTCCGGCGCGGGTGTTCATGTAGTCCACCGTCCCGCAATAGGCCAAGGCTTCGGGCTGGGTTTGTACCGGCGCCTGGCGCAACCGGTCGAGTGCCTCTTCGCGCAGGCTGGCCACCAGCACCCGATGCCGCTGGCCCAGGCGCTTGACGGCAGCCAGCAGTTCCTCGTCGTCCTCATCCCGCAGGTTGGTCACCAACACCACCAGGGCCCGGCGTTTTTGCCGGGCCAGCAGTTGATTGACCGCGACCTGGTAATCGGCGGGATGCTGGCTGCTGTCCAGGTCATAGACCGCGTTGAGCAAGACGTTGAGCTGGCCGCTGCCTTTGACCGGCGCGAGGTAGCGCGGTCGCTCACTGGCGAAGGTGTACAGGCCGACGGCGTCGCCCTGGCGCAACGCGGTATAGCTGAGCAAGAGGCAGGCATTGAGAGCGTGATCGAAGTGCGCCAGCTCGTCGTCCTGGCTGCGCATGCGCCGGCCGCAGTCGAGCATGAAGATAATCTGTTGGTCGCGTTCGTCTTCGTACTCACGGGCGATCGGCGTACGGTGGCGGGCGGTGGCCTTCCAGTCGATCTGGCGCAGGCTGTCGCCCTCGCGAAACTCGCGCAGTTGATGAAACTCCTGGCCCTGGCCACGGCGCTGCCGCTGGCGTATGCCGAGCTGGCTCAGCCAGTTGTCGACGGCCAATAGCTGGCCGTCATAGAGCCTGGCGAAATCCGGGTAGACGCGAGTGTTGTCGAGCGCCTCCAGCAGGCGTTTGCCGGACCACAACCCCAGCGGGCTGGGCAGGCTGATCTCGCAGTGGCTGAAAATGAAATGACCGCGCTTGAGCGGGCGCAAGCGGTAGCCGAGCTGGCTGCGTTGGCCGGGTTGAAGTTCGACCGACAAGGGCAGGTCGTCGAAGTCGAGGCCATCGGGTACGTGATCGAACACCTGGATCGGCATTGGCTGGGCAAAATCATGGCTGATCTGCAGGCGCACTTCGCCCCATCGGCCCAGTGCCAGGCTGCCCGGCATGTGTCGCTGTATGCGGGGCGAGGGCAGGCGCCGCAGCCGCACGGCATCGAGCAGCGCCAAGGCCAGCAAGGCCAGCAACATCCCCCAGTTGATCGACAGGAGTGTCGACGGCACCGCGATGCCCAGCGCTCGCAATGTGCCTAGCACGATGCCGACGGCCAGCAGGATCGCGAGCCAGATGAGCAACAGGCGCGAGGGTTTCATGAGCGCATCCTTACCGCGCGATTCTTCACAACCGCGGCGCCGAGACTTGATCGAGCAACTGCCCCAGCACCTGGTCCACCGAGAGCCCCTCGATGTCCAGCTCCGGCGCCAGCCTTACGCGATGGCGCAGCACGGCCAGGGCGCAGCCCTTGATGTCGTCCGGGACCACGAATTCGCCACCGCGCAGCAGCGCCCGGGCCCTTGCGCAGCGTACCAGTGCGATCGAGGCGCGCGGCCCGGCGCCCAGCGTCAGCCCCGGCCAGCTGCGAGTGGCGCGGGCCAGGCGGACGGCGTAGTCGAGGACCTGATCGTCCATCGGCAGGTCACTGGCGATGCGCTGCAAGGCCTGCACATCCTTGGCTTGCAGCACCGTGCGCAACGGTTGCACGTCAAGCATGTCGGCCCGGGTCGAGCGGCTGACCTGGCGGACCATGTCCAGTTCCTGGTCGGCATCGGGATAGTCCATGCGGACCTTGAGCATGAAGCGGTCGAGCTCGGCTTCCGGCAGCGGGTAAGTGCCTTCCTGTTCGATGGGGTTCTGGGTCGCCAGCACCATGAATGGTTGGGCGATCGGCAGGGCGCGGCCTTCCAGGGTGACCTGGCGTTCCTGCATGGCCTCGAGCAGCGCCGCCTGGGTTTTTGCCGGCGCGCGGTTGATCTCGTCGGCCAGCAGAAGGTTGGTGAAAACCGGACCCTTGCGCAACTTGAACTGCTCGGTCTGCAGGTCGTACACCGCATGGCCGGTGACGTCGCTGGGCATCAGGTCGGGCGTGAACTGGATGCGCGCGAACTCGCCACTGAAACAGCGCGCGAGCGCGCGCACCAGCAGCGTCTTGCCCAACCCTGGAACGCCTTCGAGCAGCACATGCCCGCCAGCGATCAACGCCGTGAGCACATCGTCGACCACCGCAGCCTGGCCGACCACCGCCTTGTGCAGTTCGGTACGGATCGCCTGGGCCAACTGGCTGGCGCGCTGGCGCTGTTGGGCGGCATGGGCCTGGCCGTCGACAGGTTCGTTCTGTTCAGTCATAAGGCATTCCTGAGAGTTTGCAAAAGGGCAACCTGGCGGCAGAACTCAGTGCTGGACATGCGCTGCGCCGGCCGGGGGCTGAGGGCCTGGCTGATGGTTCGCGTGGGTTGGCGGGTCAGGCGTGCAAGCACTTGCCATTGTTCGGCGACGACCAGCCGTTCGAAACCTGGATGAAGCTGGCGCGCCCGGCGCAACACGTCATGCTGCAAACTCTGCAACAGGTGTTGCCGGCCGTGGTGGCGCAGCTGGAACGCGGCGCTGGCCTGCAGGTGTTCCAGTAACTGCCGTCGCGCCTTGGGGGCGGGTTGTTGCAACGGGCCATGCCGCACCGCCGAGCGCCAGAACCACAGCCCGATCAGGACCAGCAGCGCCACCAGGGCCTGGGGGAAATAGCGCAGCAGCAGGGTCAGCAGGTTGTCGTGCTCGATGTCGAACAGCAGCGTGACATTCGTGTCGGCACTCAGGTACCAGAGCAGCCAGGCGTTGTCGTATTGGTCGATCTGGTCGTTCTTCCAAAGCTCGGCGTCAGTGAGCACGGTGATGGTGCCCAGGCCGTGGTTCAGTTGCATCATGTGAGTTGCCTGTGCGCTGTTGGCCCAGGCCTGGGCGAGGTTCTGCGGGTCTTCGAGATGGAAGTCAGTGTCGAAGCCGACATAGGCCGGCGCTTCTTCATCTTCCAGATAAAGCTTGGTCAGTTCGGGGTAGCGATCCTTGATGAGTTCGGCGTCGGATTCCTCGAGGTCCTTGCTGAGGAGTTGGCGCAGACCCACGCGGTCCAGCAACAAGTCGCCGCTGCTGCTGGTGCTGTCATCCCACAAGGCCTCGGCGACGAACAGCAGCCGTCCGCCGGCCCGGGTCCAGTTCATCAACTGGTCGGCCTCCCGTGGCGTCATGTCGCTGCGCTCGCCCAGCAACAGCAGGCTGCGCTGGTGGGGTTCGAGGCCGGGCAGGACGTCCAGGCTGTTGGCATGATCGACTTCTACCCCATGCCGACGCAGGAAATGTTCCGCCGCCAGGTAGGGATTGGCCTGGGCTTCGGGGGATGGGCCGTGATCAATGGTTTCCTGGTAGGGCACGGCTTTCGTGGACAAATAGAGGCCCACTGCACAGACCAACGCCGCAACCAGCGCCGCGACCAGCCATCCGGCGCGGCGGCTCATCGGGAAACTCCCGGACCGAACAGGCCGCGCCAGCCATCGCACAGCTCTCGTTGCAGATGCGGCGCTGGTGGACGGTGCCCGTAGGCGATGTTTTGCCAGTGCTGGGTCAGGTTTTTGCTGAAGACCAGCAGGTCCGGCTGCTGGAGTCGTTCGACTCGCTGCAACACCTGGCCTTCCGTGTCCGCGGGTTTCAGGGGGATGGCGAACTCATGGTGCAATCGGCTGAGCAAGGCTCGATAGAGCAAACCCAACGCCTCGCGAGGCGCGGTGGACCATAACTGCTCGGCGCGGCTCGCCACATCCTCCGGCAGGCTCTCTTCGCGAATATCCAGGCCGAACATCTGTGTCGGCGCAGGAGGTTTCGAAGGTATGCGCTGTGCTGGCCTACGGTTCGCCAGGGCCTTGAGACTATGGCGGTAATGCCAGGCCAGCCAGGCGATGGCCGTCAACAGGGCCGCCCAGAGCAGCACCTGGATCAGCGCGGCAATACCCTCGAAGCGTTTTTTCGACAGCCATTCGAACAGCGACTTGAGCCAGCCCGGCGCTCCATCGGTTTCAGCTGGCTCGGCTGATTCGGCTGGTTTTTCGGCTTCTTCGCCGAAACGATAGCGGGTAATCGTTTCCGGATTCTTGAATGGTGGCGCTTCGAGAATCGCTTCAATGCTTTCCCGAGAGGCCTCGCTGGTCAGCGGCTGGTTGAGCAAGCGCGGGCTGTCGGGACCGTTATCGTCCTGCGCGGCCCACGCAGGTGGCGCCAGCGGCAGCAGCGTCATTGCCAGCAGCAACAGCGCCGGGGCCAAGCCGGCCAGGCGCTGGCGCAGGCGCCTGAATACCAGTTCGATGTCCCAGGCCTCGAGAATCGTGCGGCGGTTCAGGTAGAGGCTGAAGCCACAGGCGACGTAAACCGGTTCCCAGAAGATCAGCAACAGTGGATACAGGAAGTTGACCAGGTGTTCGAGCCACAGCCAGTCGTGCTCGGCCACGGCGATCAGGGTCTGCCAGTCCCATTCCAGCTCGACCTGTTGCGGTATGAACAGATAGAACAGCGCCATCAGGCCGAACCACAGCGCGGTTTCCAGGTGCACGCCGATGATGGTCAGCCACTGCGCCGCGCCGCCGTTGCGCTGCAGCAGGACGCGCAAGCGTTGCTCGCGCGCCTCGCCGGCCAGGCCTTCGAGTTGCACCACCGGCATCAGGAAGCTGCGGTTCAGGCTCAGCCGTCGCCAGGTCAGGCTAGCCAGCAATTGCGGCTTGAGCAGCGCGGGCCATTGGCGCAACGCCTGCTTCAGCGTAGGCGGCTCGCCAAACAGGGCCTTGGACAAAATGAACAGGGGCAGGCGGTCGAAGGCCGGTTTCAGCCACCAGAACACAATGACTACCAGCGACGGCGAGTCCCACAACAACAGGGTCAGCAGCGCATACACCGGTAGCGTGACGATGGCCCAACTGGTCATCAGCAGCCGTCGGTGCTGCTGGCTCATCAGCACGCCGAGGTCCATGGCTTCCCAGGTGGTGCGGGGGCGGATGACAACGCTGGCGTCACTCAGGCGCATGGTGGCCTCGTCCGGCAAACAGCAGATACCCGAGCACCAGCAGCCACAACAAGGCGCCGACGATGTATTTGGTGGTGGGTGTCACCGCGCTGGAGGACCAGTAGGCCTCGACGAACGCGGCGATGAGCAGCAACAGCACCACGCCGCCGATGATCAGCACGCTCTTGCCGGCGGCGAGCCGTAACGCTTCGCCTCGGGTGAGGCGCCCCGGCGCGATCAATGCCCAACCGAGCAACAGGCCCGCCGCGCCGGCCAGCACGATGGCAGTGAGTTCGAAGGCGCCGTGGCCGATCACGAATGACCAGAACGTCGATCCCGAACCGATCTGGGTCAGATGCCCGGCCACCGCGCCAATGGTCAGGCCGTTGAAGAACAGGAAGAATGCGCTGCCCAGGCCAAACAGCAAGCCGCTGGCGAACGTCTGAAAGGCAATACCGATGTTGTGCATGATGTAGTAGCCGAACATGACCCAGTCTTCGCTGGCGGCCCGCTCGATCGAGCGCCCCAGGTGGCCGGCGGCAGGGTCGTACATGCCGCGTATCTGGCTGGCTTCTTCGACGCTCAACACGCTGTAGACCAGTTCGGGGAACAGGTAGACCAGCAGCCCGATGCCGACCAGGCTACCAAGGAACATCAAGGCCGCCGCCAGCACGAATCGCCATTGCTCACGAATCAGTCGGGGGAAACCGGCCAGGATGAAGGTCGACAGGCTGGCCGAGAACCGGCCGCGGTCCCGGTAGAGTTGCTGGTGACCACGCAGGGCCAATTGCTGCAACGCGTCTATTAAAAGGCTGCTGTAGCCCCTGGCCTGGGCCAGCGTCAGGTGGTGGCAGAGGCGTCGATAGGCATTGGGGAAATCGCTGCTCTGCCCGACGTTGCGGCTGCGCTCCAATTGGTCGAGCTGTTGGGACAGACGGTCCCATTCCTCTTGATGACGTTTTTCGAAAAGGCTTTGTTTCATGTCGGCCCCAGCAGGCCGCGGGCGATGCCATTGAGTTCGGCCACGGCTCCGGAAGGGTGCACCTTCAGCGGCGCGGCCAGGATCGTCGCCAGTTCGGTGACCCTGGCACCGGACAGTTCTGCCTGGCGCTCGGCGAAGCCCAGCACGGCACGCTGCTCGTTGAGGTCGAGGACAAAGGGTGGCCGTATCGGTCGGGCCGATGGCAGTACGGGGCGTTTGATCGCTTGTTCGCGATAAACCACCAGGGTCCCGGCCGCCAGGTCGCCCAGGCGCTTGAACGCTGGATGCTGCAGGCAGGTAATCGCCCCGAACGCATAGCCGAAGGGCAGCATGTCGACGAAGCGCAGCAGGTTGCGGATCAGCGAGGCCGACCAGTCGACAGGCCGGCCGTCATCCTGCACCACGCGCAAACCCATGATCTGCTTGCCGGGGGAACGCCCTTGGTTCAGCACCTCGAACAGCACCATGTACCACCAGCTGATGACGAACAGCAGGATCGAGCCCAGGCCGACGCCCAGTTCGCCAAAAAACGCCAGGATCAGGAACAGCAGGCCCAAGGCCAGCCCCCGTATGCCGAGGTCGATGGCAAAGGCCAGGGCGCGAGGCATCAGCCCCGCCGGGCGCAGCGGCAGGTCGATGCCCTCGGGCGTCTCGACCTGGTAACGCGTGTCCAGTGGCGCGGGCAGCGGCGCGTTCCTTTGCAATGCTGGTGTCTCGAGCATGGGCAACCTGTGAGGGGGCGGTTCGAACGTTCGATCTCGGCCCAGATGCTAGCAGTCTTCGTGCAGGCGCACGATACAACTCTGTGGGTCATTTCACGCTTCATGTAAACAACAGGGATCTTGCGGGAGGGCGCAGGCTTGCGCCTCCCAGGTATTCAAAAGTTACAGCAGCGCTGGCCGCCGGCCGGTTGCAGCGCCTAGACTTCGCCAGTCCTCAGCACAGGAACCACCCGTGACCTCCATTTTCTGGTACGACTACGAAACCACCGGCATCAATCCGCGTTGCGACCGCCCCTTGCAGGTGGCCGGGATACGTACCGATTTCGAACTCAATGAAATCGATGAACCGGTGAACCTGTACTGCCGGCCCAGCGATGACATCCTGCCCCATCCGGCCGCATGCGCGATCACCGGGATCACACCGGCCTGCCTGGCGGAAAAAGGCTTGAGCGAGGCCGATTTCATGACCCGCGTCCATGCGCAACTGGCCGCGCCCGGGACCTGTGGCGCCGGCTACAACACGCTGCGCTTCGATGACGAGATGACCCGCTACAGCCTTTATCGGAATTTCTTCGACCCGTACGCTCGGGAATGGCAGGGGGGCAACAGTCGCTGGGACCTGATTGACCTGGTGCGGGCCGCCTATGCGTTGCGCCCCGATGGGATTGTCTGGCCGCAGGAGGAGGGGCGCGTCACCCTCAAGCTCGAACGCCTGACCGCCGCCAACGGCATCGACCATGGCCAGGCCCATGATGCGCTGTCGGATGTACGTGCAACGATTGCCCTGGCCCGGTTGATCCGTCAGAAACAACCCCGGCTTTACGACTGGCTGTTCCAGTTGCGCACTAAACAGAAAGTGATGGACCAGGTCCGCCTGCTACAGCCCATGGTGCACATCTCCGGGCGCTTCTCGGCGGCGCGAAACTACATCGGCGTGGTCCTGCCGCTGGCCTGGCATCCGAAGAACCGCAACGCCCTGATCGTCTGCGATCTGCATCTGAATCCTCAAGGGCTGCTGGACCATGACGCCGAAATCCTGCGCCAACGCTTGTATACCCGCCGTGAAGAGTTGTTGGAAGGGGAATTGCCCGTACCCCTCAAGCTTATTCATATCAACAAGTGCCCGGTGGTCGCGCCGCTGTCAGTCCTGCGCGACGAGGACCAGCAACGCCTGCAACTGGACATGGAGGGTTATCGCCAGCGGGCGCTGCGGCTAAGTGACGCACAGCAAGTCTGGCACGATAAACTCCAGGCGATTTATGGTCGCGAGGATTTCACTGCGAGCGAGGACCCCGAACAACAGTTGTACGCTGGATTCATGGGTGATCGTGATCGGCGTTTGTGCGAACAAGTGCGCCAGGCAGATCCCGACCAGTTGGCGGGGGAACGTTGGCATTTCGATGATGAGCGCCTGCCGGAATTATTATTCCGATACCGGGCCCGTAACTTCCCCGACACCTTGAGCACCGAAGAGCAGGCACGCTGGAAACTATTTTGCCAGCAGCGACTGAAATCACCGGAGTGGGGGGCGCCTAATACCCTGGAAAGTTTTGATGAGGCGATGACGCAGTGGCTGGCGCTTTCCAGCCCAATGCAGCAAGGGGTGCTGACTCAATGGCAGGGCTATAGCCAGCAATTGCGCAAACGTTTAAGCCTTTGAGTCGCCGCGCTGCCATGTAAGGAAATAAATCAGAAGTGGACAGGCAACAAAAAACGCCAGCAATCGCTGGCGTTTTTTCTGTGTCGAGAACGCTTCGAACCGCCGGAGCTTAGCCCAGCAGGGTCGCCCAGCCTTCAACCACGTCGCCGCCCCACTTGGCTTTCCACTCTTTCAGAGTCTTGTGGTTGCCACCTTTGGTTTCGATGACTTCACCGTTGTGCGGGTTCTTGTATTGCTTAACTTTGCGAGCGCGCTTGGTGCCGGTAGTTTTCACAGCGCCACGCGGGGCTTTGCTCGACTTGGACTCTGGATCCAACAGGGCAATGATATCGCGCAGGGACTTGGAGTATTCACCCATCAGCGTGCGCAGTTTGCCTTCGAATTCCAGTTCTTTTTGCAGTTTGTCGTCTTTGGACAGGTCGGCCAGACGTTGTTGCAGTTCTTCAATGGCTTGTTTTGTAGCGTTGTATTCGGTGATCAGGGACATGGGGACTACCTTATGTAGGACGCTGGTGACAAGGAGACAGTGGGGTAATAGTAATCAGACAGTTTCATCAAGTAAACATTTAAGCAGTGTTTATTTAATTAATAGTGCGCTAGCACAGAGTGGGCGCCGTGAAATAAATAATGTGATGCAGTCTTCACATCTGTTCACGATAAAGCTTGCCATGCGGGCATTGGCAGTCCAGGTCAGCCACTGCTGGGCGCGATGTGTGATCGATACTGCAGTTTTGCCGCGCAATGGCTAGAATGGCCGCCTTTGCGAAGTTCTGGAGTTCCCCTAATGCGCACTTTTCGGCTGGTGATCGCTTGCCCGGACCGCGTCGGTATCGTTGCTAAAGTCAGTAACTTTCTGGCGTCCCATAACGGCTGGATCACTGAAGCAAGCCACCATTCGGACAATCAGAGTGGTTGGTTTTTCATGCGTCACGAGATACGCGCCGACTCGCTGCCCTTCGGCATCGAAGCCTTCCGCGAGGCATTCGCCCCGATTGCCGAAGAGTTTTCGATGGACTGGCGTATCACCGATACCGCGCAGAAAAAGCGCGTAGTGCTGATGGCCAGTCGTGAGTCCCACTGCCTGGCTGATCTGTTGCACCGCTGGCACAGCGATGAGCTCGATTGCGACATCGCCTGTGTCATTTCCAACCATGACGACTTACGCAGCATGGTGGAATGGCACGGCATCCCTTATTACCACGTACCGGTCAACCCGCAGGACAAGCACCCGGCGTTCGCCGAGGTCTCGCGGCTGGTCAAGCAGCACGACGCCGAGGTGGTGGTACTGGCCCGCTACATGCAGATCCTGCCGCCGTCACTGTGCAGCGAATACGCGCATAAAGTCATCAACATCCACCACAGTTTCCTGCCGTCGTTCGTTGGTGCCAAGCCTTACCACCAGGCCTCGATGCGCGGAGTGAAACTGATCGGCGCCACGTGCCACTACGTGACCGAAGAGCTGGACGCCGGCCCGATCATCGAGCAGGACGTGGTCCGTGTCAGCCACAGCGACAGCATTGAAGACATGGTGCGCTTCGGTCGCGACGTGGAAAAAATGGTCCTAGCGCGCGGCTTGCGCTATCACTTGGAAGACCGCGTACTGGTGCACGGGAACAAGACCGTGGTCTTCTGATCTGTAGTCTTCTGACTCTATGTGGCAAGGGAACTTTCTCCCTTGCCACGAACCTCGAGGCATGAATCCCATGACCGATCCCTTGGACAAAGCCACCGCCAGAGCGCCGGCAACCGTGGGCGAGGGTTGCCTGAGTCGCTACGATCCCGAAGCGCTGGGCCCGGAAGACGGCACCGAATTTCCCGACGCCGCCCAGCTGTGGGAAGAAATGCACAAGCAGCCCCAGGACGACCCCGAGTCCAAGGGTTGACCTCTCAGGCTTGCCGCAGCTTCATCAGCTTCTTGATCAAAGGTCGCCCGACCATCATGAAGAACACCGGTCCTCCGGCCAGCAGATAGAAGTAATACGTCACCGCCCGCCAGATCAGGATCGCTGCCGCCGCGGTGGATTTGCCCACCATCGGTGCCAGCAACGCCGCCGAGGTCAACTCCGCCGCTCCGGCGCCGCCCGGCAACAGGCTGAACTGCCCAGCGCTGAGGGACAGCATCTGGATCAGGAAACTCCAGGCCCATTGCAGATCCGCCCCGAGTCCTTTTAATGCCAGGTACAGCACGCTGTAGCGCAGAACCCAGTGCAGGCAGGTCAAGACGAACACCTGGAACAGCGTCTGGCGTGGCAATTTCAGAGTGTCGGTAAATGCCGCGAGGAAATTCAGGATCTTGCGTCCCCAGCGTCGACGGGTCACCGGCTTCACTCGCAAATGCCGCAACAGCCGCGCACCCAGGAGAATCAGCCTGCGATGGTAGCGGGCGACCAGCGCGCAGCAAAAGAGCCCGCCGAACAATGAAACCGCGCTCAGCCCCAGCATCCATTCCATGCGCTGGCTGAGGTTCTGGAAAAGTGCATAAAACAGGATGCCCAACAAGGCGCAGAGAAAAAACAGCAGGTCGCTCAACTGATCCATGGCGAACACCGCGCTGCCATGGGCGGGGCGCACGCCGTTGCGCGCGAGCAGCGCCATCAGCGTCAGCGGCCCGCCACTGCCGCCGGGCGTCGCGCACATCGCGAACTCGGTGGACATCACCACGCCAATGCTTTTCAACCCGCCTATGCGCCCACGGTGTTCACCCAGCAGCAAGCGCAGGCGCACCGAGTTGAGGCCCCAGCAGAGTACGATCATGCCAAGCATGACCAGCAGCAAGGACAGCGGAAAGCGCTGCAGCCGCGACCACATTTCCCCGCCGCCCACGAGCATCGGGACCAATACCGCAATCAACAGGGCGGCGCCTAACCAGACCAGCCGTTTCATGCGGCACTGCTGACTGGCTGGCGCAGTGACGCCAGCCAGTCGATCTTGGTCATCGGCACGCGCCCGTCCTCAAGCAGGCGCTCCAGGGTTCGCAGCCAGTAGTTGCGGGAAAATCCGTGGCGCATGTCTACCGGGTGCAGGCCCAGGCGAATGACCGGTGCCTGGCGCCAGCGCTGTTCACGCCGGTCGCTGATGACTTTTGACAGGCCTCGACGCCAGGCGCTGCGGGCGCTCCAGACCAGTCCCGGGGCATCGATCGGGGTGAACTCCGGCAAGCGGTAGAGGTGCTGGGTGTCGCTGGTATAACTCAACGGCAACTGGCGCAAGGCCTGGCGTGTGCCTTCGCTCATCAGCCAGGCCGGTGCGACGAAGCCTTGCAGCGGCCACTGGTAGCGCTGAAAGATCTCGATGCCGGCGCGAAGGCGGGTGAGGGCCGCTTCCTCGGACAGACCGTAGAACTCCCCTTCATGGGTATAGACCCGGCGCATGAACCAGTCCTTGGGATGGAGCGCCGGCGGACCGTCATCACAGTGGTAATAACCGTGCAGCACCAGTTCATCGCCGCGTTCGACCCGGCTGTCGAGCATGCGCCGGAAGCCGGGATGTTCGTCGAGCGCGTTGGCGTGATGGAAGTCCGGCACCACCAGCCAGGTCATCGGCACCTGGCCGAGGGCGTCGACGGCTTCGACGAAGGGCTGGTAGTCGGGCCAGGTTTGCGGTGCGACATCGTGCAGCACCAGCAGCAGGCTGGATTGAGCGGTCATCGACATGGGCCTCGACTCAACCATTGGCCAGCAGGGGCATTTCTGCGCCGAGCACGCTGTAATAGTGGCCCAACAGACTATTGACCACCGAATCCCAGGCGTAATGACGTTCTACATGTCGGCGTGCTTTTGCGCCGCGTTGCTGGCAGCCTTCGGCGAACAGTTGCCGAACGGCGTTGGCCATCGCCTGTGGATTGTCGGGCGCGCACAGCAGGCCACAGTCCTCGTGGACGATTTCATTGAAGGCGCCTGCCGCGACCGCTACCACCGGGATGCCGCTGGCCATCGCTTCGAGGATTACCAGGCCGAAGGTTTCCTGGTCGCCTGCGTGCAGCAGGGCGTCGGCGCTGGCCATCAGCCGGGCGACTTGCGGAGCCGGGCAGAATTCGTCGATCACCGTGACGTTGTCCGGCACCACGGCAGGCATGGAAGAGCCCACCAGCAGCAGGTGATAGCGTTCGCCCAGGCGTTTCATGCATTTGAGCAGCACCGGCAGGTTTTTTTCCTTGGAGCCGCGACCGGCGAAAATCAGCAGGCGCGCATCCTCGGCGATGCCCAGTTCGGCCCGCAGTTCCGGGTCGCGAGCGGCGGGATTGAAGGTCTGCAGGTCTACCCCCAACGGCTGCACGTAGACATTTTTGACTCCAAGCCCGGTGAGTTTGTCGGCCATGACCTGGCTCGGCGCGAGCACCCGGTCGAAGTTGCCGTACAGTTTGCTGACATAGGCTTCGATATTGGGCGTGAACCAGTTGCCCATGCGGTTGCTTACCAGCAACGGCAGGTCGGAGTGATAAAAGCCGATCACGGGCACGTCCAGCTGTCGTCGGGCATCCAGGGCGGCCCAGGCGGTGAGGTAAGGATCGCCGACCTCGATCAGGTCGGGCTGCAAGTCGCGCAGGACATTACGCCAAGGGGCCAGGCGCAGCGGGAAGCGGTAGCCCTTGCCAAAGGGCAGCGGAGGGGCCGGGACCTTGTAGATCCCATCCTGCTCGCTCAAATGCGCGCCGGGGATCAGAAGACTATGGCGAATACCCGGCCGATTGCCCAGGCGCCGGTGCTTGGCATCCAGATAAGTGCGTACACCTCCGCTGGCGGGGGCGTAGAACATGGTTATGTCCGCTATATGCACGATGAACATCCCTCCGGTCTGTGTTCTCCCCTTGTTGACCTTGGGTAAGAATAGATGTTCGGTTGGGGTTGGGTGCAGTAAAGGAATGCGTTGTCGGGCACTCTTCGCGAGCAGGCTCGCTCCCACAGGGTTCTGTACTCAACATAGGTCCAAATTGTGGGAGCGAGCCTGCTCGCGAAGGGGCCAGTGCTGGTTGCAGGCTATTATTCTGCCGCTCGGGCCTTATTGCACTGGGCATGCTTTTATATAAGCGCGCAAAATGGCGTCATACCGCAAACCCACAGGTGACCAAATGCCTGATTCATCGCAACTCGTTATCGGGGCCGACCTGGCCGGCCAACCTGTCGCCCAGGCCATGCGCCTGGCCAATCGTCATGGGCTGGTGGCGGGCGCCACCGGCACCGGCAAGACCGTCACCTTGCAGCGCCTGGCCGAGATGTTCAGCGATGCCGGCGTGGCGGTGTTCGCGGCGGACATCAAGGGTGACCTGTGCGGCCTCGGCGCCGCCGGCAATCCTCAAGGCAAGATCGCCGAGCGCATCGCCGGCATGCCCTGGCTCGGCCATGAGCCCCAGGCCTATCCGGTGACCTTGTGGGATATCCACGGCCAGTCCGGTCATCCGCTGCGCACCACGTTGAGTGAAATGGGCCCGTTGTTGCTCGGCAGCCTGCTGGAACTGACGGACAGCCAGCAAGCGGCGTTGTACGCAGCGTTCAAGGTCGCCGACCGCGAGGGCCTGTTGCTGCTCGACCTCAAGGACCTGAAGGCGCTGCTCAATCATCTCAAGGACAACCCTGAATTGCTCGGGGACGACGCGGCCCTGATGACCACCGGTTCCAGCCAGGCCTTGATGCGCCGACTGTCCACCCTGGAACAGCAGGGCGCGGACGCCTTGTTCGGCGAACCGGCGTTGCAGCTTGAAGACATCCTGCAACCGGCCAGTGACGGCCGTGGCCGCATTCATCTGCTGGACGCCAGTCGCCTGGTCCATGAAGCGCCGAAAGTCTACGCGGCATTCCTGCTGTGGCTGCTGGCCGAGCTGTTCGAGCAACTGCCCGAGCGCGGCGATGCGGACAAACCCTTGCTGGCGTTGTTTTTCGATGAGGCACATTTGTTGTTCGCCGGCACGCCCAAGGCGTTGCAGGAGCGCCTGGAACAAGTGGTGCGGCTGATCCGCTCCAAGGGCGTCGGGGTGTATTTTGTCACCCAGTCGCCGGGCGATCTGCCGGACGACGTGCTCGCGCAGCTGGGGTTGCGCATCCAGCATGGTCTGCGGGCGTTCACCGCCAAGGAACAGAAATCCCTGCGGGCGGTGGCTGACGGTTTTCGACCAAATCCGCAATTCGATGCCCTGGCGGTGCTGACCGAGCTGGGCATCGGTGAAGCGTTGGTCGGCACCTTGCAGGAAAAAGGCACGCCGGAAATGGTCCAGCGTGTGCTGGTGGCGCCGCCGCAGTCGCGCATCGGGCCGTTGACCGCGGCCGAGCGTGCCGGGCTGATCGCCAGCTCACCGTTGCAGGGCCGTTATGACAAACCCATCGACCGCGAGTCGGCCTATGAAGTGCTGATGGGGCGCAAGGGGCTGGAGCCGCAGGCCGAAGCCGCGCCAGGCAAACCGGCGACCGAGGAACCGAGCTTCACCGAAAAGGCCGGGGAATTCCTCGGCACCGCGGCCGGCCAGGCGCTGAAATCGGCGATGCGCCAGGCGGCCAATCAGTTGGGCCGGCAGTTGGTGCGTGGGTTGATGGGGTCGTTGCTGGGGGGCAGCAAGCGGCGGTAGGCAGAAACCGAATCGCTCCCTTCGCGAGCAGGCTCGCTCCCACAGGAGATCTCCTGCGCGCGCAAATCTTGTGCCTCATGCAGATCCATTGTGGGAGCGGGCTTGCCCGCGAAGGCTATTCAACAGCCGAAAAAAATCTCAATCCTTGGGCCGCGCATGGGCCGCCAATCGCTCCAGCGCTGCCCGCAGGTTGGGGTCGCTGATGCCATCGGCCGTGGCCTGGATGGTGGCGGCAGCGTCGGTGGACAGATCCAGCGTATGACCCTTGGCGCCGACTTGCACCGTGGGCGGCTGGACCTTGAACAGGATTCGCGTCAGGTTGGCGAACTCCTCGAATGCCTGCAATTGGCGCAGCAGGCGCTTTTGCTGGTAGCGCAGGCGCGTGGCCCAGTGACCGTCGGTGACGATCAGCAACAAACTGCCTTCCCGCCAGGACGCTACGTGACAATGCTCGCGCGCAGCGGGCTGTAGCTGGCTGTCGAGCAGGCGCTGCAGGTGCCCCAGGCGTCTGGCGTGGCCGAAGATGGCTTTCAGCGGCTTGGCTTCGCGCAGCAGAACGGCGGGCGCCTTGGCTGGAAGAGGGCGAAAGGCCATGGTTGATTACCGCAAGTGACAAAGGCGCCATGGTAGCAGAAAGCGCCAGATACGCCCGAGCCCTGCCGCCCGGTGGCTTTTACTCGCATAATCAATGAGTAACTTCTGCGTTTTGTGGGTTGAAGTTCGCGCAAAAGCCCTTATTTTAGGGAGGCCCCGTCACAGCGCTGTGCCAGCATCGTGGAATAACGCCACTTTCCTCTCCATCGTTTCCGGGTAGAATGCTCGTTCGCATGCGGCCATGAGGGCTGCACGGGCGACTCATGGGGCCGCCCTCCATCCCTTTAGTGTGGAAGATCCTGCCGATATGTTTGCGCCTTTGTTAAAGAAACTTTTTGGAAGCAAGAACGAGCGTGAAGTCAAACGCATGCTCAAGACGGTACAGATCGTCAATGCCTTCGAAGAGCAAATGGTGGCCCTTTCGGACGATCAGTTACGCGCCAAGACCGCCGAATTCAAGGACCGCATCGCCAAGGGCGAGACCCTTGACCAGATCCTGCCCGAAGCTTTCGCGGTCTGCCGTGAAGCCGGCAAGCGGGTCATGGGCATGCGCCACTTCGACGTCCAGTTGATCGGCGGCATGACCTTGCATGAAGGCAAGATCGCCGAAATGCGCACCGGTGAAGGCAAGACCCTGGTGGCGACCCTGGCGGTATATCTCAACGCACTGTCCGGCAAGGGCGTGCACGTGGTGACGGTCAACGACTACCTGGCCCGCCGCGACGCCAACTGGATGCGCCCGCTCTATGAATTCCTCGGCCTGACGGTCGGCGTGGTCACGCCGTTCCAGCCGCCGGAAGAGAAGCGCGCGGCCTACGCCTCGGACATCACCTACGGCACCAACAACGAATTCGGTTTCGACTACCTGCGCGACAACATGGCGTTCAGCATGGAAGAAAAATTCCAGCGCGAACTCAACTTTGCCGTGATCGACGAAGTCGACTCCATCCTCATCGACGAAGCCCGTACGCCGCTGATCATTTCCGGGCAGGCCGAAGACAGCTCCAAGCTGTACATCGAGATCAACAAGCTGATCCCGCAGCTCCAGCTGCACGTCGAAGAAGTCGAAGGCGAAGTGACCCAGCCCGGCCACTACACCGTCGACGAGAAGACCCGCCAGGTCGAGCTCAACGAATCCGGTCACCAGTTCATCGAAGAGATGCTGACCCGCGTCGGCCTGCTGGCTGAAGGCGAAAGCCTCTACTCGGCCCATAACCTGGGCCTGCTGACCCACGTCTACGCCGGCCTGCGTGCCCACAAGCTGTTCCATCGCAACGTCGAATACATCGTCCAGGACGGCCAGGTCGTACTGGTTGACGAACACACCGGCCGCACCATGCCGGGCCGTCGCCTGTCCGAAGGCCTGCACCAGGCCATCGAAGCGAAGGAAGGCCTGAACATCCAGGCCGAGAGCCAGACCCTGGCCTCGACCACGTTCCAGAACTACTTCCGCCTGTACAACAAACTGTCCGGCATGACCGGTACCGCCGACACCGAAGCGTTCGAATTCCACCAGATCTACGGCCTGCAAGTGGTGGTGATTCCGCCGAACAAGCCGCTGGCGCGCAAGGACTACAACGACCTGGTGTTCCTGACCGCCGAAGAGAAATACGCGGCGATCATCAACGACATCAAGGAAGGCATGGCCCAGGGCCGTCCGATCCTGGTGGGTACCGCCACCATCGAGACCTCCGAGCACATGTCCGCCTTGCTCGCCAAGGAAGGTATCGAGCACAAGGTCCTCAACGCCAAGTTCCACGAGAAGGAAGCCGAGATCATCGCCCAGGCCGGTCGCCCGGGTGCGTTGACCATCGCCACCAACATGGCCGGCCGTGGTACCGACATCCTGCTGGGCGGCAACTGGGAAGTCGAAGTGGCTTCGCTGGAAAACCCGACCCCCGAGCAGATCGCGCAGATCAAGGCCGACTGGCAGAAGCGTCACCAGCAGGTGCTCGAATCCGGTGGCTTGCAGGTGATCGCGTCCGAGCGTCACGAATCGCGCCGTATCGACAACCAGCTGCGTGGCCGTGCCGGTCGCCAGGGCGACGCCGGCTCCAGCCGCTTCTACCTGTCCCTGGAAGACAGCCTGATGCGCATCTTCGCCTCTGATCGGGTGAAGAATTTCATGAAGGCCCTGGGCATGCAGCCGGGCGAGGCGATCGAGCACCGCATGGTGACCAACGCCATCGAGAAGGCGCAGCGCAAGGTCGAGGGCCGCAACTTCGACATCCGCAAGCAGTTGCTTGAGTTCGACGACGTCAACAACGAGCAGCGCAAAGTGATCTATCACATGCGCAACAGCCTGTTGGCCGCCGACGACATTGGCGAAACCATCGCCGATTTCCGCCGCGAAGTGCTCGACGCCACTGTCAGCGCACACATTCCGCCGCAGTCGCTGCCGGAGCAGTGGGACGTTGCTGGTCTGGAAGCCTCCCTGCGCAGTGATTTCGGCGTGTCGTTGCCGATCCAGCAGTGGCTCGACGAGGACGATCACCTCTACGAAGAAACGCTGCGCGAGAAACTTCTGACCGAACTGATCGCCGCGTACAACGAGAAAGAAGACCAGGCCGGCGCCGAAGCGCTGCGCTCGTTCGAGAAGCAAATCGTGCTGCGGGTGCTGGACGACCTGTGGAAAGACCATCTGTCGACCATGGATCACCTGCGCCACGGTATCCACTTGCGTGGCTACGCGCAGAAGAATCCGAAGCAGGAATACAAGCGCGAGTCCTACACGCTGTTCTCCGAGCTGCTGGATTCGATCAAGCGCGACTCGATCCGGGTCCTGTCCCACGTTCAGGTTCGCCGCGAAGATCCGGTCGAAGAAGAAGCCCGCCTGCGCCAGGAGGCCGAAGCCCTGGCCGCGCGCATGCAGTTCGAGCACGCCGAAGCTCCGGGCCTGGAAGTGGTCCAGGCGATGGAAGAGGGCGTCGATGTGGACGTGGCACTGGCCACCGCACCGGTACGCAACGAGCAGAAACTGGGCCGAAACGAGCTGTGCTATTGCGGCTCGGGCAAGAAATACAAGCATTGCCACGGGCAGATCCAATAAACCCGTTTCAACGCTGAGCGACCCGCGCCGCGACAAGAGTCTCTTGTCGCGGCGTTTTGCCATTTGATTCGCCGTCTTGATGAAGGCGGTGCTGAAATAATTTTATAAGGAGCGCATTCATGGCTGTTGGTCTTGGTCCGTTGCCAACGTTGCACCCGGTTGCCGGTTTTGAACTTGGTATCGCCTCGGCGGGCATCAAGCGTCCCGGGCGCAAGGATGTGGTGGTCATGCGTTGCGCCGAGGGCTCGACGGTCGCCGGCGTGTTCACGCTCAATGCGTTTTGCGCCGCGCCGGTGATCCTGGCCAAGCAACGCGTGCAAGGGCCGGTGCGTTACCTGCTGACCAACACCGGTAACGCCAACGCCGGCACCGGCGCGCCAGGCCTGGCCGCTGCCGAGCGCACCTGCGCCAGGCTGGCTGAACTGACCGGTGTCGACGCCAGCCAGGTGCTGCCGTACTCCACGGGTGTGATCGGCGAACCGCTGCCGGTCGAAAAAATCGAAGGCGCGCTGCAAGCCGCCCTTGATGACCTCTCGGAAAACAACTGGGCCGCGGCCGCCACCGGCATCATGACCACCGACACCCTGCCCAAGGGCGCGAGCCGCCAGTTCCAGCACGACGGCGTGACCGTGACCGTGACCGGCATCAGCAAGGGCGCCGGCATGATCCGCCCGAACATGGCGACCATGCTCGGTTACATCGCCACCGACGCCAAGGTCTCCCGCCAGGTGTTGCAGGACCTGATGCTCGACGGCGCCAACAAGTCCTTCAACCGCATCACCATCGACGGCGACACCTCGACCAACGACTGCTGCATGCTGATCGCCACCGGCAAGGCCAACCTGCCGGAGATCACCGAAGCCAGCGGTCCGCTGTTCGCGGCGCTGAAGCAGGCGGTGTTCGAGGTGTGCATGGAAGTGGCCCAGGCCATCGTCCGCGACGGCGAAGGCGCGACCAAGTTCGTTACCGTACAGGTCAACGGTGGTGGTAATCACCAGGAATGCCTGGACGTCGGTTATACCGTGGCGCATTCGCCGCTGATCAAGACCGCACTGTTTGCTTCCGACCCGAACTGGGGTCGTATTCTCGCCGCTGTCGGCCGCGCCGGGGTGCCTGAGCTGGACGTGAGCAAGATCGACGTCTTCCTCGGTGAGGTCTGCATCGCCAGCCAGGGCGCCCGGGCGACGACCTACACCGAGGCGCAGGGCGCGGCGGTGATGCAGCAGGAGGAAATCACCATCCGCATCGAGCTGGGGCGTGGCGATTGCAGCGAAACGATCTGGACCACCGATCTGTCCCACGAGTACGTCAAGATCAACGCTGAGTATCGGACTTAAAACCGAGTCGTTCCATTCGCGAGCAGGCTCGCTCCCACAGGGATTCTGTGACGCCGCAGATTCAGTGTGGGAGCGAGCCTGCTCGCGAAGGCGGCAGTACAAATACCCCCAGAACCACAAGAAAGGAATCCACATGAGCCTGCACCTGATCATCGGCGATAAACGAGCTTCATCCTGGTCCCTGCGGGGCGCGCTGGCCCTGTCGTTGACCGGCGCGAAGTACACCGAAGAACTGGTCAGGCTCGGCCAGCCCGACACCCGCGAAAAACTTCTGAAGTATTCGGCCACGGCCAAGGTCCCGCTGCTCAAGACCGAGTTCGGCGTGATCGCCGACTCCCTGGCGATTGCCGAGTACCTGGCCGAGCTGTTTCCCGAGGCCGGTCTCTGGCCCAAGGATGTAGCGGCACGGGCCCAGGCTCGTTCGGCCTGTGCACAGATGCACAGTGGTTTTTTTGCCATCCGCACCCACATGCCGTTCGACCTGGGCCGCGATGCGCCGTTGTCCCCGATTCCGGCGGATGTGCAGGCGGAAATCCAGCGGATGCTGGCGTTGTGGGCAGAGTGCCGCGCGGCGGCTACCGAAGCCGGTCCCTACCTGTTTGGTACCCTGAGCCTGGCTGACGTATTTTTTGCGCCGATTGCCGTGCGCTTGCGCACCTACCAGGTGGAACTGCCGGAAGTCGACGCGGCCTACGTTGAAACCCTTTATCAATGGCCGGCCTTCAAAACGTGGCAACAAGCTGGCCTGGAGGAAATCGCCCGGTGAAACGCGTACATGTAGCGGCGGCAGTCATTCGCGACGCCGCCGGCAGAATCCTGATTGCCCGCCGGGCCGATTCCCAGCATCAGGGCGGCCTGTGGGAGTTTCCGGGGGGCAAGGTCGAGGCTGATGAGTCGGTCGAAACGGCCCTGGCCCGGGAGCTTCTCGAAGAGTTGGGCATTGTCGTCAGCGCTGCCCGGCCACTGATCAAGGTGCGCCACGATTATCCGGACAAGCAGGTGTTGCTGGATGTCTGGGAAGTCTCGGCGTTCAGCGGCGAGCCCCATGGCGCCGAAGGCCAGCCGCTTGCCTGGGTGACGGCCCGTGAATTGACCAACTACGAGTTTCCAGCGGCCAATCAGCCGATCGTCGCGGCGGCCCGTTTGCCGGGCGAGTACCTGATCACCCCTGAAGGCCTTGAAACGCGCGCCTTGCTGCGTGGCATTCAAAAGGCTGTTGCTGGCGGGATCAAGCTACTGCAACTGCGCGCGCCCAACGGTTACGACCCGCAATACCGTGACCTGGCGGTGGACGCGGTGGGGCTGTGTGCCGGCAAGGCGCAATTGATGCTCAAGGGCCCGTTCGAATGGCTGGGTGACTTTCCGTCTGCCGGCTGGCATATCACCGCCGCGCAACTGCGCAAGCATGCGGCGGCGGGTCGGCCGTTCGGCACCGACCGCTGGCTGGCGGCCTCGTGCCACAACGCCGAGGAACTCTCCCTGGCTCAGCAGATGGGCGTGGATTTCGTGACGTTGTCCCCCGTGCAACCGACCCAGACCCATCCCGATGCGCAGCCATTGGGGTGGGAAGAGGCTGCGCGACTGATCGAGGGGTTCGACAGGCCGGTGTATCTGTTGGGCGGGGTAGGCCCCGATCAGCGGCAGAAAGCCTGGGAAGCCGGGGCGCAAGGGGTGGCAGGGATTCGGGCGTTCTGGCCTGAAGCCTGATGCTGCGGTGTGGCTGCTGGCCGCTTCGCGAGCAGGCTCGCTCCCACACTGGATTTCGGCGTTCACAAAACCTCTGTGGGAGCGAGCCTGCTCGCGAAGAGGCCCTGACAGGCGCCTATGCTTCAACTCCCAGGCTTTGCCGCCGCCTCCCAAAGCACTTCCGCCACACCCTGGCGCCGGGCGATGACCCGCGCCGCCACGAACAGCAGGTCCGACAACCGATTGATATACGCCAGCCCCGGCCCGGCCAGTGGTTCCACTGCGTTCAACTGTTGGCAACGGCGCTCGGCGCTACGGGCCAGACTGCGGCACACATGGGCCTGGGCGATCAGGGTCGAGCCGCCGGGCAGGATGAAATTCTCCAGCGGCCCCAACTCTTCATTCCACATATCGATGGCCGCTTCCAGGCGCGCCACTTCTGCATCGTTCAGGGCCTGATAGGCCGGCATCGCCAGCTCGCCGCCGAGGTCGAACAGCCGATGCTGACAAGGCGCCAGCACCTCGGTTACTTCCTTCAACGCCGGGTAACGTTCCATTTCGGCGGCAAGCCCGGCCAGCAACAAGCCCAGTTGGCTGTTCAGCGTATCCACTTCGCCGATGGCCTCGATCCGCGGATGATCCTTCGCCACTCGGCGACCATCCCCCAGTCCGGTTTCACCTTTGTCCCCGGTACGGGTGTAAATCTTCGACAGACGAAAACCCATGTTCAGCGCTCCACTTGCTTGTGTTCTTGCGCCACCATCGAAGTGCCCGCCAGTGGCAGGCGCAGGGTGAAGCAAGTGCCTTGGCCCGGCGCTGATTGCACTTCCATCTGGCCCTTGTGGTTGTTGGTGATGATGAAATACGACACCGACAATCCGAGCCCGGTGCCCTGGCCGATCTCCTTGGTGGTAAAGAACGGCTCGAAGGTACGCTTGCGCACGTTCTCGCTCATGCCGATGCCGTTGTCCTCGACCTGGATTTCCGCCCACGGCGGATTCAGCCGTGTACGCAGGATGATACGGCCGGGCTCGCTGTCGTCCTGGCGTTGATGGATGGCCTGGGCGGCGTTTTTCAACAGGTTGAGCAATACCTGCTCCAGTTCGTTGGCGGTGCCTGGCACCGGGCCGAGGTTGGGGTCGAACTGGCGGATGATCGCCTGGCCCTTGAAGTCGAAACCGATCGCCAGATCGAAGTCGTTACCGGCAATTTCCACAGCCTGGTCGATGAGTGCCGGCAGGTCGCAAGGCGCCATCTGCCTTGTGCTGCGGCGGCTGAAGCTGAGCATGTGGGTGACGATTTTCGCTGCCCGGGCGCCGGCCTGCTGGATGCCATCGAGCAATTGCGGGATCTCCCGGCTTTCCAGGTAGCGGTTGACCACCGGTAAATCGATCCCCAACTGCTCGGCCTGCTCAAGGTTCTTCGGCAATTCCGCAGACAGGCGTCGGCGAATATTCTGCACGTTGTGCAGGATCGCCCCCAGCGGATTGTTGATCTCATGGGCCATGCCCGCCGCGAGGCCGCCTACCGAGAGCATTTTTTCCGATTGCACCATCATTTCCTCCAGCGACAGGCGCTGGGTGATGTCATCGATGCGGATCACCACGCCGCGCCCGGCACCGCCCATCAAAGGATAGAAAGTCAGGGCGTAATGCCGGGCTTCATCGTCCTTGGTCCAGGTGACGCGCTCGATCTTGGCCACCGTGTGCTGTTCCACCGTCTGCTTGAGCTGCGGCAGGTACGGCTTGAGCGGCTCGAAGGCGAGGAAGATCGGCTGGTTCAGCGCCTCGTCCAGCCGGGTGCCGGAAAGGGCGCTGGCCTCCTGGTTCCATTGCGTGACATAGAGCTGCTCGTCGAGGGCAATCAGCGCCGACGGCATGGAGTCGATGATGCTGTTGAGGTAGTTCTGGAAGCCGGTGAGTTTTTTCTCGATCTTGCTGCGGACCTGGACTTCCAGCTCCAGCTTGCGGTTGGTGTGACGGGTTTCTTCCGCCAGGCCCTGGGCCTGGTCGTAGGCGGCCTGGGAATCGTCGCGGGCGCGCTTGAGCTGCTGCTCCCGGGCTTCGATCCGCGAGAGCATGGTGTTGAACGCCTCGGCCAGACTGCCGATTTCGTCATGGTTGCCCCGGGCGGCGCGCAGGGAATAGTTTTCTTCGCGGGTGACCTGGCGCGACAACTCTTCGAGTTGATGGATCGGCTGGGTGATCAGCCGCTTGATCTGCTGGGCAATGACCAGCCACAACAGCACGCTGAAAATCAGGATGCCCAGGCTGGCGGTCAGGGTACCGGTGTAGAACGCGGTGGGCAGTTCGCTGCTGGCCACCAGCAGGAGATGGCCGGGCGCCGTGCCGGGGCGGGGCAGGGTAATGACCTGGTTGCTGCGAAACTCCCCGGCCTGCCAGGCCTGCATGTTACGGAAATGCTCCGGCAACTTGAGCTTCTCGCCCTGTTGCAACTGGGCCAGGCGTACGCCGTCACCGTCATAAAGTGCCGCAGCCCGCAGCGGCGCATAGCTGTTGAGTTCATCGAGCAGGCGCTTGGCGCTTTGCGGCGATTGCAATGCGTCGGAGATCAGGCTCGGGTTGGCTACCAGTCGGCCGATGGTCTGCAAGGCCTGGGGTGCCATGCTTTCCTGGGAAATGTAATAGGCCGCGCTGATAAAGGTCAGGTTGGCCACCAGCAGAACCGTGGTCAACAATACCAACAGGGCCGCCAGCAGTTTCTGGCCGACCGGGAGATTTTCAAGGCGCTGGCGCAATGGCATCTGACTCGTCGCTGAAAGGGAACACGAGGGCCAGCGTAGCCGCTGCTCAGTCGCTGGGCAATCCGAGGTTGTCCAAGTGGGCAATCAGGCGCTGGCGCATCTGTTCAAGATGCGGCACCGCCACGTCATGGCGCCGCGCGACGGCGCAGGCATGGCCGAGCAGATAGCTGATTTCGGTACGTCGCCGGTTGGCAACGTCCTGGTACATGGAGGAATAGTTGGCGGCTGTGGCCTGGATCACCCGTTCCACCTCCGACTTTAAATCCTCAGCCGCCGTCGGCTGGCCGCAGCGTTCGAGCAGATCGGCGAGCTCCGCGCAAAGGGTTGCCACTTCGCAGCGGTGTTCCTGCAAGCCACCGTTCTTGCATTGATGCAGTACCGTCAGTGGGTTGATTGCGCAGTTGAGCGCCAGTTTGCGCCACAGGCGGGTGAGGATGTCGGCGCTCCACTCGTGGGGAATGCCGGCCATGCCCAGGTCATCCAGCCAGAACGGCGCCACCGGCTGGGCGGGGTCGCCCAGCCAGGTGTAGCCGTGGCCGGCGAACACCACGCGCCAGTCACCGTCGCGAAACGCGCCTTCGGTGCTGGAGGCGCTGATACAGCGGGCCTGGGGGACGCGGTTCGCCACGGCGTCCTGGCTGCCGAGGCCGTTCTGCAGCAGGATCAGTTCGCTCTCGCCATCCAGACGATGGGCGACCGAAGCCACAGCCGCCTCCGCGTCATAGGCCTTGCAGGCCAGCAGCAAGCGTTTTATCGGTTCGAGGCCCTGCGCGGTTTCGCCTGGCACCGGGTAACACTGCGCCTGGCCTTGTTCCACCAGCGTCAGCCCTCCGGCCTCCCGGTAAGCCTGCAGCCGCTGTTCATTGCGCAACACCAGCCGCACCGGCAGGCCGGCCCGGGCCAGGCGCGTCGCCCACAAGGTGCCGAGGCTGCCGGCGCCCAGGACGTGCCAGGTGGTGGACATCAGTTTTTTACTCGGTTTGGCGCAGGCATCTGAGGCGCTCGCGGTAACGACGGGAAAAGACCCGTTATAATGAGCCCGATTTCAACCACAAGCCAAGTGCGCGCCTTTGTCATGAGCGCGCCTTTTTATTTGGAGAACACTACATGCCGTCATTCGACGTGGTATCCGAACTGGACAAGCACGAAGTCACCAACGCCGTTGAAAACGCCGTCAAGGAACTCGACCGTCGGTATGACCTCAAGGGCAAGGGCAGTTTCGAGTTCAAGGAAAAGGACCTGACCGTCAACCTGACCGCCGAGGCCGATTTCCAGCTCGAGGCGATGATCGAGATCCTCAAGCTGGCGCTGGTCAAGCGCAAGATCGACGTGCAATGCCTTGAGGTCAAGGACGCCTTCGCCTCCGGCAAGCTGATGAAGCAGGAAGCTGTGCTCAAGGAAGGCATCGACAAGGAACTGGCCAAGAAAATCGTCGCTCATATCAAGGACGCCAAGCTCAAGGTCCAGGCCGCCATCCAGGGCGAGCAGGTGCGTGTCACTGGCAAGAAACGTGACGACCTGCAAGAAGCCATCGCCGCGCTGCGGGGCAAGGAATTCGGCATGCCGCTGCAGTTCAACAACTTCCGCGATTGACCCCTCGGTTATAGGGAACCACTGTGGCGAGGGAGCTTGCTCCCGCTGGGCTGCGGGCCCCTTTGGTGGGTGCTGCGCCCCCAAGCGGGAGCAAGCTCCCTCGCCACAAATGCCGCGTACAACAGGAACAAAGGAGAATTAGATGGACTTGAACGCTGAAGTAGACCACCTGGTCAAGGCCTCCCAGGCCTGGATACCGATGATCATGGAGTACGGCAGCCGCGTGTTGCTGGCAATTGTCACCCTGGCCATCGGCTGGTGGCTGATCAACAAGGTGACGCAGAAGCTCGGGGCGCTGCTGGCCCTGCGTAACGCCGACCTCGCGCTGCAAGGCTTTATCAGTACCCTGGCAAACATCATTCTGAAGATCCTGCTGATCGTCAGCGTCGCCTCGATGATTGGTGTGGAAACCACATCCTTCGTTGCGGCCATCGGTGCGGCAGGCCTGGCGATTGGCCTGGCCTTGCAAGGCAGCCTGGCGAACTTCGCCGGCGGCGTGCTGATCCTGCTGTTTCGTCCGTTTCGCATCGGTGACTGGATCGAGGCCCAAGGCGTGGCCGGAACGGTCGACAGCATCCAGATCTTCCACACGGTCCTGCGTACCGGTGACAACAAGACGGTCATCGTGCCCAACGGCAACCTGTCGAACGGCATCATCACCAACACCAATCGCCAGCCGACCCGCAAAGTAGTGTTCGACGTGGGCGTGGATTACCAGGCCGACCTGCAAAAGGCCCGGGAAGTGTTACTGGAGTTGGCCAAGGACGAACGTGTGTTGACCGATCCTGCACCTGAAGCGGTGATCTCCACCTTGGGCGACAGCTCGATCACCGTGTCGTTGCGCATCTGGGTGAAGACGGCGGACTACTGGAACGTGATGTTCATGCTCAATGAACAGGCCCGCGACCGCTTGAAGGATGCCGGTATCGATATTCCGTTTCCTCAGCGCGTGATTCGAGTGGTTCAGGAGTCCGCATCGGCCTGACCGATTTGATTTTCTGGTCAAGCTTCAGCGCAATAAAAAAGACCCATCCGAAGATGGGTCTTTTTTTGATTACCGCAAACTGACTTTCGGCAATTACAGAACCGAAATCGGGTAGTCGACGATCAGGCGGAACTCTTTGACGTCGCCTTCACCTTCGTCAGCGTTAGCGTAGTGCCAGGCTTGACGAATACGGAAGGAAAGATCTTTGGCCGGGCCAGACTGAACAACGTACTTGGCTTCGAAGTTGGTTTCGTTGTGCTTGCCGTCTGCACCGTACAGCGGGTTGCCCAGGTCGTCACGGTAGACGCTGTTAGCAGCCAAACCGGTACCGTCGATGTCCCAGCCCTTAACGTAACGGGTCATGAAGCTCAGACCAGGAACACCGTATTCAGCCATTTTCAAGTCATAACGGATCTGGGCAGATTTCTCGTTAGGTGCGTTGAAGTCGGAGTACTGAATGGAGTTGGCGAGGAAGATCGAGTCGCCGCCACGGTTGTTCGTGCCCACGCCGATGTAGTCGAACGGGGTGTCGCCGTTGACCTTCTGGAAGGCCACGGTGATGGTGTGTGCTTTCAGGAACGAGAAGGCCGCTGCCAGGGAGAACGTGGTGTTGCTGATGTCGCCAGCTTCAGCGCTACCGGCATCAGTGGTGCGGTAGATGTTACCGTCCAGGTTCAACGACTGGTCACCGCCCATTGGGATGGTGTAGTTCAGGTTGGCGTAGTACTGGTTCCAGATGTCTTCCAGCTTGGCGCCATACAACGATGCGCTCAGGTTTTCGCTGATGGCATATTTGCCGCCCAGGTAGTCGATAGTATTGGCTTCGACGCTAGCGTAGGTAGCCCATAGGCCGCCATTGCGTGCGTTACGGTCCTGGCTGGTACCCGAGTAGAAGTGACCGGCTTCGAGATCAAGGTCTTTGACTTCGCTGCTCTGCAGTTGGAAACCGCTGGCAGTTTGAGGCAGGACGCGGGAACCGCCAATCGCGAACACTGGAGCGGTGCTTGGCTGCATGTCGCCAACTTTCAGCTCGGTTTTGGATACGCGGAACTTAATCGCTGCACCGGCTTTGCCCTGGCTGTCGTTGACGGGGCCATCGGAGTCGCCGTCGCCATCGCGATCGACACCGCGGCTCATGTTGCCGGTACCACCGGTACCGTCGCCACCGTCCAGTTTCAGTGCCAGGTAACCAAACGCATCGACACCGACGCCTACGGTACCTTGGGTGTAGCCAGAGCTGAAGTTGCCCCAGATACCTTGGGTCCAGTCTTTCTGGTCGTTGCCACCGTCTTTGTTATCACGGTTGAAGTAATAGTTACGCAGCAGCAAATCGAACTTGGCGTCTTCAACAAAGCCTTTGGCTTCAGACTGGTCACTTACGAAAGGTGCGGCCGTAGCCATTTGAGTACTGGCTGCTGCAGCAACGGCCAGTGCGATCATGCTCCACTTCATCACGCGCATCGTGATTTGCTCCTTTGGTTTTAAGAGTACTGCCGTCCCACCTGTTTTTTTATCTGGGCGGCTCTTTCTTTTTGTGTCGGCGCAAACTTATATCACGCCGACATTCTTTGGCGACACTTGCCCATTCAACCTTTCAGCTTCTTTACGACCATGTCGCCAATGGCTCGATCCATGTCGTATTTCAGCTGAACCGAGGCGTCCGAACTGACAACTTCAGAGTTGTTCTATTGGGTTCGCCATCGGTGTAAAGAGTCCCTGGTTGCTACGCTTGACGCTCCTGAGGGCAGCCTTGCCACTTTAATTTTCGAGCCTGCAGGTTTCGCTTCCTACGCTACCCTGTAGACGATGTTGGGATGAATGCAACAAGCATGCACAAATCCGGTTTTCTTTTACATTTTTTTCACATTTTAGCTGCGGTTGCGGTGAAACCTCATGAAACCGGGCTCCAAAGGCCTTGTTTTAAATGGGGTTGACTGCTGGGCAGCTGCCATGTTTGAAGCGGGTAAACCGCGCCGGACAACCAAAAACGTTACCGGTTCACCCCTTCGGTGGGTAAAACGCGGATGCTTCGTGCACAGAGCGTAGACGCATTGTGCTGTTTTGGTGCAAAAAATCTTCCAGCTGTACGAAAACCGCACAGGGCTTGTGTCTGCTCAGCTCGAGGTGCGCCGTTAAAGTACCGGTGCGCGGTATTGGTGCGCAAAGACGGTGCGCAGTGAACGTTCCGGCATTCACAGGTATGCTGGTCTCCTGTGCTCGGGCGGGCCTGCGGGCTGCCAGCTCGATCGCAATCGATCAATGAGCGAGGAGTACGCGCGGTGTTTGCCCTAGATCCACGACTGCAACAAGACACATTGCCTATCGGCGATTTCCCGCTGTGCCGTTTGCTGTTGTCCAATGATTCCAATTACCCGTGGTTCATCCTCGTGCCGCGCCGGGAAAATATCAGTGAATTGTTTCAATTGGATGACGCCGATCAACAACAGTTGTGGAAAGAAACCACGGCACTGGCTGAAACCCTCAAGGACTCGTTCGATGCCGACAAATTGAATGTTGCAACCTTGGGTAACGTCGTCAGTCAATTGCACATGCATGTGATCGTGCGCAAGCGAGAGGATGCCGCATGGCCTGCGCCGGTGTGGGGCAAACATCCGGCACGGCCTTATGATGCCGAGCAGGTAAGCGTCATTCGTGAACGCTTGCGCGCGGTCCTGACCGATGATTTCAAGTTCCTGGAGGGCTGAACCATGAACCTTGAAGAGCGTGTAACCGACCTTGAAAGCCGCCTGGCGTTTCAGGACGATACCATCCAGGCATTAAACGACGTGCTGGTGGAGCAGCAGCGAGTTGTCGAACGTCTGCAGCTGCAGATGGCGGCGTTGCTCAAACGTCAGGAGGAAATGGCCGGCCAGTTCGAATCCTTTGAAGAAGAAGCGCCGCCACCGCATTACTGACCGGGGCCGAACGGCAGGCAATAAAAAACCGCGAGCAGCCTGGCTGCATCGCGGTTTTTTTACGCCTGGATCAGCGGCGCGGCAGCGCGGCGATCACATCTTCGGCCTGCAAGCCTTTGTCACGGTGCATGACGGAAAACTCCACGCGCTGGCCTTCGACCAGGACGCGATGGCCTTCGCCACGAATGGCCCGGAAATGCACAAAAATGTCATCGCCGGAGTCGCGGGAGATGAAGCCGAACCCCTTGGAGGTGTTGAACCACTTCACGGTACCGGTATCACGGTTGGACATGTCGTAGTTCTGCGGTGCGGCGGCCGGCGACGACTTCTTGTAGAAGCTGACGGCCAGGTGCAGTAACACAGCGAGCAACGCGGCGGCCAGGCTGGAAAGAATGGCGGGTTGGCCGCCGATTTCCGGCATGGGCGCCAGCAGGGTCAGTGTTTGCAGGGCGACGGCCAGCACCAGCAGGGCGCTGACAAGGTTTTGCAGTTGATGACGTGGACCTTTGTTCCAGTAAGGGATGACGGGTGCCAGGGTCAGGTTGAGCAGGCCGAAAAAGGCCAGGTACAGCGCGTCGGGATGTTGCAGGTAAGGTGTGGCTTCGGAACCCAGGCTAGGGATGAAGGACAGCAGCAGGGCAGCTGCGCCCATTAGCAAGTGGACGATTTTCAACATTTTGATTGGCTCACGGTTAAGACAGATCACAAGGAAGAGCTGGTCGGGGACGGTTCGCTCCAGAACAATGAGAGGCGTAGGAACACGTACCCGAATCAGCCTATGCGCGACGCCCGGAAAAATAGGCGTAGCGACACACTGCCTATTTAACAGCAAAGCCCCGGCCTTCTCAAACCCGTTACGGGCCCGTGACACGCTGTTCGTCGGCCGAAAAGCGTCGGCGGGGCGCTTGAAGATGGTCGGTAAAGGAGCTTGAATTTTCCCCTGCGCCGGAACCCTCCGCCATCCCGGCTTGTCGGTTCAGGAGGGCTGGCGATTAGTCGCAGGCTACAGATGGCGACACCCGCTAGAGTGCAATGGCCGCTGTCGAATTCATCACCGTCAGGAGATCAAACACATGGCAATTGATATCGGTATCAGCGAAGAAGATCGCAAGTCCATCGTCGACGGGCTTTCGCGCCTGTTGTCGGACACCTACGTGCTTTACCTCAAGACCCATAATTTCCATTGGAACGTCACCGGGCCGATGTTCCGGACCCTGCACTTGATGTTCGAGGAGCAGTACAACGAGCTGGCGCTGGCGGTGGACCTGATCGCCGAGCGAATCCGTGCCCTGGGCTTTCCGGCGCCGGGTGCCTACTCGGTGTATGCGCGGCTGTCTTCCATCAAGGAGGAGGAAGGCGTGCCTGGCGCCGAGGACATGATCCGGCAACTGGTCGAAGGCCAGGAGGCGGTGACACGTACCGCCCGCGGAATCTTTCCTTTATTGGACAAGGTCAGCGACGAGCCGACCGCCGACCTGCTGACCCAGCGCATGCAGGTTCATGAAAAAACCGCCTGGATGCTGCGTTCGCTGCTGGACGAGCGGTAATCCGCAATCGGGTGATGGTGCCGCCATTGGCATCATCGCCTGCGGTCCGGGGTAGGACGGAGTCATTCGTCCTCGGGCTACTGTTGTCATCTCCTACGCTGATGGGCAAAAAGTCATCTGGAGCTTGCGCTCGAGTTGAGCTTCCATAGAGCCACAGGCCGCTTGGCCTGACTGAGGCTCGTATGGCAAAGGAGTGTCAACGGTATGATTCAAGGAAAAGCACCCAGGGGCGGTGCAGGCGGGCGCCTCAAGTCCGTCAGCATCGACCCGTTCGTCAGCGGGTTCGATATGCAACTGGCCCGGCCCCTGGCCCGCTCCATCCGGCTTAACGGGTTCGCCACCTGTTTACGCCTTGAGCAAGTCTATTGGGATATTCTCGGCGATATGGCCGAGCTCAACAGTTGCTCCGTCAGTACGTTGCTCTCCCATGTGGATCGGGAGGTGCAGTTGCGTCACGGGGGCGTGCGCAATTTCAGCGGGTTGGTGCGCGTTGTCTGCGTGGTGCACAGCCTGAAGGATCTGGGCGCCGATCATCGCGAGGCCTAACCCTCTCAATGCCTGTGCGGTCTTACGGCTGCACAGGCCGCATTTAATGGATATAATCCCGCTCTTTGCCGCAAAGCCCGGGTTTTGCGTGAATAACCTGATTGCCGAGACAACCCCCATGCCGATGTACGACTATCAATGTGCTTCCTGTGGTCATCAGATGGAAGCCATTCAAAAAATCAGCGCGGCACCGCTGGTCGATTGCCCTGCCTGCCAGGCGCCGGAGCTGAAAAAGATGCTGTCCATGCCAGGTTTCCGCCTCGGCGGCACCGGCTGGTATGAAACCGACTTCAAGACCGGTGCCAAGAAGAACCTGGCCGGTGGCGACAAGGCTGACTGAGTTGAACACGCGCGGGTTCTTGCACGGGCAGGGCCTCCAACCGAATTTCGAATTACGAGAAGTGAAACCACGACCATGATGCGCAGCCATTATTGCGGCCAACTGAACGAAAGCCTGGAAGGTCAGGAAGTTACTCTTTGCGGATGGGTTCATCGTCGCCGTGACCATGGCGGGGTGATTTTCCTCGATATCCGTGATCGTGAAGGCCTGGCCCAGGTAGTGTTCGACCCTGATCGCGCGGAAACCTTTGCCACCGCCGACCGCGTGCGCAGCGAATACGTGGTCAAGATCACCGGCAAGGTGCGCCTGCGTCCGGCCGGCGCCGGCAACGCCAACATGGCGTCCGGCATGATCGAAGTGCTGGGCTACGAGCTGGAAGTGCTGAACGAAGCGGAAACCCCGCCGTTCCCACTCAACGAATATTCCGACGTGGGCGAGGAAACCCGCCTGCGCTACCGCTTCATCGACCTGCGTCGCCCGGAAATGGCCGAGAAGCTGCGCCTGCGTTCGCGCATGACCACCAGCATCCGTCGCTACCTGGACGAGAACGGCTTCCTCGACGTCGAGACGCCGATCCTGACCCGTGCCACGCCGGAAGGCGCCCGCGACTACCTGGTGCCGAGCCGTACCCACCCCGGTAGTTTCTTCGCCTTGCCGCAATCGCCACAGTTGTTCAAGCAGCTGCTGATGGTGGCCGGGTTCGACCGCTACTACCAGATCGCCAAGTGCTTCCGCGATGAAGACCTGCGTGCCGACCGGCAGCCTGAATTCACCCAGATCGACATCGAGACCAGCTTCCTCGACGAAAAAGACATCATGGGCCTGACCGAGGGCATGATCCGCAACCTGTTCCGGGAAGTGCTGGGTCTTGAGTTCGGCGAGTTCCCGCACATGACCTTCGAAGAGGCCATGCGTCGCTACGGTTCCGACAAGCCTGACCTGCGCAACCCGCTGGAACTGGTGGACGTCGCGGACCAGCTCAAGGAAGTCGAATTCAAGGTCTTCAGTGGTCCGGCCAACGATCCGAAATGCCGTATCGCCGCCCTGCGTGTTCCAGGCGGCGCCAGCATGCCGCGCAAGCAGATCGACGATTACACCAAGTTCGTCGGCATCTACGGTGCCAAGGGCCTGGCGTACATCAAGGTCAACGAGCGTGCCGCCGGTATCGACGGCCTGCAGTCGCCGATCGTCAAGAACATCCCGGAAGCCAACCTCAACGTGATCCTCGATCGCGTGGGCGCGGTCGATGGCGATATCGTGTTCTTTGGCGCCGACAAAGCCAAGATCGTCAGCGAAGCCCTGGGCGCGCTGCGCATCAAGCTGGGTCACGACCTGAAACTGCTGACTTGCGAGTGGGCGCCGATGTGGGTCGTCGACTTCCCGATGTTCGAGGAAAACGACGACGGCAGCTTCTCTGCCTTGCACCACCCGTTCACCGCGCCGAAGTGCTCGCCTGAAGAGTTGGAGGCCAACCCGGCCGGCGCATTGTCCCGTGCCTACGACATGGTCCTCAACGGCACCGAGCTGGGCGGCGGTTCGATCCGTATCCATCGCAAGGAAATGCAACAGGCAGTGTTCCGTCTGCTGGGTATCAGCGAAGCCGAGCAGGAAGAGAAGTTCGGCTTCCTGCTCGATGCTTTGAAGTACGGTGCGCCGCCCCACGGTGGCCTGGCCTTCGGCCTGGATCGCCTGGTGATGCTGATGACCGGCGCCCAGTCGATCCGCGAAGTGATCGCATTCCCGAAAACCCAGAGCGCGGCCGATGTCATGACCCAGGCTCCGGGCGTGGTGGATGCCAAGGCGCTGCGCGAGTTGCATATCCGTTTGCGTGAACAGCCAAAGGCTGAGTAAGGCCGGCACCTGAGGGCGCATCTTCGGATGCGCCTTTTCGTTGGGGTCGATATTTCCGATTGCTGGCTGCCGCGCAAGCGGGGCGGGCAATGTTTCAAAGAAAAACCGGAGCGAGTTATGGCAGGTCATTCCAAGTGGGCGAACATCAAGCACCGCAAAGAACGTCAGGATGCCAAGAGGGGCAAGATCTTTACCAAGTGGATCCGTGAGCTGACGGTCGCGGCCCGCCAGGGTGGCGGCGATCCGGGTTCCAATCCGCGCTTGCGCCTCGCCTTGGACAAGGCACTGGGCGCGAACATGAGCCGCGACATCATCGACCGGGCCATTGCCCGTGGCGCGGGTGCCACCGAGGCCGACAATGTCGAAGAGCTGACCTATGAAGGCTACGGCCCGGGCGGCGTGGCGGTCATGGTCGAGTGCATGACCGACAACCGCAACCGCACCGCTGCGGCCGTGCGCCATGCGTTCAGCAAATGCGGTGGCAACCTGGGGACCGACGGTTCGGTGGCTTATCTGTTCGAGCGCAAGGGGCAGATCAGCTTCGCGCCAGGCATCGATGAAGATGCGCTGACCGAAGCGGCGCTGGAAGCCGATGCCGATGACGTGGTCAGCCACGAAGACGGTTCGTTCGACGTGTTCACCTCGTTCGCCAGCTTCTATGCCGTGCGTAATGCCCTTGAAGCTGCCGGTTTCAAACCGGTCGACGCGGAAATCGTCATGCAGCCGACCACCAGTGCCGAACTCGACCTGGAAGGCGCCGAGAAGGTGCTCAAGCTGATCGACATGCTTGAAGACCTGGACGATGTGCAGAACGTTTATTCCAACGCCGATATTCCGGAGTCGGTGGCTGAGCAACTGGGCTGATGGTCTTTATCCAATAGCATGAGTGCCAGGGTAGGAGCGAGCCTGCTCGCGAGTGCGCTGCATCAGCCGACATTCATGTCGGATGTGACGGCCTCTTCGCGAGCAGGCTCGCTCTCACCGTTCCAGGTAACCTCCTTCAAGCCGCAGGCGTTATGACTTTAATCCTTGGTATCGACCCCGGTTCGCGCATCACCGGCTACGGCGTGGTTCGCGATACCGGGCGTGGCTGCGTGTACGTTGCTTCCGGCTGTATCCGCACCGGTGCGGGCGAGTTGCACGAGCGCTTGCAGATCGTTTATCGCGGCGTGCGCGAAGTGATCCAGACCTACGGCCCGGTGACCATGGGCATCGAAAAGGTCTTCATGGCCCGCAACGCCGATTCCGCCCTGAAGCTGGGGCAGGCCCGCGGCGCGGCCATTGTGGCCGGCGCCGAGGAAAACCTGGAGATCGCCGAATACACCGCGACCCAGGTCAAGCAGGCCGTGGTAGGCACAGGCGCGGCAAACAAGGAACAGGTGCAGATGATGGTGATGCACCTGTTGAAACTGGTCAGCAAGCCGCAGATCGACGCCTCCGACGCCCTGGCCATCGCCATTTGCCATGCCCATACCCGTTCCAGCCTGCTGCCTCATGGTCTGGGAAGCGCACGCAGTCGTGGCGGGCGCCTGCGTCTCTGATAGCATCAGCGCATTCATTCATCAGCCCATGCAAGTTGCGCCTGTGTCGTCGGCCTTCCTGCCTGGGCTGTTATTCGCCAGCCAGCGGGCTGGCCAACGCCCAAGGATCTGAAACGTGATTGGACGCTTGCGCGGCACCCTGGCTGAAAAACAGCCGCCGCACCTGATTCTGGATGTAAACGGCCTCGGTTATGAGCTGGAAGTGCCCATGACCACCCTGTATCGCTTGCCGTCGGTCGGTGAGCCACTGACGCTGCACACTCATCTGGTCGTGCGTGAAGATGCGCAGTTACTCTATGGTTTCTTCGCCAAGCGCGAGCGGGATTTCTTTCGCGAGCTGATCCGGCTCAATGGCGTCGGCCCGAAGCTGGCGCTGGCCTTGATGTCCAGCCTGGAAGTCGATGAGCTGATTCGTTGCGTGCAATCCCAGGACACCTCGGCCCTGACCAAGGTGCCGGGGGTCGGCAAGAAAACCGCCGAGCGCCTGTTGGTCGAGCTCAAGGATCGCTTCAAGGCCTGGGAAACGGTGCCGGCAATGTTCGCCCTGGTGCCGAACCAGCCGGATGCGCCCATGCCTGCGGTCAGCGCTGAAAACGATGCGGTCACCGCGCTGATTTCCCTGGGCTATAAGCCGCAGGAAGCCAGCAAGGCGATCTCCACGATCAAGGAAAAAGGCTTGAGTACCGAAGACATGATTCGCCGTGCCCTGAAGGGAATGATTTAAGTGATTGAAGCCGATCGTCTGATCGCCGCCACGGGCGCACCCCGTGACCGCGAGGAAATCCAGGACCGTGCGATCCGCCCCGTCAGCCTCGCCGACTATATTGGCCAGCCGACCGTGCGCGAGCAGATGGAGCTGTTCATCCAGGCGGCCCGCGGGCGCAGCGAGTCGCTGGACCACACGCTTATCTTCGGCCCGCCGGGCCTGGGCAAGACCACCCTGGCCAACATCATTGCCCAGGAAATGGGCGTGTCGATCAAGAGCACGTCCGGCCCGGTTCTCGAACGGCCGGGTGACCTGGCGGCGCTGCTGACCAATCTGGAGCCGCATGATGTGCTGTTCATCGACGAAATCCATCGGTTGTCGCCGATCGTCGAGGAAGTACTGTACCCGGCCATGGAGGATTTCCAGCTCGACATCATGATCGGCGAAGGGCCGGCGGCGCGCTCCATCAAGCTGGACCTGCCGCCCTTTACCCTGGTGGGCGCCACCACCCGCGCCGGGATGTTGACCAACCCGCTGCGCGACCGGTTCGGTATCGTCCAGCGCCTGGAGTTCTACAACAACGCCGACCTGGCGACAATTGTCAGCCGTTCGGCGGGCATCCTCGGGTTGCCGCTGGACCCTGACGGCGCTTATGAGATCGCTCGTCGGGCGCGGGGGACGCCGCGGATCGCCAACCGCCTCCTGCGTCGGGTCCGCGACTTTGCCGAAGTGCGGGCCAAGGGGCACATCACCAAGCCGATCGCCGATCTGGCCTTGAACCTGCTGGACATCGACGAGCGCGGCTTCGACCACCAGGACCGGCGCCTGCTGCTGACCATGATCGAGAAATTCGACGGTGGCCCGGTGGGCGTGGACAGCCTGGCGGCCGCCATCAGCGAAGAGCGCCACACCATCGAGGACGTGCTGGAACCGTACCTGATCCAGCAGGGCTATATCATGCGCACGCCCCGCGGACGCGTGGTGACCCGTCATGCTTATCTGCACTTCGGCTTAAACATCCCGACACGAATGGGTGAGATGCCGGTGGTAGACGAATTTCTCGATGCGGTGGACGATTGAACCCGCTCTGTATCCCGACTTTTTTCCGCTTCGTGCTGTCCCAGACCACGCCTGGAGCGTCAATGCGTTCAAGAATGAAAAAACAGTTGCCTGGCCGGATTGGCAACCCGAGGAGTAAGCACTAGAGTATGCGCGCGCAAAACGGGCTTGAGTCGTTCGCACATCGCTGTCGCGTTTATTACGAGGACACCGATGCCGGCGGCATCGTTTACTACGTCAATTACCTCAAGTTTATGGAACGGGCTCGAACCGAACGGCTGCGGGAACTGGGTTTTGCCCAATCCGCGCTGGCAGGGGAGGACCTGTTATTCGTCGTGCATTCCAGCGAAGCGCGCTACCACGCGCCGGCGCGACTGGACGACGAGCTGGTGGTGACTGCCGATGTCATCGAATTGAACCGCGTCAGCCTGCGCTTCAAACAGCAGGTCAGGCGGGCTGTGGATAATGTGCTGCTCTGCGAAGGGCAGTTTTTGGTGGCCTGTGTGCGCACCCATAGTTTGAAACCCCGGGCCATTCCCGAAGCTTTACGCGCGGCCTTTGCCGGCGTGAGCGGCGCGGGTACACACTCAGAGCAGGAGATAAAGCGTGGAAGCTAACGTCGTCGACCATTCCTCCATGTGGAGCCTGGTCAGCAATGCCAGCGTCGTGGTGCAACTGGTAATGCTGATCCTGGTAGCCGCATCGGTGACCTCATGGATCATGATTTTTCAGCGCAGCAACATGCTGCGTGCCGGTCGCCGTGCCCTGGAGAGCTTCGAAGAGCGCTTCTGGTCCGGCATCGACCTGTCCAAACTCTATCGCCAGGCCGGCAGCAATCCGGACCCGGATTCCGGCGTCGAGCAGATCTTCCGTGCCGGCTTCAAGGAATTCTCCCGTCTGCGCCAGCAGCCGGGCGTAGACCCTGAAGCGGTGATGGAAGGTGTGGCCCGCGCCATGCGCGTCGCCATATCCCGCGAGGAAGAAAAACTCGAACAGGGCCTGCCGTACCTGGCTACCGTCGGTTCGGTCAGTCCGTACATCGGCCTGTTCGGTACCGTGTGGGGGATCATGAACTCGTTCCGTGGGCTGGCTTCCGCCCAGCAGGCGACCCTGGCCACCGTAGCCCCGGGTATCGCCGAGGCGCTGATCGCCACCGCCATCGGCCTGTTCGCGGCGATTCCGGCCGTGATCGCCTACAACCGCTTCGCGGCTCGCAGCGAAACGCTGACCAGCCGTTACTACACCTTCGCCGATGAATTCCAGGCGATCCTGCACCGCAAAGTGCACACCAGCGAAGAATAAGCAGGTATTTCCCGATGGCTTTAATCGCTCGAGCCCGAAACAAGCGCAAGCCGGTTGCCGAGATGAACGTGGTGCCCTACATCGACGTGATGCTGGTGCTGCTGGTCATCTTCATGGTGACCGCGCCGATGCTCAATCAGGGCGTGAAGGTCGATCTGCCCAAGGTTTCCAGCGAAGCCTTGCCGCAGGACAACAACACCCAGGTCCTGACCATTTCGATCAAGGCCGACAAGACCTATTACTGGAACCTTGGCAGCGAAGTCGACACCGAGAAGCAGCAGGACCGGGCCATGACCCTGCCGCAGATGACCGATGCGGTGACCAAGATCATCAATGCCGGCAACAGCAACGGCAAGCGCACCCAGGTCTTCATTCGCGGCGACAAGACCGTCGACTACGGTGCCGTGATGGGCGCCATGGGCGGCCTGCAGAAAGCCGGGGTCGGTAATGTTGGCTTGATCACCGAGGCGCCCTGATGCAGCAACAGCGAGAGCCGTCCGCCTCGGAAAGCTACTTCTGGCCTAGTGTCCTGGCAATCGGCCTGCATGTGCTGGTATTCGGCATGCTGTTCGTCAGTTTTGCCATGACACCGGAGCTGCCGCCGGCCAAGCCGATCGTGCAGGCGACCCTGTACCAGCTCAAATCGAAAAGCCAGGCCACCACGCAGACCAACCAGAAGCTTGCCGGCGAGGCGAAGAAATCCGCCGCGCGCCAGACCGAAGTCGAGCAGATGGAGCAGAAGAAGGTCGAGCAGGAAGCGGTGAGAGCAGCGGAACAAAAGAAAGAGGAAGCTGCTCAAAAGGCCGAAGAAGCCAAGAAGGCCGATGAGGCGAAAAAAGCGGACGAGGCCAAAAAGGCCGACGAAGCCAAGAAAGCCGACGAGGCGAAGAAAACCGCCGAAGCGAAAAAGGCAGAAGAGAAACAATTGGCTGATATAGCCAAGAAGAAAGCCGAAGAAGAAGCCAAGAAAGCCGCTGAAGAAGAGGCCAAGAAAGCGGCCGCTGAAGAAGCGAAGAAAAAGATTGTCGAGGACGCGAAGAAAAAAGCGGCCGAAGACGCCAAGAAGAAAGCTGAAGCTGAAGAGGCGAAAAAGAAAGTCGCCGAAGACGCGAAGAAGAAAGCCGCCGCCGACGCCGCCAAGAAGAAGGCCCAGGACGCAGCGCGTAAATCCGCCGAAGAGAAAAAGGCCCAGGCCCTGGCAGATTTGCTTTCCGACACGCCGGAGCGTCAGCAGGCCTTGGCCGACGAGCAGGGCGATGAAGTCGCCGGCAGCTTCGACGATCTGATTCGCGCCCGGGCGGCGGAAGGCTGGGCTCGTCCTCCTTCGGCGCGCAAAGGCATGACGGTAGTATTACAAATCGGCATGTTGCCCGACGGTACGGTTACCTCGGTCAGCGTGGCCAAGTCCAGTGGCGATGGTCCGTTCGACGCTTCGGCGGTCGCGGCGGTCAAGAACATTGGGCGATTGACGGAAATGCAAGGAATGAAGCCGAGCGATTTTGCTCCCTATCGTTCGTTCAAGATGACATTCACACCTGAGGATCTAGCCTTGTGAGAAACCTTCTTCGATCAATGCTTGTCGTTATCTGCTGCCTGGCAGGGATAGCGGTAGCAGAGGAAAAGAACATCCTGGTCACCAGCGGCAGCGACCGTGCGACCCCGATCGCCGTCGTTCCGTTCGGTTGGCAGGGCGGCAGCGTCCTGCCGGACGACATGGCGGAAATCATCGGCAACGACCTGCGCAACTCGGGCTACTACGCGCCGATTCCCAAGCAGAACATGATCAGCCTGCCGACCCAGGCCAGCGAAGTCATCTACCGCGACTGGAAGGCTCTTGGCGCCCAGTACATCATGGTCGGCAGCATCGTTCCGGCCGGTGGCCGCCTGCAGGTGCAGTACGCCCTGTTCAACGTCGCCACCGAGCAGCAAGTGCTGACCGGCAGCGTGTCGGGCAGCGTTGACCAGTTGCGTGACATGTCCCACTACATCGCCGACCAGTCGTTCGAGAAACTTACCGGCATCAAGGGCGCGTTCTCGACCCGCATGCTCTACGTGACCGCCGAACGCTTCTCCGAGAAAAATACCCGCTACACCCTGCAGCGCTCCGACTATGACGGCGCCCGCGCGGTGACCCTGCTGCAATCGCGCGAGCCGATCCTGTCGCCGCGTTTCGCCCCCGATGGCAAGCGCATCGCCTATGTGTCGTTCGAACAGAAGCGCCCGCGCATCTTCGTTCAACACATCGACACCGGTCGCCGCGAGCAGATCACCAACTTCGAAGGCCTGAACGGCGCGCCTGCCTGGTCGCCCGACGGTACGCGGCTGGCGTTCGTGCTGTCCAAGGATGGCAATCCGGACATCTACGTGATGAACCTGGCTTCACGCTCGATCTCCCGCGTGACCAACGGCCCGGGCATCAACACCGAACCGTTCTGGGGCAAGGATGGCTCGACTATCTACTTCACCTCGGACCGTGGCGGCAAGCCGCAGATCTACAAGACCAGCGCCGGTGGCGGTGGTGCCGAGCGCGTGACGTTCGTCGGTAACTACAACGCCAACCCTAAACTTTCGGCGGACGAAAAGACTCTGGTGATGATTCATCGCCAGGACGGTTTCACCAATTTCAAGGTGGCGGCCCAGGATTTGCAGCGCGGTAGCGTAAAAATCCTCACTGATAGCACTCTGGACGAGTCACCTACTGTTGCGCCCAACGGCACCATGGTAATCTACGCCACCCGCCAGCAGGGCCGGGGAGTCTTGATGCTCGTGTCCATTAATGGACGCGTGAGGCTCCCGCTTCCTACCGCTCAAGGCGAAGTCAGAGAACCGTCCTGGTCCCCTTACCTGAACTGACGCGGCGCAATACGTTTTACTTAACACACTGGGGTTCATTAGGAGTTTCACGATGGAAATGCTGAAGTTTGGTAAATTTGCTGCGCTGGCTCTGGCCATGGCTGTAGCTGTAGGTTGCTCGTCCAAAGGCGGCGACAACGCCGGTGAAGGCGCTGTTGATCCAAACGCTGGTTACGGCGCTAACACTGGTGCAGTTGATGGCTCCCTGAGCGAAGAAGCTGCTCTGCGCGCAATCACCACCTTCTACTTCGAATACGACAGCTCGGACCTGAAGCCAGAAGCCATGCGCGCTCTGGACGTTCACGCCAAAGACCTGAAAGCAAACGGCGCTCGCGTTGTTCTGGAAGGCAACACCGACGAACGTGGTACTCGTGAGTACAACATGGCACTGGGCGAGCGTCGTGCGAAAGCCGTTCAGCGCTACCTGGTACTGCAAGGTGTTTCCCCAGCTCAGCTGGAACTGGTTTCCTACGGCGAAGAGCGTCCAGTTGCTACCGGCAACGACGAGCAGTCCTGGGCTCAAAACCGTCGCGTCGAACTGCGTAAGTAATTCGTCATGCGAACGTGCCGTCGTGCTGTAACTGTTCTGGCTCTCAGCCTCGCGCCGCTTGCGGCGTGGGCTGCGGTTCCTGTGGTCGATAACGATGCCGGCTATAACAATAGCGGGAGCAGTTATCCGCCTGCAGGTTACGGTACGAACGGCGCCTATGCCGGGGGAGGGGTTTCGGCCCCTGTCTCGGCACAGGGCGAGCTGTTCAACCAACTGCAGCAAATGCAGGATCAACTTTCACGCCAGCAAGGCGCGATTGAAGTTCTGCAAAACGAAGTATCGCGCATGAAGCAGGAAAACCTGGAGCGATACCAGGATCTTGATCGGCGCATAGGAACCGGCGTTGCACCTGCCGCGACTCCTGAGAATTCTCCAGCCGGTGGCGACTTGAACGCCCCCGGTGCAGCCGCAGGCGCTGGGGCGAGTGCCCCGGCAGCACCTGCCGCCGGTGGCGAGCCGGCTGACCCGGCGAAGGAAAAGCTCTATTACGATGCGGCCTTCGACCTGATCAAAGCCAAGGATTTCGACAAGGCCAGCCAAGCCTTCGGCGCTTTCCTGCGTAAATACCCCAACAGTCAGTATTCGGGTAATGCCCAATACTGGCTGGGCGAAGTGAACCTGGCCAAGGGCGACCTGCAAGGCGCCGGCCAGGCGTTCGCCAAGGTCTCGCAGCTGTATCCCAAGCATGCCAAAGTGCCGGATTCGCTGTACAAGCTCGCTGATGTCGAGCGCCGCCTCGGTCATACCGACAAGGTAAAAGGCATTCTGCAGCAGGTGGTGGCCCAATATCCGGGCACCTCCGCCGCTCAGTTGGCCCAGCGCGATCTGCAACGCATGTAAGGCCGTTTGACCCGTTTTGAAGAAACCCGCGCCTGTCGCGGGTTTTTTCGTTAGAATTCACGCCCTTTTTCTGAAACACGCTTCCTGGGATCTACGCGTTGGCGGGGTTGCTTGAAGTGCCTGACGGAGGCGGACAGCCTGTTTAGCTGTTACGCCCGTGGCGACTATGCAAGACACATTGAGAATTACCGAAGTTTTTTACTCGTTGCAGGGTGAAACGCGGACGGCCGGGTTGCCCACTGTTTTTGTGCGCCTCACCGGTTGCCCGCTGCGTTGCCAATACTGCGACAGCGCCTACGCCTTCAGCGGCGGTACCTTGCGCACCCTCGATGAGCTCGTCGAACAAGTGGCAGGTTTTCGTCCGCGCTATGTTTGCGTCACTGGCGGTGAGCCATTGGCACAACCCAATGCCATCCCTTTACTCAAGCGACTGTGCGATGCCGGCTATGAGGTCTCGCTGGAGACCAGCGGCGCCTTGGATATCTCGGCTGTCGATCCGCGCGTCAGTCGTGTCGTGGACCTGAAGACCCCGGGTTCGAAGGAGGCGCATCGTAACCGCTACGAGAACATGGAGCTGTTGACGTCCAACGACCAGGTCAAATTTGTTATCTGTTCGCGGGAAGATTACGACTGGGCGGTGTCCAAGCTGATCCAGTACGGACTCGATCAGCGCGCCGGCGAGGTATTGTTCTCGCCGAGTCACCATGACCTGAACGCCCGGGATCTGGCCGACTGGGTGGTAGCGGACAATTTGCCGGTGCGCCTGCAATTGCAGCTGCATAAATATCTTTGGAACGACGAGCCGGGGCGCTGACATGACTGAACAGTCAACCACTTCTGAAAAACGTGCCGTCATCCTGCTGTCCGGTGGCCTGGACTCGGCGACCGTCGTGGCGATGGCCCGTGCCGAAGGTTATCGCTGCTACACCATGAGCTTCGATTATGGCCAGCGCCACCGTGCCGAACTGCATGCTGCCGAGCGAGTGGCACGAGACCTGGGTGTAATCGAACACAAGGTGATCGGCCTGAACCTCAACGGCATCGGCGGTTCGGCGTTGACCGACAGTTCCATCGACGTACCCGAAGCACCGAGCGAGGGGATTCCGGTGACCTACGTGCCGGCGCGCAATACCGTGTTCCTGTCCCTGGCGTTGGGCTGGGCCGAAGTACTGGGGGCGCGTGACATCTTCATTGGTGTCAATGCGGTGGATTATTCCGGTTATCCGGATTGCCGCCCGGAGTTCGTCGAAGCCTTCGAGCGTATGGCCAACCTGGCGACCAAGGCCGGTGTAGAAGGGCAAGGCTTCCGTATCCAGGCGCCGCTGCAAAATCTCAGCAAGGCTGACATCGTCAAGGCGGGGGTGAAGCTGGGCGTGGACTACGGCCTTACCGTCTCGTGCTATCAGGCCGATGATCAAGGGCGTGCTTGTGGCAAGTGCGACAGCTGCCGTCTGCGTGCTGAAGGCTTCGCGGCAGCCGGCGTAAGCGATCCAACCCCTTATTTTTGATTTATTTCAAATTAAGTGTTGAATAGTCCTTAGAAATCAGTATTATACGCGCCACCACACAGAGGGTCGTTAGCTCAGTTGGTAGAGCAGTTGGCTTTTAACCAATTGGTCGTAGGTTCGAATCCCACACGACCCACCATTTTCTGTAGTTTTAAAAGTCTGGAAGGCCCACGTAAGTGAGGATTTCCGGATTTTTTTTTGCCTGGAATAAAGTATCCCCCCGCGCAGAAGCGAGGAGTCAGGTGCTGCGGCTGGACGGTCGCAGAGCGGACGCATGCCAGCTCTGCGACGAGTAGCGCGAGCTATACGCTATGACCTGACCTGGTCTGGCGCTTTCTTCTCGCCCCAAGCGGAGCGATGGATACCTGGAACCAGCACTTCCCAACCTAGCCAACGTCCTGCGTGGATTTGCCATGATGGTACCCGGCAGGACCATTCATTTGGCGCCTTCCTGGCGAATGCCGGCAACAGAGGTTTTCGTACGACTTTGCTGTTGAGCGTGCTGACACAGAACTTCGAGTAGTTTTTCAGCTCCTTGAGTTCAAGCGACAGCATGTCTTTTGGGCACAGCAGCAGTACGTCCCCAAAGGAATACAACTGGAACGCCTCGACTTCTATTTTTTTCGCGGCCACCTGACGTGTTTTCCACAGGGTGGCGCTCAGGTCCTGCAGCTCCATGTCTTCTGGCAACGCATATCGTTCTGCCGTTTTTTGCCGAACTGACAAGCCTTCGGCCGCGATATAGGTAATGTGGCTCAAACTGCCTGGTGAAAGCATTGTGAAGGCGCAGAATGCGAGGATCATTGCCATCAGGCCATTGAAGGTACGCCTGTAGATGTCCCCCTTGAAACAATAAAAGATGATGACTGGCAGCAGGGTGAAGATGAGTGTCAACCAAGACAGACCCGCCACGTAGGGGACGGTGTCCGGCGTTTCCCTCTCCATATACGAACGTATCGTCAACAGGATTGGAAAAGCGGCGAAGATCACAGTGACAAATATGGAGAGCGAGAGCAGGGAGACGAGCCAGAATCCTTTGCGAGCCCATACCCATGACCATAGCCGCTGGCATTCTCCTGTCATCCGTAGCCACGTCGGCGTCGTCCTGTTTTTGAGTGCCTGCCACGAATCAGTAAGCCGTTTTGGCAGCCGGACCTTCGGGGCGCGGGCTGCCTTCTGCGGCTTTTGTTTTTTTTGCTTTATCTGCTGATGGTGCGCCAGGCGTTTCAGGCGGGCTCGATCCAGCCTGGCTTGGACAAGGATGCTTTTCCTGATGATTTTTTTGAACGGCGTGAAGGCGTACATGAGAAAGCACGCAACGAAGACGACCACCAGTAACGCCGCGAATGTCGCCCATGCGTTTAATGCGGGCAGGAAGAAAGTGGTCAGGATGAATGCGCTAAATCCAACGACAGTGGGGAACGCCAGATAAAAAACGATCCTCGGCTGGTTATCCTTCAGGTTTGAAAACAGCGAAACCGAGCAGCCGAACATCCAGGTTGTTGCTCCGAGGATGAACAGGTACGAGAGCATCAGCAGTAGAACCAGTACGACCCAGACCAACAGTGCGGACTTCACATCGATGGACGGCATGAACAGATCGATTCGTCCAATCGTGCGGGTATAGAGATACAGTGTGATGAACCCTAGCCCTGTTGCGAGCAGGCCCAAGGTGACTGTGATCTGGGTCCAATAGGAAAGAATGCGTCTGACGGTGTGCTTGAGTACTTCAGCGAAGGTTCTGTCAGGTCTGACGGACAAGGCGTAGCTCCCTTACAAGGTAAAATTCCTGGCAGGTATAGTAGCGCCAGGAAGCGAGAGCTAAAGCTTCAACCTGTAAACTCCTACCTGAAATCGTTAGCGGATGTGCTTTGCGTAATGTTTCGGGTCCAGGCGCAATACCATAACCATCATCAGCGCGATGACCGCCACGAGCGACCACCAAGCCCATTCGAAACTTCCCAGCCGGTCGCGGATCATCCCGGCAATCAGCGGCGACAGCCCGGCGATGAGGTAGCCGATGCCCTGCACGAATGCAGTGAGCCCCCCGGCGCGGCGTGGGTTGTCCAGGTGATCGAGGGAGACGATCAGGCTCATGGGGAACAGCCCGCCGATACCCAGTCCCAACAGGCTCGGCCATAACAGGCTGAGGCGCTCCGGATTGAGAATCAGACCGCAGAAGCCGGCCATGATCATGACCAGCAGAACGAACAGGATTTTACGTTTGTCCTGCCTGCGGTTGGCGATCGCCGGAGTGATGAGGCCGGACAACACCTCCATCGTCGTGAGAAATCCCAGCAGCAGGCCGGCGTGCTGTTCGCTCCAGCCTTTTTCCACGTAATACGGGGCCAGCCAGGCCAATACGCAAGTATAAGAGGCGGTGCCCAAGCCAAAAAAAATCGCCAGCAGCCAGGCTCGGGCGTTGCCGAAAAACGCTTGGTGGCGTTGGGATGCGGCTTGGGGCAGGGGCGTGACGCTCCAGCGTTGGACCCACCAGCAGCCCAAGGCGACCAGCGCCAGCAAGGCCCAGATCGCCAGGCCGATGCGCCAACTGCCGGTCTGCGCCAGGACAAAGGGTGAAAACGAGGCGGCAAGCGCCGCGCCGCCCATGATTGAGGTGACATACAAGCCCATCAGCAGCGAGACGCTGTCGGAGAAGCGCGCCTTGATCAGTGCTGGCATCACGGCCTGGATCAAGGCGATTCCGAGCCCGGCCACCACCGCGCTGGTGACCAACCCGGCGGCGCTGTCCAGATACAAGCGCGATGCCGTGGCGATACCAATGATCAGCAGCGACAGGACGACGGTACGGTGTTCACCGATGCGCAGGGCGATGCGCATGCCCAGGAACATGGCCACGCCCATCGCCATGACGGGCAGCATGGTCAGCAGTGAAGCGCTGCTGAAACTCAGGGGCACCTCGTCGCGAATGGCTGACAGCAGCGGCCCGACCGCGGCCATCGAGGGCCGCAGGTTCAGCGCTACCAGCACGATACTGACCATCAGCCAGACGGCGCGGGAGCTCAAGATCTGGATGTTTTCCATGATGGGGCCTTGGCTAAGACGAAGCACATTTAGGCTACGGCGACCTGCTTTGGGCAAACTGAAAAACGGCGGGGCTTATCGAATAATCAAATTCCGCACGCAGTTGCCCTTCGTGGCGAGGGAGCTTGCTCCCGCTGGGCTGCGAAGCAGACCTGAAAAAGAATGGACGCGATGCATCTGGTGGACCGAGTGCGGCGGTTTTGGGGCGGCTTCGCCCCCCAGCGGGAGCGAGCTCCCTCGCCACGGGTTCGGTGAGTGCCGTGAGAGGGGTTCTATCCTATCCCTGGGCTTAACGTCCCCAGCCACGCCACCAATCCCAGGATAACCACCGCTACACAAAGCTCCAGCAGCATGCTGCGCCGCAGGGCCCTCACCGCGGCTCGGCGCTCGCCGGTCTGTCGGGCCTGTTCCAGCAGCGGGCCCAGGTGAAAACGGTTCAGCGCGGCGAACCCCAGCATGGCCAGGAACAGGCCGAGTTTCAGCACCAGCAACTGACCATAGGTGCTGTCGAGTAACCCCGCGATGTTCGGGCCGACGATGAACAGATAATTGGCGACTCCTGTCACCGCGATGACTGCCACAATTACCGCACCGGCCGTGGCAAATCCGCTCAAGGTCCGGGCCAGTACCGCCAGCTGAGGTTCGGCCTGCCGAAGCAGCAGGGCAAACGCGGCCAAGGCTCCGACCCAGCCACCCGCTGCCCACAGGTGCAGGAAGTCGCTGATGAAATGCCAGCTCCGGCGTGCGCCTTCGTCCATGGCGCCGTGCCCCGCCCAGGCCAGCGTCGCCAGAGCCACGGCTCCGCCCAGCATGGCCAGGACCAGGCTGACGGTTGGCGAGCGGCTATCAAGCGTCACGGCGAAACCGGCCAGCAACAACGCCGCCATGCGCAGCGTCCAGCTCAGACCGACATCGGTTTCCAGCACCATCATTTCGAAGTGCGGCCACAGCTCCGCCCACTCCGAAGCTCCGCTCATGGCCCAGGTCATGCACGCCATGGCGCCCAGGGAGAGCAACATCCCAAGCACGGCCGTGGTCGCCAGCAACGACGCGAAAGGCAACACCGCGCCTGACGCCCGCTCCCGACCTCGCAGGCTGTAAAGGCCAAACGCAGCCAGGCCGAACAGCAACATCAGATCCAGGTACAGGGCAAAGCGCAGCGCGATGTTGATCGAGTCGCTCGTCAACTCACTTCACCTTGAACGTGATATTGCCGGTGATCGGGTGCGTGTCTGACGATACCGCACGCCACTGCACCTGGTAGGTGCCGGCGGTGAGAGGCGCATGGGGAGTAATGACCATGGTTTTCGGATCATCGCTGCCGGAAACCTTGGCTGGCACGGGCATTGGTGCGTGCGCCGACATGCCGGGCATCCCGGTCATAATCAGCTTGGCGCCGGAAAATTGGGTCACGAGATTTTCGGAAAAGTGCAGCTCGATCTTCCCTGGCGATGCCCCCTCAGCGCCTTCGGCGGGGCTGGAGGACAGCAGTTTCGGATGGGCCTGGGCCAGGCCACTGGCCAACAGGCCGGTGGACAGCGCGGCGGCCATGACAGCGGTTTTGATGAATGACATGCAAGGACTCCTACAGCTTGTTTTTCAGTGATTGATGGAGCAGGGCCAATGCCTCAGAACCACAGGCGCACACCTACGACCAGGCGTGCCTCGCTGCGGTCTTCGCCTTCGTCCCGGGCGTAGTCGGCGGTGTTGCCGTAGACGCGGTTCCAGGTCACGCCAACGTACGGGGCGAACTCACGGCGGATTTCGTAGCGCAGCCGCAGCCCCACTTCGGTGTCGGACAATCCCGAGCCGACGCCCCGATCAGGGTCATTCTTGCCGTAGAAGTTGGCTTCGGCGGTGGGCTGCAGAATCAGCCGATTGGTCAGCAGAATGTCGTAGTCGCCCTCCAGGCGCGCCGCGCTCTGGCCATCTTCACCGATGAAGGCGGTGGCCTCGGCTTCGAAGTTGTACAGCGCCATGCCTTGTACGCCGAATGCTGCCCAGGTCTGTGAGTCGCCTGGCTTGAAGTCCTGGCGCACGCCGGCCACCACATCCCACCAAGGGCTGATGGCATGGCCCCAGAGGGCCTGGAGTTCGGCTTCTTCGGTCTTGCCATGGGTGCGCTCGCCTTCAGAGCGCAGCCACAAGCGGTCGATGTCGCCGCCGATCCAGCCGGAGGCATCCCAGCTAAGGGCGCTGCCGTCATCGGCGTCTTGCCACTCCAACTGGTCGATCAGGAAGAATGAGTTGATGGCGCTGTCGTGCACCGCATGGCCACCATGGTCTTCATAGACGGCGGCGCGGTCAGCGGCGGTCAGTTCAGGGATCGGTGTGCGACTGCTGGTGGGCGCGGCTTGCATGGAATCCATGCCCTGCATCGAGTCCATGCCTTGCATCTGGCTGTGGTCCATACCCGGCATCTGGCTGTGATCCATGCCTTGCATCGTGTCGCTTGCTGCCCAAGCTGACAGGCTGGTGCCGAGGGCAAGCACAGCCACGGGCAGGGTGGGGGATTTAAACAGGCTGATCATGGTCGGCTCCTCATTCCTGTACCCGGACTTCGCGGAACATGCCCATTTCCATGTGAAACAGCAGGTGGCAGTGATAGGCCCAGCGGCCAAGCGCGTCGGCGGTCACTCGATAGCTGCGCCTGGAACCGGGCGGTACGTCGATGGTGTGCTTGCGCACCATGAACTGGCCGTTTTCGTCTTCCAGGTCGCTCCACATGCCGTGCAGGTGGATGGGGTGGGTCATCATGGTGTCGTTGATCAACACGATGCGCAGGCGCTCGCCGTACTTGAGCAGCAGCGGCGCGGCGTCGCCGAACTTCACGCCGTTGAACGACCAGACGAATTTTTCCATGTGCCCGGTCAGGTGCAGCTCGATCGTGCGGCCCGGCTCGCGGCCGTCGGGGTCGGCAAAGGTGCTGCGCAGGTCCGCGTAGGTCAGCACTTTGCGGCCATTGTTGCGCAGGCCCATGCCTGGGTCGTCGAGCTTGGGTTTGACGCTCATGGCCTGCATGTCCACCAACGGATTGTCGTTCTCCGTTTCGGGATGGGTTTGCATCCCGCCCATACCTGGCATGGTGCCGTGGTCCATGCCGGTCATGTCATCCATGCCCTGCATCTGGCTATGGTCCATGCCCCGCATTGATCCGTGATCCATGCCGGCCATGCCCATGTCGTCCATGGTCACCAGCGGCCGTGGGTCCAGGGGCGGTACCGGCGCCGCCAATCCGGCCCGGGTCGCGAGGGTGCCGCGGGCGTAGCCGGTGCGGTCCATGGACTGGGCGAACAGGGTGTAGGCTTGCTGCGTCGGCTCGATGATGACGTCGTAGGTTTCCGCCACGGCAATTCGGAACTCATCGACACTCACCGGTTTGACGTACTGGCCATCAGAGGCCACGACGGTCATTTTCAGGCCGGGGATACGCACATCGAAATAGGTCATCGACGAGCCATTGATGAAACGCAAGCGGATGCGTTCCCCCGGCTTGAACAGGCCGGTCCAGTTCAAGTCCGGTGCCTGGCCGTTCATGAGATAGGTGTAGGTGGCGCCACTGACGTCGGCCAGGTCGGTGGGATTCATCTTCATCTCGGCCCACATCTTGCGATCGGCCACGGTGGCGGCCCAGCCGTTCTTGCCGACATCGTCGATGAAGTCGCCGACCGTGCGTTTGTTGTAGTTGTAGTAGTCCGATTGTTTCTTCAGCTTGCGGATGATTTGGGTGGGGTTTTCATCGCTCCAGTCGGTGAGCATGACCACGTAGTCCCGCTCGTACTGGAAAGGCTCGGGTTCCCTGGCGTCGATGACCAGTGGGCCATAGACCCCGGATTGCTCCTGGAAGCCGGAATGGCTGTGGTACCAGTAGGTGCCGTTCTGCCGGACCTTGAACTGGTAGACATACAGGCCGCCGGGCTCGATGCCTTTGAAGCTCAGCCCGGGGACGCCGTCCATGTTGGCCGGCAGGAGGATGCCGTGCCAATGGATCGAAGTGCTGTCTTGCAGGCGATTGCGTACGCGCAAGGTCACGGTGTCGCCCTCACGCCAGCGCAGCAACGGCCCGGGAATGCCGCCGTTGATGGTCTGGGCGGTGCGCGGGTTGCCGGTGAAATTGACCGGGCTTTCGCCGATGAACAGGTCGAACTCGGTGCCGCTCAGTACGTTGGGCTGGCCCGGGCTGGCAATCGCCCAGACGGGCGAGCGCCACAAGCCCAGGCCACCAAGGATGCCGCCGGCAGTCAGGCCCTTGACGAAGGTTCGCCGGGAAGTTTTCGATTGCATGACGTTTGAAAATCCATCGCTCGATTCAAAGCAGGCACAGGAGCTGGCCCCTGTGCGGGTTGAAAAGAAGATGACACAGCCGGACGCGGCGGGTGATTACATTTCAGTCAGCTTGGCACCACGAGGGAACGGGTGCGTTGCAGTGGCCGGGCACAGGTCAGAATGATCTTTTGTAACGGCGGGATATTCTGTAGCCTTGCCGGCTTCATGCTGTCCCGTGCCTGATTGATACCCACTTTCCCGGCGGTACCCGAGTGGTCCGGAGCCGGGTGTATACTCGACTTTCGCGCAAAACGCGCCCATAGGTCTTGCGAACATGACGCAGATTTCCGAACGCCTTCTGGTCCAGGCCCACCTCGATGCCAAGCAGCCCAAGCCGCTGACGGCCGAGCAAGAAGCCTGGTACCGCGCCGCCATCGCCGCCGAGCTCAAGGCTCAGGACGCGGTGCTGGTTGCGCATTTCTACTGTGACCCGATCATCCAGGCCCTGGCCGAGGAGACCGGGGGCTGTGTTTCCGACTCCTTGGAAATGGCCCGCTTCGGCAACGCCCATCCGGCCAAGACTGTGGTGGTGGCCGGGGTCAAGTTCATGGGCGAGACCGCGAAGATCCTCAATCCTGAAAAACGCGTGCTGATGCCGACCCTGGAAGCCACCTGTTCCCTAGACCTGGGCTGCCCGGTGGATGAGTTCTCGGCGTTCTGCGACCAGCATCCGGAGCGTACCGTGGTGGTCTACGCCAACACTTCGGCGGCGGTAAAGGCCCGGGCCGACTGGGTCGTGACGTCCAGCTGCGCACTGGAGATCGTCGAGAGCCTGATGGACAACGGCGAGACGATCATCTGGGGCCCGGACAAGCACCTGGGGACCTACATCCAGCGCAAGACCGGCGCCGACATGCTGCTCTGGGACGGTGCCTGCATCGTCCACGAGGAGTTCAAGTCCAAGCAACTGGAAGACATGAAGGCGCTGTACCCGGACGCCGCGATCCTGGTGCACCCTGAGTCGCCGACCTCGGTGATCGAGCTGGCGGATGCCGTGGGCTCCACCAGTCAATTGATCGCTGCGGCGCAAAGCTTGCCGAACAAGACGCTGATCGTCGCCACCGACCGCGGCATCTTCTACAAGATGCAGCAGCTGTGCCCCGACAAAGTCTTCATCGAAGCCCCTACGGCTGGCAACGGCGCGGCGTGCCGCAGTTGCGCGCATTGCCCGTGGATGGCGATGAACACCCTGGAGCGCACCCTCCAGGCGTTGAAGGACGGGAGCAACGCGATCTTCGTCGACCCGGCCTTGATCCCTCAGGCCATCCGCCCGCTCAAGCGCATGCTGGACTTCACCCAGGCAGCGCGGATGAAGTTGGCGGGGAATGCTTGATTCCTGGAGTCTTGAGACCTCTGAAGGGCTTGAAGCTTTGAGAGGTATTGAGACCTGAGAAACCTTCGTGGCGAGGGAGCTTGCTCCCGCTAGGCTGCGAAGCAGCCCCCTCCTGCCAGCACCGCATATCTTCAGGTAAACCAAACAGGCCTTTTACGACTGCTGCGCAGCCGAGCGGGAGCAAGCTCCCTCGCCACGAGACCAGTGGTTGTTCCTTTACTTGGTTTTCTTGGGAATCCGCACCAGCTGCGTATCCGAGTAGATGTCGTGCCAGCCGCGCTTGCGCTTGTCGAACAGCGCCCAGATGAAACCCAGCCCCAGCAGCAGCAACGACGCAATCGACACCACGAACCGCAACAGCGCCTGCCACAGACTGATGGCCGTGCCATCGGCGTTCTGCACGCGAATACACCAGACTTGCATGCCCAGGGTCTGGCCGTTGTGGGTCCAGAACTTGGCGAAGAAACCGAACAGCACGAAGAGCAATACGGTGGACAGCAGCGGGTCACCGTCCAATGCTCCGGCGTCAGTGAGGGCGCGCATCTTTTCTTCGCCGATGATCGCCATCTGGATCATCTTGTAGACGCCGCCGGTCACGATCAGCAGCGCCGTGCACAGCAGGAAGTCATAAAACATCGCTGCCAGGCGACGGCCCAGGCCGACGGGTGGAAAATCGCCCTGGGGAGTGAGCAGGTGTTTCGGCATGACGGCCTCGGCTGAAAAAAGAAGCCATTTTACGGATTTGCGCCCATAAAAAAGCCCCTGATATCAATCAGGGGCTTTTTAGTTTGCGAAAGCCTCAGGCCTCGGCTTGAACCTCGTCAGCCTGCATGCCTTTCTGGCCCTGCACAGCGACGAAAGTGACTTTCTGGCCTTCTTTCAGGCTCTTGAAGCCGTTGCCCTGGATGGCGCGGAAGTGCACGAACAGGTCCGGACCGCTTTCAGGGGTGATGAAACCAAAACCTTTTTCGTCGTTGAACCACTTGACGGTACCGCTCTGACGAGTAGACATTTTCTTAATTTCCTTGACGCTAAATTAATGACAGCCTCTTTCAACGCGAAAGAGTACTGGGGCTGGGTTGCAGGAAAGTAAGATGACGTCGAACGGGATGTAGCTAACTTCGTAGGCTACTGCCCAGGTCACGATCCAAGCGACCCATGCAAACACAGTGACGAAACTCTACGCCAACTTCCGATGAAAAAACAACCCCCCTCAAGGGCCCGGATTTGCTCAGCTTGCTGGCGATTTAGATGTTTCGCTGGGGAAGGCTTATTCGAAAGGCTAGTCCGATAGTTCCGCGACGTTATAAGCCCGGTTGAATATCAAACATGCACCTTTTTATGGCGGTTGCGTTACACATTAGTGCACGTTTAACGCAACCGCGTTACTTATAGAAACAGCCAATCAACCACGGTAGTAGCGCTGTGCAACAAATGGCATTTTGCTTACAAGCATGGGCACCTTTTTCCCACGCACAATGGCCCAGACCGGTGTATCCATTGCCACGTAGGCGCTGTCCAGATAGCCCATCGCCAACGGACCGCCCAGCGTCGGGCCGAAACCGCCGCTGCATACGGTGCCGATGTTCTCGCCAGCTTCGTTGACGATCTCCGCGCCCTCGCGCACCGGTGTGCGTTCCTGGGGCAACAGGCCGACGCGTTTGCGGCTGACGCCGCTCTGTTGTTGGGCGAAGATGGTCTCAGCCCCGGGGAACCCACCGGCGCGGGCACCGTCGGCACGGCGTACTTTGGAAATGGCCCAGAGCAGGCTGGCTTCGATCGGCGTGGTTTCGGTGTTCATGTCGTGGCCATAAAGGCACAGGCCGGCTTCCAGGCGCAGGGAGTCGCGGGCACCGAGGCCAATGGCCGCGACTTCCGGTTCGGCCAGCAGGGCACGGGCGAGTTTCTCCGCGTCGGCGGCCGGCACGGAAATCTCGAAACCGTCTTCGCCGGTGTAGCCCGAACGGCTGACAAAACAATCCACGCCCAGCAGCGTGACGCGCTGGAACTGCATGAAGGTCATTTTCGCCACGTCCGGCGCCAGGCGCGCGAGTACGCTGACGGCGGCCGGGCCTTGCAGGGCGAGCAGGGCGCGGGCTTCGAACAGCGGTTCGATGCTGCACCGGTCGCCGATTTTCGCTTGCAGGTGGGCCAGGTCCTGATGCTTGCAGGCGGCGTTGACCACCAGGATCAGTTCGTCATTGCCCAGGTTGGCGACCATCAGGTCGTCAAGGATGCCGCCGTTATCGTTGGTGAACATGGCGTAGCGCTGCATGCCCACCGGCAGGTCGATGATGTCCACCGGCACCAGTGTCTCCAGGGCTTTGGCGGCATCGGCGCCGGTCAGGCGGATCTGGCCCATGTGGGACACATCGAACAGCCCGGCCTGATCACGGGTGTGCTGGTGTTCTTTCATGACGCCCAGCGGGTATTGCACGGGCATGTCGTAGCCGGCAAATGGCACCATGCGCGCGCCCAGCTCAAGGTGCAGCGCGTGCAGCGGGGTTTTCAACAATTGTTCGGTGGACATATCAGCTCCTGGAAAATGAAAGTGGCGCGTATCAGCATTCGATGATGTTGACCGCCAGACCGCCGCGGGCGGTCTCCTTGTATTTGCTTTTCATGTCGGCGCCGGTCTGGCGCATGGTGCGGATGACTTTGTCGAGGGAGACGAAGTGATGCCCGTCGCCGCGCATGGCCATGCGCACCGCGTTGATGGCTTTCACCGAGCCCATGGCGTTGCGCTCGATGCAGGGCACCTGGACGAGGCCGCCAATGGGGTCGCAGGTCAGGCCGAGGTTGTGTTCCATGCCGATTTCGGCGGCGTTTTCCACTTGTTGCACGGTGCCGCCCAAGACTTCGCACAGTGCGCCGGCCGCCATGGAACAGGCCACGCCGACTTCGCCCTGGCAGCCGACTTCGGCGCCGGAAATGGAAGCGTTTTCCTTGTAGAGGATGCCAATGGCGGCGGCCGTCAGCAGGAACCGCACCACGCCATCCTCGTTGGCCCCGGGAATGAAGCGCATGTAGTAATGCAGTACGGCCGGAACGATGCCTGCCGCGCCGTTGGTAGGCGCGGTGACAACGCGTCCGCCGTAGGCGTTTTCTTCGTTGACGGCCAAGGCATACAGGTTGACCCAGTCGAGCACGGACAACGGATCACGCAATGCCGCTTCGGGGTTCTTGCACAGCTGGCGATGCAGCGCGGCGGCCCGTCGCTTGACCTTCAGCCCGCCCGGCAGGATCCCTTCATTGCGACAGCCGGCCGCCACGCAATCCTGCATGACCTGCCAGATCTTCAGCAGGCCGGCGCGGGTTTCGGCTTCGGGGCGCCAGGCACTTTCGTTGGTCAGCATCACCTGGCTGATGGACAGGCCGTAAGTGGTGCAATGGGCGAGCAGGTCCTTGGCGCTCTTGAACGGGAAGGTCAGCGGTGTTGCATCCTCGACGATGCGGTCGGCACCGGCGGCGCCTTCGTCCACCACAAAGCCGCCGCCTACCGAGTAATACTCGCGGCTGCGCACTTGCAACCCGGCGGCATCGAAGGCGCGGAAGATCATGCCGTTGGGGTGGAAGGCCAACGGTTTGCGGATCATCGCCAGGTGCAGTTTTTCGTTGAATTCGATGGGGTGTTCGCCGAGCAGGTTCAGGCGACCGCTGCTGCGAATCTCCTGGAGCCGGGCGGTGACTGTTTCGGTGTCCACGGTATCCGGGTGCTCGCCTTCCAGGCCCAGCAGCACGGCCTTGTCACTGCCATGGCCCTTGCCGGTGGCACCGAGGGAGCCATACAGCTCGACTTTGACGCTGGCAGTGGTCTTGAGCAGGTCATCACGGCGCAGACCTTCGACGAACCGGGCCGCGGCACGCATCGGGCCAACCGTGTGGGAGCTGGAAGGGCCGATGCCGATCTTGAACAGGTCGAACACGCTTAACGACATGGTGTTTCTCCGGTTTCTTTTTATGAGTTCGAGATTGGCGTAGATCCCCTTGTGGGAGCGGGCTTGCTCGCGAAGGCGGTGTGTCAGCCAGATAGATGTTGACTGATACACCGCCTTCGCGAGCAAGCCCGCTCCCACAAGGGATAGGCGGTGTTATTGAAAGAGGGGCGAGCTAGCCCGCCCCTTCATGGTCAAGCGTAGCTTTCGATCGACGGGCAGGCGCAGACCAGGTTGCGGTCGCCGAACACGTTGTCGACCCGGCCCACCGGCGGCCAGTATTTGCCTTCGATCAACGACGCCACCGGGTAAACGGCCTGTTCGCGGCTGTAGGGGTGAGTCCACTCGCCGACGAGTTCCGCCGCGGTGTGCGGGGCGTTTTTCAGCGGGTTGTCGTCTTTGTCGAGGCTGCCGTTCTCCACCGCGCGGATTTCTTCACGGATGCAGATCATGGCGTCGCAGAAGCGGTCCAGTTCTTCCTTGGATTCGCTTTCGGTCGGCTCGATCATCAATGTGCCGGCCACCGGGAACGACATGGTCGGGGCGTGGAAGCCGAAGTCGATCAGGCGCTTGGCGACGTCATCGACGCTGATGCCGCTGCTGTCCTTGAGCGGACGCAAATCGAGGATGCATTCGTGGGCTACCAGGCCGTTGCTGCCGGAGTAGAGCACCGGGTAGTGCTCTTCCAGGCGACGGGCGATGTAGTTGGCGTTGAGGATCGCCAGTTGCGAGGCGCGCTTGAGGCCGGCGCCGCCCATCATGCGGATGTACATCCAGGTGATCGGCAAAATGCTCGCACTGCCGAACGGCGCCGCGCATACCGCGCCTTCCTTGCGCTCCATGTTCGCATGGCCGGGCAGGAACGGTGCCAGGTGCGACTTGACGCCGATCGGGCCGACGCCCGGGCCGCCACCGCCGTGAGGGATGCAGAAGGTCTTGTGCAGGTTCAGGTGCGACACGTCGCCGCCGAACTTGCCTGGGGCGCAGAGGCCGACCATGGCGTTCATGTTGGCGCCGTCGATGTATACCTGGCCGCCATTGTCATGAATGATGCCGCAGATTTCGCGGATGCCTTCCTCGAACACGCCGTGGGTGGACGGGTAGGTGATCATCAGCGCGGCGAGGTGTTCGCGGTGTTCGATGGCCTTGGCGCGCAGGTCTTCGATGTCGACGTTGCCACGGGCATCGCACGCGGTCACGACCACCCGCATGCCGGCCATGTTGGCGGTGGCCGGGTTGGTGCCGTGGGCGGAGGACGGGATCAGGCAGATGTCGCGACGGTCTTCACCACGGCTCTGGTGGTAGGCGCGGATTGCCAGCAGGCCAGCGTATTCACCTTGGGAACCGGCGTTGGGTTGCAGCGACACCGCGTCGTAGCCGGTGGCGGCGCAGAGCATCGCTTCCAGCTCGTCGGTCAACTGCTGGTAGCCGGCGCTCTGCTCGGCCGGGGCGAACGGGTGCAGGGCGCCGAATTCGGCCCAGGTCACCGGGATCATTTCGCTGGCGGCGTTGAGTTTCATCGTGCAGGAACCCAGCGGGATCATGGTGCGATCCAGCGCCAGGTCCTTGTCGGCGAGCTTGCGCAGGTAGCGCATCAGCTCGGTTTCGGAATGGTAGCGGTTGAACACCGGGTGGCTGAGGATCGCCGATTGGCGCACCAGTTCGGCCGGGATGCGGCTTTGCACGCTGGCGGCGAGGGAGGCGAAGTCCGGCAGGGCCTTGCCGTCGGCCAACAGGCTCCACAATGCCTCGATATCAGCCTGGCTGGTGGTCTCGTCCAAGGACAGGCCCAAGCGTTCTGCATCCACCACGCGCAGGTTGATGCGTTGAGCGTGGGCCTTGTCGTGCAGGGCAGTAGTCTGTGCGCCGGTGTGCAGGGTCAGGGTGTCGAAGAAGCTTTCTTGCTCGACGCTCAGGCCCAGCGCGCCCAGGCCCTTGGCGAGGATCGCGGTCAGGTGGTGGATGCGGTTGGCAATCTGCACCAGGCCTTTGGGACCGTGATACACAGCGTACATGCTGGCGATGTTGGCAAGCAGCACCTGGGCGGTGCAGATATTGCTGGTGGCTTTCTCGCGGCGGATGTGTTGCTCGCGGGTCTGCATCGCCAGGCGCAGGGCCGGCTTGCCGAAACGGTCTACGGACACGCCAACCAGACGGCCCGGCATGTCGCGCTTGAACGCATCCTTGGTGGAAAAATACGCCGCGTGCGGGCCGCCGAAACCCAGTGGCACGCCGAAGCGCTGGGCGCTGCCGATGGCCACGTCTGCACCGAATTCACCGGGAGCGGTCAGTAGCGTCAGGGCCAGCAGGTCAGCCGCGACGGCCACCAGGGCATTGGCGGCGTGGAAACGTTCGGTCAGCTCGCTATAGTCGAACAGGTCACCGTTGCTGGCCGGGTATTGCAAGAGTGCGCCAAAAAAGCCGCTGACGTCGCTCAGTTCGCGTTCATCACCGACCACCACGTCGATACCCAGGGGTTCGGCACGGGTGCGCAGCACGTCGAGGGTCTGCGGGTGGCAATGGCGAGAGGCGAAGAAGGCATTGCTGCCCTTGTTCTTGCTCAGGCGTTTGCAGAAGGTCATGGCTTCGGCAGCGGCGGTGGCTTCGTCGAGCAGCGAGGCGTTGGCGATCGGCAGGCCGGTGAGGTCGCTGATCAAGGTCTGGAAATTCAGCAGCGCTTCGAGACGGCCCTGGGAAATTTCCGGCTGGTACGGCGTGTAAGCGGTGTACCAGGCCGGGTTTTCCAGCAGGTTGCGCAGGATCGGCGCCGGGGTGTGGCAGTTGTAGTAACCCTGGCCGATGTAGGTCTTGAATAGCTGGTTCTTGCCGGCAATGGCCTTGATCGAGGCCAATGCATCGGCTTCGCTCTGGCCGTCGCCCATGTCCAGCACACTGGTGCCCTTGATGCTTTCCGGGATGACGCTGGCGCTCAGGGCTTCCAGGGAGTCGAAACCCAGGCGCTCGAGCATGGCTTGCTCGTCGCTGGCCCGAGGGCCGATATGACGGGCGATGAATTCGTTGGCGGTGCCGAGATTTACGGTCATGTCGTGGCTCCTCAGGCTTCGGCGTTGGCTTTGATCAGGCGATCGTAGGCGTCTTGATCCAACAGCTTAGCCACTGCGTCGGCGTCGGTCGGTTTAAAGCGGAAGAACCAGCCGTCGCCCAGCGGGTCTTCGTTGACCAGTTCCGGGCTGTCGCCGAGCTTGTCGTTCACTTCAAGTACTTCACCATCGAGGGGCATGTACACACCGCTGGCGGCTTTCACCGATTCAACCGTGGAGGCTTCGTCGCCCTTGGCGTAGGACTGCAATTCAGGCAGTTGCACAAAAACCACGTCGCCCAATGCGTTCTGCGCGAAGGCGGTAATGCCTACGGTGACGCTGCCGTCTGCTTCGGTGCGCAGCCATTCGTGATCTTCAGTAAAACGCAACTCGCTCATGGAAACTCCTGGGGCCAGATTTCGTCTGGTGGACGCGAAGAAAGGCGCGGGGCTTGGCCCGGCCGAATGGCTAAAGCCTTAGCAAGAACGTGGCCAATTTACAAAATTCGTTATTTATCAATAGGTTGAAGGATTTTCGTGCGACGATAGTCTTTAGCGCTGTAGCGAAATCGTTACAGCGCCTGGGCCGGATAAAATCGTTATGGGATCAGAGCCTTACGCTGCGCAGGCTGACGGCGACTGTAGCGTTATCGTTCCGCTGTAGCGCTTTCAGTACAGTGGAGGTCGTTTTTGGATGCGATTTTTTCGACCGCACCCATAACCCCTGTGGGAGCGAGCTTGCTCGCGATGACGGTAGCTCTGTCAGCGATAGGTTGACTGATACACCGCTATCGCGAGCAAGCTCGCTCCCACAGGGGAACTGCGGCGGGTCTATGGCTTCCCGGAAATGCCGTACTTGCGCAATCGATGGGCAATGGCCGTATGAGAGGTTTGCAAGCGGCTGGCGAGTTGACGGGTGGAGGGGTAGTTGGTGTACAGCGATTCGAGCAATTGCTTCTCGAACGCTTCGACGGCTTGCTCCAGGCTTTCGACTTCCACGTCGCCCTGGCGCGCCACGGAGGTGCCGGCGATGTCGAGGTCGCCGATGTCCACCAAACTGCTTTCGCAGATGGCGGCGGCGCGGAAGATCACGTTCTGCAGTTGCCGCACATTGCCCGGCCAGCGATTGCCCAGCAATGCCGGATAGGTGCCGGGGGCCAACCGGCAGACCGGGCGCTGGATCTGCGCGCAGGCCTGCTGCATGAAATAACGCGCCAGCAGCAGGATGTCCTGGCCGCGTTCGCGCAGCGGCGGGACTTCGACGTTGAGCACGTTCAGGCGGTAGAACAAGTCTTCGCGGAACGAGCCTTCGCTGACCATTTTCTCCAGGTTGCGGTGGGTGGCGCTGAGGATTCGCACATTGACCTTGATCTCCCGATCGCCACCCACACGGCGAAAGCTGCCGTCATTGAGGAAACGCAGCAGCTTGGCTTGCAGGTACGGCGACATCTCGCCGATTTCATCGAGAAACACCGTGCCCTGGTTCGCCAGTTCCATCAGCCCCGGCTTGCCGCCGCGCTGGGCGCCGGTGAAGGCGCCGGGGGCATAGCCGAACAGTTCGCTTTCGGCGAGGTTCTCCGGCAGCGCGGCGCAGTTCAGGGCCAGGAATGGCGCACCGTGGCGGGCGCTGATGGCGTGGCAGGCGCGGGCCACCAGTTCCTTGCCGGTACCGGTCTCGCCCTGGATCAGCAGCGGCGCATCCAGGGCCGCGACGCGCTGGGCCCGGGCCTTGAGCGTGCGGATCGCCGGGGATTCGCCCAGCAGCGCATCGAAACCCTCGGCGTGGTCGTGATGCAGCGCCGACAGGCGTTCGCCGATGCGGTTTGGCTGATAAAGCGTCAGCAGCGCCCCGGCATCGGTAATGGGCGTGGCGTCCAGCAACAAGGTCTGGCCGTTGAGGGTGATTTCCCGCAGCGGCAGGCGAAAGCCGTTCTCAAGCAGGGCGTCCAGCAGCGCCGCGTCGCCGAACAGCTCGGCCACGCTTTCCCCGGCCGGTTCCCGACCGTACAAGGCGATCAGTGCTGGGTTGGCGAGCAGCACCTTGCCGGCGCTGTCGAGGGCCAGCACCGGGTCGGTCATGGCGGCGAGCAAGGCATCGAGCTGCAAGTGCCGGCGTTGCCCCGGGAGAATGTCCACCACGGTGACCGCCTGCACGCCGCGCACGCTGAACAGTGCCTCGCGCAGTTCGTCGAGCACCTGCGGGCTGAGGGTCGGGGCATCGATGTAGACGTTGGGCGGCACCATCTCCACCGCATCCAGGTTCAAATTGCGCCCGCCGAGCAAAGCCAGGACTTCCTGGGTGATGCCGACGCGGTCGATGAAACTGACGTGGATGCGCATGGGGCGGTTTCGGGTTCTGGATTACGAAGGGTGGCAAGTATGCCTTGGGCCGGGGTTTTGGTGAAATCCCGGAGAGTACTCAATCCCCTTGTGGGAGCGAGCTTGCTCGCGATGGCAGCGGATCAGTTGCACTTTATTCGGCTGGCCCACCGCTATCGCGAGCAAGCCCGCTCCCACAGGGGGATTTGGTGAGTCTACTGTTGCTTATAGCCCGTCATCCCACTCAGGCGTCTCGGGAAACTTCAGCACCAGAAAATCCACCAGGCAACGCAGCGCCGAGGGCATGTGCTTGCGCGATGCATACACCGCATACATGTTCATCAGCCGCGGTTCGGCGTGGGCCAGCAGGCGCACCAGTTCACCGCTGCGCAGATAAGGGCCGGCCTGGTAGCTGGGCAGCATCGCCACGCCAGCGCCGGCGATCGTTGCCTGGAGCAGCGTGCTGGCCTCGTTGGCGCTGATGTTGCCCTGCACCGGCACCGCGATCTGTTCGCCGTCCTGCTCGAAATGCCACAAGCTCTTGCCGACGTAGGAATGGGTCAGGCAGTTGTGCCGGCCCAAGTCCTCCACCCGTTGCGGTGTCGGCTGCTCGCGCAGGTAACGGGGCGAGGCGCAGATCACCGAGCGGCACACCGTGAGGCGCCGGGCGATCAGGTTGGGATCGAGATCGTTGCTCATGCGGATCGCCAGGTCGATGCGCTCATCCACCAGGTTCACCGTGCGATCGAGCATCTGCAGGTCGACGCTTACCCCCGGGTAGCGCTTGACGAACTCGGCCATGGCCGACGCCAGCTGGGACTGGCCGAATGATGGGCTGGCGGTGATGCGCAGCATGCCCCGGGGCGCGTCCTCCGGCGTGCTCACGGCGGCTTGAATGTCGCCGGACAGCTCGAGCATCTGTCGGCAGCGCGGCAGAATCTCCGAGCCGGCGGCCGTCAGGCTCAGTTTGCGTGTGGTGCGGTGCATGAGCCGAGCACCGACCCAGTCTTCCAGCTCCGCCAGGTACCGCGACACCACCGGTCGCGACAGGTCCAGATGTTCGGCCGCCGCCGATTGGCTGCCCAGGTCCACCACGGTTACGAACACCCGCATTGCTTGTAGACGATCCATGATCTGCCCGATTTTAGAAACAAACTATGTCCCAGCATCGCATTTTTTGTATCGAGTCAGGCAACTAAGCTCTGTCCATTCCCTTGCGGACCCTTGGACGACGGAGCACAACATGACCGGATTCACCCCAATCAAACGCCTGCTGCTGGCGACCGCCGCCTTGGCCTTCACCGCCCAGGCCTGGGCGGGCGACTTGACGCTCGATGTCTATAACCCCGGCGCCGCGGCGATTTTTCCGGTGACTTCGGTTCTGGTCAGCGGCGACAAGGAGGCAATCCTGGTGGACGCCCAGTTTGGCAAGGCCCAGGCCGAGCAGGTCGTGGAGAAAATCCGCGCCAGCGGCAAACGGCTGACCACGATTTACATCAGCCACGGCGATCCGGACTACTATTTCGGCCTTGAAACCCTGACCTCAGCGTTCCCTGAAGCCAAGGTGCTCGCGTCGGCAGCGACCGTCGAGCACATCCAGCACACCGCCGACGGCAAGTTGAAATACTGGGGGCCGATCCTGAAGGCCGATGCACCGGCCAAGACTCTCGTGCCCCAGGTACTCAAGGGCGACAGCCTGACGCTGGAGGGCAAGCGCTTGCAGATCATCGGCCTCGACGGCCCGCAACCGGACCGCAGCTTTGTCTGGATTCCATCGATCAAGGCAGTGGTTGGCGGCGTGGTGGTGGCGGAAAATATTCACGTCTGGATGGCCGATACCCAGACGGCGCAATCCCGCAAGGACTGGCTGGCGACGCTGGCGGGCATTGAAAAACTGCAACCGGCCACGGTGATCCCCGGCCATTACCTGGGTGAAAGTGCCCGCTCCCTGGCGCCGGTGCGCTTCACCGCCGACTACATCAAGGCCTTCGACGAGGAGACCGCCAAGGCCAAGGATTCCGCCGCGCTGATCGCCGCGATGAAACTACGCTATCCCAACCTGGGGGAGGACAGCTCCCTGGAACTCAGCGCCAAGGTCGCGAAGGGCGAGATGAAGTGGTGAAGCTCAACCTTTGATCGGGGCTTTTGTGGCGAGGGAGCTTGCTCCCGCTGGGCTGCGCAGCAGCCCCCATACCAGCAAATGAGTTGTACCTGGCACACCGCATGAACCTTTTTGCGACTGCTTCGCAGCCGAGCGGGAGCAAGCTCCCTCGCCACGTTGAAGTAATCCCTACGAATAACCATAGGAGAATCTCATGAGCAAAATCGCAATCATCGGCGCCACCGGCCGGGCCGGCAGCCAGCTGTTGGAAGAGGCCCTGCGACGCGGCCACAGCGTGACGGCCATTGCCCGCAATACAACCGCGATCGGCGAGCGGGCCGGCGTGGCCAGCAAGCAACTGGACGTACTGGACAGCGAGGCGTTGACCGCAGCAGTCACCGGCCATGACGTGGTGATCAGCGCCGCGCACTTTGCCACCGTGCCGGCCGATAAGGTCATCGCACCGGTGAAAGCCGCCGGGGTCAAGCGTCTGCTGGTGGTGGGCGGTGCCGGTTCGTTGTTGCTGCCGGATAACAGCCGTGTGATCGACAGCGAGGGCTTCCCGGAGGAATACCTGGCCGAAGCCAGCGCCGGTGCATTGTTCCTCGACGTGTTGCGCAAGGAACAGGACCTGGATTGGACCTTCCTCTCGCCCTCGGCGGAGTTCGTCGAAACCGAGCGCACCGGGCAGTCCCGTGTCGGCAAGGATCACCTGTTGTTCGACCAGGCCGGACGCAGTTGGATCAGCTTTGCCGACTACGCCATTGCGATGATCGATGAAATCGAAACGCCGCAGTTTTCACGGACGCGGTTTACCGTCGGCTATTGATCGCGGGGATCAGCCGTGAAGCCGCACCCAGACGCTGACCAGCACCGTCGCCGCCATCAGCCAGGCGACGGCAGCTACGGCCAATGAGGCTTCGAGGCGCATGCGGTCGACCATCACGTACAGCGTCGCAAGATAGACGAAGTACGGAATGATCGACCACATGCCGAACACGATGGTGGTCTTCAGGTCGTCCACCGAGCGGCCCTTGCCGACGATGTAGTGGGCGATCAGGGCGAAAGTCGGAAACAGCGGCACCAGCCCGGCGATGTAATAATTCCTGGTCTTGGCGAGCATCGCCAGGATGACCACTACGGCCGCGCCGAGCGCCGCCTTGAAAATCAGATCCACAGGTTCGCGTCCCCGGTCAGTGGCTCAAGCCATATTTTTTGACTTTGTCGAACAGCGTGGTCTTGGCCATGCCCAGTTCCTGGCTGGCCTGGGTCAGGTTGCCGCCGCTGCGTTGCAATGCGTCCACCAGCAGGTTGCGCTCGAAGGCTTCCACCGCTTCGGCGAAAGCCAGGCCCTGGCTGCCCGCGCTGGCGCCGGACTTCTTGAAAGCGGGCAGGCCGAGGGCATAACGCTCGGCGACGTTGCGCAGTTCACGTACGTTGCCCGGCCAGTCGTGGCTCATCAGGTTCGACAGGGTCTGGTTGTCCAGCTCCGGCACCGTGCGGTCGAAGCGCAGGGACGATTGCTGGAGGAAATGCTCGAACAGTTGCAGGATGTCCTCGCGCCGTTCGCGCAGGGGCGGCAGTTCCAGGGTGACCACGTTGAGGCGGTAATACAGGTCGCTGCGGAACTGCCCGGCCCGGCCCATTTCGTCGAGGTCGGACTTGGTGGCGGCGATCACGCGACAATCCACGGCCACGCTCTGGTTCGAACCCAGGCGCTCCAGGGTGCGTTCCTGCAACACCCGCAGCAGCTTGATCTGCAAGGGCAGGGGCATGCTTTCCACTTCATCGAGAAACAGCGTGCCGCCATCGGCGTGCTCGATCTTGCCGATCCGACGTTTGCCCGCACCGGTGAAGGCGTTGGCCTCGTGACCGAAAATCTCGCTTTCGAACAGGTTCTCCGGCAGCCCCCCGCAGTTCAGCGCGACGAACTGTTTGTCATGGCGCCGGCTGAAATCATGCAGGCAGCGGGCGACCAGCTCCTTGCCGGTGCCGGTTTCGCCCTCGATCAGTACGTTGGCCGAGGTGTCGGCGACATTGGCGATCAGCGCTCGCAAATGCTGCATGGCCGGCGAGCGGCCAATGATCCTGCCTTCCAGCGAATCACGTTCGGCCAGTTTCCTGCGCAGCGTTGAAACTTCCCGGGCCAGACTGCGTTGCTCCAGGGCGCGGCGGGCGACGTCCACCAGGCGTTCGGGAGAGAAGGGTTTTTCCATGAAGTCGTAGGCGCCTTTCTGCATGGCGCCGACGGCCATGGAGATGTCGCCGTGGCCGGTGATCAATACCACTGGCAGGCTGCGGTCGCGGGCCTTGAGCCGGGTCAGCAGTTCCAGCCCATCCATGCCCGGCAGTCGGATGTCACTGATGACGATGCCGGCAAAATCATCGCCAACCCGTTCCAGGGCCTCTTCGGCGCTGCCCACGCCCACACAGGGAATGTCTTCCAGGGTCAGGGCCTGTTGGCAGCCCAACAGGACATGGGGGTCGTCTTCGACGATCAGAACGCTCAGGTCGTTGTTCATAGCGGCTCGGCAGGTGAAAGGCTTACCAACGGTAAACTGAGTACAAACGTGGTGCCACCATCGTCCGGGTGCTCGACGCCCAGATGCCCGCCCGCGGCGGCGCACAGGCTCGCCGAAAGCGTCAGGCCGAGGCCCAGGCCTTGTTCGCCGGGCTTGGTGGTGAAGAAAGGTTCGAACAGATGCTTGCGTGCCTGCGGATCGATGCCGTGGCCGTTATCGCGCACCCGCAGGCGGTATTTGCCATCGCTGATCTCACCGGCGAGCCACAGTCTTGGCTCGGGTTGGACTTGCATCGCGTCCAGGGCGTTGCCAATCAGGTTCACCAGGATCTGCTCCAGGCGTGTCTGGTCGATTTGCAGCTGGACGTCTTCGAAAGCTGTCTGTGTCTGGACCCCAAGTTTTTCCAGACGCGCCCCGAGCAATTGCAGCGCGGCCTCGACGGCCTTGCCCAGGCTGGCCCGGCCTTTGTCGTCACCGCGCCGGGCAAAGGCACGCAGGCTCGCGGTGATCCGGCCCATGCGATCGATCAGGTCGTTGATGGTCCTGAGGTTGGCGCTGGCAATGTCCAGTTGGCCGCGCTCCAGGAAGCGCACCGTGTTGCCGGACAACGTGCGCAACGCAGCCAGCGGCTGGTTGAGTTCATGAGCGATGCTGGTGGACATCTGGCCGATGGCCGCCAATTTGCCGGCCTGTACCAGTTCGTCCTGGGCGCGGCGCAGGGTCTCTTCCGCTTGCCGGCGTTCGCGGATCTGGCCTTTGAGCCGCTCGTTGCTGGCCCGCAGGTCGGTGGTGCGTTCGGTAATCCGACGTTCGAGCTGGTTGTTGGCTTCCTGCAACGCTTCGCGGGCGGCGAGGCGGGTGGCAATGACCTTGCGCCGCTCGTTCCAGGCGATCAGCAGGAAGGCCACCAGGGCAAACGCCACGGCCACCAGGATGCCCTGGTTGATCGCTTGGCGGCGCAGGTCTTCAAGCGGGGTGAGCAAGGTGAAATTCCACGGCGTGTCGCTCAACGGCCGGGTCTGCGAGAGGTAGCTGGTGGCCTGCTGGTCGGCGGCGATTTCGGTATTGGCGGGGAAGGTCAGCTTCTCCATGCCTTCGGCCAGTTGCTCGCGGGCCAGGGGGATCAGTTCGTTCAGTGGGAACCAGTAATATTGCAGGCTGCGGGCCAGGCGTTCCTTGGTTTCGTCGCTCAGCGGCCGTACGGACTTGAGCCGTCGCGCCGGATCGCTGGAGAGGATGATGATGCCGTTCTCGTCGCTGACGAAGGCTTCCAGGCGTGCTCGCTGCCAGCGTTCCTCCATGGCTTCGAGACGCACCTTGACCACGGCCACGCCGATGATCTTGCCCCTTTCTTCCAGCCCATGGGCCAGGTAGTAGCCCGGCTCGCCGTTGGTGCTGCCGATGCCGTAGAAGCGTCCCGGCTGGCCGCGAACGGCGTTCTGGAAGTAGGCGCGGAATGACAGGTCTTCGCCCAGGTAACTGTCGACGTCGCGCCAGTTGCTGGTGGCCATCACCCGGCCGGTGGTGTCCATGACATAGATGGCCCGGCTACGGCTGCGCCGATTCAGGCCTTCGAGGTATTCGTTGACGGTCTTGCGGTGCTCGGGTGTCGGGTCGTCGAGCAGTTTCGAGACGCTGGATTCAAGCTCGAGCAGGCTGGGCAGATAGGTGTATTTGCTGATCTCGCTTTCCACCGCCCGGGCATGCAGTTCCAGCTGGCGCTCGCCATTTTCGGCCAGGCCGCGAATGCCGTAGTGCTCGCTGATCCAGAAGCCGAGGTAACCCAGGCCGATCATCAGCGCAATGACCAGCGGCGGCAGGAACAGGTGGCGAATCAGGCGGGGTTTCACGGCGAGTGATGGCGGCGCGGCGCGATAGAGGGTGGGGTCGCATTTCATCACAGAAGCCTTGGGTCAACCAGTGAGGCGGCGATTGCCCTTCAAACGCGGTCCCGTGGCGAGGGAGCTTGCTCCCGCTCGGCTGCGAAGCAGTCGCAAAACGGCTAATGCGGTATGCCTGATACATAGCATTTGCCGGATTTGGGGCCGCTACGCGACCCAGCGGGAGCAAGCTCCCTCGCCACAAGGGCAAGCGCGTCTAAAGAAGGCGACGCTTAGTGCTGCAGGATTTTCTCAAGGAAATGCTGCGCGCGTTCGGAGCGGGCGTTGATGTCGCCGAAGAACTCTTCCTTCTCGCAATCCTCGATGATCTGGCCCTGGTCCATGAAGATCACCCGGTTCGCCACCTTGCGGGCGAAGCCCATTTCGTGGGTCACGCACATCATGGTCATGCCTTCGTGGGCCAGTTGCACCATCACGTCCAGCACTTCGTTGACCATTTCCGGGTCGAGGGCCGAGGTCGGTTCGTCGAACAGCATCACCACCGGGTCCATCGCCAGCGCACGGGCAATCGCCACGCGCTGTTGCTGGCCGCCGGAAAGCTGGCCCGGGTGCTTGTGGGCGTGGGCGGACAGGCCGACGCGCTCAAGCAGTTGCAGGCCTTTTTTGGTGGCTTCTTCCTTGCTGCGGCCCAGCACCTTGATCTGCGCGATGGTCAGGTTTTCGGTGATGGTCAGGTGCGGGAACAATTCGAAATGCTGGAACACCATGCCCACCCGCGAACGCAGTTTCGGCAGGTTGGTCTTCGGGTCGGCGATGGAGGTGCCATCGACCACGATGTCGCCTTTCTGGAACGGCTCCAGCGCGTTGACGCACTTGATCAGCGTGGACTTGCCCGAACCCGACGGCCCGCACACCACCACAACCTCACCCTTGCTGACCTCGGTGCTGCAATTGGTCAGTACCTGGAAGTCCCCATACCACTTGTTGATGTTCTTGATAGAGATCATACGGCGAACCTTTTTTGCAGACGCTTGACCAGCAGCGAGGCGGCAAAGCTGATTGTGAAGTACACGAGACCTGCGATGATCAGGAACTCATTGGAGCGGCCGATGATGTCGCCATTGGCCCGCGAAGCATTGAGGAAGTCCACCAGGCCGACGGTGTAGACCAGCGAGGTGTCCTGAAACAGGATGATGCTCTGTTGCAGCAACAGCGGGGTCATCTTGCGAAACGCCTGGGGCAGGATGATCAGGCGCATGACCTGGCCATAGTTCATGCCCAATGCCTGTGCCGCGCCCATCTGGCCCTTGGGGATCGACTGCACGCCGGCCCGGACGATTTCGCAGAAGTAAGCCGCCTCGAACATCATGAACGCCACGACGCAAGAGCCGAACGCGCCGATCGGCGTGTCTTCACCGGTGATCCAGCGCAGCACGAACGGCACCGCCAGGTAGAACCAGGTGATGACCAGCAGCAACGGGATCGAGCGGAAATAGTTGACGTAGGCGCCAGCGATGTTGGAGACCAGCTTGTTGTGGGACAGGCGCATCAGCGCCAGGATCGTCCCCAGGATGATCCCGCCAACGACACCCAGGGCCATCAGCTTGAGGGTCATCACCATGCCGTTCCACAAACCGGGAATGGCCGGGATGATGCCTGTGAAGTCGAATTCCATTATTTACCCCCCACGGAGATCAGGCCGGGCACCGCGACTTTCTTCTCGACCATGCGCATGAGCAGCATCAGGCTCATGTTCAGGGTGAAGTAGATCAGCGTCGCCAGGGTAAAGGCTTCGAACAGGTTGGCCGAGAACTCGGCGGTCTGCTTGGTCTGCGCGAGCAGCTCCATCAGGCCGATCAGCGAGGCCACGGAGGAGTTCTTGAAGACGTTGAGAAATTCCGAGGTAAGCGGCGGAATGATGATCCGGTAGGCCTGGGGCAACAGCACGTTCCAGTAGATCTGCGGCAGCTTGAAGCCCATGGCGCGGGCGGCGGCTTCCTGGCCGCGTGGCAGCGCCTGGATGCCGGTGCGCACCTGCTCGCAAACCCGTGCGGCAGTGAACAGGCCCAGGCAGACGACGACGCTCAGGTAGGCCGAGGTGGTCGGGTTGAGGTCCTGCTTGTACCATTCCTGCATGTCGGCGGGCAGCAGGTCCGGCACCAGGAAGTACCAGATGAACAGCTGCACCAGCAGCGGCACATTACGAAAGAGTTCCACGTAGCAAGTCGCGATGCCGGACACCAGCCGGTTCGGCACGGTGCGCATCACACCCAGGATCGAGCCCAGCAGCAGGGCAATGATCCAGGCGACGACGGCGATGGCAATGGTCCAGCCCAGGCCGGCCACGTACCAGTCGAGATAGATCTCGCTGCCCACGCCGGTGGACTTGAAGAACACGCCCCAGTCCCAGTTGTAATTCATCAGGGTCTCCCCTCAGATCGATCGATGTACAAATATCTGCAGGGGGAAGTCCTTTCCCGCCCAATCTTGAGAATCGGGCACACACCGACGGCTCGACCGCACCGTTCGAGTGGTTCCTTGGATGCCAGCAGGGAATGACACACTCCTGGAAGGGCAGGCCCTTCCAGGAGGTAAGGTTAGTCAGAAATCAGGATTTCTTGTCGTCAGCCGCTTTATCGGTCGGCGTGGCGATCAGTGCCTTGAGTTCGTCGCTCATCGGGAAATTGAGGTTCAGGCCTTTTGGCGGGATCGGTTGCATGAACCATTTTTCGTAGATCTTGTTGATCTCGCCCGACGCGTAGGTGGCCTTGATAGCGTCATCGACAACCTTTTTGAACGGCTCGTCGCCCTTGCGCACCATGCAGCCGTAGATTTCGTAGGATTGCGGAGTACCGGTGACGGCCCAGTCATCGGCCTTCTTGGCCTTGGCGGCTTCGCCGGCCAGCAGCGCGTCGTCCATCATGAACGCGACGGCACGACCCGATTCCAGCATCTGGAAGGACTCGCCGTGGTCCTTGGCCGAGATGACGTTCATGCCCATTTGCTTGTCGGCATTCATGGCCTTGAGCAGGCGCTCGGACGTGGTGCCGGCGGTGGTCACGACGTTCTTGCCCTTGAGGTCGTCGAAATCCTTGTACTTGGAGTCTTTCTTGGACAGCAGCTTGGTGCCGATCTCGAAGATGCCAACGGAGAAGGCGACTTGTTGCTGGCGCTCGACGTTGTTGGTGGTGGAGCCGCACTCCAGGTCCACAGTGCCGTTCTGTACCAGCGGGATACGGGTTTGCGAGGTGACCAGGTTGTACTTGACCTGCAGGTTCGGCACATCCAGCTCTTTTTTCAGAGCGTCGACGACTTTCAGCTGGATGTCGTGGGAGTAGCCGACCGGTTTGCCGGAAGCGTCCGCGATGTAGGAAAACGGAATGGAGGCGTCGCGGTGGCCGAGCGTAACGACGCCGGACTCTTTGATCTTTTTCAGTGTGCCGGTCAGTTCGGCGGCGAAGACCGGAGTGCTGATCAGAGCGGCAGCAACGGCTGCGCCCAGGAGATGGGGAACGATGCGCATCGATGTTTCCTCGACATTGTTTTTTTTGTATTCGGCCGGTTCACCGGCCCTGAGTGCTTCGAATGCCTGGCAGCTCCTGTTGTGTTGGCGTACAGGCGTTCGTCTCCACGAGTGTAGAGCATGACTCGTGCCAGGCCAGTCGCGATTGGTTAACAGACTGTTTTTAAAGGAAATTAATGTTTTGTTTCAGATTTTTGGCCGGTTGTTTATCCGGTTTGCCGAACTGACTGTCGGGTCGTGTTCGGAAAACCGAATGACTCGAGAGCTCATCAACTCTTGTGGGAGCGAGCCTGCTCGCGAAGGCGGTCACTCAGTTCCATCAGTTGTGAAGCGGATGGCCTCTTCGCGAGCAGGCTCGCTCCCACAGGGATCCGTGGCGGATCCGGATAACAAAAAGCCCCTGAATTCAGGGGCTTTACGTTTAGCTAGCGAAATACTGCTCAGGCCGCTTCGATCTTGCGCCGGTTGTGCTCGACCTTGTCCAGGTACGTGCGAAGCTTCTCCTGTTCAGCGGCGGTTGTGAACAAGCCCAGCTTGCTGCGACGCCAGAGAATATCCTCGGCGTCGATGGCCCACTCGTCGCTGCACAGATAGTCGACCTCCCGGGTATAAAGGCCCGCGCCGATGTGCTCGCCCAGGTCGGCAAGGCTGTGCACGCCTTCGAGCATGCGCCAGGTGCGGCTGCCATAGGTAGTGGCCCAGCGGCGGGCGATATCGGTGGGCAGCCAGTCGAACTTGTCGCGGATTGCCGAGCACAAAGCCTGTGGCGTGGTCATGTTCTCGCCGCCGGGCAAGGTCTCCAGGGCCGTCCAGCTCGGGCGCATCTGGGTGAAGTACGGAGCCAGCTGGGCCATCGCCGACTCGGCAAGCTTGCGGTACGTGGTCAGTTTGCCGCCGAACACCGATAACAACGGAGCTTCCTGGCCACCGCCCGACAGCGCCAGGGTGTAGTCCCGGGTCACGGCGGAAGGGTTGTCGGATTCGTCGTTGCACAAAGGCCGGACACCGGAATAGCTGTGCAGAATGTCGTCGCGGCTGATCTGCTTCTTGAAGTGCGCATTGACGACCTTCAGCAGGTAGTCGGTTTCGCCCTCGGTAATTGCCACCTTGGCCGGATCGCCGGTGTATTCGCGGTCGGTCGTGCCTATCAGGGTAAATTGATTCAGATACGGGATGGTGAAGACGATGCGCTGGTCTTCGTTTTGAAGAATGTGCGCATGCTCGCCTTCGTAGAGTTTTGGCACGATCAGGTGGCTGCCCTGGATCAGACGGATGCCGTAGGGCGATTCCATTTTCAGGTCATCACGAATGAACTTGGCGACCCATGGGCCGGCAGCGTTTACCAGCGATTTGGCCAGGATTGAAAACAGGCTGCCGTCGGCACGTTCCAGGTTCAATTGCCACAGGCCTTTACTGCGCCGAGCGCTGACGCAACGGGTGCGGGTGTGGATATGCGCACCTTTTTCTCGCGCCGCCATGGCATTGAGCACCACCAGCCGGGCGTCATCGACCCAGCAATCGGAGTATTCGAAGCCTTTGGTGATCTCGCTTTTTAATGCGCTGTCGGCGCCGAATTTCAGGCTCCGGGAGCCGGCGAGTTGCTCGCGCTTGCCCAGGTGATCATAAAGGAACAGGCCGGCGCGGATCATCCAGGCCGGACGCAGGTGCGGGCGATGGGGCAATACGAAGCGCATCTGCTTGACGATATGCGGAGCCTTGGTCAGCAGCACTTCGCGCTCGGCGAGTGCTTCACGCACCAGGCGGAATTCGTAATGTTCGAGATAGCGCAGGCCGCCATGGATCAGCTTGCTGCTGGCCGAAGAGGTGTGGCTGGCCAAATCGTCCTTTTCGCAAAGGAACACCGAAAGACCGCGACCGGCAGCATCCGCGGCGATCCCTACACCATTGATACCGCCACCGATGACGGCGACGTCATAGATTTCAGCGAGAGGGGGCATAGGCAAGGTGGAATTGGGCATCGGCTGGCCTCGGGTTCTTTTTTCGAAATATTTGAATTCGAACATAAATGTTCATTTGCGAAAATACTAGCCCATAAGCACAGCAACAGCCAGTCGAATCCGATTGAAAATACTGATCGAAGTACGCTGAAAGGAAAATTTTCGAACAAAAAGGAGTTGAGGAGGGCTTCTGTGGCCAGGGAGCTTGCTCCCGCTGGATGGCGAAGCCATCCCAAGCAGGCCGGCGTTTTTCTTCAGGCTAACCCCATCAGGCCGATTTACGACGGCTGCGCCGCCGAGCGGGAGCAAGCTCCCTCGCCACAGGGGATCGGGGGTGAAGTCAGACCACTTCCAGGCGAATCTTGTGCTGGCTCAACAACTGCGCCAGGGCCGGCACCGGTTGCTGGTCGGTCACCAGGCAATCGATCAGGCTGATCGGGCCCAGGCGGACCATGGCGTTACGCCCGAACTTGCTGGAATCCGCCGCCAGCAATACCTGCCGGGCGTTGGCGATGATGGCTTGGGAGACCCGGACTTCCTGGTAGTCAAAATCCAGCAGGCTGCCGTCCTCGTCGATCCCGCTGATGCCCACCAGGGCGAAGTCGACTTTGAACTGACTGATGAAATCGACGCTGGCCTGACCGACCACGCCGCCGTCACGGCGCACGTTGCCGCCGGCGATCAGGACTTCGAAATCATCCTTGGCACTGAGGATCGATGCCACGTGCAGGTTGTTGGTGATGACTTTCAAATGGTTGTGATTGAGCAGCGCCCGGGCGATGGATTCGGTGGTGGTACCGATATTGATGAACAGCGAGGCGTGGTCGGGAATCTGCGCAGCGATCGCTTCGGCGATGCGTTGCTTCTCATCGCGCATCTGATCGGCGCGCATGGCGTAGGCGGTGTTTTCCACGCTGGAATCGTAAGCGGCGCCGCCATGGTAGCGGCGCAGCAGGTTCACTTCCGCCAGTTGATTGATGTCGCGGCGGATGGTCTGCGGGGTGACGACAAATAGCTGCGCCATTTCCTCGATGCTGACATAGCCGCGTTCGCGGACCAGTTCAAGGATTTGCTGCTGGCGGGGAGGCAGATTCATGGGGCTTCCTTTGGGCTGCCGTACAAAATTTGCCCATGATGCCGCAGGAATCCTTTCCCGACCAGTTTCAGATCCTCATCATCCCCGGCTCAGCTGTCATTCAGCGTCTTCGTGGGGCTCCCAATCGCGCGTGCGGCTGACGGCTTTTTTCCATCCTGCGTAGAGTTTTTCCTTGGCTTGCTCATCCAGCTGCGGTTCGAACTCGCGCTCGATGACCGCTTTGCCACGCAACTCTTCCAGGCTGCCCCAGAAACCGCATGCCAGGCCAGCCAGGTATGCCGCGCCGAGGGCGGTGGTTTCGCGCATTTTCGGGCGTTCGACCTGCGTGCCAAGAATGTCGGCCTGAAATTGCATGAGGAAATTGTTGGCCACGGCGCCACCGTCCACGCGCAAGGACTTGAGGCGTTCGCCGGCATCCTGTTGCATGGCGTCGAGTACGTCGCGGGTCTGGTAGGCGATGGATTCCAGCGTGGCCCGGATGATGTGATCGACCCGCACGCCACGGGTCAGGCCGAACAGCGCGCCACGGGCGTAGGGGTCCCAGTACGGTGCGCCGAGGCCGGTGAAGGCTGGCACCAGGTAAACGCCGTTGCTGTCCTTGACCTTGTTGGCGAAGTATTCGGTGTCGAGGGCGTCGTTGATGATTTTCAGTTCATCGCGCAGCCACTGGACGGTAGAGCCACCGTTGAACACCGCGCCTTCCAGGGCGTAGGCCACTTCGCCGCGAGGACCGCAGGCGATGGTGGTCAGCATGCCGTGGTTGGATTTGACGGCTTTGTTACCGGTGTTCATCAGCAGGAAGCAGCCGGTGCCATAGGTATTTTTCGCCTGGCCCGGTTCCACGCACATCTGGCCGAAGAGGGCGGCCTGCTGGTCGCCGGCGATGCCGCCAATAGCGATGCCGCTTTTGGTCCGGCCGTAGATTTCCGAGGATGATTTTACTTCCGGCAGCATCTCGCGAGGGATGTTGAGGATGTCGAGCATCTTCGCGTCCCACTCCAGCGTGTGGATGTTGAAGAGCATGGTGCGAGAGGCGTTGGTGTAGTCGGTGACGTGGACCTTGCCGCCGGTAAATTTCCAGATCAGCCAGCTGTCCACGGTGCCGAACAGCAATTCACCGTTGCGCGCGCGCTCGCGGCTGCCTTCGACGTTGTCGAGGATCCACTTGAGCTTGGTACCGGAAAAGTAGGGGTCGGTCACCAGGCCAGTGGCTTCACTGATGTACTGCTCGTGGCCATCGCGCTTGAGTTGCTGGCAGATTTCAGTGCTGCGTCGACATTGCCAGACTACCGCGTTGTAAATGGGGCGGCCGGTGGACTTGTCCCAGACCACGGTGGTTTCGCGCTGGTTGGTGATGCCGATTGCGGCGACCTGGTCGTGATGCAAACCCGCTTGAGCCAAGGCTTCCACCATCACCGCGCTTTGCGTGGCAAAGATTTCCATGGGGTCATGCTCGACCCAGCCCGGTTGCGGATAATGCTGGACGAATTCCCGTTGGGCGGTGCAGACCACGTTGGCGTCACGGTCGAAAATAATGGCGCGTGAGCTGGTCGTACCCTGGTCGAGGGCAATGATGTAGTTTTTGTTCTCTGAGTCAGTCATGTCGATTGCCTTGGGACGTGTGTTTGGGATGAAGCCATGGCGCATGCTTGAAGGGCAGTGGCATGCGCCCATTGTTTCAGGAAGTTCTTGGCTTGCCGTCAATGGCCGGTTCTGCATCCTTTGTAGCAGCCTTGGCACCCGGCAGGTGTCGGGCAATCAATCCGCGATACGCGGCAGCGCCCAGGCACGCACCCACTATCGGCGCGAAAATCGGAACCAGGAAGTAAGGGATGTCACGCCCGCCCGTGAGGGAAATTTCACCCCAGCCAGCGAAGAAAGTCATCAATTTTGGACCGAAGTCCCGCGCCGGGTTCATCGCGAAGCCTGTCAGCGGCCCCATCGAGCTGCCGATCACGGCGATCAGAAGGCCGATCAGCAGCGGCGCAAGCGCACCGCGAGGCAGGCCATTGTTGTCGTCGGTCAGGGACATGATCACGCCCATCAGGATTGCAGTGATGATCACCTCCACCAGAAAGGCTTGGCCGGTGGAGAGCGCCGGGTGCGGGTAGGTGGAGAATACCGAAGCCAGTTCGAGGCTGGCTTGGGTGCCACGAATTATCTGCCGGGACTGTTCGAAATCGAAGAAAAGATTGCTGTACAGCGTGTAGACCAAGAGCGCGCCACAAAATGCCCCCGCCACCTGGCAGACAATATAGAAGGGCAGTTTGCGTTTTTCGAAATCGGTAAAAATACACAGGGCGATGCTGACGGCGGGGTTGAGGTGGGCGCCGGAAATACCCGCGCTGAGGTAGATGGCCATGCTGACCCCGACACCCCAGATGATGCTGATTTCCCACAACCCGAAACTCGCACCCGCGACCTTGAGCGCCGCGACGCAACCGGTACCGAAAAAAATCAGCAGGGCGCTGCCGAGGAATTCGGCCAGGCATTGGCTGGAAAGGGTGGGCTGTTGTAAAGCGGTAGTCATGCAAACCTCGGTGTTTTTGTTCTTGTCTGGTGCCTTCGATAAACCTTGAAGACACGTTCTTCGCCGAGACCAGGATCCCCATTTAGGTCTCGGGTGCTGCTTGAGACAGGTAAATCTACTTTCAGTTTCGAAAAAATATAGACAAGAAACGCTGGTGTCAAAGGTCGAAAGTGAACCATCGGTCACATTTGGATTATTCGTCACGTGAATGTCTCGCTGTGCGCCCTTCAGGGAGATCATCCCAGTAGGCTCACGACGCCTTTTCATTGCCGATGGCTTAGAATCCGCGCCACTCTTTTGCTTTTTCCTTGTCAGGAGCCGTCATGACCCCCGCATTGGACCTGCTTAAAAAAGTGCGCGCCGAACATCGCATCCACAGTTACGAACATGACCCGAAGGCTGCCTCCTATGGGCTGGAGGCGGCTGAAAAACTCGGTCTGGATCCGGCGCAGGTGTTCAAGACCCTGTTGGCGGCCAGCGAAAAAGGCGAATTGCTGGTGGCTGTGGTGCCGGTGGCCGGGAGCCTGGATCTGAAAGGCCTGGCTCATGCGGCCGGGGTGAAAAAAGTCGAGATGGCCGATCCGGCCGCGGCGCAGCGTTCGACCGGCTATTTGCTGGGCGGGATCAGCCCGCTGGGTCAGAAAAAGCGTCTTCGCACGTTTGTCGACAATTCTGCGCAGCCGTTAGCCAGCATGTTCGTCAGCGCGGGGAGGCGCGGGCTGGAAGTGGAACTGGCGCCTGCGGTACTGGCGGAGCATACCGGAGCGATCTTTGCTGATATCGGGCGTGCCTGAGCCTGTTGGTGGCCGCTGCGCGCCCAAGCGGGAGCAAGCCCACTGGCCGAGATGATTTGAATCTTCGAGCCACATGGTGCGTCAGATTTCATGTGCGCTGTAGGGTGAAAATTCTGCTGATCTGTCACTGGCTAAACGATGTCCGGGCAGCTCATGCTCGCGCATCCATAAAAAAGGAGAAGTGCCATGCAGCTCGCGTTTCATCAAGTCGATGCGTTCAGTGACCGGCCGTTTGGCGGTAACCCGGCGATGGTCTATCGGCTCGATGCCTGGCTTGCCGATGAACTGATGCAGAAAATTGCCGCCGAACACAACCTGGCCGAGACCGCTTTTCTGGTACGTGAGAACCAGCGTTGGCACATTCGCTGGTTCACGCCCACCACCGAAGTGCCGCTGTGTGGGCACGCGACGTTAGCCAGCGCTCATGTGCTGTTCGAGGTTTACCGCGAACCGGCCGAGCGACTCGACTTCATCTGCAGGTCCGGAGCGTTGAGTGTCACTCGTGAAGGCGATCGGTTGTGGTTGGATTTCCCGGCCATCGTGCCGACTGAGTTGGGCGCCTCCCTGGCGGTCCAGAGCGCCTTGGGTGTCGAGGCGGTGGATGTGCTCAGTTGCAACGAATTGTTCGTGGTGCTGGAGTCGGAGCAGGCAGTGCTCGATTGCAAGCCGGACATGGCGGCCCTGGCGAAGCTGCCGTGGCCGGGCGCGATCGTTACCGCACCGGGAAGCAAGCACGATTTTGTCTCGCGCTATTTTGCCCCGGCGATCGGCATCAACGAGGATCCGGTGACCGGGTCGACTCATTGCAGCCTGATTCCATATTGGTCCAAACGCCTGAACAAACACGGCCTGACGGCCTATCAATGCTCGGCGAGGGGCGGTGCGCTGTTTTGCCGATTGGAAGGTGAGCGGGTGAAGATTGGCGGGGATGCGACGTTGGTGGCTAGTGGTACGCTAGTGCTCGGCTAACCCGTGGCGAGGGAGCTTGCTCCCGCTGGGCCGCGAAGCGGCCCCATCCAGGCGCGTCAGCTTCCAGGGCCCATGCGACTGCTTCGCAGCCGAGCGGGAGCAAGCTCCCTCGCCACGAAGGCCCTTGCAGCATCAATCAGACGTGCCATACCGCCGCACACCACTTTCCCCGATCGGCAGATGCGCCGCCGTGCTTCCCGACGCCTGGAACAGCACCAGGTGTTCAGCCGCCACGCGGATACCGACGGTAGCACCGACCTGATGGTCGGCATGGCTAGGGAAAATCGACTCCAGTTGTGCGCCGGTCGGCAGTTGCAGGCGATACAGGGTTGAAGCACCGAGGAACGTCTTGCCAACGATAGTCGCCGTGAGCGGACTGTCCGGCGCGTGGACGATGTCGTCCGGGCGCAGCAGGACGTCTACGGCACTGCCGATGGACCAGGTGTACGCCCGGTTGCCGCGCAGCACGCCGAGTTCGGTCTGCACCGATTCCGGGCTGTCGAGCTGACCGCGGATGAAGTAACCCTGGCCGATGAAACTGGCGACATAGGGCGTCAGAGGTTCGTGGTACAGGTTGTAGGGCGTATCCCACTGTTCCAAGCGACCCTCTCTGAACACGCCGACATGGTCACTCACCGCAAAGGCTTCTTCCTGGTCATGGGTGACCAGGATTGCGCTGGTGCCGCGGGCCTTGAGAATGTCCCGCACCTCATGGCTGAGCTTGCGTCGCAGCTCGCCGTCGAGGTTGGAGAACGGCTCGTCGAGTAACAGCAGTTGGGGTTCCGGTGCCAGTGCGCGAGCCAGCGCCACGCGCTGTTGCTGGCCTCCCGACAGCTCGTGGGGAAAACGCTTGCCCAGGCTTTTCAGGTTGACCAGCTCCAACAGTTCTTCGACCACGCGATCCTTGTCCGGATGTTTGCGGATGCCGAACGCGATATTTTCGGCGACGCTCAAATGCGGGAACAGCGCGTAGTCCTGGAACACCATGCCGATGCGGCGTTTTTCCGGGGCGAGGGTAAACCCCGCGCGGGAAATGGTTTCCCCAGCCAACTGGATCTCGCCTTCATGCACCGGTTCGAAACCGGCGATGGCCCGCAGGGTGGTGGTCTTGCCACACCCGGACGAGCCGAGCAGGCAACCGATGTCACCAGCATTGAGGTGCAGGTTGAGGTTCTGGACGACCCGCTGGTCCTGATAACCGCAGGCCAGATTGTGCAGATTCAATAACAATGGAGCACTCATGCGTGGTGGTACGCCGGCTCGACGAGGAATTCAAGCAGGGCCTTCTGTGCATGGAGACGGTTTTCTGCCTGGTCCCACGCCACCGAGCGGGGATCGTCGAGCAGGTCGAGGCTGATTTCTTCGCCACGGTGGGCTGGCAGGCAATGCATGAACAGCACCTCGGCATCCGCGAGGTCGAGCAGTGCCCGATTGACCTGGAAGGGCGCAAACAACTCCAGGCGCTTGGCGGTTTCTTCTTCCTGGCCCATGGATGTCCAGACGTCGGTGCTCACCAGGTGCGCGCCGGCGACGGCCTGTTTCGGATCGCGCAGGATTGTCACCCGGTCGCCGGCCCTGGCGACGAATTGCGGGTTGGGTTCGTAGCCTTCAGGGCAGGCGATGCGCAACTGGAAGTCGAACTGGATCGCCGCTTCTATATAGCTGTTGCACATGTTGTTGCCATCGCCGATCCAGGCCACGGTCTTGCCCTGGATCGGGCCGCGATGTTCGAGGAAAGTCTGCATGTCCGCGAGCAACTGGCACGGGTGCAGATCGTCGGACAGGCCATTGATCACCGGCACGCGAGAATGCGCCGCGAACTGGGTCAGCGTGCTATGGGCAAAGGTCCGGATCATCACCGCATCGAGCATGCTCGACATGACGATGGCGCAATCGCCAATGGGTTCGCCACGGCCCAGCTGGGTGTCACGGGGCGACAGGAAAATCGCCTGGCCGCCGAGCTGGATCATGCCGGCTTCGAAAGAAATGCGCGTGCGCGTGGAGGATTTCTCGAAGATCATCCCCAGCACACGGTTTTTCAAGGGCTCGAACAGTACGCCGCGCTTACGCAGGTCCTTGAGCTCCACGCCTCGACGGATCACGCCGAGCAACTCTTCGGGCGTGAAATCCATCAGGGAGAGAAAGTGCCTTGCGCTCATGATTGACTACCTTTTTGTAACTGACCGCAGATGCTCAAAGCCTTGTTTAATGGAAAAACGGGCGAGACCTGCGGCAAAAGCCGCACGGGGCGACGAAATTAGGGGAAGGCGCGATATTGACATTAAATGTCGCGTCTTACCAATAGGGCTACGGTTTTAGGGGATTTCAACGAGGTCATGGCAGGACTGCGATGACATGTTTGAAGCCGGTTTCCTGACAGCAGCGAGCCCATTTGTACACTGGCGCTGCGGCGCTTGGCAAACAAGCCGGACGGGCGCCGGAGGACAGACGGCGTTTTATTGGCCAGCGTGCAATTGATTTCGTGTGTCTGTCATCGGATGTGAGATTTCTTAATGCAAGGGCCTGGGTTATAAATGAACCCTTAGACGCAGGAGCCCCGAAATGGATTCGAAAGAGCAACAACTGATGGAACTGCTGGGGCTGACGGCACGCTCCCTGACGCACCTGACCGCTTCGGTGACCTCCATGTCATTCGAATTGTTGCGCAGCGAAGACGAAGTGACCAAGGCTGCCGGCCGCCGCATGATCGACCGCATGGCTACCATCAGCAGCGGCCTCGACGAACATTGGCGATTGATCGGCGAGTTGACCGGAGTGCCCATCGCTCAGGAACAAGTGGAAACCGTCGAGGAAATCCAGCTGCTGGCGCCGCCTCCCGAGCACCCCTGAAATCGGTTGGCCTGATGCCCGGCGATTCACAGGACGAACGTCGCTGGCGCGGTGGAGGATCCCGCGCCATAGTTTTGTTCCCGCGGCCGAAAGTGCCCGCTACGAATAAAACAGAGACTGGCCATGACCAAGACTCTTCATCACCGTGCGTGCCATCTATGTGAGGCCATCTGTGGCCTGACGCTCGAAACCACCGAAACTGAAGGCCAAGGCCTGGCGATCACCTCGATCAAGGGCGATCCGCTGGACAGTTTCAGCCGTGGGCACATCTGTCCCAAGGCCGTCGCCCTGCAAGATATCCAGAATGACCCGGACCGGCTGCGCCAACCCATGCAGCGAGTCGGCGGCGAGTGGCAGCCGATTGCCTGGGATGACGCTTTCGCCCTGGTCGCCGAACGCCTGGCGGCAATCCAGGAGCGCCACGGCCAGAACGCGGTGGGCGTCTACCAGGGCAACCCCAGCGTGCATAACTATGGGTTGATGACCCACAGCAACTATTTCCTCGGCCTGCTGAAGACACGCAGTCGCTTCTCGGCGACGTCGGTGGATCAACTGCCCCATCACCTGACCAGTCACCTGATGTACGGTCACGGCCTGCTGCTGCCGATACCGGACATCGACCATACCGATTTCATGCTGATCCTGGGCGGTAATCCCCTGGCTTCCAACGGCAGCATCATGACCGTGCCGGACGTCGAGAAGCGCCTCAAGGCGATCCAGGCCCGTGGCGGCAAAGTCGTGGTCGTCGATCCACGGCGCAGCGAAACGGCGGCGATTGCCGACCAGCATGTTTTCGTGCGTCCCGGTGGCGATGCCGCGCTGCTGTTTGGCCTGCTCAATACGCTGTTCAGCGAAGGTCTGAGCCGCGACAGCCATTTGCCGGTGGACGGCCTCGAAGAGGTGCGCCAGGCCGTGGCAGGATTTACCGCCGAGGTGATGAGCCCCCTCTGTGCGGTGCCAGCGCCGCAGATCCGGCAGTTGGCCCGCGACTTTGCCGCTGCGCCCTCAGCGGTCTGCTACGGCAGAATGGGCGTGTCCACCCAGGCGTTCGGCACGTTATGCCACTGGCTGATCCAAGTGATCAATCTGGTCACCGGCAACCTTGATCGGGTGGGCGGGGCACTGTGCACCGAGCCGGCGGTGGACCTGGTGGCGACCACCTCGGGTGGCCATTTCAACCGTTGGCAGAGCCGCGTGTCCGGGCGTCCCGAATACGCCGGCGAGCTGCCCGTGTCGACCTTGGCCGAAGAAATGCTGATCGAGGGCGACGGGCAGATTCGTGCGCTGGTCACTGTGGCCGGCAACCCGGTGCTATCCACGCCCAATGGGCGGCAGCTCGAACAGGCGCTGGATGGGCTGGAGTTCATGGTCAGCATCGATTTGTACATCAACGAGACCACGCGTTATGCCGATCTGATCCTGCCATCGACTTCGGCTTTGGAAAACGATCACTACGACACCACGTTCAACCTGTTCGCGGTGCGTAACGTCAGCCGTTTCAATCGGGCGATCCTGCCCAAGCCCGAAGGGGCGCTGCACGATTGGGAGATTTTTGTCGGCCTGGCCAAGGCCTTCGCCGCGCGGACTGGCAAGGAACTCAAGCCGACCATGCCGCCCGCGCAAATGATTGATTTTGGCCTGCGCGCGGGAAGGTATGGGGATGCCTCGCCACACAAGTTATCGCTGGCGACGCTGTTCGATCATCCCCACGGCATCGACCTCGGTGCGCTCAAGCCCAATCTGACGACGCGCTTGAAAACCGAAAATGGCCGCGTGCAGGCCGCGCCGGCGGTGATCCTCGCGGATCTGGCGCGCTTTGCCGCGCTGCGAGCGCCGGCATCGGACGAGTTGCTGATGATTGGCCGTCGGCATGTGCGCAGCAACAATTCCTGGATGCATAACTTTCATCGGCTGGTGAAGGGCAAGCCGCGCCATCAGTTGCTGATGCATCCTGAAGACCTCGCCAGTCGCGGTTTAGTCGATGGCCAGCGCGTGCAGGTCAGTTCACGGGTAGGCGTGATCGAAGTGGAGGTGCAAGGCAGCCTGGACATGATGAAAGGCGTGGTCAGCCTTCCCCATGGCTGGGGCCACGCCCGACCAGGCGTGCAGATGACCATCGCCAGCAGCCAGCCTGGTTCCAGCGCCAACGACCTGACCGATGAATGTCAGCTTGATGAGTTGTCCGGCAATGCGGCGCTTAATGGGGTTCCGGTGAAAGTGGCGGCTGCGTAGAATTGTCCTTGGGCCGGACCGAGCAGGGTGCTCGGCTTTCCGTTACAATGCGCCACCGTGTCGACATCTGTAGTCGCAAAGTTCAAGCCGAGGTGCTCCGTGGATATCATCGAAACGATCAAAGACCAGATTGCCAACAACACTATCCTGCTTTACATGAAAGGCTCGCCGAACGCCCCTCAGTGCGGCTTCTCGGCCAAGGCTGCTCAGGCGGTGATGGCGTGTGGCGAGAAGTTCGCTTACGTGGACATCCTGCAGAACCCGGAAATCCGCGCCAACCTGCCCAAGTACGCCAACTGGCCAACCTTTCCACAGTTGTGGGTTGGCGGTGAACTGGTCGGCGGCAGCGACATCATGACCGAGATGGCCGCTGATGGCTCTCTGCAGGCCACCATCAAGGCAGCTGTGGAAGCAGCGGCGGCGAACAAGACCGAAGCCTGATTCACCCCAAACCAATGTGGGAGCGAGCCTGCTCGCGATGAGGGCGTGTCAGTCAATTTGATGGTGACTGACACACCGCTATCGCGAGCAGGCTCGCTCCCACAAGGAATCTAGGTGAGCCTGGAATCCAGGCAATAAAAAGCCCCGCCTCTCGAAAGAGGGCGGGGCTTTTTAGTGGCCTGCTACTGGGGAAACTTACTCTTCGCCCATCTGCGATTGCAGGTAGTTCTCCAGACCGATCTTGTCGATCAGGCCCAACTGGGTTTCCAGCCAGTCGATGTGCTCTTCTTCGGACTCGAGGATATCCTCGAGCAACTCGCGACTGCCGAAGTCACCGACGGTTTCGCAATGGGCGATGGCGGCTTTCAGGTCGGCGTGGCCGGTGCGTTCGATGCGCAGGTCGCATTCGAGCATTTCCCTGGTGTGTTCGCCGATGTGCAGCTTGCCAAGGTCCTGGACGTTCGGCAGGCCTTCGAGGAACAGGATGCGCTTGATCAGCTTGTCCGCGTGTTTCATCTCGTCGATGGATTCGTGGTACTCGTGCTTGCCCAGCTTGTTCAGGCCCCAATCCTCATACATGCGCGCATGCAGGAAGTATTGATTGATCGCGACCAGCTCATTGGCGAGGATCTTGTTGAGATGCTGGATGACTGTGATGTCGCCTTTCATGGTGAGGGCCTGCCCTGTAATAGCTGTGTATACGGCAGAGTTTGAGCCGCGCAATTACTAGTGTCAAACCTAAGTTATTGAATAATAAATGAAAATTAATCGGAATAAGAATGTTTGTGTTCCGCGTCTGGAGGCTAAGCACTTGATTTACCGGCATAAAAAAACCGGACATTGAGTCCGGTTCTTCAAAAAGCTGGATTTATGCGGCAGTAAATTCTACCGGATAAGGGATCGAGGCCTGAGCGGTCTGCACTTTGGCGAGGGTTTCACGCACCACTTCCTTGGCAAGGCAGGCACATTTACCGCATTGGCTGGCTACGCCGGTGGCCTGGCGGACTTCCCGATAACTGCAGCAACCTTCATAGATCGCTTCGCGGATCTGTCCGTCGGTGACGCCAGTGCAGAGGCATACATACATAAGTGAGAACCGTCGCTGGTTGTGACTCAATTGAGACGGATCTTAATGTTAACGAGAATGATTGTCAAAGCAGTTTCTGATAGTCCCCTGGCTTGAGCTGCCTCGGTCTGACGAACGGTTTTTTCCCGGTGGGCCATGCGACGTCGCGGATTTACGAGATCCCCGAAAAACCGTTGAGGACAGTCCAAACGCGCGGTGTATGATGGTCGGTCCTTGCAAAGCGGGTTCGTGTCACAGGGCTGTCGCCTGAGGGTGGCAGGCTGGCGCGGACCCGGTTTTCACGTTACTACACCAGGAGATATCCAATGAGCGTACTCGTAGGCAAACAAGCCCCTGACTTCACCGTTCCAGCCGTACTCGGCAACGGTGAAATCGTCGACAGCTTCACCCTGTCCTCGGCCATCAAAGGCAAATACGGCCTGGTGTTCTTCTACCCGCTGGACTTCACTTTTGTCTGCCCGTCCGAGCTGATCGCACTGGATCACCGCATGGACGATTTCAAGGCGCGCAACGTTGAAGTGGTCGCGGTTTCGATCGACTCGCACTTCACCCACAACGCCTGGCGCAACACCCCGATCAACAACGGCGGGATCGGCCCGGTGAAGTACACCATGGCCGCTGACATGAAGCACGAAATCGCCAAGGCCTACGACGTTGAGTCCGAAGGCGGCGTGGCCTTCCGTGGCGCGTTCCTGATCGACGACAAAGGCGTGGTCCGTTCGCAGATCATCAACGACCTGCCGCTGGGCCGTAATATGGAAGAGCTGATCCGTCTGGTCGACGCTCTGCAATTCCACGAAGAGCACGGCGAAGTCTGCCCGGCCAACTGGAAAAAAGGCGACAAGGGCATGACCGCATCGCCTGAAGGCGTAGCGGCTTACCTGGGCGAACACAGCGACAAGCTGTAAGCGCACTCAGGCATAAAAAAAAACCGGCCCTTGATGGGCCGGTTTTTTTATGGGCGGGTTATAAGCTGCAACGCAGGACTTTTTGCACTGAACATCGTGGCGAGGGAGCTTGCTCCCGCTCGACTGCGCAGCGGTCGCAGGCTTTTGGGGCCGCTACGCAGCCCAGCGGGAGCAAGCTCCCTCGCCACAAGAGCACTGGAGTCAGTGCCGATATCAGTCGTCGAAATCCTGCCAGCCGCCCATTTCCTTCCAGCGATTGACGATGCCGCAGAACAGCTCGGCAGTCTTCTCGGTGTCATAGCGGGCCGAGTGGGCTTCGCGCCCGTCGAAATCGATGTCGGCGGCCTGGCAGGCCTTGGCCAATACGGTCTGGCCGTAGGCCAGACCGGCCAGGGTCGCCGTATCGAAGCTGGAAAACGGGTGGAATGGGTTGCGCTTCATGTCCAGTCGCGCAACGGCGGCGTTAAGGAAGCCCAGGTCGAAGCTGCTGTTGTGACCGACCAGGATCGCGCGCTTGCAACCGTTGGCCTTCAGGGCCTTGCGCACGCCACGGAAAATGTCGGTCAGTGCCGTTTCCTCGCTGACCGCCATGCGCAGCGGGTGGTCGAGCTTGATCCCGGTGAATTCCAGCGCGGCTGCTTCGATGTTGGCGCCTTCGAACGGTTCAACGCGGAAGAAATAAGTGTGGTCCGGGAACACAAAGCCTTTTTCGTCCATGCCGATAGTCGTCGCGGCGATTTCCAGCAACGCATCGGTGGCCGAGTTGAAACCGCCGGTTTCTACGTCGACCACGACCGGCAGGTAGCCCCGGAAACGGGCTGCCATGGGGTGGCGAGCGCCGCCGGAACCACCGTTGCCGTCCAGTTCCTCGTCGAAATGATCTTCACTCACGCGTTTTCCTCCAGCAGGCGCCAGCGCAGTTTTTCACCGGCGCGCAGCGGGATGACAGTCTGTTCGCCAAACGGCAGGCTGGCGGGGGCAGTCCACTCGTCGCGGACCAGGGTAATGCTATCGGTGTTCACCGGCAGGCCATAGAAACGCGGGCCGTGCAGGCTGGCAAAACCTTCGAGCTTGTCCAGCGCGTTGCGCTGCTCGAACGCTTCGGCGTACATCTCGATGGCGGCATAGGCGGTGTAGCAACCGGCGCAACCGCAGGCGGCTTCCTTGGCATGGCGGGCATGGGGCGCCGAGTCCGTGCCGAGGAAAAACTTCGCACTGCCGCTGGTGGCGGCGTCGAGCAAGGCTTCCTGGTGGGTGTTGCGCTTGAGGATCGGCAAGCAATAGAAGTGCGGCCGGATCCCGCCCACCAGCATGTGGTTGCGGTTGTAAAGCAGGTGATGCGCGGTAATGGTCGCGCCGACGTTGGCCGGGGCTTCGTTGACGAACTGCACGGCATCGCCGGTGGTGATGTGTTCGAACACCACCTTGAGCGTCGGGAAACGCTCCACGACGCGGCGCATGTGCTCGTCGATGAAGATTTTCTCGCGGTCGAACACGTCGACATCGCCCCGGGTGACTTCGCCATGGATCAGCAACGGCATCCCGACTTCGGCCATCGCTTCAAGCGCCGGGAAGATCTTGTCGATGCTGGTGACGCCGGAGTCCGAATTGGTGGTGGCGCCGGCCGGGTACAACTTGGCCGCGTGGACGAAGCCACTGGCCTTGGCCTCGCGAATTTCCTCGGGCTGGGTGCGGTCGGTGAGGTAAAGCACCATCAGCGGTTCGAAGCGGCTGCCGGCCGGGCGTGCGGCCAGGATGCGCTGGCGATAGCCATCGGCCTCGACGGCGTTGCGGACAGGCGGAACCAGGTTAGGCATGATGATTGCGCGCGCGAAGGTGCGCGCGACATCGGCGACGGTATGGGTCAACACAGCACCATCGCGAAGATGAATATGCCAGTCGTCGGGACGCAGCAGGGTCAGGCGGTCGGACATTGAGGGGCTTCCAGGCGGGTCAAACTCTGGGGGAATGCTACCGGAAAAGACCGATGCGGGCACCCGCTATCAAGTTTTGCCACAAGTTACCGATAGCCCCTTCAGGTGTGCCACGAATCCGTGCGGTGTCTCGTACAGGCGTCATGCCCGGTGTTTTTCGATTTCCGTAAGTAAAAAGCCAGTGGAGCCTCCCGTGCGCCAGCGTTATCTAGCCTTGCTCAGCGTGTTTGCCAGCCTTCCTGCGATGGCGCTCACTTTCCAGACTCGTCTGGAGAGCATCGAGTGGACGGTCGAAGGCGACAAGTTCGAGTGCCGGCTGAGCCAGCCGATCGCCGATTTTGGTAGCGGCGAGTTCGTCCGCCGGGCGGGCGAGCAGGCCACGTTCCGACTCAAGGCCTACAACCCGGTACTGGGTGGCGGTTCCGCGACGCTACTGGCGGCCGCTGCGCCGTGGCAACCGGGGCGGGGCGACATCAACCTGGGGTCGGTCAGGATCGGCAGCGGCGACGTGTTGTTCAACAGCTCCCAAGTCCAGGCGGGACGCCTGATCAGTGGGTTGATGGAAGGGCGCAGCCCCGTGGTCCGGCGTAATACCGAGGATGGCCGGGTGTCGGAAGTTCGCCTGTTGCCTGTGCGCTTCAACAAGGCCTTCAGCGACTACCAGGGCTGTGTGGCGAAACTGTTGCCCAAGAATTTCGAGCAGATCAAGCAGACCCAGATCGGCTTTCCCGGCGAGGGGGTTGAGCTCGACGCCCAGGCCAAGGCTCAATTGCAGGTCATGCTCGACTTCATCAAGGCTGACCCGAGCGTCAACCATGTCGAACTCGATGGGCATTCCGACAACAGCGGCAACCGCTTGACCAATCGTGAGCTGTCGCGCCGCCGTGCGCTGGCGGTCATGGATTTCTTCAAGGCCAATGGCTTCCAGGAATCGCAGTTCACTGTGCGTTTCCACGGTGAGCGTTATCCGCTCGTGCCTAATAACAACGCCGCCCATCGCGCCAAGAACCGGCGTGTGGTGGTGCAACTGGATCGAGTGGCGGCCACTCAGGCGCCAGCGGCCCAGCCCACCACGCCAACCCCGCCAGCTGTGCCTGCCGCGACGCCCGCTGCGGCACCCGGCAAGGCTCCGGCGCCGGTCGCCCCCACCAAGGCCGTGGCCCCCGCAGCGGCAACTGCTCGAACTTCCTGAGGCCATTCTGATCGTCGCGCCATCGACATAATCTGTCGCTTCGTCGTCATAAGCTGTCGCGCCTCTGTAAATTATCCGCGCTGGACGTTAGACTTCCCGGCTTTCCGTACAACCCGTGGAGTGATGGCATGGCGGACGTAAACAAGGTCGTTCTGGCGTATTCCGGCGGCCTGGACACTTCGGTGATCCTCAAGTGGCTGCAGGACACTTATAACTGTGAAGTGGTGACGTTCACCGCTGACCTGGGGCAGGGCGAAGAAGTTGAGCCTGCCCGCGCCAAGGCTCAGGCCATGGGCGTCAAGGAGATCTACATCGATGACCTGCGCGAAGAATTCGTCCGCGACTTCGTGTTTCCGATGTTCCGCGCCAACACTGTTTACGAAGGCGAATACCTGCTGGGTACCTCAATCGCCCGTCCGCTGATCGCCAAGCGCCTGATCGAAATCGCCAACGAAACCGGCGCCGACGCCATTTCCCACGGTGCTACCGGCAAGGGCAACGACCAGGTACGTTTCGAGCTGGGCGCCTATGCCCTCAAGCCGGGCGTCAAAGTCATCGCCCCGTGGCGCGAGTGGGACCTGCTGTCCCGTGAAAAGCTGATGGACTACGCCGAGAAGCATGCGATCCCGATCGAGCGTCACGGCAAGAAAAAATCCCCGTATTCGATGGATGCCAACCTGCTGCACATCTCCTACGAAGGCGGCGTGCTGGAAGACACCTGGACCGAGCACGAAGAAGACATGTGGCGTTGGACCGTCTCCCCGGAGAAGGCTCCCGATACCCCGCAATACCTTGAGCTGACCTATCGCAACGGCGATATCGTTGCCCTCGACGGCGTGGAAATGAGCCCGGCCACCGTCCTCGCGACGCTGAACCGTATCGGCGGCGAACACGGCATCGGTCGCCTGGACATCGTTGAAAACCGCTATGTCGGCATGAAATCCCGTGGCTGCTACGAAACCCCCGGCGGCACCATCATGCTGCGTGCTCACCGGGCGATCGAGTCGATCACCCTGGACCGCGAAGTGGCTCACCTGAAAGACGAGTTGATGCCCAAGTACGCCAGCCTGATCTACACCGGCTACTGGTGGAGCCCGGAGCGTCTGATGCTGCAACAGATGATCGATGCTTCCCAGGCCCACGTGAACGGCGTCGTGCGCCTGAAGCTGTACAAGGGCAACGTGATCGTGACCGGGCGCAAGTCCGACGAGTCGCTATTCGATGCAAACATCGCGACCTTCGAAGAAGACGGTGGCGCCTACAACCAGGCCGACGCGGCCGGCTTCATCAAGCTCAACGCCCTGCGCATGCGCATCGCGGCGAACAAGGGTCGCAAGCTGTTCTGACCCGGCTGCTCAAAAAAAGGCCTGCCCTGCGCAGGCCTTTTTTTTGCGCATTGTCTCGTCCTGAATAATGTATTGCCGGGGAATATCATTGATCGCTTTTGCTGGTTTATAACAAAAGTAAAGTGGTTGAATTGAGTAAGCGCAAATAGGCTTCGGAAATAACGTTATTGTGCTGCTTTCTCTTTCTCTGAAAGTTTTTTCTGGAGGAGGCAGGCGTTTGTGCATGAATAAATCAATTACTTTTTATGAGAAAAGTCCCACGTTAATAACAGGTCAGGTGTGTTTTTTGCCGAAATCGAGCTGTTCTCGGGGAGCTGTGGCGCGTCAGAATCACTCCATCGCTGCGACGGAAAAAATCATGGCGCGTTATTTCACGGATTATTTGTAGGATTTTTCTGCATTGCTTGTAAGTTATGTCTTTCGGTGCGAACGGCTTGCTACAGCGGCATCCCACGGGTGAAATGACTACGCTATTGTGCGTGCTCTAAAAATTCGAACAGCTAAGTTGGATTTGCCCATGAATAAAGTGCTGATCGTGGATGATCACCCCGTCATTCGTCTTGCTGTACGTTTGTTAATGGAGCGCCATGGATATGAAGTCATCGCGGAAACAGACAATGGCGTCGATGCGTTACAGCTGGCGCGCGATAAAATGCCCGACATCGTTGTTCTCGATATCGGGATCCCGAAGTTGGACGGACTGGAGGTTATCGCGCGCCTGACCACCAATCCTTCGCCGCTCAAAGTGCTGGTGCTCACCTCTCAGTCGCCAGGGCATTTCTCGATGCGATGCATGCAGATGGGAGCGGCCGGTTATGTGTGCAAGCAACAGGACCTGACCGAGTTGTTGAGTGCAATAAAAGCGGTGCTCTCGGGCTACAGTTATTTTCCCAACCAGGCGTTGCATACCGTGCGTTCGAGCCTGGGCAACGCCAGCGAGTCGGATATGGTCGATCGTTTGTCCGGACGAGAGATGATGGTCCTGCAGCAGTTGGCCCGTGGGAGGACCAACAAGGAGATTGCCGACGGGATGTTCCTGAGCAACAAGACAGTGAGTACCTACAAGACCCGACTGTTGTTGAAGCTCAATGCCCGTTCACTGGTCGACCTGATCGAGCTGGCACAGCGTAACGGATTGGTGTGAGTCCGCAGGCCCACGTGCTCGGTAAAAGGCCTCCGACAGGGAGGCTTTTACGAGTCAGAGGTCAAAATCATAGTCGGCCAATTGTTTCTGCAAGCGACGCTCTTCCAGCAGGTTATCGATGGTGCGACGTTTGCTCAGGTTGGTTTTCGCCACTTCCACGACCACAGGTTCCGCATCGTCAGCCTCGACGGCGATGAAATCGTCTTCTACATCCAGTTGTTCTTTGCCAGCACTCATGGGTTCGACTCCAGGCTAAGACTGCCATTGGCGCTCCTTATAGCGATAAACCTGCGGCGGGTAAAAAAGATTTTTTCAATCGCTCGATAAAGGAAAGCAATAGCGCCTCAATCGTCAGATGTCTTGTGCTTGTATTCGCACAGGTCTTCGATTCGGCAACTGCCGCAACGGGGCTTTCTCGCCAGGCAGACGTAACGCCCATGGAGGATGAGCCAGTGGTGGGAATCCAGGAGGTATTCCTTGGGGACAAATTTCATCAGTTTTTTTTCCACTTCCACGACATTTTTGCCCGGAGCAATGCCGGTACGGTTGCTGACGCGGAAAATGTGCGTGTCGACTGCCATCGTCAGCTGACGAAACGCGGTGTTGAGCACCACGTTGGCGGTCTTGCGGCCGACGCCTGGAAGCGCTTCCAGCTCTTCGCGGGTCTGCGGGATCTCGCCGCCATGACGCTCTATCAGCAGGCGGCAGGTCTCGATGACGTTCTTGGCCTTGCTGTTGAACAGCCCGATGGTCTTGATGTATTCCGACAGCCCTTCGACCCCCAAGGCGTGGATCGCTTGCGGCGTATTGGCCACGGGAAACAGCTTGGCCGTGGCCTTGTTGACGCCGACGTCGGTGGATTGGGCCGACAGAATTACCGCGATCAGCAGCTCAAAGGGCGAGGAGTAGGCCAGTTCGGTTTTTGGCTCCGGGTTGTCTTCATGAAAGCGACGGAATATTTCCAGGCGTTTTGCGGCGTTCATGGGCGCGGCGTTTCCTCTAGGGGTGGATGGGGTTTGCTGGCCGTCCAGGCCTGGTGGGCCGCCAGCAGCAGGCCGAGCAGGATGAACCCGCCGGGAGCGAGCAGGGCCAGTGGGACGCCATTGCCGATCAATTCGCGCAGGGCGCTCAGAATGGCCATCAGGAGGCCAGACTGGGCCGCCAGCCTGAGGCGGTCAGCTACCCGGGATTCGTCCACTGGCGCTTGATCCAGCGCTACGCAGCTCAAGGCGATCCAGCCGAGGTAAAGGCCTGACAATGCATACCACTCCGGCAACCAGGCCTGCGCGACCAGGCTTGCGCAAGCACTCAAGGCTGCGGCCAGCAGGATAGCGGCAACCAGCCGCTGATAAGTCGTGCAGCGTGGCCCGGCCAGCGTCATGGCCCAGCCATGGCCGAAGCTGATCAAAACCCAGGCCAGCCACACCCCCAGTGCATTCGTCAGCGAGCTGCTTGAACCCACCAAGGGCACGAGCAGCAGGCCACGGGTCAATACCAGCTTATTCATTGACACTCGCTCCGGTCAGGTGGGCCTGGTGCTCATCGAAATAACGCAGCGCATCGTGGATCGCCTGGAGCACCGCGCGCGAGGTCACCGTCGCGCCGGCCAATTGATCGAACTGGCCCTGGTCCTTTTTCAAGGCCCAGCCGTCATCGGTCGGCGCCTGGCGCGACTTTCCGGTGAATGTTTGCAGCCAGGCATTCGGCCAGTCGGCGATTACCGCGCCCAGGCCGGGTGTTTCCGACTGGCGCAGGGTTTTAACGCCAAGCAGGCGGCCGCTGGGATCAATGGCGATCATCAATTCGATGCTGCCCTCATAGCCCAACGCCTGGCTGCGCAACAGCACCGCGCTGGGCTGGCCGTTGCGGGTCGCCAGGTAACCGCCCAGCAACCGGCTGTGGCTCAACTCAACCGGGTTCGTCATGACCGGTTGCGCCAACGGATGGTTGTCATAACGCTCGGAGGGCAATACCTCGAGCAAGGTCTTGCCGGCCAAGGCTTGCCGTTGGGCTTCGATGCGTCCGGCCAGATTGACCTGCATCAGGTACGTGGCGCCGATGCCGAGGCCGGCAAGGACGATCAGGATCAGCACGCCGCCGGGTCTTTTCATGTCAGCGCTCGCCTTTGTCGTGCCTCGGCGAGACGATCCAGCGCAGGCACACCGAGGTTCATCAGCAGCACGGCAAACGCCACGCCGTCCGGGTAGCCGCCCCAGGTACGAATCAGGTAGACCAGCGCGCCCACCCCGGCACCAAACAACAGTCGGGCGAGCGGGGCCTTGGCGCCTGACACCGGTTCGGTGACGATGAAAAATGCGCCCAGCATGGTTGCCCCGGTCAACAGATGAAACAGCGGCGAGCCATGGGAGTCCGAGCCCGAGCCGTTCCAGCACAGCAGGCTCAAGGTGAACAGGCTGGCAAGCATGCCCACCGGCGCGTGCCAACTGAACACGCGCTGTTGCAGCAGGAACAGGCCGCCGGCGAGGAAGGCCAGGTTGACCCACTCGACACCGCGCCCACCCCAACGACCGAACGCCGGATTGCTGGCGAACAGTTCGTCGACGGTCAGGCTTGTATTGATTCGCAGACTGTCCAGGGCCGTGGCGCCGGCCCAGCCGTCGGGCGCCTGGGCAATGCCGGCGACTTGTCGCAGACCTTCGAGAAAGTCCATGTCATGGGGCACGGGCCATTGGCTCAGGTGCTGGGGAAACGCCACCAGCACCAGGGCATACCCGAGCATCGCCGGATTGAAGGGATTGCTGCCGAGCCCGCCCCATAAGTGCTTGCCGAACAGCAAGGCGCAGGCAGCGGCCGTGACGGTCAGCCACCATGGGCAATACGCCGGCAAGGCCATGGCCAGCAGCGCGGCGCTGACCAGTGCGCTGCCGTCGCTCAGGCCGGGCTTGAGAGGGCGTCGTCGCAGACGCAACGCCAGCGCCTCGACAGCCAGCGCGGCGAGGGCCGACAACAGCAGGTTCAGCGCCACGCCCCAGCCATAAAACCAGACCATCGCCAGCACGCCGGGCAGCATCGCCAGCAGCACCCGTCGCATCGCTTGCCGCAGCCGCTCGTCCACCGGATCAGGGCGTAGCATGGGCGTCCACCTGCCGTTGGGCGTCTTCCACCGCTTGTTCCAGTGCTTGTAGCTGTTCTGCGGAAGCCGCGGCAGCGCGGGCCTTGCCGAGTTCGGCGCGACGCATCGCCAGCTGGATCTTGGCCAGCTTCAATTCAGCACTCTGCGACGGTGCCGGGGCGGCGGGCGCCGCGCTGCCTTCCAGTCTGGCCAGGGCCTGCTCTGCCGCTTCGAATTGGCGTTGCAGCACGATCAATTGTGATTGTTGTTCGAAGGTCGGTGGATGGCCAAACGCTTTCAAGGATTTATTCAGCTGTGCCCGGCTCATGGCCAGGTCGACCTTGGCTTTTTTCAGGGCGGCGTCGGCGCTGGCGGCTTTTTGCGCGCGCACTCGTTCCAGCGCAGCCTGCACCGGATCAGGTGGCTGGGCCTGGGCTGGTTGAGCGTTGCGCTGGGTTCGGGCCAGGCGCTCGGCCTGGCGCTGCTCTTCTTCGCGGCGCAGGCGCGCATTGCGCAGCTCGAAGCGGCGGCGGGCGTGATTGCGCTTGGCGGTCCGCGCCTGCTGTTCTTCGATGCTGGAGGCCAGGCCACCGACAACCGGCGTTACGGTTGCCATCGGCAGTGGGCGCATCTCGATGCAATCCACCGGACAAGGCGCCACGCAGAGGTCGCAGCCGGTGCACTCATCGATGATGACGGTGTGCATCAGCTTGGCCGCGCCAACAATCGCGTCCACCGGGCACGCCTGGATGCACTTGGTGCAACCGATGCATTCGGCTTCGCGAATGTATGCGATCTGCGCCGGGGCCGAGCCACGGCTGGCGTCCAGTTCGAGTACCGGCACGGTCATCAGCTCGGCCAGGGCCGCGATGGTTTCGCGTCCGCCGGGGGGGCATTTGTTGATCGGTTCACCCTGGGCGATGCCTTCGGCGTAAGGCTTGCAGCCGGGATGGCCGCACTTACCGCATTGGGTTTGCGGCAGCAGGGCGTCGATACGTTGAATCAGGTTCATGTCTTGACCAACCCGCGCAATCCGAGAAATGCCACCGCCATCAATCCGACGCTGATCAACTGGATTGGCAGGCCCCGAAAAGGCAAGGGGATATCGTTATTCTGGACTCGCTGGCGCAAGTCCTCGAACAGGCTTAAGACCAGCCAGAAACCCAGCCCGGCGCCCAGGCTGAAGGCCATGGCCTGGCCCAGGCCCTGGTCGTTCCGGCTGTTGAGCAGCGTGACGCCCAGTACGCCGGCATTGCCGAGCAGCAGCGGCCACAAGCCATCGAACGGCTGCGACGGCAGCCAATGCGTCAGCAGGCGCAGCAACGGGCTGATCAGCAGCACGCTCAGGGGCAGCCATACGAACAACCGTAGCGATGTCAGCTGCGCCGGAACCAGGAGCCAGCGGTCGGCCAGATAACCGAGGGTCCCGACAACCAGCATCAGGCAGGCTGTCGCCAGGCCCAGTGCATGTACCCGGCTCCGCTCCCTGACTGCCAGCAGCGGATCGACGCCCAGCGGCCAATGCAACACGAGGTTGTTGATCAGGGCAGCGCTGAACAGCGAGAGAAGAATGTCAGTCATGGGCATGGGGCAACAGGGGAGCCGGTTGAAAGATCAGGCATTATCCGGCACGCCGCGAGGGCGGGCCAGATATGAAAATCCCACAGCCGCTCGGCAGCGACTGTGGGATCGGTGCAGCGCGCAGTCGCGTTATTTGATCCGCTGACCCGGCTTGGCGCCGCTGTCGGGGCTCAGCAGGTAGATTTCCTCGCCGCCAGGACCGGCCGCCATGACCATGCCTTCGGATATGCCGAAGCGCATTTTGCGTGGCTTGAGGTTGGCGATCATCATCGTCAGCCGGCCCTCGAGCTTGGCCGGATCCGGGTAGGCGCTCTTGATCCCGGAGAACACGTTGCGCTGTTCATCGCCGATGTCCAGGGTCAGGCGCAACAGTTTGTCGGCGCCTTCCACGGCTTCAGCCTTGACGATCAGCGCCACGCGCAGGTCGATGGCGGCGAAGGCATCGAAATCGATTTCCGGCGACAGCGGGTCCTTGGTCAGCTCGCCGTTGCCAGCAGGGGCACCGGTGTCGGTCTGGCTGGCGGCGAGGTCTTCCTTGGACGCGTCGATCATGGCCTGGACCTTGGCCGGGTCGATGCGGGTCATCAACGGTTTGAACGCGTTCAGTTGATGGTTGCTCAGCAGGGTCTGGTGGTCGTTCCAGGTCAGCGGCGCAACGTTCAGGAACGCTTCGGCATCGGCGGCCAGCAACGGCAGCACCGGCTTGAGGAAAATCACCAGTTGGCGGAACAGGTTGATGCCTAGGGCGCAGATGGCCTGGACTTCGTCCTGCTTGCCGTCCTGCTTGGCCAGCGACCATGGGGCCTTGTCGGCGATCCAGGCGTTGGCGCGGTCGGCCAGGGCCATGATCTCACGCATGGCGCGGGCAAAGTCGCGGCTCTCGTAGGCCTCGGCGATGCTTGGTGCGGCAGCCAGGAACGCGTCGGTGAGTTCCGGCGCGGCGTTACCCGCCACCAGCACGCCGGCGTTGCCCTTGTGGATGAACCCGGCGCAACGGCTGGCGATGTTGACGACCTTGCCCACCAGGTCGGAGTTGACCTTCTGCACGAAGTCCTCGAGGTTCAGGTCGAGGTCGTCGACGCCACGGCCGAGCTTGGCCGCGTAGTAGTAGCGCAAGTATTCAGGCGACAGGTGATCCAGGTACGTCCGCGCCTTGATGAAGGTGCCGCGGGACTTGGACATCTTCTGGCCGTTGACGGTCAGGTAGCCGTGGACGTTGATGCCGGTCGGCTTGCGGAAACCGGCGCCTTCTAGCATGGCGGGCCAGAACAGCGCGTGGAAGTTGACGATGTCCTTGCCGATGAAGTGATACACCTCGGCCGTAGAATCCTTGGCCCAGAACGCGTCGAAGTCCAGCTCCGGGGTACGATCGCAAAGGTTCTTGAAGCTCGCCATGTAGCCGATGGGCGCGTCCAGCCATACATAGAAGTATTTGCCGGGCTCGCCAGGAATTTCGAAGCCGAAATACGGCGCATCGCGGGAGATGTCCCATTCCTGCAAACCGGAGTCGAGCCATTCGGCGAGCTTGTTGGCCACCGCGTCGTGCAGCGTGCCGCTGCGGGTCCAGGTCTGCAGCATTTCCTGGAAGTCCGGCAGCTTGAAGAAGAAGTGCTGGGAATCCCTGAGTACCGGCGTCGCGCCGGAAATCGCCGATTTCGGGTCTTTCAGGTCGGTCGGTGCGTAGGTGGCGCCGCATTTTTCGCAGTTGTCGCCGTACTGGTCTTCGGTGCCGCATTTCGGGCAGGTGCCCTTGATGAAGCGGTCGGCCAGGAACATTTTCTTTTCCGGGTCGAAATATTGGGTGACCGAACGGGTGGCGATATGCCCGGCGTCACGCAGCTTCAGGTAGATCTGGCTCGACAGCTCACGGTTTTCTTCGGCGTGAGTGGAGTGGAAGTTGTCGAAGTCCACCAGGAACTCGGCAAAGTCGGCGCTGTGTTCAGCCTGGACATTGGCGATCAGTTGTTCCGGGGTGATGCCTTCCTTTTCCGCGCGCAACATGATGGCCGAACCGTGGGCGTCGTCGGCGCAGACGTAGATGCACTGGTTGCCGCGATGTTTCTGAAAGCGCGTCCACATATCGGTCTGGATGTATTCCAGCATATGGCCAAGGTGAATCGAACCATTGGCATAGGGCAGGGCGCTGGTGACGAGAATCTTGCGTGGCTCGGACATGGGGCTCGGCTACTTGATGAAACGGAGGTCGGCCACTATAAAGCGCCGGGAAATATATTTCACCCCGCGGGCCTGTTTCCCGCCGAATCCGTGGCGAGGGAGCTTGCTCCCGCTGGGGGGCGAAGCCGCCCCAAAAATGGTTCTACGCCCTGGCTGGTCGACGGCGTCGGCTTCATTGCGACTGCTGCGCAGCCGAGCGGGAGCAAGCTCCCTCGCCACAAGAGCGTTCGTCACCCTTAATCGGGTCGCCACGCGAGAGCGTGCGGCGTAGGATAGCGGCCTGTTTTCAAGTCTTGTTATCGGAGTTGCCCATGAGCGCCGTCAATCGCGCAGCGGTGGAAGCCGTCCTTCGCCAGTACACCGACCCCTACCTGAGCCAGGACCCGGTCAGCGCCGGATGCGTGCGAGCCATCGATATCCAGGGCGATCGCGTCAGCGTCGAACTGGAGATCGGTTATGCCGCCGATCTGTTCAAGAACGGTTGGGCGCAGATGCTGCAGATGGCGATCGAAGGCCTGGACGGCGTGGCGAGCGCCAAAGTCCAGGTCACCAGCGTGATTTCCGCCCACAAGGCCCAAGCCCAGGTGCCGGGGTTGGCGAACGTCAAGAACGTCATCGCCGTGGCCTCGGGCAAGGGCGGCGTAGGCAAGTCCACCACCGCCGCCAACCTGGCGCTGGCCCTGGCTCGCGAAGGGGCGAAGGTCGGTATCCTCGACGCGGATATCTACGGTCCGAGCCAAGGCATCATGTTTGGCATCGCCGAAGGCACCCGGCCGCAGGTCAAGGACCAGAAGTGGTTCGTACCGCTGCAATCCCATGGCGTGGAGGTCATGTCCATGGCCTTCCTCACCGATGACAACACACCGATGGTCTGGCGCGGGCCGATGGTCTCCGGCGCCTTGCTGCAACTGGTCACGCAAACCGCGTGGGGCGACCTGGATTACCTGGTGATCGACATGCCGCCGGGAACTGGCGACATCCAGCTGACCCTCGCGCAGAAAGTCCCGGTGGCCGGCGCGGTGATCGTTACCACGCCCCAGGACCTGGCCCTGCTGGATGCGCGCAAGGGTGTGGAGATGTTCCGCAAGGTGAATATCCCGGTACTGGGCGTGGTGGAAAACATGGCCGTGCACATCTGCTCGAACTGTGGGCACGCCGAGCATCTTTTCGGTGAAGGCGGCGGTGAAAAACTGGCGACCCAGTACGGTGTCGAGCTGCTGGCTTCGTTGCCGCTATCGATGGTGATCCGCGAGCAGGCCGACGGCGGCAAGCCGACCGTTATCGCCGAGCCGGACAGCCAGATCGCCATGGTCTACCAGGAGCTGGCCCGCCACGTGGGCGCGCGGATCGTGTTGCAGGAGGCTGCGTCGCCGGCGATGCCGAACATTACCGTCAGTGACGATTGATAGATTGATGAAACCCTATCCACTGTGGGAGCGAGCAGGCTCGCGATGGCGGAGTATCAGTCACATCCAAGCTGACTGACCCGACGCCATCGTCGGATCGCCGCCCGGAGCAAGCTCGCTCCCACAGGGGTTATGGGGTGGGTTTAGATCCGCAACCCGCCATCCATTTCCAGGATCCGCCCGGTGTAGTAGTCGTTCTCGAAGATATACGCCGCCGAGTGCGCAATCTCTTCGGGCTTGCCCATGCGCTTGAGCGGAATCCCGGAGGTCATTTTCTCAAGGGCTTCGGGTTTCATGCCGAGGGTCATTTCGGTTTCGATGAAACCCGGAGCAATCCCCGCCACGCGGATGCCGTAGCGCGCCAGTTCCTTGGCCCAGGTCACGGTAGCGGCCGCGACGCCGGCCTTGGCCGCCGAATAGTTGGTCTGGCCGACGTTGCCGGCCCGGGAGATCGAGGAAATATTGATGATCGCGCCGTTGTTCTTCAGCTCGACCATTTTCGCCGCCACTTCGCGGGTGCAGAGGAATACGCCGGTGAGGTTGACGTCGATCACCGCCTGCCACTGGGCCAGGCTCATCCTGGTCATTTCACCGTCCTTGACCTTGAGCAGCAGGCCGTCGCGCAGGATCCCGGCGTTGTTGATCAACCCGTGGATCGCGCCGAAGTCAGCGGCCACCCGGGCAACCATGTCGATCACCTGATCTTCGTTGGCCACGTTGCACAGGTACGCACGCGCCTCGACGCCCTTGGCGGCGCAGGCGGCGACCGCCTGGTCGAGCTTTTCCTGATTGAGGTCCACCAGCGCGAGCTTTGCACCCTTGCCGGCGAAATACTCGGCCATGGAGCGACCCAGGCCCTGGCAACCGCCGGTGATAATGATTACTTTGTCAGTGAGTTGCATTCTCATGTCCAGGTGGCGCAGCCGTGGAGGGGTTGGGCGCGTCTCGATTTGCAGCGGCGTAGCGCGGCTGCACGAGCAAACCGGCCCGAAGGTGCGTCAGAACATTACTCCACTCAACCGACCGTTTTCTAGACGAATTTTATTAAAGGAGTCATAAATTGAGCGTTGAAGCTGCCAAGCATGCCCGCGAATTGCTGCTCAAGGAATATCGGGGCATGCTCTCCACCCATTCCAAATCGATGCCCGGTTTTCCGTTCGGCTCCGTCGTGCCGTATTGCCTGGACGCGCAAGGCCTGCCGCTGATACTCATCAGCCGCATCGCCCAGCACACCCACAATCTGCAAAAAGACCCTAAATGCTCAATGCTGGTGGGAGAGCGGGGCGCCGAGGATGTTCAGGCCGTCGGGCGCCTGACCTATCTGGCCGAGGCGCAGAAGCTGGAGGACAGCGCCGCCATCGAGGCCGCCGCCGAGCGTTACTACCGCTATTTCCCCGAGTCGCAGAACTACCATAAGGCCCACGATTTCGATTTCTGGGTTCTCCACCCGGTGCGCCATCGTTATATCGGCGGCTTCGGCGCGATTCACTGGATCGACCAGATCACCCTGGCCAATCCCTTTGCCGGCAAAGCCGAGGCGGGCATGATCGAACACATGAATGCCGATCATGCCAAAGCCATCGCCCACTACGTCGAATTGAGTGGCCTGCCAAAAAAACAACCCGCGCAATTGGTCGGTATCGACAGCGAAGGCATGCACCTGCGCATTGGGCAAGGCCTGCACTGGTTGCCGTTTGCGGCGCCTTGCAACACGCCGACACAAGTGCGCGAAGCCTTGGTTTACCTGGCTCACGCCGAGCAATGGCCAAAAAATGCCGAGGTTGATGCTTGAATTCACGAAAGGGCGACGTCATTTAGGTTTTCATAGCAAGGCATTCTTGCGTTGAGGAACCATTTGATGCGCCCTTTTTTATTGCTCTTTCTGCTGTTCCCGGTGTTGGAGCTGTTCGTATTCGTCAAGGTCAGCGGTGCGATCGGGTTCTTCCCGGCGTTGCTGCTGGTCATTCTCGGCTCGATGCTCGGCGTGTTCGTGCTGCGCATCGCCGGCCTGGCCACGGCACTGCGCGCCCGTGAAAGCCTGACCCGTGGCGAACTGCCCGCCCAGACCATGCTCGAAGGCCTGATGCTCGCGCTGGGTGGTGGTCTGTTGATCCTGCCTGGCTTCATCAGCGACGTGCTGGGCCTGGTCTTGCTGCTGCCCTTCACGCGCCGGTTGCTGGCCAACAAGATGCGCCAGCGCGCCGAAGAACAGGCGATGCGCCAGCGGGCTTTCGCCGATGACCTCCAGCCCCGTGGCGGTCCGACCCCGCGCGAACCGGTAGGCCGCGAGCCCAACGTGATCGAAGGCGAATTCGAACACCGCGACCCCAAGTAGCTTTCAGTGACACGGCAGCCAGCGACACGGCACCTTCGGGTGCCGTGTTCGTTTTAGCGCTCGTTCAGTAAAAAATTTCACCCCCGACCCTTGTAATCGACTTGCACGCCCTTATGTATGGGTCACCGCAAGGTTTCCGGTGGCGACACCGGACAGACTTCCGCGGTTCGCTTGACGAACCGCACCCCGGCTCCGCCGGCTTTTGTTAAACCCGCCGGGACTACACCGGCCGATGAAAACCAAAATTAGGAGAGATCGACAATGAAGCTTCGTCCTCTGCATGACCGCGTCGTCATCCGTCGCAGCGAAGAAGAGAAGAAAACCGCTGGCGGTATCGTCCTGCCAGGTTCCGCTGCTGAAAAAGCCAACCACGGTGAAGTTCTCGCTGTAGGTCCGGGCAAGGCTCTGGAAAACGGTGAAGTACGTGCGCTGGCCGTGAAAGTGGGTGACAAGGTTGTGTTCGGCCCTTACTCCGGCAGCAACACTGTGAAAGTCGACGGCGAAGACCTGTTGGTGATGAGCGAGAACGAAATCCTCGCCGTTCTCGAAGGCTGATTTCCCCGCTCATTTTCCCGCTACTACTACAAAGTATTTAAGGAATATCGATCATGGCTGCTAAAGAAGTTAAATTCGGCGATTCCGCCCGCAAGAAAATGCTCGCCGGTGTCAACGTCCTGGCTGACGCAGTAAAAGCGACCCTCGGCCCGAAAGGCCGTAACGTGATCATCGAGAAGAGCTTCGGCGCTCCGACCATCACCAAGGACGGCGTTTCCGTAGCCAAGGAAATCGAGCTGAAAGATCGCTTCGAAAACATGGGTGCGCAGCTGGTCAAGGACGTTGCGTCCCGTGCCAACGATGACGCCGGCGACGGTACCACCACCGCGACCGTACTGGCTCAATCGATCGTCAACGAAGGCCTGAAAGCCGTCGCTGCCGGCATGAACCCGATGGACCTCAAGCGCGGCATCGACAAGGCGACCATCGCCATCGTCAAGGAACTGAAGGGTCTGGCCAAGCCTTGCGCTGACTCCAAGGCAATCGCCCAGGTAGGTACCATCTCCGCCAACTCCGACAACTCCATCGGCGACATCATTGCCGAAGCCATGGAAAAAGTCGGCAAGGAAGGCGTGATCACCGTTGAAGAAGGCTCGGGCCTGGAAAACGAACTGTCGGTTGTAGAAGGCATGCAGTTCGACCGTGGCTACCTGTCGCCATACTTCGTCAACAAGCCGGACACCATGGTTGCCGAGCTGGACAGCCCGCTGATCCTGCTGGTCGACAAGAAGATCTCCAACATCCGCGAAATGCTGCCAGTGCTGGAAGCCGTTGCCAAAGCCGGCCGCCCTCTGCTGATCGTGGCTGAAGACGTCGAAGGCGAAGCCCTGGCGACCCTGGTCGTGAACAACATGCGTGGCATCGTCAAGGTTGCAGCCGTCAAGGCTCCAGGCTTCGGCGACCGTCGCAAGGCCATGCTGCAGGACATCGCCGTACTGACCGGCGGTACCGTTATCTCCGAAGAGATCGGCCTGAGCCTGGAAAGCACCACCCTGGAGCACCTGGGTAACGCCAAGCGCGTGATCCTGTCCAAGGAAAACACCACCGTGATCGACGGTGCTGGCAACGATGCCGATATCCAGGCTCGTGTCACCCAGATCCGCGCACAAGTGGCCGAGACTTCGTCCGACTACGACCGCGAAAAACTGCAAGAGCGCCTGGCCAAGCTGTCCGGCGGTGTTGCGGTGATCAAGGTTGGCGCCGGTTCCGAAGTTGAAATGAAAGAGAAGAAAGCCCGCGTTGAAGACGCCCTGCACGCAACCCGCGCAGCCGTCGAAGAAGGCGTGGTACCTGGCGGCGGCGTGGCACTGGTTCGTGCCCTGCAAGCCATCAGCGAGCTGAAAGGCGACAACGATGACCAGAACGTCGGCATCCAGTTGCTGCGTCGCGCTGTTGAAGCACCTCTGCGCCAGATCGTTGCCAACTCCGGCGACGAGCCAAGCGTAGTGGTCGACAAGGTCAAGCAGGGTTCGGGTAACTACGGTTACAACGCTGCCACCGGCGAATACGGCGACATGATCGAAATGGGTATCCTGGACCCGGCCAAAGTGACTCGTTCGGCTCTGCAAGCGGCTTCGTCGATTGCCAGCCTGATGATTACCACCGAGGCGATGATCGCTGAAATCAAGGACGACGCTCCAGCTGGCGGCGGCATGCCAGACATGGGCGGCATGGGTGGCATGGGCGGCATGATGTAAGCCAGCCTTACCCCTGTAGCGAAAAACCCCGCCTGTGAAAGCAGGCGGGGTTTTTTATTGCCCTGAATAACAGCACCAAACTCTGTGGGAGCGAGCCTGCTCGCGAAAGCGGTATAACAATCAACATTGATGTTGCTGATCCGACGCTATCGCGAGCAGGCTCGCTCCCACATTGAAATTTATGTTCAGGCATTGACGGAGCGGGTGACGCTCATACGTTCAGGTGTGGAAACTGGTCGGTACAGAACGCAGTAATAACACCCGAGGCAAATCAGCCAGCAGAACACCGCTGTCCAGACGTTGTGGGAGAAAAAGTGCGCCCCTTGCATCATGCGTCCCACGGAAAACACCGTGCCCAGGGCAAAGGCGAACACCAGCGCCTGGCGTGCGAGGCGTGGGCGACGGTCACGCAGTGCGAAAAACAACGCGAACAGCGTGAAGCCGGTGGCAGCATGCCCGCCGGGCCAGCATCGGCCGGGTTTGTCGGTAGCCGGACGTGGGCTCAGCAGCTCACTGTAGGTTTCCTTGCCGCCGAACTCCTTGAGACTCCATGGGCATTGCACTGCCGTCACTGCCTTCAAAGGTGTGACAAACGCAGTCGCCAGTGCCAGCGACAGGACCAGGCAACCCAGCTCACGTTTGTACGGCTTGAGCCGAGCGATAAAAAACGAGGCGACAAACCCCACGACCGCCAGCACGGAAAACCCGATGACGAGCTGTTTGGCCCGGTCGTGCAGGATGTCTTCCAGGAAAAAACTGTGTCGACCGATAAACCCACCCGCCGTCGGATCGTAAAACAGCTTGGCCACGTTCATGTCCAGGCTGGTCAGTTCCAGCAACACCAGAATGGCTGCGACCACGGCGGGCAGGCCCAGGGCGACCCATAGATTCAGGGGCCTGGAAGCGGGGCGGATGGCAGTGGAAACCATGGCAGTACCTTTGATGGGAGTTTTCGTGATCAGCGCGTTGCACAGTCTGGTCTGCGTTGCGTTCGGGTGGTGTGAAGGTTGGGTGAAAAACTCGTCAACACCCGCGCAGCCCCGCTGCTGAGGGCTCTTGACCTTTGTGGAGCGAGCCTGCTCGCGAAGGGGCGGCACATTCAACCTGGATGGCGGCTGTTCCACCGCCTTCGCGAGCAGGCTCGCTCCCACAACGACTCGCACTGCGTATACAACCCTAGCCGTAAGCCACGCTTGGCCTTAAGCTGCGCGGGCCACGACGATTGCCCCGTGCGCAGAGGAGATGCCCATGCGAATTCTGTTGGTTGAAGACAACCGTGACATCCTGGCCAACCTGGCCGACTACCTGGGCCTCAAGGGCTACACGGTCGATTGCGCACAGGACGGTTTGTCAGGGCTGCACCTGGCCGCGACCGAACACTACGACTTGATCGTGCTGGATATCATGCTGCCGGGCATCGACGGCTATACGCTGTGCAAGCGCCTGCGCGAAGACGCCCGGCGCGATACGCCGGTGATCATGCTCACCGCGCGGGACCAGTTGGATGATCGTTTGCAGGGTTTCAAATCCGGGGCGGATGATTACCTGGTCAAGCCTTTTGCCTTGTCGGAGCTGGCGGCGCGGATCGAAGCGGTCATGCGGCGTGCCCAGGGCGGTGGCCGACGCGCGTTGCAAGTCGGCGACCTGAGCTACGACCTCGATACGTTGGAAGTGACCCGGGAAGGTAAACTGCTCAAGCTCAACCCCGTGGGCCTCAAGTTGCTGGCGGTACTGATGCAGAAAAGCCCCCACGTGCTGCGGCGCGAGATCCTTGAGGAAGCCCTGTGGGGCGATGATTGCCCGGATAGCGACAGCCTGCGCAGCCATGTCCACCAATTGCGCCAGGTGATCGACAAACCGTTTGAAAAACCGCTGCTGCACACTGTGCACGGCGTCGGCTATCGGTTGGCCGAGGGCCGAGATGGAGTTTAAGCAAAGCCTTGCGCAACGGATCATCATCGCTTTTGCGCTAATGAGCGCATTGGTGGCGGGAGCGTTTGCACTGGGCATCGTGGCAACGGTCCATCTGGTGGAGGAAAAGCTGATTTCCGCCGGGCTCGGAGGCGACCTGCAACGCCTGCTGTTGATGGACAGCGTCTCCGACTGGAGTCATCGCCCGGAACCCGACCAGCTGTTCTATTTCAGCGGCGGCCCGGGAGACTTCGAGTTGCCCAGGGACCTGCGTCACCTGCAACGTGGCTTTCACGAAGTCTTTCGCGAACAGCTGTCCTATCACGCGATGGTAGAGATCGTTGACGGTCGGCATTACGTGCTGTTGCAGGACCAGAGCGATTTCGAGGAGCGCGAGCGGGTGCTGTTTGCCGTGGTGCTGGTGGGCTTCGTCCTCAGTCTGGCGCTCGCGGTGTTCCTGGGCTGGGTCCTGGCACGCCGGGTGATGGCGCCGGTGGTACGTCTGGCCCGGCAGGTACGGCATCGCGACCAGTTGCTCGGGCTCGCTCCGCCATTGGCGCCGGATTATGCCGCTGATGAGGTGGGCGAGCTGGCCGTGGCGTTCGATGCCACGCTGGGCCGGTTGCGCCAGGCCCTGACCCGGGAACGGTTGTTCACCAGCGACGTGAGTCACGAACTGCGCACGCCGTTGATGATCCTCGCCACCTCCTGCGAATTGCTGCTGGAGAATCCGGCGTTGGACCAGCGTGGTCGCACCCAGGTCGAGCGCATCAACCGCGCCAGCGAAGAAATGCGCGAACTGGTGCAGACCTTCCTGATGCTTGCCCGGGCCCAGCGCGAGGACAACGGCATGTCGCCTCGCTCGACGCTGGGGCAGGTCGCGGAAAACCTCCTTGGGGTCTGGCGCGCGCCGATCGAATCCAAGGGCCTGACCTTGATCTTCGAACCAGGGCAAACCACCGATACGCAGTACAACGCCACGTTCCTGACTGCCGTCATGGGAAATCTGCTGCGTAACGCACTGCATTACACCGACCAGGGTTTTATCCGCGTCTCGCTGACCGCCACTGGATTTGTCGTCGAGGACAGCGGCGTAGGCATTCCCGAGGAGAAGCGCGAGGCGATGTTCGAGCCGTTCGTGCGCGGTAACGAAAAGCGTGGCGAGGGACTGGGGCTGGGGCTGTCACTGGTGCAGCGGATCTGCGAGGACCAGGGCTGGACCGTGAGCCTCAGCACGATGGAACCCAACGGATGCCGTTTCGAGGTGGAGTTGAACCCGAAGTCCTGAGATCGGCGGCGAAAAATCTTGAAAACATTCAGCCGTTTACATGACGAAGTTTTCACAAAGGGATGACCTGTCAGCTACAAGCCGATCCCTAAGGTGGCGCCATCAACTCTGGAGGCGCCATCGATGTCCAATCCCATCAAGCTAGCTTTTTCCGCCAAGTACGACGAGCGACATGCCCAGCAATACCTGCGCAAACACAAGACGGGGCTGAGCCGCCGTCTTTCCCACCGTCGGGACGAACAACTGGCCCGGCGCGCCTTGATGCTCGCGGGCGACCCGGGCCTGGTCCTGGACCTGCCGTGCGGAGCCGGGCGTTTCTGGCCGCTGCTGGCCGAGAAACCCGGCCGGGTGATCGTCGGCGCGGACAATTCCACCGCCATGCTCCAGACGGCATTGAAGGCACAACCGGCCGATGTCGTAAAACGGGTACAACCTTTGCACACATCTGCGTTCGACATCGCCTTGCCTGATAACGCCGTCGACAGCATTTTTTGCATGCGCCTCTTGCACCACATCGGCGAACCCGCGCACCGACTGGCGATATTGAGGGAATTCGAGCGTGTCACCCGTGACAGCGTGATCGTTTCATTGTGGGTCGACGGCAATTTCAAGGCCTGGAAACGCAAGCGCCTGGAGCGCACCCGTGGGCAGAAAGACTACCAGAACCGATTTGTGTTACCGGTCGCTACAGTTGAAGAAGAGTTTCGGCAGGCCGGGTTTCGCATTGAGGAACAGTTGGATTTCCTGCCGCTCTATGCCATGTGGCGAGTTTATGTATTACGCAAGGGGTAGCAGGCATGGTTGTACAGGTAGCAGGAGCCCAGGCGGCTTCTCGTAGTTGCTTTGACCAGATCTGGAATCAGCGTGGCGAGTGGGTGGAAGCCCCCAATACCCGGCGTGGCGGCGAAAGCGGTGTGCAGCGGATCAGCCATGATGGCGAGCTGTTTTATTCCAAGCGCCAGACCGGACACATCTACCGCAGTCTGTTGCACCCGTTCGGCCGTCCGACCGTGTTGCGTGAAGAGCGAGCGCTGCTGGCCCTGGCGGAACTCGGCGTCACGGTACCCCAAGTGGTCTTTTGCGGCGCGCAGAGAGACCCGGTGCATAAGTGGCGGGCGCTGCTGGTCACCCGCGCTCTGGACGGCTTCGAGGAAATCGGGCGTTGGTATGCCGCAGGCGGCCGCGAGCGTCATGGCGAGGCGGTCCATGATCGTCTCCTTCAGGCCCTGGCCGAGAATCTCGCCCGCATGCACAAGGGGCGCTGGCAGCACAGTTGCCTCTACATCAAGCATGTATTCGTGCGAGTAACCGGAGAGGGCGAGTCGGCCAAGGCCGAAGTGGCGTTGCTCGATCTTGAGAAATGTCGCCAACGGCTGACCGCCCGCGGCGCGGCGTTCCATGACATGAGCCAGCTGCGGCGCCATTCGTCGTTCCAGGATTGCGACTGGGGGAAACTCGTCTATTTTTACGAGGCGGCGTTTGGCAGCGCTATCAAAGGTTTATCCCGATGAAACTAGAAATTGCTAGAGGTTTGTTTTTAGTCGGAGCCCTGGCAGTTGCATCCCTGGCGCTGGTGGTGTGGGAGCAGCCACGCTCGCAGATACTCAGTGCCTCCACTGTCGGCGCACATTGCCCGGTGCCGCGGGTGGCCAAGGCCAGCGAGGCGATCCAGCCGGACGACGACCTGTTGCTGTTCATGTTCAGTCTGTCCCAGGGCATGCGACCGCAGAGTTGAGTGTCAGGAAGCCCAAACACGGGGGCTGTGGCGAGGGAGCTTGCTCCCGCTCGGCTGCGAAGCAGTCGTCATCCATACGACGAATAGCCTGATCCGGAATCCAGTCGGGACCGCTTCGCGGTCCAGCGGGAGCAAGCTCCCTCGCCACGGGACCCCGACCCTCATGCCTCAGGCTTTGTCCGGCTTGGCCAGCAAGGTGTAGACACACGGCAGCACGAACAACGTGAACAAGGTGCCGATCGACATGCCCGTGGCGATGACCGTGCCGATGTCGAAGCGGCTCACTGCGCCGGCGCCGGTGGCGAGGATCAACGGCACCATGCCAAACACCATGGCGGCAGTGGTCATCAGCACCGGACGCAGGCGAATCGATGCGGCCTGTTCCACTGCGTCACGCGGACTCAAGCCTTGCTCCTTGCGCAGCTGGTTGGCGAATTCGACGATCAGGATGCCATGCTTGCTGATCAGGCCGATCAGGGTCACCAGCCCCACCTGGGTGTAGATGTTCATGCTCGACCAGCCGAGGAACAGCGGAATCAGTGCGCCGCAAATGGACAACGGCACCGTCACCAGGATCACCAGCGGGTCGCGGAAGCTTTCGAACTGCGCCGCCAGCACCAGGAAAATGATTGCCAGGGCCAGGCCAAAGGTGACCCATAACGCGCTGCCTTCCTGGACGAACTGACGCGAAGCGCCGGCGTAATCGAAGGCGAACCCTGTCGGCGCTTCCTCAAGGGCTATCTGGCGAACGGTCTCGATGGCCTCGCCCATGCTTACCGTAGGAAAGCCCGAGATCGTGACGGCATTGAGCTGCTGGAACTGGTTCAGTTGCCGCGGTCGTGCCTGGTCGCTGACCTTGATCAGCGTCGACAACGGAAGCGACTCGCCCTGGGCGTTCTTTACGTAATAATTGTTCAGCCAGTGCGGATTGTCCCGGAATGGCCGCTCGACCTGGGCGATGACCTTGTAGCTACGCCCCTCCAGCGTGAAGCGGTTGATCTCCGCCTCGCCCAGCAGTGTCGCCAGCGTGCCGCCGAGGTCTTGCATCGAGACGCCCATCTGGGCGGCTTTGGCGCGATCGATGTCCACCACGACTTCAGGCTTGTCGAACGCAAGGTCGATGTCCATGAAGGCGAACTTGCCGGACTCCAGCGCACGCTTCTTGACCCGTTCGGCAATCTGCAGGAGCGTCGTGTAGTCCTTCGGCGAGTTGATGACGAATTCGAAGGGCAAGCCTTCGCCCGTGCCGGGCAGCGAGGGCAGGTTGAAGCCGAAGATCTGCAGGCCGGGCACGCTTTCCAGCCTGGCCTGGACTTCCGGGAGGATTTCCATCTGGGTGCGGCTGCGTTCGTTCCAGGGCTTGAGCAGGAACCCGCCGATGCCCGACTGTACGCCGTTGTAGCCGTTGATCTGGAACGAAGAGTAGTACTCAGGGAATTCCTTGAAGATCGTGATGAAGTGATCGGTATAGGCGTTCAGGTAGTCCAGGTTGGTGGTCTTCGGGGCGTTGGCCATCATGAAGATGATGCCCTGGTCCTCGTCGGGCGCCAGTTCGGACTTGGTGAACATGATCAGCACCGGAATCAGCAACAGCACGAGCACGGCAAACACCAGCACCACCGGCCGGGTATTGAGCGTGCCGTGAAGCATGCGCTGGTAACGGGCCTTCAGGCGCTCGAAGATCACGTCCAGCCGATGGGCCAGCCCCGAGGGGTTCTGGTCATGACGCAGCAGCATCGCGCACATCATTGGCGAGAGGGTCAGGGCGACGACTCCAGAGATCACCACCGCGCCGGCCAGGGTCAGGGCGAACTCCTTGAACAGCGCCCCCGTCAGGCCTTCGAGCAGGCCGATCGGTGCATACACCGCCGCCAGCGTGATGGTCATCGAGACCACCGGCATGGCGATTTCCCGCGCGCCTTCAATCGCGGCGTCGAACGGTGTCTTGCCTTCCTCGATGTGCCGGTGGATGTTTTCCACCACCACGATGGCGTCGTCCACCACCAGGCCGATGGCTAATACCATGGCCAGCAGTGTCAGCAGGTTCATGGAGTAGCCCATCAACTGCATGAAGAACATCACGCCGATCATCGACAGCGGAATGGTCACTACCGGAATGAGCACCGAGCGCAGGGCGCCGAGGAACAGGAACACCACGACGATGACGATCAGCACCGCCTCGAACAGGGTCTTCACCACTTCGTCGATGGAGGCCTGGATGAACAGCGTGGCATCGTAGGCGATCTCGGCCTTGAGGTTGGACGGCAGCTGGGCCTCCATTTCCGGCATGATCTTGCGCACTTCCTTGATGACATCGAGGGGGTTGGCCCCAGGGGTTGCCTTGATCCCGATGTACACCGAAGGGGTACCACCGAAAGAGCTGATGGTGTCGTAGTTTTCGGCGCCCATCTCCACCCGCGCCACGTCCCGCAGCAACACGCGGCTGTCACCGTCAGTCTTGAGCGGGATGCCGGCGAATGCCTCGGCGGATTTGAGTTCGGTGTTGGCGTTGATGCTGGTGACCACGTACTCGCCTTTCACTTCACCAGCAGCGGAGAGAAAGTTGTGCTGGCGCACGGCGTTGGTCACGTCGGCGGCGGTCAGGCCGAAGCCTGCGAGCTTGACCGGGTCCAGCCACAGGCGCATGGCAAATACCTGGTTGCCGAGGATCTCGGCCTCGGCCATGCCCGGCAGCGTTGCCAGTTTGGGCTGGATGACGCGCGACAGATAATCGGTGATCTGCGGGTTGTTCAGCTCCTTGCTGAAGAAACTGATGTACATCAGCGCCGAGGCATCGGCTGCCTCGCGGCTGAGGACCGGGTCCTCGGCGTCCTGGGGCAGTTGGTTCTTCACCTCGTTGGCCTTGGCCAGCAGTTCGGTAAAGAGCCGGTCGCTGTTGGAACCGATGCGCGCGTAGACCGATATGACCGAGAAATTCTGGCGGCTGACCGAAGTCATGTAGTCGATGCCCTCGGCACTGGCCAGGCTCTGCTGCATCGGCTGGGTGATGTAACCCTGGATGGTCTCGGCGTTGGCCCCGGGGTAGGCGGTGGTCACCGTGATCAGGGCATTTTCCATCTGTGGATACTGACGCAGGGGCAGCTTGCTCCAGGCCTGGAAGCCCAGCAGCACGATCAACAGGCTGACCACGGTGGCGAGCACCGGGCGGCGGATGAACGGATCGGTAAAGGCCATGGGGGTTCCTTGATCAGTCCGCGCGCGGTGGGCTGTTCTGTTCGGTCAGGGTCTTGTCGTCGCTGATGGCGATAGGCGTGCCGTTGTCGAGCTTGATCTGGCCGGCAATCACTACTTCTTCACCGCGCTGCACGCCCTTGGTCACCAGGACCTGCCCGTCACGGCGCTCACCGGTTTCGACAAAACGCCGTTCGGCAATCAGGATCGGCTGGCCCTTGTCATCCTTCTCGACACTGCCATCGGCGGTTTTCTTCGGAGTGACCACGTACATGGAGTTGCCATAGAGGGTGTAGGTCACGGCGCTCTCCGGCACGACGATCCCGACGGCGAGGTCCGGCAGGATGACGTTCAGGTTGGCGAACATGCCGGGCAACAGCTTGCCGTCGGGGTTGGCGAGCGTGGCGCGCACGAGCACGTTACGGGTGCTGTCCTCGACCTTGGGGTTGATTGCGCTGATGGTGCCAACGAAGGTCTGGCCGGGATAGGCCGAGACGCTGACGTTGACTGGCTGGGCAACCGCCAGCCGAGGCACCGTCTGTTCAGGAACGTAGAAGTCGACGTACAGGCTGCTGAGGTCCTGCAGGGTCGCGATCACCGTGCCGCTGGCGAGGTAGTCGCCGACATCCACCTGGCGGATGCCGATGGTGCCGCTGAACGGCGCGACGATGTGTTTTTTTCGCCAGCGAAGCCTTGAGCTGGTTGACCGTGGCCTGGTTCTTCTTCAACTGGGCCGAAAGCCGGTCGAACTCACCCTTGGAAATCGCCTGGCTGCCCACCAGCTGTCGGCCACGGCCGAAATCCAGTTGCGACAGGCCAAGGTCGGCCTGGGCAGTTTCCAGCAGGGCGCTTTCGACTTCGCTGTCCAGTTGCAGGATCGGTTGCCCGGCCTTGACCTTCTGGCCGGATTCGAACTGGACCTTTTGCACGGTGCCGGCGATTTCCAGGCTCAGGTCGACGCCTTGCAACGCCTTGAGGCTGCCGACAGTGGGCAGGCGGGCTTGCCATGGCTGTTCGACGGCCTTGGCCACGGCGACGCTGACCGCAGGTTTGGGCGCAGAGAACATCTGGATCTGCTGATAGATGGAATAGGCCTTGTAGCCCGCCAGCGCCAGCACCACCAGCAGGACAACACCCAACATGATCAGCATGCGGCGTCGCAGCATGTTCCACTTCCTTGGAAAATAGCCGAGAGAAATACAGACAGGCGGGCACCTTACCTTGAGTGCCCGGAGGATTCCAATCGGTGTTTGTCGGCAATGTGTAAGGTTTTTCCCTGCGCCCTCTGCGCTTGCAGCTCAGACCAGATGCAGATGGTTGTCCCAGAGCCCCGCCGGCAGATCCAGCGGCTTTGCAACCAGTTGTGGCTGCCGACAATCGTAGTAGCGGCAACGTCCCTGGCCCGACGTCACGACAAACCCGTCGGCTACCGCGCCGACCCCGGCGCAGTCCGGCAGGGGCGCGTCGAGGCGAACCTCGCCGCTGTCCAGGTCCCAGATGAAAAAACGGTTGCCCCGTGGCACCGTCAGGGCTACCAGGCGCAGGTCGCTGTGCACGGCGACGCTGGCGGTGTAATGCCCCATGGCTTGCAACTGGTATTCAGGTACCGGGAACGCCTTGAACGGTTGGCCCGGACGCTTGATCGCGAGCAATTCGGACGATTCGTGGGCCGCTCCCATGAACTGCTGGCCGGTGACGATGGTGCCATCGCTGGCGATGTCCATATGGCGCACGCTGTTCATCTGCTGGGCGAGGGTTTCCTTGCTCAACAGCGTGCCATCACGGTGCATCAGCACCAGGCTCGGCTCCATGGCGTCGAGGTTCATTTCGACCCGGCTCTCGGCCTCGGTGCGGATGCCGCCGTTGGCCACCACCAGCGTCTCACCGTCGGGCAGCCACGACACCTGGTGAGGGCCGATGCCGTGGGTGGACAGTTCGCCACTGTGCACCAGCCGTTCGCCTTCGAAACGGTATACGCCGAGCAGGCCGCGCCCCGGATCGCTGGTATCGTTTTCTGTGGCGTACAGCCATTCGCCGCTCTTGTGGATCACCGCATGACCGTAGAAATGCCGGTTCGGCAGCGAGGTGATGGTTTGCAGCAGCGTGCCGTCGCGCAGGTCGACCAGATAGCTTTCGGTGCCCGGGCGGCGGGCGACGAACAGGGCGATCGGCAGCGCCGGGTGATTGATGATGTCATGGCAGCGCTGGCCAACCTGGGTGGCGAACACCCGTGTGCCGTCCAGTCGATAGCCGACCGCGTAGTGCTTGCCGTCGGCATCGTCCCGTGCCGACAGCAGTAACGGACTCTTGTCCTTTTGCTTGAACAGCGTCCAGCCGCCCAGGGTGATGGCGCCGAGCAGCAAGCTGCCCAGCGTCAGAGCCTGACGTCGAAACATGATCAGTCACCGTCGTTGGCGTTGAAGCCCAGTTGAATGCCCAGCGCCTTGGCCAGTTCGCCTTCATGCAGGCGATGGACGACGTTGAGGCTGTCGTACAAATCGTTGAGTTGCTGGCGCCCGGCGTCGTCACCGAGCATTTCGGTCAGTGAGCGTTGGCTGCTGGCGAACAGTTTCAACGAGGCGTCGTAGGCGGCGTCGATCTTGTCGGCCAGCGGCTTCTGCTCGCTTGGCAACAAACCTCGCAAGCCTTTGTTGTCGACGCCAACCCACACGGTCCGGGCGGCGCTCAGGCTGGCCTCAAGCCCTTGCAGAGACGACTGGCTGCGCCACGCATCGGCCTGGAACGGTTGCGGCACGCCCTTGCTCTGGCGGCCCATCGGCGTGCCGAGTTTTTTCTTCAAGGTGTCCAGGGCGGTCACCTGGACCCGCAGCAGGTCGGCGATCGCTTCATGGGAATCGGCATAGCGCTGGTTCGGGAACTTGCTCATCTGGGCGAGCATGCCGTCGTTGGTGTTCCACCGCGACAGGATCTCTTCGGCCAGTTGTTTCTGGCGTTCGCCGATGGCGATCAGCAGCGGGCAGTACTTGGCTTTCTGGGCGCTGTCGGCCATGTCGATCTTAGCGTCGAACAGCAGGTATTCGTAGGCCGAGAGCCCCTGCACGACGACGCTGGACTTGGCCAGGCCGGCGGCGTCGATCTGCGGCTGGCTGTTGACCAGTTGCTCGACCTGGCGGCCCACGAGGTTTTTCTTGTCCGGCCAGAACTGTACCTGCCAGGCGCGGTTGCCCTCCGCCAGCGGCCCGATCAGCAGCGGCTGGAGTTCAGCCCAAGCTTTTTGTGCCTTGAGGAAATCGGCGCGGGCGGTTTCCAGGTTTTCCTTGCCCTGGCAGAACGCCAGGGCGCTGGTCGCCAGTTGGCGGTCGGCCTCGACCCAGCGACTGTAGGTCGGCAGGATCACCTGCTTGGCGATGGCGGCCGAGGTGACCGCTTGCGGGTCCTGGGGCGAGCAGGCACCCAGGGCGATGGCGGCGAGGCTGGTGAACAAAAGCTTGGGACGGAACATGTCGGGCTCCCGTTTTCGGAAAGTGCGTTTAAAGAGAGTTCAGGAAAGCCAACAGCGCAGCGCGCTGCTCGGCGTTGAATGCTAGAACCTGTCGCTGCGCCGCCTGGGCTTCGCCGCCATGCCAGAGCACGGCTTCGAGCAGGTTGCGGGCGCGACCGTCGTGGAGAAACTGGGTGTGGCCGTTGACGGTTTCGGTCAGGCCGATGCCCCACAGCGGCGGGGTCCGCCAGTCGCGGCCGCTGGCCTTGAATTCGCTGCGGTTGTCCGCCAGGCCTTCGCCCATGTCGTGCAACAGCAGGTCGGTATAGGGACGGATGACCTGGTTCGCCAGCTCGGGTTCGGCGGCGTTGGCAGACGTCGTGTACTTGGGAGTGTGGCAGGACTGGCAACCGGCCTGGAAAAACAGGTTCTTGCCGGCCAGCACCTGGGCCGAACCCACCTCGCGGCGGGCCGGCACGGCAAGGTTGCGGCTGTAGAACAGCACCAGCCGCAGAATATTGTCGCTGACTTCCGGTTCGCCCTCAGGGCCGTTGCCGTTGGGCGCGCGCTGGCAATCGAGCTGGGCCTGGGTGCAGTCGTCGAAGGGCCGCAGGCTGGTCGTCAGGCCCATGTCGCCGGAGAACGCATGGACGTTCTGTTGATTGAGGTTCGGTTGTCCGGCCTTCCAGCCGAAGCGCCCCGGCACGGTTTTTTGCTGGACGTCGTCCCAGACCATGTTCGGGCGACCGGCGATGCCGTTGTTCTCCCGCGCCTGGGCCTCGGCATTGGCCAGGATGGCTGCATCGGGGATGGCCTCGAGCAGACCCAGGCCGATCATCGGCGGTGCGACACGGGCCGAAAATCGTGTGTCGGGGTGCATCGGGCCATAGCCCAGCTGGGTGATCTGCAGGCTCGGCTTGCGCAGTTCGACGACGGTGCCGTCCTTGAAGCGCACCGGGACGGGAGAGTAATCGACCCTGACCTTGCCTTCCGGCGCGACGCCCGGCACCGACATGTCCTGCAATTGCCCGCCATAGACCGGCTCCGGTACGACGCCGAGTTGTTCGATGAGCTTGGCGTAGGGCGGCGCATCGGGGATCGACAGGCGTACCAGCATCGACACCGCGCTGCTGGCATCCGGCGCCGGCGGATGGCCGCGACCGTCCTTGATGTGGCAGTTCTGGCAGGCGTTGGTGTTGAACAGGGGGCCGAGGCCGTCCCGGGCGGTGGTAGTCGAGGGCGCGATTACCCAGGGACTGCGGAAAAAACTGTTGCCGACGCTGAAGTCCACGCGCCGCGACGGCGGCAGATTGGCCGAGGGCAGCGAGAAGGCGTTCTGGTCGGCCTTGCGTACTGTCGCGCTGCCGCCGGATCTGGCTTCGCCGGGCTCGGCCTGGGTAAAACGCGGGGCGTCATCGCAGGCCGTCAGGCCCAGGGCCATGAACAGAGCGCACAAGCGAAGAGGCAACGACAGCATTGGAAATCCTGCGGGACGAGTGAAACGCGGGCGCAAAGTCTAACAGGGTGGGGGAGTTTGAATAAGAGGAATTATCGTTTGGTTCGAGGCAGATGTTTCAAGCGCGCGGCGGTCGACGGCCTTTTTCGACTATCGCCCCCAAGGGAGCAATAGTCGAGGCACACGCAGCTATCGGGGGATTATTCGGCGTTGCACAGCGCCAGGCAGTTATCCAGCATGCGGTTGGAGAAACCCCATTCGTTGTCATACCAGGCCAGTACCTTGAGCAGCTTGCCGCTGGCCTTGGTGTGGTTGACATCGAAGATCGACGACAGCGGGTTGTGGTTGAAGTCGCTGGAGACCAGCGGCAGGGTGTTGTAGCCAAGGATCTTCGAATGCTGGCTGGCCTGCTTGAGCAGCGCGTTGACCTCATCGGCCGAAGCTTCGCGCTTGAGCTGCACGGTCAGGTCCACCAGCGATACGTTGATCACCGGCACGCGCACGGCCATGCCGGTCAGCTTGCCCGCCAGCTCCGGCAGCACCAGGCCTACCGCTTCGGCGGCGCCGGTCTTGCTCGGGATCATGTTCTGGGTGGCCGAACGGGCGCGGTACGGGTCGCTGTGATAGACGTCGGTCAGGTTCTGGTCGTTGGTGTAGGCATGGATGGTGGTCATCAGGCCGCTTTCGATACCCAGCTCGCGGTGCAGCACCTGGGCCACCGGGGCCAGACAGTTGGTGGTGCACGAAGCGTTGGAAATGATCTGGTGGGACTGGCGCAGGATGTCATGGTTCACGCCATACACCACGGTCGCGTCGGCGCCCTTGGCCGGGGCCGAGATGATCACCTTGCGGGCGCCGGCGCTGATGTGCGCGGCGGCCTTGGCGCGGTCGGTGAACAGGCCGGTGCATTCGAACACGACGTCGATCTTTTCGGCGGCCCAGGGCAGTTCGGCCGGGTTACGGATGGCACTGACCGCGATGCGGTCGCCATTGACCGTCAGGCTCTCATGATCGTGCTGCACGTCGGCATCAAAGGTGCCGTGGACGGTGTCGAACTTGAGCAGGTGAGCATTGATCGCGCTGTCACCCAGGTCGTTGATGGCGACGATCTGCAAGTCGCGACGATAGCCTTGGGTATACAGTGCACGGAGGACGTTGCGGCCGATGCGGCCAAAACCATTGATTGCGATTCGAAGAGTCATTAACTGCGCCGCCGTCGATTTGTTGTTGGAATTACAAGATTATTCGCATAAAAATAGAAAACAAGCCTTTTTAGTGGCAATATTTTGTTTTATCTACAACGAGTGACCTGAATCAACTGGTCCGATTGGTCAAAAACCGTTTGTCGCCCTGTCTTTGCCGCGGTGTGTAAAGGGCTTTTGAACCAGCATAGACAATCAGGTCGCCACATCCGTTAGCCTGGAGTTCTACACATGCATCCCCGCGTACTTGAGGTCACCGAACGGCTTATCGCCCGCAGTCGCGCTACACGCGAGGCTTACCTTGCATTGATCCGCGGTGCAGCCAGCGACGGTCCGATGCGCGGCAAGCTGCAATGCGCCAACTTCGCCCATGGCGTCGCCGGTTGCGGCACTGAAGACAAGCATCACCTGCGGATGATGAACGCCGCCAACATCGCCATCGTGTCGTCCTATAACGACATGCTCTCGGCCCACCAGCCGTACGAAACCTTCCCGGAACAAATCAAGAAAGCCCTGCGCGAGATCGGCTCGGTCGGCCAGTTCGCCGGCGGTACGCCAGCCATGTGCGATGGTGTGACCCAGGGCGAGGCGGGGATGGAGCTGAGCCTGCCGAGCCGCGAAGTGATCGCGTTGTCCACGGCGGTGGCGTTGTCCCACAACATGTTCGACGGTGCCTTGATGCTGGGCATCTGCGACAAGATCGTCCCGGGCCTGATGATGGGCGCGCTGCGCTTCGGTCATCTGCCGACGATCTTCGTGCCTGGCGGGCCGATGGTCTCGGGCATTTCCAACAAGGAAAAGGCCGATGTGCGTCAGCGCTATGCCGAAGGCAAGGCGACCCGCGAAGAGCTGCTGGAATCGGAGATGAAGTCCTACCACAGCCCAGGTACCTGCACGTTCTACGGCACCGCCAACACCAACCAGTTGCTGATGGAAGTGATGGGCCTGCACTTGCCGGGCGCGTCGTTCGTCAACCCGAACACGCCGCTGCGCGATGCCCTGACCCGCGAAGCGGCGTTCCAGGTGACGCGCCTGACCATGCAGAGCGGCAACTTCATGCCCATCGGCGAAATCGTCGATGAGCGTTCGCTGGTCAACTCCATCGTTGCGCTGCACGCCACCGGTGGCTCCACCAACCACACCCTGCATATGCCGGCCATCGCCATGGCGGCGGGCATCCAGCTGACCTGGCAGGACATGGCCGACCTCTCCGAAGTGGTGCCGACCCTGAGCCACGTCTACCCGAACGGCAAGGCCGATATCAACCACTTCCAGGCGGCGGGCGGCATGTCGTTCCTGATTCGCGAACTGCTGGAAGCCGGCCTGCTCCACGAAAACGTCAACACCGTGATGGGCCATGGCCTGAGCCGTTACACCCAGGAACCGTTCCTGGAGGACGGCGAACTGGTCTGGCGCGACGGCCCGACCGAAAGTCTCGACGAAAGCATCCTGCGTCCGGTAGCCCGGGCTTTCTCGCCGGAAGGCGGGTTGCGGGTGATGGAAGGCAACCTGGGCCGGGGCGTGATGAAGGTCTCGGCCGTGGCCCTGGAAAACCAGGTCGTCGAAGCCCCGGCGATGGTGTTCCAGGACCAGCAGGACCTGGCCGATGCGTTCAAGGCCGGTCTGCTGGAGAAGGATTTTGTCGCGGTGATGCGCTTCCAGGGCCCGCGCTCCAACGGCATGCCGGAGCTGCACAAGATGACGCCCTTTCTCGGCGTGCTGCAGGATCGCGGGTTCAAGGTAGCGTTGGTCACCGACGGGCGCATGTCCGGCGCATCGGGGAAAATCCCGGCGGCCATCCATGTCAGTCCCGAAGCCTATGTCGGCGGCGCGTTGGCTCGGGTGCGCGAGGGCGATATCATCCGCGTCGACGGCGTCAAAGGCACCTTGGAATTGAAGGTGGACGCCGAGGAATTCGCCGCGCGCGAACCGGCCAAGGGCCTGTTGGGCAACAACATCGGCACCGGTCGCGAGCTGTTCGGTTTCATGCGCATGGCCTTCAGCTCGGCAGAGCAGGGCGCCAGCGCCTTCACTTCTGCCCTGGAGACGCTTAATTGAAACTGGCTTTGGTCGGTGATATCGGTGGGACCAACGCACGTTTCGCGTTGTGGAAGAACCACAACCTGGAAAACATCCAGGTGCTGGCGACGGCGGATTACGCCTGCCCGGAAGATGCCATCAAGGTTTACCTGAGCGGCATGGGCATGGGGCCGGGTTCCATCGGCTCGGTGTGCCTGTCGGTGGCCGGTCCGGTGAGTGGCGATGAGTTTCGCTTCACCAACAATCACTGGCGCTTGAGCAACCTGGCGTTCTGCAAGACTCTGCAGGTGGAGAAGCTGCTGCTGGTCAACGATTTCTCCGCCATGGCCCTTGGCATGACCTGCTTGCGTCCCGATGAATACCGGGTCGTCTGCGCGGGCACGCCGGAGCCGATGCGCCCGGCGGTGGTGATCGGCCCGGGCACGGGGCTGGGCGTCGGTACGCTGCTGGACCTGGGCGAGGGCCGTTTCGCGGCGTTGCCGGGGGAGGGCGGGCATGTCGACCTGCCGATGAGCAGTCCGCGCGAGACCCAGCTCTGGCAGCACATCTACAACGAGATCGGCCACGTCAGCGCCGAAACGGCGCTGAGCGGCAGCGGTCTGCCTCGTGTGTACCGGGCGATCTGCGCGGTGGACGGCCATGAGCCGGTGCTTGATACCCCCGAGTCGATCACCGCCGCCGGCCTGGCCGGGGACCCGGTCGCCCTGGAGGTGCTCGAACAATTCTGCCGTTGGCTGGGGCGCGTGGCGGGCAACAACGTGCTCACCGTGGGCGGGCGTGGCGGCGTGTACATCGTCGGTGGCGTGGTCCCGCGCTTTGCCGATTTTTTTGTCGAGAGCGGCTTCGCCCGATGCTTCGCCGACAAGGGCTGCATGAGCGATTATTTCAAAGGCATTCCGGTCTGGCTGGTGACGGCGCCGTATTCCGGGCTGATGGGCGCGGGTGTGGCGTTGGAGCAGTCCTCCGCAGTTTGAGATGTAGCCCTTGTGGGAGCGAGCCTGCTCGCGAAAGCGTTGTATCAGCCAGCATTTATGGCGACTGACACACCGCTTCGCGAGCAGGCTCGCTTCCACAGGGGTTGTGATGTGTTTGTAAAACCCGTCCATCAGGCATAATCGCCCCCAATTCAAACAACAAGGACGAGGCCCCGTGAGTTCAGTGAACAAATCGATTTTGCTGGTCGACGACGACCAGGAGATTCGCGAACTGCTGGACACTTACCTCAGTCGCGCGGGTTTCCAGGTGCGTACCACCCCCGATGGCGCCGGGTTTCGCCAGGCCCTCAACGAGGCGCCGAGCGACCTGGTGATCCTCGACGTGATGCTGCCCGACGAGGACGGCTTCAGCCTTTGCCGCTGGGTTCGCCAGCATCCGCGCCAGGCCCATGTGCCGATCATCATGCTCACCGCCAGTTCCGACGAGGCCGATCGGGTCATCGGCCTGGAGCTGGGGGCGGATGATTACCTGGGCAAGCCGTTCAGTCCTCGCGAATTGCAGGCGCGCATCAAGGCCTTGCTGCGACGGGCGCAGTTCGGCCAGGAGCGATCCGGCGGCGAAGTGCTGGCCTTCGATGAGTGGCGGCTGGACATGGTCAGCCACCGGCTGTTCCATGCCGATGGCGAAGAGGTGATCCTGTCGGGTGCCGATTTTGCCTTGCTCAAGCTGTTCCTCGATCATCCACAGGAAATCCTCGACCGCGACACCATCGGCAACGCCACCCGGGGGCGTGAATTGATGCCGCTGGACCGGATTGTCGACATGGCGGTGAGTCGCTTGCGCCAGCGCCTGCGCGACACCGACAAGCCGCCCCGATTGATCCGCACGGTGCGCGGCAGCGGTTATCAACTGGCGGCCAGTGTGGTTGCCAGCAATGGTCATTGAGGGAATCCGCAAGATTGCCCGACGGGTGCCCGTGCCGCGCTCGTTGCTCGGACGGATGCTGCTGCTGACGCTGCTGGTGGTGCTGTTCGCCCAGACGCTGTCGAGCCTGATCTGGGTTTCGCAACTGCGCGCCACGCAGCTCGAAGGCCTGGTCACCAGCGCCCGCAGCCTGGCTCACTCGATGACCGCCACCGTGACCTACCTGCGTTCGCTGCCGGTGGCCTATCGGCCGTTGGTGCTGGACCAGTTGCGCAGCATGGGCGGCACGCGGTTTGTCGTTACGCTCAATGACAAGCCGCTGGGCATGGATGTGCTGCCGGTCACGCCGCGCAAACTGGCGGTGCTCAAGGCCGTGGACGATGTGCTGCGCCGCTCCCTGGGCAATAACGCCGACATCTCCGTCAAGTTTGTCAGCCCCGAAGACCTGCGGATCTTCAACGGCGGGCTCAAGCTTGATGAATTGCCCCGTTCGTGGGCTCACTACGCCCTGACGCTCGAGCCGGTGAACCCGCCGGTACTGGTCACGCAGATCCAGATGGCGCCGGGCGAATGGCTGTACATCGCCTCGCTGCTGCCCGAACCCTATACCAGTCTTGAAGAGCAGGACCTGCCCAAGCAGCAGGTGGGCTTCATCGTGCTCACCAGTAGCCTGTTGCTGTTGTTCATCGGCTTGCTGGTGCATTGGCAGAGCCGGCCGCTCAAGCGCTTGGCCCGTGCCGCGCGGGACATGTCCCTGGGCGCGGAAGTGCAGCCCGTGGCCGAGGGCGGCGGCAGCGAAGTGGTGGAGGTGGGGCGTGCGTTCAATGCCATGCGCGAGCGTATCAGCCGCTACCTGACCGAGCGCAGCCAGTTGTTCAGCGCGATTTCCCATGACCTGCGCACGCCGATCACCCGCCTGCGGCTGCGGGTCGAGTTGCTCGAGGATGAAAATCTGCAGGCCAAGTTTGGCCGCGACCTCGACGAGCTGGAGCTGCTGGTCAAGGGCGCGCTGCAATGCGTCAAGGACACGGATATTCACGAGAACATCGAGCCGGTCGACCTCAATCATGTGCTCGATTGCCTGGTGGAGCCTTACCTGGCGCCCCACGGCAACGGCCGGGTGACCCAGGATGGCCGGGCGTTGGCACCGTACCCGGGCAAACCGCTGGCCCTCAAGCGCTGCATCGGCAACCTGATCGACAACGCCTTGAAATACGGGCAGAGGGCCCACTTGCACATCGACGATGATGAAAACGCCTTCATCCTGCACGTTGACGATGAAGGCCCGGGCGTACCGGAACAACGCCTCGAACAGGTCTTCGAACCGCACTTTCGCCTGGCCGGGCAGCAGCAGGGATATGGCCTGGGGCTGGGCATCGCGCGCAACATCGCCCACAGCCATGGCGGCGAGGTGAGCCTGCAGAACCTGCGCGAGGGCGGGTTGCGGGTGACGTTGCAGTTGCCTCGCAGTGTGGATTAGCGGCACCGCGTCATCGTTCTTCGCGAGCAGGCTCGCTCCCACATTTGACCTCATTGAGCGCCCCTGTGGGAGCGAGCCTGCTCGCGAAGACGCCAGTCAATCCAACCCTTCTCTCAGTAAATGTCACAAGCCGGTGACATAACTCGCCCCTTTCGTTACCTGCCACCCATCCCGCCTTGTTTAGACTCCCTGCGTCAAAACAACAAAAAAGGTATCTCGATGGACACCTTCCAACCGGCGTTCAGCAGTTGGCTGAATGCGCCTGCCCATCAGCAGTGGCTCGCCGCCGAAGGTTTGCGGCTGCTGGCGTTCGCCAAGGCTTCGAAGCTGCCGGACGGTTTCGGCAACCTGGACGAGCTGGGTCGCCTGCCGGCCGGTGCGCGGGCCGAGACCATGAACACCGCACGCATGACCCACAGCTTCGCCATGGCCCACATCCAGGGCCTGCCGGGGTTCGCCGAGCTGGTGGATCATGGCGTCCAGGCCCTCGGCGGCGCGCTGCGCGATGCCGAACATGGCGGCTGGTTCGCCATGGCCGATCCCGATGCCAGCGACACCGGCAAGGCCGCTTACCTGCATGCTTTCGTGGCCTTGGCCGCCAGCTCCGCGGTAGTCGCGCAACGCCCCGGCGCCGAGGCATTGCTCAAGGAAGCGGTGCGGGTTATCGACGAGCATTTCTGGTGTGAAGAAGAGGGTGCCCTGCGCGAATCCTTCAACCGCGACTGGAGCGAGGAGGAAGCCTATCGCGGCGCCAACAGCAACATGCACGCCACCGAAGCCTTCCTGGCCCTGGCCGACGCCACGGATGACCCGCGCTGGTTGGCCCGCGCGCTGCGTATCGTCGAGCGGGTCATCCATGGTCATGCGGCCGCCAACGATTATATGGTGGTGGAGCATTTCGACCGCGACTGGCAACCGCTGCGCGAGTACAACCAGGACAATCCCGCCGATGGCTTCCGTCCCTACGGCACCACGCCCGGTCATGGTTTCGAATGGGCGCGGCTGCTGCTGCATCTGGAAGCCGCGCGCGTGCAGATCGGCATGCTGACACCGGGCTGGCTGGCCCAGGATGCGCAGAAACTTTTCGATCAGAATTGCCGCCATGGCTGGGACATCGATGGCGCGCCGGGAATCGTCTACACGCTGGACTGGGGCAATCGCGCCGTGGTTCGCCATCGCCTGCACTGGGTGCACGCCGAAGCGGCAGCGGCGGCCAGTGCCTTGCTCAAACGTACCGACGAGGCCCAATACGAAGTCTGGTACCGGCGTTTCTGGGAATTTTGTGACAAACATTTCATCGACCGCTGCAACGGCAGCTGGCATCACGAGCTGGACCCGCAGAACCGCCCCAGCGCCGACATCTGGCCGGGCAAACCGGATCTTTATCACGCCTGGCAAGCGGTGCTGATACCACGCTTGCCATTGGCGCCGAGCATGGCGTCGGCCTTGGCGCGATTATCCGATCCTGCACCTGTGTAACCATGTCGTGACATACACGCGTCCCTTCGTTACCTGCGAAGGGATTGCCCCTGATTAGAATCCATGCAGCGCAAGCACCAGACTTGCATGCATAACAACAAGAAAGGTACTTCTAGATGAATGCGATTTCTCGCCTCGCTACTGTCATTTCTCTTGCTTCCTTGCTTCCCGTCGCAGCATTCCCCGTCAGCGCCCTGGCCGCCGAATCGAAAGGTTCCGTGGAAGTCGTCCACTGGTGGACGTCGGGTGGTGAAAAAGCCGCGGTCGATGTGCTCAAGGCCCAGGTAGAAAAAGACGGCTTTACCTGGAAGGACGGCGCTGTCGCCGGCGGCGGCGGTTCCACCGCCATGACCGTGCTCAAGAGCCGCGCCGTGGCCGGTAACCCACCGGGCGTAGCCCAGATCAAAGGTCCGGACATCCAGGAATGGGCGTCCACCGGCCTGCTTGATACCGACATCCTGGAAGACGTTGCCAAAGCGGAGAAGTGGGACAGCCTGCTCGACAAGAAAGTCTCCGACACCGTGAAGTACGAAGGTGATTACGTCGCCGTGCCGGTGAACATCCACCGCGTCAACTGGCTGTGGATCAACCCGGAAGTCTTCAAGAAAGCCGGCATCACCAAGAACCCGACCACCCTCGAAGAATTCTACGCTGCCGGTGACAAGCTCAAGGCCGCGGGCTTCATTCCCCTGGCCCACGGCGGCCAGCCATGGCAGGACAGCACCGTGTTCGAAGCGGTGGTGCTTTCGGTGATGGGCGTCGATGGCTACAAGAAAGCCCTGGTCGACCTGGACAACAAGGCGCTGACCGGTCCGGAAATGGTCAAGGCGCTGACCGAGCTGAAAAAGGTCGCGACCTACATGGATCCCGATGGCAAGGGCCAGGACTGGAACCTGGAAGCGGCCAAGGTCATCAATGGCAAGGCCGGCATGCAGATCATGGGTGACTGGGCCAAGAGCGAGTGGACAGCGGCCAAGAAGGTCGCCGGCAAGGACTACGAGTGTGTAGCCTTCCCTGGCACCGACAAGGCTTTCACCTACAACATCGACTCTTTGGCGGTGTTCAAGCAGAAAGACAAGGGCACGGCGGCGGGTCAGCAGGATATCGCCAAGGTCGTGCTGGGCGAGAACTTCCAGAAAGTCTTCAGCATCAACAAAGGCTCGATCCCGGTGCGTAACGACATGCTGGGCGACATGGCCAAGTACGGTTTCGACTCGTGCGCCCAGACCGCCGCCAAGGACTTCCTGGCAGATGCCAAGAGCGGCGGCCTGCAACCAAGCATGGCGCACAACATGGCGACCACGCTGGCGGTGCAGGGCGCGTTCTTCGACGTCGTGACCAACTACATCAACGACCCGAAAGCCGACCCGGCCGATGCCGCCAAGAAGCTTGGCGCAGCGGTTCAGTCTGCGAAGTAATTAGCGCCGCGGTCCCTTGTGGGAGCGAGCTTGCTCGCGATAGCGGAGTGTCAGGCAGCAAATAAGTGAACTGACACACTGCCATCGCGAGCAAGCTCGCTCCCACAAAGGGAGGCCCTTGTAACCTAGTTTTTGGATTTCCCCATGAGTTCTGTTGCTGTGTTCAGCAAGGCCTCGCCGTTCGATGCATTGCAGCGCTGGCTACCAAAACTGGTGCTGGCGCCGAGCATGTTCATCGTCCTGGTGGGCTTCTATGGCTACATCTTGTGGACGTTCGTCCTGTCGTTCACCACATCGACCTTCCTGCCTACCTATAAATGGGCCGGCCTGGCGCAATACGCACGGCTTTGGGACAACGACCGCTGGTGGGTGGCGAGCAAGAACCTGGCAGTCTTTGGTGGCATGTTCATTGGTATCACCCTGGTGATCGGCGTGCTGCTGGCGGTGTTCCTTGACCAGCGTATTCGCCGCGAAGGTTTCATCCGCACCATTTACCTGTACCCGATGGCGCTCTCGATGATCGTCACCGGTACCGCCTGGAAATGGCTGCTCAACCCGGGCATGGGCCTGGATAAATTGTTGCGTGACTGGGGCTGGGAAGGCTTCCGCCTGGACTGGCTGATCGACCCCGATCGCGTAGTGTACTGCCTGGTGATCGCTGCGGTCTGGCAGGCCTCGGGTTTCATCATGGCGATGTTCCTGGCCGGCCTGCGGGGCGTTGATCAATCGATCATCCGTGCCGCGCAGATCGATGGCGCGAGCATGCCGCGCATCTACTGGAAAGTGGTGCTGCCAAGCCTGCGTCCAGTGTTCTTCAGTGCCGTGATGATCCTGGCGCATATCGCGATCAAGAGTTTCGACCTGGTGGCGGCGATGACAGCTGGCGGTCCGGGGTATTCCTCCGACCTGCCTGCCATGTTCATGTACTCCTTTACGTTCAGTCGCGGCCAGATGGGCATGGGCTCGGCCAGTGCAATCCTGATGCTCGGTGCGATCCTCGCGATCATCGTGCCTTACCTGTATTCCGAGCTGAGGGCCAAGCGTCATGACTAGTCTCGCTGCGAAACCTGCCATCAGCCTGAGCCGTATCGCGATCTATGCGGTGCTGATCCTTGCCGTGTTGCTTTACCTGGTGCCGTTGGTGGTCATGCTGTTGACCAGCTTCAAGACGCCGGAAGACATCAGTACCGGTAACCTGTTGAGCTGGCCGACCGTGGTCAGCGGCATCGGCTGGGTCAAGGCCTGGGGCACGGTCAACGGGTACTTCTGGAACTCGATCAAGATCACCGTGCCGGCCGTGCTGATTTCCACCGCCATCGGCGCGTTGAACGGCTATGTGCTGTCGATGTGGCGCTTCCGTGGGTCGCAGTTGTTCTTCGGCTTGTTGCTGTTCGGCTGCTTCCTGCCGTTCCAGACCGTGCTGCTGCCGGCCTCGTTCACCCTCGGCAAGATGGGCCTGGCCAGCACCACCACCGGCCTGGTGTTTGTCCATGTCGTCTACGGCCTGGCGTTCACCACGCTGTTCTTCCGCAATTACTACGTGAGCATCCCCGACGCGCTGGTGAAGGCCGCGCGCCTCGACGGTGCCGGGTTCTTCACGATCTTCCGGCGGATCATCCTGCCGATGTCGACGCCGATCATCATGGTCTGCCTGATCTGGCAGTTCACCCAGATCTGGAACGACTTCCTATTCGGCGTGGTGTTCTCCAGCGGTGACTCCCAGCCCATCACGGTGGCGCTGAACAACCTGGTCAACACCAGCACCGGGGCCAAGGAATATAACGTGGACATGGCGGCGGCGATGATCGCCGGGCTGCCGACCCTGCTGGTCTATGTAATCGCAGGCAAGTATTTCGTGCGCGGCCTCACGGCTGGCGCGGTCAAGGGGTAATCATGGCTACGCTTGAACTTCGCAATGTAAACAAGACCTACGGCGCGGGCCTGCCCGACACCTTGAAGGACATTCAGCTGTCGATCAAGGAAGGTGAATTCCTGATCCTGGTCGGTCCTTCGGGCTGCGGCAAATCGACCCTGATGAACTGCATCGCCGGCCTCGAGACCATCACCGGTGGCGCGATCATGATCGGCGACCAGGACGTCAGCGGCATGAGTCCCAAGGATCGCGACATCGCCATGGTGTTCCAGTCCTATGCGCTGTACCCGACCATGAGCGTGCGCGAGAACATCGAGTTCGGCCTGAAGATCCGCAAGATGAAACAGGCGGACATCAACGAAGAAGTGGCGCGGGTGGCCAAGCTGTTGCAGATCGAGCACTTGCTCAACCGCAAGCCCGGCCAGCTCTCCGGCGGGCAGCAACAGCGCGTCGCGATGGGCCGGGCCCTGGCGCGGCGGCCGAAGATCTACCTGTTCGACGAGCCGCTGTCCAACCTCGACGCCAAGCTGCGCGTCGAGATGCGCACCGAAATGAAACTGATGCACCAGCGCCTGAAGACCACCACGGTCTACGTGACCCACGACCAGATCGAGGCCATGACCCTGGGCGATAAGGTCGCCGTGATGAAGGATGGGATCATCCAGCAGTTCGGCACGCCGAAGGACATCTACAACAACCCGGCCAACCTGTTCGTGGCGAGTTTCATCGGTTCGCCGCCGATGAACTTCATCCCGCTGCGCCTGCAACGCAAGGACGGTCGCCTGCTGGCCCTGCTCGACAGCGGCCAGGCCCGTTGCGAGCTGCCGCTGGGCATGCAGGACGCCGGCCTGGAGGATCGCGAAGTGATCCTTGGTCTGCGTCCGGAACAGATCGTGTTGGCGGGCAACGAGCCGAACGGCCTGCCGACCATACGCGCCGAAGTCCAGGTCACCGAGCCCACCGGTCCGGACACCCTGGTGTTCGTCAATCTCAACGACACCAAGGTCTGCTGCCGACTGGCACCGGACGTGGCGCCGTCGCCGGGAGAAACCCTGACGTTGCAATTCGATCCATCGAAAGTGCTGCTGTTCGATGCCAAGTCCGGCGAGCGCCTGGGCGTGGCCGCGCAACCGTCGATGGAGGCCCGAGCCGACAACGTGGCGCAGTTCAAAGGCCGCTGATGAACAAATGTGGGGGCAGCAAGCCTGCTTCCACACAAAAGGAGTATGCGATGGGTGGGGACATTCATCGCAATCGTTGTAAACCGCGTTAGATAAAAACAGTTAATAACAATAAAGACGAGGATGTAGGGATGAAGAAGAAGAACAATGCCCAGCTTATCTGCCAGTTGTCAGCCGTTGCGGCGATGATGCTGGCCGGTAGCGCACACGCAGCCGACGCGTTCAGCGCCGACTCGAAGTGGATGACGGGCGACTGGGGCGGTGAACGGACCAAGCTGATCGAGCAAGGTATCGATATCAAGGCGGATTTCGTCGGTGAAATGGGTGCCAACCTCGACGGCGGCTACAACGATGACAAGACCGCGCGCTGGTCCCAGCAGTTTGGCCTGGGCGTAGCTCTTGACCTGGAGAAACTGGCAGGCTGGAACGATACCGAAGCCAAGATTCAATTCACTCGCCGGGACGGTCGCAACATCTCCAACGACCGTATCGGTGATCCACGTGCCGGCACCCTCAGTTCCTCCCAGGAAGTCTGGGGCCGTGGGCAGACTACCCGTCTGACCCAGTTGTGGATCAAGCAGAAGTACTTCGACAGCAAGCTGGATGTCAAAGCCGGTTACTTCGGTGAAGGCGAAGACTTCAACACCTTCCCGTGCGAGTTCCAGAACCTGGCGTTCTGCGGTTCGCAAGCGGGTAACTGGGCGACCGGCATCTGGTACAACTGGCCGATCATGCAGGCGGCGATCCGGGTTAAATACAACCTCACGCCTGAGCTCTATGCGCAAATCGGTGCCTACAACCAGAACCCTTCGCAACTGGAAAACAACAACCGCTACAAGCTCAGCGGCAGCGGCACCAAGGGCACTCTGATTCCGGTCGAGTTGGTCTGGTCGCCGAAGCTCAATAACCTGCCGGGCGAATACCGCGTCGGTTACTACAAGAGCACGGCCAAGGCTGACGATGTTCGCGAAGACATCAATGGCGATGACGCCGCGACTACCCGCAACGCCTATCGTAGCCACAGCAGCAAACATGGCTACTGGCTCGTCGTGCAGCAGCAGCTCACCACTCACAATGGCGATGCTTCCCGCGGCCTGAACATCGCGGCCAACGCTACTGTCCACGACAAGGACACCAACGTCGTCGACAACTACCAGTCGCTGATGTTCGTGTACAAGGGGCCGTTCGATGCGCGTCCGAAGGACGACGTCGGTATCGGTTTCGCCCGTATCCATGTCAACGAGGACGTCAAGAAAAACGCCGAGCTGACCAACGCCGCCAATGGCGTCAGCGACTACGACGATCCACTGTTCGCGCCGTTGCGTAGCACCGAGTACAACTACGAAATCAACTACGGCTTCCATGTCACCAACTGGCTGACCGTGCGTCCGAACCTGCAATACGTGACTCACCCGGGTGGTGTTGATGAAGTCGACAACGCGCTGGTGGCCGGCCTGAAAATTCAGTCGGTGTTCTAACGCTGTTGCGATAAGCTCCTCTCTATGTGCGCATATTTGCGGACGGCCAAGGCTGTCCGCTTTTTTTTGCGGGGGGCGTTTGGTTGCGCGCGGAACCCGTGGCGAGGGAGCTTGCTCCCGCTGGGTTGCGAAGCGACCCCAAAGCCCTTCACTGCGCTACTTCAGCCAGATCGCGTTTGCCTTGTTTACGACTGCTTCGCAGCCGAGCGGGAGCAAGCTCCCTCGCCACAAAAAAACGCGTCGTACGCAGTTGAATATCGAATGATTTCCAGGACCGCGACCCATCATGCATGAGCATCCACTACAACGCTTTTTCAGATCCTTGCGCGAGCGTCCGGTGTTTGCGTGGGAGCGCTATCAGCAGCGCGATGTGTTGGTGATCGACCACCCGTTGTGCCAGGCGGTGTTCAGTCGCCAGGGCGCGCAGTTGCTGCACTTCCAGCCGCGCGGGCAGAAGCCGTGGTTGTGGTGCGCAGCCAGATGGCCGCAAGTCGGGGCGATTCGCGGCGGGGTGCCGGTGTGTTGGCCATGGTATGGCCGTCATCCAAGTGAAAACGCCTGGCCCTCCCATGGTTGGGCGCGATTGATCGACTGGAAATTGCTCGACAGCAGCAGCGACGAAAAGGGCGTCCACCTGCATTGGCAATTGCAATTGTGTGACTGGCAGGTGGACCTGCATGCCGACCTGGGTGAGCGCATGGAACTGCGCTTGAGCACCGAACATCAGGACAGCCTGCCCTGCCAGTTGAGCCAGGCCTTGCACGCCTATTGGCGCATTGGTGACGTTGGTGAGGTAGCGCTGTCTGGCCTCGACGGCGCCCAGGGTTACGACCAGTTGAACCGGGCGGTTTGCCAGCAGGAGGGCGAGTTACGGGTGGAGGGTGGCTGCCAGCGAGTATTCCAGCATGAGGGCGAATTGCAGCTCAAGGATCACGCCTGGCAACGCGAGCTGCGCATCGACACCGGCGACAGCGCCGATACGGTTGTGTGGCATCCCGGCGCACGGCCACTGTTGGGTGTGAGCTGGGATGAAGTGAGTGAATTCGTCTGCGTCGAAGCGGCCAGCGGCGGTACCGGGAGCCTGTGCCTGGCGCCGGGTGAGCGGGCGCATTTGAGTTTGCAGGCGCGGGTGGGGGCTTAGCGCTGGATCTCGGGTGTGGTGGCTGGCCCCATCGCGAGCAAGCTCGCTCCCACACTAGATCTTTGGTGTTCACAAAAACCCTGTGGGAGCGAGCTTGCTCGCGATGGCTGACTATCAGACACCGAAGGCTCTGGACCGAATCAGTTGAACTCATCCCCAACCGGATACCGGCTGGCATTCAGGCTTTCCTTGATCTTGCGCAAATGCGGTTGGAAATCCACGCCCCGGCGCAGGGTCATGCCGGTGGCGAGCACATCGAGCACGGTGAGCTGGATGATCCGCGACGTCATCGGCATGTAGATGTCGGTGTCTTCCGGCAAAGGGATGTTCAGGCTCAAGGTGCTCGCCTTGGCCAGCGGCGAGCCCTCGGCGGTCAGGCCGAGCACCGATGCGCCGTTTTCCCGGGCGATGCGCGCCACTTCCACCAGTTCGCGGGTACGCCCGGTGTAAGAGATGATCACGAACAGCTCGCCGGTATGGGCCACCGAGGCGATCATGCGCTGCATCAGCACATCGGCATGGGCGGTCACCGCCAGGTTGAAGCGGAAAAACTTGTGCTGGGCATCCAGCGCCACGGGGGCCGAGGCGCCGAGGCCGAAGAAGTGAATCTGGCGGGCCTGGATCAGCAGATCCACGGCGCGACTGATCAAATTTGGATCAAGGGCCTGGCAGGCGCTGTCCAATGAAGCGATGGCACTGCCAAAGATTTTGCGGGTATAGGCTTCCGGATTGTCATCGGCCTCGACCGCACGGCTGACATAGGCCGCGCCGCTGGCCAGGCTCTGGGCCAGTTGCAGCTTGAGTTCCGGATAGCCGCTGACGCCGAACGAGCGGCAGAAGCGGTTGACGGTCGGTTCGCTGACCGAAGCGGCCTGGGCGAGGGCGGCGATGCTGAAGCGGGTCGCCTGCTGCGGGTTGAGCAGGATCACCTCGGCCACCTTGCGCTCGGCCTTGTTCAGGTCTTCCAGGCGACTCTGGATCTGCTCCAGTAGATTTCGAACGCGGTCCATACAAGATTCCTAGAGAAACGGGTCTTTGATACGACCCTTGGCGGTGGCCTATCCTACTGATGGCTCCGACGGACCACCACTCGGAATCGGTATTTTCGAAAAATGTTGTAGTTATTACTACATTTTTCCTTGAGTGATACCTTGAAAAAAGGTATTTGTAGTTTAACTTGATAAAAGAACAAACATCATGCATTCGATTACGGTTGAACCGTGCACCTTTGCCTTGTTCGGCGCGTTGGGCGACCTGGCGTTGCGCAAGCTGTTTCCTGCCCTTTATCAGCTCGACGGTGCCGGCCTGTTGCATGAGGACACGCGAATCTTCGCGCTGGCCCGCGAACCTGGCAGCGAACAGCAGCACCTGACGTTCATCGCGACCGAGCTGCGTCGCTATGTGGGCGAAAAAGACCTCGACGAAACCGTGATCGAGCGCTTCCTGGCGCGGCTGACGTATCTGCATGTGGATTTTCTCAAGGCTGACGATTACGTCGCGCTTGCCGAGCAGGTCGGCCAGGCCCAGCAGCAAGTCATCGCCTATTTCGCCACGCCGGCGGCGGTCTACGGCGCGATCTGCGAGAACCTGGCGAAAGTCGGCTTGAGCGAGAACACCCGCGTCGTATTGGAAAAACCCATCGGCTCGGACCTGGAATCGTCGCGCAAGGTCAATGACGCCGTGGCGCAGTTCTTCCCGGAGAACCGCACTTACCGCATCGACCATTACCTGGGCAAGGAAACGGTCCAGAACCTGATCGCGTTGCGTTTCGCCAACAGCCTGTTCGAAACCCAGTGGAACCAGAATTACATCTCCCACGTGGAAATCACCGTGGCCGAGAAGGTCGGCATCGAAGGCCGCTGGGGCTATTTCGACAAGGCCGGGCAACTGCGCGACATGATCCAGAACCACTTGCTCCAGTTGCTGTGCCTGATCGCCATGGACCCGCCGGCCGACCTGTCGGCCGACAGCATCCGTGACGAGAAGGTCAAGGTGCTCAAGGCCCTCGCACCGATCAGCCCGGAAGGCTTGACGACACAAGTGGTGCGCGGCCAGTACATCGCCGGCCACAGTGAAGGCAAGGCCGTCCCCGGATACCTGGAAGAACCCAATTCCAATACCCAGAGCGACACCGAGACGTTCGTCGCCCTGCGTGCCGACATTCGCAACTGGCGCTGGGCCGGTGTTCCGTTCTACCTGCGTACCGGCAAGCGCATGCCGCAGAAGCTGTCGCAGATCGTGATTCACTTCAAGGAACCGTCCCACTACATCTTCGCCCCCGAGCAGCGTCTGCAGATCAGCAACAAACTGATCATCCGCCTGCAACCGGACGAAGGCATTTCCTTGCGGGTGATGACCAAGGAGCAAGGCCTGGACAAGGGCATGCAATTGCGCAGCGGTCCGCTGCAACTGAACTTCTCCGACACCTATCGCAGCGCGCGGATTCCCGATGCCTACGAGCGGTTGTTGCTGGAAGTCATGAATGGCAATCAGAACCTGTTTGTCCGTAAAGATGAAATCGAAGCCGCGTGGACGTGGTGCGACCAGCTGATTGCCGGCTGGAAGAAGTCCGGCGATGCGCCCAAGCCGTATGCCGCCGGGTCATGGGGGCCGATGAGCTCCATCGCACTGATCACGCGGGACGGGAGGTCATGGTATGGCGATATCTGAATTGAAACTGCCCGAGGGCGTCGCGGCCCTTGAGTTCAAGAGCCCGGTGCTGCTGGCGGAAAACCTCGCGCTGAACGTGGCGCAGCAGTTGCGCGCGGCGATCGATGCTCGCGGTGCGGCGACTTTGGTGGTGTCTGGCGGTCGCAGCCCGGTGGCATTTTTCCAGAACCTGTCCAAGCAGACGCTGGACTGGTCGAAGGTGGTGGTGAGCCTGGCCGATGAGCGCTGGGTGCCGGTAGAACACGCCGACAGCAATGCCGGTCTGCTCAAGCGTTACCTGCTCCAGGGCGCGGCGGCCAAGGCGCAGTTCTTGAGCCTGTACAGCGCCAGCGCCAACCTGGAGGCTGCGGCCGAACAGGCGGATCGTCTGTTGGCCGAGCTGCCGCCGATTGATGTGCTGGTACTGGGCATGGGGGACGACGGGCATACCGCCTCGCTGTTTCCCGACAGCCCGAACCTGGCCGAGGCCCTGGATGAAAAGGGCGCTCGCCGTTGCTGGCCGATGCTCGCGCCAACCGTCCCGCACCAGCGCCTGACCATGAGCCGCGCATTGCTGGCCTCGGCCAGGCACAAGGTGCTGTCGATTTCCGGTCAATCGAAGTTGACCACCCTGAACGCCGCGGCGGCCGGTGACAACGTCGCCGAAATGCCGATCCGCGCGTTTTTGCAACCTACGTTAGAGATTTACTGGTGCCCATGAACCAAGGATCAGCCGCTATGACAAACCCATCCCCGACCGTTTCCATGGCGGACAAAGTAACGCTGATCGACAGCCTCTGCGCCAAGGCGCGGATCTTGCCGGTGATCACTATTGCCCGTGAGCAGGACATCCTGCCGCTGGCCGATGCACTGGCCGCCGGTGGCCTGACGGCGCTGGAAGTGACCTTGCGCTCGCAATACGGCCTCAAGGCCATCCAGGTGCTGCGCGAGCAGCGTCCGGAACTGGTGACCGGCGCCGGCACGGTGCTCGATCGCCATATGCTGGCCGCCGCCGAGGCCGCCGGTTCGCAATTCATCGTGACGCCGGGTATTACCCGCGACTTGCTGGAGGCTAGCGTCCAGAGCCCGATTCCGTTGTTGCCGGGAATCAGCAATGCCTCGGGCATCATGGAAGGCTACGGGCTGGGTTATCGCCGCTTCAAGTTGTTCCCGGCGGAAGTCAGCGGTGGCGTGGCTGCCATCAAGGCCCTGGGCGGCCCCTTCGGCGAAGTGAAATTCTGCCCGACTGGCGGCGTCAGTCCGGCCAATATCAAGAGCTACATGGCGTTGAAAAACGTGATGTGCGTGGGCGGCAGCTGGATGCTGGATCCGGAGTGGATCAAGAACGGCGACTGGGCCCGCATTCAGGAGTGCACCGCCGAGGCCCTGGCGCTGCTGGACTGATTGTCTTACCGAACTTCGTTGGGTGTTCTACGGCTTTACGGTGCGCTTGGTCGGCGCACCGTTTTTTTTTGCCTGTTGTTTCACTGCGCATCCCCGTGGCGAGGGAGCTTGCTCCCGCTGGGCTGTGAAACAGCCCCAATCAGCACGAACGAGATTGGTCTGATTCACCGAGGTGATAGTTCAAGGGGCTGCTGCGCAGCCCAGCGGGAGCAAGCTCCCTCGCCACGGGTTATGTGTTGCTCAGGTGGATAAGCGCCTGGGTCAATCGCTCGATATCCCGTGCCAAGGTAATCAACCCCGGCGTGATGCGGATGCACGGGCCGACGCTGGTCTTGCGCACCACGGTAAAGATTTCATATTCCTTGAGCAGCCGATCGGCCATGACTTGCTGATCGGGCTGGGCGGTGAAGCGCATCGAGGTGATGCCGCAATAGAGCCGCCGGTCGTCCGGAGTCATGACTTCAATGCCGGGCACATCCCGCACCGCGTTCACCCACAGGTCCCGCAAGTGGCAGAGTCGGGCACCTTTGGCCGACGCGCCGCCCAGGGTGCGGTGTTCTTCAAAGACCAATGGCAGCGTCAGCAGGGCAGGGATGTTGGGCGTGCTGTGGGGTGTGCGTGAGCGCACATCGGTGGCGGGGTAATTGGCTTCGTCCATGTCCGGATCGATGTCGACCAGCCGCTCTGGAGCGATATAGAGAAAGCCCAGGGCCAGCGGGCCGCCAATCCACTTCTGCAAGTTGAAACCGGCAAACTGGATACCCAGTTTCTTCAGATTGAACTCGATCTGACCCAGGGCGTGCGCGCCGTCGAGAATGATGTCGACATCGAACTCCCGCGCCGCCTCGGCAATCGCCTTGACCGGCATGACGAGGCCGGTCAGGTGGTTGACGTAAGTCAGCGCCATCAGCTTCAGGCGCGGGTAGCGAATGAAGGTTTCCCGATAGGTGCCCACCAGGCTTTCGAAACTGGCGGGATGCGGGTGCACCAGTTCGATGATCTGCGCCCCTCGCTGGCGAGCCAGCCAGCGCATCGCGCTCTTGACTGACTCGTACTCGACGTCGCTTATCAGCACCTGGTCGCCAGGCTTGAGGCCGTTGTAATTGCGAATCAGCGTCTGCAGGGCGTCCACCGCGCTGGTGGCCAGCGCCACGGTAGAGGAGGGGACGTGAATCAGTTGCGCCACTTGGCGGCGAATCGCTTCGCCATGTTCCCGGTCGAAATGCTGACGTACGTACACCGAGTTGCCGCGATTGACGAATTCGATGTTGCGCTGGTACTCCTCGACCACGGTACGGGACATCCGCCCGAAGTAGCCGTTTTCCAGGTTGAGCGGGCCCTCGGGCTCGACGTCGTAGCGGTCGACGAAGGTCTGCCAGAAAGCTTCATCATGGGCGCGCAGGGTGTTTTCGGGCATGGGCGGATTCAGTCGGTCAATGGCGTGGTTTGGGCAGGCCGTGTTTGGCGCGCAGCGGATCCAGCAGGTCCGACAGACCGTTGTGGTCGATCTCCTGCATCAGCGCCAGCAAAGCGCCCAGTTCTCCGTGGGGAAAACCCTCCCGGGCAAACCAGTTCAGGTACTGGCCCGGCAGGTCGGCGAGGATTCGGCCCTTGTATTTGCCGAAGGGCATCTGGCGCGTCACCAGCAGTTCAAGCTTTTGCGGATTCATGGCGATTTGTCTTGATAGGAACCATCGGCAAAATACAGGCATTCTGCATGCAGGCCAAATGACAGATCATGCAAATAACGCGGATACAGATTTTTGGGTATTTTGTAACTTGTTGAATTTAAAGTATTTTTATTGTTGTTTTTGGCTGGCACGGCCAATGCAATATTCCTTGCAGGTTTTTATTCACCAAGCAAAGGAACTGAAAAATGACTGACATCAATAAAGAATCCATCTCTGTCTTGAACGACCTGATCGAGACCAGCAAGGATGGCCAGGAAGGATTCAAGACCTGCGCTGAAGACATCAAGCATCCAGAACTCAAGGCCCTGTTCGTTAAACGCGCGGCCGATTGCGCAACTGCCGCGGCCGAGCTGCAAGCCGCTGTGCGTTCGTTGGGCGGCGATCCGGAAACCTCCACCAGCGTCGCTGGCGACCTGCACCGTCGTTGGGTAGACGTAAAATCGATGTTTACCGGCAAGGATGAAGAAGCGGTCCTCAACGAAGCCGAACGCGGCGAAGACCATGCACTCAAGGCTTACAAGGAAGCCATCGAGAAGATCAACAAGCACAACCTGGTAGGTATTCGTGACCTGGTTGAGCGTCAGTACCACGGCGTGCAACGCAACCACGACCAGGTCAAGGCACTGCGTAACCAGGCGCGTGCCAGCTGACACCTGCCTGTGACGCAAAAAAACGCCAGCCTGCTGGCGTTTTTTTATGGGCCACGAAACCGCAAGAGTGTTTGTCAGATCCATCAATAATCTGCTCTGGACTCGAATAGGTAGCTAGCTAATAATTGCGTCGCTGTTCGCGCGATCTATCGTTATTACGTTCATTACTACAGTCCCAGAAGAGTTTTCCGCGTGCCCATCACCTTCCAGGCCTTGTTCGCCCCTGACCGCCTCGCCGTGCAGTTCGCCATCAAAACCGTGCTCGGCGGCGGCCTGGCGTTGTGGCTGGCGTTGCGCTGGGGCCTGGAGCAGCCGTCGTGGGCATTGATGACGGCGTTCATCGTCGCCCAGCCGCTGTCCGGCATGGTGGTACAGAAGGGCCTGGCGCGTTTGGTCGGTACTTTGGTGGGGACGATCATGTCGGTGGTGTTCATGGGATTGTTCGCCCAGGCACCGTGGTTGTTCTTGCTGGCGCTGGCGCTGTGGCTGGGTGTGTGCACGGGCTGTTCGACGCTGTTGCGCAGCGCCTGGTCGTATTCTTTCGTGCTGGCTGGCTACACGGTGGCGATCATTGCCTTGCCGGCCCTTTCCCATCCACTTGGGGTTTTCGATCAGGCCGTGGCGCGGTGCACCGAGATCAGCCTGGGCATCACCTGCGCCACGGCGGCCAGTGCCTTGCTCTGGCCGTTGCGGGTCGAACGACAACTGGCGGATCAGGCCCGTGCCGCCTGGCAGAGCGGCATGCAGGCGGCGCGTGCAACGTTGGCCGGCGATGCCCAGGCGCGCAAAGGCTTGCTCGAAATCCTCGGCAAGATCGTTGCGGTGGATGCCCAGCGCGAACACGCCTGGTTCGAAGGTAGCCTGGGCCGCCAGCGCGCCCGGGCCATCAGCGGCTTGAGCCAGAAACTGCTGATGCTGTTGCGTATTTCCCGTTCGGTGCGTCGGCAGTGGAAACAACTCGAACCTCAGGAAGCCGAAGCGCTCCAGCCGTGGATGGACGAGGTGCAGCAGGCGCTCGCTGAAGACAGCGCGACGCTCCAGGCCCTGCGGCCTCGGGTTCTGGATGCCTCTCATGACCTGCGGGTCAGCTCGGCGCAAAGTTACTGCCTGGCTCGTTTCGCCTTGTTGCTCGATACCGCCCTGGCTGCCTGTGCCGCGCTCGCGGCCGTGCAGGAGGGCAGGGCCGCCGCCGATCCGCCGCGCACGCTGGCGTCGCACCGTGATCTGTCTCTGGCCATGGTATTCGGCGCCCGCAGCGCCCTGGCATTCCTGACGGTAGCCTGTTTCTGGCTGGCCACCGCCTGGCCCGCCGCATCCGGTGCGCTGTTGCTCACGTGCGTGGTGTGCAGCCTGTTTGCCAGCCGCGAAAACGGTGCGCAGATCGGCATGAGTTTCCTGCGGGGTATTTTCCTCGCAGTGCCGACGGCGTTTGTCATTGGCGAGATTTTCCTGCCGCAATGGAGCAGTTTCGCCATGCTGTGCATGGCCATGGGCGTGCCGTTGTTCCTGGGGGCGCTGTGCATGGCCAAGCCGCCGCTCTACGCCACGGCCACCTCGTTCTGCCTGCACTTTGTGGTGCTGGTCTCGCCGCTCAATGCGATGAAGTACGACGTTTCGGCATTTTTCAACAACGCCCAGGCAATGATGATCGGCGTCGGCGCGGCGGTGCTGGCGTTCAAGCTGCTGATCCTGCGCAACCCGGCCTGGCATAGCCGTCGGCTGCTGGCCGCGACGCTGGAGGATCTGGTCAGGCTGACCCATCGCAATCTGCGTGGTGCTGAAAGCTGGTTCGGTGGCCGCATGGCTGACCGGCTGTTGCAACTGGCGCGGCATTATCCCGAGCTGCCGGTGCCGGCGCGCAGCCGTTGGGACGACGGCTTGCTGGGCCTGGACGTCGGTGATGAGTTGCTGCATCTGCGCCTGAGCCTGGCCGTCGCCCAGATACCCGACAGCCCAGCCCAGCGCGAATATTTCGAAACGCTGGAACAGGCGCTGGAACGCGGCCCCGGCGGGGATCAGGCCGAGGCTTTGGCCCAGGCAAGCGACGCATATCTGCGGGTGCTGTCGCAGCAACCGTCCAGCGATGCGCTGAAGCTCGCCCAAGGCGCGGTGGTGCAATTGCAAAACAGCTGGCGCGCCTGGTGCCGCCAGCACGAATCCGAAGAAGGGAAACATAGCCATGGGCTTGCGTGAATGGTCGATTGGCGGGGTGCTGCTCAGCCCGTTCCTGATTTATGTGGTCCTGGCCTTGCTGGCAACCGGGGCGCTGCGCCTGTTGCTCGGCCTGTTGCCGGTCGGGCGCTGGATCTGGCATGAAGCCTTGTTCGACTGTGCCCTGTACGTCTGTGTCCTGACTGTCATTACCCTGGTCCTCGGACCGCTATAAGGAGTTGAACATGCGTACACCCGTACGTGTCGCCGTCACGCTGGGCGTGGTGGCCGTGGCGATCTTCGCCGGGTTTCATCTGTGGCAGTACTACATGCTCACGCCCTGGACCCGGGATGCGCGAATCCGTGCCGACGTGGTGGTGGTCGCCCCTGACGTATCCGGTTGGGTGCGCGAGCTCAAGGCCGTGGACAACCAGCAGGTCAAGGCCGGCGATTTGTTGTTGAGCATCGATCGCGAACGCTTCGAGGCCGCGCTGGAAAAGGCTCGCGCGGTGGTCCAGACCCGTCAGCAGCAGCTGAGCCTGCGTGAACACGAAGCCAGCCGCCGCGCCGCCCTGGGGCCTCAGGCGATCAGCGCCGAGCTGCGGGAAAATGCCCAGATCAACGCCGGCATTGCCCGTGGCGAACTGCGCGAGGCCCAGGCCCAGGCCAAGGTCGCCGAGCTGAACCTGGCCCGCAGCCAGGTCCTGGCCCCACGCAGTGGTCATATCACCAATCTGCGCCTGGCCGAAGGCAACTACGTCAACGCCGGGCAACCGGTGATGGCGCTGATCGATGATTCGACTTTCTACGTGCAGGCCTATTTCGAGGAAACCAAACTGCCGAGGATCCGCGTGGGCGATCCGGTCAAGGTCTGGTTGATGAGCGCCGACCATGCGCTGGACGGCCATGTGGAAAGCATCAGCCGCGGTATCACCGACCGCAACACCAACCCCGATGCGCAATTGCTGGCAGAGGTCGAACCGACCTTCAACTGGGTGCGCCTGGCCCAGCGGATCCCGGTGCGGATCAAGCTCGACAAGGTGCCGGAAGGGGTGAGCCTGAGCGCGGGTATGACGGCGAGTGTGCAGGTGCAAGAGCGGCTGCAATAGCCGTCGCACTGCGGACTCCGTGGCGAGGGAGCTTGCTCCCGCTCGGCTGCGAAGCAGTCGTAAAAAGAACATCACGGTTAATCAGATTAAACGCGGTGGGCTTTTCTCAGGGGCGCTTCGCACCCCAGCGGGAGCAAGCTCCCTCTCCACGGGGAATCATGATCATCAGCCGATGCTGATCGCCGGCAACGTCGGCAACGTAACAGTCTGCTGCTTGCGCGGAGCCAGGATCTCGGCCTCGCCGTCCACCACCAGTTCATCGCGCTGATTGAACACGCGCGTGGCGATGCGCACGCGGAACTTCGGCAGTTTCTCGAGGATTTCCAGGCGCACGGTCAGGGTGTCGCCAATCTTCACCGGTTTCTGAAAGCTCATCTGCTGGCCGATATAGATGGTGCCCGGCCCAGGCAGCTCGCACGCCACCGCCGCGCTGATCAGCGCACCGCTGAACATGCCATGGGCGATGCGTTCCTTGAACATGCTGGCGGCGGCGAATTCGGCGTCCAGGTGCACCGGGTTGTGGTCGCCGGACATGGCGGCGAACAGCTGGATATCGCGCTCTTCGACGGTCTTGCTGTAGCTGGCGGTCTGGCCGACTTCGAGGGCTTCGTAAGGGATGTTGGTAACCTGGGTCATGTCTGGATCCTGTAACAGGTAAAGGAAAAACGCTGCGAACCTACTCGCTGCGTGGCGGCCGCTGGTGGCTCAGCGCCTGGGCAATCCAGGTCAGCACGTCGGCCGTCACTTCATCGCGGTTGGTTTCATTGAACAGTTCGTGTCGGGCCTGCGGGTAGATCGTCAATTGCAGATGTTGATTGCCGGCGTCGCGCAGGGCATCGGCCAGATCTTTCAGACGCTTGCCTTCGCTCACCGGATCACATTCGCCGCCAATCACCAGCAACGGCAGGCCCGGATCGATCTGCGCGAGATTGGACGCTTTGCTGATCTGCTGCAAGCCGCCGAGGAGGTCGATCCACAGCTGATTGGTACAACGAAAGCCGCACAGCGGGTCCTGGACGTATTTGTCCACTTCGGTCGGGTCGCGACTGAGCCAGTCGAAGGGCGTGCGCGCCGGTTTGAATTTCTTGTTGAAACTGCCGAATGACAGCCACTCGATGAGCGCGCTACGCCCCGTGGCTCCCTGGCGTCGACGTTCGAGGCGGGCGATCAGGCGCGCCGCGCGGTACAGCGCCACGGGCTGGAAATTCGAGCCGCTGAGAATCGCCCCGTGCAGGCTGGCGCTGTGGTGCAGCAGGTAACCCTGGGCGATATAGCTGCCCATGCTATGGCCCAGCAGGAGAATTGGTATTTCTGGATGTTGCTGGCCGATGTGCTGATTGAGGCTCGCGAGATCGCCGACCACCTTGGCCCAGCCGTCCTCGTCGGCAAAATGCCCCAGGACTGTTTCCTCGCCGGTCTTGCCATGGCCGCGCAGGTCCGGTGCGTAGACACCATAACCTTCATCGCACAATGCCTGGGCCAGGCGCCCATAACGAGCGCTGTGTTCGGCCATGCCGTGGGCCAGCATAAGCACGGCCTGCGGGGCGGTTTCGGGCAACCATTGGTTGACGAAGATGCGCCTGTGATCGGTCGCGGTCAGCCAGAACGTTTGGTGGATCATGGCGGTTCCTTTGCACAAAGTCAGACGCAGCGTCGCTGCATTGTATAGCGCATCCGTCGCGTCTCGCCTGATCAGGTCACGGCAAGGGAGGAAGATTCACACGATCTATGACGCAAGTTGCCATATTTGCCTGATTGGCCATAGCTGCTAGTGTCCGAGGAGCTCCGCCTGTGCAAGCGATACGCAAGCGGTCCCGGATACGTTCAGGTAAAGAGGACAAAAACAATGCAGCCTGATTTCTGGAATGACAAACGCCCGACCGGCGTGCCCTCGGACATCGACCTGGGTGCCTACAAGTCGGTTGTTGAGGTGTTCGAGCGTTCCTGCAAGAAATTTGCCGACCGTCCGGCCTACAGCAACATGGGGGTGACCCTCACCTACGCCGAGCTGGAGCGCTACAGCGCGGCCTTTGCCGGTTATCTGCAAGCCAATACCGACCTGGCGCCGGGCGATCGCATCGCCGTGCAGATGCCCAACGTCCTGCAATACCCGATCGCCGTCTTCGGTGCCCTGCGCGCCGGCCTGGTCGTGGTCAATACCAACCCGCTGTACACCCCGCGGGAAATGCGTCATCAGTTCAAGGACTCCGGTGCCCGGGCGCTGGTGTACATGAACCTGTTCGGGCTGAAGGTCCAGGAAGTGCTGCCCGACACCGACCTGCAATACCTGATCGAAGCGAAGATGGGCGACCTGATGCCTACCGCCAAAGGCTGGCTGGTGAATACGCTGGTCAGCAAGGTCAAGAAAATGGTGCCGGCCTATTCGCTGCCCCAGGCCATTTCCTTCAAGAGCGCCTTGCGCCTCGGGCGAGGCCAGGGCATCAAGCCCCTCAACGTCAGCCTCGATGACATCGCCGTGCTGCAATACACCGGCGGCACCACAGGGCTGGCAAAAGGCGCGATGCTGACCCACGGCAACCTGGTCGCCAACATGCAGCAGGCCCGGGCGTGCCTGGGGCAGATCGGCGATGACGGCCAGCCGCTGTTGCGCGAGGGCCAGGAAGTCATGATCGCGCCGTTGCCGCTGTACCATATCTATGCGTTCACGGCGAACTGCATGTGCATGATGGTCACGGGCAACCACAACGTGTTGATCACCAATCCCCGGGACATCGGTGGCTTCATCAAGGAACTGAAGAACTGGCGGTTCTCGCTGTTACTGGGGCTCAACACGCTGTTCGTGGCGCTGATGGACCATCCTGATTTCAAGACGCTGGATTTTTCCAACCTCAAGGTCACCAACTCAGGCGGCACCGCGCTGGTCAAGGCCACGGCCGAACGCTGGAAGCAGCTCACCGGCTGTGGCATCACCGAGGGCTACGGCCTGACGGAAACCTCGCCGGTGGCCAGTGCCAACCCTTACGGCGGCAAGTCGCGCCTGGGTACGGTGGGGCTGCCAGTGCCGGGTACGCTGATGAAGGTCATCAACGACGACGGCGTCGAGCTGCCCCTGGGCGAGCGCGGCGAGCTGTGCATCAAGGGCCCGCAGATCATGAAGGGCTACTGGAACAAGCCCGAGGCGACCGCCGAAGTGCTCGACAGCGAAGGCTGGTTCAAGTCCGGCGATATCGCGGTGATCGATCCCGACGGGTTCGTGCGCATCGTCGACCGCAAGAAAGACATGATCATCGTCTCGGGTTTCAACGTGTATCCCAACGAGATCGAGGACGTGGTCATGGCTCACCCGAAAGTCGCCAGTTGCGCGGTCATCGGCGTGCCGGACGAGCGTTCGGGGGAGGCGGTGAAACTGTTCGTGGTGGCCCGTGAGGCGGGCGTCAGCCTTGAAGAACTCAAGGCCTACTGCAAGGAGAACTTCACCGGCTACAAGATCCCCAAGCACATCGTATTGCGTGACTCGCTGCCGATGACGCCGGTGGGCAAGATCCTGCGGCGGGAACTGCGCGATATCGCCTGAGGCCTTGCCTCATTGGAAACCCCTGACCCTGTGGGAGCGAGCTTGCTCGCGATAGCGTTAGATCAGTGACAGAGATGTTGGCTGATCCATCGCTATCGCGAGCAGGCTCGCTCCCACAGTTCTTTATGCATGGGGTGAATTACGCGGCCTTAGAATTTTTACTCTAAAAGTGACCATTGGATTTTCTTGAGTCAAATTTGTGACTGTGGAGCCCATTTTTGGCTCTAGTCGACCCTCGGCAAAGCTGCTACTCTCGGCGCGCTTTTGTGACTTCTCGGCCTTGATTCAAGCCAGATTCACCAACAAAAACACACACCAATAATAATCGCATCAAATGCGGTGAAGAATTCGCGTTGCTGAGGAGTGGGCTTCCATGATTGAAGACTTTTGGAAGGATAAGTACCCAGCTGGGATTGCTGCCGACATCAATCCAGACGAGTATCCGAATATTCAGGCGGTGTTGAAGCAGTCCTGCCAACGCTTCGCCGACAAGCCGGCATTCAGCAACCTCGGCAAGACGATCACCTACGGTGAACTCTACGAATTGTCCGGTGCCTTTGCCGCGTACCTGCAACAGCATACCGATTTGCAGCCGGGCGATCGAATCGCCGTGCAGCTGCCCAACGTTCTCCAGTATCCGGTGGCCGTTTTCGGCGCGATCCGCGCCGGGTTCATCGTGGTCAACACCAACCCGCTGTACACCGCGCGGGAGATGGAACACCAGTTCAACGACTCCGGCGCCAAGGCGCTGGTGTGCCTGGCCAACATGGCGCACCTGGCCGAGAACGTGGTGCCCAGGACCAGCGTCAAGCACGTCATTGTCACCGAAGTCGCCGACCTGCTGCCGCCGCTCAAGCGCCTGCTGATCAACAGCGTGATCAAGTACGTCAAGAAGATGGTCCCGGCTTACCATTTGCCCAAGGCCATCAAGTTCAACGACGTGTTGAGCAAGGGCCACGGCCAGCCGGTGAACGAAGCCAACCCCACCAGCGATGATGTGGCCGTTCTGCAATACACCGGTGGCACCACCGGCGTGGCCAAGGGCGCGATGCTGACCCACCGCAACCTGGTGGCGAACATGTTGCAGTGCAAGGCATTGATGGGCTCCAACCTCAATGAAGGCTGCGAAGTGTTGATCACGCCGCTGCCGCTGTACCACATCTATGCGTTCACCTTTCATTGCATGGCGATGATGCTGATCGGCAACCACAACATTCTGATCAGCAACCCGCGCGACTTGTCGGCGATGGTCAAGGAACTGTCGAAGTGGAAGTTCAGCGGTTTTGTCGGCCTCAACACGTTATTCGTGGCCCTGTGCAATAACGAAGCCTTCCGCAAGCTGGACTTCTCCGCACTGAAGGTGACCTTGTCCGGTGGCATGGCCCTGCAACTGGCAGCGGCCGAGCGCTGGAAGGCGGTCACCGGCTGCCCGATCTGCGAAGGCTACGGCATGACCGAGACCAGCCCGGTGGCTACCGTCAACCCGATCCAGCACATCCAGGTCGGCACCATCGGCATTCCGGTGCCATCGACGCTGTGCAAGGTCATCAATGACGCGGGCGTCGAATTGCCACTCGGTGAAATCGGCGAATTATGTGTGAAAGGTCCGCAAGTGATGAAGGGCTACTGGCAGCGCCAGGAGGCCACCGACGAGATCCTCGACGGTGAAGGCTGGCTCAAGACCGGTGATATCGCGCTGATCCAGCCGGACGGCTACATGCGCATCGTCGATCGCAAGAAGGACATGATCCTGATCTCCGGCTTCAACGTTTACCCCAACGAACTGGAAGACGTACTGGCCACCCTGCCGGGTGTACTGCAATGCGCGGCGATTGGTGTACCGGACGAGAAGTCCGGCGAGGCGATCAAGATTTTCATCGTCGTGCGTCCAGGGGCCACGCTCACCAAGGAACAGGTGATGGAGCACATGCGCGCCAACGTCACTGGCTACAAAGTGCCCAAGGCCGTGGAGTTCCGCGATGCATTGCCGACCACCAACGTGGGCAAGATCCTGCGGCGCGAGTTGCGCGATGAAGAACTGAAGAAGCTGGGGCTGAAGAAATAAACCCGCCGCCAATGAAAAGCCCCGCTGATGCGGGGCTTTTTGTTACAAGGCTATGGCCTCGCGCGGGGCGACCGTTGTGGCGGGGGAGCTTGCTCCCGCTGGGCTGCGCAGCAGCCCCATCCGGTCCGACTGATACACCGCAGGGGCCGCTTCGCGTCCAGCGGGAGCAAGCTCCCTCGCCACAGGGGAACCGGTGATCCTGGCGATCGGACTACAACCGAAACTGCGCAAAATCCAGGTTGGTGCCACCCGGCCGCATGTCTTGCAGGTAGGAATCCTTGTCGGCACTCAGTTCCAGGCTCAGGGCCGCCTTGCGTTTGCCCTGGTTGCGTACTTCCAGGCCTTCCAGTTTTTCCCGCAGGAACACCGTCGGTACTTTCAGGTGCAGCAGTTCATCGGTGGCGGGGGTGTGCAGCAGCAGGTGAATCCATTCGTATTGACCAATGGCCAGCCGGGCCACCGGAATGTCGAACCAGAAGATGTTGCGATTGCGGTTCAGTTCGCTGAAATGGCAATTGTTGACGCCCAGGACGGCGCCGCCCAGTTGCTGGTTCCTGCGGGCGATGGCCTGCTTTTTATCGAGTTTCATAACGTTCCTACGGGATTGGAGCTTCAGGTCGCAGCCTGAATAGGTGGGGCATTCTCGGGGGTTGATCGGCAAACATAAAGCGCAACCTGCAGGCGCCGACGAAATCAGCCGCAGAAAAAATGAAACTCCCCGCAAACGGCCTCAGTCAACCTTTATGTAATGACTTTTCTTACAGTTATTCACAGGAGAGACACCATGGGTAGCACGAGCGATAAAGTGAAGGGCGTTGCCAACGAAGCCGTCGGCAACATCAAGCAAGGCGTCGGCAAGGCCACCGATAACGACCGCATGCGCGCCGAGGGCGTGGTTCAGGAAAAAAAGGGTGAGGCCCAGCAAAACGTGGGCAAGGCCAAGGATGCCGTCAAGAAAGGCGTCGACCAGGCGTAACCGATCAGTTGAAACGTGATCGGAACGGTCATCTGCGGGTGGCCGTTTTCATGTCGACTCGAACTTGCACCGGGGGAAATTGTTCCAAAGTTGCCAACAGGTTACTTTGTCTTGGCATAACCCGATGAGTCGCCAGGCGACCTTCCTTTTTTGCGGCGAAAGGAGACGCACATGATGTTCCCGGCCTTGAAAGGCTTGCCCCTGCACCGCGTGATGATGCGCACGGTGACCGAATTTCTCGACGACGAGATGTCGACGTACGCCTCCGCACTGGCTTACCAGATGTTGTTTTCGCTGTTCCCCTTCATTCTTTTCCTGATAGCCCTGATCGGTTTTCTGCACCTGCCGGATTTTTTCTCCTGGCTGCGCCTGCAATCGGAACTGGTGCTGCCGCCGCAGGCGCTGGAGCAGGTCAACCCGGTGATCGACCAGCTCCAGCAGTCCAAGGGGGGGCTGCTGTCGGTCGGTATCGTAATTGCGTTGTGGACCGCGTCGGCCGGCGTGCGGCTGATGATGAGCGCCATGAATGCCGCTTATGACGTGGTCGAAGGGCGTCCGGCCTGGAAGCGTTTTCCGCTGTCGATCCTGTACACCGTCGGCATTGCCGGCATGCTCCTGGCCGCCGCGGCGCTGATGGTGCTGGGGCCGCAGGTGATGGGCTGGATTGCCGCCCAGATCGGGCTGGAGGAATTCATTGTCACCGTCTGGACGCTCGCGCGCTGGCCGGTCATCGTGTTTTTGCTGATGGTCGCGGTGGCGCTGATCTATTACGTGATGCCCGACGTCAAACAGGAGTTTCGCTTCATCACGCCGGGCTCGGTATTGGCGGTGGTGGTCTGGATCATCGCGTCCCTGGGCTTCGCGTTCTACGTCAAGACCTTCGCCGACTACAACGCCATGTATGGCAGTATCGGCGCGATCATCGTGCTGTTGCTGTACTTCTATATCTCGGCGGCGGTACTGTTGCTCGGCGCTGAGATGAACGCGGTGATCGAGCACATGTCCGCCGAAGGCAAGGACCATGGCGAAAAGAGCCCCGGCGAGCATGAAAAACAGCATGTATCGGGCCTTGGGCGCGACCATTCCATTCCTCACAATCACACTGACGAAGCCCGACCATGATCCGCGAAATCCTGAAGATGGGCGACGAACGCCTGCTGCGCATCGCACCGCCGGTGCCGCCAGAAATGTTCGACAGTCCCGAGTTGTGGCAATTGATCGATGACATGTTCCAGACCATGGAAAGTGTCGGCGGTGTCGGCCTGGCGGCGCCGCAGATCGGCGTCGACCTGCAACTGGTGATCTTCGGCTTCGAGCACAGCGAGCGTTACCCCGATGCCGAGGCGGTGCCGCAGACCATCCTGATCAACCCGCTGATCACGCCGCTGAGCCCGCTGATGGAAGAGGGCTTCGAGGGCTGCCTATCAGTGCCGGGCCTGCGCGGTGCGGTGGATCGCTACCAGCACATCCGCTATGAAGGTTTCGACCCGAAGGGCGAGCCGATCGTGCGCACCGCCTCAGGCTTCCACGCGCGGGTAGTCCAGCATGAATGTGATCACCTGATCGGCCGCTTGTACCCATCGCGCATCACCGACTTCAGCAAGTTCGGGTTCACCGAGGTGATGTTTCCGGAGTTGGATCCCTCGGCCGACGATTAGCTGAGTCCTACCCGAAACTCTGTGGGAGCGAGCTTGCTCGCGATTGCGGTGTGTCATCCAAATTGATGCAGCTGACCTGACGCCATCGCGAGCAAGCTCGCTCCCACACTGGACTGATGGGTCTTCAGGGTCTTGCAGGCACCAACCCCATCGCAATCATCGGCTTGCTCCGTGCGTACCGGCTCAGCCGTTCAGCCATTGCATAAGGCAGTTCCGGATCGAAGGCGAACCCGCGTCGCTCATAGAAGCTGCGCAGGTCAGGGTGGCAGAACAGCCACACCGGCGCCTCCACGCCGTTCACTGCCTCTTCTATCAACCGCGCCGCGATGCCTTGCGCGCGGAACGCCGGGTCGACGAACAACCCCGTCAACCAATGCCCACCGGACACCGGTCGCAGGCACAGGGCCGCGACGATTTCATCGCGCCGCGCCACCCAGAGTTGCGCGTCGCGCACGGCTTTCATCGAGGATTGGTGGGCACGATAAAATTTGTTCATCAACGGCCAAAGCGATTCTTCGAGCGCTGCATAACGGATTTCGGACATGGCTGGGTCATGGCGAAGAGGGGGAGGCGATTATAAAAGAACGCGGCTGCAGGGATAGGTGTATACCTGAGGTACATCCCGTATGAATGGAGTACGTATCATGGCCAAAGGCATGGATTCAAAAAAAGCGGCAAAGAAAAAACCAGCGAAGAGCGCCGATGAAAAACGCGCTGACAAAAAAGCCAAGAAGGTCAATCTGTTCGGTCATTGAAGCGCTGTCGGCCCGGCTGGTCGCAGGTTTGAGGCGGAGGTTGCAACGTTCCGCCCAAACCCGCTGAGGTGATACCGAGGCGCTGCCAGACTCAGAGGGTGGCGAGGACAGTGCTCTGGGCAGGGTTTTTCTCGCTCTGCTGATCTTTCTCCATTTGCGCCATGGCCGACTTGTCCTGCATGCGCTGGGCAATCTCCTCGCCGACCGCCAATTGTTTCTCCGGCGGCATTGCGGCGTACTCTTTTTCGGTGATGCCCATTTCCTTGAGGATGCTGTCCCGCAAGCGTTGTTCAGGCGTCTTGCTCATGTAGTCCTTGAACTGCGCCATGGCAGAGCTGGTCTCTGCGAAGGCTGGCGAGCCAACCGTCTGCAATTGCACACGGGTCTTGGCGAAGGCTTCGTCGACCTTGTCGCTGATGGCGGTGGCGGCGCTTACCTGTTGCGTGGCTTGTCGAGTGGCGGAGTCCTGGACTTGGGCGCTGGCCTGGCTGGCCTGGGTCTGGACGTTATCTCGCAACGCTTGCAGCGCGGCGCTTTGCAGGCCGCTGGCGGCTTCGGCTGTCGGGTCTTCGCCGGGGCGCTTGAGCGGCAGGATCATTGCTTGCTGTTTTGCACTGACCAACATGATACGTACCTGTAGAAAGTGGCTGAGCGAGGGAGGGAGCAATTCCCATGCCGTCGTGCCAGATCCCTGGAATCAAAGGGCTGCAGGCGAGAGATATGGGGTAGGGCGGCCATTCCTTGCCGTTCGTCGGCATGGTTCGTCGGCATGGCTCGGCCGCATCCTGCCGGGCCACTCAGGTGCTTTCGCGGACCTTGAGTTCGAAGCCCAGGTCCACCACCGGCTGGGCGATGCGGTTGCCAGCCATCAAGGTGAGCATCTGTTCAGCGGCACGGCGGCCGATGGCTTCCCGTGGGGTGCTGATGCTGCTCAAGCGCGGCACCATGTGGGCCGAGGCGGGCAGGTCGTTGAAACCGAGGATCGAAACCTGCTCGGGGATCCTGATACCGCTGCGCAACGCTTCGAGCAGGGCGCCGTGGGCCAGGTCGTCGTTGCCGAAGAAGATCGCATCGACGTCCGGATGGCTGGCGAGCAACTGCAGGAACAACTCGCCGCCCAGGCCCACCGATGACGGACGCGGCGTGAGTATTTCCAGGTCCGGGTCGTAGAGCCCGGCCTCCTGCAATGCGCGCCGGAAACCTTCGCCGCGCAACAGCGTGCGCTGGTCCAGTTGCGCGCCGATGTAGGCCAGGCGCTTGCGGCCTCGGGAAACCAGGTGTTCGGCAGCGGTTTCGCCGGCCTTGAGCTGGGAGAAGCCCACACAGTTGAGGCCGGCGCCCGGGTCCAGTTCCATCATGTACACGCAGGGAATGTTGCTGGCCTCGATCATCCGTCGAGCGCTTTCGGTGCGGTCGAACCCGGTGAGCAACAATCCTCGCGGCTGATAGGCCATGTAGTTGCGCAACAGGTCCTCTTCTTCATCCCGGGAATAATGGTAATTGCCGATCACCACTTCGAAGCCCTTGGGCCGCAGCACGCGATGAATGGCTTCGAGAGTGTCGATGAACAACAGGTTCGACAACGATGGCACCAGCACCACCACCGAATGGCTCTGGGCCGAAGCCAGGGCGCGGGCGGCGGGGTTGACGACGTAGTTGAGTTCCAGGGCGGCCTGGCGGACCTTGTCCACCAGTTCGACGGCCACGGTGCTGACGCCGCGTAGCGCACGGGAGGCGGTGATCGGGCTGACCCCGGCCAGGCGTGCGACTTCGTTGAGCGTGGGGCGACCGGTGGTGCGAGTATTCTTATCGTTTTTAGGGGCGGTCATCAGGGCGGCTTGCCAAACAAAAATCAAGGCACTAAGGTAGCGCTGTCTCGGCGCGGCTGCAAATGCGTGAGCAGGGTTTGCCTGATCCCCTGTCCGCTGGCGTCGTGGACGTACATGCTGCAACCACAAAAATGACAAGAAGGCGTCGGCAACTTCTGCTTTTGCTGCGGTGTCATAACTGGCAAAGGTAGCGCTGTCTGCGCGCTGAGGTGTTACATGAATAATCCAATCACCGCCCTGGTCATCATGGGCGTTGCCGGTTGCGGCAAAACCTGCGTCAGCCAGGCCCTGTGCCAACTGAGCGGCGCCACCGCCATTGAAGGCGACACTTTCCACCCTGCGGCCAACATCCAGAAGATGAGCGCCGGTATCCCCCTGAACGACGACGACCGTGCCGGCTGGCTCGACAGCCTGTGCGACGAGTTGCGCCGTGTCGACGCCGTGGGTGCGCGCCCGGTGCTGACCTGCTCGGCCCTCAAGCACAGTTATCGCGAGCGCCTGCGCAGCGCCTTGCCGGGCCTGGGCTTCGTATTTCTTGAACTGACCCCGGAAGTGGCCGCTGATCGCGTGTCCCATCGCCCGGGCCATTTCATGCCGTCGACCCTGATCGACAGCCAGTTTGCCACCCTTGAATCTCCTGTCGGCGAGCCCCTGACCCTGGCTCTGGATGCGTCCAGCCACAGCGTTGATGAACTGGCCCGCCAGGCTTACGTCTGGTGGCTGGCCCACGGCCTGAAGCTCGCGAGCTGAAGCGTGAACAATTTGCGTCAGAAAGATAGCGCTGTCCCGACGGCTTGAAAATAACTGCTTCAATAACAACAACAAATCAGGAGACACCTCCCATGTTCGGCATGTCCCACGAGACGTTCCTGCTGCTAGATGCAGTGGTTACGGTGATCGGACTCATCGTCCTCATCACCAAGTTCAAATTCCACCCGTTCATTGCACTGACCATCGCCGCCGCGTTTCTCGGCCTGACGTCGGGCATGCCGACCGGCACCATCATCAAGGCGTTCCAGGACGGCTTTGGTGGCGTGCTCGGTTTTGTCGGCATCATCCTGGCGCTGGGCACGATGCTCGGCAAAATGATGGCCGAGTCGGGCGGCGCCGATCAGATCGCCCAGACCCTGATCCGTGCCTTCGGCAAGGAGAAGGTGCAGTGGGCCATGATGTTCGCCGCGTTCCTGGTGGGCATCCCGCTGTTCTTCGAAATCGGCTTCGTGCTGCTGATCCCGCTGGTGTTCATCGTCGCGCGCCGCACCGGCGTGTCGATCATCAAGATCGGTATCCCGCTGCTCGCCGGTCTTTCCGCCGTCCACGGCCTGGTGCCACCGCACCCGGGTCCGCTGCTGGCGATCGGCATCTTTGGCGCTGACATCGGCAAGACCATTCTCTACGGCCTGATCGTCGCGCTGCCGACCGCCATCATTGCCGGACCGATCTTCGGTACGTTCATCGCCAAGCACATCCCCGGTCATCCGAATCAGGAGCTGGTGGACCAACTGGCCCGTGAGACGAACGCCGCCGAACTGCCAAGCTTCAGCATCACCCTGATCACCGTGCTGTCGCCGGTATTCCTGATGCTGCTCAAGACCTTCGCGGATGTGGCGCTGCCGGACGGCAACCTGTTCCGTGTCTGGATGGACATGATCGGCCACCCGATCTCGGCCTTGCTGCTTGCGTTGCTGCTCTCGCTGTACACCTTCGGCTACAAGCAGGGCATCGGTTCCAGCCAGATGCTGAAGTGGCTGGACGCGAGCCTGGCGCCGACGGCGGCGATCATCCTGATCATCGGTGCCGGCGGTGGCTTCAAGCAGATGCTGGTGACCAGCGGCGTGGGTGACGTGATTGGCCACATGGCCGTGAGCGCACAGATTTCGCCGATCCTGCTGGCCTGGCTGGTGGCGGCGGTAATCCGGATTGCGACCGGTTCGGCGACCGTGGCGACCATTACCGGTGCCGGGATCGTGGTACCAGTGGTGGGGATGATGCCAGGGGTGAACCGTGAGCTGCTGGTACTGGCGACCGGCGCCGGCTCGCTGATCCTGTCTCACGTCAACGATGCGGGCTTCTGGCTGGTCAAGCAGTACTTCAACATGACCGTGGCCGAAACCTTCAAGACCTGGACCGCGATGGAAACCATCCTGTCGGTGGTGGGGCTGATCTTTATCCTGTTGTTGTCGCTGGTGATCTAAGACATCCTGGACTTACTGTGGCGAGGGAGCTTGCTCCCGCTGGGCCGCGAAGCGGCCCCAATCCAGTCAACTCCGATTCATAGAGTGAGGCGACCGGTTTGCGACTGCTTCGCAGTCGAGCGGGAGCAAGCTCCCTCGCCACATAAAAATTGTGGTTGGCTGTCAGGTTTGTTTGCCAGCCAACCCATCCGCCCGGAACATCCCGCGGATCCCGCGTACCGCCTGGCGAATCCGGTCCTGGTTCTCGATCAGCGCAAAGCGCACATGATCGTCCCCATATTCCCCGAACCCCACCCCCGGCGAGACGCAGACCTTGGCTTCGGCCAGGAGCTTCTTGGCAAACTCCAGTGAGCCCAGGTGCGCATAGGCCTCGGGAATCTTCGCCCAGACATACATCGATGCCTTGGGATTCTCCACCATCCAGCCCAGTTCATGCAGGCCCTTGACCAGTACGTTGCGGCGCTGGCGGTACTGCTCGGCGATGTCGCGCACGCATTGCTGGTCGCCTTCGAGTGCGGCGATGGCGGCCACTTGCAGCGGGGTGAAGGTGCCGTAGTCGTGGTAACTCTTGATCCGCGCCAGGGCGCTGACCAGTTCCGGGTTACCCACCATGAAACCGATGCGCCAGCCGGCCATGTTGTAGCTCTTGGACAGGGTGAAGAACTCTACCGCAATGTCTTTCGCGCCTGGCACCTGCATGATCGACGGGGCTTTCCAGCCGTCATACACGATGTCGGCGTAGGCCAGGTCGTGGATGACCAGTACGTCGTATTGTTTGGCGAGGGCGATGACCCGCTCGAAGAAGTCGAGCTCCACGCATTGCGCGGTCGGGTTGGACGGGAAACCGAGGATCATCATCTTCGGCTTGGGGATCGAACCACGAATGGCCCGTTCCAGTTCATCGAAGAAATCCACGCCGGGCACCAGCGGCACCGAACGCACCTGGGCGCCGGCGATCACCGCGCCGTAGATGTGGATCGGATAGCTGGGGTTGGGCACCAGCACCGTGTCGCCCTGGTCCAGGGTGGCCAGCATCAGGTGTGCCAGGCCTTCCTTGGAGCCGATGGTGACAATGGCTTCGCTTTCCGGGTCGATGTCCACTTCGTAGCGGTCCTTGTACCAGCGCGAGATGGCTCGGCGCAGGCGTGGGATGCCTTTGGAAGTGGAGTAGCCGTGGGTATCTTCGCGCTGGGCGACGGTGACCAGCTTCTCGACAATATGCGGGGGCGTGGCGCCGTCGGGGTTACCCATGCTCAAGTCGATGATGTCTTCGCCGCGCCGACGCGCAGCCATCTTCAGCTCGGCAGTGATATTAAATACGTACGGGGGGAGTCGATCGATGCGCGCAAAGCGGCGCGGCGAACCTTGTTCGGCCATTGTTGCCTCGAGATACGTGAGCGCCCGGAACCGTCCGAGCGACGTCGGCCAATGCGTTGGCCTGCGGCGCAAGATAATCGGGCCAATGGCGGATTGTCCAGTAGCCGCGCCGAACTATTTTCGACGACACTGTCGCCCTGGCTGCGCCACCGGCGGTGGCCGTAGCGGCTTGTCGGACCTGTCTTACCCAATTGTGATGGAATGAATAATGGAATTTTCCAGCGGCTTCCTGCTGAGCCTTTCCTTGTGCCTGGACATCGGCGTGGCCAATATCGCGATGATCACCCTGGCGATGCAGCGTGGCTATTTCCAGGGCTTTGCCCTGGGCCTGGGCACCTGCGTAGGCGACCTGGTCTATGCGGTCCTGGCGCTGGCCGGGATGACTGTCCTGCTGCAATACGAAACGGTGCGGTGGGTGCTGTGGATCGGCGGTTCGGTGCTGTTGCTGTATTTCGCCGCGAAGATGGTTCATTCGGCGATCTTTCACAGTGCGGTGCTGGCCGAGGCCGGCGAGGTCCGGGGCAACTCGTCTCGGCAGGAGTTTTTTCGCGGGATTTTCCTGGCGATGTCATCCCCCAGCGCCATCCTCTGGTTCGCGGCGGTGGGGGGTACGCTCATTGCCCGCTCAGGGGGTGGCACGGTAGTCAGTTCGGCGCTGTTTCTGAGCGGATTCCTCTGCGCCGGGCTGCTCTGGAGCGCCGGCCTGTGCCTGGCGGCAACCCAGGGCGGAAAATTGTTGGGGGATAAATTGCTGCGTTATTCCTATTGGGCATCGGCGGCGATTTTCTGCTATTTCGCCGTCTACGTGATCGTTTCTGGCTACAACGAGTTTGTCGGAACAACCGCCTCGGCTGTCCCGCCTGGACTCTGACAAGCGAAACGGCCTGGCAATCACCGTTTGGGTTCTATACTGCCAAACCCGACTTCAAGTTTTCCGGAGTGTCGAAGCAATGGAATCGCAAAAACGCGTTAATGCATCCGAGCCGCGCTTCGAGCAAGGACGCTTTCAGCTAATCGCCGGTTTCGGCGCGCGTTTTACCCAGGATACCGCCCAAGACATCCCGCTGCTCTGGGAAAAGTTTCTGCCCTGGCTTGGCAAAGTGCCGGGGCAGAAAGACGAAGTGACTTACGGCGTGTGTTGCAACCCGGACGGTACAGGCGGCTTTGAATACATTGCCGGCGTGGAGATCAGCCGGCTTGACGACCTTCCGGAACAATACCGCTGGATCGAAATCCAGCCCGGGCCCTACGCCGTGTTCGAGCACAAAGGGCCATTGAAGAATCTTTCGGACACTTTCCAGTACATCTGGAAGGAATGGTTGCCGCAGTCCGGCCACCAGGCAGCGGATGAGCCTGAATTCGAGCGCTACAGCGAAGACTTCAACCCGCGGACGGGGGAAGGCAGCCTGGAGATCTGGATACCCCTCAAAGCCACCTGATCGAGGCATATCGGCGGGGAATTAGATCCCCGCTTGGCAACGCTTAGCTTCGTAGCTCTGATTGTTCTACGCTCCTATAATTATGTTTCGCACTGAGCTGACGGCTTTATCGAGGACGGCTTCCTCACTGAGGTCGGTCGTATCGATGCTTATCCAGTTTGCTAAACCACACAGCTCGTAGCTGGATCGGACCTGATTTTGATAGGTGATGAAACTGTTATAACGATCCTCATTGCCTCCATCATAGGCGCCACTCTCGCTAAGCCGAAAAGCCCCTTTCCGTTGCGCCGCGCGAGCTGGATCAACGTCCAAGAAAATGACCGCATCCGGAGTTCTGATCGTAGAAAAGATGGCCAAAGCTTCTTCTGCCAAATCGGAATTCTTAAGTAAAAAACGAGCCAGATATTTATAGTACCAACCGTCTGCAATGCAACTGATTCCAGAATTGATTAAGGGAGTAATGGCGGCGTAATCGGTAGCTTGAAACCAAGCAGCTATTAAATTTATCCAATGCCTGTCACCCAGCTGATCCAGCGGGGCATCGTCTGGGTACTCCCAGAGTATTTCGCGTATACGAGACATGTGGAATTCCGTATATCCAGATGTTACCGGTGGTCGATTCTTGTCTATATAGCTAAGGCCGGGAAAGGAGTCGAAGATTTTACTATATGTTGCTCTTGCTATCGTAGATTTTCCCGCACCATCAGTGCCTTCAAATGCAATAAACATTGATCGTTCAGTTAAGTTGTTCATGCGAACCCCTTCAGATAGGCTTCAGTGTCCAAGGAGTTGCGGCCACTTCCCTCAATTAATGGTTTGAAGCCCTCCCTCTGATATATCTCCGACATTTTTTTTCCAAGCGATTTCAAAAAATCTAATGAAGGGCGCTGCCGGTTGGCGTATTGAGAACCGGCATCAGGATGAAACACCGCCACAGCAGGTACTACTCCCATTACACCGAAGTGCTCGATTCCTTCGATAATCGATTCTAATGGCTCCATCCCCGCGACGAACCCAGCGTAAACGTTACCGCGCCCCAACACGTCCACCGCCGCTTCGAAAGCCGCAAGAAAGCGTTCACGAGTGAAATCACGAGATTTTCCGGGACAGACCTTAGAGAATAATTCGGGATCGAATACTTCCAGGCTCATCGACATATTGTTTCCGACGGTTTTAAAACGCTCGAAAAGGCGGAAGTCTTTAGGAGGCATGGAAATCAAGTGATAATCCAATGTGCTATTCGCGTCGGTATTCTTTACCCGCTCAAGGAGGTCTAAATGTATTGAGTAGCCCTTGTCATAGTTTGGGATTGTGCCACCATTTAATAGAACCCTTCGATATCGATTACGCTCCTCGGTAATGGCCATGGCCACAGCCTCACCTGCCAAGCTGCCCTTTATTCGCATCTTGTGATCAGAGAAACTCTTTCTCGCAGAACCTAACGAACAAAACTTACATTCATGGCCGTCATTGAAATAGTAACAGTGGCCTGGTGAGAAAATGCCGAGAGTCGAGTTGCCATATGCGGTTAAATGTTGTTCGCATAGTTCGCCGTTACTCAGGTGCGCTCCATAAAATGCGGGTCTCTTGGGGAATGAGATTTCAATTTTTCTATTTCCTTGTTTGAGTATGGGCGTTTCCCGCTCCAAGACTATAAAATAATCTGAGTTTGGATTGTAGTTGGCTGCAACTATGATTTGTTCATTTAGAATGAGTTCTTGCGGAGTGCGAATATTTGAACTAACGATGACGCTGTCGCCCGTGCCGTAAGCACGCCTTTTTTCAATGTGGTCAGTCGCAGCTTTGAAATGCTCAAGGAATTCTCGGGAGAAATTTACGCCATGGCATAATATTTCAAGTTTAAGATTTACCATGTCGATTAACATAAGCTATGCCTCTACCATCTAGTTAAATATCATATGATAAGTTTTATTAGCTGTGCGGATGATAATGCGATCAATGTGCCCCTGTCAGTGAGCGATTCTTCTGATGGGGGGAGGGAATATCTTACTTTTCCTGTGCCGTCAAACATTGCGCCACCTGCTTCTTTGAGAATCAATTCTGCCGCGGCAATATCACAGCTACGTTCGTGTCCTGGTGTGCTGACATCAATAAAAGCGTCAAGGATGCCAGCAGCAATCAGGCATATTTCTAACGAGGAACAGGAATAGATGCGGACTTTATTTGCGCTCCATAATAGGTTATCAATTATTTTTTTCTGGCTGTCTGTGTTGGGGCGGTGAAATGAAATGCGCATATCATCTATATGGCTGACTTTTCGAGTCTTCAATCTTTTTACAATGATGGGTGACTGCAAATAGGCCCCTTCACCTAGTGCTGCGGTAAAAACCACATCTCTCGATATGTCGTAAACCCAGCCGAAAATATAAGAACTGCCGTGGTAGAGCGCTACGCTGGAAGTATAGGAGGGAAATCCCAGCATGGCGTTGTGTGTGCCATCTAAAGGGTCTATGAGGAGGGAGAAGTCTCCGTGGTTACCAAGTACAATTTCTGAGGTGCTGTCCTCTGAATAGATTGTTATGTGTGCGTCGATATTGGATAAGCTATTTAGCAATATTCTTTGGCACTCTACGTCGTACTCGGTTAGTGTGGTGTTAAGGATATCCTCTAGGTGAGTGCTAGGTAGGCAAATTAGCGTGCCCGCCCAATAGCGACGTAATTCTTTTCTTGCTTCATAAAGGCATTCTTCTAATTGGTAAATGTGTTTTTTACTAAATAGAGGTCTCATGTCGATGGCTCGTTATAAGTTGTTTGTGCCAATGGTTTCTGTCCAGTTGAGGCGTGAGTTTTTACTTCATACAATCGACCTGCATAGACCGCATAGTCGGCGCTCATGAAGGCGCCGAAAGATTTTGGAAATAACGCTAAGGTCTTTATGTTGACTTTGTATCCTAAAGTGCTTCTGATTAAGTTTGCTGCTTGTATTAAGCTTCCTCCGGTATAAGATTTGTCTATGATCAGCCAAGATTCATCTGTTAGAGGCGGTGTTGGAAAAATGTCTCGGAAGGCATTGTTTCTTGAAAGCATGCCAGCATCGTTTTGTCGATGAATCTCCGAAAAAAAGACATTGCTATCTCCCGTTGCGGTCATATAGCCAAGCGCAAGCGGTAAACCAGCTGATAATAAAAATAATTTGTTGTTCGATATCTGTTCAATTTCGTGCCAAATATCATGGTCTTCATAAATGAATCTAGTATTAAGGGAGCTGCTGCTGTTCCAATGCTCATGCGAGATGTAGCGACTATAGAACGCGCAAAATTTATTGTGAAAATTCAAGGTGGCGTCACTCATGTTTATGAGTGGCAGGTCTTTATTAATGCCGCGCACCGCTCCTGGCTCATTGGTAGGAAAAATACCTTTGCGTAGGTGCAGAAACGCCTGTTTGATAAGTGATTTTTTTACCTCGATTAAACGAGACTTTGAAGGGCCCGCAATAGCTATTTCTGGCGATAATCCATCACCTCTTACCCTGCAGATTTCTCCATGAGCCCAATTTCGCGTCCATACGTCCAGGTAATCCCATATTCGTACAACGGCTTGTTCTGTCATTCCATCGTAGATTCGCTCAAGATTACTGAGGTCACATACCATTTCTTCAGGATGGCGAAGATCGAAAGACGCTCTTTGAAGGTGACAGCCGTTCTGTATGGCATGTCGGTAGGTGTAATAATCATTGGTCTTGACACCACTTAATGTCCTCCATGCATGATGTCGGCTAATAATAGTAATGGGGACGGTGTGATGGTCTGATGTGTGTGACGTAGGATTTGCGTGTTTCATAGTTTAACTCGCAATCGTATCAGAGATTTTGGAGGTTGGGCGTCGCTTTATTTGCCGGTGAGGGTAGTGGTGAAATTTGTACGCCAGACGCCAAGTTAAAAGCAGCATCAAGAGCAATGAGCAAATGACCAAGGCTAAAAATATAGAGTGGACGCTGTCGTCATAAAAAGACAACAGAGCAATAGCACAGATAATGCCGACGATGTTTAGCGACGACACGGTTAGTAATGTTGGGACCCAAAAGTCACCCATGCCTCTCAAAGTCATTCGGGTGATCACGTAAATATATTCGAATGCTAGAAAGGGGATGGATATCAGAATGTTTTTTTCGATAAGTTTTCTAGTTTCTATGTGTGAGGTGTAAATTATAGAGATATAGTCGTTTAGAAAGTAACAGGCCAGCAGTACGGGTGCAATTGTAAATAATCCAAGCTTAAGCCCATGAGTATAGGTTGCGCGCAAAGAGTCGAGGTCTTTTTGGATGTGGTGTCGAGCGCATGCGATTCCTATCGCGTTTCCCATTCCAATTGCGATCATATATACAAAGCTGAGAAAGTTAAGCGAGGCTTGGTACGCTGAAAGGCTGAAGTGATCGAGGCTGTTCGATATGAGGGAGAGCAGAAAAAATAATAAGCTTTCTCCTCCGATGCACAATGCTAGTGGTAGCCCACTTATCAGATATTGGCTATATTTTCTTATGGGTATATGTCTTGAGTGCTGGAATTCAGGAATATATTTGTGTATCTCTTTATTGAAAAGTACGAGGGCTGCGCCAGCAAAAAGCCATCTTAGGTTGGAATAGATTAGCGTGAATTTTATTAAGTCTATGTCTGCATTGGTCGTTATTAAAATGACACAGGTTAGACAAAAGATGGTGTTTAAAGTCCAGATGTAAATGAGTTCGTATTCTGTTTTTTTAACGGTTGTGAAAAAATTGAAAATAACAATCTGCAAATATAAGGCAGGTAATGAAAGAGAGAGTGTTAGAAGGGTGTGGGCTTGTTCCGAGTTGCTTCTGTCGGAGGGGGAGATATAGACATAAAGCATTAATCCAATCGCGATCGATATGCCGAGTAGATATGCGAGTCTTAGAGAAATTATTAAGTGCGCCTCAGTCTCATCTGCGTTAAGGTTTGCGGATCCGGCGTCCGCAGTTAGCATTATTGAGAAAAGTCCAATTCCAACTACGGTCAGGAAAGAAATATAGGCCCATGCGAGTGATGCATGGCCAAGAGAGTTAACCATGTAGTGGCCAGCAAAGGACAGATAGAGAAGTGGGGCCGTCAGGTCGCCTAGCCTTGATACTGTTAAAAAAATGGCAGTTCGGGTGACTTCCATCTGGGTCCACCGCTGATTATGTAGTACCTAGAAAAGTGGAGCGTTTAAATATTGGCTTTGCTTAGTCCCACTCTTTAAGCAAACTGATCAAGGAGGGCGTCCCTTGTGCTGCGAAATATTTTTTCCTGAAATGGTACTCGCACATTGAAATTCTGTGTTTCGTTTGTTTCCGTTTGTCGAACTCATTGTCTAGCGCTGTGAGAGATTGTTTTGCGGAAGGATAGGGGTGTTTCTTTAAAAGCTGTTCAATGGCTAAGAATAATTGATCCATATATTCAAGTCCCTCTTGTATATAAGATCGACATTCTTTCTCCGTGGTTGCACCTTGGCGGGCTAGAACGAAGAACTTATTTTTTATTTTGTCGAATCCTTTAACTCTATGCATGTTGGAATAGATCCACTTGTAATGCTTGTTCGTCGTTCCGGCTAAATACGTGAAACTCATGCTGGTCTTCAACAGCATGTCTCGCACGATTTCACAACCCATCCATAAGTTTCCTGACTGCCAGCAGCCCTGGACATCTTGGAAGGCATAGAATACGGGTAGTTTTTCACGGTGAGATACATAGATGTGCTTTTCTATCGGTATTTTTGATTTTAATTCGTTGAATTTTTCTTGGTTTATAAGTGCAAAACCAATTAGGGATCTGTGTATTATATTGTTCTCTGTATTGGATAAAATTGGGCCGTAAAGAACCCGTTGGTCGGAGATTATTTCGTTGAAAGCTTTCTCGATATTGGCGATTATTTTGTCAAATTCAGTGAATGTTATGTAGTCGACATCAATGTGGATACTTGTTTTACCATAGAAGTCTGTGGTGTTGTGGACTTCTTCCTTCTGTGTTATGTGATGGTAGTCAATGTCAGTTACCAGCGCGTGCCCACTTTCTTTGATGGAATCTGCTTTGGGGCGTTGGTTGCAAAAGACGATGCAGTCAATGTCGGAATGAACGGTACCAATACCTTCAATTAACGAACCCGAGACGATGAGGGCGCTTGCATCTTCCAAAAAAGCTCTTTTACGCAGGTAGTCTTTGGGTATTGAAACTCTTCCGTCCAGAACGGAAATTTCATTTTCGTTTATTTTTGAGGATGAAGTTTTTACAAGAGCAGTCATTGGAACTGTCCTTCTGTGTTGCGGCGAAGATGAAAATAGAGGCTCGTTCCAAAAAACGAGTCATTGAAGGAGAGGTATACGGAGGCCTCTTCTAATTAGAACTTATAGTATCGCTCTGAGCAGAGCGTCAATTGCTGCAAGCAAAATCAGAAGTGTCTTACAGATGCTGGTTTCAACAATACAAAGAAGCACGGGTGATTGGTGTCGACTCCGTTGGGCTAAAACACCAACCCCATCCGCCGTTCATAACCGATTCGGCCCTTGTAGGCCTCGCCGCTGTCGACCCAGCCCAGGCGGGTGTACAGGCTGATGGCCGCGTCGTTGTCTGCATCCACCGAAAGCTCAAGCCCCTTTATTTCCGGCCATGCCGCTCGGGCGACGGTGGGTAGCGCTTGCAGGCAGGCCTTGCCGTAGCCTTTGCCTTGAGCCCGGCGGTCTACCTGCAAGGCGTGCAGGGTGGCGCTGTGTTCGTTGGCCCAGGCGGGCAGTACGGGTGGCCGCTTGAGCAGCAGGAACGCGACGGGCACTTCGTCGGCCAGCAGCGCAAAACCCTTTACCCCAGGGGCGGGCCTGGACAGCAGCGTATGCAGCGCACCATGGATATCGCCGGAAAACCTGATCTGTTCGGGGTGGATTTCGATGGCTTCGACCTGTTGCCGTTGCAGCGCGGTCAGGTCTTCATAGGGTACGAGCTGAGCAGTCACGAAAACGTCCATTGTTGCCGACAGAATGAGGCCTGGATTCTAGCGAAATTTTTTCTTTGGATTATTTTTGTTTGGCTGTCGATTCACTGTTTCTCCAGACGACTAAGGCTGTCTCTAACAAAAAACTGCGGAGAACCACCATGAATACCGAAACCGAAATCCAAGCGTTGATCGACACCTATCGCCAGGCCGTCATGGCCAAGGATGTGGAAAAAGTCATGGCGCTCTATGACGACGATATCGTCTCGTTCGATGCCATCCAGGCCCTGCAATTCAAGGGCAAGACCGCTTACCGCGCGCACTGGGAAGCCTGCATGGAAATGTGCCCTGGCCCGCACAAGTTCGATTTCCATCAGGTCCAGATCACGCCGGCCGAGAACATCGCCTTCGCCCATTGGCTGGCCTATTGCGGCGGCACCAACGACAAAGGCGAAGAGCAGGCATGCTGGATGCGTGTGACAGCTTGCTACAAGCGTACGGCCGGCGCGTGGAAGATCGTCCATGAGCATTGGTCGGCACCGTTCGATCCGATGGCGGGTACGGCGATATTCGACTTGCAGCCCTGATCGGCTACGGTTTCCTCCTGCCACCTTTGTCGATCAGTTCGATCACGGAGCTTTCCATGAAGTATTTATGCCTGGTGTATAGCAACGAACAGGCCCTGCACAACTCTCCCGACAGCCCTGAGGACGCAGAGTGCATGGCTTATGCCGAGTCGATCCAGGGCAGCGGCCGCATGCTCGCCGCCGAAGCCCTGGAGTCGGTGCAGACCGCCACCACGGTGCGTATGCGCGGCGGCAAACTGTCGATTACCGACGGCCCGTTCGCCGAAACCAAGGAGCAACTGGCGGGCTTCTACCTGATCGACGCCAAGGACTTGAACGAAGCCATCCAGGTCGCCGGGCACATCCCGGCGGCCCGGGTAGGCTGCGTCGAAGTCCGGCCGGTACGCCAGCTGAATCCCTGAACGACAATCACAACGGGATGATTTTCATGAGCCGTGAACCTGCTTTGTTGTCCATCAGTCCGATCACCCAAGGCCTTCCCGGCTGATGTCGGCCGAAGCGGTCAAGGCGCGGGTCGAGCAGGTTTATCGCCAGGATTCGCGGCGAATTCTGGCGACGCTGATTCGCCTGCTGGGAGATTTCGATCTCGCCGAGGAAGCCTTGCACGAGGCGTTCTTCGTCGCGGTCGAGCGCTGGCAGCGCGACGGCGTGCCGGACAATCCCCGGGCCTGGCTGGTGTCGGCCGGGCGTTTCAAGGCGATTGACAGCCTGCGTCGGCGGGCGCGCTTCGCGGCGTCCCAGCCGATGCTGATCGCGCAACTCGAAGCGCTTGAACAGGCCGAGTGGAGTGACGAGGACGTGGAAGACGACCGCCTGCGGCTGATTTTCACCTGTTGCCACCCGGCCCTGGCGGCTGATGCCCAGGTGCCGTTGACGCTGCGGGAAGTCTGCGACCTGACCACCGAGGAAATTGCTCGTGCGTTTCTTGCCGCGCCGGCAGCCATCGCCCAGCGCATCGTGCGGGCCAAGGCGAAGATTCGCGATGCGAAGATCCCCTATCAGGTGCCGTCCCGCACGGAGCTGCCTGAACGACTCGACAGCGTGCTGCGGGTGATTTACCTGGTGTTCAACGAGGGCTATTCAGCCTCGATGGGGGCCGAGTTGACCCGCGATGACCTGACCCGCGAAGCCATACGCCTCGCACGCCTGCTGCTGGAGTTGCTGCCCGAAGCTGAAGTGATGGGCCTGTTGGCGCTGATGCTGCTGCACGAGTCGCGGCGGCCCGCGCGAATGTCGATGGCCGGCGATCTGGTCTTGCTCGATGAGCAGGACCGGTCGCTATGGGACCCGGCAATGATTGCCGAAGGTTGCGCGATGGTCGAGGCCGCGCTCAACACCCGGCGGTTCGGACCGTATTGCCTGCAAGCCGCGATTGCTGCGGTGCACGCCGAAGCGCCGAGCGCCCGGGAGACCGATTGGCCGCAGATCGTCGGCCTCTACGATGTGCTGTTGCGGGCCGTGCCGTCGCCAGTGATCGAACTCAACCGCGCGGCCGCCCTGGCCAAGCGCGATGGGCCGCAGGAGGGGCTACGCCTGGTTGACGGGATACTCGGCAGGGGCGAGCTGCTTGACTATCACCTGGCCCATTCGGCGCGGGCTGAGTTCTGCCGGCAGTTGGGGCGAGTGGAGGAGGCGAGGGCCGCCTATCGACGGGCGCTTGAATTGACGCAGCAACTGCCGGAGCGGCGGTTCATTGAAGCACGGCTTGCCGGTTTGCAATGAGGGGAGTCGAGCCCATGCCCGTGGCGAGGGAGCTTGCTCCCGCTGAGCTGCGCAGCAGCTCCTTTTATTCAACTGACACGCCGCAGGGGGCCGCTTCGCGACCCAGCGGGAGCAAGCTCCCTCGCCACGGGGGGCTCCTTCATCCTGAACTGGCGGGCAACAGACAAAAAAGGCGACCCGAAGGTCGCCTTTTCAGTCAGCCGGCGTTGATCAGAACTCGTGATCAGCGTTGTCCGGGTTCAGGTCGCTGATACCCAGCTTGCCCGCAGCCTGTTCGATCGAGCCGGTCTGCTTGACCAGGGCGGCGATGGCGTCACGCACGATCTGGTTGCCAGCGGTGTTGCCGGCGGCGATCAACTGGTCGTAGTGCTCACCCTTGCTGGCGTGATCGACCATGACCTGGATCTTGGCTTCGGTGTCGGCCAGCTCGGCCTTGAGCGTGGTGTCGGCGGCCGGGTCGGCCTTGGCCACCAGGGAGGACAGGCTCGCGCCGGTCATCTTGGTGCCGTCGACGCGGGTGTACTCGCCCAGGTAGACGTTACGCACACCCTTGGCATCGTAGAAATGCGAGTAGTGGGTGTTGTCGCTGAAGCAATCCTGTTCGTCTTCTGGCGAGTTGGCTTCCAGGGAGACCTTCATGCGCTCGCCCGCCAGTTCACCCAGGGACAGGCTGCCCATGCCGAACAGCATCTTGCGCAGACCGGTTTCAGCCGGTTCGGCTTCCAGCGTGGCGCGGTAGTTGTCGGCGACGTTCGGTTTCCAGTTGCCGACCATTTCCTGCAAGTCGTTCACCAGCAGCTGGGTCACGGACTTGAGGTAGGCACGCCGACGGTCGTTGTGGCCGCCAGTGGCGCCGGCGCCTTCCAGGTAGTCCGAAGCCGGACGATTGCCGGCACCCGGGCCGGTGCCGTTGAGGTCCTGGCCCCACAGCAGGAATTCGATGGCGTGGTAGCCGGTGGCAACGTTGGCCTCGGAACCACCCAGCTCGTTCAGGCTGGCGAGTTTTTCCGGGGTGATATCTTTGACGTCGACCTTGTCTTCGCCGACCTGCACTTCGGTGTTGGCGATGATGTTGGCGGTAGCGCCCGGGTTACCCAGGGCGTGCTCGTAGGATTTGTCGACGTAGTCGATCAGGCCTTCGTCCAGGGGCCATGCGTTCACCTGGCCTTCCCAGTCGTCGATGATGGTGTTGCCGAAGCGGAACACTTCGCTCTGCAGGTAAGGTACGCGCGCGGCAACCCAGGCAGCCTTGGCGGCTTTCAGGGTATCGGCGTTCGGCTTGGCGAGGAAGGCGTCGACGGCGGTCTGCAGGGTTTTCGCGGTGGATTCGGCATCGCTGTAGACGGCGTAGACGATGTCGGCGTAGTGCGCGACAACGGCCTTGCCAGCGGCTTCGTCGATCTTGCCAGCGGCAGCGGGGGCAGCCGGAGCCGCAGTGCTGGCGGCCGGCGTTGGCGCTTGCGGCGCGGCCGCCTTGTCTTTGCCTTCGCCGCAACCGGCGAGGGAAATAGCGATGGCCAACAGACTGGCGGTAGCCAGAGGCATACGAATCATGGCGAACATCCTGCTTCGGTGATGAATGGGACAGGCGCGAGGGCGCGCAAAACTGCGACATAATGCGAAAGATTTGCATTATATGTAAAGAGCTGCGGCGGTAATATTTCTAGCGCAGGCAGCCCGCGGAGAAGGGGGGAAACAGTCAGATGATCGAGGCGTTGATGCGCTCGGCTTGCTTCAGATAGTTACCCAGCTCCCGTGCCGGCAACGGTTTGCTGTAGTAGTAGCCCTGACCTTCATGGCAGCCCTCGGCAATGATGTAGGCTTCCTGCTCGATCGTTTCGACGCCTTCGGCGATCACCTGCATGCCCAGGCTCTTGCCGAGCTGGATGATGGCGCGAACGATGGTCGCATCGTCTTCGTCATCGAGCAGGTCCTGGACGAAACTCTTGTCGATCTTGATCTTGTCCAGCGGCAGGCTCTTGAGATAACTCAAGGACGAATAGCCGGTGCCGAAGTCGTCGATGGCAATCAGCGCGCCGGAACGGCGCAGGCTCAACAGATGCTGGGCGGCCGTGGTGATGTCTTCCATCAGGCCGGTTTCAGTGACCTCCAGCTCCAGGCTGCGCGGGGGCAAGCGGTACATCTGCAGGAAATTGCTCACCACCCGGGGCAGTTCGGCGTGGTGCAGTTGCACCGTCGACAGGTTGACGGCCATGCGCAGGTCGACAAAACCCTGGTCGTGCCATTCGCGCAACTGTTTGCAGGCCTGGTCCAGCACCCATTCGCCGATGGCGATGATGGTGCCGTTCTGTTCCGCCAAGGGAATGAACAGGTCAGGCGGTACGAGGCCGTGCTCGGGGTGATGCCAGCGGATCAGCGCTTCGGTGCCGACCACCCGCAGGTCGCGGTAGCTGACCTGCGGCTGGTAGACCAGGGTGAACTGGTCGCGAGCCAATGCCTCGCGCAGGTCTTTTTCCAGTTCACGCCGACGGCGCATTTCACTGTCGACGCTGGCGATATAGAACTGGTAGCGATTGCGCGAGCGCGTCTTGGCCAGGGTCATGGTCTGCTCGGCTTTTTGCAGAAGCTTCTCGGTACTGTCGCCGTCTTCAGGGAACAGCGTGATACCGATGGTGGCCCGCAGTCGGATCCCCTGGTCGTCGAGGATGAATGGCGCTTCCAGATCGTCGAGGATGCTCTGGGCCAGTTCGGCGGCCTCGTAAGGCTGCTCGATATCGGCTTGCACCAGGGCGAACTGGTCGCCGCCCAGCCGCGCCAGGGCGCCGAGGCGTCCGCTGTGGGCGCGCAGCCGATCGGCCAAGGCCAGCAGCAACTGGTCGCCGGTCTGATAGCTGAACTGCTCGTTGATGCCCTTGAAGTCGTCCAGTCCCACACACAACACGGCCACGCGACGTTGCAGGCGCCCGGCGTCCACCAGGATCTTGTCCAGTTGTTGTTGCAGCTGCTGGCGATTGGGCAGGCCGGTAAGAAAGTCGTACTGGGCCATGCGCAGCAGGCTGTTTTCCGCTTCGTGGCGCAAGTGCGTGTTGCGCTCGATGGATTCGAGCAACTGGTTCGCGGTGTTGATCCACAGGCCGAGTTCGTTTTGTTCGTGGCCTCGTAGCTGCGGAATCTTGTGCGCGCTGGGGCGATCGGGGTTGATTTCGGTCAGGTGCTGGATAATCCGCGACAGCGGTTTGGTCAACAGCCAGTGATAGACCAGGTACAGCACCAGGCCCATGGCCAGGGCCCGGAGCATTCCGGAAATGAAAATGATCACCGAGCTGACAATGAAGCCCTGGCCGTAGGTGGCGGTGTCGAGGGTGATGCTCAGGTCGCCGTAATATTCACTGTAGGGCCCGCGTCCCACCAGTTGCGTGGTGAAGGTGCGTTCCTGGCCCAGGATCAGGTCGGTCAGCCAGCGGCTTTCGGAATGCTGGAGGGGTCGGGTCTTCTCGGCGAGCATTGTTTCGTGGGGGTGGCCGATGGAGGCCATGCGCACGGCCTCATCCTGGAACAGGCCTTCGATGACCTGCATGCCCATTTCCCGGTCGAGGCTGTAGACCGCCTGGGTGGAAGGATCGCGGAACATATCGAGGATGCGCTGGGCGTCGTCGGCGACGGCCCGATTGGTTTTGTAGGCATCGAAAACGATCTGGGCGCAGCTCAAGACCACGCCAACGATCAATGCCGAAAGGAGCACGACCCGGAGCAACTTCACAGACAAGCTGTTCTTGAGTTCCAGCTTCAAAGAGGGATTCCTTGTTCCGTGCGGGTAGCGTCAAGTTGCCATGAGTATTGGCAATCCTGTGATGTCAGTCAAAGGGACAATCCAACACAAGGCTTTTCGCCTGAAACCTGGCCGTTATACGGTGTTTGCAGAGTCTTTGCTCTACGACCATTGTTTCGGTTGAGGAGGGCCGCAACTTGAGGCCTGGCGGGATTATTTATCGGATTTCAGACGCGAGGTCATTTGCACCCCGCAAAGCTAGGGGGGAGCGAGCTTATGTGGGAGCGGGCTTGCTCGCGAAAGCGGTTTATCAGTCCACTAATGCTTGTCTGTCAGACCGCTTTCGCGAGCAAGCCCGCTCCCACAGTCCAGACCATAAAAAAAGGCGCCTTCCCTCGCGGAAAAAGCGCCGTTTTTCATGGCATCACAACTTACGCAGTAAAGGTCTTGCCTTCGAACTGCTCAGCCACGAACTTCCAGTTGACCAGGTTCCAGAACGCCTCGACGTACTTCGGACGAACGTTGCGGTAGTCGATGTAGTAGGCGTGTTCCCAAACGTCGCAGGTCAGCAGCGGAGTGTCGCCGCTGGTCAGCGGGTTGCCGGCGCCGATGGTGCTGGCCAGGGCCAGGGAGCCGTCGGCCTTTTTCACCAGCCAGCCCCAACCGGAACCGAAGGTGCCGATGGAAGTCTTGCTGAATTCTTCCTTGAACTTGTCGAACGAACCGAAGGCTGCGTTGATGGCTTCAGCCAGGGCGCCGGTTGGTTGACCGCCAGCATTTGGCGCCAGGCAGTTCCAGTAGAAAGTGTGGTTCCAGACCTGAGCGGCGTTGTTGAAGATACCGCCCGAGGAAGTCTTGACGATTTCTTCCAGGGTCTTGCCTTCGAACTCGGTGCCAGGCACCAGGTTGTTCAGGTTCACGACATAGGTGTTGTGGTGCTTGTCGTGGTGGTACTCCAGAGTTTCTTTGGAGATGTGCGGCTGCAGTGCATCGTGAGGATAGGGCAGCGGCGGCAATTCGAAAGCCATGGTGATTCTCCTAATCAGGTCAGTTGCGGTGAGCGCAAGGCCGATCACGGGCGGCCAGACTAGCGCCGGGGAGTTTGTACTCTTTGCGGCGCAGGAGTCGGATCATAGCACCGGGGGTGCGGCATAACCACGCAACAACTGTGTGGAATAGAGGTTCCAGAGCGGTTTGGAATATCAGCCCGAGACGATCAGTTGCAGCGCCACGGTGAACATCATCAGCGCCACCAGCAGGTCCAGGATCCTCCACGTACTGGGTCGGGCCAGCCAGGGTGCCAGCCATGCGGCGCCGATGGCCAGGGTCGAGAACCACAGCAGCGAGGCACTGGCCGCCCCCATGACGTAGGCGCCGGGCATGCTCTGCTGGGCGCCGAGGGAGCCGATCAGCAACACGGTGTCGAGATAGACGTGGGGGTTGAGCAGCGTGACCGCGAGTGCGCTCAGCAGAACTGTTCCCAGTGAGCGCGCGGCCTGTTTTTCATCGCGCTGCAGGCTCTGTTTCGAGCAGGCGCGGCGCAGCGCCTGGGTACCGTACCAGAGCAGAAATGCGGCGCCGCCCCAGCGTGCGATTGAAAGCAGCAACGGGCTTTGCGCCAATAGCGTCGCCAGGCCGAACACGCCGGCGGCGACCAGCAACGCATCGCAGATGATGCACAAGGCAGCCACCGGCAAATGGTGCTCGCGGCGCAAGCTCTGGGCGAGCACGAAGGCGTTCTGCGTGCCAATGGCCATGATCAATCCGAGGGCGACCAGCAGCCCGTTCACATAACTTTGCCACATGACATCAATTCTCCAGCTGGATTTGCAATGCTGGCCATTCTCCGGTCCGGCGCGGTATAAGAAAAACCAATCTTGCTGATTGCTCATTAGGAGTACTGATGTTCGATTACAAACTGCTGTCTGCCCTGGCGGCCATTGTCGAGCAGGCCGGATTCGAGCGTGCCGCCCAGGTGTTGGGACTGTCGCAGTCGGCCATCTCGCAGCGGATCAAGCTTCTGGAAGCGCGTGTCGGCCAGCCCGTGCTGGTGCGTGTCACACCGCCGGTGCCCACTGAAATCGGCCGACGCCTGCTCAACCATGTGCAACAGGTTCGTTTGCTTGAACGCGACCTGCAAAGCCTGGTACCGGCGCTGGATGAGGCCGGGTTGCCGGAGCGCCTGCGAATTGCCCTGAACGCCGACAGCCTGGCTACGTGGTGGGCCGGTGCGGTGGGGGCGTTCTGTGCCGAGCGGCAGCTCTTGTTGGACCTGGTGGTGGAAGACCAGAACGTCGGCCTCAAGCGCATGCGCGCCGGGGAAGTGGCGGCCTGCGTCTGCGCCAGCGAACGGCCAGTGGCCGGCGCCCGCAGCGTATTGCTGGGGGCGATGCGCTACCGGGCGCTTGCCAGCCCTGCGTACATCGCCCGGCACTTCCCCGGCGGGGTGCGCGCCGATCAATTGGCTCGCACGCCGGCCCTGGTATTCGGCCCGGATGATTTCCTGCAACACCGTTACCTGGCTTCCCTCGGTATCGAGGGCGGTTTCGAGCACCATTTGTGCCCGTCGTCCGAAGGTTTCATCCGTCTCGCTGAAGCGGGGCTTGGCTGGGGACTGGTGCCGGAACTGCAAGTGCGCGAGCAACTGGCGCGGGGCGTGCTGGTGGAGTTGTTGCCTGACAAGCCGATTGATGTGCCGCTGTACTGGCATCATTGGCGCAATGGCGGACAGTTGCTCGGTCTGTTGACCGAGCAACTGATTCAGGCGTCCCGGCAGTGGCTGGTGCCGTTGGCCTGACTCACAGCGTCAGGATTAGACGAAGCATGCAAAACCCTAGCAATCGGAGCACTACATGAAGATTCTGGTCACCGGCGCAAGCGGCTTCATCGGCGGACGCTTCGCGCGTTTCGCCCTTGAGCAGGGCCTGGATGTACGGGTCAATGGCCGCCGGGCCGAAAGCGTCGAGCATCTGGTGCGGCGTGGCGCCGAGTTCATCCAGGGCGACCTCAGCGAGCCGATGCTGGCCCTCGATCTGTGTCGCGATATCGATGCCGTGGTGCATTGTGCCGGCTCGGTGGGGCTGTGGGGGCGCTATCAGGACTTTCACCAGGGCAACGTCCAGCTCACCGAAAACATCGTCGAGGCGTGCCTCAAGCAAAAGGTCCGGCGATTGGTGCACCTCTCCTCACCGTCGATCTATTTTGATGGCCGTGACCACTTGGGACTGACCGAAGAGCAGGTGCCAAAACGTTTCAAGCATCCCTACGCCGCCACCAAGTACCTGGCCGAACAGAAGGTCTTCGGCGCCCAGGAGTTCGGCCTGGAGGTGTTGGCGCTGCGGCCGCGCTTCGTCACTGGTGCCGGTGACATGAGCATTTTTCCGCGCTTGCTCAAGATGCAGCGCAAGGGACGACTGGCGATTGTCGGCAACGGCTTGAACAAGGTCGATTTCACCAGCATGCAGAACCTCAACGAAGCACTGCTCAGCAGCCTGCTGGCCACCGGTTCGGCCCTGGGCAAGGCTTACAACATCAGTAACGGGGCGCCCGTTCCGTTGTGGGACGTAGTCAATTATGTGATGCGGCAGATGGAAGTCCCACAAGTCAGGCGTTACCGCTCCTACGGGCTGGCCTACAGCGTTGCGGCCATGAACGAAGGGTTCTGCGCATTATGGCCGGGGCGCCCGGAGCCGACGTTGTCGCGCCTTGGCATGCAGGTGATGAACAGGAATTTCACCCTGGACATCGGTCGGGCCCGGCATTATCTCGATTACGATCCGCAAGTCAGCCTGTGGGCCGCGCTCGATGAATTTTGCGCCTGGTGGCGCGTCCAATATGCCCGCTGATCGCCCCGTCATGAACCGAGTGCCCGGTTCGGGGTCAATGGCTGCGGTGGGCGAGGGGGTTATACTCGCCGCATCGAGTCACTACCGATTTCCCAAAGGTTGAACCCATGCCCACGCGTAACGATGCCAACGACGACTTCGACGATGTACCGAGCCTGCGGATGCGGGCGGACATTCCCGATGACGATGACTTCCTGACCAACCGCCAGCCCCACGTGCAAGCGCGTCCGGCGCCTGTTGCGGCGGCCAGGGTCAAGGCACCAAGCACCGGGCCTTTGTGGGCATTGGTCGGTGCATTGTTGTGCGCCTTGGCGTTTCTCGCGTGGTGGAGTTTCCAGCAGATTTCCCTGATGGAGCAGCAGCTGGTGGCCACCCAGGAGAGCTTCGCGCGGATCAGTGAGGATGCCGCGGGCCGCCTGCAGGACATCTCCGGCAAAGTGGTTGCCGGGCAGTCCAACGTGATGAGCGACAGTGAAGCCTTGAAATTGCAGATCAAGCAGTTGGACAGCAAGCTGCAGGAGCAGGGCCGGCAATTCGACGGCAAGTTGATGGAGCAGTACAAGCAGCTGCAAGGCGCGTTCGGCCCGTCCGCCGACCTGGACAAGCAACTGGCCCAGATGATCGCCCAGGATTCCGAGCAGCAGAACGCCTACACCCAGTTGCAAGCGGCCAACACCCAGCTCCAGGCCCAGGTCAAGGCGCTGGCGGCCGAGGTCGCAACCGTGAAGAATCAGGGCGAGGGCGGCGCGCTGGATGCCCAGCTCAAGAGCATCGGTGCCGACATCACGGCCTTGAAAAGAGCCAACTCGAACTCGGCCATCGAGCGCCTGGAGCAGGACATGATCGTGCTCAAGAGTCAGCAGGAGAACCGCTCGGGCGGCAATAACGCCGAGTTCGATGCCTTCCGCGGCCAGGTCACGCGCAACATCAATACCCTGCAATCGCAGATCCAGTACCTGCAACAGCAACTGAGCAATCGGGCCCAGTAACGGGCCCTGTGGGAGCGAGCCTGCTCGCTCCCAAAGGTATTGCTGTTCGCCTGCAACCATCTCCTGAATACTCCAACATCACCTCACCCCGTCTAAGCTCTTGGAACACCAACAAGAACGAGGGGCGTGCCCATGGGGTTTATTCGAAGGCTGGCCTGGCTGGCCGCAATGCTGGCGCTGGGGCTGAACCACGCACAGGCCGCTACGCCGGATGACGGCCAGGCGGCTCGGGCGCTGTTGGAAAGGGCGTTGGCCTACTATCACGATTACGGCGACTATGCGTTCGCCGCCTTCAGCCGCCAAGGCGAATTCGTCGACAAGGACCGCTACGTGTTTGTGGTCGACACCCAAGGGGTAATGCTCGCCAGCGGCGGCCCATCGTCGGCGCTGATCGGGCGAGACGTGTCCGAGGTGTTGGGGCCGGATCTGCGCAAGGCGTTCAAGGATGCGTTGAAGACCCCGGAAGCCAGCGGCATCCAGCAGGCCGAGTATCGCTGGCAGAACTGGGCGGACGGCAAGGTCGAGCGCAAGCGTGTGTATTTCCAGCGGGTCGGCGAGCATATCCTCGCGGTTGGCTATTACTTGCCAAGGGCTTCTGCCGAACAGGCCAGGGCGCTACTGGTCAAGGCTTCGGCGGACCTGCTGAAGAGTGAGAAAGCCACGCTGACGGCGATCAATTCCCTCAAGGGCGGTTACCTTCAGGATGACCTGTACGTCTTTGTCGTTGATCTCGATACCCGCCGTTATGTCGGTCATGGCACCAATCTGCGTTTGATCAATACCGATTTTGCGAAGGTCAAGGATCCGGCTGGCAAACCGGTGGGTGAGCCGATCCTGGCAATGATGGGCAAGCAGGATGCGGGGGAATATGAGTATCGCTGGAAGAATCCGGTCACGGGGAAGGTCGAGAACAAGCATGCCTATTTGAAGAAGGCTGGGCATTTGTTGGTGGCTGTGGGGTATTACAGTCCTTGATTTCTGGGTTTCTGGGTTTCTGGGTTTCTGGGTTTCTGGGTTTTGGGTGTATATCCGTTACCGCAGCAACGGATATACACACGATCAAAGCGGTAGGAATCACCCCGCCACCAACACCCGAATCGCCTCCAGCCGCAACGCAGCCTTCTCCAGCATCGCCAACCCTTGCTCACGCTGCTGGCGCAGAGCCTCCAGTTCGCTGTCGCGTACGGTAGGGTTCACCGCTTGCAAAGCGGTCAAACGGGCCAGTTCCTCTTCGGTGTCGGCCGCCAGACGGCGTTGCGCCTCGGCCACGCGTTCGGCGTGACGCGGGGCGATCTTCTCTTCGCCGGCGTTGATCCGTGGCGAGAGCTGGTCGCGCTGGGCCTGGATGAACTTGTTGGCGCTGGCGCGGGGCACGCTTTCGAGCTGGTCGTTAAGGGTTTCGAACGACACCCGGCCCGCCAGGTCGTTGCCGTTGGCATCCAGCAGGCAGCGCAGGGCGGCCGGTGGCAGGTAGCGGCCCAATTGCAGCGAGCGCGGGGCGACCACTTCGCTGACATAGAGCAGTTCCAGCAACACGGTGCCAGGCTTGAGCGCCTTGTTCTTGATCAGCGCCACGGCGGTGTTGCCCATGGAGCCGGACAGCACCAGGTCCATGCCGCCTTGCACCATCGGATGCTCCCAGGTGATGAATTGCATGTCTTCACGAGACAGCGCCTGGTTGCGGTCATAGGTGATGGTCACGCCTTCGTCGTCGCCGAGGGGGAAACTGGCGTCGAGCATTTTTTCGCTCGGCTTGAGGATCAGTGCGTTATCGGAATGGTCCTCGCTGTCGATACCGAAGGCGTCGAACAGGGTTTCCATATAGATCGGCAGGGCGAACTGGTCATCCTGTTCAAGGATGGCCTCCACCAAAGCGTCGCCTTCGCCCGCGCCGCCGGAATTGAGCTCCAGCAGACGGTCGCGACCGGTGTGCAGCTCGGCCTCCAGGCGTTCGCGTTCGGCGCGCGCCTCGTCGATCAATGCCTGCCACTCGCCGTCGTCGGCTTCTTCCAGCAACGGCAGCAGGCGCGGGCCGAACTGATGTTGCAAGGCGTTGCCGGTCGGGCAGGTGTTGAGGAAAGCATTCAGCGCCTCGTGATACCACTGGAACAGCCGCGCCTGCGGGCTGGTTTCCAGGTACGGCACATGCAGCTCGATAGTGTGTTTCTGGCCGATCCGGTCCAGACGGCCGATCCGCTGTTCCAGCAGGTCCGGGTGCGCCGGCAGGTCGAACAGCACCAGGTGATGGGCGAATTGGAAGTTACGACCCTCACTGCCGATTTCCGAGCAGATCAGCACCTGGGCACCGAACTCTTCGTCGGCAAAGTAGGCCGCCGCGCGGTCGCGCTCAAGGATGTTCATGCCTTCATGGAACACCGTGGCCGGAATGCCGGAACGCACGCGCAGGGCGTCTTCCAGGTCCATCGCGGTTTCGGCGTGGGCGCAGATCACCAGGACCTTGGTGCGCTTGAGCATCTTCAACTGATCGATCAGCCATTCGACGCGCGGGTCGAATTTCCACCAGCGTTCTTCTTCGCCGGCTTCAGGCTGAGCCTGGAAGCTGACTTCCGGATACAGCTCGGCGTGTTCGCCCAGCGGCAGTTCCAGGTATTCGTCAGGGCACGGCAGAGGATAGGCGTGCAGCTTGCGCTCGGGGAAACCCTGGACGGCAGCGCGGGTGTTACGGAACAGCACGCGGCCGGTGCCGTGGCGGTCCAGCAGTTCGCGAACCAGGCGGGCGCTGGCTTCGATATCGCCATCGTTGACGGCGGTCAGCAGCGCTTCGCCTTCGTTGCCCAGGAAACCATGGATGGTCTGGTGGGCCTCGGGCGACAAGCGTCCCTTGTCCAGCAGCTCCTGGACGGCTTCGGCCACCGGGCGATAGTTCTCGCTTTCGGCACGGAAGGCCTGCAGATCGTGGAAGCGGTTCGGGTCCAGCAGGCGCAGGCGAGCGAAGTGGCTGTCCTGGCCCAGTTGTTCCGGGGTGGCGGTCAGCAGCAGCACGCCAGGGATGGTCTCGGCCAACTGTTCGATCAGCGCGTATTGCGGGCTGACCTGGTCTTCGTGCCACACCAGGTGGTGCGCTTCGTCGACTACCATCAGGTCCCAGCCGGCGGCGAACAGCGCGTCCTGGGCCTTTTCGTCCTCTACCAGCCATTCCAGCGCGACCAGCGCCAGTTGGGTGTCTTCGAACGGGTTGCTGGCATCACTTTCGATAAAGCGTTCTTCGTCGAACAGCGCGACCTGCAGGTTGAAGCGCCGGCGCATCTCCACCAGCCACTGGTGCTGCAAGTTTTCCGGGACCAGGATCAGGATGCGACTGGCGCGGCCGGAAAGCAGTTGCCGATGGATGATCAAGCCGGCTTCGATGGTCTTGCCCAGGCCCACTTCGTCCGCCAGCAATACCCGTGGCGCAATGCGGTCGGCGACTTCACGGGCAATATGCAACTGGTGAGCGATCGGTTGGGCACGCACGCCACCCAGGCCCCAGAGCGGCGACTGCAATTGGCGGCTGGTGTGTTCTAGCGTGTGGTAGCGCAGGGAGAACCAGGCCAGCGGATCGATCTGCCCGGCGAACAGGCGATCGCTGGCCAGGCGGAACTGGATGAAGTTCGACAGTTGGGTTTCCGGCAGCGTGACGACTTCGTTCTGCCCGTTGAGGCCGTGGTAGACCAGCAGCCCGTCGACGTCATCGACTTCGCGCACGGTCATTTTCCAGCCTTCGAAGTGAGTGATCACGTCGCCCGGCGAAAACCGCACGCGGGTGAGGGGCGCATTCCGTAGCGCGTACTGGCGAGTGTCGCCAGTGGCCGGGTAGAGCACGGTCAACAAGCGGCCGTCCTGTGCCAGAACGGTGCCCAAACCCAGCTCGGCTTCGCTGTCACTGATCCAGCGTTGCCCCGGTTGATACTGCTGCGCCATGCTGCCTGACTCCCGCCGTGAAAAAGCCGGCTATCTTAACGGAATGACGCGTCAGACCAAAGGATTTACGCACGTAACCAGCGCTCGTGACGGCTTGCCCATCAACCGGCCCAACGGAACTTAAGCGTGTTCTGCGATCAAACAAGCTTGTGTCCTCGCCCCGCGTAATGCCAACCAGCTCACAAGTTTCAGACCAGCGGTTCAAGCTGTCCTCGCCGCCGCCGACAACCTGAAGACAGGAGACCTTTATGTTGCCACCCATGCTCCCCTTGAGCGCCGTACCCATCACCGCTCAGCAGGATCCGATCCGCCCGCGACCGGATATTCCTCCCGTGGTCCCGGTACAACAAAGCTCCAACGAAAGCACCATCGACCTGCAAAAGGGTGACCCGGAGGAGGCCGCTCTGTTGCTGCGCGAAGAGCAGCGTCGCCAGCAGGAGCGCAACCGGCGCCGCCGCGAAGCTGACGAGGATCCCGAGGAGCATCTGGCCGTTCCGGGCACGGAACTGAACGCCGACAACACCGTGCCGGTCGTTCCGCTCGTCGAGGGCGAAGAGCGCCAGGGCCTATGGGTGGATATCCAGATCTGAGGTCTCGTCGACGTCGCTGGCTGGTCAACGCAACCGGTAACCCGCATCATGGGCGCATCTGCCACTCACCGTACGATGTCGACACAGCATGAGCCAAGAAGACAAACTGATTGATCTCGGTGCAGAGCGCGCAAAGCGCGTTCACGACCTCAACGAAAAACGTCTCAATGAAGTCCGCCAGGCCTTCGAGCAGGCCATGCCCTTGGGCAAGCCGAAGAAAAAATCGAAAAACAAACCGAAAAAGCGCTGAACCCCCTCGATCCATTGATATGGATCAGTTATCACCCTTCCTTTGCGCTCCGTCGCGAGCGTTATTGACCCCGGTCAATTTTCCTCCAGGCCTGATTGGTTAACTTGATCCCATCGCAACAGGGGCAAGACCAGGAGGCCAGTCATGTTTATCGATAATGTGGTGTTTGCCGGTGTGTTGACGGTCGGCCTCATGTTCGTGTTTTTGGCAGGGTTTGGATTATTCATCTGGAAAGACGCACACAAGCGCAAAAAGCCGTAGGTTTTTTCCGGCGACAACGAGCACGCAAGGCATTTGGGCGACTTCGGTCGCCCTTTTTTTGCGCCAGTTTTCAAGTCCACACCAAACGCCGCCCCTGTGGGAGCGAGCCTGCTCGCGAAGGCGGTGTGTCAGTTGATGAAGATGTCGGAGGTGATGGCTCTTCGCGAGCAGGCTCGCTCCCACAAGTTGTTCAATGTCAGGGCATAAAAAAAGGTGCGAACCGCAAGGAACGCACCTTTTTCACGAGCCGCTGAAACTCAGCTGCCGATGGCCTTCGACGCCAGCCAGAACAGTGCCGCCGACAGGCCCACCGTCGCTGGCAGGGTCAGCACCCAGGCCAGCAGGATGGTCTGGACCGTGCCGCCCTGCAGGCCGCTCTTGTTGGCCACCATCGTGCCCGCCACGCCGGAAGACAGCACATGGGTGGTGGAAACCGGCAGGCTGAAGATATTCGCTGCGCCGATCATGCAGGCCGTGGTGATCTGCGCCGACATGCCTTGAGCGTAGGTCATGCCTTGCTTGCCGATCTTCTCGCCGATGGTCAGTACCACGCGCTTCCAGCCGACCATGGTGCCCAGGCCGAGTGCCAGGGCAACCGCCAGGATTACCCAGAACGGGGCGTATTCGGTGGTCGCGGTCAGGTCCTTGCGCAGCTTGTTCAGGTCGTCTTTTTCACGGGCTGCCAGGCCAGGCAACTTGCCGACCTTTTTCGCCGTGTCGTCCAGGCAAAGCAGGTAGCGGCGTACTTCGATGCGGCTTTCCGACGGCAGCGAGTGGTAATCCGCCACGCCTTTGAGGGTGTCGAGCAGCGCATTGATGGTCGGTTCGGTCTGCTGCGGGTTGCAGCGGAACTTCTCCGGCAGGTCGCCTTCGACGCTCTTGCCCAAGGCCAGGAATTCACCCAGCGACTCGTTGTTGCGCTTGTAGAACTGGCTCAGGTGCAGCGTCGCGTCGCGGGTGCGCTCGATCTGGTAGGTAGTGCTGTTCAGGTCGAGTACGAACTGTGCGGGCACGATACCGATCAGCACCAGCATGATCAGGCCGATGCCTTTCTGGCCATCGTTGGAACCGTGGACGAAGCTGACGGCCATGGCGGAAATCACCAGTACCAGGCGATTCCAGAACGGCGGATGTTTCTTGTCGTCGATCTTGCGGCGCTGTTCCGGCGTCTTGTGCATCTTCGACAGCGGGCGCCACCATTTCAGGCTGAGCAACACCAGGGCCGCGATCAGGAAGCCGGCCATCGGCGAGAACACCAGGGAGGCGCCGATATCGATCGCTTTCTGCCAGTTCACCCCGTCGGCCAACGGGATATCGTTGATCAGCGCATTGGCCAGGCCCACGCCGAGGATCGAGCCGATCAGCGTATGGGAGCTGGACGCCGGGATACCGAAGTACCACGTGCCGAGGTTCCAGGTGATGGCCGCCGCGAGCAGCGAGAACACCATGGCCAAGCCGTGTCCGGTGTTCACATTGATCAGCAGCTCCACGGGCAACAGGTGAACGATGGCGTACGCCACCCCCACGCCACCCAGCAGTACGCCGAGGAAATTGAACACACCGGAAAAGAACACCGCCAGGTGAGGCGGCATGGCTTTGGTGTAGATAACAGTGGCAACCGCGTTAGCGGTGTCATGAAAGCCGTTGATGAACTCGAAGGCGAGGACAAAAGCCAGGGCGAGCAAGAGGCTCACGAGCACCCAAGCATCCAGTCCGCTGAATAAATCGATCATGAAGGTTTTCTGACCCGGTCATAAGGGGGCGCGATTATGCCAGAAAACCTCGCTAATCGATGCATCGCCTGCTCATCGGTAACATTCTTCAACGAAATAACCGGCAGGAAGCCGTGCAGGCCGGGGTTTTGAATGGGCTGCGCAACCCTTTGATTTCGGGATGAAATGCCGGCTGGCAAGGTTCTGCGCAAGGCGCGAGGGGGCCGGGGCGGGCGCCTGAAAATCTGAAAAAAGAAAATCAGCGGTGAATGTCCGCCGACCGATGGTGCAGAGAATGACGGCCCGCTTTTGGCGGGCCCTCGCTTTCGGCGTCCGACCAGGGTGTGGCCGGACACGCTACGGAACTCAAGCCCGGAGAATCATTCTTCCTCGGCCTTGAGTTCTTTTTCCATCTTTTGCAGTTCCTGGCTGAACGCCTGGTCCTGAACAGTGGCGCGTTTGCGCCAGGGTTTGCGTTCCGGTTCAGGTTGCGCGGCGTAGGTGGTGATTTCTCCGCCGTAAACTTCCTTGTAACGTTGTTCCTGGCGCTCAAGTTCCGCGCGCAGTTCGTCTTTCGTCACATGATTACCTAATGAATTGAAATTGATCTGGTGATACGCACTGCATGTACGCGATGCAGACGGCCACGGCACCAGAGCTGATAGCTGACGTAGCATCAGGGTTTCGCATATTGCCGATACGGGAGACGCGGCCAGGCTGCTGACACAACAAAACCATTGTGCCCGCGGAAGGAGTCGATCCATTGGCCGATCCGCCACTGACGCGCATTATAGCGGTCCGCCGCAATAACACTAGCAAAGTTAAAGTACCGGGTTACCGGTGTGAATCAATATTGCATAAGTGTTGCTAGTTGTGCGGCACGTATCACAAGTGTCGATATCCTGACGTCATCTTCATATGACAAGTTCATTATTCTTTGTCGCTGTTCAAGTTCGTCGTCCAAGGTGCTTGCTGGAAAAACGCAAAAAACGGCAAGACTGGCAGGCGCCTGCTGATTGCGATTATCGACCGCCGGTTCGATAATCGCACGGTGTTGATGGGTCGACACTTGTCTGTCCGACGGGCAGCCGCTTGTAATAGCCGTCATTCCGGGAGAACCAGAGATGAACGACCAATTGCGCAACGCCTTCACTTCAGTAGCGCCGCCGATCGTCGCTTCGCCGGCCAAGCGGATCCAGGCCCTGACCGGTGACCCGGACTTCATGACCTCGCTGGCCCGTGGACTGGCCGTGGTCCAGGCATTCCAGGAGCGCAAGCGTCACCTGACCATCGCCCAGATCAGCCACCGCACCGAAATTCCCCGCGCGGCGGTGAGGCGCTGCCTGCACACGTTGATCAAGCTCGGCTACGCCACCACCGACGGACGGACCTATTCGCTGTTGCCCAAAGTGCTGACCCTGGGCCATGCCTATCTGTCATCGACACCGCTGGCGGTTTCTGCCCAACCCTACCTGGACCGCATGAGCGAACAGCTGCACGAGGCCTGCAACATGGCGACGCTGGAAGGCGATGACATCCTTTACATCGCCCGGTCGGCCACGACCCAACGGCTGATTTCGGTCGATCTGTCCGTCGGTGGCCGCCTGCCAGCTTATTGCACGTCAATGGGCCGGATTTTGCTGGCGGCACTGGATGACGCGTCGCTGCGTGATTATCTCGAGCATGCCGACCTGCAGGCCAAGACCAGCCGCACCCTGCACACGCCCGAGGCGTTGCTCGAATGCCTGCAACAGGTCCGGCAGCAGGGTTGGTGCATTGTCGATCAGGAACTGGAACAGGGCCTGCGCTCGATTGCCGTGCCGGTATACGATGCTTCGGGCCAGGTGGTGGCGGCCCTGAACGTCAGCACCCATGCCGGACGGGTCAGCCGCAACGAGCTGGAGCAGCGCTTTTTGCCTGGCCTGCTCGGGGCCAGCCGGGACCTGAGCGCGCAACTGTTCACTTAAGCTGTTCGATAAACGCACACACTCCGCTTCGGTGAATTGACGGTATTTGCCCGGGCTCATTAATGTCGCGCAGCGTCATCTGGCGTTTCTTGCGTGGAATAAAAATAAAATGAACCAGCCCCAGACCTCCGTAGGCACCTGCCTCGATGTGCAGTCCTTCATCAATGCCCAGCCCATTTCTCGTTACCAATGGCGAGTGGTCATTCTCTGTTTCCTGATCGTTTTCCTCGACGGCCTCGACACCGCGGCCATGGGATTCATCGCCCCGGCGCTTTCCCAGGATTGGGGCATCAACCGGGCCAGCCTTGGCCCGGTGATGAGCGCAGCGCTGATCGGCATGGTATTCGGCGCACTGGGTTCCGGCCCATTGGCTGACCGTTTCGGACGAAAAATCGTATTGGTGGGGGCGGTCGTGTTGTTCGGCGCTTTCAGCCTGGCCTCGGCCTTCTGTACCAACGTCGACCAACTGCTGGTGCTGCGTTTCCTGACCGGCCTGGGATTGGGGGCCGGGATGCCGAATGCCACGACCTTGCTCTCGGAATACACCCCGGAACGCAAGAAGTCCCTGCTGGTCACCAGCATGTTCTGCGGCTTCAACCTGGGTATGGCCGGCGGCGGTTTCATCTCCGCCAAGCTGATACCGGCGTTCGGCTGGCACAGCTTGCTGCTGATCGGCGGCGTGCTGCCGTTGATCCTGGCGGTGGTGCTGGTGTTCTGGCTGCCGGAGTCGGCGCGTTACCTGGTGGTGCGTAACCGTGGCACCGACAAGGTGCGCAAGACCCTGGCGCCGATCGACCCGCCGACCATCGCCCAGGCGGCCAGCTTCAGCGTGCCCGAACAGAAGACCGTAAAAGCGCGCAACGTGCTGGCGGTGATCTTTTCCGGTACCTACAGCGCCGGCACCCTGTTGTTGTGGTTGACGTATTTCATGGGGCTGGTGATCGTCTATCTGCTGACCAGTTGGCTGCCGACGCTGATGCGCGACAGCGGCGCGAGCATGGAGCAGGCGGCGTTCATCGGCGCGCTGTTTCAGTTCGGCGGCGTGTTGAGCGCAGTCGGGGTGGGTTGGGCGATGGACCGCTTCAATCCGCACAAGGTCATCGGCATTTTTTACCTGATGGCCGGGGTGTTTGCCTACGCAGTGGGGCAGAGCCTGGGCAACATTACCTTGCTCGCCACCCTGGTACTGGTGGCCGGCATGTGCGTCAACGGCGCGCAATCGGCGATGCCGTCCCTGGCGGCGCGGTTCTACCCAACCCAGGGCCGGGCCACCGGGGTGTCGTGGATGCTGGGCATCGGCCGGTTCGGCGCAATTCTCGGCGCGTGGATGGGCGCGACGTTGTTGGGGTTGGGCTGGAACTTCGAACAGGTCCTGACCGCGCTGGTGATTCCAGCGGCATTGGCGACCGCGGCGGTCGTTATCAAAGGCATGGTCAGCCATGCGGATGCGACCTGACTTTTTCTCTGAAGCTGAATCTGCACCTGTGGCGAGGGAGCTTGCTCCCGCCGGGGCGCGAAGCGGCCCTGTTTTTTGGGGGCTGCTTTGCAGCCCAGCGGGAGCAAGCTCCCTCGCCACAGGCCCTGCGTTGTTGCAGGACAGAGTAAATCGATAGCTACGCAACAATCTGTTCGATAAACGAACACTCTGTCGATTATCGGATTGTTTGGCGTTTTTCCCCGGCTTAATCTTCAGTCACCCAGGCGCTGAACCTCGCGCCTCTTTTTCATGTCGGTCTACTGGATAACGGGAGCCTGCCCCATGGCTGAAATCCTTTCGCTGCACGACGCGGTGAAGCAGTTCGTCAACGACGGCGATACCGTCGCGCTCGAAGGCTTCACGCACCTGATCCCGACGGCGGCGGGTCATGAAATCATTCGTCAGGGCAAGAAGGACCTGACCCTGGTGCGCATGACGCCTGACCTGATCTACGACCAGTTGATCGGCGCCGGTTGTGCTCGCAAGCTGATTTTTTCCTGGGGCGGCAATCCTGGCGTGGGTTCCTTGCACCGGCTGCGCGATGCGGTCGAAAAGCAATGGCCGCATCCGCTGGAAATCGAGGAGCACAGCCACGCCGACCTGGCCAATGCCTACGTTGCCGGCGCCTCCGGCCTGCCGTTCGCGGTGCTTCGGGCCTACGCCGGCTCCGACCTGCCGAAGGTCAATCCGCTGATCAAGAGCGTCACCTGTCCCTTCACCGGGGAAGTGCTTGCCGCCGTGCCGTCGGTGCGACCGGACATTACCGTGATCCACGCACAGAAGGCCGACCGCAAGGGCAACGTGTTGCTGTGGGGCATCCTCGGTGTGCAGAAAGAAGCGGCCCTGGCGGCCAAGCGTTGCATTGTCACCGTGGAGGAAATCGTCTACGACCTGAACGCGCCGATGAATGCCTGCGTGCTGCCAACCTGGGCCTTGAGCGCGGTATGTCATGTACCGGGTGGCGCGCATCCGTCCTACGCTCACGGCTACACCGAGCGTGACAATCGTTTCTACCAGGCGTGGGATCCTATCGCCCGGGACCGTGAGACATTTACCGCATGGATTGACGAGTACATCCATGGCACCAGGGATTTCAGTGAATTCCAGGCCCGGCTGGCGGCCGCTTCGCAGGTGAAACCATGACCTATTCCACCAATGAGATGATGACCGTCGCCGCGGCCCGTCGGCTAAAGAACAACGCCGTGTGTTTCGTTGGCATCGGCCTGCCGTCGAAAGCGGCCAACCTGGCGCGGCTGACTTCGTCGCCTGATGTAGTCCTGATCTACGAGTCCGGTCCGATCGGCGCCAAGCCCAGCGTATTGCCGCTGTCCATCGGCGACGGTGAACTGGCGGAAACCGCGGACACCGTCGTACCCACCGGTGAGATTTTTCGCTACTGGCTGCAGGGCGGGCGCATCGACGTCGGCTTCCTCGGCGCGGCCCAGGTGGACCGGTTCGGCAACATCAACACCACCGTGGTCGGCGATTATCATCAGCCGAAAGTCCGTTTGCCGGGGGCCGGTGGCGCGCCGGAAATCGCCGGCTCGGCGAAAAGTGTGTTGATCATCCTCAAGCAATCGGCGCGTTCGTTTGTCGACAAGCTGGACTTCATCACCTCGGTCGGTCACGGCGAAGGCGGTGATTCGCGCAAGCGCCTGGGCCTGCCGGGCGCTGGCCCCGTAGGGATCATCACTGACCTGTGCATCATGGAACCGGAAGCCGGCAGCCATGAGTTCGTGGTCACTTCGCTGCACCCCGGGGTGACCCGTGAGCAAGTGATTGCCGCCACCGGCTGGGCGATCCGTTTCGCCGACCAGGTGCAGACCACCGCCGAACCGACCGAGGTCGAGTTGCGCGCATTGCGCGACCTTGAGGCCCGTACCGCTGCGGCCCACGGCCAGACTCCAGGAGAAGCCTGAATGCGTGACGTTTTTATCTGTGATGCGATTCGAACCCCCATCGGCCGGTTCGGCGGCAGCCTGTCCGCGGTGCGTGCCGATGACCTGGCGGCCGTGCCGATCAAGGCGCTGATGGAACGCAACCCATCGGTGGATTGGCGCGCGGTGGACGAAGTGTTCCTCGGCTGCGCCAACCAGGCCGGTGAAGACAACCGCAACGTCGCGCGCATGGCCTTGTTGCTTGCCGGTCTGCCGGAGAGCATCCCGGGCGTGACGGTCAACCGCCTCTGCGCCTCGGGCATGGACGCTATCGGCACGGCGTTTCGTGCCATTGCCAGCGGCGAAATGGAGCTGGCCATCGCCGGCGGCGTCGAATCGATGTCCCGCGCGCCGTTCGTGATGGGCAAGGCCGATGCGGCGTTCTCACGCAACATGAAGCTGGAGGACACGACCATTGGCTGGCGCTTCATCAACCCGCTGATGAAAGCCCAGTACGGCGTTGATGCAATGCCGCAGACCGCTGATAACGTGGCGGATGACTACGCGGTGTCCCGCGCAGATCAAGACGCCTTTGCCGTGCGCAGCCAGCAGCGTGCGGCGGCGGCCCAGGCGGCGGGATTTTTTGCCGAAGAAATCGTGCCGGTTCGCATCGCCCACAAAAAGGGCGAAACGGTGGTCGAGCAGGACGAGCATCCACGCGCCGACACCACGTTGGAAACCTTGGGCCGACTCAAACCGGTCAACGGCCCGGACAAGACCGTGACCGCCGGCAACGCGTCGGGCGTGAATGACGGGGCGGCGGCGCTGATCCTCGCGTCCGCCGAAGCGGTGAAGAAACACGGCCTGACCCCCAGAGCCAGAGTGCTGGGCATGGCCAGCGCCGGCGTCGCGCCACGGGTGATGGGCATCGGCCCGGTGCCGGCGGTGCGCAAACTGACTGAGCGCCTGGGCCTGGCGGTTGCCGATTTTGACGTGATCGAGCTTAACGAAGCCTTTGCCAGCCAGGGCCTGGCGGTGTTGCGCGATCTTGGGCTGGCGGACGATGCACCGCACGTCAATCCGAACGGTGGCGCCATTGCCTTGGGCCACCCACTGGGCATGAGCGGGGCGCGGCTGGTGATGACAGCGCTGCATCATCTGGAAAAGACCGGCGGCAAGAAAGGCCTGGCGACCATGTGCGTCGGCGTCGGCCAAGGTCTGGCACTGGCTATCGAACGCGTCTGACGGGTCGTCCTACCAATAAGAAACCGAGGAATGCTGCATGACTGACAAGCCTGGTTACCGTCGCCCTCAAGCGGGCACTCAGCCGGAGTATCTGCACCCGCCGTACCAGTCCACCAACCTGCGCTCGCCGTCCAAGCCGTTGGTGTACCTGCCCCATTCATTGTCGGAAATCACCGGGCCGACCGTAGGTGCTGATCGTCTTCAGGAGAAGGACCATGACCTGACCGCCCAGCATGCCGGTGAGCCGCTCGGTGAGCGGATCATCATTCACGGGCGCGTGCTCGATGAGCACGGCGAGCCGGTACCGGGCATCCTGATCGAGATCTGGCAGGCCAACGCCGCCGGCCGCTACAACCACGACCGTGACAGCCACGATGCGCCGCTGGACCCGAACTTCACCGGCACCGGTCGCACCGTGACCGATGCCGATGGCGGGTATCAGTTCCAGACCATCAAGCCCGGCGCCTATCCGTGGGGCAACCACCACAACGCCTGGCGTCCTGCGCATATCCATTTTTCATTGTTCGGGCCGAGCATCCTGACGCGCCTGGTCACGCAGATGTATTTCCCCGGTGATCCGTTGCTGGAATACGACCCGATCTACAACTGCGTGCCGGACAGCCGTGCCAAGGAACGCTTGATCGCCAGTTTCGACCTGGAAAAAACCATTCCTCACTACGCCCTCGGTTATCGCTGGGACATCGTCTTGCGCGGCCGCGAAGCCACGCCGATGGAGAAATAAGATGACGCTCAACGCCACTACGTCCCACACCGTCGGGCCTTACTACCACATCGGCCTGACGTGGCTGAACCGTGAAGACCTGACCGACGCCCAGACGCTCGGCCAGCGCGTGGCGATCACCGGGCAAGTGATCGACGGCAACGGCCAGTTCGTCAACGACGCCATGCTGGAAGTCTGGCAGGCCAACGCCGCCGGTAAATACGCTCACCCGGAAGACGATCAGGACAAACCGCTGGACCCGCATTTCGACGGTTTCGGCCGGGTGCCGGTGGATGCCGAAGGGCGGTTCCGCTTCACCACCATCAAGCCGGGCACCGTGCCGGGGTTGGGCGGTACGACCCAGGCGCCGCATCTCGTTGTACTGGTGTTCGCCCGCGGGTTGGTCAAGCATCTGTTGACGCGCATCTATTTCGCCGACGAACCCGCCAACGAAGCTGACCCGTTGCTGGCCTGCGTACCCGAGGAGCGTCGCGACACCATCGTGGCCAGGCCCGATGCATCGGGTGTTTACCAGTGGAACGTGATTCTCCAGGGCACGGATGCCGAGACAGTGTTCTTCGATTACTGAGTGAAAACCCCCGTGGCGAGGGAGCTTGCTCCCGCTGGCTTGCGCAGCAAGCCCATGGCAGGCGACGCGGTGCATCCAAAACAGCGCCGGGCCTGGTTTTGCGACTGCTGCGCAGCCGAGCGGGAGCAAGCTCCCTCGCCATAGGTGGCAAGACTGTGGAACGGGAGTGTTACGAAGTATGTCTAGACTTCGTCAGTCCCCAACGAGTGATTAACCCATGACCACCCCAATCAGCCACTACACCGGCGAAGAACGCAGCAAGCGCATCTTCGCCATCGTCGGTGCCTCATCCGGCAACCTGGTCGAATGGTTCGACTTCTACGTCTATGCGTTCTGCGCGATTTATTTCGCCCCGGCGTTTTTCCCATCGGACAATCCGACGGTGCAACTGGTCAACACGGCGGGGGTATTCGCCGCCGGGTTCCTGATGCGGCCCATTGGCGGCTGGATTTTCGGCCGGGTAGCGGACCGTCACGGGCGCAAGAATTCGATGATGATCTCGGTGATGATGATGTGCTTCGGCTCGTTGCTCATCGCCTGCCTGCCCACCTACAAGGACATCGGCGTCTGGGCGCCGGTGCTGCTGCTGTTCGCTCGCCTGCTGCAAGGCCTGTCGGTGGGCGGCGAGTACGGCACGACCGCGACCTACATGAGCGAAGTCGCCCTCAAGGGGCAACGCGGCTTTTTTGCTTCGTTCCAGTACGTGACGCTGATTGGCGGACAACTTTTGGCAGTGTCGCTGGTGGTGATCCTGCAGCAGTTTCTCAGCGAAGACGAACTGCGCGCTTACGGTTGGCGAATCCCGTTCGTGGTGGGCGCCGCCGCGGCGTTGATTTCCCTGTTCCTGCGCCGGTCCTTGAAGGAAACCACCAGCAAGGAAATGCGCGAAAACAAAGACGCTGGCAGCATTGCCGCGTTGTTTCGCGACCACAAGGCTGCGTTCATCACCGTGCTGGGCTACACCGCCGGCGGTTCGCTGATTTTCTACACCTTCACCACTTACATGCAGAAGTACCTGGTGAACACCGCCGGCCTGCATGCCAAGACCGCCAGTTACATCATGACCGGCGCGCTGTTTCTCTACATGTGCATGCAACCGCTGTTCGGCATGCTCGCAGACAAAATCGGCCGGCGTAACTCCATGCTCTGGTTCGGCGGCCTGGGGGCGTTGTGCACCGTGCCGATCCTGCTGACCCTCAAAGGCACCAGCAACCCGTTCCTGGCGTTTGTCCTGATCACTTTCGCCTTGGCGATCGTCAGCTTCTACACCTCCATCAGCGGTCTGGTGAAAGCCGAAATGTTTCCACCAGAAGTGCGGGCGCTGGGAGTAGGGTTGGCCTATGCGGTGGCGAACGCGATTTTTGGCGGTTCGGCCGAGTACGTTGCCTTGAGCCTGAAAGCCCAGGGCATGGAAAACGCTTTTTATTGGTATGTCACGGTGATGATGGTCGTTGCGTTCCTGTTCAGCTTGCGCCTGCCCAAACAACCAGCGTATTTGCACCACGATCTTTAAGGCTTGGTTGATTCATTGTGGCGAGGGCATATCTGGCCATAGAGGCATCCATTTTTCGAAGGACTGTTTATGAGCGAACGACCGGGCAATCAGCTGTTCGATGCCTACTTCACCGCCCGCGACATGCGCGAAGTGTTCTGTGATGCGGGGCGTGTGCAGGCGATGCTCGACTTTGAGGCGGCGCTGGCCCGGGCCGAGGCGCGGGTTGGGCTGATCCCCCAGGAGGCGGTGGCGCCGATCGGGAATGCCTGTCGCGCCCAGCTGTACGATTTTTCGGCGTTGAGCGAAGCGATTGCCAGTGCCGGCAATTCTGCGATCCCGCTGGTCAAGGCGTTGGGCAAGCGCATCGCTGCCGAGAGCGCCGAGGCCGAACGCTACGTGCATCTGGGCGCCACCAGCCAGGACGTGATGGACAGTGGCCTGGTGCTGCAACTGCGCCAGGCGCTCGGACTGATCGAAGGTGAGCTGGCGCAACTGGCTGTCACCCTGGCTCGACAAGCCGAACGTTACGCTGCCACGCCGCTGGCCGGGCGCACCTGGCTGCAACACGCCACGCCGGTCACCCTGGGGATGAAAATCGCCGGCTGGCTGGGGGCCGTCACGCGCAGTCGCCAGCGCTTGCGGGAACTCAAGCCGCGCCTGTTGGTACTGCAATTTGGCGGCGCCTCCGGGACCCTCGCCGCTTTGGGTGAGCAGGCGCTGCCGGTGGCCGAAGCCTTGGCCGCCGAGCTGCAACTGAACCTGCCGGAGCAGCCTTGGCACACCCAGCGCGATCGTTTGGTGGAGTTCGGCGCGGTGCTGGGCTTGATCGCCGGCAGCCTGGGCAAACTGGGGCGCGACGTCAGCCTGTTGATGCAGACCGAGGCAGGCGAGGCGTTCGAACCTTCGGCACCGGGCAAGGGCGGTTCGTCGACCATGCCTCACAAGCGCAACCCGGTGGGCGCGGCGGTGTTGATCGGCGCTGCGACGCGGGTGCCCGGCTTGTTGTCGACGCTGTTCAGCGCCATGCCTCAGGAACATGAGCGCAGCCTCGGCCTGTGGCACGCCGAATGGGAAACCCTGCCGGACATCTGCTGCCTGGTGTCCGGCGCGCTGCAACAGGCGCGACTGCTGGCCGAAGGGCTGGAAGTGGATACGGCGCGCATGGCCCGTAACCTGGAACTGACCCAAGGGTTGGTGCTGGCCGAAGCCGTCAGCATCGTCCTGGCCCAGCGGGTTGGTCGCGACACCGCGCATCATCTGCTGGAGCAATGCTGCAAGCGCGCGGTGGCCGAACAACGGCATTTGCGCGAGGTGCTGGGGGACGAACCCCAGGTCACCGCGCAGTTATCCGCGAGCGAGCTTGATCATCTGCTCGACCCGGCCCACTACCTCGGACAAGCCCAGGCCTGGGTTGCCCGAGCGGTGGCCGAACACCTTGCCTTGAATGCCTGAAAGGAGATTGTTGTGGGAATGGTCAAACTCGCCGAGGGCGATCTGAGCTATTGTTTTGATGAGCGGCGATTGGACGGGCCGCAGGACGCCCCGGTGCTGGTGCTCTCCAACTCTTTGGGTACCGATTTGCATATGTGGGACGAGCAGGTCGCGGCGTTCAGTGAACACTTTCGGGTCTTGCGTTTCGACACCCGTGGTCACGGCCGGTCGCTGGTCACTGAAGGCCCCTACAGCATCGAACAGCTGGGCCGCGACGTGCTGGCGATGCTTGATGCGCTGGACATCGACAAGGTGCATTTCTGCGGCCTGTCCATGGGTGGCCTGATCGGCCAGTGGCTGGGAATCAACGCCGGTGAGCGCCTGCACAAACTGGTGGTGTGCAATACCGCCGCGAAGATTGGCGACCCTTCGATGTGGAACCCGCGCATCGAAACCGTGCTGCGTGATGGCAAGGCGGCGATGGTGGCGTTGCGTGATGCGTCGATTGCCCGCTGGTTCACGCCGGATTTCGCCAAGGCCCATCCGGCGACGGCGGAAAAAATTACCGACATGCTGGCGGCGACCTCGCCCCAAGGCTATGCGGCCAACTGCGCCGCAGTACGCGACGCCGATTTTCGTGAGCAGCTATCGCTGATCCGTGTGCCACTGCTGGTGATCGCTGGCACCGAAGATGCCGTGACGCCGCCAGCGGGCGGACGTTTTATCCACGAGCGGGTCGAGGGTGCCGAATACGCCGAGTTTCATGCCGCGCACTTGTCCAACGTCCAGGCCGGCGCCGCGTTCAGCGCGCGGGTACTGGATTTCCTGCTTGATACTGGCCGCGCCTGAGGAGTTTTTTGTGGACGAGAAACAACGTTACGACGAAGGCATGCAAGTACGCCGCGCAGTGCTGGGCGATGCCCACGTCGACCGCAGCCTCAATGCCTTGACCGAATTCAACAGCGAATTCCAAGAGATGATCACCCGCCACGCCTGGGGCGACATCTGGACCCGCCCGGGCCTGCCGCGCCATACCCGCAGCCTGATAACCATCGCCATGCTGATCGGCATGAACCGCAACGAAGAACTCAAGCTGCACCTGCGCGCCGCCGCCAACAACGGCGTGAGCCGCAGCGAGATCAAGGAAGTGATCATGCAGAGCGCCATCTACTGCGGCATCCCGGCGGCCAACGCCACCTTCCACCTGGCCGAATCCGTCTGGGATGAACTGGGCACCGAATCACGAACTTGAGGGATGACTTCATCCCTGTGGGAGCGGGCTTGCTCGCGAAGGCGGTGGTTCAGCCAGCACTCATGTTGGATGTGCCCACGCCTTCGCGAGCAAGCTCGCTCCCACATTGGATCTTCGGTGAGCACAAGTTTTTTGCTCGGCACTGATCCCCTGTGGGAGCGAGCTTGCTCGCGATGGCGGTGGTACAGCCGCCGTCCATGTTTGGCTTTTTACAACAAGCTGATCGGATAGCTGACAATCAACCGGTTCTCATCGAACTCATTGGTATTGAAGTCCCGGCGCATCGTCGAGTTGCGCCACTTCACGTTCAGACTCTTCAGCGCACCGCTCTGCACGGTATACGCCAGCTCAGTCTCGCGGCCCCATTCCTTGCCGTCATCGACGGTGGCGGTGTGCACGTTGTCACCGCTGATGTAGCGGTTCATCAGGGTCAGGCCCGGCACGCCAACAGCGGCGAAGTTGAAGTCATGGCGCAGTTGCCAGGATTTTTCCTTGGCATTGTCATAGCTGGAGTTGTAGCTGTCGTTCGCCAGGGTGCCGCCGCTGGTGCCGTTGACGCGCATCCAGGCATCATCGCCGCCGACTTTCTGCAGGCCGACGTAGAAGGTGTTGCCGCCGTACTTGGCGGAGAGCATGGCGAACGCGGTCTTGTTGTCGAGATCGCCGGCCAGGGCGCTGCCGTCTTCCTTGCCGGTGAAGTAGCCCAGGTTGGCGCCCAGGGTCCAGTCGCCCATGGGTTGGCTGTGGGTCAGGTTGAAATATTGCTGCTGGTAGATGTCGGACAGTTCCGCGTACCAGACGCCGACCTGGGTGCGTTTTTCGTTGAAGGCATATTCGCCGCCGCCGAAATTGAAACGGTCGGAAGTGAAGGCACCGCGGCCGTTCATCGACATGTCTTCCATGCTCGCGTCGTTGCGCGGGCTGTTGCCACGGAACTGACCGCCATAGAGGCTCAGGCCGTTGATCTCGGTGGAAGTGACCTGGCCGCCCTGGAAGGTTTGCGGCAGGGAGCGGCCGTCGTCGGAACGCAGGATCGGCAGCACCGGCATCCACTCGCCGACTTTCAATTCAGTCTTCGAGACTTTGGCCTTGAGGGCCACGCCCAAACGGCCGAAGTCATCGGCCGGACGACCGTCGTCGTGCACCGGCAGCAACTGGGTACCGGCGGTGCCGCGACCGCCGTCGAGCTTGACCGAGTACAGGCCGAGCACGTCCACGCCGAAACCGACCGTGCCCTGGGTGAAACCGGACTTGGCGTCGAGGATGAAGCTTTGAGTCCATTCCTCGGCCTTGCCTTGGGCGGCGGCGTCATTGGTGAAGTTGCGGTTGAAATAGAAGTTACGCAGGTTCAGCGTGGCCTTGGCGTCCTCGACGAACCCCGATTCCGCTGACAACACCGGCAATGCTACGCCGGACAGCGCGACGGCAATGAGGCTGGGGAAAACTTGCTGTGTGGGTTTCATGGGCGTGTCTCTTGTTTTTCTGTGGGCGAAGCGAGTCGTTGCCGCAACCCTTGGGTTGCAGGCAGTACGGTGGGGCTGGACGGTTAAAGTGGCTGAGGATCAGCCGGACGGTGCAGGGCGTAGGAGCATGGCGTCGAACCTGTTGTTATTGGTTTTGTGCGAGCGATGGTGAAGGGCCGCCCGGGATCGGTTCAATTGCGATTTGCGGGTTTCGGGCGATTATCGAACGGCAAAACAAACACAATTCCCTGCGGGAGCGGTGTACGCAGATTTGACGAGCGCAGACGACTCGGGTGGGAGCGAGCCTGCTCGCGAAGACGTTGGCACATTCAAATCAGTGCAAGCTGATCCAATACTTTCGCGAGCAGGCTCGCTCCCACATTGGAATTTGTGTTGGGCTGGGAATCAGGCGCAAACAAAAAGCCCACCTTTCGGTGGGCTTCATGTTTTCAGCGCATCAAATCAAAACAACTTCGTCTCCGGCGCTTTCTCCGCGATCGGTTCGCGCTTGCCCGTCTCGGCATTCCAGCCGCCGCCCAGGGCCTTGTACAAATTGACCTCGCTGGTCAGTTGCGCAAGGCGATCGGTGATCAGCGATTGCTGCGCGCTGAACAACTGACGCTGGGCGTCGAGGAAAGTCAGGTTGCTGTCGACGCCGATGCGGTAGCGACGCTCGGCCAGGCGGTAGTAGTCCTGGTTGGCGGCGACGAAGTCGGTCTGTGCCTGCAACTGTTCGTTGTAGGTCTGGCGCGCGGCCAGGCCGTCGGAGACTTCCTGGAACGCGGTCTGGATCGACTGCTCATACTGCGCGACGTTGATGTCTTTCTGGATCTTGGCGTAGTCCAGGCTTGCCCGCAGGCTGCCGGCGTTGAAGATCGGCAGGTTGATCTGCGGAGCGAAGGTCCAAGTGCCCGAGCCGCCCTTGAACAGGCCGGACAGGTCCGGGCTGAGGGTGCCGGCATTGGCCGTCAGGCTGATGCTCGGGAAGAACGCGGCCCGCGCGGCGCCGATATTGGCGTTGGCGGCGAGCAGGTTGCGTTCGGCCTGGAGGATGTCCGGGCGCCGTTGCAGCAGGTCCGAGGGCAAGCCGGGTGGCAGTTCGCTGAGCAGGTCGGCGCTCAGCGGTTGTGTCTGCAGGTTGGTCGGCAGGCCGGTGCCCAGCAGCAGGGTCAGGCTGTTTTCGTCCTGGGCCACCTGGCGGGTGTAGCGGGCCAGTTGCACACGGGCGTTTTCCACTGCCGTACGGGCTTGGCTCAAGTCCAGGGCCGAGGCCACGCCGACTTCGGCGCTGCGCGAGGTCAGCTTCAGGCTTTGCTCATAGGTGCCGAGGGTATCTTGGGTCAACTTGAGCAGTTCCTTGTCGGCCTGCCAGGTCAGGTAAGCGTTGGCGACGTTGGCAACCAGGCTGATCTGGGTGCTGCGGCGGGCTTCTTCGGTGGCGAAGTAGCTTTGCAACGCTTGCTCGCTCAGGCTGCGGACACGACCGAACAGGTCCAGTTCGTAGGCGCTGATCCCCAGCGTCGCCGAGTAGGAGCTGCTGATTGCCGCTTCACCGGTTTGCGAGGCGCGTGCCGGCACCCGCTGGCGGTTGCCGGAGCCGGTGGCCGAGACTGCCGGGAACAGGTCGGCGCGCTGGATGCGGTACTGCGCGGCGTAGGCGTCGATGTTCAGCGCCGCGACGCGCAGGTCGCGGTTGTTTTCCAGGGCGACCTGGATCAGCTGTTGCAGTGCCGGATCGTGGAAGAACTGTTTCCAGCCCTGCTCGGCGGCGGCCTGGCCGGGTGCTTTGGCCGGCTCATAGGCCGGCCCTTGCGGGTACTGCGCCGCGACCGGTGCTTCGGGCCGCTGATAGTCGGGAATCAGCGAGCATCCGCTGAGCACGACGGCAGCGATGGTCAGGGAAAGTAGCGACTTGCTCATTGGCCAGCCTCTTTAGAAGTTTCAGGAGTGTGGTCCTGGTCGATATTTTTACGTCGACCGATTGACGACACCGTCACGAAGAACAATGGCACCCAGAAGATTGCCAGGATGGTCGCGGTGAGCATACCGCCAATCACGCCGGTACCGATGGCGTGCTGGCTGCCCGAGCCGGCGCCGGTGGAAATGGCCAGCGGGACGACGCCGAGGACGAACGCCAGGGACGTCATGATGATCGGCCGCAGACGCATCCTGCAGGCTTCGATCGCGGCCTCCACCAGAGTCCGGCCCTGTTCATGGAGTTCCTTGGCGAACTCGACGATCAGGATGGCGTTTTTCGCCGCCAGGCCGATGGTCGTCAACAGACCCACCTGGAAGTACACGTCGTTGGACAGGCCGCGCAGGCTGGTGGCCAGCAGGGCACCAATGATCCCCAGCGGCACCACGAGCATGACCGCGATCGGAATCGACCAGCTTTCATACAGCGCCGCCAGGCAGAGGAATACCATCAGCAGCGAGAGCGCGTACAGAGCCGGCGCCTGGGAACCCGACAGGCGTTCCTCGTACGACAGGCCGGTCCAGGAGATGCCGACACCCGCCGGCAGCTTCTGCGCAATGGCCTCGACTTCGGCCATCGCTTCACCCGTGGAGTAACCTGGCGCCGGAGCACCGAGGACTTCCATCGCTTCCACGCCGTTATAACGGGCCAGTTTCGGCGATCCGTAGGTCCACTCGCCCTTGGCGAAGGCGCTGAACGGCACCATGGTCCCGGCGCTGTTGCGCACGTACCATTTGTTCAGGTCCTCCGGGCTCATGCGCGCGTCCGGTCGGCCTTGAACGTAGACGCGTTTCACCCGACCACGGTCGATGAAGTCATTGACATAGTTACTGCCGAGGGCAATCGACAGCGTATTGTTGATGTCCGAAAGGGTGATGCCCAGGGCACTGGCCTTCTCGTCATCGATGTCCAACTGGTACTGGGGCTCGTCGTTGAGACCGTTCGGACGCACCTGGGTCAGGACCTTGCTCTGCGAAGCCATGCCCAGGAACTGGTTGCGAGCCTCCATCAGCTTTTCGTGACCGATGCCGGCGCGGTCCTGCAGGAACACGTCGAAACCGGTGGCGTTACCCAATTCCATCACCGCTGGCGGAGCGAAGGCAAACACCATCGCGTCGCGGAACGTGAAGAAGTGCTGCTGGGCGCGGCCGGCGATCTTGAATACGGTGTTGTCGGCGTTTCGCTCTTCCCACGGCTTGAGCATGATGAACGCCATGCCGGAGCTCTGGCCACGACCGGCGAAGTTGAAGCCGGTTACGGTAAACACCGAGGCCACGCCATCCCCTTCACCGCCGTCCTTGCTCGGACGCAGCAGGAACTCACGCATCTTGTCCACGACCACCTGGGTGCGCTCGGCACTGGAGCCGGCCGGTGTCTGCACCTGGGCGAACAACACGCCCTGGTCTTCTTCCGGCAGGAACGCGGTGGGGATGCGGGTGAACAGCCAGACCATGCCGACCAGAATGATCACGTAGGCCAGCAGGTACGGGGCCTTGTGCTTGAGCATGTTGCCCACGCCACGCTCGTAGCTGCGGACGCCACGGTCGAAGTTGCGGTTGAACCAGCCGAAGAAACCGCGTTTCGGCGTGCCGTGCTCGCCCTTGGGGATTGGCTTGAGCATGGTGGCGCACAGGGCCGGGGTGAAGATCAGGGCAACCAGCACCGACAGGGCCATGGCCGAGACGATGGTGATGGAGAACTGTTTGTAGATCACGCCGGTGGAGCCGCCGAAGAACGCCATCGGCAGGAGTACCGCCGACAGCACCAGGGCGATACCCACCAGGGCGCCCTGGATCTGGCCCATGGATTTCTTGGTCGCTTCCTTGGGCGACAGGCCTTCTTCGCTCATCACCCGTTCGACGTTTTCCACCACCACGATGGCATCGTCCACCAGCAAGCCGATGGCCAACACCATGCCGAACATGGTCAGGGTGTTGATGCTGAAACCGAACGCGGCGAGGATCCCGAAAGTACCCAGCAGTACCACCGGCACCGTCATCGTGGTGATGATGGTGGCGCGGAAGTTCTGCAGGAACAGGAACATCACCAGGAACACCAGCGCGACCGCTTCGATCAGGGTTTCAATCACGCCCTTGATCGATTCGCTCACCACTGGCGTGGTGTCGTACGGGAACACCACCTCCAGGCCTTGCGGGAAGAATGGCTTGAGATCATCGACGGTCTGGCGCAGGGCCTTGGCCGTGTCGAGGGCGTTGGCACCGGTCGCCAGGCGCACCGCCAGGCCAGAGGCCGGCAAGCCGTTGAACTGAGCGTTGATGCTGTAGTTTTCGCCGCCCAGGGCCACATCGGCGACATCGCCGACGCGCACTTGCGAGCCGTCCGGGTTGACCTTGAGCAGGATCGCCTTGAACTGCTCGGCGGTCTGCAGGCGGGTCTTGCCGATGATGGTGGCGTTCAACTGCTGGCCGGGCAGGGCAGGCAGGCCGCCGAGCTGGCCGGACGCGACCTGGACGTTCTGCGCGGAAACGGCGTTGCTCACATCCACCGGGGTCAGGTTGAATTTGTTCAACTTGGCCGGGTCGAGCCAGATCCGCATGGCGTACTGGGCACCGAAGACCTGGAAGTCACCGACACCCTTGGTGCGCGAGATCGGGTCCTGCATGTTCGACACGATGTAGTTGGACAGGTCCTCACGGGTCATGCTGCCATCGCGCGAGACCACGCCGATCACCATCAGGAAGTTTCTCACCGACTTGGTCACGCGGATGCCCTGTTGCTGCACTTCCTGCGGCAACAGCGGAGTGGCCAGGTTCAGCTTGTTCTGCACCTGGACCTGCGCGGTATCGGAGTTGGTGCCTTGCTCGAAGGTTGCGGTGATGGTCATGCTGCCGTCGGAGTTACTTTCCGACGACACGTAACGCAGGTTGTCGATACCGTTGAGCTGTTGCTCGATGACCTGCACCACGGTGTCCTGCACGGTTTGTGCGGATGCACCCGGGTAGGTCACCTGGATCGCAATGGCCGGCGGCGCAATGCTCGGGTACTGGTTGATCGGCAACTTGAGGATCGATAGAGCCCCGACCAGCATGATCACCAGGGCAATCACCCAGGCGAAGATCGGACGGTCGATAAAGAATTTCGACATGGTTTACTCCCCTTTGCCGCCGGCGGCTTTGTCAGCTGCCTGAGCGGGGGCCGGGTTCTTTGCGTCGACGTTGGTGGCTTCGGTGGCTTTGACTTCCACCCCTGGCCGTACGTACTGCAACCCTTCGGTGATCAGGCGATCACCGGCCTTGAGGCCGTCTTCGATCAGCCACTGGCTGCCGACGGTACGGCTGGCCTTGAGCTGACGCAGCTCGACCTTGTTGTCCGCGCCCACGACCATCGCAGTCGGCGTGCCCTTGAGGTCGCGGGTCACGCCTTGCTGCGGCGCCAGGATTGCGGCGCTGTTCACGCCGGCCTGCAGCTGTGCGTGGACAAACATGCCCGGCAGCAGCGTGTGCTCAGGGTTGGGGAACACGGCACGCAAGGTCACGGAACCGGTGGTCGGATCGACCGAGACTTCAGAGAACTCCAGCTTGCCTTCATGGGGATACTGGCTGCCGTCTTCCAGCGTCAGCTTGACCATGGCGGCATTATCGCCAGCCTTCTGCAAGCGACCGCTTTCCAGCTCACGGCGCAGGTTCAGCAGCTCGACGGAACTCTGCGTCACGTCGACGTAGATCGGATCGAGTTGCTGGATGGTCGCCAGGGCGTCGGTCTGGCCATTGCTCACCAGCGCACCCTCGGTGACCGAGGAGCGCCCGATGCGACCGGAAATCGGCGCGTAGACCTTGGTGTAGCGCACGTTGATCTGGGCCGTCTGCAGGTTCGCTTCCGACTCCAGGCGGTTGGCCACGGCGGTGTCGTATTCCTGGCGGCTGACGGCCTGCTCGTCGACCAATTGCTTGTAGCGATCGGCGATCGACTTGGTGGATCGCAGGTTGGCCTCGGCGCTCTTGAGGTTCGCTTCATAGACGGCCGGGTCGATCTGGTACAGCTGCTGGCCGGCCTTGACGTCGGCGCCTTCCTTGAACAGGCGTTTGAGGATGATGCCGTTGACCTGCGGACGCACTTCGGCGACGCGGAACGCACTGGTGCGGCCCGGCAATTCAGAGGTCAGGGTAAAAGGCTGAGTCTTGAGGGTTACGACGCCGACCTGAGGAGGGGGAGGGGCAGGGGCAGCCTCTTCCTTGTTGCATCCGCTGAGCAGCGATGCCAGGGCGATGGCAGTGACCAGAGCGGTAACAGCTGGCTTGAATTGCATGGAAATCCTCGGGTCCAGGCGCGCAACAGGCGCACTCGAAAAGTGGAAGGTTAAAAAATGAGCATTATTCAATTAATAGGTTGCTAAGAAATATACTTACGTACATGGTTGTTTGTAAACAGCCAAATTGCGTACCATCCGTATTTACAAAAGCCTGACAAAGGCCGATGCAGTCCGGGGACGCGTTCCGACGGGCGCTGCCTCATAGGTTATCCAACCGATCCTTACGCATTGCTTACGCATCCTGATTGAGGTGTTTACTGCCATGGTACGTCGTACCAAAGAAGAAGCCCTGGAGACTCGCAGCCAGATCCTTGAAGCGGCCGAAAAGGCCTTCTTCGAGCGCGGCGTGGCGCGAACGACGCTGGCCGACATCGCGACGCTGGCCGGTGTGACGCGTGGTGCGATCTACTGGCATTTCAGCAACAAGGCGGATTTGCTCCAGGCCATGCTCGATACCTTGCATGAGCCGCTCGATGAGTTGGCCCGCGCCAGCGAAAGCGAGGAGGAACTCGACCCGCTGGGGTGCGTGCGCAAGCTGCTGGTGAGGTTGTTCCAGCAGGTGGCCCTGGACCCGAAAACCCGCCGCATTAATGAGATTCTGTTCCATAAGTGTGAATTCACCGATGAAATGTGCGACTTGCGCCAGCAGCGGCGCGAGGTCAGCCTCGACTGTAACGTGCGAATCGCGCTGTCCCTGCGCAATGCAATGAAACGCGGTCAGATGCCAAATGACCTGGATCCCGAGAGGGCTGCGGTGGCTATCCATGCCTATATCGACGGGATCCTGTATCAGTGGCTGCTGGCGCCGGACAGCTTCGCCCTGGCCGGTGAGGCCGAGCGCTGGGTGGATATCGGGTTGGACATGCTGCGCCTGAGCCCTAACCTGCGCAAATGAAACAAAATGCGTAATTGAGTCGGTTTATGTCAATAGCTCATTCGGACGGCCCTGACGGAATGGTTCCGGGTTCGGGGCACTTTATATACGTAGTGCTGATTCGTTGACAGTCAGCACACGCATTACTTTGTAGGGAAATTGTGTGTGGTCCGGCAAGCGAGCCCCGTCAGGGCGCAATGCCGGCGCAGCAGGCATGTTTGCAGATGCTCGGAGAACAAGCCTCAGCCCAGCGTGACCTCCATGGTAAAGCTGTAAGGGTCTGTGCTTAATGCACGAGTAATCCGGGCTGTGCAATTGATTGGGAGGGTTCCGATAGTCGTAACTTTGCAAATGCGCACTGGCGTTACGGTCGGCGCGAAAAGCCCGAACGAAGTTTCAACGCGCAAACCAAACTCAACGAACACGCCCACGTCCATTTCGCCGAATTGAATAGAGTGGTGATATATGTCCTTGCTGCGAGAACCTGGGTTTCGAACGTAGCGGAAGTCTTGACCATAGACGCTGATACCTCCTGAGGGAAGTTGCAAGGTGGCGAGGTTGTCGGCGCTCAGGCCAAGCGTGTTTTTATTGGCATCAAGGTCGTGCTCGGTATTGTTGACGACTTTCATGATGAATCGTGTTGAGTGAGCGGGCGCCTTGGCAGATTCCAACGCCTGGATCTGCCTGTCGTAGTGTTCGTGGTACGCTTTTTCTTCAGCGGAATCGTTTGGTTTTGTATCTGCTGGATCTTCTGGAAAGTTATTCATATTGCTCTCTTTGCTTGAGATAGTTGATGTTTGATCGTCGCTAATTTACTCGTGGCGACCAGAGGCAATATGAATGATTGAAGTTTTATTTAGAACTTTTAGATGTCGACGAAATGTTTAAACAAAAAGCCCCGCTGTGCAAAGGCGGGGCTTTTTGTTTGCGGCGGGTTAATTACATGACTGGATAGTCGATATACCCCACCGGTCCTTTGCCATAGAAGGTTTCCGGGTGAGGTTCGTTCAGCGGTGCATCGGCTTTCAAGCGTGCCGGCAGGTCCGGGTTGGCAATGAACGGCACGCCGAACGCCACGGCGTCAGCCTTGCCTTCCGCCAGCCAGGCATTGGCACTCTCTTTGGTGAAGCGCTCATTGGCAATGTACGGGCCGCCGAACGCTTGCTTCAGTTGTGGGCCGATGCTGTCCGCGCCTTCTTTCTCGCGCGAGCAGATGAAGGCGATGCCACGCTTGCCCAGTTCGCGGGCCACATAGCTGAAGGTTTCCAGGCGGTTTTCGTCGCCCATGTCATGGGAGTCGGCGCGCGGCGCCAGGTGCACGCCCACGCGGCCGGGGCCCCAGACGTCGATCGCCGCGTCAGTCACTTCCAGCAGCAGGCGAGCACGGTTTTCCAGGGAGCCGCCGTAGTTGTCGGTGCGCTGGTTGGTGCTGCTTTGCAGGAATTGGTCGAGCAGGTAGCCGTTGGCGCCATGAATTTCCACGCCATCAAACCCGGCGGCCTTGGCGTTTTCGGCTCCCACGCGGTAGGCATCGACGATGTCGGCGATTTCCGCGGTTTCCAATGCGCGCGGCGTCGGGTAGTCGGCCAGCGGACGTACCAGGCTCACATGCCCCTTGGGCTGGATGGCGCTCGGAGCGACCGGAAGCTCACCGTCCAGGTAGGACGGGTGGGAAATCCGGCCGACGTGCCAGAGCTGCAGGAAAATCTTGCCGCCGGCGCCGTGGATGGCTTTGGTCACGTTGGCCCAGCCGCGTACCTGGTCGTTGGACCAGATGCCTGGGGTATCGGGGTAGCCCACGCCCATCGGCGTCACCGAAGTGGCTTCGCTGAGGATCAGCCCGGCGGAGGCGCGTTGCACGTAATACTCGGCCATCAGCGCGTTGGGTACTCGGCCTGCGTCAGCGCGGCAGCGGGTGAGCGGGGCCATGATGATGCGGTTTTTCAGCTCGATGTCACCGAGTTTGATGGGGTCGAAAATTGTCGCCATGAAATGCAACCTCGCAAGTGAAGGGCTAAAAGTCAGTGAGTGGCAGGGGCCAGGTCGGCATTGCCGCCCTGGCGAAAAGTGATCAGGGTTACCAGCAGCGCCAGCACGGCCAGCGCGCCGGCGGCCAGGGGCACGGCTGTCAGGCCCAGGCCATGGTCGATGACACTGCCGCCGACCCAGGCACCCAAGGCATTGCCAATGTTGAACGCACCGATGTTCAGGGTGGACACCAGGTTTGGCGCGGCTTTGCCGAAGGTCACCACGTTGACTTGCAGGGCCGGCACGGCGGCGAAGCAGGCGGTGGCCCAGAGGAACAGGGTGATTTCAGTCGGGATCAGCGCCACGCTGGTCCAGCTCAGTACGGTGGATACCAGCGCCATGGTCAAAAAGACGCCCATCAGCGTGTTCGCCAGGCTCTTGTCCGCCAGCTTGCCGCCGATGATGTTGCCAAGCGTCAGGCCGAGGCCGATCAGGACCAGGGTCCAGGTCACGCCACGGGGCGAAACGCCGGTGACTTCGCCGAGCAGGGGGGCAACGTAGGTAAACAGCGTGAACACCGAGGCGGAGAACAACGCGGTCATGCTCAGCGACAGCCACAGGCCAGCGCCCTTGAGCGCCACCAGCTCGGCACGCATGTCGAGTTTTTCCTCGTCGCGCTTGGCCGGCAGGAAACGGATCAGACCGATCAGGGCGATCACACCGATGACCGTCACGGCCCAAAAGGTCGAGCGCCAGCCGGCCTGTTGGCCCAGTGCGGTGCCCAGCGGTACGCCGAGCACGTTGGCCAGGGTCAGGCCTGTGAACATCAGGGCCACGGCCGAAGCGCGCTTGTTCGGCGCCACCAGGCCGGCCGCCACCACCGAGCCGATGCCGAAGAACGCACCGTGACACAGGGCAGTAACGACCCGGGCGAACATCAGTACGTTGTAGTCGCTGGCGACGGCGCAGAGCAGGTTGCCGACTATGAAAATCCCCATCAGCGCCACCAGCGCAGCCTTGCGCGGCAGCCGCGCGGTGGCCATTGCCATGAACGGCGCACCGATGGCCACGCCCAGCGCATAGCCGGTCACCAGCCAGCCGGCGCCGGGAATCGATACGCCGAGGTCCGCCGCCACATCGGGCAACAGGCCCATGATGACGAATTCCGTCGTGCCGATGGCGAAGGCGCTGAGCGCCAGAATCAAGAGTGAAAGGGGCATTTCGAATCCTTGTCAGGTCAGAGCTCTTGGCTCATTTGCTTGAGGAATTGCTGGATCACGTCCTCGTTGCGTTTGAAGAAGTGCCATTGACCGACCTTCTGGCTGGTGATCAACCCCGCCCGCTGCAACACCGCCAGATGCGCCGAAACCGTGGACTGCGAAAGGCCGCAGCGCTGATCGATCTGGCCGGCGCAAATGCCGAATTCATGGTTGTGCAACTGTTCGGGGAACTGGACCTTGGGGTCCTTGAGCCAGTTGAGGATGTCTCGCCGTACTGGGTGCGCCAGGGCTTTTATTATTTCGTCGAGGTCGAGGGTCATTGGGGCAGCTCTTATGTATAACGCTATATCGCGATGAGGCGAACCTTAAATCGTTGCTTCGCGATATACCAATATGTATTTGATCTGAGGGACGAACAAATCGCTATATCGGGTTATAACGATATAGGCGTGGCGATGGTAAGCTGCCCGCCATGAACTATCTCGCACACCTGCACCTCGGCGGCCCTGGCCGGGAACAACTGCTCGGCAGCCTCTACGGCGATTTCGTCAAAGGGCCGCTGCAGGGGCAATTCACTCCGCAGATCGAAGCGGCGATCGCCCTGCATCGACGCATCGACATGTACACCGACCGCCATCCGTTGGTGGATATCGCCTTGTCGCGCTTCTCCACGGTCCGCCGGCGTTATGCCGGGATCGTGCTGGATGTGTTTTTCGACCATTGCCTGGCCCGCGACTGGGCGCAGTACGGCGAAGGGCCGCTGCTGGATTTCACCTCCCGGGTCTATCAGGTGCTCGCCGCCGAAACGCAACTGCCCGGGCGCCTGGCGCAGATCGCGCCGTTCATGGCCGCGGATGACTGGCTGGGTTCCTATAAGGAATTCGACGTGCTCGGGCAGGTGCTGCGCGGTATTTCCCGGCGCCTTTCGCGGCCCGAGGAACTGGCCGGGGCGATGGAGGAGTTGGTCAGGCTGTATGAGCCGTTGAGCGAGGATTTTCGGTTGTTCTATCCGCAGTTGCAGGATTTTGCGCAGAATCAGATCACACCGCAGGACTAAATTGTGGGAGCGAGCCTGCTCGCGATAGCGGTGTATCAGCCAGCACATCTGCTGAATGTTAAATCGCTATCGCGAGCAAGCTCGCTCCCACAGGGACCTCATGCGGATTCGGATCAAGCCGCAATCGCCGCAGGCCGCACCGGCGCTTGCTGTTTCTCTGGAATCGTACCGAACAGCGCCTTGTGCACTGCCTGTTGCGCCTGGAACGCCAGGGCCGCGCGTTCCTGGCCGTGGCAGGCAATGGGCTTCAGCAAGTGGATTTCCACGTCGCCCAGGTCATTGGCAAACAGGCGCATCAGGTGCGACAGCAGGTCATCATCGCCAATGAAGGGAGCCAGCAAGTCGGGTTTGCCGTTACGCAGGTAACGGATCGCCACCGGTTGCAAGGCCACGTCGGCATCGATGGCCGCCGACAGCAGGCGACCATGGAACGTGCGCAGCGAACGTCCGTCGGTGGTCGTGCCCTCAGGGAACATGAGCAGCGGATGCGCTTGCTCCAGATGGCGGCTCATCTGTTTACGAATCAATTGGCTGTCGCCCGAGCCGCGCCGGATGAACAGGCTGCCGGCCTTGGCCGCCAGCCATCCAGCCACCGGCCAGGTGCGCACTTCGGCCTTGGACAGGAACGACAGCGGCGCGAGCATGCCCAGCAGCGGAATGTCAGTCCAGGACACATGGTTGCTGACCCACAGCATCGGCTGTTTTGGCAGGCGTCCATGAACGGTGACGCGAAAGGGCAGGGCATTGCTCAGTCGCGCCATGAAAAACCTCGACCAGCGCTGGCGGCGCACCATCGAATGGGCCAGCCCCAGGCGCTCCAGCAGCCCGAACACACTGGCCATGGCCAGGCCCAGCGCGACGACCAGCAACACGCGCGCGATTCGCGCGTACACCCGCAGCCGGCTCATCACACCGCCGCCTTGAAGTGACGGGCATAACGCGGGCAGAGTTCGTCGCGCTTGAGCAGGATGAACACGTCGGCGACCTGGAAATCCTCGTCCCAGCACGGCTCGCCGCAAATCTTCGCGCCCAGGCGCATATACGCCTTGAGCAGCGGTGGCATCTCGGCGATGACGTTGGACGGTACGTCCAGTGCCGGCAAGGGTTTTTTCGGCACGGCTTGCAGGTGTTCGGTGCACAGGTAGCGTTCGCGCAGGCGTTGCATGATCGCCTGGGCCTGGATGCCGCCGTCTTGCATCGGAATGCTCGCGCAACCCATCAGGTAGCTGTAGCCGCCTTCATTGAGGACTTCGGCCAGTTCGCCCCAGAGCACCGCGATGGTGCCGCCGTTGCGGTAGGCCGGGTCGACGCAGGTGCGGCCGATTTCCAGGATCGGACCCTGGAGATGGACCAGGCCGTGCAGGCTGAATTCTTCCTCGCTGTAGAACCGGCCAAGGCTGCTGGCGGCCTGGTGGTCGAGCAGGCGGGTGGTCGCCACGAGGCGGCCGGTGTTCAGGTCGCGTACGCCGATGTGGGCGCAGTGAACATCATAGTCATCCATGTCCAGACCCAGTTCCGCGCCCTTGAGCTTGGCGTTGAATTCGCCGCTGAAGACGTTGAAGCGCAGGGCCTGTGCTTCGTGCAAGGTCTTGGCGCCAATCAGGCGTTCGGCTTGCAGGCGGCGTTCATTGCCGGTGTCGCTGATGCGGGCGATCTGAGTCATAGCGAATCTCCGTGCGGGCTTTACACCCGTCTTGGGGTGAGCCAATCGACTTTCTTTATGCAGCCATGTTGTGCAAAGTCAGGCTATGTAGCCCCGGTGTCATCGCCATGAAGCTTTGGTGATGCTTATATGACAGCCCACGAGGAACCCCCATGCCTTGGCAAACCCTGATCGAACGCGGCGAGCGGTTGCCTGTCTTTGTGGATCTGGCGGAAGGTCACGCGGGCTTGTTGCAACGGCTGGGGCCGGTCACGCCATTCGAGCTGGCCGTGGCCGGCGCAAGGTTGATGGCCACGCCGGGGCTGGCGTTCCTGGTGGGCTACCAGGCGGCCCTGCGGGCGCTCTGGCCAAGCGCGCCGCAGAGCCTCGGCGCCTTGTGCGCCACCGAGCAGCGCAGCCTGCGCCCGGCGGATATGCAGACCCGTCTCAGCGACTTGCGGGTGAATGGACGCAAGGATTTCGTCACCGCGGGCGATGCCGCCGAATGGCTGCTGATCGCGGCCCGAAGCGAAGCGGCCGGCGAAGCACCGCGGCTGAAGCTGGCGGTGGTCTATGGCGGAGAACCCGGTGTAAACCTGGAAAAACTCCCCGCCATCCCCTTGATGCCGGACATCGGCCATGCTCGGGTATTGCTCGATGGCGCGTTGTGCGAAGTGCTGCCAGGTGACGGCTGGGATGCCTACGTCAAACCGTTCCGTACCCTGGAAGACCTTTATGTGCTCAGTGCAATGGCTGCCTGGCTCTATGGTGTGGGCCAGGAGTGCGATTGGCCGCAGGCCTTGCAACTGCGTCTGTTGGCGTTGCTGGCGGGGTGCGCGGAGGTGAGCCGGCAAAATCCGTCCAGTGCGGCCGGGCATGTGCTGCTGGGTGGGCTGTTCGCGCAGTTCAAGGGGCTTGATGTCCAATTGAATGAGGCACTGGCTGCTGGGCCGGCGTCGTGGCGAGAAATGTGGGGGCGCGACAAAGGGGTCATGGATATCGCGGCGGGCGCGCGGGCCAAGCGGTTGGCCAAGGCGTTGGGCTAGCCTTTGGAGCGACGGGATCTATGTGGGAGCGAGCCTGCTCGCGAATAGCGGAGTGTCAGCCTGCATCCACGCCACAGATCCGGCGCTTTCGCGAGCAGGCTCGCTCCCACCGGGCGCCCTCCACACTCAAACTGTCATCAAGCCCGGCTAGTCTCTGCAGGTTCAACCCTGCGAGCCCCACGCATGTCCAGACGCTGGCTGTTGCTTCCGCTGTTGCTGTTGACCCTCACAGCCCGCGCTGAAGACTGGCCGTCGGAACAATGGCCAACCGGCCCGACGCCCACCGGGCCGGCCCTCGAAGCGCTGGAGCAATACGCCTTTCCCCAAAGGGATGACAGCGCCCGCGAGGGCATCCGCACCGACGCGCTCCTGATCATCCAGGACGGCCGACTGGTCTATGAACGCTACGCCGGACCCACGACCGCCCAGACTCCGCACCTGACCTGGTCCATCAGTAAAAGCCTGCTGGCGACAATCTTCGGCGTGGCCTACGGCGAAAGGCTGTTTGCCCTGGATGCTCCCGCTGCCAAGTACTACCCGCCGCTGCAGCGACACCCGGACATGACCCTGGCCGATCTGTTTCATTGGACTTCCGGCCTGGACTGGCAGGAAGACTACGAATACGCGCCACTCAATTCCTCGGTGGTGGCGATGCTCTACACGCGGGGGCGCCACGACATGGCGGCGTTCACTGCCGCGCACGCAAGCTTCGGCCCGCCCGGGCAAGTGTTCCGTTACTCCAGTGGCGACAGCAACCTGCTGGCGGCGGCGCTGAAAACCATCGTCGGCCCGGCGCGCTATGCCGATTACCCCTGGACGGCCCTGTTCGAACCGCTGGGCATCCGCCACGCGACCTGGGAAACCGACGCCAGCGGCACGTTTGTCGGGTCGTCCTATGCCTACCTCACGACGCAGGACCTGGCGCGTGTCGGCTTGTTGATGCAGCGCGATGGCCGCTGGGGCGACCGACAATTGGTGCCCAAAGACTGGATAGCATTCAATCGCGAGCCTTTCGCCGGATTCCAGGCGGGCCAGGACGAAGCCGTGCCTGGCGGGCATTGGTGGCTCAATCGCGGTGCCGACTCCACCCTCCGCCCATGGCCTGACGCACCGCCGGATACGTTCGCCGCGCTCGGCCACTGGGGCCAGGCGCTGTATATCATTCCCAGCGCCAGGCTGGTGATCGTGCGCTACGGCGATGACCGCGACGGCAGCTACCGCCACAACGAATTGCTCAAGCGCGCCATGGCGGCCTTCGCCGGGGCGGTACGACCATGAGACGCAACGTGTTGCTCAGCCTGGCGTCGGTGCTGCTCATTGCCCTGTTCGGTTGGGTCTGGCTGGAGCGGGTGGCCCTGCAGGCCTTCCCCGATATCATCAGCGCGTACACCGCCAAGGAGTATTGCTCGTGCCGCTATGTGATGCGGCAGCCAGCCGAGTATTGCCGGGGCTACGTGAAGCAGTCGGTTCCCGTCAGCGATTTTTTCGAGACCGTTGAAGCCAGGCGCGTCACCGTCAGCGGGTTGGGGCGCAGCCACAGTGCGCGCTGGATCGGCGAGCGGCAGGGGTGTCGGTTGGAACCCTGAATGCTGATTCAAGGATTGCCTTTGTGGCGAGCCAAGGCAGTTGTCGAAAACCGACAGTTTGCAATCGCCCCCGTCCCGGTTAAGGTTCGCCACAGGTTTCTCTGCCCTCCGAGTCTGTATGTTCAAGCGGTTTCTCCCCTACGCTGTCATCACGTTGCTGCTGGCCTGCGCCGCGTTGCCGGCCCAGGCCGACTGGTACCTGGACGGCGAATCGTCGCGGCTTTCGTTTATCAGCAGCAAAAACGGCAATGTGTCCGAGGTCCAGCGCTTTCTCGTGCTTCATGGCCAGGTCCAGCCCAAGGGCCTGGCGCGGCTGGAGGTCGAGCTGGAGTCCATCAACAGCGGCGTCCCGCTGCGAGACGAACGCATGCGCGCCGAGCTGTTCGAGATCAAGCAGTTTGCCGAAGCCACCATCACCGCGCAGCTTGACCTGATGCCGATCCAGGACCTGGCCAACGGCGCACAGTTGGAGCTGCGCCTGCCGGTAACGGTGGACCTGCATGGCAAGCAGCACGAATACAACGCCCAACTGCTGGCGACGCGCCTGGATGAGCGACGTTTCCAGGTCGTGACCCTGGAGCCGGTGGTGCTCAACGCGGCGGATTTCGGCCTGGCGCCGGGCCTGGAAAAGCTGCGCGCACTGGCCGGATTGTCGACCATCAGCCTATCGGTGCCGGTGAATGCGGTACTGATCTTCACGGCGCGCTGACATGAGCGGTCCGGTATTTCCCTGGCGCGAAGGCAATCGCTTCGAATTGTTGATCGACGGTCCGCAGTTCTTCCCGCGCATGCTGGTGGAAATCGCCCGCGCCCAGGAACAGGTGGAACTGGAGTTGTATCTGGTGGAGGCGGGCGCTTGCGCCGAGGCGATGGTCCAGGCGCTTGTCCAGGCCGCCGAGCGGGGTGTTCGCGTGCGCTGCCTGTTCGACGACTACGGCAGCCTGGCGTTTACCCTGGGCCTGCGCAATCGCCTGGTCGAGGCAGGTGTGGAGCTGCGGTTCTACAATCGCCTGAGCTGGCGTCGCTGGGTGCGCAATCTTTACCGCGACCATCGCAAGCTGCTGCTGGTCGATCAGCGCCTGGCGGTGGTCGGCGGCACCGGGGTCACCGACGAATTCTGGAACCCTTTGGAAGACCAAAGCGACTGGCACGAGGTGATGGTGGAAATTGTCGGCCCGCTGGTGCTCGACTGGCAGCTTCTGTTCGACCGCCAGTGGCTCGCCAACCGCCATCGTCGGGCCTGGAAACCGGCTTCCAATTTCGGCTTGCCGCGCTTGCCCCGTGTTCCGCCGGTGGGCGAGGGCATGGGCCGGGTGGCCTATGCCGACGCCCGCCAGCACCGCGACATACTGCAATCACTGTCCCGGGCGTTAAACAGCGGTCAGAAACGTATCTGGATGGCCACGCCGTATTTCCTGCCGACCTGGAACGTGCGCCGCTCCTTGCGCAAGGCCGCCGCCCGGGGCGTCGATGTGCGCCTGCTGCTGACCGGCCCGCGCACCGATCACCCCTCCGTGCGCTACGCCGGCCATCGTTATTACCCGCGCCTGCTCAAGGCCGGTGTGAAGATCTATGAATACCAGCCATGTTTCCTGCATTTGAAAATGGTGCTGGTGGACGATTGGGTCAGCATCGGCTCGTGCAATTTCGATCACTGGAACCTGCGCTTCAACCTGGAGGCCAATCTGGAAGCATTGGACTCAGGACTGAGCAAGGCCGTGGCGGCCAGTTTTGAGCGCGATTTCAACCAAAGCCTGCAAGTGAGCCTCGACGCCTGGCAGCGCCGGCCGCTGTGGAAGCGCGTCAAGCAACGGTTGTGGGGATGGGTGGACCGGCTGGTGGTGAATCTGCTGGATCGACGGGGGTAACCAGCCCACCGCAAAACCAATGTGGGAGCGAGCTTGCTCGCGATTGCGGCCTGACTGTCGATGATGCATTAACTGACAGGGCCTCATCGCGAGCAAGCTCGCTCCCACAGGGGGATTGCGGTGCGGCTGGCTCAGAGCAACTCGAAACTCTGCTGCTTCACGTCCTGGGAATCCAGGCCGATCTGCACGTTGAACTTGCCCGGTTCAGCGGCGTACTTGAGCTGGGCGTTGAAGAACTTCAGGTCGTCTTCGGTGATGGTGAAGTGGATGACTTTCTTCTCGCCGGCCTTGAGCATCACCTTGCGGAAGTTCTTCAGCTCTTTCACCGGACGGATGATCGACCCGGTCACATCCTGGATGTACAGCTGCACCACGGTTTCACCGTCACGCTCGCCGGTGTTTTCCAGGGTGATGCTGGCGTCGAGCTTGCCGGTCTTGTTCAGCGTGGTGGACGACAAGGCCATGTCCGACAGGTTGAACGTCGTGTAGCTCAAGCCATAGCCGAACGGGTAGAGCGGGCCGGTGGTGTCGTCGAAATATTGCGAGGTGTAGTTGCCCGGCTTGCCCGGCGTGAACGGCCGGCCGATGCTCAGGTGATTGTAGTAGGTAGGAATCTGCCCGACCGAGCGTGGGAAGGTGATCGGCAGCTTGCCCGACGGGTTGTAGTCGCCGAACAGCACGTCAGCAATGGCGTTGCCGCCTTCGGTGCCGCTGAACCAGGTTTCCAGGATCGCATCGGCTTGCTGTTGTTCTTCCAGCAGCGACAGCGGACGGCCGTTCATCAGCACCAGCACCAAGGGTTTGCCGGTGGCTTTCAGAGCTTTGATCAGCTCGCGCTGGCTGGCCGGGATGTTCAACTCGGTGCGGCTCGAGGACTCGTGGGACATGCCACGGGACTCGCCCACGGCGGCCACGACCACGTCGGCTTCCTTGGCGGCTTTCACCGCTTCATCGATCAGCACCTGGGCCGGGCGCGGGTCATCCACCACTTCCGGTGCGTCGAAATTGAGGAAGTTGAGGTAGTCGAGCACCTTCTTGTCGCCGGTGATATTGGCGCCACGGGCGTAGATCAGCTTCGACTCGCCGCCCAGCGCACGGGCCATGCCGTCGTACACGGTGACTGACATCGCCGGGCGACCGGCGGCGGCCCAGCTGCCCATCATGTCGATCGGCGCCTTGGCCAGCGGACCGACCAGGGCGACCTTCGCGGTCTTCTTCAGAGGCAGGGTCTGGTTGCGGTTTTCCAGCAGTACCAGGCTGCGGCGCGCCACGTCACGGGCATCGGCGCGATGCATGCGGCTGTCGGCATAGACGTCGGCCGGGTCATCCTCGGCCTTGCCGATGCGCAGGTACGGGTCCTTGAACAGGCCCATGTCGTACTTGGCGGCCAGCACTTCACGCACCGCGTTATCAAGGTCGCTCTGCTCGATTTCGCCAGCCTTGAGCAGTCCTGGCAGCTCTTTGCCGTAGAGCGAGTCGTTCATGCTCATGTCGATGCCGGCCTTGATCGCCAGTTTTGCCGCTTCGCGACCGTCCCGGGCGACGCCATGCTTGATCAACTCGAAAATCGCCCCGTGGTCGCTGACGGCCAGGCCCTTGAAGCCCCATTCCTTGCGCAACAGGTCGTGCATCAGCCAGGTGTTGGCGGTGGCCGGCACGCCGTTGATGGAGTTCAGCGCGACCATCACCCCGCCTGCACCGGCGTCGATGGCAGCGCGGTAGGGCGGCAGGTAGTCCTGGTACATTTTCACCGGGCTCATGTCCACGGTGTTGTAGTCCCGGCCGCCTTCCACCGCGCCATACAGGGCGAAGTGCTTGACACTGGCCATGATGCTGTCGGCGGCGTTGGCGCCGCTGCCCTGGAATGCCTTGACCATCACCCCGGCAATGCGCGACACCAGGTAAGTGTCCTCGCCGAAACCTTCGGAGGTGCGGCCCCAGCGCGGGTCGCGGGAAATATCCACCATCGGCGCGAAGGTGATGTCCAGGCTGTCGGCCGCCGCTTCCTTGGCCGCGATACGGCCGGAGCGGTAGATGGCGTCCATGTCCCAGCTCGAAGCCAGGGCCAGGGGAATCGGGAAAATGGTCCGGTGGCCATGGATCACGTCATAGGCGAAGAACATCGGGATCTTCAACCGGCTGCGCATGGCCGCGTCCTGCATCGGACGGTTTTCGTCGCGGGTGATGGAGTTGAACGTACCACCGATATTGCCCGCGGCAATTTCCTTGCGGATCATCTCCCGGGGCATTTCCGGGCCGATGCTGATCAGGCGCAGTTGGCCGATCTTTTCCTCGAGGGTCATCTGCTTCATCAGGTTGCTGATGAAAGCGTCCTTGTTCTCCATGGGGGCTGGCAGGTTGTCGGCTAATACGGATTGACTGGCCAGGGTGACAAACAGGCCCAGCAAACACAGCTTCTTCATGAATTGTTTTCTCGCAAGCCTAAAGGGCGGTGATCAGGACACGCCGGTCAGCCTAAATGTGAGGAGCGGCTATTGTTGTTCGGGTGTTTCCAGTTAAATGCAGCACACTTTCGAGCTTGTGCCGATGAACTTAGTTTCGCACCGGGCATCTTTTAGCCCATCAACCCGATTCGATCCAGTGCGGCGGCGATTATGCCCCAGACGCCGGTAAGATAGGTGGCGGTGTTTTTTTAATGCAATGCAAGGGAGCGCTTGACCTGATGAATCCACGACTGAACCACCTTCGCGGCCTGCAAATGCTGGCCCTGATGCTCTTCACAACATTGCTGGCCGGTTGTGGCATCAACAACATCCCGACGCTGGACGAGCAGGCCAAGGCGGCCTGGGGCCAGGTGCAGAACCAATACCAACGCCGCGCCGACCTCATCCCCAACCTGTTGGAAACCGTCAAGGGTTATGCCCGGCACGAGCAGGAAACCCTGACCGCAGTAATCGAAGCGCGGGCCAAGGCCACCTCGATCCAGGTCGATGCCAATACCTTGGACAATCCGGAAAAACTCAAGCAGTTCCAACAAGCCCAGGACCAGTTGAGCGGGGCGTTGAGCCGCTTGATGGTGGTGTCCGAGCGCTACCCGGACCTGAAGGCCAACCAGAACTTCCTGGCGTTGCAATCGCAACTCGAAGGCACCGAGAACCGCATTGCCGTGGCGCGTCGCGACTTCATCCTGGCGGTGCAGAAGTACAACACCGAAATCCGTACGTTCCCCGGCCGCCTGTGGCACAGCGTGATGTACAGCGACTTGCCGGTCCGCGAAACCTTCGAGGCGACCAGCCCGAATGCCGAAAAAGCGCCTGAAGTGAAGTTCTGAAAAAACTGTGGGAGCGAGCTTGCTCGCGATGGCGGCCAAACATCCAGCATTGATGCAAACTGATCCACCGCTATCGCGAGCAAGCTCGCTCCCACACAGGAGTTCTGATGCGAGTGTTGAAATTTGGCCTGGTGCTGTTGCTCTGGGTCTTTGCCATCACGGCCCAGGCCGAGTTGAAATTTCCGGCATTGACGGGGCGGGTGGTGGACTCCGCCCAACTACTCGACCCGTCGGTGCGCACGCAACTCGATGCGCAACTCAAGGCCCATGAGCAGGCGACCAGTGAGCAGGTGGTTGTCGTCACCCTGCCGGACCTGCAGGGCACCAGCATCGAAGACTTCGGTTACCAATTAGGCCGCCACTGGGGCATCGGGCAGAAGGATAAAAACAACGGCGCGCTGCTGATCGTCGCCCGCGATGACCGTAAACTGCGGATCGAAGTGGGGTATGGCCTGGAAGATCGGCTGACCGATGCCCAGAGCTCCGTCATCATCAATCAGGTCATCACTCCGGCATTCAAGACGGGAAATTTCAACAAGGGCATCAGCGACGGCGTCGCGGCGATGCTCGTGGTGTTGGGCGGCAGTCCGCTGGATGAGCCAGCCCCTGCGTATGACGCGGGAGCGCAGGGTGAGGGCGATTTCATCGACCGGCATGCGGGGCTGGTAATCTTCCTGGCGATGCTATTCATCCTGACGATAGGCGTTTGCCAGGTGCTTGGTATCCTGCCGAGCAGTGGCGGTTCCGGCGGTGGCGGCTCCAGAAGCGGCGGTGGTGGTTTCGGCGGCGGCGGTGGCGGAGGCTTCAGCGGTGGCGGAGGCAGTTTTGGTGGCGGCGGTTCGTCGGGCGGCTGGTGAGCATAATAATGAGCAGGCATTTTTGACATGGCATTACTGACTGAACACGAACAACGCAAGGTAGCCGAGGCCATTGCCCGGGTCGAGCGCGACACCGATGCCGAACTGGTAACGGTGCTTGCTGCTCGCGCCGACGACTATGCCTACATCCCGCTGCTCTGGGCCAGCTTGCTGGCCCTGGTAGCCCCCGGTGTGGTGCATTACCTGACGGGCTGGCTTACCACGCACAGCTTGCTGTTGGTGCAGTGGGGCAGTTTCATCGGGTTGTGCCTGCTGTTTCGCCTGCCTGCTATCACCACGTACCTGATCCCTCGCTCAGTACGTCACTGGCGAGCGTCGAACCTGGCGCGCCGGCAATTTCTCGAGCAGAACCTGCACCATACGGTGGACGGCACAGGCATGCTGATTTTCGTTTGCGAGGCGGAGCGGTATGTGGAAATCCTGGTGGACGAGGGCATTTCCAAGCGACTCGACAATAAGCATTGGGAGGCGATTGTCGCGGCATTTACCCAGCAGGTTCGCCAGGGCCAGACGTTGCAAGGCTTTGTGACGTGCATTGAAGCCTGCGGCGAACTGCTCAAGGCGCATGTGCCGGTGACCCATGCGCGCAATGAGTTGCCGAATCGGTTGGTGGTGCTCGGCTGACACTATTTTCTGTCGGACACCGTTGTGGCGGGAGCGCCTTTGTGGCGAGGGAGCTTGCTCCCGCTGGAGCGCGAAGCGCTTCCCATCGGTCTGAAGGGTTGAGTCAGGCCTCAAATCGGGCGACTGCTTCGCAGCCGAGCGGGAGCAAGCTCCCTCGCCACAGAAGCCTGTTGACCTATGAAGATGGACTATCACTTTTGCACCGTTGGGGAAATTCCCCGTGCCCTGGCTTCCCATCCCCCCTAAAATACCCGCCATTCCCGATCCGCCCGCCCCGAGGCCGCTTTTCCATGTCCGTCACTGCAACTTCCGCCCGTCCCGCGCCGGATCACCACGCCCAGTTCATCGAGCTGTTGCAGGCCAGCCTTGGGCAGAACGCCTTCATCAAGCTCGTGCTGGCCAAATACGTCGGTGACGAAGCCGATCTGCAGCGGCTGATCATCAAGCAACTGACGGTCAAGGATCAGCCGTGCCTGTCCTTTGTCTACCGCTACAAGACACGCGACATCACCAAGAACTTCCCGCTGGCCGAAGGCGTTGAGACGGTCGCCGCGCTGTTGCCGGCCTCGTTCAAGAACGCACATCTGCTGGCAATCACTGACGAGGCGCAGCTGGAATACAGCAAGAAGGGCAAGAGCTCGTTGTTCAAGAGCAAGCCCCAGCAACTGCGGGAAGTGCCGTCCGCGGGGCACAACCGTGAAAAAAACCGCTTCCTCGATCTGAGCCGGCCGTTCCTCGCCGACCTGGGCGTGACCAACCACAAGCACGAGCTGATTCCGGCGATGTCGCGCAAGTGGAAGCAGATCAACAAGTTCATCGAAGTCTTCAGCCACGCGTTGACGTCTTCGCCGCTGGCGCTGGACAAACCGGTGCGGGTCGCGGATTTCGGCTCGGGCAAGGGCTACCTGACGTTTGCCATCCATGATTACTTGCGCAACACCTTGCAGGCCGAGGGGCTGGTGACAGGCGTCGAATTGCGCGAGGACATGGTCAAGCTGTGCAACGAAGCCGCCGCGCGGCTTGAACATCCGGGCCTGGAGTTCCAGCACGGGGACGTGCGCAGCGTCGCGCCGCGTGAAGTGGACGTGATGATCGCCCTGCATGCCTGCGACATTGCCACCGACTACGCGATCCACATGGGCATCCGCTCGGGGGCCTCGATCATCATGTGTTCACCGTGCTGTCACAAGCAGATCCGCCTGCAGATCCAGAGCCCGGCGCTGCTCAAGCCGATGCTCCAATATGGCCTGCACCTGGGCCAACAGGCGGAAATGGTCACCGACAGTCTGCGGGCGCTGTACCTCGAAGCCTGTGGCTACGAGACCAAGGTATTCGAGTTCATCTCCCTGGACCACACCAACAAGAACAAGATGATCCTGGCGGTCAAGCGCCCGGAACCGGTGGATGCCATCGAACTCCTCGCCAGGATCGAAGAGCTGAAGGCGTTTTACCGCATCACCGAACATTGCCTGGAAACGCTGCTGCGGGCTGACGGCTACCTCGCCTGACAGTTCGCCTGCCCCGAACCCGTGGGAGCGAGCCTGCTCGCGAAAGCATTATTTCAGCCGGTAGTTACTGAGCTGACACACCGCCTTCGCGAGCAGGCTCGCTCCCACAGGTTCATTCGCCATTCCTGAAGGTGCAATCCGTCAGTTAATCTCGGGAGATCGCTACTGCGGACTACCTTTAATGCGTTCCCCCACGCATCCCAAAGGAGCCCATGCCATGGCCGCGAAGAAAATCCTCATGCTGGTCGGCGATTACGTCGAAGATTATGAAGTGATGGTGCCTTTTCAGGCCCTGCAGATGATCGGCCACACAGTGCATGCGGTGTGCCCGGACAAAACCACCGGACAGACGGTGCGCACCGCGATCCATGATTTCGAAGGCGACCAGACCTACAGCGAGAAGCCTGGGCATCTGTTTGCCCTCAACCATGATTTCGCCAGCGTCCAGGCCAGCGACTATGACGCGCTGCTGGTGCCGGGCGGTCGTGCGCCGGAATACTTGCGCCTGAATGAAAGCGTCCTGCAACTGGTGCGCGATTTCGATTTGGCGGGCAAGCCGATCGCCGCGGTGTGCCACGGTGCGCAATTGCTGGCGGCGGCAGGCATCCTGGAAGGGCGCGAATGCAGCGCCTATCCAGCATGTGCTCCGGAGGTGCGCCTGGCCGGCGGGACGTTCATCGATATTCCAGTGACCGAAGCCCATGTCCAAGGCAACCTGGCCACGGCACCGGCGTGGCCCGCCCATCCGAACTGGCTGGCGGGGTTCCTGACGCTGCTGGGCACGGCCATCACCTTGTAGAAGCCAGGGGCTACGCGCCGCACTCGTCCGATAGAGTGAGCTCTTGTGGCGAGGGAGCTTGCTCCCGCTGGAGCGCGAGCAAGCTCCCTCGCCACGGTTCTGCGCTGCCCGTCTGATCTAAACCTCCACCGGCACCGCCAGCTTCGGATCTCCCAGTGGGTGGGTCTTGGCATCGAAGAAGCGCAATTGCGTGTCCAGGCCCTCGAACAATTTGGCGTAATGCCGCTTCTGATGCTGGATGAACGCCTGGCTGCGCGGGTAAATCGAGATGGCCACGGTTCTCGGCGCCGCTTGGCGCAGGGCATGGACGATATGGCTGTCCTGCTCGCCCAAGGCGTGGCCGAACAGACACAGATTGTCGTCGTGGTGCAGTAACTGGTCGTAGCAGAACGACAGGTAATCGCTGCTGCGGATGGTCTTGAGTTTGTCCTGGCTCGGCCCTTCGCTGACAAAAAGCGGCACGTCGTCGAGGGTCTTGAGGGTGTTGTTGATGGCAAAACTGCCCAACAGCGTGCCTTCGGTGGAAGCGAGCTTGCGTGCCGTGCCGTCCTGGTTGCGCACCAAATGCAGGCCGCCGTGCAGATACAACAGGCGCGGCTTGTCTGTACTGGTCCGACTCGGATCGAAGCTGTGATCGGCACCCATGAACAGATCGGTCAGGGTCTCGGGCGTATGCTGGATCGCCCAATAGCTGAGCAGATCGTAGTTGGTGGTGAACACTGTGCGGTAGCGGCCCAGCTCCTGATTGAGACTTCCCAGGGTCGAGGGTTGCACCAGTCGCCAGGGGATATGCACCGCGTGCACGGTGTTGATCAAGGCTTCCTTGATCGCGTAATAGCGATTGCGCGGGGCGGCGGAGCTGACGGCCAGGGCCTTGTTGACCCGGCTGGTGGTTTTCAACGCGCCCAGTACCTGCTCGAAACTGCGGGTCTGCAGGGCGTCGAAGACGCTCAGTTCCGAAGGGCTCAGTGGTTTTTCCTCGACGGTGCGGGCGTTCTCGAACAACGAGTCATAGCCGAAATCGTCCCACACGGCGCGGCTCGCGCCATTGCCCACCAGCAGGCCGCTGAAAGCGGTGTCGGTGCGCAACGTCTCCCAATTTTCGAGCCGGGCGTCGTATTCCTGGAAATCGGTCATTGCGAAAGTCATCTCAAAACGTGGCAAAGGCAGGACGCGACTTTATCACGACCCGGTCCTGAGCCAGATCAAGATACGTCGTGACCGGCCGATAACCTTTCAGGCGTTCTGACCGAGCGGTTTACTGCGGCGGATCGGGCGCCTGGGCTATCCTCACCGGTATTCAGGGCGCGCGCTGGCCTGGCGATTTCCCGGTTCGTTCATTGCTGCATTCCCGGATGGCTTCTGTGCCATGGATATTCGAAACTCCACGCCGCTGGCCGGTTACCTTGATCTGCTGATGGATGCCGTGTGCGCCGTCGACGCCCTGGGGCGTTTCGTGTTTGTCAGTGCCGCCAGCGAGCGGATCTTCGGCTACACGCCGAAGGAGCTGATCGGCCGTTCGATGATCGATATGGTCCACCCTGCCGACCGCCAGCGGACCCTTGATGCGGCGCGCGAAGTCATGCGCGGAGAACCCAAGCTCAATTTCGAGAACCGCTATCTGCGCAAGGACGGTGGGGTCGTCCATATCCTCTGGTCGGCGCGCTGGTCCGAGCCTGACCAATTGCGGATCGCCGTGGCGCGGGACATCACCGAGCGCAAGCAGGCGGAGTCCCGGCAGGCCGCGTTGTACGCGATTTCCGAGGCCGCCCATGCTGCTGCCGACCTGCTGGCGTTGTTCAAACGTATCCATTCGATAATCGGCGAGTGGCTGCCGGCACTGAATTTTTCGGTGGCGTTGTATGACGAGCAATGTGCCCAGCTCAACTTTCCCTATCACGTCGACGACCGGGAGCGACAGCCGGAACTGCCGGGTACGACCATTGGGCGTTTGTGTGCCGAAGTCATACGCAGCGGTCAGCCGATCCTGCTGACGCCCGGCTCCAGCTCGTTGCCCGTGGAGCTGCACGACCTCGTGGCGAAACCGGACGCGCCGTGCTGGCTGGGTGTGCCACTGAATTCGCAGAGCGGCACGATTGGCGCGTTGATCGTCAAGAGCGCGGCGGATAACGAGCGCTACACCGAGCAGGACAAGGAATTGCTGCAGTATGTTTGCGCGCAGATTGCGATTGCCATCGAGCGCCAGCAACTGCATACCCGGTTGCAGCACATGGCCCAGTACGACCAGCTCACTCAGGTACCCAATCGTGAGTTGCTGCGTGACCGCTTCAAGGCCGCATTGACCACGGCCCGTGTTGCATCGGGGCGGATGGCATTGCTCTACATCGATCTGGATCGCTTCAAGCAGATCAACGACACCTACGGTCATGCCGTTGGCGACATGCTGCTGCAAGCGGTGGCCAGCCGACTCAAGGGTTGCATACGTGACACCGACACTGTCGCCCGCATCGGGGGCGATGAATTCGTGGTACTGCTCCATAGCATCCAGAGCGTGGCAGACGCCGACCGGGTGCAGGAGCAGATTCGTCACGCGCTGGCCCAGCCGCTGCGGCTGGACGGTCATTGCCTGAGCATCGAACCGAGCATTGGCGTGGCGTGTTTCCCCGAACACGGCACGGAAGATATCACCTTGTTCCGCCACGCCGACGAGGCGATGTACGCAGCCAAACGCCACAATCACCGGGCCTTCGGCATCTGACACCTCACCGTTCGTCGTCGCGCCAGCGCTTTTTCCAAACCTTGAATGCCGACTCATTTCAAATGAAATACGGGGCAGGCATGCCCATCATTCATGCAATACGGAGGGCTCGAGCATGCACGGGTCAAGCAACATTTATCCGGGAAACACTGCTCATGATCGAACGAAGGTGTCTGAAGCGGGTCGCAAAAGTGGGAGAACCACCACCGCGAGTGTCGATAAAAGTCCGCTGAAGGCTGAGATCGGCCGCAAGCCGGATCGCACGACTCGCTGAATATTCAACGGTGGTTCTGATTCAGCGGCGGGGGAAACCCTGTCGCAATTTTCTATCAGAGGAGGGCGTGACCATGAGCCGGATGGCCACCTTTTTACGCACCACCAGTGTTGTCGTGCTGATGGGCCTGGGTGCCAGCAGTGCCTGGGCCCAGTCACCTGCCGAATTCATCAACGATGCATCCGCCAAAGGCATGGCTGATATCGAAGCCAGCCGTGCCGCACATTCGAAGGCGGAATCAAGGGAGGTCAAGGACTACACCATCATGGTGATCAACGACCGCACCACCGCCAACCAACACCTGGCGAAAATCGCCAAGAAGCTCGACTTGCCCGTCGCGCCCCGGGAAGAAGTCGCGGACAAGGCCAAGACCTTGATGCCGCAAGTGGCCGAGGGCGAGTCGTTCGAGGCGGCATATGCCGCCAGCCAGGTCAAGGCCACTGAGGAAGCCATCGAGCAGATCCAGCAACAGGCCCAGACCACCAACGTGCCGGAGATCAAGGCGTTCGCCGACGAAACCCTGCCCAAATTGCAGACGCATCTTGAGATGGCCAGGGCGCTGCAGGCCAGTCGCTGATTTGCCGCACCTGTTTTTACCTCAGGACCGGGACGCCAGCGTCCCGGCTTGTTTTGCCCGCCGAAAAGGAGAACCTCGATGTCCACACGCCGAGAACCCAACCAATACGCGATGCAGAATCCACTGACCCAATACCCTCGTCCGGAATTCCCCGACCAGCCGCAATCACCCCCTGGCATTGACCAGGACATGGAACCACAGCCCGATCACGGCGAAAAAACCTATCAAGGCTTCGGGCGCCTGGAGGGGCGCAAGGCGCTGATCACGGGCGGCGATTCGGGGATCGGTCGCGCGGCGGCCATTGCCTATGCCCGCGAAGGCGCCGACGTAGCCATCAACTATCTGCCCAGCGAAGAACGCGACGCGCAGCAAGTCATCGAGCTGATCAAGGCCGAAGGCCGCAAGGCCATTGCGATTCCGGGAGATCTCAAGGACGAAGCGTTCTGCGTCCAGATGGTGAAGATGGCGCAGCAGGAGCTCGATGGCCTGGATATCCTGGTCAACGTCGCCGGTAAGCAGGAAGCGCAAAAGGACATTGCCGACATCACCACCGCGCAATTCGACGACACCATGAAAACCAACATCTACGCGATGTTCTGGATCTGCAAGGCCGCGGTACCGCTGATGCCGGCCGGGGCAACGATCATCAATACCGCGTCGATCCAATCCTACGATCCGTCCGCGACGCTGCTCGATTACGCCACCACCAAAGCGGCGATCGTGGCGTTTACCAAGGCGTTGGCCGGACAGGTCATCAGCAAGGGAATCCGGGTCAATGCCGTGGCCCCGGGGCCGATCTGGACGGTGCTGCAACCCAGCGGCGGACAGCCTAGGGAGAAGATCCCTACATTCGGCTCCCAGGTTCCGATGAAGCGTCCGGGGCAGCCAGCAGAATGTGCGCCGCTGTACGTGCTGCTGGCCTCGCAGGAGTCGAGTTATATCACCGGGGAAGTATTCGGCGTGACGGGAGGGAATCCGTTGCCCTGATGCGCGTCACTCGGATGCGCGAGCGTTGCAATAACGCTCGCGCATCGGCTTTCAGCACTGGTTCAGGTCGACTTTTTTCTCTTCTTCTACACCCTCAAGGCTCTTGGCCTCGTCTTTGCCCATGTCCTGGTAGCGCTTGCGCAACGCTTCCAGCTGCTTGAGGTCCAGCGACTCGAGACCGAGCATTGCATTCTGCGCGTCCTTGGTCGCGCGCAACAATTCATCGACTTTCAAGTGCAGGATATCGGTATCGCGGTTTTGCGTGTTCTGGATCAGGAAAACCATGAGGAAGGTGATGATCGTGGTCGAGGTATTGATGATCAGTTGCCAGGTGTCGTTGAAACCGAAGAACGGTCCGCTGGCGGCCCAGAGCGCCAACAACACAATAGCTCCGAGAAAGGTCTTGGGACTTCCTGCCCACAGGGCCAGTTTTTGAGCAATCTTTGCGAACGTCATTGCCGTGTTTCCTCAGTGGATGCACCTGTCTGGTGTGACACCAACGAAGCGGCGAAAATTCTACTTACATTTCAATCCGAACCTCCGTCGACGTTCATCGTCCGGGACGAAGACTGGCGCAACCATTTGCTCTGCCTGATGGTCACTCCTTAAAGCCTTCATCGACGGAGTACACCATGAACCTCACCCGCACCTTCTGCCTCGCCTGTTGCCTGTTCGCACTGCAGGGCTGCTTTGACAATTCGGATAACGAGACCAAGGACAACACCGACGGCACCAAGTCTTCGGTGCAGATGCAGGAATCCAAGTCAGAGAGCAAATAAATGACATAGCCCAGGCCGGGCTATGTACAAACCTGTGGGAGCGAGCCTGCTCGCTCCCACAGGTTCTTGTGTTTCGGCAGGTATTGCTCAGCGTCCTTGTTGCAAAACCTTGAGTGCCGCCGATGCCAGGAAGCCTGACCGGCTTTTTTCCTCCGGATGATGCAGCACATATTCATCGATACGGTTCAGCAGGTAGCCGGGCAGGGTGATGTTGAGTTTCTGCGCCTTGCCCAGATATCTGGTCACATCAATGTCCACCAATGCCCAAGCGCACCCGGCATATTTCGGATTGGCCGCGTGCAGCGTCACGGTGTTGGCCGGCGGAATGGGCGAACCATCTTCGGCAAGAATTTCAAAGTGCCCTTCGATGGCCTCGCGCGCCATGGCCATGGCATCGTCCAGATCATCGCCTGCGGAAAAACAACCAGGGATATCCGGCACTTCAACGCCCCAGGCGTGGTGCTCATCGCCCATGGAAATCGCAATCGGGTAAAGCATTCAATCGTCCTCCGGGGAAGCTGGGCAACTGGCCGTCTGGAGCAGGGCCTGTTGCAAGATACTGATGGCCGTTTTCTTGAGCAGGTCCTTCTTGGGATGGGGCACCGTGACCAGTCCCGGTTTGGTCGGGTGCTTGAAATGGTGGTGGCTGCCACGGATCCGTACCAGGTACCAACCATCCGCAACAATCTGGCTTATCAGGAATCGGCTGTTCACAACACCTCCGTGTGGTGCGTGTGGTAGGTACTATACCTACTGAAAATGGATTATCAACACTATAACCACCGTGAGCGACGACCGGGATCGAGTGGGATCTACGTCCGAAGTCTAGAAGCGGCGCCGGACAAGGGCGCGAGAGGAGCCGGGTGGGTTTATTTCTGGATGTGAAGCGGGAGGCAGACGCTCGCATGCGAGGGAGTTGCCCCGCAGCGCTGCGTCATTCGAGTGTTGTTTTGTATGGGTTGCCGGGAAAGAGGCAGAAAAAAACCGGTCACGTTGGGCCGGTCTTCTACTTCAAGTTATTGCTGCGGAGTCGCTATGTTAAGCAACGTCCGCTAAAAGGCTTTCGTAAGGAATTCGCAGTCCGTCGTGCAGGCGTTTAATCATTGCCAGGCTCAGTTTGCGTTTGCGGTTCAGCACTTCCGAGACGCGTCCGCTCGAACCAAGAAATGGTTCCAAATCGCGCGGGGTCAAGCCTTGTTGATCCATCCGGAATTTAATCGCCTCAATTGGATCGGAAGGCGGCATCGGGTAATGCTCCTCCTCATATTTTTCGATTAGCAGGGCAAGAATTTCCAACTCATCGCCTTCAGCCGAACCGACTTCCGCCCCCCACAGTTGTTCGATTCGCGCAAAGGCCGCATTCAGATCGTCCTGGTTGCGAATGGGTTTGATGTTCATCATACGGTCTCCGCATTGATTTGGTCATATTGGGCGTGGGTGCCGACGAACCTTACAAAGCCGAGCTGGCGCTGATAGTCGATTGCCAGAATTACTCGGTATTTGTTGCCGCCGATATTAAAAACGACCCTGGCGCTTTTGAGAATACTGGCTGTTCTGAGTTCAGCCTTAATCTCTTGAGGTGTTCGATAGGTCGCTTTCTCCATGTGTCGATACCTAGTGCGTCAGTCCTGGTAGCAATAGTCTACGACTGCTGCACAAACGTCAGCCGTACCGCAAACCCAATCAGCACGCTGCCAAACACCCACTGCTGCGCACGTTGGGCCGAGGGCGATCGCTGAAGCCAGCGTCCGAGCGCTACGCCCACCAGTGCGTAGGCGCTGTCAAACAGCAGGCCGACGCCGACCAGCACCAAACCGAGCATCGCGAATTGCCCCAGCACCGGCCCGCCCTGTGGGTCGATGAACTGCGGCAGCAACACTGAGCAAAACAGCAGCGCCTTGGGGTTGAGCAGGTTGGTCAGCAGACCGCGTTGTATCGCTTGGTACCACTGTCGCTTTCCGACTTCGGCGTCAGCTCCTCCAAAGCTTGGCAACAACGTGGTCCGCAAACACTGAAACCCGATCCACGCCAGATACGCAGCCCCGGCCAGGCGCACCACATCAAAGGTCCAGGGCGCTGCCTTGAACAACACCGATAGCCCCATTGCCGCCAGCGCGACATGACATGCCCGGGCAATCCCCAAGCCTACCGCCGTTGCCAGCGCCGCAGCCTTGCCCTGACGGGCACCGGTTTGCAGCACCAGGATCATGTCCGGCCCGGGCAACAGATACGCCACCGTCAACGCCATGAAAAACAACCAGAGCTCTGTCATTGCATGCCCTCCGCAATCAGTGGATTGGAGATGCCAGTCTATGGCCGAAGGGTAGGGCAGGTGCTTGCGTAATCAGCTTCTAAAGCTCTAAGAATTGGCATAACCTGCCAAGTGATCGATCCATTCAATCGAAAAGTGCCAAATCATGAAACTTGATGCCTTCGACCGCAAAATTCTCGCTGCACTGCAGCGGGACGGCCGGCTGAGCAACGTACAACTGGCCGAAGAAATCGGCCTGTCCCCCTCGCCATGCCTGCGCCGCGTGCGGATGCTCGAGGAAGCGGGAGTGATCCGCGGCTATCAAGCCATCCTGGATCGCGATGAAGTGGGCCTCGGTATGACGATCTTTGTCGGCATCAAGGTCGAACGGCACACCGATGAACGAGCCGAGGCATTTCGCCTGGCGGTGACCGCGCTACCCGAAGTGATCTCGGCATTCCTGGTGTCAGGCGAGTCGGATTTCCTGCTACAAGTGGTGGTGCCGGACTTGCGGGCCTATGACCGATTTGTCACGGGCAAGCTGTTGAAGCTGCCGGGGGTGAGTGACATTCGCAGTAATTTTGCGATCAACACGGTGAAGGCTCCGGGGCCGTTGCCCTTGGGGCATCTGGCGGGGGAGTGAGGCTGTTGCAGCAATGCCGAAAGCAGCCACTCTTGTGAGCGCTTCGCACTCAAGAGGGAGCAAGCTCCCTCGCCACGGGCATCACTCGTTCTTGAGATTATGACCTGTCTTTCTTGCAACGGTCCGGTGTCAAGGATGCGCAACGTCTCGCAACAGCCTTCGGATAAAGCCGCTGGCCTGTTCATTCCAGATCATCGCCAACCAAAAATCAGACCAAAAAAAACCGGCCACCAGGAGCCGGTTTTTTTGTCCCCCGTCAAAACCATCACGACGCGGGACCAGAATTCGATTGGAGCGGGTGAAGGGAATCGAACCCTCGTTATCAGCTTGGGAAGCTGGAGTAATGCCATTATACGACACCCGCTCAGAGCGGCTGACTTTGTACCAGATGTGGCCTGGGATTTGAAGTTTTTCTTTCCGGACGGCGAGGTCATCCGTCTACGCAAGCCTCAAACCAGAGCGGTCATTCGCGAGCAAGCGCCATTGCTGGAGGCTTGCCCGCGATGACTTTCTCAGATGGCCACTGCATGGTAGTCCTGTACATAGCTGTAGCGCGGTCGGCTGGTGTGGTGGGTTGGCTTGAGGAAACCCAGCAACGCCTCGCGGCTGTCGCGGCAGGCGGCCTTGTGTTCCATGTCGAGGAAGTGCCCGGTGGCTTGCAGCGTGGTGAAGCTGCTGTGCTGGACATGATTGGCGAAGAGCCTGGCGTCGGTGGCCGCGGTGTATTCGTCCCATTCGCCATTCAGGAACAGCACCGGCACGTTGATCTTTTTCGCCGCGTTGACATAGCACTGCTGGTCGCTGTGGAGCACATCGTTGATGTGAAAGTGCATCTGTCCGTATTCATGCTCGGCCAGGTTGCTGACGTGGCGATAGTTGAAGCGCTTGAACAGCGGTGGCAGGTGCTTGCCAATCGTACTGTTGACCAGGTGTCCGACACGATCGCCGTCCAGGCTGCTCAAGTAGTCCACGCCACGTTCCAGGTAGTCGCGCATCGGTGCGTTGAGCACCGGTGAGAAAGAACTGATCACGGCTTTTTCGATGCGCCGCGGGCGCTGGGCCAAGGCGGTCAGGGTGGCGGCTCCGCCCCAGGAAAACGACAACACGTGATCGGCGGCGAAGTGGTCGATCAGCTCCAGCAGGATCTGGCCTTCGATTTCCTTCGTCAGCATTTTCTCATGGCGGTTGTGAGCCTTGGACTTGCCCGCATAGGGCTGGTCGTACAGCACGACATTAAATTGCGGGTAGAGGTTTTTGGTGGTCTGTGCAAACGACGCGGTGGTGGCCATCGAGCCGTTGACCAGGATGATGGTCTTTTGCGCGGCGTCTGCGCGATAGAACTCCGTGTAAACCCGATACTGACCCTGTATATCCAGCACAGCGATTTCTGGCCTCATGTCATAAGACTCCTGGCAAGCGGGTATGCGCGCAATGAGATTGCACGGGCAATGTGACAGGTAGGCATACGCCTGGAAGATAAGGCCCATGTCGATCCGCGCAAACCGGTCGACGGGTATTGTTATGGCGGGCAATTTGCCGACGAACGAGGCGGAACCTGAGGGTTCCAGCCGGCAAAAAGTTTCTTAGAGGTATGGGGTGACTCGTCGGTCACATTTCGGCCGACGGTTTGATTCAAGCAGGGGGAAAGCCGTTGCGCAAGTGCTCTTTGAAAATTGTCCGACACTTCTGCCCAGCGGTCATTTGGCTCAGATCAGGCCAACTTCTTCAGGGCTCAAGGCGCGGTATTGGCCCTGTGCGAGATCAGCGTCCAGCTGCAGCGGACCCATGCTTTCACGGTGCAGGCGCAGCACCTTGTTATTGAAGTGACCAAACATGCGCTTGACCTGATGATAACGGCCTTCAACGATGCTCAAGCGCGCCGATGTCGGCCCCAGTTGGGTCAATTGCGCCGGTTGGGTGGTGAGGTCTTCGAACGCAAAGTACAGGCCTTGGGCAAACGTGAAGGCGTACTCGGCGGTAATGGTTTGCTCGGTCTCGACGTAGTAGACCTTCGGTAGTTTGGTCTGCGGCTGGGTCAGGCGCCGCGACCAGCTGCCGTCGTTGGTGATCAGCATCAGCCCGGTGGTGTTGAAGTCCAGGCGACCGGCGATGTGCAAGTCGTCCTTGTCCGGTTCGTCCAGCAGATCGAGGACGGTGCGGTGCTGCGGATCGCGGGTGGCACTCACGCAGCCGGGCGGCTTGTGCAGCATGAAGTAGCGCGCTGGTCGGCCCGCTTGCAAAACTTCGCCGTCGACTTCGACGCGGCTGAATTCACGCACCTGTGCCTGTGGATCGATGACGGTCTGGTCGTCGATCCGTACGCGCCGTTCCACCAGCAGCAGACGGACCTGTTGGCGGTTGAAACGCGGCAGGTTACTGAGGAAACGGTCAACGCGCATGGGCAGTTCGGGCAGGGGAGCTGGGGGCGGGCATCTTACGCGATCGGTTGGTGTTTGGCGCGCAACTGCTCATCGACCCGGGCGCATCGCGGGCACAGGCAGGATTGGTTGCGCAGCTCGGCCGGCAAATTTTCCAGCACCGCCGGGTCGATGCTCACGCCATAGCACCAGCAGGCACGATCAGCGGTTTTCGGATTGGCCAGGGTGCAGTCGTTGGTGGCGCCGCAGGCCGGGCAGAGGTCGGGTTTATTCATAACTGGAATGAGGCATTTCCACGCAGGTTCGGTTGCTTCCGGTCTGTCGGGCGCGTTGCAGCGCATGATCGGCCCGGGACAGCAGGCTGTGCAAGGTGTCTTTGTCCTGCAAGGTGGTCAGGCCGATGCTGATGGTGATCCGCAATTGCTTGCCGCTGCAAAAGTAACGCTGTTGCTCGATGCGCTGGCGAATTTTCTCGGCGATTTTCAGAGCGTTCTGTCCATCGGTGTCCTTGAGCAGCAGGACGAAGGCATCGGCGCTCCAGCGGCAGACAATGTCTGAATGGCGCAGTGTATCGGTCAGGTCGCGAGCGAAACCCGTCAGCAACTGATCACTGGCGATGTGGCCGTGGTTGGCGTCCAGTCGCTTGAAGTCATCCACCTCCAGCAACAGCGCGCTCAGTGGCCTGGGCTCGCGTTGGGCTTCGTGCAGGGCCTGTACCGCCAGGAGGTCGAAGCCCCGCCGATTGGGTAGCTCGGTGAGGCCGTCAAGAATCGCTTGGGCATCGATCCGCCGCTGGTAGCTGACCATCAGCCGATGCAGCACCACGAGCGCGGCCACCGTCACCAGCAGGCCGATCAGCAGATTGAAATACAGCGTCTTGAGCACGTTGTCCCGCAGCGATGTGTTGGCGGCGTAGTAACCCAGCAGCGAGGTCACCAGGAAGCCGGCGCCGAGCAAAATGGCCAGGATGAGCACCGGCGAGCGCTGGGAATACAACGGCGAACGAAGCGACATGGCGATTCCCTTGGAGTGATCCGATGGAATCAGTTTAGTGGCCCTGTAAGAAAAGACATTCGGATTTACAGCTTTGCAAGATCGTGGCGAGGGGATTTAGCGAAACGTCGCGCCGCCCAGCGGGGATAAATCCCCTCGCCACAGGGTGCTGTTTACTGACGGGTACTCAGATAAGCCCGCCATCCGCCCAGATGACTGATGTCCTGCGCGCCGTCCAGACCATACGGCTCGCAAATGAAGCCGCTTTCCCAGCGTCCGTCGGCCAGTTGCACCTTACCCAGCCCCAGCGGTGCGGGGATACCGGTGAGGAACGAACCCAGCTCGCTGCTTGGCAATTCCCAGACTTCCACTTCGATCGCCACGCCTCCCTCGCCGACCCGAAGCATGCCAGGGCGCAGTGGCGGGCCGCCGGCCAAGGCGTAGAGGCGATAATCCGCTGAGCTTCGGGTGGCCTCGATCAGGCGGGCGCCACGTTGCTTGAGCTGCCAGTTCAACGCCAGCCCATCCAGGTGCGCGCCGCACACGACCAACCGTGCCCGATCATGGCGCGCCGGGTTGGCAGGCACTGGCAGATCAGGCGCTTGCTGACGCTGCAAGGCGTCGGCCACGCTCAGCAGGTACTGATCGGTGAAGGCGCGGCCGAACAGCGTCACGCCCCAAGGCAAACCGTTGGCCATGAATGCGCTGGGAACGGCCACGGCGGCGTAGTCCAGCAGGTTCATGAAGTTGGTGTAGTAACCCAGTTGCGAATTGCGCAGGAGCGGTTCGGCGGCGAGTTCGGCGAGCGTCACCGGGCGCCCGATGGTCGGGGTGAGGACGCAATCGAGCGCTTCCATCGCGCGATCGCATTGGGCCTTGAGCGCCTGCAAACGGTACTGGGCACGGAAGGTTTCCACACCGGTCACCGTCGGCGCTTGCGCCAGCACGGCGCGGATCACCGGCAGTACCGCGTCGGGTTCGCGTTCCATCAGTTCCCCGGCCACGCTGTAGCGCTCGGCAACCCACGGCCCCTCATAGAGCAGGCGTGCCGCTTCGAGGAAGGGTGACAAGTCCAACTCGACAGCTTCGCCGCCCAGGTGTTCGAGGCGCTCGATGGCATCGGCGAACAGCCGTGGGCCTTCGTCGCAGTCGAAAAACTCCAGGTCTTGCCGGCGGGGCACGCCGAAGCGAAAACGTCGTGGCGCGCCGAACGCCGCGCCGTCGTTCCATTGCGGGTTGGGGCGGCTGTATTCGTCGCGCGGGTCGAGACGCGCAGTCAATGCCAACAGCTGGCTGGCTTCGCGTGCCGTCGCGGTGAATGTGGTCACGCAGTCCAGCGTACGGCAGGCCGGCACCACGCCAGCGGTGGAGATCAGGCCCTTGGTGGCTTTCAACCCCACCAGGTTGTTCAGCGCCGCAGGCACGCGGCCGGAGCCGGCGGTGTCGGTGCCCAGGGCAAAGCTGGCCACGCCCAGGGCCACCGCCAGCGGCGAGCCCGCGCTGGAGCCGCCCGCCGGGTAGTCGGCCAGCACGCTGTTGCGGCAAGCCCCGTAGGGCGTGCGCGTACCGTTGAGGCCAGTGGCGAACTGGTCGAGGTTGGTCTTGCCAACAGGAACCGCACCCAGCGCCAGCAATTGCTCGACGATGCTTGCCGAACGTTGCGGCACGTAGGCAAACGCCGGGCAGGCGGCGGTGGTGGGAATGCCAGCCAGGTCGATGTTGTCCTTGATCGCGAATGGCACGCCATACAACGGCAGGCTTTCCAGGTCGCGGTTTTCCAGTGCCGAAACGTAAGGTTCGAGTTCCTCGGGCGAGAGCAGGTGGATGAACAGGTGATAGTCCGGGTTGAGCGCAGCGGCTTTTTCCCGCAGGGCCAACAGCAGCTGACGCGGTGTGGTTTCACCCTTGCGGTAGGCGTCGCGCAGGTTGTCCAGGCGCAGAGAGAGGGTCATGGCGTTAATCCTTTGATTGAGTTCAGTCACGTTCCAGCACCACCACGCGTTGCCCGGCGCGCACCGCTGAACCGGGCTGGACGCGTACTTCTCGGACCACGCCGGCGATGGGCGCAAGCACCGGGATTTCCATTTTCATGGACTCCAGAATCACCAGCACGTCACCCGCGGCGACCCGGGCACCCACCTCCACCTGGACCTGCCAGAGGTTGCCGGCGATGTGGCTGTCGACGCTCAGTTGGCCCTCGTCCAGCACTGAATCTTCGCTCGGCGCGGTTGCCGGTTCCTCGCTGTCGAAATGCGCCTGGCCACTGGCGATCCAGCGCTCGCGCTCGGCACGGAAGGCGCCTTGTTGCTGCTCGCGGAACGCGTCGATGCTGTCCGCTTCCCGGGCCAGGAAGCGCTGGTAATCAGCGAGGTTGAGTTGGCTGTGTTCGATCGCCAGGTCGAAGCGGCCCAACGGGAAATCCCGACGGATGCGCAGCAGTTCATCGGCGCTGACCGGGTAGAAGCGGATCTGGTCGAAGAAGCGCAGCAGCCAGGGCTTGCCGTCAAATGCGGCGACGTCCCGATAACGATTCCACATCTGCAACGTGCGGCCGACGAACTGATAGCCGCCGGGGCCCTCCATGCCGTACACGCACAGATAGGCGCCGCCGATGCCCACCGAATTTTCCGCGGTCCAGGTGCGGGCCGGGTTGTATTTGGTGGTCACCAGCCGGTGCCGCGGATCCAACGGCGTGGCGACCGGTGCGCCGAGGTAGACATCGCCGAGGCCCATCACCAGATAGCTGGCATCGAACACCGTGCGTTGTACTTCGTCGAGGTTGGGCAGGTCGTTGATGCGCCGGATGAACTCCAGGTTGCTCGGGCACCAGGGCGCGTCCTTGCGCACGGTGGTCATGTACTTTTCGATCGCCAGCTGGCAGGCCGGATCGTCCCAGGACAGCGGCAGATGGACGATGCGCGACGGCACCTGCAAGTCTTGCGCGGCGCACACGGCGTCCCACTCGCCGGCGACGATGGCCAGCAGATCGGCCAGGGGTAATTGTTCGGGCTGGTAATGCACTTGCAGCGAGCGAATACCCGGCGTCAGGTCGATGACCCCTCGCAGGTGTTTTTGCTCCAGGGCCTGCATCAAGGCGTGGGCGCGAAAACGCAGCACCAGATCCAGTTCGGGAGCGCCGATTTCAAGCAGCAGATGGGTGTCGCCGGACAGCCGCGCGACCAGGCGGGTGTCGTCCTGGCCGATGTCCAAAACCACAGGCGACATCAATGTCTGTGTAATTCCCAAACCTGTGGCGAGCGAGCTTGCTCGCGCTGGGTCGCGCAGCGGCCCCAAATTTTCAGCACCAGGAATATTGTCTGGCGAGCGCTGCGCACTCGAGCGGGAGCAAGCTCCCTCGCCACGGGGGAAATCCATTGCCAATGCGCGGGCAGTCTTCAGGTCCACCGGCACAAACCGCACCTTGTCCCCCGCCTTGAGCTGTCCCAGTTGCCACAGGTCCGCCTCGATCACCGTCACGGGGCAGACGAAGCCCCCCAGGCTCGGGCCGTCGGGGCCGAGGATGACCGGCATGTCGCCGGTGAAGTCCACCGCGCCGATGGCGTACGGGTTGTCATGGATATTGGACGGATGCAGGCCCGCTTCGCCGCCGTCGGCACGTACCCATTCCGGCTTCGGCCCGATCAGCCGCACGCCGGTTCGGCTGGAGTTGAAATGCACTTCCCACGCGGTGTCGAAGAACGTCTGGATGTAACGCTCGGTGAAATATTCCGGCGCGCCGTGGGGACCGTAGATCACACGGATCTGCCGCACGGCTGGCAACACCAGGGGCGGCTCTTCGATCGACGGCATCACGACGTGCTCATCCAACGCAGCCAGGTGCAGCACGTCGCCGGTGCACAGTGCTCGCCCGCCGTGGCCGCCGAACTGGCCGAGGGTGAAGGTGCTTTTGCTGCCCAGGTAATCCGGTACCTGCAAGCCGCCATGTACACACAGATAACTCCGCGCCCCGGCGCCAGTAATCGTGCCGATGGCGAGGGTGGACCCTGCACCGATCGACAGCGGGGTGTCCATCGGCACCGTTTCGCCGTCCAGCGTCAGGGCGATTTCTGCGCCGGTCACCGCCACTCGCGCAGCGCAGTTGAAGCGCAGCAGCGGCCCGCTCATGGTGATTTCCAAGGCCGCCGCACCTTCCTCGTTGCCCAGCAGGCGATTGCCCAGGCGCAACGAACGGCTGTCCATCGGTCCCGACGGCGGCACGCCCACCGCCCAATAACCGAGGCGACCGGGGTAATCCTGAACGCTGGTCTGAGTGCCGGGGCTGAGCACTTCGACGGTGTTGGCGCGGTAGGCCAGGGTCTCCAGGCAGCGGGTCCAGGGCTGGCCATCGGCGAAGGGCGCGTCGAGCAGGATCTGTTGCAGGTAGACACGGTTGGTTTCCACGCCATAGAGCAGGCTTTCGTCCAGCGCTTGATGCAGGCCCAGGCGTGCCTGCTCGCGGGTCGGCGCCCAGCGAATGACTTTGGCGATCATCGGATCGAAGTACGGCGGGATCTGGCAACCGGCCTCGACCCAGGTGTCGATGCGCAGTTCCTTGCCGTTGGCTTGCGCAAATTCCACCGCAGTCAGCAGCCCTGGGCTCGGCTGGAAATCCCGGCCTGGGTCCTCGGCATACAGGCGCGCCTGGATCGCGTGGCCCTCGGCTTTCAGCCCTTGGCTCAGTTCGCTCAGTGGCGGCAGTTCGCCGGCGGCCAATTGCACCATCCAGCGCACCAGGTCCACGCCCCACACCTGCTCGGTGACGCCATGCTCCACTTGCAGGCGTGTGTTCACTTCCAGGAAATAGAAGCGTCCTGCCTCGCTGTCATAGACAAACTCCACGGTGCCGGCGCTGCGGTAGTCGACCGCCCGGGCCAGCTTGATCGCGGCAGCGCAAAGCGCGTCGGCCATGCCCTCGGGCAGGTTGGGCGCCGGGGTTTCTTCGATGACTTTCTGGTTGCGCCGCTGCACCGAGCAGTCGCGCACGCCCAAGGCGATCACCTGGCCCTGGCCGTCGCCGAACACCTGAACCTCAAGATGCCGCGCCCGTTCGATGTATTTCTCGATGAACACGCCGGCGTCGCTGAAATTGTTCTGCCCGAGGCGCTTGACCGCTTCGAAGGACTCGCTCAATTCAGCGGCGCTGCGGCATACGCGCATGCCGATTCCGCCGCCGCCCGCCGTGCTTTTCAGCATGACCGGGTAGCCGACCTGCGCCCCGGCCAGTAGCGCGGCATCCAGGCTGTCGAGCAGCTCCGTGCCTTCGAGCAGGGGCACGCCGTGCTGGCGAGCCAGGGCGCGTGCGGTGTGCTTTAGGCCGAACACTCGCAACTGCTCCGGTGTCGGGCCGATGAAGGCAATGTTGGCGACCTCGCAAGCTTGTGCGAAAGCGGCGTTTTCCGAGAGAAAACCGTAGCCGGGATGGATCGCGGTCGCGCCGCTGTCCTGGGCGATAGCCAAGAGCTTGTCCACGGCCAGGTAGGTGCCCGCCGCCGCGCCTTGGCCCAGGCAGTGGGCTTCGTCGGCCTGGAGGATGTGCAGGCTGGCTTCGTCGGCCTGGGAGTAAACCGCGACGCCTTTGACGTCCAGCTCGCGCAGGGTCCGCAGGATGCGGCAGGCGATGGCGCCACGGTTGGCAATCAGGATTTTTTCGAACATGGCATTTACCCCTCAGGCCGCAATGTCAGCCTGAATCGGGATGCGGGCCGTCCCGCAGTTTTCGATGGCCGACGGGGTCGTCCCCGTGGGCGGATACCTTCGAACACCACACAACCTCTGTGGGAGCGAGCCTGCTCGCGAAAACGGTACATCAGCTGCATGAAGGCTGACTGATCCGACTCCTTCGCGAGCAGGCTCGCTCCCACAGGGAATCAGGGCGTTATTTGATGCATTGCCCCGACCGGCTCTGGCACAGCGCGAACAGCCAGCGGCGCAGGCGCACGAGTTTCAGTTCCATATCAGCAGCTCCGCAGGGGTAGGGTTGTAGGCGTTGCACGGGTTGTTCAGTTGCGGGCAGTTGGAGATCAACACGATCACATCGATCTCGGCCCGCAGGTCGACGTATTTGCCCGGCGCCGAGATCCCGTCTTCGAAAGTCAGGCCGCCGTCGGCGGTCACCGGCACGTTCATGAAGAAATTGATGTTCGGTCCGATGTCGCCCTTGCCCAGTCGACCGTCGTGGGCGCAGGCCCGAAGGTAATTGTCGCGGCAGCTGTGCATGTAGCGTTTTTCCAGGGCGTAGCGCACGGTGTTGCTTTCCTGCGCGCAGGCGCCGCCGAGGGTGTCGTGGCGCCCGCAGGTGTCCTCGACGATGGTCAGCATCGGGCGGCCAAGGTTGGAATACAGCACGCTGCCGGTGCCCAGGTAGACGCTGTTCTGCCGGCGCAGTGTGCGTTGCACGTCGTAGCGTTCCTTGGGGTTGGCCAAGCTGTAGAACAACGTATCGACCGCCTGGTTGCCTTCCAGGTCGAGGATGCGCAGGGTCTGGCCGGCCTTGACCTCGGTCAGCCAGGGTTCGCCGGCGGGAATCGTGGAACGGTATACGGCGGTCTCGGGTTGCTTGTGTGCAGTGGCGATGGCGAGTGACATGGCGACGATCCTCAGGCGAACAGGCGGTCGGTGTTGATGAAGCCGCGCTGGTTTTCCGGGCGCGATTGGCGGCAGTGTTCGGCGACGCTGGGGTTGGCGTTCATCCAGCTGAGTTTGAGCGGCTGCGGCGCGTATAGCGGGTTCGGGTCCATCGGATGTTGCAGCGCGGTCAGCACCACCAGGGTGTCCATCGGTGCGTACAGCTCGATGTAGTCACCGGCCTTGGAGTTGCCCTCCACGAAGTGGAAGTGGCCGGCCTCGTCGACATCGACCCGGCTGAACAGGTTGAGGGTCATCAGCAGGTCGGACAGACCCAACCCCCATTTGCCCAGTTCTACCAACAGGTTGTCGGTGCCGTTGCGGAAGAAGCCGTTGCGCAGTTCCTGGTAACGGCCCTGACCATACTTTTCAGCGGCTTCCTCGGCGCAGAGCACGCCGCCAAAACTATCGCTCCAGCCACAGGTATCCGCAGTGATTGCCGCCAGTACCCGGCCCATGTCCGAGTACAGGCAATGACCGGCGGTGAGCTTGGCGGTGTGTTGGCATTTCAGACTGTCCGGCAGGTTCAGGCGCTCGGTTTTTTCGTTGGCATTAAGCAAGGTAAGGCTCACGTTGGCACCGCCACGCACATCGGTCAGGCGCAGCAACTGACCGCGCTTGAGGACGAACGAGCGATGGCCGCCACCGGGCAGCAACTCTTCGGCGAAGGGGGGGAACAGCTGGATCGAATCGGTCATGGAATTTCTCCTTTCAAGCGATACGCAACGTGCCGGCCAGTTCGGCAGGCAGGGCGTCGACGGCGGCACGGGCGGTGCGGCGGTCGCTGTTCAGTGGGATGTCGTAGGTGATGCGTGCGCCATAGGCGCCAGGGGCATGGGGATCGACACGAACCTTGTCGAACACCAGCAGGCGGGTGCCAAGGCTGAAGCCTTCGGACAGGTCATGGGTCACCATGAACACCGTCAGCCGGGTTTCCCGCCAGAGCTCCAGCAGCAGGGCATGCATGTCTTTGCGAATGCCGGGGTCGAGGGCGCCGAAGGGTTCGTCCAGCAACAACACCCGCGGCTTCATGATCAGCGCCTGGGCGATGGCCAGCCGTTGCTGCATGCCGCCGGAGAGCTGCGCGGGGTATTTGTCCAGCGCGTGGCCGAGGCCGACTTTGTCCAGCAGTTGTGCGGCGTCTTCGCGGGCCTGGCGTTTGGCGCCGCCGAACAGACGCCCCAGCAGCGGCGAGCGCGGCAATTCCAGGCCGAGGGCGACATTGTCCAGTACCGTCAGGTGCGGGAATACCGAGTAACGCTGGAACACCACTCCACGGCTGGCATCCGGCTCGCCCGCCAAAGGTTCGCCGTCCAGCAGGATCTGTCCGCGGCTGGCGCGTTCCTGGCCTAGCAGCAGCCGCAGGAAAGTCGACTTGCCGCAACCCGAGGCACCCACCAGGGTGCAGAACTCACCCTCGGCAACGCTCAGGTTCAAGCGCTCGAGCACCACTTGATCGGCATACTGCTGCCAGACGTTGTTCACGGTAATGAAGCTCATGCCTTCGCCCCCTCGTACCAGGGAAATGCTCGGCGGGTCAGGCGCTTGAGGCCCCAATCCATCAGCCAGGCGAGCAGGGTGATCCACACCACATAGGGCAGGATCACATCCATCGCCAAGTAACGACGCACGAGGAAAATCCGATAGCCCAGGCCATCGGTGGAAGCGATGGCTTCGGCAGCGATCAGGAACAGCCAGGCCGAACCCAGCATCAGCCGCAGGGAAATCAACAGGCGCGGCAGCAATTGCGGCAGCACCACGCGCAACATCAGGGTCCAGGTCGAGGCACCCAGCGTCTGGGCCTTGATCAATAGCTCAGGCGGAATTTCCCGGGCACGCTGCTCCAGGTCGCGGGCCAGGCACGGGGTGATGCCGATGACGATCAGCATCACCTTGGACAACTCCCCCAGGCCGAAGACGATGAACAGGATCGGCAGGATCGCCAATGGCGGCACCATCGACACCACGGTGAGTAGCGGCGACAACGGCGCGCCGAACAGCGGCAGCGTGCCGGCGGCGATGCCCAGGCACAGCCCGGCCAGGGCGCTGATGCCCAGGCCGATCGCCAACCGGCGCAGACTCGAAGCGGTGTCCTGCCAGAGCAGGTAATCGCCGCTGCGAGCGTCGGCGGTAAAGGCCAGGCGTTTGACTGCATCGACCATCTGCACAGCGCTGGGCAGCAGCTTGTCGTTGGGGTTGTCTGTCAGCCGTTCCGCCGAGCCCATGAAGTAGGCAAACAGCACCAGCGCAAATGGCAGGATCACCAGCAACAAGCGGCTGGGGCGATCGGGGTAGCGGTTGATCACGCGCATGCCAGTCCTCCGGTCCTACAACTTGGCGTCGGCGGCCAGTTGCACGTAGGTGGGGTCGAAGCGCAGCTTGAGGTTGGTTTTGTCGCCCAGGGTCACGCCATTGGCGAACGCCATGCCCACTGCGTCGGCATCCTTGGCGCCTTCACCCAGCAGACCGTGGCGGAACGAGAACTCGGCGACCTTGCGCAGGGTGGCGGGCAGTTGTTCGCTGGTGGCGAAGGCGAGGGCTTCCTTGGGGGTGGCGAACAGCTTGGTAGTGTCCAGTTGCGCCTGGAAACCTTTGAGATCAGTACCCGACGCCTTGGCCATGTGTTCCAGCGCGGCATTGGCGGCTGCGTTCCTGGCGTTCATCAGCGCCACCACTTCGAACCAGGCGCCGGTCAGTGCCTTGCCCAGGGCCGGGTTGTCTTTGAGGGTCTGAGTGTTGACCACCATCATGTCCATGATTTCGCCGGGAATCTGGCTGGAGTTGAATACTTCGCTGACACCCGGCTGGGCCTTGATGCCCGAGAGCATCGGGTTCCATGTCGTGACGGCCTTGACCTGGTCGGTGTTGAAGGCGGCAGAAATATCGGCGTCGGAGGTGTTGACGACTTTCAGGTCTTTCTCGGCGAGGCCGACCGAGTCCAGGGCCCGAGCCAAGAGGTAGTGGGACACCGACAATTCCACCAGATTGACGTCCATGCCCTTGAGGTCGGCGACTTTCTTGCCCTCGCCCTTGAGGACGATGCCGTCGTTGCCGTTGGAGAAGTCACTGACGATCAGTGCGGTGCTGTCCACGCCGCCGGCGGCGGGAATGGTCAGGGCGTCCATGTTGGTCATGGTGCAGCCATCGAACTGACCGGCGGTGTACTGGTTGATGGATTCGACGTAATCGTTGAGCTGCACGACATCGATGGTGATGCCGTATTTCTTCGCCCATTTGTCGACGATGCCCTGGCTGCCGGCGTATTCCCAGGGCATCCAGCCGGCATAGATGGTCCAGCAGACGCTGAAATTGTCCTTGGGCGCGGCGTGGGATGGGATGCTCGCGAAGGCCGCAAGCGCGGCGAGGAGCAGTGAGGACAGACGAAGCTTGAGCATGGTGGTTCTCCAGTTGATCAAGGGCGGACAGGAGCAACGCGGCACCGCGAACGGTGGCTTGTCTCCCGGGCTTTTGTCCCGCCGTGTAACCTCAACTGGAGGTCGCCAACTCTCGGACCAGCCACTCGCCAGAGGCGAGCCGGAACCCTAGTCAGCCATTGCAAATTGTGGTGCCGCGAACCTGTGATGACTCCTGCACAAGGTTCGTTAAAGCGAGAGCCGTGCCAAGTACGCGCAAGCCCCGGTCCAGAGCGACCGCATGCCAGGAAGGCGCGTACCTCAAGCGGATTCATGCGTTGTTGTGGTGCCGTGGCGCACCGCAATGAAGCAAAAGGCTACATGTTTCGAGTTATTGCAACGTCGCACCAGATTCCGATTTCGCTGTCAGATTAATCGTCAGTCACCCCAATAGATGACTGCCGCCCGTCAGCGTCGCTGATGTGGCCCATCCGCGGTCCAGGAGGCCGCCATGTATCGACGACTGCTGCTCATTGCGTTTCTCGGTTTGACTCTTTCGGCCTGCGTGCCTTACTCCGACGGAGGCTCCAGCTATTACCGTTCCGAGGTCTACACCTCACCGGCGCCGGTCTATTACAGCGGCGGTGGAAGTTACTACTCGGCACCGCGTGGCTATTACGCTCCACCACGGTACTACCAGCCGGCGCCGCGTTATTACTCGGCTCCACGCTACTACCAGCATGGCCCACGCTATTACTCGCCACCGCGAGCGGCGTATCGCCCCTATCCGCATCGGGGCGGTTGGGACGGCCGGGACCGGGGCGGCTGGAATGACGACCGTCGCGGCCGGGGCGGACGTGACCGTGGGCATGATCATCGGGGACGTGGCCATGATGGACGTGGTCATGACGGACGGGGCGGTCATCGCTGACGGATCGGCAGCAAAAAGCGGCGCATTGAGCGCCGCTTTTTTTTGTGCCTGCGTAAAGCTAACCCTCTAAACCCTGTGGGAGCGAGCCTGCTCGCGAAGGCGGTATCCCCGACACAGCATTACTGTCAGGGCCGACGCCATCGCGAGCAGGCTCGCTCCCACAAGGAGGCGGGTTTCACCAAAGGTATGCCCACCAAAAGCAGGTCCGTTACTCATTGGACAAATCCGCCAACGGATGCCGCCCCTCCCATACCTTATGGAAATGCGCCTCGACCGCCGCTTGCGGCACATGATTGATATCCGGCCAATGCCAGCGCGGCTTGTGGTCCTTGTCGATCAACCGCGCCCGCACGCCTTCGCTGAATTCCGGATGGCGGCAGCAGTTGAGGCTCAAGGTGTATTCCATGCGGAACACACCGGCCAATGACAAAGGGCGGGCGCGGCTGATCTGCTCCCAGACCAGGTGCGCCGTCAGCGGCGAGCCTTCGGTCATGGTCCTGGCTGCCCGGGCGATCAATGGGTCCGGATGATCCACCAGCAGGCTGAGGGCTTTCCAGGCGCAGCGCACGTCGCTGACATCCAGCCACTCATCGATTTGCTGCCGACGCGGCAACCATTGGGCTTCGGGTTGTTGCGGCAGTGCTTCTTGCTGTAGAGCCCTGAGCAGGCTGTTGAGCTGCATCTCGGTCTGTTCCTGCCAGTTAAGCTGCAACAAGCCTTCGATCAGGTCATCCTGCTGCTCATCGAGCAGAAAGCGATCGGCCAGGCCCAGATCGATGGCATCCCTGGCGTTCATGTGGGCGCCGGTAAGGCCGAGGAACAGGCCAAGCTTGCCCGGCAGGCGCGACAGGAACCAACTGGCGCCGACGTCCGGATACAAGCCGATGCTGATTTCCGGCATCGCCAGTCGACTGCTCGGCGTGACGATTCGCGTGCTGGCGCCTTGCAGCAGGCCCATGCCGCCGCCGAGTACATAGCCATGGCCCCAGCAGATCAACGGTTTCGGATACGTGTGCAGATTGAAGTCCAACCGGTATTCGGCAGCGAAAAACTGCGCCGCCAGCGGCGGCACTTCGCCGGGGTGGGCGCGACACGCTTCGACCAGGCTGCGCACCTCGCCACCGGCGCAGAAGGCCTTGGCACCATTGCCGCGCAACAGCACACAGACAATCTGCGATTCCCGGGCCCAGGCGTCGAGGCGATCGCGCAGGGCGTTGATCATCGGCAGGGAAAGGGCGTTCAAGGATTTTTCGGCATCCAGCGTGGCGACGCCCAGGCGCGCCCCGTTGATGCCGGTCAGTTCTTCGAAGTGCAGATTCATCGTGACCTCGATCGGAAAATTGAATGATCAGTATGACTGCTGTGGGGGAAAGTGCCGGATTGGCGTCAGATCAATTGACAAGCCCTGTAGGCTTTCCTAGGGTGCGCCCATTGTTTCTACCGGGTGCACCCATGACCGCTGACGACCGTATCAAACTCGAACCCAGCTGGAAGCAGGCACTGCGTGCCGAGTTCGACCAGCCGTACATGGCGGAGTTGCGCGAGTTCCTGCGCAGTGAATACGCCGCTGGCAAGGAAATCTATCCGCCGGCCCCGCTGATTTTTAATGCGCTCAATTCCACGCCGCTGGACAAGGTCAAGGTGGTGATCCTCGGCCAGGACCCGTACCACGGCCCGGGCCAGGCCCATGGCTTGTGCTTTTCGGTGCAGCCGGGCGTGCCGACGCCGCCGTCGCTGGTGAACATCTACAAGGAATTGAAGCGCGACCTGAACATCGATATCCCCAACCATGGCTATCTGCAGAGCTGGGCCGACCAGGGTGTGTTGTTGCTCAACACGACCTTGACCGTGGAGCGCGCCAATGCCAATGCCCACGCTAAAAAAGGCTGGCAGCACTTTACCGACAAAGTCATCGAAGTGGTCAGCGAACACCAGCCGCACCTGGTATTCCTGCTGTGGGGCGCTCATGCCCAGAGCAAGCAGAAGCTGATCGATGCGACCAAGCATCTGGTGTTGACCTCGGTCCACCCGTCACCGCTGTCAGCCCATCGGGGCTTTATCGGCTGCGGGCATTTCAGCCGGACCAACAAGTTTCTCCAGCAGCATGGCGAGCAGCCGATCGATTGGCGCTTGCCGCCGGTTTGATGCGCTAGCCGGGCGGGCCCCATCGCGAGCAAGCTCGCTCCCACAGGGTTCTAGGGCAACACAAATCCCTGTGGGAGCGAGCTTGCTCGCGATGAAGGCAACTCGGTCTACAAGTCCGGATCCGGTCTGCGAACCCAATACCTGAACAACGGCTCCGCCAGAAACAGCACGAACAACAGCCGCATCACCTGTAGCGCTGTCACCAACGGCACCGACAGTTGCAGCGTCTCCGCCGTCAGGCTCATTTCGGCGATGCCGCCGGGCATCATGCCCAGGGTCAGCGAGCGCAAGTCCAGGTGGGTCAAGGTGCTCAGGCCCAGGGCCGCAAGCGTGGCGATCAGCATGGTCAGCACCGTGCCAATCAAGGTACGACCCATGAACGACGGTGCGCGGCGGAAGAACTGCCGGTTGAAATGACAGCCCAGGCCGCTGCCGATCAGCCATTGGCCGATCTGGCTGCCGCCGTCGGGCAGGCCGATGTGCAGGTCCCAGCCGATGCTCACCGCCGCGCTGACCAACAAGGGCCCGAACAGCCATGGATTGGGTTGGCGCAAGCGCTCCCAGATCCAGGCGAGGAGGGCACCCGCCGGAAACAGAACCGCCAGCCACAACCAATCCACCGCCGTGGCGTGTTGCACCGGCGTGCCGTCACCGAGCAGATACTTGAAGGCAGCCGGCACGCACAACACCACCACCAGCACACGCAGGCTCTGGCCCGCGGCAACATGGCTGAGCATCGCGCCATTGCGGGCGCCGAGGTTGACCATCTCGCCGGAACCGCCCGGCATGCTGGAGAAAAAGGCCGTGGCGCGATCTTCGCCGGTGCGGCGCATAAGCCAGACACTTACGATGCTGGACACGCTGGTGATCAGCGCGCCGAAGAAGATCAGGCCGAAGTGGCTGAGGACCTGTTCCATCACCACTGGCGTGAAGTGCAGGCCGATACCGATGCCCACCACCCATTGGCCGCATTTGCGGCCGCCGGGGATTTCCATCAGTTGCCAGGGAGTGAGACAGCGCACCAGGATGATCGCCAACAGCGAGCCGACCATCCAGGGCAAGGGCCAGCCGATCAGGCTGGCCAGATAACCGCCGGCCAGACCGACCAGCGGTGTTCCCCACCATTGTCTGAAAGTTGTCGCCTCAGACATTGGCCAGGGCACGACGCTGGGCACTGCGACGACGCCAGATGCGCAGCAGCGGCAGGAACAACATGATTGCCGTCAGGACCCAGCAGCCGAAGGTGATCGGGCTGGACCAGAGGATTTCCAACGCGCCATTGGAAATCGACAATGCACGACGCAGGTTCTGCTCCATCAGACCGCCAAGGATGAAGCCCAGCAGCACGGGCGACAGCGGGAAATCCAGCTTGCGCAGGATGTAACCGAAGATGCCGATGCCGATCATCAGGAACAGGTCGAATGTGGTCGCGTGCACGGCGTAAACGCCGATCCCGGTGATGATCGCGATGACCGGCACCAGCGCCCAGTTCGGCACGGCCAGGATGCGGGTGAAGATACGAATCATCGGGATGTTGAGGATCACCAGCATGACGTTGGCGACGAACAACGAAGCGATCAGGCCCCAGACGATGTCCGGCTGTTGCTGGAACAGCAGGGGACCAGGCGTGATGTTATAGAGCGACAGCGCGCCGATCATCACCGCCGTGGTGCCTGAACCTGGGACGCCGAGGGTCAGCATCGGCACCAGCGCGCCGCAGGCCGCGCCGCCGATGGCGGTTTCCGGCGCCGCGAGGCCACGCTTGTCGCCCTGGCCGAAGGTCCCACTGGCTCCAGCCATGCGTTTTTCGGTCATGTAGGCCACGGCACTGGCCAGGGTCGCGCCCGCGCCAGGCAATACGCCCATGATGAAACCGAGCACGCCGCAGCGGATGTTCACCCAGAACACCGAGGCCGCTTCCTTGAAGTTGAACATCATCCGCCCGGTGGCTTTCACCGCTTCCTGGCCGCGATGGGTTTTTTCCAGCAGCAACAGAATCTCGCTGATGGAGAACAGGCCCAGCACCAGCACGACGAACTGGATGCCATCGGTCAAATGGATGTTGTCACCCGTAAAACGGTACACGCCGCTGTTCGCATCGATGCCGACGCAAGACAGGAACAGCCCGATCAGCGCAGCGATGAAGGTCTTGAGCGGCCGGTCACCGGCCATGCCGCCGAGGCAGACAATGGCAAACACCATCAGGACGAAATATTCCGCTGGTCCGAAGGCGATCGCCCATTTGGCCAGCAGTGGCGCAAACAACACCATGCCGCAGGTGGCAATGAACGCGCCGATGAACGAACTCCACGCCGACAGCGACAACGCCACCCCGGCCAGGCCTTGGCGGGCCATCGGGTAGCCGTCCAGGGTGGTCATCACGGTGGAGGCTTCACCGGGGATGTTAAGCAGGATCGAGCTGATACGTCCGCCGTATTCGCAGCCCAGGTACACCGCCGCCAACAGGATCAGCGCCGATTCCGGCGGCAGTCCCAGGGCGAAGGCAATCGGGATCAGCAGCGCCACGCCGTTGATCGGGCCCAGGCCCGGCAGCAGGCCGACCACGGTACCGATCAGCGTGCCGCTCAACGCGGTGACGAGGTTGTACGGCGTCAGCGCAACGCCAAAACCCTGGCCGAGATAATTCAGGGTATCCATATCAATTCTCCAGGACGCCGAGCAGGCCCAGGGGCAGCGGCACGTCCATCAGCTTGTCGAACAACAGATAAAGACCAATGGCCATGAGGCTGATGATCACCACGCTCGGCACCCAGCGGCCGCCGTACAGACGTGCCATCGGCACGCCGATCAGAATGCTGGCGAGGATGAATCCCAAGGGCTCGAAGGTCCCGGCGAATACCAGCAACAGCGCCACGCAGATACCGATCTTCTGCAGGGTTTCACGGTCCAGGTGCGGATCGTCTTCGCTGTGCACGACGGGCGTGGGACGAAACAGCATGTACAGCAGCGCCAGCCCCATCAGCCCGAGTATCAGCAGGGGAAAGGCACGCGGGCCAACCGGTTCATAGGAAAAGGCTGCCTGATAGGGCCAGGCCATCAGTGCCAGGCCGATGCAGGCCAGCAGCAGCACCGCGGCAATAATACGTTGGATGACGAGCATGACTAACTCCTGGGCGGCGCCGACTGTGCCGGTGCCGCCGCGAGAACAGAGGCGATTACTGAATCAGGCCGAATTCTTTGGCCAGCATCTTGTAGTCGGCCACTTGCTTCTTCACGTAGGCGTCCAGCTCCGGACCGGTCATGGCGAACGGGAACAGTTCCCGTTGGTCGCGCAGCTTGGCGAACTCTTCGGAGGCCAGCAGCTTGTCAAAGGCGTTTTTCCACCATTCGTATTCTGCATCGGTGACCTTCGGGCCCAGGTAGAAGCCACGTACTACCGGCCAACGGATGTCGTAGCCTTGTTCCACGGCGGTCGGGATGTCTTTCATCTCCGGCTCGTCCAGGCGTTTATCAGAGAACACCGCCAGCAAACGCATGTCGCCGCTCTGGATGTGTGGCATGGAGTCGGAGATGTCGGTACTGCCCACCTGGATATGGCCGCCGAGCAGGGCGGTCGCGATTTCACCGCCGCCTTCAAGGGCCACGTAGCGCAGTTTGCGCGGGTCGATACCGGCGGCCTTGGCAATCAAAGCGGTCTGCATCCAGTCCTGGCTGCCGACGGTACCGCCGGAACCGATCACCACCGAGCCCGGATCTTTCTTCAGGGCCTGTACCAGATCGTCGAGGTTTTTGTAGGGCGAATCGCTTTTCACGGCGATGGCGCCATAGCTGGTGCCGACGGCAGCGAGCCAGCGCACATTGGTTTCGTCAAAACGGCCAAATTTGCCTTGCGCCAGGTTCAGCAACGAACCGCTTGACCAGGCCACCAGCGTGCCGGCGTCGGCCGGGCGTTGTGCGACCACCGCGTTGTAGGCCACCGCGCCGACACCGCCGGGCATGTAAGTGACGCGCATCGGCTTGGTCAGCAGTTTTTCGTTGACCAGCGCGCTTTGCGCCAGTTTGCAGGTCAGGTCGAAACCGCCGCCAGGGGCAGCGGGTGCGATGCATTCCGGGCGCTTCGGCTCTTTGGATGGGTCCGCGGCGAGCAATTGCCCGGCGAACATCAGGCATCCGGCGGCCAAGGCTACTTTGCGCAGTGATAGGTTCATTTTTGTCTCCACAGGAGTTGTTGTTGTGTGTTTCAAGTCAGGCTTCGCAGAACATGTACGGTGCAGATCCGCAAACGCGTTTCAAAGACGCGGCAGTTCGGTCTGCGCAGCGGCACAGGCAAGGGTAGTCTGGTTGGGGCAGGAATGGCGGGTGGGCGTTGAAGCCAGAAGCTGTGTGGACAGCATGATGAATACTCCGCTTATTGTTTTTATTCGGCGAAAACGCTTCGAGGCGTTTTTCGTTTCGCGATGTGTTTCGCGACCGGCAGTCGAAACTGTCCGTGGAGCGACTCTAGCGGCCCAACCTTTCGCTAACCTTTCAAAAGCTGTCAGGATGATTTTGAGCTTCACAGTGGCGGATGCGGCTGTAAACTCCGCGCCAAAGAATGGCCCCGACCATCCCTGAATCGAGGAAAATCCCATGCGTGTCCTGCTCGTCGAAGACCATCTGCAGCTCGCCGAAAGTGTCGCCCAGGCCCTCAAGAGCACAGGGTTGACGGTGGATGTGCTGCACGACGGGGTGGCCGCCGATCTGGCCTTGAGCAGCGAGGAATACGCGGTGGCGGTCCTTGATGTCGGGTTGCCGCGCATGGACGGCTTCGAGGTGCTGGCGCGCTTGCGGGCGCGGGGCAAGACGCTGCCGGTGCTGATGCTGACCGCTCGCAGCGACGTCAAGGATCGGGTCCATGGCCTGAACCTCGGCGCCGACGATTACCTGGCCAAACCTTTCGAACTCACCGAGCTTGAGGCGCGGGTAAAGGCACTGCTGCGCCGTAGCGTATTGGGTGGCGAGCGGCAGCAGCGCTGTGGTGGACTGGTCTACGACCTGGACACTCGGCGCTTTACCCTCGACGAGGAACTGATGACCCTGACCTCTCGCGAGCAGGCTGTCCTGGAAGCGTTGATCGCCCGGCCCGGGCGGGTGATGAGCAAAGAACAACTGGCAGCCCAGGTGTTCGGCCTCGACGAAGAGGCCAGCCCCGACGCCATCGAAATCTATGTCCATCGCCTGCGCAAGAAGCTCGACGGCCATGCGGTGGCAATCGTGACATTCCGCGGGCTGGGCTATCTGTTGGAAAACCGCGATGCATAAGCCCGACAGCCTGCGCTGGCGGCTACTTCGCAACCTTGCTTCGTTGCTCGTGGTACTGATGCTCGCCAGTGGCCTGAGCGCCTACTGGAATGGTCGTGAAGCCGCCGATACGGCCTACGACCGGACGCTGCTGGCGTCGGCCCGAACCATCGCCGCCGGTCTTTCGCAGCGCGACGGTACCCTCAGCGCGGACGTACCTTATGTCGCTCTGGACACCTTCGCCTATGACAGTGCCGGACGTATCTATTATCAAGTCAACGACATCCACCAGAAGCTGATCTCCGGCTACGAGAATCTTCCCGGGCCGCCGCCCGGTACGCCGCGCACCGACGATTACCCGGCGCTGGCACGTTTCTACAACGCCAGTTACCAAGGGCAGAATGTGCGCGTGGTAAGCCTGCTCAAGGCCGTGAGCGAACCCGAAATGAACGGCATGGCGGAAATCCGCGTGGCGGAAACCGAAGAAGCTCGGGTCAGCATGGCCCGCGGCTTGATGGCCGATACCTTGTTGCGGCTGGGCATGCTGGCGGTGGGCGCGCTGTTGCTGGTGTGGTTCGCGGTCAGCGCGGCGTTGCGCCCGCTGGAACGCTTGCGCACGGCGGTGGAGGAACGCCAGCCGGACGATCTGCGGCCGTTGCCGCTGGTGGAAGTCCAGCACGAATTGTGGCCGTTGGTACGTGCCCTCAATCATTTCACCGAACGGCTGCGCGGCCAGTTCGAACGCCAGGCGCAATTCATTGCCGATGCCGCCCATGAGCTGCGCACGCCACTCGCGGCGCTCAAGGCTCGTCTGGAGCTGGGCTTGCGCGCCAGCGAACCGTCGACCTGGCGCGAAACCCTGGAAACCGCCGCCCAGGGCACTGATCGCTTGACCCATCTGGCGAATCAACTGCTGTCGCTGGCGCGGGTGGAGAACGGCGCGCGGGCAATTGCCGAAGGCGGTGCACAATTGCTCGACCTGAGCCAGCTCGCCCGAGAACTGGGCATGGCCATGGCGCCACTGGCCCATGCCCGTGGGGTTGCGTTGGCCCTGGAAGCCGATGAACCCGTCTGGTTACGGGGCGAACCGACTTTGCTCAACGAGCTGTTGAGCAACCTGGTGGACAATGCCCTGGCCCATACTCCTTCGGGCGGTAACGTGATCCTGCGGGTCACCGCGCCGGCGGTACTGGAAGTCGAGGATGACGGCCCGGGCATTCCCGAGACTGAGCGGGAACGGGTATTCGAGCGCTTCTATCGGCGCAACCAGCAAGTGGCCGGCTCGGGATTGGGGTTGGCAATTGTCGGAGAAATCTGCCGTGCGCATCTGGCGCAGATCACCCTGCATGATGGGCAGGAGGGCGGATTGAAGGTGCGGGTGAGTTTTGCTCCAGGCTCAGAATGAGCCCGAGCCGAATGCCACAGATTGTGACCAACACACATTCATTGCCCTGCCTGCTCAATAAAACATCGACCGCGCTTCTTCGATATCCGCGCAGCGGTCCTTGTTGTCCAGGTCGATGCCCAGCTTCCTGATCGCCGGAACCCCGAACGCGTCAATCCTGCTCAGCGGATGGTCGGCATCCTTGTAGCAGTACAGCGCGGCAACCTGCACCAGGTCGACATAATCGAGTTGCTTCGAGTCTCGGGTGAAATCCAGGTACAGCCCCGGCAACTTCACCAACCGTTCCGGAAACTCCCAGACACTGAGCAGCTTGTCCCCCAGCACGGGATGGATCGTCTCGATGACGTGATTGAGGCTGACCGGGTCCGACAGCAGTTCATTATTGTCCTCGGCGTACGTCAGGATCGGCAGCACGCCGATCTGATGGACCAGTCCACCCAGCGCCGCCTGATCGGGCTTGAGATGCGTGTAGCTGCGACATAACGCATAGCTGACGCCGGCGATCTCCAGGCTCTTGCGCCAGACTTCCCGCATCTTTTGCTCAACCACTTCGGAGCGAGCGTGGAATATCTGCTCCATGACCAGCCCGATCGCCAGGTTGCTACTGTAGTTGACCCCCAGCCGCGTGATGGCCGTGTGCAGGTCCGTTACTTCCTGGGTGGCACGCAGCAGGGGGCTGTTGACTACTTTTATCAGGCGCGCCGAGAGGGCGGTGTCACGACCAATCACTTTACTCAGGTTGCTGACGCTGATTTCCGGGTCTTCGGCGGCCCGGCGAATCTGCATGGCCACTTCCGGTAATGTTGGCAGGACCAGGTCATCATTATCGATGGCCGCCACCAAATCCCGCTGGACCTTATCCGCCAAATCGCTCATTTCGGTTCTCTAGGGTGTTGCGACAAAATGTTGCGATCAACGCTGGATTTCGCGGTCGCGGTCCAGTTCGTAAGGCAAGTCCAGCAATTGTAGCGCGGGTCCTTCCAAAGCTCCGAGGTGCAAATTGCCATCTTCCGCTGCTTCGGCCTGCAACACCGCCAGCAGTTCAATGTTTTGTTCGGCGCGGGCAGCAATGACCACTTCGCCGATGGAACTGCCGTGAGTGGGGGAGAACAGCGGAGTGCCCGGCTCTGGCAGCTCGCCTGCCTCCAGCTGTAGGCGATACAGCCGGCGCTTGAGCTTGCCGAGGTACTGCATGCGCGCGACGATTTCCTGGCCGGTGTAGCAGCCTTTCTTGAAACTCACGCCCCCTACGGCCTGCAGGTTGAGCATCTGCGGAATGAACAGCTCGCGAGTAGCCGGCATGACCTGGCCAATGCCCGCGCGAACCTGGCCCAGCAGCCAGCGGTTGAGATCGCCTTCGGCCAGTTTCGCGCTCAGGCGAGTGCGCAGCGTATCGGCCTGTTCAGCGCGAGCCCAGAGTTCGGCGCGGCCTGGAGAGACGCGGATGGCGATCAAGGATTCATGGCGAACCACGCTGTCAGTATCGACCGGCAGTTCCAGGCCCAGGTCGGTGAGCGTGGCATCGGCGCCTTCCAGTCCGAAACGAACCCATGCGGCGCTCTCATCGGTGAGCTTGGATTTGGAGAACACTGCGTATTTTTTCAGGTCCGCCAGTTGCGGTTCGAGCAATTCGCTGGCCATTGCCAGGAGCACGCCGTCGCCTTCAAGCAGGATCCTGAAGCTCGATTGCATCCGGCCCTTCTGGGTGCAACGGGCGCCGAGGCTGGCCCGGCTGTCGCTCAGGTAGTTGAGGTTGCAGGTCAATTGGCCTTGCAGGAATTTGCTTGCGTCCACGCCGCGGACCGCGAGAACGCCTTCGTGGGACAGGGTGCAGAAAAAAGCGGAATCAGCCATGGGTCATCGCAGGGTAAAAAGTCTGGCAGACATCATAAGGGGACGCCCTTGAAATGGGTAGTTCACAAAGGATCGGAGGCGCCCGACCAAAGCCGTCTGTTCCGCTACGGCCGGGCCTGTATACTTGCGCTCTATTTGAGGAGTGCTCCATGGTCGAAGATGTTGAACTGAATCGCCTCTACTGGCACAGCCGCCGCGGCATGCTTGAGCTTGACGTGCTGCTGGTGCCGTTCGTGAAGGAGGTCTACCCACACCTTGATGAAGTCGACCGTGCGTGTTACGTCCGTTTGCTCGAATGCGAGGATCAGGACATGTTCGGCTGGTTCATGGAACGCAGTGAATCCGAGGATCCGGAACTGCAGCGCATGGTCCGGATGATCCTGGACCGTGTCCAGCCCAAATAGCCGCTTCGAGTGCCGCTGGCGCGCCTCCCGGCAGCTGCTGGCGGCCTATCTCCTGGCCCAGGTGTTTGCCTTGGGCTCGTTGTTCCTGTGCTCGATTCCTCCCTGGCTCGCAGTCGTTGCTTCCATGTTGTGCCTGGGCCACGGCGCCTGGGTGCTACCGCGATATTTGTTGCTGAGCCATCGCCAGGCTTTTCGTGGTTTGCGTCGCGATGCCGACGGCTGGCAGCTCTGGAGCGAGGGCGGCGGCTGGCAGGCGGTGCAGTTGCGGCCGGACAGCCTGGCATTGCCGATGATCGTGGTGCTGCGCTTTCGCTTGCGGGGCGAGTGGTGGGTCCGCTCGTTGTGCGTGCCCCGCGACGCGCTGGCGCCGGATGTCCATCGGCGCCTGCGGGTCCGGCTCAGGTTCAGCCGGCGTAGGTGGGCGGCACCAGGATAGTGTCTAATGCCTCGGGCAGCAGGTCCGGGTAGTCGAGGGTGTAGTGCAGTCCTCGGCTTTCCTTGCGCTCCATGGCTGAGCGAATCATCAGTTCCGCCACCTGCGCCAGGTTGCGCAACTCGATCAGGTCGCGGCTGACTTTATAGTTGCTGTAGAACTCATCGATCTCATCGAGCAGCAAACGCACCCGATGCTGGGCCCGTTGCAGGCGCTTGTTGGTGCGTACGATGCCGACGTAGTCCCACATGAAGCGCCGCAGTTCGTCCCAGTTGTGGGCGATGATCACGTCTTCGTCCGAGTCGGTCACCTGGCTGGCATCCCAGGTGGGCAGGGTGGTCGGGATGGCAACCTGCGGCAACTGATCGAGGATGTCCGCCGCCGCCGAGCGGGCATAGACGAAACATTCCAGCAGCGAATTGCTGGCCATGCGATTGGCACCGTGCAATCCGGTGAAGCTGGTTTCGCCAATCGCATACAGGCCGGGTACATCGGTGCGGCCGTGCTGGTCGACCATCACCCCGCCGCAGGTGTAATGCGCCGCTGGCACCACCGGGATCGGCTGCTTGGTGATGTCGATGGAAAATTCCAGGCAGCGTTCATACACCGTGGGGAAATGACTTTTGATGAAGGCTTCGGGTTTGTGGCTGATGTCCAGGTACACGCAGTCGATGCCCAGGCGCTTCATTTCATGGTCGATGGCCCGCGCAACGATGTCCCGTGGGGCCAGTTCGGCGCGAGGATCGAAGCGCTGCATGAAGCGTTCGCCGTTGGGGAGCTTCAGATGAGCGCCTTCGCCGCGCAGTGCCTCGGTCACCAGGAAGCTCTTGGCCAAGGGGTGATACAGGCAAGTGGGGTGGAACTGGTTGAATTCCAGGTTCGCCACTCGGCAGCCTGAACGCCAGGCCATGGCAATGCCGTCACCGCAGGCACCGTCGGGGTTGCTGGTATAGAGATAGACCTTGGCCGCGCCGCCGGAAGCGAGGATCACGAAGCGCGCCCCGTAGGTGTCGACTTCGCCGGTGCCCCGATTGAGCACGTAGGCGCCCAGGCAGCGGTCACCTTCCAGGCCGAGGCGTTTCTCGGTGATCAGGTCGATCGCGACTCGCTGTTCCAGCAATTCGATGTTCGGCCGTTGCCGGGCCTGGGCCAGCAGGGTCTTGAAAATTGCCGCACCGGTCGCATCGGCTGCATGGATGATCCGCCGGTGGCTGTGGCCGCCTTCGCGTGTCAGATGGAATTCAAAGCCGCCATCTTCCGTGCCCGATTGCTCGTCACGGGTGAAAGGCACGCCCTGGTCGATCAGCCATTGGATGGCTTCCCTGCTGTGCTCGACGGTAAAACGCACGGCTTCGCGATTGCACAACCCGCCGCCGGCGTTAAGCGTGTCGTCGACATGGGATTGGATAGTGTCCGCGTCATCCAGCACGGCGGCGACGCCGCCCTGGGCCCAGAACGTCGAGCCGTTGGCCAGGTCGCCTTTGCTCAGCACTGCTATGCGCAGGTTCGCGGGCAATGTCAGCGCAAGGCTCAATCCGGCGGCGCCGCTGCCGATTACCAGAACATCATGTTGATACTGTTGGCTCATTCGAATGGTTTCCGCTCAAAGCGACCCGGGTCGGGGTGGGTGCCAGGCATCCGGTTCAATGGGGGCAGGCGACCGTGCAGCCCACTAGTATATAGAGGGGGGGATCGGCACAATAGCCGGGCGTTCATGGCAATATGGAACCAGTGCGACAGGGAAGCGACGCGCTTCGTCGGAACAAGGTTCTGCTGAAACGGCGACAACGCAGCCTTTTCGAGGACAGAACGCTGTTTATCTCGTCACGGTTGCTAAATTTTCGTTTCGAAGAGCTACAAATGGTGGGAACTTTTGCCAAGCGCCTAGGTTCAATAGACGGTTGTCTGCAAAAGGGAACAGCGTCGGGTTGGTGCAGGACTTCGATTCGAGTCCCATCCGACAGGCCCGACGACAGATTATTCGCGCGGCCGGGCAATCCCGTGCTGCGTTTTTCGTGCGTGCCGGATCAGAGCACGCCGGAAACTTGCTTGGAAGGGGGAGAACTTTTGCGAAAAGCCCGAGTCTATGGTTGCAAGCTTGGACGATTAGTAATGCAAGCCTCCTTCGAGCTTATCGAGGAGTGTTCATGCTAACCCAGGAAGAGGATCAGCAGCTGGTCGAGCGCGTTCAACGCGGCGACAAGCGAGCTTTCGATCTGCTAGTGCTGAAATACCAGCACAAAATTCTCGGGTTGATCGTGCGTTTTGTGCACGACACCCATGAAGCCCAGGATGTTGCCCAGGAAGCTTTCATCAAGGCGTACAGGGCACTTGGTAATTTTCGCGGGGATAGCGCGTTTTATACGTGGCTTTACCGCATCGCCATCAACACGGCGAAAAACTATCTGGTTTCACGCGGCCGCCGGCCGCCGGATAGCGATGTTAGCTCCGAGGATGCAGAGTTCTATGACGGCGATCACGGCCTCAAGGATCTCGAATCACCGGAACGTGCATTGCTGCGGGATGAGATCGAAGGCACTGTCCATCGAACCATTCAGCAACTGCCTGAAGATTTGCGTACGGCGTTAACTTTACGTGAATTCGACGGTCTGAGTTACGAGGACATTGCCAGCGTCATGCAATGTCCGGTGGGTACCGTGCGCTCCCGGATCTTCCGCGCTCGGGAGGCCATCGATAAAGCCCTGCAACCATTGTTGCAGGAAAACTGAGACAGCGGCGACAGCCAAGAGAGGAACGCCATGAGTCGTGAAGCCCTGCAGGAATCGCTGTCCGCAGTGATGGATAACGAAGCGGACGAATTGGAATTGCGTCGGGTATTAAATGCCTTTGACGATGTTGAAACCCGTGAGACCTGGGCTCGCTACCAGATTGCCCGGGCGGTGATGCACAAGGACTTGTTGCTTCCACGCCTGGATATCGCTGCGGCCGTTTCTGCTGCGCTGGCTGACGAAGCCGTGCCGGCAAAAGCCTCCCGCGGTCCATGGCGCAGCCTGGGTCGCCTGGCAGTTGCTGCCTCGGTTACCGTAGCTGTATTGGCAGGTGTGCGTCTGTACAACCAGGATGAGATTGCCGGCGTGCAAATGGCGCAGCAGTCCAATCAGCCTGGCCTGGCAGCACCACAGGTCAAGGGTCCGGCGGTACTGGCCGGCTACAGCGAAGGTTCGGAAGCTGCCGGTCCGATGACCAACGGCGTCCTGCAAGGCCAGCCAGGCTGGCATGATCAGCGTTTGCCTAACTACCTGCGTCAGCATGCCCAGCAGGCCGCGCTGAAAGGTACTGAAAGCGCGCTGCCATACGCTCGTGCGGCCAGTCTGGAAAACCGTTAAGGAGGACCATGCGCGCCATACCTCTTTTCTCGCTTCTGGTAGGTGGCTGGTGCGTTGTTCCAGCCTATGCCGGTGAAGCTCAGGACTGGCTCAATCGTCTGAGTCAAGCCGAGCAGCAGCAAAGCTTCCAGGGCACTTTCGTTTACGAGCGTAACGGTAGTTTTTCTACCCATAACATCTGGCATCGCGTCCAGGATGGCAAAGTCCGCGAGCGGCTGCTCCAGCTCGATGGTTCGGCACAGGAGGTCATGCGCATTGACGGAAAGACTCAATGCGTCAGCGGCACCTTGATCGCCGGGCTGGGCAATTCGCCAGATGGCACCGCACGTGCGCTCGATCCGCAGAAACTCAAGAATTGGTATGACCTTGCCGTTATTGGCAAGTCGCGTGTGGCTGGGCGTCAGGCTGTCATTGTCGCCCTGACCCCCAAGGATCAGCATCGCTATGGCTTTGAGCTGCATCTCGACAGAGAGACCGGCTTGCCGCTCAAGTCCCTGTTGCTCAGTGACAAAGGCCAGTTGCTCGAACGTTTCCAATTCACTCGCTTGAACATCGGTGAGCCTTCAGACGCTGATCTGCAGGCCAGTGTCGAATGCAAGGCTGTTGCGCAGGGGCCCGGTAAGGCCGCCACGGTGAAAACCGCCTGGCATTCCGACTGGCTTCCGCCCGGCTTTGAATTGACCAGTAGCGCTGCGCACAAGGACCCGGACACCAAGATCCAAGTCAGTAGCTTGATGTATGACGATGGCCTGGCCCGTTTCTCGGTGTTCCTGGAGCCGCTGAATGGTGCAACTGCCACCGACACCCGCACGCAGCTTGGCCCGACCGCAGCGGTATCGCGTCGGCTTACTACACCCCAGGGCGAGATGATGGTGACGGTAGTTGGCGAAATACCTATCGGTACGGCGGAACGGATCGCGTTGTCCATGCGTTCCGACGTCGCGGCAGCCCAATAACACGCTGCCCGGGTGGCTCGATTGCGCAAGAGGCCGGCAAGCGTGCTTGAGCAAAATGCTGAAACTTCCTGTCAGCATTTTCATTTGCAAAATAACCAGTTTTTTTCTATTAGGTCAGAGCCGCTCGGCTCTGGCCTTGTCTGTTTGCGGAACAAAAATACTGGCGTATCGTTCCCAGGTATTTCTGCTCCATATCGCTTAACCATGCTCGTCGTAACGGGAGCCGTATGTCGATACCACGCTTGAAAACCTATCTCTCCATTTTTGCCACCGTGCTGGTGCTCGGTCAGGCCGTTCCCGCTGTGGCGGTCGAGTTGCCGGACTTCACTCAACTGGTCGAACAGGCTTCGCCTGCCGTGGTGAACATCAGTACCACGCAGAAGCTGCCGGAGCGTCGGGTGATGGACCCGCAGATGCCGGACCTGGAAGGCTTGCCGCCCATGCTGCGCGAGTTCTTCGAGCGCGGGATGCCACAGCCGCGTTCGCCTGGCGGTGGTCGTCAGCGTGAAGCGCAGTCCCTGGGCTCGGGCTTCATTATCTCGCCAGACGGCTACATCCTGACCAACAACCATGTGATTGCCGACGCCGATGAGATCCTCGTGCGCCTGGCAGATCGCAGTGAACTGAAGGCCAAGCTGATCGGCACCGACCCGCGTTCGGACGTGGCCTTGCTGAAAATCGAAGGCAAGGACCTGCCGGTGCTCAAGCTCGGCAAATCGCAGAACCTGAAAGCCGGCCAGTGGGTGGTGGCAATCGGTTCGCCGTTCGGCTTCGACCATACCGTGACACAGGGCATCGTCAGCGCTATTGGGCGTAGCCTGCCAAACGAAAACTACGTGCCATTCATCCAGACCGACGTGCCGATCAACCCGGGCAACTCCGGTGGGCCGCTGTTCAACCTCGACGGCGAAGTGGTGGGTATCAACTCTCAGATTTACACCCGTTCGGGCGGTTTCATGGGGGTGTCCTTCGCTATCCCGATCGACGTGGCCCTGGATGTATCCAACCAGCTTAAAAGCGAGGGCAAGGTCAGCCGTGGCTGGCTGGGCGTGGTCATCCAGGAAGTGAACAAGGACCTGGCCGAGTCGTTTGGCCTGGAGAAACCTGCCGGCGCCCTGGTGGCGCAGATCCAGGAAAGTGGCCCGGCCGCCAAGGGCGGCTTGCAAGTGGGCGATGTGATTCTCAGCCTCAATGGGCAGCCGATCGTCATGTCCGCCGACTTGCCGCATCTGGTGGGCGCCCTCAAGGCCGGGGCCAAGGCCAGCCTGGAAGTGATTCGCGAAGGCAAGCGCAAGAATGTCGAGTTGACTGTCGGCGCGATCCCGGAAGAAGGCAAGGAACTGGATTCGCTGCCCAAGTCCGGCGTCGAGCGCAGCAGCAATCGCCTGGGTGTCGCGGTGGCCGAGCTGACCGATGAGCAGAAGCGAACCCTGGAATTGCAGGGTGGTGTGGTGATCAAGGAAGTACAGGACGGTCCCGCTGCGTTGATCGGCCTGCAACCTGGCGACATCATTACCCACCTGAACAACCAGGCCATCGGCTCGGCCAAGGAGTTCACCGACATCGCCAAGGCGTTGCCGAAGAATCGCTCGGTGTCGATGCGCGTCCTGCGCCAGGGGCGTGCAAGCTTCATTACCTTCAAGCTGGCTGAATAAGCCGGTATTCAGCTGAAAAAAAAACCGCCTCGATATCGAGGCGGTTTTTTTATGCCTGGTAAATGCTCAGCCCATCATGTCCTTGACCATGCGCTCCTGCTCCATGAGTTCACGCTGGCGGGCGTCGATGCGCGATGACAAAGGAAAATTGCTCCCGGCGCGTCGTTTGGCAAAGTCCAGTTGCTGGATCGCCTGGCGATAGTCGCCAACCAACGCGAAGTATTCGGCGCGTGCCTGGTGCAAGCCAATGATATTGCCTGACAGGCCACGCGTTTCGGCCACCATGTACCAGATGTCCGGGTCGTCCGGGCGGCTCTTGAGCAGGGTTTCCAGGGCCTTTTCCGCATCGGCGGGGCGATTCTGCTTGAGCAACAGATCGACGCGCACCTGATTGAGTGGGTAGTTGCCCGGATATTGGCTCAGCAGTCGATCCACGCGAGATTGAGCGTCCGCCAGCTTGTTGCTGGTGATGTCCAGGTCTACCTGGGCGAGGTTGTAGATGATCTCGTTGGGCGCTTTGGCCAGCAATGGCTTGAGGTTCTCCCGGGCTTCATTCAGTTGGCCACCCTTGATCTGGGCGATCGCCAGTCCGTAGCGGGCCACGTCACTCTTCGGGTTCTCGTCCAGCTGTGCGCGGAAGCGCTTGGCCCCCAGGCCAGGGGTTTCTTCATAGGTCAACTGGACCCGCGCGCGGATCAGTTGGTAACGCATGCTGTCCTCGATTCCGCCCGGCTTGGCCTGTTCGGCGCGGTTGCGGGTGTCGGCGATGCGCGATTCGGTGACCGGGTGAGTCAGCAGGAATTCCGGGGGCTTGGCGTCAAACCGATACTGGCGCATCAGGCGCTCGAACATCGTTGGCATCGACCGTGGATCGTAACCGGCCTTCTCCAGATTCTGGATGCCGATGCGGTCGGCTTCCTGTTCGTTTTGCCGCGAGAAACGCCGTTGCTCCTGGATGGCGGCGGCCTGGGTCCCGGCAATGGCGGCGATCCCGGCGTCACCGCCACCGGCGGCGGCAATCACGATGCCGGCCAGCAGCGCCGCCATCATCGGCACCTGCATGCGCTGTTGGGCTTCGACGCCGCGGGCAAAATGGCGTTGCGACAAGTGCGCCAGTTCGTGGGCCATGACCGAAGCATATTCGCCTTCGGTCTGGGCGTTGAGGAACAGGCCGCCGTTGACCCCGACGATCCCGCCGGGCGCGGCGAAAGCGTTGAGCTGGGGGCTGTTGATCAGGATGAATTCCAGGCGCCGGTCGTTGACCTGGCTGGTTTCCACCAGCTTGTAGACGCTGGTTTCGACATAGTCCTTGAGCTGCGGATCGTTGAGTTGCGAGACCTGGCTGCGCAACAAGGCCAGCCAGGCGCGGCCCAGCTGATGCTCCTGCTCCGGCGAGACGATGGCAGAACTGGCATCGCCAAGTGACGGCAGGTCGTCGGCGAAGCCCGGTGAGGCGAGCAGGCAAGCGAGCGTCAGCAGGGTGGGGCGCAGAAATGTCATGCACGAAGCCTTAGTCGACAAAGACCTTACTGTAGCCGGACAGCGGGTCCGGGACCAGATATTCTAGGCCGCTCGACGACCTGTTGCGGAGTGAAACAATGACCGATGCTGTAGCCCACGATGCCGAGCTGGACGCCAGTGGCCTGAACTGTCCGCTGCCGTTGCTCAAGGCCAAGCTGGAACTCAATCGCCTGGCCAGTGGCGCCGTGCTCAAGGTGACGGCCACGGATGCGGGCTCCCAGCGCGACTTTCGCACCTTTGCCCGCTTGGCTGGTCATACGCTGCTGCGCGAAGAAGACGATAACGGCGTCTACCGTTACTGGCTGAAAAAAGCCTGAAAACCGACAGCGTCTCCTAAGGATTTTTAATGTTCAAAGTGTTACGCGACTGGATTCAGCGCTACTTCTCCGATGAGGAAGCGGTGGTCCTGGCAGTGCTGCTGTTCCTGGCGTTTACGGCGGTCCTGACGCTGGGCGGGATGCTCGCGCCGGTGCTGGCGGGAATGGTGCTGGCGTACCTGATGCAGGGGCTGGTCACAGCCTTGGAACGCCTGCGTTTGCCTGGCTCCGTGGCGGTAGGGCTGGTGTTCGCGCTGTTCATGGGGCTGCTGGTGGTGTTCCTCGTGGTCATCGTGCCGTTGCTCTGGCACCAGTTGGTGACTCTGTTCAACGAGCTGCCGGGAATGCTCGCCAAATGGCAATCGCTGTTGTTGCTGCTGCCGGAACGCTACCCGCACCTGGTCTCGGACGAGCAAGTGCTGCAGACCATCGAAGTGGTGCGTGGCGAGATCGGCAAGTTCGGCCAGTGGGCGCTGACGTTTTCGCTGTCCAGCCTGCCGTTGCTGGTGAACATCATGATCTATCTGGTGCTGGTGCCGATCCTGGTGTTTTTCTTTCTCAAGGATCGGGAAATGATCGGACGCTGGGTCCGAGGCTACCTGCCGCGCGAGCGGGCATTGATCACCCGTGTGGCCCAGGAGATGAACCGGCAGATCGCCAACTACATCCGTGGGAAAGTCATCGAGATTTTCATCTGCGGCGGCGTCACGTACATCGGTTTTGTGGCGCTGGGGCTCAACTATGCCGCGTTGCTCGCGTTGCTGGTGGGCATTTCGGTGGTGGTGCCTTACGTCGGCACTGTGGTCGTGACCGTGCCGGTGGCGCTGATCGCACTGTTCCAGTGGGGTTGGAGCGACCAGTTCATCTATCTGATGGCGGTGTACGGGATCATCCAGACGCTGGACGGCAATGTGCTGGTGCCGCTGCTGTTCTCCGAGGCGGTGAACCTGCATCCAGTGGCGATTATCTGCGCGGTGTTGTTGTTTGGCGGGCTGTGGGGCTTCTGGGGGGTGTTCTTTGCGATTCCCCTGGCGACGTTGTTCAAGGCGGTGCTGGATGCGTGGCCGAGCAAGGAGCCGGTGGTGGCGCCGTTGTTGTAGCTGAATAATCGGGTGAGGCTTAAGGCCCCTTCGCGAGCAGGCTCGCTCCCACACTGGATTTTTGACGTTAATCAATCCCCTGTGGGAGCGAGCCTGCTCGCGAATGAGGCCAGTGCAGACAACAAAGATCTTCAGGCTTGGTTGAGCGCCTGAGCCGCCGCCAGCACCGCCTCCACATGCCCCGGCACTTTCACACCACGCCACTCCTGGCGCAGCACGCCATCCTTGCCGATCAAAAAGGTGCTGCGATCAACGCCCAGGTATTCCTTGCCGTACAGCTTCTTCAGCTTGATCACGTCGAACAGTTGGCAGACCGTTTCGTCCTTGTCGCTGATCAGCTCGAAGGGGAACTCCTGCTTGCACTTGAAGTTCTCGTGGGACTTGAGGCTGTCCCGCGATACACCGAATATTTCGGTGTTGGCGGCCTGGAATTGCGCGTATTGGTCGCGAAAACCCTGGCCTTCGGTGGTGCAACCGGGGGTGCTGTCTTTCGGATAGAAATAAATGACCACCTGTTTGCCTTTCAGGGCGGCGAGGCTGATGGTCTGCCCGCTGGTGGCGGGCGCCTGGAAATCGGTAACCGGCTGGTCGATGGCAACGGCCATGAACGCTTCCTTACATTGGGTTTTGTGGGCGCCACGGTTCGATCAGTGCGTCCAGGTTCATCGCGTCGGCGAAATCTAGGAACTGATCGCGCAGCCAACTGATCTGGGTGCCGGCCGGCAATGTCACGGTGAACGTGGCGTTGAGCATGGTGCCGCCAGTCTGCGGGGCCTGATAGGTATCGCAGGTCAGGTTCTCCAGCTCGACGTGATGGTCCATGAAGAACTGGCACAGTTCGTTGATGATGTCCGGGCGGTAGGCCGAACTCACATAAGCTACATACGGCAAGGCCTGGGGACGATTTTCCAGCGCGGCGCTGCGCACCACGTTGACGGTGAAGGCGTGCTTCTTGGCCAGCACCGGCAGGCTGCCCTCCAGGCGCGCCAGGGCGTCCCAGCTGCCGGAAATCTCCAGCACGAGGGCGCTGCATTCGCCATGACGGGTCAGGCGTGAGGTCACGACGGCGCAGCGATTTTCATGGCTGGCGCGGCACAGGACGTTAGTCAGCTCCATGGGGTTTGCGCCAAGGGCACTGATAACAAGGAATTGTTCGCGGACTGTGGGGGTGGACATGCAGCATTCCTAAAGCGATGAGCGGTCGGTACCTTTGTGCCGCGCGGCACGGTAGCAGCCCTGCGAAAGCGAACGGTTCAAGCCCTCTGCCCGGGTTTCTGCTGCATTGCGGGATCAGCAAATGCTTCAGGACAAACGCAGGATCGGGGCTTGTAGCGACGAAAACGGAGGCTGGGAACCGGCGTGTGAGCTTATCGGTACCGATCAAAGCCTGAAGGGTAGCGAAAACCATCGCCAAGGGGAATGGGAGTTCGCTTGTACAAGCATCTTGGCGCCAGTACCATTACCGCTCTCTTTTTCCGGCAGGAGCGGTTTCATGATTGCGGGCAGTATGGTGGCACTGGTCACACCCATGGATGCACAAGGGCGTCTTGACTGGGCCAGCCTCAGCAAACTCGTGGACTTCCACCTTGAGAACGGCACCCACGCCATCGTCGCCGTCGGTACCACCGGCGAGTCGGCCACCCTTGACGTCAACGAGCACATCGAAGTAATCCGCGCCGTGGTCAAGCAGGTCAATGGCCGTATTCCGGTAATCGCCGGCACCGGCGCCAACTCGACCCGTGAAGCCGTCGAGCTGACCCGCAACGCCAAGGAAGCCGGGGCCGATGCCTGCCTGCTGGTCGTTCCGTACTACAACAGGCCGACCCAGGAAGGCCTGTACCAGCACTTCAAGCACATTGCCGAAGCCGTCGACATCCCGCAGATCCTCTATAACGTTCCCGGCCGCACCTCCTGCGACATGCAGGCCGAGACCGTGATCCGCCTGTCCACCGTGCCGAACATCATCGGCATCAAGGAAGCCACTGGCGACCTGACGCGTGCCAAGGCCATCCTCGATGGCGTGAGCGAGGACTTCATCGTCATGTCCGGCGATGATCCGACCGCTGTCGAGCTGATCCTGATGGGCGGCAAGGGCAATATTTCCGTCACCGCCAACGTCGCGCCACGCGCCATGGCCGACCTGTGCGAGGCCGCGCTCAAGGGCGACGCCGAGACCGCACGGGCAATCAACGAAAAACTGATGCCGCTGCACAAGGACCTGTTCATCGAAGCCAACCCGATCCCGGTGAAATTCGCCCTGGTCGAAATGGGCCTGATGCACGAAGGCATCCGCCTGCCGCTCACCTGGTTGAGCACTACCTGTCACGAACAGCTGCGGCAGGCCATGCGCCAGTCCGGCGTCCTGGTTTAATTGAGGAACTACACCGCATGAAGCGAATGGCCGGCCTTTCCGCACTTGCCTTGATTATCTCCAGCACCAGTGGCTGTGGATGGATCTGGGGCCCGGATGGTTATTTCCGCGACCGTGGTAGCGATTACCTCGAAGCGCAACAGACTGCACCGATGCAACTGCCACCTGATGTCAGCGTTGCCAAGCGCCTGGATCCGCTGCTGCCGATCCCGCGCAACGTCGCCGATGACAGCGTCAAGGGCGAATACGTTGTCCCGCGCCCACAGCCGCTGTCGGCCGTAGCCGATGCCAGCGACTACACCCTGCAGAAGAGCGGTGATTCGAGCTGGGTCATGGGCCAGCATCCACCGGCCGAAGTCTGGCCCGTGGCTATCCAGTTCTTCCAGGACAACGGTTTCCGCCTGGACGAACAGCGCCCGCAGACCGGCGAATTCACCACCACCTGGCAGCGCTCCGATGAACTGTCCGCGGCCATGGCCAAGCGCCTGAGCGCCGCCGGTGTCGCAGCCGACAGCGAAACCCGCGTGCGCGTGCGCATCGAGCCGGGCGTGCAGCGCAACACCAGTGAAATCTACGTGGTCAGCGCCGAGCGTCCCGCCGGCAGCACTGCCGACGTGGCTTTCACCAATCGCTCGGTCAATGGCAGTCTCGACGCCGCGCTCGTCGACGACATGCTCGCCAGCATGAGCCGTAACGCCGAGCAGGGCGGTTCGGTCTCGATGCTCGCGACCCGTGACTACGACACGCCGAGCCGGGTCAGCCTGAGCGAAGACGGCAGCGGCAACCCGGTGCTCAACGTCGGCTCCGACCTCGACCGCGCCTGGTCGAGCGTTGGCCGCGCGCTGGAGCAGGGCGAATGGCGGGTTGAAGACATCAACCGCAGCCTGGGCCTCTACTACATCAACCTCGCTGAAAAAGCCGAGAAGAAAGACGAGAAGCCTGGCTTCTTCAGTAGCTTGTTCGGCAGTGCGCCGGACAAGGAAGAAGTCGAAGCCCGCGCCGAGCGTTACCAGGTTCGCCTGAGCAAGGTCGGCGACAACGTCCAGGTCACCGTCGAGAAAAACATCAATACCGTGGCGCCAGCCGATGTGGCTCGCAAGGTATTGGGTGTGATTCAGGACAACCTGGGCTGATCCGATGCGTTTTGCCGTTCTCGGCAGCGGTAGCCAGGGGAACGGCACGCTGATAGCCAGTGCTGGCACCTACGTGCTGGTCGATTGCGGTTTCTCCCTGCGGGAAACCGAGAAGCGTCTGTTGCGCCTGGGTGTGCACCCGGCGCAACTGAGCGCGATACTCGTGACCCACGAACATGCCGACCACGTGCATGGCGTGGGTTTGCTGTCTCGGCGCTACAATCTGCCGGTCTACCTCAGCCGTGGGACGTTCGGTGGCCTGCGCAAGCCCATCGAACCGGCTGGCTTCGTAGCCGGTGGCGAGCAGTTGCGTATCGGTGCCCTGGACATCAGCGTGGTCAGCGTGGCGCACGACGCCCGCGAGCCGACGCAGTATGTGTTCAGTGATGGCGAGCGGCGCTTCGGATTGCTCACCGACCTGGGCTCGTACTGCGACAGGGTGATGGACAGTTATCGGGACCTCGACGCACTGATGATCGAGTCCAACCACTGCCGCGACATGTTGGCGCGAGGGTACTATCCCTACTTCCTGAAGCAACGGGTAGGCGGGGAACACGGACATCTGAACAACCACCAGGCGGCATTCCTGGTGGCCGAGTTGGGCTGGCAAGGCCTGCAACACCTGGTCCTGGCCCATCTGAGCAGCAAGAACAACCTGCCGCAGCTGGCCCGGCAATGTTTCGTCGACACCCTCGGGTGCGACCCGGACTGGCTGCAACTGGCCGATCAAGATTCAGGGCTCGACTGGCGACATATCGCCTAGCCCATCTACTTAGCAAGCGGAGCCCATCATGGAAAAACGTGAAGAACTCTACCGCGGCAAAGCCAAGTCGGTTTACAAGACCGATGACGCTGACCGCTTGATCCTGCTGTTTCGCAACGACACCTCGGCGTTCGACGGCAAGCGCATCGAACAGCTGGACCGCAAGGGCATGGTGAACAACAAGTTCAACGCCTTCATCATGCAAAAGCTCGAAGCCGCCGGCGTGCCGACCCAGTTCGACAAGCTGCTGGGCGACAACGAATGCCTGGTCAAGAAGCTGGACATGATCCCGGTCGAATGCGTCGTGCGTAACTACGCCGCCGGCAGCCTGGTCAAGCGCCTGGGCGTGGAAGAGGGCATGAAGCTCAACCCCTACACGTTCGAGCTGTTCCTGAAGGACGACGCCAAGGGCGACCCGTTCATCAACGAATCCCACGTCGTGGCATTCGGTTGGGGCACCGCCGAGCAACTGGCGCGCATGAAGGAACTGTCGCTCAAGGTCAACGAAGTGCTGACCAAACTGTTCGACGACGCCGGCCTGCTGCTGGTCGACTTCAAACTCGAATTCGGCGTGTTCAGCGACGGCTCCATCGTCCTGGGTGACGAGTTCAGCCCTGACGGCTGCCGCCTCTGGGACAAGGACACCAAGAAGAAGATGGACAAGGACCGCTTCCGCCAAGGCCTCGGTGACGTGATCGAAGCCTACGAAGAAGTCGCCCAACGCCTGGGTGTCCCGCTGTAATCGACGCAAGCAACTGATAGCACGGAAAAAATTTCGCTCGGGGGTTCGCTTCCGGCAAATGTGCTGGTATGATGCGCGCCACTGGAGAGATGCCGGAGTGGCCGAACGGGACGGATTCGAAATCCGTTGTACTGGCGACAGTACCTAGGGTTCAAATCCCTATCTCTCCGCCATTATTGTGTATGACTAAGCCCCTGAAATGGTTGAACATTTCAGGGGCTTTTTCGTTTCTGGCGTTTGGTTTAGGGCATTTTTAGGGCATGACGGAAACCCGCAGGTGCAAAAGGAGGCAGTGCCGGCCCAAGCTTCTAGATGGGCTTTGCTGCCTCTCCCACCAGGGTCGATTACCCTGGGTCTCTATATGGGAAGTATCGATCGAGCTGGGTCGCCGAACAGAATGGACAAGCACTTCCCAAAACTGAGAAATGGGTTGGACAGACAATCTATAGTTTTAAGCGTGAGAACGGGTTGGACACAATTGTTCTAGGGCCGATCAAAGGCTTTCCTACTACCGTTGAGCTCCAAGGAATCGATGAGTTGCCCGTGGCGAGTAGTAAGTGAAAGATATTCAATGGCTTCGAGCCGTAACGCCCTAAGGTCTTACGGTTCGTTCGCCGCGCCCTCTGTCCTATTGGTTGCTATCCCGCGCTCCGGCCAGGCTGGTGTCCTGGCAGGGGAAGCCAGCGGTGAGGACATCGACGGGGCTGAGGTTGTGGGTGCCACACTGGCGCACGTCTTCAAATTGCTGAGCATGGGGAAATCGATCGGCAAGCATAGCCCGGTTGATAGGGTTGAGTTCAACTTGCCAGGCGCTGCGGTATCCGGCGTTTTCATCCGACATCAAAGCCTCCTATGCCTGCGAACAGGCTTCCAATCGTGGGTTGCTGCATTCATGAACTCAGTGTTCTGGATGTTAGCGGCACGTTGGTTGGAGGCTCCGGGCCTTCAAAGAGACGTTACCCTCTAGGGCAACCATCTGCGGCAAAAAAAGCCCGTATACGGGCTCAGACGCGTTTTTTGGCAGCGTCGTATACTTCGCTGTCGCGCCGCGCGCCGACAGCAATGATCAAGACTACGATGGCTTTCCCATCAACTCGATAGACGATGCGCGTATCGCCTGTGCGGATCCGGCGGCAGCCTGCCAGAATGCCGCTTAGGGGTTTGCCGCTCTTGTCTGGCTCGCCATTTGCGATCCTTTGCTCTATGACATCAAAGACCCTGTTTGCAGATGCAGATCCCAGCTGATCGAAATCACCTTCGGTATCTGGGTGATATGTGACTCCCCAAGCCATCGAAAATCCTTAGTCTTTCTTGGCGTATCTTGCACGCATATCAGCGTGAGAAATGGCCGTTTGTGGGTTGAAATTAGCCAACCGGTCGCGTGCAGTCGCTTCAATCCGCAGGTCTTCAAGCTCATCAAGCATTTCCTGATAGGCCTCTACGTTCAGGATGACGGCTGCCGGTTCATTGTCTTTGAACACGACCAAGCGGTCAGTGGTACGACTCGATACTTCTTTGAGCTTCGCGCTAAAGCCCCTGACCATTGCGGTAACCGATACGGCTTGTTCAGCTCGTTCAAGCAACGCAGCCATGATTTTTCTCCTAAAAAATATCACAATAATCAACGCAAAACATACTGGCATGTGTCTAATAGTATGTTTATACGTATGTATTTACGTACGCGAAGTATTGCGCAATGCGCGGCACGATACAACCGCCGGTTGCTACGATTATGAACCATTGGTAAACATTTTTTGTTCGGGCGTTTCCTTATATCCAGGGAGGGTTGGCTGACCTTTGATGTGACTGAGCGTCCGGCATCGTAGACATTTGATCTGGAGTGCCTGGAAGCCGCTGGCCAGCTTGCGACAGCAATGGTCGCAACGTATGTCCTGCATGCAGTTCATCCTTGAAATGTTCGTATCGTTTTCCCGTGGCTGGGTCATTATGTTTGTGCCTGCATTCGCCGCCACTTCCGGTCAATCGCCCGCTTTGCCGATTGCTCTGTGGCGTATAACCATCGCAATCGCTTCGGTCGGCTCTGCATCCAAGCGCCGGGCTATGACATCAAGCATGTCGCAGCCATCCCGAAAGGGAACGCAGCACAATTGTGCAAAACCCTGAAGGACCACTGAATCACTCGGAATGTCTCCTCGCATCGCGAGGTTTTCCAGAAGTGGGAGTGACGGCGCGAATTCTGTAGCCAGCCGCATCAAGCAGAATATGCAAAGGCGCGGAAGTATCGACGAAGGCAGGCCACCCCTCCTGACCACTCCGAACCTATCTAGCCAAGGCATTTCGAGACCGCCAATCTTTGTAACAATTAGACTAATGGTCTATAGCTCAAGGCATGGCTGCCGATAGGCAGGTTATCCCCCATGTAAGGAGTGACACCATGCTGCGGTTCTTCGCCGACCTTGGCTTTCGTTGGAAAATCACTCTGCCGATTGCGTTCCTGGCGGTGCTGCTGGTGCTGATGGGGTGGACGGGCATGCGCGGCATCGGTCAGGTGACCGAGTCCAGTACCCAGTTGACCAAGCGCTATCTGCCGGCCATCAGCCTGTTGCTCAATGCCGACCGCGATCTTTATCAGGCCTTTGTGGCCGAGCGCAGCCTGCTTGATGGTCATGCGGATGAGCATATTCAAGCGCTGAGTGCCAGTCATGGCGAGAATGCCAAGCAGGCCTATGACCGTGTGCAGAAATATGCCGCGATGCAGCCCGGTGCAGAGACGCAGGCGTTGGTCAGCCAGTTCAATGACAGTTTCGGGAAATGGATGCAGGTTTCGCGGCGGGTCGTCGAGCAGTCGGTAGGCGATCCGCAGGGCGCCAGCGCGCTGAGCTTTGGTGACAGCGAGCGCCTGTTCGAAACCATGCGTGATTCAATCGACAAGCTGGGTGACCTGGAAGATGCGGCGTCCCATCGCGAGGGCGATGCGGCCATCGCCAATGGCGAGGCGGTCGGCGTGCAGCAGGGCGTTATTCTGCTGGTTGGCCTGCTCGGTTGCATCCTGGTTCTGGTTGCCTTGCCGCTTGTGGTGCTGAGCCCGATGCGCCGTTTGTTGCACCGCGTCGAGCAGATTGCAGAGGGCGGCGGCGATCTCAAGGGGCGCCTTGAAGTGCGTTCGGCTGATGAGCTCGGGCAGCTTGGCAGCGCGTTCAACCGGTTCCTGGACAAGTTGCAGCCGCTGATTGCCGAGGTCGGACGGGTAACCGGGGAAGTGGACTCGGCAGCCCGGGCCATGGCCGCTATGGCCGCGACGAACGACCGGCTGATCAGCAGCGAGCATGCGGCGCTTGACCAGGTCAGCACCGCCGCGACGCAGATGAGCGCCGCTGTGCATGAAGTTGCTCATAACGCCGTGAGCGCCTCGGACGCCGCGCAGCAGGCCACCAGCCAATCCCGCGACGGCGCCGAGGTGGTCAGCAGCACGATCGAGTCGATCCGCCAACTGGCTCACGAAGTGGAAAGTGCCTCGGGCACGATCGAGGCATTGGCCCAGGAAACGTCCAGTATCGGTGCGGTGCTGGAGGTGATCCGTGGCATCGCCGAGCAGACCAACCTGCTGGCGCTGAACGCCGCCATCGAGGCTGCGCGAGCCGGCGAACAGGGCCGTGGTTTTGCGGTGGTGGCCGATGAAGTCAGGGCGCTGGCGGCACGTACCCAGGATTCGACCAAGGATATCCAGGTTCGCATCGAGCGCCTGCAGAGTGGTGTCGCCAAGGCCGTGCAGGCCATGCAGGTCGGCAGCAGCAAGGCGCGGGACAGCGTTGAGCGCGCCGCTGGTGTCGACCAGGTGCTCAGTGGCACTGGCGGGTCGATCCAGCGGATCAACGACATGGCCGCGCAGATCGCCAATGCCTGTGAAGAGCAGAGCAGCGTGACCGAGGAGATCGCTCGCAACATTTCCGATATTCGTGACCTGTCCAATGAGGCGGCAGCGAACTCCGCCCAAAGCATGCACGCCAGCCAGCAGCTGTCGAACCTATCGAGGAACCTGGCAGAGCTGACCGGTCGTTTCCGGACCTGAGCAGGTTGCGACCGTGTCCACCGCTGAGCTTTTGCAAGCATTGCATCAGGACGGTTTTGTCCTGATGCCCGGTGTGTTGACCGCCACGCAAATCACCGAAATACGCCAGGCTATCGACCAACTGAAACCCCACCACTGGGACTACAGCGGCGTCATCGATCATTACAAATGCGTCTTCAATCGAGACCCGTTCTGGCTGCCGTATCTGGAGGTGAGCGGGGTGATCGAGCTGGCCGAGGCGGCGTTGGGCGAGGATTGCCACATCATCGGGCAGACCGCCTGGCGCTGCCACCCCGGTTTTGTCGGCGCTGCGCTGCACCTGGATTACTTGCCGATGCAGCTGCCCCCCAGCCTGTTGGCCGAGCCTTCTTTTGAACTGCCGATGCAGGTTTTCACCGCACAGTTCTACCTTGATGACATCGACGCCGACTTGAGCCCGACGCGGGTCATTCCCGGCAGCCACAAGGCGGGGCGGGCGCCCATGGCCGGCGAAACCCAGTGGCAGGGCCGTGCGGCTAAACCGGTGCTGTGCCAGGCGGGTGATGTGCTCATATTGCGCAGCGAGTTGTGGCACGCCGGCAGTGACAACCGGACCGCCGACCGCACCCGCTACATGCTCCAGGTGCACTATGGCCGGCGGATGGTCGCGCAGAAGTTTTCACCTTACCTGCACTGGCAGTTCAATCCCGCGGTGCTGGCCGCCGCGACACCTCGCCAACGGCGGCTGCTGGGCGACCATCAGGAGGCGGAATACGATTGAGAGCCTGGCTCGGTCAGATCCAGACATCATTGATCGCGGTTCGCGCATTCACTTGTTCGCCGGTGTTGATGACTCCCCGCGGTTCGATCAGCAACAGTTTCACTTCCTGCGCGGCACTGGGCTTGTGCTCGACGCCTTGCTTGACGACATACATCTCGCCCGGGCCGATCAGCACCGCGCCATCGCGAAAGTCGATACGAAGTTCACCGTCCAGCACGATGAAGGTTTCATCCGTGTCGGCGTGGGTGTGCCAGATGAAATCGCCTTCGAGGCGGACGATCTTGAACTGGTAGTCATTCATTTCAGCCACGACTTTCGGTGCCCACTGATCGTGGAACAGCGTGTATTTCTGCGCGAAGTTGATGGGCGAATATCGAGTCATCCTGGCGTGCTCCTCTGTGGTTGATGAGCCGCACCTTAGCGCTGGAAACCGCGTGGGTATTGGATGATCGTGCAGCTTTTCGCGTTATGCCGTGCGTGCCGCTAGCGCAGCATCTTCAGCCAGCGTGCCGGTGAAATGCCAAAGGCCTGGGTGTGCAGCCGGGTCATGTGGCTCTGGTCGAAAAAGCCGCAGGCCAGTGCGGCTTCGCTTAGTGGCATGCCATGCAGCACCAGACGACGGGCTTCATTCAATCGACGCTGGGTGATGTAGCGATAGGGGCTGGTGCCGTACAGGGCACGAAAGTCCCGGGACAGGCTCCATCGGTCCCGGCCACTGGCCTGCATGAGGTCATCCAGAGTAATGGCCTGATCAAGGGCATCATGAATGAACAGGCGCGCGCGCTCTGCTGCCGGGTAGTCAAGCAGTCGGCGTCCGCGCTGGTTACCTGCCGCGTCAGCCAGTGCCTGGGCCACGTCGTAGAGGGCGTCGTCTTCCTCCAGCGGGTCGAGGTGATGCCCGAGACTGCCCAAGAGCCTGCGAGTCGCAACGTTGAGCCGAGGATCGTTCGACAACCCGCCTTCGATGAAAGGCAATGGCCGGCCCCCCAATACCTGCTGGATCAATGACGGTTCGATGTAGGCCATTCGATAATGAAAACCATCGCTTGTCCCCGCCTCGCCGTCATGGACTTCGTCCGGGTGCAGTACGATGGTTCCGCCGGGCTGGCTATGACGTTTGCTCTGCCGGTAGTTGAAGCTCTGGACCCCGGCGAGCGTGAACCCGATGGCATAGGTGTCATGCCGGTGGGCGCTATAGCCGTGCCCACTGAAGTAGGCTTCGATGCGCTCCAGCTTCTTCGATTCAGGCGCGCGCAGCAGCCAGTCGCGACGATTACCAGGTTGGGTCATGGAAGGTCGGCTCTCGCTTTTGTCTGCACACGATACCTGTCCGGTGCGACCGATCCCAGCTGCAGCTTGTGGTTAAGGGAAAGCTGCTCATCGAGCAGCTTCGAGTGATACGAATGGACGGCTTCAGATTTCCTTTACAGGCGTCTCGCATTGGGCGGTTTTGATCAATCCGATGACGTGAAGGCAGTCTGCCTTGTTCACGTAGGATTCACCGCTGGCGATGGTTTCGTGGTTGCCGGCTCGCAGGCGCCAGCGCCATTGGCCTTGTCCTGTATTCGGGGTCCCTCGGGTCTGTCGGTAGATTTCAAAGTACATCGGTTCGCTCCATGCGATTAACGGATTCAGGACATGCTGAACATGTCCTGGCAAGCCTAGCCAAGCTGGAATTTTTCGCTAATGGGAATACGTTTCCAATGATTGTGAGATATTTCCGCACATTGCAGCGCTTGCTTGATCCGACCGGAACCAGGAGCAATGGATGAACCGCAACGAATTGCGCAAGGCCGACATCAACCTGATGGTGGTTTTCGAAACGCTGATGCTGGAGCGCAACGTGACACGGGCGGCGGAAAAGCTGTTCCTCGGCCAGCCAACCATCAGCTCGGCCCTGAATCGCTTGCGCACGCTGTTCAATGATCCGTTGTTCATTCGGGTCGGGCATCGCATGGAGCCCACCGCGCGGGCCGAGGAAATCATCCAGCACCTGTCTCCGGCACTGGATTCGCTGTCGGTTGCCTTGAGCCTGACCCATGATTTCGACCCCTCCAGCAGTGCCATGACGTTTCGCATCGGGCTGTCCGACGATGTCGAGTTCGGCCTCTTGCCGCCGCTGTTGCGCAGCTTGCGGCAGGAGGCGCCGCAGATCGTGTTCGTGGTCCAGCATGTCGATTACTGGCGTATCCCCGATTTGCTGGCCTCGGGCGATATCACTGTCGGCATCAGCCAGACCCGGGGGCTGCCGGCCAATGCCAAGCGCAAGCTGTTGCGACATATCCAGCCCTGCGTGTTGCGCGCCGATGCCTCGGATACCCCGCTGACCCTGGATGAATACTGTTCGCGGCCCCACGTGCTGGTTTCCCATACCGCCAACATCGCCGGGTTTGCTGACGAATGGCTGGCCGAGATCGGTCGCAAGCGCCAGGTTGTGCTGTCGGTGCCGCAGTACAGCGCGCTGCCGGCGTTGCTGGCTGGCACTGACCTGATCGCCAGCCTGCCGGACTACACCGCCACCGCCATGGCCGCTTCCGGCCAGGTGTTCTGCGAACCCTTTCCCTTCCAGACACCGACCCTGGACCTCTCCATGGTCTGGCTGAGCCATGTCGACAATGACCCGGCCGAACGCTGGTTGCGTTCCCGCCTGGAGGCTTTCATGAGCGAGCGCGCCGGCTTGCTGGACGAAACAAAACCTGCCTGAAACTGCAAAGTCGAGGTATGGTTGCGCCGACTGTCATCCCAACATCATCTTTTCGAAACGGAGTCGAACACATGCCTCACTTGCACATGGAGTACACCGCCAACCTGACCGAGCTGAACGCCGACGTCGCGCTGTTGCGCATGAACAACGCACTGGTGGCATCCGGTCAGTTCGCCGCCGAGTTCGACATCAAGAGCCGGGCCGTGAAAATCGATACGTTTCGCGTCGGCACCGGCATGGGGGAGCGTGGGTTCGTGCATGTGAAGCTGGCTTTGCTGAGCGGCCGTTCGCCGGAAATCAAGAAGCAGCTGGCCGATAGCCTGCTGGCGGTAATCCAGGATCTTGGCCCATGGCCCGTCGGTGTCAGCGTGCAACTGTGCGTGGAAGTCCTCGATATCGACCGCGGCCCCTACGCCAAGGCCGCCATCGGTCTTTGAAGTTCAAGCGAGCTCTTGCCCGGGACAGGCCTTGACGATCTGTTCACGCAGCCAGGCGTTGGCGCTGTCCTGATCGGCCGCAAGGCTCCATTGCATGTCCAGGGTAAATCCCGGCAAGCCCGCCGGCGCCGGGCAGTGCTGGAATGTCGCTGCGCTGGCCAGCAATTGCTGGATGCGACGGGGCAGGGTCAGGAGAAAATCGGTACCGGTGATCATCTTCAACGCCGCGCCGTAACTGTTGGCACGTGCGGCGATCTGCCGTTGCCGAGCCTGCCGCGTCAGCCAGCCGTCGACCATGTTGGTGGGCGACGCCCAAGGCGTGGGGAAAACGTGTCGACGCTGTACGAACGCTTCGATGCTCAACGGCGATTCCAGCGGAGCCGACCGTTTGTCTATCACGCAGACCAGTTCTTCTTCCAGCAGGCGTTGGGTCTTGAGATCGGCATGGCTGCTGTGGAAATGGGGGCCGAAACAGATCACCAGGTCCAGGCTGCCGTCACGCAAATCATCAACGGGAATATCGGCTCCGAGCTTGTGCACGTTCACCACGACAGGCAGGTCTGCGTGATCGAAGCCTTGCAGCAGTTGTGGCAGGAGCAGCTGTTCAAAGTATTCCGGTGCGCAAATCTCGAAGGTCACGGCCTGCCGGGTCGGATCGAAGGCCGGCGTGCCGGCATGGCAGAGGTTGATGCTTTGCAAGATGCTGCGCACATGCTCGTGCATGCCTTCGGCCTTGAAGGTGGGGCGCATGCCGGTCCGGGTGTTGATGAACAGTTCGTCGTCAAAGCAGGCCCGCAACTTTTTCAGGCTGTAGCTGACCGTTGACTGGCTGACGCAGAGGATTTCCGCCACACCGGTGACGCTGCCTTGCTCGAATACGGCGCTGAACACCATGAGGTCCTGCATGTCGAGCTTTCTGAGGGTGTTGCTGTTCAGCATCCGTTCTGTCTCTCGCTGTGCTCCTTGCGCGGGGCGTGCGCAAACAGGTTTTGATCCTAACGGAACGAGCGTGTGCAGAGAATGCCGACCCCTGCTTTTCCCGCTGGCAAGACGGTGTTCAGCCGGCATGGCGAAGACGATTGTTTAGCCGACGCCAACGCAGACTCCATCAAATCCTGGTTTAACGGCTCCTGGCGTCATGGGAGGCTCTTGTCGAATGTTTTTCCGTGATGCTCCTATGGACGGTTGGCCTGTCGCATTTCAATACCCGCCGTGCGCCGCCATCGTCCTGGTCGGCGCCCAACCGCCTGCCGTGCCTCCTGCATCCTTTGCGCTGCCCTGCGAACTGGCGTTCTGGGCCCTCTGGCATTGTCGCCACGCACGTCCTCCGGATGGCCGTATTTCCTGTTGATTCCTTGAACCGTGCTCGTTGATAGCGAGCACAGGATGACGGTGCCTGATCGCCCGTCCGACACGAAAATACGAGCGTTCCCATGAGTCTTGTCGAATCTTCTTTTGCCTCCGTGCAGCAAGCCCAGGCGTTCCTGGCACAGAACCCGGATATCGAGCTGTTCGAGTTGTTTATCGTGGATAACAACGGCGTGCCTCGGGGCAAGTGGCTGCATCGGGACGAACTGCTCGCGGTCTACCAGAGTGGCCGGCCGCTGCCGAGCACGATCCTCGGGCTGACGCTCAATGGCGACGATGTTGAGAACTCTGGCCTGGTCTGGGACGTCGGTGATATCGATTGTCGTGCCTACCCCATCAGCGGCAGCTTGCAGCGCATGCCGTGGCGGCGGATTCCTACCGCCGCCGTGCAAGTCGGCATGCATCCCCGGGAGGGCATGCCGGCGGCCATCGCCGATCCGCGCTATCTGCTCAGTCGGGTGATCGAAGCCTTGCAGGCTGAGGGTTATTACCCGGTGATGGCGGCGGAGCTGGAGTTCTACCTGCTGGATGCGCAACGGGACAGCGAGGGGCGGCCGCAACCGGCGCGGGACGCAGATGGGAGCAGGCCGCGTTCCACCCAGGTCTATGGTTTGCGTGAGCTGGAACAGATCGAGCCCTTCCTTGCTGATCTTTATGCGGCCTGCAAGCTGCAGGGTATCCCGGCCCGTACGGCCATTTCCGAATACGCGCCGGGGCAGGTCGAGATCACCCTTGAACACCGCACCGATGCGCTCCAAGCCATGGATGACGCAGTGCGCTACAAACGGCTGGTCAAGGGCGTGGCGCACCAGCACGGCATGGCGGCCTGTTTCATGGCCAAACCGTTCGATCACCTGGCGGGTTCCGGCATGCACATGCATGTCAGTCTCGCCGACCGGGAGGGCAATAACCTGTTTGCCAGCGAAGCCGCCGACGGCACGCCGTTGCTGCGTCATGCGGTGGGCGGAATGCTCGCAACCTTGCTCGATTCGCTGCTGTTGTTTTGCCCGAACGCCAACTCCTACCGCCGTTTCCAAAGTCACAGCTACGCGCCGCTGGCAGCGACCTGGGGCGTGGACAACCGCACCGTCAGCTTGAGAGTCCCAGGCGGCCCGGCCTTTTCACGGCACATCGAACACCGTATCTGTGGTGCCGATGCCAATCCGTACCTGGCCGCAGCGGCGATCCTGGCCGGTATCCAGCGTGGCATATGCGAACAGCGCGATCCCGGAGCGCCTGTCGAGGGCAACGGATACGCCCAGGCGAGCCAATTGTTGCCCACCGACTGGCTGACCACCTTACGTGCCCTTGAATCTTCGACATGGGCGCGGGACGCGTTGGGGGATGAATTCCTTGGCGTCTACCTGGCGGTCAAGCGCGCCGAATATCGCCAGTTCATGGGCGAGGTCGGCGAGCAGGATTGGCGTTGGTACCTGAACCAGGCCTGAAGTGTTTTGAAGTGGCTGTTGAAAAATTATTTAACAGCAACTTTTTCACGAAAAATTGATGGTGGACTGCCTAAAGTTTGTGTTGTCGTAGCAAATGAATTTTTCACATTTGCCTACGGCAGGTCTTTTTAAAGAGCAACTTTCAGGAAGTCTCCAACCCTCATGCTGACTATTAAAGCCGTGCGCCCCGAGTGGGTGACGCTGGTCGCCAGTGCCTTTTTGTTAGTGGGCTTCAACGCCATTCTCTGGGAGCACCTGCTCGCCATCACGGCGGCGGACGGACACGGTGTGTTGCTGTGCATCGCGTTTGCCGTGATGGTGTTCTGCGCGTTCAACCTGGTGCTGACACTGGTGGCGTTCCGTCCGCTGCTCAAGCCGTTGTTGATGCTGTTGTTCATGATCAGCGCCGGGGTCGCTTATTTCATGGCCCAATACGGTGTTTTGATCGATGCCGGCATGTTGCGTAACTTTGCCGAAACCAATGCCACGGAAGTGCGTGACCTGTTGTCGTTAAAGTTGTTTGGCTACCTTTTACTGTTAGGTGTACTGCCTGCATGGTTATTGTTCAAGACCCCGATAAGTTATCGTCGCTGGCCCAGGGAGTTGTTAAGCAAGTTGCTCGTCGGCGTCGTCTCGGCTGCGCTGTTGGGCGGGGTTGCCTTGATCAATTACCAAGGGTTGTCTTCGCTGTTTCGCAATCATCACGAGTTGCATCTGATGGTGGTGCCGAGTAACTACATCGGCGCCTCGATCGGCTACTTGCGCGAGCAGGTCGCCTCGGCCAAGCAGCCGTTCATTACTTTGGGCGAGGATGCGCAGCGCAACCCGGCCTGGCAAACCCATGGGCGCAAATCCCTGACGGTGCTGGTGGTGGGCGAGAGCGCGCGTGCGGAGAACTTCGGCATTCTCGGCTATCACCGCGATACCACGCCGCAGTTGGATAAAGAAGCCGGCCTGATTGCCTTTACCGACGTGCATTCCTGCGGCACCGAGACCGCCGTGTCGGTGCCGTGCATGTTTTCCAACATGGGCCGCAAGAACTACGACGCGAGCAAGGCCAAGAACGAAGAGGGCCTGCTGGATGTGCTCAAGCGCGCCGGACTGGAAGTGATCTGGCGCGACAACCAGTCCGGCTGCAAAGGCACCTGTGATCGGGTTGCGGTGCAGGACGTGAGTAATCTCAAGGGCCCGGCCCTGTGTGCCAACAGTGAATGCCGCGATGAGATCCTGCTCCAGGGTCTGCAGCAATTCATCGATACTCTCGACAAGGACACGGTGCTGGTGTTGCACCAGATGGGCAGCCACGGACCGGAATACTTCAAGCGTTATCCCAAGGCGTACGAGCATTTCACCCCGGTGTGTGAAAGCAACGCGTTGAATAATTGCAGCCGCGAAAGCATCGTCAACGGCTACGACAATACGCTGGTATACACCGATCACGTGCTGTCGACGCTGATCGACCTGCTGCGGGCGAATCAGGACAAGGTCGACACGGCCATGCTGTACCTGTCGGACCATGGCGAGTCGCTTGGCGAATACAACCTGTTCCTCCATGGCACGCCTTATATGCTCGCTCCGGAGCAACAGAAGCATGTGGCGATGCTGGCCTGGTTCTCCGACGGTTATCAGAAAGCCTTCTCGGTCGATACGCATTGCCTGCAACTGAGTCGGGACAAACCCCTCAGCCAGGACAACCTGTTTCATTCGATGCTCGGGCTGCTGGAGGTCAACAGCAAGGTCTACAACCAGGAGCTGGACATGTTTGCCGGTTGTCGCGGCGCAGTCATCGACGGCGTGCTGGCCCGTGAGTAGAAGTTTCCTACACCTTTTTTTCACGCGGCACTGTTTAAGCTGTTGCTCACTTATTTTTACTGAGCTGTGAGTATGCCCGGGCAATCCCCATCCACCGTCGAGCTTGAATTCGCCCGACAGCACGAGCAGGAGCATGCGCAAACCTGCCACCAACCGGCGCCTCGGCGGTTGCGCCTGGTGTTCTGGCGTGACGAGCAGTTGGTGCGCAACGCTCTGAAGGCCGCCGGCGAGCCCGGCCTGGTGCTGGATGTGGCGTGCGGGGCAGGGCGCTTCTGGCCGGTGCTGGCCGAACATGCCAACCGGGTGATCCTGGCGGCGGACCCGTCGCCGCAAATGCTTGATCACGCGCTCGCCCATCACGACGAAGCTTTACTTGAGCGGGTCAGGACCTTCCCGAGTTCCGCGTTCACCCTCGGGCTATCCGCGAACGCGGTGGACTGTATTTTTTGTCTGCAACTGTTTCTGCATATCCAGGCCAGCGAGCATCGCCTGGCGTTGTTGCGCGAATTCCATCGGGTCAGCCGCGACACAGTGATCGTGTCGGTCCAGATCGAGGGCCGGCTGAGAACCGGCCAGCCGCCACCCAGGCGCCTGGTCGACCGGGCCCGGGTCGAAGCCGAGTTTATCGAGGCCGGTTTCAGCGTGCAGTGGTATCAGGATTTCCTGCCCGGTTTCGCCTTGAAGCGAGTTTATGTATTACGTAAGACCAGTTAACCGCTGATGTAGGACTATTCTTGCGTTTGCGCAGGCGATTTCTCTAAAGCTCTTGCTCCGTAGATGCTCGCAATCGCCGACGGCGATATATACTGCGCGCCATTCTTCAAGGGAGAGCCGTGTGGCCATCGATATTCACTGGATTCGCGACAACGATAGCCTCGGTCGGTTTTGCGCCGAATGGCAACAGTTGCCATTCGTCGCCCTCGACACCGAATTCATGCGGGTCGACACCTTTTATCCCATCGCCGGCTTGCTGCAGATCGGTGACGGTAAAAGCGCCTACCTGATCGACCCATTGACCATTGATGACTGGCAACCCTTGGCTGCGCTGCTGGAGAACCCGGCAGTGCTCAAGGTGTTGCATGCCTGCAGCGAGGATCTGGAAGTCTTGCTGCGCCTGACGGGCAGCCTGCCCGCGCCGCTGTTCGACACCCAGCTGGCCGCCGCTTACCTGAACCTGGGCTTTTCGATGGGTTACTCGCGGCTGGTGCAGGAAGTGCTGGGTATCGAGTTGCCCAAGGGCGAGACCCGTTCCGACTGGTTGCAGCGGCCCCTTTCCGAGACGCAGATCAGCTACGCCGCCGAGGATGCCGTGCACCTGGCGGAAGTTTTCGTCGAGTTGCGCCCGAAGCTTTCCGATGAAAAGTACGCCTGGGTGTTGGAGGATGGCGCCGAGCTGGTGGCCAACCTGCGACGTGAAATCGACCCGTATGAGGTCTACCGCGACGCCAAGCTGGCCTGGAAACTCTCCCGTGCGCAACTGGCGGTGCTGCGTGAGCTTTACGCTTGGCGCGAACGCGAGGCGCGAGCCCGTGACCTGCCACGTAACCGCATCCTCCGCGAGCATTCGCTGTGGCCCCTGGCCCGCACCCAACCGGATAACCTCGGCGCGCTGGCAAAAATAGAAGACATGCACCCGCGCACGGTGCGTCAGGACGGCGAATTCCTGCTGGACCTGATCAAGCGTGCCGGCAGCGTGCCGCCCGAACAATGGCCGCCCGCCGTGGCCGAGCCGCTGCCCATCGAGGCCGCGGCGCTGCTCAAGCGCCTCAAGGCGCTGGGCCAGGCTGAAGCCGAGCGCCTGGGCATTGCTCCCGAATTAATGCTTCGCAAGAAAACCCTCGAAGCCCTGATCAAGAGCGGCTACCCCGAGGGACCTTACCAACTGCCCGATTCGCTGCGTGGCTGGCGCCGCGAGTTGATGGGCCAGGCGCTGCTCGACAGCCTGGCCACCGCCGGAGAACAGCCTTGAAACGTATCTGCTCCATCTACCGAAGCTCGAAGAAAAACGAGATGTACCTGTATGTGCTCAAGAGCGAGGCATTGGCCCGTGTGCCTGAGCCATTGATGGCGGCGTTCGGCAAGGCGATCCATGCCTTCGACCTGGTTCTGAGTCCGGAGCGGCAATTGTCCCGCGAAGACATCAACAAGGTGCTTGAGAACCTCGATACCCAGGGTTATCACCTGCAGATGCCACCGGCGGAAGACGAGTACATCGAGCATCTGCCCGAAGAGTTGTTGCGCCGCAACGACCCGGTCTGATTGCCTTGGGCGTCCGTCCTGGGGGCTCTCGAAACACTGGAATGATTATCGGGATGGCCGCGAAGATGGAGCAACACTCTGTCGGCGGTCGTTTGCACTGTTTTTGAAAGGTTTGATTCATGCGCGTTCTGATTGCCGAACACGACCACGCGATGTATGCCCAGCTCCTGCGCCAGGCTGCAGCCGATATCGAAATCCTGACCAGCGGCGACTCCGCTGAACTGTCACGCCTGGCCGCCGATTGCCCGGTCTGGCTCGGCCAGCCGGACTTGCTGGCGACCTTGTTGCGTCAGGGCCACAAGCCCCGTTGGCTGCAATCGACCTGGGCAGGCATCACGCCGCTGCTGGCCGAGGGCCTGCCCCGTGACTACCGTCTGACCCGCGCGGTGGGGATTTTTGGCCAGGTCATGGCCGAATATGTGCTCACCTACATGCTCGGGCATGAGCGCGAAGTCCTGGCGCGCCTGGTCAGCCAGGTGGAGCGCAAATGGGATAATCGCCAGAGCCAGAGCCTGGCGGGCCGCAAGGTATTGATCGTCGGGACCGGCGATATCGGTCGCCGCGTGGCTGAGTTCCTGGTGCCATTTGGCGTGCAGTTGTACGGCATCGCCAGTGAAGCTCGGGAGTTGGCGCCGTTTATTGAAGTTGGCGCGTTGCAGGACTTGCCCCGTCTGGTGGGCGAGGTGGACTACGTGATCAACCTGTTGCCGAATACACCGGACACTCACGATATCTACGACGCGGCGTTGTTCAAGCAATTCAAACCCACCGGGCTGTTCATCAATGTCGGCCGTGGCGTGGCCGTGGTCGATGCGGACCTGGTGCAAGCGTTGCAGGACGGGCACCTGGCCGGTGCGGTAATCGACGTGTGCCGCCAGGAGCCGTTGCCACAGCGCCATCCCTTCTGGACCGCCTGGGGATTGTTGCTGACCGGCCACAGCTCCGCACCGACGTCGCCGCCGATGATGGTGCAGTTGTTCCTGGAGAACCTGCGAGCCTATGAGGCAGGCGAAGCGTTGCGCGGGGAAGTGGATTTCAGTCGGGGCTACTGATCCCGTGCGTGACACCGCGGTAATGCCGTACGTGAACCATCGTGGCGAGGGAGCTTGCTCCCGCTCGGCTGCGAAGCAGTCGTAAAAGCTGTCAGCCGTTGCCTGTCGAATCGTTTGGGGCTGCTTCGCAGCCCAGCGGGAGCAAGCTCCCTCGCCACAGGTTCACTGCCATCCTCAAATGAGCGCAAGGGCTCATGATTACAGGGTGAAATCACCCTCGGCCACCAGTTCGCTCAACGGCCGGCGCGGGCTCGGCACTTCGCGGGCCTGGAGGTAGTCGGCCAGCGTCGATTTGTCTCCCAGCTTGCCAATCGCCACGGCCGCGTGCAGAGCGTAGCCGTCGGGTATCTTCAGTTCCTTGCGGGTCAGCTCCTGGTCGAAGCCGGCCATGCCATGGGTGTGCCAGCCGCTGAGGCTCGCTTGCAACGCCAGGTGGCCCCAGGCCGCGCCCGTGTCGAAGGTGTGGCACTGGGCCGGGGTTTCCTCTGTGGCGCCGGGCACCGCGAAGGTGGTTTTCGAGGCGATGATCACCAGCGCCGAGGCGTGTTGGGCCCAGCCACGGTTGAATTCGTTGAGCAAGCCTAGGTAACGCTCCCAGTTCGGCGTGTCGCGACGGGCATACAGGAAACGCCACGGCTGCGAGTTATAGGCCGAAGGCGCCCAGCGTGCGGCTTCGAAGAAGCTCAGCAGGGTTTCTTGGGAAATGCTTTCAGCGGTGAAAGCGCGGGGCGACCAGCGTTCGATGAACTGGGGGTGGATGGCGTATTCGGCGATGCGGGGATTGGCACTCATGGGCTTACCTTGGCTGGGATCGGGAACGTGATGAAGCAACCTACGTCCAGACATCCGGGCTGACAAGCCCCCTTGTACCGACAGTCGCCAATGCTTGGCCTCAAGAGGCCCCGGCACTAGACTGTCGGCCTTTTCACCACGTGATGTTGATGCTTGAGCCATGGCCGCCAAAGTCGAACCGTTCTGGATACGCAAAACCCTCGATCAGCTTGATTCACAGGAGTGGGAATCGCTGTGCGACGGCTGTGGCCTGTGCTGCCTGCAAAAGCTCGAAGACGAAGACGACAACAGCGTCTACTACACGCGCATCGCCTGCAAGTTGCTCGACCTGAAGACATGTCAGTGCACCGATTACCCCAATCGTCGCGACTTTGTTCCTGATTGCATCCAGCTCACGCCGGGCAAGGCCGATGAGTTCAAATGGCTGCCGCCAACCTGCGGTTATCGCCTGGTCAGCGAGGGCAAGGACCTGCCGCTGTGGCACCATCTGGTCTGCGGCGACCGCGACGCGGTGCATCACGAACGCATTTCCCAATCCGGGCGCATGCTCGCCGAAGGCAGCGTGGCTGAAGAGGATTGGGAAGATCACCTGATTTTCCGCGCCGGCTGAACCACCCGCCATCGCACCCCAGGAGAGCCCATGGCTGCAGGATTGAAATGGTTGCTGGCGGCCGGGCTGCTGGCAGTGAGCGGACGGCTGTGGGCGGTGCAGAAAGTCGATCTGGATTATCACGTCCACCTGTTGCCGCAGAGCGACCAGGCCGAAGTGCGCCTGACGCTGGCGCGGGGCTCGGCGGTGCGTAGCCTGGATTTCGATCTTGGGGGCGATGGTCGCTACAGTGATTTCAGAGCCGATGGCCAGTGGCAACTGACTCCCGGTCACGAAGCTCGGGGCGTCTGGCGCCCAGCTGCTGACAAGGCGAGCCTGACTTATCGCGTCCGCCTCAGCGAGTCGCGCAAAAACGGCTCCTTTGAGACCCGCATGACCCCCGGATGGGCGCTGCTGCGCGGTGATGACCTGGTACCGCCAGCCAGGCTGGATCAGCAGGACGGCACTGAACTGGTTTCACGCCTGGAATTCGAATTGCCGGGTGGCTGGCAAAGCATCGAGACGCCCTGGCCGCGTATCGGCAAGCAGCGTTTTCGCATCGACAACCCTTCGCGCCTGTTCGACCGGCCGACGGGCTGGATGCTGGCCGGCAAGCTCGGCAGCCGCCGCACGCGCCTGGGCGAGACCGAAGTGACCGTGGCTTCGCCGCGAGGCCAGGGCATGCGGCGGATGGACGTGCTGACGCTGCTGACCTTCGTCTGGCCGCAGGTGCAGGCAATCGTGCCGCGCCATCCGGCCAAGCTGTTGATCGTTGGCGCGGGCGATCCGATGTGGCGTGGCGCCCAGGGCGGCCATGAATCGATTTACCTGCATAGCCGTCCGGCACTGGTCAGAGAACGGGGCAGCAGCCCGTTATTGCGGGAGTTGATCCAGGTGCTGGCGCGCATCAATGATCATGATCGCAGCGACTGGATCAGCGAAGGGCTCAACGAGTATTACGCCATCGAATTGCTGCGCCGTGCCGGCGGCATGAGCGACGAGCGTTATCAGGCATTGAATGGTCGACTCGCCCGGGACAGCAAGGGCGTCACGACGTTGCGTGGTGAACAGGTGAGCCCGGCGATGGTGTCCAAGGCGGTGCTGCTGTTGCAGGAGCTGGACCGGGAAATCCGCCTGAAAACCCGCAACAAGCGTTCGCTGGATGATGTGCTGCAAGGGGTGATGCGGTTGGAAACCGTCGACACCGAAGAGTTTGTGCAGCTCAGCGAGAGCATCCTGGGCGGAGGCTCAACTGTCCTGGATACACGGTTACTTCAGTAGTACCGCTTTCGCGAGCAGGCTCCCACACTGGATCTTTAGTGATATACATTTTGCGTACGACTCGATCAATGTGGGAGCGAGCCTGCTCGCGAAGGGGCCATCAGCCTCACCGCAAAAATCAGAGCCCAGCCTTCGGCGAAACCAACGAATCATTCCCCGTCACCGTAGCGGTACCGGTCGCCGCCTCGGCATTGGTTTTCATGCGGCTCAGTTCATCGCCGGCCTGCTCGATCCGGGCGCGGGCGTCGTGCAGGTGCTGACGATTTTTTTCCAGCAGGGTCTTGGCCGAACAATGCCCGGTGATGCCGCGGGCCAGGGCCATGCCGCCGATTGCCAGTTGGGCCAGGCCGATCACACCGCCGCGGCGCAAGCCCTTGCCCATCATCAGCACCCCACCGGCCAGTGACCCAATGCGCTCCCAGCCGTGCACATTCTGCGGGCTGCGGGTTTGGAAAGGGGTGGTCTCAACCGGCCCGAACGGATTGTTGTCGCTCATGATCTGTCTCCAGTGTGGGGATGTGTATAAAGCTGACTGCCAGAGCGAATCCGTCGTTCCATGGAATTTCCCGCCGGTCAGCGAAATTGCGGCCCCGAGCGGGTGTTGTTGCCTTTGGCCATGCGGTCGTAGAGCACGACGTTGACTGTAGCGGCCAGGTTCATGCAGCCGTTGGTGGGGATGTAGATCACATCTTCGCACCAGTCGCGGATGTCCTTGTCCAGAGAACCGTCTTCCGGACCGAAGATGTACAGGGCCCGGTCCGGATGGGTGTATTCGGGCAAGGGACGGGCGCCGTCCACCAGCTCGACGGCCACCGGCACGCAGCCCAGGGGCAGGATTTTTTTCAGGTCGTCGATGCCGATCAGCGGGATGTCGTAGTGGACTTTTTTGGTGTCGGTAACGAAGTCGGCAGCGCGTTCGTAGCGCTTGCCGGTATAGAACACCGACGCGACGCCGTAGCAGCCGGCGGCACGCATGACCGAACCGACGTTTTCCGGCGACTTGGGGTTGAACAGACCGATGCAGCTGTAGCGTTTGTTGGCCACGGACGGGGTGCCTTTGGGAAAAGGCGCGATTATACGGGGAATGGGGGAGGGTGGTCAGGTTCGAGATCAGTGGTGTTTGTTAGATTGCCATCGCGAGCAAGCTCGCTCCCACACTGGATTTTCGGCGTCCACAAAACCTGTGGGAGCGAGCTTGCTCGCGATGGCGGCCTGACAGTCTGCAACATTTTCGGGTAATGACGACTACTCGTCTTTTTTCATCAACCCGGCCAACGCGGCGAAGGGGTTGTGCGTCGCCTTGGCGATCTTCGGCGTGCTCAGGGAGCCGTCGCCGAAGTATTGCTGGTCGGTGTAGCGCGAGTGCTCGTTGTCGTGGCAGTACAGGCACAGCAGTTCCCAGTTGGAACCGTCCTGCGGGTTGTTGTCGTGGTTGTGGTCACGGTGATGGACGGTCAGTTCGCTCAGGCGCTTGCCGGAAAACTCGCGGGCGCAGCGACCGCAGACGTGGGGGTACATTTTCAGGGCTTTGTCGCGGTAGCCCATTTCCCGGTCGCGCTGGGCGTCGGCGAGGATGCGGTCGAGCTTGGCGGTGTTGGACGGTGGGGTGGACGAACTCATGGGTTCACCTTTGTAAAAAGACTGATGACGGTTGGACAGAGTTTAGCTCAGCCCTTGAGCTTCTCGGCAATCCAGATGGTGTGGCGGGTGCCTTTGTTGCCATGGGCGAACACTTGCACCTCTTCGGCCTTGAAGCCGGCCTTTTTCAGCTTGTCGGAAAACTGCCGGTCAGCGCTGGCCGACCATACCGCCAGCACGCCCTTGGGGCGCAGGGCCTTGGCGCACGCGGCCAGGCCGCCGGCCGAATACAGCCAACTGTTGGCTTTCTGGGTAAGGCCTTCCGGGCCGTTGTCGACATCCAGCATGATCGCGTCGAACCCCTGCGGCTCGGCTTGCAGGACCTTGGCGACGTCTTCCATGCGGATCACGGTGCGGGGGTCCGACAGCGGCCGCCCGGCCTTTTCGCCGAGGGGGCCGCGGTTCCACTCGACCACCCCCGGGACCAGTTCAGCCACTACCACTTCGGCGCTCTTGCCCAGGTGTTTGAGGGCGGAGGCGAGGGTGAAGCCCATGCCGAGACCACCGATCAGCACCCGCGAGCCGGGACGGCCGGCGACCTTGCGACAGGGAATCTCGGCCAGGGCATCTTCGGAACCGTGCATGCGGGTATTCATCAACTGTCCGCCGTCACCGCCCTGGATCTTGATGACGAAGTCTTCGCCATACTCGAAAAGGCACAAGGCACCGCCGTTGTCGGGAATGGGCGTGGTGTCGAGCAGAACGAAACGTTTCATGGAAATCTCATGGGAATGGGGCAGACCGGCCCGGTTGGGACTAGCCTGAAAGCAGACAATAGCCACGGAGCCATTGATGAAGTGCACCATTCTAACGGCCATTGCCGTGGCGGCGCTCTCGATAAGTTGCGCCCAGGCCCAGCAGCCGACGATTCCTGTCAGCCCGCCGAGCATCCCCGGGGCGCCGGGCACCGCTACGCCGATGCCGTATCCGCCGGTCACGCCCAACGGCGTGCCCAAGGCTGCCCCACCGGGTGGCGGCCCGCCGCTGTTGCCGCCGATCGAAATGCCCAGGCCGCCGAAGGACCAGCCGATCCCGGGCATGGAGCCGAAGCCGCCGAAGGCCAAGTCGCCGGGGGGTTAGATCGCCAACACCACACAATACCCACAGGTTCTGTATTTAGAGATAGAAAGCGCTACACCTGCTGCGACAGCAACTGCCCGTCGGCCATGCGCAGGCGCCTGGACAGGGAGACGGCAAGGGCGCGGATGATCTTGGCGGCGATCTTCGGTGCGTCGTTGAGCATTTTTTCCAGGGAGTCCTTGCCCAGGTTCAACAACTGACATTCGGTGGCCGCGATGCAACTGGCCGAGCGTCGTTCGCCGTCGAGCACGGCCATTTCGCCGAAGGCGCGGCCGCTGCGCAGCGTGGCGATGGTCACGGGCTGGCCGTCGGGGCCGGTTTTCTGCACGGCCACCTGGCCGGTGTGAAGGATGCACATGAAACTGCCGGCATCGCCCTCGCGAAAAATCGCTTCGCCCTGGGCGACGGTACTGATGCTGAAATAGCCCGATGCCGCGGCAAAGTCGACGGGCAGCAGTTGGTCGAACAGACCACAGTCCATCAGCCAGTCGCGAATTTGGTTGTTCAGTAAGGTCGGTTCTGACATGTCGTCACGGTCTTTTCTTATCGTGTTCTGCGTTTTTGGATTGTCTTGAATGTAAGGCGATTCCCTGTGGGAGCGAGCCTGCTCGCGAATTCGGTCTGTCAGCCAACGTTGGGGCAGGCCGATCCACCGTCATCGCGAGCAGGCTCGCTCCCACATTTGATCCAGTCGAGCCAGGTATGGAGCTAAGACCCGACCATCCCGCAGAGTTCCTCAAGCCACGCCCAAAACCTTCAAGACAAATGCATATTCGAGCGCTACGTCACGCAATCCCTGGTAGCGGCCGCTCATGCCGCCATGGCCAGCGCCCAGTTCGGTCTTGAGTAGCAGCGGGTTTTCGTCGGTCTTGGTCGCGCGCAGTTTCGCCACCCACTTGGCCGCTTCCCAGTACTGCACGCGGCTGTCGTTGTAGCCGGCGATCACCAGCATTGCCGGATACGCCTGGGCGCGGACGTTTTCGTACGGCGCGTAGGCCCGGATCCGATCATAGACGTCCGGCTCCTCGGGATTGCCCCATTCGTCGTATTCGGTCACGGTCAGTGGCAGTTCGGGGTCGAGCATGGTGTTGAGCACGTCGACGAACGGCACTTCGGCGATCGCCACCTTGAACAGGTCCGGGCGTTGGTTGAGGACTGCGCCGATCAGCAGGCCACCGGCGCTGCCGCCGCTGATCGCCAGTTGGTCGGCCGAGGTGAAGCCCTGGGCGATCAGGTGTTCGGCGCAAGCGATGAAATCACTGAAAGTGTTGTGCTTGTGCTCCTGCTTGCCGGCGCGATACCAGGCCTCACCCAGTTCGCCGCCGCCGCGCACATGGGCGATGGCAAACGCTACACCACGATCCAGCAGGCTCAAGCGCGAATGAGAAAACCACGGGTCGAGGCTTTCGCCATAGGCACCGTAGCCGTACAAGTACAGCGGCACGGGCTTGCCCAAGGCCTCGCGCTTGACCACCAGGCTGATGGGCACTTGCGTACCGTCCGGTGCCGTCGCCCAAAGCCGTTGGCTGACATACGCATCGGCATCAAACGGACCCAGCACTGGGGTTTGCTTGAGTACGACCTGAGCACCGCTGGCCAGGTCCAGCTGGCGGATCTGCGCCGGACGATTCAGCGCTTCGTAGCGCAGGCGAATGCGCTCGCTGACAAACTCCAGGCTGTTCTGCACGTGCAGGCTGTAGGCCGCGTCCGGCAATTGCACCCGATAGGCCGGTAAACCTTGTGGGTGGACTTCGATGATCGGCAGGCCGCCCTCGCGCAGGCTCAATGTCATGGCGCTGGCGTTCAGGCTCAGGCCGTCAATCATCACCGTGTCACTGTGGGGGATCAGGTTCTGCCAGTCGGCTTCGGCCGGCGCTTCGCCCATATCGGGCGCCTGGTACAGGGCGAAATTGATGCCGTCGCGGTTGCTGCGGATGAACCAGGTCCATTGCCCTTCGAGCAGGCCATGGTCGACATCGTATTCGTGGTTCTCTACCCGTGGCGCGACGCAGGTAAACGGTTGTTGTGGTTGCGCCGCGTCCAGCACCCAGACTTCGCTGGTGGTCTTGCTGCCCAGGGACAGGATCAACTGCCGCTCGGAGCTTGAACGGTAGCAATGCAGGAAAAAGCGCCCGTCCGGCTCATGGAACACTTCTTCGGCGGCGGTGCCGTCCAGGCGATAGCGCAGCAGCTTGTGCGGGCGATGGGTATCGTCAAGTTCGCCGAAGAACAGCGTCAGGCTGTCGTTGGCCCAGGTCATGCTGCCGTCGCAGTTTTCGAAGGACAGCTCGCTGACCTTGTCGTTGGACAGTTCTTTGACGAACAGCGTATAGATCTCATCGCCGCTGGTGTCCAGGCTGTAGGCCAGACGCTGATGGTCGGGGCTGATGCTGAACGCGCCGAGGGAAAAGAAACCGCCGCCTGCCAGCGCGTTCGGGTCCAGCAACAGCTGTTCACGACTTTCATCGACCGTCAGGCTGTCATCGGCCGGACGCGGGCAACGGTAATGGCGAGCGTATTCATCACCCGCCGTGGTGCGGGTGTAATACAGGTAAGGGCCCCAGGGCGAGGGCAGGGAGAGGTCGGTTTCGAGGATTCGTCCCTTGATTTCCTGGAACAGCGTTTCGCGCAGTTCGGCCTGATCGGCGAGCCGGGCTTGCTGGTAGCTGTTTTCAGCCTTCAGGTATTCGAGCACGGCGTCGGTGTCGCGCTCCTGCAGCCAGGCGTAGGGGTCAACACCGGGGGCCTTGCGGGCAATCGGGGCGTCGGGAACGTGGGCGGATAGGGGCATGGAAAAACTCTCAAGCATGATACGAACAGGGACAAGTGGCCGACGGGGTCAGTTCGGTAGCCGGACCGAAAAACTCACCCCGCCGGGCACCCGGCAGATGCCGGGGCAGCCTGACGAGCGAAAAGCCGTTACTATAAGCGCCTCTTTGCCTGCCTTGCCATGGACACCATGACCGAGAACGATTATCTGATTGCCTGGGGTCTCTACGCCTTCGCCGCCCTCGGCTGCCTCCTGGTGTGGATGCGCATGACCCGCTTCATGTGGCGCTGGTTGCGCGAGCCGCTGCGGCTGCTGATGGCGGTGTTGCTGTTCAGCCCGACCATCGTCGACCCGGTGAAGGAAAAGGTCGCCCCGGCGCTGGCCATTGCCGCCCTGGACTTGCTCTTCAAGGTTGGCAACAACGTCTGGCGCGCAGCGTCCGACCTGCTCATGTACGCCATGATCGCCTTCGGCCTCTATCTGGTCCTGGTGCTGATCCGTATTCCTGTCGAACGCGCGGCCAAGGCTCGCCAGGAGCGGGCCGCCGCAGCCAAAGCGGCCGCCGCTGCCGAGCCTGACGACGAGCCTGCGTTCGGCGTGGCCGGTGATGACCGTTATGGTCGCCCACCCGTGCCGAGCAATCCCCAGCGTTCGCGTATCGAACCGCGCCTGTAACCGGGCTGCCCAATCAAACGAGGGTTCGAGCATGTGTGAGTTATTGGGCATGAGCGCCAATGTGCCGACCGATATCGTCTTCAGCTTCACCGGGCTGATGCAGCGCGGCGGCAGGACCGGGCCGCACCGCGACGGCTGGGGCATCGCTTTTTATGAAGGCCGTGGCCTGCGCCTGTTCCAGGACCCGGCCGCCAGCAGTGAGTCGGAAGTGGCGAACCTGGTGCAACGCTATCCGATCAAGAGCGAAGTGGTCATCGGTCACATCCGCCAGGCCAACGTCGGCAAGGTCTGCCTGTCCAACACCCACCCGTTCGTGCGGGAGTTGTGGGGGCGCAACTGGTGTTTCGCCCACAACGGCCAGCTCGCCGATTTCCAGCCGGGCGTGAGTTTCTACCGCCCGGTGGGCGATACCGACAGCGAGGCGGCGTTCTGCGACCTGCTCAACCGCGTGCGCCAGGCTTATCCTGAGCCGGTGGAGGTCGAGCAGTTGCTGCCGGCCTTGATCGAGGCGTGCAGCGAATACCGCAGCAAGGGCGTGTTCAATTGCCTGCTCAGCGACGGCGACTGGCTGTTCTGCTATTGCTCGACCAAACTGGCGCAGATCACCCGGCGCGCACCGTTCGGCCCGGCGCGGCTCAAGGATGTGGACGTGATTGTCGACTTCCAGGCCGAAACCACGCCCAACGACGTGGTCACGGTGATTGCCACCGAACCCTTGACCGAAAACGAAACCTGGACCCGCTACGAACCGGGCCAATGGAGCCTGTGGCGACGCGGCGAATGCGTCAGCCACGGCCGGACCGAATAAGGACGTCACGTTATGTTGCTCAGTTATCTACGGTTGGTGTTGTTCGCGGTGGGCCTGCTGGTTGGGGTCCAGGTGCCGGGCTTCGTCAATGATTACGCCAAGCGGGTCGAGGCCCACCTGATCGAGGCGCAGACTGGCCTGCAGGGGTTCCAGGGCACCGCCAACCAGTTCTTCAAGGGTGACATGCAGGCCCTGGTGGCGCATTACCGCGCCAGTGAAGACCCGATCTTTCGCAGCGATGCCGACAGCCTGAACACCTTGCTCGTGCGCCAGCAGGCTTTGGACAAACAGTTCCAGGCAATGCAGGGCCCGTGGTACATCCGCCTGCTGCAGGTGGCCCTGGCCGCCGATCCGGACATCCGCAAGGAAACCTGGAACGGCTACAGCTACCAGATCCTGCTGACCCCCGAGGCGATGATCTGGGGCATCAGCGGCGCGATGTTGCTGTCGTTCGGCCTGGAATGCCTGTTCCGCCTGATCGACTGGGTGGTGCTGGGCGGCAAGCGCCTGCGCCAGAGCCGGCCGATCGAAGAGCGTGACCTGCGCGGTCTCTGACTCGATTGTTCAGTGAGCCTCCTGTGGCGAGGGAGCTTGCTCCCGCTCGAGTGCGTAGCGCTCGCAAAATCTTGGCGCCGCTGCGCGCTGGAGCGCCAGCCCGGCCCAGCGGGAGCAAGCTCCCTCGCCACAAAAGCGATCCGCCTTTCCTGGCGATGTGCTGCCCAATCAAGTTTTTCTTATGACCCGGCCAAGGTTTTATTCGTTGGACGCGATCGACCGTGGGCTCAAGAATCGGGGCAACGGTCTCGACGTCAGCGTCGTCGAGACTCACAACAATAAAACCCGTGGAGAACCACCATGAGTGCACCCGACACGCTCGGCGTCCCCCAACCCCAGGCCCGTTCCGGTCCGTTCGATTGGTATCGCAACATCAACCAGCAGGAACGGCGTACCTTCTGGAGCTGCAAGATCGGTTACGCCCTGGACGGCATGGACACCCAGATGCTCAGCTTCGTGGTGCCGACGCTCATCGCGATGTGGGGCATCAGCACGGGTGAAGCGGGGCTGATTCACACCAGCACCTTGATCGCTTCGGCCATCGGCGGCTGGGTGGCGGGCATTCTCTCGGACCGCATCGGTCGGGTGCGCACGTTGCAATTGACGGTATTGTGGTTCGCCTTCTTCACCTTCCTCTGCGGTTTCGCCCAGAACTACGAACAACTGTTGATCGCCCGCACGCTGATGGGCTTCGGCTTCGGCGGCGAGTGGACCGCCGGCGCCGTGTTGATGGGCGAAGTGATTCGCGCCAAGGACCGTGGCAAGGCGGTCGGCATGGTGCAATCGGGCTGGGCCCTGGGCTGGGGCATGACGGCGATTCTGTATGTGCTGCTGTTCTCGGTGCTGCCGCCGGAAGACGCCTGGCGCGCATTGTTCATCCTCGGCATCGTGCCGGCGGTGTTCGTGATCTTCGTTCGCCGGCTGGTCAAGGATCCGGAAGTCTATAACCAGACCAAGGCCCGGCTGACGCCCGAGAACCCGGCGAAGTTCTACGAGATTTTTGCCCCTGGCATTCTGTTCACGACGATTCGAGCCTCGCTGCTGACTACTGGCGCGCTGGGTGGCTACTACGCCATCACCTCCTGGCTGCCGACCTTCCTGAAAAACGAGCGCGGCTTGAGCGTCCTGAGTACCGGCGGCTATCTGGCGATGGTGATCGTCGGCTCTTATGTGGGTTACGTCATCAGCGCCTATCTGTCCGACATCCTCGGACGGAAGAAAAATTTCGTCCTGTTTGCCGTCGGTTCCTTCACCATCGTGCTGCTGTATACCCAGGTGCCGGTGAGCAACAACGTGATGCTGTGGCTGGGCTTCCCCTTGGGCTTCTTCGCTTCGGGCATGTTCAGCGGCATGGGGTCGTTCCTCACCGAACTGTTCCCCACGCGCATCCGCGGATCGGGGCAGGGCTTCTGCTACAACATTGGCCGCGCGGTGGCGGCGCTGTTTCCGCTGTTGATCGGTATCCTGAGCCAGAAGGTGCCGCTGAGCGTCGGCATCGGAGCCTTCGCGGCGGTGTCCTATGGCGTGGTGATCCTGGCGGCCCTGAGCCTGCCGGAGACTCAGGGCAAGCAGTTGGAAGCCGACTGATTGATAACCTGTGGGGGCGCGATCCCCATGGTCTATAAGAAAGAATCCACAGGAGCGTTCACCGTGAACCGCCTGCTACTGAATTGCGACATTGGCGAAAGCTTCGGCAACTGGACCATGGGTCTGGACGCCGAGGTGATGCCCTTTATCGATTGCGCCAACATCGCCTGCGGCTTTCATGCCGGCGACCCGAGCATCATGCGCAAGACCGTCAGCCTCGCCCTGAGCCACGGCGTACGGATCGGCGCGCACCCGGCCTATCAGGACCTGGCGGGCTTCGGCCGCCGCTCCATGGCCTATGGCGCCCAGGAACTGCAAGACCTGCTGCACTACCAGATCGGCGCCCTGGACGGTATCTGCCGGGCCCAGGGTGGACAGGTCAGCTACGTCAAACCTCACGGTGCGATGTACAACGACATGATGGCCAACCCGGCGCAACTGCGTGCTGTTATCGAGGCCATCGCCGCGTATGACCGGCAGTTGCCGCTGATGCTGCTGGCGACCCGGGAGAACAGCGCCGCCCAGGCCCTGGGCGACGAATACGGTGTGACCCTGTGGTTCGAAGCCTTCGCCGACCGGGCCTATGACAGCGCCGGTCGCCTGGTCTCGCGGCAGTTGCCGGGGGCGGTGCATCACGATTCCGAGGTGATCATCGGGCAGGCGCTGACCATTGCCCGCGGCGACGCGCTGACGGCCAGCGACGGCAGCGCCTTGAATCTGCACGCCGATACGTTGTGCGTGCACGGCGACAACGCCAGCTCCGTGGCGGCCGTGCAGCGTATCCGCGAGGCCCTCGACCGGCAGAGCGCGCCATGAAACCACGCGTGGAAGTGGTGGCGGTGGACTGCCTGATGGTGCGCCTGTTCGATGAAATTGCCGAGGCCAACATGCCGTGGATGCTGGCAGCCAGCGCGCGCCTGCGCGCGGTTTTCGCCGATGATCTGATCGATCTGGTGCCGTCCTACACCACCCTGATGGTGCATTACGATTTGCTCGCCCTGACCCCGACCCAGGCCCGCGAGTTGATCGGCGAAGCGCTGAACAACCTCTCGCCGGATGCCCGGTCCGCCGGGCAATGCCATGTGCTGCCGGTGTGGTATGACCCAAGTGTCGGGCCGGAGCTGGACCTGCTGGCGAGCCGCAGCGGGTTGACGGTGACGCAAGTCATCCAGCGTCACAGTGAGCGGGAATATCAGGTGTTCGCCCTGGGCTTCGCGCCGGGATTCGCTTTCATGGGGCTGGTGGACGAGGCGCTGGCCGCACCGCGCCTCGACACCCCACGCAAGCGGGTCGCGGCGGGCAGCGTCGGGATCGCCGAGCGCCAGACCGCCGCGTATCCGGTGGTATCGCCTGGCGGCTGGAACCTGATCGGCCGCACCCCGACCAAATTGTTCGACCGCGAGCGCGACGGCTACAGCCTGATGCAACCCGGCGACACGGTGCGTTTTGCCGCTGTCGATCACGCTGAGTTCATTGCCCTGGGCGGTGATGACACACCGTTGGAGGCACAGGCATGAGCCGTCTGTTGATCGAGGCCAGCACAGCGCTGTGCCTGTTGCAGGACACTGGCCGCTTTGGCGTCAGGCATCTTGGCGTGACCCAGGGCGGCGCGGCGGACTGGCTGTCGATGAGCTGGGCCAACTGGATGCTGGGCAACGCCCCGGATGCCGCGGTGGTGGAAATCACCCTCGGCGGCTTTACCGTGGTGGCCGAGGAGGATTGCGTGCTGGCGCTGGCCGGTGCGGACCTGGGCGCGCGGATAGATGGGCAAGGGGTGGCGTCGTGGCGCTTCTTCAGCCTGCGCCAAGGCCAGACGTTGGCGCTCACTCAGCCGGTGCTCGGTGCCCGCGCCTACCTGGCGGCTCCCGGCGGCTTTAATGCGCCCGCGGTACTGGGCAGCCGGGCGACGGTGGTGCGCGAAGAGCTCGGTGGCCTGGATGGGCGGGGGCGGGCGCTGAGTCGCGGTGAGCAGCTGAGTTATTCAGGCTCGGCAACGCCTCGGCCGATGCCGCACAGGCGGATTCCGGACTTTCAGCAACTGCAGCCGCTGGATCTGATCCTCGGCGCGCAAAATGGCGCGTTCAGCGGACGCAGCCTGTTCGATGCCTTCAATACACCGTGGACGCTGGACAGTCGCGCCGATCGCATGGGCATGCGCTTGCTCGGCCCGGCGCTGGAGTACCAGGGCCCGGCGATGATTTCCGAAGGCATTCCGCTCGGCGCCGTGCAGGTGCCGCCGGACGGCCAGCCGATCGTGCTGCTCAATGATCGGCAGACCATCGGCGGTTATCCGCGCCTGGGCGCCTTGACGCCGCTGTCCCTGGCCCGGCTGGCGCAATGCCTGCCAGGGACGCAGCTGCGGTTGCGGCCGGTGGTGCAGGCCGTTGCGCATCGGCAGCAGGTTGAGTGTATGCGGGGGTTGTTAAACCGCTAAAAGCTTCGTCGGATCGCCGCCCGGAGCAGGCTCGCTCCCACAGGGGATCTAAGGTGTGACGAAGATCCAGTGTGGGAGCGAGCCTGCTCGCGAAGAGGCCCTGAAAGGCACCAAAAATCTTACTTGGAAAGAAACCGCATCCCTTCCTCCAACCCTCGCAACGTCAGCGGATACATCCGGTCTTCCACCAACTCACGGACGATATTGGTCGAGGCGGTGTAGCCCCAGGTGTCCTTCGGGTACGGATTGATCCAGATGAGCTTCTTGTACTTCTCCATGAAGCGCTGCATCCACACATAACCGGCTTCTTCGTTCCAGTGCTCGACGCTGCCGCCGGCCTGGGTGATCTCGTAGGGGGCCATGGCCGCGTCGCCGATGAAGATCACTTTGTAGTCGGCGCCGTATTTGTGCAGCAGGTCCTGGGTCGAAGTGCGCTCCGAGGTGCGACGCAGGTTGTTCTTCCACACCGATTCGTAGACGAAGTTGTGGAAGTAGAAATACTCCAGGTGCTTGAACTCGGTCTTGCAGGCCGAGAACAGCTCCTCGCAGATCTTCACATGGGCGTCCATCGAGCCGCCGATGTCGAACAGCAGCAGGAGCTTGACGGTGTTGCGGCGCTCCGGGCGCATCTGGATGTTCAGCAGGCCAGCGTCCCGGGCGGTGTGATCGATGGTGCCGTCGATGTCCAGCTCTTCGGCCGCGCCCTGGCGGGCGAACTTGCGCAGGCGGCGCAGGGCGATCTTGATGTTGCGGGTGCCCAGTTCCACCTGGTCGTCGAGGTTCTTGTACTCGCGCTGGTCCCAGACTTTCACGGCCTTGCCCTGGCGCTTGCCAGCGTCGCCGACCCGGATACCCTCGGGGTTGAAGCCGCCGGAACCGAACGGGCTGGTGCCGCCGGTGCCGATCCACTTGTTGCCGCCGGCGTGGCGTTCCTTCTGTTCTTCCAGACGCTTCTTGAACTCTTCGATCAGCTTGTCCAGACCGCCCAGGGACTGGATCTGCGCCCGTTCCTCATCGGTCAGGGAGCGCTCGAACTCCTTGCGCAACCAGTCCTCGGGAATCAACGCCTGCAGATGATCATCAAGTTTTTCCAGGCCATTGAAGTAAGCGCCGAACGCTCGGTCGAACTTGTCGAAGTGCCGTTCGTCCTTCACCAGGATGGCCCGGGACAGGTAATAGAACTCGTCCATGTCGGCGAAGATCACCCGCTGTTTCAGTGCGTTGATCAGGTCCAGCAGTTCGCGCACCGACACCGGCACCTTGGCGGCGCGCATCTCATTGAACAGGTTAAGCAGCATGGCAATCGCCCTCGCTCTTGTTGGACGAAGAGGATCAGCGAGTGCCGCGACGGCTCATGAACGCCAGGCGCTCGAGCAATTGCACGTCCTGTTCGTTTTTGACCAGGGCGCCGGCCAGCGGCGGGATAGCCTTGGTCGGATCACGCTCGCGCAGCACCGCTTCGCCGATGTTGTCGGCCATCAGCAGCTTGAGCCAGTCCACCAGTTCGGAGGTGGAGGGTTTTTTCTTCAGGCCCGGTACCTTGCGCACGTCGAAGAACACGTCCAGCGCTTCGCTGACCAGGTCTTTCTTGATGTCCGGGTAGTGCACGTCGACGATTTTCTGCAGGGTGGCGCGGTCGGGGAAGGCGATGTAATGGAAGAAGCAGCGGCGCAGGAAGGCGTCCGGCAGTTCCTTTTCGTTGTTGGAGGTAATGATGATGATCGGCCGTTGCTTGGCCTTGATGGTTTCGTCCGTCTCGTAGACGTAGAACTCCATCTTGTCGAGTTCCTGCAGCAGGTCGTTGGGAAACTCGATGTCGGCCTTGTCGATTTCGTCGATCAGCAGGATGACCCGCTCTTCGGACTCGAACGCTTCCCAGAGCTTGCCTTTCTTCAAGTAGTTGCGCACATCGTGGACCTTGTCCACGCCCAGCTGTGAATCCCGCAGGCGGCTGACCGCATCGTATTCGTAGAGGCCTTGGTGGGCCTTGGTCGTGGATTTGATGTGCCAGGTGATCAGGCGCGCGCCGAAGGACTCCGCCAGTTGTTCGGCCAGCATGGTCTTGCCGGTGCCCGGTTCGCCCTTGACCAGCAACGGCCGTTCCAGGGTGATGGCGGCGTTCACCGCCAGTTTCAGGTCATCGGTGGCCACGTAGGCGCGGGTGCCTTCGAACTTCATCTGCAAAATCCTCGAACGGTGTCGCCGGCCCGGCGAGGCGGGGCGCGCGAAATAAATGTCGTGCCCGAACTATAACGCGCGGCCCCGCCGACTGTGAACGCAGACGCTGTATTCAGTCTCTGAATGGGGCGTCACATGTTGACTCAGTCTCGGCGTCTTGCCAGTATTGCCTATCGCCAAATCGGCGATACATTCGATGGCATGTCTACTAAATATCGATTCAGAGATACCTATCGCATCCAATTGCGGGAAAGGGATCATCCACCTCCCCATGTCCACCTGACCGGTGGCGGAGTGGATGTCGTCCTGAGTCTGGAAACCGTTGAAGTCATGATGGGCCGCGCTCCGCCATTGATTATCAAGGAAGCGCTGGACTGGGTCCGGGCCCATCAGGCGCAACTGCTGGAGGATTGGCAACGATGCTACCCATGAAACGGCCGCGGCTAATGGCCGTGCAGCCTTTATTGCCGTTCAGTCTCGAACTGACATTCATCGACGGTCAGCAACTGAGGCTGGACTTGAGCACCGATGTGCAAAGTTATCCGGGCTTGCAGCCATTGCTTGAAGACGGTGCGTTTGGTGGCGCAGCCCTGGGCGACGACGGCTGGAGTGTGGAGTGGCCGGACCTGGATATCCAGATCGGCGCCGACACCTTGTATTTCAACGCATTGGCCCAGAACGCCGCGGATGAAAACACCCGTATTTTCATCGATTGGCGCGCCCGAACCGGGTTGCCATTGAACAAGGCGGCCGAAGCGCTGGGGGTCAGTCCTCGCAGTATCACTCGCTACAGCAGCGGCCGTGAGGCGGTACCACGATCGCTGGCTCTTGCATGCCTGGGCTGGGACTCTCTGCAGCGCGGTACGGGCCGGGCGGTGGCGGAGCAAAAAGGTCGCTACGTTGTCACTCCCAAGACCTAGTCTTTGGAGGGCGGCGGCTGTTCATAACGGGCATTGAAGGCCTGGACGAAACCGTTGCGCAGAATCTGCAGGAAGGCTTCGAAGGCGCTGATGTTCTGCTGGTGCACGTTGCCGCTGAGCTCCACGCGAGTGGCGAACTGGTTCTTGCTCTGGTTTTTCAGGGCGGTTTCGCCCGTGCCGACCAAGGCTTCCCAGACCGAACGGAAGATGTTCTTGTTCTTGTTTTCGACGTCCTGTTGCCAGTCGAACACGTCCACATCGCGAAGCAGTGGCTTGATGTAACCGCTGAGCCGGGCGTTGTCGGCTTCGGCCTCGACTACAAGGTCGCCGTGGCCGGCGTTGAAGTCGAACTTGCCATAGGCCGCGGCAAAGTCGTTCAGGCGCTTGAGCTCGATGTTGGTGGCGCGCAGGCGAAAATCGAAATCCTCGAAGTCGCTCAATGGGTCGAAGGTTGCCTGGACTTCCAGCGGCGCATGCTCGGCCACCAGGGCCTTGCCTTCGAAACGGGCGTCGCGCTTGCCTTCGGTGTCGACCACATTGGTCAGGTTATAAAAGCTGGCGTTGACGTTGGTAGCTCGCAGATTGACCGGTGGTTTGGAGTTGAAGTTGCGAAACGTGGCCTTGCCGTCGCTGATCCGCACCTCGTTCAGGGTGATGGGCATCAGTTTGCTCAATTGTTCACGCCAGTTGGTGCCACGGCCGGTCTGGGAATTCTGCCGGTTGGGCCCGCCGTCAACGAAGTTGACCTCGGGATGGGTGAACTCCACGGCGGCCACCACCGCATGGTCATACCAGAGCGAGTGCCAGCTCACGGACAGGTCGACCAGCGGCGCGTCGACGAATGGCACCGGGATCTTGCCATCGACCTTGACGATTTTCAGGCCATTGATCCGGTAGGCGCCGCGCCAGAGCGCGAGGTCGACATCGCTGACCTGGCCGCGGTAGTCGCCCATGTCCGCCAATTTATCGTTCAGGTAGTCGCGCACCAGATAAGGCAGCGCGAAATGCACGGCCACCAGCAGTGCAACGATGGCGACGAAGGCCCACAGTGGCCAACTGTATCGACGCTTCATGTCAGTAGTCTCCGTTGTTAAAGCCATTGACTCTCGTAACAACTGGAACGTTCGCTGCAACTGGACGCCCTTTGGCAACAGGCTTACCTTTAAGCGCTAAATTCCCTCTGCATTAAGGACCCGGTCATGAGTCGTATATACGCTGACAACGCCCATTCCATCGGCAATACGCCACTGGTGCAGATCAACCGCATCGCCCCGCGCGGCGTGACCATCCTGGCGAAGATCGAAGGGCGCAACCCGGGTTATTCGGTCAAGTGCCGGATCGGCGCAAACATGATCTGGGACGCTGAAAGCTCAGGTCGTCTCAAGCCCGGCATGACCATCGTCGAGCCAACCTCGGGCAATACCGGCATTGGCCTGGCGTTCGTGGCCGCCGCCCGTGGCTACAAGTTGATGCTGACCATGCCGGCGTCCATGAGCATCGAGCGGCGCAAGGTGCTCAAAGCGCTGGGCGCGGAGCTGGTGCTCACCGAGCCGGCCAAGGGTATGAAGGGCGCCATCGAGAAGGCCGCCGAGATCCTCGCCAGCGACCCATCGAAATATTTCATGCCGCAGCAGTTCGATAATCCGGCGAACCCGGCGATCCATGAAAAAACCACCGGTCCGGAAATCTGGAACGATACCGATGGCGCGGTGGATGTGCTGGTCGCAGGCGTGGGCACGGGTGGAACCATTACCGGGGTCTCGCGGTATATCAAGAACACCTGTGGCAAACCGATCCTGTCGGTGGCGGTGGAGCCCGAGGCATCGCCGGTGATTACCCAGGCGATGGCGGGGCAGGAGATCAAGCCGAGCCCGCACAAGATCCAAGGGATCGGTGCGGGTTTTGTACCGAAGAACCTCGATCTGTCGATTGTCGACCAGGTCGAGCGAGTGACCGATGAGGAGTCCAAGGCCATGGCCCTGCGCCTGATGCAGGAAGAGGGCATCCTTTGCGGCATTTCCTGCGGCGCGGCCATGGCCGTGGCGGTGCGCCTGGCGGAAAAACCGGAAATGCTGGGCAAGACGATCGTGGTGATCCTGCCCGATTCGGGCGAAAGGTACCTGTCGAGCATGTTGTTCAGTGACCTGTTTACCGAGCAGGAGACTCAGCAGTAACTGAATGCTGGATTTAGCGGGGGAAGGCTCTTGTGGCGAGGGAGCTTGCTCCCGCTCGACTGCGAAGCAGGCGCCCGGGATTGAGGCGTGCCGCCGATTGCAGGGGCGCGCTTCGCACGCCAGCGGGAGCAAGCTCCCTCGCCACAAAAAGATCTCGCCCTCTGGAGGGCAGGTGGAAGATCGTTCGATGCGTCAGCCAAGGTTCAGCTGACGCATGTTAAGAAGGGCTTTGTTGCGTAATCCTCAACAGTGAATGTCGCGTCTGACGATGTTTCATCTGCACGAGGATATCTAACATGGCCAGCCGCCGCGTCGGGCTGATGGCGCTGCGCAATTCAAACAAGGAGTTGAAAGAAATGAGCGTTTCGTTTGTCGCCAAGGCCTCGGTGTTGCTGCTGTTTGTGGGCAGTACGCTTTTTGTGCATTTGCGTGGCAAGGCGCGTCTGCCGGTGTTGCGCCAGTTCGTCAACCACTCGGCGTTGTTTGCCCCTTACAACGCCTTGATGTATTTGTTTTCCAGGGTGCCCTCCAAGCCCTACCTCGATCGCCGCGAATTTCCGGAATTGGATGTGCTCAAGGAAAACTGGCAAGTGATCCGCGACGAAGCCATGCATCTTTTCGACGAGGGTTATATCCGCGCCGCCGAGAAAAACAACGACGCCGGTTTCGGTTCGTTCTTCAAGAAAGGCTGGAAGCGCTTCTACCTCAAGTGGTACGACAAACCGCTGCCATCGGCGGAGTTGTTGTGCCCCCGGACCGTCGAGCTGGTCAATCGGATTCCCAACGTGCGGGGCGCGATGTTTGCCCTGTTGCCGGGGGGCAGCCATCTCAATCCCCATCGTGACCCGTTCGCCGGTTCGCTGCGCTATCACCTGGGGCTGTCCACACCCAACTCCGATGATTGCCGGATCTTCGTCGACGGGCAGGTCTACGCCTGGCGCGACGGCGAAGATGTGATGTTCGATGAAACGTATGTGCACTGGGTCCGCAATGAAACAGACCAGACGCGCGTGATACTGTTCTGCGATATCGAGCGTCCCCTCAAAAACCCATTGATGACTCGTTTCAATCGCGCCATCAGTGCCTTCCTCGGCCGCGCCACCGCGCCGCAGAACCTGGATGACGAGCGCGTCGGCGGCATCAACCGCGCCTATGCCTGGAGCAAGACGTTCAGCGACGGTATCAGCGGCCGGGTCAAGCAATTCAAGCGCCGGCATCCCAAGGCCTATCGGGTGATGCGACCGGTGTTGGCGGTGGCTGTGTTGACGGCGCTGGGCTACTGGTTGTTCGTTTAAACATTGCGTTACACATCGGCCGCTGGTTATAGTCGGCGCTCGGTCTTCGGACCCATCCCTCAAGAGATCGGCTCATGCCTGCATTCCCATTCACCGCGGTTGTGGTTCCAGCGTTCAACGCTGGCGTCGTGCCGTGCGGGAATCCGCAGCCTGAGCAGATCGGTCAATACCCTCCACCTGTCAGTCGCTCACCGGTATACGCCTGCGTATCACCGCCGGGTGTTGGCGTTCGGGGCTGATCGGCAACGGTTGCCGTCCCCTGCCTGCCTGAAAAAAACGACTGGATTTCAGCTTCGGCTGAGTTGGCTTTTTGCCTGACTACAGGTGGTTTTCATGTTTTCCTTTTCCAAGAACGCCTTATTGGCGACGGCTTCCACGAGCCTGTTCGTTTTGTTGTGGAGCAGCGGAGCGATCTTTTCCAAACTGGGCCTGGCCCACGCGTCACCCTTCGCTTTCCTGCTGATCCGTTTTGCGCTTGCGCTGTGCGCGCTGGTGCTGTTGATCCCGCTGTTGAAGTTCAAGCTGCCGAAGGCTGGCAAGCCGATGCTGTACGCGGCGGCGACCGGCCTGGTGTTGTTGGGTGCCTATCAGATTTTCTATCTGCTGGCGCTGCAATTGAACGTTACGCCCGGTGTGATGGCCACGTTGATGGGCGTACAACCGATCCTCACCGTGGTGCTCATGGAGCGCCAGCGTTCCTGGCAACGGATGTTCGGCCTGGCGCTGGGCCTGGTGGGCTTGATCATGGTGGTGTACCAAGGCATTGGCCTGGCCGGCATGTCGTTGACGGGCATGCTGTGCGGGTTGCTGGCGCTGGTGAGCATGACGGCAGGTTCGATCATGCAGAAGCGCATCACCGACAATCCCCTCGGTACATTGCCGGTGCAGTACCTGGCCGGGCTCTTGCTGTGCGCGGTGTTCGTGCCGTTTCAACCGTTTCACTTCGAGCACAATGCGGGGTTCATCGTGCCGGTGTTGTGGATGGGGCTGGTGGTGTCGGTGTTGGCGACCTTGTTGCTTTACCGCTTGATCGCCCGGGGCAACCTCGTCAACGTCACCAGCCTGTTCTACCTGGTGCCGGCAGTGACGGCGATCATGGACTACCTGGTGTTCGGCAACCGGCTGGCGTTATTGAGCCTGCTGGGCATGGTGCTGATCATCGTCGGGTTGGTGTTTGTGTTCCGTAAGAGCCGCTAGCCGATAGATATCTATTGATTGCACCACTGCTTTCGCGAGCAGGCTCGCTCCCACAAGGATTGCAATTGACCTGTGGGAGCGAGCCTGCTCGCGAAGCTTTTTTGGCCACACCGATGAATTACCGGCTAGACGCCCCAGGCTTCAACACCAGCCACAACGCCGCCGCAATCAACACCCCGCCATACAAATGCGCCATCCCCAACGGCTCATCCAGCAGTAACGCGCCCCACAGCACGCCGAACGGCGGGATCAAAAAGGTCGTTGTCATGGATTTGACCGGACCGATAGAGCTGAGCAAGCGGAAATACAGGATGTACGCCAGCGCGGTGCAAACCAGGCCCAGCCCCAGCAACGATAGCCAGACGCTCCAGCCGCCCCAACTGGCCGGCGGTTGGCTGATGACGCTGTAACCGAACAACGGCAACAGGAAAACCGTGGCGCCGAACATGCTGCCCAGGGCCGAGAGGCGGCTGTCCAGCCCACCTTGATGGTCGAGCCAACGACGGGTGAGGAAGCCGGCAAAACCGTAGCAAGTGGTGGCGAGCAGACAGGCGAGGGCACCCATCAGTAACTGGTGGTCGAATGCCACCGGGCCGGCACCGGTCAGGATGCCAACGCCGAACAGGCCGAGGAACACCCCGCTGACCTTGGCCACGGTGAGTTGCTCGCTGAAAAACAACCCGCCGATCAGCACGCCCATCAACGGTGTGGTGGCGTTGAAGATTGCCGAATAACCGGCCGGCAATACTTGGGCGGCAAGGGAATAGAACGTTGCCGGAATGCCCGAGTTGATCAGGCCCAGCACCATCACCGCTTTCAGCTTGCCGCGAAAATTCCAGTCGATACGCATCAGCGCAAGAATGACCAGCAGGCCGACGAAGGCAATGGAAACGCGGAAAAAAGCCGTAGGAATCGTGCCAATCACCGGGGCGATGATGCGCATGAACAGGAAGCTGGCCCCCCAGATGGCGGCCAGCGACAGCAAGCGCAGGGTGTCGACGAGATTCACGAGATGCGTCCTTCCTTGATCGGGCCGCAAGTGTCGCCCCGCCAAACACCGATGGCAATGGTTGCGTTGCCGCTCGATTGGCCTCTAAGCTCAGTCGCCAATAACAAGCATGACCCGCCGAGGTTTTCCCTATGTCGCAGCCATGGCCCGCCACCGATATCGCCCGTTCGATTCTCGACGGCTTCGATGATTACCGTGAGCAATTCCGGCACATCACCGATGGCGCCCGCGCCCGGTTCGAGCAGGCGCAGTGGCAGGAGGCGCAAGCAGCGTCGGCGGCGCGCATCAACTTGTATGAAGAAAAAGTCTTCGAAACCGTGGCCAGGCTGCGCAACACCTTCGATGCCGAGGCCTTGATGGATGTCGGTTGCTGGCCGCTGGTGAAAAGCGCCTATATCAGCCTGATCGACCTGCGGTTTGACGATGAGCTGTCGGAGACCTGGTACAACTCGATCTTCTGCGGCCTGTTCAGCCATGACCTGATCAGCGACGGCACCATGTTCATCCACACCACCCGGCCGAGCCTGCGCCGTGCCCGTGCGGCCCAGACCCGGACCTACAAACCCCAGGGGCAACTGGACAGGATGCTGGCGGCGATTTTCGCCGACTACCGCTTCAGCGAGGACTACGCCGACCTGCCCGGCGACCTGCAACGCCTCGAAAGCCAACTGCGCGAGAACCTGCCGGATTGGGTCTGCAAGGATCCGGAACTGACGGTGGAGTTGTTCTCCTCGGTGCTCTACCGCAACAAGGGCGCCTACCTGGTGGGGCGCATCTACACCCGTGACGACCAATGGCCGCTGGTGATCCCGCTGCTGCATCGTGAAGGGCGTGGCATCCAGATCGACGCGCTGATTACCGACGAGGCGCAGGTGTCGATCATCTTCTCGTTTACCCGCTCGTATTTCATGGTGGATGTGCCGGTGCCGGCGGAATTCATCGGTTTCCTCAAGCGCATCCTGCCGGGCAAGCACATCGCCGAGTTGTACACGTCCATCGGTTTCTACAAGCACGGCAAATCGGAGTTCTACCGGGCGCTGATCAACCACCTGGCGAATACCGACGACCAGTTCATCATGGCCCCGGGCGTGCGCGGCATGGTCATGAGCGTGTTTACCCTGCCGGGCTTCAACACGGTCTTCAAAATCATCAAGGACCGCTTCTCGCCGTCGAAAAACGTCGACCGGGCCACAGTGATCGAGAAGTATCGACTGGTGAAAAGCGTCGACCGGGTCGGGCGCATGGCCGACACCCAGGAGTTCGCCGACTTCCGTTTTCCCTTGAGTAAATTCGAACCGGCCTGCCTGGAAGAATTGCTGGAAGTGGCGCCGTCCACGGTGTCGGTGGAAGGCGACACGGTGCTGATTCGCCACTGCTGGACCGAACGCCGGATGACGCCGCTGAACCTCTATCTGGAAAACGCCAACGAGGCCCAGGTACGCGAGGCGCTGGAGGATTATGGCCTGGCGATCAAGCAACTGGCGGCGGCCAATATCTTCCCCGGCGACATGCTGCTGAAGAACTTCGGCGTCACTCGCCATGGTCGCGTGGTGTTCTACGACTACGATGAAATCTGCTTCCTGACCGAAGCCAACTTTCGCCACATCCCGCAGCCGCGCACACCGGAAGATGAAATGGCCTCCGAGCCTTGGTATTCCATCGGCCCGCTGGACGTCTTCCCGGAAGAATTCCCGCCGTTCCTGTTCGCCGATGCCGGGCAGCGCAAGCTCTTCGACCAGTTGCACGGCGAGTTGTACAACGCCGACTACTGGAAGGGCCTGCAAGAGGCGATTCGGGCGGGGAAGGTGATCGATGTGTTTCCGTATCGGCGTAAGGACCTGGACAGCGAATAATCGCCCGGCAAACAAGCCCCTGTGGCCTGCGGCTCATAGTCTGTGGTCTGTGGTCTCTGGCTTTTGTGGCGAGGGAGCTTGCTCCCGCTGGACTGCGCAGCAGGCCCCTGCGTTCTCTCCGTCACATCGCGGTGCCGAATACAGCTGGGGGCTGCTTCGCACCCCAGCGGGAGCAAGCTCCCTCGCCACAAAAGCGCTAGCGCTCGGCGTCCGGTGCGCAAATCTGCGACAATCGCCCCCTTGCTCAAACCGACGACCCCTGCGTACCTGATGACTGACCAAGCCCCCGCTATCGACAAACTGCTGAAGAACCTCGATCACGCCATGCTCGCCGACCGTCACCGGTTGCGGCGGCAGTTGCTCGAGCTGCGCAAGAAACCCGACGAGGCCAAGCTGGCCCAGTGGGTGACGCGCATGCAGGCATCGTGCGACCAGGTGCTGGCGCGCAAGGCGAGCGTGCCGTCGATTCGCTACGATGACAACTTGCCGATCGCGGCCAAGCGCGACGAGATCAAAGAGGCGCTGCTCAAGCATCAGGTGTTGATCATCGCCGGCGAAACCGGCTCGGGTAAAACCACCCAGTTACCGAAAATCTGCCTGGAAATCGGTCGCGGCCAGCATGGCTTGATCGGCCACACCCAACCACGCCGGATCGCCGCCCGCAGCGTGGCGAGCCGGGTCGCCGAAGAGCTTGGCACGCCGTTGGGGGCATTGGTGGGTTACCAGGTGCGCTTCGAGGACCAGAGCGATGCCAACACGCTGATCAAACTGATGACCGACGGTATCCTGCTGGCCGAGACCCAGAACGATCGCTACCTCGAACGCTACGACACGATCATCGTCGACGAGGCCCATGAACGCAGCCTCAACATCGATTTCCTGCTCGGCTACCTCAAGACCCTGTTGCCGCGCCGTCCGGACCTGAAGGTGATCATCACTTCGGCGACCATCGACCTGGAACGCTTCTCCAAGCACTTCGATGACGCGCCGATCGTCGAAGTCTCGGGCCGTACCTTTCCAGTGGAGACCTGGTATCGCCCGTTGACGCTGGAGCAGGACGAGGAGGGCAATCGGGTCGAGGACGACTTGACCGTCGACCAGGCGATCCTCGCCACCCTCGATGAAATTGCCGCCCATGAACGCAGCGAGCGCCGCAGCCCCGGCGATGTGCTGGTGTTCCTGCCGGGCGAGCGGGAGATTCGCGACGCGGCGGAGATGCTGCGCAAGGCCCAGCTCAAGCACACCGAAATCCTGCCGTTGTACGCGCGACTGTCGCCGGCCGAACAACAGCGGATCTTCCAGTCGCACCCGGGACGACGTGTGGTGCTGGCAACCAACGTCGCCGAAACCTCGCTGACCGTGCCGGGCATCCGCTACGTGATCGACAGCGGCACCGCGCGCATCAGCCGCTACAGCTACCGCGCCAAGGTCCAGCGTCTACCCATCGAAGCCATTTCCCAGGCCAGCGCCAACCAGCGCAAGGGCCGCTGCGGACGAGTCGAGCCGGGGATTTGCGTGCGCTTGTACAGCGAAGAGGATTTCCTTGGCCGGCCGGAGTTTACCGATCCGGAGATCCTGCGCACCAACCTGGCGGCGGTGATTCTGCAGATGCTGCATCTGCGCCTCGGCGAGATCACTGACTTTCCGTTTATCGAGCCGCCGGATGGCAAGGCCATCAGCGACGGTTTCAACCTGCTGCAAGAGCTTTCGGCGGTGGACCGCAACAGCCAGTTGACGCCGTTGGGGCGTCAACTGGCGCGCTTGCCGGTGGACCCGCGCATGGGCCGCATGTTGCTGGAAGCGGCGAAACTGGGCAGCCTCCAGGAAGTCCTGATCGTTGCCAGTGCCATGTCGATCCAGGATCCGCGCGAACGCCCGCCCGAGCGCCAGCAGGCCGCCGACCAGGCCCATGCGCAATGGAAGGATGCGGATTCGGACTTCGCCGGGCTGGTCAATCTGTGGCGCGGCTTTGAAGAACAGCGCCTGGCCCTGACCGCCAGCCCCCTGCGTAACTGGTGCCGCAAGAACTTCCTGAATTACTTGCGCCTGCGCGAATGGCGCGATTCCCATCGCCAGTTGAGCCTGATCTGCCGCGACATGCAGTTGGGCCTCAACAAGGAACCGGCCGATTATCCGAAACTGCACAAGGCGGTGCTCTCGGGCCTGTTGAGCCAGATCGGCCAGAAAACCGAAGACGGCGATTACCTCGGTGCGCGGCAGCGACGCTTCTGGGTCCATCCCTCGTCCGGGCTGGGCAAGAAGCGCCCGCAGTGGCTGATGACCGCCGAACTGGTGGAAACCACCAAGTTGTATGCGCGCATGGTGGCGAAGATCGAACCGGACTGGATCGAACCGCTGGCCGGGCACCTGATCAAGAAAAACCACTTCGAACCCCATTGGGAGAAGAAGCGCGGGCAGGTGGTGGCTTACGAGCAGATCACCTTGTTCGGGCTGATCGTGGTCGGTCGCCGGCCGGTGCACTACGGGCCGGTGGACCCGGTGGTGTCCCGCGAACTGTTCATCCGCGAGGCGCTGGTGCGTGGCGAAATCCAGTCCCGGGCCAAGTGCCTGAGCGCCAACGCCCGATTGCTGGAGCAGCTTGACGAACTCGAAGCCAAGGCCCGTCGCCGCGACATCCTGGCGGACGAGGAGACCCTCTTCGCCTTCTACGATGCACGCCTGCCCGCCGAGATCCACCAGACCGCGACGTTCGATAGCTGGTACCGGATCAACAGCCAGAAAGACCCGCAGCTGTTGATCATGCGCGAAGAAGACGTGCTCGCTCGCGAGGCCAGCGAGGTGACGGCCAATCTGTATCCCGACACCTTGCGCGTCGGCGACCTGACCTTGCCGTTGAGTTATCACTTCGAGCCCAACCACCCGCGCGATGGCGTGACGCTGCGGGTACCGGCGCCGCTGCTGCCGATGTTGCCGCCGGAGCGCCTGGAATGGCTGGTGCCGGGGATGATCGAGGCCAAATGCATTGCCCTGGTGCGCAACCTGCCCAAGGCTTTGCGCAAAAACTTCGTGCCGGTGCCGGACTTCGTCAAGGCGGCGTTGCAGCGCATCACGTTTGCCGAGGGCTCGCTGCCGCAGTCCCTGGGGCGCGAGCTGCTACGCATGACCGGCGCACGGGTCAGCGACGAAGCCTGGGCGGAAGCGGCGCAGCAAGTGGAAAGCCATTTGCGCATGAACCTGGAAATCGTCGACGGCCAAGGCAAGTTCCTCGGCGAAGGCCGCGACTTGGCCGAACTGACCGCGCGTTTTGCCGAAGCCAGCCAGGCCGCCCTAGCCGTGCCGCAAACGGCGAAGAGCCAGGAACCGGTGGAAGCGAAAATCTTCGCGCCAGTGGCGGAAAAAACCCAACAGAAGATCGCCGGGCTGTCGATGACGGTGTACCCGGCGCTGGTGGAAGAGGGCGGCGTGGTCAAGGAAGGGCGTTTCCCGACCCCGGCCGAAGCCGAGTTCCAGCATCGCCGCGCCTTGCAACGCTTGCTTATGCAGCAACTGGCCGAAACGGCGAAATTTCTTCGCGGCAAGCTGCCGGGCCTGACCGAACTGGGCCTGCTATATCGCGAACTTGGGCGCATCGACGGTCTGGTGGAAGACATCCTGCTGGCGAGCCTCGACAGTTGCGTCCTCGAAGGCGAGCCGAGCCTGCCACGCGACGGCGCCGCGCTGGCGGCCCTGGCCGAACGCAAGCGTGGCGGCTGGACCGAGCATGCCGAACGCCTGGCCAGGCTGACCCTGGATATCCTGAAACTCTGGCACGGCCTGCAAAAACGCTTCAAGGGCAAGATCGACCTGGCCCAGGCCGTGGCGCTGAACGACATCAAGCAGCAGCTCAGCCACCTGGTGTACCCAGGCTTTGTGCGCGAAACCCCGCATCATTGGCTCAAGGAACTGCCGCGCTACCTCAAGGCTATCGAGCAACGCTTCGAGAAGCTCGGCAGCCAGGTACAGAAGGACCGGGTCTGGAGCGGCGAGCTGTCCAACCTCTGGGCGCAATACCAGGCCCGCGCCAGCAAGCATGCCCAGGAAGGCAAGCGCGATCCGCAGCTGGAACTGTACCGCTGGTGGCTGGAGGAATACCGCGTATCGCTGTTCGCCCAGCAACTGGGCACCAAGGTGCCGATTTCCGACAAGCGCCTGAGCAAGCAGTGGGGGTTGGTGGAGGCTTAGAGTCGGCGTACGACCTGTGGGAGCGAGCCTGCTCGCGAAGGCGGTGGTCCAGCCGGCATTGAAGGTGACTGACACTCCGCTTTCGTCGGATCGCCGCCCGGAGCAGGCTCGCTCCCACAGGTTTCATGCCTGGTGAAAGGGAGAATGGGCCAAACGCCAGCGTTTATGGCAAACTTCGCGCCTATAAATGCCGGTCCCGTGGTTTTGGCTTCAATGCCACGGGCGGATCGGAATAAAGCGATGCCAGGTCTGCTCCCACGGGATGGGAAAGACCCTTTGCGTGTTGGTACGTCGGTGCCAATACTTTCTGCCTGAACAGATCAGAGACACGACCATGCATAACGTCGTCATCAGCGGCACCGGCCTGTATACCCCAGCCAACAGCATCTCCAACGAAGAGCTGGTGCAGTCTTTCAATACCTATGTCGCGCAGTTCAACGCCGACAACGCCGAGGCCATCGAGCGCGGCGAAGTCGAGGCATTGACCGAGTCCAATGCGGCCTTCATCGAAAAGGCTTCAGGCATCAAGAGTCGTTTCGTGATGGACAAGGACGGTATTCTCGATCCCAAGCGCATGACGCCGCGCCTGCCGGAGCGCTCCAACGAAGAATGGTCGGTGCTCTGCGAAATGGCCGTCGGCGCCGCGAAACAGGCGCTTGAGCGTGCCGGCCGCAGCGCCGCTGATATCGACGGCGTGATCGTTGCCTGTTCCAACCTGCAGCGTCCCTATCCGGCCATTGCCATCGAAGTCCAGGAAGCTTTGGGTATCGAAGGGTTCGGTTTCGACATGAACGTGGCCTGTTCTTCGGCGACCTTCGGCATCCAGGCCGCCGCCAACAGCGTACAGCTGGGCCAGGCCCGGGCGATCCTGATGGTCAACCCGGAAGTATGCACCGGCCACTTGAATTTCCGTGACCGCGACAGCCATTTCATCTTCGGCGACGCAGCCACGGCGGTGATCATCGAGCGGGCGGACCAGGCGACATCGCCGTACCAGTTCGACGTGGTCAGCACCAAGCTGCTCACCAAGTTCTCCAATAACATCCGCAACAACTTCGGCTTCCTCAACCGCGCGGCGCAAGAGGGCATCGGCACGCGGGACAAACTGTTCGTCCAGGAAGGCCGCAAGGTGTTTCGCGACGTTTGCCCGATGGTCGCTGAATTGATTGGCGATCATTTGCAGGAAAACCAGCTGAACGTCGGCGAAGTGAAGCGTTTCTGGCTGCATCAGGCCAACCTGAGCATGAACCAGCTGATCGTCCGCAAGCTGCTCGGGCGCGAAGCCAGCGAGGAAGAAGCCCCGGTGATTCTCGACCGCTACGCCAACACCAGCTCGGCGGGTTCGGTGATTTCCTTTCACCTGTACCAGGACGACCTGACCAGCGGCTCGGTCGCGGTGCTCAGCTCGTTTGGCGCCGGTTACTCGATCGGCAGCGTGATATTGCGCAAGCGTTGATCCGGACTGCTTGATTCGTGGCGAGGGAGCTTGCTCCCGCCGGGCTGCGCAGCAGCCCCCTGCGTCCTACAGATACATCGCAGTGCCAGATAGAGTTTGGGGCTGCTATGCAGCCCAGCGGGAGCAAGCTCCCTCGCCACGAAAGCAGCTTGATCGTTGCTTAACCGCTCTAGCTTGCAGCTCGCGGCTTGCCTCTCGAAGCTGCTCTTTTGTTATTCCCATTCGAAGTAAAAAGTTCCGCTGTCATAAAATCTTTATGTGATAGCAACTCGCCTGACACAACCCATCGCCAAGATCCCCTCCCAACACCAGCGGGCCCAGTTCCGCGTGTTTTCTAACGCATAGACTACCAACTAGGGGAATTCTTCGATGATCCGTAAGCACTTCGCAGGTTTTGCCGCCAGCGCTCTGGCAATGGCAGTAACCGCCCAGGCTTTCGCCGGCACCGTAACCACCGACGGCGCCGATATCGTGGTCAAGACCAAGGGCGGCCTGGAGGTCGCTACCACTGACAAAGAGTTCAGCTTCAAGCTCGGCGGTCGTTTGCAGGCTGACTACAGCCAGTTCGACGGGATCTACACCGACAATGGCAATTCGGCAGACGCCGCCTATTTCCGTCGTGCTTTCTTGGAACTGTCCGGCGTGCTGTACACGGATTGGGCATACACCATCAACTACGACATGTCCCATAACACCGGCGATTCCGATAACGGCTACTTCGACGAGGCGTCTCTGGCCTATAACGGTTTCAAACCGGTTTCCATCAAGGTTGGCCGTTTTGACCCAGACTTTGGCCTTGAAAAAGCCACCAGCTCCAAATGGGTCACCGCGCCTGAGCGAAACTCCGCCTACGATCTGGTCGATTGGGCCATGGACAAGCAGAACGGTATGGGTATCCAGGCATCCAGCACTTTCGCTGATTCGTTCTATGCTTCGGCCGGCGTGTTCAGCAAGGACAATGACGATGCTGACGGCGACAGCGTCAAGCAAGTCAACGGTCGCTTTGTATTCGCGCCGATGCACGAAGCCGGCAACGTGCTGCACTTCGGTTTGAGCGTGGCCTCCCGTGACGTCTCCGACACTGCGTTCGATGCTCGTTATCGCTCCCGCCTGGGCATGCGTGGCGTTGAAACCCTGGGCGGCAACGATGCCGGTCCTAACGGCAACCGTCCGGTCCTGGGCGGCGCGAGCAACTCGCCGGCCGGTTCGTACGACACTGACACCGCCTTCGGCCTGGAAGCCGCTTTCGCTATGGGGCCAGCGTCGATCCAGGGTGAATACATCTCGCGCAAGACCAAGGCTGACAGCGACGCCTTCGAAGACCTCAAGGGCCACGGCTTCTACGTCCAGGGTGCCTACACCCTCACCGGCGAGTCCCGTGGTTATAAAGTCGGCAAGTTTGACGCGATCAAGCCACAGAACAAATCCATCGGTGCCTGGGAAGTGTTCTACCGCTACGACAGCATGACCGTCGAAGACGACAACATCACCACTGCCTCGGCGACCCGCGAAGTGGGCGATGCCGAAGCCAAGGTGCACAATCTAGGTGTGAACTGGTACGCCAACGAAGCGGTGAAAATCACCGGTGCCTACGTCAAGGCCAAGACCGACAAGGTCACCAACGTCAACGGCGATGACGACGGCGATGGTTTTGTTGTCCGCGCTCAGTACGTGTTCTAAATCGCTTTGACTTGATACACCGCTGCACTTTCATCCGTTATGCTCCTTTGAACCCCGCCTCTGGCGGGGTTTTTTTATGTCCGACCGGCCTGGATCGGCGATACTCGGGTAATCCGCCGCCTGGATATCGAGGAACCGCATGCCGCTTCACGTCCTGGACAACCTGTCCGCCATCGCGTCACTCGAGTGGGACGCGTTGGTGCCCGCCAATCAACCGTTCCTGCGCCACGCTTTTTTAAGCACCCTTGAAGACAGCGCCAGCCTGGGCGCGCATTCCGGCTGGCAGCCCGAGCACCTGTTGCACATGGAAGACGGACGGCTGCTGGCGGCCCTGCCCAGTTACCGCAAGTGGCATTCCTACGGCGAGTACGTGTTCGATCATGGTTGGGCCGACGCCTGTGCCCGGGCGGGCATCGACTATTACCCCAAGCTGTTGACAGCGGTGCCGTTCAGTCCGGTCAGCGGGCCGCGGCTGCTGGCGGCGTCAGTGGAGGACGGTCTGGAATTGCTCGGCAGCCTGCCGGGTTATCTGGAAATCGAAGGGCTTTCCAGCGCTCACATCAACTTCACCGATGCCTTTACCGATGCGGCGCTGGCCGGTCAGGACGGTTGGCTGCAGCGGATCGGTTGCCAGTATCACTGGCAAAATCGCGGCTATCGGGATTTCCAGGATTTCCTTGATGCGCTCAGTTCCCGCAAGCGCAAGCAGATGCGCAAGGAGCGCGAGCAAGTGGCAGGGCAGGGCATCGAGTTCGAGTGGCTCGAAGGCCATCAACTGGACGAGGCGCAATGGGATTTTGTCTACGCCTGTTACGCCAATACCTATGCGGTGCGTCGGCAAGCACCTTATCTGACCCGGACATTCTTCAGCCTGCTGGCCGAGCGCATGCCCGAAGCCATTCGCGTGGTGCTGGCCAAGCAAGGTTCGCGGCCGGTGGCGATGGCATTCAGCCTGGTCGGTGGCGACAGTTTTTACGGCCGTTACTGGGGCTGTCTCGCGGAGTTCGATCGCCTGCACTTCGAGACGTGTTTCTACCAGGGCATGGACTATGCGATCGCCAACGGCCTGCAGCGCTTTGACGCCGGAGCCCAGGGCGAGCACAAATTGATTCGCGGGTTCGAGCCGGTGATTACCCGCTCGTGGCACTACTTGCGCCATCCGGGCCTGAAGGCGGCGGTGGCGGATTTCCTCGTGCGTGAGCATGAGGGCGTGCTGGCGTATGCCGAAGAAGCCAGGACAGCACTGCCGTATCGGCAGTGCTGAGGATGTTATGAAACCCCGTGGCGAGGGAGCTTGCTCCCGCTGGGCTGCGCAGCAGCCCCAAAAAATCTGAATCCAACCATGAAGCTGGACCGGGCCCCAAGGGGGGCGCTGTGCACCCCAGCGGGAGCAAGCTCCCTCGCCACGGGTTTTGTGCGGACTCCGGAGTCAATCAATCCCGACAAATCCACCCGTCTGATGCTGCCAGAGCCGCGCATACAGCCCGCCATGGGCCAACAGCTCGGCATGGCTTCCGGTCTCGGCGATGTGGCCGTTTTCCAGTACTACCAGTCGGTCCATCCGGGCGATGGTCGAGAGGCGGTGGGCGATGGCGATCACGGTCTTGCCTTGCATCAGCGTCTCGAGACTTTCCTGGATCGCCGCTTCGACTTCCGAATCCAGCGCGGAGGTCGCTTCGTCCATGATCAGGATCGGCGCATCCTTGAGCAATACCCGGGCGATGGCGATGCGTTGGCGCTGGCCACCGGAGAGCTTCACGCCGCGCTCACCGACGTGCGCATCGAAACCGCTGCGGCCTTCGGCGTCCGACAGCAACGGAATGAACTCATCGGCACGGGCCTTGTGCACCGCTTCCCAGAGTTGCGCGTCGGTGGCGTCGGGCTTGCCGTAAAGCAGGTTGTCGCGGATCGAGCGGTGCAGCAGCGAGGTGTCCTGGGTGATCATGCCGATGCGTTCGCGCAGGCTTTCCTGCCCGACATGGGCAATGTCCTGGCCGTCGATGAGGATGCGTCCGCCCTGCACGTCATAGAGGCGCAGCAGCAGGTTCACCAGCGTGGATTTACCCGCGCCGGACGGCCCGATCAGGCCAATTTTCTCGCCGGGCCTGATGGTCAGGTTCAGGTCGCTGATCACGCCGCTTTTCTTGCCGTAGTGAAAATCCACATGTTCGAAACGCACCTCGCCACGGGCCACCGCGAGCGGCTTGGCCTGCTCGCGGTCGGTGACGCTGACCGGCTGGGAGATGGACTGCAAGCCGTCCTGGACCATACCGATGTTTTCGAAAATGCCGGTGACCACCCACATGATCCAGCCGGACATGTTGACGATGCGGATCACCAGGCCGGTGGCCAGGGCAATGGCGCCGACGCTGATGAGCGATTGCGTCCACAGCCACAGCGCCAGGGCCGTGGTGCCGACAATCAGCAGCCCGTTCATGCTGGTGATGACCACGTCCATGCTCGTCACCACGCGGCCGGCCAACTGGGCTTTCTCGGTCTGTTCCTCGATGGCTTCGCGAGCGTATTGCTGTTCGAAGTTGGTGTGGGCGAACAGCTTCAGGGTGGTGATGTTGGTGTAGCCGTCGACGATCCGGCCCATGAGCTTGGAGCGCGCATCGGAGGACACCACGGAGCGTTCCTTGACCCGTGGCACGAAGTAGCAGAGCGCGCCGATGTAGGCAGCGATCCAGGCCAGCAGCGGGATCATCAGGCGCCAGTCGGCTTCGGCGAACAGCACCAGTGAGCTGATGGCGTAGATCAGCACGTGCCACAACGCATCCACGGCCTGTACCGCCGAGTCGCGCAGGGAGTTGCCGGTCTGCATGATGCGCTGGGCAATGCGCCCGGCGAAGTCGTTCTGGAAGAAATTCAGGCTCTGCTTGAGCACGTAGCTGTGGTTTTGCCAGCGGATCAGGCTGGTCATGCTCGGGCTCAGGGTCTGGTGCACCAGCAGGTCATGCAGGGCCACGAAGATCGGCCGGAACACCAGTGCGACCACCGCCATCCAGGCCAGCTCGAGGCCGTGCAGCTTGAAGAAGTCGGTGTTGGGCGTGGCCTGGGTCAGGTCGATGATGCGGCTCAGGTAGCTGAACAGCGCCACTTCGATCAGCGCGCCGATCAGGCCGACCACCAGCAGTGCGGCGAAGCTGGGCCAGACCTGTTTCAGGTAATACGTGTAGAAGGGCAGGACGCGGTTCGGCGGGGCCGAGGTCGGGGCGTCGCGGAAGATGTCGATCAGTTTTTCAAAACGGCGGTAAACCATGGGGTACATAGCCCGGGCGGGGGCTCTCCTTTTTTGCGGTGGGCGGCGCGGGGTTGCCGGCGCCGCTCAGGCTTGCCCTGTGGGTTCAGTCGATGCGCTTGGCCGACTTGATGATCACAGGATCGACCGGCACGTTTTGCATGCCTGATTTAGTGGTGGCCTGGGAGTTGACGATGATGTCCACCACGTCCATGCCCTTGACCACCTTGGCGAATACCGCGTAGCCGGCGTCGCGGCCCGGGTCGAGGAAGGCATTGTCGGCCACGTTGATGAAGAACTGGCTGGTGGCCGAATCCGGGTTGGATGTGCGGGCCATCGACAAGGTGCCGCGAACGTTATGCAGGCCGTTGCTGGCTTCGTTCTTGATCGGTGGCTTGGTCTCTTTTTGTTGCATCTGCTGGGTGAAACCGCCGCCCTGAGCCATGAAGCCCGGGATCACGCGATGGAAAATCGTGTTGTTGTAGAAGCCGCTGTCGACGTACTCAAGGAAATTCTTGGTACTGATGGGCGCCTTGACCGGGTCCAGTTCGATTTCGATCTGGCCGTTGGTGGTGTCCAGCAGGACGTGTGGTGCCTTGGCCGGCGTGGCGGCCATCAGGTTGGCGGCAAACAGTACGGTGCCGGCGGCGAGGGCGATTTTTTTCAGCATGGGTTCAGTGATCCTGGGTAGTGGAATCGGTTGCGGTCAAGAATTCGAGCAGGGTCTGGTTGAAGCGTTCGGGTTGATCCAGGGGCGTAGCGTGCCGTGAATCGGCGATGACTGCCAGTCGTGCGTCAGGCAGCAGTTTTACATAGGCCTCTTTCAGCGCCACCGGGGTGTAGTCGTGGTCGGCGCAGATAATGAGGGTTGGACAGGCAATTTGCGCCAGGCGTTCCTGCACGCCCCAGCCGACAATGGCGTCGAAACTGGCGAGATAGGCACCTTTGTCGTTCTCTGCCCAACGCCGGGCCATTTCCAGGCGCAGTTCGGTTTGTTCGGGCTTGGGGAACAACTTCTCGCCGAGGGCCTTGCCGATGGTTTCCAGGCTCAGCAGGCGCATCAGGCTCCAGCGCTTGAACCATTGCCAGCAATCGTCGGGCGTACGGACTTTGACTTCAGGGGCACTGTTGACGATGCACAGGCTCCTGACCCGTGCGGGTTCGTCCACGGCCAGCTGGAAACAGATCATGCCGCCCATGGACCAGCCCACCAGGTGCACCGGGCCGAGATCGAGGCGCTCGATCAGGGCGCCCAGGTCGGCGCTGAAGCCCGCGATGCTGTAGGGCTCGCGCGGCTTGTCGGAGCGGCCGTGGCCGCGCACATCCATCACGATCAGGCGGTAGTGGCGCGACAACACGGGAATCTGCTTTTCCCAGTCGCGAGTGCTGGAGCCCAACCCGTGGACCAGCACCAGCGGTTTGCCGTGGCCATATTCCTCATAGTGCAGGCTGCAACCTTCATGTTCGAAAAAGGCCATCGGCGAGATCCTTGTCAGGCTTGTTCAGGGGCAGCGAACGGCGCATCCAGCGGCGCGGTATCGAAGGTGCGCAGCAGTTCGATGAGAATCTGCGTGGCCGGTCCCAGAGGCTTTTCCTTGTTCGAATACAGATAGAAGCTCGGGTTGCGGCTGGCGCCCTGATCCAAGGGTAGACGTTTGAGCGTGCCCTCCCTGAGTTCTCGCTCGATCATGTGCCGGGGCAGCCAGGCAAAGCCGAGGCCGCTGCCGACGAACGTCGCGGCGGTGGCCAGGCTCCCCACGGTCCAGCGCTGTTCGGCGCCGAGCCAGCCGACATCGCGGGGCTGCTGGCGGCCGGAGTCGCGGATCACCACTTGCAACTGGCTCTCCAGGTCCTGGAACGTCAGCTCGCGGTTGAGTCGGTGCAGGGCGTGCTCGGGATGGGCCACCGCAACGAATTCGACATCGCTCAGTTCCGCGCCCAGGTAACCGGGAATGCTGAAGCCGCTGATGGCAAGGTCGGCGACGCCTTCGAGCAGCACCTCTTCGACGCCGGACAAGACTTCTTCGCGCAGCCGCACCCGGCAGCCCCGGCTCTGCGGCATGAACGCGGTCAGCGCGCGGACGAGGCGGGCAGTGGGGTAGGCCGCGTCGACCACCAGGCGCACTTCAGCTTCCCAACCCTGCTCCATGTGGTGGGCCAGGTCTTCCAGCTGGCTGGCCTGTTTCACCAGTTGCCGGGAACGGCGCAGCAGCACGCCGCCGGCTTCGGTCAGCACGGCTTTGCGTCCGTCGATACGCAGCAACGGCACGCCGAGCTGATCCTGCATGCGGGCCACGGTGTAGCTCACCGATGATTGAGAGCGGTGCAGTACTTCGGCGGCCTGGGCGAAACCACCATGGTCCACCACCGCCTGCAACGTTCGCCATTGATCAAGGGTCACGCGGGGCGCTTTCATATTGAGCTCCTCTTGTCCTAAGCTGGCGGTCCCCTCGTGGAGACTGCCGAATGAAAAAAATCTGTTGTGCGCTGCTGGCCCTGCTGCCGCTGAGTGCCTTTGCCTACCCGATCGACGTGGAAAAACACCTCAACGGCTTGAGCATCGACTACACCGCCTACGACACCGATGCCGACATCGGCTCGATCCAGGTCAACAACTACGGCAGCACCGACGCGGCGTGCAGCGTGGTGTTTCGCAACGGCCCCGAAGCGCCGCGAACCCGCAAGATCGAAGTCGCCGCCGGCAAGTTCAAGAACGCCACCGCCAAGTTCAACCGCAACATCATCAAGCTGCGCATCGAGCTGACCTGCAAGCCGAAATAACCAGCGGCGGGGCAGCGTCACAAGGCGTGCTCCGCTTATAAACGAAATAATCGATGTTTTGCAGCAATTATTTGCGCTTTTTCATCGATATGATCGCGCTTAACCTTCACTCCATCGACTTACAACATTCTCAGATGGAGCCTACAAGCCATGTCCCGCGTTCTGATCATCGAAAGCAGTGCCCGCCAGCAAGACTCGGTTTCCCGTCAACTGACCCAGACCTTTATCAGCCAGTGGAAAGCCGCGCATCCGGCCGATGAGATCAGCGTTCGCGACCTGGCAGTCAACCCGGTTCCGCACCTGGACGCCCATTTGCTGGGGGGCTGGATGAAACCGGCCGAGCAGCGCAACGACCTCGAGAACGCCTCCCTGGAGCGCTCCAACCAGCTGACCGATGAGCTGCTCGCCGCCGATGTTCTGGTGATGGCCGCGCCGATGTACAACTTCGCCATCCCGAGCACCTTGAAAGCCTGGCTCGACCACGTGCTGCGCGCCGGCGTGACCTTCAAGTACACCCCCACCGGTCCCCAGGGGCTATTGACCGGCAAGCGCGCTTTCGTGCTCACCGCCCGCGGCGGCATTCATGCCGGTGGCAGCACCGATCACCAGGAACCGTACCTGCGCCAAGTCATGGGCTTCATCGGCATCCACGACGTGACCTTCATCCATGCCGAAGGCATGAACCTGGGCGGCGACTTCCAGGAGAAGGGCCTGAACCAGGCCAACGCCAAGCTATCCCAAGTGGCCTGAGCGTTAATCCTCGGGTAATCGCCAGGTGTTCTAGTGACTTGGCGCTTCCCTTCAAACCGTTTTGCGCATCGAACCTCCCTTGGCACTTATTGCTCCTGAGTGCAGCCGCCCGATTGAACGCTGAAGCGAGATCGGGCTTTTTTTTGCCTGCGACCTCCCATTCACTGAATTTCCCCTGTGGGAGCGAGCTTGCTCGCGATAGCGGAATGTAAGCCGACATCTCTCTCGACTGTCAGGCAGCCATCGCGAGCAAGCTCGCTCCCACAGGGTTTAGTGTCTGGGCTGGTTATTGCGGTTAGCGGCGATCCTGAAAAACCGCTATCTTCGCCGCCATCCGAAAACGAGGGGCGGTATGGGCTATCTACTTTTTGTGACCTTGATCCAGGCGTTTTCCTTCAGCCTGATCGGCGAATACCTGGCCGGGCATGTCGACAGTTATTTCGCGGTGCTGGTGCGCGTAGTGTTGGCGGGGCTGGTGTTCATTCCACTGACCCGCTGGCGCCAGGTTGAGCCGTCGTTCATGCGCGGCATGCTGTTGATCGGCGCCCTGCAGTTCGGCGTGACCTACGTCTGCCTCTACCTGAGTTTCCGCGTACTGACGGTGCCGGAAGTGCTGCTGTTTACTATCCTCACGCCGCTGCACGTGACCTTGATCGAAGATGCACTCAATCGACGCTTCAACCCCTGGGCCTTGATTGCGGCGCTGGTGGCGGTGGCCGGCGCGGCGGTGATTCGTTATGACCGGATCAACCCGGATTTCTTCATGGGCTTTTTGCTGCTGCAACTGGCCAACTTCACCTATGCGGCCGGGCAAGTGTTGTACAAGCACCTGGTGGCGCGGCACCCGAGCGACCTGCCGCACTATCGGCGTTTCGGCTATTTCTACCTCGGCGCGCTGATGGTCGCGCTGCCGGCCTTCCTGCTGTTCGGCAAGGCCGATTTCTGGCCTGAAGCGCCGTTGCAATGGGGCGTACTGGTATTCCTCGGCCTGGTCTCCACCGCGCTGGGGCTGTATTGGTGGAACAAGGGCGCGTGCCTGGTGAACGGCGGGACATTGGCGGTAATGAACAACCTGCACGTGCCGGTGGGGTTGCTGGTGAACCTGCTGATCTGGAACCAGCATGAGGCGTTGGGTCGGTTGCTGCTGGGTGGGTCGGTGATACTCGCGGCGGTGTGGATCAGTCGGTTGGGGATACGCCAGCCTCAGCCTTCACATTGACCCTTCACCCTGAACCCTGTGGGAGCGAGCTTGCTCGCGATGGCGCACTATCAGTCAACATCTATGTTTCTGATACACCGCTATCGCGAGCAAGCTCGCTCCCACAGGGGAATCGGGTTGGCTTCAGACCACCTGCTTTTCCGGCTCCGGAATATGGCTTGCCCCCAGCACCGCCGGCAGCAACCCCGCCCGCAGATCCGTACCGCTCGGCTGTTGGTACAAGCCCAGCCCGAACTCTGGCATCACCGCCAGCAGGTAATCGAAGATATCCCCCTGGATGCGCTCGTAGTCGGCCCACACGGTGGTGCCGGTGAAGCAGTAGATTTCCAGCGGGATACCCTGGGCAGTGGTCTGCAGCTGGCGGACCATGCAGGTCATGTTCGGCTGGATCTCCGGGTGGCTTTTCAGATAGGCCAGGGCATAGGCGCGGAATGTGCCCAGGTTGGTCATCCGCCGGCGGTTGGCCGACATCGCCGCGACGTTGCCCTGGGCTTCGTTCCAGGCCTTGAGCTCGGCCTGCTTGCGGCCGATGTAATCGGTCAGCAGGCGCACCTGCGTCAAGCGCTGTTCTTCCTCGTCGTGGAGGAAGCGCACGCCGCTGGCATCGATGAACAGGCTGCGCTTGATCCGCCGTCCGCCGGATTGCTGCATGCCGCGCCAGTTCTTGAACGATTCGGACATCAGACGCCAGGTGGGGATCGAGACGATGGTCTTGTCGAAGTTCTGCACCTTCACCGTGTGCAGGGTGATGTCCACCACATCACCGTCGGCGCCCACCTGGGGCATTTCGATCCAGTCGCCGACCCGCAGCATGTCGTTGCTGGTCAACTGCACGCTGGCGACAAACGACAGCAGCGTGTCCTTGTAGACCAGGAGGATCACCGCCGACATCGCACCCAGGCCCGACAGCAGCAACAGCGGTGAACGGTCGATCAGCGTGGCGACGATGATGATCGCGCCGAACACGTAGAGGACCATTTTTGTCAGTTGCACGTAGCCCTTGATCGAGCGGGTGCGGGCGTGTTCGGTGCGAGCATAGACGTCCAGCAGCGCAGTGAGCAGGGCACTGACGGCCAGCAGCATGAACAGGATGGTGAAGGCCAGCGCGACATTGCCGAGGAAGACCGTGCTGGTCTTGCTCAGCCCCGGCACCAGGTGCAGGCCGAACTGGATGATCAGCGACGGCGTCGTCTGCGCCAGGCGATGAAAGACTTTGTTCTGGCGCAGGTCGTTGACCCAGTGCAGGGCCGGTTGGCGGCCGATCAGCTTGGCGCCGTGAAGGATCAGGTAACGCGCCACGCGCCCGAGCACCAGCGCGATCGCCAGCAGCAGGGCCAGGGCGAGACCGGAATGCAGGAGCGGGTGCTGATCCAGGGCCCCCCAGAAATCCTGAAGGTTGAGCCAGAATTGTTTGATATCCATGGACGAGACGGTCTTCTAATGAGCGCGATGGGCGAATTAGAGCATTTAAGCGTGGCGAAGTGACCGTTGATGACAAATCCGGTCTTGAAAACACACTGATTTGCAGCCGTTTGTATAAAGAAACTCGGCCTGCGCGCTCGAAACCGGTAACCTATGCAGCTGTTTTTTTGCATTTCTTCGAGGTAGCACCCGTGTTTTCCCAATTCGCCCTGCACGAACGCCTGCTCAAAGCCGTGGCCGAGCTTAAATTTGTCGAGCCAACGCCGGTGCAGGCAGCGGCTATTCCGCTCGCGCTCCAGGGGCGTGACCTGCGGGTGACGGCGCAGACCGGCAGCGGCAAGACCGCTGCGTTCGTGCTGCCGATCCTCAATCGCCTGATCGGCCCGGCCAAGGTCCGCGTCAGCATCAAGACCCTGATCCTGCTGCCGACCCGCGAACTGGCCCAGCAGACCTTGAAGGAAGTGGAGCGCTTCTCGCAGTTCACCTTCATCAAGTCCGGCCTGATCACCGGCGGGGAAGATTTCAAGGTCCAGGCCGCCATGCTGCGCAAGGTGCCGGATATCCTGATCGGCACGCCGGGGCGGATGATCGAGCAACTGAACGCCGGCAACCTCGACCTCAAGGAAGTCGAAGTGCTGGTGCTGGACGAAGCTGACCGCATGCTGGACATGGGTTTTGCCGAAGATGTGCAGCGCCTGGTGGATGAATGCGTCAATCGCCAGCAGACCATGCTGTTCTCCGCCACCACCGGCGGTTCGGGCCTGCGCGAGATGATCGCCAAGGTCCTGAACAACCCTGAGCACTTGCAGCTCAACGCGGTCAGTCAGCTGAACTCCACGACTCGCCAGCAGATCATCACCGCTGACCACAACCAGCACAAAGAGCAGATTGTGAACTGGTTGCTGGCCAACGAGACCTACGAAAAAGCCATCGTATTCACCAACACCCGGGCCATGGCCGACCGCATCTACGGTCGTCTCGTCGCCCAGGAATACAAGGCGTTCGTGCTGCACGGCGAGAAAGACCAGAAGGACCGCAAGCTGGCCATCGACCGCCTCAAGCAGGGCGGTGTGAAGATCCTGGTTGCCACCGATGTCGCCGCCCGTGGCCTGGACGTCGACGGCCTGGACATGGTCATCAACTTCGACATGCCCCGCAGCGGGGACGAGTACGTGCACCGCATCGGCCGCACCGGTCGCGCCGGCAACGATGGCCTGGCGATCTCGCTGATCTGCCACGGCGACTGGAACCTGATGTCGAGCGTCGAGCGCTACCTCAAGCAGAGCTTCGAGCGCCGCACCATCAAGGAAGTCAAAGGCACCTACGGCGGACCGAAAAAGGTCAAGGCGTCGGGCAAGGCCGTTGGCGTGAAGAAGAAAAAGGTCGACGCCAAGGGCGACAAGAAAAAAACCGGCGCCAAGGCCCCGACCAAGCGCAAGACCGCCAACCGCCCGAAGAGCGATGCGCCGTCGCTGGTCAGCAAGGACGGCATGGCCCCGCTCAAACGCCGCAAGCCCGAGGCGCCGGCGGCTGAATAAGCCCATGAATGAAAAACCGGACCTTGGGTCCGGTTTTTTTATGGGTACGCCGAGTCAGAAATGGTATTTGACCAACAGGCTGGTATTGCTCTGGTTGGTCTTGAAGCTTTCACTGTCCTCGATGGCGTACTTGTTCTTCCAGTAGTCGTATTCCACGCCCACGTATAGCTGCTTGGCGCCGAGCTTCAAGGCCTTGCCCAGGTCATATTTGATCTGCGGGACGATATGCAGGTTGGCGTGGTACGTGCCCTTGGCGTTGCTGTCGTTGTCGACGACCCAGTCGATGAACCCGTCGAACAGAATGTCGGATGAACCCACCGGGACGGTGACGGCCCAGACCGGGGTGATCTGCCAGACGTTGTCGCCCGCCCGCGAGCCTTCGGTCTGTCGGTTGTAGAAGTTCAACTGGAAATAGTCGAAGCCGGGAATCGCCAGGTCGAAACCCGGGCCGATCAGGTAGGACTCGTTGTCACCTTCGCCAAACTCATAGGTCATCGCCAGCAGCACATCCTTGACCGGGCCCAGTTCCAGCTTCTGATCAAAAATCTTGCCGAACGACAGGCGCGGGCTGAACTCGCCGTAGTAGGTGTTCGGGCCGGAATTGCTGTCGTCCTCGCCGTTGTAGAAGATCCGGTCGAGGAAGAAGAAGTTGTCGCCGTAGGTCCAGGCATCGGCGTGTTCGAACGTCACGGTCTGCTGGATACGCGGGTTGATCTGGAAATCCTTGCCGTAGAGATAACTCAGGCTGTTGTTCTGCCACTGCAACAGATCGCCGGCCATGGCTTGGCTGCCGGCGAGCAACGATCCTGCGAGTATCAGGCTGGTGCACGTACGTTTCATTCGGTTTGCTCCCAAAGGTAAGTGGTACCGCGTTGTTGTCGTCAGCGCTCTGGTGTGGCGCCTTTTTCCACGGACAAAACATCCGTTCGGTCAGCTTTTTGTTTGTGGCAGTGGCTGAAAGTCGGCGGGTCGCTCAGGACTTGATGATTATTTTGAGGTGTCCGGGTTTGAACGGCCGCGCAGGATACGGACTTGCCTGGGGCGACTCAAGTGCGTTGCGACGGCGCATCTGGAGGCGTGACGATGGAGCGCATGCATAAAGCTTTCCTCTTGTTCTTGTTGTTGAGGCGCAGGCGGCCGCTGACAGGCGACCGGTCGTGTGCCGGCCTGCCTGTCTGCGGTATTGCGGGTGGAGCGGGGTGTGTCTGGCCGGACTAGTTGGTGCGTGCGCCCTGGGTGATCCAGGCGCCGATCAGATCACGTTCCTGCTGGGTCATCTGGGTGATGTTGCCCAAGGGCATGATCTGGGTGGTCACGGCCTGGGCCTGGATGCGTGCGGCCTGTTGCTGGATCTGCTGCGGCGTATCGAAGATCACCCCGCCCGGCGCGGCGCTGAACAGCGGACTGGTGGGCTTGGCCGAATGACAGACCGAGCAGCGCTCCTGGATCACGCTGTGGACCTTTTCAAATGACGGGCCCTGCGCGTTGGCCGCCTGGGCGGGCGCGGTTGCCGGAGCGGCTGGCGCCGTGGCCGGTTTGGCCCCGCCGCCCACCGCCGTTTCCGGCAACGGTTGATACTCGATCACGCCAGGAGCCTTGGCGACTTCCGGTGCCGTTGGCATTGGCTTGGGCCCGGTGACGTAAGCCAGGCAGATCATCGCCAGGGCGCCGACCGGCAGCGTCCAGGCAAACCGGTTGCTGTCATGGCGGGTGTTGAAGTAATGACGCACCAACACGGCCGCCACGGCGATCCCGGCCAGGATCAGCCAGTTGTATTGGCTGCCGTAGGTGCTCGGGAAGTGGTTGCTGATCATGATGAACAGCACCGGCAGGGTGAAGTAGTTGTTGTGGCGCGAACGCAACAGGCCCTTGGCCGGCAACGCCGGGTCAGGCGTGCGGTTCTCGGCGATGGCCGCCACCAAGGCGCGCTGTGCCGGCATGATGATGCGGAACACGTTGCCGACCATGATCGTACCGATGACGGCGCCGACATGCAGGTAGGCGCCGCGACCGCTGAACACCTTGCTGAAGCCGTAGGCCGCGGCGATCAACAGCACGAACAGAATCAGGCCGAGCAGGGCGGGGCGTTTGCCGAGTGCCGAGTCGCAGAGTGCCGAATAGACGAACCAGCCAACGAACAATGAACCGATGCCCAGGGCGACACCCTCAGCGCCGCTCAGGCTGCTGCCGGGAGCCAGCAGGTAGACGGTCGGGTTCCAATAGAACACCAGGCACAGCAGGGCGATGCCCGACATCCAGGTGAAATAGGCTTCCCATTTGAACCAGTGCAGGTTGTCCGGCATGGACGGCGGCGCGAGTTTGTATTTTTCCAGGTGGTAGATGCCGCCACCGTGGATGGCCCATAAATCACCGGCCAGGCCGCTCCGGGGATTGACGCGATTGAGGTTGTTTTCCAGCCAGACGAAGTAGAACGACGCGCCGATCCAGGCCACGCCAGTGATCATGTGAACCCAGCGCACGCTCAGGTTCAGCCATTCCAGCATATGTGCTTCCACAGTCTTTACCTCTCGCCCGTCACCCTTGTCTTCGGGTGATCGGACCTTCTCTTGGGGACGGTGTGAAAACGTAGCGAGCGAAGGCAAGACAAGGCGAAAACTGGCGAGAAAGCGGAGTTGACTTTAGTCAATGAGCATTTCGAGTCTGTTTTCAACGCAGTATTGCCGAGCGCAGCAGTTTTCACTCCGTCCGCTGGTGGGGGGCGAGGATCAAGTACTCATCCTCTTGGAAAAAATGCTCATCGCAGTTATTGCCTGTGCCACTGCGATCAACCACCAGGAAGTCATCCCGCTTTTCGATCGTCAGCACCGGGTGGTGCCAGACGCCGCGATGGTAATTGATGCCCTGCCTGCCGTTGGTGACGAAGGCGCGGACCAAGCCTGATACAGGTGCATCGCCAAGTGGCGCGACCACGATCAGAAAGGGGTTGCCGAGCAGCGGAATGAAGGCCTGGCTGCCCAGCGGATGGCGCTCCAGCATGCGCACGGTCAACGGCATCTGCAGCGCGTCGGCGCGGAAGATGCTGATGATCGCCTGGTCGTCCGGCGTGGCGGTCTCGACCGTCGCCAGGCGGTGGAAGCGCATGGTCGAACCGTTGTTGATCATGAAGTGATCGCTGCCGTCGGTTTCGATCACGTCACCGAACGGGGCGAAGGCTTCTTTGGTCAATGGCTCGATCTTGAGTGTGCGCATGCTGGTCTTCTTAACCTTGAATTCGTTGTTGTCTGTTCTATTGCTATCGCGAGCAGGCTCGCTCCCACATTTGACCGCATACCCCTGTGGGAGCGAGCCTGCTCGCGATTGGCTTCACTGCTATTTAGCGACCTTGCCCAATACCCGCAGGCGGCTCACGCCACCGTCCGGGAACACGTTCAGGCGGATGTGCGTGATCGGCCCCAGTTCCTTGATCTGCTCGGCGAAGGTGTGTTCGGCGTGCATTTCCAGCTTCTGGCTCGGCAGCAGTTCACGCCAGAACAGCGACTGGGTTTCGATCTGGCTGTCGGTGCCGCCTTTGACGAACGCGCCCTGGATCGAGCAGCTGTCCGGGTAGTTGCCTTTGAAGTGCAGGGTATCGACGACGACTTTCTCAACAATGCCGGCATGGCCCAGGGCGACGATCACCCAGTCATTGCCGGGGGTGCGCCGACGGGCGGTTTCCCAGCCGTCGCCCATGTTCACGCCACGGCCCGGGTTGAGGATGTTGCTCATGCGGCCGAAGTGTTCATCGGAGCAGGCCAGGGCACGGCCACCGTTGAGGGCGGCAGCCAGGTCGATCTGTTCGTTGTCGCCGACGGCGGACCAGTCGCGGTATGGAATGCCGTAGACCCGCAGCCGGGCCACGCCACCGTCCGGATAGATGTTGAAGCGCAGATGGCTAAACGCCTGGTCATTGCTGATTTCGTGGTAGTGGTGGCTGTCGCCCTTCAGCTCGACGGCCGACAGCACTTCGGTCCACTGGGTGTTTTCATCCGGCTCGCCTTCAGCCAGGAAACAGGCTTCCAGGGAGGCCGACGGTGGGTAATTACCGGTGAAGAACGAGGTGTCGATATCCACGCCCTTGATCGAGCCCGGCACGCCCAGGCGGATCACCGCGCTGTCGTAGCCTTCGAAACGCTTGCGGCGCGACTCCCAGCCGTCCATCCATTTGCCGTTATCGTCGAACACACCCTCCTTCCACACGGCCGGGGTCGGCTGGAACAGGCGGTTGGCATCGGCGAACCAGTCATCGGTCACCGAAATGATCTTGGTGCCCAGGCGGGCGTCGGCCAGGTTGACGAATTTCTCGAACGGTACGGCGTAAGCTTTCATTCTTCTTGTCTGCCTTTGGTAAGTTGGCTGGGGATGCTTGCAGGACCTGGTCTTGAGGTGCCGCTCGCTAAAGGGTCAGTAATCGGAACAACGCGATCTTGTTGATCTCTGCCAATGCGCATTTGAATTCGGCATCCGCCGAGTGGTGAATGCGCGTTTCGAACGCGGCAAGGATCTGGTGCCGGTTGCTGCCTTTTACCGCCATGATGAAGGGAAACTTGAACTTGGCCTTGTAGGCCTCGTTCAGCTCGGTGAAGCGCTGGAACTCTTCGGCCGTGCATTGGTGAATACCGGCGCCAGCCTGTTCGTTGGTGCTGGCTTCGGTCAGTTGGCCCTGGACGGCGGCTTTGCCGGCCAGGTCCGGGTGAGCGTTGATCAGCGCCAGCTGGCTGGCGTGGTCGGCACTCAACAGGATGTCGCTCATGCGCTGGTGCAGGGTTTCGATCTGGTCGATCGAGGGATCCTGGCCCAGGTCGAAGGCCTTTTCGGCCACCCATGGCGAATGTTCGTAGATGTCGGCGAAGGCTTTGACGAACGCTTCGCGGCTCAGGCTGGAAGGCTTGAGGGTCTGGAATGCAGTCATTTCGAAACTCCCGGATACGGGTGGGTCTGCTGCCAGTGGCGTGCAATGTCGACCCGGCGGCTGAACCACACCTGTTCGTGGCCCTTGACGTATTCCAGGAAACGCTTGAGGGAGGCGAGGCGGGCAGGGCGGCCGATCAGGCGGCAATGCAGGCCGATGGACAACATCTTCGGTGCTTCGGCGCCTTCGGCATACAGTACGTCGAAGGCATCCTTGAGGTACTGGAAGAAGTCGTCGCCCTTGTTGAAACCCTGCACCTGGGTGAAGCGCATGTCATTGGTGTCGAGTGTGTAAGGGATTACCAGGTGCGGCTTGCCGGTGGGGTTATTCGGCTCCCAGTACGGCAGGTCGTCGTCGTAGGTGTCGCTGTCATAGAGAAAGCCGCCTTCTTCCATTACCAATCGCCGGGTATTGGGGCCGGTGCGTCCGGTGTACCAGCCCAACGGCCGCTCGCCGGTAAGTTCGGTGAGGATGCGGATCGCTTCGAGCATGTGTTCGCGCTCCTGCGCTTCATCCATGTACTGGTAGTCGATCCAGCGATAGCCGTGGCTGCATATTTCATGGCCGGCGGCGACCATGGCGCGGATCACGTCCGGATGGCGCTGGGCGGCCATGGCCACGGCGAAGATAGTCAGCGGGATATCGAATTGCTTGAACAGCTTGAGGATCCGCCAGACGCCGGCACGGCTGCCATACTCGTACAGCGACTCCATGCTCATGTTGCGCTCGCCCAGCAACGGTTGCGCCGAAACCATTTCCGAGAGGAACGCTTCGGACTCACGATCGCCATGCAGGATGTTGCGCTCGCCGCCTTCCTCATAGTTGAGTACGAAAGACAGGGCGATTCGGGCATTGCCCGGCCATTGCGGGTGGGGAGGGTTACTGCCGTAACCGATCAGGTCGCGTGGGTAGTCAGCGCTCACTGCAGTCTTCCTTCTTCTTCGAACCATGTAGGTGGCGCCTTGGGGGTGGATCACAGGCTGGCGTCACGACGATGGGCTGATTGTATACAACTTTATATTCGACTTGTAAGCCTGTTTTTTGCATTTTTCACCGCGACCGTCGGTTTGTCTACACTGCAAGAAATCTGCCCACTTGGTCAATTTACTCTTCACAAGCCTTTGTCGAAGCAGGGGCGGACCGGGAGTCGGGCGGAACCATCGTCAGGCGGTGTGGACGAGAAAAATTCATTTTTTATTGTGTACAATTTATGTTTAAACTGTCTTAATTCGAGAATTGCCGCAGCGTTAATGCTTCACAATGGTGCGGCCTGTCTTTCAACTGACTCAGGAGGCGCCGTGCCTGGTCGCCTTGCGGCAAGGCACGCACAATCAATGGGACGTCTGACTACACACGTTTTGGATGCTGCACACGGTTGTCCGGGCAGCTCGATCAGGATCGAGCTGTACCGCGTCGAAGGTTCGCAATTGCAACTGGTCGCCAGCGCATTGACCAACAGCGATGGCCGTTGCGACGCACCGCTTCTGCAAGGGGATGACTACCGCAGCGGGGTCTATCAGATTCAATTCCACGCCGGCGACTACTACCGCGCCCGTGGCGTGCAATTGGCCGAGCCGGCGTTCCTTGATGTGGTGGTGCTGCGCTTCGGTATTTCGCAGGAGCAGGAGCATTACCATGTGCCCCTGCTGATTTCGCCTTACGCCTATTCAACCTATCGAGGCAGCTGAGCCCCCAAGCAGCTGCCTTGCCCTGGAAGCGACTGCGCATAGAGCTTCTTTGGTTTTTAGCCCGCTCACACTGCGGGCTTTTTTTGGCCTTGAAAAAGAGCTTGTCTTCGAGGCCGCCTTCGCGAGCAGGCTCGCTCCCACAAGGTTTCGTGAACACCAGTAATCCAGTGTCGGAGCGAGCCTGCTCGCGAAGCTTTTGCTTTTCAGCGGCTCAACAAAGAAGCCGCCCCCGCCCCACTGAACAACCCCGCACTGACCCGGTTGAACCAGCTCTGGCCCTTGCCGGTACGCAGATACCGGGCAGCGCCGTGGGCACCCAGGCCATAGGCCAGCTTGCACAGCAGGTCAAGCGCGGTCCAGGTGGCGATCATGATCAGCAGTTGCGGCAGGAATGGCTGCTCGGCGCTCAGGAATTGCGGCAGGAACGCCGCGAAGAACAGGATGTCTTTCGGGTTGCTCGCGCCCAGCACGAATGCCCGGCCGAACAGCGCGCGAAACCTTGGAGTGACAGTAGCCTGGGGCACTTCGGCGCCCTGGGATGGCTGGCGCGATTGCTGCCAGCTCTGCCAGGCGAGGTAGAACAGATACAGCGCGCCGACAATTTTCAGGGCGCTGAACAATTGTTCCGAAGCCAGCAACAGCGCCCCGAGCCCCAGCGCTGAGGCGCTCAACAGGCAGATCGAGGCGACCACCCCACCGAGGAACGCCGGATAAGAACGACGCAGACCGTAGTTGAGGCTGTTGCTGATCATCAGCAGCGACAGCGGGCCGGGGATGAGGATCACCACCAAGGCGGCGCCACTGAACAATAACCAGGTTTCCAGATTCATTGCTTTGCTCCTGATGCACAAAAGCCTCACCCGACGGGGTGAGGCGGATACAGAGGGTGCCCGCTTACAAGAAGATGAACTTGGCGATGAAGATCGCGCAGAGCACCCACAGGCTGACGGATATTTCCTTGTGTTTACCGGTGCCGGCCTTGAGTACCACGTAGGTGATGAAACCCAGCGCGATGCCATCGGCGACCGAGAAGGTCAGCGGCATCATGATGGCGGTGACGATGGCTGGAATACTGTCGGTCGCTTCGTCCCACTCGATGTGGGCCATGCCGCCCATCATCAGCATGGCCACATAAATCAAGGCGCCGGCCGTTGCATAGGCAGGAATCATCCCGGCCAGCGGGGCAAAGAACATGGCGGCAATAAATAGCACACCGACCGTCACCGCCGTAAGCCCCGTGCGGCCGCCGGCTGCGACGCCGGCCGCGCTTTCCACGTAGCTGGTCACCGGCGGAACACCGACCATCGCGCCGAATACGCTGGAGGCGCTGTCGGCCTTGAGGGCCTTGGACAGGTTTTCGATCTTGCCGTCGGGCTTTACCAGGCCGGCGCGCTGGGCGACGCCCATCAAGGTGCCGGCGGTGTCGAACATATGCACGAACAGGAAGGCCAGCACCACACTGATCATGCTGACGTTGAACACGCCGGCGACGTCCATCGCCATCCAGGTCGGAGCCAGGCTCGGCGGCGTCGACATCACGCCGTTGTATTGCACCAGTCCCAGGCCCCAACCGGCCAGGGTCACGGCAATGATGCTGATCAGGATCGCGCCGAACACACGGTGATAGCTCAGCACGGCGATCATCAGGAAACACACGGCGGCCAGCAGCGGTCCTGGCTCATGCAAGGAACCCAGCTTGATCAGCGTCGCCGGGCTGTCGACGATGATTCCGGCGGTCTTCAGGCCGATCAGCCCAAGGAACAATCCGACCCCCGCACCCATGGCGTAGCGCAGGCTCACCGGAATGCTGTTGAGCAACCACTCACGCACCCGCGACAGGGTCAGGAACATGAACAACACCCCGGAAACGAACACCGCGCCCAGCGCGGTTTCCCAGTTGTAGCCCATGGTCCCGACGACCGTGTAGGTAAAAAAAGCGTTCAGGCCCATGCCCGGCGCCAGGCCTACCGGCCAATTGGCATACAGGCCCATCAACAGGCAACCCAGGGCGGCGGCAATGCACGTAGCGACGAACGCAGCGCCGTGATCAATGCCCGCGTCGGCCATGATGTTGGGGTTGACGAAGATGATGTAGGCCATGGTGATGAAGGTCGTCAGGCCGGCGATCAGCTCGGTCTTCACCGTGGTGCCATGCAAGCTGAGTTTGAAGATTCGCTCCAGCCAGCCACTGCGTAGTGGCGGCGAAAGGTCCAGGGTCTGGGCTTCTGGTTTGCGGCTTTCCACAGCGAGTACTCCTCAAGAGTCTTATTGTTATTTCAGCACCGCGTGCTCCCTGAGGAGGGCTGCGAGGCATTGAGGCGGTAAGGCTGGCGAAGTAGTTGACCTTTTGGTCAGGAACTCGCACGAAGCGAATTATGCTTTTGTATACAAATAAAGCAAATAATGTTTTCTGTTTTGTTGACGAAATATCTGTACATAGGGATATATCGTTCTTGAAGACGCCTTCGCGAGCAGGCTCGCTCCCACATGGGGAGCCTTGTCGAACACAAATGCCGTGTTCAACGAGATCACTGTGGGAGCGAGCCTGCTCGCGAAGGGGTCGCATGGCTAAACGAGTTCCCTAGTCAGTGGATTTCCCCAACCCCAGATTCACCGCCAGCCACCCATCCACCGCCGCTTCACCCGCCTCGGCAAACACCCGTTCAAGCAATTTCACCTGCTCGCGCCGTAACGCCTGTTCAAAGCGCGCGCCCTCGGCGGTCAGTTCCAGCAGCCGCTTGCGCTTGTCGGCCTCGGAAGCAACGCTGTTCACCAAATGCATTTCCATCAATTGCCGCAGCGGCATATTCAATGCCTGTTTGCTCACGCCAAGCAGCGCCAGCAGCTCCTTCACACTCAATGATGGATAACGGGCGATGAAAAAAACGATGCGCTGATGGACGCGGCTCAAGCCCCGGCGCTCAAGCATTTCATCGGCTTTGGCGGTGAACGCCTGGTAACCGAAGAAGAACGCTTCCATGGCCATTTGTTGGGAGGTCGGATTTTTAAGGTCAAGCATATTGACGTTTCCAGAGGCGGCGGGGTAATTTCGGTCAAACAGTTTGACTCATTTTTCCAACGCCTCGCTACAGGTGACCCCATGGCTTTTTCCGAACGTGTCTCGCGCCTCAAAAGTTCTTTGATCCGGGAAATTCTCGCCGCGGCGCAGCGCCCGGAAGTGATGTCGTTTGCCGGCGGCCTGCCGGCCGAAGCCATGCTGCCGAAGGTGCAGTGGGAGGACATGCCGCTGTCCATGGGCCAATACGGCATGAGCGAAGGTGAGCCGGCCTTGCGTGAAGCGCTGGCAGCGCAGGCGCGATCGTTGGGCCTGGCTTGTGAGGCCGGTCAGGTATTGGTCGTGAGCGGTTCCCAGCAAACCCTCGATCTGGCGGCAAAACTGCACATTGACGTCGGCACCGAGATCCTGCTCGAAGCGCCGACCTACCTGGCGGCTTTACAGATTTTCCAGTTGTTCGGCGCCAATTGCATCACCGTGCCCCTTGAAGCGGATGGCCCGGACCTTGAGCAATTGCGGGCCCGGCTGCAGCAGCATCGACCGGCGTTCATCTACCTGATCCCAACGTTCCAGAACCCTTCGGCGGTACGCTACAGCGAGGCCAAGCGCGATGCGGTCGCGGCACTGCTGGACGAGTTCGGCGTGACGCTGGTGGAGGACGAGCCCTATCGCGAACTGACCTTCGATGGCGGCAGCGCCACGCCAATTGCCAGCCGTTTGAAAAAGGCCAGCTGGATCTACACCGGCACGGTGTCGAAGACGCTGCTACCTGGGCTGCGGGTGGGGTATCTGATTGCCAGCCCGGACCTGTTCCCGCATCTGCTACGGCTCAAGCAGTCAGCGGACCTGCACACCAATCGCATCGGCCAGTGGCAGGCGTTGCAATGGATCGGCACCGAGCAGTACCGCAGCCATTTGAGTGAATTGAGGGATTTCTACCGGGATCGCCGCGACAGGTTCCAGGCCGCGCTGCAAAAGCATTTCGCCGACATCGCTGACTGGAACGTGCCCCAGGGCGGGCTGTTTTTCTGGCTGACCCTCAAACAACCGCTGGATACCCGGACCTTGCTTGCCGCAGCCCTGGCGGAGGACGTGGCGTTCATGCCGGGAGAGCCGTTTTTTCCCGAGCCGGACAAGCATCCCGGGCACTTGCGGTTGAATTTCAGCCATATCGATCCGGCGCGGCTGGATGAAGGGCTCAGGCGACTGGCGGGGGTGGTGCGGGGGGCTTTGGCTGCCGAGGCGGCTTGAGGCTTGGGTTGGATCGACCGGCCTCTTCGCAAGCAGGCTCGCTCCCACATGGATCTCTGGGTGATTGCAAACTTGTAATCAACACCGGCCTCCTGTGGGAGCGAGCCTGCTCGCGAAAGGGCCATCAACCCCAGCACAAACCCTCAGACCGCCGAAAACCGCTTGTCCAGATAATCAATAATCACCTTGGACTCATACATCCAAATGGTCTCGCCATTCTCTTCAATGCGCAGGCAAGGCACCTTGATCCGGCCGCCCTGTTCGAGCAGCGTCTGGCGATCCTGCTCGTTGTTTTTCGCATCGCGCAGCGCCACGGGCACGTTGAGGCGGTGCAGGGCGCGGCGGGTCTTCACGCAGAACGGGCAGGCATGGAACTGATAAAGCGTCAGGCTGCGGGCCGCCTGGTCGACTTGCGCCTGGGCCTCGGCCGAGCGCTTTTTCTTGCCGGGGCGAGTGATGAAATCGATGAAGATGATGAGCTGGCCCAGACCAACTCGAAGCGCTTTGACGATCACGGTGCAAGCCTCGAAGCAGGGAAGAAGAGGGCGCGCAGCTTACCTGATTTTTGCCAGGCGAAAAAAAACCGGCGATCAATGCCGGTTTTCTTGATGCATCGCGTTACTTGATCAGGCTGAGGAATTCCATGCGAGTCGCCGCGTTTTCACGGAACTCACCGAGCATCACCGACGTGATCATCGAAGAATTCTGTTTTTCCACACCGCGCATCATCATGCACATGTGCTTGGCTTCGATCACCACTGCCACGCCCATGGCCCCCGTCACCTGCTGGACCGCATCGGCGATCTGGCGGCTGAGGTTTTCCTGGATCTGCAGGCGACGCGCATACATATCGACGATACGCGCGACTTTCGACAGGCCCAGCACCTTGCCACTCGGGATGTAGGCCACATGGGCCTTGCCGATGAAAGGCAACAGGTGGTGCTCGCACAGCGAGTACAACTCGATGTCCTTGACCAGCACCATTTCGCTGTTGTCGGAGCTGAACAAGGCACCGTTGGTGACTTCTTCCAGGGTCTGTTCATAACCGCGGCAAAGGTACTGCATGGCCTTGGCAGCGCGCTTGGGCGTGTCGAGCAGGCCCTCGCGGGAAACGTCCTCGCCGAGTTGCCCGAGGATCGCGGTGTAATTCTGTTCCAGAGACATGAAACTACCTGTGGGATTTTACGCAAAGGGCAAGGGTACGGTGGCGGACACGGCGCTGCAAGCTCGGCAATCGAGGGTTACTCGTCGCGACCTTCCATCATGGTGCGCTTGAGCATCACGTAGACCGCCCCGGCGCCGCCGTGCCTGGCCTGGCAGGAGGTGAAGCCGAGCACTTGCGGGTGCTGGCGCAGCCAGGTGTTGACGTGGCTCTTGATCATCGGTCGCTTGCCGTCCAGCCGCACCGCCTTGCCGTGGGTGACGCGCACGCAGCGGATTTCGAATCGGGTGGCTTCGGCGAGGAAGGCCCAGAGGGTTTCCCGGGCCTTTTCGACAGTCATGCCGTGCAGGTCGAGGCTGCCTTCGAAGGGGATCTGACCGACCTTCAGCTTGCGCATCTGGCTTTCCTGGACCCCGTCGCGCGCCCACATCAACTCGTCTTCAGGACCGACGTCGATGACGAACTGATCGGACAAGCCATCCACGGTTGTTGCATCGGTGCGCACGGTGGCGGCCTGGCGCAACTTGGCGATCTGCGCGCGATCGGCCTTTGGCTTGCCGGTTTCGGCGCGATCGTGTTTGATCGGTTTTACGCCCTGGATCGCACTTTTGAACAGGGAAAAGTCGTCGTCTTGCATGTCAGCCTCCGCGAAGGCCGGCCAGTTTACCCAACTCCGCTGGGATAGGGCGCGACAAAACGTCGGATGGCGGATCAGTCGTGTTTTTTCATCAGATGGGGAGCCATGGCCAGCTCCAGGGATTGGCGGGCGCGACGGCGGCAACGGCGCCAGAGCCAGATGCCCAACAGCAGAACCAACAGACCGATTGCCAGGATGATCGCCGAGCCGAACGGGGTGGCGTTCAACTCGCCCAGCGCGGGCGGACGGCCGAGCAGGCTGGCGGCGCCGGCCATCGCCAGCAGCACACCGAGCGTTGCCAGCAGCGCCGCGATCCCCGCGCCGATACGAAATCGCCAGTTGCTCGGGCCCTTGGGCCGCAAGCGACGTGCGTCAAAACCATCGGATAACTTCATTCCGACCTTCCTCAATGGGTATCGGCCCTTCGACCGGAAGATGTTCGGGTTGTTCCTGAAGCCGGGACAATTGCAGCAAATGAGACGTTTTTGCGGATGAGCGGCGCAACCAGCCGCTCATCAGCGCTGTCAGATGAAGTCGCGGGTCATGGCCAGGGTGGCGAAGTTGTCCGCCATGATCGCCATTTCAGTCTGGTGGACGTGTTCGGCGCTCAGCACGCCGCCCTTGTGCGGCAGATCACGGGTGGCGCAGGCATCTTCGACCAGGGTGCAGCGGAAACCCAGATTCTTCGCGGCGCGCACGGTGGTGCTGACGCTGGAATGGCTCATGAAACCGCAGACGATCAGGTCCAGTGGGCCGAAATCTTCCAGGCGCTTCTTCAGTTCGGTGCCGTGGAAAGCGCTCGGCAAGAGTTTTTCGATAATGGTTTCGTCGTCCCGCGGCTCAAGGCCTGGAATGAATTCCCCCCGTTCGCCCTGTGGATCGAACAGCCCGCCGTGGGTACCGAGGTGGCGTACATGCACGATCGGCCGGCCGGCGGTGCGGGCTGCGCCGAGCAGTTGCTTGATGTTCGCGACCGCCGCATCCATGCCGCTGAGGGCCAGGGGGCCGGCGAGATACTCTTTCTGGGCATCGATGATGATCAGCGTCGCTTGACTCAGGTTGGCCGCTGCATAACCGCGGCCGCTGAGTTGAAACATCGTTTTTGGAACGGACATTCTGGGGCTCCTTCGAGTGGGGCTTTTGCGACATTCTCCTCCGGCTGAGCGGTTCTGTGAATCGCTTCCATCGCAAGGGCCGTCGTTGCTGGCCTACAGCCTTGTCAAGATCGCCATCTAATTCAACGTGCGGTGCAAAAAATGGAAAGATCCTACGGCTGGATCGGAGTTTTTCGTTTCTCGCAGGGGGTGTTTGGGGGAGGGCGGGTTTGGCTGGTAGACTCGCCCGTCGATTTTCCTGGAGTTTGCCGCTGTGATCACTTCCCGCCTTCGTACCCTGCGCGACCATATTCGTTGGGCCGTCAGCCGTTTCCATGGCGAGGATCTGTTCTTTGGCCATGGCACCGACAATGCCTGGGATGAGGCTCGCCAACTGGTGTTGGGCGCGCTGCATTTGCCTTGGGAAATTGCCGACAGCTATCTAGATTGCCGTCTCGAAGACGAAGAACTGGTGCATGTACAGCGCCTGCTGCGCCGACGTATTGCCGAGCGCATTCCGACTGCCTACCTGCTCGGTGAAGCGTGGTTCTGCGGAATGTCTTTCATCGTCGACGAACGCGTGCTCATCCCGCGTTCGCCCATCGGCGAGCTGATTGAAAAACGCTTCGAACCCTGGCTGGGCCAGGAGCCTGCGCGGATCCTAGACCTGTGCACCGGTTCCGGCTGCATCGGGATCGCCTGTGCCTATGAATTCCCGGAGGCCGAAGTGGTGCTGGCCGACCTGTCGTTCGAAGCGCTGGAGGTGGCCAATCAGAATATCGAGCGCCATGGCGTCGATGAGCGGGTGTTCACAGTCCAGGGCGATGGTTTCGATGGCTTGCCGGGGCAACGTTTCGACCTGATCGTGTCGAACCCGCCTTACGTCGACGCGGAGGATTTCGCCGACATGCCCCAGGAATACCAGCACGAACCTGAGTTGGGCCTGGCCTGTGGCGATGACGGCTTGAACCTGGTTCGCCGGATGCTGGCCGAGGCGGCCGACCATCTGACCGAGAAGGGCCTTTTGATTGTCGAAGTGGGCAACAGCCAGGTGCATGTCGAGGCACTGTACCCGGAAGTCGACTTCGCCTGGCTGGACTTCGAACGCGGCGGGCATGGCGTGTTCATGCTCAGCGCCGGACAGTGCCGTGAGCACCAGGCGTTGTTTGCCTCAAGGGTTTGACGCTGGGCTGCCTTTGTGGCGAGGGAGCTTGCTCCCGCTGGGCTGCGCAGCAGCCCCCGCTTCAAAGGTTTGAGATAGGAGTCGCCAGGTTTACGACTGCTGCGCAGCCGAGCGGGAGCAAGCTCCCTCGCCACGGTCGCCGCAGTCCCTGTGGGCGCGAGCTTGGATTCAATGCCGCGTCGCAATCCAGATCAGCAATCCCGCCTGGAACATCGCAAACGCCACCAGGCAAGTGATGGTAAAGCGCAAGCCGGTGTCTTCGCGCTTGAACTTGTTGACCTTCTCTTCCTGCTTCTTGAGTTTGACTTCCTGCTCCGCCAGGTTCTGCTCGGCTTGTTGCAGCATCTGCGCGGCTTCGAGAATCTCGACGAACTGCAGCTTCTCGGTGTTCCAGTCGCCCACCAGGTCGCCAACCTGGGCGGCCTTGACGCTGCCCTTGAGATGCTGGGCGTCGGCGTAGACCACCTCGAAGCCGTGGGCCTTGAGGAAGTGATCGCGGCGCAGGCGCGTGTCTTCGTTCAGCGCGTCCTTGTTGTTCAGGTCGCTGCCGTCCACCCGATAGCTCGACCAGCGCTTCTTCGCCCAGGTGATGCCCTGAGCGGCGAGAAAGCGTCCGAGCCCACGATTCAAAGGCTCGACTTGCAAGTTGTCAGGGGAGAAAGACAGACGTTTCTCGACGTGGTCGGCCCAGACGTCCAGATGGTTCTGTTCCTTGCGCACCCGTTGGCCCGGCAACTTGATGCTCATGCGCAGCAAACTGCGCTCCTTGCTGTGACGCTCGGCGTAGCTGAACTCGACAAAGCGCAAGGGCCGCACACCGGTGGCGCGATCGGTCTTGAGCGGGGCCAGCCGGAGCATTTTATGCTGCTCGGCCTGCACATCCGCCCAAGGCTGCTCCACCGCAGGCGCGGCGGCTGGTTCGGCGACGGTGTCGGGAGAAGTTTGAGTCTCAGTCATAACGGCAAAATCCTGTCCAGGCCGGCTTGTCGACAGCCATTGCGCTGCCCGACGTCGGTTTATCGGCCGTTTTCGCCAGGACTGGAGGGCAATTGGCCGGTATGGCGATCAAGTCCGCTCAACGGGAACCGATCGAGCCGATAAAGCGCAGGATCTGCACACCCAGTTCAGCCGCCAGGGGCAGATTGGGGTCTTTATAGGACGCCAGTTGCCGCTTCACGTCGTTGGGCACAATGCGCATCACATGGTTCATGCCCTCGATCAGGGCCAATTGTGCGTCAGGCTTGGCGGCTTTCAGCTGCCTGGCATCCTCGACGCTGACCTGGATGTCATGGCTGCCCTGGATGATCAGCGCCGGCATCTTCAATGCCGCGAAGGCTTGGGCCGGGTCCTGGCGGAACAACGAGATCAGGTAAGGCTGCACACTGGGACGGAAAATCACCTGCAACTGCGCAGGAACGTCTGCGTCGGGGCGCCCGGCCTTGAGGCTGTCGAGTAACTCGTTGCTGCGCAACATCAGCGCCGGTGGCAAGCGGCTGCTCAGTTGTTGCCGTAGCACCTGGTCGATCGGCCGTGCACTGCCGGACACCGAAATCACTGCCGCAGCGTTGGCCTGGGGCGCGGCGAGGCTGGCGATCAGCGCGCCTTCGCTGTGGCCCAGCAGGATCAACGGGCCCAGTCGCGGATCGGCGGCGAGCTTGTGGCTCCAGGCCACGGCATCGGCGACGTAGGCCTCGACGCTGAGGTTGCGCTCGTCTGGTGTGGCGGCAAGGCTGGCGGCCACGCCGCGCTTGTCGTAGCGGACGCTGGCGATGTGGTGCCTGGCGAGTACCCAGGCCAGGCGCTTGAGGCTGTCGTTGCGCCCGCCCTCGGGGTTGTTTCCGTCACGATCCGTAGGACCTGACCCGGAAATGATCAGGACAACGGGCACCGGTGTGTCGGACTTGGGCAACAGCAGCGAGCCGAAAAGTTCACCGTTGCCGGTGTCGAGGCTGATGGGACGTTGCAGGACGGTGGCCTGGGCCTGGCCGCAAACCAGGCCAGTCAAGAGGGCGAGACTCAAGGCAAACAGTTTTAACATCATGACGCCATTAGTTGCGAAGGTGCCGGTTGGACTGGCGCGCACCGATAAGGTTCGAGGATGAACTACTCGGGGAGCCTGCGTATACTGGCGCCCATCTCGATTTTTCAGCGATTCCACGGAGCACCCTGCATGTCCGGCAATACCTACGGCAAGCTGTTCACCGTCACCACCGCGGGCGAAAGCCATGGCCCGGCGTTGGTCGCCATTGTCGATGGCTGCCCGCCGGGCCTGGAGATTTCCCTGGAGGACCTGCAGCGTGACCTTGATCGCCGCAAGCCCGGCACCAGCCGCCACACCACCCAGCGCCAGGAAGCCGATGAAGTCGAAATCCTCTCTGGAGTGTTCGAAGGTCGCACCACCGGTTGCGCCATCGGCCTGCTGATTCGCAACACCGACCAGAAGTCCAAGGACTACTCGGCCATCAAGGACCTGTTCCGCCCGGCCCACGCCGACTACACCTACCATCACAAATACGGCGAGCGCGACTACCGTGGCGGCGGTCGCAGTTCGGCCCGGGAAACCGCCATGCGCGTAGCGGCCGGGGCAATCGCCAAGAAGTACCTGGCCAGCCAGGGCATCGTCATCCGTGGCTACATGAGCCAGCTGGGCCCGATCGAAATCCCGTTCAAGACCTGGGATTCGGTGGAGCAGAACGCCTTTTTCAGCCCCGACCCGGACAAAGTCCCCGAGCTTGAAGCCTACATGGACCAGTTGCGTCGGGACCAGGATTCGGTCGGCGCGAAAATCACCGTGGTCGCCGAAGGCGTGATGCCTGGCCTGGGCGAGCCGATCTTCGACCGTCTCGACGCCGAACTGGCGCACGCGCTGATGAGCATCAACGCAGTCAAGGGCGTGGAGATCGGCGCCGGTTTCGCCTGTGTCGCCCAGCGTGGCACCGAACACCGCGACGAGTTGACTCCCGAGGGATTTCTGAGCAACAACGCCGGCGGCATCCTTGGCGGCATCTCTTCGGGCCAGCCGATTGTTGCCCACCTGGCGTTGAAGCCGACGTCCAGCATCACCACGCCGGGACGCTCGATCGACATCCACGGCAACCCGGTGGATGTCATCACCAAGGGCCGCCACGACCCTTGCGTGGGCATTCGCGCAACGCCGATTGCCGAGGCGATGATGGCGATCGTGCTGATGGACCACCTGTTGCGTCATCGCGGACAGAACGCCGACGTTCGGGTCGGCACGCCGGTGTTGGGTCAGCTTTGATGGCTGGCCTGCCGACCGCCGTGGCCTGACCACCATGGCGGCAGTGCCGTACTGGCGGCTTTCCAGCTTCTATCTGTTTTACTTTGCGTTGCTCGGTTCGACCGCGCCGTTCCTGGCGCTGTATTTCGATCACCTCGGGTTCAACGCCGCGCGCATCGGCGAGCTGGTGGCGATTCCCATGCTGATGCGTTGCGTCGCGCCGAACCTCTGGGGCTGGCTGGGTGACTACACCGGCCGGCGCCTGGCAATCGTGCGGTTTGGCGCGATCTGTACGCTGCTCAGTTTCTCACTGATCTTCATCGACAGAAGCTACGCCTGGCTGGCGATGGTCATGGCGCTGCATGCGTTCTTCTGGCACGCGGTGCTGCCGCAATTCGAAGTCATCACCCTGGCCCACTTGAGCGGGCAGGCTGCGCGCTACAGCCAGATCCGCCTGTGGGGCTCCATCGGCTTCATCATCACCGTGGTCGCGCTCGGTCGGTTGTTCGAATGGTTGAGCCTGGACATCTATCCCGTGGCGCTGGCGTTGATCATGGGTGGCATCGTGCTCAGCAGTTTCTGGGTGCCCAACGCCCAGCCCGTTCAGGGGGCGCGGGTGGCCGGGGACGGTTTCCTGCGGCAGTTGCGCAATCCGGGCGTGCTGGCGTTTTATGCCTGCGTCGGCCTGATGCAACTGAGCCATGGGCCGTATTACACCTTCCTGACGTTGCACCTGGAACGCCTGGGCTACAGCCGCGGATTGATCGGCATGCTCTGGGCCGTCGGCGTGGTTGCGGAAGTGCTGGTTTTCCTGCTGATGAGCCGGATCCTGGCGCGGTTTTCCGTGCGCCGGGTGTTGATGGCCAGTTTCCTGCTGGCGGCGCTGCGCTGGTTGCTACTGGGGTCGTTGGCGGAGTTTCTCTGGGTGCTGTTGCTTGCCCAGGTCCTGCACGCAGCGACCTTTGGCAGCTTTCACGCCGCTGCCATCCATTTCGTGCAACGTAGCTTCGGTTCACGCCAGCAAGGTCAGGGGCAGGCGCTGTACGCCGCGCTGGCCGGCACCGGCGGGGCGTTGGGCGCGTTGTATTCCGGCTACAGCTGGAATGCCCTGGGCGCCGGTTGGACTTTCAACATCGCCAGTCTCGCAGCCTTCGCTGCAGCCGTTATCATTGCCACACGCATGCAAGAGGACAGGCCATGAGCCTTACCCGTGAACAACTCACCCGGGAAATCATCGACGCCGGGCGTTTTCTGTATGGTCGCGGCTGGTCCCCGGCCACCAGCAGCAATTATTCGACCCGGTTGTCTTCCGACCAGGCCCTGCTTACCGTTTCCGGCAAACACAAGGGGCAACTGGGCGCCGACGATGTGCTCGCCACCGACCTGGACGGCAACAGCCTGGAGCCGGGCAAGAAACCGTCTGCGGAAACCCTGTTGCACACGCAACTGTATCGCTGGCGGCCGCAGATCGGCGCGGTGCTGCACACCCATTCGGTGAATGCCACGGTGCTCTCGCGCTTGACCGGCGCAGACTTCATCGACTTCGAGGACTACGAGCTGCAAAAGGCCTTCAGCGGAGTCACGACCCATGAGTCCCAGGTTCGCGTGCCGATTTTCGACAACGACCAGGACATCGCGCGCCTCGCCGCCAAGGTTCAGCCCTGGCTCGACGCGCACCCCGATTGCGTCGGTTATCTGATCCGTGGGCACGGCCTGTACACCTGGGGGCCGGGCATGAACGATGCGCTGCGGCAAATCGAGGCGTTCGAGTTCCTGTTCGAATGCGAGCTCAAGACTCGCACACTCCTGAACCGTTAAATTGCTGGAGCCATGACCATGAGCAGCCTGTCCGTCTATCACGTTTCAAGTCCCGAGATTCCGAACAAGGTCCTGACCCATTTAGAAGACATCGCCGCGACCCTCGCCGAAAAAGGCGTGCGCTTCGATCGTTGGGAGGCTGCGACCAAGATCCAGCCCGGCGCCAGCCAGGAGGAAGTGATTGGCGCCTACCGGAGCCAGATCGACAAGCTCATGACCGAGCGCGGCTATGTCACGGTGGATGTCATCAGCCTCAACAGCGACCACCCGCAAAAAGCCGAACTGCGCGCCAAGTTTCTGGATGAACACCGTCACGGCGAGGACGAAGTCCGCTTTTTTGTCGCCGGTCGTGGCTTGTTTACCTTGCACATCGACGACTACGTCTATGCGGTACTGTGCGAAAAGAACGATCTGATCTCGGTGCCCGCCGGTACGCCGCATTGGTTCGACATGGGCGAACACCCACATTTCGTCGCCATTCGGCTGTTCAATAACCCGGAAGGCTGGGTCGCCAAGTTCACCGGTGATGAAATCGCCAGCCGTTTCCCGCTCCTGGAGGACTGAGCCCGTGACGATCAAGGCCATCCTCACCGACATTGAAGGCACTACCAGCGCCGTCAGTTTTGTATTCGACGTGCTGTTTCCCTATGCCGCCCGACACCTGCCGGATTTTGTCCGGCACAACGCCGGGCGTGCCGACGTCGCGGAGCAACTGGACGCCGTGCGCCGCGACAGTGCCGAGCCGGACGCAGACGTCGAACGGGTCATCGCGATCCTGCTGGGCTGGATTGCCGAGGACCGCAAGGCCACGCCTCTCAAGGCGCTGCAGGGTATGGTCTGGGAGCAGGGATACACGGCCGGCCAGTTGAAAGGGCACGTTTATCCGGACGCGGCGCAGGCGCTCGAAGCCTGGTATCAGCAAGGTTACCGGTTGTTTGTCTATTCCTCGGGGTCGATCCAGGCACAGAAGCTGATTTTTGGCTGTTCAGAGGCTGGCGACCTGTCGCCGTTGTTCAGCGGTTATTTCGACACCACGTCGGGAGCCAAGCGGGACGCGCAGTCGTATCGGCGAATCAGCGAGGCGATGGGGATCGCGCCGCAGGAAATCCTGTTTCTGTCGGATATCGTCGAGGAACTGGACGCGGCCAGGAATGCCGGAATGGCAACCTGTGGATTGGCGCGCGAGGGCGGTGATCTGGCCGGCCACACGGCCGTTGAAAGCTTTGCGCAGATCGAACCTTCGCGCTTCTGAACGCCTTCTCGCTGCTGAAAAAATCAGGCCATGGAACCGCTGGGTTCCATGGCCTGTCTTTGTTCAGAGCTTGAAGCTGTTGGCTGTCAGGCGCTGTGATAGGTCGGCAGCGCGAAACGGTGCTGGCTCTGCAGCATCGCGACCGGTGGCAGTTCGCTGGCCTGTTCAGCCAGATCGCGGCGAATGGCACTGATCGCCCAGGAGAGTTGATCCCCGGCATGCAACTGAGCGTAGGAAATCGTACGCTTGAACAGTTTGCCATCGCTGTTGCGCAAGGTCAGCAGAATGCCGCCGTCCGGGCGAGGCTGCGTGGTGACTTCGTAGTTGGAAAACAGCGATGCAAACTTCTCTTGAATCATGTTCATAGTTGACTGCTCCATGGTATGGCAAACCGTGGAGGGGTAGTTGCAGTGTCTATGCCAGCATTGGAATTATAAAAAATACGTTTAAAAACAATAAGTTAATCTGTTCAGGATTTTTTGCATTCGTGCATCTTGCATGAACGGCCTTCGTGCATCCTGCATTTTGCGGGGGTGCTCGATTATTTTTGGAACCAAACCGCATCCTGGCGCTCCCGCTTCGCCTGTTCCCCGCAGCGGATACAAAACATTGCAAAAACCGCATGTACAGCACCGGAATCGCTGGCGTAATTTCCCTCCAGATTCGCCCAACCCATAACAAGAACCGCGGCCCACAAGGTCGAACGGGGAAGGATCGTCCATGAGTCGTACACCCAGCGACGCTATTACCTGGGGCATGATGCTGCGCAAGCTGCCCGTCATCGCCAAAGTTGTTCCGCGAATCATCAAAGGCCTGAAACTCGCCAACGTCCAGGACCCCACCCAGCCTTGCGGCCTTGGCTGGTGTTTCGAACAGGCCACGCAACGCAATCCCCACGGCCCGGCGCTGCTCTGCGGCGACACGGTGCTGTCTTATGCACAGGTCAACGAACAGGCCAATCGCATTGCCCATTACTTGCTGGCGCAAGGTCTTGGCAAGGGCGACTGCGTGGCGATTGTTCTGGAAAACCGCCCGCAGCTGCTGATTACGGTGTTGGCGGTGGCGAAGGTCGGGGCGGTGAGCGCGATGATCAACACATCGCAAACCGGAGATGCCCTGGTACACAGCCTGGCGCTGGTCGCGCCGGTGGCGGTGGTGGTCGGGGATGAACGGGTCGCCGTCTTCAACGACGTGCGCGGCCGAACGGCGCTGGCGGATGCGCGGACCTGGTGGGTTGCCGACCAGGACAGTGGCGCGGTTCCGTGCGGATTCGTCGACCTGATGGTCGGCAGCGAGGATTACCCAGGCGATAACCCGCTTGGCAGACAGGTGTTTTTCAACGATCCCTGTTTTTATCTCTACACCTCGGGCACCACCGGGTTACCCAAGGCCGGCGTATTCCGCCATGGACGCTGGATGCGCACCTCCACCAGTTTTGGCCTGATCGCCCTGGACATGCAGCCCGATGACGTCGTTTATTGCACGCTGCCGCTGTATCACGCCACCGGCCTGTGTGTGTGCTGGGGCGCGGCAGTTTGCGGTGCCTCGGGGTTCGCCATCCGCCGCAAGTTCAGCGCCAGCCAATTCTGGAGCGACGTGCGTCGCTATCGGGCGACCACGTTGGGTTATGTCGGCGAACTGTGTCGCTACCTGATCGAGCAGCCCGCCAGCGCCGATGACCGGCGGCATGAGGTCCGGAAGATGATCGGCAACGGCTTGCGCCCGGGCGCCTGGCTGGCCTTCAAGACCCGCTTCGGGATTGGCCATATCTGTGAATTGTATGCGGCCAGCGACGGCAATATCGGCTTCACCAACATCCTGAATTTCGATAACACGGTCGGGTTTTCCCTGATGGGTTGGGAACTGGTGCAGTACGACCATGACAGCGGCGCGCCGTTGCGCAACCTGCAAGGGCGCATGCAGAAAGTCCCCAAGGGCGAGCCGGGCCTGCTGCTGGCGCGCATCGACGACAAGGCGCCGCTGGATGGCTACACCGATCCGGCCAAGACCGAAAAAACCGTCTGCCGAGACGTCTTCGTCCCAGGCGATCGTTATTTCAACACCGGCGACCTGCTGCGCAATATCGGCTTCGGCCACGGGCAGTTCGTTGATCGCCTCGGCGACACCTATCGCTGGAAAGGCGAAAACGTCTCCACCACCGAAGTCGAAAACGTGCTCCTGCAACATCCACAGATCGCCGAGGCGGTGGCCTACGGCGTGGAGATCACCGGCACCAACGGCCGCGCCGGGATGGCCGCGATCACCCCGGCCGAGTCCCTGGCGACGCTGGATTTCAACGAGCTGCTGCAATTTCTGCAAGGCAAGCTGCCGGCCTACGCGGTGCCGCTGTTCCTGCGGATCAAGGTGAAGATGGAAACGACCGGCACGTTCAAGTATCAGAAAACCCGCCTCAAGGCCGAAGCCTTTGACCCCTGCCTCACGGGCGAGGAACCGATCTACGCCTGGCTCCCCGACACTTCGACCTACGTGCGGGTGGACCAGCAACTGGCGACGCTGATCCAGGGTGGGCAGTACCGCTATTGATTGTGGCTATGGCTCTTGCAGAGAAAAAAGGGATGACAGGCTTTGAGTCCCTCGGGAAACTAGCGGCTTTGCAAAAGCCAGAGGAAGTTGTCCATGTCCGATACAAGCCGCCAGATGACCCCGGAAGAAGCTGCGGAGTTTGCCGAGCAGGTATTCAACGTCGCTCGTCAGGGCGATGCCGCGATGATGGCCGCGCTGTTGAGCAAGGGCCTGCCGCCGAACCTGCGCAATCACAAGGGCGACACCTTGCTGATGCTGGCCGCGTACCACGGGCACGTGGAGACGGTAAAAGTGCTGCTGGAGAATAAGGCCGATCCGGAAATCCGCAACGACAACGGCCAGAGCCCGATTGCCGGTGCGGCGTTCAAGGGCGATCTGGCGGTGGTTTCGGCCCTCGTCGATGGCGGCGCGCAAGTCGAAGGCTCCTCGTTCGATGGCCGCACGGCGCTGATGATGGCGGCGATGTTCAACCGAGTGGAAATAGTCGATTACCTGATCAGCAAAGGCGCCGACCCGAAGGCCAAGGATGCCAACGGCGTCTCGGCGCTGGACGCGGCCAGGACCATGGGCGCGGTGGACACCACGGCGCAGCTGGAAAAGTTGTTGGGCTGAAGCCTGGCTCCCTGGCCACAGGGTTCCTGACTTGACCTGGGGTGATGCGCTATCCTGCGCGCCTGAAAATTCAGCCACAGGATCCGCCCCATGAAAGCCGCACTCGTCGAACTCATCAGCAAAATCAGCTCCGGCTGCCTGGGCGAGGCGGACATCGAGAAAATCGCCGACGAAGCGGCCCAGGCCTACGCCGACCCGGTGACGTTCCTGGCGGCGAACCCGGACATCAATTATGACGACAGCTTCCCGATCCCGCTGGGGGAGTGGGTGGTGGTAGGCAGTCTGCCGGACACCGTGCTGTTCCAGGCCGACTCCTACGTCGACCTGTTCGAGCAGATCGTCGCCTCGTTCGGCCCTGGCGTCGCGTTCAACCTCAAGCCCAAGCAACTGGCGAAGACCGAGGCGCTGACTGCGCTCAATCGTATCCAGATCCAGATGAGCAGCCTGAACAAGGAGAGCGGCGGCTACGTGCTGATGAACTTCAGCCAGTTGCTCGACGATGAATTGCAGATGGTGCTGGTGTACGGCAACGACGTGCCGCGTGTGCTGGAACTGTGTGGCGAAGTCGGCATCGCCGCGGCCCCCGCCCTGGAAGCGCTCAGGATCGCGGTTCACGTCTGAAACAATAAACGGAACCCTTGCCCGGACCCCGCTATCCTAAGTGTGCATACCACCATTCGGGAGCGACACCATGGGTTCCACTTTCAACGGCCTGATTGGCCTGATCATCCTGGCGCTCGATATCTGGGCGATCATCAATGTGCTCAAGAGTGGCGCGGGCACCGGGGCGAAAGTCCTGTGGGTGCTGCTGATTCTCCTGCTGCCGGTGTTGGGCCTGATCATCTGGGCGATTGCCGGGCCGCGGGGCAACGTGCGGGTCTGACCGCTCCATGAAAAAAGCCCGACAGGTCCTGGCCTGTCGGGTTTTTTTTGCTCGACGGTATCAGGCCGTCGCCAGCGAAGCCTTCTGCGAAGCACTCAGGAAACGCAACAGGGCCAGCAACGGGAAGGCGCTACCGATGATCACCACCCACAGCCAGCCGCCATGTTCGTAGACGGCACTGGCGATGGACGAACCGAAAGCGCCGCCAACAAAGATGCTGGTCATGTACAGCGCGTTCAGGCGGCTGCGGCTTTTTGCGTCAAGGGCGTAGATGGTGCGCTGGCCCAGGACCATGTTCATCTGCACGCAGAAATCCAGAACCACGCCGGTCACCGCAAGGCCGATCACGCTATAAGCGGGATGGATGAACGCCGGCAGGAAACTCAGGCTGGCGAACAGCATGGCCAGCAGCGAAGCAATTCGGGTGTGGCCGGCGTCCGCCAGGCGGCCGGCAATCGGCGCGGCGACGGCACCGATGGCGCCGACCAGCGCAAACAGCGCAATTTCAGTCTGGGACAAACCATGGTTGCGCGACAGCTCCAGGGGGACGGCGGTCCAGAACAGGCTGAACGTGGCAAACATGCACGCCTGGTACAAAGCCCGCTGGCGCAACTGCGGCTGCTGGCGTAACAGGGTGCCGAGCGAGCCCAGCAGTTGCGCGTAGGAGGCGCGGTGCTCGGGCTGGCGCTTGGGCACGGTGAATGCCAGGACGATGCTGATTGCCGCCATCAACGCGGCGGCGATCATGAACATCGCCCGCCAGCCAAGGTGATCGGCGACAAGGCTGGACACCGGCCGCGCCAGCAGGATCCCCAACAGCAGGCCGCCCATGATCCCGCCCACGACCCGCCCCCGGGATTCTTCCGGCGCCAGGTGCGCCGCCAGCGGAATCAGCACTTGCACCGAGACGGAACTGAACCCCACCAGCAATGACACCAGCAGGAACACGTTCGGCTGGTCGGTAAACGCCGCGCCCAGCAGGCTGGCGATGGCCACCACGGTGGTGAGAATCATCAAGCGCCGGTTTTCCAGCAGATCCCCCAGCGGCACCAGGAAAAACAGGCCCAGGGCGTAGCCGATCTGGGTCAGCGAGACGATCAGGCTGGCCATGGTGCTGGACAGGCCGACGTCGGGCGCGATCAGTTCGATGATGGGTTGGGCGTAGTAGATATTGGCAACGATGGCGCCGCAGCAGAAGGCAAACAGCAGGACCATGCCCCGGGTCAGGGCAGCGGGCGAGGCGGGTGAATGAGCACTCATGGCAATCTCATCGATCGATTGAAAGGGATGGCGAGAGGCTAAAGACTTGCAGGGCACTGGAACAGGGCTTGGGGTTGATAGCAGTCATGCCTGCGGTTGATGGTAGAACGCGCCAGAGGGAATGTGAAAGTGCTCTTGTGGCGAGGGAGCTTGCTCCCGCTCGGTTGATCGGCAACCGCCTGAATGGGGCTGCTACGCAGTCCAGCGGGAGCAAGCTCCCTCGCCACAGGACCGCGTTCAGCTCACTATTGCCTTACTGCCCGCTATAGATCTGGTCAAAAATCCCGCCGTCGTTGAAATGGGTCTTCTGCACGGTGCGCCAGTCGCCGAAGGTTTTTTCCACCGAGAGGAAATCCACTTTCGGGAAACGGTCGGTGTATTTGGCCAGCACCGCCGGGTCGCGAGGACGCAGGTAGTTGGCGGCGGCAATTTCCTGGCCTTCGGGCGACCACAGGTATTTGAGGTATTCCTCGGCGGCGGCGCGGGAACCTTTCTTCTCGACGACTTTATCCACAACGCTGACCGGTGGTTCGGCTTCGGCGGAGACGCTTGGGTAGACCACTTCGAACTGGTCGCGACCGAATTCACGGGCGATCATTTCCGCTTCGTTCTCAAAGGTCACCAGCACATCGCCGATCTGGTTGGTCATGAACGTAGTCGTCGCGGCACGACCGCCGGTGTCCAGCACGGGGGCCTGCTTGAACAGCTTGCCGACGAAATCCTTGGCCTTGTTCTCATCGCCGCCATTCTTCAGCACATAGCCCCAGGCCGAAAGGTAGGTGTAGCGGCCGTTGCCCGAGGTTTTCGGGTTGGGCACAATCACTTGCACGCCGTCCTTGAGCAGGTCCGGCCAGTCCTTCAGCGCTTTCGGATTGCCCTTGCGCACGATAAACACGGTGGCCGAGGTGAACGGCGCGCTGTTGTTCGGCAGGCGGGTGACCCAGTTATCCGGAACCAGCTTGCCGTTGTCGGCCAAGGCATTGATGTCAGTCGCCATGTTCATGGTGATGACATCCGCTGGCAGCCCATCGATTACCGAGCGCGCCTGCTTGCTCGAACCGCCAAAGGACATCTGCACGGTGATGCTTTCGTTGTGCTCGGCCTGCCAGTGTTTCTGGAACGCGGCGTTGTAGTCCTTATAGAAATCCCGCATCACGTCGTAGGAAACGTTGAGTAGAGTCGGGGCGGCGTGGGCCAGGCTGCCGAACGCCAGGCCGGCGGCGAGGAGGGAGGCGCCAAAGAAATTCTTCACTGCGAGGTCCTTTTTATTGGCAAGGGATGCGGGCGATAAGCCAGCACCCTAGCGATTTGCTTATAGGTCATCAAGAATTAAAAAGTGCTTTGCTTATTCCAATTTCTTAAACAGTGCGTTACCGCAACGAGAACAGAAAGCAGCGCCATGGTCGTGGTTGTTTTTGCTGCACACCGGGCAATTGTGCTTGAGCTGGTCACCGCGCATGGCGGTGGCCAGTTCCGCAGTGAAGATACCCGTCGGTACGGCGATGATCGAGTAGCCGGTAATCATCACCAGGGACGAAACCACTTGGCCCAGCGGCGTCTTCGGCACGATGTCGCCGAAGCCTACGGTAGTCAATGTCACGATAGCCCAATAGATGCCCTTGGGAATGCTGGTGAAACCATGCTCGGGGCCTTCGATGACATACATCAGGGTGCCAAACACCGTCACCAGCGTCGACACGCTGACCAGGAACACGATGATTTTCTGCTTGCTGCCGCGCAGTGCGGCCAATAGATAGTTGGCCTGCTTGAGGTAGGGGCTGAGCTTGAGAACGCGGAAAATCCTCAGCATGCGGATGATCCGTACGATCAGCAGGTACTGGGCATCGCTGTAGTACAACGCGAGGATGCCCGGCACGATCGCCAGCAGATCCACCAGGCCATAAAAGCTGAACGCATAGCGCAGCGGCTTGGGCGAGCAGTACAGGCGCAGGCCGTATTCAACGATGAAAATCAACGTGAAACCCCACTCGATGTAGGCCAGCAGGGCCGCGTAGTTCTTGTGCACGCTGTCGATGCTGTCGAGCATCACGATCACCAGGCTCGCGAGGATGATCAACAGCAGCGTGCTGTCGAAGCGCCGGCCGGCCACCGTGTCGGTCTGGAAAATGATCACGTAGAGGCGTTCACGCCAGTTGTTGTTGCTGTCCATAACCTTCGCCTGAACCAATGACCAGCGCAGCCTAGGGTGATTGCCCCGCAGAGCGCAAGGCGCGATGTCGAGACAGGCTGGGTGCCAAAGCCGCGCGGTGGCATGCACCAGCCAGCACGCGAGAATGAAAGGCGCCGTCAATGGCGCCACGCCCAGCGCCGCGAAACCCGGTGCGAGAAGGACCGCCAGCAGCACGCCCGCCAGCGGCTGCCATGGCCCGCGTGCGTATTGGCCGAGAGCCAGGGCCGCTAACGCCGGGTTGTAGCCGCCCAGGCCGGACAAGGTGTGCGGGCTGTCGTGCAGCCAGGCAAAGGCAAAGCCTGCGACGGAACCGAACAGCGCCCAGCCGGCGGCGCAACGGTTGGCGATCAGCAGGCCGATGGTGATCAGCACACCAGCCAGAGGCTGGTCGAGAAACATGACCTGGCCCAGGCCGTTCAGCGGGGCAAGCAACAGGTTGGGGAGTGTCTGCTCTAGTGCTGCGGGCGAGGGCGCAGGCGGGGCGAGACCCAGCAGCAACCAGCCGAGCCCGACGAAAGGCACGGTGTAGGCGGGCAGGCAGCGTGGGCCTCGGGTGCGCTTGAGCCACTGTTGGGTGAGCATTGCGCTGAGGCCGCCAGCGGCGATGATCAATGGCGGCAACAGGGCTGACCAAGGCAATACCAGGCTCAGCAGCAAACCCAGCAGGATGGCGTTATAGCTGAACAGCCCGGCCTGCCGATCCTCCTTGGCATAACCACGCCGTTGGGCCGTCAGCAATCCGGCCACGCCGCCCAGGAGCGCGCCGCCGAACAACGCTGGCGCGGTGAGCAGAATCGCCAAGAGACAGAACAGGCCGCACAGGGGATGGCGCTGGAGGAAGATCTGGCTGAAGCCGTTGAGCAGGGCGGTGGCCCAGTCTGGGCAGTGGGAGGATGAAGAATGGTTGGGCATATGGGTCAGGGATAAGGGAACACTGTGGCGAGGGAGCTTGCTCCCGCTCGGTTGCGTAGCGACCGCAAAAAAAGGGGCCGCTACGCGACCCAGCGGGAGCAAGCTCCCTCGCCACGGAAAATCAGAGGAGGGTCTCGATACGCAGCGAGTTGGTCGACCCCGGCTGCCCGAACGGCACGCCGGCGGTAATCAGCAGGGTGTCGCCACGCTGGGCCATGCCCTGGGCCTGGGCGATTTCCAGCGCGGTGGAACACACTTCGTCCACCTGCCGCAGCCGATCGTTGACCACCGAATGCACGCCCCACGCGACGGTCAGGCGACGGGCCGCCTGCAAGTTGGGCGTCAGGTTGAGGATCGGCACCGTCGGCCGTTCCCGCGCCGCCCGCAGGCTGGAGCTGCCCGACTCGCTGTAGTTGACCAGCACCGCCACAGGCAGCACGTTGCTGATCCGGCGGATCGCGCAACTGATGGCGTCCGACACCGTGGCCTCGGCTTTCGGTCGGCTGACGTCGAGTTGTGCCTGGTAGTCCGGGCCGTTTTCCACCTGGCGGATGATCTTGCTCATCATCTGCACGGCTTCGAGGGGATAGTCGCCCGAGGCGGTTTCCGCCGACAGCATCACCGCGTCGGCACCTTCGGCCACGGCGTTGGCGACATCGGTGACTTCGGCGCGGGTCGGCGCCGGGGAGAAGCGCATCGACTCAAGCATCTGTGTCGCCACCACCACCGGTTTGCCGAGGGCGCGGCAGGTGCCGATGATGTTTTTCTGAATCTGCGGCACGCTCTCGGCCGGCACCTCGACGCCCAGGTCACCTCGGGCAACCATGATCGCGTCGCTCAGTTCGGCGATTTCCCGCAGTTGGGCGACGGCCGAGGGTTTCTCGATCTTGGCCATCAGGAACGCCTTGTCGCCGATCAGCGCGCGGGCTTCGCGAATGTCCTCGGCACGCTGCACGAATGACAGCGCCACCCAGTCCACGCCCAGCTCCAGGCCGAAGCTCAGGTCGCGGCGGTCCTTGGCGGTCAGTGGGCTCAGGTCAAGCACGGCCTGGGGCACGTTCACGCCCTTGCGGTCCGACAGTTCGCCACCGTTGAGCACCTCGGTATCGATGGCGTCGGTGTGTCTGGCGGTTACCCGCAGGCGCAGCTTGCCGTCATCGAGCAGCAAGTCCATGCCCGGCTCCAGCGCGGCGATGATTTCCGGGTGGGGCAGGTTGACCCGACGCTGATCGCCCGGCGTCGGGTCCAGGTCCAGGCGCAAGGCTTGACCGCGCTGCAACAGCACCTTGCCATCGGCGAACTTGCCGACCCGCAGTTTTGGTCCTTGCAGGTCCATCAGGATGCCCAGCGGGTAATTGAGCTGCTGCTCGACTTCACGGATCCACTGGTAGCGCTGGGCGTGGTCGGCGTGGTCGCCGTGGCTGAAGTTCAGGCGAAAGATGTTCACTCCGGCCTGCACCAGTTCGCGGATGTCATCGATCCCACGGGTGGCGGGGCCGAGTGTCGCGAGGATCTTGACCTTCTTGTCAGGCGTCATTTTTCGGGTTCTCGAGGATCAGGATGGCGCGAAAATCGTTGACGTTGGTGCGGGTCGGCTCGGTGACGATCAACCCGTCCAGCGCGGCGAAGTAGCCGTAGCCGTTGTTGTTATCCAGTTCATCGCTGGCGTTCAGGCCCAGCTCGGTGGCGCGGCGATAGCTGTCCGGGGTCATGATGGCGCCGGCGTTGTCTTCGGAGCCGTCGATGCCGTCGGTGTCGCCCGCCAGTGCATAGATGCCGGGGTGGCCCTTGAGGCTGTCGGTCAGGCTCAGCAGGAACTCGGCGTTGCGCCCGCCACGGCCATTGCCGCGCACGGTGACCGTGGTTTCGCCGCCGGAGAGGATCACGCACGGCGCAGCCAAGGGCTGGCCGTGCAGGGCGATTTGCCGGGCGATGCCGGCGTGGACCTTCGCCACGTCCCGGGATTCGCCTTCCAGGTCACCGAGGATCAATGGGCTGAAACCGGCCTGGCGAGCCTTCACCGCCGCGGCTTCGAGGGATTGCTGAGGACGGGCGATGAGCTGGAAATGACTGCGCGTCAGGCTCGGGTCGCCGGGCTTGACGGTCTCCGATTCCGGACTTTGCAGCCAGGTGCGCACCGAGGCCGGGATCTCGATGCCGTAGCGCTTGAGAATCGCCAGCGCGGCGGCCGAAGTGCTGGGGTCGACCACGGTGGGGCCGGAGGCGATTACCGTGGCGAGATCGCCGGGCACATCGGAAATCGCGTAGGTGTAGACGGTCGCCGGCCAGCAGGCCTTGCCCAGTCGGCCACCCTTGATCGCCGAAAGGTGCTTGCGCACGCAATTCATCTCGCCAATGGTGGCGCCGGACTTGAGCAGGGCCTTGTTGATCGATTGCTTGTCGGCCAGGGTGATGCCGGCCGCCGGCAAGGCCAGCAACGCCGAGCCCCCGCCGGACAGCAGGAAGATCACCCGGTCGTCTTCGTTGAGGTTGCTGACGAGTTCGAGCACCCGTCCGGCCACTTCCAGGCCAGCGGCGTCCGGTACTGGATGAGCGGCCTCGACCACTTCGATTCTCTCGCAGGGCGCGCCATGACCGTAGCGGGTCACCACCAGGCCGCTGACTTCGCCGTGCCAGCAGCGCTCGACCACTTGCGCCATGGCCGCGGCGGCCTTGCCGGCACCGATGACGATCACCCGACCGCTGCGGTCTGCGGGCAGGTACTGTTCGAGGACGTGCTGCGGATGGGCCGCGTCGATGGCCGTGGCAAACAGCTCGCGCAGCAATTGTTGCGGATCGACCGACATGGCGGGCTCCCGATTTTTATTATTGGCTGAGGCGACTCGGTTACCTGTGGGAGCGAGCCTGCTCGCGAAGGCGGTGTGTCAGTCAACGCTTGATTGGCAGGTTGACTGCCTTCGCGAGCGGGCTCGCTCCCACAGGGTTTCGGCTATGTCAGTTATCGCGAATCGAGAAATTGGCCATATGCTCCAGCCCCTTGATCAGCGCCGAGTGGTCCCAATTGCTGCCACCCATGGCCGCGCAGGTGCTGAACACCTGTTGGGCGTTGGCGGTGTTGGGCAGGTTGATGTTCAGCTCCCTGGCGCCTTGCAGCGCCAGGTTCAGGTCCTTCTGGTGCAGGCTGATGCGGAAGCCCGGGTCGAAGGTGCCCTTGATCATGCGCTCGCCGTGCACTTCGAGGATCTTCGACGAGGCGAAACCGCCCATCAGCGCTTCACGGACCTTGGCCGGGTCGGCGCCGTTCTTCGAGGCGAACAGCAGGGCCTCGGCCACGGCCTGGATGTTCAGCGCGACGATGATCTGGTTCGCCACCTTGGCGGTCTGGCCATCGCCGTTGCCGCCCACCAGGGTGATGTTCTTGCCCATCGCCTGGAACAGTGGCAGCGCGCGCTCGAACGCGGCGCTGTCGCCACCGACCATGATGCTCAGGGTCGCGGCCTTGGCGCCGACTTCACCGCCCGATACAGGGGCGTCGAGGTACTGCGCGCCTTTTTCATTGATCTTCGCCGCGAACGCCTTGGTGGCGGTGGGGGAGATCGAACTCATGTCGATCACCACCTTGCCCGCGCCCACGCCGGCCGCTACGCCGTCGGCGCGGAACAGCACATCCTCGACCTGGGGGGTATCCGGGACCATGACGATGATGAACTCGGCCTCCTGGGCGACTTCCTTCGGGTTGGCCAGCACCACCGCGCCGCCTGCCACGAGGTCGGCCGGGGCAGCGTCGTGATGCTGGGTCAGGAACAGGCTGTGCCCGGCCTTTTGCAGGTTCAGTGCCATGGGGTGGCCCATGATGCCGGTGCCGATGAATCCGATTTTAGCCATGTGGAAAATCCTCTCTTGTTTAAGATGCCCCGCGGACTCTGTGGCGAGGGAGCTTGCTCCCGCTGGGCCGCGAAGCGGCCCCAGAAATCCATCGGTGAAAAAACATGCGTCTGCTTCGCAGCCGAGCGGGAGCAAGCTCCCTCGCCACAAAAGCTCGTGTCAGGTCAGATCGCGTTATGGCTTTTCAACCAGCCCAGTCCCGCTTCGGTCGTGGTGAGCGGCTTGTATTCACAGCCGATCCAACCCTGATAACCAATGCGATCCAGGTGTTCGAACAGGAACCGATAATTGATCTCGCCGGTGCCGGGCTCGTTGCGGCCCGGGTTGTCCGCCAGTTGCACATGGTTGATCTCGCCCAGGTGCGCCGACAGCGTCCGGGCCAGGTCGCCTTCCATGATTTGCATGTGATAGATGTCGTATTGCAGGAACAGGTTGGCGCTGCCCACCTGTTCGCGGATCGACAGGGCCTGGGCGGTGTTGTTCAGGAAAAAACCCGGGATGTCGCGGGTATTGATGGCTTCCATCACCAGCTTGATGCCGGCGCCCTGGAGCTTTTCGGCGGCGTACTTCAGGTTGGCGACGAAGGTTTTTTCCGCCAGCGCTTCGTCGCACTTCTGCGAACGGATCCCGGCCAGGCAATTGACCTGGGTGTTGCCCAACACCTTGGCATAGGCAATCGCCAGGTCGACCCCGGCACGGAACTCCTCGACCCGATCCGGCAGGCAGGCGATACCGCGCTCACCCTTGGCCCAGTCGCCGGCCGGCAGGTTGAACAGCACCTGGGTCAGGCCATGGGCATCGAGCAGGGTCTTGAGTTCAGCGGAGCTGTAGTCGTAGGGAAACAGGTATTCGACACCACTGAAACCGGCCTTGGCGGCCGCTTCGAAACGGGCGAGGAAATCCTGCTCGGTAAACAGCATGGACAGGTTGGCGGCGAAACGCGGCATGGTGGTCTCCTGTAAATAGTTGGCAGGCCTCCCTTGTGGAGCGAGCCTGCTCGCGAAAGCGGTATGTCATTCAACATTCAATAAAGGGTAGATCGCCTTCGCGAGCAGGCTCGCTCCCACAGGAGAAGGTCAGTCGAGCAATGAAATCGCGGTGGGTGCATCGTTGCCCACCAGCGCCAGGTCTTCAAATTCATTGACGGCGTTGATCTCGGTGCCCATGGAAATGTTGGTCACCCGCTCAAGGATGATCTCGACGATCACTGGCACCCTGAACTCTTCGATCATCTCCTGGGCCTTGCGCAGCGCTGGCTGGATACCTGACGGCTCGAACACCCGCAATGCCTTGCAACCCAGGCCCTCGGCCACGGCGACGTGGTCCACGCCATAACCGTTGAGCTCCGGGGCGTTGAGGTTGTCGAAGGACAGTTGCACGCAGTAGTCCATGTCGAAGCCGCGCTGGGCCTGGCGGATCAAGCCCAGGTAGGAGTTGTTCACCACGACGTGGATGTAGGGCAGCTTGAATTGTGCGCCCACCGCCAGTTCTTCGATCATGAACTGGAAATCATAGTCGCCCGACAGCGCCACGACCTTGCGATCCGGATCGGCCTTGACCACTCCCAGCGCGGCCGGAATGGTCCAGCCCAGGGGACCGGCCTGGCCGCAGTTGATCCAGTGGCGTGGTTTGTAGACGTGGAGGAACTGCGCCCCGGCGATCTGCGACAGACCGATGGTGCTGACATAGCAGGTGTCCTTGCCGAACACCTGGTTCATTTCCTCGTAGACGCGCTGCGGCTTCACCGGCACGTTGTCGAAATGGGTCTTGCGCTGCAGGCTGGCCTTGCGCTGCTGGCAATCCTGAAGCCAGGCGCTGCGGTTCGTCAGCTTGCCGGCGGCTTGCCATTCGCGGGCCACTTCGATGAACACGGTCAGGGCCGAGGCTGCGTCGGAAACGATGCCCAGGTCGGGGGTGAATACCCGGCCGATCTGGGTCGGTTCGATGTCGACGTGAATGAATGTGCGGCCTTCGGTGTAGACGTCCACCGAACCGGTGTGGCGGTTGGCCCAACGGTTGCCGACGCCCAGCACCACGTCCGACTTGAGCAAGGTGGCGTTGCCGTAGCGGTGCGAGGTTTGCAGGCCGACCATGCCGACCATCAACGGATGATCGTCCGGGATCGTGCCCCAGCCCATCAAGGTCGGGATCACCGGGATGCCGGTGAGCTCGGCAAACTCCACCAGCAAGTCGCTGGCATCGGCATTGATGATGCCGCCACCCGCCACCAGCAATGGGCGCTCGGCCTGATTCAGCATCGCCAGGGCCTTCTCGATCTGCACCCGGTTGGCGGCCGGCTTGGCCAGGGGCAGCGGCTGATAGGCGTCGATGTCGAATTCGATCTCGGCCATCTGCACGTCAAACGGCAAGTCGATCAGCACCGGGCCCGGACGGCCGGAGCGCATCTCGAAGAAAGCCTTCTGAAAGGCGTAGGGCACCTGTCCCGGCTCCAGCACGGTAGTCGCCCATTTGGTCACGGGCTTGACGATGCTGGTGATATCCACCGCCTGGAAATCTTCCTTGTGCATGCGGGCGCGGGGCGCTTGTCCGGTGATGCACAGGATCGGAATCGAGTCGGCCGAAGCGCTGTAGAGGCCAGTGACCATGTCAGTGCCCGCCGGCCCCGAAGTACCGATGCACACGCCGATGTTGCCGGCCTTGGTCCGGGTGTAACCCTCGGCCATGTGCGAGGCGCCTTCAACGTGGCGAGCGAGGACATGATCGATGCCGCCAACCTTTTGCAGGGCAGAGTACAGCGGGTTGATCGCGGCACCCGGGATGCCGAAGGCGGTGTCCACGCCTTCACGGCGCATCACCAGGACGGCGGCTTCGATTGCTCTCATTTTGCTCATTGTTTTGTGCCTCTTACGTTTTGTAATTGTATACAAGTGGCTTTGCGGCAGAGTGTATTCATGGCGAATGGCGCAGGTCAATCCCTTTCCTCAAGCACGCGTTTAATTCGTTGGGAACCTGATTCTGCTGCGGCCTTTTGTCGCTAAAGCTGGTTTGCGTAAATTATTGTATACAAAAATATGTATTGTTGTGTTCTATTTGTGGTGTTCGGTTTTGCTGAAAGTGAAGCCGCCAAGGCTTTCCCATAACAAAAGAAGGACTGCACCCATGAGCGTTCTAACCTTGAAAGTTGCCGTCAACCTGGCGGGACAAGCACTGGCCGCAGGCCGTGAGGTCAATGCAGCCCCCTTGACCGTCGCGGTCCTGGACAGCGGCGGACACCTCGTAGCCTTGCAGCGCGAGGATGGGGCGAGCCTGTTGCGCCCGCAAATCGCTATCGGCAAGGCCTGGGGCGCGATCGCCCTGGGCAAGGGCTCACGCCTGCTGGCCCAGGACGCCCAGCAGCGCCCGGCGTTCTTTGCGGCTTTGAACGGCATGGGCCAAAGCAACATCGTGCCGGCACCGGGCGGAGTGTTGATCAGGGATCAGGACGGGAAGGTGCTGGGGGCGATTGGTGTCAGCGGGGATGTTTCGGATGTGGATGAGCAGGTGGCTGTCAGGGCGGTGGAGGTGTCGGGGTTGAGGGCGGATGTGGGGGTTGCTGTTTGATCATGCGCTGAATCGACTGGCGTATTCGCGAGCAAGCCCGCTCCCACAGGGTCTGGTAACCGACACAAAATATATGGACATCGCAGATCCCCTGTGGGAGCGGGCTTGCTCGCGAATGCAATCGACCCTACACATCCGGCAAAAAAGCTGACCACGACACTTCATTTCCCAGCGCTAACCTTTCAGGATTCGTTAGGGAAGGAGGGCGACGGAATGCCTGCACGCTCAGCTTCACATCGCCTGCGTATCGGTCGCTATGCGGAGCAAAATTGCATCTACTTATTGACTGCCAATACGCTGGCGCGCGAACCGGTCTTCAAAGACCATGGTTTGGGCAGGATCGTCGTTCAGGAGTTCAGGGAGGCACAAGAGCAGGGCATCGCGGACTCCCTCGCATTTGTCGTCATGCCTGATCATGTCCATTGGTTGATTCGACTGCATCAAGGGTCCTTGGGGCAGTTGATGTGCCAAGTAAAATCCATCAGTGCCAAGGGGATCAATGAGGCGACTGGCAGGGCCGGCAGCCTTTGGCAGGCGGGCTACCATGATCGGGCGTTGCGTCGGGACGAAGATCTGAAAATAATGGCGCGTTATGTCGTCGCCAACCCACTGCGGGCAGGCCTGGTGAAGCGGCTTGGCGACTATCCGCTGTGGGACGCCATTTGGCTTTGACATGAAATCGAGTCGCCGCCAATCGCGAGCAAGCCCGCTCCCACAAGGTCTGGCGACCGACACAAAATGTATGAGAATTGCAGATCCCCTGTGGGAGCGAGCCTGCTCGCGAAAGCGGCGACTCGCTCCAGAGCCTAGCGATCCACCTCACACCCCTTCAAAACCAACCGGATAATCGTCTGCGCCGCCGCTTCGTAATCCGCTTCGTCGAGCTTGGCCTTGCCGGTCACGGCGCTGATCTGCCAGTCGAAATCGGCGTAGGTCTGGGTGGCGGCCCAGATGCTGAACATCAGGTGGTTGGGGTCGATGGGGGCGATTTGGCCGCGGTCGATCCAGGTCTGGATGCAGTCGATGTTGTGCCGGGCCTGGGCGTTGAGTTGTTCGACCAGGTCGGCGCTGAGGTGCGGGGCACCGTGCATGATTTCACTGGCGAAGACTTTCGAGGCGAAGGGCAGGTCGCGGGAGATGCGGATCTTGGAGCGGATGTAGTGGCTCAATACTTCGCCCGGCTCGCCGTCAGCGTTGAAGGGCGTGGAGGCCTGGAGGATCGGCTCGATGATGCTTTCCAGGACCTCGCGGTAGAGGTTCTCCTTGGATTTGAAGTAATAGTAGACGTTGGGTTTGGGCAGGCCCGCCTTGGCCGCGATGTCGCTGGTTTTGGTCGCGGCGAAGCCCTTGTCGGCAAACTCTTCGCTGGCGGCACGCAGGATCAGTTCTTTGTTGCGCTCGCGGATAGTGCTCATAAACCCTGGGGTTCCTTGCCGGTTCTGGCGGTGGCGCATGGTAGCACCGGCCTCGCGGGCCGCTCAAGAATGCCCCAAGGCGGCGCCGCTCGCGGTATGCTGCGCAGCATTATTGTTCAAGGAGCCCCTCCATGGCTGGAAGCAGTTTGCTGGTTTTGATCGACGACATCGCCACCGTGCTCGACGATGTGGCGCTGATGACCAAGATGGCCGCCAAGAAAACCGCCGGCGTGCTCGGCGACGACCTGGCGCTCAATGCCCAGCAAGTCTCTGGTGTGCGGGCCGAGCGGGAGCTGCCGGTGGTCTGGGCGGTGGCCAAGGGTTCCTTCATCAACAAGCTGATCCTGGTGCCGTCGGCGCTGGCAATCAGTGCCTTCGTGCCTTGGCTGGTGACACCCCTCTTGATGGTGGGCGGTGCCTACCTGTGTTTCGAGGGGTTCGAAAAACTCGCCCACAAGTTCCTTCACAGCAAGGCTGAAGACCAGGCCGGGCATGCGCAACTGGTGGAGGCGGTGGCCGACCCGGCGGTGGACCTGGTGGCCTTCGAAAAGGACAAGATCAAGGGCGCGGTTCGCACCGACTTCATTCTCTCGGCGGAAATCATCGCCATCACCCTTGGCACTGTCGCTGATGCGCCGCTGACCCAGCAGGTTATCGTGCTGTCGGGCATTGCGATTGTCATGACCGTCGGCGTGTACGGCCTGGTGGCGGGGATCGTCAAGCTCGATGACCTGGGCTTGTGGCTGACCCAAAAGCCGGGCCAGGCCGCCAAAAGCATCGGCGGCGCCATCCTGCGCGCCGCGCCCTACATGATGAAAAGCCTGTCGGTGATCGGTACGGCGGCGATGTTCCTGGTGGGCGGCGGCATCCTGACCCATGGCGTACCGGCGGTGCATCACTGGATCGAAGGCGTGGCGGCTGGCGCCGGCGGCGCCGGGTTCATCGTGCCGATGCTGCTCAATGCGGTGGCGGGGATTGTCGCGGGTGCGGCCGTGTTGGCGGGTGTGCTCGTCGTGGGCAAAATCTGGAAAGCGCTGAAAGGCTAAAGCTGGCAATACACAACCGCTGTGGGAGCGGGCTTGCTCGCGAATGCGGTGTGCCAGAAGACATATTCATCAACTGGCACACCGCATTCGCGAGCAAGCCCGCTCCCACACTGGGATTTACGTCAGGCGTTGGGTTACTCGGCGATCTGCAACTTGCGCGACTCGGTGTACACGTACCGCACCTTCTCATACTCGAACGGCGAGTTCAGCTGCCCGTAGCGGAAGCTGGTCTGGTAGCGCCTGTCCACGCCGCGCAACAGCAGCAGTTCCGGGTGGTTGGAGCTGACCTCCGAGACGTTCAGGAAGTTGATCGCCGATTCCGCGGTGTAGTCCACCAGCAGGCCCGAAGTGTCGCGCAGGTTCGAAGGGCCGAAGATCGGCAGCACGAAATACGCGCCGCCGGGCACACCATAGAAACCCAGGGTCTGGCCGAAGTCCTCGCTCTGGCGCGGCAGGCCCATGGCCGTGGCCGGGTCCCAGAGGCCGGCGATGCCGACGGTGGTATTGAGGAGCAGGCGCGCCGTGGTTTCCATCGAACGCTTGCCCTTCAATTGCAGCAGGCTGTTCATCAGGTTCGGCACGTCCCCCAGGTTGTTGAAGAAATTGCTGACGCCGGTGCGCACGAAGCTCGGGGTGACGTAGCGGTAGCCGTCGACAACAGGGAGGAAGACCCATTCGTCAAAGCGGTAGTTGAAGTGGTAGACGCGGCGGTTCCACGATTCCAGCGGGTCGTAGACGTTCAAAGCGTTGAGCGTCGAGCGTTCGAATTCGCGCTGGTCCAGGCCCGGGTTGAACTTGAGTTTGGTCAGCGGCTCCTTGAAGCCGTCCGAATCCACCACCACGGGGGCATTGGCCTTGCTGTTATCGGCGTGGACCATGCCCGCACTCATTAACGCGGCGATAAGCAGGAGGTATTTAGCCACGGAAGAACTCCAGCATGGCGTCGCTGTTGACGCGATAGTTAAGGTTGCCGCAATGGCCGCCCAGAGGATAAACGGTCAGGCGGTCGCCAAAAGTCTTGCGCAGGAAGCCGAGGTCGCCCGGGCCGAGAATCACATCGTCGGCGTTGTGCATCACCGCGATTTTCGTGCTGGCCTGCAGATAATCCTTCAACGCGTACAGACTCACCTGGTCAACCAGTTGCAGCAGGCTGCCACCGTCGGTGCGCGCACGCCACATTGGGATCACCTGCTCGGTGAGGTAGCAGTCGAAATCGCATTGCAGCGCGCGCTTGAGGAACGGCGTCAGGCTGGTGCTTTCAGTGATCGGGAACTTCGGCGGGATGATCAGGCCGCGACGGTTGATCAGGTCCGAGGTAAAGGCGATGTCGGCCGCCGAGAAACGGAACGACGTGCCGATCAGCATCGCCATCTGTTCGTTGGTCAGGTGTTGCTTGGACTGCTGGAAGTCATACAGCAGTGCATCGTTGAGATCGATGTAGCCTTTCTGCTGGAAGTAGCGGGTCAGCTTGTTCAGCACCAGTTCATAGAATGTCGTGGTGCTGTTGATGCCCTTGACCTCGGTCTGGACCAGCTTGTCCAGGTTGGTGATCGACGTGTAGAGGTTCACAGGCGGGTTCAGCAACAGGACTTTCTTGAAGTTGAAACTGCGCCGGGTCTCGTCCAGGTGCGCAACGAAGGCCGCGTCCAGGGCGCCGAGGCTGTAGCCGGTCAGGTAGTACTCGGTGACGGGCACTTTCGGATTCTGCGCGCGCACAGCCTGCATCACGCGGTACATGTCTTCGGCGTCTTCCTTGGTGATGCCTGGCGTGGCGAAGCGCGAAGCGGCACTCATGAAATCGAAACTGGTGGGCGAGGACAACTGCACTACGTGGTAGCCGGCCTTGTAGTAGAGGCGCTTCAAATACTCGTTGAGCGTGCTGTCATACCGCGCGCCGGTGCCGGCGATCAGGAAGATCAGCGGCGCGGGTTTGTCCTGGGTGGCCATGCGGTAGGTGAGGCTTTTCACCGGCCAGAAATTGTCCGGCAGAATGAATTCGCGCTCCGGACGCAGGGTCAGGCTCTGGTCCGACTGGTTGATGTCCTCATTGAGCGGCAGCTCCGGGCGCAGGTCCGGCGGCGTGGTGGCGATGGTCGCCTCGAACGGGTTGGTCAAGGGGTAGCCATAGCTGGCGGCGTCGACATCCACCGCCAGCGCGGACGCACTCAGGATAAGGCCGCCGGCGAAGGCAGCGAAGCGCAAGGAACGGAGCATGTCTGGATCCCTTAGAGGAAGGTGCCGAATGAAGTTCGCAGCCTATGACCACCGAAGTGAAGCCAAGTGCCATGACGGCTGTAAAACAAGCGCGGACGGGTCGCGATAGTAGCGGGACGATACACGGTGAGGCGTGGTGACCGCTAGTGACCTGGCGGCTCGCCTGGTTCAGGCATGCAAGATTTGATCGAAATCTGCGGTCTGAAACGCCCGGAATGGCTTGCTGGCTTTCTGATGTCGTTTCTCGCTGCCTCAGCGTCGCAGACAGAGCAGGTTCCAGATCGGCGCAGGTTGATGATCAGCCTGTCAGTACTCCACTGGCGTTCGAACCGGTTTGCAGGTGAGCGTGATGGGGGCGCTGTGCACCATAACAATACGTTGACGCTGCTCGGCATCCGTCGGGCGCAGCACTTTCGGGGAAGTAACGATGAAGATGCGACGACTCTTGGGCGCAGGTGCCGCACTGGTACTGGCGATCAGCTCCACCCTGGCCAGCGCCGAAACCAAAACCCTGAGCATTGGTTATGTCGACGGCTGGTCCGACAGCGTCGCGACCACCCATGTGGCGGCCGAAGTGATCAAGCAGAAACTCGGTTATGACGTGAAGCTGCAAGCGGTGGCGACCGGGATCATGTGGCAGGGCGTGGCCACCGGCAAGCTCGATGCAATGCTTTCGGCCTGGCTGCCGGTGACTCACGGTGACTACTGGACGAAGAACAAGGACCAAGTGGTCGACTACGGCCCGAACTTCAAGGACGCCAAGATCGGCCTGATCGTGCCGGAGTACGTCAAGGCCAAGTCGCTGGAAGACCTCAAGACCGACGATTCCTTCAAGAAACGCATCGTCGGCATCGACGCCGGTTCAGGCGTGATGATCAAGACCGAACAGGCGATCAAGGACTACGACCTGACCGGTTATCAACTCAAGGCCAGTTCCGGCGCCGGCATGATCGCCGAGCTGACCCGTGCCGAGAAGAAACAAGAGTCCATCGCCGTCACCGGTTGGGTGCCGCACTGGATGTTCGCCAAGTGGAAACTGCGTTTCCTGGAAGATCCGAAGGGTGTCTACGGCGCGGCTGAAACCGTAAACAGCATCGGCAGCAAAGGCCTGGAAGCCAAGGCGCCGGAAGTGGTCGAGTTCCTGAAGAAGTTCCAGTGGGCCTCGAAAGACGAAATCGGCGAAGTCATGTTGGCAATCCAGGAAGGCGCCAAGCCGGACGCCGCCGCCAAGGATTGGGTTGTCAAGCACCCGGACCGCGTGAAGGAATGGACCGGCAAGTAATCGGCCTGGTCTGACTGTTCCGAAAAACCGCATGAGTTGTTCATGCGGTTTTTTTGTGCCCGTGATTCTTCAATTCGACGCACCCCTGTGGGAGCGAGCCTGCTCGCGAAGCGATCTGCCAGCTGACCCTGCATTTGACCCGCAAGCAGCTTTCGCGAGCAGGCTCGCTCCCACAGGGGCAGGGGCAATTGCGAAAATATCCGGGAAACTGGCAAAACCGTCATGTCGTTCTAATACTAAGGTCGTCTGGAACCTGGCCTTGAGCCGCATAGAGTAGGCTCGTTCCAACTTAAATCTGTGCTGCGAGGATAAAAACAATGAACGACAGCATTTACCTCTCGATACAAAACAGCCCGCGCTTCAAGGAGCTGGTGAGTAAAAGGGAAAAGTTCGCCTGGATTCTCTCGGCGATCATGCTAGGGCTTTACTCGGGATTCATCCTTCTGATTGCCTACGGGCCGCATATTCTCGGCGCCAAGATCACGCCTGAGGGAACGATCACCTGGGGCATTCCCATCGGGATCGGCCTGATTCTCTCGGCTTTTGTCCTGACCGGCATTTACGTACGACGCGCCAATGGCGAGTTCGACGACCTGAACAATGCGATTCTCAAGGAGGCTCAGCAATGATCCGGCGTCTACTGGCTCTTTTGAGCATCGCTGCGTTCGCACCGAGCGTCTGGGCGGCTGATGCCGTGGCGGGGGCTGTGCAGAAACAGCCCCTCAACGTCGCGGCTATCCTGATGTTCGTGGCCTTCGTCGGCGCGACTCTGTACATCACCTACTGGGCGTCCAAGAAAAACAACTCGGCGGCCGACTACTATGCGGCTGGCGGCAAGATCACCGGCTTCCAGAACGGCCTGGCGATTGCCGGCGACTACATGTCGGCGGCGTCCTTCCTGGGTATTTCCGCGCTGGTGTTCACGTCCGGTTATGACGGCCTGATCTACTCCATCGGCTTCCTGGTGGGCTGGCCGATCATTCTGTTCCTGATCGCCGAGCGTCTGCGCAACCTGGGTAAATACACCTTCGCCGACGTGGCGTCCTATCGCCTCGGGCAAACCCAGATCCGCAGCCTGTCGGCTTGCGGTTCGCTGGTGGTGGTGGCGTTCTACCTGATCGCGCAAATGGTCGGTGCCGGCAAGCTGATCCAGCTGCTGTTCGGCCTGGACTACCACGTTGCGGTGATCCTGGTCGGTATCCTGATGTGCCTCTACGTGCTGTTCGGCGGTATGCTGGCCACCACCTGGGTACAGATCATCAAGGCCGTGCTGTTGCTGTCGGGTGCTTCGTTCATGGCGCTGATGGTGATGAAGCACGTCAACTTCGACTTCAACATGCTGTTTGCCGAAGCGGTCAAGGTTCACCCTAAAGGTGAAGCGATCATGAGTCCTGGCGGCCTGGTGAAGGATCCGATCTCGGCCTTCTCCCTCGGCCTGGCGCTGATGTTCGGTACCGCTGGCCTGCCACATATCCTGATGCGCTTCTTCACCGTGAGCGACGCCAAGGAAGCTCGCAAGAGCGTGCTGTATGCCACCGGCTTCATCGGCTACTTCTACATCCTGACCTTCATCATCGGCTTCGGCGCGATCCTGCTGGTCAGCACCAACCCGGCCTTCAAGGACGCGGCAGGTGCCTTGCTGGGCGGCAACAACATGGCGGCGGTGCATCTGTCCAACGCGGTTGGCGGCAGCATCTTCCTGGGCTTCATCTCGGCGGTGGCGTTCGCGACCATCCTGGCGGTGGTAGCGGGGCTGACCCTGGCCGGTGCCTCGGCGGTGTCCCATGACCTGTACGCCAGCGTGATCAAGAAAGGCAAGGCCAACGAGAAGGATGAGATTCGGGTTTCGAAAATCACCACCATCTGTCTGGCGGTGCTGGCGATCGGCCTGGGTATCCTGTTCGAGAAGCAGAACATCGCGTTCATGGTGGGCCTGGCGTTCTCCATCGCGGCGAGCTGCAACTTCCCGGTACTGCTGCTTTCGATGTACTGGAAGAAACTGACCACCCGTGGCGCGATGATCGGCGGCTGGCTGGGCCTGGTCAGTGCCGTGGGCCTGATGGTGCTCGGTCCGACCATCTGGGTGCAGATCATGGGTCACGAGAAGGCGATCTTCCCGTACGAATACCCAGCGCTGTTCTCGATGGCCATTGCGTTCGTCGGCATCTGGTTCTTCTCCATCACCGACAAGTCGGCTGAAGGTGCAAACGAGCGGGCGCTGTTCTTCCCGCAATTCGTGCGTTCGCAGACTGGCCTGGGGGCGAGTGGGGCGGTGAATCACTGAGGCAGCTGCAAGTTGAAAGCTTCAAGTTGAAGCGTTGTGTTTGAAGAAATACCCCGGTCGAGAGGCCGGGGTATTTTTTTGCATGTGATGTTTGCGTTGTCTGTGAGGACGCCTTCGCGAGCAGGCTCGCTCCCACAGTGGTATGCGATCCTTGTGGGAGCGAGCCTGCTCGCGAAGAGGCCGGTCCTGACACTAAGCTTTTTGAAGGCATAAACAAAACAGCCCCTGCTCTTTATAAGAAGCAGGGGCTGTTCCGGTGCAGCTTGAGACTTACTGCAAGGCAGGCCTTACTTGCGGTCTTCCAGCTTGGTGATGTCACGCGACTCGTAGCCGGTGTACAGCTGCCGCGGGCGGCCGATCTTGTACGGGCTGGAGAGCATTTCCTTCCAGTGGGAGATCCAGCCGACGGTCCGCGCCAGGGCGAAGATCACGGTGAACATGCTGGTCGGGATGCCGATCGCCTTGAGGATGATCCCCGAGTAGAAGTCGACGTTCGGGTAGAGCGAGCGCTCGATGAAGTACGGGTCGGTCAGGGCGATCTCTTCCAGGCGCATGGCCAGTTCGAGTTGCGGATCGTTCTTGATTCCCAGTTCCTTGAGCACTTCGTCGCAGGTCTGCTTCATGACGGTGGCGCGTGGGTCGCGGTTCTTGTAGACCCGATGACCGAAGCCCATCAGCTTGAATGGATCGTTCTTGTCCTTGGCCTTGGCGATGAACTTGTCGATGTTCGAGACATCGCCGATTTCATCGAGCATGGTCAGTACCGCTTCGTTGGCACCGCCGTGGGCCGGGCCCCAGAGTGCAGCGATACCGGCGGCGATACAGGCGAACGGGTTGGCACCCGACGAACCGGCCAGGCGCACGGTGGACGTGGAGGCGTTCTGCTCGTGGTCGGCATGGAGGATGAAGATCCGGTCCATGGCCTTGGCGAGCACCGGGCTGATCGGTTTGATCTCGCACGGGGTGTTGAACATCATATGCAGGAAGTTCTCTGCATAGGTCAGGTCGTTGCGCGGGTACATCATGGGCTGGCCCATGGAGTACTTGTAGACCATGGCTGCCAGGGTCGGCATCTTCGCCACCAGGCGGATCGCGGAGATTTCGCGATGCTGGGGGTTATTGATGTCCAGGGAGTCGTGGTAGAAGGCCGAAAGGGCGCCGACAACGCCGCACATGACGGCCATCGGGTGGGCATCGCGACGGAAACCGTTGAAGAAGGTCTTCAACTGTTCATGAACCATGGTGTGGTTCTTCACGGTACTGACGAACTGGGCCTTTTGCTCTGCGGTTGGCAGCTCGCCGTTGAGCAGCAGGTAGCAGGTTTCCAGGTAGTCCGATTTTTCAGCCAGTTGCTCGATCGGGTAGCCGCGGTGCAGCAGGATGCCGTTGTCGCCGTCGATATAGGTGATTTTCGACTCGCACGAGGCGGTCGACATGAAACCTGGGTCAAAGGTGAAACGGCCCGTGGCCGTCAGGCCCCGTACGTCGATTACATCGGGACCAACGGTGCCGGTTAAAATGGGCAGCTCGACGGGGGCTGCGCCCTCGATGATCAACTGCGCTTTTTTGTCAGCCATGTGGCCTCCTATTAATGCTTGGAATCATCAGACAGACCCCCCACGCAGGGCCCGCACCACTATAGTGAGATAAATCCGAATGTCAATTTGCCTAAAGTCTTGCTCCAGAAGGCTTTAACCGGACTTTTTCCGCGAAATTGCCTGCCGTTTACGCCTTTTGCCCCGCATGTGCAATGCGCTATTAGGGGAAGGTGAACGCGTTGTCATTAGTAGCCTAACTGTCTATACTCGGCCACCGACCGCCAGGGGCTTTTGGGCCTGCTTTCTTGGGGGTCGTCACTCCCTGGGTGGTGAGTACCTGACCAGTGCGCGCCCCAACAACTTTGCCCTGATTGTTAGGGGCTCTTCAGTGTGAAAAAAGCCGTGAAAAGCCAACGACCTGTAAACCTAGACCTTAGAACCATCAAAATCCCCATTACAGCCGTCACGTCGTTCACTCATCGTGTCTCCGGCATCATTCTGTTTCTTGGCCTTGTGATCATGCTTTATGCATTGAGCAAGTCGCTGGAGTCCGCCGAAGGGTTTGCCGAGGTGAAGGCGTACATGACCAGCCCCTTGGCCAAGTTCATAGCTTGGGCCCTGCTGTCGGCGTTGCTCTATCACATGGTGGCCGGCGTGCGCCATCTGATGATGGACATGGGCATCGGCGAGACGCTAGAGGGTGGCAAGCTGGGCTCGAAGATAATTATTGCCGTATCCGCGGTACTGATCGTTTTGGCAGGAGTATGGATATGGTAACTAATGTCACGAACCTCTCGCGTTCGGGTCTGTACGACTGGATGGCTCAGCGGGTGTCTGCGGTCGTTCTCGCGGCTTATTTCATCTTCCTGATTGGATATCTCATTGCAAATCCTGGCATTGGCTACGACCAGTGGCACGCGCTGTTTGCAAATAACTGGATGCGTATTTTCAGCCTCCTGACTCTTGTTGCGCTAGGGGCTCACGCCTGGGTTGGGATGTGGACCGTCGCGACCGACTATCTAACGCCTATGGCGCTTGGCAAGTCTGCGACTGTAGTGCGTTTCCTCTTCCAGGCGGTATGCGGCGTTGCGATGTTCGCTTACTTCGTCTGGGGTGTGCAGATTCTCTGGGGTATCTGATTCATGGCTAACATTCCAACGATTTCTTTCGACGCCATCATCATTGGTGGTGGCGGTGCCGGCATGCGCGCAGCGCTGCAACTGGCACAGGGCGGTCACAAGACTGCCGTGATCACCAAGGTTTTCCCGACCCGTTCGCACACTGTTTCCGCCCAGGGTGGCATCACTTGCGCCATCGCTTCGGCCGACCCGAACGATGACTGGCGCTGGCACATGTACGATACCGTCAAGGGTTCCGACTACATCGGTGACCAGGACGCTATCGAATACATGTGTCAGGAAGGCCCGGCTGCTGTTTACGAGCTGGACCACATGGGCATGCCGTTCTCGCGTACCGAACAGGGCCGTATCTACCAGCGTCCGTTCGGCGGCCAGTCCAAGGACTACGGCAAGGGCGGCCAGGCTGCACGCACTTGCGCTGCGTCCGACCGTACCGGTCACGCACTGCTGCACACCCTTTATCAGGGCAACCTGAAAGCCGGTACCGTGTTTCTGAACGAGTACTACGCTGTCGACCTGGTGAAGAACCAGGACGGCGCCTTCGTCGGCGTGATCGCGATCTGCATCGAAACTGGCGAAACCACCTACATCCGCGCCAAGGCCACCGTGCTGGCGACCGGCGGTGCGGGCCGTATCTACGCGTCCACCACCAACGCCCTGATCAACACCGGTGACGGCGTCGGCATGGCCCTGCGTGCCGGCGTGCCGGTGCAGGACATCGAAATGTGGCAGTTCCACCCGACCGGCATCGCCGGCGCTGGTGTACTGGTCACCGAAGGCTGCCGTGGTGAAGGCGGTTACCTGATCAACAAGCACGGCGAGCGTTTCATGGAGCGTTATGCTCCGAACGCCAAGGACCTTGCCGGTCGTGACGTCGTGGCTCGTTCGATGGTTAAAGAGATCATTGCCGGTAACGGCTGTGGCCCGAACGGCGACCACGTGATGCTCAAGCTCGACCACCTCGGCGAAGAAGTGCTGCACAGCCGCTTGCCAGGTATCTGCGAACTGTCCAAGACCTTCGCTCACGTCGATCCAGTCGTTGCGCCGGTTCCAGTGGTTCCAACCTGCCACTATATGATGGGCGGCGTTGCCACCAACATTCATGGCCAGGCAATCACCCAGAACGCCGAAGGCGTGGACGAAATCATCCCTGGCCTGTTCGCAGTGGGTGAAGTGGCGTGCGTATCGGTGCACGGTGCCAACCGCCTGGGCGGCAACTCGCTGCTCGACCTGGTGGTATTCGGCCGCGCTGCCGGTCTGCACCTGGAAAAAGCGCTGACCGACGGTATCGAATACCGCGACGCCAGCGACACCGACATCGACGTGGCCCTCAAGCGTCTGGCCGGTCTCAACGAGCGTACCGAAGGCGAAGACGTCGCCACCCTGCGTCGCGAGCTGCAAAGCTGCATGCAGAACTACTTCGGTGTGTTCCGTACCGGCGAATACATGCAGAAGGGTATTGCCCAGCTGGCGCAATTGCGTGAACGAATCGCCAACGTGAAGATCAACGATAAGTCGCAGGCGTTCAACACTGCCCGTATCGAAGCGCTGGAACTGCAGAACCTGCTGGAAGTGGCCGAAGCCACCGCCATCGCGGCTGAAGTGCGTAAAGAGTCCCGTGGTGCCCATGCCCGCGAAGACTTCGAAGACCGTGACGACGAAAACTGGCTGTGCCACACCTTGTACTTCCCGGGTGAAAAACGCGTCGCCAAGCGTGCCGTGAACTTCTCGCCGAAGACTGTTCCGACTTTCGAACCTAAAGTCCGGACTTATTAAGGGTGACCGCTATGTTGCAAGTCAGTGTGTATCGCTACAACCCTGATCAGGACGCCGCGCCGTTCATGCAGGACTTCCAGGTCGATACCGGTGGTAAAGACCTGATGGTGCTGGACGTGCTGGCCTTGATCAAAGAGCAGGACGAAGGTTTTTCCTATCGTCGCTCGTGCCGCGAGGGCGTTTGCGGCTCCGACGGCATGAACATCAACGGCAAGAACGGCCTGGCCTGCATCACGCCGCTGTCGGCGGTAGTCAAGGGCAACAAGCTGATCGTTCGGCCGCTGCCAGGTCTGCCGGTCATCCGTGACCTGGTCGTCGATATGAGCATCTTCTACAAGCAATACGAGAAGGTGAAGCCATTCCTGCAGAACAACACGCCGGCTCCGGCCATCGAGCGTCTGCAGTCCCCTGAAGAGCGTGAAAAGCTCGACGGTCTGTACGAGTGCATCCTGTGCGCCTGCTGCTCGACCTCGTGCCCATCGTTCTGGTGGAACCCGGACAAATTCCTGGGCCCGGCCGCCCTGCTGCAAGCGTATCGCTTCCTGGCAGACAGCCGTGACACCAAGACGTCCGAGCGTCTGGCCGCACTGGATGACCCGTTCAGCGTATTCCGCTGCCGCGGGATCATGAACTGCGTCAACGTCTGCCCGAAAGGCCTGAACCCGACTAAGGCCATCGGTCACGTACGTAACATGCTGCTGCAAAACGGCGTGTGATTCAGCTGCTGTACCCGTAGAACCGCTGTACCCGTAAAGGCGAGGGCGTGGGCTTCAACCCACGTCCTGGCTATAACCAGAGCAGCCACTCACAAAGCGGCCGTTCTTATTTTGAAGAAATGAGACAAGCAGGGGCATCCGGGCTGGTACCCGGACTATCAGCGTGATCCTAAGTGGCTTGTTTTAGTCGCTGCACTCGGACTTCTGCAAGTTTGCTCGGTGTTTTCGCCGGTGGTGTTCCCCTAATCGAGGGTGACCAAGCATGCAAGAAAGCGTGATGCAGCGCATGTGGAACAGTGCCCACCTCTCCGGTGGTAACGCTGCCTATGTGGAAGAGCTCTACGAGCTCTACCTGCACGACCCTAACGCTGTGCCAGAAGAATGGCGCACCTACTTTCAGAAGTTGCCGGCTGACGGTAACTCTGCCACCGATGTTTCGCACTCGACGATTCGCGATCATTTCGTGCTGCTGGCAAAGAACCAGCGCCGCGCCCAACCGGTGTCTGCCGGCAGCGTGAGCTCCGAGCATGAGAAGAAGCAAGTTGAAGTACTGCGACTGATCCAGGCCTACCGGATGCGCGGCCACCAGGCAGCCCAGCTGGACCCGCTGGGGCTGTGGCAGCGTCCTGCACCTGCAGACCTGTCGATCACTCATTACGGCTTGACCAATGCCGATCTTGATACGACCTTCCGTGCCGGCGACCTGTTCATCGGCAAAGAGGAAGCGAGCCTACGCGAAATTCACGAAGCGTTGCAGCAGACATATTGCCGCACCATCGGCGCTGAATTCACGCACATCACCGATTCCGAGCAGCGCCAGTGGTTCCAGCAGCGTCTGGAAAGCGTTCGTGGCCGTCCGACGTACTCCGCCGACATCAAGAGCCACTTGCTCGAGCGCGTCACCGCCGGTGAAGGTCTGGAGAAATACCTGGGTACCAAATACCCGGGCACCAAACGTTTCGGCCTGGAAGGCGGCGAAAGCCTGATTCCGATGCTCGACGAGCTGATCCAGCGTTCCGGCTCCTACGGTACCAAGGAAGTCGTCATCGGCATGGCCCACCGTGGTCGCCTGAACGTACTGGTCAATACCTTCGGCAAGAACCCGCGCGAGCTGTTCGACGAGTTCGAAGGCAAGAAGAAGGTCGAGCTGGGTTCCGGTGACGTGAAATACCACCAGGGCTTCTCGTCCAACGTGATGACCACCGGTGGCGAAGTCCACCTGGCCATGGCCTTCAACCCGTCCCACCTGGAAATCGTTTCCCCGGTGGTCGAGGGTTCGGTCCGTGCCCGCCAGGATCGTCGCAACGACCCGACCGGTGAAAAGGTCCTGCCGATTTCCATCCACGGTGACGCGGCATTCGCCGGTCAGGGCGTGGTCATGGAAACCTTCCAGATGTCGCAGACCCGCGGCTTCAAGACTGGCGGTACGGTTCACATCGTCATCAACAACCAGGTCGGTTTCACCATCAGCAACCCGCTGGACTCGCGTTCCACCGAGTACGCTACCGACGTCGCGAAAATGATCCAGGCGCCGATTCTCCATGTGAATGGTGATGACCCGGAAGCCGTGCTCTTCGTGACCCAGCTGGCCATCGACTACCGCATGCAGTACAAGCGCGACGTGGTGATCGACCTGGTCTGCTACCGTCGTCGCGGCCACAACGAGGCCGACGAGCCAAGCGGTACCCAGCCACTGATGTACCAGCAGATCGCCAAGCAGCGCACCACCCGCGAGCTGTACGCCGATCGCCTGACCCAGAGCGGTGTTCTGGATGCCGCACGTATCCAGGAAAAAGTCGATGAATATCGCAACGCCCTGGATAACGGCCTGCACGTTGTAAAAAGCCTGGTCAAGGAACCGAACAAGGAACTGTTCGTGGACTGGCGTCCTTACCTGGGTCACGCCTGGACCGCGCGTCACGACACGCGCTTCGACCTCAAGACCTTGCAGGAACTGTCGGCCAAGCTGCTGGAAATCCCGGAAGGCTTCGTGGTCCAGCGCCAGGTTGCGAAGATCTACGAAGACCGCCAGAAGATGCAAGCCGGCGGCCTGCCGATCAACTGGGGTTACGCCGAAACCATGGCGTACGCGACCCTGGCGTTCGAAGGTCACCCGATTCGCATCACCGGCCAGGACGTAGGCCGCGGTACTTTCTCGCACCGCCACGCGGCGCTGCACAACCAGAAAGACGCCAGCACCTACATCCCGCTGCAACACCTGTACAAAGGCCAGCCACGTTTCGACCTGTACGATTCGCTGCTGTCCGAGGAAGCCGTCCTGGCGTTCGAATATGGCTATTCCACCACCGAGCCGAATGCGCTGGTGATCTGGGAAGCCCAGTTCGGCGACTTCGCCAACGGTGCCCAGGTGGTGGTCGACCAGTTCATCACCAGCGGCGAGCACAAGTGGGGTCGTCTCTGCGGCCTGACCATGCTGCTGCCACACGGTTATGAAGGGCAGGGGCCGGAGCACTCTTCGGCACGTCTGGAGCGTTACCTGCAACTGTGCGCCGAGCACAACGTCCAGGTTTGCGTACCGACGACCCCGGCGCAGATCTACCACCTGCTGCGTCGCCAGGTCATCCGTCCGCTGCGCAAGCCGCTGATCGTGCTGACGCCCAAGTCGCTGTTGCGCCACAAGCTGGCGATTTCCACGCTCGAAGACCTGGCCGAAGGCTCCTTCCAGACCGTTATCTCGGAAATCGATACCCTGGACGCGGCGAAGGTGACTCGCCTGATCCTGTGCAGCGGCAAGGTCTACTACGATCTGCTGGAAAAACGTCGTGCCGAAGGCCGCGAAGACATCGCCATCGTGCGTATCGAGCAGCTTTACCCGTTCCCGGAAGACGACCTGATGGAGGCCATTGCGCCTTACACCAACCTCACCCACGTGGTGTGGTGTCAGGAAGAACCGATGAACCAGGGCGCGTGGTACAGCAGCCAGCATCACCTGCGTCGCAGCATTGGCAACCATAACAAGGCCCTGGGCCTGGAGTACGCCGGTCGTGATGCTTCTGCCGCCCCTGCGTGTGGTTATGCGTCGATGCACGCCGAGCAGCAGGAAAAACTGCTGCAAGATGCCTTCACTGTTTAACGCCTTCGTGCTGACTGAAACCGAATTTTAAGGACCCACAGATAATGGCTATCGAAATCAAAGCCCCGTCATTCCCGGAATCGGTTGCCGATGGCACCGTTGCCACCTGGCACAAGAAACCAGGCGAGGCCGTCAAGCGTGACGACCTGATCGTCGACATCGAGACCGACAAGGTCGTGCTGGAAGTATTGGCCGAAGCCGACGGCGTGCTGGGCGCAATCATTGCCGAAGAGGGCGCCACCGTTCTGTCGAACCAGGTCCTGGGCTCGATCGAAGAGGGCGGCGCTGCCGCCGCCGCTCCAGCCGCTGCTGCTGCACCGGCTGCCGCTCAGGCCGCTGCTCCTGCTGCATCGGGCGAAGACGATCCAGTCGCTGCCCCTGCTGCTCGCAAGCTGGCTGAAGAGAACGGTATCAACATCGCTTCCGTTGCCGGCACCGGCAAGGGTGGTCGCGTGACCAAGGAAGACGTGGTTGCAGCTGTTGCCGCCAAGAAAGCCGCACCGGCCGCAGCACCAGCCAAGCCTGCCGCGCCTGCCGCTTCCGCACCAGTGTTCGCTGCCGGCGACCGTGTGGAAAAACGCGTTCCGATGACCCGCCTGCGTGCCAAGGTTGCCGAGCGTCTGGTCGAAGCCCAGTCGAACATGGCGATGCTGACCACTTTCAACGAAGTCGACATGACCGAAGTCATGGCCCTGCGTTCGAAGTACAAGGATCTGTTCGAGAAGTCCCACAACGGCGTACGCCTGGGCTTCATGTCGTTCTTCGTCAAGGCTGCCACCGAAGCGCTGAAACGCTTCCCGGCCGTCAACGCGTCGATCGACGGTTCCGACATCGTCTACCACGGCTACGCCGACATCGGTGTCGCGGTCTCCAGCGACCGTGGCCTGGTGGTTCCGGTACTGCGCAACGCCGAACTGATGAGCCTGGCCGAAATCGAAGGCGGCATCGCCACCTTCGGCAAGAAGGCCCGTGACGGCAAGCTGTCCATCGAAGAGATGACCGGCGGTACGTTCACCATCACCAACGGTGGTACATTCGGTTCGATGATGTCGACCCCGATCGTCAACCCGCCACAGGCGGCTATCCTCGGCATGCACAACATTCTGCAGCGTCCGATGGCGATCAATGGTCAAGTCGTGATTCGTCCGATGATGTACCTGGCACTGTCCTACGATCACCGCCTGATCGACGGCAAAGAAGCCGTGACGTTCCTGGTAACCATCAAGAACCTGCTTGAAGATCCGGCTCGTCTGCTGCTGGATATCTGATTTTCGCCGCGAGGGCCGGTCTGTTGACCGGCCTCTTGCTGAAACAACCGGTTTCGTCCCTCGACGGTCACCACAAGTGACCGTCCGGTTTGATTCGAAAAGGAATGACTCATGACTCAGAAATTCGACGTGGTAGTGATTGGTGCGGGCCCTGGCGGCTACGTAGCGGCCATCAAGGCTGCGCAACTGGGCCTTACCACTGCCTGCATCGAGAAATACACCGACAAGGAAGGCAAGCAAGCCTTGGGCGGTACTTGCCTGAACGTCGGTTGCATTCCTTCCAAGGCGCTGCTGGACAGCTCCTGGAAATACAAGGAAGCGAAAGAAAGCTTCAACGTTCACGGTATCTCTACCGGTGAAGTGAAAATGGACGTCGCCGCGATGGTTGGCCGCAAGGCCGGCATCGTCAAGAACCTGACCAGCGGTGTTGCCACCCTGTTCAAGGCCAACGGCGTGACTTCCATCGAAGGCCACGGCAAGCTGCTGCTGGGCAAGAAAGTCGAAGTGACCAAGCCGGACGGCTCGGTTGAAGTGATCGAAGCCGAAAACGTCATCCTGGCGCCAGGCTCGCGTCCGATCGACATCCCGCCGGCTCCGGTCGACCAGAATGTCACCGTCGACTCCACCGGTGCCCTGGAATTCCAGACCGTGCCAAAACGCCTGGGCGTGATCGGCGCTGGCGTGATCGGCCTGGAGCTGGGTTCGGTATGGTCGCGCCTGGGCGCTGAAGTGACCGTGCTCGAAGCCCTCGACACCTTCCTGATGGCCGCCGACACCGCGGTTTCCAAGGAAGCGCTGAAGACCCTGACCAAGCAAGGCCTGGACATCAAGCTGGGCGCTCGCGTGACCGGCTCCAAGGTCAACGGCGAAGAAGTCGTGGTCAACTACACCGACGCCAACGGCGAACAGACCATCACGTTCGACAAGCTGATCGTAGCGGTCGGCCGTCGTCCGGTGACGACTGACCTGCTGGCCGCCGATTGCGGCGTGGAAATCGACGAGCGCGGCTTCATCGCGGTCGATGACCATTGCGCAACCGCCGTACCGGGCGTCTTCGCCATCGGTGACGTGGTTCGCGGCATGATGCTTGCGCACAAGGCGTCCGAAGAAGGGATCATGGTTGTCGAGCGCATCAAGGGCCACAAGGCCCAGATGAACTACGACCTGATCCCATCGGTTATCTACACCCACCCGGAAATCGCATGGGTCGGTAAAACCGAGCAGGCCTTGAAAGCCGAAGGCGTTGAAGTTAACGTCGGCACCTTCCCGTTCGCCGCCAGCGGCCGCGCCATGGCAGCCAACGACACCGGCGGTTTCGTGAAAGTCATCGCCGACGCCAAGACCGACCGCGTATTGGGCGTTCACGTCATTGGCCCAAGCGCTGCCGAGCTGGTACAGCAAGGCGCGATCGGTATGGAATTCGGCACCAGCGCTGAAGACCTGGGCATGATGGTCTTCTCCCATCCGACCCTGTCCGAAGCCTTGCACGAAGCGGCCCTGGCCGTGAATGGCGGCGCCATCCACGTGGCCAACCGCAAGAAGCGTTAACGGATAATAAGAAACCACGGCGGTGCGGCCCGTCGCGAGCCTTGCGTGCAAGACTCACCGCGGAATGTCCGCTGGACGCAGTCTTGCGTAGCGGCACCGGTTAACCGGAACGCTACGCAAGCAGCAGTCACAGGTGGTGCGGCACCACAACGGTGCAGCACCGAATGCGCAGTACCTAACGAAGACGGTAATAAGCATGAATCTTCACGAGTATCAGGGTAAGCAGCTGTTCGCTGAGTACGGCCTGCCAGTATCCACCGGTTACGCGGTAGACACCCCGGAAGCGGCAGCAGAAGCTTGCGACAAGATCGGCGGCAGCGAATGGGTTGTCAAAGCCCAGGTTCACGCCGGTGGTCGCGGTAAAGCGGGCGGCGTCAAGCTGGTTCGCAGCAAAGAAGACGCCAAAGCCTTCGCGCAGCAGTGGCTGGGCAAGCGTCTGGTGACTTACCAGACTGACGCCAACGGTCAGCCAGTCACCAAGATCCTGGTTGAATCGTGCACTGATATCGCTAAAGAGCTGTACCTGGGCGCTGTCGTTGACCGTTCGAGCCGTCGTATCGTGTTCATGGCTTCCACCGAAGGTGGCGTGGACATCGAGAAAATCGCTCACGACACCCCTGAGAAAATCCTCAAGGCCACCATCGATCCACTGGTTGGCGCACAGCCATTCCAGGGTCGCGAGCTGGCTTTCCAGCTGGGCCTGGAAGGCAAGCAGGTTGCCCAGTTCGCCAAGATCTTCGTGGGTCTGGCCAAACTGTTCCAGGATCACGATCTGGCCCTGCTGGAAGTGAACCCGCTGGTGATCAAGGCCGACGGCGATCTGCACTGCCTCGATGCCAAGATCAACATCGACGCCAACGCCATGTACCGTCAGCCTAAGCTGAAGACTTTCCACGATCCGTCGCAGGACGATCCGCGCGAAGCGCACGCTGCCAAGTTCGAACTGAACTACGTAGCGCTGGAAGGCAACATCGGCTGCATGGTCAACGGTGCCGGCCTGGCCATGGGTACCATGGACATCGTCAACCTGCATGGCGGCAAGCCAGCCAACTTCCTCGACGTGGGCGGCGGTGCTACCAAGGAACGCGTTACCGAAGCGTTCAAGATCATCCTGTCCGACTCCAACGTCGCTGCAGTACTGGTCAACATCTTCGGCGGCATCGTTCGCTGCGACATGATTGCCGAAGGCATCATTGGCGCCGTGAAAGAAGTCGGCGTGAAAATCCCGGTTGTTGTGCGCCTTGAAGGCAACAACGCTGAACTGGGCGCTAAAGTACTGGCAGAAAGCGGTTTGAACATCATCGCTGCTACCAGCCTGACCGACGCTGCTCAACAAGTCGTCAAAGCTGCGGAGGGCAAATAATGAGCGTCCTGATCAACAAAGACACCAAGGTTATCTGCCAGGGCATTACCGGTTCGCAAGGTAGCTTCCACACCCAGCAAGCCATCGAATACGGCACCCAGATGGTCGGCGGTGTAACGCCGGGCAAAGGCGGTACCGAGCACCTGGGCCTGCCAGTGTTCAACACCGTGAAAGACGCTGTAGCTGCCACTGGCGCCACCGCCAGCGTGATCTACGTTCCAGCTCCTTTCTGCAAGGACTCCATCCTGGAAGCAGCATTCGGCGGCATCAAGCTGATCGTTTGCATCACCGAAGGCATTCCTACCCTGGACATGCTGGATGCCAAGGTCAAGTGCGACGAACTGGGTGTTACCCTGATCGGCCCTAACTGCCCAGGCGTGATCACTCCAGGCGAATGCAAGATCGGCATCATGCCAGGTCACATTCACTTGCCAGGCAAGGTCGGTATCGTTTCCCGTTCCGGCACCCTGACCTACGAAGCCGTGAAGCAGACCACTGACGCCGGTTTCGGTCAGTCCACTTGCGTCGGCATCGGCGGTGACCCGATCCCAGGCTCCAACTTCATCGACATCCTGAAGCTGTTCCAGGAAGACCCGAAGACCGAAGCGATCGTCATGATCGGTGAGATCGGCGGTTCCGCTGAAGAAGAAGCCGCTGCCTACATCAAGGCAAACGTGACCAAGCCGGTCGTTTCCTACATCGCTGGTGTGACTGCCCCTGCGGGCAAGCGCATGGGCCATGCGGGTGCAATCATCTCCGGCGGCAAAGGCACTGCGGACGAGAAGTTCGCTGCGCTGCAAGACGCAGGCGTGAAAACCGTGCGTTCGCTGGCAGACATCGGCAAGGCCCTGGCCGAGCTGACTGGCTGGGAAATGAAGAAGTAAGCTTCGGCTGACCCTTCGTTCCAGCAACAAAGGCCACCTTCGGGTGGCCTTTGTCGTTTCTGGTTCGCTCTTGTGGCGAGGGAGCTTGCTCCCGCTCGGCTGCGTAGCAGTCGTAAACTGGACAGCGCATTTTTGTCTGCATAAATACAGGCGCCTGAATGAGGGCTGCTGCGCAGCCCAGCGGGAGCAAGCTCCCTTGCCACGGGGTGCATTGCTGCGGCCTGTTGGAAAAATAGATACGTAAATGCGACACAGCAATGTCGTGTATCGGATAGTTCGCCCTGTAACAGTGCGTTTTATCGCTAAATTCGTTAGGCTAGCAGCCATTTTGCGACCGCTGCCCACAAGGAAGCGACGCGCTAAACGGGTCGGTCTCATACGGATCGGCAGCATTTCCCTCACCCATAAGGGAAATCCCTCTCTAAATTCCGATTCAGTAGTGTGGTTTCCTTAATGAAAGTGTTGAAAGGCCAGGACATCCTGGCGCTTGGTTTCATGACATTTGCCCTGTTCGTCGGGGCCGGCAACATCATCTTCCCGCCTATCGTCGGTTTGCAGTCCGGGCCTCATGTCTGGATGGCGGCGCTGGGCTTTCTCATCACGGCGGTCGGGCTGCCGGTGATCACGGTCGTTGCGCTGGCCAAGGTCGGTGGCGCGATGGACGCCTTGAGCAGCCCCATCGGCAAGATCGCCGGTGGTTTGCTGGCAGCGGTGTGCTACCTGGCGGTCGGCCCGCTATTCGCCACCCCGCGAACCGCCACCGTATCGTTCGAAGTCGGCCTGGCACCGCTGACCGGCGAGAGCCCGTTGGCGTTGTTCCTGTACAGCGCGGTGTACTTTCTGGTGGTGTTCTTCATCTCGCTTTATCCGGGCCGCTTGCTGGACACCGTCGGGCGCTTTCTCGCGCCGCTGAAAATCATCGCCCTGGCGGTGCTGGGCATCGCCGCGTTTGCCTTGCCGGCGGGCGATATCGGCGTGGCGACTCCCGAATACGTGGCGGCGCCGTTTTCCCAAGGCTTCATCAATGGCTACCTGACCATGGATACCCTCGGTGCCTTGGTGTTCGGCATCGTCATCGTCAACGCCATCCGTTCCCGAGGGGTCGAGTCTCCGGCCTTGATCACCCGCTACGCCATCATCGCCGGGCTTATCGCCGGGGTGGGGCTGGCGCTGGTCTATGTCAGCCTGTTCCGCCTGGGTTCGGGCAGCCATGAAGTCGCCGCGGGCGCGACCAACGGCGCGGCCGTCCTGCATGCCTACGTGCAACATACCTTCGGCAGCCTGGGCAGCGGCTTCCTTGCGGTACTGATCTCCCTGGCGTGCCTGGTGACGGCGGTTGGCCTGACCTGCGCCTGCGCCGAGTACTTTAGCCGCGTCCTGCCGCTGTCCTACAAGACGCTGGTGATCATCCTGGCGGCGTTTTCGCTGCTGGTGTCCAACCTCGGGCTGACCAAGCTGATCGCTTTCTCGATTCCGGTCCTCACCGCGATCTATCCACCTTGCATCGCATTGGTCGCCCTGAGCTTCTGCAAAGACTTCTGGCATGAGCAGGGGCGGATCGTCGGCCCGGTCATGCTGGTGTCGTTCCTGTTCGGCTTGATCGACGCCCTCAAGGGCGCCGGGCTGGCGGATTGGCTGCCGACGCAGTTGGCCCACCTGCCGTTGAGCGACCAGGGCCTGGCCTGGCTGGTCCCTTCGGTCATGACCCTGGTGGTCGCGGTGGTCTGCGATCGACTGCTGGGCAAGCGCAGCGAAGCGTTGGCGTAAGCGGCTTCCAGCAGGCCCATCGGTAAAACGAAATGCCCCGTATCAATCGATGCGGGGCATTTTTTATTGGGACAGTGTCTTTTTCCGTGGACCTGTGGGAGCGAGCCTGCTCGCGAAAGCGCCCGAATTGCTGACATAGAAGTGAAAGTTATATCGCTATCGCGAGCAGGCTCGCTCCCACAGGGTTCGCTGATATTATTGCCGCAGGTTTTGTTTCATCACAGGGAACTGCATGTCATTCATCCAAGCCAACCTGATCCATCTGCTCGCCGCCGTCTGGTTCATCATCTGCTGGGCCGGCTATACCCGTTACGCCTCCTGGAAGGCCCGCGACACGGCGTGCCTGGCCAGCGTGATGCACCTGTACCGCGAAGACTGGATGCGTCGCATGCTGCTGCGCGACAACCGCATTGCCGATGCCAGCGTGATCGGCAACCTGGAGCGCAACGCGTCCTTCTTCGCCTCCAGCACGCTGATCATCCTGGCCGGTATCCTGACCGTGCTCGGGGCGTCTGACCGCGCGGTATCGCTGCTTGCGGACCTGCCGCTGGTACAACAGGCCTCCCAGGGCATGGCGGAAGTGAAGCTGCTGTGTCTTGCGCTGGTGTTCGTCTACGCGTTCTTCACGTTCAGCTGGTGCATGCGCCAATACAACTTCGCCGCGGTCCTGGTAGGTTCTGCGCCGATGATCGGCGAGCGGCATGTGTCCGAGCTGGAGCGCAAGGCCTTTGCTTCGAGGGCGGCGCGGGTCATTTCGATGGCGGCCAACCAGTTCAACTTCGGCTTGCGTGCCTATTATTTCGGCATGACCATGCTGGCATGGTTCGTCAGCCCCTGGCTGTTCATGCTGATGAGCGCCGGCGTGGTGTTTGTGTTGTATCAACGCGAGTTTCATTCGGATGTGCTGGACGTGATGGTCTACACGCCTACCGAAGCGCCGGTGCCCGAAACCGGCAAGGAAGCGGCTTGATCGCAGCTTTCTCAAATCGCAGGCAAAAGAAAACCCGCACCAGGCGGGTTTTCTTTTACCACTGAAACCGTATCAGTTGGTTTTAGGCGCGGTAGCAGGGGCTTGTTCCTGCTGGGCGGCACTGTTCGATTCAGACTGAGCTTTGGCAGCTTCGGCGTTTTCTTTCGCCGCGTCGTTCACTTTATCCTGTGCTTTGTTCATGTCTTGCTGAGCTTGTTCAGCGTGTTGGTTGGCATCTTGAGCCTTGTCCTCGGATTTTTTATCGCAGGCAGCGAGACCGAGGGAGGCGGCCAACATCAAGGCAATAGCAAAAGTCTTACGCATGGGGTGTTTCTCCTTATGGATATAACTACTGGCCTTTTGAGCGCGCCCCCTCGGGTTAAGTTCCTCTTTTGCTCTAGATATATAACTTTGCAGCGCAGCGGAACTTTATGTCCCACGGTGGTTGTTGGGCTTCTTCATACATAAGGGCATTAACACAAATGGCTGAGGATTCCGTTTTTGAGCGTGCGACACGCTTCTTATCCGCGCTAAGGCATTGCCAGGTGCTGGGTCTGACATTGCACAGCGCCAGTTCCGAAGGTTTGACCGTGATGTTGCCCTACAGCCCATCTATCGTTGGTAATCCGCTGACAGGCATCGTCCATGGCGGAGCGCTGACCACGCTGATGGATACCGCTTGCGGCATGTCGACCTTGTGCGTGCTGCCGCAATTCGAGGTCTGCCCGACCCTGGATCTGCGCATCGATTACATGCACGCGGCCATGCCTGATAAAGCCATCTATGGTTTCGCACAGTGCTATAGGGTCACGCCGGACGTGATTTTCAGCCGGGGTTTTGCCTACCAGGATGATCCCGGGCAACCCATCGCCCATGTGGTGGGCACTTTCATGCGCCTGGGCGATAGCGCTCGGGGAATGGGAAAGGGTGGCCTGACGGCTGCGGTGCAAAAGCCATGACCGATATCACCGTGGAACAATTGCGCCAGGCCTGCGAGCATGGCGACTACGCGCTGCTGCTGGCCTCGATCCCCTATGCGCGCCTCATCGGCGTCGAATGTTCTCGTCAGGGCGACGAGTTGCTGTTTTGCCTGCCGGCCAACAAGGACAACATTGGTAACCCTTTACTGCCCGCGATCCATGGCGGGGTGATTGCCGGTTTCATGGAGCTGTCGGCCGCCGTTCATCTGCTGATTGCGACCCGTGCGACCGGGGTGCCGAAGATCATCGATTTTTCCCTGGATTACCTGCGCGCCGGGCAGTTTCGTGACACCTATGCCCGGTGTCAGGTCTGGCGCCAGGGCCGGCGCGTGGCCAATGTGGCGATCACCGCCTGGCAGGAATCCGAAGCCGAACCGATTGCCACGGCTAGGGCCCATTTCAAGATCCCTGCACCCTCCAGGCCGACCGCCCCTTGAAATCATCACCGGTGCCCCCACCTTGTGGACATCCCGCCGCCAATCTCAGCGAGGCGGACACCACCATCCACTTGGAGTTTGATGACCATGAGCGTGGAAACTCAAAAGGAAACCCTGGGCTTCCAGACCGAGGTGAAGCAGCTGCTGCACCTGATGATTCACTCGCTGTATTCGAATAAGGAAATTTTTCTTCGCGAGCTGATCTCGAACGCCTCTGACGCAGTCGACAAATTACGTTTCGAAGCGCTGTCCAAGCCAGAACTGCTGGAAGGCGGCGCGGAGCTGAAAATCCGTGTGAGCTTTGACAAGGACGCGAAAACCGTCACGCTCGAAGACAACGGCATCGGCATGAGCCGCGACGAGGTGATCACGCACCTGGGCACCATCGCCAAGTCCGGCACCGCCGATTTCATGAAAAACCTGTCGGGCGACCAGAAGAAGGATTCCCATCTGATCGGTCAGTTCGGCGTCGGTTTTTATTCCGCGTTCATCGTTGCCGATCAGGTCGAAGTGTTCAGCCGCCGTGCCGGCCTCGCAGCGAGCGAAGGCGTGCACTGGTCCTCCAAGGGCGAAGGCGAATTTGAAGTCGCGACCATCGACAAGGCTGAGCGCGGTACCCGCATCGTCTTGCACCTGAAGTCCGGTGAAGAAGAGTTCGCCGATGGCTGGCGCCTGCGCAACATCATCAAGAAATATTCTGACCATATCGCGCTGCCGATCGAGTTGCCGAAGGAAGTCACCGCTGCCGAAGGCGAAGAAAAACCTGAAGTGGAATGGGAAACCGTCAACCGCGCCAGTGCCCTGTGGACCCGTCCTCGTACCGAGATCAAGGACGAGGAATACCAGGAGTTCTACAAGCACATCGCCCACGACTACGAGAACCCGCTGAGCTGGAGCCATAACAAGGTCGAAGGCAAGCTGGAATACAGCTCGCTGCTGTACGTGCCGGCCCGTGCGCCATTCGACCTGTACCAGCGCGAAGCACCACGCGGGCTGAAGTTGTACGTGCAGCGCGTGTTCGTGATGGACCAGGCCGAATCGTTCCTGCCGCTGTACCTGCGCTTCATCAAGGGTGTGGTGGACTCCAATGACCTGTCGCTGAACGTTTCGCGGGAAATCCTGCAGAAAGATCCGATCATCGACTCCATGAAGTCGGCGCTGACCAAGCGCGTCCTCGACATGCTGGAAAAGCTGGCGAAGAGCGAGCCTGAGCAATACAAGAGCTTCTGGAAGAACTTCGGCCAGGTGATGAAAGAAGGCCCGGCCGAAGATTTCGCTAACAAAGAGAAGATCGCCGGCCTGCTGCGTTTTGCCTCGACCCAGAGTGACGACGGCGAGCAGAGCGTCAGCCTGGCCGATTACCTGGCCCGCGCCAAGGAAGGCCAGGACAAGATCTACTACCTGACCGGCGAAACTTATGCGCAGGTCAAGAACAGCCCGCACCTGGAAGTCTTCCGCAAGAAAGGCATCGAAGTGCTGCTGCTGACCGACCGCATCGACGAGTGGCTGATGAGCTACCTCAACGAGTTCGACGGCAAGAGCTTCGTCGATGTGGCCCGTGGCGACCTCGACCTTGGCAACCTGGATTCGGAAGAAGACAAGAAAGCCGCCGAAGAAGTCGCCAAGAGCAAGGAAGGCCTGGTCGAGCGGATCAAGACTGCGTTGGGCGATGCCGTCAGCGAAGTGCGTGTCTCGCACCGCCTGACCGACTCCCCGGCCATCCTGGCCATCGGCGAGCAGGACCTCGGCCTGCAGATGCGCCAGATCCTTGAGGCCAGCGGCCAGAAGGTTCCGGATTCCAAGCCGATCTTCGAATTCAACCCGGCTCACCCGCTGGTGGAAAAACTCGACAACGAGCAGAGCGAAGAGCGTTTTGGCGACCTCTCGCACATCCTGTTCGACCAGGCGGCCCTGGCGGCTGGCGACAGCCTGAAAGACCCGGCGGCCTATGTCCGGCGTTTGAACAAGCTGCTGGTTGAGCTGTCAGCTTGATCAAGTGAATACAAAACCCGCTCAGGCGGGTTTTGTCATTTCTGGTGTTCAGTCAATAAAGGAGTCCGTCATGAGTCAGGTTACGGTTCGTTCACTGGTGTATCAGATCGATGGGCAAAGCTATGAAGGTCGCCTGGCCTTCGACGTCAACCAGCAGGGCCCGCGTCCGGGGTTGCTGATGGCGCCGAACTGGATGGGCGTGGGGGTGGGGGCCGAGGACATTGCCAGGTTGGTGGCCGCCAACGGCTACGTGGTGCTGATCGCCGACCTGTACGGGCAGACGCTGCGCCCGAGCAACGCCGACGAGGCGGGAGCGGCAATGATGCCGCTCAAGAACGACCGGGCCTTGTTGCGCAAGCGCATGCAGGTAGCGCTGGAGCAATTGCAGAACCAGGGCGAAGCGCAGGTCGACACGGCGAAACTGGCCACGTTCGGCTTCTGCTTCGGTGGTTGCTGTTCACTGGAGCTGGCTCGCAGCGGCGCACCGCTCAAGGCTGCGATCTCGTTCCACGGGACCCTGGATACGCCGAACCCGGCCGATGCGCAGAATATCCAGGGCGCCGTCCTGGTGATGCATGGCGCCTCCGATCCGCTGGTGCCGAAAGAACAGTTGCCGGCCTTCGAGGAGGAGATGAACGCCGCTGGGGTGGACTGGCAATTGCTGAGTTATGGCGGCGCGGTGCATTCCTTCACCGATCCACAGGCCAATGTGCCGGGCAAGATGATGTACAACGCCAAGGTCGCCGGGCGGGCGTTCCGGTCGATGCATAATTTGCTGGATGAGGTGTTCAAGGGCTGATTGCCCTGGCTTCTGTCATATTGCTTTCGCGAGCAGGCTCGCTCCCACATTGAATCGAGTTGTACGCGAGACCTGCGAACCGCGCCGATCCAGTGTGGGAGCGAGCCTGCTCGCGATGGCTGCATATGAGACACCCCTGAAATCAGGGCAATTCGATCCGCTCGCTTTCCCCCGGCACAGTCGGCCAGTCCCCGGCCGCCCAGCGCCGGCGGGCTTCATCGATACGGGCCGGGTCGCTGGCGACGAAATTCCAGTTCATCCGCCGTGGCCCGTCCAGCGGTGCCCCGCCGAACAGCACGGCATGGCAGTCGCTGCTGGCGAACAGGGCCATCTCTTCTCCGGCCGGCAGGATGACCAGCGAGTGAGGCTCCAGCGGCTCACCGTCCAGTTGCGCCTCGCCGCTCAATACATACAGTGCACGCTCTTCATGCTCGGTGGGAATCAACAATGTCGTCGCGGTTTGCAGGTTCAGTTCGGCATACAACGTAGGCGAGAGCACCGGTACTGGCGACTCCAGGCAAAAGCCTGACCCGGCAATCATGCGGATGCTGACGCCCAGGTTCTCGCTGACCGGCAGGGTCGGTGCCGGATGATGGCTGTAGTGTCCGGGCCCCTGCTCATGAGGCTGGGGCGAGGCCAGCCAGACTTGCAGGCCATGCATCACAAAAGCGCTGCCCAGCAACGATTGCGGAGTGCGCTCGACATGGGCGATCGCGCTGCCCGCCGTCATCCAGCTGACATCCCCGGCATCCACTACCTGGTCGGAACCCAGGCTGTCCTTGTGCTGGAGTTTCCCTTCGAACAGGTAGGTGAGGGTGGATAACCCGATGTGCGGGTGCTGGCGGATGTTCATGCCTTTGCCTGCCGGGTAGGTGTTTTGCAACATATGGTCGAAAAACACGAAAGGCCCGACGCTGCGGCATTTGGCGGACGGCAGCGGGCGAAGAATCGGCTGGCCCTCCACGTCTTCTGCGCGGGGACGAACGATCAGGGGAGCGGTCATGGTGTCTTCCAGGTTGAACGACGAATGCGCAAAGCATAACCCGAGGCTACAGCGGACGGCAGCGCTGGCTGAACCCAGGCGGGACGGATGGGTCTATGCTGCTTATGGCTTTTCGGAGACTGCCTGTGCCCTTGACCCGTTTGATCTTCATTTGGCTGCTGGCTGTTTCGAGCACTGGCGCTGTGGCTCGCGAATACACCTACAGTGATGCGCACCTGCACTACGTCGACTTCTTCCAGGAATCGGCCGGCATGCCCAAGTTGCTCAAGGCCATGGCGGACAATCGCATCGAGCATGTGATGATCTCCGGCGTGCCGGTGGCCAAGAAATGGCATGAAGACGAACCCAAGCGCCCGCGCTATTACGCCGGTGACGATGCCGACGCCTATTGGTACAGCGCCACCGATGTGATTGTGGCCGCCGCGGTAAACAAACTGCCCGCCGAACAGCGGCAGTACTTCCATCCGTTCCTGTCCGGCTTCAATCCCAATGACAAGAACTCCGACGCTCATATCCAGCGCATGCTCGACCTGTATCCGGGGCTGTGGCAAGGCATCGGCGAAGTCTTCACCCGCCATGATGACCTGACGGCGCTGACCTCCGGCGACACACCGCGCGCCAACAACGAAGCGATGACGCGGATTTATCACCTCGCGGCGGAAAATGACCTGCCGGTGATGCTGCATTCCAACATCACCTCCAAGCGTGAGAAAAATCCGCTGTACCTGGCGGAGGTCGAAGAGCCGTTGCGCAATCATCCCCATACGCGATTCATCTGGGCTCATGCCGGCACCAGCATGGAAATCCATCGGCACCAGACTCGGCTGGATTTCCTGTTGCCCACCCTGACGCGGATGCTTGAGTCTTATCCCAATCTGTTCATCGACCTCTCCTGGAGCATGCTCACGCCGTATTTGCTCGACGAGGCGGGTAAGCCCCGCGAGGAATGGATAAAACTGGTGGAGCGCTTCCCGGAGCGCTTCATGCTCGGCTCTGACGTGGTCGGACGCTTCAACAAGCTGGGCAAGGAGCTGCACAGCTTCGACCCGTTCCTTGACGCCTTGCCGGAAGATGTCGCGAGGAAAGTGGCGCGGGATAACTTCCTTTCGGTATTGCCGCGCTCAGTGACCCGCTAAGTCCGTTTTTGTGGCGAGGGAGCTTGCTCCCGCTGGGCTACGCAGTAGCCCCAAAATCTGGCGACTGCTGCGCAGCCGAGCGGGAGCAAGCTCCCTCGCCACAGGTCTGCCAATCCCTGGGCTATCGGTGGCATGGCGAACATCGCTTTGTCATCAGGCTGTCACTCCCGCGTCATACCCTCGCGCTCATCTCAATCAAGGAGCGCACTATGCATCTCACCCGTTCAAGCGCACTGGTCGCGCTGTTGTTGACCTGCGGCCTGGCACAGGCCGAAGTCCGTGTCGAAGGTCCGGTGGAATACGGTGTCTTCGAAGGGCCGCAAGCCGAGTTGCAATCGGGCGAGCGGGTCTTGCGGCGCAGCAATGAGCAGATCCGCCAGACCGAGAGCGTACCGGCAAAGCTGGGCACCAAATTTGGCATGCGCTACCAGTTGGCCGGCAAGGTCGCGGATGACCAGCCGTTGACCCTGTTGTATTTCACCCCGGGCATCCGTACCCCCGATGGCGTGCGCCATGACAAATTCGAAGTCATCCAGAAGCTGGTGCCTGGCGCGCCGCAGGATGTGATGGCCTACGAATTCACCGAAAGCCACGAAGTGGTGCCGGGGGAGTGGCGATTCATGGTGTTCCAGGGTGATCGGTTGCTGACGCAGCAGCGGTTTGTCGTGCGCTGAACCTTCATTTGCGCAGATCGAAAATGTGGGAGCGAGCCTGCTCGCGAAGGCGGTGTGACAGTCAGGGAATCGTTGCCTGACACGCCGCTTTCGCGAGCAGGCTCGCTCCCACATTGTGAACCCAGGCATATTTGCCAGACAAAAAAACGCCCCGAACCAGTCGGGGCGTTTTTTTGTGCGGCGTAGCAGCGGGGCTTACTGGCCCTGCCAGCGCTTCATCACCAGGGTAGCGTTGGTGCCACCGAAGCCGAAGCTGTTGCTCATCACGGTGTTGATGGTGGCATTTTCGCGAGTCTTGGTCAGGATTGGCAGGTCGGCCACTTCCGGGTCCAGCTCGTCGATGTTGGCCGAACCGGCCATGAAGTTGCCTTCCATCATCAGCATGCAGTAGATCGCTTCATGAACGCCGGCGGCGCCCAGGGAGTGACCCGACAGGCTCTTGGTGGAGCTGATGGCCGGGGCCTTGTCGCCGAACACTTCACGTACGCCTTTCATCTCCGCGACGTCGCCGACCGGAGTCGAGGTGCCGTGGGTGTTCAGGTAGTCGATTGGCGTATCGACGGTGGACATGGCCATCTGCATGCAGCGCACGGCACCTTCGCCGCTTGGCGCGACCATGTCGTAGCCGTCGGAAGTGGCGCCGTAGCCGACGATTTCCGCATAGATTTTCGCGCCACGGGCGAGGGCGTGTTCCAGCTCCTCGACCACGACCATGCCGCCACCGCCGGCGATGACAAAACCGTCACGGTCGGCATCGTAGGCACGGGAAGCTGTCTGCGGAGAGTCGTTACGCTTGCTGGACAAGGCGCCCATCGCGTCGAACAGGAACGACTGGCTCCAATGTTCTTCTTCGCCGCCACCGGCGAAGACGATGTCCTGCTTGCCCATCTGGATCTGCTCGACCGCGGTGCCAATGCAGTGGGCACTGGTGGCGCAGGCGGAGGAGATCGAGTAGTTCAGGCCCTTGATCTTGAATGGCGTGGCCAGGCAGGCCGACACAGTGCTGCCCATGGTCCGCGTGACGCGGTACGGGCCGACGCGCTTGACGCCTTTCTCGCGCAGGATGTCCAGCGCTTCCATCTGGTTCAGGGTCGACGCGCCACCGGAACCGGCGATCAGGCCGGTGCGCACGTTGGAAACCTGCTCGTCGGTCAGGCCGGAGTCAGCGATGGCGTCCTTCATGGCCAGGTAGGCATAAGCTGCCGCGTGGCCGACGAAACGGTAGATCTTGCGATCGATCAGCTCTTCGAGATTGAGGTCAATGGAGCCGGAAACCTGGCTACGCAGACCCATTTCGGCGTATTCCGGGTTGTACCGGATGCCAGGGCGACTTGCACGCAGGTTAGCGGAGACGGTCTCTTTGTCATTGCCCAGGCACGAAACGATGCCCAGACCAGTGATAACGACGCGGCGCATGCGGATAACCCTTAGAAGTTGTCAGTGGAGGTGAAAACGCCGACCCGAAGGCCTTCGGCGGTGTAGATCTCGCGACCGTCGACAGCCACCGAACCATCGGCAATGGCCATGTTCAGCTTGCCCTTGAGGACGCGTTTGATATGGATGTTATAGGTAATCTTCTTCGCGGTCGGGAGCACCTGACCGAAGAACTTCACCTCGCCCGAACCCAGGGCGCGACCGCGACCCGGCAGGCCCTGCCAGCCAAGGAAGAAGCCGACCAGTTGCCACATGGCATCCAGGCCCAGGCAGCCCGGCATCACCGGGTCACCTTCGAAATGGCAGGCGAAGAACCACAGGTCCGGAGTGATATCCAGCTCGGCGACCAATTCACCTTTGCCGTACTTGCCACCCTCGTCGCTGATATGGGTGATGCGATCCACCATCAGCATGTTCGGGGCGGGCAGTTGCGCGTTACCTGGGCCGAACAGCTCACCGCGACTGCAGCGCAGCAGATCTTCCCGGGTAAAGGCGTTTTGTTTGGTCATGCGAGCTCCTCAATAGTCCCATGCGGCAGGGTGGGGCAAATCTTCCCGGCCGATCGAAGCGTTCATGCCTCGAGTCGGCAGCCTACTCATAGACTATTGCGTTGTAGTGAAAGTCACAGCACACGGGAAAATGAATGTACACCTGTGCACTGAAATTGTTATTCGTTTCCCGATCGAGTCTTGTCCGGGTGCTTAAGACTGCCGCACTTTCGCCTTTCACGCCAGTCACAGATGGTCCGGGGCCCCGGATCAACGTACCCAGCGCTGCAAAATCTGCTGCAGGTCAATTCTTTTGAATGGCTTGGCCAGGTAATCGTTCATGCCTGCGGCCAGGCAGGCTTCACGGTCGCCCTGCAACGCGTTGGCCGTCAGGGCGATGATGGGCACCTCGGCACAGCCCGGCAACTGACGGATCTGTCGCGTGGCTTCGTAGCCGTCGATCACCGGAAGCCGGCAGTCCATCAGGATCACTTCGAAAATCAGGCTTTCGGCGCTGCGCACGGCCTGGGCGCCATCGGTGGCGACGCTGACCGTGAAGCCCAGGCTGCGCAGCATGGCTTCGATCACGGTCTGGTTGACCGGATTGTCTTCCACCAGCAACACATTGCGGCCCTCGCCATCGCTGCTGCCACCGGGCGCGCGCGGGGCCAGGGTCGGTGGAGACTGCCGGGACAGCGCGAGCGGGATTTCCAGGGTGAACACCGAGCCTTGGCCTTCCACGCTCTGGGCCCGCAGTGTGCCGCCCATGCGTTCGGCCAGGGTACGCGCGATCGGCAGGCCCAGGCCCGTGCCGCCATAGCGCCTGGAAATCGAGCTGTCGGCCTGCTGGAACGCATCGAACATGCGCTCCAGGCTGTCCGCCGGGATGCCGATCCCGCTGTCGCGTACCGTGCAGGTGAACCACAGCAGTTCATGATCCAGCGCCTGCCACTGGCATTGCACGGTGACGCGCCCCTGGTCGGTGAACTTCAGTGCGTTGCCGATCAGGTTGACCAGGATCTGGCGGATCCGCGTCGGGTCGCCTTGCACTTGCAGGGCCCGCATGTCGTCGGGGATCAGCAGGTCCAGGCCCAGCTTGCGTTGCGCGGCGCTGTGCTGGAACGACTGGGCGCAGCTGCCGACCAGTTCCGCCAGGTTGAAAGCGATATGTTCCAGTTCCAGGGCCGAACGTTCGATGCGCGAGAAGTCGAGAATGTCGTTGATCACCTTCAGCAGGTGCTCGGTGGATTCCGAAGCCAGCGCGGTGTACTCGTGCTGCTCGTCGGTCATCTGGGTGGTTTCCAGCAACTGCAACATGCCCAGGACGCCATTCATGGGCGTGCGCAGTTCATGGCTCATCATCGCCAGGAATTCCGATTTGGCGCTGTTGGCCTTTTCCGCTTCCTCCCGGGTCTGGATCAACTGCGCCATGGCTTGCTGCTGTTCGCGGCTTGCCTGTTCGAGGCCGTCGGCCAGATTGTTGATGTGCCGCGACAGAGCGCCCAGTTCGCCGTCGTCGACGATTGGCAACGGGGTGCTGTAGTCGCCTTGCTGGATCGCCTTGACCGCATTGCCGATGTCGCGGATCGGCTGTGACAGGCTGGCGGCCAGTCGGCGCGCCACCAGGAAGGTAAAGAGCAGGGCGAACAACGCCAGGATCGCGGCCTTGAGCAGGATCTCCTGCTGGCGCTCGCTGAAGGCATCACTGGACATGCCGACGATCACGCGGCCCAGGTAGTCTTCACCGGGCGCCTCGGTGGACGGGCTGGTGCCTTGCAGGAAGTCATTGTTCAGCGCAATGCGTTGCAGGCGAACCGGAGCCTGGAACACTTCTACCTGCCGCGAGTGGTTGCGCGTCTGCGCCGGTTGCTCGACGTACACGAGGATCCGCTCCGTGCGGTCCTGGACTTCCAGGAAGCGTACATGAGGGGTGGCCAGGGTGGCGGTGAGCAAACTTTCCAGCACCTCGTTGTTGCCGGAAATCACCCCGTATTCCGCAGCCGGAGCCAGCTGGTTGGCGATCAGTTGCCCGGTGTGGTTGAGCTCCTGGCGCAAGTCCTGGATTCGCACGAAGGTAAAGAAGCTGATCAACAGCACGGTCAGCAACAATGCCGGGCCGAGGGCAATGAGCTGGGTGCGGGTATTGATATCCCAACGTCGACGCAAGGTCATGGGCGGTGTTCTCCTTCTGCCAGCTGCGCAGCGACGGCTTCGGCATCAATCGGTTCAATGCCCAGCGAGCGGGCGACCTGCTGGTTACTCATGACTTTGAAACGGACCGGATACAGCGTGCGCGGCCAGCTGGCGGTGGGACGGTCGAGCAATTCGTCGAGGATCGCCAGCCAGTCGTCCTGGTCGCTGTAGGTGCTGGCCAGGCTGCCGGCCCTGACAAACGCGGCGCTTGGCCCGATCAGCGCGCGTTGCCGGGCGTAGCTGCTGAGCAGCAGGTTTTTCACGGTCTTGGGGTTGTAAAGGTCGGGGTCATCGAGGCCCAGCAGTACGTCGCTGCGGCCCAGCAGGTTCTGCAAGGGACGGTTGTCACTGCTGTCGTCCCAGCGTTCGCTGACGATTTCCAGGCCCAGCGGCCTGGCTGCCTGCTGGATGTCCTTGAGCAGGAATTCGCTGTGCCGGTCGAACAGCACGCCGACCCGCCGCACTTGCGGCAGCACCCTGCGGATCAGTTGCAGTTGCCGCGCCATGGGCGGATCGCTCCACAGCAGGCTCAGACGCTCAGGCGTTGCCTCGCCCAGGCGTTCGTATGCCTGCAAGCGACTGATGCGCAGGACCAGCGTGGCCGGGCCGTGGTTTTTTTGCAGGCGCCAGTCGAGGCTTGGCGGATCAAGCAGGACCAGGCGCACATCGCCGGGCAGACGGTCCGGCGACGGCAGGCTGGCCAATGGCGCGAACCGCACGTTGTCTTGCGGGCGTCGGGCTTGCAGGGCCTGGGTGAACGATTGCACGCCGGGGCTATCCTGGGCGCCGGTCAAGAGAATCTCGGCGGCCCGGGCATCGAGGGTCGTCAGCAGACTGACAAACGCCAGGCACAGGAGTAGCGGCAGGCGGCCGCGGAGGGGCGTCTTGCGCGGTTGGTCCGCAGACATCTAGAACGACAGCTCCGCGCTGAAATACAGGACGTGACGGGCGTCGTAGCGATTGTCGGCGAACGTGGTCGGCTGGTTATCGAGGCGCTGCTGCACGATACCCGCCAGCTCCAGGCTGGCCTTGCCCAGGGGGATCCGCCTGGCGACGCGGGTATCGACCCGCTCGTAGCGGTAGCCATTGAGATCGTCGGCCCCGTAATAGAAAACCGCGCTGTTCCAGCCCTGGCCCCAGTCGTGCAGCCATCCGGCCGAGCCGCTGTTGCGGGCGGTCAGTTGTTCGTCGAGAGGATTGCTGGCCTGGGCATCGACGTAGGCATAGGTCAGGCGCAGGCGATCGGCGCTGGTCAGGCGCCAGTCGAGCTGGGTCTCGGCACCGTCGAACTGCGAGTCGTTGGCATTGCTGGCGATGTACTGGTTGTTGCGCAGCGGTTCGCTGATCATGCCGGTGATTTCGTCATGGAACAGCTTCACATCCACCGTCAGGCCCAGGTCCATGAAATAACCGTTGTAGCCCAGCTCTCGCGAGCGCATATGCTCCTGCTCGAGGTTCCCCGGGCCGCGAGTGCGGACGAAATAGCGCGCGCTGTCCTGGCCGAACGCGGCGGGCCGCAGGTTGGTGACCTGGTAGCTCCAGTTGACGTTGTTCTCGAACATGTCTGGCGAGCGCACCGCTTCGGAGTACACCGCCCGAAGCCCGTGTCGCGGGTTGATCAGGTAATTGACCGCGACTCGTGGGGTCAGTGAGCTGCCGGTCAGGCGGGTGTCTTCGAACATCGCCCCACCCTGTAGCAGCCAATGCTCGCTGGCGCGCCATTCGAGTTGGCCGAACAGACGCCAGGTGGTGTCGTCCAGCGTGCCGTTGAAGTACGTCTCGGAGTCGGCCCGGTCGTAGCGATAATTCGCCCCGGTGACCAGGCGCAGGCTATCGGACAGGCTCAGGGTGTCCTGGATTTCCAGGTCGTAACGTGACTCCCGGGCGCTCTGGTCGATGTCGCCGCACAGGGTTCGCGAGGCACCGTTGCGCCATTGATCGATCACCTGGTTGGCCAGCGCCTGCTCCTGCGCCGTGCCGGCAGGTGCCCCTGTGCCAAGGAAGCTTGGAATATTGCGCGCCAGCTTCTCGGCGTAATTCGGGTTGAGCTGCCAGAGGTCGGTCAGTTGCGGGCTGAAGGACACCTCGGCATCGCAGGCGCGCCAGGTCTGCTGGCGATCCCAATGCTGGATCGAGCCTTGTACATAAAGACTGTGGTTGGGGTCCAGGTCGAGGTTCCAGCGCAACGAACCGGCGTAGTCCTTGGCAATGACATCGGAGTTGTCCCCGGCCGCGGTTATCCCGGCGAAAACCGGGCGATAGGTATAGGGCCGCTGGTTGCTGCCCTCCTTGGCGCTCAGTTGCCAATCGATGCTCTGCCATTCGTCCAGGGCCTGGCTGACGGAGAGGTTGATGCGGTTCAGGCGCCGACTGTCGCGGTAGTCCGCGCCGTTGCGGTCACTGTCGAAACCGTCGTCTTCCTGGCCGGACAAGGACAGGCGCATATCGCCATTTTCCCAACCGCTGCCCTGGCTGGCGTACCAGTCGCTGATGCCACGCTGGCCCCGGGTCATTTTCAACCGGGTGCCGTGGCTACCCGCCGGGGCGCGGGTGATGATATTGACGACTGCCATCAGCGCGTTGGCGCCGTAGCTGACGGTGTTGGGGCCGCGGAAGACTTCGATCCGGTCGATGTCTTCCATGGCGACCGGAATGTCACTCCAGTCCACCGTGGCGAGGCCGGCGCGGTACACCGAGCGGCCGTCGATCAGCACTTGCATGCGTCGCGCTTCGCTGGCGTTGGTGCCGTGGTAGTTCACCGTGGCCTGGTTGCCGCTGAGGTTGCCGACCATCATGCCCGGCACCAGGCGCAACAGTTCGCTGATGTCCCGGGCACCGCTGGCCTTGATCAACTCGCTGTCAAGCACGGTCATGCTGCCCGGCACCGCCGCCGGCGACTGTTTCAGGCGCGTGGCGGTAAGTACCTGGGGCAGGGGCTGGTTGTCCACGAACAGATCATCGGCCACCACGGAGGGGCTGATGACCAGCGCCAACAGCAGTGATGAACCTGGACGGGAAGGGCCAACGAACACGGCACAGCCTTTGATTGAAGGAGGGATGGCGGGCATGTTAACCGAGCCGTGCGACTTTTCCATTCACGTTGGCAGCATTTTCCTCGCAATTGATTGTCAGCTTGCTACTGCCATCGGTAATTGCTGACGGGGCTGGTCGCGGTTCGGCTGCTCCGTATAATGCCGGGCATTGCCACTTGGTATGGAAGAGCGGATTGCATATGACTGAACAGCGCCCGATCGCGGTCCTGGGAGGCGGGAGTTTCGGCACCGCCGTGGCTAACCTGCTGGCGGAGAACGGCCACGCGGTGCGCCAGTGGATGCGTGACCCGGAGCAGGCCGAGGCCATCCGGCTCAACCGGGAGAATCCGCGTTACCTCAAAGGCATCAAGGTTCGCCCTGAAGTGGAGCCGGTCACCGATTTGCAGGCCACGCTCGAGGGCAGCGATCTGTTCTTCGTTGCCTTGCCTTCCAGCGCCCTGCGCTCGGTGCTGGCGTCCCACGCCGAACGCCTGAGCGGCAAGTTGCTGGTGAGCCTGACCAAAGGCATCGAGGCGCAGACCTTCAAGCTGATGAGCGAGATTCTTGAGGAAATCGCCCCCAAGGCGCGCATCGGCGTGATTTCCGGGCCGAACCTGGCGCGGGAAATCGCCGAGCATGCGCTGACCGCCACCGTGGTCGCCAGTGAAGACGAGGAGCTTTGCCAGCGGGTCCAGGCCGCCCTTCATGGCCGAACCTTCCGGGTCTATGCCAGCGCCGATCGTTTCGGCGTGGAGCTGGGCGGGGCGCTGAAGAACGTCTACGCGATCATCGCCGGCATGGCGGTCGCGCTGGGCATGGGCGAAAACACCAAGAGCATGCTGATCACCCGGGCGCTGGCGGAGATGACCCGTTTTGCCGTCAGCCAGGGTGCCAACCCGATGACATTCCTCGGGCTGGCCGGAGTGGGCGACCTGATTGTCACCTGCTCTTCGCCCAAGAGTCGCAACTACCAGGTCGGCTTCGCCCTCGGCCAGGGCCTAAGCCTGGACGAGGCCGTGTCGCGCCTGGGCGAAGTGGCCGAAGGGGTCAATACTCTCAAGGTCCTCAAGGCCAAGTCCCAGGAGACCGGGGTGTATATGCCGCTGGTCGCGGGACTGCACGCCATTCTGTTTGAAGGGCGCACGCTGGAGCAGGTCATCGAACTGTTGATGCGTGGCGAACCGAAGACCGATGTCGATTTCATTTCCACCAGCGGTTTCAACTGATTCCGATCGACCGCAAGCAGGAGCGAACCATGAACGATCCGAAAGGGCAGCCACAATACGAATCCATCCTGCTGCGTGTGCTGTGGATGGTGATTTACCTGCTGGTCTGGCAGGTGGCGCAATTCATCCTCGGCGCCGTGGTGCTGGTGCAATTGGTTTATCGACTGATCTACGGCGCACCCAGCGCCAGCCTGATGAATTTTGGCGACAGCCTGAGCCAGTTTCTCGCGCAGATCGGCCGCTTCGGCACTTTCCACAGCGACCAGAAACCCTGGCCCTTCGCTGACTGGCCGACCCCGCGGACACCGGAAGGCGAAGCGCCTCACACCGTGGCGCCGGCGCCGCACCCGGTCCGTGACGAGGAGCCGAAACTATGAAACTGTGGGTATTGCGTCACGGTGAAGCAGAGCCGCACGGGGCTCGTCCGGACCCTGAGCGGGTATTGACGGTCCATGGCCGCGAAGAGGTGCTGCGCAGCGCCGGGCAGTTGATGGCTGAGCCGTTGCGGGCCATTTATGCCAGTCCCTACGTGCGTGCCCAGCAGACCGCGCAACTGGTGCGTGAAGCCCTGGGGTTCGAGCCTGAGTTGATCACGGTCGACTGGCTCACCCCGGAGACCCGGCCGGCCGATGTGTTGAAACATCTGGAGGACCAGGACGACGTGCTGCTGGTCAGCCACAACCCGCTGGTGGGCAGCCTGTTGGGCTTGTTGCAGCACGGCCACCTGCAGCAACCTGAACAGGTGCAAACGGCTGGTCTGGCAGAGCTGGAAGGCGACCTGCCGTTGGCCGGCTCGATGAACCTCAAGAGCCTCAAGCATCCCTGAGAAACCGCTTCCGGGCGGGCAAAACAAAAAAATCACGAAGGAAGGGCACGATGAGTCTTTGGCGCACCACCCCCAACATCGAACAACTGAACGCCGCCGGTAAAAATACCATCAGCGAAGTGCTGGACATCCGTTTCGAATCCTTCGATGACGAATCCCTGACCGCGAGCATGGTGGTGGATCATCGCACCCACCAACCGTTCGGGTTGCTGCACGGCGGCGCTTCGGTGGTGCTGGCCGAAACGGTCGGGTCCATGGCCGCCTACCTGTGCGTGGACACCAGCAAGTTCTATTGCGTCGGCCTGGAAATCAACGCCAACCACCTGCGTGGCGTGCGCAGCGGGCGGGTCACCGCGACGGCTCGCGTGGTTCACCTGGGCCGCACCACGCAGGTCTGGGACATTCGCCTGGTCAACGATGACGGCAAGGTCAACTGTGTATCGCGCCTGACCATGGCGGTAGTGCCGCTGGGCGAGCAGCCGCCGGCGCGTTGATGCCTACGGGGACGTCTTCGTGGCGAGGGAGCTTGCTCCCGCTGGGCCGCAAAGCGGCCCCCGGTCAATTGACTCGCGCAGCCTGACATACCGCGTCGCCTGGCTTCGGGCCTGCTGTGCAGGCCAGCGGGAGCAAGCTCCCTCGCCACGGGTGCAGCGGGGCAGGGCGCCATATCCCAACCCCGACTGTCATCATTCCTGTCAGTTACGGTCATTGCCGGGCTATCGGGTTCTGCGGACAATCGGTGGCAGTTCTCGCAACGGATCGGCCAACATGTCGCAACAGGTGTTTTTCGCCCACGCCAATGGTTTCCCCTCGGCCACCTACGGCAAGCTGTTCGCCGCGCTGGCGCCGCAATATGAGGTTGCGCACCTCGAACTGCACGGTCACGACCCACGGTTTCCGGTGGACGACAACTGGAACAACCTGGTGGACGAGCTGATTCATCACCTGGAGCAGCAACCGGAACCGGTGTGGGGCGTCGGGCACTCCCTGGGCGGTGTGTTGCACCTGCACGCGGCGTTGCGTTGCCCTCGGTTGTATCGCGGCGTGGTCATGCTCGATTCCCCGGTGCTGACCCGCGCCGACCGATGGCTGATCCTGGCCGCCAAGCGCATGGGGTTCATTGATCGCCTGACCCCGGCCGGGCGGACCCTGGGACGGCGCGAGGAATTCAGCGACCTGGCGTCGGCGCGGGCCTATTTTGCCGGCAAAACGCTGTTTCGCGGTTTCGACCCGGAATGCTTTGAAGCTTATCTGCAACATGGCTTGCAACCCCTCGGTGACCGGTTGCGGCTGCGCTTCGACCCGGCCACGGAGATCAGCATCTACCGTGGCGTGCCCCATACCCGCCCCGCGAGGGCTGGAACACTCCAGGTTCCGCTGGCGGTAGTACGGGGCCGGCAGAGTCGCGTGGTGATGCGTCATCACACGCGTGTGGTGGGGCGCATGCCGCAGGGTGAATCCCTGACCATGCCCGGTGGCCACATGTTTCCCCTCGAATATCCCCAGGACACGGCGAACCTGCTCAAGGACCTGCTCCAGCGCTGGCAAGGGCCTGACGCATGAACGCCGTCGAAGAGGTTCGCCTGAGCTTGCCCCATATCGAACTCGCCGCCCACCTGTTCGGACCGGAGGATGGCCGGCCGGTGATCGCGCTGCATGGCTGGCTGGACAACGCCAACAGCTTCGCCCGGCTCGCCCCACGGCTGGAGGGTGTGCGGGTGATTGCCCTGGACATGGCCGGCCACGGTCATTCCGGACACCGCCCGCCCGGGGCCGGTTACGCCCTGTGGGACTACGCCCATGATGTGCTGCAAGTGGCCGAGCAATTGGGTTTGAAACGTTTCGCGCTGTTGGGGCACTCGATGGGCGCCATCGTTTCGCTGGTGCTGGCCGGCTCCCTGCCGGAGCGGATCACGCACCTGGGCCTGATCGACGGGGTGATTCCGCCTACAGCCAAGGGCGACAATGCGGCGGAGCGGATGGGCATGGCCCTGCAGGCGCAGCTGGATTTGCAGGAAAAGCGCAAACCGGTCTACACAACCCTCGACCGGGCCATCGAAGCGCGTATGAAAGGGTTGGTGGCGGTCAGTCGCGAGGCCGCCGAGTTGCTCGCCCAGCGCGGACTGATGCCAGTGTCGGGCGGCTATACTTGGCGCACCGACAACCGCCTGACCTTGCCATCGCCACTGCGCCTGACCGATGAACAGGCCATGGCGTTCGTGGCCCGAGTCGCCTGTCCAGCGCACCTGGTGGTGGCAGCTGACGGCATGCTGGCCCAGCATCCGGAGTTGCTGGAACGGCTACCCTTCAGTCATGAGCGGTTGCCTGGCGGTCATCATTTGCACCTGAACGATGAGGTCGGTGCGGCTCTTGTAGCAGACTGTTTCAATCGGTTCTTCAGCGTTTCTTGACTTGCGCCGGGCAACTGTCGAGGCTTGGCGGGTGGAAAGGGAGCCAACCATGACAGAAAACCGTACATTCGCCTTGCTGCGCATCAGCATTAAAAGACGCCTTCGCGTCGCGCGGGTCCAGGCACAGTCGATCCGATGAAACTATCCATGTATTCATTCGCCCTGCTGACGCTGGCCGCTTTCGGTCCGGCCGCCCTGGCCGCCGATGTGCCCGGCAGCCAGGACCTGGCGCGCGTGCCGCGGATGCCCGACGCGCAAATCGCCGATTACAAGCAAACCAGCGACCTTGAGCGTATCTACCCGATGGGCTCGATCCGCAGGATCAGCGGCCAGCTGCGCTTCGATGGGCAGGTCGACGCCCGTGGCAACGTCACGTCGGTCACCTATGAATTACCGCCGGAGCACACCGCCACCCAGGCTTTTACCGCTGCTCGCGAAGCACTGCAGAAGCAGGACGCCGAGCTGCTTTTCTGGTGCCAGGCGCGTGATTGCGGTGAGAGCAGCCTGTGGGCCAACCAGGTGTTTGGCAATGCCAAGCTCTATGGTGCCGACAGCGGCCAGGCCTATCTGCTGTTGCGCCTGGCGCCGCCGGCGGACAACACGCTGATCGCGCTGTATGCCATTACCCGCGGCAACCGCAAGGCCTACCTGCACGTCGAACAGTTCGAAGCGAACGCTCCCCTGGGGGATCTGCTGCCGACATCTGCGACGTTGCTGCGCCAGCTCAAGGACACCGGCGTGCTGGATCTGCCGCGTCTTGCCGGCGAACCGGACGACGCCTGGCTGCGTTTGCTCTCCCGGGCGCTGAACCTGGACACCGGCCTTCGGGTCAGCATCGCCGGCCCGCAGGCCGAGGTGTGGCGCCAGGCCCTCATTGGCCAGGGTGTGCGGGCCGCGCGCATGGAGACGGCCAGCGATGACGCGAAGGGTCTGCACCTTGAACTGTTGCGGTAAGCTGTTTCAGGGATGCACCCCACGCCGTTGACCGGCCCCGTTAATTTTTCGAGACCTTTCATGCTCAATAACGATCGGCTATTGGTGCAGATCCTGCTGTTGGTGTTGTTCGGCGCAAGCCTCTGGGTGATGGCGCCATTCTGGTCGGCGCTGTTCTGGGGCGCCGTGCTGGCTTTCGCCAGCTGGCCGCTGATGCGCTTGCTGACCCGCTGGGTCAACGGGCGTGACTCCCTCGCCGCGGCGTTGCTGACGGTCGGCTGGATGTTACTGGTGGCGGTGCCGCTGGTGTGGCTGGGGTTCAACCTGGCCGATCATGTGCGCGATGCCACGGCGTTCATCAGGGATGTCCAGGTCGACGGCCTGCCCGCAGCGCCGGAATGGCTGGCTGGTGTGCCGCTGGTAGGCGGGCGGCTGGTGACGCTCTGGGACAGCATCGACCAACAGGGCGCGGCGATGATGGTGTCCATCAAGCCATACCTCGGAAGGGTCGGCAATTGGTTGCTGGCCCGTAGCGCGCAAGTAGGCGGCGGTATTCTCGAACTGACGTTGAGCATCGTGTTCGTGTTCTTTTTCTACCGTGACGGCCCGCGCCTGGCGGCCTTTGTCCAAGGCTTGCTGGAGCGGTTGATTGGTGACCGTGCCGGGTACTACGTCGACCTGGTGGCCGGTACGGTGCAGCGGGTGGTCAACGGCGTGATCGGTACCGCGGCGGCCCAGGCCGTGCTCGCGCTGATCGGGTTCCTGATCGCGGGCGTGCCGGGAGCACTGGTGCTTGGTATTGTCACTTTCCTGCTCAGCCTGATTCCCATGGGCCCGCCGCTGGTCTGGATCCCCGCCACGGCCTGGCTGGCGTGGAAGGGCGAATACGGGATGGCGGTGTTCCTCGGTATATGGGGCACCTTCATCATCAGCGGCGTGGATAACGTGCTCAAGCCTTACCTGATCAGCCGCGGCGGAAACCTGCCGCTGGTCATCGTGCTGCTGGGGGTTTTCGGCGGGTTGATCGCCTTTGGTTTCATCGGCCTGTTCATCGGTCCGACGCTGTTGGCGGTGGCGTACAGCTTGCTGACGGATTGGAGTAAGAGCCACGCGCGTCAGGACTGAAGGTCACCTGTGGCGTGGGGCGGTTAATCAGCCCGTTGATGGAGAACAAAGCCGGGACCGGAGACGATTTACGATCATCGGGTCCCGCACAGGCGCTGGTTCCGCTACAATGCTCGCCGATTTCGACTTGCCTGAGAGCCCGCTCATGTCCGCCTGCCAGACGCCTATCATCGTCGCCCTGGATTTCCCTACCCGTGACGCCGCCCTGAAGCTGGCCGACCAGTTGGACCCCAAGCTCTGCCGGGTCAAAGTCGGCAAGGAACTGTTCACCAGTTGTGCTGCGGAAATCGTCGGTACCCTGCGGGACAAGGGCTTCGAGGTCTTCCTCGACCTGAAATTCCACGACATCCCCAACACCACCGCCATGGCCGTCAAGGCCGCTGCGGAGATGGGCGTGTGGATGGTCAACGTGCACTGCTCCGGTGGCCTGCGCATGATGGCGGCGTGCCGGGAAGTGCTGGACCAGCGCAGCGGTCCGAAACCGCTGCTGATCGGCGTGACCGTGCTGACCAGCATGGAGCGCGAGGACCTGGCGGGAATCGGCCTGGACATCGAGCCCCAGGAGCAGGTGTTGCGTCTGGCGGCGCTGGCGCAGAAGGCCGGCATGGACGGTCTGGTCTGTTCGGCCCTGGAAGCCGGCGCCCTGAAGACTGCCCATCCGTCGCTGCAACTGGTGACCCCGGGGATTCGTCCTGCGGGCAGCGCCCAGGACGACCAGCGTCGTATCCTGACGCCGCGCCAGGCACTGGATGCCGGTTCTGACTATCTGGTGATCGGCCGTCCGATCAGCCAGGCCGCCGATCCGGCCAAGGCCTTGGCGGCGGTGGTGGCCGAACTGGCCTGACGCCCACCTGTGGTTCAAATCTGCTCACCCCATCTGTGGGAGCGAGCCTGCTCGCGAAAGCGGTATGTCAGTCAAGCTGATATTGACTGACACGGCCCCTTCGCGAGCAGGCTCGCTCCCACAGTTGCTTCCTGTCAGACCTTCAACACCAACTTCCCGAAGTTCTCCCCGCTGAACAGCTTGGTCAGCGTCTCGGGGAAGGTCTCCAGCCCTTCGACGATGTCTTCCTTGCTCTTGAGCTGCCCCTTGGCCATCCAGCCGGCCATTTCCTGCCCGGCGGCGGCGAATTGCGAGGCGTAGTCCATGACCACGAAACCTTCCATGCGTGCGCGATTGACCAGTAGCGACAGGTAGTTGGCCGGTCCTTTCACCGCTTCCTTGTTGTTGTATTGGCTGATCGCGCCGCAAATCACCACGCGGGCCTTCATATTCAGGCGGCTGAGCACCGCGTCGAGGATGTCGCCGCCGACGTTGTCGAAATACACATCCACGCCTTTGGGGCATTCGCGCTTGAGGCCGGCATGGACGTCTTCGCTCTTGTAGTCGATGGCGCCGTCAAAACCCAGCTCATCAATGAGAAACCGGCATTTATCGGCACCGCCGGCAATGCCGACCACGCGGCAGCCTTTGATCTTGGCGATCTGCCCGGCGATGCTGCCCACCGCCCCGGCGGCTCCCGAGAGCACTACGGTTTCGCCGGCCTTGGGGGCGCCGACATCCAGCAGGGCGAAATAGGCGGTCATGCCGGTCATGCCCAGCGCGGACAAATAACGCGGCAGCGGCGCCAGTTTCGGATCTACCTTGTAGAAACCTCGTGGCTCGCCGAGAAAATAATCCTGCACGCCCAATGCACCGTTGACGTAGTCCCCGACCGCAAAGCCCGGATTATTCGACGCGACCACCTGGCCTACGCCCAAGGCTCGCATGACTTCACCGATGCCGACCGGCGGGATATAGGACTTACCCTCGTTCATCCAGCCACGCATGGCCGGGTCCAGAGACAGGTATTCGTTCTTCACCAGGATCTGACCGGCTGCCGGTTCGCCGACCGGCACTTGTTGATAAGTGAATGTCTCGCGGGTCGCGGCGCCTACCGGGCGTTTGGCGAGCAGGAACTGGCGATTGATCTGAGCAGTCATGGCTGGGACTCAAGATGAATGAAGCCTTGTTGATAGACCCTCGGCGGGTTGACCGCAAGGTTTGCCGACACAGCGAATGCACGTCGATCCAACCCGGTGATGATGCGGGCGGGGCTGTTATCACTGGCATCCATGGATATCCAACCGGCATTTGCATAGTGCTGCCGTAGTAGCGCGGACGATGACTATATTCAGTGACTCCCGTAATTCTTCGAGGCATTGACGATGAGCATGACGTTTTCCGGACAGGTTGCCGTGGTCACGGGCGCGGCAGCAGGCATTGGCCGCGCCACCGCCCAGGCGTTCGCGGCGCAAGGCCTGAAAGTGGTCGCGGCGGACCTGGACGTGGCGGGCGGCGAGGGTACGGTGCAGTTGATTCGCGATGCCGGTGGCGAGGCGGTTTTCGTGCGCTGTGACGTGACCGTAGAAAGCGATGTGCAACGTCTGATGGACGAGGTGATCAGTGCCTACGGTCGCCTGGATTACGCATTCAACAACGCCGGCATCGAGATCGAGAAGGGCAAGCTGGCCGATGGCACGCTGGACGAGTTCGACGCGATCATGGGGGTCAACGTCAAAGGCGTCTGGCTGTGCATGAAGTATCAATTGCCGTTGCTGCTGGCCCAAGGGGGCGGCGCTATCGTCAATACGGCCTCGGTGGCCGGGCTAGGGGCCGCGCCGAAAATGAGCATCTATGCAGCCTCCAAGCACGCGGTGATCGGGCTGACCAAGTCGGCTGCCATCGAATACGCCAAGAAGAAAATCCGTGTGAACGCGGTCTGCCCGGCGGTCATCGACACCGATATGTTCCGGCGCGCCTACGAGGCGGACCCGAAGAAAGGCGAATTCGCCAATGCGATGCATCCCGTGGGGCGTATTGGCAAGGTCGAGGAGATCGCCAGCGCGGTGCTGTACTTGTGCAGCGACGGGGCGGCATTCACTACAGGGCATTCGCTGGCCGTGGACGGTGGGGTCACGGCGTTCTGATCGTCATGGTTGCACCCTGCATGCAGGACGAAGCCCGCACTGGATGCGGGCTTCGTTTTTTTCGGAGGCAGGTGCGCTCGATTGACCGACCAATGTATTTCAAAGGATGAGAAACAGGCGTTTTCACGTCTTTGGCTTACATCGTCCGACTCGGCCCTGTGCTTAACTCTTTCGAACGTAAAACATTCGCTTAGGAGCTTGGTTACTCATGGAGTTGAGAATCGACCGGCAGGCCCTGGTGCCTGTCGTGCAGCAAATTGTCGACGCGCTGGCCAGCCGGATCCGCCAGGGTGTGGTGCCGCCAGGGGCCCGCCTGCCATCGATCCGGCGGCTCGCGCGGGAAAACCTGCTAAGCCAGGCGAGTGTCCACGAAGCCTGCCAGCGGCTGGTGGCCCAGGGGCTGCTGGCCTCTCGTCATGGCTCAGGTTTTCTGGTCGCCTCAGGCCCTTTGGCATGGCATGAGCCGGTCGATCAGTTTTGGCCGCCGGGCATTTCTTACCAGCAGGCGGGGTTGGGGGACGGTTCGCCAGGGGCTCTGGAACTGGGGGGCGGCGGGTTGCCCGAGAGCTGGCGTGAAAGCGACGACCTTGGTTATGCGATCCGCCAGGTTACCCGCACCGATATGGCGGGGTTGTTCAACTACAGCACGCCGATGGGGCTGCCGGCCTTGCGAGAGCAATTGTCCAGGCGCCTGAAACAGTTCGATATCGATGCCGATGAAAACCTGATCCTGACCACGACGGGGGTAAGCCACGGGCTGGACCTGATCGTGCGCACACTGCTGCAACCAGGGAGCTGCGTCGTGGTGGAAAGCCCGGGTTATTCGAAGCTGTTCGACCTGCTCAGGCTGCACAGGATCGACATGATAGAACTGCCGAGAACACCGCACGGCCCGGACATCGCTGCGCTCGAATGTCTGTTGGCGATGCATCGCCCCAACGCCCTGTTCATCAACAGTGCCTGCCACAACCCTACCGGCAGCAATCTTTCCCTGGCTGTAGCCCAGCGTTTGCTTGAGTTGGCGAAAGAGCACGCCATGCTGGTTATCGAGGACGATGTCTATGCCGATTTCCAGGGTTCGACGCGAGTTCGCCTGGCCGCTCTGGATGCCGATGTGATCTACCTCGGCAGTTTCTCGAAAACCCTCAGCAGTTCGTTACGAGTCGGCTTCGTGGTGGCCGGGCCCTGCGTTATCGCGCGATTGAGCGAGGTCAAGGGAATAACCAGCATGGGCGGGTCGCGATTCTCTGAAGCGGTACTGACCAATCTGTTGGCCAACGGTGCCTACCGAAAACTGGTCCAGCGCCAGCGGCAGCGGCTGAATGCCGATATGGCCATGACGTTGCAGTTGCTCGACGAGGCCGACTGGGAAGTTTTTGGCAAACCGGCAGGGGGGCTGTTCATTTGGGCGCGCCCGCCCATTTGCGACTACGGCAGGTTGCAGCGTCTGGCCAGGTACTCCGGCATCCAGCTGTCCTCGCGTACGGCGTTCAGTCCTTCAGGCACCGACACTGACTGGTTGCGGATCAACGTGGCCCATGCCCGAGACCCCAAGGCGTTGGCGTTTTTCCATGCCACGGCTCTGGATCGACCTCAAGTGTCCTGAAAACGACGCGGCTGTAGCTTTTTGCCATTATTCCGACGCAGGCATCTTGTGTTGCGAGGTGTCTCGTTGCGAATCTGCAAGCAACACACACTGGCAGAGGACTGGGCGCAATGATTACGGCCGTGCAAGGACGTTTCGCCAACCTCGGTATGGCGAAAAAACTGGGCATCGGGTTTTTCCTGGTGTTGCTGCTCACTGCGTTGGTGGCGGCCATCGGTGTCTGGTCGCTGCAAACCATCAGTCAGCGTTTCGATGGTTTGAAACAGATGTCGTCCCTCAACAGCGGGTTGCTCAAGGTCCGGTTGCTTGAGCAGGAATACGCCTCGCGCTCCGACCCCAAGACGGCCGATGCCTTGCGCCAGGGTGTCGATGCATTGGTTGCCCTGGCGAATGAGCTCAAGGCGCAATCGGCTGCCAATGTACCAGTGATGAATGAAGTGGAGCAGGCTCTGGCGACGTATCGCAAGGCATTCGATGAGTTTGTGGATCTGAGCCAGAGCAAGGACCTGGCCCTGGAAATGGCCAGTTGGTCTGTTTCCAGTGTCGCCAACAACCTGGATGTGTTGCAGGCGGGTCTGGCCGATGACGGCGCCTATACCTTGAAAGAGTCCGAAGGCAAGGACGGTGCGGAATTCATCGAGCAGGCCAACCAGGTCAGCGAGGTCTCGCGGCTGATGCTGCAGGCCATGAACGAAGCGCGGGTTCGCCTGGACCAGAGCCGTAAAGGCAGCGAGGAGAACGCCGGGCAAGGCAACATCGAACAGGCCGAGCAGGCCATGAAACTGGCCGAAGTACTCAAGGGCGCGGTCAAGGATCCGGGTTACCAGACCGTACTCAACGAAGTGGCCGGGCACATCGGCGGATTCAATCAGCAGTTGGCCGAATACACCGGTTTGCTGGCCAAGGAGAAAACCGTCTACCAGCAATTGCATGAGCGTGCCGACCAGGTTGTGGCGCGGGTCGACCAAGCCTACAACGCCGAAGACAGTGCAATGCAGGCGGAGCTGAAGAAAAATTCGCTGATGATCGTCGGTTCGTCGGCCCTGGCCCTGCTGGTGGGATTGATCGCTGCCTGGCTCATCACCCGGCTGATCGTTACGCCGCTGCGCAGTGTCATTCGCGTCGCCCAACAGATTGCTTCAGGTGACTTGAGTGCCAAGGTCGATGTGACCCGTAGGGATGAGATCGGCCAGTTGATGCTGGCCATGCAGCAGATGGCGGCCGGCCTGAGCAGCATCGTCAGCGGTTTGCAGGCCGGCATCGAGCAATTGGCCAGCTCGGCACAGTCGCTGTCGTCCGTGACCGAGCAGACCAACCTTGAAGTCAGCAGCCAGAAGGAGGAAACCGAGCAGGTGGCCACGGCCATGAACCAGATGACCGCCACCGTGCATGACGTGGCGCGCAACGCCGAAGAGGCCGCGCGAGCAGCCCAGACCGCCGACGACAAGGTTGAAAGCGGCCAGCGGGTGGTGCGCCAGAGCATGGTGCGTATCGAACAACTGGCTGATTCGGCGACGTCGGCCAGCACCAGCATCGAAAGCCTCAGCGCCGAGATACAGAACATCGGCACGGTGCTGAGCGTGATCAAGAGCGTCGCCGAACAAACCAACCTGCTGGCGCTCAACGCCGCTATCGAGGCGGCCAGGGCGGGCGAGCAGGGCAGGGGTTTTGCCGTGGTGGCCGATGAGGTACGAGCCCTGGCCAAGCGTACGCAACAGTCCACTGAGGAAATCGAGCGATTGGTCAGCGCCCTGCGCTCGGCCGCCCAGACCTCCGTACAACAGATCCAGAGCAGCGGCGAATTGGTCAAAATGGCCGTCAGCGATGCGCTGCAGACTGAAAGCGCATTGGGCAGCATCGCGGCGGCGGTGTCGTTGATCCAGCAGATGAACCAACAGATCGCGGCGGCAGCCGAGCAACAGAGTTCGGTGGCTGAAGAGATCAACCGCAGTGTTACCAGTATCCGTGCCAGCGCCGATCAATCGTCCATGGCCATGCAGGGCAATGCCGCTTCAAGCATCGAGCTGGCACAGCTGGGGAGCGAGTTGAAGGGGATGGTGGGGCATTTCAGGCTGTGAGTGTGGGGCTGCACTTAGCGCCTTCGCGAGCAGGCTCGCTCCTACATTGAATCTTCGGTATGCGCTGCATCATGTGCGACACCAGACCCTGTGGGAGCGAGCCTGCTCGCGAAGGCGGCGTGTCAGGCGCTGAGATGCTGGATGTGCTGGCCTCTTCGCGAGCAGGCTCGCTCCCACCCACCCACAGAGAAATGTGTTTGCACAAGAAACGGGCGGGCTATCAGTCCGAACTCAATCGTAGACTTTCTTTTTCTTCCACTCGTCGTTCGCTTCGTCTTCCTTCAACCCTTCAGTCAACTGGTTAACCTCGCCCTCGACCGGCTGGGTGCTGGCCAGGACCTGGGCATTGGCGCGGGCCAGAAGCTTCTCCAGATAAGCCAACTGTTCGGCATAGACCTGCGGCTCCTGCTGTTTGCGCAGGTATTGCACGCCTCGCTCGAATGCCAGGCGGGCCTGCCCCGGTTGCTCCTGTTGCAAGGCTTGCTGACCGAGATTGTTGAAGAACTCGATGTGCAGCAGCACCAGCAGGTGCCGCACTTCACGGATCCAGCGCTTGGCCTCGTTGGGCGGCAGGAAGCCATCCTGCGCGGCGCGGGTGATCTGGCCGTGCAACGCTTCGAGCAGAAACCGCACATCCTTGGCCTTGGCCTCGGTTTGTATCGGTGCCGGCGGGTTGCTTACCGGAATCGACTCACCCTGAGCAGCCAATGCGGACAGTTCATCCAGGCGAGCCTTGACCGCAGCGTTGGACTTTTCAAGATTGAGCAAGCGCTGGCAGACATTCATCTCCAGGCGCGTCATCAGCAACTTCAGCGCCGGGGTCATCAACTGGCCGGGGAAAGTTTCCGTGAGCTCGCCGCAACGCCGCAAGCGGTCGTTGAGTTCGACTTTGGTGCGGGCCTTTTCCAGCTTGTTGTTTTCCACCACATGGTTCATGTAGCCAATGGCGATCAACAGTGCGATCCCGGCTACGACGAGCAGGGTGATCATGAGTGGTGTCACCGGTAAGACCTCTTTATTAGCGTTCGCATGTCATGAGTGTAGTGGCTTGGCTTTTAAGCGCATAGGCCCGAGCGACGCGATTAGACGGGCGACGTACTGTTCACGCGGCGCGTAGCGGAGTAGATGCACATTGCCACTATTTGTCGGGCGCGACTATAACCCCTTGGCGGGCGACAGAATATAGGCGCCAGAGAGCGGACGGGGAAAATCCGAGAATCCTCCTCAAACCGGGCGAAGTCATTGATTTAAATAAATTTATATTCGGGGGTTGACGACCCTCCAATCCATCCATAGAATGCGCGCCACTTACAGCGTAAAGCACTCAGCCAAACGCGATAAGCAGTGAATGTTGTACGTGTGTCCCCTTCGTCTAGTGGCCTAGGACACCGCCCTTTCACGGCGGTAACAGGGGTTCGAGTCCCCTAGGGGACGCCAATGCGGGAATAGCTCAGTTGGTAGAGCACGACCTTGCCAAGGTCGGGGTCGCGAGTTCGAGTCTCGTTTCCCGCTCCAATTTAAACAGCGTTGCTTTCGGGCAGGGCTGAGTGAAACCAGAGCCGACATCTTCGGATGCGGATTTGGGCACTGGGATACACACCATGTGTTCCAGTTAGCGTGTCCCCTTCGTCTAGTGGCCTAGGACACCGCCCTTTCACGGCGGTAACAGGGGTTCGAGTCCCCTAGGGGACGCCATTTGCGGGAATAGCTCAGTTGGTAGAGCACGACCTTGCCAAGGTCGGGGTCGCGAGTTCGAGTCTCGTTTCCCGCTCCAAATTCAAAAAAACGCCGCTCATTGAGCGGCGTTTTTTTATGCGCGTGAAAAAAGTCTTTTTCAGCCCTCAAGGCTAAGTACCACGCGCGCACTGCCAGACCTGGCTCGATAAAAGATCAAAAAAAGACCCGCAGAGTTTTTAAGCCATGCGGGTCTTGGTCGTGCTGTTTGCAATCAGTGCTTGCTGTCCTGATCCGACATGGCCAGCAATTGTTTTTCCTGGTTCCAGTCGAACGGCTCGTCGTTTTGCTCGGCTTCGAAACGACGTTCCTCGAGGGCCTGGTACAGGGCGATCTCTTCGTCGGGCATGTAGTGCAGGCAATCGCCGCCGAAATACCACAGCAGGTCTCGGGGCACCAGGTGGGCGATCTGTGGATAACGCACGATCACCTGGCACAGCAGGTCCTGGCCCAGGTACTGGCTTTCGATCGGGTCGACTGGCAGTTGCGCGCGCAATTCGTCAAAGCGCTCCAGGAACAGCGCATGGCTTTCTTCGGGAACCTGTTCGGCCTCACCCACGGCGACCAGGATGCTGCGCAAGTGGTCAAGCAAGACGAGGTGATCGGCAACGACGTTGGACACGAGATAAGTCCTCAAGAGCAAAACGGGCGCAGGAGTATAAAGCTCCTGCGCCCGCTTTTACATGCTATCGATCAGATCGCTGCCAGCATCACCGCACCTTGGCCTCGGCGAGGGTCAGTTCCTCCTTGTCGAAATCATCCACATCAATGACCTTGCGGCGTGCCGCTTCGGCTGCGCGCAGGGTCTGCGCCTCACCGGCTTGCAGGACACCCGCCTCCAGGGCCGCATCGATGATAGGTTCGCCGGGCGCCGGGTTGAGTTGACCCTGCTTGAACGCTCCATGGAGCTTTTTGTGAAGCGGCTGGGCGGCGGCCAGCAGGTCGGCGGCATGTTGCAGCGCACCCACCGGGTCCTCTTCCGACTGCGGGCGATAACAGCCTTGGAGCAGCTCTTCCAGAGTCGGATCGCCCTTGGCGCGGCCGATAACGGCGGCCACCTCGGCGTCCAGCCTGTCGCTCGGTCCCTTGTGACGGCGGCCGAAAGGAAACACCACCACTCGCAAGAGGCCGCCCAGCAGCCGGTTCGGGAAGTTGACCAGCAGTTCGTCCAGTGCCCGCTCCGATTGTCCCAGGCTTTCCTCCATGGCCCAGCGAAACAGCGGCGCCATATGGTCTGGCGAGTCAAGGTCGTGATAGCGCTTGAGCGCCGCCGAGGCCAGGTAAAGGTTGCTCAATACATCCCCCAGGCGGGCCGACAGGCGTTCGCGACGTTTGAGTTCGCCACCCAGCAGCATCATGCTCAGGTCCGCCAGCAAGGCGAACGCCGCCGCCTGCCGGTTGAGGGCACGGAAATACCCTTGGCTCAGGGCATTGCCCGGCACGTTGTCGAAGTGCCCCAGGCCGAGGTTCAGGACCAGGGTGCTGGCGGCGTTGCCGATGGCAAAACCGATGTGCTTGAGCAGCAACTCGTCGAATTCGACCAATGCCTGGTCTTTGTCTTCTCGAGTTGCCAGGGCCATTTCCTTCAATACGAACGGATGGCAGCGAATCGCCCCCTGGCCGAAGATCATCAGGTTGCGCGAGAGGATATTCGCGCCTTCGACCGTGATGAAAATCGGCGCACCTTGCCAGCTGCGGCCCAGGTAATTGTTCGGCCCCATGATGATGCCCTTGCCGCCGTGCACGTCCATGGCGTGGCTGATGCACTCGCGGCCGCGCTCGGTCAGGTGGTACTTGAGGATGGCAGACAGTACCGAAGGCTTTTCGCCGAGGTCCACCGCGTTGGCGGTCAGCATGCGTGCGGCGTCCATCAACCAGGCATTGCCGCCGATACGTGCCATGGCTTCCTGGATGCCCTCGAAGGCGGACAACGGCACGTTGAATTGTTCCCTTACCTGGGCGTACTGGCCGGTGACCAGGCTGGTGAACTTCGCCGCGCCGGTCCCTACCGCTGGCAGGGAAATCGAGCGCCCGACCGACAGACAATTCATCAGCATCATCCAGCCCTTGCCGAGCATGGCCTGGCCGCCGATGAGGAAGTCCAGCGGGATGAACACGTCCTTGCCCCAGTTCGGTCCGTTCATGAAGGCGGCGCCAAGAGGCAGGTGACGGCGACCGATATTGACCCCGGGCGTATCCGTGGGGATCAGCGCCAGGCTGATCCCCAGGTCTTCTTCGTCACCTAGCAGATGGTCGGGATCATAGGCTTTGAAGGCCAGGCCGAGGAGGGTGGCGACGGGGCCGAGGGTGATGTAGCGTTTTTCCCAGTTCAAGCGCAGGCCGATGGTTTCCTGGCCTTGCCATTCGCCTTTGCAAATGATCCCGGTGTCGGGCATCGCCCCCGCATCGGAGCCAGCCAGCGGCCCGGTCAGGGCGAAGCAGGGAATATCGTCACCCCGGGCCAGTCGCGGCAGATAATGGTTGCGTTGTTCATCGGTGCCGTAGTGCAGCAGCAGTTCCGCCGGGCCGAGGGAGTTGGGGACCATCACGGTGGACGCCAGGTCGCCACTGCGGGTGGCAAGTTTCATCGCCACCTGGGAGTGGGCATAGGCGGAAAATCCCTTGCCGCCGTATTCCTTCGGAATGATCAGGGCGAAGAAACCATGTTCCTTGATATGGGCCCAGGCTTCGGGCGGCAGGTCCATGGCCTGGCCGATCTGCCAGTCGCTGACCATCGCGCAGAGTTCTTCGGTCGGACCGTCGAGAAATGCCTGCTCTTCGTCAGTCAGTTTCACTTTTGGGTAGGCCAGCAGCATGTCCCAGTCCGGCCGACCGCTGAATAATTCCCCGTCCCACCACACCGTGCCGGCATCAATGGCATCGCGCTCGGTCTCGGACATCGGTGGCAAGGTTTTCTGGAACCAGTCGAACATCGGCGCGCTGAAATATCTACGGCGCAGGTCAGGTAGCAACAGCGGGGCTGCAACGGCGGCGAGTACCAGCCATAGGACAAGCAGCAGCCACCCGGACGCATGGCTGAAGATCCCCATCGCCAACAGGTAGACCGCAACGATGCCCAGCGCTGGCAGTGGGGCGGTGCGGCGGTGTGCCAGCCAGGCTATCCCGACGACCAGAACCAGTATCCACAACAACAGCATAAATAATCCTCCGTGAACCAGGGCAAGACCGACCCTCAGAGCTTAGACGTCCTCTGTAAAACCGGCGGTCGGCGCGATGTGATTGATTTCGTGGGAAACCTTGGATGCATAACGCCAGTCTGGTTGGCAACACCGGTAGGAAATCGTTCGTTGGTCAGGTGAGAAAACGCCATTGTTTGGCTGAAACGCCGTTATTGCTCGGCGACGTGCAGGGTGATTTGAGTCGCGGTTGATCCGGCGTATGCTGCTGCGGCATTTATCCATTGAGGAAGCCGTGATGCTGAAGATCTGGGGTCGGAAGAATTCGTCGAACGTGCGCAAGGCGCTGTGGTGTGCCGAAGAGCTGGGGCTGGCCTACGAGGCCATCGACGCGGGCGGCGCGTTTGGCGTGGTGGATACGCCCGAGTACCGCGCGAAAAATCCCAACGGCCGGGTTCCGATGATAGAAGACGACGGCTTCGTGCTCTGGGAATCCAATACCATCGTGCGTTACCTGGCGGCTCGCCATGCCTCAGGCTCGGCCTGGTATCCCGATGACATACAGGCCCGCGCCAGCGCTGAAAAATGGATGGACTGGACCACGTCCAGCTTTGCCGCTCCGTTTCGCACGGTGTTCTGGGGCGTGCTGCGCACCCCGGCCGAGCAACAGGACTGGCCGGCCATCAATGCGGCAATCAAGGAGTGCGACCAGTTGCTGGCAATGGTGGAGCAAGCCCTGGGCGAACAGCCTTACCTCTGCGGTGACGAAATCGGCATGGGCGACATTCCCTTGGGCAGTTTCATTTATGCCTGGTTCGAGATGCCCATCGAGCGCGCCGCATTGCCTCGGCTGGAGGCCTGGTACGCGCGGCTCCAGCAGCGTCCGGCTTATCGCAAGGCCGTCATGACCGCGTTGACTTAATACTTACTATCGACACACTTCACTGTACTTGTGCGGCGACGCCACGCACCATTGCCTTCATGCGCCGTGGTTGTATTGCTCGCCGCCGGCCCTTATCTATTCTTCTTCCTCCCCTTCTTGGTGCGTAATCCGATATGAGTTCCGCTCTGTCCATACGGCAGCTAACCAAAACCTACGGCAACGGTTTCCAGGCCCTGAGTGGTATCGATCTGGATGTCGCCGAAGGTGATTTTTTTGCCTTGCTGGGCCCCAACGGTGCCGGCAAATCCACCACCATCGGCATTCTTTCCACGCTGGTGAACAAATCCGGCGGGACGGTGAACGTCTTCGGCCATGACCTGGACCGCGAGCCCGCCGCGCTCAAGCGCTGCATCGGCGTGGTGCCCCAGGAATTCAACTTCAACCAGTTCGAAAAGACCTTCGACATCGTCGTGACCCAGGCCGGCTACTACGGCATCCCGCCGAAGATCGCCAACGAGCGCGCCGAGCAGTATCTGACCCAGCTTGGCTTGTGGGACAAGCGCGATGTGCCGTCCCGTTCGTTGTCCGGCGGCATGAAGCGACGCCTGATGATTGCCCGCGCGCTGGTGCATGAACCGCGCCTGCTGATCCTCGACGAACCCACCGCCGGCGTGGACATCGAGCTGCGTCGTTCGATGTGGACCTTCCTCACCGAGCTGAACCAGAAAGGCATCACCATCATCCTCACCACGCACTACCTGGAAGAGGCCGAGCAGCTGTGCCGCAACATCGGCATCATCGACCACGGCACCATCGTCGAGAACACCAGCATGCGGCAGTTGCTGAGTCAGCTGCATGTAGAAACCTTCCTGCTGGATCTCAAGCATGACCTGAGCGCCGCGCCGCAGCTGGTGGGTTATCCGGCTCGCCTGCTCGACGGCCATACCCTGGAAGTCCAGGTCGACAAGTCCGCTGGTATCACCGGGCTGTTCACCCAGCTGGCCGTGCAAAACATCGAAGTGCTGAGCCTGCGCAACAAGACCAATCGCCTTGAGGAGTTGTTCGTGTCCCTGGTGGAAAAAAACCTGGCGAAGGTGGCGGTATGAGTATGAGTTCGGAACTGCGCCCCAACCTCATCGCCCTCAATACCATTGTTTATCGTGAAGTCCGACGCTTCATGCGGATCTGGCCGCAGACCCTGCTGCCCCCGGCGATCACCATGGTCCTGTACTTCGTGATTTTCGGTAACCTGATCGGCCGGCAGATCGGCGACATGGGCGGTTTCACGTACATGGACTACATTGTGCCGGGGCTGATCATGATGTCGGTGATCACCAACTCCTACGGCAACGTGGTATCGAGTTTCTTCGGCAGCAAGTTCCAGCGCTCCATCGAAGAGCTGATGGTTTCACCGGTTTCACCCCATACGATCCTGATCGGCTTCACCCTGGGTGGCGTGCTGCGCGGGCTGGCGGTCGGCCTGATCGTGACGCTGCTGTCGCTGTTCTTCACTAATCTGCAGGTGCATCACCTGGGGGTGACGATCCTGGTGGTGGTCCTGACGGCGACGATCTTTTCGCTGCTGGGCTTCATCAACGCGGTGTTCGCGCGAAACTTCGATGACATCTCCATCATCCCGACGTTCGTGCTCACGCCGCTGACGTATCTGGGCGGGGTGTTCTACTCGATTTCCCTGCTGCCACCGTTCTGGCAGACCGTATCGCTGGCCAACCCGGTGCTGCATATGGTCAATGCTTTCCGCTACGGGATCCTTGGCGTTTCGGACATTCGCATCAGTATTGCAATTACCTTCATGCTAGTGGCGACCGTGATGCTTTATGTGAGCTGTGCACGGTTGCTGGTGAGTGGGCGAGGGATGCGTACCTGACACTGTCCGTGTCTGAAGTGTCGTACCTGTGGGAGCGAGCCTGCTCGCGAAGGCTAAACATCATCCGATGCAGATGTCGGATGTGATGGTCTCTTCGCGAGCAGGCTCGCTCCCACAAGGACTTCGGATTACCCCCGAATGTCGTGTCTGGGGGTGAAACGCGGTCAGTCCAGCTTTTCTCTCATCCGGCTGCGCTTGCGCCGCCGCCACTGCCTGGCAACCCACCATCGCCAATACGCCATGGTGACGAAATAAGCCAAGACTCCAAGCACCAACCCAGTGACCACCGACCCCAGCAAAAACGGCTGCCACAACGTTGACAGCTGGTTGGTGATCCACTCCCAGGTCAATTCGTCCGGCAGCGTCCGGGCTGGAACGTCCATCAGCCAGGCGCCGGTCTGATAGGTGCAGAAGAATACCGCGGGCATGGTGATGGGGTTGGTCAGCCAGACCAGGCTTACCGCGATCGGGATGTTGCCGCGAACCGTGACGGCCAGCGCGGCGGCCAGGAGCATTTGCAGCGGTATCGGCAGAAAAGCGGCGAACAGGCCAACGGCCATCGCCCGCGCCACCGAATGACGATTGAGGTGCCAGAGGTTGGGATCGTGCAGCAGGGTGCCGAGAAAGCGTAAGGATTTATGTTCCCGAATGCTCGCGGGGTCAGGCATGTAACGTTTGAATAATCGCCGGGGCATAAGGCTTCTCGGTCGGGTCAAAGCTGTAAGGCCGCAAGTATGTCCGGATTCTACAACCGGGAGATTCAGACTTTGTGACAATTGTTAACGCCCACGGTGCCCCGCACCGGCTAAGCCTGGAGAGGGACTCTCAAGGATGGGCTTATGCGCACGGCAATGGTCGCGCTTGCACTGGGGCTGCTGGCTCCGGTTTTTCTACCGGTACTGCCGTCGCCATGGCTGATCGCAGCCATGGCGACGCTGGCGTTGATGGTACTGCCGTTTCGCCTGTACCCGGCGGGTTGCTTCCTCTTCGGGCTGGTCTGGGCGAGCCTCGCCGCACACCATGCACTGGACGGACGGTTGCCCTCCGCACTGGACGGCGAGACGCGCTGGGTCGAAGGGCGGGTCGTCGGTTTGCCGCAACACGGCGATGGAACGGTGCGTTTCGAATTGGCCGACATCCAGTCAAGGCGCACGCGCTTGCCAACGTCGATGCGCCTGGCCTGGTATGGTGGGCCGCCGGTCAGCAGCGGTGAGAAATGGCGCCTGGCGGTGAAGCTCAAGCGACCCGCGGGGCTGCTCAATCCCCATGGCTTCGACTATGAGGCGTGGCTGTTGAGCCGCGGCATTGGCGCGACCGGCAGCGTCAAGCAAGGGCGACGCCTGCAACCGGCCCAGGGCGCCTGGCGCGACGGGGTGCGCCAGGCATTGGCGAAAGTCGATGCCCAAGGGCGTTCCGGGGCGCTGATGGCATTGGTCCTTGGCGATGGCTCCGGGTTGAGTCGCGAAGATTGGCAGGTGCTGCAAGACACCGGCACGATCCATCTGCTGGTCATTTCCGGGCAGCACATCGGCCTGTTCGCCGGCCTCGTATACCTGCTGGTCGCCGGCGCGGCGCGTCATGGTGTCTGGCCGGCGTGGTTGCCATGGCTGCCCTGGGCGTGCGTGCTGGCGTTCACCGCGGCGCTGGGTTACGGCCTGCTCGCCGGTTTCGAAGTGCCGGTGCGGCGGGCCTGTGTGATGATCGGACTGGTGCTGCTGTGGCGCTTGCGCTTTCGCCAGGCCGATCCTTGGAAAGCCTGGCTGTTGGCGCTCCTGGCAGTGCTGCTGCTCAATCCGCTGGCGAGCCTGCGGCCGGGGTTCTGGTTGTCGTTCGCCGCGGTGGCCGTTCTGATGTTTACCTTCGGCGGTCGCCTGGGCCCCTGGCGCTGGTGGCAGACCTGGACCCGCGCCCAGTGGCTGATTGCTCTCGGGCTGTGCCCGCTCCTCTTGATCCTCGGGCTGCCGGTCAGCCTCAGCGGTCCGTTGGTCAATCTGCTGGCGGTGCCCTGGGTCAGTCTGCTGGTGTTGCCTTCGGCCTTGCTTGGCACCGCGTTGCTACCGATACCGTTCATAGGCGAGAGCCTTCTCTGGATTGCCGGCGGCTTGCTCGATCTGCTGTTCAAGGCGCTCGCGCTGGCAGCCGGGCAGATGCCAGCCTGGGTGCCTCCCGCGGTGCCGCTGTGGGCCTGGTGCGTGGCGGCGCTCGGCACTGCGCTGCTGTTGCTGCCCAAGGGCGTACCGCTGCGGATCCTCGGCTGGCCGATGCTGATGCTGATGGTTTTTCCTCCACGGGAAGAAGTACCCCACGGGCAAGCCGAAATCTGGCAACTGGACGTCGGCCAGGGGCTGGCGATCCTCGTGCGTACCCAGCGGCACGTCTTGCTTTATGACGCGGGGCCGCGTTTTGGCGACGCCGATGCGGGCGAGCGCGTGGTGGTGCCGACCTTGCACAGGCTCGGTGTGCGTACCTTGGACATGCTGCTGCTCAGTCACGCCGATGCCGATCACGCCGGCGGTGCACAAGCCGTACGCAACGGATTGCCGACCCGTCGGGTGGTCAGCGGCGATCCCGAGGCGCTGCCCGTCGATCTGCAGGCAGGTGCGTGCGATAGCGGCGAAAGCTGGGAATGGGACGGGGTGAGGTTCGAACTGTGGCGCTGGGCATCGGCTGTCGAGAGCAACCAGAAATCCTGTGTCTTGCTGGTCGAGGCCGGTGGCGAGCGGTTGCTGCTGACCGGCGATATCGATACCCATGCCGAACGGGCCTTGCTTGACAGTCCCTTGGCGATGCCGACCCAGTGGCTGGCAGCGCCGCACCATGGCAGCCGCAGCTCATCGTCGATGGCGCTGCTGGCTCGCCTCGAGCCCCATTCGGTATTGATTTCCCGGGGGCGCAACAATGCGTTCGGCCATCCCCATCCGTGGGTGATGGAGCGTTATCGACGCTTGGGCATGGCGATCTACGACAGTGCCGAACAAGGTGCCATTCGTCTGCAACTCGGCGCCTTTATACCTGCGCTTGGCCAGGCGGGCATTCGCCGTTACTGGCGTGATCCGCCGCCCGCCGGGCCAGCGTCGGAGCATTGATCTGGCGCAGCGTTCTTGCCGGGTTGTCGGCAGGGCGGGCCTGCACAGCGAGTCTGTATGATAAAGTGGCGCACTTTTTCGAGGGGGCTGTCACTGTGTGGGAATTGGTCAAATCCGGCGGCTGGATGATGTTGCCGATCATTCTGAGTTCCATCGCGGCACTGGGTATCGTTGCCGAACGCCTGTGGACCCTGCGGGCCAGCCGCGTGACCCCGGAGCATCTGCTCGGGCAGGTCTGGGTCTGGATCAAGGACAAGCAGCTGAACAAGGACAAGCTCAAGGAACTGCGAGCCAGCTCGCCGCTGGGGGAGATCCTCGCGGCAGGCCTGGCGAATTCCAAGCATGGTCGCGAGATCATGAAGGAGTGCATCGAGGAGGCCGCCGCGCGCGTCATCCATGACCTGGAACGCTACATCAATGCCCTTGGGACCATCGCGGCCATGTCGCCATTGCTGGGCCTGTTGGGCACGGTCCTGGGCATGATCGACATTTTCAGCGCGTTCACCGGTTCCGGCATGACGACCAATGCCGCCGTGCTGGCGGGCGGTATTTCCAAGGCACTGATCACTACCGCCGCGGGCCTGATGGTGGGCATCCCGGCCGTGTTCTTCCATCGCTTCCTGCAGCGCCGCGTCGACGAGCTGGTGGTGGGCATGGAGCAGGAAGCCATCAAGCTGGTCGAGGTGGTGCAGGGCGACCGTGACGTGGACCTGGCCGGGGGCAAGAAGTGAAATTCCGCCGCAAACCACGGGAAAATATCGAGATCAACCTGGCGTCGCTGATCGACGTGGTGTTCATCCTGCTGCTGTTTTTCGTCGTGACCACCACCTTCACCCGGGAAACCCAGTTGAAGGTTGAGCTGCCGCAAGCGGTGAGTGGCTCGCCGGCCGAGGACCAGCAGTTGAAAAACCTGGAAGTCACCATCAGCGCCGAGGGCGCGTTCTCGGTGAACAACCAGTTGTTGCCCAAGAGCGACCTGGCGAGCCTGATCGAGGCCCTGCAAAGGGAGTCGGGCGGTGATACCAACCTGCCGCTAGCTATCAGCGCCGACGGCAAGACGCCTCATCAATCGGTCATCACCGCCATGGACGCGGCTGGCAAGCTCGGCTTCAGCCACCTGCGCATGACCACGATCGAGGCGGCGCCGGCACCTTGATGGCCATGTCCGATCGATTGCTTGCCGCGTGGTACAAGGGGCATCCCGCCCTGGTGCTGCTGCGCCCGCTTGAATGGCTGTACCGACGCGTAGTGATCGGCAAGCGCGAGCGCTTCCTGGCGGGCGAGGGCGAGATCTACCAGCCGCCGGTGCCGCTGATTGTGGTGGGTAACATTACCGTCGGCGGCACCGGCAAGACGCCGTTGATCCTCTGGATGATCGAGCATTGCCAGCGCAGTGGCCTGCGGGTCGGCGTGGTCAGCCGGGGTTACGGCGCCAGGCCGCCGCAATTGCCATGGCGAGTCGAGGCCGAGCAGGGCGCCGACATCGCGGGCGACGAACCGCTGCTCATCGTCCAGCGCAGCGGCGTGCCGTTGATGATCGATCCTGATCGCAGTCGCGCAGTCCGGGCACTGGTGGACGCCGAGCCACTGGACCTGATCCTGTCCGACGACGGTATGCAGCATTACCGCCTGGCCCGTGACCTCGAACTGGTATTGATCGACAGTGCCCGTGGCCTGGGCAATCGCCGTTGCCTGCCGGCCGGCCCGTTGCGCGAGCCGGTGGAGCGCCTGCGCTCGGTCGACGCCGTGCTGTTCAACGGCGCCAGCGCTGATCGCGAGGACGGCTTCGCGTTCGAGTTGCGGCCCACCGCGCTGATCAACCTGGCCAGCGGCGAGCGGCGCCCCCTCGACCATTTTCCTCCCGGCCAGGCCCTGCATGCCGTGGCCGGCATCGGCAACCCCCAGCGTTTCTTCAATACCCTTGAAACGCTACACTGGCGGCCTGTACCGCACGGGTTTGCCGATCATGCCGAATACAGTGCCCAGGCCTTCGATTTCGAACCGTCATTGCCAGTGGTCATGACGGAAAAGGACGCGGTCAAATGCCGTGCCTTCGCCGCGCCCGACTGGTGGTACCTCGCGGTTGACGCAGCGCCTTCGCCAGCCTTCGCGGCCTGGTTCGATACGCAGCTGATGCGCCTGTTGCCGGATCGGCTCTTGCCTTAAACGTTATACCCAGGGGAATTTCATGGACACCAAACTGCTCGATATCCTGGCTTGCCCGGTCTGCAAAGGCCCGCTCAAGCTCAGTGCCGACAAGACCGAGCTGATCAGCAAGGGCGCCGGCCTGGCCTATCCGATTCGCGACGGCATCCCGGTGATGCTCGAAAGCGAAGCCCGTACCCTGACCACTGACGAGCGCCTGGATAAATGAGTACAGCTTTTACCGTTGTCATTCCGTCGCGCTTTGCCTCCACGCGCTTGCCCGGTAAACCGTTGCTGCTGATCGCCGGCAAGCCGATGATCCAGCATGTCTGGGAGCAGGCTTGCAAGAGCAGCGCCCAGCGTGTGGTGGTGGCAACGGACGATGCGCGCATCGTAGAGGCCTGCCAGGGCTTTGGCGCCGAAGTGGTGATGACTCGCGAGGATCACAACTCCGGTACTGACCGCCTGGCGGAAGTGGCTGGGAAACTCGGTCTGGCGCCCGACGCAATCGTCGTCAACGTGCAGGGCGACGAGCCGCTGATCCCGCCGAGCGTGATTGATCAGGTCGCGGCGAACCTGGCGGCGCACCCAGAGGCGCGCATGGCCACCCTGGCCGAGCCGATCGAGGACGTGCAGACGCTGTTCAATCCCAACGTGGTCAAAGTGGTCAGCGACCTCGACGGCCTGGCGCTGACGTTCAGTCGTGCCACTTTGCCTTGGGCCCGAGAGGCATTCGCTCAGGACCGCGACGTGTTGCCCGAAGGCGTGCCGTACCGTCGCCATATCGGTATCTATGCCTACCGCGCCGGTTTCCTTCAGGACTTCGTCGCTTGGGGCCCGTGCTGGCTGGAAAACACCGAAGCCCTCGAGCAACTTCGGGCGTTGTGGCATGGCGTGCGGATCCATGTCGCCGATGCGCTGATCGCGCCGCCGACCGGTGTAGACACTCCCGAAGACCTCGAGCGCGTTCGTCGCCTGCTGGAGGCTTGATGCGGGTTCTGTTCGTCTGCCTTGGCAACATTTGTCGCTCGCCCACCGCCGAAGGCATTTTGCGCCATAAGCTGCGCGAGGCCGGGCTGGAGGGGCAAGTGGAAGTCGCCTCTGCCGGTACCGGTGACTGGCACGTCGGCAAGGCCCCGGATAAACGCAGCATGGCCGCGGCCCTGCGACGTGGCTACGATCTGTCGGCCCAGCGGGCCCGGCAAGTCACCCGCGCCGATTTCGCCGCCTATGACCTGATCCTGGCGATGGACAGCAACAACCTGCGCAACCTCAAGGCACTGCAACCGGCCAGTGGCAAGGCCGAGCTCGATCTGTTCCTGCGTCGCTACGAGGCTGAGCTCGATGATGTCCCAGATCCGTACTACGACGGCGAACAGGGTTTCGAGCAGGTGCTCGACCTGATCGAACAGGCCACGGATCGCCTGCTCATCGAAGTGAAGGGGCGGTTATGACCTTGCATGTCCAGGCCGGCGTCAGCCTCAAGCCATTCAACAGCTTTGGCGTGGACGTCGCCGCACGGTTGTTCGCCGAGGCCCACAGCGATGCCGATGTCCGCGAGGCGCTGGCCTATGCCGCCGGGCATGATCTGCCGTTGCTGGTGATCGGCGGCGGCAGCAACCTGCTGTTGACCGATGACATCGACGCGCTGGTGTTGCGCATGGCCAGTCGGGGGATCCGCCTGCTCAGCGACGACGGCGAACGCGTGGTGATCGAGGCCGAGGCCGGGGAGCCCTGGCATCCTTTTGTCCAGCACACGCTGGCGCAAGGTTGGTCGGGGCTGGAGAACCTCAGCCTGATTCCCGGTACGGTAGGGGCGGCACCGATGCAGAATATCGGTGCCTATGGCGTGGAGATAAAGGATGTCTTTGCCGGCCTTACCGCGCTGGATCGCCATACCGGCGAGTTGCGCGACTTCACCCTTGAAGAGTGCGCCTTCGCCTACCGCGACAGCCTGTTCAAGCAGCAGGCGGGGCGCTGGCTGATCCTGCGGGTACGTTTTGCCCTCAGTCGCGTCGCGCATCTGCACCTGGAATACGGCCCGGTCCGCCAGCGCCTGACCGAGCAAGGCATCGATCAGGCAACGCCTTCGGATGTCAGCCGGGCGATTTGCAGCATCCGCAGCGAAAAACTTCCGGACCCCGCCGTACTCGGCAACGCCGGCAGCTTCTTCAAGAACCCGTTGGTGCACGCCACCCACGTGGCCCATCTCAAGCTGCAATACCCCGACCTGGTGGCTTATCCACAGCCTGGGGGGCAGATGAAAATCGCTGCCGGCTGGCTGATCGAACGGGCCGGCTGGAAGGGCTTTCGCGAGGGCGACGCTGGCGTGCACAAGTTGCAGGCACTGGTGCTGGTCAATTATGGCAACGCCACGGGCCTGCAATTGCTGGACCTGGCTCAACGGATCCAGAAGGACATTGTCGAACGTTTCCAGGTCGATCTGGAGATGGAGCCGAATCGATACTGACCTGCGCTTGGCACCCGCGTGAAGAAAAACGCCCTGCATAACCTGCACACGCTCATTCGTGCAGGATTGTGCAGGGCGTTTTGCTTGTTCCTGGGTTAATTTAATTGGCTGACGATGCGAGCATACGCATCCCCAAGGCCCGGTGCAGACGCTGTTGACGTGTGCACAAGAGAGCCGGATCAGCCTGAGCCAGTCTGCGACACCGAACCGATCACCCAACGGCAGATTGCTCGACCCCCATAACTCGAAACGAATGCGGGCGTGCCCATGATTACCCTGAAACTCAATGGAACAGATCATCAACTGGATGTCACCGAGGACATGCCGCTGCTGTGGGCAATCCGCGATGTGGCCGGTTACAACGGCACCAAGTTCGGCTGCGGCATGGGCCTGTGCGGCGCGTGCACGATCCACATCGATGGCGCCCCGGCGCGCAGTTGCATCACGCCGATCGGCTCGGTGAAAGGCCAGAACGTCAGCACGATTGATGCGCTGCACGTCGACCCGGTCGGCCAGGTTGTACAGAAGGCCTGGCTGGACACCGCCGTGGCCCAGTGTGGTTTTTGCCAGGGCGGGCAGATCATGTCCGCCACGGCATTGCTCAAGACCAATCCCAACCCGACGGATGAACAGATCGAGGAGGCCATGGTCGGCAACCTCTGCCGTTGCGGCACCTACAACCGGATCAAGACCGCGATCCGTCAGGCCTCTACTCACCTGAAGGAGGCCAAGGCATGAGCCGCTTGCCGAATGATTTTGTGCTGAGCAACCTCAGTCGTCGGGGTTTCCTCAAGGGCGCCAGCGCCACGGGCGTGCTGGTGCTGGCCGCCAGCTGGGGGCTGCCGGAGGCCTTTGCCGAAGAGAAGAAGTTTGGCGCCGAGGGCATGCCCCATGGTGCAGTCGACGACCCCAAGGTCTACGTGAGCATTGCCGCCGACGGCAGCGTCACGGTGATCTGCAACCGTTCGGAAATGGGCCAGGGGGTGCGCACCAGCCTGAGCATGGTGGTGGCCGACGAACTCGACGCCGACTGGGCGCTCGTCAAGGTCAGGCAGGCGCCGGCTGATGAGGCGCGCTTCGGCAACCAGGACACCGACGGCTCGCGCAGCATGCGTCACTGGTACGAGCCGATGCGCCGCTGCGGTGCCGCCGCCCGGACCATGCTTGAATTGGCCGCCGCTGCCCAGTGGAAAGTGCCGGTGGGCGAATGCCGTGCGCAACTGCATAAAGTGGTGCATCAGCCTTCAGGGCGCGAACTGGGTTATGGCGAGTTGGCCGCCGCCGCCGCGGCCTTGCCGGTTCCGGCCCGCGACAGCCTGCGCCTCAAGCAGCCGTCGGAGTTTCGTTACATTGGCAAGGAAGCGAGCCGTGCCATCGACGGTGCGGACATCGTCAACGGCCGAGCGGTGTTCGGTGCCGACGTGCATTTCGACGGCATGCTCTACGCCGTCGTGGCCCGCCCACGGGTCTATGGTGGCAAGGTCAGGAGCGTGGACAGCAGCGCGGCGTTGAAGGTGCCGGGCGTGATCAAGGTGGTGCAGATCGAAGGACGCCCTTTGCCCTCCGAATTCCAGCCGCTGGGCGGCGTGGCGGTGGTAGCGAAAAACACCTGGGCGGCGATCAAGGGCCGCGAAGCGTTGAAAATCGAATGGGACGATGGCCCGAACGCCGGCTATGACTCCATCGCCTACCGCAAGGAACTGCAAGCGGCTGCGCTGAAGCCGGGCAAAGTCCTGCACAGTACCGGCGACCTTGACGACGCATTGGCCAAGGCCGATTCAACGTTGGAGGCTGCCTACTACCTGCCGCACCTGTCCCAGTCACCGATGGAGCCGATGGTCGCGGCCGCCCGCTTCAAGGACGGTCAATGCGAAGCCTGGGCACCGAGCCAGGCACCCCAGGTCACCCGCGAGCGCGTCGCCGAACGCCTGGGCATCCCTTTCGACAAAGTCACGATAAACATCACATTGCTGGGCGGCGGTTTCGGACGCAAGTCCAAACCCGATTTCGTCGTCGAGGCGGCGGTGCTCGCCAAGGAATTCCCCGGCCAGGCGGTTCGGGTGCAATGGACCCGCGAGGACGACATTCATCACTCGTATTTCCATACCGTATCGGCCGAATACCTGAAGGCCGGCCTGAACAAGGACGGGCTGCCCTCCGGTTGGCTGCATCGCACCGTGGCCCCGACCATCACCGCGCTGTTCGCGCCGGGCATGACCCACGAAGCGCCGTTCGAAGTGGGCATGGGCGTGACCAACATGGCCTATGCCATTCCCAACCTGCGCCTGGAGAACCCCGAGGCGGTGGCCCATACCCGGGTTGGCTGGTACCGCTCGGTGTCGAACATTCCCCATGGTTTTGCGATCCAGAGCTTCATCGACGAACTGGCCCACAAGGCCGGCCAGGACCCGCTCAAGTACCATCTGAAGTTGCTGGGCCCGGACCGCAAGATCAACCCCAACAGCCAGAATGACAGCTGGAACTACGGTGAATCGCCCGAGCGTTATCCCATCGATACGGCGCGGATCCGCACCGTGCTGGAGACTGCGGCGAAGGCCGCTGGCTGGGGCCGTGAATTGCCCAAGGGCCGGGGCTTGGGGCTGGCGGTGCACTACAGCTTCGTCACCTATGTGGCCGCGGCAATTGAAGTCGAGGTCAAGGATGACGGCACGATAATCGTGCACAAGGCGGACATTGCCGTGGACTGTGGGCCGCAGATCAATCCCGAGCGTATCCGCTCGCAGTTCGAAGGCGCCTGCGTGATGGGCCTGGGCAACGCGATGGTTGGGGAGATCAGCTTCAAGGACGGCAAGGTCCAGCAGGACAATTTCCACATGTATGAAGTGGCGCGCATGTCCCTGGCACCCAAGGAAGTAGCCGTGCACCTGGTCACTCCGCCGGGCGAAGTGCCGCTGGGGGGCGTTGGTGAACCGGGCGTGCCGCCGATCGCGCCGGCATTGTGCAACGCAATCTTCGCCGCCACCGGCAAGCGCATCCGTGATCTGCCTGTGCGTTACCAGTTGCAAGGCTGGCAGCAGGCCAAAGCCTGATGGACAGCGTTGATCTGAACGTGCTGCGCAGCGTGCTGGAATGGCGTCGCGCCGGGCAGCGGGTGGTGCTGTTCACCGTGGTCCAGACTTGGGGCACCGCGCCGAGACCTCCGGGGGCCATGCTGGCCCTGCGCGAAGACGGCGTAGTGATCGGTTCGGTATCGGGCGGTTGTGTCGAGGATGACCTGATCGCCCGGCTGCACGACGGCCGGATTCCGGCGGATGGCCCGCCCGTGCAGCTCATCACCTACGGTGTCACCCGCGAGGAAGCGGCGCGTTTCGGCTTGCCGTGCGGCGGCACCTTGCGCCTGACGGAGGAACGAGTCGGCGATCCAGGCTGGATCGCCGAGTTGCTGGCGCGGTGCGAGGCCCACGAAATTGTTGCCCGGGAATTGACCATCGCGACCGGCGCTGTGGTGCTGACACCGGCGAGCAAAAGCGATGCCTTGGTGTTCGATGGCGAAACGCTGCGGGCGATTTATGGCCCGCGCTGGCGGCTGTTGCTGATCGGCGCCGGACAGCTGTCGCGTTACGTGGCGGAAATGGCCCGGTTGCTGGATTTCGAGGTGTTGATCTGTGACCCGCGCAAGGAATTCGTCTACGGTTGGGAAGAGCAGCATGGCCGCTTTGTTCCGGGCATGCCCGACGAGGCGGTGCTGAGCATCGAGACCGATGAGCGCACCGCGATCGTTGCCCTGACCCATGACCCGCGCCTGGACGACATGGCCTTGCTCACCGCCCTGGATTCCAAGGCTTTTTATGTGGGCGCCCTCGGCTCACGGGTCAACAGTCAGAAGCGCCGGGACAACCTCGCTCAGCTAGGCTTGTCAGCACAAGCCATCGAGCGGCTGCACGGGCCCATCGGCTTGCACATCGGCAGCCACACCCCGGCGGAAATCGCCTTGTCGCTGCTGGCGGAAATCGTCGCGATCAAAAATGGCGTCGAATTGCGCCAAAAGAAACCGCTGTAGTCCAGGAGGGAAGGGTATGTCTGAGTCCATTGGCGTGATCATCCTCGCGGCGGGCTCGGGCCGCCGTTTCCGGCAGGCCGCCGGGGCCGACAAGGACAAGCTGCTGGCGGATTGCATAGGCCGTGACGGCGCGGTGCGCTCGGTGATCGAGCACGTGCTGGTCAATCTGCCGGCCTCGCTGGACAAGCGCGTGCTGGTCACCCGCAATGACCGTCCGCAAGCCATTCGCATGGCCCAGGCCTACGGATGCGATTTCGTCGAGCTGGATTCGCCTGGCCTGGGCGACAGCATTGCCGCCGGTGTCCGGGCCTGTCCGGAGGTGGCTGGGTGGATGATCGTGCTGGGCGACATGCCGTTTGTCCTGCCGTCGAGCATCGAAAAGGTGGCGGCAGGGATTCGCGAGGATGGCATCAGCGTGCCGGTTCTTGCCGGGGAGTATGGGCATCCGGTGGGATTTGGTCGTGGGTTTGGCCCCCAGTTGATGGCGTTGTCCGGTGACCGTGGTGCGAAGGTGTTATTCGCCGGGGCGCAAGTCGTCGAGGTGCCGGTGGACGATCCTGGTGTGACCTGGGACATTGATGTGCCGGAGGCATTGATCTTCGGATAGATTTCTTGATGGATTGTAAATTTATGGTGGTTGCAATTCCCCTGTGGGAGCGAGCTTGCTCGCGAAAGCGGTCTGATATTCAACAGTGATGCAAGCTGATCCACCGCCTTCGCGAGCAAGCTCGCTCCCACATGGGTTCTTCAGCGGATATAAATCTCGTGCCAGGCTCTCATAGGGACCTGCAAATCGAAGGCATAAAAAAGCCCCGCCTGGCATCACCAGGCGGGGCTTTTTACTGGGCGGTGGAATCAGGCGTGAGGTTTAGGCTCGTGCTCTTTTTCCAAGGCTTCAGTGTGACGCGGAGCGACTTCTTCTTCAGCACCGTGCTGAGGTTCGTCGATCACCGGGGCCGATTCAGTCGGGGCTTCAGCTACCGGGGCAGGGGCTGCCTCGGCGACTTCTTCCACGACCGGAGCCGGTTCGGCGGCAGGCGCTTGAGTGGCAGCTGCGGCGGCCAGTTCAGCTTCTTTCTGCAGACGCTCGGCTTCACGCTTGCGACGACGCACTTCGCGTGGATCGTTCGGGGCGCGGCCGTTAGGGGTCAGGGCACTGCCCGGTGCAGGCGCTTCAACCGGGGCTGGGGCTTCGGCAACCACTGCTTCGGCAACCACAGGCGCTTCGACCATTGGCGCAGGCTCGACCACTTGCGGTTCGACGGTTACTACCGGCTCAGGTTCAGCAACCGGCGCTGGTGCGGCTGGCTCTGCGTTCCAGTTGAAAGCGGTCTGCTCTTCGCGTACTGGCTCTGGTGCGGTTTCCTCGGTAGGCATTTCAGCGGCAGAAACTTCAACGGCAGGTTCGGCGGCTACCACCGGCTGCTCGACGACCGGGGCAGGCTCGGCGGCGGCTTCGGCTTGCGGCTCGGCTTCACGAACCGGTGCGAGTTCCACTTCTGGCGAAGCAGTGATTTCTACCGGAGTGGTCGCTTCGACAACTGGCGCTTCGACCGCTGCCTCTTCCACCGCAGCGGTGGCCCGTTCGGCCTGCTCGTGTGCCTGGGCCTCGGCTGGGGCGCTGATCGCGCTGCTGGCAACTGCCGCGGTGACGGCCAGGCCGGCGGCCAGGTCGGCAGCGCTAGGCGCTTCGGCGTTCTCGCCGGCTTCGGACTCTTCCGAGCCTTCGATCACGTTGCCGTTGGCATCGCGTTGACGCTCGCGACGGTTGCTGCGACGACGCTGGCCGCGGGAGCGACGACGTGGACGATCGCCCTCGGCGCTGTCCTGACCGTCTTCCTGCAACTGCTCCTCGGTGTTCAGTACTTCCTCTTCGCTGGCTTCGGCGGCTGCCTGCTCGGCGCGCGGCTGACGCTCTTCACGCGGCGGACGCGGTGCACGCTCTTCGCGAGGCTGGCGAGCCGGGCGTTCTGCTGCCGGAGTCGCAGGCGTCGCTGCAACAGCCGGTGCGGCGTCCAGAGGCTCGCGCAATTCGCGAACACGTTCTTCACGCTCGCCACGCGGCTTGCGATCTTCACGTGGTGCGCGTGGCTGGCGCTCTTCGCGAGGCGGACGCGGTGCGCGTTCTTCGCGGGCTACCGCTGGAACTTCCTCACGGGCTTCGCGTGGTTGACGCTCTTCACGCGGCTCACGGGGTGCGCGCTCTTCACGCGGAGCACGTTCTTCGCGCGGCTTGCGCTCTTCGTCACGACGACCGTTGCGGTTGCGGGTCTGCTGGCGACCGTTGCGGCGTTCTTCGTTGCGGGCCGGACGCTCGGTAGCGGCAGGCTTGGCGACAACGGCCGGGGCGGCAGGCTCTTCCTTGGTGGCGAACAGGCTGACCAGGGACTTCACCAAGCCTTTGAACAGGCTAGGTTCCGGGGCTGCGGCCGGGGCGGCAACCGGTGCGGCGGCTTCGGTCGGGACCGGAGCGTTGGCACGGGCCGGCGCGGTCTTGACCGCCGCTTCCTGACGAACCAGGGTGCGGGTGGCGGCAGCTGGCTGGACGTCTTCGACTTCGGCGGCGGCCGCGGCGATTTCGTAGCTGGACTGGTTGGTGTGAGCCTCGGGGCTGTCATCACGCAGGCGCTGCACTTCGAAGTGCGGCGTCTCGAGGTGGTCGTTCGGCAGGATCACGATGCGGGCGCGGGTGCGCAGTTCGATCTTGGTGATCGAGTTGCGTTTTTCGTTGAGCAGGAACGCGGCCACCGGGATCGGCACCTGGGCACGAACTTCAGCGGTGCGGTCCTTCAGGGCTTCTTCTTCGATCAGGCGCAGGATCGCCAGGGACAACGACTCGACGTCACGGATGATGCCGGTGCCGTTGCAGCGCGGGCAAACGATGCCGCTGCTTTCGCCCAGGGATGGACGCAGGCGCTGACGGGACATTTCCAGCAGGCCGAAGCGCGAGATACGACCGACCTGTACGCGGGCGCGGTCGGCTTCCAGGCATTCACGGACTTTTTCTTCCACGGCGCGCTGGTTCTTGGCCGGGGTCATGTCGATGAAGTCGATGACGATCAGGCCGCCGATGTCGCGCAGGCGCAACTGGCGGGCGATTTCTTCGGCGGCTTCAAGGTTGGTCTGCAGGGCGGTTTCTTCGATGTCGCTGCCTTTGGTGGCGCGCGCCGAGTTGATGTCGATGGACACCAGGGCTTCGGTCGGGTCGATGACGATGGAGCCGCCCGACGGCAGTTCGACGACGCGCTGGAAGGCGGTCTCGATCTGGCTTTCGATCTGGAAACGATTGAACAGCGGAACGCTGTCTTCGTAGAGCTTGATCTTGCTGGCGTACTGCGGCATCACCTGGCGAATGAAGGTCAGGGCTTCGTCCTGGGCTTCGACGCTGTCGATCAGCACTTCGCCGATGTCCTGGCGCAGGTAGTCGCGGATGGCGCGGATGATCACGTTGCTTTCCTGGTAGATCAGGAAAGGTGCGGAACGATCCAGCGAGGCTTCCTTGATCGCGGTCCAGAGTTGCAGCAGGTAGTCGAGGTCCCACTGCATTTCTTCGCTGCTGCGGCCCAGGCCGGCAGTGCGCACGATCAGGCCCATGTCGGCGGGTGCGACCAGGCCGTTCAGGGCTTCGCGCAGTTCGTTGCGCTCTTCGCCTTCGATGCGGCGGGAGATACCGCCGGCACGTGGGTTGTTCGGCATCAGGACCAGGTAGCGGCCGGCGAGGCTGATGAAGGTGGTCAGGGCGGCGCCCTTGTTGCCACGTTCTTCTTTTTCGACCTGGACGATGACTTCCTGGCCTTCGCTCAGGACGTCCTTGATGTTGACGCGGCCTTCGGGGGCCTTCTTGAAGTATTCGCGGGAGATTTCTTTGAGGGGCAGGAAGCCGTGGCGCTCGGAGCCGAAATCGACAAAGGCAGCCTCAAGGCTTGGTTCGATGCGAGTAATCCGGCCTTTATAGATGTTGGCCTTCTTCTGCTCGCGTGCACCGGATTCGATATCCAGGTCGTAGAGGCGCTGGCCGTCTACCAGTGCAACACGCAACTCTTCGGGTTGAGTCGCGTTAATCAGCATTCTTTTCATGTAGTACCGTCGGTTTCCGGGCTGCCGGAAACGGCGTTCGGCACACACGACTTCTCACGGTCGGTGTCAGGTGCGTCCTGGCGATGGCGGGGCCATTCCAGTGTCTAGCGAGTTCGACCCAATGATGGCGAAGTCGCGACGGACGCGTCCTGCTTGCTGGTACTCAAGCACTCAGTCAGGAGGAGGAATCAACCGGCGTCTGTGGACGAGATGAAGCGTCTAAATATAAGCCTAGTGCTACACAGTCCGACGGTTGTACATCTCCACCCTACACGTATCCCTGATAATTCGGGTGCTGCCGCGCGCAGAATCCGCAGCGGGTTGGCATTTACCGTGAGCTCCGGAAGGGGAGGTCACGCATCATGGCTCATTTAGGCGTTGTTTCCGAAGCTCTCGCTCGGGGTCGTCTGCGGGCGACTGCACTTTGTGAACTGGCCGTGAATGTGGCGCGCAAGGCGAGTCAAGACTCTGCTTTGCGGCGTATTTCAGGCCTCATGTCACCTGCGCTCGTTACACCCGCGAACTCTACCGTTACGTAGCAAGAGCCCCGTAGGACGGCCTCTCGTCCTCGTGAATTGCGTTGGTCAGGGCCGGTTTTTGACCGCTGGTCCGCTGTCCAGCCACTTTTGGCGGCGTTCGCGACTATAGCAGCAATGATTAAGTGCTTCAATTCCATAAAAAATTGTTATCATCGCCGCCATGACAACTACTGCCCCTTCGACCCCAGGCGTTCAACTGCTTGAGGTCTCGCCGGAATATGCCGGCCAACGAATTGATAACTTCCTGCTTGCCCGGCTCAAAGGCGTGCCCAAGACCTTGATCTATCGCATTTTGCGCAAAGGCGAAGTGCGGGTGAACAAAGGTCGGATCAAGCCCGAATACAAGCTCCAGGCGGGCGACGTCGTGCGCGTGCCGCCGGTTCGCGTGCCCGAGCGCGATGAGCCGGTGCCACTGGCACAAGGCTTGTTGCAACGCCTGGAAGCCGCCATCGTCTTCGAAGACAAGGCGCTGATCGTGGTCAACAAGCCCGCGGGCATCGCGGTCCACGGCGGCAGCGGCCTGAGTTTCGGCGTGATCGAAGCCTTTCGTCAGCTGCGTCCGGATGCCAAGGAGTTGGAACTGGTCCATCGCCTGGATCGGGACACCTCCGGGCTGCTGATGATCGCCAAGAAGCGCAGCATGTTGCGCCATCTGCACGAACAGTTGCGCGGCGACGGCGTCGACAAGCGCTACATGGCGCTGGTCCGCGGTCGTTGGGAAACATCCGTCAAGCAGGTCCGCGCGCCGCTGCTCAAGAGCAACCTGCGCTCCGGCGAGCGCATGGTGGAAGTCAACGAAGAAGGCAAGGAAGCGCTGACCGTATTCAAGGTGCTGCGCCGTTTCGGTGACTTCGCCACCATGGTCGAGGCCAAGCCGGTAACCGGCCGGACCCACCAGATCCGTGTCCACACCCTGCATGCCGGGCATTGCATCGCCGGTGACAGCAAATATGGCGACGATGATTTCAGCAAGGAAATCCGTGACCTGGGTGGCAAGCGCCTGTTTCTCCATGCTTACATGCTGACCGTGCCGTTGCCGGACGGCGGCGAGCTGAAATTGCAGGCCCCCGTGGATGACATGTGGGCCAAGACCGTGGAGCGGTTGAGTGCATCCTGATTACAAGCTGCTGATATTCGATTGGGACGGCACTCTGGCGAACTCCATCGGTCGGATTGTCGAGTCGATGCACATCGCGTCGGATCGTACGGGTTTTGCTCGGCGGGATGATTTTGCGGTGAAGGGCATCATCGGGCTCGGGCTGCCGGAAGCGATTCGCAGCCTGTACCCGGAAATCGCTGATGATGAGCTGAGCGTTTTTCGCCAGCATTATGCCGATCACTACATCGCGCTGGAGGCCGAGCCTTCACCGCTGTTCGACGGCGTGGCGGACACGCTCCAGACCCTGCGGGACGAGGGCTATCAGCTGGCTGTCGCGACCGGCAAGGCGCGGCGCGGGCTGGATCGGGTGCTGAAGTCCCATGGCTGGGACGATTATTTCGACATCACCCGCGCCGCCGACGAAACCGCCAGCAAGCCGCATCCGCTGATGCTTGAGCAGATCCTGGCGCACTGTAATGTGCGGCCCGAGCAGGCGCTGATGGTCGGGGATTCGTCGTTCGACCTGCAGATGGCGCGTAATGCCGGCATGGGCTCTGTCGCTGTCAGTTATGGCGCGCAGACGATCGAGGCGCTTCGGGCGTTTGAGCCGTGCCTGGCCATTGACCATTTTCCCGAATTGCACGCGTGGCTGAGCCAGCGTGCCGGTTGACGTTTTGATGGGGATGCATGCATGACCGATGAATGGAAAGCACCGGCCAAGGCAGATGCCGTGAGCGGTGATGAAAAAAGCTGGAAGCTGTTGGAAAAGACCCTGTTGGCCGGTGTGCAAGAGCAGCGTCGGTCGCGCCGCTGGGGGATCTTCTTCAAGCTGCTGACCTTTGTTTATCTTTTCGTTGCGCTGCTGCTGTTCACGCCGTTGATGAGTATCGAAAAAGGTGCGGTCAGTGGTTCGGCGTATAGCGCGCTGATCGACATTGAAGGCGTGATCGCCGACAAGGAGCCAGCCAGTGCGGATAACATCGTCGGCAGTCTGCGGGCTGCCTTCGAAGATCCGAAGGTCAAGGGCGTGGTGCTGCGCATCAACAGCCCGGGCGGCAGTCCGGTGCAGTCGGGTTACGTCTACGACGAGATCGTCCGGTTGCGCGCGCTTCACCCGAACACCAAGGTCTATGCAGTCATCGCCGATCTCGGCGCGTCGGGTGCCTATTACATTGCCAGCGCTGCGGACCAGATCTATGCCGACAAGGCCAGCCTGGTCGGCTCCATTGGCGTGACGGCGGCCGGTTATGGCTTTGTCGGGACCATGGAGAAGCTCGGTGTGGAGCGGCGGGTCTATACCTCCGGCGAGCACAAATCGTTCCTTGATCCGTTCCAGCCGCAAAAGCCTGAAGAAACCGCGTTCTGGCAGGGCGTGCTCGACACGACTCACAAGCAATTCATTGCCAGCGTCAAGAAAGGCCGCGGCGAGCGCTTGAAGGACAAGGAGCATCCGGAATTGTTTTTCGGGTTGGTCTGGTCCGGGGAGCAGGCTTTGCCGCTGGGCCTGATCGACGGCCTGGGCAGCGCCAGTTCGGTGGCTCGGGATGTGATCGGTCAGAAGGACCTGGTGGACTTCACCATCGAAGAATCGCCGTTTGACCGCTTCTCGAAGAAGCTGGGCGCAAGCATCGCCGAGCATCTGGCGATGTGGATGGGCTTCCAGGGCCCGGCGTTGCGCTGATTCAAGCGTGACGCCTTTGCCCTTGTGGCGAGGGAGCTTGCTCCCGCTGGGCTGCGCAGCGGCCCCAGATTTTTGCGGTCGCTGCGCAACCGAGCGGGAGCAAGCTCCCTCGCCACGGAGGGCGGTTCAGGGAACCTCCACACCCTCAACTAGCAACATGTCCACAAGACGAATCAGCGGCAGGCCGACCAGGCTGGTGGCGTCCGGCCCTTCGGTGCGCTGGAACAGGCTCACGCCCAGGCCTTCGGCCTTGAAGCTGCCGGCGCAGTCGTACGGTTGCTCGGTGCGCAGATAGCGCTCCACGCGAGCCTGATCCAATGTCCGCATGGTTACGGTAAACGGAACGCAATCGACCTGGCAGGCGTCGGTCTGGCTGTTGAGTAGTGCCAGGCCGGTCAGGAAGGTTACCTTGGTCCCGCTGGCGGCCAGCAGTTGCTCGCGGGCGTTCTCGAAGGTGTGGGGCTTGCCCAGGATGCGCTTGCCGAGCACGGCGACCTGGTCCGAGCCAATGATCAGGTGTGCCGGGTAACGGTCCGCCAGGGCGAGGGCTTTTTCCCGGGCCAGGCGTTTCACCAGTTCGAGCGCGGCCTCGCCGGCGCGATGGCTTTCGTCGATGTCCGGTGAGTCGCAGACGAACGGCAGCCCCAGGCGGGCAAGCAGTTCCCGGCGGTAGACCGAGCTTGAGGCAAGTAATAAAGGCAGCATTGGCGTCTCCAGGAGGCAGGAGGGGATTCTAGCGAGGCGTGCAAGTGACGGACAGGGCTGAATTTCCTTTGACATGGCCCGGTGCATCCCTATAATGCTGCGCCTATGTTGAATGACCCGATTCCACCTCACGTTGACCCGCGCAAATTGGCTGACCGTGGCACCACCCTTCAAGGTGAATTGCTGCTGGCCGATTTGAAGAGACTCTGCGACCCGCTTTCCGACGATGTCGGTACGGTCCAGGCCAAATTCGTTTTTGAACGAGATGAACGTAAATCTGTGGTGATCCACAGCTTTATCGACACTGAAGTCAAAATGGTTTGCCAGCGTTGTCTTGAGCTGGTCACCCTGCCGATCCACAGCGAATGCAGTTACGCCGTGGTGAAGGAGGGTGCGAATACCCAGTCGTTGCCGAAAGGTTATGACGTGCTGGAACTGGGCGAAGATCCATTGGATCTGCAGTCACTGATCGAGGAGGAGCTTCTGCTCGCCTTGCCCATTGTGCCTGCTCATCATCCGGAAGAATGCCAGCAGCCGGCGGGAGCAGATGAGCCCGAACCGAGCGAGGACGAGGTAACGCGGTCCAACCCGTTCAGTGTATTGGCGCAGTTAAAGCGTGACCCAAACGTTTAGGAGTTAATCAATTATGGCTGTTCAGCAGAACAAAAAATCCCGCTCTGCCCGTGACATGCGCCGTTCGCACGACGCTCTCGAGGCTAGCACCCTGTCTGTAGAAAAAACCACCGGTGAAGTTCACCTGCGTCACCACGTATCGCCAGAAGGCGTATACCGTGGCCGTAAAGTGATCGACAAGGGCGCCGACGAGTAATCACTTGTCCGCTCAAGTCATCGCGGTTGACGCAATGGGCGGGGACTTCGGTCCCCGCAGCATTGTCCAGGCCAGTCTCGCTTGCCTTAATGCTACGCCCTCGCTGCACCTGACCCTCGTCGGTCAACCCTCCCTCCTGGAAGAATTGCTCAGTGGCTATCCTGCTGCGGATCGCGCGCGCCTGACGATTACCCCGGCGTCCGAAGTCATCGCCATGGACGAGAAGCCTGCCCAGGCTCTGCGCGGCAAGCCCGACGCCTCGATGCGCGTGGCGTTGGAGCTGTTGCGCGACGACAAGGTCCAGGCGTGTGTCAGTGCGGGTAATACCGGGGCGTTGATGGCGCTGTCCCGCTACGTGCTGAAAACCCTGCCGGGGATCGATCGGCCCGCCATGGTCGCGGCGATCCCGACCCAGCGCGGTTTCTGCCAGCTATTGGACCTGGGCGCCAATGTCGACTGCAGCGCCGAGCATTTGCTGCAGTTCGCGGTGATGGGCTCGGTCGCGGCTGAAACCCTCGGCATCGCTCGCCCTCGCGTGGCACTGCTGAATATCGGCACCGAAGACATCAAGGGTAATCAGCAGGTCAAGCTCGCGGCCACATTGTTGCAAAGCGCCCGGGGCATCAATTACATCGGTTTTGTCGAGGGTGACGGGCTATATCGCGGCGAGGCGGACGTGGTGGTATGCGACGGTTTTGTCGGCAATATCCTGCTCAAGTCCAGCGAAGGCCTGGCGACCATGATTGGCGGCCGCATCGAGGCCCTGTTCAAGCAGAACCTGGCTTCCAGGGCGGTGGGTGCGCTGGCATTGCCGCTGATGCGTCGTCTGCAGGCGGATCTGGCCCCGGCGCGGCACAACGGTGCGAGTTTTCTCGGGCTGCAGGGCATCGTGATCAAGAGTCATGGTTCGGCTGGGGTGCAGGGCTTTCAGAGTGCAATCAACCGGGCGGTGATTGAAATCGAGGAAAACCTGCCTGAGCGCCTGCATGGCCGTCTTGAAGATTTGTTAACTTAGGCGTTTTCGTCCGACAATGCTTAAATGTGACCGGTCGGTTCAACCCGCCATCCAACTGTCAGTTTCCTAGCGCCCCCAGGGGCGTCAATTTTTGACGACAAGATCATTAGGGGCTTTGTTTTCATGTCTGCTTCCCTCGCATTCGTCTTTCCAGGACAGGGCTCGCAGTCCCTCGGCATGCTGGCCGAGCTGGGCGCGCAATACCCGTTGATCCTGGAAACATTCAAAGAAGCATCCGATGCACTCGGCTACGACTTGTGGGCACTGACCCAGCAAGGGCCGGAAGAGCAGCTCAACCAGACCGACAAGACCCAACCCGCGATCCTGACCGCCTCCATTGCGCTGTGGCGCCTGTGGCTGGCTGAAGGCGGCGCGCGTCCGGCGTTTGTCGCCGGTCACAGCCTGGGCGAGTACAGCGCCCTGGTTGCGGCTGGCAGCCTGAGCCTTGGCGACGCGGTCAAGCTGGTGGAGCGGCGTGGCCAGTTGATGCAGGAAGCGGTTCCGGCCGGGCAGGGTGGCATGGCCGCTATCCTCGGTCTGGAAGACGCCGATGTGTTGGCAGCCTGTGCCGAAGCGGCGCAAGGTGATGTGGTCAGCGCGGTGAATTTCAACTCGCCGGGCCAAGTGGTCATTGCCGGCGCCAAGGCGGCTGTCGAGCGCGCGATCGAAGGTTGCAAGGCCCGTGGCGCCAAGCGCGCGATGCCCTTGCCGGTCAGCGTTCCGTCGCACTGCGAGCTGATGCGCCCGGCCGCCGAGCGGTTTGCCGAATCCATCGCCGCCATCGACTGGCAGGCGCCGCAGATTCCCGTGGTTCAGAATGTCAGCGCCAACGTGGCGCCGGATCTCGAGACCCTCAAGCGCGATCTGCTGGAACAACTCTACAAGCCGGTTCGCTGGGTCGAATCGGTACAGACCCTGGCAGCCAAGGGCGCGACCGAACTGGTCGAGTGCGGCCCAGGCAAGGTGCTGGCAGGGCTGAACAAACGCTGCGCCGAAGGCGTGTCGACTTCCAATCTCAACACCCCAGACGCTTTCGCTGCCGCTCGTGCAGCGCAAGCCTGAACAGGAGAAGCTTGCATGAGTCTGCAAGGTAAAGTTGCACTGGTGACCGGTGCAAGCCGCGGCATCGGCCAGGCTATCGCACTGGAATTGGGTCGCCAAGGCGCCATTGTCATCGGCACCGCGACTTCCGCTTCAGGCGCCGAGCGTATCGCCGCGACCTTGAAGGAAAACGGTATCCAAGGCACCGGCCTTGAGCTGAATGTCACCAGCGACGAATCTGTTGCGGCGGTTCTGGCAAGCATCCAGGAGCAGTTCGGCGCTCCGGCGATCCTGGTCAATAATGCCGGCATCACTCGCGATAACCTGATGATGCGCATGAAAGATGACGAATGGTTCGATGTGGTCGATACCAACTTGAACAGCCTGTATCGGCTGTCCAAGGGCGTTCTGCGTGGCATGACCAAGGCCCGTTGGGGCCGAATTATCAGTATCGGCTCGGTTGTGGGTGCCATGGGCAACGCTGGCCAAGTAAACTATGCTGCGGCTAAAGCCGGCCTGGAAGGTTTCAGCCGTGCGCTGGCACGGGAAGTCGGTTCGCGCTCGATTACGGTAAACTCGGTTGCACCGGGTTTCATCGACACCGACATGACCCGCGAACTGCCGGAAGCACAGCGTGAAGCTTTGTTGACACAGATTCCGCTGGGCCGTCTGGGGCAAGCTCAAGAAATCGCGTCCGTGGTCGCTTTTCTTGCTTCGGACGGTGCGGCATACGTGACTGGGGCTACAATCCCGGTAAACGGCGGGATGTACATGAGTTAAATGTGACGGATTGCTTCAAAAAAATGTCATACGAGCTGTCTAAAATCCGTTATAAAGCTGCAATCTATTTATAGGCGGCGGGCCCCAGGGTTCGAGGAGTGAAGCTTTCGGTTGAAAAACCGAAAAGTCTTTCTATACACTTACCCACCGGCCAGCTGCCTGAATTTGTCCATTAGGAGTGAAAACAAGGTATGAGCACCATCGAAGAGCGCGTCAAGAAAATCGTTGCCGAGCAACTGGGCGTTAAAGAAGAAGAAGTTGTGAACACCGCTTCCTTCGTCGAAGACCTGGGTGCCGACTCCCTTGACACCGTTGAGCTGGTGATGGCTCTGGAAGAGGAATTCGAGACCGAGATTCCTGACGAAGAAGCTGAAAAGATCACTACTGTACAAGCTGCTATCGACTACGTTACCAGCCACCAGGCGTAATCGTATTCAGTCGTCGCTAGCTGTCATGGAAAAACCGCACTGCCATTTCGGCGTGCGGTTTTTTCTTTAGGCCTGATGCAAAGTCGTCATTTGAAAAAGGAGAGTGCTGTGTCGCGTAGACGCGTCGTAGTCACCGGTATGGGTATGTTGTCGCCACTGGGCACGGATGTGCCGAGCAGCTGGCAGGGCATTCTGGCTGGCCGTAGTGGCATTGGTCTGATCGAACACACCGACCTTTCTGCCTATTCCACCCGTTTTGGCGGCTCGGTAAAGGGTTTCAATGTCGAGGAATACCTGTCGGTCAAGGAAGCCCGCAAGCTTGACCTGTTCATTCAATACGGCCTGGCAGCCGGTTTCCAGGCGGTGCGCAATGCCGGGCTGGAAGTCACCGACGCCAACCGTGAGCGCATCGGCGTGGCCATGGGTTCGGGTATTGGCGGCTTGACCAATATCGAAGAAACCAGCCGTACGCTGCATGATTCCGGGCCGCGGCGTATTTCGCCGTTTTTCGTGCCGGGCTCGATCATCAATATGATTTCCGGTTTCCTGTCCATCCACCTCGGTGCACAGGGACCCAACTACGCCATCGCTACCGCCTGCACCACCGGCACGCACTGCATCGGCATGGCCGCGCGCAACATCATGTACGACGAAGCTGACGTGATGATTGCCGGTGGTGCCGAAATGGCCGCCTGCGGCCTCGGCATGGGCGGTTTCGGCGCGTCCCGTGCGCTGTCGACCCGCAACGATGAGCCGGACCGGGCCAGCCGCCCGTGGGACAAGGGCCGCGATGGTTTCGTACTGTCGGACGGTGCCGGTGCGCTGGTGCTCGAAGAACTTGAGCACGCCAAGGCTCGTGGCGCGACCATCTATGCCGAACTGATCGGCTTCGGTACCAGCGGCGATGCGTTCCATATGACGTCGCCACCGGCCGATGGCGCCGGTGCGGCCCGTTGCATCACCAATGCCTTGCGCGACGCCAAGCTCAATCCAGGGCAGGTGCAGTACATCAACGCCCATGGTACGTCGACCCCGGCCGGCGATCTGGCCGAAGCCCAGGCCATCAAGACTGTGTTCGGCGACCACGCCTACAAACTGGCTGTCAGCTCGACCAAATCGATGACCGGCCACCTGTTGGGCGCGGCAGGTGCGGTGGAAGCGATCTTCAGCGTGCTGGCGATCAACAGCCAGGTGGCGCCGCCGACCATCAACCTTGATGAGCCGGACGAGGGCTGCGACCTCGACTTTGTGCCGCATACCGCCCGCAGCATGGACATCGACGTCGTGTTGTCCAATTCCTTCGGCTTCGGCGGGACCAACGGCTCGCTGGTGTTTCGCCGGTTCGCCGGTTGATGGAAAGCTGGGTCGACGGTCAGCCGGCTGACGCTCTGTCGCTGAAAGATCGCGGCCTGGCCTACGGTGATGGGTTGTTCGAAACCATCGCCGTGCGGGACGGTAAGCTCGTTCTGCTTGAGGGGCATCTGCAACGCCTCGCGTTGGGATGTCGACGGTTGGCAATCAGTGTCGATTGGGCGGTATTGAACGCTGAACTGCAAGCCTATGCGCAGCAGCTTGGCGATGGCGTTCTGAAACTGATCGTGACCCGTGGCGACAGTCTGCGGGGCTATGCCGCCAATCCTTCAGCCCAGGCCCGCCGCATCTTGCAGGGCAGCCCGCCGGCGGCCTATCCGCTGGCCCATGCCGAGCAAGGCGTCCAGCTGTTTCCTTGCACTACACGCCTGTCCGAGCAACCGTTGCTCGCCGGCCTCAAACACCTCAATCGCCTTGAACAAGTGCTGGCCCGCGCCGAGTGGAGCGACACCGAGCATGCCGAAGGCTTGATGCTGGATATGTCCGGGCGGGTGATCGAAGGCGTGTTCAGCAATCTGTTCATGGTGCACGACGGAGCGCTGATCACGGCGGATCTGAGCCGTTGTGGTGTCGCCGGGGTGATGCGCGGGCAATTATTGTTTCAAGCCGAGTCTGATGGCATCGCTACTCAGGTCACTGATATCCGCCTCGAACAGCTGCAGCGGGCCGACGAGGTCTTTGTCTGCAACAGCGTTTATGGCGTGTGGCCGGTACGCGGATGCGGTTCGGCGCGCTGGTCGGTTGGCCCGCTCACCCGTAAACTGCAGACCCTTGCCCGTGCGCTATTGGATGCTTGATTCGTGAGACGTAAATTCTTGCTGCTGCTGGAAGTCGGACTGGTTCTGGCAGGGCTGTTGCTGGGCGCTTCGGCGTGGAAAATTCACTCGGCGCTGCAGCAGCCGTTGAACATCACCCAGGAAGAACTGCTTGACGTACCCAGCGGCACCACGCCGACCGGGACGCTCAATCGCCTGGAAGCCGATGGCCTGATCAAGGATGCATTCTGGCTGCGGGTGTACTGGCGCTTCAACCTCGCCGGCCAGCCCTTGCACTCCGGCGAATACCGGATGGTGCCGGGGATGACGATGGAGGGCCTGATCGGCGTCTGGAAACGTGGTGATGTGGTGCAGTACAGCGTCACGCTGGTGGAGGGCTGGAATTTCCGTCAGGTTCGCGCAGCGCTGGCCAAGGATGAGAAGCTCCAGCAGACCCTCGCCGGGCTGAGCGACAGTCAGGTGATGGACCGTCTTGGTCATTCCGGGATATTTCCCGAAGGCCGGTTCTTCCCGGATACCTATCGGTTCGTGCGCGGTACGTCGGATGCCGATCTGCTGAAGAAGGCCTACGATCGGCTGGAAGAGGTGCTCGCCAAGGAGTGGGCGCAACGAGCCGCCGACGTGCCTTACACCCAGCCCTACCAGGCATTGATCATGGCCTCCCTGATCGAGAAGGAGACCGGCGTGCCCCAGGAGCGTGGCCAGATCGCCGGGGTGTTCGTGCGCCGCTTGCGCCTGGGGATGTTGTTGCAGACCGATCCCACCGTAATCTATGGCCTGGGGGAGCGCTACACCGGCAAGCTCACCCGTGCCCATCTGAAAGAACCGAATCCCTACAACACCTATCTGGTTCCAGGGCTGCCGCCGACGCCGATCGCGATGGTCGGGCGCGAGGCGATTCATGCGGCGTTGAACCCGGCGGACGGCAACAGCCTTTATTTCGTGGCCCGGGGCGATGGCAGCCATGTGTTTTCCGATGACCTGGAAACGCACAACAACGCGGTGCGCGAATACCAGCTCAAGCGCCGCGCCGATTATCGTTCGAGCCCGGCCCCGGTTGCGCCGGACGATGTGGCGCCGATTCCCGCCGCTTCACCGGATACGGCGCCTGAAGCCGTGCCCCAGGTGCCGCCTCAGGAGCCCGCGCCGCAACCTGCCCCCGAAGCGAATGCCAGCGAGCCGCCGAGCCCGCAATGACTCTGATTAAGGATCGCCCGTGACTGGCTTGTTTATAACCCTGGAAGGCCCCGAAGGCGCCGGCAAGAGCACCAACCGCGAATACCTCGCCGAACGTTTGCGGGCTGAAGGCATCGAGGTGGTGCTGACCCGTGAGCCGGGCGGCACGCCATTGGCCGAGAGGATCCGCGAGGTGCTGCTGGCACCCCTTGACGAGGTCATGAACCCCGACACCGAGCTGTTGCTGGTTTTCGCCGCCCGGGCGCAACATCTGGCCGAGGTGATCCGCCCGGCGCTGGCCCGTGGTGCGGTGGTGCTGTGTGATCGCTTCACCGATTCGACCTATGCCTACCAGGGGGGCGGCCGGGGCTTGTCCCTTGAGCGTATCGCCGCGTTGGAAACCTTTGTCCAGGCGGACCTGCGGCCAGACCTGACTCTGGTGTTCGACTTGCCGGTGGACATCGGTCTGGCCCGCGCCAGCGCCCGGGGTCGGCTTGATCGCTTCGAGCTGGAAGGGCAGGCCTTCTTCAACGCCGTGCGCAATGCCTTCCTGGAGCGTGCCCAGGCTGATCCGGCGCGTTACCTGCTGATCGACGCCGCCCAACCGCTGGCACAGGTCCAGCAATCGCTGGATGGTCTGCTGCCGCGTCTGCTGGAGCGTGCCCGTGGCTGAAGCCTATCCGTGGCAGGACAGCCTCTGGCAGCAATTGGCCGGGCGTGCCCAGCATGCCCATGCCTACCTGCTCCACGGTCCGGCCGGGATCGGCAAGCGGGCGCTGGCCGAACGCCTGATGGCGAGCCTGTTGTGCCAGGCCCCGGTGGCCGCGGGCGCCTGCGGCGAATGCAAGTCCTGCCTGCTGCTCAAGGCCGGTAGCCATCCAGACAATTACGTGCTGGAGCCTGAAGAGGCGGACAAGGCGATCAAGGTCGACCAGGTCCGGGACCTTGTGAGTTTCGTCGTCCAGACCGCGCAGATGGGCGGGCGCAAGGTCGTGTTGATCGAACCGGTGGAGTCGATGAACATCAACGCTGCCAATGCCTTGCTCAAGAGTCTCGAAGAGCCTTCCGGGAATACCGTCCTGCTGTTGGTCAGCCACCAGCCGAGTCGGTTGTTGCCGACCATCAAGAGCCGTTGCGTGCAGCAGGCTTGTCCGCTGCCCAGCGAGGCCATGAGCCTGCAGTGGCTGGGCCAGGCCTTGCCTGACAGCAGCGATGAGGAGCGTGTCGAGCTGCTGACCCTGGCCGCCGGTTCGCCACTGGCGGCCGTCAGCCTCCAGGCCCAGGGCGTGCGTGAGCAGCGGGCACTGGTAGTGGACGGCGTCAAGAAGCTGCTCAAGCAACAGCAGTCGCCGACGCAACTGGCCGAGGGCTGGAACGCCATTCCGTTGCTGCTGCTGTTCGACTGGTTCTGCGACTGGTCGAGCCTGATCCTGCGTTATCAGCTCACCGAGGACGAGGCTGGGCTGGGACTGGCGGACATGCGCAAGGTGATTCAGTACCTGGCGCAAAAAAGCAGCCAGGACAAAATCCTGAACATTCAGGACTGGATTCTTGCCCAACGTCAGAAGGTGCTGAGCAAAGCGAACCTCAATCGTGTCCTGTTGCTGGAGGCGCTGTTGGTGCAATGGGCAAGTTTGCCTGGTCGTAACTGACAGGCACACTAGACTCAGCTCAATTGCAGCGGAGATCAGCATGAACGAACCTGTCAGCCCCGGGCCACGCAATGGCATCCTGTCCCTGACCATCAAGGACAAGTCGGTGCTCTACGCCGCCTACATGCCCTTCATCAGGAATGGCGGCCTGTTTATCCCGACCAACAAGAATTATCGCCTGGGCGACGAGGTGTTCATGCTGTTGAGCCTGATGGACGAACCGGAGAAAATCCCGGTCGCGGGCAAGGTGATCTGGCTCACCCCCAAAGGCGCCCAGGGCAACCGGGCGGCCGGGGTTGGCGTGCAGTTCAACGAAGGCGACAACTCGGCCCGCAATCAGATCGAAACCCACCTGGCCGGAACCCTCAAGTCCGACCGTCCTACCCATACGATGTAGCTGGCCCCATATGCTTGTAGATTCCCATTGTCACCTTGATCGCCTCGACCTTGCCGCCCATGGCGGTTCGCTGGACGCCGCGCTGGATGCCGCGCGCCAACGAGGCGTCGGGCATTTCCTGTGCATCGGTGTCAGCGCCGATAACGCCGCCGACGTCAAGGTCTTGGCCGACCGTTATGCGGATGTCGATTGTTCGGTGGGTATCCACCCGCTGGACGTACAGCCCGATGCCGCGCCGGCCCTGGACTGGCTGCTGCACGAGCTCGACCATCCGCGGGTGGTGGCCATTGGCGAGACTGGCCTCGACTATCACTACGAGCCGGAGGCCGCCGAGGTGCAGCAGGCTTCGTTCCGCTTGCACCTGGAAGCGGCTAACCAGACTGGCAAGCCGGTGATCATCCACACCCGCGGTGCCCGCGCCGACACCCTGGATCTGCTGCGCGACGCGGCGTTGCCCCAGGCGGGCGTGCTGCATTGCTTCACCGAGGACTGGGACATGGCCAAGGCTGCGCTGGACATGGGTTACTACATCTCCCTGTCCGGAATTGTCACGTTTCGCAATGCCGACGCCCTGCGCGACGTCGCCAGCAAAGTGCCGGCCGATCGATTGCTGGTGGAGACCGATTCGCCCTACCTGGCGCCAATACCCTATCGCGGCAAGCCGAACCTTCCTCAGTATGTGCGCGAGGTGGCCGAGTTCCTGGCCATGTTGCGCGGTGAATCCTATGAGCGGTTCGCGCAGCAGACCACGGAAAACTTCAAGCGCCTGTTCCCCCTGGCGCATGTCGGTTCGCCGAGGGCCTGAATCACGGACAAAAAAAACCCGGGTTCTGGGGGGTGAATCCGGGTTAAGACCATTAGGAGTAAACAAAGGCACTCGGTCCGTTGGTACCTTTATCGGCGCGTCACTTGGGGGAGATGTCGCGCCGACAGTTCAAGTATTGATCACTGTGGCGATGCGTCCAGTGTGGTTGCGGCGGTTTTTAAACAAATTTGGAATACGCTCGCTTCGGATAGGTTCTCACTGTCCTGTTAACCTGCCAGTACGGTAGGGTGCCAGGTAAACGGAGGAGTCGGGACTGCACGGTTTTCCGCAGAACACTGATCGAAAATGGATGATCCGTGCATTTTTGCGTAATTTAGGCATAATACCCGGCTTCGAATTTTGACCCTTCAGACCTTTTTCTTATGCACAAAGAACCCCGTAAGGTCCGTGAGTTTCGTCGCCGCGAGCAGGAAATTCTCGACACCGCGCTCAAGTTGTTCCTCGACCAGGGTGAAGACAGTGTCACCGTCGAGATGATTGCGGATGCCGTGGGTATCGGCAAAGGCACGATTTATAAACATTTCAAATCCAAGGCCGAGATCTACCTGCGGCTGATGCTCGATTACGAGCGCGATTTGAACGAGTTGTTGCATTCGGCCGATGTGGACAAGGACAAGGAAGCGCTATCCCGGGCCTATTTCGAGTTCCGCATGCGCGACCCGCAGCGTTACCGCTTGTTCGATCGCCTGGAAGAGAAGGTGGTCAAGGGCAACCAGGTGCCGGAAATGGTCGAGGAGCTGCACAAGATCCGCGCTTCCAACTTCGAACGCCTGACCCTGCTGATCAAGGGCCGGATCAGCGAAGGCAAGCTCGAAGATGTGCCGCCGTATTTCCATTACTGCGCAGCCTGGGCGCTGGTGCATGGCGCCGTGGCGCTGTATCACTCGCCGTTCTGGAGCAATGTGCTTGAAGACCAGGAAGGCTTCTTCCAGTTCCTGATGGACATTGGCGTGCGCATGGGCAACAAGCGCAAGCGCGACACCGACGTCCCGAGCAGTTGAGGCATTCAGCTGTCTGATTGCGCCATGTCTGCTTACATGGCGCATTGCCCGAGGAATATACTCAGGCTTGGGTCTTGCAGAAATCTGATTTTTAGGTCAGGTTTTGCGGGCCCGATTCTTCTTTCGCCGGAGTCATCATGATCGTTGACCGTCAAGGCAGGCGTTTTCGCAATTTGCGGATCAGCCTGACTTCAGCCTGCAACTATGCCTGTACCTACTGCGTGCCAGACGGCAAGCGGCTGGTGGCTGCGCAGGATGAACTGTCGGCCGAGGCCATGGCGCGGGGCGTGGCCTATCTGATCGAAGCCGCCGGCATCGAGCGGTTGCGCATCACCGGTGGAGAGCCACTGGTCAGCCCCAAGCTGGAAAGCTTCATGACGGCGGTGGGGCAGATGGGACTGCAGGACATCAGTCTGACCACCAATGGTCAGCTGCTGGCAAAGAAGCTGCCGCTGCTGGTCAATGCCGGTATCCGCCGTATCAACGTCTCCCTCGACACCCTGGATCCCGTGGCGTTTCGCAGCATCGCCCGTGGTGGCGACCTGGCGACCGTGCTGGACGGCATGGAGCAGGCCCGGGCGGCGGGAATGAAGATCAAGGTCAACATGGTGCCGTTGCGCGGGCAGAACCTGGACCAGGTGATGCCGTTGCTCCAGTACTGCCTGGAGCGTGGTTATGAGTTGCGTTTCATCGAGTTGATGCGCATGGGCCACCTGGCCAAGGACTCCAATGCGTTCCTTCAACAGTTCGTCAGCCTCCAGCAGCTGCTGGGCCTGATTGGCGACCGGTACGAATATCTGCAGGCCGATGCGCCGATCGATGCCACGGCCGTGCGTTACGAGGTTCCGGGGTTGGGGCACTTCGGTGTGATCGCCAACGAAAGCGTGCCGTTCTGCCGCACCTGTTCGCGGCTGCGGCTGTCTTCCACGGGCTGGTTGCATGGCTGCCTGTCGTCGAGTAACCGTCACTACGTTGGCGATCTGTTGGACAAACCGCGTCACCAGGCATTGCCGGCGCTCCAGCGGCTGTTGGTCAAGGCCTTGGGGGACAAGCAGGAAGTGGCGTTCTCCGGTGGCGCGACCATCATGAAGATCATCGGCGGCTGAATAAGGCTGTTGTGGCGAGGGGATTTATCCCCGCTGGGTTGCGCAGCAACCCCCGGAACTATCGCCTCGGAGAATCAGGTCGAATATTTCTATCCTTTGGGGGCGCTTCGCACCCAGCGGGGATAAATCCCCTCGCCACAGGAATAGCGAACCATCCACATCAAGCTGGCGCAAAAGCTGCATCCCATGGCCATTCGCCGGTTTTCCGTCACCGGTTTTTGGAGGATAGGATGCGTAGCCTGTTTTTGCTGCTGGCCGTTTTGACGCTGGGTGGCTGCATGAATGTCAGCGACATGGGGGAGGGCGTTCGTTATCACATGAGCGACGCCGGCCTGCTGGACCATAGCGACAGCCGTCGGGTGAACAACCTGCGCATTCAGCCGGATTCCTTTATCTACATTGCCCAGGGTGCTTTTGCTCCGCCAGGCAGCGCTTATCCGCGGCCCAATGTCGTGGCTGAAGAAGCGTTCAACGGTTTCATCGAGTATTTCCCCATGGTTCGTCGCGCCCGGGTCCCGGAAGGCCTCGACCAGGCGATGGGCGAAGCGCGGGCCGCCGGTGCTCATTACTTGCTGTATACCCGGTTCGCCAAGGCGGACAACCGCATCGGCAACACCGACGAATGGCTGGACGAAGAAGCCGTGGATCGACTGGGTGTCGATACCGGTGTCATTCAGATCATGTTGATCGAGACCAGCACCCAGTATTTGATTGATACTGCGCGTATCAAAAGTCGTGGCGGTTTACTGACGTTGCACGACAAACAGCCAGAAGACTTGATCGCCGCCCCACTGCGTGAATATGCCCGCACCTTGCTGGGGATAAGCGACCAGTAAAATTCAAGGAGTCACCATGAGCGGACCGCAAAAAGCCAATGACCTGCTGGGACAGATCCCGAAGACCAAAGGCCTGCCGCCGGTCCACTTGTGGAACCCCGACTTCTGCGGCGACATCGACATGCGCATCGCCCGTGATGGCACCTGGTATTACCTGGGCACGCCGATCGGGCGCAAGCCGATGGTCAAGCTGTTCTCCACCATCATTCGCCGCGACGGCGATGATTATTTCCTGATCACCCCTGTGGAAAAAGTCGGCATCACAGTAGACGACGCCCCGTTCGTGGCCGTGACCCTTGAGGTCGAAGGAGAGGGGGAAGGGCAGTTGTTGCGCTTTACTACCAATGTCGAGGAAACCACCGAAGCCGGCCCCGATCATCCGATGCGGGTGGTCATCGACCCCCAGACCCAGGAGCCTGCGCCGTACGTGCATGTGCGCAGCAACCTCGAAGCGCTGATTCATCGCAACGTGTTTTATCAATTGGTGGAGCTGGCGGTGAGTCGCGAGATCGATGGTCAGCGCTGGTTGGGCGTATGGAGCGGCGGCGTGTTCTTCCCCATCGGCCTTGAGCCCTGAATCCTGCGTGGGAGCGAGCCTGCTCGCGAAAGCGGTGTGTCAGCCAAGACGATGTTGGGCGGGAGCTTTCGCGAGCAGGCTCGCTCCCACAGTGATACTGGTTGTTCACAGGATGTGGGTTTCAACCCAACTCATGTGGGAGCGAGCCTGCTCGCGAAAGCGGCAGCATAGTCGACACCTTTTCATGCAGACCCACCGCTTTCGCGAGCAAGCCCGCTCCCACAGTGGTTATGCAAAATTCAAATTGACACCCAATCATATGATGATTAGCGTGGGCGCCTGATAAGAAAAGCCCACGGGGTAGTCATGTCCAGCAGTTTTCACGCATCGACCGTCGATTGGCTGGGTGGCTGGATTGCCGCCGGCCAGGTCAAGCCTGGGCAAACCATCAAGGTCGAGGCTGATCTGGGCGAGCAACTGGGCGTCAGCCGCACGGTGATCCGTGAGGCAATCAAGACGCTGGTGGCCAAAGGCATGTTGGAAGTCGGCCCGAAAGTCGGCACGCGAGTACTGCCGGTGCGCCGCTGGAACCTGTTCGACCCGCAGGTGGTTGGCTGGCTGTCACGCAGCGGCCTGCCGGAAAACTTCGTCGACGACCTGCTGGACCTGCGGCGCACCATCGAACCGATGGCGGTGCGCTGGGCCTGCGAACGGGCGACCGCTGATCAGGTGCAGGCGATCCGCCTGGCTTATCATGCGCTGGAGCGGGCGGTGGACAGCGGCGCCGATTACAACCTTGCCGACCAGTTTTTCCACGAATGCATTCTCGCCGCCAGCCACAATCAATTCATCGAGCAGATGGTCCCGGCCCTGGGCGCGTTGCTGGCGGTCTCGTTCGAGGTGTCGGCGGCCGATCCGGACGAATTGCGGCGCACCTTGCCGATCCACAAGGATATCGCCGAATCCATCGCCGAGCGCGACGCGGCGCGCGGCGTCTGGGCCTGCATGACCCTGATCGATAACGCTGACCTGGCCATCAAGCGCTTCTACCCCGACGTCATGGCCGGTCGAACAGACAATACCGGGCGAGCCGGGAACGGGAGGTTGCAATGAACTGGACGGCTGTGACGGAACATCGGGCGAAACTGGGCGAGGGACCGTTCTGGGACGAGCCGACCCAGGCGCTGTATTGGGTCGATATCGCCGGCAAGCAGGCGCTGCGGTTGATCGGCGCCAATGTGCAGATCTGGCAGATGCCCGAACACGTTTCCGCCTTCATCCCGACCCAGAGCGGCGATGCATTGGTGACATTGAGCAGTGGCGTCTATCGACTGGACCTGGATTCGCCTGGGCTGGAACCGCGCCTGAAGTTGCTGTGCATGGCCGATCCCCAGCCTGGCAATCGTGCCAATGAAGCGCGCTGTGATGCGCTGGGCCAGCTTTGGCTGGGCACCATGCAAAACAACATCGGTGAAGAGGGCGAGGACCTGCCGATCGAGCGACGTTCCGGCGGCCTGTTCCGTGTCGGCGGCGATGGCCGAGTGATGCCCCTGCTGCGCGGGCTGGGCATTCCAAATACGCTGCTATGGAGCCCCGATGGCACGACGGTGTATTTCGGTGAGAGCCTCGACGGCACGCTGTATCGGCATTTCATCTACCCCGACGGCAAGCTGGCGCCCGCGGAGGTCTGGTTCGGCCCCCATTCCCGTGGCGGGCCGGACGGTTCGGCAATGGATGCGCAAGGTTACATCTGGAATGCTCGCTGGGATGGCAGTTGCCTGCTGCGGCTGCATCCGGACGGCCATGTCGATCGGGTGATCGAGTTGCCGGTCAGCCGTCCCACCAGTTGTGTATTCGGTGGGGACGACCTGCGGACGCTGTACATCACCAGTGCGCAAAGTCCGCTTGGGCATCCGCTGGACGGTGCGGTTCTGTCGATGCGAGTGGACGTGCCGGGCGTGGCTTGTACGAGGTTTGCTGGCTAGATCCCAGAATATGGGATGTAAATATATATATTGAGATTATTTGGCGGTCGGGTTTATAGTCGGCTCCATCAGCAATACGCACTCACACTAAAAAAACAAAACAGGTGAAGCGATGCATCGAATTTCCCCCGAACGCCCCAGCGGCGTTCGCCAGCCACTGTCCGTTCCGCCGTTTCCTGACCGGTCACCCGTGGGTGCCCGGTTTTTCTCGTGTCTTGCCTCGGGAGCCCAGGTTCATGGCTGAAGCGCTTTGCTTGCCACCGGTTCCGGAGCCACCGAAGGGCGAACGGTTGAAAGGCAAGGTCGTGCTGCTGACTGGCGCTGCCCAGGGCATTGGCGAGGCAATCGTTGCTGCGTTTGCTTCACAACAGGCGCGGCTGGTCATCAGTGACATCCAGGCTGAAAAAGTCGAGGCCGTCGCCGCTCATTGGCGTGGGCGTGGTGCGGATGTCCAAGCACTCAAGGTCGATGTTTCAAGCCAGCAGGATCTGCACGCCATGGCCCGACGCGCCGTTGAACTGCATGGTCGCATCGACGTATTGGTGAACTGCGCTGGCGTCAATGTGTTCCGCAATCCGCTGGAAATGACCGAGGAAGACTGGCGCCGCTGCTTCGCCATCGACCTGGACGGTGCCTGGTATGGCTGCAAGGCCGTATTGCCACAGATGATCGAGCAGGGCGTGGGCAGCATCATCAATATCGCGTCGACCCATTCGTCCCACATCATTCCCGGCTGTTTCCCTTACCCGGTGGCCAAGCATGGCCTGCTCGGGCTGACCCGTGCCCTGGGCGTCGAATACGCGCCCAAAGGCGTGCGCGTGAATGCCATTGCGCCGGGCTACATCGAGACCCAGCTGAATATCGATTACTGGAACGGCTTCGCCGATCCCCGGGCCGAACGCCAGCGTGCGCTGGATCTGCACCCGCCACGGCGTATCGGCCAGCCGATCGAAGTGGCAATGACGGCGGTGTTTCTGGCCAGTGACGAAGCACCTTTCATCAACGCTTCATGCATCACCATTGATGGAGGACGTTCGGTCATGTACCACGACTGAATATTCCTGGATTGCAGTGGGAAACTTCGCCTGTAATCCAATCATCATACGATATGACTATTTAGACCTATGCTGTGCAGTAACACGATTTGACCGGCCAGCCTGCGCTTTTCCACCAACGTGGAGCAGATCCCTGGACGTTTGGCTTTCAATAAAAAAAACAAGGAGTCAGCTATGAAACATCGTCGTGGGATCCGTTCCCTGTGTCGCGCCGCCCTGGCGGTTACCGCGTTCAGTCTCAGCAGCCATCTGCTGGCGGCCGATGCGGTAAAAATCGGTTTCCTGGTCAAGCAGGCCGAGGAGCCTTGGTTCCAGACCGAATGGGCGTTCGCCGAGAAGGCGGCCAAGGACAAAGGCTTCCAGTTGATCAAGATTGCCGTGCCTGACGGCGAGAAAACCCTCTCCGCTATCGACAGCCTGGCCGCCAACGGTGCCAAGGGCTTTGTGATCTGCCCGCCGGACGTATCCCTGGGCCCGGCCATCATGGCCAAGGCCAAGCTCAACGACCTCAAGGTGATCGCCGTGGACGACCGTTTCGTCGACGCCAGCGGCAAATTCATGGAAGACGTGCCGTACCTGGGCATGGCCGCGTTCGAGGTGGGCCAGAAGCAGGGCGCCGCGATGGCTGCCGAAGCGAAAAAACGCAACTGGGAGTGGAAAGACACCTACGCGGTGATCAATACCTTCAACGAGCTGGACACCGGCAAGAAGCGCACCGATGGTTCGGTCGATGCCCTGAAGAAGGCCGGTATGCCGGAAGACCATATCCTTTTCACGGCGCTGAAGACCCTCGACGTGCCGGGCAGCATGGACTCCACCAACTCGGCGCTGGTCAAGCTGCCAAGCGCCGCGAAAAACCTGATCATCGGCGGCATGAACGACAACACCGTGCTGGGCGGCGTGCGCGCTACCGAAGCCGCCGGGTTCAATGCCAAGAACGTGATCGGTATCGGCATCAACGGCACCGACGCCATCGGCGAGCTGAAGAAACCAAATAGCGGCTTCTTCGGTTCGATGCTGCCAAGCCCACACATCGAAGGCTACAAGACCGCCGAAATGATGTACGAGTGGATCACCACCGGCAAGGAGCCGCCGAAGTACACCGCCATGGACGAGGTGACGCTGATCACCCGGGAGAACTTCAAGCAGGAACTGGAAAAGATCGGCCTGTGGAATTGACGGCTGGTTGATTCAAAAGCGGCCCTGGTCACAGGCGTGACCGGGCCGCTTGATCTCTGTGAGTTCGAGGTGGTTATGCAAGCGCAAACAGCGACAAGGCAACATAACACTGGCGGCAGCTTGCGATTCAACGGGATCGGCAAGACCTTTCCCGGCGTGCAGGCCCTGGCCAATATCAGTTTCGTCGCCCATCCAGGGCAGGTTCATGCCTTGATGGGTGAAAACGGCGCGGGCAAGTCCACGTTGCTCAAGATCCTTGGCGGCGCCTATATCCCGAGCAGCGGCGACTTGCAGATCGGTGAGCAGACGATGGCGTTCAAAGGCACCGCCGACAGTATCGCCAGCGGTGTGGCGGTGATTCACCAGGAGCTGCACCTGGTGCCGGAAATGACCGTCGCCGAAAACCTGTTCCTTGGCCATTTGCCGGCGCGTTTCGGCCTGGTCAATCGCGGCGTGCTGCGCCAGCAGGCGTTGGCGCTGCTCAAAGGCCTGGCGGACGAAATCGACCCGCAGGAAAAAGTCGGTCGTCTGTCCCTCGGCCAGCGCCAGTTGGTGGAAATCGCCAAGGCCTTATCCCGTGGTGCCCACGTCATTGCTTTCGACGAACCGACCAGCAGCCTCTCGGCGCGGGAAATCGACCGTTTGATGGCGATCATCGCCCGCCTGCGGGACGAGGGCAAAGTGGTGTTGTACGTCAGCCACCGCATGGAAGAAGTCTTTCGAATCTGTGATGCGGTGACGGTGTTCAAGGACGGTCGTTATGTCCGGACCTTCGAAAACATGAGCGAGTTGACCCATGATCAACTCGTCACTTGCATGGTCGGTCGAGATATCCAGGACATCTATGACTACCGTCCGCGTGAGCGTGGCGATGTGGCGCTGCAGGTGAAAGGGCTGCTGGGGCCGGGCCTGCGCGAGCCGGTGAGTTTCGAGGTGCACAAGGGTGAAATTCTTGGCCTCTTCGGGCTGGTCGGCGCCGGTCGTACCGAGCTGTTTCGCTTGCTCAGTGGCCTGGAGCGCCAGAGCGAGGGAAGCCTTGTCTTGCACGGCAAGGAACTGAAACTGCGTTCGCCACGGGATGCCATCGCCGCTGGCGTGCTGCTCTGCCCGGAGGACCGCAAGAAGGAAGGCATCATTCCGTTGGGCAGTGTCGGCGAGAACATCAACATCAGCGCGCGTCCGTCCCATTCGACCCTCGGCTGCCTGCTGCGCGGCGAATGGGAGCGGGGCAATGCCGACAAGCAGATCAAGTCGCTGAAAGTGAAGACCCCCGCGGCGAGCCAGAAAATCATGTACCTGTCCGGCGGTAACCAGCAGAAGGCGATCCTCGGGCGTTGGCTGTCGATGCCGATGAAGGTCCTGCTGCTGGACGAGCCGACACGGGGCATCGACATCGGTGCGAAAGCCGAGATCTACCAGATCATCCACAACCTGGCGGCCGATGGCATCGCCGTGATCGTGGTGTCCAGCGACCTGATGGAAGTGATGGGCATTTCCGACCGGATCCTGGTGCTGTGCGAAGGGGCCATGCGCGGCGAGCTGCCGCGTGACCAGGCCAACGAATCCAACCTGCTGCAACTGGCGCTGCCGCGCCAACGCGTTGCCGACGCGGCGAACTGAGAGGTAATCATGACCATTCAAAACAATGCACTGCCAACGGCACGCAAGCCCCTCGACCTGCGCCGCTTCCTCGACGACTGGGTCATGCTGCTGGCGGCTATCGGGATCTTTGTGCTCTGCACCCTGATGATCGACAACTTCCTGTCGCCGCTGAACATGCGGGGCCTGGGCCTGGCGATTTCCACCACCGGCATTGCCGCCTGCACCATGCTTTATTGCCTGGCTTCCGGGCACTTCGACCTGTCGGTGGGCTCGGTGATTGCCTGTGCCGGCGTGGTCGCTGCCGTGGTAATGCGCGACACCAACAGCGTGTTCCTCGGGGTCAGCGCGGCGCTGGTGATGGGGCTGATCGTCGGTCTGATCAACGGCATCGTCATCGCGAAACTGCGAGTCAATGCGTTGATCACGACGCTGGCGACGATGCAGATCGTTCGCGGCCTGGCGTATATCTTCGCCAACGGTAAAGCGGTCGGCGTGTCCCAGGAATCGTTCTTCGTCTTCGGCAACGGCCAGCTGTTTGGCGTGCCGGTGCCAATCCTGATCACGATTGTCTGCTTCCTGTTTTTCGGCTGGTTGTTGAACTACACCACCTACGGGCGCAACACCATGGCCATCGGCGGCAACCAGGAAGCGGCGTTGCTGGCGGGGGTGAACGTTGATCGCACCAAGATCATCATCTTCGCCGTGCATGGCGTGATTGGCGCGTTGGCGGGTGTGATCCTGGCGTCGCGCATGACCTCGGGCCAACCGATGATCGGCCAGGGCTTCGAGCTGACGGTGATCTCGGCCTGTGTATTGGGCGGGGTTTCGCTGAGTGGCGGGATCGGCATGATTCGCCACGTCATTGCGGGTGTGCTGATCCTCGCGATCATCGAGAATGCGATGAACCTGAAGAATATCGACACGTTCTACCAGTACGTCATCCGTGGTTCGATCCTGTTGCTGGCGGTGGTGATCGATCGGTTGAAGCAGCGCTGAAGATCGCTGGCGACTGACCTACCGCTATCGCGAGCAAGCTCGCTCCCACAGGTTGCGTGCCAGGCCTCGTTACCTTGGCATAGCGCAGACCAGTGTGGGAGCGAGCCTGCTCGCAAAGAGGGCAGCAGATCCGATATCTACTTGGCAGACCCGCCGCTTTCGCGAGCAGGCTCGCTCCCACAGGGTTGTGCCGGGCGCAGAAACACTAGCGCACCGCAGATCCTGTGTGGGAGCGAGCCTGCTCGCGAAGGCGTGCTTGCTGACGCCAACTATTATTACCCAGCCTTGCGCAACGCCTCGACCAACTCCTGCTTGCGCATCTTAGAGCGTCCGGGAATGTTTTTCGTCCGGGCTTCCTTCATCAGGCTGTCCACCGTCTGAGCCTCATGGGAGGCTTTGCTGGTGCGCGGGTGGCCTTCACGCGACTTGACGGCGCGCCGGGCCGATTCCTTGCGATCGGATTGCTTGGCCTCGGCGGGTTTTTTCTTGCCGGACCCACCGGAGCGTTCGCCACCCCCGGACTGCTTATTGACGGTCGCCCAGGCCCGAGCTTCGGCCTTGCCCTCCGGCACGCCTTTTTGCTCATAACTCTCTTCGATGTGCTCGGCCTTGCGCTTTTGCTTGTCGGTGTATTTGTCTTTGCTTCCACGAGGCATGAACTGTTCCTCCTCTGGCGTGTGAGCAGAGTCACCTGCGAGCCAGGCTATTGGTTGGCGCCACCTTCCGAACCGGAACCGCCGGTGGTGGTTTTCGAACCCACGCCGGTGTCGGCGTTATCCGGAGCGGTGGAGTCCGGGGTGTTCATGCCGCCCTGGCGACCGGTGTCATTACCCTGGACCCGTGGATCGGTGCCCGTGGCGGGCGGCTGGCCATTGTTCAAGGTGCCGCCGGTGCCGTCGGTATTCAGCTTGGGCAAGCCTTGGGTGGCGGGCGAATTCGGTGCCTGTACCGGATCGGTCGGGCCGGTCCCTGAAGTCGTGGCCGCGAAAGCCGCCGAGGACAACAAAGCGGCAAATGTGAACGCAGTCAGCCTGGAACTGATCATGGTGTAGCCTCCGTTTTAGGAATGCTTGCCTGATTTTTGGCCGCGCGGGAGCGGGGTTGGTGCCTTGATGGCGACGAACGGCGCTATGAAAGTTGTCTCCAGAAGATGTGACGAGCGCCGCGCAGCGGCTTAGTATGGTGCTTTCAATTGGCTACAAGGCCCGTTCATGTCGATCGAGATCCGTCCTGCGCAACCCAGCGATGCGCCGCAAATCCTTGCCTTCATCACTGAGCTTGCCGATTACGAAAAAGCCCGCCACGAAGTCATCGCCAGCGTTACCGATATCGAGCGCAGCCTGTTCAGCGAAGGCGCAACCGCCCATGGGTTGATGTGCCTGCGTGATGGCGTGCCGATCGGCTTCGCAGTGTTTTTCTTCAGTTACTCCACCTGGCTGGGCAGCAATTGCCTGTACCTCGAAGACCTCTATATCACTCCCGAACAACGCGGCGGCGGGGCGGGCAAGACGTTGTTGCGGCATCTGGCGAAGATCGCCTGCGACAACGACTGCGGTCGCTTCGAGTGGAGCGTCCTGGATTGGAACACCCCGGCCATCGAGTTCTACAAATCCCTTGGCGCGCAACCCCAGGAAGAATGGGTGCGCTACCGCATGGATGGCAAGGTACTGCGGGATTTCGCCAACGGCAATTGAGGCTTACGAGTAGGCGCTGGATGCGTACTCGGCAAATCCGGGACGCTGTTCGAGCCGCTTGCAATATGCGGCCACGGCTGGATAGTCCGGACGCTCCATGGGCGTCTGGCGCCAGCGGTGCGCGGACAGGCCGATAAGCACGTCCGCCAGGGAAAATTTCGCGCCGGCCACATAGGCGCCGGTGTGATTCAACTGCTGCTCGAGCAACCCCATCTTCTCGTTCCAGCCTTTAACCCCGGCAGCGATGAGCTGTGGGTCCTGGAAATCCGGATGTTTGCGCACCAACCCATAAAACGCATCCCCCCACGACGGATTGAGCTCCGTGGCTTGCCAGTCCATCCACTGCTCGACGCGCGCGCGGGCGGCAGGTTCGATGGGCAACAGGTCGTCGCGCCCATGCTTGCCAACCAGGTAGCGGCAAATAGTGTTCGACTCCCAGAGCACGCCGTTCTCATCAATGATCACCGGCACCTGGGCGTTGGGGTTGAGGGCCAGGAATGCAGGATCATGGGTCGACGCAAAGCCGATACCCCAATCTTCGCGTTCGTAAGGGATGCCCAGTTCCTGACAGGTCCAGAGTACTTTTCTGACGTTGATCGAAGAGGTGCGGCCGAGGATCTTCAGTGAGTGTTCCATTTTTTTGTCCCTGATGTTTGGCGTCCGGTCAAAAAACGTAGCAGGGTCTCATGCAGATAGCGATGGTTTTACGGGATGCTTTTATATCCCAATATATGGGAGTGATATTTATATATTGAGATTTTCCGGCGCCCGGGTTTATATTCCGCTTCACTCACTGCCAATAAACAAAACAGGTGAAGCGGATGCAGGCGCAATTGATAGCGCTCGATTGGGGTACGACCTCATTACGAGCTTACAAACTTGCCGCTGGAGGCGAGGTGCTCGAACAGCGTTCGCTGTCGTCGGGGATCATGCAGTTGCCGTCCGGGCCGCGCACGGTTGCCGGCCAGGCGTGCAACAACGGTTTCGAACTGGCCTTCGATGAAGCCTGCGGCGACTGGCTCGATGCGCAGCCAGGTTTGCCCGTCATCGCTTGTGGCATGGTCGGCAGCGCCCAGGGCTGGCGTGAAGCGCCTTACTGCGACACGCCGGCAAACGTCGCCAACCTCGGACATTCCCTACAGGTCATCCGCAGTCTTCGCGGAGTCGATGTGCACATTGTGCCGGGAGTGATCCAACGTTCCCGGCTGCCCAATGTCATGCGCGGCGAAGAAACCCAGGTGCTCGGTGCGTTGGCCAGCCTGCCGAACGAAGCGGTGCTGATCGGCCTGCCGGGCAGCCATTCGAAATGGGTGGAAGTGGCCGATGGCTGCATCGTGCATTTCGACACCTTCATGACCGGCGAGATCTTCGCCGTGCTCAGCGACCACAGCATTCTCGGCCGCACCCAGCAACGCGGTGTGGCGTTCGACGGCGCGGCGTTTGATCGTGGCGTGCAGGTAGCGCTGTCGGTAGACGGCCAGATCGGCCCGCTGTCCACGGTATTCAGCGCCCGCAGCCTGGGCTTGACCGGCGAACTCGGTGCCAGCGCCCAGGCCGACTATCTTTCCGGCCTGCTCATCGGCCATGAACTGACCGCCCTGGCCGCCGTGCAGCGGCAGCGACGCAACAGCGTGCATCTGCCAACGGTGGTGCTGATCGGCAACTCTCAACTATGTGCCCGCTATCAACGGGCTCTCGACGCCTGCGGGTTCGCCCGCGTGACCCTGGCCGAACAGGCCACCGAACGCGGGCTGTGGCAACTGGCCGTGGCGGCCGGGCTGCTCGATTCCACCGCATCGCGCTAAACCTCACTGGAGACTTGAAATGCTCACCCAAGCACTGGCGCAAAACGGGCTGATCGCGATCTTGCGCGGCCTACGTCCCGAAGAGGCGGCCGCTATCGGCGAAGTCCTTTATGACGCCGGATTTCGCGTCATCGAAGTACCGCTCAATTCTCCTGAGCCGTACGAAAGTATCCGCATCCTGCGCAGCACGTTGCCCGCCGATTGCCTGATCGGTGCCGGCACAGTGCTCACACCGGAGCAGGTCGAGCAGGTGAAAGCGGCTGGCGGCCAGGTGATCGTCATGCCCCACAGCGATCCAAAGGTGCTGCGCGCGGCGAAAGCGGCGGGCCTGTACCTGTCGCCCGGCGTCGCCACGCCCACCGAAGCCTTCGCTGCGCTGGCCGAGGGTGCTCATGTGTTGAAGATGTTTCCGGCCGAGCAGATGGGCCCGGCAGTGGTGAAGGCCTGGCTTGCGGTGTTGCCGGCCGGGACCGTGCTGGTGCCGGTGGGCGGGATCACGCCGGACAACATGGCGGTGTTCATCGAGGCTGGCGTCAAGGGTTTCGGCCTCGGTTCCGGGCTGTTCAAGCCGGGCCTGACAGTGGACGAAGTGGCGGTGCGCGCCAAGGCCTACGTGGCCGCATGGAACGCTTTGAGCTGAAGACTTTCCCAGCGCCCCGCGCGCTGCATCCGACAAGAGAGACAAGAAGATGAAAATCACCAAGTTGACCACCTTTATCGTTCCGCCGCGCTGGTGCTTCCTCAAGGTCGAGACCGACGAGGGCGTGACGGGTTGGGGCGAGCCGGTGGTCGAAGGCCGTGCCCACACGGTGGCGGCCGCCGTCGAGGAATTGTCCGACTACCTGATCGGCAAAGACCCGCGCAACATCGAGGACATCTGGACCGTGCTCTATCGCGGCGGTTTCTACCGCGGTGGTGCCATTCACATGAGCGCGCTGGCCGGTATCGATCAGGCGTTATGGGACATCAAGGGCAAGGCCTTGGGCGTGTCGGTCAGCGATCTGCTGGGCGGCCAGGTGCGCGACAAGATCCGCGTGTATTCGTGGATCGGCGGCGACCGCCCGGCGGACACCGCCCGAGCGGCGAAAGAAGCCGTTGCACGGGGCTTCACTGCGGTGAAGATGAACGGCACCGAGGAGCTGCAATTTCTCGACACGTTTGAAAAAGTCGACCTGGCCCTGGCCAACGTGGCGGCGGTGCGCGATGCGGTCGGGCCGAACGTCGGCATTGGGGTGGACTTCCACGGCCGCGTGCACAAGCCGATGGCCAAGGTACTGATGAAGGAGCTCGACCCTTACAAGTTGATGTTCATCGAGGAGCCGGTGCTCAGCGAAAACTACGAAGCGCTCAAGGAACTGGCACCCCTGACCAGCACGCCGATCGCCTTGGGCGAACGGTTGTTCTCACGCTGGGACTTCAAACGGGTGCTCAGCGAAGGCTACGTGGACATCATCCAGCCGGATGCCTCCCACGCCGGCGGCATCACCGAAACCCGCAAGATCGCCAACATGGCCGAGGCCTATGACGTGGCGCTGGCGTTGCACTGCCCGCTGGGCCCGATCGCGCTGGCGGCGTGCCTGCAGCTGGACGCGGTTTGCTACAACGCGTTCATCCAGGAGCAGAGCCTGGGCATCCATTACAACGAGAGCAACGACTTGCTGGATTACATCAAGGATCCGCAGGTGTTCGACTATGACAAAGGCTTCGTGAAGATCCCCAACGGCCCGGGCCTGGGCATCGAGATCAACGAGGAATACGTCATCGAGCGCGCGGCCATCGGCCACCGCTGGCGCAACCCGATCTGGCGCCATGCCGATGGCAGTTTTGCCGAGTGGTGAATGCCTGGCCGCCCACTTTCCCCCGTGGCGAGGGAGCTTGCTCCCGCTGGGCTGCGCAGCAGTCGCACAAGCATCAACTCATAAACCCAGGGGCTGCTACGCAGCCCAGCGGGAGCAAGCTCCCTCGCCACGGTAGTGACGTGACCGCTCAAGAGTTTCACCCTCAATAAACATAAAAAGAGGCACCTCACATGCAAGCGCACACCCTGAGCGCGCAGGCGTCGTTGGTGACGCCCAGCCGCAAACGTTTTTTCATCATGGTCCTGCTGTTCATCACCGTGGTGATCAATTACCTGGACCGCAGCAACCTCTCGATTGCCGCCCCCGCACTGACCAGCGAACTGGGGATCGATCCGATCCATGTCGGGCTGATTTTCTCGGCGTTCGGCTGGACCTACGCCGCCATGCAGATTCCCGGTGGCTGGCTGGTGGACCGCGTGCCGCCACGCATTCTCTACAGCGTGGCGCTGCTGCTCTGGTCGGTGGCCACGGTGATGCTCGGTTTCGCTGCCAGCTTCATCGCGCTGTTTGTCCTGCGCATGGCCGTCGGCGCCCTGGAGGCGCCGGCTTATCCGATCAATAGCCGCGTGGTCACCACTTGGTTTCCCGAGCGTGAACGGGCCACGGCAATCGGTTTTTATACGTCCGGGCAATTTGTCGGCCTGGCATTCCTGACGCCGGTCCTGGCCTGGCTGCAGCATGCCTTCGGCTGGCACATGGTGTTCGTCGTGACCGGTGCCGTCGGCGTTCTCTGGGCGGTGATCTGGTACGCGGTGTATCGCGAGCCGCGGGATTTCAAAGGCGCCAACGCCGCTGAAATCGAACTGATCCGCGAAGGCGGCGGGCTGGTGGATATCCAGGCCGAGACGGCCAAGGCCAAGGCGAAATTCAGCTGGACCGATCTCGGCATCGTCCTGACCCAGCGCAAGCTCTGGGGGATTTACCTGGGCCAGTTCTGCCTCAACTCCACGCTGTGGTTCTTCCTGACGTGGTTTCCGACCTACCTGGTGAAATATCGCGGCATGGATTTCATCAAATCCGGCTTGCTGGCGTCGCTGCCGTTCCTCGCGGCGTTTGTCGGCGTGTTGTGTTCCGGGTTCTTCTCCGACTGGCTGATTCGTCGCGGCGCCACAGTGGGGTTCGCGCGCAAGCTGCCGATTATCGGTGGTCTGTTGATTTCCACGGCAATCATCGGCGCCAATTTCGTCGAGTCGACGCCGCTGGTGATTGCATTCCTGGCCCTGGCCTTCTTCGGCAACGGCCTGGCGTCGATCACTTGGTCGCTGGTATCGACTCTGGCGCCGGCACGGCTGTTGGGGTTGACCGGTGGGGTGTTCAATTTCATCGGCAACCTGGCGGCCATCGCCACGCCGATCGTCATTGGTTTTCTCGCCAGCGGCGATTCGTTTGCCCCGGCCATCACCTACATCGCCGTTCTGGCGTTGATTGGCGCGCTGTCCTACATTCTGCTGGTCGGGAAAGTCGAGCGCATCGAGTTGTAGTCCCGAGGGGCGGGCGACCATAATGCCGCCCGTTCCCCCGCTCACTGTGAAAGGCCGGATATGCAGCAAGACGATCCAAAAATCACCAAGGACGCCGCGCCTACAGGCACCCAGACATTGCTGCGTGGCCTGGGCGTGGTCCAGGCGGTCGCCAGCGGCGCCCGTGACTTGAAGGAAATCGCCCGGCTGATCGGCACCACCCGCAGCACCACCCATCGCCTCGCCAGTTGCCTGGTGGACGAGCGTTATCTGCGCGTGGTGCCGCAAGTGGGCTATCTGCTGGGGCCGAAGCTGATCGAGCTGGGTTTCCAGGCGCGGGAAGAACTGCCGTTGGTGAGTCTGGCGGGGCCGTACCTGGACGAGCTGTCGGCGCTCACCGGAGACACCGTCCACCTGGCGATTCGCGAGGGCGACGAGGTCCTGTACCTGTTGAAGAATCCGGGCCGCAACGGACCGGAAATGCGCTCACGGGTGGGCCACCGCATGCCACTCGCGCGCACCGGGATCGGCAAGGCGCTGATGCTCGATGACTCCCAGGAACAATGGAAAAGGCTGTACGAGATCAGCCTTCCGGCGGGTGGGAAGAATCAGTTCTGGCCCCAGCATCAGGAACAGTCCTGGGAGCAGTTCCAGCAACGAATGGTGGAATACGTAGCAGGCGGCTATGCCTTCGACCTCGAAGACAACGAACCGTCGATTCGTTGCGTGGCGGCACCGATCCGCGACGCCGGCAAGCGTATCGTCGCCGGTATCAGCATCGCCAGCACCGTGCCATACATGCCGCTGGAAAAGATGGCCGAGCTGATTCCCCTGGTCAAAGGCGTCACCGCGCGGCTGTCGGCGGAGCTGGGCGCCAAGGTCTGACGGCCGTCACTCATGGTGTTGGGGTGTTTTTTGATGGCAGGCAACAAAAAGGCCCCCATTCGGGAGCCTTGATGTTCAGCGGATCGGCTTACATGTTCGGGTAGGTCGGTCCGCCGGCGCCTTCCGGCGTGACCCAGGTGATGTTCTGTGCAGGGTCCTTGATGTCGCAGGTCTTGCAGTGAACGCAATTCTGGGCGTTGATCTGGAAGCGCTTCTCACCGTCTTCCTTGGTGATCACTTCGTACACGCCGGCCGGGCAGTAGCGCTGGGCCGGTTCGTCGTACAGTGGCAGGTTCTTGCCGATCGGGATGCTCGGGTCGGTCAGCTTCAGGTGGCAAGGCTGTTCTTCTTCATGGTTGGTACCGGAGATGAACACCGAACTGAGCTTGTCGAAGCTGATCTTGCCGTCCGGTTTCGGGTAGTCGATCTTCTTGCAATCGGCCGCCAGTTTCAGGCACGCATAGTCCGGCTTGGTATCGCGCAGGGTGAACGGAATCTTGCCGCCGAAGATGTTCTGGTCGAGCCAGTTGAAGCCGCCTCCGACGATCGCGCCGTATTTGTGGATCGCTGCGCCGAAGTTGCGACTGGCGAACAGTTCTTCGTACAGCCAGCTGCTCTTGAAGCCATCGACATAGGCGGTCAGTTCGTCACCGCCTTCGGACTCGGCGAACAGGCGATCGGCCACTGCTTCGGCAGCGAGCATGCCGGACTTCATTGCGGTGTGGCTGCCCTTGATCTTGGCGAAGTTCAACGTACCGAGGTCGCAACCGATCAGCGCGCCGCCCTTGAAGACCATTTTCGGCAACGAATTCAGGCCGCCCTTGGCGATGGCGCGAGCACCGTAACTGACGCGCTTGCCACCTTCCAGGTACTGCTTGAGCACCGGGTGATGCTTGAGGCGCTGGAACTCGTCGAACGGCGACAGAAAGGTGTTGCTGTAGGAAAGATCGACGATCAGACCGACCACCACCTGATTGTTTTCCAGGTGATAAAGGAACGAGCCGCCGGTGTTTTCGGTGCCCATGATGTCCAGCGGCCAACCGGCGGTGTGCACCACCAGGCCAGGCTGATGCTTGGCCGGGTCGATTTCCCAGATCTCTTTCAGACCGATGCCGTAGTGCTGGGTGTCGGCCTCGCTGTCCAGGTTGAAGCGCTTGATCAGTTGCTTGCCGATGTGACCACGGCAGCCTTCGGCGAACAGCGTGTACTTGCCACGCAGTTCCATGCCTGGGGTGTAGAGGCCTTCCTTCGGGTTGCCTTCACGGTCGACACCCAGGTCGCCGGTGATGATGCCGCGAACCACGCCGTTTTCATCGAACAGTGCTTCCTGGGCGGCGAAGCCAGGGTAGATTTCCACGCCCAGGTTCTCGGCCTGCTGGGCCAGCCAGCGGCACAGGTTGCCCAGGGAAATAATATAGTTGCCTTCGTTGTGCATGGTCTTGGGCACAAAGAAGTCGGGGATTTTGCTCGCCGCCTCGGCGTTTCGCAGGACATAAATGTCATCGCGCACCACCGGCGTGTTCAACGGCGCGCCGAGTTCTTTCCAGTCCGGGAACAGTTCGTTCAGGGCACGCGGTTCGAACACCGCGCCGGAGAGAATGTGCGCACCGACCTCGGAGCCTTTTTCGACCACGCAGACGCTGATTTCCTTACCGGCTTCGGCGGCCTTCTGTTTCAGTCGGCAAGCGGCAGACAGGCCAGCGGGGCCGGCACCGACGATGACCACGTCGAATTCCATGTATTCGCGTTCCACAGGCTATCTCCTACTCAAGGCTCTACAGTTTTTTCTAATTGGAGGTTTGGCGTTGCATCCGTTATTTCCTTCGCCGAGCGACGAAAGCGACAATGGATGACCCGCGCTTCTCTCTCTGAGCGGCGCATTATATCTACACCACTCTTGGGGTCCAATACAAACGTTCGTTTGAAATTGCCGCAGCCCAGATAAATCACTGACGTACGGCTTATGAACGACCATTTTGCCGTATTGACCGGAATAGGCGTTCCGGTCAAGATACGGGCGGTTTTGCGCTCGCCGTAGGCTGACTGTTGGTTTCAAGAGCACCTCTAAAGACAGGGCGAAGGCAGCACAAAGTGACGAGGTGCGCGGTTCGGACGCGCAGTTTACACGCCGCGATAATGAATGACTCATCGGTCATCACTGACGAATGGTCTTCACTCCCGTGAGCAAGGTCATGTGTGGTTCATGCCGGCGTTTTTAGAGGTGCCCTTGCGCCCATGATCATCAACCGCCAGGTTCGCCCAGGCGACTTTCTTTTCACCGGAGAGTAACGAGGAATCCATGAAGGTTCTTGTAGCTGTCAAACGAGTGGTCGACTATAACGTCAAGGTTCGCGTCAAGGCGGACAACTCCGGCGTCGACCTCGCCAACGTCAAGATGTCGATGAACCCCTTCTGCGAAATCGCCGTGGAAGAAGCCGTACGCCTGAAGGAAAAAGGCGTGGCGACCGAGATCGTCGTCGTCTCCATCGGCCCGACCACCGCCCAGGAGCAACTGCGTACTGCGCTGGCGCTGGGTGCCGATCGCGCCATCCTCGTCGAATCCGCCGAAGAGCTGACTTCCCTGGCCGTTGCCAAACTGTTGAAAGCCGTTGTCGACAAGGAACAGCCACAGCTGGTGATCCTCGGCAAGCAGGCCATTGACAGCGACAACAACCAGACCGGCCAGATGCTCGCGGCATTGAGCGGCTACGGCCAGGGCACCTTCGCTTCGAAAGTCGAAGTGTCCGGCGACAGCGTTGCCGTGACCCGCGAGATCGACGGCGGCGCGCAGACGGTTTCCCTGAAACTGCCGGCCATTGTCACCACCGACCTGCGTTTGAACGAGCCGCGTTATGCGTCCCTGCCAAACATCATGAAAGCCAAGAAGAAGCCGCTTGAAGTGCTGACTCCGGATGCTTTGGGCGTTTCCACCGCCTCCACCAACAAGACCCTGAAGGTCGAAGCGCCGGCTGCACGCAGCGCGGGCATCAAGGTCAAGTCGGTGGCTGAACTGGTCGAGAAACTGAAAAACGAAGCGAAGGTAATCTGACTATGACTATCTTGGTAATCGCCGAACACGATAACAAGGCGCTGGCTCCGGCCACGCTGAACACCGTTGCTGCCGCGGCCAAAATCGGTGGCAATGTGCACGTGCTGGTGGCCGGGCAGGGCGCAAGTGCCGTTGCCGAAGCTGCTGCTAAAATTGCCGGCGTGGCAAAAGTACTGTCGGCTGACAACGCCGCCTACGCACATCAGCTGCCGGAAAACGTTGCTCCGCTGGTGGCCGAGCTGGGCAAGGGCTACAGCCACATCCTGGCTGCCGCTACCTCCAACGGCAAGAACATCCTGCCGCGCGTGGCTGCCGCACTGGACGTCGACCAGATCTCCGAAATCATCTCGGTGGAAAGCGCCGATACTTTCAAGCGCCCGATCTACGCCGGCAACGCCATCGCCACCGTACAATCGACCGCTGCGATCAAGGTCATCACCGTGCGCGCCACCGGTTTCGACCCGGTTGCCGCCGAAGGTGGCTCGGCTGCCGTTGAAGCGGTAGGCGCTGCTCATGACGCCGGCATCTCCAGCTTCGTCAACGAAGAGCTGGCGAAATCCGATCGCCCTGAGCTGACCGCTGCCAAGATCGTCGTTTCCGGCGGTCGCGGCATGCAGAACGGTGACAACTTCAAGCACCTGTACGCCCTGGCCGACAAGCTGGGCGCTGCCGTCGGCGCTTCCCGCGCCGCGGTCGACGCAGGGTTTGTGCCCAACGACATGCAGGTCGGCCAGACCGGCAAGATCGTTGCGCCACAGCTGTACATCGCCGTCGGTATCTCCGGCGCGATCCAGCACCTGGCCGGCATGAAAGACTCCAAGGTGATCGTTGCGATCAACAAGGACGAAGAAGCGCCGATCTTCCAGGTGGCCGATTATGGCCTGGTGGCTGACCTGTTCGAAGCCATCCCCGAGCTGGAGAAGCTGGTCTAATCCGGCGTCTTCACTTATAAAGAGCCCGGCCTTTGGCCGGGTTTTTTATTTCTGCTTCCGGGGAGCGTAGCGCCATGGATCTTCGCCATTTGGCCAGTTGGTCGTTGTTGTGGGCATTGGCTTGCATGCCGGGCCTGTCTGTCGCCGCTGGCAAATGTGAGCGTCTGGTCGCCACTGGCAGCCCCGATGCGCCGCCTTACCTTTGGCAAGACCCCCAGGACCCCAAGCACCTGATCGGCGCTGGCGCCGAACTGCTGGAGCAGGTGGCTAAGGCGCTGGGGATCAAGATCGAGCTGCTCTACGCCGGCAAGCGTGCCCAGGCATTGGACGAGGTGCGCAGCGGGCGCATGGACCTGCTCACCGATGCTCCGCTGACCACGAACGGGCTGGAAAGCCTCGATTACGTGCATCCGGCCTTGCTGGAAAATGATTACCTGGTCTGGACCCGCAAGGATTCGACGTTGCTCATCACCCGGCCCGAGGACCTTCACGGACATCCCGGAGCCTTGTCGGAGAAGGCCCAAATGACCCAGGGATTCAGCGTCTTTGCCGAGCAGAATCTAACCCTGACCCGGACACCCAACCTGACCCAGGCCTTTCAGAAATTGCTGCTGGGTGAAGTGGAATATGTCTTGGCAGGACGCTACTCGGGCATGGCGATGGCGCAGACATTGGGGATGGCCAACGATCTGCAGGCGGCACCGCAACCGGTGGATAAACCGGGATTGTTCCTCGCGGTTTCCCATAACTCCGCCTGCAACGACCCATGGTTGCGCGGACAGCTGGCGCAAAAGATGACAGAATTGGCCGCGTCCGGCCTGACGGAGGCTGTGTTGCAGCGCAATCTGGAGCGTTGGAGAACACAGTTGCAGCCAACTGTCAGTGCCCCAAAACAGTAGGGAACATTAGTGACTATTCGACCTCTTTTCGCTGCCCTGGCCGTTCTGGCTCTGGCGGGTTGTGCAGCCGATCCGGCGCCGAATGAACAGCTGCGCCTGACTGAGCAGGCCATCGAGCAGGCCCATGCGGTGGGCGCCACCGCCGATGACGTGCCTGAACTTAAACTCGCCGAAGAAAAATTCGCCCGCGCCAAGAGCAACATGGCCGACGAATCCTACAAGAAGGCACGCATGCGCGCCGAGCAGGCCGAGCTGGACGCCCGCCTGGCCGAAGCGAAGGTGCTCAGTCTCAAGCGCCAGGAGCAGTTGAACGTGCTCGATACTCGAATCAAGCGCTTGCGCAAACAGTTGAGGGATGATGCCCAATGAAGCCGTCCCATGTATGTGGCAGCCTGGTCCTCGCGGGCCTCGCCAGTTTGTATGGCTGCGCCGGCCAGCGTAGCGAAGCGGCGCTGGAACAGGCCAGCGCCAGCTTCCAGAAGGTCAAAGAAGACGCTAATGTCCTGCGCGCCGCGCCCAAGGATGTCATCCGCGCCGGCGAATCCCTGGCCCGGGCCGATCGCCTGTCCAGCTATTGGGGCAGCGGCGAGGATGTCCAGCATTACGCTTACCTGAGCCAGCGCTACAGCGAGATCGCGCGGGAACACAGCAATCAGTTGCTCAACGAAGAGCGCGCGGCGAAGCTTGAGCTGGAACGCCAGCGCCTGCAATTGGCCTTGCGCGAATCCAAGTTGCTGAGCGTCCAGCAGCAAGGCAAGTGGCTGGAAGAACAGATCATGGCGATGGCCACCACCCAGACTGATCGCGGCTTGGTGATGACCCTGGGTGACGTACTGTTCGACACCGGCGAAGCGGAACTGAAGAACTCGGCCAACCGCGTGGTGCTCAAGATCGTGCAGTTCCTGCAGCTCAATCCCAAGCGCGTGGTGCGTATCGAGGGCTACACCGACAGCACCGGTGGCAAGCAGGAGAACGTCAAGTTGTCCCGTGATCGCGCGCAGGCGGTGGCGGACGTGCTGGTGGACCTGGGGATCGATGAAAAACGCATTCAGGTCGAAGGCTACGGCGATCAATATCCGGTGGACGTCAACGCTTCCGAGCGTGGCCGGGCCCAGAACCGTCGTGTGGAAATCGTCTTTTCCGACGAGAAAGGCCAGCTCGGCGCCGCCCGCTGAGGGTTGCGTCACTGGAAAACCCGGCCCCTGCCAAGGCGCCGGGTTTTTTTTGGCCTGAGATTGCGAGGAATGGGTACAGTTTGGGGGTGTCACTGCACTGTGCTGTCAAGTAATCTGGCAACTGTCCCAGTACACTTCTAAACTGTTCCGGTAATATTTCCCACAAGAATAAAATGCCCGTGAAATCGAGTGCTGCGTCATGACCAACCTCCTGCTCTACCAACGTATTGCTCAACAACTGGCTGAAGATATCCGGCGCGGTGTCTATCAGCCCGGCGAACGCGTGCCGTCGGTGCGCAAGATGAGTTCGCAGCTCAACGTCAGCCATGCCACTGTGTTGCAGGCCTATGCCAACCTGGAAGACCAGGGGTTGATCCGGGCGCGGCCGCAGTCGGGTTACTACGTGCACCAGACGCCGGCCCTGACCGCGCCGACGCCGGACATCGCCCGGGTCGAGCGCCCCGGCCTGGTGACGCGCAGCAGCATTATCCAGCAGGTGTTAGTCGAGTCGCGCCGTGAAGGGGTCTTCCCGCTGGGCGCGGCGGTGCCGAGCGTCGATTATCTGCCAGTGCGGGCGTTGCACCAGCAGTTGGCCAAGGTCACACGGTTTCACAGTCCGCGGGCCTTCAGCTACATGTTCAGCCCCGGCTTCGAGCCGTTACGGCGCCAGGTGGCGATTCGCATGCGTGATGCCGGAGTCGTGGTCGACCCCTCCGAAGTGGTGATTACCCATGGCTGCGTCGATGCGTTGCAAATGTCGCTGCGCGTGCTGACCCGGCCGGGGGATTTGATCGCCGCCGAGTCGCCGACCTATTACGGTTTGCTGCAGTTGGCGGACCTGTTGGGGCTCAAGGTAATTGAGATCCCCAGCGATCCGGTCACCGGTATGAGCCTTGAAGCCTTGCAGCTGGCGGCCAACCAATGGTCGATCAAGGCGTTGGTCCTGACCACGCGCCTGAGCAATCCCCTCGGCGGCACGATGCCTGAGGAGCGGCAAAAACAGCTGCTGCGCCTGGCGTCGGATTTCGACATTCAGATTGTCGAGGACGACATTTACGGCGAACTGATGTTCGAGCAGGGGCGTACCAAGGCACTCAAGGCCTACGACCGCCTGGATCGGGTGATCTACTGCTCGAGTTTTTCCAAGACTTTATCGCCGGGTGTGCGCATCGGCTGGATGATCGCCGGCAAGTTCCAGCAAGAGATCCAGCGGCTGCAAACGTTCAGCACTCATTCGGCGTGCAGCGTCACGCAGATGGGCATTGCGGCGTACCTGGAAAACGGCGGCTACGACCGGCATCTGCGCTACATTCGCCAGGAGTACCGCAAGAACCTCAGCGCCTTTCAACTGGCTGTGCAGCAGTATTTTCCCGAAGGCACGCAAATGAGTCGTCCTACCGGGGGCTTCATCCTTTGGGTCAGCCTGCCGGGACGGGTCAATACCCAGGAGTTGCACGTGCGGGCGCTGCAGCAGGGCATCAGCATCGCCCCCGGGCTGATCTTCAGTAACACCGAGCAGTTCAACCACTGCATTCGCCTGAACTGCGGTACGCCCTGGAACCGCGAGGCAGAGCGGGCTCTGATGACGCTGGGGCTGTTGGCCACCCAGCTGTGCCAGGAGACCGCGAGCGGGCTCCTTTAAATTCAAGCGCTTGGATGGACATGCTTGTCAGCGCTCGATTAACAGGCGAGCATGGGGCTTGTGTCGTAACTGCCATCGAGTCCAATGAAAGCCATTGTCCCTGCCGTCTGGGTTTTGCTTGGCCTGTTGACTGCCTTCCATTCAGGAGGCGTCGTGGCGGCTGCGGCACAGGAAAAACCCGCGGCCAGCGCTACGAAGAATCCTGGCAAGGCACCCGCAGCGGTGAAAAAAGCCCCCGCGAAGAAAGCCGCGAATACCAGAAAAAAACGTGCCCCCGTCGCCTCCAAAAGCAAATCTGCTCGCGAAATTGCCAAGACCCGACTGCCGCCGGCGAAGCTCGATTTGAGCTTGCCCAATGAAATGGTCGAGGAGCTGAAGCCCCCGGGAACTGTGCCGCTGCCCAAGCGTGAGCCGTTGTTGCCGCCCATGTTCGGCGATAAGCCTGGGCCGTTCCAACTCAACGGACGTTTGCTGAGCAACGAAATGCAGCTGCCGTTGCGCAACCAGGAGCGCAACGAAGTGGAAGGCGCAGCGCTGGAGTTCGAATTCAAGCAGTAGGCATTCATTGCGCCTGCAACTCCTCACTGACTGCTCGGTCATCGCGTCATGAACAAAAAAACACCCATCCAGTAATTTGAAACGTTCGTTTTAGCCGTTACTCTCTGTCCTGTTATCAACCATTACCTGCCGCGAGGACGTTTTCGTCATGAAATGCCGCGAGGGCTGTGGCGCCTGCTGCATCGCCCCCTCCATCAGCTCACCCATCCCGGGGATGCCTCAAGGCAAGCCGGCGGGCGAGCGTTGCGTGCAGTTGTCGGTCGACAATCTGTGCCAGATATTCGGCCGGGCCGATCGCCCCGCGGTGTGCTCGGCGTTTGAGGCTGACATCGAGGTCTGTGGCGACAGCAGCGAAGAAGCCATTCGCTTGATCGGTTGGTGGGAGCAAGTCACGGCAGCGTAATGCGTCAAGATCGGAACTTCGAAAACAAGGAAAACAACTATGGGTTCGCTGCATCGTATGGCTGTGTTGTGTGGTTTGACCGTGTTGCTGGCGACGGCTACCGCCCAGGCTGAGGATTGGCAGGTTGCCAAGGAAAAGGACGGCATCAAGGTTTCACTCAGTGAAGTCAGCGGTTCCAAGTACAAGGCCTACCAAGGCGTGACCGTGATGAAGACGACCATGGCGAAGTTGCGCGCCTTGCAGGAGGACGTATCGGGTGCCTGTGCCTGGATTCATGAATGCAAGAGCCAGAAGCTGCTCAAGCACGAGGGCGACAAGAGCTGGACCTACACTCGATTCAACACGCCGTGGCCGGTTACGCCGCGTGACTCCGTGCTGGAAGTTACCACCGTCGAAGGCGCGGATGGCAGCCTGACCCGCAATCTCAAGGGCGTGCCCACTTACGCTCCTGAAGAAAAGGGTTTCGTGCGAGTGGCACAAGTCGACGGTTTCTGGAAATTCACTCCCAAGGGCGCGGATCAGGTCGAGGTGATTTACCAGGTCCATACCGAGCCGGGTGGCGACGTTCCGTCCTGGCTGGCTAACAAGTTCGTGGTGGATGCGCCGTTCAATACCCTGAAAGCGTTGAAAGAACGCGCCGAAAAATAGCCCTGGTCACTCCGAGAAAAACCGCCCTTGAGGCGGTTTTTTCGTATGTGCCGTCAACGAACTCAGCGGAACGATTGTTTCGCCGCCAATGTCGAGATAGAGGTAAGCCCGGCCATTCCATCGATCAAGGAGACATTGATGCAAAAGTGGGAAATCACCTTCGTTGACGATCACGGCGAAACGATTGCCGAGCAGTTTGATTACGCCCAGGAGCCCACGATGGAACAAGCGGCACAACTGATTCGGGAAAAGCTGGTACCTCTCTCGAAAGAGCTGGACCTCAACGACCTGGAGGGCCGCACCGACGACCCCACGGTCAAGAGCCTGAAAACCCAGAACAGCATTGAGATCATCAGCATTAAACCGATTTCATGAAATTCATTGTCTGGTCCCGCTTGGCAGTCGCACTGACTTGACGCTACTCTGCAATCGAGATCAGCGAAAGGATCGCGAAGGTCCGGTCTTGTCAGCTACATGCTTGTGTCCCGACGGTCATTTGATGCCGTATCGCTTGTAACCGCTGGTTGCATGCACGGGAAGACGGAAAGTCTATCCATCGGTTCTGAGGAGGACGTTTCATGAGCACAGCCTATCAAGAAGATGTCAGCACCAGCGTGTTGCGCCGCATGAAAGAAGGCGGTTTCGATTTCTCCCAATTCCATCCCATCGAGTTCTACGCCATTTTTCCCGACGAGGAACGGGCGCGCAGGGCGGCAGGTCATTTTCGGGGAGAATCGTTGAACGCGCAGATCAGCGCTCGGGAAGATGGTGCCTGGTCACTGGAACTGAGCCGGGTGATGTACGCCACCTATGATGATATCGGCGACTTCGAACTGAACTTCGAGGCGGTGGTGGAGCCACTGGGTGGCATCATTGAAGGGTGGGGCGTCAAGCAGGAGATCCGTCGCCTGCAGGCCTGACACTTACACTTTGCAGCACAGCAACGGCTGACCTTTGTGTCGGCCGTTTTCATGTAGCGCTCTTGTGGCAATTCAGCATCTACGGCTGCTTGCGTCCCGCCATATGCTTCAAATATCCCACCAGCAAATCAAGCTCCGCATCCGGCAGCACCGCCGCCGAGAACCCCGGCATCTTCCCTTGAGGCCAGCGCCGCAGGCTCTGCGGATCCCGTATGTAACGCTTGAGAAAATCCCCCGAGAAGTACTCGGTTGGATTGAAGGGAATGTTCAGGTCCGGGCCGAACTGGGCATCGCCTGCACCGTTGAGGCGGTGGCAGGCCAGGCAGTTTTTCTGGAACAGCGCAAAACCCTGATTGATCGGATCCTCCTTGGTCAGGTCTGGGGCGGGCAGCAGGGCCGGGAAGCGCTCGGCCACCGCGGACAGGCGCTTGATGCTCGCCAGCGCGTAGGGCCACTGTTCGGGGCTGATATGGCCCGCCTGGGGATCGGTCCAGACCAAGTAAAAGGGCCCGGCACTGCGCTTGCCCTCGCCCAGCGACGGCCAGGGGGCTGCTGGGTCTTCGATCGCCAGCCACGCACGGGCGCCACTCTGGTTGAGCAACGGTGCAGCGGGCATTTCGGCGGCAAAGCCATCCAGCGCCACGGCCTGCAAATGGTCATCCGGCTGGACGCCGGTCAACAACGCCGTGAGGGGGACGGCGCGATAGCTCATGGGTTTCTTGTAGGAAACATCTTCATTGATCCGGACCGTTCGAGCTTCAGGATGCTTGAGCAGTTCCTCGGTTTGCCAGGTGCGTGCCTGCGTGCCCAGTTCAAGCACGAGTTGCGCGGCAAATAGAGGCGTGCTGAGCAGCAGCGCCCCGATCGCAATGAGAGCTTTCAATGAATCGCCTTCCATGTCGAGAGGGAAGCGCAAAGGGTGGCACAGCCACCGTCGCTTGAACAACGACCCTCGTGCATTTGCTGGCGATGGCACCACGCGCCGGATTCAGCCGATGACCTTGGTAATGTTCGGCAAAATCAACAGCAGCGTAGTGGCAAAGAGGATGAGTCCGGCTTGGCGAACTTTCGAATGTTTGAACATGGCTGACCCGCCTTTTTTGTTATTTCCTGAGGCCAGCCTGCGTAGCTCCGTGGCGGCTGGCGTTGCACTTCCTGTTTGAAACTGGCTGACAAGCGCCTCGGCAAAACCCGACGACTCTCTTGTACAGGGTTTACATTAGGGGCCGCAGCCGCATTGGCTTAGATCCAATTCATATGAGTTTTAAGCTGATAGCTATTAAACAGGCATGAGGCCTATTGCCAGCTACTTGCCGGCCCTCTTGCTAGACAGCTTGCTCACCTGAAACGGTTAACCCGATAGCACGCTACCGTTCGTCTGAGCGTGGCTGTCAATGCCGTTGAGCGCTGGGGTCATTGAATCCGGCGCCGCTGGGCTTAAGGTTGGAGGTGTTCGCATTACGTCGATGATGGTTCGAGGATGTCATGACCCAAGCTTTGATTTTCGATGCATTACGCACGCCCCGCGGCAAGGGCAAGGCCGATGGCGCCCTGTACACCGTCAAGCCGGTGAACCTGGTCGCCGGCCTGCTCGACGCGTTGCGCCAGCGCATGGACCTGGACACCCGTCACGTCGATGACATCGTGCTCGGCTGCGTGACTCCGGTAGGCGACCAAGGCGCCGACATTGCCAAGACGGCGGCCCTGGTGGCGGGCTGGGACGTCAGCGTGGCGGGCGTGCAACTCAACCGTTTCTGCGCCTCGGGCCTTGAGGCGGTGAACCTGGCGGCGATGAAGGTGCGCTCCGGCTTCGAGGACCTGGTGGTGGCCGGCGGCGTGGAGTCGATGTCGCGGGTACCGATGGGCAGCGATGGAGGCGCATGGGCGCTGGACCCACAATCGAACCTGCAGGGGCATTTTGTCCCCCAGGGCATTGGCGCGGACCTGATCGCTACCCTGGAAGGCTTCAATCGCGAAGAGGTCGATACCTTCGCGTTGCAATCCCAGCGCAAGGCCGCTCGGGCTCGGGACGACGGATCGTTTGCTAAATCCCTGGTGGCGGTGCGGGACCAGAATGGCATCGTGCTGCTGGACCACGACGAATTCATCCGTGGCGACTCGACCCTTGAAGGGCTGGGCAAGCTTCGGCCGAGTTTCGAGGCGATGGGCCAGATGGGCTTCGACGCGACGGCGTTGCGTGTCTACAGCCATGTCGAACGAATCAACCATGTGCACACCCCTGGCAACAGCTCGGGCATCGTCGACGGCGCGGCGCTCATGCTGATAGGCACCGAGGCAAAGGGCCGCGAGCTGGGCCTGGAGCCCCGGGCGCGAATCGTCGCCACTGCGGTCACCAGCACCGAGCCGACCATCATGCTCACTGGCCCGGCCCCGGCCACCCGCAAGGCCTTGGCGAAAGCCGGGTTGCGGGTGGAAGACATCGATCTGTTCGAGGTCAACGAAGCCTTCGCCTCGGTGGTGCTCAAATTCATCAAGGACATGGCCATCGATCCCGCAAAGGTGAATGTCAACGGCGGTTCTATCGCCATGGGGCACCCACTGGGTGCCACCGGGTGCGCAATTCTTGGCACTTTGCTCGATGAGCTGGAGGCGCGTCGCCTGCGTTACGGCCTGGCGACGCTGTGTGTCGGCGGCGGAATGGGCATCGCCACCATCATCGAACGCCTCTGAGCCCTCGACACCAAGGAACACTTTTCATGACCGAAGCCATTCGTTACGAAACCGGCCAGGACCGGATCGTTCTCCTGACCCTGGACATGCCGGGCCAGAGCAGCAATACCATGAACGCGACCTATCGCGAGGCGATGGCCGCCTGCGTGGCGCGTCTGTTGGCCGAAAAAGATTCGATCGCCGGAGTGATCATCACCTCGGCCAAGAAAACCTTTTTTGCCGGTGGCGACTTGAACGAGCTGGTCAGGGTCGACCCATCCGAGGCCCAGGCGTTCTATCAGATGGTCCTGGGGCTGAAAGCGCAACTGCGCGCCCTCGAAACCCTCGGTGTACCCGTCGTCGCGGCGATCAATGGTGCGGCCTTGGGCGGCGGCTGGGAAATCTGCCTGGCGTGTCATCATCGCGTAGCGCTGGACCATCCATCGGTGCAGATCGGCTTGCCGGAGGTCACCCTCGGCTTGCTGCCGGGCGGTGGCGGTGTGGTGCGGATGGTGCGGGTGCTGGGTTTGGAAAAGGCTTTGCCGTATCTGCTCGAGGGCAAGCGACTTGGCCCGCAGCAGGCGTTGCAGGCCGGCTTGATCGACGAGCTGGCGGCGGATCGCGACGAGCTGCTGGCCAAGTCCCGAGCCTGGATTCTCGCCCATCCGGATGCGATCCAACCTTGGGACGTGAAGGGGTATCGGCTTCCAGGCGGGACCCCGTCCGACCCGAAGGTCGCCCAGATGCTGGCGATCGCGCCTTCGATCCTGCGCAACAAGACCCAGGGCTGCCTGCCGGCCCCGGAAAAGATTCTCTGCGCTGCGGTAGAGGGCGCGCAGGTGGCGTTTGACGCGGCGCATCTGATCGAGACGCGCTATTTCACCGAACTCGCCACGGGACAAGTGGCGAAGAACCTGATCGGCACCTTCTGGTTTCAACTCAACGAAATCAAGGCCGGCAGATCCCGCCCACAGGGTGTTGCGCCTTATCTGACAAAAAAAGTCGGCGTGCTCGGTGCGGGCATGATGGGCGCCGGTATCGCCTACGTCAGCGCGGTGGCTGGCATAGACGTGGTGCTCAAGGACATCGACCTGGCCGCCGCACAGAAGGGCAAGGCACGCTCGGCGGCGTTGCTGGACAAAAAAGTCGCGCGCGGCCAACTCACCGAGGAACAACGCGACGCCACGCTGGCGCGGATTCACCCTACCGACAACGATGCCGAGCTGGCCGGTTGCGATCTGATCATCGAGGCCGTCTTCGAAAACCGTTCCCTGAAAGCCCAGGTATCGTCAGCAGCCCCAGCGGCAGCGGGGCCTGCGGCGGTGATCGCTTCCAACACCTCGACTCTGCCCATCACTGGCTTGGCCGAGGCGGTGCCGGACGCGAGCAGATTTATCGGGCTGCACTTCTTCAGTCCGGTGGAAAAAATGCCGCTGGTGGAAATCATCAAGGGGGCCGGGACCAGTGATGAAACCCTGGCCCGGGCTTTCGATTTTGCCCGGCAGATCGACAAGACGCCCATCGTGGTCAAAGACAGCCGTGGTTTTTTCACTTCGCGGGTGTTTGGCACCTTCATCAACGAAGGCATTGCGATGCTCGGCGAGGGCGTGAGTGCGCCGATGATCGAAACCGAAGCGCGCAAAGCCGGGATGCCGGTCGGGCCCCTGGCTGTTTCGGACGAAGTTTCCCTCGGTTTGATGAGCCATATCCGCGCTCAAACCGCCAGAGACCTGCACGCAGAAGGGAAAGCGCCGAAAGAACATCCTGCATTCGCCGTGATCGACCTGCTCCTTGATGAGTACAAACGACCAGGCAAAGCGGCCGGAGCCGGTTTTTATGACTATCCAGCCCAAGGGCAGAAGCATCTCTGGCCGGAGCTCAAGAGCCGTTTCGAAAAAGCCGATGGGCAAATCCCCGCGCAGGATATCCGCGATCGCCTGCTGTTCATTCAGGCCTTGGAAACTGTTCGCTGCGTAGAAGAAGGCGTCGTCACTTCGACGCCGGATGCCAATGTCGGCTCGGTGTTCGGCATCGGTTTCGCGGCCTGGACAGGTGGGACGTTGCAGTTCATCAACCAGTACGGTTTGCCGGCATTTATCGCTCGTGCCCAGTACCTGGCCGAGCAATATGGCGAACGTTTCTCACCGCCGGCCCTGTTGCTGGAAAAAGCCGCCAGCCGGGCGACGTTCTGACGGGGAGGGGGCTTGCCTTGGAGCGGTGTTTCAAGGCAGGCTCTGGGGTGTGCAATATTCCCATCATCGTGTCAGGTATTTTTTATGTCGTTACGCATCTGCATTCTGGAAACCGATATCCTGCGTCCGGAACTGGTCGAGCAATATCAGGGTTACGGGCAGATGTTCCAGCGCCTGTTTTCGCAACAGCCCATTGCGGCCGAGTTTGTCGTATACAACGTGGTGGAAGGGCAATACCCCAGCGATGACAAGCAATTCGACGCCTACCTGGTGACCGGCAGCAAGGCCGACTCCTTTGGCAGCGACCCCTGGATCCAGACCCTCAAGACCTATCTGATGGACCGCTACCAGCGTGGCGACAAACTGCTGGGCGTCTGCTTTGGTCATCAGTTGCTGGCCTTGTTGCTGGGCGGCAAGACCGAGCGCGCCAGCCAGGGATGGGGGGTTGGCACCCATCGTTACAAACTCGCGGCAAAGGCGCCCTGGATGAGCCCGGTGATGGAGGAACTGACTTTGTTGATCAGTCATCAGGACCAGGTCACCGAGCTGCCGGAAAATGCCACGGTCATCGCCTCAAGCGATTTCTGCCCATTCGCGGCCTATCACATCAATGATCAGGTCCTGTGCTTCCAGGGCCACCCGGAATTCATCCATGATTATTCCCGGGCCCTGCTGGAAATTCGCCAGCAACACCTCGGCGAGCAGATCTACAGCCAGGGCGTGGCGAGCCTTGAACAGGAACATCACGGCACGACGGTAGCGGAGTGGATGATGCGTTTCGTCGCCCACAAACCCCAAGCTGAAGCCGCCCAAGGCTGATTATCCGGGCATCCCACATTTGATCAACAGATCAAATGTGGGAGCGAGCCTGCTCGCGAAGTCGGCCACGCAAATCCCACCGGCAAATCCTACAACCATCCCGATCGCTTGAAACTGGCCCACAACGACGTACATCCCACCCCGATAAACCCGAGCACCAGGAAATACCCGTAGTGCCAGGTCAACTCCGGCATGTTTTCGAAGTTCATCCCATAGATCCCGGCCACCGCGGTCGGAAACGCCAGGATCGCCGCCCACGCTGCGAACTTGCGCTGCACCACGCTCTGGCGCGAGGCCTCCAGCAATACGCCGATCTCGATGGTCTGGCTGGCAATGTCCGCCAGTGTCGCCAGGTCTTCCATCTGCCGGGTGACATGAATCTGCACATCGCGGAAATACGGAGTCATGTTCTTGTCGATGAACGGAAAGTCCAGGCGCTGCAGCTCTTCGCTGATTTCCACCATAGGTGCCGCATAACGACGCAGGCGTAGCACGTCGCGGCGCAGACTGTGCAGGTTCTGGATATCGCGCTCGTTCAAGGCGCTGCACAGTACGTTGCGCTCCAGTTCATCGATCTCGGTGTGGATGGCTTCGCCGACGGGCTGGTAGTTCTCGATGACGAAATCGAGGATGGCGTAGAGGACAAAATCCTCCCCATGCTCCAGCAAGATGGGACGCGCCTCACAGCGCTGCCGGACATGTGCGTAGGACGCCGAGTGGCCGTTGCGAGCGGTGATGATATAGCCCTTGCCGGCGAAGATATGGGTCTCGATGAATTGCAGCTTGCCGTTCTCGCGTACCGGTGAATAAGTGACGATGAACAGCGCATCGCCAAACGTCTCCAGCTTGGGACGGCTATGTTTCTCCATGGCGTCTTCAATTGCCAGTTCATGCAGGTTGAACTGGCGTTGCAGGTTGGTCAGTTCCAGCGCGCTGGGCTCTTCGAGGCCGATCCAGACAAAGTGTCCTGGTTTTGCAGCCCAGGCGCTGCCTTCGTCGAGGGTGATATTGGTGACTTTTTTACCGGCGCTGTAAACCGCAGCAGCAACGACTCTACCCATGGTGATGGTTCGCTTCTTCTTGGAAATTGGCAGTGGCAGGCAACGTGCAGCTTAGCGCGCCATGGTCTTTGAGAGTCAGCAAAATGCGCCGAGTTCGGTGCAAAAGAAAACCCGCCGTGAAGGCGGGTTTTTGGTTTACGCAACGCGCAGTTGCCGGTCCATCGTCTCGATGCATTCACGCATCTGTTCGCGGCATTGGGCGATGAGGCGGGGCATGTCATCCATGCTCAGGCCAGCGGTAGGAATGGCTGGCAGCGAACGAATGAGAATGTCACCGGCGTGCCAGCGATCCAGGCGCATATGCTTGATATAAGTGCTGACGCACACCGGGATAATCGGCACCCCGGCGGCAATCGCCATCTGGAACGCGCCTTTCTTGAAGGGCAACAGGTCTTCCCCCAAATTGCGCGTCCCTTCCGGGAACACCCAGATGGACGTGTTTTCATGCTGCAATGTATGGGTGGTGGTCAGCATCGATTTGCGCGCCTTGATCGCATTGCCGCGATCAATCAACACGTTGCCCGCCAGCCAGAACAGTTGGCCGAACAACGGCACCCACTTCAGGCTCTTCTTGCCAATGCACACGGTACGACGCGGCACCACATTGCCGAACACGAAAAGATCGTAGTTGGACTGATGATTGGCGATGATCACGCAGCCGTGAGTCTTGTTGACCAGCGTGTCGACCTCTGCCTTGACCCGCAGGCGTAGAAACCACATCGCAGGCAGCGCGTACAACCTGGCGCATATACGACTGTTGTCAGGATTGAACGGCCGGCACAGACCCAGGATCACGCCCAGCACACCCGCCAAAATAAAATGCAGGCCCATCAAACACATACGCAGTGCAAACAACATCAACAGGCCCCATCGGGACAAAAGGTGGCGCAGTGTACGGATGTGCACTGTTTTCGGCAATTGCGCCTGTATAGGGAGGAGATAGGCGATGTTTAAGCGTATGTTTCTAAACGACGCGTAAGAAGCGGGATAGAGCGGTTACCGATTCCTCAGTAACTTGCATGGGAAACGCACAGGTCCCGTGGCGAGGGAGCTTGCTCCCGCTTGAGTGCGAAGCGCTCATGAAAATGGGCCTGCTACGCAGTCCAGCGGGAGCAAGCTCCCTCGCCACGGGTATGTTGTTTTTCCAGGTGAGCGATATCGTCTTTAGCCAACGTTCAGCCCGTGTATTCCTGATCCAGCAGAATCGCGCTGTCCAATGCATCCAGCAACGCCTTGCGAACCTTGAGCTTGGTGTTCTTGTGGGCGGTCATGTTGATCTTCTTCAACTGACGCGCTGCCTCCAGTGCTGCAGCTTGCAAGTCGTCAGCCGCGACCACCTTGTCGAGGAAACCAGCGTCCACGGCGCTCTGCGGATTGAACATCTCGCCATTGATCACCGAGCGGTGGAACGCAGACTTGCGCAAGCGATCACGGGCCAGCTCGATACCGGCGTGGTGCATGGTCATGCCGATCTGCACCTCGTTCAGCCCGATGGTAAACGGCCCCTCCACACCAATGCGGTAGTCCGCCGACAGCAGCAGGAACGCACCCTTGGCCACCGCATGCCCAGGGCAGGCGACAACGACGGGGAAGGGGTGCGACAACAAACGACGGGCCAGAGTCGAGCCAGACGCGACCAGACTGACTGCCTCCTTGGGGCCGGCGGTCATCACCTTCAAATCGTAACCGCCCGACAGAATCCCCGGTTGCCCGGTAATGATTACCACCGCGCGATCAGACACTGCCTGGTCCAGCGCAGCGTTGAATGCGACGATCACATCAGGCGAAATGGCATTGACCTTGCCATTGTTCAAGGTCAGGGTCGCGATACCGTCTTCGAGATGGTAGGCAATCAGGTCGCTCATGACGCTATTCCTTGTAAGAGAAGTGAAGCAGACGTTACCCACCGCCGCAGGCCAGGTAAAGCGCCGTGACTGACTCACCGGTCAGCGCCGCCCCGCCCAAATCTCGCGAGGCGCCCAACAGCCAGCGCTTGCCCTCGTGGAGCCGCCCATAGCCGAAGCCGGAGTTTGGCCGGTTTGCCCTGCCTCGCCGCGTCCGAAATACCCGACCGGCCTTAACCGCATGAAAATTCTGAAAAAAACCTTTGCCATCGGAAAGGCTTTCGACTACATTAGCGCGCCTCGACAGACTGAACAGTTTGCCGAGACACGGTGAAGTGTCCGAGTGGCTTAAGGAGCACGCCTGGAAAGTGTGTATACAGGAAACTGTATCGAGAGTTCGAATCTCTCCTTCACCGCCATATTCTGTAAACACAAACCCCTGATTTTCCTAGAGAAAGTCGGGGGTTTGTGGTTTTTTGTGTCTGGAAAAGGGCGATATGGGAACATCTTGGGAACATTGGCTTTTTCTGCCGCATTTGCCCTTCAGCTCGCGCCACCCGTGTACTTGCGCCATTGCCCACCCTGAGCCCTGAGCCAGCCCTACCAGTTCGGCCATTTGCTGGCTGGTATAGCCGAGGTTGATTTTCAAGCGCGCCAATGCGTCCGCGGAGGGCGGACTGTACTGCTCTATGGTTTTCATGTGGCTCAAGGTAAGAAGGCCCCACGTTTGCAGGGCCTGTCAGGTTAGACGAATTTGATTAGCAGCGTAGTGACGGTGGCCACCGTACCGATCAGGCCGGTGGCAACCGCGACTGGGTACCAGAACGTTTCGCGAGTCATCTTGCCCGCTTCGGTGTTGAGCTTTTTGGTCTCAGCCATCAATTTGGCAATTTCGACATGGACCTTTTCCAATTCTGCGCCGCTCATACCGAATTCCCGCATGTGTGCGTCCTGTCGGGTCATGGGTCGCGCTCTGTGCGCTGCCCTGAGATCCATATTGTGCCTTTAAGGTACGGCTGCGAGTTTTTTCCTGCCCCAAGTATAGCCATTTGAATTCATCGCGGCTTGCCGATCAGCATGTACTTGGGTTTCAAGGTATGCCGAGCGCATCGCAATCGGTTTTTCTTGGCAGCGCCAAGCGTGTTCAACATATCGCCGAAAACAGTTTTCATCGAGCCAATCAAAAAGGACAACTCAGCCTCCAGAGTGTCTACCGCCAACACGGATGACGGCCAGGACCTCCCATGACTCACCCACGAATCGGCTTCGCCTGCCAATACCGGCACCCTGATCGCGGCCTTGCAGCGAGTGCGTTAAAGACCATCGAAGCGCCATACAACCCCCGCACCACGACGTTACGCTGGATGGATGGCGTCCCTCTCCAGGTCGCCCGCGATAAGCTGCTTGAAGTCGTGACGCACAATCTCGACGCACAGCTGCGCCTCATCGCTTACGTTGCCGAGCTTGGGCCAACGCTGCGCATGCTTCGATTGAGCAGTGATCTGTTGCCGTTCTACAGTCATCCGAAGGTGAGCGCTTTCTATCAGGACCCGGCCATTCAAAGCCAGCTGGAAGAACGCTTCGCTGTGATTGGCAACCTCGCGCGTTCGGCGGCTATCCGGCTGTCCTTCCACCCTGGCCAGTATTGTGTGTTGGGCTCGGATAAACCGGGCGTGGTGGAGAACAGCATCGCCGAGTTCGAGTACCACGCCGACATGATCCGGATGATGGGTTACGGTCGGCGCTTCCAGGACTTCAAATGCAACGTGCACATCGCCGGGCGCCTCGGGGGCGAGGGGATCCGTTCGATCTGGCCGCGGTTGTCGCAGGTGGCGCGCAATTGCATCACCTTCGAAAACGAGGAGAAGACCTACGGCGTCGATGATTGCCTGCAACTGGCTGACCTTGCCCCCGTCGTGCTGGATATCCACCACTGTTGGATCAACGAGAACGATTACATCGCACCGGACTCCCCGCGAGTCGATCGCATCATCGAAAGTTGGCGTGGAGTTCGGCCTACCATGCATTATTCACAGCCGCCGGAGCGATTGCAGGAATTGGGTTTCGATGCAGGCAAAAAGCTTGAGATGGATGCGTTATTGAAGGTGGTGTCCAAACGTGACTTGTACGGTCATAGTGACCAGATGTGGAATCGCTGGACCAACTCATACGCGCTCAAGTTTCTGAACCGTTTCGACATCATGTTGGAGGCGAAAGACAAGAATCTGGCTGCGCAGGCATTTTATGAAGATGTCGCTCGGCCTTATCTTCATCCCTGCGCATAGATCAAACGACCTGCGAACAGCATCAGGCAACCCCACAGCAGTATCGAGCAAAAGCTTCAAGGCGCATGCCGTTAAGGTTCTCAGAAAGAACTTCTATCAACTGCATTGCCGTGAGGTAAACATCATGACTACATGGAAAAGTTTGGCCTGGCGTGCCCAGGTTGTTGTTTTGGCGTTAATGCTTTCCACGAACACCTCCTGGGCTTCGGGAAACATTCAAGAGGCCAATACGAATCTGGTCCGCCAGGCATTCGCGAACTGGCAGCAGGGCAAAGGCACGGTCTTCGACCTGCTGGCGCCCGATGCGGTCTGGACAGTCGCCGGATCGAGCCCGGTTTCCGGCGTGTATTTCGGCAAGACCGAGCTGATCGAACAGGCCGTGCGGCCGATCAGCGCCCGACTGGCGACGCCAATTTCCCCCACGTTGCAGAGCATCATCGCCCAGGACGACATTGTCGTCGTCCTATGGAACGGCACTGCGACAGCCCTCGATCAAAAACCCTACAACAATACCTACCTGTGGCAACTGACCTTCAAGGATGGCCGGATCATTCAGGCAATGGCCTTCCTCGACACCTACGCGTTGAATGAGCTCATGCGCCGGGTAACGCCTGCGCAGTAGAGGGCAGCTGACATCGCAACGGCGCAAGTGCCTTATGTGTGCGCCACTCCTGGCACATCCATATTGATCTTGCGCCATGCCGCCTCGGAAAAGCTGTAGACCGAAAAGGCGATCAGCCCCAGGGCCATCACCATCAACACCAAGCCTCCGGCCGGCAGATTCTGCAACGCATCGAGGGCATCTTTCATGTCGGGCGGGTCCACGGCTTTATAGGCCGAGCCGCTGATGATCAGCAGCACGGCGATCTCGATAAACACCACCCCGCGGGCGATCAGGCCGAAGCGCGACACCGGCCGCACATAACGCATCACTTCTTGGTCAGCCTCGAAATATTTTTCGAACGAGGCCTTCCAGCCTTTAATGATGTGGGCAATGCCGACGCCCAGCGGCACCAGGGCGGCGAGGTAAACCAACAGGTTCGAATGGTCCCAGGACAGGACGCGCGCCAGCAGGTCCTGGGTTTGCCCACCGCCGGAATCCCCGGAGCTTTTCAAGCCACTGATCAGCAGGCCCAGGGCAAAGAACGCCAGCGCGCCATTGACCAGGCCGCCCGCCAGCAACCCGGCGCGAATCACCAGGCCCTTGAACTGCGTGCCGTGATGATCAACGTCGCGCGTGGCTTGCAAGATGCGCCAGCCGGCGAAGGCAAGCAGGCCTGCTACCACCAGCCCGACCAAGGCATGGCCGAAGGGCTGGCTAAGCAACATCTCCAGGCTTTTGTGACTGTCCTTCGGTTTGGTGGAGTCCTGGGCCGCGAGCAAGGCAAGAATGCCGACGATGAGATAAATAACGCCACGAGCGGCATAACCACCTCGGGCAAGTAGCACCAGGCTCTGGTGTGGGGACATGGGATCGATTCCGCGACAGTGATACAAAAACAGACCCATGGCGTCGGAAGGGGTTCGATTGAAGATGGGGCGCTGACCCATTGGCCCGATTCAAGGCCAACTGACCCACCGCATTCCGTGTCGGACTCGCGGATCAGTTGGGCTCCGGTCTTCAGGGTTTTTTAGCAATCACCCTTCAATACGTACTTTAAGCTTGCTTCTGCTTGTTGTGTATATCGACCAGCTTCGATAAGAAATCCAGAGAAGCGTCGGTGGCTCCCCTAAGTCCAAGTCTTGGGTTCAGCAGGTAGTCAATGAAATCACTGCCCAGACCCAGGTCACCTTGGATTTTGTTTCTTATCTCGTCGGCCTTGCTGGTGATTGAGTCCGGAAGCCGAATGATGGCTGCAGCGATCTTATCAGGGTCTGTTTCTGTAAAATCCCAGTCGCCAGGATAGAGATTACTTTCTTGTACGGTGTCTCCGTAGCGGTTTTGAACCCCTTTACGTAGTGCAAATGCTCCCGCTTCTTCAAGGTTCAGGCCGTTTTCCTTAGCCATGATGTAGACATCCGTCATGTTGTCCAAGTCGGAAAGCGTCAAGTCGGTAAAAACACTGCTTTGCCCCAGCTTGGCTTTCCGATCCCGATCATCCAGTTTTATAGCGGTTATATCAGAATTATCATTTTTCAACTGAGCCAGGACTTCTTCTTTGTCCAGAGTGATGCCGTTGTCTTTGGCCGCTGCCACCATGGTGGTTGCGGCTTTGTCGAATAGATAGGCATTGTATTTTTCAACGTTTATATAGCCGGAAGGAGCGATGTAGCCTTTCACCATTCCGGGGAAAGGCTCCATGTGTTCGGTCTTCAAATAATCGCTTGCAGAGGTGTATAAGGACGAGAGTATTTTTGCCTGGTCTGAAAGGAAGGGTTTGCTCCCGATCGCCGGTAACGGCGCCGCGGAGCTCGCCGTGTCCGCGTCACTTTTGATGGAGTTGGGTTTGAGGGTGACGGTTGTTACCTGAGTAGCATTTGACGTATTTATAGTCGTCATGGTTCTCTCCTTGAGAAGGATATCCCTTATCGTGGGCTTCGATAGTGTGCGGTGATTGAGTTGCTATGGGACGGATAAGCAGGGTAGGTCCCGCCAAACAGAATTCCTGTTATCTTGAATTTTCCCTTGGCATCCAGTCCATTAAAAAATTCGGTTGCGTTGGCAAGAATCGGTACGGAGTCCGTGCACTTGTCGTAGACAGTAGAGTAGCGGGCTGCATAGCAGACCTTATATAGCTGAGTCGTGGCTCCGTTTTTGTAGAGCCCGATATTCCAGGATACGGATGTTATCGTAGCTCCCAAGGGGATATCGAGCGGAGTCGAGAAAAAGTTCGAATTCTCCGAGCTTGGGCCGTACACGCTAGGCGCCAAGCGCGTTTGTGTCCAGCTGGATGTAGCGCCCAAAGAAGTTTGGCTCAGGGCCAATGCGACGATACCCGCAGACACTTGGATCAATTTTTTCACGTGCTTGGATTCCTTTTGATAGAACCTATCCTTGTTGTGTTTCCCATCTCTGTGTACATGTAGGAGTTGTACTACAGATATTCATCCGCGGTATAAGCCTTGGACTTTAAAAGTTGTCGGCGGCCCGGCGTTTAACTTTATCGATATTTATTGTTGATGAATCAAGTGCCCCTTTCCGCCGCTCCGTTAAACAGCGTTTGCGTCTGGGGCAGCGATCCTGTTCTTTGACTTCTCAGGTATTCAGCGGCGATTGCGGGGTGTCCGGGTTGAGTTGCTGCCGACGGAACTGACCCGGTGGCTGTCCATGAATCTGGCGAAAACGCCTGGAAAAATAAGCCTCGTCGGCAAAGCCGCACAACCTCGCCACTTCACCCACCGGACGGGTGCCGTTGAGCAAATAATTGCGTGCGGCATGCATTCTGCGTTCGCCGCAGCCGCCGACAAAGGTGAAGCGATCCAATGCCGAGGTGCTACGTGCCTTGGGCAAGGGCGGTTACCTGATCAACGTGGCCCGAGGCAAACTGGTCAACGAGCCGGACCTGGTAGCCGCCCTTGCCACCGGTGACATTGCCGGTGCCGCGCTGGAGTGTTTATCGATGAGCCGAACGTGCCTGAAGCGTTGTTTGGTAATGAGCAAGTGGTGCTGCAACCGCACAGGGCGAGCGCGACGCTGCAGACTCGCACGCGAATGGGCGAAATGGTGGTGGCGAGCCTGTGGACAGTTTTGCTGGAAAAGTCCCTCAGGGCTGCGTGACGGGTTGACGAGCGGGGCGCATCAGAAAGGCATTAGTGGAAGATGCGCTTGCGTCAGGCGTATCCAGGTGGGAACGCTTTGCGAATGGAATCGCGGGGTTCCCACAATGGAGCTTACATTTGCCAACAAACAAAAGTTGTTAAAAAACACAACCAGAGTACCATCGGCTCAAAGACAAGGACGCCCATGGATATACTCACGCCATCCCGCTTTGACGACGCTGCGATTCTGTACCCGAACGACAGGGCTGGGCTTGAACGCTGCCTGCGCATTTTGAGAATGGCGCGCCCCAAGGAATTCGCAGACCTGCAAAAGCTTTTCGGTACGCACGGTGTCGACTTGTTCAAGCCAAGAGCCGCAATGAATTGGGTTGTGATTAATGTAGGCGGCAATAATCTCAGGGTGATAGGCGGCGTTAACTACGCGCGGCAGAAGTTCTACGTCAAACACGTCTACACGCATGCCGATTACGACGTCGCCAACGTCTGGTATGCAAGAAACAAAGGGACAAAACGATGAGCGCAGCCCGGAACGACTTTCAAACGGTGATTGCAACGCTTGGCGAGCTTTACGCGATACTGGATCGCCTGCGGGGTGAGTTTGTGCACGGCATCAAGACCCCGGCCGACTACGAGCGCGCGACCGATTTGCTCGATGAACTCACCGATGGGCGTGGGCTGAGCAAGACCGAGGAAAGGATTCTCGCTGAGCTTGAAGAGGAAATCCTGGCGTACCAGCGTGATTCCGACCAGTTTCGCGAATCGAACGCTGCTTTTGAGGCGACCTGCACCCCGGTGCAACTGATCAAGGACCTTATGGAGACGCTCGGGCTCACCGGCTCAGACCTTCCTGAAATCGGTGATAAAACCGCGGTGTCCAAGGTGCTCAATGGCGATCGCCCCATCAGTCACAAGATGGCATATGCGCTGGCTGAGCGGTTTGCGATGGAACCGAGTGCTTTCTTGTCGGCTGGTCCTGCAAAGGCTGCTCATCTCGGAACTGTCGATCTTCCTGTCAGGAAACCCTCAGCGTATTACCGTTTTCGCAGCAACTCTCCAACTGCACAGCCAGTGAAAGAGGCCGATGCCGCCGATTACAAAGTAATGACTTCGAAGGGCCGCCGAAAGGCAGTGAAGGAGCCAGATAGGGGATAGCGATAACCTGTTGATCAAGTGGCAGCGGCCATTGTCGATCCACGCGAAACCAGAATGATACGCACCGCCATGATCACCCCGACAAGCACGGCAGCAAGCCCCGACATCTCCAGTAGCGTCGGCAGCCGGCCATGAAACCACAAGCCAAGCAGTGTCGCGAACAGCGATTCCAGGGCGATCAACTGCCCGGAAAGCACCATGGGCAGGCGCCGGGACGCGGCGTTCCAGGCCCAGGCACCGACGAAGGATGACATCAACGCAATAACGAAACTCCAGAGATACAAGTGTCCTGCAACGGAAAAACTCAAACCCACGCGCGGCAGTTCGAGCAAGTCGAACGCTTGTATCGCCGGTAACAGGCACACGGTGCCGATTCCCGCACCCGCCATCATGAGGCCTGTCCATACGCCCGAGGCGTTGGGCGATAGCTTCAGCAAGGCGCGTTGATTCAACCAACTGAACGCGAGCCACAAGATCACGGCACCGATAGAAAACAGCAAACCCATCAGCCAGGAACCCTGGCCTGCAACGGGTTGATGGACAGCGCCGAGATTGGACAGCAGCAGGCCCACGGTCAGGAAAACCAGTGGGATCGCCAGTTTGCTCCACTGGAGAGTTTTGGTCGTGGCGTTGCCCAGCAGTGCCAGCAAGACCGGCACCATGCCAATAAAGGCCGGGGTCAGCACCGGCCCACCAAAAATGATACCGGCGGCGATGCATGCGCTATAGCCGAGATAGCCGATCACACCCAGGCCAGCGGCCAGGAGCACCTGATCGAGGCGCAGGAGCCGAAGTCGGGCCCGGTAGAGCAGCACGACACCCAGGCCCAGCGCTCCGGCGATCAGGAATCGTACGATCATCAAATCATAGATTGTGTAGGCCCCGGTGACGTAGGGCGCAATGAAGTTCAGCGCCCAGCTCAGCGTTGCGACTACCGCGAGGGCCAATCCGACGATGAGGTTCGAGCGGACCCGCATCATCAGTCGTGCCCTCCGACATACTGCCCATTGACCAACAACTGCCTTGGTTCAGTACAACCATTGCAACGAATCCGAGTACCTTCGATAAAATCCTGCGTAGACATCGCGTTCTTCTCGACCGTCGTTGGGCCCTGGATGTTTGACAGCAGCGGGGTTCTGGAGGAAATACCCAAGGAAGTTTGGGTAATAATGCCTGAAGCGTGGTTCAAGACGGCGGATGAGCAGGTGCAACCGTCACCGGCGATTGACGTCCAAATCCGTTAACAACGATGTACAGCAACGGACCGATTGATACGAAGATGGCCGTGATCAGGATGTAAGGTAGCAACGATACGAGCGATTTGCCTCTTGCGCGTATGTCCCGGTACATCCAGATGCACGCCATGCAGGCGAGCAGATAAAGGTCGATGACTACTTGCGCGGTGTCTGCGCTGGACATAAGTCTGACGCCGAACGCCAAGAGCGATTGCTCGGCGAGCAACAACGTACACGCCGTGTAAACGGTAAAAAACAGCAGCGTAACAAGTGCGATATAAGGCTTCTTCACTTTGCCTCCCGGGACAGGTTCGTTGATCAGGGAGGTAGGCTAGTGATTTGACCATCATGGTTTCAATGACCTCCGAGGTCATCGACGCCGCCCACCTGCAATGCCAGAGTCAATGGATGACCAATCGACCCATGTCCCGAGCAACGCCGCCAACTTCAGCCGGTGCGCAACTGCGTCACTTGCGCCAACAGGCCAGACTGAGTCAGTTGGATTGCGCACTGATAACAGGGATATCTCAGCGTCACCTAAGCTGCATCGAGACGGGGCGCGCCACGCCAAGCCCTGGCACTCTGCATAACTTACTGACTGCCTTGGATGTACCTTTGGAGCAATGCAACGGCATCTTTCTCGCCAGCGGCTACGCCCCTCGCTACGAAACGACACCGCTCACGTCGTCGTCAATGGAAGTGGTACGTGATGCCATTGATCATATCCTTAATGCCAATAATCCCGCGCCGGCGATTGTTCTGGGCGCTCAATGGGACATCCTTGCAGCCAACGCCAGCGCGGGTGTCCTGTTCGATCTGGTGGGTCTTGCCAGGGATGCCGCGGATGGACTCAATCTCTTGGTGACACTGCTGCAACCCGGCGGCTTGGGCGACCATCTGAGCAACGCCGAGGAAATAAGATTAGTGGCCTGGCAACGGGCATCTCGGGAAGCCTTGAACAATCCCGCATTGGCTGGGATTCTGAAGAGTCTGCCGACTCCACACAGCGCTTCGGCGCTGGCTGACGATCTGCCTCCGTTGTTATTGACGCAGGTCGAGTCGCCCCATGGCGAGCTGACGTTCATGTCAACATTCACCACTTTTGGCATGCCGCTCGACATCACGATGAGCTCGTTGCGTATCGAGCATCTCATTCCTGCCGACGCCAAGACCTGGAAGGTCATGGCCAAGGCGTACGAGCAGACGCAACGCTAACGATTTCAGGGAAGAAAACATGCAACCGACACTCAATCTCAACTTCCAAAAAATGCACGCCAATGGCGACGATTTTGTCATCGTCGATTCGCGAAACTCGCCCAGTCCGGTGACCAGCGCGATAGCCCGGCGGATGGGGGATCGGAACCGCGGCGTGGGCTTCAATCAACTCGCGGTGCTGCTCGATTGTGAAGATGCCGATGCGCGGGTGGTGTTCTGGAACGCAGATGGCTCCGCGCTGGATGTGTGTGGCAGCGCGACGCGCGGGGCGGCGGACCTGCTCATGCGCGAAGCCAATGTTGCTTCGGTAGCGCTACGCACCAACCGCGGTCTGTTGATCTGCGAGCGAACGCCAAACGGCGACATTTGCGTCGACATGGGCGTGCCACTTTGCGGCTGGTCGGACATTCCCCTGTCGCAGGACCTCGACTCCACCGTTTTGCCCCTTGCCGGTAGTCCAGCCGCGTGCAGCATGGGCAACCCGCATTGCACATATTTTGTCGACGATCGGGCTGACGTTGATATCGCCACTATCGGACCAGCCATCGAAACCCACCCGCTATTTCCACTCAAGACCAATGTTCATTTCGTCCAGGTAGTTGATCGCACGCATATCCGATTGCGCATCTGGGAGCGCGGGGCGGGCATTGCGCTGGGTTCAGGTTCTTGCTCGTGCGGCGCGGTTGTCAACGGAATCCGTCGTGGACTGCTGGACAGTACCGTCGAAGTTGAATGTGATGGCGGAAACGTGACGGTGCAATGGGACGGCGTGGGTTCGGTCTTTCTGATCGGGCCGGTGGAGGCAAGCTTCTCAGGGACAATGAGTCAAGCTTGAATGGGCAGGTGCTTGAACCCTGAGCCGATTTCTGTGGCAGCGAGCCTGCTCGCGAAGGCGGCAGCAACTTCCGTACATAATCTTCCAGGTACACGCTTCGTGGCGAGGGAGCTTGCTCCCGCTCGGCGGCGTAGCCGTCGTAGACCGGTGGATGCAGTTCGTCTGGAAGAACGTTTGGGGCGGCTTTGCCCCCCAGCGGGAGCAAGCTCCCTCGCCACCAGGACCATGGAGATTTGCATCATGTCTCCATGATCCTGAGCCACGGCCAGCGGGCCTGATAACTTCTCGCTTTCTCGACGAACAAATCCGGCTGGGGGCGCTTGCTGCGTTTGATGATTCCAGACGGCCTGGAACAGGCAGCCAGCGGTAAGCATGCATTGATCCAGGCCGAGCGAAGGCAGGCGCGCGGTGATTTGCGCGTTGATGGGGTTGGTCATTGCTATCCTGACCAGGCTTTCGACCGTCAGCGTCATAGGTATCCCTTTGGAAAATCGATCCAGGCTGGCGCCTGACCTTACCGCAACTGCAAGTTTCAAACAGGAACACCCATGAATTTCTTCAAGAAGCTCTTCGGTTCATCAAAAGCCCCTGAAACCCAGGACGCGCAGCCAACGCCGCAGGTCCACGAGCTCGGCGACCTGACCGAGGCTGAAGCAGCCAATCTTGCGATCCGGGAAGCGGGTGAAGCGTGCCTGGATCGTCATTGGCGGGCTGTCGGCACCGTCGAGCGGGATGTCCTTGCCTATATGATCAGTCCAACCTTTTCCGGTGGCCCTTACTGGCCCTCCACCCGCCAGGCCTACCGCGTGGTTCGCCGTGGGGACACGATCATCCTAGCCACGGAAGGCCTGTCGGATCCGTTCGATGATACGGAAGGAATGGGCAACGGTTTCGAAATGGAGCTGTTCGTCGAAACTGCGGATATACCCGAGCACGCCTATGGCCCCGTGGGTGAGGTCGATCCTTTCAAGCGCAGTTGGGCATTCGAGCTCGTGGAGCATGTTGCCAGGACGGTCGCCGACGCTGGCGGCATCACGCACCAGCTTGATCAGTACGGGGCGCTGTCCCTGGAAATTCCCGGGTTCAGTCAATCGCACCATATGAGCGAGCAACTGCCCAAGCTCTTCGTAACGGATGATGATTGCACTGGGGTCCTGCTGGGAGGCCCGGAGCCGGATTTCTCTACTCGAGTGGAGGGCATGCCCTTGTCACCGGTCAGATTGGTGCCGGTGGTGTTGATCACCGCGGCGGAGTTGGATTACGTGCGTTCCGGTGGGCGAGCGGCGCGGGAGGATCTGGTGGGCCGTTTGCAGGAGGCGGGCGTCGGACATATGAGCAGCCTGCATCGAGCGAGTGTGGTGTGAGTCGGATGGGCTCGGACGAAAAGCTTGAAGTTGCGTATTGACATATCTAAAAATCTCGATATCCTCGGCGTCATGGAATTGATCGAAATATTCAAAGCGCTCTCGAACCCTACACGCCTTCAGATCCTGAAAGGTCTGAAGGATCCCGCAAAGAACTTCCCTCCGCAGGATGAAGGTGACGTTCATACGGTGGGAGTCTGCGTCAGCAGTATTCAGGAAGGTATCGGACTGTCGCAGTCGACGGTGTCCGGTTATCTTGCGACGCTGCAACGAGTGGGGTTGGTCGAAGTCAGGCGCATCGGTCAGTGGACTTACTACAAGCGCAATGAAGCAGCCATCAGCGCGCTGGCGGAGATCATAGGGACAGAACTGTAATTTTTTTGCCGTAATATATCGAGATATCTCGATATCCCTTTTTATCGATACGAGGATTTTGCAATGAAAGCGATGGTACTCAAGTCATTTGGCGGGTCGGGTTCGTTCGAGCTTCGCGATGTGCCCAAGCCTGTGCCGCAGACAGGACAAGTCCTGGTCCGGGTACATGCAACCTCCATCAATCCGTTGGATTACCAGGTTCGACGCGGCGACTATCCCGACCTGGTGCAACTGCCGGCCATTACCGGCCACGATGTATCGGGCGTTGTCGAAGAAGTTGGGCCGGGAGTGACCAACTTCGCTCCGGGCGATGAAGTCTGGTACACCCCGCAAATATTCGACGGGCCAGGAAGTTATGCCGAGTACCACGTCGCTGCCGAGAGCATCGTCGGGAAGAAGCCAGCCTCGCTGAGCCATCTTGAGGCGGCGAGCCTGACCCTGGTTGGCGGGACGGTATGGGAAGCATTGATCGTGCGTGCGGCGCTTAGAGTGGGAGAGAGCATTCTGATACACGGCGGCGCGGGAGGCGTCGGCCATGTGGCGATCCAGTTGGCAAAAGCCATGGGAGCACAGGTGTTCACCACCGTGCGCGAGGCAAACGCCGAGTTCGCACGCAGCATGGGCGCCGATGTGATCATCGACTACGAAAAACAGGATTATGTTGAAGCCGTCATGCGAGAAACGGGTGGCCGCGGTGTAGATGTCGTGTTCGACACCATCGGCGGCAACACATTGTCACGCAGCCCTGACGTGCTCGCACAACTTGGCCGCGTCGTCACGATCGTCGACATTTCACAGCCACAGAACGTCGTTCAGGCCTGGGGCAAGAACGCGAGTTATCACTTCGTTTTCACCAGACAGAACCGCGGCAAACTCGATGAGTTGAGCGCATTGGTAGCGCGAGGTCTGCTGCGGCCACATGTCGGCGCCGTCTATTCGCTGGCCGACATCGGGCTCGCCCATGCCCGGCTGGAAAGTCCAAACAATGGCATTCGAGGAAAAATCGCGATCGCAGTCGAGCCGTCGCTCATCGCGTAATGCGCTTTTTCAACCGCTTGAATCATTTCGAGGTACGCCATGATTTACGAGATCGCTCTGCTCCCGGTTCACAAAGAACGCATTGAAATGTTCAGACGAGCATTTGCCGAGGTCGCCCCTTTGCTCACCCGAGCAAAGGGCTACGGCGGCCATTTGCTGGCGCAAGGGATTGAAACCCCCGAGCAATTCAACCTGATCGTGCGATGGCAATCGCTTGAGCATCACACACCGGGTTTCGAAGAGAGTGAAGACCACCGGCTGTTCATGCTGGGCTTGGAGGAATACTTTTCTGAAGAACCGAGGGTTTACCACATCGAGGGGGCGGCGTTTTTTATCGGTGAAGGTGCTGATCCAGGCGGCGCCGTCAGCCGGGGAATCTAAGCCGATCCCCATTCTCCGAGTGTCCGGTCCTTCAGCCCGGCCCATCCGACAATCCAATCGCGCATTCTCACGTGACGCGGGATAATACGGCTCAGCTTGGGGTCACAAGCGTTTCCCCCCTCGTTGGGATTGGCGGTTGAGCAAGGATCGAAGGCAATGACAGATTGGCTCCAGAGCTACGGAGAAATGGCTGAACGGGTCCGCCGCCATGACTGGGACAGCACGCCACTCGGGCCGCCCGCACAATGGCCCGATGTGCTGAAGACGACCGTGGCGCTGAGCCTGGCTTCGCATTTCCCTCAGGCCATCGTCTGGGGACCGGACTTGATCACGTTATACAACGATGCGTTCATGCCCATTCTCGGCAGCAAACCCGAGGCGCTGGGGCGGCCGTTCAATGAGGTCTGGCGGGAGGCCTGGAGCGAGATCGGCCCTATCGTGTGGGCGGCTTTCGATGGGCAGGCGACGTTTATCGAGAACTTTCCCCTGGTGATCGAGCGCGGTGGTGGTCCTGAACAGGCCTATTTCACCTTCTGCTACAGCCCTATCCGCGACCAGTTCGGCAAAGTGGTGGGCATGCTCGACACCGTCACCGAGACCACTGCGACCGTATTCATGACCCAGCGCCTGGCGGTGCTCGATGCAATCGGCAGCGCCGTGGCGAATGCCACCGATCCACAGGCGATCATGGCGACCACCGCCCGGATCCTGGCGGCGCACCTCAACCTGTCCAACTGCGCATACGCAGACATGGACGAAGACGAGGACGGCTTTACGATTCGCGGCGATTGGGCCCGGGCCGGGTCGCCGAGTATCGTCGGGCACTACCGACTGGCGGATTTCGGTCGGCTGGCGGTCGCCAACCTGGGGGCCGGCAAGCCGCTGGTGATCAATGACAACCTGGCGGAGCTGGCACCGGAGGAGGCGGCAGCGTTCCAGTCGATCGGTATTGCGGCGACCATTTGTGTTCCATTGATCAAGAATGGACGGTTGACCGCCCTGATGGCCATCCACGATAAAACGCCCAGGATCTGGTCATCCAACGACCTCGCGCTGCTGCTGGAAGTCACCGAGCGATCCTGGGCGCACATCGAACGCGCTCGGGCGGACGCGGCCGTGCGTGAAGGCCTCGCCGCCCTGGCCGAACTGAACGCAACGCTGGAGCAACGGGTCGAGGAGCGCACTACACGATTGAGGCAGACCGAAGCGGCGCTGCACCAGTCGCAGAAACTCGAAGCCATCGGCCAGCTCACCGGCGGCGTGGCCCACGATTTCAACAATCTGCTGACGATCATCCGCTCCTCTGTCGACTTCCTGCGCATGCCCAACCTGTCCGACGAGCGCCGGCAACGCTACATGACCGCCGTTTCCGAGACGGTGGAACGTGCTTCGAAGCTGACCAGCCAACTGCTGGCGTTTGCCCGGCGCCAGCCGTTGACGCCGGAAATCATCGACGTGCGCAAGCAGGTACAGAGCCTCGGCGACATGTTGGAGACCGTGACCGGGGCGCGTATTCACGTCAAGGTCGAACTGTGCGAGCAGCCCTGTTACATCCGCGCCGACCTGAGCCAGTTCGAAACGGCGTTGATCAACATGGCCCTGAACGCCCGGGACGCAATGAACGGCCAAGGAACGCTGTGGCTACGGCTCAATTGCGGTGCAGGCATGCCGCCGATCCGCGGCCATTCCGGGGCAGGGCAGGCATTTGCCGCGATTGCCCTGGAAGACACCGGCACGGGTATTGCCCCGGAGGCACTTGAACACATCTTCGAACCGTTCTTCACCACCAAGGAGGTGGGCAAGGGAACGGGGTTGGGATTGTCCCAGGTGTTCGGTTTTGCCAAGCAGTCTGGCGGCAATGTCGATGTCTCTACCGTGGTCGGAAAGGGCAGCGTGTTTACCTTGTATCTTCCGGAGGTGGAGCCCGAGGAGCAGCATGAACCCGAGGGAGAGGAAGACTCTCTGCTGGTGCTGGAAAAAGGCCGGCGCCGGGTATTGGTCGTGGAGGACAATCTGGAGGTGGGGCGCTTTGCCAACCAGATCCTGCAAGACCTGGGCTATGAAACGGCCTGGGCGACCAATGCCGAACAGGCGCTGGAAATGGTCGGCCCGGATGCGATGGCGTTCGACGCGATATTTTCCGATGTGATCATGCCGGGCATCAGTGGCATTGCGCTTGCCCGGCAACTGCGCCAGCGCCGCAAGGATCTTCCGGTGGTGCTGACCTCCGGCTACAGCGAGGAGCTGGCCCACAGCGGGCATGAAGGTTTCGCGTTTTTGTCCAAGCCTTACTCGGCCGATCAGGTTTCCCGGGTTTTAAACCAGACGCTGTTGGGCTCGGACTGAGTTGTTTCGGTTTTGAAACAACGCTTACCCGTTCGTCGGCGAGGCGGTCCCTTGAATCATTGGTCTGTTGATGACCGGCTAGTCTCAATTCGAAGGTCGGTATTTCCAGGCAATTGGTTATTGCCGGTATCGGCTCGATGAAAGGGGAAAAATGCGATGGGAGCACCGTACAGCGAGGAGAACGGAGCCGCGTATCCGATCAATGAAGGGTTGCAGTGTGGGCAATCGGCCTATCGGTCGGATTTTGGTGACGAGCCAATCAAGTCAATCCGGACCAAGGTGGCCAAGGTGCCGCGGGGTGAGAAGGCCAAGTTCTTGCCCAGGGTCCCGCTCAGCAAATAACCGCCGTGGCCAGGGGGCATGTTCGCGCTCGGGCGCGATGGGATTGCGGTGCAATCCAGCGGGAGCAAGCCCCCTCGCCACTGGGAATTCCAGCGTTTGTATAAATATTTTTTTATCTTTTTTCGACTGACGTTTTCTTTCACGTTTCTTTCACAAGCAGGCGCGTAGTCTGAGCTCATCCGTTAGAAAGCAGTACCTGCCCGTTTCCCCAGCGGGCTTTTTTTTGCCTGTCATAAAACTACCCCTGCGTTTGTTGTCGAACCGTCATGGCTGACACGGTTTGGCGTACACTCGCGCCAGCGCGCACCGGCCATCTCTCCCCGATGCGGCATTCTTGAGGTTTTTATCATGCGTTTGACTTTGTCCACCTTGGTGCTTGGGCTTGTGTTCGCTCAGGGCGCGATGGCCGCTGGCGACGGTACCGCTGCGGTTGGCGGTGGCTTGGGCGGTGTTCTGGGGAACGTGGTCGGCCAGCAGATGGGCGGCAGCACAGGCGCGGCGATTGGCGCCGGTGTCGGCGGTGCAGCCGGCAGTGCGGTCGGGGCTCGCAAGGGCAGCCGTACGGAAGCGGCCATCGGTGGTGGTCTGGGATCGGCCGGTGGTTCGATTGTTGGCAATCGCCTGGGCGGGTCCACGGGCTCGACTATCGGCGCGGGCGTCGGTGGGGCGGCAGGCGGCGCGTTGGGCAGCAACCTGTCCAACGATAACGACGGACATTCGAAGAGCAAGAAGCACAAGCACAAGAGAAAGCATCGCTGAGCGAATGCATGCATGAAAAAACCCGGCCCTGTGCCGGGTTTTTTCATATTGGTTATTTCCCGGAACGTTTACCTCGTCATCGCCTCGAATTGATACATCCACTTGCATTGTGAGGTATGCCATGACCCCGGAAACCGAAGGCAAGGAAGAAAAAGGCCCCTCGGGCGTCCCGTTCATCAATGATCCAGGCGTCAACGACCCGGGCAACGAAGATCCCGGTTCCCTGATGGATGACGCCCAGGTGCCCTTGATCGAGGATGAAGAGACCGAAGTTGAGGATGAATCCTACGATTGAGCCTTCCAGCCCAAACTGCACGACCAGGAGATTGTTATGACTGCCGACTCGCCTGTTCCCGACGACGATGAAACCCCGGAATATCCGTTGCCTTCGCCAACCGACTCATTGAGCCGCGATCAGCGTCCACCTGACGACGATGCTGGAGTAGAGCAGGTGCCAAGCGAAGATGAAGACGTCGAGGCGGCGCCGGACGATCCCGATATTGCCGGTGATGATGCTTCCGGCAAGCCAAGCTGAAGAGCAGTTCCGTCCGTCCGGTTGTCGGCACCATCGGTCAATGATGGTTGCCACACATCAGGTAGCTATCTGAAAAGGAGACTTACCATGATGAAGCCAAACATGACCGCGCTGGCGTTGACCGGGATTCTGTCGGCCAGCTCGTTGGCGGCTTTTGCCCAATCCGACAGCGCGCCCGTGGACAAGGGAGGCATGCCGCCCTCTACCCAGATGGACGCCGGCTCCACCACCGAGAAAGCCGGTAACGCTCTGCCACCCGGTTCCGTGGGAGGAGGCAATGGCGGCGACGCCAGCGGCAGCAGCACCAGCCCGGGAACCGGGAGTGGCTCCACCAGCGGTGGCAGCACGATGGGCGGCGGTTCTTCCGGCTCAAGTAGTGGAACCGGTAGCAGCAGCAGTAGCGGTGGCAGCTCCAGCGGCGGCGGATCGGGCTCCGGCTCAGGCGGCTCCGGCGGCTAATACATGACCCTCTGCTGATCATCCAATCTGTTCGTGGCGAGGGAGCTTGCTCCCGCTGGGCGCCAAGCGTCCCTGAAACGTAGTCAACTGCCGCCCGGCCAAGGCGCGGCCGATCCCTCGTCACCTCTTGAAAATTTCCCATTGCCTGCGCCAAGCACGGCTCGTTATTCTGCTGAATCCTTTAAGGCGAACACGCTGCGCTGGCCGCACCTGAGCCATCCCTGGAATGTTGTGTTGATAACGGATCAGATGCGATGAATGCACCGCTGAAAAAGTTTGGACCGATCAAGGCTGTGATTTTCGATATGGATGGCCTGCTGCTGGATACCGAAGGTATCTACACCGAGGTCACCTCCATCATCGCCGAGCGCTACGGGCGCACGTTCGACTGGAGCGTCAAGCAGAACATCATCGGGCGCGGCGCCGGGGACCTGGCGCGCTACGTGGTGCAGGCGTTGGAGCTGCCGATCACCCCGGAGGAATTTCTGGTGATTCGTGAACCGCTCATGCGCGAACGTTTCCCCCACGCCCTGGCGATGCCCGGTGCGGAGGAATTGGTGCGGCATCTCAAAGCCCATGACGTGCCGATTGCAGTGGGAACCAGTTCGTCGCGTCAGTCGTTCGAGCTGAAAACCACCCTGCACCGGGATTGGTTCGCGCTGTTCGACTTCATTGTTACCGCCGATGACCCCGAAGTGGGAGCGGCGAAACCGGCCCCGGATATCTTCCTCACCGCTGCCCGTCGCCTGGGTGTCGCGCCGGCGGATTGCCTGGTCTTCGAGGACTCCCCGTTTGGTGTGACGGCGGCGAAGGCGGCAGGCATGACGGCTATTGCGATTCCCGACTCGGCCATGGCCGACGAAAAGTACAGCCATGCCGACGCCATTATCCGTTCGCTCAAGCTGTTCCAGCCAAGCCTGTGCGGTTTGCCGGAACTGGAATGGGCCTGAAAAAGGGCTGCTGCGCCCGAAAGCGTCGAAGCAGCCCAGCGGGAGCAGGCTCCCGCGCGACGCGGGTCAGGCGCCGAAACCACCGTCGATTGTCAGGCTGGCCCCGGTGATATAGGCCGCTTCCGGACCCGCGAGGTAGGCGACGAAGCTGGCGATTTCTTCCACCGTGCCATAACGGCCTACCGCCATGAGCTCCATCAGGCTGGAGGCGAAATCGCTATCCGCGGGGTTCATGTCAGTGTCCACCGGGCCGGGCTGAACATTGTTGACGGTGATGCCGCGTGGGCCCAGGTCGCGAGCCAGGCCTTTGGTCAGGCCCACCAGCGCGGATTTGCTCATGGCGTAGGTGGCGCCGCCAGCGAAGGGCATGCGGTCGGCATTGGTGCTGCCGATATTGATGACCCGGCCTCCTTCGCTCATATGCCGTGCGGCTGCCTGAGTGGCGACAAATACGCTGCGCACGTTGATGGCGAGGGTCTGGTCAAAATCTTCCAGCTTGAATTCATCCAGCGGCGCCAACGCCAGGATGCCCGCGTTGTTGACCAGGATGTCCAATCGGCCAAAGGCGTCGACGGTGGCGGCGACGGCATTGCGGATGGCGTCGGCATCGGCGCTGTCGGCCTTGATTGCCAGGGCCTTGCCGCCGGCGGCGGTGATGCTGTTCTGCAGTTCTTCAGACTTGGCGCCAGAGCTGACGTAGGTGAAGGCCACGGCCGCGCCTTCTGCGGCAAGGCGTTTGACAATGGCGGCGCCGATGCCGCGGGAACCGCCTTGGACCAAGGCGACTTTGCCACTCAGTGTTTGCATGCTCATGCGGGTGTTCTCCAAAGGTGCCGGGGCGAGATGCCGCGGTTGATGGGGTGAGTATCAAGACTAGGCCATCGGCTGTGTAGACCTTCATTGATATAGTCTGTGTAAACCAAAAGTTTAGAGTGGGCGTCATGGAGAGTTTCAGCAGTATCGAATGTTTTGTCCGCAGCGCCGAGGTCGGCAGCTTCGCCGAGGCCGCACGCCGCTTGAGCCTGACCCCGGCGGCGGTAGGCAAAAGCGTCGCCAAGCTTGAAGCGCGCCTGGGCGTTCGGCTATTCCAGCGCAGCACTCGACGCCTGGCCTTGACCGAGGCCGGCCAACTTTTCCTGCGGGAAGTGGGCAGCAGTTTTAATACCATCCAGAACGCCGTCGCTAACCTGGCCAGCGCCGGCGGGCAGCCAGCCGGCACGCTGAAGGTGAGCATGGGCACGGCGTTCGGCCGGTTGTATATCGTGCCGTTGCTGGGTGAGTTTTTGCGCCGATACCCGGCAATCAACCCGGACTGGCATTTCGATAACCGTCAGGTGGACCTGATCGGCCAGGGCTTCGATGCCGCCATCGGCGGCGGCTTCGAGCTGCCCCAGGGCGTCGTGGCGCGCAAGTTGACGGTGGCCCATCGGGTGCTGGTTGCGTCCGGACAGTACCTGCAAAACCATGCCGCCGTCGTTGAGCCGCAGGATCTGGGGCAACATCAGGGAATCCTGATCCGCTCACCGCAGACAGGGCGTATCCGTTCCTGGCAACTGACCAGCCGCAACCGCGAACACAGCCCGCTGACACTCAAGGCGCAAATGACCATGAGTGACTCGGAAGCCGCCTGCATCACCGCAGCCCAAGGGCTGGGCATTGCCCTGGTGAGCATGCCGTTTGCCGTGCCGTTCCTGGACAGCGGCGCACTGCAACGGGTGCTGCCGGACTGGTACGTCGACGATGGCAACATCTCGATCTACTACGCCGAGCACAAACTGCTGCCGGGCAAGACCCGGGCGTTCGTGGATTTCATCATCGAGCAGTTTGCCGAGCAGGGGCTGGCGCAGCGGTTCAGTGCTGTTTGAGCCTGGCTGGGAGTCGAGTCGCCCTCATTCGCGAGCAGGCTCGCTCCCACACTGGTTCGGCGGTGACCGCACCTCTGTGCCCCGCAAAAAACTGTGGGAGCGAGCCTGCTCGCGAAAGGGGCAACGCAGTCTAAAGCCGCAAACTCACCGCCCAAACCGCCCCGGCCAGCCAATGATGGTCTTCGGTCGCGGCGTCGCATAAGTGCGCACTTTCGACGTGGACAACCCCAGCCGCACCAGCGACTCGGCAATCGTCACCGCCGCCGTCACGCCATCGACCACAGGCACTCCGGTGCGTTGACGAATCTGCTCATCCAGCCCGGCCATGCCGCCGCAGCCCAGACAGATCACTTCGGCCTTGTCCTGGCTGACGGCGAGTTCCGCCTGGTGGACGATGGCGTCAACCGCCCGCTGCGGGTCTTGCTCAAGTTCCAGCACCGCCAGGCCACTGGCCCGGACTGAGGCGCAGCGGTCGAACAGGCCGGAAAGCTTGAGCCGGTCCTCGATCAGCGGCACCGTGCGGTCCAGGGTAGTGACGACCGAGTAGGCATGACCAAGAAACATGGCCGTGCTGGCGCCGGCGTCGGTGATGTCCACCACTGGCACGTTGAGCAGTTCCTGCAGTCCTTCCCGACCGTGTTCGCCGTAGCCCGCCTGGATCACCGCGTCGAACGGCTGGTCGTAGGAGATCACCCGGTCCATTACGGCGATGGCGGCCAGGTAGCTTTCAAAATTGCCTTCGATCGAGTCTGCCCCGAAATACGGCGTGAGCCCGATGATCTCGGTTCCCGGCGCGGCAACGGCCTGGGCCTGGCGCGCGATGGACTGAGTGATGGACTCGGTGGTGTTGACGTTGACGATGAGAATTCGCATGAGTGGTCCTTTTTTCAGCGTAACGGTAGATGGCCCGAATCCCCGGGCCTTTCGAACAATCAATGGCTGACGTTATCCACGGCAATGGACTCACCGCTGACGTCCTCGTAATACCCCTCGCGCTTGGCAACGATCAGGTACAGCAGCCCTGCAATCGAAGCGCCAATCAGCCAGGAGAAGGGAGAAATACTGTCGAAGCCGGGCACCAGCGCCAGGACAATCGCGATCAGCGCCGCTGGAATGAACGCCGCTACCGCCCGCAGGTTGACCCCATTGCTGTAGAAATACGCACCGTTTGGGTCCTCGCTGTAGAGTTGCGGCACGTTGATGCGGCCTTTTCGCAGCAACCAGTAGTCGACCATGATCACGCCGTACAGCGGCCCGAGCAGGGCGCCGAGACCGGAGAGGAAATACACGATCACCAGCGGGCTGTTGTAGAGGTTCCACGGCAGGATCAGCACGGCAATGGCGGCGCTGATCAGCCCGGCACGACGGAAGTTCAGGTACCTGGGCGCCAGGTTGCTGAGGACGAAGGCCGGGGCGACGAAGTTGGCCATGATATTCACCGCCACGGTGACGATCAGGAACGCCAGGCAACCGAGCACCAGGAAAAAGGTGTTGGGAATCGAGGCGATGACCTGGGTCGGGCTCTCGATGACCTGGCCATTGATCTGGAACTGCGCACCGCACAACAGGATGGTGATGGCGGCAAATATCAGAATATTCACCGGCAGGCCCCAGAAATTTCCGACGACGATTGTCCGCCGGCACGGCGAGGAGCGAGCGAAATCGCAAAAGTTGAGGATCAACGTGCCATAGATCGCCAGCCACAGCGCACCACCGGCGAATATGTTGCGCCACATCTCACCGCCGGCCAGCGGCTCGCGGATCGACCAGGCAATCGTTGCACCGGCCTGGAAGTACATCCAGCCGGCCAACGCCGCGACTGTCACCAGGATGACCGGGCCGGCGAAGCCTTCATAGCGCCGCACGGTTTCCATGCCATAGGCCAGGATCATCAGTTGCACGAACCAGATGGCGACGAAGCATACCCAGCCCAGGCTCGACAGCCCGAGGATCGAGTTCTGATCATAATCGGCAAAGCCCGGATGAATCGCCACCAGCAGCACCCGAAACACCACGGACGCCAAATAAGTCTGGATACCAAACCAGGCAATTGCGATGACGGCCCTGATCAGTGCGGGAATCTGCGCACCGTGTATGCCAAAACTGATCCGGCTGATGACCGGAAACGGCACGCCGGTCTTCTGCCCCATATAGCCGGACAGATTCATGAAGCCGTACACCAGCGCCGCGCCGATCCCCAGCGACAGCAGAATCTGCCAACCGCCCAGGCCCAAGGCGTACAGGCCGATGGCGAATGAATAATTGGCAATGTTATGCACGTCGTTGGTCCACAGGGCGAAGATGCTGTAGCGGCCCCAGCGTCGCCCTTCGGCTTTGGTGGGCGCGAGGTCCTTGTTATGTAGCCTTGGACTCAAGGTGAGGGGGGCTGCGGTTTGTTCATCCAGGGCAGCGGTTGGGGAGGGCAGATCCAGCGCGATGTTATTGGAAAGACTTGTACGCATTCCGGCAGGCTCCTGACTCTCAGGCCACGATGACTGTGCTTGAGCGCGAGGCTCGGCAGATCTTCGTCGCGGCGGTGAGCATCATTGGTTACGGGGCATCTGCAGCCTGTACGGGATAGGGCGCTTCAGGCTTGCGGATCGAAAAGTGTGTGTATGTTTTTGTATTGTTGTATACAAAACACTTGTCGAGTTAAGCCAGATGTATGCCACTTGCGAGTCTAGCTTTGGCGTCGTTAATTTCGTTTCGTTATGTTTGACGGATAAATTACTGAAATGCTGGAAGTTAAAACTGACCGTTTGAACAGGTATTTATTTTAGGGGGCGAGCGCCAACGGGAAGGAAAGCAGGCAGCGCGCAAGGGTGCCTGTAACTTTTAGGGGCATTAAAACCAGAGGTGCACACAAAAATGCCACCTGAGGTGACATTTTTGTGTACATGGCTGCGGCGGGATCAGACGGTCTTGGATTTGGCGATGATATTGCCAGCGTGCAGCCCGCATTCTTTTTGCGTGGCTTCTTCCCACCACCAGCGGCCTTCGCGCTCGTGCTGGTTCGGCAGGACAGGGCGGGTGCAGGGCTCACAGCCGATGCTGATGAAACCGCGCTCATGCAGGCTGTTATAAGGCAACTCCAGCATGCGGATATAACCCCAGACTTCCTCGCTGGTCATCTGCGACAACGGGTTGAATTTGTACAGCGTGCGCTCCGGCGTGGAGAACGCCGTGTCGATTTCCAGCACGGCCACCTGGCTGCGGGTGCCCGGGCTCTGGTCGCGGCGCTGACCGGTAGCCCAAGCGCGGACATCGGTCAGTTTGCGGCGCAGCGGCTCGATCTTGCGGATGCCACAGCATTCACCGTGACCGTCCTTGTAGAAGCTGAACAGGCCTTTTTCCTTCACGAAAGGGTCCAGTTTCGTATGGTCGGGCGAGATCAGTTCGATATCGATCTTGTAATGCTCGCGCACTTGTTCAATGAAACGATAGGTTTCCGGGTGCAGGCGACCGGTGTCGAGGCTGAACACCTTGACGTTCTTGTTCAGCTTCCAGGCCATGTCCACCAGCACGACGTCTTCAGCGCCACTGAAGGATATCCACAGGTCGTCACCGAATTCGGCGAAGGCCAGCTTGAGGATGTCCTGCGGGGACTTGTTGGCATAGGTCGTGGCGAGTTCCACGACATCAAACGATGGGCTCATCAGGGCGGTTTCCTACAGGTCGGTGGCGCTGGGCGCTCTATATGGGGCTGATGGTAACAAAAGCTGCCGGGGCTGGCGCGCTCCTGTGCGTTGCGCGGGCTTCGGCGAATGGCTAGAGTCGGCAGTCCTTTTGTTCGCTCAACCGATAAACATCAAAAAATGGGAGTGTCTTGTGGAAATTGCCTGTCTCGACCTGGAAGGTGTGCTGGTCCCGGAGATCTGGATCGCCTTCGCTGAAAAAACCGGGATTGACTCCCTCAGGGCAACCACTCGGGACATTCCCGACTACGACGTGCTGATGAAGCAACGGTTGCGCATCCTGGATGAGCATGGCCTGAAGCTCTCCGACATCCAGGAAGTCATCGCTACGCTCAAGCCGCTGGATGGCGCCATCGAGTTCGTCGACTGGCTGCGCGAGCGCTTCCAGGTGGTGATTCTTTCCGACACGTTCTACGAATTTTCCCAGCCGCTGATGCGTCAGCTGGGCTTCCCGACGCTGCTCTGCCATCGTCTGGTTACCGACGACAGCGGACGGGTGACCGGCTATCAATTGCGTCAGAAAGATCCGAAGCGCCAGTCGGTCCTGGCCTTCAAGAGTTTGTACTACCGAGTAATTGCCGCCGGGGATTCCTACAATGACACGACGATGCTGGGCGAAGCCGATGCCGGGATTCTGTTCCACGCGCCGGAAAACGTGATCCGTGAATTCCCGCAGTTTCCGGCGGTGCATACGTTTGCCGAGTTGAAACAGGAGTTCATCAAGGCCTCGAACCGCCCCCTGAGCCTGTAAACCCAACCCTCAATGTGGGAGCGAGCCTGCTCGCGAAAGCGGTATCTCAGTCGCCATCAATGTTGGCTGAACCAGCGCTTTCGCGAGCAGGCTCGCTCCCACAGGGTTATGCGTCAGGTCCGAGGGATGGTTCAGAGGTTCTGCAAGGTTTCCAGCAAGACCCTCACCTTGGTCATCGACTCCTGATACTCCGCCTGCCAATCCGAATCCGCGACGATCCCGCCGCCACCCCAGCAACATACTTGCCCGTCCTTGACCAGCAAGCTGCGGATGGCGATGGAGCTGTCCATCTCCCCGCGCACATCGAGGTACAGCAACGAGCCGCAATACAGACCGCGTCGGGTCGGTTCGAGCTCGTCAATGATCTGCATGGCACGGATCTTCGGCGCGCCGGTGATCGAGCCGCCGGGAAAGCTGTCGGCGATCAGGTCCAGGGCGTCCTTGTCGTCCGCCAGTTCGCCAGTCACGCTGCTGACCAGGTGATGGACGTTCGGGTAGCTTTCCAGGCTGAACAATTCCGGCACCCGCACCGAGCCGATGCGGCAGGTGCGGCCCAGGTCGTTGCGCAGCAAGTCGACGATCATCAGGTTCTCGGCACGGTCCTTGGGGCTGGCCAGCAGCTCGGCGGCGTGGGCCGCGTCGTCTTCGGGCGTCGTGCCGCGAGGGCGGGTGCCCTTGATCGGACGGGTTTCAACGTGACCTTCACTGACCTGGACGAAGCGTTCAGGCGACAGGCTCAGCACCGCACCGCCCTCCGGCAGGCTCTGGAAGCCGGAAAACGGCGTCGGGCAAGCCGCCCGCAGCGCCTGGTAAGCGGCCCACGCATCGCCCTGGCACGGCGCGCGAAAGCGTTGGGCAAAGTTGACCTGATAACAGTCGCCGGCCTGGATATACGCCTGGATACGCTCGAATGCCTGTCGATAGGCTTCAGCGTCGAGATCGGGCGCCATCGGGCCGTCCAGACTGAACGAGGAGATAGGCACCGCGGTTGGCTGACTGAACAGCTCGGTCAAGCGTTGGCGTTGGTTTTCGCCGCAATGGGGATGGAAGACCAATTGGCTTGTGCGAGTCTGGTGATCGGTGACCAGTGCCCAGTCGTACACGCCAAAACGCGCGTCCGGCAGTTGCAGATCGTCCTTGGCGCAGGACGGCAGGGCTTCGAGGCGTCGGCCGAAGTCGTAACTCAAATAACCGATCAGGCCACCGGCGAAGGGCAATTGCACGGCGGCTGGTAATTCGGCGTGGCCCAGTTGCGTCAGCTGTATCCGAAGACGTTGCAGGAAATCGCTGCCACTCTCTTCCGGCAATACCGCCAGTTGCTTCAGCGGCCAGGCGCTGAGCAAGTCATAACGCCCGCGCTCGGCGCTCGGCCGGCCACTGTCGAGCAGCACGCTGCCGGGGGCATGACGGATCGCCGCGAAATACTCGGCGGGGTTGGCGCGGTAGGGCAGAGGATGTACGAAGCAGGTTGGCATGGGCGGGGCGGGTCGGCCGTTCAGGCGGGGTGGCGATTGTAATCCCCTGTAGGATTTGCTCCTAGGGGGATGTCGGTATTGAACACGTCTGAAAGCTTAATGGGATCCGTGGCGAGGGAGCTTGCTCCCGCTGGGTTGCGAAGCAGCCCCTTGTTCAGATGAACGCGATCAACCTGATGCACCGAGGTGCCGGGCTTTGGGGCTGCTTCGCAACCCAGCGGGAGCAAGCTCCCTCGCCACGGGGTTCAACTTTTGACCCTCGACTTTCTTCCCCCTTCAAACCTCAGGCTCACCCCTCAACCGGCGGAATATGCCCGAACAATTCCTGGGCAAACGCCACGCGCTCTTCCACGGTTTCGGTGACGCCCTTGGCCTTGAGCTCTTCCAGGCGTGCTTCCACGGCGTGGGTGCGCAGGGTCAGGCCGCAGTCGTTGGCGATCTGGATGTTCAGCCCTGGGCGGGCGTTCAGTTCCAGGATCAACGGGCCTTTTTCCTGGTCCAGCACCATGTCGACGCCGATGTAGCCCAGCCCGCACAGTTCGTAGCAACCGGCGGCCAGTTTCATGAAGCCGTCCCAGTAGGGCAGTTGCACGCCGTCCACCGCGTTGGTGGTGTCGGGGTGCTTGGTGATGATGTTGTTCAGCCAGGTACCGCGCAATGTCAGGCCGGTGGCGAGGTCGACGCCGACGCCGATGGCGCCCTGGTGCAGGTTGGCCTTGCCGCCGGACTGGCGGGTCGGCAAGCGCAGCATGGCCATCACCGGGTAGCCCATCAGCACGATGATGCGGATATCCGGTACGCCTTCGTAGCTGATGCTCTTGAAGATCTGGTCCGGGGTCACGCGGTACTCGATCAGCGCCCGGTCACGGTGCCCGCCGAGGGAGTACAGGCCGGTGAGGATGCTGGAGATGTGGTGCTCGATTTCCTCGTGGCTGATGATCTTCCCGGACACGGTTCGATAGCGGCCCTCGAAGCGGTCGGCAATAACGATGATGCCGTCACCGCCGGCGCCCTGGGCCGGCTTGATGACGAAGTCGGTGCGTCCGCCGATGATCCCGTCGAGCTTGTCGATTTCCTTCTCGGTGGAGATCACTCCGTACAGCTCCGGCACGTGAATGCCGGCCGCGATAGCCCGTTCCTTGGTGATGATCTTGTCATCGACGATCGGGTAAAGGCTGCGCTTGTTGTACTTGAGCACATAATCGGCGTTACGCCGGTTGATGCCCATGATGCCCCGGGCTTCCAGGGCCTTCCAGGTCTTCCAGAGGCCGAACATCAGGAATCAGCCTTGACGAAGGCCTTGAACCGCACCAGCTCGGTCAGGCGGTAGCCGCGATAGCGACCCATGGCCAGCATGAAACCTACCAGGATCAGCAGGATGGCCGGGAACGTGAACACGAAGTACACCAGCTCCGGGACGCTCATGATCAGGTGCGCCAGGGACGCGGCGAACAGCGTGCCGATGGCGACTTTCATCGCATGACCGGCGCCGCGCTCTTCCCAGGTGATGGACAGGCGTTCGATGGTCATGGTCAGGATCACCATCGGGAACAATGCCACCGACAGGCCACGCTCCAGGCCCAGCTTATGGCTGAACAAGCTGATGGCGGCGATCAGCACCACCACGAACGTCAGCACCACCGAAAGCCTCGGCAGCATTTGCAGCTTGAGATGCTCCAGATAGGAACGCAGCGACAGGCCCAGGGTAGTGATCACCGTAAACAGGATGATGCCGAAGCCCAGTTGGGTTTCGCGGAAGGCCAGGGCGATCAGCACCGGGGTGAACGTCCCGAGGGTCTGCAGGCCGATCAGGTTGCGCAACACCAGGATCACCAGCACGCCGATCGGAATCATCACCATGATCATGAAGGTCTGCTGGGTTTGCAGCGGCAGGCCGTAGAGCGAGTATTCGAGGAAGTTGGCGTCGGTGTTCTCGTCCGTCAGCTTGGCCAGGCGAATGGCGTTCATTTCGCTGTTGTTCATGCTGAACGTGACGGTGGCTTTCTTGCCGCCATCGACGGTGATCAGGTTTTCATCGCCGGTCCACCACAGCAGGCGGTCGGTGGGCAGGCCTTGCTCGCCGGTGTCGGGGTTGAAGTACAGCCAGTCGGTGCCGTTGAAGCTGCGCAGCCACAGCTCGGGCGTCTGCGGCTGGTCGGCCACCAGGCGGATGGTGTGGACCTTCTCGACCGGCACGTGGGCAATGGACAGTACCAGTTCGACGATTCTGGCCTTGTTGCTCGAAGACGGGTCGCCGGCCAGCAACAGCTTGACGTTATCGTCGTTGAGGTTGTTGACCCGCTTGATGGCTTCGCTGATGAACGTTTCGACGTCGGCCGAATGCTGGCGAATCGGTGCCAGCAGCGCTTCGGCGGCGAGTTTTTCCGGCCCTTCGACGGCGATGCTGTCGCGGAAGGTCGGGCCCTTGACCTTGGTTTTCTCGGCGCTGTAGCGCTTGGTCAGCACCAGGCGGTAATAAAGGGTCTGGTTGCCCTTGGCGCGCCGGGCCGACCACGTCACCTTGCGGTTGCCGTCGACGCGGTTCACCGCTACGCCGTAATTGTTGGAGATGAAGCTCTCGTTGAGGCTGACGTAATCGCGGCTCAGGGGCGGCACGAACATCTGGATCTTCACCGGATCCTTGGCGTTGGGCACGAACTCGACCTTGGCATCGATATTCCACAGGTCATCGGTGGCGTCTTCGGTCACCGGGATGCCGAGCACGAAAATCTGATAGGCCGTCACTGACAGGCCCAGCACCACCAGGATGGAGATCAGCATTTTCAGATGGAGGGTAAGGGAGCGCATTGGAATTACTCTGCGGTATGAGCGGCATTGGCGCAGGCGGGTTTGCCGGCAGCGTATTTGAGACTGGGATCGACCAGCGCGTCGAAACGCTTGAGCGCTTCGGAGCCGATCAGCAACGGGTATTGGAAGGCGCTACGGTCGGTCAGGTTCACTTCGATGCTGCGCAGGGCCGAGCCCATGCAGATATCCAGTTCGATGACCGGCCGGGCCGTGTATTTCTTGCCTTCTTCCGGGTCGTAGTCACCGGCGCGGCGCTTGATCTTGCTGACCCGGGCCAGCGGGCGTTCGATGGGGTGCGAATGGGCCGCGTCGATGGCCAGGTAGAAACGCACCCAGGATTCGCCGTTGCGCTTGAAACGCTTGATGTCACGGGCGCTGAGGGAGGCGGTCTTGGCACCGGTGTCGAGCTTGGCCGCGACCTCCAGGTCAATGCCCTGCAGGGCTGCATATTCGTTGAGGCCGTACACGGTTTTTTCACCCGCCGCGGCAATCCCTGGCAGGCAGATAAAGCATAGGGCGGCAGATAAGGGCTTGAGTGTCATAGATCCTGGTGCGCAGCGTTCCGTTTTTCGGTTCAGGCCCTGGCATTACTGCACAAGCTCCCTAGGTTGCCTTCTCTATATAGGGAGAGCGGCAATTGCGGCGGCATTCTAGCACGGTGGTTTTCTGACGCCACCGCTGGCCGGAGGCTACGACACTTCGAAACGAGGGGTTATGTCTGGGACCGTTATTAGACGATTGTCGACATTCCATATTTTTGTTTTGACGTTAAGGGTGTCAAAGGGTAGTTTTTGCCGTATTGATTTTAAAGGTGTCGACAATATGCTCGATCAGCTCGAAACGCCGGTCCTCGTCCAGGAAGATGCCGAGACGCTGTCCGAGAACGTCTTCCGGCGTATCCAGGCCGCCATCGTCAAGGGTGAAATTGCCCCCGGCAGCAAGATCTCCGAGCCCGAGCTGGCCCGCACCTACGGCATCAGTCGCGGGCCGCTGCGCGAGGCGATCCATCGCCTGGAAGGCCAGCGGCTGCTGGTGCGCATTCCTCATGTTGGCGCGCGGGTGGTCTCGCTGAGCCATGCCGAGCTGCTGGAACTCTACGAAATTCGCGAATCCCTGGAGGGCATGGCCTGTCGCCTTGCGGCGGAGCGCATGACACAGGAAGAAATCGACGAACTGCGTCGGGTGCTGGAAACCCACGAGCGCGATGCGGCGTTCCAGGCCGGCGTCGGTTACTACCAGCAGGAAGGCGATTTCGACTTCCACTACCGGATCATCCAGGGCAGCGGCAATCGCACCCTCACCCAAATGCTCTGCGGCGAGCTGTATCAACTGGTGCGCATGTACCGCATCCAGTTTTCCACCACGCCGAACCGTCCGCGCCAGGCTTTTGCCGAGCACCACCGGATTCTCGATGCCATCGCCGACCGTGACGGCGAACTGGCCGAATTATTGATGCGCCGGCACATCGGCGCCTCCAAACGCAACATTGCGCGTCATTTCCAGGACAGCGCCGCCACTCAACGAGGTGAGTCATGAGTTCCAGCAAGAGCACGCCAGGCCAGCGTTTTCGCGATGCGGTCGACGCCGAGCATCCATTGCAAGTGGTCGGCACCATCAACGCCAACCATGCGCTGCTGGCCAAGCGCGCCGGCTTCAAGGCGATCTACCTGTCGGGTGGCGGCGTGGCGGCCGGTTCCCTCGGCGTGCCGGACCTGGGCATCACTGGCCTGGATGACGTGCTCACCGATGTGCGCCGCATCACCGACGTGTGCGACCTGCCGCTGCTGGTGGACGTGGACACCGGCTTCGGCTCCTCGGCGTTCAACGTGGCGCGCACAGTCAAGTCGATGAGCAAGTTCGGCGCGGCGGCGATTCACATCGAGGACCAGGTCGGCGCCAAGCGTTGCGGCCATCGGCCGAACAAGGAAATCGTCTCGCAACAAGAGATGGTCGATCGCATCAAGGCTGCCGTCGACGCCCGTACCGATGACAGTTTTGTGATCATGGCGCGTACCGATGCGTTGGCAGTGGAAGGCCTGGAGTCGGCCCTGGATCGCGCCGCCGCGTGCATCGAGGCCGGTGCCGACATGATTTTCCCGGAAGCGATCACTGAGCTCGAAATGTACAAGCTGTTCGCCAGCCGCGTGAAAGCGCCGATCCTGGCCAACATCACCGAATTCGGCGCGACCCCGCTCTACACCACCGAACAACTCGCCGGGGCCGACGTTTCCCTGGTGCTGTACCCGCTGTCGGCGTTCCGTGCGATGAACAAGGCCGCCGAAAATGTCTACACCGCCATCCGTCGCGATGGCACCCAGCAGAACGTCATCGACACCATGCAGACCCGCATGGAGCTTTACGATCGCATCGACTACCACACCTTCGAGCAGAAGCTCGACGCGTTGTTCGCCGCGAAAAAGTAAGGCGCGACTCCCTACAAATTCAAGAAAATGGAGACAGCAACATGGCCGAAGCAAAAGTACTCAGTGGCGCCGGGCTCCGTGGCCAGGTGGCCGGACAAACCGCCTTGTCCACCGTGGGCCAGTCAGGCGCCGGGCTGACCTATCGCGGCTACGACGTTCGCGACCTGGCGGCTGACGCGCAATTCGAAGAGGTGGCCTACCTGCTGCTGTACGGCGAGCTGCCGACCCAGGCTCAGTTGGACGCTTACACGGGCAAACTGCGCCAGTTGCGCGACCTGCCCCAAGCCTTGAAAGAAGTGCTGGAACGCATTCCCGCCGACGCCCATCCGATGGATGTGATGCGCACGGGCTGCTCGTTCCTCGGCAACCTGGAGCCCGAGCAGGATTTCTCCCAGCAGCACGACAAGACCGATCGTCTGCTGGCCGCATTCCCGGCGATCATGTGCTACTGGTATCGCTTCAGCCACGAAGGCCAGCGCATCGAATGCGTAACCGACGAAGTCTCCATTGGCGGCCACTTCCTGCATCTGCTGCACGGCAAAAAGCCGAGCGAGCTGCACGTCAAGGTGATGAACGTGTCGCTGATCCTCTACGCCGAGCATGAGTTCAACGCCTCGACCTTTACCGCGCGGGTTTGTGCTTCGACATTGTCCGACCTGTTCTCCTGCATCACCGCTGCCATCGGCTCGCTGCGCGGCCCGTTGCACGGCGGCGCCAACGAGGCGGCGATGGAAATGATCGAGCGCTTCAGCTCGCCGCAAGAAGCCATCGAGGGCACCCTCGGCATGCTTGCGCGCAAGGACAAGATCATGGGCTTCGGCCATGCCATCTACAAGGACAACGACCCGCGCAACGAGGTGATCAAGGGCTGGTCGAAAAAGCTCGCCGATGAAGTCGGCGACACGGTGCTGTTCCCGGTTTCCGAAGCTATCGACAAGACCATGTGGGAGCAGAAGAAACTGTTCCCCAACGCCGATTTCTACCATGCCTCGGCGTACCACTTCATGGGCATCCCGACCAAGCTGTTCACGCCGATCTTCGTCTGCTCGCGCCTGACCGGCTGGGCCGCCCATGTGTTCGAACAACGCGCCAACAACCGCATCATCCGACCGAGCGCCGAATACACCGGCGTCGAACAGCGCAAGTTCGTGCCAATCGAACGACGCTGAGCTGGAGGGTTCTAGCCGCCGGAACTGAAGGAACCGAAAACCCCTTGTGGGAGCGGGCTTGCTCGCGAAGACGGACTGACATTCAACATTGATGTCGGCTGATACACCGTATTCGCGAGCAAGCCCGCTCCCACACTGGACCGAGTTCACTTCAATGGCTGCGCCCCCTCCTGAAACCACCGTGACCCGAGTCCTGACGATGAACACAGAATTTCGCAAACCGCTGCCCGGCACTTCGCTGGATTATTTCGACGTTCGCGCGGCCGTGGAGGCCATCCGCCCCGGCGCTTATGACGGCCTGCCGTACACCTCCCGCGTGCTGGCGGAAAACCTCGTGCGCCGCTGCGATCCGGCGACGCTGCGCGAATCGCTGCTGCAACTGATCGAGCGCAAGCGCGACCTGGACTTCCCTTGGTTCCCGGCGCGCGTGGTCTGCCATGACATCCTCGGCCAGACCGCATTGGTCGACCTGGCCGGCCTGCGCGACGCCATCGCCCTGCAAGGCGGCGACCCGGCGCAGGTCAATCCGGTGGTGCCGACCCAACTGATCGTCGACCACTCGTTGGCGGTAGAGAGCGCCGGTTTTGATCCGCAGGCGTTCGCCAAGAACCGCGCCATCGAAGACCGCCGCAACGAAGACCGCTTCCACTTCATCAACTGGACCAAAAAGGCCTTCAAGAACGTCGACGTGATCCCGCCGGGCAACGGGATCATGCACCAGATCAACCTGGAGAAAATGTCTCCCGTCATCCAGCAGCGTGACGGCGTGGCGTTCCCCGACACTTGCGTAGGCACCGACAGCCACACGCCTCACGTCGATGCCCTGGGCGTGATCGCCATCGGCGTCGGTGGCCTGGAAGCCGAAAGCGTCATGCTCGGTCGCGCCTCGTGGATGCGCCTGCCGGAAATCATCGGCGTCGAGCTGACCGGCAAGTTGCAACCGGGTATCACTGCCACCGACATGGTGCTGGCGCTGACCGAATTCCTGCGCAAGCAGAAAGTCGTCGGGGCCTGGCTGGAGTTCTTCGGCGAAGGCGCCCGGGCCCTGACCCTGGGGGATCGCGCGACGATCTCCAACATGGCCCCGGAATACGGCGCCACGGCAGCGATGTTCCATATCGATCAGCAAACGATCGATTACCTGAAACTCACCGGCCGCGAAGATCAACAAGTGCAGTTGGTCGAACATTACGCCAAGACCACCGGCCTCTGGGCCGACAGCCTGGAAGGCGCGTTATATGAGCGCGGTCTGACCTTCGACCTGTCCTCGGTGGTGCGCAACATGGCCGGTCCGAGCAATCCGCACGCCCGTGTCGCGGTGTCCGATCTGGCCGCCAAAGGCATTTCCGGCCAGTGGGACGATGTGCCAGGGCAAATGCCCGACGGCGCGGTGATCATCGCGGCGATCACCAGTTGCACCAACACCAGCAATCCGCGCAACGTGATCGCCGCCGGTTTGCTGGCGCGCAACGCCAATCGCCTGGGCCTGGCCCGCAAGCCGTGGGTCAAGTCATCCCTCGCACCAGGCTCGAAAACCGTCGCGTTGTACCTGGATGAAGCGGGCCTGACGTCTGAACTTGAGCAACTGGGTTTTGGCGTGGTCGCGTTCGCCTGTACTACCTGCAACGGCATGTCCGGCGCGCTGGACCCGGTGATCCAGCAGGAAATCATCGACCGTGACCTGTACGCCACTGCGGTGTTGTCGGGCAACCGCAACTTCGACGGGCGTATTCACCCGTACGCCAAGCAGGCGTTCCTGGCGTCGCCGCCATTGGTGGTGGCTTATGCCATCGCCGGGACCATCCGTTTCGACATCGAGAAGGATGTGTTGGGTGTGGTGGACGGTCAGGAAATCCGCCTCAAGGACATCTGGCCGAGCGACGAGGAAATCGACGCGGTGGTCAAGGCTTCGGTGAAACCCGAGCAGTTCCGCCAGGTGTACATCCCGATGTTCGCCATCCAGGAAGACACCGGACCGAAAGTGACCCCGCTGTACGACTGGCGCCCGCAAAGCACCTATATCCGTCGTCCGCCGTATTGGGAAGGCGCATTGGCCGGTGCGCGGCCGCTCAAGGGCATGCGTCCGCTGGCGGTGCTGCCGGACAACATCACCACCGATCACCTGTCGCCGTCCAACGCCATCATGCTCGACAGCGCCGCGGGTGAATACCTGGCGAAAATGGGCCTGCCGGAAGAAGACTTCAACTCCTACGCGACCCACCGCGGCGATCACCTGACCGCGCAACGGGCCACCTTTGCCAACCCGAAACTGTTCAACGAAATGGTCGTTGAGGACGGCAAGGTCAAGCAGGGCTCCCTGGCTCGGGTCGAACCGGAAGGCAAGGTCATGCGCATGTGGGAAGCCATCGAAACCTACATGGAACGCAAGCAGCCGTTGATCATCATCGCCGGCGCCGACTACGGCCAGGGTTCGTCCCGGGACTGGGCGGCCAAGGGCGTGCGCCTGGCCGGTGTCGAGGCGATCGTCGCCGAAGGTTTCGAGCGCATCCACCGTACCAACCTGGTGGGCATGGGCGTGTTGCCGCTGGAGTTCAAACCCGGCACGGATCGCAAGACGCTTGGCATCGACGGCAGCGAAGTCTATGACGTGATCGGCGAGCGCACCCCGCGGGCGACGCTGACCCTGGTCATCACGCGCAAAAATGCTGAACGCGTCGAAGTGCCGGTGACCTGCCGCCTCGATACCGCCGAGGAAGTGTCGATCTATGAAGCCGGGGGCGTGCTGCAACGCTTCGCCCAGGATTTCCTTGAATCGGCGATTGCCGTTTAAATCGCTCGGGTGGCCGGTTTTCTGGCCACCCTTTTTTTCAGGAGTTGGAGCACATGGCTCACTCGCCTCAAATCAAGATCCCCGCGACCTATATGCGTGGCGGCACCAGCAAAGGCGTGTTCTTCAGCCTGCAAGACCTGCCCGAAGCGGCGCGCGTTCCCGGCCCGGCCCGGGATGCGCTGCTGCTGCGGGTGATCGGTAGCCCCGATCCGTACGAAAAGCAGATCGATGGCATGGGCGGTGCGACGTCCAGCACCAGCAAGACCGTGATCCTGTCCAAGAGCACCCGGGCCGATCACGACGTCGATTACCTGTTCGGCCAGGTGTCCATCGACAAGCCGTTCGTGGACTGGAGCGGCAACTGCGGCAACCTGTCGGCGGCGGTGGGGGCGTTTGCCATCGGTAGCGGTCTGGTGGATGCCAGCCGTATCCCGCAGGACGGTATGGCCGTGGTGCGGATCTGGCAGGCGAACATCGGCAAGACGATCATCGCCCATATACCGATCACCGACGGCGCGGTGCAGGAAACCGGTGACTTCGAACTCGACGGCGTGACCTTTCCGGCCGCTGAAGTGCAGCTGGAGTTCATGGACCCGGCGGCCGAGGAAGAGGGCGGCGGTGGTTCGATGTTTCCTACCGGCAACCTGGTGGATGACCTGGAAGTGCCCGGTGTCGGCAAGCTCAAGGCGACGCTGATCAACGCAGGCATTCCGACGATATTCATCAACGCTCGGGATGTCGGTTACACCGGCACCGAATTGCAGGGCGCCATCAACGGCGATCCCAAGGCGCTGGAGATGTTTGAAACGATTCGTGCCCATGGCGCGTTGCGCATGGGCCTGATCAAGCACCTGGACGAAGCTGCCCAGCGCCAGCACACGCCGAAAGTCGCGTTTGTCGCGCCGCCGGCGGATTACCTTTCATCCAGCGGTAAAGCCGTGGCGGCGGGTGACGTCGATTTACTGGTTCGGGCGTTGTCCATGGGCAAGCTGCACCACGCCATGATGGGCACCGCCGCCGTCGCCATCGGCACCGCCGCGGCGATTTCCGGCACCCTGGTCAACCTCGCGGCCGGTGGCGTCGAACGCAACGCGGTGCGCTTCGGCCACCCGTCCGGCACCTTGCGCGTCGGCGCCGAGGCGAGCGTAGTCAATGGCGAATGGACCGTGAAAAAAGCCATCATGAGCCGCAGCGCGCGGGTGTTGATGGAAGGGTTTGTGCGGGTGCCGGGGGATGTTTTCTAACTCGTCGCTTGAGAAATAACACAAAACCTGTGGGAGCGAGCCTGCTCGCGAAAGCGGTGTGTCAGTTGGCATTGATGGTGGATGTGTCGACGCCTTCGCGAGCAGGCTCGCTCCCACAGGGGATTTCCAGCGGGCCCGGAATCCAGGTCTGCCCTCAATCAAAATGTGGGAGCGAGCTTGCTCGCGATGGCGGCGTGTCAGCTGGCATCAAAGTCGGATGTGCTGGCGTCATCGCGAGCAAGCTCGCTCCCACAAGGGATTTCCAGCGGGCCCGGAATCCAGGTCCGCCCTCAATCAAAATGTGGGAGCGAGCTTGCTCGCGATGGCGGCGTGTCAGCTGGCATCAAAGTCGGATGTGCTGGCGTCATCGCGAGCAGGCTCGCTCCCACAAGGGATTTCCAGCGAGCCCGGAATCCAGGTCCGCCCTCAATCAAAATGTGGGAGCGAGCTTGCTCGCGAAAGCGGTGTGTCAGTTGGCATTGATGGTGGATGTGCCGACTCCTTCGCGAGCAGGCTCGCTCCCACAGGGGGCTTTTTGTCAGCCTTTCGTCAGTGCGGTGACGACCAGCCCCACGTTGTTTTCCAGTTCCGCCACCGGATCGGCACCGTCGGTGCTCAGCACCAGCAGCTGGCTACCGCCTTCGGCGATGGCCGCTTTCACAGCTTCCGGCGGCTGTCGGTGATGCAGCACCAGTGCGACATCGTTCTCCTTGAGCGTGGCTGTCAGCTGCTTCAGGGCTTCGGCTGTCCATTCGGCGTCGGGGCGGGCATCGGTGTTGATGCCATCCAGGTTCAAGCCACTGATCAAGTAACCGAAGTGCTCGCTCAGGCTGACCACGCTCAGGTTGTCAGCGCTGGCGAGGCGCTTTTCACTGTCGGCGCTGAGCTTGAGCAGGCGCTGCTTGAGTGCCGCCAGGTTGGCATCGATTTTCGGTTTGTCCGCCGGGACGAGGCGCACCAGATCAGCAGCGATCACGTCGGCCATCCGCCCCAGATTGTGGCTGGCCATCCACGGCTGGCTCGCCAGGCCGTCGGTCATGCCCGGCTGTATGGCGATGCCGGGCAGGGCGCCGTCCACCGGACGAGCAGCGTCGATTTCAACGATACGGATATTGCTGCGGCGGGCCATGGGGTACAGCGGATCGTCCGGCCAGAGTGAACGCAGCCCGATCACCGCGTCGGCCTCGCCGGCCAGCTTGCTCAGGGCCGGGGCGCCACGGCCACTGAAATAGGCGCTTTGCCGGGTGCCGGGAAGATTGTCCGGAGCGGCCCGGGCCAGGCTGACGTCGGTGCCCTTGAGCAAGGCCTCGCCCAACCCGTAGGTGACGGGCAGCGAGGCCAGCAGTTGGGTCTTTTCGGCGGCCATCGACGAGGTAATCACTGCGCCGCCGAGGGCTAGAGCCCAGACCAATCGTCGTAATGAAAAAAACATTTATCCAAGATTCCCTTTCAGATGGGGGACGACGCCACGGGCGATGGCGCTCAGGGCGAAGGCGATGCCGGCCACCAGAATGATTGCGGCACCGGACGGGATCGGCAGGTCGAAAACGATCGGCGCCAGGATCCCGCATAAAGTGCTGACGGTCGCGATCAGCACCGAACACCAGAAAAAACCTTTCAACGATTGGCTGAGCAAACGTGCGGCCGCGGCCGGAATCACCAGCAACGCACCCACCAGGATTGCGCCGATGACTTTCACCGCCGCCACAGTGATCAGCGTCACCAGGACCACGAACAGATAGTCCAGCGCCTTGACCGCCACCCCGCGTACCGCCGCCAGCTGCGGGTTGAAGCTGGCAAGCATGATCCGGTTGTACAGCGGCAGCGCCAGCGCCATCACCAGCGAACCGACCACCGCCAGCACCGCGAGATCATTGCCGTTGACCGTCAGCACTGAGCCGAACAGCACGTTTTCCAGGATGTGCACATTGATCTTGCCCGCCAGGATCAGCAGCAGGCTCGCGCCCAGGGCCAGGGACACCGAGAGGAATACGCCGATCAACGTATCCGGGGCCAGGCCGGTGCGGTTGCGCAGGTAATTGAGCAGGATGCCGAACAGCAGGCAGTAGCCGAACAGGCTGCCGTAGGGCCCGGTGTAGGGTTCGCCGAGCAGGATGCCGACGGCCACGCCGGTCAAGGCCGCATGGCCCACCGCTTCGGAGAAAAACGCAAAGCGCTTGACCACCACCAGCGTGCCGAGGCCGCCCAGCACCGGGCCGATCAACAGCCCGGCCAGCAAGGCGTTGACCACAAAACCATAGGCCAGCGCCTCGGGCAGGTAACCGGAGGAGGCCCAACCCTGGACCATCAGGCGGAAGGCTTCATAACTCATCAGGCGGCGCTCCCGTTGGCACGTGGATGGGTCGAAAACAGCGTCAGCAGCCGTTCCGGGGTCAGGGTCTGGCGCGGCGGGCCGTCGAACAACACCCGTCGATTCAGCCCGGTAACGCGATCGGCCAGACGCCCGACGGCTTCCAGGTCGTGTTCGATCCAGAGCACGGTAATGCCGGCCTGGCGCCAGTCCTGCAGCAAGCGTTCAAATACCTGGATGCCGGCTTCGTCCAAAGCCGACATGGGTTCATCCAGTACCAGCAGTTGCGGCGGCGGAATCAATCCCTGGGCCAGCAATACCCGCTGACGCTCGCCACCGGACAGCGCGCCCATGCGTCGCTTGCGCTTGTCCTGCAGGCCGACCCGCTCGAGGGCCTGACCGATGGCGCCAGCATAATGCTTGCTCAAACCGAGGAAGGCCGGGCGCCGCTGACACATGGCCGCCATGAAGTCGTCCACCGTCATGGGCAGGCCCCGGTCGAATTCCAGCGCCTGGGGCACGTAGCCGATGACGCCGGGTTCGCCCGGCCATTGCAGGCTCAAGCGCCCCTGGTGCGGCATCTGTCCAAGCAGGGTCTTGATCAATGAACTCTTGCCGCCGCCGTTAGGGCCGACCAATGCATGGATGCTGCCGGCTTGTACCTGAAAAGCCACATTGTCGAGAATCGCGGTGCGCCCAAGGTTCAGGCTGATGTCGGCGAACTCGATCATCGGGCCGACATGTTGCTGGATGAGGGGTTCCTGGGCCGTCATGCGCCGGACTCCTGGATCGCCCGGACCACGGTGTCGAGGTTGCCGGTCATTTCCTTTTCGTATTTCTCGGCGCTGTAGTCGCCGTAGGAAATGTGCGACAGCGGGTACAGCTTCACTCCCGATTCACGCTGGATGGTGTCGACGTAGGTGGATGGAAAATCCATCTCCGAGAAGATCACCTTCACGTCCAGCTCACGCAGCTGGTCGATGGTCTTTTTCAACTGGCTGGGGCTTGGCTCGATGCCATGGGCCGGTTCGACCACGGCAGTCACTTCCAGGCCGAATTCGCGCAGCAGGTAATCGTAGGCGGCGTGTACCGTGGCGACCCGCAGTTCGGCGTTCGGCGCCTGGGTCAGCTTGGCCAGGGCGGCGGCGCGCATCTGCCGCAGGCGCTTGCCGTAGGCCCGGGCGTTCTGCGTGTAGGTCTTGGCGTTGTCCGGGTCGAGCTTGCCCAGTTCCCGGGCGATGTTGTTGACCTGGGCAATGGAGGCGCTGATGGACAGGAACGTATGCGGATTGACGACTTTGCCCGCGCCCCGCGCCGCGGTGCCGGTGGCGGCGAGCAAGGGGACGTTCTCGTTGGCCTCGATCACCTTCACGTCCGGGGTTTCGCTGGCGGCGATCATGCGGTCGGCGAAATCGTCGTGACCCACGCCGTTGAGCACGATCACATCGAGCCCGCCGATGCGCTTGATGTCCTCGGCGCGGGGTTCATAGGCGTGAGGGTTGAAGCCGGCCGGGATCAACGGCACCACCTCGGCCTTGTCGCCGACGATGTTGGCCACGTAGCTGTAATAAGGGTGCAGGGTGATGCCGATGCGCAGGCGCTTGGCCGTTTCGGCGCTGGCCATGGGAGTGAACAGGCAGGCGAGCAGGCCAATCAGCAGCAGGCGCAGCAAGGGGCGGCGTGAAGGTGCAATAGACATGGGCAAGCGGTCTTCTCTGGAGTGAAGGCGTGGGGTCAATGCCGATGCTGGCGGGTTACGCCAGCGTCGAATTGCGCGACGATCTGTTGCCAGCCGGCGGCGGACAAAGCGGCGTCGTCCAACGTGGTAGGGGTGGTTGGAGGATTGCCGCGGTTGAGCCAGATGTCCGGGGACGCATCGGGCACTTCGCTGATGCGCATCAGAAAGGAGCCTGCGACGGACGAATTGGCGCTCGCGCCGAAGTAGGCTCGGTCTGCCAGCAGTTGCCAGGCGTGGCCGCCGCGGCTGACGGAACTGGCGTCCTGGGCGAACGGGGCGAAGCCTTCATCGGCCAGGGCTTGCGGGCCGGGGAGGGCCGGCTCGCTCTCGCGCAGGATCCGAATCTCATCCAATGTCACCCGCAGATCGGCATAAATGCCTTGCTCGGCGGCGCTGAGGTCGCGGCGTGCGTCCAACTGATGGGCGTCCAGGTGGACGACATCCCGGGTTTCCCCATGCCAGGCCACGACCGAACCGGCGCCCAACAGGATAATCATGCACAGCAACAATACATACAGGGTTTCGTGGCCGGCACCGGCGGGGCGGATGACCTGGGTGGTGGGTGCGCTCATGGGGCCTCGATGTCGGCTTGGTCGATTTCCACGACGTGGCCGGGGCCGGCGTCAAAAAGTACGTAGAACTCGGCGTTGGGTTTCTTGAAGGTCAACGTCGAGTCGGCGCCGAGCTTGCCGGGGACCAGGATGGTTTCGTCGTAGCCGATCACGTCCAGCGTCACTCCGGGGGCGCCGCTGCCATCGGAAAAACCGCCAGTACACTGGATCTGTTCAGCGTCGATAGCCTTGCATTCGCACATCGGATTGTGGGCCAGGGCGCTGGTGCTCAAGCCTGCGAAGAGCAGCAGCGCCAGGCTGTTGAAAGAGGCGCGGAGGTTCATGGTCGGGCTCCTTGGGATTGCAACCAGGCGACGGTGGCCGGGGAGGCCTGGCTCAGGGGGATGGAAGCTTGATGCATCGAGCCGTCCCAGCCTTCGAGGGTGATCCACAGTTCGGCGTCTGGCTGGGTCTTTTTCGGCACCGGCAACAAGGCACCCATGCGATAGGGCGAGCCGAAGAAAATCACCCCGGCGGCCCGCAGGCTGCGGGGCTTGCCGATGCGCAGGTAGGTGGCTTTAACCTCGCTGATGCAGCGCTGGCACAGGGCGGCGTTGAAGTGTTTCATCGGTCCGGCCGGGCCCTGGGTACGTGGCGCTTCGTTGCGAAATTCCGCCAGGCGCAAGCTCCAGGGGCCCACCTGGACTTCGCCGACTTCCCGCTCGCCAAGCCCGCCGTCGCCTCGGAACAACGCGGCCTCCGACAAGTACTTGGGCATGAAACCCAGGGGAATCAGCAGCAACAGGACGTTGATATGGAAGCGCCATTTATGCCAGAACTGGCCCAGGCGTGACGGTGATGTTGTCGTAGTGGACGGGTTCACAGGCTGCCCTCCGGTGAGTCACGGTGCATGGAAGGCTGCAGTTGCGGCGTGGTTTGGGCTGGCCGCACAGGTTTCTGGTTGCGCTTGAGGGCGTTGGCGGTCGCCAGCGCCGTGCGTTTGGTCCAGATCAGCAGGCCGCTGAGGACCATCATGCTTAGCACCAGGCCGAAGAAACACCAGATGAGCTTGATCCAGAGGCCACCGAAATCCCCGGTGTGCAGCGGGCGCATGGATTCGGTCACGAACTCCAGCGCCGTGCGGTCCGACAACAATCGGGAAGCGTCGACATCACCGTTGTAGGGATTGATGGTCGCCGTCTGGTACATCAGCGGATACCAGCCGCGTCCGCCGACTTCCAGATGGCTGTAGGCATTGCCGGGCAGGCTGACGAAACTCGCTTCCAGGCCCGGGATCCGCTGCTGGGCAATTTCAATGGCGCGGTCCAGGTTCAGTTGCGGCGGAGGCGTACCACCCGTCGACAGCGGAACGTTTTCCCGGGCCACCACGGGGACGACCGGAGCACTGGAGATGGAAATGCCGTTATCGGCCAGCGTGGCCTCGATCAGGAACCAGGTGCCGGTGATGGAAATGACGGCAATGAACCAGATCGACCAGATGCCGCTGAGCCGATGGAAATCGCCCCAGAAAATGCGGGCCCCGTGGCGAATACGCAGGGTCGGGCTGAAAAAACCTTTCCAGAAACGTTTATAGACAACCAGCCCGGTCACCAACGACGCGAGCATCGGCAGGCCGAGGAAGGACACCAGGTACCAGCCCCAGCTGTAGCCGTTGGTGAACGGCACCAGCCACCAGCCATGCAATGCACGGGTGAACCCCCTGAAGTTGAATGCCGGTGCCGAGCCCTGGATGACGCCGCTGTAGGGGTTGACGTACACAGTGTCGGGGCGACCGTCGGGGTAGGTGACCTTGACCTCCAGGGCGAAGTGCGACTCGTCCGGACGCACAATGTTTTGCACCTGAGTCAGGGGCTGGGCTTGCTTGATGGCGGCAACGACCTGGTCGTAGCTGAGCAACGGCGCGTCATCGGCGGGCTTGCTGGCGCGCATTTCCGGATTGACCAGCCAGACGATCTCCTGGCTGACCACCGCCAGGGTACCGGTGACGCAAACGATCAGAACGAAAAACCAGATGGGCAACGCCAGCCAGCTGTGAACCAGGAACCAGAGTTTGGAGCGGGACTTCTTCGACATGATTGAGCGTCTTGATTCGATGAAAGGTTCCGTGTCGCGGGCTTCGCAACACCATGAAACCTGGAAAAGCCGGCCGTGGCTTTTGCCGACGCGGCCTGCTGCATCTAATTAAGACGAACGAGCAGCCGGAATCCTGAAAGGGAAGATGAAAGAAAATGTTTCGCGTTCTCGAACAGGCGCCCGGTCTTCTCGTGGCGAGGGGACTCGCTCCCGCCGCGTCGCGTAGCGGCCCCAAGCATCTTCCACGCAACCACGGCGGGACTCATTGGCCGACGAACGTCTCAGGATTCCAGCAAATGCGCCCCTGGCCCACGCTTGCCGAGCACATCACCCTGGTTGCGCAGCGGGCAATTTTCCATCGACAGGCAGCCGCAGCCAATGCAACCGTTGAGCCGGTCTCGCAATGCGATCAGCTGGTTGATCCGGTCATCCAGATTCCGGCTCCACTGCGCTGACAGGGTCTTCCAGTCGGCCGCCGTGGGCGCACGGTTGTCCGGCAGGTTTTTCAGCGCCTCGCCAATTTCCGCCAGGGGGATGCCCAGGCGCTGGGCGACTTTGATCAGCGCCACGCGCCGCAGAACGGCCCGGGGGTAACGACGTTGGTTGCCCGGGTTGCGCGTGCTTTTGATCAGGCCCTTGGTTTCATAGAAGTGCAGCGCGGTGACCGCCACGCCGCTGCGGGCGGCGACCTGGCCGACGGTCAGTTCCTTGTGAATGTTGATGGACGTCGTCACCTGAATCACCGCTTGACCTTGACTTAACTGGAGGTTTTACCCTGCAGGCCTTTGGATCGCAAGATCCGCCTTACCTGAACGGGGGACTTTTCATGCAATCGCCAAGTGGTCATCGCAGCTTCACGCAGTTGATCGAGTTCGACATCGAGCCTCAGTGGCAGCAGACGCTGGTCAACGCCCTGTCAGCGCAGACCGAGCGCCTGGCTCGTAATCATTCGGGTTTCCTCAATGCCAGTATCCAGGTCAGCGAGGACGGGCGTCGGGTGCTTAATTACCTGCAATGGCAAACCCGCGAGGCGGGTGAAGCGGCGTTCCGCAGCGTTGAGAATGGTGAGGAAAGTTTCTGGCAGTTCATCCAGGCGCATCGGGCCAAAGCGGTGACGTTTGGCTCGTTCCAGGTGCTGCGCAACATCGAGCGCAGCCTGGACGATGCGTTGCATTGCCCGTTGGTCAACCAAGCGCAACGGGAGATCCGAGAGGGCGATACCCATTATCAAAAGCGTTGATTTCTGCCGCCAAGTGCCGGCGGGTAGCCTTTGTTCATCGCCCAACTGAACATCGGACACCCGCCATGAATCGTATCCTTGCTGTCTTGTTGCTGTTGACTGTCACCGTATTGAGCGGTTGCGCTTCGTCGTCCCCGGAGCTGCGTCCTTACACCGCCGAGGAATCCCGTGAGCTGGCCCTCGAAGCCTTGAATCGCCGGGGGCTTTCGTTTGATGAATACCATGCGAAGAAAGCCGAATTGCTCGGTCCTTCGCAGAAAAACGTCGGCTTCGACGAGCGCGGCGAGATGAGCGCCGAGCAGACAGTCCAGGCACCGGGCCGGTCGAGCTGAGACTGTACCGCCAGAAGTTTTGCCTAACTGTCCATGGGTTTGCGCCGGGACGTGGGGTAGGGTCAACTCCTGACTGCCCCGACGGATTGACCTGCCATGACCCTCTCGCTTGACCTGCTGCTGGGCTTCGCCCTGTTTGCCCTGGTGACCTCGATAACGCCCGGCCCCAACAACACCATGTTGCTGGCATCGGGTGTGAATTTCGGCTTCAACCGGACCATCCCGCACATGCTCGGCATCACTTGCGGCTTCTTTTCCCTGGTCCTGGCGGTGGGCCTTGGGCTGGGCGCGGTGTTCCAGACATATCCGCTGCTCTACACCGTGCTGCGCTACGTCGGTGCGGCATATCTGATATACCTGGCCTGGAAAATCGCCCACTCCGGTCCTGTCTCGGACGGCGGCGCGGGTGAGAACAAGCCGATCAGCTACTGGGGCGCAGCAGCGTTCCAATGGGTCAACCCAAAGGCCTGGATCATGGCCATCGGCGCCATCAGCACCTATACGCCTCTGCAAGGTTACTTTTTCAATGTGGTGGTGATCGCGGCGGTGTTTGCGTTGATCAACCTGCCTAGCGTCAGCCTGTGGGTAGTCTGCGGCAGCCTGCTGCGCAACTTGTTGCAGGATCGCCGGTGGCTGCGTGTCTTCAACTGGGGCATGGCGCTGCTGTTGGTCGCGTCGCTGTATCCGTTGTTGCTCGAAAGCGTGAGTTAAGGGCTGAGCTTCAACGCGATGCCTGCTAAGCTCGCTGTTTCAGGAGCGTTCCTACGCACTTTTAAATGAAGTCCGACTTCTTTTAAGGTCTTGATCAGTTAAAGCTATGTCTCGAACCCAACGAGGGCATCTGGTCTTGGAACAGATTCTGCGAGCTTCCTTATGAATAAGCGTCCTTTGTATTTTGATTACGCCGCCACCACCCCGGTGGATGAGCGGGTGATCCAGGTCATGGTCCAATGCCTGGGTTTCGACGGTAACTTCGGTAACCCGGCCTCCAGCTCCCATGCCTTCGGCCAGGAGGCCCGGCGCTCGGTGGAGCTGGCGCGCCAGCAGGTGGCTCGGTTGGTGGGTGCTCAGGCCGGACAAATCGTCTGGACTTCCGGCGCCACCGAATCCAATAACCTGGCCCTCAAGGGCGTGGCCCAGGCGCGTGAAGCGCGTGGCGGCCACGTCATTACCAGCCTGATCGAACACAAGGCCGTTCTCGATACGGTCAGGCAGCTCGAGGAAAGTGGCGTCGCGGTAACCTGGCTGGCGCCGGGCGCCGATGGCCTGATCGACCCGCAAGCGGTTCGCGAGGCGCTCCGCGAAGACACTTTCCTGGTGTCGCTGATGCTGGTCAATAACGAGTTGGGCACCGTCAATGACGCCATCGCCATTGGCGAGATCGTTCGAGAGCATGGCGCGTTGTTTCATATGGACGCGGCCCAGGGGGCGGGAAAAGTGAGCATCGACCTGGCCCGGTGGCCGGTGGACTTGATGTCGTTTTCCGCACACAAGATCTATGGCCCCAAGGGGATCGGCGCACTTTATGTCGGTGATCGCGCGCGCCCGCGGCTGTCGGCCCAGATCCATGGCGGCGGTCATGAAGGTGGCTTGCGTTCCGGGACCTTGGCGACCCACCAGATTGCCGCGATGGGCGCGGCATTCGAGCTGGCGGCGCAGTCCTTTGATGAAGAGCTCGCCGACATCGCCCGACTGCGCAATCGTTTGCTTGAACCTTTGCTGGCTTTGCCCGGTGTGTGTATGAATGGCAGTGCCAACTGTCGCATTCCCCATACGGTGAGCCTGACGTTCAACGAAGGTGAGTTCAACCCGGCGACGCTGGGCGCATCGATGGCATTCTCCGCGACCTCGGCTTGCAACTCGGCGCAAAACACTCCATCCCACGTGTTGCTCGCCCTTGGGCATGATGCACGCGCGGCCGGGCGGACCATTCGTTTGAGCCTGGGCCGCTTTACCAGCGAACAGGATATTGATGAGGCGGTGCGATTGATCAAGGCCGCCTGTGTTGCCGCGCCGGCCTTCTGGGCGGCAACCCCCTGAGCCGAACGCATTCGACACCGAACAATAAAATTGATTAGCAGGAGTGATGATGAGTACCCAGCCTTCGACCCCAGGACAGGTTCCCCAGCGCCTGGCCCGAATTCGCCAATTGATGAGCCAGGAGGGCATCCATGCGCTGTTGGTGCCTTCCGCCGACCCGCATCTTTCGGAATATCTGCCGGGGTACTGGCAAGGGCGTCAATGGTTGTCCGGGTTCCATGGGTCGGTCGGTACATTGATCGTGACCGCGGATTTCGCCGGGGTCTGGGCGGACAGTCGTTACTGGGAACAAGCCACCAGCGAACTGGAAGGCAGCGGCATCGAGCTGGTCAAACTCATCCCCGGAAAGCCCGGGCCGTTGGAGTGGCTGGCCGAAAACACGCCTGAAGGGGGTGCGGTAGCGGTCGATGGTGCGGTCATGGCGGTGGCATCGGCGCGGACCCTGAGCAGCAAGCTGCAAGAGCGTGGCGCACGGTTGCGTACCGACATCGATCTGCTCGCACAAGCCTGGACCGATCGTCCGAGCTTGCCTGATCAACCGGTCTACGCGCATTTGCCGCCGCAAGCCACGATCGGTCGTGTCGAGAAAATCGCCCAGTTGCGCGAAGCCCTTAAGGAGCGTGCTGCGGATTGGCATTTCATCGCCACCCTGGACGACATCGCCTGGCTGTTCAACCTGCGCGGCGCGGATGTGTCATTCAATCCGGTATTCGTCTCCTTTGCCCTGATCAGCCAGCAGCAGGCGACGCTGTTTGTGGATTTGAACAAGGTCGCTGCTGCGCTGCGTTCTGTTCTTGAGCAAGACGGCGTAACGCTGCGCGACTACAGCGAAGTGGCCACTGCGTTGCGTGAAGTGCCGAGCGGCGCGAGCCTGCAGGTCGATCCGGCCCGGGTCACGGTCGGCTTGCTGGACAATCTGGACAGCGGCGTGAAACTCGTCGAAGGGCTCAACCCCACAACACTGGCCAAATCGCGCAAAAGCCCGGCCGATGCCGAGCACATCCGTCGAGCCATGGAGCAGGACGGAGCGGCGCTCTGCGAATTTTTTGCCTGGCTGGAAAGTGCCTGGGGCCATGAGCGCATCATTGAACTGACCATCGATGAGCACCTGACCGCAGCGCGCAAGCGCCGGCCGGAGTTCGTCTCCTTGAGCTTCAATACCATCGCGGCGTTTAATGCCAATGGCGCGATGCCTCATTATCACGCCACCGAAGAGGCGCACGCGGTCATTGAGGGCGATGGCTTGCTGTTGATCGATTCGGGCGGCCAGTACCTTGGCGGTACGACCGATATCACCCGCATGGTGCCGGTCGGGACACCGACGTCGGAGCAGAAGCGTGACTGTACCCGCGTGCTCAAAGGCGTGATTGCCTTGTCCAGCGCCAAATTCCCCAAGGGCATTCTGTCGCCTCTGCTGGATGCCATCGCCCGGGCGCCGATCTGGGCTGAACAGGTGGATTACGGTCACGGCACCGGCCACGGTGTCGGCTACTTCCTCAACGTCCACGAAGGCCCGCAAGTCATTGCCTATCAGGCTGCCGCCGCGCCCCAGACCGCCATGCAGCCGGGCATGATCACGTCCATCGAGCCGGGTACTTATCGCCCGGGTCGCTGGGGTGTTCGTATCGAGAACCTGGTGTTGAACCGGGAGGCGGGCAGCAGCGAGTTCGGCGAATTCCTCGCATTCGAAACCCTGACGTTGTGCCCGATCGATACCCGCTGCCTTGAGCCGTCGTTGCTGAACCAGGACGAAAAGGACTGGCTCAACGCCTATCACGGCGAGGTTCAGCGTCGCTTGAGTCCGCTGCTCGATGGTGCTGCGCTGCAATGGCTGAACACACGGACAGCGGCAATCTGAAGCATAGGGTCAGCCGAGGGCTTCACGGACGAAGTCCAGGCGATCCTGGCCAAAGAACATCTCGTTGCCGACAAACATGCTCGGCGCACCGAACACGCCTCGGCGCACCGCCTCTTCGGTTGTGCTCCTTAGTGTTTCCTTGACCTGCTCGTCGGCTGTAAGGGCAAGCACATAGGCAGGGTCGAAACCCCCTTCGTCCAGCACGGCCGCGACTGTTGCCGGGTCGTTGAGGTTGCGGGCATTCACCCAGAGCGCCCGGAACAGACAGCTCGTGAAAGTCTCGAAACGATCCGGATGACGCAGTTGCATGCCCGTGACGGCGCGCATCAATAGCAATGTGTTGATTGGAAAATGCGGGTTGAGCTTGAAGTCGACACCGTAGCGCTTGGCGAAACGGTTCAAGTCCTGGAACAGATAAGGCCCCTTGGCCGGCACGGTAACGGGCGACGCGTTGCCCGTTGCCTTGAATACGCCGCCCAGAAGCATGGGGCGATAGATGAGCTCGCTATGGGTTTCAGCGCAGAGCGCGGGCAATTGGGTATAGGCCAGGTAGGTGGTCGGGCTGCCCAGGTCGAAAAAAAACTCGACGGATCTGTTCATGGCTACGCTTCTCTTATTGTTGTGAGGGAGACTTACCAGCGTTCGTTCCAGGGGCGCAGATCCAGTTCGAAGGTCCAGGCATCCCGCGGCTGGGTATGCAGGTACCAATAGTTTTCGGCGATGTGCTCCGGGTCGAGGATGCCGTCTTCGGCCCTGGTTGCGTATTTTTCCGGGAAATTATCGCGGATGAAGTCGGTGTCGATGGCGCCATCCACCACCACATGGGCTACATGAATATTCATCGGCCCCAATTCTCGCGCCATGCTCTGGGCCAAGGCCCGGATGCCATGCTTGGCCCCCGCAAATGCGGCGAACCCTGATGCCCCGCGCAAGCCTGCCGTGGCGCCAGTAAACAGGATCGTGCCGCGCTGACGTTTGACCATGCGCCTGGCCACTTCTCGAGCATTGAGGAAACCTGAAAAGCAGGCCATTTCCCAAATCTTGAAATATTTGCGAGCCGTCTCTTCGAGAATGCTGCAAGGCACGTTGGCGCCGATGTTGAATACAAAGGCTTCGATCGGGCCCACCTGCTCCTCGATTTGCTCGATAAGTGCGATCACATCATCTTCCTTGCGTGCGTCGCAGGCAAAACCGTGGGCTTCACCGCCCTGGGCACGGATTTCGTCGACCAGTGCTTCAAGTTTGCCAGCGTCGCGGCGAGTGACGCAGGCCACGAAGCCTTCCCGAGCGAAACGCCGGGCTATCGCGCCACCAGTAGCATCGCCAGCTCCCACTACCAGTACCACCTTCTTGTTATTCATGATTGGCCTCATTGGTAAACGGTCGTTAGCTAAACGGACGTTATGCTAAGATTCGCCGAGCGTCAAGATGAGCATCCAGAGGCAAGCACATGCGTTATTCAGCCAATCACAAGATGGAAACCCGAGAGAAACTGCTGACCAGCAGTGCCATGTCGGCCAAGAAATCAGGATTTTCGACGGTAGGGGTAGATGGCCTGATGAAGGCGATCGGTCTTAGCGGCGGGGCGTTCTACAGCCATTTCTCATCCAAGGATGAGCTTTTCAAGGCGATCGTCGAGCGCGAGTTGAGCCAGAGCCTGGAGCGCTTGAGTGGTAACGGCGTCATGGACTCGATGAAACTGGAGCGTTGCCTCAAGCAGTACCTGAGCATGAGCCATGTGGAGCAACCCGAGGCTGGTTGCGCCTTGCCGGTTCTGGGGGCTGAGATTGCGCGTTCGGATATGTCGGTGCGTGAGGCCGCGCAAAGCTGGATCTGCCGCCTGCACGAAAGCTGGGCGCGGATACTTGAGAGCGATAGCCTGGCTTGGGCGATCCTGTCTCAATGCGTGGGTGCGCTGGTTGTTGCGCGAATGCTGGCAGCGCCTGAGCTCCAGCAGGAGGTTCTCAGGTCCAGCCATGACGAGATCAGCCATCGCCTGGCCAAACGACAGTCCAGCTGAAGCGCCGCCTATTTGCAGATGACGATCATGCTGCGGCTGGTGTATCCGGCTGGATTGAGCCCGAAAGGATAATCCCCGGGCTCCTCAACGGCGTCACCTGATTTGGCGATGATTTTGTAACCTTTGGGCGCGCATGAGTTGGCGGCGCTGGCCCTGCACTGGTCCCAGGAAGAGGACAGGCCGGAGCAGTTGATATGCAGGCCTTTTTTTCCGCGTTTGACTTCGGTTTTCGACGTCGCCGCGCAGCCCGTAACCGCTAGTACGGCGATCAGTATCAAGATTCGTTTCATTCCCGTCCTTAATGCCGCCGCGGATCTTATGCCTACGTACGGCTACGTTCGCTTTCGCTTCAAGCGTTCATGACATCCTGTACGAAAAATCCATGTCTGACATTAGGTTACGGGGCTAAACATGGCCTAAATGCGCGATAAATGCCAGACCTGCGTTAGAACGTTATCAATCTGCGGCAATGGCGGGCTTGGCTGAAT
>NZ_CP071646.1:897500-4372500 GCF_051132005.1 Pseudomonas sp. Z1-14 | reverse complement strand
CAGCTTGGCGTTGGTTGTCCAAGTTTAAGGTGGTAGGCTGAGATCTTAGGTAAATCCGGGATCTTAAGGCCGAGAGCTGATGACGAGTTACCCTTTGGGTGACGAAGTGGTTGATGCCATGCTTCCAAGAAAAGCTTCTAAGCTTCAGGTAACCAGGAACCGTACCCCAAACCGACACAGGTGGTTGGGTAGAGAATACCAAGGCGCTTGAGAGAACTCGGGTGAAGGAACTAGGCAAAATGGCACCGTAACTTCGGGAGAAGGTGCGCCGGTGAGGGTGAAGCACTTGCTGCGTAAGCCCACGCCGGTCGAAGATACCAGGCCGCTGCGACTGTTTATTAAAAACACAGCACTCTGCAAACACGAAAGTGGACGTATAGGGTGTGACGCCTGCCCGGTGCCGGAAGGTTAATTGATGGGGTTAGCTAACGCGAAGCTCTTGATCGAAGCCCCGGTAAACGGCGGCCGTAACTATAACGGTCCTAAGGTAGCGAAATTCCTTGTCGGGTAAGTTCCGACCTGCACGAATGGCGTAACGATGGCGGCGCTGTCTCCACCCGAGACTCAGTGAAATTGAAATCGCTGTGAAGATGCAGTGTATCCGCGGCTAGACGGAAAGACCCCGTGAACCTTTACTATAGCTTTGCACTGGACTTTGAATTTGCTTGTGTAGGATAGGTGGGAGGCTTTGAAGCGTGGACGCCAGTTCGCGTGGAGCCAACCTTGAAATACCACCCTGGCAACTTTGAGGTTCTAACTCAGGTCCGTTATCCGGATCGAGGACAGTGTATGGTGGGTAGTTTGACTGGGGCGGTCTCCTCCTAAAGAGTAACGGAGGAGTACGAAGGTGCGCTCAGACCGGTCGGAAATCGGTCGTAGAGTATAAAGGCAAAAGCGCGCTTGACTGCGAGACAGACACGTCGAGCAGGTACGAAAGTAGGTCTTAGTGATCCGGTGGTTCTGTATGGAAGGGCCATCGCTCAACGGATAAAAGGTACTCCGGGGATAACAGGCTGATACCGCCCAAGAGTTCATATCGACGGCGGTGTTTGGCACCTCGATGTCGGCTCATCACATCCTGGGGCTGAAGCCGGTCCCAAGGGTATGGCTGTTCGCCATTTAAAGTGGTACGCGAGCTGGGTTTAGAACGTCGTGAGACAGTTCGGTCCCTATCTGCCGTGGACGTTTGAGATTTGAGAGGGGCTGCTCCTAGTACGAGAGGACCGGAGTGGACGAACCTCTGGTGTTCCGGTTGTCACGCCAGTGGCATTGCCGGGTAGCTATGTTCGGAAAAGATAACCGCTGAAAGCATCTAAGCGGGAAACTTGCCTCAAGATGAGATCTCACTGGGACCTTGAGTCCCCTGAAGGGCCGTCGAAGACTACGACGTTGATAGGCAGGGTGTGTAAGCGCTGTGAGGCGTTGAGCTAACCTGTACTAATTGCCCGTGAGGCTTGACCATATAACACCCAAGCAATTTGCTGATCCTGCTCTGGAAACGGAGAAAGGCGCCAGATTGCGGTGTGTGAAGACGAAATGAACCGAAAGTTCGAGTCAAAACCCACAAACTATCGCATACCCATTCGCTGGAACGTGACCGTAAGGCACGCGCTGGCTACCGAATTTCTTGACGACCATAGAGCATTGGAACCACCTGATCCCATCCCGAACTCAGAAGTGAAACGATGCATCGCCGATGGTAGTGTGGGGTTTCCCCATGTGAGAGTAGGTCATCGTCAAGATTAAATTCCGAAACCCCTATCTGCTGACGCAGGTAGGGGTTTTGTTTTTGCGTTAGAAAAGGTGACCTGGGGGCATCCTCCCCGACACCATCAATCAAGCCCCAGGTACCGGGCAGCTCAGGTCTCCTTCTTCGCAGTTGAGGTACGTCTTGAACGCCTCTACTCGCGCCTTCGTCAGGGCTGTAATGCAGTCATTCTGAATCATCGGATAGACGCTCCCCCCTTCGACACCAGAAGCAGAAAAGCTGCATTCGGCGTCACGGAAGTCAATCCAGGCTCGCTGTGCCTTGACCAGCAATTGCTTGGCCTCGGCATTGTCTTTCAAACGCGCTGTGATCTGTTTGTACAGACTGTTCAGTTCCTTGTCGGTAGCCTTGGTCTCTTGGGCTGCACACTGGTTTATGTCGCCTTGGGTCGTGGCGTTGGTACAAACGTCAGCCTGGACAGCGCCAATGAACAACAGCGGAATCAGGGGCAGCAACAAACGGGTGTACATCATCAATCTCTCCATGAGGGGTAAAAACTGCTGGAGGAGTGTAACCAAACAAGGCGTTGATACAACTTTACGGTTGGCCTTGTGGTCTTACAGGCCTAATGTTGAACACAGGAGGTGACGACCCATGCATCTATCTGATCGTATCGAAAGAAAGATCTTGTTGAAGGCGCCGCGTTCGCAGGTCTGGCGAGCCCTGGCCAATGCTGAAGCCTTCGGCCAATGGTTTGGCGTGGATCTCGCGGGCAAGCGGTTTGTTGCCGGTGAGCGCACCCAAGGGCAGATTACCTATCCGGGTTATGAGCATCTTGTGTGGGATGTCCTGGTGGAGCGTGTCGAACCCGAGCGAGTGTTCTCGTTTCGCTGGCATCCTTACGCTGTGGAGCCGCAGACCGACTATTCCCAAGAGTCCGAGACGCGTGTGCAATTCGAGCTTGAAGACATGGGCGGTGGCACTCTGCTGAAGGTAGTGGAGTCGGGGTTCAATGACATTCCCGAGGCGCGTCGACTCAAGGCTTTCCGAATGGACAGTCGTGGTTGGGATGAACAGATGGCCAATATTGAAGAGTATCTGAACAAGCCGTGATGGATCCCAAGGACCGAAAGCAGGCTTTGAAACGCCGGTTACCTGACCGGCTAAGGGTTTCCGGAAGGGGTGATATGGCGAATGTCTTACACGGCTTGGTAGCTATGTCCTCTGTTTCACTTTGGATCCGACGCGTAATCTAGCCTCATCCACTGAAGCACAGGAAGTGCTCAGGATCAGGGACGATCGACCTTGCAAGGATGGCTACCGACAGGGAGTCGTAATGGTCTTGGAAAAACCCGCTTCGGCGGGTTTTTTTTCGCCTGTAGAAAAGTAACAGTGGCGAATAGCGAAACGCTTACGTTGCGATGCTGCTTTCTCGTCTTTTTCTGCCTATTGATCCCCTCTAATCTACATCCATCCACTGAGTACAGGGAGTGCTTGGGGTCATGGATGATGGGACCCGGCATGGAGTGCCTGACAGGAAGTCAATCTGGTCCTTGAAAAACCCGCCTAGGCGGGTTTTTTTTCGTCCCAAGAATAGCCCCATCATGCCAGGCGCCGTCCCATGGTGCGGTCGGCTCCATCAGCCGCGAGGGTCTGGCCACCAGGAGTGCGCTCTGCACCATCAGCCGCGAGGGTCTGACCGCCAGGAGTGCGATCCGCGCCGTCTGCTGCCACTGACTGCAAAGGCTCAGGCGATTGGGTAAAGAATCGATCCTGTTGCTGGCTTGGCAATGCGAAAGCGCTGGCGCTCAGGACAAGGCTGGTAACGGCGATCAAGGAATTGAAAGTTTTCATGGCAATGACTCCGGTCGTATCAAAGGGTTGAGTGCCGGGTCGTTCAGATGTCGAAATCTGCTGAACCCGTTGCAGCCCGGACGGTTGTCTTGCTGCATGGGTTCAGAGTAGGGGCGAGGTGGCTAGGGTCGTTAGTCGGATACTGCCCTCGGTTTGCCTGATCCTGTTTGTATGCAGAATCAGGCGCTGCTCGCTTGCAACGCCTGGGCGCGAAGGCGAGCGATGTCCTTGCTCGGTGAGGCACCGAATAGACGGCTGTATTCACGGCTGAACTGCGAGGGGCTCTCGTAGCCCATCTTGTAGCCGATTGACGAAACATCGCTGTTCTCCGCCAGCAGCAGTCGTCGGGCTTCCTGCAGGCGTAACTGTTTCTGGTATTGCAGCGGGCTCATGGCGGTCACGGCCTTGAAGCGATGATGCAGTGCCGAGGGACTCAGATTGATCATCTGCGCCAGGCTGTCGATGCTCAATGGTTCGGCGTAATGGGTGTTAAGCCACTCGATGGCGCGGCTGATGCGGTGGGTCTGGGTGTCAGGAATAGCGATTTCGTGCAGCCGCCTGCCTTGGGCGCCTCGCAACAGTCGATAGAAAATCTCTTTCTGGGCCAGTGGCGCGAGGGTGGCGATGTCGTCCGGGCTGTCGAGCAGTCGCAGCAAACGCAGCATTGCGTCGAGCAGCGGCTCGTCGATGCGGTCCAGGAACAATCCGCGATCGGCTCTTTCGCTCGGTACGCCAATTGGGCTGGCATCGGCGATCAACTGGCAGATCTGTGCCGGGTCGATGTCCAGGCGTATGCACAGGTACGGTTGCTCGGGGCTGGCCTCGATCACCTGGCCGGCCAGCGGCAGCGTCACAGAGACCACCAGGTAATTGAGCGGATCGTAAACGTAGCGCTCGTCAGACAGCGTGACTTCCTTGCGCCCCTGGACAATCACGCACAGCCCGGGCTTGTGCACAACGTGCAAGGCCTCGGTGGGTTGATCGCTGCGGATCAGGTGCAAGGCCTCGATGGCCGTTGCGTGGACACCATATTCCGGTGCGAAGCGCTTCATCAGGTTCGCCAGCTCGGCGCGACGCTGATCTACGCCGTTAATGGGCGTGATGGTGATGGACGTGGATACCGACATGCCGATCAATCTCCCTGGCCAATTTAATGGATCGCGCTAGTAAAGCTGATTGCAGCCGTAACGACCAGAGGCGTTATCGTTACAGGATCGTGCAAATGCGCAGGAGAATCCGGCTAACCGAAGCGCCTGACACCCTCCTAATCTGGACCTGTCAAAACGCTCCCACCGGGGGCCAACGCATCCAGACGAGGAAACCATCATGTCCGATATTCAAAACAAAGTAGTGGTCATCACTGGCGCCAGCAGCGGGATTGGTGAGGCGGCAGCACGGTTGTTGGCGGCCCGGGGGGCTTGCGTGGTGCTTGGCGCCCGGCGCGTGGAGCGCTTGCAAGCGCTGGTGCAGGAACTTGAAGCCGCCGGTCACCGGGCTGCCTGCAAAGTCGTGGACGTGACCCGTCGCGACGATGTCCAGAGCCTGATCGATTTCGCCGTCGAGAAATTCGGCGGGCTTGACGTGATCATCAATAACGCCGGCGTCATGCCGCTCTCCAAGCTTGAGGCGCTGAAGGTCGAGGAATGGGACCGCATGATCGACGTCAACATCCGTGGCGTGCTCCACGGCATCGCCGCCGGCCTGCCGTTGATGCAGCGCCAGCGCAGCGGACAGTTCATCAATATTGCCTCCATCGGTGCGTACACCGTCAGCCCGACTGCCGCTGTGTACTGCGCGACCAAATTTGCCGTACGGGCGATTTCCGAAGGCCTGCGCCAGGAGGTGGGTGGGGATGTCCGCGTGACGGTGATTTCCCCCGGCGTGACCGAGTCGGAACTGGCGGAAAGCATTTCCGACGAAGGCGGACGGGCCGAGATGCGCGAGTTCCGCAGGATCGCCATTCCCGCCGAGGCCATCGCTCGGGCAATTGCCTATGCGATCGAGCAACCGGCGGACGTGGACGTCAGCGAACTGGTGGTGCGGCCGACGGCCAGCCCATTTTAAAACCTGGCGACCACTAGGAGACGTCCCGTGAGAAAGGCATTTGGAGATCAGGACAAATTCGTCGGCCTGTGGGTGACGGCCGATGGCGTGATTCGCCATCGGTTGCTTCCGGGCGGGCGCTACGACGAAGCACGGGGCACTCGGGAGAGTGCCTACGAGGGCGACTATTGGCTGCAGGACGACCATATCGAATACCACGACGATACGGGTTTCACCGCCGACGGGGATTTCCGCGATGGCGTGCTGTATCACGCCGGAATGGTCCTGTATCGCCAGGAAGAATAGGCCATCCAAGCCAGGCACCGGATTGCTGTGCCTGGCTGAACCTGCCGCTACGCTGTTTCCAAGCGTGCCGCAGCCCGCTGGGTAATCTGCGAGCGCACGCGGAACGATTCCGCCGAACGCCGGTTGGCCTCTTCGAGCACCAGCGTCGGCGCGGTGTCCGGGGAACCTGCGGCGAACGGCGGAGCCGGTGCGTATTCAAGCTGCAATTGGACCAGCTCGGCGGTGTCCTGGTCGAACAGCTCGGCCGCCAGGGTCAAGGCAAAATCGATTCCCGCGGTGATGCCGCCACCGGTAAGCAGATTGCCGTCGCGGACCACACGGTCCTTCACCGGCGTCGCCCCCAGCGGCTGCAACAAACTGTGGAAGGCCCAGTGGGTGGTGGCGCGCTTGCCGCGCAACAATCCCGCCGCGCCGAGTACCAGCGCACCGGTGCACACCGAGGTGATGTATTTGGCGTGAGTGGCCTGGCGTTTGATGAAGGCCAGGGTCTGCTCGTCTTCCATCAACGGACCGACGCCGCTACCACCGGGGACACAAATGACGTCGAGCTTCGGACAGTCCTCGAAGGTGGTGGTTGGCAGCAGGACCAAGCCCGTGCTGGAGGTAACCGGCGCCAGGTCTTTCCAGATCAGATGCACTTTCACATCTGGCAGCGAAGCCAGCACGTCATAAGGCCCGGTGAGGTCCAACTGCTGAACCTGGGGGAATAACAGAAAACCGATCTGCAACGTCATGTCGCTTGCTCCTTTGGATGATTGCCCGAGGGGGTGGACGGTTTGACTTTAGACTCGTAGGATCTGGCGTATTCGCCAATAAGCCCTCGAATCACGCCAATATGCCAAACACAGCAAAAACCGTTCATGTGCTGGCCTTCGCCAACGTACAAGTGCTGGATGTCACCGGACCTTTGCAGGTATTCGCCTCGGCCAATGATCTGGCCCGCGGGCAGGGTTTACCGGCGCCGTATGCGCCGACCGTCATTGCTGCGGTTGGCGGGGCGGTGATGTCGTCGGCGGGGTTGGCGCTGATGGCCGAACCACTGCCCAGCGAGGGCAGTGACACCTTGTTGATTGCCGGCGGTTGGGGCGTGTACGAAGCCGCGAAAGATCCTGCGCTGGTGGCCTGGGTCAAGGATCAGGGAGCGTGTTCGCGAAGAGTCGCATCGGTGTGTACCGGGGCGTTTCTGCTGGCGGCCAGTGGCTGGCTGGACGGACGCCGGGTGGCGACCCATTGGACCCGTTGTGAACAGCTGGCCCGGCAACATCCAGAACTGCAGGTCGAACCCAATCCGATTTTCATCAAGGATGGTTCGGTCTGGACCTCGGCTGGCGTCACGGCCGGCATTGACCTGGCGTTGGCGCTGGTCGAAGAGGACCTGGGCCGGGCGATGGCGCTGGAAGTCGCGCGGCATCTGGTGGTGTTCCTCAAGCGCCCCGGGGGGCAGTCGCAGTTCAGCGCTACTTTGGCGTTACAGGAGCAGGGCGGTCGTTTCGATAAACTGCACGCCTGGATCGCCGAAAACCTCACCCGCGACCTGGGCTTGTCGAGGCTGGCCGCCGAGGCCGGTATGAGCGAGCGCAGTTTTGTCCGTCATTACCGTGCCGAGACCGGCCAGACCCCGGCCCGCGCGGTGGAACTGATCCGCGTGGAAACTGCCCGGCGGCTGCTCTGCGACAGTGCGATGCCGATCAAGCGCGTCGCCCTGCAATGCGGCTTCGGCAGCGAAGAAACCTTGCGTCGAAGCTTTCTGCGGGGCATGGGCGTGACGCCCCAGGCGTATCGCGAGCGGTTTGCGCTCAGCCCTCAAGCAGATCCAGCAATGCCTTGAGCGTGGCTTCAGGTGCTTCCTGAGGAATGTTATGGCCGACGCCGGCCAGCACGCGGCGCTCGTAGCGTCCGGTGAAATGCGCGGCATCTTCGTCGTGCTCGGGCGCAGGTCCCACGCCGTCATCGGCACCGCACAGGGAAATACTCGGCACGCTGATGGCCGGTTGCGCCGCCAACTGTTCCTCCATCCATTCAAGCGTCGGATCTCCCGGCGCATACATGAAGCGATGGCGATAGGAATGAATCACCACCTCGACAAAATCCGGGTTATCAAACGAAGGCGCGCTCAGCGGATACAGCTCCGCACCGCGCGCCCAGGTCGGCGACCACAGGCGCCAGAGCAATTGGCACAGCTCGCGTCGGTTCTGCTTCAGGCCTTCGACGCCTCGGTCGGTGTGGAAGTAATACTGATACCACAAGCGGTATTCGGTTTCCGGGTCCAGTGGCTGGGTTGATCGAGGAATATTCTGTAGGTTGTAGCCATCGCCGGTGACCAGGCAGCGAACGCGCTCGGGCCACAACGCGGCGACAATGCACGCGGCGCGGCCACCCCAGTCATAGCCGCACAGCGCAGCCTGGGGAATGTCGAGTGTGTGCATCAGGTCCAGCAGGTCCTGGGCCAGTGCCGCTTGCTGGCCGGAGCGGGCAATCGCGGGATTGTTGAAACGGGTCGGGCCGTAGCCGCGCAGGTACGGCACGATGACTCGATAACCGCGTTGGGCCAAGGGCGGCGCAACCTCGTCAAAGGCCCGCGGATCGTAGGGAAAACCGTGCAGCAGGATGATCGGCTCGCCGTTGGCGGGGCCGTGTTCCTCATAGGCGATGCGCAGCAGCGGCGTTACCGCAAAATTGATCTTGGGCGCAGATGTCATGTCGGTCTCCGGCTTCACTCGGTTGGGGTCAGGCGGGTTCCTGGTTCACATATTTGGCCCGGTCTGGCGTGAATGTCACGATCATGCTCGTGTTGGAGCAGGTCAGGGTGCGTTCCTCGGCCAGGTCGATGTCCAGGTCTTCGCCGCGCAGGCCCTGCCATTGGGCCAGATACTTGAGGCAACCGAACTTGGCGGTCTTCTTCAGGCTGCGGCTGACTCCGCCTTTCCAGCCCAGCACCGGCAGCTCTCCGGCCAGGCAGCGTTGCGCCAGTTCAGGGAGCCTCTGCGCCCGGTCGCGGCCGACTTCCCAGCATTTGATCAAGCCCTTGTCCGGGCCGTCCCAGAGTTCTTCGCGGCTCAGCCCGGTTCGGGGTTCGGTGGTGATGGGACGTTGGATATGCGTCATGGTCGGGTCCTTGAGTCGGGTTCTTATCGGGCAGCTCCGCTGCACCCGTGAGTGCATCGATCTTAGGAGAGGGGGGCGGGGCTGGCAACCAGGAGTCACTCAAAGGCGTTTAGCTTTGGCGAAAAGCAGATCCCCCGTGGCGAGGGAGCTTGCTCCCGCTCGGCTGCGCAGCAGTCGTCGTTTTTCAATCCGGAATTTTTGGCGTCGCTGCGCAACCCAGCGGGAGCAAGCTCCCTCGCCACAGGGGTGGTGGTCCTTACAAAAAATTTGGCGAATCAGAATTTTCCGACGAGTCGTGGCGGTTGGTGGTTCGGAAGTTGTTGGGGATAGGCTTTGGTCGTCGCTGCAAAATCAGCGACCGGGCTTGGTCGTCCGGGTTTAGAATGGCGCATTGTCTGCTTTATGGCTGACTGTGCGTGGGAGGGCTGCGGGCCCTGCCGGGTATCCATTCCCTGGTCGACCAACCTGCGCATAGTTCGCCACCCTCTGCTTGGTCGCGGAAATGGCGAACTCCACCGCTGGGGCTCAGCAGTTGATCGAGTTGGGAATACTGCTGGCCAACCGAGCGCTGGATAACGTCGAACTGGCGGAGCCACCGCGCTAGCCCGAACACCGCAGGCCCACTGTGGCGAGGGAGCTTGCTCCCGCTCGGCTGCGCAGCAGTCGTCGTTTTTCAATCCGGAATTTCTGGGGTCGCTGCGCAACCCAGCGGGAGCAAGCTCCCTCGCCACGGGGGATAATCCAAATTTCCCCTCACGGCTGCCAATGATTTTTCTCCCCGCTCAACCTGCGGTCCAGGAAACTCGCCGCGCTGATCAGCGCCAGATGGCTCAGCGCCTGGGGCAGGTTGCCCAGGTGATAACCATGGCTGTCGAATTCCTCGGCATACAGCCCAAGCGGATTGGCGTAGCGCAGCAATTGTTCGAATTCCAGTTGGGCTTTCTCCACGCGGCCGGCGCGGGCCAGGCACTCGACGTACCAGAACGAGCAGGCGACGAACGAACCTTCGGTGCCGCTGAGACCGTCGATGGAGCCGTCGTCGGTGCGGTAGCGATAGACCATGCCGTCGCGCACCAAATCTTTCTCGATGGCGTCCAGCGTTGACAGCCAGCGCGGGTCGCGGGCACTGACGAAGCGCACCAGCGGCATCAACAGCATCGAGCCGTCAAGGGCGGTGCTGCCCAGGCGCTGGACGAAGTGCTGGTGTTCGTCATTCCAGAAATTCGTCCAGATGTCTTCATAGATGGCCTGTCGAGTCTCGTCCCAACGGGCGAACGGGGCGGGCAGCGAACGTTTGCTCGCCAGACGGATGGCACGGTCCACCGCCACCCAGCACATCAGCCGCGAATGCAGGAAATGCTGCTCCTCGCCGCGCATTTCCCAGATGCCCACGTCCTTGTCCCGCCAGATTTCGCACACTTGGTCGACCACATCGACCGTGTGTTTCCAGCCTTGGTGGGAGATGGCTTCGCCGTATTTGTTGACCAGGTACACCGCATCCATCAACTCGCCGAAGATGTCCAACTGCACCTGCTGGTAGGCGAGGTTGCCGATGCGCACCGGTCGCGCGTTGCCGTAGCCGCTCAGGTGCGTCAGCTCGGTTTCCGGGAGTTCGAGCCGGCCGTCCAGGCCGTAGAGGATGTTGAGCTTGGTCGGTTGTTCGCGGCAGTCGCTGACCCGGCCGCGCAGCCAGCGCATATAGGCGTTGGCTTCGTCGACAAAGCCCAGGCGCATGAACGCGTAGACGGTGAACGAGGCATCGCGGATCCAGGTGTAGCGGTAATCCCAGTTGCGTTCGCCGCCGCGTGTTTCCGGCAGGCCGAAGGTGGCGGCGGCGAGGATCGCGCCCTGTTTGCGCGAGGTCAGCAGCTTCAGCGCCAACGCCGAGCGGTTGACCATTTCCCGCCAGCGGCCACGGTAGTTGGATTGGCCGATCCAGCCGCGCCAGAACGCCAGGGTTCGTTCCAGGCACAGGGCACTGGTGTCGTCCACCAGGCGCGGGTCGTCGATGCCACCCAAGAGAAATTCAGCGGTCTGGCCTTGGCCCAGGGTGAACTCGGCCACCGCCGCCTGGCCATCCAGGGTCATGGGCTGGTCGGCACACAGGCGCAGGCTCGGTTGCTGCGGGGCCTCGAAGATGACGTGGTCGCCGTCCTGGCGCGCGGTAGTCGCGGCGCGTGAATAATCATGGCGCACCGCGCAGCGCATGCGAAACGTCGCGCTGCCGACTGTCATGCGCACTCGGCGCATCAAGACCGGCAAATCATCCTCGCTGTCGCCAATGGGCAGCAGATCGGTGATTTCCACCACCACGCCATCGCTCAGCCAGCGGGTCTGCAGGACATTGGTGTCGGGCAGGTAGATTTGCTGGCGACGGGCATCCGGCAAATCCGGAGCAAGCTGAAAGATGCCCGCCTCAGGGGTGTCGAGCAGTGAACAGAAGATCGACGGGCTGTCGAATTCCGGCCAGCAGAAAAAATCCACGCTGCCCCGATCGTTGACCAGCGCCGCCGTGCGCATGTCACCGATGATGCCGTGGTTCTCGATCGGGCTCTGCGGTTCGTCATGATCAGCCATTGCCGCGGAACCCCGGATAGAGGCTCATCCCGCCATCGATGAACAGCGTGGTGCCCACCACATAATCGGACAGGTCCGACGCCAGCCAGACCACCGCGTTGGCGACATCCTCCACATTGCCGACCCGGCCGTAGGGAATCAGCTGCAACAGCTCCTGTTCCTTGTCGCCCTCCATGGCTTCACGGTTGATGGCTGTGCGGATGGCGCCGGGGGCGATGCTGTTGATGCGGATGCGCTGGTGGCTGGTTTCCTGGGCCAGGGTCTGCATGAGCTGATCGATGCCGCCCTTGGACGCCGCGTAATTGACGTGGCCGGCCCAGGGGATGCGCTGGTGCACCGAACTCATGTGGATAATCTTGCCGGCGGCCCGGGACACACCCTGGCGAATGCCCTGGCGGTTGAAAATGCGCAAGGCCGCGCGGGCGCAAAGGAACTGGCCGGTGAGATTGACGCCGATGACGGCGTTCCAGTCGTCCAGGCTCATGTCGACGGCGGCGGCATCTTTTTGCAGGCCGGAGTTGGCGACCAGGATGTCCAGCGCGCCGAACGCGTCCACGGTCTGGGCAAATAGCCGCTCGACGTCCTGTTCCTTCGACACATCGGCACCAATGGCGATGGCTCTGCCGCCGCTGTCGTTGATTTCGCGGGCCAGGTCTTCGGCGGGGCCGGCGCTGGAATGGTAATTGAGCACCACGGCGGCACCGGCCGCCGCCAGTGCCCGGGCCGAACCTGCGCCAATGCCGGAGCTGGCGCCGGTAACCAGAGCAACTTGTCGGGCAAGAGAAATCTGCATGGGATAGCACCTTGAACTGAGGGCCTTACTTGCTGACTGACGACAGGCGCGCAGAGTTCATTTGCAGGCGGCAGTCTTCACATTTCACCCACAGTTTTACGCTTTCCCCGGCACCGTCCTTTGTGGCAAGTTGCAGGCCCTTGTTGAGGCGGCATCCCATGGCAAATCCTTATCGTGAACTGTTCAGCGCACCTGGCAGCCGTGGCTTCGTGCTGGCGGGAATGATCGCGCGCATGCCGATATCGATGACAGGGATCGGCGTGATCACCATGCTTGCGCAGCTCAAGGGCGGCTACGGATTGGCCGGCGCGGTGGCGGCGACGTTTGCCTTGGCGACGGCGTTCTGCGCGCCGCAGGTGTCGCGGCTGGTCGACCGTTTTGGCCAGGGGCGGGTCTTGCCATTAGCGGCGCTGCTGGGTGGCGGGGCGTTGCTGATGCTGCTGTTGTGCACGCGCTTGCAGGCGCCCCAGTGGACGCTGTTCCTGTTCGCCGCCCTGGCCGGTTGCATGCCCAGCATGTCGGCCATGGTGCGGGCGCGCTGGACCGAGGTGTATCGCGGCCAGCCGCAGCTGCGCACTGCCTATGCGCTGGAGTCAGTGTTGGACGAGGTCTGCTTCATCGTCGGACCGCCGCTGTCGGTGGGGTTGTGCGTGGTGGCGTTCCCGGAGGCCGGGCCGCTGGCCTCGGTGTTACTGCTGGCGATCGGCGTGACGGCGTTTGTCCTGCAGCGCGGCACCGAGCCGCCGGTGCACCCGCATCAGGCGCATCATCAGGGTTCGATCATCAGCTCAAGCGACGTGCTTTTGCTGCTGCTGTTGATGGTCGCCATGGGCGTCATCGTCGGGGTGGTGGACGTAGTCAGCGTGGCGTTCGCCCAGCATCAGGGGCAACCGGCGGCGGCGAGCATCGTGCTGTCGGTCTATGCCATCGGCTCGTGCCTGGCCGGCCTGGCGTTCGGCGCGCTGCGCTCGAAACTGCCGTTGCCGCGATTGTTCCTGTACGGCGGGGTGGCGACGGCGCTAACCACGCTGCCGCTGTTGTTGGCGAGCAATATCCTCGGGCTGTCGCTGGCGGTATTTGTCGCGGGGTTGTTCTTCGCGCCGACGCTGATCGTCGCCATGGCCCTGGTGGAACGCATCGTGCCGCCGGCGCGGCTCACCGAAGGCCTGACCTGGCTGGTGACCGGGCTGAGCATCGGCGTGGCCATCGGCGCGGCGGGCTCGGGTTGGCTGGTGGATACGTATGGCGCGCGCAGTGGTTTCTGGCTGGCGATTGCGGCTGGGGCAGTGGTGCTGGGGGCGGCGGTGCAGAGTTATCGCCAGCAAAAATAACGCACAGTCCTTTGTGGCGAGGGAGCTTGCTCCCGCTCGACTGCGCAGCAGGCGCAAATTTGGGGCCGCTTCGCAGCCCAGCGGGAGCAAGCTCCCTCGCCACGAAAGCAAACTTCGGACGCTACCAACCCCGCCCCGAATTCACCCAGAAATTCACTGACAGCGAAGTGGCCACCGATTCCACCTGATGAAACCAGCCCTCCGGCAAAAACAGCAAATCCCCAGCCTCCAGCGTCACCCGCAGGAATGTCACGTCGCGGGCGTGGGGGAAATGCTCGTAGTCCGGCGCGTCCGGGTTGAAGTCGCAACCGTCCAGCCCGCCCTGGGGCGCGGTCGACCAGGTGCCCAGGGCCTCGCGGTGGTGGGGGGCGGCGAGGGTGAAGGTTTTCTGGCCCCAGACCTGGGCGAACAGGTTGTCGGTGTCGTCGCGGTGCAGCGGCGTGAGGGTGCCCTTGGGGCCGATCCAGATGCGCGGCGGAATGAACAGCGATGGATCGAAGTAGGGCGGGTACTTGATCAGCTCCATCAGTTGCGCCGGCAAGATATTGTTGCCCATGTAGGCTGGCGGCTCGCCGTCCGCACCCTTGGCGGCCGGGTTGTCGAGAGACGCGATGAAATCGGCCATGGAGGTCGAGCGAAAATCGCGCTCGGTGGAAAAGGTTTTTTTCACGTAGTCGCCGTGGCGGGTGATGCCTTGCAGCTGGGCAAAATGCACCAGGGATTCTTCCCGGCTGAGCTTGAACAAGGGCCAGTCCTGCAGCGCGTCGCTGATCACCAGCGGAATGCCATGGGGCAGGTAGCGTGCCTGGAAATCCCTCACCGACAGTTCGCTGCGCGGCCGCCGCTCGACGCTGCGTTGGGTCGGCAGGCTCGCGGTGAGGGTTTCGCTGAAGCGCGGCGGGGTCGGGTAGCGTTTGTTCATGTCGACCTTTTCCACCGGGCGATTGCCATGGCGGGCGTGATCGATGATCTGCGGCAGCAACGTCGCCAGGCCCATGTTGCCGCCGATCTTCAGGCGACCGCTGGCGAACAGTTCCTCGACATTGGCCAGGCCGGCCATGATCCCGAGAAAATCCTTTTCCGCGATTTCGATGGTCACGTCGGGGCTGCTGTGCCGACCAGCCTGGGTGTGGCTGCTGGCTTTGACCTCGGACCAGTACGCCTGATGCGGGCCGAACACGAATTGGAAAACGCCGTCGATACCAACGGCGCCGGCGTTGGCGAACAGTTTGCCCAGGATGGTTTGCAGGTCCACGGCGGTCACTCTTGTGGGTTTTGGTCTTAGCAGGTAACGAGGGCCTGGATCAGAAATTTAGCCCTCGCGCCTGACCATCGCCCTAGCGTGTCGCGACGATGAACACCCTCGGGAACGGCAGCAGGACCGACCCATCGTCCAGGGCCGGATAGGCCTGTTCGATGGCCTTGAGGTATTGCTTCAGATAGTCCTCGCGCTGCGCTTCGTCCAGCGGCTCGAGGAATGGCCGCAGGCCGCTGCCCTTGAACCACTCCACGACCCCCGAGGCGCCACCGGCCAGCGGGTGATGGTAGGTGGTGCGCCACACATCGACGCGGGTGCAGTGGGGTTTGAGGATCGAGTAATAAGTGCTGGCATCCTCCACCTCGGTCCGCGAATCCGCCGCGCCGGCCAGTTGACTGGCCCAGGGGCCGCTGGCGGCGATGTCACGCATCAAACGGTGGGACGGTTGGTGCAGGGTGTCAGGCATCTGGACCGCCAGGCTGCCGCCAGGGGCGAGTTTGTTCACCAGCGACGGCAGCAGGGTGGCGTGGTCGGGCAGCCATTGCAGCACGGCGTTGGCGAAGATCACGTCGAAGGGGCCGCTTTCGTTCCAGCGCCCGATATCGGCGGTGTCGAATGTCACGCCGGGCAAGCGCTTACGGGCCGCTTCGACCATGTCGGCGGAACTGTCCAGGCCGCGCACCGTTGCGCCGGGAAAGTGACCGACCAGCAGCTCGGTGGAGTTGCCGGGGCCGCAGCCCAGGTCGATGACCTGACGCGCCTGTACCGGCGGGATGGCCGCCAGCAGATCGCGGGACGGGCGGGTGCGTTCCTGTTCGAACGCGACATATTGTTGGGCGGACCAGCTCATTGTGTTCTCCTTAAGGGCAGACCAGGCCATCGGGCGTGCAGTATAAGACGCATCCGGGCGAAGGGCCGGTGACTAATTCTCCATGGCCCGGCCTCGTTATTCCTTTAATACAAACGATCGGAGAAAACCGCAGTGACCCAACTGACCCTGCTGTGTCTGCCGTATTCCGGCGCCAGCGCGATGGTTTACAGCCGCTGGCGGCGCAAGGTGCCGCAGTGGCTGACGGTGCAGCCGGTGGAGTTGCCGGGGCGTGGGGCGCGTTTCGCCGAGCCGCTGCACACCGACATGGGGCCCTTGGCGAAGCAATTGGCGCGGGAGCTGGCCCCGACCCTCCAGGCCCCTTACGCCCTGTTCGGCCACAGCCTGGGCGCGCTGCTGGCCTGTGAAATCGCCCACGCCTTGCGTGAGCTGGGCTGCCCGGAACCGGTGGCGCTGTTTGCCTCGGGCACCGCGGCGCCGACGATGCGCGCCGACTATGACCGAGGTTTCGCCGAGCCGAAAACCGATGCGGAACTGATCGACCAGCTGCGTACCCTCAACGGTACCAGCGAAGAGGTGCTGGCCAATGAAGAGCTGATGGCTTTGACCTTGCCGGTGCTGCGCGCGGACTTCCTGCTCTGTGGCCGCTACCAGTCAAGGCTTCGGTCACCGCTCAACTGCCCCGTGCACGTGCTCGGCGGCACCGCCGACAAGGCCACCACCGAACAGTTGATCGGCTGGAGCCGCGAAACCAGCGGCAGCTTCTCCGTGGATATGCTGGCGGGCGGGCACTTCTTCATCCATGAACACGAGGCCAGGGTGCTGCGGCTGATCAAGGATCAGCTGAGCGTGCATCACCGGCGACACGGGTTGGCAATCAGCGCATAACCGATTCAAGACCCGCTTTTGTGGCGAGGGAGCTTGCTCCCGCTGGGCGGCGAAGCCGCCCCAAAAGAGATGGCGCATTAAGCCAGGCAGACCGCATCAGCCGGTTTACGACTGCTGCGCAGCCGAGCGGGAGCAAGCTCCCTCGCCACGGTTTTTCTTCATTCCTGACACTTGTTCCCAATCGCTAATTTTTCCGGTTTGCATTCGTTTCATAGGGACGACTTGCCTTTGTGCCTCTGTGCCCACTGATTCCGGATACCCCAGAAATGAATGCTGAAGACGCCTTGAAACTTGCTCGCCGGTTTATCGGGTTGCCCCTGGACAAGCGCCAGATGTTCCTGGCAGCGCTGGACAAGGAGGGCGTGGATTTCAGTCGCTTCCCCATTCCCCAAGGCGTCGAAGCCGACGACCGCCAGGCCCTGTCCTATGCCCAGCGCCGCATGTGGTTTCTCTGGCAACTGGACCCCGACAGCGGTGCCTACAACCTGCCCGGCGCGGTGCGGCTCAAGGGCGCGCTGAGCCTGTCGGCGCTGGAGCAGGCCTTCGCCAGCCTGGTGGCCCGCCATGAAACCCTGCGCACAGTGTTCCAGCGCCAGGCCGACGACAGCCTGGTGCAAGTACCTACCGATGCGCCGCTGGTGATTGAGCAACAGGACCTCAGCGCATTGCCGGCAGGCGAGCGCGAGAACGCAGTACGTCAAGCCGCCGAAGCACAATCGATGCGCCCCTTCGACTTGTCGCGCGGCCCTTTGCTGCGGGTCGAACTGCTCAACCTTGATCAGCAGGAGCACGTGTTGCTGCTGACCTTGCATCACATCGTCTCCGACGGCTGGTCGATGAACGTGCTGATCGACGAGTTCATCCGCTGCTACGACGCCCACGAGGCAGGCGTGGCCCCGCAACTGGCCGACCTGCCGATCCAGTACAGCGACTATGCCCTGTGGCAGCGTCGCTGGCTGGAGGCCGGCGAGCAGGCGCGGCAGCTGGCGTACTGGCAGGCACAACTGGGCGATGAACATCCGGTGCTGGAGTTGCCCACCGACCATTCGCGCCCGGCCATGCCCAGCTATCGCGGCAGCCGCTATGAATTCGCCATCGACGCCGCGTTGGCGGAGCAACTGCGCAGCACAGCCCAGCAGCAGGGCGTCACGCTGTTCATGCTGCTGCTCGGCGCGTTCAATGTGCTGCTGCATCGCTACAGCGGCCAGTCCGATATCCGCGTCGGCGTGCCGATCGCCAACCGTAACCGGGATGAGGTCGAAGGGCTGATCGGCTTCTTCGTCAACACCCAGGTACTGCGTACCGAACTGGACGGCCAGCTCCGTGTCGACGAGTTGCTGCGGCGGGTCAAAGAAACCGCGCTCGGCGCCCAGGCTCATCAGGACCTGCCGTTCGAACGCCTGGTCGAAGCGCTCAAGCTGGAGCGCAGCCTCAGCCATACGCCGTTGTTCCAGGTGATGTACAACCATCAGCCGCACGTGGCGGACGTCACCACGATCCGCACGGCGTCCGGGCTGGAACTGGGCATGATCGAATGGCAGGCGCGCACCACCCAGTTCGACCTGACCCTGGACACTTATGAAAAGGCCGGCACGCTGCACGCGGCGCTGACCTACGCCAACGACCTGTTCGAGGCGCCGAGCATCGCGCGCATGGCCCGGCATTGGCTGCGATTGCTCACCGCGATGATCGCTGATCCGTCCCGGCGCATCGGCGAACTGCCGCTGCTCGACGCTGACGAACACGCCATCCTGGTCCACGGTTGGAACGCCACGGCGCAACGCTACCCGACCGCGCAGTGCATGCATCAACTGATTGAAGCCCAGGTGGCGCGCACCCCGGACGCACCGGCGCTGGTATTTGGCGAGCAAACCCTGAGCTACGCCGAGCTCGATGCCCGCGCCAACCGACTGGCTCACCTGCTGCGGGAGCGCGGCGTGCGGCCGGACAGCCTGGTGGGGATCTGCGTCGAGCGCTCGCTGGAAATGGTGGTGGGCCTGCTGGCGATTCACAAGGCCGGCGGCGCCTATGTGCCGCTGGATCCTGAGTACCCGCAGGAGCGCCTGGCCTACATGATCGAGGACAGCGCCATCGGCTTGCTGCTGACCCAGCGCTCGCTGTCGGCGGCGCTGCCAACCGACGGCGTCGAGGTGATCGAACTCGACCAGGCGGCCGGCTGGCTCGACGGCTACAGCGACCATCGTCCCGACATCACGCTTGATCCGCTGAACCTGGCCTACGTGATCTACACCTCCGGCTCCACCGGCAAACCCAAGGGCGCAGGCAACAGTCACGCGGCGCTGGTCAATCGCTTGTGCTGGATGCAGCAGGCGTATGGCCTGGACGGCAGCGACGCGGTGTTGCAGAAAACCCCGTTCAGCTTCGACGTGTCGGTGTGGGAGTTCTTCTGGCCGCTGATGACCGGAGCCCGACTGGTGGTCGCCGCGCCGGGCGTGCACCGCGATCCGCTGCAACTGATCGAGACCATCAAGCGCCATGGCATCAGCACGCTGCACTTCGTGCCGTCGATGCTGCAGGCGTTCATTCATGAGCCGGGCGTGGAAAGCTGCCAAGGCTTGAAACGCATCGTTTGCAGCGGTGAAGCGCTGCCGCTGGACGCGCAACACCAGGTCTTCGCCAAGCTGCCGAACGCCGCGCTCTACAACCTCTACGGCCCGACCGAAGCGGCCATCGACGTGACCCACTGGACCTGTGTCGATGAAGGCGCCGATTGCGTGCCGATCGGTGTCCCCATCGCCAACCTGCGCACCCATGTGCTTGACGCCGATCTGTCGCCGGTGCCGTGGGGCGTGGCGGGCGAGTTGTACCTGGGCGGGGCGGGGCTGGCGCGCAGTTATCACCAGCGTCCGGCGCTGACCGCCGAGCGTTTCGTGCCGTGCCCGTTCCATGCCGGCGCACGCCTGTACCGCACCGGTGACCGCGTGCGCCAGCGCGCCGACGGCGTGATCGAATACCTCGGCCGCCTCGATCATCAGGTCAAGTTGCGCGGCCTGCGCATCGAGCTCGGCGAAATCGAAACCCGCCTCATGCAGCACCCGCTGGTGCGCGAGGCCGTGGTGCTGGTCCAGGACGGCAAGCATCTGGTGGGTTACCTGGTGCTGGAAAACAGCGTGCCGCACGAGCAGTGGCAGCAGGACCTGAAGGCTTGGCTGCTGGCGAGCCTGCCGGAATACATGGTGCCGACCTATCTGATGCCGTTGGCCAGATTGCCCGTCACCGCCAACGGCAAGCTCGACCGCAAGGCCCTGCCACAACCGGACGCCGCGCCCCGACAAACATTCGTCGCCCCGCAGGATGCGCTGCAAGTTGCCCTGGCCGAAATATGGCAGGACGTACTCGGCGTGGAGCGCGTCGGCCTCGAAGACAACTTCTTCGAGCTGGGCGGCGACTCGATCATTTCCATCCAGGTGGTAAGCCGCGCGCGGCAGGCCGGCATCCGCATTCATCCCCGTGATCTGTTCCAGTACCAGACCGTGCGCAGCCTGGCGCTGGTCGCCACTCGCGACAGCCACAGTGCTGTGGATCAGGCGCCAGTCATCGGCGATGCTGTGCTCGGGCCGATCCAGCGGCAGTTCTTCTCCCAGGCGATGCAGGCCCGTGACCACTGGAACCAGTCGCTGTTGCTGACCGCCCGCGAGCCGCTGGATGCACAGCGGCTCGACGCGGCGCTGACCTGCGTCATCAACCACCACGACGCCTTGCGTCTGCGCTTTGTCGAAGACGCCGACGGTTGGCGGCAGGGCCACGGGCCGCTTGTGCAAAACGCCGATCTTTGGCAACGCGAAGCCCGATCCATCGAAGACCTCGCTGCACTGTGCGACGAGGCGCAGCGCAGCCTGAAGCTGCAGGACGGTCCGCTGCTGCGCGCCATGCTGGTGGACCTGGCCGACGGGAGCCAGCGGCTGGCGCTGGTCATTCATCACCTGGTAGTGGACGGTGTGTCGTGGCGCGTGTTGCTGGAAGACTTGCAGCAAGCCTACGAACAACTGGCGGCGGGCGGCGCGGCCACGTTGCCGGCCAAGACCAGCGCGTTCCAGAGCTGGACCGCGCGGCTGAGTGCCGAAGCTTCGCGCTTCGACGATCAGTTGGCTTATTGGCAAGCCCAGCACCAGGGCGCGGCGGACATTCCTTGTGACCGTCCGCAGGGCAGCCTGCAAAATATCCACGGCGCGAAGATCGAATGGCGCCTGGACGCCGAGCTGACCCGGCAGTTGCTGCAACAGGCCCCAGCGGCCTATCGCACCCAGGTCAACGACCTGTTGCTGACCGCGCTGGCCCGCACCATCAGCCACTGGAGCGGGCAGCCGGGCACGCTGGTGGAACTGGAAGGCCATGGCCGCGAAGAGCTGTTCGACGACATCGAACTGACCCGGACGGTCGGTTGGCTGACCAGCCTGTTCCCGGTGAAGCTCACCGTTACCGACGACCTCGACGGTTCGATCAAGACCGTCAAGGAGCAACTGCGCGGCGTGCCGGACAAAGGCCTGGGGTATGGCGTGCTGCGGCATCTGGCGGCGCCTTCGGTACAAGCGACATTGGCCGGTCTGGCGCAACCGCGCATCACCTTCAATTACCTCGGCCAGTTCGACCGTCAGTTCGACGAAACGGCGCTGTTGCTGCCATCCGGCGAAGGCAGTGGAGTCGCCCAGGACCCGACCGCGCCGCTGGCCAACTGGCTGACCGTGGAAGGCCAGGTGCATGGCGGCGAGCTGGCGCTGAGCTGGGGGTTCAGCCGTGAAATGTTCGACAGCGCGACCGTGCAGCAACTGGCCGATCAATACGCCCTCGAGCTCAAGGCGCTGATTCGACATTGCGTCAGTCTGGCGACGCCGCAAGCGACGCCGTCGGACTTCCCGCTGGCGCAAATCAGCCAGGCGCAGCTCGACCATCTGCCGGTGGCGGCTGGCCAACTCGACGATATCTACCCGCTGTCACCGATGCAGCAGGGCCTGTTGTTCCACACGCTGTACGAGCAGGCAGCGGGCGAGTACGTCAACCAGCTGCGGGTGGACGTGCAAGGCCTGGATGCCGAGCGATTCCGTGCGGCGTGGCAGGCCACCGTCGCTGCGCAAGACATCCTGCGCAGCGGCTTCGTCTGGCAGGGCGAATTGCCGCAGCCGCTGCAGATTGTCCACAAGCAGGTGCGCCTGCCGTTCACGGTGCTTGACTGGCGCGAGCGTGCCGAGCAGAGCCAGGCCCAGGCACTTGCTGCCCTGGCTGACGCCGAACGTGCGCAAGGTTTCGATCTGAGCCAGGCACCATTGTTGCGCCTGGTGCTGGTGCAGACCGGCGCCGAGCAGTGGCATCTGATCTACACCCATCACCACATCCTGATGGACGGCTGGAGCAATTCGCAGTTGCTCGGCGAGGTCATGCAACGCTACAACGGCCACGCGCCGGGCCGCATCGCCGGACGTTATCGCGATTACATCGCCTGGCTGCAACGCCAGGACGGCCAGCTCAGCCAGGACTTCTGGAGCGAGCAACTGGCCGCGCTGCAAGAACCGACCCGGCTCGCCCGCGCGGCCTCGGGCGATGCAGGCCAGAGCGGCCATGGCGATCACTTCCTGACGCTGGATGCGCCACGCACGAAGGCACTGGAGACCTTCGCCCGCCGGCAGAAAGTTACCGTCAACACGCTGGTGCAAGCGGCGTGGCTGCTGTTGCTGCAACGCTATACCGGGCACCAGACCGTGGCATTTGGCGCGACCGTGGCCGGGCGGCCGGCGGATCTGCCCGGTATCGAGCAGCAGGTCGGCCTGTTCATCAACACCTTGCCGGTGATCGGCACGCCGCGCCCCGACCAGACGGTCGGCCAGTGGCTGCAAGCGGTGCAGGCGCAGAACCTGAGCCTGCGGGATTTCGAGCACACGCCGTTAGCGGACATCCAGCGTTGGGCCGGGCAGGGCGGGGAGGCGCTGTTTGACAACCTCCTGGTGTTCGAGAACTACCCGATCGCCCAAGCCTTGCAGCAGGGCACCGACAGCGATGTCACCTTTGGCGACGTGGCCAATCTTGAGCAGACCCACTATGCCCTGAGCGTGGCGGTCACCCTCGGTGAACAACTGGCGTTGCACTACAGCTACGAGCGTCGACAGTTCGCCGACGAGGTCATCAACCAGATCAGCGCTCACCTGCTGCACCTGCTTGAGCAATTCAGCCAGGACGCCGAACGCAGCCTGGGCGAAATCGCCTTGGCCAACGCCGCGGAACACGCGCGGCAACAGGCCGACAATCACCCGCAGCCTTATCCGGTGGACATCGCCGTGCATCAGCGGATCGCCGCGTTGGCGAACGAGCGCCCGCAACGCACGGCGGTGATCTTCAATGGCCGGCACTTCAGTTACGGCGAGATCGACCGGCGCGCAAACCAACTGGCCCATGCCTTGATCGCCCGTGGCGTCGGCGCCGAAACCCGCGTCGGCGTGGCCCTGCCGCGCAGCGAAAGCGTGATCGTCGCGCTGCTGGCGGTGCTCAAGGCCGGAGGCGCCTACGTGCCGTTGGACATCAGTTATCCCCGGGAGCGCCTGGCGTACCTGATGGAAGACGCCGGCCTGGCCTTGTTGATCAGTGACACCTCGGTGGCGGCGCAATTGCCAGTGGCCGAATCGCTACCGCTGCTGGAGCTGGATCGGGTCGATCTGCGCGAGCTGCCGGTCGGTGCGCCGCAGGTGCGACTCGATCCGCAGAACCTCGCCTACGTCATCTACACCTCCGGCTCCACCGGCAACCCCAAGGGCGTCAGCGTGGCCCACGGTCCGCTGGCGATGCACTGCCAGGCGATCGGCGAGCGTTATGAAATGCGTGACAGCGATTGCGAGTTCCATTTCATGTCGTTCGCTTTCGACGGTGCCCATGAGCGCTGGCTCACCAGCCTGACCCACGGCGCCTCGCTGCTGGTTCGCGATGACAGCCTGTGGACCCCGGAGCAAACCTACAACGCCATGCGCGAGCACGGCGTGACGGTGGTGGCGTTCCCGCCGGTGTACCTGCAACAACTGGCCGAGCACGCCGAGCGCGAGGGCAGCCCGCCGAAGGTGCGCATCTACTGCTTCGGCGGCGACGCGGTGGCCAACGCCAGTTTCGAACGGGTCAAACGCGCCTTGCAGCCTGAGTACATCATCAACGGCTACGGCCCGACCGAAACCGTGGTCACGCCGCTGATCTGGAAGGCCGGCCGCGAGGTGGCTTGTGGCGCGGCCTATGCGCCGATCGGCAGCCGCATCGGCGACCGCAGCGCCTACGTGCTCGATGCCGACCTGAACCTGCTGCCACAGGGCATGCCCGGTGAGCTGTACCTGGGCGGCAGCGGCCTGGCCCGGGGTTACTTGAACCGTCCGGGGCTGACCGCCGAGCGTTTTGTCGCCGACCCGTTCAGCGCCGGCGGCTTGCTGTACCGTACCGGCGACCTGGTGCGCCAGCGCGCCGACGGCACCTTCGATTACCTCGACCGTATCGACAACCAGGTGAAGATCCGTGGTTTCCGCATCGAACTGGGTGAAATTGAAGCCAGCCTGCAAGCCCTCGACGGCGTGCGCGAAGCGGTGGTCGTGGCCCAGGAGGGTGCTGCCGGCAGCGGCAAGCGCCTGGTGGCCTACGTCGTGGCTGATCAATGGGTGCCGGATGACTTCGCAGAGAATCTGCGCGAACAACTCAAGGCGACCTTGCCGGCGCACATGGTCCCGGCCTATCTGCTGTTGCTCGAACGGCTGCCGCTGACCCCCAACGGCAAGCTCGATCGCAAGAACCTGCCCAAGCCCGACGCCAGCCAAATGCAGCAAAGCTACAGGGCACCGCGCAGCGCGCTGGAGCAGCAACTCGCGGCGATCTGGCAGGACGTGCTCAAGCTTGAGCGGGTGGGCCTGCGCGATAACTTCTTCGAACTGGGCGGCGATTCCATCGTCTCGATCCAGGTGGTCAGCCGCGCCCGTCAGGCCGGGATTCACTTGACGCCCAAGGACCTGTTCCAGCACCAGACGCTTGAGATGCTGGCGACCGTGGCCCGCCAGGGCGAAGCCGCGCAAGTCATCGATCAGGGCCCGGTGACGGGTGAGCTGGCGCTGCTGCCGGTGCAACGAGTGTTCTTCGAGCAAGCGGTGCCGCAGCGTCATCACTGGAACCAGGCGGTGCTGCTCAAGCCGACCGAGCCTCTGGAGGCGTCGACTCTGAACCAGGCGCTGAGCGCGCTGGTGCTGCATCACGATGGCCTGCGCTTGAGCTTCACGGAGCAGGGCGAAGGCTGGAAGGCGGCTTACCGTCCTGCGGACGTTCACTGCGAAGACCTGCTCTGGACCGTGGACGCACCTGATGCCTCGGCCTTGCAAAGCATCGCCAACGAAGCCCAACGCAGCCTCGATCTGCAAGACGGGCCGCTGCTGCGGGCGGTACTGGCGACCTTGGGCGATGGCAGCCAGCGCCTGTTGCTGGCGGTGCATCATCTGGTGGTTGATGGCGTGTCGTGGCGCATTCTGTTCGAGGATCTGCAACGCGCCTACCGACAGCTGTCCAGCGGCGCAGCGTTGCAGCTACCGGACAAAACCACCTCAGCGCAGGTCTGGGCCGAGCGCCTGCAAGACCATGCCCGCAACCCGGCGCTGCAGCAGCAACTGGCCTTCTGGCAGGCCCAGCTCGAAGGCATCGATGCGCGCTTGCCGATGGATCATCCACAGGGCGGCCAGCAGAACCGCCTTGCGCTGACGGTGCGTACGCGACTGAACGCCGCTCTGACCCGACAACTGCTGCAAGACGCGCCCAAGGCCTATCGCACCCAGGTCAACGACTTGCTGCTGACGGCTTTGGCGCGGGTCATGGTGCGCTGGACCGGCGCCGACAGTGCGCTGATCCAGCTCGAAGGCCACGGCCGCGAAGCGCTGTTCGACGACGTCGACCTGACCCGCACCGTCGGCTGGTTTACCAGCCTGTACCCGGCCCGACTCACGCCGCAGGCCGATCTTGGGGATAGCCTCAAGCAGATCAAGGAACAACTGCGGGCGATCCCGGACAAAGGCCTCGGTTTTGGTGCCTTGGCGCATCTGGCGGATGACGCTACGCGGGCAAGTCTGGCGCGGCTGCCGACGCCAGGCGTGACCTTCAACTACCTGGGCCAGTTCGACGCCAGCTTCGATGCAGCCGACGGCGCCTTGTTCGTGCCGGCCAACGAAGCGGCCGGCGATGAGCTGGACGCTGAAGCACCGTTGTCGAATGTGCTGGCGTTGAACGGCCAGGTGTTCAATGGCGAACTGAACCTGGGCTGGACCTTCAGCCGCGAGCAGTTCAACGAGGCGACCATCCAGGCCTTGGCCGACGAGTATGCGCTTGAGTTACAGCAGCTCATCGAGCATTGCTGCCAGGGCGGACATCACGGCGTGACGCCATCGGACTTCCCGCTGGCGAGCCTGAGCCAGCAGCAACTGGACGGGCTGGCGCTGCCGATGGCGCAGGTTGTCGACCTGTATCCGTTGTCGCCGATGCAGCAAGGCATGCTGTTCCACGGCGTGTATGGCGACGCCACCGGCGACTACATCAACCAATTGCGCCTGGACGTGGAAGGGCTGGACGTCGAGCGCTTCCGCCAGGCCTGGCAAGCGGCGGTGGACGCCCACGACATCCTGCGCACGCGGTTCGTCTGGCAAGGGGATTTGCCGGCGCCGGTGCAGGTGGTCAGCAAATACCTGGAGCTGCCTTACAGCGTGCAGGATCTGCGCAGCGATCCGTTGCCTGACCAGGCCTTGCAGGCCCTGGCCGATGCCGAACGCGAGCAACTGGACCTGAGCGCGTCGGCGCTGATACGCCTGATGATCGTGCGCCTCGACGAGCAGCGTTATCACCTGATCTACAGCCACCATCACATCCTGATGGACGGCTGGAGCAATTCGCAGTTGCTCGGCGAAGTGCTGCAACGCTACAGCGGTCAATCCGTCGCCGTGTCCGGCAGCCGCTACCGCGACTACATCGCCTGGCTGCAACGCCAGGACGCGGCGGCCAGCGAAGCGTTCTGGAAACCGGCGCTGCAACAGCTGGAGGCGCCGACGCGATTGGCCGATGCGGTGGCTAAACCGGCCGAGATGGGCAGCGTTTACGGCGATCACGTCCACGTGCTGGACGAAGCGTTGACTCGCCGCCTGGAAGCCTTCGCCCGTGCTTCGAAAGTCACCGTCAACACCCTGGTGCAAGCGGCGTGGCTGCTGCTGTTGCAGCGCTACACCGGAAAAACCACCGTGGCTTTCGGCGCAACCGTGGCCGGGCGTCCGGCGGACTTGCCCGGCATCGAGCAGCAGATCGGTCTGTTCATCAACACCTTGCCAGTGATCGCCAGCCCTCGGGCCGAGCAGACCTTGGCCAGCTGGCTGCAAGCGGTGCAGGCGCAGAACCTCGCCTTGCGCGAGTTCGAGCACACCGCGTTGCTGGATATCCAGCGCTGGGCCGGGCAGGGCGGCGACGCGCTGTTCGACAGCCTGCTGGTGTTCGAGAACTACCCGATTGCCCAGGCGTTGGAACAGGGCGCGCCGGACGGTTTGCGCTTTGGTTCGCCGGTGACTCAGGAGCAGACCAACTATCCGTTGACGCTGCTGGTGGGGTTGGAGCGGCAGTTGTCAGTGCACATGAGTTATCAGCGGGCGAGTTTTGCTCCGGATACGGTTGAGCGCCTGGCGGCGCATCTGGGGCAGTTGCTTGGACAGATGAGCGCCAATGGCGAGCGCTGCCTGGGTGAATTGTCGATGCTGGAATTCGATGAGCATCAGCGTTTGACCCATGACTGGAACCCGGTCGATGCGCCGTTCGAACAAGACCTGTGCATCCACCAACTGATCGCCCGCCAGGCGCAATCCACTCCTGACGCATTGGCGGTCACCTTCGCCAACACGCGGCTGAGCTACAGCGAACTCGACGGCCGCGCCAATCGCCTGGCCCACAAGCTCATCGAACTGGGCGTCGGCCCGGAAGTGCGGGTGGGCGTGGCGATGCCGCGTTCCGAGCAGTTGCTGATCGCCTTGCTGGCGGTGCTCAAGGCCGGTGGCGCGTACGTGCCGCTGGACCCGGATTACCCGGCCGAACGCGTGGCCTACATGCTTGAGGACAGCCGGGCGCGGGTGTTATTGACCGAGCAGGCGGTGGCGCAGACGCTGACGGTTCCGGCTGGCACGGAAGTGCTGATGCTGGACCGGATTGAGTTGAGCTCATATCCCTTTAACGCACCGGGCACAACGGTCACCCCAGACAACCTCGCCTACGTCATCTACACCTCTGGCTCCACCGGCAAACCCAAGGGCGTGGCCATCGCCCACCGCAATGTGCTGGCGCTAATCGACTGGTCCAGAACCGTCTACAGTCGCGACGATATCCAGGGCGTCCTGGCATCGACCTCGGTGTGCTTCGACCTGTCGGTGTGGGAGCTGTTTGTCACCCTTGCCAACGGCGGTTCGCTGATCATCGCCCGCAACGCCCTGGAACTGCCGCACCTGCCGGCCCGCGATCAGGTACGCCTGATCAACAGCGTACCTTCGGCGATCGCCGCGTTGCAGCGCAGCGGCGAGATCCCGGACAGCGTGCGCATCATTAATTTGGCCGGTGAGCCGCTGAAGCAGAGCCTGGTGGATGCCCTCTACCCGACACCCAAAACCTGTGGGAGCGAGCCTGCTCGCGAAAGCGCTGGGTCAATCAATGATGGGCTGGCTGATAGGACGCCTTCGCGAGCAGGCTCGCTCCCACAGGTAGGTGTGGGGGTTGAGCATGTCTACGATCTGTATGGCCCCTCGGAAGACACGACTTATTCCACCTGGACCCGCCGCACCGCCGGCGGTACGGCAAACATCGGCCGTGCGCTCAAGCACACCGCCAGCTACCTGCTGGACGCCAACCTGCAACCGGTGCCGCAAGGCGCCTCGGCGGAGCTGTACCTGAGCGGCGCGGGCATCACCCGGGGTTATCTCGGGCGCGCGGCGATGACCGCCGAGAAATACGTGCCGAACCCGTTCTCGACCACCGGCGAACGCCTGTATCGCACCGGCGACCTGTGCCGCTATCGCGCCGATGGCGTGCTCGAATACCAGGGCCGACTCGACCATCAGGTGAAGATCCGCGGCTTTCGCATCGAGCTGGGGGAAATCGAGGCGCGGCTGCTGCAGCAAGCCGAGGTAAATGACGTCGCCGTGCTGGCCCAGGAAGGTCCCGGCGGCCAGCAGTTGGTGGCTTACGTGGTTGCCCCGGCGCTGCAGCAGGACGCTAAAACGCTGCGCGACCCGCTCAAGGCACACCTGCCGGACTACATGATCCCGGCCCACTGGCTGTTCCTCGACCACCTGCCACTGACCCCCAACGGCAAGCTCGACCGCAAGGCATTGCCGGGCATCGAGGCCGGGCGCTCACAAAACGCTTACGAAGCACCGGTCAGCGACCTTGAACAGCAAGTCGCAGCGATCTGGGCCCAGGTGCTCACCGTCGAGCGCGTGGGCCTGCACGATCACTTCTTCGAGCTGGGCGGCCACTCGTTGCTGGCGGTCACCGCCGTTTCGCGCATGGCTCTCGAACTGGGGTTGAGCCTGACCCCGCAGCTGTTATTCCAGCACCCCGTCCTGAAGGATTTCGTCGCCCGACTCGACAGCGGCGACGGGCCGATCAACGAACAGAAACTGAACAAGCTGGACGCCCTGCTTGATGAAATGGAGGAAGTCTGATGGACAAGAGTGTTGCTTTGAGGGTTGCCAAGCGCTTTATCACTCTGCCGCTGGACAAACGCCGGCTGTACCTGGAAAAGATGCTGGAAGAGGGCGTCTCGCCGGCCAACCTGCCGATTCCCGAGGTGCGTTCCGGGTTTGAACATGTCCCGCTGTCCTACGCCCAGGAGCGCCAGTGGTTCCTCTGGCAGATGGACCGCCACAGCTCGGCTTACCACATCCCCAGCGCCTTGCGCCTCAAAGGGCAACTGGACGTGCCGGCGCTGGAGCGCAGCTTCAATGCCGTGGTCGAGCGCCACGAAAGCTTGCGCACCACGTTCGCCGAGCACGGCGAGCAAACCGTGCAGATCATTCATCAGCATATGCCCTTGAGCATCGCGGTCGAGGCGCTGCCCGCCGGTTCTACGGTCAGCCAGGACGAACGCATCAAGGCGTGCGTCGAAGGTCAAACCGCGCGTCCGTTCGATCTGCGCCAAGGGCCGTTGCTGCGGGTTTCGCTGTTGAAAATTGCCGAAGACGACCATGTCCTGGTGCTCATCCAGCACCACATCATTGCCGATGGCTGGTCGATGCAGGTGCTGGTGGATGAACTGGTCCGGCACTACGCCGCCGACATCGGCGGCCAGCCGCTGGCCTTGCCGGACCTGCCGGTGCAATACGCCGACTACGCCATTTGGCAACGGCACTGGCTGGAGGCTGGTGAGCGTGAGCGGCAATTGGCCTATTGGGTCCAGACCCTCGGTGGCGAACAACCGGTGCTGGAACTGCCGTTCGATCATCCGCGCCCCCCGGTGCAGAGCTTTCGTGGCGCGCGCCTGGATTTGTCCCTGAGCACGGAACTGGCCACCGCGCTCAAGCAGCTGGCCCAGCGTGAAGGCGCCAGCCTGTTCATGGTCTTGCTGGCCTCGTTTCATGCGCTCCTGCACCGCTACAGCGGGCAACCGCAGATCCGCGTGGGCGTGCCGACGGCCAACCGCAACCGGGTCGAGACCGAAGGGCTGATCGGTTTTTTCGTCAACACCCAGGTACTCAGTGCCGACGTTGATGGGCAACTGCCGTTTGATCAGTTGCTCGCCCAGGTCAAGCAATCGGCCATGGCGGCCCAGGCCCATCAGGACTTGCCATTCGAGCAATTGATCGAGGCCCTGCAACCTGAGCGCAGCCTCAGCCACAGCCCGATCTTCCAAGTCATGTTCAACCACCAGAACGCCGACGCCACTCGAAGCCGGCAGATGCACCTGCCGCAGCTGCGGGTCGAGGATCTGGTATGGGAAGGGCGTACTGCCCAGTTCGACTTGACCCTGGGCACCTATGAAACCGAGCAGGGCATCGCTGCGGAACTGACCTACGCCACCGACCTGTTCGACGCGCAGACGATCGAGCGCCTGGCCGGGCACTGGCAGAACCTGCTGCACGGCATCGTCGATGCGCCACGTCAGCGTATCGGCGAACTGCCGCTGCTCGACCCGGCGCAACAGCAACTCACGCAGCAGCAATGGCTGCGGGTCGCCGACCACACTGACGAAGCCGTTTGCGTGCACCAGCGCATCACCGAACAGGTGCGCCGCAACCCCGAGGCGCTGGCGCTGACCATCGACGACCAGGCCTTGAGCTACGCACAACTGGACGCGCGCGCCAACCAACTGGCCCATCGCCTGATCGACCTGGGCGTGATGCCCGGCCAGTTGGTGGGCATCGCGGTCGAGCGCAGCGTCGAGATGATTGTCGGCCTGCTGGCAATCCTCAAGGCCGGCGCCGCTTATGTGCCGCTGGATCCGGCGTACCCCGAGGATCGCCTGGCCTACATGATCGAGGACAGCGGCATCGGACTGCTGCTGACCCAGGCCCGTTTGCAGGCGCGCTTGCCGATCCCGCCAAGTCTTCGGACTCTGTTGCTGGACCAGCCGGACGCCGCAATGCAAGCAGCCCCGCAAACCTGCCCGGTGGTGCCGCTGACTGGCGAACACCTGGCCTACGTCATCTACACCTCCGGTTCCACCGGCAAGCCCAAGGGCGTGATGGTGCGCCATGGCGCCCTGAGCAATTTCATCCACAGCATGATCGCCGAGCCGGGTCTCGTGCCTGGCGACCGCATGTTGTCATTGACGACGTTCTCTTTCGATATTTTCGGCCTGGAAATCTACGGACCTCTGTCAGCCGGGGCCGGCGTGGTGCTGACCGGCCAGAACGTGCACCAGGACCCGCAAGCGGTGCTGGCGCTGATCGAACAACACGCTGTCAGCGTGCTGCAAGCGACGCCGTCGAGCTGGCGCATGTTGCTCGATCATGAGCAGGCTTCGCTGCTGGCCGGGCGGACCTTCCTCTGCGGCGGCGAAGCGTTGCCGCTGGAACTGGCGCAGCGCTTGCTGGCGCTCTCGCCGAACGTCTGGAACCTCTACGGCCCGACCGAAACCACCATCTGGTCGGCGCTGCATCCGCTGAGCCCGGAGCGCGACCGTCCGTTCCTCGGTAAACCGCTGGACAACACCGCGCTGTACATCGTCGGCAGCGACCTGACCCTCAACCCGCCCGGTGCGCCGGGAGAGCTGCTGATCGGGGGCGCCGGCCTGGCCCGTGGTTATTTCCAGCGTCCGGCGCTGACCGCCGAACGCTTCGTGCCGGACCCGTTTTCCGCCACGGGCGAGCGCCTGTACCGCACCGGCGACCTGTGCCGTTATCGCGCCGAAGGCGTGGTCGAGTACCTCGGCCGGATCGACCATCAGGTGAAGATCCGCGGCCTGCGTATCGAGCTGGGGGAAATCGAAGCCGCGCTGCTGGCCCAGGACCGCGTGCGCGAAACCGTGGTGGTCGCCCACGAAGGCCCGACCGGCGCGCAATTGGTGGCCTACGTGGTGCCCGCCAGCGGCGCAGTGCGGGAGCCGGACGCGCCGTTGCGCACCGCACTCAAGGCGGCCCTCAAGGCGCAGTTGCCGGAATACATGGTGCCGGCGCACCTGTTGTTCCTGGCGCAACTGCCGCTGACGCCCAACGGCAAGATCGATCGCAAGGCCTTGCCGGCGCCCGAGGCCAGCGATTTGCAGCAGGCCTACGTGGCGCCGCGCAGCGAGGTCGAGCAACAGGTCGCGGCAATCTGGCAAGACGTGCTCAAGCTTGAACGCGTGGGGCTGGAAGACCATTTCTTCGAACTGGGCGGGCATTCGCTGCTGGTGACCCAGGTGGTCTCGCGGGTCCGTCGGGTGCTCGGCATCGAGGTGCCGCTGCGCAGCCTGTTCGAACACAGCACGTTGCAGGCGTTTGTCGCCGCCTTCGAAACCACGACAGGCGAACAGGCCCCGGCCATGACGCCGGTGCCTCGCGACGCGCCGCTGCCGTTGTCCTTTGCCCAGGAGCGCCAGTGGTTCCTCTGGAAAATGGACCCCGACGGTGCCGCCTACAACATACCGACCGCGCTGCGGATGCGCGGCGCATTGGACAAGGGCGCGCTGCGCAAGAGCTTTGCCGCACTGGTCCAGCGCCACGAAAGCTTGCGCACCGCATTCGTGGAAGAGGATGGACGCACTGGCCAGGTCATTTGTGAGCAGGGCGAAGTCGACTATATCGAGCAGCGTCTGGAAGGGCGTGATATCCAGGCCTTCCTCGAACAGCAGACGCAACGCCCGTTCGATCTGCTGAATGACGCGCTGCTGCGCGTGGCGCTGTTGGAAGTGGCCGAGGAGGATCACCTGCTGGTGCTGACGCTGCATCACATAGTCTCCGACGGCTGGTCGTTGCAGGTGATGGTCGATGACCTGATGAGCCTGTACTCGGCTTTCATCCAGGGTCAACCGGCACAACTGCCGCCATTGGCGGTGCAATACGCCGACTACGCGGTCTGGCAGCGGCAATGGATGGCGGCCGGTGAGCGCGACCGCCAACTGGCCTACTGGTCGGCGCAACTGGGCGGCGAACAGCCGCTGCTGGAACTGCCCACCGACCACCCGCGCCCAGCGCAACAAAGCCTGCGCGGGGCACGCCTGCCGATCGTGCTGGATCGCGCCTTGAGCGATGACCTCAAGGCCCTGGCCCGGCAAGAAAACGTCACGCTGTTCGTGCTGTTGCTCGGCTCGTTCCAGGCATTGCTGCATCGCTACAGCGGCCAGGCCGACATCCGCGTCGGCGTGCCGATCGCCAACCGCCAGCGACTGGAAACCGAGCGCTTGATCGGGTTCTTCGTCAACACCCAGGTCCTGCGCAGCGAGTTCTCCGGCGACCTGACCGGCGCCGCTTTGCTGCAACAGCTCAAGCAGACGGCCATGGCCGCGCAGATGCACCAGGACCTGCCCTTCGAGCAACTGGTAGATGCCCTGCAGCCGCAGCGCAACCTGAGCCACAGCCCGCTGTTCCAGGCGATGTTCAACCACCGCAACGAAACCGCCTCGGTGTTTGCCAAGGCCTTGCCGGGGCTCGACGTCGAACCCGTAGGCTGGACGCAGCGCACCGCGCAATTCGACCTGAGCCTGGACACCGTCGAAAGTCCCCAGAGCCTGCACGCTGCCCTGACCTACGCCATCGACCTGTTCGAGCCGGCGACCATCGAACGCATGGCCGCGCATTGGCTCAACCTGTTGCGCAGCCTGGTGCAGGACCTGCACCGCCCGGTGGCGCAATGGTCGCTGCTGGACGAGGACGAGCGTCGACACATGCTCATCGACTGGAACGCGACGGCGCGGCAATACCCGCTCGACCGCAGCGTCCAGGCGCTGATCGAGGAGCAGGTGCGCCGGACCCCGGATGCGCCTGCGCTGGTCTTCGGCGAGCAGCGCCTGAGCTACCGCGAACTCAACGCCCGGGCCAACCGCCTGGCCCATCGCTTGATCGACCTGGGCGTCGGCCCCGATGTGCTGGTGGGCATCGCCGTGGAACGTTCGGTGGAGATGGTGCTCGGGCTGTTGGCGATCCTCAAGGCCGGTGGCGCCTACGTGCCGTTGGACCCTGAGTACCCGCAGGATCGCCTGGCCTATATGTTCGAAGACAGCGGCATCGGTCTGCTGCTGACCCAGCAACACCTGCTTGATGCTTTGCCGATTCCGCAAGGACTGCGCAGTCTGCTACTGGACCTGCCCGCTGAGGAGTCGCATGCCGGTTGTGAGGAGAATCCCGACGTCAAGGTGCACGGCGAAAACCTGGCCTATGTCATCTATACCTCCGGTTCCACCGGCAAGCCCAAGGGTGCGGGCAATCGCCATTGCGCCCTGGTCAACCGGCTGTGTTGGATGCAGCAGGCCTATGGCCTCGATGCGACTGACAGTGTGTTGCAGAAAACGCCGTTCAGTTTCGACGTGTCGGTGTGGGAATTCTTCTGGCCGCTGCTGACCGGCTCGACGCTGGTGGTGGCCGCGCCGGGGGCCCATCGCGACCCGGCGCAACTGATCGAGCTGATCACGGCGCAGCGCATCACCACGCTGCACTTCGTACCGTCGATGCTCCAGGCGTTCGTGCAGGACCCGCGCGTGGCCGAATGTACCAGCCTCAAGCGGATCGTCTGCAGCGGTGAAGCGCTGCCGGTGGATGCCCAGCAGCAGGTGTTCGCCAAACTGCCGAACGCCAGCCTGTACAACCTCTACGGCCCGACCGAGGCGGCCATCGACGTGACCCACTGGACCTGCGTCGAGGAGGGCCGCGACAGCGTGCCGATCGGACAGCCGATCGCCAACCTCGGCACCTACATTCTCGACGATGAGCTGTCGCCGGTGCCGGTCGGGGTGATCGGCGAGCTGTACCTGGCGGGCGAAGGGCTGGCGCGCGGTTACCATCGGCGCGCGGCGTTGACCGCCGAACGGTTCGTCACCGCGCCGTTCGGCGCTGGTCAGCGCTTGTATCGCACCGGCGACCTGGCGCGTTATCGGGCCGATGGCGTGATCGAATACGCCGGCCGAATGGACCATCAAGTGAAAATCCGTGGCTTGCGCATCGAGTTGGGCGAAATCGAAGCGCGTCTGGCCGAACACGAGGCGGTACGCGAAACCGTGGTCCTGGCCCAGGACGGCACGTTGCTGGTGGCGTACGTGGTGCCGGCGCGCGCCGAGCTGCTGGTCGCCGATGACGCCGTTCGCCAGGCGCTGCAAGTGCGCCTCAGGGAACATCTGAGTCAGTCCTTGCCCGACTACATGGTGCCGCAACACTGGGTGTGGCTGGAGAAAATGCCGGTCAGCCCCAACGGCAAGCTTGAGCGCAAGGCTCTGCCGAAGGCCGATCCGAGCGCCAGCCCGAAGAGCTACAGTGCCCCGGTCACCGCCGTGGAAAACACTTTGGCCGCGATCTGGCAAAGCGTGCTCGGGCGCGAACGCGTAGGGCGGACCGACAATTTCTTCGAGCTGGGCGGCGATTCGATCATTTCCATCCAGGTGGTGAGTCGCGCCCGTCAGGCCGGGATTCATTTCAGTCCCAAGGACCTGTTCCTGCACCAGACCATCCAGGGCCTCGCCGGGGTGGCAACGACCGGTGACAACGGGCCGGTCATCGATCAGGGCCCGGTGATCGGGCAGACGGTATTGCTGCCGTTCCAGCAGTTGTTTTTCGAACAGGCCATGGCCGAGCCTCATCATTGGAACCAGTCGGTGTTGCTCAAGAGCTTGCGCGCCGTGGATGCCGCGCATCTGGAGCAGGCCTTGCAGGCTCTGGTCGAGCATCACGATGCGTTGCGCCTGGCCTTCGTCTGCGAGGCAGGCACCTGGACCGCTCGCCACACTACCCTGGCCGAACAGCGCACGCTCTGGCAACGCTCGCCGCTGTTGTGGACCGCCGAGGTGGCCGATGCGCCGGCCCTTGAACGCCTGGCCGAACAAGCCCAACCCAGCCTCGACCTGCAAGATGGCGCGCTGCTGCGCGGAGTGCTGGCGAGCCTGGCCGACGGCAGCCAGCGACTGCTGCTGGTGATCCATCACCTGGTGGTGGACGGCGTGTCCTGGCGTGTACTGCTGGAGGACCTGCAACAGGCGTACGAGCAGTTGCAGGCCGGCCAGACGCCAGCGTTGCCGGCCAAGACCACGGCTGCGCAGACCTGGGCGCAACGGTTGCAGGCGCATGCCGGCAGCGCGACGTTGCAGTCCCAGTTGAAGTATTGGCAAGAGCAACTGCAAGGCGCCGGTCATGACTTGCCTTGCGACCGCCCAGGGGGCGATTTGCGCAGGTGCTACGCGACCCAGGTCCAGACGCGGCTGGACAAGGACCAGACGCGACGCCTGCTGCAGCAAGCGCCGGCGGCTTATCGCACCCAGGTCAACGACCTGCTGCTGACCGCGCTGGCCCGGGTGATCGGCCGCTGGACTTCCCAGGCCTCGACCTTGATTCAGCTGGAGGGCCATGGCCGCGAGGCGCTGTTCGAAGATGTCGACCTGAGCCGCAGCGTCGGTTGGTTCACCAGCCTGTTCCCGGTGCGCCTGAGCCCGACGGCCACCACCGAAGGCTCGATCAAGGTCATCAAGGAGCAACTGCGGGCGATCCCAGACAAAGGGCTCGGCTTCGGCGTGTTGCGTTACCTGGGCGATGAACCGACGCGGCGAACCCTCGCGGAGCTGCCCGTGCCGCGCATCACATTCAACTACCTGGGCCAGTTCGACAGCGGCTTTGCCGACGACGCCGACGGCCTGTTTGTCCCGGCCAGCGAATCGGCGGGCGCGGCGCAGAGTCCGTTGGCGCCGCTGGACAACTGGCTGACGCTCAACGGCAGCGTCTATGCCGGCGAGTTGAGCATCGACTGGACGTTCAGCTCGCAAATGTTCGATGAAGCGACGATCCAGGCGCTGGCCGAGGATTACGCTGGGGAATTGCAGGCGTTGATCGACCACTGTTGCGAGCCGCGGCACCACGGGTTCACGCCGTCGGACTTCCCCCTGGCCGGATTGCAACAGCAACAGTTGGACGCCTTGCCGCTGGTGGCGCGCGACGTGGAGGACATCTATCCGCTGTCACCGATGCAGCAGGGCATGCTGTTCCACACGCTGTACGAGCAGCAGGCCGGCCACTACATCAACCAGATGCGCGTGGATGTCGAAGGGCTGGACGTCGAGCGCTTCCGCCAGGCCTGGCAAGCGGCGACCGACACCCACGACGTGCTGCGCAGCGGTTTTGTCTGGGAGGGTGATTTCAAGCGTGCATTGCAGGTGGTGCACAAGCGCGTAGCGGTCGCGTTACAGCTGCATGACGCACGTACGCAGGCTGACCTGCCTGAGCACCTGAACACCCTCGCAACGGCCCAGCGCGAGCAAGGTTTTGCCCTCGATGCGGCGCCGTTGTTGCGGTTGGTGGTGGTGCGCGTGGCGCAGGAGCGTTATCACTTGATCTATACCAGCCATCACATCCTGATGGACGGCTGGAGCAATTCGCAGTTGCTCGGCGAAGTGCTGCAACGCTACAGCGGTCAACCCGTTGCCGTGTCCGGCAGCCGCTACCGCGACTACATCGCCTGGCTGCAACGCCAGGACGCGGCGGCCAGCGAAGCGTTCTGGAAACCGGCGCTGCAACAGCTGGAGGCGCCAACACGACTGGCCGATGCGGTGGCTAAACCGGCCGAGATGGGCAGCGGTTACGGCGATCACGTCCACGTGCTGGACGAAGCGTTGACCCGCCGCCTGGAAGCTTTCGCCCGCGCCTCTAAAGTTACCGTCAACACCCTGGTGCAAGCGGCGTGGCTGCTGCTGTTGCAGCGCTACACCGGAAAAACCACCGTGGCTTTCGGCGCAACCGTGGCCGGGCGTCCGGCGGACTTGCCCGGCATCGAGCAGCAGATCGGTCTGTTCATCAACACCTTGCCAGTGATCGCCAGCCCTCGGGCCGAGCAGACCTTGGCCAGCTGGCTGCAAGCGGTGCAGGCGCAGAACCTGGCCTTGCGCGAGTTCGAGCACACCGCGTTGCTGGACATCCAGCGCTGGGCCGGGCAGGGCGGCGACGCGCTGTTCGACAGCCTGCTGGTGTTCGAGAACTACCCGATTGCCCAGGCGTTGGAACAGGGCGCGCCGGACGGTTTGCGTTTTGGTTCGCCAGTGACCCAGGAGCAGACCAACTATCCGTTGACGCTGCTGGTGGGGTTGGAGCGGCAGTTGTCGGTGCACATGAGTTATCAACGAGCGAGCTTCTCGGCCGCTACGGTTGAGCGGCTGGCGGCGCATCTGGCGCAGTTGCTCGGGCAGATGAGCGCCAATGGCGAGCGCTGCCTCGGTGAACTGTCGATGCTGGAGTTCGATGAGCATCAGCGTTTGACCCATGACTGGAATCCGGTCGATGCGCCGTTCGAACAGGACCTGTGCATCCACCAACTGATCGCCCGCCAGGCGCAGTCCACTCCTGACGCATTGGCAGTCACCTTTGCCAACACGCGCCTGAGCTACAGCGAACTCGACGGCCGCGCCAATCGCCTGGCCCACAAGCTTATCGAACTGGGCGTCGGCCCGGAAGTGCGGGTGGGCGTGGCGATGCCGCGTTCCGAGCAATTGCTAATCGCCTTGCTGGCGGTGCTCAAGGCCGGTGGCGCGTACGTGCCGCTGGACCCGGATTATCCGGCCGAACGCGTGGCCTACATGCTTGAGGACAGCCGTGCGCGGGTGTTGCTGACCGAGCAGGCGGTGGCGCAGACGCTGACGGTTCCGGCTGGCACCGAAGTGCTGATGCTGGACCGGATTGAGTTGAGCTCATATCCCTTTAACGCACCGGGCACAACGGTCACCCCAGACAACCTCGCCTACGTCATCTACACCTCTGGCTCCACCGGCAAACCCAAGGGCGTGGCCATCGCCCACCGAAACGTCTTGGCGCTGATCGACTGGTCCAGATCCGTCTACAGCCGCGACGACATCCAGGGCGTACTGGCTTCCACCTCGGTGTGCTTCGACCTGTCGGTGTGGGAGCTGTTTGTCACCCTCGCCAACGGCGGCTCGCTGATCATCGCCCGCAACGCCCTGGAACTGCCGCACCTGCCGGCCCGCGATCAGGTGCGCCTGATCAACACCGTGCCTTCGGCGATCGCCGCGTTGCAGCGCAGCGGCGAGATCCCGGACAGCGTGCGCATCATTAATTTGGCCGGAGAGCCGCTGAAGCAGAGTCTGGTGGATGCCCTCTACCCATCACACCTCACCTGTGGGAGCGAGCCTGCTCGCGAAGGCGTCCCGTCAGTCACCCCATCATCGATTGACCCAGCGCTTTCGCGAGCAGGCTCGCTCCCACAGGTAAGTGTGGGGGTTGAGCATGTCTACGATCTGTACGGCCCCTCGGAAGACACCACCTATTCCACCTGGACCCGCCGCACCGCCGGCGGCACGGCGAACATTGGTCGCCCGCTCAAGCACACCGCCAGTTACCTGCTCGACGCCAACCTGCAACCGGTGCCGCAAGGCGTCTCGGCGGAGCTGTACCTGAGCGGCGCGGGCATCACCCGGGGTTACCTCGGGCGCGCGGCGATGACCGCCGAAAAGTACGTGCCGAACCCGTTCTCGACCACCGGCGAACGCCTGTATCGCACCGGTGACCTGTGCCGCTATCGCGCCGATGGCGTGCTCGAATACCAGGGCCGACTCGACCATCAGGTGAAGATCCGCGGCTTCCGCATCGAGCTGGGGGAAATCGAGGCGCGGCTGCTGCAGCAAGCCGAGGTAAACGACGTCGCCGTCCTGGCCCAGGACGGCCCGGGCGGCCAACAGTTGGTGGCTTACGTGGCGGCCTCGACCGACGCGGACACTTTGCGTGATCAACTCAAGGCCAATCTCAAGGCGCACCTGCCCGACTACATGATCCCGGCCCACTGGCTGTTCCTCGATCACCTGCCACTGACCCCCAACGGCAAGCTCGACCGCAAGGCCTTGCCGAGCATCGAAACCGGGTCTTTGCAGGGCGGTTACGAGGCGCCGGCCAGCGAGCTGGAGCACCGGATCGCCGGCATCTGGCAAGAAGTGCTGGAAGTGGAACAGGTCGGGCGCAACGACCATTTCTTCGAGCGCGGCGGTCACTCCTTGCTGGCGACGCAGGCCATCTCCCGGTTGCGCAAGCTGACGCGTTATCCGCTGAGCCTGCGCGACTTGTTCGACCATCCGCAACTCAAGGCACTGGCGGCGCTGATGAGCGAGACCGGCGACGGCGCGGAGCGGGCCGGCGATTCCAGCCAGGTCCGACTCAAGGCCCATGGGCCACGGCAATCGGCACCGCTGTCGCTGGTGCAGCGACGATTGTGGATCGCCGAGCAGCTGGCCGGCGGCACCTCCGCCTATGGCATGCCCATGGCGCTGCGGTTGTGCGGCGAGTTGTCGGTCGAGCGGCTGATGAGCAGCTTTGCCGAAGTGACACGCCGTCACGCCGTGCTGCGCACCGCGTATGTCCAGGATGACGAAGGCGATCCGCTGGCGCTGATTGCCGATGAGGTCCGGCTGGATTTCCCGCTGGTCGATCTGTCCGACCTGTCCCCCGGCACCCGGCAAGAGCAAGTGGCCCAGGCGATCCTGGACAACGCCAGTACCCCGATTGACCTGGAGCAGGCGCCACTGCTGCGCGGGCGGATCCTGCGCCTGGGGCCGACCGAGCACGTGTTGTTGTACGCCATGCACCACATCATTTCCGATGGCTGGTCGATGGGGCTGTTGATCAATGAACTGGTGCAGATCTACGAAGCGTCCCTGCGCGGCGAGCCCATGCCGCTCGCGCCGCTGGAGGTCCAGTACCATGACTTCGCCTTGTGGCAGCAGGCACTGGAAGACCAAGGCGTGCTGGCGCGCCAGGGCGATTATTGGAAGCAGCGGCTCGACGGTTACCACGGGCGTCTTGATTTGCCTTTGGACAACCCGCGCGGCCAGACGGCCTCCTATGCGGGCGATGCGCTGCAGTTCGAGCTGCCTGCCGGGCTGAGCGCGGCGTTGCGCCGGGTGTCGAGCGCGGCCGGCGTCACGCTGTACAGCACGTTGCTGGCGTCGTTCCAGGTGTTGTTGCATCGCCTCTGCGACGCCCAGGATCTTGTCGTCGGCGCTGACGTGGCCGGGCGCGAACAACCCGAGCTGGAGCGCCTGATCGGTTTCTTTGTCAACGTCCTGCCGTTGCGTTCGCGCTTTGCCGCCGATGTCGCCTTCAACCGGTTCCTGGCACAGACCCAGGACCATCTGCTCGGCGCGCTGGAACATCAGGACCTGCCGTTCGACCAGATCGTCGAGGCCTCGGGCGTGCCGCGACACAAGGGCATGAACCCGTTGCTGCAGGTGCTGTTCGTGATGAACAACGTGCCGGTGCGCACGCGTTCCATGGCCGGCTTGAGCGTCGAGTTCATGCCGGCGCTGCAGAACCATTCTAAATTCGACATGGCATTGTTCGTTGACGAAGAAGAAGGGCAGTTGCGCGGTAATTGGCAATTTGCCACAAGCTTGTTCGGACATGAGCGCGTCCAGTACCTGATCCGGGCCTGGACGGCCCTGTTGGAACAGATCGTCGCTGATCAGGACATTCAATTGGGAGCTATCAGCATGCCAGTCGACAACGTGGCGACAGCCGCCACGCCTGCCAACGTCCCGGGGCCCAAGGCCGACAAACTGGGCAAGTTTCTCAAGCGTTCGGCGACCCCGGCCGCGCGGCCACGTCCGGCGTTGGTGCGCGAATCGCTGGTGGCGGCGCCCCAGCGTTTCCCGCTGATGCTGGAGCCCGGCGAGCCGCACCTGGACGTCATCGAGTGGATCCGGCAGAACCGGCCGTTGATCGAGCAGAAGCTGGCCGAGCACGCCGGCATCCTCTTCCGTGGCTTCGAACTGGACGGTATCCAGGGCTTCGAAGCGTTCGCCGAAGCGATCCAGCCGGGGCTGTACGGCCAGTACGGCGACCTGCCGAAGAAGGAAGGCGGCAAGAACACCTACCGGTCCACGCCGTACCCGGAACGCAAGATGATCCTGTTTCACAACGAGAGCTCCCACCAGGACCGCTGGCCGCGCAAGCAGATGTTCTATTGCGAGCAGGCCGCACCCGTGGGCGGCGCGACCCCGGTGGTGGATTGCCGCCTGATGTACGAAAAGCTGCCGACGGACCTTCGCGAGAAGTTCGAAGACAAGGGTTTGCTGTACGTGCGTACCTTCACCGACAAACTCGACGTGTCATGGCAGCACTTCTTCAAGACCGAAGATCGTAGTGAAGTGGAGGCCCGCTGCCGGGCCGGCGGCATCCAGTGGCGCTGGCTCGATAACGATGAGCTGCAGACCCGCACGCCGGGGCCGGCGGTCATCACGCACCCGATCACCGGGGAAAAATCCTTCTTCAACCAGGTGCAACTGCATCACATCCATTGGCTGGAGCCGGACGTGCGCCAGGACCTGTTGTCGATGTACGGCCTGGAGCGCATGCCCCGGCACGTGTACTACGGCGACGGCACGCCGATCGAAGGCGAGGTGATGGCGCGTATCGGTGAGTTGTACGAAGCCTGCGCGGTGCGTTTCGACTGGCAGAAAGGTGACGTGATCCTGTTGGACAACATGCTCGTGGCCCACGCCCGCGACCCCTACGAGGGGCCGCGCAAGATCGTCGTCGCCATGGGCGATATGTACGACCACGCCAGCCTGGAGCGTCCAGCGGGCGCCGGGCGATCGGTCCGTGGCGCATTCAATACCGAGGAAAGCGGAGCATGAACGAGGTGACGATGGACACGCAGGAAGCGGGTTTTGCCCTGACGCCCGAACAGCAACGGGCACTTGAGCAACTGTCGGGCACGGTGACCTGTGGCGAGGCCTTGCGTTGGCGGAATCTGGTCATTGACGGTGATCTCGACCCGCAGCGATTGCAGGTCGCCTTCGACACGCTGGTGGCGCAGCAGCCGATGTTGCTGGCGCGACTGACCAAGGTCGGCGGTTTCCACGGTTTGCGTCAGATGGCCCATGCGGGACGCTTCCCACTGACGATACAGGCCAGCGAACAACCGGCCGAGGAAGTCCGGGCGCAGATCAGCGAGACGCTTGGCCGGGCTTTTGTGCTTGGCGAATCGGCCAGCGTCCAGGCGGTGCTTTATCGTCTGGCGTCTCGGCAATGGCAATTGCTGCTGGGCGTCGCCCGCCACAGCGCTGATGCGCCGTCGATGAACCTGCTGCTTGAACAGCTACGGCAGGCTTACGCCGGCGATGGGGCGGAGGAAGAAGCGCCCGGCGAGTTTGCCCAGTACCTGGAGTGGCGCAGCGAAGTGGTGCTGGATGAAGATGCCGGCACTGCAAGAAATTACTGGCAGCAGCATTTGCACGGCCTGCAGACGGCGATCGACACGCCGTGGCTGGCTGCGCGTCGCACTGGTGGTGGAACAGCCGATGCGCAGATTTCGCTGATCTTCGAGCCGGCCCGACGCGACGCCTTGCAACGGTTGGCCGAGCAGCTCGGCCAACCGCTGGCGACGTTGCTGCAAGGCGCATGGTGGGTGCTGCTGGGACGCCTGGGTGGCCTTGAGCAAGCTCTGGTCGGCGTGCGCCACGACAGCCGTGGCGACTATGACTACTTCGCCAATGCCTTCGGCGTGTTCGAAAAGAACCTGCCGCTTTGCGTTCCACTGCCCGCCGACGCGCCGTTCGGCGAGTGGCTGGCGGAGCTGGCGACGCGGCTCGAAACCCATCGCACCTGGCAGGAATACTGGACGCCGGAACTGGCGTCGGAGGCGGCGTATCCGGCCTATGGCTTCGCGATTGCCCCGGCGAATCCTGTTCGCAGCAACGCTGGCCTGACATGGGCGACTGAGCCCTCGCCTGGGCGGGATGCGTTCGAACTGCTGCTGCAGATTCAACTGGACGACACCCAACAACTGGTTGCGGTCGACCTCTGCTACGCCCGCTCGGGTTATTCGCAGTCCGCGGTCCGCAGCGTGCTCGAACAATACGAGGTGCTGCTGGCCTCGATCCTCGTGGCTGCGCACACGCCACTGGCGCAGCTCAACTTGCTCGGCGACGCCGAGGAGCAGCGTTTGCGGGCGATCAACCCGGCGATGCAGGCATTGGTGGATAACCGTTACCTGCCGCAGCGCATCGCCGAGCTGGCGCTGCAGGCGCCGGACGCCATCGCCCTGAGCGACGCTGGTCAATCGCTGAGCTACGGTCAGCTGAAAGATCAGGTCGAGCGCGTCGCACAGGGCCTCATGGACCAAGGCCTGGGCGAAGGGTCGATTGTCGCCCTGGCCTTGCCGCGCTCGGCGGAACTGGTGACCGCGATGCTGGCGAGCTGGCGCATCGGCGCGGCTTATCTGCCGCTGGATATCCAGTGGCCCCAGGCCCGTCAGGCGTTGATGCTGGAGCAGGCCGGTGCCGCTGTGTTGCTCACCGATGCAACACATTTGCCTGCCTGGCAGGCGCAGCCGTTCAAGGCGCTGGCAATCGCCGAGCTTGATCGTTCTTCAAACACGCCGTTGCCGGCCCTCACGACCAAGGGCAATGACATTGCCTATGTGCTGTTCACCTCAGGTTCCACCGGCGTGCCCAAGGGCGTGGTGATCGAGCATCGGCAATTGCTCAACTACACCGCCCAGGCCAGCCAGGCGTTGGGGCTGAGCCAGTGCAAACACGTCGCTTTGAGCTCTACCGTGGCGGCGGACCTGGGCAATACGGCGCTGTTTGGCGCGTTGTTCAATGGCGCGACCTTGCATGTGGCCAGTGATGAACAGATGCAGGACGGCGCGCTCTTTGCCGGATTCCTGCGAGAACAACAGATCGACTGCCTGAAAATCGTGCCGTCGCACCTCGCGGCGTTGCTCGACAGTGAGCAGGCGACGCTGCCGCACGTCCTGGTACTTGGCGGCGAGCCGATTGCGCCAACGCTGGTCGAGCGTATCGCCCGGTTGCGCAGCGATTGCCGGGTGTTCAACCACTATGGGCCGACCGAAGCCACGGTCGGGGTGATGGTCCATCGGTTGGCACTGGACGGCGCTGCGGATGACTGTTCGGCGCTGACCCAGGTGCTGGGCAATAACCAGGTCTACGTGCTGGACGCTGACAGGCGCCTGGCGCCGGTGGGTGTGCTGGGCGAGGTGTACCTGGGCGGTGCGCAGTTGTGCCGGGGTTACGTGAATGCCAAGGCGGACGAGCAGACGTTCATCCCGAGCCCGTTCGACCCGGCGCAGCGCCTGTACCGCACCGGCGACCTGGCGCGTTATCGCCCGGACGGCGGGATCCAGTTGCACGGTCGCCGCGATCAACAGGTCAAGGTGCGCGGGTTCCGCATCGAACTGGCGGAAATCGAGGCCGAGCTACTACGTGTATCGCAGGTGGCCGAAGCGCTGGTATTGCCCGGCGAGCAGGGCTTGTTGGCATTTGTCGTGCCTCGGCAAGGCCTGTCTTCGGGCGTGCTCGACGCCGTGCGCGCCGAACTGAGCGCGCGCCTGCCCGGCGTGATGGTGCCGCAGCAGCTGCAACTGATCGAACGTTTCCCGCGGCTGGCCAACGGCAAGATCGATCGCAAGGCGTTGCAGCAGTTGGCGGTCGTGATCAGCGATGAGGAGGATGCCGCGCCGCGCGATGCGCTGGAGCAACTGCTGGCCGCGCGCATGGCGCAATTGCTTGGGCTTGAACGATTGGGCATCGAGCGCGACTTCTTCGCCGCCGGCGGCCATTCGCTGCTGGTGATCAAGCTGGTGGCCGGCATTCGCAAGTTGTTGCAGTGCGACATCCATCCTGGGCTGGTCTTCGATCATCCGACCGTGGCGTCCCTGGCCATGGCCTTGCGAGCGGTGGAGGGCAGTCCGGGGCAACTGGAAAAAATCGCTCAGGTGCGTTTGCGCATGGAAGCGCTGAGTCCCGAGGAAAAGGCCCGGCTGACCGAACAGGCTCAACAGCTGCAAGCCGCCAAGGCTGCGCAAGGCCGCTGAAAGGGAGATCGTTCCCACGCTCGCGTAGGAACGATCGCTTCAATCAACAAGAGGCCGATGCCCGTTCGCATCGGCTTTTTTTTGAGCTTTTGCGCGAATGATAAATAAACTCATTCCGGTTTTTCCCAGGTGCTGCGTCTTACTAAGGTATGCGGGCAAATCGGCTCGGGCAGGGCTGCCCAGGCGCCGGTTGTGTCCAGGAAAAATTTAGCTGTCGTCCAGTCGGATGACCGTACCCGGGGAGGGGTCGGTCAGCGGTACACCGTGCTGGCGAGCGGCAGGCCCTTCGGCCCCCATGGACTTTTCACTTCTACCAATAATAGAGAGCACGATGTCGGCAATTCATGAGTTGAAACCGCTGTTCAAGGCACTGGTCATGTCCCGCGGCCTGCGTTCGCGCCGGGTGTTGACGGGCCTGGGTCTGGTCTGCGTGTTGCCATTGAGCGCCCAGGTGATGGCTGAAAACGTCAGCATCAACATCCCTGCGCAACCGCTGCCGCAGGCATTAAAAGCGTTCGGCGAGCAGACCAACCAACAAGTGATCTATAACGCCGACGAACTGGCCGGCCTGAAAAGCAATCGCGTCAGCGGCAAGATGAGCCCGCAAGCGGCCATCGCCGAATTGCTCAAGGGCACCGGCGTGCGCCACAGCCTCGAGGGCAATACCCTGATGCTGGTAAAGGGCTCCGGCGCAGGCCTGGAACTGGGCGCGACCACCATCAACGCGCAGCAGCCGGAGGCCACCACCGAAGGCAGCAACTCGTACACCAGTAATGCGGTGACCATCGGCAAGGGCACTCATACCCTGAAGGAGATTCCGCAGTCGATCACGGTGATGACGCGCAAGCAGATGGATGACCAGAACCTGGTCAGCCTCAAGGACGCCGTCAACCAGACCACCGGCGTCGTCGGCCTGCAGGGCGTCGGTCAGGGCATGATCCTCTCGTCGCGCGGTTTCCAGATCGATGACTGGCAGTACGACGGTGTGCCGATCCCGCGTAACACCTACTCGCTGGGCAACTGGGCGACCCAGGACCTGATCTTCTTCGACCGTCTGGAAATTCTCCGTGGCGCCTCCGGCCTGCTGCAAGGCACCGGCAGCCCCGGCGGCGCCGTCAACCTGGTGCGCAAGCGTGGCCAGAGCGCCCCGACCGTGACCCTGACCGGCAAGGCCGGCTCCTGGGACCACTACGGCCTGCAACTGGACGCCGGCGGCCCGCTGAACGAGGCCGGCAACATCCGCGGTCGTATCGTCGCCGACGAAGACCAGAGCAATTCCTTCGTCGATCATGCCTGGAACAAGACCCACTCGCTCTACGGCTCGCTGGACATCGACCTGAGCGAAGACACCACTCTGGGCTTCGCGGCCAGCCAATCCAATGGCGAGTCGCGCGGCAACATCCGCGGCCTGCCACGCTACGCCGATGGCTCGATGCCGGACGTGTCGCGCTCGACCTACACCGGCGCGCGCTGGAACCGTTCCGATATCGACGTCACCACGCTGTACGCCGACCTGGAGCATCGCTTCAACGAGGATTGGGCGTTCAAGGTCGGTGCCGTGCAGATGACCGAAGACAACCAGGCAAAAAACCAGCGCACGCAAAGTCCTGGCGGCCTGCTGCCGGATGGCAGCCGTGTGCAATATGCCGACTTCGTGACTGACTTCCAGTCCACCAAGGTGGGTCTGGACATGAACCTGGTCGGCAAGTTCGAAGCCCTGTCGATGGAGCAGGAGGTCATGCTCGGCGGCAACTACTCCCAGCTGGAGACGGACGACAAATACGCCCGGACCTTCAACAGCAGCACCGACAATATCTTCGACCTCGACAACAACCGTCCGGACATCAGCTATGAGGGCCTGATCAACAGCCCGGGTGGCATGGGCACACTGAGCAAGTACGACATCCGCCAGAAAGGCATATACGGTACCTGGCGCGTCAAGCCGGTGGACGACCTGACGCTGATCCTCGGCTCCCGGGTCAGCTGGTATGACTTCAGCTACAAGTCGAAAACCGAACGGGCAACCGGTATTACCCCCAACGCGCCGAGCACTGGAAGTGAGACGGGGGAGGTCACGCCCTACGCCGGTATCGTCTACGATTTGAGTCGTGAGTGGGCGGTGTACGCCAGTTACACCGACGTGTTCCAGCCGCAGACCAACGTTGATGCCAACGGTTCCGTGCTCAAGCCCGTCATCGGCACCAACTATGAAGTGGGTCTTAAAGGTGAATTGATGGACGGTCGGGTCAATACTTCCCTGGCTGTCTTCCGCTACGACCATGAAAACCGTGCGGTCAATGACGGCGGTTCGGGATGTGGTGGCTTCGGTTGCTCGACAGCCTCGGGCAAGGTGCGTAGCCAGGGCATCGAGGCCGAAATCAGCGGTGAGGTGGTCGACAATCTGCAGCTGTTCGCGGGCTATACCTACAACACCACCAAATACCTGAAAGATCCGGATAACGAAGGCAGTGTCTTCAGTACCTGGACGCCGAAACACATGCTCCGGGTGTGGGGCAACTACCAGTTCACCGGTGACTGGAACCGGGTCAACGCGGGTCTAGGCTTCACCACCCAAAGCCATACGCAGGTCTTCGACCTCAACTATGACGTACCGGGTTACACCGTCTGGAATGCCCGCGTCGGCTATCAGTTGACGCCGGAGATCGGGTTGGCGGTCAATGCCAACAACCTGTTCGACAAGACGTATATCACGCCGGCTTACAACCAGATCAACGGTAACAACAACTTCGGCGATCCTAGGAATTTGATGTTTACCGTGAAATATACACCGCAGTTTTGATCTGATCTAAGGCGGAAGGCCGATCCGCTGTGGTTTTGCGGGTCGGTTTTTTTTGGGGTGTATATCCGGTTTTTTGGTAACGGCTGCTTAGGGTTCCGCCCTTACGGCGGCTCACTTTTGAGAAGCGCAAAAGTAACCAAAACGCTTCTGCCCCACCACTCGGCACCTCGCCAAGGCTCGGTGTCCCCTCACTCCGGCATTGCTCCGTGGGCCCGCCGCGAAGGGCCGTCCCTGGCCCAGCGCGGCTATCCCGGCATCCATGCCGGGATGCCCACTCCACAATGCCTGCGTTCGGCCAGCGTGGTTAACGGGGCGCCCGAAATCAACGTCCACCGCGAGGCGGCCTTATAGCCGACCTGGTTCTTGCTGGGGTCCGCGTTCCTTCTGTGGGAGCGAGCCTGCTCGCGAAGAGGCCGGCACATTCAAAATCTTCATTGACTGACACTCCGCCTTCGCGAGCAGGCTCGCTCCCACACTGGATTTTCAACAGGTACAGATTCCAAGGCCCACAGATAATCACCGTGGGAGCGAGCCTGCTCGCGAAGGGGCCAGCACACTTAATTTCTTCATCGACTGGCACTCCGCTTTCGCGAGCAGGCTCGCTCCCACAGAAGGAACGCGGACCCCAGCAAGAACCAGGTCGGCTCTAAGGCCGCCTCGCCGTGGACGTTGATTTCGGCGCCCCATTAACCACGCTGGCCGAACGCAGGCATTGCGCAGTGGGCACCTCGGCATGGATGCCGAGGTAGCCGCGCTGGGCCAGGGACGGCCCTTCGCGGCGGCCCACGGAGCAATGCCGGAGTGAGGGGACACCGAGCCTTGGCGAGGTGCCGAGTGGTGGGGCAAAAGCGTTTTGCTTACTTTTGCGCTTCTCAAAAGTGAGCCGCCGTAAGGGCGGAACCCTAAGCAGCCGTTACCGAAAAACCGGATATACACACCGATCAACTAATCAAGAGCTACCCCGCCAAGCCCCCCAAAAACACCTCAACCAACGAATCAAGCAACCCCTCATCAAAGATCATGCCCCGATGGCGCAACGGCGAATGCACCGAGCACTGCAACTCGCCAGTCAAGCTATGTTCCCTGACCAACGCCTCGCAAAACGCCAGCTCTTGCGGTGTTTTCTCCGCCTCGGTCCACCAGCAGCTGGGACGTACCCGTACCGGCTTGAAAGTGAACCCTTCAAAGGCCTCCAGCAACCGGTCATGCACCGAAAACGCCTGGGCATTCATGACCTCTTCCTTGACGCTCTGCACGACCGACAGCAAGTCGCCTCGCTCAGGCTCGATCTGGCCCGCGGCCCACTCGTGGAAGGCGTTGACCGAGCTGTCAGGGTGTTCCCGTCGAAAGGCCGCGGTGCGTTCCGTAAGAGCAGGGAACAGCAGATCGAAATACTCGATTGCCTCATGCAGATCCTGCGAGGCCGGGTCGGTTTTTTCCTCCGCAAGCAGTTCCCGATGACGCGGCAACGTCGCGGGATACAGGTGCTCGGGAATCGTGCTGTCCACCAGGCCCAGGAAACCCACCGTATGTCCCTGGCTTTCCAGGGTTGCCGCGATGTCCAGGGCAATCGCCCCGCCCAGGGACCATCCCATCAGGTAATACGGACCCTCTGGCTGAGCCGAGACGATTTCCTGGCTGTAGTCGGCAATCATCTGGTGCCAGGCCTCGGGGCCCGCATGGGGTTCGCTGAAGCCGCGGTGCATGACGCCGAAGGTGCGTGCGCGATTTTGCAGTTTGCGCGCCAGTGGCTGGTAGCAGAAGACGATGCCCCCGCTGGGGTGCAGGCAGAACAGCTGCGGTGCGCTGGCGGGCGCGTTGTTCAGGGCGACGAGGCACTGCGTCTGCTCGCGGTGTTTTTGCGAAATGAACCGGGCCAGTTCGGCGATGCTCGGGTTGGCCAGCAGTTCTTGCAGGCGCACCGTGTGGTTCAGGCGTGCCTTGAGGTTGGCGATGAGCTCGATCGCCAGGATCGAATGCCCACCCAGCTCAAAGAAACTGTCGCTTATACCCACGCGCTCAACCTTCAGCGACTGTTGCCAGAGTTGCACCAGGGCCTGTTCCAACTGCGTGCGGGGCGCCACGTAGGTCGAATGCCGGAGGTCGGCGTCCGGTTCCGGCAAGGCCTTGCGATCGAGCTTGCCGTTGGCATTGAGCGGCAGGTGATCGATGAATAACAGATGGCTGGGCACCATGTAGTCCGGCATCTGCGTTTTCAGCGCAGTCAGCAGGCCTTCGCGCAACTCGGCCGAGGCCGGTTGCGTCGGGATGACGTAGGCGATCAATTGCAGGCCGCCCGGGCCTTCATGGGCCAACACCACGCAATCGCGGACCGCCGAGAGCATTTGCAGGCGCGCCTGGATCTCGCCCAACTCGATGCGGAAGCCGCGGATCTTGACCTGGTGATCGAGGCGTCCCACGTATTCGATGCTGCCGTCGCAGAGGTAGCGGGCCAGGTCCCCGGTGCGGTACAGGCGTCCGCCCGGCAGTGGGTCGAACGGGTCTGGAATGAAACGGCTGGCGGTCAGGCCGGCGCGCTGGTGGTAACCGCGGGCCAGGCCCGCGCGACCGACATACAGCTCGCCGATGCAACCCTTGGGCACCGGATTCAGGTGCGCATCGAGCAAATACCAGGACAGATCGACGATGGGCTCGCCGATGGGGCTGGCGGCCTCGCCATGCAAATCCTGCAACGACAGCGGCCGCCAGGTGACATGCACCGTGGTTTCGGTGATGCCGTACATGTTGATCAATTGTGGTGTCTGGTCGCCGAAACGTTCGAACCAGGGGCGCAGGCTCTGCACATCAATCGCTTCACCGCCGAAAATCACTTGTCGCAACCGGTGGACGAGCGTCTGTTGAGGGGCGCAGGCCACCTGCAGTAATGACTTGAATGCCGATGGCGTCTGGTTGAGCACCGTGACCTGTTCCTGGCAGAGGAGGGCGTAGAAATCCTCGGGCGAACGGCTCACGGCGTGGGGCACGATGACCAGTCGACCGCCATGCAGCAGGGCACCGAAGATCTCCCACACGGAAAAATCGAAGGCGTAGGAGTGAAACAGGCACCACACGTCCTGCTGGCCGAAACCGAACCAATGGTCGGTGGCCTGGAACAATCGGCTGACGTTGTGGTGGGCGAGCAGTGCGCCTTTGGGTTTGCCGGTGGAGCCGGAGGTGTAGATCACGTAGGCCAGGTTGTCCGGATCCATCGGCACGTGCGGATTGTGTTCGGGGTAGGTGCTGACGGCATCGACCGGATCCAGCAACAGGCAGTCGACGCCGGCGGGCAGCGCTAGCGAATCAAGCAGGTGGGCCTCGGTCAGGATCTGCCTGACGCCGCTGTCCTCGATCATGTAGGCCAGGCGATCGGCCGGGTAGGCCGGGTCCAGCGGTACGTAGGCGCCGCCGGCCTTGAGAATCGCCAGCAGGCCGACGATCATCCGTGGCGTGCGTTCGACGGCGATGCCGACCAGTACGTCGGGCCCGACGCCTTGTTCGATCAAGCGATGGGCCAATTGGTTGGCGTGTCGATTGAGCTCGGCATAGCTCATGTGCTGCCCTTCGAACGTCAGGGCTATCGCCTCTGCGGTGTTGGCGGCGTGGGTTTCGATCACCTGGTGCAGGCACTCTTCCTGGCGCAACCGGGTCGGCCGGCGGTTCCAGTCGTTCAGGGTCAGCCGCTGTTCATCGGCGCTCAACAACGGTAGCTCGCCGAGGGCGCAGCCGGGCGTTTCGATCAGGCCGCGCAGCAGGTTCTGCCAATGCTCGGCCATGCGCTCGATGGTTTGCGCGCGGTACAGGTCACGGCTGTATTCGAAGGTCGCCACGGTCTGCTGTTGTGAATAGTCGACATCCAGCGACACGTCGAACTTGGCCTGGTTTTCGCCGGTGTCGAGAAACTCCAGCATAAATTGATCCGGACTTGGCGGCGACGCCGCCTGTGATCCGGTGCGCCAGTTGAACAGGACCTGAAACAGCGGGTTGGCGCCCAATTGATCGAGGATCAATTCCAGCGGGTAATCGGCATGCTCCAGCGCGGCGAGGGACTGCACGCGCAGATCGCGGAGAAAATCCAGCGCGCTGCGGGTCGAGTCGATCCGCGCCCGGTACACCTGGCTACTGACAAAAAAACCTACCAGGTCCTGGCTTTCATGGTTGTTGCGGTTGGCGTTGGGAACGCCGACGGTGAAGTCGTTCTGGCGGCTGTAGCGGGCCAGCAGCAATTGCCAGGCACCCAGCGCTACCACGAACGGCGTCAGCCCCTGGCGTTGGCAGAACGTCTCGAGCGCCTGGACCATCGCCGGGGCCAGCGCCACCTGCACACGGCCGGCCATGTGTGTCTGGCTCGCGGTGCGCGCAAAATCCTGTGGCAGTTCCAGTGTGGGCAGGTCGTGGCCCAGGTACTCGCTCCAGTATTCGCCGCCGCGTCGGCAGGCCAGGCTCTGCAAGTACTCGCCGCGTTGCCACGTCGCGTAGTCGGCGTATTGCAGGGGCAACGGTGGCAGCGGTGAGGGATCGCCCAGCAAGCCCTGGGCATAGGCCTGGGTCATGTCCTGCATGAGGATCGTGTTGGACCAGGCATCGGACACGATGTGATGCATATTCAGCAACAGCACATGTTCCGCAGGGCTCAGCCTGAGCAGGGTGGCCCGCATCAGCGGCGCCTGGGTGAGATCGAACGGTCGCCGGGCGTGTTGCTCGATGCGCTGCGAAAGCGTCGGCTGGTCGAGCCCGGCGAGGTCTTCGCGATGCAGGACCAGGCAGGCGTTGCGCTCAACCACCTGGGTGGCGGCACCGTCGATTTCGATGAACGCGGTGCGGAGGATGTCGTGCCGGTCGATGACCCGATTCAGCGCTTGCTCCAGGGCAGCGGCATTCAGCTCGCCCGTCAGGCGCAGGGCACGTGGCAGGTTGTAGGCCGACCGGGTCGGGTCGCGCTGTTGTTCCAGCCACAAGCGTTGCTGGGCGAAAGACAAGGGCGCGCGGTCCAGCCGGCTGCGGTTGGACCGCGCGTGCAGATCGTCGGCGGCGTCATCGAGCAGCAGCGCCAGCAGATCATCATCTAGCAATTCGTTCATGGTGTTCTCGCGGTAGACAGCATTGCGTCGGGCAGGCTCAGGCGAAGGCTGCCGGGACCTTTTCAGTGACGACCTGACCGGCCTGCATTCGCACCAGTTGATCGGCGATGTCGAAGTAACGGTCGTCGTGGGAAATGACGATGATGGTCTTGCCCAGGGCCTTCAGCTCCGGCAGCAGTTCGGTGTAGAAAACCCGCCGGAACACCGGGTCCTGGTCGGCGGCCCATTCATCGAAGACCAGCACCGGGCGTTCTTCCAGCCAGGCATTGAGCAGGGCCAGGCGCTTGCGTTGGCCGGTGGACAGATCGGTGGTGCTGAAGGCGCCGTCGCGAATGCTGACCTTGTGGGCAATCTCCAGGCGCTCCAGGTAACGATTGGCGGTCCCCGGCACTTGCTGGTCGCCTTGCACCAGTTCATCGAACAGGTAGTAGTCGGCAAAAATCGTGGTGAACAACTGGCGATAATCGTCACGCTGCGCAGCCAGCACCGGCTTGCCATCGAGCAGAATTTCACCGCCCTGGGGCGCATAGAGGCCCAGCAGCAATTTGATCAGCGTGGTCTTGCCCCCGCCGTTCTCGCCGACGATGAATACGATCTCGCCCTGGGCGATGGACAGGTTGACCGGTCCGAGGGCGAAGGCCTGGCTGCCGTCGACCGCCGGGAAGGCGTAGTGCACGTCACGCAATTCAAGCTGTTGGATCGTCGGCTTGGGCACGCTCTTATCATTGAGCAGCAGGTGTGGCTCCGGCGAGGAGAACTGCTCGGCCAACTCCGCAATGCGTTTGAATGCAATGTTGGCGCGGCTGATCACCGGCAAGGTCATCACCAGGTATTCCAGCGGCCCTTTCATATACAACAGCACCAGCACGAAACCGCTGAGTACCGCCTTGTCGATGCCCAGCCACAGCGATTGCAGGGCCAGGACCAGGCCGATGACCACAAAGAACAGCATCGAGCCGAAGGTCTTGGCGACCACGAAGGTGTTGACCGAGCGGATGTTGGTGGCGCAGATCTGCTCGGCGGTGGCTTCGATGCGCTGGCTGAACATGCGTTGGCGGCGTGGCCGGTGGATGCGCAGTTCCTTGGCGCCGGCGGCGATCGCGCTGTAGTGCTTTTGCAGGGCATCTTCAGCCTCGCGGGCCGCTTCGAAGCCGCGAATGCCACGGGCTCGGGCCACGTACTGGATGACCGTGCCGATCACCAATGCCACCAGCAGCAGCGCAAACATCGGCAATGACAGGTAGGCCAGGTAGGCCAGGCAGCCGAGGGTGACGGTGAAGGCAATCGCCAATGGCGCAAAGGAAAAAGCGAAGTTGCTGACCATGTTGACGTCGTGGGTCAGTATCGGGATGAGCCGATGACTGCGAAAACGCTCGATCTGTTCGATCGGTGCCAACAGGACTTTCTGGCCGAGGGATTTGCGCAGGCTGGCGATGATGTTCTGGCCGACATGGTTGGTGCCGATGTCCGACAGGATCGAGGTCAGCAGCGCCGCCGCGCAAAGCCCGGCGAAGGCGCCGAGCATGTGTGGCGAGGGCCCGGCATCGGCGTTCAGCGCGTCGTTGATGGTCGCCAGCAAGGCGGTGATGCTCAGGCCACCGAGCATGCCCAAGAGGATGGAGCCTACGACAATCAGCCGGAAGGGTTTGAGCAGGATGAACAATTCAGTGATCACCCCGCGTTGTGGTTGGCTCATGGAGGTTTCCCTGCTTGAAGAAAAAGGCGAAGACCATCGCGGGCATTCACCGCATGGGCTGAAGGACGACGGCACGCCGGTTGGGGCGCGCCCACCTATGGAACGATTGGAGGGGAAGGGGATTTAACGAGGAACCACCTGACACACATTATTGTGGCGAGGGAGCTTGCTCCCGCTCGGTTGCGCAGCGACCGCAAAATCTTGGGGCCGCTGCGCCCGAAGCGTCGGACCGGCCCAGCGGGAGCAAGCTCCCTCGCCACGAAAGCGTGTCCGGCAGGTTGAGCTACATATCCCGGGCGACCCGGAACCCCAGCCAATCGCCGCGGGCATCGGAAAACACCGCGTTGCGGTTGCCCGAACGGGAGAACACCGGTGCTTCGCCCCAGTCGTTGCCACGGATGCGCCGCACTTTGCAGTTGCCCGTCAGTGCGGCGCTGCCGTCGCCTGGAGCATTGAGGTAGTTTTCGTTGAAGCAATCGGCGGTCCATTCGTAGACGTTGCCGTGCATGTCGTACACGCCGAAGGCATTGGGCGCGAAGCTGCCGGCCGGCGCGGTAAAGTTGTAGCCATCGGCGGCGCCGTAGGTATTGGCGTGCTGGGCGATGCTGTAGTCCTTGCCTTCATCGAACGGGAAGGGAAACGGGCCATCGCTGCCGCCGCGCGCTGCGTATTCGCGCAGGGACTCGCTGACCAACCGATACGGCTTGCCGGTTTTTTTCGACAGCCACGCCACGTAGGCCGTGGCCTCGGCGAAATCCATGCACACCGCCGGGTGCCGGTCGGTGTATTGCTTGCGCGGATCGCTGCCCTGGTAATCCGGGACGCCGGCCTGGCACGCGCGGCCGGGGCGCGTGTCGCCGTCAGGCATCACGTAGCCGCTGTCGCGCAGGTAGGCGAACCACTCGCCTTTGAGTACCTGGAAGCGGCTGATTGCCACCGGCTTGTCGAACGTCACCGGGTGCATCGGGCCTTCGTCGGGCTCGCGGCCGACCTCGTTGTCCGGCGTGCCCATCTGGAAGGTGCCGGTGGGCAGCACGACCATTTCCGGGCAGTCCTTGCAGTCGCGAAATACCTTGCCCGGTTGCGAGGCCTGGGCATGGGAGGGCAGCAGGGCGGTGAGGGCCAATGCCGGAAGCGTCTTCAATAAAAATCGGTTCATCGATTGCTCTCGATCAGTCATCAGAGTGTTTTGCTCAACAGCGCCATGAAGCGGTCGATTTCCACTTCGGTGTTGAGCAGCCCCGGCGCGGTGCGGATCACCGGCCCGGCATCGCGGTGCACGGCGTCGGCGATGACGCGGTTTCGCATCAGGTAGGCAGCGATCTCATCGCTTTTGCGATTCTTGACCCGGAAGAAGGTGAAGCCGGCCGACAGCTCCGGGCTCAGCGGCGTGACCAGCTCGATCTGCGGCAGCGCCAGCAGTTGTTTCTTCAGGTAGCTGTTGAGCGCGTGAATGCGCGCCTGCACCTCGGCCTTGCCCAATTGCAGATGCAGCTTGAAGGCCTCGTCCGCCGCCCAGCGATGCTCGAAGGCGTGGTAACCGCCCGGGGTCATGGTGGTGGAAAACGCCGTCGCCTCGGAGAAGGTCGGGATGATCGGCGTGACGTACCTGACCTCTTCGCTGCGGCTGCACACCACGCCGGTGCCCCGGGGGCCGAACATCCATTTGTGGGTGCCGGCGATGAAGAAGTCGCAATTCATCTGCGGGAAATTCAGGTCCTCGACACCGAAACCGTGCACGCCGTCCACCACATAAACGATCCGCTGCTCATCGCTGCGGCCCTGGTTGTGCTTGTCCACCAGGGCGCCGATCTTGCCGATCGGCAGCTTCACGCCGCTGCCCGAGTGCACCCAGGTCATGCCCAGTACGCGGGTCTCGGGGCGGATGTTGCGGTCGATGGCCGCGAGGATTTGCGCCTCGCTGGCGTCGCGGGCGTTTTCGAACAGCTTGATCTTGCGCACCCGGGTGCCGTCCCGTTGCTTGCGCAAGTCGAGGATGGTGTGGGTGGCGTAGTGTTCATGGGCGGTGGTGAGGATTTCCTGGTCGGGCCGTACATGGACGCCGCCATAGATCATCGCCAGGCCTTCGGTGGTGCTGCCGGTCAGGGCGATCTGTTGCGGTGTCGCTTGCAGGTAGCGCCCGGCCCAGGTCCGCACGTTTTCCTCGCGCTCTTCGGTGACGCCCAGGTCCCAGTCCATCAACAATCCCGGGTTTTTATCGAGGGCGGCGCGGTGGCGTTCGATGGCCTCGCGCACCGGACGCGGGTGAGTGGTGATGAGGAAATTGGAGAAATGCAGGTAGTCCGGGTCCTGGTTGAACAACGAGCGCAGTTGCGCCCATTTGTCCCGGGGCAGCGGCGACAATGGATCTGCAGCGGCGATGGACGGCAGGCTGGCGGCAAACGGCAGGCCGGCCGTCAGGATCCCGGCTTGCTTGAGAAAGGTACGGCGTTCGTTCATCGCTGGGCCGCCTTCTGCGTCGCGGCAATCGCTGGCTGGGCGGCTTTCTGCACCTGGTCCCAGACGCGCAGGAAGTTGCCGCCCCAGAGTTTGGCGATGTCGGCTTCGGAGTAGCCGCGCGTCAGCAGTTCGGCGGTCACGTTGCGGATGTCGCCGACATCTTCCCAGCCCTTTACGCCGCCGCCTTCGTTGAAGTCCGAGCTGATGCCGACGTGGTCGATACCGATCTTGCGCACGGCGTAGTCGATGGCATCGCCCAGGTCCCTGAGGCTGGCCTTGGGTTCCTCTTCGAGAATGGCGTAGAGCTGGCCGGCGTATTCGCCGAATCGCTGTTCCGGCCACGCGGCGATGATCGGATCGCCGGGCATCAGCGCCATCGCCAGGTTGGGCAGCGGCGGCAGGTCGAAGCGCTCGCGCAGGTCGTTGAGTTTGTCCTGGGTCTTTTGCGTCAGCGGCCGCAGGTACTGGGAGAAACCGACAATCTGCACCACGCCGCCGCTGGCCTTGATCAACTGCATTTCCTTGTCGCTGAGGTTGCGCGGGATGTCCACCATGGCCCGTGGCGCCGAGTGAGAAGCTACCAATGGGGTGCGGCTCAGTTGTGCGACTTGCTCCAGGGCCAGGGTCGACATTTGCGATACGTCAATGATCACGCCCAGGTCATTCAGGCGTTTCACCGCTTGCTTGCCAATGTCCGAGAGGCCGCCAAGGGCGTCGGGCGAATCGTTGAAAAACGGCAGCGGTCGCGAAGAATCGGCCCAGTCGTTGTTGCCGATGTAGCTGAAGCCGAACATGCGCATGCCCCGCGCCGTCCACAGGTCCAGCAGGCTCAGGTCGTGGCCGAGGGGGTAGGCGTTGAGCATGCTGATGAAAATTGCGAACTTGCCTTCGCCGTGCAGGCGGCGAAAATCATCCGGGGTGTAGGCGATGGCGACCTGGTTGGGGAAATCCCGGACCATGCCGGTGATGATCTTGTAGCGCACTTCCTGCTGGTTGCGCGCTTCCTCGACGAAGCCGGCGGTGGGCTTGTGCGGCGCGTTGGGGCCGTTCCACAGTTCGGGCCAGCCGAATATGGTCAGCGCTGCGCCGGAGAGGTGACCGCGATTGGCTTTCACCAGGTCGAATTGGCCGTTGCCGTCCTTGTCCGCTTCATTGTCGGCGGTGCCAAAATCCAGCGGCACGGTGATGTGACTGTCGAAGGACAACAGGCGCTCGTGCAACTCCCGGGCTTCTTTCATCACCTTCACCGGGTAGCCGGGATTGTCCCGCCACCAATGGTCCCAGGCCGCGAGCCCACCACCGACGACCAGCGCCAGGGCCAGGGATACGCCGGTGAAAAGAGCCTTTTTCGAACGTGGTGTGGTCATTGCCGATCTCAGTCTGGTTCGCCTTGGAAGGACAGGCGCGGGGGCCTTTGCTATCTGGGGGGAACGAGTGGTCGGCGGGGAAATTTAGGCGCCCTCGAGGGCCTCTTCGCGAGCAGGCTCGCTCCCACATTGAAATGCAATCCACCTGTGGGAGCGAGCCTGCTCGCGAAGGCGGCCATGAAACCAACCTATCTTCTGCGAATGTACCTAGACCCATTGTGGGAGCGAGCCTGCTCGCGAAGGCGGCCGTGAAACCCACCTATCTTCTGCGAATGTACCCAGATCCATTGTGGGAGCGAGCTTGCTCGCGAAGGCGGCCGTGAAACCAACCTATCTTCTGCGAATGTACCCAGATCCATTGTGGGAGCGAGCTTGCTCGCGATGAGGCCCTCAAAGCTCGCTATAAATTTGTTCGCCCAGCCATCGTCCTAGCTTGGATAAAGCCCGTCCGAGGCGAACACAGGTAAGGTAATGACGATTTCTCGACGATGGTTCATGGCAGGCCTGGCGCTGACCGGTGCCGCCGTGCCTGCGGTGTATTACGGGCACCGTGAACTGACCCGGCCGGACCCCACCATCACGCCCGGCGAGGCGTCGTTCGATGTGGCGGATGTGGCGGGCCAGCGCCGGGCCAACACGCTGCGGGGTATCTGGACGATCCGTTTCATCGGTCGCGATGCCGGTCTCGACGGTATGCCCGGCGACGGCCTGCAAGTGTTCCTCGACATCGCCCACAAAGGCCGCGGCCTAGTGGGTTGCCTGGACACCGCCGAACGCCTGCGTGCCGGGGACGAACCGCGTTATCGCGTCTTGGGCGACCTGGCCGGCAGCGACCCGAAGCAGTTGAGCTGGCGACTGATCGGCAGCGAACATGACGCGCCGGACTACGAGTTCATCATGACCGTTGACGAAGTCTGGGCCGGTTTCGGCAATGCCGGCACCGCCACCCTCAGTGGCCGGGTGTTGCGCCTGGACCGCCCGCTGGCACAGCCGGAACTCGACAACCAGTTCATCGCCGTCAAGCAGCGCTTTCCCGAAGCCAGGGAGCGCATACCGCTGAGCCCGAAGCTCCTGGCCTGGCTGGTCTCGCCCGAGCACCGTCTGTTTCACCAGCTCTGGCACGCCTCGCGGGACAAATGGCATACCCTCGACGAAGACAAACGCAACGCCCTGCGCGGCCTTGGCTGGCAGCCCGGGCCGCGAGACAACGAGCGTGACGCCCGTGGGCCGCGCAAGGATCGCAACGGCTCGGGGGTGGATTTCTTTTTCATGCACCGGCACATGCTCGGCACGGCGCGTTCGTTCCAGCCGTTACCGTCGTGGCCGCGTTTCCCCTTGCCGCAACCGGAGCTGGAACGCGATCGCCTGGGCTTTGCCCGGTATTTCGATAATGTCGACGGCACGGCGCTGCCGCCGACCTGGCTGGCCCGTGGCGACGAGCAGTACGCCCAATGGGTCAGCGACATCAAGACCGCCGAGACCTACCACAGCAATTTCCAGGTCTGGGAGTCGCGCTATCGCGATCCGCGCTACCTGTCGAAGCTGACCTTGGGCCAGTTCGGTTCCGAGGTAGAACTGGGCCTGCACGACTGGCTGCACATGCGCTGGGCCTCGGTGCCCAGGGACCCGTCCAACGGTCATCCGGTGCCGTTCGCCCGCGATCAGGCGGACTTCGCCCAGCGCTGGTTCGAACCGGAGAACGATTTTTTGGGCGATCCGTTTTCGTCTCACGTGAGCCCGGTGTTCTGGGCCTTCCACGGCTGGATCGACGATCGCCTCGAAGACTGGTTCCGCGCCCACGAGCGTTTCCATCCGGGCGAAGTCAGCCGGCTGCAAGTCAACGGCGTGCCCTGGTTCGCCCCGGGCCGCTGGGTGGAAATCGCCGACCCCTGGCTGGGCCCGGACACCCATGGCTGCAGCACCACGCCGGGGCTGCAGGTCGGCCGCTCGGTGGAAATGGACCCGGAAACCATGAAACTGGCGCTGCGCATCACCTTTGGCAGCGATGACGACAAACTCTCCAGACTGTTGCGCCGCGTGCCGCAACGGCCGTGGTACGCGCGTAATCTGAAGTCCAAGCCGGTTTGACTTACGCGACAGCTGCTTTTGTGGCGAGGGAGCTTGCTCCCGCTGGGCCGGTCCGACGCTTCGGGCGTAGCGGCCCCAAAATCTTGCGGTCGCTGCGCAACCGAGCGGGAGCAAGCTCCCTCGCCACGGGTTTCACTTGGCTTGAGGTGCTAGCGCGGCGCGGCAATGTCCAGGGCGCGGTTTGCCAGGAGCTCGCCGAGTTCGATCATCTGCTGGATCCCCAACGCGAAATGCCGTCGCGAGCCTTCCAGGGCGAAGGCAAGGTCGCTGGCCATCGCATTCGCCGAGGCGAGGGTTTCGGTGAGGTTGGCGAGCAGGCATTCGATGTCGGCGTCTGGTGCGACGGTGAATAACGGGCTGGGGGATTCTTCGGGGGGATTGGGGGTGTGCTTGAACATGATGTAACTCCTAGTATGCATTTTCAGGAGCCGACACCATCGCTACCAAACGATTGGGGGGCGGCCGTACGCGGGTTGGTAGACCGGAGCACTAGGAACCCGGCGCGCCCGAAGACGCCCTGCGCACGGCCACCATGAAACAGATGCCAAGACAGCATCTGCAGAAGGTGGCGCTTGCGCCTAGTTGACTCGCGGGCTACCAAACCCGATCACTGAAATCAGCGACCCGGAAACAGTAAAAGCCACGAGCCAAGCGCACAAGTCGGCGGATTCTGGCGTAGTTGTAGGCAATGACGCAAGGCAACGTAGCCTAGCTCGGACGTCTTACATGGCCGCATAAACAGAACCAAGGCCGAACACAATTTGGAGGAGACGAATCCCCCGTGGCGAGGGAGCTTGCTCCCGCTCGGTTGCGCAGCGACCGCAAGATTTTAGGGCCGCTGCGCAGCCCAGCGGGAGCAAGCTCCCTCGCCACGGGTATTACCCCGTCCCCAATAGGGCGCTCGGCTTTAGGCCTACATCACCCGCCAACCCCCACCCAAAGCCTTGTACAACGCCACGCTCGCCTGCACCCGTGCCAGGCGCAATTGCACGTTCATGTCCTGGGCGGCGTACAGCGTGCGTTGGGTTTCGAGTACGGTGAGCAAGTCTTCGGCGCCGGCCTGGTAGCGGCTCTGGGCGATGTCGAAGGCGGTCTGCGCCTGGTGCAGTTCTTCGCTCTGCCATTGTCGCTGCTGGTCCAGGCCCTGGATGCCGTTCAGGGCTTTTTCGACGTCGGCGAAACCGTTGACGATGGCGGCGCGGTAGGTTTCCAGCAGTTCTTCCTGGCGCGCGGTGGCCCTGTCCCGTTCGGCCCGCAGGCGACCGTTGTTGAAGATCGGCGCGGCCAGGCCGGCGCTGAGGTTGTAGACGTTGTTGCGCAGCAACTGGTCGGCAATGTCGGCGCCGGTGGCTAGGCTCAGGCCCAGGGTGACCGAGGGCAGCAGGGCGGCGCGGGCCACGCTGATGTCGGCCTGGGCGGCGGCGAGGCGTGCTTCGGCGGCGGCGATGTCGGGGCGACGGCGCAGCAGGTCACTGGGTACGCCCGCGTCGATGGCGGGCCAGTGCAAGGCGTCGAAGGTTTCATCGTCGAGCTTGAGCGCTTGCACCGGCTGGCCCAGCAACGCCGCCAGGGTGATCAACGCCTCGCGCGCCTGTTGTTGCACCTGGGGCAATCGGCGCCGCTGCGTCGCCACCAGGCTTTTTTGCTGGGACAGTTCCAGCGCCGTGGCGCTGCCGGCGTCGTAGCGGGTCTGCACCAGGTCGAGCACGTTTTGCGCGTTGGCCAGGTTAAGTTCGGCGATGCGCTGTTGTTCGCGCAGCGACAAGGCCTGGGTGTAGCTGTTGGCGACAGCGCTGAGCAAGGTCAATTCCACGGTCGCCCGGTCAAACCGGCTGGCCGACAACGCGCTCAGCGCACTGTCCCGGGTAGCCCGCTTGCCGCCCCAGAAATCCACTTCATAACTGGCGCTGAGGTGGGCATCGTAGTAGTCGATGGTGCGGTTGTTCCGATCCACGTCCAACTGGCTATAGCCCTTGCCCCGCAGCAGCTCCTGGCGATTGCCGTTGAGCCCGGCGCGGATTTCCGGCAGCAACGGCGCGCCGGCGATCACCGCGCTGGCCTGGGCCTGGCGAACCCGGGCCATGGCGGCCGCGAGGTCGAAGCTGCCTTGGCGCGCCTGTTCGATCAAACGATCGAGTTGCGGGCTGCCGAACTGCTTCCACCATTGTTGGTTATCGACACGCGCATTGGGCGTATCGACAGTTTGCCAGGCTTGCGGCGGCTCGATGCCGCTGTCGGGTGTCGACAAAGGTGTGCCGCAGGCCGCCAGCAGCAGGCTGGCGGCCAGGAGGGTCAGGTGCGCTTTCATAGAGAAGGGTTCATTCACTGGTAAGGGCCGCGACCGGGTCGAGGCGAGCGGCCTTGCGGGCCGGCATGAAACCGAAGACGACGCCGGTGACCAGCGCACAACCGAAGGCGCCGAACACCGCCAGCCATTCGAACGCCACGGCGATTTTGCCCAGCAGCAACGCGCCGCCCACCAGCAGGGCCAGGCCGATGCCGGCCAATCCACCGACCACCGAGAGCATCACCGCTTCGGTCAGGAACTGGCGCAGGATGTCGCGCTGGCGGGCACCGGTGGCCATGCGGATGCCGATTTCCCGGGTCCGCTCGCGCACTGTCATGAGCATGATGTTCATCACGCCGATGCCGCCCACCAGCAGCGAGATTGCCGCAATGGCCCCGAGCATCAACGACAGCGTGCCCTGGGTGCGGGCCTCGGCCTGGATCATCGCGGCGTTGTTGGTCAGCTCGAAATCCTGCTTGCCGTTGTGCAGTCGCAGCAAGGTACGGGAAACGGCCTGCTCGGCCTCCTTGACCTTGGCCGCGTCGCGAGCGGCGATCACCACGTATTCAGGATGACGGCTGCCAAACAGACGCACGCTGGCGGCGGAGTAGGGCACGGCGATGCGGTTGTCGGCGTCCGAATCCCCCGAGCTGGCGCCTTTTTCGGCGAGTACGCCGACCACCTGGAATGGCACGTTTTCGATCAGGATGTAGCGGCCGATGGGATCGGCGACGTCCTTGAGCAGCTTCTGCCGGACCTTGTGGCCGATCACCGCCACCGCCGCCGCGCTGCGCTCATCGGTGTCACTGAAGTAGCTGCCCTGGGCCACCGGCCAGTTGAAGATGGTCGGGAAATTCGTGTCGTTGCCGCCCACGTAGCTGGTGTGGTCGAGGTTGCCGAAACGCACGTTGGCGTTGTTGCCGTTGACCGGCATGATGCGCTGCACTTCGGGCAGGGCGGCGAGGGCGGCGATGTCCTGTTCGCTGATGATGCCCTTGGCGGCGCGCGGGTTGGGCGCGGTGCCGTTTAGGTAGATGATGTTAGAGCCGAAGGCGCCCATCTGGGCCATGACCTGGCGCTTGCTGCCTTCGCCCACCGCCAGCATTACCACCACTGAGGCCACGCCGATGACGATGCCGAGCAAGGTCAGGGCGGTGCGAAAACGGTTGATCCACATCACTCGCCAAGCGGCCTGGACGGCGTCCACCAGTTCGCCTTTCCAGGCGCCGTTGTGCTCGCTGCCGGCGCTCAGGCGCTGGCGCAGATCCACCGCCTGCAACGCCTTGGGGTTGGCTTGTGGTGCGCTGGCTGTGGTGGTGGCGCTGTCGCTGATGATCAGCCCATCGCGGATTTCGATGATGCGTTTGGCCCGGGCCGCCACTTCGCGGTCGTGGGTGATCAGGATCACTACGTGACCCTGGCTCGCCAGTTCGTCGAGCAGCGCCATGACTTCGATGCCGCTCTGGCTGTCGAGGGCGCCGGTGGGTTCGTCGGCAAGAATGATGTGCCCGCCGTTCATCAAGGCCCGGGCAATCGACACTCGCTGTTGCTGCCCGCCGGACAGCTGGTGGGGACGATTGCCGGTGCGGCTCGCCAGACCCAGGCGTTCGAGCAGGGCGCTGGCCCGGGCATGACGCTCGGCGGTCGAGGTGCCGGCATAGATGGCCGGCATCTCGACGTTTTCCTGGGCCGTGCCGGACGGGATCAGGTGGTAGCCCTGGAACACGAACCCGAACGCCTCCCGGCGCAGCCAGGCCAGTTCGTCGCTGCCCAGTCGGGCGACGTTCTCACCGGCAAAGCGGTACTCGCCGCTGGTGGGACGGTCGAGGCAGCCGAGGATGTTCATCAGCGTCGATTTGCCGGAGCCGGACGCCCCGACGATCGCCAAAAACTCCCCAGCGTGAATCGACAGGTCGATACCCCGCAGCACTTCCACCCGTGGGCTGTCGCCACCGCCGTAGGCCTTGCGAATGTCCCGCAGTTCGATCAGGGGCGTACTCATTCAGCCTCCGCTGCCGCTGGCCGGGCCGATCAGCACGCGATCGCCTTCGCTCAGGCCGTCGAGGATCTGCGTGCGCAAGCGGTCGCTGACGCCGGTGCGAACGGTCCTTGGCTGGATGTCGCCATTGTCGGCCAGCACCCGCACTTGGCTTGCGTCCTGCAACGCGGCGATGGGCACGGTCAACACGTCCTTGGCCTGGGCAGCGACGAAAAATACCTGGGCGGTCATGTCGGTCATCAGGGCGCGGTCGGCGTTGTCCACGTCCAGCAGCACGGTGTAGAGCACCACCCGTTCGCTGCCGCTGCGGCCACCGGAGGGACTGCCGCCCTGGCTGGCTTCCAGCGGACGCGGCGGCACCGGCAGGATCTGTCGCACGGTGCTGCTCCAGCGCCGGTTGCCGCCGGCCAGGGTGGTGAAGTAGGCGGTCATGCCCGGCTTGACGTGGCCGATGTCGGCTTCCGAGACTTCGGCCCAGACCGTCATCGGTGATAGCCGGGCGATGCGCAGGATCAGCGGGGTTTGCTGCTGGGCGTTGAGGGTCTGGCCTTCTCGTGCTCCGACGGCAACCACTGTGCCGTTCATCGGCGCGTAGATCCGGGTATAGCCCAATTCGGCCTCATCGCTGCGCAGATTGGCCTGGGCCTGGCGGATCTGCGCCTGGAACATGTCGATGCGCGCCTGGGTCGCCCGCACCTCGGCCTGCGCCGTTTGCACATCCTCTTCGCGAGTAGCTCCGCCGGCCTTGAGCTGTTGTTGACGGCGGAATTTCTGTTGCGCCAGGTCGTGCTGGGCGCGTTGTTCCTGGAGTTGGGCCTTGAGGTTTTCGATGGAAAAACGTCCGGCGTCGAGCCGGGCTTTCTGCGTGGACGGGTCGATTTCCACCAGCAACTGACCTTCGCGAACCTCGTCGCCGGCCTCGACATGGATCCTCTGGATCTGCCCGGAGGCCTGGGCGCCGACGTCTACATAACGCCGCGGTTGCAAGGTGCCGAGGGCGGTGACGCTGTTTTCGATATCGCCACGGGTGACGGCCGCGGTGGCGACGGTGCCGTGGTCCGGCGTAACCGCTTGCCACGCGGCGAAGGCCACGGCCGGTAGCAGGGCGAAAGTCAGGAGCCAGGCGGGGCGGGTGAGGCGGGGACGTTTCATGCAGGGTTCCGGCCGGTGATATCGGGTCCGTCGCAAGAGCAGCAGGGACGGGGGCTGTTCTGGTAAACGAGCGTTCCGGGCGGGAATTTAGCGGGGGAAATACTGCGTAACAGTTGAACCCCGTGGCGAGGGAGCTTGCTCCCGCTGGTCTGCGCAGCAGGCCCAAGGCAGGCAACCCGATAAAAATTGTGCACTCAGGTTTGGGGCCGCTTCGCGCCCCAGCGGGAGCAAGCTCCCTCGCCACAAAGGCGGGTTTAATGCCCAATCAGATGAACGAATCGGCCTTGATACAAACCAACGCTTTAAATCTATATGAGAATTACTATAAATTACGCGATTGAGCCTGCCACTATCCTGCCATGCCTTTTTCAGGCATGCCGAGTGGCACAGGGATAGCTGTCGCAGTCGCTGCGCACGGGAGTCATGTTGGAAAACTACTATCGCGAACTGGTGTGTTTCCTCAACGCCAGGCTAGGCAACCGCCAGGCGGCCGAAGATGTGGTGCATGACGCCTATGTGCGGGTGCTGGAGCGCGCCAGCGATACCCCCATCGAGCAGCCCCGGGCGTTCCTTTATCGCACCGCGCTGAACCTGGTGATCGACGGGCATCGGCGCAACACCCTGCGCCAGGTCGAATCCCTCGATGTGCTCGACAGCGAAGAACGGTTCTTCACCCCATCGCCCCATACCAGCCTGGACCACGGCCAGCGCCTGGACATGCTGCAACGGGCCCTGGCCGAGTTGCCGCCGCTGTGCCGCGAGAGTTTCCTGCTGCGCAAGCTCGAAGGCCTGTCTCACTCGCAGATCGCCGGGCGCCTGGGTATTTCCAGGGCGCTGGTGGAGAAACACATCGTCAATGCCATGAAGCATTGTCGTATTCGCGTACGGCAGTGGGACGCGTCCTGATTCACCCTCGCTGATTCTCGGTGGTAAATTTTCCTTCTTTGTCCTCGTTCCTCTCAACAGACGACTGACGGCCTAGTGCGGGCCGCTCAAGTCACCCAGGCTTTCGCGCCCTGTTGAGGGGCTTCTCCAGAGGACACTGGACATGACACAGGCAATTGCAGCGCCCACCGTTCACGATTTGATCGGCATCGGCTTCGGCCCTTCGAACCTGGCGCTGGCCATCGCGCTTCAGGAACGTGGCCCGGTCCAGGGCGAACTGGATGTGTTGTTCCTCGACAAACAGGCTGACTACCGCTGGCACGGCAATACCCTGGTGACCCAGAGCGAATTGCAGATTTCCTTCCTCAAGGATCTGGTGACCCTGCGCAACCCGACCAGCCCGTACTCGTTCGTCAATTACCTCAAGCACCATGGCCGCCTGGTGGATTTCATCAACCTCGGCACCTTCTACCCGTGTCGCATGGAGTACAACGACTACCTGCGCTGGGTGGCGGCGCAGTTCGCCGGCCAGAGCCGCTACGGCGAAGAGGTGCTGCGCATCGAGCCGGTGCTGCACAACCAGCAGGTTGAAGCGCTGCGGGTGATTTCTCGCAACGGACGGGGCGAGGAGTGTGTGCGCACCACGCGTTCGGTGGTGGTCAGCGCTGGCGGCACGCCGCGCATTCCCGAGGCGTTCAAAGGGTTCAGGGAAGATGCGCGGGTGTTCCATCACTCGCAGTATCTGGAGCGCATGGCAACCCAACCGTGCGTGAGCGGCCAGCCAATGAAAATCGCGATCATCGGCGGCGGCCAGAGCGCAGCCGAAGCCTTCATCGACCTCAACGACAGCTTCCCATCGGCGCAGGTCGACATGATTCTGCGCGGCTCGGCCCTCAAGCCGGCCGACGACAGCCCGTTCGTCAACGAAGTGTTTTCGCCGGAGTTCACCGACCTGGTGTTCCAGCAACCCCACAGCGAGCGCGAGCGGCTGGTCAATGAATACCACAACACCAATTATTCGGTGGTCGACATCGACCTCATCGAACGCATCTACGGGATTTTCTATCGCCAGAAAGTCTCGGGCATCGCCCGTCACGCCTTCCGTACCCTGACCACGATCGAAAAAGCCACGGCCACGGAGAATGGCGTGGAGTTGGCCATGCGTAACAACGCCACCGGCGAGCTGACAATGCGGCGCTATGACGCCGTGGTGCTCGCCACCGGTTACGAGCGCCAGATGCACCGCACCTTGCTCGAACCGCTGGCGCAATACCTCGGCGATTTCGAGGTGGATCGCAACTACAAGCTGATCACCGACGAGCGCTGCAAGGCCGCCATCTACATGCAGGGCTTTTGTCAGGCCAGCCATGGTTTGAGCGACACCTTGCTGTCGATCCTGCCGGTGCGCGCCGACGAAATCGCCGGCTCGCTCTATGAGCACGGCAAGGAACGCGGCCTGTGCCAATCGGTACGGGGACAATTGCTGGCCACGGCTTAAGGTCTGCCGCAGGCGGCGATCCCGGGCTGCGCTTGGGCGCAATACCACGGATCACCGTCTGCGCCTGAGAAATGTTATTTCTCGATAACACATCAGGAAATTCCTCAGAAACTTCCTACACTCCAGTCACGCTTGCTGTATTTTCGACAGGCACGCTGACGGTTCGCTGTTCCCTTGCTTTGGCAGGCAGAACCTTATTTTCACCCAGGTTCGGTGGCGCTTTCGCGCCAACTCTGCCAACGCCAGGCGAAACCCTCTGATCCGATGATTGTGTTTTCACGCATGAGCCTGGCGGCGTTGTGGCTGGGTTTATTGAGCATGGCACCGCAGGTCGTCGCTGCGCCCGAGTTACTGCAGGTGCTTGGGCGTTCCACCGTGAGCGGTTATTCGGTGTCGCTGGACGCAGCCGACCGGGCCTGGCTGCGCGACAAGGGTTCGTTGCTGCTGGGCGCCTCGGCGCCGGATTATGCGCCGTTCGGTATCACCGGCAATGGCCATGAATACGAAGGCCTGACCGCCGATTACGCCGGGTTGCTCGGTCAGTTGTTGCAGGTCGATGTGCAGGTGCGCCGGTACCCGTCGCGGGCCGAGGCGCTGCAGGCCCTGCGCGGCGGTGCAATCGACATGCTCGGCAGCGCCAATGGCTTCGAGGCTGGCGATCCGGAACTGGCGATGTCCCAGGCCTACGCCGATGACCAGCCGACCCTGGTGACCCGTGCCGGTGACAATCGCAAGCTCGCGCCGGACCTGGCGGGCAAGCGGGTGGCGATGCTTTATCACTATCTGCCCCCTGAAGTGGTCAAGGCTTTTTACCCCAAGGCTTCGCTGCAGCTGTACCCGTCGACGCTGAGCGCCATCGGTGCCGTGGCTTTCGGCCAGGCCGACGTCTATCTGGGGGACGCGATCAGTGCCCATTACCTGATCACCAAGAACTACCTGAACAACGTCCAGTTGGCCGATTTTTCACGCTTGGAAGTGCAGCCGTTCGCGTTTGCCCTGGCGCGTGACAACACGCGCCTGCTGCGGATCATCAACAGCGCCTTGCAAGCCATTCCCGGCACCGAGCGCATGGCGATCCTGCGCCGCTGGAGCGCTGGTGGCGCAAGCATGCCCGGCCACCAACGGCTGCATTTCAGCGTCAACGAACAACGCTGGCTGGACACGCATCCGCGAATCAAGGTGGTGATCAATGATCATTTCATGCCGCTCACGTTCATTGACCAGCAGGGGCACTTTCGCGGCATCAGTGCCGATGTGCTGGCGAAAATCAGCCTGCGCACCGGGCTGAAATTCGATATCCGGCACGGTGAGTCGCTTGAGGATCTGATCGCGCAGGTCAAGGCCGGCGAGGCCGACGTCGTGGCGGCGTTCCCGCCGGGTTCCGACTACGCCGATGAGCTGAGTTCCACCCGACCCTATTTGAGCAATCCCTACGTGCTCGTGGCCGCCCTGGATACCCAGGCCCCCGTCACGCCGGAGCAGATGGCCGGCAAGCGTCTGGCGCTGGTGCGCGGAAATGGGCTGCGCGGTTACCTGCTGCAGCACTTTCCCGAGGTCCAACTGGTGCCGGCGCAAAACGCCGCCGATGCCCTGGCCATGGTGGCTTCCGGCGCGGTGGACGCGGCGATCAGCCCGCTGCTCAGTGCCAGCTACATGATCTCCCGTCAGTACCGCGACACGCTGCGGATCACCTGCACCGTCGGCACCGAGCCGGCGCTGATCGCCTTGGGCACCCGCCGGGACGCGCCGCAGCTGCATTCGATCCTGGACAAGGCGCTGCTCAGCGTTGCACCTGAGGAAATGGACGAACTGACCAACCGCTGGCGTACGGAAATCGTTGTGGAAGACAATTATTGGCTGCGCCACCGCGCCACCGTTCTCCAAGGCTTCGCCATCGCTGCACTGCTGTTGCTCCTGGCGCTGGGCTGGATCGGCTATCTGCGCCATCTGATACGCAAGCGTCGGCAGGCCGAAGTCGCCCTCAACGACCAACTGGAATTCATGCGGGTATTGATCGACGGCACGCCGCATCCGATCTATGTCCGTGATCGCGAGGCGCGGCTGGTGTTGTGCAACAGCGGCTACCTGGAGGTATTCGGTGCCGAACGGCAGAGCGTTGTCGGCAAGACCCTGCTCGAAAGCGCGCCGGGGGATCCGGTAGAAGCGCGGCTCTACCACCATGACTATCTAAGGGTCATGGAGGAGGGCTTGCCACGGGTCCAGGACCGCCGCCTGACTGTGGCCAGCGGCGAGGTGCTGACCATCTATCAATGGATGCTGCCGTATCGCGGCAGCGACGGCGCGGTCAGCGGCATGATCGGCGGCTGGATCGACGTCAGCGAACGCCAGCACCTGCTCGAACAATTGCGCATTGCCAAGGACGGTTCTGATGACGCCAACCGGGCCAAGACCACGTTCCTGGCGACGATGAGCCACGAGATCCGCACGCCGATGAACGCGGTGATCGGCATGCTCGAACTGGCGCTGAAAAAGGCCGAAGAAGGCATTGTCGATCGGGCGGCCATCGAGGTCGCTTCGGGCGCCGCCCATGGCTTGCTGGCGCTGATCGGCGACATCCTCGATGTTGCCCGTATCGAGTCCGGGCGGATGTCGCTGGCGCCGGAGCGCGCCAACCTGCGGGAGCTGGTCGAGTCGGTGGCGCGGGTTTTCGAAGGCCTGGCCCGGCAGAAACACCTGGGCCTGCAGCTGGCCCTGGATGATGAGCTCGACCGCGACGTGCTGATCGATCCGTTGCACTTCAAGCAGGTGCTGTCGAACCTGCTCAGCAACGCGATCAAGTTCACCGATCAGGGCTTGGTGCGCTTGATCGCCGAGGTCGTCCCCGGCAGCGAAGACGAGCGACTCGCTGTTCGCTTGCGGGTGGAAGACACCGGCAGCGGGATTTCCCTTGAAGACCAGCAGCGGCTGTTCCAGCCGTTCACCCAGGTCGGCGACAACCGCGAGTCGACCCGCGGCGGTTCCGGGCTGGGGTTGGTCATCAGCCGGACCTTGTGCGAAATGATGGGCGGCACCCTGACGATGAGCAGCCTGCCGGGGGAGGGCACGCAGGTCGAGATCCGGCTGGATCTGCCGCTGCTCGACGCCTTGCTCCAGGCCCCACTTGCCGGGGGCAAGACGCCGTTGCCGATGCGGGCGCTGGCTATCCTGGTGGTCGATGACTATCCGGCCAATCGCCTGTTGCTGTGCCAGCAACTGAGTTACCTGGGCCACCGCGTGGAGGAGGCTGCGGAGGGTGTGCAAGGCCTGCAAGCGTGGCGCGCCGGGCATTTCGACATGATCATTACCGACTGCAACATGCCTTTGATGGATGGCTACGCATTGACCCGAGCCATTCGTGAAGAGGAGCACGCGCGAGGCCTGTCGCCGATATTGATACTCGGGTTCACCGCCAATGCCCAGCCAGAAGAAAAGCAGCGTTGCATCGACGCGGGAATGAATGATTGCCTGTTCAAGCCCATCGGGCTCGAAGTCCTCGGTGCGCGCCTGGCGCAGGTTTTTCCGGAACCGGCCGCAGGGTTTCCTGGAACGGAGGCCGAGGCGCCCGCGGATGATTTCGACCTGGACGGCCTGGCGCAGTTGACCGGCGGCGATACGGAGGCGCTGAACAGCCTGATCAGCGAACTGGTCACCTGCAATACCGAAGACACCGCGCAATTGCTGCACTTGTCCGCCCGGCATGATCTGCCCGGACTCGCCGACCTGGCGCATCGGATCAAGGGCGGGGCGCGGATGGTCAGGGCGCAAGGTCTGGTTAGCGCGTGCGATGCCTTGGAAGACGCTTGCAGGGCCCGGGATACGTCGTCGTTGGCCGATGCGGTGGGCGACTTGCAGCAGGCGCTCGAACATTTGACCGGGCGGCTGCGTGCTTCGTCGCTCTGGCCAGGTTGAAGTGGTTGCTGACCGACATGAGGGGATATCGATCGCAGGACGGCGCCATGGGCGCCATTTACCCGGTTTTTAAGATTTTTCCTACAGCGTCGTTTGGAAGCTTTCTCTAGCCTGACGCCTCCTGACGTTCATGGGCCGCCGTACCCGTCGCGTTGCCATTGGATGCCCGTCATGCCGAACAAAGCATTACGTATCATGATCGCCGATTCAGAGCATTTTCATCGAATGAAGCTTGAGCGCCTGTTCAACCAGCAAGGTTATTTCCGGATTGCGCCGGTGAACGACATGGAGGAATTGTTGCTGCTGGTGGAGTATGGCAGCGAGCCGTTCGACGTGATCGTCGCCAATGCCCGACTGGCAAGTGGCGGAGTGGAGTTAGCCGATTTCCTGGTCGACAACCCCCAGGTGCTTCACGGGTTGATCTACAACATGCCGCAGGCTGGCGTGTCGCCGCGGGTAGGCGGGCGCCGGTCTCACGTGCAACTGAGCCAGGCCGCGTTGCCCGATCCTGTTGCACTGGCCTGCTTGATGGCTCGTGTCGAGGGAGCGCGTATCAGCGAGCGGGCGCGCTTGTGACGAGATGGTTTCGCCGGGCCAACGACCACTGGTCGCACCTGTCAGATCTGACAGGTGAATCCTGCCCACCGCTTGTGCAAGAGTTCGATGCCGTCTGGCACCAATGTCATTTGTAATTACCCAGGGAGTTGCCGTGAAAGACGTGTTGATCGTGGACGACCACCCTGTCATTCGAGGAGCGTTGCGGCTCATTTGCCAGAATGAAGGGGCTGCGCAGGTCCGCGATGCCAGCAGCGTGGCGCAAGCCAGGGCCTTGATCAAGGAAGGCATACCCGACCTGGTGATCCTGGACCTGGTAATGAACGGTTTCGACGGCCTTGAACTGTTGAGCTGGATCATGGCCGAGTTCCCGTCATGCGGGGTGCTGGTGTTTACCTCCCAGGATGCCCAGCATTTCTGCAATCGCTGTATCTCGGCGGGGGCCCGAGGGTTTGTCACCAAGAAAAGCGACCTGAAGGAATTGACCAAGGCCATTCATGCATTGAAGTCCGGTTATTCCTATTTCCCACAGATGTCCGTTCGCCTGGATTTCCAGCAGCGCACCGAACAGCAGGCGCTGGAGAGTCTCTCGATCCGCGAGTTGTCAATCCTGCGGATGCTGGCCATGGGCATGCGCGGCAAGGACGTCGCCGAAGCTTTGTTCCTGAGCCCCAAGACGGTCAGCACCTACAAGACCCGCCTGCTGGAGAAGCTTGGCTTGAAAACCCTGGTGGGCCTGTCGGATTTCGCCAAGCGCAATCACTTGTAGGGCACCGTGGGGAGCGCCTTGCCGCATGCGCTAGGCCATGTCGCTCTGGCTGAACTCCTCGGCGAGGAAGTCGATCAGGGTGCGCACCGAGGGCAGCAAGCCACGGCGTGAGGCGAATATCGCATGGACGATCCCGCATTTCGGTGTCCAGCCCGGCACCAGTTCCACCAGGCGTCCGGCGGCCAGGTCTTCGCGTACCACGACCGTGGGCAGGTGAGCGATGCCGATGCCCGCCAGCACCGCATGACGCAAGGCCAGCAGGTCGTCGGTGACCATGCGCGGTGCGTGGCGGATCAGCGCGCGGGTGCCGTCCGGGCCGAACAGCTCCCATTGGTATTCACGTTGCGCCGAACCCCAGTGGACGCTGGGCAGGCCATTGAGGTCCGCCGGCGAGGCGGGGGACGACAGGCCTTCACGATAGACCGGGCTCCCCACCAGGCACTGGGTGCTGTTGCTCAGCACCTTCATGACCATGTCAGTGTTTTCCAGCGGGGGGAAACGGACCCGCAACGCGATATCGAACCCTTCGTGGAGCAGGTCGACGCGGCGGTTGGTGCTCTCGATGAACAGCTCCACCCGCGGGTACTTGACCATGTAGCGGGTCAGCATCGGTCCGACCCAGCTGTTGAGCAGCGCCGTCGGGCAACTGATGCGCACCAGTCCCTGGGGTTCCGAGCGGTTGCGTTCGATCACTTCGGCGGCGCTTTCAGCCTCGACCCGCATGGCCAGGCAGCGCTGGTAATAGGCCTGGCCGATTTCCGTCAACGAACAATGCCGGCTGGTGCGATGGATCAGCCTGACGCCCAGGCGCTCCTCCAACTGGGCGATACGCCGGCTGAGCTTGGACTTGGGCATGTCCAGCGCCCGGCCAGCGGGGGCGAAGCCGCCGTGTTCGACCACTTGGGTGAAGTAGTACAGGGTGTTGAGGTCTTCGATGATCGTTCTCCTGATGGAACGCTACGGCCGATTTTTGCAGTCTAGCGCATCAAGGGGCGCGGTTTTAAGCTGTTCCATCGAATGGCAACACCCGATCGGAGACTCAGCATGAAAAACATCACCGGCGTCTATACCAGTCCGCGGCCTCATTGGGTCGGCGACGGCTTTCCGGTTCGCACGCTGTTTTCCTACGATAATCTGGGCAAACATGTCAGCCCGTTCCTGCTGCTCGATCATGCGGCCCCCAGCGAATTCGCACCGACCACCGAGCGACGCGGCGTAGGCCAGCACCCTCATCGTGGTTTCGAAACCGTGACCATCGTCTACCAGGGCGAACTGGAACATCGTGATTCGACTGGCAGCGGCGGCAAGATCGGCCCCGGCGACGTGCAATGGATGACCGCTGCATCCGGCATCGTTCACGAAGAGTTCCACTCCGAAGCCTTCGCCCGGCAGGGCGGGTTCATGGAAATGGTCCAGCTGTGGGTCAACTTGCCCGCCAAGGACAAGATGGCGCCGGCCGGCTACCAGACCATTCTCAAGGGCGACATCCCACAGATCGCGCTGAAGGACGGAGCCGGTAGCTTGCGCCTGATTGCCGGGTCCTTCGAAGGGCATCAAGGCCCGGCGAAAACCTTTACCCCGATCGACGTCTGGGACATCCGCCTGAACGCCGGGAAGCACCTGACCGTGGCCGTGCATGACGGTTACAACAGCGCACTGGTGGTGCTTCGCGGTACCGTCCAGGTCAACGGCCGTGAACGCGTCGAGCAAGGGCAACTGGCCCTGTTCGAACGGGCCGGCGACCAATTGAGCCTGCAAGCCGACCATGACGCGGTGGTCCTGTTGCTCAGTGGCGAGCCCATCGATGAACCCATCGTCGGCCATGGCCCGTTCGTGATGAACAGCCAGCAGGAAATCCTCCAGGCCTTCGAGGATTTCCATTCCGGGCGCTTCGGCCGGATGCAGGGCTGAAGTGGTCGCATAGCCCTGTAGACCTCACCTGTGGGAGCGAGCTTGCTCGCGATAGCGGTATCTCAGGCGAAAAAGGATGTTGAAGGGGCCGGCCTCTTCGCGAGCAGGCTCGCTCCCACAGGGGGCTGGGGCGTGCCTGGGATTTGTCGTGGGGTGACCTCTACAGCGTGTTCATTCTGTGCCAATCTTCGCCAATGGCCTTCCTGGAGCTGTCCCGATGCTGTCTCTGTTCACCGACCACCCGCTGCTCTGTGCCCTGGCACTGCTTGTGCTCGATCTGGTGTTGTGGCGGCTTGTCAGCGCCGACCGGACCTACTGGAAAATCGGTGTACGGCTGCTGATCTTTTCGTTGTTCAGCGTGCTGCTGTTCAACGAAGGCCTCAATCCCATGGAAAAAGCCCAGTGGGTCGACGACGTGCCCCGGCACCTCGCGGCGACCGGCTTGCAGATCGGCTGGTGGTTGTTCGCCGCGCGCACCCTGACGGTGATGATCGGTGCGGTGATGATGCAACGGGTCGGCCATACCGGGCGGCTATTGCAGGACCTGCTCGGTGCGGTGATTTTCCTGGTCGCGGTGATCGCCGCGTTGGCTTACGTGCTCGACCTGCCGGTCAAAGGCGTGCTGGCGACGTCCGGCGCGATGGCAATCATCGTCGGCCTGGCGTTGCAGAGCACCCTCAGCGATGTTTTCTCCGGCATCGTGCTCAATACCACCAAGCCCTATCAGGTCGATGACTGGATTTCCATCGACGGCACCGAAGGCCGGGTCACCGACATCGATTGGCGGGCTACACGGCTGCAGACCTCCCAAGGGAGCATGGCGGTGATCCCCAACTCGCTGGCGGCAAAGGCCAAGATCATCAATTTCAGCCGACCCAGCGATGTCCATGGCTTGTCGATCAGCATCCAGGTGAGCCCTCACGCACGGCCGCAAACGGTAATCGACGCACTGGAGCGGGCGATGGTCGGCTGCCGTGCGTTGCTGCCCAGCCCGGAGCCCTGCGTGGCGCTGAAAAGCACTGGCAGTGGCGGGGCGGAATACGAGATCAGTGGGTTCGTTGCCTCGATGGGCCAGAAGCGCGGGGTGCGCAACCAGTTGTTCGACCTGGCATTCCGGCATTTGCAGGCGTCCGGCGTGAGCCTGCTGTCCACCAGTGAAAGTGCGGCGCCCGCGGTGGTGTCCCGGCCCCGGGCATTGCTGGAGAGCTCGAACATTTTCTCGACCTTGCGCCAGGATGAAAAAGACACTTTCAGCCAGAACATGACCCTGCAAACCTTCCGCGCCGGCGACGTGATCCTGGCGGCCGGGGAGGTCAGCGATCATCTGTTCATCATCGAGTCCGGGGTGGTCAGCGTGACGCTCATGCGTAACGGCCAGCCGCTGGAGGGCGGGCGCATGGGACCGGGGGAAGTCATCGGCGAAGCCGGAATTGTCGCCGAACAAGCCGCACTGGCGAACTTCTCCGCCAAGACCTTCTGCACCCTGTATCGCATCGAGAACAGCTACCTCAAGCCCTGCCTCGAAGCCCGTCGCGATATCAACGACGCGATGAAGAACCTGCTGGACGTGCGCATGCACCTGGCCCAGAACCTGACTCGCGACGTGCCCAAGCCGGTGGCCAAGAAGCGTTTTTTGCAGTGGTTGCGCAGTCGGGCCTGAGTAGTACCTGTGGCGAGGGAGCTTGCTCCCGCTGGGCTGCGCAGCGGCCCCAAAACCAGACACCTCGGTGCAGCGGGTAAACCGTGCCAGCCGGTTTACGACTGCTGCGCAGCCGAGCGGGAGCAAGCTCCCTCGCCACGAAGGCATTCTTTGATTTCCGGACCATTGGCCACCCGAACTTCCCAACAATTGGCTATTTGTCCAGCGCCAGGGCAGGGCTAACGTAGCGCCACACCCCATTGTTCCAGGAGTTCACCATGCAACCGCGTATCGATTTCTACACCGCTTCCCCCGACGCCTACAAAGCCATGCTGACGCTGGAAAACACGGTGTCGAAACTGGGCCTGGAAAAGTCCCTGCTGGAGTTGGTCAAGCTGCGTTCCTCGCAGATCAACGGCTGCGCATTCTGCATCGACATGCACACCGCTGATGCGCGCAAGGACGGCGAGACCGAGCGGCGCCTGTATGCCGTGACCGCCTGGCGCGAAGCACCGTTCTTTACCGGCCGTGAACGCGCCGCGTTGGCCTGGACCGAAGCGCTGACACGCCTGAGCGAGACCCATGCGCCGGACGCGGACTACGCGCTGCTGAGCGAGCATTTCACGCCCAAGGAGATGGTCGACCTGACCGTGGCGATCAACGCCATCAACGGCTGGAATCGGCTGGCGGTGGGCTTTCGGAAAATGCCCGAGGTTTGATTCGAGCCCTGCTTACCTCAGGTAGTTCTTGGGCGTGAGACCGGTCATGAGCTTGAAGAAAGCGATAAAGGCGCTGTCGCTGGCAAAGCCCAGTTCGAAAGCGCAATAGCTCAGGCTGCGGCCAGTGGCGAGCAGTTCAATGGCACGCATCAAGCGCCATTGCTGACGCCACTGCTGATAGCTCATGCCGGTTTCCCGTTGCAGGATTCGCCCGATGGTCCGGCCACTCGCGCCGATCTGCTGCTCCAGCACAGCCAGCGCCGGTGGCAGTTGTTCCAGAGTCTTGAGCAGCGGCGCCAGGCGCTTGTCTTGAGGCAGCGGCAGCAGCATCGGCTGTGGTGCAGCCTGGCGGATTTCCTCCAGGCAAAGGCCCAGCAGATGCGCGTTGCGGCCCTGCATCCAGTCGCTGTCAAACGCAGCGTGGGCGATCGGTTCAAGTACGGCGCGCAGCAGTGGCGAAACCTCGATGATGCGCACTTGCGAAGGTAGATCGGCGCACAAAGCCGGCGTCAGGTAGATCGATCGATACTCCACGCTCTGTTGCATCACTGCGCGATGCGGCGTACCCGGTGGAATCCAGGCCGCTCGTGAGGGAGGCAGCAGGCAAAGCTGCCTTTGCAAGGTGATGCGCGTGCAGCCCTGAAAGGTGAACAGCAATTGCCCACGCCGGTGAGCGTGCAAGCCAGAATCGTGATGACCCAGCGTTGCGGCGATGCCAACGACCGGCGCTTGATGGCGATCGGGGTCGAAGCGGGCGTGAGCGTCGAGCCAAGCCATGAGTTTGTCCGATTTCAGCGATTTATTGTCAGGCCTTGGATAATACGACAGTCATAGCGTTTATAGACTGCTCGCCATTCTTTCAGCGAGCACTTTCCATGACATCCCGTCCTCTGCTTCATCTGGCGATCGCCCTGGTCATGTTTCCCCAGATCGCCCAGACCCTTTACAGCCCTGCATTGGCAGACATCAGCCAGGCCTTTGCCGTCAGCGCCCAAATGGCGGCGCAGACGCTTTCGGTGTTTTTCCTGGGGTTCGCTCTCGGAGTGGTGGTATGGGGGCGCCTCTGTGATCGCGCGGGCCGTCGGCCCGTCATGCTGGCCGGCCTCGCGTTGTACGGGGCTGCGACCGTGCTCGGTTTGAACGCCTCCAGCTTTGAGGCGTTGCTGGCTTTTCAGGCCTTGGCCGCGTTCGGCGCCGCAGTCGGTTCGGTGGTAACCCAAACGGTTTTGCGTGACCGCTTCCAAGGCGCCGAACTGGGCCAGGTCTTCTCGATCATCGGTATCGCATTGGCGGCCAGTCCGGCTATCGGTCTGTTCAGCGGCGCGGGCCTGGTGGAGCTCTTCGGGTATCAAGGCGTACTCGGCGCACTCCTGCTGCTGTCGTTGATCCTGCTGCTGTGGTGCGTGTGTGCCTTGCCCGAAACCTTACCGGTCCGACTGCCTCCACCGCCGCTGTTGAAAACCCTCTGGCGCATGCTGGTGGACCCGGCCATCTGGCGTTCGGCATGGCTGGTGGCTGCGTTCAACGTGGCGCTCTTCAGCTACTACAACCTTGCACCGTTCCAGTTCGAACGGCTCGGCTTGAGTCCCGCCATGTTCGGTTACAGCGGAGTGGTCCTGGCGTTGGGTTCAGGTTTGGGCGCCTGGCTCAACAAGCGCCTGCTGGCACGCGGATTCGACGGCAATCAATTGTCGGCCCTGGCGGCGATTGTCCTGCTGGTGGGCGGTTCGGGTGTGCAAGGCCTGCTTGATAGCGGCAGCTTTGTCGCACCGATGATGCTGGTGGTGCTGGCGTTCGGCATGGCGATCCCCAACGTCCTGGGTGCGGCGCTCGTACATTACAAGGATTGCCTGGGCACGGCCGGCGCGCTGTTCGGCCTGTTCTACTACGTGCTGATCGGCGCTGCGCTGATGCTCGCCGCCTGGTTCCAGGCGCTGGGCTGGACCTTGATCCTTTGCGGCACGCTGGCGGTGGGCTTGACGGTGCGTCAGTTGCTGCGTGCCAAACGCCAGTCATCCCGTGCCGGGAACTAAGCCCGATCACTTTTCTTCTACCCACAATAGGCGGCCCAAAGCCGCCTTTGTCAGAGGAGTCGATCATGCAAGTTCAAGTCAACAGCAACCATATCGAAGGCAGTGTCCGATTGCAGGAGTGGGTCGGCAGTACGGTGGTGGACGCGCTACAGCGTTTCGAAGACCAGTTGGCCCGGGTTGAAATCCACGTCAGCGACGAGAACGCCCAGAAGGGCGGCGCCGCGGATAAACGCTGCCAGATCGAGGCGCGTCTGCAAGGCGTTGCCGCCATTTCCGTGAGCCACAAGGCCGAAAGCCTGGAGCTGGCGGTCGAGGGCGCCGCCGAGAAAATGCTGCATGCGCTCGATCATCAGGTCGGCAAGCTCAACCCCGCCGTCGAATCCATGGGGCGCGTGACCGCTCCGGTGGATGAAGCGCCACCGGAATTGGTGGACGCCATGCTGGAGGAAGATTTCCTCGCAAACCAAGAGGCTCGTGGCAAAGAATAAAAGGAGACGATCATGACCGCTCATCAACCCTTCAGCCGGCAGGTATTGGCCGAGCTTCTGGCGTTCGACGAACAGCCGAGCCTTTCGTTGTATATGCCTACCCACCGTACATTCCCCGAACGCAGCCAGGACCCGATCCGCTACAAGAACCTGGTGCGCGAACTGCAGACGCAACTGGAACAACAGCATCCGGGCGTCGATTGCGCGCCGTTGCTTGAGCCTTTTCATGCGCTGGTGGACGACCAGGATTTCTGGAACTCTAATCGGGACGGCATCGCGGTGTTCGGCGCCCGTGACTATTTCAAGGTCATCGCGGTGAACCAGCGCCTGCCGCAATGCGCATTCGCCAACAGCCATCCTTATCTGAAGCCATTGTTGCGTCTGGTCCAGTCGACCGAACGTTATCAGGTGCTGTGCCTGACCCGTAACGAGGTGTGGTTGTACGAGGGCTCCTCCCAACAACTGGAAAAAGTCGAGCTGGCCGACGAGGTGCCGCGCAACCAGAACGAGGCGCTCGGCGATGAACTGACTTCAGGTGACCAGCAGGGTTTCCCCAACGGCTTCAGCCGCAGCAGTGAGCGCGGCGATCCGATGATGCATGAATCCGCCGGCGGCGGTAAGCAGGACGAAATCAACCTCGACCGCGAGCGGTTTTTTCGCGCCGTGGACAAAGCCATCCTGGAACATTACTCGCAGCCTTCGGGCTTGCCGATGATCCTCGTGGCCCTGCCGGAAAACCAGGCGGTGTTTCGCGCGGTCAGCCATAACTCGCAGTTGTTGGCCCAGGGCATCGATGGGGACCCTTCGAGGTTGAGCGTGGAGGAGTTGCGCGTCCAGTGCTCCAAGGTCATGGCCCACAGCCACTCGGACCGGGTCGTCGATAGCCTCAATCGTTATGGTGTCGCGGTCGGCCAGGGACGGGCGCTGGACAACCTCGCCGAGATCGCCAAGGCCGCCTGGGAAAGCCGCATTGCGCTGTTGCTGGTGGAGGCGGAGCGCCAGGTGCCCGGCCAGCTCGACGCAGACAAGGGCCGCTTGATCATTGACGAGACCGGCGATGAACAGGCGCCTGACGTGCTGGACGAATTGATCCTGGCCGTGACCCGGCAGGGCGGCGAGGTAATCGTCGTGCCGCCTGAGCATGTCATGCCGACCGATACGGGGGCGGCGGCGGTGTGCCGGTTCTAGGCAATCCCAGAGGCAGTGTCGAACCCTGTGGGAGCGAGCTTGCTCGCGATAGCGGACTGACCTTCAACATAAATGTTGACTGATATACCGCCATCGCGAGCAAGCTCGCTCCCACGTTGTATTTTTTCTGCCCAGGTGGTCGGACGGCGTTTGCTTCCAATTAATAAGAACGATTACTATTCGTGCCCCGTCCCCACAGCACGCCGCGATGATTCCCAAGCTGCCTCGCAGACCCGGCTTTTTCGAGCATTACGAAGAGTTGATCGGCACCTGGACCCGCCGCCTGCGCAACCGCGAGCAGGCCGAGGACCTGGCCCACGACGCCTTCGTGCGCGTGCTCGAGTCCGATTCGGCGCGGGTCGAGCAGCCACGGGCCTATCTGCACCAGACAGCGCGCAATATTGCAGTGGACGGCTATCGGCGTGAAGATCGACGGGGCGCCATTGAGGAAGCGGCGCTTGACCCTGGTTATTCGTTTGCGGGCGACCCGGAGCACTACATGCACGCGATCCAGCTGGCGGACTCCATCGAACGGGCGCTTGCCGAGCTGCCGGCCCATTGCCGCACGGTGTTTGTCTGGCAGAAGATCGAAGGCCTGACCCAGGCGGAAATCGCCGAGCGCCTGGGCCTGTCAAAAAACATGGTGGAAAAGTATATGATCCGCACCCTGCGCCATCTGCGTGATCGCCTCGACGGACCGGATCAATGAGCGGTCGTCCTTTTCCACCCGAGCCACAGGACCCTTCCATGATGGATAGCCGTGACTGCCCGTGCGGGCAGAGCAGGGTTCGCGACGAGGCGGCGCAATGGTTCGTGCGTCTGCAGGACCCGGTCATGAGCCTCGACGAGCGTCAGCGTTTCGAGGCCTGGCTGGGCGAACACCCCAACCACCGCGATGAAATTCAACTGCTGCAAGGGATCTGGAGCGCAACGGACCTGCTGCCCCGGGAGCGCTTGCAAGCCTTGTGCGAGCGGCCCGCCGAACGCCCGAGACGCAGGCCTTTGCTGCGCTATGCGGTGGCCGCCGGATTGGTGGCGGTGGCGGTCGGGCTGGGGTTGTTCAGCGGCCTGGGTGCGTCGAGCGATTACCGCAGCGAATTCGCCACTGCCCTCGGTGAGCGTCGGCATGTCGCGCTGCCGGATGGCTCGCTGATCGACCTCAACAGCCGCAGCCATGTGCGTGTTGTCTTCGAACATCGCCAACGTCGGGTAGAGCTGGTCGAGGGGGAGGCGCTGTTCAGAGTCGAGCATGATGCCGCGCGCCCGTTCACCGTTGACGCGGGCAACGGCCAGGTGACGGTGACCGGGACGCGCTTCGACGTGCGCCGCGATGCCGGCAGCACCCGGGTGGCGGTGGAGGAGGGTAGCGTCAAGGTCCAAGGGCGTGATTTCCCCATCAATCTCACGGCCGGCCTGGGCACCCGGATCGATGCTCAAGGCAAGGTCGCGTCACCGTACCCGATCAACGCCGATGAACTCACCGCGTGGCGCAACGGCAAGCTGGTGTTCAACAACGCGCCGTTGAGTGAAGTCGCCGAGGAGGTCTCCCGTTATCGCGCCAAGCCCCTGCGGGTTGCCAGTGCCGCGGTGGGCAACCTGCGCCTGACCAGTGTGTTCCGTTCGGACAATCCCGAGGCGCTGCTCAAGGCCTTGCCGAACATCCTGCCGGTGGCCGTGCGCACACTTGACGACGGCAGCCAGGAAATAATTGCGAAATAGATTCAGGTTTTTTTCGAGTTCTTCGTCTTCTTGTCCAACTGCAACTGGTTTGCATTAACAGACGCGTATTCTTGCGATTCGACAGGACAAGGTTCGACGTGAAAACTTCCGCCAAGAACAACAAACGTACCTCCACCCGTTGGCTACCGCTGGCCCTGACCCTGGCGGTCAGCGCCGCGTTGCCCGAGGCTTTTGCCGACCAGACCGTCACGGCGATCCACATCCAGGCGCAACCCTTGGGTCAGGCGCTGAGCCAGCTTGGCCAGCAGACCTCATTGCAGGTGTTTTTCAGCGCGGAGCTGGTGGCCGGCAAACAGGCACCGGCGGTGCAGGGCAACCTGTCTCCCGAGGTGGCTCTGGGTCAATTGCTCAAGGGCAGCGGTTTGCAATACCAGATCGATGACGGCTCGGTGACTGTGTTGCCGGCTCCTTCGGCGTCTACCGATGGCCCACTGGAGTTGGGCGCCACCGAGATCCAGGTGGTCGGCGACTGGCTTGGCGACGCCAACGCCGAAGTGGTACAGAACCACGCCGGCGCGCGGACGGTGATCCGCCGCGAAGCGATGGTCGAGCAGGGCGCCATGAACGTCGGCGATGTCTTGCGGCGGGTCCCGGGCGTGCAGGTGCAAGACGCCAACGGCACCGGTGGCAGCGACATCGCCCTGAACGTCGGCGTGCGCGGCCTGACCTCGCGCCTGTCGCCGCGCTCCACGGTCCTGATTGACGGCGTACCGGCGGCCTTCGCGCCATACGGCCAGCCGCAACTGTCCATGGCACCGATTTCGTCGGGCAACCTGGACAGCATCGACGTGGTACGCGGTGCCGGCTCGGTGCGCTACGGCCCGCAGAACGTCGGCGGCGTGATCAACTTCGTGACTCGCGCTATCCCGGAAAAAGCCACCGGGGAAATCGGCAGCACCCTGGAGACCTCCCAGCGCGGCGGCTGGAAGCACATCGACACGGCGTTCCTGGGCGGTACCGCCGATAACGGGCTGGGCGTGGCGCTGCTGTATTCGGGCATCAACGGCAACGGATATCGCAAGAGCAACAACGATAACGACATCGACGACGTGATTCTCAAGACCCACTGGGCACCGACCGACGTCGATGATTTCTCGCTGAACTTCCACTACTACGACGCCGAGGCCGACATGCCCGGCGGCCTGACCCAGGCACAGTACGACGCCGACCCGTACCAGTCCGATCGCGACTGGGACAGTTTCAGCGGCCGCCGCAAGGACGTGTCGTTCAAGTGGATCCGCGAAATCGGCGAGCGCACCCAGGCCGAAGTGCTGACCTATTACTCCGACAGCTTCCGCGGCAGCACCATCGCCTCGCGGGACCAGCGCAACCTGGTGTCCTACCCGCGTAGCTATTACACCTTCGGCATCGAGCCGCGTGTGTCCCATGTGTTCGACCTCGGGCCGACCACCCAGGAGGCCAGCGTCGGTTATCGCTACCTCAAGGAAGGCATGCACGAGGAGGCCAGCCGCCTGGCGCTGCGCAACAACGAACCGGTGGTGCGTCCGGGCGCCGACGGTCACGTCTATCAGGACCGGACCGGTGGTACCGAAGCCCATGCGGTCTACATCGACGACAAGATCGACGTGGGCAAGTGGACCATCACTCCGGGCATCCGCTTCGAAAACATCAGCACCGAATGGCACGACCGCCCGGTGCTCGACACCGCCGGCCGCCCGGTGCAGGAAAAGCGCCGCAGCATCGACAGCAACGAACCGTTGCCGGCCTTGAGCGTGATGTACCACCTGTCCGACGCCTGGAAGCTGTTCGCCAACTACGAGACTTCGTTCGGCAGCCTGCAGTATTTTCAACTCGGCCAGGGCGGTGACGGCAACAACACCGCCAATGGCCTGAGCCCGGAAAAGGCCAAGACCTACGAGATCGGTACGCGCTACAACGATGACGTGTGGGGCGGGGAAGTGACGCTGTTCTACATCGACTTCGACGACGAGTTGCAATACATCAGTAACGATGTGGGCTGGACCAACATGGGCGCCACCAAGCATCAGGGGCTGGAAGCGTCGGTGCACTACGACATGGCCGCGTTGGACCCGCGCCTCGACGGCCTGACCGCCAGCGCTGGTTTCACCTATACCCGGGCCACCTATGAAGGGGACATCCCGAGCTTCAAGGGTCGTGACCTGCCGTTCTATTCGCGCCAGATTGCCACCGTGGGCCTGCGCTACGAAGTCAATCGCTGGACTTACAACCTCGATGGCTTCGCCCAGTCCGGGCAACGTTCACCGGGCAACAGCGTGAACCCCGATGGCAGTTTCAGCGATAACTACATCACCGACGGCACCGCCGATGGGCAATACGGCGACATGCCGGGCTATATGCTCTGGAACGTTCGGGGCGGCTATGATTTCGGCTCGCAGCTGTCGAACCTGAAACTCGGCGCGGGGGTGAAGAACCTGTTCGATCATCAGTACTACACGCGTTCCAGCGACAACAACTCGGGTATCTACGTCGGCGCGCCGCGTACGTTTTTCGTGCAGGCGAGTGTGGGGTTTTGAGCAAATACCCAGCGGCCTGAAACGCGGTCCCAAGGCTCAAATACAATCCCGTGGCGAGGGAGCTTGCTCCCGCTGGGTCGCGAAGCGGCCCCAAAACCTGTCGAACGCGGAGCATCAGGTACTCCGCGTTCGCCGGGTTACGACTGCTTCGCAGCCGAGCGGGAGCAAGCTCCCTCGCCACGGGGAATCTGCAGGGCTTAGACTCTTGACACTTTCCCGCAACCACCGCCCAACGGGCGTGTCTACGTCGGCGCACCGCGTACGTTTTTCGTGCAGGCGAGTGTGGGGTTTTGAGCAAATACCCAGCGGCCTGAAACACAGTCCCAAGGCTCAAATACAATCCCGTGGCGAGGGAGCTTGCTCCCGCTGGGTCGCGAAGCGGCCCCAAAACCTGTCGAACGCGGAGCATCAGGTACTCCGCGTTCGCCGGGTTACGACTGCTTCGCAGCCGAGCGGGAGCAAGCTCCCTCGCCACGGGGAATCTGCAGGGCTTAGACTCTTAACACTTTCCCGCAACCACCGCCCAACGGGCGTATCTACGTCGGCGCGCCGCGTACGTTTTTCGTGCAGGCGAGTGTGGGGTTTTGATCAAGTACCCAGCGGCCTGAAACTCAGTCCCAAGGCTCAATTAATTCCCGTGGCGAGGGAGCTTGCTCCCGCTGGGTCGCGAAGCGGCCCCCAAACCTGTCGAACGCGGAGCATCAGGTACTCCGCGTTCGCCGGGTTACGACTGCTTCGCAGCCGAGCGGGAGCAAGCTCCCTCGCCACGGGGAATCTGCAGGGCTTAGACTCTTGACACTTTCCCGCAACCACCGCCCAACGGGCGTATCTACGTCGGCGCGCCGCGTACGTTTTTCGTGCAGGCGAGTGTGGGGTTTTGAGCAAATACCCAGCGGCCTGAAACGCGGTCCCAAGGCTCAAATACAATCCCGTGGCGAGGGAGCTTGCTCCCGCTGGGTCGCGAAGCGGCCCCAAAACCTGTCGAACGCGGAGCATCAGGTACTCCGCGTCCGCCGGGTTACGACTGCTTCGCAGCCGAGCGGGAGCAAGCTCCCTCGCCACGCGAAATCTGCAGGGCTTAGACTCTTGACACTTTCCCGCAACCACCGCCCAACGGGCGTATCTACGTCGGCGCGCCGCGTACGTTTTTCGTGCAGGCGAGTGTGGGGTTTTGAGCAAATACCCAGCGGCCTGAAACGCGGTCCCAAGGCTCAATTAATTCCCGTGGCGAGGGAGCTTGCTCCCGCTGGGTCGCGAAGCGGCCCCAAAACCTGTCGAACGCGGAGCATCAGGTACTCCGCGTTCGCCGGGTTACGACTGCTTCGCAGCCGAGCGGGAGCAAGCTCCCTCGCCACGGGAATCTGCAGGGCTTAGACTCTTAACACTTTCCCGCAACCACCGCCCAACGGGCGTATCTACGTCGGCGCGCCGCGTACGTTTTTCGTGCAGGCGAGCGTGGGGTTTTGAGCAAGTACCCAGCGGCCTGAAACACAGTCCCAAGGCTCAAATACAATCCCGTGGCGAGGGAGCTTGCTCCCGCTGGGTCGCGAAGCGACCCCAAAACCTGTCGAACGCGGAGCATCAGGTACTCCGCGTCCGCCGGGTTACGACTGCTTCGCAGCCGAGCGGGAGCAAGCTCCCTCGCCACGCGAAATCTGCAGGGCTTAGACTCTTGACACTTTCCCGCAACCACCGCCCAACGGGCGTATCTACGTCGGCGCACCGCGTACGTTTTTCGTGCAGGCGAGTGTGGGGTTTTGAGCAAATACCCAGCGGCCTGAAACGCAGTCCCAAGGCTCAATTAATTCCCGTGGCGAGGGAGCTTGCTCCCGCTGGGTCGCGAAGCGGCCCCAAAACCTGTCGAACGCGGCATCAGGTACTCCGCGTTCGCCGGGTTACGACTGCTTCGCAGCCGAGCGGGAGCAAGCTCCCTCGCCACGGGGAATCTGCAGGGCTTAGACCTTCAACACCTTCCCGCTGCCCGCCACCGCCACCAGCGACAGCGCAATCAATCCGAACGCAATGGCCAGGCTGCTGCCATGGGCGACAAAACCGATCAGTGCCGGCCCCGCGAGGATGCCGGCATAACCGATCGTGGTGATGGCCGGCACGGCGATGGCTTCGGGCATCAGGGTCTGTTTGCCGACGGCGGTATACAGCACTGGCACGATGTTCGAACACCCGGCGCCGACCAGCGCATACCCCAGCAGCGCCGCTTGCCACATCGGTGCGAGGGTCGCCAGGAAGAAACCTGCTGCGGCGATCGAGCCGCCGTAGATGATCACGCGCTTGGCACCCAGGCGATGCACCACCGAATCGCCTGTCAACCGGCCGACGGTCATGGTCAGCGCAAACGCGGCATAACCCAACCCGGCGTAGGCGGTATCCACCGCACGCTCGGTGGTCAGGAACACCGCACTCCAGTCCAGTACCGCGCCTTCGGCCAGGAACACGATAAAGCAGAGGATGCCGATGAACAGCACCACGCCATGCGGAATGGCAAACGCCGGTCCCGAGCTTTCACTGCCGTAGGGCAACAGGTGCGGCGCGGCCTTGAACAACGCCACCAGCAGGACCGCGTTGACCACCAGGGTTGCCGCCAGCGGCGAAAGCCCGAGGCCGAGCAGGGCGCTCACGCCGGCCGCGCCGATGATTCCGCCGAGGCTGAACATGCCGTGGAAACCCGACATCATGGTCTTGCCGCTGGCGCGCTCGACGATCACCGCTTGCAGGTTGACGGTCGAATCGACGGTGCCGAGCCCGGCGCCAAACACGAACAATGCCGCCACCAACCAGGGCAAGGAACTCATCGACGCCAGTAGCGGCAACGCCAGGCAGATCAGGATCGTACCGCCACTGAGTACCCGACGGCAGCCGAACCGCGTCGCCAGCGCACCGGAGATCGGCATCGCCAGGATCGACCCGACCCCAAGGCATAACAGCAGCAAGCCGAGGGTCCCTTCATCCAGGTTCGCCCGCGCCTTGGCATAAGGCACCAGCGGCGCCCAGGCGGCAATACCGATTCCGGCAATGAGATAGGCGATGCGGGTGGACATCTGTTCCAGGCGTCCGGGAACAAAAGTGGGCGGGGGTGTTATGGCAGTCATGAAACGTCCTTGGCTTTGGTGCGGTGCGGTGATGCAGGCAGGGGCCTATGCTTGCATATCCACTGACCGCACCGCGACCCCAAGGTGCCGACCCGATGTTCCCGTCTGGAGCAGGCTTTGCTCCTGCCGGGCTTGCCGGCATAAAGTAACGGTTCTTCCTGGCCTGTTCGGACCTGATGCATGACGCAGTGCTACAACGCACGCGGCAACCTCTACGGAGTCGTCTCACCGCAGCAGGTGCGCGCCCAGGGCATCGGCCTGCCGTCGTCCGCCGCCGAGGCGGCCTTGTTACGCCAATCCTGGGCCGGCGCCGCCGTGCAGGCCTTCTGCGCCTGGGCGCCGGGGGAGGCGCCGCCGGATGCCAAGGCTCATCGCAGTGATGGGCTGCTGGTCGGCCCGTTCCAGGACACGCCGCCCTTCGACCTGCTGATCGTCAATACCGACGGGACGCTGGCCGAGCGTAGCGGCAATGGCCTGACGATTTTTTCCCTGGCGCTGCAAGAGCGGGGGTTGCTGGTGGGCGATGACGATTGCGTACTGCAGGTTCACCACGACAAACCCGACGGTATCTCACCGCTGCGGACATCGGTTCGCGCGGCTGAACTGGGCGGCGTCCCAGGCTTCTGGCTGAACCTGGGGACACCGCTGTTCGGGCCCGCTGCCGTGGGCGCTCAAGGTGTAGCAGCGGTGACCTTCAACCAATGCGCGGTAAGCCGGGTGCCTGCGCTGCATAGCTTGAACCCGGCGTGGGGCAACAGCCAATTCGTGCGCATCGGCAATCCTCATTGCGTAACGCTGGTGGATGACGTGGAGGCGTTGCCAGGTCTTGCGCAGATGCGCGCCGAGGCGCTGTCGCAAAGCCTGACTAACATTGCCTACGCAGCGCCTGGCGGGGCGGGGATACCTTGTCCGGCGGGCGTCAACCTGCAATGGGCCTGGCGCGCCGCCGACGGACAAATCGCCGCCCGGGTGTTCGAGCGGGGCGAAGGCCCAACCGCGTCCTCCGGCACCAGCGCCAGCGCCGTCGCGTGTGCCGCGTGGCGGGTGGGCTGGGTGCAGGCCGGGACGGTGAGCGTCATGATGCCCGGCGGTACTGCGCCAATCCTGTTGCAAGAGCGGGAGGGTGAGTTGGTACGGGTCAGCCTGTTTGGCACGGCCAGCGCCATGCGTTAGGCGTCGATGGCGGTAAAGGCCGGTGCAACCCCGTCCCACTTTGCTGTACTGCTTAAAGTCGCCCGGTCGTCTCGTTGGCCGTGCCACTGGTGAATGAAACGTTCGGCCCTGGCTGCCAACGAATCTCCGCAGAGTCCTGGCGGCGAACCATGCACTTCCATTCCACTTGTTGCTGCGCAGGCAGTTGGATAACGCTGCTCCGGCGATTATTGGAGCCCTCCAGCGGCACGGCGTGGCGAGGATCCCACGCCCCCAGTTCCAGGGACGACCCAATGGCGAAGACGCTTTCGCCGGGCTGAGCGCCTGGGTTGTCGCAATGAAAGGTGACCGAAACCTGCGGCGGTTCGGCAGGGATGCTCCAGATGCGGATGGCGCCGTTGTCCCACTCCAGTGCCGCTGCCTGCATCCCTTGAGGCAACTGCTGGAGATCCGACTGCAGGGCGATCACCAGGGCTTTTCGGCTGCCGCTGGTAGTCGCCACCAATCCCGAGTAATTGGGGTGGAAGCGGATTGGCGAGTCGGCGCGAATGCCCGCATCCTTGCGCAACTTGATCAGCCGACGAATCAGCTCATCCCGTTGCCAGTCGTACATGTGAGCCCAATACACGGTCGGCGTACCGGGGCTGCTGAGAATGTAGGCGTAGGCCTGGTTGATCAACGCATCGGCGACCGGCCAGTGATGTTGGCCGCCATAGGCGCCGGGTGAGTAGCCGGTGTCGTGGTTATCGACGAAGGTGACTGCGATTCGGCGCCAGGCCGGATCTGGATTGCCATTCAAGCCATGGCGCCATTCGGCAATCGAACCGTTCTGCATGCGCTCCTTGAGCGCGAAGTCGAACACGGTGCAGTGTGAGCGATCCGACCAGTCTTTTAATACTTCCTGCCAACTTGCGCCGTGCCGCCAGTCACCCTGTGGATATTCGTTCGGGCTTTTCCAGTTTTCGCCGACACAGAACTGTTGGCTGCCGAAGGCCTCCATCCACTTATCCACCGTTTCGGGAGCGTAACCCCGGACGAAGTCGAAGCGCAGGCCTTGCGCGCCGTAGTTGTCGCGCAGGTTGATGAACTCATTCTTGAAGGTTTCAGCTACTCGCTGGTTGCCGGTATTCAGATCCGGGTCGCCCTTGTCGAATGCGTCGCCTTCATCGCATGCAGGGCGGCAGTCCTGCCGCCACTCCCCGCTGCCTCGAACAAACATCGAAGGGCCGTCTCGTTCAGCCATGTGATTGGGCACCACGTCGTAGATGACCTTGACCCCGGCCTTGTTCAGCGCGGCCGCTGCCTGACGCAGCTGTGCGTCGGTACCGTAGCGGCCGTCCTTCTCGAAGCTGTGCCAGAAGTAACCTTCGCCGCCCCCCGAAACGGTCCCGTTGTTCCAACTTGATTGATCCGCCCATGGCGGTGGCATCCAGATGGCGGTAAAGCCGTCGGCGCCAATCGTGTTGGCCATGCGCGAGAGCACCGGGTACCACTTTTCCGTGTTGCGGCTGGAGTTCCAGTGAAAGCCTTGCAGCAGGATTTCCTCTGCGCTGCCATCACGCACGGTATCGATGGTTGCAGCCATCGCTGGCAAAGCTAAAACAATGCCCAGCAGCAAGCCCGGCAGTGACGTCCTTTTCATGGCCGTTTCCTCAAGTGATCGGTGATGATCACTTTGAGGCGGGCTCGGAGCGCGGTCACCTGTCAGACCTGACAGGTCGATGGTTTTTTTCTTGGACTCGTTGCCGTTGGTTCCGCTACGTCAACCTGCCCGGGGGGGAAACTCCACCATCGGCATCTGCCGCTTCATCAACACTTCACCATTGCGAATCGAGTAAAGCGGCAGGCCCTGGCTGCGGATCACTTCGTAGTCGCTGTCGGCCGAGAGGATCAGCAGGTTCGCCGGGCGTCCGGGTTCCAGTCCGTAACGTTCGCCCAGGGCCATGGCCTTGGCGCTGTTGTCGGTGACCAGGTCCAAAGCGCTTTGCAGGTTGCGGTAGCCGAGCATATGGCAGATGTGCAGCCCGGCTTCGAGCACGCGCAGGATGTTGCCATTGCCCAACGGATACCACGGGTCGACGATCGAGTCCTGGCCGAAGCAGACGTTCATCCCGGCTTCGAGCAGTTCATTGACCCGGGTGACGCCACGGCGTTTAGGGAAGTTGTCGAAGCGTCCTTGCAGGTGAATGCTTTCGGTGGGGCACGATACAAAGCTGATGCCCGAGTGCCCGAGCAGGCGGAACAGCTTGGCGCAGTAGGCGTTGTCGTAGGAGCCCATGGCCGTGGTGTGGCTGGCGGTGACCCGGGCGCCCATGTCGCGGCTGCGGGCCTCTTCGGCGAGTACCTCGAGGAAGCGCGAGTGCGGGTCGTCGGTTTCGTCGCAATGCACATCCACCAGGCAACCGGTGCGCTCGGCCAGGTCCATGAGGAATTTCACCGAGCTGACGCCTTGATCGCGGGTGTACTCGAAATGCGGAATGCCGCCCACCACGTCGGCGCCCATGCGGATGGCTTCTTCCATCAGTTCGCGACCGCTGCGGTAGGACTCGATGCCCTCCTGGGGAAACGCGACGATCTGCATGTCGACCAGATGACGGCTTTCCTCGCGCACTTCCAGCATTGCCTTGAGCGCGGTGAGCGTCGGGTCGGTCACGTCGACGTGGGTGCGCACATGCTGGATGCCATGGGCGGCGAGGGCCTGGAGCGTCTTCCTGGCGCGGGTTTTGGTGTCTTCGTGGGTGATGGTGGCCTTGCGTTCGCCCCAGCACTCGATACCTTCGAACAGCGTACCGCTCATGTTCCAGCGCGGTTCGCCGGCAGTCAGGGTGGCGTCCAGGTGAATGTGCGGCTCGACGAAGGGCGGCACCACCAGGTTGCCGCCGGCGTCGAGGTCTTCGGGGCCCAGGCTGGGGGCCTCGGTCTGGCGGGCGATGCTGGCGATCAGGCCGTTTTCCAGGTGCAGTTCATGCAAGCCTTCGCGGTTGCGCAGGCGGGCGTTGATGATGTGCATCAAGCGAGTCCTTTATAGGTCTTGTAGAGGCGCGTCAGCGGTGCGAATGCCCATCACGCCGATCAATAGCACATACGTTAGCGCGCCGGTGGCGATTCCTACCAGCGGCGCGACCCAGGGTGAATTCAAGGCGGCCACCGTGCCGACGCCGTAAGCACACAGCCCGGGCCAGTTGAAGGCCGGCAGTTGCGCCGCGGCCAGGCGCGGATAGCGACCACGCCAGCGGAAGAAGAAGTCGGCCATGATCACCCCGCCAATCGGTGGGATCACGGTGCCGAGCAGGATCAGGTACGGCACCAGCAAATCGTACATGCCCAGCAGCGCCAGCAGCGTGCCGATCACCGCGCCGGCCAGTGTGACGGTCTTGCGTCGGCGGGTGCGCAGCAGGTTGCAGCCGGCCACGGCAAAGTTGTAGATCGTGTTGTCCTGGGTGCTCCAGATGTTGAGCAGAAGCATCGCCATCGCCGCCATGGCGAAACCTTGCAGCAGCAAGACTTCGACCACATCGGGCTGCTGGTAGACGATGGCTCCGTAGGCGCCGATCAGCACCATCAGGCCATTGCCGAGAAAAAAACCGATCAGGCTGGCCAGCACCGCGACCTTTGCCGAACGGGAAAAGCGCGTCCAGTTGGTCGCCTGGGTGGCGCCGCTGACGAACGTGCCGAACACCAGCGTGATCGCGGTCGACCAGTCGAGGCTGCCGGTGGGCACTACCGCGAGCAGGCCATCGAGGCCGCCGACCTGCTGCGTGGCAACCCACATCGAGAGGATCAGCAACAGCAGCATCGCCGGGACGGCGACGTACGAGAGGATTTCCAGTCCGCGATAGCCGATGTAGGCCGTGGCGCAGAAGCCCAGCCCGAACAGCACCATCAACCCGAGGACGGTGCCCTGGCTCAATTCGAAATACTTGCCCAGCACCACCGCCGCGGTGGCCGTGCCCCAGGCGTACCAGCCGATCTGGGTGAAGCCCAGGATCAGGTCGCTGAGCTTGCTGCCCACCTCGCCAAAACAGAAGCGGCCCATCAACACCGAATTGAGCCCGCTCTTGAAGGCGATGTAACCCAGGCTCGCCGCGTACAGCCCCAGCAGCAGGTTGCCGATGACAATCACGCCGAGCATCTCGGCGAAACCGAACGCCACGCCCAACTTGCCGCCGGCGAACATGGTCGCGGTGAAAAAAGTGAAACCCAGCAGCACCATGGCCGTGGAGGCCAGGCCCTTGCGGGCGTGCATCGGGACTTCGCTCAAGGGGTAGTCGTTACCGGGATCGTTCTGAGTCATGTGGCGGTCCTTGCGGAGGAGGAGGTGTCGCAAGCGTGCAGCGGCCGTGCCAAACGAGTGATTGCCGGTTATTTATAGCCAACGGGTGGGTCGGGTGGGCTTCGAGGAGCAAAAGCGGTGCAGGGAGTGGATCAAGTTGGAACACGGATCGTGTTACCCAGAAGTACCTTGTGGGAGCGAGCCTGCTCGCGAATGCGGTAGATCAGCCGATGACTATGTGACTGATCGGACGCTTTCGCGAGCAGGCTCGCTCCCACAAAAGGTTGTAGGGGGGCCCTCAGGCAGGCGAGTGCGACGGCAAAAACCGCAGCACCGCCGCGACGATCGCTTCCGGCGCGTCCTCCTGGACCAGATGCCCGGCATTCGGTACAGGATGGAACAGCGCCCCCGGGATCATCTTGTGCAACGCCCGGCCGCGCTCGATGGGGATCCACTGGTCATCCTCGCCCCAAAGGATCTGCGTTGGGCAGCGCACCTTCGGATAAAGGTCCTGGACCTCGTCGGTGTAACGCTCGTCCATCTGCGCAATCTGCCGGTAGAGCGCGGCCTGGCCGGTTTCGCCGAGCCAGGGCTGGACGTACGGGGAGAGCTCTTCATCGGTAATGCAGCGCTTGATCGCGCCCCGGATATAGGTCGGCACGATGGCCCGCTGGATGTAGTCGGGCAGGCCGCTGAACGCCGCTTCGTGCTGGCGTACGTGTTGCACGAACGCAGAGCCCCAAGGCGACAAGGCTACCGGGTCGATCAGGGTCAGGCTGCGGTAATCCTTGCCATCGAGCAGATGGGTGCGCAGGGCCGTGGCGCCGCCAAAGTCATGGGCGATGACGTCCGGGCAATCCAGCTTCCAATGCTCCAGCAGTCGGGCAAGCAGCCGGTTTTGAACGCCGAGGGACACGTCTGCATCGGGTTGCGCGGATTGGCCATAACCCAACAGGTCGAAGTAATGAACCTTGTGCGTGGCGAAAAACAGCGGGGCGATCCGGTGCCATACATAAGAGGAGAACGGCGTGCCATGGACAAACACCAACGGCGGGCCGTCGCCGTGGATGGCGTAGCGGATGGAGTGCCCGTTGAAGTCGTATACCTGATCCAGCGGCCAGTGGGTCATGATGGTGTCCTCTTGGTAGATCCCAACCAAGGAGGATAGACACAAAGGCCGCCAGGTTCATTCGCCGTGGTAGATGCAGCCGCTGGTGCAGGTCTCGTGGATGCGGATGGCGCTGAGTTCCGGCAGCAGCGGCTTCAACTCGTTCCAGATCCACTTGGCCAGGACTTCGCTGGTGGGGTTTTCCAGACCGGGGATGTCGTTGAGGTAGTTGTGGTCCAGGCGCTCGTAGAGCGGCTTGAAAATCGCCTTGATTTCCGAGAAGTCGCGAATCCAGCCGGTGTGCGGGTCGATGTCGCCGCTGAGGTGGATCGCCACCTTGAACGAGTGACCATGCAGGCGTCCGCACTTGTGGCCTTCTGGCACGTGGGGCAGGCGGTGGGCGGATTCGAAGGTGAACTCTTTGAAGATTTCCACGGTGTGACCTGTAGGGGTTGATTTCAGCGGGTTCTGATGGGTTGTCAGTATCTGGTGTACTGATCAATGTACTGATTGGTCGTTGCTGGGCGTGATTGAGGTCATCCATTCAGCGATTGCCGACTGGCGCCAGGCGACCGAGTTTGGACCTATTCTAACCTGTTTTGGGAAGGTGCCCTCTCTGATCCTGCGATAAACAGTGTTTCGGCCCAGGCCGGTGGTATGAAGCACCTCGTCGAGGCGCAGGAAACGGTCAATGCTTTCGGTCATTGCTCTGTTGTTCATGCCTTTCTCCCAGCTTCGCGCTGCGCCTTATTCCAGCCGTCTGTCCATTTGCGCTTGGAGGCAGGCGACGTGTCGTTTTCCGTTTCGAACGGGTTTTGCTTGATGCTCACGCCCTTGAGGAAGGCCGCATACCCCTGCTCGAACGGGTTGAACTTCTGGCCGTGCAGTTCTGCAGTTGCCATGTGTGTGCTCCATGCCGCGCGTGGCGGCAGAAGGTGGTTATTGGGTGGCTTTGGCGATGGCAGCCCGGACGACCTTTAGATACTGGCCATCAACCCCGACATAACCCATGGATTCGCAGCGTTTCTGAACGCCCTTGAGCACCCCGACGATTTCGTTGCGCTGGTCTTTCAGCTCGATCAGCGCCTGGCGGAGTTGGCCGGCGTCTTCCATGCATTCTTCTGCCAGAATTTCGAAGTGCTCGACGGGCTCCCAAGGCGATGGGATAACGTTCGTTACCCAGTCGTGCCAATGCTCGACGCTTTCACCGCGCGCAATGCGCTCCTGTTTCATGCGCTCCCCAAGCTCGCGCAGCTCCTGTGCTCTTTGCTCGGCATCTTCTTTGTTGAGGCAGGGGTATTGCTCACCGGGCCCGACGCTGTGGATTGCCCAAAGCTCAACCTTTGGCTCCGCCAATGCCTGTCGGAAAGCGCAGACTTCCTGACAGAGCGAGGGACCGCCCTGGGCAATATCAGGATGGCTCTCCAGCAAGGCCAGCGCTCGCTCGACCATGCCGCGCTCGAGGTTCACCACTTCGGCGGCCGGCGTAGGCGGCTTCGTCAGGGCTTCGATGATTCGTTCTATTCCGGACATACGAATTCCTCGCCCGCCGTTCACCGGCAGGCTGTAGGTGGATTGGGTTAGGCTGTTGCGAATAAATCGATTTGCGGTACCGGGGTATCGCGGATGGCGATTGCGTCGGTGATGCGCTGGTGTGCGATATCGAGGTAGCCGAGGCGGTTGCCGTTCTCGTCCAGGTCCTTCTCGATACCGATGAACCGGCGGCCCAACTGCATGCAGGCCACACCAGTGGTGCCGCTACCCATGCTGTTGTCTAGCACCACCTGGCCGGGATGGGTGTAGGTGCTGATCAGGAAGGCCATCCAGGCCACGGGCTTTTGCGTCGGATGAAAGCTGCCTGTCTGCTTGTCGCTGGAGAAGAACTGAACCGAGCGCGGGTACCGCTCTGTCGAGTCGTACTCAGTCAGGGCCAGGGCCTTGCCGTAGCACTCCGAATTGACCGTCTTGCGCTTGGCCGTCTTCCGCTCATGCCCCCCCGACATCTGCGGGTTGTACACGGGCTGCTTGCGGTAGAAGACCTGGGCGCTTTCGTGCGCTCGAAGCGGCTGCTTCTTGGAGTTGAGAAAGCCCGTGGCGTTGCCTTTCTCCCATATCCACTCATACCGGTAGAGCTTCGGATTGCTCGCCACCAGCATCGAGGCGAACGGCTGGGCCGCGCACAGCAAAATGGCGGCCTCGGGCTTGGCGATCCGCAGGTATTCACGCCAGAGTGGCTCGAGCGGGATGATGGTGTCCCAGGTGCATTGGGTCGATCCGTATGGAAGGTCAGCCAGCACCATGTCGACACTGGCGTCCGGCAGTTGCTTCATGACATCCAGGCAATCGCCGAGATAGAGCTGATATTCACTCATGGCCTAGGCCCCCTGTATATCAGGTGGGCCATGTAGAGCAGGGGGAGGATCATGGCGTCACCTCGTTTCTCTGCTGGCGTTCGAAGTCTTCCGCCGAGCTTGCGCATCCTTTTGCCTGGCAGCCATGCTCATGGCAGGCGGTTTGATTGCAGATCGATCGGTAACCGGAGCCGCCACAGAGGCTGCAATGGGAGCCAGAATGCGAAGGGCACCGGTATACCTCGCCGGCTCTCCCGTGCTTCTGTAGCCGCGGCGGCAACATGCCGGTTCCGGCGTCGGGGACGCATAGCTGTGGCTCCTTGCCCATCGGGCTTTTGGCTCGCTCAACGAGCGCCCGCCACTGCTCGGCGTCCTTGCGCAGTTCCTGGTTCTCGTCCCGGAGTCGGTCGATCTCCTTCTTCAGGCGCATCGCGCAGGCGTACTTCATGCCGTTGCGGGCTTGGTCGAGGTCGTCCAGTAGGGCCCTGACTGCGGCGGGGTTGGCGGCGGCAATGAAGTTCAGCGCCGCGTAATACGCCTCATCCTCCACGTCATGTCCTGCATCAGCATCCAGCAGATGCCGGGTGTAGCCGTCATCCTTGAAGTACAGAGAATCGTTTTCGGCGATCCACGGACCGCTCGGCGCAGCCTCTGCCAGCCGCCTCAGTTCGGTGTTGTCAGTCATGGCTCAACCCTCCGAAAGGTAATCGCCCAGACCCAGGGGTTGGCGTCCCATGCACCCGGGCCATTGATGGAGCTCCATAAGTCGCCGAATGCTTCTTTGGCCGTTGACCATGGCGTGACGAGGTTCCCAGGGCCTTCTCGACTTACCCATGTACCGCTGCCGTCGCGCATCAGGCGGACGCCCTCGGACCTGGCCTGCTCCTCGCTGATGTCCTGCAACCGCTCGACGCGGACGGCGGTGATCTCCAGCAGGATGCGGCACGCGGCCCGAGGCATGTGAATGCTGGGTTTGTACTTCAGGCCGAAGTCTTTCCTTGCCTCGTCGCTGTGGGACCCGGGCCGGCAGTCGGCAGCGTAGGCGTAGCGCTGGAGCGGGCCGTCTGGGTCTGGGCGATGCTCAACGCCCGTCCCGCGCAGATCAATGAAGGTCTCTCGCACCCACAGCCGGTCGCCGGGCTGGCCGTACGGGCAAAGTCCGTTCGCTGAGTGCACAACGAACTCCGGCACGAATTCTTCCAGCCATTTCAGCGCAGTGCCTTTCACCGGCCGGCGCGTGACGGTCTTCAGATCTTCCAGGATGGCGCGCACCATCGGCGCCGAGAACAGGATTGGGCGTTCCTTTATTTGAGACATGAGTCGTCCTTGCCGCTATAGCGGCTGACTTGATGTTGAGATAGGCTGCGCAATGCAGTTTTTCAAGGGAAATGTATGGAATACCAGAATCGACTTACTTGCTTTATCGATCTTCTAGGGTTCAAAAGCGCAATCGATCAGTCTCTTGAAGAACCGAAGATTGCCGAGTCACTATTTGAGTTATTTGAGCAATTCAGAGGTGCGGAATTAGAGAAGGTTGTTTACGGAACGGTGCCTTACTTATCTGAGAACGGCTTGATTAGCGCTGCTGATCATCATGGAGATCAGATTGTTGACGTCATGGATAAGCATTTTGACTTAGTTGTTACTCAGTTTTCAGACTCCTTTGTGATATCTGCACCAGCCAATAATCCTGCATCCTGCAATTTGTTGTTTCGCGCCCTAAGGCTTATAAATGTACAATTTTTCTTTGGGCTGGGGATGTTGATGCGGGGCGGAGTTTCGGTCGGAAAGCTCGTTCATAAGCGGGGTGGTGCTCTATTCGGGCCCGCTATGAACGAGGCGTACGCAATTGAGAGTAAAGCTGCCATTTACCCTCGCGTTGTTGTTTCTGATCAGGTGTTTGATTTCTATAATAAGACTTTGATACTCGCAGCGCCCGCTCCTGAGGAACCCTTCATAAAGCGGGGGTTTGATGGAGTTCCTTACTTTGATCTCGTCTCTTGCTTTGTTGACATGCATGGGTTTAGGGGAGAGCGCTCGAAAATAAGTGATCAATTCAAAAGGGTTGAAGAAGACATCCTAAAGTCCTCTAAGGCATCTCATCCCAAGATCGCATATCTACTTCATCAGTGGTCGCTATATGAAAATAGGTTCACTGACGAAGAAGAGCCCAAAGCCATGAGTTAAGCGGCAACGCTTACCGTAGTTTTCATTTGCCACGGATCATTCGCCCGAGCGAGCGCTGCCATCGGCGGCGGGCTGACGCTATTGCCGCACATGTGAACCTGCTGGGTTTTGGTGAATGGCGTGCCGTCTGCGCCGTGGCTGATGATGTAGTCAGCGGGGAAGCCCTGAGCCTTGTATAGCTCTGCCGGTTGCAGCATCCGCAGGCAGATGTCGACGATCACGTAAGGCGTGCCTTTGATGGTGACAGTGACCAGACCAAGCCGATCCTTGGTGGTGATGGTTGGCGCTGGCGCGTCGGCGGCGCTCATGTTTTCGGTGCCGTAGTAGCTGATCAAGAATGCAGCGACCCGCAGCGCGCCGGCCTCAACCTCTGGCGAGAGCTGCAGCTCGACCAGCGAACTCTTGCCGCCACCTCCCGCCGTGATGGTTGGCGCAGGCTCGTCTACACCTTGGCCGACGCTGGCGCCGAACTGGCGTTCCATGAAGGCAGTGACCAGCCCGTGGTGAGTGCCGCCGGCGCTGACGGTGTGCAGCGGATCGGTTGTGTCTCGCGCATCACAGTTGCCGCGCAGGTGCACCAAGTTCGCCGTCACCAGCTGCTGCTGGCTTCCGGTGTTGGTCACCGTGGTCATCGGATCGTCGACGCTCTTGGCGTCGGTGGTGTTGAACCCGCCGTTCATCTGGGCCATGAATACCGTTGAGATTCCCATGGCGTGGGCGGCGCCGGCGGGACGCTTGTAGTCGCCGCCGCTGGTGATGGTCGGCAGCGGCTCGTCGAGCGCCTTGCCTTCGTCCGCGAACCGGAACTTCACCAGGTGCGCGGCAGCGAGCGCGCGGTGACCACGCGTCATCAAGGTGCCGAGAGGCTTATCCGCAGCTACCGGATTTCCGGCATATACCGGGCCACCGGCACCGACCAGCACCGGACTGATCATCGTCAGCTCGCCGCGATTCGCGCAGGTAACCGTCGGCAGCGGTGCGTGTGGATCGTTTACGCGGTCGCTGCCCTGATGCGTTGCTGGCGCGATGATCGGGCTCGCCATGGCGAACGATCCGCCGCGCGGCCAAGACGTCACGGTGCGCAGTGGATCATGCGCAGACTGGACACTTTCGCCGGACCAGTTCGCGATCGGCACGATGAATGGGTCAGCAGCATCAATCACGAACTTCTTCATGCCCTTGGCGATTCGGCGCAGGGTTGCCGGTGCCAGCGGTTTTGCCCGGTCGAAAATGCTTTTGCTCGGGATGGTCCAGTCGATGCACTCGGCGGCGGTGCGCCACTTCTTTTGGCCCTTGGCCGGGTTCTTCGCGTGGGTTGGCTCTGGCCACACGATCGGCTGGCCGTCGCAACGGGCGATCATGAACAGTCGCTCGCGGCTGGTCGGCGCGCCGAAGTCGCAGGCTTTGATTACTCGCCATTCAACGGCGTAGCCCAGGCGCTTCAGCTCGGCGACGAACACAGCCCACGTTTGCCCGCGACGCTTCGGGTCAGGAACCAGGAACTGCTGGTGAACCGGTACGACTTCGCCAGGCTCGGCAATGGCGCCGCCCAGCTTCATGACACGGCCGGTCGACTTGCAGCGCTTAGCGATCAGCGGCCCCCACTGGAGGATCTGTTTCACGTTCTCCAAGCTGATGACGCGAGGCTTCTTTTTGCCGGCCCACTTCAGGCCGATCCACGACAGGTTCCGAATCTCGCGCTTGCGCGGCTGGCCGCCGGCGGCCTGGCTGTGGTGCGTGCAGTCCGGCGACATGTGGAACCAGCCCACGGCCTTGCCGCCGCACTCGGTGTCCGGATCACCGTCAAACACGTCGGTGGTGTAATGCACCGCGCCCGGGTGATTCACGGTGTGCATGCTGATCGCTTGCGGGCTGTGGTTCTTCGCGACATTCACCGCGCGCCCCAGCCCCATCTCCAGCCCGGTACCAGCGCCGCCGCCACCGCAGAAGAAGTCGACAACGATCTCATCGTCCTGAGTGCTGAAGCCGAGTCCGTATTGAGTTTTGAAATCGAAGGGGTGTTTCTTCTGTTGTGCGGACATAGGGGATCCTCGCCGGCTGGCGTGATTTAGGTTTTGGATTTCTAAAAAATGTTTTCGCGTCGCGGGTTAGATAGACTCTCTAACTAATCCAGAGAACGGAGGTGTGGTATGGGATCGTATTTAGAAAGTGCGTTGGCGAACATCAGTCGTCATGAACAGATGATTGATGGTTGTAACGGGCGCGTTAAATGGGCTGCAAAAAATGCAGTCTTCCATCTCAAGATGGCTGCGGAACTGCTACATGTAGACCCGTTAATTTCCGCATTTCGCGCTATATGTGCTGAAGAGGAGGCGGCTACAGCCCTTATCTTCTCGCTTAAACGGCTAAATTACGAAGGTGCATCGAAGATCCAATTCAAAAGTCATCAAGATAAGCAGGCTGTAATATTTTTCATTCATGCGATGAGAGAATGGGTTAACGATTTCAAGGCTGAGGTTAGCCAGTTTTTCTCAGATGCACGCTTGTATCCCACGGAAGTAAACGGTCGTCATGCTGTTGGTATTTACCTGCCATTGGTCAACACAGATAAAGCCGTACATCCGATTCCACCGCTTTCTTTGAATGTTCAAGGGAATAGCTCTTGGGATGAAATTATCAATCGCATCGTCGCGAAGAAATGCGATTCAGACTGTTTTATCGGATTGAAAGAATATGTGGAAAAGCGTGCGAATTTCAGAAACGAACTCCTGTACGCTACCGATAAAGGTATTCCATCTTGGAAAGTTGGAGCAGAAGAATTCGTTGCGAATCAATGCGGGATTGTCGAGGCCCTGCTTTTCTCCATCGGACTCATAGATCCATGGGGTGGAAAAGACAAGGATCGCTCGCCGATCGTCGAGTCGTGTATTGCAGTGTTTTTAAAATCATTCAGGCTCCCTAAGAAGGCTCAAGTATCAGCCATCGACGTTTAAACCGTGGCTGCCCCCTTTGGGTTCGATCGCTCGAATTGTCTTAGGGCTTTTCGACTTCGTCGTCAGGCTCTGGCGGATCATCGGCCAGCGACTTCATGCCGGCGGCCTCAATAAGTCGCGACACCTCTTCTGTAATGACGAAAGGTGTCGTGACACAGCGAAGCATCTTGGTCTGCGTTTCGAAGTCGGCGGCGATCAGGTTCATCAGCAGCAGCTGGTAAACCTCCTGCTGGTTGTTGATGCCGTGCGCTGCCATGACGCGCTTGAGGTCGGGCTTGAAAACCCCGGCCACCTCAACCGTAAACTTCTCGACGCCCAATGCAGCGTCCTTGGCTGCAGCCTTCTCGCGCTTCCTGCGCTGCTTGATGGCTTCCGCTGTCGGCTGCGGCTCTTCCGTCAGGAGCTGCTGTTCTTCGGCCATGGCCTACCTCTTCAATTCCACTGGCCGGCAGTGCCAGCCAGGTCTGTCGTTTGCGTTGTTGGGTGCGGGCTATGCGAGGCATGAAGTGCAGCCACGTTGCGCCTTGGGATAGTCGATGCCGTGGGTGGCAAGGATCCGCTCCAGGGTCTTGTTCGCGATCCCGAGCTTTCCGCAAACCTGGCGCCGAGTGATGCCGATCTCCAGGAAGGCCCTGATGCGCTCGGCAAACTTGGCGTCCCTCGCTTCCATGTGCTCTTTGCGGTGAGCATCGTTTGCACCGCCGCGAGTCGGCCGCTTGAATGTGAGGTCGTGTTCTTGAGCGATGTTGTAGAGCTTTCGCCGACTGATACCCAGAATCTCAACGATTTGAGACTGGGTATGCGTGGGAGCCATTTCGCGGATCGTTTCGATCTGCTTCATGCGCTCCTGCTGGCGAATGTCCGTTGCGGTCAATGGCGGCGGGGTTGGTTCGACTCGGCGTCGTACGAACGGCTTGGGCGCCGGCGGCATCTGGTTGCTGTAGGTAATGGGCTTTGGCTTGTAGCCGATCGGCTCGGCCTCTTCGATCTTTCCGCCGGCGGCCAGGTATTGCTCGGCCTGGGCCGCCAGTTTCTCTCGTTCCGGCCGAAGGGCCTCGACCATGCTGAGGTGGTTGCTGATCATGCTGCGATCCCCAGTACTTGATTCATGCGGTCATCGAGGATTTCGTAGAACGTCTTCACCCGCTCCGAGAGCTTGCGGATCATTGCTTCGTCGCGGTACGCGCGCTTGATGAACAGCGGCATTCCCGGCCAGTAACAGACGAAGTCGATCCATTCGCGCTCCGAGATCCACAGGCCGCCCTGGCATTGGGCGACGTGTTCTTTTGGGATTTCGCCGGAGAGGATTACCTCGACCTGAAACTTCGGCAGCTTGGTTTTGATTTCCGTCAGCCCATTCGGTCCGACAAGCGAGTCGGGTGAGTAACCGGCACCATGGTTGAGGATGATCGCCACCTGCTTGGTTTCGACTTCCTCGCGCTGCTCATACAGCTTGCGGGCAACACCTTCCAGTTCATGGCCTCGCTCCGTGTGCCGATTTCCCTGGAAAGGGTCGGCAGCCTCGCCGGTGATGCGCTCGCCGATGAGCGTGTTCATGTAGGTGAAGGCGCCGGCGCCAAAGCCGGCTTTGCCTTTCCCGTTGACCAGCAGGCATTCCAGCTCAGAGCAGGTGACGATGCCCAGTCGCAAAGCCAGCCATTCCTGCGAACCCTGCTCGACTTCTGTGATGATTTGCATGGCCGTTACCCCGCTTGCTGGGCCGCTTTGGCCGCTCTTGAGATTGAGTTATTCAGACCTGCCACGACGCCATCGAATGCGGACTTAGCTATCTGTCCGGGGTCGCCATACATTTTCTCGAAGTTGGCGTGGACAGCCTCGCTGCATTTATCCAGCAGCGCCTGAATCTGCCGCGCCTGGGCAGGCGTGACCAGTTGTTCAGATGACTCGACATATCCGTCGTTGTCGTTGTCGTCTCCGCTGGTGATATTCAGCAGGGCGCACATCACATACCGCTTTCCATACGTTGTGGTCGAACCAACCGACTGAACAGCACTGCGCCCGGCGCCAGTATCAAGGGGCAGGATCATTGTCGTTTCTTCGCGGTGCCCGGCCTTGTGCATCAGGATTCCAGTGACGCTCACACCGTTGGGCTGGTTCACAATCTTGAAGGAAACGCCAAAGCCGAACTTAGCCATGACCGGACGGACCGCGTAATTGATGTCGTCGAGGTCGGCGTACATCTTTTTCGTGTGGGTGTTCTCGGTGCGCTTTTCGACAGAAGGCATTTCACACTGCATTTCAGCGAATGCTGCGTTGAAGGCTTCGAGCGCACTTTTGGCTTCCATTCGGTCTTGAAGCTTGATCAGGCGTTCCAGCTTGTCCATGTCGCACCGTGGGTCGAGAGCAAGCCGGCTGATAGTTGCCAGCATGCTGATCTCTTGGGGCGGATGGGCGAGCATTTGGCTTTCACGCTCTGGAGGCATGATGATTTCGGTAGACATGGCGACCTCAGTAGCTGATTGAAATGGCGGGGATCTTGCGCTGCGCAATCAGGGTGATTGCCTGCTTGGCGCATTCCTCGGTCATGCCGCCTTCAATGAAAGCTTCCAGCGCGGCGCGGTTGATCTGCTTTTTGTGTTCCAGGTCGGCCTCGCGCGCCTGCTGCTGGCGGAGGATTTCGGCAGCCGCTGCATCGGCGCGGCGGCGCTCGTCGGCACGCGCTTGCTCTGCGGCCTGTTCGGCGCGTTTTGCTGCGGCTTGGCGCTCCTGCTCGGCACGTTGCTCGGCGGCGATGCGATTCGCTTCCGCCTGCTCTGCCGCCAGTCGAGCCTGCTCGGCCTGCTGCTCAAGCTGGAGGCGCTGACGCTCGGCCTGTGCCTCTGCTTCGCGGGCAGCTTGCTCGGCAGCACGTTGCGCGGCGGCAGCCTGATCAAGCAACTCTTGCTCGCGGCGGGCGGCGGCTTCTCGTTCGGCCTGTGCGCGCTGCTCCGCTTCGCGGCGGGTGCGCTCTTCAGCTTCCCGGGCGATCTGTGCATCCCGATCGCGCTGCGCCTGTGCTTCGGCTTCGGCGCGCAAACGGATCAGTTCGGCCTGCTCAGCTTCGTACCGCGCTCGCTCGGCGTGCAGGGTGCGCAGCTTGATCAGCGTTTGGTCCTTCACCTGGGCGGCTTCGGCCAAGAACTCTTCCCAGCTATCGCCGATTTCGAGCAGTTCGAGGTCGGCGATGATGCGGGCCAAGTGGTCGGACGTGGGCGCCGTTTCGAAGATGGCGAGATCCTCGATGCGCTGGATCGCGTCGACGTGAGCGTCCGTCCGGGCTATCTCGGCCTGCTCCCAGTCCGTCAGCGGCTGGCGAGTTGCGTCACGCAGCGCGTCCATCTTGTTCACGAACTCGCGCAGCTCGGCCTCGACGACCTTCGGCATTTCCTTCAGGCGTTTGAGGTAGTCGCGGCCTGGCTTTTCCACGGCTGTCTTCGACTTGCTAACCTTGGCGGCCAGAGAGGCGATTCGCTCGCGGCCTTTGCGAGTGGTCAGATCTGGAACCTCGGCGGTGACCTCAGCGGCTACCGCGTCGAAGAACTGGCCAAGGCCGCCGGCGACATAGATGGCCGGTGCGTTTTCTTCGCTGATGTCGTCAATCTTGATGACTTGCTGTTGTGCGGACACGGGGAATCCTTGCCGCGACGTGCGCAGCTCTTGAAGTTGAAAGTCAGGAGGTGATGCGGTCGGCGAGGGCGCTGAGCAGCATCAGAAGGGTGAAAACGCCGATGGCGGAGAACGATCCGCGCCAGATCAGCGTACGGCGGGCCATCTGCCGGCTGGTCATCGGAACACGTTGTAGGTAGTGGAGCGCGGCGCCTGGCAAGTGCCTTGGCCATCGCGAACGACGCCGTAAGCGCCTGCGCCGGCGATGAGGATTACGACGAGAAACCAGTAAAATAGATTCATGGTCACGACCTCAGTTGCTGTAACACCAGTTCATGCAGTGCTGTGCCGTCGCGGCTCATGCGCTGCCCTCGGAGCTGCCACTTTTTCGTGCTTGGCCAGCAATCGATCATGCGACCATCCGGAAGCGTCAACACGACGTGATAGCCGTTGTTGTGTCGCTTGTGGGCGAGTCCGGTACGGGCCAGCCAGACATCAAAGCGCTGCATGGCCTCAGCCTTCATGCGCTTTTTATGGCCTTCAGAGTTTGGCTCGCTGCCTTCACCGCCGCAGTTCCTGCAAGCCCGTGGGTATCCGACAGAATCGCCTATGAGCTGGCAGCAACTCATGCAGTGACTGCCATCGTCCACGTTGTCTTCGTAGAAGCTCACGACCGAGCCCTCACCGCGATGCGTCCGCCTTTCATGGTCACCGACAGGCGCTGCGGAAGGCTGTCGACCAGATCCTCGCGCTTGCGGCCGATCACTTCATTGAAGGGCAGGCCGAAGCCGAGAATCGCGATGCGGCGCTCGATATCGTCGAGCTGTTCATCGACCAGCGTTTTCACCAGCGGGGTTGTCATGCCGAAACTCCTTTCAGATGCGTGTTGCGCTCGACGAACTTGGCGTCCAGCGCATCCCGATAACGATTGGCGGTGCGGGTGTCGATGATCTCGGCGAATTCCGCCATTTCGATCATGCCCATGACGAAGGTGCGATCCGGTACCGGAGTGCAGGACTTGTGCATCTTCGCGATCTCAAGGCCCAGCCGGGCCAGTGCTACCTGATTGCTCATAGGTCGTTGTCCTCGGCCTGGGCGATCAGCGCGTCATCGACAAGGGGTCGAAGTAGGCCCTCTGCGATTTCGCCGAGCTTGCCCAGCGGGTGTTCGCTGGGGCCGAGTAGTGCAGCGGCGGCAGTTTTGTCGGATTGCCCGCTCGCTGCCGCTATCACCAAATAACCAAGGGATGCGGTGAAGATCTCGCAATCCTCAAGCCTTCCGTTGACGTGCTCATCGACAGCCATTGCGAACTGGTGCGAGGTAACTGTTTTGACTGGATGCTGGCGCCTTTGAAAGGCTACATTGCTGCCGTACCGCACCAACTGCTCGGTCGCGTTGTACAGCCACTCAGCCCGAGCAACCTCCCGAGGGCTCTCGCTCACCATCGGAGGCAACTGGCCGTCGTGCATGGCCTGACAAATCTTCAGTGCTGCGTTCATGATTGCCTCCAGGGTGGCGGGTCAGTCGGTGGGCGGGGTGATGAATGGCTGCCAATGGGTTACGCGATGCTCGAAACGAGAGCCGTCCGGGTAGCGCCAGTCGATGCCGTTCCAGTAAAGGAAGCGCGAGCCATTGGCGAACCGCTGTGCTTCCTTGGCTGGCGTGTAGGCGATGACGTGGTGCTTTCCGCCACGCTTTGGCAGCTCCGGCAGCCGCTCCGAGCACTTGATCCAATCGCTCATGGCGACCTCCAGTGTTTGGGGTTAGGCGGAACGGGCGGCGAGCATGTCGTCGGCCATGCGGAAAGCAACAACCGAAGTCCGTAGTCCGTCGGCGCCAGTGATGGGCCAGTTGTTAGCGATCATTGCCTGCATGGCCTTGGCCGCGAAGTAGTCACGCAGGCTCATGCCGGACAGATCACGCTTCGTTTCGGCGACTGTCGACGGCTGAAAAATCATGTGGTCGTAGTCCGCGACCGGGAAGGCAGGGCCTCCGTCTTCTCTGCTCATGACTCTCTCCATCTGGTTGATCCAACAAATTCCGGCTGCACACGATCCTTCCGCTGGTTGCCGTTGGGCGCGGTGTCATGTGCATGCGGGATTGGTCGGGGGAGGGGGTTCCGCATGTGCGGGCAGAATCCAATTGATCCCCGGCAGGTAGGGTAAGGATTCGGGCCCCTGCCGTTTGATGCGGTGATGCAGGTGGGCGGTTATAGGCCGCAGCTTCGTCCGCATTGGGGTGTGATCTACGCGAGGTCGTCACCTCCGGCTTCGCCTGCCGCCGCGCTTTGTCGACGGTGCTCAGTGGCTGGTCTGATTACGAGTCAGGTGCCTTGCTCCGCTGTAGATCACACCCCGATGCGCTCTCATAGAGAGGATCGGGCAGTTATAGTCAGGGCTGACTTCGGCGCTGGTTGTTCAGTTGAGGTGCATGGCGAGCATTGCGCGATCCATGATCGCCAGCTCGGCAGTGCCGTTCATGATGCGGCGCAGCTCAGTCTCGCCTCCTGCAATGCCGGAGATTGCCGCCACTACGCTGAGGCGGCCCTTGCTGTCGGCGTTGCGCAAGGCCTGTCTGATGCGTTCGTCCTGCTTGCTGTCTGTCAGGTTCATCGTCTTGCTCCGTTGTTGCTGGCTTTCAAATACCTCCCGGGGTGTGAGAGGCATTTGTAAAGCCAGATGGCCGACCTGAAACAGCAGGGGCCATCTGTGCCTTTCAGTACGGCTTTTCAACCTTGCCTTGGTCTTGCAGGCTTTTGATGTGAAACAGGCCGTCCAGCATGTTGTCCATCTGCTTAGCCAGTTGACCGCGCAAGCCGTCCTTGAGAGCCCCGGTGACTGAGTTCACGCTTGTCTGCATCTGCTTGCTGAAGTCCTCGGCGCACACCTGGGTCATGATGTATTCAGCCCGGGTAACTGCGTTGTAGTCGCTGGATGCCGTCTTGCCGGTGCGCGGATCAACCTTTGCCGACCAGTAAGCGTTCACCGTTTTTTCAAGCTCTTTGCGAATGGTCGTGGCCGGACCTTCCGGCTCGCCCCAGGTGTTGACGCGGCGATATTCACGTTCGAACGAACCGCTGATGGTTTCGTTGATTGCTACTTCAATCTGCGCACTCACGCGCTCGTTGAAAATCTTGTCGATGCGCTTCTTCAGTTCCGCCGCAACCAGGCCGGAAAGGTCGTCGCCGTCGCGCAGCAGTTCATCAGATACCTTTGCCACGATTGCGGTTTTCAAATCGTCTTCGTTGATGTTGAGCATTTTGTGACTCCCGTTGATTTCCAATGCCGCCTCATCGAAGCGGCATCAGAAATATGCGGTCACGCTGCAAGTGCATTCAGCTTATTGCGGCAATCAGTCATCTCGGCATAGCAGCGGCTGGCTTCGGCTGGGTCGCCTTTGCGAAGTGCCTGGATCGCCCAGCGCTTCCACTCAGAGATGAAGAAGCGGAGATCCATTGCGATGGCGGCGTTCTCAGAAATGAACTGACCTTTCTCATTGCGGTAAACCATGGTGAATCCCTCCCGGTTGATTTTCCGGATGACCCTGTCGCCAAGGTCATCGAGGAAATCTGTGGCGCCGTGACCCGCTACTGGCGTCGGTCACCGGCTCAATCAAGTTGTTCCTCCAGCCGCGGGCCTTTCGGCTTGTTCTCCCGCTGGATAACTGTTCTTGGCGCTTTACGCTGCACGCCCGGGTCAGTTGCCAACCCTCTGAACCGTTAAGGCCGGTTCATCGCTGCCTTTGAATCTGGGCCGGTGGTAATCCGGCAAGGGGTGGAGCTAAAGAGCGGTTGAGGCTTGAGGGCCTCCGCAGGGCCTTAAGCGCTGCGATGGGTGTAAATTAGCAATCGCTAATTAGCACGTCAATAGCAATTGCTAAATTATTTGCACATGGCAATCCTTCCGCGTCCGGCTGGTCCTGTTTAGGTGGTTACATTTCGGTAAGAGTCGGGCTATGATCTTGCTTTCACTGTATGAATATACAGCTATAAAAAGGAGGATTGTGAATGGCTAAGAAGCAGGCTAAACCGGTAGAGCGGCAGGAAATGAGCGGAATCGAACGGCTTGGCCTGAGGGTTTCATCAATGATTAATCACCCGATCGCGCAAGATCAGCGCTGGGTGACGATCCACCGCTTGGACACGGACGGCGACCGGGAGTGGGAGCAGGTGATGGGCTTGCTGTCCGAAACGGACGGCATCGAAATGACGTTCAACGACGATGAGTCGGTGACCCTGAAGTGGGAGGAGTCCTCAGAAAACGACCATGAGGTCGAGGTTCCTGACGAATTCATGAAAGTGGAGGAGGTTGCGCCATTCTGACAGGCACAAAAAAGCCCGCTCCGATGGCGGGCTTTTGCGGTTCACGCGATAGCAGTGCATTCCTGGCTTACAGTTATGGCTTGAATAGCCAGTCGCGCGATTCTGCATTCGCCCTGAGGATTTTCGCTTTCTTCTCGATTTCTTTCTTTTCGAATTCACTAAAGTCGATCAGGACATGCTCCGGAAACTCGTCCGGATCAGATACGGCGGGGAGCCCCAGCGCATGGCATTCTGCCGTAGTTATAGAAACTACACCTGCCGAGCGGCAATCTTCCCTGGCAGTGAAATGGGCATACGAAGCCTCTGGCGTGATCAAGCTACCATCGTACGAGGAGAGTTTCTTATCATCTTTCGGAGTTGGACGAAAAACCTGTGAGGTGATTTTTCCATCCTGCACAAAGCTGGGGTGAACCTGTCGCAGCAACTGAGTTTGATCATCCATTACACTTCACCCTTTGCTGCTTTGGAAATGAAATCTATCAGCGAATCGACGTCAGCCCTTGCTTCGAGATTCAGCTCCATGTACGTGTCTGCGCCATCCTTGATGTTCAGCCCATGCAGCTCGGCCGTTTTGTTTTGTGGAATAATTTCCAGGCTAAGGTCTTGGTTGCCTGTTCTCCATTCAAACTGGAAGCCACCTTCCGCAGTAGGATAGATAAATGGTGTCGGCAGCGTGGCCGGGTATTGATCCCTAAAAAATGACTCTATCCAGTCAAACTCTTCAGGACTCGGGACCACGCCGCGACCATCAAGCCAGCCGACTCGTAAAAGTCTGAGCTCATCCAGTCGTGCGAGTGGATCATTCAATTCGATGATCACTGCGTCCTCAATTAGGTCCAGGGAGTGAAGCTTTTCCATGCGGTCAAATCGACCAACACCCGATACAGATATTTTCAGCCCCTCACGAAACCCCCGCGTAGCCTCAAGGATGGTGTCGAGATGTATTGCATCCATCTTCGCGGTGATCTTTTTTCCATCAGGCAGGAGGAGCTCGAAACTCATTTTCGCTTGATCTATCTCAGGCACCAAGCCGCGGACGGTCACCTCATCCGTGAGGATCTGATTCTGTGACGCTAGCAGCAGTCTGCGCCGAGTTAGCTTTGAAAGCCTAGCAGGCCTATCGGTTCCCGGTCGAAACTCCAGAATCTCCCCGTCACGTAAGCCCCTGCCAAATCTGTCGAAGTACCCGAGTAGCGTTGCGGGGATGTGCTCTGTAATGGGGGTTCCGCGCTCGGCGGCGTCTATGGCGTTACCAATAGACTGTACCGCCTGGAAAAAATAATCCTCATTAGCGGCTGCAAAAAGACCTGCGGTAGGGTCATTGTATTCAATCACGATGTTGGGGACAGCGCTTCCTTCCCCGACCGACGACAGGTTTATCGACAAGTGATCCGTAAATCCCTTCGGCGTCCGAACCCGACCGTGCTGTTGGACGAATTTCCATTTAGCAACGGCCACGACGAACTCTTCGAGCGCTGCGAGATCTTTTAGCAGCTCTAACGGGATCGTGTGGTCATCAAATCTTGCGCCGACGAGTCGCGGTGCGACAAATGGCTTCTTCATATGACGTCCCTATCTCAGGTTATAACTTGTTTTTCGCGGCGCAAGCGCGCACTGCCACGTAACAGCCCATCAAATTTCAGGCCTTTCGCCCGTTCCAAATGAACAAAACCTTGGCGTGGATCGTCACGTCGTCGATTCGGGCTGTCTGATTTTCGTAGTGCTGATTGTCTGAGATCAGCCGGTAGTTCTCCTCGTCCAGGCGCATTACCCGCTTGATGTACAGCTCCTGGTGCCAGGTCAGGACATAGATACCCTCACCGACGAAATCCCGGACGCCCTTATCAACGATCACCAGATCCTTGTCATTGATGGTGCCTTCCATGCTCTGGCCCCAGCCGTTGATCATGGCCAGCGAAGCAGCTGAGGTGTAGGTGACGCCCTTCTCGCGCAATATCTCCTCGCGCACCACCAGGTTGCGAACCACCTCTGTGTAATCCGGCGGCACTTGTCCGTGGCCCATGGCTGCGCGGATGTCGTACTGCGGAATCAGGATTTCGTCATTCGTAGGGCGAAGGCCGGAAAGGCTGGCAGGCAGGAAATTTGTCGGGCCGCTATCTGGTTCTTCAGCTGCGGCCACGATGCGATCCCGTGCCTCGCTGGAGAATCCCTTCACTTTCGACAAGGACAACTTCAGCTGCTCAATTGCCGAAAGCCCGGGCTTCGCCGGTACTGACACTTCCGATCGAGCAGGGCTTACCAGGCTCCCAGCAGCCAAGCCGATTTTTTCTTCCAAATTAGCTGCAGCCTTCTCGCCGAGGTTTCTGTGCCCGTTAAGAATCTGTGACAGATAGGACGCGTCCAGGCCGTGCTGATTTGCGAAATCTTTCTGTGAGGCCCCGGCCATCACGGCCTTCAGGGCATTCACTCGTAGCTGATTTATATCCATCCGCAGATCATCGCTTCCGTTTAGCACTCAGTAAATTACGGTCTGCTATTGATTGGTGCATTAGCAGTTGCTAATCTTGCAGCAATACGGAGGTGCGCCCATGAATCTGCACGACTACATAAAGCCATTCGATAAACAAACACTCGAGAAATTTGCCATCAGCTGCGGAACAACCGTCGGGCAGCTAAAGCAAGTCGCTTATGGCTACCGGCGCCCGGGCGCAGCTCTCGCTATCAGCATTGAGCGTGAGTCCGCGCGGTCGGTGACCTGCGAAGTCATGCGCCCCGATATCGACTGGGCCTATCTGCGCAGTTCTGAGCCGTCCCAATCCGCCGCTTAAACCCATTCATCAACCAGGAGCAAACCCAGCATGTACATGGACCCCAATCAAAAGCGCGCCATCCCGGTGAAGGTTCGATTCGAACCAGTGCTTGATCGGATTCTGCGTAAAGCCGCAACCAAGACCCGCATGCAGCACGCGACCTACCTGTACGAAATCATCGAGTGGGCCGTAGCCAACGGCGTGATCGAGGAACTGATGCAGGACAAACAAGAAGATATCGCGGGCTGAAGCCCCTTTGGAGGGCCAAATGACCGTAGAGCTTGAAAGGCTGCCTCCGCGGACTCGACAGCGAGTGGAGGAACTGATGCGCGCAAACGGCTGGAACTTCAGCCGTGCGATCAACGAAATGACGGAAACCGCCATTGCCTGTGGCGCGCTTTCCGAAGTGGGAAGGAAGAAGGCCAAGGTCCTTCAGCTGGTGCCCCCAATGAGGGCCTCGGGCAGGGACTCTTCGGGGTAATCCAGAGGGCCTCTGCCAAATTCAGGACGAAAAAAAGCCGGGGTAGTGACCCGGCTCTCTTAAACATCTGTGTGGGACGAATTATATGCAAACCACCACAAACATCAAGCCCCCGGCCAATGTCGCGACACAATTTGGCAGCGGTGAAAAAGTGTCGCGTGAAAAAATGAGCAGCTTCGACTTGCTCGAATTGGTCAACACATCCCGCACTGAGTTCGGAGAAAGCGAGGTTCGCCGCGCCGACTTCACCGCCCGGTGCCGTGATGAGCTGGAGGGGGAATACTACGAAACTTTCGTAGTAAGGAATCAACGTGGTCCAGCCTCTGAAGGGCTGATGCTGACGAAGGATCAGTGCCTGCTTGTTTCAATGCGTGAGTCGAAAGCCGTCCGCCGTTCCGTAGTCGCGAAGCTCAACAGCTTGGCGCAGCCTCAGCAGCTCTCCACCATCGAAATCCTGCAGATCGCCATGGAGTCTGAAAAGGCCCGCTTGCTACTGACCGCCCAGGTCGAGCAGCAGGCCACCAAGATCCACTCCCTGGAAAACCTTTTCAAGGAAGGCATGACCCACACCCAGTTCTGCAAGGGCCTGAATGGGGTCAATGTGATGCAGGTGGGCAAGTACCTGGAAAGCCGGAATTGGCTCTACAACGAGAGCAAGTCCGGCCTGCGCCACCGTGTTGGCTCGTATGCCCGTGACAAGTACATGACCGAGCACCAGCACGAAGTCACTCCTCACGGCAAAGACGCCTTCATTTCCTACACGCCTGTCCTGCTGAAGAAGGGCGCCGCCCGGCTGTACGACCTGTACCTGGCCGGCGAGCTGCCCATGAAGAAGACCTGGGACGGCCTGTTCACTCACGACAAAGCATTCAAGGGGGCCGCGTGATGGCTCGCATACGCACCGTCAAGCCCGAGTTCTGGTCGAGCGAGCAGGTCATGTCCTGCCGCCCGCTGGCTCGGCTGTTGTTCATTGGTATCTGGAACTTCTGCGACGACGGCGGCAACCACCCGCTGTCGCCGCGGACCATTAAGGCCCTGGTCTTCCCGGGCGACGACATCACCGTCGAGGAGGTCAGTGGCCTGCTGGGCGAGTTGGAAGGCGCCAACCTGACCCTAAGCTACTGGATCGATGGCAAAAACTACCTGCATGTCCGTGGCTGGAAGCACCAGAAAATCGAGAAAAAGAACTTCAAATACCCGGCTCCCCCTTCTGAATTCGACGACCAGTCGGAGAGCGGTCGTCGACAATTCGCCGAGGAGTCGTCGACCGGTCGCCAACCATTCGACCCCGGAAGGGAAGGGAAGGGAATAGGAGAAGATCAACACAACACTCTACGCGAGGAGCAGGAAAATCCCACCGACCCAAAAGCGCCAACCGAGATGACCCTTGACTGGGTGCCCGACGAGAAGCTGCTGAAGGCCTACGCGTTCCGGATGGCTATCCCGGTGACCGTGTTCACCGCTGACGCTACCGCCGCCTTCGTCTGCCACTACTCGGCATCCGGCCGCATCGAGACGCAAGCGTCCTGGGTCAGCCTGCTGGTCAAGTGGGTGAAGCGCGACACGGCCACAGCCACAGCCAACAACGTGCACCCGTTCCCCGGGCGACGGCAGGCCAACGGCCCCGACTTCGACGATCAGACCTGGGCTGACAATCTCGAGGACGCGCTATGAGCAACAAGCCAAAGCCGCCGCGAAGCGCAGCTCAGCTCATGAAGGCCGCAGGCGCTACCGAGGACCTTCCAAGCGCAATGGCTGGCTACAAGCCTCCAGCACTGCCCGTCATGCCCAAGACTCTGCCGCCAGGTACGGTGGACGTCGTCAATGCCCTGTTCAAAGAGCTGCAGGCCATCTTCCCGGCCTGGAAGCAGGCATGGCCGACCGATGCCGCCCTGAGCACCGCCAAGCGCAGCTGGATCAAGGCGTTCATCGTCGCCGAGATCAATACCCTGGAGCAGATCCGCTTCGGCATCGAGCGCTGCCGCTCGCTGGGCACTGACTTCGCCCCGAGCGTCGGCAAGTTCATCACGCTCTGTCAGCCGACGCCGGAGATGCTGGGCATCCCACCGCACGACAAGGCCTTCCGCGAGGCGCTGGTGAACGCCCACCCTAGCCGGTTCGGGAACCGCACATGGTCGCACCCAGCCGTGCGCCACGCTGCGCTGCAATGCGAGATGCACAACTTGGGCGACCTGATCCCCGAGAAGGCCAGCAAGGTCTTTGACCGGGCCTACGACATCACCATCCGCATGTTGATGCAGGGCAAGCCTCTGGAAGACATCGCCGTGGGCATCGGCCATGACAGCCAGAAGACCGAGCTGGAGCGGGCCGAGGAATACGCCAACAACCGCCAAGCACGCCTGCTGGAAGTCCAGGCCATCCCATGCAGCGGTGCGGCGGCACGGGCTCAGTTGATGGCGAAATTCGGAAGGAAGACCAGGGAGCAGCGGACATGACCATCGACAAACAAAAACTCCAGAAGCTGCTGTGGGCCGAAGCCGCGTCCTTCCGTGCCGACTGCGCAGACTGGAAGCGAAACACCGAGGCGCTGCAAGAGTTCCTGGGTGAGAAGACTCTGGAGGAAGTTGCGCTGGAGCTGCTGGCTGACGCCGAGGTGCTTCGCAAGGATCTCGAATCACACAAGCGCATGCTTCTGGCGGCCGTTTGCGACCTTGGCGCGATTGGCGGAGCGCTCAAGTCCGACATGGACGCCGACGGGGACGAGTTGCTCGGCATGGTCGTCGACCTGAAAGCACAGAACACCCGAATGCTGGGGTGGCTCACGGACATTAGCCGCACATCCGGCGACAAGGGTGCCGTCATGGGCGCACGCCAATTGCTCAAGGAGTTCGCCGAATGAATGACTCTCGCGATTTAAAAGCGATTGCCGAGGCGTGCCAGCAGCATCAGCCGCTTCGCTTCATGCGCAGCCACGGCGCGTTGTACATCCGGAACGACAACGGGATCGTCTTTGACGTGCATCAGAACCGGTCATTCCCCGAATTCATGGCGCAGAACAAGGACTATGCGGACCTGGTGCTTGCCGCCAAACCTGCCACGATCCTGGCTCTGATCGCCGAGAACGAGCGCGTCAAAGCCCGACTTTGCATATGCCGCGACTGCGGCGGCCAGGGCGAGGTTTATTCCGGTCACGATTCGTATCAGGGGTACAACCAGCCCCCAGAACCCGACATGGACGTGTGCGGCACCTGCGGTTACGAGGCGCTGGCTGTCGAGCGCGACCAGCTCAAGGCCGAGAACGATGCCCTGCGCAAAGATGCCGATCGCCTGCAGAGCGCTACAGCTTTCGTTCAGAAGCTGTGTGATTCCGCAGGGAAGCAGCCAAGCGTGGCGACGGGTTATCTGCACGACATCCTTTCAGCCCTGGGCAAGGGAGAGCAGTCATGAGCTTTCTGATCATGCACCAATCCCAGCCAACCACTAACACTTGCTTCTCAACCTGCATGGCGATGATCAAGGGCGATCCCGCGGCCTTTGTGATTTCGCAGATTCACGACTGGTACTTTACCGGTCGGGTGAGCACCAGGCAGGCACTGGAGCGCCTGGACATTCCTTTCGAGTCGTTTGATACGGCCGATTTGCCGCAAATGGAGCGCGATGGGGTTTATCTGGTAGCCGTACCATCGTTGAACCACCCGGGTGGCCTGCATCAAATCCTGTGTGAATGCCTTGATGGCATGTACACGGTTCTCGATCCAGCTAAAGGGCTTGCCGGATCAAAGCACTACGTTGCCGCTCTCACGGAAGGCGAGCTGGGCGAAGTCCTGCTCTACGGGTACGTCATCGATGCATTTATCCCGCGCAGCTACTTGCTGGATCGATATGCACGGAGGGTTGCGTAATGGTCGACAAAATATCCGTCAACTGCCAGGCCAAGCTCTCCGAGGCAATCACCCGACTTAGCGCCATGTTCCGCGACAAGAAGTTTGTGGTGGTCTCGCTGCGCCCGGGCAAAGACCGCACTCTCGACCAAAACGCCCTGTGGTTCGCTATGTACAAGCGCATCGCGGAAATGACCCAGATCGGCGACGCGGCCGACGCCCGCCGGTACTGCAAGCTGCACTTCGGCGTCCAGATCCTGCTGAACGAGGACGCCGGGTTTCAGGCTGACTGGTACCAGGTCATGCGGCACCTGTCCTACGAGCGGAAGCTTTCGCTGATGGGTGGCTGCAACCTGTTCGGCCCTGACGGCATGCCGGTGACCAGCCTGTTCAATCGCGCCCAGGGCATTCAGTACACCGACCGCATGGCCGCGTACTTCACCGGTCAGGGCGTGGTGTTCTCCGATCTGCTGAGCGAGGTGGCGGCATGAACCACAACTTCAAGCCGGGCGACCTGGCGATGATCGTTGATAGCCGAGCAAGGGACGCGAACGTAGGGCGAGTGGTGAGCCTCGTTGAAAGCATGGGTTTCCCAGCAGTGTATTTCTGGAAGGGCATCGAATATCGCAATACGACAAGCAGCCAGGTTTGGGTCATAGAGGTCCAGGGCGACCCGCTTGAGACGCGAGGGGGCGGTCATGCCGTACGGGGGCCGATTTGCGAATACAAGCTAATGCCCCTGCGTGGCGAATTCGCCCCTGAGCAGCAGAAAGCCAAGGAGGCCGAGCCATGCGCGTAGCCCTCAAGGAGAAGAAGGCGCCCCGGGCGAAGAAATGCCGAGTCGCCGAGTGCAGGGCCTCATTCGTCCCACAGCGCCTGGGTCAGGCGGTATGCAGCGCTGCCTGCGCCATCCTCGATGCGCCCACCAACCAGGCAAACCAGGAGAAGGCCCGCAAGTCCCTGGCCCAGGTCGAGCGCCGGGAGATCAAGGTCCGCAAGGAGAAGCTGAAGAGCAGGGCGGATCACCTGCGTGAGGCCCAGCAGGCTTTCAATGAATGGATCCGCCTACGTGACGCCGATCTGCCCTGCGTGAGTTGCGACAAGCCTTCGACCTGGTCAGGCCAGTGGCACGCGTCTCACTTCCGCAGCGTGGGCTCATCGCCGGAGCATCGATTCAACCCGGCCAACGTCCACAAGGCTTGCAGCGTCTGCAACAACCACATGAGCGGCAACATCCTCGGCTACAAGCCGGAACTGGAGCGCCGTATCGGAGTTGAAGCGGTAGAGGCCCTTTTAGGTCCCAGTGAGCCGAAGCGCTACACCGCGGAAGAGATCAAGGCCATCAAGGCCGAATACCGGGCCAAGACCCGCGAACTGAAGAGGGCTGCAGCATGATCTACCCAAGCATACTGAACGCAGTTGTCTCGGCCCTCGCGGCTGAGGCCATCGACAACACCAGCAAGCAGGCGTGGCAGAAGCTGTACAACTCTGCCGACGAGGAGGAGAGTGGTGATATGGCAACACTGGTTCGCTCCCGCGGCGCCGACACCATCGACCGCACTCAGGTGGACTGCTGGGTGTCCGCCCGCCTGCATAGCGCCCTGGAGCAGAAGCACTGGAATGCTCTGGTGGCGAAGTACAGCACCCACAAGGGGCGCAAGGTGCAAGCCATCGCGGCGTTACAGGCCCTGATCATCACCCCCGCGCCGAAGTTGTTCCTGTTCAAGGCGACCACCGCCTGGGCTATTCCACAACTGAAGGGCGCGCGGCAGAAGGTTGTCACGTCGGTATCGGTCGAGATCCCGCTGGACGCGCCGGCGTGGCGTCGCGAGTCGATGGTGAGGGCAGCGGTGGCTGCCGGCCAGGCCAAGGCGAAGAAAGACGGGACCCGATCCGCCGACATGATCGTGCTGAAGGACAGCTTCTACGACATGAACACATGGGACAACGACGGGACCCCGGAGTCGACCCGGCGCCGGTGGAGGCAGGATATTGGCAAGGATGCTGACGCCCTGGTGAACCAGGCTCTGGCTCATGCGGAGGAGATATTGGAGGCGGAGGGGTTGTTGATTGGAAGGGCTGCGTGATTGCCTGTTGACATCGGTGAGCGAATGAGCGAAATTATCCCCATCCTGTCATTCCTGCGTGTGTAGGACTGACTAACAAGAACCCGGCCACCGCGCCGGGTTTTTTATTGCCCAAATGCAGGCGAAAGACCGGAAAGACCCTCCTGCCCAATCGATGTTCGAGGATCTACCGATGACCCATATCACCCGCTGCAAAATGACTCTCCGCTCCAAAGGGCCTGTTCAGGGCTCGACGGAATCACTGACCCGTCTGCACTTCGGTGCTGTGTGGTCGGCCAATCCAGCGGAAGAAGACGCGATCTATGGCAAGTACACGCCATACGGTGAATACACCGTGAATGTGGCCGCCGACCGCGCCGAGCATTTCGAAGAAGGGAAGGACTACTACTTCGATATCTCGCCAGCTTTCTGATTCACCTGTAGCCAGGACAGCCCTCGGGACGACCTGGACGCCGATTAGCCGGACAGTACGGCGTACGGAAATAACACCGGCAGCCCGCGCACCCTGACCTCACATGCTTTCCGGGTGGCGCGAGACTTGAGCGGCGAGATCGATGCAAAGGGGCGTCGACGCTGGGATGGTCTTCGGCAGACAGCTCGGAAAGACGAGCGCACCTATTCAGGGCCCCTGCATTGCAGGGGCCCTTTTCGTTTCTGGTTACGCTGCTTCAACCGATAGCGAGAGACGCTTGCCGAGAGCCGCCAAGGCGTTTTCCAACTGATCCATCCTGGACGTGTGCAGGAAGTCGACAAGACGGTCGCCCTGGGCCTGGCGAACATCCAGCAGCCGGCACAGGTCAGCCTTGCGCATACCTCGCTCCATCATGGCGTTCCACAGCGCGATCTTCGCCACGGTCACCGCTGGTAGATGAACGACGTGCTCGCCATTCTGGGGGGCAGACGCTGGCGGAATTGCTCGACGCTCATCCACGTAGATAGAGAGGGCGCTTTCAATCCCGTCCAGGGCCTCACGGATGGCGTGCTCCCGGTCATCCCCATAGCTGTTGAGCTCTGGCAGGTCACGGCAGAACACGGCAACGCCTGGAGCGCTACCGTCCTGCTCAAAGCGGATTGCATAGTCGTACATGGTCACTCCTTGGAGGTGATCGCTCAGCATTCAGATGTGGTGAAGGGGCTCTCAGAGCCCCAGTTGTTTAATGATCGCCTTGCGGGTCGGTTCCGGCATTTCCTTGGATCCGTGGTCCGCGAAGGTTGTCTTGTTGCCGTTTGGGGCGGTGACTTTGAAGTGGCTTCCTTTGCCTGCTTCGAAGGTCACCCCTTGGGCCTTCAACCATCGTCTGAACTCGCTGAACTTCATCACCTCGCCTCGTTGTTAGGGTGAGTTCATTCTACAACACTTTTGTGTTAATACAACACTTTTGTGGTGTTGAGGCAGAGATTTCGGTGTATCGCTTTGCCGAGTTTTATCGCCACCAGAATGCAAAAAGCCCCGACAGATTCGGGGCTTTTTATTTTGGCGCGAAGAAAAGAGAGGGCGACTCCAGAGGGTGCGGTAACACCCAAGGGAGACGCCAGATCGCAGATGTACCCTGCAAGCCAGCCAAGGCCCTCACTGCTCGCGCGAGCGGGGCGGAGCCTAGCAGAAACGACAAGGCTTTGCAGATGCTTAAAGATTGCAGATGTGGAAAGTGCAACAGACTACTGGCCCGTGTGGGCGAGTACACCCAGCTCCAGATCAAATGCTCCCGATGCGGGACGTTGAATCATGTGAAGGCCGCGAGCCTCGAGCGATCGCCTTTGAGCGACATGAATGCGGAATCCTCCGCGAAAAATCATTCGAATTAAAGGTGACAACATGGAACCGGTAACTATTGGTGCAAAGCACTACTCCTACACCGCCTATCAGAGCGCTCAGATCATCAAGCCATCTGATAACGTGGCTGGCGTAATTATTCGGACTGGCGTTTTCTCTGGCCCGGCAGGTTCATTCATCTCAACTGGCACTGCTGCAGCTACGGGCAGTACCGACTCTACCAAGCCGATGTTGATGTATCTGCCGACAGCTAACGTATTGCAGCAACTCCAGTACCCAATCTACCTGCCACCAGGGTATGGCTTGTGGGCCAACAGCAGCTCTTACCTCGTTACTTATATCACCTACGACCTGCTCGCATAACGGAAGGGGTCGCTTCTGCGGCCCTGTTCCTTCCAATTCAGGGCCTCGAAATGATCGAGGTCTTTTCGTTTTCGGCTCCCCACACCCATAGCTCCGAGCTGGGAGTGCAGCGGAGCCGGATTTATCAATCTCCCCAAGGGGGAGGCAACCCGGATGCCAAACATGCCTGACAAGCCAGACACATGGGCCAAGATCTGGCTGGCGTTGAGCAATCCGCTAATGGCGGGCGTCATCATGGCCATAACCGTATCTCTGCTCCGCGTCCTGTACGACGGGAAAGAAACCAGCAAGCGTCGGATCGTGTTCGAGTCGCTTATCTGCGGATCTCTCAGCCTGGTCGCTTCGAGCGTGATCGAGTGGATGGAGTGGCCGCCGAGCCTGTCGATTGCTGCTGGAGGGACTATTGGGTTCCTCGGCGTGACAGCCATACGCGAGCTGGTGACCCGATTCCTGGGTCGCAAGGCGGATGCCGCATGAAGGCCTTCGCTGCTGCAATCATCATCGCCCTGGTGGGGCTGCTCCTGCTGGGCATTCAGCAATCGCGCGTCGTCGCCCTTCGTGGAGAGGTGGCATTCGAAGCCGGCGAGAAGAAGAAGGCGGTCGACGCCAACCTCGAAAGCCAGGCCACGATCACCACGCTACGGGCAGAAGCCCAGCGAAACGCCGAGTACCTGAAAGACCTGAACCGGCGGATCAAAGCCAGCGAAGACAAAGCCAAAAAGGCGAGGAAAGACTTTGAAGACCTCAAACGCAACAGCAAGCCTGTTCGTGATTGGGCTGCTCAGCCTCTGCCTGACGGCCTGCGCGGGAAAGCCAGTAGTGGTAACAAAGACCCAGGCCGTAAGACTGGAAGCCCCTGAGCTGATCCCCTGTGAGCGAGTGGGCCAAGACGACGCCGACCTTCGCCTCAATGGTGATGTGTGGGAGTTGAAGGACCAGGCCATCAAGCTGCTCGACACCTGCGCAGATCAGGTGGACGCGCAGATCAAGCGCAGTCAGAGCAAGTAACGCGCGACACGTTTCGCGAATCAGCAAATTGTGTCGCGACGCAGGGGCAGGACATGACCGCAAAACTTATTGACTTCAAGCGCGAGGGATGGCGCGACGCCGCAAAGACGCTGCGCAAGATCGCAGAAGACCTTGATGCTGGCGTTCATCCGGAGTGCACCGTAGGCGCGCTGACCATCATCGGCCCGAAAGGCCAGGTGACTGTGTTCGGCCTTGGCCCAAAGTGCGACGACCTGCAATGCCTGGGTGCCATGCGCCTGGGTGAGCAGAAGCTGATTGATGTTCTGTTGGATAACGGAGAAGGGTAGGTGTGCCGCAGGGCGAGTGCGGCACGGATGGATCACTTGGCCTTGAGGGCTTCTTGAATCTGATCGGCATACTTGGATAGTTGCCCGAACTCATAGTCGAGGCTGACTGCTGGGTGACCGCTCGCTACGTACCCCGCGATAACCTCAAGGGCTGCAGCTACGGCGTATCTACGGTAATGATTGTCATTGGTATCGTTGTTGCCAGCGTTAACGATGTTTTTGCCTATCTCTGCCATTTGTAAATCCTCGGTAGATTGATCCCCACCAATACCGGCAACCCGCCACTATTTCAAGCACTAGAGAATACCAATGACAGCCAAGCAACCCGACTGGGAGGCGATCGAACGAGCCTACCGGGCCGGGGCGCTTTCCATCAGAACCATTGCCGAGCGCCAAGGTGTAAGCGACACCGCAATCAGGAAGAAGGCTAAAGCCCTTGGATGGGCGAGAGATCTTTCTGACCAGGTGCGGAAAGAGGTTCGCAGCAAGCTGGTTCGCGGAGAGGTTCGCAACGATCAAGGCGCGAACTGCGAACTGGATGCCGAGATCATCGAAGAGGCGGCGGAAGAAGGGGCGAGGGTGGTTCGCAGCCATCGGCGAGACATCCGCAAAGCCACGAACCTTGCGAACCTGCTGATGGACGATCTTTTGTCCACCATCCAGCGCCGAGTAGAGATCGAAGAAGACATCGAGGCGGAAACCTCCGAAGACAGTAACGGGATGCGCCGGGCTTCGATGCTCGCCGCTGTGGCGCTGCCCAGCAACTCCAAAACACTGTTCCAGCTTTCCTCTGCGATGAAGAACCTGCAGGTCCTGGAGCGTCAGGCATACAGCCTGGATGAGAAGGAGAAGACGGACGAAGCCGACGAACTATCGAAGATGATGGACGAACTATCGAAGGACGCCTGACATGAAGCCCGAGCACATGAAGCTGCTACGGGATAAGCGTTGGCGGTTGAACAATCTCTATTTCATCACCGACAAGCAGGGCAAGAAAGTCCGCTTCCGGATGACGGACGAGCAGATTGAATACTTCGATGGGATGCACACCCGCAACATCATCCTGAAGGCGCGGCAGCTCGGCTTCACCACTGAGTGCTGCATCATTCAGCTGGACGCCGCTCTGTTTGAGTCGGCCAAGTGCGCGTTGATCGCCCACACCCTGAACGACGCCAAGCGCCTGTTTCGGGAGAAGGTGAAGTATGCCTACGACAACCTGCCGAAAGAGATCCGCGCTGCCAACCCGGCGAGCAACGATGCCGCCGGCGAGCTTGTGTTCAGCAAGGGCGGCTCGCTCTATGTGTCTACTTCCTTCCGTGGCGGCACCCTGCGCTACCTGCACGTCTCCGAGTTCGGGAAGATCTGCGCCAAGTTCCCGCACAAGGCGCGCGAGATCGTCACTGGCGCCTTCGAGGCTGTAGCCACCGATTGCTTCGTCACGATTGAATCCACGGCAGAGGGCCGGGCCGGCTACTTCTTCGACTACTCGCAGAGCGCCGAGAAACAGCAGTTGTCCGGTACGCCGCTTGGCAAGTTGGACTGGAAGTTTTTCTTCTTCAGTTGGTGGAAGAACAAGGCCTACTGGCTGGACCCTGCTGCAGCGGCCATCCCCCAGCGGCTGACTGACTACTTCAACGAACTGTTCGCCAAGCACGGCATCGACACCAACCCGGGCCAGCGCGCCTGGTACGCCGCCAAGGAGAAGACCCTCGGCGACGACATGAAGCGGGAATACCCGTCCATCCCTGTCGAGGCCTTCCAGCAGTCGATCGAGGGCGCGTATTACGCCAGGCAGTTCGCCAAGCTCTACGGCTCACAGCGCATCGGCACGCTGCCGGACAACAGCCACCTACCGGTGATGACCTTCTGGGACATCGGCGTCGGCGACTCCACGGCCATCTGGTTCGTGCGTCAGGTCGGCAACGAGTACCACGTCATCGACTTCTACCAGAACAGCGGGGAAGGGCTGCGGCACTACATGAAGGTGCTCAAGGACAAGGGCTACACCTACTCCGAGCACTGGGGGCCGCACGACATCGACAACCGCGAGTTCGGTAGTGATGCCAAGACCCGGCGGGAAATGGCGCGCGAAGGCTACGAGATCGACGGCCAGCACTACCGCATGACGTTCCAGGTCGTGCCGAAGATCGGCGTTGACGACGGCATCGATCAGGTGCGCGAGATCCTCGGCCAATGCGCCTTTGACGAGGCGAAGTGCGAAGAGGGCATCACCGCGCTCGAGAACTACCGCAAAGAATGGGACGACAAGAAGGGCTGCTGGAAAGACAAGCCGCTCCATGACTGGGCGTCTCACCCGTCCGACGCATTCCGGTACTTCGCTGTCGCCAAGACCAAGCGCGTCAGCATGACCCACATCCCTGTCACCTTCACTTTCTGAGGCCAATATGGCGAATTACAGCATTCCCCGGGCAGAGTACGCAAAAGCCCTGGCTGGCTGGCAGTTGGTGAAGCGTTGCGTTGCGGGGGCTCGGGAGGTTCGCCAGCACGACGAATACCTGCCGATGCCTGACCCGGAGAACAAAACGCCGGAGAACCTGGCCCGCTACAAGCAGTACAAGAAGCGGGCGATGTTCCTCAACATCACCGGGCGCACGCGCACCGGCCTGATGGGGGCAGTTTTCCGCAAGACCGCCGAACTGACCCTGCCAACTGCCGTTGATTACCTGAAAGAAAACGCCAGCGGCGACGGGACCAGTCTTGAGCAGCTTTCGAAGGAGTCTGTAGGTGAGTGCCTGGATACTGGGCGCGGCGGCTTCCTGGTCGACTTCCCGACGGCAACGTCCGAAAGTGGCGTCTCCTCGATGGCCGACCTCAGCACCAAGCGCGCCTTGATCCACTTCTACGACGCCCTGTCGATCATCGACTGGGATGAGCAGGTGATCGATGGCGTCAAGCGCCTGGTGTACGTGAACCTCAAGGAGTGCGTGACCGAGTTCAGCCCGGTCGAGTTGTCGCGTGACACCTACAACCAGAACCGCGTGCTGCTGCTGATCGATGGCAAATACGTGCAGCGGGTATACAAGGAAGGTGCCGCCGGTTACGCCGAAACCGAGCCAAAGGACAAGTCCGGGCAGCCATTCGACCACATCCCCTTCAGCTTCTTCGGCTCCCAGAACAACGACGCCAGCATCGACAAGTCGCCACTGGAAGACCTGGCAGACGTGAACATCCTTCACTATGGCAACAGCGCCACGGTGGAGGAGAGCGGATTCATCAGCTCGCAGCCGACCCTGTTCATCACCACCAGCATCAACGCTGACGAGTTCGTCAAGGCCAACCCGAACGGAATGCAGATTGGCTCTCGCCGCGGGCACATGCTCGGCACCACCGGGACAGCAGTGCTGTTGCAGGCCGACGAAAGCCAACTGGCCCGCACGCTGATGAAGGACAAAGAAGAGCAGATGCTCATGATCGGCGCGAGGATCGTCCAGCAGGGCGGTGGCGCTGAGACGGCAGAGGCTGTTCGCATCCGGTACAGCTCCGACAACTCAGTCCTGGGCACTATCGCCGGCAACGTGTCAGAAGCCCTGAAGCGCGCCATCCTGGACGCCGAGCGGTTCATGATCGGCGAGCCGGACGAGAAGGGCACGGTGTTCTGGCTCAATCAGGCGTTCTTCGACGAAACCATGAGTGCCCAGGACATCCTGGCCCAGGTCCAGCTCTGGCAACAGGGCTTTATCGCGAAGTCGGATGTGCGCACCAACTTGCGACAGGGTGGCGTGCTGGAAGCCGACCGGACCGACGACAAGATCGACGAAGAGCTGGCGAGCCAGCCACCTGTAGGCGCAAGCGATGAGCAGTGAAGGCTTTCTGGAGGATGCGGCCACCCGCCACCAAATTTACGTCCAGCGCTATGCCGGCGGAAACCTCAAGCGTGTGGCCGTATTTCTCAGCAGGGCAATCAAAACAGCCAAGCAGCGGGTGTCGGATGGACTGAGCGCCTACGGGACCAAGCGCTACACCTCGCAGATAGAAACGCTCCAGGGCGATCTGCGGGGTATCTACGATGATCTGAAGGGTCGGGCGCAGCTTGATCTGAGCGACTTTGCTTCATACGAGGCCCAGTTCAACGCAACCATGCTGGGAAGGGTGGTTCGGGCCGTCGTGCAGCTTAATGTGCCGTCGGCTGAAATGGTTTCTGCTGCGGCGCTGGCTGATCCGCTGGAATTGGAAGCTCGCAAGGGCATCCAGCGCATCAGCATCAGCGGCGCCCTTGACCAGTTCGGGACCAAGAAGGCGGCAGAGATCATCGGTGAGATCCAGATCGGGTCATCGCTGGGCGAAACCAGCCAACAGATCAGCCGGCGCCTGACCAGCATTCACCAGTTGCAGCAGGATCAGGCCGGGGCCCTAGTGCGCACCATGACCAACCACATCGCCAGCACGGCACGGGTGGAGACGCTGAAGGCGAACGACGACATCCTCAAAGGGATGCGCAGGGTCGCCACGCTTGATTCGAAAACCACGCTGTTCTGCATGAGCATCGACCAGACGATTATCCCGCTGGACGGTCCGAAACCTCCGTACCACTGGGGCTGCCGGACAACGTTGGTGCCAGTGCTGAAGGATGAGTTTGCGAGAGATATCCCAGGCTCAACCCGGCCCTCAATCGGCCCCGATGGTGTTGAACTGGTGTCGAGCAAGACCAGCTATCAGGAGTGGCTTGCCCGACAGCCTGCGTCCTTCCAGCGCGAGGTGCTCGGGCCGAATCGCTATGCCTTGTTCAGCAAGGGCGAGCTGACCCTGGACAAGTTTATCGACGACAACGGCAAGACGCTCACATTGCAGCAGTTGAAGGACCTTGAGCCCCAAGCGTTTGAGCGGGCCGGCATGTAACGAGCAAGCAGATTGAACAGCCCTGCCATTTGGCGGGGTTTTTTTGTGTCCGCAGGCAGGGCCTGCACAAAGTCTCTGGGAGACAGCAATGACCTTGAAATTCCAACTGGACAGCCTCGAAGGCGTCGACGAATCCATCCAGTCCATGTACGTCGAGAAGGACGGCAAGTTCGTCCTGAGCATCGAGGGGCTGCCGCAGCCCGAAGACGTCACCGGCCTGAAATCGAAGGTACAGGAGCTGCTGGACGAGAAGAAAGAGGCTGACAAAAAGCGCAAGGACGCCGAAGAGCAGGCCCGCCTGGAGCGCGAAGAGGCGCTGCGCAAGTCGGGCAATGTTGAAGAGCTCGAAAAGTCCTGGTCCGAGAAATACAACCGCCGCGAAGCTGAGCTGAACGGCCTGCTGGAACAGGAGCGCGGCACCCTGACTACTCAGATCCGGGATCTGACCGTTGGCCGGACCGCCACTGACATCGCAACCACGCTCGCCATCCCGGGCAGCGCCAAGGCATTGCTTCCCCACATCGAGCGCCGGCTGAGCGTCGAGCAGCGCGACGGTAAACCCACCGTTGTGGTGCTGGACCAGGCCGGCAAGCTCTCCGCGACAACGCTGGACGAGCTGAAAGCTGAATTCATGAACGACCCTGCGTTCGGTCCATTGATCGCAGGCAGCAAGGCATCGGGCGGCGGGGCCGGCGGTGCTGGTAAGGGCGGCGGGGCCGCAAAAGGAAACATCGGCGGCACCAAAGAGGAACGACAGGCAGCAATCGCGAGCCGGTTCCCAGACCTCCCTCAGAAATAAGGAAAAACACCCATGTCCCTGTCTCAAATGCAGGTTTTCAACGAATACATCATGCCGGCGACCATCGAGACGCTGGATCAGATGCTGGTGGCGTTCAACGCTGCCAGCCGTGGTGCGATCGTGCTGTCTCCGGACGGCTTCACTGGCGACTTCTTGCAGGAGTCGTTCTTCCAGACCCTGGCCGCCGCCCAGCGCCGCGTTGATCGTTACGCTGCCAACGGCGCCGCGCCGATCACCGACCTGACCGAGCTGAAGAACTCTTCGGTCAAGGTCGCGGGCGGTTTCGGCCCGGTCCGTTACGAGCCGTCCCAGATGACCTGGCTGGAGCGACCAACCACCCAAGGCATCGAAGTCGCCTCGCGCGCCTTCGCCGAGATCCTGCTCAAGGACCAGCTGAACACCGCCATTGCCGCACTCGTTGCCGCGATCACCACTCAGGCGACCGCAGTAAACGACGTTTCGGCCACTGGTGGCATTACCCAGGCCGCACTGAACAACGCTCACGCGAAGTTCGGCGACGCGAGCCAGAACCTGGTCACTCAGGTAATGCAGGGCACCACCTATCACAAGCTGATCGGCCAGGCCCTGACCAACTCGCAGCAGCTGTTCCAGGCGGGCAACGTTCGCGTGGTCGACATCCTCGGCAAGGTTTCGGTGGTCACCGACGCTCCCGCCCTGATGCAGGCCGGCACGCCGAACAAGGAAATCATCCTGTCCCTGGTCCAGGGTGCCGCGCTGGTGCACGACGGTCGCGACATGATCAGCAACGTCTCCACCACCAACGGCAAAGAGCGCATCGAAACCACGCTGCAGGTGGATTACACCTTCGGCTTGGGCCTGCGCGGCTACACCTGGGACACCACCACCGGCGGCAAGTCGCCGACCGATGCCGAACTGGCTACCGGTACCAACTGGGATAAGACTGCGACTTCGATCAAGCACACCGCTGGTGTTGCCCTGATCGGTGACGCCGCTCAGTAATCCCACCCAAGAAAGCGAGCTGGGCTTATGGCCTGGCTCGCTGAGGACATGACATGAGTAATAAAAACACTTGGTATCTGCCGGGCCCGTTTCACCAGTACCAGGAAGACGTGAAGGCGCTGGCTAAAGAGCACGGCCTGCGCATCGTCGACGCGAACGTGACCGAGAGTCGTGAAGATGCGGCTGAGTCCGTTCCTACGGTGACGGTCAATGAGTCGCCTCGGGTGCTTATGGTCAGCGGCGGCAGCTCCAGCGTCGCTATCGATGCATTACGCGCTGAGCTGGATGCAGTAAACCTGCTTGCTGCCGGCCTTGAATCTGGCGTACTGAGCCCTGTTGAAGGCGACGGCCCAGCATTGCGCCTGCATGCTGCCCTGAGTGGCATTCAGGAAAGCACGCAGCGCCTGGCCCAAAGCCGTGATCAGGCAGTCGATAAAGCTGCTCAACTGCAAAAGCAGGTCGACGATCTGCTGGCTCAGGCCGAGAAGGCAGTTCAGGCAGAGGCAGAGGCCAAGGAAGTTACCGACCTCAAGGCCAAGCTTGATGCCGCTGGCGTGAACTACCGCGCCAACGCCTCGAAAGATTCGCTGCAAAAGCAGGTCGACGAGCTCGCCAAGTAACACGGGGGCTTCGGCCCCATTCATTCAAACGGAGGCCAGATGGCTACCTACATCACCGTGGCGGACGTTGACGCCATCCTCGGGGCTTTGTGGGCTCCAGATGACAAGAAGGCCCGGGCGGTGTTGCAGGCGAATGCCTATCTGACGTCGCTCAACTTGGTCGGCATCGACATGGATGCCATTCCAGCCGAGGTGAAGCAAGCTGGAGCCGAGCTGGCAGCTGTCGCTGCTGAGGGAAAACTGTACCAGCAGCACACCGAGGGCTCGCTTGAGGCCAAGACGGTCAAAGCCGGATCGGTGAGCACCAGCAAGACGTTCGCCTCGCTCGATTTCAGCAAGACCACCTCGCTTCCTGATGGCGTCCAGTTCGCCCTGGCCCTGTTGCAGCCGTGGATGAGCAGCATGTTCTCTTTCCGCGTTGACCGGGGGTGATGCATGGGATTGCGCGACGACATCCAGATCGACTTGGCCGAGGCGTTCGATACAGACCTTTCGGACGCGGTGCAGCCCTTCACGGGGGAATATCTCGGCCCAGGCGTCTATGACCCCGTGACTGAGACGACCACTCAGCAACCCGTCACCTACACCGGGCGCGGTGTGCTGGATACCTACGAAAGCCGGCGCATCGATAACGTGAACATCAAGGTCGGCGATGTGCTGCTGATCTGCCTGGCCAACGAAACCACGGACAAGCCTGCGGTCGGGCACAAGATCACTGCCCAGGACCTGCTGACCGGCGAGCAAGCCGTGTATCAGGTAGTTAGCCCAGGTATAGACCCCGCGAAAGCACATTACGAAATCCAGCTGAGGAAGTGAGCCATGGCCAAGGGTAGAGGCTGGAGCGTTCCACCTTCAGCATTCCGGGAGGACGTCGATGAGGCGGTGGCCACCAGAACCCGAGTTATCTCAATGGCGCTTCTCCAGGAAATCGTTCTGAAGTCGCCCGTCGGAAATCCTGATCTCTGGAAGGCTAATACCGAGCGAAAGTCGCGAAACGTTGCCCAGGCTGACGCTTACGACGCGCTCGCCTTATCACTCGGCAACAAGAAACTGACGCAGAAAGAGCGGGACCAGAATTTCTATGTCAACGACCTGGCAGCGGGGAAAGGATACGTTGGCGGGCGCTTTCGGGGGAACAATATCGTCACGATTGGCGACCCAAACTATTCGTTGCTTGATGTCACGGATGCCACCGGGTCGGCAACGATAGCTAAGGGTGCGTCCGTTCTGAACGGTGTCACCGCCTATTCGGTCGTGTATATCCAGAACAACCTGCCCTACGCGGAGCGCTTAGAGGATGGGCACTCAACCCAGGCGCCGGCCGGCATATACGCCGTTGCCTTCCATGGCGTCTCCCAGGCCTACAGCTCATGACCTTCGAACAGATCCGCAGCATCGTTATTACGCGCATGACGCAGTGGGCTGGAATCCCGGCCAGTGCCGTCGATTACCCGAACCCGCCGCAGCCATTCGACCCGGCAGGGAAACCCATCTGGGCGCGCCTCGCTGACGCTCCCGGCCTGTCGTCCACGCCTGAGATAGGACTGGGTCCAAGCGTGCGCCGAACCGGTATCCTGGTGATTCAGCTGTTCGTGCCCACCTACAAGGGCACCCTGGCGATCACCCGGGCCGCCGACACGCTCGTCGAGCACTTCGAGTACTACAGCGACCCGTCTGGCCCGTTCGACTGTTTCGCCGCCTCTGCGCGAGTGGTAGGCGATGACGGCCTGGGCTGGTATCAGGTCAACGTGCAAATCCCCTACCGGGCTTATTGAGCCCAGACCACTCACCGCCACATGGCGGTTTTTTTACGCCTATCGATAGGAGAAACACCCCATGTCCAGTGGTGCCAAGGTCTCGACCGCGTGGAAACGCGAGATCACCCCAGGAATCACCCCGCCCGGCGACTGGAACGTCCTGACCCGGGTCAGCTTCGGCCTGTTGCCAACCTACAACTCTGAAGAGAACAACGAAATCGGCGCCGACCGGATGGCCCAGGGCACAGCTCAGACCACCGTGGACGTGGGCGGCGACGTCGAAACCAAGCTGCGCTTCGGCGCGCTGGACGAGTTCATGGCGTCCTGCTTCGGCAAAGATTGGGCCGGTAACGTTCTGACCATGGGCAACGACCGGATCTCGTTCTCGATCGGCTCGTATGCCAGCGACATCGGCGTGGCTGCCATCGCCCGCGGGGCCCAGGTCGCGACGATGAACTTCGAGGTCCCGAACGACAACGAAATCAACGTCACTACGACCTTCGCGGCTATTGCCTGGGACGACAAGGCCGACAATACGTCCTTCATCGTCAATCCGCAGTCTGAGGCCTTCCAGCGGCGCTATGGCTTCAAGGACGTCACCGGCCTGAAGATCAACGGCGTGCAGCTCGGCGAGGACAACGCCTGCGTCGACAGCTTCAACCTGCAGTTCGACAACAGCGTCCAGACCCAGCGATGCATCGGTAACGGCAACCCGTTCCCCGGCAACATCATCCCGACCACGTTCACGCCGTCCGGCTCGATCACTATGAGCTGGTCAAAGGCCTCCTACCTGTATTGGAAGTCTCAGCAGACTGGCGACGCCTTGAGCTTCGAATTCACGCTGAACAACGGCGACGGCGGCTACACCTTCTTCCTGCCAGAAATGGAAGTCAGCGGCGACTGGCCTGACGGTGGTTCGACCGACATCATCCAAGTCGAGCTGAGCTACACCGGTCGCCGCGTGCCGCCGACCATCACCCGCCTGGCTGCGCCGATCACTATTGCCGCTGTGACTGTTACCCCAGCCACCGCCAGCATCGCAGAAGACGCAACAGTGGACCTGGAAGCCGTCGTCACCCCGGTTGGCGCAAGTCAGCTGGTCAACTGGACTTCTTCGGCCCCGGCAATTGCCAGTGTCAGCGCTACCGGGCTGGTCACGGGCATTTCCGCAGGCACTGCAACCATCACGGCGACCAGCGCAGCAGACGGCACTAAGACCGACACCGCTGAAATCACCGTAACCGTGTAACCCTTTGCCCGGCGCACCCTGCGGTGTGCGTCTGGCCTTTTACCGCAGAGGAATACCATGCTCACCATTGCAAAGAAGCCAGAGCTCGACATTGACGGCACCCGCTGGGTAGAGATAGCCCCGGGGGCGAAGATCCTCGTCGGCTCCACGGCGGCTCCGCTGTACAAGTCGAATTACGCGCTGATCCAGCGGCACCTGAACTCCATCGACGCGCAAACCCGCGTGGGCACCCAGCAGTTCACGGGCGAATCCATTGGCGCTGTTGCGTTCGAGGATGAAAGCGAGCTGCTGATCGAACTTGTGGCGAAGCACCTGATTAAGGACTGGGAAGGGGTGGATGAAGTCGATAAGCCAGGCGTGCCGGCCCCGTACTCGGCCGAGCTGTGCAAACAGCTGATTTATCAGATGCCGGCTGTGTATTTTGCGGCCATCCAAGCCGGTCGCGACATCGCTGTACGCGCCGAAGCACAGGCCCAGGCCACTGCGGGAAAGCCTTAGCTGCCTACCAGTGGGGGCGCGAGTGGGCAGGCAGCTCAAACGAAAAGAAGCGGTGGAGGCACGAAAGGCTAGGGGCTAGCGTTCCGGAGGCGCCTGAGATTGACGGCGTAACCGCCGAGGTCCTGGAGGCTTACGGCTGGATCAGTCGGTCCCGGCAGTATGTCGGGATGGCCGCAGCGCCCGCGCCGATATCGCCTGCCGCCGTTACCGACTACCTGTCACAGCGTCCATCGGCCATATGCCGCGAAGAGTTCGAGGCCGCGATATTCGCCCTGGATGACGACTTCCGCCAGCACTGGGAAGAGCAGCAGGAGAAAGACAAGCCGAAACCGCCGAAGAAACCATAGCCCGCCCAGCGGGTTTTTTTACGCCTGGAGAAAGCTATGGCGCAGGAATCACGTCTCAGCATAACCATTGATTCAAGGGGCGCCGAGCAGAACGCCAACAGGCTGACCGACGCGCTGGATCGGATGGAAAAGAGCGGGGATTCCGCCAGCACTTCCGCCGATGGCGTCACCTCCAGCGCCGCCGAGCAGCGCAAGGAGCTTGCAAAGCTGCTGGGGCAGATCAACCCCGCGGTTGCCGCCTTGGATCGCCTGGACGACATGCAGGAGAAGCTGGCCAAGTTCAAAAAGGCCGGCATCGTCGAGAGCGACACCTTCGTCGAATACCGTCAGCGCATCGACTCTATGCGCCAAGGTCTGACCGAAACCACGACTGCCATGGGCCAGACCGGGATGTCGGCCAAGGCCATGTCCAACAACTTGCGCATGTTGCCGGCTCAGTTCACGGATATCGCCGTCTCACTTCAGGCTGGACAGTCTCCTTTCACTGTCTTCCTGCAACAGGGCGGGCAGATCAAGGACATGTTCGGCGGCATCGGGCCTGCTGCCCGGGCGGTCGGTGGATATGTTGCCGGCCTGATTAACCCATTCACGCTTGCGGCTGCGGCAGCTGGCACGCTGGCAATCGCCTATTACCAGGGCTCAGAGGAATCTGAGCGCTTCAACACTGCGATCATCACCACCGGCAACGCTGCTGGCACCTCCGTCAATCAGCTGGCTAATCTTGCGGACCAGGTTTCTGCGACCGGGACAACCGTCGGCGCTGCTGCTGGCGTACTGACTCAGTTGACGGCGGCAGGAAACCGCCTCACGCCGATGTACGCCCAGATCACCCAGGCCTCTCTTGCCTGGTCAAAGCAAACAGGTCGCGACATCGACGGTGTCGTTCAATCATTCAACGACATCAGCAAGAGTCCGGTTGAGGCAATCAAGAAGCTCGACGCCGAGCTCAATATCCTTACCGCAACCCAATACGCCAACATCATTTCCTTGCAGGAGCAGGGGAAGACGATGGAGGCGGCCAAGCTGGCGGCATCCATCTACGCCGATGAGATCAGCGTCAGAGCCAGCGAGATCGAACGCAACCTGGGCAGCCTTGAGTCTGCATGGCAATCGGTCGCCGGCTTCGCCAAGAAGGCGTGGGACGCCATGCTGGATGTCGGAAGAGATCAATCCCTTCAAGAGCAGATCGCGAACACCGAAAAGCTTCTGGCAGAGCGGAAAGACGGATTTCTGGCCTCGCTGTTCCCTGATGACTTGGGTGCTGGCAGCCAATCGACTCGGTTCCTTGAGGGTAAGCTGAAGCAGCTGCAAAACGCCCTGGCGGCCAACAGCGCCCAGGCGGCAGCGGATGCCAACAACAAAGCCATTCAGGATGCCGGCAAGAAAGCTGTTGACACCATTAATGCCAGCTACAAGGCGGGGCAAACCCAGACCGAGAAGCTGCAAAAGCAGTTGGTCGACTTGGACAAGGCCAGGGCCGCGGCTCAAAAGGCTGGCGCGCTGACTGCGGAAGAGGAAACCAAGCTCGCCGCGTCCCGCAAGAACATCGAGCAGCAGATCGCCGACATCAAAGAGCGGGAGGCGAAAAAGAACAAGCCGAAGGCTGCCACGGGGCAGAATCGAGGCGTGTCCGAAGCCGAAAACACCTTCTCCAAGCTGTACAACCAATTCGACCCAGCCGCCCAGGCCGCCAGGAACCTGACCAAGGAGCAAACACAGCTCCAGCTGGTGCTGGACAAGGGAAAAATCAGCCAGGAGGAGTACAGCAAGGCCCTGGCCCAATCGTCGATCAACTACGCCGCCGCCATCAAGGGTGCGCAGGGGCTGACCCAAGCCGAGCAATACCGCGCCGACCTGGAGAAGCAGCTCGCCACGCAGCGCACCCAATACAACCTTGATGCCGCTTCAGTGGGGATGGGCGACCAACAGGCCGGCCGGCTGCAAGAGCGCGTTCAGCTCGAACAGCAGACGAACCAGAGAATACTGCAGCTGCGCACGGAACTGGCAAACGCCACGACCGAGAAACAGCGCCAGGACCTACAAGCCCAAATCGATCTGACGAACGAGTTTCTTCCTCTTCAGATAGAGGCATTGCAGGCCGGCTGGGCGCAGATGGATCAGGCCATGCTCAACCCGATCAACGGGTGGACGGCGGCGGTGCAGAACTTTGGCGTCCAGGCGCTGGATGTTGCCGGGCAAACGCAATCCATCTTCTCAGGCGCGTTCAACCAGATATCGACCGATATCACCACCGCAATCATGGATGGATCGCTGTCGTTCAGCACCTTGGGCGATATCGGGAAATCGGTTCTGCGCGAAATCCTGTCCGGCTTCATCAGGATGGGCGTGCAGATGGGGATCAACGCCGCGCTGAGCGCCACGCTTGGCACGGCAACTTCGGCTGCCTCTATTGCCATGGCGGGCACCACGGCGGCGGCATGGGCGCCTGCTGCGGCGATGGCTTCCTTGGCGACTCTTGGCGGCAACTCGGTCCCTGCGGCCGCTGCCCTGACCTCCACCACAGCACTGGCTTCCACGCTAGCCGTGATTCCTGGCTTTGCCACGGGCGGCTATTTCGCCGGCGCCGGCACCGCGACTTCGGACAGCAACCTCGCTTGGCTCAGTGACGGCGAATTCATAGTCAACTCTGGCGCGACCAAACGAAATCGGGCGCTACTGGAGGCGATCAACTCCGGTGATCGGGTGTCCGGCGGATCATCCGCCACATCCGGATCTGGCGCCTACGGACCTACGCCGGCGCCAATCGTACAGATTTTCGGCGATCCATCTAGGGCAGGGACGTCAGAGGTCACTCGAGAGGGCGAGCAGGACTTCATCAAGGTCTGGGTGGCAAGCGTCATGGGCGACGGCGCAGCCCATCAAGCAATGCAGGCCAAATACGGACTACAGGGGCAAGGCTCATGATCGATTACCCGGCGGAGCTTCCGCCTCCGCTACAGGACGGCTATGCGCTGGACACCCCTGTCGATCCGATGCTTCGGACCCAGATGCAATCGGGCAGGGCAAGGCAGCGCCTTAACTTCGAGGAGGTTCCTTATCTCATCAACGCGAAGTGGAACTGCGATCGCAACCAGATGGCGTTCTTTCAGGGGTGGTATGCCAGGACACTTGTTCAGGGGGTGGAATGGTTCAAGGCCACTCTGCTCACGCCGATTGGCTTCAAGGAATACGAGTGCCGCTTTACTGGGCACTATTCCGGACCGGTTCTTGTGCAGGTCAGTCGGTGGGAGTTTTCCGCAACGCTTGAACTGAAGGAGCCCCCACTGATCGAGCCAGGCTGGGAGGAGTTCCCGCAGTTTTGGTTCATGATGAACATCATCGATATGGCCATAAACATCGAATGGCCTGAGATGACGTTCGACTTCGCAACACACGCGGCAGCCATGGCCGCTATCAGGACAATGAGGCCAGGTCTGCAAATAACGATTGAGACAGACGAGACGCAAGGCGGTAAGCATGCCGTTTACAGCGTAGTGCGTGCCAACTACCCATCACTCAGCCTCGATTTTATGAGCCAGGCCTACTTGGTCGGGCAGCCAAACGACTACCTTCAATTGGTGAGGGCATATGGACTCTAAATCGTTCGGGGAGTTGGTCACGTTCTCTCGGGCCTCAGTCGCCATGTATTTCAACAGCGCTGGATTGATGGTGCAGGCCGGGGCGAATGAGCCAAGATTTGAGTGCTCGCCAGACACACTTCTGCCTCTAGGGCTGAAAATGGAGCCGGCGCGCACCAATACGCTGACCTACTCGCAAGATTTCTCGAATTCTGCCTGGGTCAAGACCAGAAGCACTATTGAGATATCCGGGCCAGCTCCTGATGGTTCGGCTACCGCATGCAAATTGATCGTTAACAACGCGACCGGATCAAGCTACCTCTACCGTGCTGGTATTGCCTGGACAGCAGGCAACTCCTACAGCTTTAGTGTTTTTGCAAAAGCTGATTCACAGAGCTTCCTGTATCTGACGTTTCCGGCTGCTGCGTTTGGCGTTGGCCAGCAGGTGAACTTCCAGCTATCTGGCGAGGGTGCGTTCGTTATCGCTGCCGGCACCGGTCTGGCAAGCATCCAGAAACTTCCGGGTGGCTGGTACAGGTGCAGTATGACGGTCACAGCGACAACAACAGCCGCTGCTGCGAACTGGATCGCAATTCAACAACCGGTAGTACTGAACAACTCCATATTCATATGGGGCGCTCAACTTGAGGTAGGCGCCTGGCACTCGTCTTACATACCCACCACCGCTGCGACTGCTGCGCGCGCGGCAGATGCCGCTTTCTTGGGTAGTCTGAGCCCGTGGCACAGGTTCGACGAAGGGACGCTGTACACAGAAGTCGTAAGCAATACGAGCGGATTCAGCGCAAGTATTGGTACTACGGTGGGAGCCGGGCCCCGCATTGCGAACTGGCGGACATCCACTAGCGCCTCATCGCAGATAATTGACGATGCCGGTACTGCGGTATTCGCGCAGGCGTTCGGGCTTGTAAGCCCAGGGCAGGTCATCAAGCAGGCTGTGGCATTCAAGCTTGATGATATGCAGGCCGCTTCAAATGGTGTCGCGGGGGTCATTGATACCTCAGGTGCGCCCCCGATAACGGTGACGCGACTGGCTCTGGGTGCTCGAGGCACAGCCACAGACCAAATAAGTGGGCACATCCGCAAGGTCAAGTTCTTTCCATACCGCCTTAGTGGCCCAGAACTTCAAGCGATCACAACATGACCATCCTCGAAGACGCCTATCGAGAGGCGCTTGCCTCTGGCGGTAAGGAATCCTTCGTCAGAACCCTGGAAATCACCTGTCCAGCCTGGCCTGCTTCGGTTCTCATCTGCAACGGATTCAAGGATCGGGTTTGCGGCACTGAGGATGGCCGCCTGCTCACCTTCATCGCGGCCAACATCGGAATCGCACTCCCGCAGAAGAACAACAAAGGCAACCAGGCCCTGGCCTTTGCGATCGACAACACGACCGGAGAGGTTCAGCACAAGGCCGACCAGGCGCTGGATTCGAACGCCAGGGTCACCGCCACCTATCGTGTTTACTTGGCAAGCGACCTTTCGACCCCCTGCGAGCGACCGTACCGAATGTCCGTGGATAGCGACTCCTTCCAGGAGAACCTCGCCAACCTTCAGTGCGGCTTCTTCGACCTGATCGGCACGTCATGGCCGCGAGTTTTCTACACCGCGCGCTTTGTACCGGGCCTCGTATATCTCTGAGGAATCAGCATGGAATGGATCAACAAATACCTGTCTTGCAGGTATGAGGACGGCGCGCGGGGCCCTGAAATGTTCGATTGCTGGGGATTGGTACGTGACGCAAGGCATTGCCATCAGGGTAAGCGACTACTGCCGAGCTGGGGCCATGTTCGCAACACCGAGCCCAGGGAGTTCACGCGGGCGTACAGGTCCGAAGCCGAACATATGGAGACTTGTCAGCCTGAGGACGGCGCTATAGCCGCGGTGATGCGAGGCCAGATTTGTGTGCATGTCGCCCTGGTAGTCGGAGCGGGTGATCGACTCAAGGTTCTAGAAATAAACCCAACTCGCGGGGCCCGTTGCCTACCGATAAGCCAGTGGGAACGGGATCACAACACCATCATCTATTACCGGGACCGACAATGATCGAAGTATTCCCCAACAAGATCGTGCCTTTCCCGGCGCAGACCTATGAAATAGCCGAGCGCCAAAGCCTGCTTGGTTGGTTTCAGGCCGACGGCCTTCCGGATGACGTTGATCCGGCAGCGTTACCGTTGAGCGTGTTCGTCAATGGTGAAAGAGCTCTACCTTCGCAGTGGAAGACGGTTGAGTTTGGCCCAGAAGATCGTGTTGAGATCTACCGCGAGCCGAAAGGAACGGACCCGTTCTCTATCACCTTTGCCTTGGTTTTCGGCGCCAAGGCCGTACTGGCATCGCTCATGCCCAAGATGCCGTCGCTCAACAATGGCAACAGCAAGCGCGGAACCGATCTCAACCTGTCGACCGTCAAGGGCAATCAGGTCAAACTAAACTCCGTCATCAGGGAAATTGCGGGCCGTCAAAAAGTTTACCCGGACTATTGCCTGCCAACGCATCGGTACTTTCTTGATCCGCGCTCCCAGTGGGTTGACATGCTTCTGTGCATCGGTCGAGGGAAGTACCAGGTGCCGCCGAGCAGTATCCTGATCGGTGACACCCCAATCATTGCCCTGGGCGATGATGCCGTGTACCAAATATACGAGCCCGGTGCAGATATCTCGGCTGACCCCGTGTCTCGGCATTGGCATTCGGCACCAGAGGTAGGGGCGACCTCAACCGGCACTGCTGGCATCGAGCTCACCACGACATCAACGGTGGAAGCAGTACCAGACGCTTCGTCCTATCAGTTCTCAGGTTTCACGGTCACCGTGCCGGCCGGCTCCGGAACATTTCCCGCAGGATGGGCTTCGGGCATGGTCGCGCGGATCGTTGCGCCCTACTCGTACAGCGTCGTAAGCGGCGGAGTCGACAGAGACAAGATCAAAGGGCCTTTGGCTCAGATAGCACCATTCGTCGGCATGAAAATCGAAATTGTGGGGCCGAACGAAGGCATTTACACCGTTGCCAGCTATGCCAGCGGCGGCGGGCTTGTGCCGGACGAGATGACCTTGAACTACGATACAGGCGGCGCAGCGGTAGGCCTTCAGCTTGGCGACAACCTCCAAATGGCGATCGGCTACGAGGGGCTTCGCTTCCGGCTTACTTCTGCCAACACCACTACAATTGCATTGGAGAGACTTACCGACACTGGAGCAGCTGACGGGGCTTGGCCCGGATTTGATGCGCTCACATCCGCCGCAGCAAACATCAGCCTCGACGGATCTACAATCGAGGGTGGATGGGTTGGACCCTTCGCGGCCTGCCCAGATGGAGCCACAACCACTAAGATTGAACTGGACTTCATGTTTCCTGGCGGGTTGGTGCATATCAACTCAAAAGGCAAGGCGATCAACATGAGTGTCAAGGTCGAGGCTCAGTATCGGGACTTGGCAACAGCTGGGGCGTGGACTTCTTGGAGCAAAACCTACACTGCCGCCACCCCAAATCAGATCGGATTCACTGAAACCCTTACCGCGCCATCTGCGATCCAGCCTGAGGTTCGGGTTCGGCGCATCGGAGCCAAGACCACTGACACCGACAAAGCCGACACCATCCAATGGTACGGGCTCAGGTCTCAGCTCCCATCGAAGACTTCTTACGAGGGCGTGACGCTACTCAGCTTGCGTGTCAGGGGCGGAAATCGAATCGCTTCGCAGTCAGAGAGCCAGGTTTCAGTCACCGCAACCCGGGTGCTTCCGGTTCGGCAAAACGGGGTCTGGGGACCTGAGGCCCCCACACGTGACATCTCTGCGTGGATCGGTCATATCGCGCGGAGTGTGGGTTACTCAGTGGCTGACGGAGATTCGGATATAGATCTGGCCGAGCTTGACCGACTGCACCAGATATGGACGGCCCGCGGCGATTACTTCGACCGGGCTATCGAAGGCCAAAGCACCGTGAAGGCGTGCATGATTGAGGCGCTTCAGGCTGGATTTTCGGAACTGACAATTGATAGAGGATTGATCAGACCGGTGCGGGACGAGCCTAGAGGGCCTGAATTCGACCAAATCTATAACCCCCAGGTTATGACCAAGCCGCTCAAGCGAGAGGCTGAACACATCACAGCTGATGACTTTGATGGCGTTGATGTTGAGTACCTGAACAGCAAGACGTGGCAATGGGAAACCGTAGAATGTCGACTTCCGGGCGATACGGGGCTGCGCGCCGAGAAGGTAAGGCTGGAGGGGGTAGGGGAGAGACATCGGGCGTGGCGGTGGGGTATGCGGCGCAGGCGCCAGCAGGTGTACCAGCGCAAGCGCTACAGCTTTTCCACTGAGCTGGACGCGCTGAATAGCGGCTATTTGGACTACGCATTATTGGGCGACACCACGCCAGGATACGGACAAAGCGCGATGCTCAAAGGGTACGTCAATCTCGGTGGGTCGCGCATGCTGGTGTCGAGCGAGAGCCTGAACTGGTCAGCTGGCGGCGAGCATTGGATCGCTCTTCGCAGGCGGGATGGAAGCGCTTCAGGCCCATATGTGGCGACCCGCATCGATGACTACCGCCTGACCATTCCAGCCTTGGACTTCGTGCCTGTGCTGGACAGCTCCATGGATGCTCCGGTGCTGCAGTTTGGCCCCAAGGCCAAGTTCTGCTACCCGGCGCTCATCAAGGAGGTGAATCCCAGTGGCACCGTGAGCTGTAACGTCACCGCCGTGAACTACGACGTACGCGTCTACGCAGACGACAACAACTTCCCTCCGGCCTGACCGGAACATTGCGCAACAGCCCGCCACGTGCGGGCTTTTTTGTGTCTGGAGAAAACATGCGATACAACACCGGCAACCCTGTAGAACCTGATGGTTCGAGCGATCCTCGAGATCTTTACGATAACGGCGGCGTTCTTGACAAGCTTCTCAATGGCGATGAGCTGTCATGGATTGGAAGGCTCGGAAAAACGCTAAAGACCTGGGCCGGTATGCAGGACCAAGTAACCCAGTTCCTTTTGGATAGCGGCTTTGAATCTGTTCACCTTATTTACGGTGCCGGTGTTGTAGTAGAGCGGCCAACACAGCTTATTGAGCGCAATGGGGAGCTCTACCGCGTCACCGATCAGGCGGATCTTCCTTTAACGCTTTCTGGAACATGGACCTCTGACGCGCCAAAGCTCACGGCAACAGGGAATGCAGCGCTCAAGCAAGATCTTTCAAATACGACGGATATGTCGAAGGGAGTCACTTATATCGGCGGCGCAGGCCGCGTGGTTGGCAGCATCGCCCTTCTGAGGACGATGCCAAAAACCGGAGTCAAGCGGGCATTCGTTACGGCCTACAATGCTGGCGGTTCTTTCGGTGGCGGCAGCTATTGGCTTGATGAAGTTGATACCACATCAGCCGATGACGGGGGTTCGGTAATCGTTAATCTTTCCGACGGTGCTCGATGGAAGCTTATCTTTCGCGACTTCTTGGAGGCGGGACAGTTTGGCCATGACGGGCTTCCTGGCAGCAACGGACAGGCTCCTGTTCAGGCAGCAATCATCGCAATGTACAACGCGGGTGGCGGACGGGTGATGTTTCGCGGGGCTATCGGCATGCCGGCGGCATCGCCCGAAATTTTGCTCTACCCGAATGTTAAGCTTGAGGGGGCTGGGCTTGATAAGTCTTATGTGCAGCGCTTTGGCACCAGCAAGACGGCATTCCGAACCTTCAGGCCATCTACTGGTTACACCCCTGCGCTCTGTAATGCTCCAGGCATTATTGGCTTCACTCTCAACGGGCAGAGCGCCGGATCGGGCAATATCGGTATCGACCTTTCGAATGTCCGTCATGCTGAAATTAAAGATGTCGTTTTTGCCAATTTACAGCATGGACAGTTTTACAACAAATACGCAGGTGATACGGAGGTAGCATTCCCATATGGTCAGGCGTTTGAAAATCAGACTGTCAGCTGCCAATTTGCTAGCTGCGCTAATTCGGTGACCTTCCGCGGGGCAGCCAACAGAAATACCTACATTGGGAACTCATACAACTCTTGTACTACTGCTTGGGCTCACGATTTTGCGAACAACTTTTCCGAAACAAACTGTTTTATAAATGAGAGCGTTGAAGGCTGTAATAATGTTTTTGCTTGGCCCGCGTCGCAATCTCAGGTGTATTCCCAAAATTTTTACGGCCTCACAGTTGAGAATCCATCTTCAAATGGATTCATTTGTACTGTCAAAGATCCCGGTCGCCAGAACTTTCATGGGCTTGTCCTGATACCGGGTAACGACAGCGCTGTGAATTTCTATCAGCTGTTCCCGGGATCCTATAGTTTGGTATCTGGTACTTTAGGTTCCTCCGACCGATACTCTCGAGGTTATCGGATACCAGAAGAAATATGGAAAATCAAAGCCGTACGCCATATTGGCAGCTACGGCTTGAGCGCGGGGTATTCAGCAACACTTTCTGCTGGTGCTGGAGGAGCAACTTCGGTTACCGTGCCCGGCGCGGCAATCGGTGACATTGTTTACGTTTGTGCAGACAAGGACCTTTTAGGGTGCGCTCTGATAGCGCATGTCTCTGCCGCCAACACCGTTTATGTGAGGATACAAAACTGCACAACAGCTCCGGTTACCCTGAGCTCTGTAACCATTCGTGCCGTAATTGAGAAATATGGAGCTACTGGTCCGATCATTTAATGGAATGGCCGCCCTAAGCAAGGGCGGCCTTTTTATTTGTGGTTGCTGCCTCCAGAGCTGCGCGAAAGGCATCAGACAGCCTCTGTTCCAGCAGGTACTGCGATATCGCGGCCATCGAAATACAAGCCACAACCGAGATTACAACGTAGCCCCATGTGTGCATGAACTGGCCGAATCCGAGATATGCCACAGAATGGTCCATAACTGCACGGGTCAAGAAGTGTGTTAGGTAAAGCGAAAACGATATTTTCCCAAGCCATGCAAGTACGGCCGGAATTTTGATATCGACCGTTTTGCTCACAATCGCCAGAACCAAGACCATAACAGCAAGCGAAGCCCCCCAATTCGTTATGCCATGTAAATATGCAGGCCCTGAATAGTTGTACCAAATCACGAATCCCGCGCTAGCTGCCAGAAGATTAATGGCAATTACCTTGTTCTTAATGATCGCCCAGCTTTCAAGATAGAGATAGCCAATCAGTGCGCCCGCTACAAACTCAAGAATGATCGGGTTCGCCGTCAGGTTTAAATAGTTTGGTGTGAATGTGTAGAACGTGAACGGGCTGAAGGAAAATACTCTGGTCAGCATGGGAAGCGCAACCACTGTGATCCCTATCCAGGTTATCATTGCGATCAGCCTGAAGCGCTTGAACAGCAGAGATACACCGAACACGGCGTAAAAGTACATTTCAAAATTCAGGGTCCACCCGAGTGGGATAATCGGTGCGAAGTAGAGCGGCGCCATATCCTTCACTGGAATGAAGAAAATGCTTTTAAGGAAAACGATCCAATTGTCTGTCGAGGCGAAATAGCTTATCCCCACATCAGCAATGAATACCCATAGGATTGTTGCAACTGTGTAGGTCGGCCAGATTCTGGAGAACCGCTTGATAGCAAAGTCCCTCACGTCGTCCAGCGTGCCCGTTGCTTTCCTGGTCGAATAGACCATGATGAAACCGCTGATTATGAAGAAAAGATCGACGCCCATCGCGCCAGGCAGCAGTACGCTTTCGATTATTGGATAATTCGGGGAGCCGGCCAGATACTCGCGGGCGTGGCATAGAACCACAAGCAAGGCAGCGATCCCTCGCAATGCCTGAACCCAATCAAGTTTTCCTGATTCCTTTCTCATCGATCTCTCCACGCTATTAAAGACTCCCTTACCCTGAAAATAAGGGCGAATGATACGAGCCCGGTTAGATTGCCGCCAGCCAGTCGATAGCCAAAACGTGGTTATTGACGTAACCGCCTATTTTTCCTCAATAGGAATGCCTTGAATGCACCCCGCCAAACCCCGCCGCTGAGCGGGTATTTTTTTGCCTGGAGAAAAGTTATGACCGCAACCGAAAAGGACCGGGACATCCTGGCCCGCACGCTGTGGGGCGAAGCCCGTGGCGAGAGTTTCGCCGGCCAGGTGGCCGTGGCCTGTGTGATCCGCAACCGCGTGAACGACGGCAAGGCCAAATCTTGGTGGGGTGAGGGTTACGCCGGCGTGTGCCTGAAGCCGTACCAGTTCAGCTGCTGGAACAAGAACGACCCGAACTATCCGTACCTGAGCGGCGCCAAGGAGATTCCGCCGAAGCAGTTTGCCCAGGCGCAGCGGGCGGCTGATCTGGTGATCTCCGGCGCCGAGCCTGACATCACCAAGGGCGCGACGCACTACTACGCGACCACGATGCCGAAGCCGCCAGTCTGGGCCAAGGACGCCACGCAAACCTTCCGCCTGGGCAACCACATCTTCTTCAAGGACGTGCCATGAGCCCTGGAACTCTGAAGCTGCTCATCGCCGGCGCGGCTGTGGCGTTGATCCTGGCGATCAGCGCGACATGGAAGGTGCAGGACTGGCGTTACGCTGGGCAACTGGCGCAGCAGACCAATGCACATCTATCCGACCTCGCCAAGATCGGCAGCGCGGCCGCGGACCAGGTCCAGGCAGAGCAGGGCAAGCGCCTGATCCTGGAACAGCAGCTGACCGCCAGTGACCAAACCCACCACCGAGCACTCACCGATGCCCAACGTGATCAAGATCGCCTGCGCGATCGCCTTGCTACTGCTGATGTCCGGCTGTCAGTCCTCCTCGCCGAGGATCCAGCCAGTTGCAACGCAGTGCCTGCCACCGCCGGCACCGGCGGCATGGTTCATGGAAGAACAAGAGCCCGACTTGACCCGGCGCATGCTCAACGAATTATCGCCATCACCGACGCCGGCGACCGGGGGTTGATCGCGCTGCAGGCGTGCCAGGCTTATGTCAGGGCGCTGGGTCAGTGATGGGGCCGGGGAGCCGGCCTATCATCGGCCACCGGTCATGTATCCAGGCGAACTCAGTGGGAGGGGAGGTGGTGACCACATAAACACGCCGGTTTTCCTCCTCGCCCAGCACCAGGCACTCCAGCCCGTAGCCTTCGTTCATATCGAACCAGTGGGATACACGCTCGCCGTCCTTCTCCATGTATCGCTGCACCAGGCCCAGGGCCCGTTGTGGGTGATACTTCTCCCATCCGCCGCGCTCGACTGTCTCCAGCTTCGCCCATCCCCCTGATGGGCCTGTGCCTTTCTCTTCACGGCGCCGGCCCCATCGCACCCACCCAAGATCCGTCCCGTCTTCAAGCACCACGGGAAACGCTGCCTTGGGATTCGGGAAGTACACCTTGACCCGCTCATACGCCCGATTCTTGTCCGCTGCTTCAACTCCGCCGCACATGTTTTTCACCTGGTTCGATGGCCGTGCTCGGTTGACCTTGGCCTTGCACTGGAAGTTTTCCCAGGTGGACGGGTTTCTCGACGAAGCCCAAGCCGCTGCAAGTCTCGCAGTCCTCTCGCAGTCCGAACCGGTCGTTACATGACAAGCATGCGGCAAACCTTGCCAGCTCGAAGAAAGGCCGTATTTTTTGCATGATGTCGAGCTGCTTGTTCTCCTTGGCTACCTGCAGGACGTCCAGCATCCAGCGGTACACGTCCGGATCTTCTATCGGCTGATATACCACTCCCGAAACCATCCGCTCAGTTTCGATCAGATCAAATTGCCGGCCGTCATCCAGCGTAAGGGTCAGCCCTTCGATACGACCCGTGGTGCTGGCGTAGCTGTATCGCACCGCAAGCCCTTCCTCGTCCCGGTACACTTGACCGTCGTAGGGGCGACGCGGGTCGTCTCGGCTGGCATCGAGCGTCAATATCGAATGAAAGATTGTCCCAAGCCGCGGTCCGCCGCCCTTCGGGATCACGTCATATCCATATGAAGGCCTGAAGATAACGGGCTGCGTGTGCAGATCCTCGACAGCGAGCCAGTACGCGGCGTTCGCCATTTCATCCATCTCGAACTGTTGCATTCGATCAATCAGCCGTTCCTCGGCTAACCGGGCGCTTGTTTCAAGCAGGCAGGACCGGTGCGCCTCTGGGTTGCGCATTCTGAAGTCGTGATCATCAAGGGTGTCGCGCCATCGCTGGATCCTCAGCGCCTTGGCCTGTTCAAAGTTCATGATTGGGGTTCGCTTGCTTGGTGCTGTTTGGATATACAGTAATCGAGGCGAGGTAGATCAGGCGAGGGCGAGGCGACGAGCAGCGTTTTTCATTCGGGGGCCATCAGCACAGCCAACGTCAGTTTTATGAACTCTTCGTTCTGGTCGATGGTGTCCAGGGCGCCGCGCACGTTGTCGGCGACTTCGGGGGAGCCATGCTGCTCGACCCAGTTGGACAGCTCAAGGATGGCCGCTTCGAGCGCCAATTGGTTTTCGTTGATCTTGTACAGCAGGGAAGGGAGCAAGTCTGAGCTGGGCAATTGATGTCCTCCAGTGGTGAGGACAGGGTAGCAGTTGGGAGATTTTCGTTCGGTCGGCAGGACGCCGGTGTTACGGCGTTACCAGGTCAGCCCAGACCTGCATCATTTCCCTGCGCTGCTCCAGATACGCTGCGTGGTTGTACACGTCACGGATGAAGCTGGTGTCGGCGTGGGCAAGTTGGCGCTCGATCCAGTCGCGATTGTATCCGCGCCCGTTCATTTCCGTTGAGAACAGGTGGCGGAAACCGTGGGGTGACTGCCTCCCGGTCAACCCGCACGCTTCCATGACATTGTTGGCGTAGTTGGTGCCGATCGGCATCATGGGATCGCTGCGGTTCGTGAAGACGTAGCGCAGATGACCGGTGAGGGGGAGCATTTCCCGAAGCAGCTCGACGGCCTGTCTCGGGAGCGGTACCACGTGATCGCGGCGCATCTTCATCTTTGAGGCTGGCGTCGTCCAGGTTGCGGCTTCGAGATCGATCTCCGACCATTCTGCGTGTCGTACTTCGCCCGGGCGGGACGCCGTGTAGATCATCAGCATGAATGCCGAGCGAAGCTGCTGGCCGGCGACACTCTGTTGGATGTTGGCGATCGTCTTCGGCAGTTCGCTGAACGGCAGGAAAGGGTGATGCTTGTGCTGCCCGATCTTTTCCGTGACCGCATGCATCTCTGCAGTAGGATTGGCGTCGATCAGGCCAATGGCGATGGCATAGCTGAACACCTGGCCCATGCGCTGGCGGACCTTCACAGCCGTGGCCACCGAACCACGCTTCTCGATCTTGCGAATCAGTGTGATAACGTCAGCGCGCTTGATTGACTCGATCTGTCGATCGCCAAAGACTGGCAAGACGTCCAACTCCATGGCGTTGCTGATGATCCTGTAGGTGCCCGGCGAGATACTTCCCTTTCTGAATGCCAGCCACTCGTCGTAGATTTTGCGAAAGGTCCTGGCATTGGCCTCCATCAGCCCGGCCTTCTTCTCCTTCCTTGATTCGCGTGGGTCAATGCCGCGCGCGATGTCTTCCCGCGCCTCGTCTCTCCTGGCGCGCGCCTCCTTCAGGCCCGTGTCCGGGTACGTTCCGAAAGAAATCCTCACCTGCTTTCCAAGCCAAGTGAATCGAAAGTGCCAGCTCTTTATTCCGCTTGGCGCAACAAAGAGTGAAAGCCCAAGCGCGTCTGGTAGCGTGTACGCCTTGTCCTTCGGCTTTGCCTGCCTGGCTGCGGTATCCGTGATCGCCACTTAGTACATCCTCTGAAATCTTCTTTCGATGTACTGGATGATGTACTAACTCAATGGCATTGGGAAGGTATTAGGCGGTACACGGTGGTACGACACAGCGGCGCAGTTATTGGGGTTTGTGTGGTTTGGTGAAACGGCGGGGTTTTGGAGGGGAGGCAACCGTGGAATCTTTGAAGATTTCCACAGATTTGGCTCTTTAAATGGACGGTCGCGAGGCAGGCGGCGCAGTTTATCAGTTTGATCCCCGCGTTGCGCGAGCGTGCTGACTAAAGGGTCAACAAACCTGGCCGTCCTACCGGGTCTTGGCTGAAGCGTAGACGCCGCTGCGCTCTCGCTTGCCAACCGCTATTACCAGAATGACGATCCGCTCCTCCTCTATGCGATACACGAGTCGATACCCAGCCCCGCGTAACTTGATCTTGTAACAATCCTTCATCCCGTGAAGAGCATCGCCCGGTACGCGAGGGTGCCCTTGTCGCTCCTGGAGTTTTTTCAAAAGCTGCAGACGGACCGCACCGTCCAGTTTTCGCAGTTCTTTCAGAGCCTTCGGGTCCCATTCGACTCCATATTCAACGCCCATTGGCGATATCAGCCTCAGCCTCGCCAATAAGGTCATCGAGCGATACGCGTACCCGCGGTTCGTTGGCCTCGATCCGCGCTTTGACCACTTGGGCCAGCTCCAACTCGTCCAGGCGCTCTATCATCGCTTCGTAGACCTCCGCCGGTACCATGTAGCCCATCACGCGGTTATGGTTCAGCACGGCCACAGGTGAGCCGTTCGCGCCACTCAGGACCGCGGACGGATTTTTCTTCAGTTCCGATACGCTGACGGCCACATCAGCCAAAACGATTTGCATGAAGATGGCTCCTTTAAAAGTGCTTTATTTTGGTCTTTTTTTGCGCGTTCAGGCAAGCATTCCATCCGGGCCCTCGAGCGTGCTGACTAAAGGGTCAGCAAACGCTCGCCCAGCCCACCGTTGGCGGTCAGTTCGAGGAACTCGTCGCCGAGGCGGCGGCTTTCGTCCATTGCGGTGCGCCAGTATTTGCGGCGGGCCGGGTCATCGCCCATGAAACGCTTGAAGTCGTTGCGGTCCGGCAGTTTGCCGTAGGGCAGGCGAGCCAGGTATTCGCGGGACGGCGCCAGCAGCAGAACATCCTGCAAGCGCGAGGTATCGCCTCGGCGCCATGGCAGGCCTTTGTCGAACCAGCCGGGAATGACCCGATCGGTGAAGTGCGGATAGAGCACGATGTCCTCGCCGCTATAGGGCAGGTCAAGGTGGTAGTCCAGCAGGCCGCCATCGCGGTAGGTGCCCGCGCCGGCGCCGGGCAGGTCGCGCACGCCTTCCATGATCATCGGGATCGAGCCCGACGCCAGCAGTGCCTGGCGCAGGTTGCCGGCCTCCAGCGGCACGAAGCGCGAGGGGAAGTCCGTCAGCGGATGGAGCGGGGGAGCCAGGCGCGGGTCGTGGATGATCAGCCTTTCGAAATGCCGCGACAGCCGCGCCCGGCCGCGCAGGTTGTCGGCGATCACCGAGGACAGCCCCAGGCCCAGCCGGCCGCGATGGTCCTGCGCCAACAGGCCATGACTCTTGACTACCATGATGTTGAGCCGGTAATGCGGATTGTCGAGGATCGTCAGGTCGCGACCTTCAAGCAGGTCGTCGAGCATGCGCTGCGAGCTCTGGCTGACCCCGGCCATGGTCACGCCTTTGGCGAAGCTCTGCTCGTTGTACAGGATGCCCAGGCGGCGAATGCCCTCGGCGGCGTCCGGCAGACAGGCGCTGGCGAAGCGCCAGGAGCCGACCGATGCACCGATCAGCGAGCGCTCCCGCGACGCGGCGGGCAGCCATTCGCCGAACAGCGCCAGATCCAGCCCTTGGATACCCAAGGCTTTCGGCCCTCCGGCGGCGCCTGGCAGGATGCCGACATCGGCGGCCTGAAGGCCTGCCTGGCGGATGCGCTTGAAGGCGCGAGGGCCGGCCTTCAGAGTCAGCGCGGGGAACTTGATGTGAATGGCGGTCATACCGGTCTCGAATACGTGCAAGCGGCTGATTATAGCGACACAGAACCCTGCGGGAGCGAGCTTGCTCGCGATGACGCTGTGTCAGTTGTCAGTTTTGATGACTGACCTGACGCTGGCGCGAGCAAAATTGACCTGGATTCAATGATGGCAATTCAGTTTCAGTTAAGTTCGTCCCGATACAGTTCCCCGCTGAAGATTATAAAAAGGAGATAACCCGTGAACCGCCTCACTGCCTTTTTCATCGCGGCGCTCATGGTCATCGGTACAGGTCCGGCTCAAGCCAGGGACCTCGATGCCACTGAAGCCCAAAAATTGCTGGACGCTGGTACCATCCTGCCTTTTGATCAGCTCAACGCCGCTGCCCTGGCCAAACACACTGGCGCCACGGTGACCGATACCGAGCTGGAAGAGGAATACGGCAAGTACCGCTACAAAGTGGATCTGCGTGATGCCAAGGGCATCGAGTGGGATCTGGAACTCGACGCCGTCACTGGCGAGGTGCTCAAGAATCATCAGGATACGTAATGAAGCTTAATCTGCGCGCCCGCAACCGTTGGGCGCTGGCGCTGATGGTGTGTTGTTCGGTGGCCGTGGCCCGCGACCTGGACCAGGACGAGGCCCTGCAACTGCGTCAGCAGGGCGTGATCCTGCCCTTGGAACACCTGCTGCAACAGGCCCTGGATCGCCATCCCGGCGCCAAGTTGCTGGAAGCCGAGCTGGAAGAAAAGCACGGCATCTACATCTACGAAGTCGAGTTGCTGGACACCGACGGCGTCGTGCGCGAACTGGACCTGGAGGCCGCGACCGGCCGCCTACTCAAAGATAAGGAAGACTGATGCGCCTGCTACTGGTGGAAGACCATGTTCCCCTGGCCGACGAGCTAATGGCCGGGCTCGCCCGGCAGGGCTACGCGGTCGATTGGCTCGCCGACGGGCGCGACGCGGTGTATCAGGGCAGCAGCGAGCCCTACGACCTGATCATTCTCGACCTTGGGCTGCCGGGGGTGCCGGGGCTCGAGGTGCTGGCGCAATGGCGCGCTGGCGGCCTGACCACCCCGGTACTTATTCTCACCGCGCGTGGCTCCTGGGCCGAGCGCATCGAAGGACTCAAGGCCGGGGCCGATGATTACCTGACCAAACCCTTTCACCCTGAAGAACTGCACCTGCGCATCCAGGCGCTGTTGCGTCGCTCCCACGGTCAGGTCAACCAGCCGACGCTGCAAGCGGCGGGGTTGCACCTGGATGAAGGCCGGCAATGCGTGATTCGCGACGGCGCCGAGATCCAGCTGACCGCCGCCGAATTCAGGCTGTTGCGCTATTTCATGCTCCACCCCGAGCAAATCCTTTCCAAAAGCCACCTCGCCGAGCACCTCTATGATGGTGAAACCGAGCGCGATTCGAATGTGCTGGAAGTCCACGTCAATCACCTGCGGCGCAAGCTCGGACGCAGCGTGATCGAAACCCGTCGCGGCCAGGGCTACCTGTTCGGCGGACAGGCGCAGTGAGATCCATCCAGCGGCGCCTGAGCCTGGGCCTGATCGGTGTGATGGTGGTGGTCGGCCTGGTCCTCGCGCAGACCAGCCTGTGGTTGTTCGAGTTGGGTTTGCAGCGCTACCTCGAAGCGGGGTTGCGCAATGACAGCGAGAACCTGCTGGTGGCCCTGGTCCGTGGCCCGCAAGGGTTGCAACTGGACGAGCGACGCTTGTCGCCGGCTTACCTGCGACCGTTCTCCGGGCATTATTTCCGCATCGATTTTGCCGACGAGCATTGGCGCTCCCGTTCCCTCTGGGACCAGGAACTGCCGCGGCTCGACCATCCGGGGCTGCACAGCAACCTGCAACTGGGCCCCGAAGGCCAGAAACTGCTGGTGCTGCGCACGGACTACCGACGCCTGGGCCAGGCGATTTCCATCAGCGTGGCGCAGGACTACACGCCGGTGCGCGACAGTTTCCTGCGGATGCAGCAGGTCGGCCTCGGCCTCGGCTTGGCGGGGTTGCTGCTGATCCTGCTGTTGCAGCGGCTCACGGTGCAGCGCGCCTTGCGGCCGTTGGAGAAGGCCCGGGAGCAGATTGCCCAGCTGCAACGCGGCCAGCGTTCGCAACTTGACGAACAAGTGCCCAGGGAACTGGAGCCGCTGGTGGCGCAGATCAACCATTTGCTGGCCCATACCGAAGACAGCCTCAAGCGTTCGCGCAACGCCCTGGGCAACCTTGGCCATGCCTTGAAGACACCTCTGGCGGTGCTGCAAAGCCTGGCGTCGAACGAGAAGCTCGACCCTTATCCCGAGTTGCGCAAGTTGCTGCTGGATCAACTCGAGCAGGTTCGCCAGCGCCTGAACCGCGAACTCAACCGTGCCCGCCTGTCCGGCGATGCCTTGCCCGGCGCGCACCTGGATTGCGACACCGAACTGCCGGGTTTGTTGGCGACGCTGAACATGATCCACGGCGAGCATCTGCACCTGGCTTATGTCGCGCCGCCCGGCTTGCACCTGCCCTGGGATCGCGAAGACTTGCTGGAACTGCTGGGCAACCTGCTGGACAACGCTTGCAAATGGGCCGACGCCGAAGTGCGCCTGACCGTGAGCGAGACGCTCGTGGGTTTCCACCTGGCAGTGGAAGACGATGGCCCCGGCATCCCGCCGGATCGCCGCGACCAGGTCTTCAGCCGCGGCACGCGCCTGGATGAGCAGACCGATGGCCATGGCCTGGGGCTGGGCATCGTGCGCGACATCGTCGACACCTGGGGCGGGACATTGGCGTTGGGCGACAGCGAGTGGGGCGGGTTGAAAGTAATGATTGAGCTGCCCAAGCGCTGAAATCCGCACGAACCCCTGTGGGAGCGAGCCTGCTCGCGAAGGCGTCGGGTCTGCCAATTCGATTCGACTGACAGACCGCTTTCGCGAGCAGGCTCGCTCCCACGGGGCATTGGTGATATGGAAATCCCGCCGCATGACCCTTGCAGCTTGCCGCTGCTTCCTGCAAAGTCGCGACCTTTTTGTCCGGTGGCTTTCCATCGCTGTGCTTTGAGGTAACGATGATAAATGCAGTAATTGCCGCGGTTGGCGTCATGCTGGTGCTCAGCCTGTCCCGCGTGCATGTGGTGATCGCGCTGATTATCGGCGCGCTGGTGGGTGGCTTGGTAGGCGGCCTGGGGATCGAGGCAACGCTCAAGGCCTTCAACGCGGGCCTTGGCGGCGGCGCAACGGTGGCGTTGTCCTACGCTCTGCTGGGCGCCTTTGCGGTGGCGATTGCCAAGTCCGGCATGGCCCATGCCTTGGCCGACAAGGTCCTGGCCATGGTCGACCGTCAGGACGCGGCCGGTGGCACGGGCGTCAAATGGCTGTTGATCGGCCTGCTGGGGACGGTCGCGGTGGCCTCGCAGAATATCCTGCCGATCCATATCGCCTTCATTCCGCTGCTGGTGCCGCCACTGCTTTATGTGCTGACCAAGCTGCAACTGGACCGTCGGCTGATCGCTTGCGTCATGACTTTCGGCCTGATCACCCCCTACATGTTCCTGCCGGTGGGCTTCGGCAATATCTTCCTCAACGAAATCCTGCTCGCCAACATCGCCCGCAGCGGTGTCGATGTCAGTGGCATCAACGTCACCCATGCGATGGGCATCCCGGCGCTGGGCATGGTGTTCGGGCTGGTGCTGTCGTTTATCAGCTATCGCAAGAAACGCGTCTACGATCTGAAAAAGATCGCCAGGGCCGAGCAGGTGGCCGTGCGCTACAACCCGCTCAGCCTGTTGGTCGCCGGGTTGGCAATCGCGGCGGCATTCGCCATCCAGCTCCTGCTCGATTCGATGATCATCGGCGCCCTGGCCGGTTTCCTGATTTTCTCGGTGTCGGGCGTGGTGCGCTGGCGCGAGACGGACGACCTGTTCACCGAAGGCATGAAGATGATGGCGATGATCGGCTTCATCATGATCGCCGCCTCGGGCTTCGCCGAAGTGATGAAGGCCACCGGTGAGGTGCAAAGCCTGGTGGAAACCTCGGCGGCCTGGATCGGCCACAACAAGGGCATCGGTGCGCTGTTGATGTTGCTGGTCGGGCTGCTGGTGACGATGGGGATCGGCTCGTCGTTTTCCACGGTGCCGATCCTGGCGACCATTTTTGTGCCGCTGTGCCTGCAACTGGGCTTCAGCCCGCTGGCGATCGTCTGCATCGTCGGCACCGCGGGCGCCCTGGGCGATGCCGGCTCGCCTGCCTCGGATTCGACACTCGGCCCGACCTCCGGCCTGAACATCGACGGCCAGCATCACCACATCTGGGACACCGTGGTCCCGACCTTCCTCCACTACAACCTGCCATTGCTGGCGTTTGGTTGGGTGGCGGCGATGGTGCTCTAATCCAGGACTGAGTCGCCTCAATCGCGAGCAAGCTCGCTCCCACAATGAATCGGTGTGAACACATTATTTGTGGTCATCCTTGAACCCTGTGGGAGCGAGCTTGCTCGCGATGGGGCCCGTGAATCCAGCGACCCTGCCAACCGACTGTCCACCTTGTCCTACAGTTTTATCGTGCGCTGCCGTTAACCCAGTTAACCACGCCATAAAACCAACAAGAGTGAACAGCATGCGCCTGAGTCTGAAGGCTAAAGTCCTGTCCCTGGCAATCCTGCCGGTATTGCTGTCCGCGGTGATCATCAGCCTGACCACGGCGTTCATCTTGAAGGAACAGGCCAGCAAGGAAGTCCAGCAAACCCGCGAACGTCTGCTCAGTGAAGCCAAGGCCACGCTGCAGAATTACGTCGCGGTCGGCCTTACCGCCATCAAGCCGCTCTACGATGCCGCCGCGCCTGGCGATAACGAGGCGCGCGCCCAGGCGATCAAGTTGCTGTCGAACATCAGCTACGGCAAGGACGGCTACTTCTTCGGCTACGACTCCGAGACTATTCGCCTGTTCAAGGCCAACAGCCCCGACGGCGTTGGCAAGAGTTTCAAGGACAACCGCGACCCGAACGGCGTCTACGTCAACCGTGACCTGGTGAAAGTCGCCAAGGACGGCACGCATTACCTGGAATACAGCTCGCCGCTGCCCGGCAGCAAGGACCTGGTGCCCAAGCTCGGCTACACCGAATACCTGGCCAAGTGGGACCTGGCGGTCGGCAGCTCGGTCAACCTCGACGGCATCGAAGGCCAGGTGGCGCTGGTGGAAGCCAAGGTCCACGATCGCCTGCAGGGCGTGATCCTGAGTATCGTCGGGATCGCCGCCGTGGTGCTGCTGGTGATCGCGGTGGTGGGCCTGGTGCTCGCCAATACCATCCTGCGTCCGCTGCACCTGATGAAGGACAACCTCGATGACATCGCCGCGGGCGAGGGCGACCTGACCCGGCGCCTGGCGATTACCAGCCAGGACGAACTGGGCCAACTGGCCGGTTCCTTCAACCGCTTCGTCGACAAGATCCACGGCCTGGTAGGGCAGATCACCGACATGACCTCACAACTGACCGGCCTGGTGACGCAGGTGTCCGAGCAGGCCCAGCGTTCCGAGCAGGCCATGGAGCGCCAGCGCCACGAGACCGACCAGGTCGCCACGGCGATCAACGAAATGTCCTCCGCGGCCCAGGAAGTCGCCCGCAGTGCCCAGGGCGCAGCCGTCGCGGCCCAGCAGACCGATGAAGAAGGCCAGTCCGCCAAGCGCGTGGTGGCCGGCAGCATCCAGCAGATTCATGCGCTGGTGAACGATATCCGCAGCAGCGGCGTGTCCCTGGACAGCCTGCAACAGGACGTGGCCTCGATTGTCAGCGTGCTCGGCGTGATCCGTTCGATTGCCGAGCAGACCAACCTGCTGGCCCTCAACGCGGCCATCGAGGCTGCGCGTGCCGGTGAAGCGGGCCGTGGTTTTGCGGTGGTGGCCGACGAAGTCCGCGCTCTCGCCAGCCGGACCCAGCAAAGCACTCAGGAAATCCAGGGCATGATCGATCGCCTGCAGTCGGGTACCCATGCCGCGGTGGAAGCGATGCGCCGTTCCAGCGAGGCCGGCGACGGCACCTCGGAACGGGCCAACGAGGCGGGCGCCTCCCTGGACACCATGGCGCAACTGATCGGCACCATCAACTCGATGAACGCCCAGATCGCCAGCGCCGCCGAGGAGCAGACCGCGGTGGCTGAAGAAATCAACCGCAGCGTGCATCAGATTGCCGTGGCGGTGGACACTGTCGCCGACGAAACCCAGCTCAGCGCCCAGACCTCCCGCAGCCTGGCCGATCTGGGGCAGCGCCTGGGCAAACTGGTGGGGCAGTTCCGGATCTGATCCGAGCACAGCAGGAGCTGCCGAAGGCTGCGATCTTTCGCTTTCGATCCAGATGTTTTCGCCTGGGCTACCAGGCCCTATCGGAAGCGGAGGATCGCAGCCTTCGGCAGTTTCTGCCGGGCAGAGACAAACATGATCCGTGTGGGAGTGAGCCTGCTCGCGAAAGCGATTTCCGGCCGAATGCAACGCAGTCGTGGCGAGGGAGCTTGCTCCCGCTGGGCCGCGAAGCGGCCCCAAACCTGCCGCATGCGGAGCATCAGACACACCGCATCCGCAGATTTACGACTGCTTCGCAGCCGAGCGGGAGCAAGCTCCCTCGCCACGATTAGATCTCAGGCAGGCAGCTCGCGCGCATCGCGCATCAACAGCCCGAACCACATTCCCATCCCCCGGCGCGACCTCGAAGGCCGGCATATGGCAGACGCGACGGCACTCCGGCGAGTCCTGGCGGACTAATGTCTATCTGCCAATGACATGGAAAGCACATGAACCGAAAGAACCTCCAAAACAAGTCGCAGATGCTGTTGCTGATCCTGGTCAGCATTGCCTTCGTCTGGATTCTGCTGCCGTTTTATGGGGCGGTATTCTGGGCCGTCATCCTGGGCATCGTCTTCGCGCCGCTGCAACGTCGCTTGCAGTTCAAGTTCGGCTGGCCGCGCAATGTCACGGCACTGTTCACCCTGAGCATCTGCGTGGTGATCGCCATTTTGCCGGTGATCGTCATCAGTACCTTGCTCGTCCAGGAAGGGGCGGCGCTGTACAAAAGCCTGGAAAGTGGCGAGCTGGACGTCGCCGATTACCTGGCGCGTTTCAAGGAGGCGTTGCCGCCGTTCTTTCAGCACCTGCTCGACCGCTTCGGCCTGGGCAACCTGAGTGGCCTGCGAGACAAGATCGTCAAGAGCGCCATGCAGGGCAGCGAATTTTTCGCCACCCAGGCGTTCAGTTTCGGCCAGGGTACGTTCCAGTTCCTGGTGAGCTTCTTCGTGATGCTCTACCTGTTGTTCTTTTTCCTGCGTGACGGCGCGGAGCTGGTGCGCAAGGTGCGCTCGGCCGTTCCGCTGGCCGAGCACCAGAAGCGCCGCCTGCAATTGAAGTTCAACCGGGTGGTGCGGGCGACGGTGAAGGGCAACCTGTTGGTGGCGATCACCCAGGGCGCCCTGGGCGGCCTTATTTTCTGGATCCTGGGTATCCCGACGGTGTTGCCGTGGGCGGTGCTGATGGCTTTCCTGTCGCTGCTGCCGGCGGTGGGGGCGGGCATTGTCTGGGTGCCAGTGGCGGTGTATTTCCTGCTGTCGGGAGCGATCTGGCAGGGCGTGGTGCTGGCGCTGTTCGGGGTCTTCGTGATCGGCCTGGTGGACAACTTCCTGCGCCCGATCCTCGTCGGCAAGGACACCAAGATGCCCGACTACATGGTCCTGATTTCGACGCTTGGCGGGTTGGCCGTATTCGGCCTCAATGGTTTTGTCATCGGGCCACTGATCGCCGCGCTGTTCATGTCCTGCTGGGCGCTGTTCGTCGAGGGCAAGCCGCGGGTGCAGTTGCCCTAGGCGCTCAACAGGTACGGACCGATACGTTGCGACAAGGCCTGGGCGGCGGGCAGGGAAGTCAGCGGGCCGCTGACGGTGACGCCATCTTGCACCAGATACCAGCAAGCCAGCAGTCCGCGCTCCCGAAGTGGGGCGGGGACGGCGCTGCCAATGACAGACATGATTTGAACCTTGGGCATGGGAAACCTCCATCAGTCGATGGGGTTACCTTACGGCTCATGCGGGACGGGGAAAAATCAACCGCTTCAATAGTAGGAATCGATGCCGCTCAATCGACCACCAGGTCGAGCATGTGCACCACTTCCTGTTCATTGAGCAGGCCCTTGCGAACCAGGTTTTCCGCGAGCAGGGAAAGGAACTTGGCGCTGCGGTGGCCTTCCAGGTGCTTGAGCTCGGTCAGTACGTTGTAGACCTTGCTGGAAGTGCACAGGCCGACGATGCGGTGGGGATTTTGTGTGGGCATGGCTTCGTCCTTGTTGTTATGAGCTGCGGCGGCGGACGTTGACAGGTTGCGGCACTGCCATGACACGCTCGTGACAGCTTGAGTCGTCGAAAAATAAAGCAGGATTCAGACCATAGTGCCTGGTTGGCGCCAGATTGTTGTTCCGGTAGCGACCTCAGCCAGGCGGTATACGGCGATCAGTCGCCGTTTGGCTGAAAAGCGCCCACAAAAAAGCCCCTGGATCTTTCGATTCAGGGGCTTTTTCTGTTGCTGTCTGGCTCCACGACCTGGACTCGAACCAGGGACCCAGTGATTAACAGTCACTTGCTCTACCAACTGAGCTATCGCGGAATGGCGCGTATGTTACTGATTGGAAAAGAGAAGTCAAGCATCTGTTGCGCACGGAGCGGCTTAAAGCCCATCGGTGACCAATCAACAATTGGCAGTTACCGCGACGGCGAGAGAGGGCTACCATGGGCGCCCGGAAGTGGCAGGACGCGCTGCCGGCCATTCGCCGACATCAAGGGACGCGCCATGAACCATCTGTTACCACTTCACACAATCGATTGCGCCGAGGTGTTCCTGTGAGCACCGCCCAGATCAGTCTGCCCAAGGGCGTGGGCCCTCACGCTGAAAAGCTGTACGACGCCATCACCCAGGCCAGCACCCCCGAAGAACTGAACCGCGCCGGTGGCAAGGCCGAGGGTTTTGTCCTGGGGCTCGAAAGTACCAAGGCGATCAAGAGCCAGGTCGCCGAGTCGTTGTATGTCATCTACGACGATGCGGCGAGCCAGCGGGCGACGGAGCTGTAGGCTCGACGAGCATTTCGTTCGCTGCTTTGTGGCCTGCCTTTTCTGGCCCGCTTTTGTGGCGAGGGAGCTTGCTCCCGCTGGGTTGCGAAGCAGCCCCAGGCTGTTCCAACCAACCAGGCTGATATCCCGCGGTGGCTGATTTTGGGGCTGCTCTGCAGCCCAGCGGGAGCAAGCTCCCTCGCCACGGGGGGGCGGATTCAACCGAAAAAAAAACGGGAAGCTCGAAGGCTTCCCGTTTTTCATTTCATCGAGCGTCAGATCACCTGGACGATGGCCTTGGTCACCGCATCGATGTTGTTCTGGTTCAGCGCGGCCACGCAGATGCGGCCGGTGTCCAGGGCATAGATGCCGAACTCGTTGCGCAGGCGGGTCACTTGTTCAACGGTCAGGCCGGAGTAGGAGAACATCCCGCTCTGGCGGGCGACGAAGCTGAAGTCGTGATGCGGCGCGGCCTTGGCCAGCATGTCGACCATCTGCTCACGCATGCCACGAATGCGCAGGCGCATTTCGGCCAGCTCTTCTTCCCACTGTGTGCGCAGCTCAGGGCTGTTGAGGACGGCGGCGACGATACTGGCGCCGTGGGTCGGCGGGTTGGAGTAGTTGGTGCGGATCACGCGCTTGACCTGGGACAGCACGCGGGTGCTTTCTTCCTTCGACTCGCTGACAATCGACAGCGCGCCGACACGCTCGCCGTACAGGGAGAACGACTTGGAGAACGAGCTGGAGGCGAAGAAGGTCAGGCCCGACTCGGCGAACAGGCGCACGGCCGCCGCGTCTTCGTCGATGCCTTTGCCGAAGCCCTGGTAGGCCATGTCCAGGAACGGCACGTGGTTCTTGGCCTTGACCACGGCCAGGACGTTTTTCCAGTCTTCCGGGCTCAGGTCCACGCCGGTCGGGTTGTGGCAGCAGGCATGCAGCACAATGATCGAACGGTCGGGCAGGGCGTTGAGGTCTTCCAGCAGGCCGCTGCGGTTCACGTCGTGGGTAGCGGCGTCGTAGTAACGATAGTTCTGCACCGGGAAACCGGCGGTTTCGAACAGCGCGCGGTGGTTTTCCCAGCTTGGGTCGCTGATGGCCACGACCGCGTCTGGCAGCAATTGCTTGAGGAAGTCGGCACCGATTTTCAGTGCGCCCGTGCCGCCCACGGCCTGGGTGGTAATGACGCGGCCCGATGCGATCAGCGGGGAATCCTTGCCGAACAGCAGGGTCTGGACTGCCTGGTCATAGGCGGCAATGCCGTCGATCGGCAGGTAACCGCGAGAAACATGCTGAGCCACGCGAATCGTCTCGGCTTCGACCACGGCGCGCAGCAACGGAATGCGCCCTTCCTCGTTGCAGTAAACACCCACGCCCAGGTTGACCTTATTGGTACGGGGGTCGGCGTTGAAAGCTTCGTTGAGGCCCAGGATGGGGTCGCGTGGTGCCAATTCGACAGCGGAAAACAGGCTCATTATTGCGCGGCTCTGAATGGAGGGTGAGAGGACGTGTCGCGCTCCAGCCGAATGCACTAGAGCGGTGCACAAACGGGGAGCTAGTATAGAGGCCATCACCGGACAGGGCGACAGGCTATTCGGCGTTTAGCGTAAGTATTTTCGATTTTTTTCGACCGTTAGTCCCTTCGCAGCGTCAAAGTCTGCAAGGCGTGTAGGACGTTCGTCTTGAAAGCGAAGGCAATCACCTCCACATTGTGTGCATTCCAGCTTTTTCCTCGGGCGACGTCAGTCGTTTCGGTCTTTCTCGTTCCTGTCGCCTGGCCGACGGGAGTGAACCCAGGGGTTATGTCATGTCTGAATTCCAGCTAGTCACTCGCTTCCAGCCCGCCGGCGACCAGCCGGAAGCCATCCGCCTGATGGTGGAAGGCATCGAGGCCGGGCTGGCGCACCAGACCTTGCTCGGTGTGACCGGCTCGGGCAAGACGTTCAGTATCGCCAACGTGATCGCCCAGGTGCAGCGGCCGACCCTGGTGCTGGCGCCGAACAAGACCCTGGCGGCGCAGTTGTATGGCGAGTTCAAGGCGTTTTTCCCGAACAACGCGGTCGAGTATTTCGTCTCCTACTACGACTACTACCAGCCCGAGGCTTATGTGCCTTCGTCGGACACCTTCATCGAGAAGGACGCCTCGATCAACGACCACATCGAACAGATGCGGCTGTCGGCGACCAAGGCGTTGCTTGAGCGCAAGGACGCCATCATCGTCACCACGGTGTCGTGCATCTACGGTCTGGGCAGCCCGGAAACCTATCTGAAAATGGTCCTGCACGTGGATCGTGGCGACAAACTCGACCAGCGCGCCTTGCTCCGGCGCCTGGCGGACTTGCAATACACCCGCAACGACATGGACTTCGCCCGGGCCACGTTTCGGGTGCGCGGCGATGTGATCGACATCTATCCGGCCGAATCGGACCTGGAAGCGATTCGTATCGAGCTGTTCGATGACGAGGTGGAGAGCATCTCGGCGTTCGATCCGCTGACCGGCGAGGTGATCCGCAAACTGCCACGCTTCACGTTCTACCCCAAGAGCCACTACGTGACGCCGCGGGAAACCCTGTTGGGCGCCATCGAGGGCATCAAGGCCGAGTTGCAGGAACGCCTGGAATACCTGCGTTCGAACAACAAACTGGTGGAAGCCCAGCGTCTGGAGCAGCGGACCCGGTTCGACCTGGAAATGATCCTGGAGCTGGGCTACTGCAACGGCATCGAGAACTACTCGCGCTACCTGTCGGGTCGTCCGGCGGGTGCGCCGCCGCCCACGTTGTATGACTATTTGCCGGCCGATGCCCTGCTGGTGATCGACGAATCCCACGTCAGCGTGCCTCAGGTCGGCGCCATGTACAAAGGCGACCGTTCGCGCAAGGAAACCCTGGTGGAATATGGCTTCCGCCTGCCCTCGGCGCTGGATAACCGGCCGATGCGCTTCGACGAGTGGGAAGGCGTGAGCCCGCAGACGATTTTCGTCTCGGCCACGCCCGGCAACTACGAAGCCGAGCATGCCGGGCGGGTGGTCGAGCAAGTGGTGCGGCCGACCGGGCTGGTGGACCCGCAGGTCGAGGTGCGCCCGGCGCTGACTCAGGTCGATGACCTGCTCTCGGAGATCACCAAGCGCGTGGCGGTGGAGGAGCGGGTGCTTGTGACCACGCTGACCAAGCGCATGGCCGAAGACCTCACCGATTACCTCGCCGACCATGGCGTGCGGGTGCGTTACCTGCACTCGGACATCGACACGGTGGAGCGGGTCGAGATCATCCGCGACCTGCGCCTGGGCACCTTCGATGTGCTGGTGGGGATCAACCTGCTGCGCGAAGGCCTGGACATGCCCGAGGTGTCGCTGGTGGCGATTCTCGACGCGGACAAGGAAGGTTTCCTGCGCTCCGAGCGCTCGTTGATCCAGACCATCGGTCGCGCGGCGCGTAACCTCAACGGCCGGGCAATCCTGTATGCCGATCGCATCACCGGCTCGATGGAGCGCGCCATCGGCGAGACCGAACGCCGTCGCGACAAGCAGATCGCGTTCAACCTGGCCAATGGCATCACGCCCAAGGGCGTGTTCAAGGATGTCGCCGACATCATGGAAGGCGCCACCGTGCCCGGTTCGCGCAGCAAAAAGCGCAAGGGCATGGCCAAGGCCGCCGAAGAGAGCGCCCGCTACGAAGCCGAACTGCGCTCGCCGAGCGAAATCACCAAGCGTATCCGGCAGTTGGAAGAGAAGATGTACCAGCTCGCCCGGGACCTGGAGTTCGAAGCTGCGGCGCAGTTGCGTGACGAGATTGGCAAGTTGCGTGAGCGGTTACTGACTGTCTGAGGTTTTGTGGCGATGCCTAGGACCTCATCGCGAGCAAGCTCGCTCCCACATTGGACCGTGTCCAGCCCGGACAACCTGGTTCCCTGTGGGAGCGAGCTTGCTCGCGATGGCCGCGACTCGGTCGGACGACTGCCACACAAATCCTGCGCTCACTGGAGCCCCCCCACCATCGCCTGTTACCATTCGCCCCCTGTTTCATCTTCGCTTTTATATTCTTTCCGAGACATGCCATGACCACCGTCCGTACCCGCATCGCGCCTTCGCCTACTGGCGATCCCCATGTCGGCACCGCTTACATCGCCTTGTTCAACTATTGCTTTGCCAAGCAGCACGGCGGTGAGTTCATCCTGCGGATCGAGGACACCGATCAATTGCGTTCGACCCGCGAGTCGGAACAGCAGATATTCGACGCCCTGCGCTGGCTCGGCATCGACTGGAGCGAAGGTCCGGACGTCGGCGGGCCGCACGGTCCGTACCGCCAGAGCGAGCGTGGCGAGATCTACAAGCAGTACTGCCAGCAGTTGGTGAACATGGGCCACGCGTTTCCTTGCTTCTGCACCGCCGAAGAATTGGACCAGATGCGCGCCGAGCAAATCGCCCGGGGCGAGACCCCACGCTACGACGGCCGTGCGCTGCTGCTGTCGAAGGAAGAAGTCGACCGTCGCCTGGCCGCGGGCGAGCCTCATGTGATCCGCATGAAGGTGCCGAGCGAGGGCGTCTGCGTGGTGCCGGACATGTTGCGTGGCGATGTCGAGATCCCGTGGGACCGCATGGACATGCAAGTGCTGATGAAGACCGACGGCCTGCCGACGTACTTCCTGGCCAACGTGGTCGACGACCATCTGATGGGCATCACCCATGTGCTGCGCGGCGAAGAATGGCTGCCCTCGGCACCGAAACTGATCCTGCTCTATGAGTACTTCGGCTGGGAGCAACCGCAGTTGTGCTACATGCCGCTGCTGCGTAACCCGGACAAGAGCAAGCTGTCCAAGCGCAAGAATCCGACCTCGGTGACCTTCTACGAGCGCATGGGCTTCATGCCCGAGGCGATGCTCAACTACCTGGGCCGCATGGGCTGGTCGATGCCGGACGAGCGGGAGAAGTTCTCGCTGGAGGAGATGGTCGAGCACTTCGACCTGTCCCGCGTCTCCCTGGGCGGGCCGATCTTCGACGTCGAGAAGCTGTCCTGGCTCAACGGCCAGTGGCTGCGCGACCTGCCGGTGGAAGAGTTTGCCGCGCGGGTGCAGAAGTGGGCGTTCAACCCCGAGTACATGATGAAGATCGCCCCGCACGTGCAGGGCAGGGTAGAGACCTTCAGCCAGATCGCGCCATTGGCCGGGTTCTTTTTTGCCGGCGGCGTGACCCCGGATGTGAAGCTGTTCGAATCGAAGAAACTCTCTGGCGATCAGGTGCGGCAGTTGATGCAGTTGATCCTGTGGAAGCTGGAAAGCCTGCGCCAGTGGGAAAAGGACAGCATCACCGCGACCATCCAGGCGGTGGTTGAACACCTGGAGCTGAAATTGCGCGATGCGATGCCGCTGATGTTTGCCGCGATCACCGGCCAGGCGAGCTCGGTGTCGGTGCTCGATGCGATGGAAATCCTCGGGCCGGACCTGACCCGTTTCCGTCTGCGCCAGGCCATTGATCTGCTCGGTGGCGTGTCGAAGAAGGAGAACAAGGAGTGGGAAAAACTGCTGGGCGCGATTGCCTGAGCGGTCGATGGAACAAGGCATACCCCGGTTTTCCGGGGTTTGTCGGTAAGTGATTGTTATCCCGGCAAAAAATTTTCAATTTTGTTGAAAATAAATTTGACAGCCCTCGGATACGCCCTTAAGATTCGCCCCGTCCTCAGCGATGAGGGGCTATAGCTCAGCTGGGAGAGCGCTTGCATGGCATGCAAGAGGTCGACGGTTCGATCCCGTCTAGCTCCACCAATTTACACTTCAAGGCCTGGCCACACCGGCCTTGAAGCGATCAACACTCAGCGTTGATCAGATGTTAGAAGGGTTTGCGTCCCCTTCGTCTAGTGGCCTAGGACACCGCCCTTTCACGGCGGTAACAGGGGTTCGAGTCCCCTAGGGGACGCCAGTTTTACAGAAGCGATGTTGCAGCAGGATGTCGCTCCGCCGCGAGGCGAAAAATCCGGGGCTATAGCTCAGCTGGGAGAGCGCTTGCATGGCATGCAAGAGGTCGACGGTTCGATCCCGTCTAGCTCCACCAATTTACACTTCGAGGTCTGGCCACACCGGCCTTGAAGCGATCAGTTCTCAGCGCTGATCATGTTCAGAAGGTTTGTGTCCCCTTCGTCTAGTGGCCTAGGACACCGCCCTTTCACGGCGGTAACAGGGGTTCGAGTCCCCTAGGGGACGCCACGATTACCCGCTCTGCGGGATTTTATAAGGGTCATTCAATTCTTGAATGGCCCTTTTGTTTGTCTGGCGTTCAGCCAATTCCCTTATCCTCGATGAATCCTTCCGACCAGCGGTGAAAATTTCGCTTGCGGAAAATTATTATGAGAATAATATTTCAATCGTAATATTCGGAGGCAACGATGAGCGATAAAAAAGCACAAACCCGTGAACGCATTCTCAAGGCCGCCAGCGATGCGCTGATCCAGCGCGGGCCGGCCGAGCCGAGCGTGGGCGAGGTGATGGGCGCGGCAGGGCTGACGGTGGGCGGTTTTTATGCCCACTTCGAAAGCAAGGACGCCTTGATGCTGGAGGCGTTCAAGCAACTGCTCAATCGCCGCCGTGGCCTGATCGCCGACATGGATGCCGAGCTGACAGGCGAAGAGCGGCGCGCGTTGGTCGCGGCGTTCTACCTGTCGCGCAAACATCGTGATTCCACCGAGCAGGCGTGCCCGATCCCGGCCTCGGTCGGCGAGCTCGGGCGACTGCCGGACGCGTTTCGTGAGGTTCTCAGTGAGCATATCGAGCTGATGGTCGCGCAGTTGGCCGCCAGCCCCGAGGATGCGGATAAAGCCCTGGCCGACATCGCCTTGATGGTCGGCGGCCTGGCCCTGGCCCGGGCGTTGGGCCCGGGCGAGTTATCGGATCGTTTGCTGCGCGCCGCCAAGTCGGCGGTGCGCTGAGCTAAGGCGCAAGCCCTGGAGATGAGCATGGACAGGTTGAGCTGGATTCGTGGTGTCAATGGCACGCTTGGCCGGATAGCCCCGCGCCTGGTAGCGAAACAAATGCGCAGGGTGTTCATGAGTCCTCGGGCCCTGCCGCCGCGGGACTGGGAGCTGCCATTGCTGGCCTCGTCCGAGCGCATCACCTTGCGCTTCGGCCTGTCTGCGTTGCGCTGGGGCAAAGGCCCGGCGGTGCTGCTGATGCACGGCTGGGAAGGGCGCCCGACGCAGTTCGCGGCACTGATCAACGCGCTGGTGGAGGCCGGTTATACGGTGGTGGCGCTGGATGGGCCGGCTCATGGTCGCTCGCCGGGTCGCGAGGCCAATGTGCTGCTGTTCGCCAGGGCGATGCTCGAAGCCGCAGCCGAGTTGCCGCCGTTGCAAGCAGTGATCGGCCACTCCATGGGCGGCGCCAGTGCCATGCTGGCGGTTCAGCTTGGGTTGCGGACCGAGACACTGGTCAGCATCGCCGCGCCGGCGCGTATCCTCGGCGTCCTGCGTGGCTTCGCGCGGATGATGGGGTTGCCACCCAGGGCGCGTTCGGCCTTTATTCGCCAGGTGGAGCAGGACGTCGGCATGCAGGCTTCGAAGATGGATGTCGCGCAATATCAGCTGGATATTCCGGGCTTGATTGTCCACGCCGAGGACGATACGTCGGTATCGGTCAAGGAATCACAACTGATCCATGAAGCCTGGTTCGACAGCCGCTTGCTGCGCCTGGGCCAGGGCGGGCATCAACGGGTACTGGCCGATCCCCGGGTCATTGATGGTGTGTTATCACTGCTGGCCGGACGCAGCCTGCAGGCGCGGCAATCGGCCTGAGCTTCCGGTACACTGCGCCGATCCAAATTCGACCAGGAGACGGGCATGGGCTGGGATCGGGCAACGCCGTTCATCATTGATCTTCAAGTGAATGCCGAAGACATCGACGGGCTGGGTCACGCCAATAATGCGGTGTACGTTACCTGGCTGGAGCGCTGCGCGTGGCGCCATTCCCAGCGCCTGGGCCTGGACCTGGTGGAGTACCGCCGGCTTGACCGGGCCATGGCGGTGGTGCGGCATGAGATCGATTACCTGGCGGCGGCCTATGAAGGCGACGAATTGCAGTTGGCGACCTGGATCGTCGACTGGGACCAGCGGCTGAAAATGACCCGGCACTTTCAACTGGTTCGCCCCAGTGATAACGCCACATTGCTGCGCGCCCAGACCACTTTTGTCTGCATCGAACTGTCCACCGGCAGGCCCAAGCGCATGCCGCCGGAGTTTATCGAGGGCTACGCAGTGGCGCTGAACCCCTGTGGGAGCGAGCCTGCTCGCGAAGGCGGCGGTACATCCAACAGCTTTGCAAGCTGACCCACCGCTTTCGCGAGCAGGCTCGCTCCCACAGGTTTTGTGGTGAATGCCGGATAGGTGAGCAAAATCCGCTAAACTGCCGCACGTTTTTTCGTTGAGTGTGTTTTCCATGCAAATTGCCCTGGCGCCCATGGAGGGGTTGGTCGACAACATCCTGCGGGACGTCCTGACCCGTGTTGGCGGTATCGACTGGTGTGTCACCGAGTTCATCCGCGTCAACGACCGTCTGCTCACGCCGGCCTATTTCCATAAGCTCGGCCCTGAACTGCTGGCCGGTGCCAGGACGGCTGCCGGAGTGCCGTTGCGGGTGCAGTTGTTGGGTTCCGATCCGGTGTGCCTGGCGGAGAATGCGGCGCTGGCCTGTGAGCTGGGCTCGGAAGTCATCGACCTGAATTTCGGTTGCCCGGCCAAAACCGTGAACAAATCCCGAGGCGGGGCGGTGTTGCTCAAGGAGCCGGAACTGCTCAACCAGATCGTCGAGCATGTCCGCCGCGCGGTGCCGAAACACATCCCCGTCACCGCCAAGATGCGCCTGGGCTTCGACAGCCCGGACGGTGCGCTGGTCTGCGCCACGGCCCTGGCCGAGGGCGGCGCGGCGCACATCGTCGTGCATGCGCGGACCAAGGTTGATGGCTACAAGCCGCCGGCCCACTGGGAATGGATTCCGCGGGTCCAGGACGTGGTCAAGGTACCGGTGTTCGCCAACGGCGATATCTGGAGCGTGGAAGACTGGCGTCGTTGCCGGGAAATCAGCGGGGTCGAAGACATCATGCTCGGCCGCGGCCTGGTTTCCCGCCCTGACCTGGCCCGGCAGATCGCCGCCGCCCGGGCCGGCGAGGAGGTGGTCGAGATGTCCTGGACCGAACTGCAACCGATGCTCCAGGACTTCTGGGTGCAGGTGGTCGAGCAACTGACGCCACGCCAGGCACCCGGTCGGTTGAAGCAGTGGCTGGCGATGTTGACCCGCAACTACCCCGAGGCGGTCGAGCTGTTCAGTGCCCTGCGCCGGGAAACCGACCTGGACGCAGTGGGTCGTTTGCTGGGTGTGCAGCGCACGGAAGCGGCCTGAAAAAATTTCCGGAAAAGCTCTTGAAAAGTATTTGGTGGTCCCTAGATAGGGAGTACGCGATGCCGAATTCGGGTCGCGGAGACAAAAAACCTTGCTGAACTTTCAGGAGATTTGAATCATGAGTACTGCATTTTCGCTGGCCCCTCTGTTCCGTTCCTCGGTGGGCTTCGACCGTTTCAACGACCTGTTCGAAACCGCCCTGCGTAACGAACCGGGCAGCAGCTATCCACCCTACAACGTGGAAAAACATGGCGATGACGAATACCGCATCGTAGTCGCCGCCGCCGGTTTCCGCGAAGAGGACCTGGACCTGCAAGTGGAAAAAGGTGTGCTGACCATCAGCGGCGGCAAGCGCGAGGCCAGCAACGACAGCGTGACCTTCCTGCACCAGGGCATCGCCCAGCGTGCGTTCAAGCTGTCCTTCCGGTTGGCGGATCATATCGAGATCAAATCCGCCGGCCTGAGCAACGGTCTGTTGAGCATCGACCTGTTGCGTGTGGTGCCGGAAGAGGCGAAAGCCAAGCGCATCCCGATCAACGGTGCGCAACAGCAAGCCGCGCTGGAAAATTGATGCATCGCAGTTGAAGAAGGGCGCCGAATGGCGCCCTTTTTTGTCTTGGCAAGCAGTGAAGGATAAATTGTGGCGAGGGAGCTTGCTCCCGCTGGGTCGCGAAGCGGCCCCAAATGGTACGACTCAAACCGACCTGATACACCGAAGTGGCAGGTTTCAGGGCTGCTGCGCACCCCAGCGGGAGCAAGCTCCCTCGCCACAAAAAGCTCTCCGGCACGGCTAAGGCAACAACCGCTCGAACGCCTCCAGCGGCAACGGCCGGCTGTGCAGGTAACCCTGGTACAAATGACAATCGAGCCCCTGCAGGAACTTCAATTGCTCCAGCGTCTCGACGCCTTCGGCAATCATTTCCAGGTTCAGGCTGCGGGCCATGGCGACGATGGCGCGGATGATCTCGGCGTCGTTGGGGTCACTGGTGGCGTCACGTACGAACGACTGGTCGATTTTCAGCGTGTCCACCGGCAGGCGCTTGAGGTAAGTCAGCGATGAATAACCGGTGCCGAAGTCGTCCATGGCAAAGCTCACCCCCAATTTCTTCAGGCGGCGCATCTTGCCGATGGTGTCGTCCAGGTTGTGGATCACGATGCCTTCGGTGATCTCCAGCTTCAACAGGGAATAGGGCAGGCCATGGCTGGCGAGGCTGGTTTCGATGCGCTCGACGAAGTCGCTCTGGCGGAACTGCCGGGGGCTGATATTCACGCACAGTTTGAACCGTCGGGGGTCGACCTTGCCCTTGGCGATCAGTTGTTTGAAGCCGTCGCAGGCTTCGTCGAGGATCCAGGTGCCGACTTCCAGGATCAGGCCGCTGTCCTCCAGCACCTTGATGAACTCATTGGGTGATTGCGCGCCCAGGTCCGGATGATGCCAGCGCACCAGCGCTTCGGCGCCGACGATGCGGTTGTCCCGGGCATCGACCTGTGGCTGGAAATGCACGCTGAACTCGTTGCGAGCCAGGGCCTGGCGCAGGTCGGTTTCCATGCGCAGCCGTTCGCTGGCGGCTTTTTGCATGGTGGCGTGGAACATCTGCGAGGTATTGCGTCCCGAATCCTTGGCGCGGTACAGGGCGATATCGGCGCGCTTGAGCAGGTCAGTGGGCGTGGAGCCGTGGTCCGGTATCAGCGCCATGCCGATGCTGGGGGTGACTTGCAGTCGTTGCCCATCGAGAAACATCGGCTCGGAGAGCAGTTCGCGAAGGGTGTCGGCCAGGGTCTGCACCTGCTGGCTGACCGCGCTACGCGTGCCTTCCAGGCCGCTGAGGAGCACGACGAATTCATCGCCGCCCAGGCGCGCCACGGTGTCTTCGAGGCGCACGCTGGCTTCGAGGCGCGCGGTGATGATCTTCAGCACCGTGTCGCCAACCGGATGGCCGAGCGAATCATTGATGTGCTTGAAATGGTCGAGGTCGAGGAACAGCAACGCCCCGCGCAGGTTATGGCGCTTGAGCAGGGCGATCTGCTGGCTGAGCCGGTCCAGCAGCAGCGCGCGGTTGGGCAGGTTGGTCAGCGGGTCGTGATAGGCGAGGTGACGGATCTGCGCCTCGGCGTTGCGCAGCAGGCTCACGTCACGGGCGGTCAGCAGCAGGCATGCGGTTTCGTTGAGCGTGATGGGCTCGACCGATACTTCCACCGTGAGGATTTCCCCGCGCTTGTTGCGCCCGAGCATTTCCTGGTGGAGAACGCGGCCCTTGAGCTGCAATTCGGCGAGCAGCGCCGTCCGTTGCTTTTCTTCGGCCCAGATGCCGACCTCGTAGACGGTATGGCCGATGACTTCGTCGGCGCGGTAACCGGTCAGGCGACAGAAGCCATCGTTGACCTCAAGGTAGCGGCCGCTTTCGCATTCGGTAATGGTGATCGCGTCGGGGCTGGAGTGGAATGCCTTGGCGAATTTTTCCTCGCTGGCTTTCAGTGCCGCTTCGGAGCGTTGTTGCTGGGTGATGTCCCGCAGGGTGGTGACGATGCAGGGCTGGTTGCCGACACTGATCTGCCGGCTGGAGATCACGCAGGTCAGCGGCTGGCCGTTCTTGTGGTGGACGACGATGGCGACATTGCTCAGCGACTGCTCGCGGATGACCCGTTCGATGCGCTGCAGGCTGCTGCCCGAAGCTTCCCACAGGCCGATCTCGTCGGCGCTGCGGCCCAGCACATCATTGGCCGCCCAGCCGAATGTCTGGGTAAAACTGGAGTTTATTTCCAGGAACGTGCCGTCGTCCTGGTGGGTTAGGCAAATCGGATCGGGGCTGACCTGGAACAACGTGGCGAATTTTTCTTCCGAAGCCGCCAGGCTCTGTTCGCGCTCCACCTGGTCGGTGATGTCGAGCAAGGTGCCGGCCATGCGCAGCGGGCTGCCGTCGTCGTTGCGGTAGAGACGGGCGCGACTTTCCAGGTAACGCGAGCTGCCGTCCGGCAGTTGCACGCGGTAGGTCAGCTGGTAATTGCCCGCCGGGCCTTCACGCAGGCTGCGGTAGGCGTTGCGCATGTTGTTGCGTTCTTCGGTAGGCACGCCCTCGAAAAACGCATCGAACGATTCGTGGAACGCCTGGGGCTCCAGGCCATGGAGCTGCGCGGCCCGGGCCGAGCCGTAGAGCATGCCGCTGGGGATGTGCCAGTCCCAGGTACCCAGTTGCGCCGAGTCGAGGGCCAGGTCCAGGCGCTCCTGGCTGTCCTTGAGGGCCTGTTCGGCAAGTTTGCGTTCGGTGGTGTCGAGGAAGGTGCTCAGTAAATAAGGCTGGCCTTCGAGTTCGACTTTCTGGGCGCTGAGGATACCGTTGTGGACCTGGCCGTTACTGGCGCGGAATTGCACTTCCATGCTCACCAGCTCGCCCTTGGCCTTGGTGGCCTCCACCAGTTTGGCGCGCTGCGTGGGGTCGACCCACAGGCCCAGTTCCAGGGTGGTGCGGCCGATCACATTGTGGACCGGCCAGCCGAACAGGCTTTCGAAATACTGGTTGGCTTCGCTGATCAGCCCATCTTCCTGGCGGGTCAGCAGGACCATGTTCGGGCACAGGTGGAACAGTGTCGCGAAGCGTTTCTCCGAGCTGCGCAGCGCCTGTTCCCGTTCGCGCTGGTGGGTGATTTCGCGGATCACCCCGATCATGCGCGGGCGACCGTGCTTGTCAGGCAGTACGCTGCCACTGATTTCCAGCCAGTGCAGGCTGCCATCGGGCCAGACGATGCGGTGGTGCATCGCCTGTTCCAGCGGCACGCCGGACACGGCTGCATGGAAGGCCCGCACGGCCCTGGCCCGATCCTCGGGCAGCAGCAGGTCGAGGTAGTCGACGTCCGCCGGCAATGGCTGGCGCGGGTCGAAGCCGAACAACGCCTGGGTGCCTCGGGACCAGCTGATCTGGCCGGTATCGATGTCCCACGACCAGGCCCCCAGCCGCGCTCCGTTCAGGGCGGCGAGCAACTGTGGCGCGCTTTCCCAGCTTTGCTCCGACCGTTTCGGGTCGAGCGCCTGGATACGCGGCAGGGGCGGAGTATGGTCGGCGGGTTTGGGCATTCTCTAGCGGGCCTTGGGCGGTTGGGTGTTAGGCGCAGGCGTAATGGCCCTGTAGGAGTAGCACAACTTATGCCCTTGTCCCTGGCAGATCGATTTGTGCGTCCAATAGAGCCATGAAAGCCCGTGCAGCGTTCGACAGCGTCCTTTCGGTGTGCAGGATATAGCCTAGCTGGCGACTGAGCTGTATGCCCGGCAAAGGCACACGCGCCACTTGATCATCAAGCATCGTGCGCGGCAAAACGCTCCAGGCCAGGCCGATGGACACCATCATCTTTATGGTTTCCAGATAATTCGTGCTCATTGCGATGTTCGGCGTCAGGCCCTGGGCTTCGAACAGCCGCTGCACGATGTGGTGGGTAAACGTGTTGCCTCCCGGGAAAACCGCCGGATGAAGGGCAATATCCGCCAGGCTGACGGCGCTGTTTTCCAGCAGGGCGTGTTCCGGCGCCACCACGAAATCCAGCGGGTCGTCCCACACCGGCGTGGCCCGTACCAGCGTGTGGGGCTCGGGGGCCAGGGTGATGACCGCCAGTTCCGCCCGGCCGTGGAGAATTTCCTCGTAGGCCACTTCCGAATCCAGGAACTGAATATCCAGTGCCACCTGGGGGTAGCGTCGGGTGAACTCCCGCAATAGCGGTGGCAGGCGGTGCAAGCCGATGTGGTGGCTGGTGGCGAGGGTCAGGCGCCCGGTCACTTCGCCGGTCAGGTTGGTCAGGGCGCGGCGGGTGTCGTCCAGCACGTTGAGGATTTGATAGGCCCGTGGCAGCAGGGCCCGACCGGCTTCGGTCAGGCTCACTTCCCGGCCCAGACGGTCGAACAGGCGCACGTTGAGCTGCTGCTCGAGGCCGGCGATACGCTTGCTGATGGCCGGTTGCGTCAGGTGCAGGCGTTCACCGGCACCGGAAAAACTGCCGGTTTCAGCAATGGCAATAAAAGCATTGAGGTTGGCGAGATCCATGGCGTTTCTGGTCGGATTCCAGTTGGTTATGCAAAGCATGAAAAATATGAATTTGAGTTATTTAATGTAGCCTCTTACCATCAGCCTCACAAGCCAAGGGGTTATTGATCCGCTCAGGACCCAGGGCATAGAAACAAGCTGATGAGGAAACCGTCTGATGGCCGGCAAAACGCTCTACGACAAGCTCTGGGATTCGCATTTGGTCAAGCAGCGCGACGATGGCTCGGCGCTGATCTACATCGACCGTCACATCATTCACGAAGTGACCTCGCCGCAAGCCTTCGAAGGTCTGCGTCTGGCCGGGCGCAAGCCTTGGCGCATCGATGCCAACATCGCGACCCCGGACCACAACGTGCCGACCACGCCGGAGCGCAAGGGTGGCATCGAAGCCATCGCCGACCAGGTTTCGCGCCTGCAAGTCCAGACCCTTGACGACAACTGTGATGAATACGGCATCGTCGAATTCAAGATGAATGACGTCCGCCAGGGCATCGTCCACGTGATCGGCCCGGAGCAGGGCGCGACCTTGCCGGGCATGACCGTGGTCTGTGGTGACTCGCATACTTCGACCCACGGCGCCTTCGGTGCGCTGGCTCACGGTATCGGCACCTCCGAGGTCGAGCACGTGCTCGCTACCCAGTGCCTGGTCGCCAAGAAAATGAAAAACATGCTGGTGCGTGTCGAGGGCAAGCTGCCTTTTGGCGTGACCGCCAAGGACATCGTCCTGGCCGTGATCGGCAAGATCGGCACCGCCGGCGGTAACGGCCACGCCATCGAATTCGCCGGTAGCGCGATCCGCGATTTGTCCGTCGAAGGCCGCATGACCATCTGCAACATGTCCATCGAAGCCGGCGCGCGCGTCGGGTTGGTGGCTGCCGATGAAAAAACCGTGGAATACGTCAAGGGCCGGCCGTTCTCCCCGAAAGGCGCCGAATGGGACATGGCGGTCGAAGCCTGGAAAGACCTGGTCTCCGACCCGGACGCCAGGTTCGACACCGTGGTCGAGCTCGACGCGACGCAGATCAAGCCGCAAGTCAGCTGGGGCACGTCGCCGGAAATGGTCCTGGCCGTGGACCAGAACGTGCCGGATCCGGCCAAGGAAATGGACCTGGTCAAGCGTGACTCCATCGTCCGCGCCTTGAAATACATGGGCCTGAGCGCCAACCAGGCGATCACCGACATTCAGCTCGACCGTGTGTTCATCGGTTCCTGCACCAACTCGCGGATCGAAGACTTGCGCGCCGCCGCCGTGATCGCCAAGGGCCGCAAGGTTGCCTCGACGATCAAGCAGGCGATCGTGGTGCCGGGCTCGGGGCTGGTGAAAGCCCAGGCCGAAGCGGAAGGGCTGGACAAGATTTTCCTCGAGGCCGGTTTCGAATGGCGCGAGCCAGGCTGCTCGATGTGCCTGGCGATGAACCCGGATCGCCTGGAGTCGGGCGAGCACTGCGCCTCGACGTCCAACCGAAACTTCGAAGGCCGCCAGGGCGCTGGTGGGCGTACGCACCTGGTGAGCCCGGCGATGGCCGCCGCCGCTGCCGTCAACGGCCGTTTTGTCGATGTCCGCGAATTGATCTGAAGGAGCGCAGCATGAAAGCTTTCACCCAGCACACCGGTCTTGTCGCGCCTTTGGATCGTGCCAACGTCGACACCGACCAGATCATCCCCAAGCAATTTTTGAAGTCCATCAAACGCACCGGCTTCGGCCCGAACCTGTTTGACGAATGGCGTTACCTGGATGTGGGCCAGCCGTACCAGGACAACTCCAAGCGGCCGTTGAACAAGGACTTCGTGCTCAATGCCGAGCGGTACCAAGGCGCCAGCGTATTGCTGGCCCGCGAGAACTTCGGTTGCGGTTCGAGCCGCGAGCACGCGCCATGGGCCTTGGAAGAATACGGTTTTCGCAGCATCATCGCGCCGAGCTACGCCGACATCTTCTTCAACAACAGCTTCAAGAACGGCTTGCTGCCGATCATTCTCAGCGATGCCGAAGTGGACGAGCTGTTCCAGCAGGTCGAGGCCAACCCTGGCTATCAACTGCAGATCGACCTGGCGGCCCAGACCGTGACCCGTCCCGACGGCAAGGTGCTGGGTTTTGAAATCGACGCGTTCCGCAAGCACTGCCTGCTCAACGGCCTGGACGACATCGGCCTGACCCTGCAGGACGGCGAGGCGATTGCCGCGTTCGAAGCCAAGCACCGGGCGAGCCAGCCTTGGTTGTTTCGTGATGCTTGATTGATCTGAAATTGATGTAGCAGTGCTGGCCTCTTCGCGAGCAGGCTCGCTCCACAGGGACGCCGCAAATCCAGTGTGGGAGCGAGCCCGCTCGCGAAGACGGCGGTGCTGACATCACAAGGCTACAGCCCAAAAGGAAGTCCCCATGACCAGCACCGCCCACAGCCAAGTCGTACAAAAGCAATTCGGCGAACAGGCCTCGGCCTACCTGAGCAGCGCCGTGCACGCCCAGGGCGCCGAATTCGCGCTGCTGCAGGCCGAGCTGGCCGGTCACGCCAATGCCCGTGTGCTGGACCTGGGCTGTGGCGCCGGGCATGTGAGCTTCCATGTAGCCCCGCTGGCCGGTGAGGTGGTGGCCTACGACCTGTCCCAGCAGATGCTCGACGTGGTTGCCGCGGCGGCGGCCGAGCGTGGCCTGGGCAATATCGGCACGGTACGTGGCGCCGCCGAGCGGCTACCGTTTGCCGACGGCGAGTTCGACTTCGTGTTCAGTCGCTATTCGGCGCATCATTGGAGTGACGTGGGCCTGGCTTTGCGGGAAGTGCGCCGGGTGCTCAAGCCGGGCGGCGTAGCGGCGTTCATTGATATCCTGTCGCCGGGCATGCCGCTGCTCGATACCTACCTGCAAAGCGTCGAAGTGCTGCGGGACACCAGCCATGTGCGCGACTATTCGGCTGCCGAGTGGTTGCAGCAGGTCAGCGACGCGGGGCTGCACACCCGTAGCACCTCGCGCCAGCGTCTGCGCCTGGAATACCGTTCGTGGGTCGAGCGCATGCGTACTCCGGAGGTAATGCGGGCGGCGATTCTCGAGCTGCAGCGCTCGATGGGCGATGAAGTGCGTGAATATTTTCAGATTGAGGCCGATGGATCGTTCAGTACGGATGTACTGGTGCTGTGGGCCGAGCGATAGCATTTTTCCCGGCTAGCCCAAGGGCGCCGACAGTTAATGAGGAAAGCATGAGCAAGCAGATTCTGATTCTCCCAGGTGATGGCATCGGCCCGGAAATCATGGCCGAGGCGGTCAAGGTCCTGGAGCTGGCGAACGCCAAGTACGGCCTGGGTTTCGAACTCAGCCACGACGTGATCGGTGGCGCCGCCATCGACAAGCACGGCGTGCCGCTGGCCGATGAAACCCTGGACCGTGCCCGTGCCGCCGATGCCGTGCTGCTGGGCGCCGTGGGCGGGCCGAAATGGGACAAGATCGAACGCGACATCCGCCCCGAGCGCGGGCTGCTGAAGATTCGCGCGCAACTGGGCCTGTTCGGCAACCTGCGTCCGGCGATTCTTTATCCGCAACTGGCCGATGCATCGAGCCTGAAGCCGGAAATCGTCTCCGGCCTGGACATCCTTATCGTGCGTGAGCTGACCGGCGGTATTTACTTCGGTGCCCCGCGCGGTACCCGTGAGCTGGAAAACGGCGAGCGCCAGGCCTACGACACCCTGCCGTACAGCGAAAGCGAAATCCGCCGTATCGCCCGGGTCGGCTTCGACATGGCCCGCGTGCGTGGCAAGAAGCTGTGCTCGGTGGACAAGGCCAACGTGCTGGCGTCCAGCCAACTGTGGCGCGAAGTGGTCGAGCAGGTGGCCAAGGATTACCCGGACGTCGAGCTGAGCCACATGTACGTCGACAACGCCGCGATGCAACTGGTGCGCGCGCCGAAGCAGTTCGACGTGATCGTCACCGACAACATGTTCGGCGACATCCTGTCCGACGAAGCGTCGATGCTCACCGGTTCCATCGGCATGCTGCCGTCGGCCTCCCTGGATGCCAACAACAAAGGCATGTACGAGCCGTGCCACGGTTCTGCGCCGGACATTGCCGGGCAGGGCATTGCCAACCCGTTGGCGACCATCCTGTCGGTGTCGATGATGCTGCGCTACAGCTTCAACTTGAACGATGCCGCCGACGCGATTGAAAAAGCCGTCAGCGTGGTCCTGGACCAGGGCTTGCGCACCGGTGACATCTGGTCACAAGGTTGCACCAAGGTCGGTACGCAGCAAATGGGCGATGCAGTAGTCGCGGCGCTGCGGAATCTGTAATCTTTCGGGCCCACTGCTTCGACGGTGGCCCACTTTTGTATAGGTGTAGTTGCGATGAAACGTGTAGGTCTGATCGGTTGGCGCGGCATGGTCGGTTCCGTGCTCATGCAGCGAATGCTGGAAGAGCAGGATTTCGATCTCATTGAGCCGGTGTTTTTCACCACCTCCAACGTCGGTGGCCAGGGCCCGTCCGTGGGCAAGGACACCGGTGTGCTCAAGGATGCCTACAGCATCGAAGAGCTCAAGACCCTCGACGTGATCCTGACCTGCCAGGGCGGCGACTACACCAGCGAAGTGTTCCCCAAGCTGCGTGAAGCCGGCTGGCAGGGTTACTGGATCGACGCCGCTTCCAGCCTGCGCATGCAGGATGACGCGGTGATCATCCTCGACCCGGTCAACCGCAAGGTCATCGACCAGCAACTGGACGCAGGCACCAAGAACTACATCGGCGGCAACTGCACCGTCAGCCTGATGCTGATGGGCCTGGGTGGCCTGTTCGAGGCTGGCCTGGTGGAATGGATGAGCGCCATGACCTATCAGGCGGCTTCCGGTGCCGGCGCGCAGAACATGCGCGAACTGATCAAGCAGATGGGCGCGACCCACGCCGCTGTCGCCGATGACCTGGCCAACCCGGCCAGCGCCATCCTCGACATCGACCGCAAGGTCGCCGAGGCGATGCGCAGCGATGCCTACCCGACCGAGAACTTCGGCGTGCCGCTGGCTGGTAGCCTGATCCCGTGGATCGACAAGGAACTGCCTAACGGCCAGAGCCGTGAAGAGTGGAAGGCCCAGGCCGAAACCAACAAGATCCTCGGTCGCTTCAAGAGCCCGATCCCGGTGGACGGCATCTGCGTGCGCATCGGCGCCATGCGTTGCCATAGCCAGGCGCTGACCATCAAGCTGAACAAGGACGTGCCGATCGCCGACATCGAAGGGCTGATCAGCCAGCACAACCCTTGGGTCAAGCTGGTGCCGAACAACCGCGAAACCAGCATTCAAGAGCTGAGCCCGACCAAGGTCACCGGCACCCTGAACGTGCCGGTGGGCCGCCTGCGCAAACTGAACATGGGCTCGCAGTTCGTCGGTGCGTTCACCGTCGGCGACCAACTGCTGTGGGGCGCGGCCGAGCCGCTGCGGCGCATGCTGCGGATCCTGCTCGAGCGTTGATCGGTTGCTGCTGTTGAAGAACCCGTGCCTTGCGAGAGGCACGGGTTTTTTTATATTGGTTTGGTGAAATCCCCGTGGCGAGGGAGCTTGCTCCCGCTGGGCTGCGCAGCAGCCCCAAAATTCTGGCGGTTGCTACGCAACCGAGCGGGAGCAAGCTCCCTCGCCACGAGTTCTCTTGTGTCCAATTGCTTGCCCGCCAACCACCCGGTAAAGTGCCGCTCCCCACGTTTTACCTGAGGTAGACCCATGAGCCAGTCCTTTGATATTGCCGTGATCGGCGCCACCGGTACTGTCGGCGAAACCCTGGTGCAGATCCTCGAAGAGCGGGATTTTCCGATCGGCACCCTGCACCTGCTGGCGAGCAGCGAATCGGCGGGAAGCTCGGTGCTGTTTCGCGGCAAGAACGTGCGGGTGCGCGAGGTCGATGAATTCGATTTCGGCAAGGTCCAACTGGTGTTCTTCGCCGCCGGCCCGGCGGTCACCCTGAGTTTTGCACCACGCGCCACGGCAGCCGGTTGTGCGCTGATCGACCTCTCCGGCGCGCTGCCGCCGGAGCAGGCGCCGCAGATCGTGCCAGAGGCCAACGCCCGGTTGCTGGCTGGCCTGAGCAAACCGTTCCAGGTCAGCAGCCCCAGCGCCTCGGCCACTGCGCTCGCCGTGGTGCTGGCGCCGCTGCGCGATTGCCTGGACCTGCAACGCATCAGCCTGACCGCCAGTCTCGCCGTCTCCGCCCAGGGGCGCGCAGCGGTGAGCGAGTTGGCGCGCCAGACAGCCGAGTTGCTCAATGCCCGTCCGCTGGAGCCGAAATTCTTCGATCGGCAGATGGCGTTCAACCTGCTGGCCCAGGTCGGTGTCCCGGATGAGCAGGGTCATACGCTGCTGGAGAAGCGCCTGGTCCGCGAGCTGCGCCAAGTGCTTGCGCAACCTTTGTTAAAGATTTCCGTCACTTGCATTCAAGCGCCGGTGTTTTTTGGCGATAGCTTTAGCGTGACCGTACAGTCCGCGAGCGCCGTTGACCTGGCGAAGGTCAACGCGGCCCTGGAGGCGGCGCCCGGCATTGAGCTGGTGGAGGCGGGTGACTACCCGACGCCGGTGGGCGATGCGGTCGGCCAGGATGTGGTTTATGTCGGGCGTGTGCGCGGTGGCGTGGACGATCCGGCGGAACTGAATCTGTGGCTGACGGCGGATAACGTGCGCAAGGGCGCGGCGCTCAATGCCGTGCAGGTGGCTGAGTTGTTGATAAAAGACTTGCTGTAAAAGATACTTGGCAACAATTTGTCGAATGAGTCTAGCTGGGCGCTATGCTTGGCCAGAGTGCTGAAGGCGAACCTCCTCCACGGGGCGTCCTCGGGCATGAGTGAAACGATCGCGCGCGCCGTCGCTTCGGGGCTGCGCGCAATGCCTTACGGCAGCGGCATCAACACCTTCTCGCTGGCCGAGGAATGTTCAAACAAAGGAAGAGGCTATGGTTCAAGTTCGCAAACTGGTGTTAGCAATAGCGGCCGCCTCGGCGCTGTCCTCCGGTATGGCGCAAGCGCTCGGGCTCGGGGAGTTGACCCTGAAGTCGCCGCCGAACCAGCCTTTGGTCGCCGAGATCGAGCTGCTCGATGTCCAGCAACTGACCGCCGCCGAAGTCGTGCCGAGCCTGGCTCCCCCCGAAGAGTTCGCCAAGGCGGGCATTGACCGCCAAGCCTTCCTCAATGACCTGAGCTTCACCCCGGTGATCAACGCCAACGGCCGCAGTGTCCTGCGGGTGACGTCCAGCCGGCCGCTGTCCGAGCCGATGGTCAAGTTCCTGGTGCAGGTGATGTGGCCCAACGGCCGCTTGCTGCGCGACTACAGCGTGCTGCTCGATCCGTCCAAATTCTCGCCGCAGGCCGCCGATGCTGCGCGGGCGAAGCCGTCCCAAGCGGTTTCCACACCGGTCACCGGGGCCACCAAGCCGTCCCAATACACCACCACGCCGCGCGACACCCTGTGGGAAATCGCCGCCAAGGTGCGCAACGGTGGTTCGGTGCAACAGACCATGCTGGCGATTCAGGCGCTGAACCCGAACGCCTTCATCAACGGCAATATCAACCTGCTCAAGACCGGCCAGGTGTTGCGCCTGCCGGATCCGGTGCAGAGCACGGCGCTGCCGCAACCCCAGGCCATCGCCGAAGTGGCTGCACAGAACGCCGCCTGGCGCCAGGGGCGTCGGGGTGTGGCGGGTAACGGCCGGCAACAGTTGGACGCGACCAAGCGGGGCGCTGCCGAGGGCGCGCCAGCCCAGGCCGCCGCGCGCGACAACCTGAGCCTGGTTTCCGCCGAGTCGGCGAAGGCGGGCGCCAAGGGCAAGGGCGCTGCCGGTGATGCCCAGGCACTGAGCAACCAGCTTGCAGTGACTCAGGAGAGCCTGGATGCGGCTCGTCGCGACAACGAAGAACTGAAAAGCCGCATGGCCGACCTGCAGAGCCAACTGGACAAGCTGCAGCGTCTGATCGAGCTGAAAAACAACCAACTGGCGAAGATGCAGGCTGATGGCGCTGCTGTACCGCCTGCGGGCGAGTCGACCCCGACGATGTCGGCCGAGCTGACCCCGACGCCGTCGGCGCAGCCACCGGCGCCAACACCAGCACCCGAGGCCGCCCCGGAAGCGACGCCGCCCGCCGCACCGGTCGAGCCGACAGCTGCCGCTTCCGATGAAAAGAAATACAACGACCTGCTGACCAATCCGATCCTCCTGGGGCTGATTGGCGGTGGCGCATTGATCCTGTTGCTGCTTCTGTTGCTGCTTGCCCGTCGCCGCAAGGCCCAGCAGGAAGCCGAGAAACATCTGCGCATGGCCCGAGCCCTCGAGGAGGAGGCCGACTTCTCCCCGGAGCTCGATCTGCCCCCGAGCAGCTTCGAGGGCATTGAGGTTCCACCACCCAGCGTAAAACTCGAACCCAAGCCAGCCCCGGCGCCAGTGCCCAAGCCGGCTCCGGTGATTGCGCCAGTGATTGTCACGCCGCCCATTGCCGCACCGTTGGTGGCCCCGGCCGCCGATCGTTCCGACGACGTGCTGCCTCAGGCCCAGTCGCACATCGACCGCGGTCGCTTGAACCAGGCGGCCGATCTGCTGGAGCAAGGCATCAAGGCTGAGCCTCAGCGCAGCGATCTGCGTCTGAAGTTGATGGAAGTCTACGGCCAACAGGGCGATCGAGACGCCTTTGTTGCCCAGGAACGTCAACTGGTCGCCAATGGTGAAAACTACGCCCAGGTCGAACAGCTCAAGAGCCGTTTCCCGGCCATGGCGGTCGCCGCTGGCGCAGGCCTGGCAGCCGCAGCCGTGGCTGCCGAACTGGATGCGCAGTACGTCAAGGAACTGCTGGAAGACAAGCCGGCGACCGATGAAGAACTCGACAACGCTTTTGACCTGAGCCTGGACGACTTTGATACTACGCCCGCAGCGCCGGCACCCGAGCCGCTCAACGAACTGGACGCGTTTCCGGAAGACGATGACCTGAGTTTCGAGTCGGTGCTCAAGCAGCAGACCGAGGCCAACGAAAGCCTCGACGACCTGTCGGAGTTCGACCTGGACCTGGGCGCCGACGCTCCGGCACCCGCCCTGGAGGATGACGACTTCCTGCTGGGCCTGGAGGATGACCTCAAGGGTCTTGACGTCCCGGCCGCCGAAACGCCGGCCCTGAACGACACCCCGGCCGACGATCTTGAGCTGCCGGCGGATTTCGACCTGTCCCTGGCGGACGAAATGGATGCCCATGACCAGCCCAAGGATGCCTTCGAATCCGAGCTGGATGATGTCAACGCCGAGCTGGATCGTTTGTCCGACAGCCTCGGTCAGCCGACCTTCACGGCCGATGATGCCTTGGCGACTGCTGACGACGAGCCGGATTTCGACTTCCTCAGCGGCACCAACGAAGTGGCGACCAAGCTCGATCTGGCCCAGGCCTACATCGACATGGGCGACGACGATGGCGCCCGGGATATCCTGGGCGAGGTCCTCAACGAAGGCGATGCCACGCAGAAGAGTGAAGCGCAGGAAATGTTGTCGCGCCTGGCTTGAGGTGATTGGTTAAACAGAGACGGCAGCCGGTGAGGCTGCCGTTTTTGTTTGCAGGGGTTGGATGGTGTCTGGGCGGGCGCTTTCGCGAGCAGGCTCGCTCCCACATTGGTTTTGCGGCGCTCAGAGAACCCTGTGGGAGCGAGCCTGCTCGCGAAAGCGCCAGTAGAACCAGCGCAGAACCACCGGTTGCACTGGCATCGCGCCCCGCCCGCCTTATAATGCCCGCCTTTGCGTACCTCAGCAGGCTGTAATTCCTTGGCAAACATAGACAACCCGGCCGCAGAAATGGCGGCTGACGGCTTTTTCCGGATCGCCCTGGGCGTTGAATACAAAGGCTCGCGCTATCGCGGCTGGCAGCGTCAGGCCTCCGGTGTCCTGACGGTGCAGGAAACCCTTGAAAATGCCCTGTCCAAAGTCGCCGACTCGCCCGTGTCGCTGCATTGCGCCGGGCGTACCGATGCCGGCGTGCATGCGTGCGGGCAGGTGGTGCATTTTGATACCCAGGTCGAGCGCTCGATGAAGGCCTGGGTCATGGGCGCCAATATCAACTTGCCGCACGATGTCAGCGTCAGTTGGGCCAAGGCCATGCCGGCGCATTTCCATGCACGCTTCAAGGCCATCGCCCGGCGTTATCGCTATGTGATCTACAACGACCAGATCCGCCCGGCGCACCTGAACGAAGAAATCACCTGGAACCACCGCCCGCTGGACGTCGAACGCATGGCCGAGGCCGCGCAATATCTGGTCGGCGTCCACGACTTCAGCGCCTTCCGCGCCGGCCAATGCCAGGCCAAATCGCCGATCAAGGAGCTGCATCACTTGCGCGTGACCCGTCACGGCAAGATGATCGTGCTCGACATCCGTGCCAGCGCCTTCCTGCATCACATGGTGCGCAACATCGCCGGCGTGCTGATGACCATCGGCGCGGGCGAGCGACCGGTGGAGTGGATCAAGGAAGTGCTGGAAAGCCGCATCCGTCGTTCCGGAGGCGTCACGGCGCATCCGTTTGGCCTGTACCTGGTGCAGGTGGAATATCACGATGAGTTCGAATTGCCGGAGCGTTACATCGGGCCACATTTCCTGACAGGCTTCTCGGAACTCGACGGCTGACGCCTTCCGTTGCATTTGTTACCATCCGGAACTTCCATGGAATTGCCTGAGGTTTTCCCCATCATGCCGGTCGTTCGCAGCAAGATATGCGGGATCACTCGCGTCGAGGACGCGCTGGCGGCGGTCGAGGCCGGGGCGGACGCCATCGGGCTGGTGTTTTACGCCAAGAGTCCGCGGGCGGTGACGGTGCAGCAGGCGAGGGCGATCATCCAGGCCTTGCCGCCATTCGTGACGCCGGTCGGTCTGTTCGTCAACGCCAGCCGTTGCGAGCTGGGCGAGATACTCGATGCGGTGCCGTTGGCGCTGTTGCAGTTCCATGGCGACGAGACGCCAGCCGATTGTGAAGGCTGGCATCGCCCTTATATCAAGGCCCTGCGGGTCAAGGCCGGCGACGACATCGCCGCGGCTTGCGAGGCCTTTGCCGGTGCCAGCGGGATCTTGCTGGACACCTACGTCGAGGGCGTTCCCGGCGGGACCGGCGAAGCGTTCGACTGGTCGCTGGTCCCGCAAGATCTTGCCAAGCCGATCATCCTCGCCGGTGGCCTGACGGCGGACAACGTGGCGGCAGCCATTGCCCAGGTCCGCCCCTATGCGGTGGACGTCAGTGGTGGCGTGGAGCAGGCCAAGGGCCTCAAGGATCCGGCAAAGATTCGCGCGTTCATGGCCGCTGTGCGCAGCAGCCAGTAGTCAATGTGACGGCTGGCAGACTGCCGCCGTCCATACCTGCACTGTACAAAGCAGGCAGGCGCCGCCTCCGGGCGGGCCGATAGCGTAGTGGCAATCGCCGTGCAGCGGTTGTCGGGATGGCAGGGGATGGTGGGGCTGGACGCAGGTCATGTTTCGCGCTGACCGCGACGGTCCGCAACCCTCGCCGCACAATGAATTTGAGCTCAAGGGCATACGCGGGGCTGCGAACCAGAGCGTTCGGGCCGCCGGTACTGGAGAAAGAAGCATGAGCAACTGGTTGGTAGACAAACTGATCCCTTCGATCATGCGTTCCGAGGTGAAAAAAAGCTCGGTGCCTGAAGGTCTGTGGCACAAATGTCCATCCTGCGAAGCGGTGCTTTACCGCCCGGAGCTGGAAAAGACCCTGGACGTTTGCCCCAAGTGCAACCACCACATGCGCATCGGCGCGCGTGCCCGTATCGATATTTTCCTCGACGCCGAAGGCCGCGTTGAACTGGGCGCCGAACTGGAGCCCGTGGACCGCCTGAAATTCCGCGACGGCAAGAAATACAAGGACCGCCTGACCGCCGCCCAGAAACAGACCGGCGAAAAAGATGCGCTGGTGTCCATGAGCGGTACCCTGCTGGGCATGCCGGTGGTGGTGTCGGCGTTCGAGTTCTCCTTCATGGGCGGTTCCATGGGCGCGATCGTCGGCGAGCGCTTCGTTCGCGCGGCCAACCACGCCCTGGAAAACCGTTGCCCGATGATCTGCTTCGCCGCCTCCGGCGGTGCGCGGATGCAGGAAGCGCTGATCTCGCTGATGCAAATGGCCAAGACCTCCGCGGTGCTGGCGCGTCTGCGTGAAGAAGGCATTCCGTTCATTTCGGTACTGACCGACCCGGTCTACGGCGGCGTCTCCGCCAGCCTGGCGATGCTCGGTGACGTGATCGTCGGCGAGCCGAAAGCGCTGATCGGCTTTGCCGGCCCTCGCGTGATCGAACAGACCGTGCGGGAAAAACTGCCGGAAGGTTTCCAGCGCAGTGAATTCCTGCTTGAGCACGGTGCCATCGACATGATCATTCACCGTCAGGAACTGCGCCCGCGCCTGGGCAACCTGCTGGCGCAATTGATGGGCCTGCCGACGCCGAAGTTCGTCGCCACGCCGATCGAGCCGATCGTGGTTCCGCCGGTGCCTGCAGGCCTATGACCCAACGTACCCTGGGCGACTGGCTTACCTACCTTGAGCAGTTGCATCCATCCGCCATCGACATGGGGTTGGAGCGCTCGCAAGCGGTAGCGTCCCGCATGGGACTGGCCAGGCCGGCGCCCCGGGTCATCACGGTTACCGGCACCAATGGCAAGGGTTCGACCTGCGCCTTCCTGGCTTCGCTGTTGCGGGGCCAGGGCCTGAGTGTCGGTGTCTACAGTTCGCCGCACCTGCTGCGCTACAACGAGCGGGTGCAGGTCAATGGCATCGAAGCCTCTGATGCCGAGCTGTGCGAAGCCTTCGCGGCGGTGGAAGCCGGGCGGGGCGAGACTTCCCTGACGTATTTCGAAATGGGTACCTTGGCGGCGTTCTGGCTGTTCGCCCGCGCCGGCCTGGATGCGGTCGTGCTGGAAGTCGGCCTGGGCGGGCGGCTGGATGCGGTCAACCTGGTGGATGCGGACATCGCGCTGGTCACCAGTATCGGCGTGGACCATGCCGATTACCTGGGTGATACCCGCGAATCCGTGGCCTTCGAGAAGGCCGGCATCTTCCGCCCGGGCGCGCCTGCGCTGTGTGGCGACCTTGATCCACCGCAGCCCTTGCTCGACAAGGTTCGCGAGCTTGATTGCCGATTTTTTCTGCGTGGGCGGGATTTCGACCTGGCCATGACCGAGCAGCACTGGCAATGGCGCGGCAGTGACGCCAAGGGCAATCCGGTGGAGCTGCACGACCTGCCGCTCCTGGACCTGCCGATGGAAAACGCTGCGCTGGCGCTTCAGGCCTATTTGCTCGCAGATCTGCCGTGGGACGCGGGACGGATTGTCCAGGCGTTGCAGGCGACTCGCGTCGTCGGTCGTCTTGATCGTCGTTCGTTCGATTGGCAAGGCAAGCGTCTCAACCTGCTGCTCGATGTCGGCCACAACCCTCATGCCGCCCAGTACCTGGCGGAGCGCCTGGCGCGGCGGCCGGTGGCAGGCAAGCGCCTGGCGGTGTTCGGGCTGTTGTCCGACAAGGACCTCGATGGCGTGGTCGATGCCTTGGATGGTACTGTCCAGCACTGGGCCGTCGCTCCGCTGGATTCGCCGCGTTCCCGTCCGGCCAGCGAGTTGCAGGCAGCCTTGCAGGGTCGTGGCGCTTCGGTCGATGCTTACGCCAGTGTGGCCGACGCGCTGGAAGGGCAGTGCGCCCTGGCGACGGCCGACGACGAGATTCTGTTGTTCGGATCATTTTTTTGCGTAGCCGAGGCCCTTCAATGGTTGGCCCGGCGCTCCTCGGAGGAAGCTGCAGATGGCATTGCTGGATAAGGCGTACAAGCAGCGCATGGTCGGGGCCCTGGTGTTGGTGGCCCTGGCGGTGATCTTCCTGCCGATGCTGTTTTCCCGTCAGGACGAGCAGCGCCAGGTCACGGTCGATGCACCCGCCGCGCCCCAGGCGCCCGCCGTGCCGCCGGTGCAGGTCGAACCGGTGGCGGTGCCCGAGCCGCAAGCATTGCCTCAGGAGCCGGTTCCGAGTGACGAGGAGTTGGCCGGGGAGCCCGCCGCGCCGTCTGCGCCCATTGCGCCCGCGCCGACCGCACCGGCTTCGGCCACGCCGAGCAAACCGGCTGCCCCGCCAACGCCTGTTCCAGCGGCGCCGGCAGTCAAGCCAGCCCCGACCCAGCCGATCACGGCGGCACCGAAACCGGACACCACGCAAAGCCGTGTCGATGCCAATGGCCTTTCGGTCAGTTGGTCGGTGCAACTGGCCAGCCTGACCAGCCGTGAAAGCGCGGAAAAACTGCAGAAGAACCTGCGCAGCCAAGGTTATAACGCCTATATCCGTTCCGCCGATGGCAAGAATCGGGTGTTTGTCGGTCCGCTGATCGAGCGTGCCGAGGCTGACCGCCTGCGCGACTTGCTCAATCGCCAGCAAAACCTCAAGGGTTTCGTGGTGCGCTTCCAGCCGGAGCGTGGTTGAACGCCATTTGGCTGATTTGAATCACGCAGCTTACCGACAGCCCTGCGCTCTGCTAAAATGCGCCGCCTTATCCGTCTGTAGGCTGCACCGTGCCATTTACCTGGGTTGATTGGGCGATCGTTGCAATCGTCGCCATCTCTGCATTGATCAGTCTGAGTCGCGGCTTCGTCAAGGAAGCGCTCTCGCTGCTGACCTGGATCATTGCGGGAGTCGTGGCCTGGATGTTTGGTGGCTCGCTGTCCCAGTACCTCGCCGGATACATCGAAACACCGTCGGCCCGCGTCATCGCGGGCTGTGCCATCTTGTTTATCGCCACCTTGCTGGTTGGCGCAATGATCAATTATCTGATCGGCGAACTGATTCGCGTCACCGGGCTTTCCGGGACGGACCGGTTCCTGGGCATGGCCTTCGGCGCGGCGCGTGGCGCGTTGCTGGTGGTCGTGGCCGTCGGGCTGTTGAGCCTGGGGCCGGTACAGCAGGATACGTGGTGGCAGGAGTCCCGGCTCGTGCCACAATTTCTATTGGTTGCAGACTGGTCCAAGAACCTGATCCTGGGTTGGAGCAGTCAGTGGCTTGCCAGCGGTATCAGCGTACCCGCTGAAATACCGTTCAAGGAACAGCTCTTGCCGACGGCCAAAACGCCGCAGTGAGTGTTGTTCAGTTCAGATCCATTAAGTAGGGGTTGCGTCGCATGTGTGGCATCGTCGGTATCGTCGGTAAGTCGAACGTCAATCAGGCGCTGTATGACGCGCTAACCGTGCTCCAGCACCGCGGCCAGGACGCTGCCGGTATCGTGACCAGCCATGACGGCCGGTTGTTCCTGCGCAAGGACAATGGACTGGTGCGTGACGTGTTTCATCAGCGTCACATGCAGCGCCTGGTCGGCCACATGGGTATCGGCCATGTGCGCTACCCGACAGCGGGCAGCTCGACCTCGGCCGAGGCCCAGCCGTTCTACGTCAACTCGCCGTACGGCATCACCCTGGCGCACAACGGCAACCTGACCAACGTCGAGCAGTTGGCCAAGGAAATCTACGAATCCGATCTGCGCCACGTCAACACCAGTTCCGACTCGGAAGTGATGCTCAACGTGTTCGCCCACGAGCTGGCCCAGCGCGGCAAGCTGCAGCCAACCGAAGAAGACGTGTTCGCCGCCGTGACCGACGTGCATAACCGTTGTGTCGGTGGCTACTCGGTGGTGGCGATGATCACCGGCTACGGCATCGTCGGTTTCCGCGACCCGCACGGCATCCGCCCAATCGTGTTCGGCCAGCGCCACACTGACGAAGGCGTCGAGTATATGATCGCCTCCGAGAGCGTATCCCTGGACGTGCTCGGCTTCACCCTGATTCGCGACCTGGCACCGGGCGAAGCGGTCTACATCACTGAAGACGGCAAGCTTTTCACCCGCCAGTGCGCGACCAACCCGAGCCTGACCCCGTGCATCTTCGAACACGTCTACCTGGCGCGTCCGGACTCGATCATCGACGGTATCTCGGTCTACAAGGCGCGCCTGCGCATGGGCGAGAAACTGGCCGACAAGATCCTGCGCGAGCGTCCGGACCACGACATCGACGTGGTCATCCCGATTCCGGACACCAGCCGCACCGCGGCCCTGGAACTGGCCAACCACCTGGGCGTGAAGTTCCGCGAAGGCTTCGTGAAGAACCGCTACATCGGCCGCACCTTCATCATGCCGGGCCAGGCCGCGCGGAAAAAGTCCGTACGCCAGAAGCTCAACGCCATCGAGCTGGAATTTCGCGGCAAGAACGTGATGCTGGTGGACGACTCCATCGTGCGCGGCACCACTTGCAAGCAGATCATCCAGATGGCCCGCGAAGCCGGCGCCAAGAACGTGTATTTCTGCTCCGCGGCCCCGGCCGTGCGTTACCCGAACGTCTACGGCATCGACATGCCGAGTGCCCACGAGCTGATCGCTCATAACCGCACGACCCAGGAAGTGGCCGACCTGATCGGCGCCGACTGGTTGATCTACCAGGACCTGCCGGACCTGATCGAAGCGGTCGGTGGCGGCAAGATCAAGATCGAGCAGTTCGATTGCGCGGTATTCGACGGCAAGTACGTTACCGGCGATATCGACGAGGTCTACCTGAACCGGATCGAGAACGCCCGTAACGATGCGTCCAAGGCCAAGACCCAGGCGGTCAGCGCGATCATCGATCTGTACAACAACTGAGTAACGAACCGGCCCCGAGGGGCCGGTTTGCGTTCAAGCGATAGAAGGAGTGGAGCATGAGTCAGGATTGGGATGCCGGTCGGCTGGACAGCGACCTTGAAGGTGTAGCGTTCGATACCCTGGCGGTTCGCGCGGGCCAGCACCGTACACCGGAAGCCGAGCATGGCGATCCGATGTTCTTCACCTCCAGCTACGTCTTCCGCACCGCTGCCGATGCCGCGGCGCGATTTGCCGGTGAAGTGCCAGGCAACGTCTATTCGCGTTACACCAATCCCACCGTGCGGGCTTTCGAGGAGCGCATCGCCGCCCTGGAAGGCGCCGAGCAAGCGGTTGCCACCGCCACCGGCATGGCTGCGATCATGGCCGTGGTCATGAGCCTGTGCAGCGCTGGTGATCATGTACTGGTGTCGCGCAGCGTCTTCGGCTCGACCATCAGCCTGTTCGAAAAGTACTTCAAGCGCTTCGGTGTCGAAGTCGACTACGTGCCGCTGGCGGATCTGTCGGGTTGGGATGCGGCGATCAAGGCCAACACCAAGCTGTTGTTCGTCGAATCGCCGTCCAACCCGCTCGCGGAGTTGGTGGATATCGCCGCGTTGGCGGAAATAGCCCACGCCAAAGGCGCCATGTTGGTGGTCGACAATTGCTTCTGCACGCCAGCGCTGCAACAGCCGCTCAAGCTGGGCGCGGACGTGGTGGTGCATTCGGCCACCAAATTCATCGACGGTCAGGGTCGTTGCATGGGCGGCGTTGTCGCCGGTCGTGGCGAACAGATGAAAGAAGTGGTGGGTTTCCTGCGCACTGCCGGGCCGACCCTCAGCCCGTTCAACGCCTGGATCTTCCTCAAGGGCCTGGAAACCCTCGGCCTGCGGATGAAAGCGCATTGTGCCAACGCTCAGGTCCTGGCCGAGTGGCTGGAACAGCAGGACGGCATCGAGAAAGTCCATTACGCCGGCCTCAAGAGTCATCCGCAACATGAGCTGGCGGCGCGTCAGCAGCGTGGTTTTGGCGCGGTGGTGAGTTTCGAAGTCAAGGGCGGCAAGGAGGGCGCGTGGCGCTTCATCGATGCCACGCGGTTGATTTCCATCACCGCGAACCTGGGTGACAGCAAGACCACCATCACGCACCCAAGCACCACCTCTCACGGGCGTCTCTCGCCGCAAGAGCGTGAAGCAGCGGGCATCCGTGACAGCCTGATCCGCGTCGCGGTCGGCCTGGAAGACGTAGCGGACCTGCAAGCCGACCTGGCCCGCGGGTTGGCGGCCTTGTGATCGAGCTGGCAACGCCGCCGAGCGGTACTCATGGCCGGGTTGCCCTGGTAACGGGTGCGGCACGGGGGATCGGCCTGGGCATTGCCGCCTGGCTGATCTGCGAAGGTTGGCAGGTCGTCTTGACCGACCTGGACCGCCAGCGCGGCTCCAGAGTGGCGAAGGCCCTGGGCGACAATGCCTGGTTCATCGGCATGGACGTGGCGGATGAAGGGCAGGTCGCCACCGGCATCGCCGAAGTGCTCGGGCAGTTCGGCCGGCTCGACGCGCTGGTGTCCAACGCGGCCATTGCCGACCCGCACAATATCACCCTGGAAAGCCTCGACCTGGCTCACTGGAACCGGGTCCTGGCGGTGAACCTGGGCGGGCCGATGCTGTTGGCCAAGCATTGCGCGCCTTACCTGCGTGCCCATAACGGCGCCATCGTCAACCTGGCCTCGACCCGCGCCGCGCAATCGGAGCCCGACACCGAGGCTTATGCGGCGAGCAAGGGTGGCCTGCTGGCGCTGACCCACGCCCTGGCGATCAGCCTTGGGCCGGAGATCCGCGTCAACGCCGTCAGCCCCGGCTGGATCGATGCGCGAGACCCCTCGCAACGTCGTGCGCAGCCGTTGACCGATGCCGATCATGCCCAGCATCCGGCGGGCAGGGTAGGCACGGTGGAGGACGTGGCGGCGATGGTGGCGTGGCTGTTGTCGCGCAACGCCGGTTTTGTTACCGGGCAGGAGTTTGTCGTGGACGGTGGCATGACCAAGAAAATGATCTACGAGTGAAAGGCTGCCCGCGCGTTGTTTGAACTGTTTTTAAAAAAACTTCAACGCTGCTATTGACTTAGCATCGGTACCTGCGTAAATTTCGCGGCCTCAACGCAGCAAAGGGTGATTAGCTCAGCCGGGAGAGCGTCTGCCTTACAAGCAGAATGTCGGCGGTTCGATCCCGTCATCACCCACCATGTTTCTTGAGAGTCTTGCGAAAGCAAGATGGAAGCTGTCAAAAGCCTCCACCGACGCGCAGCGGTAGTTCAGTCGGTTAGAATACCGGCCTGTCACGCCGGGGGTCGCGGGTTCGAGTCCCGTCCGCTGCGCCATATTTTCCGAAGCAGGTTCACCTGGTTCGAGATCCAAGCCTTCGGGTTTTGATCAGACGAGTTAACTGGACGCAAGTCCACAGCGATACGCAGCGGTAGTTCAGTCGGTTAGAATACCGGCCTGTCACGCCGGGGGTCGCGGGTTCGAGTCCCGTCCGCTGCGCCATATCTGCTTCGAGGCCCACTGAACGCCTTGGAGCTAAGAAGAAAGCTGAAAAGCTTCTTCCTATCGATAGCAAAGACCCTGGTCGAAAGATCGGGGTTTTTTGTTTCTGGGATTTGAAGATTGGAACAAGCCCCTGTGGCGAGGGAGCTTGCTCCCGCTGGGCTGCAAAGCAGCCCTTCAGTGAAATGTCGAACTCGCCTCAGAACCCCAACCGATCCCGCAACCCGTAATACCAGGCCCCCATCGCCGCAAACGGCGTACGCAACAACTGCCCGCCCGGGAAGGGGTAGTGAGGCAGGTCCGCAAACGCATCAAAACGCTCCGCCTGACCTCGCAGTGCCTCGGCCAGGACCTTGCCCGCCAGATGCGTATACGTCACGCCATGGCCACTGCAGCCCTGGGAATAATAAATGTTATCCCCCAGCCGTCCGACCTGCGGAAGACGCGACAGTGTCAGCAGGAAATTTCCGGTCCAGGCGTAATCGATCTTCACATCCTTGAGCTGCGGAAACGCCTTGAGCATCTTCGGCCGGATGATCGCTTCGATATTCGCCGGATCCCGCGCGCCGTACACCACGCCGCCACCGAAGATCAGACGCTTGTCGCCTGTCAGCCGGTAGTAATCGAGCAGGTAGTTGCAGTCTTCGACGCAATAATCCTGGGGCAGCAGACGTTGAGCCAGCTCATCGCCCAACGGCTCGGTGGCAACCACCTGCGTACCGCAAGGCATGGACTTGGCCGCCAGCTCAGGCACCAGATTGCCCAGGTAAGCATTACCCGCCACGATAATGAACTTGGCCCTGACCTTGCCCTGCGGGGTATGCACAACCGGACTGGCGCCGCGCTCGATGCGCACCGCCGGCGACTGTTCATAAATCACCCCGCCCAGCGACTCGACCGCCGCCGCTTCGCCCAAAGCCAGGTTAAGCGGATGAATATGCCCGCCGCTCATGTCCAGCATCCCGCCGACATACTCGTCGCAAGCCACCACCTCGCGAATACGCCGCTGATCCAGCAGTTCCAGCTGGGTATGCCCGAAACGCTCCCATAAACGCTTCTGCGACTCCAGATGGCCCATCTGCTTGGCGGTGAGAGCGGCGAACACACCGCCGTCCTTCAGATCACACTGAATCTGATACTTCGCCACCCGCTCACGAATGATCCGGCCACCCTCGAACGCCATGTTGCCCAGTAACTGCGCCTGCTGAGGGCCGACACTGCGTTCGATCACATCAATGTCGCGGCTATAGCTGTTGACGATCTGCCCGCCGTTACGACCCGAGGCGCCAAAGCCGACCCTGGCCGCCTCGACGATGGTCACCTTGAAGCCGTGCTCCAGTAGAAACAGCGCAGAAGACAACCCCGTATAGCCCGCACCGATCACGCAGACATCGGTTTCGACGTCATCCTGCAGGGCAGGGCGCGACGGCGCCGGATTCGCCGATGCGGCGTAATAGGACGCTGGGTAGGATGTGTTCGCCATTCTGGAACCTCTGTTTTATATTTTTTACGAATGCGCCGATCCTACCCGAGATAAAAATCCGCCGCCAGCCAGCGCAAAATCTTCGTCGCGTTGGCGCAATTAAATATTTTGCATATTCATAGGGTTAGGTGAAAAAAAGGTGTTGACACCCTTTTGGAATTCCGTAGAATGCCGCCTCACAGCAGGCACGTAGCTCAGTTGGTTAGAGCACCACCTTGACATGGTGGGGGTCGTTGGTTCGAGTCCAATCGCGCCTACCAAACAAAATCCGCTCTGCTGGGCGGTCTAGAAGGGCTCACCGAAAGGTGGGCCCTTTTTTGTTGCTTCGGATTCAAGCAGAACGTTCACAAAATATCGGGTTCGTTCACATCGGCAATGTGAACGCTGGATTAGCGAGCTTTCGTAAGGCGATTTCTCCGTTCATTCCCGCCGAACCACCGTTCATCCTCCTTGTCTTGAGTGTCTTTCGTTGTACCGATACTGTTCATTTGTACAGTATTTGGTGTGATGGCAATGCATGACGATCTGATCGATGACACTGGTTTTGAGCTTGGGCTACCTAGCCGTGAGGAGATGCTTAAGCATCAAGTGGACATACTCTGTTCAGACCTGGAGCTGACACGCCGTAACCTCAGAGCAGCCCACAGGGAGCTTGCAGGGCTGATCGTCGTGTACCGGAGTGCACTAAAGGAGATTGGGACGTTGAAGGCTGAGAACGGGAGGCTGAGGTGGACGCTGAGTGACATCTACCACAGGCAGAGCCAGGAGATGACCAAGAAGATGGGGTATGCCTACGGGGATCACGACAAGAGATGAGATCCGCCCTTTCTTAAGAAACCACTTCTTCTATAGAAAAAGAAAAGGGACGGATTTATTTTTTTGCTCCGGTGTTCTGAGTTCTCATCGAATGGATTCACTTGGAGCTGGCAGCCGCTAGAAAATAAATCTGTTCCCTTTTCCTTCCTTTTCCCTCTTATCAGACTTTTAGTTTCTGATTGGGCCGCCGATACACTCACCACTCATTTTCAAATGGATGTAATCGGATGGTCATGTACTTGCTCCTGTCGGGGCTCGGCTTAATGGTTGCTATGCAGCTGGTCATTTTCTGCGTTGCCATCAAAAATTCGTTACCCCAGGCCATGCTCTGCTTAGTCATACCCTTTTACGTGTATGTCTATGCGAAGAAAGATTCACAAGCGAAGGTGTTCCTCTGGGGTTGGTATTTGGGAGTTGTTTTGCTCACTGCGGGGGTCGTGGCCTCAGCTTGAAGACATCTCAACATATTCATGAGCCTCGGCATTTTCCGGTTTTTTTCGTTTTCGGTTCCACCACACCTTTTGCCCCGAGCTGGGAGCGCTGCTGGAGCTGACTTGTTTGACCAGGCCTGCAGCGGCCAACTTTTCCTGATGGAGTTGCGATGGATCCTTCTGACCTCGGCCCAGGCTCAGCTACCTGGCCGGGCGGTACTGGAACCATTTGCTGGGCGGCTTTCTGTGGCTGCGTAAATTTCTTTCAAAGGTAAGTCCGTCCCCTTCTCCACTGCCCCTTTTCCCTATGGTGCGAGTGAATGAGGTGAGGGTGAAGAGATCACAGATCAACTCAAATATGGTCTATCCGCTATACACTCGCTCTTCAGGCCGGTGAGTAGATGGCCGCGTGCCCAGGTATCGACAGAGGATTACGGATGACATCACTTGGCTCCAACGAGGTTTTCATCATCCGGCCGAAGATCGGCATCGGTCGTTTATTCTTTGTTCCACTGCTTCGCCAGACACCTTGGGCGATCACGGCGATCTTTTGTATCAGCTTAGCGACCGGACTGTCGTTACCGGGGAGGGAATGGCCGGGCATCATCCTCGCAAGCCTGGTTGTGATGTGGTGGGTATATCAACTGGGCAGAGATATCAGCGAGCGCGCTCCACTGGCCGTGCAGGCGTCTGGTGTGGCTTTTCTCGGACGGTATCAACTAACGAAACGCACACCGCTTCGAATAGTGCTCAAACCCGACGGCCACCTGGCTTTTAGCAAGTCCTACAGTATTCATGTCGAGTATGAAAACGGGCGTTTGTTAATTGCTCGCCGTGTCGTCGGAAAAAAAGTCAACCAACAGAAACAGCTCGCCAGCGAGCTCGCCGAGTTTCTGGGCTTATTTGCATACGTGGATGATGGCTCTGGAAGACTGAAGAAATTAGCCGGCCAACGGTGAGGTTCCCGTCGCAACCAAGCAAACGAAGCCCTATTGAGGCACGTACTCGCGTATTGCGGGCCAAGCGCTGTGTGTTGGCGCTCTGTGAGTGATAACCTGCGAGTTCTTCTTTAAGTGATATTGGATACAGTCATGGAAAGCTGCTTGAGGACGCTCGGAGTTAGCCTCGCTAACAAGATAGTGATCCCCGCCGCTTGGTTATCGGGGCTGGTAACGATAGGACTTGTGTGGGGCATGATACGGTTTTCGCCCGATAAGCTTACAGTCGAAGGGCGTCAGCTCTTCGTGGCTTCTTTTTCTATCTTTTGTCTCGCCATAGGGTACTTGATATGGCGTAAGCGACGAGCAAAAGCACTTGTGACATCCATCAACCTGAAAGAAGGTCTGAGCCTGGACGGTGCTCGGATGCTTGGCTATCCGAACTCCCTGTTTTTTGTCTTTGACCTGTCCAACAGGAAACTCGCTCAATGCCAAAGTGTAACCGGCGACTATCAGATTCGAGACTTCACGTGGGTAACAGGCTGGCAGTTCGAGTGGCAACAGATTGACAGCAGGGTATCGGGCGGCGTTCTTCAAATAGTCGATGGGGCAGGCATGAGCGTCCCAACCGACGAAATCCGGCGTAGGTTCATAAAATTCTCCCTGGTTTTGACGGTTGCCGATACAAATCATCCTCTCTTCCGTTTCCCGATGAGCCGGAGCGCAGCTGAAGGCTGGTGCAGCCGGTGCAATGTTCTTTTCATGTGCTAAACACGAAGCGTCACACCACAAGATAATTCTTTAGAACTCGTGACAGCGCTGATCGGAAGAAAAGCCCTAGCGGATTGCGCTGGGGCTTTCTTTGCAGATTACCTGGCCTCGAAATCCGGACGAGACTCTTCGAGCTTTTCGTCAACTGCCCCAAATGCCTTCTCGATATTCCCTCGGCAGTAGGCGTCGATGGCATTGCAAATCGGGAAGAGGGGATGCGTGCCTAAGGCGCCAGGGTCATTTTTCTCGTAGATATAACGCCACTCTACGAAAACCTTGTCATATTGCCGGAGTCCGTAGGCGATATCGCCACTGTATCCTTCATTAATGGCGAATGCCTTGATTGACTTTTTAGCTTCGTCTGGCAGATTTTCATATAGTTTGCTGAGATGATGTCCTTGTCCGCCAGGCGCGATTTTGAGAGATTCATCACGTCCTTGGGATATCGCAATTCCGCCAGGCAGTTCGTCCTCTTCATCGAGAAGGTAAGTCATCGTTGCGTTGATTGACTTTAAAAATATTTCCGTGGCGAGACAGATGTTGATCATTCCTGGCACGAACAGATTACTCTGCTTCGAGTCAATTAGCTTTCGCCCGGCTTCACCAAATGCCAAGCCTTGATGGTAAATAGTTCCAAGGCAGCGATAAGTCACCACGCGCTTATAAACTGAAGTCACTAACGAATCCTTTTGTTGGTTTTGGGGCGGTCAATATGGCAGGCCAAACGTCTGCGGGAGGTTTTATTCAGGCGTAGCTGTTAACTCGCGCCCAAACGCACGCGTCCCAGCCTTTCGTGCAAAGGTTGTCAACGAGCTCCTTGCATAACCACCAGTGGCTTGATAGATCATCTGGATTGACGTCGTATTCTTTAACCTCAATCTTTTTGTAGATGTCCTGAATATTGCCAGGGAGGCTCTCGAGTGGTGTTTCGGCCGTGCGAACCAAGTGAGTTCTATTCCCTTCGTCGTTGAAAGAAGCGTAGAAAAATACTTTCATGGCTGATCCTTGCTTTTGGTTGGCTGTTTTTTTTTGCAATTCATGATCTGGGAAGTTGTTACAGAACTTCAATACATATCATGATTTGAAGCGTTAGCAAATGTTACGCGGTGTTCCGCTTCTGGCGTCGAATACGTCTGTATTGGTTTTCGTTGTTTCTGATATGTAGGAACTATCCTTCAGAAGAGTGCACCGTAAGGTGTTCTTAGCGAGGTAGTAACCATCGTTTTTCCTGGTCTTCTTCGCAAGCCAAGTCCGCGGGTTGTGAACATTGCCTCGAAATGAATTTACCGGCGGTCCGGTCGTTCGGAATTACTGCGGCTCGCGGGACTCCATTTATCGAGGAATATGTATTTCTCAATTGCGGTGAACACCGCCCGAGGCATACGCAATGACGTCGTTCGAAGAATTCAGGGCCACATCCCATGAGCTTCTCAAAGAGCTGGATGCTGCGACGATAAAGATGATGATGCTGGTCTCTGCGAAAGAGGTATCCGGTCCTTTTTGGGAGGACGCTGCCCAGCGGCATCACGACGCTGTAAATGCTTGGCATTCCTTTCTCAATATTCCGACGGGTTTTGTGTCGGATCCGCCTCTACCCTAAGAGTCAGGTTCCTCACCGGTTATTTCGCTCGACATTTCGCGCCATACAGACTGCGTATGGTGCGCAGTTGACTGATATGCTGCGAACACCAGCGAACGTTAACAAGCTCAGTGCGACGTTGCTCTATGGTCTGCCAGTGGGCAGCTAGAGCTCTATCTCGCCTTTATCGACACGGCAGGTCGTCCAATTCGTGGCTGGAAACTAAGGAAGGATCCCCGATGCGAGAATTTGAGCTCATTAAGTCCGTGCCAGTCCCCTCAAGGTCCGGCATTACCCATCTTTACAACCCGATGAACCTGGTGGACGCTTTTGCGATTCGGCTCCCTGCGGGCACATCCAGCGATCCGGATTTGCTAGCTCGATTCATTCTTTCACACCAGCCCTCCTGGATCGGATGGCTCCTGACAGTCCGGGACACTATCGTTGCCTGTTTTGGCCTGAAGACAGCCAGACATCTGGCATCGCTTGCCAATCGGGTTGGCGTCTTCAAGGTCTACAGTACAAACCAGACTGAAATCGTGTTGGGAGAGGACGACAAGCACCTCGACTTTCGGATATCGATCCTGTGTTCTGAAGAGGCGGAGCCAGAAGGCAATCGCCAACTGGTGTTTTCAACCGTGGTTCAGTGCCACAACCGTCTTGGCCGGGCCTATATCTTCGTTATCGCCCCGTTTCATCGCTTGGTTGTCAGGGCCAGCTTGCTCCGTGCAGCGCGCGTCGGTTGGCCTCTGGCTACCTGCGCCTCAGAGCGCAGTGTCCCCGTGTAGATCAGTTTCCAACGGGCACTTCGCCAGTTAGGCACGCAGCCGTTAGAAGATAGTGGGCATCGGTGCTCCTGACCTGATAGCGTTGCGGGAAAGGAGCATGGGTGTGTGCAGAGAATGGGCAAACTGGAACCGTTAATGCCGTACAACTACATGAACGGCCGCTACCTGGTCTTCAAAGGCAACGGCAACGATGGGGCGCCTTTGGGCAGGATTCACCAGGACGGAACCGTTCGAAACCTGCAGGGTGAGCCGCTCTACTACATAAACATGGACGAACATGCGTTCTGTTCGATGGACTTTACCTTTCAGGGCAATATACAAAAAATTCGCGGCACGTTTTACGTGCTCGGTGACAGAACGCTGTTCACATTTTCCGAGATGAAGGTTAAGCCACTTGGAAACGAGACCGAGGAGCAGGCGCTTCACCGGGAGTTCAAAAACACCGCGATAAACCTGGCAAGGCAAATCGCCCAGGCGAAGAACGAGATGGCGCAGGAACGGATAGAGATGGCCATGTCCGATTCAAACCCTTTCCGACGTTTCCGTGCCTTCTTCACGAGCCGAGCCCGCAGGGAGCGAGCATCACCAGGTTGGCGTCGCAGTGAGTTAGAAAACGATCATGAGTTCAAATCGAGGTCTGTCGCTGTCTCCTCATCATCACTTGCGCCAATGAGCTTATGGGCAACAGATGCAAGGACCAGGCAAACGCGGCCATACAACAATTACGCGACGGTCCGGTTACAGGTGAATTCCTATTACGGTCTGTCCCTGGCTTTCCGCTTTCCGCCGATCAAGGTGGGTTGTACTGCGTCACTCGCACAAGCTCCTCGTCGTAGCTCACGTTGGGAAAACATCCCCTCCGTCTATACCCCGCGTTTCTAGCCGCGGTAAATCTCAAGAGCGCGGTGTGCAACACACGCCTTCCAATTGACTGGGATTCATATGAAAACGCTAGTCTTGGCATTCTTGCTGGTAGTACTGGCAGCCTGCATGCCTTATAGGACAGTCACCTCGCCAGATCCAAACTGGATGCGTCTGGGTGGAAATGAGCCTGAGGGTTATCCAAGGACGTTTGTCGAGACTTGGGAGGGCAAATGCTATGCGGTTACCGAGGCATGGTTCAAGAGTGCAATCAACGGTCGTACCTTGTGGACCAAGCGGCAGTCTAACGAGGCTGTTACCTGTCCATAGGCGCCCCCGGAAGCAGATTGGAGGGTCCGGGATCCTGCAGTCATGGTTGCAGGCGATCAAGCCATTGAAACTTCACCCTTTACCAGACGATCTTCTAAGCATTGGCTAACAGGAGATCAGGTATGAAATGTTATCTATGCGGGCTGGAAGCACAACAGTCCGAAGAGGATCAAGGTGGTGAACTCGTCAACTGCGCTGACTGCGGCACCTACAAAATTTCAGGCCTTGTTCTGAAAGAGCTGGGGGGCAGGAAATTCAATTACCCGAAAATGCGCGATGATCTGCACCGCCAGCGGCAGTTCAACGCTACGTCTGTCGCGGAGATCAATACCGAGACGGCCATCTGGGCTTGAGCGTGGCGCTGCCTGGCGATTCATCGCAAAGACCCGATCAACTTAAAAAGCGCCAAGGCAATGCCAAAGAAACAGCCGGATGACAAAACGACAGCGAGTGCTGCCGAAATCGAGCGATCAATTCTGGCGCTCAACAAAATGGCTGAGCGCCTGTGGGGTGATGGCCGGGAAGCGGAAGCCGAGGCGCTGTTAAAGGCGCTGGATGCGTTAAACCGTGCGCTTGATCGCATAAGGATCGGGGAGAGTCGCAGAGTGCTTCACTGAAGCCCGGCGTTGGTGCTGGGCCTTCTGGTTTGTTGTGCATTGCTCCTAACCGAATTTCCCACCCACCTTGAACTGCTCCGTCGCCTCGATCAAAGCACTGACAATCCCGGTTTCCGAAGGTGAATGCCCGGCATCATTGATCACGGTCAGCACCGAGCCTGGCCACGCTTTATGCAGGCGAAAGGCCGAATTTGGCGTAGCAATCATGTCGTGCCCGCCCTGGATGATGCTGCACGGCAGATGGGTAATCGCCGCGATGCCTCGGATGAGCTGATCTTCCTCCAAGAATAGTTGGTTCTTGAAATACCAGGCATCCAGGCATCCCATGCCAGTGCTGGTTTGACCGTCTGACGCTTGTTCTTCGACGCCGTCAGGGTCGTGCCGCAACAGCGAACAACTGGCGGAGTAGCGCACCCAGCAGCGGATGGCTTCCACGCGTAGGTGCTCGTCGGCGCCGGTCATGCGGTCCAGATAGGCTTTCAAGAGGTCGTGGCGTTCGGCTTCGGGAATGAAATTCACGAAGTCTTCATGAGCGCGGGGAAAGAAGCGCCGCATGCCGTGGATGAACCAGTCGATCTCGTCGGCTGTGCCCAGGAATACCCCTCGCAGGATGAAGCCAAGGCAGCGTTGCGGATGCGTCTCGCCGTAGGCCAAGGCCAAGGTGGTGCCCCACGAGCCACCGGTGATCAGCCAACGATCGATTTCCAAATGCTCCCTTAACGCCTCGATGTCGTTGACCAGCGCTTGGGTAGTGTTGTCGCGCAGTTCCGCCAAGGGTGTCGAGCGAAGGGCGCCGCGCTGATCGAACAGTACGATGCGGTAATGATCGGGATCCCAGAACTGTCGTTTGGTCGGCGGAGCGCCTTCGCCGGGTCCGCCGTGGAGGTAAATCACCGGTACACCGTCGGGGTTGCCGCTTTCTTCCCAATAAAGCGTATGCAGATCGTCGACGGGCAGCATGCCGCTGCGCCGAGGCTGCTCGATAGGGGGAAATTGACTGTAGGTGATCTGACGGGGGGCATCCATGGGGCGGCTCCTGATGTATGTGTTGTTTCAGCAGGGTCTCTTTCAGTTCGGAAAGAGCCGTCTGCCGCAAGTTCACACGCGGCATCGGCGCACAGGACAAACGGAAGGCGCATAAGTTATTGATAAAGCGGAATAAACGGCCGTTTGTCGGGCCAGGCAATCTTTATCGCTCAGTTCGTAGTCATTGCTAAGAACACCGCAAGCACGAGGAACCGGCGATGCCCCTGGATTGCGATGAATATGAAGAGCTGTTCGCTCGGCCGGAATCAGCTTCCACTGAAGGTGGGGACGTTGATCTTGATTGCTTGGTCATCGGCGCCGGCCCCGCTGGATTGACCGCAGCCGTTTACCTGAGTCGATTCCACCGGCAGGTCCTGGTCGCCGACGGTGGGCGCAGCCGTGCGAGTCTCATTCCACGTTCCCATAACTATCCGGGTTTTCCACCGGGCATTTCCGGCACGGACTTGCTCGCCCGGCTGCGAGAGCAGGCGTTGCGTTACGGCGCGATCATCGAATCAGGGAGGGTCAAGCGCCTGCTCAAGCACCGTGCAGGTTTTGTTGCGCAACTCAACGGCCGTGAACTGGTTGCGCGTCGCGTGGTGCTGGCGACCGGAATCGTCGACACGCTGCCACACATGGAGCGGCCTTACGATGCGGTTGCGCAATCGGTGATCCGACTTTGCGCGATCTGTGATGGTTACGAAGTCAACGGCGACAACGTCGCGGTTTATGGCGAGGCGAGCTGTGCGATCAATCATGGATTGTTTTTGCGAAACTTCACTGACCGGGTAACGGTATTGATTCATGGAGATAGCCAGGCTTGCGAAGAAGCCGTTGCGGTAGCGAGGCATGCCGGTATTCGCGTGGTCGCCGATCGTGTCGAGCATATAGAGGCTGGCAGCGATCAAGTCCAGGTTGAAACGTGCAAGGGCGAAAGCCTCTGCTTCGACATTGTGTATCCGTCTCTGGGCTCGCAAATGTGCTCCGAACTCGCGGTGCAACTCGGTGCCGAGACCGATGAGCAAGGTGCGCTGGCCGTCGACGCGCACCAGCGCACCTGCGTAGAAGGTCTGTATGCGGTTGGAGACGTGGTCAATTCGCTCAAGCAGATCAGCGTCGCTACCGGCCAGGCGGCAATATGTGCGACGGCGGTGCATAACAGCCTGGAGGTGCGTTTATGGGATCGAGCGCGTGACAAGAAGATGCCTTTCGATTCGGCTTGAGCTTGCACCAGGCGGCGCTACTTGGTCGCTGGGAATCTCGTCGGTTCCACTCGACAGCCAACCGGAACACCGACGCACCTTGGCGTATCTACCGACAACACAATCGGAGCGCCTGGCAGTGGATGTGTACAGGATAGAGTTCGAAAACGACCGTTGGACACTTTATAAATCCCATGGCTACAAACCGATCCTGCAGGCTGACAGTCAAGGTGAGTTGATCGACCATGTGCTTGCCTTGACGCGGGGGGAGGGTGTCGTGATTCGATTCATGGGGAACAGCGGCCTGCGAGAATTGAGGCTGGGGAACGTGCGGGACGACGTACCATAGTGGACCTGTGAACCGCGTATTGATTGAACTGCCAGCGCCCTGGTGTGCCCAACCTGTTATCAACGAGAGGGCAAACCCATGACCGACGAGAAGAAAAACGAACAACCCAAGGACGACACGCCCGCCCACTCCACCGAGCAGGAGCGTGAGCGTTTGAAGGACTTCAACAAAGATGGTATTCCACCGGGGTCCTCATGATCGGCCTCGGGAATTGCGCACTGCCTAAGTGCGGATTTATATACCGTTAGACGGAGACTGGCGGCGCAAACGTTCTCAGCGCCGCCAGCACAACTTACCGATTATTCCACCATGCAAATCCAATGATGATCCTCCCTGTAAGGCGCTCGGATAAACGCCACGTCGGATACCAGCACCATCCCACGCTTCTGAAGTGCTTCGGTCAGTTGTACGAGTGTCTCTGCTTCGATAGTCATCGCTGTTACCTCGTCAGATTACTGCGTTCATAATTGTTGACCGAGCGCCTTGACGGGTAATTCATTTTTTCTAACGAGCTGATCGTAGAGCCTGAGCGTTTTTCCAGGTCTTGCTGCGAACTAAAGATGTCGCTGGCTCTACCGACATAGTGGAAACCTGACATCGAATGGCCTCGCTGTGCAGGCAAACAGTTCGCGCAAATGAGCGTGTGTTTCGATTTTGGCGCCACCATGGAAGATTTTCAGTGAAAAAGCTTTACCCCTTGTTTTTCGCAGCCCTATCTTTGGGCGCTCATGCAGTGCAAGTAGCAGATTCTGCGGTGGGTGCATCGGCAAAGGCCGATCATACGGCTCTTTTAGGAACTTGGGCGATGAGCCCTCTACGCAACGGTATTGCCAACGTGGCAAATTACTTGCCGGATGGAACAGTGGCATTGCATTCGTTTAACTGCAATGAGCCCAACGCCAGAGGGGAGGTCGAGGTATCCAAGTACACCTTGGCCGATGACGGTAAGTCGATCCATATCGAGTCGCCAAACGATACCTTCGACCTTGAGGTTATTTCGTTGACGCCGAATACCATGCGCCTGGGTATGGTGTTGTCCGGCAATCCTCTGATCTTTAGCTATCGAAAGGTGCAAAAGATCGCGCCATTGTGCGATTCGTATGTCATTGACCGGGAAGCAGAAGCCAAAAAGTCGCCGTACCAAGAGGCTGATTTTGCTCCAGCGCCTACTTTGCCCTCGCACGCCGACCTGAACCGATACATCGGTCGGTGGGCAAGCGAGCGAGGAGATATTCAATTTGAGATCCGCAGGGACAAAGGCGGCGAAGCTTATCTCTATAACTCAGACAGCGAAAATTGGGTCTACCTGTTCAACGGCGTCAGTTGGGAAGCTGACGGCCTCCACTTCACCGCGTTCGCCTACAGCAATAAGCCAGACCTTTATGATCACCCGTATCATAAATCCAGGATACCGCATGTGATTGCTATCAATGAGGACGGTACGCTAAAGCAAATATACTTCATCAGAGGAACCCATCGCTTCGAGACCACACTTTTCCGCAAGGCCGACAAATAAGCTCACGTCTAAGGCTCCCGGAGACGAAGCGCAATCATTGGCCCAGGTAGCCGCCAGGACGAATTGCTTTCTAAGACGCTCAGACTGGGCAGGATTGATCCGGTCAGCGTCTAAGCCGTCGGATGGAGGTCCACCTGAATGAATAAGCCCCGCAGCAATGCAGGGCTTATTCGTTACTTCTTCAATTGCCTGCGAACATCATCGGCCACCGGCCCAACAGCCTTGACCGCTGCCTTGAGCTGCTCTTCGGTCACGCCGAATTCTTTCGCCCAGTATCTCAATTCCCAGTCTTCGGAAGTGTTGATGCGGTTCCGGTCCTGGGGCCCGCGATTGCTCAAGTCGTCAGCCATTGTCGAGCTCCTATGAAAGGCCTGGTAACGCCAGGCGACACTCAATGGACCATCAGGCGGGGCTGTTTGCGCCATTTTTATAGGGCGCTGCGGCTGAGCCGGTAATCAGAGACGCATGCCTTTGAGCGGATTCCAGCCTTGCTCGCCCTTGATTTCCTTCAGGTAGTACGCATAGTTGGTCATGAGCGCATACATCATCGACATGGCGATGTTCAGACCCATGCTCAACGGCCGCGGAAATTCCATGCCGATGATGGCGAAAATCACGCTCAATACGATGTTGATTGCCAGGAAGATTCCGAGCAGCGCCAGGTTCTTCTTCCACAGGCCCAAGACAAACAGGTAGATAGGACCGAAGAAAAACGCGATCACGTTGGCGTTGATCAGGATTTTCTTTTTGAAGTCCGGCAGGCTCTTGACGGCTTCCTTGTAGCGCGGGTCGTTTGGCGCGCCATAGGTATCAAAGAAGTCGAAACGTTCCTGCCATTTGGCGCTGTATTTTCCGCTGCTTTGTATTTGTTCAGTCGTGCTCATTTTTCGCTGCTCCTGGTGTTCCATCAAAGAGATCGTTCTTCCGAGAATCCTGCGCTGTTTTTCCTGGTCTTTTGGCTAATGCGCTTTTGCTGCCCGCTTTATAAGCGTTCGCGCGCAAAAATACCGCAACAGTTGCTTAAATGGCTTTCTGATCTGTGATGGGCATCACGCTGGTCTTGCGAGGGCAGGCGGGAAGTTCATGACGGTGCTGGAAACTGCAAAGGCAGGTCATCCCGAATCGCCCGCTCAATCAAACGGGCGGCGGGTTTCATCCAACATTCAGGACGCACTCAGAGCATGGCATCTGCAAAAGCGTGGTCTGGGACGATTGTCAGAAAATGCAGCGGCATCTGCTGTTCCGTGTGCGTCACTGGCAACTCAAGACTGCCAACTATCTGGCTTTGAAGCGCGCTCAACCGCATCGACTCTTCTTCCTTTAATTTTGCCATTCTCGCGTGGTTCGCTGCGATTTCATTGAGAGTTGACACGGTACATCTCCGGTGGCTGACCAAGCGTTTAGAATTTGCTGCCGCGACAGAAAGACGTCGTCCTGCGCTGCGTACAAGGTCCGCTGCAAACCTTGAGCCAGACGGGCCCGTGTCATGTGCTCGACTTGTCACAGGCGACCAGTGGCAAGTTTCGGCGCCTGTCGGGGCGGCAGCGCTCCAACCATGCCTCAGGAATAAGTCAGTGATACGACAAAACCGGGTCAATTGCCGCCTGATTGCTTGGTTCAGGGCGGCACGGGGTGCAGGTAACCGACACGCAGCGTGATATGGAACTAATATCACCGTTAGTCTCTATATCTTTACAGGGACTCTTCCCTTTCTGAGAGTACTGCCATGTTCAAATCGCGCTCGTTGATTGCTGCAGTAACCTGTTTTGCCTTGGCGGCGGGCCCTGGCCTTGCTGTCGCGGACCCGGGCAATGGCAAGGGAAACGCTCAATTCGATCAAGGTCAGGGACAAGGAGGCAAGGGCGGGCAGGGCAACAAGGGCGGCCAGGGTAATGCTGGCAATAAGGGTAACCAGGGCAATGCTGGCAATAAAGGCAACCAGGGAGGCAAAGGCAACCAGGGCGGTGACGGCAGCGATTGGCATAATGGGCCGAGCATCGACCGTGGCGGTGTTCTGGGTGTGATTGGCGGTTATCGCGATTACTGGAGCCCAGGCCCGGCATTGCCGCCGGGTATCCAGAAGAACCTCGCCCGGGGCAAGCCGCTGCCACCCGGCATCGCCAAGAAGCTCGACGGACGTTTGCTGGGACACCTGCCGCGCTATGACGGTTACGAATGGCAGCAGGTTGGTACCGACCTGATTCTGGTGGCGATCGCCAGCGGCATCATTTACGAAGTGCTCAACGGTGCCTTCGACTGACCTGTTGCTTGAGTGGAATGGCAACCGCTTCGGAGTACCAGGCAGATAAGCGAAACTTCTGTGGGAGCGAGCCTGCTCGCGAAAGCGGAGTGTCAGTCACCGTTGATGTTGGCTGATCCGACGCCTTCGCGAGCAAGCCCGCTCCCACAGGTTTTGTATCAGCTTTCCAACTGCCGCAGGCGTTTGTACAAGGTATTGCGGCTGACGCCGAGGCGTCGTGCCAGGTGGGAAATGTTGCCGCCGACGGCCTGCAACTGGCGGTTCAGGTCTTCGGCGTCGTTCAGGTCTACTGCCAGCGGTTCCGGTGTTTCCACCGGCTCCATTTCCAAGTCGACAAAAAAGTCATCGGGCAGATGTTCCGGGCGGATCGGTTGTTCTTCGGCCATTGCCAGGGCCACTTGCAGCACGCTGCTGACTTGCCGCAGGTTGCCCGGCCAGGGGTGGCGTTCGAACAGCTCCAGGACTTCGCGGCTCAGGCCGGCCCATTGGGTCGGCTCGCGGTGGTGTTCCCAGAGGCGGTTGAACAGCGCCTGCTTGTCGCTGCGTTCGCGCAGGGGCGGCAATTCGAGGGTCAGACCGCCGATGCGGTAGTAGAGGTCTTCACGAAATCGCCCCAGTTGCACCTGTTCGCGCAGCGAGCGGTTGGTGGCTGAGATGATGCGGATGTCCACCGGGAACAGCTCGGCGCTGCCCACCGGTTGCACGCAGCGTTCCTGCAAGACCCGCAGCAAGCGGGCCTGGGTCGGTAGCGGCATGTCGCCGATCTCATCAAGGAACAACGTGCCGCGATCGGCCTTGCGGATCAGGCCGATGCTGCCCTTCTGGTTGGCGCCGGTGAAGGCACCTTTTTCATAACCGAACAATTCCGACTCGACCAACTCGGCGGGAATCGCCGCGCAGTTGACTGCGATAAACGCCTGCTTGCAACGCGAACTGGCCTGGTGCAAAGCCTTGACGAAGACTTCTTTGCCGACGCCGGTCTCGCCGTGGATCAGCAGCGGAATGTCTTTCTCCAACAGGCGCTCGGCCTGGCGCACAGCTTTTTCCACCCTGCTGTCACCGAAGTGCAGGGTGTTGAGGCTGATGGTGGTATTGGCAGGGGCGGGTGCTGGCGAGGGGGTCGTTTCGGCAAAGATGCGCGGCTTGACCGACACCTGCTTCGGCCGCTTGAGCAGGCACTGGAACCGATTGCGCCCGGACGTCTGCAAGGCGAACGGCAGGCCGTCGGGCTGGTTGAGCAATTCCATCAGCGAGACCTTGAACAGGCTTTCGATGCTTACCCGCGACAGGCTGAGGCCCAACAGGTTGTCGGCGCGGCGGTTGGCCGAGAGCACCTGGCCGCTCTCATCGAAAATCAACAGCCCGGCCCATTGGCTGTCGAGGTTGTTCAGTCCGGTGTTGAAGGTGAGCTGGAAGTGTTCACCGCGAAACAGGTTGAGGATCAGCCGGTTCTCCACTGTCTGGCTCATCATCTTGACCATGCCCAGCGTGTGGGACGGCGGCAGGTAGCTGTCGCTGGAGACGTCCAGCACCGCGATGACCTTGCGCTCGGCATCGAAGATCGGCGCGGCGGAGCCGGTCATGAAACGGTTGGCCTTGAGGAAATGTTCATCGTGTTCGATGTGCACCGCCTGTTCACAGGCCAGCGCGGTGCCGATGGCGTTGGTGCCGGTGCAGCGCTCCATCCAGGTCGCTCCGGCGCTGAAACCGTGGGCCAGCTTCGGTTCGATGAAGCGTTGGGTGCCCCAGGAGGTCAGCACCTGGCCCTGGTTGTCGGCCAGCATGATCAGGCAATTGGAATTGCTCAGGATGTTCTCGTAGTAAGGTAGGACTTCCTGGTGGGTGGTCTGCACCAGTGAATGCTGGCTTTCCAGTAACTGGGCGATGCCCTCGGCCGGCAATGGGTCGAACGCCGGTACGCTCTGGTGATTGAGGCCAAAGGCGCGGCAACGGGACCAGGAAGCCTGAATGATGGCTTCGTGGGACAAGGCAGGAGCTGGTGCGGCCATGGGGCACTCTCGCAGGTGCTGTTTTTATTGTTGTGGCAAGTCTCGCACAGAGTCCTTGTGCTGGGGCAGGCCTGAATATCACTTCATGCAAATGGAACCTGGTGGGAGCGGGCTTGCTCGCGAAGGCGGCGTATCAGCGAGTACAAATGTTGACTACCACACCGCCTTCGCGAGCAAGCCCGCTCCCACAGGATCCCAGTCAGGCCAGCTGCTAGCGTTCATTCAGTGTTGTTCAAAATTGTTCATTGTCAACCGGCTCGTTGTTCAATTGTTCATTCCTGATTGTTCACTTCTGTTCAGCAATGAACGCCAGTTTTACCGTCGACAAAAGAAAAACAAAGAGAATCAATAGCTTGTGATTTCTGGCACGGCTTTCGCTTTTGCACTCAGGTCGCTTGACTCCAAATAATAAAAAGGCCGAGCCATGTCATTACAGCTTGAGCACATCTGTCGCACCGTCGAAGGCCAGACCTGGATCGACGATGCCAACCTGAGTTTCGAACCCGGATCCTTCAACGTTCTGCTGGGCCGCACGCTGTCCGGCAAGACCAGCCTGATGCGCCTGATGGCCGGTCTGGACAAGCCCGACAGCGGCCGCATCCTGATGAACGGCGTCGATGTCACCAAACGGCCGGTGCGGCTGCGCAATGTGTCGATGGTGTACCAGCAGTTCATCAACTACCCGACCATGACCGTATTCGAAAATATCGCCTCGCCGCTGCGCCAGGCCGGTATTTCCGAGGAAATCATCCAGGGCAAGGTCCTGGAAACCGCGAAGATGCTGCGGATCGAAAAATTCCTCAAGCGTCATCCGCTGGAGCTGTCCGGTGGTCAGCAGCAACGGACCGCCATGGCCCGTGCGCTGGTCAAGGACGCCGAACTGATCCTGTTCGACGAGCCGCTGGTGAACCTCGACTACAAGCTGCGTGAAGAACTGCGCCAGGAAATGCGCGAGCTGTTCCAGGCTCGTCACACCATCGCCGTCTACGCCACCACCGAGCCGAACGAAGCGTTGGCCCTGGGTGGCACCACGACCATCCTGCATGAGGGCCGGGTGATCCAGAGCGGCAAGTCGTCGTCCGTTTATCACCAACCGCAAACCGTGCTGGCCGCCGAGCTGTTTTCCGAACCACCGATCAATCTCATGCCGGGACGCATTGCCGGCAATGAAGTCAGCTTCGCCAACTTCGTGCACTTCCCGCTGAACGTCGACCTGCGTCCGGTGGGCGAGGGCGAGTTCCGTTTCGGCGTGCGTCCCAGCCATATCTCCCTGGTGCCGAGCAACGATGACGACCTGGAACTGGCGGTGACCGTTGAGGTGGCCGAGATCAGCGGTTCCGAGACCTTCCTGCACGTGCGCAACGAACACTTCCTGCTGGTCCTGCATTTGCCCGGCGTGCACGAATACGACGTCGACGCGCCGATCCGCATCTACATCCCGACCCATAAACTGTTTGTCTTCGATGCCCAGGGCAAGCTGGTCCAAGCCCCAGGGCAACGTATCGCGAGGGTTGCCTGATGGCCGAAATTCGTTTGCAGAACCTCGCCCACAGCTACACCAGCACCCCGGCGGGCCCCGAGGACTACGCGATCCGCGAGATGAACCACATCTGGGAGCAGGGCGGCGCCTATGCGCTGCTCGGGCCTTCGGGTTGCGGCAAGTCGACCTTGCTCAACATCATTTCCGGTTTGCTCAGCCCTTCCGAAGGGCAGGTGATGTTCGACAGCAAAGTCGTCAACGAACTGTCCCCGGAGCGGCGCAACATCGCCCAGGTGTTCCAGTTTCCGGTGGTCTACGACACCATGACGGTGTTCGACAACCTGGCGTTCCCGCTGCGCAACCAGGGCATGGCCGAGGCGCGGATCCACACCAAGGTGCAGGAAATCGCCGAGGTTCTCGACCTGCAGAGCCTTCTGGACAAGAAGGCCCGCAACCTCACCGCCGATGAAAAACAGAAAGTCTCCATGGGCCGTGGGCTGGTGCGCGACGATGTCTCGGCGATCCTGTTCGACGAGCCGCTGACGGTGATCGATCCGCACCTGAAATGGAAACTGCGGCGCAAGCTCAAGCAGATCCACGAGCAGTTCAACATCACCATGGTCTACGTCACCCACGACCAGTTGGAGGCCTCCACCTTCGCCGACAAGATCGCGGTGATGTACGGCGGCCAGATCGTGCAGTTCGGCACACCACGTGAACTGTTCGAGCGCCCGAGCCACACCTTCGTCGGCTACTTCATCGGCAGCCCCGGCATGAACCTGATCGAGGTCCAGGCGCAGCCCGGTGGCGTCGGTTTCGCATCGACCCACTTGCCGCTGTCCGAAACCCTGCAGCGGCGTGTCGCCGACGCGCAAGGCAAGCGCCTGAAGGTCGGCATCCGCCCGGAATTCGTGCATGTCTGGGACGGCCCTTACGACGACGCGATGCGGGCTGACGTGGTGCACGTCGAAGACCTCGGCACCTACAAGATCCTGACCCTCAACCTTGATGGCGCACCGCTGAAGGTCCGCCTCGCCGAAGACAAGCCTGTGCCGGAAGGCACCGCGTATATCAGTTTTCCGGGTCAATGGCTGATGGTCTATGCCGATGAATATCTGCTTGAATCCGCAGGCGAGGTGCAGCCATGAACAAGGTGCAGAACAACAAGGCCTGGTGGCTGGTGTTGCCGGTGTTCCTGCTGGTGGCCTTCAGTGCCGTGATCCCGATGATGACCGTGGTCAACTATTCGGTGCAGGACATCTTCGACCAGTCCAGCCGCTACTTCGTCGGCGCCGACTGGTACAGGCAGGTGCTGCTCGACCCGCGGCTGCACGATTCGCTGTTGCGCCAGTTCATCTACTCGGCGTGTGTCCTGCTGATTGAAATTCCGCTGGGCATCGCCATCGCCCTGACCATGCCGACCAAGGGCAAGTGGTCGTCCCTGGTGCTGATCATCCTGGCGATTCCGTTGCTGATTCCGTGGAACGTGGTGGGTACCATCTGGCAGATTTTCGGGCGCGCCGACATTGGCCTGCTGGGCTCGACGCTCAACGCCATGGGCATCAACTACAACTACGCGGCCAACACCATGGACGCTTGGGTCACGGTGCTGGTGATGGACGTCTGGCACTGGACTTCGCTGGTGGCACTGCTGTGCTATTCGGGGCTGCGGGCCATTCCGGACGTCTATTATCAAGCGGCGCGAATCGACCGGGCGTCGAACTGGGCGGTGTTCCGGCACATCCAGTTGCCGAAGATGAAGAGCGTGCTGCTGATCGCGGTGATGCTGCGCTTCATGGACAGCTTCATGATCTACACCGAGCCGTTCGTCCTCACCGGCGGCGGGCCGGGGAACGCCACGACATTCCTCAGCCAGACCCTGACGCAGATGGCTATCGGTCAATTCGACCTGGGCCCCGCGGCGGCGTTTTCCCTGGTGTACTTCCTGATCATTCTGTTGGTGTCCTGGCTGTTCTATACCGCCATGACGCACTCCGACGCCAACCGTTGAGGCCCGCACAATGAGCAAGAGAAAGCTGATACCGCTTTTGATCTACATCCTGTTCCTGCTGGTGCCCATCTACTGGCTGCTGAACATGTCGTTCAAGAGCAACACTGAAATCCTCGGCGGCCTGACGCTGTGGCCACAGGATTTCACCTTCCAGAACTACAAAGTGATCTTCACCGATCCGAGCTGGTATACCGGTTACCTCAACTCGCTGTACTACGTGAGCCTGAACACGGTGATTTCCCTGGCGGTCGCGCTGCCGGCGGCCTATGCGTTCTCGCGCTACCGCTTTCTTGGCGACAAGCACCTGTTCTTCTGGTTGCTGACCAACCGCATGGCGCCACCGGCGGTGTTCCTGTTGCCGTTCTTCCAGTTGTACTCGTCCATCGGCCTGTTCGACACCCACATCGCCGTGGCTTTGGCCCACTGTCTGTTCAACGTGCCGCTGGCGGTGTGGATCCTCGAAGGCTTCATGTCCGGCGTGCCGAAAGAAATTGACGAGACCGCCTACATTGACGGCTACAGTTTCCCCAAGTTCTTCGCCAAGATCTTTATCCCATTGATCGGGTCCGGCATCGGCGTCACGGCGTTTTTCTGCTTCATGTTCTCCTGGGTCGAGCTGTTGCTGGCCCGGACACTGACCTCGGTGAATGCCAAGCCGATCGCGGCGGTCATGACCCGCACGGTGTCGGCGTCCGGTATTGACTGGGGCGTGCTGGCGGCGGCAGGGGTGTTGACCATCCTGCCGGGCATGCTGGTGATCTGGTTCGTTCGCAACCACGTGGCCAAGGGCTTTGCCCTGGGCCGGGTCTGAGGAGTCGATGATGGAATGGATGAACTGGACCGCCCCGACGGCGACGTTTTTTGGGGTCATTGCCTTGCTGTTGGCAGGCATGACGACATGGGAATTGCGTTCGCCGAGTATCCCTCGGCGTGGTTTCCTGCCGATTGCCACCACCCGTGGCGATCGGTTGTTTATCGGTCTTCTCGGTAGCGCCTACCTGCACCTGCTGGTGATCGGCGTTACCGACTGGAGCATCTGGATAGCGTTCGCGTTGTCTCTGGTGTGGCTGTTGGCAGTGATGCGGTGGGGCTAGTCGCGAAAGTTCGACGACGATCAGGCTCTTAAACCCAAACAGGAGGTCTCTATGTTCGATAAAAACAATAAGCTGCGACATAGCGTTTCATTGGCAGCCATGCTGGCACTCAGCGGGCTGAGCGCTACGGCCTGGGCCGACGCCTATGAAGACGCCGCGAAAAAATGGATCGGCAGCGAATTCAAGCCGTCGACCCTGACAGCCGAGCAGCAGCTCGAAGAACTGAAGTGGTTCATCAAGGCCGCCGAGCCATTTCGCGGGATGAAAATCAACGTGGTCTCGGAGACCATCGCTACCCACGAATATGAATCCAAGGTACTGGCCAAGGCTTTTAACGAAATCACCGGGATCCAGCTGACCCACGACCTGCTCCAGGAAGGCGACGTGGTGGAGAAGCTGCAGACCCAGATGCAGTCCGACAAGAACATCTACGACGGCTGGGTCAATGACTCGGACCTGATCGGCACGCATTTTCGCTACGGCAAGACCGAGTCGATCACCGACTTGATGGCCAACGAAGGCAAGAATTTCACCTCGCCGACCCTCGACCTCAAGGACTTCATCGGCATCTCCTTCACCACCGCGCCGGACGGCAAGGTCTATCAACTGCCCGACCAGCAGTTCGCCAACCTTTACTGGTTCCGCGCCGACTGGTTCGAGCGTGCGGACCTGAAGGCCAAGTTCAAGGAAAAATACGGCTACGAGCTGGGCGTACCGGTGAACTGGTCGGCCTATGAAGACATCGCCAAGTTCTTCTCCGAAGACGTCAAGGAGATCGACGGCAAGCGTGTCTACGGTCACATGGACTACGGCAAGAAAGACCCGTCCCTGGGCTGGCGCTTCACCGATGCCTGGTTCTCCATGGCCGGCGGCGGTGACAAGGGCCTGCCTAACGGCTTGCCGGTGGACGAGTGGGGCATTCGCGTCGAAGACTGCCATCCGGTCGGCTCCAGCGTCACCCGTGGCGGCGACACCAACGGCCCGGCCGCCGTGTTCGCCACCACCAAGTACGTCGACTGGATGAAAAAATACGCGCCACCGGAAGCGGCGGGCATGACCTTCTCCGAGTCCGGTCCGGTGCCGTCCCAAGGCAACATCGCCCAGCAGATTTTCTGGTACACCGCTTTCACCGCCGACATGACCAAGCCGGGCCTGCCAGTGATGAACGCCGACGGCACGCCGAAATGGCGCATGGCGCCGTCGCCACGCGGTCCGTATTGGGAAGAGGGCATGAAGCTGGGCTATCAGGACGTGGGTTCCTGGACCTTCATGAAGTCGACGCCTGAGAAACAGCGCCTCGCGGCCTGGCTCTACGCGCAGTTCGTGACATCCAAGACCGTGTCGCTGAAGAAGACCATCGTTGGCCTGACGCCGATTCGCGAATCGGACATCAACTCCCAGGCGATGACCGACCTGGCGCCGAAACTCGGTGGCCTGGTGGAGTTCTATCGCAGCCCGGCCCGTGTGCAATGGTCGCCAACCGGGACCAACGTGCCGGACTATCCACGCCTGGCGCAACTGTGGTGGAGCCACATCGCCGAAGCGGCCAGTGGCGAGAAAACCCCGCAACAGGCTCTCGACGGGCTGGCCAAGGATCAGGACGCGATCATGACGCGTCTGGAACGCTCCAAGGCCCAGGCCACCTGCGCACCTAAGATGAACCCTGAGCGCGACGCGCAATACTGGTTCGATCAACCGGGCGCACCGAAGCCGAAACTGGCGAACGAGAAGCCTAAAGGCGAGACGGTCAACTATGCCGAACTGCTGAAATCTTGGGAGGCGGCGCGTAAGTAAATCTGCCCCCGCAATGAAGAAACGGCACCGAAGGGTGCCGTTTTTTTTGCGGAGAATTCGAACTGGACACCATCCCCTGTGGGAGCGAGCTTGCTCGCGATGACGGTGGCCCATTCAATGTGAATGCAAACTGAGCCACCGCTATCGCGAGCAAGCTCGCTCCCACAGGGGTCGCTTCCAGAGAGGGATGATGGTTTAACCGGCCTTGGCCGGGCTTGCCTGGGCGTTTCCGGCCACCGGGGTCGGGCGGGCGCTCATCAACGCATCCAACGCCTGCCGATACGTGCGGCCCGCCAGGCTCATGCTGTTGTTATGCGTAGCGCCCGGCACCAACAACAAACGCTTGGGTTCCCGGGCGGCGTTGAACAGCTGCTCGCTGAAGCGTGGTGGTACGTAGCGGTCGGCGGCGCCGTGGACGATCAGCAGCGGCATGTTGATCTCGCCGATCTTGTCGATGGAATCGAACTTCTGCGACAGCAGCCAGCGTACCGGCAGGGAAGTGTTGGCCATGGCGGTGGCGACATCGCCCAGGGACGTGAAGGTCGATTCGATGACCAGGCCTCGGGCGGGCACGGTGGTGCCATTTTTTGCCGCCTCCTGACCCAGTTCCGCCGCAAGATCCACCGCGACGGCACCGCCCAGGGAATGGCCGTAGATCAGGCGCAGGGCCGGGTCAGGTTGCAGCACCGCAAGACGTTCCCAGGCGATTCTTGCATCCTCGTACACGCTGGCTTCAGAGGGCAGCCCCCCTTGGCTTTTGCCAAAGCCACGGTAATCGATCGCCATGACCGAATAGCCCAGCGCCCGCAATTGCTGGATGCGAAACAGCTGGCCGGTCAGGTTCCAGCGCACGCCGTGCAGGTACAGGATGGCGGGCGCGTTCTTGCGTTCGGCCGGCCACCACCAGCCGTGGATATTTTCCCCGGCCTTGAAGCTCTTGGGCTTGAGGTCGAACTCCTGCACACCGCTGGGAAGGCCACTGAACCAGCTCGCCGTCCCCGGCTCGATGCGAAACACCAGCTCGCGTTCCTTGTGCTGCAACACCGCGCAGCCCACCGGCAGGCCGACCACCATCGCGGCCATGAACAACCAGGCCAGCCAGCGTTGCCTGAGGCGAGAAAGTAAGGATGAAGGCATCGACGCGATTCGCTACTCGGGGACAGAAGCTGCGTTTTAGCAGATTCCTCGGAGGGCGCGCAGGGATTTCGGACGGTTTGCCTGTGGCGCGGGGCTTCATGCAACCCGATCGAACTCTCGCCGTTTCGCCCCACTCGAAATTCAATACTCAACCCTGTCGAGGACGATGTCATGACGAGCGAACATTCGAAAACAGCCAGCCAAGTCGGCAACAATGCGCCAGCCAAGGATGCTGCCGGCGACCCGGTGGACGTCGTGGAACGCGATGTGCGCCACCCGGATCCAGCCACTGACAAAGTCGACAAGACGATCACGCCCAAGTCGATCAAGAGCCATGAAGCAGGACGCTGAAAAATTGCGCGACAAGGTCGGGCAGGTGGAGAAAAAGCTCGGCCGCTGAGTGGCGACTGTCATTCGTCAGAAGCCCGCTTTGCAGCGCTGGAAATTGTCCCATCCGTGTGCCTTACTCCCTGTTCCTTAGGGGGAGGGCAACGGGATGCGACGTAGAAGCGCAGCGTATTGGCTGTGGGTGAACCGTCGGCTGGCGGGGCGCAACCACGAAGAGATCCTGGAGGACGGCACGCAGGTCGAGGTCCAGGCGCGGATCAACCAGCAGAGCGTGACGCAACTTTTCATCTGTGTTTATCGGCCGAACGGATCCGTCTGGGTCGAGGAATTCCATGATCGCGCGTTGCGCGAACCGTTGTGCCAAGCGCTCGAATGGGGCTTGGCCCGGGCCGGGGACATCGTCGCCGGTAGCGGATGTTTCAAGGCGCCCCACAAGATCCAGATGACCCTTGGGCCATTGATCCGCGACGAATGCACCCTGGCCCTGAGGCGCATGGACATGAGCGATGAAGAGCGCCGCAACCTCAAGATCCGGGATGCCTGGGCAGAGTACGTCCACGCCAAGGAAGCGATGCTGGCGCTGATGCGTTCGGCCCGGGTCGAGACCGACGTCTGGGAGACGCAGAAGCGTCGGCTGTGCGAAGCCATCGATCGGCGGGCCTCCCTGGCCCGAGCGTGCCTCGGTAACTGAAACATGGCAGCCTCCGTGGCGAGGGAGCTTGCTCCCGCTGGGGCGCGTAGCGGCCCCCTCCGGTTCCAGCATTTGCCTCGTCGGGGCCGCTGCGCAGCCCAGCGGGAGCAAGCTCCCTCGCCACGGGTCAGTACAGATCCCCAAACTCAACTCGCTCAAACTCCCGCCCACTCTCGCCATACCCCACCTTCGGCACCCCCGCCAGGCGCCTGTGCAGCACTTGGGTCAGCGAGTTGTCGAGGGCCAGGCTGGCGTCGCCAAAATCCCCGTCCAGTTGCAGCGGATGAACGATCACTTCCAGCGAACCATGCTTCGGTGGCGCCGCGTGATGAAGGTCCGCTGGCGTGCAGACATAATCCGCCGTTGCGCCGCAGAGCCTGCGCAGGCGGCGGTTGAGCAGGGTTTTGAAGATGCGTTTGGCCACGCTCAGGTTCGGTCCCAGGTTACGTGCCAGGCGCATGGGCACGCCTTGCCGAGCGGCGAAGCGAGCCACCAGTTCGCCGACGGGCCAGATATTGTGCACATGCTGATGAGAGTCCAGATGGCTCGGACGCAGGCCACGGTCCAGGCAGTATTGCCACTGCGCCTGGAGTTCTTCTTCCACGGCCGCCAGATCATCCGTCCCCAGCCGCAGGCTGTAGCGCGACAGATTAAGGTCGAATTCGCCGGTTGCATTGCAGAATGTCTGCCGTGTCCTGATTGCCTGACTCAGCGGCGGTCCGTAACTGAGATTGAAATGCAGGCCGATGCGCCCTTCAAGCAGTGGGTGTTGGGCCAGCTCACACGCCTGGTCGAACCCCGGCATGTTGGCCATGGCCGTGGCGGAGCTGATCACGCCTGCCTCGAAGGCTCGCAGAATCAAGTCGTTTTCATCGAGGCTGAGCCCGAAGTCATCAGCGTTGACGATCACTTGGCGAGGCATGCGTGTCCTCCGGCTTTTTGGCAGTGGGCGACGTCGTTGCGGGCGGTTTGGCGCGGCGCTTGCCGAGCCAGGGCTTCAGGCTTTTCCATAGCCGCAGGGCGAACCCCAGGAGCAGGCCATCGGGCCGCCAGGAATAGAAACTCCAGCGCCAGTGCTCAAGTTGGCCGGTCATGCGTTCGTGCAGTTGATGGCTGGAATTCTCCAGGCTGACGCGCGATGCATCGATCCACCGCCAGTTCTCGTCCAGCCCCCAGCGGATCCACTCTTCGAGCAAGACCCGACCGCTGCCCAGGTCGGCGTGCCGCGGCAGGAACGCCAGGTTGTAGTCATACAGCCGTCCCTGGTCGAGCAGGCCGAGGCGATAGCTGATGCACTCGCCGTTCAGCTCCAGCATCACCACCCGCACCAGGCCTTGGGCGGCGAGGGCGGTGAAGGCAAGGTTCATCCATTGCCGGCGCCCGGGGTCGGCGAAGATGCCGACACCTTCCTCGCCTTTCCAACTGGCCGCCTCGACTTCAGCGAGAGCCCGCAGCAGCTGCCCCATGCCGATGGCATCCGGCGTCACCCGACGTATTTCGGCACCGCAAGCGGCGATCCGCTTGCGCGCGCGGCGCAACTTGTAACGCGGATCGCCGGTGATTTCCTGATGGTCACTGTCGCTGATCAGGTGCACCGGGACCCGGCAACTGAGCCGCCGTTCGCCGGTGGAACTCTGCGCCATCCAGGCACTGAGCACGCTTTGTTCGCCGACCGGCTCGATCACTTCATTCAATTGCAGCAACGCGTGGGGCACCTGCTGGCGGATCTGCATCAGCGCCTGGCCCATGGCGTCGGCGTCCAGGCGCACCAGCAGGGCGATACGGTCAGCCAGTGGAAACCCCAAGTGATGCAACACCCGAAAGCGCAGCCCGCCGATGCGCTCGCGCCCCGCGACCAGAGGCAGGCACAGGCACAGTGTCTGGTCCTGCCAGCCCAGCAGCACATGGAGTTGCTGGTCGGGCGCGAGGGCGAATTCCGCCGCTTGCAACCAGGCCAGCGTATTGAACGGCGTAGCGTCGACCACCTGGGTCCGCAGCTCTTCATAAGCCGTTGCAGGAAACTCCGCCGCGCTCATGGAGCGACACCACTGGAACCGGATCGCCATGGACGTCAGGCCGCCGCAGCCGATGCAACCGGCCGGGCCGGTTTACGGAAGGCGTCGAGTACCGAGCCGCTGTAGAACGTGTCGCGGAAGAACCGGAAGCGACCGAACAGGCAATACACATGGGTGATCTGGCCGCACTCCTGGAAGTCCATGCGGATGTGCATCTTGATCGCTGGGGTGTTCTGCAAGTCGCAAACATCGACCATTTTTTCGCAGCCCTTGTCCGCCATGACTTTCCACATGTCGGTCTGTACGTCCGCCGACAGCTGGGAGCCCCAGTACGCACGGATCATTTCTCCGCCGAACTGGAAGTATTCGCCAGGCTTGACCGGGAACCAGCAGCCATAGAAATGGCGGTCAAAATAGTCTCGTGTACTGGCCCAGACGAAGCCCACGGTGTCGCCCTTGTCGTCCAGGTACATCAGGCCGGTATAACCTTCGGCGGCCAGCTCGCGCATGGTTTCGACGCGGTCGCCGAAATGCCTGGCAAAAGCGTCGGCGTTTTCGACGGTGATGAACTCGCGACGTACCGGTGGGTAGGGCCTGAGGGTGTGCGGCCGCAGCGGGATTCTCACATCGTGTTCCAGCCATACCAGTTGCGAATGGAAAAACACGAAGCGACGTACCAGCAGTTTGAAAACGGAACGCAGGCCTTTTTTCTGAATGCGATCACGCAATTTTTGCAGAGCGTTCATGGAGCCTCCTGACGGATAGCGGGTTGGGGGGGAAGGGTGGCAGTCCAGCGCAGGGCGAATACGGTTTCTCCTGGCAAGAGAAATCCGACCTGGCCGGCCTTGCAGTTGAACGGGGCATTGCGGCTGATGTTGTCCGGGCCGAAATACATCAGGCTGGCGCCGGGCTGCGGGCAGCCCGCGCCCTGCAGGCTGACTTGATGGGCGCGAGTGCTTTTGTTCACGCCCAGCAGGCTGCGCTGCTGCCCGGTGGCCATGGCCAGCGCGTCGACTTCAAACGCGTCGTTGTCCAGGCGCAGCACCTGGTCGAGCCAGTGCTGCTGGATGAATTGTTGGGCCAGGCCCACCGGCTTGAGTTCGAAGCGCTGGTTCTCCAGCACTCGCACCATGCCTTTGGGGTATTGCGGCTCGTCGGCGGACTGGAACCAGTTGAGCATCTCCAGCCAGCCGTCGGCGGAGGCATTGATCGCCACCGACGTCCACCACAGCGCGGCGTAGTGCGTTTCCTGATCGTAGGGGCTGAGGCTCGAGCCGCTGGAAATGTTGGTCTGATCCAGCAGCAAGGCCTTGCGCGGCCGGCCCTGGCTGTCCAGGCCCACCAGGTCGGCGGCCTGGCGGACGCTGTTGCGATAGACCCGGGTCGCCAGCAAGTCGCGGACCATCCATTCATGCCAGGCCAGGGCGTCGATCCGGTCGCCGGAGGTTTCCAGCAGGCGCCGTGCCCAATCGATGCCGCGCCGATCCGCCGCGTTTTCGGCCAGCGGGCCATTGGTGAATCGGGAGCTGGCCGGCATGGCGATGCGCACTCCGGCGCGGGCATTGGCGTCGTTGGCGCGGACCTGGGCGGCCAGGCTTTCGAACATCTGCTGGAAGCTGGCGAAGTCCGGATAGTTGAGGTTCGGCTCGTCGGCGAAACTCAGGTAATGGAGGCCCTTGCCGCCCAGGGCGCGGGTCGTGTCGAGCCAGGCTTGCAAGCCGCTGCTGCTGGTCCGGTCGGCGCGCAGATCGGCCTTGCGTTGGCTGCCGGCCAAGAGGGTAATGTCCCGGGTGATGCCGAAGCGATCCTGGTACAGGCGCCGGAACGCATCTTCGTGGTCGGCCTTGGCCGCCGTGACATCGACGAAACTGTAGTAGGTGGCCGCTCGGGGCTTGAGGGTATCGATCACCGCGTAGGCGGACGGTGGCGGCAACACATAGGGCAGGGACATGCCCAGGCTGGGGGTGGGGCCGAGCACATCGTCATGAAGGGTCAGGTGGGTTTGGCCCGGATCCTGGCGCAGCGGCTGCAACTGCGCCGGGTCCTGGGCGAACAGGTTGGCGCTACCGTCGAGCCAGAACGCTACCTTGCCGTTGCCTTGCAAGTGCAGACGCCAGGTTTGCTCGACATCCGCCACCGGCAGGGCGATCTGGTCGAACTGCCAATAGGCGCGATACGGTTTGAGATTCAGCTGGAGCTGTTTGCCGTCGCCGACGCGCCGGGCTTGCAGCGCGTGCACACCGCCATGGAATTTACCCGCCAGCACTGCGCGTTCGCCGGCCGCCACCTTGAAGTACAACTCGTCGCCATCGTGGGCTTCGGCGCTGAAATGCACTTTCGCCGGAGCGAACAGGGCACGGGTGCGCGCGTCGTGCTCTATCGTATAGCGGCGGAAACTGTAGCCGGGAATTTCCAGGCGATAACTGGCGGCACCAGGCCGCAGCGGCCACTGCTGCTCGCCACGGGTCTGTGCCGCCTCGACCAGGCGCTCACCGGCCAGCCGCCCCTGGCCGTCGAGCAGGTAAAGGTGTTCGGTATTGGCATCGGCCTGCCAGGCAGGCACCCAGCGCACGGTCACAGTGCTTGGCTGGTCGGTCTGCAGGTACAGGCTGCCGTCGCGAATGCCGGTCCATTGCATGGACGCGCCATGGGCCGAGGCTGCGAGGGCCAGAAGGCATAGACCGGCGCCGATTTTTCCCATGCACCCCACTGGCCCCATCGCGAGCAAGCTCGCTCCCACAGGTGGTCTGTGGTGAACACAAATACCGAGTCCGACACCAGCCCCTTGTGGGAGCGGGCTTGCTCGCGAAGAGGCCGTCACCTTCAACATCACCGCCAGCTGACCGACCGCTTTCGCGAGCAAGCCCGCTCCCACAGTGGGAATGTGGTGAAGACAAATACCATACCCAACCCCGCCCCCCTGTGGGAGCGGGCTTGCTCGCGAAGGGGCCGTCACCTTCAACCTCCCAGCCAGCTGACCCAGCGCTTTCGCGAGCAGGCTCGCTCCCACAGGTGATCTGCGGTGAATACAAATACCGTTGCCAACCCTGGACCCTGTGGGAGCGAGCTTGCTCGCGATGGCGGTCTGGCGGGCGGCGGTGTTCACGCGGATTTCCCCAGCAGCATCTGGCGCATCGGCAGCAAATCGCTGGGCAGGATGATCAGTGTCTGCCACAGCGCCACGCCGCTGAGGCGGCAGTACATGCCCAGCAGCGCCAGCGTTACCCCCAGATAGGCGATCGACGACGCGGCGGCCGCGCCGACGATGCCGTAGCGCGGTATCAGGACCAGGTTGAGCGCCAGGTTCAGCAGCGCGCCGACGCCCATCAGCAGCGACACCGTGCCGGGTCGGTCCTTGCCCAGCAGATCCAGGCGCAGGATGCTCGCGTAGCAGAGCCCGAACAGCCCCGGCAGCAGCGCCAGCAGGGCCGGGTAGGCTGGTTGATAGGCGGCGCCAAACAGCGTGACGATCAACCATTCGCCAATCAGCGCCATGCCCAGGCAGGCACCGAGCATCACCGTGGCGGTCAGGCGCAAGGCCAGCGGGGTCAGGCGCTGCATGTCGCGGTCTTGCTGCAGCAGGCGTTTCATCAGCGGCGTGGTGACCGCTTCCGGCACGATCAGCAGCAGTTCGGCCGCAGCGCTGGCCATGGCGTAATGCCCCAGCGCCGTGCTGCCCAGCAGGGCGCCGATGAACAGGAAATCCGAGCGCAGCACCACTTGCTGGAACAGCAGGTCCGGATGGCTGCGGGCGCCGTAGCGCAACAGCTCGTTCTGGCCGGCGCGGTCCCACTGCAGCTCGACCGCATGATCGCGGCGCAACCACATCCAGCCGGCCAGCACCACCAGGCTCAAGCCCGCCAGCCAACTGATCAGCGCCGCCTTCAGCGCTTTGTCTTGCCACATCCAGAACAGCGCCACGAACAACAACAGCGGTGCCAGCGATTCCATCAGCCGCAACGCGTTGAACGCGCCCACGCCGCCCGAGGCATTGTGCAGCGTCAGCAGGCCACTCTTGAGCACGGTCAGCGGTACGGCCAGCAACAGCAGCCAGGCCAGCAATCCCAATTGCGTGGTGATGTCCAGCTCACCGCCGAATTCACGCACCAGCGCCACCACCAACAAGGTCAGCAACCCGGCCAACAAACAACCGAACACCAGCACCTGGCTGAGCAACAAGCCCATCGAGCGCTGCTGCGCCGCCTGGTAACCGACGGCGGAATTCAGGCCACCGCTGGTGGCGGCGCTGATCAGGTCGGGCAGGGTACTGAGCAATGCAAACAGCCCACGCTCGCTGGGCCCGAGGATCCTTGCCAACAACACGTTGCGCAGCAGCCGCAGAGCGATCATCGCCAGGCGCGTGCCCATGCTCAGTGCCAGATGCTTGAGGTAATGGGCTCGGCTCATGAGCGGGCTCCTCGACGGATGCGCCAGGTCAGCAACTCGGGGTGGCAGGCATTGCGCTGGCTGACGCCGAAGCGTGGCAGGTTCAAGGGGTCGCCATCGTGGCGATACAGCCCGGCCTCGGTGCCCAGGGCAAACGGAAAACCGTGGGCCGCCACCTGCTCGCGTACCCGTGCATCATGATCACCGTTGGGGTAGCAATACACCGGCAGGGGTTGCGCGCAGCCATTTTCCAAAGCTATCCAGCTGCGGGTCAGTTCCTCGTGCAAACGCTGGTCGTCCAGCCCGGTCAGGATCGCATGGCTGGCACCGTGGGGGCCGAAGCGGATCAGGCCGGAATCTTCGAGCATGCGCACCTGGGTCCAGTCCAATGCCTGGGGTTGCGAGCCCTGCGGACAGGCCTCGGTGAGATCGCTCAGGGTTCGCGCATCGAGGGTTTTCAGGCTTTGCAGGAAATGCAACAGCGCCAGGCTGCGGCGCTCGTCGTCGATGTCATCGAGCAGCACCGGCAATGGCCGGCCGACCTGCTGCAAATGCTCGATGAGCGAATGCCGCGCCAGCTGCCCATGGCTGCCCCAGAGGGTTTCGCCGATGCTTTCCCACCAGAAATGCTGGCGGCTGCCAACAAAATCGGTGGACAGGAAAATGCTCGCCGGCACCTGGTACTGGCGCAGCAAGGGAAAGGCATTCATGGCGTTGTCGCGCCAGCCATCATCGAACGTCAGGGCCACCCGCGGACGGTTCGGAACGCTTTCCGGGTCGGCCAGCAGCAAGCTCATCAGCGGCACGCATTCAAAATGCCGTTGCAGCCAGATCAACAGGTGTTCGAACGCGTCAGGCCCCACGCACAGCTCGTTGCGATGCGGCAGTTCGGCGGCGCGGTCGTTGTTCAACACCCGGTGCAACATCAGGATCACGCCGGCGCCACGCAAGGGATGGCGCCCCATCGACGTGTTCAGGTACAGCCAGCCGCCGGTGCGCTTGAAGACGTGTTTGATCGACATCGGCGTTGCTCCTTAGCGGTTCTGCTCGGGATTCCATTGGCTATAGCGGTGGCCGCGCAGAAACTGCCACAACCCGATGCTCATGCCCGCCAGCGTCACCAGCACGAACGCGGCCAGGCGGAAAGGCCGGGGCAGACGGTGGCCGACGTCCAGCAACCCGATCAAGGCGATGGCGTAACCGAGCAACTGCGCCACCAGGCTCAGGCGATAGAATCCATGCTCGCTCCACAGCCAGGCGTTGCTCAGCAACAGCGGCACCAGCAACACCGGCGCCAGGCGGCGGATCAGCTTGTGGCTGATCAAGCCAATGGCGTAGAGCCCATGGCGCAAGGGATTGAGCAGTTCCCGGCGCTGGGCCAGGCTCTGCAACCCACCGACGGTGACCCGCTGGCGCCGGCGGAACTGTTTGTCGGCTTCGTCCACGCCCTGGTCGGTCACTCGGGCGAGCGGTGCGTAGACGATCGCCTTGCCGGCCACCGGCGCACAGGTGCTGAGAAAAAAGTCATCGTTGACTTGCGCCGGTATCGCCTGGAAAAGCTCCCGGCGCAGGGCCAACAGAGCACCGTCAGCGGAGACCATGCAGCCGGTGCGGCTCTCGACCCGACGCAGCCAGCCTTCGTAGTGCCGATACAGGCTGTCGCCCAGGCTCAGGCCCTTGCCGGGCACGGGGATTACCATGTGCCCGGCGCAGGCGCCGACTTCCGGGTCGGCCAGCGGCGCCAACAGATGGCCGAGGGTATCGTGGGCCCATTGATTGTCGGCGTCGGTGAACACCAGGATATCGCCGCTGCTATGGGCCACGCCCGTGTTGAGGGCGGCAGCCTTGCCTTGGCGCGGCAGGTCGAGCACGCTGATCCGCGGATCGCTGACCTTGCGTGCGCAGGCCACCGTGTCATCGGTGGAACCGTCGCTGGCGAGGATGATTTGCAGCGAGCGCGCGCGATAATCCTGAGCCAGCAGCGTGCGCAATTTTTCTTCGATGTGCCGCGCCTCGTTGTGGGCGGCAATCACAATGCTCACGTCCATCGGCACTGCCGTGGCGTAGCGTCGTAGCGGAAACAGCGGCGCCAGCAAGGTCAGCAGCAGCGGGTAGCCGAGGTACGCGTACACCGGCAGCAACAGGCAAGACCAATAGAAAAACTCAGCCACGGGCAGGTCTCCTGACGTTCCATTGAAAAAGATTGAGCAGCAGCGCCGCGCCGGTCAGGTGCAGGCGCACCCCATGCAGGGCCCACAATTGCAAGGTCAGGCGCGGGTCGCGCTGGCTCTGGCGCAGGCTCAGAACCAGGGCCGGCAATGTGCTGATCAACAGCAGCATCAGCCCCAGGCGCGCCTGGCCCTGGAACAGCGCGACCAGCGCCAGGAAATCCAGGCCCCAGGCACCGATGGACAAGGCGGGGAAGCGCAACAGCCGCAGGCTCGGCCCGTGGCTGCGCAGCAGTTGCCAGTGACTGCCCTGGCGCCACAGTTCCTTGCTCATCCACTCGCGCCAGCTGCCTTCGTAACCCCAGTGCAGGGCAAGGCTTTCGCTCACCAGCAACAACTGCGCTCCGGCCTGGCGCAGGCGCAGGGAAAAATCCTTGTCCTCACCGGTGCGCAGGGTTTCATCGAAGCCACCGACGCGATCGAACCAGGCGCGGCGCATCAGCAGGTTGGCACTGGGCAGCCACTGCACCCGGTGCAGCGGACGCGACCCCGGGCGTTGGCCGCGCCGTTGCCAGGCCCGGGCGAACCACGGCGCCTGCTCGGGCGTATCCAGGTCGAGACCGAGCACATTGCCCTGGCGACCTTCGATTTCGATCAACAACCTGAGCCAGTCGGCGGGCATTTCGATGTCGGCATCGATGAATGCCAGCCAGTCGCCGCTGGCGGCCGCCGCGCCACGATTGCGCAGGGCACCGATGTGCACGCCGGGCACGATCAGCACCCGGGCGCCCAATTCGTTGGCGATGCGCGGGCCATGGTCGTCCGAGCCGTTGTCTACCACGATCAGCTCGCACTCCAGCTGCGCCTGGCGCGCAGCTTCCTGCGCCGCCAGCAACGTGCGGCCGATGTGCCGGGCCTCGTTGTACATCGGGATCACAATGCTTACGCGTTTCATCAACGGGTCTCCTGCGGCGCGGACCGTTCGGCGTCGTAGCGCAATACGCTGGTCAAGCCCAGCATGATCCACAGCAACTTGTGGTTCGGTGCACTGAGGAACATCAGGAACAACGCCAGCGACATGAAGCTCATGCCCAGGTGCGTCAGCAGGTCCGCCTGCACCCAGTCCCGACGCTGGAGCCAGAGCTGGCGTGCGCGCAGCAGGTTGTAGAGACCCAGGCCGATCATGCCGACAAACATCAACCCGCCGGGAATGCCGATCTCGCTGAAGATTTCCAGGTAGGTGTTATGCGCCCGGCGATACAGGTCCCCGAGTTTGCGGTTGGCCGAGAAAGCCTTGGCGTAACCGGTGGGGGCGTAGTGCAGGGGAAACGTTCCGGGACCTGAGCCGAGCAGCGGATTTTCGCGAAGCATCTGGCTGCCGACGACGATGTACGAGGCGCGACGGCCCAGGGATTCGTCCTTGTGAGCGCTGGCGCCAGCGCTGAGGATGCTCAGTGACTGGATGCGCGCCACGTAGCCGGCCGGCATCACCGCGATTGCCAGGGGAATCAGCAGCGCCAGCCCGAGCATCGCGAAGCCCAGGTGCCGTGGGCGGATGCGCGGCAGCTGCGCGCGGTAGTGATACAAGCCGATCATCAGGCTGAGCAGCAGCACTACCAGTCCCGAACGCGATTCGGTCTTGGTCATGCCGCCCAGCAGCAGGATGAAGCAGCCACCCCAGAACAACCGGTGCAGCAGGTTCGGACTGCGCACCACCAGCAACAACGCCAGCGGCACGGTGAAGGCGATCAGCAGGGCGAAGGTGTTCGGATCTTCCAACAGGCCGGAAGCGCGGCCCTGATCCTGGTACCGGGCGGAGAACATCGCCAGCACGCAGGTCGTCGTGACGCTCAGGGTGACCAACCGGCAGAACAGGTCCAGGTTCAGCTCGCGGCCGATCAGCAGGGTGATCGCGAACAGCACCAGGCCCACCGCCAGTTCCCGGAAGTGGGTGGTGGAGAGGCCCGGGTTTTCCGATAGCAGCAGGCTCAGGCCATAGAACAGCATGAAGCCGATCAGCGGCTTCCAGATATTGCTGCGCAGGCGAGTGGCGGGAATCTGATGCAGGGCCAGTTGCAACGCCAGGATCAGGATCAGCGCCAGCCCGAGGAACTTGCTGCCGGAAAAGGCGTTTTCCTTGAACAGGCCTTCGAACGGCACCAGCGCGGCAATCCCCAGCAAGCCCCAGCCGGGCTTGCGATAGAGCACGGCAACACCGACCAGGCCGAGCACCGCGCCGGGAGCCAGGTACGGATAAGGGCTGGCCAGCAACATCAGGCAAACCAGGCCCAGGAGGCTGACGATCGAGAGCGGGACAATCATGGCCGGGCCTCCCGTGCGGTGCGGATATACAGTTGCGACCAGCGTTCGGCCAGCGTGCGCAGGTCGTAGCGGTCGCGTTGGGTGCGCCGTGCGTTGTCGGCGAGGATCTGCGCCAGCGGTGGTTCGCTGAACAGTGTCTCGATCTGCCGGGCCAACTCGTCGCTGTCGGCGGGCGTGGCGAGCAGGCCGTTATGGCGGTCCTGCACGACGTCGGGAATGCCGCCGACGCCGAACGCCACCACCGGCACTCCGGCTTGCATGGCTTCGAGCAGAATCATCGGCGTGCCCTCGGTGCGTGAGCTGATCACCAGTACATCGAGGCGGCTCCACCAGGCATTCATGTCGGTCTGGTAGCCAGGCAATTCGATGCGCGTGGGCAGCCCGGCATCGGTGATGCGCTTGAGCAGGAGCTGGCGTTCCGGGCCGTCGCCGAGCATCACCGCGTGCAGCGAAGCATGGCGCTGGCACAGCGGGATCATGGCGTCGAGAAACAGGTCCGGGCCTTTTTCGCTGCTCAAGCGGCCGACGTAGCCGACCCGCCAGCGCTGCCGGTCATCGCGATGCGGCAGGGGTGTGGCGACCGCCGGCAGACCGTTGGGAATCACGTCGAGTTTGTCCGCCTGCACGCTGGCCTGGCGGTGCAACGCCGCGATGCTTTCGGCCACGCATACCACTCGCTTGACCGAGGCGGTGCGGCACAGTTGCAGGCTCAGCCAGGTATAGAAACGCTGCTTGGTGCTGCGCGGCGTAAAGCCGTGCTGGGTAATCACCAGGGGCAGGCGCAGCAGCGTGGCCGCGGCCCAGCCGAACAACAGGCCTTTGAAGTTGTGCGTGTTGATCAGCGGTCGTTCGGCGCGCCGTTGCCGCAAATGCTGCAGCAGCTCGGCCCAGTTGGCGCAGTGACGGCAATCGACCCCGGCCTGGCGAAAGCGCGTGATCAAGGTCGGCGGCGCCGCCAAAAACACCACCTGGTGCTGGCCGGGCGTGGCCAGGCAATGATCGAGCAGCATCCGCTCGGCCCCGTAGAAGCCGCCGCTGTCGAGCAGATGAATGATCGACAGGGGGCTGCTGCGGTGGGACGGGCCGAACGGCGCGTTCAATTTCTCACCCAATGGACAAGGCTGGGCAAGCTCCAGTTGCGATGCGGATTGACCTGCTCGGGTGACTGCTCGTTGATCACCAGCAGCACCGGCAGATCCAGTTGCTGGGTGATCTGCGCCGGATGCTTGAAGCGATGGTCGAAGAACTCACGCACATAGACCAGGGCGATGGCCAGCAGCAGGCCGCTGAACAGGCCGAACACAATGATCAGCATCGGCTTGGGAAATGCCGCGGCGGTCGGTTCGAAAGGCGGGCTCAGGACCCGGGCGTTGGACAGGTCGTTGTCCAGCGAGCGGGCGGTGCTGGCTTCGGCGAATCGCTGGGCGTAGGTGGAGAACGCCGCGTGCAGAGCGTTGATTTCGGTGTCCATCTGCCGCAGCTTGCTCTGGGTTTCCTGCAACTGATGGATGCGCTCCTTGAACGCCCCGATGCGCGCTTTTTTCTGCTCGATCACCGAGCTGACCACCGCAAGATCGGTGGTGCGTTCCTGGATGCGGTTGTTCACCACTTTCAGGAACTGCTGACGGGTGCGCACGATCTGCTCCCGGGCCAGCAGCATCGGTTCGCTGCCGGGCTGGAAAATCGCCAGGTCATTCATATAGCGGCTGACCTGGCCGGTCAGTTGCTCACCCAACTGGCGAATTTCCCGGTCTTCGAAGGCGATATTGTCCACCGTGGTGGTGAAGGTGAACGGGAAGGTGTGGTCGTTGAACCGCGAGCTGGTCGTCGCCGCCAGGCTGCTCTTGAGGTAGTCGAGCCAGCGTTGGCTTTGCAGCAGGCGATCCTGATAGAGGTTCAGCGCCTGCTCTTCGGTATTGATGGCGTTCAGGCGGAAAGTGACTTCTTCCTTCGGATCGGACGAACCGATGCCCTCGAGCAGCCCGAGTCGTTTGTCTTCGAGGCCGTCGAGACGCGTCTGGTATTGGGCTTTTTTCTGCTCGTAGAAGGTCTGCGGCAGTTCGATCGATTGCAGTTCCTGGCGGCCGGTGAGGTAGTTCTTCAGCAGTTGCGCGACGAACCGCGTGCCCTGGGCCGGGTCACCGAAGCTGTAGACGATGGAGATGACATTGGAGCCGGGGAGGGTTTCTATCTTCAGGTTTTCGATGGCCTGGTCGGTCAGCGTATCGAGCATCGTGTCGCGCACCGGATCGACCTCAAGCCCCAGGCCGTCGCGCAACGGGTTGACCACATACTCACGCAGCGGCTGGGTGATGTAGCGCTTGAGCGGCTCGCTGACCCATTTGTTGAGGATGCCCGGGCTTGGCGTGTACTCGCCCTGGTCGCGCAGGGTCTGGATGGTCTGGCGAATCAACGCCGGCGAGCGGAGGATATTGCTCTCGGTTTCCATGTCCGCCAGGGACGGCGGGATGAACGTGGCGTTTTCCTGGTTCAGCGACGTGGTGGCGTCGCCCTGGGAGAGTTTTTTCGACTGGACGATCACTTGGGCGGTGATATCGAAGCTCTGCTTGAGCATCAATGGCAGCACCAGGGCGATCACGGCGAAAATCAGGAAGATGCGCTTCACCCACTGCTTGTTGGCAAAGAAGATCCTGAAAAACTCGTGCAGATAATTTTCCTTGGGGTTCATGATCGGTCACCTGAATCTCAGTTGTCGCTGCCTTTGTTGTCGACGCGGTAGCCGAAGCCGAACCCCACGCCCTGGAACAGCACCACGTCGGCCAATTGGCGGGCCGTTTCGCCGGCTTTGGCCAGCCCGGTCTTGGGCACGAAGAGCATGTCTTCGGGCTGCAGGTAGGCGATTTGCGAGGCGTCGCCGCTCAAGGCTTTTTCGACGTCGTAGTGGCGGGCTTCGACCTGATTGCCGTTGCGGCGCATGATCACCACCGAGTCGAGCCGGGCCTTGACGTTTGCGCCACGGGCCAGGGTCAGGGCTTCCAGTACCGAGATGGGCCGGCGGATCGGATAGGAACCGGGCTGGGCCACTTCACCGAGGACGTAGATTTCATTGCCAGCGGTGGACTTGAGCAGCACATCGACGGTCATGCGTCCGGGCAGATTGGCGTAACGCTCGTTGAGGAAGGTTTCCAGCTGGGTGACGGTCATGCCCTGCAGCGGTACGGCGCCGATTTCCGGAAAGCTGGCGTAACCGTCCCGGCCCACGGTGATTTCCCGGCTCATGCCGGTGCCGGGGTGGGTCAGGGTATTGCGCAGGGTCGTCTCGCCGGCCAGCGGACTGGTCACCAGCACCGTCAACTGGTTGCGATTGGGCTGGAACAGCATCTTCTGGTCATAGGCTCGCTGTACCGCCAGGCGGGCCTCGTCGGTGGTCAGGCCGGCGAGCTTCACCGAGGTGTTCGCGCCCGGCAGTTCGATGCTGCCGTCGGGCATCACCTGTTGCGTGCCGTTGAGCTGGCTGGCGGCGGTAAAGTTCAGCGCTACCTGGTCGCCCGGCTGTACACGATAAGCCTGGGAAGCGGTGGTGCTGATATGAAAAATCACATCCAGCACGTCCTGGGGGCGCAGGGTCTGTTCGACCTTGGGCATGTCGGTGGCCTGGGCGTTGGCCGGCGCGGCCGTGAGGATCTGCACCGGCATCGAGCGGGTATCGGTGGTGCTGGAGCAACCGGCAAGCGGCAGCAACAGCAGGACAAGCATTCTGGCGTTCATCTCGTCATCCTTTTGCAGGCTTACAGGTTGTTGTAGAGCCACTTGGGCATGTAGTACTTGCGGCGATTGAAGACGCTGCCGACCACCTTCGCGCCGGCCTGGGCCAAGCGTTGCCGGGCGGCCTGGGCGACTTCCCAGCGGGTGTCCTCGCCGCGCACCACCAGCACCACGCCGTCCACCTGAGTGCCCATGACCAGGGTGTCGGTGGCCGAATACACCGCGTCGGCGTCGATCACCACGAAGCGGTACTGCGCGGCCAGTTGCCTGAACAGCGGGCGCAGTCGCTCGGGGCTCAGGCGCTCGGCGTTATGGCCCAGGCGACCGTTGGGCAGCACGTCGAAGGGCAGGCTGGAAACCTGCACCACGCAGTCCTGCAACAGCGGCGGGGAAAGGCTGTTGAACAGCAGGTCGCTGAAGCCGCGCTCTTTTTGCAGCGACAGCTGCTGGCTGAGGTTGCGCGGCGACCGGCTGGCGTCCACCAGCAGCACACGGCCGCTGCTCATCTGCGCCAACTGGGCGGCCAGCGCCATGGCGCTGGTGCTCGTGCCGGTGCCGATATTCGCCGCCGTCAGGAGCAGGATCCGCAGGGAAGGGTCGAGCACGGTCGAGGTCAGGTTGGTCTCGCTCGGGCTTGCTATGGTCAGGATATTCGTTGAACCGTCCATTTAACTCGCTCCGTGGCCGCTGAAGACTTTGAAGGGGGTGATGATCAGGATCTTCAAATCCAGCAAAAGGCTCTGCTCGGCGATATAGCTGAGGTCCAGTTCCACGCGCTGGTCGAAGTCGATATTGCTGCGTCCGGAGATCTGCCAGAGGCCGGTGAGGCCGGGGTAGATGCTCAGGCGCACCAAATGGTTGTCCTTGTAGCGGTAGGCGTTGAACGAGGTCGGCCGCGGGCCCACCAGGCGCATGTCGCCGGTCACGACGTTGATCAGGTTCGGCAGTTCATCGAGGCTGCTGCGGCGCAGGAACCGGCCGATGGGGGTGATGCGCGGATCGTTGTCGATCTTGAAGTCGATGGCGTCGGCGCCGTGCTTGTTGAGGTGGCGCAGCGATTCTTTCAAGGCCTCGGCGTCGGCGACCATGGTGCGGAACTTGTACATGCCGAAAACGCGGCCGCGATAGCCGGTGCGTTTCTGCACGAACAGCACCGGGCCAGGGCTGGAGAACCTCACCAGCAGTGCCAGGCCCAGCAGCAGCGGACTGAGCATCAGCAACAGGGCCAAGGCGCCGAGGCAGGCCACCACCCGGTTGGTGCGCGAGACGGTCCAGGGCCGGCCGCCGTCGCGGCCAGTCATCCAGCCACGACCCTGGCGGTGAATAGCCGCGTCCAGGCGCCTGCGGTGCTCGGGGTCGACTCGTTTGTCACGGCCGAGGGTCCGGGTCGGGATGTCTTGCTCATGTCGGGTCATAGACTCCTCCGTTGAGGTTGGGCCGCAAGCGTTCTGTCGCAAGCGGTGCGTGGGCGATGGGCGGTGCGTAGTAATCGAGGAACCAGTCGATGAAACGGCCGAGGCCTTCATCCAGTTCGATGCACGGCTGGAAACCGGTGGCCCGGGCCAGGTCGCTGGCATCGGCGCAGGTGTTCAGCACATCGCCCGGTTGCAGGGGCAGCAGCTCGACTCGCGCGCTCCGGCCCAGGTGTTTTTCCAGCAGCGCAACGTAGGCCCGCAGCGTCACCGGATGCTGTCCGCCAATGTTGAAGACGCGCCACGGTGCCAGGCTGGTGGCCGGGTCCGGCTGGTGGCGATTCCAGTCCGGGTTTGCATGAGGTGGGCGCTCGATCAGCCGGGCGATGCTCTCGATGATGTCGTCGATGCAGGTGAAGTCGCGCTCGTGCTCGCCATGGTTGAACAGCTTCAGCACCTGGCCTTCGGCAATGGCCCGGGCGAACTGGATCGGCGACATGTCCGGCCGGCCCCAGGGGCCATAGACGGTAAAGAAACGCAGGCCGGTGCAGGGGATGCCGAACAGATGGCTGTAGCTGTGGGCCATCAGTTCATTGGCCTTTTTGGTGGCCGCGTACAACGACAACGGATGGTCGACGCCGTCCTGTACCGAATACGGCGTGCGCTGGTTGGCGCCGTACACCGAACTGGAAGAGGCGTAGATCAGGTGCCTGACCGGATGGCGGCGGCAGCTCTCCAGAATGTTCAGGAACCCGCTGAGATTACTGTCGACATAAGCCCGCGGATTTTCCAGCGAATAACGCACGCCGGCCTGGGCTGCCAGATGGATCACCACGTCGGGGCGATGGGACTGGAACAGTTGGTCGAGGGCCGATGCGTCGGTCAGGTCGATTCGCGCCAGGTGAAAATCGCCGGCCTGGCCTTTGACCCACGCCACGCGGTCGTGCTTGAGTTGCGGGTCGTAGTAGTCGTTGAAGTTGTCCAGTCCGCACACGTCATGGCCGTCGCGCAGCAGTCGCAGCACGCAATGGGCGCCGATGAAACCGGCCGCGCCGGTCACCAGGATGTTCATGCTCGTGGCCCCTGAACGGGCACGGTGTGGCGCAGCCCGATGCCGCGATACAGCAGTCCGGCGGCGGCCAGGTGTTCCGGGTTGTACAGGTTGCGACCATCGATGATGACCCGCGCGCGCAGCTTGCTGGCAAGCAGGTCGAAATCGACCACGCGAAAATTCTTCCACTCGGTGCAGATCACCAGGGCGTCGGCATCTTCCAGCGTGTCGTCGCGGGTAGCGCAAAGGTTCAGGTCCTTGCGATAGCCATAGAGGCGCCGGCATTCGGACATGGCTTCCGGGTCGTAGGCCTGGACCCGGGCGCCTTCGCGCCAGAGTGCTTCCATCAGGTAGCGGCTGGGCGCTTCGCGCATGTCGTCGGTGTTCGGTTTGAATGCCAGGCCCCAGATGGCAATCGACTTGCCGGCCAGGCCGTCGGGGAATTGCAGCGTGAGTTTTTCGAAAAGAATGTGCCGCTGGCTGTCGTTCACATCGGTGACGCTGCGCAGCAGGCGCAGTGGCATGCCGCTTTGTTCGGCGGTGTGCAGCAGGGCGCGCAGGTCCTTGGGAAAGCACGAGCCGCCAAAGCCGCAGCCGGGATAGATGAAGTGGTAGCCGATGCGCGGGTCCGAGCCGATGCCCTTGCGCACGGCCTCGATGTCGGCGCCCAAGTGTTCGGTGAGGTTGGCCAGTTCGTTCATGAAACTGATGCGCGTGGCGAGCATGGCGTTGGCGGCGTACTTGGTCAGTTCCGCGCTGCGGTTGTCCATGAACATCAGCTTTTCGTGGTTACGGCAGAAGGGCGCGTAGAGCTCGCTCATCTGGTCGCGGGCCAGGGCGTCGACGGTGCCGACGATGATCCGGTCCGGGCGCATGCAATCGGCCAGTGCGCTGCCTTCCTTGAGGAACTCCGGGTTGGACACCACGCGCACATTCAGTTGTTGCAGGCCGCGACGGGCCAACGCCTGGCGGGCGCATTCGGCGACCTTGTCAGCCGTGCCGACCGGCACGGTCGACTTGATGATCAGGGTGCGGTCGCTGTCCATGAAGTCGGCGATCTGCCGGGTCACGGCCAGGACATGGCTGAGGTCCGCCGAGCCATCTTCATCGGCGGGCGTGCCCACGGCGATGAAGATCAGCTCGCCATGGTTGACCGCATCACTGGCCTGGCAACTGAACGACAGGCGCCCGGCCTTGATGTTGTCTTCGAGCAACCCGGACAGTCCCGGCTCGCTGATGGGCGGTACCGCCTGTTGCAGTTGCCGGATCTTGTTCGGATCGATATCGACACACAGGACGCGATGTCCGACGTCTGCCAGCGCTGCCGCTTGAATCAGCCCAACGTACCCCGTTCCAAATACGCTCACGTCCATTCTTGGCGCGCCTCGCAGACCCGTTGATGTAACTCGGATGAAACTGTTTAGAGGGGTATAGCGCAGCCTCAGAAAAGCGTGTCAGCAAAATGACAGTTGTCACTGTTGGCAAACTCGAAAGCGTAGGGCTTTTTGATATCAAGTCCTTGACGGAATTGGAAAAGTGCCGTTTTTAAAGGGCTTTAAAGGAGTTTGAGTAGCCGATGAACGGTATTCATCCATAGTTTTTTATGTTTTTTGTTGGCTTTAGGTGTCATTTTTGAGCTAACTTTTTTTTGACGCATTGGCCGTTGATCGGCTTTCTTGCGCTTTGCAAACCTGCTGCTAGTGTGCAGAAACCAAGCCGTTTTCAACCTCCTCGTAACGCTGGGAAAAACATGGCGCGATACCTCAAGGAACTGCTACTGCTGCTGTACCTGCTCAGGGCGCATGACTATTACCTCGACCGTCTTGCGGCGTTGGGTTTTGGTTTGGCAACGCTGCTGTTCGGCGCGATGTTCGTTGCGCTGGTGCTGGCTCTGTGGATGACCGCGTACATTCGCCAGGCATTGGTGCGGCATCTGTTTGCCCTGGCGATGTTTGCCTCGGCGGTGTTCTTCGAGGTCTACACGCGCGTAACCGACAGCTACCTGACCTACAGCCAGTTCGTGTCGATGGTCTATTCCGGCGGGTTCATCCAGGAAGCCGCTTATCAGTACCGCGAGGTGATCATCAGTGCGGTAGCCGGGGGCTTGTTGCTGCTGCTGGGGATCGGCCTGAAGCCCCGGCGTCATCTGCCGTTGCCCGGTTACGTCGCGATTGCCGCGCCCCTGCTCGGCGTGCTGCTGCTCAGTGGTGTGCTGTTCGTACGGGCAGGCGAGGGCGCGCGCGGTTTGCCGATCATGTACACCCCGCTGGCCTATCTGAACCTGTTCATCTATGAAGCCGTGCACAACACCGTGGGCCCACGGGCGCCAGTCAGCCTGGTGCGGCAAACAGCGGCAATCGGGCACGATATCGTGCTGATCATCGACGAAAGCATTGGCGGGAATTATCTTGATATCAACACGCCGTCCGGCGTCGCCACTGGCCTCAAGGCGCCCCCTCCCGGCGTGGAAATCCTCAATTACGGCTACGCCGCCTCGATCGCCAATTGCAGCGTGGATACCAACGTTACCCTGCGCTATGGCGGCACCCGTGGCGACTACATGCGCATCAACAGCACCCAGCCGTCGATCTGGCAGTACGCCCGCAACGCCGGGTTGCGCACCGTCTATATCGACGGCCAGAACACCGGCGGCAAGCGGCAGAACCTGATGACCGAGCTGGAAAAACAGGACATCGACGAATTTGTCCAGTTCGACCAGGTCCGTGTGCGCGACCGTGACATGGCGGCTGCGGCGAAACTGATCGAGCTGATGGAAAACGACCGGGCCGAATTGGTGGTGGTCAATAAAGTCGGCGCGCATTTCCCAGTCCACGATAAATACCCCGATGCTTTCATGACTTACCGTCCGGCCTTGCCGCGAGGACAGTTCGAGGAGGTGGCCGAAACCGGCCGGCGCGACGGTTTCAGTGGCGAGGCGGATGATTGGGCGCTGTATCGCAATGCTTACCAGAACACCTTGCTGTGGAGCGTCGGCGAATTTTTCCAACGTCTTTTCCGTCAGGGCAATCTCGATAATGCGGTGCTGATCTACACCTCCGATCATGGCCAGGATCTGCACGAGCGCGGCAACCCCGGCCTCAACACCCATTGCGGCGGAGATCCGGTGGAAGAAGAAGGGCTGGTGCCGTTGCTGGTGATCCAGGGAAGCCGGTTGCAGACCCTCGATTGGCGCAGCGCCTGGGCGCAGAACAAGGACCGCTCCAGCCACTACAACATCTTCCCGACGTTGCTGCGGTTGATGGGCTACGAGTCGGCCGGCGTCACGGCGCTGTATGGAAAATCCCTCGACCAGCCGACCGAAGACGACTTCACCTTCAACTACCGGTTTAATGCGCGGCTGGGGGCCAAGCCGGCGTGGAAGCACATTGACCTGGACAACATCGTTACGCCGAAACCGGTTCAGGGTGAAATGGCGGTGGGGCATTGATCAGCGGTTGAATGGACAGGCCTCTTCGCGAGCAGGCTCGCTCCCACATTGAATCAGGTTCACTGAAGAACCCTTGTGGGAGCGAGCCTGCTCGCGAAAGCGCAGTATCAATCGCCGAAGATTCCGGAAGCGAATAAACAAACCCGCATCACATGTTTTTGGAACTCTGCGCACAGCGCAACCTCCGCTATCCTGATGCCCTTGTTGATCAGCCGAGTTGCCCATGCTTGAGGTCCGAAACGTCTTCAAAAGCTACACCACGCCCCAAGGCCCCCTGGCGGTGCTGCAAGGTATCGACTTGACGCTGCCTCCCGGCAGCAGCCTGGCGCTGATGGGGGAATCCGGCAGCGGCAAGAGTACCTTGCTGCATCTGGTCGCTGGCCTCGACAAGGTCGATCGGGGCAGCATCCACAGCGCGGGGCACCGGCTCGAAGACATGAGCGAAAGCCAGTTGGCGAACTGGCGGCGCACCGAGATCGGCCTGGTGTTCCAGCAGTTCAATCTCATCAGCAGCCTTGCGGTGGAAGACAATCTCGCGTTCCAGGCGCGCCTTTGCGGTCGGTTCGACGCTACGTGGCAAGCGCATCTGGTGCAGCGGCTCGGGTTGTCGGAGCTGTTGCGGCGTTATCCCGAGCAGCTTTCCGGCGGCCAGCAACAGCGGGTGGCCTTGGGCCGGGCGCTGGCGTCACGTCCGCCGTTGTTGCTGGCGGATGAGCCCACCGGCAGCCTCGACGAAGCCACCAGCGACGAGGTGCTGCAATTGCTCCTGGAATTGCTCGATGGCAGCCCCACCAGCCTGTTGATGGTTACCCACAGCCAGCGGGTGGCGGCGCGTCTGGCACATCGCGTGGTATTGCAAGGCGGGCGCCTGGCGCAAGCGGGCCCGGCGTGATGATCTTTCGCCAGACCCTCAAGGCCCTGCTCAGTCACTGGCGTCGGCACCCAGTGCAGTTTTTCAGTGTGTTGACCGGGCTTTGGCTGGCCACCAGCCTGCTCACTGGCGTGCAGGCCTTGAACAGCCAGGCCCGGGACAGCTACGCCCGGGCCAGCCAGCTGATTGGCGGCGAACCCCAGGCCAGCCTGAGTGCTCCCGGCGGGGGCTCGTTCCCACAGCAATGGTTTGTCGACCTGCGTCGTCAGGGTTGGCCCGTATCCCCGGTGTTGCAGGGTCGGCTGACGCTTGCGGGGCATGAAGACCAGCGCCTGCAATTGATGGGCATCGACCCGGTGTCGCTGCCGCCGGGTTCGGCCGTGGCGGGGCAAGCGCGGGAGATTGCCGAGGTGGTGGACTTCTTCACCGGCCCCGGTCGTACCTGGATCGCCCCGCAGACGTTGCAGGCCCTCGGGCTGAAGGTGGGCGACCGGCCCCGCAGCGCCGACGGCCAGGCCTTGCCGCCGCTGCACGTACAGCCGGACATGGCGCCAGGCATGCTGTTGATGGACATCGGTTTCGCCCAGCAGCTCCTGGGGTTGCCGGAGCAGGTTTCGCGAATGTTGTTGCCGGCCACGTTCACCGCGCCCTTGCCCGAGGCATTCAACGGCCTGTTGCAATTCAAGCGCGCGGACGAGGAGAACAACTTGACGCGCCTGACCGAGAGTTTTCATTTGAACCTCGACGCACTCGGGTTCCTGTCATTCGTGGTGGGACTGTTTATCGTCCATGCCGCCATCGGCCTGGCCCTGGAACAACGGCGCAGCCTGCTGCGAACCTTGCGCGCCTGTGGCGTCAGTGCGCGGGTACTGGTCGCCAGCCTGGCGCTGGAGTTGGGCGCGTTGGCCTTGCTCGGCGGGGTTGCCGGGGTGCTCAGCGGTTACTGGCTGGCGAGCCTGCTATTGCCTGATGTCGCGGCGAGCCTGCGCGGTCTGTACGGCGCCGAAGTGCCCGGGCAATTGCACCTCAGCCTTTGGTGGTGGCTCGGCGGCGTGGGCCTGGGCCTGCTCGGTGCGTTGCTGGCCGGGGGCCAAAGCCTGTTGCGGGCGGCGCGCCTGCCCTTGCTGGCGCTGGCTAATCCCCAGGCCTGGCACCAGGCCCACGCGCGGTGGTTGCGGCGCCAGGGCGGGGTAGCACTGTTGGCCGCGCTGATCGCGGTGGCGGCGCTGGTCTGGGGCGACAGCCTGGCGAGCGGTTTTGTCCTGATGACTGCGTTGTTGCTGGGCGCGTCGCTGGCGCTACCGGTGCTGCTCAACGCTGTGTTGAACCGGTTGTTGCGCGGCAACCGTTCCGTGCTCGGCCAATGGTTCCTCGCCGATTGCCGCCAGCAGTTGCCGACGTTGAGCCTGGCGCTGATGGCGTTGTTGCTGGCGCTGGCGGCGAATATCGGCGCCGGCAGCATGACCGCCGGTTTCCGCCAGACCTTCAGCGACTGGCTCGAACAGCGGCTCACCGCCGAGCTGTACATCAACCCACAGACCCCGGCCCAGGCAGGTAAATTGTACGAATGGCTCAAGCAACAACCGAGTATCAGCGCCGTGCTGCCGAACTGGCAGGTATCGGTCCCTCTGCAAGGCTGGCCGACGGATATCTACGGCATCGTCGATCACCCTTCCTATCGCCTGCACTGGCCCTTGCTGGAGTCGGCCGGTGATCAGGCCTGGGACCAACTGGCCGGCGCCGACACGCTGATGCTCAGCGAACAACTGGCCCGGCGCCTGAAAGTGGATGTCGGCGACCGGTTGACCCTGCCGACCCCACAAGGGCCATGGACGCCGCGGGTTGTCGGGATTTATGCCGATTACGGCAATCCCAAGGGGCATGTGCTGATCAACGCCGATCACCTGCTGGCGCACTGGCCGCAATTGACGCCGAATCGCTTCAACCTGCGCATCGAGCCGGCCGCCATCGGGCCATTGCTGGCGGCGTTGCAAAACCGGTTCAGCCTGGATGACAGTCACATCGTCGACCAGGCTCGCCTCAAGGGCTGGTCGACCCAGGTATTCGAGCGCACCTTTGCCGCCACCGCCGCGCTGAACAGCCTGACCCTGGCGGTCGCCGGAGTGGCGTTGTTCATCAGCCTGCTGACCCAGAGCCAGAGCCGTCTCGGTCAGTTGGCGCCGTTGTGGGCAGTGGGTGTAACGCGTCGGCAACTGATGCTGCTCAACCTCGGCCAGACCTGGTTGCTGGCGCTGCTGACCTTACTGCTGGCCGTGCCGCTGGGCATCGCCCTGGCCTGGTGCCTGGATGCGGTGATCAACGTCCAGGCCTTTGGCTGGCGCTTGCCGTTGCGGGTGTTCCCGCTGCAACTGGCGCAGCTGCTGGGCTTGGCAATGTTCGCCACGCTGCTGGCGTCGGCGTGGCCGCTGTACGCGCTGTACCGCACGCAACCGGCGGATCTGCTCAGGACCTTCGCCCATGAAAATTAGAATCGGCCTGATGCTGCTGGCCTTGCTCGGCGGCTGCGACGACTCGTCGGCGCCGGAAAAGGGTTTCGCCGGCCTCGGCAATCAGGCCGTTGCATTTACGCCTGTGGTGCCCGGGCGCGTATTCAGTTTTCCGGCCGATCATGGTGCCCATGACGGGTTTCGGATCGAGTGGTGGTACATCACCGCCAATCTCAAGGACGCCGAAGGCCGGGATTTCGGTGTGCAGTGGACGCTGTTCCGCAGCAGCCAGGATGCCGCGCCCCAGGCCAGCGGCTGGCGTAACCAGACTATCTGGCTCGGCCACGCCGCGGTCACTTCCGCGACCGTCCATCACGCCGCCGAACGTTATGCCCGCGGGGGAGTGGGGCAGGCCGGAGTGCGCACGACCCCGTTCGATGCCTGGATCGACGATTGGCAATTGACCACCCGAAGCGCGGGTACTGATCCCCTGGCGGCGATGCAGCTCAAGGCGCGGGATGCACGTTTCGGCTATGAACTGCAGCTCACCTCGACACGCCCCTTGGTCCTGCAAGGCGACCAGGGTTTCAGCCAGAAATCCGCGCAGGGCCAGGCGTCGTATTACTACAGCCAACCCTTCTTCCAGGCCAACGGCCAGCTGGAAATCGATGGCCAGCGCTATCAGGTCAGCGGTCCGGCCTGGCTCGACCGTGAATGGAGCAGCCAGCCGCTGACCGAAAACCAGACCGGATGGGACTGGTTTTCCCTGCATCTGGATAATGGCGAACACGTCATGCTCTATCGCATGCGGCACAAGAAAGGCGCGCCGTACCTCACCGGCACCTGGATCGACGCCCAGGGCCAGGCAGCGACTCTGAGCGCCAGCGAAATCAGCCTCGAACCGCTGGACACCGCCGAGGTCGCGGGACGCTCGATGCCGGTGCGCTGGTCGATCAGGATTCCCGCCAGGCAGCTCGAAATCACCACTCGGGCGCTGAACCCCGATGCCTGGATGAACCTGCGTATTCCCTATTGGGAAGGGCCGGTGCAACTGAGCGGCAATCGTGGCGGCATCGGTTACCTGGAAATGACTGGCTACTGACAATCACCGGAACTCCCGACATTCGTCGCCTCTCATACTTTATGAACGCCTCGCGGGAGCCCCTCATGAGCGATGACCTCAAACCTCCGTCGCTGGCCGACTGGCAGCGGCTGTTCGACGACAAGGCCTACTTCCAGCAGTCGCCCGACGCTCATTTCACCGAGCTGATGCGGCTGGCCGACGACCTGTTCGGCCAGGGAGCCATTGACCTGGACCGCTGGCAGGAGCTGAAGACCAAAGCCGAGGAACTGCACCAGCGCTCGCCGGATGCGAATGTGGCGGAGGAAGTGGCCGATCCTGACGCCTGATTCTTCGAGGGCCGCCTTCGCGAGCAGGCTCGCTCCCACAGAAGCGTGAGCGGGCTCTGCCACAGAGAGTGCATCCCAATGTGGGAGCGAGCCTGCTCGCGAAGAAGACAACCCGGTCCTGGATGACAGCCTTCGCCGCCGATCCAACCAAACGCCAGCCACTGGCACCACCACCCAAGGAGTCCACCATGAAGCCCGGTCCCGATCAGACCCAACACAACCCCGACGAGCCGGCGTTGCCCGGCGAAGTGGAGCGAGACAACGACGCGCTACGACCGAACGACCCGGCCAAGCGAGAGCAGCAAGGCAATGCCGAGGCGCAGGAAACCGATGCGCAAAAAACCGCACGGGGCGATTGAATCCTGGGTGGCGAGAAACAAACTCCCTCGCCACGCTACGTGAATAATTATTTAAGCGGGCCTCACGGACAGACCTGGCAAGCTCCACTATCATTGTTTTCGTTCGCCCAGTGCCAGGCTCTTTACCAGTGCATGGAATGCCGAGGCCGTCACACTGGGCGAACACCTGTATGACTCAGATGATTACCGGGTTGCGCCAGTCATCCGAGCCCGAGGTGCCACAGGCCACGTGAGTCCAAGTGATCTTGCGGTAGCTGAAATGAACGTCCTCCAGATGGGTGAAGTGGCTGTTGCCCGGGTCCTGGCAGTTGAGCATGTAGTCTTTCATGTCGACGATGATCGCCTCCTCCAAGGTGGTGGTGTAGTAGTGCTCCTGGGTGCCTGCGGCCGATGTGCGGTACCACTGGATCTCCACCTTCGTCAGGCGCTCGCCGCTGGTCAGGGCTGCCAGCAACAGGGGCGAAGCCTTGTCGAAGACTTTGGTGATGACCAGGGGCTTGTGCACGCGCTGGCCGGTTGGCTGGCCCGATTGAGGGTCGCAGGGGATGTTCACCTGATGCTCGAAGCCCTGCACCATGACCTGGTCTTCATGACCTTCCTGATAGATGTTGCCTACCGAGTCGGCGGTGAACGCGCCGGCGGTGATCAGGCCTTGTCTGGTGCCTTCGATGGACATGTAAGCGGGGGTAGCCAATGGATGCTCTCCTTCCTGGATAAACTGAGAAGCCCCGGGACGCGAATCGTCCGAAGGCGGTCTGAGCGTAATCAAGAGCCGTGCCATCGACAATAAAATACAGCTATATCAAAGTGTTAGCTTGTTCTCGGGGCGGACGTCGGGTCACGCGCCCGGCAAATCACGCAAACGGCTGCACGCTGCGTCGCATTGATCTGCCGGCGCACGAGGCGCCGTGTTGCCGGGAGCAAGGCGCGTAAGTCGAGCGGATGCTGCTGTCGGACTTGCGCAACTTGCTGCTCCTCCTTCCTGCACTGGTTTTCAGAGCCCCAGCGTATGCAGACATTCATCGACGGAGCGCTGCTGCGTCTCGGCATACAGCCCCAGTTCATCGATGGTCGGCCGCTCCAGCGCCGTTTCGAAGGCATGCCGATTGGACTGTCCGGCGTAGTGATTCTGCGCGGCATCGCCCAGGTTCGACTGGAAGATGCCGGCGGCGCTGACCGGAAGGAAATCTTCGTACACCAAGGGTTCGGCGCGCAGGTATTGCTGCTCGAGCAGGTGCTCCAACGAGCTCGACCGTTCAATCATGCCCTTGGCGGCCAGCCCCGCTGGCGTCACGAAATAGCGAAAGTACGCAAGTGCTTGTCGGCGCAGCTCTTCGAGGGTGTCAGGGAAGTTGGCAAAGTGTTCAGCCATCAGCGCGTTGTAGCGTTCGGCATTGGCTTCGTTGGGAAACGCGCCCAGGGCGTCCCGCGCCGCGTTCAGCAGTTGATCGTAGAGCGCCCGGCCCTTGGGCGTGAGCGCCGCGCCGCGTTGCTCGATTTCACCAAACCGGGCGCTGTGGCTGCCTTGGGATTGTGGCTGGTCGGTGAACGCGACGGGCTCATCGAGCGCCTTGAAACTGGTCTGGCGCAGCAGGATAGGGCACTGGCGACGGGGTGGGCCTTCGATCACGGCCTTGGGCGTGATGCCATGCACCGGCATCTGGGCCTGGACAATGTCGATGTCCAGGGTGCGCGGCGTCAGGTGATTGATATGCGGGCCCTTGAACGCCACCACGTCGGCAATCAGCCGATGCTGGGCGCTCAGTTGACGGTATTGTTCGGCGGTGACGGTGGCGCTGTGGTGCCAGCGAAAGGTTTCCAACGCTTGCAGCACAAATTCCTCGGCCTGGGGCTCGGTCAGGCCGCCCTGACGTTCGGCCAACTCGATGAGTTCAAGGGCGCCGGAAGTGAAGATCTGCCGTTTGCCCAGCACCGATTCGGCGAAGGCCCGAAGCTCGGCGTTTTCAATCAGCTCCAGGCGCAACAGCGAAGTGAACACGCGAAAGGGGCTGACTTGCAGTGCGGCCTCATGCACGGCGCGAAACGCTGTGGAGTGCACCGGCACCCCGGCTGGCGTGAGATCGTAATAGCCCACCGGCTGCATGCCCATGACCGCGAACAGCCGACCCAGCATCGCCAGCTCGGCGGCGGTGCCGACGCGGATCGCGCCATGCCGTTCCAGGTCCAGGCGCTGCAGTTCGCCGGTGTTGCGCAGGTGTTCGGCCAGTTGCGGATCGTTTCCCAACACGCGGGCGTTGGTTTGCTCCACCAGGTTCATCAACGCGCCGTACAGCGGTACTTCGTCGCGGTACATGTCGGACATCGCCTTGGAGAAGCGTTGGCGGATCAGGTCGGGGCTGACGAAGCTCATCGTGGGAATTCCTGGCGAGGGCTGTGGGAAAGATGGACAAAAGATCGCAGCCTTCGCCAGTGCCGGCAAACGAAGAATCTTCACGACTTCATTCTGCCAGGGACTGATCCACCAGCTCGATCCAGTGCCGCACGGGCGTGCGACCAGCACCGTCAAGGTGGCTCTGGCAGCCGACATTGGCGGTGACGATCAGCTCCGGCCGGCCGCTTTCCAGCGCGTTGAGACGGTTATCCCGCAATTGTCGCGCCAGCGCCGGCTGGGTCAGCGAATAGGTCCCGGCCGAGCCGCAGCACAGGTGGCTGTCGGGCACCTCGGTGAGGTTGAAGCCCAGCCTTGTGAGCAGGGCTTCGACGGCGCCACCGAGTTTCTGCGCGTGCTGCAAGGTGCAGGGGCAATGGACGGCGATGCGTTGATCCCTGGCGGCGCAGATTGCTTCCAGCGGTTCGTTGCCGAGTACCTGCACCAGGTCCAGCGCGCGTTCGCTGACGTGTTTCGCCTTGGCGGCATAGGCGGGATCGTGTTCCAACAGATGCCCGTAATCCTTGATAAACGCGCCGCAGCCGCTGGCGGTCTGGACGATCGCCTCGGCGCCGTCCTGCAGGTGCGGCCACCAGGCATCGATGTTGCGTCGGGCGCGGTCCAACCCGGTGGGTTGAGCGTCGAGATGATAATCCAACGCGCCGCAACAGCCGGCTTCAGGGCTGGCAACGACGCTGATGCCGAGCCGGTCCAGCACCCGGGCGGCGGCCGCGTTGGTGTTCGGCGACAGGCCCGGCTGCACGCAGCCTTCGAGCATCAGTACGCGGCGCGAGTGCCGCACGGCCGGGCGCGTGCCGGCGGACGCCGCCGACCGTGGCAGCTTGGCCTCCAGGTTCGCCGGCAGTAGCGGGCGGAACACCGCTCCCAGGCGCAGCAGACTCTTGAATCGTTCGGGACTCGTGGCCAGGCCGCGCAAGCCGAGACGCAGGGCCCGTTGGCCGGCGGGGCGGGGTACGGCCGCGTCGACCACGGCCCGGCCGATGTCCAGCAGGTTGTGATAATCGACGCCGGACGGGCAAGTGGTTTCGCAGTTGCGGCACGACAGGCAACGATCCAGGTGCAGTTGGGTGCTGGCGGTTGGCGGCTGGCCTTCGAGCACCTGCTTGATCAGGTAGATGCGTCCGCGTGGGCCGTCCAGTTCATCGCCGAGCAACTGGTAAGTGGGGCAGGTGGCGTTGCAGAAGCCGCAATGCACGCAACTGCGCAGGATCCGTTCGGCCTCTTCGGCGCGAGGCAGGCGTTGGCTTGTTTCACTGAACCGGGTCTGCATCTAGTACTCCGCGTACATTCGGCCAGGATTGAACAGTCCCTGGGGATCAAGCTTCGCCTTGAGTTGACGGTGATAGCGCAGCAGCGCCGGGGCCAACGGTTGGAACGGCGTTGCGGTTGCGCCAGGACGATAGCAGACGGCATGGCCGCCCCATTCCCGCGCCAGGGCCTGAACCGTATCGGCGTCGGTTTTCAGCCAGCGCTGCGCGCCCGCCCAATCGATCAGTTGCGCACCGGGCAAGTCGAGCGGGCCGGTAGCATTGGGCAGCGACAGGCGCCACAGGGGCAGGTCTTCAGCGAAGAATGGCAGGCGATGTTCATTCAGCTCGGTCCAGTATTGATCGTCGATGGCTTCGCCGCCCAGGCGCTGATGGGCCGCGCTGACCGAACCCTCGCCGCCTTCCAGGCGCAGGCGCAGACAATCGCCGTCGTGGCTGGCGGCGCTGATGGGCAAGGGTTGTCGGCCCCATTCGGCGAGTTTTTCCAGGGCTTCGCGGCTGTCCATTTCCAGGCGGATGCTCAAGCCGTGGCGGGGCTTGGGCAGCACTTTCAAGGACACTTCGGTGATCACCCCCAGGCAACCGAAACTACCGGCCAGCAGGCGCGACAGGTCGTAGCCGGCGACGTTTTTCATCACCTCGCCGCCAAAGCGCAACAGGTGGCCGTGGCCGCTGATCATGCGGGTTCCGAGCACATAATCGCGCACCGAGCCGGCCCACGGGCGGCGCGGCCCTGACAATCCGGCAGCGATCATGCCGCCCACGGTGGCGTCTGCGCCGAACGCCGGCGGCTCGCACGGCAGCCGCTGCCCGGCGGCGTCCAGCGTGGCCAACAGTTCCCGCAGCGGGGTGCCGGCGCGAGCGGTGATGACCAGCTCCGTGGGGTCGTACTGAACGATGCCGCGATGCGCACGGGTGTCCAGCACCTCGCCGGCCACCTGGCGTCCCAGGAAAGCCTTGCTGTTGGAGCCCTGGATGCGCAGCGGCGTATCGCTCGCGCGAGCGCGGTTGACCTGCTCCAGCAGCAGCTCGCTGGCGTCGCGGTCGACTTGCGCGGTCATCAGAATCGCTCCAGTTCAGGAAACGGCAATTGCCCGCCATGGATATGCATCGCGCCGAATTCAGCGCAGCGGTTCAGGGTCGGTATGTTCTTGCCGGGGTTGAGCAGGCCAAGCGGATCGAACGCGGCTTTCACCGCGTGGAACAGCAACAGCTCGTCGCTGTTGAACTGCGTGCACATCTGGTTGATTTTTTCGCGGCCGACGCCGTGTTCGCCGGTGATGCTGCCGCCCACCTGGACGCACAGTTCGAGGATCTTCCCACCCAGGGTTTCGGCGCGCTCCAGCTCGCCCGGCTGGTTGGCGTCGAACAGGATCAGCGGGTGCATGTTGCCGTCGCCGGCATGGAACACGTTGGCGACCCGCAGGCCGTGTTCGCTGCCCAGGCTGGCGATGCGCTGCAAGACCTCGGGCAATGCCCGCCGGGGGATGGTCCCGTCCATGCAGTAATAGTCCGGCGCCAGGCGGCCTACCGCCGGAAACGCATTCTTGCGTCCGGCCCAGAACCGCAGGCGTTCGGCCTCGTCCCGGGCCAGGCGCACCTCGGTGGCGCCGGCCCGTTGCAGCACCTGGCGGACCCGCTCGCAGTCATCGTGGACATCGGCCTCGACGCCATCGAGCTCGCACAGCAGGATCGCTTCGGCGTCGACCGGGTAGCCGGCGTGGATGAAATCCTCGGCGGCGCGGATCGCCAGATTGTCCATCATTTCCAGGCCGCCGGGGATGATCCCGGCTGCGATGATCTCGGCCACCGCCCGTCCGGCCTTGTCCACCGAGTCAAAGCTGGCCAGCAAGACCTTGGCGACCTGGGGGCGAGGCAACAGCTTGACGGTGACTTCGGTGATGATCCCCAGCAGGCCTTCGGAGCCGGTGAACAACGCCAGCAGGTCCAGGCCTGGCGAGTCCAGGGCCTCGCTGCCCAGCACCAGGCGTTCGCCTTCGATGGTGAGGATTTCCAGCTTCAGCAGGTTGTGCACCGTCAGGCCGTATTTCAGGCAATGCACGCCGCCGGCGTTCTCCGCGACGTTGCCGCCGATGGAGCAGGCGATCTGCGAGGAAGGGTCCGGCGCGTAGTACAACCCGAACGGCGCCGCCGCCTGGGAAATCGCCAGGTTGCGCACCCCTGGCTGCAGGCGCGCGGTGCGGGCGTCGGGGTCGATGTGCAGGATCTGGTTGAAGCGCGCCATCACCAGCAACACGCCGCTTTGCAGGGGCAGGGCGCCACCGGACAGGCCGGTCCCGGCGCCCCTGGCCACCACCGGCACATTCTGTTCATGGCACAGCTTGAGCAAGGCCTGCACCTGCTCGACCCGCCGCGGCAGCACGACCAGCAGGGGCGTGGTCCGGTAGGCAGACAGCCCATCGCATTCGTAGGGCCTGAGGTCTTCGTCGCGGTGCAGGATATCCAAGTCCGGAATACGTGCCTGCATGGCGTCGAGCAGGGCCTGCTTGTTCACGTTCGGCAGCGGGCCGTCGAGCTGCTCGTCGTAGAGGATGTTCATCGGATGGTTGCCTCAACCTGTGGCGAGGGAGCTTGCTCCCGCTGGGCCGCGAAGCGGCCCCAAAATTTTGTGTAGAAACAAAAAACCTGGGCCTGCTGCGCAGTCCAGCGGGAGCGAGCTCCCTCGCCACGGTACTTCAACCCGGCTGACGTCACTGCCCCAACCCCTTCAGAAAATCCCGGTACAACGCCGCAGTCTTGCCCGGTTTTTCAACCATCGGCATATGCCCGACTCCGTCCCAGATTTCCACCCTGAGGTCGGTGATGCCCTTGCTCCATACCGGTACGCTGCTGACGTCGATCAACCGGTCCTTGCGTCCCCAGAGTAGCAACGAAGGGGCGCGGATGTCGGCCAGGCGCGGTTCCATGGGTGGGCTGGCGCGTAAATCGACGAAAATCTCCGCCAATTCCTCCCGGCGCTGTTCATAACGCTCGGCCAGCGCTGCCAGCACTACGCTGGGCAGCCAGGGCGGCGAGGCCATGGTCATGGCGTAGAACGGCGCGAAATCGTCTCGAGAATCAACCAGGAACGGGTTGTGGCCGGCGGCCAGGTGGCGTTCCATGTCGCTGGGTTCGGGGGCGGTGACACCGGCCGGATCGATCAGCGCCAGGGTCAACACCCGCTCAGGCGACGTCGCCGCCAGCCAGGCTGCGAGGTAACCACCCATCGAGTTGCCGATCACATGGACCTTGTCCAGGCCACAGGCATCGAGCAATTCGATCACTCGCCGCGCCTGGGTCGGGATGTCATAACCGCCGCCGGCCTTGAAGCCGGTTTCGCCATGGCCGGCCAGGTCGGGAATCACCACCCGGTAATCGCCGACGAAATACCGGGCGAAGCGCAACCAGAGGTTCTTGTCGGCGCTGTAGCCATGCAGCATCAGCACGCTGCCGGACGCTTCATAGGGCCCGCCCTGCCAGGTCGACACCGTCATTTCGCTGATGGGCACGGTAATCTTGTGCAGCCGGTAGAGACGCGCCTCCAGCGCCATGCCCAGGTCATACAGCACATGGCCGATGCCCGGATACGTCAACCAGCTCCAGGCGATGAACACCGCAAGGACCACCCACAACACCAGCATGTCGTTGCCTCCGTACCAGGACAAGGCGATCGAGACCCTGTACCAACGAATTTCCCTTTTTCATGTATAGCCAAAATCCGCGGGGAACCACGCTGATCGGTCGGAATAAATACCCCTGCATCGATAGTGGCTATTTGACTCCGCCCTGATAGACTGCCCAAAACCTATCCCGGCCCCGGGAGACCGGTGGTGCAGAGGCCCCTATGCATAAAACGGGAAAAAAGGGATTGTCGCTGGCCAGGAGGCTCTACACATCCCGAATCCTCGGTCTGGCGCTGGGGTTGCTGGTGGTGAGCGCCGCGCTCTATCCCCTCGACCCGGCGCCCTGGGTCTGGGGCTTCATGCTGTTCAACGGGTTGCTCTGGCCGCACGTGTCCTATCAGTGGGCCCGTCGTTCGACGGTGCCGTACCATGCCGAGCACCGCAACCTGGTGATCGACGCCTTCCTCGGTGGCTTCTGGGTCGCCGCGATGCAATTCAACCCGCTGCCCACGGCCGTGACGCTGGCGATGATGGCAATGAACAACGTGGCCATCGGCGGCCTGCGTTTCCTGTTGGTCGGGGCTGTGGCCCAGGTAGCCGGTATCACCGTCGGGATATTCATGTTCCCCTTTGCCAGCGTGCCCATGACCAGCCCGGCGCAGCTATATGCCTGCTTGCCGTTGCTGTGCCTGTACCCGCTGGCGCTGGGCTGGATCTGCTTTCGCCAGGCGCACACCCTGGGCCGACAGAAACGTGAATTGCTGGCCCTGAGCCGTACCGACAGCCTGACCGGCCTGCTCAACCATGGCGCCTGGAAGGACCGGCTCAACGAGGCATTCCAGCATTGCCGACGCCAGTCACCGGGCGGGGCAGGGCATGGCGTGATCGCGCTGATCGATATCGACCACTTCAAAGCCATCAATGACACCTACGGCCATGGCGCCGGTGATGTCGTGCTGCGTCAGCTCGGCAAGCTGCTGGGGCAGAACCTGCGGGCCACGGACATCGTCGGGCGCTATGGCGGCGACGAGTTCGGGGTGATCCTGCCGGACCTGACGCTGCTCAGCGCGGTGCAGGCGATGGAGGGGCTACGCGAACGCTTCACCGCGCAGGACTACGAACGTGACCCGGCGCTGAAAGTGAGCCTGAGTATCGGCCTGGCGGCCTTCACGGTGGATTATGCCGATGCGACCGCCTGGCTCGACGACGCCGACCAGGTGCTCTATGAAGCCAAGACCAGCGGACGCAACCGGGTTGTCTGTCAGCGACATCGGCCGATGCTGGAGGCGTCTGCGGTCTAGAGCCTTGGCGCATTGTCGGGTAGGGTGCTGGCTGACCTTCCCGATGATGCTTTCCAGATGAAACAAGGATGAACTCATGACCGTTATCGTTCGTCGCTCCCGTCTCGCCGTCAGCCTCGGCCTGAGCCTGGCCCTTGGCGCCTTTGCCCCTGCCGCCCTGGCGCAACCTCATCAACAGGTGCTGGCCGATGCCGAGCAGTACAAGGGCGAGGCGCTGAAACTGCTTGAACGCCTGGTGAACATCGACTCCGGTTCCGGTTATGTGCCGGGGCTGACCCAGGTCGGCGACATCGCCATCGACGAGTTGCAGAAGCTCGGCGCCACCATCGAAAAGGTGCCCAATTCGGACGGCACCCACCATGTCCTGGCGACCTTCAAGGGCACCGGCAAGGCGAAAATCCTGCTGATGGCCCATATGGACACGGTGTTCAAGGAAGGCTCGGCGGCCGAACGTCCCTTCCATATCAAGGATGGCCGCGCCTACGGGCCGGGGGTGATGGATGACAAGGGCGGCATCGTCGCGGGCATCTATGCGCTGAAGGTGCTGAAGAACCTGGATTTCAAGAATTACGCGCAGATCACGTTCCTGCTCGATGCCAGCGAAGAGACCGGTTCGGACGTCGCCACCGACCTGATCAAGAAAACCGCCAAGGCCCATGACGTGACCCTCAACCTTGAACCGGGGCGCCCGGCCGACGGCCTGGTGGTGTGGCGCAAGGGCAGCGCAACCGCGCTGGTGGAGGTCAGGGGCAAGGCGGCCCACGCCGGCGTCGCACCGGAACTGGGGCGTAACGCGGCAATGGAAGCGGCGCATCAGATACTGCAACTGGGCAAGCTGGGCGACGCGGAAAAGAAGACCACCATCAACTTCACCGTGCTCAAGGCCGGTGACCGGACCAACGTGATTCCCGACCAGGCCAGCGCCAAGGCCGATGTGCGCGCAGCGGTGCCGGAAGAATTCGACCGCATCGAAAAAGACCTGGCCCGGGTCTCGAAGGACAAGCTGATCGCCGACACCGAAGTCACCACCAGCCTGCAGCGCGGCTTGCCGCCCATGCCACAGACCGCCGAGTCGGACCGGTTGATGGCCATGGCCCAGGGCATCTATGGCGAGCTGGGCCGCAAACTGACCGAGGAAGGCAGCGGCGGCGCGGCGGACGCCAGCCTGTCCGCCGGCGTTGGTACACCGACGCTGGACGGCTTTGGCATCGTCGGCGGCAATATCCATACGCCCGAGGAATATGCCGAGGTCGAAAGCGTGGTGCCGAGGATTTATCTGCTGACGCGAATGATCATGGAGTTGGCGGCACGGTAGTACCCCGCGGAAGAAATGCTTTTCGTGGCGAGGGAGCTTGCTCCCGCTGGGCCGCGAAGCGGCCCCAAGGATTTTGTGTTGAAACAAAAAACCTGGGCCTGCTTCGCAGTCCAGCGGGAGCAAGCTCCCTCGCCACAACAGGGTTGTGCTTGGCTAGCGTGGGTCGACGTTGTCCAGCGCGCGGTTTGCCAGGAGTGCGCCCAGTTCGATCAGTTGCTGAATGCCCAAGGCGATGTGGCGTCGTGAATCTTCCAGGTCGAAGGCCAGGTAACCGACCATGGCGTTGGCCGAGGCGAGGGTTTCGCTGAGGTTGGCGAGCAGGGATTCGGTGTCGATGCCGTTGATGACGGTGAAGAGTTGGCCGGGATCGGTTTCTCTTGGAGCGGCGGTGGCTGGATCGGTGTCCGGTGGGTTGGGTGTTGCTTTGAACATGATGAAACTCCTTGGTAATTGGAGCCGCAACCCTTCTGCTACCAAACATCAGGTGGCGGCTATACGCAGGTTGGTAGACCGGGTACCAAGGCAAACCCGGCGCGCCACGAGGGCGCCCCACGCACAGCCGCCATTACAAATATGCCGGAGCTGTGCGCCTTAGTTTTACCCGGGCTACCAAACCCGATCGCTGATTTTTCAACGACCGGGCCACAGTAAAGCCCAACCCCAAGGCGCACAAGCCGGCGGATTCTGGCGTAGTTGTAGGCAAAGGCGCAAGACGCGGCGGTTCGGTCCTACACGCAGGCCAACCCAATAAACCCCGAGGCTTTTCGTGGCGAGGGAGCTTGCTCCCGCTGGGCCGCGAAGCGGCCCCAAGGATTTTGTGTTGAAACAAAAAACCTGGGCCTGCTTCGCAGTCCAGCGGGAGCAAGCTCCCTCGCCACAACAGGGTTGTGCTTGGCTAGCGTGGGTCGACGTTGTCCAGCGCGCGGTTTGCCAGGAGTGCGCCCAGTTCGATCAGTTGCTGGATGCCCAAGGCAATATGGCGTCGTGAATCTTCCAGGTCGAAGGCCAGGTAACCGACCATGGCGTTGGCCGAGGCGAGGGTTTCGCTGAGGTTGGCGAGCAGGGATTCGGTGTCGATGCCGTTGATGACGGTGAAGATTTGACCGGGATCGGTTTCTCTTGGATCGGCGGTGGCTGGATCGGTGTGCGGTGGGTTGGGTGTTGGTTTGAACATGGTGAATCTCCGTGAACGGGTTGAGCCGCCACGACCTATCGCTAAACAAGTAAGGTGGCGGCTGTACGCAGGTTAGCGATCCGGGTCACAGAAACCCCGGGTAGACCAGAAGGTCTCCCGCGCACAGCCACCATGACGCAAATTGCAGACTTGAAAAAAACTGCAATCGAGACTGGGCTTGTAGCTTCTGTGTCTGGAGCCGGATCGCTAAACCCGATCGCTGATCTTTCAACGACCGGGCCACAGTAAAGCCCAACCCCAAGGCGCACAAGCCGGCGGATTCTGGCGTAGTTGTAGGCAAAGGCGCAAGACGCGGGCGTTCGGTCCTACACGCAGGCCAACCCAATAAACCCCGAGGCTTTTCGTGGCGAGGGAGCTTGCTCCCGCTGGGCCGCGAAGCGGCCCCAAGGATTTTGTGTTGAAACAAAAAACCTGGGCCTGCTTCGCAGTCCAGCGGGAGCAAGCTCCCTCGCCACAACAGGGTTGTGCTTGGCTAGCGTGGGTCGACGTTGTCCAGCGCGCGGTTTGCCAGGAGTGCGCCCAGTTCGATCAGTTGCTGGATGCCCAAGGCAATATGGCGTCGTGAATCTTCCAGGTCGAAGGCCAGGTAACCGACCATGGCGTTGGCCGAGGCGAGGGTTTCGCTGAGGTTGGCGAGCAGGGATTCGGTGTCGATGCCGTTGATGACGGTGAAGAGTTGGCCGGGATCGGTTTCTCTTGGATCGGCAGTGGCTGGATCGGTGTCCGGTGGGTTGGGTGTTGGTTTGAACATGGTGAATCTCCGATGCGTCTGAAGGAGCCGTAACCCTCTCGCTACCAAACGAAGGGTGGTGGCCATACGAAGGTTGGTAGACCGGGCATCGGAAGCCGGCGTCTCCGGAGAGACCCTGCGCAGGGCCACCATAAAGCGAAGCGCATGATTGCACTCACAAGAGGTGACGCTATGCACCGAAAGCCCGGGCTACCAAACCCGATCGCTGATCTTTCAACGACCGGGCCACAGTAAAGCCCAACCCCAAGGCGCACAAGCCGGCGGATTCTGGCGTAGTTGTAGGCAAAGGCGCAAGACGCGGGAGTTCGGTCCTACACGCAGGCCAACCCAATAAACCCCGAGGCTTTTCGTGGCGAGGGAGCTTGCTCCCGCTCGGCTGCGCAGCAGCCGTCAAAATGATTGGAGAGGTTCGCCTGACTTGCAGGAATTCAATCGCTGTCGACACTGGTGTCGCTGGCTGCATCCTCGCCATATATCTCCTTTCTTCTTGTTCTGCTGGCTTCCTTCCTGATCCGTTCGCGATGGATGCGAAAGTCTCTTAGTTCCCCGTCGGGTAGTTCCTGGCCCTTGGCGATGGCTGCATAGTGTCTGTCTCCAATGACCTGGGCGGGGAGATAGCCTTGCTTCTTGCCAAAAGAAATGTCTGATAGTCGTTGTGCCTGGTCGACTGTCCCTGGCTCGGTATTTCCCAATATTTTTTTCATGGGAAGGCGACTGTTCTTTACGTTGCTGTACATTTTTGAGGACGTCATGGCCAAGGATTTGACGTCGCTACCATTGAGGTAACCCAGTACGTTTTTTAACGGTACGTCAGGCATTCGCTCCAACTTGAACAGCGCTCGGCTTTTCCATTTCCTCAAGGCGCTTGTAAGTTTCACACTCATATAAAAGGAAAAATGGCCGCCGGGGTCATTTTTATTCACCGGATCTCCGTCGAACGCCGCATAGGCATTTATGCCGCCCCTGCCGAAAGGGCTCCAACTGTCGGGGCTGTTAAATCGCATCAAGACAGGGTTGTAGGCTCTATAGCCATTGCCTAGCAGATAGTGCCCGGTCACGAAATCAGGCCGTTCACCCTTGAAACCGAGCAGGTTCGCCCGGGATCTTTCCGGAGGAAGATAGCCATAGGGTGCAAAGGCGGGCGGTTGAGGCGATCCGGCGCCGAGACTGTTCAATAATGAGCGTTGCTCATCTGTGACCAATAGTCGGGCGTTGATTTTTTGGTCTTCGTGTAGAAGCAACGCCAGTAGACGATCACCGTCCTGTACGACACTGATGTGCCCCGTCCCCTGAGATTCAGTCACCAGTCGGTCTTTTTTATAAAACCGCAGAGCGCCCGGATTCTCATAAGGCGTGACTTGCCCCAAGCGATCCAACGGGTCGTAGTGGTACAGGCACAAAACGGTTGCAGCAGACGGGTCAGGCACTGGCCGTTACTCGAAGTGAAGTTGGCTTCAGGCTCAGCGATTCTTCGACATTTGGCTACTATCAGAACTGTCAGTAGTTCCGGCGTAATCAGGCACGCCGCCAGGCTTTATTGCATTGTGCTGGCCGAGTTTCAGTAAACCCAAACCTCCACCCGCCGATTGCGCACCCGGCCTTCGTCTTCATTGTTGGCCGCCACCGGCATCAGTGCGCCGAACCCGCGGACCTCGCGCAACGTCACGCCGTATTTGACCAATTCCCGCCGCACCGCCATGGCGCGCAGTTTGGACAGCAGGTCGGCTCGCGCCGGGTCGTCCTTGAGGTCGCCAAAACCCACCAGGGTCACGCGCCGATCGAGTTTTCCGTGTTGCCTTATATAGTCGAGTACCCGGCCGAGGTCTTGGTGGGCCTTGTTGTCCAGGCTGGCGCTGCCTTCCTCGAAGCGGAAATTCACGGTCAGGCGCTGGGCATGGCGGCTCAAGGCCTGGTAACCCTCCGGCATCAGCGCGTTGGGCGTGACGGACATGGCCTGGATGGTCTGGGCGATGAATCCGTTGGCCGCGACGATGGCCTGGCCTTGTTCACTTTGGCTGAAGTCGACCAGGGCTTCGGCCCAAGGGTTGGTTTGCGCTGGCGGCAAGTAGAAGAACAAGCGCCGGGACAGGGGATAATCCTCGGTGGCGATCAGGTTGTTCAGCGGCAACATGGGCTGCGAGGCGCCGTCGACGATCGCCAGGGGTTTGGCCTGACGTACGTAGGGCAAGCCGATGAAGCCGATGCCTTGCGGATCCTGGCTGACCGCATCGGACAATTGCTCACTGGATTCGAAGCGCTGGGCCGCAGGATCGAGCTTTTTTCCTTGTCGGTTGAGTACCAGTTCCTTGAAGGTATCGTAGGTGCCGGACTGTTCGTCCCGCGCGTATAAATGAATGGCCCCGCCGACGCTGCCCACCGCTTCCCAGGTCTTTGCCTCACCGCTGAAAATGCGCGCCAGTTGCACGGTGTCGAGCTGACGCAACGGGTTTTGCGGATGCAGAATAATCGCCAGGCCGTCGATGGCGATGACCTGCTCGGCCATCGGGCTTTTCAAGTCGCCGAGGGCCGACAGGTCCTTCAGTTCACCGTCCTTGATCGGTCGGGAAGAGGCTGCCAGATCAGCGCTGGCTTGCTTGAGAGCGGCGAATCCGGTGCTGGAACCGTGGGCCGCGATGTCGATCTGGACGCGTTTGCCTTCGGCGGTCCAGCCAACGATCCGTTGCTCATTGTCCCGGCCGGTTATTTCGCTGCTGACCCTGAGCAGCCCCTGGCCTTGCATCAGGCCCTTGACCAGGGCCGGCCCCAGTGCCGCGCCGATGGTGTTGGAGCCCTGGATGCGCAGGGCCGGGCCGTGTTCGGGAACGGGCAAGGCGCCGGCCCATGCCATGAGCGGCAGCCAGAAGCTCATGAAAAACACAACGCACAGCCGCATGCCGGCACCTTTTTGAACCAGGGAGGTGCCGGAAGATTAAGTCAGTCAGGTTGCTGAAAGATGACAGGGTTGCGACGCGGAGCGTATGACCGACCCGGTCGAATGTGGGAGCGAGCCTGCTCGCGAAAGCGCTGGGTCAGGCGCCATTATTGCGACAGGAATACCGCTTCGCGAGCAGGCTCGCTCCCACAGGGGACGAAATGGAAGGCTGGTATTCAGCTCAGTTCCAGCCAGATCGGCGCGTGGTCCGAGGGTTTTTCCATGCCGCGCAATTCATAGTCCACGCCGGCGTCCTTGACCCGTGGCAGCAGTCCTTGGGACGCGAGGATCAAATCGATGCGCAGGCCGCGCTTGGGCTCGTCCTCGAAACCGCGGCTGCGGTAGTCGAACCAGCTGAAGCGGTCGCTGACGTCCGGGTTCAGGTGACGGAAGCTGTCCACCAGACCCCAATTCTTCAGGCGCGCCATCCATTCGCGTTCTTCCGGCAGGAAGCTGCATTTGCCGGTCTTGAGCCAGCGCTTCATGTTGTCCGGGCCGATGCCGATGTCGCAGTCTTCCGGGGAAATGTTCACATCGCCCATCACCACCACCGGCTGGTCGTTGCTGAAGCGGGTTTCCAGCAGTTGCTGCAAATCACTGTAGAAGCGCTGCTTGGCCGGGAACTTGGTCGGATGGTCGCGACTTTCACCTTGAGGGAAATAGCCGTTCATGATGGTCACCGGCACGCCATTGGCATCGGCGAAGGTGCCCCAGATGAAACGCCGCTGGGCGTCTTCGTCGTCAGTCTCGAAACCTTTGTGCAGGGTCAGCGGCGCCTGGCGCGAGAGCAGGGCGACGCCGTAATGGCCTTTCTGCCCGTGGTAATGCACGTGATAACCCAGGGCTTGCACCTCGGCCAGGGGGAATTGTTCGTCGTGAACCTTGGTTTCCTGCAACCCGATGACGTCAGGCTGGTGCTTGTCGATCAGTGCCGCCAACTGATGGGGACGGGCGCGCAGCCCGTTGATGTTGAAGGAGACGATCTTCATGGTCGGCTGTCCTGGCAAAACTGCGATGCTAGCTGACATGTCGGAAGGGAGCCAGCGTGGCGGTAGGACAAATGCACTGCTAATGTCCTCTGGCATGTAGGAACGATCACAGCCCTGACGGGTTCGTAGTCAATAAGAGCAGGGCCTCACCGAGCCTCGCCCAGGAGATCCACCACCATGCCTGACGCCATTACCGCTGATATCCACATGCTCGACAGCGGCTATTCCTGCGAAGCGCGTTCATTGCTGTACCAGGCCTATCGCCATGAGCCGACCTTCAGCTACCTGTTCGAATCCGAGCGTCCCGGTTACGAACAGCGGGTGCGGGCGACGGTGCGTGAACTGGTCAAGCAGCATTTCTTCCAGGACCTGCCAGCGATCGGCCTGTTGGTCAACGACCGCCTGATCGGCATCGCCCTGATTGCCCCGCCGCAGCGGCGCCTGGGCATTACCGAAAGCTGGGCCTGGCGCCTGCGCATGGTCTTGAGCACGGGGTTTCGCTGCACCCGGCGTTATCTGGAATATCACGCCGCGGTGCTGGCCTGCCTGCCATCGGACGCGGTCCATGTGCTGCCACTGCTGGGGGTTCATCCACAGTTCCAGGGCCAGCATTATGGCGAGCAGTTGCTTGAGGCAGTCCATAACTGGTGTGCGGTGGACGAGCATTCCCAAGGCGTCGTGCTCGATACCGGCAACCCGCGCTACCTGGAATTTTATAAACGCCAGGGCTATGAAGAAATCGGCGAAATCGCGGTAGGACCGGTCCGCGAGCATGTGTTCTTTCACGCCAACCCGCAGGTTTTACACAGCGCGACGGCATAATCGGACGAACTTTTGCGAAGCGTCCGGCTCTATCAGGCTCCCAAGCTCGTGATAGCATCCGCGCCATGAATTTCCCAGGACGAATGACCAGTGGCGCGCTCTTGCTGTCCCTCAGCTGCGCCGCGCTGGCACAAAGTGTATTGGATGTACGGGTCAAACCGTCCAATGACGAGCTCAAGGCCAATGTAGAGGGCTATATCGGTGGCCTCGGTGAGCGTGACGAAGAGGCACTGCTGCGTTTCAGTCGCGGCTCCGAGGAGCAGGCGCGCAAGGCGGCCCAGGCGCTCGGCTATTACCAGCCGCAGATCGACAGCGAGGTCAAGGCTGGCAAGGACCCGCGCCTGATCCTGACCATCGACCCCGGCGAGCCGGTGCACCTGCGCAATGTCACGATCCGCATCGACGGCCCGGCGGCTTCGCTGAAGAGTTTCCGGGTGCCGGCCAACGCCGGTCTCAAACCGGGTGCGGTGCTCAATCACGGACGCTATGAAGATGCCAAGCGGACGATCCAGAACCAGGCCTCGCGTTATGGTTTTTTCAGCGGAAAGTTTGTCAGCCAGACGTTGCGCGTGGATCCCAAGGCTGGCGTTGCCGATGTCGAGCTGATCTACGACAGCGGCCCGCGTTACGCCCTGGGCCCGGTCAGTTTCGAGGGCGATACGCCGTTCGACGAGGACCTGCTGCAGCGCATGGTGCCGTTCAAGGCGGGCGCGCCCTACGATTCCGAATTGATTGCCGAACTCAACCAGGCCTTGCAGTCGAGCGGTTATTTCGAAGGCGTGCGCGTTGATGCGGCGCCCACCGCGGCCACCGAGAATGTGATCCCGGTGGCGGTCAGGCTCGACACCCGCAAGCCGCGCACCATGGGCCTGGGCCTGGGATTTTCCACTGACGTCGGCCCGCGCGCCAAGGCCAACTGGACGCGTCACTGGGTCAATCCCCAAGGCCACAGCTATGGCTGGGAAGCGGAAATATCGGCGCCCCGGCAAAACGTCGGCCTGTGGTACGACGTGCCGCTCGACCCGCCACTGACCGACAAGCTGCGCTACGCCGGCGGCTATCAATATGAAGAACTGTCCGGCACCGACACCCTCAGCAAGCTGCTGACCGTGGGCCCCGAGTGGCACAGCAAGCTGCCCAGCGGCTGGCAGCGGGTGGTGTCGCTCAAATGGCAGCGCGAAGAATACCGCCTCGGCGACGATTCGGGCCTGAGCACCTTGCTGATGCCCGGCGTCAGCTATTCGTACCTGCGCAGCGACAACCGCATCGACCCGCACAACGGCTATCGCCTGCAATTCGACACCAAGGTCGCCAAGGAAGGGTTGGGTTCGGACAACAACCTCTTGTATGGCACGGCCATGGTCAAGGGCCTGACCACGGTGTTCGACAAGCATCGCCTGTTGGCCCGGGCCCAGGTGGGCGGCAGCGCCACCAACGGCTACAAGTCGATCCCGCCGTCCCTGCGCTTTTTCGCCGGTGGCGACCAGAGCGTGCGTGGCTACGACTACCAGAGCCTGTCGCCGGAGAACTCCGAGGGCGATCGCATCGGTGGCCGCTACATGGTGGCCGCCAGCGTCGAGTATCAATATTCGGTCGCGGAGAAATGGCGCGTGGCGACCTTCGTCGACCAGGGCAACTCCTTCAACAGCCTTGAGCTGCCAAGCCTCAAGACCGGCGTCGGCGTCGGCGTGCGCTGGGTCTCGCCGGTCGGCCCGATCCGTCTCGACCTGGCCCATGCGATGGACGACGACGGCGGCATTCGACTGCACTTTTCCATGGGGCCCGAGTTGTGAATCGTGGTTTGAAAATAACGCTCCTGGCGCTCGCCGGTTTCTTGGTGACGGTCATCCTGGCCTTGAGCATGGTGTTGGGCACGGCCTTTGGCAGCCGTTGGGCTCTCGGCCTGGTGCCGGGCCTGAGCGTGGAGAATTTCCAGGGGCGGCTGGGCGGGCGGTGGAGCGCCGATCGGGTGCTGTGGCAGCAAGATACCCGCCGGGTGGCGCTGGAGCGACCGAACTTCGCCTGGTCGCCGGCGTGCCTGCTGCGCATGACCCTGTGCATCGAACAGCTCAAGGCCGAGACCATCGCCGTGCAGTTGCCAGCCACCGCCGATGAACCGAGCAGCGGCCCGATCAGCCTGCCGGACCTGGACTTGCCGTTGGCGATCGAACTGGGCGATGTGCAGGTAGGCAGCCTGTCGTTCAACGGCAGCGAGCAGCTCAAGGGGCTGCAACTGGTGGCGCACTGGAGGGCCGAGGGTTTGCAGATCGACTCGGTGCAGTTGCAGCGCGACGAACTGAGCCTGAAGTTATCCGGCCTGCTGCAACCGCACGGCGACTGGCCGCTGAACGCGACGGGCCAGCTGACCCTGCCAGCGCCGGGCGCGACGCCTTGGGCGCTGGACCTGAAAGTCGCTGGCGACCTGCTCAAGACCCTCAATCTCACGGCCGACAGCAGTGGTTATCTGCAAGGCCGCCTGACGGGCGAACTGCAACCGCTGGCGGATAACCTGCCGGCCAGGGTGCGCATCACCGCCGACGGCTTCAAGGCCAGCGCCGATCTGCCGGACACGCTGCTGCTCAACCAACTGGAACTGACCGGCGAAGGCGACCTGAAGAACGGTTATCAACTGCTCGGCAAGGCGACTCTGCCGGCCGAAAAGGGGCCGGTGGCGTTGCTGCTGCAAGGCAAGGTGGACGCCAATGGCGCGCAAGTCGCCGGGCTGGATCTCGACGCCGGTAACCAGCAGACCCTCAAGCTCACCGGGCAGTTGGATTGGCGTGAAGGGCTGAACGCCGAAGCAAAAGTCGCCTGGCTGGATTTCCCCTGGCATCGCCTTTATCCGCTGATCGACGAGCCGCAAGTCACGCTGCGCAGTTTGAATGGCGAAGTCTCGTACACCGACGGCCAGTACCTGGGCAATTTCCAGGCGGCGCTGGACGGTCCCGCCGGGGCGTTCAGCCTGGGCAGCCCGTTCAGCGGCAACCTGAGGCAAATCCACTTGCCTGAACTCAAGCTTGCCGCCGGACAGGGCAAGGCCGAAGGGCACCTGGACCTGCAATTTGCCGACGGCATCGCCTGGGACACCGCGCTGCAACTGTCATCGGTCAATCCGGCGTACTGGCTCGCCGAACTGCCCGGCACGCTGGCCGGGCCGTTGCGCAGTAAAGGCTCGATGAAAAACCAGCGCATGGAACTCGACGCGGACGTGGACCTCAAGGGCAAGCTGCGCGGCCAGCCGGCGCTGTTCCAGGCCAAGGCCAGCGGCGCCGGCGAACAATGGAACCTCGGCGCACTGGATATCCGCCTCGGCGATAACCGCATCAACGGTACGGGCAGCCTGCAACAGCAGCTGACCGGCCAGATCGACATCAAGCTCGCGCGCCTGGCCCAGCTCTGGCCGCAGTTGCGCGGTCAGGTCAGCGGGCGTGTCGACGTGGCCGGCACGCTCAAGGCCCCCCAAGGCAAGCTCGACTTGCAAGGCACGCAACTGGCGTTTCAGGGCACTCATCTGCAAAGCCTGAACCTGGACGCGACGCTCGACGGCGCGCAACGGGGCAAAGTCGATCTCAAGGCCAGCGGTATCCGCAGCGGCGAAACCGCCCTTGGCGTCCTGACGCTGAGCGGGCAGGGCGATATCAAGCAACAGCAACTGAAGGTCGACCTGCAAGGGCCCCAGTTGAAAACCAGCCTGGCCCTTGATGGCACGCTGGATCAGGGCAGCTGGCGTGGACGCCTGGCCAGTGGCGACCTGCGGGTCGGCGGTCAGGACTGGCGCCTGCAAGCGCCGGCGAAGCTGGAACGGCTGGCCAACGGTACGCTGAACTTCGGTGCCCACTGCTGGCGCTCCGGCCAGGCCAGCCTGTGCGGGGAAGACCAACGGCTGATGCCGGAGCCGAAGCTGCGCTATCACCTCAAGCAATTCCCCATCGAAAGCCTGGCCCAGTGGATGCCCAAGGATTTTGCCTGGCAAGGCCGGCTCAACGCCGACCTGCAACTGGACCTGCCGGCCAGCGGCCCGAATGGCCGGGTGCTGGTGGATGCCAGCGGCGGCACGTTGCGGATTCGGGATAAAGAACAGTGGCTGGACTTCCCCTACCAGACCCTGACGCTCGACAGCCGCCTGACACCCACGCGCATCGATACCGATCTGAATTTCGTCGGCGCCAGGCTAGGCGAACTGATGGTCCAGGCGCGGATCAATCCGTTGCCAGTGAGCAAGCCGCTGAGTGGTTCGTTCCGCCTGAGTGGCCTGGTCCTGTCCGTCGCCCGTCCATTCGTGCCGATGGTGGAAACCCTCACGGGGCACTTGAACGGCAGTGGCACGCTGTCCGGCGGGCTGCTCGCGCCCCAGGTCAACGGCAACCTGGTGCTCAGCGACGGCGAAGTGTCCGGCCCGGAACTGCCGGTCAGCCTCGAAGCTTTGCAACTGCGGGCGATGATCGCCGGCGAAACGGTGCGTCTGGATGGCGATTGGAAGAGTGGCAAGAGCGGGCAGGGCCGCCTGACCGGGAATATCGGTTGGGGCGAGGCGCTGACCATGGACCTGGCTCTCAAGGGCTCGCAACTGCCAGTGACCGTCGAACCCTATGCGGTGCTGGACGTGGCGCCGGACTTGAAAATCATGCTGCAGGGCGAGCGGCTGGCGATTGCCGGCAAGGTCCTGGTGCCGAAGGGCGATGTCACCATTCGCGAACTGCCACCGTCAACCGTCAAGGTTTCGGACGACACGGTGATCGTCGGCCACCAGACCGAAGAGGGCAAGGCACCGATGGCCATGGCAATGGACATCGACGTGCTCGTCGGCCAGGAGAAGCTCGCCTTTTCGGGATTCGGGCTCACCGCCAACGTCCAGGGGCAGGTGCACATCGGCGACAACATGGACACTCGCGGCGAACTCTGGCTCAACGACGGCCGCTATCGGGCCTATGGGCAGCGGTTGACGGTGCGCCGGGCGCGCTTGTTGTTCGCCGGGCCTATCGATCAGCCGTACCTGGACATCGAGGCGATCCGCCAGACCGACGATGTGATCGCAGGCATCCGCTTGAGCGGCAGCGCCGAGCAACCCACCACGCAAATCTTCTCGGAACCGGCCATGAGCCAGGAGCAGGCGTTGTCGTACCTGGTGCTGGGCCGGCCGCTGAGTACCACTGGCGAAGACAACAACATGCTCGCCCAGGCTGCACTGGGCCTGGGCTTGATGGGCAGTTCCGGCGTGACCACCAGCCTGGCCAACAACCTGGGAATCGAGGATTTCCAACTCGACACCCAGGGCAGCGGCAACGAAACCAGCGTGGTCGCCAGCGGCAACCTGTCGGAAAAACTCAGCCTGCGCTACGGCGTCGGAGTATTCGAACCGGCCAATACCATTGCCCTGCGCTACAAGCTGAGCAAGAAGGTCTACCTCGAAGCCGCCAGCGGCGTCGCCAGCTCGCTGGATATTTTCTACAAGCGCGATTTCTGACCTTTCCCAACCCTGACTTCCCTGTGGGAGCGAGCCTGCTCGCGAATGCGGTCTGACAGTCAAGATTTCTGCTGACTGACGTACCGCCTTCGCGAGCAGGCTCGCTCCCACAGAGGTTTATGCATAGCTAACTAACTATTTGTTTGACATTTGCTGCCTAAGCAGTAACATCTCGACATACATTCACTGCCTAGGCAGCTAACGGTATCCAGATGAAGCATTTCACCCCGGACGAATTCCACAATTGCCATCTCGGCATGCTCCTTGGCCGCGCCGCGGCGCTCAAGGACCGGATCATCGACACCCACATGGAGCCTGTCGGCATCACCGCCGCGCAGTTCAAGGTGTTGATCATCATGGCCCAGCACGGCATCGATACGCCGGTCGAGCTGTGCCGGTACCTGTCGCTGGACAGCGGCTCGATGACCCGCATGCTCGACCGCCTGGAGCAGAAGGGCTTTCTGGTTCGCCAGCGTTCGGCACAGGATCGTCGCCAGGTCCGTCTGGTGCTGACCGACGCCGGCCAGGCCCTCGCCGATCGCCTGCCGTTCATCGGCGCCGACGCCATGAATCAACTGGCCGGCGCCATCAGCCGCGAGGAGCTGCAAACCCTCGAAGACATCCTCAAGAAAATACTGCTCGCCGCCGGTGACCCCATCACCGTCCTGCGATTGGGGGCCAAATGAAACATCAAACCTTGCGTACCCGCCTGAGCCTTGTGCTGTTGGCCATGAGCCTCGCCGGTTGTGCCAGCTACAGTGGCCTGAGGACCGAGGGCGTCAGCCTGGAGGCCAAGAGCTTGCAGGCTGGGCAATCGCTGACCGGGGTCAAACTGTCGCCCGCCGCGTGGCCGAAAAGCGACTGGTGGAAAAGCCTTGGCGACCCGCAGCTCGACGGCTTGATCCGTGAAGCGCTGCGCGACAGCCCGGACATGCAGATCGCCAGCGCCCGGGTGCACCAGGCCAGCGCCGCTGCCTATGCCGCGAATGCCGCGCGCCTGCCGACCCTCGACGCCAGCGGCAGTGTCAGCCGTTCGCGCCTGGCCCGTGACCAGGACCCGCAAGGGCAGGGCGGCGCCTATAGCACCCTGCGTTCGCTGAGCATGGATTTCAACTACAACTTCGACCTCTGGGGCGGCCAACGTGCCGCCTGGGAAGCGGCCCTGGGCCAGGCCCGCGCCGCCGAGATCGATCGCCAGGCCGCGCAACTGACCCTCGCCGCCGACGTGGCCCGGGCCTACAGCGACCTGGGCCAGGCCCACATCATTTATGATCTGGCCAATGAAGACCTCAAGCGCACGCGGCAGATGCTCGACCTGGGCAAACGCCGTCTCGGTGCCGGGATCGACAGCGAATACCAGTTCCAACAGACCGAAAGCCTCGAAGCCAGCGCCGATGCGACGCTGATCGACGCGGAAAAACGCCTGCAAAGCGCAAAGATCGCCTTGGCGGTGCTGCTGGGCAAAGGTCCCGACCGGGGCAACGACATCGCCCGGCCCAACGTGCTGCAGGCCAGCGCGGTGGCCCTGCCGTCGAATCTGCCGGCCGAGTTGCTCGGTCGCCGTCCCGACCTGGTCGCGGCGCGGTGGCGGGTCGAGGCGGCGAGCAAGAACATCGAGGCCGGCAAGACCAGCTTCTACCCCAACCTCAACCTGAGCGCGGCGGCGGGGGTGCAATCGCTGCTGGGTGACGCGATGTTCGGCGCGCCCAGTCGTTTCTTCAACGTGGCGCCGACCGTGTCGTTGCCGATCTTCGATGGCGGCCGCCTGCGGGCGGACCTGGATGCCCGGGACGCCGATTACGACCTGGCGGTGGCGCAATACAACAAGAGCCTGGTCGCGGCCCTTGGCGACGTCAGCGATACCATCAACCAGTTGCGCGACATCGGTCGGCAGCTCGGCGCCCAGCAACACGCGGTGGATATCGCCCGGAACTCCTACGACACCGTGGTCCAGCGCTACGGTTCCGGCATCGGCAATTACCTGGACGTGTTGAGCATCGAGCAACAACTGCTCCAGGCCCAGCGCCAACTGGCGACCCTCAATGCCGAGCAGATCGATCTGTCGATCCAACTGATGCAGGCCCTGGGCGGTGGTTTCGATACCCAGACCATCGCTTCGGCCACTCCGGCCGCCACCGCGCCGACTCACTGATTCGAGGTACTTGTCATGGCAACTGCCGAAACTACCCAGGAAACCCAACAGGACAGCGGCAACCCGCGCAAGCGCAAGGTGTTGCTGCTGGCCCTGGCCCTGATCGTCATTCTCGCCGGCGTCGGTGTCTGGGCCTGGCATGAACTGTATGGACGCTGGAGCGAAAGCACCGACGATGCCTACGTGAACGGCAACGTGGTGGAAATCACCCCGCAAGTCACCGGCACCGTGGTGAGCATTGGTGCCGATGACGGTGACCTGGTGCGCGAAGGCCAGGTGCTGGTGCAGTTCGACCCGAACGACGCCGAAGTTGCCTTGCAAAGTGCCCAGGCCAACCTGGCCCATACCGTGCGCCAGGTGCGTGGTTTGTACAGCAATGTCGACGGCATGAAAGCGCAGGTGCATGCGCAGGAAGCGGAAGTGCAGAAGGCTCGGGAAAACTACAACCGACGCAAGAACCTGGCGGCCGGCGGGGCGATTTCCCAGGAAGAACTGTCCCACGCCCGGGACGATCTGACCTCGGCGCAGAACGCCCTGGCCAACGCCCGGCAACAACTCATGACGACCAGCGCGCTGGTGGATGACACCGTGGTGTCGAACCATCCCGACGTACAGGCGGCGGCCGCGCAATTGCGCCAGGCTTACCTGAGCAATGCCCGCAGCACCTTGATTGCGCCGGTGACCGGTTACGTCGCCAAGCGCACCGTTCAGCTCGGGCAGCGCGTGCAGCCGGGCACGGCGCTGATGGCGGTGATCCCGCTGGACCAGTTGTGGATCGACGCCAACTTCAAGGAAACCCAGCTACGTGACATGCGCATCGGCCAGCCGGTGGACATCGAGACCGACCTTTATGGCAGCGACGTGAAGTACAGCGGCACGGTGGACAGCCTGGGCGCCGGTACCGGCAGTGCGTTTGCCTTGCTGCCAGCGCAGAACGCCACCGGTAACTGGATCAAGATCGTCCAGCGGGTGCCGGTGCGCATTCATATCAATGCCGAGGAGCTGGCCAGGCATCCACTACGGGTCGGCCTGTCGACCCAGGTCAACGTCAATCTCCACGACCAGAGCGGCCCGGTACTGGCGCAGCAGCCACCGCAAAAAGCCTCGTTCAGCACTCAGGTCTACGCCCGCCAGCTGGCCGATGCCGACGCGATGATCACTCGGCTGATTCATGAGAACAGCGCGGCGGCGAGCAAGACCGCGCAGCGTTGAAGCAGCCCCGTCGAACTCTGTGGCGAGGGAGCTTGCTCCCGCTCGGCTGCGAAGCAGTCGTAAACCGGCGGGTGCGGTGTGTCTGGTGCTTCCCGTTCAGCAGGTTTTGGGGCCGCTTCGCGACCCAGCGGGAGCAAGCTCCCTCGCCACGTGTCTGGCGCAGACTCAAGTGACAGCATTCAGGTCCTGGCGGTCTTGCTCCAATTTTGTCACCTCCGCTTCATAGGATTCTCGCAATGAGCAATAACGCGTCCTTCACGCCGCCCAGCCTGTTGCTCAGCACCATCGGGTTGTCGCTGGCGACGTTCATGCAGGTGCTCGACACGACCATCGCCAACGTCGCCTTGCCGACCATTTCCGGCAACCTGGGCGTCAGTTCGGAGCAGGGCACCTGGGTCATTACCTCGTTTGCGGTGAGCAATGCGATCGCGCTGCCGCTGACCGGTTGGCTGAGCCGCCGGTTTGGCGAGGTGAAACTGTTTTTGTGGGCAACGATGCTGTTCGTCCTGGCCTCGTTCCTCTGCGGGGTTTCCACGTCGATGCCCGAGCTGATCGGTTTTCGTGTGGTTCAGGGCCTGGTGGCCGGGCCTCTGTATCCGATGACCCAGACCTTGCTGATTGCCGTGTACCCGCCGGCCAGGCGCGGCATGGCCTTGGCCTTGCTGGCGATGGTCACGGTGGTGGCGCCGATCGCCGGGCCGATCCTGGGCGGCTGGATCACCGACAGCTACAGTTGGCCGTGGATTTTCTTCATCAACGTGCCGATCGGGATTTTCGCGGTGCTGGTGGTGCGTCAGCAGCTCAGGGCGCGGCCGGTGGTCACCAGTCGCCAGCCGATGGATTACGTCGGGTTGATCACCCTGATCATCGGTGTCGGGGCGTTGCAGGTGATCCTCGACAAGGGCAACGACCTGGATTGGTTCGAGTCGAACTTCATCATCGTCGGCGCGCTGATTTCGGTCGTTGCGCTGGCGGTGTTCGTGATCTGGGAAATGACCGACCGCCATCCGGTGGTCAACCTGCGGCTGTTTGCCTATCGCAACTTTCGCATCGGGACGATTGTGCTGGTGGGCGGTTATGCCGGATTCTTCGGCATCAACCTGATCCTGCCGCAGTGGTTGCAGACCCAGATGGGTTATACCGCCACCTGGGCCGGCCTGGCGGTTGCGCCCATCGGGATCCTGCCGGTGTTGATGTCACCTTTCGTTGGCAAATACGCCCACAAGTTCGACCTGCGCCTGCTGGCCGGGCTTGCGTTCCTGGCGATCGGCCTGAGTTGCTTCATGCGCGCCGGGTTTACCAACGAGGTGGATTTCCAGCACATCGCTCTAGTGCAGCTGTTCATGGGCATCGGTGTGGCGCTGTTCTTCATGCCGACCCTGAGCATCCTGATGTCGGACCTGCCGCCCCAGCAGATCGCCGACGGCGCGGGGCTGGCGACGTTCCTGCGGACCCTGGGCGGCAGTTTTGCCGCGTCTCTGACCACCTGGATCTGGATCCGCCGCGCCGACCAGCACCATGCCTACCTGAGCGAAAGCATCAGCACCTTCGAGCCCGCCACGCGCGAGACGATCAACCAGCTCGGCGGGGCGAGTACGCCGGTGTACGCCCAGCTCGACCAGATCCTCACCAGCCAGGCGTACATGCTCTCCACCGTGGATTATTTCACGCTGCTGGGCTGGGCGTTCATGGGGTTGATCCTGCTGGTGTGGCTGGCGAAACCGCCGTTTGCGGCGAAGGCGGGGCCTGCCGCCAGCGGTCATTAAACCAAACACAACCCCTGTGGGAGCGAGCCTGCTCGCGAATGCGGATTATCAGTCAGTGATGTTTTGACTGACACAGCGCTTTCGCGAGCAGGCTCGCTCCCACAAGGGATCTATATGTAGTCGGGGATTGTGTCGGGTGCCGGCAGTTGTGGCGGCGGGGCCAACTCGAACGGCGCCAGCGAAAAGCCCTGCTCATCCACCTGCAACGCCCAGCCCTGCTTGTCCCAATCTCCCAGCACGATGCGCCGGGCGGCGTGTTCGCCCAGTTGCAGCTTGTGGATGGCGGGGCGGTGGGTGTGGCCGTGGACCAAGGTTTTCACGCCATAGTGCTGCATGACGCGTGGGACCTCTTCTGGCGTGACGTCAACGATGTCGTTGGCTTTCATCCTCACCTGCGTGCGGCTTTCACTGCGCAGCTTGCGCGCCAGTTTCTGGCGGCTGCTCAAGGGCAGGTGGCGCAGGATGAACAGCGTGACCGGGTTGCGCAGCCAGCGCCGCAGTTTCATGTAGCCGACATCCCTCGTGCACAGGCTGTCGCCGTGCATCAGCAGCACCGGCTCGTCGCTGAATTGCACGACGGTCGGGTCCTTGAGCAGGGTGCAGCCGGCCGCTTTGCAAAAGGCCTGCCCGAGCATGAAGTCGCGGTTGCCGTGCATCAGGAAAATTGCCGTGCCGCTGTCGCTCAATTCGCGCAGGGCCTGGCAGATGGAGCGCTGGAACGGCGTCATGGCATCGTCGCCGATCCAGGCTTCGAAGAAGTCGCCCAGAATGTATAACGCTTGCGCCGAGCGGGCGCGTGTGGCGAGTAAATCCAGAAACGCCCGGGTGATGTCCGGGCGCTCCTCTTCCAGATGCAGATCTGAAATCAGCAATATCACGCCTCGATGATCTCGGCTTTCTCGATGATCACGTCTTCTGCCGGGACGTCCTGGTGGCCAGCCTTGGAAGTGGTGGAGACGCCTTTGATCTTGTCGACCACATCGGTACCGGCAGTGACCTTGCCGAATACGGCGTAGCCCCAGCCCTGGACGTTCTTGCCGCTGTGGTTCAGGAAGCTGTTGTCGGCGACGTTGATGAAGAACTGCGCGGAGGCCGAATGCGGCTCCATGGTGCGGGCCATGGCAACGGTGTATTTGTCGTTGGAAAGGCCGTTGTCGGCTTCGTTCTGGATGCTCGGGCGCTTGTCTTTCTTTTCTTTCATGCCCGGTTCGAAACCGCCGCCCTGGATCATGAAGTTGCCGATGACACGGTGGAAAACGGTGTTTTCGTAGTGGCCGGCCTTGACGTATTCAACGAAGTTGGCAACGGTAATCGGTGCCTTCTCGGCGTTCAGCTCCAGGACGATCTCGCCATGGTTGGTGGTCAGTTTGACTTGGGTCATGATCACTACTCTTTCAAGGAATTCGTGGGTTTCGGGGGCGCGGACGCCCGCAACCGGTCTGGCTGTAATCGGCCAGGCTGGGCAGTTTAGCGCGCCATGCGCGAATTTCGAGGCTGTTTTTCATCTGGCTGTCGAATAAATTCAATCGTTTGCCGGCCTGGCCTGTCAGGTGCTTGACAGCATCGGCTATGATACGAGCTTTGATTTATCAGGCCGCACCCGGCCGCGCACTTGTATGTTCAAGGATCCTATGAGCAAGCCCACTGTCGACCCTACCTCGAATTCCAAGACCGGCCCGGCCGTGCCGGTCAATTTCCTGCGCCCGATCATCCAGGCGGACCTGGATTCGGGTAAGCACACGCAGATCGTCACCCGTTTTCCGCCGGAGCCCAACGGCTATCTGCACATCGGTCACGCCAAATCCATCTGCGTGAACTTCGGCCTGGCCGAGGAGTTCGGTGGCGTCACGCACCTGCGTTTCGATGACACCAACCCGGCCAAGGAAGACCAGGAATACATCGACGCGATCAAGATCGACGTCAAGTGGCTGGGCTTCGAATGGGCCGGCGAAGTGCGCTACGCCTCGCAGTATTTCGACCAGTTGCACGACTGGGCGGTGGAACTGATCAAGTCCGGCAACGCCTACGTGTGTGACCTGACGCCGGAGCAGGCCAAGGAATATCGCGGCAGCCTGACCGAGCCGGGCAGGAACAGCCCGTTCCGTGACCGCAGCGTGGAAGAGAACCTCGGCCTGTTTGCCCGCATGCGCGCCGGTGAGTTCCCGGATGGTGCCCGCGTGCTGCGCGCGAAGATCGACATGGCCTCGCCGAACATGAACCTGCGCGACCCGATCATGTACCGCATCCGTCACGCTCATCACCACCAGACCGGCGACAAATGGTGCATCTACCCGAACTATGACTTCACCCATGGCCAGTCGGACGCCATCGAAGGCATCACGCATTCGATCTGCACCCTGGAATTCGAAAGCCATCGTCCGCTGTACGAGTGGTTCCTCGAGCATCTGCCGGTGCCGGCCAACCCGCGCCAGTATGAATTCAGCCGGCTGAACCTGAACTACACGATCACCAGCAAGCGCAAGCTCAAGCAACTGGTGGACGAGAAGCATGTCAGCGGCTGGGATGACCCGCGCATGTCGACGCTGTCGGGTTTCCGCCGTCGTGGCTACACGCCGAAGTCGATCCGCAATTTCTGCGAGATGGTCGGCACCAACCGTTCCGACGGCGTGGTCGATTTCGGCATGCTGGAATTCAGCATTCGCGAGGACTTGGACCACAGCGCGCCGCGCGCCATGTGCGTGTTGCGGCCGCTCAAAGTCGTCATCACCAATTACCCGGAAGGCCAGGTCGAGAACCTCGAACTGCCGTGCCACCCGAAAGAAGACATGGGCGTGCGCGTCCTGCCGTTCGCCCGGGAAATCTACATCGACCGTGACGACTTCATGGAAGAGCCACCAAAAGGCTACAAGCGCCTGGAGCCGGCCGGCGAAGTGCGCTTGCGCGGCAGCTACGTGATCCGCGCCGACGAGGCGATCAAGGACGCCGACGGCAACATCGTCGAGCTGCGTTGCTCGTACGATCCCGACACCCTGGGCAAGAACCCGGAAGGCCGCAAGGTCAAGGGCGTGATCCACTGGGTGCCGGCCGCCGCCAGCGTCGAGTGCGAAGTGCGCCTGTACGATCGCCTGTTCCGTTCGCCGAACCCGGAGAAGGCCGAGGACAGCGCCAGTTTCCTGGACAACATCAACCCTGACTCCCTGCAAGTACTCACCGGTTGTCGTGCCGAGCCTTCGCTGGGCAACGCACAGCCGGAAGACCGTTTCCAGTTCGAGCGCGAAGGCTACTTCTGCGCGGATATCAAGGACTCGAAACCCGGTGCTCCGGTGTTCAACCGTACCGTGACCTTGCGCGACTCCTGGGGTCAGTGATCAAGTCTTAAGGGAAACCCTGTGCTTACGATCTACAACACGCTCACCAAGAGCAAAGAAGTCTTCAAGCCGCTGGATGGCAACAAGGTCCGCATGTACGTCTGCGGCATGACCGTGTACGACTATTGCCACCTCGGCCATGGCCGCAGCATGGTCGCCTTCGACCTGGTGACCCGTTGGTTGCGCTTCAGCGGTTATGACCTGACCTATGTGCGCAACATCACCGACATCGACGACAAGATCATCAATCGGGCCAACGAGAACGGTGAAGCGTTCGATGCGCTGACCGAGCGCATGATCAAGGCCATGCACGAGGACGAGGCGCGTCTCAACATCCAGAAGCCGGACCTGGAGCCGCGGGCCACCGACCACATCCCGGGCATGCTGGCGATGATCCAGACCTTGATCGACAAGGGCTATGCCTACGCACCGGGCAACGGCGATGTGTACTACCGCGTCGCCAAGTTCATGGGCTACGGCAAGCTGTCGCGCAAGAAGATCGAAGATTTGCGCATCGGCGCACGCATCGAGGTCGACGAGTCGAAAGAAGATCCGCTGGACTTCGTGCTGTGGAAAGGCGCCAAGCCGGGCGAGCCGAGCTGGGATTCACCGTGGGGCGCCGGGCGTCCGGGCTGGCACATCGAATGCTCGGTGATGTCGACCTGCTGCCTGGGCGAGACCTTCGACATTCATGGCGGCGGCAGCGACCTGGAATTCCCGCACCACGAAAACGAAATCGCCCAGAGTGAAGCGGCTACCGGCAAGACCTACGCCAATGCCTGGATGCATTGCGGCATGATCCGCATCAATGGCGAGAAGATGTCCAAGTCCCTGAACAACTTCTTCACCATCCGCGACGTGCTCGACAAGTATCACCCGGAAGTTGTGCGTTACCTGCTGGTGTCCAGCCACTACCGCAGCGCCATCAACTATTCGGAAGACAACCTCAAGGATGCCAAGGGCGCCCTGGAGCGTTTCTACCACGCACTCAAGGGCCTGCCGAACGTGGCGCCCGCCGGTGGCGAAGCGTTCGTGGCGCGGTTCACCGAAGTGATGAACGACGACTTCGGCACGCCGGAAGCCTGCGCGGTGCTGTTCGAGATGGTGCGTGAGATCAACCGCCTGCGCGAGAGCGATCTCGATGCGGCGGCGGGCCTGGCAGCGCGGCTGAAGGAGCTGGCCAGCGTGTTGGGCGTGTTGCAGCTTGAAGCCGACGACTTCCTGCAAGCCGGCGCCGAGGGCCGCGTGGACGCCGCCGAGGTCGAGGCCTTGATCCAGGCGCGCCTGACCGCGCGGGCCAACAAGGACTGGGCCGAATCCGACCGCATCCGCGACCAGCTCACCGCCATGGGCGTGGTGCTCGAAGACGGCAAGGGCGGGACGACCTGGCGGTTGGCAGACTGAGTCCTTCCAACCCTCGCAATACCCCTGTGGGAGCGAGCCTGCTCGCGATAGCGCAATATCAGCCAACAATGGTTTGACTGATATACCGCATTCGCGAGCAGGCTCGCTCCCACAGTTTTTTGTATGTCCACGCTGGAACAGGTCGCTTCGACCTTCGCGCTGACAGCGGTCCCCATGCCGGAACCGGTCACGAACGCCTGCTTCGTCGCCATTAAAACGAAACGTCTGACAGCCATGCTGTGAGACATGCCAGTAGTATCGGTTTTAACGGAACGTCAGAGGCGGGATAGAGCAGGGTGAGGCTCGGTCGGCCTGATCTTTAGCCAGCCACTGCGCTGCTGCAAACGGGCTGGCTGCGGATTGCGGCAGGGGCTCAGGGCGTTTGTGGCTTGTCAGGAGCAGTCAGGCCGGCCTGGATACGCTGATAGATTTCTTCTCGATGCACCGCAACGTTTTTCGGGGCGTTGATGCCGATCCGGACTTGTTGGCCGCTTACGCCCAGAATGGTGATCGTGATGTCGTCACCAATGTTTATGCTTTCACCGACTTTGCGGGTGAGTATCAGCATGGTGTTCTCCTTGATTGCTTTATAGGGCACCTGATTCAGACAGTGCAGATGTCGGTACTGCTTATAGATTAGTGCTAAGTGTCACAATGTGGGTGCCTCTTTCTGACGTGCAGATGCTGCATTAATTCCCAGGGTGCGACTATACAGAGACGCCGGAGAGGTTTCTCGTGTTTTGAGCTCCGTTTGCGGCGTTTTTGGCGACAGTGAGTGCTAAAATTTCCGCCTCATGTCTTTCGGGGGAATTGTTGTGCGTAAATTGGCTTGGGTATTGGTGGTATTGGCGCTGGCGGGATGCGGTGAAGGGCGTGACGTCGCGGCACCCAAGCCCAAGCCCGTGGCGAGCGCCACGCCGGCCGCCGCTGCCGCACCGCAGTGGGCCGTCGAGGTTCGAGGCCAGACGCCCCAGGCCGTCAGCGATCTGACCGGATGGCTGATCGAGCACAGCTTCATGTCCACTGTCGTCAGGGAAAACGGCAAGGACCGCGTCCTGGTAGGGCCGTTAAGCTCCAAGGCTGAAGCCGAAGCGAAGCAGGAGCAGATCACCGCTGCCCTGGTCCGAGCGAAGAAACGCAACATCGAAGCCTTGGTGGTGGACTTCCCGCCGGCTCAATAACCAGTCAATACAGAACCTGTGGGAGCGAGCTTGCTCGCGATAGCGGTATATCAGTCGACAAACCTGTTGTCTGTCACTCCGCTATCGCGAGCAAGCTCGCTCCCACATTGTTTTGCGCTGTTAACGAATGCCAGGTCAGCCGCAGGCCTTCAGGTCCACCGGGCCGACGAATTCGTTCCCGCGACCCATGACACACGCCACGCTCTGGTTGCGCTGGCGTTCCCAGGCCTGCACCGGATAGGTCTTGTCCCAGGCCTCATACAGGCGCCGGTCCTGTTTGGAGAGGCGCAAACCGTATTGTTTGCTCATGTAGAAATACGTCCTGGCGATCATCCCCCGAATGGACGGGCGCGGCATGACTTTCTTGGCCTTGAAATCCACCTGGGTCAGGCATGAGCCGTACTGGCCTTTCTGCACCGGCAACCAGCCGAAGCTGAAGTTGCTGCGATCACCGTTCACCTCGCCAATGCTCGGCACCAGGTTATGCAGATCCGCCTCGGCCCGTTGATAGACCGGGTCGTAGCGGGTGCACTGCTTGCGCCCGCCCTGTTGCCAGCATTGGCGCTGATGGCCGATCTGCCAAGCCGGGACAATATGCTCCCACTCGATGCGGGCGGCGCGATTGGCGTTCTTGCGCGGTACATAACCGCAGGCCGCGAGGTTCACCCGGTTGCCGGTGTATTTGCACCCGCAATAGAACTCGGTGGATTGCGGCGCATAGAGTTTCCAGGCGACTTTCTTGGCTTCGTTGAAGGTGCGCGGCGCACCTGCCTGTGCACCCGTGGCAACGAAGACGAGCAATAAAGCTAAACAGCGAACAATCATCGGGCTCAATCTTCCTTCGGCACAACCCAGAAAACCTGCACACCGCCATCGTCGCGATAAGCGAGGGTGACGTTGTCGTTCTCGTCGATTTCTTCGAGCAGGCGTTCCCACTCGTCGATCGGCTCGTCGGGCAGGCGGAAGATCAGCGCGGCCTTGGCCTTTTGCGCGGTGGGCGAATTGATGATTTTCGAGACGCGCAGGCCGAGTCGTGTGTAGGAATCTAAGGGGGTAGTTGCAGCGAGAGGCGTTGCCACAGGATTATCCTTATTAAGCTGTACGGGCATACAGTATTTAACCGTAGGCAATTACGCAACTGCTTAAAATTCAAGAAAATCGTCTGACAACACTTTTCCGACTTTGGTGTAGGAGAAATACGCTTTTTTAGCGGGGTGTGTAGGCGAAGCGCCACCTGGTTGTAGGAAGCAGGTGGCGAAAGTCGCCCGACCGAAAGTGGCCGGGCGCAGCCATCAGTATTCCCAGAACATCCGCTGCAATTCCTTGCTGTCCTGAGTCTTGGTCAGGGCGACCATGGCCAAGATGCGCGCCTTCTGCGGATTCAGGTCGTGGGCCACGACCCAGTCGTATTTGTCGTCAGGCTGTTCGGCGTTGCGCAGCACGAAACCGCCGGCGTTGGCGTGGGACGAACGAATGATCTGCACACCTTCCTTGCGCAAGGCCTGCAACGAAGGCACAACCCGCGACGACACCGAACCGTTGCCGGTTCCGGCATGAATGATCGCCTTGGCGCCGGACTGGGCGAGGGCCTTGTAAGCCGTGTCGCTGACGTTGCCGTAGGAGTAGGCGATTTCCACGTCCGGCAGGCTCTTGATGGTCTTGATGTCGAATTCCGAGTCCAGGGTGTGACGCTTGGCCGGCAGGCGGAACCAGTAGGATTTGCCTTCCACTACCATGCCCAGCGGGCCCCATGGGCTCTTGAAGGCTTCAGTCTTGATGTTGATCATCTTGCTGACATCGCGACCGGACTGGATTTCATCGTTCATGGTCACCAGCACGCCCTTGCCCCGTGCTTCCTTGCTGCTGGCCACGGCCACGGCATTGTAGAGATTGAGCATGCCATCGGCCGACATCGCAGTGCCGGGACGCATCGAGCCGACGACGATGATCGGTTTTTCGGTCTTTTCCACCAGGTTGAGGAAGTACGCGGTTTCTTCCAGCGTGTCGGTGCCATGGGTGATGACAATGCCATCGACGTCTTTGCTGTCGGCGAGCTCGGCGACGCGCCGGCCCAGCTGCAGCAGATTGTCGTTGGTGATGCTTTCCGAGGCGATTTGCATGACCTGTTCGCCACGCACATTGGCCAGTCGGCTGAGCTCGGGCACGCCGGCGATCAGTTGTTCGATGCCCACCTTCGCCGCCTGGTAAGTGGCGCTGTTGGCCGAGCTGGCTCCCGCGCCGGCGATGGTGCCGCCGGTGGCGAGGATGACGACGTTGGCGAGCTTTTGCTCAGTTTGGGTTTCTTTTGCCTGGAGCGCGCCGGGCAGCAGGAGCAGAAGGGCCAAGGCGCCCGGGACAAGAGTCTTGAAAGCAGATGTCATTATTTTTCTCTCTAGTCATGAGGAATCTAGTCATGAGGATTCATCTAGATGTTCCGGCAGACCTGAATGCCGGGAACACAGCTGGAGGAGCATGATCCGTACCAGCCCGGTCGGCGCCGCTGATCAGGGCCTAAGATGTTGATATCCATAACGATGTGTATTAAGTGAGGGACCCGGGCAAGCAGTCCGGGGACGGGTTTCCGAATGCCGCGAGTGTTTACTGTTCGGTTACCCGAAAGGGAAAGGGCTGAAAGAAAGATCTGAAGCGCTAAAGAAAAAGCTCTGACGGACGATGCCTTTGTAGGAATTCATTCACGGAGCGAGACATGTCCTTTTCCATCGGCTTTCCCAATGCCGCGACCATCACCCTCGGTGGTAGATCTATCTCCACGCTGAATGCCCTGAAGGAGGCGAGCGCTGACGCGGCTGACGAGGCGCTGGGCGAAACGCAGGAAACCGGCACGGTCCGTGCGAACCTTGCAACCGAAGCCGAGGGCAAGACCGAGAAAAGCAGCAGTACGCAAAGTATCGCTATGCAAGTGCTGCTCAAGCGAATGCAGGAACTCCAGCAGCAATTGCGGGAGCAGCAGCAACAACTTGCCGCTGCACAGACGCGTGCCTATTCAACGCCCGAAGCCAAGACGACCGCTATCATGGCTATCCAAGGGCAAATCGCCGATACCACCGGCGCGCTGCAACAGGTCACCGGCAACCTGATCAAGGAACTGGCCAAGGATTCGGGTTCGGGGGCGCTGGTGAATACCACCGCTTGACGTTTCAACGTTGCGGATGAAACCGCAACGTTGACAAAACCCTGATGCTTTACCATAGTTCATTCCACGCAAACGTTTGCGCGGCTGTCGTGCGACGATTTTGCTCACAATAATCATAAAATCGGAGTGAACCCATGAAGCTGCCATTCGCTGGACGCCTTCTCGCCGTCGCCATGCTCGCGGCCGCATCCGCAGCGCTGCCATTCTCCTCGGCGCTCGCCCAGACCACCGAAAAACCCAAGGTCGCCCTGGTCATGAAATCCCTGGCCAACGAATTCTTCCTGACCATGGAAGATGGCGCCAAGGCTTATCAGAAGGAACACTCCGCCGAGTTCGACCTGATCTCCAACGGGATCAAGGATGAAACCGACACCGCCAACCAGATTCGCATCGTCGAGCAGATGATCGTGTCCAAGGTCGATGCGCTGATCATTGCGCCGGCCGACTCCAAGGCCATGGTGCCGGTGATCAAGAAAGCCGTGGATGCCGGCATCACTGTGATCAACATCGATAACCAGCTCGATCCGGCCGTGGTCAAGAGCAAGAACATCAACGTGCCGTTCGTAGGTCCGGACAACCGCAAGGGCGCCCGCCTGGTGGGTGAATACCTGGCCAAGCAGCTCAAGGCCGGTGACGAGGTCGGCATCATCGAAGGTGTGTCGACCACCACCAACGCCCAGGCGCGCACCGCAGGCTTCAAGGATGCGATGGAAGCGGCGCAGATCAAGGTCGTCTCCCTGCAATCCGGTGACTGGGAAATCAACAAGGGCAACCAGGTTGCCGCGTCGATGCTCAGCGAATACCCGAACATCAAGGCACTCCTGGCCGGCAACGACAGCATGGCGGTCGGTGCGGTCTCGGCCGTTCGTGCCGCGGGCAAGGCGGGCAAGGTGCAAGTGGTCGGCTACGACAACATCAACGCCATCAAGCCGATGCTCAAGGACGGTCGCGTCCTGGCGACAGCCGACCAGTTCGCTGCCAGGCAGGCAGTGTTCGGCATCGAAACCGCGCTGAAGATGCTCAAGGGCGAAAAAGTCGACAGCGGCACCAACGGCGTCATCGAAACTCCGGTCGAGCTGGTGACCAAGCCGTAACCCTGGCGACACAACGGCGCTCGCCCGTCCGGGCGGGCGCATTGGAGAGTTTGTTATGTCCGTTCGTGATCCGAACGCTGTCCTTTGCGTCAGCGGTATCGGCAAGACCTATGCGCAGCCGGTACTGAGCGATATCACCCTGACGTTGATGCGCGGTGAAGTGCTGGCGCTGACCGGCGAAAATGGCGCCGGCAAAAGTACCTTGTCCAAGATCATCGGCGGGCTGGTCACGCCGACAACCGGGCAGATGCAATTCCAGGGGCAGGATTACCGTCCCGGCAGCCGGACCCAGGCTGAATCGTTGGGCGTGCGCATGGTGATGCAGGAGCTCAACCTGCTGCCGACCCTTTCCGTGGCTGAAAACCTGTTCCTCGACAACCTGCCCAGCCACGCTGGCTGGATCAGCCGCAAGCAATTGCGCAAGGCGGCAGTCGAGGCCATGGCCCAGGTGGGGCTGGATGCCATCGATCCTGACACGCTGGTCGGTGAGCTGGGGATCGGTCACCAACAGATGGTCGAGATCGCCCGCAACCTGATCGGCGATTGCCATGTGCTGATCCTCGACGAACCGACCGCCATGCTGACGGCCCGTGAAGTCGAGATGCTTTTCGAACAGATTACCCGTCTGCAAGCCCGCGGCGTGTCGATCATCTACATTTCCCATCGCCTCGAAGAACTGGCGCGGGTGGCCCAGCGCATTGCGGTCCTGCGCGACGGCAACCTGGTCTGTGTCGAGCCGATGGCCAACTACAACAGCGAGCAACTGGTGACGCTGATGGTCGGTCGCGAGCTGGGCGAGCACATCGACCTGGGCCCGCGCCAGATCGGCGCACCGGCACTGACGGTCGAGGGCCTGAGCCGTTCCGACAAGGTTCGCGATGTGTCCTTTGAAGTTCGCAGTGGCGAAATCTTCGGTATTTCCGGCCTGATCGGGGCAGGGCGCACCGAGCTGCTTCGGCTGATATTCGGCGCCGATGCGGCCGACAGCGGCACGGTGGCGCTGGGTTCACCGGCGCAGGTGGTGAGCATTCGCTCGCCGTCCGACGCGGTGGCCCATGGCATCGCCTTGATTACCGAGGATCGCAAGGGCGAAGGCTTGCTGCTGACCCAATCCATCGCGGCCAATATTGCCTTGGGCAACATGCCGGAGATTTCCAGTGGCGGTTTCGTCAACGGCAGCGAGGAACTCTCGCTGGCGCAGCGGCAGATCGATGCCATGCGCATCCGCAGCTCCAGCCCGACGCAGCTGGTGTCGGAACTGTCCGGCGGCAACCAGCAGAAGGTCGTGATCGGCCGCTGGCTCGAACGCGATTGCTCGGTATTGCTGTTCGACGAGCCGACCCGGGGCATCGACGTCGGCGCCAAATTCGACATTTATGCGCTGCTTGGTGAGTTGACTCGCCAGGGCAAGGCGCTGGTCGTGGTGTCCAGTGACCTGCGGGAACTGATGCTGATCTGCGACCGGATCGGCGTGCTGTCCGCCGGGCGCCTGATCGACACCTTCGAGCGCGACAGCTGGACCCAGGATGACTTGCTTGCCGCCGCGTTCGCCGGCTACCAGAAACGTGATGCGTTGCTCAACGAAGCAGCGCCTAGGGAACTCTCATGAAAACCGCTCCTGCCGTCGGCAAATCGAATGGCAACTTTTATGGCCTTGGCACCTACCTGGGCCTGGCCGGCGCCTTGCTGGCCATGGTCGCGCTGTTCTCGGTCCTGAGCAGCCATTTCCTTTCCTATGACACCTTCAGCACCCTTGCCAACCAGATTCCGGATTTGATGGTACTGGCGGTCGGCATGACGTTCATCCTGATCATCGGCGGCATCGACCTGTCGGTGGGCTCGGTGCTGGCGCTGGCTGCCTCGACCGTCAGCGTGGCGGTGCTCGGCTGGGGCTGGAGCGTCTGGCCGTCGGCCTTGCTCGGCATGGCCGTGGCGGCGCTGGCCGGGACGGTGACCGGTTCGATTACCGTAGCGTGGCGCATCCCGTCGTTCATCGTCTCGCTGGGCGTGCTAGAAATGGCCCGTGGCCTGGCGTACCAGATGACCGGCTCGCGGACCGCCTATATCGGCGACTCCTTCGCCTGGCTGTCCAACCCGATCGCCTTCGGTATTTCCCCTTCGTTCATCATTGCCTTGCTGGTGATTTTCATTGCCCAGGCCGTGCTGACCCGTACCGTGTTCGGTCGCTACCTGATCGGCATCGGCACCAACGAAGAGGCTGTGCGCCTGGCCGGCATCAATCCCAAACCCTACAAGATCCTGGTGTTCAGCCTGATGGGGCTGCTCGCCGGTGTCGCCGCGCTGTTCCAGATTTCGCGCCTGGAGGCGGCCGATCCCAACGCCGGTTCAGGGCTTGAGCTGCAAGTCATCGCCGCGGTGGTCATCGGCGGTACGAGCCTGATGGGCGGGCGCGGTTCGGTCATCAGTACCTTCTTCGGCGTGTTGATCATTTCGGTGCTGGCGGCGGGCCTGGCCCAGATCGGCGCGACCGAGCCGACCAAAAGGATCATTACCGGTGCGGTGATCGTGGTGGCGGTGGTGCTCGATACGTACCGCAGCCAGCGCGCCAGTCGGCGGGCTTGAAGCATGGCAACGATCAAGGATGTGGCGGCGCTCGCGGGGATCTCCTACACGACGGTGTCCCACGTGGTGAACAAGACGCGGCCGGTCAGTGACGAGGTGCGACGCAAAGTCGAGGCGGCCATCGAGCGATTGGACTACGTGCCCAGCGCGGTGGCGCGTTCACTCAAGGCCAAGACCACAGCGACTATCGGCCTGCTGGTGCCCAACAGCCTCAACCCGTACTTCGCCGAACTGGCTCGCGGGATCGAGGATTACTGCGAGCGCAATGGCTATTGCGTGATCCTGTGCAATTCCGACGACAACCCGGACAAGCAGCGCAGTTACCTGCGGGTGCTGCTGGAAAAACGCATCGACGGCTTGATCGTGGCGTCGGCCGGCGGCGATGTCGGCCTGGCCGAGGGCTTGGCCAACGTGCGCACGCCCATGGTGATCGTCGACCGCGGGCTCGATGGGGTGGACGCCGACCTGGTGCGTATCGACCACGAATATGGCGCGTACCTGGCGACCCGGCACTTGCTGGAGCTGGGGCACCGCGACATTGCCTTTATCGGTGGGCCGGCGGACACCAGTGTGGCGCAGATGCGCCTGGCGGGTTACTGCCGTGCGCTGAAAGAGGCGGGGATCGAATTGCCCGTAGAGCGCATGCTCGAAAGCGATTTCACCAGTACCGGTGGCTATCGCGCGGCGGCGCAACTGCTTGAGCAGCAGCCGCCCAGCGCGATCTTCGCCGCCAACGATATGATCGGCATCGGGGCGCTGCGCGCCGCCGCCGAACGCAACGTGCGGGTGCCCGGCGAGCTGTCGATCATCGGCTTCGACGACATCCAGATGAGCCGTTACGTCTACCCGGCGCTGACCACGGTGGGGCAGTCGATCCTGCAGCTCGGCGAGATGGCGGCCGAAGTGCTGCTACGCCGGATCGCCACGCCGACGCTTGCCACCGACCAGCGGATCGTGACGCCCAGCATTGTCTTGCGAGAATCGACTGCACCGCTGTCCGGTACATTCGCCCAATACCGCTGAACCGAATTGACGAGTAATGATGTATGCCAGCAAAAGTAGTGGTAATAGGCAGCCTGAACATGGACCTGGTGACGCGTGCGCCACGTCTGCCCCGTGGCGGTGAAACGCTGATCGGGGAATCGTTTTCGACCATCCCCGGCGGCAAGGGCGCCAACCAGGCGGTGGCTGCCGCGCGCCTCGGGGCGCAAGTGTCCATGGTCGGTTGCGTCGGCGGTGACGCCTACGGTCAGCAATTGCGCGGTGCGCTGGTGGCCGAAGGCATTGATTGCCAGGCCGTCAGCGTTGTCGAGGGTTCCAGCGGCGTGGCGCTGATCGTGGTCGATGACAACAGCCAGAATGCGATCGTGATCGTCGCCGGCGCCAACGGTGAGCTGACGCCGGCTGTGCTCGACAGTTTCGACGCGGTGCTGCAAAGCGCCGAGGTCATCATCTGCCAGCTTGAAGTGCCGGATGCCACCGTCGGCCATGCACTCAAGCGTGGTCGTGAACTCGGCAAGACCGTCATCCTCAATCCGGCGCCCGCTTCTCGGGCATTGCCCGCCGACTGGTACGCCTGCGTCGATTACCTGATTCCCAACGAAAGTGAAGCGGCGATCCTCAGCGGCCTGGCGGTGGAGTCCCTGGAAAACGCCGAAGCCGCCGCGACCCAGTTGATCGCCGCCGGTGCCGGCAAGGTGATCGTGACCCTGGGGGCCCAAGGGCTGATGTTCGCCAACGGTTCGAGCTTCGAACATTTCCCGGCGCCGCGGGTCAAGGCAGTGGACACCACGGCAGCGGGCGACACGTTTGTCGGCGGGTTTGCCGCGGCCCTGGCCAGCGGCAAGAATGAGGTCGAGGCTATTCGTTTCGGCCAGGTCGCCGCTGCACTGTCGGTCACCCGCGCGGGCGCTCAGCCTTCCATTCCAACCCTGCAGGAAGTACAGGCGTTCGAAGCATGAAAAAAACTCCTCTGTTGAACATCGCCCTGTCGCGATTGATCGCCTCCCTCGGTCATGGCGACAAAGTGGTCATCGGTGACGCCGGCCTGCCGGTGCCGCCCCACGTCGAGTTGATCGACCTGGCGCTGACCCATGGGGTTCCGGATTTCGTCAGTACCTTGAAAGTGGTGCTCAGCGAAATGCAGGTCGAGCGCCATGTGCTGGCTCAGGAAATCCTCGATAGACAACCGTCGGCCCTGGCCACGTTGCAGGCGCTGCATGCCGAAGGCGCGCTGGGCACGCGGGAGCTGGTCAGCCACGAGCAATTCAAGACGCTCAGCCGAGAGGCGAGGGCGATCATTCGCACAGGAGAATGTTCTCCATACTGCAACGTGGTGCTGATCGCCGGCGTCACTTTCTAGATTTTCCCACCAGCACAAGGAGTGCGCCATGCACCGCTATGCTCAGAAAATGCATCAACTGTTGCGGAGTCTGCTGCTTTTGTCATTGCTCACGGCTACAAGCGCCCAGGCGGCGGAAAAAATCGACCTGATCATCGACACCGATCCAGGCGCCGATGACGTTGTTGCGTTGTTGTTCGCCCTGGCATCCCCCGAAGAGCTGCATATTCGGGCGTTGACCACCGTTGCCGGCAACGTGCGCCTGGACAAGACATCCCGCAACGCGCGCCTGGCCCGCGAGTGGGCCGGGCGTGAAGAGGTTCCGGTGTACGCCGGTGCCCCGAAGCCGTTGATGCGCACGCCGATCTACGCCGAAAACATCCATGGCAAGGAAGGTTTGTCCGGTGTGGAGGTGCATGAGCCGAAGAAAGGATTGGCCGAGGGCAATGCCGTCAACTACCTGATCGACACGCTCAAGGCCGCCAAGCCACACAGCATCACCATTGCAATGCTGGGCCCGCAGACGAACCTGGCCCTGGCGCTCGTCCAGGAGCCCGACATCGTCCAGGGCATCAAGGAAGTGGTGATCATGGGCGGCGCGCATTTCAACGGCGGCAATATCACGCCGGTGGCGGAGTTCAACCTTTACGCCGATCCCCAGGCGGCAGAGATAGTCGCCAAAAGCGGGCTGAAGCTGACCTATCTGCCACTGGACGTGACCCACAAGATTCTCACCAGCGAGGCACGCCTCAAGCAGATCGCCGCGCTGAACAACAACGCCAGCAAGCTGGTCGGCAATATTCTCAATGAGTACGTCAAGGGCGATATGGAGCACTACGGCATGACCGGCGGGCCGGTGCATGATGCGACCGTGATCGCCTATCTGCTCAAGCCGCAGTTGTTTACCGGGCGTTCGGTCAATCTGGTGGTGGACAGTCGTGAAGGCCCGACGTTCGGGCAGACGGTCGTCGATTGGTACGACGGCCTCAAGGCGCCCAAGAACGCCTTCTGGGTGAAGGACGGCGATGCCCAGGGGTTCTTCGACCTGTTGACCGAGCGGCTGGCCCGCCTCAAGTAGTCTCTCTCGCAGCGACCCCGCAAGCGCCTGCTTGCGGTGGTCTAGTCAACCGTCTCGATAATGCTCGGGTAGCGTTCGAACGCCTGCTGGATGAAGTTCTGAGCGCCTTGCGTCCCGAGCTCTTTCACCAACAACTCGATGCCGATGATTGCCAATTCCTCAGGGCTGCCCGGGCTGTATGAACTGTGGCCCTGGGCCCATTTGGCATTGATGGTGGCTTCGATGCTGACGGTGCTCATGGTCGGGCTCGCAGGTTGGGAGATCAGTAGGTTGAGTTAAGCATTTTTGCATCGGGTTTGGCAGTGCGACTTAGGCATCAGAAGTGCGGTATGCGACACTTGGCCTTTGATTTTTTCGAGGAGCCCTGGCATGCAGATCAACCTGAACAAACCAGATGGACTTACCCTCGAGTCAGTTCGTCAATTGCTGGCTTCTGCCAGTGATGACGAGCATACCCAACTGCGAGTGACCAAGGACGGCATCGCCTATCTGTCCTCGGGCATTGTGGGTGGTGCTGAAATCGATGGCCTGCGGTTCCGGCTCGAGACCTGGGCCAAAGGGTCAGGCTACGTTGGCCGCGTCGCGGCCAGTGACGAGGTCTGGGTCATGCAGATCTATAACGCGCTGAAGGACAACTGGCCGAACCCATCCTTCGATTACATCGATATTTATTGAGCACCGTTCATATTCAGTCACGATTCAGGTCTGGACTGGCGGTCGTGCTCGGGCAAACTGCCGGTTTTTCCAGTGAGGGCGCAACGATGGCGCCGGTGTTGAAACCAAGCGTCATCCCGGCTGTCGCAAGCTCACTACTATCCATCGAAAAAAGGAGGCTTCATGCCTTGGAAGCTCGTGTCATTGAATATTCTGCTGGCCGCCACGTTCTTGAGCGGATGCAGCAGCACATCGGAGTCGACGCCTGATCCAGTGGCAGCCGAGGCCGGCCATACCCGCTGCGATGCCAAGGCCGCCGAGTTTGCCGTCGGCAAGCAGGCTTCGCCGCAATTGCTGGAGCAAGCGCGCACTCGATCCGGCGCGCAGAATGCCCGGATTCTCAAACCCAACGACATGATCACGCTCGAGTACCGCTCCGATCGCCTCAACCTCAACACCGATGCCAAGCTCGTGGTCAATCGGGTGAACTGCGGCTGACGGGCGGTTTCCAGCAGGCCATAAAAAACCCCGTCACATGGACGGGGTTTTTTAGCGCGCCGGGAAATTACTCTGGGCGAACTTGTGCAGCTTGCATACCCTTTTGGCCTTTCTCAGCCACGAAGGAAACGGTCTGGCCTTCTTTCAGGCTTTTGAAACCGTCGCTTTCGATAGCTTTGAAGTGTACGAACAGGTCGTCACCGCCACCTTGAGGAGTGATGAAGCCGAAGCCTTTTTCATCGTTGAACCATTTAACGGTGCCGGTTTGGCGATTAGACATGGTGTATCTCCAAGAAACATATATTTTCAGTGTACTGTGCTGCTCAGGCCAACTGGGCACACCCGGGTATCATAGTCGAAATGTTCGATTTGGGAGCCCCCCGGACGAGCTGTTTGCCAATCAGTCGTGTTTCCTTTACCCCCTGAACCGGCTGAAAGGCCCGGTTTCAAAGGCTTTCAGCCGAACGTAAAGACGATAAAAAAAGCTGTAAAACCTGAATAAATCCTGAAAAAAGCCGCTTATCCAAGCCTTTTCAGCTGTTCCGAGCCGTCTCTGGGGGCTCGATCACTCATTTTTTTGCGGGTGGATTGGCCTTGCATTTGGCGATCTGACCGAGTGCTTTCTGCTGCAGTTCAGGGGTGGCCTTATTGTCCATCAGCGCCTGGATATCGCTCGCCGGGTAGGATTTGATCGCGTCCGCACCACAAGCGCAGTGGGCCTTGGCCGCCGCTGCGCCAATCTGCGGGGTCGCCGCTTGAGTGCACTGCGCCATGTATTTCTCACGCTCGCCCTTGGGCCATTCGGCGTGGGCACTCAGCGGAAGCAGTAGGGCGAGGGGGGCGACTACTGCCAATAGGGTGTTCAGACGCATGCGGGGATGCTCCTTTGTGGGTCGATGTCTTGTTATCTGAGGCGTTGCGGACGTTTCGGTTCAGCACTCTGGCATAAAAATCGTCAGTTTACGCCGGCTTCGATCCAGGCGCGGCGATGACCGTTCATCTGTGCTAGGATGCCGGGCTCGGGTATTTCTCAGGCTCCGGAGGCAACAGGCCCCGGCGGCGGTAAATGTTCGATCAACCCTGATTTGAATCCCAGTCACTCTGGTTCGGTTTCCCGGTTGGCCGCAAGGCTCCTGCCGCTGTAAGGCAGGCGTTCTTCATTGAACGGCCTGGACTGGATCTTGTACTGGCTCATCCCAACCCACGTGACCTTTGGTAGGGGTCACCACTAGGAGAGGAGGCGCCATGCCAACTATTACTCTTCCCGACGGCAGTCAACGTTCATTCGGCCACCCGGTTTCCGTAGCCGAGGTCGCCGCATCCATCGGCGCGGGCCTGGCCAAGGCCACCCTGGCCGGCAAGGTCGACGGCAAGCTGGTCGACGCCAGCGATGTCATCGACAGCGATGCCACGCTGCAAATCATCACGCCCAAGGACGAAGAGGGGCTGGAGATCATTCGCCACTCTTGCGCGCACCTGGTTGGCCATGCGGTCAAGCAGCTGTATCCGAGCGCGAAAATGGTCATCGGTCCGGTCATCGACGAAGGCTTTTATTACGACATCGCCTTCGAGCGTCCTTTTACCCCGGACGACATGGCCGCCATCGAACAGCGCATGCAGCAGCTGATCGAGAAAGACTACGACGTCATCAAGAAGGTCACCCCGCGCGCCGAAGTCATCGAAGTCTTCAAGGCCCGTGGCGAGGACTACAAGCTGCGTCTGGTGGAAGACATGCCGGACGAGCAGGCCATGGGCCTGTACTACCACGAAGAATACGTCGACATGTGCCGCGGCCCGCACGTGCCGAACACCCGTTTCCTGAAGTCCTTCAAGCTGACCAAGCTGTCCGGCGCCTACTGGCGTGGCGATGCGAAGAACGAACAGTTGCAGCGCGTCTACGGCACCGCCTGGGCCGACAAGAAGCAGCTGGCGGCCTACATCCAGCGCATCGAGGAAGCGGAAAAACGCGACCACCGCAAGATCGGCAAGCGCCTCGGCCTGTTCCACACCCAGGAAGAATCCCCGGGCATGGTGTTCTGGCACCCGAATGGCTGGACGCTGTATCAGGTGCTTGAGCAATACATGCGCCAGGTCCAGCGCGAAAACGGCTACCTGGAGATCAAGACGCCGCAAGTGGTTGACCGCAGCCTGTGGGAGAAATCCGGGCACTGGGCCAACTACGCCGACAACATGTTCACCACCCAGTCGGAAAACCGCGACTACGCCATCAAGCCGATGAACTGCCCGTGCCACGTGCAGGTGTTCAACCAGGGTCTGAAAAGCTACCGTGAGTTGCCGATGCGCCTGGCCGAGTTCGGTGCCTGCCACCGCAACGAGCCATCGGGTGCGCTGCACGGCATCATGCGCGTGCGGGCCTTTACCCAGGACGACGCCCACATCTTCTGCACCGAAGAGCAGATGCAGGCCGAATCCGCCGCGTTCATCAAGCTGACCATGGACGTCTACCGGGACTTCGGCTTCACCGAAGTCGAGATGAAGCTGTCCACTCGTCCGGAAAAACGCGTCGGCTCCGACGAACTGTGGGATCGCGCCGAAGCAGCCCTGGCCGCTGCGCTCGACAGCGCGGGCCTTGCGTACGATCTGCAGCCGGGCGAGGGCGCTTTCTACGGTCCGAAGATCGAATTCTCGCTGAAAGATTGCCTTGGTCGCGTCTGGCAGTGTGGTACCCTGCAGCTCGATTTTAACCTGCCGATCCGTCTGGGCGCTGAATATGTGTCCGAAGACAACAGCCGCAAGCACCCGGTCATGCTTCACCGCGCGATCCTCGGTTCCTTCGAGCGTTTCGTCGGTATCCTGATCGAACACTACGAGGGTGCGTTCCCCGCGTGGCTGGCGCCGACCCAGGCAGTGATCATGAATATCACTGATAAACAGGCAGATTTTGCCGCTGAAGTCGAAAAAACTCTCAACCAAAGCGGATTTCGTGCCAAGTCCGACTTGAGAAATGAAAAGATCGGCTTTAAAATCCGCGAGCATACTTTGCTCAAGGTTCCCTTTCTCTTGGTTATTGGAGATCGGGAGGTCGAGATGCAGACTGTCGCTGTGCGTACTCGTGAAGGTGCTGACCTGGGCTCGATGCCCGTCGCCGAATTCGCCGAGTTTCTCGCGCAAGCGGTTTCCCGGCGTGGTCGCCCAGATTCGGAGTAATTATTATTAAGCGTGAAATGAGACAAGATAAACGAGCTGCACCGAAAGCCCCGATCAACGAGAATATCTCGGCACGCGAGGTTCGGTTAATTGGCGCTGATGGCGAGCAGATTGGCATCGTCTCGATTGATGAAGCGCTTCGTATTGCTGAAGAAGCCAAGCTTGATCTGGTGGAAATTTCCGCGGACGCAGTCCCACCCGTTTGCCGGGTGATGGACTACGGCAAGTCGATCTTCGAAAAGAAGAAGCAGATTGCCGCGGCGAAGAAAAACCAGAAGCAGATTCAGGTAAAAGAAATCAAGTTTCGTCCAGGGACGGAGGAAGGGGATTACCAGGTAAAACTGCGCAACCTGGTACGTTTCCTGAGTGACGGGGACAGGGCCAAGGTATCCTTGCGATTCCGCGGCCGTGAGATGGCCCACCAGGAGCTGGGGATGGAACTCCTCAAGCGGGTTGAACAAGACCTGCTCGAGTACGGTTCGGTCGAACAGCATCCTAAGATGGAAGGACGCCAGCTGATCATGGTCATCGCCCCGAAAAAGAAGAAGTAATCAACAGGGCACGGCAGGCCTTGCGATTATGTTTATCAACTGAATGCGGAGTATCCGAACATGCCAAAGATGAAGACTAAAAGTGGTGCTGCTAAGCGGTTTCTGAAAACTGCTAACGGTATCAAGCACAAGCACGCTTTCAAGAGCCACATCCTGACCAAAATGTCGACCAAGCGTAAGCGTCAACTGCGCGGTAGCAGCTTGCTGCATCCGTCTGACGTGGCAAAAGTCGAGCGCATGCTGCGCCTTCGTTAATTTTTGGATCAAGAATAGAGGAAGTAACTCATGGCTCGTGTAAAGCGTGGCGTCATTGCCCGTAAGCGTCACAAAAAAATTCTGAAACTTGCTAAAGGCTACTACGGCGCGCGTTCCCGCGTATTCCGTGTTGCCAAGCAAGCGGTAATCAAGGCAGGCCAATACGCCTACCGTGACCGTCGTCAGAAAAAACGTCAGTTCCGCGCTCTGTGGATCGCTCGTATCAATGCTGGTGCTCGTGTTAACGGTCTGTCCTACAGCCGTTTCATCGCTGGCCTGAAAAAAGCGTCCATCGAGATCGACCGTAAGGTTCTGGCTGATCTGGCAGTGAACGAAAAAGCGGCGTTTGCTGCGATTGTCGAGAAAGCTAAAGCCACCTTGGCTTAAGTACCCCCGGCAGTCACCAGGGCTCACCTCTGTGGGCCCAGGTGTCAAACGTCTTAAATAGGGGAAGAGCCTTAAAGCTCTTCCCCTATTTTGTATCTGGAGTCTGTACATGGAAAACCTGGACGCGCTGGTCGCTCAAGCACTAGAGGCTGTGCAAAGCGCTGAAGATATCAATGCCCTGGAGCAAATCCGGGTTCACTACCTTGGCAAGAAAGGCGAGTTGACTCAGGTGATGAAGACCCTGGGGAACCTGCCGGCTGAAGAGCGTCCGCAGGTCGGTGCGCTGATCAACGTCGCCAAGGAGCGTGTCACAGAGGTCCTCAATGCGCGCAAGGCGTTGTTCGAGGAGGCGGATCTGGCTGCCAAACTCGCCGCCGAGTCCATCGACGTGACCCTGCCTGGCCGTGGCCAGACTTCCGGTGGCCTGCATCCGGTGACCCGTACCCTGGAGCGCATCGAGCAGTTCTTCACCCATATCGGCTATGGCATCGCCGAAGGCCCCGAGGTCGAAGACGACTACCACAACTTCGAAGCGCTCAACATCCCAGGCCATCACCCGGCCCGGTCGATGCATGACACCTTCTATTTCAATGCGAACATGCTGTTGCGCACCCATACCTCGCCGGTACAGGTCCGCACCATGGAATCGCAACAACCGCCGATCCGCATCGTCTGCCCGGGCCGTGTGTACCGTAGCGACTCCGATATCACCCACTCGCCGATGTTCCATCAGGTTGAAGGCCTGCTGGTGGATCGCGACATCAATTTCGCCGACCTGAAAGGCACTATCGAAGAGTTCCTGCGGGTGTTCTTCGAAAAAGAACTGGCCGTGCGTTTCCGCCCTTCGTACTTCCCGTTCACCGAGCCATCGGCGGAAGTCGACATGGAATGCGTGATGTGTAGCGGCAAAGGCTGCCGTGTCTGCAAACAGACCGGCTGGCTGGAAGTCATGGGCTGCGGCATGGTTCATCCGAACGTGCTGCGCATGTCCGGGATCGATCCGGAAGAGTTCTCCGGCTTTGCCTTCGGCATGGGCGTCGAGCGCCTGGCCATGCTGCGTTACGGTGTGAATGACTTGCGCCTGTTCTTCGACAACGACTTGCGATTCCTTGCGCAATTTCGCTAGGTCGCAGTCGGTAACGAATTTATTAAGGGGAGCAGGATGAAATTCAGTGAACAATGGCTGCGCGGCTGGGTAAGCCCGCAGGTAAGCCAGGACGAGCTGGTTGCTCGCCTGTCGATGGCCGGCCTTGAGGTCGATAGCGTGACGCCGGCCGCCGGTGAGTTCAGCGGTGTGGTCGTGGGCGAGGTGCTGAGCACCGAGCAGCACCCGGACGCTGACAAGCTGCGGGTTTGCCAGGTCAGCAATGGCACGGAGACCTTCCAGGTCGTCTGCGGCGCGCCCAATGTGCGCCCGGGCCTGAAGATCCCGTTCGCCATGATCGGCGCCGAACTGCCGGGCGACTTCAAGATCAAGAAAGCCAAGCTGCGCGGCGTCGAATCCAACGGCATGTTGTGCTCCCAGGCCGAACTGCAGATCGGCGAAGGCAATGACGGCCTGATGGAACTGCCAGCCGACGCACCGGTTGGCCAGGACATTCGTGTGTACCTGGGCCTGGACGATGCCAGCATCGAAGTCGACCTGACGCCGAACCGTGGCGACTGCCTGTCCCTCGCCGGTCTGGCGCGCGAAGTGGGCGCCTTGTATGACGCTCCGGTCACCCGCCCTGCGGTCGCGGTCGTTCCGGCGGTGCATGATGAAGTGCGGCCGATTGAAGTTCTCGCGCCGGCCGCATGCCCGCGTTACCTGGGTCGTGTGATCCGCAACGTCGACCTGTCGAAGCCGACCCCGCTGTGGATGGTCGAGCGCCTGCGGCGCGCCGACGTGCGCAGCATCGACGCGGCCGTCGACATCACCAACTATGTGATGCTCGAACTGGGCCAGCCGCTGCACGCGTTCGACCTGGCTGAAATCAACGGCGGCATCCGCGTACGCATGGCCGACGAAGGCGAGAAGCTGGTACTGCTCGACGGCCAGGAAGTGACCCTGCGCAGCGACACACTGGTGATTGCCGACCACACCCGCGCCCTGGCGATTGCCGGCGTGATGGGCGGCGAGCACAGTGGCGTCTCCAAGACGACCCGTGATGTGTTCCTCGAGAGCGCGTTCTTCGACCAGATCGCCGTCGCTGGCAAGGCGCGTTCCTACGGCCTGCACACCGACGCCTCGCACCGCTACGAGCGTGGCGTGGACTGGCAGCTGGCCCGTGAAGCCATGGAGCGCGCCACTGGCCTGCTGCTGGAAATCACCGGTGGCGAAGCCGGCCCGATCATCGAGACGGTCAGCGAGCAGCATTTGCCGAAGATCGCACCGGTGACCCTGCGTGCCCAACGCATCACCCAGATGCTGGGCATGGAAATGGACTCGGCCGAAGTCGAGCGCCTGCTCAGCGCCTTGGGCCTGAACATCCGCGCCGACGGGGAAGGGCAGTGGCAGGTTGAAGTGCCAAGCCATCGCTTCGATATCAGTCTGGAAGTCGACCTGATCGAAGAACTGGCCCGCCTGTACGGCTACAACCGTCTGCCGGTTCGCTACCCGCAAGCCCGTCTGGCTCCACAGGCCAAGGCTGAGGCGCGTAGCGAGCTGCCGGAACTGCGCCGCCTGCTGGTGGCCCGTGGTTACCAGGAAGCGATCACCTACAGCTTCATCGATCCGCGCCAGTTCGAACTGTTCAGCCCGGGTGTCGAGCCGCTGCTGCTGGCCAACCCGATCTCCAACGACATGGCGGCCATGCGTTCGTCCTTGTGGCCGGGCCTGGTCAAGTCGTTGCAGCATAACCTGAACCGCCAGCAGGACCGTGTGCGTCTGTTCGAAAGTGGTCTGCGCTTCGTTGGGCAACTGGACGGCTTGAAACAAGAACCGATGCTGGCCGGTGTCGTCTGTGGCAGTCGTCTGCCGGAAGGCTGGGCGCAAGGTCGCGATGTCGTCGACTTCTTCGACGTCAAGGCTGACGTGGAAGCGGTGCTGGGCTTCGCCGGCGCGCTTGACGCGTTCACCTTCGTGCCGGGCAAGCATCCGGCGCTGCACCCGGGCCAAACCGCGCGCATCGAGCGAGACGGGCGCGAAGTCGGTTATGTCGGGGCGATTCACCCTGAATTGTCGAAGACCCTGGGCCTCGACCGTCCGGTCTTCGTTTTCGAGCTGGTGCTGGCCGAAGTCGCTCAAGGAAAAATGCCGAAATTCCAGGAGTTGTCGCGCTTTCCTGAAGTGCGTCGTGACCTTGCCCTGGTGGCCGATGTCAGCGTCGCATCCAGCGACGTGCTGGCAGTAATCCGTGAAAATGCAGGCGAATGGCTGACGGACCTCAGGCTATTTGACGTGTATCAGGGTAAAGGCATTGATCCGCATAGAAAAAGCCTTGCAGTCGGCTTGACCTGGCAGCATCCATCGCGCACTCTTAACGACGATGAGGTGAATACCGCAACGCAGAATATCCTCACCTCGCTCGAACACAGGTTGAACGCCACGTTAAGGAAGTGACGTATGGGGGCTCTGACGAAAGCTGAGATGGCGGAACGTCTGTATGAGGAGTTGGGCCTGAATAAACGGGAGGCCAAAGAATTGGTCGAACTGTTTTTTGAAGAAATCAGGCACGCTCTCGAAGACAACGAACAGGTCAAATTGTCCGGTTTCGGCAATTTCGACCTTCGGGACAAACGCCAGCGGCCTGGCCGCAATCCGAAAACGGGAGAAGAAATCCCGATCACGGCTCGCCGTGTGGTCACCTTTCGTCCAGGGCAAAAGTTGAAGGCCCGAGTTGAGGCTTATGCTGGAACCAAGTCATAACGACGAGCTACCCGTCATCCCAGGCAAACGCTACTTCACCATCGGTGAAGTCAGCGAGCTGTGTGCGGTAAAACCGCACGTGCTTCGCTATTGGGAGCAGGAGTTTCCTCAACTCAACCCGGTCAAGCGCCGCGGAAACCGCCGGTATTATCAGCGCCAGGACGTGCTGATGATCCGTCAGATCCGCGCGCTGCTGTACGACCAGGGGTTCACCATCGGCGGCGCGCGCTTGCGCCTCTCCGGTGATGAGGCCAAAGACGACACAACCCAGTACAAACAGATGATCCGCCAGATGATCGCCGAGCTTGAAGATGTGCTGGTGGTGCTCAAGAAATAAATTTCTGCTTTTAAATACTTCCAGTTTTCAAAAGCTTGCGATATATTCCTGAGCGTTCCGTTGAGAAGCGGAACAAGATTCACGCCTAGTCGGGGCGTAGCGCAGTCCGGTAGCGCACTAGCATGGGGTGCTAGGGGTCGAGTGTTCGAATCACTCCGTCCCGACCATATTTTTCAATGACTTAGCCGCTTCCGAGCGGCTTTGTTGTTTCTGCCATAGTGACTTTCCGAGTGACCCTGGCATTTTCTTCACGCTTCCCTCCTTTTCAAAATCGTCAGCGCTGGTGCGCGCGAGTCGGTTGCTGATACCTTGTTTGCCGCCGCAATCAGCTGATCCAGTTCCGCCGCCGAGTAGTGACTGGTGATGCTTCCGTTCTTGTGGCCGAGCAGCGCTTTCCGATCTTCCTCAGTCACGCCAGCAGCACGGAGCCTTCTCCCAAAGGTATGCTTCAAGTCGTGAATTCGGATTCTGGCAAAGCCGTCATGTGCCGGCCGCAAGAATTTCTCTTGCCACTTCTTCGCCGCTCGGATGCGCGCCTTCTTCCAGGCCGAGTCATTCATGCGGTGGACCGTCGTTTCGTTCCCATCACCATCTGGCTTGCCAAACGGGAAGACGTAGAGCGGATGCTTACCGCGCTGCTTCTCGATCACTGACTTGGCAACGTCATTCATCACGACCAGACGTTCGTCTCGGTTTTTCACGCCAGACCTGGCGCTCCTTCCCCCAAATCCCGCCGGTATCAGGAACACGCTCGTTCCCAACTCCGGTACCGCAATCTCCCAAGTCCACTGTAGTTTACAAACTTCCTGCTCCCGGCAACCCGTATTGACCTTGAACATAGCCATGGTCTGAAGATGTGCCGGGAGTTCGGCGAACAGGATCGACTGCTCTTCCCATGAAAGCGGGTAGGGCTTTCGGCTGTTCGTCTTCTCGTCCAGCAGGGAAATCATCGGCACCACGTCCAGCAGCGGCCGTCGTTCCTCATCACGCCACTTTCGCGCGCAGAGGTTCAGCACGCGGATAACCCGCTGAAGCGCGATATTCACTGTCCGGTTGGTGACTGGCTTCCCTGCCGCTGGATTCAGCTTCGACTGGATGTAAGGCGCGAGGGCGTCGTCGTCGATGTGGGTCAGCGGCATATCGCCAATGAACGGGTCGAGCTGCTCCATATAAGTAGCCGAGATGTGGATGGAAGCCTGATCCTTCACTTCCAGCAGGAAGCGAGTCGCCGCCTCCCGCCACGTCCTGACCCGCCGGACGCCGTACACCTTCTGCTGGCGCAACTTCTCCAGCTTGTGGATCAGGTACTGCTCTGCTTCGGCGCGGTTACAAGTGCCAGTACTCTCTTGAATTCGTTCTCCTCTGTACTTTTTGTCGATCTTCCAGATGCCGTTCGGCATTTGCTGGAGGCCGGTGATTGCTTTTTGGGCCACGGCGTTGCTCCTTTCTTCTTGCCCTGGCGCTCGCTGCGAGGGCGATTGTTGTCCTGATTGGCGGCCTTTTCAATTGCCATCGACTCGATGTAACGGTCGGCCCACTCGTCCAGCTCGAGACGGTCGAAGCCGATTCCCTGTTTCCCGATCGGGAATTCGCGGACGTTCGGGCGCACCGTTTTGTTGAATTCGTCCCGGCACATGCCGAGGTAGCCGTATGCCTCGCCGACGCGAATGAAGCGCGGGAGGATGGGCGCGACCTGTGCCGCGCTTCGATTTGCCATGAGTTATTGCCCCTTGTCGCGCTGCGCCTTGTTCCAGCCTTCCGTCCATTTCTGCTTGGAGACAGGCGACGTATCGTTTTCCGTTTCGAACGGGTTTTGCTTGATTCCCTTGAGGAAGGCCGCATACCCCTGTTCGAACGGGTTGATCTTCTGGCCGTGCAGTTCTGCAGTTGCCATGTGTGTGCTCCATGCCGCGCGTGGCGGCAGAAGGTGGTTATTGGGTGGCTTTGGCAATCGCGGCGTCGATCCTTTGCACGGTGACGTGCAGCGAAACCTTTTCATCGGTATCGAACCAGTCGGGCGCCCCAACCTTGAGCGCCACGGCAATCACTTGCCGAGACTCACGGAGCGTCGCGACCATTTCTTCATGCAGGCTTTCTTTCTGATCAGGCATAGGAATTCCTTGCCCGCCATTCACCGGCAGGCGGTAGGTGGATTGGGGTTAGGAGGTGGATGCTTCAGGTTCGTTTCTGGATGGGCGCCAGGCTTCGATGTCGGCACCAAAGTCGGTGCGGGTGAAGTCGATGCCGCCGAATCGCCACGCGAAGGCGTACGACTCGCCCGTTCGTTCCAGGCCGCAGAGGATGCTGCCGCAAGAGAGCCGGACATCGATCACGTCGTAGCCCGGATCTTCGTCGGGTTCCGGGTCTTGCCATCGGCCAGCGACTGCATCAACTGCCGCAACCACATCCGCGATTTCGAACTCCCGGCCTTTCGGCCCGACAATGCAGCGGATCTGGTGGATTCCTGTTTCCCAGCGATCTTTTCGGACCACCGCGCCGTCTCCCCTGAATTCGTAGTCCTCGGGCTTCGCATCCATGAATTCAGGCTTTCGAAAGTCGCGCTCGGTTACTGGTCTTGTCATGGCCTCGTCCCCCTGTATATCAGGTGGGCCATGTAGAGCAGGGGGAGGATCATGGCGTCACCTCGCATGCTGCCGCTCTGGCGGCAACGACTTCATCGATGAGCGACTGCGGGAGCTGCGCGGCGAATTCGCCTTCCGACCACGAAAGGGGTTCGGACTGGCGGATCATTTCGTTCAGTAGCTCGAATGCCGCAAGTAACTGGTCGTCGCGGATCTCGCCGTCCTCCGGCAGGTCATCGCAGAAGTGATCTGCCGGGTCGATTTGACTGGGGTAGTTCGGTTCGCAGATGCAGAGTTTCAGGTCGGCCAGGTCGATATCGTTTTCGATTAGGTAGTCGCGCAGGCTGTCCTCATCGAAGAAGTACTGGTCGCCATCGAAAATCACCAGCGGCTCTCCGGCCCATTCCTTGACCGGCATCGCCGCGAATTTTGCTTGGCGGCGCACTTGGCGACACTCATTACAGAAACTGTTCACCTCATAGATTTGGTGATCAGGGTTCACGTCGCAGCGGCGATGGGTAGCGCCGCAGTAGCGGGCAAGGTTTTCGTCGGCGCCGAAAAAGCGACCGTCAGCGGAAACCCAACCGGTTACCGTTTTGAGACGGGCAGCCTCTGGAGCGTCGAACATGATGATTGGCTTTTGTGCAGGCATGACTTCGTCCTTGCCGCTATAGCGGCTGACTTTGAAGGGGGAGGGTTACGGGTAGTTCTTGCTGATGCGCTTGGCGATGGCTTCGAGCTTTTCGGCCATGTACCACATGTCGTTGTTGTCGCGGCGGGACGTCACGGGAGCGCGATGGACATTTCGGCCAATCAGGATCCCGGCGGCCAGCAGGATCAGCCAGGCCTCAAGCTTTCGTCGTAGGGCGTGCTTCATGGTTGCGCCGCCGGGTGTATGGCGTTCCAGCGCTCGAAGGCTTCCTGCGTGGTGGCGGCTTCGATCTTCTCGTCGCAGGTGTAGCAGTGCGCAACGCCGCCGGCCGCGCCGACGTCTCGGTGACCTTGCTTGCACGGATGCATGCGCCAGTCTTCATCCTTGGCCGCTTCTGCCTCTGGATATTCCGGACGAGCAGGCGGATACGCCGGAGCGGTCATCGCCTGGTCAATGGCGGCGCGAAGGTTCTCGCTGTAGTTCTCGCCGATGACGCGCTCGAACGGCTTATCCATCCAGTGACCGACGATCTCGATGCTGACGCTGCTGTCGCCAGCGTCACCGTTGGGGCTGCTGTCGAAGCGAATGTCCCAGCAATTCGATTCCAGCGCATCCAGCCGGTGCTTGTCCCGCTCGAGCTCATCAATCCGCTGATCCGCTGCGTTCAGGCGCAGCTGCAGGGCGTCACGCTCGGCGCGGAATTGATTGATCTCCTCCTGAGCCTGGTCAACGACCTTTTGCGCTTCGTGCACATCGATCCAGTTGCCCATGGCCTGGTCTTCGAACTTCTGCACCGACTTGCCCGATTGTGAAAGCAGGAAGGCGTAGCGGGGCAGCGCGTTCAGCTTGTCCCAGAACTCAAAGCCTTCGCGAGTTTTGATGTTTCTCATCCTGCAATCTCCATCGATACCAGATCATGGGCATTCACAACCCGCATGCCGAGCTCCTTACCGATGTGAACTTCAAGGCTGGCGCCGCGGGAGTCCTGCCAGCCGGGCAGGGTGGCCACGGTGTCGCATTCCATCAGGGCCTTGATGTCGCGGCGCATGCATTCGCTCCAGGTCCCTGGATCCGGGTTGAGCTCGGCGGGGTTGATGACGCTGTGCCCTGCGGCGCGCAGGCTGGCGGCCATGGAATGGAACAGCGGGAAGTTCAGGTCCAGCATGTTGGTCATGGGACCGCTGAGGTAGATGCGCTTCACGCCGCCACCTTCGGCGTGTATGTCAGCGTTCCGTCGAGGATCGCTTCTTTGATGGCTTCGAACTCCCAGGCGTAATACTGCGATTCGACGTAGACGCGCATCCTTCCGTAGTCGTGTTTTTTACGCCGGATGAACGCCTCGGCGGCGTCCTTGGTGAAGTGGCTGTTGATGATCTCCCAGCGTTCCTGCCACCCCGTCACGGTGTAGTCGTCCAGCTCAGCAAGAATTTCCCACTGATCGCTCACGCACAATTCAGTGAAGTCGCATTCCCCTTGCTCTTGGGCGGACGCGTTCAGAGATGCCTGCTGACATTCATAAGCATTTTCGTAGAACTCGCCCGGGCTGAAGCAAATGTCTCCGCCATCGTGGTCGACGATGCAGGCCTGATCGGGATTGAAGTGCAAGTCGTAGCCCGTATCGATGCGCCTGGCCTGAACCGTGAAAATAGCTGCGGCGGTGCAATGATTTCGAACGCCCGCTCCTATGCAGTCATGCTTGAGCCTCTGAACGAAGTCAGCCCAGGTTGCGGCGTTGAAGGGGTGACCGGTGGCCAGGCTCGGAAGCGGCTCGGCCGTTTTGTTTTCTGTGGGCATGGGGCGTCCTATGCCGGGGCATGCCCGGGCGGTGGAGTGGGGGAGTTTGTGTCAGGCTGCTGGTGCAGAATCGTGGAACACATCCATCTGAGCAGCTCCGTCGAGCCAGGCCGCTGCGATCCGGCGTTCAGCCATGGCGGCATACTCTGGGTTGAGCTCGCAAAGGATCGACTTGCGACCCTCCTGCATGGCAACCACCGCCGTGGTACCGGCGCCGCCGAACGGGTCAAGCACCACGCCACCTCGCGGGGCCCCGGCCAGAATGCAAGGCCGGATCAGATCAGGCGGGAAGGTGGCGAAGTGGGCCTCCTTGAACGCATGTGTCGCTACAGTCCACACGCTGCGCTTGTTCCGAGTCTCGACGTCCCATGAGCTTTCCTCGCGGTCCGGTCGGTGGGTACCTTTGGCCTGGCCCGGAATCGTCTGCTCTCGCTTCGAGTCATCGCGCTTGAAGCTGTCACGCCTGGAACGCTCGGCGCCGTCCTTGTGGAAAGCGCCGTGGCCACCGTCGCCGGTTGACGTATCCCAGCCGGCCGGCACAGTGACGCGTGATCGGTTTCGCGCCCTTGCATCGGTACCATGACCCCAGCCCACGCCGTTGTTCGGCACCGTGTTTCCCGTCGAGGTACGCTTGCCTCCTTCCGTGTTGTCGAAGGTGGCGCCGTTGACATAGGCACCGCCGCGAAAGCCGTTGGCGCTGCCTTTGCCTGTCAGATTGGCGGGCTCCCGAATCGCATCGCTGTCGTAGTGGTACCGCCGCGACTTGCTGAGCAGGAACAGATACTCATGGGCCTTCGTGCATCGATCCCGCGTCGATTCCGGCATTGGGTTTGGCTTGTGCCAGATGATGTCCTGACGCAGGTACCAGCCATCATCCTGGAGAGCGAAGGCCAAGCGCCAGGGCATGCCCATCAGATCCTTATGCTTGAAGCCGGACGGGATCTGACTGGATCGGCGCGCATTGGCGGTCCGGACCGCAACATGAGGGGCATCGTTGGTATGCCCGCCAAGCCCTATCGGTCCATTTGGCTTGCTGGCATAGCTGTCACCCATGTTCACCCAGGCGGTACCGTCGTCACGGAGTACTCGGCGCACTTCGCGGAACACTTCGACCAGGCGGGCAATGAACTCGGCCGGGGTTTCCTCCAGGCCAATCTGCCCATCAACGCCGTAGTCCCGCAACCCGTAGTAGGGCGGGCTGGTCACGCAGCACTGCACTGACTGATCCGGCAAGGTCCGCATCATGTCGATGCAGTCGCCGACCAGTATCTGGTGGGAGGGAATCATAGTTGGTTTCCGATCAGGCGCCGCCCTCCGTGACCGGTGGTGGCAATTTGGTTTGGGTTGGGGTATTACGGGTGACCGGCATGGAGCCGGATCAAGGAGAGCTATATGAGCGACATTAAAATGAATGACGAATGGAAGCCGAAGTGTCCTCGATGCCGAGGTATGAACTTCGTCACCGTTCTGGACAAGCACATGAAGAATGCGGACAAGGATATTGCTCTGGTCATCTGTTCGGCTGAGGAGTGCCAGACCGTTATAAGTGCGCTGCCGTACGATTCAGTGTGGGATCACTAAACGCGCCTTGGTCGACGATTTCGTCATCAAGCTCGCCGGGGTGCTTAGCCAAGTGAAGCAGCCCGGCGTCCCTTAGCTGTCTCAACACCTTCTCGCTTGGCTCGTACGGTGTCGTGACACACCGCAACATCCAGGCCTGAGTTTCAAAGTCGGTGTCGATCAGGTTCTTCAGCAGCCGCTGGTGAACGTCCTGCTGGTTGTCGATGCCATGGTCCTTCATCACCCGCTTGAGGTCGGTCTTGAACACACCGGCCACTTCAACCGTGAACTTCTCGATACCCAGGGCGGCTGTCTTCGCCGCTGCCTTCTCGCGCTTTCGGCGCTGCTTTAGCGCTTCCGCTGTCGGCTGCTGTTCCTCGGCCATGGCCGTCTCCTTCGATTCCGCTGGTCGGCAAGTCCAGCCAGGTCTGTCGTTTGCGTTGTTGGGTGCGGGCTATGCGAGGCATGAAGTGCAGCCACGTTGCGCTTTGGGATAGTCGATGCCGTGGGTGGCAAGGATTCGCTCAAGGGTCTTGTTGGCGATTCCGAGCTTTCCGCAAACCTGGCGGCGGGTGATGCCGATCTCCAGGAAGGCCCTGATGCGCTCGGCGAACTTGGCGTCCCTGGCTTCCATGTGCTCTTTGCGGTGAGCATCATTTGCCCCGCCGCGAGTCGGCCGCTTGAATGTGAGGTCGTGTTCTTGAGCGATGTTGTAGAGCTTTCGCCGGCTGATACCCAGAATCTCAACGATTTGAGACTGGGTATGCGTGGGAGCCATTTCGCGGATCGTTTCGATCTGCTTCATGCGCTCCTGCTGGCGAATGTCCGTTGCGGTCAATGGCGGCGGGACTGGTTCGACCCTCCGTCGAACGAAGGGTTTCGGCGCTGGCGGCATCTGGTTGCTGTAGGTAATGGGCTTTGGCTTGTAGCCGATAGGCTCGGCCTCTTCGATCTTTCCGCCGGCGGCCAGGTATTGCTCGGCCTGGGCCGCCAGTTTCTCGCGTTCCGGCCGAAGGGCTTCGACCATGCTCAAGTGATTGCTGATCATGCTGCTTTGCTCCTCAGCTTCTGCTCGTAGTCGTCCACCAGCAGCTTGAACTGCCACAGGTCTTCCTCGAGCTTTTCGATGTAGTCGTCGTCGCGCTGGAACTCTTTCCACCAGAGCTGCCGGCCGACGATCTCCAGGGCGGGGCAGTACATGCCCACATGCCAGAACTTGCGGCCAGTGATCCACATACAGCCCTGGACCTGATCCATGATCCCGCTGGCGTCGTTGTCGATGTGAAAGGCGCGCAGCTTGTCCGGGGCCAGGAAGCACTTGTATTCGCTGCCGCCCTCTTCGCCGATCAGGCCGTCGGCACTGGCGCCGAATGCGCCGTCGTCGGTGGTGACGAAGCCTGCGCGCTGGACCATGAGGCCGGTCTGGATTTCATGCTCCATGCGGGCCATGGGCTCAAGTTCGTGGCCGCGCTTCATTTGCCATGTCTCAAACCCACCATCCAACGGTTCGCCGCTTATGCGCTCGACGGCCAGGCCGAAGGCGTAATTCATCGCTGCCTCGGTTGGCTGCCCAACTGGCTTACCCAGCAGCGCCAGGCGTACCGATTCTGCCTTGGGCGCAGCCTTGTACCCGGCCTCGGCCATGGCTTCCTTCTCGTTCATGCCCGCCTGTACAGCGGCTACGTACATCGCCTGCTTATCATCCAGACCGCCGACGCGGGAGCGGGCCACCGTGAACATGCTGGCGGTGATGCAGCCGGCCCGGGCCCTGTGCCACTGCTCACTACCCTGTTCGCATTCGATGAGGTTCATGCTGCCTCTCCTGCGGTTGGAGCTGGCGCCTCGAGCTCGGACTTTCTGGCGTTGACCGCCGACTTGAACAGTTCGTACCCGGCGACGTCTTTCGCGCTCTTAAAAGCGCTGACACCTTCGGTCCAAGTAGATTGAAGCGTGTCCAGCGCCTTGCAGGCCTTGGCCCGCGCAATCCAGCTAGCCGCCATTTCCGGATCGGTCTGCGGAACATCCTTGATCTGGCTCAGGCCCTCGTCCGTCTCAGTGTTGAGATAGTGGATGGCTTTCTCCAGGCGGTCGGTCTTCGGCCAGTACTTGTAGGCCTGCTTGACGCACGTCTTCTTGGTCATTTCGCCAGGGTCGGTTACCCATGGGCAGACCTTCGAGCTGTCCTTGGCGTAGGCCTTCCAGGCCTCGGAGCGATCACGAATGGCAATTACCTCGTTCATGCTCATCGGATGAGTCAGGTAGTCACCATCAGCGGTCTTCACGACCACGTAGACGCCAACGACGGGGCCGCGATCCGTGGAAAACGGCTTGGTCTTGTGCGTCGGCGCCTGGTCAACGCCGTTCAGCTCGAACACATCGTTCTCGTAGACCAGCTTCGCCTGACCCCAGCGCACGGAGCCGGTAGCCATCGCCAGGTCCATCAATCCCATGTAGGAGATATCGAGGCAGATCTTCCCTTTGCGAGGGACGAAGTAAGCCTGCTTCTTCGCCGGGTTCAGGCTCAGGCCGATGGATGCAATGTTGGTTACCGCATCGATCACGGCCTGACGGTTCTGCAAGGCCACCCTGAGCGTGTAGCTGTTGCCTTCCAGGATCTGGATGGCGAAACTCGCCTCACGGTCGAAGTTCAGGCTCGGCTCGGCCTGTACGGCCAGGAAGGCGTCACGGCAGGCGTATATGTCGCCCGTGACGAGCGCCAGATCATTGGACATGACTGTTCTCCGCGCCACCGGAGAGGGGCGCTGTGGAAGGGTTATTGGGTGGCTTTGGCGATGGTCTGCTCGAAACGGGAGGCAAGGCCTGCGTTGACCTCGGCCTTCTCTAGGCTCTCGGCGGTTCCCTTGGCCCGGTGCAGCGCTTCGTAATGGCGAAGCGTGCCGGCGGCGACGATCAAATCAGCCAGCAGATCCGGCGCGGTGGCGATCAGCTTGGCATTGGACAGGCACTCATCCCTGCGGTTATTGCATTCGGCGACGGTCCAGTAGTTTGTCTCAACCATCGTATCTGGCTTGGGCTCAATGGTTCCTACGCGACCCCGCCCCCACTCATCACCACCAGGAATGACGATCCACGGCCCCGGCGTGTGCTTTTGTTCAGTCATGACAAATCCTTGCCGCGACGTGCGCAGCGCTTGAAGGTGTGAGTTAGGAGGTGATGCGATCAGCGAGAGCGCTGAGCAGCATCATGAAAGTCCAGAAGGTGATGGCCGAGAACGACCCGCGCCAGATCAGGAAGCGCCTGGCGCGCTGACGGGCGGTCACCTCAGCACCTGGGACAGCTGAGGCGGCTGGCATACCCCGCGCCCCTCTTGCTGGGTCATGTGGTCGAGCATCATCAGGAGAACGGCGGTGCCGAGGATCCAGTACATGACTTTCATGGCGCCACCTTCAGGCCTGCGGCTTCGATGGCTTCGCGACAATCCTTGAGAACTGGAATTACCTCGCCCGGGCTGTCGTATTGGTAGTGCTCGGGCAGCTCAATCACCAGAGCCTTACGCGATTGCTGCCATGCCCACCAGCAATGCTCAATCGTGGTGCTTTGGTACTCGCCAGTGGCGAACTTGCCCATGTTTTGATTTGGATATTCGCTCATCACCGAGGCTTCAAACTCTTCACGGATTTTATCGTTCATGATCAAGGCCTCAGTAAGGAATGCATTGCATGCAGTTGGCGGAAAACCCTTTCTCGCCACAGCCAGGACAAGCGCGCTCTGGCGCAACGGGCTTGGGCGGTCTATTCACCTTGAAGCCAGAAGACTCAATGCGGCGGGCCATGATCTCTATGCCTTCGCGCATTGCTGCGCATTCGTCGCTGGTGACAGCCCACTCGCGCTCATCGACAACTGGCAGTTCAAACACCAGCGCCGCACGTGAGGCCTGCCATCCCCACCAAGCGTGCTGAATGCGGTCGTCCCGATAAAAACCATCGGAGGGTGCGCCGACCTGATTGATCCTGAGCAAAGGCGCAGACGGCCAATCTCGCTTCACTGCACTCTCAAACTCTTCACGCATCTTGTCGCTCATGGCCGAACCCTCACAGCAATCCGTCCACCCTTCATGATCACCGACAGCGGCGCGTTCAGATCCTTCACCAGATCCTCGCGCTTGCGGCCAATCACCTCATTGAACGGCAGGCCGAAGCCGAGGATGGCGATGCGGCGCTCCAGGTCGTCCATCTGTTCGTCGATCAGGGATTTATGAATGGGCGTGGTCATGTCTGCTCCTTGCGCTCAACCGCATCCGGTCTAGCGCGTATTGGCTTTGAAGGTCGTAGATGCGGTCCAGGCGAGCCCTGTAGGCCCCGTATTCCTTGATGTCGATGACGCCCAGCGAGTGGGCCAGCTCAATCGCCATGGACGTTTCAGCGTGGACGGCGGCGGAAGTGTCGCCGGCGTTCAGGAGGGCGAACCGGGAGTCGATCATCCCGGTAGCGATATCGTGCTTGTTCATGCCACCCACCGTTGCCGGCGGCTCAGCGCGTCGATCTCGACCCACAGCGCCGTTTCAATAGGCTTGCAAAACTGTTGGGCCAGCACAGGTAGCTGCCACTGGGCGACGTCCATACGAACACCGTCATCGTCGTAGCAGATCGCGGATTCGATCTTGAACTCCAGTTCGCGGCTTCCGTAGAAGTCCCAGTCGCTGTTCCAGGAGTTGAAGCAGGGCGGGATATTCTCGCAGTGGGTCACCTCCACCTGGAGGACAAACCCCTCAACAACTATTTCGTAGGTCATGATTGCCTCCAGGGTGGTGGGTCAGTCGGTGGGCGGGGTGATGAATGGCTGCCAATGGGTTACGCGATGCTCGAAACGAGAGCCGTCCGGGTAGCGCCAGTCGATGCCGTTCCAGTAGAGGAAGCGCGACCCACCGGCAAGCCACTGAGCTGTCCGGGCTGGCGTGTAGGCGATGACGTGGTGCTTTCCGCCACGCTTTGGCAGCTCCGGCAGCCGCTCCGAGCACTTGATCCAATCGCTCATGGCGACCTCCAGTGTTTGGGGTTAGGCGGTGGCTTTGGCGATAGCGGCGCGAGCTGTCTGCACCACTTCGTCGTAGGTGCTACCGGTGTTGTCCGGATCCTCGTATGCGGTCAGCAAGCCTTGCAGCGCTTCTAGCAGATCCGGGGCGGTGGCGATCAGGCTTGCATTGGCGCCAGCCTCAGCGCAGCTATAGACGCTTCCTTTGCTCCGGCGCCGATGAATCTCCGCGATGGTGTCGTCATTGCCTTCTGTCTCGATGTAGCGCCTGCCATGGTCGTCCTGGACATACCAGGGCCCCGGCGTGTGCTTCGTTTCCATGACTCTCTCCATCTGGTTGATCCAACAAATTCCGGCTGCACACGATCCTTCCGCTGGTTGCCGTTGGGCGCGGTGTCATGTGCATGCGGGATTGGTCGGCTGTGGGAGCGGGAAGGGTGTTTACTGCGTGCATTCGTTCGCCAGGTCCCGGAATAGAGCAGCTCGCCTGTGGGAGCGAAAGTGAAAAGGCCCAACTGGACAGAAAGGCCTTTTCGAATGATGCAGCGTCAGCTTGAGTATTTGGATCGGGGCAGCGCGCGCCAGAACGAACGCTGACCCTCAGTACATCGCCACCGCTCACGAGTGAAGCGCAATGGACCGGTTGGCAGGCCGTCATCAGGTGGCGGTTCTGGCCGCGCATGGCTGAGCGCTGCGCCGATCAGGAACAGTAGGAGCATGGTGGTCTCCGGTTGAGTTGTGATGCAGGCAAAGCTGGATTCCCGGGCGTCTCTTTTCGATAGCGCCACCAGCTCGAGAGCGGCTATCCATGCCCGCATCGGGGTGTGATCTGCGCGGAAGGCAAGCCCCGCTTTGCGCCTCCGAGTGCGCCCCCTCAAGCCACGCTCCGGTGATTTCTCACTGCCTGGTCGTGGTCTCGCGTTCTTCCCGAGGTTGCGAACCCTCGCTTTTCGGCTAGTTGCCAGCGCCTTAATATCTGCTGGCGGTTCAGATCACACCCCGATGCGCTCTCATAGAGAGGATCGGGAATACGAAGGCCCGGTTAACGAGCTTGAGGCAGGGTCGGATCGGCTAACCAATCCATGACAATGAATCGGATTCTTCATCGTAAAACCAGTTTCTCTTTCGCAAATGCTCGACTGCCTCGGAAAGCGACAGCGTTATTCCGCAATCACGTAAGGCTTGTTTAAGCCCCTCGTTCCAGTAGCACATATGCGCGCAGAGGCATTTAGCTTCGCAGTCCAGCATCTTCTCGACTCCCTATATCCAGCATGCCTAGATCGCGCAGCTCCTTCGCTGCGGGTATGAGGCCGCAGCTGCCTGCGCAATCTTTTAGAGTTCTTTCTATCTCCTCATCAGTTGTACTTCTGGCGCCTTGATTTCGCATGCATCCGATAATTTGGAGTCTGTATTTCTCTGCGTAGGGGGTGAGTGCTTTCATTTCAGCATCCCTTCAAGAGTTGCTTTGTGCTCGATATAGAAGCTCAGCAGCTGAGTGGCTTCTGACGGGCGAAGCGAAGGGTTGCGAACATCTTCTTTGCTGATGAAGCGGTCGCATTCTGCAATAGCGTCCTTGATGCGACGGATATGGTCTTGGCTCATTTCGTCTTGCTCCCGCGTTGGCTTTCAAATACCTCCCGGGGTGTGAGAGGCATTTGTAAAGCCAGATGGCCGACCTGAAACAGCAGGGGGCCATCTGTGTGTTGCTCGGTTCGGAACGATCAGGCCGCGTCGTAAGTCGCGGCGAAGATGTCCGGCTTGCACGGGTAGAACTCACCCTTCACACCCTTGATGATCCAGTCGCCCGGCTGCGCAGTCATCACGCCCTCCAGGGTTTCAATCTCCAGCGTGTTGCTACTGAGGTCTTGCGAGCAGCTTGGAATCAGCATCGCCTCAACAGAGGCGAAGGTTCCGTCGAACTGAACTGCTTCGATTACGACTGGCTTCTTGCGGAACATTGGCATTTGCGTATCTCCGGTTGTTTTCCCAATGCACCCGTCACCAGGTGCATCAGTGAAAAGACCGTCATAGCCCGCTGAGCTCCAGCAGTTCGCTTTTGATTTTGCAAAGCACCTCAAGCGAGGCCTCATCGCCAGCCGCCGCAGCAGCACCTTGCATCATGGTGATAGCGTCAAGCTCGGTGCATTCGTGAGCCACTTGCACTTTTGCGATCGCCATAACTGCGGTTTGAAAATTCAGACTTGTCATTTCGGTGCCCTCCGTTGATTTCCAATGCCGCCTCATCGAAGCGGCATCAGTAAATCTGTGGGTATTTCATCTCCACCACGCGAATCGCCGGAGTCCTCTCTCTGCCCGCTGTCGCATCTGGCGTCACATCGGGTGGCTTGCGTGGTTTCGCGTACTCACATGTGGGAGCACGGCCAGTTCCAGAGCTGGCATGGCATCGACTATTTGTTGCTCGCGCTTACCGGATGAAACCCGGGGTAGTCGATGGCGAGGATCCTGAACTGTTAAAGAGCGGACGGGCTGTTGAGGCCCTGGCGCCTTCTTGCGTTGGCGTTGAGGTGAATATAGGCAAGCCTTTATTTTGTGTCAACAGGTATTCCTTTATTTTTTAAAGGCAGAAAAAAACCGCCGATAGGCGGTGCATGAGAATGAGAGATTTCCCTTTATAAGCTGCGGATGGCAACCAGGGTCAGGAGGGCGGCGGCAGCCAGCAGGATGAGCACATCTTCGGTTTTGGCCCGTTCGCCCAGGACGGCGGACACAGCGCAACCGGCCAGACCAATGCAGAATGCGAGCCCGGCGTGCGGCCAATCGAAGAGGAACAGAATGGTATCAATTGCGATGAGGGCGAGCCCGGCGCCAAAGATCAGCGCCGGAAGCGTTTTGCCTGTTGCTGTCATCTGCGCGGTGCCCTGCGCACGGTGGACCACCAGAACACACGGCCCAGCATGATGACGTCTCGGCGGTATTCCTCCATGGACAATATCTCGTCCGGAAACTCTTCCGTGTTTTCGCTCCGTACCCGAATGCTACCGCCCGGCATCCGGTACAGATACTTCACCCTAAGCATTCCATCCTGATTGAAGGCATAAATCTCCCCATCAATGATCGAAGTGCTGCCCTTGTCGAAGCCGATGGTCGCACCATCCAGGATAAGCCGCTCCATGCTTCGCCCATTTACTCGAGCGCATGCAGCGTTATCACTATCCACCCCGGCCGCCTTGAGCGTTTCCTTGCTAAATCTGAGCTTGCGTCCTGCAACCTCCACTACCTCGGTCATCCCTCCACCGCCAGCAAACTCCACTTCTGCGTAGTACGGGATCTCAACCTCGTCGGAGTCGAGTGGGTCATCCACACCCCAAGCCGACATAGCCCCGATCAGCTCCGCGTTTGACTCAATAGCCGGACGAGCCCTAAACGAAGAGCTTTCGCCGACCCCCTGGGATAGCCACAGCGGGTCGACATCGAGCGCCTTGGCTATCTGAATAAGATAGCCGCTTGTGCGGGTTAAGCCTCGTTCAATCTCGGAAATAGACGATTGCTTGATGCCAACCTTCTCGGCGAGTTCGACTTGTGACAGGCGCGCATTTTTGCGGGCCTGCTTTAAACGATCTTTTAGTTCCATGGCGGCAATTTATAGGTGTCCCTTTCGGCTTGCAAAAAGGTATGCCTGTACCCTAATATAAAGGCATCCCTTTTTATGGGGCGGAGAAACCAATGAACGATTCCTTGAAAAAACTTGTTGAGCACTTCGAATCCCAGGTCGCAGCCGCAAAAGCCCTGAACGTAAAGCAAGGGACTGTAAGCGGCTGGGTGCGCGGGGTTCACGGCTGCTCAGCCGAGACCGCATTCCTTGCCGAGCGGGTGACGAACGGCCTTTTCAAGGCTGCCGAGCTCCGCCCATCCCTTTCCCAACAAGCTGCGTAACAGTTACGAACCACAAAGGAGCCTCACCAATGGCAGACGAACCACGAAAAAACCAAAAGCACACGAACCAGATCAAGGTCCTCTTGGATGAAGAGTTCGAGGACTTGCTGATCTGCGCCGCGCAAATCCATGGAACCAAAAAGGCCGTCCTGGCGCGCGAGGTCCTGAAGTCCTGGCTGCTTGATCTTGTTGGTCATTCTATCCGCGACGACCGAGCAGCCTGAAGCGAAACCGTAGGGACCCGATAGGGACCATGCAGGGACTGGAGGCGATATGCCAGAAGAAAAAGGCATGGACCTTGGTGAGTTGCTTGATCCGGAAGAGATTCGATTGCTGGAGGCAGAGGCGGCAAAGCGGGGAATGACCCCGATAGAGCTGGCGAAGCTGGGAATTCAGCAGGAGCTGACCAGAAGGACGAGGCCCAAGGCCATGACTGGAACGATTCAAGCGTTCCGAAAGAAGCACTGAATTTCAGACATAAAAAAACCACCGGACGAGGGTGGCTTTTTCAACAGCGGTGAACAACTGGAGCGAATCATGCACCAATCCAATCAAGCGATCAACCCCCCCAACAGTGTCGCGACACAATTTTCTGATTCTCATTTTGTGTCGTATCAAAAAAGCTTTCATCAATCGGCAGCGATGGCAGCCGCCCAGATGATTCGCTTTCAGTACACACGCAACGCCAAGAACGAGTTTCGTCGCGAATGCCTGGAACACCTCAGAGCTTCACTGTCTGGGAGTGAGAAGGCATGACGAACATCGTCCAAATTCAATCACGCAATCCCGGGGGATTCACCCGGATGGACAACGACCTGTATGAAGCCCTCATAGGGGCTGATCTGTCTGGCCGCGAGCTTCGTGTTGCTCTGGCTATCCACCGTCAAACCGCTGGCTACAACCTGGAGAGCGCTCGCATTGCTGCCTCATACATCGCTCAGATGTCCGGCATCCACCGTGAGGACGTTTCCCGGGCAATCTGTGAACTGATCCGTCAGCGCGTCATCTACCGCGTTGGGGGCAGTCGTAGCCCGATCGGTTTCGCACCTGTCAATGAGTGGTCAATCGACAAGAAAAACACCCATGCCAACAAGCAAAAAGAAGTGCCACAGTGTGGCGTTTCCACCACGTCCAATGTGGCGTTTCTACCACACAATAAAGACATAAATACAAATCTTACTGCTGACGCAGTTGTCGCCGCTGTCGCTTCGACCGGTGATGATTTGGAATCTGAACCGGAACAGCAGTGTGCCCACAAACCTGGTCAACCAGCGCCAACCAAGACCGATCGTATCCCATACAGCCGCATCGCAGAGATTTACAACACGGTATGCGGCGAGCTGCTGCCCAAGTGCTTGAAGCTCTCGGCGAAGCGCAAGAAGCTGATCCAGGGCTGCTGGAACCTGGAAATCAACGGCGTCCTGCCGTTCCGTAAGGGCGAGTTCTGGACCGCTTACTTCACCGACTGCCTGACCAACAAGCACTGGATCGGTGAGAACGACCGAGGATGGACCGCCGATATCGAGTTTCTGACCCGCCAGGACAAAGTCCTCAAGGTGCTGGAGGCTCTGCAATGATCGCCGACCGCCCACTTGTATCGCCTGAGGCCGAATTCGGCGTCGTCGGCGCCCTGATGCACAAGCCTGAACTCATCGAAACCATTGGCGCCATGGTATCCCCCGAGGATTTCTACCATTCGGACGCAGCCGACCTGTACGCCATCATCCTGGCCGCACGGTCCGCCGGACGCCCGGTTGATTCGGTTTCCCTGGCAGACATCCGCAACGAACTGTCGAGCGGTGAGCTGACCATCGTGCGGGCCTCCGAGATCATGCGCGACGTTCCCAGCGCCTCCAACGGCAATGAGTACGCCCGCATCGTGGCTGAGCGCTCCAAGGCCAGGAAGATCGCCGACATCGGCCAATCAATCATCGACATGGCGAGCCACGCCCGACCACTTGCCGGGATCATTGCCGACGCCCAAGAGGCAGTCCTTGGCCTGAACAGCGAGGACGACGAGCCGGACGTGATCAGTCTGCGCGAAGCGCTTGGCCCAGTCATCGACGAAATGGATGCAAGGTTCAACGGTGAGGGCATCAACGGCCACGCGACAGGCCTAACTGACCTGGATGAGCTTGTGCAGGGCCTGCGCGGATCCCACGTGATCATCATTGCCGGACGGCCAGGCACAGGGAAAACCACGCTCGGCCTGGGCATCGCTGAGAACCTGACGATCCGCAACGGGAAATCAGCGCTGGTGTTCTCGCTCGAAATGTCGGCCAAGGAGCTGTCCAAGCGCAGCCTGGCGTCATCGTCCGCCGTGACCTTGGGCAACATCGACACCGGGAAGGCGATGGGCGACGACGGCCAGATCACCATGATCAAGGGCGCCGTATCGCGCATGCACGCTGCTGACCTGCGCATATGCCAGAAAGGCGGGCTCCCGCTCAGCAGGATCCGCAATATCGCTCGATTCCAGCACAAGGCGCGGCCGCTGGACCTGATTGTCATCGACTACATCGGCCTGATTGCACCGGAAGCAGGGTCGAGGCAGCAGAACCGGAACCTTGAGCTGGGCGCTATCAGCCGTGGCATCAAGGGCATGGCAAAGGAGTTGAACGTTCCGGTCATCGTCCTGGCGCAACTGAATCGAAGCATCGAAACCCGCTCCTCCAAGAAACCGCAGATGTCCGACCTTCGCGACTCCGGCGAGATCGAGCAGGACGCCGACATCATCATGATTGCCCACCGTGACGCCGACTCGGACCTCGGGCGCAGCGGCGTGACCGAGATCGATGTGGTGAAGCACCGTCACGCATCTGTTGGTCATTGCCTTCTCCAGCATCAGGGCGAGTTCGCACGCTTCGTAAACTATGCCGGCCGCCGCGAGCAACAGCAGGAAGCCGCCGCACCACCGCCGCGCCGCAATTCGAAGTCCCTCCTCAATTCATTCAATCCTGCAGGTGGCTTCTGATGAAGAGAGCATCCCCAGTACAGCTACGCCAAGCCCTTGAGGTAGCCCATGCCCTGATCAAGCACGGCATCAACTTCGTGTGCATCCCAGTGATCGACGAGGCGGACGCCATGAACCTTGCCGGCCAGGCCGCCCAGCGGTTGGAGCGGCTGGCGTATATCGCGGAAGCGCAGGAGAAGCGGGTATGAACCAGTACGACGAACTGAAGCGACTGGCCGAGAAAGCAACGCCTGGGCCGTGGGAGTGCCGCGAGGCGGAAGGGTCTGCCGCGATTTGCCACGCACACGGCTGGGTCGCCGATGGCTTCGACGAGCAGACGCTAGTGGATACCCGTTTCATGGCCGCCGCCAACCCCTCAGCAGTCCTGGCCCTGATCGCCGAGAACGAGGAACTTGGCCGTTACCTCTGCACCTGCCGAGACTGCGGCGGGGAAGGGGCGCTGCACACTGGCGATTGGCATTCCTACGGCCACATGGAGCCGCCAGAGCCTGTTATGGAGAAGTGCGGGGAGTGCGACGGCACAGGCTTGCTCGGGGAAATTCAGGACTTGTACCAGGTGATAACGGATCGCGGCCAGCTCCGCGCCGAAGTCGCCGGCCTCAAGACCGGCTACCAAGCCTACGAGCGGGTGAATGCTGAGCTGAAGGCAGAGGCTGATTCGCTTACCCGAGAAGCCGACAGGCAATACACGACCATTGAGGCGTATCGCAAGGACGCCGAGCGGTATCAGTGGTTGCTCAAAAACGCCAGCGTCATCTTGGACAAAAAAGCCGCATATCAGGCGGTAACCGGCTTCATCAAGTTCGACACCATGCCCGCTCGCACGGAAACCGAGTCAGCCATCGACGCCGCCATGGGCAAGGGAGAGCGGTCATGAGCGAACAGTCCAATCGCAACTACTCCGTTGACGAATCGGTCCTCGCCTATTTCCAGAGGGGCGGTGGATGCACGGCGTATCGGTGTGCCAATTACATCAGCGCAACCCGCGATGAAGTAAGCAAGTCGCTACAGCGCCTCAAGCGCAAAGGCGTGATGAAGAACAAAGGCAGCTACTGGGAGTGGAAAGCTCCGTCACGGCAGGAGGTCGGCTATGACTGACAAGATCAGCGTCAACTGCCAGGCCAAGCTCTCCGAAGCCATCACCCGGCTCAGCGCCATGTTCCGCGACAAGAAGTTCGTGGTGGTCTCCCTTCGACCGGGCAAGGACCGCACGCTCGACCAGAACGCCCTGTGGTTCGCGATGTACAAGCGGATCTCCGAAATGACCCAGATCGGTGATGCGGCCGACGCCCGCCGGTACTGCAAGCTGCACTTCGGCGTGCAGATCCTTCTGAATGAGGACTCAGGGTTCCAAGCGGCGTGGTATCGGGTGATGCGCCACCTGCCGTACGAGGAGAAGCTGGCCTTGATGGGGGAGCACAAGTTGTTCGGCCCGGATGGCTTTCCGGTGACCAGTCTTTTCAATCGCGCTCAGGGAATCCAGTACACCGATCGCATGGCCGCGTACTTCACCAGCCAGGGCGTGGTGTTCTCCGATCTGCTGAGCGAGGTGGCAGCATGAATCTCCTTCACTGCGAATGCCATCGCTGTATCGAGGAGCACAAGCTCGGGATGAAAGGTCCCTTCGGCTGGGTGCCGCTGTCCTCGACGAAAATGATTCTGTGCTCAGTCTGTGGGTGTAAGCGCTGCCCGAAGGCAAGCGATCACGATCTGGCTTGCACTGGCAGCAATGAGCCCGGCCAGCCTGGGAGCGTGTACCAATGAGCCTGCCAGCCAAACAACCCCGAGCCAAGAAGTGCCGTGTTGCTGAGTGTGGCGCCCCATTCGTCCCGCAACGACTAGGGCAGCGCGTATGCAGCCCGGCCTGCGCCATCCTCGACGCACCCACCAACCAGGCCAACCAGGAGAAGGCCCGCAAGTCCCTGGCTCAGGTCGAGCGCCGGGAGATCAAGGTGCGTAAGGAGAAGATCAAGTCGCGCGCCCAGCACCTGAAGGATGCCCAGACCGCGTTCAACGCCTGGATCCGCGAGAGGGATATCGGCTTGCCCTGTGTGAGCTGCGGAAGGCATCACAACGGCCAATGGCACGCGGGGCACTACCGGACCGTTGGCGGCAACCCTGAACTCAGGTTCGAACCGCTCAACGTATGGCGCCAATGTGCCCCGTGCAACAACCACAAGTCCGGCGACATCGTGAACTACCGCATTGAGCTGGTGAAGCGCATTGGCGCCGAGGCGGTCGAGTGGCTGGAAGGCCCTCATGAGCCCAAGAAGTACACCATCGAACAGCTGAAGGCGATGACCGCCGAATACCGGGCCAAGACCAAAGAATTGAGAAAAGGGGAAGCTGCATGAAGCTGATCAACGCAAGGCAAGTATGGACCGAGGCTCAGCACGAATCGAACGCGTCGATCAGCGCTGCAGCAATCGACAAGGCGGCATCCGCACCGGTGAAGAAGGGAACCCGCATGCGGCGCCATGAGGCTGTGTTCGCCGCCCTGGGCGAGGACAAGGAGGAACGCATCCAGGTTGTGCGCCAGAAGATCAGCATTAGCGAGACGCGCCGGACACCGGTTGGCCGGTCCACCGCCCGCGCCGCGCACCTGACGACCATCGGCAAGGTGCTCCGCGCAATCGACACGCTGCCATTCCAGGTCCAGCAGTTCGGGCACTACCTGTACCACCCGGCGATGAACATGCGGCACGTTATGAATGCCGTGCTGCTGATCACCGCCAAGGCAGCCCTGCCGGATCTGACATCCGCCAAACGGGTGAAGGCCCAGTATCTGGTCACCATGGCCCTGCAATCGTACAAGGGTGAGGTCCACGGGTCGCTTGAGTGGGGCCCGGCCCGGGTAGCTGCTGAAATGCAAACCTTCTTCGGCGTGACAATCGATCCGAAGAACTGGACCCGCGACTGGCTGGACCTGTGGGAATCCCTGAAGGAAGTGATCAAAGAAGTGGATATCCAGGCACAACAGCCAGTATGGCAGGTGATTCACTCGGAAAAAGATCAAGAAGCGGCATAATCACATTGACATGACGGGGAATTCCCGTTACTTTTCCCATAGTGCACAAGTAACGCGAAACGCACACGAAACCATGAGCCCGGCCAAGCGCCGGGTTTTTTATTGCCCGAAGAAACCCACCAGAAGGAATGCCGAATGGTTAAGCGACTGTCTGCTTATCTGGGCCTGGCGCTGGCCGCCTGCCTGTCCTGTTTCTCCATGTCGGCGCTCGCCGAGCCACTGACCCGAGCCTATCGCGTCGCGTACGTGATGGCCGAGCCCCAAGGTGTTGCCCTGCAGCGCATGGAGCTGACCCTGGCCATGTGGCGAACGGGCAGCGACACTACTGACGAATCCCTGGCATCCAATCTGCGCGCATCCAGCAATCACTTCGTGCTGGCCTCGGCCGAGCCGGCACCTGAAGGCGTTGGCGTTGGTGCCGGCCTTTCGCGCGGCTAAATACGCCTCGAAGCAACTGAAAGGCCCGGACATATGCGCCGGGCTTTTTGTGTCTCCGAGGAAAGCCGCTACCCAAGTGGCGGCTTTCCCGGACACAGCAGTTTTACCTGTAGCCAGGACAGCCCTCGGGACGACCTGGACGCCGATTAGCCGGATAGTACGGCGTACGGAAATAACACCGGCAGCCCGCGCACCCTGACCTCACATGCTTTCCGGGTGGCGCGAGACTTGAGCGGCGAGATCGATGCAATAGGGCGTCGACGCCGTGATAGCCTTTGGCGGACAGGAGGGGAAAGACCCTCACATTATGCGGATGAATGCGCAGGCTGATGCGTAAAGGTAACGGGCCTTGGCCCTGTGGGAATCGGAACCACACTGTACGGTCGTGCAACTCGACCAGCCCGAAAGCAGGAGATCAGCGCCTGCCATCCGCACCTATTCAGGGCCTCTGCACTCGCAGGGGCTTTTTCGTTTTCGGCTCCCCACACCCATTGCCCCGAGCTGGGAGTGCAGCGGAGCCGGATTTATCAATCTCCCCAAGGGGGAGGCAACCCGGATGCCAAACATGCCTGACAAGCCAGACACATGGGCCAAGATCTGGCTGGCGTTGAGCAATCCGCTAATGGCGGGCGTCATCATGGCCATCACCGTATCTCTGCTCCGCGTCCTGTACGACGGGAAAGAAACCAGCAAGCGTCGGATCGTGTTCGAGTCGCTTATCTGCGGATCTCTCAGCCTGGTCGCATCGAGCGTGATTGAGTGGATGGAGTGGCCGCCGAGCCTATCGATTGCCGCCGGAGGGACTATTGGGTTCCTTGGCGTGACAGCCATACGCGAGCTGGTGACCCGATTCCTCGGTCGCAAGGCGGATGCCGCATGAAGGCCTTCGCTGCTGCAATCATCATCGCCCTGGTAGGGCTGCTCCTGCTGGGCATTCAGCAATCGCGCGTCGTCGCTCTCCGTGGCGAGGTGGCATTCGAAGCCGGCGAGAAGAAGAAGGCGGTCGACGCCAACCTCGAAAGCCAGGCCACGATCACCACGCTACGGGCAGAAGCCCAGCGAAACGCCGAGTACCTGAAAGACCTGAACCGGCGGATCAAGGCCAGCGAAGACAAAGCCAAAAAGGCGAGGAAAGACTTTGAAGACCTCAAACGCAACAGCAAGCCTGTTCGTGATTGGGCTGCTCAGCCTCTGCCTGACGGCCTGCGCGGGAAAGCCAGCGGTGGTAACAAAGACAACGGCAGTAAGAGTCGAGCCCCCTGAGCTGGTGCCGTGTGAGCGGGTATCTGATGAAGACCTCGCTGACAACGGTCAGCTGTGGGAGCTGAAGACGCAAGCCATCAAGCTGCTCGACACCTGTGCAGATCAGGTGGACGCGCAGATCAAGCGCAGCCAGAGCAAGTAGCGCGCGACACGTTTCGCGAATCGGAAAATTGTGTCGCGACATTGGAGTCAGCATGACCACCATTGCCTACAAAGACGGCGTGATTGCCTATGACTCGCGGCAGACTAGATCCGGCGCGATCGTCTCGGACGACTGCTTGAAGTGCGCAACCGTTGATGGTGTCAGTTTCTTCTTGGCCGGAGCGGTATGCGACGAGAAGGCTTTGATTTCCGCCTACTTCGGGACTCCCTCGCTCGTTCCCGTGGAGTGCTCAGGCTATGTCGTCGATGGCGGCAAGCTGATGATGGTCGGCCACGACGACAAGACAGGCGTTTGGAAACAGGAGCTCGACCCATCTAACCCTGACGCTATTGGCAGTGGCTCCGCTTATGCCTTAGCAGCGATGGATATGGGTGCAAGCGCAGTGGATGCGGTTCGCGCCGCCATGAAGCGAGACATCTACACCGGCGGCACCATCCGCACGATGACCATCAGGCAAGAATAAGGATGCCCATGACAACCAAGCAACCCGACTGGGAGGCGATCGAACGAGCCTACCGGGCTGGATTGCTTTCCCTGCGCGCCATTGCCTCAGAGCATGGAGTAGCGCACAACACGATCATGAAGCGCGCCGAGAAGGAAGGCTGGCAACGTGACCTGACGAGCAAGGTCAGATCCGCCGTCAAGGACAAGGTGACCAGATCGGTGACCACGGATGGTGACCAGAAGAAACTGGTCACTGATGCCGAGATTATCGAGGAGGCATCCGATAAGGCTGCGGCTGTAGTGCTTGCCCACCGTTCCGGGCTGGCCCAGTGGCGAGGCATTGCGAGCAAGCTCAGCACGTTCCTGTCAGGCGTGACAGTCACTGCAGAAAACCACGGCGACTTCGCGCGGTCACTCAACGCTGGCGTCGACGCTCAGCTCAAGGTGATCAAGGGCGAGCGCCAAGCATTCAACCTCGACACGGAGGAGGGCGACAAGACAGTCGACACCCTGGCCGCGATGATGGACGAACTATCGAAGGACGCCTGACATGAAGCCCGAGCACATGAAGCTGCTCCGGGATAAGCGTTGGCGGTTGAACAATCTCTACTTCATCACCGATAAGCAGGGCAAGAAAGTCCGCTTCCGGATGACGGATGAGCAGATTGAGTACTTCGATGGGATGCACACCCGCAACATCATCCTGAAGGCTCGGCAGCTCGGCTTCACTACTGAGTGCTGCATCATCCAGCTGGACGCAGCGCTGTTCGAGTCGGCCAAGTGCGCACTGATCGCCCACACCCTGAACGACGCCAAGCGTCTGTTCCGGGAGAAGGTGAAGTACGCCTATGACAACCTGCCGAAAGAGATCCGCGCGGCGAATCCGGCGAGCAACGACGCCGCCGGCGAGCTGGTGTTCAGCAAGGGCGGTTCGCTATACGTCAGTACCTCGTTCCGGGGCGGCACGCTGCGTTACCTGCACGTCTCTGAGTTCGGGAAGATCTGCGCCAAGTTTCCGCACAAGGCTCGCGAGATCGTCACCGGCGCCTTCGAGGCTGTCGCCACCGATTGCTTCGTCACGATTGAATCGACGGCGGAGGGGCGGGCGGGCTACTTCTTCGACTACTCGCAGAGCGCAGAGAAGCAACTGCTGTCCGGCACGCCGCTCGGCAAGCTGGACTGGAAGTTCTTTTTCTTCAGCTGGTGGAAGAACAAGGCCTACTGGCTCGATCCAACCGAGGCGATCATCCCGCAGCGCCTGACCGACTACTTCAACGAACTGTTCGCTAAGCACGGCATCGACACCAACCCGGGCCAGCGCGCCTGGTACGCCGCCAAGGAGAAGACCCTCGGCGACGACATGAAGCGGGAATACCCGTCGATCCCAGCCGAAGCCTTCCAGCAGTCGATCGAGGGCGCTTACTACGCCCAGCAGTTCACCAAGCTGTATGCCGCTCAGCGCATCGGCACGCTGCCAGACAACAGCCACCTGCCGGTGATGACCTTCTGGGACATCGGCGTCGGCGACTCCACGGCCATCTGGTTCGTGCGTCAGGTCGGCACCGAGTACCACGTAATCGACTTCTACCAGAACAGCGGGGAAGGCCTGCGGCACTACATGAAGGTGCTCAAGGACAAGGGTTACACCTACTCCGAGCACTGGGGCCCGCACGACATCGACAACCGCGAGTTCGGCAGCGATGCCAAGACCCGCCGGGAAATGGCGCGCGAAGGCTACGAGATCGACGGTCAGCGCTACAGCATGACGTTCCAGGTCGTGCCGAAGATCGGGGTGGATGACGGTATCGACCAGGCCCGCGAAATCCTCGCTCACTGCGCCTTTGACGAAGCGAAGTGCGAAGAGGGCATTACCGCCCTGGAGAACTACCGCAAAGAGTGGGACGACAAGAAGGGCTGCTGGAAAGACAAGCCGCTTCACGACTGGGCGTCTCACCCGTCCGATGCATTCCGGTACTTCGCTGTCGCCAAGACCAAGCGCGTCACCATGACCCACATTCCTGTCACCTTCACTTTCTGAGGCCGATATGCCCAACTACAGCGCCATCAGGCAGGAGTACAGCGATGCCTTGCCCGGTTGGCAGCTGGTCAAGCGTTGCGTAGCTGGCCCGCGGGAGGTTCGCAAGTACAACGAATACCTGCCCATGCCGGATCCGCTGAATCAGTCGCCCGAGAATATCGCCCGATACGAGCAGCTGAAGAAGCGCGCCATGTTCCTGAACGTGGTGGGTCGTACGCGCATCGGTCTGCTGGGCGCGGTGTTTCGCAAGACGGCGGAGATCGAACTGCCCGCCGCTATCGACTACCTGCTCGAGAATGCCAGTGGTGACGGGTCAAGCCTGGAGCAGCTGAGCAAGGAATCCACCGGCGAATGCCTCGACACTGGGCGCGGCGGCCTGCTGGTGGACTTTCCAAAGGTCCAGTTGCCTGAGGGTCAGACAGCGCTCACCGTCGCCCAGGCAGCCAACGCGCGAGCTTACGTCCACTTCTATTGCGCCGAGAGCATCATCAACTGGCGTGAGGACGTGATTGATGGTGTGCGCCGGCTGGTGCTGGTGGTGCTGCACGAAAAGATCAACGAGCCAACGGCTGATGGGTTCGAGTTCACCGCCAAGGATCAATACCGGGCCCTAATGCTGCGCGATGGTCGCTACGTGCAGAGCGTGCATAGCTCGGAAAATCCTGAAGGCGAAGAGACAGAGCCAAAGGACAAGACTGGCAAGCCATTCGACCATATCCCGTTCCACTTCTTCGGGGCCGAGAGCAACGACGCCAGCATCGATAAATCACCGCTGGAAGACCTGGCAGAGGTGAACATCCTGCACTACGGCAACAGCGCCACGGTGGAGGAGTCTGGGTTCATCAGCTCCCAGCCGAGCCTCTTCATCACCACTGATATCGATCCAAGCGAGTTCGTAAAGCTGAACCCGAACGGTATGCACATTGGTTCGCGCCGTGGGCACAACCTTGGGAAAAACGGCACGGCTATCATGCTGCAGGCCAATGAGACGCAGCTAGCCCGCGAGCTGATGAAGGACAAGGAAGAGCAGATGCTCATGATCGGCGCCCGCATCGTCCAGCAGGGCAGCGGCGCCGAGACGGCAGAGGCTGTTCGCATCCGATACAGCTCTGACAACTCGGTCTTGGGCACTATTGCTGGCAACGTAAGCGAGGCCGTGCGTCTGGCCCTGTTCGATGCCCAGCGCTTCATGGTGGGCGCCGTGGACGAGAAAGGCACGGTGTTCTGGTTGAATCAGGAGTTCTTCGATCAAGCAATGGACGCCCAGGCGATCACGGCTCAAGTCCAGTTGTGGCAGCAAGGCATTATCGCCAAACGTGATCTGCGCGTGAACCTGCGCAAGGGCGCGGTGCTTGAGGCTGATCGCACCGACGAAGATATCGATGCGGACCGAGAGGATGACGCGCCTGTCTTGGGTAGCGAGGACGATCCGACCACCAATCAGCCGCCCGGGGTGAAGGATGAGTAGCGAAGGCTATCTGACGGACGCCACTACAAGGCACCAGGTCTACGTCCAGCGGTACGCCGGCGGCAACCTGAAGCGCGTGGCATCGTTCATCAGTAAGGCCATCAAAACAGCCAAGGATCGGGTAGCGGCTGGATTGAGCGATTACGGAACCCGTCGCTACCTCTCGCAGATAGAAACGCTCCAGGGCGATTTGCGGGGCATCTACGACGACATGAAGGGCAGGGCGCAGCTAGACCTCGGCGAGTTCGCGGTCTACGAGGCCGAGTTCAACGGCAAGATGCTGGGCAAGGTCATCAAGGCCGTTGTGCAGTTCAACGTGCCGTCGGCAGAGATGGTGAGCGCGGCTGCACTGGCTGACCCGATGCTGCTGGAGTCTCGCAAGGGCGTGCAGCGGATCAGCATCAGCGGTGCGCTCGACCAGTTCGGCACGAAGAAGGCAGCCGAGATCATCGGCGAGATTCAGATCGGCTCAAGCTTGGGCGAGACCAGCCAGCAGATCGGCCGGCGCCTTACCAGTATTCACCAGCTGCATCAGGATCAGGCGTCGTCGCTCGTTCGAACCATGACTAACCACGTCGCCAGCACGGCGCGAATGGAAACGCTCAAGGCCAACGACGACATCCTGCAGGGCTGGCGCTGGATATCCACGCTCGACAGCAAGACCAGCGCCATGTGTCAGGCGAGGGATCAACACATCTACGGATGGGACGACCCCAAGCCGCCCGGCCACTGGAATTGCCGATCGAGCGCGCTGCCCGTGCTGAAAGATCAGTTTGCCCGCGAAATTCCCGGATCTACCCGGCCCTCAATCGGCCCTGACGGCGTCACGCTGGTATCCAGCAAGACGAGCTATCAGGAATGGCTCTCGCGCCAGCCTGCGGCCTTCCAGCGAGACATCCTCGGCCCGAACCGCTACGCGCTCTTCACCAAGGGCGAGCTCACTCTCGACAAGTTCGTCGATGACAACGGAAAGACGCTGACCCTTCAACAACTGAAAGACCTTGAGCCGCTGGCATTCGAGCGAGCAGGGCTCTGACAACGAACCACACAAACGACCGGCCTTGAGCCGGTTTTTTTATGCCTGAGGCTGAGCCAACGGCAAATCATCCGGGGGATGACATGAAGTATCTGATCGACAAGGCAGCATTCGACGCGCTCGAACCTTCCCTGCAAGCCTTCTACAAGGCTCAGGGCGAGAACTACGTCCTGCTCGTGGAGGGGCTACCCGCCGGTGGCGAGGATCTGGAAGGCCTGAAGCGCCAGAACCAGACGCTGCTGGACGAGGCCAAGGAAGCCAAGCGCTTGAAGCGTGAGGCGGACGAGAAGCTCGAGCGCGAAAAGCTCGATGCCGCCAAAGCGAAAGGCGACTTCGAGCAGTTGTATGCCAGCAGCGAGCAGGCCCTGGCGGCTGAGCGTGCGCGACTCGCCGAGCTGACCTCGAGCATCGAGCGCCGCGACCTGACGTCGGCAGCCTCGAAGGTCTCCAGCAGCATCGCCGATGGCGAGAACGCCGAGATCCTCGCTGAGTTCATTCAGCGCCGTCTGAAGATCGTCGAAGGGCAAGTCAAGGTCACGGATGCCGCCGGCAACCTGACCATCGCCACTCTCGAAGACCTGGCAAAAGAATTCCAGCAAGCGCCGCGCTACGCAGCATTGGTGCGCGGCACGCAAGCGAACGGTGGCGGGGCTGCCGGGGGTAAGGGTGGCGGGGCCACCAAAACGTGGGACCAAATGACCGGTATGGAGCGTGTTGAGCTTCGCCGAACCAACCCCGCCGAGCACGCGCGCATGAAAGCCGCTGCTGAGGCCAAGTAAAAGGAAATGCCGCAATGCCAACCATTCTCTCGGACGTCGTTTTCCGCGACGAACTGCGCGACTACATCACCGTCAACAGCGTTGAGCGCACCGCGTTCTTCGAGTCGGGCATCCTGACCAGCAACAGCGACATGTCGACGCTGCTGTCCAGCCCGTCCAATACCTTCACCATTCCGTGGTGGGTTGACCTGGACGCGTCCATCGAGTCCAACTACTCGAACGACGTCTACACCGACATCGCGGTACCGCTGTCGGTCACCAGCTCCAGCATGCAGGCGCGCGCTGCGTACCTCAACGAAGGCTGGAACTGCATGAACCTGGTGAAGAACATCACCAACCAGGATCCCCTGGAGTTCGTTGCGGGCCGGCTGCTCAGCTACTGGCGCCGTGTGGCGCAGCGCCGCGCCATCGCTACCGTCGTGGGCATCTACAACGACAACGTTGCCTCCAATGGCGGCGACATGGTGGTGGACGCCGGCGGCCAGATTACTGCTGCAGCGATCATCCGCGCCAAAGCGACCATGGGCGACTACTCCGGCCAGCTGGGCGGCCTGAGCGTGATCGCAATGCACTCGGCCGTACAGACCGAGCTGCAGATCCTCAACCTGATCGACTTCACCCCGATTGCCGACCAGACCCCAGAGTTCGGTCGCTTCCAGGGTATGCGCGTTGTGGTGGATGACGGCATGCCGGTCATCACCGGTACGCCGAACAAGTATCTGTCGGTGATCTTCGGCCCGGGCGCCCTTGGCTTCGCCGAGGAAACCCCGCCTGGCGAAGACGGCCTGGAATACGAGCGCGCCCCAGATCGCGGCAATGGTGGTGGTGCGGAAACCCTGTGGAACCGTCGCAACTTCGTTGTGCACCCACTGGGCTACTCGTTCCTGAGCGCGACCATCACCGGCACCCCGACCACCACCCGGCCTATCTCGGCGAACTGGGCTGACCTGGCGCTGGCGACCAACTGGGAGCGCAAGTTCGCTCGCAAGCAGGTGCCACTGGCGTTCATCACTTCCACCGTTGGCGCCTAAGCGCTTTCCGGCCTCTTCGGGGGCCGGAATCCTTGAAGGAGAAGAATCATGACAGTCGCAAAAGACAAGCACATTGATCCGAACGTGAAAGCCCGCTGGGGGTTCGGTGGTACGGAGGGGGCCATCACTGTTGGGCCCGAGACCGTTGGCGAGACTGGCGGCGTTGATTCCGCCAGGACCGAGCCGGACGAAAAGGCAGCACGCAACAATGGCGGCGGCGAAAACACCGAAGCCGCGAAAGCGGGCAAGACCAAGTAACACCGGGGCCTCGGCCCCACTCATTCGAACGGAGGCCAGATGGCAACCTACATCACTGTGGCGGACGTAGACGCCATCCTCGGATCCAGCTGGACCACCGACGACAAGAAGGCGCGCGCAGTCTTGCAGGCCAACGCCTATCTGACCTCGCTCAACCTCGTCGGCATTGATATGTCAGCCATCCCTGATGAAGTGAAGCAGGCCGGCGCCGAGCTGGCAGCTGTCGCTGCTGAGGGGAAGTTGTACCAGCAACACACCGAGGGCTCGCTTGAGGCCAAGACGGTCAAGGCGGGATCGGTGAGCACCAGCAAGACGTTCGCCTCGATCGATTCCAGCAAAACCACCTCGCTTCCCGATGGCGTCCAGTTCGCCCTGGCCCTGTTGCAGCCCTGGATGAGCAGCATGTTCTCTTTCCGCGTTGACCGGGGGTGATGCATGGGACTGCGCGACGACATCCAGATCGACTTGGCCGAGGCGTTCGATACAGACCTTGCGGACGCGGTGCAGTCATTTAGCGGCGGCGTGACGCTGCCAGGTACGTGGGACCCGGTCAGTGAGGCGGCTGGTCCGTCAGTCGTAATTGCCTACACCGGCCGCGGCGTGTTCGACGCCTTCAAAATCGCCCAGGTCGACGGCGTGAACATCCGCGCCACCGACCAACTGCTGATCGCGCTGACCAACGAAACGATTGGCGGGGTTCCGGACATCGGCCACAAGATCAACGATTTCGACGTGGTCAACGTCCAGGTTGACCCGGCCGGCGCGCACTACGAGATCCAGCTGAGGAAAGTCTGATGACCACCAAAGCGGGCTGGAGCCATAGCCTCACGGAATTTGCAGACCAGGCTGGGGAGGACATCACCCAGATGGCGCGCGTCATCGCGACCGCCATGCTTACGGAGGTGGTGAATCGTTCCCCGGTCGGCAACCCTGACCTGTGGCAGGCCAACGTTGCGCTGCGCACGAAGAACGTGGCGCTTGCGGATGCGTATGACGCGAATGTCGACGCACGTAACGCTGCGCGAACCGGTGGCCGGGCCTTCAAGAAGCTGACCAAGCGCGAGCGCGAAGAGAACTACTTCGTCAAAGCGCAGGCAGCGGGGAAGGGTTACATCGGCGGCGCGTTCCGCGGGAGTCACCTGGTATCGATCGGTGCGCCGGATATGACCGTGACCGACAACATCGACCCATCTGGCCGGGAAACGATCAGCAAGGGCAGCATGCTCATCAAGGCATCAGGCCAGTTCCCTGTCATCTACATCCAAACGAACAGCCCCTACGGCGAGATGCTGGAACTGGGGCATTCCACGCAGGCGCCCGGCGGGGTTTATGACCTCGCTTTCATTGGCGTATCCGAGGCCTACAAATGACCTTCGAGCAGATCAGGGCGCTCATCATCGGTCGCATGGTGTCCTTCACTGGCATTGACCAGGCGCGGATCGATTATCCGAACCAGCCGACGGTGTTCACTCCGCCGGCAGACGGGCTGTGGTGCCGGCTGAATATTCAGTACGCCTCAGCCTTCATGGCTGGCATGGCCGACCGTCCACACACCCGCAAGCCCGGTCAGATCAGCATCCAATGCTTCGCCCGCGAGCGCACCGGCACCAAAGCCTTGAATGAACTGGCCGACGCGCTTGAAGCGCACTTCGCCTACTGGATGTCCGGCGACCTTGAGTGCATGGAGGCCAGCCAAGTGGTCGCCGGCGAGTTCGAGGGCTTCTACCAAATCAACGTCAACATCCGGTTTCGCGCCGGCTGATAGCAAAGCAACCGCCAAGCCCGCTTCGGCGGGTTTTTTTATGCCCGCGAATAGGAGGCTCCAATGAGCTCTGGCGCAAAAGTTGTAAGCCACATCATCGCCGAGGTAACGCCAGGCGTAACCCCGGCCGGAACCTGGGACACGCTGCGCCTCACCGGCAACGCGCTGACCCCGACCGTCAACACCCAAGTCAGTGACGAGATCACCGACAACCGCCTGAGCCAGGGTTCTGTGGCCACCAGCATCGATATCGGCGGCGACCTGACGGCGGAGTTCTCGTTCGGCTCGTTCGACCAGCTGCTGGAGGCCGCGTTTTACGGCAACTGGTCAGGCAACGTGCTGAGTGTCGGCGATACTCGGCACACCTTCAGCATCGCCAAGGGTTACGACGACGTCGGCGTCTATGGCGTGTTCAAGGGGGCTCACGTCTCCACCTTCGCGCTGGACATCCCGTCCGACGGCAAGATCACCGCCACTTTCAACATGGCGTGCCTGGACTACGAGGACAGCGAGACCCCGATCGTTGTCTCGCCGAACGCGCCAACCACTTCACCATTCCTGTCGAACAACAACGTCGGCACGATCCTGGTGAACGGGCAATCGCTGGAAGGCGTGGCCTGCGTCTCTGCCATGACGGTGAATCTGGACAACAGCCTGCAGACCCAGCGCTGCCTCGGATCCGATAGCCTTGGCCCTGGCGCGCATATCGCCACCGAAGCCGCCATCACAGGAAGCATCACGCTGGCCTGGTCCAAGCGTGCATGGGAAATCTGGAAGAACACCTTCACCCGTGCGCCGATCGCGGTGGTGTTTCCGATCACCGACTCCCTGGGCAACCGGTACACCTTCAGTTATCCCGCGGTTGAAGTGGATGGCGAGCTGCCAAACGGCGGCAAGCGCGACCTGATCGAGGTAACTCTGAACTACACAGTCGCGAAGGTCAGCCCGACCATTACCCGAGTTCCATTCGTGCCGGTGGCTAGCGTTGCCGTTGCGCCGACAACCGCATCGATCGAGGTGGCAACAACTCAGCAGCTCACCGCATCAGCACTGCCGGCCGAAGCCGCGCAGAACGTCACCTGGTCGAGTTCGGCGCCGAGTGTGGCAACCGTCAGCTCGTCTGGCCTGGTCACCGGTGTGTCTGTTGGCTCGGCGACTATCACGGCTACCAGCGTCTCGGACGTCACCAAGACCAGTACCTCCGCAATCACCGTCACCGCGTAAGCGCATCACCTTTGGCTGCCCCGGCATACACGCCGGCCGGGGCGGCCCTTTTATTGGCGAGGCGTTGAGGAATTACCATGGCTCTGCAACTGGGCAAAAAGAAGCCTGCGGTCACCGGCGAGCGCTGGGCGAAGTTCGACGAAGACACAAAGGTGCTGCTGGCCGGCATCGACAACCCTGAATACCAGGTCGCCCTTGAGCGCATGCGGCGCCGCATCCAGCGCAACGACGCGCGCTTCGAGGAGGGCCAGGTCGGTGTGGTCGCCGGCGAGAAGACCGAGCACCAGAACCACGCAATGCTGCTCAGCCACTTCATTGTGAAGGATTGGGAAGGCGTCCTGGATGCCGATGGAAACCCGGTCAAATACAGCCCAGCGGTTGCCGCTGAGTTGCTGGAGAACAACATCGAGTTCTTCATCTTCGTCCTGCGCGAAGGCGCGGCAGCCGCAAATGATGCCGCTGAAGAGCGAGCTGAGTCGGTGGGAAAGCCGTCGCCCGCTTCGAATGGGAGCAAGAGTGGGGCGGGGAAAGTGAAAAGCGCCGCGCGGTCTACGCGCGCCTGAGGTTGAGCGTTCCGGACGAACCGGAGAACGATCCGCTCACCGCGTACTTGCTCAACCTTTATCGAAACGTCTGCCGCGGCCGCCGGTACATCGCCGGCATGGCCGGGGCGTTCCCATTACCTCTATCAGGGCGGGATATCTCCGACTGGCTGGAGGCGCATCCGTCGCCATTGCCGCGCGATGAGGTTGACGAGGTGATGTTTGCGCTGGATGCGCTGTGCTTGGTGGGGGATTACGATTGAAGCCACATAACGCGGCATAGTTGCAGGAGAAAACGCATGAGCGATTTAACGGATTGGTTGAACGCGCAAAGCCTTGCCGGCCTTGCGCGCTTTGCAAGTCGTTCGCCTGAGGAGCTAGGGCAAGTGATCGTTACTAGTGCTATGACTGAGGCGGCCATGGAGTATGTCTACAGCCTCTACGATCCGTTAATGTCCACCCACCTCTTGGAGGAGGTTTTCAGAATCATGGCAGTTCTTCAGCCGAAGGCGCTGGCAACGACAAAAGAGCTTCCTGCGCTGTGTTCGGCTGTGAATGAGGAATAGAATGAATCCTCATATCCATGGAGCGCGGAGCATGCAAAGAAACTGGGATCTGATCAGGATGATCTTGCTGGAGCTGGAACAGGCAGATGGACAGCATATAAAAGCAAAGGAAATGCCTCCGTTTCCAGCTGATTGGGTGGCCCTTCACATGAAGATGATGGAGGAAGGCGGCCTGATTGAAGGGAATGACCCTGGGTTTTTGAGTGGCCCTCCGCAATTCTTCGCGCTTGGATTGACGTGGAAGGGGCGCGAGCTCCTCGACAGCATCAGAACCGATTCGGTATGGGGAAAGACGAAAGGGCTGCTCAAGGAAAAAGGGGTTGGCCTGACTCTTGATACTATAAAAGCGGCAGTTACTGCCGTGGTGACCCAGCTGATGAAATCCTGATTTTGTGGCTGCAATATGGATGGTGGTAGATTGATGCCACTTTCAGGGAGGGTGGGATTTGAGACGATTATTGCTGATAGGGTTTGTCTGCATTGCCATAGCAGGATGCGAGACGACCAGGGTTTCGCCAGAACAGGCCCGTCCAGTGTCTTCGGATGACGTGTATGCATTCAGTCGACCATCTAGCCCCAGCGACGCCAGGATCGTGTTCACCCAGGATGCTGGTGCCTTGAGTTGCTTTGGCGCGGGTATGCAGGTTTTCCTTGATGAAAAATTAGCTGCCGAGACTATCAGCGGAGAATCGGTGAAGCTCTATCACAAGCCGGGCCCAACGCAGCTGAGCATCAAAAACAAGGCCGGATGTGCTGGTGGAGATTTGCGCGGCCTGTTGCTGGATCTGAAGCCAGGCTACTCATATTCCGTTCGCGGGTACCGCGGCGCATGGGATAAAGCAGAGCCATTGCTGACATCACCCGAGCCATTCCAATACAGGAAGTGAAATGAAGCCGACTTTCGCCATTCTTCTCGCCGTCCTTTCCTTTTGCTCAGCGGAGGCATTTGCCGCCGGGGATTCCTGCAAGAAAATCTCGGCGCTGGCCGGGCAGGCCATGACGGCGCGCCAGAACGGTCAGCTGCTTGAGGATTCGCTTGAAAAGATCGGCGATGGCAGCAAATTTGCCAGGAGCATGATTCTTCGAGCTTACGAACGGCCCGTGGCCATGATGGAGGGCTTAAAACCGGAAATGGTGAGAGAATTCCAAAACGAGGCGTTTCGCGAGTGTTTGAGCGCCAACGAGTAGAAGACTGAAAACAAGCCCGCTTCGGCGGGTTTTTTATTGCCTGGAGAAAAGTAATGGCTCAGACATCCCGCTTGGTTCTGGAGATCGACAGCCGGGACGCCGAGCAGAAGGCAGCCGATACGCGCAAGGCGCTTGAGGCGCTCGAGGGTGCCGGCCTTCGGGCCAAGCCAGTCATGGACAAGCTTGCCGACGGCATCGACAGCGTTGGGCAGTCCTCTGAAACCACGGGCAAAAAGGTCAAAACGCAAAAAGAACAGCTGGAAGAACTGCTTGGCAGCATTGACCCCGTCACCCGAAAACTGGGCGAACTGGATAAGCAAGAAAAGGAACTGGCGAAAAACCGCAAACTTGGCCTTATCGATGCAGATACGTTTGCCGAGTACCAGTCGAAAATCAACACCACTCGCACCGATCTCGGCCGCTTCAATTCTGACCTTAGCAAAACTGGGATGACGGCGAAGGCTACTTCTGCCGCTCTACGTGGTGTTCCTGCTCAATTCACTGACATTGCTGTATCCCTGCAAGGAGGCCAGGCGCCATTGACGGTGTTCCTGCAACAGGGCGGACAACTCAAGGATATGTTCGGCGGGGTTGGGCCGGCGGCGAAGGCTCTGGGTGGCTACGTTCTAGGCCTGGTAAACCCTTTTACAGTCGCCGCTGCGGCAGTGGGCGCGCTAACGCTGGCTTATTACCAGGGATCCAAGGAGCAAGACGCGTATCGACTGGCGATCGTTACCACAGGGAACGCCGCGGGGACGTCGACCATTGCGCTGGCGGAGATGGCGAAGCGAATTAGTTCAACGGTAGGCACCACGGCCGAGGCAGCAACCGCTCTGGCCCAGCTGGCCGCTACCGGGAAAATCACCAGCACCAGCTTCGAGCAAATCGCTACATCAGCCATCGCCTTCGAGAAGTCGACTGGGAAAGCGGTTTCGGAAACTATTGCTGAGTTTGTCAGGTTGGCTGATGACCCCGTCAAGGCCGTTGCGGAGCTCAACGAGAGATACAACTTCCTCACTGCGTCAGTTTACGAACAGGTGCGAGCCGCACAGGAAATGGGCGAGAAGGAGGCGGCGGCAGCTATTGCGCAGGAAGCCTATGCAAAAGCGCTCGGCGAGCGGGCCGCCACCATGAAGGCCAATCTAGGGACGCTTGAGCGGGCATGGAATGATCTTGCAGGAGCGGCGAAAGAAGGCTGGGACGCAATTCTAAACGTTGGCCGCGAGTCCAGAGATGGACCTGACGTCAATGCCATCCAGCAGAAGATCAATTATCTGAAATCGACACTGGATACTGGATACGAAGATGGCAATGCGAGGGAGCGAATCGCTTCACTCCAGGCCGAGCTGGACGCTTACAATAAAAGGTCGAAGGCTGAGCAGGAAGCAGCTGAAGCCGCCGCAAGAAACGCCCAGATCCAGCGAGAGGGCCAAGCCGCATACGAGTCCTTCGAAAAAAACAAAGAGCAATATTTCAGCAAGGAGCAGAAGCGGAACAAGGCTCTTGAGGACGAATTGAGGCGCATAAACGCGGCCAGGCTCGCGGGCTATACGATCACCGCGGAACAGGAAGCTGCAGCCCTAAAAGCGATCCGGGAAAGCGATAGCTTCAAAGAGTCGGCAGAGAAGAAGCCCAAGGCATACCGCGAAGATGCTGGAATGAAGGCTCTGGATCAGGCCCGCCAGCAATATGCCGTGCTGCAACAGCAGAACTCGCTGATCGCAGTCCAAAAGGGCGAAGTCGACAAGCTGGGCGCCGCCGGTCAAGCGCTGGTGAAGTGGGAGCAGGAGCTCGCCGACATCAAGGGCAAGCAGACCCTGACGGCCGACCAGAAGGCACTGGTCGCCAACCAGGAACTGATCACCGCCCAACTGAAAAAGAATGCTGCGCTCGAGAAGGAAAACCAGCTCAAAAAAATCTCCAGCGGTGAAACACAGAAGCTCGCAGCTTTCCAGACCAATCTCGCCAGCCAATTGGCGAAGGCGCAGACTGGCCTGGATAACAATCTCGCCGGGATGGGCATGGGAGACCAGCAGAGGCAGCGCCTCCAGGAGCAGCTCAGCATCCAGCAGCAGTATCAGTCACAACTGGACGCTCTGGAGCAGCAACACAACGAAGGGCGCATCAGCGACAACCTGTACAACAAGGAGACGGAGTCGCTAAGAGCTGCTCTGCAAAGCCGCCTGACGATGCAACAGCAGTACTACACGGACGTGGACAAGGCCCAATCGGACTGGGCTCTTGGTGCCTCCTCGGCATTTCAGACCTACTCGGAACAGGCCGCCAACGTGGCGGGACAGACTAGGGAGCTGTTCGCCAGGGCTTTCTCCGGCATGGAAGACGCTGTCGTTAAGTTCGTCCGCACGGGCAAGCTGTCCTTCAAGGACTTCGCCAATGGCGTGATCGAGGACCTGATCCGCATCCAGTTTCGGCAAGCTGCTGCTGGATTCCTCAGCTCTGCATTCGGGATGCTCACCGGCGGCGGTGCGGCAGCAGGAAATGGCCTGGCCGCCGGCTCCGCTGGTGCGACATCGTCGAGTCTCGGCGCATCTGCGGCCGGGTACGGCTCGAAGTTCGGCTTCTCCGACGGTGGCTACACCGGCGACGGAGGCAAGTACGAGCCAAAGGGCGTGGTGCACGGGGGGGAGTTCGTGGTTCGCAAGGAGGCGGTGAGCCAGCCCGGCGCACGCGAGTTCCTCGAGCGTATGAACGCCAACGCGAAAGGGTATGCAGACGGCGGCTATGTCGGCTCTACGGCTGCGGCCACTTCGAACGTAGTGCCGATCTCGTCCGCACCAAGTGCTGCGCCGGTGATCCAGCAGACCTTCAGCTTCCAAGGCACTCCGGACGACGCAACCATCAACATGGTCAGGGAGGCAGCCATGCAGGGGGCGAAGGGCGGCTACGAGCTGGTCGTTCGCGACCTGAAAATGAACGGAACAATCCGCCAGCTGATCGCGCGGCGCTAAGCCTTTAAGGAGTACTGCATGGCTCTCACGTGGCCGGCTTCGCTGCGCCCGTCAGAAATGACGTGGGGCATCGTCAACAATAGTCGGGCGTTCACTTCGGCGCTATCGAATGCCCAGCAGATCGTCGGTTATCCGGGGGCTTACTGGCAGTGCACGCTGACCTTTGGGTTGCTCACCAGGGCCCAAGAGCGCGAGCTTTCCTCCTTTCTCGGGAAACTGGACGGAATGTTCGGGACATTCAACCTACCAGCCTTCACCCGACGCCGAACCAACAGCGTCGGCGCGCTCACCGTGGTTACCGGCAACGCCCAGGCGAGAACGATGGTGCTGGCTGGGGCAGCTCCCAGCACCGCGATCTTCGCCGCCGGCGACTACATCACCATCGCGGGTGAGATGTTTGAGGTCACCGATGCTGTCTCATCGAATGCCCAGGGCGGCCTGACCGTTGCGCTCAATAAGCGGATCCGGAAGGCGCTCACGCCCGGCGCGTCTGTTGAGTACCTGAACCCTTATTCGGAGATGCGCATGACGTCTGACACCTGGTCCATGTCGGTTCGTCCAGTCGTCGCCAATGGCAGCTATCAATTCAGGGAGGCTTTCTGATGCCCTCAGCATTCCCTTTCAGCCAGGGCGTGGTGGATATCATCGCCACTGGCAGGTTCATGCCTGTCTACGCGGTTCAATTGGACTTCCCCGATGGGATGGTCTTCGCGCACACGGGCACCGGTGAGTTGGTGATCGACGGGATCACCTACCTGGGCGTCGGTAATTTCGGCCAAGTCAGCCAGTCGCAGGAGAGCGACAACTCGGGATCGCCCATGTCGGTCGAGCTGACGCTAAGCGGCCTGGACGCTTACATCCTGTCCGAGACCAACGTGCGCGGGTGCCGCGGTCGGTCGGCCAAGGTCATGTTTGCGGTGTTCGACGAGGCTGGGAATTACGCGGCAGACATACTGTTCTCCGGCCGGATGGACGCGGCCAAGTTCTCGTTTGCCGGCAATGGCGAGGAGGGCAACAACATCACCGTTCCGGTCATCGATCGCATGGCCGAGTGGAGCCGAACCGGCACCGAGCGCTTCACCGACGAAAACCACCGTGCTCGCCACCAGGGCGATCGCTTCTTCTACGCAATCGCCCAGATGTCCGAATGGCCCATTTACTGGGGCTCGAAGAAGGACGCGCCGACATTCACCTATGGAAGCTAGCCATGCGCTACCGAGACTGGACAACCCGTCTGAACGAAACCATCAAGGCCGCCCAAGAGCGGCCTTTTTCATGGGGTGAATTTGACTGCTGCCTGTTTGCTGCTGATTGCACGGCAGCTGTTTGTGGCGTGGACCCGGCCGAGAACTACCGCGGCAAGTACACGACCGAGGCAGGCGCCAAGCGGCAGCTCAAGAAACAGCACGGCAGCCTGGAGGCGGCCTGGGATGCGCATTTTGTTCGGGTGCCGCTGGCCTTCATCCAGCGCGGGGACGTCGTGATGTACGACGCACCAGGCGGCCGGAGCATGGCTGTGTTTTGGGCTGGTGAGTATTGGGCGGCGACCGAAGATGGCGCGGCCAGGGTCGTGTGCGAGCCTCTGGCCGCGTGGAGAATTGAATGAGCAGCGGCATCAAGAAACTCGCTCAGGTCGTAGTGGGTGCCGTCATCGGCTTTGCGCAAGGTGGCCCGTGGGGGGCGGTAGCGGGCGCCGCGCTGGCGTTCTACGCCGCCGAGCAGCAGGAGAAGCTCAACACCAAGTCGCCTCTGCGCGATAACGAGCCTTCGGCACAGACCGTCCGGTCGTCCAAAGCGCCGGTGCGGTTCATCCTGGGCCGTGTCTCGACCGGCGGTGTCCTGGTGTGGGCCCAGGAGCAAACCGGCGCCCTTGGTGATGGCGAATGGCTGCACCTGGTCTACGTTCTGTCGGAAGGGCCGATCACCGCTCTGGAGAACATCTACCTGGGCGAAGAGGAAATCGGCTCATTCGGAGCTTTCGCCAGCTATGAGCTGGTCGTCAATCCGACCCAGGTGAACGCGTTCCTCAAAGCGAACTGCCCTGACTGGAAGGACAGCCAGATCGGCAGAGGGCTTTCCTACGTGCGTGTGTCCCTGAAATACAGCGCGGAGAAATTCCCGGCAGGCATCCCGGATACCCGGTTCGTGGTTCGCGGCCGTAACGACATCTTTGACCCCCGCACCAATACCGCCGGTTACAGCGCCAACACCGCGCTTCATCTGCTTTGGTTCCTCCGCAACCGCTGCAACGTGCCTGACGACGAGATCGTCTTCGAGACCTTCGCCAGTGCTGCGAACGTTTGTGACGAAGCCGTCACCAACGCTGATGGATCGACCAGTCAGCGCTACAGGACCGGCTGCGTGGTCGGCGCCGATGAACAGCGGACCGGGGTCCTGCAGAAGCTCGAAGCTGCGTCTGGTGGGCACTTGATCCGTGTAGGTGGGCGCTGGATGTTCCAGGCGGGCGCGTATTACGGTCCGTATGACTTCGAAATCACCGAAGACATGGTCATCGGCACCGTAACCGGCAGCACCGAGCCTACCAACGATTCGGCAATCAATACCGTTCGTGGCACGTTCATTGACCCGGATCAGTCATGGACGGAGACGGACTATCCTGAGGTTAGCGTTGCCGAGTGGATAGTTGAAGACGGCGGCGAGGCGGCGGAGACGCTCACCTACTCCTATGTCACCGACCCATACCAGGCGCAGCGCCTGGCGAACATGGAGCTCCGCCGTCGCCGTGCCGGTGGCGCCATCAGCATCCCGATGAATTTCGCCGGCTACAACTGCCGGCCGGGCCGCGTGGTACGCGTCAACCTGCCTTCGCTCAATATCCTGGGTGAGTTCATCGTTTCGGATTGGTCCATGGGCGACCGCGAGGGCTGCACCGTCCAGGTCAAACAGTACGAGGCTGCGATCTTCGACGACGCCGTGGGCCAGCCCTACAACCCGATCGGCTTTATCAATCTTCCATCCGGCGGACTGGGCAGCCCAAGTTCGCTCACTTGGACGCAGGATTCCACGGCCGAGGTAATTCAGGGTGTCCTTTCCTGGATGCCGCCGGCCGGGATCGTTAAGGAATACATCGTCGTGGTTCGTCAAGGCACGATGGCGATTCAATCGCACAACGTGCCGTCAACTTCCACAGAGTGCGCCATCAACGGCTTGCCGTCCGGCAACTACACCATGAGCGTGTCGGCGGTTGGACCTATGGCGCGGTCGGGCGAAGTAACGATCACGGTCAGCATCAACGGCCCGCCCATTCCGGAAAGCTGCGTGGTGCAGTCCTCGATCGACAACATCGTGCTGATTCCTGCCAATGCTCAAAATGGGCTGAACGGCGGCACTTACGAGTACTTCTTCAGCACCTCTCCGACCGCGACGTCGGCGGACGCGGAGTACTTGGGCCAGGGGCTCTCGTTTACTCACACCGGCCTGGGGTTCTGGACGAATTACTACTACTTCATCCGGTCATCCAACGCCTACGGGAAAAGCTCCTTCCTCTACGTGCCGGCGCAGACCTCGAATAATGTTTCTGCTTATCTGGCTGCGTTGGCCGGGCAGATCGGCCGCACCGAACTGGGCCAGGAGATTATCGACGAGATCGACAAGATCCCGGGCCTTCAGGACCAGATCGACGCGCTCGACGGGCTTTCCGCCTACAAGCCGGACGAGGTGTATCAGCAGGGAACAATGGTGGTCGGGGATGGCCGCATCTATCAGGCAAAAATCCCTGTCCCGATCAACACGCCGCCGCCGAACACCACGTACTGGATCGATGTCGGCCAGTCCGTAGAGACGGCCAACGGCCTGGCGCAGCAGGTGGCGACCAACTCCGCCGAGATTATCCAGCTTGACGGCGAGGTAACTGCCCAGGCAACGGCGTTCCAAGCGTTGCGAGCTTCTTCTCGCGACGATAACGGAGAGGGTGAGCTGGCGGACGCCCTCAAGGGATGGACCAGCACCGCAGCCATCGCAACGGAGGAGAAGGTCAGGGCATCGGAAAACGAAGCTTCGGCCCGTCGCCTGACGACTCTGGACGCAGAGGTGGCGGAAAACTCGGCGAACGTCACCTTGCTTGAAGAAGTGGTGGTGACCAGCCAGCAGGCGACGGCGCAGCAGCTCAGCCAGCTGAGCACCACGGTCGGACAGCAGCAAACCGCGATCGAGCAGAACACATCGATCATCAATGATGTGAGCGGCAAGGTCTCGGCGAGCTGGTCGGTGAGGATGGAATATAACTCCGGCACCGGGCAATACATCACCGCCGGCGTTGGCCTGGGCATCGAGAACGGTCCGGGCGGCCTGCAAAGCCAGTTCCTGGTGAGCGCAGACCGTTTCGCGATCGTGAACACGCTTGCGGGCGGAGCCGTCTCGGTTCCGTTCGCGGTGCAGGGCGGCCAGGTATTCATGAACTCGGCCTTCATCCAGAACGGCAGCATCACGATGTTGAAAATCGGCCAGGTCCTCCAGTCCGACAACTACGTTGCTGGATCGCAGGGCTGGATGCTGGATAAGGCAGGCAACCTGGAATTCAACGGACCAGCGCCAGGTGGCGGACGACTGACCATGACGAACCGGGCCATCAAGGTCTTCGACCAGAACGGCGTTAAGCGGGTGCAGCTTGGAGATCTCGACGCATGAGTTACGGCGCAAGGGTATGGGATGAAAACGGAAACCTCGCCATGGACACAACCACCTTCACCTACCAAGTGATCTGGCAAGGGACTATTGATTTCAGCGGTAGCACTCCAAGTTACACCCTTACTATCCCAGGGTTTAACCCTACTAACTGCGTTTTCATGATCATCCCTACCAGGCTCCAAGATGTACAGGACACCGAATTGGCTTCGGGCGGAAACGCGAAGTCTTATCCTTACGTCACCGTCTCTGCAGGCCAGGTGGTTATCCTTCCAAAGAACCCATCGGCGGGTCCGGCAATTGGTCAGACCCGCGTAATTTGTAAAGGGTACGCAATAAGGTACGCGGCATGACATACGGCTTTCAGAGCATAAATGACAGTTCCATAGTCCAAATAGATTCCGAAGCCCCAAGACTTTGTTTGCTGACAACGGGAACATATTCTGGAAATGGAACTTCATCAGGTGTATTTGCTAGACCTATAACAAGCCAAGACCCACCGATGGTGTTTATTCGTCCAGATCAAACCGAACAGATACAAGTTCCTATATCGATCTGGTTCTCTGGGGCGCCTGGAAGCTGGACGGGCTTTACTATGAGGGCTTCGTCTGTTTACGGTGTTTTGAGTGGGCTTTATTTTGTTGCGGCCTGGGCTTCTATGGGCACCTCGCAATACGGTATGCGATTGTGGGATACCGCCGCCACTTTGGTTTACGACAGCGGTGCTCCAGCCGTAGTTGTTACCTTTGCTTCGGGTAGTTGGACGTATCTAGGCTCAGAGCAAATCAGCAATGCCCAGCGCTATAAATGGGGAATAAACAAAGTCCTTGGGGCCGGCGAATATGTCTCGTTGAACCCATTCGCGATGAACTGCCATAACTCCGGCTCCGGCGGAGGATGCGCACTCGGTGTTGATTACGCTGCCGGCAGGATAATGATGTACAGCGTTGCTTTCACGGCTTGGACTGATCAAGGCCATCGCCCGTTCCTCTGTGCCAAATTGCTGGCCTGACTGATTATTTTTGGAGTTACTTCATGCCCTGGTATAAATCGGGAACGGTCTCTGTCACCCTAAATTCCAACGCCGTGATTGGCACGGGAACCGCTTTCATCGCAAACAGCCGGGTTGGCGATGCCTTCCGCGGGCCTGATGGCGCCTGGTATGAAGTCGTCAATATCGCCAGTGATACGGCTATGGCGATCTCCCCGAATTACCAGGGAGCCACCAACGCGGCCGGTGTTTATGCGCTCGCCCCGATGCAGGGCTACGTCAAGGATTCGGCGGACGCTCTCAGGGCTTTGGTCAATACCTACGGGGCAAAACTGGCGGCGCTCGGCACCACCGGCAACTACGACATCCTGCCAGTTAGCAAAGGCGGGACCGGCGGCACAGACCAGCCCACCGCGCGAAACAATCTTGGTCTTGGCACCGTGGCCACGGTGAACATCCAAACCAGCGTAACTGATGCAACAGCAGGGCGGGCGCAGATAAACGGCGCGTGGGGTTGGGGCGCTGTGTCTTCAGTGAACGCAGCGGATTTGAACGCCATAACCGAGAGTCAGAAGTTTGGTATTAACACCGGAGCGCTTAATATTCCTTGGGCCCTCGGAAGTACCACGGTTCCTTTTGCTTCAGGATCCAGCGGCATTGCAATGACTTGGACGTCTAACCATCAAAGTCAGATCATCGTCAACCGAACGTCATCGATGGTTGCCCTTCGAAGAAAGAATGCTGGTACTTGGGCCCCGGACGATTACTTCTGCATGTACCCGACTGGACAGACATTTTTAAGCATTTCCCAAGGCGGTACAGGAGGCGGCACACAAGCTGCAGCTCGCACTGGTCTTGGCCTCAAATCGGCAGCTGTTGCGGATATTGTTGGGGTAGTTTCGCAGTCTGGTGGCATTCCCACCGGGGCTCTCATGGAATATGTATCCAGTGCAAATGGCGAGGCATGGAAGTTTGCTTGCGGAATGATGATTTGTACAAGATCAAGATCTTATGGGCTTGTGGTGGGTGATTTCACTAGTTACGGTAGCATCTGGTATTACTACGGGAACTGGACATTCCCGGTGCCATTTGCTGCGCCTCCTACAGTGACAGGTGGCGCCCGCGGAACAAGCCGAGTTAATAGTTTAAGCGCAGACCCGAACAATACCGCTTCGGCATGTAATTTCTTTGTTATCGACTACACCAGCCCCGTAGCTACTACGATTTCAGAAAAGTTAGTGGCAGTTGGGAGGTGGTTCTAATGGTTATATATCTTTCCCCTGTGCTACGCCCAGACACCTTCGAGGTCATCAGGGCCGGCGCGGCGCTGATAATTAACGGCGAGACGTTCGATTTCTCCGCGATGGGTGACGGCGACACGTTGCCGCGTTCGGCAATAAAATCGGAGTGGTTCGCCGGCGACGTCAATAAAATAGATGGCGAGCTCGCCCTCACGTTGTTGTTCCCAATGCCTCGAAATTATAGCCAGGAGCAAGCGTTCCCTGTGCCGCTGGAAAACGTCCCGGATGGCCCGGTGGTGTTCCCTGGCCCCTTGCCTGAGCCAGAAAACACGGAGGTGGCTTGATGAATATCGACTGGTCACAACTCATCACCAAGGCCATGAAGGACGCAGCCGCTGCTGCCGCACAGCTGGCCGCTGCGAAACTGGATCTGTCAGCCAGGAACAACAAGGCGAACGCGCAGATAGTGCGCATCCAGGACCGGATCGAGACGATCGGCTTCGGCATCGAGATCGGCGAGGCCACGCCAGAAGAAGAGGCGGAACAGGCCGCGCTGCTGCTCACCCTCAAGGCCTGGAAAACGTACAAATACGCCTTAGGCAAGGTCACGGTTCAGCCGACCTGGTACCAGGCGCCGGTGTGGCCGGTGGAGCCACCCATACCTGAAATAATCGCGGCGCCGATGCTGGCGGCCGCCGAAAGCATCTGACTCGAATCTGCTACTGCAACCCGCCATCGAGCGGGATTTTTTTTGCCTGGAGAAAAGTTATGACCGCAACCGAGAAGGACCGGGACATCCTGGCCCGTACGCTGTGGGGCGAAGCCCGTGGCGAGAGTTTCGCCGGCCAGGTGGCCGTGGCCTGCGTGATCCGCAACCGCGTGAACGACGGCAAGGACCGTTCGTGGTGGGGCGAGGGCTATGCCGGCGTCTGCCTGAAACCCTGGCAGTTCAGCTGCTGGAACCAGAACGACCGGAACTATCCGTACCTGAGCGGCGCGATTGATATCCCGCCGAAGCAGTTCGCCCAGGCCCAGCGGGCGGCGGACCTGGTGATCTCCGGCGCCGAGCCTGACATCACCAAGGGCGCGACGCACTACTACGCGACCACGATGCCGAAGCCGCCGGCATGGGCCAAGGATGCCACGCAGACGTTCCGCCTGGGCAACCACATCTTCTTCAAGGACGTGCCATGAGCCCTGGAACTCTGAAGCTGCTCATCGCCGGCGCGGCTGTGGCGTTGATCCTGGCGATCAGCGCGACATGGAAGGTGCAGGACTGGCGATATAGCGGGCAGCTTGCGAAGCAGGCTGGCCTGCATAAGGACGACTTGGCAAAGATCAGTAGCGCTGCCGCGGACCAGGTCCAGGCAGAGCAGGGCAAGCGCCTGGCCCTGGAACAGCAGCTGACCACCAGTGACCAAACCCACCACCGAGCCCTTACCGATGCCCAACGTGATCAAGATCGCCTGCGCGATCGCCTCGCTACTGCTGATGTCCGGCTGTCAGTCCTCCTCGAGGATTCAGCCAGTTGCAGCACAGTGCCTTCCACCGCCGGCGCCGGCGGCGTGGTTCATGGAAGAACAAGAGCCCAACTTGACCCCGCGCATGCTCAGAGAATTATCGCCATCACCGACGCCGGCGACAGGGGGCTGATCGCGCTCCGGGCGTGCCAGGCGTACGTCCGGACTATTGCGCGCTGACGGGACTGATAAGGCCAGCCTGTTGGTTGCGCACATTTCCGACGGCGCGGTCCACCTTGAACCACTCGAAGGCCTCGGACGGCTCGCCCTGGTGCAGAGCGATCTGTTCGGCGCGCTCCTTGGGCGTTGCCGGATCCAGCCATTCGCGGGCAAGCTCAGGCCTCAGCACCACGGGCCGGCGGTCGTGGATGTCGATCATGCCGCCCGCACTGTCGGCGGTGATGATGACGAAGCCGTCTTGATCGCCCGGTTCACGGCCACCGGTGGGGAACTGACCGATCGAGGCGCAGAGGACTGGTGCCTGGTCCCGCCGGCGGATGAGGTAGGGCTGCTTCTTCGGCCCACCTTCGTCGACCCACTCGAACCAGTTGTTGATCGGCGTGATAGCGCGATTCGGCCAGATCGGTCGGTAGAATGGCCCGTGGGCGACTTTCTCTACCCGGGCATTGATCGGGGCAGCCCGGTCCTTTGCCCAGTGCGGCCGCCATCCCCAGCGCACCATGTCAGCATGCAGCGTGTCATCTTCCTGGTGGAGCAGGGCGAGCTGCTGCGACGGTGCGCCGTTGTACCGCCCCAGCGGCTGGTCACCAACGGTGCTGACCAGTGCATTGGGCATGCTCAGCGCCGCAACAAAGTCGTGGATGCCGGTGTACTGTGAGAGTCGTCCGCACATATAAACCCCTCAGGTGACAGTTTCACTCATTGCCCGAGTATCACATCAGGAAGGCTGTCGCCCTCATATACCTTGAGCCGATGGTATAGCTCGGCAATCAAGGCGCTCTGGCCTGATATCTTCGACCGCGCCGCGTTCGTTACGGTCGTGTGCTCCAGATAATGGTCGCTGAGAGTCTTCTTAACCGCCTTCAGTTCAGCTCGAAGCTTTGCGCACTCTTTGGCCTCGGTGCCGTGCATTTCGATCAAACCGAAGATGTCCTGGCGCGCTTTGCGCAGCTGGGTGGTCAGTTCCTGAACCTCGTTCTCGAGCATGAGGCAGGAATGCTTGTACATTTCCAGGGGGGTGGGGGTGCCCAGCCAGTCGCTGGTGTCTTCGATTTCATACGGGTCCATGACCATGCCTTGCCGATACTGTTCGAATATACAGTAATCGAGGCGGTCGGCTCAGGCGAGGGTGAGCCGACGAGCAGCGCTATTTCACTCGGGAGCCATCAGCACAGCGAGCGTCAGCTTGATGAACTCTTCGTTCTGGTCAATGGTATCCAGGGCGCCGCGCACGTTGTCGGCGACTTCGGGCGAGCCATGCCGCTCAACCCAATTGGACAGTTCCAGGATGGCCGCTTCGAGCGCCAGCTGGTTTTCGTTGATTTTGTACAGCAGGGAAGGGAGCAGGTCTGAGTTGGGCAATTAATGTCCTCCAGTGATGAGGACAGGGTAGCAGTTGGGAGATTTTCGTTCGGTCGGCAGGACGCCGGAGGGAGTGCCAAAAAAGGCTTAGTGACTTTCCGAGTGACTTTGTAAAGCGCGGTTGCGCACCGTTGGGCATCGTTGCAGCGAGCGCCCGGCGCGAAGCCTCTGGTTTGGCGGGCTGTAGGTCAGTCCGCTTGCATGGGGTGCTAGGGGTCGAGTGTTCGAATCACTCCGTCCCGACCATATTTCCTGAGTAAAATCAGTCACTTAAGCCGATAAAATAGATCGGCTTTTTTGTGCCCGCGCAAAACCCGCGCAAAACTTGCGCAAGACTATCCAGTGATTTCGCTGATATTCAGGTCCGGGATTGCCTCCGACCACACGATATCCGCGTGATCCTTCTGGTAGTTTCTGGTCATGCTCTCGCTGGCGTGACCGGCGATTGTCTGGCCATCCTTGCCGGCTTTTTGGTACAGGTGCAGCGACAACGCTCGCACTTCATGGAAGCCCGGCATTTCTTCTTCCTTCCACCCTTTGTAACACCCTGCCAATTCCCGAGCCTCTTTGAAGGCTCGCGTCAAATACCGCTCTTCGACCTGTGTCCAATGATCGTTCGTCTGCGCTTGCTTCTGTTTCAAGCGATCCGGGCGCCGGTGGACCAGGTACGGGGAAGCGATATCATCCCGGCACCGGCTGATAACGGCTTGAAGTTCTTCGGTCACCTTGAACCGAATCCAGGCAGCATCGCTGGCCTTGGCCGTCTTCTGCTGTACCACGTACAGATAACCCTCCCGAACCCCATCAAATCGCATGTTCAGAATGTCGGTACGCCGCTGCGCGGTGATCAGCACTAGATCGATAGCGTTCTGCAGCCAGGCCGGCGACTTTTCTCGAATGGCCTTCAGACCCTCGACGGTGTGCCGCTTGCGCTGCTTCTTCTCGATCCGGTTGATGGTACTGGCCGCCGGGTTGTCCGGGCATAGGCCTTTGGCCGCTGCGTGGTTGAAGATGTCGATCAGCAGCGCGCGGCACTGATTTGCCGTGCGCGGCGTGAGCGCATCTAGCATTTCGGCAATCATCCGGATCGTGATTTGGTCGACTGCTTTGCCTTCGAACTGTTTCCGGAAGCGGCGAAAGTGCACGGCATACAGGCCCAGAGTCCCTTTTGCCAGTTCCCGTGGCGGCAGCACGTCGCGTTCGTAGGCGTCCAGAAAGCCGGCGAAGGATTCCGACGTGCTACCCATCACGGCGCCGATAAGGTCTGCTCCGCGCATGAACTCCAGATTCAACTGCTTGGCCGCATCGATTGCTTTGATCCGGTCGCCGCCAAATTGGAACCACTTACCGTCGGTAGGCCGGCGGTAGCGATAGGTCGAGCGCCGCGAATCGAAGTACAGGTTCTGCGGGAGGCTCTTGTTCGCCTTGTTGCGCGGCCGTGGGACCATCATGCAGCTCCTTTCAATACCATTGCGACCAGGTCATTACCGTCCGACCGGCTGAATGCTGTCCAATCAACGTACCAGAGTTTCCCGATCTGCTCGCCGGGGACGTGGCCGTTGCGGATGTAGTTGCGAATCGCCTGGGGGCAGGGTGGTGTGCCGTTTTCACCCCAGCGTCGGCGCTGGAATTCACTGATCTTGATCAGCTCTTTCTTCATTGGTGTGCTCCATGCCGCGCGTGGCGGCAGAAGGTGGTTATTGGGTGGCTTTGGCGATGGCGGCGTCGATCCTTTACACAGTGACGTGCAGCGCAACCTTTTCATCGGTATCGAACCAGTCGGGCGCCCCAGCCTTGAGCGCCATGGCGATCACTTGCCGAGACTCACGCAGCGTCGCGACCATTTCTTCGTGCAGGTGTTCTTTCTGATCAGGCATAGGAATTCCTCGCCCGCCGTTCACCGGCAGGCTGTAGGTGGGTGGGGGTTAGGAGGTGGATGCTTCAGGTTTGTTTCTGGATGGGCGCCAGGCTTCGATGTCGGCACCAAAGTCGGTGCGGGTGAAGTCGATGCCGCCGAATCGCCACGCGAAGGCGAACGCCTCGCCCGTTCTTTCCAGGCCGCAGAGGATGCTGCCGCACGAGAGCCGGACATCGATCACGTCATAGCCCGGATTTTCGTCGGGTTCCGGGTCTTGCCATCGGCCAGCGACTGCATCAACTGCCGCAACCACATCCGCGATTTCGAACTCCCGGCCTTTCGGCCCGACAATGCAGCGGATCTGGTGGATTCCTGTTTCCCAGCGATCTTTTCGGACCACCGCGCCGTCTCCCCTGAATTCGTAATCCTCGGGCTGAGCATCCAAGAGTTCAGGCTTTCTGAAGTCGCGCTCTGTTACTGGTCTTGTCATGGCCTCGTCCTCCTGTATATCAGGTGGGCCATGTAGAGCAGGGGGAAGATCATGGCTGTGGCTCCTTGCTCATGGCGGCGTCGATGGCCGACTCGGCTTCCGTGCGGCCGGGCATGGTGTCGAACTTTATGAACCCCGTTTCCGCCTGATATGCCTCTTTTTTGTCCAAGATGACGCTGGAGTTCTTGAGCAGCCACCGATACCGCTCGGCATCCTTGCGATACGCTTCTATGGTCGTGTATTGCCTGTCAGCTTGTCGGGTAAGCGAATCCACCTCGGCCTTGAGCTGGTCGGCCAGGTCAGGGCGTCCAGTACCCGTCATCCATCGGGACGGCCAGCGGCTGCTGTGGGCCATTCCAGCGCACTCCGTAGCGGGGCAAGCCCTCACCATGCGGCGGGCGAGGCGGCCATTCGGGAATCAACCCCTTGAGCTGGTCGATCTCCGAGAGCAGGGCCAGGACCGCATCGGGAGTAGCCAGAAGCTCGAAGTCGTGCATGGCTTCTTCCGCATGCAGGCCTTGGAGGCCGGAGCCGTCGCGGACCAGCCACGCGGCTTCTTTCAGCTTCGTCTTGTCGATGATCATCAACACTCGCTCCAATTCATGGCCTGGATGTATTCGCACGGGACAATCAGGTTGTCGGGTGGCACCGCGCTGTCGGTCCTGGTTTTGCCGAAGTACGCGATGGCGGCCTGGGCGCGCTCAAGTGATAGCTGGGCATGGCGCACCTGCCAAGACTTACGCTGCTTGTAAGAGCGCAGCGCCAGGGCCTTATCGGTGTAAGCGAATCGCCGGCCGTGCTCACCGCCACCCTTCAGAACGCGCTTGCGGTACTGCTTCAGCAGGGATTCACGCTGCGGGCCGCCGAAGAGATTGTTGTGAAATTCGTCCACGATGTACCAGCACTGCTCGGTTTCACCGATAACCACATACTTTTTGCATGTTACCGCCAGGCCTTGCGGGTCCATCTCGTCGACGTAGCGATAATGGTCCGGGCCGAGTTTTTTCGTTTCCATGGCCGAGCTCGTCCTTGCCGCTATAGCGGCTGACTTTGAAGAGGGAGGATAAAGTTTGCTCTAGCCGACCTTCTGCTTGAAAATCCACCGTCTACTGTGAGAGCGATCAGGATGAAGGTTAGAACCAGCTGGTTAGAGCGAATAATCGTTGGGGTATGTGTCGCGACAGCGATTGGTGGTGCGGTAGCTGGGTATGCCTACGATCCTCCATGGCTGAACCGTGCCGGCTCGGTGATAATTGTTGTAGGGGTGCTCGCCGCATCTGTCCGACTGCAGCAAGTGCTGACTTCTCCGATAAGCCGTTTTCGAGAAATGGGCGATGAGAAACAGTTGCAAGAGCTCTATGAAGTGCATGAACGGTTTTTTGGCCGTCCGCTAGACACGGCTTACAAGAAAGGGCTTGAGTCGCTGGTTAATAAAGGGCTTGAGACTATGTTCGCCAACTACATCGAAAAGCGGGTCAAGCGACTTAAATCAGTCGAACTGAGCATTCTCATCGCCGGTACTCTGATAAACGGTTTCGGTGATCTCCTAGTGCTTGGCATTCAGAAGCTGTCGTAGCCTTAAGGTGCCGTCACTGAGGGGGACTGCCACGGTCTCAAATCTCCATCGATACCAGATCATAGACCTTCACAGCTGGCGGCGCGTTGTCGTGGCCTGGGCAGTCATCGCCGGAGAAATCGAACCTCTCACAAGGCAGCCCACAAGGCAGTACCTCTTTGTCCCGGGCCTGAGCCTCAAGCCAATGGTCCTTCGACTCGCCGGCAGCGCAATCGCGCCCACAAGCAAGGCGAAACATGCCTTTGAGTTGGGCTCGCTGAAGTCTCGCAGCGCACCGAGAGCTCAGTTGAATCTTCAAGGTGCGACCGTTATGGCCGAAAGGACCTGCAGGACGGTCTTCTGTGAGCATGGATAAACCTCCCTATAGCGATTGGTCGTGAATTTCGGTAGCGTTATGCAGCTGGGAAGTCGCCACCCAGGTTCAGCTTGATGGCGTGTCAGATAAAAGGTCTAAATTGAATGGTTGATGCGGTAGATGTAAAAGCCCAGCTTCCGAACCACCCTGGGCAGACGCTCCTTAAGTTCTGGAACAGCATCATTAATCTTCAGCATGTGGCTGAGATTGACAGTGTTACCGAAGAAAAATACGCCATCGTATTTCGATTTGTTGATGGCCGGGAGCGCGAGTTCACCTATAGCTCACGATCAGATCAGTCTCTGGGCATACAGGTGTTGCACTATTGTCTAGAGAACAATCTTATGTCGGTGGAACTGACTGAGGCCTGCTATATGAAGTGGGCCGGATATCGGAGAGAGGAGGCGGAAAGAAACCGTCGATATGAAAGTTGAATTAACCAGCCCCGATCCAGTAACTCCAATTAAGCAGCTTTCGCCTGCCGCTCGGCCGCCCTCCAAGGATCGTTGGCCCTCGCCAGGGCGGCCATCGGCGGCGGGCTCACGCTGTTGCCGCACATGTGGACCTGCTGGGTCTTGGTGAATGGCTTGCCGTCGGCGCCGTGAGTGATGACGTAGTCGGCGGGGAAGCCCTGCGCCGGGAGTGTCAGATTTTTTGTGTGCGGGCCGGTAACGGCCTGCCGTTAGGCAGACCTTCATTTACCACGTCGGCCTGATGAACCGATCCCCGTACAGGATCGCGAACTGATTCATGGCGCTTTTCCAGTCATGGGCTGCACTGCCCCAGTTTGCGGTTATATTGCGCAAGCCCAGCCAGATTAACTTGGTGGCAGCTTCATCGGTTGGGAAGTGCCCCCTCGTTTTAATGATCTTGCGCAGTTGAGCGTTGATGCTCTCGATTGCATTGGTCGTGTAAATCACTTTCCGGATGGCGGGCGGAAAGACAAAAAACGGGATGACTCGATCCCAGGCGCGTCGCCAGGCAGCTACGATGGTTGGGTACTGTTTGCCCCAGGGGCCATTTTCGAACGAGTCCAAAGCCGCTTCGGCGGCCTCGGCGTTGATCGCTTGATAGATCGGCTTAAGCGCTTTGGCCAGTTCCCGACGTTTGTCCCAGGCTGCATAGTCGAGGCTGTTGCGGATCAGATGTACGATGCAGGTTTGCAAAGTCGTCTCAGGAAACACCGCGCTCAGGGCTTCTGGCATGCCTTTGAGACCATCGGTCACGGCAATCAGCACATCTTCGACTCCGCGTGTCTTGAGGTCATTGAAGACCTTCATCCAGAACTTGGCGCCTTCCGTTGTCTCGATCCAGATGCCCAAGATATCGCGGGTTCCGTCCGGTAATACGCCCAAGGCCAAGTAGATGGCCTTATTGCGGACCAGTCCTTCTTCCCTGATTTTGACCCGCAACGCGTCGAAGAAGATGACCGGATACATCTGCTCAAGCGGTCGTTGCTGCCAGGCGCCGATCTCCTCCATCACCGCGTCGGTGACCGAACTGATGAAGTCGTGCGAGACATCTGTCCCGTACTGTTCCAAGAGAAACGCGCGAATCTCGCGAACCGTCATGCCCCGAGCGTACATGGCGATGATCTTGTCATCGAACCCGGTAAAGCGCCGCTCATGCTTGGGAATCAGGATCGGCGCAAAGCTGCCATCGCGATCACGGGGAATCTCCAGACGAAGCGGACCGTCGTCTGTCAGAACGGTCTTGCCGCTTTTACCGTTGCGCTGGTTACTCGACTCCTCGGGACGCTCCGCGCCCTGAGGATAGCCAAGATGGTGGCCCAGCTCTGCGCCCAGGGCTCGCTCGATAAGCGCCTTCTTGAAGGCCATCGACGCATCCTGAATCGCCTCGGCAGTCATTGGGCCTTTGACGAACTGATCAATCAGCTCCTTCGGGATCGAAGGGAGCTCGGCTTTGGCCTCCAAGGCCGTCTTCTTTTTGGTTGGCATACATGCACCTCTTCAGCATGTTATGCCCGAACACAAAATTTCTGACAGTCCCCTGCGCCTTGTACAGCTCCGACGGCTTCAGCATCCGCAGGCATATATCGACCATCACATACGGGGTACCCTTGACCATCACCATCACCATCACCATCACCATCACCATCACCATCACCATCACCATCACCATCGCCAAGCGATCCTTGGTGATGATCGTTGGCGCCGGCGCATCACAGGCACTGATATTCTCGGTGCCGTAGTAGCTGACCAGGAACGCGGCAACCCGCAGCGCGCCGGCTTTATGCTCCGGTGACAGCTTCAGCGACACCAGCGAGCTTTTACCGCCGCCGCCGGCGGTGATAGTTGGCGCGGGCTCCTCCAGACCCTGGCCGACGCTGGCGCCGAAGGCTCGCTCCATAAATGCGCTAACCAGGCCGTGATGCTCGCCCCCGGCGCTGATGGTGCGCAGCGGTTCATCCGCCGCCCGGGCATCACAGTTGCCGCGCAAGTGCACCAGGTTGGCCGTGACCAGGTCCTGCTGGCTTCCGGTGTTGGTCACCGTGGTCAGCGGCTCATCCATGCCCTTTGCAAGCGTGGGGTTGAAGCCGCCATTCATCTGGGCCATGAAGGCCGTGGCAACCCCGTACTTTCCGCCCGAAGCCATAATTGTTCCCAGTGGCTGGGCAAGATCGGCGCTGCGCGGTGCGGATCCAGGCTTATCACCGGTGCCAAGCTGGACAAGCGACGCAGCGGCAATTGAGTGCCCGCCGCTCGCCGTCACAGTGCCCAACGGGTCGCCGGCGAACCTGCTGCCGTCGCCCCATCGTTGCACACCGCCTGGCTTCCCTTCTCCGTGCGCGGCAGTAACCATCACAGGGCTGATCAGCGTCAGCTCCCCACGGTTGGCGCATGTCACGGTCGGCAATGGGTCCATCGGGTCGTTAACCCTGACGCTGCCTTGATGCGTGGCGGGTGCAATGACGGGGCTTGCCATGGCGAACGAGCCGCCGCGGGGCCAGCTGGTAATGGTGCGCAGCGGCTCGGCCGACTACTGCGCCAATTCGCCCGACCAATTCGCAATCGGCACGATGAACGGCGCCGGGTTATCGATAACGAATTTCTTCATGCCCTTGGCAACACGGCGCAGAGTGGCCGGGGCTAGGTCCTTCTTGCGGCCGAAGATGCTTTTTCCCAGGTCGCTGAAGTCGATGCATTCGGCGGCGGTCTTCCACTTCTGCTGGCCTTTGACTGGGTTCTTCGCGTGGGTTGGCTCCGGCCACACGATCGGCTGGCCGTCGCACCGGGCGATCATGAGCAGGCGTTCCCGGCTGGTCGGGGCGCCGAAGTCGCAAGTTTTGATCACACGCCACTTGACGGCATATCGCAGGCGGTGCAGCTCGGCGACGAACACAGCCCAGGTCTGCCCGCGGTGTTTTGGGTCGGGGACCAGGAATTGATTGTGTACCGGCACGACCTTACCAGGCTCCGCGATCCGATTGACCATGCTCTTGGGCTTTGTCGAGTGCGGCATCAGGTCAAGGGTGACCACGCGGCCGGTGGACTTGCAGCGCTTGGCGATCAGCGGCCCCATTGAAGGATCTGCTTCACGTTCTCCAGGCTGATCACGCGGGGCATCTCTTGCCTTCCCATTTCAGGCCGATCCATGACAGGTTCCGGATCTCGCGCTTGCGCGGCTGGCCGCCGGCGGCTTGGCTGTGGTGTGTGCAGTCCGGCGACATTTGGAACCAGCCAACGCCCTTGCCGCCGCACTCGGTATCCGGGTCACCATCGAAAACATCCGTGGTGAAGTGCACCGCGCCAGGGTGGTTCACGGTGTGCATGCTGATCGCCTGCGGGCTGTGGTTTTTCGCGACGTTCATCGTGCGGCCCAGGCCCATTTCCAGCCCGGTATCGGCACCGCCGCCACTGCAGAAGAAGTCGACTACGATCTCATCATCCTGAGGATTCAAGCCGAGTCCGTATTGGGTTTTGAAATCGAAGGGGTGTTTCTGTTGTGAGGACATAGGGAGATCCTCGCCGGCTGGCGTGATTCGTAGAAGTGGGGTATTTGTGTTCGGCTGGCATGCAGCCGCATTGGGAAATTTCATATGAAAGTGACGTGGAAGAAAAACGAGAAGCTGAAGCCGCAAGTTTTGATTGAAAAATTAAAAGAGATAACTACTGTCAACTCAGACGGTACGGTGAGTTACTCTGCGTTTGAGAAGCAGGAAATAGACAGTGTCATCCTCACTATGCTGCAGTTCAGCGGGGATTTTAGTTACGCCACGACCAAGCGATTATATTTGGAAGCCCAAGCTGTTTGCGCCAAAGCAAAGATATTCACTAAGGAGTCATTTCTTTCTGAATTGAATGAAGCCGTAGTGCGTCACGGTAAAAAAAGAGAAGACATATATGCGATGGTAACTTCGATCTCCCTTGCTGGGGGGTTTCCCGTGAAGTCAATAGCTGTCGGAAAGGCGGTGGTTCGTTCTTACCCTAAAGGACTGCCGCAAAAATATAGAACCCGCAATCATCACCTGTGGAAAAGTGAGTTAGAGGCCATGCCCGCGTCGTATTGTCCAGTTACTGTGAGGTTGAAGTCAAAAGACAAGATGGACGCTTTTCATTCGGCAATCTATGAACTTGATTATGTAAGAGCGGTCCATGCGTTATACGTTAACCCGGAGGCGCAGTACAATTTCGGCTTTCAAAAAAGCGGGCCGCTGAACAAGATTATGTTCGGTGGGCTTCACTCACTGCACCGGGATAATGGTGCGCTAGTAGATAAGAACCTTCATTGGTACGAACGAAACTACCAGGTTAAAAAGGTCGCAACCCTAAAAGATCCTCAAGCTCTTGCAAAGATAGCGAAAACAATTATTGAAAAGGTTTCATTGCATAAGAATGGCTCTGTGATAAAAGCTGCTTTTGTGCGTTATGTCCGAGCATTCGATGAGGATGACAAAAATGTTGTTATCCAAAAGCTGTGGGCGGCGCTTGAGTCAATAGTTAGTCCCAATGAAAATAACGCAGAGTCGATCGTTCGAAGATGCTCGTTCATGTTCGATGAGCGCCCTTATTATGCTCAAATCTTGGAGCATCTGAGGGAGTATCGGAATCGCAACGTGCATGCGGGACACGAGGTTGACGACCTGGATTATCACTGCTTTCAACTTCAGATGTTTTTCAAGCAGGCCGTTAGTTTCTATGTTGGTAACTACAAAGTGTTACCTACTCTAGCAGCTGCAAATAAGTTTTTAGATTTGCCCAGTGGTTTCGATGAACTGAAGCACTTGCAAATGTGTGTGGAGAAGGCGTTAAGGTATCAGCGCCACTATGAGCGGGATGATTAATGAATTTTGCAAGATCTCGTCATCAGCCTCTCGCGGATCATCGGCAAGCGACTCCATGCCGGCCGGTTCGATGCCCGAGCAGACCGATATGTAGGTAATTTCCGTGCGAGATCCTCGCCGGTTGGCGTGATTCGAGTTTGTGGGCTATTGGTTGATGGCCCGGCATGAGGCCGGATCAGGGAGTGACGCTATGGCTTGGATTGTTAAAATGACCGACAGCGAAGGCGCGGTGTTTTATGGCTCGGCCCCAGATCGCGAGGGGCTTCGGTACGCTTCCTTCGGTTCTGATGGGGCTGAACGATTCGAAACCAAAGAAAAAGCTGAAGCGGTTTTTTATTGGTTCCATCAGATACGGGACCTTCAAAAATACCGTCTTGAAGCGGTCGAGGCATAGCAGCACATCAAGCGGCCGGCGCTGCATCATGGAACACATCCATCTGCGCCGCGCCGTCTAGCCAGGCCGCGGCGATCCGGCGTTCAGCAACGGCCGAGTAATCCGGATTGAGTTCGCAAAGGATCGACTTGCGACCCTCCTGCATCGCGACCACGGCTGTGGTACCGGCTCCGCCGAACGGGTCAAGCACGACTCCACCGCGCGGGGCCCCGGCCAGAATGCAGGGCCGGATCAGCTCAGGCGGGAAGGTGGCGAAGTGGACCTCCTTGAACGCATGTGTCGCTACTGTCCACACACTGCGCTTGTTCCGCGTCTCGACGTCCCATGAGCTTTCCTCGCGGTCCGGCCGGTGAGTGCCTTTGACCTGACCCGGAATCGTCTGCTCTCGCTTCGAGTCATCGCGCTTGAAGCTGTCACGCCTGGAGCGCTCGGCGCCGTCCTTGTCAAAAAGCGCCGCGACCACCGTCGCCGGTTGACGTATCCCAGCCGGCCGGCACCGTGACGCGTGATCGATTTCTTGCCTTTGCATCGGTACCATGGCCCCAGCCCACGCCGTTGTTCGGCGGGACCGTGTTGCCGGTTGATGTGCGCTTGCCTCCTTCCGTGTTGTCGAAGGTGGCGCCGTTGACATAGGCCCCGCCTCGAAAGCCATTGGCACTGCCTTTGCCGGTGAGGTTGGTGGGCTCCCGAATCGCATCGCTGTCGTAGTGGTGCCGCCGCGACTTGCTGAGCAGGAACAGATACTCATGGGCCTTCGCGCATCGATCCCGCGTCGATTCCGGCATCGGGTTTGGCTTGTGCCAGATGATGTCCTGCCGCAGGTACCAGCCATCATCCTGGAGAGCGAAGGCCAAGCGCCACGGCATACCCATCAGATCCTTCGGCTTGTATCGGCATGAGTGGTGGCTTTCGACTTCCGATGTGAGGCCATCACCTAGCGCTGGCTGATCGTTGAGACACCGACGCCCATGTCATCGCGCCCGTGCGCACCCCAGCTTCCGGCGTAACTGTCACCCATGTTCACCCAGGCGGTACCGTCGTCACGAAGTACTCGGCGCACTTCCCGGAACACTTCGACCAGGCGGGCGATAAACTCGGCCGGCGTTTCTTCCAGGCCAATCTGGCCGTCGACCCGTAGTCCCGCAACCCGTAGTAGGGCGGGCTGGTGACGCAGCACTGCACTGACTGATCCGGCAAGGTCCGCATCATGTCGATGCAGTCGCCGACCGGTATCTGGTGGGAGGGAGTCATAGTTGATTTCCAGTCAGTCGCCGCCCTTCGTGGCCGGCGGTGGCAATTTGATTTTAATTAGGGTTGAATGCTGCGAATATTCCACATGGATCTTGATGCAGATATGTCGAAAGCGCGCTACGAGCCTTAGCAATTGCCCTGGTAATTACTTCCACCAGTGGCTGTATCTCTACACCGAAAAAGCAGCTGAAGGATTACCGGATTCTGACGTTGCGCGTATCGGCCTAACCGACAAGTCACTGTTCATTGCCACCGTTGACGGCAGGAAAACCAATTTCGCACTCGCTACCCAAACAGAATATCGACTCACTGCGGGTAGGCATCGACTGGAACTCAGATATTGGGTAGGCACTGCCAGTTCTTTGGATCGAAAGCTCCGAGACGTTGATCTTGTCGCTGGTCGCTCATATAAGCTTACAACCGCCCCCAGTGACACTTGGTGGGACATGGTCATTGTCGACACGAGCACCGGTGAGCGAGTGGATCAGCACGTTCAGCGCCGCTAACCGCCGTGGCGCTGCGCCCAGTGGCAATTTAGTTTGCATTGGGGTATTACAGGTGACCGGCATGGTGCCAGATCAAGGAGCGAAAATGTTGGAACGTCACGAAGTCTTTTTTGAATTCTTTGCGCGTTATCCCGATGCGGAGCGTCGTGAGCACACTCATGAAAACGGCAAGCATTCGACGGTCAGCGTCGGCCTGTTCCAAGGGCATGTCGACGCAGCATTCATCGGATTTTATAAGCCCGACGGAAAAATGCAGAGTGAGGAGCAGTTGCCTCTCGACGTGATCGAGTCGAATTTTGGCCAGGCTTCGGTTGGAAATGCCGAGATGCTTTCCCGACTGACAGATCTGGCTGTTCAGAAAGCCGCTTCGCCCATCAAAACTACGAATCGCCCGTAACCCGTAAAGCCTCGCGGGCGTAGGCCAGCTTCAACTTCCGCGACACGTTTTCGGGTATCACGTATTCGTGTCGCGGAGGTGTCAGCAAGGGAAGGGCGCCGCCCGGGCCGAGGCCGTGCAGGTGATGAATCATCAGTGTGATCGCTTCGCCCTGTTCCTCGATGCCGCTCCATGCCATCAGCTCAGTAAGGGCTTGGCGCGTACCGGGCAGGCAGTGAAGCCTGATTTCCTCTTCCCCGCGGCTTTCGCTGAGCGATCTGCATTGCTCTTGACATGGCCTACCTCTTCAATTCCACTGGCGGGCAGTGCCAGCCGGGTCTGTCGTTTGCGTCGTTGGGTGCGGAAACGTCTCACGCTGCTACCTTCACCTGGTGCCAGGCGCTGGCGGCATAGAACAGCTTCGCGGCCTGGGCCTCATCCATCGAAACCATCGTCTGGGATGGCGATCCAGCCTGACGCCACCAGGTGGTTGGGATTCGCGCTGTTGCGCAGTTCTAGGTAGTAATGCTCGATGGCATCGGTCAGGCGCTCGACCTTGTGCATACCATCAGGCGAGATCTGGACCGACTTGATGTACTCGGCGCCGCGCTCGTCCCGACACATGGCGGCGATGTAGATCGTCCAGCGGTAGGAGAAGCCAAATATCGCGTTCGCGATCGCCAGGCTGCGTATCTGCCGGCAGCTCTTCCGGTTCGCCATGATCTGGCTGCCACTGGGGTCGATGTTCACGACCGCGACGTGGTTGGTGCGCAGCAGCGCCCGGCAACTGCGTTCAGCCCGGGCGAAACCGTTGTTGGGTTTTCGTTTCGACTTCATAGCGAGTCCGCCATTTTGCGTAGGGCGCGGCGCTCGGCCAGCGACAGGCGCTTGGGCTTGCGCTTGAGGACCGTTTCAGGGTCTTTCCGAGTCGAGCGGGGCGGCGGGATGGGATTGCGCGGCGGGCTTTGCAGTTCGTCGATATGGCCGCCGGCCGCAAGAAACTGGACGATCCGCTCGGAAATGGAATCCGCCAGTGGCCGATGATGTTCGACCAGGCTCAAGTGGTTGCTGATCATGCTGCCACCTTGACCAGCCTCACGCCGGCCATGCTGAAACTAGAGCCCTGGTCAGCGACGAGTGCATCGAGCGCTTCCCAGTCTACGGTGAGCACCGAAATAGGGGCCTGCCCGTATGCCACGGCCTTAATCAGAGCCTCCAAGTCGAAGACCTCGGCCTGAAGATTGGCCGCTGGCGTCTGCACGCTGACAGACTTCGCTGCAGGCGGTGCAGACTGGGCGGCCCGGACCGGTGCAGGTGAAGCGGCGGGCGGCGGCTCAATTACAGCGCTTGCCTTTGCTTCATCATCGATCCGCTTCAGTTCCTGCTGGCGAATCTCCTCGCGCAGGGCTTCGGCCTTCTGCTGCTCGGCCTTTTTGTACTTGAGCATCGAGCCAATCAGTGAGGATGACTTGCGGACGGTGGTGCCCACCGGCGAGACGCCGCTGCTGAAGCGCCCGTTCGTCCAAGGCGCCTGGGACTGCTGGCAGGTCTGCGCGGACTCGTACAGGCGCGAGTGGGGGCTTGAATTCGAGGCCTTCAAGCGCACCGACGGCTGGTGGGAGAGCAAGGACAACGCCAGCCTGTACGAGGTGAATTACGAGGCCGCCGGCTTCTACCGGGTAGACCAGCCGCAGCCCGGCGACATGATCGTGATGGAAGTGGGGCGGACGGTTTACCCGAACCATGCCGGAATTTTTCTCGACACGGATCCTGCGCTACCAGGTGAGAACGCGGCAACGTTCGGCCCCGGGCCGTTCCTGCTGCACCACCTATATGGCCGCACAAGCGAGATCATCGTCTTCGGAGGCCCATGGTTTGACCGTACACGCCTGATCCTCCGGCACAAAGATGTTCCACCAGTCAAATGATGCGGCGGAGCCGTCGGAGAAAGGCATGAGTGATCTATCGGATTGGTTGAGCGCGCAAAGCCTTGCCGACCTTGCGCGCTATGCGAAAAAATCTCCAAAAGATCTGGAACAGGTGATCGTAACTGAGGCCATGACTGAGGCGGCAATGGAATACGTCTACAGCCTTCACGACCAAGGGTTATCTCTACCTATCTCCTCGAAGAGCTATTTCGAATCATGACAGTTCTTCAGCCAAAGGTTCTGGAAGACCGAGAACAGCATCCTGAACGCGTTTCAAGACTTCATCAAAATCAACAAAAATCTTTATAAGATGCTCGCCGTCAACGGTGCTTTGCAGTGTTGCAGAAATCAGGTTAAAGGCTGCATAGACGTTGATCAGCCCGAGCGAAACATTCTTCAGATCTTCAAGAGTAAATTTCTTGATCACCTGAGAATTGTCTGGGTTTCTCCGCCAGTCATTCGAAGCATGGGCAGCGTCGACACCCTCTAGAGAAAGGTGCCATTGCCAATGTGCAATTTCGTTTCGTAAGCGTGACAGCTTGTCGTGCTGTAAGAGGGCTGTAGAAAGGCGTTCCTGTATAGCAGGGTTCATCGCTGGCTCTCTGATTTGCGAAAGCGCCTTGATGGCTACAATCATCGCGCCAGCCTTGATATTCAGTGTGCGGACCAATGCAAAGGTGACTGTGATCGACGTTCCGGACAGAATTTGAAAAATATCTAAAAGAGGGGAGTCACACAGGGCGTGGTTGATGACGACTTGTCCAATCTCCTTCTTCATTGCATCACTGGGACCGGCCTCGTAACCCCGCTTGGATTCGTCTGTATCCGTCACTTTTGAATCTCCTAAGTTCTTATCCGCGCCGACTTGGCGCAATCCCAGTCCTTGGGCTTGCAGGCGAAGGACTGGGAAATCCGTTGCTCAATTGCCGAGGTCCATGGATAACAGCTCCCCCATGAGTGAGCCCGGAGGCTCGCACACTGGATTCGCATGTCGAGCTTGAAGATAGTCCGCGAAATCGATAGCCAATCTGGCTGCGTTAGCAGGGCGCTCATTCTCGATGGGTGCAATCATGTCGAGCATGTCAACGCATCGACTGAACCGGTTAGCACGCCTATCAGGACCGGGCAACGCTTCCACCTCTGGCGCTGAGAGCGTTCGGCGAAAGTTCTCGCGATCCATAAACGATTCAATCTCCAGCATCATCGCGTAGCGAAGAGCTCGGACCCATCGCTCATCCGCGCTAGGGGTGGCCGCAACCTTTCTGATTTTGTCGCCTATCGTTTTCTGCCCCATCGCTCACTCACACTGCGTTCGTCTATGCACTGTGGCTGAACGCTACTACCGATTCGAGACGGGGCGTTACTGGGGATTCATCCAGTTAGCTAACGCATTTCAACTCGGTTAGGCTGGGGTTTTCCAAGTGAGGGAGCACCATGGTCAACGCCGTATCATTCAGCTTGTCGGAATCAGAGTTCGCAGCTATCCCGGTCAATAGAAGTCTCGAAAGAAGAGCTATGGCAAATGAACATGGCTCGTGGATCGGAGTCGACTATTTGATCCTGTGCGCCGAGCACTGCCCAGTGTGGGTCGCGAAGATTGAGGATATTGTCCTTTCCAGAGAGGACCGCGGCCCACTGATTTTTAAGTTTTCTGAGATCAGGTCCGTAACAGGGAAGAGTGGGACTCCTGAGTACGGACCAGCCTTCAAGCCATACCGTGTTGATAGATATAATCCCCAGCTAACTGCATTTGACGATGATTCGTTCTTTACACTTGGGGATTCTGTATCTTTTGTTGCTCAGCCCAGTACGTACGGCCCGTTGAGCTTGGAAAAGGCAATTGTAGGTTTGGCGAAAACGTATGGAGTCGATCCAGAGCAGATAGAAATCACCATTCGTTCCAAGCCCGCCATCGCTTCCAAAAAAACGTAATAGTGATTAGACAGCCCGGCTCCGCGTCGGGCTTTTTCGTTCCTGGCTGCCCGGTGCTACATTGCGCGCTTCCCTAGGAGTGACCCCATGAGATTGTTCGTAGGCGCGGTAGCTGTTGCTTTGCTGGCGGGGTGTGCGACCTCTCCCGTCCCGTCCAGTGAGGCCGACCCGGTCCCGTCATCCAGATTGTTTGTGTTCCAGGCATCGGCGCCAGGTGATTCGAAGCTCGTCGTCACTCGAGACAAGGGTTTCGTTGGCGGAGGCTGCAATACGACGGTGAGCATCAATGGTCGCCGGGCGGCAGAAATAGGTACCGGCGAGACCGCGAAATTCCACGTTACCCCAGGTGAACACATTGTGTCGGCGTCATCCTGTGGGAGCGGTCTGAAAGAACGGGAAACCAATATCAAGGCCGGCAGCACCAATAAATTCAGGATATCCATAGACTCATCGATGAGCATGGACTTATCACCCACCATGCAGTGACAAGCAGCCGCCTCCGGGCGGTTTTTTTACGCTGGAGAAAAGCCTTGGCAGCCACACTCAGCATCAATCCAACCATGACCACCATTCTTCTTTCTGGTCCGCTCATCAAGCTGTTCGGCCGGGTTCACTATCATGAGCTTGGTAGCAGCTCCGTGGGCGAGGCCTTCAAGGCGCTCAAGTGCACCTTGGAGGGCTTTGAGGCGGCGATCAGGGACGTTGAACGAAAGGACATGCGCTTCGCGATCTTCCGGAATCGGCAGAATGTGGCCGAGAAGGATTTTGCTCTCGGCGGTGCACAAGAGATTCGCATCGTCCCGGTCGTCTCCGGGAGCAAGCGGGCTGGTCTTCTCCAGACGATTATCGGCGCCGTGCTAATCGTCGCCGGCTCCTATTTGGGCAGACTTGGGCTGTACAACTTGGCGTCGGCCTCGTAGCCGGCGGCGTCATCCAGATGCTCAGTCCCCAGGCCTCAGGCCTCAAGCAGAGCGCCGGACCTGAGAACGCCCCATCCTACGCCTTCGGCAGCGCCAAGAACACCACGGCCAGTGGCAACCCCGTCCCAATCTGCATCGGCGAGCGCCGGTGGGGGAGATAATCATCTCGGCCTCGATCCTGGCTGAAGACAAGGTATGATTTTGCTTTTTTGAGCAAATAGTTATGGAAGCGATTAAGTTCTTCAGAGGGGCAGCAAACCATCTTGCTCGGGGCGAAAGGCTCTTCGCCCGCGGCAAGGATGACTCGGAGTACTATTTTTATAGCGCGCTTGAGTTGCGGTTCGGAATTGAGTCCAGGTATCGGGAGTACCTAGAAAATCAGAAACATGTGAAGGAAAAGAAAAAGCAGGGATGGCAGATTGCGGTGCTTGGTAGAGAGGTGGAGCAAGCCTTTTCAGGTTGTAAACAGGAGGTAAATCTCAGACTCGTTGCGGGCGGCTTTCCAGTGATGCTGTGCAAGTACACGCCTGTTACACCTGAGTTAAAAGAGGTTGGCGAACGACTCGGGAACTATCTTCATGCTCCGAGAGATAGTGATCTGCGAGGGCTTGAGCAGTGGTCTGACTTTGAGCAGTTGCTGGAGAGGGGGCTTGCATTACTTAGATACGCCTGCAGTGGAAATTTACTCGGCGTCCCTTTGCGTCAACGCGGAGCGAAACAGATGAACGTTTATATGAGTGTTCACGACGACCAGAGAGCAGTCATTAACGAAATTTTAGAAAGGAGGATAGAGTTGGTCATGGAGGTGAGCTACGCAGAACCACCGCAGCTCTGAGACCATCAAGTTACGTCAAGCCGCCCACGAGGCGGTTTTTTTATGCCTGGAGGAAAGCATGGGCGCAGCACGCAAGATCGATATCCACGGCGAGAAGAGCGGTAGTAGCAAGCCGAAAGCGCCGAGGGAAGCCAGCGACAGCCTGCGCTCGACAAACCTGGCGAAGCTGCTGATCGCGGTGGGAGAGGGTGAGTTCGAAGGTGTGCCGAGGGGAGGCCGACATCTTCCTGGACAAAACTCCGATCAACGACGCCAGCGGTAACGTCAACTTCCCGAACGTGAAGTGGGGCTGGCGCTCGGGCTCCGTCGATCAGACGTACATCCCCGAGATTCCGTCGGTCGAGAACGAAACCTCGCTAAACATCGAGCTGCGCAGCGATGCTGCATGGGTCCGCTCGGTCACCAATACCCAGCTTTCAGCCGTGCGCCTGCGGTTCGCTTGGCCCGCGCTCCAGCGCCGGGACAATGAAGGCAACATCGGCGGCTACCGGATCGAGTACGCCGTCGACGTGGCAACCGACGGCGGCGCTTATCAGCAGGTGTTGATCGATGCCGTTGATGGCAAGACCACCACCTGCGCTTCCGGTTGCCAACGGTGGCACTGGCGGCTCCACTCCAGCCGCAGCGCTTATCATCATTTTTTTCAATGTTAAATTCCTCTCGGTCTTCGTCTGACTTTTGAAGGCGAGGGAGTTACTGGATCGCGGCGGCTTCTAGCGCTTCGTCGATCTCTGGATATTCCGGGCGTGCAGGCGGATAGGCCGGAGCTGTCATCGCTTGGTCGATGGCTGCCGGAGGTTCTCGCTGTAGTTCTCACTGACGCCCCGCTCGTTTGGCTTGTCCATCCATGGCGCCTGGGACTGCTGGCAGTGGAGGTGGGCCGGACGGTCCATTCGAACCACGCCGGGATTTTCCTCGGTGCCGCCCCGGCGTTGCTGATGAGGACGCCGACACTTTCGGCCCAGGGCCGTTTCTGCTGCATCATCTGTACGGCAGACCATCAGAGATCATCGTGTTCGGAGGGCCTTGGCTTGATCGAACTCGCCTCATCCTCAGGCACACCATAGGTGTGCAAGCGGCGATTGACGTAGTGTGACGCACTCAAGCTTGAGCGGATTGTGCAGATACAACAGAAGTAGAAATTTTCTCTAGGGAATTGGCGTGGCACGTTATTTTAAGAATCCAGAAAGTAATGAAACAGAGGAAGTTGGTGCATTCCAGGTTTTAGCGATCCTTTTTCTTGGCCCTATCTATCTGTTTTTTGCGCAACTCTGGTCCCATTTATTGATCTGGGTAATTGCGATTGGCTTGGGGGTCATAGCGGGCCCACCTTGGATGGGTATACCCGTTATGTGCCTCCCCATTGGATATTGCTTGTTTATCCGGAAAATTGTCGCTGATGTCTATTTGAAGAAGGGCTGGAAAGAAGTACCGGACGCGCCCTGATCTGCCGAGCGCGGAGCATCAGACCCACCGCACCCGCTGGTTTTACGACTGCTTCGCAGTCGAGCGGGAGCAAGCTCCCTCGCCACGGGTCTGTCGTTTCTCTTGGGTGAACAGCGTTAGGCTCCTCAGCCTTTCCCAGGCAAAACTCACTTCCCCCCAGTCACATCAAGAAACGTCCCCGTCACAAACGACGCCTCTCCACCCGCCAGCCACAGAATTGCCCGTGCCACTTCCTCCGGTTGGCCTCCTCGACCCATGGGAATCGAATCCTTCACCCGATCAACCCGCCCCGGCTCGCCGCCGCTGGCGTGCATTTCGGTGTAGATGTGTCCGGGGCGAATGCAATTGACGCGTATGCCTTCCCGGGCCACTTCTTTGGCGAGGCCGATGGTGAAGGTCTCCAAGGCGCCTTTTGACGCCGCGTAATCGACATATTCGTTGGGACTGCCCAGGCGTGCCGATGCCGAAGAGACGTTGATGATCGCGCCGCCCGGGCCGTTATGCCGGTATGACATGCGCTTCACTGCCTGCTGGGCGCAGAGAATCGGGCCGATGGAGTTGACCGCGAAGATGCGCTGCATGCGCTCGAAGCCAAGGTCTTCCAGGCGTGACTGAGCCGACAGTATCCCCGCGTTATTGACCAGGACGTCGATGCGCCCGAACGAGCGGTCGATGGCCGCGAACAGATCGGCGACCTGTTCGGGGTCGGCACTGTCGGCGCGCATGGCCAGCGCGCGACGTCCGAATGCTTCCACATCCGCCGCCACTGCCAGCGCTGCGGGCTCGTTGGCAACGTAGCTGATCGCGACGTCGTAGCCTTGTGCGGCGGCTAGCCGCGCGGTGGCGGCGCCCACTCCGCGACTCCCGCCGGTTATCAGAATCAGCGGTGCCTGCGAGTCGTTGACCATGGTGAATAGCCCTCCTGAGCAGTTGGCTGTGTCAGCCGATGATGATGGTGCCGCTGACGATCACTACGCACGCCAGGATCCGGCGGGCGGTGAGTGTCTCGCCGAGGAAGATGGCGCCGATCAGCGCCGCAAACAGCACGCTGGTTTCGCGCAATGCCGATACCGCCCCCAGGGGCGCCTCGTTCATGGCGTAGATGACTATTCCATAGGCCAGCAAGGAGACCAGCCCGCCGGCTGCGGCGCTGAATGTTCCGGGGCGGACAGAGAACAGGCTGCGTGCGTCGCGCAAGCCGATGTACACCATCGGCATCATCACGCCCCACAGGGCGCACATCCAGACGGTATAGGCGAGCGGCGCGCCGGAGAGCCTGGCACCGATGCCGTCGACGACGCTATAGGCGGCGATGAAACAGCCGGTGCCCAGCGCGTAGGGCAGGCTGGGCACCGACAGTTTGCGGCCCCTGAAGGCCAGGGAAATGATCCCGCCGGACACCAGCGCAATCCCCAGCAGGACGCCGGGGGCGATGCTTTCTCCTGCGAAGACGGCGGCGCCCAGGGCGATCAGCGCCGGTGACGAACCACGGGAAATCGGATAGACCTGCCCGAGGTCGCCGACCCGGTAGCTGCGTACCAGGAACAGGTTGTAGCCGACGTGCAGTACGGCTGAAAGCACCGCATAACCCCAACTGGCGGCAGCCGGTGGGACCATGAATGCTGCGGCGACGACGCAGGTCACGGCGATGGCGATGCACATGATCGTCATTGACCACAGCCGATCGGCACCGCCGCGCAGCAAGGCGTTCCAGCTGGCATGCAGGAGCGCGGCGAAAAGAACCAGTGAGATGATATGGATAGGCATGCGCCATTCTAGGCGGCGCAGATGCCTGTACTACAGCGAAGTCTCCTCATCGTTTCATGAGTAAAACCTCATGCATCTTCATAAGCGCGTTGGACGGTCGACGCCTCGCCGATCAACCATTGGCGGAAGCTGACGATATGCGGCTGCGATTCGATGCCCTTGGGACAGACAAAATAGTAGGCCAGCGGTGACGGGAATGGCACGTCGAACAGCCGCACCAGGCGGCCATCGCTGATTTCGCTTTCGACATGCCCGCTGCGCACCAAGGCAACGCCCTGGCCGAGCAGGGCTGCCTCGACTGTCATGTTGGTGTCGCCGAACCTGACGCTTTCCTTGAGTGGCAAGAATTCCAGGCCGACCTTCTCAAACCACATCTCCCATTTCGGCACCAGCTCGGCGCCATCCCGGGTCAGCAACGGGTAGTGCAACAGTTCGGCAGGGCTGCGTGGCGTCCCGAAGCGCTGCAGCAGATCGGGACTCGCCACCGGAAAAACCTGCTCGCCGAAGAGGAATTCCGAATACAGGCCGGGGTAGTTGCCCTTGCCGAGCCGGATTGCCACGTCGGCCTGGGCACTGGAGAAGTGGATGATCTTGTCGGTGGTGTCCAGCGAGACCAATAATTCCGGATGCAGGCGGGAGAGATTCGGCAAGCGGGGCAGCAGCCATTTCAGCGCGAAGGAATACGTGGTGCTGACTTCGAGTCGAACCCTGCCTTTCTGCTCGCGTAGATCGCCCAGGGTCGCCTCCAGGCTCATGAAAAATTCGCGCACGATGGGCGCCAGCGTGGCCCCCGCGGCGGTGAGGCGCAGTGACTTGCCACGTTCGAACAGTTGCAATCCCCAAAGGGACTCCAGGTGCTTGAGCTGGTGACTGACCGCGCTTTGGGTGACGTGCAGCTCTTGCGCGGCAGCGGTAAAGGTCGCATGGCGGGTGGCGACTTCAAAGGCTCGTAATGTAGCGGTCGGCGGCAGGTCTCTCATGTGAAGGGTATCCGGCGATTTGAGGATGCGCGTCATGAGCGCTGGCTCATGATAGAACATCGCCGGCGGCTATGAATGGGACGGCTCACGAAGGGATTGCTGATAATGCGCTTCATCGACCTCGGTCAGGCTCGCATAGCCGTCGTAGTGGTAGATTCGGTGCTTGTCTCGGGCATAACGCTCCGTCAGGAATTCCAAGGTGCCGAGGTCGATACGCTTGGCACTCAGCGGCCGCCGATGGCAGAACAGTTTGCGTGTACCCAATTGCAGGAAATCGGGATGCGGCACGCGGACTTCGTCAGGCTCGAAAGCCACATCCAGCCACTTGCCTTCCGAGAAGATCAGCGTGGGGCTAACGGCATAGGTACCGAGAATGCGAGTGTCGCAAGGATGTAGCTTTTTTTTCGCCTCGCCGTAGTAATAAACCGCGTCCCGATCCTTGGCCCAACCATGCCCGCAAGACTCGAAACTGCCTACCTGAGCCTTACGAATCGGTTCAGGGGGATGGTAGAAGACCCGGTGGCAGAACACGGTTTTGCCGTCGGTGAGATAGGGCTCGCCGAGTGAGCGGAAGTGCTCAACCGGCTCCTGGGAAAACCGTTCGGGCACTTGTGTCTCGGCGTTATGAAACGGGATCAGATAAAGCCCCCGGGCATCGCCGCACAGGTGCGTGTCGAGCAATTTGAAACTTGCTGCGTCCAGCCCGTTGATAGCGCGGCCATGGAAGTACACCTGGCGGCTGACTTCGAAACCGAGGCCGATGGCTTGTAACGGCGGCGTTTCTGTTTGCGTTTCTGCAGCGTCAGGCGGCGCTTGCAAACGGTGCCACCAGTAACCCTGCAGTTGCGGATTAGCCTCGAAGTAGGGCGCCCATGCCTGTTGCATGGCCGCATCGATGATTCCGCCAGAACCCAGCGGACCATTCCTGTCACCCGCGAGCACAGGCGAGTAGTCCAGGTCATCGCCATAGAGCTGGGTCACGACGAAGCTTTCCACGTCGACATCCAGGCGTTTCTGACGTTTGTAGACGTGATGTTGATCACGGTAATAATCGAACCCCAAGTGGCGGAAACTCGGGCCGTGGGCGTCACGCAGGCGCGTCCCGGCGGCGTAGACGTACAGGTCGTCCACGGCGAAATACTCATCCTCCCTTTCGCTGCTGCCAACCACGCGGCCGCACTCGTCGAACGCCGGGTGGCAGTTCTTCAGCAGCCGAAAATCACCAACGTAGCGCAGGGTCTTGCCGGTCAGGTAATAGGCGCGTTGCTGGTCCTTGGCGTAACGTTCGTTAAGCACGGTGAAGGTCGCCAGGTCGGTATTGTCGATGCGATAGAAATACTCATAGGCAATGCTCGAACCTTGCTGCGCCTGCACGATGATCGACTGCTCATCGGTTCCCCAGCGTTCGGCGAGCATCCGGAAGTCGTCCGGATTGCTGATCGGCAACGGGGTGCCGTCCTTCTGGTGCAGGAGTTTGAAACCCTTGTAGACCTGACCGTCGATCACCCGATAGGAAGGGTGGTTGCAATAACGCACCCGCGCCGTCGCGCTGGCGATCAATTTGCCTTGGAGAAAGATACTCACTCCGTCGCTGAACAGGGCAGAGGCTGCAGTCATGGAGGCTGGCGACGATGGCACCGGGGCCAGGCTGTCGGGCTTTGCCTGAAGGATTTCAGTGATTGCGTATTCGCCGAACCAATAGGCGCCGGACGCATCGCGCCAATATTGGTGGCCAAGGTTTTCCAGGGCCTTGTCGAACCGAAACGCCAAGGCCTGGAGCGCGTGATAGCCGTAGCGCTGTTGGTAGGCGGGAAGCAGGTAATAGTCGCGCAAGGCGTCACGCAAAACCCAGGGGTTGCGTCGATGCCGCCAGACCGGCTGGCCGGCAACCAGAGGCGAGGGCGGATAACGCCCGTCACTGGCAGCTTTCGCTATCGCGTCGGGGTGTGCGCCTTCAGGGTTGAGCAGGATGTACACGTCCGGCACTTGCCCGTCGCCCAGCAGCACGCCTTCCAGGAAGGCAAAACCCTGATGCCATTCGAGATCAAGCGGCTCCCACTCAGCAATAGCCGTCTCTACGTCTGTCATGTTGTTGCGACCTGAGCGTTCGATGGTTGGCCAATGATCACGGTTTTACATGCCAGAAGCACACCGTTCAGTTATGAATCGGCAGGCTCACCCCGAAAAGTACGAAAAAACCGCCACAGACTTTATTGAATCGGCGCCCGGTTCGGGCCAGCCAAGGCCTGACCCGGTGCGCTGCGCTGGCTACACCGAACTCGACGATAAACTCGACGACCGCGTAAGTCAGCGCGATGGCCAACGTCTGCGCGATGATGCAGAAACCCGGGCGGCTTTTCATGGTGAAGAATTGACCGGACGGATCCGTCTGGGTGTCGCCGAGGACGAACCGTCCAGCACCGGAGCACTTTCGCGGTGAAACGTCAGGCCTTGTAGCGCTCGGCAACCGTCGATTGCTTGATCTGCGACAGCAGTCCCTGCCGCGCCGCCTGCAACGCATCCCAGCGCGCGCCGTCCTGCAAGGGCGGGATGGTCACGCCTTCGCGGCGATCGAAGCCGACCAGCGCGGCGTCAACCAGGTCGCTCACTTCCATGATTTCGCTCAGCGAATTCATGTCGATGCCGGCGCGCTCCCAGATTTCGGTACGGGTGGCTGCCGGCAGCACGGCTTGGACATAGACGCCTTTGGGCGAAAGCTCGAGGCTCAGCCCTTGGGAGAGGAACAGCACAAATGCCTTGGTTGCGCCGTAGACCGACATGCCAAATTCCGGTGCCAGGCCGACCACCGAGCCGATGTTGATGATTGCGCCTTCGCCAGCGTTTGCCAGGCGCGGGGCGATGGCGCTGGCGAGTCGAACCAGCGCGGTGGTGTTGAGCGCAACGAGGTGCGCGACGCTGTCGGTGGTCTGTTCGATGAAACTGCCGGACTGGGCGGCGCCGGCGTTGTTGATCAGGATGCCGATGCTGTCGTCATCGCGCAGGCGGGCCTCGATCTTGTGCAGATCGCCGGTTTGGGTGAGGTCGGCCTGGAGCACATCGACGCTGACGTTGTGTTCATTGCGCAGTTCGCTTGCCAGCGCTTCCAGCCGCGCGTTGTCGCGGGCTACCAGCACCAGATCGTGGCCGCGTTGAGCGAAGCGCTTGGCATAGACCGCGCCGATGCCGGTGGAGGCGCCAGTGATGAGGACGGTTTTGCGAGTGGTCATGGTGTCGGTCTCTTGAAGGGTTGGGAGTGCAATCACTTCATTTGCGGTGCTGCTCAGCGAACGTCGGGTAGTCAGTTTCGTACCGCTTGGTTATAGGATGATGACCGAAATCTAAACTGTCAACGAATTTGATTATGCTCGGCATCTATGTATGATGAGGGCTTGATTCGAGCGGCCACGAGGCATACGCAAATGAGAGTGACCAAGGCCCAGGCACAGGCAAACCGCGAGCACATCGTCGAGACGGCGTCCGTGTTGTTCCGCGAGCGCGGTTTTGACGGAATAGGCGTGGCGGACCTGATGGCCGCTGCGGGTTTTACCCATGGCGGCTTCTACAAACATTTCGGTTCGAAGGCCGACCTGATGGCTGAGGCTTCCGCGAACAGCCTGTCGCAGTCGCTGGCCAGCACCGGCGAGCTTGATGTAGCCGGATTTTTTGCGATGTATCTATCCAGGGAACACCGCGATGCGCGGGGTCACGGTTGCACGATGGCGGCGTTGTGCGGGGATGCGGCGCGTCAGTCAGACGAGTTGAAGGCGACTTTCGCCAGCGGCGTCGAAAGCACCCTGGCTTCGCTTGAAAAAAAGCTTGAGACAAAAGAGGAGGGGGGCCGGGCGAAGATGCTTGGCCTGCTCGCCCAGGCTATCGGCGCGATCATGCTTTCGCGCGCGTGCCCGGACGATGCCCCGCTGGCTGGCGAAATACTCGAGGTCTGCCGAGCACAGATCCTCGCGTCCCTGCCAGCATCGGAGCCATGAAAAACCAGCGGTAGCGCAGCACGTGCTACCGCTGTCCGGGTCAGAAAATGAATTTGAACAGGGCAATGACCACGATTAGGCCGATGAGGAAAATGATCCCGACGGTACCACCAAGAAATTTCAACATGAGGACGCTCTCTTCAGATGGGCTTAGTGTTCTAGACCCCTGGCGAGAGCGCGCGGTTCGTTAAATTTTCGAATGATCGGCCGCAGGCTTTCAGTGAACCGCCAGGGACCTCGGGACGGAAACGTATTCGAACTTCGAAACGGTCTTGATCCAGTACCGCCGATACTCGGTCTTGTCCGGCGCCAGCGGTTTATGGCTTGACCAACGGTTTTCCGCCTTCAGGCTGGCGCGATACGCCTCCCATTCTTTCTGCTCGGCCACTTCCCTGGCTTTGTTCCTGTCATCGAACCAACCCAGGACGTACGCATCGCTCTGGTCCGTGCCGCTCGCTATCAGCAGATATATGTCTGTCATCACCGGTTCCCGCCGCAATCCAGCCACCCAGTCACTGGGCTCTTGTGAGGGTTATCGGCCGCCGTTGCGGTTTTTGAAGCCGTTTGATAAACGGCCCTGGGTTCGACGCACCACTGCTCAGGCAGCCTCCGTCTGCGCAAGATAAGTCATCAGCCATTCGCGGAAGCGATTGACACTTTGCCGGTTCGGCGCGCGCCCCAAGGGTTCCAGCAGACAAAACTGCGCATCGGTGCGCAAGAGGCTGGAGGTCGGGCGAACAAGGTTGCCGGTCTGCAAGTGGTCGCCGAGCAACCTCGACCAGGCCAGGGCCACACCTTGCCCGGCCAGCGCCGACTGGATCAGCATCGAGTAGCTGTTGATGTTGATCCGCCGACGAGGCTCTGGCGCCTGGTGGCCCAGGCGTCGGAACCATTCCTTCCAGCCGATCCAGTCCCGATGCTGATCCTCCAGCCATAACCAGGTGCAGGCGCCGAGCTGTTCGAGCCTGCCGGCCTCGGGATGCTGCGCCAGGTACGCGGGGCTGCACACCGGGAAAATCTCTTCGCTGAACAGCGCGGTGACTTTCATGTTGCTGGGCGGCTTGCTGCAGTAATACAGCGCCAGATCGCAATCGAGCCGGGAAAAGTTCTCGACCTGGTCGGTGGCGATGATGCGCAGGTCGATCTCTTCGTGCTGGCGCTGAAACTCCGAAACAAGCGGAAGCAGCCACAGGGATGCCATCGCCGTACTGGTGACCACGGTGACTTGCTGCGCGCCTTGCCAATGCCGAACGCCAGCCGTGGCGCGGGCGATCTGCTGCAACGTATCGCGAATGCTTTCGTGGTACTGGCTGCCTGTAGAAGTGAGGTTGATTTCACGGGTCGTGCGGATGAACAGTGCCGTGCCCAGATAATCTTCGAGCAGGCGTATCTGGCGGCTGATGGCGCCCTGGGTGACGTTCAGTTCACGAGCCGCCACGGTGAAACTCAGGTGGCGAGCAGCGGCCTCGAACGCCACCAGGCTGTTGAGCGGCGGCAACGGTTGCAGTTTCATCGGGCTGGGTCACTGTCTTGTTTGGGGTCAGGCGCAGGGTGATTGTGCAGAAGCCTGCGCGCAGTGACTAGCGGATCAGGCGTGACGGCTAGAGATCGATGATCAGATTGGAGGTCGGCTTGCTGCAGCAGAGCAAGCGCAGGCCCTTATCGATCTCCCGTTGCCGGATGCCGCCGTTGTGGTTCATGTCCACCGTGCCTTCCAGCAGGGCGGTCTTGCAGGTACCACAGATGCCCTGGCTGCACGAGGAGGGCACGATCGCCCCGGCTTTTTTTGCCGCGCTCAGCACGGTCTGGTTGCCGGGCATGCTGAAGGTCTTGCCCGAGCGCGACAGGGTGACGGTGAACATCTCTTGCTGGTCGAGTGAAGGGGCCTGCTCAATCAGCGGTTCCTCATTCAGCACCGCGATATCGAAGCTTTCCTGATGATAGTGGCGAAAATCGAACGCCGCTTCCCTGAGCAGCGACTTGACCGCTTCCATGTAGCCCTGGGGACCACAGGTGAAGATTTCCCGCTCGTTGTAGTCAGGCACTTGCTGGCTCAACAAAGGCAAATCGAGCCGGCCGATCGGCTGCTGCCACTGGCTGGCAGCGCCAAGCCCTTCGCAAATACCGATGACCCGCAGGCCGGGCATATCGGCCTGCATTCGCGTCAGTTCGTCATGGAAAATGATATCCGCCGGCGTGCGGGCGCTGTGCAGGAATACGATGTCGAGATTGGCCGCCATGTCGCAGGCGGCGCGGGTCATCGACATCAAGGGCGTCACGCCGGAACCGGCCGACAGGTACAGCAGTTTTGTCGCCGGATGACCCACCGGTGTGAAACTGCCCGCCGGGCCGGACGCCCTGAGGTTGTCTCCCGGTTCGAGATGGTCATGCAGCCAGTTCGAGACCACGCCACCCGGCACGCGCTTGACCGTAATCGAAAAGGCGAACGGGCGCGTGGGGGAGGACGACAGCGTGTAGCAGCGCGCGATGGTTTGCCCACCGATGACCGGCGACAGCGTGATGAATTGCCCCGGTTCGAAGCTCAACGCACTGAAGTCCGCGCATTGGAACACGAACGTCTTTACATCATGGGTTTCCTGGTGCACGGCGCAACATGACAAGGTTTTCTGCTCGCCGCTGTGCCATTGCGAGCCATAAGCGGTCCAGGTCGTCGGGTCGGTAAAACGTTGGGGCCGCGTCAGCTTTTCGTAGGTCGTCATGTCCATCCCTCACACGCCATGGGCGGCCAGACGCGCCGCGTACCAGCGAGAAAACTGGTCGACATAGGTTTCGGTAAACGCCGAGAACGGTCCGGGTGAATAGGCCGGGTCCTGGGTGCCGCTGTGGGTGATGCCGACCAGGTTGGCGTCTTGAAGATTGGTCGCCGCCCAGACTTCGATCAGTCTATCCACCTGGTAGTCCACGCCCTCGATGGCATCGGCGTGCACCAGCCATTTGGTCCGCACCAGGGTTTTGTCGGGCGCCAGCGGGATGATGTAGGAGACCACCGCATGGTCGCTCATGATGTGGGTCCATGAGTTGTGGGTCCACAGGTGCATGTCGCCCAGATCGCGCCGGGTGAGGTCGCCAAACAAGCGCGTGGAGGCGACGCGGGTATCGAGGGTCTGGGATTCGCCGTTGCCGGCGATGGCCAGGCGCTGGGTGCGGAACTGAGTCACCGCGTCCTCGCCCAAGTGTTCGACGGCCTCACAGAGGTAGCCTTGGTTTTCCCAGTCTTGCCTGGTATCGGCGTTGCGCTGGTGATATTCCTTGAGTGCCAGGAGCGAGTCCTCGCCCAATCCGTCGGTGCAGAAGCCGAAGTCCTCGGGCAGGAACGACGCGGTCAATTCGGGGTGAGTGGCGGCGCAGTGATAACACTCGCGATTGTTCTCGATCACCAGTTTCCAATTGCCGTTTTCGATGATTTCCGACTCGTAGGCGATTTTCGAATGGCTGAGATCGTACTGAGCGAAACGCGGGGTCATGACCTGGTCGAGGTACAGGATGTCTTCCGGCGGCTCGTCACTCAGGCAGACGAATACATGGGCACCCACCACGCGGGTGTGGACCGGGATCAGGCTCTTGCACCCCGGGTCGAAGTCCTTGCCCATGTGCGCGGCATGTTTCAGGCTGCCGTCCAGGTCGTACGTCCATTGGTGATAGGGGCAGACCAGCATGCCCACCGTCGATTTACCGGCCTGTTTCAAACGCGCCCCACGGTGCCGGCAGACATTGCGGAACGCCTGCACATGCTCGTCATCATCGCGGACCAGGATGATCGAGGATTTGCCGATATCGATCGTCGAAACATCGCCGGGTTCGGCAACGTCGCTGGTGACCCCCACCAGAATCCAGTGTCTGGTAAAAAACACATCGACGTCGGTTTCAAAAACATCCTCGCGGCCGAACAGACCGCCGGGCATGCCATGGCCCGGGGTGCGGTCGGCCAGCAGTTCACGATGGGTTTTAAGGGTTGGGTTCATCGTCGATCTCACTCAAGGCAAATGATCGGTGGTTGGCGGACAAGCAGTGCTGCAGGGAAAACGGGTTTCGTCTGTTCAGGCCACCGCAGGCTCTGACAATGGCTCGGATAAAACCGGGCGCGACAGGTCATGCCCGAGCAGTGCGCGGTACAGTTCCGTATCGCCCAGTACACCAACGACGGTCTGGTCTTTATCGAGCACGATCAATGGATGTCCTGTTTCGTAACGGATACGCAGCGCCTCGCGCATGCCGGTATTCGCCGGCACCGAGGTGACCAGGCGGCGCAAGGGCGCGGAGGCCTCGTTGCGGTTCCAGCGTTGCAGCGGTTGGGCCGCAGCGCCGCGGCGCACGCTGGCCAATTCTTTCGATGCGTTCAGCGCAACCCAGAGGTTCTGCACCGTATCCAGGCAATATTCGCCTTGTGCGGATATGCACTGGTCCAACGGGGTCATCAGGCTTCCCGCACAGAGCACATTCAGTGGGTTGGTGTGGGCGACGAAGTTGCGCACGTAGTCATCGGCCGGCTTCAGCACGATCTCCTCGGGTTTGCTGTACTGGATGATCTTGCCGTCTTTCATGATGGCGATCCGTGTTCCCAGCTTGAGGGCTTCGTCCAGGTCATGGCTGACGAAGACGATGGTCTTGTGCAACTTGCGCTGCAGGTCGAGCAGTTCGTCCTGCAGGCCTTGGCGAATCAGCGGATCGAGGGCCGAGAAGGGTTCGTCCATCAGCAGGATATCGGCGTCCATCGCCAGGGCGCGGGCCAGGCCGACGCGCTGCTGCATGCCGCCGGACAACTCGTCGGGCTTCTTGTTGCGCCATTGGGTCAAGCCCACCAATTCAAGCTTTTCGTCGACCAGCTTGAGCCGCTCCTTCTCGGGGCGGCCTTGCATTTCGAGGCCGAAACCGATGTTCTCGCGCACGGTCAGCCAGGGCATCAGGGCGAATTTCTGAAAGACCATCGCGATGCGTCGGGTGCGCATCATTTTCAGCTCGGCCGGGGTGCAGGCGGCGATGTCGATCTGTCGGCCCTCGTGCTCGACGAACAATTTGCCGCGACTCACCGTGTTCAAGCCATTGATGCAGCGCAGCAGGCTCGATTTGCCGGAGCCGGAGAGGCCCATCAGCACGCAGATTTCACCTTTGTTGATGTCGAGATTGGCCTTCTCCACGCCGACGATCAGGCCGGTTTGCTGCAGAATTTCCGGGCGCGAAAAACCCTGGTCGAGCAGCGCCAGCGCCGGCTTCGGGCGGTTGGCGAAGATGACGTCGACGTCTTCAAAACGAATGATGCTCATGCGTCACCTCTCTTTACGGTTTCGCGCTGCTTGCAGATGCGGTCGAGGATGATCGCCAACAACACGATCGCCAGGCCTGCTTCGAAACCCATGGCGATATCGGCGGTATTCAAGGCGTTGACGACAGGCTTGCCCAGGCCATCCGCGCCGACCAGCGCGGCGATGACCACCATCGACAGCGACAACATGATGCATTGGGTAATCCCGGCGGCGATGCTCGGCATGGCATGGGGCAGCTCGATGCGTGCCAGCAGCTGGCGACGCGAGCAGCCGAAGGCTTTGCCGGCGTCCATCAGTTCTTGAGGAACATCGCGCACGCCCAGGTAGGTCAGGCGGATTGGCGCGGCAATGGCGAAGACCACCGTGGAAATCAATCCCGGAACCACACCGAGGCCGAACAGCGTCAAGGTCGGGATCAGGTAGACGAAAGTGGGGACGGTCTGCATCAGGTCGAGCACCGGTCGCAGGGTTGCGTAGAACCAGGGACGATGCGCCGCGACGATGCCCAGCGGCACTCCGATGATGACGCACACCAGCGTGGCGAATGTCACCTGGGCCAGGGTTTCCATGGTTTCCTGCCAGTAGCCCAGGTTCAAGATCAACAGGAACGACAGGGCGACGAAAAGCGTCAGGCTTACCTTGCGTTGAATGTAATAAGCGAAGAGGGCCAGCAGCCCGATCAAGGCCAGCGGGTTGAACCAGAGGAGGGCGCTGGTAAAGACCGAAATGACCTCGGAGAGCGACAGCGAAATGGCGTCGAAAGCATCAGCGCCATGTTGGGTCAGCCATTCGACGTATCGGGCGATGTACTCACCCAGCGGGAGTTTTTCTTGTGCAGTCCACATAAGGCGGCTCGTTTTTGTTCTGGTTTGCCTGGAACAGATACTCATCCGGGCGTGCGGTGCTGACAAACCATTTAAAGTCAGCGGCTCATGAGTTTTTGTCATCAATCCTGCTGGGATTCGGAAGCACAAGTCGCGTCGCGTTGAGCAACTGTACTCAGGTGTACATTCGGCGGGCATCCGAGTACATTCGCGTTACGTATGTTCAACAAGGTGGATGCAAGATGCCCCAGGTAGGGAAGGCGCGCGGCAAGGCCCAGGACGCCGGCTGGCGAGGGTCGCCCGAAGGCTGGCTGGAAGCGGCCTACGAGGCCTTGAAAGAGTCCGGCATCGATGCGGTCAGGGTCATGCCGCTGGCCAAGCGTTTGGGATTGTCACGCACCAGCTTCTATTGGTTCTTCGAGGATCGTGAGCAGTTGCTCGCCGCCTTGCTGTCGCGCTGGCGGGAGACCAACACCGGTGGCTTGATCCGGCAAAGCGAGAGCTACGCCGAGAGCATTTCCGAGGCGATCCTGAATGTCTTCGAATGCTGGCTCAACCCTCAATTGTTCGATTCGCAATTCGAGTTCGCCGTGCGCAGCTGGGCGCTCCAGTCCGCTGAAGTGGCGCAGGAAGTCGCCATCGTCGACGAGCAGCGAATGGGCGCCCTGGCGAGCATGTTCAAGCGCTTTGGTTATGACAGCCAGGGCGCCGACGCACGGGCCCGGACGATCTATCTGACCCAGATCGGCTACATCACCATGAACACCAGCGAGCTGATCACCGTGCGTTTCCAGCGCATCCCGCACTACGTGAGTATTTTCACCGGCAAAGTACCCAAGCAGCGCGAGCTGGATCGTTTCTACGGTAAATTCGGTTATGCCGAAAAAGAACCGGGGATCTTTGTGCCGTTGACGGAAACCTTTGAAGAGACGGCCGGGAAATGAACGCGCCGACGCTGGGCATCATTGGCGGAACGGGCTGGCTGGGCGGGGCGATTGCCAAGGCTGTGTTGGCGCAGGCGCTGTTGCCGGCGGGTCACCTGGTTATTTCCAATCGCTCGGGTGTCCATCCTTTGGCGCAACAAGGCGTTTGTCTGGTCACGGACAACCAGGCGCTGGTGGACCGCAGCGACGTGATCATCATTGCGGTGCGCCCCGAGCAGTTCGCCGGCCTGAGCCTCAACGCTTCTGGCAAGACAGTCATTTCATTGATGGCCGGGATCACCGCGCAGGCCATTGCCGCCCGGACCTCGGCTTCGAGGGTGCTGCGGGCGATGCCTAATGCGGCGGTGGAGATCGGGCAGTCGTTTACACCTTGGTATTGCGCTGGCGCGGTAGAGGCCACGATAAAAAGCTTCGTCCAGCGCTTGTTCGAATGCGTGGGCACGGCTGCCGAGGTTCAGCAGGAAGACTTCATTGATTACCTCTCCGCGCTTTCCGGCACCGGCCCGGCCTTTCCCGCCTTGCTCATGACAGCGCTGGCAAATCAGGCGATGGAGGCCGGCATACCCGCCGAGATTGCGCAGCTTGCCGCGAAGAATGTCGTGGTCCACAGCAGCCAGTTACTGGCCAGCCATGACGCCCGGCAGATGATCGACGCCCTGGTCGCCTACCGCGGCGTGACCGCCGCCGCCCTCCAGGCGATGACCGAGGGACATTTCGAGGAGCAGGTGGGGAAGGCATTGCAAGCCGGTGCCGCGGTCGCCCGCCAGGGCCTGCAAGCCTGATTCACTGATCAGACCTGTGGGAGACCTGTGGGAGCGAGCCTGCTCGCGAAAGCGTCAGCCAGTCCAACATCCCTTTCACTGAACCACCGCCTTCGCGAGCAGGCTCGCTCCCACATTTGGATCTTTATCAATCACACAATTGCTGTGCAACACAGAACCCTGTGGGAGCGAGCCTGCTCGCGAAAGCGTCCGCCATCCAGCATCCTTGTCACTGAACCACCGCTATCGCGAGCAAGCTCGCTCCCACATTTGGATCTTTATCAATCACAAGATTGCCGTACAACACAGAACCCTGTGGGAGCGAGCTTGCTCGCGATGGCGTCCGCCAGTCCAGCATCCTTGTCACTGAACCACCGCTATCGCGAGCAGGCTCGCTCCCACATTTGGATCTTCATTTATCGACACAATTGCTGTGTCCTTCTCCGGTCGCGCTTCAGATGTCCTTGACCAACCGCAGCGCATCGTAGATGGCCGCATGGGTATTGCGCGCCGACACCGCGTCGCCGATCCGGAACAGCTGGAAGCGGCCTCCGGGGTTGGTCACGATATTCTGGGTTTTCCCGGCGATCAGGTTGTGCTGCTCGACCGCGCCGCTGTTGCTCGAATGCCGCCGCAACTCAAAGTACAAATCGTCCAGGGGCAGGGTGCCGTGGTTGACCACCACCTGATCGACCGCGCGCTGCTTGTGAACCTGGCCGTAGTCGCTGCCAAAGTGCGCAACCAGTTGACCGTCGCGTTTTTCCACGGAATCGACCCGATAGGTGACGGTGAAGGTGACGTTCAGGTCTTGCAGGCTGCGCATGTAAGGCACCAGGTTCATCGCCATCACTTCCGGTGCGAACGACCGGTCGGGCGTGACGATTTCCAGTTTCGCGCCGCTGCCGGCGATGATCTCGGCCGCCTGTAGCGCCGCGTGGTCGCCGGCGTCGTCGAAGATCAGCACGTTCTGGCCGGGCTTGATATCGCCGGAAATGATGTCCCAGGTCGACACCACCAGCTCATTGCCTTGCTTGAGCACCTCGGTGTGGGGCAGACCGCCCGTGGCGACAATCACCACGTCCGGTTCTTCGGCCATCACCGTCTCGGCTTCGGCCCAGGTGTTGAACTGGAACTTCACGCCGAGGCGTTCACATTGCGCCATGCGCCAGTCGATGATGCTGATCATCTCGCGGCGGCGCTCGCTCTGCGCGGTCAAGCGGATCTGCCCACCTGGCTGGTCGGCCACTTCGAACACGGTGACTGCATGGCCGCGCTCGCCGGCCACCCGTGCGGCCTCCAGGCCCGCCGGGCCGGTGCCGATCACCACCACCTTGCGCTTGAGCGGCGCCTTGGGGATTTCGTGGGGCATGGTGGTTTCGCGCCCGGTGGCGGCGTTGTGGATGCAATACGCGGCGCCGCCCTGATAGATGCGGTCCAGGCAATAGTTGGCGCCAACGCAGGGGCGGATCTCTTCTTCACGTTTTTCGATGATCTTGCGCACGATATGCGGGTCGGTCATGTGCGCGCGGGTCATGCCGATCATGTCCACCTTGCCCGAGGCGATGGCGTGTCGCGCCGTGGCGACATCCGGAATCTTCGCCGCATGAAAGGTCGGGAAACCGGTGGCGGAGCGGATCTCGCCAGCAAAATCCAGGTGCGGCGAGTTGCGCATGCCTTGGATCGGGATCACGTCGGTGAGGCCGGCATCGGTATCGATGTGCCCGCGCACGACGTTGAGGAAATCCACCAGCCCGCTGTCCTTGAGCATGTGGGAAATCTGCAGGCCATCGCTGGCGCCAAAGCCGCCGGGCAGGTCTTCGTCGCCGGTGTAGCGCACCCCCAACAGGAAGTCCTCACCGCAGCGCTGGCGGATGCCGCGCAACACATCGAAGGTGAAGCGCATGCGGTTTTCCAGCGAACCACCGTAGGGGCCGTCGAGATCGTTGGTCAGTGGCGACCAGAATTGATCCATGAGGTGCCCGTAGGCCTGCAGTTCCAAACCGTCGAGACCGGCGGCTTTCATGCGTTCGGCGGCGTCCACGTAATCCTTGACGATCCGGTCGATGTCCCAGTCTTCCATCTTTTTCGGGAAGGCCCGGTGGGACGCTTCGCGGCGATGGGACGGCGAGACGACCGGTAGCCAGTCAGCCTTGTCCCAACGCGTGCGCCGCCCCAGGTGGGTCAGTTGAATCATCACCGCGGCGCCATGTTCGTGGCATTCGTCGGTCAGGTCCTTCATCCATTTGACCACCTCGTCCTTGTACGCCAGCACGTTGTTGAACACCGGCGGGCTGTCCCGTGAAACCGCAGCGGAGCCCGCGGTCATGGTCAACGCAACGCCGGCCTTCGCCCGTTCGACGTGATAGGCGCGGTACAAATCTTTCGGCATGCCATCCACGGGATACGCGGGTTCGTGGGAGGTGGTCATGATCCGATTCTTGAGGGTCAGATGCTTGATCTTGTAGGGCTGCAGCAGAGGATCGCTGGACATGGTGTTGCTCCGGGAACAGAACATCAGGCTTGGTTTTGACATAACGGTATGTGCAATGTTCATGTGTGTCAACGAGTGAGACACAGGTGTACATTTTTCTTGCGCGGGGGAATAACCAGGATTACCATCCAGTCGAAACAGGGGTGATCCGGCGCGTGCGCGCCAGTCATCCGGCATCGATCCAAGTGCAAGGGGGCTGTGCAAAGACCATGAAAGTGCTCGTTGCGGTAAAGCGCGCCATCGACCCGAATGTGAAAGTCCGGGTGAAGGCTGACGGTTCAGACGTTGAGCTCAACGGCGTGAAAATGGCCTTGAATCCGTTCTGCGAGATCGCGGTGGAAGAGGCGATTCGTTATCCCATGACAAACCCTGCGAAGTGGTTGCAGTGGGCGGCGGACAAAGCGCCAGCAACGTGCGTCTGGTGAGCGAACAACTGACGGCCAGCGAACGGCCCGACCTGTCGAGCGCCCGCGTCGTCGTTTCCGGTGGCCGCGGGATGCAGAGCAAAGAGAACTTCGCCCTGATCGAGCGAGTGGCGGACAAGCTCGGCGGTGCCGTGGGTGCCTCCCGCGCTGCTGTTGATTCGGGGTTCGCGCCCAACGATCTGCAGGTCGGGCAGACGGGCAAGATCGTCGCGCCGGAGCTTTATATTGCCGCAGGCATCAGTGGCGCCATTCAACATCTGGCGGGCATGAGCGGTTCAAAGGTCATCGTCGCGATCAACCAGGACGCCGAGGCACCGATTGCCCAAGTGGCGGATTATCTGTTGGTGGCGGATTTGTTCGAGGCGTTGCCTGCACTCGAAAGGGCATTGTGAATTCAAGACGTAAAACGACGATCCCGTGGCGAGGGAGCTTGCTCCCGCTCGGCTGCGCAGCAGCCGCAAAACCTGGGGCCGCTGCGCGACCCAGCGGGAGCAAGCTCCCTCGCCACGGGTTTATCGACAACCTTGAAAGAATCAGCCCGCCAACGGGCGGAGGAGGGTAAGCCACACCCAATAGCCGTGATTTCATAATTAGAACTTGCCCATGGCCGTGCGCGGTCGCGATGGGAAATGAATGCTTCTGCTGCCCTGCCAATAACTATTAATACAGTCTGCGGAGATGCACATGATGACGTTACCCCGTAAAACTTTTATCGGCTGGTTTGCCGGCCTTGCATTGGCCTGCGGCAGCCTGATCGCTCAAGCCGAGGAACCCGCGCCCATTCGTATCGGCTGGGTGAACTGGTCGGATACGGAAATCGCCGTGAAGCTGGCGAATACCGCGTTGCAGGATCATCTCAAGCAACCGGTCAAGCTGGTACTGGCCGACATCGGCATCCAGTTCCAGGCACTGGCCAACGGCAATATCGATTTGATTCCGATGGTCTGGCTGCCGAGCACCCACAAGTCCTTCTATGACAAGTACAAGGACAAGCTCGAAGACCTCGGCGTACTGTATGAAGGCCGGATCGGCATGGCGGTGCCCACCTCGATTCCTACCAGTGAAATTGCCAGTGTCGAAGACCTCAACAAACCCGAAGTGCGGGAGAAGCTCGGCGGCAAGATTCTCACCTCGGAAGTGGGCAATGGTCAGTACAAGCTGACGGAAAAAGCCATCAAGGAATACAAGCTCGACGGCTACAAGATGGTTGCGTCTTCAGAGTCCGGCATGCTGAGTGAACTGGATCGCAACATCAAACGAGACAAGTGGTCGTTGGTCAACGCCTGGAGCCCCCACTGGATGTTCGCCAAATGGCCGCTGCGTTACCTGGATGATCCAAAGCAGATATTCGGTGGCGCCGAGCAGATCCACGCGATTGCCCGCAAAGGTTTCAGCGCCGAACATCCGGACGTGGCGCGCTTCTTCGCCAACTTCAAGATCCCGAAAGCGGACCTTGAGAAGTTGATGGCGGATGCCCGCGAAAGCACTGCGGACAAGGTGGTTGCCGAGTACTACGCGGCGAACAAACCGCGCTTCGAAGCGATGTTCGGCAGCCAGACTGCTTCTGCTACGCCAGCCCCGTAATCACCGCTGTCCCTCGATGGTTTTGTTGCCGTCCGGTGCCCTTCGTCAGGGCACCGGATTTATTGTTTTCAAGGATAAATAGTCTGTAAGCGCTGCTACTGCCTGACAACTTTAAAGACACTCCGTTTCCGTTGTTGCGCTCTTAGGGTTCAATGAGTGGCATTGTTTGGTTTGACCAATGATTATTTGTCATGAGTGCAAAAAGAAATATGGTTTGTCTGTAACTGTCCGGTTCTCGACAATGACTTAAGCGCAAGTACCAAGAGGAGTTGCGCTCCACGGGTACTTGGCTTCCCGCCATTATTCAAAGTGTTCTGTTGAGGACCGATCGATGAATCAGATGACCGACGCCAGGCTGAATAGCAAACAAACAACTTTCGAAGAAATTCCGCTCATAGATATTGCCGCTCTGGTCGATGGTAGTGATCCCCGGAAAGTCGCACGCGAAATAGGTGTGGTTTGCGAAGAGGTCGGGTTTTTCTACGTTGGCAACCACGGTGTGCCCAGAGCCCTGACCGATGCCATGCATGTTCAAGCGAAAGGCTTTTTCGCCAGGCCTTTTGACGAAAAGAATAAACTCAATGTGGTTAATTCGGGCCCTACGCTCCGCGGCTATATCCCCATGTACGCGGAGAACGTCGATCCGGAAAATACCCGTGATTTCAAAGAGTGCTTTGACTACGGCGCGCACTGTGACGAAGTGTCGCCTTTCTTCGGAGCCAACCTGATGCCGGCTGAGCCTGCCGCGTTTTCCGATGTTTGCGAGGCCTACCACAATGCAATGCTGGCGCTCGCACGCAAGCTTATCAGCGCCATTGCGTTGAGCCTCGATCTGCCAGCGGATTACTTTGAAAAGTTGCAACGCAAACCGATCACCATCCAGCGCTTGCTGCGCTACCCCTCGCAAAGTGGCGAAGTGTCTCAGAAGGAAATAGGGATCGGAGCGCACACGGACTATGGTGTCCTGACGATCCTGTTCCAGGACCGGGTCGGCGGCTTGCAAGTGCGCAATCGTGCGGGTGAATGGGTAAGCGCTCCTCCGCTGGAGGATACGTTCATCGTCAACATCGGGGACCTGGTCCAAACCCTGACGAATGATCGCTACACCTCGACCATGCACCGGGTCATCAATACCAGTGGTGTCGAACGGTACTCCTTCCCATTCTTCATTGACCTGGACTTCGACGCGACAGTAGAGACCGTTGCGACCTGTGTCAGCGCTGGCAACCCGGCCAAATATGCGCCTTACACCTGTGGTCAACATAAGTACCGTCGTTTTGTTGCCAGCTATACCCACCTGAAGCCCATCGAGGCCTGACATCGGGAGACCTGCCTTCTCGTCAGCAGGCGCTATATCTCGTAGCGACTTTCCTTCGAAGGAGGACAGCCAAAGAGCGTGCTATAGCACTTGCTGAAGTGAGGGGTAGAGACAAACCCGCAGGCAATGGCGACATCCGTGACGCTCAGCCTGGAGTTCTGTAGCAGGCGCCGTGCCTCGGTCAGCCGTAGTTCCAGATAGTAGCGTTGCGGAGACATATTGATCTGCCTGCGAAACAGGCGCTGGATCTGGCGCTTGGACAGCTGAACGCATTCAGCGAGCAAGTCCAGGCTCAAAGGTTCTTCAAGGTTGCATTCCATCAATGCAATGACTTCCCGCAGGCACGCACTGACCTTGCGGTCCAGGACCTTGGCCGAGGTACGAAACCGAGACTCATGGTCCAACAGGTCAAACACCGCGTCCGCGAGTTTCGGGTCGAGGGCCGCGTACAGCCATTTCATCATGATCTGAAAGGCGCCGGCAGGGTTGGACGCGGTGAATCGGTCCCTGTCGAACACCACTGTATCCAGCGTCACCGTGGTCTTCGGTGAACACTCCGACAAGGCCATTCGTTGTTCGGCATGAATAGCGCATCGGTAACCGTCCAGCAGCCCAGCCTTGCCCAGGTACCAGGCGCCGTTCCATAAGCCGCCGAGCGCAATGGGCAGGTTCGCCAGTTTGGTCAGCAGCGTTACCAACCCGTGGGGGAGTACCCTCGGCGTGCGCAGGCCGCCGCAGACAATCATCAAGTCCAGCGCCGCGATCCTGATATCGGTCAACGGTGTGTCTGGCCTGATGGGGATTGCCAGGTCGCTGATCACTTCAGAGTCGTTGCGACTGAAAGTATGGATTCTTATCGACCCTGGCTGAATCAGATTGGCGGTGACGAGCACGTCCAGGCATTGGGTGAAACAGGTCAGGGAGAAGTTATCGAGCAACAGGAAGCCCACGCTCGATGTTTTCTGGGGCTCGATCATCGCGTTCATGAGTTGTGCTTCGTATCCCGCAGGAAACTGTCATCGAAAGGGTAGTGGGTGAGTAACTCATAACCGGCCTCGGTCACCAGCAATTGGTTCTCCAGCTTGATGCCATCCTGTCCGCCCACCTCACCGACATACGCCTCGACGCAGAGGGCCATGCCCGGCTGCAGTTCGCCCTCGTATCCGTAGGACTCCAGGTCCTCCGGATAACGAATGCTCGGGTACTCGTCACACAGCCCGACGCCGTGATAAAGCACGCCATACCGTTGAGCCCGGCACGGTTCGGGCAACCGGTGCGCCTTGGCGGTCAGCTCGGTGAAGCGTACGCCTGGCTTGATCAACTCGGTGTTATGGACGATATGGTCATGGGCGATCCGGTACAGGCGCTTCTGTTCGGGCGTGGGCTCTAGGCCCCCGCAGATCCAGCTGCGGGACATGTCCACGCACACGCCGTAGGTGCCGATCAGATCCGTGTCGAATGACAGCAGATCGCCGTCGCTCAACACGCGTGGGCCGGACTCCTGGAACCAGGGGTTGGTGCGAGGTCCGGAACTGAGGATGCGCGTCTCGATCCATTCGCCACCGCGGCGGATATTGCCGGAATGCAGCGCGGCCCAGACATCGTTTTCGGTCACGCCGGCGCGCATTGCCTGGTGCATTTCGGCCACCGACGCTTCGCATGAAGCCACCGCACAGCGCATCGCCTTGATTTCATCCGGGCCCTTGATCATGCGCGCGAATTCGGTCACTTCCTGGCCGCTGCAAATCTCGATTGCCAGGGCATCCAGGGCACGTACGCCGGCGACTTCTATTCGATCGACCGCAAGCCGTCGGTTGACTCCGGCGTGTTGGCGCAGCAAATCGTCGATTTGCGCGGCGAAATGCCTGGCGTGTCGATCAGTGTGTTCACCGGTCTCGAAAAAGAAAAAAGATGCCCCGCTGCGTAGCTCCGTCACCAGCGGCAAGTGGGCGGATAAGTGATCACAGCCATGGAAGTCCCACAAAACCACATGCCCACTGGCGGCGACGAAGCATGCCCGTGCGGGGTTATGAGTCGTCCACAGTTGCATGTTGGTGGTATCGGTCGCGTAGCGGATATTCAGCGGATCGAATAACAGGATGCCACCCAGGTCAAGGGCGACCAGTTGATCGACAATCCGTTGTAATCGGTACTTGCGCAGGGTGGGCAAATGGGGCGGCTCCAGGTCCAGCCGCTCCCACTCCGCAAACGCCAGCGGCGTAGGGCCTATCTCGACGCGGTTGTTGTCATCGACGGAGCCGTCTTTTTTCAGTGCAACTGCACGCTGCCTCGCCGGGTCGATGCGCCGGGCATTGGCTGGAATCGAAAAAGGTGAAGGAGGCATGAGGGGGTCCAGTGTTCAGTCTGCTAGAGGTATTCAGCTGTGCCGGCCTCTTCGCGAGCAAGCTCGCTCCCACATTCCTCGGGCGTACACACGAACCTGTGGGAGCGAGCTTGCTCGCGATGAGGCCAGTACAGTCGCCACAAAATCGCGATCTCGATCAGCTTACGAAGCATCGATCCAGATGGTTTTCAACTCGGTGTACTGATCGTGTGCCCAGACGGATTTGTCGCGGCCACCAAAACCGGACTCCTTGTAGCCGCCGAACGGCGTGGAGGCGTCGCCTTCACCGAAACAGTTGACCGTGACCACGCCCGCCCGAATTTCCCGCGACAGCCGCAAAGCGTTACGCAGGCTACCGGTATAGGCAGATGCCGCCAGGCCGTAGACCGTGTCGTTGGCCAGCGCAATGGCTTCGTCGATCGTGCTGAAGCTGGTGACGCTCAGGACCGGGCCGAAGATCTCCTCGATGAACAGGCGACTTTCCCGTTCAACACCGTTGATGATCGTCGGCTGCACGTACACACCGGACTCGGTCTCGCCACCTTGCAGCACATCGAGTTTCTGCTCGGCCGCATATTCCAGATACGAACGCACCTTCTCGAAATGCGTTTTGCTGATCATGGCCCCGAGGCGATTTTGCGGATCCAGGGGGTCGCCCATTTTCCAATCGCGCAGGTGCTTGCCGATCAGTTGCAGCAACTCTTCCTTGACCTCTTCATGGACGATCAGCCGCGAAGACGCCGAGCAGTTCTCGCCCATGTTCCAGAAAGCGCCGGCGGTCACATACTGGGCAACCTGATCGAGGTCTTCGCAGTCATTCATCACCACGGCGGGGTTCTTGCCCCCCAGTTCCAGCACCACGCGCTTGAGGTTCGACTCGGACGCGTACTTTAGGAACAACCGGCCTGTGTCGGTAGAACCGGTGAAGCTGACCATCGCCACATCCATGTGCCGGCCGATTGCCTCGCCAGCCTCGCGACCACCGCCAGGGGTAATGTTGAATACACCGGCCGGAATACCAGCCTCATGGGCCAGCTCGGCGACACGCAGCGCGGTCAGGGTGGTTTCCTTGGCGGGCTTGACCACGATGGAACAGCCGGCGGCCAGGGACGGACCAATCTTCCAGGCCAGCATCAACAGCGGGAAGTTCCAAGGCAGGACCAGGCCGACCACGCCGATTGCTTCGCGCACCACCATGGTTACGGCACCGTGGCCGGTCGGCGCGGTACTGTCGTACACCTTGTCGATCAACTCGGCATGCCAGCGCAAGGTATGGATGGTGTCGGGCACATCGACGTTCTGGCATTCGCTGACCGGCTTGCCACTGTCCAGGCTTTCCAGCACCGCGAGCTCATGGGCATTGTCTTCCAGCAACTGGGCGAAACGCAGGAGCACCTGCTTGCGTGCGCCGGGAGACAGTTTGTGCCAGCGGCCATCCTCGAACGCCTGCTTGGCGGCAGCCACGGCAACGTCGACGTCACGGGTATCGCAAGCCGCTACCTCTGCAAGCTGTTCACCCGTGGCAGGGTTCGTCGTGATGAAGGTGTTTCCGGAGAGCGCATCGCGGAACTCGCCGTTGATGAAGGCCTGGGTAGGAAACTGCAACTTGGCGGCGATGGCCGCGTACTGTTCCTTGGTCAGTAAATCAGCCATCTCATGCACCTCCAGTGATTTGCGCGATGTTGCGCTTGAGCTCGGTGACGACACTTTGCAGCGCCTGTTTCTCATCAAGGTCCAGGCCATGCAGGGGGGCACGCAGGCCACCGGTGCTCAAGCCGTTCAGTTCACAGCCGTACTTGATGGACTGGACAAATTTTCCACCTTCCAGGAAATCCATCAGCGGCATCATCGCCGCCATGATTCGGCGACCTTTGTCGAAGTTCTTCTCGACCACGCAGGCCTCGTACAGCGCGACGTGTTCACGGGGAATGAAGTTGGAACCGGCACACACCCAACTGCGGGCGCCCCAGGCGAAAAACTCCAGGGCCTGGTCGTCCCAGCCGCAAGACAGAGCGATGTGCGGATACTTGCAGGCCAGACGGTGCATCTGCGCCATGTCGCCGGAGCTTTCCTTGATGGCGACGATGTTCTTCACATCACGGACCTCATCAAAGAACTCCGTGCCCATGCTCACGCTCATGCGGCCTGGATAGTTGTAAAGCATGATGGGGAGATTGGCGGCGCGGTCCACTGCCTTGACGTGCAGCGCGATTTCCTTTTGCGTTGGCAGTGCATAGGGCGGTGAACCCACCAGCAGCGCATCGGCCTTGATCGCCTTCGCCGCTTCGGCGTAGGCGACCGAGTCTTCGGTGCGGATGGCGCCGGTCCCCACGATCAGCGGCAGGCGACCGCGCAGCACGTCCTTGGCCTGGGCAGCCAGGTCGAAACGCTCCTGGGCGGTGTGGGCATAATATTCGCCGGTCGAGCCGCCGATAATGATGCCGTGTACCTTGGCGTCGACCAGATACTCCAGGACTTCGGCGAAGGCTGTCTTATCGATACTGCCGTCTGAGGTCAGGGGCGTAACGGCCGGTGTGTAAATGCCTTCAAACTTCATTGATATCGCTCCAGTTAATGTCACTGTTCAACCAAGGGAGGCCGCTTGCCGAGAATCGAGCGAACGGACCTGAACTTCTTCAAGTGTGTCGGGGCGGGTCAACTTTCTTTACCGGCGCGGTATTGCCCCCAGCGCAAACTTATATTGACGCCCGCTGAAATCAGCGGGCCGGGTGGATTAGGGCTGGGGCCGGGTGATTTCAAGACAAAATCAATAAGTTCGGAGTGTTCGCCGGCCAGCCAATCCGCCAGGAGTTTTCCGGTCGCCGTCCCGCGGGTAACACCCAGGCCATTGCAGCAAAGAGCCCCATAGACATGGGGTGAAAGTTCGCCGAAATAACCCATATGGTTACGCGAAAGAGCCAGTGCACCGCCCCAGGTATATTCGAAGTTCATCGCGGGCAACATGGGAAAGCGTTGCTCGAAAGAGGCTTGATGCCTGGCGACAAAGCGTTTCAGATATTTTGTATCGCTGCGGCCGTCGGGGTTGAAGCTGAAACTGTTACGGATCAACAGGCGGTTGTCCGGAGTGCGACGTACCGTGGTGCCGAATGGGTCCGCGGGAATCACCCCCCAATAAGGCCGGCCGCCCAGGCGAGCTTGCTCTTGCTCGGTCATGGGACGGGTCAGGCTGGCATAGGTGAACACCGGTAGCATTCGCCCCTTCAGGAAACCGAAACTCATGCCAAAGGCATTATTGGTCAGGATCAGTTTGTCGGCGGTGATTGAGCCCCCGGCGTGCTTGAGCACCGTCCTGGTGCCGTACTCGACATGCGTGATCGCGGTGTTTTCGTAGAGTGTCACGTTGCCGGGAAGGCTGTCGGCCAGACCTTTGACCAGCGCCGACGGCTGAAGCAAGGAAGTCCCTGGCGTAAATAAGGCCTTGCGGTAGAAATGCGTGCCGATATGTTCGGGTAGTTCGCCAGCCTCGATCATCTGGTAGGGTTGATCGAGCTTATCGAGTCCGCGACGGTAGGCCTCCAGAACGGCGATGCCCCGCGGTTCAACGGCCGCCTGATATTTGCCGCAATGCTTCATCTGGCAATTGATGTTGTGGCGTTCAACCAATTCTTTTAGATAGCTCAGGCCGCTCAAATTCAGTTTCAAGGTTGTTTTGGCAGTGGCGATATCACCGATGTAATCTTCTGCGGCGATGTCATGCGGCAAGTCGATAGCGAATCCGGCATTGCGACCGGAAGTGCCAAAGCCGATCTCCTGAGCGTCGATCAACACAATGTGATCGTCGGGGAAATGAGTCGCGAGCTGCCGGGCGGCGGCGAGCCCTGTAAAACCGGCACCGACAATCACCCAACGTGCGCTGTCGTGACCTTGATGGGCGGGCTTGACCTGGCGCCCCCTGCTCAAGTGATACCACCCGCAAGACTGATCATCGGCAGGTAACGAAGAGACTTTCAACATTTCAAGATCCTGTTCATTCAACCAATCCGACGCCTGTCTTGCAAAAGCTTGCTTGGCAATTTCACGGCGACTGAGTATTTAACGGGCGTAACGGTCAAGACGTTGCAGTTTCAATGAGCGATAGGGTAAGGCATTAAATTTATTCTGATGATGCTTGATATCCAGCAACATGAAATCAAGAAAAAAGATAACCCTCCGTTATCAGTAATCGAAACGGAAGCTTTCAATTGGATTTCATAAACTAAATGTTGCTTAGAACCGAGCGCCATTAAAAGGCGGGGGCAGTCATCAATTCGCCCCGCCTCTTGTTCGTATCAATTGCTGGCTTGTGTCGCTGCGGCGCGAGCAGTTTGTAACCAGGTATCAAACTGCTGCCGATGGGCGGCTACCCACTCCTTGGCGTGACGGCGAATATCCGCAGGCTTTTTCTCGCCCTGTTGCATCTTCAGGTTCTGGGCACTTTCGTCAGCCGTAGTAATCTGCATCACCGAAAGGAACTTCAAGGCTGCCGGATTTTTGTCGGCGAAATCTTTATTCAACACGGCCTCGACCTTATCCACTGCAAAGCCGAGATTCTTGCCCTTGTACATCGTGTCAACGTTATTGTTGCCATCAGGCAGGTCGGTTTTCGGTACTTCCAGCCAGACCACATCCCTGTCTTCGACCAGAACGGTGGCGATCCACTGTGGGACCCAGGTGAAGTAGAGAATCGGCTGTCCTTCCTTATAACGGGTAATGGTGTCAGCCATCAGCGCGAAATAGGAGCCCTGGTTGACCGTGACCGTTTTTTCCAGGTCATAGGCCTTCATGTGATGGGCAATGATCAGCTCGCAGCCCCAGCCAGGATTACAACCCGTCATGTCTGCCTTGCCGTCGCCGTTGGTGTCGAACAGCTTGGCGATTTCCGGTTTCTTCAAGTCAATGATGTACTTGATGTTGTGCGCTTCAGCGGTCTTTTTGTCGATCAGATAACCTTGAAGTACACCGGGCATGATGTCGCCCGCCTTGACCATGGCTTTATCACCCCCGGCCTGCTGGAAGAATTTATTGTGCAACTTGTCCCACAAGTGCACGGTAAAGTCCGCATCACCGTTACCCAAGGCCATCATCATGACGCCGTATTCGGTCTCCTTGGGCTCCTGCACCTTGTAACCCAGCTCTCGCAACCCTTCCATGGCCACTTCGCCACGGAAGCGCTCTTCAGCGATGGACGGGAAGATGGGGGTGACCTTCACACCGTCGCCCGGTTGGTTCGCCGAGGCGTTTGCGCACAGGGACATGGCCGCAATGGCGAGGGCTGTAGCGCAATTGAGAATGCTGCGGGAGAGCTTGAATTCAGACATTGTCGCGTACCTTTTTTGGGGTTTTTTCTTCAAGTGCGGCAGATCGAAAGTGGGACTCAGGCGGTCTTGCTCCGCCCCGCAGGCTGTCTTGCGCCGAACAGGCGTAGCAGCAGACCTACGGGACCGGTGTGATACCAGCGCAGGCTCGGGTCGGCGCCGGTGCGCGCGCCCATGGCTTGGGTCAGGCGGTCAAGGAAGATGGCGAGCAGTACCAGGCCCGTCCCGCCGACCGTGGCCAGGCCCATGTCCAGGCGACCGATGCCGCGCAGGACCATCTGTCCCAGGCCGCCCACCGAGATCATCGAGGCGATGACCACCATCGACAGCGAGAGCATCAGGGTCTGGTTGAGTCCCGCCATGATGGTTGGCGTCGCCAGTGGCAGCTGGACACGGGTGAGCATCTGCCGCGGTGTGCAACCAAACGCGCGGGCCGCTTCTATCTTGTCCTCCGGCACCTGGCGGATGCCCAGGTTCGTCAGGCGCACCAGAGGGGGGAGGGCGAAGACAATCGTCACAAGGATGCCCGGCACGTTGCCGATGCCGAACAGCATGACGACCGGCACCAGGTAAACGAACGCCGGCAGTGTCTGCATGGCATCGAGGATGGGCCGCAGGACCTTTTCCAGGTTGTCGCTGCGGGCACAGAGAATACCCAGTGGAATACCCAGCAGCGCGCAAAAGAACACCGAGGTCAGTACCAGCGCCAGGGTCGTCATCGACTCGGACCAGACACCGATCAAACCCAGCAGTGTGAGTGTCACAAAGCACAGCAACGCCATGCGTTTGCCAGCGAGTTGCCATCCGAGCAATGAAGACAGGATGATGCCGATGCTCGGTGGAATGCTCTGCAGAATGAACTCAACGCCGTTAAGTACCTGATCAATCGGCCAGCGGATGGCGCGAAATACATCGCGAAAGTTGTGCACCAGAAAATTCAGGGTGCTTTCCACCCAATCGCCGAGTGGGATGGTGGCGACTTGGAACGGGTCGAGAAAACTGAACTCGGACATCAGGGCTTACCTCTTCACGGTTGTATCAATGGCGACTCAGCGTTTGCAGCAACTCGCTCTTTGACAGGGTCCCGGTGAGCGCGCCCGAGCGGTCCAGTACAGGGACCGGATACGGCAGGTTGGCCGCAATTTCCAATACTTCGTGCAGGGGCGTATCGGTAAATACCGGCTGGTGTTGATGCTGGGTGTGATGCGTGCTGCAACCCGCGCCACTGGTATCGATGTCGACGACGCCGAGCAGTTGCCCTCGTTCATCGACCAGGTAACCGAACGGAAGGCCGGCCTTGAACTGCGGTGCTTGACCATTCACTTTACGAACCCATTCCGGATCAAGCCTGGCCACGTCGCCTGCCTTGAGTATCCGTGAACTGTCGAACCCTTTGAAAAAGGTGCGTACATAGTCATTGGCGGGTTGGCTGATCAGCTCTTGAGGCGTGCCGATCTGCACCACCTGGCCGCCCTCCATGATCGCGATGCGGTGGCCGATGCGAACGGCTTCTTCGATGTCGTGGGATATGAAAATAATGGTCCGCTTCTGTTCGGCTTGCAGGCGAATGAGCTCTCCCTGCATCTCGCTGCGGATAAGCGGGTCCAGCGCGGAAAAGGCTTCGTCCATCAGCAGGATGGTCGGGTCGTTGGCCAGCGCACGGGCCAGGCCTACGCGTTGCTGCATGCCGCCGGAAAGTTGATGCGGATAACTGTGCTCCTGTCCGGCAAGACCGACCTGGCTGAGGGCTTCCCGGGCGCGGCTATGCCGTTCCTTTTCGGCGATGCCGGAAATTTCCAGGCCGAAGGCGGTGTTCTCCAGGACACTCATGTGAGGCATCAGGGCAAAGGATTGGAACACCATGCCCATCTCTTTACGGCGAACATCAAGCAGGGCTTTATCAGCCAGGCCGGTAATTTCCCGACCGTTCAGATAAATGCTGCCGGAAGTGGGCTCGATAAGGCGGTTGAACAAACGCACCATCGTCGACTTGCCAGAACCCGAGAGCCCCATGATCACAAAGATTTCGCCACGCTTGACGGCGAAGCTGGCGTCGAAAACACCAATAACCTGGCCTGTTTTCTCAAACACATCTTTTTTGCAGGCGCCAGCGGCAAGCATGTTCATCGCCGCGTCGGGTTGTGCGCCGAATATCTTGAAAACGTTCTTAACAGAAATGATTTCGTCTGAACTAGTCATCGCGTCCCTCCTTTGCGTGTAACGCTACAAGCGCACGAAATCGAATTGAGTTCGAGCGTTGGTAATTTAGGCGGGCAGGAATAAATGATTGAATTGCGCATGACATTGACCTTGTTTTTATTGTTTGCCCTTGGGCTCGGGCTTTTTTTCAATCTATGGGTATCCTTGTGTTAAATCCAACAACATTTACAGGGCTTTATGGATAACCTAACGTTATCGAGGCCTGTCGAAACGACCGCCTTGGCGTAATCACGACGCTTTGTATGGCCCGGGCCAGGCTATTGAGTTACGCTCCGCTGCTTTCGCGGATGCTAGGAGTGCGAGGGCTTGCCATGCTCAGCAGACACGTTGACCCCGATACATTACTGCTTAGAATGCCTTCCCTCAGGGCTGTCAGAGCGTTTGTCGCCGCCGCCAAATATGAAAGCTTCACTCGGGCGGCAGAGGCACTTTGTGTATCGCAAGCGGCGATCAGTCGGCAGATCCGGGAGCTTGAGGACTCCTTGGGCGCTCAATTGTTCATGCGTGCCGGGCGGACTGTAGAGTTGACCGCCGAGGGGAAGATTTTTTTTGAAGCGGCGCAACTGTCCTTCGTTAATATCGCACAGGCGGCTGAAAGGATTCGTACCACGCCGACGCAGAAGCACATTCTGACTGTTTGTTGCTCACCAGCATTCTCCGCATTATGGCTGTCGGAACATCTTCCAGAGTTTCGTGCAACGAACCCGGATATCGAGTTCAATCTGATCACTACCCAGAACTTTGTGAATATGGAGCCTGGCGTAGAGCCGGACATCATCATCTCGAAGATCCGCAAAGTCGGGGACGGGTACAAGAGTTATCAGTTGTGCCACGATATTATTTATCCTGTTTGCTCGCCCGTGTTTCTGGAGGCGCACCCCGAACTGACTTCGCTTGAAGGCGTGCGCGATTCTTCGCTGCTCAATCTGAGTCCCTATGGCCGGTCGGGGGTGGCTGAGCATGTTGACTGGGGGGTATGGCTGGCGTTTCTGAACGTTGATATTGATGAGCGTCCTGGTGACTGCCCGCCTATTTTTCATGCCAATGACTACAACCTGATCATGAATATGGTCTTGACCCATCAAGGCGTCGCACTGGGCTGGAACCAGCTTGTCGGGGCCATGGTCGAGAGGGGGCAGCTCGTTCGTCCCGTCGAGCAGCAGGTGACGCTTCGAAACAGTCTTCATTATGTGGCCTGTAATGAAAGGACTGAATATGAAGATGCCTGTCGGAGAGTGCGAGACTGGATCCTCTCGAAGTTTTCCAGATTGGCTGTATAAGTTTCTCCCGACGTAGGCTCCTCTCGACGCTAGCGAAATCCAAACAAGGTAGTGTCTGGATTCGCCCGGTCATAACGCCAAGTTATCAGTTGAACAACGAAAATGTAGTTTTGCCTAGCGGATTGGCTACCGTACCCTTCGGGCTAAACATGGCTGATACATGTGTATCCAGCGGCTGCGCTGAGCAATCGTTCGCGCAGGATCCGTTGGCCATGGCACTGCTTTCTGGGCGTACTTGCCATTAACCGTCAGGTTGATGTGTAGAGGATAATAATGAATATCAGAACATCCGTGATCGACCTGATTCAAAAGCGCAAGGCGCGCCACGCGCTTCCTCGCGAACTGTACATTGAACCTGAGGTGTTTCGGCAGGATCTTGAGCAGATCTGGCACAAGGACTGGATCTTTGCCGGGCATACCTTTGAGCTTGAAAAACCCGGGCAATACCTGACGTTGCAGATTGGCGACTATCCTGTCCTGATCGTCAGGGATAAAAGTGGTCAGGTCCGGGCTTTTCACAACGCCTGTCGTCACCGTGGCTCCAAAGTTTGCGAGCACGCCCAGGGCAAAGTCGCAAAACTGGTCTGTCCTTATCATAAGTGGACTTTCGAACTGGACGGCAGTCTTTTGTTTGCCGGTAACATGGGCGCCGACTTCGACAGGTCGCAATACAATTTGAAGCCTGTCCATTGTGAAATTGTTCACACCTACATTTATGTCTGTGTCGCTGACAAGGCGCCGGAATTCGACAGTTTCAGAAATGCTGTAAGTCCATTTGTAGCCCCGCATTTCCTGGATAACTGCAAGGTTGCTTTCGAGTCCAACCTCATTGAAAAGGGTAACTGGAAACTTGTCTTTGAAAATAATCGCGAGTGCTTCCACTGCGACGGTACCCATCCGGAATTGATGAACTCCTTCGTCGAGAACCTTTCGGTGGCCGGGGTGGGCGGCGAAGAGGATCCCGAACTGAGCGCACACTGGAATCGCTGCGAGACCGCGGGTATGCCGAGCAAGCTGGTCATGGATCCCAATGGCCGGTTTCGTATGACGCGTATTCCACTCTCCGCGGGTGCCGTGAGTTACACAATGGACGGTAAACCTGCTGTGGCGGGACGCCTGGACAAAAGCGGCGAGCCGGATATTGGCGCCTTGCTGTATTTCAACTACCCATCTACCTGGAACCACTTCCTTGGTGATCATGCGTTGAGCTTCCGCGTCCTCCCGATCGGACCGGACGAAACGCTTGTCACGACCAAATGGCTGGTGCCCAGTACCGCCGTTGAAGGTGTTGACTACGAGATTGATCGGCTGACCAAGGTCTGGCTTGCCACCAACGATCAGGACCGTCGTTTGGTGGAAGGTACGCAGGCCGGTATTACCTCACCGAGTTACGAGCCGGGACCCTTTTCGGACATCGCGGAAAACGGTGTATGCCAGTTTGACGATTGGTACTGCGAAATCATGCTTAAGCGGCTCCAGGCCCATATTCCGCTCAAGTCGGTGGGCTGATCCCCCGTCATGAGTGCGTTCGATCAGAGAAGAACAAGAAGAGGCTCGAGTTAATGTCCGCATTCGCTTTTTCCGGCCTCAACCTGGCCGTGACCACGCCTTTCGATGCCCAAGGCAAGATCGACTATCCGCGCTTCGAAACGTTGCTTGAGCACTATCTCGTGGCCGGCGTGGAGGGCTTTGTCCTGAGTTCGGGGACCGGCATGCATGTCTACCTTAGCCAGGAAGAGTCCAGGCAATTGGTTGCCTTCGGCACCAGCGTCATCAAGGGTCGCGCTCGCGTCATTGTGCAAACCTCTGCCTTGCTGGTGGACGAAGTAGTGCAGCGCACCCGCCACGCCGCCGGGTGTGGCGCCGATGGCGTCATGGTGCTGCCGCCGTTTTTCGAAGGCCCAACCGACGAACAGTGCATCGTTGACTTCTACTCCGCAGTGTCCGAAGGCGGGTTGCCGATCATTGGCTACAACGTGCCTCAGGCGGTGGGTGTGGAAGTCACTCCGTCGCTGTTTCGCCAGTTGAGTGAGATTCCGAACTTCGTGTCGGTCAAGGACAGCAGTGGTGACCTTGCCGCCCAAGCCGCGCTGACCCGCACGGGCCTGCCGACGATGAATGGCGCCGATGCATTGGTGCCCTACGCGCTCTTCGCCGGGGCCGCAGGCCTGATCTGGGGCGGCGCGAACATGGCCCCGCGCGCTTGCGTTGCCGTGGTAGAGGCCGCCATGAGGCACGACTGGATCAGTGCCCGGGAGATCTGGCGGTCGATAGAGCCGGTGATGTCGTTGATCTGGCAGGGTGACTATGTGCAGTCGGTCTACGCCGCTGCCGAGATCACCGGCTACGGAGCGGGAAACCCGCGTCGGCCGTTGGCGCGTTTGGCTGCTGGTAAACTCGACGCGCTCAAGGTTGCCCTTGAACCGTTGATCGCGCTTGAATCTGATCTCGCCTGAGGATCGGGCGCGGGCTTACGAGCGTGCCGGGCGAATGATGTCGTCTCCCTCGAAATGGAATGATTCATGAGCAACCAGTCGGACAGCGCGGCACCTGCTTACGATGTGCCCAGGCCTCAGCTCGGTATCATCCTGTGCCTTCTCTCGATGCTGGTGTTCGCCGGCCAGGACGGGATTACCAAGGTACTGGTCAAGGATCTTCCGATTGCACAGCTGGTGATGGTGCGCTACTGGGCCTTCCTGGTTTTCGCTGTCGGCTATGGCGTTTTCCAGGGAAACCTGCGCACCGCCTGTCGAAGCCGCCACCCCTGCCTGCAGATCATTCGCGCCCTGATCGGCGTGGGTGAAATCGCCTTGTTCGGACTGGGGCTGCGCTACCTTGGGCTGGCGGAAATGCACGCGCTGTATGCAGTCTTCCCGCTGATGACGCTGGCCTTGGCTGGAGCGTTCCTGGGCGAGTTCATCGGGGTTCGTCGATGGATAGCCGCCGCCATCGGTTTTACGGGGACACTGGTTATCCTTCGCCCCGGCACCGGTGTCTTCGAGCTGGCGGCGCTGGTCCCGCTGTTGTCTGCCCTGGGCTTCGCGATTTTCAGCGTGTTGACCCGGCGGATCAGCCAGCATGATTCATTCGCTACGAACCTGCTTTACATGGGATTCTTCGGCGCAATAGCCATCACCTTGTGGGGGCTTCCAGGTTGGGTTTCGCCAAGCCCGATGCAATGGGCCCTGATCGCGGTGCTTTCCACTACCGGGGTTGTGGCCCAGCTGTTGTTGCTTCAGGCGCTGAAGTACGCAACGGCAGCCACACTCCAACCGTTCAACTACACCTTGCTGGTGTTCGCCACGCTGATTGGCCTGCTGGTATTCGGTGAGCTGCCCGACACCTGGACCGTGGTGGGAGCATGTCTGGTGATTGCGGGTGGGATGTATGCGATCAAGGCGAAAGGGTAGCGACCGGGCAGATACCCAGCGGCTGTGACACCGCCTTCGCGAGCAAGCCCGCTCCCACATTTGGTCTTCAGCGAACACAAAACCCAGGTAACCGCAGAACCCCTGTGGGAGCGAGCCTGCTCGCGAAGAGGCCAGCACAATCAACACATCTATCGACTGTCAGACCGCCATCGCGAGCAAGCTCGCTCCCACATTTTTGATCTTCAGCGGACACAAAACCCAGGTAACCGCAGACCCCCTGTGGGAGCGAGCCTGCTCGCGAAGAGGCCGGCACAGTCAACATTTTCATTGGCTGTGATACCGCCATCGCGAGCAAGCTCGCTCCCACATTGGATCTTCGGCGGGACATAAAGCCGATTAGAACCTGAAGCGTCCCACCAATCCCTTGAGCTGCCCGGAAATATCGGTCAGCCGTCCCGAACCGGTCTGCGCCGTATGGGCGAATTCCTCGACCAGTTGCGCATCGGAATGGATCTGCGCGATGTGCCGGTTGATGTCTTCCGCTACTTGGTGCTGTTGCTCCGCCGCAGTGGCGATCTGGGTGTTCTGGTCGCGGATCGAGTCCACCGAGGTGCGGATTTTGTCGAAGCTGTCGCGAGCCTGCTGGATGCGCTCGACGCTGGTGTGCGACACCTGCAGGCTGTTCTGCATCTGTTGCGTCACTTCCTGGGTGCGCCGCGCGAGGTTGCCGAGCAGACTGTCGATCTCGCCGGTGGAATCGGCGGTGCGCCGCGCCAGGGCGCGGACCTCGTCGGCCACCACGGCAAAGCCGCGGCCCTGATCGCCCGCGCGCGCCGCTTCGATGGCCGCATTGAGCGCCAGCAGGTTGGTCTGTTCAGCGATCGAACGGATGGTGTCGAGGATGGTGTTGATGTTCTTGCTGTCCTGCTCCAGCGCCTGCATGGTCTGGGTCGACTGCTGCAATTCCTCACTCAGCTTCAGCACACTGCCCGTGGCTTCGCCGATGTGGTGCTGGCCGTCATGTACATCGCGATAGCCGGTGTCCGCGCTGACGGCGGCCTGGCTGCAGGAGCGGGCCACCTCGTTGGCGGTGGCGACCATTTCGTTGAACGCGGTGCTCACCAGCTCCACGGCCTGGCGCTGGCGCCCGGCGGCATCGTTCATGTTCTGGGCCACGTTGCTGGTATCGGCCGCGGCAGTTTGCAGGTCGGAAGAAGCGCTGCCGATGCGCTGCATCAGTTGCGCGATCATGGCCAGGAACTGGTTGAACCAACCCGCCAGGGTGGCCGTTTCGTCCTTGCCCTGCACCGAGAGTTTGCGGGTGAGGTCGCCTTCGCCTTCGGCGATTTCCTGCAGGCCATTGGCAACGCCACGAATCGGCCGCACGATCACGCTGGCGAAGCTGGCGCCGACGATGGCGAAGACCACGGCCAGCGCGGCGGCGATGGCGGCGATCAACCAGGTCAGGCTCGAAGCCTCGGCCATCACTTCGTCGCGCTTGATCAGGCCGATGAAGCGCCAGCCCAGGCTTTTGGAGGTGACGATGTTGGCCATGTAGGGCACGCCATCGATCTCGATCTGGGTGGCGCCATCGCTGCTCTTGGCCAGCGCGGCGTAATTGGGGCCGAGGTCGGCCAGCGGCTTGAAGTTGTGCTTGGCCTCGGCGGGGTCGACCAGCACGTTGCCGCTGGCCTCCACCAGCATCAGGTAGCCGCTGTCGCCCAGCTTGATGTTCTTGACCAGTTCGGTCAGCTGTTTGAGCGACACATCGAGGCCGACCACGCCGACCAGCTTGCCGCTGGCATCGGCGACCGTATGCACGATGCCGATCAACGACACGTCGTCCGGTGCCCAGTAATAGGCATCGGTTTTCACGGTGGTGCCAGGCGCTGCAATAGCCGCCTTGTACCAGGGGCGTACGCGCGGGTCGTAGTTGGAAATCTTCGGATCATCCGGCCAGCTGGCATAGCCACCGTCCGCCAGGCCCAGGGACAGGTAGGCGGTGGTTGGATGGCTCTTGGCGAACTGGTCGAAAATCGCCAGCAGCTGTTTGTTGTTCTCGGTCAGCGGGATCTGCGCGGCGTCAGCACCCGAGTAGTTCTTCAGGTCCTTGGCCGCGACGATCCGCGGGTCCTTGGCGAAAAACTCGACGTTCTGCATGATGCCGTCGAAGAACTGCTTCATGCCGTTGTCGATCTGGCGGATCTCGCGGCCGCTGCTGTCCAGGAAGTTGGCTTGTGCCGCATCGCGCAGGTTCAATACAACGAGCACCGCCACCAGGATAACCGGGAGGCAGGCAATGGTCGCGAACGCCCATGTCAGCTTCTGTTTGATATTCATGACTTCTCCCGCGGGTATTTATCGGTGTTGGAAACGGCGGAAACAGTAGCGGTGAGCGTTGCGAACTCTTGGGGGAAAAGCGCCCATGCCTACTCTCAGGCTATCGACCAATGTCGTATTCCCTTGAGGTCACCACCGGTCGGACGTCGCTAACGCTGACAGTGATGTCGCGCAGGCGATGGTTGCCTTTGCGGTTAATCGGGAAGATGGCTTGGCTCGGGCAATCCGCCCGGGTCCGGTCCAGATCGCCTTCCTGTCTCACGAGGCCCCATGCCCAGCGCATTCGAAAGCGTACTCAAGAACAAGAACATGGCCTATCGCCCCCAAGGGGCTGCGCCTGTGGGACAAGCGCCGGTGCGCGTCGCGTTTGTGCTGATGGACAACTTTTCCATGATGTCCTTTACCGGCGCGGTGGACGCGCTGGTCACCGCCAACCTGATGAGCGACATGCCGCTTTATGAAGTGCTGACGGTGGGCGCTTCGGGCGGGCAGGTGACGAGTGACCTGGGCATCGTGATTTCCACCGATATCGAGCTGGCGCAATTGCCCGATAACTTCGACGTGCTGATTGTCGCCGGAGGCTTTCGCGTGAAGTTGCAAGGCACGCCGCTACTGCGGCGCAAGCTGCGCGCCAACGCAACGTCCGGGGCGATAGTGGGTGGGTTGTGGAACGGCGTTTTTTTTGTGGCAGAGGCGAACCTGCTCGATGGTTTCGAATGCGCGGTCCATCCGGAAAGCCGGGCGACGATGGCCGAAATGTTCCCCCATGTGAAAGTCACCAGCCGCGCCTATGTCGTGGACCGCGAGCGAGTCAGCTGCGCGGGCGCCAACAGCTCGCTGCGCATGATGCTCCAGCTGATCCGCCGCACCGGCGGCGAGGCGCTGGTGGGGGCAATCGAAGAGATCCTTCGCTGCGATGAATCAGGGGATGACGCCACGGACCTGCCGCCGATCTTCGTCGAGACCGATCCGACGCTGCCGGAAAGTCTCAAGCTGGCGTTGGAACTGATGTGGCAGAACGTCGAGGAGCCCTTGACGATCGATGAGCTGGCGGCCTGCGTCAAGGTCTCCAAGCGCCAGCTGGAACGGCGGTTCTGCCGGTTCCTCGGTGCGACCCCGACGCGTTATTACCTGGAACTGCGCCTGACACGCGCACGCCAGCTCATCCAGCAGACCAACCGCTCGGTGACCGAAATCGCCGTGGCCACCGGCTTCGTCAGCTCCCCGCATTTCCAGCGACGTTTCCGCGATTTTTTTGGTGTGCCGCCGGGTAGCTATCGTTCGACGTTTGGGCGCAAGTAAGGTTTAGTTGCCCGCGTTTGCAGACCTTGCGAACAGCTTGGGCGTGAAATCGAGCAGCAGCGCCACCACGATCGCCCCCGCAGAAACCAGGAACAGCACCGCATGCTGTCCGCCACGGGCATTGAACAGCGCCGAATAGCCGAACCCGGCGAGCGCCTGAAAGGTTGCGAATGAAACGGTGGCGCGGCTCCAGGCGACTTGCTGGCGATGATGGTCCGGCACCAGTTCGTGCACCCGGGCCAGGGCCAACGGCACGATGCCCGGCGGGAACGAGCCGATCAGCACGGCCAGTACCGCCAGCGCCAGGAAGCTCTGGGTAATCGCCAGCAGGCCAAGGGCAACGGCCTGGACGGCCAGCACCAGTCGTATGCTTTTGCGCGCGCCCAGATGGTCGGCGAGAAGGCCGTAGGTCACCGGGCCGATAATCGCGCCGAGGCCGTACATCACCCAGACCAGCGCACCGACATGGGCGCCGGCCTTGAGGCCCCGCGCTACGTAGTCCACCAGGAACACCATTGCCGGGACCAACCCTGCCGCCATGAAGGCGTATTGGGCAAACAGCTGATACACGGCGCGGGGCGTGGGTTCGGCTGGTGTAGCGTGTTTCGCGACGCTTGTCGCCTGGGCAGAATCTTGCGGCCAACCGAACCAGCTCAGCCCGGTCAGCACCAATGACAACACGCCGAGCCCCAGCCAGGTCGCCTGCAGACCGTGGCTCAACAGCGGCGGCACAATCGTTCCGGAGCCGGCGATACCCAGCCCGATGCCAAGGAAAATCGCACCACTGGCCAAGCCTCTGCGCGCGGCGGGCACATGCGGCAGTACGGTCGCCGCCACCAGCACCATGATCGCGCCGCCAGCGATGCCCGACAGCAGCCGCCAAGCGAAATACCAGATCACCGACACCGGGAAGGCGCAGGCAAAAAATGCCGCCGTCACGGCCAGCATCATCAGGCGCAGCGCCTGCTTGTTGCCCAGGTGCCGAGCCATGGGCCGGCCGAGCAGGGCGCCGATCAGGTAGCCCACCAGGTTCGCCGCTCCCAGGTAAACCACGTCGTTGGCGCTGAACCAATGCGCTTCGATCAGCGACGGAATCAACGGCGTGTAGGCGAAGCGTGCGAGGCCGATGCTGACGAGGCTGGCGCAGAGGCCGGCGAATATCGGCAACCAGATGCCCGTCGGGGATGAGTCCAGCGCCGTGGATTGGGTGTGCATGGGAACGATCCTCTGGAAAGGTTTATGGCGTCCAGCATATCGGCTATCGTTGGAGCGTTTATGCAGCGATTTCGCGACATGGTGATGCAGTTTTGCAGCGGGAGAGGGCGAATGAATTGGGATGACGCGCGGGTGTTTCTCGCGGTATGTCGGGAGTCGACACTGCGTGGAGCGGCCCGGGTATTGGGCGTGGATCAGGCGACCGTGGGGCGACGGATCGTCGCGTTGGAAAAATCCTTGAGCGCCGCGTTGTTCCTGCGCACCTCCGACGGTTATGCGCTGACGGCGGTGGGCGAAGCGGCGCTCAAGGCCGTGGAAAAAATGGAGCAGTCGGCCCTGGAGCTTGAGCGTCGCATCCAGGGCCTGGACGATCGGTTGATCGGCAACGTACGCGTCGCCACCACCGATTCGTTGGCGATCGATTTCCTCATCCCGGCCATCGCTCGCCTGCATGCGCGGCATCCCGACGTCCGCGTGCAACTGGATGCCTCCACGCAGATCATCAGCCTGGTCAAGCGTGAAGCGGACATTGCCGTGCGCAATACCCGGCCCGACAATCCTGATCTCATCGCCCGGCGGATTGCGCGCTGGCCGGTGGGGCTGTTCGCCTCGCAGGATTACGTCGACGCTCATGGGGAGCCTGCGCCGGGCAGTGCTTTCGAAGGGCATGACCTGGTGGTCTATCAACCGTACTGGCAGGGCCAAAAGGATTTTACCCTGGTGGCCGAACCGGTCGGCCGAGGACGGATTGTCGCCAGCCTGAGCTCAAGCCTGCTGGTACGCAGGTCGATCGGGGCGGGGATCGGGGTGGGAGAAATTCCGGTGTACATGGGGGAGCGCGACGGGCTGGTGCGGCTCTGGCCGCAGCGCACGCGACCGCTGCCATATGAGGTGTGGCTGGTGACTCACGCGGATCTGCGCCACACGGCGCGGGTGCGGGCGGTGATCGATGAGATTGTCGCGGCGTTTTCCAAGGAGAACGAGTAGATCTTCAGCGGCCCCACATCTGAGTACGACATAAAACAACTGTGGGAGCGAGCTTGCTCGCGATGGCGGTGGTCAATCCAATATTAATGTTGCTCGACCCACCGCGATCGCGAGCAAGCTCGCTCCCACAAATTAATCTCACAGCTGCCGATGTTATGGCATTTGCGGCAGTTCCTGCGGCCGCAGGTCAAACACCAGCACCTCGGCATCCTGGCCGTTGCCCAGCGTCAATGCCTGTTCGTTGCGTACCCGCACACCGTCGCCTTCCTGCAACGCCACTCCGTTGAGCTCGACGCTGCCCCGGGCCACATGCACATAGGCATAACGATCAGCGGCCAAGGTCAGCGTGGCGCTTTCCTGACCATCGAACAGCCCGGCATACACCCGTGCGTCCTGGCGTACGTGCAACGACCCCTCGGCGCCGTCCGGGGAGATGATCAGTTGCAGGCGACCGCGTTTCTGTTCGGTGCTGAAGTGCTCCTGCTGGTAGCGCGGCGTAGCGCCCACGACATTGGGCACGATCCAGATCTGCAGGAAGTGCACCGGCTCGTCCGCGCTGTGATTGAACTCGCTGTGGGCCACGCCGCTGCCGGCGCTCATCAACTGCACATCACCCGGACGAATCACCGAGCCCGTGCCCAGGGTGTCCTTGTGCTCCAGCGCGCCTTCGAGCACGTAGGAGAAAATTTCCATGTCCCGGTGTGGGTGCTGGCCGAAACCTTTGGCGGCGGCAACCCGATCGTCGTTGATCACCAGCAGGTCGGAAAAACCCTGTTGGTTGAGGTCGCGGTAGTTGGCGAAGGAAAAGGTATGGAACGACGTCAGCCAGCCGTGACGAGCGATGCCGCGATCAGAAGCTTTGCGAAGGGTCAGCATGATGATTCTCCTGGTTCAGTGGGCGGTGGCCTTGGCCGTTCGCCGGGTACAGAAGAAGGTTAATGGTTATCGGCGCATTCAATAAGCGGCTGAATGTGGAAATACTGTCCGTTCTGAGTGGACAATCTCGCCGGGAGCGCTGCGCTTCGTCATAATGCCAGCCGATCAAACCATGAACCCTTGTGGGAGCGAGCCTGCTCGCGAATACGTCGGTACAGGTTTTATCGATGGCGGCTGACAAACTGCCTTCGCGAGCAGGCTCGCTCCCACACCAGATTGTCTAAACATGTTTGCCGTCCGTGCATGAGCCTTCCAATGCGTTCCTTAGTTTTGGCGTCCTCCCCATGAAAACCGTTGCAATGGTGCTGTTCCCCGATTTCCTGCTGCTCGACATGGCCGGGCCGCTCGAAGTGTTTTCCATCGCCAATCGTTTTCTCGCGCCGGACCAGCGCTATCAGTTGCTGACCCTGGGCACCGAGCGCGGGGCGTTGCGAGCCTCCAACGGGGTGACTGTCCAGGCCGACATCCATATCGACCAGGCTTGGGCGGCCTACGACGTACTGCTGGTACCGGGCGGGCCTGGTGCCTATAACGATCGGCATCCGGGCTTGCACACCTGGTTGCGGGCGTCCGCGCAGCGGGCCACGCGCTACGGGTCGATCTGCACGGGAGCCTTCATCCTGGGAGAGGCGGGCTTGCTCGACGGCTATCGGGTCACCACCCATTGGCATTACACCGAACGCCTGATCCAGCGGTTTCCCAAGGCTCTGGTCGAGACCGACAAGATCATCTTGCATGACCGACGGTTGATCACCTCCGGCGGTGTCACGGCCGGTATCGACATGGCCCTGTCCATCGTCGCCCAGGACCATGGCCGCAAAGTCGCGCTGGATGTGGCCAAGGTCTTGCTGGTGGTCATGCAGCGCCAAGGTGGGCAAGCGCAGTTCAGCCCGCTGGTAGCGACGGTGGCGGCACAGGAATCGGCGGTTACCCGGGTGCAGCATTACGTGATGGAACACCTGGAAGAGCCGTTTTCCATCGAGCGCATGGCCGATCTGGCCGCCATGAGCTCAAGGCATTTCGCCCGGGTTTTCCAGCGCGAAGTCAAAATGACGCCGATGGAATTCCTGCAAGGTGCGCGCATCGATCGGGCGCGGCAGTTGCTGGAGTCCACCGACTTGCCCCTCAAGACCGTGGCGTTTCGCAGTGGTTTTGGCAGCGTCCGGCACATGCGCCAATTGTTCAGCGAAAAACTCGGCCTGACACCGGTCCAGTACCGCCAGCAGTTCAGTTGAGCCTTCGGTGTCCGTCCAGGGCACCGGGATGTCCGTGATGCGTCCTGTGCCAGCATTGTTCTCTGCCCTGTGGCTGCCAAGATAACGGCGAACCCTCTGCAAAGGATGCGCAGGAGCCAGGGCAGGTGTGTGCGGCGATCCGCAGCGCCACGCCCGGACCGGTTTTCTGTCGCTGGATCGCTCATGAACAGCTTCACCAAACCTTGCGCCGCAACAGCGGCGAGCACCGAAACCACGGTGCGCTTCGGTCCGTTTGTCTTTCACCGCCAGCAGCGGCTGGTTACCCGCGATGGCGAGCCCCTGGCCCTGGGCGGTCGCGCCCTGGACATCCTGCACTTGTTGGTGGCCCATGCGGGCGCCTTCGTCAGCAAGCAAACCCTGATCGCCCAGGTCTGGCCCGACAGTGTGGTGGAAGACATCAACCTGCGGGTGCACATCGCCGCCTTACGGCGGGCGTTCGGTGCTGGACAGGATGGCAACCGCTACATTCTCAATCATCCGCGCCAGGGCTACTGCTTCGCCGTGCCCCTGACCCCACAGCCGAGTGCTGAATCATCCGGCGCCAGGCGCTCCGAGCGGCACAATCTGCCCGCGCGCCTGAGCCCGGTGATCGGTCGCGACAAGCTGCTGGGACGGCTGTTGGTCGAGGTTCCTCGCCAGCGCCTGACCACCGTCGTCGGCCCGGGCGGTATCGGCAAGACCACGGTGGTGTCGCGGGCGGCGGAACTGTTGCTTGAGCATTTCGCCGACGGCGCCTGGTTTATTGACCTGGCGGCGATCAGCGACCCGGCCGAGGTCTGCCCGCGGATCATGCAAACCCTTGGCCTGACGGGCGGCTCGCTGGAACAGTGCCTGCAATCGTGCCGGATGTTGCTGGTGCTCGATGGCGCCGAACACCTGCTCGATGCCTGCCGGGAGTTGGCCTTGACGCTGCGCTCCGCGGCCCCTGGCGTATCGCTGTTGTCGAGCAGTCGCGAAGCCTTGGAGCTTGCAGATGAACATGTCGTGCAATTGGCCGGTCTGGCCGTGGCGACGGCCAGCGACCCCGGCCACCTGATATTGGCGAGTCCGGCGGTGCGCTTGCTGGTCGATCGGGTCGGTGCCCGACAGCAGGGCTTCAAGCCGGGTGAACGCGACCTCGCGCCTCTCGCACAAATCTGCCAGCGCCTGGACGGGTTGCCGTTGGCGCTGGAACTGGCGGCGGCCCAGGTTGATGTGCTGGGCGTGGCGGGGGTCCTGGAACAGTTGGACTACGGTCTGTCACTGTTGAGCCACGGCCGCCGTACAGCCGTGGCGCGCCACCGCAGCCTTGACGCGGCGCTGGATTGGAGTTTCGAGCGCTTGGGCAGCGACGAACGGACGGTGTTCCGGAGGCTGGCGGTGTTCGAGGAACCGTTCACGTTGAAGGCTGCGCTGGCTGTGGTCAGTTGCACTGACGTCGGGGTGGGGCGATTGCCCTGGCTGCTGTCACGGCTGGTCAAGCAGTCGCTGGTGATGGTTGAACAAGGTGCCGAAGGCAATCGCTACCACCTGCTCAATACCACGCGTGTCTATGCCTTGGAAAAGTTGCGCCGCGCTGGCCAGTGGCAGTCGCTCCATCGGCGCTACGTGTTGCAGGAGGCCTGGCTGGCGCGACGTTCAAGACCCGAGCTGGCGGGTCAGCGTCTGGAGCAGCGCGCCGGCTTCCTTTAGGTCGGGTGTGTCGAACCCTTCGCTGAAGCGCCGATAGACCGAAGCGAGCACATCCTGCGCGGCCGCATCCTGGCCGCGCCGTTGCCACAGCCGGGCGAGCGACATGGCACTGCGTAATTGCCAGGCCAGCGCGCCTTGGCTCCGGGCTAGCGCCAGCGCGGCGTGCAAGTACTCTTCGGCACGGCTTTCTGCGCCCGCTTTTCCCTCGGCCAGCAACGCTTCGGCAGCGACGCGCAGGATTTCCGCCGAGCACCAGCCTGCCGCGCCGCTATGGGCGCGCTCGATCTGCTCCGGGCTGACGGCATCGCCGCGCAGAGTGACGACGGTATCCTGGATCAGGCCGCAAGCGCTCCAGTGCGACTGCGGACTGGCGCCGTCGAAGGCGCGCTCGTAGTGGCCAGCCCAATCATGGAACAGCATGACCGAATGGCGTTTGGCCTGCTGCTTCAACATCTCCAGCCGTTCCCGGGCGGTCGGCTGATCGCCGGCGTAATGGGCGATCACGCAACCGGCGATCACCAGGGTGTAGCAGATCGAAAGGCCGTGGTTGATCTGCAGGGCAATCTGTAGCGCGAGGTTGGCCGTGCGCCGGGCTTTTTCGGCGAACCCTTGCAGCCAGAGGATGCGCGACAGGATTGTCAGCGCGGCCACGCTCTGCTCGTATTGCACGCCGAAACCGTGGCTGAAGCGGCTCAGGTGACCATTCTGGGCCAGGCGCTGGATGACCTGCTCGGCGTCACGTCGCGCGCCGTCCTGGTCGCCGGTGAAATGCAGCGCCAGCACCCGCAGGCGCTGGGTACTCAAGGACAGGACCGGGTCGCCCGGCAGGCCCAGGCGATCAAAATCCAGGCTTTGCTCCAGCGCCTGCTGATAGCGGCCGGCGCTGAGATTGACCGTCATGAGGCCCGACAATGCGCGCAGTTCGCCCGCCCGGTCCTGGCACTGCCGGGCCAGGTGGCGGGCCGTGACAAAGGCCTCGACAGTGGCCGGCGTACCGCCCTCGGTGTGGTAGTTGAAACTGCCGTGGGCCAGTTCCAGGGCGAGGGTCAATCTCGGGCACGGCGAGGGGCTGGCCCGTAGCAGCGCCCGCGCCTTGCTGACATACAGCCCGTGCTCCTTGAGCAGCGACAGCTCTTGCCAGAGCGGCAGGGTGCGCGCGGCCAGGCGGATCGCCACGGCGTGCGAACCCTGCGGGCCCAGCCCGCGGTCGAGCGCCGCGCGGATGTCGTCCCGATAGGCCGCGTAGCGTGCGATCCACACGCGCGTAGAAGTGTTTTCCCAATCCTTTTCAGCCTGCTCCATGAGCGTCAGGCAGCGCTCGGCGTGGCGCTCCCGGGTGGCGGCCAGTTCCCCGGCATCCAGCAGTTTTTCCAGGGCGTAGCTGCGCGTGGTGTCCAGCAACCGATAACGGACCTCATCGTCGCCGATCTCGACATTGAGCAACGACTTCGCCACCAACTGGCTGATCGAGACCAGCACCTGTTCCGGCGCGACATGCTGGCCGACGATGACTGCCGCGGCCGACGCCAGGTTGAAACTGCCCATGAACACCGCCAGGCGCCGCAGGCAGGTTTGTTCGCACGGGGTGAGCAGCGCGAAGCTCCAGTCCACCGTGGCGCGCAGGGTTTGCTGGCGCGGTGCGCTGGCGTGCCTGTCATGGTCGAGCAGGGCGACGCTGTCCTGCAGTTGCCGGCATAGCGCCTCCAGCCCAAAGCGCCCGACCTGGGCGGCGGCCAGTTCGATCGCCAGGGGGATTCCGTCGAGCCGCTGGCAGATATCGACGATCAGCGGAACCTCGTGGTCCGTCAGCTCAAAATCGTCCTGGCTGGCCATCGCCCGTTCGGCGAACAGTTGCAGCGCCGGGAATTCCAGGGCTGGATAACCTTCGATGACCATGCCCCTTGGCGGAAACGCCAGCGAATCGAGGCGCTGCACGTGTTCGCCTTCGGCGCGCAGGCCTTCGCGGCTGGTGGCCAGGATGTGCAGGTGAGGCGCGCCGCGCAGCAAGGTTTCGCAGAGCAGCGCGACGGCATCGATCAGGTGTTCACAGGTGTCGATGACCAGCAGCAGATGGCGGTCCTTGAGTTGCCGGACGATCGCGTCGAGCGGTTCGCCGTCATGCAGCGTCAGCTCCAGCAACGCGCAGAGGTTGGGGGCGATCATGGTCGCGTCGTTGAGCGAGGCCAGGTCCAGCAGGCAGGTGCCGTCGCGGTACTGGCCAAGCAGCCGTTCGGCAACCCGCAAGGCGACGGTGGTCTTGCCGATGCCGCCGCTGCCGACCAGGCTGATGAAGCGTTTGCGCGGAAGTTGCGCCACCAGGCTCTCCACCAGGCCCTGGCGGCCGATCATGCGGGTACGGCGCGGCGGCAGGTTGCGCGCCAGGGAGGGGTGGGGGATGCGCGCCAGTTCCTCGGGCGCTTCGAATGTCACCGGTGCGACAAAACTGTAGCCGCGCTGCGCCACCGTGACGATATAACGCTGACCGGCCTGGCCGTCGCCCAGGGCCTTGCGCAACGCCGCCACGTGAACCCGCAGGTTGGTGTCCTCCACCACGCTTTTCGGCCAGACCCGGGCGATCAGTTGCTGCTTGCTCACCACTTGGCCGGCGTGTTCGAGCAGCACCAGCAGGATCTCCACCGCTCGCCGCCCCAGGCGCAACGGTTGCCCGCCCTCCAGCACCAGGCGCTGGCGCGGATGGACCCGGTAGGGGCCGAAATGCACCGTCTGTTCGACGGGCAGGCTGAGGTATTGGCTCATGGTCTGCTCAAGGTTCTGTTCCCGCTGTACCCGAGCATATTCCTCAGGTTTTGCGTCAAGCGCAACGGTGGGACGTGTTGTTTCAACCAAGCCCCCGTGGCGAGGGAGCTTGCTCCCGCTGGGCCGCGAAGCGGCCCCAAAAGCACCACCCCAACCAATCTGGCACACCGAAGTGACAATTCCTGGGGCTGCTGCGCAGCCCAGCGGGAGCAAGCTCCCTCGCCACAAAAGCACCTCAGTCCCAAAAAAATTAACAACGTTTAACTCACGCACATGCCTCTCCTGGCCGGACCATTGAATGATCCACCGACCTCAAGGAATCACGTCATGAGCACTTTCATCACCCGCGACGGCACCGAGATCTACTACAAGGATTGGGGCAGTGGCCAACCGGTGGTCTTCAGCCACGGCTGGCCGTTGAATTCGGACAGTTGGGAGGCGCAGATGATGTTCCTGGCGTCCAACGGCTATCGGGTGATTGCCCACGACCGTCGTGGTCACGGGCGTTCCAGCCAGCCCTGGGACGGCAATGACATGGACACCTACGCCGATGACCTGGCCGAGCTGATCGAGCGCCTGGACCTCAAGGACGCGGTGTTGCTCGGTTTCTCCACCGGCGGTGGCGAAGTGGCGCGCTACATCGGTCGGCACGGCGCCGCCCGCGTCGCCAAGCTCGGCCTGATCTCGGCGGTCACGCCGCTGATGCTCAGGACCGCGGCCAACCCCGGCGGCCTGCCCGTTGAGGTATTCGACGGCTTCCGCCAGGCCTCCCTGGCCGATCGTTCTCAGCTATACAAGGATGTGGCCAGCGCGTTTTTCGGCGCCAACCGTCCGGGTGCCAAGGTGTCCCAGGGCATGATCGACTGGTTCTGGATGCAGGGCATGCTCGCCGGCCACAAGAACGCCTACGACTGCATCAAGGCCTTCTCGGAAACCGATCTTTCCGAAGACCTGCGCAACATCGACGTGCCGACCCTGGTGGTGCATGGCGATGACGACCAGGTAGTGCCGATCGAAACCGCCGGCATCGCGGCCGCCAAGCTGCTCAAGAACTCGCAGCTGCTGGTCTATCCGGGCGCGCCCCATGGTCTGACCGACACCCACAAGGACCGGCTGAACGCCGACCTGCTGGCGTTCATCCAGGGTTGATCAAGCCATGAACCTGTGGGAGCAAGCCAGCTCCCACAGTTTAAACAGGACCTCACACCCATGAACCGCAACGATCTACGCCGCCTCGACATGAACCTGCTGGTGATCTTCGAGGCGCTGATGTTCGAGAAGAACCTGACCCGTGTCGCCGAAAAGCTCTTCATGGGCCAGCCGGCGGTGAGCGCGGCGCTCGGGCGGCTGCGGGATCTGTTCGATGATCCGCTGCTGATCCGTCACGGGAGGGGCATGGAACCGACGCCTCGGGCCCTGGCGATCCTGCAAGAGTTGCAGCCGGCCATGGACACCATTTCCGGCGCGGTCAGCCGGGCCAAGGCGTTCGACCCGTCCACCAGTTGCGACGTGTTCCGCATCGGTCTGTCCGATGATGCCGAATTCGGCCTGTTTCCACCGCTGCTCAGTCAATTGCGCGAAGAAGCGCCGGGCATCATCGTGGTGGTGCGCCGGGCCAATTTTCTGCTGATGTCGTCGTTGCTCGCCAGCGGCGAAATCAGCGTCGGCGTCAGCTACACCACCGATCTGCCGGCCAATGCCAAGCGCAAGAAACTGCGGGACATTCCCTGCAAGGTCCTGCGTGGCGACAAGCGCCCGGGGCCGCTGACCCTGGACGACTACTGCTCGCGACCCCACGCCATGGTGTCGTTCTCGGGCGACCTGAGCGGCAATATCGACCTGGACCTGGCGCGCATCGGCCGGGCCCGCAAAGTGGTCTTGGCGGTGCCGCAATTCAGCGGCCTGCGCGCCTTGCTGGCGGGCACCGAGCTGATCGCCACGGTACCGGACTACGCCGCCTGCGCGCTGGTGGAGGGCTGCGCCTTGCGCGCCGAAGACCCGCCGTTCGAGATCAATGCCGCCGAGTTGTCGATGGTCTGGAGCGGCGTGCACGACAACGACCCCGCCGAGCGCTGGCTGCGCTCGCGCATCGCCACCCACATGTCCCAACCGTTGCCGGCAGCCGCCTCGACGGACCCGGCCGGAGCTCACCGATGAACACCACTGACGAACGCCGCATGCAGGACCTCGGCCTGCTGTTACTGCGCCTGAGCGGCGCGCTGTTTTTGCTGTGGGTCCATGGCTTGCCGAAGCTGCTGAACTACAGCGCCGAGCTGACCCGCATCGAAGACCCGTTCCACCTCGGCGCGGCGCCCACGCTGATCCTGGCGATTTTCGCCGAGGTGCTTTGCCCGCTGCTGATCATGGCTGGCGTGCTGGTGCGCCTGGCGTGCTTGCCCATCCTCTTCCTGCTGGCCGTTGCGCTGCTCGTGGTGCACCCGCAATGGAGCCTGGAAGAAGGCCAGTTCGGCTGGTTGCTGCTGATCATATTTACCAGCGTGTTCATTGCTGGCCCGGGAGGCCTGGCGATCAACGCGCGTTTTGCTGGAGTGCTGCGTCATGCCTGAATCCCAAACCCTTGAATCAACCGCGATCCCGGCGATCCCCGGCTTCGATGAAATCGTCACCCTGGTAGTCAAGCACCGGGTCAAGGCCGGGCAGGACGGCGCCTATGAAGCCTGGTTGCGGCGCATCGTCAGCGTGGCCGGCCAATGGCCGGGGCATCTGGGCGTGGACGTAGTCCGGGGCAAGCAGGGCGGGTTGTCGCTGTTCACCTGCGTGCTGCGGTTCTGCTCCACCGAGGCCATGCAGCGCTGGCTGGACTCGCCCGAGCGCCGCGAACTGGTGGAAGAGGCCGCGCCGCTGCTGGCGGACGGCGACCAGACAGAAGTCGCCCCGCACAAGGAATTCTGGTTCGCCCCGCTGGCCGATGCCGCCACGCCGCCACCGCGCTGGAAGCAATCGGTGGTGACCTTGCTGGTCATCCTGCCGCACACCTTGCTGGTGCCGTTGCTCTGGGGCCCGCTGTTGCAACTCAACGCGTTTCTGTCCAACTACGTGGTCGCCACGTTCCTGATCACCGTGACCATCGTGCTCTCGGTGGTGTACGTGTGCATGCCGCTGGCGACGCGTCTGTTCGCGCCGTGGCTGGAAGCGTCCAAGGCCCACCAACACCTGGAGCCCGGCGATGGCCAATAAAGACGACCCGACCGATCCGCTGCGCCGCCAGTTGCTGGCCGCCGGATCCCTGCTCAGCGCGGCGGCGGCTTTCTGGCCACGCCTGTCTCTTTCCTCTTCCCATCCAGAAGGACATCCAATGAACGCCGATCTGATTCTGTTCAATGGCCAGTTCCATACCGTCGACCGTGAAAAACCTCGCGCCAGCGCGGTTGCCATCAGCCAGGGGCGTTTCGTCGCCGTGGGCACCGATGCCGAGGCCATGGCCTTGCGTGGCAGCGGCACCCAGGTCATCGACCTCAAGGGCCGCACCGTCATTCCCGGCCTCAACGACTCGCACCTGCACCTGATCCGCGGTGGCCTGAACTACAACCTGGAGCTGCGTTGGGAAGGCGTGCCGTCTTTGGCCGACGCCTTGCGCATGCTCAAGGACCAGGCCGATCGCACCCCGACCCCGCAATGGGTACGGGTGGTGGGGGGCTGGAACGAATTCCAGTTCGCCGAAAAGCGCCTGCCGACCCTGGAAGAACTGAACCAGGCCGCGCCCGACACCCCGGTGTTCGTGTTGCACCTGTATGACCGCGCCTTGCTCAACCGCGCCGCGCTGCGGGTGGCCGGCTACACCCGCGACACGCCGAACCCGCCGGGCGGCGAGATCGTTCGCGATGCCAACGGGAATCCGACCGGCATGCTGGTGGCGCGGCCCAACGCGATGATCCTTTACTCGACGCTGGCGAAAGGGCCGAAGCTGCCGCTGGAATACCAGGTCAACTCCACCCGCCAGTTCATGCGCGAGCTCAATCGCCTGGGCCTGACCAGCGCGATCGACGCCGGCGGCGGCTATCAGAACTACCCGGACGACTACGAAGTCATCGAGCAGTTGGCTCGCGAGCAGCAGTTGACGGTGCGCATCGCCTACAACCTGTTCACCCAGAAGCCCAAGGAAGAACTCACCGACTTCAAGAACTGGACCGGCAGCGTCAAGCTGCACCAGGGCGACGATTTCCTGCGGCACAACGGTGCCGGGGAAATGCTGGTGTTCTCGGCGGCGGACTTCGAAGACTTCCTCGAACCGCGTCCGGACCTGCCGCCGGGCATGGAGCAGGACCTGGAGCCGGTGGTGCGTCATCTGGTCGAGCAGCGCTGGCCGTTCCGCCTGCACGCCACCTATGACGAATCCATCAGCCGCATGCTCGACGTGTTCGAGAAGGTCAACCGCGACATTCCGTTCAACGGCCTGCCGTGGTTCTTCGACCACGCCGAGACCATCACGCCGAAAAACATCGAGCGGGTCCGGGCGCTGGGCGGTGGCATCGCGATCCAGGACCGCATGGCCTTCCAGGGTGAATATTTCGTCGACCGCTACGGCGCCAAGGCCGCCGAAGCCACGCCGCCGATCAAGCGCATGCTGGCCGAAGGCGTACCGGTGGGCGCCGGCACCGACGCCACCCGGGTCTCCAGCTACAACCCGTGGACATCGCTGTACTGGATGGTCAGCGGCCGCACCGTCGGCGGCCTCTCGCTGCACGAAGAAGGCCTGCCGCGGCTGACCGCGTTGGAGCTGTTCACCCATGGCAGCGCCTGGTTCTCCTCGGAGCAGGGCAAGAAGGGCCAGATCAAGGTTGGCCAACTGGCGGACCTGGCAGCCCTGAGCGCGGATTTCTTCAGCGTCGAGGAAGAAGCCATCAAGTGGATCGAATCGGTGCTGACCGTGGTGGACGGCAAGGTCGTCTATGCCGCCGGCGACTTCGAAAAACTCGGCCCGGCCAGCGTCCCGGTACTGCCGGACTGGTCGCCGGTGGTCAAGGTTCCCGGCCACTGGCGCCCGGCTTCGCCATTGCAGGCGCAAGTCCACCAGTGCAGTGGGCCGTGCAAGGTGCATTCCCACAGCCATGAACGGGCGCGTCTGTCGAACGTGCCGGTCAGCGACTTCCAGGGTTTCTGGGGCGCGTTTGGCTGTTCGTGTTTTGCCTTTTAACTGACAAGCATATTTCCCTGTGGGAGCGGGCTTGCTCGCGAAAGCGGTGTGTCAGCTTGCAAGGTTGTCGGATGTGACGACGCCTTCGCGAGCAAGCCCGCTCCCACAGGGGGCTGTAACATCCATCCCAAAGGAGTCATCCCATGAGCAACGTTCCCGCCTACAACCGCCTGAACAAAGACGACGCGGTGGTCCTGCTGGTCGATCACCAGACTGGCCTGATCTCCCTGGTCCAGGATTTCTCGCCCAACGAGTTCAAGAACAATGTGCTGGCCCTGGCTGACCTGGCCAAGTTCTTTGGCCTGCCGACCATCCTGACCACCAGTTTCGAACAGGGCCCCAATGGCCCGATCGTGCCGGAGCTCAAGGAAATGTTCCCGGACGCGCCGTATATTCCGCGCCCTGGCCAGATCAATGCCTGGGACAACGAAGACTTCGTCAAGGCGATCAAGGCCACCGGCCGCAAGCAATTGATCATCGCCGGCGTAGTGACCGATGTCTGCGTGGCGTTCCCGACCCTGTCGGCCCTGGCTGAAGGTTTCGACGTGTTTGTCGTGACCGACGCCTCGGGTACGTTCAACGAAACCGTGCAACAGGCCGCCTGGGTGCGCATGACCGCCGCCGGCGCGCAGATGATGAACTGGTTCTCGGTGGCCTGTGAGCTGCACCGCGACTGGCGCAACGACATCGAAGGCCTGGGTAACCTGCTGTCCCAGCGCATCCCCAACTACCGCAACCTGATGAACAGCTACTCGGCGCTGACTGCCAAATAAGCGCGCCTTGCTGGACGACGCCCGCCTTGTGCGGGCGTTTTTGTGTCGGGCCTTTGATGGTGGGCAGCTGTACTGGCCTCATCGCGAGCAAGCTCGCTCCCACAGGTGATTTGTGAACGCCTCGAATCCCTGTGGGAGCGAGCTTGCTCGCGATGAGGCCGGCACATTCAACAGCTGGTCAATCTGACCTGCCAAGACCACAATGCCCGCTGGAACCCGATGACTGTCCACCACGGAATGACAATGAACCCCTTCGAAGAAATGCGCATCTTTGCCCAGGTCATGGAGTCGGGCAGTTTCACCGCCGCGGCGGACAAACTCGGGCTGTCCAAGCAGTTCGTCAGTCGCAAGTTGATGGAGCTGGAGCAACGACTGGGGGTTCGGTTGCTCAATCGCTCGACGCGCCGCCTGGACGTCACTCCGCTGGGCCAGCGTTATCACGAGGCGGCGTTGCGCCTGCTCAGCGAAGTCGAGCAGGTGGAGCAGGGCATCAGTGGCCAGACCAGCGAGCCGCGCGGAACCATCCGCCTCAGCGCTCCGTTGTCCTTCGCCGTGGCGCACCTGGGCAGCCTGCTGCCGCTGTTCTTGCAGCGCTACCCGGATGTCACCGTTGAGGTCGACCTGAGTGACCGTTCGGTGGATCTGCTGGGGGAGGGGTACGACCTCGCACTGAGGATCGGCGTGCTGGAAGATTCGACCCTGATCGCCCGGCGCATTGCGAGTATCGAGCGAGTGTATTGCGCGAGCGCCGCCTACCTGGCGCAGCGAGGCACGCCGACGCGACCGGAAGACCTGCGCACCCACGACTGTTTGCCGTACGGGCACAGCCGTCAGGTGCAGTGGCGATTCGCCGGAAAGGGCAAGCCGTTGGCGCTGGAAGTGGTGGGACGCATGCGTGCCAATAACGGCGACTTGCTCAGGGATGCGGCGATTGCCGGCATGGGGATTACTTATCTGCCGACCTTCATCCTCGGTGAGGCGTTGAGGGATGGGCGGCTGATCCAGGTGTTGGAGGGATTCGAGACCGAGCCGTTGACGCTGTCGGCGGTCTATCCGCAACACCGACAAAGCTCGCGACCGGTGCAGGCGTTGGTGGAATTCTTGCGTGAACACATGCGGTAGGTGGCGCAAAACGCATTCAGCCGTCCCTGGGACGGCTGAATTTCGAGACGCCTAGATCAGGCAGCCAGGTTGGCGGTGAACTCTTTTTTGTACTGGGCCTTCACGGCTTCCATCTGGTTGCCCAGTTCTTCGAGCTTGGCCTTGCCGAGGATTTCTTCGGCTTTAGGGAACATTTCTTCCTCTTCTTCTTCGATGTGATGCTCGAGCAGCTCCTTGACCACTTTCACGCGACCGGCGAACTCAGGCTGGGAAGGGTCGGTGTTTTTCAGGTCGGGCAGCACCAGGGAATCGACGGTGCGGTGCTCTTCCTTGGCTTCGTAGTACATCTCGGCTTCGTCCTTGCCGCCTTCCTGCTTGAAGGCCGGATAAAGGATTTCTTCTTCCAGGCGGGTATGGATAGACACTTCCATTTCCAGCTTGGCCAACAGTTCGGTGCGTTTCTTGATGGCGCGGTCGGTTGATTCGCTCAACTGGGACAGGATGCCCTTCACGCGTTCATGGTCCGCTTTCAACAGGTCGATGGCGTTCATGTGTTGCTCCTCGGTCATTCACGGATGCGGGCCGGCTTCAAGCGCCGACGCCACGTAACAAGGACAGGTGCATCCACCGTGCCAGCCGAGCCGCTTGATAAAATTCTTGGTAATCAATGACTTATATTATCGAGGATTTTCGCCATCGTGCAGGCTGCATGAGGCCCGCTGAAAACGCCTTGCACTTTGCGCTGCCGCGGGTGTTGGTGGCTGATCGAGCCCAGGTCATCGATCTTCGCGTGTGTGCCACAGGCGTAGCAGGTAAAGGGTGGAGCCGATTATTTCATAGCGCATTTCGTAGGGGCCGACCTGGATTCTGCGCACGTTCCGAGGGTCGAACTCTTCCAGGCGTTCACCCATGCGTGGGTTGGTCAGCAGAGCGGTCGGCGCCGCCGTGAGCTGTTGTACCGTTCGCGCGGCGGCGGGTTGGTTCACCAGCGCCAGAAATTCATAAAGTCGGGCGATGTCGGAAAGCGCCTTGCTGGTCCACTTCAACTCCATCAGCGCGGTACCGGTAACGGGGTGTCGGTGCTGAGACTGTCGGCCCAAGCCTGGACAGCCTGGTGATCAACCACGCGGCCAGCGTCAACATCGGCCAATGCCTCATGAGTCAGACGGCTGCGTTCCTCCTCCTGTTCGATCCAGGCAGATAGCGCTTGTTTGACGATCCAGTTCCTGGAGCGCTCCAGGCGCTCGGCCATCAGGTCGACTTTTTCAGCCAGGTCCACCGGGACATGAGCGGTGACCGACCGGGTTTTCGTGGTGGTTGTCATGACGGAATTCTCCTTGGCGGTTGGCTGTGCAAGCCAGTCTTCTAGGGCGATGATTATAGATGAGTGGTTGCGATTTAATCTGCCAAAAAATTAATCAAACCTAATAACAATTTCGGAAAACCACCAAACCGTGGCGAGGGAGCAAGCTCCCTCGCCACGGTTTCAAATCCAGCGCAAAAAAAATGCCCGCATCTCACGATACGGGCATTTTTTGTCAGCGATGACGCTCAGGCATTCAGCCGGTCAGGCCCGCCTGCTGGACCAGCGTCAGCAACGGCTGCGGGTACACACCGAGGAAGAACGCCAGGACGGCGATGGCCAGCAGCATCACGCCGCCTGCCTTCTGTTCCCAGTGCAGCTCGGCATCGTGACGACGCAGGTTGGGTTCCATCAGGTACAGGGTGACCATCACGCGCAGGTAGTAGAACACGCCGATGGCACTGCCCAGCACCAGGGAGCCGACCAGCCACCACTGGTGGGCCTCGACGCCGGTGGCGATGATGTAGAACTTGCCGATGAAGCCGGCGGTCAGCGGGATGCCGGCCAGGGACAGCATCATCACGGTCAGCACGGCGGTCAGGTACGGACGGCGCCAGAACAGGCCGCGGTACTCGTACAGGGCGTCGGCGTCGCGGCCGTTGTACGGCGAGGACATCAGGGTGATCACGCCGAAGGCGCCGAGGCTGGTGATCACGTAGGTCACCAGATACACGCCGATGGCTTCCACGGCCAGGCCTTTGCTGGCGATCAGGGCGATCAGCAGGTAGCCGAAGTGGGCGATGGACGAGTAACCGAGCAGACGCTTGAGGTTGCTCTGGGTCAGCGCCAGCAGGTTGCCAAACAGGATCGACGCGATGGCGATGATCGTCAGCACATTGCTCAGGACACCGCTGCTGGCCACTGGCGAGATCTGGAACAGTCGCACCATCACCGCGAACACCGCCACTTTCGAAGCGGTAGCCAGGAACGCCGCCACCGGCGCCGGGGCGCCTTCGTAGACGTCCGGGGTCCAGAGGTGGAAGGGCACCAGCGACAACTTGAACGCCAGGCCGATCAGCATCATGCCCAGGCCCAGTTGCGCGATCGGGCTAGGCAGGCCGGTGGCCGCCAGGGCCTGGCCGATGCCGACGAAGCTCAGGGTGCCGGCTTCGGCGTAGAGCAGGGCCATGCCGAACAACAGGAACGCGGAACCGGCCGCCGACAGCACCATGTACTTGATGCCAGCTTCCAGGGAGCGCTTGTTGAAGAAGGCATAGGCCACCAGGCCGTAGACCGGTACCGACAGCAGCTCCAGGCCAATGAACAGGCTGGCCAGGTGCTGTGCGCTGACCAGGACCAGGCCACCGGCGGCGGCCATCAGGATCAGCAGGTACAGTTCTTCGCGGTTGCCCGGGTAACCCGAACCGCCATCACCCAGGTAGGCGTGGGCGAGGGTGACGCAGGCGAGGGTGGCGACCAGGATTAGCGCCATGTACAGGCAGGCGAAGCTGTCGATCTGGATCAGTGGCGTGACCGCCAGAGGCGCGACTTTCAGGGCCGGCAGGATCGACAGCAAGGCCAGGTTCAGCCCCGCCACCGACAGCAGGAAGGTCTGCGAATGATTGCGCCGCCAGGCGATCGCCAGCATCACCACGATGATCGTGGCGCTGGTGATCAACAGCGGCGCAAGCGCGATAAAGTGTTGAATCGTGAATTCCATAGCGCTCTTACCGGGCCGAAGCGAGTTGAGAGAAGGCGGTGCCGAGCCACTGCTGCACGCCATGCATCGTGGCGGCAGAGGTGTCGAGGAACGGTTGCGGGTAGACGCCGAGGTAAACCAGCAGCACCGCAAGGCCGAGCACCATGATCAGTTCGCGACCGTCCATGCCCCGCAACACTTCGTCCGACTTGGCGGGACCGAAGTAGGCGCGGTGGATCATGATCAGCGAGTAGACCGAACCGAACACCAGGCCGGACGTCGCGATCGCGGTGATCCACGGTGCGCTGACGAACGAGCCGATCAGGATCAGGAACTCGCCGACGAAGTTGCCGGTGCCTGGCAGGCCCAGGGACGCGGCTGCGAAGAACAGGCTGATGGCCGGCAGGTAGGCGATGCGCGACCAGATGCCGCCCATTTCACGCATGTCCCGGGTGTGCAGGCGCTCGTACAACTGACCGCTGAGGATAAACAGCGCCGCGGCCGACAGGCCGTGGGCGAGCATCTGGATCACCGCGCCTTGCAGGGCCAGCTGGCTGCCGGAGTAGATCCCGATCAGCACGAAGCCCATGTGCGAGACGCTGGAGAAGGCGATCAGGCGCTTGATATCGCTCTGGGCAAATGCCAGGAACGCACCGTAGAAAATCCCGATCAGGCCCAGGGTCATGGCAATCGGCGCGAACTCCGCCGAGGCATTCGGGAACAGCGGCAGGGCGAAACGCAGGAGGCCGTAGGCCGCCGTTTTCAACAGGATACCGGCCAGGTCCACGGAACCGGCGGTCGGTGCCTGGGCGTGGGCGTCCGGCAGCCAGGAGTGGAACGGCACCACCGGCAGCTTCACCGCGAAGGCGATGAAGAAGCCCAGCATCAGCACGTATTCGGTGGTGCGCGACATCTGCACTTTCAACAGGTCGGCGTAATTGAAGGTAATCACGCCAGTATTGTTGAAGTTCACCAGCACCAGGCCAAGGATCGCCACCAGCATGATCAGGCCGGAAGCCTGGGTGAAGATGAAGAACTTGGTCGCCGCGTAGATCCTGGTTTTCTTGCCGTCCGAAGAACTGTGACCCCAGAGCGCGATGAGGAAGTACATCGGCACCAGCATCATTTCCCAGAAGAAGAAGAACATGAACAGGTCCAGCGCCAGGAACACGCCGACGACACCGCCCAGGATCCACATCAGGTTCAGGTGGAAGAAACCGACGTGACGCTGGATCTCTTTCCAGGAGCAGAGTACCGAGAGAATACCCAGCAGGCCGGTCAGCAGGATCATCAGCAGCGACAGGCCGTCGAGGGCCAGGTGCACGCTGATGCCGAAGCGCTCGATCCAGGTGTGCTTGAACTCAAGCGCCCAGGTCGGGTCGGCGCCAGGGGCCGGTGCAAATGAATAGTCGCCGGTCGCCCACAGCCAGAGGCCGAGCGCGAGTTCCAGGGACATGGTCAGCAGCGCAATCCAGCGCGGGAGGGTAGAGCTGGAACGCTCCGCCATCCAGCACAGCAGGCCGCCGATGAAGGGGATCAGGATTAGCCAGGGCAGAATCATGACGGGCTCGTTTCCTTTCGCAAGTTCGCAAGGTTCATATCAGACCGCTACCAGCACGATGGCGCCGATAACCAGCACGGCGCCAGCCGCCATGGAAGCCGCATACCAACGCAGTTGACCGGTCTCGGTACGGCTCAGGGCGGTGTGGCCGCCCTTGGCCATGCGCGGGATCAGGCCAATGGTCTGGTCGAGCGGGTCTTTGCGCAGAATGTGGCTGATCGCAAGGTATGGCTTGACGAACAGTTTGTCGTAGATCCAGTCGAAGCCCCAGGCGGCGAACCACCAGGCCGAGAGGAAACGCCCGATGCCGCTGTTGGCGATGGCCGTGACGAAGCGGCGCTTGCCAAGGAACAGCAGGGCGGCCAGCAGGATCCCCGCCAGGGCGATGGCACCCGAGGCGATTTCCAGGCTGTGCTTGGCTTCGCCGCCGGCATGGCCGACGCTTTGCGGCAGCACATCGGCCAGCGGTGGGGTGATCATTGCGCCGACAAAGGTCGACAGCACGATCAGCACCGACAGCGGCAGCCAATGGGCGATGCCGTGGCCGGCGTGGGCTTCGGTCTTGGCTTCACCGTGGAACGCGATGAAGATCAGGCGGAAGGTGTACAGCGAAGTCATGAACGCACCCACCAGGCCGGCATAGAGCAGACCCTGGTTACCGCTGGCGAACGCTTCCCAGAGGATTTCGTCCTTGGAGTAGAAACCGGCAGTGACCAGTGGCAGGGCCGCCAGGGCCGCGCCGCCAACGATGAAGCTGGCGTAGGCCAACGGCAGTTTTTTCCACAGGCCGCCCATCTTGAAGATGTTCTGCTCGTGGTGGCAGGCAACGATCACCGCACCGGAGGCAAGGAACAGCAGGGCCTTGAAGAAGGCGTGGGTCATCAGGTGGAAGATCGCGCCTTCCCAGGCGCCGACACCCAGGGCCAGGAACATGTAGCCGATCTGGCTCATGGTCGAGTAGGCGAGGATACGCTTGATGTCGGTCTGCACCAGCGCGGCGAAACCGGCCAGCACCAGGGTCACGCCGCCAACGAGGCCGACCAGGTGCAGGATGTCCGGCGCCAGGGCGAACAGGCCATGGGTACGGGCGATCAGGTAGACGCCCGCGGTGACCATGGTCGCGGCGTGGATCAGTGCCGAAACCGGGGTCGGGCCGGCCATCGCGTCCGCCAGCCAGGTCTGCAGCGGCAGTTGCGCGGATTTACCGACAGCACCGCCCAGCAGCATCAGGGTCGCCAGGACGATCCAGAAATCACCGGCCTTGAAGTGCTCCGGAGCACGAACCAGCAGCTCCTGGATGTTCAGCGTGCCCAGTTGCTGGAACAGGATGAACAGGCCGATGGCCATGAACACGTCGCCGATGCGGGTCACGATGAATGCCTTGAGCGCGGCGTTACCGTTGTTGCGGTTGCTGTAGTAGAAACCGATCAACAGGTACGAGCACAGGCCCACGCCTTCCCAGCCGAAGTACAGGAACAACAGGTTATCGCCGAGTACCAGGAACAGCATGCTGGCGATGAACAGGTTGGTGTAGGCGAAGAAACGCGAGTAACCAGCTTCACCGCGCATGTACCAGGAGGCGAACAGGTGGATCAGGAAACCCACGCCGACCACCACGCCAAGCATGGTCACCGACAGGCCGTCCAGGTAGAGGGCGAAGTTCGGCGTGAAGCCTTCCACCGCCATCCATTGCCACAGCACCTGCACGTACCGGCCACCTTCCGGTGGGGCGACGTTGAATTGCCAGATCACATAGGCCGTGACGAGGGCGGACAGGCCGATCGAGCCCACGCCGACCAGCGCCGAAAGGTTTTCCGACCAGCGTCCACGGGAGAACGACAGCAGCAGGAAACCGATGAGGGGAAATACGAAAGTCAGGAAGAGAAGGTTCATCCGCGCATCTCGCTGGCAGCGTCAATATCGAGAGTGTGGAAGCGGCGGTACAGCTGCAACAGGATCGCCAGGCCGATACTGGCCTCGGCGGCTGCCAGGCTGATCACCAGGATGAACATGATCTGTCCATCCGGTTGCGCCCAGCGCGCGCCCGCGACGATGAAGGCCAGGGCGGAGGCATTCATCATGACCTCCAGGCTCATCAGCACGAACAGAATGTTGCGGCGGACCATCAGGCCGACCAGACCGAGACAGAACAGGATGCCGGCAACCGCCAGACCATGCTCGAGAGGGATAGCAGGCATGTGATTACTCCTTCGCCTCGTTACGGCCCAAATGGAACGCCGTGACGACTGCGGCAAGCAGCAGCATCGAGGCGAGTTCGACCACCAGCAGGTACGGACCGAACAGGCTGATGCCCACGGCCTTGGCGCCTACGGTGGTGTGGCCGATGGCCTGGCCGCTCTGGTGGGCGAACAGCACATACAGCAGTTCACCCAGCAGCAGCGCGGAGAGAATCACCGGCCCGGCCCAAATGCCCGGCTTGAGCCAGGAGCGTTCCTGCTGGACGGCCGCCGGACCCAGGTTGAGCATCATCACCACGAATACGAACAGCACCATGATGGCGCCGGCGTAGGCGATCACTTCCAGGGCACCGGCGAACGGTGCTCCGAGAGCGAAAAAGGTCATGGCCACGGCGATCAGCGAAATGATCAGGTAGAGCAGGGCGTGCACGGGGTTGGTGTTGGTGATCACACGAAGCGTGGACACCACCGCGATACCCGATGCGAAATAGAAAGCGAATTCCATCTTTCTTCCTTAAGGCAGCAAGCTCTTCACGTTGATCGGTTCGGCTTCGTTCTGCGCGGCGCCTTTCGGCTTACCGGCAATGGCCATACCTGCAACACGATAGAAGTTGTAATCAGGGTTTTTACCGGGACCGGAAATCAGCAAGTCTTCTTTCTCGTACACCAGGTCCTGACGCTTGAAGTCGGCCATTTCGAAATCCGGCGTGAGCTGGATCGCGGTGGTCGGGCACGCTTCCTCGCACAACCCGCAGAAAATGCAGCGCGAGAAGTTGATACGGAAGAAGTCCGGGTACCAGCGACCGTCTTCGGTCTCGGCTTTCTGCAGCGAGATGCAACCTACCGGGCACGCCACGGCGCACAGGTTGCAGGCCACGCAGCGTTCCTCACCGTCGGGGTCGCGGGTCAGGACGATACGGCCGCGATAACGCGGCGCCAGGTAGACCGCTTCTTCCGGGTATTGCAGGGTGTCGCGCTTGCGAAAGCCATGGCCGAAGATCATGACCAGGCTTCGCAGTTGGGTACCGGTACCCTTAACGATGTCGCCAATATATTTGAACATGGGTCAAATCCTCACTGAACCGCGGCCGCAGGCGCGTTCATCAAAACGATCGCAGCGGTCACCAGCATGTTGATCAGGGTCAGCGGCAGGCAGAATTTCCAGCTGAAGTCCATCACCTGGTCGTAGCGTGGGCGCGGGATCGAGGCGCGCAGCAGAACGAACAGCATGATGAAGAACGCGGTCTTCAGGGCGAACCAGACGAAGGACAGTTGCGGCAGGATGCCGAACGGACCGTGCCAGCCACCGAAGAACAGCGTTACCAGCAGCGCCGAGATCAGGATGATGCCGATGTACTCGCCAACGAAGAACATGCCCCATTTCATGCCGGCATATTCAATGTGGTAACCGTCGGCCAGTTCCTGTTCCGCTTCCGGCTGGTCGAACGGGTGACGGTGAGTCACGGCCACGCCAGCGATGAAGAAAGTACAGAAACCGAAGAACTGCGGAATGATGAACCACAGGTTCTGGGCCTGGTACTCGACGATGTCGCGCATGTTGAACGAGCCGGCCTGGATCACGATGCCCATCAGCGACAGGCCCATGAACACTTCATAGGACACGGTCTGGGCCGAGGCCCGCAGGCTGCCGAGCAGGGCGAACTTGTTGTTGCTCGACCAACCGGCGAACAGCACCGCGTACACCGAAAGACCGGCCATGGCGAAGAAGAACAGCAGGCCGATGTTCAGGTCCGCCACGCCCCAGGTCGGGGTGATCGGGATGACCGCGAAGGCGATCAGCAAGGCGCTCATGGCCACGACCGGTGCCAGGGTGAAGATCACCTTGTCGGCAAACGGTGGCGTCCAGTCTTCCTTGAAGAACATCTTGATCATGTCGGCGGCGATCTGGAACATGCCGAACGGGCCGACGCGGTTCGGACCGTAGCGGTCCTGCCACCAGCCGAGCAGGCGACGTTCGACGAAGCTCAGCAACGCGCCGCAGACCACCACGGCCAGCAGGATCACGATGGCCTTGAGGACCGTCAGGATCACCGCGATCACTTCAGGGGTGAACCAGCTCATTGCGCCGCCTCCTGCAGACCGTCGACAGTCTTGCCGAAAATCGCCGGTGGAATGCCCGCCAGGCCAGCCGGCAGGGCCACCAGGCCGGCGCCCAGTTCTTCATTGATGCGCAGCGGCAGACGCAAGGTCCGGCCCGCAACGTTCAGGCTCAGCAAGGCGCCATCGTTGACGCCCAGGCGATCGGCTTCGGACTTGGCCAGCGACACGTAGGCCGCCGGGATGCGCTCCTGCACCGGCTCGGCCTTGGAAGAGTTCTCTTCACTGCCGAACAGGTGATGGAACGGCACGACCTGCCAGGTGCCTGGTGCCGGATTGAAGGCGCGTGGCACGCTGGCGAACCAGCCGAGGCCATCGCCCTGGCTTTCGATCAGGCGGGTGCCCGGATCACCGGCGCGCAGGTGACCGCCGACTTCGTCCTGGAACTTGTTCCAGGCTTGCGGCGAGTTCCAGCCCGGCGACCAGGCGAACGGCACCTGGGAGCGCGGTTCGGCGGAGCCCGAGTAACCTTCCATGGAGAAGGCGAACGCGGTGTCCTGGTCCTGCGGCATACGCGGTTCGTGCACGCTGATGTTCGCGCGCATCGCGGTGCGACCGGAGTAGCGCAGCGGTTCGCGCGCCAGCTTCAGGCCCTTGATGCGGAACGCGGCGGACGGCGCGGCGTCGACGATGCGGTTCAACTGCGGGCTGCTCGAAGCGACGGCGGCGGTGACGTGGTCCAGCTGGGTCCAGTCGATCGGCTGGTTCAGCAGGGTCGCGCGCAAGGCATGCAGCCAGCGCCAGCCTTCGTGGACCAGGATGCTGGCGTCCAGGTATTGCGGGTCAAAGACCTGGAAGAAGCGCTGGGCGCGACCTTCCTGGCTGACCAGCGTACCGTCGCCTTCGGCGAAGCTCGCCGCCGGCAGCACCAGGTCGGCGCGGTCGGTGGTGGCGGTTTTCTGATGGTCGGCGACGATCACTACCTTGGCAGCGTTCAGCGCAGCATCGACCTTGGCATTGTCGGTGCGGGTGAACAGGTCGTTCTCCAGCACCACGATGGCATCGGCGCTGCCGTCGATCACTGCTTGCAGGGCGGCATCGACCGATTCGCCACCGAGCATGGCCAGGCCGAGGCTGTTGGCTTCCGGCACGACCAGGCTGATGGAACCGTTCTTCTCGCGCAGCTTCAGGGCCTTGGCGATGTTGGCGGCGGCTTCGATCAGCGCCTTGGAACCCAGCGAGGTGCCGGCGATGATCAATGGACGCTTGGCCGCCAGCAGGGCGTCGGCGATGCGCTGGGCCAGGCCGGCGGCTTCGCTGTCCAGGCCGTCGACGGCCGGGGCGCTGGCGTCCAGGGCGTGGGCGACGGCAAAACCGATGCGCGCGAGGTCGTCCGGAGCGGCGTGGACGCATTCTTCGGCGACGTCGTCGAGCTTGGTTTCAGCGAGGCTGGCGATGAACAGCGGGTTCAGCGCGTCCTGGCCGATGTTCTTCACCGCAGCGTCGAGCCATGGCTGGACGCGCATGGCGTCGGCCATGTCCTCGGCCTTGCCTTTTACCGACTGGCGCAGGGCCAGGGCCATGCGGGCGGCGGTCTGGGTCAGGTCTTCGCCGAGGACGAACACCGCATCGTGATCTTCGATGTCGCGCATCGTCGGCACGGGCAGCGGGCTGTCCTTGAGCACTTGCAGCACCAGGCGAATACGTTCCAGCTCGCCGGCTTCGATGCCGCTGTAGAAGTGCTCGGCACCGACCAGCTCACGCAGGGCGTAGTTGCTTTCCAGGCTGGCCCGTGGCGAACCGATGCCGACAATGTTGCGACCGCGCAGCAGTTCGGCGGCCTTGTCCAGGGCTTCGTCCAGGCTCAGCTTTGCGCCATTGGCGAGCAGCGGCTGGCGCGGGCGGTCCTTGCGATTGACGTAGCCATAGCCGAAACGGCCACGGTCGCAGAGGAAATACTGGTTCACCGAACCGTTGTAGCGGTTTTCGATGCGCCGCAGTTCGCCGTAGCGTTCGCCCGGGCTGATGTTGCAGCCGCTGGAGCAGCCGTGGCAGATGCTTGGCGAGAACTGCATGTCCCACTTGCGGTTGTAGCGCTCGGAGTGAGTCTTGTCGGTGAACACACCGGTCGGGCAGACCTCGGTGAGGTTGCCGGAGAACTCGCTTTCCAGGGTGCCGTCTTCAACGCGACCGAAGTACACGTTGTCGTGGGCGCCGAACACACCGAGGTCGGTGCCGCCGGCGTAGTCCTTGTAGAAACGCACGCAACGGTAGCAGGCGATGCAGCGGTTCATCTCGTGGGAAATGAACGGGCCGAGGTCCTGGTTCTGGTGGGTGCGCTTGGTGAAGCGATAACGGCGCTCGTTGTGGCCGGTCATCACGGTCATGTCTTGCAGGTGGCAGTGACCGCCTTCCTCACAGACCGGGCAGTCGTGAGGGTGGTTGGTCATCAGCCATTCGACGACGCTGGCGCGAAACACTTTCGCTTCTTCGTCGTCGATGGAGATCCAGCTGCCGTCGGTGGCGGGAGTCATGCAGGACATGACGATCCGACCACGCTTGTCGTTCTCGTCGGTGTACTGCTTGACCGCGCACTGGCGACAGGCGCCAACGCTGCCAAGGGCGGGGTGCCAGCAGAAATAAGGAATGTCGAGGCCCAGCGACAGACACGCCTGTAACAGGTTGTCTGCGCCATCGACTTCGAGCTCTTTGCCGTCTACGTGGATAGTGGCCATGGTTCAAAGTTCTTCGTTGGCCCGGTGTCAGCGGGCGTGGCTAATGGAATCTTGTTGTTCGTCCGAATCCAAACAGCCTCGGTGAAAAGGCGTCATCGAACGAAAGGCGAAGGGCACGGACCCTTCGCCTTGTTAAGCGTCGTTACGCGCCGACCATGGTCGGCGTGACCACCTGATTGAGATCGCCCGCGCGGGTTGGCGCGATGCCGGCCTCGAACTCAGGGCGGAAGTATTTGATTGCGCTGCCCAACGGCTCCACGGCACCCGGTGCGTGAGCACAGAAGGTCTTGCCTGGGCCGAGGAAACCGACCAGCCCCAGCAGGGTCTCGATGTCGCCGGCCTGGCCCTGGCCGTTCTCGAGGGCCATCAGCAGCTTGACGCTCCATGGCAGGCCGTCGCGGCAAGGGGTGCAGAAACCGCAGGACTCGCGGGCGAAAAACTGCTCCATGTTGCGCAGCAGGGAGACCATGTTGACGCTGTCGTCCACCGCCATCGCCAGGCCGGTACCCATCCGGGTGCCGACCTTGGCGATGCCGCCGGCGTACATTTGTGCGTCCAGGTGTTCCGGCAACAGGAAACCGGTACCGGCGCCGCCGGGCTGCCAGCACTTGAGCTTGTAGCCGTCGCGCATGCCGCCGGCGTAGTCCTCGAACAGCTCGCGCGCGGTGACGCCGAACGGCAGTTCCCACAGGCCAGGGTTCTTGACCTTGCCGGAGAAGCCCATGAGCTTGGTGCCCATGTCTTCGCTGCCGTCACGGGCCAGGGATTTGTACCAGTCCACGCCGTCGGCGATGATCGCCGGCACGTTGCACAAGGTCTCGACGTTGTTCACGCAGGTCGGCTTGCCCCACACGCCAACAGCGGCGGGGAAGGGCGGCTTGGAGCGTGGGTTGGCGCGACGGCCTTCCAGGGAGTTGATCAGCGCGGTTTCTTCACCGCAGATGTAGCGCCCGGCGCCGGTGTGGACGAACAGCTCGAAATCAAAACCCGAGCCCAGGATGTTATTGCCCAGCAGGCCTGCGGCCTTGGCTTCTTCGACGGCACGGTTCAGGTGCCTGGCGGCGGTGGTGTATTCGCCGCGCAGGAAGATGTAGCCACGGTAGGTTTTCAGCGCGCGGGCACTGATCAGCATGCCTTCGATCAGCAGATGGGGCAGTTGCTCCATCAGCATGCGGTCTTTCCAGGTGTTGGGTTCCATCTCGTCCGCGTTGCACAGCAGGTAGCGGATGTTGATGGACTCGTCCTTGGGCATCAGGCCCCACTTCACGCCCGTGGGGAAGCCCGCACCGCCACGGCCCTTGAGGCCGGCGTCTTTCACGGTCTGGACGATGTCGTCGGCAGCCATGTCGGCGAACGCCTTGCGCGCGGCGGCATAGCCGTTCTTCGCCTGGTATTCGTCCAGCCACACCGCCTCGCCATCGTCACGCAGGCGCCAGGTCAGGGGATGGGTTTCGGCCGAACGCTGGATGCGGTTGGCGGGCCCGAAGGAAGTCAGGGTCATACGTAGCCCTCCAGCAGTTTGGCGACGCCATCCGGCTTGACGTCACCGAAGGTGTCGTCGTCGATCATCAGCGCCGGTGCCTTGTCGCAGTTGCCCAGGCAGCACACCGGCAGCAGCGTGAAGCGGCCGTCGGCGGTGGTCTGGCCCAGGCCGATGCCCAGCTTGCCCTGGATTTCGCTGACCACCGACTCGTGGCCGCCGATGTAGCAGACCATGCTGTCGCAGACGCGAATGATGTGGCGGCCCACCGGCTGGCGGAAAATCTGGCTGTAGAACGTGGCGACACCTTCGACGTCGCTCGCCGGAATGCCGAGGATTTCGCCGATGGCGTAGAGCGCGCCATCGGGCACCCAGCCACGTTCTTTCTGGACGATCTTCAGGGCTTCGATCGACGCCGCGCGCGGGTCTTCGTAGTGATGCAGCTCGTGCTCGATGGCCGAGCGCTCGGTTTCGCTCAGGGCGAAACGGTCTGTCTGGATAAGCGTGCTGTTCATGCTTAGCGGTCCACGTCGGCCATAACGAAATCGATACTACCCAGGTACGCGATCAAGTCCGCGACCATGCTGCCTTTGATCACCGAAGGGATCTGCTGCAGGTGCGGGTAGCTTGGGGTGCGAATCCGGGTGCGGTAGCTCATGGTGCCGCCATCGCTCGTCAGGTAATAACTGTTGATGCCCTTGGTCGCTTCGATCATCTGGAAGGATTCGTTGGCCGGCATGACCGGGCCCCACGAAACCTGCAGGAAGTGCGTGATCAGGGTCTCGATGTGTTGCAGCGTGCGCTCTTTTGGCGGCGGCGTGGTCAGCGGGTGGTCCGCCTTGTACGGGCCTTCCGGCATGTTGCGCATGCATTGCTCGATGATCTTGACGCTCTGGCGCATTTCCTCGACGCGAACCAGGCAGCGGTCATAGGCATCGCCGCTGGACGCCAGCGGGACTTCGAACTCGAAGTTCTCGTAGCCGGAGTACGGGCGCGCCTTGCGCAGGTCGAAATCGAGGCCGGTGGCGCGCAGGTTCGGGCCGGTGACGCCCCATTCCAGCGCTTCCTTGGTGTTGTACGCGGCGACGCCGACGGTACGACCCTTGAGGATGCTGTTCTGCAACGCTGCCTTGGTGTATTCGTCCAGGCGCTTGGGCATCCACTCGACGAAATCCTTGACCAGCTTTTCCCAGCCGCGCGGCAGGTCGTGGGCAACGCCACCGATGCGGTACCAGGCCGGGTGCAGGCGGAAACCGGTGATGGCTTCGATCACGGTGTAGGCTTTCTGGCGGTCGGTGAAGGTGAAGAACACCGGCGTCATGGCGCCCACGTCCTGGATATAGGTACCCAGGAACAACAGGTGGCTGGTGATGCGGAAGAACTCGGCCATCATGATGCGGATCACGTTGACCCGGTCCGGCACCGTGATGCCCGCCAGTTTTTCCACCGACAGGACGTACGGCAGGTTGTTCATCACGCCGCCGAGGTAATCGATGCGGTCGGTGTACGGAATATAGCTGTGCCAGGACTGACGCTCACCCATCTTCTCGGCGCCACGGTGGTGGTAGCCGATGTCCGGGACGCAATCGACGATCTCTTCACCGTCCAGTTGCAGGATGATACGGAACGCACCGTGGGCCGAAGGGTGGTTCGGGCCCAGGTTGAGGAACATGTAGTCCTCGTTGGCGCCGGAACGCTTCATGCCCCAGTCTTCCGGCTTGAAGCGCGCGGATTCTTCTTCGAGCTGCTGTTTGGCCAGGGTCAGGCTGTACGGGTCGAACTCGGTGGCGCGGGCCGGGAAGTCCTTGCGCAACGGGTGACCTTCCCAGGTCGGCGGCATCATGATGCGGGTCAGGTGCGGGTGGCCGGGGAAGTCGATGCCGAACATGTCCCAGACTTCACGCTCGTACCAGTTGGCGTTCGGCCAGATGCCGGTCACGGTCGGCACGCTGAGGTCGCTCTCGGACAAGGCGACCTTGATCATTACGTCACTATTACGCTCGATCGACAGCAGGTGGTAGAACACGGTGAAGTCGGCGCCCGGCAGCCCCTGGCGCTTGGTGCGCAGGCGCTCGTCCACGCCGTGCAGGTCATAGAGCATGACGTACGGCTTGGGCAGGTTGCGCAGGAAAGTCAGGACTTCGATGAGCCTGGCGCGGGCAACCCAAAGCACCGGCATGCCGGTGCGGGTGGCCTGGGCGGTGAACGCCTCGGCGCCAAAGCGGTTGTTCAGTTCGACGACCACATCCTGGTCGTCTGCCTTGTAAGGCGGGATGTACAGAGCACTGCCTGTAGTCATGGTTATTTATCGCTTTCGGTCAACGTAAAGAATGAAGCCAGGTTCTCGTTTCTTCTACAGAACAGAGCTGGATCAGACTTCGTCGGGGCTGCGCAGGTTGGTGACTGCGATTCGCTGTTCGCGGCGCTGTTCCTTTTGCGACGGCATGTCGGCGCGATAGACGCCTTGATCACCGACGACCCAGGACAGTGGGCGACGCTCCTGGCCGATGGATTCCTGCAGCAGCATCAGGCCTTGCAGGAACGCTTCGGGGCGGGGCGGGCAGCCGGGCACGTAGACATCCACCGGCAGGAACTTGTCGACTCCCTGGACCACGGAATAAATGTCGTACATGCCGCCGGAGTTGGCACACGCGCCCATGGAAATGACCCACTTGGGTTCCAGCATCTGTTCGTACAGGCGCTGGATGATGGGAGCCATTTTCAGGAACGGCGTACCGGCGATAACCATGAAATCCGCCTGGCGCGGCGATGCCCGGATCACCTCGGCGCCAAAGCGCGCGATGTCGTGGGGCGCCGTGAAGGCGGTGGTCATTTCCACGTAGCAGCACGAAAGGCCGAAGTTGTACGGCCACAGGGAGTTCTTGCGACCCCAGTTGACCGTGCTGTTCAGCACGTCTTCGAGCTTGCCCATGAAGATGTTCTTGTGAACTTGATCCTCTAACGGATCGGAAACGGTTTCCCGCTTGCCGATCGGATATTGCTCGTTAGGAGCATCGGGGTCGATCCTGGTGAGATTGTATTGCATTGCCAAAGCCTCATTGTTTCAGCTTCGCCTGCCGCTTGCGCCGAGCTTCCGGAGCCCAATCAAGAGCCCCCACTCGGTAAAGGTAGACAAGACCTGCCAACAGAATTGCTATGAAAACGAGAGCTTCGACGAATCCGGTCCAGCCGCTTTCGCGGACGGACACAGACCATGCAAAGAGAAAAAGGGCTTCGATATCGAAGATCACGAAGAGCATCGCGACCAGATAGAATTTGGCTGAGAGCCGCAAGCGGGCGCCACCGGTAGGCAGCATGCCGGACTCGAACGGTTCATTCTTGCTGCGGCCCCAGGCTTTTGACCCGAGCAGGCTCGACACGCCGAGCATGAAGGCACACAGGCCGACAACACCCAGAAGGAAAATGGCAAAGCCCCAGTTGTGGGCCATGAGTCCTGTCGCTTCGGGCATGCTGGAAATCCTTAACAGAGAGCAAAGGTCTCTGAGCTTGAAAAGAAATAACGCAGTGACGATATGTCGCAGCAATCAATCGCGGTGATTTTATGGCTAAACACCGGGCAAGTAAAATTCCTATAGCGAAATTATTTATTGGAATAAGGACATAGCGCGCCTCCACGACCTCGCGAGCCCGGCCCCGTGGGGATTGGCTGTCGAATCCACAATGGAATTTCGTTTTGGATGTAACAATGAAAACGCCCTTCAAATGATAATTATTATTGTTTGGCTCGCGATCGCCGTATGGGCTCGATGCAACAACTGAGAACATGTCTTATATAGCGGTGATCGCAGTTGTCAGCGCCGGCCGTTTTACTCTTTTTCAGACTGCCCGTTACTGCGTTCGATCAATCTTTTTGTTTTTTCTGCGGTAGCTTCCTTGAGGGCTGTCTGGATCCTTGTGGCGAGGGAGCTTGCTCCCGCTTGAGTGCGAAGCGCTCACAAAAAGGCTGCTGCGCAGCCAGCGGGAGCAAGCTCCCTCGCCACAATATCCTTTCATGTGACGACGTTGCTGCTAAAGCATAGGCAAAAAAAAGCCCCGAACCAGTCGGGGCTTCAAATCGTCGGCTTTGCGGTTAGCTTTTATTCGGTCCGCAAGGGCCGTTTACGCGTGCAATCAGTGGAACTGTTCTTCTTCGGTCGAGCCGGTCAGTGCGGTCACCGACGAGGTACCGCCCTGGATCACCGTGGTCATGTCATCGAAGTAGCCGGTGCCGACTTCCTGCTGGTGGGCCACGAAGGTGTAGCCTTTGGCGGCGTCAGCGAACTCCTGCTCTTGCAGCTTCACGTAGGCGGTCATGTCGTTGCGGGCGTAGTCGTGCGCCAGGTTGAACATGCTGTGCCACATGTTGTGGATGCCGGCCAGGGTGATGAACTGGTGCTTGTAGCCCATGGCGGACAGTTCGCGCTGGAACTTGGCGATGGTCGCGTCGTCCAGGTTCTTCTTCCAGTTGAAGGAAGGCGAGCAGTTGTACGACAGCAGTTGGTCCGGGTATTCCTTCTTGATCGCTTCGGCGAAGCGACGGGCCTCGTCCAGGTCCGGCTTGGCGGTTTCGCACCAGATCAGGTCGGCGTACGGGGCGTAGGCCAGGCCACGGGCGATGGCCTGGTCGAGACCGGCGCGCACCTTGTAGAAGCCTTCCTGGGTACGGGTGCCGGTGACGAACGGCTGGTCGTACGGATCGCAGTCGGAAGTCAGCAGGTCAGCGGCGTTGGCGTCGGTACGGGCCAGAATGATGGTCGGTACGCCGGCAACGTCGGCGGCCAGGCGCGCGGCGGTCAGCTTCTGTACGGCTTCCTGGGTGGGAACCAGTACCTTGCCGCCCATGTGGCCGCATTTTTTAACCGAGGCCAGCTGATCTTCGAAGTGCACGCCGGCGGCGCCTGCCTCGATCATGCTCTTCATCAGTTCGTAGGCGTTCAGTACGCCGCCGAAACCGGCTTCGGCGTCAGCCACGATTGGCGCGAAGTAGTCGATGTAGCCTTCGTCGCCCGGGTTCTTGCCGGCTTTCCACTGGATCTGGTCGGCACGACGGAACGAGTTGTTGATGCGCTTGACCACGGTTGGAACCGAATCCACCGGGTACAGCGACTGGTCGGGGTACATGGACTCGGCGGAGTTGTTGTCCGCGGCCACTTGCCAGCCCGACAGGTAGATGGCCTGGATACCGGCCTTGACCTGCTGCACAGCCTGGCCGCCGGTCAGGGCGCCCATGCAGTTGACGAAGTCTTTCTCGGGACGGAAGGCTGGCTTGGCGCCCTGGGTGACCAGGTTCCACAGCTTCTCGGCGCCCAATTTCGCGAAGGTGTGCTCAGGTTGCACCGAGCCACGCAGACGGACGACGTCAGCAGCCGAATAATTGCGCTTCACGCCTTTCCAGCGCGGGTTTTCAGCCCAGTCTTTTTCAAGGGCTGCAATTTGCTGTTCGCGTGTCAGTGCCATGGAAATAAACCTCGTCGCGTCTTGTATGGATGGTCGTTCCGGGCTGGAAGGTTCCAGCTCGTCAATCGCACCAGTCATTGGTGTGAAGGGCTGCTCGCTGACCAGGAGGCTGGCATACAAGTCGGTTCAGGCGGGGAGGCGACGGGATGAACGATGGGCTCGAGGGGAAAGTGAGCAGGTAGGGGCGAGCTGCGGGCGCATTCGGGCGTCGTGGGCCTTCATACGAACTCAGAGTGATGCCGGGTTACCTAGTTACGCTTCCGTCCCTCGGGACAACTTCGTTCCAGTCGCAACCTCGTCAAACACACCTTGTGGGCGGTACAGACACGAATCGGCTCGCAGGGTAGTTGCAAGCTTCGACCCGAAGGCCCTTGCCAGGGCCCCTGATTAGCGGGAGCGAGGCCATCATGCCTTCGGTTTTTTGGCTCGTCAAACGTTTTGTAGTGCTTTTTTTCAGGCACTACATCTTTGGTCTAATACGACTTATCAGTCAGTTTCTGGTGCTTCAGTTCAGCGTATCGACCTTGACCCGCAAAATCATGTCATCCCGGCCTTGGGTCGAGTAGCTGCGGGTCAGGCCTTGTTTATCGGCCTGATTCTGCCGATTCACCCCGGCCAGGGTGATCCACTCGCCCAGGCGCCCGCTGACGGTTGTGTCGGTGCTTTGCACGTTCACTACATCGGGACGTTCCTGGCTCATGCGGTCACGGTTGGTGCTGATGCTCAGATGAACGGTCTCGCCGGTGACGCTGGCCGTCACGTAAAAACCCTGGGTGACATTGCGGTATTCGGTCTGGCTTTGCATGCGCCCATAGCCATCGGTCTGGTTGCTGGTGAAGGGCACGCTCTGGCCCACCTGGATCAGCGCCGGCTGGCCCTCGCTGGCCTGGATCTGCTGCACGCCGCCGTCACGGCTGGCGGTGCTGCGGTTGATGATGCGGGTCTGGCTGGGTGCGGCTCCGTTGATCGAGTAACCCTGGTCGCCTTGCAGGTTGTTTTCATTGGTGTCGACCGTGATCAGCAAGCGCTTGGGAGCCACGTCGAGCTGCGTCAGGAATTGTCGAAGTTCTTCGATCTTGCCGGGTTCGGCGTTGACGATCAGTTGGTTGCCGTAAGCGCTGACCTGGCCATCCTTGCCGATGAAGTTCTGCGCCACAGGCAGCAAGTCCGCGCTGGTGCGGTAGTTCAGCGGCACGATTTCGGTAGCCGCCATGACTGACAGGCTGCAACCGAGCAGCAGGGTGGTCAGCAGGGTACGTAGGGACATGTCCATTTCTCCGCGAGACAAAAGCTGGATATTGCCAGTTTGTCGGCCCCGGGTGGGGCAAGTTGAATGGTAGACGGCAAAACGCCCCGGCATCGGTGGATGGCGGGGCGTTTTTGGGCGTTGCAGGATGTTGTTGCAGGCTGCCTTTGTGGCGAGGGAGCTTGCTCCCGCTGGGTCGCGAAGCGACCCCAAAAAGCGGGGGCCGCTGCGCAGCCCAGCGGGAGCAAGCTCCCTCGCCACATGGGTCTCAGGTCGAATGACGGACCATGTCCACGTGAGGAATCCCGGCTTCGAGGAACTCCTCGCTGACCACCGCAAACCCCAGTCGCTCGTAGAACGGCGTGGCGTGCACCTGAGCGCTGAGCATCTGCTGCTTGAGCCCGCGCTTCTCGGCCTCGGCGATTGCTGCGTGCATCAGCGCATCGCCGACTTTCAGGCCGCGCCAATCCTTCAGGACCGAGACGCGGCCGATATGGCCATCGGTCAGCAGGCGCGCGGTGCCGATGGGAAAGTCGCCTTCGAAGGCCAGGAAATGCACGGCATCCTGATCGTCCGAATCCCACTCCAACTCCGGCGGCACGGATTGCTCGGCAATGAATACCGCTTCACGAATGCGCCGGATCTCGGCGTTATCCTTTTGCCAGTCTGCGACACGAACGTGAATTTTATTCATCGGCGAACCCCAGGCTACCTTGCTTGACCAATTCATGAATGAGGCCGCGACCGTCCTCGTCGGCCAGCCATGGGCCGAGGTTCTCGATGTGCAGCGCGTCGGCGGCACAGATCATCTTCAACAGGTCGCGCAATTTGCCCGGCAAATAACGGCTCTGGCCGCTGGCGAACAGCAGCAGGTCGTCATCGACTTCCGACCAGGCCAGGCGAGCGCTCGGGTTGCGAATGATCACCGCGCCCTGTTCCAGGCCGGCCAGCAAATCGTCTTCTTCCAGCTCCGGGCCGACGACCAGTTCCGGATAGCGCGGCTCGGTCATGAACTGGCCGAACCAGGTCAGCAGCAGGCGCTCGTCGCTCATGTGCTCGGCCAGCAGGCCCTTGAGTCGGTCCAGGGCGTCATGCTGGATCTGATGCGGGTCGGCGACAGGCCGCGCATCGGCGTCGGTGTAGCGCTCTTCGTCCGGCAGGAACTGGCTGAGGAAGTCGGTGAAATGGGTCAGCACCTCGGCGGCGCTCGGTGCGCGGAAACCCACCGAATAGGTCATGCAGTCATCCACGGCGACGCCGCAGTGGGCCAGGCGCGGCGGCAGGTAGAGCATGTCGCCAGGTTCCAGGACCCATTCCTCGGTCGCCTCGAAATCGGCGAGGATGCGCAGGTCCGCATGGGGCAGCAGCGGGCTTTCGGAGTTGCACATCTGGCCGATTTTCCAGTTGCGCTTGCCGTGGCCCTGCAGCAGGAACACATCGTAGTTGTCGAAATGCGGGCCAACGCCGCCACCTGGGGCAGCGAAGCTGATCATCACATCGTCGATGCGCCAGCTCGGCAAAAAGCGGAAATGCTCCAGCAGCTCGCTGACTTCCGGTACGAACTGGTCGACCGCCTGCACCAGCAGGGTCCACTCGCGCTCCGGCAGTTTGCTGAATTCGTCTTCGGCGAACGGGCCGCGACGCAATTCCCAGGGGCGCTCGCCGTGTTCGATCACCAGGCGTGACTCGATCTCTTCCTCAAGCGCAAGGCCGGCCAGTTCGTCGGCGTCGATCGGGCTTTCGAAGTCAGGAATGGCCTGGCGGATCAGCAGGGGTTTCTTCTGCCAGTAGTCGCGCAGGAACTCCCGTGCCGTGATACCGCCCAGGAGTTGCAGTGGAATGTCAGAATTCATGTGTAACCTATTGAAAAAATATACTTTTCAGACGCGAATAAAAACGCCCGGCGCGGCCGGGCGTCTCAAAGGTGAAGCGATGTGTCAGATGCGCTTGGCTTGTGCCGCCGCGTTGCCGATGTAGCTGGCCGGGGTCAGTTTCTTCAGCTCTGCCTTGGCCTCGGCAGGCATGTCCAGGCCATCGATGAAAGTCTGCAACGCGTCCGGGCTGATGCCCTTGCCACGGGTCAGTTCTTTCAGCTTTTCATAGGGGTTTTCGATGTTGTAGCGACGCATCACTGTCTGGATCGGCTCGGCCAGGACTTCCCAGCAGGCATCCAGGTCGGCGGCGATTTTCTGCTCGTTCAGTTCCAGCTTGCTGATGCCCTTGAGGCTGGCCTCATAGGCGATGACGCTGTGGGCAAAACCTACGCCCAGGTTGCGCAGCACGGTGGAGTCGGTCAGGTCGCGCTGCCAGCGGGAAATCGGCAGCTTGCTCGCCAGGTGCTGGAACAGCGCGTTGGCGATGCCCAGGTTGCCTTCGGAGTTTTCGAAGTCGATCGGATTGACCTTGTGCGGCATGGTCGAGGAACCGATTTCGCCGGCGATGGTGCGCTGCTTGAAGTAACCCAGGGAGATGTAGCCCCAAATGTCACGGTCGAAGTCGATCAGGATGGTGTTGAAGCGCGCGATCGCGTCGAACAGCTCGGCGATGTAGTCATGCGGCTCGATCTGGGTGGTGTACGGGTTGAAACTCAGGCCCAGCTCGTCTTCGATGAAGGCGCGGGCGTTGGCTTCCCAGTCGATGTCCGGGTAGGCCGACAGGTGGGCGTTGTAGTTGCCCACGGCGCCGTTGATCTTGCCCAGCAGTGGCACGGCGGCTACCTGGGCGATCTGGCGCTCCAGGCGATACACCACGTTCGCCAGTTCCTTGCCCAGGGTGGTCGGCGAAGCCGGTTGACCGTGGGTGCGCGACAGCATCGGCACGTCGGCGAAGCGGATCGCCAGTTCGCGGATGGCCTGGGCGGTCTGGCGCATCAGGGGCAGCATCACCTCGTCACGGCCTTCGCGCAGCATCAGGGCGTGGGACAGGTTGTTGATGTCCTCGCTGGTGCAGGCAAAGTGAATGAACTCGCTGACGTTGGCCAGTTCCGGCAGCTTGGCCGCCTGCTCCTTGAGCAGGTATTCGATGGCCTTGACGTCGTGGTTGGTGGTGCGCTCGATCTCTTTGACGCGCTCGGCGTGCTCCAGCGCGAAATCGTCGGCCAGGGCGTTCAGTACCGCGTTGGCTTCGGCGGAAAAGGCCGGTACTTCGCCAATGCCAGGGTGAGCGGCCAGGCGCTGGAGCCAGCGCACTTCAACCAGAACGCGGGCACGGATCAGGCCGTACTCGCTGAAAATAGGGCGCAGGGCCTGGGTTTTGCCGGCGTAGCGGCCGTCTACAGGGGAAACCGCAGTGAGCGAAGAGAGCTGCATGGGGTGTTCTCGGACAGTCGGGCAACGAAATGGGGCGCGTATCATACATGAAATCCAGCGCCGGTCCGTTGCCAACTGACCGGCGTGTTACGCGTATCGAGATAAAACTGTTCATTACCTGTGGCGAGGGAGCTTGCTCCCGCTGGGCTGTAAGCAGCCCCTCAATGTCCACAAGCAGGTCGAGGCGACTTATTCGTTGCGCATCAACGGGTAAAGCTCTTTCAGCAATTTGCGCCGGCTGATCACCAGTTGCCAGCGATGCCCACCCAGTTGTCGCCACAGCCGCGCCGAGCGAATCCCGGCCAGCAACAGGGCGCGGATCTTCGAAGCGTTACTAGGCTGCTGCAGGTTGCGCATGTCGCCGTGCACCTGGATGCGCTGGCGCAGGGTACTCAAGGTGTCCTGGTACAGCGCGCCGCAAGCGGCGATCACGTTCTCGTGGGACGGGCCGAAGTGTTCGACCTGGGACTGGATCTGCGGCAAGCGTTTGCCGATGGTCTCCAGCAGGTCGTCGCGCTTGGCCAGCTGGCGCTCCAGGCCCAGCATCGACAGGGCGTAGCGCAGCGGCTCGCGTTGCAGGGCACTGGGGTCGCGCTCCAGGGCGCCGATCAGCGCACGGTAGCCTTCGCGCAGGTTCAGGTCATCGCCACCATAGACTTCCAGGGTGTCCTTGGGATCGCGCACCAGCAGGCTGCCGAGCATGCAGCCCAGGCCGGCTTCGGTGGCCTGGCCGGTCTTGGCGATCCGGTCCACCAGCACCGCGGCGAGAAACACCCCGCCGAGTGCCGTCAGTTGTTCCTGGATCGGCGTCATGCCTGGCTGCTCCATGGCTCGGCGACTTCTATCACGCCGCCGCCGAGGCAGATTTCACCGTCGTAGAACACCACGGACTGGCCGGGCGTGACCGCGCGCTGCGGATCATCGAACGTGGCGCGATAGCCGCTGGCGGTTTTTTCCAGGGTGCAGGGTTGGTCGCTCTGGCGATAGCGAACCTTGGCCGTCAGGCGGCGCGGTTCGCTGAGGTCGATCGGGTTGACCCAATAGATATCGGAGGCCAGCAGGGCACGGGAAAACAGCCATGGATGGTCATTGCCCTGGCCAACGATCAGCTCGTTGTGCTCCAGGTCCTTGACCAGCACGTACCAAGGCTCTTCACCGGCGTCTTTCAAGCCGCCGATGCCCAGGCCCTGGCGCTGGCCGATGGTGTGGTACATCAGACCATGGTGGCGGCCGATGACTTCGCCTTCGGTGGTCTTGATCTCGCCCGGCTGGGCCGGCAGGTATTGCTTGAGGAAATCGCTGAAGCGCCGTTCGCCGATGAAGCAGATCCCGGTGGAATCCTTCTTCTTGGCGGTGGCCAGGTCATGTTTCTCGGCAATCGCGCGCACTTCGGGTTTTTCCAGTTCGCCCACCGGGAACAGGGTCTTGGCGATCTGTTCACCGCCGACGGCGTGCAGGAAATAACTCTGGTCCTTGTTCGGGTCCAGCCCCTTGAGCAGCTCGGTACGACCGTCGATGTCGCGGCGGCGCACGTAGTGACCGGTGGCGATCAGGTCGGCGCCGAGCATCATGGCGTAGTCGAGGAACGCCTTGAACTTGATTTCGCGGTTGCAGAGGATGTCCGGGTTCGGCGTGCGACCGGCCTTGTATTCGGCGAGGAAGTGCTCGAACACGTTGTCCCAGTATTCCGCGGCGAAGTTGGCGGTGTGCAGCTTGATGCCGATCCGGTCGCAGACGGCCTGGGCGTCCGCCAGGTCGTCCATGGCGGTGCAGTATTCGGTTCCGTCGTCTTCTTCCCAGTTCTTCATGAACAGGCCTTCCACCTCATAACCCTGCTCGATCAGCAGAAGGGCGGAAACGGAAGAGTCCACGCCGCCGGACATGCCGACTATGACGCGTTGCTTGGGGGTGCTCGAAGAGGCTGGATCACGCATAGGAATTCAATGAGTGTCTTGAAAAAGGACGCGATTCTATCAGGCCCGGGCGTGCAAGGCTAAAGAGAAGGGCGGATAAGCTCCAGGCTGTGGCGATGGCCGGCCAGGTAATCGTCGATGCAGCGGATGACCAGCTCGCTGCGCCAGCGGTCGCGCTGTGTCAGCAATTCGTCGCGGGTCAGCCACTTGGCGCCGAGGATGCCGTCGTCCAGTTGATAATCCGGGTGGTGTTTCAGGGCTTTGGCGGCGAAGCAGACCCGCTGGTAGGTCACGCCGTTGCTCGGGGCGGTGTAGAGGTAGAGGCCGGTGACGCTGGTGGGTTCGACGTCCCAGCCGGTTTCTTCGAGGGTTTCGCGTATGGCGGCTTGGATCAGTGTTTCGTTCGGGTCCAGGTGGCCGGCGGGCTGGTTGAGCACTGCTCGTCCGCCCTTGGATTCTTCGACCATCAGGAAGCGGCCGTGGTCTTCGACGATGGTGGCGACGGTGATGTGGGGTTGCCAGTTCATGAGACTCCTCTATTTCTCGGATTTTGTTGGCTGAGTACATATCCATTGCTGCGGTCACGGCTGCTTAGGGTTCCGCCCTTACGGCGGGTCACTTTTTTCAGACGCCAAAAAAGTAACCAAAAAGGCTTAGGGTATGACTCACCCACATAGGTTACAAATCAGTTCACTCACATAGGTAACAGTTTTTAACTGGCAGGGTCGGTTTTCGAGGATCTGACCATGCCATGGCGAGAGCTGAAACCTATGGACCTGAAACTGCTATTCATCGCGGACTACATCAAAGGCCCGCCAAGCTTCAGTGCGCTTTGCCAGGCTTACGAGATCAGTCGCAAGACTGGCTATAAATGGGTCGAGCGGTATGAGAAGGAAGGGCCGGCGGGACTGGAAGAACATAGTCGTCGTCGGCTTACCCAGGAATGGGTAGTGCCCCTGGCTGTCCGTGAGGCGATCATTGAATTACGCGGTCGGGGTGAGACAGAGCCTGGCCCCAAGAAAATTCAGGCGGCTTTGCTCGAGCGTTTCCCTGACCAGACGCCGCCATCAAAGACGTCGATCTACAACATTCTAAAGAAAGCTGAGCTGGTCAAACCACGCCGATTGCGTCAACGGGTGGCGGTTTATCCCAAACCACTGCAGAAAGCAGAGGCTCCCAACCAGCTATTCAGCGCCGATTACAAAGGCCAATTCCTGACAGGTGCGGGTGTCTGGTGCTATCCATTGACGATCATGGACCATGCCAGTCGTTTCTTGCTCGCTTGCCACAGCATGGCTAACACCAACTTCCAGGAAACCCAGGCGGTGTTTACTCAGGTGTTTCGTGAGCATGGTCTGCCGGAGCGCATTCGTACCGACAATGGTGTTCCGTTTGCGAGCAAAGGGCGTGCGGGCCTTTCCCAATTATCCATCTGGTGGTTGCGTCTAGGGATCATTCCTGAGCGGATCGCACCCGGCAGGCCGGAGCAAAATGGCCGGCATGAACGTATGCATCGAACGTTGAAAAGTACTCTTCCGTCACCACCAGCGGTAGCGTGGGAGGCCCAACAACGGCACTTTGATCGTTTCAGGCAACATTACAACTATGAGCGTTTCCACGAGGCTCTAAAGCAGAAGACACCCGCGTCCTGCTATGAGCCTTCGTCCCGCCAATACCCTGAGAAGCTTCCTGAGATGACCTACCCGAGCCATATCGATAGCCTCCAAGCGGACTGCTCGGGCATCGTCAATCGTCGTGGTCTAAGGATCTACGTCGGCTATGTGCTCAAGCACCAGACCATTGGACTGGAGCAAATAGAGGACGGGATCTGGGATGTTATCTTCGGCCCAATCATCCTTGGACGGATTGACGTAAGAGATGCCATTGATGGCTACGTGACACTCCGGGTGTTACCTATGTGAGTGCACTTTTTTGTAACCCATGTGGGTGATCCGTATATTAGCCCCACCACTCGGTGCCTCGCCTAGGCTCGGCATGCCCTCACTCCGGCATTGCTCCGTGGGCCGCCGCGAAGGGCCATCCATGGCCCAGCGCGGCTAACCCGGCGTCCATGCCGGGTTGCCCACTGCGCAATGCCTGCGTTCGGCCATCGTGGTTAACGGGGCGCCCCGGATCAAGATCAGGATCAAAAGCGAGGCGGCTTGGCGGCTGGCCTGTCTCTTTGGTTATACCCGATCTAACTGTGGGAGCGAGCTTGCTCGCGAAGGCGGCCTGATAGCTGGCCGGGATTTTGTTGGCTGAGTACATATCCATTGCTGCGGTCACGGCTGCTTAGGGTTCCGCCCTTACGGCGGGTCACTTTTTTCAGACGCCAAAAAAGTAACCAAAAAGGCTTTGCCCCACCACTCGGTGCCTCGCCTGGGCTCGGCATGCCCTCACTCCGGCATTGCTCCGTGGGCCGCCGCGAAGGGCCATCCATGGCCCAGCGCGGCTAACCCGGCGTCCATGCCGGGTTGCCCACTGCGCAATGCCTGCGTTCGGCCATCGTGGTTAACGGGGCGCCCCAAATCAGGATCAGGATCAGGATCAGGATCAAGATCAAGATCAAGATCGAAAGCGAGGCGGCCTGTCTCTTTGGCTATACCCCGATCTAATTGTGGGAGCGAGCCTGCTCGCGAAGGCGGCCTGACAGCCGACCTGTCTCTGCCGGCTCTGCTTCAATCCCCCTGTGGGAGCGAGCTTGCTCGCGATAGCGGTGGGTCAGTCAGCGCCTGAATTGAATGATGAATCGCAATCGCGAGCAAGCTCGCTCCCACAGGGTCGGGTGCTGTCTGACGGATAGTGTAAATGCCAGAAACACAAACCCCGGCACAGGGCCGGGGTTTGTGGTGTTTCCTTGCGACCTTATACCAGCGCAGCAATCGCCGCGTTGAAGGTGTCGCTTGGGCGCATGGCCTTGCTGGTCAGCTCGGGGTTGGCGAAGTAGTAGCCGCCGATCTCCACTGGCTTGCCTTGGACGGCGTTGAGCTCGGCAACGATTTTTTCTTCGTTGTCGGTCAGGGTCTTGGCCAGGGTGGTGAACTGCGCCTTGAGGGCTGCGTCGTCATCCTGGGCGGCCAGTGCCTGGGCCCAGAACAGGGTCAGGTAGAAGTGGCTGCCGCGGTTGTCGATGCCGCCGACCTTGCGCGAAGGCGACTTGTTGCGGTCCAGGAATTCGCCAGTCGCCTGGTCGAGAGTCTTGGCCAGCACCAGTGCTTTCGGGTTGTTGTAGGTCACGCCCAGGTGTTCCAGGGATGCGGCCAGGGCCAGGAACTCGCCCAGGGAATCCCAACGCAGGAAGTTCTCTTCCAGCAATTGCTGCACGTGCTTGGGTGCCGAGCCGCCGGCGCCGGTTTCGAACAGGCCGCCACCGTTCATCAGCGGCACGATCGAGAGCATCTTGGCGCTGGTGCCCAGTTCCATGATCGGGAACAGGTCGGTCAGGTAGTCACGCAGTACGTTGCCGGTCACCGAGATGGTGTCCTTGCCTTCGCGGGTACGCGCCAGGGTGAACTTCATCGCGTCGACAGGCGACATGATGCGGATCTCCAGGCCGCTGGTATCGTGATCCTTCAGGTAAGCCTGGACCTTCTCGATCATCACGCCATCGTGGGCGCGCATCGGGTCGAGCCAGAAGATTGCCGGGGTGCTGCTGGCGCGGGCGCGGTTGACGGCGAGCTTGACCCAGTCCTGGATCGGCGCGTCCTTGGTCTGGCACATGCGGAAGATATCGCCAGCCTCGACGTTCTGCTCCAGCAGGGTGCGACCGTTGCTGTCCGAGACGCGGACCACACCGTCAGTCTTGATCTGGAAGGTCTTGTCGTGGGAGCCGTACTCTTCGGCTTTCTTGGCCATCAGGCCGACGTTCGGCACGCTGCCCATGGTGGTCGGGTCGAAGGCGCCGTGTTGCTTGCAGTCTTCGATCACGGCCTGGTAGATGGTCGCGTAGCAGCGATCCGGGATCACGGCCTTGGTGTCGTGCAGCTGGCCGTCGGTGCCCCACATCTTGCCGGAGTCACGGATCATGGCTGGCATCGAGGCGTCGACGATGACGTCACTCGGCACGTGCAGGTTGGTGATGCCTTTGTCGGAGTTGACCATCGCCAGTGCCGGACGAACGGCATAGACCGCCTGGATGTCGGCTTCGATCTGCGCCTGCTGCTCGGCCGGCAGGGCCTTGATGCGGGCGTACAGGTCGCCGATGCCGTTGTTCAGGTTGAAGCCGATCTGCTCCAGTACCTGGGCGTGCTTGGCCAGCGCGTCCTTATAGTACTCAGCCACGATCTGGCCGAACATGATCGGGTCGGAGACCTTCATCATGGTCGCCTTGAGGTGAACCGACAGCAACACGCCTTTCTGCTTGGCGTCTTCGATTTCGGCGGCGATGAAATTGCGCAGGGCATTTTTGCTCATGACCGCGCAATCGAGGATCTCACCGGCTTGGACGGTGGTTTTTTCCTTCAGGACAGTGGCAGTACCGTCCTTGGCGATCAGCTCGATCTTCACGCTGCCCGCGGCGTCGATCAAGGCAGCTTTTTCGCTGCCGTAGAAATCGCCGGTGCTCATGTGGGCCACGTGGGATTTGGAATCGGCAGCCCAGGCGCCCATCTTGTGCGGGTGCTTGCGAGCGTAGTTCTTCACCGACAGCGGCGCGCGGCGGTCGGAGTTGCCTTCGCGCAGGACCGGGTTCACGGCGCTGCCCTTGACCTTGTCGTAACGGGCGCGGACTTCTTTCTCGGCGTCGGTGGTCACGGTTTCCGGGTAGTCTGGCAGTGCGTAGCCCTGGGCCTGCAATTCCTTGATCGCGGCCTGCAGTTGCGGCACCGAGGCGCTGATGTTCGGCAGCTTGATGATGTTGGCTTCAGGCGTGACGGCCAGGTCGCCCAGTTCGGCGAGGTGGTCGGCTACGGCTTTGTCACCCAGTTGCTCGGGGAAGCTGGCCAGGATGCGCCCTGCGAGGGAGATATCGCGGGTCTCCACGGCGATATCGGCCGAAGCGGTGAAGGCTTCGACGATCGGCAGCAGCGAATAGGTGGCGAGGGCAGGCGCTTCGTCGGTGAAGGTATAGATGATCTTCGAGCGGGTGGGCATATTCGGATTAACTCTCTTCTTTGCTAAAGCATGCGCAGAAACTCGAGGGGCGCCGGGTAAGCGCGTTCGTTCAAAGTCATCCGTGAGCCGAATGTCGAGGTTTCTTCGCGGTGATGTTGGGTGCATCAGTCGAGCGTCAAGCGGTCGGGCCGCGGTAACGGTCCGGCTTTCAAATTGGCGGAAAGTCTCGTGATAGAGCCGTCAGCCGTCGTGACCCTGTGGTCAGCGGCGGCATTATACATAGGTAGCTGGCGATCTGCCGACGGTTCATAGACTTCCGTACACGTCCATTGGTCTAAACGTCGCAGGCCGCGGGGCTGGACTATGCTCAAGTTTGGCGCTTTTCCCTTGGTTTTCAGGCTTGTACGCGGCGAACTCGGTTTATTTGCCGAGGACGGGCCGAACGTAGGGTTTGCGTGCCGATACAACTGGGGTACGCTCGAACGCAGCCAGATGTTCAATCCAAGCAATGGAGTTCAGCATGGGGTATCAAAAGATTCAGGTTCCAGCCGTCGGTGACAAAATCACCGTCAATGCAGACCATTCTCTTAATGTTCCCGACAATCCGATCATCCCTTTCATTGAAGGTGACGGCATTGGCGTTGATATCAGTCCGGTCATGATCAAGGTCGTCGACGCCGCGGTCGAGAAGGCTTATGGCGGCAAGCGCAAGATTTCCTGGATGGAAGTCTATGCCGGTGAAAAAGCCACCCAGGTCTACGACCAGGACACCTGGCTTCCCCAGGAAACCCTGGACGCGGTCAAGGACTACGTGGTTTCCATCAAGGGCCCTCTGACCACGCCGGTCGGTGGTGGTATCCGCTCGTTGAACGTCGCGCTGCGCCAGCAGCTGGACCTGTATGTCTGCCTGCGCCCGGTGCGCTGGTTCGAGGGTGTGCCAAGCCCGGTGAAGAAGCCTGGCGATGTCGACATGACAATCTTCCGCGAGAACTCCGAAGACATCTATGCAGGCATCGAGTGGAAGGCTGGTTCGGCCGAGGCCACCAAGGTCATCAAGTTCCTCAAGGAGGAAATGGGTGTCACCAAGATCCGCTTCGACGAAGATTGCGGTATCGGCGTCAAGCCGGTTTCCAAGCAGGGCACCAAACGTCTGGCGCGCAAAGCCTTGCAATATGTTGTCGACAATGACCGCGATTCGCTGACCATCGTGCACAAAGGCAACATCATGAAGTTCACCGAAGGTGCCTTCAAGGAATGGGCCTACGAAGTGGCGGCCGAAGAGTTCGGCGCGACCCTGCTCGACGGCGGGCCCTGGATGCAGTTCAAGAATCCGCGGACCGGCAAGAATGTCGTGGTCAAGGATGCCATCGCCGACGCCATGCTCCAGCAGATCCTGCTGCGCCCGGCCGAGTACGACGTGATCGCGACCCTGAACCTCAACGGCGACTATCTTTCCGACGCCCTGGCGGCCGAAGTGGGTGGTATCGGTATCGCGCCGGGCGCCAACCTGTCGGACACCGTGGCGATGTTCGAGGCCACCCATGGCACCGCGCCCAAATACGCCGGCAAGGACCAGGTCAACCCGGGTTCGCTGATCCTGTCGGCGGAAATGATGCTGCGTCACATGGGTTGGACCGAAGCGGCCGACCTGATCATCAAGGGCACCAACGGCGCGATCTCGGCCAAAACCGTGACCTATGACTTCGAACGCCTGATGGACGGAGCCAAGCTGGTATCGTCTTCCGGCTTTGGTGATGCACTGATCTCGCACATGTAGGCGGATCGTTACGCAACTGAAAACGCCCGGCTCGAGTGATCGATCCGGGCGTTTTGCCTGAGGAGGGGCGGGTGTGTCAGCCTTTTTCGGAGGCGCTGACGTGCTCCAGGGCGTTGACGGATTCGGGCGTGGCGTCGGCGTTGTCCTGCGCGACGGGCGTGATGGCGACTGCGTGTACGCCCTTGGGACCCTGGATCATGCTGAACGACACGGTTTGCCCGGCCTTCAAGGTCTTGTAGCCGTCCATCAGGATCGCCGAGTAGTGAGCGAACAGGTCTTCCTTATTCGGATCGCCATCGCGATTGATAAACCCGAAGCCCTTGGAGTTGTTGAACCATTTGACCTTGCCCTTGAATGTCATCCCGGTACCCGGCATACCAATATCCCTCTGCAACACACCCCGCCATGGGAGTATCATCCTGACCATCCGCCGTCGATCATTGAAATCGGATTGACTTCACGGACCTTTTTAACCCACGGTGGGCTCTATTGGTTGTAACACCGATTTGCCGATAGTCAAGGTGATCGGGCAGTAGCGGTTGAAATCGCCTGCAAGCGGCCCCATCACTGTATTCGCCAACTAAACGAACCTTTCTTTCCATGCATGCAATCAGCCAGATTCGACTAACATTCAATCAGGATCGCCCGGATCTACATGACGACGATTCAGCGGGTATTGCTGTTCAGGAATCAAAGCCCGCTTTACAGGCTCCACCGATGTACAAGGTGGTTTTGTTCAACGATGACTACACACCGATGGATTTCGTCGTCGAAGTGCTCGAGGTGTTTTTTAACCTGAATCGCGAGCTGGCGACCAAGGTCATGCTGGCCGTCCATACAGAGGGACGGGCAGTATGTGGAGTGTTTACCCGCGACATCGCCGAGACAAAGGCCATGCAGGTCAACCAGTACGCCCGGGAAAGCCAGCATCCGCTACTCTGTGAAATCGAGAAGGACGGTTAACGCCGACCACTTGGGTATGAGGTGAAGCTATGTTAAACCGCGAGCTCGAAGTCACCCTCAATCTTGCCTTCAAGGAGGCTCGTTCGAAGCGTCATGAATTCATGACCGTCGAACACCTGCTGCTGGCCCTATTGGATAATGAGGCTGCCGCCACCGTTTTGCGTGCCTGCGGCGCAAACCTCGATAAACTCAAGCATGATCTGCAGGAGTTCATCGACTCCACCACGCCATTGATCCCCGTTCATGACGAGGATCGCGAAACCCAGCCAACCCTGGGCTTCCAGCGTGTATTGCAGCGTGCTGTCTTTCACGTACAGAGCTCGGGCAAGCGCGAAGTCACCGGCGCCAATGTCCTGGTCGCGATCTTCAGCGAGCAGGAAAGCCAGGCGGTCTTCCTGCTCAAGCAGCAGAGCGTGGCGCGTATCGATGTCGTCAACTACATCGCCCATGGCATCTCCAAGGTGCCCGGGCATGGCGATCATTCCGAGGGTGAGCAGGACATGCAGGACGACGAGGGCGGTGAGTCTTCTTCTTCAGGCAATCCCCTGGATGCCTATGCGAGCAACCTGAACGAACTGGCCCGTCAGGGTCGTATCGACCCGCTGGTCGGGCGCGAGGCGGAAGTCGAGCGCGTGGCGCAGATCCTGGCCCGGCGTCGCAAGAACAATCCGCTGCTGGTAGGCGAGGCGGGCGTGGGCAAGACCGCGATCGCCGAAGGCCTGGCCAAGCGCATCGTCGATAACCAGGTGCCGGACCTGCTGGCCAACAGTGTCGTCTATTCCCTCGACCTGGGTGCCTTGCTGGCCGGTACCAAATACCGCGGCGACTTCGAGAAACGCTTCAAGGCGCTGCTCGGCGAGCTGAAGAAACGTCCGCAGGCGATCCTGTTCATCGACGAGATCCACACCATCATCGGTGCCGGTGCTGCGTCGGGTGGCGTCATGGATGCCTCTAACCTGCTCAAGCCGTTGCTCTCTTCGGGTGATATCCGTTGCATCGGCTCGACCACGTTCCAGGAATTCCGTGGCATTTTCGAGAAAGACCGTGCTTTGGCCCGGCGTTTCCAGAAAGTCGACGTCTCGGAGCCGTCGGTGGAAGACACCATCGGCATCCTGCGCGGCCTGAAAGGGCGTTTCGAGCTGCACCACAGCATCGAATACAGCGATGAAGCGTTGCGCGCCGCCGCCGAGCTGGCCTCGCGCTACATCAATGATCGGCACATGCCGGACAAAGCCATTGATGTCATCGACGAGGCGGGTGCCTACCAGCGCCTGCAACCGGTGGAGAACCGCGTCAAGCGCATCGACGTGCCACAGGTCGAGGACATCGTCGCTAAGATCGCGCGGATTCCCCCCAAACACGTCACCAGTTCCGACAAGGAGCTGCTGCGTAACCTGGAGCGCGACCTGAAGCTCACGGTGTTCGGCCAGGATGCGGCCATCGACTCGCTGTCGACCGCCATCAAGCTGTCGCGCGCGGGTCTCAAGTCGCCGGACAAACCGGTCGGTTCGTTCCTGTTCGCCGGGCCTACCGGTGTCGGCAAGACCGAGGCGGCACGGCAGTTGGCCAAGGCGCTGGGGATCGAGCTGGTGCGCTTCGACATGTCCGAGTACATGGAGCGTCACACCGTATCGCGGCTGATCGGTGCGCCTCCAGGTTATGTCGGCTTCGACCAGGGCGGCCTGTTGACCGAGGCGATCACCAAGCAGCCGCACTGCGTGCTGTTGCTCGATGAGATCGAGAAGGCGCATCCGGAAGTCTTCAACCTGCTGCTGCAGGTCATGGACCACGGTACGCTGACCGACAACAACGGACGCAAGGCGGATTTCCGCAACGTGATCATCATCATGACCACCAACGCCGGCGCTGAAACCGCTGCGCGCGCTTCGATCGGTTTCACCCATCAGGATCACTCGTCCGATGCGATGGAAGTGATCAAGAAGAGCTTCACGCCTGAGTTCCGTAACCGCCTGGACACTATCATCCAGTTTGGTCGCCTCAGCCATGAAGTCATCAAGAGCGTGGTGGACAAGTTCCTTACCGAACTTCAGGCGCAGCTCGAAGACAAGCGGGTGTTGCTGGAGGTTACCGATGCGGCCCGCAGCTGGCTCGCCGAAGGTGGCTACGATGTGACGATGGGAGCGCGGCCAATGGCTCGCCTGATCCAGGACAAGATCAAGCGCCCACTGGCGGAGGAAATCCTCTTTGGCGAACTGGCCGAGCATGGCGGTGTGGTCCACATCGACATCAAGGATGGCGAGCTGACGTTCGACTTCGAAACCACGGCGGAAATGGCCTGATCGTACACCGCAATAAGCAAAAGGCGCCGAAAGGCGCCTTTTTGCTATATGCGACACCGCAATCCCATGTGGGAGCGAGCTTGCTCGCGATGGCTGCGGCACATTCGACACCGATGCAAACTGACCCACCGCTATCGCGAGCAAGCTCGCTCCCACATTGTTTCGGGGCAGCCATCAAATCCCAGGCAAACAAAAACGCCCGACATCAGCCGGGCGTTTTGTATTGACTTGTTAGCGAGCGCGGTAAGTGATGCGCCCTTTGCTCAAGTCATAGGGCGTCAGCTCGACGCGCACTTTGTCACCGGTAAGAATACGAATGTAGTTCTTGCGCATCTTGCCGGAGATATGCGCGGTTACGACGTGCCCATTTTCCAACTCCACACGAAACATGGTGTTGGGCAGGGTGTCGACGACAGTGCCTTCCATTTCGAAGCTGTCTTCTTTCGACATGCAGTAAAGCCCTCGGTATCCAGTGAATGGCCCGGTGCAACTGCGCCAGGCAAAAGCGGCGTGCATTGTGCCCGAAAAAGGGGGGGCAAGCCAAGGGGTTCTTGGGATACTCGACGAGTCGGGTACTTGCATCGGGGCACTCATTGCGAGCGAGCCCTTAGTTCAGGACAACCCACCGCTGGTTGATCAGCAATTCAATGGGCCGATATTGGGTCTTGTAGTTCATTTTTTTGCAGCTCTTGATCCAGTAGCCCAAGTACACCGCATCCAGGCCCAGGCGCCGGCACTCGTTGATCTGCCAGAGAATCGCAAAACGCCCCAGGCTGCGTTTTTCTTCGTCGGGCTCATAGAACGTGTACACCGCCGAAAGCCCATTGGGCAGCAGGTCGGTGACGGCGATGGCGACCAGTCGGCCATCGAGGCGGAACTCGTAGAAGCGCGAGAACGGCAGGTCGCGCACCAGGAACGTCGAGAATTGATCCCGGCTGGGCGGGTACATGTCGCCATCGGCGTGGCGTTGCTCGATATAGCGCTGGTACAGGTCAAAATATTCTTCGGTAAATTGCGGCTTGGCCGGGCGCACCTGCAAGTCAGCGTTGCGCTTGAAAATACGCTTTTGCTGGCGATTGGGTGTGAATCGCGCCACGGGAATGCGCGCCGGAACGCACGCATTGCAGTGTTGGCAATGGGGCCGGTAAAGATGATCGCCACTGCGCCGAAAGCCCATTTCCGACAGGTCTGCGTAGACATGCACATCCATGGGCTGGCTCGGGTCGAGGAACAGGGTCGTGGCCTGCTCCTCCGGCAGATAACTGCAAGAGTGAGGTTGAGTGGCATAGAACTTCAAGCGCGCCAACTCGGTCATGATCAACCCTCGGGATAAAACTTCAATTCAAGTGTAAGCCAGTCGCGCGAATATCGCTCAGCAAAGCCAAGTGGCCTGGTTGGGCTGGTCCAGGTGCGCCTTCAAGTAATCGGCAAACGCTGCGCGGGGAATCGACCGGGCGCCCAGGCTGTGCAGATGCTCGGTGGGCATCTGGCAGTCAATGAGCACGAAACCCGCTTCCTTGAGATGTTGGACCAGGGTTGCGAAGCCGAATTTCGACGCATTGTCGGCCCGGCTGAACATCGACTCACCGAAAAACAGCTGCCCCATCGCCAGGCCATACAAGCCGCCCACCAACTGGTCCTGGTCCCAGACCTCCACCGAATGGGCGAAGCCACGCCGGTGCAGTTCCAGATAAGCGGTCTGCATGGCGTCGGTGATCCAGGTGCCGTCGGCATAATCGCGGGGTGCGGCGCAGGCCTTGATGACCGCCGCGAAGTCCCGGTCGAACGTCACTTGATAGCGCTGCTTGCGCAACAGCTTGTTCAGGCTACGGGAAACATGCAGTTCGTCGGGAAACAGCACGGTGCGCGGGTCCGGTGACCACCACAGGATCGGCTGTCCTTCCGAGAACCATGGAAAGCAGCCGTGGCGATAGGCCTGGATCAACCGATCGGCGCAAAGATCCCCGCCGGCGGCCAGCAAGCCATTGGGGTCGCGCATGGCTTTTTCCAGCGGTGGGAAATCGAACGTGTTGCGTTGTAACCAGGTCAGCATCGTTATCCGGACTTGCAGAAGGGGAGGGGAGCGGGCCCTGTCATAGGCCCGCCCTAGAGGTTAACCGTCAAACGGCCGGGATGTCATCGAGATACTTCTCTGCATCCAGCGCGGCCATGCAACCGGCGCCAGCGGACGTAATGGCCTGGCGATAGACGTGGTCAGCCACGTCGCCGGCGGCAAAAACACCTTCGATGTCAGTGGCGGTGGCATTGCCTTCGCTGCCGCCACGCACAATCAGGTAGCCGTCGCGCATCTGCAACTGGCCCTGGAACAGATCGGTGTTGGGTTTATGTCCGATGGCGATGAACACTCCGGCCAGGGATAACGTGCTGGTATCGCCCGTCTCGCTGTGCCGCAGGCGCGCGCCGGTCACGCCGCTGGCGTCACCCAGCACTTCATCCAGGTTCTGGTTCCAGTGCAGGCGGATATTGCCGTTGGCTGCCTTTTCGAAGAGCTTGTCCTGCAATATCTTTTCCGCGCGCAGCTTGTCGCGGCGGTGAATCAGGTGAACTTCCCTGGCGATGTTCGACAGGTACAAGGCTTCTTCAACCGCCGTGTTACCGCCACCGATAACGGCCACCACCTGGTTTCGATAAAAGAAGCCATCACAGGTCGCGCAGGCGGACACGCCTTTGCCGGCGAAGGTTTCCTCCGAAGGCAGGCCCAGGTATTGAGCCGAGGCGCCAGTGGCGATGATCAATGCATCGCAGGTATAGGTGCCGCTGTCGCCGACCAGTTCGAGCGGTCGCTGTTGCAACTTGGCGGTATGGATATGGTCGTAGACGATCTGCGTGTCGAAGCGCTCGGCGTGCCGCTGCATGCGTTCCATGAGTACGGGACCGGTCAGGCCTTCGACATCGCCGGGCCAGTTATCGACTTCGACCGTGGTGGTGAGCTGGCCACCGGCCTGTATGCCGGTAATGACAACGGGTTTGAGGTTGGCGCGGGCCGCATAGACTGCCGCGCTGTACCCTGCAGGGCCCGAACCGAGAATGATCAGGCGTGAATGCTTCGCTTCGCTCATAAAAAACACCTCATAAGCCTTTGTCACAAAAGAGAATGCATGCTCAAATTGGCGCCCGATGACCCGTTTCTGGCCAGGTTGTCGCCGGGCGCGCGGGCAATGCCTCTGGCAAGACAAACCCGTACAATGCTTGAGTTTTGAACGCAGGACGGGCAAAAGGTCAAATCTTCGGCAACACCTGCGGTTTTCCGGACGCATGCCACAGTGGTAAAACATGCCTCAGTGGTAAAAGTAGTACCGGTTGAGCACATTCACTTTTTTTACCTGCTCCCCGTGGGCAGTTTTTATAGTCATTCAACAGATGGACGCGCCATTGGCGCAGGAAAAGAAGCGTTTTGAAGAAATCCACCGCAGCACCCAAGACAGTCGTTCCGCTCTGGCGCCAACAATTGCACTACCGGCTCAAGGAAGGTGCGTTGATCGCCATTGGGGCCTTGTGCCTGTTCCTGATGATGGCCTTGCTGACCTACGGCAAGGACGATCCGGGCTGGAGCCACAACAGCAAGATCGAAGACGTGCAGAATTTCGGCGGGCCGGCCGGTTCCTACAGCGCTGACATCCTGTTCATGGTGCTGGGCTATTTCGCCTATATTTTCCCGCTGCTGCTGGCGATCAAGACCTATCAGATTTTCCGCCAGCGCCATGAGCCCTGGCAGTGGAGCGGCTGGCTGTTCTCCTGGCGCCTGATTGGCCTGGTGTTCCTGGTGTTGTCGGGCGCCGCGCTGGCACATATCCATTTCCACGCACCCACCGGCCTGCCGGCCGGGGCGGGTGGTGCGCTGGGCGAGAGCCTTGGTGATCTGGCGCGCAATGCCCTGAATATCCAGGGCAGCACGCTGCTGTTCATCGCACTGTTCCTCTTCGGCCTGACAGTGTTCACCGACCTGTCCTGGTTCAAGGTCATGGACGTGACCGGCAAGATCACGCTCGACCTCATCGAATTGATCCAGGGTGCGCTGAACCGCTGGTGGGCGGCGCGCAACGAACGCAAGCAACTGGTGGCGCAACTGCGTGAAGTGGACGATCGGGTCCATGACGTCGTGGCGCCCACCGTTCCGGACAAACGCGAGCAGGCGAAGGTCAAGGAACGCCTGATCGAGCGTGAGCAGGCCCTGAGCAAGCACATGTCCGAGCGCGAAAAGCAGGTGCCGCCGGTCATCACCATGGCCCCGGCCAAGCCGCCGGAGCAGAGCAAGCGCGTGCAGAAGGAAAAACAGGCGCCGCTGTTCGTCGACAGCGCGGTGGAAGGGACCTTGCCACCGATTTCGATCCTCGATCCTGCCGAAAAGAAACAACTCAATTATTCCCCCGAATCCCTGGCGGCCGTCGGTCACCTGCTGGAGATCAAGCTCAAGGAGTTCGGTGTCGAGGTGTCGGTGGATTCGATCCATCCGGGTCCGGTCATTACCCGTTACGAAATCCAGCCGGCCGCCGGCGTCAAGGTCAGCCGTATCGCCAACCTCGCGAAGGACCTGGCGCGCTCCCTGGCCGTCACCAGCGTGCGGGTGGTGGAAGTGATCCCGGGCAAGACCACCGTGGGCATCGAGATCCCCAACGAGGATCGCCAGATCGTGCGCTTCTCCGAGGTGCTCTCGACCCCCGAGTACGACAATCACAAGTCACCGGTCACCCTGGCCCTGGGCCACGACATCGGCGGCAAGCCGGTCATCACCGACCTGGCGAAGATGCCTCACCTGCTGGTGGCCGGTACCACCGGTTCGGGTAAGTCGGTGGGGGTGAACGCGATGATCCTGTCGATCCTGTTCAAGTCCGGCCCGGAAGACGCCAAGCTGATCATGATCGACCCGAAGATGCTCGAATTGTCGATCTACGAAGGCATCCCGCACCTGCTGTGCCCGGTGGTCACCGACATGAAGGACGCGGCCAACGCCCTGCGCTGGAGCGTTGCCGAGATGGAGCGCCGCTACAAGCTGATGGCGAAGATGGGCGTGCGCAACCTGTCGGGCTTCAACGCCAAGGTCAAGGAGGCCGAGGAAGCCGGCACGCCGTTGAGCGACCCGCTCTACCACCGCGAAAGCATCCACGACGAAGCGCCGCTGTTGCACAAGCTGCCGACCATCGTGGTGGTGGTGGACGAATTCGCCGACATGATGATGATCGTCGGCAAGAAGGTCGAAGAACTGATCGCCCGTATCGCCCAGAAAGCCCGTGCGGCCGGTATTCACCTGATCCTCGCCACCCAACGGCCGTCGGTGGACGTGATCACCGGTCTGATCAAGGCCAACATCCCGACCCGCATGGCGTTCCAGGTGTCGAGCAAGATCGACTCGCGGACCATCATCGACCAGGGCGGCGCCGAGCAATTGCTCGGCCACGGTGACATGCTCTACATGCCGCCCGGCACCAGCCTGCCGATCCGTGTCCACGGTGCGTTCGTCTCCGATGACGAAGTGCACCGCGTGGTCGAAGCCTGGAAGTTGCGTGGCGCGCCTGAATACAACGACGACATCCTCAACGGTGTCGAAGAGGCCGGCAGCGGTTTCGAGGGCAGCAGTGGCGGCGGTGACGACGATGCCGAGACCGATGCGCTCTATGACGAAGCAGTGCAGTTCGTCCTGGAGAGTCGCCGTGCCTCGATTTCCGCCGTACAGCGCAAGCTGAAGATCGGCTACAACCGCGCCGCACGCATGATCGAGGCCATGGAAATGGCCGGGGTCGTGACGGCCATGAACACCAACGGCTCGCGCGAAGTGCTGGCGCCGGGCCCGATGCGCGACTGACAACCCGGGCGGCGTGATGACGCGCCGCTCGCCCCCCACGAATTCATGAGGACTCCCATGCGCCTGATTCGCATGCTGTTGTTGCCCGTATTGGCTTTGTCTACCTTGTCGGCCCATGCCGGCGAGAAAGATGTGGCCCGCCTGACCCAGTTGCTGGGCGGCTCCCAGACCCTGACTGCGCGTTTCTCCCAGCTGACCCTCGACGGCAGCGGCACCCAGTTGCAGGAAACCGCTGGCGACATGGCCCTGCAGCGCCCTGGCCTGTTCTACTGGCACACCGATGCACCCGCCGAACAGCTGATGGTGTCCGATGGCAAGAAAGTTTCCCTGTGGGACCCGGACCTTGAACAGGTGACCATCAAGACCCTCGACCAGCGCCTGACCCAGACCCCGGCGCTGCTGCTCTCCGGCGATATCTCGGAGATCAGCCAGAGCTTCGACATCACCTCCAAGGAGGCCGGTGGCGTGATTGACTTCACTCTCAAGCCGAAGACCAAGGACAGCCTGTTCGACAGCCTGCGCCTGTCGTTCCGCAACGGCCTGGTCAACGACATGCAACTGATCGACAGTGTCGGCCAGCGCACCAATATCCTGTTCACCGGGGTCAAGGCCAACGAGCCGATCGCCGCGTCCAAGTTCAAGTTCGACATCCCCAAGGGTGCGGATGTGATCCAGGAATAAATCCCGGATCCCTGTGTGTGGGAGCGGGCTTGCTCGCGAATGCGGTGTATCAATCGACATTATTGTTAACTGACACACCGCATTCGCGAGCAAGCCCGCTCCCACAAAGGCATCTTGGTACAAACCAGGACCCAGCGGAGGTTGTGTAAGTAATCATGGACCTGTTTCGAAGCGCCCCGATTGCCCAGCCATTGGCCGCCCGCCTGCGGGCCACCAACCTGGATGAGTACGTCGGCCAGGAACATGTGCTCGCCCGCGGCAAGCCCCTGCGCGAAGCCTTGGAGCAGGGCGCCCTGCATTCGATGATCTTCTGGGGCCCGCCGGGGGTCGGCAAGACCACCCTGGCGCGGTTGCTGGCGGAAGTCTCGGACGCGCATTTCGAAACGGTGTCGGCCGTGCTGGCCGGGGTCAAGGAGATTCGCCAGGCGGTGGAAATCGCCAAGCAGCAGGCCGGCCAGTACGGCAAGCGCACCATCCTGTTCGTCGATGAAGTGCATCGCTTCAACAAGTCGCAGCAGGACGCCTTTTTGCCCTATGTCGAAGATGGCACGCTGATTTTCATCGGTGCTACCACCGAGAACCCTTCGTTCGAGCTCAACAACGCCTTGCTGTCCCGCGCGCGGGTCTACGTGCTCAAGAGCCTCGACGAGGCGGCGATGCGCAAGCTGGTGCATCGCGCGCTCACCGAAGAGCGCGGCCTGGGCAAGCGCCACCTGAGCCTCAGCGACGAAGGTTTCCAGATACTGTTCAGCGCTGCCGACGGGGATGGTCGGCGCCTGCTCAACCTGCTGGAAAACGCCTCGGACCTGGCCGAAGACGACAGCGAGATCGGTGTCGAACTGCTGCAAAGCCTGCTGGGCGATACCCGGCGCCGCTTCGACAAGGGCGGCGAGGCGTTCTACGACCAGATTTCGGCGCTGCACAAGTCGGTGCGCGGCTCCAACCCGGACGGCGCGCTGTACTGGTTTGCGCGGATGATCGATGGCGGTTGTGATCCGCTGTACCTCGCGCGCCGCGTGGTGCGCATGGCCAGCGAAGACATCGGCAACGCCGATCCGCGCGCGCTGAGCCTGTGCCTGGCGGCCTGGGACGTGCAGGAACGCCTCGGCAGCCCGGAAGGCGAGCTCGCCGTGGCACAGGCCATTACCTACCTGGCCTGCGCGCCGAAAAGCAACGCCGTCTACATGGGCTTCAAGGCGGCGATGCGCAGCGCCGCCGAGCACGGCTCTCTGGAAGTGCCGTTGCACCTGCGCAACGCGCCGACCAAGCTCATGAAACAGTTGGGCTACGGCGAGGAATACCGTTACGCCCATGACGAGCCTGACGCTTACGCCGCCGGCGAAGACTATTTTCCCGAGGAACTCGACCCCCAACGGTTCTATCAGCCGGTGCCCCGTGGCCTGGAGCTGAAGATCGGCGAGAAGCTCAACCACTTGGCGCAATTGGACCGATTAAGTCCACGGCAGCGGAGAAAACCGTGATCCCCTTGATTCTCGCAGTCTCCGCCGGCGGCGTTGCCGGTACATTGTTGCGTTTCGCCACGGGCAACTGGATCAGCGCAAATTGGCCGCGGCACTTCTATACCGCGACGCTGGCCGTTAATATCGTGGGCTGTCTGCTGATCGGCGTCCTATACGGCCTGTTTCTGATTCGCCCCGAAGTGCCCATCGAGGTGCGCGCGGGGTTGATGGTCGGCTTTCTTGGCGGCCTGACGACTTTTTCATCCTTTTCACTGGATACGGTGCGCCTGCTGGAAAGCGGGCAGGTGCCGCTGGCCCTGGGCTATGCGGCCATCAGCGTGTTCGGCGGGCTGCTCGCCACCTGGGCCGGCCTGTCCCTGACCAAACTTTGATAACGAGAGACCGACATGCTCGATTCCAAACTGTTACGTAGCAACCTTCAGGACGTAGCGGACCGCCTGGCATCCCGTGGCTTTGCCCTGGATGTCGCGCGCATCGAAGCGCTGGAAGAACAGCGCAAGACCGTCCAGACCCGCACCGAAGCCCTGCAGGCTGAACGTAACGCGCGCTCCAAGTCCATCGGTCAGGCCAAGCAGCGCGGCGAAGACATCGCGCCGCTGATGGCCGATGTCGAGCGCATGGCGGGCGAGTTGAGTGCCGGCAAGACCGAACTGGACGCGATCCAGAGCGAGCTTGATTCGATCCTGCTGGGCATCCCGAACCTGCCTCACGAATCGGTGCCGGTGGGTGAAGACGAAGACGGTAACGTCGAAGTACGTCGCTGGGGCACGCCGAAAGCCTTCGATTTCCCGGTACAGGACCACGTCGCCCTGGGCGAGAAATTCGGTTGGCTGGACTTCGAAACCGCCGCCAAGCTGTCGGGCGCGCGTTTCGCCCTGCTGCGCGGGCCGATCGCCCGTCTGCATCGCGCACTGGCGCAGTTCATGATCAACCTGCACGTCACCGAGCACGGCTACGAAGAGGCCTACACGCCTTACCTGGTCCAGGCACCGGCGCTGCAAGGCACCGGTCAGTTGCCGAAGTTCGAGGAAGACCTGTTCAAGATCGCTCGCGACGGCGAAGCCGATCTGTACCTGATCCCGACCGCCGAAGTCTCGCTGACCAACATCGTTGCCGGCGAAATCGTCGACGCCAAGCAACTGCCGATCAAGTTTGTCGCCCACACGCCGTGCTTCCGCAGTGAAGCCGGCGCATCTGGCCGTGACACCCGCGGCATGATCCGCCAGCACCAATTCGACAAGGTCGAGATGGTGCAGATCGTCGAGCCGTCGAAATCCATGGAAGCCCTGGAAAGCCTGACCGCCAACGCCGAGAAGGTCCTGCAACTGCTCGAGCTGCCGTATCGCACCCTGGCGCTGTGCACCGGCGACATGGGCTTCAGCGCGGTCAAGACTTACGATCTGGAAGTCTGGATCCCGAGCCAGGACAAGTACCGCGAGATTTCGTCGTGCTCCAACTGCGGTGACTTCCAGGCCCGCCGCATGCAGGCGCGTTTCCGCAACCCGGAAACCGGCAAGCCGGAACTGGTCCATACCCTCAACGGCTCCGGCCTGGCGGTGGGTCGTACGCTGGTCGCCGTGTTGGAAAACTACCAGCAGGCCGACGGCTCGATCCGGGTGCCTGAAGTGCTGAAGCCGTACATGGGCGGCATCGAGGTCATCGGCTAAATGGACTATCTGCCACTGTTCCACAACCTGCGCGGCAGCCGCGTGCTGGTGGTCGGCGGCGGCGAGATTGCCCTGCGCAAGTCTCGCCTGCTGGCGGATGCCGGTGCGCTGCTGCGGGTGGTCGCACCCGACATCGAACCGCAGTTGCGGGAACTGGTCAGTGGCAGCGGCGGCGAATGCGTGCTGCGTGGCTACGTCGAAGCGGATATGGACGGCTGCGGCCTGGTCATCGCCGCCACCGATGACGAGCCGCTCAATGCCCAGGTTTCGGCCGACGCCCACAAGCGCTGCGTACCGGTCAACGTGGTGGACGCGCCTGCGCTGTGCAGCGTGATCTTCCCGGCGATCGTCGACCGCTCGCCGCTGGTTATTGCGGTGTCCAGCGGCGGCGACGCGCCGGTGCTGGCACGGCTGATCCGCGCCAAGCTGGAAACCTGGATTCCATCGACCTACGGGCAACTGGCCGGCCTGGCGGCGCGCTTTCGCAATCAGGTCAAGCAACTGTTTCCCGATGTGCAGCAACGGCGGGCATTCTGGGAAGAGGTTTTCCAGGGCCCGATCGCCGACCGTCAACTGGCCGGGCAGGGCGCCGAGGCCGAGCGGCTGCTGCGCGAGAAGATCGACGGCCAGGCGCCAAACGCGCCGGGCGAAGTCTATCTGGTAGGCGCGGGGCCGGGTGACCCGGACCTGCTGACCTTCCGCGCGCTGCGCCTGATGCAGCAGGCGGACGTGGTGCTTTACGACCGTCTGGTGGCCCCGGCGATCCTCGAGCTGTGCCGGCGCGACGCCGAGCGGGTTTACGTTGGCAAGCGCCGGTCCGAGCACGCGGTCCCCCAGGACCAGATCAACCAGCAATTGGTCGACCTGGCCCGGCAGGGCAAGCGTGTGGTGCGGTTGAAGGGCGGCGATCCGTTCATCTTCGGTCGTGGCGGCGAAGAAATCGAAGAACTGGCGGCCCATGGCATCCCGTTCCAGGTGGTCCCGGGCATTACGGCGGCCAGTGGTTGCGCGGCTTACGCCGGGATCCCGCTGACCCATCGCGACTACGCCCAGTCGGTGCGTTTCATCACCGGCCATCTCAAGGACGGCAGCAGCGATCTGCCCTGGGCGGACCTGGTATCGCCAGCGCAGACCCTGGTGTTCTACATGGGCCTGGTGGGGCTGCCGGTGATTTGCAACGAATTGATCAAGCACGGTCGAGCGGCGGACACGCCGGCGGCGCTCATCCAGCAAGGCACGACTTCAAACCAGCGGGTGTTTACCGGTACCTTGGCGGACCTACCGCGGCTGGTGGCCGAGCACGAGGTGCATGCGCCGACACTGGTGATCGTCGGGGAAGTGGTGCAGTTGCGCGAGAAGCTGGCTTGGTTTGAAGGGGCACAGGGGCAGGTCTGAAGACCGCGCCGCGCCCTTCGCGAGCAGGCTCGCTCCCACAGGGGACTGTGTGTAACCATTGTATTTCAACACTGATCAACTGTGGGAGCGAGCCTGCTCGCGATGAGGCCCTCAATCAAAGCGAAAATCCAGGATCAATCCCGGGCCCCGCGCCAGATCCCTTTCCCACTCAACCTCCCTCGATCATGCGCCACCCTGAAGTCCTGCTTCGGCCCCTTGGGCACGATCCCATTGGGGTTGATGGTCTTGTGGCTGCCGTAGTAGTGCCCCTGGATATGCGTGAAATCCACTGTCTCGGCAATGCCTGGCCACTGATAGATCTCCCGCAGCCAGTTCGACAGGTTCGGATAATCGGCGATGCGTCGCAGGTTGCATTTGAAGTGGCCGAAGTACACCGCGTCGAAACGGATCATCGTCGTGAACAAGCGGATGTCGGCCTCGGTCAGGTACTCGCCAGCCAGGTAGCGGCGGGTGTCCAGCAGGGCTTCCAGATGGTCCAGCTCGGCAAACAGCTGATCAAAGGCTTCTTCGTAAGCCGCCTGGGTGGTGGCGAAGCCGGCGCGGTAGACGCCGTTGTTCACCGCCGGATAGATGCGCTCGTTCAACCCATCGATTTCGCCGCGCAGGTGCTCTGGATAGAGATCCAGGTCGTTGCCAGTCAAACCATCGAAGGCGCTGTTGAACATGCGGATGATTTCCGCTGACTCGTTGTTGACGATGCGCTGCTGCTGTTTATCCCACAGCGCCGGCACAGTGACACGGCCGTTGTAGTCCGGTGTATCGGCGGTGTAGCGCTGGTGCAGAAAGTCGAAGTGGTCGAGCTTATCGCCCGTCGAGCCGTGAGCCTGGTCGAAGGTCCAGCCGTTTTCCAGCATCAGGTAGCTGACCACTGAAACATCGATCAGCTCTTCCAGGCCCTTGAGCTTGCGCAAGATCAGCGTGCGATGGGCCCAGGGGCAGGCGAGGGACACATAGAGATGATAACGACCGGCTTCGGCGGCGAAACCGCTCTCGCCGGAAGGGCCGGCGCTGCCGTCGGCGGTTATCCAGTGGCGGCGTTGCGCCTGTTCACGCTGGAAACTGCCGTCCTTGCTTTCATACCACTGGTCCTGCCAGCGGCCCTCGACCAACAAACCCATCTCGATCTCCTCAGCCTGGTAAACGTTGGAGGAGAGTCTATGCCGATAGGTTCGAACAAAAAGCGCAAAGGTTGGGCGCTGATGATCGACTAAATCGATCTGTTCCGCGCGTCCCAATATTGCCGGGCTTTGTCGAACGCGTCTTCGCGAGACAAACCCAGGCCGCGCAAGGCCAAAGCCATCGTGGCGATCAACGCCAGTTGCGGGTAGCTGTCCTCGACGTCGCCGCGCCAGACGGCTTTCAAATGCTCAGGGTCGAGGCGCTCCGGCTTGACGTGGCGCTGCTCCGACAGGCGTGGCCATTCTTCGTCCCAACTGGCGCCACCGGTGGTGCCGTACAGATGGCTGTCGGCGTCCGGATTGATTTCGATCTCGCCGCCGTCGCCCTTGATCACGATGGCGGTGTCGCCCAGCAACCCGCTGGCCTCGCGATGCACGGCCTGGTAGCCAGGATGGAAGATGCTTTGCAGACCGCAACGTGCGCCCAGTGGATTGAGGATCCGCGCCAGGGAATGGATCGGCGAGCGCAGCCCGAGGGTGTTGCGCAGGTCGATCATCCGTTGCATCTGCGGTGCCCAGTCCACCAGCGGCATGAAGGCCAGACCGCTGTTGTCCAGCGCCGTGCCGACCTGTTGCCAGTCGCGGCACAAGGGAATATCCAGCAAACCAAGCAACTGTTCGGTGTAGAGCCGACCCGCCGTGTGGGCGCCGCCGCCGTGCATGAAGATCCGCACGCCGTTCTGCCCCAGGCATTTGGCCACCAGCAGATACCACGGCAGGTGGCGCTTCTTCCCGGCGTAGGTCGGCCAGTCGAGGTCTACCGCCAGTTGTGGAACCACCAGGCGTTGACGCAGGGCGTCGGCGAAGCCGGCCATTTCCTCGGCGCTTTCTTCCTTGTGCCGCAACAGCATCAGGAAGGCGCCGAGCTGGGTCTCTTCGACCTGCTCATCGAGCACCATGCCCATGGCCTCGCGGGCTTCTTCACGGGTGAGGTTGCGGGCGCCGCGCTTGCCTTTGCCAAGGATGCGCACGAATTGGGCGAACGGATGTTCGGCCGGGGTCTCGAGGGTCAGCGAAGGAAAGTCGGTCATAAGCAATTCGTCGGTTTGGGCAGGCCCGCCAGCTTGGCGGCGAGTTTGGCGGGAGTGCCTTTGAACAATCGGTTCAGGTGCAGGCTGTTGCCCTTGTCCGCGCCGAGTTTCAGCGCGGTGTACTTGATCAGCGGCCGAGTGGCGGGGGACAGCTGGAATTCATCGTGGAAGGCCCGGAGCAGTTCGAGGATTTCCCAGTGCTCGGGGCTCAGCTCGATGTCTTCGGCGGCGGCCAGGGCTGTGGCCACTTCCGTTGACCAGTCATTGAGATCGGCCAGGTAGCCGTCCTTGTCCAGCGCAATGCTGCGCGCGCCCACGGTCAGCACGTTCATAGCCAGGAGTTGACCTTGTCATGCTCGATTGAAAGCTCGACGAAGGCTGAGTAATCGATGGCTTCGGCCCAGTCCGGAATGTGCAGGGCACGGCCCTGGGCGTCTTCGGCAAGGACGAACACCTTGCGCCCGAAGGCCTGGAGTGCAGCGAACGGTTCGGTGCCAGGTTGCAGCGCGTAAGTCGCGTCGCCGCACAGCAGCAGCGCATCCTGGCTCCCCAGTATCCGCAGGCAACTGGCGAGGCGGTTATCACCGAACGGCGAATGGGACAACACATGCAAAGTCGACATCAGAGGGTGATCACCTGGTCGTAACGGTCAATGAGCGCGGCGATGTCCGCTGCGCCCAGCACTTTCAAAGCGTCCACTGCCAGGGCGTCGGTGGCGATACCACGCTCGGCGGCGCTGTCGGCGCAGACAAACAGGTCTTCGACGCCGAACATCGGCAATGCCTGCAAATTGGCGCTCAGGTCTTTTTGCTGGAGGGCCTTGGCGTTTTGCCCGGCGCTGAGCTGGAACACGCCGTCATCGAGAAACAGCAGGCCAATGGGCAGGTCGAACGCACCGCCGGCCAGCACGATGTCCAACGCTTCCCGGGCTCCGGGGCCAGACCACGGAGACTGACGGCTGATGAGCAATAACGACTTGGCCATCATGCGCCTCCAAAACAGATCAAGCGGTCGGCGTCCTGGATCGCATCGTGCAGCTGACCCAGTCCGGAAAGGGCCCAAGGCGCTTCGACGCTGATTGCCGAACGCTGATAGCGCTGGGCCTCTTCAGCGTTGAGCACACCACGGCGCAACGCCGCCGCGATGCAGACGACGCCGTCGAGCTGATGGTCGCTGACGAAGGTTCGCCATTGCCGGGGCAGATCCTGCTCATCCTGAGGCGTGACGATGCTGTTATCGGCGTTGTAGACGCCGTCCTGGTAGAAAAACAGCCGCACGATCTCATGCCCACCAGCCAGCGCGGCTTGCGCAAACAGCAAGGCGCGGCGCGAGGAGGGCGCATGGGCGGCGGAAAACAGCGCGATGGCGAACTTCATGACAGACCCGATCCGTAAAACTGCGGCCATGATAAAGCTTTATGGGCGGTGGGGCGATTCTCGGAAACGGCGTGAGCTTTCGTGGCGAGGGAGCTTGCTCCCGCTGGGCTGCGAAGCGGCCCCAGGATCGTGCAACTCGGTGCGTCAGGTGAGTTGAGTCGCCTTTTTGGGCCTGCTGCGCAGGCCAGCGGGAGCAAGCTCCCTCGCCACGGGGTTCACTTCAGTCCATGAGGCCATGTAACTGGCAGTACTCAGCCCATTCCATTCCCGCCATCTCCGCGACTTCCCTGTGCACTTCCATGCGCTGGGCCTGGTAGTCCTCGGCGGAGGCCGCCGTCAGCGACAGCGTCAGCTCCCAGGCAAACAGACCCAGGCGCTCGGCCTCGGCTTCGAACGCCTCATGCAAGCGCTCGGCGCGATACTGCGCAGCGGTTTCGCCCTTGGCCTGGGCCAGCAGGGGGTTGAGGTTGTCCAGCTCGACGCGCAACTGCGGGCGTTCGTTGAGAAAGATCTCCAGGGCTCGTTCGTGCTGCTGTCCGGTTGCCGCCATGGTTGCTCCTTGAGTCAATGTCCCGACAGGTTGCGTGAATCGATAGCCGTTGTCGCGGGCAAATTTCAGTAAAGCCGCACGTAGGCGCGGATCGCAGTGCTAAAGTCGTTTTTTTTCTCGATGAGTGAACGCGATGCGAATGCTGATGGTGGCCGTGGCCGCAACCCTGCTGGCCGGCTGCGCGGGTTCGGCGATGGAACAGGCCCGGACCCAAGCCCCCTACAAGACCCTGGCCTCGGACAAGCCGGAGCAGAATGTCGCCCAATGCGTGAAGTTCGCCTGGGAAGACGAAGCGGTGTTCGGCGTCGATGCCGGTGCCTACCTGCAACCCGGCAAGCAGGGTGGCTCGACGGTGTACACCCGCTCGGCCGAATCGTTTGTCGATATACAAGCCAGTGCCACCGGCACGGCGTTGAAGTACTACGCCAAACAGGATGATTTTGTCGCCAAGCGCCGGTTGGCGGCGTTGGCGACTTGCCTCTGAACCCCTGATCACAATGTGGGAGCGAGCCTGCTCGCGAAAGCCGTTTATCTTCTTGCATAGCATTTGACTGACCCACCGCTTTCGCGAGCAGGCTCGCTCCCACAGGGGATGTCCCACAGGGGATGGGTGGTCAGTCAGCGTTCGGCAGGCGTTTCTGGAAAAAGAAACGCTGATGCCCCGGCGGGTAGTCGTCGATCTGCCCGCACTCGGTAAAGCCATGCCGGCGATAGAAGTCCGGGGCCTGGAAGTCGAAGGTGTCGAGCCAGATACCTACGCAGTCTTTCTCCCTGGCCAGCTGTTCGGCCATCTGCATCAGTTGCGAACCCGTGCCTTGGCCCCGGGCCTGTTCAGGCACTACCAGCAGTTCGATATAGAGCCAACGAAAAAATATTCGGCCGTAGAGTCCGCCGACGATTTCGCCGTGCTCGTCGCGCACCAGCCAGGCGACCAGTTCCGGCGCGCTTCCACCGGTCTGAGCCGTGTTATAGGCGCGTAGCGGCGCGAGGATGGCCTGGCGTTGTTCATCGGTGGGAGCGTCCGTGCGCTCGATTCTTAACGTCATCGGCGATGTCCTTGTGCGAGGATGATCAAGCACACGAGCCTACAGTAAACAGGCATATTGTTTAAACCGAGCCATACTCGTGTGTGCTTTTGAAGCGATCCCGACCCTAAAACAAGAAGAGACCGACTCATGAAGTTCGAATCCCTGGCCCGGACCCTCATCGCCACTTCGCTCTCCCTTTGCTGCCTGACTGCCCACGCTGCGTCCCAGGCCCCGGTTGCCGCCGAGAACGGCATGGTCGTCACTGCCCAGCACCTGGCGACCCAGGTCGGCGTCGATGTGCTCAAGAACGGTGGCAACGCGGTGGATGCGGCAGTCGCGGTGGGCTACGCCCTGGCGGTGGTCTACCCGGCGGCGGGCAACCTTGGCGGTGGCGGTTTCATGACTCTGCAGATGGCGGATGGCCGCAAGACATTCCTGGATTTCCGCGAAAAAGCGCCATTGGCCGCCACCGCCGACATGTACCTGGACAAGGACGGCAACGTCATTCCCGAGCTCAGCACCCGCGGCCACCTGGCGGTAGGCGTGCCCGGCACGGTGTCCGGCATGGAACTGGCGCTGAAGAAATACGGCAGCAAGCCCCGGGAGGAACTGATCGCCCCGGCGATCAGGTTCGCCGAGGAGGGTTTTGTTCTCGAGCAAGGTGATGTCGACCTGCTGGAGACCGCCACGGACGTGTTCAAAAAGGACATGCGCGATTCCGGCGCGATCTTCCTGCACAACGGCGAGCCGATGCAGGCCGGCCAGAAACTGGTGCAGAAAGACCTCGCCAGGACCCTGCGGGAAATTTCCGCCAAAGGCGCCGACGGCTTCTACAAAGGCTGGGTGGCCGACGCCCTGGTGACTTCCAGCCAGGCCAACAAGGGCATCATCACCCAGGCCGACCTGGACAAATACAAGACCCGCGAGCTGGCCCCGGTGGAATGCGACTATCGCGGTTATCACATCATTTCCGCACCACCGCCGAGTTCCGGTGGTGTGGTGCTGTGCCAGGTCATGAATATCCTCGACGGGTATCCGATGAAAGACCTGGGCTTCCATTCGGCCCAAGGCATGCACTACCAGATCGAAGCCATGCGTCACGCCTATGTCGATCGCAACAGCTACCTGGGCGACCCGGACTTTGTGCAGAACCCCATCGACCATCTGCTGGACAAGAACTATGCGGCAAAACTGCGCGCCGCGATCGAGCCGCAAAAGGCCGGCGACTCGCACAAGATCAAACCCGGCGTGGCGCCTCACGAGGGCAGCAACACCACCCACTATTCGATCGTCGACCAATGGGGCAACGCCGTCTCTGTCACCTACACCCTCAACGACTGGTTCGGCGCCGGCGTGATGGCGAGCAAGACCGGGGTGATCCTCAACGATGAAATGGACGATTTCACCGCCAAGGTCGGCGTGCCCAACATGTACGGCCTGGTACAGGGCGAGGCCAACGCCATCGCACCGGGCAAGGCGCCGCTGTCGTCCATGAGCCCGACCATCGTCACCAAGGACGGCAAGACCGTGATGGTCGTCGGCACGCCGGGCGGCAGCCGCATCATTACCGCGACCCTGCTGACCATTCTCAATGTGATCGACTACGGCATGAACCTGCAGGAAGCGGTGGACGCACCGCGCTTTCACCAGCAGTGGATGCCGGAGGAGACCAACCTGGAAACCTTCGCCGCCAGCCCCGACACGCTCAAGCTGCTGGAAAGCTGGGGCCACAAGTTCGCCGGCCCGCAGGACCCCAACCACATCGCCGCGATCCTGGTGGGCGCGCCGTCACTGGGTGGCAAGCCCGTGGGCAAGAATCGCTTCTACGGTGCCAACGATCCGCGTCGCAACACCGGGTTATCGTTGGGCTACTGAGCGCTCGGAGAGGCAAGCATGAGCAGCGCATTGCTGATTATCGACGTCCAGGCCGGGCTGTGCACGGGCGAAGAGGAATGCTTCGACAGCCCACGCCTGCTCGGCACCATCAACGACCTCAGTGCCAGGGCTCGGGCTGTCGGCTTGCCGGTGATCCTGGTCCAGCACGAAGAACTTGAGGGCTCGTTGGCTTATGGCAGTGCCGCCTGGCAATTGGCCGACGGCCTGCTCACCGCCGCGGATGACTTGCGCGTGCGCAAGACCACGGCGGACGCGTTCTACCAGACCGACCTGCTGGCGCTGTTGCAGGCCAGAAGCATCGATCGCGTGGTGATCTGCGGGCTGCAGACCGATTACTGCATCAATGCCACCGTGCGCCAGGCCCATGCCCTGGGGTACGAAGTGGTGTTGGCCGCCGATGCGCATTCGACGGTGGACAATGGCAGCCTGTCGGCCGAGCAGATCATTGCCGATCACAACCAGCGACTGGGGCGGCTGAGCAGCGCGGTGTCGCGCATCGATGTGGTACGGGCCGCCGAGATTCGCCTGTAGCGATACTCACTGCCTGGCCTGAGGAGCAGGCCGGGCTGGCGCTCCAGTGCGCAGCGACTGCAAGATTTTCAGGCCCGCTTCGCAGGCCAGCGGGAGCAAGCTCCCTCGCCACAAAGGCCGTCGTTTTATGGATTACGCGATCAGCATAGCAGCGCGAGCATTGGCGGCAGGCGATCCAGTGGCGGCGCTCAATCGCATCGCCTTGCGCACCGATGCCCCGGCCCTCGCGCTGCGCGGCATCGCCATGGCGCAGCTGGGGGACCTGGACAAAGCCAGGAGCCTGATGCGCCGGGCAAGTACGGCGTTCGGGTCCAAGGCGGCCGTGGCGCGGGCACGGTGTATCGTGGCGGAGGGCGAAATCGCCTTGGCTTCCCGTGACCTGGCGTGGCCCATGAAGCGCCTCGACGCCGCGCGGACGGTACTCGAAGCCTGCGGTGACCAGGCGAACGTCGGTCATGCTCATGCGATCGAAATCCGCCGCCTGCTGTTGCTCGGTCGCCTTGGCGAGGCCGAGGGCAAGCTTGCTGATCTGAATCTTTGCAGCTTGCCTGTGGCGTCTCGAGCCGCTTGTGAACTGGTGGCGGCGGGGATCGCCATGCGGCGCCTGCAAGCGCAAACCGCCCACGCCGCTCTGGAAAGGGCTGGGCAGGCCGCACGGCAAACGGGCATCAGCGCGCTGAACGCCGAAATCGAAAGCGCCTGGCGCATGCTGAGCTCACCGGCGGCGCGTCTGATCGGCCGGAACGAAGAGCGCTTGCTGATTCTTGAAGAGGTACAGGTGCTGCTGGCCGGTGCGGCGCTGGTAGTAGATGCATGCCGGTATGGCGTCAGTAGCGCTGGCAGCCAGGTTTCCCTCGCCCGGCGCCCGGTGTTGTTCGCCCTGGCCCGCGGGCTGGCCCAAGCCTGGCCAGGCGATGCATCGAGGGAAGCGCTCATGGCCGAGGCCTTCGGCTTGAAACTGACGGATGAGTCCCACCGCGCCCGGCTGCGGGTCGAGATGGGGCGGTTACGGGCGGCGCTGCGGTCATTGGCCGAGGTGAAGGCAACCCGGCGCGGTTTTATCCTGATTCCCAGTCAGGCCGACGAGGTCGTGGTGCTGGCGCGCGTCATCGAAGAACCTCACGGCGCGGTGCTGGCGCTGCTTGCCGATGGCGAAACCTGGTCCAGTTCGGCCCTGGCGCTTGCCTTGGGCAACAGCCAGCGCAGCGTGCAGCGGGCCTTGGAAACCCTCGCCGCCTGTGGCAAGGCGCAAGCGTTCGGTCGTGCCAGGGCCCGGCGCTGGATGGCGCCAACGATGCCTGGATTCGCGACGGCATTGTTACTCACTGCGTTGCCAGTGGCTGGTTAGGATGCAATCACATCCCACTGATGAGGCGAGTGAAATGAAACGTTCAGAAGCACAGATCCTGCGTGAGTACGGCCCTTTTCCGGGCGTCGAGTGTGTCCACGGCGTAAGCCACGACGGCGAGCGCGTCTGGTTCGCCTCAGGCGAAAAGCTCCACGCACTTGATCCCGCCAGTGGCCAGACCGTGCACTCGCTCGACGTGCCGGCGAACGCTGGCACGGCGTTCGATGGTGAGCACCTGTTCCAGATTGCTGGCGACAGCATCCGCAAGATCGATCCACGCACCGGCGAGGTACTGGCGACGATTCCGGCGCCCAACAGCGGTGATGATTCAGGGTTGGCGTGGGCCGAAGGATCGCTCTGGGTCGGCCAGTACAAGGCGCGCAAAATCCTCCAGATCGACCCTGCCGACGGAAAAGTCCTGCGCACCATTAAATCCAATCGCTTCGTCACGGGCGTGACCTGGGTCGACGGAGAGCTTTGGCACGGGACGTGGGAAAACGATGAGAGTGACCTGCGGCGTATTGATCCGCAGACAGCACAAGTGCTGGAAAGCGTGACGATGCCGCCCGGGACCGGTGTGTCGGGGCTGGAATCCGATGGGGGCGAACGGTTTTTCTGTGGCGGAGGTGGCAGCGGGAAGGTGAGGGCGGTGCGTCGGCCGGTGTGAGGATGCCAGGCTCGCATAAACCTCCGTGGCGAGGGAGCAAGCTCCCTCGCCACGGGATACCCGTCCGTTACATCACGGGGCGCCAAGCACCATTGTCCAATACACTCCGGCATCGCTGCGCGAGTCACTGGCCGCCGCCGCACCGACCTGGGTGAACATCGGGTTCATCAGGTTGGCGCAATGCCCGGGGCTGGCGAGCCAGTCGTGCATGGCCTGGCTTGGCGATCGTTGTCCGGCGGCAATGTTCTCGCCGAGTTTGCGTCCGCGAAAACCGGCGCTCCTGGCCCGCTCGGATGTGGAGCGACCGTCCGGGTCGCGATGGGCAAAATAGTTGCCGCGGGCCATCGACCGACTGTGGCCCTGGGCAGCGCTTCCCAGCGCGGCGTTCCAGCTCAGCGGCCGAGCCGCCGCAAAGCGCTGGCGCCCGCACATGCGGGGCTTGGCCCTGGCGGCATTGACCTGGGCCAGCAGCGTTTTGTCCGGCGCGTCGATGTCGCGCGTGTCGCTGATCCGCGTTCCGCCCATGGGTTGTGCGAGCACCACGCGCCATTCATCCCCGACCCGATTGACGCCAATGTCGGCGTACTGGCCGTCCAGCAGCGCTGCGCAATGCTCGTCCGCCAGTCTCTCGAACGCTTCTTCGGCGTCCCGCGCATCGGTCAGGCGAATGCTGCGCACTGACCGGGCCTGATAGCCGGATCTGCTCAGGGTTTCGCGCAAGCCACCGCTGAAGCCGATGGGCAAGGCCAGGCTGGAGCGCAACACCAAGGGTTGGGCAGCACGCACTGTTTGCCATTCACAGCGGTGGGGCTGGCTGCGGTAGTCGTTGATGGCACTCACCAGTTGTCCTTCGCCTCGGGCGTGAGCCGGGCTGGGGAACAACGGAAACAGGATCGTGAGGCACAGCGCAGCGAAACGGCGAGAGCGAACGAGGTGGCGCATGGATGGACAGCTCTGGAAGGGAATTGCCTGAGCGCCGGGAGACGGCGCCAATCAGCCTGAAACGCTTCGTTCAGGGCTGGGGTAGGACTGTGGCTTTTGAAACTAGTTTCCGGCGCACCCAGACATAAACGCCTGACCGCACAATGCTTTTGTGGCGAGGGAGCTTGCTCCCGCTGGCCTGCGAAGCAGGCCCAAGAAATTCGCGACTGCTTCGCAGCCGAGCGGGAGCAAGCTCCCTCGCCGCAAAAGAGCGTTCAGTCAGTTCAATTGCGTGCAGCCACCGGCGCCTTGACCCGCTCAGCCTTGCGCCAGGTCAGCAACACAATGCCCGTCACCACGATCGCGCCGCCGAGCACCTGGCCCGGGTTGAGCATCTGGTCCAGCACCAGCCAGCCGATCAGCAGGGTCGCCAGCGGTTCGATGTTCATCACCGGGGCGTTGCGTGGCATGTCCAGGCGTGGCACGCACATGAACAACACGATGAACCCGGTGCCGTAAAGCACCACCAGGGTGGCGAGCGCGAGCCAGCCGGTGTTGCTGGCTGGCAGGTCGAGGCCGCCGGGCAGGGCGCCGGTCAGGCCTGCGAGGTTGACGCTGCTGAACACAATGAAAATCGTCAGCAGGCTGCGCACCGAGCCGCGTACCTGGGACAGCTTGTGATCGGTGATCCACAACGCGCAAGCGAACACGCACGCGGCGCAGAATGCCAGGCCAACCCCCAATAGCCATTGCGGGCCGACATCCGCCTGCGACGATAACCGCGCCGGCACTTCAAGCACGAACACCAGGCCGACCAGGATCATCCCCATCAACATCGCCGTACGCGCAGTGGGGCGCGGCCCGCCGAGCGCCCAGGTCAGCAGCGCCAACAGGATCGGGAACACGTTACCCACCAACAGTGCCAGCGCCACCGGCACCCGCGCCACGGCCGAATACAGGCACAGGCTCTGGGCGCCGATCAACAGGCCCAACACCAACTGCCAGCGCCAGGCCCCGGCGGGCAGGCGCAGGCTCTGGCGTTGCCACAAGACCATCGCCGCCAGCACCAGCAACGTCCCGCCCGAGCGCAGCAGGATCGCCAGCAGCACGCCGGCACCGTCATCGAACGCCGCCCGCGCGGCGACGTGGTTACCGGCAAAAGCGCAGCCCATGCAGAGCAGGATGAGCACAGCGACAGGGCGGGAAAAAGGAATAGGAACATCGGCGGCAACGGTGGGGCGGGTCATGGCAGCAATCTCAAAGGTGTACCACCGCAGCAGCGAGGCTTCGGTGGTTTATTTTTTAGTTATAGGTTGTCGTACAACAAAGGAAGATTTGTACCGGATCCAGCAGAGAGAGACAAGCGCCGGCTCCCGCCCGTCAACCCGTTCTCCCCAGATGTTCACAGCTCACCCGTGGCGAGGGAGCCTGCTCCCGCTCGGCTGCAAAGCAGCCGCCAGCTCCACCAGCTCAACCAATCCAGAGACTGGCGTACATCCCCCAGCGATTTGCTGTACAACAGCTGACCGCTGTGTTGTTTCCGGCACCGATCCCCCTGAGTTTCCCGCGGAGCAACCCATGCGCCTGGCTGATTTCATTGTCGACAACATCGAACCGATCCTCCAGGCGTGGGAAGACTTCGCCAGGACCATCACCCCGGCTTCCATCGGCATGGATGCGGTAGCGCTGCGCGACCATGCCGAGCAGATGCTGCGCACCATCGCCATTGATCTGCGCACCTCTCAGACCCCGGAGGAGCAGATCGCCAAATCCCAGGGCGAAGCCCCGGCGGCGGAGGCCGAGACCGCGGCGGAAACCCACGCTGTCATTCGCCAGTCATCCGGTTTTACCGTGGAACAGATGGTCTCGGAGTACCGTGCGTTGCGCACCAGCGTGCTGGTGTTGTGGATGCCCCATGCCCAGCTGGACCAGGCGCAGGCGATGTCGGATGTGATCCGCTTCAATGAAGCCGTCGACCAGGCCCTGGCGGAATCGGTGGTCAGTTATTCCGGCGCGGTCGATGCGGCGCGCAATATCTTCCTCGGGATTCTGGGACATGATCTGCGCAGCCCGCTGGGGGCAATCCTGCTGAGTTCCGAAGTGCTCCTGCGCGCCGGCGATCTGCCTGCCAAGGCCACCAAGATTTCCTCGCGCATCTACACCAGCGTAAAACGGGCGAACAAGATTGTCGGCGACCTGCTGGACTTCACCCGTACCCAGCTGGGCGCAGGCATACCGGTACAGCGTTTCAACGGCGACCTGGTCGCGGCGTGCGAAGGCATGGTGGAAGAGGCGCGGGCCTATCATCCGGAAAGCAGCATCCTCTTCGAGCCCCACGGTCCGCTTGAAGGACTGTTCGATCCGGCGCGGATGGAACAGGTGTTTTCCAACCTGATCGGCAATGCCGTGCAACATGGCGCGGAGGGCGCGCCGATCACGGTATCGTTGAGCCGCGAAGGGGATGAAGCCGTCATCGCGATCAACAACCAGGGCAAGCCTATCGAGAAGGACGCCATCGCCAGCATCTTCAATCCCTTGATCCGGCAACTGCGCAGCGGCGACCTGCAATATGGCCCCACGGCCGGCCTGGGACTGGGCCTCTACATTGCCTCGGCGATCGTCGCGGCTCACCAGGGGACCATCGAAGTCCACTCGAAGGCGCGCGGAGGCACCACGTTCACCGTTCGGATCCCACTCCATCCCGAGTGACAGGGCCGGGCGAGGATAATAACTTGTACGATGTCCTATCAGAGGGTAAAACAAACGTCCCGTCCAATAATAATTAACGGAGACGTACTATGGATGCTTCGCAACCTGCAACCGCCGATCAGGCGCGCCGGACCTTCCTCAAGAAATCCCTGGTGGTCTCGGCCGCCGCCGCGACCCTTGGCAACCTGCCCGGCCTGACCCAGGCCGAACCGCTGAGCCAGCGTTATCCGGACCCTCTGGTCAACATCCTCGACCCCAGCTTCATGGACCTGCGTATCTTCAACGCCAGCGTGGAAAAACTCGCCAGCGGCCTGCGCTGGGCCGAAGGGCCGGTGTGGATCGGCGACGGTCGGTATCTGCTGGTCAGTGACATCCCCAACAACCGCATCGTGCGCTGGGACGAAGTCACCGGTGGGCTGTCGGTGTATCGGGAGAATTCGAACTTCTCCAACGGCATGTGCCGTGATCGCCAGGGACGGTTGCTGGTCTGTGAAGGCTCGACCACGTCGACCGAAGGGCGGCGTATCACCCGCACCGAACACAACGGCACGATCACCGTGCTGGCCGATCGTTTCGACGGCAAACCGTTGAACTCGCCCAACGACATCGTTTGCAAACGGGATGGCTCGATCTGGTTCACCGACCCGCCGTTCCAGACCGGCAACAACTACGAGGGGCACAAAGTCACCCCCGAGCAGCCGCACGCGGTGTACCGCATCGACGGTGAAACCGGGAAGCTCAGCCGGGTCATCGACGACCTGGCGGGGCCGAACGGCCTGTGCTTTTCCCCGGATGAAAAAACTCTCTACGTGGTCGAAGGCCGGGCCAAGCCCAACCGCCTGGTCTGGGCAATCACGGTCAAGGATGACGGCACCTTGGGCGAGCGCCGCAAGCATATCGAAGGCCTGGATTACGCCGCCATCGACGGCATCAAGTGCGATGAGAGCGGCAACCTCTGGTGCGGCTGGGGCGGCAACGGCGACCCCAAGGCCGACCTGGAAAAACTCGACGGTGTGCGGGTGTTCAACCCCGAGGGCAAGGCCATCGGGCATATCTCCCTGCCGGAACGCTGCCCCAACATCTGTTTCGGCGGCAGGGAGGGCAACCGGTTGTTCATGGCCGGCAGCCACTCGTTGTACTCATTGTTCGTGAACACCCGCGGGGCGACGTTTGCCTGACCATTAAAATAGCCCAGCAACGTCTCTCAGTTAGCCGAGCACCTCTCTTTGTGGCGCGGGGATAAATCCCCTCGCCACGATTTTTCCAATTATTGGATAGAAGGGCGTTCCAGACGCCCCCGATTTTTCAAGCCAACTTCACATTCATGGTGATCCGCGCCGTGAACACCTTCTTGCCATCCACGTCATGAATATCCACCGGCACGATCTTGTCGCCCTCGGTCTGCCAGTCCACCTCATCGCCGTTCGCCACCGCCGTCACGTCGCTCTTGGCCTTGGCCAGGTATTCCACGGTCATGCCTTTGGGGATCCACCGGGCGCCGTCGGGAATCGAGACGTTGGTCATCATCCCGGCGGCCAGCTCGGCGGCGTTGCACATGGCAATGGCATGCACGGTGCCGAGATGATTGGTGATTTCCTTGCGAAACGGTACCTGCACAGTCGCCGCGCCCTGGCGCAGCTCCGTGACCAGCGGATTGATAGTGGAGAAGTAAGGTGCCATCTGACAGGCCATTTTGCTGAACGCATCGGGACCTGCGCTGTTGAACATACCGAGAACCTGATTCATGTGAAGCCTCACTGACAAGGGATTTGCGGAACAATCTTCCGTTACAGAATATTATTCTGTAACGGAACGGTATTCTGTTGTTGGCGAATCTGTCAAGCTGCGCTCACTTCGTCATGGGCAGCCGTCTGCCTGATCCTTCAACGAACCGGTTTAAGCCCAGCATGCAAACAACGGAATTACTCGAACGTGCCTTCCCCGGCAGAAGGGCCGAGCTCAAGCGCGATATCTTCAGAAAGGCCCTGGCGCTGTTCAACGAACAGGGCATCGAGGCGACCACAATCGAAATGATCCGCACCGAATGCCAGACCAGTGTCGGCGCGATCTACCACCACTTCGGCAACAAGGAAGGCCTGGTGGCGGCGCTGTTCTTCACCGCGCTGGACGACCAGGCGCACTTGCGCGAGCAATACCTGGCCGAGGCGACGACGGCCGAACAGGGCGTGCAAGCGTTGATCTACAGCTATGTCGATTGGGTCGACAGCCAGCCGGAATGGGCGCGTTTCCAGTATCACGCGCGTTTTGCCGTGACCAAGGGGCCGTTCAAGGACGAACTCGCCAACCGCAATACCACGCGCAACGGCCAGCTCTGGCAGTGGCTGAGCGCGGCGGAGCAGGGCGAGGCGCTCAAGCGTTATCCAGCCGAGTTGATGTTCTCGCTGATCATCGGCGCGTCGGAAAGTTATTGCCGTGCCTGGCTGGCGGGGCGCGTGCCGACCAGCCCGAAGGCCCATCGGGAATTACTGGCGCAGGCGGCGTGGCGGTCGATCAGCGCTGAATGATCGAGCGCCGTTCGCAGCTCCACAGTTCTACCGAGGGGTGTTCCACGGTGGGCGGGCCGAGCCAATGCGCCATCGGCTGGCAATGGCCGGCATGACACAGTTGGTAATCGCCGGCCTGGGGCGTGCGGCCCAGCTTCAAGGGTTGCAGCGGCGGCAGTTGGCGATAGTAGTGCCAACTGCCGTGTTCCAGCCGGGCGTTTTCCGGAATGTCCATGCCGGCACCGTTGCCCTTGATCCTGGCTTCGCCCAGGACCAGGCCCGTTTCGGTGACACGGTAGTCTTCCTCCCAACGGATCTTCTCGATGGTGTGATCCCACGCCAAGGTGAACTCGCTGAGTTCAAGCTGCGCCCAGATCACTCCGGACAGGCCCAGGCACAAGCCGATCACGCCAAGGCCTGTCCGCCGCGACGTGCGCGCCACAGATGCTGCCCGATCAACAGCGCCCCCAGGACAAAGCCGATTTCATCGGTCAACGGCAGCGCCACCACCAACAATGCCCCGGCGGCAAAACACATCAGCCGTTCCCAGACCGGCATCTTCTGTTGCAGGAAACCGGTGGACGCCATGCCCCACAGGCCGACCGCGAGCAAGGTCTTGATCAGCATGTACGCCGTCATCCAGAGATTGTCGCCCTGGAGCATCAGCGCCGGGTTGTAGACCGTCATGAACGGAATGACGAAGCCGGCGAGGGCGATGCGCACGGCCCAGAAGCTGATCTTCAGGCCACTCTCCCTGGCGATGGGCGCGGCGGCGAAACAGGCCAGGGCCACCGGCGGGGTCAGGTCGGCGAGGATGCCGAAATAGAACACGAACATGTGCGACACGATCAGCGGCACGCCCAGTTCCAACAGGGCTGGCGCGGCGATCGAGCTGGTGATGATGTAGTTGGGGATGGTCGGGATGCCCATGCCCAATACCAGGCAGGTAAGCATGGTCAGGATCAGCGACAGCAGCAGGTTGTCCTTGCCGATGGCCAGGATGTAACCGGCGAAAGTGGACGCCACGCCCGTCAGCGAAACCACGGCGATGATGGTGCCAACCAAGGCGCAGGCGATCCCCACCGGAACGGCGTGCCGGGCACCATCCACCAATGCATGCAGGCAGATGACCAGGGTTTCCCGTGTGCCTTGCATGAACCAGCAAGCCACCACCAGCACGCCGATCACCGCGAACACGATTCCGATACCCAACCGGAAGAAGCCGACGCAGAGAATCCCCAGTGCTATCCAGAATGCGCAGCGCAAGGCGTAGTTGGATACTTTGAGGATGATCGCCGACCCGAGAATCACGATAGCGGTCAATGCCAGACCGACCATGCCGGAGAACAGCGGAGTGCGCCCGGAAAACAGCAGATAGACCAGCACTGCCAGTGGAATCAGCAGATACCAGTTTTCCTTGACCGCGCCCCAGGCACTCGGGCACTGATCCTTGGGTAGACCTCTGAGGTTCGAACGCTTGGCCTCCAGGTGCACCATCCAGAACACCGAGCCGAAATACAGGCAGGCGGGTATCAAGGCCGCCTTGGCGATTTCCACGAACGGCACGTTGATGGTCTCGGCCATGATGAACGCCACCGCACCCATGACCGGCGGCATGATCTGGCTGCCCATGCTCGATGTCGCTTCCACGCCGCCGGCGAACGCGGCCTTGTAGCCAAAACGCTTCATCAGCGGAATAGTGAACTGGCCGGTCGTCACCACATTGGCGATGCCCGAGCCGGTGATGGTGCCCATCAGCGCCGATGACACCACCGACACCTTCGCCGGACCGCCGAGTTTGTGACCGAACAGGCCCATGGAGAAATCGGTGAACAGCTTGATCATGCCGGCCTTTTCCAGGAAAGCGCCGAACAGGATGAAGAGGAAGATATAAGTGGCCGATACGTAGGTCGGCGTGCCGTACAACCCTTCGGTGCCAAACGCCAATTGGTTGATGATCTGGTCCACGCCGTAGCCGCGATGCGCCAGGTCGCCCGGCAGGTGTTCGCCGAACAGGCCATAGGCTAGGAACAGGCCGCAGATGATCGGCAAGGCGATGCCCATCACCCGCCGCGCCGCCTCGAATACCAGCACGATCAGGACGATGCCGATGACCATGTCGGCGCTCGTCAGGTCGCCGGAGCGCTGGATCAGGTCGGCCTCGAACACCCACTGATAGAGCGCGGTCGCCATCCCCGCCAGCCCCAACGCCCAGGCCAGGGGTTGCCAGGGCCGTTGCTTGCCATGGGCCGGGTAACTCAAGAACACCACCCACAGCAAAAAGCCCACATGCACCGCCCGCAGCACGATGCTCGATACCGGGGAGAAGGCTGCGGTGACGATCTGGAATATGGAAAACAGCAACGCTACATAGAACAGCGTCTTCGGCCAGTCCCGTGGGTCCGTGGCGATGCCGTGCTGGTCTTCACTCATAAGGTGCCTGCCTGTTGTCTGTAGCCGGTGCGAAACACGACACGGCAACGGCGGTTTACGCCGTTGCCGCCCCAGGGGTCTACAGCGCGCCCACTTCCTTGTAGTAGCGTTCGGCGCCAGGGTGCAGGGCTATCGGCAGGTTCTTCGCGGCGTTTTTCAGGGAAATGTCTTTCGCCGCCGAATGGGACGTGCCCAGGCGATTGAGGTTGTCGAAGAGCAGCTTGGTCATCTGATAAGCCACTTCGTCCGGCACATCCTCGCGGGTCACCAGGATATTGGTGATGGCGACGGTGGGCACGGCGTCAGTTTGTCCGTCGTACGTGTTGGCCGGGATTTGCGCGCTCAAATAGGCCGGGTTACCGATTTTTGCCACGACATCGGTGGGAATCGATACGTAGTTCAATGGCATCGTCGACGCCAGGTCACGAATCGCGGCCATGCCCAGGCCGGAAGATTGCAGCGTGGCATCCAACTGGCGGTTCTTGATCAGATCCACCGACTCGGCGAATGGCAGGTATTGCACCTTCATATCGCTGTAGGTCAGGCCCGCGGCCTTGAAGATTGCCCGGGCGTTGAGCTCGGTGCCGGATTTCGCTGCGCCGACCGAAACGGTCTTGCCCTTGAGATCGGCCAGGGTCTTGATGCCCGATTCCTGGCTGGCGACGATTTGTATGTAGTTGGGGTAGGCGCCGGCGATGGCCCGCAGCTTGGTCAAGGGCGCCTTGAAGCCGGCGTCTTCCACCCCATTCCTGGCGTCCGCCACCGAGTCGCCCAAGGCAAACGCCAGCTCCCCGCGTCCGGCTTGCAGCAGGTTCAGGTTTTCCACCGAAGCCTTGGTGGCCTGGACCGACGTCTTGGAATCCTTGATGCCACTGCTGTAGATCTGCGAGAGCCCGACGCCAATCGGGTAATACACCCCGCTGGTGCCTCCGGTCAGAATGTTGATGTACGCTGGCGCAGCATAGGCCGTGGTCGTGACCATCACGGCTGCGGCGGCGGCCAGGGAAATGAAGCGTTTGCTGATTGGCATGGCGACTCTCCGTCTTGTTATGGCTTTTGCAGAGTCTTTCCACTGTAGTCGAAACGGGCCTGATGGCGAGTCGACAACTCCGATGGGCCTCATCAGGCCATGCTGGAGCCTGGCGCTGCGCTGCTACCGCGTACGGTCAGCTCGAACGGCAACAGCACGTGCCGCTGGGCGATGGGTCTTTCCTCGATCAGGGCGATGAGCATTTCTACGGCTTTGTGACCAAAGGTTTCAGCCGGCTGGGAAATGGTGGTCAGCGGCGGATCGCAATAGGCGGCGAACGGGATGTCGTCAAAACCCACCAGGGAGATGTCCTCGGGCACCCGCAGGCCCGTCTGCTTGATGCGCTTGAGCGCGCCGATGGCCATCTCATCGTTCTCGCAGAACAGCGCGCTGGGACGCTCGGCCAGGGCGAGCATGGCGCTGGCGCCGTCGAAGCCGGCCTTGAGGGTGAAGTCGCCGTGGCAGATCAGCGCGGGGACGATGGCGATGCCGGCGTCTTGCAAGGCGTCCTGGTAACCGGCGACGCGATCGAGGGTCAACGGGCTGCTGCGAGGGCCCTTGATGATGCCGATGCGTCGGTGGCCGAGGCCGATAAGGTGCTCGGTCATGGCGCGGGCGGCGCTGCGGTTGTCCAGGCTGATGGTCGGGTAGGGCGCGTCCTTGACCACTTCGCAGGCATTGACCAGCGGCAACGCGTCGGCGCCGGGCGGCAGTGCGACAAAGGGGTCGCTGGCGCGCAGTTGAATCACCCCGTCGGCCTGGTGGGCGTAGACCAGCGCGGCGAATTCCTGCTCGATGGCTTCGCGGCCCTGGGTATCGCACAGCAGCAATCGATAGCCGGCCGCTTGCGCCGCCTGTTGGGCACCGCTGATGACCCGGGCGAAAAAAGTATTGGCGATCGCCGGCACCAGGATCACCAGGTTGCCGGTACGGCGGGAACGGAACTGCACCGCCATCAGGTTCGGTCGATAACCGGCCTGTGCCACCGCGGCGTTGACCTTGTCGCGGGTTTCCGGCAGCACGCGTTCAGGCGACTTCAGCGTCCTCGACACCGTGGCCACGGAAACACCGGCCAGCCGGGCCACTTCACGGATATTCGACAAGATCACCTCGATTCGGCGCCTGGAGACGCAGGCATGGCCGCGAGCTTACCGCAGGTTCGAAGCCTGACAAATGCTCATCGGCATCTTCCAGGGTTTGACACGAAGCTAAACCAGGCCTAGATTTCCGCTCATGATGTAACCGGTTACATCATCAGTCCGGACAAAAGAGAATCGCGATGAAACCTGCAGCACGAAAAATAAGAATGGGCTTCGTCGGCGGTGGGGAGGGCGCGTTCATCGGCCAGGCCCATCGTCAGGCCGCGGGCCTGGACGGTGGTTTCGAGCTGGTGTGCGGCGCGTTCAGCCGTGACCCGCAGAATAACCGGCAGACCGGAGAAGCCCTGGGGCTGGCCGCGTCCCGCTGTTATCACGACTGGCAGCAAATGCTCGACGCCGAGGCGCTGCTGCCTCTGGACCAGCGCATGGAACTGCTGGTGATCGTCACCCCCAACCATCTCCACGCGCCCATTGCCCGCCAGGCGCTGGCGGCGGGTTTCCATGTGTTCAGCGAAAAGCCCGCGGCACTGAACCTCAAGGAGTTGCTCGCGCTCAGGGACGTGCTGCAGGGCAGCCGTTGTCTCTACGGCCTGGCTCACACCTACCTGGGCTACCCGATGGTCTGGCAGGCCCGGGAGATGGTGCGTTCGGGCGTGATCGGCCAGGTGCGCAAAGTGCTCGTCGAATACCCTCAGGGCTGGCTCAGCCAGGACGTCGCCGCGCAAGGCAACAAACAGGCCGAATGGCGCGACGATCCGGCACAGTCCGGGCTGGGCGGCTGCATTGGTGACATTGGCACCCATGCTTTTTCCTTGGCCGAGTTCGTCGCCGACCAACCGATCCAACAGCTTTGCGCCACGCTGGGCACGCATGTCGCCGGTCGGCAACTGGACGACGACGTGGCGATGTTATTCCAGATGCAACGCGGCGCCAGCGGCGTGTTGCTGGCCAGCCAGGTCTGCACCGGCGAAGAGAACCCGCTGAAGATCCGCGTCTACGGCGACAAAGGCGCCCTGGAGTGGCGCCAGGAACAGCCGTCGAGCCTGATCCATCGCGCCCTCGATCAACCCCTGAGCATCCTGCGTAGCGGGGTTGGCCAGCCGTGGTTGTGCGAGGCCGCAACGCGCCGCATGCGTCTGCCCGCCGGGCATCCCGAGGGTTATCTGGAAGCGATGGCCAACCTCTACGGCGATTTCGCCCGGGCCATTCGCGAACGCGTCGAAGGCCCCGATGTGCCTGGCGTACCCGGCATCGAAATCGGCTTGCGCGGTATGGCGTTCATTGAGGCCGCCATCCTCAATCACCGTGGCGAGGCGAAATGGACCACGCTGAAAACCGGAGAATCGCAGTTGTGAGCACCCCCGACGAAACACCGAGCGGCCTGCGCGGGCCAGCGATTTTCCTGGCGCAGTTCATGTCCGATGAATCGCCGTTCGACACCCTGGCCGACATTGCTCGATGGGCCGCGTCGCAGGGCTACAAGGCGATTCAACTGCCGACCCTCGGCACGCGCTACATCGACCTGGCCCGGGCCGCCGAGAGCCAGGATTATTGCGATGAGCTCAAGGCCGTCTGCGCATCGGCCGGCGTCGAGATCAGCGAGTTGTCGACGCACCTGCAAGGGCAGTTGGTGGCGGTGCACCCGGCATTCGACGCGCTGTTCGACGACTTCGCCCCGGCCCACCTGCGCGGCCAGCCCGAGGCGCGCACCGAGTGGGCCATCGAGCAACTGAAACTCGCCGCCCGTGCCAGCCAACGCCTGGGCCTCAAGGCCCACGCGACGTTTTCCGGTGCGTTGCTGTGGCCTTATATGTACCCGTGGCCGCAACGTCCGTCCGGCCTGGTCGAGCAAGGGTTCGCCGAACTGGCCCGGCGCTGGTTGCCGATCCTCGACTGTTTCAACGCGGCCGGCGTCGACCTGTGCTACGAGATCCACCCCGGCGAAGACCTGCACGACGGCGCCTCGTTCGAGCGTTTCCTCGAAGCCGTCGATCACCATCCACGGGCGGCGATCCTCTACGACCCCAGCCACCTGTTGCTGCAACAGATGGACTACCTGGGCTTCATCGATCGCTACCACGACCGCATCCGCATGTTCCACGTCAAGGACGCCGAATTCCGCCCCGATGCCCGTTCCGGTGTCTACGGCGGCTACCAGGGTTGGGTTGATCGCCCCGGCCGGTTCCGTTCCCTGGGCGATGGGCAGATCGATTTCAAGGCGATCTTCAGCAAGCTGACCCAATACGGCTTCGACGGCTGGGCGGTGCTGGAATGGGAATGCTGCCTGAAGGATTCGCAGCAGGGCGCGGCCGAAGGCGCGGCGTTCATCCAGCGCCACATGATCAGCAAGACCGCCAAGGCGTTCGATGATTTCGCCGGTGTCACGGCGGATGAAGCGTCCAATCGGCGGTTGTTGGGGTTGCCCCCGGAGCAATGACCCCGTGGCGAGGGAGCTTGCTCCCGCTGGGTGGCGAAGCCGCCCCTAACATTGTTCCAGCCGGACCGCGTCGCCTGGATTTACGACTGCTGCGCAGCCGAGCGGGAGCAAGCTCCCTCGCCACAAGGGCAGGGCCACAAAAGCAGGGCACGGCTTTGTTTCACAAGAACAACAATAAAACGGTGACTACCATGACCACGATGAATGCACGCCTGAGCGTGATGATGTTCCTGCAATTCTTTATCTGGGGCGGCTGGTTCGTCACCCTTGGCACGTTCCTGTCCACTACGCTGAGTGCCAGCAGCGGGCAGATCGGCATGGCCTTCGCCACCCAATCCTGGGGCGCGATCATCGCGCCGTTCGTCATCGGCCTGATTGCCGACCGCTACTTCAACGCCGAGCGCATCCTGGCGGTGCTGCACCTGGTGGGCGCGGTGTTGTTGTATCAGCTGTACTCGGCGGCGGATTTCAACGCGTTCTATCCGTACGTGCTGGCCTACATGGTGATCTACATGCCGACCCTGGCCTTGGTCAATTCCGTGGCATTCCGGCAGATGCGCGATCCGGCGCTGGAGTTCTCGCGTATCCGCGTCTGGGGTACGGTCGGCTGGATCGTCGCCGGCGTGGTGATCAGTTTTGTCTTTGCCTGGGATTCACGCGAGGCGATCTCGGCGGGCGGCCTGCGCAATACGTTCCTCATGGCGGCCATCGCCTCGCTGCTCCTTGGGCTCTACAGCTTCACGCTGCCGGGCACCGCGCCGCTCAAGGCGCAGGCGAGCGCTGGCGCCGTCAAGCAGTCGCTGGGGCTCGACGCGTTAGGCCTGCTCAAGGACCGCAGCTACCTGGCGTTTTTCATCGCCTCGATCCTGATCTGCATCCCGTTGGCGTTCTACTACCAGAACGCCAACCCGTTCCTGGCGGAAACCGGCATGACCAACCCGACGGCGAAAATGGCGATCGGGCAGGTATCCGAAGTGCTGTTCATGCTGTTGTTGCCGCTGTTCATCCAGCGCTTCGGTATCAAGCTGGCGCTGTTGGTGGGCATGCTGGCGTGGGCGTTGCGCTACGTGCTGTTCGCCTACGGCGACAACGGCGGGCTGGCGTTCATGCTGTTCACCGGCATTGCGCTGCACGGCATCTGCTACGACTTCTTTTTTGTCTCGGGGCAGATCTACACGGACGCCAAGGCGCCCGCGCACCTGCGCAGCTCGGCCCAGGGGCTGATCACCTTGGCGACGTACGGAGTAGGCATGTTGATCGGTTTCTGGGTGGCGGGGCAGGTGACCGATCACTTTGTGGTGGAAGGCGGCCACGACTGGAAAAGCATCTGGCTGTTCCCGGCCGGTTTTGCCCTGGTGGTATTTGTCTGCTTCCTGCTGACCTTCAGCGGCCGGCAAGCGGTCGTGGCGCCGTCCAAGGCTTGAGTGGGGAAAGAACGCCAGTCACTTGTGGCTGGCGCTCAGTTTGGTGTAGGTCACTTTTCCGCCTTCACTGGTGCTGCCCTTGTTATCCAAGGTGTAGACGCCGGCCTTGAAGTAGAAATCGTAGCCTTGCCAGGACTTGTCCAGTTTCACCTGTTTGCCACTGCTGCCGATCAGCACCGACAGTTGGCCTTGCTTGTCCATTTGCAGCGTGTAGGAGAACGATTTGTTCAACGGCACCTTGGGCACGGTCATGATCACCGGGCTTTTTTTGTCCTTGGGCTTGAAGCGGTATTCCACGTCGATATTGCCGACGCCCTTTTCATAGCGATAAACCAGTTTCAACAACGGCGTCGGCGCCTCCTTGGCGTGAATCTGCGCCACCACCACACGGCCTTCCGAAGGCACCTGGTTCACCGACAATTCTCCCTTGAGAGTGTTGGTGCCGCTGCTGTAGCGCCAGTTGCGATGTTTCCCGTCTTTGCTGGTTTCCCGCAGTTCGGAACGCGGGTAATCGCTGTTACCGGTATGGGAGCCGGTGACAGGCGCCCAGAAGATGATCCTCTGGCCGTTATTGTCGAAATACTTGTTGTTCAGACTCGGCATGGCTTTGGTCGCCACGACCTGCGCGGGCGTTTGTACCGGCAGGGTAACGCTCCAGACAGTCACGTCAATCATGATGAAATCCTCCAGCGGGACCGGCCGTATCTGGCGGTCTTCAAGACAATGAATTGCCTTCCGTGGCGTAGTTTTCATGCTATCGACGGGAGTCTGTTTCGCTGGAGGCCCAACTGACGGATGGCTCTGCGATGAGCCTCTCGGGCCCGTAATTGGGGAGAGATGACGTTGTGTCTTTTTGTTGCTGATCGGTTAGAGTACGCGCCGCCCGGGAGACGGATCCCGGGCGTTTTCCCATGGAGCATCAAATGAAACAATTCAGCAAAGTTGTCGCCTGCGCACTGTTCGGCCTGGTCCTGGCGGGTTGCACCGGCACCCCGATGAAAACCCAGCAATACGACAGCAGCCAATACACCGTGGTTGGCCACAGTGAAGCCAAGGCCACCGGCCTGCTGCTGTTCGGCGTGATCCCGATCCGCCAGAACAACCGTTTCGTGCGCGCCCAGACCGCCGCGATCAAGGCCAAGGGCGGCGACGCCATGATCAACACCCAAGTCCAGGAAAACTGGTTCTGGGCCTGGGTCCTGACCGGCTACACCACTTCGGTGTCCGGTGATGTGGTCAAGCTGAAGAACGTTCAGTAAGTCCGACCAGGTAAGTCCGCCCGTGGCGAGGGAGCAAGCTCCCTCGCCACAAAAGCTGGTTCATTTCCAGGTTACTTTCCTCCCACCACCATGTGACTGAAAGGCTCGACATACGCCTGCAACGTCACCAGCCCGCCCACCAGAATCGCCAGCACCACCGAGTGGAAAAACACGTAGCGCAGGATTTCCCCTTCGTGGCCGTACCAGCGGGTCGCGGTGGAGGCGACCACGATCGATTGGGCGTCCACCATCTTGCCCATCACCCCGCCGGAGCTGTTGGCGGCGGCCATCAACACCGGGCTGATTCCCAACTGCTCTGCCGTGACCCGTTGCAAACCGCCGAACAGCACGTTGGACGCCGTGTCCGAACCGGTCAGCGCCACGCCGAGCCAGCCCAGCAGCGTGCCGAACATCGGGTAGAAGATGCCCGTCGCGGCAAACGCCAGGCCCATGGTCGCGTCCAGGCCCGAATAACGGGTGAGAAAGCCCAACGCCAACATGGCGACAATGGTGATCAGCGAATAGCGCACCACCCACAGCGTTCGCAGGTATTGGCGCGCCAGTTGCGGGATCGAATAGCCCATCAGCAAGCCGCCGAGAATAGCCGCCAGGAAGATGCCGCTGCCGGTGGCGGTAAACCAGTTGAACTTGTAGACCGCTTCCTCGGTTTTCGGCTGGGGCACCACCGGCGGGACCTTTTCGATCTGCTGGTGGATGGTGCCGAAGGTCAACAGCGGCGAGAAGATCGGATTCGCCTCGCGCATTGGCTTGCCCTGGGGATCGAGCCTGGCCGATTGGGTCTGCGGGTCGATGGCCGGGCGGGTGTCGAACAGATTCTTGAAGCCCTGGGTGCCCCAGGCAAACACGAAGACCGTGAGGATGATCCACGGCATCCACGCCCGCAGCACGGCGGGGCGGTTGTCGCTGGCGAAGGCGCCGCTGGCCACCGGCGTCTGTTGCTCGCTGGGGTCGATCTTCGAATCATCGTGCCGGCCTGACAACGCCGCCGAGGTATGCACCGTGGCCGGTTTCCAGACCTTGAGGAAACCGGTCAGGCAGGCCATGGAAATCAGCGCGGCAATCACGTCCACCAGCATCGGGCCGTGGTAGTTCGATACCAGGAACTGCGGGATGGCGAAGCTGACGCCGGCCACCAGGATCGCCGGCCAGACTTCGAGCATCTTGCGCCAACCGGCAAATGCCCAGATCAGCCAGAACGGCACGATCACCGAGAAAAACGGCAACTGCCGGCCGACCATCATCGACAGCTCCATTTCATCCAGCCCGGTGACCTTGGCGAGCGTGATGATCGGCGTACCCAGCGCGCCGAACGCCACTGGCGCAGTGTTGGCGATCAGCGCCAGGCCCGAGGCGGCGAGGGGCGAAAAGCCCAGCCCGATCAGGATCGCCCCGGTCACCGCCACTGGCGTGCCGAAGCCCGCCGCGCCCTCGAAGAAGGCACCGAAACAGAAGGCGATCAGCAGCAATTGCAGACGCCGATCGTCGGTGATGCGCGCCAGGGAATCCTGCAGGACCTTGAACGAACCGTTCTCGGTGGTCAGCCGGTGCAGGAAGATGATGTTGAGCACGATCCAGCCGATGGGCAGCAGGCCGTTGGCCGCACCATAAAGGGCCGCCGAACCGGCCATGTCGGCGGGCATGCCGAAGGCGAAAATTGCGATGAGCAGCGCCGAGGCCAGGGCGTACAACGCCGCCAGGTGCGCCTTGACATGAAAGAACGCCAGGGCCGCCAGCATCACCACCACCGGAACCGCCGCCAGGAGCGTCGACAGCACCGCATTACCGAAGGGATCGTAGACTTGTTGCCAGACCATGTTCCACCTCTGCTTTTTATTGTTGGAAGTGCAGGCCCCGGGGGGGATTGGCAGAGAAGTATAGGCGGGGATTTGGTAAGCGATTGCCTGCCAACCCCCCGTGGCGAGGGAGCTTGCTCCCGCTGGGTGGCGAAGCCGCCCCAAAAATTTCTGCCTTGGCGAAAAGCTTGGGCCTGCTGCGCAGGCCAGCGGGAGCAAGCTCCCTCGCCACAGGGGGAACTGTGCAACGGCGGCTAGCGGGCCTCGACGTTATCCAGCGCGCGGTTCGCCAGCAGCCCGCTCAGCTCGATCAGCTGCTGGATGCCCAGCTTTAACAACCCCGTGGCGAGGGAGCTTGCTCCCGCTGGGTGGCGAAGCCGCCCCAAAAATTTCTGTCTTGGCAAAAAGCTTGGGCCTGCTGCGCAGGCCAGCGGGAGCAAGCTCCCTCGCCACAGGGAGCTGTGCAACGGCGGCTAGCGGGCCTCGACGTTATCCAGAGCGCGGTTCGCCAGCAGCCCGCTCAGCTCGATCAGTTGCTGGATGCCCAGCTTTAACAACCCCGTGGCGAGGGAGCTTGCTCCCGCTGGGTGGCGAAGCCGCCCCAAAAATTTCTGCCTTGGCAAAAAGCTTGGGCCTGCTGCGCAGGCCAGCGGGAGCAAGCTCCCTCGCCACAGGGAGCTGTGCAACGGCGGCTAGCGGGCCTCGACGTTATCCAGCGCGCGGTTCGCCAGCAGCCCGCTCAGCTCGATCAGCTGCTCGATGCCCAGCTTTAACAACCCCGTGGCGAGGGAGCTTGCTCCCGCTGGTTGGCGAAGCCGCCCCAAAAATTTCTGCCTTGGCAAAAAGCTTGGGCCTGCTGCGCAGGCCAGCGGGAGCAAGCTCCCTCGCCACAGGGAGCTGTGCAACGGCGGCTAGCGGGCCTCGACGTTATCCAGCGCGCGGTTCGCCAGCAGCCCGCTCAGCTCGATCAGTTGCTGGATGCCCAGCTTTAACAACCCCGTGGCGAGGGAGCTTGCTCCCGCTGGTTGGCGAAGCCGCCCCAAAAATTTCTGCCCTGGCAAAAAAGCTTGGGCCTGCTGCGCAGGCCAGCGGGAGCAAGCTCCCTCGCCACAGGGAGCTGTGCAACGGCGGCTAGCGGGCCTCGACGTTATCCAGCGCGCGGTTCGCCAGCAGCCCGCTCAGCTCGATCAGTTGCTGGATGCCCAGCTTTAACAACCCCGTGGCGAGGGAGCTTGCTCCCGCTGGGTGGCGAAGCCGCCCCAAAAATTTCTGCCTTGGCAAAAAAGCTTGGGCCTGCTGCGCAGGCCAGCGGGAGCAAGCTCCCTCGCCACGAGGCTGATTCGTAAGACCGTGCGCTCAGCCCTTCGCCGCCATCGCCGTCACTTCCACTTTCATGCCTTCCACCGCCAGCGCCGCCACGCCCACCGCGGCGCGCACCGGCCAGGGCTTGGCGAAGAAGCGTTTGTAGACTTCATTGAAAGCCGCGCGATCGGCCATGTCGGTCAGGTAGATGGTCAAGTGCAACACGCGGTCCATGGAGCTGCCGGCGCGTTCGAGGGCGCTCTTGAGCGCCTGCAACGTGCATTCGCTCTGCGCCGTGATGTCGCCCAGCTCCAGGCTGCCGTCGGCGCGGGTCGGGATCTGGGTGGAAACCAGCAGGCCGCCGAAACCGGCGACGTCGGAGGAGATGGAGTCTGCGTCCGGGTCGGGGGTGAACGTGATGTCTTGGTTCGCCATGGAAGTCTCGTGCTCGAAAAGAAAGGAGGCCAGTCGCGTCAAAACGACTGACCTGCCAGTTTAACGCCGATCTTCGGGCTGTCAGCCACTTCCTCCGGTTCGAGCCGCCGTCACCGTCGGCCCTGGACCATTCGCTTGGCGGTCAGCACGTGCTCCAGTTGCGGTTCGGCGACCGCTACGTGGGCGGCCATGTCGCGGGCCTGTTCCCAATCCAGCTCCGGGCGCAACCATTCGAGGGCGTTCTCGCCGGTGAAGGCCAGCAGTCGCTGCTGTTGATTGACCATGTCGCCGTAGGTCACCAGGGCCAGCCCGTCACAGCCGTTGGGCGTTTCACTGGCCTGGGCCAGGGCGGCGAGGAAGATCGGTGAGGATTGCCGCGACGTCGTATAGCTCAGGCGCTTGGACTGGGCGTGCGCGCCAGTCTCCACGGCGGCTTCGTACCAGCCATCCACCGCCACCAGGACGCGACCGTCGCGCTTGATCCGGTCGAACACCTTGGAGCGCATCACCAGGTGCAAGGGCAGGTGGGTCAGCGGCGGCATCGTGCCCATCGACCACACGGGCGACCACCCCCAGCGCACCTTGATGCACTCCAGGCGCCCGCCACGGTTGCGTATGGCGCTGACCTGCATGTTCGGCTTGATCACGCTTTGTCGCTCATGCAGCGCGGGCTCCGCCGCAGCGTGAAGGCTGTCGGCGGACAAGCTTGATGGGTTGGCACCGAAGGGGTCGCGCTGGGCAAAAAACGCCAGGGAATCCTTGGAAGAAACGGGCTGAACGAAACATTCACACATCGCGAAAACTCCAGGCAGATATTGACTACAACCCGCCGTTGAAGCCGCAAAAAACGAGTCGTCTTCAGTCGGTTGCGGCGGTGTTATGTAGCTCCGAGCCGACGCGCCAAAGCTTGGTTCGAAAATCCTTATCGTCACCGGATGAGCGGAAAATCAAGCGGCATTTCATCCACTTATACGACCGCTCATCGTCTGCACGGAGAGCCGCGCAATTTCCCAAGGTCGTTCGTTTTGTCCCCGCTGCTGTTGTATCGACGGCGTATCGCGAGGCCTCTGATGAAGGAGAAATGACCCATGACCAAAATCGACAACCTGCTGGATAACAAAGGGACGCCGCTGGACAAGCAGACGTTTACCTGGCGTGACCTGGCCGGCAAACCCATCAGCAAACTGGATGACGATGCGTTCACGCGAGTGCGGGTGATCCTGATGAACGGCGTCGAATCCGACGCGCTGCGCCTCAAGCATTTCGGCGCGCGTTTCCACAAGGAATTGCAACTGCCCCTGGCCCAGGTAAGGCGCGCCGAGCAGCATCAGATGACCGCGATAAACTGGCTGCTGTCGGCTGATCATTCGCCGCTTGAAACCACCGTGGCCTACGAACAGGTCGCCATCGAAGTGACTGCCGCCGTCGCCCAGAACGAGCCCGACCCTTATCAGGCGCAGACCTATCGTTTCGGCCTGCTGGAAGATTTCGACCACCTCTATCGTTACTCGGCCATGCTTGATCGGTTGGAAGGCAAAGACGCCAACAACATCCTGCAAGGCTATACGGACATCGTGCCCGGCCGGCCCACCAGCGAGCACCACCGTGCCCCCGGCGATGACCTGCGCGACAACTACAAGAAGGAGAACGCCGCGCTGATCACCAAGATCCATGCGGCGCTGATCACCGGTGCGGAATACCAGACCCACGATTACTACATGAACATCGGCCCGCTGTTTGCCGACCCGGTGGCGCGCGCGTTGTATGCCGAAATCGCCTCGGTGGAAGAGCAGCATGTCACCCAATATGGCTCGTTGCAGGACCCCAGCGAAACCTTCATGGAGAAGTGGCTGGTGCATGAAGCGATGGAGGTCTACACCTACGCCAGTTGCGCCGAGCAGGAAGAAAATCCACGGATCAAGGCTATGTGGGAACGCTTCGTCGACTACGAGCTGGGGCACTTGAACCTGGCTTGCGAATTGTTCAAGAAGTACGAGCGACGCGACCCCGCCGAGGTGCTCAGCGGCCAGTTGCCGCGCATGATCGAGTTCAAGAGCCAGCGCGATTTTGTCCGTGAGACGCTGTCCCGGGAAGTGGATTTGCGAGCCCACGGCATCGACTACGTGCCCAAGGAACGCGAAGGCCACGCTTCCCTCGACTACCGCGCCCAGCTCAACAGCGAAGGCGTGCCTGCCAACATCGTCTCCGCCGGCTACACCTTCAAGCCCGGCACCGAACTCAACCCAGTGGGAGAACAGCAATGAGCGAACGCCAAGTCACCATCGGCATGAATCGTACCGGCGTCCAGATGTCTCCCGAAGACACCGCTCGCCAACTGGAAGCCACCCGTCTGTTTCCGGCGGATGTGCCGGGCGACGTGAGCGCCTACACGGCAGAACGCGAGCGCGCCATTCGCGAGGCCGACCTGATCGGCTCGGTACCGGCACCGGGTTCGGTCAAAGGCGTGGTCAAGACCGCACTGGACAAAACCATCGGCAAGGCGCCCGAAGTGCTGCTGGACAAGCTCGGCGAACGCCTGGCCTTCGAGCGCACCGGCGTGCGCCTGTATGAGGCGATGGTCGCCAAGGCCACAGCCGCGCCCGGGGCTGATCCGGCGTTGGTAGAGACCTTGCGGCAGATCCAGGCCGAGGAGCTCGAACACATGAACATCGTGCGCGAAGCCATCGAAACCCTTGGCGGCGACCCGACCGCGATGACGCCATGCGCGGACGTGGCAGGAGTCAAGGCGATGGGCGTGCTGCAAGTATTGACCGACCCACGCACGACCGTTTCCCAGTCGATGAGCGCGATCCTGACCATCGAGTTGGAAGACAACGCTGCCTGGGAGTTGCTGATCGAGCTGGCGAAGAAGGGCGGTCATCCATTGATCGCCAAGCGCTTCGGCCATGCCCTGGAACAGGAGGAAACGCACCTGGCCACGGTGCGCGACTTCATCAGGCAAGACCTGCTCGCGCAAGTGAGTTGAGGCTTGTTTCACTGCGGGCTCCACCCTGTTTTTTCCGGGGTGGAGCCCTTGGCTCGAACTTTTGAAGGACACCCGCCCGTGAGTGAAACCGACCTTGAGATGGAATTGAAAGCCTGGCGGCTGTTGCTGGAAGACGATGCATATCGCCTGGACTTTCCCGAAGATTATTACGACACGTTGATCCGGCGCGCGGATGAATTGGTGTTGCATGAATTGATCAGTCTGGAGGATTGGCAATTGCTCAAGGACGCGGCGGACCAGGCTTACCAACTGACGGTTGAAATGCTGGCGCGTAATCAGCGCGATTGTCTGAGTGTGCAGGGGATGCGCTTGCCTCGAGCTTGATTTTCGTTGCGCCGAGGTTTGGTGGGTATATCCATTTATTTGTAGCTGCTGCTTATGGTTTCGCCCTTACGGCGAGTCACTTTCACGCTTTTTGAAAGTGACTCGCCGTAAGGGCGAAACCATAAGCAGCCACCAAAAAAACGGATATGCCCCCAATCCAAACCCACCCGTGCGTCCTAAACCAAATCAACTCACCCTTGCTCAATACTCCGCAACACCACCTCCCGCGGCTCGACCCGAGGAAAATTCAGGCGCTGCCAGCGCCAGGCATCCTCCAACATGCGCTCAAGCCCATGATGTGCAGTCCAGCCCAACTGCTCGGCTGCCTTGCCCGGATCCGCCCAGCACCGCGCAATGTCTCCCGGACGACGCGCTTCAAAAGCCAGCGGCACCTTCGCTCCGGTCGCCCGCTCGAAAGCACTGACCACCTCCAGCACCGAATAACCACGCCCGGTGCCCAGGTTCCAGACGTGCACACCCGTCTGTTCGCGCAGGAATGCCAGAGCCTGCAAGTGCCCCTCGGCCAGATCCACCACATGCACATAATCCCTGATCCCGGTGCCATCCGGCGTCGGGTAGTCGGAGCCGAAAATCCGCAGCGCCTCGCGCTCGCCGTTGGCCACCTGCAACAGGTACGGCAAAAGGTTGTTGGGGGTCTGCGTCGGCGTCTCTCCCAGCAGCCCTGAACAATGCGCGCCGATCGGATTGAAGTAGCGCAGCAAGCCGATCGACCAGCGGGCGTCGGAGGCGGCGGTGCTGCGCATGACGTGTTCGGCCATCAGTTTCGACTGGCCGTACGGGTTGGTCGGCTGCCCGGTCGGGCAGGTTTCGGCGATGGGCATCTGGGCGCAATCGCCATAGACCGTCGCCGATGAACTGAACACCAGGTTGAACACGCCGGCTTGCGCCATCGCCTGGCACAGCGTCACGCTGCCGCTGACGTTCGTATCGAAATACCTCAGCGGCTCACGCACGCTTTCACCCACAGCCTTGAGCCCGGCGCAGTGGACGACGGCCTCGATGGGGTACTCCCTGAAGACCTTGTCCAGTGCGCGACGGCTTCTCACGTCGGCATGGACAAAAACCGGCTCCCGCCCCGTCACGTCCGATATGCGCTGCACGGTTGCCCGGGAGCTGTTGCACAGGTTGTCGAGGATCACCACCTCGTCGCCCTGGTTCATCAACTCGACCGCCACATGGGCGCCGATATAACCCGCACCACCTGTCACCAGAATCATCATTCAGTCCCCCTCGATTATCCCTGTCCTGGTGTCTCTTGGACGAGACACTCGGCGTTGTCCGGCGGTCTCTTTCGGCAGTGGTGCGCGTTGGAGACATCAGCCTGTTCTGTTGAGTGTGGTGGCGGGCTCCAGGAGTTCAGAGCAGTTGACTGACCGGTGTGTGCACTTGGTCGGCTGGCTGGAAGAAGATTTGGAACGGCATCGGAACCGGCTTTCTCAAACGTCCACAAGGCCAGGCGTGAGAGGAGTTACCAGGTCTTGTTTGCCAGGCGCGGCAGCGCCGGATCGCGGTAGGCCCAGCATCGATCTACAAACATCAATCTTCAGACATCGATCTTGAGAAAAGGAACGTCACATGAATCAACAAGAACATCTTCATCCCGATCACAGCGCCGCGCCCGCCGCGAGCTTGCGACCTACGCTGTTGTGCCTGTCGCACCTGCGCTGGGGCTTTGTCTATCAGCGGCCGCAACACGTGATGTCGCGATTGGCCAGGGACTACGACGTACTGTTTTTCGAAGAACCGATATTCGAAGGGCGGCAGTCCGCGCACCTGGAAAGCTATGCGGTGGCGGAGGGCGTGACGGTGCTGGTGCCAAGGCTCCCCGAGGGGCTGGATGAAGCCCAGGTGATCGCCACCCAGCGCGAATTGCTCGATGCCTGGCTGGCAGAGCACTGGCCGAGTGAGTTGATGCTCTGGTACCTCACGCCCATGAGCCAGGCCTTCACCGATCACCTGGAGGCCAATGTGGTGATTTTCGATTGCATGGACGAGCTCTCGGCCTTCAAGTTTGCGCCGCCCGCGTTGGTGGAGATGGAGCGGCGGCTGATGGCCAAGGCCGATGTGGTGTTCACCGGCGGATACAGCCTCTGGGAGGCCAAGCGCGAGCATCACGACAACGTCCACGCAATGCCCAGCAGCGTTGATATCACGCACTTTGCCGCGGCCAGGCAGCCGATTCCCGACCCGGCGGACCAGGCTGATATCGGTCATCCGCGCCTGGGTTTCTTCGGCGTCATCGATGAGCGTTTTGATATCGAGCTGGTACGTGAATTGGCGACGCAGCGGCCGGACTGGCACATCGTGCTGATCGGGCCGGTGGTGAAGATCGATCCGCAGACGTTGCCGCGCCTGGCGAATATTCACTACCTGGGCGCAAAGCAGTATGAAGAGCTGCCGGCGTACCTGGCGGGTTGGGACGTGGCGTTGATGCCATTCGCGTTGAACGAATCCACTCGCTTCATCAGCCCCACCAAAACGCCCGAATACCTGGCGGGCGGATGCCCGGTGGTGTCCACGCCGATCCGCGATGTGGTAAATGGCTACGGTGAGAGTGGTGTGGTCGCGATTGCCGATTCGCCCCAGGGATTCATCGACGCTATCCAGGCCGCGCTCGACCTGCGGACCCAGCCAGGAGTGGTTGCGCAGTACGCCGACAAAGCGCTGGACGGCATGTCCTGGGACAAGACCTGCGCGCAGATGAAGGAGCAGATCGAATGCCAACGATAACCCTCGATTCCCTTGATAACTCCCAGGGCGGCGCGCCGTATGACTACCTGATCGTCGGCGCCGGTTTCGCCGGCAGCGTGCTGGCCGAGCGGCTGGCCGAAGGGTTGGGCAAGCGCGTGCTGCTGGTCGATCGTCGAGATCACATCGGCGGCAATGCATACGACCACTTGGACGAGGCGGGCGTGCTGGTCCATCGCTACGGGCCGCACATCTTCCACACCAATGCCCAGCGCATTGTCGATTACCTGTCGCGGTTCACCGAATGGCGCCCGTACGAGCATCGAGTGCTGGCCCAGGTCGATGAGCACCGGGTGCCGATTCCCATCAACCTGACGACGCTCAATACGCTGTTCGGCTTGTCCATGGATGAAGCGCAGGCCGAGGCCTTCCTGGCGCAGCGGGCGGAGCCGGTCGAGTCGATCCGGACTTCGGAGGACGTGGTCATCAACCAGATCGGCCGCGAGCTGTATGAGAAATTCTTTCGTGGCTACACCCGCAAGCAGTGGGGGCTGGACCCTTCCCAGCTGGACAAGTCGGTGACCTCGCGGGTGCCGACACGGACCAATACCGATGATCGGTATTTCACCGACGAGTTCCAGATGATGCCGCTGCACGGCTATACACGGATGTTCGAGCGCATGCTCGCCCATCCGAACATCGATATCTTGCTGGCCACCGATTTCAAAGAGGTTCGCCAGCGCATCCCCTATCGGGAACTGGTCTATTGCGGGCCGATCGATGAGTACTTCGATTACTGCTTCGGCCATCTGCCGTATCGCTCGTTGCGCTTTCAGCATGAAACGCTGGATGCGCCGCAGTTCCAGCCGGTGGCAGTGGTCAACTATCCGGACGAGCGCGTGCCCTATACGCGAATCACCGAGTACAAGCACCTCACCGGGCAGGAGCATCCGCGCACCAGCATCAGCTACGAGTTTCCCTGCGCCGATGGCGACCCTTACTACCCGGTTCCGCGCCCGGAAAACGCCGAGCTGTACAAACGCTACAAGGCCCTGGCCGACGAAACACCCGGGGTGACTTTTCTCGGTCGGCTCGGCACCTACAAGTACTACAACATGGATCAGGTGGTCGGTCAGGCGCTGGCGCTGTATCAGCGCATCGCCGAGGGCGAAGGGGTCGTGCCGAGGGCTCACGAGGTCGAGCCGGGTTGATCCCGGCTTCATCCAGACACTGGGAGACAGCAGCGTGCAGGAGAGGATCTTCAACAGTTTCGTGATGGCCGGCTACGAGTGTTCCACCCATCGCCGTGCCGATGGACGTCGGCTGGATATGCTCGCCGCGACTCGCCATGACCGCTGGGCCGAGCAGGATTACAGCCGGCTCGCCGACCTGGGCATTCGCTGCGCCAGGGATGGCTTGCGTTGGCATCTGATCGAACAGCAGCCGGGTCGTTATGACTGGAGCAGTTTCCTGCCGATGCTGCGCGCCGCCCAGCGCTGCGATGTGCAAGTGGTGTGGGACCTGTGCCATTACGGCTACCCCGACGATCTGGACATCTGGCGGCCGGCCTTCGTCGAACGGTTTGCTCGCTTCGCCGGCGCCGTCGCGCGGTTGATGCGCGAGGAGGGGATCGAGACGGCGTTCTACTCGCCGATCAACGAGATATCTTTCTGGAGCTGGGCCGGCGGCGACGTCGGGTACTTCAACCCCACCGCCCGACAACGGGGCATGGAGCTCAAGCACCAGTTGGTGCGCGCGAGTATCGCGGCGATCGAGGCGATTCGCGAGGTGACTCCCGCCGCGCGATTCGTCCAGTGCGACCCGCTGATCAACGTGCGGTCCTTATCGCGGCGGGCCGAAGATATCGAGGCCGCCGAGGCGTATCGGTTATCCCAGTTCGAGGCGTGGGACCTGCTCACCGGCAGAAGCTGGCCGGGGTTGGGCGGGCGCGAGGAGTACCTGAATCTTGTCGGCGTCAATTTCTATCCGCATAACCAGTGGTTCCTGCACGGCAATCGGATCGAGCCGGGCAGCGCGGATTATCGCCCGTTGGTGGGCATGCTCAGCGAAGTCCACCAGCGTTATCGAAGGCCGCTTCTGCTCTCTGAAACGGGCGCCGAAGACACCGCTCGGGTGCCCTGGCTGCACTACATCGGCGAGCAGTTGGCACTGGCGATGGAGCGCGGCATTCCGATAGCAGGCATGTGCTGGTACCCGTTTCTTGACTACCCGGGTTGGGACGATGATCGCTATTGTCCCACTGGCGTGTTTGGCTATGCCGACTGCGAAGGCAGCCGCGCGTCGTTCCATCCACTGACGCTGGCAATGAAGGCCCTGCAGGCGCGGTTTGCCTCGTCCGTGGCCACGGTGCAGATGCCATGAACAGCCATCAGTCCCATGGCGCGCCGTTGCCGAATACCGCCATCGCGTTTTTGTGGCGATACGTCACCCTCAGGCCGTGGCATTTCGCGACGTTGTTTGTGCTGATTGTCGGTGCCGCCAGTTGCGCCGTGGCGGTGCAGTTCGGCATGAAGCTGCTGGTCGACGCGATGGCCCAGGGCAGGGAGGCGGCCGGGCATGTGTGGCTGCCGTTCACCGTATTCATCGCGCTGATTGTGGTGGAAAACCTGTTCTGGCGTTCGGGCGGCTACCTGGGCTGCCGGACGGTGGTCGCCAGTTGCGCGGACTTGCGGATTGACCTGTTCAATCACCTGACCGGACACCCGATGCGCTATTTCTCCGAGCATTTCGCCGGAGCCCTGGCCAACCGGATCTCCTCGGCGGGCGCGGCAGCGGGTTCCATCTACGGTGGCCTGGCCTGGAAGATTATTCCCCCTTGCGTGGATTTCATCGGTGCGGTGGTGGTGCTGTTTACCGTGCGGCTTTCCATGGGGTTAGCCTTGATCGGCGCGGTGATTGTGGTGGCTTCGCTGATCACCATGATGGGGCTGCGCGGCCGCAGCCGGCATATCGATTTCGCTTCCCAGGCCGCACGCGTCGGTGGCGAGTTGGTGGACCAGGTCTCCAACGTCTGGACGATCAAGGCATTCTCCGCCCGACACCGCGAGCGGCGCCGGCTCGAACAGGCGATCGGCGTCGAGGCCAAGGCCCAGCGTCGCAGCTGGATCTACCTGGAAAAAGCCCGGGTCTTGCACGACATCTGCCTGTCGATCATGGCCGGCGGCATGCTCGGCTGGTCGATCCTGCTGTGGCAGGGCGGGCAGATCACCCCGGGCGATGTGGTGATGGTCAGCGCGTTGTCGTTTCGCATCCTGCATGGCTCGCGCGACCTGGCGCTGGCTTTGGTGGATACCTCGCAGCAGATGGGCGTGATTGCCGAGACGTTGCGCATCATCGTCCAGCCACACGCACTCAGCGACACCCCGGCGGAACTGGAACCTGGGCGCGGCAATATCCGTTTCATCGACGTCAGCTACAGCTATTCCGACGGGCGCGGCGCGATCAGGCATCTGTCCCTGGACATTCCGGCCGGCCAGAAAGTCGGCATCGTCGGGCCGTCGGGCGCGGGCAAGTCGACATTGGTCAGTCTGGTCCAGCGCCTGGACGATGTGCGCAGCGGGGTGATCCTGATCGATGGCCGCGACGTGCGCTCGGTCAGTCAGGACAGCCTGCGCAGCCAGATCGCCGTGGTGCCTCAGGAGCCGGCGCTGTTCAATCGGACCATCTACGAAAACATCGCCTATGGCCAGCCCGATGCCACCGAGGCACAAGTCATCGACGCGGCCCGCCATGCCTATTGCGAAGAATTTATCCGCGACCTGCCGGAAGGCTTCAACACCTTGGTGGGCGAGCGCGGCGTGATGCTCTCGGGCGGCCAACGCCAGCGCCTCGGGCTGGCGCGGGCGTTCCTCAAGAACGCACCGATCCTGATCCTCGACGAAGCAACCTCGGCACTGGATTCGGAATCCGAAGCCAAGGTGCAAATGGCCCTGGACGACCTGATGCGCGGTCGCACCGTGCTGGCAGTGGCGCACCGGCTGTCGACGGTCGCGCGGTTCGACCGGATTTTGGTCTTGCAGGGCGGAAGAATCATCGAAGACGGCTCACCCGATGAACTGCGCCAGCGTGAAGGGCCGTTCCAGACCCTGTGGCAGGCGCAGGGATTGGAATTGGGCAAGCGTTAGCTGCCGATATTGGACGTGCCGCCGCCTTCGCGAGCAGGCTCGCTCCCACAGAGGAAATGGGTTGGGCGTTGGATGTGCATGCGCCGCAGGACCCCTGTGGGAGCGAGCCTGCTCGCGAAAGCGGTGGTTCAGTTTATGGAGATGCTGGATCTGCCGCCGGGATCAGGCGTCTTGGTTGCTGCGGTTCTGATTGATGAAGTCCACAAACGCCCGCAGCGGCGAGGGCAGGTAGCGGCGGCCGGGGTAGTAGAGGAATGGTCCGGTAAAGCGCTGCCACCAGGGTTCGAGTACCGGTTCGAGGACACCGCTGTCCAGGTAGGGGCGCAGCCAGTCCTCGAACAGGTGGACGATCCCCAGTCCATCCACCGCGGCCTGGACGGCCAGGTCCATGGCGCCGCCAATGCGCACCAGCAACGGGCCGTTCGGCTCGACGCTGATGGTTTCGCCGTCACGCTCATACTCCCACAGCGGCAAGGCGCCGCTGGGGAACTTGCCGGCCAGGCAAGCGTGTTGCAGCAGGTCGCGTGGATGCTCGGGGCGGCCCCGGGCGTCGAGGTACGCCGGTGCGGCGGCGGTCGCGAAGCGTTGAAAGCGCGGGCCGATGGGGATCGCGATCATGTCCTGTTCGAGGCGTTCGTCGTAGCGAATACCCGCATCACACCCGGCCGCCAGCATGTCGACAAAGCTTTCTTCGGTAACCACTTCGAGGCGGATGTCGGGGTGGCTTTTCAGGAACGGCGCGATGATCGACGGTAGCACCAGCCGGGCGGCGCTGACCGGCACGTTCAACCTGAGGGTACCGGAAGGGCGGTCGCGAAAATCGTTGACCACGTCCAGCGCGGATTCGACTTCGCCCAGGGCCGGCACGATGCGTTCCATCAACCGTGCGCCGGCCTCGGTCGGCACCACGCTGCGGGTGGTGCGGTTGAGCAGGCGCACGCCGAGTCGGCTTTCGATCCGGCGTACCGCGTCACTGAGGCTGGAGGCGGATTTGCCGCTGAGCCGGGCGCCTTCTCGAAATCCCCGCGCATGGACCACCGCCACAAAGGCCAGCAAGTCTTGAATGTCCGTCGCCATTGTTCTCTCCGTCGTACAACCCGTTCGGATTGCACCTGATTATCAGTGGAGTGGTCAACGCCTATAGTCGGCTCACACAGACTAATTCAAGGGGTACGCGATGAGCAGGGCAGACAAGGCAGGGACTTTTTTACTGGGTGATCGTACGGTCATCCGCATGGGCTACGGCGCGATGCAACTGGCGGGGCCGCAGGTCTTCGGGCCGCCCAAGGATCCGGCGGCGGCCATCGCCGTGCTGCGCGAAGCGCTGGTCGCTGGGGTCAACCACATCGATACCGCCGATTTTTACGGGCCTCATGTCACCAACCAACTGATCCGCGAGGCGTTGCACCCTTACGCCGACGACCTGGTCATCGTGACCAAGGTCGGCGCGGTTCGTGGCGCCGATGCGTCATGGAACGCAGCCCAGAGCCCCGCCGAGCTGACCCGTGCGGTGCACGATAACCTGCGCAACCTCGACGTCGAGGTGTTGGACGTGGTCAATCTGCGGGTCATGGGCGATGTGCATGCGCCCGCGGAAGGATCGATTGAAGAGTCCTTCACAGCATTGGCCGAGCTGCAGCGCCAGGGCCTGATTCGTCAACTGGGCCTGAGCAACGTCACGGCGGCGCAGGTCAAGGAGGCCCAGGGTATCGCCAAGGTGGTCTGCGTGCAGAATCACTACAACCTGACCCATCGCGACGACGAACAACTCATCGCTGACCTGAGCCGCCAAGGCATCGCCTACGTGCCGTTTTTCCCGCTGGGTGGGTTTACGCCGCTGCAATCGGAAACGTTGTCGAACGTTGCCGCGCGCCTGAAGGCATCGCCGCTGTGTGTCGCGTTGGCGTGGCTGCTGCAACGTGCGCCCAACGTCCTGCTGATACCCGGCACCTCGTCGGTGGCGCACCTGCGGGAAAATATCTCGGCCAGTGAGCTGCAGATTCCGGCGCCTATGTTGGCTGAGCTTGACGCCATGGTTTAGCCGCAGCCCCTCTGGGCAGTCTCCATTCGCCTGAAAAATCGAACAGGGTCCAGCCGGGCGATGTCCCAGACGTATCGTTGTCAGGCAAGGATTTCGTCATGGCAGACCCTTCTATTCCCGGCCACCGCTGGGCTGATTCAACCTTGGCTTTCTTGCGCGAGGGCTACCCGTTCATACGCAAGCGTTGCGTCGCCTATGGCAGTCCGGTTTTCCAGACCCGACTGCTGGGACGGCGCACGCTGTGCCTCAGTGGGCTGGAAGCGGTGGAGCTGTTCTACGATGCGCGGCGCTTCGTCCGGACCCCCACGTCGACACCGGCGCCGCTGCGCAACATCCTGTTGGGCGCGGGCGGCGTCCAGGGTCTGGATGGCGCACCTCATGCGCGACGCAAGCAGCTGTTTCTCGACGTGCTGGACAAGGAAAGCGTAAACCGCCTAGTCGGCCTCTACGAGGCTCACTTGAGCGAAGCGGCGGCGAAGCTTGCGGCGAACCAGCCGATCGAATTCCTGCCGTGGATCGAGGCGCTGCTGTGTCGATCGGTCTGCGAGTGGGCCGGCGTGCCAATGATGAGTGATCGGCAGATGCAGCGGTTGACCCGTCGGCTCGCCTCGCTGATCGATGGCAACGGCCGCGTCGACTGGCGGATGCCGGCCGCCTGGATGCGGCGCAAGGCTTGCGAGGCCCAGGCGGCGCGCTGGATAAAAAACTGTCGGCAAGACCCAGCGCCAGCATCGCTGCAGACCCCGCTGCAACAAATCGCATGGCATCGCGATGAGCAGGGCCAGTTGCTCCCAGCGCGGATAGCGGCAGTGGAGCTGCTGAATATCTTGCGTCCAGTGGTGGCGGTGGGGCGCTTTCTGTTGTTCGGGCTGATCGAGTTGGAACGCCGGCCGCAATGGCGCGCCAGCATTGCTCGCGATGACGCTGCGGCTTGGGCTTTTGCCGAGGAAACGCGGCGCTTTTACGCGTTCTTTCCGATGGTGGCGGCGTTTGTGCGCGAGAGTTTCGAGTGGCGAGGCTACCGCTTCGAAAAAGGCACTCGGGTGCTGCTCGATCTGTTTGGCTCCAACCGTGATCCGGCGCACTGGAAAACCCCGGAAAGCTTTGCGCCCGAACGTTTCGGCCAGTGCCCCATGAGAACCTCTGTCATCAGCCAGGGCGGCGGAGAATACACCTATCACCGCTGCCCGGGCGAGCCGCTGACGCTGGCCCTGATGCAGAAAACCTTCGAACATCTGTGCCGCCATGTGCAATGGCGGCTGGTGGTGAAAGACGTCGATTTTCAACGCCTGCCCATGTTGCCCAGGGAGCCGGTGCTGATGTCAGTGGTGACCGGCTAGCCACGCGCCTCATCCGTCTCGTTTCGATGGTGTTCCGGCCAGCTGTCGACGGGGCGCGCGCGGTCTTCGTTGAACATCTCGGTGAGCAACGCGTTGGCGCGTCGGTAGGCGTCGTGCCGGAACGTGAGGTCATCTTCCGGTTGGGCGACGATTTCTTCGAGCATCTGCAGATTCAAGCGGCGGAACTGATCGGCGCGTTCGCGCGCCTCGTAAGCGCCGACACCCATCTGCACCAGTGCCCGGCGACCCAACGCCAGCGCGCTTTCGAAGGTTTCCCGCTCGGCAACCTCGACGCCCATCTGCCGCAGGTTGATCAGGTGGCCCATGTCCCGCGCGCGGACGACCAGTTTCAACGTGGGGAAGTGCTCCTGGGCCAACCGGGTCAGCGTCAGGTTGTCTTGCTGATCGTCGATCGCATTGATCAGCACCGCCGCCTGTGCCGCGCCGGCCGCGTGCAACAGGTCGAGGCGCGTGGCGTCGCCGTAGAACACTTTCACGCCGAATTTGCGCAGCGTCTCGATGTTGTCGGGGTCGTGGTCCAGAACCACTACCTCGACGCCGCAGGACATCAGCAAACGTCCGGCGATCTGTCCGAAACGGCCGAAGCCGGCAATGATCACCCGCGGGTTCTGCTGGTCGACGAGGTCGGATTCCTGGCGATCTTTCTTGCTGGCCGACTCGATTCGCTCCAGCAGCAGAATGAGCAGCGGCGTCACGCACATCGACAGGGCCACCGCCAGGGTCAGGCTCTTGCCCCACTGGTCGGTCAGGATGCCCGCCAACGTCGCGGCGCCGAACACCACGAAGGCGAACTCGCTGCCCTGGCCGAGCAATACCGCCTGCCAGGAACGCTGGCCGGCGGGGACATTCAGGAAGCGGCTGACGGCCTTGATCACCAGCAGTTTGATCAGGATGAACCCGACGGTCAGGGTGATGACTTTCAGCGGTGCGTCGATCAGCGTGCCGAAGTCGATCGACATGCCGACGCCGATGAAAAACAGCCCCAGCAGCAAGCCCTTGAACGGTTCGATGTCGCTTTCCAGGGCGTGGCGGTATTCGGAACTCGCCAGCAGCACGCCGGCTAGGAATGCGCCCATGGCCATCGACAGGCCGGCTTCTTCCAGCAGAAAGCCGAAGCCGAATACCAGGAACAGCGCCACGGCACTGAAGATCTCACGCAGGCCCGAGCGCGCGGCGAAGCGCAACAGCGGCCGTGTCACGTAGCGCCCGAGCAGCACGACGACGCTGATGGCGGCGACGATCTTGACGATCGATAACGCCAGAGCCATGCCCGACGGGGTGTCGCCATGGGCCGAGAGCAACGGGATCATGGCCACCAGTGGAATGGCCGCGATGTCCTGGAACAGCAGGACGGCAAAACTGCTGCGGCCCACGGCGGTAGCGTTCAGGTTGCGTTCGCTCATGGCCTGCATGGCGATGGCCGTGGACGAAAGGCTCAGGGTCAGGCCCACCAGCAACGCCGCCGTCCAGCCCAGGCCCAGCGCCGCGCAAAACGCTGCGATGGCGGCACCGCAAGCGAGCATCTGCAGCGCGCCGCCACCGAATACCATCCGGCGCAGCGCCCAGAGGCGCTTGGGGTCGAGCTCAAGGCCGATGATGAACAGCATCAGCACGACGCCGATTTCGGCGAATTCCAGGATGGCCTTGACGTCGGTTATAAGCTTCAGCCCCCACGGGCCGATCACGCACCCGGCCAGCAGATAACCGAGCACCGGGCCCAGGCCCAACCGGACGGCAATCGGTACGATCAGTGTCGCCGAGGCCAGGTAGATGAGCATTTCGATCAGGCTGTGAGTTTCCATATCAATCTTCCTTCCAGGCGGCCAGGCGTTCGCCATAGTGTTCGATTTGCTCGCGTTGGGCCTCGGCGTCGCCGGCAAACGCACCATGCACGACCAGCGGTTCCAGCCAGCGCATATGACAGTAGAGCGCCGTGGCCTGGAGCGGCTGCGCCAGCACGGCAAAGCCGGGGTAGGCGCCCATCTGGAAATGATCGTGTTCGCCACCCGTGGTGACGGCCCACAGCAGGCTTTTGCCGTTCAGGGCCGTGGCGCCTTTGCCGTACGCCCAGCCATGGGTGAAGACTTTGTCGATCCACAATTTGAGCAGGGGCGGCATGCTGTACCAGTACATCGGGTGCTGCAGGACGACCAGCTGTGCCTGTTCGACGGCGCGCTGTTCCGCATCGACGTCGATGTCGAAATCCGGGTAGAGATCGTAGAGCGAGCGTATGACCACGTCCGGATTGGCGCCGGCGCGCTTGAGCATCTGCTGGTTGACCCGCGACTGGTCGGGGTAGGGATGGGCGTAAACGATCAGGATCATCGGGGCAGTTCCAGGCGGCTGGGTCCGGGTCGAAAGGCCGGACATCCTACCGGGGAAGGCGCGTGATGTTTAGGAGATTGTTCCCGGGCGAGCCTTGCCAGGGTCAATTGAGCGGGAGCGAGACCCTGACCTCCAAGCCGCCGCCCCGGCGGTTCCTCAGCGTCAGTGTGCCGCCGTGCTCCAGCACCGTCGCCCGAGCCGCCGACAGGCCCAGGCCGACGCCGCCGGTATTTTTGTTGCGTGAACCCTCGATGCGAAAGAACGGTGCGAAGACCTGCTCATGGTATTCGGGCGCAATGCCCGGACCGCGATCCTGGATGCGGATTTCGATGCGATCAATGAAGGTCTTGAGTTGAACACCCGGTTCGCTGGCGTATTTGACCGCGTTGTCGATCAGGTTGGTCAGCGCACGCTTGATCCCGATGGGGCGGCCCACGTAGACCAGCCGCTGGGCGCCCTCGAAAGACACTTCGATGCCGCCGTCCCTGAAATCATCGACGATGGTGTGCAGCAGCTCCGCCAGGTCGAACGCGGTGGCGTGTTCGAGGCGCGCTTCGTCGCGGAAGAATTCCAGCGCGGCGTTGACCATCGCCTGCATCTCGTCGACGTCCCGGAACAACCGCGATTGCTGTTCGGCATCCTCGATGAATTCGCCGCGCAGGCGCATGCGGGTCAACGGCGCCCGCAGGTCATGAGAGATGGCCGCGAGCATTTGCGTGCGGTCCTGGACGAAATGCTTGAGCTGGGCCTGCATGGCATTGAACGCCAGGATCGCCTGGCGGATCTCGAAGGGGCCGACGACCGGGATCGGCGGCGCCCGGAAGTCCACGCCGAAGCGCCGGGCACCCTCGGCGAAACGCTCCAGCGGGGTTGCCAGGTGCCGCGTGGCAATCAGGGCGACGATGAAGGTCGACAGCAGGATCAACGCGATGATGATCAGGTTGCGCTGCCATTCCCCCAGCCCCCAGCTGCGCGAGCCCACGGAGAAGATGACCCAGGTGTGGTCAGACAGCTCGATGATCACCGCGTAGCGTCTGTTCGGGTCATCAGCGGCCGGCCAGTCGTTGGGCTCGTAGGCCTCGATCCGGGCGTCGGGCCTGTTCAATTGCTGGTGCAGGAACGCCGAGCCTTCGCTGAACTCCGGATCCCCGATCACCGGCAGATGCGCCTCCTCGTAGCGCTGCAGCCACTGCACATTGATCCCGGGATCACTGGCGATACGGGCAATGGCGTGCCGTTGGCCGGGATCGGCCGCGTCGATGATGCGCGTGATCGCCGCAGCCTTGTCCATCAGGCCGGTTTCCATCAGGGGAGGGCGCGCCCACGCACCGGCCACCAGGCTGAAGAGTTCGTTGAGGGCCAGCAGCGTCAGCATCGAGACCATGGTGGTCAGGGCGATCCAGCGCGCCACGGTGTCCCTGGGGCGAGGCATCTTCGAGGGGTTGGCGGTCATCGCTTCACCACGTGAGGGCTGAACAGGTAGCCGCTGTTGCGGATGGTACGGATCATCGACGGGCCCGTGATGTCGGTCTCCAATTTGCGCCGCAGACGGCTGACCTGCACGTCGATGCTGCGGTCGAACGCGTCGAAGGTTTCGCCCCGGGCCAGGTCCAGCAGTTGCTGGCGGGTGAGGACGCGGCGCGGATGTTCGGCGAAGACCAGCAGCAGTTCGAACTCGCCGGTGGACAGCGGAATCATGACCTTGTCGGGGGAGCGCAACTCGCGACGGGTGACGTCCAGCTGCCAGCCCTCGAATTCCAGCACCGGCCGGGAGATATCGCCCAGGCTGCCCCTGGCTTCGCCGGTACGCCGCAGGACGGCGCGCACCCGGGCCAGCAACTCGCGGGCGTCGAAGGGTTTGGTCAGGTAATCGTCGGCGCCCATTTCCAGGCCGACGACGCGGTCGCTCAGTTCGCCCATGGCGGTGAGCATGATGATCCCGACCCGTTGTTCGGCCCGCAGTCGCTGGCAGAGCACCAGGCCGTTGTCGCCCGGCAGCATGACGTCGAGGATGATCAGGTCGGGCATCCGCCGCTCGACCGCCTGCCACAGCGCCGCGCCGTCGGCGGCCACTTCGACGCTGTAGCCATGTTGTTCGAGGAATTTGCGCAGGAGGGCGAGGACTTCGAGGTCGTCGTCCACCAGGAGTAGGTGGCTCACAGGGGTCACGTCGGGCAATGGATACAGGAGGCGATACTAGGGTCAATCCGCCGCTTGCGTCATATATTTCAATCCGGAAACAAAGCGACCGGCGCGCAACATTGCGGAAATCTTCGGGCAAGAAAACCGCGGCAGGATTGCCTCGATGTCAGCCAGTGAAGCTGTGCACTGAACCCTGTGGCGAGGGAGCTTGCTCCCGCTTGAGTGCGAAGCGCTCATGGATTTTTAGGGCCGCTTCGCGACCCAGCGGGAGCAAGCTCCCTCGCCACGGGTTGGGTGTTCGGCTTTCAACTGGCAGGCAGCCCTTATTCCTCGCCGAGATAATTCTGTATGCCGATCGCCAGACCCGCGCTGCTTGTTCGATCCACCGTCGTCGTTGCGCTGGCGGCGTTTGCCAGCGGTTGCAGCAGCACGCCGCCCGCGACACCGGGCAGCTGCGAGAATATGCCCTATGCCGTGCATGATCCGGCGGAACCGGTGAACCGCGGCATCTTCGCCTTCAACCGTACCGTGGACGACTATGCCCTGGCCCCCATCGCCCGTGGTTATCGCAAACTGCCAGAGATGTTCCAGAGCGGCGTGCACAACTTCGTCGCCAACTTCGGCGAGCCCAAGGTCTTCATCAACGATTTGCTGCAAGGCAACGGCGAGCGTTCGGTCACCACCCTGGGCCGTTTCGTCATCAACACCACGGTGGGCATCGTCGGGCTGATCGACGTGTCGGGCAAGATGGGCATCGCCCGTCACGAATCCGATTTCGGCCAGACCTTCGGCGTCTGGAATATCGCTCCGGGGCCGATCGTCGAGCTGCCACTGTTCGGCACTGGCAACCTGAGGGACGCGACCGGCAAGGTGGTGAGCTTCGCGGTGGACCCGTTCGGCAGCAACAGCGATACCGTCGAGACCCTGGGCACGATCAAGACCGTGGGCGGTGTCGTCGATGGCCGCGCCGAGGCGCTGCCGCTCACCGACAAATTGCAGACCCAGGCCGATTACTACGTGGCGCTGCGAGACGCGGTCGCCCAGCGGCGCGCCGATTTTGTCGCCGACGGGAAACTGGGAGCCGTCCAGGACAACCCGCAATGCCAGGAACAGGGTGCCGGGGATGAATAGCCAGGCGCTGGTCCTGCATCGTCGAGTGAAGACACTCGACCAGGGTGCGTTGCATTGCCGCGAAGTCGAGTTGCGGCTCGCCGAGGATGGCCGGCATGTGCTGCTCAGCCGCTACGTCGAATGGTACGACCCCGAGCAAGCCGGCTTGTGCGCCACCCAGCACTATCGCGTGCCGCTGGCGAGCATGATTCGGTGGATGATCAATAACGGCGAACGAGGGGAGGGCCACTGACAGCGGGTTGAATAATGGCTGTTTGCCGCCCGAGCAGTGATGAAACATTTTTACATACTCTCGATAAATTAGAGTTGTACGATGTCGTACGAAATATGGTCGACTGTGTCCGTTTCTCACAAAAAAAACAACGGAGACTCCATCCATGTCGAGCATACCTTCCGTCGAAGGGCAGGCTGCAGCCCCCGCGCAAAGCCGCTTCGTACGCCTGTTGAAGCTTCTAGGCCCGGGCATCATCGCAGTACTTTCCTGGCTGGGCGCAGGCGACCTCATCACTTCTTCCGTGGCCGGCGCCAACTACGGCTACGCCATGATGTGGGTGCTGGCGGTGTCTCTGCTGCTGCGCTACCTGATCGTCAACATCATCGCGCGCTTCCAGCTTTGCAATAACCAGGGCATGACCATCCTGCAGGGCTACGCGCAACTCAATCCGTTTTTTGCCTGGTTCATGCTGGTGTATGCGCTGCTCATGGGGCACCTGATGAATGCCTACATGATCAAGGGTGCCGGTGAGGCCTTGGCGATGCTGCTCAAGACCGATTATCCGCTGCTCTGTTCGGTGGCGGTGGTGCTGGCGGTGTGGATGCTCGTCGGGCGCAATATCTATTCGATGATCGAAGGCGTGATGAAGGCGCTGCTGGCGATCATGACGCTGGCATTCCTGGCCCTGGCGGTGATGTCCGGCCCGGATGTCGCCGGTATCGTCAAAGGCACCATTGGCTTCAGCATTCCGCCGGATGAAGGTGTGCACGGTGCGCTGCTGGTGGCGGTCTCGGTGATCGGCGCGGTGGCCGGTTCCATCGCTAACTTCGTTCACCCCTACGTCATGCGCCAGAAAGGCTGGGTGGGTCCTGAGCACAAGCGCATCCAGCGCAACGACCTGCTGTTCGCGGTGTTCGTCGGGATCATCATCAACCTGGCGATCTGGATCGTCGGCGCGGAAATCCTGCGGCCCAACGGCATCGAAGTCAAAACCCTGGGCGACCTGGGCAAGGCCCTGGAAATCTTCTTCGGCCCGATTGGCTGGTATGTGTTCTTCATCGGTGTCTTTGCCACGCTGTTCGCCAGTATTTCCGGCAAGACCACGGCGTTCCCGATGCTCATCACCGACGCCTTCCAGCACGTGCGGCCCGAGCGTCGCGAGCGCTACGGCAAAGAGTTCCACCGTGACCCGATGCACAAGTGGTTCATGCTGTTCATCCTGGTGACGCCGCTGATCTGGTCCTTGCCCGGCATGCCGGACTTCGTGACCCTGACCATTGGTGTCAACGCCCTGAACATCATCGGCCTGCCGGTGATCTCCCTGGGCCTGTTGATCATGTCCAACCAGAAGTCGCTGCTGAGCAAGGAATACCGCAACAACCTGTTCGAGAATATCGCGCTGGTATTCGCCACTGGCCTGGCGTTGTGGGTCGCGTTCCAGCTGGGCGTCGATCTGTTTACCTGAGGTCTGCTCATTCATCTCTGGAGGGGCTGCTAGACTTCACGGTCCAGCCCCTTGCGGAGAATCCGGATGAACAACAAGAACAGGATCTGTCTCTGGTATGACGGCACCGCTCAGGAAGCTGCGCAGTTCTATGCGGCTACCTTTCCCGACAGTGCGGTGAACGCCATCCACCACGCGCCCGGCGACTACCCGGCGGGCCAGCAAGGTGACGTGCTCACCGTGGATTTCACCGTGATCGGCATCCCCTGTATCGGCCTGAATGGCGGGGCGATGTTCAAGCACAACGAAGCGTTTTCTTTCCAGGTGGCCACCGATGACCAGGCCGAAACCGACCGCTTGTGGAACGCAATCATCGACAACGGCGGCCAGGCGAGCGCCTGTGGATGGTGCAAGGACAAGTGGGGCGTGTCGTGGCAGATCAGCCCGCGGGTGCTGATCGAAGCAGTCACCAGTTCCGACAAAGCCGCCGCCAGGCGCGCCTTCGAAGCCATGATGAGCATGACCAGGATCGATATTGCAGCGATTGAGGCGGCGGTGAGGGGCTGATCGGCGGCACGGCTTGCAGAGGTGTTGAATGTGTCGCCGCCTTCGCGAGCAGGCTCGCTCCCACATTGGGTTTGGGTGTGACTTCGATTTTCCGACAGCCCCATTCCTTGTGGGAGCGAGCTTGCTCGCGATGGCGCCGGTACTGTCGATACAGCTATCAGCTCCCGGTGGTTTCCGGCAACCGGGCAATCACCTTGATTTCGAACTGGAAACCATACAACCACGTCACGCCCACCGCCGTCAGCGTCGGGTGCGGCGCGTTGCCCCAGAATTCCGGCACGACGCTCCAGACTCGCTCGAATATCGACTGCGGATCGACCATGAAGACCGTCACGTCAACCACATCGTCAAAGCTGCAATCGGCAGCCGCCAGGATCGCCTTCAGATTGTTGAACGCACGCCGGACCTGATCCTCCAGGTGCGGCTCCGGTGAACCGTCCTCGGTACTGCCGACCTGCCCGGAGACGAACAGGAAACCATTGGAACGAATCGCCGGCGAGTAACGGTTGCGCTCGTAGAGCGCCTGGCGGCCGGGTGGGAGAACAACGTCGCGCTGTGTCATGGGTGTCTCCATCAAATGAGCCGCAAGCGGCGGGAAATCAACGATGAAGTCACTCTAGGGGCTTGTGTCCGGGCGATAAACGAGCAACCTTGGCGATCACTGTTTGTAGAACCCAAACAATCCGAGGCACCCATGGATCGTTTCGATGCGATGCAGGCGTTCGTACGTGTCGTGGAGGCGGGCAGTTTCACCAAGGCCGCCGAGACCCTGCACATGAGCAAGACCACCGTGACCCAACTGGTGCAGCAGCTGGAGGCGCGGCTGCGCGTCAGGCTGCTCAACCGCACCACCCGCAAGGTCAATGTCACCGCGGACGGCGCGGTTTTCTACGAGCGGGCGATTCGCCTGCTGGCCGACCTGGACGACGCCGAAACCAGCTTGTCCACTGCCCAGTCGCTGCCCCGTGGACGGCTGCGGGTGGACGTGCCGAGTCCGCTGGCCGCGATGATCCTGGTGCCGGCATTGCCGGGTTTCTATCAGCGCTATCCGGACATCCAGATCGACTTGGGCGTCAGCGATCGCATCGTCGACATGCTCGACGAAAATGTCGATTGCGTGGTGCGCGGCGGTGAACTGAAAGACCAGTCGCTGATCGCCCGGCGCGTCGGCGACCTGGCCTTGGGCGTCTTTGCGGCGCCGAGTTACCTGGCGCGCGAGGGCATCCCCCTGCATCCCCGGGAGCTGGAAGATTCCGCGCACCGCATCGTCGGTTTCCTCTGGGCGCGCACCGGCAAGGCGCTGCCTTATGCCATGCACAAGGATGACGAACACCTTCATATCAAGGGCCGCCATGCGCTCGCCGTCGACGATGGCAACGCTTATCTCGCAGCCGGCCTGGCGGGGCTGGGCGTGTTATGGCTGCCCCAGTACATGTCCCGCCCACACGAAGCGCAAGGCGCGCTGGTGCCGCTGTTCGAAGGCTGGCGCCTGGAGTCGATGCCGCTTTACGTGGCTTACCCGCCGAACCGGCACATCAGCGCCAAGCTGCGGGTATTCATCGACTGGGTGGTGGAGCTGATGGCGCAACATGCGCCTATTATTGATCGGCCTGTGTCATGAAAATTTTCTCGAATGCAGAGGAGATCGACGATGGACCGATTCACTGGCGGTTGCCTGTGCGGCAACGTGCGCATTGAAGCTTCAGGGCGCCCATACCGGGTTGGCCTGTGCCACTGCCTGGATTGCCGCAAGCACCATGGCGCGCTGTTTTTCGCCGCCGCCGTGTTCCCCCGGGACGCGGTGACCGTCAGCGGTGAAACCCGGGATTACGCCGGACGTTTTTTCTGCCCACACTGTGGCTCGTCCGTCTTCGCCCGCAGCGGCGACGAGGTCGAAGTCAACCTGGGCACACTGGATGCGCCCGACCAACTGATGCCCACCTACGAAAGCTGGACCGTGCGCCGCGAATCCTGGTTGCCGGCGTTTCCACTCTCACGGCGCTATGAACATGATCGCGAGGGCACGGGGCGGTTCGAGGGATAGCGTGTGAACCAGAACCTTGGTCTCCCGATGCGGTCCTCCAGATACGCTCTGGGAATCGAGGACATGGACATGGACCTGGCCGAGCAATACCGCAATTACATCGACTGCCTGAATGCCCGTCGCTGGCAGGAACTGGGCGATTTTGTCGACGATAGCGTGCAATACAACGGCGAACCGGTGGGTTTGGCGGGCTATCGGGCGATGCTGGAAAACGACGTGAGGACCATTGCGGACTTGCGTTTTATTATCGACGTGCTGGTGGTCGAACCGCCGAATGTCGCGGCCCGGCTGCTGTTCGATTGCTCGCCGCGCGGCCGGTTTCTCGGGCTTGAGACCGATGGCCGGCGGATTCGCTTTTCCGAGAATGTGTTCTACGCCTTCGATGGCGGAAAAATCGTTCGCGTGTGGTCGGTCATCGACAAGGCGGCGGTGGAAGCGGCGCTCCAACGCGAAAGCCCTTCCGGAGAAGGGCTTTGAGCACAAATGAATGATTGAGTGGATGAATGTGGGAGCGAGCCTGCTCGCGAAAGCGGTGGCACAGCTTGCAGAGGTGTTGAGTCTGCTGCTGCCTTCGCGAGCAGGCTCGCTCCCACAGGGTATTTCACACAACTATCCGGGGGGTTATTCCTTGAGGAAAGTCAGCAGGTCCTGGTTCAGGCGATCCTTGTGCGTCTCGGTCAAGCCGTGCGGCGCGCCTGGGTAGACGATCAGCCGAGCGCCCTTGATCAGCGCCGCCGAAGCCCGGCCTGAGGCATCGATGGGCACGATCTGGTCGTCGTCACCGTGGATCACCAGCGTCGGCACGTCGAATTTTTTCAAGTCGCCGCGAAAGTCGGTCGCCGAGAACGCCGCGATCGAGTCATAGGTGTTCTTGCTCCCGCCTTGCATGCCCTGCGCCCAGAACGACTGGATCAGCCCTTGGGATGGCTTGGCACCCTTGCGGTTGTAGCCATAGAACGGGCCGGAAGCGATGTCCAGGTACAGCTGCGAACGGTTCTCCAGGGACGCTTTGCGCAGGCCGTCGAAGACTTCGAGTGGCAAGCCGCCGGGGTTGGTGTCGGTCTTGAGCATCAGCGGCGGCACCGAGGACACCAGTACGGCTTTCTTGACTCGACCGGTGCCGTGGCGACCGATGTAACGCGCCACTTCGCCGCCCCCCGTCGAGAAGCCGACCAAGGTCACGTCCTTCAGGTCCAGCGCTTCGATGACCGCCGCCAGGTCGTCGGCGTAGTGGTCCATGTCGTTGCCTTCCCACGGCTGGCTGGAGCGACCGTGACCGCGACGGTCGTGGGCAATCACGCGGTAGCCCTTGGAGGCGAGGAACATCATCTGGCCTTCCCAGCTGTCGGAGTCCAGCGGCCAGCCGTGGCTGAAGGTGACGACCTGGCCATTGCGCGGGCCCCAATCCTTGTAATAGAGCTGGACGCCATCCTTGGTGGTGATGTAGCTGGCGGACTGCACCACGCTGCCGATTGCCGAAGCACTGGCACCGGCCTGCACAGGCGTCGCCGCCTCGGCGCCGAGGGTGGCCAGGGCCAGGGTTGCGACAGCCAGGGTGCGGTTGAAGGTGTTCATCGTTTCTCTCTCCATAAGGGGTGTTTGATCTGCCGGGATCGTCATCGATCGCGTTGGTGGCAGATTAGAGAGAGCGCAGCGCAACGAGAACGGCGCTGGCGTTGATAACAACTATGGGGATTTCAGATACCTGGATATCACCGTGGCGAGGGAGCTTGCTCCCGCTGGACTGCGTAGCAGTCCCAATGGGCTGGATGCGGTTTTGCAGGTATACCGCGTGTTTGGTATTACGACGGCTGCGCCGTTGAGCGGGAGCAAGCTCCCTCGCCACAGAAGCAGTAAAAATTGCAGGTGGGATCACCCAAACGAAGGCATCGGCCCCAACGATTTGATCACCCAGGCGATCACCGCTGCGGCAATCAGCACCGCTGCCAGCAACCCGATAAACAGCCACTTGACGACTTTCACCCACCTCGGCGTCCCGGAACTCGGCGGGAGCATTTCGGCGGCTGTCTGCCTCATCGCCTCGGAGCAGCGTTTGCACTCACCGTTATCAGCGAGAATAAGGGCTCCGCAGTAAACACAATTTTTCATGGTATATCCGAGGCTCGAGGACGTTTGTACGACGACGAAATATCGCCGCACCAGAGGCTTAGTATTTATAGACGATGCCCAGCCTGCCAAGGATTTCCAACGCATTGACCAGGCCCAGGCCGTTCATGGGCAGGCAGGCAAATGCCTGGTATTCATCGAAATGCGTGCCGATGGCCAGCAGTTTCAAATCGTGGGTTTCCAGCTGCGCGTTGAAGTACTGCAGCAGTGCGCGCTCCCATTCGTCGGCGCGGTTGACGGCGTCAACGGTCTTGCTGTCCGGGGCTCGGATTTCGATGCTCAGTTGTTTTAACGGGGCGAGGGCATTGATGGCGTAGACGCCTGAGGACGACCATTCCTTCCATTCGAATTCAGCCAGCTGCCCGGCCTCGGAAAGCGCCGATTGCACTTGCGTCCAGGCCCAATCCCACTTGCCGGTAGGGGCCGGCATGTTGTCGATCAGCGCTTGCGCCTGCGCCTCTTCGAAAAGTCCATCGAACAGGTCGGCCAGCGTATCGGCCAGATCCACGGGCGGCCCGTTGCCTTGGGTGTCGAGGTCGAGGCTCAAACGCTGCCAGAGACTGCCAAGTTCGGCCCAGTCGTCATCGTCCATGTCGTCATCGATCACTTGGGCCTTGTGGCCCCGGTGGTAATTGTCCAGCCGCGTCTTGCGCACCCGGACCGCGCCTTCGGCGATGTCCACTGCATAACTGCTGTGGTCCAGGTAGTTGGTCTGGATAACGATGCGATCAGGAAACAGGTCATGGACCAGGCTTTCTTCCGCGTCGAAGTACGACGCACCCTCAAGGGTGCCGTGGGCGGCGGTGATGCGCTGAAGCGCCAGTGGATCGATGGGGTTCTTGGTCATCATCAGCTTTGCGCGGAAACGGTCGTCTCTGGATCGGCTTCAGCCGCCAGCTTCAGTCGGTCGGCTTTGCTGATGTATCGGTCCTTGCTCTTCGGCGCCAGCTTGGCGCTGGCCTTCTTCGCGTTGGCCTTGAGTAGCTGGTTGATCTTTTTACGGCGATTCATGTTTTCTACTCGGCTTGTCCGATTGGGAAGCGGCTGCGGTGACGTATCGTAAGTGCGAAAGGGGGCGGTGGCTAGGGTTCGGGTTCCCGCGTCGTCTTTTGTGAACGGCTGCGCCTATCCCTTGAGCACCAACGACATGTCCGGGTACCTGGCGCACAGGAAATCGACGAAGGCGCGGACCTTCGGCGCCGCCAGGCGCCTGGATGTGTGCAAGACCCAGAGTTGCGGTTCGACGCCGGTGACAGTGCCCCACTGGACCAACTCACCGCGGGCCAGTTGGTCCCACGCGATCGATTGGGGAATGAGCGCAGCACCACCGCCGGCGATGGCGGCGTCGCGGATCATCAGGAATGAGGAAAACTGCAGGTTGGGGATGGGCTCCAGCAACAGTTCCCCTCCATCGAGCGTCCAGTGGGTGGGCTGGAAGCTCGGCATCACGATGGCGGGAACCGGGCGGATCGCGCCGGGTTCTGGCCTGGGTATGCCTGGGGCGGCTACGACCACCAGCCGGTCCTTGGCGAAGCAGCGCCCGACCAGGCTGCTGTCCGGGCTCGGATTGATCCGGATGGCGACGTCGAATTGATCCTCGACGAGGTCCACCAGCCGATCTTCCGCCACCACTTCGAGGGTGACTTGCGGGTAGGCCGCACAAAACTCGGCACCGATCCGACCCATCGCTAACTGCGAGAACAGCACCGGGGAGGCGACACGCAGGCGTCCTCGTGGCGTCGACCCTCCGTCACGCGCGGCCGTCAACGCCTCCGCCACCTCGGCCAGCGGCCCCTCGGCCCGGGCCAGCAGTGTTTCGCCGGCTTCAGTCAGCTTCAGGCCTCGCGCGCTGCGCTCGATCAGCCTCACACCCAATTGCTCTTCGAGCTCGGAGATGCGCCGCGACAAGGTCGCCTTGGATCGGCCGCTTGCTCTGCTTGCCTTTCCCAATCCCTCGCTGCTGGCGACGAGTGTGAAATCGATCAGTGCATTGAGGTTCATCGCTGTTCCAGATTTGAGACATGGCGTCTACATATTGTGGTCTTCGTTTTGCGGATGCAACGGTTTATCTTTTTTCCAACGCGGTTCGATTCATCCACTTGCATCCACTTCTGGAGATTCACATGAGCATTCTCGTCATCGGCGCCACTGGCACCATCGGTTCACTCGTCACGCAAGGCCTCGCCGACGCGGGCGCCGAGGTAAAAGCCCTGGTGCGCCAAACGGGTAAACGCACCTTTCCGACCGGTGTCACGGAAGTTGTCGCGGACCTCACCGATGTCCCGTCGCTGCGCGCTGCGCTGTCGTCGGTACGTACGCTGTTCCTGCTCAACGCCGTGACGCCCGATGAGGTCACCCAAGCCCTGATCACCCTGAACCTCGCCCAAGAGGCAGGCATCGAGCGCGTCGTCTACCTCTCGGTGATCCACGCCGATCGGTTCACCAACGTCCCGCATTTCACCGGCAAGCACACGGTTGAACGCATGATCGAAAGCCACGGCATCGCCGCGACGACCCTGCGCCCGGCCTACTTCATGCAAAACGAACGCATGGTCCAGCAAACGATCCAGGACTACTCGGTGTACCCGATGCCGATCGGCTCGGCGGGCGTCTCGATGGTCGATGCGCGCGATATCGCCGATGTCGCCGTGGCCGAGTTGCTGCGCCGTGACAGGGCTTCTGCACCGCTGGAGCGGATCACCCTGGACCTGGTCGGCCCGCAAGCGCTGACCGGGGCGTCGGTGGCGAAGATCTGGAGCGCCGCGCTGGGGCGCGAGATTGCCTACGGCGGTGACGATGTGGCGGCCTTCGAAGCACAGATGGCTTCGTTCGGTCCCGCCTGGTTGGCTTATGACATGCGCCTGATGATGGCCGGCATCCAGCAGTTCGGCATGACCAGCGAAGGCGCCGTCGACCGGTTGCAGGCCATCCTCGGCCGTCCGCTGCGCAGCTATGAGGCATTTGTTCGCGAGGCGGTTGCCGAGGCGTAAGTAGCCGGGGCAAAGGATCATTGCTGCATGCGATGCAGCAATGATCTGCAACCCGCCTGTCTTGTTCATTTCGGGATCGCTTCTCACACTGGCTCCGTCTGGTGAAGCCGATTTCCAACCGAGGGAGAAATGAACATGGCAACTGCGATCCGGTTCAACCAATTCGGCAGCCCCGATGTATTGACGCTGCAAGCAGTGCCCGAACAGTCGCCAGGGCCGGGCGAGGTCTGGCTCGAGCAGGAAGCGATCGGGGTGAATTTTCTCGACGTTACCCAGCGCAAGGGCGCCGTGCCGATTCCCTTGCCTTCCGGCCTCGGGCTTGAAGGAGCAGGACGTGTGGCGGCCGTGGGTGCCGATGTCAGTCAGGTAAAAGTGGGCGATCGCGTCGCCTACGCCACGGGCCCGATAGGCGCGTATGCGTCGGCCCGGCTTTATCCGGCGCAGCGGCTGGTCAGGATTCCCGATGCGCTGTCGTTCGATGATGCGGCGGCGCTGATGTTCAAGGGCATCACGGCGCAGTACCTGCTGAAAAGCACCTATCCCGTCGGGCCTGGCAGCACCCTTCTGCTTTACGGAGTGGCAGGCGGGCTGGGGGCGATCATGGTGCCGTGGGCGAAGCACTTGGGCGCGTTTGTGATCGGCGTGGTCTCCAGGCAAGCCAGCGTTGAAAAAGCCAAGGCATTGGGCTGCGATGAGGTCCTGGTGTTCGACGCCGACAGCCTGGCTTCGGATGTCGCGCGTATTACCGGTGGGCAGAAAGTCGACGTCGTCTACGACCCGATCGGGCGGGTCTCTTTCCAGGCCTCCCTGGACAGCCTGCGACCCCGAGGCCTGCTGGTGTCGTTCGGCGCTTCATCGGGGGCGCCGGCGGCCGTCGAGCTGGCGACACTCAATGCCAAGGGTTCGCTGTTCCTGACCCGTCCCTCGCTGGCCGCGCATACCGCGACTGTCGATGAATACCAGGCGCGGGCTCAGGATGTCCTGGCCGCGATCGATTCGGCTGTCATCCAGCCGCGAATCTGGGCAAGCTATGCGCTGGCTGACGCAGCATCGGCCCATGCCGATCTGGAGTCGGGGCTTTCATCGGGGGCGATCATCCTGAAACCATGAATCTTGATGTCTTGAATAACCAGCACAGCGACGAAATCGCCGCGTTCCTGGCCGTGGCCGCGCAGGGCTCATTCGTGGCGGCCGGCCGGCTTTTGCAACGGCACCCGACCATCATCTCGAAACGGCTCGCGGCGATGGAAAAGCGCCTGGGTGTGAGGCTGGTGGAGCGTTCCACCCGGCAGCTACGGATTACCGAAGTCGGAGCCAAGCTGGAGCAGCGCCTGCGCTCGGCCATCGAGTTGATGAATGAAGCTCAGGCGCAAGCGGCCGAGGGCGCCAGCGAGGTTCGCGGCACGTTGCGACTGGCATTGCCCGCGGCCATGGGCAGGCGTTGGCTCGGCCCGATATTGCCGGGGTTTCTTGAGGCATATCCGCACGTTTCGATCATCGCGGACTACAGCGAACGCCTGGTCGACATCATCGATGAAGGTTTTGACGCGGCGATCCGGATTGGCGAACTGGATGACAACCGATTGATCGCCAAGAAACTGAGCGATCACCGGCGCATCCTCTGCGCCTCACCGGCCTATCTGGAAAAACATGGCATGCCCCGGACGCCGCAGGACCTGGCCAGCCATAACTGCCTGCGCTTCAGCGGCCTGGCGTCTTTTCCTCAATGGCGGCTCCATCGTGGCAACGAAATGCAGACAGTCACGCCGAAAGGCAACCTCACCGCCAACGACAGTGAATCACTGCTGGCGGCGGCCTGCGCCGACGCCGGGATACTCGGCGCTGGAGACTGGTTGATGAGCCGTGAGATCGCCGCTGGCAAGCTCTTGCATGTGCTCCCCGATTGGCACTTGGACGCCGCTGGCGGGGTTTATCTGGTCAGGCCATCGGCCAAGTTCCCCAGTGCCGTGGTGGTCGCTTTCAAGCAATGGATCGAGGCGAGGTTCAGCCCGGCGCCGCCTTGGGGTCTGTGACCTTTCCAATCAACGCACCCGATCGCGACTTTGTACCGACAGATCCAGGGCCTTTTGCATGTCCAGCCGCGCCGAGCGACCGACGTCCTTGTCGTTGAGCTGGTAGTTGCGCTCCGATGGCAGGATAGGCGCGGTGAGGTCTTCGCCATCCATTTGTTCGAAGTCGTGATTATCGCCGATGGTCATGGCGCTGCGGCGCAGAAGCATGCGCAGTTGCTCGGGATGAAGCTGCGGATTGATCGACAGCATCGCCGCCAGCAGGCCGGTAACCATTGGCGTGGCGTAGGACGTGCCGCAATGCACCGCGCCGTCCTCGCCGGCATTGACCGTCGAGGCGTGGGTGCACGCGGCGGCGGTGATGTCGACGCGCATGTCGACGTTCGAGGAGTCGCGCTTGACTGCGTAGGCCGGATCATCGACCGCAACCCCGGCGCGTTCGCTGCGCTGATGCCCGCCGACCACCAGTAATTGTTCGGTGATGAACGAGGAGGGCAGGCGGTATTCATCGGTGCCCGAGTATGACGAGCCGTTGCCGGCGGAATTCACCACCACCACGTCGGGATGTTCCTTGCGCAGCCACAGGAAAAACTCCTCCAGCAACTCCTCGTAGCCGCTCATGGCGATGCCCGAGCGCAGCAACGAATCGACCTCGTCACCCTTGACGTTTTTCGCGCCAACGCGATGAATGCCCCAGCTCCAGTTGAGCACCCGCACGCCGTCCTCGACGAGGTTCACCGAGGCGGCGATGTTGGCGGTGATCCCGGCGTCGGAATTGCGCTCGACAATCACCTCGAAGCCGCCGCTGGCCTTGTCCAGGCCCCGTAGGAACCCGCTGTTGCCGCCATCGTTCCAGCGCGCGGCGAGGATGCCGGCGACCGTCGTGCCGTGGTTGTCCGGCTTGTCCGCATCGCGGGCATAGACGCAGGTCCGCGGCATTGAGCAGGGGCCGAGGTAATCGGCGAAATCCGCCGTGTCGAAATCCACGTCGCGCTCGATCAGGCCGATGCGCACCGGCTGCGGTCGGATCGGCGCCTGCTGCCCGGGGATGCGCCGCTGGTAATAGTGCACCGCATCCAGGAAGCGATTCGCCGCCCATTCATCGGAGTCCTTGGCCGGCTTCTTCGGCTCTTCTGGCTGGGCGGGCGCTTGCTCGGTCTCTTCGGCGGCGGACTCCTCTATCACCACCGCATCGACACTGGTCTCGCCGCCCAGACGCAGCACTAGCGCATCGCGCTCGACCAGGTCCTTGGCCGGCAGGCGCAGCTGATAAACGTTCAGCGGGGCGATGCTGCCGACCACCTTCGCGCCGTATTTGGCGGCGAGACGTTCGGCCTCCTGGCGACCGTCGTGACTTTCCTCGATGAGCACGCTCACCAGGTCCACATACGTGGTCAGGCCGTCCATGTTCTTCGCCACTTCGTTCGGCCCGGCGGCCACCACGTGGCTGGTGCGTAACGTCAGCCAGGCGGCGTTGCTGGCCCGCGGGCCGTCCTCCAGCCAGAGCGGGCCGCTCTGGTAGTCGGCGCGGTCCAGGCGCAGGCGGAGGTTGTTCCCGTCACGCTGAACGCTGCCGGCCGGAATCAGTTTCTCGCCCAGTTTCAGTTGCGGTGTTGCGTCACCCAGCCCCCGCGCGGTCAGGCACCATTCCTGGCGCTGGTTTTCCAGCAAGTCGCCGCAGCGTTTCAGGCCTTCCAGGCGTAGCGGTTCCTGCGCCACTGCAAGGGTGCTGGCAGACAGGGCGAACAGCGTTACGAGGGCGGCGGATCGTATGGGCATGGGGTGAGTTTTCTTGGTCGGGGATTGCTGTTCCGACCGTTGTGTCGCGAGCTTCGTTCAGCCCTGGGGTTCGATCCGTGGCGGTGGTCATCGAAATGGAACAACCGGACCCGCGCGGCAATCGGATTCTTAAACGTCTGAGACTCGAAAAAAGAGGGATCCCATGTCTCGTCCACCCATGATCGGAATCATCGCCTGCTCAGGCAAAATCGGCCCACACACCGTCCAGCTCAGCAACGACAAATATGCCCAGGCCGTGGCCACCGCCGCCGACGCGTTGCCGGTCATCCTGCCGGTGTTTCCGGCGCTGCTCGATCCGGCCCGCATCATCGCCGGCCTGGACGGCCTGCTCTTCACCGGATCGCCGTCCAATATCGAACCCCACCACTACGACGGCCCGCCGAGCCCGCCGGGCACCGAGCACGACCCGGCCCGCGACAACCTGGCGCTGCCGCTCTGGCGCGCGGCCGTCGAAGCCGGCCTCCCGGTGCTCGGCATCTGCCGCGGTTTCCAGGAAATGAACGTCGCCTTTGGCGGCTCGCTCCATCAACAACTCAATGGCCCAGGCGCCGAGCATGAACCGCCGAGCAATGAACCGGTCCAGGAACAGTACGCCCGCAACCACGCCTTGACGGTGCGGCCCGGTGGCGTGTTGGCGCGGCTGGGCCTCAAGGACGTGATCGAGGTCAACTCAGTCCACGGCCAGGGCATCGCGCGGGTGGGGCAGGGCTTACGCGTCGAGGCCGTGGCCGAGGATGGGTTGGTGGAGGGCCTTTCGGTGGAGGGCAGCCGGGCGTTTGCGTTGGGGGTGCAATGGCATCCGGAGTGGGAGGTTATGGATAACGCGGATTATCGGACGATTTTTCGGGCGTTCGGGGAGGCATGTCGGGAGCGTGCGGAAAAAGACGCTTGACGCTTGGATCTGGTTTCCAGATGCTGTAGCGGTCAAGTATCTGGAAGGTAGGGCTGCCCTGAATTGGTACGGGTTGCCGTTCGGCCCTCTGGGTGCAGGCAAATCAACGTTCACCCGTAACTGAAAGCCGGGTCGATCCGATGTCTTTCCCCTTAGCGCTGGAGCATTTTGCAATGTCTGTAAATTCACCTACTGAGCCGACCGCGAACGGATCGATGCTTGATCGCTGTATCCGCTTGTCACGCGCCTACACCTCAGCCGCGCGGCGGGTCGATGCCAAGCTTTCCGCCGTGCATGGCCTGAGCTTCAGCGACTTCATGATTCTTTACCACCTCAAGCATGCCCACAACTCCCGGCTTCGACGCGCTGACCTGGCCGATTGCATGGGCCTGACTGCGTCGGCGGTGACCAAGTCCCTGCTGTCGCTTGAAAAAATAGGCTTGGTTTCCCGACAAAGCGATCCGCGAGATGCGCGCGTGGGTTACGCCTGTCTGACCACGACTGGCGAACAGGTGTTTGCCGACGCGCAGGTTTCTGCGGAGTTCGCTTGCCAGGAGGTTTATGAGGCGATGGTGGGTGAGTGGAACAAAGCCGGTTGAGATTGCTATTTAAGCGCCTGGCCTGGACCCAATTCTCTGGATCTGACCTTGTCGGATGCTGAGCCCGATCAGGATATCGTAGAGCGCTTGCTGCCCGGCCGGCAGGACGGGGAGCAGGGTTGCGCGGCGCTTCTCGACATCGAACCAGGATTCAACCAGCCATCCCACCAGGTAAAGCGCGGCAAGACATCCGCCTGCCGTGGCGACATTCCCGTGGCAGACCAGCGGCTGATCCACGGGCTCGATTCCCAGGGCCAGCAGGCCTGAGCGAGCCTCCGGGTGGGTGGTTGCCCGGCTGTCGGGCAGCAGCCCAAGCCGCTGGAGAATAAACACCCCGGCGCAGATCGAGCCGATTCGCTGGCGTCGGGCATCGAGTTCAAACGACGGTAGGAAGTCCGCAGCTGCAAGCGCGGCAGGTATGCCTTGTTTGCCACTGACGAACAATACCGCGTCCGCGCCATTGGCCTCGCACAGCGGGCCGTGCACCGAAACCGCCAAGCCGTGCGCCGATGTCACGACAGGGCTGGAGGCCAGAATTCGTACGTGCCAGTCTTGCGTATTGCGGCCTAAGATGTCCCACATCAGGAACAGGTCGATGTCGGTGAACTGGTCGAAAGCGATCAGGGCGATTTGCTTCAAGGCGAACTCCATGAAAATGCTGGCGTGCAAAACGCAACGGCCTTCTATGCAGGTGTTCGCAACGTATCAATCGGTTTGGCACCCTACACAGTCTGTACGGTGCATTGAGAGGGAGCGAAGTAACCATGGAAAGACTGACTCGTCACCGTTGGATCGCGGCAGGCTTCGAGGCCCTCGACCAGGCAGGCCACGCAGGCGTCTCGGCCGAAAGCCTGGCGCGTCGATTGAATGTGACCCGTGGCTCGTTCTATCACCATTTTCGCAATCGCGAAGACTTTGTCCGCGCTTTGCTGGCTGCCTGGGAAGAGGACTACACGGGGCGCATGCTTGCTTATGCGGGCCAGGGTCGGAGCGCGCGAGAGACGTTGCAGCGCTACCTGGAAATCGCCGCGCAGAAACAACCTGGGCGGGAAGTGTCCATCCGCGCCTGGTCGCTGCATGATCCGTTGGTTGCCGAATTCCAGCAGCGTGTCGACGCAAGACGATTGGCCTTTGCGATACAGGCGTGCCGCCGCTTGGCCCCGGCGCCCGGTCAGGCGGAGGTCATCGGGCAGATGGCCCATTTGTGCCTGATTGGCGGGCAGCAGGCCGGAATACGACGTGATGCGGCGCGCTTCAATGGTTTCGTGAGCCGGGCTTTTGCCTTGGTCGAGGGTGTTATTGCGCCGTGGAGAGGCTGAGTGGTGGGCTGAGTTTGTTTGAAAGTGAAAGTCAGGCACGGCGGTACGGAATTAGGCTTTAATGCCCCGCGCAACTCAACTGTTTGTCCGATCAAGGAAGACGACATTGAACAATGCTTTTGCGGCTCTGTTTCTGGCTTGCCTGGCCACCTCCGTATTCGCTGACGAAAACCCTGTCGGCTTTCGCTCTTCGACAGTGTCGAATCCGCAGGATGACCGGCTGTTGGAAATGGTCGTCTGGTACCCCGGCGCGACTGCCGCAACCCCGCAACTGATCGCCGATAACGCGGTATTTGTCGGCGCATCTGCCGTTCGTGACGCGCCGCCGTCCGCCGGTGATCATCCCCTGGTGGTGCTTTCTCATGGATACAGGGGCAACTGGAGCAATCAGGTCTGGCTTGCCAGTGCCTTGGCCCGTAAGGGGTACATCGTCGCGGCCGTCAATCATCCTGGCACCACCACCCATGACCGCAGTCCGCAAGCAGCGGCGCAGTTATGGCAGCGGTCCGTTGATCTGCGCCGAACCATCGAAGAGGTCACGACCCAACCGGAAAAATTCGGCCAGGTTGCCAATCATCGCGTCGCAGTCGTGGGCCATTCACTCGGTGGCTGGACCGCCCTGGAAATGGCCGGCGCCCGTTTTGATCCGGACCGTTTTGCCGAGGATTGCAAAACCCATCCGCAGCTAGCCAGCTGCACCGTCTACGGGCAGATGAATCCGGCGAGTAGTCCGGACTCGAAAGCCGCGCTGGCCGCCGACTGGCGCGACAAACGCGTCACGGCCGTGATCACTCTGGATCTGGGCCTGTCGCGAGGCCTGACCGATGAAAGCCTCTCCGCGCTGCCGGTGCCCGCCCTGGTGATTGCTGCCGGCGTGCCCTCGCGCGAACTTCCCGCCGAGTTGGAGTCCGCCGACCTCGCCAGGCGCCTGCCGCCGGTGTCTAGCCGTTATGTGGAAATCAGCGACGCCAGCCATTTCAGTTTCATGTCGATTTGCAAACCTGGCGCGCAGGCAATGCTCGAAGAAGAAGTGCCAGGCGATGGCATCATTTGCCGGGACGGCGAAAACGGGCGTGATCGTGGGGTGATTCAACAGGAGGTCGTATCGTTGATAGCGGATTTCCTGGCGGGAGCGCCTGCGTCCAGTGGAGGCAGGTTGTAAGTTGCCTTGATCCGTCGTCCCCAACTTCATCAAGGTCATCCGATGGAAATATCGCCTCGCTTTGTCGTTCATGAATCAGAGCATTGGCTCATCAATCACCGCGTGGACAGTGCACTGCCCGGCTACCTGATGCTCAGCGCAAAACAGATGACGAATGCCTTGGCATCGCTGTCGGCTGAAGCGCTGGTGGAGTTGGGTGTATTGCAAGCGCGAATCCAGCACGCCATCGAAACCTGCCTGCAACCAAGACGACTGTACATTGGCCGTTTTGGTCATGACGCTGGTTACTCCATCCACTTCCATTTCATTCCGGTTTATCACTGGGTCGAAGCGCTGTTCTGGGACGACGACAGGTACCGGCTGCTGCAGACTTTCGGCTCGATCGACAGCAGTTTGCCTCAGACCGATGGTGCGGAATTGACGCTCTTTGTCTGGCGGGAATTTTGCGAGCGTCCTGATCCTCCGCCGATACAGGGGCCATCTGTTGAGCAGGTCGTGGCGGTGTTACGGCGGGAATTCGGTTTTCGGCTTGTTGATGAATAGCGCGGACCGTTAGCCCTGCTCGCGATGGCGGTGGTCAGCAGTGTAGGACCGCTTTCGCGAGCAGGCTCGCTCCCACAGGTTTTTCTGGCGCTCAGAAATAATCAATCCAACCCAGCCCCCCGTGGCGAGGGAGCTTGCTCCCGCTGGATCGCGTAGCGGTCCCAAGATTTTTGCGGCCACTGTGCAGCCGAGCGGGAGCAACCGCCCTCAAGGATTGGACTTCATCCGCCCCTCGATCGCCACGCGCAAACAACCCCAGGCGATGACCCCGATGACCAGCAGCTCGGCGACGCCGATAAGCATGTGAAAGGAAAAGGTCATCGGCTCCTCGGCCCAGTAGAAGGTCGTCGGGCGACTGATGCCAATGCGCAGCCGTCCGGTAAACAGCGAAGGCACCAACGTGATGATGCGGGTCAGCTCATACACAGCCAGGAAGGCGCCAAACAGGGCGAGCAGGGCGCGGACGGGGGTGCCCAGTTGCTCAGTCGTCTCAGCCGAAGGCGTCGGCGCCTTTGCTTTGCGCAGCCTGGCGATCTTCGCCGGGGTTGGAGCAGGCCGGTAGGCTGCCTTCGCAACGGCCGTCGAACCGATCATGACCTCGCTGGGCACTGGTACTTGCAGGTAGTCGGCCAGCTCACGCAGCCAAAGGTCAGTGCGTTTGCTTCCCGGCACTACCGGAACGTTGTCGCTCGTCAGGCGGTGTTCGGTACCATCGCGCAGCACCAGCCATAGCTGGGTGCGGGCTGGCTCGGCCTCCGGGTGGCGGCGAAGTTCGAGGTATTTGACGGCGTCGATGCTGAACACCGATCGCACCCGCTCACGGCGTCCAAAAAAGTTTCGGGTGCGACGCTTGCCTTCACCGTCAACGCGCGACAGCAGCAGGGTCTCGCGGGTGCCGGTGTAGACCAGCAGCGCCAGGCCCAGGGCAGGAATCAACAGCAGCCCGAGCATCATCAGAAGCAAGGTCAGTGGGTCCAGGCCCACCAGCGACGAGTCCGCAGTGGCAATCGCCAGCACGGCTCCCACGGGAAAGATCAAGGCCAGCGCACTGGTAAACAACACGAATACGCTCTGCACCCGGTTGAGCGAGTGGATGTGCAAGTCACCCCGCGCGGTGCGCTCGAACCGATATCCAATCAAATGCAGATCTCCTGAAAGCCGCCAGCCCAAAAGCAGCGGTGGATTTGAACGAGGTGGAACAACCGCCGAGTCGGCTGAATGATTGGTCGACAGCAACCTGACCGATTATTGGGCATCAGCCTCTGGCGCGTCATCGGTGTCCGGTTGAGCTCCGTAAGGTTCGCCAATCTGTACCCGGTCTGCCTTCACCCAACCGGTGTAGTCCTCGCCATCCTTGGCGATGTAATTCACTTCCAGCCAGGACTCGTCTTCAAGACTGGCGTAAACGGTGAGGGAGTCGCCGGGTATCACGAAAATCTTCTTGTTGGCGCAAGCCCCATCCGGCGCTTCGTGGAAATGCAGGCGCCCGGTGCCAATGACCTTGCCTTGCACTGACGGATGAAATTCAGGGACCGTTCCCGAGAGCTTTTCCGCCAGGGCAGAACAGTCGACAGCGGCCTGGCCAAGGCTGCTGAAAAGGCACAGGCACAACAAGCTTGAACGCAGATGCATCTAGGCAAAGTCCGTTTGGGTTGGATGCGTAGGATAGTGAACTCGCAAACTGTTGGGAAAGACTCATAAGCAGCTTTGTGCGGTTCCGCTAATTATTTCGACCCCGGCCCTCTGGCGTTTGAGGAAAACGGAGTAGCCAATTCAAGACGCGTCCTACATCGCCGCGCTTACCCCTTGCGTTAGCGTCCGTCCTGGATTTTCAGGATGAGATTCGCGACTCGTGACCACACGCCCCAAAGACCTGCCCAAAATTCGCAATCCACCTTCTGGAGAAGGGCACCGCGTTTCCTATCGAGACATGACCTCCAGCGAGGTGGCCGAGTACGAAGCACTCCAGCGTGGCCACAAAGCCATGCTTGCCCGACAGGCTGCTTATGAAAAACAACGTTGGGCCAAGGTTGAGAGGACGCCTCTCGTCATCACCGGGTCGGTGTTCGCCAAAAGCTGCGCGCTGCCCAACGGAATCATTGACTACAACAACCCCAACGGCTTTGTTCCGCCGGACCTGATCAAGCAGTACGGCGACCTGATGTGGCTTGGCGGCAGGAGCCCCGACGCGTCGGGAACCCTTCCCCTGAAGCAGATCGGCTCAAGCGCGATACCCGCCGCAATCGGCAGACTCGCGCTGGGCGGGTCCGCAGTATCCAGCGCCGGAGCCGTCGGCGGCACGGTCGGCGCGGCGCTGTTGACCGGCGTCGTCGCCTTGCTCTGGCCCTCCAGCCTCGGCGACAGCGCACTCTACAGCGAAGACCAGCTGCGCAATCTCAAACAGGCCCGCAGCCGCATGCGCCTGAGCATCGAGCAACAGGCCGATGGCAGCCTCAAGGGCTATGGCTTCTACACCGGCCAGAACCGTGACTGGGAAATGGTCGACGTCATCCAGCTGACGCCGCGTGCCGACCAATACGTCGCGGACCTTGGCGACGGCATCGAACTGATCTGGACCCCAGCCACCAACCCATCCGACACCCTCGGCATCCCGGCCTTGGAAGCCGCACCTCAGACGCCACACATCTGGATTTATCCGCCGACGCCCGTGGCGGACAGCATCATCGTCAACCCGATCTATCCGCCGGAGTACAAGGATTTCATCCTGGTGTTTCCGGTGGATTCGGGGGTTCGGCCGGTTTATGTGGTTGCCTCTGTCAGACGAAGCTCTAATTCAGACCATGACTATTATCCAGCCCCGGACACTGAAGAAATCACAGGCTTCTTAAATCTTGAAGCGGCAAAAAAGAAAACACCGAAACAAGGAGGAGCAGGACTTAGGGAGCGCTGGGTTGATCCTAAAGGGCGGACTATTTATGAATGGGATTCCAGGCATGGAGAACTTGAGGCGTATCGTGCAAGCGATGGAAGTCACCTAGGTGCATTCAGCCACGAGACGGGTCTTCAGATAGGTCCGGTTAAAAAAAATCGTAATATCAAAAAATATTTGTGAGGATTTAAAATGGGTATGAAAGTGAGGTTGGACTGGTATGACAAGGAAACTGAATTGGGTGCAGGAAAAGAATATTCGAGAGATATGGGGGACGATACATCTCTAATCGTCGCGCTGGGCTTAGAGGGAGAGCCCCGTATGTACGATGGAGGCTTTGATGTGCGCGGAGAATGGATTTCGGTTCTACAACTTTTCGAACATTTGATCGACCCAGGACAATTTGATTATCAGATCTCTTTTCGTTATCGAACCGTTTGGTAATCGGCTTGCACGAAGCACGCAGTCTTGGACCAAACATCAAGAAAATCGATTAGGCGGATACGACATTAACTGTTAGCCAAGCGAAACCTGTCAAGCCAGGTAGAGCAACCCACGATAATAGGAGTGGAATGCCGTGCCCTATTTTTTGATAACTGGCTTTTATCCAGATGACAAAAAAGATGATTCATTGCAGTTCGAAATGTCCGTCAGAAATTCTGAGCAGAATGAAATGCTAGCCCAAATAACCGAAGGGACATCTTTCGGAAAATTTAGCCCTGGAGAGCTGGAAATAACAAGTGAGCAGCTAACAATCATCGAACAGGTCTTGGGTATGAGTTTCCCAGCGGGGCTCGAGTATTACATCGGAACTTGCGTCGATTGCTAAGGAAACACTGGAAAGGAATCGTATGGGTCTCAAATTGCGACTCGAGCGTTACATCAAGGGGCGGGGATGACGAGGTGGTGTAGCGAAGCCGCTCGCGCGCCGAAGCGGACCAGGTCACCCCGGTCCGCCTCGCAACACCAGCTTCGGCAAAGCGAATTCAATTCGGTTGATTGACTAGCGATTAAATCGCTCCACCAACGAGTACTGAGTCATGGCTGTTCGCGTCAGTTCCTTGCTCAACTCCGCGGAGTGCCTGGCCTGTTCGGAGGTCTGGTCTGCCAGGTTCGCGATGGTGGTGATATTGCGGCTGATTTCGTCGGCCACCGCGGTTTGCTCTTCTGTCGCAGCGGCAATCTGGGTGGTCATGTCGGTGATGTGTGCCACGGCTTCGCTGATGCCGATCAGTGCTTTGTCTGCCTCAAGCACCCAGGCGACGCCTTCCTCAGCTTGTCGGTGGCCGCTTTCCATGGTTTTCACGGCGTTGCTGGAGGAGACCTGCAGCTTGGAAATCAGGCTATGAATCTGCGTGGTGGACTCAGTCGTGCGCTGTGCCAGTTGTCGCACTTCATCGGCAACCACCGCGAACCCCCTGCCCATGTCTCCGGCGCGCGCGGCTTCGATGGCGGCGTTCAACGCCAGCAGGTTGGTCTGGTCGGCAATGCCTTTGATGACATCGACCACCGTCCCGATTTCGTTGCTGTCCTTGGCCAGCTGCGCAACCGTCAGCCCGGTTTCGCCCACGACCTCGGAGAGACGCTGAATCGCCTGGCGGGTGTCACGGGCCACGTCGCGTCCGCGCCCGGTCAGCACGTTGGCTTCCTGGGTAGCGTCAGCCGTGCGCTGGACATGACTGGCGACCTCTTGGGTGGTCGCCGACATCTGATTCACCGCCGCCGACACTTGCTCAGTCTCGACGCGTTGCCGTTCAAGCCCGCGTGAACTGTCGGCGGCCAGGCCGTCGGACCTGCCGGCCAAACCGGTCAGTTGCTCGGCGGTGTCCTGCAGGCGAGTGAGGCACGTTTTGAGCCGGGATGCCTGGCTCTCGAAAGCTGTTTCAAGGCGAGCCTGCAGGCCGCGCTCGTCGCTGTACATTTTCGCCAGCAACGCATCCGAGGTTGATGCCTCGGCCATTTCCAACAGACGCAGCGCGCCTTTGTTCTGCTGGCGCGAGATGATCAACCCGACCGGAATCGATATTCCGACAGCAAGCAGCATCGCCATGGCGGTATTGAGGAAGGCGCCGCCCACTGTGCCCAATAAACCCATCAACAGAACCGGTACCCAACTGAGCAGGAAGGGGTACCAGCGATCAACACCCGGGACAGCTGCCTTGCCGAGCCTGATGCGTTTGTAGAGCGCTTCGGCGCGGCGGATCTGGCTGGCCGTCGGCTTGACTCGTACCGATTCGTAACCGACGACCTGGCTCCCTTCGTAAACAGGCGTGACGTAGGCATTGACCCAATAATGGTCGCCGTTTTTCGAGCGGTTCTTGACGATCCCCATCCACGGCTTGCCTTGCTTGAGCGCGGCCCACATGTGCGCAAACACGGCGGGCGGCACATCCGGATGACGAACGATATTCTGTGGTGCGCCGATCAGGTCCACCTTGTCGAATCCGCTGATCTCGACGAAGGCGTCATTGCAATACGTGATGACGCCTCGCGTATCCGTGGTGGAAATCAGCTTCTGCTGAGGTGCGAGTGAAATCTCACGTTGCGTGACCGGTTGATTGTTTCTCATTCTGAACTGCTCCCTGGGATCTGCAAGTCCATCGACTGCCGTTCAGAAAAGTTGATGAAATGCCGATGAAATACTCTGGTAACAATCAACGGTGGTGATTCTTTCCACGGATTCAATCATCAGCCCAGGCTGCGGAACGCACCCCCTCCAGAAGCTACGAAGCTGGCGACATGGAGCGATCTTCTAAAGTTGGATCCAGCACCGCCGATAACCTGAACGAACCCGCCCATCATGGACAGATGAAAAATGGTACTCACCGTCAGTTCCGCTTACATCCCGCCGGCCAATACCAACCTCACGCGCTCCGAACAGGCGCTCGTGACCAAGGCGCCGACAGACGCTGCGAAAGAACTCCTGGCAAACGCCAGCCCAGCGGCCATCTTCCATCCCAGCGAAGAAGCCCAGGCAACAATGCCGATGCCTGTGGCGATCGAGACCTGGATCGGTCGCTCTCAATCAGCGGACTTTCCTCGATACGCCGAGGTCCTCAAAGGGGCAACCAGTACGCTGAAGTCCTCGTTCGAGGATTTCCAATCCACGCTCTCGACGACCCACCCGGACTTGGCCGGCAAGAAATACGGCTTCACCGTCGACGCCGATGGGAGCCTGAAAGTCCTCAACAGCGCCGGCCAGCTCAACAGCTCCGATATCCAGCGGCTGACCGACTTGCTCAACGACTCCAAGGACCTGAAAGCCGCCGCCATCGCAGTCCGCGACGCCTCGATCGACCTGGTCGACGCCGACTCGCCATGGTCCGGCAGCTACCTGGGCCTCTACAGCCTGACCAAGGAAAACTTTGCCAACACGATCGATCTGGCCCCGTTGCTGAAAGACCGTGGGTCGGTGTCCATACAGGAATATTCTGACGGGTTGTTTTTCAATCAGTTGGCGTACAAGGGCGAGCGGGCGACGCGGGAGACGGAACAGGCGATGTTCGAGAGGCGGGCGGCGGAGCGGTTTTCGGTGCGGGTTTGAGTGTTAATGGCATTGAAAAAAGGGGATAGATTTATTTGCTGAATAAATCTGCCCCCTTCCGCTTTTAGAATTCCAGCGAAGCGCCGTCTTCCGGAATGTCCACACGCCCCTCAATCCCTTGCTTCTTGACGTAAGCGCGCAGCTCTTCACGAGTCAGGGACATATGGTTGATCGCGTCCATGTGCACCGCGACAATTTGTGCGCTTTTCGCGGCTTTCGAGGCGCGAAGCACATCTTCTTCGCCCATGATGATCGAGCCGTCGAATCCCGCCATTTTTGCCTTCCCGGCGTTGAGCACGATAACTTCCGGGCGGTACTGGTTGATGGCCTGGTCGACCTCGCTACGCCAGATCGTGTCACCTGCAAGGTAGAGCGTCTTATAGCCCGGCGATTGGAAAACCACGCCCATGGCTTCGCCTAGCGGTTTTGCGAGCGCTGGCACGGCATACATTTCGTCAGTGCCATGCTGGCCGCCGGTCTTGGTGATCTTCACGCCGCCGAATTCGGCTTCATCCGTCAGCACGCGTACGTTCTTGAAACCCTGGGAACGAATCAGCCGTGCATCTTCTTCATGTTGGGCGAACAACGGAATGTCTTTAGGCAGCGCTTTCTGCGCGGCATCGTCCCAGTGATCCAGGTGCGTATGGGTGACGATGACGGCGTCGACTCCAGCGATAACTTTCTCAGGCGATTCCGTCAGATCAACCAAGGGGTTGCGCAGGTTGCTTCGATAGGTATTTTCAAAACCCGGATAAGCGCCTTTTTTTGCCAGCATCGGATCGATCAGGAAAGTGGTGTCACCGTAGGTGATTTTCACCGTCGCGTTACGAACCTGCTGCAGATCCAACTTGTGAGAGGCGTCCGGCGCCTTGGGAGCATTCGAACTGGCGAACGCGGGGGCAGTGGCTACGGCACACGCCATGCTGACGGCAAGCGGTAAAGTTCTGAGTTTCATAAGAATCAATCCTGTTGTTTACATCGAGGAGTCCATTCTTGCTGAATGTCTCGCGAGCCAACAGTGGCCCGAACGACATATTTCGCTATAATCGGGCCAACTGCTCGACGTGGTTCGGCTTGAGCCCCACAGGGCGAATCGAGGCCTCCTCATGCTTCCCATAGGCGTTGCTGTTCTAGCTTTCGAAGGCGTCAGCCTTTTTCATCTTTCCGTGCCGGGAATGGTATTGGGAACCGCGCAACCCGCACCCGATGGGCCTCGGTACGAAATCAATTACTGCGCAGAAGTGCCCGGAGTGATCAGCACTGACCAGGACATTGGCCTGTTGGTAAGCCTCGGCCTGGAGCTGATGGAAACCTGCGACGTCATCATCATCCCGGCGTGGGGCGATCAATCCCTTGTTGCATCGCCCCAACTTGTAGAAGCGCTGCAGCTCGCCAATACGCAAGGCAAGCTCATCGTGGGATTGTGTTTGGGTGCGTTCGTCCTCGGCGATGCCGGGCTGCTCGATGGAAAGGAAGCAACCACCCACTGGGCCGCCGGTGACCAGTTTGCGCAACGTTTTCCCAAGGTTCGATTCAAGCCCGAAGTGCTCTATGTCAGCGCCGATAACATCGTGACGTCCGCCGGAACGGTAGCGGCAATTGATTGTTGCTTGCACCTGATACGCGAGCGACTCGGCGCAGACGTGGCGAATCGCACCGCAAGAATGCTCGTGACGCCACCCCACAGGCCAGGAGGCCAGGCGCAGTATGTTGAACGCCCGGTGCCGCAATTATCTGGCGAGACTCACCTGTCCGACGTCCTGACGTGGGCCCGAATGAACCTGTCCGGCGACCTGTCCCTCGACGTGCTGGCAGACATGGCAAAAATGAGCAGACGGACTTTTACCCGTCGGTTCAAGGAGGCGACTGGCACAACTGTGTCGAAATGGTTGACCGCTGAACGAGTGGCTAGGGCGCAGGCGTTGCTGGAAACGACTGAGTTGCCTATTGAATGCATCGCGGGGGAGGTGGGGTTTGGGACGTCGCTGTCGTTGAGGCAGCATTTTGGCGCGCATCTGGGGACGTCGCCTTCTGATTATCGGAAGATGTTTTGTCTTGGGGTGGGGCGGAAGGGGTGATGGTATTGGAGGCGCGTCCGGGGGCTGCGTCGGGCTCGGATTAATTTCCGCCGCTACAAACAATTCGAGAGGTTTTTGAAGTGGGTCCGGGCGGCGCGGGAGACAGAGGTGGTCATTGGAGGCCGCCACCCATTCTGATGGGCTGCAATCGGCCAGGAGCGGTCACTCGAAGGCGCTTTGAGGTGATGTGTCGATTGAACCACTGAAGCTTCATCGTTCTTCCTTGAGGATCTCAGAGAGCTGCCTTCTAGAATACGGAGCATCGCCATTAGCAATCAGGGGGAAAAGATGAACGAAGAATTCAGCTATGTCTGGTTGCTGCCGCTGCTTGAAAAACCTTTCGAAACGGCTGCACTCGATTTGCCAGATGCGGTAGGAGCCCTTAGCGAAAAATATACACTGCCTGCCGGTATAGCGTTGCAGCCGCTGGTGATCACAGCCTTGACGTCGCATTCCGAATATTGGTCGGGGCTGGCGCTTAAATGGCTGGAGGATGGCTTTCCGCTAGACGTTGAGCTGACCGCACTCTTGGCTCGTTGCACCGAGGACAAAACGTTATCCCAGTCTCGCCGTCATAGGGCACGTAGGCTCGTTGGTCGGAAAAAATCAGAAAGCTGAATCCTGTGTCTGGTTGTTATCGGCCAATACCAGACGGTCACGAGACCATCCCGCAGGGTATAAGCGATACTTCGCGAACATGGCCTGTTCAGTCATGACCTGCTTAAGCCAGTTTCAGAACGGATCGGTGGATTGCTAGGCGTCCATACTCGTGGTTACTGGAACCAGATACGATGCGGGTGTTGGAAGGGTGAGGCCCGGTGTACGGTCCACATACTCGCGTAATCACCTGAGGGTGAAGGATAATCCTCGTGCTCTTGATTCTGCTCCCGCAAGAGCGCGCCGCAGTGATCGCTGTCAGCACAATGCTGCTGCACGCTGAAATACCATTCGAGTTCATTCAGGAGGAGATAGAGGTTGGGGATTCTGAATCGTCTTTTTGGTGGCCGCTTTCATCAACCGCCGCCCTCTGAACCGCCGTTGAGCGATGCCGCGATCATGCGCGAGCTGCATCCCTTTCGCGCCGAACTCAAGGCATTCACCCAGCGCCTTCTGGTACGTATGCCTGAAAAGGAACGGGCACGTCTTGTCAGGCGTGTGATGCGCTGTTATGGACAGGGCGAAGAGCCATCCGTTGCGTTGACCGACGGCGTGCTCGATATGGAAAAGGGGCGGTCCCTTGAGCATCTGGCCCTGCTGGCCGTCGACTGGAAGGGACACGATGGGTTTGAATACCTCGCACCGCATTTGGTCACGGCCAGCGGGATTCGAGAGCCTTTTGCCTACCGGACAGACCCTACACTGACCCTCGAACAGGTACTTGGAAATTTCGATCTCTGGCTTACGGGCCATGGCAAACGCTTTGCACATAAACACAGGAGGCGACGAACACGTGGGCTGTATCGTTGACGGCGATGAGGTCGACGACATGATCGGAATGGCACGAAAGGCCGGGATCGAAGCAGCGCTTAAGGCTTTTTGATGTCCACACAGAGAGCAGCAGGTGCTTGTGTTGGATAGCTTGATTCGCGCTGCTTCGCTTCTTGGCAAGCAAATGCGAGCGTCGGCTTTCGTCCAGAGGCGGCCATTCAGAACGAGACAATTTGACCGGTCCCCACTAAAGGGCACACCTGCACCGCTCGCTCGGCCAAGAGATTGCGCAGCGTGCGCATTTGTCCGATGCGCTCATCAAGTAAAGCGATTTTCTCTTCGAATAACTGTGCCAGCAGGCCGCTGGAGGCGCCGTCACTGTTCCACAGCAAAGGCACATTCTCGCCGATCTCTCTTAGCGAAAATCCAAGCTGCTGCGCCAACTTGATATACCCGACCAGTTGCAGCGTCTGCTCAGGATAAAACCGATAGCCGTTGGCAGTACGAAGCGGCTTGATCAAGCCTTTCTCTTCATAAAATCTTAGGGCGTCGACTGACACCCCCGTGTGTGCTGCCACTTCTCCGATCTTCATAAATTTCAATCTCGCGTTGACTCTGGACCTAACACCAGGCTTTAGCCTGCGGGTTCGAACTGTGAGAGGCCATTATGATCAGCGTAAATAGAAATCTACAAATTGTCCGGGTCAGCGCTTTGTACGACCTGGTCGTTACTGCGGGCTTTATGACGCCCTTGAGCGCCGGATTGGTTTTTAAAGGCTTCGCCACGCTATCCAGCGTGCTTGTATTGGACCGACCAGTACCGACACTGGACGTTACCGCCATGCTTTTTGCCAACCTGCTGGGCAGCGTGGTGGTGGTCTGGTCGCTCTGGCGGTTACTACAGCCAAGCCGTAGCGTTGGATTATATGACGCTGTGGCGAGGATGCTGTTCGCTGTCTGGCAACTATTCGCGGTAGCCCACGGAGCCAGTTTTCTGATCCTTGGCTTCACCTGTTTCGAAGTGGGGTTTGCCATCGCGCAAATCCTGCCACTGAACCATCCACGAAAGGTTCGAACGAATTCAAGCCCAAGCCGTTCTGGTCTCGGCGCGTAGCAGACGCAATGGCAGCTTCGGGTCGAAAGCAGTCACTCGCGACCGGCAGATTTCGACCCAAAGCTGACCTTCAGGTGGGTTAATTTTTGTCATCTCGTGAGTGGCATCTTCAAGGACTTTGCGATCCGAGCTAAAATTTTTATGCATTTCTCAGAAACAACGAGCGGTGGTTCGTTAATCATGTAAAGCAGGTGTTCGAACGCTACTCCAGCCTCGTTGTGATCGACATAATCCAGAACGATTTCACCACCATTCTCTAAACCTGCCTGAGCTAATGCATGGCCTTCCGTTACAGGGCCGAGCTGTTCGTATGCAATGGACATCAGCGTCGAGACTTCCTCAAGTGCCTCAACGAAATCGGCCCTCAAGTCGTTGTCAAGGTGGGTCATAACAAACATTCCTTCGATTATGGTGACCTGCGTTCCGTTCCCGTCTGGTCGATTGTTGCCCAAGACTTGTTCTTTGCGCACGCGCTTGGACAGCTAAGGTCGACTGTCCGCTCTTGGGTCACGCTTTACCCATTTCCTCGTACGAAGCATCGACGAACGTGATGTGCTCCTCCCAAGCAGCTTCAGCTAGATCCCGGATAATTTCAGCGAGCGTCTCAACATCCACCCCCTGAGCTTCGATGCAGGCCAAGCGTCCGGGCGACCAGTCGATGACGGAACACTGTGGATACTTCCCTAGCAGTGCGGACAGCGCTTCCTGAGGCGGCTCTTTGTGGGTATACATGAAGTCAAAGTACGGGGCACTGGCATTCTGAAGCGGGTGCACCAGAGCCCAAGCATTTGATGGGCCGGGAAAGCAAATGTGGACGTTACGATGCGCCCATTCCGGCCCACTGTGTTTGATGTGGCGAAGAACTTCGATGATCGAATGACAATCGGCTATTCGGATCATGCGATCAGGGTCAAACGTCCAGCCAGGTCCAGGCTGGGTTGTTGCGTTACTGGTCAGTGCTGCAGTCATTCTTGTTTTTCTCTTCATCGCATACCTTAGGTTCGAACGTCTGCTCTCGGCCGAAAGCCGGCGGGTCAGGGGTTGAGCAGCTCCATGATGTGGGTGGCATGGACATCTTCTGTTCGCATGAAGCCGCAGCGCAGGTAAAACGCATCGCCTCGAGAAGTATCGGTGGAAAGACGCACCTTCTGAAAGTGAAGAGCGGCGTGTGCAACCAATGCCTTCACCAGCGCGTGACCGACATGTTGATTTCTTGCCGCAGGCGCCACGTACACTCGCCGTAGCCTTGCGGTATTGGGCTGATTATAGGGATCAACTGATAGCCCTCCGATACCTATCACTTGCTGGTTCGAATACGCTGCCATGAGACATTCACCGGGCGCGTTGAAGCTATTCTTTCCTGAATGCCATTCCGAAATCAGGCGCGTCAGAAATCTGAACCCTTCTGCAATTGCCTCTTTCTCCAAACTAAGAACTTCCGCCGGCAGATACGTAATGTGTTGAATTTCGATTGGTTTCATTCATCGTCTCTGGTTCGTGTAAATCCTTTTTGGCTGATCGAGGGTGCATTTGGGCGCTTGCTATGAGCGATGAGAGTGGCAGACACCGGCCAGGAGCAAACACTCAAAAAGCTGAACGATCAGGCTGTCATGTCATGAAATCATCCAGCTGTCGTACCATCCGCACGTCGACAGAGCGGAGGTTGATATGGGAAATGGTCAGGGCAAACGAGTCGTTATCATTGGTGCAGGCATCGTTGGCGCATCATTGGCGTATCACTTGGCAGACAAAGGCGCGAATGTCACCTTGGTAGAGGCTGAAGATATAGCTTCGGGAGTAACTGGTGCCTCATTCGCTTGGCTCAATACCTCACACACCGAACCTGACCCAATTGCGCAACTTCGCGGTTCTGCCATCAAGGAGTATCGCCGACTCGAAACGCAGCTGCCTGGTCTAGAGATACGATGGACAGGTGCCTTGTCTTACAGCGTGAAGACGATTGGAGCGCTGCCGACCTCAGGTCATCAAGCTTTGGCAAAGCTGGTGTCTCGATCGCAGATTCTAGACCTGGAACCAAATCTCAAAAACCCTCCGCTGTCTGCTATATATGCGGCTGAAGAAGGAGCGCTGGACGCAGTGGCGGCTACGTATACGTTGATCGCAGGTGCCCAGGCGTATGGGGCGCAGATTCTCACTCAGACGCGAGTGCTCGGTTTTGCAACCCAGAGTGCAACGGTGACCGGAGTCAAAACAACAATGGACATCATCGATGCCGATATTGTCGTACTGGCAGCCGGAACAGGCATCGCGAAGCTGACAGACATGCTTGGAGTGTCCCTGCCAATAGAGGCCTCGCCTGCTATTTCCATCCGTTACAAGTCACCACCCAACCTCGTGCACACCCTCATCTCCAGCCCTGAAATGGAAGTCAGGCAAGATTCGGATGGTGCGTTGCTTGCGGCAGAAGATTACCTGGGCGACGCCATGGAAAATCAGCCGGCAGCGATAGCGCTTCGAACTGCCAAGACAATCCAGGATGAACTCCATGGTGTTGTTTCCATACACCCGGAACAGGCTAGTGTCGGACTCAGGCCCATGCCTGCCGATGGCATTCCCATCATTGGCTATCTACCAAAAGTGGATGGCGTCTACGTTTGTGCAATGCACCCTGGAGTTACTTTGGCGGCGATAGTAGGACGCCTGGCCAGCGAAGAGATTATCGATGACAAGGCGTCCAGTGCCCTTTGCTCATGCCGGCCCGACCGTTTTTTTCAAGCGTAGGGATTCTCTTGTGGGGCAGCAATTTGGCCGATTCTGCCGCTAGTGACGGGCAGCAATCGGCCAAAAGCGGACGCTCAAGGCCAACCCTTTTTCGACCCAAAGCGGTCATCATCATATTCCAGTATTATTACGCCGATGCTCAGACTGTTCATAGGTAGGTTGATGTATGGCCAGAAGCGTTAGGCTTCAAAAGAAACTTCATTCAAAGTATCTCTTTGAGATAGCGGGAGAGGTGGTGCTTGATGACTGCTTTGTTGAAAAGCTATGGGCCCTCAACAGAGGTGACAGGTTTGAGTTGAACGCACGCTCCTTCAGTTTTGGACCTGTTCAAAAATACCGCTTGGAATACGTGATAACGAGAGGCCCGATTCCTGGGCACTGGCTCTACAAAGAATTTGCCCCAGAGGAACTGACATTATTTTTTACGGCAAAAGACTTTGTCGGCATTTGCCATGGCTGGACCTTGTTTGACGAGTGACCGCTTAGCATTAGCCTTCTGGGAGGCAGCTTCTTGCCGATTCTGTTGAAAAAGTCGGTCCTTCCAGACTGACGGGCAGCAATTGGCCGATTTCTGCCTGTCGCCAAGGGCAGGAACGGCCAAAAGCGGTCTCTCGACAACCGCACTCACAGTGTTGAAAATGAGCCGGGCTCTCAGCGCCGTCTATCAACAATTTTCAGGGAAGAACCATGCAACCATCACTCAACCGGATAATGCTGTACGTCAGAAATGTTCAGGAGACTTGCGATTTTTATCAGCACCATTTCGGCTTTGTCAGCACGCGTGATGCTGATGACCGGGTCGTTGAATTGAGGTCTGCGAACGGCGGTGCGATTCTAATGGCCCACCTAGCGGCAAAAAGCGTCAAGACAGGCCAAGTCACCGTCAAACTTGTCTTTGACATCGAGGATGTCGATGGCTTTAAGGAAAAATGCCTGATGCAGGGACTGAAGTTTGGAGCCACACACAAGGCCGACGGCTATACCTTCGCCAATGCCAAAGATCCCGACGGAAATTCAATTTCCATATCTAGTCGAGCGTTTGCCGCACGCTACAACTAGTCACTGCCATCCGGAGTTGAGTCTGCTGGGAACGTTTTCTGCCTCTCGCGACGGGCGGAAACGGCCAAGAACTGTCAGTTGCGAAGGGGCGCTTTGGGTCGATTGCAGCCCTTAACACAGGCCGCTATTGGCCGATTGCTGCCGTTCAGTACTCTCCAAAATGCCCACGGCGCTAAGCGCAGAGAACGTCCAGGCAAGTGCATACAAGCGCCCTTCGGAGGCAAAAAAACGGGCGTCACCAACGCCCGTTCTCCCATCAACCCTCAACCGCCTCCTGAAGCCGCCGCCCAATTACCTCCAACAAATCACACCCATCCCTTAACGGAATCGCCAGCAGCTGCGCAAAATCCGTTAGCACCACCGTATCGCTACCAATCTCGGCACGAAACGCAATATTTTCCAGAACCTGTGTCACGACCCGAATACGGTAATCAGCTGTCGCGTGCAAAACATCAAGCGGGGCCTGTGTATCAATGAGAAGAGAAGCAGGGGTGCAGTCTATGCCGGTGATGGGAACGTACCTTTCCATGTTTGAAACTCCGATCAGATGGGGGTTAGCCACTCAATCGTCGCCAAACAATTGGGTGGCAGTTGTACGCAGGTTGGCGAACCGGGATCGGATTACCGGCAGACCCCTAGGGTCTCCCACGCACAACTGCCATAACGGGCAGCCGTGCAAGTGTGCCAAAGCCTTCGTCAAAAACGCAGTACTTTTGCAATCCGATTATCCAGGTCGCCAAACCTGATCGCCATTTGGGGCGACGCGATTGACTATAGGTTGAAGCACCTTTGCCGGATAGGTGACCATTTCCGAGACTCGCGTAGGAATTATCACAACTCACCCCCAACGCGTCCCCAACACAATCCCCCGCGCCTTGAATCCCTCAAGCGCCGCCACCCCCATCGGCATCAACTCCCGCACCGACACTCCAGCCACCTCAGCCAACGCCACCAGATGCTCGTGCCCACTGCGCCGGTGCTCCACCAGCGAAACCAACAACGCATAAGCCATCGGCGCCAGTCGCAAAAACGTCACTTGCGCATCGCGCCGCTGGAGCAGCACCAAGGTCGGGGCCGCAGGCTTTTCGGTGGGCTGATGATCCGGCCCGATGTCGCACACCGGCCATTCATAGGCATGTGCCTGCGCGAGTCGGGAGACCACGGGGGTGCCTTCGATCAGATCACCGTGGGGATTGTGCGACGGCTCCACCGCATCGCTCAGCAGCAGGGCGCTTTCGCTCCATTCGTGTTGGGCGAGTTCGGGCAACCATGGGGCGAAATCGTGCGCATCCTCGTGTTGTTCCAGGTAGGCGACAAACTCACCGGCAAGCTGTGTGAACAGTGGCGTCTGGCAGCGGTAGTTGGCGTAGAAGTCGTGGACCAGTCGTTGCCAGTCGGCGCGCGGCAGGGTTTGGTGGATGACCGGGAAGCTGGCGGCGAGCAGTGATTCGATGTTGCCGATGAACAGTTGGCGGTAGATGGCCAGGCGGCGGGCTTCCAGCCCGGATGGGGGCGGGTGGTGGGGGTTGCGGACGAAGTTTGCCATGCAGTTGAGTTGGTCGAGCAGTTGTTCAGGCATGGCGGGCCTCCGGGGTTGCTGGGCAGGCGAGTTCTTGCAGCTGTTTGATCTGCCCTACCTCGGCGAGCAGTTCGGTCAACGGCGGGAAGTTGAAGTCGCGTTCCAGCAATGTCGGCACCGGTCCGAATCGTTGGTAGGTCTGGTACAGAAGCGTCCAGACATCTTGCTTGACGGCCGCGCCGTGGGTGTCGATTTTCAGGTCGTCGGCTTCGTCGTAATGGCCGGCCACGTGTAGGTAGCTGACGCGTTGCGCGGGCAGGGCGGCGAGGAATTTCTGGGCGTCGTAGCGGTGGTTGATGGCGTTGACGTAGAGGTTGTTGACGTCCAGCAGCAGGTCGCAGTCGGCTTCTTCGAGGACTGCGGTGACGAAGTCGATCTCGCTCATGGCCTGGAAGGGCGCGGCGTAGTAGGAGATGTTTTCCACGGCGATGCGCTGGCCCAGTAGGTCCTGGGTCTGGCGTATGCGCGCGGCAACGTGGTGCACGGCTTCTTCGGTAAAGGGGATCGGCAATAGGTCGTAGAGGTGGCCGCTGGCGGAGCAATAGCTCAGGTGCTCGCTGTAGATCGCCACGCCGTAGCGATCGAGAAAGCGGCGTGTGCCCCGCAGCAGGTCGAGGTCGAGAGGTTGTGGGCCGCCGAGGGACAGGGACAGGCCGTGGCAGGTGATGGGGTGTCTTGCGGCCAGTTGATCGAGTTGTTCGGCGTAGACACCGCCGACGCCGATCCAGTTGTCCGGGGCGCATTCGAGGAAATCCACCGCGTTCGGGGCCATTTTCAGCAAGTCGCCAAGCATGGCGCGACGCAGGCCGAGCCCGGCGCCGTTGGGTGAAGTGAAGGTGCTCATCGCAATTCTCCAGGGATGGCCAGACCCTCCCGGTGTGAACCGCCGGGAGGGCGCGGGCAAAGGGCTTTATTCCTTGGCTTGGCTCATGCGGGTGAACAGCTCGGTGGGCACTTTCTTGCCGTTGGCGGTGTATTGGCCGGTGCGGTATTTGTAGGTTTCCGCTTCGGACAGGTAGCCGTCGTGGTTGCTGTCCATCTTTTCGAACTCGGCTTTTTCGGTCGGCGCCACGCTGAGAAATTCCTTCAGCGACACGCGATCATCTTTGTCGGTGTCAGTGCGGGCGAAGGACGCGTCGCCACATTTGCCTTCACCGCATTTGCCTTCGGCCTGAGTGACTTTTTTGCCCGATTCGGCGGCGCCGCATTTGCCTTCGCCGCACTTGCCTTCGGAGGTTTTTTCCGCCGAGGCCAGTTGATAACCCTGGGGCAGGGCGTCGACCGCGAAAGCCGACTGGGCGAGGCTCAAGCCGCCGGACAGGGCAAGTGCGGCAAAGGCGAGGCGAGCAGTGTTCGAGTTTTTTGTACGGGTCATGAGATTTCTCCAGATAAGAGCTGTGTGGCCCCTGGCAACGTTGCGCGGGGCGTGTGCCGTGGCGGCGTCACGTTGCTTGCCCGGTGCTGGGCACGTCGGGTCGAAGCAAGGCGCGACTGCCTGTTCGGACGGGGCCATTTGGCGCTTGTCGTGTATCTGGGATGTGTCGTGCGGCGGTGTGTTTGTATTGCTGTGTGTCGCGGATACAGAGCGCTGCAACAGGGGCCGCGCTCAGGTCAGATCATGCAAGTCCTTGCCCAGCGCAGGCCCGAGCGTCCAGTCGGAAAAAGCGACTTTCAAGCCGCCGCGCTTGGGGCTGCACGCCATCGGGCCGACGCGGTAGGTCGGTGCGATGGGAAACGGGCATAAGCGCACCAGCGGCCAACGAAGTCCATCGGCGGAAACCTGCAAGCGCAGTACGCCGTTGGCGACCGTGGCGCGCATCCAGAAATCGCCGGGATCGGCGGTGTACGGGCTGGTCGCCCAGTCGGATTGTCCGTCGGTGAGTACGCTGCCGAGCATCGCCTGGCCGTCGCTCAGTTCGATCCCGGCCTTGACCCATTGGCGTTCGTTGATGCGGACCATCAGGCCGGCCTGGTCGTACAGGGCTTCGAACGTGCCTTGGATGCGTAGTTGGCAGGTGAAGCTGGATGGGGCTTCGACGCCGAGGAAATGGCCGCTGTCGTGGGTGAAGCCGTAGTGGGTTTCTCGCCAGAAGTCGGTAGCGTTGTCGGTTTCCAGGTGCAGGGAGTTTGTTGTGAGCGCGGAGTGGATTTTCGGTTCGTTCAGCCATGAGCCGTTTAGCAGGCTTTGGGGGGGTGTATTGGGTTTGTCGGGCATCGTCGTGCTCCTGGTTCGAGAGTTTGGAGTCGACAGACGCGCCGGGGGTTGGTTCAGAAAGGGGGGGCCGCTGCGCAGCCCAGCGGGAGCAAGCTCCCTCGCCACGGGCTTGGTGTGTTTCCTACAGAAGATGGACGCTCATGGAGTGAATGAACGAAATCTCTGACGACTTTTTAGGGTTGGCCTTCGGAAGTGCCGCGCCTAGCATGGGCTAGCACAACGCTGTGTGAAGAACTTCATATCGTGAGGATAAATCGATGCTGGGAAGTCAGGATGTCAAGCTTCAGTATGCCCGCACTTTGGATCATGCGACTGAGGTGTTCGGCAGCCAGTCGTTGGCTCAAGACTGGTTGAAGAAACCCTGCAGGTACCTGGACGGTCATGTGCCCTTGGAGTTGATCGACAAGCCGCTGGGCTTTCAAACGGTAAAGGATACCTGCGCCGTATCGAGCAAGGGGTTTATCAATGAATCCCTTGCCTGGATACGCGATGATTGTTGGGTTGCTTGATCGCGGATGTCTCTACTTCTTGACCGAATAATCCGCCCCCCAGACCCGTACGGCACTGATCGCCTCGTTCATGCCTTCGAAAACGAATTTCTGTCGTACGGCGATCTTCGGTGGGACGGTGACTTCGTCGGGGTTGTCCAGACCGGTGAGGCGGTTGGCGTAGCCGGCCTGGTCGATGGCCAGCAGGGTGCCGGTTTGTCCGAGGTTGATCAGGCGCAGTTGGGTGTCGGTGCTGTTCTTGAAGCCGAGGGTGATGGTGACGTTTTCTTCGCTTGGCTCAAGCTTCAGCACTTCGATAGTGATGCGGTCTTTCATTTGCTCGCCGGAGGAGATGATCGCGGCGCCATCGGTGCCCTGGACCGACTCGCGCCCGTCGAGCACGCCTTCACTCACACCACCCAACAGGTTCTTGCCTGCGGTGATGAACGACGAGACCGCGGATTTGGTCGAGTCCTTGATGACGCTTTCCGCCGGCTCGCCCTCGGCCAGGCACAGAGAGCTGATCAGAAGACCTGAGACTAAGAGGGTGGCGCGTGACGGCAGAAGGGGCATACCTGAATCCTTTAGGGTGGCTAGCAGCACGCCGGGCAAATGAGCGTGCGGCATGATAGCCGGGATCATGGGTACTTTCTGCAGTTCTGGCTTGGCGGGTTTCTGGCTTTATGCGCTGATCCGCATTTTTTGGTCGCAGGTGCGTCTGTAACGGTATCAGTTACCGCTCCACAATTCGGCCGTGCCGCAATGACTCTATTGGGAGAATGCTCATGGCGAAGATGGCGATTTTTCTGGGTGGTTTTCTGGCGTTGACGTTGCTGATTGGTGTGCTGGCGACGATCTCGCCTGTTTAAACAGCTTTTCTTGTGGCGAGGGAGCTTGCTCCCGCTGGGGCGCGCAGCGGCCCTGAACCTGGCAACTCGATCTGCAACGGCGCCTCCGAGTATTTGGGGCCGCTGCGCAGCCCAGCGGGAGCAAGCTCCCTCGCCACGGGGCAGGCGTTGTTCAGCGATGCAATATCACCTGCGCAATCTCCTGCAACGGCATCACCCGCTGCGCGGCGTTGAGTTTGATGGCTTCCTTGGGCATGCCGAACACCACGCAGCTGGCCTCGTCCTGGGCCACGGTGGCGCTGCCGGCGTCGAGCATTTCCTTGAGGCCGCGGGCGCCGTCGTCGCCCATGCCGGTCATGATGATGCCGGTAGCGTTGCGGCCGGCGAACTTCGCCACCGAGCGGAACAGCACATCCACCGACGGGCGGTGGCGATTGACCAGCGGGCCGTCCACTACCTGCACGTGATAGAACGCGCCGCTGCGGGTCACCATCATGTGTTTGCCGCCGGGGGCGATGAGGGCCAGGCCCGGGTGGATGCGGTCGTTGTTTTTCGCTTCGCGCACTTCGATCTGGCAGAGGCTGTTGAGCCGCGCGGCGAAGGATGCGGTGAATTTTTCCGGCATGTGCTGGACGATGACGATGCCCGGACACACCCGTGGCAGGGCGGTAAGCACCGCTTCCAGCGCCTGGGTGCCGCCGGTCGAGGTGCCCATGGCAACGATGCGTTCGGTGGTCTGGGCCATGGCGTGGCCATTGGCGGCGGGCAGCATGGCGTCGGCGGTGAGTTTGGTTGCTGGGGCCAGCGGCGCCGCGGGAGCCGGGCGCTTGCCCAGGTTGCGGACGTTGACCTGGGCGGCGGCGCGGATGGCGGACACCAGTTCCGGTGCCGATTCCAAAAGGAAGTTCTTCAAGCCGCTGGTGGGCTTGGTGATGATTTCCACCGCACCGGCGGCCATGGCTTGCAAGGTGGTTTCCGCGCCTTTGGGCGTCAGCGACGAGCAGATCACCACCGGGGTAGGCCGTTCGCTCATGATTTTTTTCAGGAAAGTGATGCCGTCCATGCGCGGCATTTCCACGTCCATCACGATCACGTCGGGCCATTCCTTCGCCAGTTTGTCCATGGCAAAGATCGGGTCGGAAGCCGCACCGATGACGTTGATGTCCGGCGTGTCACTCAGGATCGCCAACAATACCTGGCGGACCACGGCGGAATCATCCACCAGCAATACGTTTATTTTTTTGCCTGACATGGTTAGTGCAGGGTCCTTATCGGTTGGTGCCTGACCCAGACGTCACCCGTGCAAAGGTCAAAAATGATGCTCCGGTGGCCGGTGCTGCCCATGTCCTGGGCGATCAGGTCCAGGCGATAGAGCGCGGCCATCTCCAGCGCCGCGTTGACGTTGGACCGCGCCACGTCGCCGAATGCCACATGGCGTTGCAGTTCGGGAAACATCTCGCCGCCGCCGAACAGCTTGAGCTGGTATTCCTCGGGCTCGGTGTGATGGGCCCGGGCCTGACGGACGAACAGCTCGATGGCTTCATCGGCGTACATCCCGTTCAACGCGGTGGAGCAACGTACCCGGCTGGGCAACATGAAATGGCACATGCCGCCGATCTTGCGCTGCGGATGCCAGAGCGTGATCGCCACGCACGAGCCGAGGATCGTCCGCAGCCGGGTCGGGCAGGTCGCAAAGCGAAACTCTCCCGGCCCGAGGTAGACCTCCGCTACCTGCTTTATCGCGGCGCTCATGGCTTGCGATAAATCGAAGGGGCGACCAACTTCAGCGCATCGGACACACCATTGAGGCTCTCCGAATGGCTGACGATGAAATAACCGCCGGATTTGAGCCGGGGGATCAGCCGGGCGACCACTTTGCTTTTGGTGGGTTGGTCGAAATAGATCATCACGTTGCGCAGGAAAATCACATCGAACTCCCCCAGCTCCGGCAGGGTGTCGTTGAGGTTGACCTGGATGAAGTTGACGCGGTTGCGCAGCGCCCGATCGATGAGCATCGTGCCTTGCTGGCTGCCGGTGCCCTTAAGGCAATATTTCACCAGCAACGGGTGGGGCAGGTTGCGCGCGCGCTCCATTGGGTAGTGGCCGGAACGGGCCTTGGCCAGCACCTGGGTGCTGATGTCCGAACCGATGACTTCCCAAGGCGTGGTGCCCAGGCTTTCGGCCAGGGTCATGGCGAGGCTGTAGGGCTCCTCGCCGGAGGAACTGGCCGCGCTCCACAGGCGGAAGGTCTTGCCCGGCGTCGCGTGGGGCAGCACATGGTCGCGAAGAAAGTCGAAGTGCTTGGGCTCGCGAAAAAAATAGGTTTCGTTGGTCGTGAGCAGGTCCAGCGCCACCTGCAATTCGTCGCTGCGCTGGCCGCTCATGATCAGCTTGAAATATTCGCCATAACTGTCCAGCTCATAGTGCTTGAGGCGCTTGAACAGCCGCCCGGCCACCAGGGCTTTCTTGGCTGGCGACAGGTTGATGCCGGCGGCCTGGTACAGCCAGGTTTGAAACTGGCTGAACTCCCGATCGGTGAGGGCCATTGAATTCACTGTGCGTTCCTTGCAAGTGTCTGTGCTCATGAGGCTGGCGCTTCCAACGCAGCGGGGCTGGCCTGGGCGAGTTCGGACATCTCGTCGATGGACAGCACCCGGTCGACCTCCAACACGATGACAAACTTGCCATCAACCTTGGCCATGCCGCTGATGAAGTCGGCGCGGATCTTCGCGCCGAAACTCGGCGGCGGCTCGATCTGCGAGGCCGGGATCTCCAGCACCGCCGACACCGTGTCCACCAGCAGGCCGATGTCCTGGGCTTGCCCGTCGGCGCTGGCGGCCTCGATGATGACCACGCAACTGCGCCGGCTGATGGCGGAATTCGGTCGGCCGAAACGAGCCGACAAGTCCACCACCGGCACGACCGCGCCGCGCAGGTTGATCACCCCGCGCACGAAGGCCGGCATCATTGGCACGACGGTGAGGTTGCCGTACTCGATGATTTCCTTGATGCACAGGATGCCGATGGCGAACATCTCCGTGCCGAGCATGAACGTCAGGTACTGCGCTTCTTCCTCGACCGCGCTGACGGTCTGACGTGTGGTCGCGATGGCGCCCATAGCTTTTTCTCCTTTAGGCAAGCCTGTGGAACCGGGCCATCAGAACCGGGTGAATTCCGATTCGTCCGGCGCGCTGGCCATGTTGTAGGCAAATGCCTTGGGCATCACCGGTGCCGGTGCCCGTGCCGGTTTGCGGCTGGACGGACCTGGGGTGTTATCGACCCTGGCGCTCTGCATGGCGGACTTGGCTGGCGTGTCCAGAGTGAAGAAGCTCATGGCCTGTTGCAGCTGTTCGGCCTGGCTGCTCATCTCTTCGGCGGTGGCGGCCAGTTCTTCGCTGCTGGAGGCGTTCTGCTGGGTCACCTGGTTGAGCTGGGTCATGGCGGTGTTGATCTGCGCCACGCCGGCGGCCTGTTCTTCGGACGCGGCGCTGATTTCCTGCACCAGGTCCGAAGTCTTGTTGATGGACGGGACCATTTCGTTGAGCAGGTTCCCGGCCTTCTCCGCCATGTCGACGCTGCTGGACGACAGCTCGCCGATTTCTTGGGCGGCAACCTGGCTGCGCTCAGCCAGTTTGCGCACTTCGGCGGCGACCACCGCGAAGCCTTTGCCGTGTTCGCCGGCGCGGGCCGCTTCGATGGCGGCGTTGAGCGCCAGCAGGTTGGTCTGGTAGGCGATGTCGTCGATGATGCTGATGCGCTGGGCGATTTTTTTCATCGCCACCACGGTCTGCTGCACCGATTCGCCGCCGTCGGTGGCTTCCTTGGCGGCCTTGCTGGCCATGCCGTCGGTAACCTTGGCGTTCTCGGTGTTCTGGTTGATGCTGGCGCTCATCTGCTCGATGGAGGCGCTGGTTTCCTCGACGCTGGCCGCCTGTTCGCTGGTGGCCTGGCTCATCGATTGCGCGGTGGCGCTGACTTCTTCGGAGGCGCTGGCGAGGTTGTCCGCCGCGTTGCGCACTTCACCGATGATGTGCGAGAGCTTGCCAACCATATTCTGCATGGCATTGAGCACCATGCCGGTTTCGTCCTTGGAGCCGGTTTCGATTTTCGCGTTCAGGTTACCTTCGGCCAGTTGTTCGGCGACGGCGGCGGCCTGCTTCAGCGGACGGGAAATGATCCGCGAAATGAACAGCGCCAGGCCCAGGCCCACCAGCAAGGCGGCAGCCAGCACGGCGATGATCGACAGGCGTGCATTCTCATACAGCTGGGTGCCGTGTTCGCTGGCGGCGCCGGCACCGACGTCGTTCAGTTCCACGAGTTTTTGCAGGTCGCTTGTCACCAGGTCGAACTGGCGTTTGGACTCGCCTTTGAGCAGCGCCATGGCTTGCTCGGTCTGGTTCTGCCGGGACAGCGCGAACAGATCCTTGCTGACCACCAGGTAAGCGGCCCAGTCGTTGCGGGTGGTTTCGAACAGTTGACGGTCTTCGGCGGTGGAGAGCAGTTTTTCATAGGTGCCGAGACGGGTTTCGAAGGCCTTTTTCGCTTCGTCGGCTTCCTGCTCCAGCGTTACGCGTTCTTGCTCGGAGTCGGCGGAAATATGACGGTTTTCCTTGAGGCGAAAGCTCGCTGCGTAGAAGCGCATGCCCGAGGCGGCGCGCATGGACGGCATCCAGTTCTCGCGAATCTCGGTGGTGGTGCCGTTCACCTGGCCCAGCTGGTGGATCGAAAACACGCCCATGACGGCGGTCAGCGCCAACACCACGAGGAACGAGGTGATCAGTTTGGTGGCGATTCTAAGGTCGTAGAACCATTTCATTGGGGAATACCTCTCCATGGAGTGTTGAAGCGTCAGCGAGCGTTGGCTTGTTGTAATGGGGTCGGGTTGTAGCGGTTTTCTGTTTGTGCGATCTGGGTGAGCAGGGCAGGTACGTCGAGAATCAACGCCACCGCACCGCTGCCCAGAATGGTCGAGCCGCTGATGCCGCGCAGTGCGCCGAACAGCTTGCCCAAGGGTTTGATCACGGTCTGGAATTCACCCAGCAGGTCATCCACCACCAGCCCGGCCTTGAGTTCGGCGTAGCGCACCACCACCACGTTCTGCCGGCGCGAGGCCGGGCCTTCGTGATGGAAATGATCGCGCAGGTACACCAGCGGCAGCACTTCGCCGCGCAGGTCGAGGTAGCCTTGTTCGCGACTGGCGACGCCATCGTCTTCGCTCAGTTCGATGCATTCCTGGACCATGTCCAGCGGAATCACATAGGTGGACTGGCCGATGCCGACGAGGAAGCCATTGATGATCGCCAGCGTCAGCGGTAGGCGGATGCGCACCACGGTGCCCTTGCCCGGTTGGCTGTCGAGGTCGACGGTGCCGCGCAGCAGGGTGATGTTGCGCTTGACCACGTCCATGCCCACACCGCGCCCGGACAGGTTGGTGACGGCCTGGGCGGTGGAGAAGCCGGGTTCGAAAATCAGGTTGTTGATTTCCTGGTCGCTCAGGTTCGCGCCGGCGGCGATCAGGCCGCGCTCGTGGGCTTTTTCCAGGATGCGGTCGCGGTTGAGGCCGGCGCCATCGTCGGCGATTTCCAGCACGATGCTGCCCGAGTCGTGGTAGGCGTTGAGGTGCAGGTGACCCTTGGCCGGTTTGCTGGCGGCCATCCGCGCCTCGGCGGTTTCGATGCCATGGTCCATGGCGTTGCGCAGCAGGTGCATGAGCGGGTCGCCGATCTTTTCCACGACGGTCTTGTCCAGCTCGGTTTCCGCGCCGCTGATGATCAGGTCGATGTCCTTGCCCAGTTCCTGGCTGACGTCGCGCACCACCCGGCGAAAACGGTTGAAGGTTTCGCCGATCGGGATCATCCGCAGGCGCAGGGCGCCGTCGAGAATCTCTTCCACCAGCCCGGACACCGATGAGGTGGCCTCCTGCAACGGGTCGTTCTGGCACGTGCGGGCCAGCAGGCTGGCGCCGGCACTGGCGATCACCAGTTCGCCGACCAGGTTGATCAGTTCGTCGAGTTTGTCGGCATTGACCCGGACGTACGTGCCGTCCCTGCTCTTGCTGTCGCTGGTCACGGCCTGTTTGTCGGGCGCGACCTGGGCCGGCATGCGCGGGGTCTTGCGCTGGTCTGGCAGCAGCTCGCCGGTGGTGACCATGGCGGTGCTTTCTTCGCTGGCTGTCTGGGCGGTGGTGACCAGATCGGTGCTCGCCTGGGGCTCTGCCTCCGCCTCTGGCACGGCAACGATGTCGATGACGCAATCTTCGCGAACAAAATCGAAGACTTCGTTGATCGCGGCATGACCGGCGGCGGAGCGAAACCCGATATCAAAACCCAGGTAGCAGGATTCGGCATCCCAGGCTTCGATAGCCGGCATCGCCTCGGTCAGCGTGGTGATCTCGACGACCTCACCGAGGGTCTGCAGATAGCGCAGGAACGACAGCGGGTCCATGCCATTGCGGAACACTTCCTGGCCAAAGCGCAGGCTGATGTGCCAGAGGCGCGCGTCGCTTGATTCGCTCGTTTCAGTTGCCTCTGCAGTAGTGGTTTCGGGCGCGGTCGGGGGCGCCTGGTATTCCTGGAGGATCTGGCACAATTCCATTTCCCGAGCCAGGGCAGGGGGCTGCAACGTCGAGCCCTGGTTGGCGACCACGTCGATCAGTTCAAGCATGTGATCGCCGGACTTGAGCAGCACCGCGATCAGGCCCGGGTCCACCGCCACGCTGCCTTCACGCAAGCGGTCGAGCACGTCTTCGACGATGTGGGTGAAGCTGACGATCGGCTCCAGGCCGAACAGCCCGGCCGAGCCCTTGATGGTGTGCGCCGCGCGGAAAATTGCGCCGATGGCGTCATCGTCGGCGGGGTCGTTTTCCAGTTGCAGCAGCGATTCTTCCATCGCCTGCAACTGCTCTCGTGCCTCGACGATAAACGTTTGTTGTGCCTGATCGAGATTGATGCTCACGCTCATATCCTTGTCGTGTCCGACGTGTCGCGGGGCCTCTAGGCAACGAGGTTGCACAGGGCGAGTGTCTCCGTAACGGCTTTGCTCTGGCCGGTCACCGTCAGTTGGGTGCCGGCCTTGGGTGCCTCGCGCTGAATCATCAGCAGCAGTTGCAGGCCGGCGCCGTCCATCTCGGTGATCTGCGACAGGTCCAGTGCCATGTTCGGCGTGGCCCCCAGCCGTGGCAGCAATTGTGCGGCCAGGTCGGCGGCGGTGTAGATCGTCAGCTCGCCGTCGATCTGCACCTGCGCGGTGTCATCTTCTGTTTCGTACAGCAGCGGCATCGAAGCCTCCGGCCATCAAGGAAGAATCAGCTTGGATACCGCCGCCAGCATCTGCGCCGGTTGGAACGGCTTGACCACCCAGGCCTTGGCGCCTGCGGCCTGGCCTTCCTGCTTCTTCGATTCCTGGGATTCGGTGGTGAGCATGATGATCGGCGTGAACTTGTAGCTGGCGAGCTTCTTGACCTCCTTGACGAAGGTGATGCCGTCCATGTTCGGCATGTTCACGTCGCTGATGATCAGGTGCACTTTCTGCCCGGTGAGCTTGCCCAGTGCGTCCTTGCCATCGCTGGCTTCGATCACGTCGTAGCCGGCACTTTTCAACGCGATGCCGACTACCTGCCGAACGCTCGCGGAGTCGTCGACAACCAATACACTTTTAGCCATGAACGGCTCTCCTAAAAGAAGGTTATTTCCTGTGAAGTCTGTTGCGCGGCCGAGTCGCCATGATGATTGCGGCGTTGCTCGTCGGTGGCGTAGGTGGTTTCCATGCGCGCCAGCCATTGGCGGGCGTCGATGGAGATAGCCTGATCGGGCGACTGGTTGGCCTGCTGTATGTGCACATGGAGGTCCTCCATGTTGTCGCGCACGTGGCTGAGGATCTGGCTGACCCGATCCTGGAATTGGAGATTGACCAACACTTCGGTGAGCTCGTCGCGAATGCCGAAGCTTTCCCGTTGCAGCATGTCGGCCGAATCGGCGAGACGCTCGGTGACGCTTTTGAAGCGTTCCAGCACGCGCTGAATGCTGCCTTCGGACACGGCCACGGACTGGCTGTCCTGGTCGGCGCCGCTGGAGGCGGCCTGGACCAGTTGGGTGATGGCGGTATTGATGACGTCGACCTTGGCCGACATCTGCTGGCCGGTCTCGCTGGATTTGCTCGACAGTGCACGCACCGCATCGGCCACTACCGCAAAACCGCGCCCGGCTTCGCCCGCCCGGGCGGCCTCGATGGCGGCGTTCAGGGCCAGCAGGTTGGTCTGGGCGGCAATCGCCGCGACATCGGCGGCCATGGTCCGCAGTTCGCCGGTGTAGGCGGTCAGGCTGCGGACCTGGGTCAGGGTTTCATCACGGCTGGCCTGGGTGGTTTTCAGCGAGTCGATGACCTTGACCAGTTCGCCTTCGCTCTGCGCCAGTACCTGGACGGCACCGCCACCGCCGCTGCCCGCCAACTCGCCGGCGGCCTGTTGCGAGGCTTGCACGGTCTCTTCGAGGCGCGAAGAGATGCCGGTGAAGCGGGTGGTCAGCGAGACGATTGCGGTTTCAGTCTGCTGGCGTGAGCTTTCGACTTGCTTGGCCCAGATCGGCATCGCGCCGAGGATCACTTCGTTGAGCTGCGCGGTGGCTTTATGGGAAACATGACCGGCGGCTTGCAACTCGTGGCGGGTGATGGCCGCGGCCGTCGCCTCGTCGAGTTGAAGACGTTGTGAACGCGCGCCCAAGATGCCGACGGCCACGCCAAGAACCACCAGCACGATGCTCAAACCGATGTTCTGTGTGCTTGCACCGTTAAGTGCCAGCACGCCAACGCTTGCGGCGATGGCCACGATCAAGGCGTGCCAGAGAATGCGTGGTTGGGTTTTGGCGGGGGAGTGGTCGTGGGAATACGACGTCATGGTTCGGTCCTTGAACAGTGTTGCTGACAGGATATTTGCTAATAACTGGTTATCTGCAAAGCCGACGCGGTCTTGAGGACCAGTCGTCCGGTTTCGATAAAAATAATGGCACATTGCTATCTAAGAATAGGCGAAATCCATGAATTGTCGAGGAGGCCTGACCTGCGGATAACCCGTGGCGAGGGAGCTTGCTCCCGCTGGGCCGAGCAACGGCCCCGTTTTTATCGGGTTTCGCCAGAAGTAATCAGCCTTATGGATTTTGGGCCTGCTGCGCAGTCCAGCGGGAGCAAGCTCCCTCGCCACAAAGGCGACATCTCTGCAACAGAACGAGAGGATTGAGCTAAATTACCCGGCATTGATTTCGAACCTGCCATCGAGCCCCCATGCCTGCCCAGCCACTCTGGAAAACCTACCTGCTGTTCCTGGCCCCCATGGTCCTGTCCAATTTCCTCCAGTCGATGTCCGGTACGCTCAACAGCATCTACATCGGCCAGATGCTCGGTACCCAGGCTTTGGCGGCGGTGTCGGGGATGTTTCCCATCGTGTTTTTCTTCATCGCCCTGGTGATTGGTCTGGGCGCGGGGGCGGGCGTGTTGATCGGGCAGGCCTATGGCGCCGGCGAGACCGGAACGGTGAAGGCGATCGCCGGCTCGACGTTGCTGTTGGGGGCGATCATCGGGCTGGTGGCCGCGGTGTTGGGCAGCGTCTTTGCTCGCGAGGCCCTGCAAGGGCTCGGCACGCCCGACGATGTGCTCGAAGATGCCATTTCTTACGCGCGGGTGATGATGTGGATCCTGCCGATGCTACTGGTGTTCGTGCTCTTCACCCAGCTGCTGCGCGGTGTGAGTGATACCGTCTCGCCGCTGCTGGCGTTGCTGGTATCCACCAGCGTCGGGATGCTGCTGACGCCGGTGCTGATCCGTGGCTGGCTGGGATTGCCACAGATGGGTATCCAGAGCGCGGCGTGGGCGGGATTGGTGGGCACCGCATCGGCCATGGCCATGCTGGCGTGGCGCCTCAACCGGCGGGCGCATGCCTTGGCGCCGGACCGCGCGCTGTTCGCCGCGATGCGCCTGGACCGGGATATCCTCGCCAAGGTGCTGCGCATCGGCTTGCCGACGGGGTTGCAGATGGTGGTGATTTCGTTATCGGAGCTGGTCGTCCTGGCGTTGGTCAATCACCACGGCTCCCAGGCTACGGCTGCCTACGGGGCGGTGACGCAGATAGTCAATTACGTGCAATTTCCGGCGCTGTCGATCGCCATCACCGCCTCGATCCTCGGCGCCCAGGCCATTGGCGCCGGACACCTGGAACGCCTCGGGCCGATCCTGCGTACCGGGCTGTTGATCAACGTCTGGCTGACCGGTGGCCTGGTGCTGCTGGGGTATCTGTTGTCCCACTGGCTGCTGGGGCTGTTCATCACCGACCCGGCGGCGCGGGTCCAGGCCGAACACCTGTTGCACATCATGCTCTGGAGCCTGCTGGTGTTCGGCTTCCAGGCCATCATCGGCGGCATCATGCGCGCCAGCGGCACGGTGCTGGTGCCGGTGGCCATCTCGATCTTCTGCATCATCGGCGTGCAAGTGCCGGCGGCCTACCTGCTGGACGCGCACTTCGGCCTGCAAGGGGTGTGGATGGCGTTTCCGGTGGCTTACCTGAGCATGCTGATTTTGCAGGCGGTGTATTACAAACGGGTCTGGCAGCATCAGCGGATCGAGCGGTTGGTATAGCCGGCCCACCACCGAACCCCTGTGGGAGCGAGCCTGCTCGCGAAAGCGGTGGTTCAGCCAGCACTGATGTGACTGGCCCGACGTATTCGCGAGCAGGCTCGCTCCCACATGAAACCGGCGGTTGGTAGATAGGCGAGTGTTACAGTGCCCATTGCCCCGTCTTGTCACCCACGAGGATCTCAATGCCTGTAAAACTCCCCTCCATCGCCTACCGCGCCTTCCTCTTCGACATGGACGGCACGCTGCTCAATTCTGTCGCTGCCACCGAGCGGATCTGGACGCGCTGGGCCATGCGCCATGGCCTGGACGTGGCGACATTCCTGCCGACCATCCATGGAGTGCGGGCTGTCGACACCGTCGACCGCCAGAACCTGCCGGGCGTGGACGCCCAGGTGGAGGCCGCGCAGCTCACCGTCGAAGAAATCGAGGACGTGGAGGGAGTGGTCGAGGTGCCCGGTGCGCTGGCGTTTCTCAAAAGCCTGCCGCCGACGCAATGGGCGATCGTCACCTCGGCGCCAATGGCCTTGGCTTTGCGCCGCATGGAAGCAGCCGGGATTGTGCGCCCGGCGGTGATGGTGACTGCCGAAGACGTAAACGCCGGCAAGCCAAACCCCGATTGCTATCTACTCGCGGCGCAGCGCTTGCAAGTGAAACCGCAGGAATGCCTGGTGTTCGAGGATGCCGAAGCCGGTATCAAGGCCGGCGAGGCGGCGGGGGCGGACGTGATGGTGGTGACGGCCACGCACACGCATCCGGTAGTGACGTTGCACTCGCAGATCGAGGATTACCGTGGGCTGAGTGTCGCGGTGAATGGCGGGTTGATGCGCCTCTCAAGCCACCGCTGAACCCTGTGGGAGCGAGCCTGCTCGCGAAAGCGGTGGTTCAGCCAGCAGTGATCTGGCTGACCCGACGCCTTCGCGAGCAGGCTCGCTCCCACATTTCTTATGGGGTTCCTGCGAATCAGGTCACCACGCGATAGCACGGCACATACGCCGCGCCGCCCGGCAGTTTCATCCGGTGCTGGGCGACGAAGGCCTGCAGCAGGCGATCAAGCGGTTCCATGATGGCGGAGTCGCCGTGGATCTCGTACGGGCCGTGTTCCTCGATCAGGCGGATGCCCTTGTCCTTGACGTTACCGGCGACGATTCCGGAGAACGCCCGGCGCAGGTTGGCGGCCAGTTCGTGGGGCGGCAGGTCGCGGCTCAGGCCGAGGCTGGCCATGTTGGCGTGGGTCGGGTCGAACGGGCGCTGGAAACCTTCGTCGATCTTCAGCAGCCAGTTGAAGTGGAACGCGTCGTTGCGCTCGCGGCGGAACTGCTTCACTTCTTTCAGGCCTTGGGTCATCTGCCGCGCCACTTCAGCCGGATCGTCGATGATGATCTGGTAGTGCTTCTGCGCGGCTTCGCCCAAGGTCGCGCCGACAAACGCGTGCAACTGGTCCAGGTACGGCGCGGCGCTTTTCGGTCCGGTGAGCACGACCGGGAAGGGCAGGTCCTGGTTGGCCGGGTGCATGAGGATGCCCAGCAGGTAGAGGAACTCTTCCGCCGTACCGGCGCCGCCCGGGAAGATGATGATGCCGTGGCCGACGCGCACGAAGGCTTCCAGGCGCTTCTCGATGTCCGGCAGGATTACCAGCTCGTTGACGATCGGGTTCGGCGCCTCGGCGGCGATGATGCCCGGCTCCGTCAGGCCCAGGTAACGCCCGCCATGGATACGCTGCTTGGCGTGGGCAATGGTCGCGCCTTTCATCGGGCCTTTCATCACGCCGGGGCCGCAGCCGGTGCAGATGTCCAGGCTGCGCAAGCCGAGTTCATGGCCGACTTTCTTGGTGTATTTGTATTCTTCGGTGTTGATCGAATGACCACCCCAGCACACGACGATTTTCGGTTCCACGCCGGGACGCAGGGTGCGGGCGTTGCGCAGCAGGTGGAACACGTAGTCACTGATGCCCTGGGATGAGCTCAGGTCGATGCGCTGGCTGTCCAGTTCGTTCTCGGTGTAGACGATGTCGCGCAGGGCGCTGAAGAGCATTTCCCGGGTGCTGGCGATCATCTCGCCGTCGACGAATGCATCGGCCGGCGCGTTCAGCAGCTCCAGGCGCACGCCCCGGTCCTGCTGGTGAATGCGTATCTCGAAATCCTTGTAGGCTTCGAGGATGGTCTTGGCATTGTCGACATGGGCGCCGGTGTTGAGAATAGCCAGGGCGCACTGGCGGAAAAGATCGTAGATGCTGCCGGAACCGGCTTCGCTCAGTTGCTGGACTTCGCGCTGGGACAAGGTCTCCAGGCTGCCCTTGGGGCTTACCGAGGCGTTGATTACATGTCTTTGAGTCATTCAGCTTTCCTTGAAAACGATGCCGCGCGCACGACGGCGGCATCTTTGAAAAAACGTCCACGCAGGAAGATCGCACGATCCTTGCGGTATCGCCATGGACTTTGATCCGGGTCCTTCGGGTCGGTGCAACACAAATGAGCCCCAGCATAGCCAAATCGACCGGGGAGGCGATAATGCGCGAGTCTTTTCACGCCACACAAGGAAAATGCGACGCGATGTTAGAGATCAAACCGTGGGACGCCGTGACCTACCGGCAGCAGACCCGCCGCAGCACGCTCATCCTCGCCTTGGTATTCCTGGCCTTGGCGATGCTGCTATCGAGCCTGGCGGTAATGCTGTTCGGCACACCCGGGGGCGATAATTTTCGCTTCAACGTGGGCGGGGTTTTCGCCGCCGTGCTGCTGATGGCCGCGCTCATGCGCGGGTATTTCTGGCAACAGCCGTGGATGGCCGCGGCGGTGTACGGCTGGCAGCTCAAGCGCAGCCTGATGAGCGTTACCAACGTGATGCACCAGGTGAAGGCTGGGGTGCAGGCCCAGGACCCGACGGCGATGAAGCTGCTGCGCTTCTATCATTTGGGCCTGGCCCAGATGCACCTGCTGGATGCCAACTCCAGCGACCAGGCCTCGTTGAGTCGCGAGGCCGATGAACATCTGCAGAACATGCAGGCGCGCGGTCTGGACCCCGAGCAGTCGCGCCTTGACCCGGCCTGGATCGATACCGTGAAACAGGCCTATAAGGCCCGCGATTAGCGGCCGCTCGTCGGTTGCTCAGGTGAAAAATCAAACCCTGGCGATCGGGCGCCTTTCTCATGAACAGTCATGAAAGGGAGAGTCGAGATGCCTGGAAAAATCACTCAAGGAACCTGGGCCATGCTTTGCGTGGCAACGGTGGGGTTGGCAGGCTGCGCGGGCGATAACAGCCATTCGCCGGTGGACGCGCCAGGAGCCGCGAAGAGCCCGACCACCGCGACGCTGGAAGCCGGGGCGGGGCTCATGCAGAACAAACCCCCGTTGCAAGCGCTGGATACCTACCTGGATGGCTTCCATTTCTATAACGGGCGGATGTCCGGGCAAATGGAAGCGCATCACTACTGCACGGCACTGAACGAAGAAGTGTTCCAGTGCGCCATCTTTGATGCCAACACCACCAACGCCAAGCTCATGGGCGTGGAGTACATCATCAGCAAGCGCTTGTTCGAAGGCTTGCCGGCCAGCGAAAAACAGTTGTGGCACAGCCATGTGCATGAGGTGAAGTCCGGGCAACTGGTCGCGCCAGGGATTCCCGAGGTGGCGGAAACCCGCTTGATGAAAAACCTCGTCAGTACCTACGGCAAGACCTGGCACACCTGGCACACCGAACAGGGCAACGCGCTGCCTTACGGTGTTCCGCAACTGATGATGGGCTTTACCGCCGACGGCCAGATCGACCCGCAGTTGGTGCGTGAGCGCGACAGCCGGATGGGCATCTCCAGCGAAGAGAAAAAACGCGCCCGCGCGGCAATCGAAGCGCCGACAATCGATCCCGGTGCGGATGCCTGGCAGAAGGGGCAGGTGTGGCAGATCAAGGACCCGACGGGGCATGCTCATTAAACGCGAATTTACCGAATATGCTTTTGTGGCGAGGGAGCTTGCTCCCGCTGGGTTGCGCAGCAGCCCCAAGGCAATCAACTTGGATACTGTGTTTAATTGGATAATTATCAGGGCTGCTGTGCAGCCCAGCGGGAGCAAGCTCCCTCGCCACGGGGGGCAGGGATAAATTGATTACGGCTGTTTGAAGTGCCCCGGAACATCATGTTCCGTTTCGTTTGGCTTGGTTCTTTTCTGAACTTGAACGTCACTGATCCTGACGCTATTCAATTCGGTGAAGGTCACTCTCAAGAGTGCCTCGGCTTCTTCGGTGCTCAGGGTCTCGGTGTCAGCCGCCAGCACCCGATTATCGGGCTGGCCGTCGGCAATGAAACTGACAATGAATCGGTCCTGGCTCATGCATGACCTCGACAGGTTTAAGCGCCAGGGCGCAGCAACGCTACGCCCCAACGGTTTTTCCGGGTTACGATTTTCTGCCGCCGCCATGGCTGCGTTCGCCACCTTTCTTACCGGCTTCAGAGGCTTTTTCCCGGTCGTTGGCAAAGTTTCCGCCGGAAGCATGTCCGCCTTTCTTGCCGGCTTCGGATGCTTTCTCTCGGTCGTTTGCGAAGTTACCTGGGTTTTTGTTTCCGCTATTAGCCATTTCGAGAATCCTCATTTTGGTTAAGCGAGTAAAACGTGCCTCGCAGTACTGTGAAAGAAATCTGCGGATGGAAGTTTAAAAAAAACGTTTCGCTGGCGACGAACGGTATCAACTAAAGAATTGACGCCTGGGTAACTTATACAGCCGTCTCGCTTGAACTTGTACAGCATCGATTTGATTAATAAGGCAAGCGGCGGCAAATTGTATTTATTCATCATCAAAGAAGTATTCAGTCCTCGCCGCCGCTGACTTTCCAGTGTTTCGCCTCGGGCGCAAACACCACTTGTTCCACCCGGTGTGCGATGCCGAAAGCCAGCGAATTTTCCGCCGGTATCACTCGCTCCTCGGCGCACAGGCATTTGAAGATATCCAGTTGCGTGGCGGCGCCGGCGGTTTCCTTGACGTAGATTTCCACGTACCGCGCCACGTCGTTGTCCAGGCTCGAGAGGTATTCACGCAAGCGCGAGTGATCCACCGATTTCTGGCCGAAATACCAATTCATCGGGTGTATCAGGAAGCGTGAATGTGGGGTGGTGGTGCGGTCGCTGGCGGCCAGGTACATGACGATGCCCATCGACTCGATGTTGCCGGCATTCACCGCGCGCACGGGCACCGGAAGGGATTTGATAAAGGTATAGAGGGTGAAACCGAAATTGGTGCTGCCGCCGACAGTAGAGAGGTTGAGCATCAGCGAGTCGGCGCCTTTTTCAATGGCTTCCAGGCAATTGTCCCGGAAGCGCTCGGTGGTTCCCTGGTCGATCTGGCAATGGAAATGGACGATGTGTTCGGACATCTGAAACTCCTCTCGACTTCACGCGTTGACGAGTCTGCGGATCAGCGGCTCTGTACAGTTGGGAGTCCGCCGGCTGTCGGATGTTCCACTTCCGTCACGCGCTTGTTCAGGTCCTGCTAACAGCGGTCGCTTCGCTTAGCAGGCTTCGACGGCTTGGGCCATGCGCTGCAGGAACATCGTCAGCGCGGCTTCTTGCGCACTGAGTCCTTTGCGTACGCGAGGCTTGGGCAGTTCGCTCAGGATGCCGCCCATGAAGCCTTCCAGCACGGCGGGGTGGATGTAGCATTTGCGACAGACGGCGGGCGTATTGCCCAACTGCCGGGCAACCTGCCTGACCATTTCGGCAACGTGTCGCTTGGCTTCGGTCTCGGTTTCCCACTGCAATGTGCGCAGTCCGTCCAGCGCCGCCGCGCTGCCTGCCCAGGTGCGGTAGTCCTTGGCCGTGAAGTCGGCGCCGGTGAGTGTCTTGAGGTAGGCGTTGATGTCCGAAGACGTGACGGCGTGGCGCTCGCCGTGTTCGTCCAGGTACTGGAACAGGTTCTGCCCGGGAATTTCCTGGCAACGCTTGATGATCCGCGCCAGGCGTCGGTCCTTCACGGTGATCTGGTGTTCAACGCCGCTCTTGCCACGGAACTGGAAAGCGATGGCGCTGCCGTTGACCGCGACATGCTTGTTGCGCAGCGTGGTCAGGCCGTAGGAACGGTTGTCCCGGGCGTATTGGCTATTGCCGACGCGGATCAGCGTGACGTCGAGCAAAGTGATGACCGTTGCCAGGACTTTATCGCGGCTGAAACCGGGCGTGGCGAGGATTTCCTCGAGGCGTTTGCGCAGTCGCGGCAGGGTGCGGCCGAATTCGAGCATGCGTGAGTACTTGTCCGCATCGCGCACTTCGCGCCAGCGCGCATGGTAGCGGTATTGCTTGCGCCCTCGGGCGTCGCGTCCGGTGGCCTGGAGGTGGCCGCGCGGGTCGGTGCAGATCCACACATCGGTGTAGGCCGGCGGAACGGCCAGGGCGTTGATCCGCTGGATTTCGGCGGGATCGGTAATGCGCTGGCCCGACGGGTCGAAGTAACAGAACTTGCCCCGCAGTTTGCGGCGGGTGATGCCCGGGGCGGTGTCGTCGACGTAGTGCAGATCAGCCGGGAGTGCATCGGGCGGCAGGGTGTCGGGCATGTTTGTTCCTTGGCGATGAATTCGAATGGCCTGTGAATTGATTGACCGCCGCCCGTTGCGGTCGTGCCGAGTTTCTTACGTCGGCACAGTCCAGTCCCCTGTGGGAGCGAGCTTGCTCGCGATAGCGGTTTGTCTGACACGGGAATGTTGGATGTACCGGCCCCATCGCGAGCAAGCTCGCTCCCACAGGGGTTGTGTTGATAGTGCTACGCCAACACCGCCACCGCCTTGATCTGCGCCCACAACATCTGCCCCGGATGCAGCTTCAACTGATCCCGGGAATACCGGGTAATCCGCGCCAGCAACGGCGTGCCAGCGGCCTCCAGCCGGATCAGTACATGAGCCGCGTTGTCGCCCGCCAGTTCGCTGACGACCGTCACCGGCAGGCGATTGAGAATGCTGGTCTGTGCATCGTTCGCCAGGCTCAGGCTGACATCCCGCGCCTGTACCTTGAAGCGCAACGGCCGGCCGACAGCCATCGGCTGATGGGCGACACGCACCTGGAGCTGGCTGTCGGGCAGGGTCAGGGTGAGTAGCTGGTATTGCGGGTCATGGGCGCTGACTTTGCCCTGGATCACCACGCCCGCGTCATCGCCCTGGGCCAATGGCAGGTCGAGCCGCGCCAGGGTTTCGGCGATCGGCCCGCTGGCCAGGGCGCGCCCGGCATCGAGCAGCACGATGTGATCAGCCAGGCGCGCGACTTCGTCCTGGGAATGGCTGACGTACAGCACCGGGATGTCCAGTTCATCGTGGAGTCGTTGCAGGTAAGGCAGGATTTCGTTTTTGCGCCGCGTATCGAGGGCCGCCAGTGGCTCGTCCATCAGCAGCAGTCGCGGGCTGGTCAGCAAGGCGCGGGCAATGCCGACGCGCTGGCGTTCGCCGCCGGAGAGGTTATGGGGTTGCCTGTCGAGGAGGTGACCGATGCCGAGCAGTTCCGTCGCGTGGTTCATGTCCACGCGCCGTTGCGCCGGTGCTACGCGCTTGAGGCCGAACGCCAGGTTGTCGCGTACCGACAGGTGGTCAAACAGGCTCGCCTCCTGGAAAACATAGCCCAGCGCGCGCTGGTGAGGTGGCATGAATACGCCGCGCTCACTGTCTTGCCAGACCTCGCCATTGACCTCGATGAAGCCCTGTGAGGGTCGCTCCAGGCCGGCGATGCAGCGCAGGCAAGTGGTCTTGCCGGAGCCGGATTCGCCGTACAGCGCCGTCACCCCACGGCCAGGCAATTGCACGTCCAGGTCGAGGAAAAAGTCGCCGTGGTCGAGTTGAAATCTTGCCTGGATCATTGCTCAGCTCCAGCCGGCACGGGTTCGGCGGCTGGAGTACAGCGCCAGCAGCACCAGGAAGGAAAATCCCAGCATCGCCGCCGCCAGCCAATGGGCCTGGGCATATTCGAGGGCTTCGACATGGTCGTAGATCTGCACCGACACCACCCGGGTCTTCTCTGGAATGTTGCCGCCGATCATCAGCACCACGCCGAATTCACCGACCGTGTGGGCGAAACCGAGAATCGCCGCGGTGATGAAACCGGGTCGGGCCAAGGGCAAGATAACGTGGAAAAAAGTGTCCCATGGACCCGCTCGCAGCGTGGCGGCGACTTCCAGTGGACGATTGCCGATGGCGGAAAACGCGTTCTGCAAGGGCTGGACAACAAACGGCATGGAATAGATTACCGAGCCGATTACCAACCCGGTAAAGCTGAAGGTGAGGGTGCCCAGGCCGAGAGCCTGGGTGAACTGGCCGATCCAGCCGTTCGGACCTAATGCCAGCAACAGATAAAAGCCGATCACGGTGGGCGGCAACACCAGCGGCAGGGCCACCACCGCGCCCACCGGCCCGCGCAGCCAGGATCGGGTGCGCGACAGCCACAGGGCGATGGGTGTGCCGATGAGCAGCAGGATCACCGTGGTCAGCGACGCCAGTTTCAGCGTCAACCAGATGGCCGCGTAATCGGCGCCGGTCAGCGGCATCAGCGTTGATAACCGAAGGACTGGATGATGACGGCGGCTTGCGGGCCCTTGAGGTATTCCATCAAGGCCAGGGCGGCAGGGTTGTCCCGGCCTTTAGCGAGAATCACCGCGTCCTGTTTGATCGGATCATGCAGCTCGGCCGGGACGATCCATGCCGAACCGCTTGCCAGCTTGCCGTCCTTGTACACCTGGGACAGGGCGACGAAGCCCAGTTCGGCGTTGCCGGTGGAGACGAACTGATAGGCCTGGGTGATGTTCTGGCCTTCGACGAGCTTGTTCTTGACCGGCGCGGACAGCCCGAGTTTTTCCAGGACCTGGGTCGCGGCCAGGCCATACGGCGCGGTTTTGGGGTTGGCGATGGACAGGTGCGTGAATGCATTGTCGCGCAGGACCTGGCCCTGGTTGTCGACGTAGTTGTCCTTGGCCGACCACAGCGCCAACGTGCCGATGGCGTAGGTGAAGCGCGAGCCTTTGACGGTAGCGCCTTCGCTTTCGAGCCTGGCCGGGGTGGTGTCGTCGGCGGCGAGGAAGACTTCGAAGGGCGCACCATTCTGGATCTGCGTGTAAAACTGCCCGGTCGCGCCATAGGCGGCTATCAGCTTGTGGCCGGTGTCTTTTTCGAAATCGGCGGCGATGGCCTGTATCGGCGCAGTGAAGTTGGCAGCGACGGCTACCTGCACCTCGTCGGCTTGGGCGGCACTGACACAAAAGCAGGTAGCCAGCAGCAGCCGGGCGAAAGGGTTCGAGCGCATGGGCAGGGTTCCGTGGGGATGGGTTCGCTATATAGCGGAATATATAGCGAATGCCTGGGAAACGGAACGCGGTATTTTGCTGGAAATTTGCGGTGACAGGGCCACCGCCTTCGCGAGCAGGCTCGCTCCCACACTGGATCTACGGTGGATGCGGAATCAGATCCGACACAAAACCCTGTGGGAGCGAGCCTGCTCGCGAAGGCGTCAGTCGACCAAGTCAGCCCTTGAACCGCGCCAGCGCTTCTTCGGCCAGGCGCCGGGTCAGTTCGCCGCTCGGCAGCTCACGCCCCAGGGGAAACGCCTGGCCGGCCCAGAGGTTGGCGAAGTCCGCTTCGTCTTTCGCCCGCAGCGGCATCAAGGCGCCGCCCGCCAGAGGGAAAGCCGGCGCGAGCGGGCTCATCGGGCCGACCTCGCGCATCACCCGGTTGACGATGCCCCGGGCTGGGCGGCCGGTGAACAGGTTGGTAACGGCGGTCTGGCTTTCCCTGGCCGTGCGCAGCGCCCGGTGATGGGAAGGTGTGATCCTGGCTTCCGGCGTGAACAGATAAGCGCTGCCCAACTGCACCGCCGACGCGCCCAGGGCAAACGCCGCGACAATCCCGCGCGCGTCGCCGATCCCGCCGGTGGCGATCACCGGCACCTTCACCGCATCCACCACTTGCGGCAGCAGGGCGAACAGACCCGCCTGGGTGTTGAGGTCCTCGCTCAGGAACATCCCGCGATGACCGCCGGCCTCATAGCCCATGGCGATGATCGCGTCGCAGCCGTGCTGTTCGAGCCAGATGGCTTCTTCGACGGTGGTGGCCGAGGAGAGGATTTTCGCGCCGGTGGCCTTGACCCGATCCAGCAAGGATTTTTCCGGCAGGCCGAAGTGGAAGCTGACCACCTTGGGCCGCAGTTCCTCCAGCACGCGACAGGCCGCATCATCGAACGGGGTGCGATTGGACACCGGCGTCGGCGCTTCGAAGTCGGCGCCCAGTTCTTCGTAATAAGGCTTGAGCCGCTGTTTCCAGGCCTCGGCCCGTTGTTCATCGAACGCCGGTGGCTGGTGCGAGAAAAAATTCACGTTGAACGGTTTGTCGGTCTGTTCGCTGATGGTCGTCAGCGCCTGGCGCAGTTGCTCCACGTCGAGCATCGCCGCCGGCATCGAGCCCAGCCCGCCGGCATTGCAGGTGGCGACTACCATGGCCGGACCGGTTACGCCGGCCAGAGGCCCCTGGATGATGGGCAGCTCGATGCCGAGCAGGTCGAGAATGCGGGTGTCTGGCCACTGACTCATGTTCGGGTGTCTCCGACGGCAGAAGGAAAGCGTGTTTTTAGCAGGTGTCGCCCGGCCAGGACCAGTCGAGTTTTTCAATCGATGTTCGGGTTTGATCCGGGCAAAGGGATGGGTACCATGCGGCTTCCCCCATCAAGGAGCTCGATCCATGGACGTGAAACTCAAGACTGTCGAACCCTTCACCGTCGCCGGTTTGCAGGTGCGCACCCGCAATGCCGACGAGCAGCAAGGCGACACGGCAAAAATCGGCCCGATGTGGCAGCAGTTCTTCACCGAAGGGCTGTTCGAAAACGTTCCGGCCCGACAGTCCGAGTCGTTCGTCTATGGGGTGTATTCCGATTACGAGTCCGATGCCACCGGCTACTTCAACGTGACGGCCGGTGTGCAGGTCGATGCCACGAGCGCAGGTTACCCCGCCGTGGACGTCGAGGGCGGGGATTACCTGGTGTTTTCGGCCAAGGGGCCGATGCCCGATTGCGTGATCCAGGCCTGGGGCCTGATCTGGGCGTACTTCGCCGATAACCCGCAGACCGTGCGCCGGTTCACCACCGATTTCGAGGTCTACAACGCGCCCGACTCGGTGGCGATCTATATCGGCGTTCAGTCTGCCGATGAGCGTTCCAGCGCCAGCAGCTGACGCTTGCGCTCGACGCCCCAGCGATAGCCCGAGAGGTTGCCGTCGCTGCGCACCACCCGGTGGCAGGGGATCGCCACGGCGAGGCTGTTGGCGCCGCAGGCTTGGGCCACGGCGCGGACGGCCTTGGGCAGGCCGATGCGCTGGGCGATCTCGGCGTAGCTGGCGGTGCTGCCCGGCGGAATCTCCCGCAGGGCCTGCCAGACCCGTTCCTGAAAGGCCGTGCCGCGCAGGTCCAGCGGCAGGTCGAGGCCCAGGGCCGGCGCTTCGATGAACCCCACGACCTGGGCAATCAACTGCTCGAATTCCCGGTCGGCGCCGATGAGGTTGGCGCGGCGGAATTTGTCCTGCAGGTCGCGTACCAGTGCGTCCGGATCGTCCCCCAGCAGAATCGCGCACACGCCACGGTCGCTTTGCGCCACCAGGATCGCCCCCAGGGAGCACTGGCCGACGGCGAAGCGAATGTCGGTGTTCTGCCCGGCGGCGCGGTAGTCGGCCGGTTTCATGCCGAGGACTTTGTCGGCGGCTTCATAGAAGCGGCTGTTGGAATTGAAACCGGCGTCATACAGCGCCTCGGTCACCGTCCCGGCTTCGGCCAGGCGTTCGCGCACTTTGCGCGAGCGGTGGGCGGCGGCGTAGGCCCTGGGCGTCAGGCCGGTGACAGACTTGAAAACGCGATGGAAATGAAAAGGGCTCAAACCCGCGCTCAGCGCCAGTTCGTTCAGGCCTGGCAGTTCCTCGGCGGCCTCGATCTGTCGGCAGGCGGCCGCGACCCGGGCGGCCTGTTGCGCGGCGATCTGGGTCTGGTCCCTGGCCACGCGTTTGCTGGGACGATAACCGGCCGCCTGGGCCTGTTCCGGTGTGTCGAAGAATTCGACGTTACGCGGGTTGGGCAGGCGCGACAGGCTGCTGGGGTGGCAATAGATGCCGGTGGTTTTCACGCCATAGACAAATTGCCCGTCGGCACGCGGGTCCCGGGCAAGCACGGCGGCCCAGCGGGGATCCTGGTCAGAGGCGAGAGTGTTTGAAGTGCTGTTCATGGTCGTTATTCCATTGGCCCGTTTTGCCTACAGTAGCGAGCCATCCAGGTGGCGACACTCCGGGTCTTGCGGTTGAATTCTGCGCTGTTATCCGGCCATGCGGAACGTCAGATTGATCCGCTGGGCACCCAGCGTCGGATGCTCTCCCGGCTTGAGTGGCAGCACGCCGTGGAAACGCAAGCGATCCACACCGCCCCAGACGACGATGTCGCCGTGGAACAGCGCAATGCGCTGGCTTTTGTCGCTGCGCTCGAACCCGCCGAACTGGAACATCGCCGGCAGGCCAAGGGAGAGCGAGACGACGGGGGCCGTCAGGGAGCGTTCGTTCTTGTCCTGGTGCAGCGACATTCGGGCACCGGGCACGTAGCGGTTGATCAGGCAGGCATCGGGCTCGAAGTGTTCGAACCCCGCCTGCCGGGCGGCGTTACGGGCCAGGTCGCGAAACAGCTGTGGCATGTCGGGCCAGGGCTGGCCGGTCTGCGGGTCGTGGGCCGTGTAGCGATAGCCGCTGCGGTCGGTGGTCCAGCCGAGCGCGCCGCAACTGGTCAAGGCCACCGACATGGTAAAACCGCCGGGCGTGACCATCTGCCGGAATGGCGCCGCCTGCAAGACGCTTTCCAGCGCCGGCAGCACGCGGTCGATCCAGGGCAGGGCAAACCCGCGTAATACGAAGGATTGCTGGCCGATCTGTTCGACCTCGCCGGGCGTGGTGGGCGGTTGATCGGCGAACAGATCCAGAGTGATGGGCGTGTGGTCATTGCGCATCATGAAAAATGATCCCAAGTGTATGCCGGCGGCCGCTGTGCAAGCGGCTGACGCCATGGCGCAGGTTCACTCGATAATAACCGCGAACGCCTTTGACGGGTCGCTGGTGTACGGCGAACATCACGGCGTCGCCCTGTTTCAGATCGATGACCTGTGGTCGTGACTGCATGCGCGGGCGCTGTTCGGTGAGGACAAATTCGCCGCCGGCAAAGTCCTCGCCCGGCTCCGCCAGCAGGATCGCCACCTGCAACGGGAATACGTGCTCGCCGTACAGGTCCTGATGCAGGCAATTGTAGTCCTGCGGGCCATATTGCAGCAGCAGCGGCGTAGGGCGTTGTTGGCCTGCGGTGTGGCAGCGCCGGATGAAGTCTCCGTGCTGCTCGGGATAGCGTACTGGCAGGCCCATGCAATCGTTCCAGCGGTTGGCCAGCGGCACCAGCCGCGAATACAGCGATTGACGTAATTGCTGGACAACCTCGGGTAGCGGATAAGCAAAGTACTGGTACTCGCCGCGTCCGAATCCATGACGGGCCATCACCACGCGGGAACGAAACAGCCCCGGGTCGCTGTACAAGCCTCGCAGCTGCAGGCACAGCGCTGCCGGCAGCAGGTTGCGAATGATCGCGCAGCCGTCCTGGTCGAGGCTTTGTTCCAGGGCGGGCCAGTCGAGGTCGGCGATGGGGCGGGGCAGGGAGGACTCAGAGGGCATGATTGCAATCCTGAATGGGAGGACTGCCCAGTCTGAGCACTACTGCGTCGCCCGCACCCCGATTCTTGCGGTGTGATGAGTTTTCTGTGGCGGGGGAGCTTGCTCCCGCTGGGTGGCGCAGCCGCCCCAATCAGGCAGATGAAGCCATTATGATGTACCGCGTCAATGCGTTTTACGACTGCTGCGCAGCCGAGCGGGAGCAAGCTCCCTCGCCACGAAAGGCATTTTGTCCCGCCGTTCAGAGGGCCTTGCTGACCTTGAGGTCGCTGATCACATCATCGCTCTCGCCATGCAGCTTCTTCAGCTCTGCCAGGGCTTCTTCCTCGGTGCCATTTTGCAACTGCGCGAACTCGAAGCGGCGTTCGCCGTTGAGCTTGTACTTGATGACGTATTTGGTCGTCTGGGCCACGGTTATTCCTGTCTTCGTCTGGGACGATGCTCAGCTCAGTTTCGAGCTGGAGCGCCGGATGATCTTGATCTTGTGGGTCAGGGTCGGTTTGCGGGTAACGCTGATGGCGCGACGGTTGACGGTATCGATGGTGATGTTCCAGAAGCCTGTGCTCGGTGCGGTGATCCGTGCCGGGAACGTGTCGAACGCGCCGCCATGGTACGTGTGCCGGCCACCGTTCTTGAAGCTGCGGAAATTGGCGTCGTTCATCAAACGGATGTTGCACATTTGGGAGCATTCGATAACGACGATATCGTCCTCGTTGAGGTGCTCGCGCTGGTGGATGAATTTCAAGGGTGCCTCCAGAAGGGCATTTCTTGCCGGGTCAGGACAGAAGATGAAGCAAATAATGGCGCGCAGTTTATCAGCACCACGGGTTAATATCCGACCCCTGTCCCAGGCTGGGCTGATTTATTACCGGCCACTGGGTAAAAAAGCGCAGCGCAGGGGAGAAAAGCAGTGTTTATGCTGTCGGAGGGTCTTTATCGGAGGAATCGTATGAAGCGCAGCGTGTGGGTATTGGCTTTGGCCCTGAGTGGATGTGCGTCGGTATCGGACATCAACCAGACACCGCCCACCATGAGCGTCATCTCCGGAAAGAAGCCCCATGAATACGCCCGGTGTGTTGCCGACAAGCTGCTCGAGAGCCGTGGCCCGCTGCAAATGGAGCCGCATAAAAACGGCGTTCGGGTGATCGTTCCCGGCAAGCTGTCGGCGCTGCCGGCGGCGGTGTTCGACATTGACGAGCGCTCCAGCGGCAGCAGCATCAAGCTGCATGAAAGCATGTCCAACGTGCCCGTGCGCCCCGGGGATGTACAGGACGCGGCCAACGCCTGCATTTCCGGTTGAGCGTGGGCTCGGCCTGACGGATCGCCAGGCATCGGTTAAACTTCCACCCTCGATACAAGAATGCCGCCACGGTCGCCGTTGGCGGCATTGTCATTTATGGAGCCCGGTCAATGAAACGCGAACAGGTGCGCGAGCGCCATGCAGAAGGCCTGATCTGCGCCACCCACGTGATCCAGAACCCTGGGAGCCCGGGCGAGTGGATTGTGTTCTTCAAGAAAAGCGCCGGACGCAGTTTTTTCCTGGTGGACGACCAGGACGAAGTTGAATCCTTCTCCCGGCTCGACGACCTGATCGAGACCTTGCGGGGCCTGGGGATCAAGTTCGCCGAGATTCACATCTAGTTTATTTGCCCACTTTTATTTGCACACCACGACGACACTGCGGCTACTGAAGTTGCCCACGTCGACCCCCAGAGTCTTTTCGCTTTCCTTGGCTTGTGGTGTGCCGTCGGTGCCGACGATGCGATAACCCGTGCCGGCGCAGGACGCATCGGCTTTTTCGTAGCAGGTCGCCCAGGAATTGGCTTCGCCCGAGCAGTCGATGGCCAGGCCTTGTTCACCGTTGGCCAGGTAGGTTTTTTCCGCCGAGGCACAGCCCGCCAGGGCCAGGACTGTAAACAGCGCCAGAAGTGTTTTCATGGGATCGTCATCGAGAGGGGGGAGGAATGGCGCGAGATTATAGCGAATGGCCATTCCGGTACAGCTAAACCACAGTTCCCATCAAGGCAATGATGGGATGGCCCGACTATTTCTTGCGGCGAGTATTGCGTGCCGGAGCCTTTTCGCGCTCCCGGGGCGCCGGGGCAGAGCGTTCATCCTGGAATACCGCAGCCACTTCCACCGCCATGGCCTTGCTGGGCAAGGGGCCGGCGACCTGTTCACCGTGGTAATTGGTAATCCACCACTGGCCGTCCTTGTCCTGGCTGACCGAGTAACCGTTTGCGTTTGGAGTTGCCGACATCTAATTGCCCCGTTGGCGTGATCAAGGCGGCCATGATACGTCAAAAGCTCGCAAACAGCGCCCATGGGCGTACAGTGAGACCGCTGGAACCATCGAAGCGAAAGGCGATTGAACTATCCGCCGGTTTATTTCTCTATGATGGCATCGGTTGGCCAGCGTGGGCATTGTAAGGTGCCTGCGGCCTGATTAGACTGCGCCGAAACTCGTACATACCGCCTTTTCAAGGACTTATATGATCAAGAAATGCTTGTTCCCAGCAGCCGGTTACGGTACTCGCTTCCTGCCAGCGACTAAAGCCATGCCCAAAGAAATGCTGCCGGTGGTGAACAAGCCACTGATCCAGTACGGTGTCGAAGAAGCCCTTGACGCAGGCCTGACGGAAATTTCCATCGTCACCGGCCGTGGCAAGCGCGCCCTGGAAGACCATTTCGACATCAGCTACGAGCTGGAAAACCAGATCAAGGGCACCGACAAGGAAAAATACCTGGTCGGCATCCGCAAGCTGCTGGACGAGTGCTCGTTCTCCTATACCCGCCAGACCGAAATGAAAGGCCTGGGCCACGCGATCCTGACCGGTCGCCCGCTGATCGGTGACGAACCGTTCGCCGTGGTGCTGGCGGACGACTTGTGCGTCAACCTCGAAGGCGACGGCGTACTGACCCAGATGGTCAAGCTGTATAAGCAGTTCCGCTGCTCCATCGTGGCGATCCAGGAAGTGGATCCGCAGGAAACCAACAAGTACGGTGTGATCGCCGGCGAGATGATCCGCGAAGACATCTACCGGGTTCACAGCATGGTCGAGAAGCCAAAGCCTGAAGACGCACCGTCGAACCTGGCGATCATCGGCCGCTACATCCTGACTCCGGACATCTTCGACCTGATCGAACAGACCGAGCCAGGCAAGGGCGGTGAAATCCAGATCACCGACGCGCTGATGAAACAAGCCCAGAACGGCTGCGTGATGGCCTACAAGTTCAAGGGCAAGCGTTTCGACTGCGGTGGCGCCGAAGGTTACATCGACGCGACCAACTTCTGCTTCGAGAACTTCTACAAGACCGGCAAGGCTTACTGATAGCCTGCACCGTGCCTTGAAAAAACGCCCCGACTGGTTCGGGGCGTTTTTTTGCCTGCCGCTCCAGACGCTGAATCCTCGTTGAATTGCGACTGCTTCGCAGCCGAGCGGGAGCAAGCTCCCTCGCCACAAAGGCAACCTGCGAAATGCCGGTTGGCTTTTGCGCTTGCGCCCCCATAATCATTTCCATCGCTGCCCGATCGGGCTGCTCCATGCAGGAACAGCAGGTATGCTGACGGCCTGCCGAAGGAGATGAATGATGGCCTACGATTTTGACCTGTATGTGATTGGCGCCGGTTCCGGCGGTGTTCGAGCCGCACGGTTTGCCGCCGGTTTTGGAGCCAAGGTGGCCGTGGCGGAAAGCCGCTACCTGGGCGGCACCTGCGTGAATGTCGGCTGCGTGCCGAAAAAACTGCTGGTCTACGGCGCGCATTACGCCGAGGACTTCGAGCAAGCGTCGGCCTATGGCTGGACAGCGGGCGAGGCGAGTTTCGACTGGGCCACGCTGATCGCCAACAAGGATCGCGAGATCAATCGCCTCAACGGCATCTATCGCAACCTGCTGGTCAACAGCGGTGTCACTCTGCATGAAGGTCACGCGAAGATTACCGGCCCTCACGAAGTGGAAATCAACGGCCAGCGCCACACCGCACAGCACATCATGATCGCCACGGGCGGCTGGCCGGTGATCCCGGACATTCCGGGGCGCGAGCACGCCATCAGTTCCAACGAGGCGTTTTTTCTCAAATCGCTGCCCAAGCGCATGCTGGTGGTTGGTGGTGGCTATATCGCAGTGGAGTTCGCCGGGATTTTCCATGGCATGGGCGCGCAGACTTCCTTGCTGTATCGCGGCGACCTGTTCCTGCGCGGCTTCGACGGCGCGGTGCGCAAACACCTGGCCGAAGAGCTGCAACGCCGTGGCCTCGACCTGCAATTCAAGGCCGACATCCAGCGCATCGACAAGGAAGCCGACGGCAGCCTGAAGGTGACGCTCAAGGACGGTCGCACCCTGGTCACCGATTGCGTGTTCTACGCCACTGGCCGCCGCCCGATGCTGGACAACCTCGGCCTGGAGAACACCGGCGTCACGCTGGACGACAAGGGTTTTGTGCAGGTCAACGAAAAGTACGAGACCGCCGAGCCGTCGATCCTGGCGATTGGCGACGTGATCGGTCGCGTGCAGTTGACCCCCGTCGCACTGGCCGAAGGCATGGCAGTGGCGCGGCGCCTGTTCAAGCCCGAGCAATACCGTCTGGTGGATTACCGGATGATTCCCACGGCCGTGTTCAGCCTGCCAAACATCGGCACCGTTGGCCTGACTGAAGAGCAGGCCCGGGAGGAGGGCCATGAGGTGCAGATTTTCGAAAGCCGTTTCCGGCCGATGAAGCTGACTCTCACCGAGTGCCAGGAGCGCACGCTGATGAAGCTGGTGGTCGACGCCAGCTCCGACAAGGTGCTGGGTTGCCACATGGTCGGGCCGGACGCCGGGGAAATTGTCCAGGGCCTGGCGATCGCCCTCAAGGCCGGGGCCACCAAGCGCGACTTCGACGAGACCATTGGCGTGCACCCAACCGCCGCCGAAGAATTCGTCACCATGCGCACGCCAACCGCCTGATTGGCGCCTGCGAACCAAGGCTGTGATCCATCGGTCCAGCCTTGTGAACTGTTTGGCAACTGCCACGATCAACAAAGGGTCGCCTGTGGCAGGTCCACAGATTTCTTCTATCTATATAGCTTCCTGATAGCCAAAACCAATCATTCGCATGAGCTTTGCCAATGAGCCAGCGGCGGCATGAGTGGCTAAGATTCACTTCATCAACTTCTCAACCCCTGACGGAGAGTCAACGATGCCTATCATCAACAGCCAAGTTAAACCGTTCAAAGCTACCGCTTTCAAAAACGGCGCATTCGTCGAAGTCTCGGACGCCGACCTGAAAGGCAAGTGGTCTGTCGTGTTCTTCTACCCGGCTGACTTCACCTTCGTTTGCCCAACCGAACTGGAAGACCTGGCCGACAACTACGCCGAGTTCCAGAAGCTGGGCGTCGAGATCTACAGCGTGTCGACCGACACTCACTTCGCCCACGCTGCCTGGCACAACACCTCGCCAGCCATCGGCAAGATCCAGTACACCATGATCGGCGACCCGACCCTGGCCATCTCCCGCAACTTCGACGTGCTGATCGAAGAAGCCGGTCTGGCGGATCGCGGTACTTTCGTGATCAACCCGGAAGGCCAGATCAAGATCGTTGAAATCAACGACGGCGGTGTAGGCCGTGACGCTTCCGAGCTGCTGCGCAAGATCAAGGCTGCTCAGTACGTTGCTGCCCACCCAGGCGAAGTCTGCCCAGCCAAGTGGAAAGAAGGCGAGGCCACTCTGGCTCCGTCCCTGGACCTGGTCGGCAAGATCTAAACCAGTGCGTTATCCGAGGGCGATTCGCTCTTAGCCAAGTAAGCCGCTTCGCCCCAAAAAACGCCCGGGCGAGATTCGCTCGGGCGTTGTTTTTTCTGAAATTCAAACATGGAAATCGCCCGTATGTTGGACGCCAATCTTAAAGCTCAGTTGAAGTCATACCTGGAACGGGTCACCCAGCCGATCGAGATCGTTGCATCCCTCGACGACGGTGCGAAATCCCAGGAAATGCTTGCATTACTCAAAGACGTTGCCAGTCTTTCCAACCAGATTACCTTGCTCGACAACGGTACTGATGCGCGCAAGCCATCGTTCTCGTTGAATCGCCCGGGAGCCGATATCAGCCTGCGCTTCGCCGGCATTCCCATGGGGCACGAATTCACTTCGCTGGTGCTGGCCCTGCTGCAAGTCGGCGGCCACCCTTCGAAGGCCAGTGTCGAAGTGATCGAACAGATCCGCTCGCTCAAGGGCGAGTTCAACTTCGAGACGTATTTCTCGCTGTCATGCCAGAACTGCCCGGACGTGGTCCAGGCGTTGAACCTGATGGCGGTGCTGAACCCGAACATCCGTCACGTCGCCATCGACGGCGCGCTGTTCCAGGCCGAAGTCGACGAACGCCAGATCATGGCGGTGCCGAGCATCTACCTGAACGGCGTCAACTTCGGCCAGGGTCGCATGGGCCTGGAAGAAATCCTCGCCAAGATCGACACCAGCGGCATCGAGCGTCAGGCCGAGAAGATCAGCGCCAAGGATGCTTTTGATGTACTGGTGGTCGGCGGTGGCCCGGCCGGTGCTTCGGCAGCGATCTACGCCGCCCGTAAAGGCATCCGCACCGGTGTCGCGGCCGAGCGTTTCGGCGGCCAGGTGCTCGACACCATGGCGATCGAGAACTTCATCTCGGTCCAGGAAACCGAAGGCCCGAAACTGGCCGTCGCCCTGGAAGAGCACGTCAAGCAGTACGACGTCGACATCATGAACCTGCAACGTGCCGACGCTTTGGTCGCTGGCAAAGACGGCGGGCTGCATGAGATCAAGTTCGCCAGCGGTGCGAGCCTCAAGGCCAGGACCGTGATCCTGGCGACCGGTGCCCGCTGGCGTGAAATGAACGTGCCGGGCGAGCAGCAATACCGCAACAAGGGCGTGGCGTACTGCCCGCACTGTGACGGTCCGCTGTTCAAAGGCAAGCGCGTAGCGGTGATCGGCGGCGGCAACTCCGGCGTCGAAGCGGCTATCGACCTCGCGGGTATCGTGGCTCATGTCACCTTGCTGGAGTTCGACGTGCAATTGCGTGCCGACGCGGTGTTGCAGCGCAAACTGCACAGTCTGCCGAACGTGACGGTGATCACCAACGCCCAGACCACCGAAGTGACGGGCGACGGCCAGAAGGTCAACGGTTTGCGCTACAAGGACCGTCCAAGCGGTGAAGTACGCGACGTGACGCTGGAAGGCATCTTCGTGCAGATCGGCCTGTTGCCAAACACCGATTGGCTCAAGGGCACCGTCGAGCTGTCGCCGCGTGGCGAGATCATCGTCGATGCGCGCGGTGAAACCTCGATTCCGGGTGTGTTCGCCGCCGGTGACGTGACCACCGTGCCGTACAAGCAGATCGTGATCGCCGTGGGCGAGGGTGCCAAGGCTTCGTTGAGCGCCTTCGATCACCTGATCCGTACCTCCGCCCCGGCCTGACGCCAGCCGCTGGAAAAACAAAACCCCATGGGCCACGGCTCATGGGGTTTTTTTTGCATTACGCATAACCCTGTGGGAGCGAGCCTGCTCGCGAAAACGATGGTCCAGCCCACATCGATGTTTAATGTGCCGCAGTCATCGCGAGCAGGCTCGCTCCCACAAGGGCTCCACCATAAGGGGAAGGCCGTGAGGTCTACAGCGGCGCAGGCTGAATGATCTCGACCCAGTAGCCATCCGGGTCCTTGAGGAACGCCAGGCTCTTCATGCGGCCATCGCTCAGGCGCTTCTGGAAGTCGCAGCCCAGCGCTTCGAAGCGCTCGCAGGCGGCAACGACGTCCGGCACCGAGATGCAGATGTGGCCGAAGCCGCGCGGGTCGCTGTTGCCGTTGTGGTAGGCAAACGCCGGATCGTTTTCGGTGCCATGGTTATGCGTCAGTTCGAGAATGCCGGGGATCGACTTCATCCACTCGGTACGCGCCGCGGCGTCTGCCGGGATCTGGCTCTTGTCGACCAGTGCGAGGAAATAAAGGCTGAATTCGGCTTCGGGAAAATCGCGTTTTTCCACCAGCGAGAAACCCAGTACACGGGTGTAGAAATCGAGGGACTTGGTGATGTCCTTGACCCGCAGCATGGTGTGGTTGAAGACGAATCTGGCCGTGGCGGCGTCGGGCTGGGCAGTAACGCCTGGGAAAGTGTCGAGTTCGTGCAGGCTCATGGGCCCTCCGGAAAATAAGTGGGGCAAACGGCGTCGCAACCGGGCTGCGACGGTTCCTGGGCTTGCGTCAGATGGCTTCCTTGCAGGTGCGTCCATGATACGCAAGGCGCGCGCCATCGCCAAACCGCGTGTGGCTATTGCCTGGTGCTGCGGCGGGCTTCAGACTTTACGATTCGTCCTTGAGTGCAACGCAATGATTCGACCTTGTCTTACGCTGTTCATTCTCTTGTCAGCCGGCATTGCGAGTAGCGGTGCCCTTGCGCTCGAACCGCAGGTTGCGTGGCCATCGGGCTGGGTAGTCGAGTCGCTCCCAGCGCCAGCGTCCACACCGGCGAGTGCGCAGTCGATCAGTCGTGAACGCGCGACCAAGAACGATTCCGCGGGTAATGCGGTGATGGTGATGGAACTGACAACCACGCCGGTCGAACCCGATCATCAGGTCAACTTGCAAGGTGTGTTGCTGGAGATGCGAAAATCCGTTCAGAAGGATTTTTTCCAAGGCGGTTATCAAAGCGTCTGCAATAAGATTCATTCTTCCCTGTTGGGCGGGACTGCAGCGCTGGAAACCACTTGCACGATCACGCAGAACGGCAGACACGTGTTGTCTCAAACACTTGTTGCTGCGCTAAAAGAGGGCAGGGCGTATGTGCTGTCCTACGCCGGCCAGGCCCAGGTATTTGTTGAAAGCCAGGAGGAAGTTCAGTCTGTAAGAAATAGCCTGAAATTCTAATGCGTCTAATACTCAAGGCTTGATACTGAAGTTGTCCGGCACAAAAAAGCCCTGAACCAGTCAGGGCTTCTCGATAATGCCGATGGTCAACCGCGCAACCAGGAATCAACGGTTTGAGCCCCGTATTGTTCCTTCCACGCTTTCAGGCCGCGGTGGTTGCCGCCCTTGGTTTCGATCAGCTCGCCGGAGTGCGGGTTCTGGTACACCTTGACCACGCGGGCGCGGCGGGTCTTGGTTGGCTTGACCGCCTGCGGGCCGGCCTTGGACGGCTTCGGATCAAGAATGGCGACGATGTCGCGCAAGCTCTTGCCGTAGGTTTTCATCAGCCCCAGGAGCTTTTCTTCAAATTCGATCTCTTTTTTCAGCCCGGCGTCATTCTTCAGAGATTCCAGCTGTTTGAGCTGCTCCTGAAGGGCCCTTTCGGCTGCACGGAATTCAGCGAGTCTGGACAATATCGTTACTCCAATCAAAATGTCTGGCTGATACAAACCGCCAACAAAGCATTAAGCCAAGCGCTTTGTAGCGACTCGATGATAATGACTTCCTGCTCTCTGGCACAGGCAAAAAAATTGTAGTAGTTAATTCAGAAAGTGTAAATCGTAACTTTTTCGTTATGTAACAGGAACAATTGTTCCAACGCGCTTGGTGTGTATCGGTCAATCGAACGGTGTCGTGGGCGGGCTTTTAGCGGCGATCAGCGCAGCACTGAACTCTTGGCCACTAATAGGCCGGCCAAACAGATAGCCTTGTAGAAAGTTGACGTTGTGAGCCGTCAGGTAATCGCTTTGCTCAACGGTTTCGACGCCCTCTGCGACGATCTCCAACTGCAGTTTTCCCGACAACTCGATGATGCTGTCCAGGATATGGCGTGACAGCGCATCGGCGCCGATCATCGCGACAAAGCTTTGATCGATTTTCAGAAAATCGACGTTGAACTGCTGCAAGTACCCCAGGCTGGAGTGGCCGGTGCCGAAATCGTCGATGGCGATCTTGACGCCCAGATCGTGCAGCAGCTCGAACAATTGGTGGGTCACCGGGCTCGGTTCGATCAGCTCGCGCTCGGTCAGCTCCAGCACCAGCGTGATGACACCCGGTGGGAACGCGGCCAGGAACTCGCGGCAATCCTCCAGCAGCGCCAGGTCCTTGCAGTGGCGGGCGGTGATATTGATACCGACATGAAACGGTGCTTCCAGCAAGGGCGCGAGCGGCGCCAGCAATTGCCTGGTCTGCTGCATCAGTGCCTGGGTCATCGGCACGATCAGCCCGCTGTGTTCGGCGAGCGGGATAAACAGGTCCGGACGCACCAGGCCTTCCTTGGGGTGGTTCCAGCGCATCAGCACCTCAACCCCGGCCCAACGCTTGTCGCCGCCGCGCACCACCGGTTGCAGATACGGCACAAACTCCCCGGCCTCGAGAGCGCGTAGCAGTTCATGGCTGGGGGAGGAGGCGCGTTTCTGTGTCCAATGGGCGAGCAGCGCCGCGATGGCGCCGAAGACAATCAGCAGGCTGAACAGCGGCGGATATTCCCGCGTCATGTAGCGCCAGGTTTCCCCTTCATCGAAGCCGGCTTCGACGTTGAAGGCGTAGCGTGACGAGGCCAACTCGTTGCGAGCTACCGGCTGGGCAGGCGGCGGGGTTTGCCGAACCTTGCCGTCCGCCGCCAGCCAGCTCGGTCCTACTTGCAGCAACAAACGCGTCTCGCCGCCAATCAGGCGCAGGACATTGGCCAGGTGGTAACCGTCCAGGGTCGCCAGTGCCCCTTGCCGGCCCTCGTTGAGCCGGTAGATCAGCAATGCCGTGTCGGGCGTGACCGGGTTGCCGTCCATCAGCCAGAGAGAGCCCTGGTGGTAATTGTGCGGGTTGACCGGCTCCTCGAATTCGCCGAACAGCGAGCTGCAGTACAGCGTGTCGTCCCATATCAGGTTGGTCGAACGGACGAAGGGCCGGCGGGTCACCTGGTCACGCAGGGCCAGTTTTACCGCTTCGCAAGGTTGACCGGCCAGGGGCAGCAGTGCGCGCGCCGCCAGCGCGGTATTGTCGAGCATCAGCTCGACTTGCCGGACCAGCTCTCCCGCGGTCTGGCGGGCCTGCTGTTGCAATGTCCGTTCGGCCTGGATATGGAGAATGCCCACCCCCGAGAGCACCGGCAGCACCCCGCAGAGCAGGGTGATCAGATTGCGGCGGGACCGCTTGCGTATCTGGGTGGCGGACAATGGCATCGGTACGACCTTGTTGAGCCTGGGCGGGAAACTGCGTCGATGATAGACGGCCAGGCGGTTGCGCGCCCGCCGGCCTCCAGGTGGCTTATGGTTGCCGGGCGACTTCGATAAACGCCAGCGTCGCGGGCGAGGCCTGGCGGCTGTCCAGCACCGCGAGGCCGATCTGGCGCGGAACGCGCGGCGACAAGGGACGTACGACAAACCCGGGATTTTCCACGGCCGGCAGCGAACCCTCGGAAACCACGGTCACGGCTTCACCCCGGCTGACCACATCCAGCGTGCTGAGCAGTTGCGAACAGCGATAGCGGATATTCGGCGTGAGCCGGGCGGCGCTGAACAGCCGCCGGACCACTTCCGAGGAGCCGGCCTCGGTGAGTATGAAGGGGTCGTTGCACAGCGCCTTGAGCTCCACGCCGGCGCGCTCGGCGAGGGGATGATCGGTGGGCAGCAGGGCGACCATCTGGTCTTCCATCAAGGCGAACGTATCGAAGCGTTCCTCGGGCAGGACCACGAAACCGACGTCGATCCGTCGTTCATCCAGCCATTGCAGCACTTGCCGGTCCGGCCCTTCATCGATGTGCACTTCGATTCCCGGATGCAGGGTGCGGTAGCGCTGCAGGATGGCGGGCAGCAGTTTCATCGACGACGTCGGCCCGAACGAGCCGATGCGCAGGGTTCCACGGCGCATGCCGCGGGCATCCGCGGCCTCCTGTTGCAGGGTATTGGCCAGGCCGAGCATCGCCCGCGCACGCAGCAACAATTGCTGGCCGATGTCGCTGAGCTCGACGAGGGATTGATGACGCCTGAACAGTTCGACGCCCAACTCCTGTTCCAGGGATTTTATCGCGTGGGACACCGCTGACTGGCCGATGCCCAGGCGTGTCGCGGCCGCGGTGAAACCTTGCAGCTCGGCGACCAGCGAAAAGATTTCGAGTTGGGTGAGAGTCATGAGTAAACGCTCATTTTACGATGATGTTCCATGAGCAGAACAATACGCTATCCCAGCGACACGCGGGACATTGATCAATCGCCTATGTGGTGAACCATGAAAGCCCTGGAACAAACTGCCTCGACACCCTCGGACCTGCCGGTCTACCTCAAGCTTGCGATGGTCACGATGATCTGGGGCGGCACCTTTGTTGCCGGCAGGATCCTTGCCGATGCGCTGACGCCGATGTTCGCCGCCAGCTTGCGTTTTCTCCTGGCGAGCATCGCGCTGTTGCTGTTTCTCGGCGTCGCCGGTATCCCCCTGGCCAGGCCCAGCTTGAAGCAGGGCCTGCAACTGGCCGCGCTGGGGTTCTTCGGGATCTTTTTCTACAACCTGTGTTTCTTCCATGGCTTGCAATACATCAACGCGTCGCGCGCCTCGTTGATCGTCGCGTTGAACCCGGCAGTGATCGGCTTGGCCTCCTGGTGCTTGTTCAAGGAACGGTTGGGCCGCTTTAAAGTCGCCGGTATCGTGCTGTGCATCGGTGGGGCAGGGCTGGTCATCATCAGTCGCGAACCGTCGCTGTTGCAGGCGACGGAACACGCTTGGCGCGGGGATCTGCTGATTTTCGGCTGTGTGCTGGGGTGGGGCATCTATTCGCTGTTTTCCAAAGACCTGAATGAGAGCATGGGTCCTTTGCAGACCGTGACCTGGTCGATCCTGCTGGGCACGCTGATGTTGTGGCTGGCGTGCGCAGCCGGCGGTGAGATCCGCTTCGAGGCATTGCGTGGGCTGGACCTCAGGCAATGGTTGAGCCTGCTGTACCTCGGCGTGCTGGGTTCGGCCCTGGCCTATATCGCCTGGTATCAGGGCATCCGCCGGATCGGTGCGACGCGTTCCGGCGTCTTCATTGCGCTCAACCCGCTGACGGCGGTACTGCTGGGCGCGATGCTGCTCGACGAACGGCTCACTTTATTTATGTACGTAGGCGGCGGGTTGATCCTGGCGGGGATCTTCCTGTGCAACAAACCGCTTGCACGCTCGGCAAAAAAGACGATTTGATACCTGAGGCGGACAAATCCGGTTACGCTGTGTAGAATCGGGTTACGCATATAAGAAATAAGGTCTTCTGGCAGCAGAAGCCTCGCCCGCAATAGCCTTGGGTCGACAATGAAGATACTTGGGTTTCAACTGATCTATGGCGACTTCCTCGCCCGCAGTGTCCGCGGCATTTCCTGCGCGCCGCCCCGCGTCCTCAGCATCACTGGCAACTAACTTTTTTTTGTTAATTGATAAGTTTGATGAGGCGCCGACATGGCAGATCTATACGAAAACCCGATGGGCCTGATGGGCTTCGAATTCATTGAATTCGCATCCCCGACCCCGAATACCCTGGAGCCGATCTTCGAGATCATGGGCTTCACCAAGGTGGCCACCCACCGTTCCAAAGACGTGCACCTGTACCGCCAGGGCGCGATCAACCTGATCCTCAACAACGAACCGCACAGCGTGGCGTCCTACTTCGCGGCCGAGCACGGCCCGTCGGTATGCGGCATGGCCTTCCGCGTCAAGGATTCGCAAAAAGCCTACAAGCAGGCCCTGGAACTCGGTGCCCAGCCGATCCACATCGAAACCGGCCCGATGGAGCTGAACCTCCCGGCGATCAAAGGCATTGGCGGCGCGCCGCTGTACCTGATCGACCGTTTTGGCGAAGGCAGCTCGATCTACGACATCGACTTCGTCTTCCTCGAGGGTGTCGATCGCAATCCGGTGGGCGCCGGTCTGAAGATCATCGACCACCTGACCCACAACGTTTATCGCGGGCGCATGGCCTACTGGGCCAACTTCTACGAGAAACTGTTCAATTTCCGCGAGATTCGTTACTTCGACATCAAGGGCGAATACACCGGCCTGACTTCCAAGGCCATGACAGCCCCGGACGGCATGATCCGCATCCCGCTGAACGAAGAGTCATCCAAGGGCGCCGGGCAGATCGAAGAGTTCCTGATGCAGTTCAACGGCGAAGGCATCCAGCACGTGGCCTTCCTGACCGACGACTTGATCAAGACCTGGGACGCGCTCAAGAAGATCGGCATGCGCTTCATGACCGCACCGCCGGACACCTACTACGAAATGCTCGAAGGCCGCCTGCCGAACCATGGCGAACCGGTGGCGGAGCTGCAATCGCGGGGCATCCTGCTGGACGGGGCCTCGGAGCAGGGCGACAAGCGCCTGTTGCTGCAGATCTTCTCGGAAACCCTGATGGGGCCGGTGTTCTTTGAGTTCATCCAGCGCAAGGGCGACGATGGCTTCGGCGAGGGCAACTTCAAGGCACTGTTCGAATCGATCGAGCGTGACCAGGTGCGGCGTGGTGTACTCACTACCGAGTAAACCCGACAGGTAAAAAAGCCCGCCCGGCAGTGATGCCGGGCTGGCTTTTTGTTGTCGATGCAAGACCCCTGTGGGAGCGAGCCTGCTCGCGAAAGCGCTGTGTCAGTCACCTAAGCCTTCGCGAGCAGGCTCGCTCCCACAGGGGCGGGGGTGGCCTTAAGCCCGGCGCCGCTGCCGCACCAGGTGCCTGAAGCCTTCCAGCACCAGCACGGCCACCGCCAGCCAGATGGGGATATAGGTGAGCCATTCCTCAGCCTCGATGCTTTCCCCCAGCAGCAGCGCCACGCCCAGCAGCAGCACCGGCTCGACATAACTCAACAGCCCGAACAGGCCGAGCGGCAGCAAGCGGCTGGCAACGATGTACGCCACCAACGCCGAGGCGCTGATGACGCCAAGTACCGGAATGAGCAGCGATAGCCACGGGTACTGGTTGAAGACACCAAAGCCTTGCGCACCGCTTTGCACGAACCAGAGGGCCAACGGCAGCATCAGGGCCATGTCCAGCCAGAGACCGCCCAGGTTGTCGGTCCGGATGCGTTTGCGCAGGATGAAATACAGCGGATAGCCCAGCACGACCAACAGGGTCGCCCAGGACAGACCACCGACTTGCCATAGCTCGTTGAACACGCCGAGCGTAGCGAGCAACACGGCGACTTTCTGAAAGCGCGAGAGTCGCTCGCCATAGACGATGCGCCCGGTCAGGACCATCGACAGCGGCAGCAGAAAATAACCCAGCGACACGTCCAGGCTGTAGCCGTTGAGCGGCGCCCACATGAACAGCCACAACTGCGCGCCCATCAACGCCGAAGACGCCATCGCCCCGAGCAGCAGAAGCGGTGTGGCGACCAGCCGCTCGACAAGATCGGCGACGAGCTTCCACTCCCGTGCAACCAGCATGAACGCCGTCATGCAAGGCATCGTCAGCAGCATGCGCCAGCCAAAAATCTCCAGGCCGGTCAGCGGTGCGAGCAGCGAGGTGTAGTAGTACATGACCGCGAACAGGGCGGAGGCCGATACCGATAGAGCGATGCCTTTGGACACTGATGCCTCTTGTTATTGGAATTGCAGCACGGAGTTGTTTACCCGTGCCAAGCGGGAGCAAGCTCCCTCGCCACGGGGTCATGCGTTGAATATTACGACGTATGCGGCACGCGGCCCGGCACGAAATGACTGATGTCGTTGAAGCCCGGCGTCGAAGCATGCCCCGGTGTCACCAGCGAATCGATGAACGCTTCGTCATCCGCGGTGATCCGCACCGCTTGCGCCCTGGTGTACGCGTCCCATTGTTCTTCGGTGCGCGGTCCGACGATCGCCGACGTGACGGCACGGTTGTTCAACACCCAGGCAATGGCGAACTCGACAATGCCGACGCCGCGATCCCGGGTGTATTGCTGGATCTGCTGGGCAATGCGCAAGGATTCGACCCGCCATTCGGTTTCCAGGATGCGCTTGTCCTGGCGTCCGGCGCGGCTGTTGGCATCCGGTGCCACATCGGGTGCGTACTTGCCGCTGAGCACACCTCGGGCGAGGGGGCTGTAGGGCACCACGCCGAGGCCGTAGTTCTGCGCGGCGGTGATCTGTTCGGTTTCCGCCTGGCGGTTGACGATGTTGTACAGCGGCTGGCTGATCACCGGCCGATCGACGCCCAGGCTGTCGGCGATGCGGATCACTTCGGCGATGCGCCAGGCGCGGTAATTCGACAGGCCCCAGTAGCGGATCTTGCCCTGGCGAATCAAGTCGCCGATGGCCGACACCGTGACCTGCAATGGCGTGTTGTGGTCTTCGCGGTGCAGGTAGTAGATGTCCAGGTAATCGGTGCCCAGGCGCGTCAGGCTGGCCTCGATGCCGTTGAAGATATGCTTGCGGCTCAAGCCGCTGCGGTTGGGCACACCGTCCGGCGGGCCGAAGCCGACCTTGGTGGCGAGCACCCACTCGTGGCGCCGGCTGGCAATCGCCTCGCCGACGATTTCTTCGGAACGGCCGTTGGTGTAGACATCGGCCGTGTCGATGAAATTGATGCCCTGGTCCCAGGCCTTGTCGATGATCCGCAGCGAATCCTCGGTGCTGGTCTGTTCACCGAACATCATCGTGCCCAGGGTCAGCGTCGAGACTTGCAACCCCGAATGGCCCAGCGTGCGGTAGCTCATGGACAAGATCCTTTTATCAATGGGAAAGGTCCCATCAAATACCAGAACCGCCGTGTGGATCCAACCGTTTTATCCAAACGGCACAAATCAACTGTGGGAGCGAGCTTGCTCGCGATGGCGGCGTATCAATCGACAAAAATGTTGCCTGACACTTCGCTATCGCGAGCAAGCTCGCTCCCACAAGGGGCCAGAGGGGCATCAGCCCCGCAGGGTGCGCGTCATGCGCAACGCCAGCAGGCTGCCGCAGACAATCACTGCCGCCAGCACATAGAGCGCCGCATCGGTCGAGCCGGTGGCGTCCTTGACCCAGCCCACCAGGTACGGGCTGAGGAAGCCGGCCATCTGGCCCATGGAATTGATCAGCGCCAGACCGCCGGCCGCCGCTCCCGCGCTGAGCAGGGCGGTGGGCACCGGCCAGAACATTGGCAGGCCGGTGAGGGCGCCCATGGTGGCGATGGTCAGGCCGAGGATGGCGATGGCCGGCGTAGTGGCGAAATTGACGGCGATCAGTAGCCCGACCGCACCCATCAGCATCGGCACGACCAGATGCCAGCGACGCTCCTTATGCAGGTCCGCCGAGCGGCCCACCAGCAGCATGAACACCGCCGCCAGCAGATAGGGGATCGCACTCAGCCAGCCGATCACCAGGTTATCGCTGAAACCCAGGTTCTTGATGATTGACGGCAGCCAGAAGTTGATCGCGTACACGCCGCTCTGGATGCAGAAGTACACCAGGCCGAAGGCCCAGATCGCCGGGTTCTTGAATACCGCTGCCAGGGAATCGGTGGTGGTCTTCGGCTTGTTGGCCAGGTCTTCGGCATGGTCGGCGGTGAGCACGGCGCGCTCATGGTCGGTCAGCCATTTGGCATTGGCGAAGGTGTCGCTGAGCAGGAAGAACGCCAGGGCCCCGAGGATCACCGTCGGCACGCCTTGCAGCAGGAACATCCACTGCCAGCCCGCCAGGCCACCCTGGCCAGCGGCGAAATGGTTGAGGATCCAGCCGGAAAACGGGCTGCCGAGCAGGCCGGACACGGGGATGGCCGACATGAACAGCGCCATGATCCGGCCGCGACGGAACGTCGGGAACCACTGCGAGAGGTACAGCACCACGCCAGGGAAGAAGCCGGCCTCGGCCGCCCCGGTGAACAGCCGCAAGGTATAGAACCCGGTCGGGGTGGTGACGAACAGCAGGCAGGTCGACAGCGTGCCCCAGGTGATCATCATCAGCGCGATCCAGCGCCGCGGGCCGAATTTTGTCAGTGCCAGGTTGCTCGGCACGCCACACAGCACGTAGCCGATGAAGAAGATCCCGGCACCGAGGCCGTACACGGTTTCGCTGAATTTCAGCGCATCGAGCATCTGCAACTTGGCGAAGCCAACGTTGACCCGGTCCAGGTAGTTGAACAGGTAGCAGATGAAGATGAAGGGAATCAAGCGCAGGGTAATGCGCTTGTAGACGGTATTTTTTTCGTCGGGGGTAGCCAGGAGGGCTGCTGCGCTCTGGGACATGGCGGGTCTCTCTTTATTATGATTTTGGCGTGCCAAGGGGTAACGTTGACCGCCCCTTGAGTCTCGGCCAGCCTGAGGGCCCGTGTCTTTGTGCCGGGGCACAGGGTTTGGGCGCGGACCCTGTGCGGCTGACCAATCGCGCTGAAGCATTACGCCCAATAACAAGAACCCTGCTCACAAGGAGTCGCCCATGTTCGAACTCGATCACGACCTGGCCCAGGACATCGTCGACCGGGCGATGGCGATTCTGCCCTATAACGTCAACGTCATGGACAACCAGGGCCTGATCCTCGCCAGCGGCGAGCGCGAGCGCATCAATACCCGTCACGAGGGTGCGCAGCTGGTCCTGGCGAATGGGCGGGTGGTGGAAATCGACGAGCACACCGCCGTGCACCTCAAGGGCGTGCAGCCAGGAATCAACCTGCCGTTGATGCTCGACCAGCGGCTGATCGGCGTGCTTGGTATCACCGGCGAACCCGCGCAACTGCGCACCTACGCCGAACTGGTGCGCATGACCGCCGAAATGCTGCTCGCCCAGCGCAACCAGCAGGCCGAGCAACAATGGCGGCGCCAGCGTTGCGATGATTTGCTGGCGTTGTTGCTGGGCGATACCGGGGATTCGCCACGGTTGGTCGACGAAGCCCTGCAGATGGGCCTCAAGCCGCAGCTGTCGCGGGTGCCGTACCTGTTTGAATTGGGCCAGGAGCATGGGCCCGGGCAAACGGTCGAGGCGCTGAGCGCGTGGCTGATGTCGCGCTACCCGGACAGCTGGTGCCTGACCTCATCCAAATCTTCTTTGCTCTGGTGCCGGCCGGTCACGGCTTCGGTGGAGAACGAGCGCTTGCTCGGCAAGCTCGACGGGCTGGGCTGGAACATCCTCAGGGTGGCGGTGGGCGGTCAGGCCGAGGGTCTGACCGGCCTGCGCCGTTGCTACCGGCGTGTGGCGGACCTGCTCGCTTACGGTCGTGATGTCCTGCCGCAGTCGCGTCTGTTGATCCTCAATCGTTATCGCCTGCCGGTGCTGCTCTGGCGTCATCGCAGCGACGATGCGCTGGACGAGTTGCTGACGCCGTTGCGCAAGGTGATGGCCAAGGACAACAACGGACAACTCCTGGCCACCCTGCGCAGCTGGTGCGAACACGACGGCCAGAGCCAGGCTTGCGCCGACGCCCTGGGCATCCACCGCAACAGCCTGCGCTATCGCATGGAACGCATCGCCGAGCTCAGCGGCGTGGACCCGCTGCGGCTGGATGGGATGCTGGCGTTGTATCTAGGCGTCCAACTGTTGCCCCATGATTAAAATTATCCGGCGTGATCCCTTCGCGAGCAGGCTCGCTCCCACATTGGATCTGCTGTGATCCCATATCCAGTAGAAATACTTGTGGGAGCGAGCCTGCTCGCGAAGAGGCCTGCATAGCCAACGACCACCGTCCTTTGTGAAATTGACCAATAATGCCCAAGGAGTTTTGTGCGGCGGACCGGCGTCAGGGCTGCGGTCAGCTGGCAGCATGCTGTGCATCGGAACCGGAGAACAAAAATGAAAATAATCATCGCCCCCGACTCGTTCAAGGACAGTCTCAGCGCCCAGGGCGTGGCGGACGCGATTGCCCAAGGGTTGGCCGAGGTCTGGCCGGATGCGCAACTGATCAAATGCCCGATGGCCGACGGCGGGGAAGGGACGGTGGAGTCGGTGCTGGCGGCGTGCAACGGCCAATGGCGTCGCGCCCTGGTTCGCGGGCCCTTGAGCGCCGCTGTCGAGGCCCGCTGGGGCTGGCTGCCCGACAGCGGCACCGCGATCATCGAGATGGCTGAGGCCAGCGGCCTGCAACTGGTGCCGCCGGGACAGCGCGACGCGTGCTCCAGCAGCACCTTCGGCACCGGCGAACTGATTCGCGCCGCCCTCGATGAGGGTGCCCGTCGCGTGATCCTGGCGATCGGCGGCAGTGCCACCAACGACGGCGGTGCCGGGGCGATGCAGGCTCTGGGCGTGGCGCTGCTGGACGCACAGGGCCAATCGCTGCCGCCCGGCGGCCTGGCCCTGGGGAAACTGGCGCGCATTGACCTGAGCGAGTTGGACCCGCGCCTGGCCGGGGTGCGTTTCGAGATCGCCGCCGACGTCGATAACCCCTTGTGCGGGCCCCATGGCGCTTCAGCGGTGTTCGGCCCGCAGAAGGGCGCTTCTGCCGAGCAGGTGCAGCAACTGGATCGCGCGCTGGGGCATTTCGCCGAGCGCTGCGCCCAGGCGTTGCACCGGAACGTGCGCGACGAACCGGGCAGTGGCGCCGCCGGAGGCCTGGGATTCGCGGCCAAGGCCTTTCTCCAGGCCCGGTTTCGCACCGGCGTGGAAGTCGTTGCGCAATTGACCGGCCTGGCCGAGGCGATCAACGGGGCCGATCTGGTCATCACCGGCGAAGGCCGTTTCGATGCCCAGACCCTGCGCGGCAAGACGCCTTTTGGCGTGGCCCGCATTGCCCGGCGCCAAGGTGTACCGGTGGTGGTCATTGCCGGCACGTTGGGGGAGGGTTACCAGGCGCTGTATGAGCATGGCATCGATGCCGCCTTTGCCCTGGCGAACGGGCCGATGACACTTCAAGAGGCCTGCACCGATGCGCCACGCCTGTTGGCCGAGCGCGCGCGGGACATCGCCCGGCTCTGGCGCGTGGCGGCCCGCTAGATCGGCCGTGCCGGTGCCGACGATGAGGCACCGGCCCCGGAGTTTGCCTCACGGACATTGACCCGCCCGCGCACCCTGCGTAGCCTTGCGCCTTCGAGGTTCTTTGGCGTACGCCGAAGCTAAGAAGGGAACGCGGTCCAAGCCGCGGCTGCCCCCGCAACTGTGAACGGTGCTGTTTCTGCAAGGCCACTGTGCATGCCCTTTTTCAACGGGCGCACGGGAAGGCGCAGCAAATTGTCGGTCCAGGCTTTGTATGAAGCGTGGACCGGCCCGCCGTCAGCCAGGAGACCTGCCTCGACAACAGATTCTCACTACAACCGTGCGGGGTGATCCGGTGGCGAAATCTTCCGCGCGCGTCTGTGCCAGCGGTTGTCGTCCCGTTTGCCCGCCACCTTGCCAAAGGGCATCCGATGAAAACACTGGCCAAACTCCCCGTCACCATCGTCACCGGTTTCCTCGGCTCGGGTAAGACCACCTTGCTGCGGCACATGCTCGACAACGCCCAGGGCCGGCGCATCGCGGTGATCGTCAACGAATTCGGCGAACTCGGTATCGACGGTGAGATTCTCAAGCAGTGCTCCATCGGTTGCACCGAAGAAGAAGCCAACGGCCGGGTCTACGAGTTGGCCAACGGTTGCCTGTGCTGCACCGTGCAGGAAGAGTTTTTTCCGGTGATGCGCGAACTGGTGGCCCGTCGCGGCGACCTCGACCACATCCTCATCGAAACCTCTGGCCTGGCCCTGCCCAAGCCCTTGGTCCAGGCCTTCCAGTGGCCGGAAATCCGCAGCGCCTGCACGGTCGATGCGGTGATTACCGTGGTCGACAGCCCGGCCGTGGCCGCCGGTACTTTTGCCGCGTTCCCCGACCAGGTCGATGCCCAGCGCAAACTGGACCCGAACCTGGATCACGAATCGCCGCTGCACGAGCTGTTCGCCGATCAACTGGCGAGCGCCGACCTGGTGATCCTCAACAAGGCCGACCTGATCAGCCCTGAAGACCTGGCAAAAGTCCGCCTGGAAGTCGCCGAAGAATTGCCGCCAGCGGTCAAGGTCATCGAAGCCAGCAGCGGTCGCCTGCCGCTGGACGTGCTGATCGGCCTGGGCGCAGGCTCCGAGGAGCACATCGACAGCCGCCACAGCCACCACGATCACCACCATGACGGTGATGATGACGACCACGATCATGACGCCTTCGACTCGATCTCCCTCGAACTGCCCCAGGCCGATGAAAGCCTGCTGCTGGACGCGCTGACGCAACTGGTGATCCAGCATGACGTGCTGCGGATCAAGGGTTTCGCGGCGATCCCGAACAAGCCGATGCGCTTGTTGATCCAGGGCGTCGGCACGCGCTTCGACAAGCATTTCGACCGCCAGTGGGGCGCCGACGAAGCGCGGGTGACGCGGCTGGTGCTGATCGGCCAGGCGCTGGATGCCGGGCTGCTTGAAGCGCAGCTGCGCGCCGCCCTCAGCGTCTAAGCCATGCACCTGCTCAGGACCCAGCCCGGCGGTTTTGTCTCGGATGACAACATCGCCGACCTCGGACAAACCCCCGCCGAGCTGGTGATCCTGTGCAGCGGCGATTCCAGCCTGGCGCTGCTGGCCGAAGCGGCGCGGCAATTACCGGACGACTACCCGCAGTTTCGCCTCGCCAACCCGATGCAGGTGCAGAACCACGCGTCGGTGGACCTGTATGTCGACGACGTACTGCGCCACGCCAAGGTCATCATGTTGTCGCTGCACGGTGGCATCGGCTATTGGCGCTACGGCATCGAGCGCCTGATGGAACTGGCCGCGCGCGGCGTGAAGCTGATCCTGGTGCCGGGGGATGATCGCCCCGACCCGGAGCTCAGCGACCTGAGCAACGTAGCGTTCGAGGATCGCGACCGGCTCTGGCAGTTCTTGCGCCAGGGCGGATTGGCCAATGCCCTGAACCTGTTCCATCATCTCGGCAGCCAATGGTTTGCGCGCGATTATCCGTGGGCCGAACCGCAGCCCTTGCCGCGCACAGCGATCTACCACCCCGAACAAACCCACGCGACCCTCGATCATTGGCAAACCGACTGGCGCGCCGACGAACCGGTGGCGGCGGTGTTGTTCTATCGCTCACACCTGCAAGCGGCGAACACTGCTTTCATCGACATATTCTGCCAGCGCCTGCAAGCGGCGGGGCTCAATCCGCTGCCGATTGCCGTGGCGAGTCTCAAGGAACCCGGTTGTCTGGCACAGGTGGAAGATTGGTTGGACGAGGCAGCGGCGGGGGTGATTCTAAACACCACCGGCTTCGCCCAATCCAGCCCTGAAGCACCGCATCTGCGGCCGTTTCGCCGCGACATCCCGGTGATCCAGGCGATCTGCGCGCAGGACAATGAGCCCGGCTGGCGCGCCAGCGAACAAGGCCTGGGGCCACGCGACCTGGCGATGCACATCGCCCTGCCGGAACTGGATGGACGGATTATCAGCCGGCCCATCAGTTTCAAGGACCTGGCCTGGCGCAGCGAGCGCAGCCAGAGCGACGTGGTCTGCTACCGGGCGGTGCCCGAGCGCATGGATTTCGTTGCCGAGCTGGCCCGGCGCTGGACGGCGCTGGCGCGTCTGCCCAACCGCGAAAAGCGCGTGGCGCTGATCCTCGCCAACTACCCGACTCGTGATGGGCGCATCGGCAACGGTGTCGGCCTGGACACGCCGGCGGCGGCGCTGAATATCCTCCGCGCCCTGCAGGCCGAGGGCTATCCGCTGTCGGCCGAGCTGCCGGCCAGCGGCACCGCGTTGATCCATCAATTGCTCGGCGGCGTCAGCAACGATCTCGACAGCCTGGATTTGCGCCCGTGTCATCAAAGCCTGGCCCTGGACGCCTATCAAGCCATGTTCGACGCGCTACCCGAGGCCAATCGCGACGCGGTATTGGCCCGTTGGGGCGCGCCCGAGCAGGACCCGATGTTCCGCCAAGGTCGGCTGATGGTCGCCGGGTTGCGCCTGGGCCTGACGTTTGTCGGCATCCAGCCGGCGCGCGGGTATCAGCTTGACCCGAGCGCGGTCTACCACGACCCGGACCTGGTGCCGCCCCACGGTTACCTGGCGTTCTACTTCTGGTTACGCCACACCTACGGCGCCCATGCAATGATTCACGTCGGCAAGCACGGCAACCTCGAATGGCTGCCGGGCAAGGGCGTCGGGCTCTCGGAAAATTGCTGGCCGGATGCGCTGCTCGGACCGCTGCCGAACATCTACCCGTTCATCGTCAATGACCCGGGCGAGGGCGCCCAGGCCAAGCGACGCACACAGGCGGTAATCATCGATCACTTGATGCCGCCGCTGACCCGGGCCGAAACCTACGGGCCGCTGCGCAACCTCGAACTGCTCGCGGACGAATACTACGAGGCGCAACTGCTCGACCCGCGCCGCGCCCGGGAGCTGCAACGGGATATCCTCAACCTGGTGCGCGAGACCCACATCGACCGCGAACTGCAACTCGACGCCGCCCTCGACAGCGACGCCGACGCGGCGATCTGGCTGCCACGCCTGGACACCTACCTGTGCGACCTGAAGGAGTCGCAGATTCGCGACGGCCTGCATATCTTCGGCGAGTCGCCTGGCGGACGGTTGCGTATCGATACCTTGCTGGCGTTGCTGCGTATTCCCCGTGGCGACGGCAAGGGTGCGCAGTCGAGCCTGTTGCGGGCCCTGGCGAAGGCGTTCGGGTTGGGGTTCGATCCGCTCGATTGTGCCTTGGCCGAGCCATGGACCGGAACGCGGCCCGAGGCCCTGGGAGAGGTCAGCGCCGAGCCTTGGCGCAGCGTCGGTGACACTCGCGAGCGCCTGGAGTTGTTTGCTGCACGGTTGATCGAACAGGCCCTGGAAGGTCCGGTCGAGCAGCTCGACGCGCCGGGCTGGGACGCGGTGGGCTGCATCATCGAACACCTGCGCTGCGTCGTCGCGCCGCGCCTGGACGCCTGTGGTCCGGCGGAAATGCGCGGCTTGCTTGATGCCCTGGGTGGGCGCTTCGTGCCGGCCGGCCCCAGCGGTGCGCCGAGTCGTGGACGCCTGGATGTGCTGCCGACCGGACGCAATTTTTTCTCCGTCGATGTGCGCAACCTGCCCACCACCACGGCGTGGCGTATCGGCTTCCAATCGGCCAACCTGATCCTCGAACGGCACTTGCAGGACCACGGCGATCACCTGCGCCAGCTCGGTCTGTCGGTGTGGGGCACCGCGACCATGCGCACCGGTGGTGATGACATTGCCCAGGCCATGGCGCTGATGGGCGTGCGCCCGGTGTGGGCCACGGGCAGCCAGCGCGTCGACGATTTCGAAATCCTGCCGTTGAGCCTGCTGGACCGGCCCCGGGTCGATGTGACGCTGCGGGTCTCGGGGTTCTTCCGGGACGCCTTCGCCAACCTGATCCGCCTGTTCGATGCGGCGGTGCAGGCCGTTGCGGCCCTCGATGAGCCGGACGACATGAACCCGCTGGCGGCGAAAGTCCGCAGCGAATGCGAAGCCTTGCGGCAAACCGGACTGCCGTTGGAAGACGCGACGCGCCAGGCCGGCTGGCGGATCTTCGGCGCCAAGCCCGGCGCCTATGGTGCGGGCGTGCAGGGCGCTGTTGACGGACGTCTCTGGCAGAGCCGCGAAGACCTGGCCGAGGTGTACCTCAACTGGGGCGGCTACGCCTACGGCGCCAGTGATGAAGGCACCGCCGCGCGGGCTCAGTTCAGCCGGCGCCTGAGTCAGGTGCAAGCGGTGTTGCAGAACCAGGACAACCGCGAGCACGACCTGCTCGATTCCAACGATTACTACCAGTTCCAGGGCGGCATGCTCGCCGCCGTCGAAACCTTGAGTGGCGAAGCCGCGGCCAGTTACCACGGCGATCACAGCCAGCCGGAGTTGCCGAAAATCCGCACCCTGAAGGAAGAGCTCAACCGGGTCATCCGCTCCCGCGCGGCCAATCCGAAGTGGATCGACGGCGTCAAGCGCCATGGTTACAAGGGCGCGTTCGAACTGGCGGCGACGGTGGACAACCTGTTTGCCTTCGACGCTACCACGCAGCTGATCGATGATCACCAGTACGCCTTGCTGGCCGATGCCTACCTGCTCGATCCGAATACCCGGGACTTCGTCCGCCAGCACAACCCCGACGCCCTGCGGGACATGACCGAGCGAATGCTCGAAGCCCAGCAGCGGGGGATGTGGCAGGAACCGGGCGACTATCGCGAGGCGCTGGAGAATCTGTTGCTGGATATCGAAGAAGATGGCTGATTTGCCGATGACTGCCGGGCTTTTGTGGCGAGGGAGCTTGCTCCCGCTCGGCTGCGCAGCAGCCGTCATCCGTCATCCAGAAAAACGCCGAGACCTCAGGTTGTCGGGGCTGCTGCGCAGCCCAGCGGGAGCAAGCTCCCTCGCCCCGGGGACGTTTTTACATCCATGAGACATTCAACATGACCGACACCGCCCATTTTCCCCTTTCCGCCGTGGTCGGCGCCGATGCGCTGAAACTGGCCCTGTGCCTGGCGGCGATCGATCCGAAGATCGGCGGTGTGCTGATCGAAGGTCCACGGGGGATGGCCAAGTCCACGCTGGCCCGGGGCCTGGCGGATCTGTTGGCAAGCGGTCAGTTCGTGACCTTGCCACTGGGCGCCACCGAAGAACGGCTGGTGGGCACTCTGGACCTGAATGCCGCACTTGGGGAAGGGCGCGCGCAATTTTCCCCCGGCGTGCTGGCCAAGGCCGACGGTGGCGTGCTGTATGTCGATGAGGTGAACCTGTTGCCGGATCACCTGGTGGACCTGTTGCTGGACGTCGCGGCCAGCGGCACCAACCTGATCGAGCGCGACGGCATTTCCCACCGGCATCCGGCGCGTTTTGTGCTGATCGGCACCATGAACCCGGAGGAGGGCGAACTGCGTCCGCAATTGCTCGACCGTTTCGGCCTGAACGTGGCGCTTGACGGACACACGGCACCTGCCGAGCGCGGGCAGATCATTCGGCGGCGGCTGGATTTCGACAGCGATCCGGCGGCGTTCTGCGCCGAGTGGGAAACCGCCCAACGACAGTTGCGTGAGCGCTGCCAACAGGCGCGCGCGCGGTTGGCCGGGATCCCATTGGATGACACGGCGCTGGAGCAGGTTACCGAGCGCTGCTTCGCCGCTGGGGTCGATGGCTTGCGCGCCGACCTCGTCTGGTTGCGGGCCGCCCGTGCTCATGCCGCCTGGCGTGGCGCGGACGCCATCGCCGCCGAAGACATCGACGCCGTCGCCGAGTTTGCTTTGCGCCATCGGCGCCGCGACCCTGCGTCCCCGGCCCCCGCGCCGTCCCAGGCACCGTCGCCGCGCCCGAATGAAGCGAGCGAGTCCGGCGAAGGCCAGGGACTATGGGGTGATCTGCCGGCCCGGGCGCTGCCGACCGGTGCCCGGCGTGACGTGCCGAGCTGGCCAAAAAAGCCCTAGGCATTCGCCCCCGGTCGTCCGCGGGGGCGAATGCCAGACCCCGTCCGGGACTGCTCGACCAGGGCCGCCAGGGCCACGGCAAAGCGGCCGCCAGCGGTGCGGTGGATTGGCCAGGCACGTTGCTCAAGGGGCGTCCACGCCTGCTGGCGGATTTGCGTTTCAAATGGCGGCAGCGTTCAGCCCATGAGCTGTGGCTGGTGATCGTCGATGCGTCGGCCTCGACCCGTCGCCATCGCGCCTTGAGTGACGGCAAGGGCCTGCTGGCCCAACTGTTCGATGACGCCTACCGACAACGTGCACGGTTGGCGCTGTTGACGGCCAGCGGCGCCGCGCCGAGGTGGCAAGTGCAGGGGCTCAAGGCCTCTACTGGCCTTGGCGCTTGGCTCGACGCGCTGGGCGCCGGCGGCGGCACGCCGTTGCTGGCGGCGCTGGACGAGGCGCAGCGCTGGCTCATGATTCGGCGCAAGCGCTATCCGGCGGAGCAGCAGCGGGTGTTGCTGATGACCGATGGACGAGTCAAGGACGGGCTGGGCGTGCCGCCTCTCGAACGCCCGTGCCTGCTGATCGACATCGAGCGCGGCCCGATTCGCCTGGGCCGGGCGCGGCAACTGGCGGAGCAGTTGGGGGCTGAGTATCGGCATATCGATGAAGCGCACTGACTGAACTTTGCGGTGTAACGACAGGCCCCTTCGCGAGCAGGCTCGCTCCCACAGGGTGACGGGGCTTGCACTGGTTATGTGCCCACAGCGAAACCAATGTGGGAGCGAGCCTGCTCGCGAAGGCATCACCTCGGTCCAGGACCTCTATGTTCAATCTGCATCACTGCTCTATGCTCAGGCAGTCTCCACAGGAGTGAACCATGCGCGTACTCGTTACCAACGCGAAGGACGATTTCCGGGTCAAGGCCTATGCCGGCACCAACGGCGTGTTGCTCGCCATGGACCTGGCCGAGCCCCGGCGCAAGGGGCTGCTGGGTTTTGCCATCGAGAAACAGCAGGGCGCCAAGCCCTGGCTGTTCCTGTTCAACAGCCTGACGTTCCCCGACAAGGCGCACACCTTTCCCCAGTTCCATGCCACGCCCAGCGACAAGGCGCCCTTGCAGAAATTTCGCTGGGCCGATTACGCCGTCAACCCTGGCGTGACGATTCATTACCGCGTGCACCTGGCCTACGGCAACGCCGATGCGCCGCAACTGGGCGAATCCCTCGAAGTGAGCGTCACCAGTGATGACGGCCAGCCGGCCAACCAGCGGGTCATCTTCAATCGCGCGGTGGCCGCCAGTCAGGCGTTCCAGCGCAAGTTTCCCGAACTGGACGCACTCATTGACGCCAACAAGAACCTGTCCATCGACGACTGGCCCGACGCGCCGCGGCGCTGGCTGGAAAATGGCTTGCTGGGACGCCTGACCGGCTTCATCGATCGGGCGCTCGATGCCAACTGGGCGCTGGACGTCGCCATTTATGAGTACGAATTACCGGTGATCGTCGATGCGGTGAACGCTGCCCATGCCCGTGGTGCACGGGTCAGGGTGCTGTACCACGCCGAACCGGGGGATGACGGTACGCTGCGCAACGAAGCCAGCCTGGAAAAACTGCCAGCGGCGAACAAGCGTGGGCGGGTCACCCACAATATCTTCCACGACAAGTTCATCGTGCTGAGCAAAGTCGAAGGCAACGCGTCGCTGAAACCCGAGGCGGTGCTGTGCGGCAGCACCAATTTCACCGCCAATGGCATCTACCGCCAGGCCAATGTCATTCATGTGCTGGACGACCCGCGCATCAGCGCCAGTTACCTTCAGGTGTTCGAGCAGATCTGGGCCACGCCGGAGGATGTCGATGCCACGCGCCAATGGCTGACCCGTAACAACCCCATGGATGCAGACGAGAAACTGTTCGCCGGTTTCTCGCCGCGTACCGGGCAGGGCGATCTGGATCGCTTCGTCGACATCATCGACGGTGCGCGCAAGGACCTGCTGTTCGTCACGGCGTTTGCCTTGCCCGACCGGATCCTCGATGCCTTGCTCGGCCAGCCCAATGACGACGTGCTGCGCTACGGCCTGCAAAATACCACCAGCCGCATCAGCGGTTTTCACGCCGACCGCACCGCCGAATTCGCCGCCACCGCGCTGCTCAATACTGGCCTGGAAGGTTGGCTCAGGGAAAACATGAAAGGCCAGAAAGGCAACCTGCTGGTGCATACCAAAGCGGTGGTCACCGATTTCACCAGCGATGCGCCGACCATCATCAGCGGCAGCCATAATCTCAGCATCGCGGCGAGCAACGGCAACGACGAGAACTACCTCGTCATCCAGGGCGACACCGACCTGGCCGACCGCTACGGGCTCGAACTGCTGCGTTTCTACGAGCATTACCGCTTTCGCTACTTCGTGAAAAAACTCGCCCTCAAGCAGGTCAAGCCGCTGGCGGTGGATGACAGCTGGAGCGACGACTATTACCGCGAGGGGGATTTGCGGATGCTGTCCAGGGTGAGGTTTTGCGGGCGTTGAGCAGTAGCGAGAGCCGGTTTGGAGTGCTATTTTTAGCACCATTAAAAGTGCTCGAGGATATCTCATGACCCATATCGTGCTTTCTCAAGTGGTAGCCAGCATCTCCGAACTCAAGAAAAACCCCATGGGCACCGTTGCTGCAGGCGGAGGACTATCTGTAGCGATCCTCAACCGTAACGAGCCGGCTTTTTACTGTGTCCCTGCCAAAGAGTATGAAGCCATGATGGAGCGGCTTGAGGACATCGAGCTGGTTGCCCTTTGCCGCGAGCGGGAGAATGATCCGACGATCAAGGTTTCTCTCGATGACTTATGAGTTGGAGTTTTTTGATAACGCATGAAACAGGCAATTTGCGGCGGTAGGCGGGGAACGACTCCAGTGCTAGCATAGGGCCATCTATCAGCCTGGAAGCTGTCATGAAGCTCTGTCACGGAAAGTTCTTTCTGCTTCGCACCGGTGTCGCGGTCCTGTTGTTGGCCCTGGGCACTTCGGCCATCGCTGCCAACCAGCCGTGTTCCGGACGCAAGGGCGGCATTGCCGGATGTGACGGCGATACGTTCCTGTGCAACGACGGCTCCATCAGTGCTTCGAAAAGGTCCTGTTCCGCTGTGCTGGGGCTTCGCAATGAGGCTCGCCCGCAATCGCTGCTCAAGTCATCCGACGGCTGCCAATGCGGCAGCGGCAATTATTGCGTCGGTCCCCGGGGCGGGGTCTATTGCCTCACACCCGGCGGCAGCAAGAGTTACAAGCGTAAATAGACCGACTCCTTCCCAAGGCGCCGCGAATCCAAGTGGGAGCGAGCCTGCTCGCGAAAGCGTCAGGTCAGTCGGCATTGTTGTCGGCTGAAACACCGCCATCGCGAGCAGGCTCGCTCCCACAGGGCTAGCCACCCGCAGCGGCACCGATTTGGGGCCTCGCTACCCGCATCCGTGGCCAACGGTAGCAACCACGCAGCGACCCGCCGGGGTGCCCTCTGGCGTTGTATTCTTCCATCTCGCTGATTTTCCTCAAATTCCATTTTTCCCACCCATGCACATCAAGCCTGTGGCACACTTTCTGCTGTCTATTCCGTTGTTACATACCATGTTCCGGTATAGCGGAATAAACTCATCCTGGAGTGCTTGCCATGCAATGCCGACCTTCCTTGTTCAAAGCGTGTGTTTTTCTCTTCGCGGCCACGACGGCTGCCATGGGGGTCGCTCAGGCGGCCGACAGCAAGCTGGACAGCGTGCTGCAACGCGGGAAATTGATCGTAGGCACGGGCAGCACCAATGCGCCGTGGCACTTCCAGGGAGCGGATGGCAAGTTGCAGGGGTTCGATATCGATATCGCGCGGATCGTCGCCAAGGGTTTGTTCAATGACCCGGAAAAAGTCGAGTTCGTGGTGCAGTCTTCCGATGCAAGGATTCCCAACCTGCTGACCGACAAGGTCGACATGAGCTGCCAGTTCATTACGGTCACCGCCAGCCGAGCCCAACAGGTGGCATTTACCTTGCCGTACTACCGCGAAGGTGTAGGCCTGCTACTGCCGGCCAACAGCAAGTTCAAGGAAATCGAAGACCTCAAGGCCGCCGGCGACGACGTCACCGTGGCGGTGCTGCAGAACGTCTACGCCGAAGAACTGGTGCACCAGGCGCTGCCCCAGGCCAAGGTCGACCAGTACGACAGCGTCGACCTGATGTATCAGGCGGTGAACTCCGGCCGTGCCGATGCCGCTGCCACCGACCAGTCCTCGGTCAAATACCTGATGGTGCAGAACCCCGGTCGCTACCGCAGCCCGGCCTACGCCTGGAGTCCGCAAACCTACGCTTGCGCGGTCAAGCGCGGCGACCAGGACTGGTTGAACTTCGTCAACACTGCGCTGCATGAAGCCATGACCGGTGTGGAATTCCCGACCTATGCCGCATCGTTCAAACAGTGGTTCGGCGTCGAGCTGCCATCGCCGGCCATCGGTTTCCCCGTTGAATACAAATGACCCAGTGAGCCCGGGGCGCCACCGTTGGGCGCCCCGTCGAAGGTACTGCCGACCATGAATTATCAGTTGAACTTTGCCGCCGTCTGGCGCGATTTCGACACGCTGCTGGCGGGGCTTGGCCTGGGGCTTTCCCTCGCGCTGGTGTCGATCGCGATCGGTTGTGTGATCGGCCTGCTGCTGGCGTTCGCGCTGTTGAGCAAGCACCGCGTACTGCGGTTGTTGGCCTCGGTGTATGTCACGGTGATCCGCAATACACCGATCCTGGTGCTGATCCTGCTGATCTACTTCGCCTTGCCGAGCCTGGGTATTCGCCTGGACAAGCTGCCGTCGTTCGTCATCACGCTTTCGCTGTACGCCGGGGCCTACCTCACCGAAGTGTTCCGTGGCGGCCTGGTGAGTATTCACAAAGGGCAGCGGGAAGCAGGTCTGGCGATCGGCCTGGGCGAATGGCAGGTAAAGGCCTACGTCACCGTGCCGGTGATGCTGCGCAACGTGCTGCCGGCGTTGTCCAACAACTTCATTTCGCTGTTCAAGGACACCTCGCTGGCGGCGGCGATTGCCGTGCCGGAGCTGACCTACTATGCCCGCAAGATCAACGTGGAAAGCTACCGGGTGATTGAAACCTGGCTGATCACCACGGCCCTGTATGTCGCGGCCTGTTACCTCATTGCCATGTTGCTGCGTTACTTCGAGCAGCGCCTGGCGATCCGCCGTTAGGAGCGTTCCATGTACCAATCCCCTAGTTGGTTGCAGGAGTTGTGGGTCGCCCGGGAGACTTTGTGGGCCGGTTTCCTGACCAGCGTGCAATGTTCGGCGCTGGCGATTGTGTTGGGCACCTTGATCGGTGTCGTCGCCGGGTTGGCGCTGACTTATGGCCGGGTCTGGATGCGCGCGCCGTTTCGTTTCTACGTCGACCTGATTCGCGGTACGCCGGTATTTGTGCTGGTACTGGCCTGCTTCTACATGGCCCCGGCCCTGGGTTGGCAGATCGGTGCGTTCGAGGCTGGCGTCCTCGGATTGACGCTGTTCTGCGGCTCCCACGTGGCCGAGATCGTGCGCGGTGCCTTGCAGGCCTTGCCGCGTGGGCAAATGGAGGCGAGCCAGGCCATCGGCCTGACGTTTTTCCAGTCGCTCGGTTATGTGCTTTTGCCCCAGGCCTTGCGGCAGATCCTGCCGACCTGGGTGAACTCCTCCACCGAGATCGTCAAGGCCTCGACGCTGCTGTCGGTGATCGGTGTCGCCGAACTGCTGCTCAGCACCCAGCAGATCATCGCCCGGACCTTCATGACCCTGGAGTTCTACCTGTTCGCCGGTTTTCTCTTTTTCATCATCAACTACGCCATCGAATTGCTCGGGCGGCACATTGAAAAGCGGGTGGCCTTGCCATGACTGACGTTTCCCTTTCAAACGCGCAACCGCTGCTGGACATCCGTGGCCTGCGCAAACAATACGGCCCGCTGGAAGTGCTCAAGGGCGTGGACCTGAGCATGCAGCGCGGCAACGTGGTGACGTTGATCGGCTCCAGTGGCTCGGGCAAGACCACGCTGCTGCGTTGCGTCAACATGCTCGAAGAATTCCAGGGCGGGCGGATCGTGCTCGACGGCGAGTCCATCGGTTATGACGAGGTGGACGGCAAGCGCGTGCGTCACGCCGAAAAAGTCATCGCCAGGCACCGGGCCATGACCGGGATGGCCTTCCAGCAATTCAACCTGTTCCCGCATCTGAGCGCTTTGCAGAACGTCACCCTGGGCCTGCTCAAGGTGAAAAAACTGCCGAAGGACGAAGCGGTGGCCCTGGCCGAGAAATGGCTGCAGCGGGTCGGCCTGCTGGAACGGCGCGATCACTTTCCCGGTCAGTTGTCCGGCGGCCAGCAGCAGCGTGTGGCGATTGCCCGGGCGATCGCGATGAACCCCAGCCTGATGTTGTTCGACGAAGTGACCTCGGCCCTGGATCCGGAGCTGGTCGGCGAGGTGCTGAACGTGATCAAGGGCCTGGCCGAAGACGGCATGACCATGCTGCTGGTGACCCACGAGATGCGCTTTGCCTTCGAGGTCTCCGACAAGATCGTTTTCATGAACCAGGGCCGCATCGAAGAGCAGGGGCCGCCGAAGGAATTGTTCGAGCGCCCTCAATCGCCGCGCCTGGCGGAATTTCTCAAGAACACCCGTTTTTAAGTCCATCCAATAAGGAGTAACTCATGAGCATTACGCGCTATGGCACCGGCAGCACCGCGGGCGGCGGACAGCCGCGGCCCTTCGCTCGCGCCGTGCAGGCCGATGGCTGGTTGCACGTGTCCGGCCAGGTGCCCGCGGTGAATGGCGAGATCGTCGCTGGCGGCATCGTCGAGCAGACGCACCAGACCATGAAGAACCTGATCGCCATTCTCGAAGAGGCCGGCTATGGCCTGGAAGATGTTGTGCGTTGCGGCGTCTGGCTGGATGACCCACGGGATTTCTGGAGTTTCAACAAGGTCTTCGGCGAATACTTCAGCCCCGAACACGCCCCGGCCCGGGCCTGTGTGCAGGCGAGCATGATGGTTGACTGCAAGGTCGAGATCGATTGCATCGCCTACAAGAAAAAGGCCTGAACACGATATTCTGGCGAGGCCACTTTCCGTGGCGAGGGAGCTTGCTCCCGCTGGCCTGCGCAGCAGGCCCATTTTTACGACTGCTGCGCAGCCGAGCGGGAGCAAGCTCCCTCGCCACAAGGGTTTTTTGCCCGATGAAAATTGAGATCTCAGGAACCGCAGACATGACCGAAGACACCATCAAACGCCGGGCCCGGGGATTGGATCGGGCGTTCGATATCCTCGATTTCCTCAAGGAAATCGGCCAGCCGCTGCGCCCGAACGATATTGCCAGCGGCATCGGCAGCCCCAAGTCCACGGTCTACGAACTGGTGGCGTCGCTGCTCGAGCGGCGCATTCTCGAGCCGGTCGGCAAGGACGGCCACGTCTACCTGGGGCGGCAGTTGTATTTTCTCGGGCAGGCGCACCTGCGGCATTTCGACCTCAGCCGCGAGGCCGACCAGGCCTTGCAGGAGATCGTTCGCCAGACCCGCGAAACCGCGCAGATGTGCCTGCTCAACGGGCGCAAATACACCGTCGCGCTGATGAAGGAAGGCGAGCGGCACTTTCGCATTTCCTCGGACATCGGTGAGAACGCGCCGATCCCCTGGACCGCGTCCGGGCGCCTGCTGCTGGCGCATCTGAGCGATCAGCAGATCGTCGACCTGATCGACCCCGACGACTTCATCCTGCCGGGCGGCGAGCGTTTGCCCCTGGAGCAGTTTCTCAAGGAAATCCGTCAGGCCGGTGTCGATGGATTTTTCTCCTTCGACAGTGTGGCCGACACCTTCACGCATTGCTTCGCCGCGCCGGTCAAAGACCCCAGTGGCGTGGCCATCGCGACGCTGTGCATCGTCGCCCCGAGGGCCGACGCCAAGAACAATTATGCCGACTACCGCCGGGTGCTGATCGAGAGCGCCAACAACCTGGCCCGTCGCATCAACGAATAGACAGCCGCGGCTGTATGAGGAGTTCGAACATGTCTTCTGCCATTGATAACGCCGGTGTCGAAAAGGGCGCCGCTTCCCTGGGCGCCCATCTGTTGCGCGATGTCAGCCTGCCGGCCCTGGTACTGCATCGCGAGGCACTGGAGCACAATATCCGCTGGATGCAGAAGTTTGTCAGCGACAGCGGCGCCGAGCTGGCGCCCCACGGCAAGACCAGCATGACCCCGGCGCTGTTTCGCCGCCAGCTCGAGGCCGGCGCCTGGGGCCTGACCCTGGCCACCGCAGTGCAGACCCGCGCCGCCTACGCCCATGGCGTGCGCCGGGTGCTGATGGCCAATCAATTGGTGGGCCGGCCGAACATGGCGCTGATCGCCGATCTGCTGGCCGCCCCGGCGTTCGAGTTCCATTGCCTGGTGGATCATCCGGACAACGTCGCCGAACTGGGGGCTTATTTCGCCTCGCGCGGCGCACGGTTGAACGTGATGATCGAGTACGGCGTGGTCGGCGGTCGTTGTGGTTGCCGGACCGAAGCCGAGGTACTTGCGCTGGCCGAGGCCATCGGTGCGCAACCGGCGTTGGCCTTGACCGGTATCGAAGGTTACGAAGGGGTGATCCACGGCGATCACGCCATCAGCGGCATCCGGGCGTTCGCCGGGTCCCTCGTTGGGCTGGCGATGCAGTTGCAGGACAGCGGCGCGTTTGCCAACGACAAACCCATCATCACCGCCTCGGGTTCGGCCTGGTACGACCTGATCGCAGAATCCTTCGAGGCGCGCAATGCCCATGGGCGCTTTCTCAGCGTGTTGCGACCTGGCAGTTATGTGGCCCACGACCATGGCATCTACAAGGAGGCGCAATGCTGTGTGCTGGAGCGCCGCAGTGACCTGCACGAAGGCTTGCGTCCAGCGCTGGAAGTCTGGGCCCACGTGCAATCGCTGCCGGAGCCGGGCTTTGCGGTGATTGCCCTGGGCAAGCGCGACGTGGCCTACGACGCCGGGTTGCCGGTGCCGCTCAAGCGCTACACGCCGGGTTCGGAATCGGCGACGGGGGACGACGTCAGCGGCTGCAAGGTGACCGCAGTGATGGACCAACATGCGTTCATGAGCGTGGCGCCGGGCGTTGAACTGCGGGTGGGCGACATCATTGCGTTCGGCACGTCCCATCCGTGCCTGACGTTCGACAAGTGGCGGGTGGGGTGTCTGGTGGATGAGGGGTTGCGGGTGGTCGAGAGCATGGAGACTTGTTTTTAAGAGTTGAGACCAAGTCGCGGCCTTCGCGAGCAGGCTCGCTCCCACAATTGGATCGCGGGTGACCAAGCGATCACCTGTGGGAGCGAGCCTGCTCGCGAAAGCGGCCCGCAACACACCGCTGAAATATCAGGATAACTCATGAGCAACACCAGACCCCGCATCGCCCTCATCGGCGAATGCATGATCGAACTGCAACACCGCGCCGACGGCAGCCTGCAGCAAAGCTTCGGCGGCGATACGCTGAACGCCGCGGTCTACCTGGCCCGGGCGTTGGGCGACAACGGCGCTGTGGATTACGTCACCGCGCTGGGCGACGACAGTTTCAGCGATGCCATGTGCCAGGGCTGGGCCGCCGAAAACATTGGTTTGGGCATGGTCCAGCGCTTGCCCGGGCGCCTGCCGGGCCTGTATTGCATCCAGACCGACGCGACGGGCGAGCGCCGCTTCCTGTACTGGCGCAACGAGGCGGCGGTGCGTGATTGCTTCACCTCGCCAGCCGCCGCGCCGATTCTCGCAGCGTTGGCCGACTACGATGTGCTGTATTTCAGCGGCGTGACCCTGGCGGTGATTGGCGAGCAGGGCCGGCGCAAACTCATCGACACGCTGGTCGAGGCGCGTCGGCGCGGGGCCCAGGTGGTGTTCGACAACAACTACCGGCCGAGGCTCTGGGCCTCGGTCGAGGCGGCCCGTGCGGCTTATCGCAGCGTGCTGCCCTACGTCGAGCTGGCGTTGTTGACCGTGGACGACGAACAGGCGCTGTTCGGCCATGCCGACAGCGAGGCGGTGTTCGCTGCCTATGCACAATTGGGAACGCCTGAAGTGGTGCTCAAGCGCGGCGCCGAGGCTTGTCTGATTCGTTGCGACGGCCGGTCATATGAGGTGCCTACCCTGCGGGTCGAGCGGGTGGTGGACACGACGGCGGCGGGAGACTCGTTCAGCGCCGCCTACCTGGCGAGCCGCTTGCTCGGCGGCAGCCCGGCGGAAGCCGCCGAGGCCGGGCATTTGCTGGCGAGCCGGGTGATCCAGGTGCCGGGGGCGTTGATTCCCCGGCAGTGACATCACGTCCCTGTGGCGAGGGAGCTTGCTCCCGCTGGCCTGCGCAGCAGGCCCATCCTTTGCGACTGCTGCGCAGCCGAGCGGGAGCAAGCTCCCTCGCCACAAAGGGCCGGTCCGCGCCCGGCATCGCTTCAGTCGCGGTAAAACACCTGCACCAAGTGATAGCCGAACTTGCTCTTGATCGGTCCGTGCACCACCCGCAGCGGTTTCTTGAAAATCACCGCATCGATCGCGCCGACCATCTGCCCAGGGCGTACCTCACCCAAGTCCCCGCCGCGCTTGCCAGAGGGGCAGGTGGAGTACTTTTTTGCCAGCACGTCAAACGCTTCGCCCTTGGCGATGCGTTGCTTGAGCTGTTCGGCTTCTTCGGCGGTTTTCACCAGGATATGGCGGGCTTGGGCTTTCATTGCAGCGGTGACCTGAGCGGTGCAAAAGGGCGGCGATTATGCCTCAAGTCAGCTGCCATGGTTGATCATCGTCCGAATCTTGTTGGCCAGGAGATCGAGGGTGAAAGGCTTGGCAACCATGTCCATGCCTTGCTCGAGGAACCCCTGGCGCTCGGTGGCTTTTTGCGCATAACCGGTCATGAACAGGACCTTCAACTCGGGCCTGTGCTGACGGGCGATTTCAGCCAACTGCCGGCCGTTCATGCCTGGCAGGCCGACATCGGTCACCAGCAGGTCGATGCGCTGCCCGGATTCCAGCAACAGCAGAGCCTGCCGGCCGTCCTCGGCTTCGAGGGCGGTGTAGCCCAAGGTGGCCAGCAGGTCGAGCACGAGCATGCGCACCGCCGGTTCGTCTTCGACCAGCAACACGGTTTCCCCGGCAATGGCCGGCGGCGCGTCCGTGGCCGCCGGCGCAGCGGGTTGTTCGGTCGCGGCAACGCGCAGCCGCGGCAAGTACAGCTGCACCCGCGTGCCCTGGCCTGGGACGCTGTCCAGGCTCAGGTGTCCGCCGGACTGCTGGGCAAAGCCGTAGATCATCGAAAGGCCGAGGCCGGTGCCCTGGCCGATGGGCTTGGTAGTGAAGAACGGATCGAAGGCCTTGGCCAGCACGGCGGGGGTCATGCCGCTGCCGTTGTCGCGCACGGCGATCATCACGTAGTCCCCAGCCTTGACCGGTTCCAGCGTGCTGATGTCGCTGCCGTCGAGGTAGACGTTAGCGGTTTCGATGGTCAACTCGCCGCCGTCGGGCATCGCGTCCCTGGCGTTGATCACCAGGTTGAGCAGGGCGTTTTCCAGTTGGCTGGCATCGGTACTGACGGGCCACAGCTCATCGGCCAGTTCAAGCCGCAGCACGATGTGATCGCCGGTGGTACGGCTCAACAGGTCTTCGAGAGAGCGCACCAGGCCATTGGCGTCCAAGGGTTTGCGGTCCAGCGACTGGCGCCGGGAAAAGGCCAGCAGGCGATGGGTCAGGGCCGCGGCACGGTTGGCCGAGGAGATGGCCGCTTCGGTAAACCGGCCTATCTCGGCGGCGCGGCCCGAGGCGATGTAGCGCTGCATCAGGTCCAGGCTGCCGAGAATACCGGTGAGCATATTGTTGAAGTCATGAGCAATGCCGCCGGTGAGCTGGCCCACCGCTTCCATTTTCTGCGCATGGCGCAGCGCTTCTTCGGCGCGTTCGCGCTCGAACATCTCGCTTTGCAGGCGATGGTTGGCCTCGGCCAGTTGCTGGGTGCGGGCGATTACCCGTTCCTCCAGCGTTTCGTTGAGATTACGCAGCGCTTCTTCGGTTTTCTTGCGCTCGGTTTCGTCGATCACGAAGATGTAGAAGCCGTTCACCGCGCCGTCACTGCCATGGCGCGGCAGGTAGTTGATCAATGCATGCCGTGGCCGGCCATCGCGATGGGCCGACTGCACGGTGAAACTGCACGGCTTGCCCGCCAGGGCGCCGGCGATCTGTTCGGCGCGCGCCGCGTACGCTTCGTCGCCGATGACCTCGCGAATGGTCTTGCCGTACAGCTCCTGCGGGGTCAGCCCGTACCAGTTCAGGTAGGCGCTGTTGTTCAGGCGGAAACGCTCTTCGCGATCGACATAGCTGATCAGCACCGGCATGGCGTTGATGATCAGTTGCAGCTCGGTCTGGCTCTGGCGCAGGGCGTGCTCGGTGCGCTTGCGCTCGGTCAGGTCCAGCGCCGCGCCAAGGAAGCGCTTGGGCCGGCCGTGGCGATCCTTGTAGCAGCGCCCGCGCACGAATACCCAGCGCAGTTCACCGTCGGGCTGCAGCAGCCGGTACTCCTCGGCATATTCGGTGCCGTGGGTGATGCAATGCCTGATGCTGCGCGCGACCATCGCCCGGTCTTCGGGGTGCACGCCTTCCAGGTACGCGCTGATCGGCAGTTGCCGCGACAGGCTCGGATCGACGCCATGCAGCAGGGCGAAATGCGCATCGGCGATGAAGCGGTCTTCGCTGATGTCCCAGTCCCAGGTCCCCAGCGCATCGGTGGCCGCCAGCGCCAGTTGCAAGCGCTCCTCGCTTTCCTGCTGGGCCTTGAGGCTGGCCTCGGAACGCCGCTCGAATTCCTGGGCCAGCCGGCGTCTTTCGCTGGTCTCGATGGCCGTCACCAGGATGCCGGCGACACTGGCGCTTTCGTCGTGTATCGGGCTGTAGGTCAGGTCGAGCCACACGTCACAGAGGCGGCCACTGAAGGGCATGCGCCACCGTTTGTCGCGGCAGGCGTACATGCGCCCTTGCAACACGCTGTGATAAATCCCCTCGGTCTCGCCCCGAAGTTCAGGCCAGGCCGTGTGGGTGGGCTGGCCGAAGGCCCTGGGGTGCTTGTCGCCGACCAGCCGAGCATAGGCGTCGTTGTACAGATGGGTCAGCTGCGGCCCCCACAGCACGGCCATCGGCATGGGCGAGTGGAGCATGATGTCCACGGCGGTGCGCAGGCTCTGTGGCCAGGTATCGATGGCGCCCAAGGGGCTGGCGGTCCAGTCCTGACGGGCGATCAATTGCTGTGTGTCGCTGCCGGCGGGTATTGCATTCATCACGGGAATTCCTGGATGTTCATATCGATGCGGCGGCTTCTACTATCCTCTGGAGAAGGTAAGCGCGGGTTGATCTGAAGTTTTTTCTGGCTCGGGTCAACGTGTCCATTGAAGTTTGCGGAAGTTTTTCAGGCCATGGAAATTGATCCCTTGTTACGCATCCTGGCAAGCCAGGACGGTTCCGACCTCTACATTTCCACCGGTGCACCGCCCTGCGCGCGTTTTGAAGGTGTGCTCAAGCCGCTGAGCAACCAGGCGTTCAAGGTCGGCGACATTGCCGGGCTCGCCGAGTCATTGATGGACGCCGAACAGCGCCTTGAGTTCGATCGGGAACTGGAAATGAACCTGGCGATTTCCCTGGCCGGTGTCGGGCGGTTCCGGGTCAACATCTTCAAACAGCGCAACGACGTGTCCATGGTGATACGCAACGTCAAGCTGGACATCCCGCGCTTCGAAGACCTGAAGCTGCCCAAGGTGCTGCTGGAAACCATCATGCAGAAGCAGGGGCTGATGTTGTTCGTTGGTGCGACGGGCTCGGGCAAGTCGACCTCCCTGGCGGCGCTGATCGATTACCGCAACCGCAACAGCAGCGGCCACATCATCACCATCGAGGACCCGGTGGAGTATATCCATCGGCATAAGAAATCGATCGTCAACCAGCGCGAAGTCGGGGTGGATACGCGCAGTTTTCATGCCGCGCTCAAGAATACCTTGCGCCAGGCGCCGGACGTGGTGCTGATCGGCGAAATCCGCGACCGGGAAACCATGGAGCATGCCCTGGCCTTTGCCGACACCGGCCATCTGGTGATTTCCACCCTGCATGCCCACAACGCCAACCAGGCCCTGGACCGGGTGATCAATTTTTTCCCGGAAGAACGCCGGGCGCAACTGCTGCACGACTTGGGCAACAACCTCAAGGCGTTTGTTTCCCAGCGCCTGGTGCGCACCCGCGGTGGCCAGCGGCGGGCGGCGGTGGAGGTGATGCTGGGCTCGCCGACGGTGGCCGACCTGATCCGGCGCAACGAACTGGGCGAGCTCAAGGGCATCATGGAAAAGTCCGAGGAACTGGGCATGCAAACGTTCGACCAGGCATTGTTCAACCTGGTGGTCGAAGGCGCCATCGATGAGGAAGAAGCGCTGAAAAATGCCGATTCGGCAAACAACCTGCGTTTGCGCTTGAAGCTGCATGCGGAGACGGGGGCCGCGCCGCCGGCCGATCCGCCGGCGGGGGAGTGGGGACTGATGGACTGATTGAGCCCTGGCGAAAACCGCGTAATCGTTCATCGCGAGCAAGCTCGCTCCCACAATTGATCTCCGGTGATCAGCAGATCCATGTGGGAGCGAGCTTGCTCGCGATGGGGCCCTCATAGCCAACAAACCAGTCAAATCAGACGCAAAGCTCCGGCCGCCCGCGAAACTGCTCCAACGCCTCGGGATTGGCCAGCGCATCGGTGTTCTTCACCGCCTCGCCATGCACCACGTTACGCACGGCCAGTTCCACCACTTTTCCGCTGATCGTGCGCGGAATGTCGCTGACCGCGAGGATTTTCGCCGGTACATGGCGCGGCGTCGTGTTAGCGCGGATGACCTGGCGAATCTTCTGCTCCAGGGTATCGTCCAGCACGACGCCATCACGCAGGCGCACGAACAGCACCACTCGTACGTCACCCTGCCATTGCTGGCCAATGGCGACGCTGTCGAGGACCTCTTCGACTTTTTCCACCTGCCGATAGATTTCCGCCGTGCCAATGCGCACGCCACCGGGGTTGAGCACCGCGTCGGAGCGTCCGTGGATCAGCAAGCCGCCGTGGGCCAGTTCTTCGGCGTAGTCCCCCTGGGCCCACACTCCGGGAAACTGGCTGAAATAGGAGGCGCGAAGTTTATCCTGGCGCGGGTCGTTCCAGAGCCCGATGGGCATCGCCGGAAAATGCCGGGTGCAGACCAGCTCGCCTTTCTCGCCGACCACCGCCTCGCCGGCCTCGTTCCAGACCTGCACCGCCATGCCCAGGCTCTTGCCCTGCATCTCGCCCCGGCGCACGGCGGACAGCGGGTTGCCGTTGATGAAACACGAGACGATATCGGTACCGCCGGACATCGAGGCCAGGCAAACGTCGGCCTTGAAATCGCGGTAAACGTAATCGTAGCTGTGGGGGGCGAGAGCCGAGCCGGTGGACAGGAGGGTCTTGAGGCTGCCCAGGTCATGGCTCTGGCGTGGCTGGATGCCTTGGCTTTCCAGGGCGGCGAGGTATTTCGGGCTGGTGCCGAACACGCTGATGCGCTGTTGGTCGATCAGGTCGAGCAGGCGTTCGGGACCAGGATGAAACGGCGAGCCGTCATACAGCACCACCGAGCTGCCCACCGCCAGGGCCGAGACCAGCCAGTTCCACATCATCCAGCCGCAGGTGGTGTAGTAGAACAGCCGATCCCCGGGGCCGAGATCAACGTGCAGGCCATGTTCCTTCATATGCTGCAGCAGCACGCCGCCGGTACTGTGGACGATGCACTTCGGCACGCCGGTGGTGCCGCTGGAGTAGAGGATATACAACGGATGATCGAACGGCACGCTGGCGAACTCCGGCTCGCCACCGCTTTGATAAAAGTCCTCCCACAGCGTAACGCCAGCCTGGGTGTTGAAATCCTCGACGCGAGCATCGGGTCGGGCGTAAGGCAGCACGATCAACTGTTGCAGGGACGGCAGCCGCGAAAGGATCTCGTTCACCTTCGGGCGCTGGTCGATGACCTTGCCGGCATAACGATAACCGGCACAGGTAATCAAAACCTTGGGCTCGATCTGGCCGAACCGGTCGATGACGCCCTGGGTGCCGAAATCCGGCGATGAGCACGACCAGATCGCCCCCAGGCTCGTCGTGGCGAGCATACCCACCAGCGTCTGCCAGGTGTTGGGCATGCAGGCAGCGACCCGGTCGCCCTGGGTCACGCCGGCGGCTTGCAGGCTTTTCTGCAGGCCGGCGACATGGGCGGCGAGTTCGGCCCAGGTCAGCGTTTGCTCGGTGCCGTCTTCATCGACGGCAACCACCGCCACGGTGTTATCGCGACGGCGCAGCAGATGTTCGGCGAAACTCAGCGTGGCCCCCGGGAACCAACGTGCGCTGGGCATATGCGGGCCTTCCACCAGCACTGCGGTGGGGCGCTGGTGAAAACGGATGTCGAAGAAGTCCACGATGGCCTGCCAGAAAGCTTCGCGCTGGTCGATGCTCCACGCGTGCAGGGCCGGGTAATCGTTCAGCTGCAGCGAGTGCCGTTCGTTGACGAACCGGCGCAAGGCGTCCATGCGCGACCGGGCGATGCGTTCGGGGCTGGGTTGCCAGAGGATGTCGGACATGGGGTGCCTCTTGTTTTTCCGGGGCTTGCGAACATTGCAGCACACGGCGTTATTTATGGCGAGAAGCGCTTCTGTGGTGAGGGAGCTTGCTCCCGCTGGACTGCGAAGCAGGCCCCAATAGGCGGCCGCTACGCAGCCGAGCGGGAGCAAGCTCCCTCGCCACGGGGATCGCGGAGGGTTATTGCGCCAACCACCCTCCATCAACATTCCACGCCGCGCCCCGCACCTGGCTGCCGGCTTCGCTGCAGAGGAACAGCACCAGTTCACCCAGCTGCGGCGGGGTGACGAATTCCAGGGACGGTTGCTTCTCGGCCAACAGGTCGTGCTGGGCCTGTTGCGGGTCGACGCCGCTGGCGATGCGGTCGTCGATCTGTTTCTGCACCAGTGGCGTCAGCACCCAGCCTGGGCAGATTGCATTGCACGTCACGTTGCTGGTAGCGGTTTCCAGGCCAACCACCTTGGTCAGCCCGATCACCCCGTGCTTCGCGGCGACGTAGGCGGCCTTGCCCACCGAACCGACCTGACCGTGCACCGAGGCGACGTTGACGATCCGTCCCCAGCCCTTGGCGCGCATGCCCGGCAGGCTCAGGCGAGTGGCGTGGAACACCGAAGACAGGTTGATGGCAATGATCGAATCCCAGCGCTCCACCGGGAAGTCCTCGACCACGGCCACGTGCTGGATCCCGGCATTGTTCACCAGGATGTCCACGCCGCCGAAATCGCGCTCGGCGTAGGCGAGCATGTCGGCAATCTGCGCCGGGTCGCTGACATCGGCCGGATGATGGCCGACCTTGCCACCGAACTGCTTGACTTCGGTGACCGCCGCCGAGGCATCGCCGAAGCCATTGAGGATCAGGTTGGCGCCGGCCTTGGCCAGGCTCAAGGCGATGCCCAGGCCGATGCCGCTGGTGGAACCGGTGACCAGGGCAGTCTTGCCCGAAAGAAATGTCGTCATGGAAACCTCACACAATGCCAGTGGCGTAGAACACACCGATCACGAAGAACACCGCGAGGGTCTTGATCAGCGTAATGCAGAAAATGTCTTTGTAGGCTTCACGGTGGGTCAGGCCGGTGACGGCCAGCAAGGTGATCACCGCGCCGTTGTGGGGCAGGGTGTCCATGCCGCCGCTGGCCATGGCGGCCACCCGATGCAGCACTTCCAGGGGAATGTTGGCGGCGTGGGCGGCGCTGATGAAGGTTTCGGACATCGCCGCCAGGGCGATGCTCATGCCCCCCGACGCGGAACCGGTGATGCCGGCCAGCAGCGTTACGGTGACTGCTTCGTTGACCAGCGGATCGGGAATGTTCTTGAGCCAGTCGGCCAGCACGAGAAAGCCCGGCAATGAGGCGATCACCGCACCAAAACCGTATTCCGAAGCGGTGTTCATCGCCGCGAGCAAGGCACCGCCCACCGCGCTCTTGCTGCCTTCGGCCAGTTTGCTGCGAATCGCGCGGAAGCCGAACAGCAGCACCATGACAATACCCACCAGCAAGGCGGCCTGTACCGCCCAGATTGCGGTGAGCTTGGCGATGTCGCTGGTCACCGGTGTCGCCATGCCCGGCAGCGCCAGGCTATGCGTCTTGCCGTACCACTGCGGGATCCACTGCGTAAACAGCAGGTTCATGATCCCCACCGCCAGCAGCGGCGAAACGGCGATCCACGGGTTGGGCAGCTTGATGTCCTCAGCGGTCTCCGGCTCGTTGCGCAGTTCGGTGCCATAACCTTCACCGGCGCGTTGGGCCTTGTTGCGCTGGCGCTGCAAAAACAGCATGCCGAAGCAGAAGACGAAGATCGTACCGATCACGCCCAGCCACGGCGCGGCCCAAGCGGTGGTGTTGAAAAAGGTGCTGGGGATGATGTTCTGGATCTGCGGCGTGCCGGGCAGGGCGTCCATGGTGAACGAGAATGCGCCGAGGGCGATGGTGGCTGGAATCAGCCGTTTGGGGATATTGCTCTGGCGGAACATCTCCGCGGCGAACGGGTACACCGCGAACACCACGACGAACAGCGACACGCCGCCATAAGTCAGCAACGCGCAGACCAGCACGATCACCAGCATGGCCTGGCGTGTGCCCAGCAGGCGAATCGCCGCGGCGACGATGGAGCGGGAGAAACCCGACAACTCGATCAGCTTGCCAAACACCGCGCCAAGCAGGAACACCGGGAAATAGAGTTTGATGAAACCGACCATCTTGTCCATGAACACCCCGGTGAATGCAGGGGCGACGGCGGATGGATCGGTAAGCAGGACCGCGCCGAGGGCAGCGATCGGGGCAAAGAGAATGACGCTGTAGCCACGGTAGGCGGCAACCATCAGCAGCGTGAGGGCTGCCAAGGCAATGATCACACTCATGGTGTGTCTCCTGGGATTGTTATTGTTGTGGGTAAGGCTTTGAGGAGGGCTATAGCGATATCTGTGCCAGATGGCTAAGTGGCTGATAGATAAGGATAAATTTTGTTATTGCAGAGCGAGGGAAAGGATAATTCTCTGTTTTGAGATTTTTGTTGGAGGGGCCGGCCTCTTCGCGAGCAGGCTCGCTCCCACATGAGACAGTGATGGACTGACAGAACGCTGTACCGGTGGGAGCGAGCCTGCTCGCGAAGAGCCCGCAGCGCTCCAAGATCGCCAGTCTAAAAAAAGAGATTTAAGTCTCTTTATTGAGACTCCGCAATCCCCAGCGCCACCATCTTCTTGTACAACGTCGATCTTCCCAGCCCCAACCGCTCGGCCGCCTCGACTACCTTGCCATCGCATTGCGCGAGGGTGGTTTCGATCAAGTGTCGGTCAAATCGAGCCCGGGCCTGGCTGAAGGTTTCCTGCGCCAATAACGGCTCCAGGGTCGGGCCTGTCGTGCGCTCAACCGGGATGAAAGTGCCGATGGCCGCGCGGATGTCAGCAGCGCTGAGCATCAGGTCGTCGCTGAGCAACGCGGCTCGTTCCAGCACGTTGCGCAACTCCCGAATGTTGCCCGGCCAGGCATGTTGGCCCAGCAGACCGAGGGCGTCGCGGTGCAATTCGTGCTGGCTGCGCAGTTCTTCGAGGATCGCCTCACTCAGTGCCGGCAGATCATCCAGGCGCTCACGCAGCGGCGGGACCTGGATCGGCAGCACGTTGAGACGGTAATAGAGGTCGGCGCGGAACTCGCCGCGCTTGATTGCCGCTTCAAGATCGGTGGAGGTCGCGGCAATGATCCGCACATCGCTCTGCAACACCTCGTTGGAGCCGACCGGTTCGTATTCTTTCTCCTGAAGCACCCGCAGCAGTTTGCTTTGCAGCGGTAGCGGCATGTCGCCGATCTCGTCGAGGAACAGCGTGCCGCCTTGGGCGATCTGCAGTTTGCCGGCGCGGCCCTTGCGGTCGGCGCCGGTGAAAGCGCCTGGCGCGGTGCCGAAGAACTCGGCCTCGAGCAGCGATTCGGGGATGGCAGCGCTGTTGATGCTGACAAAGGCCTTGTGCGCCCGCGGTGAAGCACTATGGATCGCTTGGGCCAGCAACTCCTTGCCGGTACCGGTTTCGCCGAGCAGCAGCACCGGTGAATCGGTGCTGGCGCTGCGTCGGGCGCGGCGCTTGACCTCCAGGCCGGCGCTGCTGGTGCCGATGAAGTGGGCAAAGTTGTACTTGGTCTGCCGCGCCCGCAGCAACGAGCGGGTGGAGGCCAGTTCTTCCTGCATGCTCAGATAGCGCTTGAGCATCGGCGACAGGCTGCGCAACTCATCGAACAGGGCAAAACCGATGGCGCCGATCACCGCGCCGGCGTTGTCGTGGATCGGCAGGCGCATCACCACCAGCGGTTCCTTGGGCGTGTCCTGCATGTCCAGCAGGATCGGCCGTCCGGTGCGCACCACCTCACGCAGCAAGCTGCCGGGGATGACGCTTTCGCAGGCGCGGCCGATGGCTTCCTGCGCCGAATTCAGGCCGAAACGACGGGCGTAGCGCTCGTTCATCCAGACGATATTCGCATCGCGATCGACAATGACCGTGCCTTCGCTGGACTGCTCGATGATCTCGAACAGCGAGCGGATCGCCAGCGTGCGTACGCGCTTGTAGTCCTTGAGACTTTCGGTGGGATTCATCAGGCATTCCAATAAGAGGTGGGCTTGCCGGCACCCTCGGATGAGTCGCGGCATTATGCCTGATCAAACTCGGCGTTCTGTAGTGGGGCCAAGCCGGTGGAGAGGGCTGTTTTTACCGCCAGATTTGCCACAGAAAAAGCTGTACGTATGAAATACTCTGTACATGTTTTTAGGCCCGTTCGCGGCTGTACTGGAGCATCCATGAATAAATTCAACCCTCGCAAACTCAAGCTTTCCAAGTGGACCGCCTGCCAGCCCGTCAACCGGGAAAAGCATTTTCTCGTCACCCAATTGCTCTGCGACGAACAGGATTGCCCCGTTCAGGTCGAATTGCAGGCGGTGTATAGCGGACGGGTGGCCGTGCTGGACTGGCGTGATCTGACCGACAGCGAACGGTGGAAAATCGGTTGGCACTGAGTCTTGGACAGGTGAGCGAATTTTCCTTCGGAAATTGTACATATAAAAAATTATGTACAACTTCTGCGGCGATGATGGCTTAATGGTGCCTCTTCATAAAAGGCATTCCGCCTTTCAGACGGCTACGGCCAAGCACTTATGTCACCGGGAGCGGCACCCATGTTCATTCGCACTCGCAAACATCAGGACGTCTTGCACGAGACCCAGGGCGCACTGGCCTCTCTCGAAGCCGAGCGGGCGGCTTTTCACCAATCGATGGCGATCGTCGAGTTCGCGCCTTCAGGCGAAATACTTGGCGCCAACGCGCTGTTTCTGAACATGACCGGCTACGTGCTGGAGGACATCCTCGGCAAGCATCACCGGATGTTCTGCGCGCCTGAGTACGCCGGCAGCCGCGAATATGCGGTGTTATGGCAGCAACTGGCCCAGGGTGAGGGTAGCGAACAGCAGTACCTTCATCTGGCACGCGATGGCCTTGGGTCATGGGTGCAAGCCAGCTACATTCCTGTGCGCGATCAGCGCGCCAGGGTCGAACGCATCATCCAGGTCAGCCGCGACATCAACGACCGCGTGCTACGGGCTCAGGCCGAGTCGAGTTTCATGCAGGCGATCGATCGCTCCATGGCGGTGATCGAGTTCGATCTGGGCGGTCATGTCATCAATGCCAACGTCAACTTCCAGAAGGTCATGGGTTATGGCCTGGAGGAGGTTCGCGGCCAGCACCATCGGATTTTTTGCGAGCCCGGCGAAGTTCAAGGCGAAGCCTATCGCGATTTCTGGGCTGGACTGAACCGTGGCGAATACAAGAGCGGGCTTTTCCAGCGCGTCGACAGGCACGGCAACACAGTCTGGCTGCAGGCCACCTATAACCCGCTCTACGATGCCCAGGGCCATTTGTACGGGGTGGTCAAGTTTGCCACCGACAGCACGCGTGAAGTCGAGCAACGCCAGAACGAATCAAAGGCGGCGCAGTTGGCCTTCGAGACGTCCCGGCAGACGGATGAGCACACCCAGTTGGGCACCGCCGTCGTGCAGCAGACCGTGACCGTAGTGCAAAGCATCGCCGATGAACTGCAACAGGTCGCCACCGGGATCAGCGCTCTCAGCGCGCAGTCCGAAGAGATCGGCAACATTGTCGATGCCATCCGGGGAATCGCGGAGCAGACCAACCTGCTTGCGCTCAATGCCGCCATCGAGGCCGCTCGTGCCGGTGAGCAGGGGCGCGGCTTCGCGGTGGTTGCCGATGAAGTGCGCAATCTGGCCCGGCGTACCAGCCAGGCGACCGTTGCCATTACCGAAGTCGTCGGCAAGAACCGCGACCTGGCCAGGCAGGCGGTGGGCAGCATGCAATCGAGTACCGCCAAGGCCGAGCAAGGCGTGAAGCTGGCGAACCAGGCCGGCACCGTCATCCTCGACATCCACCGGGGCGCGAAGCAGGTGGTGGAGGTCATGGGCGAATTCGCCCAGACCCTGGACCAGCGCCGCGAAGCCTGAGCGGGTCAGGCTTATCCCGGATGGGCCGCCGCCAGCAGCTCCCGGGTGTAAGGGTGTCGGGGCGAGTCGAATACGTCGTGGCTGGCGCCTTGCTCGACGACCTTGCCGTCCTTGATCACGATCATGTCATGGGCCAGGGCTCGCACGACCGCCAGGTCGTGGCTGATGAACAGGTAGGTCAGGCCGTGTTTTTCCTGGAGCTGGCGGAGCAGGGCGACCACTTGTTTCTGCACCGTGCGATCCAGCGCCGAAGTCGGTTCGTCCAGCAGGATCAGCGCGGGCTTGAGCACCAGCGCCCGGGCGATGGCGATGCGCTGGCGCTGGCCGCCGGAAAACTCATGGGGGTAACGATGCCGGCTCTGCGGGTCGAGGCCGACTTCCTTGAGCGCCTGGATCACCTGGGATTCGCATTGCTCGGCGCTGGACCTGCTGTGCACCTCCAGACCTTCGCTGATGATCTGCTGCACCGACATTCGCGGGCTGAGGCTGCCAAACGGGTCCTGGAAGACGATCTGCATCTGCTTGCGCCAGGGCCGCAGCTCTTTCTGCGACAGCTGATCAAGGGCTGCGCCGCTATAACGGATGCTGCCTTCGGATTCGATCAACCGCAGGATCGCCTGGCCGAGCGTGGACTTGCCGGAACCGGATTCGCCAACAATGCCCAGGGTCTTGCCGCGCTGGATGCTCAGGCTGATGCCATCCACGGCGCGCAGGTATTGCTTGCGCCGCAACAGCCCGCCACCGATGGGGAAGCTGACCCGCAAATCCTCAACCTGCAACACGTCTTCGCGCTCGTCCCGGGGCAGGGCTTCGCCTTCCGGCTCGGCGTGCAGCAGTTCGCAGCTGTAGGGATGTTGCGGTGCGCTGAACAACGTTTCGCAAGGCGCCTGCTCGACGATTTCTCCGGCCTTCATCACGCACACCCGCTGGGCGATGCTGCGTACCAGGTTGAGGTCATGGCTGATCAGCAGCAGGGACATGCCGAGCCGCTGCTGCAATGACTTGAGCAGCAGGAGGATCTTGCGTTGCACCGTCACGTCCAACGCAGTGGTCGGCTCGTCGGCAATCAGCAACTCCGGTTCGCAGGCCAGGGCCATGGCGATCATGACCCGCTGGCGCTGACCGCCCGATAGTTGGTGGGGATAGGCCTTGAGCCGTTCGGCCGGGTTCTGGATACCCACCAGGTCGAGCAGTTCCAGGATCCGCTGGCGCGCCGCTTTGCCGCCCAGTCCCCTGTGCAGCATCAATGTCTCGCCAATCTGTTTTTCGACGCTGTGCAATGGATTCAGCGACGTCATCGGCTCCTGGAAAATCATTGCGATCCGATTGCCGCGCAACTCGCGCAAGGTCTTGGCCTCGGCGCCCACCAGTTCCTGGTCTCGATAGCGAATGCTGCCGGTGGTGCGTGCGCCGCTGTCGGTCAGCAATTGCAGAATCGAGTGAGCCGTCACCGACTTGCCTGAGCCGGATTCGCCCACCAGGGCCAGGCATTCGCCAGGGCGGATATCCAGGCACAGGTCGCGCACTACCGGCTGGTCGTTGAAGGCCACGTTCAGGTTGCGGATTTCGATCAGGTTGTCGCTCATCTAAAAGCTCCGCTTCAAGACCGGGGATCAAAGGCGTCGCGCAACGCCTCGCCAATGAACACCAGCAGCGACAGAATCAGTGCCAGGGTGAAGAACGCCGTCAATCCCAGCCACGGCGCTTGCAGGTTCTGTTTGCCCTGGGCGATCAACTCACCCAGGGACGCGCTGCCGGCCGGCATGCCGAAGCCGAGAAAGTCCAGGGCCGTCAGGGTGGATATCGCGCCGGTGAGGATGAACGGCAGGTAGCTCAAGGTCGCGTTCATGGCGTTGGGCAGAATGTGTCGCACGATCACCTTGCGGTCGGTCAGGCCCAAGGCCCGCGCCGCTTTCACGTACTCCAGGTTGCGCCCGCGCAAGAACTCGGCGCGTACCACGTCCACCAGCGCCAGCCAGGAGAACAGCGCCATGATCCCCAGCAGCCACCAGAAATTCGGTTCCACGAAACCGGACAGGATGATCAACAGATAGAGCACCGGCAACCCGGACCAGACTTCCAGCAACCGTTGCCCGAGCAGATCCACCCAGCCGCCGTAATAGCCCTGCAAGGCGCCGGCGGTAATTCCGATCAGCGCACTGATGGCGGTCAGGGCCAGGGCGAACAGGATCGACACCCGCGCGCCGAAGATCACCCGCGCCAGCACATCACGGGCCTGATCATCGGTGCCCAGCCAATTGACCGTCGATGGCGGGCTTGGCGCCGGCTGGTTGAGGTCGTAGTTGGGCGTGTCGTCGCTGAAAGGAATGGGCGGGAAGAGCAGCCAGCCGCCATCCTTGTGAATCAGGTTCTGTACATAGTTGCTGCGATAGTCGGCCTGGAACGGCAACTGACCGCCAAATTCCTGCTCGGTGTAGCGCTTGAAAACCGGGAAGTACAGCGAGCCCTGATAGCTCACCACCCATGGCTTGTCGTTGGCGATCAGTTCACCGCCCAGGGTCAGGGCGAACAGGCCGATGAACAGCCACAGCGACCACCAGCCACGACGGTTTTTCTTGAAGCGCTCGAAACGCCGCCGGCCCAAGGGCGAGAACTTGAACATCAGGCGTTCCTCGCGGCGAAGTCGATACGCGGGTCCACCAGGGTGTAGCAGAGGTCACCGATGAGCTTTATCAGCAGGCCGAACAGGGTGAAGATGAACAGCGAGCCGAACACCACCGGATAATCTCGGGACACGGCGGCTTCATAACTCATGCGCCCCAGGCCATCGAGGGAGAAAATGACCTCGATCAGCAACGAGCCGGCGAAGAACACGCTGATGAATGCCTGGGGAATGCCCGAGACCACCAGCAGCATCGCGTTGCGAAACACGTGGCCGTACAACACGCGCCGTTCGCTCATGCCTTTGGCCCGTGCCGTCACCACGTATTGACGGGTGATTTCGTTGAGAAACGAATTTTTGGTCAGGATCGTCAGGGTGGCAAAGCCGCCGATGACCAGCGACGTGACGGGCAGCACCAAATGCCAGAAGTAATCGGCGATCTTGCCCAGCGTCGATAGTGATTCGAAGTTGTCCGACACCAGTCCGCGCACGGGGAACCAATTGAGCGAGGTGCCGCCGGCGAACATGACGATCAGGAACATGGCGAACAGGAACGCCGGCATCGCATAGCCGATGATGATCGCGGTGCTGCTCCACACGTCGAATGCCGAACCGTGGTGCACGGCCTTGCGAATGCCCAGCGGAATCGACACCAGGTAAGTGATCAGCGTCGCCCAGAGCCCGAGGGAAATGGTCACCGGCATCTTTTCCAGGATCAGGTCGGTGACCGTGGCGCCGCGGAAAAAGCTCTTGCCGAAATCCAGGCGGGCATAGCTGGTGAGCATCAGCCACAGGCGTTCGTGGGCGGGCTTGTCGAAACCGTACTGTTTCTCGATGTCCTGGATCAGTTGCGGGTCCAGGCCACGGCTGGCGCGCGAGCTGCCGGCCATGGCATTACCCGAGCTGCCGACACTGGCGCCGCCGATACCTTGCAGGTGGGCGATGGCCTGTTCGACCGGCCCGCCCGGTGCGGCCTGCACGATCACGAAGTTCACCAGCAGAATGATCACCAGCGTCGGGATGATCAGCAGCAGGCGCCGTGCAATATAAGCCCACATCAGTGATGTCCTCCGGGTGCGCTGCGCTTGATGCGTTCGGCGGTCATCTGTTCGTTGGTCAACGGCGTGGTGCTGACTTCCCACCAGCTTTCGATGGCTTCGTCATTGCTGGCCTGGACCTTCGGCATGCCGAAGCGATTCCACCATACGGTCGAGCTGCCGGGTGGGTAATAGTTGGGGATCCAGTAGTAATTCCATTGCAGTACCCGGTCCAGGGCGTGGGCATGGCGGAGCATGTCGCTCTGGGTGGTGGCCTTGACCAGGCCGTCGATGAGGGCATCCACGGCTGGGTTCTGCAGAGCCATGTAGTTGTTTGCGCCCGGATCATTGGCGGCCGCCGAGCCGAAATAATTGTAGAGTTCCATGCCGGGCGAGGTGCTCACGGGGTAACCGGTGATGATCATGTCGTAGTCGCGACTCATCAGGCGGTTGACGTACTGGGACGAGTCGATGCGCCGGATGCTCATGTCGATGCCGATTTGGGCCAGGGTCCGCTTGTAGGGCAGCAACAGACGGTCGATACCGTTCTGGGTATTCAGGAACGTGAAGCTCAGGGGCTCGCCTTCGGCATTCACCAACCGGTCGCCGTGGGGCTTCCAGCCGGCCTGTTCGAGCAGCGCCAGGGCTTGCAGCTGTTTGTCACGGATCACGCCGCTGCCGTCGGTTTTCGGCGCCTCGAATACCTGCGTGAACACCTCATCCGGGACTTTGCCGCGCAACGGTTCGAGGATCGCCAGTTCCGCCGCATCGGGGAGTTGCCGGGCGGCGAGGTCGGTGTTGGAAAAGAAACTCTGCTGACGCACATAGGCATTGCGCATCATCTGGCGATTGCTCCATTCGAAATCCCAGAGCATGGCCAGCGCCTGGCGTACGCGGCGGTCCTGGAACTGCGGGCGTTGCAGGTTGAACACGAAGCCCTGTGCCGGCTGCGGCGCTTCGGTGGCGAGGTGGGCCTTTTGCAGGCGACCGTCGCGCAGGGCCGGGCTGTCGTAGCCGATGGCAAAACCGGTGGCGGAAAACTCGCGGTTGTAGTCGTAGGCGCCGCCACGCAGGACCTGTCGGGCCACATCGGTATCGCCGAAATATTCAATGCTGAAATGGTCGAAATTATACAAGCCGCGACTGACCGGCAGATCCTTGCCCCACCAGTCTGCATTGCGTTCGAAAGTGATGCTGCGACCCGAGTCGACTTTGCTCACCCGGTACGGACCACTGCCCAGCGGGGCTTCGTAGCCGCCGCCATTGGCGAAGTCGCGGGTTTTCCACCAATGCTCGGGAAACACCGGCAGGGTGGCAACATCCAATGGTAGCGTGCGGTTTTCGTTGTTCTTGAAATCAAAACGAACGCTGCGAGGCGATTCCACCACGACGCCTTTGACCGCGGCGAACTGTGTGCGGTAGCGCAGGCTGCCCTGGGTCATCAGCAGCTCGAAGCTGTAGCGCACGTCCTCGGCGGTGATGGGCTTGCCGTCGGCGAAGCGGGCTTTGGGGTTCAGGTAGAAGCGCAGCGACAGGCCATCCTCGGCCCGTTCCATCTTCTCGGCCACCAGGCCGTAGACGGTGTAGGGCTCGTCCAGCGAACGCTGGGCCAGCGGCGCATAGAGCATGCCGTCGACCTGGCTGACACCGATGCCTTTGTCTATATAGGGCAGGATATGGTCGAAATGACCGATCTCGATGGCCGAGCGGCGCATCGTGCCGCCCTTGGGGGCCTGGGGATTGGCATAGGCAAAGTGGCCGAAGCCTTCGGCGTATCTGGCCGGCTCGCCATAAACAGTCAGGGCATGTTGGGGGGCGGCGCTCACACCTGCGGCGCCTGTCAGCAGGACCACGGCAGTGAGTAGCCAGGAGGGAAACGCCAGTCGCATTGTCAGCCTTAGAGCCGGGTGATCGATGACCATGATTTGTACGCGAGCGGCGCGCTCATCGCCAGCCCCTCGCATCATGCAAACATGACGGCCCACCAAAGGGCGGGCCATCATGTCGATAAACCGGGATCAGTCCTGGCGGCTGGTCACTTCCAGCAGGTGATAGCCAAACTGGGTCTTGACCGGGCCCTGGACCACATTGATCGGGGCGCTGAACACCACGGTGTCGAATTCCTTGACCATCTGGCCTGGACCGAACGAGCCCAGGTCACCGCCCTGACGGCTGGACGGGCAGCTGGAGTTCGCCTTGGCGACCTCGGCGAAGTCAGCGCCGGCTTCGATCTGGGTCTTGAGTTCGTTGCACTTTTCTTCGCTGGATACCAGGATGTGGCGGGCAGTGGCTTTGGCCATGGGAAATCTCCTTCAGTGTTTTCAAAACGTCCAGCCTACCGGAATCAGTAGGGCTTTGTTGTCAAAAATGCGACGTGTCGATCAGAGTCCGACGATTCGCAAACGCTCGGCGTGCCTTATATAGAGCGCTAGCGGGTCCGTTCCCTTGCTGTGTCCGCTGGCGTTCGCGTGATTAATGGCGTGCAAATGGTCCAGTGGGTAATCGGAGCGAATGACCTTGCCCAGGTGGGAACTGAAGCGCCCGACGATGCCATCGTTCTGTCCGGCTTCGGTAGTGAAGTATTCGGAAAAGGCCCGGCAGAAATCATGCAGCGGACCTGCTGCACCGCAGGCTTCGCCAGGGATGTCTTGCAGCGTGCCGCTCCAGGAGTAGTAGCGAACGCCGTTGACCAGCTGCGGCCCGTTGCCGCCCCAGTTTCGGGGCAGGCCCTGGGGGTATCGGTCGTTGAACGCGCCCACGCTTTCCGTCGTCAATGCCGCCAGCGCCGCGATGGCGTTCTGTGGAAGCCGGGTATGGCCGCTGAGTGCCGAGATGAAGTCGGCGAAGAGTGTTGCGACCCGGTTCGCCACATGCTCCGGCAATCGCCCGGGAGTCAGGGCCTTGCGCAGGAAGTCGGCCAGTTCCGAGCCCTGGTTGGGGCCGCTGACAGAGGTGACCGAGGCGACTCGTTCGGGGGCGGTTGCCCCGGCATAACGTGCCGCCAGCGCACCTTGGCCATGCCCGATCAGGTTGACCCGGGTGGAGCCGGTTCCTTCCAGGACCCGGTCGATCTGCGTCAGCAGTTGTTCACCACGGGCTTCATTGCAATGGGTAGCCGACAGATACGGGATGAAGACCCGCGCGCCGGCGGTGCGCAAAGCCTGTTTGACGTTCTCAAAGAGCCCGAAGGCGCCGATCCTGTCGAACCCGAACAACCCATGGACCAGCAGGATAGGAAAGTGAGTGTTTGCATTCCGTTGCATGTTCGTACCTTTTTCGAAGATGTTCACCTGGATTTGCCGGCACCACTCTAATGCAGGCGACAAGCGAGCGGTGTAGGACCAAGCCGCGGTAAGCCAGGGAAACTGGAATAGAAAAAGCAGGAAAATTCACTTGGTAGGCGGACGATGCCGACGGTCCGGGATACTTCCGATAGTCGTCGCGGCTGGCAGCTACAACACTCGGCGCAACAGCCCACCGATCATGGTCGACTTGTCTGACTGCGCATTTGCCGCGGGCGGGTTCAAATGACTTCAGCGGCGCCGTGATGTGCATGGCGCTTTCTCCAAAGGACTGGAACGTGAAAATGAAGACTTACCCATCGCCGCAGAACAGTAGCGACCCATGCTGTGCGAGACTGCCAGCGCCTTCCCTGGCGAAGGCCAAGGGAGGCGTGGTGGATCCGGCCTGGAACAAGGCCGTGATCACGATCAAGCCGTATCCGACGATGACGAGTGGTGATGAAGTGCGGCTGCGTTGGCATGGGCTCAATAACGAAGGCGACCCCTACCGGCATGAAACCAGCAGGTTTATCACCGAGCGGCAGGTCGGACGTGACGTGGTTTTTGTTGTTCGTGAACCGCATATCGCCGAGCTCGACGGAGGTTCGCTGGAGATCTCCTACCAGGTAGCCGGAAAGTGGATCTCCGGCGTGCTGGGGTCGCAAGCCCTGCAACTTGAGGTCGGCGACAGGCCCGAGCTGCTGTTGCCGCCGATTGCCGATGATGCGGTGGGTGGCAGCCTCGATCCCGCCCGGGTGCCCGAAGGAACGCGGGTGACCATTCGGCCTTATTCAAGGATGGCGGTCGGTGATCGGCTGGCCTTGAGTGTCAGCCAGGATTCCAAGGCGCTTTGGCATGACGTGCTGCACATCGAGGAACATGTATTGGGGCGTGAAGTGTCATTCTGGGTCGATTATTCGCACCTGGCCCCGTATGTCGGCCACCGGTTGAGCCTGGGCTATGTTGTCAGGCATGGCCGCTCGGCACGCCAGGCCGAGTCTTTGTCGATGCATATCGGCCCCTTGGTGCGCCCTGCGCTGAAGGCGCCCGAGGTCGCGGCGCTGAACGAAGGAGGGCTCGATATCGAAACGCTGCAAGGCCCGGTGACGGTGGTCATCGATGGCACCGGACTGGCGGCGGGCGAATGGGTCGGCCTGCAATGCAACGGGACCTATACCCATGTGCAGGAGCGGGAAATCACCGAGGCGATGGTCGGCCAGCCGCTTGTCTTCGAGGTGCCGGCCGCCTATTGGCAGGAGCAGCGAAACAGGTCGGTGCAACTGTTTTATCAGGTGGAGCGACTGGACGATGTCAGCCAGCGGTCTGCGGAGATCACTATCGAGGTGCGTACCCGGGCGCCTGGTTGAGCGAGGCCCTCCCTTCACGGAGGGCCTGTCGGGTGCGTCAGGCCTGCAATCGCAACGAGTGATCGGCCTGGCGCAGCAGTCGCTCGGTGGCCTCCCAGCCAAGGCATCCATCGGTCACCGACACGCCGTAGCGCATCGTCGGCCCCAATGGTTGGCAACCCTCAAACAGATGGCTTTCCAGCATCATGCCAATGAGGGCACGGTTTCCTTGCAGACGCTGTTCCAATACGTCATTGAACACCTGCGGCTGGCGCAACGGGTCCTTGCCGCTGTTGGCATGGCTGCAATCGACCATGATCCGGGCCGGGATTTTGAGGCGGGTGAGGTCGTCGTGTATCTGCGCCACGCTCTGGCGATCATAGTTAGGCCCGCGATGGCCGCCGCGCAGCACCAGGTGAGTGTCGGGGTTGCCCTGGGTCTGGACGATCGCCGGGTGCCCCTGGCTGTCGACGCCGAAATGCCGGTGAGGGTGGGCGGCGGAGCGCATGGCGTCGCAGGCGATGCCGACCCCGCCGTCCGTGCCGTTCTTGAAACCGACCGGCATGCCGAGGCCACTGGCCATTTCCCGGTGAATCTGCGATTCCGTGGTCCGGGCACCGATGGCGACCCAGCTGAGCAGGTCGTCGAAGTAGCCAGCGGCCATGGGCTGCAGCAATTCAGTGGCGATCGGCAGGCCGAGTCGCAGCATCTCTCTCATCAGTTCCCGTGACAGGTTCAAGCCGGCAGCCATGTCGTCACTGCCGTCCAGATCGGGGTCGTAGGCCAGGCCTTTCCAACCGATGGTGGTGCGGGGCTTCTCGACATAGGCGCGCATGACCAGCAGCATGCTGTCGCTCACTTCGCGGGCGAGGCGCGCCAGGTTGGCAGCGTATTCAAGCGCAGACTCGGGATCGTGGATCGAGCAGGGGCCAACGATGACCAGCAGGCGGGAGTCCTCGCCGTCGAGGATCGCACGCACCGCTTGGCGATGGGTGTCGACCTGTTGGCTCAGCGCAGTGGCGAGCGGCAATTGCTGTTTGAGCTGCAGAGCGCTTGGCAGACGCAGGGTCAGCGCTTCATTGGCAGGCGTGAGGGTGGACAGTGGCAAAGCAGAAACGGACGAATTCATGATCTGGCTTCCTGGGCGAGCAGCGGGTTCGTTCCCGCGCGCCGGCCCTATTGGGGTGTTCGACAATTGGCCGTGATGGCCGGCAATGGAGGCATGCCACCGGTAGGTGACCGATCGGAGGCGGCAGGCTGTCCCGAGCGGTGGCTGGTAAATCGCCAGGCGGCAAAACTGTCGTAACGGTAATAAGTGGCGTAGTTCATGGTTCGATCCTCAAGTTGTCTGGTGCTGCAATTGTCTGGGGCCTGAAAAACAAAACCCCCGGTCGGGAGGCCGACCGGGGGTTTGGAAAACTCTGGTAGGCGACCCGTTTGAAATGGGCGCCGGTTGGGTATCAGGCGCGCCAGTGGCTAAACCAATACCCAAAATAAAAGCTGACCGGAGTCTGGACACTGCTCACCCGGGCAGCCGCAACCGAGCGCAGGGCGCTGGCGGTGTGAAGCTGTGCAAGGGCGTTGAACATGGTCTGTCTCCGATGAATGACCCGCAGCTTACTAGAGCGAGGCGCGCCGGTTCAATAAGAAAATCCTATCGGATTGATGACGCCGTCCACCCCGCTTGAGTCCGGCGGGCTTTGTGACAAACTCAGCCCTTTGTCTGCTCCGTCAAGGACGCACCATGAGCCGAGCCTTTGCTGCCGCCCAATCGATTTCCATTCCAGGGGACATTGCCGGCAACCTTATCCATCATCAGCGCTTCATGGAGTCCGCCGCCGATCGGAATGTGGGGTTGCTGGTGTTTCCAGAACTTTCGCTCACCGGGTACGAGCGAGGGCTGGCCGCGGAACTGGCTATCTTGCCGGAGGATGTTGTGTTGCAGCCGCTGCGCGACCTGGCGCGGGAGCTCGGCCTGACTGCGGTGGTCGGCATGCCGATTCGCCTCGCGGCCGACGCCCCGGTGCTGATTGGCGCATTGGTGCTCGGTGCGGATGGCTCCCTTGGGGTCTACAGCAAACAGCATCTGCACGCTGGAGAAGAAATCGCTTTCGCGCCCGGTCACGGCGGTTCGATCCTGGCGATGGGCGCGGATCGCGTGGCGTTGGCGGTGTGCGCCGATTTTTCCCAGGCCAGCCATGCGGCGGCAGCCGCGGAGCAGGGCGCGACGCTATATGCAGCCGGCGTGTTGATAACCGAGGGAGGCTATGTAGCGGACACGACGTTGCTGCAAGGTTACGCCCGACAACACGCCATGATGGTCCTGATGGCCAATCACGGTGGCGCTACCGGAGGGTGGGAGTCGGCTGGTCGCAGCGCGATCTGGGCGGCCGATGGTTCGCTGATAGCCGCGGCGCCAGGCGTCGGCGAGCTTCTGGTCATGGCTCGTCCCCAGGGCAGCGGCTGGGAAGGGCAGGTGGTGCCGCTTTGACGAGGTCTAAAATGATGTTCGAATGGCGCCCGGCTGAAGTCGATGATATCGAATTCGCCCGACAACTGACGTGCAGCAATATGCTTCCCTATTATCTGCGTCATGATTTGCTGTGGCAGGACGAAGCGTTTGACCTGGCCTGGGTGATTCGCCAGAACTGGATCATCCATCGGGGTGACCAGGCGCTGGGTTTCGTCAGCCTCAGCCGCGACGCCCGTGCGCTGTATATCCGGGAGTTGCAGATTGACAAGGCGTTTCATGGGCAGGGGGCCGGAACCTGGGCGATCGGACAGGTCTGGGGGATGGTGGCGGTGGAGCGTCGCCCCGCGTTGCGCCTGACCGTGTTCAAGGATAATCCGGCCAGGCAGCTCTACGAACGCATGGGGCTGCGGGTCGTCGGCGAGGATGAATGTTTCCTGAGAATGCAGCGGGACGTTGCCGCTTGAGGCTGCGGATGTCGGATTTCATGAAGATGTGTTGTAACTTTTATCTGCCCCTTTGCGCTAGGTCTGCCGAATGCTTTTTGCTAAGGTGTGAGGCAACCCATACAAGACCAAATCGTGAGGTGTCTGCTTGATTAGGGTGTTAGTGGTCGACGACCATGATCTCGTCCGTACGGGCATTACACGGATGCTGGCTGACATCGATGGCCTGCAAGTGGTTGGCCAGGCCGAGTCCGGGGAAGAATCCCTGATCAAGGCGCGGGAGTTGAAACCCGATGTGGTGTTGATGGACGTCAAGATGCCGGGCATCGGCGGCCTCGAAGCTACGCGTAAACTGCTGCGCAGCCATCCGGACATCAAGGTTGTCGCGGTGACCGTCTGTGAAGAAGACCCGTTTCCGACCCGGCTGCTGCAAGCGGGCGCGGCGGGTTACCTGACCAAGGGCGCTGGCTTGAACGAGATGGTCCAGGCCATCCGCCTGGTGTTTGCCGGCCAGCGCTACATCAGCCCGCAGATCGCCCAGCAACTGGCGATCAAGTCTTTCCAGCCGACCAACGACTCGCCCTTCGATGCGTTGTCCGAGCGGGAAATCCAGATCGCGCTGATGATCGTCGGCTGCCAGAAGGTCCAGATCATCTCCGACAAGCTTTGCCTGTCACCCAAGACCGTCAATACCTACCGTTACCGTATCTTCGAAAAGCTTTCGATCAGCAGTGATGTCGAGTTGACGCTGCTGGCGGTGCGCCACGGCATGGTCGATGCCAGCGCCTGAAAATGACCGAACAGTTTGATCCCAGCGCTTTTCTGTCCACCTGCAGCGGTCGCCCTGGCGTGTACCGCATGTTCGACAGCGACGCGCGCCTGCTTTATGTCGGCAAGGCCAAGAATCTCAAGAAGCGCCTGGCCAGTTATTTCCGCAAGACCGGCCTCGCGCCGAAGACTGCGGCCCTGGTGGGGCGCATCGCGCAGATCGAAACGACCATCACGTCCAACGAAACGGAAGCACTGCTGCTTGAGCAGACGCTGATCAAGGAATGGCGCCCGCCCTATAACATCCTGCTGCGCGACGACAAGTCCTACCCGTACGTGTTCCTGTCGGACGGAGCGTTTCCGCGCCTGAGCATTCATCGCGGGGCCAAGAAGGCCAAGGGGCGGTATTTCGGTCCTTACCCCAGCGCTGGGGCCATTCGTGAAAGCCTGAGCCTGCTACAGAAAACCTTCTTCGTTCGCCAGTGCGAGGACAGCTACTACAAGAACCGCACCCGGCCGTGCCTGCAATACCAGATCAAGCGCTGCAAGGCCCCGTGTGTCGGGCTTGTCGAGCCCGAGATTTACGCTGAAGACGTACGTCACTCGGTGATGTTCCTGGAGGGACGCAGCAATGCGCTGACCGACGAGTTGTCAGCAGCGATGGAAGAGGCATCGATCAACCTCGAATTCGAACGCGCCGCGGAGCTGCGCGACCAGATCGGGCTGCTGCGCCGTGTGCAGGACCAGCAGAGCATGGAAGGCGGCAGCGGCGATGTCGATGTCGTTGCGGCGTTCATCAACCCCGGCGGCGCCTGCGTCCACCTGATCAGCGTGCGCGGCGGCCGTGTTTTGGGCAGCAAGAACTTCTTCCCCCAGGTCGGTATCGAGGAAGACGTGGCCGAAGTCATGGCGGCTTTTCTCGGCCAGTACTACGTCAGCAGCCCGGAGCGCGATTTGCCCAGCGAGTTGATTGTCAACGTGGTGCATGAAGACTTCCCGACCCTGATCGAGGCCATCGACAAGCTCCGCGGTCGCGAACTGACCATCAGTCACCGTGTGCGCGGCACTCGGGCGCGCTGGCAGCAACTGGCCGTGACCAACGCGGAACAGGCGCTAGGCGCGCGCTTGGCCAACCGCCAGCATGTGGCGGCGCGATTCGAAGCCCTTGCCGATGTCCTCAACCTGGATGAACCACCGCAGCGACTGGAGTGCTACGACATCAGTCACTCCAGCGGCGAGGCGACGGTAGCCTCTTGCGTGGTGTTCGGTCCGGAGGGGCCAATCAAGTCCGATTACCGACGCTACAACATCGAGGGCGTTACGCCGGGCGATGATTATGCGGCGATGCACCAGGCGCTGATGCGGCGCTTCGGCAAGCTGAAGGACGGCGAGGGCAAGTTGCCGGACATCCTGCTGGTGGACGGTGGCAAGGGCCAGTTGTCCATGGCCCGCGACGTGCTCAATGAATTGTCGGTCCCGGATCTGATTCTGCTGGGGGTTGCCAAGGGCGCCACGCGCAAGGCCGGTTTCGAGACCCTTTACCTGAACGACGCGGCCCACGAATTCACCCTGAAGGGAGACTCGCCGGCGCTGCACCTGATCCAGCAGATCCGCGACGAAGCCCACCGTTTCGCGATCACCGGCCACCGCGCCCGGCGTGGCAAGACTCGCCGTACGTCTACGCTGGAAGGCGTGGCGGGGGTTGGACCGACGCGCCGGCGCGACCTGTTGAAACATTTTGGTGGCTTGCAGGAGCTGTCTCGTGCCAGCATCGAAGAGATAGCCAAAGCACCCGGTATCAGTAAAAAGCTCGCAGAGTCGATTTATGCGAACCTGCATAGCGAGTAGAATGCCCGTCAACCTCGTAGCCAGTTGTGCCGATGAATATCCCAAACCTGATTACCGTTCTACGCGTCCTGCTCATCCCGATCTTTATATTGCTGTTCTATTTGCCGTACCATTGGAGCTACGTGGCTTCCGCCTCGGTCTTCGCCTTCGCCGCCGCAACAGACTGGCTCGACGGCTATCTGGCCCGCCGCCTGGAGCAGAGCACGCCATTCGGCGCGTTCCTCGACCCGGTGGCCGACAAGCTGATGGTCGCGGTGGCGCTGGTGCTGCTGGTGCAGGAACACGGCAACCTCTGGCTGACCTTGCCGGCAGCGGTGATCATCGGACGCGAAATAGTCGTATCGGCCCTCCGCGAATGGATGGCCGAACTGGGCGCCCGTGCCCAGGTCGCGGTATCGAACCTGGGCAAATGGAAAACCGCCGCACAAATGCTGGCCTTGGTTATCCTGTTGGCGAACCCTTCGGACTTCAGCTTCTGGGTGCTGTTGGGTTACGCATTGCTGCTGGTGTCCGCAGGCCTGACATTGTGGTCAATGGTCCAATACCTGCGCGCCGCCTGGCCGCACCTGCGGACTGACGTTGATCCGAAATAAAACTTTTTTGAATCAAAGGGTTGACGGCGTGTTTTGAATCTATAGAATGCGCCACACCAAGACGCGGGAATAGCTCAGTTGGTAGAGCACGACCTTGCCAAGGTCGGGGTCGCGAGTTCGAGTCTCGTTTCCCGCTCCAAATATTGCGCTACAGAGTTCCACTGAATTCTGTAAGTGATTGAAATCAGGGCCTTTAGGCCCTTTTTCGTTCCAGCGGGAACCACTGAAATCCAGCACTATCCGGTGCGTTTAAGTCCAGGATTGAGTCCAGAATCCTGACGCGTACCGAATCGGTTTGATGCTGGAGCAGTTTGCGCAACGAGATGAGCATCTGGCCCTGACTCTGTTCAGGAGCTCGCGATGGCACTCTCAGAAATGACAGTTCGGCACGCCCGAATCACCGGTAATGACTACACCCTCGGCGATAGTGATGGTCTCACACTCAATGTGACGGCCAGAGGCGGCAAAGTCTGGCTCTTCCGCTACTACTGGGCGGGCAAGCAGAAGCGCATGTCCCTCGGTAGTTATCCCCAAATTGGGCTTAAAGAAGCCCGTACCCGTCGTGATGAAGCCCGTACCTTGGTTGCCCAGGGCATCAATCCCTATGAGCATCGCAAACAACAGCGGCTTGCTGTTCATGCTGCGAAGGAGCACACCTTCGAGGCTGTGTTCAATCAGTGGGTGGAGTTCCGCAGGCTGAGCCTGAAGGAAGGGCGTCAAAGCACGCTCTCGCAGATCTTGAGAATCTTCAGTAAAGACGTCCTGCCCCTACTGGGTGGGCGGTCCATCTACGATATCAATCGTCACGATCTGCTGGATTTACTGAGCAGGATCGAACAGCGCAAGGCCTTAACGACCGCTGAAAAATGCCGGACCTGGTTCAACCAATTGTTCCGCTATGCGCTGGTGAAGATCGAGGGGCTCGAACACAACCCGGCTTCAGACCTCGATGTGGTCGCACTTCCCAAACCTCCCGTAACGCACAACCCGTTTCTCCGTATGGACGAGCTCCCGGCATTGATGGCTGCTCTTCGAAATTATGGTGGCGCAAACCAAACCCGCCTTGGCCTTCGATTGTTGTTGCTGACCGGTGTCCGCACGGGCGAGCTGCGGTTGGCGACGCCCGACCAGTTCGATCTGGAGAAGCGTTTGTGGGTCATACCGGCGGAGGTGGTGAAGCAGCTCCAGCTAGCGATGCGAAAGCCAGGTAAGCAGATCCAAAACGTACCGCCCTACATTGTCCCGCTGTCGGTTCAGGCGCTGGAGATCGTGCGTCACTTGCTGGACCAGGTTGTCCCGCGCAGCGCTACTTGTTTGCGCATCGAAGTGATCTGAACAAGCGTATCAGTGAGAACACACTGAATGGCGCGTTGCGTCGGATGGGGTATGCCGATCAACTCACTGGTCATGGGATGAGGGCGACGATCTCGACGGCGCTGAACGAGATCGGGTATCCAAAGGTTTGGGTGGATGCTCAGCTTTCTCATGCGGATCCGGACAAGGTGAGCGCGGCCTACAATCATGCGGAGTATGTCGAGCAGCGTCGGACCATGATGCAGGATTGGGCGAACCGTCTGGATCTTTGGGGACAGGGCCAGCTGAAAGCGGCAAGCTCTCCGCTGACCATTCGTTTAGAAGGTGCAGCTTCGTTACCTTCGTTGGAAAGCGCGAACGCAAACGCCGTTCTGTACAGCAGTGGCTTCCCAGCGACGTCGGTCCCAGCCTCCAAAATGTCCGTCAGCAACGAACCGGTCCTTAACGCGGCTCAGTATTCACCGGTCCTACCAGCTCCAACGCAGACTGAACAGCTGCGCGAACCCCAAGTATCAGACATACAACGTCAGCGCGCCGAGATGCTCGCCACCTATGAAGCTTCGAATAATTTGCCGTTGCTTGTCTTCGCCAAACTGGCAGGCAAATCCCGAGATCAGATCAACCGCGATATCAAGGCTCGGCGCCTGCTGTCTTTGAGCCTAGGGAATCGCGGTCAGCGCATTCCCGATTGGCAGCTTGATCCACTGCGGCACAAGTTGGTACTTGCCGCACTAGCGCAATTTCCGGATGTCGATGCGTGGAGGCTTTATGGCGCCCTTTGTAAGCCTCATGAGCGATTAAAAGGTCGCGCGCCAATCGATGTGCTCAATATGGCAAATTTCGACGGGACCGCACGAATCGTTTGCAGTGCGCTGAGTTCAAGCTGAGATGCTGTCTTCGTGCTGCGATAACGGATGTCGCTGCTTGCTTGGGACTATCTAGCTCGGGCACACCCCGAATGCGTGGACTTCACGATGCCTGAGGTGCGGCGGAGGCCTAGCGTTGGGCATTGTTCACTAACCGTAAAGGGGCGATAGGTACGTTTAACATGAACTGATTCTTCACCATCTCCGTGCTCAAGCCGGCAGCAGCAAGCACACGATTCCAAGTCGTATAGTCCAGTAAGTCGATTGCGCGCTGAACGAGGAGGGGGGACTCCATCGGAATCAACTCGTCAAACTCTTCGCTTTTCGTAAACCCTTTACGCGCGAGGTAGGTAAAGCCGCTCTTCGCTTGATCGGCAGTTAGCAGATCCAACGCACGAGCCCGATACATTAATGCCTTGAAGCTAACTTTCCATCGAAGTTTTAGCTCTTTGAGCGCTGTCCAGTTTAGGTACTTCCCTCTCATAGTTGGGAATTCGGCTGCGAAGCTTGCTCGTGGCATCAAGAGTGCACTGGCGAACTGGTTGGCTTGTTCCTCAGTTTCACGACACCCTGTCTCGATCCCTTGGTGCATGACTAGATGGCCGAGCTCATGAGCCAGGTCAAACCGTTGCCTTCCAGGGTTGGCCTTGGATGTATTGCGAACAATTAAAGGACGCTTGTTAAAGAGAGAAAAAGCATCAACTCGGTCATCAGCGTCTGCAAGGTTGACCACCAGAACGCCAATCTTCTCTGCTAACTTTGTCACATTCGAGAGTGGGCCTAAGCCTAATCCTTGTTCCCTGCGAAATCGCTCTGCTACTAATTCAATCTTGCCTGCACCGGTGACAGGTTCATCAAGGGCAGCGAAGTCCACGATAGGAAATGCGACCTCTTTGTCCAGCTCATCAACCAGCAACTCGAACATTTCCACTTGGGCGGCGATGGTTTTTTTGAGAGTTAGAGTCGAAGCTCGAACGCTCCGAAAATGGCATTGCTCTAGCTCGACGCCACTTTTTCGGGGGGCAAAGAAAAAGTTTTCTTCAACACGCAGGACTTCGCAAAGCCGCTCCAGTTGATTGGGGGAGGGTATCGCGTTGACCTCAAGTTTGTGCGCGTACTGCCTGGTAACACCAAGTAGCTCACCAATCTCAGCAAGGGATCGCCCCGCCGCACACCTGGCGAGGCGGAGCTTGTCGGGTGAAAACTCGTCACCCCAAGGCAGAAGGCCTGTCGTGTTATTCATCTTTCGAGTCAGTATTTTTCATTTCTGTCTGTGCGGCGTCTTTGTCGCGACGGATTGGTAGCGAGTCAACAATCTCAACGACTGGCGACAGTGCGGTCGTGCGAACCGAGACCAGAGGCTCGTAGTTGTGAACCCATTTGCAGATTACATTCCGGTTCGTGTCGAAACCCAGGATTGAGACTGTCAGGGTCGGCCCATCAGGGTTGCGGTCACTATCTACGTATACCCGCCAAGTGAGGTTTGTAGTGGTCAACTAATCCCGGACACGACGTTAAGTTTTTCCTCGGCCCGCGCTGGTGCCAACCCATCATTGAATTGATGAGGCCGAATCCAGTTGTAGCGATGCATCAAAAAATGGCTGATATCACGCTGTGCTTCCTGCGCAGTCCTATAGCCCACGGTCGGTATCCATTCTGTTTTCAAGCTGCGAAATACGCGCTCCATCGGTGCGTTATCCCAGCAGTTTCCTCGTCGACTCATGCTCTGGCGCATGCGGTATCGCCACAACCGCTGGCGAAAGAGTCGGCTTGCATATTGCGATCCTTGGTCCGAGTGGAATAGCAGATCCGAAGGCCTGCCACGCTGCTCATAGGCCATACCCAGCGCCTTGATCACCAATTCAGCGTCTGGCTTTTCCGACAGCGCCCAACGCACGATCCGACGCGTACAAAGATCCAGGACTACAGCCAGGTAATGCCACTTTCCTTGCGCCCAAATGTAGGTGATATCGCCGCACCAGACTTGATTGGGCGATGGCACGTCGAATTCGCGATTCAATGTGTTCGGGATATCCAGTCTTTCTACTGTGGCGCGTTTGTAAGCGTGGGAGCCAGGTTGTTTGCTGAAATCAAGCTCGCGCATCAAGCTGCGCACTTTGAATCGACCGATCTGCTCACCATCTTCCCGCATCAGCGACAAAATGCTGCGACTGCCCCCAGCACTGCGACTTTGCGAGAACAGCTCACTGACGCGGCTACGCAATCGAAGCCGTTCAACATCGGGCGTGCGGCGCCGCAGGCGCTGGGCGTAGTAACACGAGCGGGTCACGTCAAACACCTTGCACAGCCAATCGACCGGCTCATGGGCGCTCAACTGGTCAATCAGCGCGAACGCTGGTGATCTTCCGACATCAAGAGCGCGGTAGCCTTTTTTAATATGGATTTCTCTCGCTCAAGCCGAGCGATCCGGGCCTCCAGTTCCTGGATTTTCTGCTGCTCTGGGGTCAGCGCCTTGCTCTGCGGAGTGACGCCTTGGCGCTCTTTCTGAACCTGCTCAACCCAGCGGCGCAACGCTGACTCGCCAATACCGAGTGAACGGCTGGCTTCGATGTAGCTGTAGTTTTGCTTGAGCACGAGGTCGGCAGCCTCGCGTTTGAATTCAGGAGTAAAGGAGCGGCGTTGTTTGGTCATCTGACACCTCGATCTGGCGAGCATTCTCGCCTAAATGGGTGTCCGGTTTCATTAGACCACTACAGTTGCCATCGTTGGCTGGCCCGAGAAGGCTGTCGTGATATCGCTCAACTTGGTTCTTCTGTAAACGATGTCCTTTCTTGCGTAGGTCAGGGTCATCAGTCATGAACTGCATCAAAACTCCATTGACGCTGACCGTGTAATCCAGTGTTTTGTTGACGAGCCGAAACCAAGAGAGGTTACCCTCACGTTGAAGACGTATGAAGCGACCATGGATGCGCCCATAAGGAAAAACGCCTCGTGTCCAATTGGTGTCATCGTCTGTCGAAGTGGCTTCCAGTGCCTTATACGCAGCGTCCAAGAGATTATTGAAAACGACACCGAGGTGGGCTCGGCTGAGCTTAGGCTCAAGCTCGCTTGGATGCTGGAATTCTGGCATTCGGCTCTCCGAAAAGCGTGCAAATATTAAGTAGTGTCAACCGACATTTTTGTGCATTTTCTATTGGTTGTCAACCACTCGGGGCGTTGGCGTACTGAGACTACTCCGGCCGTGACAGCTGGCTTTCATCAGCAGTTAAGAGATTTGAATGAGGACGAATTGCTTGCCCAGGGTAGTCTCAATGGACGCGCAGATGGCACTGAGCTATGTTCGCTGCAAGATTACGTGCGAGCCCGCGCGATGACTTAGGACAGGGGTTGGTACAATGATTTACCAATGCAATGGATGCAGCAGGACTACCTTCGAGACGGCATGCCCATGGTGCATGGGCTCCCAGGTTTCGCCGTCATCAGAGCTTACTTTGCGGCACCTCACTCCGCTGGATCCTTCGTTCTACCCCGATTTTCAATACCGATCCAAAGGCTTGATTCAAGACTTCTTCGGTAAGAAGAAAGAGCAAGCCCAGCTCAACGATCTTCTGAACAACGTCTTGAGAAAATATGCGGAGTTGAAGCATCCATACTTCACAAATTTCATTCACACGACCCGCGAGAGTGCGAGTAGTAGTGATGACGCGGGCGTGCCTGGCCCACGCTTGGATGGTGTGTACAGCGAGAGGGAGCTTTTCAGGGAGGTTTTGATTCGCAAAGGCTTTGACGAGCTTGAAGGGCTTCCATCTCTCATGGACAAGCTGCTGCAAACAACCACCTTCAACTCGGTCTATCTGGGTTTCTCGAGAGAGCTGACCCGCCACATTCGAGCTGATTTAACCGACACCTTGCGCTCCTGGATTGAAGAGGCCGGGACAACGTTTAGGTCTGACTTGGCCCTGTTCTACTACTACCTTTGGGAAAATGATGTTGCTTTTCCCAATGTCCAATTTAACCCCCAGGCTGCCTCCACATCTGGCATACCACTTCTTTCACTACAGGTTTTTCGAAACGGTCTGAGCCTCTGCGAGGAGATTTATTTCGACATTCTCGTCGAGCGACTGGGGTCTCAGCTGGAGCATTTCAATCCGAACCAATTCATCACCATGTACCTGGTGGATGCCATGGACGGATTTCAGTTCGAAGCCTTTCTGGTTGAGATCTTTCAGACCATCGGCTATGACGTCAAAGAGACCAAGAAGACTGCTGATCAGGGCGCCGACCTTTTTGTTACCCGCTTCGGTAAAAACATGGTCATCCAGGCTAAGAACTACTCTGGCTCTGTAGGCAATGCTGCTGTGCAGCAGGCCATCTCTGCTAAAGCCTTCTACGGGTGTGACGAGGCCATGGTCGTCACGAACTCCTACTACACGAAATCAGCGAAAGAGTTGGCCAGCACGGCGGGCGTGCGGCTAATCGACCGGGATGGGCTTCAAAGCTACCTTGATGACTACAATCAGAAGCTCATCGAGGTCTTCCAGGCAGAGGAACAAAGTGCCTAGAGATGGATCCTTTGGAGTTCATCAACATAAGCAGCAGGGCGGCGTCACGGTGCTAGGTTAGTTCGCCGGAAGCTGACCGCGTGCGAGCCCAGGAATCATCTTTACCCCTCAAGTTAATTTTTTACGTCAGTGTCAGAAGCTGGCTTGACCCCTAAGAGCAAGGAATCACCACGCATAGGCGGAAACCGCCCATAACTTAACTCAGAGGCCACAGAGCGTGACGATAAGGTTGAATCGCCTTTGGTGGCAGCATTTGGCTCCCAAATCGATGCATCGTCGATTAGTTGAAGTGGAGCAGCTACTGTCGGGCTGGTGTAACACTGATTATGGGCGCCACTGGCTGAAGGTTGCTCGAATCCCAGGACAAGTACTTAGGCTTCTTCCCGGCCAACTTATTCCCGTAGTGCACCTAGTCGCTCTCGGTAGCCGACTAATTTTCATTGTCCCCCAGCAACCAGTGAGGGTTGGGCATAGGTTCGTGGGCGAGCGCGACTTTGCTTCTGGGCGCCCTCTTGCTGAAGGCGAAATAGCTATAGGACCTTTGATCCAGCTGGATATAGTGAGCGACGAGGCGCTCATCAGTGCAGTCAAAGAACTTCGACTCGAAGCACACGTTCCGGGAGTCAAGGCTCCAAGCATTATTTTTACCATTCCAGCACACTACCTGCTCTCACCCGAACGATGGCCTGACAAAGCGTACGCGCTTTATCAGCACATTTTTGGAATGGGTAATTCCTATCCCGACGATGGTTTCTTCTATGTGGGGATAACCAAGCGACGATGGCAAACCCGGTGGGCTGAACATCTTCGAGCAGTGGAGAAGGGAAGCAATCTACATTTTCATCAAAAATTTAGAGAGGAGAGGGAAGCGGGAAGGATTACTTACATCCATCATAAGGTGATGGCGATCACGGACGACCTGGATAAACTCTACAACACTGAGAAATTTTTGATCGAGGGACACTGGGATGATGAGCGAAGGCTCAACATGATCCCAGGTGGCAAGGCTGGTCTCCGATACCTTAGGGAACATTCAATACTCAATGACGGAGTAATTGCTACACCGGATGAGCGAGACGGTGTCGTGGATGCGTGGCTCACTGGCCATCAAGGGAAAAGCCTTCCTCCCATAACTATCGCCGACAGGTGGCAGGACGAGGCTTGGGCCGCCGCCCAGATATGCAGCCGTTCAGACCGCCTTTCAATACTCCAAATCACGGCTATTCGTGACTTAGCCACCAGCCATTGCCCGCAAGAGATTGCTAAGAGAACAGGGGCGAGAGTCGACCAAATCCAAAGCATCATCAGCGGGAATACTTATTCGAGAGTGAAGGGGGTTCCATAACCTAGACGTAGTCGTCGTCGCTGCAGATGAGCAGTGGATCCCCAGGTTGAAAGTCCTAAAATTTGCCCAGGATGGTCAGCCACGAAATTATTCTCATGACTGACTTAGGTGAGCTGGGTCACGCAACTCGTTTTGAGTATCCCTCCATCCAGTCCGCAAGGGATCTCATGTCAGCTTCAAGTTGCGCCAACTCAGGTGGAACGGCTGGAAGATCATCCGCTTGGGAGTGCTCATATACCGAATACCTAGTCATTAGATCATCGATCAGATCGCAATCTTCTTGGGTGACATTGCTGACCTGCCTGAGAAGCCCTTTGGTCATCACTTCTCTACGGAATCGCAGCACGACGCTGTTTAGCATGACCACCTCCACGGTGCGCTCCACGATTATTCGGAAATCGCTGCAGACACTTTTGGCCATAAGATCATAGTTTTCCGCTTCGCCCTCTGCTTGATGCCTCTTGAGCTTTTGTAACGATTCATTCAGCAACTTGTTGATAGCTTTTTGGGGCTTTGAGTCGCGAGCACTTTGCCCGGTCAGAATTCCGGAGATTTTGTCCATGCGCCGAAGGGTCTGAACCTCATGTACTATGTCAGGAAGATCCGGGTGCTCTTTGATTTTTTTCACGGCATTGTCCAGCAGCGTGACCAGAGACAACCTGTGAGTGAAAATGATTACTTGGCGGGTCTGCGCAAGGTCGACGAGGCGTGCGACAACCCGTTCCTCAAAGTCTTGGTCAAGTGAAGAGATAGGATCGTCAAAGATGAATGGGGCTACCTGGTTTGAGCCGGTTATGTCCGCTAGGAAAGCCGAAAGCGCGACAATCCGAGTTTCACCTTCACTAAGAATCTGCTCCGGGGGACGCGCTCCTTTTGCACCAACGAGCGCTAGCCCAAAAGTCGTTCTTCCCTTACCGACCGTCTTGCTCTGAGGGGCTACGGGGAGCCTTGAGCCGCCTAGTAGTTTGAGTTCTTGAGCAAAGCGTGTCTGATAGCCAGCTTCCACTTCAGATTTCGCCAGCTCATTGTTCTTCGTCGTCAAAGTATTTGTCGCTGCCAGCCGAATTGCTTTTCCGTACTGATCAACTGCCAGCAGCCGGTCTCGTTCAATCAAGATGATTGGCTTGTTTTGCGAAAGCCACTGCATGGCTTTCAGCCTAAGGAGTCGCTCTTCCATCTGCTGCCGCTTGCCGTCTTGCAACAGATCGTTCAGCGATTTCTCTTCGTTGGTCAATAACTCGTTTTGCTCGGCTAGTGCTTGATTTACCAGTGACCAGTCGAATGCGGCAACACTTCCGATTTGGTCTGCGGTATCGAGATCACTGCGCCTTTTAACCAAGGCTATGTGCAGGTCAATGGCCTTCTGTTGCTCCAGCTTGAGCAGAGCCATGTGAGCCAACCAATCTTGCTCTTTTGGCGACTGAGGTAGGGCACGGATAAGCCCTTTATGCTTGTCTTCTGCTTGCTTGGCGGCGAGCTCTAGTCCCTCTGTCACGAACTGCTCAAAGTGCCGTAGTCTTTCGCTGGCATCCTCGTTGAGATCCTGCTGACAAAGTACACACCTGGCTCCTTCTCCGATAACAGGGAATGGTTGTCCGGGATAGGCGTGAGTTTGAGAGAACAGCCGTGCTTGAGTCCACAGCTGCTGCCATGTGGCCTCACCAACCCCTTCAAGTGGGCTTTCAGCAAAAAGTTGTTGAGAGAATTTCTGAGCAGCCTGTCGCTTCAATTTTGCATCAGAGTGAGCCCCCACGATGGCGTGCGCCGCCTCGACGGAGAGCTTTTCCTTGAATTGATTCGTGGCCTGCTCTACGGTTACCAGTCCCAGTTTTTCTTTGTTAATTAAGGCCAGTCTTCCTGCAACGTCTTTCTGTGCCAGCGCACCTTCGATAGCAATTCGCTCAGCATCTTGCTCTTGGGTGTACTGACAAGCTTTATCGATGGTTGCCGTGGTGGTTGTCGGCTTCAGACCTGCTAGCCACCTACTTTCTTCAGTGGCTACTAGGTCTACAGGGAATTGGGGTAATGTGCTGACCAAGGCGTTTTTCGAAGCTGTCAGGTGCTGGTTAACACGGTCTGATATGGCAATTAATGATGATACGAACCTCATTTGACTAGGCTCGTAGCTGGCCTCATTTTTACCCATGTAGTGGGCAGCCGTTTTGGAGTCAAAAATCTGGGCGTGGCGAAGCCTTGCGTCCGCACCATCTGCAAGTGTCCACGGGATTTTTCCTACCTGTCCTCCTACGGAGATTTGGAAAGTCGCTCGGCAAGCCTCCGGCTCTTCGACAAACACATTGGGGTGAATCTCGTCTTTTGATCTTGAGCCACAAGCTTGTTTGAGTAGTCGTGCGTACCCACTTTTTCCTGAGCCGTTCTGGCCATAGAAAACGGTTATGTTACCAGCACAAAAGGGTAGTGCTGCTCCTGATTTCACCGCATTCAGCCCATAGACATCTGTTATGCCGTCTATACGAATGGCTGGGCGGTTGGCGGCAAGAGCCAGAGAGCCGGGTGTCACTGTACCGAAGCCAGGATCTTCGCCTTTTTTTGATTCGGTGATACAGAGCCGAGCCAGCTCCGCGACCTGGTCATCCGTTGGAGGCTTTTTGGTTTCAATGAGATTCTTGGCTGCTGTTTGCAACCAGCGGTTTCTCTCGCCAAGCCAGCCTTCAAATGCATCAACAACAGGTACATCTTCCTCGCCCAACTCTTGAACGCCAGTCATTGAGATCTCTCCATGAAATACCGTGAGAAAGCAAGGATAGACCAATGCTGGCGAATTGCCTTGAGCATGGGTAGGGCTGGTACCACGCTCCAATGGGAAGCCCCAGATGGCGGAAATGTAATATGGCGTGCCGGCACGGAGAACGCATTGGCCAGAGTGGTCGCGGTATTCGGTGCGGCGAAGCGGCACTGCGCCGATCTCTTTCCAACCGCCGGGCCAACCGTGTGAAAGTGCTGGTGCATGATGGCGTCGGTATCCCGCGCTCGACACTGGCGCAGTGGGTGGGTCAAACCGGCGTGCAGCTTCAGTCGCTGGTCGATGCGCTGCGCGAAGCAGTGCTGGCCCAGCGCGTAGTCCACGCCGATGAAACACCGGTACGAATGCTGGCTCCAGGAGAGAAGAAAACCTACCGCGCTTAGGTCTGTGCCTACAGCAGCACGCCATTCTCGGCACTCAAGGCTGTGGTCTACGATTTCAGCCCCAGTTGTGTCGGCGAACATGCGCGTAACTTCCTGGCCACATGGAACGACAAGCTAATTTGTGATGACTCGCCGGCTACAAGGCCAGCTTCGAGTTGGGCATCACCGAAATCGGCTGTATGGTGCATACTCGGCGCAAGTTTTACGACCAGCACGTGGAGAACAAAAGCCAGTGGGCGGAGCAGGCGCTTCGCTCGATTGGCGGGCTGTACGAATTCGAGCGACACGCTAAGGAAATGAGCGGCGAAGACAGGTGGCGATTACGCCAGGAAACAGCAGCGCCCATCGCTGAAAAACTTCATGAGTGGATGCCGGCCCAACGCGAACGTGTACCCGAGGGCTCGGCTACGTCCAAGACCCCGGATTACAGTATTAAACGCTGGGTAGCGCTGACGCACTACCTGGAAAATGGTGCTGTGCGGTGCTTACTGCATCAAGTTCATCATTGAACATTGGGGCCACTGAGAGGCGGCAAGAGTACCGTTCAGTGGCGGGTGTGCCAGCGTTGACTCTGCGTGTTGAGCTCTTTTGGGAGGCTTCGGACGTTTATGCTTTTTCCACTTTAAGGAAAGGATTATCGGCAGGTACCGGCCCAGCTTCGAATAAGAGTGCTGGATTTTCTAACAAATAGCCTTTGAGGGTTCCTTTTTTTCTTGGACCTTTCACCTGACAGATCCAGATGTTCAAACCATCATCACGCTTTAGGTGGGTTTTCAGTTTTTCGAATTGCTTCTGCACCCATCGCCATTCCTCACCTGCGGAATCGGTCCTCAGTGAGATGCCCGGAAACTCCTGAACGTAGCGCTGAAAAAGGCCAGGCGTGACCAGGAACACAGTGCCGCTCACCGTATGGATTTTGGCCTTGCTGTCATTGATGATCAGCTTGTGGCTTAGGATGCCTTCCTTGACCCAACTGAGGAATGCCTGGCCTGGGCTATCCGATTGAAGCGTTGAAGTTTCGACAGCACTTTCTGACAGTGCGTTTCTGGCCTCAGGCTCTTTCAATTCGAACATGTCCAGCAGCGTGCCGAGGTAATCGGCATCCTCTAGTGCCAAGGTATCCGGCTGCGGTTGACTTTGATCTGATCTTGTACTGGCTGTCTCGGTCGTTGGTGTTGGTACCGGGGTGTCAGTTGAGTGGTCATGGGTCGCAATGCTCACTGTTCCGCTGAAAGCCTCAGGCCGGTCTTCGTTCCCCCAAATCAGTGCTGGTTGGAGGCGCAAAAAGGTAAAACTCTGCTGCCAGTTCCCCTGCGCGACAAGCGCAGTCCAGATGGCTTTGCCTTCCGGCGTGGACTCAACCAATCCATGCGATTGTAGCTCGTCGAACACCGCGAGATTGGACGAGGGAATGCCTTCAATCGATTGCAACAGCAGATAGGCTCGCAGCTTGTCCGTGACCGTCTTGCTGACGAGCCAGAGCGCGTCTTGGGTCAGCCATCCCGCGGCACCTGGCTGGTTGAGTTTCAGTTCGTGCTGAACCAGATGACGCAGTCCGCTGATCAAGTGATGTTGCAGCGAATGAATCGGTGCTTGCAGCGCCTTGCTCGGGTTACCACCGATGTTCTGTGCGGTGGAAACACGGTCTGCCTGCATCACCAGCTCACCAAGCACGCCGGCACGTTCATACTGACCTGCTAGGACATACAGCAGGTTGGCCCAGAGCGATGGAAATCCACTGAGCCAATCGAGGATTGTGCGGTCGAGAATTCGGGTGTAGAGCAATCCTGCAGCCGCGCCGTGCAGGTGGTAGTCGCGCCCCTTGAGGTAGCGAAAACGGTAGGGCTGATCCAGGGATCCCTGCCAAGGATGCCAGACACGGCCGTCCTGGCGTTCGACCAGCAGGTCCACAGCGATCTTGCCGATGTCATGGAGCAACGCGCCATAGGCGATGCCAGCCGACCAAACGTCAGTCTGGGCGGCTTGGTCTTCAGGTGCGGCGCCGGTGGGAAGCAGATACGACTGACGCAATTTCAAACTACAAGCGACCAGTTCCAACCCATGGTCGAGCATGCCGCCAAGATAAGCATGGTGGTGCGTCTCGCTGGCTGGAAGCTGCTGGACCAGCTCGGCGTAGCGATGGATCGGATTTAAATAGAGCTGGCTGAATTGCGGATGGGAGAGGGCGGTGTACTGCCAAATGCGATCAAGCAACTGGCGGCGATGCTCGGCTGCTAACAAGCTCTGGGACGATTCGATGGGTAGGTACCCATCGGCGACATTTACGGTTGGTGGCGGAGGAGGCTTTTGCCTTTTGTGCCGAAACAGACTGAGCATCATGGTCCTCCCGGGAACTGGCAGAGTCAGTGGCCTTTTAGCCTTTTCGGATAGGGCTCTTACCCTTGACTCCCCATTCCCTTCCAACCCTTACCGGTCCTTTTGCCGCGTACCCCTTTGTGCGGCAATCGGAATATCGATTTGTCCTGGTGCCGTTTTGTTGGATGCGCATGCTGGTACGAAAAAGGAAAGTGTCGGTACACTGCGGTGCGAATTTTATCGGGTCTTGCCATGAACCTCACTGACGCCACGCTCATACTGCTGCTCGCGGCACGTATCCATGGAACAGACGAAGCCGTCAGGGCCTCGGCGAAGAGCGTGGTCAAGAAGCTACCGCGCAGCAAACGTGATCTGATCTACAAGGTGATCGATAGCCGGAGTCCGCTCGATCTGGTGGATTACCTGGCGGAGAATCTGGATACGTAACGGAGTACTGCGGTTACGGGATTACCTCATGTTCTTTGCGTCAGAGCTCCGCAGTGTGGGGATTTTTCTGGGCATAGAAAAAGGGTCCAACTCGTGTTGGACCCTATGAAGCGTTTGCAGCGGTGAGGTGACGATCAAGCTCCATCTTTCATGCATCGCGAGTCATCCATTACCGTCTGCTTCCGTTGCTGCTCCAGGTTGAGCACATACTCCGAAGCGCATCGGGCCTGGCCACTGGCGCGGAAAATCGCGCGGTTGTCAGCCTTGAGCAGGCCGAGCCAGGAATCGATATAGCCCTCGTGCCGAAGCTCTCCCTGTATACCGGCGTAGGCACATAAAAAAGCGGCACCCATTTCGGCGATCAATTCTTCGAATGCATAGTCTGACGAGCCGAATGGACAAGGAGAGGTTACGCCCTCGCGTTGCAATCGAGAGGGGTGTCCGGTCCAGTGCGTCAGCTCGTGAAGTGCGGTGGCGTAGTATCCACCTTGGTTGTGAAACTGCGCTTTTGTCGGCAGTTGGATGAGATCCCTGATCGGGTGGTAAAAGGCTTCGTCAGCAAATCGATGAATGATATTTGCGCCTGAACTTCGCAACAAATTTTCTGCAGCTGCGTTGGGGAAGAAGGGATCGCTCGGTTCCGTCTCGAGCAAGGTTTCGTTGAGCGTATCGAGCCCCTCCGTTTGCTCGATGTTGAACAGAAAATGCGTCCTGAGAATGCCAAAGTGAGTGACCTTGGGCTGACCGTTTTCATCGAGTACGGGTTGGCCTGACTCGGTCTGTTCCTCGCGCTCCATCGGCTTGTAAAGCACTGTCAGAGTGCTGTGCTCACCCTTACGGATGTGCCCGCCGGCTTTTTTGGCTTGGTTGAAGGTCAGCCAGCGGTCTTGAGTGAACCCCTGCAACCTGGCCTCGGCCCAGAGCAACGGTAAATTGATGCCCGAATAGGGACGCTGCGTGATGGCGTTGATGGGATAGGGCTGGTGATGAGCTACGTCAGTTGAGCCATTTGAGGACCAGGGTTTGATCCAGGGCGCTACGCCTTGGTCTAACGCGGTAACGATCTTGTCTGTGACGTCTTGGTAGATATTGCGCATGGCATTTCCCTCGAAAAACCGGAGGAACGCCTTGCCCGTCGGGGAAGGTTCCCCGGTGGGTGTTGATTGGATTGGTGCAGGACTGAGTACAGCCTGAGTTGGAACAGTGGCCGGGTATGGCCGTTTGCGTTTAGCGTTGCTGCTCTTCGGCAAGTGCTATCAGTAAGGCGTTAGGTTGGTTTGATGCCTGAAGTAGGCTGAGGCTCAGTCGCAGCAATGGTTTATGTTCTGCATCACTCACTGAGCCGAACTTGGCTACCTCAAACACCACGTAGGGTGCGTTTGGATCGGCCAGATGAGCTTTGAAGGCGGCGTGTACGATGTTGCTCAGCCTATCGAGCTGCAGTTTTTCAGGATGATTTGAACCGTCGAGCAGTACTGCGCGTTGCCACGCGTCTGGAGTGAACACAACGGGCAAGTGCAGATTGTTCAGTGCTTCGGGTGTGAGTGAGTCGGACATGGTATGCCTCCGTTGATAGCGCGAAGAAACCTGTCCCATAGGGGAAAGAATTCCCCGCGGTGGGTTGAAGAAAAACAAGAGGGGTTAGGACGAGCCGAGCTCGAAAGACGCTCGGGAGAGCAGTAGGCGTTCATCACCGTGAAACGTGACCGTGCGAGCCACCGAACGCTAATCGCACTTGGGGGAACCATCACTGGAGTGACGTAGCCTCAAAGACTCTGGCTACCTGGGAAGGTGCTGTCGATAACAGCGATCCGTATCCTCTATGTAGCTGGATGATTTGGATGGGTCAACGGCCTTAGAGGCGCTGTTGTACGAGGTGCGTCTTCTGTCTTCCAGTGAAGAGTTTTCGACCGAATAAGCTGATAAACGGTTAAGCATGGGCGGTTTTCAGTAGTAGGCTGTAATCTCGATTTCCACAGGAATACGCTCAGAAGAGGGCGCAATCATGCCGGCTCAGCAGCCACTTCAAATCTCCCGCACACACCGCTGGGCATATGCATGCGGTATGTTCGCCAAACGTGGTTATCGCAGCTTGAAAGGGTTTGAGTCTCGTGTGGCCAAGCGTGCAGTGACGGCAGGTTTGCCTGCGGGTAATTTACTCGTTCGCGGGATCTTTCTGCTTGCCCAGGTGGCCCTGTTCGGTGCACTTCTTTTTGTTAGCTTTTGGTTGTTTCTGCTGGTGTGCACATTCGTCGCATTAGCGGCTATCTCAGTTCAAGATTCAGACACTTCAGATATTGATGATATCGATGATCCAATTCACAGAGCGTCTTGGCCTGAGCGGTACGATAAATGGGGTTCACTGAAGTAACCTCCCTGGTTATTTTGAGCCCGATTTACCTGAAACTATTCTTGCTCCGCTCATCAACTGAGAGGTCCCGTTAGAACTCGCTGTCTGCGCAGCCTGGGTTCCCCGGCTGAGCATTCCTTCTACACCTGAACCTACGCTATACCCAGCCCAGCTCATTGCGGCTAGAAAGACCATCGGCAGTACGATGAACATCGCCCCCATCACATACTCAATCACCTGTGCCGTGACGGTTCCATCCATAAAACCGGATGTCGGCAGCGACAACAGCACCTGATTGGACGCCGAGACTTGGTTGTACAAGGTATCGAGCATGCTGGAGTCGACCCAGCGGGCCAACTCCCACCAGAAGGTCAGCATGTGCAGCGTGAACAGCGCGAACGTCGCCGTCATGACGGTCTTCAATTGGTAGGTACTGACCAGAAGGATCAGCGGCAAGCTGATGATGACACCCATGATCAGGAAAGCCTGCACCATCGGCAGGGCAGCGCGTAGTGCATTTATTGCCGGGAAGTTGCTGAACGAGCCAAGGGCCAGCCCAGTGTTGGTGGCCAGGTTATTGAGCCCCTGATTGATCGACCCACCGCGAGCACTGGAGCCATAGTCCTGGTACACCTGTCCGGGCGACATGGACATCGATTGTTGGCGCGGGCTGACCAGTTCGCGCAGTGTGGCATCCTCGATCTCGTTGCTTGAGCGACCAGTCAACCAGCCTTTCAGCTGAGTCAGCAGCGAAGGGTCAACTTGCTCGACCAATCGTGCTCGCAACCCGATACCGCTGTCACTCCACCATTGTTTGCAAGTGGGGTAGCCCGCGCCATTCTCCAACCGTGGCAAGGAAATATCGCGGGTTTCATCATAGGGCCAGCTGACTCGTGGTGTCCGTGAGTGATCTGTGTCGTAGTAGTCCGGAGCGTCGAGAAAATAGCTTGAGCCGATCCAAGACGCATCATGACTTTGAGCCTTGTCCAGCTGTGGACGATTGGTGAAGAGCCGAGAGCGGGAATAGCCGTAGCAGTCGCGAGTGAAGTCGGCGACTTCCTGTAGCAGTACCTGGTTATCGATGCGAGAACTGTCGATCTCCATGCGCATCTGCCGGATATCCGGTGCGCAGGGGATGGAGGCGGTGGCCGCCGCAGTCACGCCTTTGCTCACGGCGTGCACCAGAAACCACCAGATCGGCACATTGGCAGAGCGCTCGCCTATGGTATTGAAGGTCGTGCCCCAGGCGGTTTCTGCTGGTTTGGCCACACTCACGCCGCAGCGCTGACTCGCCGCATCATCGAACGCCATTGAAGCGAGGTTTAGCGGAAAGACCGGCGCGCAGCCGAACAAGACGACGATGTAGGCCAGCCACAGCCGGTTCTCTATCCGCGGTACAGAGAGCAAACCCTTGTTGCCTTCATCCGCGCCTTGCTGACGGGCCGACAACCACTCTTGCAAGATGATCGCGCCGAAGGGTGCGGCGAACAGTCCAGTGTCGGACAGGACGTTCCAGATACCGTTGTTGATGATCCAGGCCAGCAGGGAGAGGTAAAACTCCAGGTAGCTGTTGGTGCTCATGAGCATGGTGGTGACCTCACAATCGAGAGAGCTCGACGCAGGTAAAGAGCAAAAGCCCTAATGTCCCGGCGCGTTTCACGCGCAGTCGGTCCTGCGGTCGATGTCGGTAGCGCCTCAGCAGGTCCCACCAGAGCGCAAAGAGGACGCCATAGAGCAGGGCGCGCCACCACCGCAGATAAGGCCGTATCGATTCCAAGGTTTGCTGCCAGACCTCGAAACTGCCCAGCGCAGTGCGGCCGATCCAGGCGACCAGTGCGGCGGTCAAGATCATCACTGCTGCAACCCGCAGACTTGAAAGCAAAGTGAATAGCAGTGAGCGTTTCATGGCTCACTTGCGCCTGGCGTCGGCGTCGTTGAGTCGGCCAGGTTCAGGGTCGCCTTGCTCGACGGTACGCGATGCGTCGGCACCACCGGCATGCCGGTCGAGCACCAGGCTGGCGGTGTTGGTGGCCAGCATCTGCCGTACCTGCAGTTCGGTCTGCAGCAGGCGTATTTCGCGCTCCAGGGTGTCGATGTTTTTCGTCAAGGCGCTCTGGGCCGGCTCGGCGGAAGCGATGTTCGGCTCGTGACTGCCTGCCAGCAGCGTGCGCAGTAGCAGCAGTGCCTTGTCGAGCACGCTGGACAAGGCCGTCTCACTAGCTAGGCGCCGTGCCAACAGATCCTGGTCGGGATCGTCGCGCAGCGCTTCAATCACGCCACGGGTCACCGGCAGCATCGGGCTGGAGGCTTTCGCCAGGTTGTCAGGGGTAGGCGGCAGCGAGCCCGACAGCAGCCCTTGCAAGGCCTTGAGACGTTCGCTGTAGGCCTCCTGGATCAGCGGCGATAACCCACTGCCAGCGGTAGCACGCAGGGTTTCGCAGGTGTCGCAGGTCGCGACTTCGCTTTCCCCCAACACGCGTACGGCCCATTCGGATTCCTCTTGGGGCGAGGTCCATGTCTGGCAAATAGCCCCGCCTAAGCAGTCGCTACTACTGATCGAAGTGCTGTCATCCACCGTGCGGTTATGCAGCAGGTTATAGCCCGCTCTCACCACGTCGGAAGTCACACGAATGGGCGTCTGCCCATTCCCACCAGCCTTCGAACCGCCCACCCAGGACACCCCATTGTTGCCGTTATGGGCCTCGGTGCTTTTCACCGCGGCCACCGCATCACCGGCTGTTTGCTCCAGATTGCCCTGCATCTCCTGGTTTTTGGCCAGTTCGCCCCAGCCGGCTTGACCGACCTTATCCGCCATCTTTTCGGCCATGGCCTGGCAGGTCAGCTTGGAGCGGTCGAAGTCGATGCGCCCCTGCATCACACCATTACTGAGCAACTCATAGAGACCGGGGTTGGCGCGCTGGATGATCAACGCCGGCAGCGACATCACGGCTTGGGTCGCGTTCTGCACGATGCTGCTCATGATCTGCTGGAAACCTTCGGTCACGCCATTCAGTTGGTTTTGCAGGGTGTTGGTGAGGCTCATGTTTCCGCACATCATGTTCGCTCGCCATGACCCGCCGACACCGAGACCACTGGGCCGGTAGAGCGAACTCGGTGAGCCGACCGCCGAGCCGCCACCAATGGTGTACATCACTCGGTCGTCGAGTACTTCGCCTTGAGTGCCCAGGCGGTAGTCACCTCCGGCGGCGTCGGCATGCGTGGCCATGGTGAGTAGTCCGCAGAGCAACAGACTCGACACGCCCAGCCATCGTCGTCCGAGAAGCCGACTCATGAAGCACCGCCTTCGAAGTCGATGCTGAACAGGAAAGTTTGTCCCTCACGTTTGCAGCAGCTATAGGGACGCCACAGCGACCAGGCGTAGCCGCCATCTGCGCTCTGTACCGGATCGCTGGGGAAGATGGCACATGTGGGTTGAACCAGGGGGGAGAGCAATTGCCATTTGTGGGTCGAAGCATCGTTTTCAACGATTGGGCCAGGCGGCCAATAACCATCGCGTGGTACGGGTATGAGCGGTAAATACACATGCGGCTGCCAGTTGCGAGTAATGACGTCACCCGCTCGCTGCGCCATCACCGCAGCGGCTTTGAAGTCGTCGGGTTGTACCAGAAATCCTTGCCGGGGATAGACGTTGCCCCACATGTTGCCCGCGAGCTGACGACCGATCTCACGGACTCCCGGTAAAAGCGACTCGGGATAAAGGCTTTCAGGGATGCCATGACGCCAGGCCAGTGAGTCCAAAGTGCTCAAGTAGTAGGGCATGAACGCAGTGGCGCCGCTGGCGCAGGCGTAGCCGGATTGCGAGGCCAGTTGCGTGGCGGCCCAGCCTCCGGGGTGGCCGATGCCATCAACATTTTTGAAACGAGGCAGGTTATCGCGCTGGGTGTTCGGCGTGATCAGGTTACCGCCACCTTCCGCACCGCTGGTGGGAGAGCAGAGAGCGGCCATCTCGGTCCACGGATTGCTGCCGGTGGTGGTATAGCTCGAGACCACCAGTTCAGGAATGAAGTGACGAACCTTGGTTGAGGCTTTAACCGTGCAGCCGAAGGGGGTGCAGAGCAACCAAAAGCAGATGCCGACGACTCTGTACTCGAGGCAGTCTGGAGAAAGTACGGAGGTGGTAATGTTGCCGGTATCCAGCGCTACGCTTGATCCGGATGCCAGCAGAATGCTCATCACCAAAGGATGTAGCTTCTGGGGCGAAATGTGCGGGCAGGCAGCAGACATGATCCTGGCTCTGGTTGTATGGCCTGGACAGGTTCAATAATCGAGAGAGGGGTGTCAGTGAGAAAGTCGAACGCAGGATTGTCGGTTTATAACGATCTTCTAGATCAGCAGAGGGTCATTCAGCGCTCAGCGTACGAGCAAGCGCGTCAGACTCGATGAGCAACTGATCCGTTTTGATCTGGAAAATGTTGGCGAGTTTGCAGAGGACCAATAAGGACGGGTTGCCTACCCCTCGTTCGATTTGACTCACGTAGGTACGATCCACCTCGGCCATGAGCGCCAATTGCTCCTGGGTAAGGTTCTTCACGCGTCGCATCGAGCGGATATTTTCCGCGAGTTGCAGACGGAGCTGTTCGAAGTCTTGAGTCATGCGCGCAAACTGCGCCTTGAGGGACTCTCAATCCACGGGATATAGTCTACATTGGCTCTGATTCGGGCTTTTTTGATGCTTAAGCCGAGTGTCAATTTTGTTTCTATGTTGCTTAGAACAGACCGAGCATTAATAAATAATCGAAAGCTAAGGTGTCTATGGACGAAAATTACGTTTCAATTCCGGCGGCGGACGGCTGCCCGAGCCTTTTGACACCGTGGGGCAGCGAATTTGCGCCTATGATCGAACGTGGCGTGCAATGCGCCCAGGTCTGGCTTAATACAGCCGGTGACGTACCGCTGTGGTGGGAACTGGCGCAGGCACGGAAGACTTGTCCGGCAGGAGAATCTCAGGATGCTTTCGAAGCAGGATTTTTATTGAGAATTCAGCAACGGCTTCAAGGCGTTTCACCGTAGCCGTGCGGCTCCAACCCTGACGATATGGCCTACACGGGAAAATTTACTGGAAGGTATGGTTCCAGGCTCCATTCCTCTAGAATGGAGATCTGACAGAAGTGGCGTTGGTCTGTGATAAACAGATTTACGTAGCTAGGATTCTGATAAGTGCAGATTCTGCACGCTCTGAGAACGTGGAGCGCGATATGAAAGCCGACCAAGTGTTGAGTGACGATCTGGTGAGCCGACTGGAGGGTAAAATCCCAGCCATGGCTGAAGGTGCGATCAATACGGCCTATATCAACGCGCTGGCGGCCGGACGCAGCGTGATGGAAGTCATGGACGGCAAGCTCGTTGAGACGACTGCCGACGGTAAGCACAAGGTTATTCGAGTGGCCAAGCCCAAGCATAAAGTGACCTTGGGCGGGATTATCAAGGTGCACCGCTGCTCATGACCGTCCCTCGGCTGAGGGTGTTTGCCGGCCCTAATGGTTCCGGTAAAAGCACAATGAAAAGTGCCGTCCCTTCTCACCTGATCGGGATTTACATCAACCCGGATGAAATCGAAAAGGCTGCCAAAGAGGGCGGACGCCTGGAGTTCAGCGATTTTCAACTGGAAGTCGAAGGTGACGAGGTTCTCGGCTTTATCAAGGCGCACCGACTGATTCGGTCGACCCAGCTCGTTGAAGAGGCATCCAAAATAGGCTTCAGCAATAACGGCCTGAATTTCCAGTCCGTCGCGATGAATTCCTATTTTGCTTCCGTGCTCTCTGATTTCATGCGGCACAAGCTCCTTGAAGCCCAGTTGTCTTTCACCTTCGAAACGGTGATGTCTAGCGAGGACAAAGTCGCTTTTATGCTTAAGGCAAAAGCGTCGGGATATCGAACCTACCTCTACTTTGTCGCCACTGAAGATCCTGACATCAATATCAACAGGGTCAAGAACCGTGTCGCGGCAGGTGGGCACCCAGTCCCCACGGAAAAAATTGTGCAGCGCTACGGTCGTTGCCTGAACCTATTGCCAGCAGCCATCGCAGCCTCGAACCGGGCTTATATCTTTGATAACTCCGGCGCTGATCTGGTGCTGCTCGCTGAAGTAACAGACGGGACTGACCTTGAATTCAGGGCTGATGAGATCCCCGACTGGTTCATGCAAGCCTACGTGGAGAAGGTTTTCAAGGATTTGCTGCCGGATTGATCGAAACCTAGGATCAGCTCCGTTTCACTTAATTCCTCGCATCCTATCGATCCGTTCAGCTACCCGGTAAGCCGCCTCCAGTTCCGAGCAGCCGGTGCTCTGCATCAGTGTCCAGCGTTCTGCTTTTTCCTCGGGCTCCGTCATGGCCAGGGCGAGATAAAGACTTGGCGGCACGGCCCGAAACAGCGTCTCGAGCTTCTTCGATAGCACGACCCCCTCAGTGTATTTCCCCGGCTCCTTACTGGCGGAGAGCAGCAAGGCTTTCTGTGCCGGCGTGAGTTTCTTGAACCGTGCGATTTCTTCGATTTCCGCGGGCGGCATGTTCAAGCAAATCCACCATTCGATCATGTTGAGCATGGTCTGCGCGGCGGTGGGGAAGTCGGCAAGGTTTTGCGTCGCCAGCCAGAACCACGCGCCGAGCTTGCGCCACATCTTCGTGCCCTTGACCACGAAGGGTGCCAGCAGCGGGTTCTTGGTGATGATATGGCCCTCGTCGGTGACCATGATGATCGGTCGGCCCAGGTACTGGTCTCGTTCGGCAAGGTTATTCACGGTGTTCATCAGGCTGATGTAGCTGATGGACATCTGTGCCTCGTAGCCTTCGCGAGCGTAGGTGGCCAGATCGACAATGGTCACATCGCTCTCGGGCCAAGGCGTGCCTTCACGATCGAACAGTTCACCCTCGAAACCCTGGCAAAACAGGTCCATGGACTCGCCCATTTCCTGGGCACGCTCGCGACGTTTCTCTGGCAAGTGCGGGTCGGCGGCGACGCGCAGCAACGCGTCGCGCACATCGCGGGTCAGTACCCGGCGCTCCGCTGCGACACAGGTCTGTGCTGCATCTAGGATGCACTCGCGGATCAAGCTGCGATCGGCTCGACTCAGGCGCGCTTCTTCCTTGGCTTCGCCGCCGGTGATCATCAGGCGGGCGGTGATTTCCAGTTCGCCGAGAACATCGCGCTGGTCTTCGCGACTGGTTACCACCTCATCGTCCCACTCATCGATCGATAGACTCGCCACCTGATCCGGCTGCTCGACCAGGCGCCAGGCATCGGCGAACGGGGCGAGGCTGACCGCGGTACCAGGTTTCAATTGGACCTTGTTGATCGACAGGCCTTGCGTTGCGAAGTAGTCGCCCTGTAAACCGAATGAGTTACCGGCCTCAACGATGAACAGGCGAGGGCGGTACACCGCCATGACCTGCATCAGCAGGGTGACCAGGGTGGCCGACTTACCGGCGCCGGTCGGGCCGAATAACAGCAGATGGCCGTTCATGGCCCGGTCCAGGCGTGACAATGGGTCGAAGCTCAATGGCGAGCCGCCGCGGTTGAACAGGGTGATGCCCGGGTGGCCGGTGCCGGTGCTTCGGCCCCACACCGGAACGAGGTTCGCCAGGTGCTGGACGAACATTAGGCGGGTGTACCAGTTGCGTGTGTCGCGGGCCGGGTTATAGGCCATCGGTAACCAACGCAGGTAGCTGTTGCAGGCGGCAACTTCATCGCCTTCACGTACCGGTTGCAGCCCCGCGCCCAACAGCGCGTTGGCCAGGCTGACCGAGCGCTGGTGCAGTTGCTGTTCATCGTGACCGCGCACGTAGAACGCCAGGGTGCCGCGGTACAGCTTGTGCTGGCGACCGATGATCGCACGAGCCTCTTCGACATCCTGACGGGTCTGGGTCGAGGCCAGGTTTTCACCGATGGCTTTGCGCGCCAATCGGTTTAACTGGTCTTCGAGCACATCCTGCGGCTTGACCACCAAGGTCATACTCATCACCGTGCCTTCGGGTAACTGGTCGAACAGGGCATTGACTGCATCACCCTTACGGGTTTCTCCGGTGAGTTGACCAATCGACGGTGCCCGTCGCAGTTTGTCCACCACCATGACCCGATGGGGTTGCCCATCGAAGTACCAGAGTCCCCGTTGCACATCCGAGCACGGTTCGTTGAAGAACAACCGTTCGGCGAAGTCGTGATCGAAGGGCAATTCCAGCGACTCGCCATCAGCAGGCTCCGGATAGCCAATACGTTGGTAAAAGTCCTCGGGCGCTTCATCGGTGAGCCTGGGCGCCGGGTTGAACCAGGGCAATAACCATGCATACAAACCGCGGCCATCAACGCGTGCCGATTGCACGCCGCACGCCTGCAACGAAGCCGCAATACGTTCGCAAGCCTGCTGCAGGGATTGCACCGGGGTGAGTCCCGTCTCCTCGGCGCCAGACTCAAGCCAGCGATAGATCACCAGGCGCACCCGGCGGTTATTGCCACGCCAGGGTAGGCGTGTCATCACCTTATCCTCGAACAGCCCGCCGGGCTTGGCGATGGTCTTCAAATGGCAACGACTGAGTTCCAAAAATGTCTCGGTGAAGACCGTGCCTCGCGCGCTGTCTTGAATATAATCGGTGAGCCGGGTCAGGTAGGGGGTGAAGTCGTTGTCGTCCTGGCAGAAAAACTGCGCCACCCACGGCGCTTGATCCAGCTCGTCAAAGCTATCCTGCATGGCATCTTCAAGAGCATCGCGCGCTGCCATCAGCCAGTCGGGTTCACGCCCTTCGGTGCCGATGGGCAGTAACTCGAACACCGCACCCACCGAGCAATTGTCATCCAACAGAAAGCACTGCTCGGTCTCGAGGTATTCGACCCAAGGCAGATGATCGGTGAAGCTGGGGCTGTGTGCATACAGTGCAGCGTCATCGGCCAAGGTCGCACGAGGGCGCGCTGGGTGGCGCCAGGCTTTCCACGCCGAAGTGCGGTTGCCCGAATCGTCGGTACGCACTACAAGTCTTCCTGACGTTCACCCGGCAATGCGTACTGCACCCGTTGGTAAAACGGAAAGACGGTCGAGTAACCGGGAATCGGTGCCTGCTCGGTACCACTCAGGTGCGGATACACGTACAGCACCAGATCGGGATTGGGCAGGCGAGGGAACAGGTTGCGGATCTCGTTCGCTGCGGTGCGCGTATACGGTTCCTGGAGAGGCGCGGAGAAATCCGCCTGAGCCAGCGGGCGGCGTAGCTGCTGCCGAGCCTCCAGCAGTTGCTGCTGAGTGCCTTGCGAACCGGCGCCATTCCAGATGTCCAGCATGGTTTGCTCGCCATGGGGCAACAGCGTGTCCTTGTCGGTGGAGCACCCCGCCAGCACCCAGCAGAGCACGCTAATCCAGGTCAGGCAGTGAAGCTTGGTCTTTTTCATGGCGAACGCTCCGGCCCTTGGGCTCGTAGTCGATGGTGATCTCATGATCGAGGTGCAGGGCGACCTGTGCTGCCGGTGGCACGTACACGGCGGCAAAGGCTTCGCCATAGAGCTTGTTGATCCACTCTCGGATGTCGCTGACCCCGCCACTGAGAATTGAATTCAGCGCGCTATTGCCACTGCTGCTGGTGACTCCGAGCGTACTGCCGCCCGAACTGATCACGCTGCTGTTGTTCTGCTCATCCCCGAGCAAGGCGGCGACACCGGCGCCGGCGGCAGTGATCAAGCTCTGGCTGCCGAAGTACTGTTGAGCGTTTGAGCGGCGCTCACCGGCAATGCAAGGAATGCCATACGGATCGGACAGGTAACCGAGTCCGCCACGAATCTTGTCTGTGTTCGAGCTCTGGGTGGTGGAGGCATTGCGGCTGGCTACCGTCTTCGGCTGAGGCACCGTGCGGATGGTGCCGTCTGTGAACACGAAAGTGATCGACTCGACTTGCCCACGAACGCAGGACAGCGTCCAGTCACCGGACGCTGTGCCGCTCATCACTGCACCCGCGACATCCGGCAGATCGACGCCGTTGGCCGTCAGGTTCTCCGGACCAACCAGTACCTTGAAGGGATAGGGATCATTCACGGTGCCGTCCACCGGGACCCGACCGATCAGCGCGGTCATGGCAACTGAACCTATCAATGTTGCGTTTTCGGGGATGGTGTAGATCGGCTTCGCGCCTTCGGTACGATCAGCGGATTGTGTCTGGTCACGTTCACCCTTGGTGGCCTCGCGTAACTGCTTCTGGCTGCGGTCGATGGCATTGTCCTTCGAACCCTCCAGTGAGTTGAACGCAGTAGGCAGACTCAGGGCGGACGCGGTCTTGGCTTTGCCCTGGGCGTCTGTGGCAATAGCATCCGAGGGCTCAATCCACTGCAGCGCATCATCGGCTGAGTGCTGCCCTTCGAACTGCGCCCCGTCGCCCGGTTCAAGCCCCAATCCAATCGGCATATCCTTGCCTTTGCCGGTCAGCCCCGACAGTTGTTCCTGCAATTGCGTCAGCAGACCACGAGCCTGGCGACTGTCTTGTTCCGCTTTGAGTCGGGCCTCGTTGGCTTGTCGGCGGCCTTCGTCGACCTGTTGGGTTACGCTGCCAAGCGCGGTCTGGATGCGCGAATCGATACTATTTTCCCGCTCACGAAGGCGGTTGTTCTCCGTCTGCAGCGAATCGTTGTGTTTTTTCAGGCCGAGCATGTCGCTGCGCATGGCCTTTACCTGGCCGACCAAGGTGGCAACCGTGTCGCGTGGGGTATCACCCGCAATACCGAGCGACTTGGCCTGCTCGGCGGATAACTGGAGGTTGCCCTGAGCAGCCGGACTTTCTGACGAAGGCGAGGTACCACCCGCGACCCAAGTTTTCAGGATGATGAACACCACGCCTAACAGCACAGCCGGTACCAGCCATTTGAGCAAGGCGTTAGCTTTCATCGTCAGCACCTCGCGCAAGGGGCGGAAGCAGCACGGCGCGTTCGAGGCCGGCACCGTGGGTGACGAGGTAGACAATTGTGGTGTCTTCAGGGCTGCCGACAGGCCCGAGGAAAGCATGCTGGAAGGACGCGGCGAACAACTTGGCCTGAAGCCGGCGTGGATCGAGTTGCACCGTCTTTGAACCACGATTGCGCAACTTCACCGCCGTCACCCAGTAATCACCGAGTCGCCATACGGCGATGGGTGTGCTGGACACGTTTTCGGTCGGCAGCAGGGTTGGCAGTTCGGTGCGCAGCTTGAGCGGGACGCGGCTTACGCCGGGTAGGGATTCTACGGTGCGCAGCGGCGCGTACAGGCTTTGCGCGGCGTAGCGCGTCAAAGCGACCGGGATCGGCGTACGTTCTGGAACAGAGGCGGTGCTGGGTTCAGCCGCGGTAGCTTGCACCTGAGCATTCTTGAGAATACGTACGGGCTCCAGCGGTTGATCGCCGGGAGTGGCCGCGATATCCAGGAGGATAATCTCGCCCGTCGTGACCGATTGCAGTTGCAGTCGGGTCGGTGCAATGGCTTCCGATGCGCGCAGGTATAGCGTGCCGCCGGTTGATTGAATGCGCAGCTTGCCCGTCAGGGTTGAGGGCACGCCGACTCGAACAGCCTCATCGACAAAGACCACTCGCTCGTGATTGATAACCAGCGGGACCGCAAGGGGAAGACGTTCCCAGTGCATCAGCTCGACGGCCTGCGCTGCAACTCCCCATAGCATCAGTGCGATGATGATCCCCAGGGTAGAAATCCGCGTCATGGCTCACCTCCAGGCAGGGAAATTTTTTGCGGTGTGCCCTGATAACAATCCAGCGCCAGTCCCCACTTGTTGCGTTCGGGATCCAGGTCAAAACGCACCACGCGCAATGGATAACGTACCACCACCCGTTTCACCGGTTCGGCGGCGTAATACTCATCGGCGTTGAGGTCGAGGGTGACCAGCCAGCTGTCGCGATCGAGTTGCTTGACCCGGAGTTCCGGATCTTCGCTATAGCCTCGGCCCAGAATTTCGTAGACACCACGCACCCGCTGGCGCAGTTCGCCGCCGGCCTTGCGGTACTCGTAGTCGCCGTCGAGGAAGGCTTTGCAGGCGGGTGTCAGGTAGGACTGCAAGCTGTAGATAGCGCGGCGGTAATCCTGTTCGCCGTCCGAGGGCCAGCGGTTGAGTTGGCCAAAGATGTACAGCGCAAAGGCATAGACATTCTCTGAGGGGACATCCCACCATTTGCGGGTGCTGCCCGAGCGCAGATCTGGGGGGACATGCACGGTCAGCTCGGTCGGTGCCGAGCGCCAGCCATACCAAAGCCCGGCACAGACCAGGGCAAGGATCATTACCGCCAGACGTAGGCTGAAAATGTGGGCCTGTTGGGCATCCACCTTGTTTCGAAAGCGGCTCATGGCTGCCACCGGGACAGGGCAGGGTGCAGTCGATGCGAACGGCGAACCGTCCAGGCGCCGGAGTGGAGTATCAAACCCCCGCAGCCCAGGCGCCAACGGCTGGCCAGTATCCATTCGAGCTTGCGGTACAACCAGGTCTCGGGACGGGCGCGTTTAGCCCGACGCAGTAGCGTCCCACCGGCCAATAACACCACCGCCATGCCTCCGATCATGCTGGTCGGCGCCACGGCAATGGAGGAAGTGGCAATCGCCAGAGGAACACCCAGCACCAGGCCAATGACTGCGCCGACACCGAGCGCTACCCACATCTCATCATTGGTCAAGCCGCGCAGCACGGCGGGATCACGATTGAGTCGCTCAGGCAGAAAGACCAAGGTGCCGTCGGCAAGGCGTTCGATAGTGTCGTTCATGTCGACCTCACAGAATCGCGGCTGCCTTGGTCAGGAACCAGATGATGATAACCACCAGCAGCGCTCCAATGCCGACCACCGCACCCAAGTCCTTCCAGGTCTTGCGCTGGTTCTGTACGTCGGCATAGACGGTCAGCGAGTGCCAAGCTACGCCGAGGAAAGCGAGCAGAGCGATCAGCAGGCCGAGGAGAATGCCGCCGTCGTAGGCGTAGTTTTTGATCGTCTCGATCAACCCAGAACCTTCACCACGTGAAGGGGCTTCCATGGTGGGAAGCTCGGCAAAAGCGAGACTTGGACCGAGCACCAGCAGCAGTCCAATCAAGCGCTGACTGGCACGATCACGCAGGTTGTTTTTCAGGGGGGCAAGGCACTTGAGCATGGCGGCGATCTCCTGGATTAGGACAGGGTGAAGAACATCAGTACGAGTAGGGCGAGCAAGACGCGCGCGGCGCTGCCGCCGAAGGCACCGAATCGCACACTGCCTGCCGCCCAACCCCGGTAAGCCGTCCACATCACCCAGGCACACCACAGGAAAGCCAGAATGAGAACCATGGACAGCCACAGCGTCGAACTGCTCTGCGGTGAGAAACCGGATGCGTTTTGGAACGCTGAGTTCTGATCGTCAGTCATGCTCATGGCGACGGCTCCGTTAGCGTGGTGTCGAGGCGGTAATCGCCGACGAGTTCGGCGGGATCGCGGGGTTGAGCGCGAGAAGGGGAAAGATAATCCTGCACACCGAGGCGGATGCGCTGGATGTCTTGAATTAGGCGGGGATAGTCGAAGCGATATCGTGTGGACGTGCCTAGAGTATTGTTTGTATTTGCGCGATTCGCGAGGTGCTCGGTAACCTCAAGCTGTTTTTGGATGAGCTCCATCTCAACCGGTTCTTGACTGGGTGTCGCGTTGGCGCAGCTGCACGCCACCAACAATATGGAAATCAGAGGGCGGGGGATGAAGGGAGTAAGCATGGCGATTGGCTCTGGATTCTCACGTGCAGGATTGTGAAAATGACTAGCTAAATCCCTAGGAAAACTGAAGCAGAGACAATCGATTTTGAGGGCGATTGACCTCTTGGATGTTCGTGATTTGCGCGGTTCACATACGCCGACGATAGGGTTGTGCCAAGGTGTTACCTCCTCGCTTTTGAACATGAAGTTGGTTTTTAGGGAGAAGTTTTTATGCAATGGGTTTATCTGTTTATAAAACCATATTATTGGATATCTTTCATTGCCTCTTATGGGGTGGCGCAGAACCTAGAAGGGATTGGGTGGTTTGGTTATTTTAATGGCATATACGAGCCAGGTATACCGTACCCGTTATTGAATCTTAGTCCCGTTGCGGGCGTTAAAATAATTTCTACGTTTTTTTTCATGCTCTTGGTTTTGATGGGCTTTATATTTGTCAGAGGTGCTTATGTTCTAGGGCATAAGCCGGGCCTGTTGGGTTTGTTGGTCGTGTTTTTTCCTGGGGTTTTATCATTGGCTGGGTTCTCGCCGAGTTGGTGGTTGCTTATTCCTGAAAGCTTTAATCTGGGGGCGGGCTATATAGGGGGTTTTTGGAGTAGCGGGATAAATTTCTTAATTGCGTTCGTCTTGGGGTGGTCGATTGTTTTAATTGTCGCAAATTTATTCAAAAGCCCGAAGTTTAAGCATGGCTATGACCATCTGTGGTGTATGTTAAGCCTGGTGGGATGTATGTATTTGGTGGTTGACTCTCAAGCAAGATTTGATCGCGATCAAATGGTTGATACTAATAAATTGCTAGGGGATTATTTGCTCTTTTATAAAGATCGGTATCAAAGCTTGAAGGGAAGTTGTCTAACCGACACCTCTTTTTCAGCGGCCGAAAATGCAGTCTGCAAGTCCGCTATCAATGTGTATTCGACATTATCGTTAAATAGCGTCGGGGATGAGCCAGAATTGAGGCGATACGGAGATTCGTGGCTGCAATCATTACCAGGTCCCAATGATATCGCTAGGATAAATGCTTATTTTTGTACTCACAACGGCAGTGACGCGTGCCGTGAAACGCCTTCCCATCTAATGATAAGTAGTCAGGAGTTTGGTAGCAAAGATTACATTCCATTGACTGCCCATGGGGAGCGTGTAGCTAAACTTTATGACAAGCTTGGAAAGTTAGTCGATAAAGTTAAACTGAGTCGCGAGCACGAAAATCTAAAATATTTCCTCTTTTGTATTGTTTCTTTTCTTGCTGGCGGCAAGGCCGCAACAGCGTCATTGTCAATAATAGGAGAGGGTAACATGAAGTCGCGCTCGTGGTTGTTGCGAGCATTGATAGTAATATTTTTTAACTGGTGGTTCCTTATAAAGCTGAGGGCTCGCTAAGTGACAAGTCATTCTGGCTTTCCGGCTCACTTGGGTAGGAGTGCTGTGAGTTCCTTGGTTGTACTTTAGGTGGGTTGTTTAAATGTATTTTTTGAATGTGGTTGTCGTCAAGGCAGTGGCTACACCGAGCATCACGGCGCAGGGAATAAAAACGGCCATTGGATTGAATGTAATGGGCAATAATAGGTAAATGATCCAGGGCATAATCAATAGCGGTATCAAAGTCCGTTTTGCACGGTGGTATACAAAGCTACTTTCCCGACCTGCGCCAAATTTACGCAGGTCTCGGCGTATCAAGCCATCGATAAAACCAGTGAACATGGCTAGCAAAAATAAGGGGGTGGCCAGGATCAGAATGGCTAGGCGCACCGTGAAGGTAAATGTCACATACACTGCGGCCAGCACGAAATCTTCAATGCTCACGTACAGCTGATTGGTCCAACTCCAGAAACCGATACCCTGGCTCGACACCCGCGCCTGCCGGGCAAAATCCGCAAAGCCAGTCTTGACCAACAGCCACTGATTGACAAAATCCAGCCACTGGACAATCGTCTGTCCAGGCTGTTGGATGATGAGTGAAGCTTGGAAGTGCTCGCTGAGCCATCCCACTTCGCTATTCAACATGGCCTGGCTGTGTCGCCAGCCCTGATCGCCCCAGAAGAGCAGCAGGCCGGCGAACTCTATGAAGATCGAGAACAGCAACGAGGCGATCAGCAATCCGATGATGCGCAGGATTAAGGCGATCGCCGAGATGATTAACCCCGAGCGCTGGACCGGTTGTGGCGGCGTGTGCCGGACGGAACTCGCCATCGTTCACTCCATAGCGCGCTGCAGTATTGATGTCGTCACGACGCCTTCTGGACAGTTTTCTGCTGAATCGAAACCTGAGGCAGGGGCGGGCTATCCCACCTGATCCAGATCGAAGTTGGTTGTTGGGCCGCCACCGCTTGCGCTCCACCATTGCCCTGCCTGCTCGTTGTAGGTGGCCCGCATTCGCTGGGTAAGCTCCTGTAGGTCCTTGGGCATGGCATCGTCGTTAGAGGGTTTTGGCAGTGGCATGCGCACTTTCCAGAGCTGCCCACCGGCCTGGAAAGAAAACATTTGCCCTTTGGGCAAACCGACGATGTGTGCGGGCTCGATCAGCGGCACGCTGGTGCTGCCGACATGGTCCTGTGAGGACGAGGTGAAGTCCGTGTTGGCTTCAGGATCGGAGGTATCGGTGGCACCCGACACCAGGGTCTTGGTCAGCACGTTAACCTTGGGCAACTGCTGTGTGAGCAGCTCCGCGGTGGCGGTCTCGCGTACGCGGAGCATCTGCAACGTATTGAAGTTACCAATAACCTGGCCGGCCTTGGCGCGATTACCAGTGCGCGCTTCGATATCACTGAGGGTCTGGGTGTAAGCCGTCACCTGGATGCCAGCGCCACCGCCCTTGTTGATCAGCGGGATGAATTCATCGCCCATCAGCTCGTTAAACTCATCAGCGTGCAGGTTGATCGGCAGCTTGTCACCGGTGCTGCCCGATTGGGGCAGGCCATGGTCAATCCCATGTTTGTAGATGTGGCCCGCGACCGAGACCAAGTCGGCGAACATGGAGTTGCCGACGGCGGCAGCCACCTCGGCATCGGTCAGTGCATCCAGGCCGATGTAAACGATGCCGCGTTTACGGATGATCTGCATCCAGTCGAAGATCGGCCGCGGGTCATCTAAATCGGTGTAGTTGGGCGCCAGTAACTGAGCGGTCTTGCCGGTGGTGAGTTTCTCCAGCAGCGGCAGTAGCGAAGCCACGATTTTGTCGAAGTAAGTACGGTCGTAGCGTACCGCCGAACGCAATCCGTCCAGTACCGGATCAAATACCCGTTTAACCGCCAGGTACTGCTCGACGGCCACCACGCGCTTTTCGCGCCCGACCATATGCCGGGGAATATTCTTTTCAGTCAGCTTGCCTTCAAGCTGGACAATCACTTCCCACGCTTTCGGATCGGTCTTGGCGAAAAACTGTTGCGCGTATTCGATGAACAACGCGTCGATATTGACCACATGTCGCTGGATTTGGAGGTAGTCCGGACGTCGGCCCAACTCGATTAAAGCCCGAGCAATGATATTGACGAAGCGCCAGGCGAACTCACGGAAAGCCGCGGAGTTTCCCTCGCCGCTGAGCTGCCCGGCAATGCGCGACGCCACTTCCGAGATACGACCGAAACGTCCCACCGCGTTGTAGCGGGCGGAGATCTCCGGCCAGCCCAGATGGAAGACATAAAACTCCTTCTCCCGACCGGCGCGTTTGGCTTCTACGTACATGCGTTTGAGCAAATCGGCATCGCCCTTCGGATCGAAGACGATCACCACCTCGTGTTCAACGCGATGGATGTCTTGGGTGATGTACACCTCGGCGAGCCGCGTCTTGCCAACACGGGTCGTGCCCAGCACGAGGGTATGCCCGACTCGTTCACCCAGCGGCAGACTGACTTCCGTTTCGTCGGGCTCAACCCCATGCAACAGCGGTGAGCCACCGACTGGGGGTAAAGGGCGCAACGGATTAAAGGCGCTGTCCCAGGCCGTGACACGGGCCAGTGTCGAGAGCGGAAATGGTGCATGTTCTAGGCGACGTTCGAGTCCACGTGCCAGGCGGTAACGGGTCGGTTGGTCGACGTAGTGAGCGACGGCCGGATCCTGGGCCTCGACCAAGCGCTGGGTGTGCAAGCGGGTCCAGCGAAAGCCGCGGCCCATGAACAGACGTTTGCGGCTCACCGGAATCTGCCGGCTGGTCAGCTCGTAGCGAGGCAGCCGGCGGATATTGCGCCGATAGCGCAGAACCTCCCAGGCTTGTCGCAGCCGGATCAGGCCGAACAGGGCGTAGGCCAGCGCCGCAACCAACCCGATCTCGGGTGATAGGGCCACCGCCCAGGGCGAGTACACGCACAACACCCCGGCGGCGATGCAGATTGCTACGGTGTACAGCTCCACCGCTGGCCGGAGCTTGGACTCCATCGCATGCACGGCCATGACCTGGACTCACTGTTCCAGCGAGGTGGCGGTGATCAAGGCGGGGTAGTGCTCAATCTGTAGGCGGGTGGCGATGTCGTTGCCGTTGACCGGCAGGATGGTGACGCCCGGGGCGGCTGCTCGAATCCGGGCCAAAGCTCCGGTATCGGTTACTTCAACCGCTAGACCGGCCGCGCCCATTTCCTGCAGTTCAGTCGCGCGTTGATGCAACCAAGCCAGTGACTGGGGATCCTCACCTACTAGGAAAAATGGCCGTAAGCCGGGCATGTTCAGGGCGCGAGACGTGATTTGGCCGGGGCTCAAGTGAGAGCTGCGGACGGGTAGTATCCAGGCTTCATCGGCAAAAGTGGACAGGTCCGCATGCATGGCCCGATTAGACTGGATCTCGTTGTTTATTGGCGGCCTGGCGACCTGAAAATGGAGGCGGGTGAAGTCGCTAGGCTGATCCCCGGCTACGGTCAGTTCCGGCTGGGCGAAAGGAGCCAAGAGCGGGATGAAATAGCAGATAGGGGGTATTCGCTTCATTGTGGTGTGCCCTGTGTGAAGGAAACCTGCAATCGTGCGAGTTGTCGGGAAAAGCCGGCGCGGTAACGCGCGGCCGGCGTTCCTCCTGCCGGGCGGTGATATCGGCCGGCAGCTGACACCCAATCACCGGTAGCGGCGTGATGCTCCTGCAACAGCGCGGCAGTCACGGCGAGATTTCGGTAGGGATCGAGGGCTTCGCAAGGGCTGGAGTAACGTTGTCCGTGGTAATCCAGGTTGGTTTGTCCAAGACCGACATCAACTCGCTTGGCGTCATGCCGGGCGAGTGCTTGAAGCAAGGCGTGACAGGCGGCCGCTCGGGTGGTGAATCGGTAAGGTATTCCTGCGATGTTCAGGGTCCACGGCCAGGGCAGCAGTCGACCCCGGACGCGGATACCACTCTCCTGCAGGACAATCGCGAACAGCACCGTAGAAGGGATGTCGGCGTCATGCGCCGCCAGTTGGTAGGCCGGAGGCGGAAGTTCGTCAGCCTGGACGGCGAGCACCGTCAGCATGAGTGCAATACCGCTCAGTCGAGGCGTTGCCATTGTCCATTCACCTGCTGGAGATTGACGGGTAATGGTTCTGGGGCACCCAGGCTGAACCAGCGACCACGGTCATGGTTCAGGGTGATCTGCCGGCGTTGAACCTTGGCCGGATCGATGTCTGCTTGACGAGCCCAGCTACGGACACGTTCATCCTTGCCCTGGCTGCCCACCAGATAGATATCGAAAGCCATGTCGCTGCTTTGCAGACGCTGCGCTTCGGCGGTGCACGCTAGGCAATGGTCCTCGACAAACAAAGCTCGGCGCGGCTCTACCGGTGAGCTAGCGGTGGGCGGGGATGCCATACCCTGAATCGGCAACAGCCCAGGAAACAGCTTGGCCCAAGCCGCGGTGTAAGCGTTTTGGTAAGCCAACTCGCGCTCGGCGCGTTTGGCTTCCAACGCCACCTGCAATTCGGCATAGCGCTGGCGCTCTTGGTCGGTCTCTGCCTCGACGCCGAGCGCAGTCAGTGGATCGAGGTTCGGGCTCCAGAAACCACGCGGGCCGGCTTGGATCTGTTCGAAGCGTGTCCACTCCTGCTCCGTGAGCCCCCAGCTTGCCGCCTGTTCAGAGTGCGAGCGCCCCAGCGGAGTGGACTGTGTGTCCTGGGCCCGCGAGGGTGTCGTGACAGGGTTGCCCATCGCTGCGCCCGTGCTAAGCAATGAAACGAGACAGACGACGGGAGACAGTAGCGCTCGGCTCATGATCGCCTCTCAAGGGAGTTGCACGGTCTGGTCTGGCTGAGTGGGCACCGTGAAGATGGCCGCGTTCGGCTCTAGCACCTTCAGCTGCCAGGCGCCGAGCTGCTCGCCGTTGTGCAGCAACCGGATATCCTTGAGCGAGCGACTATCAGGAGGTGAGACGGCCAGAAAGCGCTCGCCACCGCGAGATTCGACACCCAACACTGAGAATGGCGGCGAGAGCGGGGCAGGTTTTGGGCGAGAGGCTTTTTTCGGCTCGTCCGAGGAGGGCGTCGGTGCTGGGAGTGATAGCTGGGTCTTGGGGGCCAAGAGTTGCTGCTCAACGTGCTCAAGTCGTGCGCGTAGCGCGATCATGTCGGCTTCGGTGGCACGGTCTGCCAGGCCGTCGCGTAGCTCCTGTATCTCTTGCGCCCATTGATCCAACATCGGATCGAGGGTATTGGCCTGTTGTTCACCGGTATCGACCATCTGCTTCAGGTCTTTCAGTGCGTACTGCAGCTTTTCCTGTGCATCCATGAGAGTGGTTGAATCACGTTGCAGGGTGCCCAGGGCCTGTAGGCGTTGGGTGTTCGCATTTTCCAGCTCGGTCACGCGTTGATACTGGTTATACAAACCACCACTCAGCCCGGAGACCGCCAGGCAAAGTGAGCCGACAATGAGGGTTTGAAACGTCGGGGCTTTCATGGGCGTGCCTCCGACTGATGGGACGAGATTGGTGTGATCTGCACGGTGCCAGCGTCATTTTTCTCCCGTTCGAAGCAGACCGAACGGCTGACCTCATCGGTCGTGAGTTGCCAGGCGGGGCCAGCCAGTACCTGCAGTGCGCTACGTAATGGGATCGGGCCGAGCCGGTAATGGGCTGCGGGCAGAGGCCGGGTGAAAAGTATCTTTACTGGTTCGGCAGAAGTGCAGAGCGAATAACCCGAGCGCTGCAGCACGTAGTGCATCGCCTCCTGTACCGAGGGATTCAGGTGGGACGGAATGCTCACGTCAATGATTTGAGCGAGAAGATCACGTTGTTCTGTGGTGGTCTCGGTGCTGACCCGCGTATAGCGGCCATAGCGGAGCTCTGACGGATGGCTTTCGTCGGCCGGGTTCCTCGATAACTGGGGCCGATTGGAGCCACCGTCAATCTCTGGATTAGTCGGCAATGGGGTTGGGATTTGCGCAGTGCAAGCACTCAGCAAGCCCACCAGGCAGACAGGCGTGAAAAAACGCTCCATGGAAAAAACCTCATGTCAGATTCAGTGCAGAACCTGACATGAGGTGAAGGAGCCAATCAGTGAGAAAGTTGACTCAAGGCGAGTCGTATTAACGCTGAAGGCATTGCTACTCATCAAAAATGGCTAGCCCATCCAAGACGGCAGCGTCGGGGTCGAAGATCAACAACCTCACATCCGCCAATGCCGCCAGATACAGTACGTTGACCAAGGCCTCCGGCGTACCGGCGTCGAGCTGCTCTTGCCTCAGCGACGAGTAAGGATTGCCCTCGATCTTCACCAAGTTATCGTCGGTCCAGGGCGTTCCGATCAGCTTACATCCGACGCCATTGCAGTCTGGCAGGGCAAAGGGTTCAAACAGCAGTCCGGTTGGCTTGGAGTCGAAATTGCCAACCCGGATTTCCAAGTGGCGCAGTGCTTCGTCAGTGAGGTGTGCGGTACTGATTTCCCAGGCTCGACTGTAGTGTCCTGTGTCGAAGTTCAAGCGATGGATCATGGCTTGGGCTTCTTCCAGGGAGTACAGGTCTCCGACATGATGTCGCTCGTTGAGCATTTCGCCAGTCACGGCATAGGTCACTTGCCGCACCAGCCCGGTGGACTGGAAGCGTTCATCCAATTCATCCGGAATGGACTGACCCTCGCTGATCAGAGCCACGTCGTCATTGAACAGGCAGGGAAACAGTTCTAACGCATCATCGGGCAGATGGGCTTGTGCGTCGTGTACGGGGCGAAAGCAGGGAGGGCAGTCATTTGCGTAAGTGATCTGTAGCAGTCGTTCGATATGCAGTTTGTTGTAGCCGCGAGCAAATGGATTCGAGGTTTCCGGCAGAGCTAAGGGTTGGGGTGTTGGGTTCATGAGGATTCTCCAGAAGGGAAATGAATAAGGCGTCCGAAGACGCCTTTGGGGGGGTTAAAGCCAGCCATGCTCGGCAAGAGAGAGAGGACGACCTTCACCGACGATGAAGTGATCCAATAAGTGCACTTCGATCAAGTCCAAGGCCTCTTTCAACCGTGCGGTCAAGGCGCGATCCGCCAGGCTGGGTTCCGTGCAACCGGAGGGGTGGTTGTGAACGACAATAGCAGCTGCCGCGTTATGTGCTAGGGAGCGCTTGACGACTTGGCGCGGGTGGACACTGGCGCCATCGATGCTTCCGTGAAAGAGGATTTCGAATGCCAGAGCGCGATGGCGGGCATCGAGAAAAATCACACCGAAAACCTCATGTTCTTGGGGGGCAACATGCAGTTTTAGATATGAAGCCACGGCGTCAGGTGACGTCAGGCTGGGGCCGCGGGTGAACAGCCGACGATCCAAAATGTGCAGCGCTTCGTCGATCAGCTGGTTTTCCTGGGCGATACGATCTGCCTCGACATCCGAGGCTTCAATTAGGATGAGCTGGGTGTTCATGAGGTACCTCCGAAGGGAACAATCCGGGGGTACACACCCGAGGGGAGTGGTTTCCCCGAGGTGGATATAGAGTCACGGGCATTGCCCTATGACGCGCTGTTTACAGCCGAGTGAATCGGTGGCGTTGTCCGTGCAGGTGTGAATCACAACCATCGCAGGGCAATGGGGAGAAGGGTCTTATTCCGCGGCAAGTTTCGGGATCGAAGTCGGCACTGATGGGCATTAGCCGAACCAGCCCAAGATGGAGGTCGACAATGCGTTTCGCGATCTCATCTGTCGTGTAGTAGAGCGATAACGTGCTGTAGTCCTCGTAAGCCGCAGCGAACAGGCAATCGTCGCAAAGCCAGAAGGATTCCATATCGGTTCTCCTGTGCTGACTGAAGAAAAGGCGCTCGATTGAGCGCCTTGATGTAAACGTCATGAATCGTTCAGGCGGACTGAACAGTGCGTGTGGCAACACGGCGTGACGTGCGGGGAGTGGGTGGAGATTCAGGCTCAATCCTGGATTCTGTTGGGGTGTCGGTATCCTCAGCTTCGGCATCAGTCGACGTTGGGGATGGCTCACTGTTTGGCGCTTGCTCAGCAGGTGCTGTTGCCTCCTGCCTGGCAGGCGCTTTGTATTCGAACATGCCGTTGACCTTGATCCAGTCGATGTACAGCAGACGACCTTTCAGGCTGGCGCCCGGCTGGCCTTGTTTATCGCCTTTCTCATAGAGAAATGGGTCAAACCACAGGTCGCCGATACGGAACGACAGCAAGACCTTTTTCTCGGCTTTGACGGCGTCCATATAGAGACGAATCAAGCGTTCAGCTTCGCCTCCAGCGACTTTGCAGTCGAAGCGGGTGTACTCGACTGCATCGGTGGCACCGTGCAGGGCTGCGATATCGCAGGCCATGAACGGCTGGCCGCGGCGGACTTGTACTTCACGAACACGGTTGAGGTAGCCGATACCGACGGTGTGCAGATTGAAGTAAGTGGTCGCTTCTTGGGATTGGTTGGTGTGGGCCATGGTGGTTCTCCTGTTTCAAGGGAAAACGGCGACGCACAGCCCCCTGAGGGGGAAGTGAGCCCCGTCAGGGTGGGTAAGGTGAAGGCGAGCGATGAACGACTCGTCACCGGCAAGCCGATGACGAACAGAACGGTGCGCCTGGGGAATAGCGATGCAGCAGAAGAGGATCCGCAGTAGTGGTCTGCGGATCTGGGGTAGTGGGCATTCATCACCGCTGACGCGGTGATCGTGCGAGCCTCCGAATGCTGATCGCACTTGGGTAAACCACCACGAGCGTGGCGTAGCCTTGAAGGTTCAAGCTACCTGGGCTGGGCTGTCAACGACAGCGAACCACACCTTTTGTATAAGCCTGTCATAGGGGAGCGTCAAGACGCCCCAAGCCGTTTTTTTATGGCCGGAATACAGTGGAAATTACTGGACTGAAGAAAGTGAAGAATGGGCCTGGCTAGGGGCCAGGCGAGGAATAGAAAAGCCACCTTAGGCGGTCTGACGCAGTCGACAAGCTCCTCGCAAAACTTGATTTAACCGGGTCATGATTCGCCAACCGACCCTTATCGTGGCCTGGGTCGGAATACGCTGGCACGCATCCGCGCACAAAGGGTGCCCAGTATTTCCCCGGCGGACTCCGGGATTGAATGCGATCGCGGTAGCGGATGACCGCTGCTGCCTGGCAGAAGCAACAGTGGACATCCGCCACATTGATCCGGTCGAGCACAAAGCGGGAATGAAATTCCGCAGAAGAGAAGGCTCCGAACTCAGGGAGTCCGACCGAGCTACCCGGAGCGAATCGGTCTTGGGTCGCCTTAGCGATGATCCTGAGGCACTACAGCAGAGCGGATGTGACGACGTCAAGCCAGTGTGCTGAGAGGTTATTTGCTACTGAGATGAGCGGCCAGCTGTTCGACGGTCGTCAGGATAAAGACACGGTCGCGTTCTTGAAGGCCGCTCAGCAGGCCCGCGATCATCTGGCCCTGGTCGTTGGGGCGAGTGCTCGACTCCGTCAGCAGTTCATCCATCCGGCAGTCGAAGATGTCTGCCAGTTGCATCAGCTTGACCACGGAAAGCTCCACCACACCCCGCTCAAGGCGCGAAATGGCTTCGCTGCCGATTCCCAGTCGTTCAGCCACCTCTTCCTGGGTCAGATTACGCTGGGTGCGGTGCTTCGCGATCATGCGTCCGATTTGGGCTTGGGTTGGATGTTTATGTGCCAAGTGATGAGTTCTCCAATTCAACCCGAATGGTTGAGCAAAGACCCGTTGACATGAACATCCTTAACGGTTGAGTATCGACTTATAGGGTTGTTATATTGACTGAAATACCTGTTTGTCGCGACGTGACATGTGTTCCTTCAGGAATCAGAGCCCGTAGTGACCAGTGAGACTGAGCGGTCTGATAGGACCAAACGGAGGAAAGGTTGAGCATGGATGAGCAGCGCGAGAACGACATGGACTTGATCTGGGATCGAACACTGGAGCTGTTCATTAAGATCCATGATTGCCCTGGTAACCCCGCACACTTCGACAGCCTTGTTCATTGGCTCAACGAAGATCCTGCTCACCTGAAAGCGTTCAACGAACTGGGGCAGATATGGATCGCGACAGGCATCGCGTTGGCCCGTGAAATCGGACAACCGCTAAGCGACTTGGAGAAGGATCAACTGCCGTTGATGATGCACTGACCCGTACATCAGCCCCCCAAAGATTCATGTGATCACCAACGGTGCGTCATGGCCGACGCGGCCCTTTGCTGATCGGTACAGTGCCTTTGCAGTTCGGGTAGTGGGAGCATGACCAAAACGGTCCTGATTTTCCCTTCCGCCTAAGCATTGAGGCGTTGCAAATGGGGCAGTGCGGTCCGGCTTCGACCGGTACCGACAAGGTGAGCGCTCCGGAGTGCTCGACCAACTGCGTAATCCAGTTCGCCTGCTTGGCGACGAATGCATCCAAGGACAGCCGTCCCGCTTCGATTTCATCCAGAGCCTGCTCCCAGATCGCTGTCATACCCGGATCCGCGACTGCAGCGGGTACCGCCTCGATCAGGGTATGGGCCGCTGCGGAGGCCATCAAAGCTCGTTTTTTCTTCAACAAATAACCGCGATCAATCAACCCCTTAATGATACCGGCACGTGTGGCTTCCGTGCCGATACCGGTGGTATCCCGAAGTTTCTGTTTAAGGCGCGGGTCGTTGACCAGCTTGGCGACGTTTTTCATCGCCTTGATCAGATCGCCCTCGGTGAGCGGTTTGGGCGCAGTGGTGCGCATGGACTTGAGTTCGACGTCGTCCACTGCGCACTGTGTACCCTGTTGTAGGTCAGGCAATACCTGGGTCTTTTGACCGGGTTCATCGTCTTCGGCGTTGTCGGAGAGCAAGCCTTTCCAGCCTTGGAAGAGGATCTGTTTGCCAACAGCGGTTAACCGTTCTTCGCCACACTCCAGTTCAACCTGAGTTCGATCAAATTCGTGAGGCGGCAGAAACTGCGCGAGGTAGTAGCTACGAATCAGTTCGTAGACTTGGCGTTCTTGTTCAGACATTCGCCCAAGGCTCGCCGGCTCGGTGGTGGGGATAATGGCGTGGTGCGCGGTGATCTTGGCATCGTTCCATGCTCGTGAGCGCAATGATCGATCGACGCTTCCGAGCGTGGGGCGTAACGCGGGATCCATTTTGAGCAGGGCAGCGAATACCGCGGCGACCTCGTTGAACATGCTCTCTTGCAAATAGCGGCAATCACTGCGCGGATAGCTGGTGGCTTTGTGAGTTTCATATAAGGCTTGGGCGATGTTCAGGGTTTCCTGAGCGCCGAGTCCCAACTTGCATGAACAAACTTCTTGCAGTGTGCTCAGGTCGAAGGGCAGGGGTGGCGCTTCACGCAAATGCTCAGTCTGCAGCGAGACTACGGTGGCGGTCTTGCTGCTAAAAATCGCTTGGACGGTCTGGCTGGCAAGCGCCTGCTGCAGGCAGCGACCGGCTTCGTCACGTCCTGAGCTGGGCGGTATCCACGACGCGATAAAGGGTTGCCCCATTGAAGACAGGTGCACATCCACCACCCAATACGGCACAGAAACGAAGCTGGCAATCGCGCGGTCTCGTTCAACCACTAAGCGCAAAGTGGGCGTTTGGACGCGTCCAACCGACAGTACGCCATCATAGCCCGCCCGCCGTCCTAGGAGGGTAAACAAACGACTGAGGTTCATACCAATCAGCCAATCGGCGCGGCTGCGGGCGAGGGCTGAGTGATAGAGCGGGAAGGTCTCCTGACTAGACTTCAGCGAGGACAGTGCTTTGCGAATCGACGCCTCGTTGAGTGCGGATAACCACAGGCGCTCAACAGAGCCACGATAGTTGCAGAGCTCTAGTAACTCGCGGGCAATCATCTCACCTTCGCGATCGGCGTCGGTGGCGATGACGACGGTGGTAGATTGGCTGAGCAGCTGTTTGATGACTTTGAACTGCGCGACAGTCTTGGGTTTGACCTCAACCCTCCACCGCGCGGGAATGATCGGTAGATGATCCAACGACCAGGTTTTGTACTGATCGCCATAGGCTTCAGGTGGGGCCGTTTCCAGCAGGTGACCGATACACCAGGTGACGGTTGTCTCACGTCCTATCAAGCAACCATCGCCACGTCGGCTGGCTCCGAGGACCTTGGCGATGTCACGACCTTGGGAGGGTTTCTCGCAGAGAAAGAGACGCATAGAACTGCTCCGGGTTGAGTTCCGAGCAGCGTTGTGGGAAACAGCAGTGGCGAGCTATTAGAAACCCGAATGGCGGGTTCCTCATATTAGTTGGAGAGGGCAGTCTTGATTGGGATGAGGCCACTACCTTGTAGTCACGTGGACGACAGTGCTTCACGAGCAGCGAGTAATAACAGGCCAGGAACTTCGCGCAAAGGCGCAATTTTTATGCCTCAAGTCAGTCATGCCGATGGTGGCTACCCTTTGCGCTTTTTGGAATTCGACGCAGGCGAGTTGGCCTGGTCTGTAGCCTGCCCGACGGGAGCCGCAGCCGAGGCTGATTCACTTGAGCGCTCCCGCATGGCCACGTTCTGCACGCGATGAGGCAGGATCCCGACTCGACGCGCCTCGATCTTGAAGGTCACCCGCGCATTGTCTTCACTGTCCTCCCACTCATCGCGCACGGTGCGGCCCTCTACCAACACGCGCATGCCTTTCTGGTACAGCGTGCTCCAGTGTTCAGCCTCGCGGTGCCACAGCTCGACCGGCGCCCAATAGCCGCCTCGATCTTCGTAGCTGCCATCGCGTGGCACGGGGTTGTCGAAGTACACATTCAGGCGCAGCAGACGCCGTGGCTCGTCATTGCCTGACGGGAATTCCTGGAACTCTGGCGCACTGCCGATGTTGCCTTCGCCGACGAAAAAAGTACTCATCGTGAGATCTCCGCTGCTGGTGCGGACTGGCGCAGCAGCCGTTCGGCGCTGGCCATTTTGATCGCGCAGGTTGAAGCCTGACGGGAGAGCGAATGCACCACGCTCATCTGCAAGTTCAGTGCAATGCGTTCGCATTCGAAACGGTGCAATCCCTCGCGTACGGCTTGAGGCAAAGCCTTGTTGGAGACTTGGCGTTCCCAGACCGCAACGCCCATACGGGCGAAGTCGCGGGTGCGCCATCGCAAAAAGGTGCTGGTCGCACTGGTGTTCTGAAGCACCAATCGAATATCCAGCAACGAGTAAGGCGTTTGTCCGGCCTGCTGCGCCACAGCCTCCATCAGGCGGCATAACTGCGCCTCGGTTTCCCTCGCCACCTGCGCCAGGTAGTCCAGTTCCCCCTTACCCTTAAAAGTTTTTAAAAGGCCTTTTAGGGAGGCAGCGTGTTCGAGCTGTCGATAGGCATCCGGTGTGAGTGTTTCGAGGGGCATTGGTTGAGTCGGGATTAGGGGCCTCATACTTCGTCCTCCGGCTCATCGACTGTCGCAGACGGTTCTACTGCTTCCTCTGCCAACGCGTCAGCGCCATCCACTGCCACAGCACCACGACGAATGATGGGTGGTGAGAACTGGGAGCGGCGATGCCCTTCAAGGATGTCCGTAGGGGGCAAACCCATTCTCTCGATTGCCGCCAGAGCACGAGCGTTGTTCGCTGCCATGTCATCACGGGTGACGCCAGCATGCCGATAGCGCTGGGCCTGGCCGAACAGGCTACGCAGCAAATGGGCACCGTCGTCGATCCAGGCTTCCATGTCTCGGCGACCGATCAAGGCGGTGTGATGGGCCAACAGGGTATGCCGCACCAAGGTGTCGTAGTCAGTCAGCAGGTAGACGGCGAGGAAGCCCAGCTGGCTGCCGATGTACAATGGCAAAGTAACGGGATGGATGTTGAGATTGTCGCTCATGTCTATCTGCGTCGGCAGGTCCTGCCTGATCCGGTCCAGCTGCTGAGTCAGTTCCAGCATCCCAGCTTTGGCCTGTATTAGTTTTTCTTCGAGCTGCACGATCGCCCAGTCGGCATAAGGATCGTCCTGCGCTGCGGCTTGTTTGATCAGATTAGTGACGCTGATGTAGCCCGCCATGCCCATGATCGAGTGGACTCCTTCGCGTGCGGTTCGACCTTGCCAGATTCGGGCGGCGTGGTGGGTATGCAGTGTCAGGGTGATGCTGCTGCGTAATGAGCCCAGGTTGAGCTGATAGTGATCGGCCACGGTGTCGTCCTCGCATAGGCTTGGACGGGAACGTTGCGACAGATGAAGGTCAAGGACAGCCGAAAAGTTGAATGCGGTGTGTTCGGTTTGGTTCGAGACGGTTGATTTTCGACACGCTCGACAGTGATGCCAGTGGCATCAAATCTACTGACGTCCAGGGCGTTTGCTACGCAGCTGGCGCAGTTCATCCAGGCACGCCTGGGCGAGGGCAGAGGCGGGTTCGCCCTTTTTCCTAGGTGGGCGTGAAGGGGTGGGTAGCGATTCTGCCATGGGTAACGATTCAGCCTGACCTGCCCAAGGGTGGAAATTGCCTTTGAGCGCCCGCTGGATCAGGCCCATCAGATACGCCGCGGGTTTGCGGACGCGTCCTGCCGCACAGCGTGCGCCCGCTTCGTTGAGCACCGCCTGCCGATCTGCTGGTTTAAGCTTGTTCAGCGCTACGGTGACGGCTTGCCGCTCGCTCGGACTCAGGTGCAGCGGATCAGGCCAGTGCAGGTTATCCACCGCCTGGGTCGCGCGCGGTACCGTACATATACTTTCTTTTAATACAGTACAGGCAGCGTTCGGATTCCGAACGGTGCCGGAAACATGGGCGTTCAGACCCGGTTCGGATTCCGAACTAGGCCCCGCACGATTCCGAACGCGGTGGGCGCCACCCAGTTCGGAATCGTGTAACGCTTCATCGGTTGCGAGATCCAATCCTTGCTGCGTCCAATGGTCGCCCCAACTGTCGAGCCGGGTGGGGAGTCGACCCAAATCGATATCGGTGTCCTGACGAACGTCTTCCAAAACATGCCGAGCGACAATTCGCACCGCCTTGGTCGCGTGAGAGAGGGCATGTCCGACCAGCTCCAGATAATCCTGATCCAGCTCCATGGCTTCGGCGGGCGTTAACGGTTCATCGTGCAGGACGTACAGAGAACCTTGCAGGCGCCCGCTGAGATGATCGCGGCCACGACTCACCAAACTGAGCCAGCGCGTCAGCCTGAGCATCGTCAAGACGCGAGCGATGGTTTCACGGGAGGCTGACGCACCGTAGGGTACGCTCGACAGGTAAGGTTGCAGATCTTCATAGCGCGGTGTGACCACACCCTGGCCTTGCAGCATGAGTCGAAATACTTGCCATGCATTACGCTCCAATGGCGTAAGCCGACAATCCAGCAGCAAGCGACGCGGCACGACTTCGTGTGATTGGCCACTGAACAAAAAGCCAGCCTGAAGAGCCTGGTTGGAGGGCGGTTCCGTGGTAGGGCGCGCGGGCCAGCGTTCACTCAGCTGCTGGGTGCATTGCTGCAGGACACGTTGCCAGCGACCGGACGGGGCAGTGTTCATGCTCTCTTGCTGTAATGGTCGATTTGCTGCCAAACGATGGTCAAGCTGATCTGTTGCTCCTCTGCCAACATCATCATGGCGTCGAGCTGATCCTCAGCACCGTCCTCAGCGCGTAGCTGGCACCAACGCTGCCAAAGCGCATGTTCCTGCGCTTCGCTCAAGTTCTGAGGGCGGCCTTTACGGGTTTCTATCTTGAGCAGTCGTCGGCGCAGGGCGGTTTCCGAATGCGCCAAGCCGAAGTACTGATACATGATGGTACTGCTAGCGCCGAGCTTGAGGGCTCGGTTGATCAAGCGCTCGTTCTGTTCGTCGCGTTCGGCCTGGTCGATCAACCGATGCAGCACCGGCGAATCAATCTTGACCTCAACCCAGGGTACGGTGGCATGGGCCAGACGTGACAGTGTGGTGGGCGGTAAGGATTGCAACAGGTAGATGTCGTCTTCACCCAGTCCGAGTGCTTTGCAGCGTTGCAAGTTACCCAGGCGCAACTCATGAAGGACCTGGGTCAGCATGGCCTGGTTGAGCACATTGAAGGACAGGTTCATGGCAGCTCCCTTGGTGAATCGTCTTCATGGGTAAGCGTTAAGTCGATCAGGCGCCGGGCTAAGCGAATGAGGCGATACAGTTTGATTAGCAGATAGTTGGGCAGTCGTTCCAGTCCTACGTCCACGACGGGACGGTCTGTCAGCGGGAGTTGATAGACCCCCAATAGCAGTTGCCCGAACAGGGCTGAGGGCAATTGCTTGCGATCCTCCCAGTTCACTTCGTCTTGGGCACGCAGCAGGGCCAATAGCAATAGGTGAACGCCGGCCGCACGAGGCGCAGCAAGATTAAGTTGCTCGATGTTCAGGGCAAAGCCCAGACCATTTTTCTGGTCGATGATGCTCTCGGGATGTCCGGCATATGCCGCCATTTCCCGAGCCAGGCCGGCAATGGCTGAACGCAGTTGTTCGGGGGTATCCAGTGCTGGTGCGATGATCCAAATGTCGTCGATCGGGCAGGTTGCGACGATCTGTGTTGGTTCGGCGGCAGTGGCGCGACCAATCTGTTCGCGGATCTGCTGGACACGTGACGGAGGGCTGACTGCTGATGCGACATTCGTTTCGGGCAGCGTGAGCTGCTCCTCTCGCTCTGTTTCGGCCGGGGTCTTGGTTTCAGCTGATTTGGAATGCGGCTCGGAGGGGGGAGGCTCGGCCGCGGGCTCATTGACGCTCGGCAGAGGGTTGCTCTCCGGGGGCGTGACGACAATGTCGGGCGCCCGGATAATCCGGTGGGTATCGCCCAGCTCAAGGGCCAACATGCGGTAGGACTGGCCGAGTAAGCGGCTCATGCGTTCGAGCAGTTCATCCTGGATTTGCTCAAGGTTGAAGGACTCTGGGTCGGCATCAAATTGCCCTAAGGTGTCGAGCCAAAACTCGGTGAACGCAATGGCGTCGTTCGGATAACGATTCCAGGTTCGTTCAGCCTGGCTACGTAGACCAATCAGGCGTTCAATTTTTGGTTTCCCCAACCCTGCATATAGGGTTTGTGGAATGGCGGGTAGTAAATGTTCGAGGGTGTCCAGCATCCGACTGATGTGCGACTGCGAAACGGGGTAGCCCCCAGCGGTAAGACGTCGTGCCAGCTCTCGTTGCGAGAGTGTTGCTCCATCAGGGGCGAGCATGGTCTTGAGTTTGGCTACAGCCAGAGCACGTTCGATGAAGGTGAGTTGGCCGTGCAGATCGCTCTCAGCGAGATGGCCGAGCAGGGCGCTGATTTCATCGGTCCAGGGTCGGAACAGGCAATGAATGCGAAAGAAGCGCTCATCGTGCGTTTCCTGCCATAGCTCGCCGAGAATCGCCAATCGCGTATTACCGCCGTTGCGGATGATGAAATAGGTTTCACCCGGGCGACGGGTAATCGGCGGCGGTTGATCCAGCCCGCGTTCACGGATCGAGGCTTTTATATCCTCATAAAGTGGATTGCGGATGAAGCGTGGGTTGTGTTCGTAGGGCCGCAGTTGCTCCAGCGTGACCAGCATGGGGGTGTCGATGACCGGATCGGACAGTCCCTCCAATTCTGGACCCCGAGAAAAATGGTCCTGGTGCAATTTGTCGGTGATCTCCTCTTGACTGAGCTTCTTCATTGTAAAAGCCTCAGTTAACGCCGGTTACGCGAATGGTCACCGAGTTCGAATTTAACGATCTCGGCAGCGCCCGAACCTTCGAAATGTCGGGCCAGTTCTGCGAGAAACCAACCCATAGCCGAGTGTCCACCCTGCAAGCGAAAGACCACGGTGCAGTACTCCTCGCTAGGTGGACGGCGGGGGTGAATGGATGGTTGAACGATGATCGGAAGCTGGTCCAACATCAAAAAACTCCTTGCCAAACGCTGTTGGCATCAAGGTCGATAAAATACCGTGGCGAGAAATGCCAGCCGGTGTTTCGCCTCACTGCACCTCCACGCACCTGCTCACCATACAAATCGCGTCGCCCCATTCCGGAAACAACTCGGTAGCGATTGCTTGCATGGTTTTCAGCGCAGATGGCGAGCGTCCACCACCTGAGCAGCGCGTATCGATTCGGTGAACCGGTACACCAAGGGACGCGGCATTGAGGTACGCCACTCGGTCTGGAACTATGGTGTCTAGAACGGAGATACTGGTATTCCCAGCGAAGCTCTCACGCAGGCCTCGGCTGATCATTTGTGTGTCTACACGTACGCTATTGACCTGGTTCAGCAACAGTCGTAACGGCGGCGGCGCAATGCCCAAGTGACGGAATGGTTCGAGGTCGTTGAGCAGCTTCAAGGTGCCGCGATGCAGTTCGCGGGCGGCGAGCATTTCCGGCGTAATGGGAGAAAGGGCGAGATCGGAGGCCAGGATGGCCATTTCCAGCAGCACGCTACGTGCACCTTGGGTGTCGATCAACAGGAGGTCATAACTGGGGCGGAAATGGTCGAGCACATTGCGCAGTCGTAATCGCCCGTCAGGGGCGTGCAGCAACAAAGTGGTCAGTCGACCTTGATCGTCGTTGGAGAGGATCAGGTCGAGACCGATGACCATCGTTGTGGAAATTATCTGCGCATGATCTGTCTGGTTGAGCGCGATGAGTTCGTACGCACCGGCGATAGCCTCGTGGTTCAAGGCGTAATAGCTGGAGAGGGTGGGTTGGCTATCCAGATCGAGCAGCAGGACGCGTAGGCCAGCATCAGCCAACAGACCGCCGAGATTGGCAGCTAGTGTGGTTTTGCCTACCCCACCTTTGGTGGACACCACCGATACCACGCGCATGGCATCAGACCTGCTGCGCCAAACGCTCAGTGATCCACTGTTCGATCTCCAGCGAGTCCCAGCCGACGGCACGCAATCCAATGCGTTTAGCTTGGGGGAATTTACCTTCCTTCATCAAGTTGTAGATGTGCGCACGCTTGAAGCCGGTTTTCCGCTCCACTTCGTCACGCCGCATGATGTGGCGTTCGAGATGTGGTTGAGGTTGTTCAGCGGCGGGTGAGGATTGGCTATACATGCTGGTCACTCCTGGCGTTGATCGGCGCGTAGTGGGAAGTGACCTGAATTGAATAGCAGAAATGGCAGAGAGTCATTGCACTGCAATCAGAGGGGTTGCAGTGCAATGACTCTCACTGTGTATTTAAGCTACGCTTTGCCGCAGCAAATTTTTCGTCCAAGGTGCGTTTGGTTATGCCGGGGACGTTTTCATAGTGGGCGAGCAACGCTGCGACGATCGAGGCTTGGCTGTTAAAAACTGAGAAAGGTTTTCCTGAGGGGGATCGCTCGAGCATCAAACCTATCAAAGCACCTATGATACGCAGGAATGTGAATTCGCTGCGCCGGCTTACCGTTCCCCTAGATTGGAGAAGTTGTTTCAACTCGTCTCGTTCAAGTCCAATGGATTGGAGGTTTGACAAGAGCTCTTGGTAGTCGGCCTCTACCTTATTTAGTCGTAGTTGAAGGGCTTCTCTGTCTGCTTGCAAAGCCAGAAACGAATCGATCCTGACAAGTCGCTTAGATTCACTGTGCTCAAACAAAAATCGAGGTCTTTGATTAGGATAATAACGTTTCATCCAATATCTGAGATCGGTATGTCTGATCGTCATTAGGGAGCATTCGACCGGCGTTCCCATCGGAACGGGAATCCCTAGTTGCCCATACGGTAATTCTCTGCATTGAATGGCGTCCACGATTCTTTCAAGGTTGGAATGTAGGCATGGCCATTGTGGAAATAGCTTGGCTAGTTTGAAAGGTGAATCTTCGTTAGCTGCGAGAATCTGTGCTTCAAACTGAGTAAGCTCGCACCAAAGCAGGGCTGCCTCAATGGGCTTGTAAAAAATTTTAGCGCGCGGATCAGAATGACGTCCGTTCATCTTAAGTTTCTTCCCTTAAGCCTATTGTTAGCGGATTCGCTGATTTAAACCTTATCTTTCTTAAAGCCTTATTAGAGCGTTCTACAAGTCGGAGCTCAACGATCCCGAAACCGCTCGGTTGGCGCCCTTGGACTAGGGGCGCATGGATATCATCGACAAAGGATTGTGTGCAAGAGGAAATCAGTAAAATTTATATAGGCATTAATTATTAGCAAGCATTCAGTTATGCATTTCCTGTTACCCTTGCTAGGAGATTCTGACGAGAAGCAGAATGGAGCGTTGGCAAAGCCTGCAAACGCTTCCCGCGGCTGGTAGATGTTGATAGTTGCAAGGCCGACGCCGTAGGTCCCTGTACATTTCACGTTTAGGATTCAATCCGGTCGTAATGTTACATAGCTACTTTCCATCATTGAGTAATTATGCAATGTGTCATTGCGCGCTTTGACGTCTCCCTCCCCGCAGCGCCAAAACAGGCGGCGGAGAATGTCATTTTCCAGAGTCTTGGTCAGAGAACCTGGGCTTGAGAGCGCCGATGGCATGCAGGAAGATCAGACCGAGTAGGAGCTAGGCAAGCATTTTGTGTAACCACTGTATTATCGGAAGCTGCACCTGGGACGCACGGGCGTCACGCCGATCTTAGATGACAAACAGCGGATCCTTGGCAGGATGGGCCTAGTTGGGCGCAGCGATCGGTTCCGCGCGTTCCAGCAGAGCTACCTGTGTAACTTGATTGCCGGCTCGGCGGCCGAGTTGTTGGCGCGTCTGGCCTCGCAGAGAAGCTGATAACCGCGGCATTCTACACACGGAATTGATCCATCAGTTTCATCTGATTGTTAGCCCTTGCATTGAGCTGGTTGCTGATCTGGGCCGATTAGGCGGCCCGTTTAGTCTTCCTTTCGCTCCGACCGCGAATGGTCGAGACGTTGCGATTGATCTCCTCGGCTACCGCGCTTTGTTCCTCTGCCGCACCGGCGATCTGCAGGTTCATATCACTGAATACGGTCACTGCATCGCTGATCCGGCCGAGCGCCGCCACCGCCTGATGGATCTGCCTGGCGTTGCCCTGGGCCTGTGTCTCGCTTGAGCGCATGGTCGCCAGCACGCCACGAATATGGGTGTGGGTGTCCTCGATCACCTGACGGATCTCCTCGGCCGAACCATGGGTTCTCTTGGCAAGATTGCTTACGTCAAACGCAACCCCCTCAAAACCCCGACCGCGTTCCTCCGGCCCCCGCCGCTTCGATCGCGGCATTGAGTGCCAACAGATTGGTTCGCTAGGCGATGCTTCGGATCACCTCCAGCACCGAACCGATCTACTCGCTATTGGCCGCTAAGGCTTCGACCTCTTTACGGCGTTGCTGACCTAATTGGCCAAGGCATTAATGTTTCGGGTGCTGCGCTCGATGATGGTGATGCCGTTCCTGGATGCCTGATCGGCCTCCCAAGCCGCCTGGGCTGCGCTTGGTGCGCTGTTTGGGACTTTGTGGGCAGTGGACCGCAGCGCCCAGTACACCATCCAGACTTTGTAGAGCATCGCCTGCAACTGCCGGTGGTTATCCTGTTCGCGGCCACCCACAGTTACGCGATTCTGCACGACGAATGGCGCCGCTTCGGCATGACGAACCGACCCGCAGGCGCTCTTCCTGACCGTGCTGGAATCGCCTGGCGCGTCGATGATATTACTGCGATCAGATGTACGTGCTGATGCCGTTCCGCTTGGAGACCCTTCAGCAGGTGTTTGCTTAGACGCTTTTGGAGCTAACAAGTCGGCTCAAGCAAATTGAGTACTTATTCTACGCAGTACTTCACGGTGTCCACGGTTGCCACTGGGTTGATCAGCCCCTGAGAGCATGGACCGACTGATGCGCTATCAGCTGCGAGCAAAAAGAGTGTTATAAGTCGGATGGTAACATTATCAGGTGATACATATTGTAACGTACAGACACACCAATAATGCGCGCAGATGAGGCAGATAACGTATTGTTTATACTAGGAAAAAAATTCTACGGATATTTTTTTATGAAATTACTTGACATGATTCTACGTTAGAAATAGTTTTAAATGATCTTATTAATCCTGGTTGCCTAGTACCAAGCTTCGGAGTCGGGGGGATCGGGAGCAACCAGCTGGTGGTAGCCGGGTGCGGTCACAATTGTCTGCAAGGACTTAATGCTTATACCAATGAGTGTGGAGGTGATGGCCTATCTCGGGATTTGGGTCGAAAGCGTAGTGTCTGTTCTTATGCAATAACTGGCAACTTAGCCAGAGCATCCTTGCGCATCAAGTAAACCTTTATTATAAAAATAATAGTGAGGAATGTCATGTCATACAATAAATACGCTAATATTAATCGCACACGATTTTTTGGAGGTGTATGTGCGATCTTTATGACCTCGTCGAGTTTTGCTTTAAATCTATTTGATGATGGGAACACCCGGGTGGATGCTAAGCTTGAAATCTGGATGGGTGCTATGCATAGTCAGCAAAGTTACATGCAGTCGGGCACTCTTACCGAGGGAAGTCGTGAATGGATGGAAGGTTATACCGAGTACGGCCTCAGTGGTATTCAAAAGCTTGCTGAAGAAGGTTCATCCTTATATGGGGCAATGTCTGGATTGACTAGCGGAACTTTTGGGGATGGGGATCCTGCTGGATTTACGAATGGCACGGAGCGTAAGTCGGACTGGGAGGAGCTTTATCTTGGATGGCGTTCGGGAGATTTTTTTCCGGGGTTGGGGGTCGACGGATTGGATATCTCTTTTGGCAGCCAGAAAATAATAGTGGGCGATGGTTTCGTTATAGCCGGTGATCAGCTGAACTTTGGACATGAAATCCTAGATGGGCAACTGAATCGCGGAGGCGGGTATTATATGGGGGTGCGTAGGTCGTTTGATCGGACGGGAATCATCCGCATAGGGGGGAGCGAAGGATGGCGCGGCGATCTCATGTGGCTGGCGTCTGACAACCCCGCTCAGGCCAAGCCTGAGATGGCGGTTGCAACACTTGAGCATGTCTCACCTAAAGGGACGGTTGGATTAACTTACATTGATATAGTGGACATCGATGATAAACTTTCTTTTTTGTACCCAGATAGAAAGGGAACTAAGGTTTACAGTGTTCGTGGGCAAGGCAATGCCGGGATTGACAGCTTATCGTTGGCGGGGCATTACGTTTTGCAGAATAAAGAGCATGGGGCCTCTGAGAGTGCTTGGTATTTAGAAGCGGGATGGACACTAGCTTCTTTTCCTTGGGCTCCCACTCTTAGCTACCGCTACAGCTATTTCTCTGATAAGTATGACCATTTGTTTTATGGCTACGTTCATGGGCCAGGGACGTGGTTTCTCGGTGAGGTTTCGGGAAATTTTGCCGGGCCCTTTAATACTAATAGCCGAGTCAATCAACTGTCTATTACTGCCAATCCAGGTGAGAGGCTAAGTGTTGGTGCGGTTTTTTACAAGCATGCGCCTGTAGATACATCACTTGGTGATTTGGGGGGGAAGGAAATGGATATCTACGCGTTATGGAGGGTAACCGACTACGCGACCATAATTCCGTTAGTGGGTATCTACGATCCGGACGCGTCGTACAGCGAAGGCGGAAGCCAGATTGGAAATGATAAATATAATCTGTACACGGCTCTCGTTCTCGGATTTAGCTTTTAATTCGTGAGCGCTTGGTCAGTATGGAGTAAGAGCACGCAGTGGGACTAGACCTCGCCTCCGTGAGGTCTGTTTAATTATTCTGGAGCGAGGTGCTACGAGGCTAATAAGAGATGTGTTTTATCATGTCTTCGAGCCTGCTCTTCTTCTAGTTTGATATTTTGTGTTGCATTGGGGGGGCTTCTCTTAACATAGCTGTTGTTTGAGGGGGCAGAACAATTACAAGGTTTTGTTTGGAATCGTAGTTTTCACCAAGTTAGATTTGATTGGATGAGTGCTGAGAAAGAGTAGTACATCTATCTATTGTTCGCATTTAAAAGCGGGTCCCAACTAAGTTACGAATCGGTACATGAATCTCGATCAAGCGTGCAGCGTCATGTCTCGCGATAGGACGCGCTCGCGCTGTTACTCCATTTTGCCTGAATTGGCTTCTCGGCTTGAGTGACTTGATAAGCCCTCGCCCTTAATGAGGTTTCCCGATATGTACTCTTTGAGATCTGAGGAACCTCAGGCATTTCCAAGAGATCGAGTTGGAGCTTGCGATGGTAGGGCAGGCTCCAAAGCAGCCCATCAAGCGAATCAAGGCAAGATATTCACATGAATGCTCACATAAAAACTCATTTGTAAATAGAATTTCTGCTGATTTGTTGGGCAATTTGACCTTGAATTTTCCACAAATCCAGGCGAAATTGGGCTTGAAGGCGGAGAGGTTTTTCAGGTAGATTGCGTCAATGATCACGTGAATGAGAGAATAATAATATGGATTCTGTGACTACTGCACTGGTCAAGCCTGACCTCGGCGCGCGGACTGCCTTGAGTTACACGTACGTCGCGGTGTTATTCGCGATGGGCGCATCAATGGCTTTTTTCGCCCCCTTAATGTTGGGTGTTATCGCGGCCCAATATTCATTGAGCTTGTCTGCCGCAGGCGGCATCGTCACGTTGGAGATGGTGCTCACTTCCGTTACGGTTTTCGCGTTGGCGAAGCCTTTGAGCCGCTTGAGCTTAAGTAGGGTATCCACTGGGGCAGCGGCGATCGCCTTGAGCGTTCAGTTGGTGTCGTGTCTGGACTTATCGTTAGGGGCATTCGTTGCGATCCGTGCGATCTCAGGTATTGCCTGCGGCTTCTTATATGCGGGCGCCGTCTACTGGGCCTCGCTTCATCGGCATGGCGTGCGCATGATGGCATCTGCTTTTTTCTTGGCAAATCTCCTTACTGGCGTATGTATGGGTATATTGCCCATGGCGATCGAAGAAAACGGTGCAAAAGTGTTTTTCTATTCGCAAGTTATTTTATTTGTTCTGCCGCTCTTGATTTCCTTCTTTAGCGGAAATCTGGTTCGTCCTGGGGGGGCGCAATTCGTGCAGAGGTCCATGAGAGGATCAAGTGCGAATTGGTTCGCGATCAAACTTTTGCTTGTGTGCAGCGTATTATGTAACTTGGCGATGGCAATGCTTTGGACTTATTCGGAGTTTCTCGCCCAAGTGCGTGACTTCGACGCCAAAACCATCGGCATTATTCTAGGTTTAACTACCCTATTCAGTATTGGTGGATCAATTTTGGCGGGGATCTTTGACCGACGATTAGGCGTAGTTATGCCTCTCTCTATCGGGTTGCTTGTGGGGGCGCTTGCCGGCGTTATGATGTCTGCTGGCCAATCATTATTCCTGTATGCAACGGCGATGTTTCTTTACGGCGCCGCAGCATTTTTCGTGATGCCCTTCGTTATCGGAAGTGCTTCTGCTCTTGATTCGGGAGGGTGCGCTGCCAACCTCGTGGGTGGGGCGGCATTTTTAGCTGGTGCTGTCGCGCCAGCACTTGGAGGACTCCTCAGTGATGTCGTATCAGGCGATGCGGTAGGCTGGACCGCTTGTGCCTCATGCGTCTTAGCCGCGATATGCGTATTCATCGTACGTAGGAGCCTTGATGCTCCGCAATTAACCCCTTCAAACAAAAACAATATCCTCGGAGGTGAATCATGAGTTCCTGCCCTAGCAAAGTCTCGTCATCGTCGCTAATCTTCGGTGCGGGCGTTCCTAAACCCGTATTGACTGATGAAGAAATTAAACTCGTTCGCGATGGCTCCAACGGTGTTCGCGGTATATTGCCTGCCCGCTTTTACACGGATCCAGATATCTGGAAGTGGGAAGTTGAAAATGTCCTGAAGAAAAATTGGTTATTTGTCGGTCCTTGGGATTGGGCGGAGAAGCCTGGCGACTACTTCACCATTGAGATGTTCGGTGAGCCGCTGGTTATCACGCGGGACAAGGAGGGTGAGTTGCACTGCCTTGTCAACTCTTGCCGCCACCGTTGGGCTAAAGTGGCTCAAGAAGAAAAGGGTAACGCTAGCGTCCTCGTATGTCCTTACCATCGCTGGTCTTATAATCTAGATGGTTCGCTTCGAGCAATGTCGCTTGAGTCCATACAAGGTTTGGACAAGAAAGACTGCGGTTTGCCACAATTGCGTCTCGAGTTATGGAATGGACTCATATTCATTAACTTTGACAAAGATGCAAAGCCACTCGCACCTCAGCTCGCGGAGGCGGACAAGTACATTAAAAATTACGGCCTTTCGAAATTTAAGTTCGCAGACAAAATGCCGTATGAGTCTGATTGGAACTACAAGTTTTCATTTGAGACCGGTTTCGAAGCTTACCATCACATTGGCGTACACAACGAGCGCATTAGTGAAGCCATGCCTCCTGCAGCTCATCGTGTCATTGCTTCCGGTGAGCTTTTTACATTATATGGGCAGACCGGCACGCAGGAAATGCATGAGGCTGGTGTGTACCACCCTTTTGGCACTCCGCCATGGATGGATGAGCAGCGCGCTGCGGATCGTTCGTATGACGCCATGTACCTTGGAGTCTATCCAAGCTTGATCTGTTTTATCCAGCCTCATCAGATTTCTTTCATTACTACTCAGCACAAGAGCGTCGATAGGAACCAATCGGCATCCTGCATTTCCATTGCGGACTGGGCGCACGAAGTCCCAAATGCCCAAACTTTAATTGCTAATGAAGTGCAATTTATGAAAGACGTGCAGGACGAAGATACATTGGCCTGCACTTCACTTCAGGCCGGAGTTCGCTCTTCGTTCAACAAGCAGGGCTATTTGCATCCTAAGTTTGAAGGCTGGTTGCACCACTATTATGAATGGTGGGTGAACCAGATTCAGAAAGAGGAGTAGGTCGTAACTAACAAACGCAGGGCGCCGCATTCGCGATGCGCCTTGGTGTCAAACTATTGTCGTCACAACTGGAGTTAGAAAAATGGCTATTTTGAGAATGTTCAACGGTGATGTTTACGCAGACATCGATTCGATCAATCGCATCATCGGCCCGATGGAGATCGGCCAGTTCAATGTCGACTCAGCATTTTTGCGCGAAGTACGGTCTTGGTCGTCGCCGATCAGGCAGGACCAGGCGGAGCGTGTCTTGAAGTCGCTGGACGCAGATACAGAGGCAGCGCTGGTTGGCGGCGGCTTCGATCATCGCCGAGTAGGGAATCTCGTCGCCAATGATAACGGAGGCTTCTCCATGTGTGTGCGTTTCCTTGGTGGGGATGCAGACGCTCCTGTGGCTGAGCTCTCCAAAGAAACGATTCAAAACTATCTGACGCCACACCACCTGCTCGTCAATAACATTCACTTCTTGTTCGCAGGCTTAATTGCCAAGGGCTTGCAGCTAAAAAACGGTCAACAGTGCGTAGTTTACCTCTCGCCGGGCGAATACATGCGTCTAAATCACGAGGTTTTCAACTGGCCAATTTTTTCGCAAGGCGCCGGTACAGTAGCCGTCAGCTGCTATGACCTGCCCGTCGAAGAACATAAGTTTGATTTGCACCCAGAATTGACAGTTCCGACAGAAATGCGTTTCTGACTCAACCCACTAGATAAGGAGTGAAGTATGTCCTCACATCTCTCTCAGGACGAAGCGGAAGTTACTGCGGTCGTTCAGAAATATATAGATGCCATCGCCCTGACCCGTCCTAGCGACATGATAGAAGTCTTCCATCCACAGGCGCTCATGGCTGCGCAATTTGGAGGTCGGCTTGCTATCACGGCAGGCAAGGTGGGTGAAATGATAGTTGATTACATGTCTAAGCTCCCGCCAACGTTCGAGCACAGCCCAAACTTTAAAGGTCGTGTCTTATCCGTCAAGATTCACAGCGATATCGCTGCGGTGGAGCTTGCAGAAGATCAGCTTGAGGGCGGCGATATGAAAACCTTCTTCCTGCTCAACAAAACCGATGGCGACTGGATTGTGACCGCTAAAGCTACAACGAACGCGGCTTGAGGCTTAATCCTAAAAAGGTTACGACAATGAGCGCGAAACTTGAACAAACTTCGCTTACTAACAAACGGATTGTCATCGTGGGTGCGGGCCACGCTGGCGGAACGGTAGCGGCTATGCTGCGTGAGTATTGCCCTGACTGGTCTATCACGATGGTGGGCGAAGAACCGGAGGCACCTTATCAACGCCCCCCGCTGTCCAAAGCATGGCTAAAGGGGGGGACGGATGCCGACGCACTCACCTTGAAAACCCCTTCGTTCTACATAGAGCACAACATTGCACTGCTTTCCAGCGTCCGCGCTGACCGCGTCAATGCTCTACAAAAAAAGGTTTGGCTTTCTGACGGATCCATACTTCCCTACGATTACCTCGTTCTCGCCACCGGTTCAAGGGCTGTTCCCATACGGGTCCCGGGGGCGGATCTCGGCGGTGTGTTGTCACTGCGCAGCATCGCTGACGCTAAAGCGCTGAAAGCCGCCATCCGACCCGGGGAAACGGTGGCGGTGCTAGGTGCGGGTTACGTTGGTTTGGAAGTCGCAGCAACCTGCCGGACATTAGGTATGCAGGTCGTCGTATTGGAGCGTGAGGTGCGGGTTTTGTCCCGCGTCGCTTGCGGAACATTGTCTAGCTTTATGACCTCGCTACATGAGGCAGAAGGTGTGCGGTTCGAATTGGGCGTCAGCGTTGTGTCGTTTGAAGGGAGCAACGGCCGTATATCAGGCGTAAAGCTAGCGGACGGACGCACGATTTCCTGCAGCGTAGCGGTCGTTGGTATTGGTGCCGTTCCCAACCAGGAAATCGCAGAGCAGGCTGGCTTGGAGTGCGACCGTGGAATCTTAGTTAATCTCGAGGCCCGAACTTCCGAGCCGACAATTTTCGCGATAGGTGACGTGTCGAAGCGCCCAATGCCTCTGTACAACTGTATGTTCCGTATGGAGAGCGTGCCCAACGCGCTAGAACAAGCCAAGCAAGCGGCATGCGCGATTGCAGGCAGACCGGCGTTCGCCTGCGAGGTGCCCTGGCAGTGGTCCGACCAGTTCGATACGAAGCTGCAATTCGCTGGTTACCCTTTCGATGCCGATTCAGAGCTCGTGCGCGGTGATCCTGACAAAGGTAAGTTTTCCGTTTTCCATTTAAAAGGCGACGCGGTGCGTGCGATCGAGGCCATAAACTCCCCTGCGGAGTTTATGGCGGGGAGAGCGCTCATTGGAAGCGGCAGACTGGTTGACCGGCAGAGGCTTGTAAACCCTTTGGTTTCCATGAAGGAAGTCATCATGGAGCATATCCATTAGCAGAGCGTTTGAGAAGGATTGACATTGATATGGCAAAGATCATCTTCATTGATTTCCAGGGCACGAAGCGTTGCGTCGAAGGTAGCCCCGGGCAATCTGTAATGGATGCGGCCCGAAAAAATAGCGTGCCAGGGATTGTTGCTATGTGCGGCGGCAGTTGTGCTTGCGGTACGTGCCACGTGTATGTGGACGAGGAATGGGTCCCACTAGTAGGTGTGGCGCCCGAGCAAGAGCGCGAGATGTTGGACTACGCCTTCGAAGTGCAAAGCAACAGTCGCCTCTCATGCCAGATCAAAGTAACGGCGGCGCTTGATGGCTTGGTCGTCCGCACACCTTCGCGGCAAGAATGAGTAGAAACGGAGAAGTAAATGCGCATTTACACGATGACGGTCGATGGTCATAGCGTTACAAGCTCAGACACGTTCCCAGTCTTGAACCCTGCCGACGAATCGGTAGTTGCCGAAGCGCCGAAGGGTACCGTTGAGCTGCTTGACACTGCGGTCGCCGCAGCCCGCAGGGCATTTCCCGGTTGGGCCGCGCAAACACCTGAATATCGGTCGGCCAAACTGAATGAAATTGCTGATCTTATCGAGGCCAATGCTCAAGAGTTATCTACGCTTCTGACGCTTGAGCAAGGTAAGACTCAAGGAGAGTTCGGTGCGGACTATGAAGTGGGCGGCGCCGCTGCATGGACACGTGTCACTGCTGGCTTGCGACTGGATGATGAGGTGATCCAGAACGACGCGCAGGGCAGGATCGTCGCGGTGCGAAAGCCGCTTGGCGTGGTCGCGTCCATCACTCCGTGGAATTGGCCACTAGCCATCGCCATATGGCATGTCATGCCAGCCATTCATATCGGTTGTACAGTAGTCATAAAACCCTCTCCCTATACACCTCTGACCACGCTTCGCTTGGTCGAATTGATGAATACTCTATTGCCGCCGGGAGTCATTAACGTCGTCACGGGCGGCGCGGAGATTGGCGACCGCATTTCCACGCATCCGGACATTAATAAGATCGTTTTTACGGGTTCGACAGCCATCGGTCGCCACATAATGTCTAATTCGGCTGGGACATTGAAGCGCTTGACCCTCGAACTCGGTGGCAACGATGCAGGAATCATTCTCCCAGGCACGAACATAGACCCGTTCATTGATCGCTTGTTCCTCGCCAGCTTCTTGAATTGCGGACAGAATTGCTCTGCTCTCAAGCGCCTATTTGTCCATTCATCCCAATATGAAGAAATCGTCGAAAAGATTGCTGCTTATGTTTCAACTAAGCGCGTCGGCACCGGTCTGGATGCGAGTAATCATATCGGCCCATTGAGTAACAGAATGCAACTTGAAAAAGTTGCTTCGCTTGTAGAGGATGCACGTAAACGTGGGGCTAGAATTGTCACCGGCGGCATGCCTCTTAAAGGTCCCGGTTACTTCTACAAGCCCACTGTTGTCGCGGACGTATCCGACGACATGTTATTAGTCAAAGAAGAACAGTTCGGTCCGGCCTTGCCTATTCTCAAATATGAAACGGTTGAAGAAGCCGTGGCGCGCGCGAACTCGTTAGACGTAGGCTTGGGAGGCTCTGTATGGAGCAACGATGTCGAGGCAGGGGCTAAAATAGCTGCTCTCCTTGAGTGCGGTACCGCTTGGGTCAATTCTCACTCGTTACTGAGCCCCATGGCACCATTCGGTGGAGTGAAGAGCTCAGGTATCGGGACGGAGTTTAGCATTGATGGGTTGAAAGAATACACTTACATACAAGTGATAAATATTGCTAAGTAACTATGTGATAGTCTGGAAAAAAATATAGAATAATCTACGAAGCCTGGCTTCGGCCGAGTGATTAATGCAACAGCATTATGTCGCCCGAGGCACAGTTAGCGATCCTCTGGCTTATAGTAAATATTAAGGAGTTATCCATGTGCCCAGAACTCTCAGATACACCGACAGCGCAGCCTATCGTTCTTCGTCGCAATGTTACTGATCTGGTAAAACCAGACCGCATCCACACATCTCTATATACCGACCCGGCGTTGTTCGAGGTTGAAATGGAGAAAATATTTAAAACTACCTGGGTATGGGTGGCGCATGAAAGCGAAATACCTGAATCGGGCAGTTTCAAGAATCATTGGGTTGGAAAGGAGCCAGTCATAGTGGTTCGTGACCGTAAGGGCGAGATCAATGTGCTGCTGAACCGCTGTCGTCATCGTGGCGCAACAGTTTGTGAAGGAAAGTCGGGTAAGACTAACAGTTTTGTATGCCCCTATCACGGTTGGAGCTATGCACTCGACGGATCGCTGCGCGGAGTCCCTTCGCCTGAAAGCTACGGTGAATCACTGAACAAAGCCGACCTCCCTTTGGTCGGCCTACGAGTCGCAACTTATGCAGGGATGGTATTCGCTACATTCAAACAGGACATTATGCCGTTGTCCGACTGGCTGGGCCCAGTGAAGAAATGGATAAATTTGTTTATGAAGCAAGGTGGCGGCCATCCAATCAAAGTGGCGGGAACGCACCGCTTCCGCTTCCCTGGCAATTGGAAAATTCAGCTGGAGAACACCACAGACGCGTACCATTTCCCTATCGTTCATAAATCCTTTCTCAGCTCGGTTGACGAGGAAATGTTGCAGACAATGGACTTCTGGAATAATCCAGGCTTCGTTGAGGACTTAGGAAATGGCCATAGCGTCAATGTGATGATTCCTGAACTGGTAGATTTGGAAGCGGACCTTGAGCGTGACATCCCTGAGCGTTTCGAAGAGCTCGCCGTGGAGTTACGCGCAGAGGGTCGCGATGAACTCAGTGTTCGTCGCATCGTTCGCGCAGTAGGCGGTGCGGGTTTCAACCTCAATCTGTTTCCCAATGTAGCTTGCTCGATGGCTTTCTTCCGTGTGCTTCAGCCTATCGCGGTGAACGAAACCGAGATCCACCACGTCGCTCTCGTTATGGATGGCGGTCCCGCTGGTGCCAATCAAGCCAGAATGCGTGTGCATGAGCATTTCCAGGGACCGATGGGATTCGGCACACCAGATGACGGTGAAGCATGGGAGCGTGTGCAAAAAGGGGCCGCCGCCGGCACAGACTTGTGGGTTCTGGTAAATCGCGGCCTGCCCAACGAAATTCTTGGAGAAGATGGCCCGAAGAGCGATGTAAGTGCTGAGACCGGTATGCGAGCCGCTTACCAGCAGTGGCTCAAAAGTATGTCTGCTTGAAAGTCGTCCAGAACTTGAAAAGAGAACTCAAATGAACACCGAATTGTTGCAACAGGTAACGGCCTTCATCTGGACTGAGGCCGACATGCTCGACCAACTCGAATACAACGCTTGGCTTGAGCTGTGGGAAGAAGACGGGCTTTATGTCGTGCCTATTGATCGCTCTCCTAATACGGAGTACAGCAACGTGCTGAATTACGCATACGATGACAAGAACATGCGAACGCTGCGTGTGGAACGGTTGACCGGGGGGGAATCCATTTCAACATCGCCCGTGCCCCGCACCGTGCGTCAAGTTTCACGCATTCGTATCATCTCTGATGCCAACGGGATTATCACCGTTCGCGCAGCTCAACTAATGACTGAGTATCGAAAAAGCAACATACGCTACAACACCGCTGACGTCGAGTTTCAGCTCGCCAGAACTCTTGATAGCTTCAAAATTAAGCGCAAGAAGGTGCTGCTTATCAATTCCGACGACGCATTGGTTACCGTAGGATACATTTTTTAACTTTTAGAATTCACAAGGGCTGTGAATCTTAGATGGACAGGCTCCGCGTGGACCCAGCTTTTTACAATGGACGTTCAACGGCCTTATGTGCGCCTTGTCGGCACACGTATATACGCTATTAACTGGTTACAAGTTTGCCATTTTTGCCGCCGACAATCTTCACCAACGCGATAATCCCCGCGGTGCCGTGCTATGCGCGTCTCGCATTATGTGATTAAGCCTTATGAGACAGCACACATGTTGAGCTTCAATTTTCGTATCAACCCAGCGCGGATTGTGTTTGGTCGCGGCGCGTCACAAAATATATCCGCTGAAGTGGAAAAACTTGGTGGTAAGCGTGCATTAATATTGTGCACCCAGAACCAGAAAGTGAATGCCGAGAGAGTGGCAGCGCAGCTTGGCTTGTTAAGCGGTGGTGTTTTTGCAGGGGCAGTGATGCACACGCCAGTAGATGTAACTGAAAAAGCGATGCAGGCATTTGTTGAAACTAAAGCCGATTGCATTGTTGCTTACGGAGGAGGGTCTACAATTGGGTTGGGCAAAGCTATCGCGTTGCGTAACGATGCCGCGCAAGTAGTGATTGCAACCACCTATGCCGGCTCAGAGGTGACCCCAGTGCTCGGTGAAACTGAGAACGGTATAAAACGAACCCGCAGTGATGCGCGAATCTTGCCGGAAACCGTTATCTACGACCCTGAACTCACATTAGAACTGCCGGTAAAGGTAAGCGTGGCCAGCGGGCTGAACGCAATAGCACATGCGGTCGAAGGATTGTATGCCCAAGATCGAAATCCTATTTCGAGCCTACTAGCGGTCGAAGGACTCCGTTCCATGAGTGAAGCGCTTAGGTTAATTGTTAAACAACCGGGGGATATTGAAGCGCGTTCACTAGCTTTGTATGGGGCATGGTTGTGCGGAACGGTGCTCGGGGTTGTCGGAATGTCGCTGCACCACAAGCTTTGCCATGTGCTCGGAGGCAGTTTCAACCTGCCGCACGCTGAGACCCATGCGGCCATCCTCCCGCATTCAATTGCTTATAACGCTAGGGCCGCAGCAAGCGAACTTGCGCCTGCCGCTGCCTTGTTCGAGGACGATCTCCCTGGCGGCTTATATGATCTCGCAGAGACGCTTTGCGCGCCGCGCTCGCTGTGCGAGTTGGGTTTGGCTGAGTCAGATCTGGACAGGGCATCCGACATTGCGGTCAGCAATCCATATTGGAACCCTGAAGAAGTCACTCGGGACGGCATTCGTGCTTTGCTGCAACGTGCATGGGCGGGCCATCGCCCAAACTAAGCGGCTCTCAATTTGCAAAAAATACCATTAGGAGGGATCGAGTATGTCAACGCAAACTGAAGATGGAGAGATGAACCAGTTAACGCATAATGGAACTGGTTTTCCTTTTTTTAGTGAGGATACATCCGTTGAGGTAGTGAACCTCCGCATGGGTGGAAGCGTTAACCCTCGCCTAAAGCAGGTGATGACGTGTTTGATTCAGCATCTGCATGCGTTCATAAAGGAAATCGAACTAACGCAGGAAGAATGGGAGCTAGGTATCGACTTTGTCACTCGCACGGGACAGTTATGTAGTGAAGAGCGTCAGGAGTTTATCTTATTATCGGACGTACTCGGGATCTCCATGTTAGTGGATGCGGTGAACAATCGACATCCGTTTGGTGCGACCGAAAGCACTGTGTTCGGACCGTTTCACGTGGAGGGCGCGCCGCACCTGGAAATGGGCGCGAACATCAGTCTTGACGCTAAAGGCGAAAAGTGCCTGTTCGAGGGGCGCGTCATTGACATAGAAGGCAATCCAATCGAAGGCGCGGTCATCGACGTATGGTGCGACAACGCTGCTGGGTATTACGATGTGCAACAGCCAGAATTGCAGCCAAAATGGAATAACCGTGGTGTTTTTATTACAGGCGCTGACGGCCTGTATAGCTTTTATGGAATAAAGCCCGTTTCATATCCGATCCCTAATGACGGGCCCGTCGGTCAGCTGCTCGAAAAGCTTGATCGTCACCCGTATCGCCCGGCACACATCCATTTCCGTGTTGCGGCCAAGGGCTACCGGAAACTGATCACACACATTTTTACGGCGGACAGCCTTTACATTGATTCGGACGCTGTATTTGGGGTTAAAAAGAGTCTCATTACACCATTTAAAAAATGCGATAGGAGTGACGCTGTATGGAGCGCCAAATATAATTTTGTGTTGGCTTCCTAACACAAAAGCATCTCCAGTTTTGAGTATCAACTAGTAAGATAAATTCTTAATTCCAATGCGAGAGAGTCAGAACGGACTAGGCGTTGGTTTGGACAGTTTCGATGAAATTCTCAGCATTGGGTGTCGCGATTTTTCTGTTTGGTCTTTGTAACAAAGTCATTACCTTGAGGTTACGGCACTTTTGCTCAAATCCAATACTTAGATGGCCATGACGCATTTCGGCCTGATGAGCCGGTTTGGAGTGGGTGCTTGTAAACTATCGCATGCTCTATTTAATCGGTTACGTTTCGCCGAAGCGATTGTCATAAGCAGCTAACGTTAAGCTCAGTTCTGTTGTTTTTCCGTTCGTTCCCCGACATTTTTTGTGCCGAGCTCTGCCCGCGCCACCTTGCGTTGCTGGCAGAGACCGTTACGTGGATTCCTATGGGCGGAGCGCGCCATGGCTTCAATCCACGACCTGTCTCTTGGCCTGGATGCAAGAGTGGCGGTGTCCAGACGAGGAGCTACGCGGGATATAGATTACAGCCATTTGACCAGCTCGCCAGTATTGCTCACCGCCAAATTCACTCCTCGCCATTGAGCGGGTACGCAGCGCAACTCCACATTCGATCGGCTGTGGTGACTGCTCGGGAACGATCCATGTCGCATACAGATCTGCTTATTGCTAAAATCTCGCAGGCCTGCGGCTCAGCAGGTACAGTTCGTCAAGAAAAGGCTTTTTATGACCCCTAAGATTAATCAAGATGTAACACAGCTTACCCCCACTGAGTTGCGCGAGTCTTGGCCATATTTCTGGATTCATCGAGTGAACTCATTTTATTCACGTGCGATCGAGAAGCGATTGAAATCGCTTGGTGTAGATGATCCGAGGTGGCGCGTAATGATGACGCTATATGAAACAGAGTACATGTCGGTTTCTGAGATTGCCGAGTTCACTACGCTTAGACTTAACACAGTGACCAAAATAATTCAGAGGATGATTTCCGATCAGTTGGTTATGACCCGGGTCAGACCTTCTGATCGTCGAGTGACGGATGTGTGCCTTACTAAAAGAGGAGAGGAATTACGCGCTAAAGCGATGATCGAAGTGATGCGTATACGAGATGAAAGTTTCTTCACTTCTTCCCCCGAGGAGCTGCGATTAATTAATAAAACGCTTGAGAAGATAGCTAACCAGCTCAGTCGAATTGTTTGAGGCGCGGTTTCCAAAGAAACGAATACTGCTTGTCGAGTCTTCGTAGGATTTATGTTGCCAGCGTGCACCTAAGCTTACGAAGGGCTGTTGTGCTCGAAGTTTACGGATGCTGGTCATTTCGGTCTCTGAGCTGGTTTGGTAGGTTAAGCAAAAGCAGCGGTTATTTCGTCGCTTCACGACGAATTTGGATGATTTCGGGAGTCCGTTCGGTGTGGCTTGCGCGGTGCCGCTCACTTGCGGGGAGCTAGTCGTAGGTGGGCGTGGATAAATGGGGGCGGTTCAGTTCAGCTGCCAGTTCTTCGTTTCGAACCCCTGTACATTGTACGAGCTATCTGCTCACGCTGGCGGTAACCAAGCAAATTCTGTTCTTCCCGTCGTACTTCTTAATGCTCCATACCAGTCAAGCCGGTTGTTAGCTTTTCGGAACGATATTCGTCATAGCTTTTCATTACCTACGTTGTTTTTGCGAAAAACTAGGATGCTTCAATCTAAATTCCCCTGACAAAAACCTTGACTGATCCGTTTATGCAGAGCGCTGTTGCGTGCGAAGCACAAATAGCTTGGTCACAGCCGCTCCAAAGAGAACGGCAGATTTAAAGCTACCATTTGATTCTGGACGTTGTGCCCCAGTTTCTTTCACGCGCACGCCTGTCATGATGCAATTCAATGCCAAAGTGAAAAAATGTATCTGGCCCACCTGTCCAGATCGGCGCCTGGCGACAATTCCTGCTATAGCAGGTGTAAACCCGGTCATCTTCTCCGACGCGCTGCGGGTCAAAATCAGGGAGCGAGGACTGGTCAGCAGTACGGCGATCTAATTAGTCATGGGCGTATTACCAGACGGAACCCGCGGCATCTTGGCCTTCTGGATAGAAAACGGAAGGCGTCAAGCTTTGGATAAAGGTCCTCAGTAATTTCAAGACACGCGGCTTCGAAGACGTGCCTATTGTCGTAACTGACGACGTCAAAAAGTTCCAGAGGCTCTGAGCGTGGTCTTTCCTGAGAGGAGGTTGCAGAAACCTGCATCACGCACCTCCGCGTAGCCTCGACCATGGGACAACGCCGGGGAAACTAGCCAAGGCTCTCAAGCTAATCTATCAATCGATCAACGCCGATGCCGCCCCAATGGTTTTGTACTTGTTCAAAACCGGCCCACCGGGGTTAACAGCATCCGACCCTCGCGGCTGCCTCGCGAAGTGTCTGGGATCAAGTTGTCCTCCCACTTGACGTCCGGAAAGTGATCATACGACCAACTCAATCGAGAGCATCAACGCTAAACGGCGATAGATCATCAAAACGAGAGGCCACGTCCCGACCAATGACGCGGCCACCAGGCTAATCTGGCTGGGTATGCGCAACGTTACGGTGAACTAGGGCATTGCGGCCCTTACTGAAAAAGTGCCATGAATGAGTTCAGGCAACCGGCAGAATAATAGACACGATCGAAAAACGGCACATTCTTCGATCAACGACAGATGACTTGGAGAGTTTTTCTCACAGGTGGGACGCGATTCGAGGATGGACCAAACTACCGTTATTAGGTACGAAATGTCAGCTATCGATTGCCGAGCTCCTTGCGTTCGCACCTGCTCAAATGACTGAAGAGCAACTACCGATTCTCCCTACGTCAAGCGGTGTAGTGGCTGGGTCTTGTCCAAGCAGAAAATCCGAGATTCTTCACGCATTTGTATGCAGCACCTACAGCGAAGGGGTAATCAAGAACCGTATGACAGAAAGACTGTTAAGTACGGTTCTGTGAGCGAGGACTAACCCCTTCTCGAATCGAGAACCTCATGCGTGGCAGTGCCAAGCACTGATCGCCCGCCGCAGCCTTCTTGGTAAAAGCTTACGAAGCCATGTCGCGTTGCAGCTGCGACCGCCCAGTTTAACGCACCGCCGATATTAGTGACTTGGAGGGGGCGCGTAGGACTTACGTTTGTTCCGTTCATTTTATACGGCAGGACGGGAGAGGCTCCGAAATCCCTTCGAGATTAGTCATGTGGGCTACACTGGTTTAGATGAAATAGACCTTAAAACCCTCCTGTTCAGCACGAAGAGAGATGACGCGCCCGGTTGACATACATTAACAATAACATGATAATTACCGTAAATGGAGGCGGATATGCAGCTAAACGATGTGGCATTGGTCCACCCTCTCGCCTTAGGCGGGGAAGGGCCTTCGGTGGTCGTCAAGGACTGTTTTGACATCGCGGGTACGGTTACAGGTATTGGCTCTGAGGCCTACTCAGACGCGTTACCGGCTGAGTCAAATGCGCGGGTCATTGAAAATGTCCTGAATGCGGGCTGCCGGATTATAGGCAAAGCCAATATGCACGAATTGGCTTTCGGAATGACCGGCGTCAATAATTTTTACGGCACTCCTGTCAATCCTAGGTGGCCCGAGTTAATACCTGGGGGATCATCCTCTGGATCTGCTGTAGCTGTCGCTGCGGGGTGGTGTGACTTTGCTATAGGCACTGATACCGGAGGATCTATACGTCAGCCCGCGACTTGTTGTGGTGTGTTCGGTTTTAAGCCTACTTTTGGTCGTTTGAGTCATGCCGGGATCAAAGGCTCCAACAGTTCCCTCGATTGTGCGGGCCCCATTGCCCGCGACATTGACATGATCGAGACGGCAATGAAGGCTATGGATCCTAGTTTCTTTGCTGATAATCTCCAACGCAAACCACGTATTGGTAGGATTAATATCTCCTCAAAACTTGGCCCTGAAATACTCCATCTGTTGCGATCGTTTGCCTCACTGCCGGTAGTAGAACTTAAGAGCTTGGACGCAGCTTTCGATGCAGCAATGATCATAATTGGTTATGAAACAGCGTTAGAGTACGGACACCTCCTTGATACTCGTAGTCCCCTAGGGGAGGATGTGGCACTCAGATTGGGTGAGGCTCGTAAAATAACGGAGCAAAGTGTGAGTCGCGCTGAGGTAGTGCGCAAGCAGTTCTGCAAGCAGGTCGATGAGCTATTGTTAAATTTTGACGCGTTGTTACTTCCAGCAATGCCCGATATCCCGCCTACCGTCAACTCCGTAAGAAATAAGCGATCCGTTTTATGGACTACTCAGTTTCTGAGACCATTCAATCTCAGTGGTCACCCTGCAATTACAATTCCTTTCCTCTCCAAAAATGGTTGGCCAGTTGGAATGCAGTTGGTTGGAAAAAAGAATGAAGATGCAAAGCTTTGTGCAATTGCTCGCCAGCTTAAACACACTAGTATTTAATTATGATCGCGGCTTTGTACAATATGATCATGTTTTTATTGTATCTTTACGGTTTGCACGCGCGACATGCAAGTATTCAGGTAGGATTCTGGATAAGTGATTAGTTATAACTGGCTGGCTATTTATATAGACCGGTAGTTGGCAGGAGCGGCGCGTTTTTCTCTCTTTCTTTGCTGCGATTGAGTAAAGGTATGTCGATCGAAAAAAGCTAAGAATCTCGACTGCTTTAAAATTATAAAAAAAGGTAGGAATAATGAAGAAGCGTGAACGGCAGCGGCTAAAAGTTATACGTCGTTTTGATAGTGGAGGGGGAATAATTCGGATTAGATTTGTATCTGAAGATAGTGCTGGGCTGGTACCTTTCGAGGCTGGCGCCCATTTAAGTATCTATTTGCCTGATATAGAAGCGTGGCGACAATACTCAATTTGTTCCGATCCTTGTGAATTGGATTTTTATGAAATTGCTGTGCTTAAAGACCCCAAATCGAGAGGCGGTTCGGTTTTAGTTCACGCAACGGCCGTCGAAGGGGCAGTGTTTGACGTGGAAGGGCCTAATAATAATTTTCCTTTGGATGAGAGTGCTGAATGTAGCATGCTTTTTGGTGGAGGTATCGGAATTACACCAATGATTGCGATGGCGGCCCGTCTCAAGGAGTTAGGAAAAAAATTCAAGCTGCATTATTTTTCGCGTTCAGAAGAGAATGCTGCTTTTGTTGACGATCTTAGGGGAGCGTATGAACCTGAGAATATTTTTTTTCATTTTGGAGGAAGGGAAGCGGCTCAAAAACTTGATTTGTTCCGAGATCTTCCGGCACCGACGACCACTACCCATTGTTATATATGTGGACCTCAAGGATTTATTGACTGGATAATTACTGCTGTTAAACAGGCAGGTTATCCGAATGGAAATATCCACCGAGAGTATTTCTCAGCGGATGTCACTTATTCCGGTAATAGCTTTGACGTTGAGTGTGCCAATAGCGGAGTGACCGTAACAATTGGTCCTGACGATACGATAGCTCGAGTTTTGGCAAAGGTCGGAATCAAAGTCGATGTGATGTGCGAGGAGGGAGTATGTGGTACATGTATGACAAACGTGATTGAGGGTGAGATTGACCACCGTGATCAATTTTTAACCGATGAAGAGCGACGAGAGGGGGCGTTAATCTGCGTATGCTGTTCTCGCGCTAATAGCCCAAAATTAGTTCTAGATATTTGAGGATGCTAATATGGAACTCAGTGAAACGCAGCTCAATTTTAGAGAGGGCATGAGCCGGTTAGGCGCCGCTGTGAACTTAATCACTACGGACGGTCCTGCGGGAAGACATGGCCTTACTGCTTCAGCGGTATGTTCGATCACGGATGACCCACCAACGCTACTTGTCTGCGTGAATCAAAAGTCATTCTCGCATAACAAATTTATCGAAAATAGTGTGCTATGTGTGAATGTGCTCGCCTACGAAGATAAAGAACTTTCAGGGCATTTTGCTCGTCATGTGGGCGGTGTGGATCGGTTTTCTTTCGGGGAGTGGGCAACCGGCGAGACGGGTTCTCCTCGGTTGAAAGGAGCGAACGCATCCTTTGATTGTAAAATTACCGGTCAGCAAAAAGAAGGCACGCACACTGTCCTGTTTTGCCGTGTGGTGAGCGTTACGTTAGCGGAGCGGCGGCGGGGTGGGCTGGTATATTTTTGTAGAGATTTCAAGCGCATAGAGGCTCAAGCTGATTAGCTTGGGGCAGTTAGCCGAGTTAGCCAGGCATCTTGGCGTTTCTGAGTTCTGTGTCCAGTCGAGCAGTGCCTTTATTTCTGTATCAGTCACACGACCTTTAAGGACTGTTGAGAAATAAAAATCTTATCATATTGTCCTTCTAAGTAGGATGCAATTGTGTAGCTGTAGCGTGACGTCCCTTTTTGTGCGGATTCTCAAGCGCTAGAGTCAAGATTCTGAGGGACTGTCCAGGTCCTTAAGCCAGTGGATTTACAAGTCATCCCTGCACTGATACGTTTTGCGGATTTAATATGGCGCCGTTCGAATGATCCAAGAGATGCCCCAGATGTTCAAATTATGCGCTAGATTCATACCGTGTTGTAATTCTATGCATTTGTTATTTCGGTTCTTCTCTAGCGTTTTAGCCAAGAAAATGAGGTTCGAGCAATGTCCGATATTTTGCTAGGTATGTCTCGACCATTATCAGCCCCTGCTGAATTGGTTGATTTTTCAAAGCTCACTGAACAACCTGCTTTCATCGAATTAATGGATGAGGTGCTTAAGCGTCGCGATGAAATTCATGCAAGACGACATGTCCCTAAAGAAATTGTGTCTATGATGAAAGCTGCTAGAATTTTTCGATCTGCTACCCCAGTTAAATTTGGCGGCGATGCGTTGCCCCCCCATCATTTCCTTAAAATGATTGACAAACTTGGTGAGGTTGATGGTTCTACGGCTTGGGTTGCGGCCTTCGGATCTGCTAACACCTACTACGCGGCACTACCTGAAGAAGCTCAAGCTGTTATATATGCCAATGGCCCAGATCAGGTTTTTGCGGGAGGACTTTACCCTGTTCAGCAAGCCAAGCGAGTAGAAAATGGTTGGATAGCTTCAGGGCGCTGGAAGTTTGCGTCGGGTTGTATGGGCGCCGACTGGATCAGTATGGGTATCCAGGGCCGAAAAGGTAGCTCTGACATGGGAGGAGGCGGCGCGTCAGAAGTACTTATGGCTGTGGCACCGGCCGAAGATGTACAAATAATTGAGACTTGGGACGCCATGGGTATGCGTGGTACAGGAAGCCACGATATACAAGTAGAGGATCGGCTATTCACCGATTTTTGGACGTGTCCCCGTGGCGCGCGAAGTATTTATGACGACTCACTCTACCGCTACCCTCTGCTAGCTTATCAAGCTCAAGTCCACGCAGCTTGTAATCTAGGGCTTGCACGCGCAGCCCTAAATCTTGCGATCAACATGTCTGGTGGGGCGAAAATTATGCCTGGCGCGCCGCGTCTTGTGGAGCGGGCCTACTTTAGGACGGCGCTAGCTCAGGGGGAGGCCCGGTTACGATCAGCCAGAGCCTTTTTCTATGAGACAGCCGAAAAAGCATGGGAAGAATTGCAGCATCAGGAACAACTTTCCGTAGAGGCCATAAATTTACTACGGCTTTCTGCTAGCCATGCGGCGCACGCAAGTGCTGAGACCGTACAGGATTGCTATCGAGTGGTGGGGATGGCGGCTATTCAAGAAAACCATCCCATGCAACGTATTCTACGTGATTGCCTGGTTGTGACCCAGCATGCCGCTTTGAATGACTCAACGTTCGAAAATGCAGGCGCTCTATTGTCTGGCGCCCCAGAGACTTATGGTTATCCGTAAATGTTGGGAATCACCGCCCTCCTTCATATACAACGAGTTTACTAACTCCGGAGACAGTTGTTATGGTAGATCTACAGCGAACACTCGCTCAGCTCACTAATCGCATAGTTATTTTAGAGGCAGAAAATGAGGTTCGTCGAGTGCAGATGCGCTATATGGCCCTCTGCGACACCCCTGTGCCTGAGTATGGTGTCAGGAATCCTGAGCACCGGATCGACTTAATCATGGAGCTTTTTTCTGACGAGGCAGTTTGGGAGGGTGTTGGTGAATACTACAATGGCCAGTTTGGCCGTGCTGAAGGAAAGAAGGCAGTCAGACAGTTCTTTGAAGGCTTTCACCAGAACAATAAAGATCGTAAAATCGTTCTTAACTGTCACTACGTAACGTCGGAGCAGATTCATGTAGCTGCTGATGGAATAACCGCAACAGGACAGTGGGTTCATATTCAGCCATGGCTGTTTTCCAACGGTGAAGCGGTGCTACGGTCGTCTCGATTATTCAACGCTTATAAATTATGCGAAGACGGAAAATGGCGATTCACTCGTAATCGTACTGAAAACGTTTTCATCGCTCCGTTACACTCCACATGGGCATCCGATTACCCTTCAGAGTCAATTTTGTTGAAGCCATAGATAAATAAGATCGGTGACCTTCTAATCGATCACCGATCTTATTGTTATTCTAATCTACAAGATTGCTTGTGCTAAGAGTCGATCTGTCAAACATAGGCTATATACTTCCAGCGTTAATTAATAGCTTTCTAGAATCAGATCTTTTATTTGCTCCATGCTTAGTTATATAGTGACTCTACGATGATTGAAACTCAATCCGTCGGAAATATCCACAGGATGTATCTTTAATTTCATGGCGGGTTAGGATTAAGAGCTTAAATAGTATTACAATAAATTGATGAGTTAATGCTGTCACGCTGATAAATCCAAAACAAACCACCATCCGTCATGCTCAAACGCATAAACGTTTGCCTTCGAGCAAACCACTCAAGCGCATACATAAGAAAGCCCGCATCGTCGGCTCCCCAAGGTATTGCTCTCTCGCCAACAAAAGCTACGTTTACATCTAACTTCTTAGCTCCTTTATTGTTAATAGAAGTGAAGTGAATATCTAACTCAAAGGTGAGTCCGGTACCCAAAGCCGCAGCAGTACCGAACAGTGAAACAAAACTATGCAGCGTAAGGTCGTGAAACCGAGCCCCTGCGTTGATTTTCGCTGCCACTTTAAATACGAATGGGTTGTCGGATAATTTCCATTCGTCCATTGGAATATACTTTTCGAATGCACCCGGCTCATTGAGATAGCGAGTATCTATAGTTGGAGTAATAGCATCCATCAAAATATCCTTGCGGCATTGCCGGATTTTTATTGAAAGGCTTTTTAGCGATGCTTCAGCCCATGCTGAAGTCGGTTTTTATCCTGTTATTATATCATCTATTCTAAGGTAGTAAATATGGCGGGAGATTTTGGGGTGCCTAAAAGTGAATGATTCAAGATAATTTGGATTGAAGATAATACAAATATAATGCCTATCTATGTCTGACCTTAGTCGAGGATTTTATGCTCCTGGTTGGTTCTCGGCTGTAGGTGAAAGTTGCGCTGGGATATTTTTTGAGTGTTGCTTTTTTTACTCTTGCAAAATAGGCTTTCATTGCTGTTGGGTTTTCAAGAAGAGTCCTTGCTGTTTTAATAATGTGGTCTGGGTTCTGCTGGCGGGTTAGTTCATAGTTTCCGTTTGTATATGTTGCCCGCCAGCCCGCGGCTTCCCCATAATCCAACTGGCGCTAGAGCAGCAACTAAGCATGGAGCGGACAGGTGCCATACTGCCGAAAACTGACGTTTATTAAATTTTACATTTACACGCTCCGCTCTCTTCTCTAGCTTATTTTATGCTGTGGGCCTTTACGTTGAAGTCTCAGCTCGCAACCCCTTCGGGTTGAGCCATTCGTGAATCCGTCCCGTTGGCCTCTGGGGGGTTGTTCGCAATTGTCGACCTCTGCGCTAGTGTGGGATTGACGCCTTCTTACCAAGTAGCGTTAACCGAACATGCAAAAATAACCCCCGGTATAGACCAGAACCCCGCCAGCAAGCCCATGTGTTTTCAGAAGTAACTGAATTGAGCAAAGGTGCGCGAGATGTGGTCAATAGCTTGCCTTAAATACAGCGAGCGCGCGTAGACCGACGCCTGACCCCCCGAGTGCCTAACGTTAGAAAATGATAGGCTTCCGGGGTGGTTGGCATTTTCATCGTTGCAGGTTAGGATGCACAATGTCATCTACTACTTCCTGAGAAAGCGTTATTAGACTGGATAGCGAAAAATGAACGTAGCTCGGACTGATCAGAGGTTATGTTTTGAGGGTTTCTTACCTTGCCGTATTAAAGCCATTAGCGAGCGCGTTTTACGTCTTTTATCCGGTATAAACGAGGAGTTTGGTATATCGAGCCCGGAATTTAGCGTTATGGTTGTTGCGATGGAGGTATCGAATCTTTCTGCCAAGCATATATCTCAGGTTACGGGGTTAGATAAAGCTGCAATTACGCGAGCATTAGACCGGCTATCGACGAAAAGCTTAATACAACGCGAGCGGTGCGGTGCAGACAATCGACGACTTAAAATATCCCTTACACGGTTAGGCTTGGAGAAGTTCCGTAGAATAGAGGCCGCTGCTTTGGAATGGGAGAAGGGGTTGCTCAAAGGTATATCTGTTGCAGAATTAAATAAGATGTATCTCATTTTCGACAAAATTGACTGTAACTTGGCTTACCTGGAGAGGTAGTGGTTGATTGGCTGTATATAGAGATTTAAGCTGCCTGAGAAACTGATAACATTCTGCTGGGTTTATATTTTGCATTATAGTAAACAATTTCTTGGCTTAGGGGTGATTGGTGTAGATGTAGGCTTTGTTAAGTACATGATTGTTACAGTATTCATATTTGTTGACGCTAAGGGTTGCGGGACTTGAGTTCTACCTCGTTAGCCACTTTCAAAGCTTCTAGTTACATCGGCTCTGCATATTTTGAGGTTTCGTCTGCAGTAGGTCGAGGGGTCGGCAATATGGGCAAACGTCCATTGGGGTCGCGTTTACCCGATAAAAGTAATTTTACGAGCCCAAACGGTCGCAAATAGTAATCTGATCATTGTTGTCGGAATGCTATCAATTCTCGTAGCATATTAATCCTCGCGAGCTGAGGCAAACGTTACGTTAGAGCTGAAAATGGGGCGGATACATAGATTGTGGATTTCATCGTCTGCAACTGCTGGGCAGATTTATTCGGAGGCCAGACGCCATCTGCTACGGATCGAGTTCGCACTTCCATGCGCTGCTCTAAACTAGCGTAAGGCCAGATATGCAGATAGCGCGGTATACGTCCGCTGATAGCATAGAATGCTGCATAAACAGGAGAGTAGAGTTCGCCGGTGCGTTGCGCTATTGCGTTTTTCCATCCCTCCAGGGTACGTTCCAAACCGGAATTCACAAGGTCGTATTCACGAAATTTGTAATAGGGGCCGTAGCTTCCTGGAGCGAGAGGCTCGATAAAGGGGAAGATCCGGTAATCCTCGAAGTCCTGATGAAAAATAAACTCCCCAATTTGAAAGGGATCCTTAGAAATCAACACTCGCGTTCTCTCTGCTGCCAATACGTGAGGGCTGGAATAGCGGCGCAAAATTGCGATCGTATTCAGTGAGCCAATTTCTGACACCCAGCAACCAATAAGTTCGATGCCGTCGCCCGCCTCAGAGCGATTCGCAAGCGCGAAATCGCCGCAGCAATGGTGCGCACTCGCATGGTAAACCGTATTTGTTATAAGTGTCCGTAAGGGGATATTTCGACTCAGCGACAGTTAACTGTTGTGCTTGCATGAGGTACCTCAAGAAAAGCCAGGGCGTTTGTGACAGAACAAACCAAGCGTTTAGACACGCCGCCTCGGCTATCGTTTAGGCTTACAGGGACGGTGCTAGTGCTCGTCAGCAGTGTCCCATTATGCAGGAGGCTTGCCCTCCCACGCATTGCGGATCAGTTCTCTAACCCCTGCATGATCCAGTGGTCTTGGATTGGGATAGACTTTCTTAAACGAGAGCTCGGTGGCTCGATCGATTCCATCTTCAGGCATGCCTAGACCTTTTAATGACATTTGGGCGCCGAGGTGTTTGGCCAAATCGAACAATGCGCGTGCCGGATTATTGTTATCGAAAACGCGGCTCAATATCTGGGCCGCATTGGGTGCGCTGGCGAGATTAAAGCTCACGGCATGTGGCAGCAGGGCTGTATGCGTTTCTGCATGCGGCAGTTCAAATGTACCGCCTAAGGTATGGCACAGTTTGTGGTGAATGGCCATTGACGTGGAGCCTAAACAAATGCCGCATAGCCATGCGCCGTAGAGAGCTTTTTCACGAGCCTCTACGTCGTAAGGACTCTCGACGATCATAGGTAATGCGTGTATTAAGGATTGAATGCCTTGCTCAGCAAGTGAAGCGATCACAGGATTAGTGTCATGGGCGTAAAGCGCTTCAACAGCATGCGCGATGGCGTTCATGCCACTGGTGACCGATATATGCGCCGGCAAGCTTAAGGTTTGATTAACATCGTAAATCACAACGTTGGGCCTGATGTAGGGGTCGGTCCTGGTTAACTTGTGGCCTCCCTCCGTCTCAGTCAGGATTGCGGTTACTTCTGAACCGGAATATGTAGTCGGGATAATGATCTGCGGCAGGCCGGTACGATAAGCAATGGCTTTGCTGAGACCGACGCTGGAGCCCCCGCCTACTGCAATAATACCATCGATTTTCTGCGACTCGACGATGGCCATTGCTTTTTCGGTAATGTGTACCGGTGTATGCATCTCTGCTTCGTTAAAACAGATTGAATATTGGTCTTCTAGAGACCGGGCAATGGATAGGTTTCGATCTCGCTGACTTGACGTACCGACAAACAATACTCTCTGGATTGAGAGTTGACCGATTTCGCGACAGAGATCATTTGTGGAGCCCGCACCAAATATCACGCGTGAGGGGGCGCTCATATAAACGAAGGGCGTGGCGACTTGGTTCACATTGCACTCCCTATCGAATTGCGATGGCGTTGGCGGGCGACCCAACGCCGCCGACGATCGGCAATGGGGAAGCGGTAAGCAGAAACGTGTAGCGGTTATCTTCGGCGCAAGCTTCTGCCAACTTATCAATAGCCCAAAGTTCACCAATAGGCATTCCAAGTAGTGGAATGATCGCCCGATGCATAATTCCCGCATGGACGCTGCATTCTTTTTGACTCATTTCTCCGGGTGTGAAGAAAGGACTATCTGATTTTGCCGGCCAGCACTCTAAGGCGAAGTTATCTGCTGCGATTAAGCTAATCCGATTATCCCACAACCAAGAAAGAGCCTTGTTTGATTGTTCTAGTCCAGGATGGAATTGCTCTGTCACCAATTTATCCCGGGTGGCGATGTTTGTTTGGTTTAGATAGTAATTCAACCAGCCAAAGCGAAGAACTACCGCGTCGCCAGGCAAAATTTCGACATTCTGGCTCAGTCGTGCGGCTTCAATTGTATCGATCGATATAGCCTGACCGGTACTCTGGTCCAACGGCATCCCCTGTTTTGCCATGTAGCGTTGGACATCGATCAAGACCCCACGGGTAGCGATAGGTAGCGCTGCGAAATGATGGATACTTAGCGTCTCAGTACCTGGCTTGAACTGAGAGTGATCGTAGCCGTTGTAGAATCCGTATTGAGGATGGCCAATGTGGCGTAATCCATCAATCTGGCTGCCATATTGAGTGTAAAAATTATCCAGCCATTCATCATGGTGGAAATCGTTGCGCTGGAAAATGTGGTGGGCAATAGGCTTGCGCGTGGGCGCCAATGAGGGGTAAATGGCAGTGGAAGGCAAGTCGAGGCTAAACGCTTTACCTTGTATAGCTGCGGCGACACCGCGCAATCGCGAATCAGCATCGATCAGGTTTAGTGTTCCAATTTGATCATTTTCACCAAACAAGCCCCAGCTTGAGCCTGGAGGTGCATCCTGGCGAAGCATCAATTGATCATAGGTTGGCAGCGTTTTATGATAAGAACTCATTCCATTTAACCTCTTTTGATTTTTGCTCTATTGTTTTTGGCGATAGCCCATAGAGTTGCTGATCTGCGCGGCGGCACCAAGAAGATGTGGAAGACAAAGATCGCACATCTCCTCAAAAGAACGAGCGTTGGTGCCGCAGGAGAGAGAGAGCGCAGCGGTGATCTCTCCATGCATATCTCGAATTGGAACGGCGATAGATCTGCGTCCCATCTCGAGCTCTTGATCTACTGCATCCCAGCCACGATGGCGCACTACCTCAATGCGCTGCTCTAGAGCTTGACGAGTGGTAAGTGTCCTATCGGTTAATGCCTTAAATGCGACGGTTGAGAGATAGCGCTCTAGAGCTGCTACTGATTGACCGGCTAATAGCACATGACCCGATGCCGTCGCATACGCTGGCAGCCGTGTGCCGACAGCCAGTGTGATGCTGGTGATGCGGTGTCTGTGGACGCGGCTGAGGTAGATAACGTCATTGCCATCAAGGGCGACTAACGCCGTACTTTCGTTCAATAGATCGGTCAGTTGTTCGAGCCTACTTTGAGCAATCTGGGTAAGGCTCTGGGATGATAGGTAAGCGTATCCGAGCTCTAGCATTTTCGGCGTCAAACTGAAACCAGATTCACCTTCACGTGCATAACCGAGTTTTTTGAGAGTGAGCAGTATCCGACGGACGGTGGGCTTGCTCAATCCAGTTCTTCGAGCCACTTCCGTCAAGGTGCTCGTAGCCGACTGGTGGGAGAACGAGCAAATCACAGCCAGACCCCTTTCTATCGACTGGATATAGTCGGCGTTGCGCTCGCTAGTCATTTCTTCGTTCATATCACTGTTCTCAGAGACGGGTTTGGCGCGCTGTTGACAGGCGGGATGATTATAAGCACGATGTACTTAATGCGTACAAGCGGTACGCATAGCGTACAGCTGGGTGCTGCCCGTGGCAAGGTTCGTAAGCCGCGGGGGGCCTCGTCAAAAACTACAAAAAAAGTTGCGCGTACACGTGCAATAGGAGGCGGCGATGAGCAACGGCCGATTAGTCGAGCTGGTTACTGCGTTGGAAGAAGATCTGCTAGATTTCATGAGGCGCCATCGAGTTACGCATAGCGAGTACCGCGCAGCGACCGACTTGATCATATCGTCGATCAAACAGGGTGAAGAGTCTCTGCTGCTAGACGTTTTTCTTGAGGCGCAAGCTACTGATATTAGCAACATTGATAGAGTTGGAAGTCCGGAGGCCATCGAAGGACCGTTCTATGTCCACGGTGCGCCATTTCTACCGGCTCCCAGCGTCATGCCGCAGCGGTCTGACGAGCCTGGCACGGTGCTATTTTTTACCGGTCGCGTTACTAATTCCTTAGGGCACCCCGTGCCGGAAGTAGAGATTGATCTTTGGCATGCCGATGCCCAAGGTCTTTATTCGAACATCCACCCCGACATCCCGGACTTCAATCTTCGTGGTCGATTTAGGGCCGATTCTCAGGGGATTTTCGAAGTAAGAACTATCCTACCGCCACCGTACGAGATTCCAAAGGCAGGACCGACCGGTTATCTATTGAGTCAGATGGGGCGGCATTACTTCAGACCTGCCCATTTGCATATGAAGCTGCGTCATCCAGATTATGACGAAATGACATCACAGTTGTATTTTGCAGGCGGAGAATATTTGGACTCCGACGTAGCCAATGCCGTGCGAGATGGGTTGATTGAGGAGTTAATTTATGTAACAGACATCCAGCAGATTGAATCACGAGAGTTGAAAGCGCCTTTTTATATCTACGAATACAACTTTGTGATGCCCACATGATCATGAGGTTGAGCATTATCAGGAGCCTCGCGCTTTGGTTGCCAGGCTTTTTCGCAACGAGACGGAGCAGACAGAATGCCTTCCGGTTTTTCGATTGAAAACATAAGTACGCAGCGATTGGACATTCCATTCTCTCAGCCAATTAGAATGTCATTCGGTGAATTGGATAGACTCAATCTGGTGCTCGTTCGTTTGACCGACGTGCAGGGGGTGGTTGGCTATGGCGAGGCGACCATCATGGGCGGGCCATATTGGGGACCGGAAAGTATCGAAGCTGTGCAAGTAGCTATCGATAGGTATCTCGCGCCGCATATCACGAACGTCAGATTCGCCGGCATTGAGGAGTTCAGTCATCGGCTAGCGCGTTTGGTGAGGGGAAACGCCGCGGCGCGCTCTGCCTTAGAGATGGCGGCGTTCGATTTGCTAGGACATCAACAGCAGATGTCGGTTAAAAATTTGCTAGGTGGCTGTTGCCGCGACCGAGTCGAAGTTGCATGGACTTTGTCTACAGGTAGTGAAGCGGGCGATATTTTGGAAGGGGAGCACGCGATGCTGTCTCGCGGTCATCGCCGATTCAAGCTCAAGTTTGGTCAAGGCAAAGCGGACGAGGAATTAGCTCGCATAGTCGGAATCGCCGAGGCTTTCCGTGGGAGGGCTACGATCATCCTCGATATCAATCAGGGATGGGACCTGACTACCGCACTCCGATATTTTCCAGTACTGGAGGAGGCGGGGATTGATTGTATCGAACAACCTCTGCCAATGACGGATCATCAAGGGGCCGCACGGTTGCGATCGTCGTCTACGATGGACATCATTGCAGATGAATCGCTAGTGGATTTACGGTCCACATTCGAAGTTGCCCGAACCGGCGCGGCGTCTGCTGTTTCTCTCAAACCAAATCGAGATGGAGGGCTGCTGGCCTCCCGGCGAATCGCGTGTGTAGCTGCGGCAGCCGGGCTGAAGTTATATGGCGGCACTTCCTTGGAGAGTTCGCTCGGAACCGCGGCAAGTTTACATCTCTATTCTAGCCTTCCAGAATTGCAGCTTGGTAGCGAGTTGTTTGGACCGTTGAGATTGCAAACCGATATTGTCAAGGAGCGGCTTTTACCCCGGAATGGCGGGCTAAAAGCCCCTTGTGGTCCCGGTTTGGGAGTGGTGATTGATGAGGATATGGTAAGAACACTGCGATTTCAATCTTAAACCAAGCTGATCCGGAAAGTGGAATCAATAAGTACTTTGGTGGCGCGAGCGGAGCCTTTAGCAAAGAGTATTAGTCACTAGCTAACCTAGTTACGTAAAGAGAAAAATTTAAATAAAAATACGGCTAGGGTTTAGGAATGTCCTCGTTACGACAGAAAATGATGTCGGGAGTTGGCGTCGTTATTGCGTCGTCTGCGATTGTCATTGGGATGGTCAATTACTTTTTTACCGAAAAAGAGCTAATTCTGTTGGCGCTGATTGAAAACTGACCCACCCTGCCGATTGAAAATTGACCCAGGGCGGATTGCTGATTTTTGCCCCAGCAATTGTGGATAAGCTTAGCAGTCGTGTTCCGGTTGAAGGCTCATCAAGCCCACCGCATGTAGGCATGCAGCAGGGTATTTATGGTGCCGGTCAAAACGGTGCATCGTCCTCGATATTCTCTGCATCCTTGCGCTTTCGTTCACGCGATTTGATCTTTGTCTGGTCTGCCAAGGTGGGCTGTGTTGCAGGCGGTAGGACTCTTTGCCCGTTTCGACGATGTGGCAGTGGTGCGTAAGCCGATCCAGCAACGCTGTGGTCATCTTGGCGTCGCCAAACACACTCGACCATTCCGAGAAGCTGAGGTTGGTGGTGATGACCACGCTGGTGTGCTCGTACAGTGTTGAAAGCAGGTGAAATAACAACGCGCCACCACTATGACTGAAGGGCAAATACCCCAGCTCATCGAGTATCACCAGATCTGTCCGAAGCAGTCCCTGGGCGATTCGGCCTGCCTTACCATCGTACTTTTCACGCTCCAGCAGGTTGACGAGATCGACCGTGGAGAAGAACCGTACTCGTTTGTTATGTGTGGTGATTCCGGACACGGCCAAGGCAATGGCCAGGTGCGTTTTTCCGGATCCAGGCCCACCGATGAACACGACATTTTGCGCAGTCTCCGTAAGCTCAAGACTGGAGTATTCCTTGACCAGACGGGCATCAGCGCTGGAAGCGCTGAAGTCAAAGCCAGCTAACTCACGGTGCATGGAAAGCTTTGCCATGTTCATCTGATGGTTCACAGAGCGCACGGCGCGATCTGCCTGCTCCTGTTGGAGCAGATGCTCAAGCAGCCACTTCGACGATGCCGTCGAAGCTTCTCCCTGGGCCGCCAGTTCTTCCCAAGCCTGCGCCATGCCATGCAGACGCAGTTCTTTAAGTTCTGCCATCAAGTCACGCATTGCGGCTCTCCTCATCTGTTGTACGGAGTTGGTCATATCGGGCCATGTTGGCAACGGGAGCACCTTGAGTTGCAGGCTGGTTTCTACGGAAGGCGGTGGTGCAGTAGCGGTGAGTCGGGCGAGAACATTTAAGATGTGATCGGCGCTCAGACTTCCCGACTCAAGCACCAGTTCTACCGCTACCAGCACCGGGTCGAGACCGGCGATGGGCACGGCAGAGAGCACCTGCGTCATGATCCGATCACCGTTGCTGTGACGTCTCAGGCCCCGTTTGAGAAGCCGCAACGGAGTGGGCAGATTGGCAGACGGTGCGCCATTGCGCAGTGCACCCGGCTTGCGTTCGATGAGTGGGATGTAATGCTGCCAGTCAAAACTGGCCTGATCTCGATCAAAGAGGCGCTCGTGGCTGGCGATCATCGTTTCATCGGCGATGACCACGATCTGGGATGGGTAAAGACAGCTGCTGACCCACTGCCCGACTCGCTCACAAGGCACCGAATAGCGATTTCGCGCCACGCTAATCCGGCAAGTGCTGGAGACCCGTACGGTGCGCTCGACGTAGCCATCAAAGGCCGTCGGCATCGGCATCATTTCGACCCGTTCCAGCTCCAAAACTTCCGCCACCGTCAGTCCGTTGTACTGCGGATGCTGCAGCTCGCTCCAGAGCGCACGACATCGTTGGCCGAGCCAGGCATTCAGTTCCTCGAAGGTGTGGAACATGCAGTTTTGAGCGTCAAGCCAAATGTGCCGTCGACTGTCTTGAACGTTCTTCTCGACAATGCCCTTTTCCCAGCCAGAGGCTACGTTGCAGAAATCCGGATCGAAAAGGTAGTGCGCGCACATCACGGCAAACCGTGCATTGACCGTGCGGCCCTTGCCTTTATTGACCTTGTCGACAGCCGTTTTCATGTTGTCCTAGATGCCGCGACGCGGCACGCCACCTAACGCTCCGAACGAGCGTGTATGGGCATCGAATAGCATCTCGTGACCTTGGCTAGGGTACGCAACCAACCAGAATGCGCGACTGGCGCACAGCTTCATGTGGGAGACCTGGATGCGTCGAAACAGGCCTCCGATCAGCAGCCCTTCTTCGCTCCAGTCAAATTGAAAGGCTTCACCGAACGCAAACGTCAGCGGCACAAAAGCGCGTAAAGACTTGCCTTGCTCACCTCGCCACGAGCGTACGAACGCCGTGAGCTGGCTGTAACCGCCGTCATAACCCTCGGCCTTGATCTGCTCGAAAAGTGCTTTGGCGCTTCTGCGGTTGTGCTTTGCCCGGAACGAATCGGCTTTCAGCGCCTGTTCCAGCGTGTCGTGGAATGGGCTGAGTTTGTTGAAGGTCGTGCACCGCTGGTACGCCGGTTGAGTGGCTTCGGGCGCTCTGACCCATTTTCGGATGGTGTTTCTCGACAGCCCGGTACGCTTGGCTATCTGGTGCAGCGAGAGCTTGTCGCGGAAGTACATCCGCCGGATTTTTCCCAACATTTCCATGCTGATCACACTGTGTTCTCCTGCTCAAAAAGTGAGCAGAAGCAGTTGAACACCTGGGTCAGTTTTCAGTCGGCAGAACAGCCTCTACTGGGTCAGTTTTCGGTCAGCGGCAACAGCTAGTAGACATCTACGGGTAGACCTCCATTTCTGAATGGATGGGCCTCCCGTAGTACCTCCCTATATGATGGCGAAGCTGCCAATAGCTGATTTGCAGCGAAGGATTCACTCAAACTTACTCGATGAGGTCATTCCATTTACCTATTTGTATTTTCGTCGCAGTTTTATATCGATTTAAAAATATAAGTTAGCGTAAACAGTTTGCAGTGGGAGTATCCTCCTGCAGGGACTACGCCTCGGCCGAAGTCCAGCGGCAACCGAAGGCAGCAACAGTTACTACATGCTCTACCTGGGGTGGTGCATCCTGCGCACGCGCCGAGGAAATTATTAGCTCACAGCATGCGGCGCAATACATCGTTGCGAGGGTCGCTGTCGAACAACCGATGCTTGAGCGCCCCCGCGATATGCAGCACGATCAAGACCAACAAGGTATAAGCCAGTACTTTATGCAGCCATTGGAACGCGACAAACCAATCGTCATTCTTCGTCAGCAACTCCGGCAGGTTCACACCGAAAAAGAACACACCGTCGCTCATGGTGTAGGTGCTTGACATCGAGTACCCCATCAACGGGACGGCCACGATCAGCACGTACATGGAGCGTTGTACAAAACGTGAGAGAAAACGCTCATGCGCCGCCAGTGTTTGCGGTGGCTGCGGAAGCGCGGGGGTGCGAACGCGCAGGGCGATCTGCACCAGCACCAGCAGAAACGCCAGCACGCCGAACGATTTGTGCCACGGATAATAGAGTGTGTATTTACTCACCACTTCATCATCAAGCCCGGTCATGTGCCAGCCGGCCCAGAGCAGGCCGGCGATGACCACGGCGCGCACCCAATGCAGGATGCGCAGGGACACGGGATACCGATCAATTGTCGCTTGTTTTTGGGTGTTCATCGCAGTCTCTTCATTGATCATCAAGGCATCGAAAACGCACGATTGAATGCCACCCTAGGCGGCCATGGCCGCGAGGATGACCGGTGCAGTCACTGTTCTCAGGCGGGTAGCAGCACGGTGATCACTTTCTCCTCGGTGTAGGCCAGCGCGCCGCCAAGCCCGCCTTCGCGGCCTATGCCGCTGGCCTTGACGCCCCCCCACGGAAGGTTGGCGTCCAGCGGGCTCCAGCAGTTGACGCCGATGGCGCCGGCCTTTACGGCTGCGGCCACGCGGTGCGCGCGCGCCAGGTCGGTGGTCCACACCGTGGCTGCCAGGCCGTAGGCAGAGTCGTTGGCCAGTGCCACGGCCTCTTCTTCGCTATCAAATGTGATCACCGTACCGACAGGGCCGAAGATCTCATCCTGGGCGATCGCCATGTCATTGCGGGCGTCGGCGAAAATCGTCGGGCGTACGAACCAGCCCTGGTCAGGGGTGGATACGCCGCCGGCCAGCAGCGAGGCGCCTTGGTCGATGCCCAGCTGGATGTAACGGTTGACGCGATCGAATTGCGCTTTCTTGGCCACCGGCCCCATCTGCACGTCAGGCTGGCGAGGGTCGCCGACCTTGACCGCGCGCGCGGCGTCGGCCAGTGCACCAGCGAATCTCTCGGCGAGGCTGCGCTGGACCAGGATGCGCGAGCCGGCGGCACAGATCTGCCCCTGGTTGGCGAACAGGCCCAGGGTGCAGCCGAACAGCGCCTCATCGAAGGGCGCATCGTCGAACACGATCTGCGGGCTCTTGCCGCCCAGTTCCAGTGCCACGCGCTTGAACAGCACACCCGCGGTGCGCTGGATCTCACGCCCGGCCTCGGGACTGCCGGTGAAACTGATCTTGGCCACATGCGGGTGTTCGCATAAGGCGCGGCCCACCTGCGCACCGTAACCGGTGACCACGTTGATCACGCCGTCTGGAAATCCAGCTTCCTGTGCCAGCGCCGCCAGATGCAGGGCCGATTGCGGGGTTTCTTCCGAAGGTTTGATCACCACGGTGCAGCCCGCCGACAGCAATGCGGCGAGCTTCCACACAGTGATCATCAGCGGTGAGTTCCACGGCACGATGGCGCCCACGACGCCCACTGGCTCGCGCAAGGTGTACGAGAGGGTCTTGCGACCGAAGTAGCCGCCGGTGGGAATGGTGCGTCCTTCAAGCTGGTTGGCCCAGCCGGCGGCGGCGCGCAGGTTGGCGATAGCGTTGGGCAGGTCCATCCGGCGCGGTTCGAGCGGTGCGCGGCCGATTGCGTCGGCGTCCATGTCGGCCAGTGATTCGCTGTCGCGCTCCACCAGGTCAGCGAGTTTCGATAACAGCCGGCCGCGCTGGGCGCCGTCAAGCCGGCTCCAGGCGCCACCTTCCAGCTGGGCGCGCGCCGCTGTCACGGCCCGGTCCACATCCTCGGCGGTGCCGCTTGCGCAACTGCCGTACACCTGTTCGGTCACGGGGTTGATAAGGGGAATGCGCGCGCCATCGCTGGCTTCGAAGGGCGCGCCCTGGATAAAGTGGTTCAGGTGCTGAGTCATGTGGATGTCCATGCGTGATGGGTCGGAGGCGACAGGCCTCATGCCTTGAGGGAAGCCAGGGCATCGCCGAAGATGTCCAGCGCTTTGAAGAACAGCGAGCGCGTGATCGTCAGTGAGGGCATCACACGCATCACGTTGCTGTAGCGCCCGCAGGGGATCATCAATACGCCATGGTTCATCAGGTAGGCCATGAGCTGCCCGATCTTGGCGCCCTCGAGCGGTGTCTTGGTGGCGGCGTCTTCCACCAGTTCGATACCGATCATCAAACCGCGGCCGCGGACTTCGCCGACAAACGGGCTGTTGAACCCTCGGATGCGTTCCTGCGCTTCCAGGCCCAGGGTGTGGGCGCGATCAAGCAGGCCGAGTTCCGGGTCCTGCAAGATACTGATATTGGTCAACGCCACGGCCGCAGACAACGAGTTGGCGGCGAAGGTATTGGGCATCGAGCCGTCGGGAATCTGGGCGGCGAGGTCCGAACGCATGATCAGCCCGGCCATCGGCAGGTCGCTGCCAATGCCCTTGCCGAAGGTGAGCATGTCGGGTTTGACCTCGGAGTGTTCGACCGCCCACATCTTGCCGGTGCGGCCCGCACCGGACTGTACTTCGTCAACGATCAGCAGCGCGCCGGCGCGGTCGCAGGCCTTGCGCAACAGTTGAAGGAACTCGGGGGAGGGCGGCACGTAGCCGCCTTCGCCCTGCACCGGTTCCACAATCACGGCAGCCACGTCATCGGCGGCGGTGTAAGGACTGTTCAGCAGATAGTCCACATAATCGCCGGCAATTTGCTCGGCACTTTTTTGCGTGGTATCGAAAGGAAAGCGGTAGGCGTATGGGTAGGGGGCGTGAATCACGCCGCCCATCATCGGCCCGTAGCCCTTGCGGTAGGCTGTGCCGGTAGTCAGGGCGCCAGAGGCGTTCCACACGCCGTGGTAGCCGCCGTGGAAAGCGAGGATCTGGTGGCGTCCGGTAATGCGTTTGGCGAACTTGATCGCAGCTTCCAGCGCATCGCTGCCGCTTTGCGTGAAGAACGTGATGCAGTCGCCGCGCAGGCCGTCGGGCGCGATCTCGGACATCTTGGCGGCCAGTTCGGTGCGGCGGGTGCTGTTGATTTCCAGGGCGTGCATCAGCACTTCGGACTGTTCACGGATGGCTTGCACCACCTGTGGGTGGCAGCGGCCGACGCTGCTCACGCCCACGCCCGCGGACAGGTCGATGTAGGTGTTGCCGTCGGGATCCTTGAAGGTCGCGCCGAACGCGCGGTCCATGGCGATAGGCATGCGGCCGCCGCCACGCGCCATCGATTCGGTACTCGCCGACAACGCCAGGGCCTCGCGGGTCAGGGGGCCGGGCAGGGTGCTGGAAATAATGCGCGGGGCATCTGCGAAGTGCAGGGATTCTAGTGTGGACTCAATCATGACGCACTCTCTGGGGTAGCGGTTTCAGTGTGTGGATCATTCTCATGGAGTGTCCTTGACCGTTAGCCCGAATCGGCAAATAGATGAACCGGCCCGTGCGCAGTTGTCGACAAAGAAGATTTTGAGAAGAAATTTCGCGGGGTTTGATCTTTGTGCGAATATCGCAAAGGAATGCGAGCTAAAAACAAAAATTGGCAGAGGCTTTTCACACATCATGAGAAACCACCACATAAGCCATTTTCGCGATATCCATGTCCATGCGGCCACCGTCCAGGAGTGGAACCAGGATTACAGCCAGTTAAGCGCGGGCCTGGCCGAGAGTACGCTGATGCAGCTGACCACTGCGCGTTGCCACGTTTTCCGCGAGCAGATCAATCAGCGGGTGGTGCAGCGCGGTGTGGCGCCGCGCGGCAAGATGTGCTTCGCCGTGCCGATCAGCGTGCCGGGTTCGACGCGCATGCAGGGGCGCGAAGTGGATGACAGCAGCCTGTTCTTTCTGCAAGGGGGCGAGGAGTTCATGTTCCATATGCCGATGGGCATGGAGCTGCTGTCCATCACCTTCGAGCGCGAATGGTTCGAACAGGCGCTGGCGCAAACGGCGTCGGCCAGTGAGATCAGTCGGTTGCTGCGCCAGCCAGTGATCCGCGTGTCCGCCCAGCGCTTCACCCAGGCTCGGCTTCGGTTGCTCGCGATGCTTTCCCTGGCTGAGGTCGATGACGAACTCGACAGCGCGCGCGAGCAGGGGCTGGAACGGGCCTTGCTCGGTGAGTTGTTGCAATTGCTCACCGACCCGGCTTGCGACAAGCAGCAACGCAGCCCGAGTTCCACGCGCAGCTTCATTGTCGAGAAATGCCACCGACTGACGACTGCCGAAATGATCAACGTGCCCAGCGTTAACGAGTTGTGCCAACGCCTGCAGGTGAGTCGGCGCACCGTGCAAAACAGTTTCCGTTCGGTGGCCGAGACCACGCCGCTGAACTACTTGCGCTCGGTCCGGCTCAACGGTGTGCGCCGCACCCTGATGTGTACCCTCGCGTCCCACCTCTCGATCGGTGATGCCGCCGCCCAATGGGGCTTCTACCACCTCAGCCATTTTGCCGAGGAGTACCAGGCGCTGTTTGCAGAGTTACCGTCCCATACCCCCCGCGCCGCCATCCCCATTTGCGCGCGCGCCTGAGCACCAGTGCGGCGGCGCAGCCGAGCGTATGCCTGACCCCGCAGTGCGGTCGATGCCCGCCACGGTCTATGCGCGGAACTGGTCCATCAGCTTCATTTGCTGGTTGGCCCGTTCGTTGAGCTGACTGCTGATCTGCGCCGACTCGGCGGCCTGTTCAGTCAGTGTCTCTGTCACGCCGCGGATGGTCGAGACGTTGCGATTGACCTCCTCGGCCACTGCGCTCTGCTCTTCCGCCGCACTTGCAATCTGCAGGTTCATGTCATTGATCACCGTGACTGCGTCGCTGATCTTACCGAGCGCCTCCACGGCCTGATGGATCTGGCTGGCATTGCTCTGGGCCTGGGTCTGGCTTGAGTGCATGGTTGCCACTACGCCACGCGTGCTGGTCTGGATACGCTCGATCACCAGGCGGATTTCCTCTACAGAGTCCTGGGTTCGCTTGGCAAGGTTGCGGACTTCGTCGGCAACCACCGCGAACCCTCGGCCGCTTTCCCCGGCCCGCGCGGCCTCGATCGCTGCATTGAGGGCGAGCAGGTTGGTCTGTTCGGCGATGCTGCGGATCACTTCCAGCACCGAGCCGATCTGTTCGCTGTTGACCGCCAGCGCTTCGACTTCCGTCACGGCCTTGCTGACTTCACTGGCCAGCGCGTTGATGTCACGGGTGCTTCGCTCGATGATGGTGATGCCTTCCCTGGATGCCTGGTCTGCGCCCCGGGCCGCCAAGGCTGCGTTTGAGGCGCTGTTGGCGACTTCGTGGGCTGTGGCGCTCATTTCGTTGGAAGCGGTTGCCAATTGATCGATCTCGCGAAATTGCACCTGCATCCCTTCGCTGGTCTGGCGCGCGATTTCCGAAGACTGGTCGGCGGTGCCGCGCGCAGCGGTGATGCTCTGCTTGAGTTGCGCGATGGTGGGTTGCAGTTTGTCGAGAAACCGGTTGAACCCGTTCACCAGTTCGCCCAGCTCATCTTTCTTGCCGTAATCCAATCGTTGGGTCAGGTCGCCGTCGCCGCTGGCAATCGCCTTGAGCATCCGAGCGACACTATTGATGGGGCGTGTCACACCGGAGGCGGTGAACCAGATGAGCAGCAAGCCCAACAGCCCTGCGCCGCCGGCGACCAGCAGTGACTCCAGTGTGTCGCGGGTTTGCGTCTGGTCAAGCAAGGCCTGAAGCTTCATTGAGTCCCCCAGCAGGACGTTTTTTGGCAAGTCGATGGCTACTCCCCAGGCTGCCGCTTCGGGCATGGGCGCAACGGGGTAGACCGCGCGAATCAGTTCATCACGTGCCAGCACTACCGGCTTTTGTTGCTTCAATGCCGTGAGCACCGCCTTGCCTTCCTCTGCCAAAGGAACGCTGATGTCTTTGCCGATCTGGCTCGCGTCCGCGCTGTAGGCGGCGAGTACACCACTGTCGGAAACAATCAGCATGCGCCCTGAACCATTGAGCAGCGTACGTTGAGCATCGCTCGCGGCAGCTTGCAGAGCGCCGAGCGCGAGGTCGACCCCGAGGGTGCCGATGACCTTGCCATCGGCGATCAGGGGCATCGACAGCGTGGTCATCAGTTGAACCTGTCCGGCCTGGGTGTCGGCATAGGGGGCCATGAGGCAGGTGCGTCGCGTGTCTCGCGGGCAGGTGTACCAACTGTTGTAAGGCGTGCCGCTGATGCTCAGTTCGGTTTTCTGCAAGTCGCCTTCAGGGATCAGAATATTCATCGCTTCGCCTGCGCCGCGATTCCAGGCGCTGGCAAACCGCCCGGTTTCGTTGGAGGCGCGTGCGGCGTCGTTGGCGAACTCACGGTCTTTTCCATCCAGCGCATCAGGTTCGTACACCAGCCAAAGCCCCAGAACCTGCGGGTTGCGTTCGAACGTCGTCTTGAGTGCGAGGTTCAGCTCTTCACGCAATGTAGCGGCCGCCAACCCCCGCTGGGCGGCCATGGTGCGTAGGTTGGCTGCCTGGTCGGAAAAAGCGCTGATGATCTGCAGGCTGTTGCCGAAGACGCTTTGCAGGTTCGTCGCCTGCTCCGCGGCCCTGGCCAGCAGCAGGGTTTCGCCGCTGTCAGTCAGCATCTTGCTGCTCGAGGTGCTGATCAACTGATTGTTCTGGTTACCCTGGTAGATATTCATGCCGACGATCAGGCCGATCACGCCGAGCAGGCACAAAAAGGACAAAAGGACGAATTTCAAACGGATGGAAAGGGCGTCGAGCATTGGGCTATCTCACAGGTGAACAGCGTGTTGATCGATCATCGGTTGGTGTGGAACCACCGACTTTTTATTGGATGTGTCACTGCATCGGCTGATGTCACTGATTCATGACACCCGTTTGCGTGGCCTGACCAGCAGCGCTGCCATCAACAGCAATGCCGCACATGTCGCCAGCACGGCGACGAAACCTGCGTCGAACGCCGTACGGGCTAAGTCGGTCAGCATCGTGGCGTGTTCGGGCAAAGACGTCGCGGCAACCACCAGCGCATCGTCGAGGCTCTCGAAGATCATGGGGTTCAGGGCCAGCCATGGAGGAATCATCTGGCTCGCCGAGTAGGCGTAGATGGTCGATAACAGGCTGCCCGCCAGTGTCACGCCTGCGGCGCCGCCCAATTCAAAGGAGACTTCCTCAAGGGAGGCGGCCATGCCGGCCTTGTCGGCGGGCACGCTGAGCATGATCGTGCTGGACGCTGCGGTCAGTGCGGCGCCCATCGTAAGGCCCAGCAGCGCGAGGCTGACGATTTGCACTGGCGCTGCGGCGTTGTGCGCCAGCAAGTAGGTGAGCATCGCGGCAGCCGAGAGCAGCAGCGTCCAGAACAGCATGCGCTGCTCTCCCAGGCGCGGCAGATAATGCCCGGCAAGCGGCCCGGCGACGAACGAACCCAGCGGCAGCGGCAGGATGAACAGCGCCGCCTCCAGCGGCGACAGGCCCAGCACCAGTTGCAGGCGTTGGCTGAATACCAGTTCCATGCCGATCAAGGCGGCGGCTGATACCACTGCCGAAATCACCGCATTTCTGAAGCCAGACGTGGAGAACAGTGACAGATCCAGCATCGGCTGATCGGCACGCCGCTGACGTCGAATGAAAAGCGCCAGAAATAGCGTGCCCAGGATTAGTGCTATCAGCATGGCTTCGAAGGAGGATTGCCGTTTACCCAGCTCCTTGACCGCATAAGCTATGCTGATCAAACCGATCATGACCTGCAGCGAACCCAGCCAGTCCCAGCGTGTCTGGCTATTTCCCGGATGATTGGGAATGGTTATCGCTCCTAGCAGCAAGGCCAACAGCACAATTGGCACATTGATCAGGAATACCGAACCCCACCAGAAATGCTCCAGCAACAATCCACCTACGACCGGTCCGAATGCGGCGCCCCCTGAGGCCACTGATGCCCATATGCCGAACGCCATCGCCTGTTCGCGTCGGTCGGTAAACGTCAACCTTACCAGGGCCAATGTGGCGGGCATCATCATAGCTGCGCCGACCGCCAGGAAACCACGGGCGACGATCAAGACGCCGGCCGATGGCGAGAACGCAGCGATCAGCGAGAACAGGCCGAAAACGCTCAGGCCGCCGATAAACAGCCGTTTGTGCCCGAGACGGTCGCCGAGGGTGCCCATGCCCAACAGCAGTCCGGCGGCGATCAACGCGTAGATATTGATGATCCAGAGCTTTTGCGATGCCGTGGCGCTGAGCTCCCGCGTGAGTGTGGGCAGCGCGGTATACAGCACCGTCATGTCAATGACGATAAGCAGCAGCGCGCTGGAAATGATGGCAAGTATCAGCCAGCGACGGTTGGAGTCGGTAAAGGGCATGGCTGGCGTCCGTAAAAGAGGGCTGGACCTAGCATGCCTGAATGCAGAGGGGCGCCGTTATCCCAAATCGGTCCTGACGGTCGGGGCATTGCCGGTCGGGGGTGACGCCGGCGATGTTACCGATTTGGGATAGCGGGGTGTTCGTGGGCGGGCATAGCATCGAATACAGCGTGCAATCCCAAAAACAAAAGCGCTATCTGGTACCGATAGCGCCTCGCTCGGTCCCACACCACAGCGACTGCCTCATACAATAAGGTTAATAACATGAGTCTATCTATCCCGGTCAACAGCTCCACGGAGCTCAAGCGTGGCGCCTTGGGTGTCGGCTTTATCATCTTCTTCGTGATTTCGGCAGCGAGCCCGCTCAGTGTCATCGCCGGAGGCTTCCCGATTGGCATCATGCTGGGCAACGGTGCCGGCACCCCGGCGTTGTTATTGCTGGCCCTGGCGGTGCTGATGGCGTTTTCGGTCGGTTACACCACCATGGCCAGGCATGTCACCAACGCAGGTGGTTTTTACGCCTTTACCTCGCGCGGCTTGGGCGGCCTGGCCGGAGGGGCGGCGGGCGTGCTGGCGATGTTTGCCTACAACATCCTGCAGGTCGGCCTCTATGGCATGTTCGGCGGCGTGGTCAGCGGCACCATGGAAAGCGTATACGGCGTGGTGTTGCCCTGGTGGTCCTACTCGCTGATGGCGATGGTCAGCATCGCGATCCTGGGCTATCGCAAGATCGATCTGTCCGCCCGTTTGTTGTCGGTGGTCGTGATTGCCGAATACCTGGCGATCCTGACCCTGGATATCGCGATTCTCAAGACAGGCGGCGACAGCGGTGTCAACCTCGACTCGTTCACCAGCCAGCATGTGTTCAGCGGTACCCCGTCGATCGGCCTGCTGTTCTGCTTCGCGGCCTTTATCGGCTTCGAGGCCACGACGATTTACGGCGAAGAAGCGAAAAATCCGCACCGCACCATTCCGATTGCCACCTACAGCTCGGTGCTGCTGATCGGCGGCTTCTACGCTGTCGGTCTGGTCGATGGTGGTGGGCGTAGGTACGGATAAAATCGTGCCGATGCTGCAAGCCCTGCAGGACCCAACCACCTTTATCTACGGCATGTCGGACCACTTTGTCGGCCCGTACCTGACGCAGATTATCCGGGTGCTGTTCATGGTCAGCATCTACGCCGGGCTGCTGGCGTTCCATAACGCCGCGGCGCGCTATTTCTACGCTATCGGGCGCGACGGTCTGCTGCACAGTTTGTTGGGCACCACCCACCGTGTGCACCAAAGCCCGCATATGGGCTCGGCGCTGCAAAGTCTGATCGCCGCCGTGGTGGTACTGATCTTCGCCGCGATGGATGCCGATCCGATCCTGCAACTGTTCGCCTGGTTCTCCAACCTCGCCACCTTGTGCGTGATTTTGCTCATGGCGATGACTTCGATCTCGGTGTGTGTGTATTTCCACCGGCACCCGGAACTCAATGTCGGCCTCTGGCGCGGGCGTATCCTGCCGATTTTCTCCAGCCTGGCCTTGCTGATGGTGCTGATACTGGCGGTGGTGCATTTCGATGTGCTCACCGGCGCCAGCCAGCTTTTATCCTACGCCCTGTGCACGGTCATTCCAGCGGCGCTGCTGGGCGGCATTTTTCTCGCCGCGCGACTGCGCAAGGTCTCGCCGCAGCGCTTCCTGGCGCTGGGCAGCCACAAACTCTAAGGCATCGTGCGATACCGCCCCACTGCACACTGTTCGCTTGCCGTTGTCCGGCAAGCCTCGCCAGCGTTAAAGGAAGATGACACATGCACCACTACAAGATGCTTATCAATGGGATTCAGGTTGCCGGTGCAAACGGGCAGTTTGATGTAATCAATCCGGCCACCGGTGCCGCATTCGCCCAATGCTCGGCCGGCTCGCTGGCTCAATTGGACGACGCGGTGGCCGCCGCTCAAGTGGCCTTCAAGGCATGGCGTCACGTTTCCCATGCTCAGCGCTGCGAGCGGCTGTTGGCGATTGCCGAGAGTATCGAGCAGGGCGCCGATGAGTTGGCCCGGTTGATCGTGCAGGAACAAGGGAAACCGTTGGAACTGGCGTTTTCCGAAGTCATGGGCGCCGCCGCCTGGACACGCTATGCCGCCGGGCAGCAGATTGAAGTGGGGCTGGTGGAAGAAACCCCGACCCAGCGCATTGAGCTGCACCGCAAACCCCTGGGTGTGGTGGCGTCCATCACGCCATGGAACTGGCCGTTCATGATTGCCGTGTGGCACATCATGCCGGCGCTGCGGGCCGGCAACTGCGTGGTCAGCAAGCCGTCGAGCCTGACGCCGCTGAGTACCTTGCGTCTGGTGGAAATCATTGCGCGGCATGTGCCCAACGGTGTGATCAACTGCGTGACCGGCGAGCAGGGTTTCGGCAGTGCGATCACTTCGCACCCCGGCATCCAGAAGATTGTCTTCACCGGTTCCACCGCCACCGGCCAGAGCGTGATGCGCGGCGCTGCCACCAATCTCAAGCGCCTGACCCTTGAACTGGGCGGCAACGATGCTGCGATTGTATTGCCCGGCACATCGTTGGAAGAGGTTGCCGAGGAAATTTTCCAGGCAGCCTTCCTCAACATGGGCCAGACGTGCGCAGCCCTCAAGCGTTTGTACATTCACGAATCCCAATACGAGGCCTTCGCCGACGCGCTCACGCTGATCGCTCAGCGCCAGGTGGTGGGTGATGGCCTGGAGCCCGGCGTCAACTTCGGGCCGGTGCAGAATCTGGAGCAACTGCAGTTGGTTGAAGCCCTGGTCGCCGATGCACGGGATCAGGGTGCGCGGGTCCTGTGTGGCGGCGCGCGTCTGGATCGTCCGGGGTTCTTTTACCCACCGACATTGATCGCGGATGTGACCGATGGTCAGCGCCTGGTGGACGAGGAACAGTTCGGTCCGGTGTTGCCACTGATCGCTTACAGCGACGTCGAGGACGTGCTGCGCCGTGCCAACGCCGGTGACATGGGTCTGGGCGGCTCGGTATGGGGGCCGGATGTCCAACAGGCGCAAGCGTTGGCCAGCCGCCTGGAAAGTGGCGTGGCCTGGGTCAACTGTCACGCCCGGATCCAGCCGAATACGCCATTCGGCGGCAGCAAGATGTCTGGCTTCGGTGTCGAGTTCGGCCTCGAAGGACTGTTGGAATTTACCGGCCAGCAATTGCAGTTCGTCAATAAGCGTGCGGGCGAGTAGTGCTCGGCCAACAGGGGCGCAGCGTCGCTGCGCCCCTGTTGCCATTATCTGAGACAGTCTTTAAAGACGCGCTTCAAGGAGCTTTGATCATGCGCTACCCATCCACTTTATTTCTCGGCGGCATGTTGGCATGTAGCTTGACGCTCTGCGCCATCAGCCAGGCCCTGGCCTATGAGCTGTACAGCGATGACAGCCGCCATCTCAACGCAGACATGATCGCCGTATTCGGTATGTTCAACAGCCGCAAGAACTATGACGGTACCTCGGGTGGCTCAACCTGGCGCGAAGGCCTTATCAAATACGGCTTGAGCGGCGACCAGTCCCTGGCGGGCAACGGCACCGCCTATGGTGCATTCGCCCTGCTCAGCTCCGCCACTTGGGGCGACGGCGACCCGGCCGGCAACACCCTGGGCACCGAGCGCACCACCAAAATCGAAGACGCTTACCTGGGGTGGCGCTCCGGCGATCTGTTCCCGGCATTGGGCGAGGACGGTGTGGATATTTCCGGTGGACGCCAGGTGGTCAAAGTTGGCCGTGGATTCCTGATCAACGACGACGGCCCCAACCTGGGCAAGGGCCCGGCCAGCGGTACATTGAACCGCGGAGGCGGCTTCTACCTCGGGGCGCGGCATGCCTTTGATCGTACGGCCGTCCTACGGCTGGGCGGGCAGGACGGCCTGCACGGTTCGGTGCTGTGGCTCAAGTCGGATAACCGCGCCCAGGCCGAAACCGAACTGGCGGCAGGCACCCTCGACTACACGGCCGCCGCCGGTACGCTGGGTTTGACCTGGGTGCACGGCATGGGCGTCACCGATCAATGGGCCAATGACTTGCAGAAACAGCGCGACGGCATGAACACCTACAGCCTGCACGGCGAAGGCAACGCGGGCGTCAAAAATGCCAGTTTCGCCTTCGAATACGCCTGGCAGGATAAGGACGCGGGGCCTGAAAAAGCCTGGTACGGCGAAGCCAGCTACACCTTTGCCGACGTCATCTGGGCGCCGAAGCTGACCTATCGCTACACCCGATACTCGCAAAAATGGGACCCGCTGTTTACCGGGCTCAGCACCGGTTACGGCACCTGGTTTCAGGGTGAAGTGGCGTCCAACTACGCCGGCCCGTTCAACAGCAACACGCGTGTCCAGCATGTGGGCCTCAAGGCCACGCCGCTGGAAAACCTGACCCTGGGCGCGTTGTACTTCGACTTCGAGACTGTGCGCAAAAGCAATGCACTGAACCTCGATGCGCGGGAGCTTGACGTGTACGCCGAGTGGGCGGTCAACCCGCACCTGATCATCACGCCGCTGATTGGTCTCTACAAACCGAAACAGGATTCCACCACGGGCGGCAACCAGGCGGTCGGCAACGGCACCAACCTGTACAGCCAAGTGACCGTCGCCGTACCGTTCTGATCCACCCTGGCTGTCGCGTCTTGACTTCAGGACGCGGCGGCGCCGGGTTGATTGCGCATGTTCTCGGCAATCCGTCGCGTGGTGTCCATCACCATCTCGATCACGGTTTCCTGGCGCAGCAGCTTGAAGCTCTGGGTGCTGCCGACAGCGGACAGGCTGCCTACCACCTCGTCGATATCCGGCTGGATGATCGGCGCCGCGATGCCGGTCAGGCCCAGGTTCAGTTCATCGTGGGTCATGCAATAGCCGTCCTTGCGAATATTCTTTGTGGCCTTGGAAAAGCTTGCCCAGTCGTAGGCACTGTCCGGATCGCCGGCCATGTGTTCTTCGAACAGGCGTTGCAGGCGACGACCTTTCTGAAAGGAGATCAATACCTTGGATTGCGCGCCACGAAAAAACGGCAGCGGGTGCCCGCGCCCGAAGGAGAAGTGGTAAGTGTCGGTGGGTTCGGCGATGTAGGTGTTGATGATGCGTCCGTCATAGAAAACGCTGGCGAACACCGCCAGGCCGGTCTGCGCCGACAACTCATGCATCAGTTCGCGCCCGGCGAGGAGGATGGGGTCGTACTGGCGCATCATCCAGTCCAGCTCGATCACGCGGGGCCCCAGGCCATAGTTGCCGGCGTCCATGCGCGTCAGCAGCCCGGCTTCGCATAACTCCTTGACGTAGCGGTACGCGGTGGCACGTGACAGGCCCATGCGCTCGGCAATGGTGTCCGGGTCGATCTTCAACGTGGCTGGACCGAACAGGTCCAGGACATTCAGCAATTTACTCAGGCTGCTCATTTCGTTCCTAGAGAAGGGATGGCACGCGGGTAAGCACTATAGGCGAAAACGCCCCGGATCCACTGTAGGAGCGAGCTTGCTCGCGAAAACGTCAACGATAGCACGTGCCTCCTGAAGGAACGCGGTGCCTGTGAGTTCTTCGCGAGCAAGCTCGCTCCTACAGGTCATCACATTAACTTATCTCGGTTTAAATTTCGCATAAATCTCAAAATAAGAGATTAGTAGTGAATAATACTTGTATGGTTAGTTTTTGTGTGTGATAAATCTCATAAGAGAAAACGCTCAAGTGAGAGGGCTGACAATGAATGGTGCGCAACTGATAGTGAATGCGGCAGCGGCAAGCGGTATCGAGTACTGCTTCGCCAACCCGGGAACCACCGAGATTCCACTGGTGGCCGCGATGGCCAGTGCGCCCGCCCTCAAGCCGGTGTTGGCGTTGTTCGAAGGGGTATGTACCGGTGCGGCGGACGGTTACGGCCGCATCGCCGGCAAACCGGCAATGACCCTGACGCACCTGGGTCCGGGCTTTGCCAACGGCATCGCCAACCTGCACAACGCACGGCGCGCCAACACGTCCATCGTCAATGTGATTGGCGACCACGCGTCCTGGCACGTCAATTACGACCCGCCTTTGGCCAGCGACATCCAGGCCCTGGCCGCCACTGTTTCCAGTTGGGTACGGACCTCGCGCACCGCGTCGGGTGTGGGCGAGGACTTGCAGGAAGCCATGCGCGCCGCCTGGCAAGCCAAGGGCCAGATCGCCAGCTTGATCCTGCCCATGGACCTGCAATCCAATACCGTGACCCACAACGGCCAGTTCAGCCCGCTGCGTGCGCCGATGCGGCGCTTTGCCGGTGACCGCATCGAAGCCGTGGCCCAGGCGCTGCGCGACGGCCAGCGCCTGGTGTTCATCGTCGGTGACCAGGGCTTGTCGGTGGCCGGCCTGGAAGCGGCGGGGCGCCTGGCGCAACTGCCCGGCGTGCGTATGTTTGCCGAAACCTTCCCGCGCCTGAGCTACCGTGGTGGTGGCTTGCCCGACCTGGATCGCCTGCCGTACTTCCCGGAAGTGGCCATCGAGATTCTCGAGCAGTACGACAAGGTGGTGTGCGCCGGTGTCGTGGAGCCCATCAGTTATTTCGGCTACGAAGGCATTCCGTCGCGGCTGGCTGAGCGTGAACGTCTGCTGTCGCTGGCCGAAGTGGGCGACGATGTGGCCGGGGCGCTGACCGCGCTGGCCGATGCGCTGGATGCGCCGGCCTATGTACCGACGCCGCAGGACATCCAGCTGCCGCCGGGCGAGGCCGCTTTGAGCCCGCAGTCGGTGGGGCAAGTGTTGGCCGCCGCGCTGCCGCACGACTGCATTGTCTCGGTGGAGGGCGGCACCTGCGGCTATCCGTTTTTCACCGCCTCTGCCCGTGCCGCGCGGCACCGTGTATTGACCAACACCGGTGGCGCGATCGGCCAGGGGATTCCGGTGGGGTTTGGCGCGGCCTTGGCTGAGCGTGGCAACCGGGTGTTCTGCCTGCAATCGGACGGCAGCGCCCAGTACACCATCCAGACCCTGTGGAGCATCGCCCGCGAGCAGTTGCCGGTGGTGATCCTGATTGCCGCCAACCACCGCTACGCAATCCTGCAGAACGAACTGCGCCGTTTCGGCATGACCGAGCTCGACCCGCAGTCGCTCAAGCTGACCGTGCTCGACAGTCCGCGCATCGACTGGAAGGCCCTGGCCAAAGGCTATGGCGTGCCGTCCTGCACCGTACACACCAATGCCGAACTGCAACGGGCGCTGGCCAATGCCGCCGCCGATGCCGGGCCTTGCCTGATCGAAATGGCGCTTTGAAGGAGTCGACCATGAACCAGCTCCCATTATTACCTGCCGTCCAGGCGTTCCTGGACCAACCCGGTCGCCTGTTCATCGGCGGTACCTGGCAGGACGCCGCCAGCGGTCGCCGCTTTGCCGTGGAAAACCCGGCCACTGAACAGACCCTGACCGAAGTCGCCCAGGGCGATGAGCGCGATGTGAATGCGGCCGTTGCGGCCGCCCGTGCAGCGTTTACCGGCGCCTGGGCCTTGCAGTCGCCGGCGCAGCGCGGCTTGTTGCTGTTTCGGCTCGCCGACCTGTTGGACCAGCACCGCGAGGAGCTGGCGCAACTGATCACCCTGGAGAACGGCAAGCCGATCGCCAATGCCCGCGGTGAAGCGGCCAGCGCGGCCAACATCATTCGCTACTTCGCCGGCTGGCCCAGCAAGATCGAAGGCAGCACGTTGCCCGTCTCGCCGGCCAGCGGTGCGCCGATGCTCAACTACACATTGCGTGAACCGGTCGGTGTCTGCGCGCTGATCGTGCCGTGGAACTTCCCGTTGACCATGTGCGTGTGGAAGCTCGGCCCGGCGCTGGCCACCGGTTGCGTGGCGGTACTCAAGCCCGCCGAGCAGACGCCGTTGGTGGCGATTCGCCTGGTGCAACTGATCGAGGCTGCCGGTTTCCCCGCCGGCGTAGTCAACCTGATCACGGGCCTGGGGGCCGACACCGGCGCACCGCTGGCACAGCACCCGGACGTGGACAAGATCGCCTTTACCGGCTCGACCCAGGTCGGGCGGCTGATCGCCCAGGCCGCCACCGGCAACATGAAAAAGGTCTCGCTGGAACTGGGCGGCAAGTCACCGAACATCATCCTGCCCGACGCCGACATCGTGCGCGCCGCCAAGGGCGCCGCCGACGGGATTTTCTACAACCAGGGCCAGGTGTGTACGGCCGGCTCGCGCCTGTATGTGCACGACAGTGTGCTTGACCAGATGCTTGAAGAACTGCAGTGCCATGCCGCCGCCTATGTGCTCGGCAATGGCCTGGACCCGGCCAACAGCATGGGCCCGCTGGTGTCCGGCCGGCAGTTGAACACGGTCAAGGGCTACCTGCAGCGGGGCCAGGAAGAGGGCGCCGAACTGATTTGCGGCGGCGGCCGTCCAGAGCACCTGGAGCGCGGTCACTTCATTGAACCCAGCGTGTTCCTGGACCGTGCCGAGCGGGCCTGCGTGGCCCGCGAAGAAATCTTCGGCCCGGTGCTGACCGTGATGAGCTGGAGCGAAATCGACGACCTGGTGCTGCGTGCCAATGACTCGCCCTACGGCCTTGCCGCCGGCCTGTGGACCCGCGACCTGCGTTCGGCGCACCGCGTGGCCGCGCAGCTCAAGGCCGGCTCGGTGTGGATCAACTGTTGGAACGTGGTCGATCCGGCCTCGCCGTTCGGCGGTTACAAGCAATCCGGCTGGGGCCGGGAAATGGGCAAGAACGTGATCGACGCCTACACCGAAACCAAAAGCGTCTTCGTCGATCTCGCCTGAATCGAACAATCACAAGAGGAAATGGCAATGGATCTGGAATTGAAAGGCCGCGTGGCAATCGTCACCGGTGGCGGCATGGGCATCGGCAAGGAAGTCGCACGGTTTCTGTCCGAGGAAGGCTGCAAGGTGGTGATCTGCGCGCGGCGCATGGCGTTCCTGCAACTGGCTGCCGAAGAGATCACGGCACAGACCGGTAATGAAGTGCTGCCGCTGTTCTGTGACACCAACGACATGAAGGCCGTGTCCGAGATGGTCGATGCTGCGTACAAGCATTTCGGCCGTATCGACATCCTCGTCAACGGTGCAGCCGCGCCGTCTGGTGTGGTGCGCAATGACATTGAACACGCCGGCGACGATGAATTGCTGTCGGACCTCAATACCAAGGTGATCGGCTACTTCCGTTGCGCCAAGGCCGTGACCCCGCACATGAAGGCTGCCGGCTTCGGTCGCATCATCAACATCGGCGGGCTCACCGGGCGCAGCAGCAAAGTGCTCTCGGGCATGCGAAACCTGGCGATTGCCCACATGACCAAAACCCTGTCCGACCAGCTCGGCCCGTCGGGCATCACGGTCAACCTGATTCACCCCGGCGTGGTGGATACCCCGCATATCCAGGAGCTGTACGACCGCGAAGCGGTCAAGCAGGGCAAGACCGCGGAACAGGTTGAACAGGCGTACATCGACGCGACGCCGATCCGCCGCACCCTGGCGCCGATTGAAATGGGCTGGCTGATCGGCTTCCTGGCGTCGCCGAAGGCCGGCGCGGTAACCGGTGAGTCAATCGGTATCGACGGTGGTTTGACCCGTGGCATCTATATCTGAGGAGTATCAGAGATGAGTAACGGAACCCTTTTAGTCGCCACCGTCGGGCAGGCGGTGATTCGCAGTGCCGACGATGGCAAGACATGGCATCGCCTGGGCCTGGGGCAAGACCTTGAATTCGATGCAATCACTCGGTCCTTGAGCGTGCATCCCGACACGCCCGAGCGAATCTATGCCGGCACCGACGTGGGCTTGTGTGTCAGCCACGACACCGGTGGGCACTGGCAGCGCGTCGATTCGCCGTTCAACGGCGAGACGGTGTGGAAGGTCGCTGTGGACCCGCAGGATGCCCAGCGAATCTTTGTCGGTACCGGTGCGCCTTCGCGCGCTGTGCTGTGGCGCACCCTGGACGGCGGCCTCAACTGGGATCGCGCGCCGGTGGAGATTCCTGAATTCTGTGACGGCGTCAGTCGCCCACGTTTGCTGGCCTTCGCCTACGACCCCACTGACCGCAATCAGGTGTGGTTCGGCCTGGAGGAGGGTGGGCTGTTCCATTCCCGCGACGGTGGCGACAGCTGGACTCGGGTTGATGACCTCCTGCTGTGGGACTTCAATTCGGACATCCACAACATCCTGGTGCTGCCCAACCATGGCGAAAAAATCATCGTGGTGGTGTGCGTCAACGCGGTCTACCGCAGCCTGGATGAAGGCTTGACCTGGACCGGCATCGTTGGCCGGGAGGCGTTCGGCTTGTACTACATACGCGCCATGAACGCGCCGCTGGGCACCGAGGACACGTTGTACCTGAGCATTTCCGACGGCACTCCCGGCACCACCAGCAAAATCCTGGTTTCCCGTAATGCCGCCCTCAGTTGGGAGGTATTGCCGCTGCCGCAGCAGCCCAACTCCTGCGTGTGGGCCATTGCCTTCAACCCGGCCAACCCGCACCAGATCGTGGCGGGCACCAAGTATGGGCACTTGTTCACCTCCGACAATGGCGGGAACGGCTGGCAGAAGCACTGGCGCGAATTCAGCGAGATCGCGGATGTGCTCTGGACGCCTGCCGTGGCGCAGATCAAGGCCGGGCATCAATCCATCGTCAAGAAGAACTGAGGTAATCGGTGATGAAAGTCAAAATCCTTCGGACTCACTTATCGCTATTTGTGAGTGATCCTGATGTGTCGGCGCGCTGGTATGCCGACATCCTGGGCATGCACGAAAGTGCCCGGGGAGAAAGTTGGGTCATGATGGCATTTGGCACCAAGCATCACGACATCGCCTTGATTCGTGCAGAACCGGGCGCCCACCAGGGCGGCCTGGGCCTGCAGCACTACGGATTGGAAATCGAAGGTGACATGACCACCTTGCGCCAGCTCTACGGCATGTTGCTGAAGAAGGGGGTGGAGGTGGTGAAAATTACCGATCATGAAATCGGCAACGGCCTGTATTTCAACGACCCCGATTGCAATCGCATGGAATTCTTTCTCGAGACCGAGCATGACGATGCGTGCGGCAAGGCCCGCTTCAAGGCCGCCCGTGCACCGAGTCGCAACATCACGCTTGATCCCCTTGACCCGATTTGAACCGAGGTTCACCTGATGAAAACCGCGAATTTTGCCAGCTATCACATCCGCAAATGGTACAGCTTCGTCGAAGAAACCCTGGCCAACGAAAGTGGCCAGCTGGCCGATGGCGAGCCGCTGTTCAAATACGCCGTGGCTGCCGTCATCGCTAACCCTTATGCCGGGCGCTACCGTGAGGACCTTTCGCAATTGATCGACCCGTCGCCGTTGCTGGGCGAAGAGTTCGGCCGGCGCATCAATGCGTTGGCCGGCGCACATGAAATTGTCAGCTATGGCAAGGCCATCCTGGTGGGCAGCGCGGGTGAATACGAGCACGGCAACGCGTTCCTCACCAACCCGGCCGCCGATCCGATCCGCGTCGCCCTGGGCGGTGGCAAGTCGTGGGTGCCCTCGACCGGCAAGCGCGGCGGGCCGGGTTCGACCATCGACGTACCGCTGGCCCACAAAGACGCGCTGTACGTGCGTTCGCATTACGACAGCTTCTCCCTGACGTTCGGTGACGGCCCTTCGGCTGATGAGGTGGTGGTGATTTGGGCGTTCGCCACCCGCGGCCGTTTGCATGCGCGGTTGGGCGGCCTGAAGGCCGAGGATGTAAAAGGTATTGACGGGCTGCACTGATAAAAGGCGCAGCATCAAGCAGTGTTGGATCAAAACCACAACAAGAAAGCGGTGAATAGCGATGAAGCAGGAGAAGACCCAGGTTGTCATCGTGGGCGGTGGCCCAAACGGCATTACGGCCGCGCACTATATGGGAATGTACGGTATCGACTGCATCGTCCTTGAACTGGCCGACGGCATCCTGCCTTATCCCCGTGCCGTGGGCATGGACGATGAGGCATTGCGGGTGTTGCAGGGCATCGGTATCGCCGAACGGGCGGTACGCGACATGATTTGCGATGTGCCGCTGCGCTACTACAACGCGCGCGGCGTGTGTTTCGCCGAGGTCAAGCCAAGTGCGGCGCACTACGGCTGGCCGATGCGCAATATTTTCATGCAGCAACTGCTCGAAGGCACCTTGCGCGAGCATCTCGGGCAGCACGCCAGCGTCGAGTTGCGCCAGGGCCACGAACTGCTCGAGCTTGCGCAGGACGATCAGGGCGTGACCCTGCAGGTGCGCGGTGCCGACGGCGAGGTCTACCAACTCCAGGCCGACTATGTGATCGGTGCCGACGGCGGTCGCTCCACGGTGCGTAAAAAACTCGGTATCGAACTGCTGGGACTGACCCATCCACGCAAATGGGTGGTGGTCGATACGGCCAACGACACGCTGGACGCACCCTATACCGCCTTGCATGCCGACCCGCAGCGGCCCTTCGTGTGCATATATTTGCCGTACCAGCAACGGCGCTGGGAATTCATGCTGATGGAGGGCGAGGACGAAGCGAAAATGTGCGAAGAGGCAACGATTCGCAAGCTGATCCACGGGCATATCGGCGACGCCGTCAACGACCTCAATGTCATTCGCATTCGTGCCTATACCCACCACTCGCGCGTCGCGGCGCGCTTTGTCGAAGGGCGCGTGGCGCTGGTGGGCGATGCGGCGCATATTTCTCCGCCCTGGGCCGGGCAAGGCCTTAATTCCGGCCTGCGCGATGTGGCCAACGTGGCCTGGAAGCTCGCGGCGATCATCCAGGGGCGTGCGGCGCCATCGATCCTGGCCAGTTATGACCAGGAACGCCGTGGCCACGCCACTGAACTGGTGGCCCTGGCCGACAATATGGGCGCCGTCCTTGGCTTGACCAACCCGTTGATGGCGGGCGTGCGCGACTGGCTGTTCCAGGCAGTCAACAGCGTCGACAACCTGCGTTCGCACTTGCTGGAGTTCAAGTTCAAACCCAAGGCGACCATCACCAAAGGGCTGGTCTATCACGAGCGGGCAGAATTGCGTGAGGATGATCTGGTCGGGCAACTATTCATCCAGCCGAATATCGAAGATGCGCAAGGTCAGCGCCGGCGCCTGGACGAAGTGCTCGGCAACGGCTATGCCGTGCTGGGTTATCGCGTGAACCCGCGCGAACACCTCAGCGAACCGATGGTGGATTATTGGGCACGTTGGGGTACCTGTTTCATCCAGGTCAACCGGTCGCGCAGCGGCGTGGGGCGTAACCAGCCGTTGACGGCCAGCGACGCCCTGAGTGTGGAGGACGTGGATAACCGCCTGGGCGAATGGTTCTCCAAGGTGCGTGACTGCATCGTGGTGGTGCGTCCGGACCGATTTGTCGCGGCGATTACCACCCCTGAGCGGCTTGATGGCGTACTCCGCAAGCTGGCGGAGCAACTTTCATGAGTGGCGCCAACACACTGCTCGACCAACTGTACGAGGCCTGGCGCACCGCCCAGCCCATTGCACCCTTGCCGCCCGAGGCGCTGGACCGGCTGGAAGGCTATGGTCTGCTGCTTCAGGGGCTGGCACGGCGCCAGGCAGGTGGCGAACGGCTGAGCGGTTGGAAGGTCGCCTTTGCAGGCCGGGCGGCGCAAGCGCGCTTTGGCCTCGACGAACCGGTGTATGGCGGCCTCACGGCGGTCATGGAGGTCGAGCCGGGCAGCACGGTGTCATTTGAACGGTTGATTCAGCCCAAGCTTGAGGTCGAGCTGGCGTTTGTGTTCGGGCGCACGCTGGTAGCGGGTGACTACGGGGATGAGGAGATCCTGGCGGCCATCGCCGAGGTGGCGCCAGCGTTCGAAATCGCCGACTGCCGCTGGCAGGGCTGGCGTTTCGGGCTTGGCGCGTTCCTGGCCGATAACGCCGCCGCGGCACTGTACTGTGTAGGGCAGCCTGTGCCGTTCGATCCTGTTCGGCATGCGTGCGTTGCGTATCACGTGGAGCATGAGGGCGTGTATCTGGGCAGCGGCGATACCCAGGACCGTGAGGACAGCCCCTTGTTTAACCTGTGCTGGCTGGTGCGGCGCTTGCTGGCCGATGGTCATCGCGTGGAGGCCGGGCAGGTGGTGCTTTCCGGTTCGCTACTGGCGCCGATGGATATTCAGTCGGGCACTTATCATCTGCACATGCTTGGCACGGAACTGGCTTTGGTTTTCCAGGCGGGCGTTGCGCCTGTGTAACGCCAACCGATGTCACGGATGACTGAGCCCCCTTCAGACCAAAAGCAAGAACCCGGCCGCCGAGGAATGACGAATATGCTCGCTGAAGTCCGAACCTTCAATGACTCTCAACAGCACGCCGGCTCGATCCAGGGTTGGCAGCAGGTCTATGACCAGCTGGGTTGCGGCTGCCTGACCAGTGAGCTGCGGCAACTGTCCGGTGATCGCTTCCAGATCTTCCAGGAGGTGCTGGACAAGCGGGTGGTGCAGCATGGCCGTTCGCCCCAGGGCCGCTTGTGCGCAGCCATGTCACTGGGCAGCCCTCCGGTGGTCCAGGGGCAACGGATAAGCGCTCAAAGCGTGGTGCTGCTGCGTGATGCCGAAGAGTTCGTGCTGCATGCGCCGCAAGGCACACATTTTTTTGCGTTCAACGTCGATGCCGTGCGTTTCGCCAAACTGGCGGCCTTCGAGTTATCCAATGATCAGCTCAAGCGTTTGACCAGCGTGCCCGCGCTTAACGTGGATGAAACGTCACTGCTGCGCATTCGTCAGCGCATTCACCTATTGTTTCGTCACTTTCTGGAACACGCGGACGCCATCAGCCCGGCGTCGGAAAAAATCTTGGAAGACGAGTTGCTCAGTGCATTTCTCGATCTGTTCACCCACGCTGGCGATGAAGTGCGTGGCCGGCGTGGCAATTTCGCGGTCAGCGCGTATCTGGTCAGGCGCAGCCAGGAATTGATCATTGCCAGTGGCGATACCCCGCTGAGCATCCTGGACCTTTGCGAGCAGTTGCGCGTCAGCCGCAGGACCCTGCAGAACAGTTTTCAGGCAGTGACCGGCATGCGGCCCGTAGAGTACTTGCGCAATTTGCGTCTCAACGCGGTCAGGCGACGCCTGATCGCAACCTGCCCGAGCAAGAAAAACGTCGGTGAAATCGCCGTGGCCATGGGCTTTTTTCACTTGAGCCATTTCGCCACGCATTACCGCGAGCTGTTCGGCGAATCGCCGTCGGAAACGCGCAGGTCACCGCGCTGAGTCCGCCAAGCCTGGGTCCACGCGCTTGCCGATATCCTTGAGCCGCGCCAGTTGGTCTATCATCGAAGGCGCTTCATCCAGGCAACTGACGAAGGTCCACAGGTAGGTCATCACCGCATAGATATGCCCGGCTTTCACCGCTGGCGCCAAGGCCAATTGCGTGATCGCGACCACGAACAGCAGCGCCGCCAGAATGCCAATGGACAGGAACGCCACTGCTTCACGGTCCGATAGCCAGATGCGTAGCCGCGACAGCACCTGATAGTGGCGGTGCAAGGTATGCGCCCCGACCGTTTCCACCAGACCGATTTCCTTTTCCAGCCGATTGTTCAGGCGCTCATGCAAGCGTTGGTTGCGCCTCGCGAAGCCCGGCATGAGCGTGATGCATAGCAGCAATGCCAGCAGACAGGCCAGGCCGACCCAGGGCTCGATCACCAACAGCATGCCCGCCGCCCCGACGATCGACACCAGCGCGGTGGCGATTGTCGGCACGTGCTTCTCAAAAAAATCGACGAAGTCGCGCGCCAGCACCACCCGCGCCGCCGCCTTGGAGGTGCTGTGGCGTTGCAGGCGCTGGTTGAGAATTACAGGCACCGCAAGGTCGGCGTAGATGCGCGTAAAGGTGCGCGTATCCAGCGCCCGCCGCGCCGCGCCAACCACCCAGAAGCCGAATACCACGGCGGCATACCACAGTGCACTGGCGGCATCGCCGCGGATGATCGAGTCCACGGCAAACCCGGCGAACAGCGGGTAGGCCAGCAGCAGCGCATTTTCCAGTGCGACCAACGATAAAGTGCCGAACAATTTACCGGGATAGGCCCTGGCGATGGCCTTGAGGGTCTGGCTGGCGGATTGCTGCCCCAGTTTTTTACTCTCTTCGAGCAGAATCGGCGGTGTCACGGACGCCATGGAGCACCTGTGTCGCACGTTGCGCGTTGATAAAAGTCGCGGGTGACGCCGAGCCGATGGCGCGCTTCGTCGGTCAGCAACAACAGATCGATCTGGACTTCTTCGATGATGATTTCCAGAGTGATCAAGATGCAAATGGCCGGCGCCGTCAGCAGCCAGTGATAATAGGATTGGGTTATCAGCGATGCACATACGCCCAACAGCCACAGGGCCAAGACACAAGAAGGTGCGTACTTCTGCAGGGGAATACAGAAGCGCTGCAACTTTTTGAGTTTGAACGTGTAGAGCGTCAGTGACGCTTCCAGTTGTTTAAGGGCGATAGGCGTCCGCGCTGAATGCAGTGTGGGCATAACAGTTATCCACGTTGGAACGTTAAACAAGGGTGCCAGGCATTACACGGTGTGGCTGATCGCTGCCCGGCGTTCAAGGCCTGGCAACAGTTGATTGAGCCAGGCGAGATTCACTGCTTCGACTTCCACCCATTCACCTCTGCTGGGGATTTCTTCGCAACTCATGAAAGCGATACAACGTCCTTGTAGGTCCAGTAAGGCAAAGTGGCGATATTTAATTGCTCTCTTGAATAAGGAGATAGAGGCGCATGCCATCACCTTGGTGGGTGTTAATAAAGCAAACCTCGCTTCAGGGTGGTCAGGGTTCGATATTCAAAAGGTCGCCGTTGGCCAAATGAGTTCGAATAGGGTGCCGCCATTTTTCATTGTTCGACAGGCCACGGCGCCGCCATGGGCCAGCGCGATCGAACGCACCACAGCAAGGCCCAGGCCACTGCCGCCCTGGGCGCGGGAACGCGAGCTGTCGCCCCGCTGAAACGCATCGAAGATAAGGGTGGCGAACGGCTCGTCGACACCTGGGCCCTCATCCGCGACCCTCAGGAAGTTGCCGCGCTCGTCACTGCCGAGTTGAACGCTGACGTTGCCCGGCGTGGCATGTCTGCGAATGTTGTCCAGCAGTGCCAGCAAGGCCTGGCGGATGCGGGCGGGGTCGCAGTGCACGGGTCCCTTGCGCAGGTCCAGCTGCAGGACGAAACCGGCGCTGTTCAGGCTGGACTCGAACAACCGCGCTTCGGCCTCCAGCGCGTCGGCCAGCTCGACATGCTTGATGTCCAGCTTCAGGTAGCCGTTGTCCCCCATGCCCACCACGCGCAGATCTTCGACCATGCGCGTCAGCCCTTCGACCTGGCTGAGCAGGCTATAGAACTGCGAAGTATCCGGCTTGAATACACCCTCGGCCAGGCCTTGCAGACGGCCGCGCAGGATGGTCAGCGGGGTGCGCAGTTCATGAGCAATCGCGGCGTTCCAGAAGGCTTGTTCTTCGGCCATACGTTTCAATCGGTTCGCCATGCTATTGAAGTCATTCACCAGCCGAGCAGCTTCGCCCGGAGAAACGTCTGGCGCCACTGCACGTGCATCCAGGTCGCCCTCGGCCAGGCTGCGCAGGCTGGCCGCCACTGAGTTCAGCGGCATGAGAATGCGCCGAGACAATGTAACGGCCATCGCCACGCCGACGCCCAGGCTGACGCAGGTGATCAAGCTCATCCAGGCCCATTCCACGCCGCTGGGCAGCCATTCATCCGCCTCCAGCTCCAGCTGCGTCGGTGGCGACAGGGTCCAAAGCAATGCATAGAACACATAGGTGCCGACGACCGCGAGTGCGATTACGCACAGCACCACCGCGGTCATCGACAAGATGATCTGACGGCTCATGCTGTTCCTGACGTTCATGCCTGGCTCCCGAACCGGTAGCCGACCCCACGGATGCTGGCCGGCACGCCGCGCAGGCCGAGGTCTTCGATCTTGCGGCGCAATTTGCTAATATGGCTGTCGACCGTACGCTCCAGCCTGTCGCTCTCAGGTGAGCAGAGCACCAGCAGTTCGGCGCGGCTGAACACTCGACGCGGCGACTTTGCCAACTGCGCGAGCAACCTGAATTCGGTCACCGTCAGCTGCAACGGCTGGTTTCGCGTGCCGATGCGCACGCTCACCTCATGGTTGTCGATGTCGATCTCGAATGGGTCGACGCGTAGCACACTGTGGCCGCCGCCATCTCCCTGATCGGCGCATCGGCGCAGTACTGCCTGGACCCTGGCGATGACCTCCGCCGGGTTGAAGGGTTTGACGATGTAGTCATCGGCGCCTATGCGCAGCCCCATGAGCTTGTCCATGTCCTGGTCCTGGGCCGTCAGCATGATCACCGGCGTGTTGCCGCGATGACGAACTTCCGCCAGCACCATCCAGCCGTCGAGCTTGGGCATCAGCACATCGAGCAGCACCAGATCGGGCTTGAGCGCCTGATGCAGCTCAAGCGCGCGTCGCCCGTCCTGCGCATGCACGATTTTAAAGCCGGCGCGCTTGAGATAGGCCGCGAGGATATCGGCAATCTCCGGCTCGTCTTCGGCGATCAGGATCAGCGCCTGGTTGGCGCTCGATGCAACGGATGATTCAGTCATGGTCTGCTCGGTCGATGTGCTATGCCGTGGCTCAATGCTGCAACGGTGCGCAGTTTTTCAGCAACGGATTGGATGATGCCTCGCCAGCATGCACGTTCAGCGTAGGGTTTATGGAGAAATGATGGAGGCCGAAAATTAATTTTCCCGGCGAGGGCAGGGCGGGCGGTGTTCAGGCGAAGCTGATGCGCTCGTTATAGGCGTTTCGCAGCATTGTGCGTTGGTATTCGCAGGGCGTTGTACTGACCAGTTTCTTGAAGTCGCGCAGGAAGTGCGACTGATCGGAAAAGCCCAGGTCCAGGGCGAGTTCCGAAAACGATACATCGTGCTGGGTATTCAGGGTTTCCAGCGCCGCCTGGCAGCGGATGATCCGGCAGAAGGTCTTGGGCGACAGGCCAGTGTCCTGGCTGAACTGGCGATGAATGCTACGGCTGGTGTAGCCACTGAGGTGTTCAAGCTGTTGGATGCGCAGGTCGCCGCGGTGGGCGAGCGCCTGTTGAATGACCATGGCCGTCAGCTTTGAGGTCCTGCCCATCAAGCGCGGGATCAGGTAGTCGTTGAACAGCTTCATTTGCTCCTGCAACTGCGGGGCCTGGACGATGCTCTCGAAAATGCGCTGGGCAAATGCAGACACCTCCAGCAGGTCCCATTCCTGTTCGGTCAGGTCCTCGGCCATGACGTTGATGAAACCTGGAATCACTCCCGGCGAAAAGCGCACGCCGAAGTAATGATGACCCTGCAGCAACTGGACCCGCTGCGCCTCCAACGGCGTGCCACAAATCCTCACGCTGGGGCGCGTGGCATCACAGTCGAACACGATGTCCACACAGCCATCCGGGACCGCCAGCAGGTCGGCCGAGTCGGCGACATCGAACGCATAGAAATGCGAAATCGCCGGGTGATCGGAAGGCACTACCGAATACCGCGATGAGTTGAGCACGAACCAGGGTTGTTCGTACGCGGTGTGGTGCCGCAGCGTCGGCGCAGACAAGTTGATCATGACCGGACCTTCAAGCGGAAACATGCGGGAATATTACGCACTTATCGCGCCAATACCTGCGCGCGGAATAGACGTTGATGTCCGAAATTTACAATACCGTACAAATTCGTCCGCTGATACTCAAGGTCGATAGCGTGGAAGCAGCGCCTACCGAAGCGATATCACCTTCAGCCCGAGAACAATTATGTCCATTACTACAAAAATAGACTTCATCTACCTGTCCGAGCAGGACATGATCCGCGCTGGCGTGACCGACATGCTCGCCTGTGTGAACACCATGGAAGAGATGTTCGGCCTGCTGTGCAGCGGCGACTACCGCATGGCCGGGCCGAACAATGATTCCCATGGCGCCATGGTGATATTCCCGAAAGACTCACCGTTCCCGAACATGCCCAAGCCCACCGCTGACCGGCGCATGATGGCGATGCCGGCCTACCTGGGCGGCAGCTTTTGCACCGCGGGCGTCAAATGGTACGGCTCCAATATCGCCAACCGCGACAAAGGCCTGCCCCGCTCGATTTTGATGTTCACCCTCAACGACCCCGATACCGGCGCGCCGTTGGCGCATATGTCCGCCAACCTGCTGTCGGCCTATCGCACCGGCGCAATCCCCGGCGTGGGCGCGCGCCACCTGGCCCGCAAGGACTCGAAAGTGGTCGGCCTGCTCGGACCGGGTGTGATGGGCAAGACCACGCTCGCCGCCTTCATCGCTGTTTGCCCGCAAATAGATACGTTGAAGATCAAGGGCCGTGGCGAGAAAAGCCTGAATGATTTTATTGCCTGGGTGAAGGAAACCTACCCTCAGGTGACCACGATTAAAGTGGTCGATAGCCTCGAAGACGTGGTCCGTGATTCCGACCTTGTTACTTATTGTAGCTCCGGTAAGACGGGCGACCCCTCAATCTACCCAATCGTTAAACGCGAGTGGGTCAAACCGGGGGCGTTCATGGCAATGCCGGCGTCCTGCTCGCTGGATGAGGGGATGGAGCGCGCCGACGTGCGCAAGGTGCTGGATAACACCGGCCTCTACGAAGCCTGGTACGAAGAATTGCCCAAGCCTGCGCACCACTGCGTGCCGGTGATCGGCGTGCGTTTCATGGACATGATCGCCGAAGGCACGATGCAGCCCGAACAGCTTGAAGACATCGGCAAGATCATTGCCGGCGATGCCCCCGGGCGCAGGAACGATGAAGAAATCATCATCATGTCGGTCGGCGGCATGCCCGTGGAAGACGTGGCCTGGGGCACCGTGGTGTACCGCAATGCCATCGAAAGAGGCATCGGGGTGAAATTGAATCTGTGGGAAACCCCGGAGCTGCGCTGAGCCATTCCTTTTTACAACTGACGAGACCTTCGACATGACAAAAATCATCAAGCTCAAGACCGGTTCCCCGTTTGAAGACCAGGCCAGCTATTCGCGCTTGGTGGTGGTGGACAACTGGATCTATGTGTCCAACACCGCCGGCCGCAACCCGCAAACCAAGCTGATCCCCGAAGACATTCTCGAGCAGACGCATCAGGTGTTTGCCAACATCGAATCGGCCTTGAAGGCAGTCGATGCCAGTCTGGCGGATGTGGTGTGCTCGCGCGTGTTCATCCAGGACCCCAAGGATGTGCCGGCGGTAATGGCCTTGATCGGCGAGAAGTTTAGCGGCGTCGACCCGGCCAGCACCGTAACGTGCCCGCCGCTGGGCTCGACGGTCTACAAGGTGGAACTGGAAGTGACGGCTTATCGCAACGCTTCCAAGGCGCAAGTCGAAGTCATTCGCCTGTCGCAGTAACCCGTTACTTGGCCGCGCGCGTGCGCGGCTGACCTCTATTGCTTATCGAGTCTTGATCATGGCCCCGACGATTGCGCCCGTGGATACGTCCACCGGGATTCCCACTGCGACCTGCGTCGTCATTATCGGCGGCGGCATCATCGGCTTGACGGCTGCACTGACGCTGGCCGAACGCAATATTCCGGTGGTGGTGCTGGAAAAAGGCCGTATTGCCGGCGAGCAGTCCTCGCGCAACCTGGGCTGGGTGCGCAAGACCAGCCGGCACGCGCACGATATACCGCTGGCCCTGGCCGCAGACCGCTTGTGGGCGCGAATGCCCGAGCGGGTGGGCGCGGATGTGGGCTACCGGCAAGAGGGCATCATGTTTGTTGCCCGCAACGACACGCAGATGGCCATGCATGAAGGCTGGCTCAAATCGGTCGAGCATCTCTCCCTTGATTCTCGATTGCTGAGCAAGCGCGAGATCGAGCAGTTGGTGCCGGGCGGCGAGGGCAATTGGGCCGGTGGGATCTACACGCCGTCCGACGCGCGTGCGGAGCCGACGCTGGCCAGCAGTGCGATTGCCAAGGCGGCGATGGCCCTGGGCGTGGTGATCATCGAGCAATGTGCGGTGCGTACGCTGCAGATGTCTGCCGGCAGGGTCAGTGGCGTGGTCACTGAGAAAGGCGAGATCCGCTGCGACCAGGTATTGCTCGCCGGCGGCATGTGGTCGCGGCGCTTTTTGGGCAACCTCGGGGTGTCCTTGCCGACGCTGGCCTTGACCTGTTCGGTGTTGCGTACCCATCCGATGCTAGGCCCCACTGAAGTTGCCGTGGGCGCGCCGGACTTTTCGTTTCGCAAGCACAAGGACGGCGGCTTCATCATTACCCAGCGTGGCAAGCTGGACGCCTTCCTGACCCTCGATCACCTGTTGCTTGCCAAGCAATACATGCCGCAATTTCGTGCGCAGCGCAGCGTATTGAACGTGTCGCTGGGCAAGTATTTTTTCAACGACCTGGCGCTGTCCCGGCGTTGGTCGGCCGACAGCATCAGCCCGTTCGAGCGTGTACGCATGCAAGACCCCGCCGCCAACCCGCGGCTTAACAATGATGCTATGAATAACCTCAAGGCGGCCTGGCCAGTATTCGAGCAAGCCCGGATCGCCCAAGCCTGGGCAGGCACTATCGATGTGACCCCGGATTCCAACCCGGTAATAGGCCCGGTCGCGCAAATTCCCGGTCTGACCGTGGCCACCGGTTTTTCCGGGCACGGCTTTGGTACTTCACCGGCGGCGGGTCACCTGGCGGCGGATATTGTCAGCGGGCACGCGCCCATCATCGATCCAAGCCCTTATCGCTTCGATCGTTTCTAAGTCGACCCAGGCCCTGCATTCACGGAGCAAAATCATGTCCCCAGACAGCCGCTTTTTCACCAATCGCGCCGGCTTGCGTTTGCATTTTCTACGCTGGGGCGACCCGAGCGGCGTGCCCCTTGTGCTGCTGCATGGTTTGCGTGCTTATGCGCAGACCTGGGAGTCGCTGGTCGAGGCGTTGGGGGGGGGGTATTGCATCTACGCCCTCGACCAGCGCGGTCGCGGGCTGAGTGACTGGGCCCCGGCCGCGAGCTATCACACGCAATCGTACGTGGAGGACCTGCAGGATTTCGTCGACCATGCCGGCTTACAGCGCTTCGTGTTGCTGGGGCATTCACTGGGCGGCGCCAATGCCCTCGAATACGCACGGCAAACACCGGGACGCTTGATTGGCCTGATCATCGAAGACATCGGGCCCGGGTCTTCGAGCCAGGGCGACGGTGCGGCGCGCATCCGCCGCGAGATGAACCAGACCCCAATGCGGTTCGACGACTGGCAAGCCGCCCGCGCTTTCTGGCAGGCGGCACGCCCGGGCCTGTCGGAGCAGGGCCTGGCCTCACGCCTGGCGCATTCGATGAAAGAGAGCGAGGGCACGATCCGTTGGCGCCACGATCAGCAAGGCATCGCCGAGGCGCGCCTGAGCATCGAACCGACTGACTTGTGGCCGGCGGTGCGGGCCCTGGATTGTCCGACCCTGTTTATCCGCGGCGCTCGCTCGGATTTTCTGCCGGCGCCGACGCTGCAAGCGATGCGCGAGTGCAATGCGCAGGTGCGCACCGCCGAAGTGGCGGATGCCAGCCATTATGTACATGACGACCAGGGCGAGGTCTTCAACCGGCTGGTCACCGAGTTTCTTGAGAGCCTCGCGACGCCGGGCCGATGAATGCCCAGGCGCGGCTGATTGTATTGCTGTCATCGCTGACGGCGTTCGTGCCGTTCTCAATCGACACCTACTTGCCCAGTCTCCCGCAAATCGCCGAAGACCTGTCGACCAGCGCCGCGCAGGTACAACTCACCATCAGCGCCTTTCTCTGCGGGCTGTGCCTGGGCATGTTGGTCTATGGCCCGCTGTCCGACCGTTATGGTCGGCGTCCGCTGTTGCTGGGCGCTGTCACCCTGTACGTAGTGGCGACCCTGGGTTGTCTGTTTGCCGGCAGCGTCGAGCAACTGATCGCCTGGCGCTTTGTTCAGGCGTTAGGCGGAGCGGGTGCCGTGGTGCTGGCCCGGACCGTCGCCAGGGATCTGGTGGGCTTGGCGCAGGCAGCCAAGGTACTGTCGTGGATGCATGTGCTGACCATGATGGCGACGTTGCTCGCGCCGATGGTCGGCACCTGGCTGGTGCTGATCCAGGGCTGGCGTACGATCTTCGCCACGTTGTTTATCCTCTCCAGCCTGTGCCTGTTGATGGTGGCGCTGGGCTTGAAGGAAAGCCTGCCGGTGCATCAGCGGGGTACGTCGGTGAGGGCGTCTTTCGCGGCCTATCTGGCCATTGTCCGAGAGCCCAGGGCGGTGGCACTGATCTTGTGCATGTCGATGGCGTTCGGCGGCGTATTTGCTTTTATCACCGCTTCGCCTTTTGTGTACGTTGTGTACTTTGACGTGTCGCCGCGGCTCTACAGTGGATTATTCGCCCTGAACATCCTCGGCATCATTCTGGTGACGTTCATCAATGCGCGCTGGGTGGGCCGCTACGGGCCGCAACGCATGTTGGGCGTAGGCGCGCTGCTGGCGGCAGGGGCAGGCGCGGCGCTGATCGGCGTGGGGGTGACCGAGTGGGGCGGACTGACGAGCATCGTGTGTTGCCTGGTGATTTACATGGGCGTTACCGGCTTGCTCGGGGCCAATTGCACCGCCAGCCTGATGGCGCTGTTTCCACGTCAGGCCGGGGCGAGCGTTGCGCTGGGCATCTCGGTGCAATTTGCTACCGCCGCGCTGGCCACCCTGTGGGTCAGCCACCTGGCCGACGGCACGGCGTGGCCCATGTGCCTGGTCGTGGGGTGTTGCGGCCTGGGTTGCCTGGTGGCTTATGGGTTCTCTCGGCACCGGCGGGGCGGGGCCGCCGTTGCGTCGGATAAGACCTGCACGCCGTTTCAGTCTTGAAGGCTTATTGCATCCTGAGGTCTTTCGATTCATTGAAACCTGGTTAATCACGTTGCCCAGGCAGGCCGATCCGGCTGAGCCTCAGAGTACGTCGACATCGGCGCGGATCCTGTCCGCCAGCGCCAGCAGCGGCTTGGCGTATTGCGCTACGACTGCCTCGCTCGACAGAGGGGGGATGCGCTGATATTCAATATGTGGTCCTGGTAATTGCGCATGCCGAGCGGGGTCGAAATGGCTACCACTTCTGCCTGCCAGGACGCAGCGCAGTAGCCTCTCAGTCGCATGCTCTCGCAGGCGTGCGCAATCTCCGTTTCCAAATCTTCCACCGCGCATCGCAGCTTCGGGACTTGAAGTGCTCCATCAGCGGCTATCGTTCTTGCGTGCCTATTGTCGCCAGGTAGGCGCGACCCAGGCAGGCGAATTCCATGGGGATTCGCTGCCCGGTTTGTACGGTGCGCGGTGTGTTCTTACGACTCAAGCGTATCGACTCAAGGTAGGCCATTTCATCACGGTCGGCCGCTGCCAGGCCGACATTCACCTTCAGTGCATGCGCCGCTTCGCGCATCAGCGGCGCAGCACGCTGCACCAGCGGACTGCTGTTGTACATGGCATTGGCGAAGCAAAGCGTGGCGGGCGCGAGGTGATAGGCACCGCGCTGGCCGTCGTACACCAGCATGCCGCTATGGATCAGCGTCTGGGTCAACCGACTGGTGGTGGTCTTGGATAAACCCATTCGTTCTCTGATATCGCCATTGCCCATGATTAGTCGCCACCGACAGCCATACGCCGATGATCAATGCGATTGGCGTGCTCGGTTGGGGCGTGGCGGCCTGGAGGGTCAGGCAGCGATGCTCGGTGAGCCGGTGCCGATTTAGTTTCCCCGACGTTATCGGTACCCGTTTAAGCAATGAGTTGCGGCCAGGAGTGACCGCCACCGACTTGGCATTGCGCATCACTCACATGCTGCGGACCAAAGGAGTGGTGAGGAAGTTCGTCTAATTCCGCGGACCAGGATTGTCGAAACTCTGTTGGCGGCTCGTGGGACATTGTCGAACATGGCTCCGGAATATTGCGCGACTGTGGTGTTTTTCCCGTTCGATGACATCACGATGCAATACATGCACCTGACCGGGCGTAGCGAAGAGACCCTTGCACGTATCCATGCGTGAAAATGTAACTGGTGTTTGTCGGCGTGTTTGCCTTACCACCGTTTCGCTCTCCCGGTAAGTCGTGTAATTCAAGGCATCGCTATGGCTGCACGGTGAGTTTTGCCATGATCATCCTTTGCGCTATCCTGTTGGCCATAATCAATACCTTCCAGGGTGCATTGAGCTATCTGTGCTGCTTACGAGACTGGCTGATTTGACGCTCCCTCCAAAAAAAAATGCTCGATAAGCGTAGCCATGCCTGACCGAGCTACTCGGCCACGGCGCTCCGCCTCTACCAGACCAAAGACCAGCGAAGCAAAAATTTCAGTGAAAGCTGCCGCTGCTATATCGATGCGGAATACCCCCAACTTTTGTCCACGCAAAAAAAACGCATCCAAAGTCTCTGCATAATATGACCAGCGATTTGCGCCGGCATTCATATCGAGTGTATCCGGCTTAAACTGGAATGTGAGAAATACGAGCAACTCTCGATGCGTTAAGTGGCCCTCGATTAAGCGATGCCAAGCCTCCAGCGGTGGGGTGTTGGCAAGTTCGGCATCAGAAATGATTCGTTTTACAACGACCGAACCGTAGTTCAAAAGCATTTCGATAAGATTTTCGCGTGTGCCGCAGAATCTGTTGAGCGTTGCTTTGCTGATCCCGGCCGCCTGCGCAATCTCTTTAAAATTAGCGCGAGGGTGGTCGACCAACGCTATCGCTAACGCTTTCAATAGCTTTTCGTCCACAGCTGTGAAATCCATCATTCACCCATTTTTCAATATACGTACGCGCATTTTGCAATAAAACCCGCGACCTTATCAAAGGATGCTTTGGGTCGGCGCATACTAGGGTCGTATGAGTCAATATTGACTCATATGAATAACTATTGCATCATGCGCGCCCCTTGATAAAGGCCATGTGCCCCGGTGAGTTATGACCAAGCTTAGAGAGCGGATTGCTTCATCCGCAGTCGCCCTCCTGATATCCATTGCATTGGCTGGTTGTGGCCCGCAGGACGAACCAGTCGCGGAGGCGCCTCTACGCGAAGTGGATGTCCTTACTGTGAAGGCCGAACCTTTCACAGTGATCGCAGAGCTGCCGGGGCGCATTGAGCCGGTACGGGTGGCAGAGGTACGCGCGCGAGTAGCGGGTATCGTGCTTAGCCGTAAGTTCGAGGAAGGCGCGGACGTTAGGGTCGGAGACGTTTTGTTTCAGATTGATCCGGCGCCGTTTAAGGCTGCGTTATCTCGTGCTGAGGGTCAATTGGCGCAGGCTCAAGCTCAGGTTTTTCAAGCAGAAGCCACATTGCGACGTTATGAGCCGCTGGTGAAGATCGATGCGGTCAGTCAGCAGGACTTTGATGCTGCCAAAGCCTCCTCACAGAGTGCTAAAGCCCTCAAGCGGTCTGCTCAGGCTGATGTCGAAACCGCTCGTTTGAACCTTGGTTATTCCACGGTCAAAGCTCCGATCGATGGACGTATCGGTCGGGCACAGGTTACGGAAGGAGCCTTGGTAGGGCAGAACGAAACCACCTTGCTTGCACGTATTCAACAGCTTGATCCGATTTATGTGGACTTTACGCAGGCGGCAGCAGATGCCCTGCGTCTGCGCGCTGCTTTGACTGACGGGCGAGTCTCGGGCAAGGATGGAAAATCGCTGACGTTGAATGTTGATGGCACCACCATCCAAAGCCATGGGACTTTGCTCTTTACTGATGTCGCGGTCGATCGAAGCACCGGTCAGATAGCTCTGCGAGGGAAGTTTGAAAATCCCCAAGGGGTGTTGTTGCCTGGGATGTATGCCCGCGTTTTGGCTCCACAGGGGGCTAGCGATTCCATTTTAGTTCCCCAGCGCGCTGTACAACGTTCTTCAGATGGCCGGGCGAGCGTGATGTTGCTGAATAACGATAATGCCGTGGAGGCACGTTCCGTCTCCACTGGCGCCATGCAGAATGGACGCTGGCAAATTACCGAAGGGCTAACACCAGGGGACGTGGTAATCGTCAGCTCGCTCGCAGCCATTAAACCCGGCGATACAGTTACGCCACGTCAAAAGGGTGCGCAAGCACCAGATAGCCCAGCCACCCAGCCCCTGGCGCATTAAGCCGGAGAAACACTAATGTCCTTGTTTTTTATCAGACGTCCTAACTTTGCCTGGGTGGTCGCACTATTCATTACGATGGCTGGTTTGTTGGCTATCCCGTTCCTGCCAGTCGCCCAATATCCAAGCGTGGCACCTCCACAAATTACTGTAACGGCGACGTATCCAGGTGCTTCCGCACAGGTTCTGACTGACTCTGTAACCTCCGTCATCGAAGAAGAGCTTAATGGCGCGAAAAACCTGCTGTACTTTGAGTCTAGCAGCAATTCAAACGGCATCGCCGAGATCACTGTCACCTTTAAACCAGGTACTGATCCAGAATTGGCGCAAGTAGACGTACAGAACCGCCTGAAAAAGGCCGAGGCCCGCATGCCTCAAGCCGTGCTTACCCTTGGTATTCAGACAGAGCAAGCTTCGGCCGGTTTCCTGTTGATCTACACGCTGCGTTATAAAGAGGGTATAAACGACACGAACACTACGGCTATGGCCGATTTCATGGTGCGCAATATCAACCCCGAAATCCGGCGACTGCCGGGTGTTGGTAAGTTGCAGTTCTTCGACTCTGAAGCAGCCATGCGAGTATGGGTTGATCCGCAGAAGTTGGTGGGCTACGACCTGTCGATTGACGACGTGAACAATGCAATACGAGGGCAGAATGTTCAGGTTCCTGCCGGTGCCTTCGGCAGCGCTCCAGGTACAAGCGATCAGGAATTGACTGCAACGCTGGCAGTCAAAGGCACTCTTGATTCACCGGAAGAATTCGCGCGTATCGTTCTTCGCGCTAATCAGAACGGTTCCAGCGTCTTGCTCGGTGATGTTGCGCGTCTGGAGGTTGGCAGTCAGAGTTATAACTTTGGCGCGCGTCAGAATGGCAAACCAGCCGTGGCCGCAGCTGTTCAGCTTTCGCCGGGTGCTAATGCGATCCAGACTGCCGAAGCGGTAAAGAAACGGCTGCAAGAGCTCTCGGCTAACTTTCCTGACAACATCGAAGTTTCCGTACCCTACGATACCTCGCGGTTCGTTGGCGTAGCCATTGGCAAAGTTCTCGCCACTTTGGGCGAGGCCATGGTACTAGTATTTTTGGTGATGTTCCTGTTCCTGCAGAACGTTCGCTACACCCTGATTCCGGCTATCGTCGTACCGGTGTGCCTCCTCGGTACGCTCACGTTTATGTATCTGCTAGGTTTCTCAGTGAACATGATGACCATGTTCGGCATGGTTTTGGCCATCGGCATCCTAGTGGACGATGCCATTGTGGTAGTAGAAAACGTCGAACGGATCATGGCGGATGAGAAACTGCCGCCTGTGCAGGCGACTATTAAAGCGATGGGCCAGGTTTCCGGAGCGATCATCGGCATCACTTTGGTATTGTCTGCGGTGTTCTTACCGCTTGCTTTCATGGCCGGCTCGGTAGGGGTGATTTACCAGCAGTTCTCTCTGTCGCTCGCAGTCTCGATTTTGTTCTCTGGTTTTTTAGCGCTGACTTTTACTCCAGCTCTGTGCGCGACTTTGCTCAAACCGATCCCTGATGGCCATCATGAGAAGCGGGGTTTTTTCGGTGGTTTCAATCGTCTGTTTGGCCGCCTCACCGATCGCTATACCATGCTCAACAGCAAGTTGGTACCACAAGCTGGGCGCTACATGCTGATCTACCTAGGCATCGTGGTACTGATGGGTTTTTTCTATCTGCGCCTCCCTGAATCGTTCGTGCCCGTCGAAGATCAGGGTTATATGATCGTCGACATCCAGCTTCCGGCAGGTGCGACTCGCGAGAGAACGTCTGAAACCGGCGAGTTGCTCGAACAATTCCTCAAGTCTCGCGAAGCGATGGGAGATTATCTCTTCGTGTTGGGCTTCAGCTTTTCCGGCATGGGTGAAAATGCTGCCCTGGCTTTCCCCGTACTTAAGGATTGGTCAGAAAGAACCGCGGGACAGTCGGCAGGGGCCGAAACAGCTGCGATCAATGAGCACTTCGTTAACCTTGACGACGGCACCATCATGGCTGTGCCTCCGCCTCCAATCGAAGGTCTGGGAAATTCTGGCGGCTTTGCCTTGCGCCTGCAAGACCGCGCCGGCTTGGGGCGGGATGCATTGCTGGCGGCCCGAGACGAGTTATTAGGGAAGGTCAATGGTAACCCGAGGTTCCTGTACGCCATGATGGAAGGACTGGCGGAAGCTCCCCAACTTCGTCTAGTGGTCGACCGCGAGCAGGCGCGTGCTCAAGGTGTTCGTTTCGAGTCGATTAGCAGTACGCTTTCAGCTGCTTTTGGCTCGTCAGTGATCAACGACTTCTCTAACGCTGGCAGACAGCAGCGCGTGGTGGTTCAGGCTGAGCAAGACACGCGGATGACGCCGGAAAGCGTCCTCAAGCTGTATGTGCCTAATGAAAGAGGAGCCCTAGTCCCCATGAGCGCTTTTGTTACTACTAAATGGGAGGAGGGCCCGGTGCAAATTGCACGCTACAACGGCTACCCATCGATACGCATTACGGGTGATGCAGCACCAGGTATAAGTACTGGTGAAGCCATGGCAGAACTGGAGCGCCTTGCTAGTGAACTGCCCCAAGGGATTGGCTACGAGTGGACAGGTTTGTCCTTCCAAGAAAAAGTAGCCAGTGGCCAAGCGCTAATGCTATTCGCTTTCGCGATTGTAGTAGTGTTCCTGCTGTTGGTGGCCCTATATGAGAGCTGGGCTATTCCATTTACTGTGATGTTAATCGTGCCCGTCGGAGCGCTTGGCGCAGTCCTTGCCATGACCAGCGTGGACTTGGCCAACGACGTCTACTTTAAGGTCGGCTTGATTACGGTAATTGGCCTGGCGGCCAAGAACGCCATCCTCATCGTCGAGTTCGCGAAGGATCTGTGGGAACAGGGCTATTCACTGCGTGATGCGGCGATTGAGGCGGCACGCTTGCGATTTCGTCCAATCATCATGACCTCCATGGCTTTCATGCTGGGGGTAGTTCCGCTGGTTATTGCTACTGGGGCTGGAGCGGCAAGCCAAAGGGCTCTTGGGACAGGTGTGCTTGGCGGAATGATCAGCGCAACCGTGCTAGGGGTAATATTCGTGCCCATATTCTTCACTTGGACATTGACACTGTTGCGTAGCACCCCGAGCGATAAGAACGCTGACCAACAACTCAACAGTGAGCAATGAGCATGAACAGTACCCAAATGCTTCGCCCAACGTTTCTGGCTCTGGCGATGACCATGGGCGGCTGCTCCCTGGTTCCTGATTACAAGCGACCACAACTCCCTGTAACTGCGCAATGGAAGCAATCAGGAACTATTGGCACTCGTGCAGACTTACTGGATTGGCAAAGCTTTATAGTCGATGCCGATTTGCGTCAGGCCGTGAACACTGCGCTGCACAACAACCGCAGCTTGCGCCAAGCGCTAACCGATATAGAAGCGGCGCGTGCTCAATACCGTATACAGCGCTCAGATCGTCTGCCTTCTATCGATGGCAATGTTAGCGGCAACCGTCAACGCTTGCCTGGGGACTTGTCACAAACCGGGCGCTCAGGGGTCACCAGTAGTTATCAGGTCGGAATTGGCCTGGCTGAATATGAAGTCGATCTGTTTGGCCGTGTGCGCAGTCTGTCTGAGGCAGCTTTAGAAAGCTACTTGGCTACCGAAGAGGCATCCCGAGCTGCTCAGATAAGCCTTGTTGCTGAAGTGATCCAGGCCTATCTAACGCGAGATGGTGCCCTACGCCGCCTGGCATTGATTAATCAGACCTTGGAAAGCCGCCTGGCCTCCCTCGATTTGGTCAGTAAACGTCGCCAGTCAGGTACTGCGACTGCTCTGGATTATCAAGAGGCGATAGGCCTCGCAGAGCAGGCCAAAGCCGAACGGGAGAGCACGGATCGTCAAAGGGCCCAGGCGGAGAACGCTTTGGTGTTGCTGCTCGGCACCCCTTATGCCGCTCAGCTTCTTCCTGATCAACCGCGTGACAATATGTTGGTGATACAGGACATCGCACCTGGTACTACATCGACGCTAATTGAGCGGCGCCCTGATATTCTCGCCAGCGAACACCGACTCAAAGCGCGCAATGCAGACATCGGTGCAGCTCGCGCGGCGTTCTTCCCACGCATTTCATTGACTGGTTCGGTGGGCAGTTCCAGCGCCGAGCTTTCCGATCTTTTTGGTGGCGGTTCTAGAGCCTGGAGTTTTGCTCCCGCGCTTTCTTTGCCTATCTTTAACCACGGGCGTAACAGTGCGAATTTGGATCTCGCTAAAGCGCGTCAGGACGCTGCCGTCGCCGATTACGAGGGCACGATTCAAATCGCCTTCCGCGAAGTCGCCGATGCTTTAGCCGCCGCTGACACTTTACGTCGCGAAGAAGCTGCTCGGGATGCATTGGCGAGGTCTAGCGACGCCGCCATGGCTTTGGCTAAAGCGCGCTACGAAGGTGGCCTGGATGATTACTTGCGCTTTCTCGATGTGCAGCGCAATACCTTCAATAACCAATCAACGCTAATTCAGATCAGTACAGAGCGACAGATCGCATTGGTCAATCTTTTCCGATCCCTGGGGGGAGGCTGGCAGCGAAATACACCTACGGCGGGATGAAAGGCACCTTGATATGACTGAAATTTGCTAGGGTTTGAGGATTGCCAATCCAATGCTCGCAGTCGCTATTATAATAGAGAGCTATCTTTCAAAGCATTTCAACAGGTATGAGAGGGCATAACCCGATCATATCTGATGAACCGCTTACCAGCGTCCGAACGCGTTAGTTCCTAGACCCCATAAATAATTGCGTCATGCTGCTACCTTGCGACGTCGAGACCGTCCCGCAGTCTGAGGGCTTGCTACGAATTCGGCATAAGTGGGCTGGATGACATCGGTTTCGGTTGGCGCATCCAATCGAACTTTAGCTCCGTAGACGTTATGTCACGGAGCTTTTTTTTACGTATCCAGCCAGAATTCTGGGATCTGTCGTCTAGTTCACCAAATAAATTGGAACAGCTCTAGCCTTTAAAGTGATATGACCTGCGAGCAATGTTTCCTTCCTGTTCAACATTTTTACAAGGGGCATAATTATTGCGCTCATCTGCTCGATCTAAAGGCTTAGTCCAGATTGGGAATCTCGATTCACCTACTTCAGAGGTTGGTTTAATCTTAAACAAAAGCAAAGCAATTTTCTATAAACCATACACCTACCGTTCGACAGGCAGGATCGACAGGAGATAAATAAATGAACAACTTTAAGTCGGAGAGGGTTCCGATTAAATTAGCTATTAGCTTGGGTGTAATTGGAGCCCTTGGTCCCTCTGCGGTCGACATGTACCTTTCAAGCCTTCCCGAAATTGCTCGGAACTTTGACAGCAGCTTCGCCAGCGTCCAGCTCACCCCTACGTTTTTCCTGCTGGCGATGGGCATCGGACAGTTGATGTTCCGGCCCTTCGTCGATGCCTACGGCCGCTGACGCGCCCTTCTGATCGGCCTGATGCTCTTTATCCTTTGCTCACTTGCTTCGGCCTGGGCCCTCCCACTGCAGACACTTATCGGCTTTCGCTTCATACAAAGGCTCGGCTCTGCGCTGACACTGGTCGTGATCATGAGCATGGTCCGAGATGTCAGCCGTGGCGCCATGGCGACTAAGTTGTTCGCATTGCTGATGACCATTGAAGCGTCGCGCCGATCCTTGCCCAGCGTTGGGCGGCTTCATCGAAACGCATTTCGGCTGGCGCGCAGTGATGCTCACACTCGCCGTCTTCGGCATTGCAGTGCTTTGCAACAGCTGGTTGAACCTAACGGAAACACTTGCTCTGCAGAAGCGTGAACCGTTGCACCTCTTCGACGCATGCAGGACTTACGTGGCAATTGGCAAGGATCGTCGTTTTCTGCTGCCCGCGCTGTGCGTGGCTGCTGTATTCTTTTTTCTGTTCGCCTACATCGGCGGCGCGACACTGGTGTACCAAAAAATCTATCACCTGAGCGCGCCATCTTTCGGCATCTTGTTTGGTGTGACGGGCTTCGCCATTTTGTTCGGCGCCATAGCCGCGGGCAGACTCGTTTCTACCCTGGGGCTCAACCGACTGACCTGGATGCATGGCAACGGGCGCTATTGCAACCGTGGCGGCCACCACGACGTCATTAGGGTTGTCTGGGATTGCGACAGGGATGGCATTGGCACTCTTCGGCTTGGGCATCGCCGAGTCCACGTTAATATCACTCGTCATGTCTTCCCGGGAGCGTTGGCTGGGTTCGACCGCTGCCCTTCTGGGAGCTATTCAACTGTCCATTTCTTCAAGCGCCACGCCGATTTCCGCATTGGTTTTGGGCGTGGAGTTATCGCCTGGACAGGCCTGCTGGCGCCTAGCGCATTGCTGGTTTGCCTATTGACGTGGATCAGCCTGCCAATGAAACGTGATGCTACATTCAGCCTTGCCGACAACTGAAGAAACGATTTACGATTCCTCATTGCATACCCCGTAGCTGAACGAATCGTTCAACCGGCATCGCAGCACTTCGCCGATCGCGGTTACGACGCCGCTTCTTTGAACGACACTGCTATGAGTGCAAGCATCAAGAAGACCTCGCTATACGCGCACTTCACTGGCAAGAGCGAGCTTTACTGCGCGGTGCTGAATTTTGCCCTGGGATCAGAGCAAGACTACGTGGAAGCGCAGTTCTCGGTCGCAACAAACGATTACATGCCGGGAGAGCGTTATGTCGATAATTTGTAGAGTCACTTCAGCCACAGCAGTGCCGCTAAGAGCGGCTTTCTACCCGTGCGCGTCGAGCGCGCAAAAAGTGAAACTCCGTTTGAACACTATCTGACTGTATCCCCGAGCGATTTTAAGCGTTACTCAGACGTGCCAATCCCGCATCGGGTTTACAGGGTCTCAGTTCCATTGCGGAGACTTATCTAGCATCGATTGACGGCCTGAACGAACACATTAACGGGAGCGCGAAGGCATATCTTCGTCGTTCAGATGCGTTACGCCAATCGGTCAACGAAATCGAAGTACCCACAACCGCGGGCGTTGCCCAGTGTAAAAAAGCCACTGAACTGTTCACATCGGCAAGATGCTGACGTTTGTTAGGCTAGGCTGACGTTGGACGCTTGCGTCGCTCTTTCCATGCGCTGGATACACACGATGACATCTATTACTGATCTAAAGGAATTGCTTATTATACCGTCTTGATTCACCTGTCACTAAGCTTGAGGCATTGTGTACGTGAAGTCAGCGGCTCGCGCTTGAAGTACGTCGACTGGTGCTTCGTTAAATAGGTGCTGCTTAGCGAAATAGACTTTACTTCTTGAGCTATCTAGAGTCACGAATGGGCTTTTTTGATAAAATCGAGTTTTGCGTTAAAATGCTCTACCTTTTCAAGTACATTAAGGGTATCACTTAGCAGCGCAATGCCGTTACCTGTAAGTGTAATCTTATCTCTGGTTCGGTTGAAGAGTTCGACTCCAAGTGCTGTTTCTAATTGTGAGATCGATTTCCTTACCGCAGGCTGAGAGATGCCCAGATCCAAAGCAGCAGCACCGAACGAGTCGCTCTTGGCGGCCGTGGCAAAAACACGAAGCTGATCAATAGAGAATTTCATAGTCATGAGCCCACCGATTAAATTATACGAATTTCGCCGTGATCAACTTACCCTTAATTAGAAGAGCAGATCCCCTCAACTAATACAGTTTGGAGCAAAGCAGGCAAACCGCCTCTAGCGATGCGCCCGCGGCGTTCTGCGTATATCAAGCCGGTTAATGACGAGAACCAGATTTCCGTCAGCGCCGATGCGCTAACGTCAATTCGGAAAACGCCTTCGCGCTGGCCTCGCAGGAAGAAAGAATCTATGGCGGCCACGTAGCAGGAATCAATTGCGCTCGATGCTTCACTTTCTCGCCAATAAAAGAGCAAGAAGGCATTTAGCTCCTTGTGTTCAAGGCTGTAAACGTTAAGCCACTTCAGGGCTTCGAAAGGGGGAAGTGAGCCCAGCTGAGCGCTGCTGGCCATCTCGCCAAGCACTTGGGCGGTGTGCTCCATGAGCCTATCAATCAGTTCCTCACGGGTACGACAAAAACGGTGCAATGTGGTCTTACCCACGCCAACCGCCCTCGCCAAGTCCAGTAATGAAGCACGGGGTCGGTCTACCAAAGCAAATGCCAAAGCGCTCAGAAGTGCTCTGTTGTCACCGTTTCGATCTAAGACTGTCATCTCGCATGCTGGCTCCATCAAAATTTAAACCTAATTCTACCCAAATCGTAAAATTTTGTCACTATTCTGGCTTTAGCGCCAAAAAAAAATATTTTTTAAGAATTGAATCATTTTTTACCCAAAAAAACCTATATGGTACTTTCTGAGTCTGTTTGGCTGATTGAGGCCTGCTGAACGAGGTAGGGCACGCGCCAATCGGTTGCAGATTTTCGTGCTAGGGATTATAAAAAATCGCTGATGCGGTTGTTTCGACGTAAAATGTTAAATTTGGATATTTCTTATTTACGCCGTTGATTGCCGCCTCTCACTTAGAGTCAATAAGGCTTAATGTGTCTTTGCTCCACATGATTTTTTTGGGGCTGATGATGGAGCACGATTACTGAACAACGAATAATGCTGCGATGGTTTGACGCATAAGAGCGTGTTCGATCAGCGTCAAGCAACTAGTTCTGATAAGTCGTAACAGCATGAATTTAGCTTAGCTACCAATATAGTGGCAATTTTTCTTGCATCCTGAGTGAACGCTCCTTTGGTGGGATGTGCGTTCTTTTGCGCCCATCAGGGCGCTTTTTTTTTGACGAAATTTGATTGCGTCGCGCTTCACCAGCAAGCGTAATTGGGCGAGGCGATACGCGATCGCCAATTGTTGCGGAACAAGAAGTGACATAAGCCCGATGTGGATGTTCTCTAAAATTGCGTCTTGTTTATTCCAGCGATCCCGATTCGTTGACGTCCGCTTCGCATGGGATCGTGCTGCAGTTTCAGACAGTATCCCAGTTATACGTAAACAATGATTCCGCCCTGTTGGTACAGCGTGTCTGGATCAAATGGTCGGAGATGTCATCCAAAAGCCGTGTAATACCGATCTCGTCGCGGCGTAGCAAATGGACCGAGGCCGGCACCAATGCGGCTGCACCGACCGGGCCAATAGCCCTTTGTAATTCTTTGCCCAATTGCGCCATTTTGATGTGCATCCCATAGAGTTGTGGTAAGGGGATGATCAATCGGTCCTCAGCCAGCATGGTCTTAATACTTTCGCATCATCGATGGAAATGGGTCCGAGGCTGACGTCAATGCGCCCAGCATTGAGTATCGGGATCTGTTGCAGCTTAGTCATTTCAGATTAAAAATTCCCAGTTAAGGCTACGTCAGTGACAAGTTTTCTTGCTGCTGATCTGAATTAGTGATGCGCGCTTCAGGCGCAGTTTGAGTAAGTTCAGCGGTTGCGTTTCCGTGCCTTTTTTTAATCACGCATGCGCGCCATGCGAGTGTAGGTGGCTTAGCGCTGATACACTGGCTTCGGTAGGCATCGTTTTGACTTCAGTGGTTTTTAGCCGAAAAGCATTATCCATAACCCCAATTCCATGGCCAACGCACACAAGGTGGCTGAAGGCGACTCCGCGAAAGATGGGGGCGATTGAAAAGCGTGGGGAGGACATCCTTAGGGTTCGCGTTTCTCGCACGTTAGCGACGTAACCCCGCTAAAGCAAAAAAGTTGCAAGTGGCTTGGGTTGCTCGCACTCGTGAAGCGTTATTCCAGACGCAGGGGATTCAGAAATTCAGAGCAGTTGTAGATTAATGATTGTCTGTAGGTATGCACGACTTACAACACTGTGATCTCTTACGACAGATACAGATAGGGGAACTGGCGATTGGCCGCCGCTAGAAGAGGTTCCAGCTACCAGCGCTGCTGCGGTATTGCGACTTCGACGGCACCACTGCCACGTCATCTTCAAGTATCGGTTGAGCCTGTGCTGTGTAAAGCGGTGATGGCGTTCGCTGAAGATCAGTACTAACGTTTAGTTTGGAAAATGATAGCCTACAAGGTGGCGCGTAGAGGCGTGAGCGGCGAAGCGAAATTTTTCAAGAAATGCCTCGATATCAATGATACATGCCGGAGAGACGGAGAAAGCCGGAGGTTTGCTGGGCCAATGTCTAAGCCGAAGTCTCTAACTTCATGGCGCTTCTCTGATTCTGATAGCCATTTACCCATGCCTATAGCGAATAAACTGTAAGCGGTACGGCGCTGTCAACGCGACCAAGATATAGGTAGGGTAAAGGCACGTACATGTGCTCTAAGCGATGGACGTGCGCGCGGTCACAAGGCGCTCAAGGGTACTGCCAGGATACGACACCCCGCAGCCTTGGGGCTGGTACATCAAATGAGGTAGCACCATGCGTTGGAAACAGACTCTTCAGCTGGCGGAAGTGCACTGCGAAGGCGAGCTTGGCAAGGTCATCATTGGCGGCGTCCTGGGTATCCCAGGCGCCACTATGTTGGACAAAATGAATACATCAACGACGTCGATGACAGCTTGCGTCGCTTGGTGACGCTGGAGCCGCGTGGCTGCCTGCAAATGTCGGTCAATCTGCTGGTCCCGCCAACTATAATCGCCAGCCCAACTTAGTGGGCACGAATGCCATCAGCGATCTTGCGCAAGTAAGCGCCACGCTCGGCACCGCTCAGGCGCGGCCAAGGGCCTTCGTCGAAGGCTGCGCGGGCGGCCTTGACGACGATGTCGACGTCTTCGGCGCTGCCGGAGGCGACGGCGGTGATCAGGCTTTCGTCGCTCGGATCGAAGGAGTCAAAACTGCCGCCTTTGATTGGGGTGACCCCTTGGCCATTAATATAAAACTGGTCGTACCGGTTCATGCGTTTCCTCCGAGGACGGCAAAGCGTCGGGCACTGAATGCAGAGAGATTCTGTGTAGGCGTGCGTTGTGCAGCGAGATTACCAACCAGTTGGCTGGTGGTGGCACCGAGAGTGAGACCGAGCTGGCCATGACCGAAGGCCCAAATGACGTTCTTCCCAATCGCTAAGCTCGGTATCGCAGGCAGGAGCATTGCGAGCAGACTAGAGATAATGGCTGAAGTCCATGAGAAAACGGATGAAGCTACGAAAGAAGTCGAGCTCAATAAGATCCAGCGTAAGCTGATCGCAGGCGTGAACCAGGGGGCCACCGGCGGTACTGGTCCAGTCATAATTGAGCAGACCGCTGTCGAATGAGCTCGGCACTGATTAACTTCAGCCGCGATATACGGGGCGCCTATGGCATTCGTAGACTGCTTGGTATCAAGGGGTGGATGGTGCAGGACGAGCCGAGCGAAGATATTGGCCTTGAGCAACTCTGGCAGGGAGCGTTGAACTTGTGAAAAAGTCGCATCGATGGCCTGATGAATAATGTCGGCATCCGTACTGAAATTTCGGCTGCTTCATTTGCTGAGTGGCGCTGCTTGGCATCCTGAGTTTCAAGTGAGCCTCTTCGCTGCCGCTGAGTTTCGTCGATAGGCCGTGACGCATTCAGCGCACATGGTGGCCGCATCATCAACAAGCCGGCCACGCCGTGCAACGCTGCTATGATGCTGACGCGTTGCCTGCGGCACAAGCGAAGCTGCGTTAATCAATCTGACTAAATCGTCTGCACCTAGTGTCGCTGGTAAGGGTGCCGTTGCTGTCGCCATTGATTCAGGGTTGGGTGTGCACAGATATGACAGAGCAGATCACCACCCAACATGGTGAAGCGGTCGCTTGGCCATCCAAGTTGAGGTTGCTGATTTAGTAGCGTTTCACGCTTCGATTTAAGCCACTATAGTTACTAAGATCGAACTTTTTCTAAGACCCTATCTGCGTGCCTGGCCGGCGAGAAGCCATCGGCATGAGCGGCTCCATCAACACTTTCGACCATGCGAACCTCCCGACCAGCGTCATAGCACGTTGTGCCCTATGACCTCGAATGTCAGAATGGCAGCGCAAATGATCGCCAGCACAAATAAAATCAGAAGAAGTGGTCTTAACGACTAAAGAAAAATGGACATATTCAATAAGTACCATATCCGTATAGTGAGGTTTAATAAAAAAATTAGTCATCATTTTTGCATGGCAAGGCTGTAAGGAAGGCCAAGCCGTAACGGGGTTGCGTCGGATAGTTGTCTAACGGCGTGCAGGATGGAGCAGCCCCCTAGTTATCAAAATAATAAATGATATGAGGCCTCTATGAGCAAACCTGAATTCATTAGAGCTAACTGGGATTGGGACAAGGATTACCCCATGTGCCAGGTAGTTAAATGTGGTGATTTTTTATTCCTGACGGGACAGGTTGCGTTTGATTTGAATGGCGAGATCGTAGGTCGAAATGATATGAAAGCCCAGGCGCGCCAGATATTCTCGAACATGCAGCACGTGTTAAGCCGGGTGGGTTGCGACCTTAGTTCGGTCGTTCGTCTAACTAACTATTTCGCCACCCCAATGACCGACATTAACGTAACTAAACAGTATTGGGAGGTCAGAAGAGAGTTTTTTGGCGATCACAAGCCTGCAAGCACTGGAATGCAGGTTGCAGCCTTGATGATACCAGAGATGTTGTTAGAGGTAGATGCCATTGCCTATGCTCCCACCTCAAAGAGTTAACAACCCGTGACGCAATCCACGCGGCGAAGATACGGTTCTCTAACTGGTTGGCCACCGGCGCGCTCGTCTATGACTTTAATTTGCTTGCTCCGGGGAAGCTGGCCTGAGGACGATCGGCGCTTTGAGACCTGCGCGGAGATTGCTTGCCCTGTTTAATCATCTTACCCAGCATCGGAAGTGCCCCGCCGATCCGGCTGCCTTAGTATTTGTTTGGAGGATTCTTTCGAAATGACCAAGACCGTAGCTACCGGGATATTTCTCCCGACTGGAAAGCATGGCTGGATTACTTCGGTAAACTCGCCAGCGATTGAAACCGGAGAGTACACACGGGTTCGGGAAATCGTTCAAAAAGCCGAGGCCCTTGGGCTGGATTTCGCCCTCAGCGCCGCCATCTGGCGCGGACGTAAAGGGCCATCTCGGCACTGGATGCATGTGTTGGAATCCTTGACTTGCTCGGCAGCATTGCTAGAAGCCACGAGCCGCATCAAGGTTTTTAGTACCATTAATATGACTTTCAATCATCCTGCCGTGATCGCCAAGATGGTCGCAACTCTCGATCAGATCGGACCAGGCCGGGTTGGATTGAATGTGGTCACCGGGGACAGCCGCCTAGATCTTTCCCATCTCGGGCTGTGGAACGACACCCTAGACCATGATCGCAGGTACGATTTTGGCGATGAGTGGCTCCAGTTGGCAAAGAAGCTATGGACCGAAGAGCTCACCGATCATCGGGGGGAGTTCTTTCAGACCGAGAAAGCACATATGGAACCCAAGCCGACGCGTATCCCGGAACTTGTGAACGCTGGAGCGTCGCAGCGGGGCTTTAGGTTTGCTGCGGAAAACTGCGACATCGCTTTCATAGTTGCCAGCGACGACCCAGACTCGATTGAGACTGCCCTGCGTGGCAAGCGGACCGCACGTGAATACGGCAAGCCGAACCTAAAGACTTACGGGTGCGTAACCGTCATTGCCGGTAACACCGACGAAGAAGCACAGGCACGTATGGACTATTTCAACGCAGGCGTTGACCTGGTCGCGCTAGAAGACGTTGCGGAGGGTAATCGGCAGAATCAGAGCTTTGAAAAGCTCAGCGTGTCCTCACAGGCGCTGACTGGTGGGGAAAAACGGAGCTGTACGATGCCAGGAGAGCTGGTGGGCTCTTATGAGACCTTGGCTCGGCGCCTAGCTACGACGGTCTTGGAAGGCGACCTCGATGGCATCATGCTTGTGGTGCCCGACTATGTCGAAGATCTTGCAGCAGTTGTTCAACGGGTTTTTCCGCTGATGGAGCAATACGGTGTCAAGTGCAATATTAAACCGGCGTAAGGGTCAGTCCATAGTTACTTACTAACTTCGCATTAAAGCAGCGTCGGTAGGAGTTAAATGGAGGGATCAGGCAGGGCGCCGCGCATTCAAGGCGAAGCGCCCCGTCTTAAACAGGTCATTGGTGACATCGGAATTAAATTCTTAGCGCTTCAACGTTCATGAGCGTGGCTTTTTTCCTTTGTCTACTGGCTGGCGCTGGAATTAGAGATGATAAAAATGCATTTGAATAATAATTATAAATTTTATAGGAGGTATATGCATGTAAGGGATATTTTTCGAAGTTTCAATGTTGGGGTGCGTGGTGGGCTCTTGTAGGGAGCCTAAGCTGACTTGCTGCGTAGTAATATCTTTAAAGATATTATAGTGTGAATTGTGATTCATTCTGCCATAAAAATAATTATGAGGCTAGGTATGAAAAAAGCGACTGTGTTTGCTGTTGCTGGAGTTATCACGTGTGTTGCACATTCCGTGTCGGCAATTCCTTTAACGGACGAGTTTGAACTAATCACCAATGTTGGCGTGTTTTCCGAATATTCTATGAGGGGCATTTCATATACTCAGCGAAAGCCCTCTATACAGGCTTCTGGCATTCTTGCCCATTCGAGTGGATTGTATATTGGGGTTTGGGCTTCCAATGTTGATATCAATGGTCTAGGTTCTCGGACGGAAAATGATCTTATTGCTGGGTACAACTGGAAAATAAGCGATGAAGTCAATATTGACCTTGGTTATATTCAGTACACCTACCCCAAGAGTTCTATTCTCAACGCAAGGGAAATATACGGCGTTCTGACGGCCTATGGATTCAAGGTTGGTACATATTATTCAGATGACTATTATGGTGACCAAGCATTCATATATAACTACGTAGGCTATGGCACCAAATCGTTACCTTATGATATCGGCTTAGATCTTCGCTTCGGTGTCGCTGATTACAAGGACCCAACATTCTTCTCTTCTGATGGTAAATTTAGGAATTCGTACCATGAGTGGGAGGTTAAATTGACCAAAAACTGGGTAGGTTTGGATTGGTCTGCAAGCTATATCGACACAAATCTCTCCGAAACGGAGTGTTTTTCAAATATCGGTGATAAGGAGTCATGCTCCGCACGGCTTATGGTTGGTGTGAGCAAGGCTTTCTAAAATCTTGCCCGAAAAAACCATCGTTGCCAGGCCCCCAGTGTCTGGCTTTTTAGGTGCACCGGGCATGGCGCGTTGCGCGAAGCGCAACCAGTTTGGCTGTAGTGACAACGCGACCTCCCCGGTCACTCAGGCCGTAGCAGTCAGTGATGGGTTGCCGAGAGTGGATTGCCATATTTTTTTAATGGAAAACTTACAACGGTTTTGTCCCCACGCTCCATCTGCAACAGTTTCATGTTTGATTCGGCGAGTGCAGAGGAAGTATTTGTCGACTTCAGTCCAGCAGTAAATGCCAGGCAGATGACGACACCCAGAGCCTCCCGACGGGACAGCGCCAGGCCACTATGGCTAGTCAATTTTACTCTCCGTCCATCGTTTCAAGCCGTAATCCATGGTTTTGCCAATGGCCGAACCGTTATGCACGATATCGCGATAGGCAGCCATCCAGGCATTCAACGCATCCATCACCGGTACCGCCTTTTCTTGCCGTATTCGGCGGCGTATGTCCGGTTCCAGATCCTTGATTTCCCCTCGATCTCGTACAGCGCCTGCATGCAACGCAAGGCTTGCCCAGCCAGCGTGCTCTTGTGAGTCGCATGCAGTTCGAAGAACTTGCGCTGCGCATGGGCCATGCAGCCGATCTCAGTCACGCCGAGTTCGAAGCTGGCCTTGCTAGCCGCCGTAGTCGTCGCAGACCAGCTTGCCTTTCCAGTCGCCCAGGAAGTTACGCGCATGCTCGCCGGCCCGGCTGAGGCTGAAGTCCTAACCTACAGCCGAGGCTGCGCAAAACGGGCTGGTGGCGTAATCCCAGATGTAGGAACGATGGGTCTTCTTGGTCCTCTGCATGAGCATTTATAGCGGCGTTTCATCAACGTGTACGACCGGCTGTTCAAGCACCACTGCGCGCAGCGCATCGACCAGTGGCTGCAACTGCACACCACAGGCGCCAACCCATTGGGCGAGGGTCGAACGCGGGATAGCCAGGCCGGAGCGGCCGAACATGGCTTCCTGACGATACAGCGGTAGATGGTCAGCAAACTTCGCAATCATGACGTGGGCCAACAAGCCCGCAGTCGGGATGCCCTTGTCGATCACCTGCGCTGGCACCGGAGCCTGGATCAGTGTTTCGCAACTGTCGCAGACCCACTTGCCACGGATATGGCGCTCCACGGTGAACACGCCAGGTGTGTAATCGAGCTTCTCGCTGACATCTTCACCGATGCGTTTGAGCGCGTAGCCACAGGCGCACTCCGTGTTGTCCGGCTCGTGATGGATCAGCGTGCGGGGAAACTCAGGCGGCAAGGCGCGACGCTTGGGTTTCTGCTTTTCCTGGGTCGGTGCCGGAGTAACTTGCAGCGACTCCAGTTCCGCTTCAATGGCAGCGATATCGGTATCGATCAGATCATCGAGCAAACTGGCCTGTTCCGGGCTCATTTGTTCGCTGCGTTTGGGGAACTTGAAACGCTTGAGCTGGGCGGTCTCGTGGCTCAGTTTTTCGATCAACGTTTTGTCGTGATGGATCTTCTTGTCCATGACCTGGACGGTCTTGCCCATCGTTTCAACTTGCTCGTCGAGCGCCGAGACGCGTTGCAGCAACTGCGCCGCGAGTGCACGCAGTTGTTCGGGGTTCAGTTGGTCGAGGTCGTGGATCGAAGTCATGCCGCCGATCTTGCCAGATCAGCGTAAACAGGACGACAGGCTGATCGGACAATTGCGCTGCCGGATGGGGCATGGTTCGGTTCAGAGGATGGAAATGGCGTTTGCGGGTCCAACTCCCTGCCATGGCAAGCCCAGTATCAAGGCGTGTGGCTGTTCGGTGCTCAGCTCCATTGGTGAACCGTGGCGCGTGCCAGGCCAAGCGAATTTGCGCTGGTGGAGCCGACGTGACGCCAACCGGATGCCCAACCCATCGTGCACCAGGACTTCATGCGGGTGGCGCGGCGGTTGGCGAACAGATAAGCGCAGTGCGGCTGCGCCGCACCGGACACTGAAATCACACGGGCCATGGCGGTGTCGGTACCGGCGCGCATGTCCATCGGCTCGGTGGCGAGCCAGATTGTATCGAGGCGGATCATCGCAGCAGCTCTCGCAAAAAGGTGGCATAGGCTGCGGCGTTTTCGGTCGGCCAACTCACTTTGACGGTGCCGCGTGGGTGCGGGATTTCGAGACAGATAGCCGGCGACGTGGCTTGCGAATTTACCCCGGCTAGCTGCAAGGGCAGCGGAATGAAAGCAGGCTGCAAAGCCATGGTTCTCTGCGCTTGGACTGTAAGCGTCTGCCCAACACACCTTATGTAATTAAACGGGCGCCCACCTGTACGGCAACAGCTCGGTTATCTCACTCGCACGCTGCGTCGGCAGGCGTGTAAGAACATCCTTCAATTAAGCATACGGATCATGTCCGTTGAGCCGCGCCGACTGAATCAAACTCATGATCGCCGCCGCACGTTTACCGCTGCGTAACGAGCCCGCGAACAGCCAGTTCGAGCGCCCAAGAGCCCACGGCCGGATTTGATTCTCGCACCAGTTATTATCGATGGGCACAGCACCGTCATCGAGATAGCGCGTCAGCGCTATCCAGCGTTTGAGGCTGTAATCCAGGGCCTTGGCGATGGCCGAACCCTCAGGCACAAGCTGTCTTTGGGCGGTCATCCAGGTATGAAGTGCGTCGGCGATTGGCGCTGCTTTTTCCTGCCGTATTCGCTGTCGATCACCCGGTTCCAGCTCGCGGACTTCTCGTTCAATTTCGTACAAGGCCGCGATGTAATGCAGCGCTTTTTCGGCGATCTGGCTCTTGTTGGTCGCGTGCAAGTCGAAGAACTTGCGGCGAGCATGGGCCATGCAGCCGATCTCCGTGACGCCCAGTTCAAAGCCTGCCTTGTAGCCAGCGAAGTCGTCGCAGACCAGCTTGCCGTTCCAGTGGCCAAGGAAGGCTCCGGCATGTTCGCCAGCACGGCTCGGGCTGAATTCGTAAACGACCGCCGCCAGATCGGAGAACTGACTGGTGGCATAGGCCCAGACGTAAGCGCGATGAGTTTTCTTCGCGCCAGGCGTCAGCATCTGTACCGGGGTCTCGTCAGCGTGGACGACGTCGTGCGTCAGCACGGCTTCGCGCAGCGCATCAACCAGCGGTTGAAGTTGCACGCCGCAGTTGCCCACCCACTGCGCCAAGGTCGAACGGGCGATGGACAGCCCGGCGCGGCCAAAGATTTTCTCTTGGCGATACAGCGGCAGATGGTCGGCGAACTTGGCCACCATGATGTGGGCCAGCAGGCCCGCTGTCGGGATGCCTTTGTCGATGACGTGCGCCGGTACCGGCGCCTGGATGAGCGTTTCGCACTGTTCGCAGGCCCACTTTCCACGGATTTGGCGCTCGACGGTGAACACGCCGGGCGTGTAGTCGAGCTTTTCGCTGGCACCTTCGCCGATGCGCTTGAGGGCACAACCGCACTGGCAGTGGCTGTTGTCCGGTTCGTGATGGATCAGCGTGCGAGGAAACTGCGGTGGCAGCGGTGCGCGCTTGGGTTGCTGGCGCAATTTAGCTTCGACAGATGCCGGTTGCAGCGCCTCAAGTTCGGCTTCGATAGCGGCGATATCCGTATCGATCAAGTCGTCGAGCAGGCTGACTTGATCCGGGCTCAACTGCTCGCTGCGCTTGGTAAATTTGAAGCGTTTGAGCAGTGCGATCTCGTGGGCCAGTTTCTCGTTGACCGACTTGTGATGAGTGATTTGCTTGTCCATGGTCTCGACGCGCTGGATCAACTGCGCCGCCAAGGCGCGCAGTTCTTCAGGGTTTAATTGATCGAGATTCGGATGCGAAGTCATGCCGCCGATTTTGCCAGAGAGGGCTAGTGGCGGCGATAGACGGATGGGCCAATTGCGCTGGCAAGCGCGCCATGGCAGACGAGTTAGAGCACCGTGATGGCTCCTCCGGAACCGACGCGTTGCCAAGGTAAACCGAGCACCAAGGCTTGAAGTTGCTCTGCATCCAACTGGACTTCAGAGCCGTGCCGCACGCCTGGCCAAAAGAAGCGCCCTTGATTCAAGCGCCGGGCTGCAAGCCAAATCCCCACGCCGTCATGCACCAACACTTTCATACGATTGGCGCGACGGTTGGCGAACAGATAAGCACAGTGCGGCTTCGCCGCACCGAACACCGCGACAACTCGCGCCAGCGCGGTTTCAGTGCCGGCGCGCATGTCCATGGGCTCGATGGCGAGCCAGATGGTGTCGATGCGAATCATCGCAGCAGGTCTCGCAGAAAAGTGGAACATGCCGCTGCATTTTCTGCCGGCCAACTCACCACGACTACGCCTTTTGAATGCGGCACTTCGATTCGGATCGTGGCAGGAAGGGCCTGATGCATCGCACCGGCGGCGATGTCTTGACCGGGATGAAGGCGGTTTGAAGTGTCAGGTTTTTCTGCGCATGCACCCGAATCCATTTATGGACAAGGTTTGCATTGAGGTTGTGGGTCAAGGCGACATTGGCAATCGAGGTGTCAGCCTGCGCACACTCGGCGATGACCTGGGCTTTAAAGGACTTGGAATAGGAACGGCGTTCTTGGGGCATGGGCGTCCGCTTAAAAAGGCTAGAAATGGTGTCCACTTATTTGGGTGGACACCATCGCCTTTGGCGTCGGGGTCAGGAAGGTGTGTTGGCCGGACGCATACTCTCTAGTTAAATTTTTTAGATGTACTACAGCGAGACCGGTCACCCCGTTGAGCCGCTTCGAAAACCTGGGGACGTTTCCAACCTTCACTACAGGTGTGTTGAAATCATTTTCCTGATGAGGTGAGGAAGAGGGGGCTACACTTTAAAATGATCCATCAGAACCTGCTGCTGGCTGGCCAGTTCGTTGAGGGCGTGACTTATATGAGACGATTCGTCGGCCTGTATCTTGAGTGATTCGGTAACCTCACGAACCCCTGCTACATTCCGATTGATCTCCTCTGCTACCGAGCTCTGCTCTTCAGCTGCAGTCGCGATTTGCAGATTCATGTCGTTGATGACTCTGACTGCAGCGCCGATGCGTTGAAGAGCTTCTACAGCAGAGCCGACCTGTTCGACGCTGTCTTGAGCCTTTCTGTGATTGGCGCCTATAGCGTCTACGACGCTACGTGTCCCTTGCTGAAGCAACTCTATGACTAGTTGGATCTCCTCGACAGACTCTTGAGTCCTCCTGGCAAGATTTCTGACTTCATCTGCAACCACAGCGAAGCCACGCCCGGCGTCACCCGCGCGCGCTGCTTCGATAGCGGCGTTCAACGCGAGGAGGTTTGTCTGTACAGCAATAGATTTGATGACATCCAGAACGGAGCCAATCTGCTCGCTGCTCACCGCGAGGGCCTCCACCTGGCCCATCATGGCGTCCATTTCCTCAGCTAGCGCGCCAATTTTCGCGGTTGTAATATTGATTACTGCAAGTCCTTGGTCCGTTGCTTCATCTGCGTTTTGTGCTGCGCTTGCTGCTTGAGCAGCGCTTTTGGCCACGTCTTGCGCTGTTGCGCTCATTTCATGTGAGGCGGTAGCGACTTGGTCTATTTCTCGATACTGCATCTGCATTCCGGAACTGGTGTTCATAGCAATTTTTGAGGAGCGATCTGCTGTATCCCTAGCTTGATGGACCGATTGCTTGACCTCCGCAATTATTGGTTGAAGCTTATCGAGGAACATATTGAACCAAGAAGCAAGCTCACCCAGCTCATCTGCAGCACGATGATTCAAGCGTTGCGTTAGATTCCCTTCACCGCTGGCAATGTCTTTGAGCATTATGGAGACAGCCCTAATTGGCTTTGTGATGCTTCTCGCCGCGAGCCATAAGACAAGAAGTCCTAATAGCGCGACGCAGGTTCCTATAAGGATATTGTGCAGCATTGTGTGGTCGGCTTGGGTGTCAAGTTCTAATTCAAGGTTTTTTGCCGGTTCAAAAAGTACTGACTCCGGAGTATCCATTAGAATAGTCCAGAATGGAGTGTCGGGTATAGGCGGAAAAGATTTTGTGACTCTCAGCTTATTGTCGGTCCGGATTGCACTTATGTCTTTGGAATCCATTTTTTTGCGTATTTCTGCTGCGTCTTCACCGTATACGCCTTCAATTGTCTTGCCCATTTTTTTTGCGTCAACACTATGGGCAGCTAACAAACCAGCAGGGCTGATAATGCTCACGGCGCTGTTACCGTCGTAAAGACTTTCGCTGCCAGCTTTCGCAAGGTTCTGAAGCTGCTGTAGGCTTATATCCATGCCGAAGACAGCAATTACTTTGTCATTGTCGACGATCGGGAAGGAGATCGAGATAACCAAATTTGACGTGGAGCCCAATTCTTCTAGGTAAGGATTAAAGATGCAAGGTTTAAAATTGGTGCTAGGGCATGTAAACCAAGAGTTAGAAGGAGTGCCGTCAAGCATTGGGGAGGTGTCGCTTATCATCTTTTCTGTTACAGCTAGCGAGTTAATGACGCCATCGTGTTTGGTCCAGTAGCTAGAGAATCTTCCGCTGTCAGTGCTGGCGAGATCAGTCCTGCCTATAAATTTATTATCCTGGCCGTCAAGCTCGTTGGAGTTGAAGACAACGTACATGCTAAGAATATTGGGGTTGGTAGCCAGCGATGACTTTATCTGCTGATTCAACGAGTCTCTAGATTGCGCGAAATCGATCGCGTATTTGGCGCCTAGGTTGCGCTGTTTTTTTATCTGCTCAGCGACACCAGCGCCATATAAGTACGATCTAATGAAGTATGCTTGGATTTTTAGAGCTTGTATTTCGCTGTTCGATTGCAATCTGTCGATTGCGGCGTCATTGATCATGCTCAAAGTCTTGGTTTTTATATGGATAATGCTTGAGCGTGACTGAGAAATGTTGCTGGATAGCAATACCGCTACGACGCTGAGTAAGCACAGACCCGCCAGTATCGTTATTTTGTTTTTTATAGTTATTTGCACGTTGCTATCCTTTTTATACGAGCTAGGTCTGAACCTGGCTGGGGGGCTGAGAGGATTTCCAGATCTTCAGGTATGCGCAAATGCCTGTAAAGGCGCTGAGAGCCTGAGAGGGCCTTATGTTTTTAAAATTTGGAAAAACAAATGCCTCGAAAATCGAGACATTTGTTTTGATTTTGGCAAACCCCGTTTCAAACGGTCCGCACAGCTCGGTGTTTTTATGTCAACTAATGCTGATTCAATCAGTGGCGATCCAGCCACACCGTCTGCGCATTGCAGAACTCGCGCACGCCGAAATGCGACAGTTCGCGACCGAATCCGCTTTTCTTCACGCCACCGAAGGCCACGCGCGGGTCGCTTGCGCAGTAGCCATTGATGAAGACGCCGCCGGTTTCGAGCTCGCTGGCCAACTGTTCAGCCTGTTCGACATTGGCACTGTATACAGTGGCAGCCAGACCAAATTCACTGTTGTTCGCTAGTTCCAAGGCATGCGTTGCGTCTCGGGCGGTGATGATCGACGCAACGGGGCCAAACAATTCCTGCTTGAACGAGGTCATCTGATCGGTGACGTCGGCCAACACCGTCGGCTCATAAAAGTTACCAGGGCCCTCGGCCTTCTGGCCGCCCAGCAACAGGGTCGCACCTTCCTCCAGAGTGTTGCGCACCTGTAGATCCAGTTCCTCACGCAGATCGAAGCGGGCCATCGGGCCGATGTACGTTTCGGCAGACAATGGATCGCCCACCACTAACTGGCGGGTAGCGTCAACAAATCGCCTGGTGAACTCTTCGACTATACCTTGCTCTACAATCAGTCGCTTGGCCGCCGCGCAGACTTGTCCGGTGTTCTGGTAACGCCCGACCACAGCTGCTTTAACGGCTTCGTCGAGGTTGGCATCGTTGAGAACGATGAACGGATCGGAACCGCCCAGTTCCAGGACGCACTTCTTGAGCGCTGCGCCGGCCTGGGCGCCGATGGCCACGCCGGCGCGGACACTGCCGGTCAGGGTGATAGCAGCGATACGTGTGTCTTTAATTGCCGTGGAGACACCCTCCGGCGTGACGTTGATCACCTCGTAGATGCCCTCAGGAAAGCCCGCCTGTTTAAACACCTCCCCCAGCAGATAGGCGCTGCCCATCACATTGGGTGCGTGCTTGAGCACGTATGTATTACCTGCCAGCAGCGCCGGGACAGCACCGCGTAGTACTTGCCAGATCGGGAAGTTCCAGGGCATTACCGCCAGAATCGATCCCAATGGACGATATTCTATGCGTGCCTTGTTGTCTTCGACCAGGGTCGGCTCGGCGTTAAGCATGGCTGGGCCGTGTTCGGCGTACCATACGCAGAGTTGTGCACATTTTTCGATTTCACCCCGGGCTTGGGTGATCGGCTTACCCATCTCTAGAGTGATCATCCGTGCCATGGCCTGTGCGTTGTCACGCAATGCCTGGCCAAGCGCAAGCAGGCGCAAGGTGCGCTGTGCGATCGGCTGGCGGCTCCAGGCGCGGAACCCGGCAGCAGAGCGCGCAAGGGTTGTCTGCAATACTGCTCCGGAGTCGAAAGGGTACTGGCCGATCTGTTCACCGGTCGCCGGATTGACCGAGATGGCGTGGGTAAGGCTGGAAATACTGCTCATAGCACCGTCCTGCGGATAGGAATGAACTCAGATTAAGGTGCTGTATATTTAGTTTAAACTGAATAATAATGAGGGACACATTCACGATTGGAGAATGCCATGGATCTGGTTCAGCTCGAGATTTTCAAGGCTGTCGCTGAACACGGCAGTATCAGCGTCGCTGCGCAGCACATCCACCGGGTGCCTTCGAACCTGACCACACGGATCAAGCAATTGGAGCAGGATTTGGGCGTCGACTTATTCATCCGCGAAAAAAGCCGCCTGCGGTTGTCACCAGCCGGCTGGAGCTTCCTCGACTATGCGCGTCGGATTCTCGGCATGGTCCAGGAAGCCCGTGCCACGGTTGGGGGGGAAGAACCCCAGGGCACCTTTCCCCTGGGGTCGATGGAGAGCACAGCGGCGGTGCGGATTCCTACGCTCTTGGCGGCCTATAACCAGCAGTACGCTAAGGTCGAACTGGACCTGTCCACTGGACCTTCGGGGACCATGATTGATGGCGTGCTGGCAGGCCGGCTAACCGCCGCTTTTGTTGATGGCCCGGTGCTGCACCCTGCACTGGAAGGCGTACCGGCATTCGAAGAAGAAATGGTCCTGATTGCACCGCTCAACCATAGCCCTATTCAACGAGCGCAGGATGTGAACGGCGAAAACATCTACGCCTTCCGCTCCAACTGTTCCTATCGCCATCACTTCGAACGCTGGTTCGCCAAGGACTCGGCGGTGCCGGGCAAGATCTTTGAGATGGAGTCCTATCACGGAATGCTCGCCTGTGTCAGTGCCGGCGCGGGCCTAGCCCTGATGCCCCGCAGCATGCTGCAAAGCATGCCCGGGTGCAGCACGGTCAGCGTCTGGCCACTGTCGGAATCCTTCCGTTATCTGCCGACGTGGCTGGTATGGCGCAGGGGTACCGTTTCGCAAAGCTTGACCATGTTCGTGCGGTTGCTCAAGGAGCGGTGTGAGGGGACGGATTAAACAGGTGCATCCCTAAAATTTACAATGTTAGCCAGACGTAGCCTTGATGTTGACTGTTTCGGTCGGCGTCTTCGAGCTTTGGCAAATTCATAATGCACAAGGTCTACGCGCGGTTCTGGATTCGCGAATCATGGCTATCAGGGGCTTTCCGGTCGTCAGGATGAGCTCACGCTTTATGAATTGCGCCTGCTGCTAGGCATCGCTGAAGCGGGCCTGTTCCGTCACGTAAGGTGTACCTGACGCACGGATTCAGGCGGAAACAATGGGTCCGACAGACTGGCTACTTTTGGTGGGCGCTTGTTTTGCCCATATTACGGCGGGCCACTGGGTGCCTTTTGCCGCTGCTCGCAAGTGTCTGGGCTTGTGCGGGTGGCAGCGGGTGTTCATATTTTGGCGCTTGCATGCTGCGTTCTTCCTCATGATTTAACGGAACGCTGCCGTCCCGCCCGAGCAAAGAGCCGTTGTTGAGCGCGGCCCGCCAGATGCAGCTGTTAACTGGAGAATCGGAGGAGGGGGCAGGTCACTTGTTTAAATAATAACTGGCTCATCCGATCCAATTGGCGATCATGGTTCATTCCTGTCACTAGATTACAATCTACACGGTGATCTTCTCCTCCAGGCATCTCAGCAAATACTGCGACCTGAGCACCTAACTGATCCGCTTGTTGACTACATGTGTTGGCTGGCCGTAGCGGCTGGCACCATGGTACTGCCCCGATTCGCCACCATACCTGCGTGCTCCTTGAAAAATTGGTTCGGGGTGCGCTGACCTTGGCCACCGAACTGGTGATCGCCTCCCTGCGAAACCGGCGATCAGTCTGCTGGGCTTTCGCATCTAGGCGGTAATGTTCTTCGTCGGGCCTGGTCCAGCAAAGTAGCGGTAAGGCGATCAACGAGGACTTACTCGAAGCTCGGCAATACCTGTCCTCAATCCGATTTGCACAGTTGAATGGTGGTTTGGGCCTCCGGTCACTCTAGGCTGTACTTGGAAATGCCCATCAAGAGCGAACCTTAACCAATCTTTTTAGGTATTAGCTTCAAGCAGTGCTAAACAGCGCTGTAAAACTGGACTTACATCACCTTTGCGGCGGCTGAGGATGATCGGGCTGACGGCACCACTGTCTAGCAGTCCGACGTACTTGATATCCGCTCGGTGCTGTTGTTGCACAGAGGCCGGGACCAGAGTCACGCCTAAGCCGACGGCAACCAAACCTATGGCGGTCTGCAGTTCGTTGGCCCACTGGCTAACGTGGATACTCATGCCGTGTTGGGCAAACAATGCCAGCACATGATCGGCATAGCTAGGCCTGGGGTTAGCGGGGTAGAGAATGAATGCTTCGTCGGCCAACTGGGCAAGGGTGAGCGAGGTGCCTGCGAGCGGGTGCCCCTGGGGCAGCACAGCCACCAGCGGGTCTTCGCGAAGTATTTGCTGGTCAATGGCTGAGTCTTCGATGCGAATGCGGCCGAAAGCAATGTCAATTCGCCCAGTTTTCAGCGCCTCGACTTGTTGAACTGTGGTCATCTCGCTGAGCCCCAACTCCAATTCGCTGTCCTGGCGTAGCTCGCGGATCAACTCTGGTAATACGGTGTAGAGGGTGGACGGCGCAAAGCCGATACCCAGCCACTGGCGTTGGCGATGGCCGATGCGACGGGTATTGACGGTGATGTTGTGCATTTGCTGCAGAAGCGTGCAGGCTTGCTCGTAAAAAAAACGCCCAGCCTCGGTCAACCGCAACGGCCGCTCCCGCACCACTAGCAGCGTGCCAAGCTCATCCTCCAGCTGGCTTATCTGCCGACTCAGCGGCGGCTGGGCCATGTGCAGAAGTTCGGCGGCGCGGGTGAAATTCAGGGTTTCTGCCAGCACTTTGAAGTATCGCAGATGGCGCAGTTCCATCAAACCTCCAGGGTATGGTGGGGTATTCATTTGATATTGGACAGGGTGCACAGTCTCGCGCAATCCTTGAGCTATCAAGTGAATGCATTTCTGGGCCTGTCAGGGGCTCTACTTTACGGGGTCTGGTAACAATGACAACCGCTGTAATCGAGCGTATAGATGCAATTATCATCGATCTGCCAACCATTCGTCCGCACAAGCTGGCGATGCACACCATGCAGCAGCAAACCCTGGTGGTATTGCGCGTGCGTTGCAGCGATGGTGTGGACGGAATAGGTGAGGCTACCACCATCGGCGGTCTGGCTTACGGTTATGAAAGTCCCGAAGGCATCAAAGCCAACATTGATGCGCACCTAGCGCCAGTCCTGATCGGCCTGCCAGCGGACAACATAAATGCCTCCATGCTCAAGTTGGATATGCTGGCCAAAGGCAACACCTTCGCCAAGTCAGGTATTGAAAGTGCGTTACTCGACGCCCAGGGCAAGCGCTGGGGCTTGCCTGTAAGCGAGCTGCTGGGCGGGAGGGTGCGTGACAGTCTCGAAGTAGCCTGGACTCTGGCCAGCGGTGACACCCACCGCGACATCATCGAAGCCGAGCAAATGCTGGAAATTCGCCGGCACCGAGTGTTCAAATTGAAGATCGGCGCCAACCCGGTGGAGCAAGACCTCAAGCATGTCGTGGCTATTAAGCGCGAATTGGGAGACCGCGCCAGCGTGAGAGTCGACGTTAACCAGTACTGGGACGAGTCCCAAGCCATCCGTGCCTGCCAAATCCTCGGCGACAACGGCATCGATCTTATTGAACAACCGATCTCACGCATCAACCGCAGCGGCCAGGTTCGCCTGAGCCAGCGCAGTCCCGCCCCGATCATGGCGGATGAGTCGATCGAAAGCGTAGAGGACGCATTCAGTCTTGCCGCCGCCGGCGCCGCCAGCGTCTTCGCTCTGAAAATTGGCAAGAACGGCGGCCCGCGCGCGGTGCTGCGTACCGCTCAAATAGCGGAGGCCGCTGGCATCGCCCTATATGGCGGCACCATGCTTGAAGGCTCGATTGGCACCATGGCCTCAGCCCATGCCTTCCTTACTCTGCGCCAGCTGACTTGGGGAACCGAGTTGTTTGGTCCGCTGTTGTTGACTGAGGAAATCATCAACGAGCCGCCACAGTACCGTGACTTCCATCTGCACATTCCGCGTGCCCCCGGCCTAGGTCTGACGCTGGATGAACAGCGCTTGGCACGCTTTGCCCGTCGTTGATTGCATAGAAAGCAAGGAGATAATCATGCTGTTCCACGTGAAGATGACTGTAAAATTACCGGTCGACATGGACCCGGCCAAGGCTGCTGAGCTGAAGGCCGCCGAAAAAGAACTAGCCCAGAGCCTGCAGCGCAACGGTACTTGGCGCCACCTCTGGCGAATTGCTGGGCAATATGCCAATTACAGTGTGTTCGATGTGCCCAGCGTCGAGGCGTTGCATGACACTTTGATACAGCTTCCGCTGTTCCCATACATGGACATTGAGGTCGACGGACTCTGCCGTCATCCTTCGTCGATCCAAAACGGCGACCGTTGATTCGCACCTACTTTTTAGAAGAACAATATAAGGTAAGCATGATGACATTAAAAATTTCTCACACTTCCGATATTCAAATTTTCTTCAACAAAGTCGCTGGTTTTGACCGCGCCGAAGGCAACCCACGCTTCAAGGAGATCATCTTGCGCGTGCTACAGGACACCGCTCGTCTGGTCGAAGATCTGGAAATCACAGAGGACGAGTTCTGGCACGCCGTTGACTACCTTAACCGTCTCGGTGGTCGTAATGAAGCAGGCCTGCTGGCGGCAGGCCTAGGCATCGAGCACTTCCTTGACTTGTTGCAGGACGCCAAGGATGCCGAGGCCGGCTTAAGCGGCGGTACTCCGCGCACCATCGAAGGCCCGCTGTATGTTGCTGGCTCGCCGCTGGCGCAAGGCGAAGCACGTATGGACGACGGCACCGACGCGGGTGTGGTGATGTTCCTCCAAGGCCGGGTGTCCGATTCCGAAGGCAATCCGCTTGTCGGCGCTACCGTCGACATCTGGCATGCTAATACCCAGGGCACCTACTCGTACTTCGACTCAACACAGTCTGAGTACAACCTGCGCCGGCGCATTATCACCGATACCAATGGCCGTTATCGCGCTCGCTCGATCGTGCCGTCGGGATATGGCTGCGACCCGCAGGGCCCGACTCAGGAATGTCTCGACTTGCTCGGCCGTCACGGGCAGCGTCCTGCGCACGTACATTTCTTCATTTCAGCACCGGGGCATCGCCACCTGACCACGCAGATAAACTTTGCAGGGGATCAGTATCTGTGGGACGACTTTGCCTTTGCCACCCGTGATGGTCTGATCGGCGATCTGCGTTTCGTCGAGGATGCAGCTGCAGCACGCGACCGTGGCGTGCAAGCTGACCGTTTTGCCGAACTGGCGTTCGACTTTTATCTGCAGAAAGCCGCGGCACCGGAAGCAGAGGCCCCTAGCCACCGCCCACGAGCCTAGCAGGAAGCCTAACCTGATCTATTTTCAGCGATACGGTATCTAAACTTCCAAGGGCTATGCACGCAGGGTGATCGACGGGGGCTGCTTCTTCAAGTTCTCCAACATGAGCAGTTTTATCTATATCCAGACCTTTCTTTGCGTGAAGGTTTGGGTTCTGTTCCTAGTTCTATTCAGCTCGGAACCCTTCCATTCGGAGATGTCTTTTATCTGGAGGGCGTTCTTATCTTTCAACTCTTAGCAGTTGGAAAGCAAAACAAGAATCCAAGAGTATCTAATATGGCAACTAATCGTTACGCATTTATCAAGTCAAATTGGCACAACGAAATTGTTGATCGTGCCTTAGCAGGTTTCTGTGAAATAATTCCCGCAGATCAGATAGATGTGTTTGACGTCCCTGGGGCATTCGAAATGCCGCTGATGGCGTTAGAACTTGCCTTTACTGGTCGATATGCTGCCGTTGCTGCGGCGGCCCTAGTGGTTGATGGTGGAATTTATCGGCATGACTTCGTGGCGCAAACGGTTGTTGATGGACTAATGCGCGCGGGATTGGAGACCCGCGTTCCGGTGATCTCACTGTCACTTACGCCTCATCATTTTCAAGAAACTGATCACCACTGCGCAATTTTCGCTGAGCATTTCGTTTGTAAAGGTCGTGAGGCCGCTAATGCTGTTCTAAATATTTTGGCCATCAGAAAGAAAGCTCTGTCAGCACTTAACGGAACCTGTATTCAGCGATTCAATATGGGTTAGGTAGTCGCGCAGAGAGACGATCACAACGAAACTATAAAAGGGAGGCCTGGCACAACTCACTTTGTTGCCAGGGTGCCTAGGCGACTAACCGAAAAAAAGCAGTTCGGTTAGTCGATTTTTCGATAGAACGCTAGAGCCACCCCAGCCCCGTTCAGTAGATCTCAGTTTTTGACCTGCCACATGCCCAGGTCCATTATCGCGCAGTGCGCTAGAGTGGTTAGCTATTCCCTACAAAACACTGACCACTAGCGACTTCTTCTGATCATCGCTAATGAAGTGATCATCCTGGTAATGATCCTTGGCACTGAGTCATAGCCAGACAATCAGATGGGAGTTGATCGGTGCCGAGGCGCCGACCGTGGGAGCTAATCGATGCTACCGCAAAGGTCCTAGCAGTGATTGTCTGCAGTCAAACTGGTATCTCCCCTTGCTCAGAAGCCCAAGGCATCCATCAGCAAGGCGGTAACTCGATTCGGCAAGCAACACTGCATCAGGGCATTGCAAGCGTTCAGGCTGGGCGGAGCTGGAATTTCTTAGCAGTCACAATGACCTGGGCTGTACGGAGCATGGGATATTGGTCCTGTTGCAACCGTGAACCAGCCCCAGTGACAGTTGAGAGCACTGAAGTCGCTCATGAAAGTGAGCGCTCACTACTATTGTGAAATAACGCCCTTCTTGGATCATCTTGTAAGAAAGCCAATCATTACGGCCAATCCCCGATTCCTTCGAGAGTCTTGAGGCGTCTAGGACATACTTGACAGCTACCGTCAGTTTGGTGTGTCCAGGCGATTACAGTTGTGCCCGGATCAATAAACTTCAGCATGCAGTAAAGGTGTGGGTGGTAAGCAGAAATATACAGTTCTTCCAAGCGGTCAAGCACATTTCGTCGATGTTATGTTGCAGAAAACAAGCTTTGCCGCGGCAAGGGCATTTGGGGAATGTAGGTTAGTTAGCATGTGAATGTTTTTTGGGGCCGTTCATGGCACTCATCTGTTGAAACTGCTGCGCCCCCCTTTAGAATCCAAAATTTTATGGTGTTAAGGTCGTTGAAAGACAGATGTTCAATGTATCTGAGCGTCACGTCCTAGTTAATCGGCGATTATAGCATGTCGAGTACTTGATGGAATTCAAGTCGCTTCGATTCGGCTAGATAAGATAGGAGCTAATAACGTCAGTTGGTCACTAAATAGCCGCTGACTAATCAATTCTAGATGCCATTCTTAAATCATTGCAAATATTCAAGTGTTAACGTAATTACCGACCGAGTATAAAAGGTGAGGGCGATTTTCGTCAGTGCCTTATTCTGTGGTGGGCGTAGTTATAGTGAGACAATATTCTGGAGAGGTTGTGAAAATGACTATTAGCAGAAATCTAGCTTGACATGGCAGGCGCATGCGAGCGGTAATTATCAGTTAAATAATAGATAATTGGTGTGCTGCTCAGTCCGTACTGCGTTCAGTTACGTTTTTTTGGATTGGGTGAGGCGCGGGGATTAGAGGTGTGACTTAATCGGTTGCAAGTAATGCTTTAACTATAATTGCTTTTCCAGATCTATTCACCTGCTTCGGGGCGGTATACCGCCACCCCGAACTGGATCAGTAATCTCGGGTCCATAGCGATGTGGCGAGTTTAAATGAGCTCAAGGTCAGAGTGTGGCGAGCTTGGGCGGTTGAGTGGGCTTGAGTTTTTTCACACCATGATAAGCAAATGCTAGACTGAAGAAAATTAGAATTATCGAAGCGAGGGCGACACTATCGAACCCCCCTAGGCTAAACGAAGCCCCGCCAATCGCAGGCCCGATTGCGGTGCCAACATTGAGGCATGCGCCACCTGCTGCAGCCCCCTCACCCGAATCGTCGAGCTCTGCAAGCAAAGCTTGTTGGTAAGGTATCGCAAAACAGCCGAAAGCTCCGAGAAGTGCGGTGGAGATCATGAATATCTGGATGCTATCGCTGCTATACATTCCTATCGAAACAAGAACAAGGCAGAAGCACGAAACGAGGATCGGCGACCTGTAACCAAATCGATTGCCAAGATACAATGCCAACAGAGTTGCGGGAACTTGCATGAAGCCACAAGCGGAAAATGCTAATGAAGTTTGTTGAGTAGTGGCGTTTAGTGCTTCAGCGACAGTTCCTGCAAAGGCCCAACCCACGCCCTGTGATGCGACGAGTGCTCCAATTGATAAAACCGCGCTCGGCACGCCAGGTTTCAACCAGGCGCGTCGCCCGGCGCTCAATGAAACATTATGGCCTGAAGTTGCTCTACCTCGTGCTGCAGGCAACCAAGCAACGGACACACCAAGTACCAGGGTAATGGCAAGTTCAGTGTAGTCAAGTCCGACGCTTCCTACAGACTCCATCACGGCGGGCAAAACGTACATAAGAATCGCCGCTAGAGCTGCGACCATACAGATTATCCGGGCATAAATTTTTTCGGGCTGTAGGAACATAGCAGGGACCGCAGTTACGGCGGCAGTGACAATGCCTAGACCTATCCCGAAGAAAGTGCGCCCGATAAGCACCGGTGTGAGGGATGTAGAGACGGCCGACAAAAACATGCCTATTGCGGCTATTACGAGACCTATCATACACATCTTCCGCTTATCGGCAGAAGCCACAAAAGGCACACACGCCATCGCGGCAAATGCGAGTGCCATTAGCTCCCACGATGTAATCCAGCCTGCTGCTGCTTCCGTGACTGAGAGCCGTTCACGCAAGCTGATCACGTCATAGGGCAGTCCTAAGAAACACAGCCAGGAAAGAGATGCTATTGCTTGTACAGCGAATGCTTCCGCACTACTCAAATTGCGCTTTAACGTTGTCATATGCCCACCAATAGACATTTTGTTATTGTAGGTCCGGCTTTAGTCAAGCTGGATTATTTAATTGGCAGTTCAAACAGCAATTTTTTTATAATCAAGGCGTTAAGTCAATATTGACTGGGTTGGCCTGATTTAAAACCTATTCATGAAGGTTCTATGCCCTTACATTTTTCCTTGATTGCGATGCTAAAATCTCGTTGTCCGTAACGAAAGCACATCTATTGAGACGGTCGCCTAATTTTTCTATAAAATGAAACCTCCTTAGCAGATAAAATAACCCTTTTATCTGCATAGTAGCAATTAGTTGATTAGTTAAAAAGCATGGAAGAGCTTGCTTATAGTATCTAACTTTAACAATATGTCTGGAATCATCAAGGCTGCACCTCAGTGCTCGCGGGTGTTTGATAGCCAAAAATTCTCCTATGACCTCCGAGTACTGCTTAGTGACATTAATTTGTGTCATTGGGGTAGCGAAATAGTTAGTCAATCGAAGTAAGATCGCAGCCCACCCGGCTTAACACGTGCTGCATGTTCGAAAATATCTGGCGTGCCTGGGCTTTCATACCATTTCGGCCTACGATATCGCCATTCAAGTCAAACGCGACTTGTCGCGTCAGGAATGGAAACTCATCGCATTTGACATTCTGGAAAATGAGGCATTTCTCATTCACGGTCGGACCTGACGAATTCAGCATTGTTCATAAAATAATTATTTTACCGTCTATTGTATTGAGCGGGTTTTGATGTCATGCGACGTAGTATAGCTAGCCCAATCTAAAATTTTTAGCATCGAGCTGCATGACCGTCAAGCTGCTATGTATGGCTGCTACCACCACACTTCAACGTAGGACGCAATATACGGATGTGCCACTCGTTGCATATATCCATTTTTAGTTTGTGGCTAAGACCACTGCGTATGATTCATTCGCACATCATTTACTTATCAATGAGTTAGAGAAATCTATTGGTGCGAGAGCTTGAGTTTAGCCCATGCCCCTCTACTGCCTAAGCCAATAGCGAGAGATAAACGTTGAATTATAATATTCTATGATTAGTTAAAAAGTTAACAAAGCTAAGGACGTCGCTTCCACCCGCGTGGACGGAAGAGGGCTTCGCTCTTTACAAGAGGCCGCAAATCTGAGGTAACCGCCGCAAACGTCTGGGATTCTGGAGGCGCCAACCATCTCTGCACAGCGCCGGAGGCATGTCTCCTGACGCAATAGCTCTACACCATGCTTTGACCTTGCTCGGGTCGAGGCCAAAGGGTGAAGCCTGCGTTTTTAACGGGTGAAAGGGGGGGATTTATTAACCTCTGTTGGACCAGGTGCCAGCTACGCAGGGCGCCCACAAGCTGCTAACGTCCAAGCCTATGGACTAATACCCTCCGGCCTGTTCAGGACCAGTCAGCGATTAGCACAAGTGGCTTGGGCTGTAGGCGACATATGGCAAATACTGGCCTCGATCAGGTTGTGGCCGGGCAACGAACTTCGGATTTTTGAGTCCCATCGCGCGAAAGCAGGGCTGCCAGCTAGCCCCTCAGGCCGCATACGCTTAGCGCTCGGGAGTCCCAAAACAAAACGCTAGGCGCATCGGCACTGTCAAGGCCGTCGCCTCTTCTGCTTGGCATGATCGCCTGCCGGGCCAAAACCAGTTCAAAAGGTTCTCCGAAAAACTCCTCGACGAAGTGGAAACAGGCGACCGCGTGAATATCGAAAAGCATGTGCCTTTTCACAATATCAAGGGTGCCCGAGCCAGTTTCGACACTATGAGCGCCACCCTCGAACGTACCGCCAGTTTCAAGGTCAGCCAAGGAGCCAACATCGAAAGCCCGGCGAAGACGAATCCCGCAATCGGACATGCTCACTCTTAAACAAATGTAGCCAGTCGGAAAAAAAAGTTGCACCTAAAGCCTCGCTTTCATGAATGGCGGGCCCATTATGGTTGCTAGATTCGCAACGTCGTCTCTGTCTGGTCACCGGCCGTACTCTCTGACCGTAAACCCTGTGCCATCGGCCTGAATGCTTCGGCACTGTGCTTTGTTGCTGGCACTGCGTGGGGCGGAGCTGACGCACAGCTTGGTCGTCTGGCCACGCACGCTCCGTTGACAATCGTTAGCGATAGGCGTTGGAGAATGCGTGCTTTTGAGGTTGCTTTTTAAAACACGTCGCGTTCCGTTAAGCGGCCACGGAGGTTAGTATAATCGATTGGAAATATCCTTGGCGCAGAAGGTGCTGTATCCATCTCTGATGAATCAGGAATTCTTGAGAGCATGCCACAAACATAATTAATCACTTCTGCCGCATATACGAGAGCCGGATCAGAGGTAAGTGTGATCATGGCTAAGACTTGCAGTATGCCGCAGTGCTAATTAGGCCCAGGGGTGTAAGGTTTACTTCAATATTCAATGTGTTTAGGCATGTTTTGTGATCTGCGTCCCCGTCTTTGAATTAGCCCTAAAAATTTAGTTTTACCAAGAGACTTATCGCGCTTTGCTTCGTGCGTCCGACAATATAATGACTGACGACCCCACCATCTTCAATCCCATATTTGTTAGACCAGTAATCGTACTCCAGTCCGATATAGACCCGCTTTTTTTGCTGGCCGAGTGCTTCGCCTAAGTCAAATTTCAACTGTGGGTTGAAATGGAGATTTTTCTCTATTCTATCGCCTCGGTTTACGCTGCCTTTGGAATTTAGAATCCAGTCAATGTAACCGTCGAATGTTACATGAGTATTGAAAATAGGTGCTGTAAAACTCCATATAGGTGTGACTTGCCACAGCCCAGATGCCTTATTGCTAATTCCATCAGCCTGTCTATAATAAAAATTAAGCTGAAAAAAATCCGCTCCTGAAATGTCCAGGTCAAATCCAGGACCTATTAGATAATTTTGGAAACGGTTCTCGCCGCGTTCGTAGGTCGCGGCAAGCAATAAGTCGGTAATCAGACCAAGCCTGTAGTTACTATTGGTCAGTTTGTTCACTGATAGGCGTGGGCTGAATTCCCCGTAATAAGTGGACGAGCCAAGCGAGCTGTCTGACTCCTTGTCAAAATTTACCGAATCAATGACAGTGAATAAATCTCCCCAGCTCCAGCTACTTGAATGCTCGAGTGTATAAGTGTGTTGATTGGATGGATTGACTCTAAAATTTTGTCCGCTTATATAAGTGAAAGTATTCGACTGCCATATAAGGTTTGAGGAGTGAGCGGGTAGAGTCAGGCTACATAAACCGACGAGGGTTATTACATGGCGATTAAGAAAATATTGTTTTAAAAAACCCCTGCACGTGCGTTGCATGAAAAATAACAGGGGATCTTGATGGATGGAGGCAGAGTGAGCTGTCATGCGTTGATTATTATGGCTTTTCATGCGGCCCTCGCGCGAGAAGCGCTCTGCTACAATAAAAGAACTATGGCAGCATTCGCTATTATTGTTGTAAAAAACATGAACAAAAATTGAAACTTAATTTGATATATGATCAATCGTTTGGCTGGTATTATCAAGTATAACTATAGAAATATGCGGGTTGGTAAGTTGCTTGCGTGGTACTTGCTGATGTTATATGCCAGCTCATCCCTGGAAGATGCGCTGGCATATTGCGGCTGAGTTACAGGGGGCGAACGTTTGTAATAACGCCAAACTGCTCCATTAGCGGTAGCATACGTTCGGACAACGCTTTCAGATCCTTTACGTAATCAGGAACGATAAGCATCAGGCCATCAAGCTGCCCTTCAGTGACCGTTCTTGCGAGTCTGCGCGCTACAGTTTCATAAGACCCTACAATTTCACCCGGCATTACGCAGCTCTTTTTAGCTCCGCCCGTCAATGCAAGGCTTGCATCACTTGCTGACTTAGAGCTGCTATTCTGGCTATAGCCAGCGGCAATATCGTCGAGACATTCAATATCTGCACCCTCATTAAAGAAAGCCATTAAGTCTTCGGCTTCTTTATCTGTTTCCCCAGGAATAACTGTAACGAGTCCGTAGGTCTTAAGGTTGGGCTTGTTGAGTTCTTTAGACATCTTTTTGGCATTGAGTGCTGATGAGATGGATTTTGGGTCGTCGCTTGCAACAATAAATGCAATATCGCAATTATCAGCAGCGAACTTGTAACCCCGTCCTGAAGCTCCGGCATTTACCAATGGGGGTATACGCGACGGTTTGGGTCCCATAGTAGCTTCATTTAGTTCGAAAAAATCACCTTTGTGACTAACCACCTGTTCAGTCCACAAACGTTTAGACACGGTCACCCATTCATCGCCTAGGTCGTATCGGGTATCGTGGTCCAATTTATCATTCCACAATCCGACGTGTGCCAGATCCAGGTAACTTGACCCCGTGACCAGATTTAGTCCGACCCGGCCGGGTGCGATCTGGTCCAGCGTCCCCATCATCTTGGCTATAATTGCTGGCGGGTATACGGTCATGTGAATGGTGCTGAAGATCTGAATTCGTTTCGTTGCTTGGAGAAGTGCTGCTGTTACCGTAAGGGATTCAAGCGAATCCATCCAATGCCGAGAAGGGCCTTTTCGACCGCGCCAGATGGCGGGACTTAGAGCAAAATCAAAATTGTACGCCTCGGCCAATTTTATAATTTCGAGCTGTCGAGCAAAACTTCCATCTTCAACCGCAGGTGAGTTAACGGAATGGATCCAACCATGGTTACCAACGGGAAGAAAAACGCCGATATCAATCAACTGTGCCATACTATTTACCTCAACGGTTTTATTATTGGAGCGTGTGGTTTTAGGATGAAATTTTAAGGAGCGAGTCGCCAATTGCATTAGCTTAAGTAGCTACCAGCTCAATTTTATAAAGTCAACGCCACTCATGCGCAGTCTCCTCAATTAAAAATAAATACTAAACAATCAAGCTTTGCAGGCCATAGCATGGTGGCGAAGCATATTCATATCGGATTAACTGCACATTCAGTTATGGTGGAGGGTATCCACGTTGGAGCTGGTGGCAGATCTAATACAAAGTTTGCCCACATCGCACGAAGTTGACGGCCTTTTATCTCGAAATCATCCTCGTTCAGGCCCGACAGCATTGGTGCCATTTTCCATGACTCATGAGAACCAAGTAAAAATGGCAGCTCAATACAGTGAGAAGCTTTCCATCCTGATTGTGGCGCCTGCCAGGTTAATTCGTAAGCCCAGCCACGCTGGCCATTGATGGCCACTTCGCGAAGTAGAGTCTTTGTGCTGTCAATTAAATATTGTTTATTATCAGATAGCACTCTATCTTTTACTGCGATAAACGTCTCGTTAGTTGGTTGTATAACATTTTCGCTCATATAAATGAAAGGCAGCGTGTCGTCGCTGGTCCAACCTGAAAGCACGGGAATCGTTATTGGCTTTTCAATGTGTGGCCGCACAGGGGCCCAGAGCTCAGACCTACCTAGAAGTTTTGAAAATTTTAACTGCGCATCCAGGAGCTCAGCGGTGGACAATATTTTTGGGTCGCAGCCGATGAAATTGTTGAAGTGATGTGATTGCTTTAATGCTTTTTTTTGATCATAAATAATATCCTTTTGGCCAAGGAAACCGCTTTGGATTATTGCTCTCTTAACATAACTCCCCAATCCCCATCGCAGCATGACCTCGATTGAGAATGCGCCCGCCGATTGACCAAATAATGTGATATTGTTTGGGTTGCCCCCAAACATAGCAATATTCTGATTAACCCATTTTATTGCTACTAATTGATCTGTCATAGCGGGGCTTGGAGAGTTTGATGAGAACAAAGCATTGTTGTAAAAATAACCAAAGACTCCTAGCCTTGCTGTTACAGTTACCACAACTAACTCGTGTTCGGTGGCTAGTTTATTACCATCATACCAAGGAAGTTCTCCGCCTCCGGTTATATTGGCACCGCCATGAAACCATATCATTACGGGGCGGCTACCTATATTCGATGTCGTAAAAATGGACAGTGTTTGGCAATCTTCGCTTTGTGTGAGCGGTGCTGGAGGACCTAACAGCGCATCGAAGCGCGATGCATGTTGAGGAGCAAGAGATCCACGTTCTCTTCCATTATAGATGTCAGAGGGAACCACATTGAGCTGTTCTGCAGGGGCAAAGCGCTTCGCCGCTGCATACCGTAGATTGCGATATACAAGACAGTTATTCATCAAATACCCCTGCAGTGAGACGAGATTATTTTACAGTGATAATTGTTCTGACAGGTGTCGGTATTTGCCCTTGTAGTACAGGAGCGGTTCGTTTTCACTCCAGTCAGGTGGACTAATCTGAGTGACTCTACCCACCACGATATAATGGTCGCCTGCCTCATGCTCAGCATAGAGCTCACAATCGAGCCACATCAATGTGCCGGCAATGACGGGGTTATCATTTTGAGTCAAACTCCAGTCGATACCAGCCCACCGGTCGGGGCATTTGCTTGCAAACTGATTGGATATGGATGTCTGAGAGTCTGCTAAAACATTGATTGAAAATTTACCAAGGTCTCGGATACGAGGATATGTGGATGAATTGCGCATTACGCTAAACGAAACCAAAGGTGGATCGATGGAGACACTATAAAAAGACTGGCAAGTGAACCCCATGGCATCATTTATGCCGTCGAACGCGGAGATTACAACGATGCCGGAAGCGTAAAGACCGAGTGTATTACGAAAAACCCGAGGGTCAAATACATTATCCTCAGCGTTTTTGCGAATTTCGAGCCCATTAGACATTGTTTTTATCCTCTAGTACAGGCGGAAGTGAAGGTCAACTCAAGCGCGTTTGGTGAGGTCATTACCGATACGAGCAAGCTTGTTGAAGTTACTGGCGTATTCATCAGCTAGTGACTGCATGATTTCGTCAGCACGGTCCATTTGACTCATTACAAAGTAGATCCCGCGACCAGGAACAACCGCGCCCAGCTCCGCTAATAATGGTGACAGGGTCGTAGTAGGTGCCATCGCGTGAGTTAAGTCGCCGCCTGTAAAAAGTGGGATCGCAGTTAACCCAGATAATCCGTTAGCGGGGTATCGGTCCAGAAAAGCTTTAAGCAAGCCTGTGAATGACGCTTTATAAGTAGGTGTTGCAAAAATGGCCAAGTCGCTTGCAGCAACTAAGGAATTATACCTGTCCATTCTTTCGCTAGGCCAAGTGAGAATATCGCTGATGCAGTCTGCAAGGTCGATAACCTCTAGTTCGTAGCTTGTATGGCCCATGAGCTTTTCAACAAAAACCTCCGAGAGTTTAAGCGTTCTGGATTGTGGCTTAGGATTGCCCACAACTATTGCAATTTTAAGCGTCTTCATAAATCTCGACTCCATTGCAGAGATGAGATAAGTCAGATAGGCATGGCGAGAACTTTTTACACGGCTGAGGTGTATTTTATCTTGCTTATGCTCAACCTGACTTCCTCTTAGTCAAAATATTCTGAGCCTTTAAATAAGGTTCAAAAGTTTCAACCGAGATTTTTTGGCCCGGAAAACATATTAACAAGATTTTTTGGCTCGTTAAAATGTGCTTCTACAACTTCGATCCTAACATTAAGTTCAATTGCGCGCAATATGAATACATAGTTTTAATATCGGTTAGGTACGCTGCACGAGTTATAAAAACTGATTCAATTAGCACTCTTTGTAAATTTCTCGTAATAAATATTTTTTGCGCTTAATTGGTTCAGTGAGAACCATTCTTTCACAGACTCGACCATGCTGGGAGCGCCGCAAACGTAAACGTCTGCTTCTTCGTCTGTTGAGTGGTTATCTGCGAAGTGCTCCGTGACATACCCACGTCTACCATCCCAATCCTCACTAGACCGGCTAACAACTGGAAAAAAACGAAAACCAGGTAATTGGTTTACATAGTTTTCTATACGGTCAAGTTCACATAAATCTTCGGGTATTCGTACTCCGTGGTACAGGTGAACTGCAGGGACGCTAGAATAATTCTTCTCATGTACTAGGTGGTCCAGCATCCCCATGAACGCAGATAGTCCGGTACCCCCCGCAACCATAACAATGGGGCGTTTTACCTGCCTCAGGTAGAAGGCACCAAACGGTGCTTCAAAGCGGATCTCATCACCGACAGAGCATTGGTCTCTCACATAGTCACTCATCACTCCGCTAGAAAGCAGTCGCACAATGAATCTTAATTCGTTGCGTTCGTTCGGTAGCGAAGCAAATGAATACGCTCGCCAGGCATCCGTTCCTGGTACATTGATCCGTGCATATTGACCTGGCAGAAAATCGATTCTTTTTACTGTATCAGATGTTTTTATCACTATCACTGCAGTAGATGGGGAAACTCTTTCAACGCTTTTTACAACCCCTTGGAGTGGTTCGGTTGTCGCCTGAGTGCATAAGGTCGAGTCATAATCGAAATAAAACGTAGCATCTGATTGTACCCTCGTTTGGCAAGTCAGAATCTTTCCATCCTCTATATCTTGGCTTGAGAGGGCGTCCTCATCAACATAGTCCATGGTGTAAATACCTGATTCGCACTGGCCAACGCAGGTTGCACAAACGCCTTCACGACAGTCGATCGGGATATTGATGCCATTTCGAATAGCCGCATCAAGGACAATTTCAGTCCCTGGCACTAAAAAGAATTTTGTCTTTCCGTCACTGAATGTAAAGGCGACTTTATGATTCATGATTCTGGCCTATCAGTCACAGGTGGTAAAAGTCCAGCACCGAATTGATCGTGTCATTTAGAAGTAGCACGTGCTTTCGTGTGATTTTCCAGCTTTCTCCGCTTCGAATCAGATCATAGGTGGCGGTACCGAAAAAGCAGTCTGCTTGCTGAAGTCGATAATAGAGAGTCTGCCAGTTGACCTTGACAGACAGTTTGCCGTCAGGCGCCTCTGATATACGGACGTTCGATATAGAATGTAAAGTCCTAGGCATGGGCACCGTAGATGCCGCCTTTCCGGTACGTATTCTGAACACCCGATCTTCAAGCCCGCCGCGATTTGCGTAATAAATAAGGGACATGCTTCGCTTAGGATCTTTGGTGTATTCGTGCTCAGATTCCCACTGGGGTAAATGAAATTCGCTGTCCTCACTGAACATATCAAGATACAGATCCCAGTTTCTTGCATCACAGGCTTCAGCATGCCGATATAAGAATTGCTCTACTTCATATTGTAATTGTGGGTTCATCTTATTCTCCAACCAGTTTTGTAGGCGAAATTTTCGCGTCCTCGTTATTAAGCCCTTCGAGTAAGAAACGCTGCCAAGCACTATGCTGATTCACGTAGAGCCCCTCATGCGTGAATTCAGTGCCTGTAAGAGCCGGGTGGATGCCAATATTTTCACTGTTTGGTGTTGTGCCTTTAACCCAATGCTCGTGTCCTCGAGATATATCGCTCCAGCGTTCGAGTCGGGCTTGAAAGCCGCGCTGGGCTTCACGGAATTCCACAAGGTCATCGGGGGTTCCCATGCCTGAAACGTTGAAGAAATCTTCGAATTGACGGATACGATTTTCGCGGTCTTTATCGGACTCTCCAACGACTCCTAGGCAAAAACTATGAATCTCAGTTTTATTCCAACTGACTGGCCGTATGATTCTAAGCTGAGAACTAATTTGATCTAGCAAGAACATGCTCGGATAAATGTTTAAGTTTCTTAGCCGGTGCATCATCCACTCAGCTTTACCTTGGCCGTGCTCCTCCAATAGACGAGGCATGATCGTGGCGTAACCTGGCCTTACGGTGGGGTTAGGCATGTCGCTGAACAGAAGGCTATGGCCGTTGTTAAAGGCGAACCAACCGTCATCTGTTTCTTTGTCGCCGGCACCCAGCTTACTGTAATCAAGGGAGTCCGAGCTCGTCATTCCTTTTTCTTTGTTCACTTGTTGGCGATGTTGTACAGTAGCGACGTAGTTATAGTGAACTGTACTTACATGGTAACCATCCAAGCCATTCTCATTCTGTAGCTTCCAGTTGCCATCGTAGGTGTACGCAGATTTTCCAGGCAGTACTTCAAGCTCTCGGACAGGTGACTGGGCAACCATCATATCGAAGAATACCTTCGCGTCTCCCAGGAACGTTTCGAGTGAGTCAGTGCCGTCGACGTTAAGGCTGATGAATACGAATCCTTTGTAACTTTCGATTCGTGCCTTTTTAAGGCCGCGAGTAGCCTTGTCAAAGCCTTCCGGGTACTCACCAGGAGCTTTGACCTTGACCAAGCGGCCATCACTTTTGTAACACCAGGCGTGAAAAGGGCAGGTGAATGTAGACTGATTTCCCTTATTGACGCGTGTCAATGTGGTGCCACGATGTTGGCATGCATTTATCAGTGCATTGAGTTTCCCGGAAGAGTCTCGGGTAATGATCATGGGTTGGCGCCCGGCGCGCATCGTTACGAAATCATTGTTATTAGCAATCTCGCTTTCATGGCATGCATAGATCCATTGCTTTTCGAATATGTATTCCATTTCCAGGTCAAAGAGTTCAGGTTCGGTGAACATGTCACGTGCAACCCGAAACACGCCAGCTTCAGGTTGGAAGTCTAGACAGCCAGTAATGTAAGCTCGCCATTCATCAATATTTTTTTGTGTTTTCATTATTTTATATCGCTATGATTAGGTTTATTGATTCCACGGTTATGCGCCAGCTAAGCGATGGTACCTCCACTGCGATTCCGTTCGTCATACTAGTAATTATCACTCGCCACTTGGCGGTGCGGTTGTTACCGGTAACATAGTGCTTGTGAGCCCTGAATCAAAAAGTATAAAAACGTTTCCAATCTTTGATTCGGCAAGTTGGTTTCAGGGGGGCATCATCGAAAGCTATTGATGATGGTCCACGTTCTCTACCATCGTATGGCTACGGCCCTTGCAATATGTATATCCACTTTGCGAAAGGCACTAAGACCATTTGAGTGACAGTGTTTATCAGGGGTAACTCACGATTGTGCCTAAAACAGACGCTTCCCTTATAGGATAGACACGATAGTCCTATTGAGCGGGGCGGATGCCCTCGAACAGCACGCTCTCAAGTATCGAGGCTAAACCCATCCTCGCTATCCGGCCTCGCCGCTCTGCATAGATCAAGCCGGTCAATGATGAGAACCAAATTTCTGTGAGCGCTGGAGCGCTGACGTCAATACGGAATACCCCCTCCCGCTGGCCGCGCTGGAAAAAAGCGTCAATAGCTGCCTCATACGATTCATCAATTGACGCAGTGTTTTCAGATTCGCGCCAGTGAAAAAGCAAGAAAGCATTGAGTTCTTTGTGCTCAAGGGTATAGCTATTCAGCCTGCTCAACGCCTCAAGCGGCGGTAGTGTGTCGAGCTGTGCGTTGCTAACCACTTCCCCGAGTACTTGAGCTGCGTGCTCCATGAGTTTGTCTATGAGCTCTCCACGCGTACGGCAGAAACGATGCAAGGTGGTTTTACCCACTCCGACCGCTTTCGCTAAGTCCTGCAGCGACGAGCGGGGTCGGTCGACCAAGCTGAGTGCCAAAGCGGCCATTAAGCTTCTGTTGTCACCTCTTCGAACTAGCACTGTCAAAACGCTCACTCCACATTGACTCCCACCCAGGTTTGATGATACCCCAATAAGAGTGGCGCTTCGCCCACCTGAAGTACTAATCCGCACTACCGCCTATGCAGTCAGTCCCTGGTGTATCACGTCCACACGTTTGCTTTTGAGTCAGTGACAGCGCCCGGGGGGGCACCTTCGACGGTCTGCCTTTGTTGTTTATATGGTAGAAGTCAACCCACCGTCGACTACCAATGTCTCGCCGCTTATGTAGGTGTTTCGCTCCGAAAGTAAGAACACAATCGGTCCGGCTATTTCTTCGGGCTCGGCTGTCCTCCCGATAGGCAGCCGTCCGCTTTCTACAAACAGTGCCCTGAATGAATCGACATCGGCTTCGTTGATGCCTGTTACTGGGTCAGTTGACATGCGGGTTCGAACAAATCCAGGCGCGACAATGTTGATGAGCACGTTGTGTGCTGCAAACTCGAGAGCTAAGGATCGTGTGGCTGCGTCCAGTCCTCCTTTCGCAGTATTGTAAGCAAAGGAATTTGGCATTGCGGAAAAAGAGGCAGTCGAGCTTACGTTCACGATGCGGCCGCCGCCACGCTTGACCATTCGCAAACCCACAGAGCGGGATAAGAATACAGCGCCGTCAAGAAATACACTTAGCTGCTTATAAAACTCAGCATGTGTGATGTCTGCTACTGTCGTATAGGTATATGCGCCCGCGGCATTCACAAAGGCGCTGATAGGACCGTGTAGGCTTTCGATTTCGTCCAAAATCAAGTTGTGCCGATCAATTTTGGTGATGTCGACCTGGTAAAATGTGACCTGGTTAATTTTCCCCGGTTCTCTATCTAGGCCGATTACTTCATAACCGTCCTTGACCAGCATCTGAGCGGTGGCTGCACCAATCCCGTTGGCGGCTCCGGTAACTACCGCAAGCTTTTTATTCTTCATTTCTCTTCTCCATTTTTACATTCGAAAAAGGGCTCACTTGCCGCGCTTACCGAGGACTTGCGACGTTGCGAACGCGCCCTCGGGAGGAAGTCTAATGAATGACTGCAGGAACGCCTCCCCCATATCTTGTCCCCTATTCGTGGAGCGCTTTCACACCTATTTAACATCAAGAAATCCGTTTGGCAAATAAAATCCCATTTGGGGTGGAAGCATTCTAAATGGAGCTGCTGAGTTCCATTTTTCTTATATTTGTTTCGTTCCTGCTGCGTCTGCGCCTGAGAAAATCTGTAAATAACTGTTTTTGTTCAGAAATATCTTTGGCCGAAAGAGGGTTAACTCACGTCAACGGCAGCTGCCGCATGGGCAAAGATCAAGATGGTGAAAATCACTTGCCATGACCTTGTTCCGTCGGCGCTAATTGCTACCTGACTGGGGGATAGCACAGCCCGCGGGAGGGCAACCGCCTACCTTTTAGGCTCAGCCCCGAACTGCGGTACGTTAAAGCACCGCCGCGGTCGACGATGCCAGGGGGATCTGCGTCGCTGCCTCTAATTCCACCCGCCAAAGTGGCTATTCAGGATGAAGAGACCGGTAACCAACATTGCCCTGCGTCCATTTGCTTCAGTGTGCTCTGCTGGGAGCCCGTTTTCCTTTTTGGGGTATGCCATTGCCGATCAGTATCTGCTTGAGCGCTCTGGAGTTCGGTGCGCTGAGGGATTAGTCGCGGCACCAGCGGCGAGCAGCGGCGTGGCCAATACTGTGTCAACGACTGCCCCACCAAATGCCCAGGCCACGGCAAGGGCGCCGGCCCATCGCCGGGTACAACAAGAAGTCAGCGAAAGGCGGCGCTTGAACTCGTCGTATCACGCCAGTTCGCCTTGATGCATATTGCCTATCATGTGACCTAGTTTGTTTGCCTTGGTCGCTAGATACATATGATTGTGAGCGTTATGACCAGTGTGCAGTGGGACTCGCTCCGAGACCTTGATGTCCATATCGACTAGAGCTATGACCTTGCGCGGATTATTGGTCATCAGGCGTAGTGCTTTGATCCCCAGGTGCTCTAGCATAGGTAGACATATTGCGTACTCGCGCTGATCGGCGTCAAATCCCAGGCGCTCGTTTGCCTCGACAGTATCGGCGCCGCCATCTTGCAGTTTATAGGCGCGAATTTTGTTAAGCAGGCCGATGCCGCGGCCTTCCTGGCGTAGATAAAGCAGCGCGCCGCGTCCTTCGCTAGCAATGGCCTGCAGCGCCGCTTCCAGTTGGGAGCCACAATCACAGCGCACGCTGAACAGGGCATCGCCTGTCAGGCATTCGGAATGCAAGCGCCCCAACACCGGCTCCCCGTTGGCAATCTCACCCAAACTGAGCGCTACATGTTCGCGGCCCGTGTCTTCGTCGAGAAAGCCGTGCATGTTGAAGATTGCGAAAGGGGTGGGGAGTTTGGAGGCGGCAACAAAGACGATGGGCACGATCTGCTCCTAGATGCGGGACTTCTCAAGTGTGGGCAGGGCAGAGCGCAGCTTGCTGTTCAGCAGAGCGAGCCTGGCAATTTAGCGCAAGCGCATTAGTCAAGCTCTTTAGCCGATTTTTCCGTTGGAGTAGCAACGGAGCAGGAAGAGGCGCTCTGTTTCTATGCGCTACGCGTTCGCGCGTATACAGGTGCGCAGCGCTTCGACAAGTGCTTCCAGTTCGTCGGCTGTGGCATCGAAAGGCGGTGCAAACACTGCTTGGTCGCCTGACCAGCGCAGGTAGTAACCTGCATCATATAGCGCCTCAGTGATTCGATGACCTCTAATGCCGGGTTGGCCAGGCAAAGGAGCAAACTCTACGCTGCCTGCAAAACCTACGTTTCGAATGTCCACGACATTAGGCTCGCCTTTGAGCGAGTGAATCAGCTCTTGGAAAAGGTTTTCTTTCTCGTGCACTTTGTCTGCGACGCCTTCATTATGGAACACATCAACTGCAGCTAGGCCCGCAGCCACAGCAATGGGGTGAGCGGAATAAGTGTAACCATGGAAGATGCTATTGGTGTATTCCGGCTGAGCCATGAAGGTCTTGTAGATTTCGCTTGTCATGATAACGCCGCCCAAGGGCTGTGTGCCGTTAGTCACGGTTTTGGCAAATGTGATCATGTCTGGTACGACATCAAATCGCTGGGCTGCGAAAGCGGTGCCCATGCGCCCAAAACCACAGATTACTTCATCAAAGATCAGCAGAATGCCGTACTTAGTACAGATTTCACGCAGTCGCTTGAGATAGCCTTGTGGCGGTACCAACACGCCAGTGGAGCCCGCCATGGGCTCGACTATAACAGCAGCGATGTTTGAAGAGTCATGCAGCGCGACAAGGCGTTCTAGGTCGTCCGCCAAATGGGCGCCCCAGGTGGGCTGGCCTTTCGAGAATGCCATATGTTCAGGTGAATACGTATGTGGCAGATGATCCACTCCATGAAGAGTCAGAGTCGAGAACATCTTGCGATTTGCAACCATTCCCCCTACAGAGATGCCGCCAAAACCCACCCCGTGATAACCACGCTCGCGGCCGATCATCCGCGTACGGCCAGCATCGCCTGTCAGGCGGTGGAAACCCAATGCGATCTTGAGAGCCGTATCAACAGCGTCGGAGCCGCCGGTCGTGTAGAACACGTGGTTCAGCGGCTCGGGCGCCATTTCTGCGATTTTTTCAGTCAGGACGAACGCGTCTGGGTGGCTCATGTAAAACGCCGAGACATAATCCAGCTTGGCCACCTGCTTCTGTACAGCTTCGACAATCTTAGGGTGCGAGTGCCCCATGCCTGAGCACCACAGCCCGGAGAAGCCGTCGAAGACTTTGGCCCCCTCGCGCGTGTAAAGGTAGCTACCCTGCGCATGGGTGATCATCCTGGGCTTTTGTTTAAACAGTGCGTTAGGTGTAAATCCGATGAAGTAGGAGTCGAGCTGCTTATCATTATCCATTTGGAGGCTCCATGTAATGGATCGACTGTATAAAGATTGGACACTAAAACACAAAGCGGAAGGTGGATAGGGCCACTTATTGTGAGTAACTAAGTCCATCTGGCTCGGTGTTTTCGGTATCGTGATGGGCGGGGGCAAGGCGAAAGCAAATGGTCATAAATAAGTATAAAAAGTGGTGCTAGTGCGTGGGGCCGATGCCTCCTGTCGTAGTATTAAACCCGGTGTTGTTGCCGAAGGGTGACGACCGTATTTTGGAATCGAATCGAATCGAATCGAATCGAATCGAATCGCATGCATGCAATGTGTAGTGTCAGATGGCTCGGAGAATATAAAGGAAATTAAGCTTCCCATCGCAGGGCGTTTGCTCGGCGCTACATTTGCTCTGATAGTAAGCAATAGCTCGTTTGACGCCGCTTCCGATCTGGTTCAGATCAGATCTCGAGGCTACATGACGGTGGCGACCGAGGATGATACGCTCCCTATAGTTTCGTCATGGATGGCAAGCCGGAGGGCTTCCATAATGACTTGCTGAATGACCTCAGGTTATTCAGCAAGCAGAAAGGTTTCGTGGTGCGTCAGAAAATCCTACCTTGGACTGGTTTGTTAGCCGCCGGCTCTTCTGAGCAATATGATGTTTCCTTTACGTGGGCGATCATTACGGATGATTGGCTGCGTGTGTTCGACTTCGCTCCATCGTTCGCTACCGCCCAACATTTCTTCGTGAAGCTCAAGTCCGACGCCCAGATACTCAGGGTATGCAGAGCCTGTGCGGCAGGGCCGTGGGAGTGCAGGGCGGCGGTTCGTTTGAGGCTCGCCTGCCGGACTTGATGAAGATGCTAAACGCGTCAGGTTGCGAGTTGGGAGAAGTCATAAAGTATCAGGCATATCCAGAAGTGTATGCTGACCATTAGTAATGGCCGCGTCGAATATGTGATCAACTCATTGATAGGCGTGAATGACCTCATCCGGCTACGTGGACAGCTTTTCGAAAATGGGTTTGCAGTCACGGGAGGTGGGTTCAACGCCCGGCCAATACCTTAGAAAACCCAGAAATTTTTCACGGAATTCATGGAGACGGTGCGAAACAACCGCCGCCTGGCCGAGTTGCAGGTCAAGTGGCTTGGTGAAGCCTTCAAGGGTTTGCCCCTACAGTCCATCACTGACGTAGTGACAATCCACCAATTGGTTGGCCTAAAGTGGGGTTCAGGAATCAGCTTCCACGAAGAGAGATGAACGTTCGGGCTTGGTGGCTGTTGTTGAAGGCGATTTATTAACCGAATCAGTTCTGTGACCTATGAACCGCTACCCCCAATTTTATCAGCGGCTCTGTTCTATATGTTGTTAATCGGCCGCTTGCTGAAACTGCAGTCAACTGCTGAGCGTAAAGCCAATCGATTGGCAATGTGAGGTGCCGTCATGAGCGAATGGGAGATCCTTTGGCAGTCCCGTGATATTTTTCTAAAAGGGCTACTGAATACCATAGTGCTGTTCCTATTCTCGTTTTCGTCTGCTTTCGTGATCGGGTGCATAGCGAATTACTGGCTCGAACGAGGTTCCCTGCCTCGTTTGTTGGTGAAAAGCTACATGAACACGATGCGCACAGTTCCGTTTCTGGTGTTGGTCTGTCTCATCTATTACGGTTTGCCGCAACTAGGCTTACGTGTAGTTGCTTGGTTATCTGGGGTGGTCGGGTTGGCTATATACCATGGGGCGTATTTCGCAGAGATTCTGCGCGGCCCCAGGTTGATTGTGCCACAGGGGCAACTAGACGCAGCACTTGCCTATGGCTTTCCGCCCTGAAAAATGTACGGATACATAATATAGCCAGAGTTGTTGCTAGCCTCGCGACCTTTGATCGGTAATCAGATGATTTACGCGCTCAAGGACACAGCATTTTCGTCCATCATTACAGTTCAGGGAACTTACTGCTCCAGCCAAAACAGTCCAGGCGGGATATTTTGTCCCCACCAAGGCATTCGTCGTCACAATCACTTTCTATATCGCGCTAAGTATGTCCATGAAACGCTGTATGGGAGGGATAAGAAAATGTGGAATTCAGCGAGGTTTCGAGCATGCGTGGGTATCCTGAAGTGAGTATCAACGGGCTCTCGAAAGCTTTCGATGGTATTGAGGTCCTGAAGAATGAGACCTGGTGCGCGAAAACGCGGGTGGTGAGCGTTCTAGGAACCTCTGGGTCAGGAAAATCGACGATGTTGCGGTGTATCAACTGGCTTGAGGTGCCCGACAGCGGAACCATCGGAATTGGAGGACAGCGCATCGGGGTTACTGATTCGGATAAGCCTATGAGCTTGCGCGAGTTGGCTACCATTAGAGCTCGCACTGCGATGGTTTTCCAAAATTTGGGTTATGGTCTCACCTCACAGTAATCCAGAATGTAATGGAAGTACCAATCCGAGTTAAAACACCCTGCGAGCAGAAGCCTGGCTCACGCTGAATATTTGTTGGCCAAGGTCGGTATGGCCGATAAAGCATACGCTTTTCCATTACCCTGTCGGATGTCAAAAGCAGGGGGCGCAATCGCGCGAGCGCTTTGCGATGAGGCCGCAAGTCATTTTATTTGATGAGCCGACCTCGGCCCTGGATCCAGAGCAAGTAGGAGAGGTTCTTCAGGCCATGAAGAATCTCTCTACCGAAGGCTTTACCATGGTGGTAATTCATGAAATGGAGTTCGCTAGAGCGGTATCAGATCAGGTGGCTTTTCTTGAAAACGGCGAGATCATTGAAGAGGCTCTCCCCAAAAATTTTTAGTAACCCCGGTACTGACCTGGTCAAAAAGTCTCGCGCTCGCGAGGTGATATTCTGCTACGTGAGACTTCCACTCGTACACTCGTCGGAAAGCGTTGTAATCTATAATAATTTGGCTGCCTAAGGTTGGAGGTTAAATGACAGCTTCGTTAATTGGTGAGCGGATTCAGGATCTTCTGGACCGGAGGTCTGCCGTTTCACTACAGCAGCAACTCTACCGCCACTTCAGGGAAATGATTGAGGATGGAACGCTGCGTCCGTCATCGCGCTTACCATCCACTCGAAGCCTGGCCACCCAGCTAGGGGTTTCGAGAATCACCATCGTTGCGGCATTTGACATGTTGACCGCTGATGGCTATCTGGTCGGCAGTATAGGAAGCGGTACTTTCGTTGTCGATCGGCCTCCCATTCGCTCTCATACCGTCGCTACGCGAGCAGTTCCTCCTGACGCAATCTCGCTGAGGGGACAATTGATACTCTCGGGTGCGTCTGGCTTGCAGCAGCGTGAGGGTGCGTTTTTGCCTGGCGTGCCCGATGTCGCTGCGTTCCCTTACGCTGTATGGCAGAAACTTCAGAACCGATACCTTGGACAACATCTGGCCCAACTGAGTGGATACGCCAATGGAGGAGGGTATTTGCCGCTGCGCAGATCATTGGCTGATTACTTGCGTGTAGCGAGGGGGGTTCGATGCAACCCGGAGCAGGTGCTTGTCACTATGGGAACTCAGCAGTCACTGGATCTGATTGTCAGGCTTTTGACCGACGCTAATGATCAGGTCTGCATCGAAAACCCGTCACATTGGGCCGGTGCGCTGATGCTCAAATCATTAGGGGTACGTTCAGTCCCTGTGAATGTTGATCGCGAGGGTATTGATATGCGTGACCAACACTACGCGATGAATCCCAAGCTTGTATTTGTCACGCCTTCTCATCAGTTTCCGCTTGGCAGTATATTGTCCAGCAGCCGCCGTGAACGCTTGCTTCGCGAGGCTGCGCAACGCAATTTCTGGATAGTGGAGGATGACTACGACAGTGAGCTAAGGTACGACCAAGCACCTTCTCCGTCGCTCCAGGGGGAGGATAGTTCCGGCAGAGTTATTTATTTGGGGACCTTTAGTAAGGTGATGTACCCCGGAATTCGAATGAGCTATATGGTCGTCCCATCCTCCCTGGTTAGCTCCATGGTGAGGGGCTTGCTGAGCCTTTACCGGCCTGGCCACTTACCCCTGCAGGCGGCACTAGCAGACTTCATAAGTGACGGCCATTTGACGCGCCATCTGATCAATGTTCGACCGTTGTATGCGGCGCGTCAGGCAGAGCTGCGAAAATGCCTGGCTGAAACCTTTGGTGACGCGATCAGCCTCAGTAGCGGCTTTGCTGGCTTGCACTTGACCTTGCGATTTCGTCAGGCTGTTGACCTCGATGCCCTACAAGCTCAAGCCGCCAAGCGTGATGTATTGCTGAGGCGGTTGAGCGCATTCAATCATGATGTAGGTCCCTTTGAGGATGGGTTCGTACTTGGCTACGGCGCGCTGAGCCAAGATGACATCGGAACGGCGGTGAAGCGGCTTTATGAGGTCTATCAAACCACACATAATGGCCCATGCTAATCGGAGAAATCCTTCACCAAAGGCAACAAGGGCGCTGCAGGCGTGACGCTCGGGTTGGCTGAATTCGTGGAAAGTCAGAAGTCGGTCTGAATTCGCTGATTGTTGTCGGAACCAATTCATTTGGGATACGTCGGGTTGTTGCACAGGAGCGATGGCTCTGCGCTCAATTCCGCCCAGCGCATTGCTCGGCTTAGGCCGCAGGTGGGCGTGCGCGGCGCATCGGCTTGCGGCTCTTGCGATAGCAGCCAAAGCTGCAAAGTTCTGAATGAAACCCGACTTCTTGGCATGTCCGCAGTCGTCGCGCGACCGCTACGAAGGCTTCGATCAACGAGCCACCGTACAAACCGTCGCGTTTTTAGTTCTCAACCTTCGAAGATCGACTGGCGCTTGAAAACGATGAAGCCTTCGTACTGCTTGAAGGTCGTATCGCAATCACCATGGACACTGGCGAGCGATTCGAGATGACGGCAGGCGATGCTGTGTCGATCCCGGCAGGGCACACCGGTGTGTGCGAAGTCTTGGAGTTCAGCCGCAAGTTCACTGTGGTTACGAGTGGAAGCGTCGAGTGACCAAGATTGCTCAACAGGCAAAGAGGCAGCGAGGGGCGGTTGAACCGCGCCGCTCGCTGCATTTAATGAAGGGAAGGGGATGGCTTGGCTGCTGAGGCTGCGATCTCAGACCCTGAAATGCTTAACGACAGCACTCAATTCGACCGCCAGATGCGCCAAAGCTTGTGAAGCTGCGGTTGTTTGCTGCGCACCTTCGGATGACTGAATAGAGAGCTCGCGAATATTGAGCAGATTTCTATCCACCAAACGAGCCACATGGGCTTGTTCTTCAGTCGCACTGGTGATGACCAGATTGCGTCCGTTGATATCGTCATTCGCAGCCACTATTTCAGCCAATGCATGGTTTGCTGCGTCAGCCAGGGCTAGCGTCCTTTGCGTCATCGCGTTGCTGTTTTGCATTGTGGTGACGGCCAGTGCCGTACCGGCTTGAATGCGGTCGATCATCTGCTCGATCTCGCTGGTAGATTGCGCCGTGCGGTGAGCAAGTGCCCTGACTTCGTCCGCGACAACCGCAAAACCTCTTCCGGCCTCACCCGCCCGTGCAGCCTCAATGGCCGCGTTAAGGGCTAGCAAATTGGTCTGTTCAGCGATCGCACGGATCACGTCGAGCACTTGGCCGATGCCTTGCGTTTGATCGGCCAATGCTCCTATTTGCTGCGAACTTGTTTTTACGTCACCGGTGAGGGTCTGTATGGCGTCTACGGTTTCGATCATGCGTTTTTGACCGTTCAGAGCAATGATTCGTGATGCATCTGAGCGCTCTGAGTTCGAGGCGGCATTTCTCGCAATCTCTTCTATCGCCGTGGTCATTTCGGTGACTGCAGTGACGGCTTGTTCGATTTCACTGTGCTGCTGTTGGATATCGCGGTCCCCTTCGGCGGTGATGGCATTCAATTCTTCCGCGGATGAGGCCAGTTGGTTTGATGAGCTGGTGATCTGTTTCAGGGTCATTAAAAGGCTTTGCTGCATGACGGACAGGGCTTGAAGCAGACGAGTTGCTTCGTCATTGCCTTGAGGTTTGATCGGTTGCGTCAGATCGCCTCCAGCAATGGTCTCGGCCAGCTTGACCGCCTCGAAAATCGGGACCGTGATACTACGAGTTAGCATGAAGGCAATTAGCAGAGTGCCGATCGCGACAAGCGCAATGGCTGCATTTATGCCGTTGGTGGCACTGTTATAGGCCTCGGCGGACCGCGTTGCGGCGAGCTCCGCACCCTGATTGGACTGGTCGATCAAATCGTCGAAATTTTTCGTCAACTGGTCGTAGGAGTCACGGATGGTCAGTAAATAAGATCGAGCATCCGATTTTTTACCTTCCCTGGAAATTCGAAGAAGCTCCAAATGATGAGCAGCATAGACATTCAGGCTTTTGTTGAATGTTTCGAGGCGGGCCTTATCTTGCTCGTTCGTCAGAAGCGCTCCATACAGCTTCATCTGCTCGTTTACCTGCTTCAATCTTCCCGCTGTTTTTTCTTCGTAGGACTGCATATCCGTGTCAGTCGTCGACAGGATATGTTGCATCGAACCCATTCGGTAGCGGTTCAGGGAGGCGTTGGCAGCTCCCAGTGCCTTCACGCGTTGCATCCAGTTGTCTTTGATATCAATCGCTTCAGACTGGACGTCGCTGATTTGTTGTAAAGCAAAAAAACCCAGGAATACCCCGAGAAAGGCAATGACGGCAAAACCCAAAAATGCCCGGGGGGCGATCCGAATCTTTCTTAAGAACATTTTTCAGTCCTGCGAACGGGGCAAAATTGCCGCAGGGTGATCCAGGGCAATTGCAATGGGAGAGGAGGTAGGCTGCACCCACCTCAGAAAAAGTCCCGGACACACTGCTGCAGCCGGGTTATTCAGTACTACTCAGTCCTTACGTAGGGTTTGCGAGGATCATCCTCCAGCATGCAAAGGGAACAAGCCCAGCAACAAGCACACCGCTAGCAGCAAGAAACTCAGCGCAAATGCCCATTTAAGGGTGTATTTCTGATGGTCACTGAACTCCACACCCGCCAAGCCACAGAGCAGGTACGTAGAGGCTACGAGAGGGCTAAGAAGGTGGACAGGCTGACCGACCAGCGAGGCCCGCCCGATTTCCGCCGCGGAGATACCATAAGCCGCCGCAGCCTTGGCAAGCACCGGAAGCACGCCGTAGTAGAAGGCATCATTGGACATGAAGAATGTGCCAGGGATACTCGCCAGCGCCGTGATCGGAGCCATGTAAGGCCCCCATGTTTCAGGCAGCATGGCCAGGAAGCTGGCTGACATTGCATTGACCATGCCGGTACCGGAAAGGATGCCCGCCAGGATGCCAGCAGCGAGAAAGATCGCGATCTGGTTCAAGGCTGTTGGGGCGTGAGCGGAAATCCGGCGACGCTGGTCATTCATGTGCGGGTAGTTGATCACCAGCGCGATGGAGAAGGCGACCATGAACAGAATGGAAAGTGGCAGCACTTCCATTACCAGGCCAGTCATCAAAGCTATCGTCAAGCCGGCGTTGAGCCAGAATAGCTTTGGACGACGCAACTCGGCGTTCTCGTCGGACATCGAGGGTAAGCCTTCATCATTTTCGTCGTCGAAGACTGTTGCTGCCGCACCTACCGACAGGCGGAGGGTGCCCAGACGCTGACGTTCCCGAATGCCGATGAAGTAGGCCAGTCCCATGACCCCCAGGAAGGCAACTACCATCACTGGAATCAGTGGCAGGAAGAGATCAGCGGTATCGACCTGCAAAGAAGCCGCAGCGCGAGCCAAAGGACCGCCCCATGGCAGCAGATTGGTCACGCTCGCCGCCAGGATCACTACACAGGTCAGGCACAACGGGTCGATGCGCAGCCGCTTGAACAAAGGCAGCATCGCCGTGATGGTAATCATGTAAGTCGTCGAGCCATCACCATCCAGCGACACCATCCCCGCGAGTAAAGTGGCGAAGATGACGGCCTTCATCGGGTCGCCGTTGATCAACTTGATGAATTTTTGAATGATCGGATCGAATAGACCGGTATCGAACATCACGCCGAAGTAGAGGATCGCGAACATCACCATGATCGCGGTTGGCGCTACCTTGCGCAGCCCGTCGATCATCATGTTGCCCATATCCGGACCGAAGCCCGCGAGAAGCGCGAATATGATCGGGACTGTCGTCATGGCAACCAAGGGTGACAACCGCTTGGTCATGATCAGCGCCATAAAGGTCACGATCATGCCGTAGCCGAGAAATGAGAGCATTTGTATCACCTTGACGTAAAGTACAATTGTTTTTATGGATGCTGCGCATTAAAGCGCATCAAGGTTTCGCAGAAATTCGGCGGGAGAGAGCCAGTGAGTCATGCCAAGTGTTCTGGCATCAACTCATGTGCAGGCCGCCATTCAGCGAAAAGTCGGCGCCATTGGCGTATCCGGACTCATCGGAAGCGAGCCAGGCACACATGGAAGCAATTTCTTCGGGAGTACCCAGGCGGCGAGAAGGGATGTCCTGGATGATGCGATCCATGACATCGGCCGTGGTGATGGATTTGAGTTTGGCCGTGGCAACGTAGCCAGGCGATACGGTATTGACAGTGACCCCACGTGGGCCGACTTCGCGCGCCAAGGCTCGGGTAAAGCCGCGGATTGCGGACTTGGCGGTCGAATAGTTGACCTGACCCACCTGGCCCAACTGGGCATTGACCGAAGAGATGTTGATCACGCGGCCCCAGCCTCGTTCAGTCATGCCATCGATGACCTGCTTGGTCACGTTGAACAGTGAGTTGAGATTGGTATCGATGACGGCGGTCCAGTCGTTAGGTTGCATATCGTGGAAAACCACGTTCCTGGCGGTGCCGGCGTTATTGATCAATACGTCGATAGGCCCGACGTTCCTTCGGATCTCCGCGAAGGCCTGGCAGCAAGACTCCCAATCAGCAACATTGCCCTCGGAGGCGATGAAGGTGAAACCGAGCTCTTTTTGCTGCGCTAACCAAGCGTTCTTTACGGGAGAGTTCGGACCACAGCCCGCGACTACGGTAAAGCCATCCTTTGCCAGTCGCTGGCAGACAGCGGTCCCTAGCGTTCCCATGCCTGCCGTGACAAAGGCGATTTTTTTGGTCATGCGTTAACTCCTGTTGTGTTTTCTTGTGGGGAGCATTGCGGGCGGCTTGCGGGAGCCACTGACGGCTAATAGACCTCACCGTAAATTGTTTTGCAAGCGAACGCGATACAATTTATGCAGAGTTCGCCGCATCCTTACGAACGGTCACCTTGCCGGAGCACGTGAGTACGTCGCCTTATTCAGCGTTTTGGCAGGCCTTGAGCTTGCAAGAGACGGCGAAGCTTCAGTACCGCACTGTCAGGTGTCGTCAATACCTTATGGCCGCTGGTCCTGCTTGCCTCTTCAGCTGCGTGGGTCATGGAGAATTGCGCGAAGCACAGCAGATCGCTATCCGTTATGAGGCTAGCCCGCTCGACGATCAGATGATCGTGGCGCTCCTGATCGCCGTTTCGCAGGGCCTCGAAAGCGCTGTCGCAGATATGGGTCGTCAGTTTGAGCGGCCGACCCTGTTCAAATGCATGTTGTTCGAACTCCTCGACCATCGATGCAACGGCGGGTTGGAACGTTGCTAGCAGGGCGAGCTTGCCATCGTTTTGCAACGCTTCCTCAATCATCGCTTCGTTAGGCTTGAGCACCGGAATATTCAGGGCGCGTTTGCACCGATCAATGGCGCCTCCAAAGGCCGAGCAGGTGAACAAAATCGCGTCGGCCCCTGACTCTGATGCGTAGGTGGCAAGTTTCAGGAAGCGTTCGGTCAGTGCCGGAGTGAGTTCACCGGCGTCTGCCAGATCGCGGGACAGCGAATCCTCCATCAGATTCGCTAGCCTGGCCTCAGGCCAAAGCCGCTCGAATGCCTCGTTGATCGGCGCTATGGAAACCGGTGTGGCATGAATCAGATAAACAAGCGGTACGGACATGGAATTCCCCTGGGCGAGTATTGCGTTTGTAATGGGCGGTGGTTGCACTGCATCACCTGACGTGTTGATGTGCATCAGGTGTGTTATTTTTCTGCAAGGCTGCGCAATGTGGCGTCTTTGTTCATTCTCACGCCATTGACTCCATCCTTTATCAATACTGGTTTCCATGAATTCAGCTGAACCGATCCTTGAACCACCATTGACGGGCGATCTGTCCAAAATGAAGCCCAAGATCAAGAAAGATCTGGCGGAGCAGTTGGCGCCCCAGATCATTGATATGGCCCGAGCCAGATCCATGCGCGCCGGCGATCCGCTGCGTGAAGAGGCCTTCGCCAAGGAACTGGGCGTCTCCCGCTCGCCGATACGGCGTGGGTTTGCCTTGCTCGCCGAGCTTGGCCTGGCCATCAAGGAACCCAATCGCGGGTATTTCCTGACCGCTGACGCACGCGGCATCGACAGCGGAAAGCTGCCGTTGGAAGTTGATCCCTTTGAGGATTTTTACCTGCGTGTGGTCGATGACGTACTTCGCGGGGACATTCCGACGACGTTTTTCGAAGCAGAGTTGATCCGCAAGTACGAAGTGCCTCGCGGACAACTTCTCAAGGTCTTGAGTCGCTTGGCCAACGAAGCAATGGTTGAGCGCAAGCCTGGGCAGGGTTGGGAGATCAACAGCTTTCTGCATGACTCCAAGGCCCACATTCAGAGTTATCGGTTTCGAATGGCGATTGAGCCCGCCGCAGTGCTTGAACCCGGTTATGAGGTGGATAAGGCCGCGTTTGCCAAGGCGCGCAAGGCACAGCAAAAATTGCTTGATGGTGACATCTTCAAGTTGTCGCGATCGCAGCTGTTCCAAATCGGCGCGCAATTGCATGAGCTGATTGTCCGTTGCTCGGGCAATGCTTTTTTTCTCGAAGCCATCCGTAGACAAAACCAGTTGCGTCGATTCATGGCTTACAAGGCCAACGTGGATCGGCCGCGATTGATCAATCAGTGTAAAGAACACATCCGTCTCCTGGATCTCATCGAAAGTGGACAGCGCGAAGAGGCCGCGGATTTTCTACGCACCCACCTCGATGTGGTCGGGCGACAAAAAACTGAAAAAGAAGCCAGGGACGAGCTGGAATACCAGCGCAGCCTTGAGGTTTCGATCGTCAGCTAAGCAGCATCTCCTTCAGCGCTACCGCCCCGTCCGCATCGACCGCTTGTCCGCCTTTCATCAAACCCGCGGCCACGCCCGTTGAAGAGCGCCTAGCGGTCAGTGCCGCCATCCAGCGCCCCAATTCGTCCATGATCGGGGCGAGGTACTGGTCCTCCCTGAGGCTGAGTGCAAGGTTGCACAAATTGTATATTCGTGCAATAAAATGCAATTTCGACATCGAAACGACATAACGCTGGTTTTCTCAGCACTGTCAGAAGGCAAATGGTCAGGACAACCTCTCGCCGAAATTGTACGTTGTAGTAACGATGTACATAAAGACGGTTTCTGGATACCGGCTCAGCAAATTCGCCCAATAAAAATAAGGGGTTAGCGATGCGTATTCTGGTGCTTCCTGGTGACGGTATTGGTCCGGAAATCATTGAGTCTTCCATGGCTGTCCTGCAGGCCGCCAACAAAAAACTGGGTCTTGGCCTGGCGTTCGATTACGACGATGTGGGTTTCGCCAGCCTGGAGAAGTACGGCACCACGCTGCGTGAAGAGGTATTGGAAAAGGCCAAAGGCTACGACGGCATCATCCTGGGTACTCAGTCCCATGCGGACTATCCGACTCCCGAAAAGGGCGGTCGCAACGTTTCGGCTGGCTTTCGTATCGGTTTGGATTTGTATGCCAATGTGCGTCCAGCGCGTACTCGTCCGTTCCTGACTTCGAACATGAAGGAAGGCAAGACAATGGACCTGGTCATCATGCGCGAAGCGACTGAAGGTTTTTATCCGGATCGCAACATGAGCCGCGGCTGGGGCGAAGTGATGCCAACGCCGGACATGGCGTTGTCCACGCGCAAGATTACCCGCCATTGCAGCGAGCGGATCGCACGCCGGGGATTTGAGCTGGCCATGAAACGAGGGAAAAAAGTCACTGCTATCCACAAAGCCAACAGCTTTCACATGACCGATGGGCTGTTCCTGGAGTGTGTGCGTAACGTGGCCAGGGATTTTCCGGAAGTTGTTCTCGACGATCTGTTGGTCGATGCATCAACGGCCCACTTGGTGCGCAATCCTGAGCGTTTTGACGTATTGGTCGCGACGAACTTCTACGGCGACATCATCAGTGATCTGGCGAGTGAATTATCCGGCAGCCTGGGGCTCGCGGGCTCGATGATGGCCAGCGACAGCCACTGTTGTGCCCAAGCGCAACATGGCTCTGCGCCGGACATTGCCGGGCAGGACAAGGCCAATCCGGTCTCGATGATTCTCTCCGTTGGCATGTTGTTGCAGTGGATGGGTGAACACCATGGGCGCCCGGTTCTGATTGATGCAGGGGTGATGATAGACAAGGCCGTCGATGTCGTTCTGAAAAACCCTCAACAGCGTACCCCGGACCTTGGTGGCAGTTTCGGTACCCAGGCGTTTGGTGACGCGGTTGCCAAGGTTCTTCTCGGCTGATCGATCAGGGTGCCATGCCGGCCGCTCATTGTTTGCCGGATCAATAACAAGAAAAGCCTGTTCTTCCTTTCGCATCATCGGAGGAGCAGGCGCGAGGAGCGCACAATGAGTCAATTACTACTGGGTTGTATCGCCGACGATTTCACCGGTGGCACCGATTTGGCCAATACGTTGGTGCGCGGCGGAATGCGAACACTGCAAGTGATCGGTGTACCGGATGGACCCGTGCCGGACGATATCGATGCGGTGGTGATCGCTTTGAAAAGCCGTACGATCAGCCCTGAAGCGGCCGTCAACGATTCATTGCAAGCCTTGCAATGGTTACGTGCTGCGGGGTCCCAGCAATTTTTCTTCAAATACTGCTCGACGTTCGACTCCACGCCACTCGGCAATATCGGTCCGGTCGCTGACGCTCTGGCGGACGCGTTGGGGGCCTCGTTCGCTGTCGCTTGCCCGGCATTCCCGGAAAACAAACGCACGATTTTTCAAGGTCATCTATTCGTCGGTGATTTGCTGCTGAGTGAGTCCGGAATGCGCCATCATCCATTGACGCCCATGACCGATGCCAATCTGGTCCAGGTGCTTCAACAGCAAACACCCAAACCGGTCGGTCTGGTCTCACACGAGGTTGTCAACCGAGGATCAGAAGCCATTTCAGCAGCGTTTCGCGACCTCGAGGCGCAGGGCTACCGTTACGCGGTTGTCGATGCCCTCAATGATGAGCATCTGTACGCGATCGGCCAGGCTGTCGCTGGTCATTCATTAGTGACCGGCGGTTCCGGTGTTGCCCTGGGTCTGCCTGACAATTTTCGTCGTCTGGAGTTGCTTGGTGACGCTCGGAACGCAGCCGCGTTGCCGTTCGTTGATGGCCTCGGTGCCGTAGTGTCGGGCAGCTGTTCGGTGGCAACCAACGGTCAGGTCGAGCACTGGCGAAAGAAACGACCGAGCTTTGCCCTTGACCCAATACTCCTTGCCAACGGGCGGAACCAGGTACGTGAAGCTATTGCATGGGCGCAAGACCTGATCCATGCCGGTCCGGTCCTGATCCACGCCAGCGCCGAACCGGATTCGGTTAAACAAGCACAACAGAAGCTTGGCATTGAAGCCGCCGCTCAAATCGTTGAGGCCGCATTGTCCGCCGTTGCTGTAGGGCTGTACCACATGGGCGTACGTAAATTGGTGGTGGCCGGGGGGGAAACTTCTGGGGCGGTGGTCAAGGCCCTTGGGATCAAGGCGTTGAGAATCGGCGCGATGATCGACGCTGGTGTGCCTTGGACTCTCGCCTTACGCGACGATCCGGTGGCCTTGGCACTGAAATCCGGAAATTTCGGTTCCGTTGATTTCTTCGAAAAAGCGTTGGCCAATGCACCATGACCTGCCTGTCGGCCTGTGTCGGGTCAGCGCCATGAGTTCTGATGGGCCAGTCAACAAGCTGTGTGTTGGACTGACAGCATGAAAGCGTTTTTCCTATCCATGAGGCTATGGTGGGCGACGCCTGTGATCGGCATCGTTGGCGCATTGCTCGCCAGTTACTTCAATTGGCCGCTGCCCTGGATCATTGGCTCGTTGTTGGCGGTTACTGTCGTGCGCTGTCTGGGTTGGCGAGTTGCAGAGATACCTTATGGGCGTCTGTCGGGCCAGTGGATGATCGCGACGTCGATCGGCCTGCATTTCACCCCCGTTGTGTTAGAGCAAATCCTCGGGCATTTCGTGTTGATGTTCTGCGCAGCAATCCTGACGTTGCTACTGGCTCTACTGGGCATAGAGTTCATGCGGCGCAAGGGAATGGATCTCACCACCGCGTTCTTTGCATTCATGCCGGCAAACTTCTCTGAAATGATTCAGGCAGGTATCAGGCACAAGGCCAATGTTAGTCAGATCGCCGCTGCACACAGCATGCGGTTGGTACTCATCGTCTTATGTGTGCCCCCTGCGATGTTTTTTACAGCTCAGGTCTCGCCTTCAGTGGTGCATGACCGCTTCCCGAGTGACTGGCACTGGCTGTTGTCGATGTTGGCAGGTGGGGCGCTGACGGCCGTCATCTGGAAGCGCTGCCGGTTGCCTAATCCTTGGATGTTTGGGCCGATGGCCTTGTGTGCGATGGTCACGGCCGCGTTCAACCTGCAAACCGCATTACCCGTGGAGTTGAGCCACTACGGGCAACTGATGATTGGTTGTGCGCTCGGTGGCTATTTCGACCGGCATTTTTTTCGCTCGTCCCCAACATACCTTCTCAAGGTTTCGCTGTTCACCTTGGCCATGATTGTTTGCACGGTGATATTGGCAGCTGGAATGGGGCTATGGCTGCAGGTCCCGTCTTGGACGCTGGCCCTGGGGATGATGCCGGGCAGCAGTACTGAGATGTATCTCACCGCAGAAGCATTGAATCTGGCCGTCGGGATCGTGACTGCGATGCAGATCATGCGATTGGTCGTGGTGATGGTCTGTGCCGAGCCTGTCCATGGTTTGTGGTTGAAGCGCTTGCGTCGTTCCCAAAAGTAAATTGCTGCTCGGCGTGGCCTCAGGTCGCGCCGAATTGACCTTGATTCCTGCGGCTCCGGCGTTACCACTTGGCAGAAAACGCGCTCCGAAGCTCTTCAATTGCGTGCTCATGAAGGGGGGCAGGTTTGGGGTTGCTCATCATCCAGAGCTTCGCTGTTTCCTCGAGCTCTTCCAGCGCGAAGCTAGCTTTTGATACCGAGCTTTCCCAAACCACTGGACCAAGACGCTCAAGCATCACTCCACGAACCCGGAGGGCCCATTGCGCAACTTGAGCAGCGACATCAGGTGAGCCTGGACGTTGATAGGCGATCAAAGGGATATGCCCAACCTTCATCACTTGATAAGGCGTCAACGGTGGCAGGATATCGTCATTGCTCCAGACCCCGTTCAATGTCAACGCCACCAATGCAGTGGAGTGTGTGTGCACCACTCCGTTCACCGATGGATTGCGGTCATAGACCTGGCGATGCAGCTCCAGGGTTTTTGAGGGTTTATTTCCTGAAACCCAAGTGCCGTCCTTGCTGACCTTGGCAATCTCCTCGGGTTTCAGCCTTCCAAGGCAAGCATCTGTGGGGGTAATAAGCCAGCCATCTTCCAGGCGCGCACTGATATTGCCGGCGCTGCCAACGGTATAACCCCGGGCGAACAAGCTTGCTCCAACCGTGCAGATTTCTTCACGCAACAACTGTTCGATATTCAACGATCGCTTTCCTCAGTAAGCACTGGAGCGCCACGCTCAGGCGCGGAAGGGCTGATGTCGGAAGCCAACGAACGCAAATGCAGGATTGGCGATTTATCGGCGAACGAGCCACTCAGATGCTGTTTCATCAATTGCGCCGCTTCAGCGTTGTTGCCCTGTTCGACCAGCTCAATCATGCGGATGTGTTCGGCGCACTGTCTATAAAAGCGGTTTCGGTCGATCATCGAGCGGTATTCGATCAGGCGCCGCATGTTGTTCATTTGCATCAGAATCATGTGATAGAGCGGGTTACCTGAGAGCTGGATGAACTCCTCATGGAAGCGGATGCCGCTTTTGAGCAGAACGTCCGCTGGCAAGGTTTCAATTCCTCCCTCGAGCAGGTTTGCTGTTCTTTCTTCAACCGTTGCAGCTTGGCAGCGTCGTGCCGATAAGTCGGCTCCAGCAAAGCCGCAGGTTCTATCAGCGAGCGCACCCTATAAATCTGTGCGAGGCTTTCCGGAGTTTTTGCGACATCCAGAAACCGCCAGCCATAACCCGGCTTCGGTGTTACCCAGCCGACCTTGCTTGCACGATTGAGGACATCGATGAGCTGGGCTTTTGTCAGGTCATAACGCGTGCGTAAGAACTGCTCGGTGACTTCGGCAGGAATGGCATTGTTCAACCAGTCTTCGGAGAGCCGGTAATACGCGTCCGGTTCCTCAAGCGGGACGGAATCGTCGGGTAAATCCCGGGTTTCCTGGAGCGGTTCGAGCACAAAAAAGCCGCGATTGGGCAGTTGTTCGAGGATCGACTGTTCCGCGAGCAGTACCAATGCCTCACGCGCCGGAGAACGCGATACGTTGAAGTCGTCCGCCACTTTCTGCGCGCTAAGGTGATCGCTAGGGGACCACACACCGGTTTGAATTTTTTGGCGGATCTGCATTGCAATTGTTTGCACCAGGGCGCTTGAAGCCATACTTGATTCACACATGAGGTTTTAGGGGGCGCCGGAAATCAGGATCGGAAGGGAGGGCGCGCCGGGCCTGTATTGCATTTTTACGCGTAAATAAGGGATCTGCCTTTCGGACACGTTCCCTACCATCCGCCTGCTCGCACAAAATACGCTATTTTTCGTTTATTGTATTTTATCGTCTTGCAAATCAATTTCCGGTAGCGTCTATTAGGGGCTCGGCGTTCGAAATTGGCGTGCGTTTGGGCTTTCAAATCCATTCCGATCCGGGCTTGAGGGACGGCTTGCCAACGACCCCATGATCAACGCTTGTACGTAGGCATCACAGATTCAGCTCCGCTCGACGCTCAACCGGTACCAACAAAAACAATAGTCTCGGGAGAATACGCATGCTCATTTCAAACCGTCGATTCAGCCGTTGCATGTTCATTGCAACCGCCCTGTCAGCGATCACGCTCTCGACCGCCGTCCAGGCATTGGATGCGGTTAAATTCATGGCCCCCGGTTCGGTAGGTGGGGGATATGACCAGACTGCCAGAATTCTCGGCAAGGCCTTGATCGAAGCTGATGCGGTCAAATCCATCACGTTCGAAAACAAGGGCGGTGCAGGTGGAACGCTGGGGTTGGCACAATTTGCCAACAGCACGAAAGGCGATCCGAATGCGCTGATTGTGGTCGGTGCCAACATGGTCACATCCGAGGAGCAGAACAAACCGCAAATCACCATGAAGGATGTCACTCCCATCGCCAGGCTTTTCACGGAATACAACGTGCTTGCGGTGCGTGAGGAGTCATCCTACAAAACGCTGGAAGACTTGCTGACGGCCTTCAAGGCTGATCCCTCCAGTATCAAGTGGGGTGGCGGTTCCAAAGGGTCGATCGATCACATTGGAATCGCAGAGCTGGCCGGCAAGATGGATGTTCCGATCAACAAGGTGAATTACATCGCCTATGCCGGCGGTGGCGAGGTCGTTGCCGCGACGTTGGGTGGCCATATCACCGTTATTACCGGCGGCTACGCTGAACTGGCCAAGTATGTTCAGTCCAAGCAGTTCCGGTTGCTGGCTATCGGTGCACCGGAGCGGGTCGCTGGCATTGAAGCACCGACGCTCAAGGAGAAGGGGTACGACGTCATAATCAACAACTGGCGCGGCGTTTACGGTGCGGCAAATCTGTCTCCGGAGCAGCGCAAACAAGTGGTGGATGCCGTTCTTTCAGGGACCAACAGCAAGGTATGGCAAGAAAACGTCAAGGTGAACGCGTGGTCTCCGAGCATCCTGACCGGCGACGAGTTCGGCAAGTTTGTTGAAGAGGATCATGTGCGATTGCGCGCCATGCTGGTCAAGGTCGGGCTGCTTTAAATGCCCCGGCCTTCCGAGGTGGTGCTGACGCAGCTTGCCGTCGGCACGAGCCTGATTCTGATCAGTGGCGTGTTGGCTTACGGGGCCTTTCGATTTCCACCGGAGATGGGCTTTGTGATTCTCAGTGCCTACGTCTATCCCTATGCGGTAGCTGCATTTGTGGGCTGCGTAGGCCTGTTGCTGAGTTATCAAGCGATCACCGGTGGTTTGCGAAACCTACCTGACCATGACGACGAGGCTGCCACGACCATTCCCGGCGGGAAAGCCGGCGCGGCCTGGGTGACTGTTGGACTCTTGGGCGTGGCCTTGCTGATTGAAGTCATCGGGTTCGTGCTGGCGGCCGGGTTGTTGTTCGCTTTTTCGGCGCGAGGTTTCGGCAGCCGTCGTCCAGTGCGCGACCTCGCCACCGGTATCGCGCTGACCTTGCCCATCTACTGGTTGTTCAACGCCGGTCTAGGGGTTTCCCTTCCACACCTGATCAACGTGTGGATCTGACCCGTTTGAAGGAGTTAACAAGGTGGAAATTCTCTCAAGCCTGGCGGTAGGTTTTGCTGCTGCGCTGCAACCGATCAATCTCCTGTGGGGGTTTATCGGCTGTCTGCTCGGCACTGCAATTGGCGTTTTGCCGGGCATCGGGCCAGCGCTGACGGTGGCTCTGTTGCTGCCCATCACCGCCAAGGTCGATCCTACGGGCGCCTTGATCATGTTCGCTGGTATCTACTACGGCGCTCAGTTTGGTGGTTCCACGACCTCCATCCTGCTCAATACTCCCGGAGAGTCGTCCTCGATGGTCACGGCCCTGGAGGGCAATCTCATGGCTCGCAACGGGCGGGCAGGACCGGCCCTGGCTACGGCTGCGATAGGGTCATGTGTGGCCGGAACCATTGCGACGCTGCTTCTGACGCTGTTCGCTCCTGTCGTTGCCACCCTGGCGTTGAAATTCGGGCCTGCGGAATATTTTGCGATTCTGGTGCTGTCGTTCACCACCGTTTCCGCGGTGTTGGGAGCGTCGATGCTGCGGGGTTTTGCATCGCTGGGCGTTGGGCTGGTCATCGGCTTGATCGGTCTGGATTCCACTTCGGGGATCGCCCGCTATACCTGGGAAGTTCCCGAGTTAGTCGACGGTATCGAAGTCGTGTTGGTGGCGGTGGGATTGTTCGCGGTGGGGGAGGCGTTGTACAGCCTGCTCTATCAAAAGGAAGAAGCGGTACGTCGGCATCGTTTGACCTCGTTGTGGATGACACGTGATGACTGGAAGCGATCGGTTCCGGCCTGGCTCAGGGGAACGATGATCGGATTTCCATTTGGCTCAATCCCCGCCGGTGGTGCGGAGATCCCGACCTTCCTTTCATACTCCACCGAGCGCAAATTGAGTAAGCACCCGCAAGACTTTGCTGCCAGCAAGGGCGAGGGGGCCATTGAAGGGGTTGCCGGACCCGAGGCCGCTAACAATGCCAGTGCAACAGGCTCGCTGGTGCCGCTGCTGACGCTCGGCATTCCGACCTCCGCCACCGCGGCCATCTTGTTGGCGGCGTTCCAGAACTACAACCTGCAGCCAGGCCCGTTGCTATTCCAGACCTCGGGTGACCTGGTCTGGACCCTCGTGGCATCGCTCTACATTGGGAACGTCATACTGCTGGTCTTGAATCTTCCGTTGGTGGGGCTTTGGGTGAAGCTGCTGCAGATTCCTCGTCCGTACCTCAACGCCGGCATTCTGGTATTCGCGACTATCGGGGTGTACGGGATGCGCCACTCGTCATTTGATTTGCTGCTCATGCTCGCCATCGGCTGGGTAGGGGTGGTCATGCGACGATTCGATTTTCCTGTCGCCCCCGTGATCGTCGGCATGCTGCTAGGGCCGATGGCGGAAAAACAACTGCGCAACGCGTTATCCATCAGTCAGGGCGACTGGATGGTGTTCGTGACGCAACCCATTGCCGCCTCGATTCTTGCGCTGACGCTGGTGGTCCTGGTGATTCCGCCGCTGCTTCACGCACGAGGCATCAAGTTGCATGAAGACGATTAACGTTTTTCGGTGAAAAGCGTTGGGCCAGCTATCAATCAGGAGTGAGTGGGTGCGATACGATATTACCAGCCTGGACCTATTCATTTCCGTGGCAGAGGAGCGCAATCTGACCCGAGCGGCTCGAATCAAACATCTCGCCGTGTCAGCCGTCAGTAAGCGTATTACCGAGCTTGAAGCGCAGGTGGGTTCAGCCTTGCTGATCCGCAATGCCAGAGGGGTTGATCTCACACCCGCAGGGCAGTCGTTATTGTTTTATGCGCGTCAGGTGAAGCAGACGATCGAACAACTGGACCATGAACTGGGGGACTATGCCGCCGGGGTCAAGGGACATGTGCGCATCCATGCCATCACTTCCGCCTTGTCTCAGTTCTTGCCGGACGATGTCTCACGGTTTGTGTCGCTCTACCCGCAGATCAAGTTTGATATCGAGGAGCGTGTGGGGTCAGCAGTGATTCGCGCCGTCGCGGATGGGCGCGCTGACTTGGGCATCATAGCCGCACAGACCTCTGCCCAGGGTCTGGAGACATTACCTTATCGCAGTGATGAATTGACGTTGGTTGTTCCTGGCGGGCACCCGTTGGCACGTCACACATCGGTTAGATTCAAAGAAGTGCTGGAGCACGAGTTTGTCGGACCGCATCTGGAAAGCTCGATGCACACATTGCTGACAAGCGAGGCCGAAAAACTGAGCATGAATCTCAAGCTGCGGATTCGCATCAGCAGCTTCGATTGTATGTGCCGCATGGTGTCGACAGGCCTTGGGCTGGCGGTGCTACCACGTAGCGTGATTAACCAGTATCTGCGTAGCCACAAACTGAAGGCCGTGACATTGGACGAGCCATGGGCCCGTCGTTCATTGCTGCTTGTCTGCAAAAAATATGACACCGCCTCACCTACTTTGAAAACGCTGATCGATCATCTGAATCATCGTAAAGATGATTGAGTGTTCTCTATCGGAGAACGCTGGTGTGGCGATTGATCAATTTTCAATAGCGGGGGCTGCTTCTAATATCGACCTATCAGCGGCATCGATGGGTTAAGCCCGGTCTCGCGACCATTATAAAAAAGCCTGAGCGATATGAGCATGACCAAGACTGCCTGCGACCTCATCAACCATCTTGTGATTGATGACGAGCCGTTTGCTTACATCGATTTGAACAAGATGCTGTCGCCTGTACAGGTGTCCAAGCTTCCTTATTCGATTCGCATCCTGTTGGAAAATGTTGCGCGTTGCTCGCCCGAATCACTGCCATCGGTGCTGGCTCGCGCCATCGGAAATGGCCCGGACTGCGAAGTGCCTTTCCAGCCTAATCGATTGATGTTCCATGACACGACCTGCTTGCCGGCATTGGCCGATTTCGCCGGGATGCGTGATGTGGTGGCTGAGCTGGGTGGTGATCCGAAAGCGATGAATCCACTGATTCCGGCGGTATTGACCATCGACCACTCAGTGATCGTTGAGCATTATGCCGAGGCCGATGCCGTAGAGCAGAACCTGGACATCGATTTTCGTCGCAACAGCGAGCGCTACCGCTTTATCAAGTGGGCGCAAGAGAGCCTGGACAACTTCAGGGTGATCCCGCCTGGCACCGGCATTATTCACCAGATGAACATGGAAGCGTTGGCGCAGGTCGTTTGGGAAAGCCGAACCGAAGAGGGTCAACGCTTGTTACATCCGGACGACATGGTTGCCACCGACAGCCATACGCCAATGATCAATGCCATCGGGGTCTTGGGTTGGGGTGTGGGTGGGCTTGAGGGGCAGGCCGCCATGGTCGGTGAAGCGGTACCGATCAGCTTCCCGAAAGTGGTGGGCATTCGTGTAACGAATGCCCTGCGTCCCGGTGTCACCGCGACCGACCTGTCGTTGCATGTGGCCGAAATCTTGCGCAAGCGTTCGGTCGTCGGCAAGTTTGTCGAGTTCACCGGTCCCGGTCTATCTGCCCTGAGCTGGGCGGCCCGAGGCACAGTGTCCAATATGGCGCCTGAATACGGCGCTACTGTAGTGTTCTTCCCCTTTGACGACGAGACCCTGTCCTATTTAAAGCTCAGTGGTCGTTCAGAGTCACTGTGCAACAAGGTCGTCAGCTACATGAGCGCCCAACCACTGTGGCGACGCGATGAGCTGGCTGAACCACAGTTCGATGAATTGATTGAGTTGGACCTGAACAGCATCGAAGTCAGCGTCGCAGGCCCACACCAGCCGCATCAGCGTCAGAAGTTGTCTAACGCCGCAGCCTCGTTCCGAAATGAGGTGATGGGGGGGAGCAATTTGATTGCCGGACCTGCGCAAACAAGGTTTTTCGAGCCGTCCTTCAATGAGCCGATCACCCACGGTGCGGTCGTCATGTCGGCGATCACCAGCTGCACCAACACAGCCAATCCATCGCAGATGATTCAGGCCGGACTGCTGGCACGCAAAGCTCGTGAGCTCGGGGTCACTCGCAAGCCGTGGGTCAAAACGTCGCTGTCTCCAGGGTCCCGCGTGGTAGCCGATTACCTGGCAGAAGCTGATCTGCTGGAGGATTTTTCTGCGTTGGGTTTCGACCTTGCCGGTTTTGGTTGCATGACCTGCATCGGTAACTCGGGCTCGCTTGAAGAGCATGTGGAGCTGTTTGCGGATCAAGGTCTGAAGGGTGTAGTGGTACTGTCCGGTAACCGAAATTTCGAAGGGCGAGTCAATCCCAAGGTGCCCGCTGGCTACCTGGCATCCCCAGCCCTGTGTGTGGCTTATGCCATCGCCGGGACTATCGATATTGATCTCGAGTCGCACGCCTTGGCCAATGATCATGAGGGTAACCCTGTTTACCTTTGCGATCTGATGCCATCCGACGCTGAAATCGCTGCCCAGGTAGCCAAGGTCGTCAAGCCAGAGTTTTTCCGGCAGCGCCTCGCCAAGGTCTGGGAGGGTACACACCACTGGCAATCGCTGTCGGCTGAAGGCAGTGTGCGGTTCCCATGGAGCCCTGATTCAACTTATCTGCGCCGCCCACAATACTTGGCCGATATCGCGGCTGAGCCAAAATCCACCTTGGCCATAAATGGTGCGCGCACGCTGATGGTCTTGGGTGACAACGTGACAACGGACCATATTTCGCCAGCTTATTCCATTCCTGCCGATAGCTTGGCCGGACAATGGTTGCTGGAGCGCGGTGAAAATCCCCAAGACCTCAATCAATATTCCACCCGTCGAAGCAACCACGAAGTGATGTTGCGTGGCGCCTTCACAAACAAAGCAGTGAAAAATCGGCTTCTTGGCGACATGCAACCCGGGCTCGGTGCTTGGGCGTGGAACGCTGATCACAGCCAATGCCTGCCTCTGTACGAGGCGGCCAAAAGCTATGCCGCCCAGCACACACCGATGGTGGTGTTTGCAGGTATCAATTATGGCGCCGGTTCCAGCCGTGACTGGGCGGCAAAGGCCCAGGCCTTATTGGGTGTCAAAGCAGTCGTGGCGCAAAGCATCGAGCGTATCCATCGCAGCAATCTGATCGGCATGGGCGTGATTCCGTTGCAGTTCAAGTCAGGTCAGTCTGTCGACGATCTGACACTCCAGGGTGATGAGCGTTTCGACTTCCTGGGGCTTGATGATCTTAGCGTCGGTGAGAACCACGTGACGCTCGTCATGCATCGCGCGAATGGCGATCAGCAACAGGTCGATCTCGGGGTACGTATCGATTCCCTCCAGGAAATTCGCTACCTGGTCAACGGAGGGGTGCTGCCCTTCGTGATTCGCAAAGTGGTCAAGCGCACACGTCAGTGATTTGAGTATATGGCCTGCGCGCAGGCCAGTATTGCGATTACAACAATAAGGAACAGCAGTTATGCACGGCGATAAAAGCAGCGCAGGTATACCCGATCTTCGGTTCTTTCAAGCGGCGATAAAACCCGCCGCACGGGACTTAAACACATGGCCATGGGCGCAGGGATCTCTGTGCTTGGCTCGCTGTTGCCCGCTGGTTTCGCCCAGGCTGCCGACCTTCTGAAAAACAAACCTGTTACTTGGAGATCATTCCTATGTACGCCTATGTCGGGTCACGGACTACTCGCGAACGCAATGCCCGCGGCGAGGGTATCAGTGTCTACCAAGTCGACCAGGAGGACGGGACTCTGGCCTTGATCCAAGTGGTCAGGGACCTGGTTAACCCGTCGTTTCTTGCGTTGAACAAGGCGGGCGATCGCTTGTACACCGTGCACGGCGACAAGAGCGAGATCAGTGCCTTCAGCATCGACGAATCCAGCGGAAGGTTGGAGTTTATCAACCAGCAAAGCTGTGAAGGCAAGAACCCGGTGCATCTGGCACTGGATCCGACCGAGCGCTTCTTGGTGGTCTCCAACCACATCAGCGGGTCATTGGCGGTCATGCATGTGGCCGAGGACGGTTCGCTGGGGACGCTGAATCAGTTGGTGAAGCTGGAAGGTCCGATGGGACCGCACCGGATCGAGCAACCTTTTTCCAAGCCGCACTTCAACCCGTTCGATCACAGCGGCAAGTTCGTGCTGGTCCCGGACAAAGGTCTGGATCGGGTGTTCAGTTTTCGCTTTGACAGAGGTCAATTGATTCCTGCCGAGCAGCCGTTCGTGGTTTCACGTGAAGGCGCGGGCCCCCGGCATCTGGCCTTGCACCCGACAGCGCCTTACGCCTACGTGATCAACGAGTTGGATTCGACGGTGACGACCTACCATTTAGATGCTCAGGATGGTTCGTTGAAGCCTTTGCAAGTGCTGACTTCTTTGCCATCCACGTTCACTGGCAACAGTCGCGCCTCCGAGATCGAAGTCGATCGCAGTGGTCGTTTTGTTTATGCCTCCAATCGTGGCTATGACAGTGTGGCTGTCTTTAACATTGACCACAACACGGGTTTGTTGACTCCGGTGGAGTTCATGCTCACTGACGGCAAAACTCCACGCTTCTTCATGCTAACGCCGAATGAACGGTTCCTGTTCGCACTCAACGAAGACAGCGACAGCATCGTTTCGATGGCAATAGATCCAGAAACCGGCGGATTGAGCAAAACGGGATTTTCGGTTTCCACCGGCAGTCCTGTATGCATGGTCTTTTCCGCTTGACAATGTGCTGACTTACAATAATGCAATGACAGAAGCAGGCTCCGGTCTGATTCGAGTGAGGATCGCTATGAATAACAATAAGCCTGATGAAGCCGCGATTGTTCGCAAGGTCACCTTGCGTATTATCCCTTTTGTGTTCCTGCTCTACATCGTTTCCTATCTTGATCGTGCCAACATTGGTTATGCCGCCTTGCAAATGAACAAGGAGCTCGCGTTGTCCAGCGAGGCCTTTGGCTTTATCTCAGGGATCTTTTTCATCGGTTACTTCCTGTTTGAAGTACCCAGCAACGTAATGCTCAATAAGTTTGGCGCCCGGGTGTGGATCGCCCGCATCCTGGTCACGTGGGGGGCCATTGCAGCCCTGACAGCGTTTGCCCAGACGGCCAATCAACTTTACATCCTGCGATTTTTCCTGGGGGTTGCCGAAGCAGGTTTCTTTCCGGGAATTATCGTCTATCTGACGTTCTGGTTCCGCTCCAAGGAGTTGGCGACCACCGTTGCACTGTTCACCGCCGCAATCCCGGTGAGCTACATCATCGGTGCACCGATGAGCACCTGGATTATGGATAACATCAGCTGGTTCAACTGGAGCGGCTGGCGTTGGATGCTGTTTCTGGAGGGCATCCCGGCCGTTTTCCTTGGTGTTGCCTGCTACTTCTTCCTGACGGATAAACCGGAACAGGCGAAATGGCTCAAGCCTGAAGAGAAAGAATGGCTGATTGGCGAGCTCGAGCGTGATCGTCAGAGTCGCAAAAACGTGAAGAGTCTGAGCGTCTACCAGACAATGACCAACCCAAAGGTCTTGTACTTGTCGTTCATCTACTTCGTGTACCAGTGCGGCAGTCTCGGTGTTGGCTACTGGATGCCGCAGATCATCAAAAGCTTTTCCGAGTCACTGACCCATACGCAGATCGGTTTGATTGCCATGTTGCCTTACATCGTGGCCACGGCAGCGATGATCATCTGGTCGCGCAGTTCCGACAAACGCAACGAGCGCAAGCTGCATTCTGCAATCCCGTTGCTGATCGCCGCACTAGGCCTGGTTGGCGCTGGTTTGGTTGGTAATGCATTTGTAGCGATGGCGATGATTTGCGTCGCACTGTCCGGGCTCTACAGCTTCAAATCACCGTTTTGGGCCCTGCCAACGTTGTTCCTTGATCGGGCAACAGCTGCCGTATCCATTGCAGTGATCAACTCCATCGGCAACCTCGGCGGCTTTGCCGGACCTTCGCTGATTGGCATCGTCAAGGGCGAGAGCCAAAGTGCCGCCAATGGTCTGCTGTTCCTCAGTGCATTGTTGCTCCTGGGTTTTCTGATGACCGTGTTCATGCGGGTTTCTAACAAGGACGCCGCGCAAGCTACCACCGCTGTCAGCCATGAAGCGCGGTGACAGTCGATCGGGCTGGCGGCCCTGCAAACGGTGCCCCCGGTCAATGCAGAGCGATAATGGCAGGGTCGATGTGAGCTGATGTTTCACGCGATACACTCGTTTTTTAGTCGCTCTGCTTTCCGGATCTTCAATCATTTCGCTTATGCCGTTTTCAAGCCGGCAGGGCATTTTCAGGGCGCTGTTTTGGAGCGTGGCATGTATAAAAATAAAAAAGTAATCGGCACCTGGCTGGCTGTTTCCCCGTGCATCTTCACAGGCATGGCGCAGGCGGAAGGTTTTGTTCAGGACAGTAAAGCCAACCTGCAAATGAGCAACTATTACTTCAATCGCGATTTTCGTGATGGAGCAGGGCAATCAAAACGCGAGGAGTGGGCCCAGGGCTTTATCATCGATGTGCGTTCCGGCTATACGTCAGGCGTCGTCGGTTTTGGCTTGGATGCATTGGGCATGCTGGGCTTGAAACTCGACTCCAGTCCCGACCGCAGTGGTTCCGGTCTGTTGCCCACTCATTCCGATGGACGCGCCGCCGACGAATTCAGCCGGCTCGGACTGACCGCGAAAATGAAATTCTCCAAGTCCGAACTCAAATACGGCACCTTTATACCCAAGCTGCCGACCTTGCAGGCCAATACCGGGCGTATCCTGCCTCAGACATTCGAGGGCGGCCTTATCACGGTGAAGGAGTTCGATGCACTCAGCTTCAGCGGTGCGCGCTTCAACCGCATGACGGATCGTGATTCAACCGATGCCAATACACTGACGTTGAACAACAAGAATCTGCGTTTTTCCGGAACGGTCGAAAGTGATCACTACCTGATGGGGGGCGCTGAATATGCGTTCAGTAAAGACCTGACGGTCACCTATCAGTACGCTGAGCTCCAAGATGTTTATCACCAGCATTTCTTTGGCCTGAACCACACGTTGAACCTGGGCCCGGGTAAGCTCAAAAGCGATCTGCGCTACATGCTCAGCGATGATGCGGATGCCGCGCGCGGCGGCGAAATCGACAGTGGTGCGCTTAGCGGCATGCTCATCTATAGCCTGTCTGGTCATTCCCTGGGCCTGGGGCTGCAAAAGATGAATGGTTCGACATCGATGCCCTACATCAACGGTACGGACCCTTACCTGGCCAACTACATCCAGATCAACGACTTTGCCGAACCTGGCGAGCGTTCCTGGCAGTTGCGCTACGACTACGACTTTACTGCGCTGGGCATGCCGGGTCTGACGTTCATGAGTCGCTATGTCCGTGGTGATCAGGCCGATGCGAAAAACAGCATTGGCGCCGGGAATGAGTGGGAGCGCAACACCGATGTTCAGTACATCTTCAAGAGCGGAGCTTTGAAAAACGTTGCAGTAAAGTGGCGCAATGCAAGTTATCGATCCAGCTTCGCACGTGGTGCCGATGAAAATCGCTTAATAGTTTCCTATACCTTACCGATTTGGTAGGACGTTCAGTGGCCTCACTCTTGGAGCAAAAAATGAATGCTATCGACCGTGCGGTAATCGATGAACTGGCGCCAAACGGTGTCCTGAGAGCCGCCATTAACTTCGGCAATCCTGTCCTGGCCCAAAAGGGCGCGGATGGCCAACCGCAAGGCGTGTCTGTTGCGCTGGCCAAAGCCTTGGCTGAAGAGTTGGGCGTACACCTAGAGATGGTGACCTTCGATGCGGCGGGCAAGGTCTTCGCGGCGCTGGAGGAGGGTGCATGGCGCATTGCTTTTCTGGCGATTGAGCCAGTGCGAGAGCAGCAGATCGCGTTCAGCGAACCTTACGTGATCATCGAAGGGACTTACCTGGTCGCCGCCGACTCACCCTTCCAGACGGTCGAGGACCTTGATCAGCCTGGGCTGAGGCTGGCGGTTGGCAAAGGTGCAGCCTACGACCTCTACCTGACACGCACATTGAAACATGCGCAACTGGAGCGGGCAGAGACGTCGGCAGGCGCCGTGGATCTGTACGTTGAACAGGCTTTGGATGCGGCGGCAGGTGTACGCCAGCCTCTGGACGCCGTCGTTGCGGACAACGGGAAGTATCGAGTGATCGAAGGTGCATTTACTTCCATTCGACAAGCCATGGCGGTTCCACGCGGTCATGACTCGGGGGCGGCCTATGTCAGGGATTTTGTCGAGCGCAAAAAGGCAGAAGGCTTCGTTCGTGCGGCGTTGGACCAGAGCGGTCAGGCTGACGCGACCGTCGCACCATCGGTGTGAAACGGCTCTTGTTGCGGATCAAACGATGGAATCGCCCGTAAGCGATCGCAGATATTGAGGTAGAGAAATGGCCGAGGCCGCTGATGTCGTTGTGCAATGCCTGGAAAATGAGGTTGTGGAGTACGTATTCGCCACCCCCGACAAGATCTAACAACGCCGCGTCATCAGCGTCGGCGTAATCCTCAGTGGCCTGCCGTTTGGCACCATTGATTCCAAGACCGGCGAACACCTGGGCTACAAGGTCGAACTGGCCAAGGGCATCGGCCAGGCGCTAGGCGTTGAGACCAAGACCGTCTCGGGCGCATAATGGGGCGGCTATGAAAGCCTGGTTACCGTGGCCGATACCCAGGACCGCAACAGTGCGGCGAACCGTGCTTTGAACCCGATGGTGCGTTTGCATGTCGGCTTGGAGGACGTGGCGACGTTGATCGAGGACCTGCAACGCGGCTTTTCCGTAGCAGGTTGATGCCGTTCTCGCGCAAGGCGGGCAGTGGTCGAGGGGGGTAGCGCCTCACCAGTTTCGCCGGCAAGGCGATGATCAGGAAGCTGTTGAAATCAGGCAGCCGGCGACAAACCACAGGTCACCGGCACTGCTGCCGATGACGTCAATTGCAACGAGTACTCGAACAGCTCGGCGTTCAACTCAAGCGACGGCTTGGTCACCGAATTGTCCACGTTGAAGATCGCCGCGTTGAGTGTGCTGAGCTGATTGACTGGGCGATGGCGGCGAGCACGTCGGCTTCAATACCCAAGTCGGCCACAATTGCATTCGCTTTGCCGTTCACTTGGCTGGCGATTCTGGCGGTGATAATTGTGCGTCTCACAGTGTTCTCGTTGAGCCGCCAGCCTGTGCTGCGCAACGTTCTTATCGTTAAACCAGAGGGCTAAGCGAAGGCGACGTTCTTACTCCCGCTGCAGAGTTCAACCAGAGCAGAATTGCTGCGAGGGAGGCGGCGATTATCAACGTAAGCCACAGGATGACCAGCAGGGTGAACGGGACGCTATTGTTTAACTCACGAAAAATGCTGAAGGCAAAAGCCGTGTACCAAGACACGCCCGAAACTGCACCTGATGCGAGAAATAAGGTAGCTCTTCTACGGGATATTCCAAAGAGCAGGGGGCGACTCAAGTCCCGGAGTGCTTCTGGCAACAAAAACGCGTGGATGATCAGGCCATTGAGGGTCAGGACGATCACCACAATGACCTTCGCCCAAAGTTTAGGGTTTTCAAATTTTCCGGCGACTCCATTGCGTAAAGGGCAAGGAAACCAAGGTCCGAGAGCCACAGGAGGCATAGCCCAAGAGTGACCGCGTCGCTGACGAAGTGAAAGTTCGTCCGATTTCAACGGGGAGGCTACCCCTGCGCATCCAACGCAAAATCCACAGGTCTAGCATCGTTGCCCCGCCGAGACCGAAGCACATGCCGAGCAGGTGTATACCTACGAGGAGTGTAAGAACCTTTAGCTGTGGGAGGGGATCAGGCAACGGAACGCTAAGCGCAAGTGTGTCTGCAAGTAAGTGACCACTGCCGGAGAGCGCAAGTAGGCCGCCGAAAGTCCTGAGAGACGTTCGTGTTTTCATTTATTGCGGCCTTAACATCAGCAGGTGGCGGGGGCGTGGACGCTACTCATGAAGGCACCGGTGCTTGAGCATCGATCAAGCCCAGGCTCTTCAGCTCATCCCAAAAGGCTGCCGGAATACCGACCTTCATCGCCTGGACATTGGAAACGATCTGTCCCGGTGAACGCGCCCCCGGAATAATCGCGGACACTTGCGGATGTGCCGCTGCGAACTGCAAGGCGGCCGTATGAATGTCGATGCCATGCCGGCTGGCAACTGCCATGATTCGCGCGCGCTTTTCTACCGCTCCGGCCGGTAGATCCAGGCTGAAGTTATAACGGCTGCGCCCTCCCAGGAATCCATCATTCAGGGGTGTGCCAACCACGACACTGGTGCCCTTGCTTTTCAGCGCCGGGAAGGTGTTGCGCAACGCATTGCCGTGGTCGAGTAGGGAGTACTGGCAGGCAAGCAATACGATGTCAGGCGTCGGGTCATTACGGGTCATTGCCTGAATCACGGCGTTCGGTGTATTGACGCCGAAGCCCCATGCCTTGATGAGCCCTTCATCACGCATCTTTTCAAGCTCAACCATCGCCCCTGTGCGCGCGATTTGATACGCCGCTTCCCATCCGCCTTCCAGCTCAGTGTTATCGGGCGAGAGGTCATGGATAAAGACGATATCGATACGTGGCAGCCCGAGGCGCTGCAGGCTGTCTTCCACGGAGCGTCGCGCGCCTGCCGCGGTGTAGTCATATCGATAGGTGAAGGGCGCCGGCGACTTCCAGATCGCATGGTCCGCACGCGGGCCACCAGCGGCCGTCAATACACGGCCGACCTTGGTGGAGACCACGTAGTCGTCTGGATTTTTGTCATGAAGGAAGCGGCCTAGACGGTATTCGCTCAAGCCAAACCCGTAGAACGGCGAGGTGTCGTAGAGTCTTACACCCGCATCCCAAGCGGCCTGCAGGACCAAGCCTGCCTGCTCGTCGCTGATCGGTGCAAAGATATTGCCGATCTGGGTCCCGCCCATGCCAAAGCGTTGAGGCGTGATGTATCGCATTGCCTGCGAGGGTGAATTGAGGGGCAGGTCTGCGCGCACGAGCCGCCCTTGCGTCGGCATTACGCTTCCGCGCTCTCTCAGCGAAGCAGGCGCTGGGGCTGCTGCGATCGAACTTGCGATACTCGATGCTGGCAGCAAAGCGGCTGCAACGGCACCGGCCGCCGAAAAGGTAAGGAAATCTCTTCTGTCCATCCAACGTTCCTTTCGCGAGTTGAGGCTTCACGGCCTCATCGAAGCCGGTATTCGTACGAGACGTTAGAACAACGCCAGTTAGCCGGGTGACCCTAATACGCCCTATCTTTTGCACAATCCTGCCGATACGCTTGTACTGGGCGCGCGCGCTCAGCAGACTCGAACATTCCGTTAACAAGGTGCATGTGATGACGAGCGGTTCCTTCTCGCAGTTCCGTTTCAGCCCTGCGCATTCCCCGAGCGTGCGCGAACCCGCCCAGCCCAACGAGCGCGTCCAGGCACTCAAGCGGCTTATCGAAAAAGTCACCCCGCAGATTGGTTTGAACGAGGTCTGCAAAACGGCGATTCCAGACCTGACCTTTTATCGAATGGCCGGGCTGGGTACGCCCACCTACTGCGTTTATGAGCCCTGCGTGGCTATCATCCTGCAGGGCGCGAAGGAGATCACGTTCGGCGAGGAGGCTTGTGAGTTCGGGCCGGGGGCGTTCTTCGTCACATCGGTCGATATTCCGACACTGGCTCGTGTTACCGCGGCGAGCGAGCAGACCCCCTATCTGTCCGTCGTGTTGAAGCTCGATCTGTCCATGCTCAACGAGGTGATCCAGACCCAGCCTCCGCTTAGGCAAGAGAGTGACCCCTGAGGCGCGAGGTTTCGCCTCTGGCGCGGCGTCAAGCGAGTTGCTCGACGCGTTCGCTCGACTCTCCACGCTGATCGAACGGCCGCTTGAAGCCGGCCTGATGTCGGATCTTATCAAGCGGGAGATCTGCGTTCGGCTGTTGCTCAGTGGAGCCGGCCAGTGGCTGCGCAGCGTCACTCGCGATGGTTACCGAGACAAGGGCATCGTGAGAGCCATTGAGTGGTTGAAGCATCACTATGACAAGCCGCTGCACGTGGCCGAGCTCGCCGAACGATCAGGCATGGCCAGCTCGACGCTGCATCACAAGTTTCGCAAGCTCACCGGCACCAGCCCCGTTCAATATCAAAAATCGTTAGGGCTGCTAGCCGCGCGCAGCCTGATGTTGACCGATAGGGTCGACGTGAACACCGCCGCGTTGCGGGTCGGCTATGAAAGCGTCGCCCAGTTCAGCCGTGAATATGCCCGACGTTTCGGAGCGCCACCCTCGAGAGATATCAAGCACGCACGAGAAAATGGTAGTCGGCTCGACTAACCAAGCCACCGATGATGTGGCTTGAGTTTACTGATGAGTTAAGGAGGCTTCTGAATGTTCTGGTTGGGGCCATTCGAGTACAAATCAAAAAAAGAGCTTTTGGATAGGCTCAAAGTTTATCTACAAAAAGCGCCAGCAGGCATGACCAACAATAAGTTTGCAGTCAAAAAACTACACCTGTTGCTTGCGATGCATCCGGACGCGGACAGAAAAATTGGCGTCGGAATTGACCACTTCAGGATCGAGAGAAATGCATTGGGGGCGGGAAGGGGATCTGGCTCGTCCGCGTGGATGGCAGTGAAGATACCTTTCCTACAAACGGTGCATCACTGGCGTCGTTCAATCAGTCCATGGCAAGGCATGCGAGGCATTGAGGTTTGCAGTCGTCCGCAATTGATCGCATTTCGCGATTCACTTGGTCTGCCTGTAACGTGTGCGGCGAGCGGAGTGATCATCACGCAGCGAAAAGATTTGCACCTCGATCACAGGGAGCCGTTTTGGATGCTGCTAGAGCGATTATGCCAAGACCGTAACGTCGATTTAACTAAGCTTGAAACGTTTGGAAACGGAGAAAAATTGGCGTTGGTTGATCAAACTATCTCGTCTGCCTTTGCGCAGTACCATCGTCTTCATGCGGAACTTCAGCCTTTGCTGAAAGCTGCTAACGTTGCGAAAGGGGGCGTCATGTCGGTAGGACTTAAGGTGAGGAAGAAGAAATCGATCCACGGTGAAGGTCGGAGGGTGTAGGGGCCGCCTTTTTTCGTCGGTATGTATCTCCGAGCCAATCCAGCGAATATAATCCGTTGGTTGAATGACTGCCCCCTCAGTGGCCATCAATATATCTCGACTGCTGGCTTGGAATTGCGACTGCTCCTGCTCTTGATACAGCTTCAAAACAAGTCCATCCCTACTTCAGGAATAAAAGGAAACCCTTAATTTCCAATGAGTCAGACACCAGCTACGAGTCTCGTTTGCCGCTCCAATTATTTTTCTATAGACTTCCAGTGAAGTATGTAGAAACCAAAAAAAGAGGCTTAGCCCTGAATGGCACTTACTTAACCTTCTTCGGGTGACCATTCTTTCTGACCTCGGCCCTGGCTGATCGACGTGTTTTCATCAGCATGGGATAAGGCTTGGATCTTCGTTTTATGGCGCGCGGCTCAATCCTGCCAGGACGTTGACCGACCCGTTTCTGGGCAATCAGCTCAAGCAGATTCAGCAGCGATCCTCTTGCTCCTGAGCCCCGTACTGCCCCAACGCTAGGCACAGCTGAAGGCTATGCTTGAAGCTCAGTTCGCGAGGCAGACAGTCGGCGAGCAGCGCTGATTGCGCGATGAGCATCCGTATCGGGTTGTGGGCCAGCAAGTAGATCCACAACTCTTTGACGGCCATGCCCGGTGTCTTGCAGCTCAGTACCTCAAGCCCCAGGGTAGTCTAGAGGTTGCGCAGATCCAGCTCCACATGCCATCGGTCTCTGAACATTGATTTGAGGGCGGCTTTGGGCACCTGCTGTGGACAATTCAAAGTAGTGACCAGGATTTTCCCTCCGGTCTTCAACTCGCGTACTGACAGCGTTTCAGGTGCCTCGTCGTAATAGGCCTGGCCCATCCAGGACGGCTCTGCCTTGGGCTTTTTCAACTCAACCAAATGATCTTCCGACCCCAAGGCTTTCCCAGCTGAAAATCCGTGCTACGCCGTCGAGCGCCGTATTGTTCAGACACCCCGTCCACGCCTCGATGTTGCAATTCAAATAACAAAAAGTAGGTTGCGTAGTAGGCATCGCCCAGCACGATGTCACCTCGTTCCAAGGTGTCGAGCATGGTTCTGAGCAGCGTCTGCTCATCACCGCCTTTACCGCGGAAACGTCCCAACGAAGCATCCAAAACAGCACCGCTGGCGAGGCAAACGATCCCCACCAAGCGGCAGATGGGAAAGCCCAGTCCGGCTTCAGCCCATGAGATTGCGGATAGGCCTCTTGGTTCGCCGGCGTATCCGGCAGGGTGACCGTAGTGCCATCCACGAGACGTACTGGTCGCCCCCTCCAACGCCACGATGATGGAGCCCGGTTGCTCATTGATGCCCCCGTGGAGCGCAACAAAGTTGAAACCATCTCCACCGGCAACCGCGCTCTGGCTTTGCAGTAAGCACCGGTATGAATGCTCTTGGGCTTCAACCCCTCGCAGGAGCGTCTGATAGAAAAATCATTCACGGCATTCTGGCAGGAGCGATCGGCGCTCATCGCCTGGGACAGAAACATGGACAGTGTTTCGGTCGGCGGGAATAGCCGTTGACGATGCTTGGGTATAGACGATTCGACATCTTGCAGTAGCTCTGGGTCGGTGAGCAGCTTGAAGAAAGCACGAGCATTGCTATTCGTGGCGTGCTGGCGGATACGGTTCTCACATCCTGAGTGGCCATAAAGTCCACGCCGACGACACACCCATTCGCGCACTCTCACCCGGCACCGGCAGAACCAAACGGCGAGCCTATAGACGTATGTCCGCGGCGATCGTCCCGCCGTGCGGTTTTCTATGCCCTGAATCGGTGGCAGGCACTGGTGCGCTACTGCGATGACGGGCGGATTGAGATCGACAACAACGCTGCCGAACGAGCGTTGCGCGCCTGTCGCGCTAGGCAGAAAAAATTAGCTGTTCGTCGGCTCCGATGCCGGTGGAGAGCGAGCTGCTGCGATTTATAGCCTAGTGGGCTCTGCCAAACTCAACGACCTTAACCCGCAAGCCTATTTGACCCACGTGCTGGAGCGGATCGCTGACCACCCGATCAACGGGGTAAAGGAGCTGTTGCCCTGGAACGTTTCCCTTAACCCCCTCGAACACAGCGAGGCTGCTTGACTCATGCCCAAAACGACTCCTCCGTCTATGGTTAAAACCGACCAGGTCCTGGTGCTACACATCGAATTTAAATGAATAAACCTTCGATCTGGCGTCGAGTTGCGGTGCCTGAAAACATTACCTTGAGCAAGTTGCATCAGGTGATCCAGGCTGTGTTTGGCTGGAGCGACACGCATCTGCATGAGTTTGAAATAGATGGTGAAAGTTACGGCATGCCTGACCCGGACTGGGACCCTCCGGTGATTTCTGAGCAGCGTAAAAAGCTGATCAACGTGCTGTACGGGAAGAAGACGTTTCGTTATGTCTACGACTTTGGCGACAACTGGGAACTGCGCATCAAAGTCGAGAAAACCTTGCCCGCGATTATTTTCCCGCAGGTGCCGTGTTGCATTGATGGGGCCAATAGACGCCCGCCGGAAGATATTGGCGGTGTGCCTGGTTATGAAGAGTTTTTAGCGGCGCTGGCAGATCCGAATCATCCCGAACATGAAGAAATGTCGGAATGGTATGGGGATGATGGATTTGATCAGACAGCAGTTTGACTGCGATTGGGTCAATCAATGGCTAAAGAGCAGGTGAAGGCCTGATCAGCAAGAGGGTGTCGGGCCGACGCTTACGATTCTGCACATCCAAACCGCTCCATTACTTACCATTTTGCATCTCAAAAAGGCCCCCAGCCTGTGCGCTGCTGTCGTGTTTGGTGCGGGTCTGTTGACACGCAGGACTGCGGTGGATAGATTGTATGCATTGCTGCACACATAACATATTTGTCATGGAGGGCCGATCGTTTGACGCAGTGAAATGAGCATGGGTAATGAGATGGTTCAGGTTCCCATCAGCCTTCAGCCGCCCTGTCACGGTAGCCACTATTGGCCGCCGGAGACGCGCAATTCGCTGATCGCAGAGCATCCAGCGCGGCCGGCTTGGAGCCTTTCCCGACACGCCCTCGCGAACGACCGTCGTGTGCAGATTCCCGAGCTGGTGAACCACAACTGGCTTCCTCTCAGGGTTTTGCTTAAGCGATCGACCCAAAATTCGAGCGACTACACCAATACAATAAGCAGGAGTCGATGATGAACAGATTTGAAAACAGAGTTGCAATCGTGACTGGCGCCGCAGGCGGCATCGGCTCCGCGATCGCGGCGCGCTTGGCAAGCGAGGGCGCAAAGGTAGTAGTCAGCGACGTCAATCTGGAAGCGGCGAAAGTAGTGGTCGAGGGGATCAACGCTAGTGGGGGTAAGGCAGTTGCGATAGCTGCCGACATTAGCTCAGGTGAGGCATGCCGTGGCCTGGTAGATACGGTAGTAAAGCAGTTGGGGCGTATCGATGTTTTGGTCAACAACGCAGGGATCAACCGCCGCGGGAATCTTTTGGCATTGAGCGAGGACGATTGGCATACCAGCTTCGCCATCAACCTAGATTCTATGTTCCATCTGTGCCGAGCAGTTCTCCCGATCATGATCGAGAATGGGGCCGGCGCCATTGTTAACACTGCATCGCAATGGGGACTTTACCCAGCACCAGGCCACATTGCCTACAACGTCACAAAGGCAGCAGTAGCATCGTTTACCCAGAACTTAGCACGGGATTACGCGCCGCAGAATATTCGGGTCAACGCTGTGTGCCCTGGTGAAATCCATACTCCAATGCTTGAAGCTGGCGTGCTCCGCTCCGGCCGGACCATTGCCGATTTGGATAAGATGGTGCCGTTCGGGCGTATCGGTAAGCCAGAGGAAGTGGCAGCGGTGGTGGCCTTCCTTGCCTCGGACGAGGCAGCGTTCATGTGCGGTTCGCTTGTCGAAATCACTGGGGCGCAGGCAGTAGCGTAAGAAGGAGGTCTACCGTGGAGCTGCATGAGCGCCGCGATAGGCCTATGCGCTCGTTCATCGTCCAATTATTGTATCCCTTCAATACAATAATGAGGCTGCATCTGGGCGTTGACTAGATTAGGCATCGGAAGACTCCAGTCCCAGCCATCGTCTGATCCGCAGAACGGTTCGGCGCAGGTGAATCATTGATTTCCCCTGAGCGCAGAGCTTTTGGGCCGTATGTACCTATTCACCGTTACCGATGCCTCATCGGCGGTTTATCCCAGCGTTATTGACCAAAACATCGATGCACCCAGGCCTGCCCAGTACTGTGTTAGCCGGTCAAAGATAGGCCGCGTCGCACCTCGCGTCGGCCCCAATCGTGCAGGCTCTGCCGTAATCCTTCGAGGTGGTTCAACCACTGTCCAGGCTGCCCCCCAGAGATGCGAGCGTGATTATCTCCGTCGTACCTCACTTTTTTTGCCGGCGGCTCCAAATGCTGGGCAGACACTCTCGCCACCCACTCCTGTGTGCTTTTTCAAGGTTTTCGCAATCTACGATCGATAGTGAATAATCATCAAAATCGAGATTGCATAATGTGTTCAGTGCTGCGTACAATTCTTCCGTCGCCCATAGCCGGGTGACTTCTCATGCTCTGTTGGCCTCAAGCCAACAACCGTTTGACGAACCGCCGGTGAACGTACTCGTCCGTTGCCGCCCGTAGGTCGGCAGGAAATGAGCATATGAGTAGCTCCTCTATCGCCGATAAAGATCGGGCGTATATCCATCCCTATACCAATCTCTCCCAGCACCGTGAAACTGGCCCCTTGATAATCACTAAGGGGGACGGTATTCGCGTCATAGACGACAAAGGCAACTCTTATATCGAAGCAATGTCTGGACTATGGAGTGTAGCATTAGGCTTCAGCGAAAAGCGTCTGATAGACGCAGCTGCCAAGCAGTTTGAATTGCTACCGTACTACCATAGTTTTAGTCATAAAACGCACGCCCCGGCGGCGGAGCTTGCTTCTCGGCTGGCTGAGCTGGCACCTGGCGAACTGAATCATGTATTCTTTACTAATTCAGGATCCGAAGCCAACGATACTGCAATAAAAATTCTGTGGTATGTCAACAATGCACTTGGAAAACCTCGGAAAAAGAAACTTGTTTCTCGACACCAGGCTTATCATGGAGCTACTGTTGCGACTGGAAGCCTTACTGGCATTCCATCAATTCATCGAGATTTCGACCTTCCGGCAATCCCCGTTCATCATTTAACCTGTCCGAATTATTATCGATTCGGCAAACTGGGTGAGACGGAAATCGAATTTTCCGCACGTATGGCCGACGAGTTCGAAGCGTATATTCTTTCGGAGGGTGCGGACACTATCGCCGCATTTTTTGCGGAGCCAGTAATTGCCGCTGGGGGCGTAATACCGCCGCCAGAAGGTTATTGGGCAGCTATTCAGAAAATTTGCCGTCAATACGACATTTTTCTTGTGCTTGACGAGATTATCACCGGCTTTGGGCGATTGGGTACTATGTTTGGTGCGGATTATTATGGTATTAGTCCTGATATCATGGTGCTTTCCAAGCAGTTAACTTCCTCGTATCAACCATTGGCCGCTGTTGTTGTTTCTAGCGAAATAAATGATGTCTTGGTGTCTCAAAGCTCTAAGCTAGGCTCATTCGTACATGGGTTGACAACTTCGGGGCATCCGGTTGCTACCGCTGTCGCATTAGAAAACATAAGAATTATTGAAGAGCGAAACCTCGTTTCCCACGTAAAGGACTTGTCGAACCATTTCCATCAACGGCTGCGCTCATACGTTAACCATCCGCTGGTCGGTGACGTACGCGGTGTAGGACTTATGGGTGGTATCGAACTTGTATCCAATAAGGCTACCAAGAAACCATTTGATAATACTGGAACGTTGGGCGCTTTTATCTTCAAACAAGCGCATCAGCACGGTTTAATAATCCGAGCGATCTACGATACGATTGCATTTTGCCCTCCTTTGATAAGCAGCGAGCAGGACGTCGATCTAATCTTTGACGCATTCTCGGAAACTCTAAATGACGCCGCAAATTGGGCTAATGCCCAAGGGCTGACGTAACCCTGAAATTCGATATTGAGAATAAGGGCTGAGTAAACCAAGGCGCTAACTGATCAGCGTAGCGGTACAAGTGCCGCTGCGCTTGATCTAGCGCGACCATCTGCTTTGCTTTGCCCTGTCTTATAACCAGCCATTGTCTGATGGGTGGCTTTCTGTGGCGCGGGTGTAATGATCCAGCGCAGAAGTGAGGTTTCGTTACATAGGGGTATCTTCGTGCTTTCGTGCCAATGCCCTTCGAAGGAGTGGTGTTTAGCTTGATAAGTAGTTTGCTGTTGTAATGCTATTACGCTGTAGTGGTGCTGCTGTGCATTGGACTATGTAGCCTCCTGAGAGAGGTGTTATACATGGATAGAAAATATTGCTCTGCCTATTACAATAAACTCTTTTAAAAAGGTACAAAAAAATGGCTCGGTATTTTGCTCGCTCTATTCGCAATGCGGTTGTGCTTTCAGTAACGTGCAGTGCGGTTATGGTTCATTCCTTCAGCAACGCTGCTGAAGAACAGCTATGGAAAAATGTGCAAAGCGCTGGTGTCCTGAGATGTGGTGCTGCGGTCGCTGCACCCTATGTGATGCGGGATCCTATGACCTCGGAATACAGTGGTTTTTTCTCAGACTTGTGCAGGAATTTCGGTGAGAAAATCTTAAAAGTAAAAGTTGAGTTTGTGGACACAAACTGGGACAACTTGATTGCCGGCCTGCAAAGCAAAAAGTGGGATTTGGCAATGGGCCTCAACGAAACGCCAGAAAGAGCTATGGCCATTGCATTTTCCGCTCCCGCTGCAGATGACCAAACGACATTACTTATCAATAAAGACAATCCGAAGTTTGCTGCAGCGGGCAATAGGATTCAGGATTACGATAAAGAGGGTGTTAATATCGTCGTGATGGCGGGGACGTCCCAAGAAAAGGCCATTAGCGCGGTAGTCAAGAAGGCCACGATCTTGCGATTGCCAGGGCTTGACGAAACAAGGCTCGCGGTCATAACCCGACGGGGGGATATTATCGCGGACTCAAGTGACACTAATCGCATGTTTGCAGCCGCTAACAAAGATTGGGCAAGAGAAATTAAGCTTGATCCACCTTTAGCCAAACAAGGCGTTTCATTCGGGTTGCGGCGAGATGTTTCACCTGCGGATCTTCAAGTTCTGAACATTTTTATTACTCAACTCCGTGAAGCTGGTGAAATTGACAAGGCTATTAATGCAGCCACCGTTGCAGAAGTCTCCTCCAAGTAAAAAATCTCAAATGGCCCTCCTAAATGGCGGGCCATTTTGAGAGTTCAAGCGCGCTGCAACTGAGCGCCGAGAGATCAGCCCAAGAATCTGAGTCAACAATGGAATTTTGATCGCCTTGATTAAAGCAACAGAAGAATGTTCAGTACCTATCACTTACTAAGGCAGTTTGCGCGTAATTACAAAAGTCGGCTTTCGCCGGGGCTAGTGTATTTCTAAGGCTTGTTAGGAAGGGTAGGGAAAGGAGTGTCGATGAAGCTGGGGTCATACTCAGCTATCTGCGTGGCTACGTCGATGCCAGAGAGGCTACGATGTTGAGCCACGCTGTGATGATCACCGCTGAATTAGGTTACGGATATGTGAGCGGTGAGGTTCTGCTGCATGTAGTCCAAAAAGCGGCGTTGGAATAGCATGGTATGTTGATGCGCTGCTGCCTCGGCTGCATCGCCATCGCGGGCCGCGATGGCTTGAATAATATCGTCGTGATCGCGACCTAAGCGATTAGCACTCGCTGAACTTACGATATAGTCAAAATGCAGATGTAGCAAACGCTGCCCTTCGCCCAGCAGACGCTCATAATAGTTGATGAAGTACGGATTACGTCCTGCCCGCGCGATGGCCATGTGGAAAGCTTTGTTGAGCTCGGACATGACTTGAAAGTCTCCGCTAGTGACAGCGTTTAAATAAGCCGCATCCGCCTGGCGGATAGCTTCGAGATCTTCTGGGCGATGCTGAGTGGCTGCCAAACGAGTGACGACTCGCTGCATCAGGTCCAAGGCAGCGACATAGTTGGGGAACTCCTCGATCTCAAAAGGCGTAACCAGCGTCGTGCGATTGGGCAGGATGACTACCAGGCCTTCAGTGATGAGCCGTGCCAGTGCGTCGCGAACAGGGGAGCGAGAAAGGCCGAACTGCGCCGCAAGGGATACTTCATCCAATTGCACGCCTGGCTTGAGCTTGAGAGTTAGAATCTGCTTGCGCAACTCTTCGTAGATGTAGCGGCCGCCATGGCGACGAGGGCCGCCTTCAATTTCATTATCAGTTGCCATCATCAGGTCTCGGTTGGTCTGGCCCCTATCATACAGGACAATACTTTTTTATATCGTAATCGTTACCGACCACGTGTCCATTAGACCGAGACACTAGAGGCGCTTCCTTGGATGCCGTTTCCTGGTGTTTAACCCCCATTCAAAGGAGGTGTAACCCCCAGGTTCCGATGTCAACGAAAGCGCATGTCTTAAATTCCTTTCGATGTAACAGGTCACGGTAATTGGCGTTTTTTTCTTTTGCATAGAAGAACCTAAATTCAAACCTGCCCGGAGAAGGGCCGTGCTCAGATTACTTCTGAGCGCGGCCCATTTAAGGTCACTGCTTTAGACCTTCTCCCCAGGTATCGCTCAGCATGAAGCCCGCGGCTAGTGGGTCATCCGGATCCACTCCCAACTGCTGAAGCCCATACAGCCATGCTCGACCGGTGACCCGTGGCAGCACCGCCGCTCGCCCAGCCACCTCAGTAGTCCCGAGTAACTCGACTTGGAATTGTCCGCCAATGGTCGAGCGCGACACCAAGCTATCACCGGCCTGAACAAGGCCACGTGCAGCCAAAGTAGCGAGATTGGCCGAACTACCCGTACCGCAAGGTGAACGGTCCACTCGGCCTGGGGGCAGGGTGGTACACGTCTGATAGGTGCGCTCATCTATTCGGTTACGAAACATCACGTATGCCACTTCGTTGACAGAAGGCAGCAGCGGATGCTGGATATTCAACTGGCGATTGATTACATCCTTGAGTGCTACACCTGTATCAGCCAACGCCCGAGCGTTTTCTGGGGCGATGCTTATCCCGGTCTGATCCACGTCGATCAGCGCGTAGTAAACACCACCAAAAGCCACATCGACCTTAATTTTACCGAAAGCTTCAGTCTCAATAACCAGATCCAGGTGTTCGACAAATGACGGCAACATGTCGAGTGATACGCTCAGGCAACGACCGTCCACGCACTTGGCCCGGGCGGTGACTAGACCTGCCGGGGTGTCCAGCACCACGGTGGTCTCTGGTTCCTGCATCTGCACCATGCCCAGCTCAAGCAGAGCGGTCACGACGCAGATGCAGTTACTGCCTGACATGGGGTGCGCTTTATCCGCTTGAAGCACGATGAAACCAGCATGAGCTTCGGGGCGGGTGGGCGGTAGTAGCAAATTGACCGACATCTGCAGACAGCCGCGGGGCTCCAAAGTCACCAAGCGACGAAGACTGTCGTCGACCTCGTTGATGTAGTTCATCTTGTCTAGCATGGTGGTGCCTGGAATGCCAAGGACGCCACCGGTTATGACCTTGCCGATCTCGCCTTCGCAGTGCACTTCCGCCAGTTGCAGGGTCTGTTTCCAACGCATGGCGCTACCTCACTTAATGTACCAGCCCCAAGGCTGATCGCTGTTATAGGTGGTGATCTGCTTGGTTTCGAGGTAGTTGTTCAGACCCCATTCACCCAGCTCACGACCGATACCGCTTTGCTTGTAACCGCCCCACGGGGCCTCGGTGAAGGTCGGTTGGGAGCAGTTGATCCAGACAATTCCCGCTCGGAACTGACGCGCCACGCGCTCGCATCGCTTCAGGTCCTTGGACATGACTGCGGCACCTAAGCCAAAGCGCGAGTTATTAGCCGATTTTACAGCTTCTTCTTCGGTATCGAAGGGACGGATACAGACCACAGGGCCGAAGATTTCTTCATTCCAGATCCAGCTGTCTTCCGGTACGTCGGCGAACACAGTCGGCTGCAGATAGAAACCTTTGTCCAGATGTGCCGGGCGCTCACCACCCGATACCAGGCGCGCGCCTTCTTCCAGGCCGCGGGAAATGGCTCGCAGAGTTCCGTCGTATTGATTACGGTTGACCAGTGGGCCGAGCAGAACGCCTTCTTCCATACCGTTGCCAATCTTGATCTTGCTTGCTTCTTCCGCCAGGCGAGCCAGTAAAGGTTCATACGCCGAGCGCTCTACCAACACTCGCGATGTTGCAGAGCAGACTTCGCCTTTGTTCCAGAAAATCCCGAACATGATCCACTCGACGGCTGCTTCGAGATCGCTGTCGGCGAAGATGACGAAAGGCGACTTCCCGCCCAATTCCAGGGTGACGTTCTTGATGTCTTGAGCGGCCGCTTGCATGATGCGGCTGCCTACCGGGACGCTGCCGGTGAAGGCCAGTTTGTCCACACCGGGATGCGCGGTTAGAGCTGCGCCAACCGTAGTGCCTGGGCCAGTGACGATGTTCAACACACCGGCTGGCAAGCCGGCCTCATCGGCAATGCGTGCCAACTCTAGCGCGGTCAGCGATGTCTGCTCGGCAGGCTTGAGGATAATGCAGCAGCCTGCCGCCAAGGCTGGCGCGATTTTCCACGAGGCCATCAGCATCGGGTAGTTCCAAGGCACGATGGCCCCAGCTACTCCGATTGGCTCCTTGCGTGCTAGCGAGCTGAAGCGATCGTCGGACAGCGTTACTGGTTTCTCGCGCTTTGCATCCAGCTCCTCGGCCATATTGGCGTAGAAATCGAAGCAACCAGCAGTGTCGCCGATGTCCCACATTGCCTCCGGGAATGGCTTGCCGTTATCGCGTACTTCAATGGTCGCCAACTCTTCTTGACGTGCCCGAATGCCGTCTGCGATCTTGCGCAGGTAGGCGCCACGCTCGGCACCGCTGAGACGCGACCAAGGACCTTCATCGAAGGCTGCGCGTGCTGCTTTGACAGCCAGATCGACATCTTCGGCGCAACCGGATGCAACGTTGGCGATCAGGCTTTCGTCACTGGGGTCGAAGGATTGAAACGAACCACCATTGACTGGGGTGACCCATTGGCCGTTGATATAAAACTGGTCGTAGCGGTTCATGCGTTTCCTCCAAGGACGGCAAAGCGTCGGGCACTGAATGCAGAGAGATTCTGAGTAGGGGTGCGTTGAGCAGCGAGGTCACTTACCAAGCGGCCGGTTGTGGCGCCAAGGGTGAGACCAAGTTGGCCATGACCGAATGCCAGGATGGCGTTCTTCAGTCGTGGTGAGCGGTCGATTACAGGTTTGGTGTCTGGCAGAAACGGGCGATAACCGACCCCAAATTCCATGCCCTGGGTATTCAGTTGCGGCAACACGCGGCGGGCCTTTTCCATGATGATTTCGGCCCGTTTGAAATTCGGTTCGGAATTGGGCGCGGCGAACTCGATGGTGCCGCCAATCTGTAGACCACGGGTCATCGGTGCGAAGCAAAAGCCACCGTCTGCATAGATCACTGAGTGGCGGATCTCTACGCCAGGCTGCGGGAGTACCGCTTGGTAACCGGCAATGCCGGCGAGCGGGATGTTCACGCCGAGCGTGTCGAAGAAGGATCTGGCGCCGGTGCCAGCTGCGACTACCAGCACACTGGCGGGTATCCGGCTGCCATCGTCCAGCGTCACGCCAGTAGCTTGATCGTGGTTCTCATTGATCTTCACCACCAGCTGGCGCAGACGTACACCACCTTGGGCAATAAAGCTTTCAGTTAGAGCGGCGATGAAACCTTCGGTGTCATTCACCGCACGCCAGTCAGGGAACATCAGGCCATGCTGGAATTTTCCGGCTAAGGCCGGCTCCAGATCGCCAATTGCTGCACCGTCCAACTCTTCGGAGCGGAAACCGAGTTGCTTGCGTAACTCCAGATGCGGCCGCTCGTGGGCCAGTCCTGCAGAGGAGTCGAACACCTCCAGGACTGGCCGATCGCCGAGCAAGGTTTTGTCCGGGCAGGCGTCGAGGAGTGGAGCATAGTCTTCATACACATGCTGGGTCAGGCGGGCCATATCCTTCGCGATCTCATTGATCTTCGAAGGGCGTGCACAGGCGAGGAAGCGCATGAACCAAGGCAGGATCCCCGGCAGCGCGCTAGGGCGCAGGGCCAAGGGGCCTTTCTGATCGAGCAACCAGCCTGGGATCTTCATTAAGATGCCGGGCTTGGAGAGAGGGATTACTTCGCTTACTGCCATCTGGCCGCAGCTCCACTTGGCGGTACTGTCACCGGGGGCGGCTGGGTCGATGAGGGTGACCCGGTGGCCGTCGCGCTGCAGGTACAGCGCGCAGCAAACGCCGACGATACCGCCGCCGATGACTACAGCCTGTTGCGATGACGCTTGCGGGTTGTTCATGGATGCAATGCTCAATAAATAGGTCGGCGGGATTAGGAGCAGGTGTGGGAGGGCAGAGTCATAGCGTCGTGCCTCCCACTACAAGGTACTCCGAAGAGCTACCGAGTTAGGCCTGCGAAGATTCAAATACCTTACGGAATTCGGTCTTCTCTTCAACGGTCAGAGGCAGCAGTGGTGCACGAGCGTTGCCGACCTTGAAGCCGGCCAGCTCAGCGCCGTACTTGACCTTTTGCACGAACTTGCCGCTTTCCAGGTTAGCCATGGCCGGGAACAAGCTGCGCATAATCTGCTGGGCGCCGCGGATGTCGCCGCTGGTGAAGGCTTTGTGGAAGGCTACGACCTTCTCCGGGAAGATGTTGGCTGGACCGCAGATCCAGCTATCGGCGCCCCACAGGTAGAAGTCCAGAGCTTGGTCGTCGGAGCCGCAGGAAAGCTGGATGCCTTTGTATTTCTCGGCGATTTCGATGGCTCGCAACAGGTTGCCGCTGCTTTCCTTGATGCCGATGACGCGTGGGTGCTCATGGAGCGCGGCGATCACATCCATGCCCACTTCGACGTTAGTGCGAATTGGGTAGTTGTAGAGCACCACGTTGATCTCGGGGAATGCTTCGAGAATAGTGTTGTAGTGGGCCAGCAGCTCTTCCTGAGACGGCAGGGCGTAATAAGGTGGGGCGATCAACAGGTTGGTGTAGCCTGCGTCGACGGTTTGCTTGATCTGTTCCAACACTTCACGGGTGCAAGAGCCGTTGGCGCCTGCAATCAGGGTGCCGCGATCGCCGACTACTTCTTTGACGGTAGCCAGGACCTGACGGCGCTCATCGTTAGCCAATGCGTAGTATTCACCGGTCGAACCCAGTGGTACGAAACCGCTGACGCCAGCGGCCAGTTGATGTTCCAGGATCGAGGCAAGGGTGTCGTGATCGACTTTGCCAGCGGCGTCAAATGGGGTGACGAGGGCAGGCAGAATACCGTTCAGTTTCATGATGAGTCTCCGGGGTGGTTTGAGATCAGTTAAGTCAGTAGGCGTAGCGGCGCAGTAGGCGCCCTTCGACCACACCGACCAATCGTGTCAGCGGGAAGGCTACGAGGAAGTAGATGACCGCTACCGCCGAGAGGAACTCGACAGGGCGGGCGGTGCTGTTGGAAATGTTTTGGCCCACGAACATTAGGTCCGCGACTCCGACCGAGGAGATCAGTGCGCTCTCTTTGAACAAACTGACTACGTTAGAAAGCAGCGGTGGCACTGCGCGCAGCAGGGCTTGGGGGAAGATCACATAGAGCACCTTGACCTTAGAGGTCAGACCCAAAGCGGTGCAGGCGTCATGTTGCTCGCTGGCGATGGATTTGAGCGCGCCGCGGAAGGTCTCGCTAGTGATCGCACCCATGTAAAGGGTCAGTGCGATCAGCACCGAGGCATACGGCGGGATGTCCAGTCCAAACACCACTGGGAAGCAAAAGAACACCCAGAACAGTTGGATCAGCAGTGGCGTGCCGCGAAAGAACTCCACGTACAAGGTCAGCGGCAGGCGCACCAATGGGGTTTTGACTTGACGCAACATGCTGATTACAAAACCGAGCAGGCTGCCCAGCAGGGCGCAGACACACGTGAACGCGAGAGTCAGGGCCAAGCCTTTAAGCAATACCGGCCAGTAGTTCAGAACAACTGAGAAATCGAGTGGCATGACTATCTCCTCACCGCTGGCCGGCCATTTCCTGGCGCCGTTCGAACCACTGCACCAACTGCCCGATCGGCAGGGACATGGCGAAGTAGATCAGGGCGATCAGGGTGTAAGTTTCCAAGGGGCGGTAAGCCTCAGTGGCCAAGCTCTTGCCCACGTACATCAGGTCGGCGACGGCGACAATTGCCACCAGTGCGCTCTGCTGCAGAGTGCCAATACCGTTGGTAATCAATACTGGAAGGGCAGTTCGTACGGCCTGCGGCAAGATCACGTACAAAGTCCGTTGCCATGACCTCAGACCTAGAGCCTCACAAGCGTCCAAGTGTTCGCGGGGCACTGCTTGAACACCTGCGCGATAAGCTTCAGCGTTGAACGCGGTGAGGTTTAGACCCAGTGCCAAGAAGCCCATGGCAATTGGGTCGATGAACACGTCGAACAGCATCGGCACGCAGTAGAAGAACCAGACGATCTGCAACAGCGCCGGGGTGCAGCGGAAGAACTCGATGAACAGCTGCGCTGGCCAGCGAATGAAGAACCAACGGTTCAAGGTCATAAGGCACAACAGGAAGCCGAGCACCAGACCGATAAGGTTGGACACTAGGGCCAATTGAAGTGTGACCTTGAGCCCGTCTAACAAGGCCGGAAAGCTGCCGCTTAGAAAGTGAAAATCAAATTGGTAGTTCATTGTCTAGCCCTCAATCCAGGTGCAGGACCTTTTCCAGGAACTCGCGGGTACGCGGTTCGCGTGGGCTGGTGAAGAGCTGATCGGGGTGGCCTTGTTCGACCACTTTGCCGTTGGCACAGAACACCACTCGGGTGGCGATGTGGCGGGCGAAGTGCATGTCATGGGTGACGATGATCATCGCCATCTTTTGCTCTGCCAGCTTCAACATCACGTTCTGCACTTCGATGACCATCTCAGGGTCGAGGGCCGAGGTGACTTCATCAAACAACATCAGTCGCGGTTCCAGCATCAAGGCGCGGGCAATTGCAACGCGTTGCTTCTGTCCCCCTGATAGTTGGCTTGGATAGGCGTGCAGTTTGCTTTCCAGACCAAGTCGTGCCAGATAGGCGCGGGCCTTTTCGGTTGCCTCAGCTTTACTCAGCCCATGCACTTTGACCGGGGCGAGGATCAGGTTGCCCAGCACTGAAAGGTGCGGGAACAAGGTGTAATGCTGGAACACCATGCCGATTTGTTTGTGCAGGGTTTCGTCCAGCGGTTTACCCTGTTTGCGGCTTCCGTCGATGTAGGGTTTGCCCTGAAAGTGGATCGTTCCACCCTGAATGCTCTCCAGTCCCATCAGGACCCGCAGCAGCGAGCTTTTTCCGCTGCCGGACGGGCCGATGATCACTAGGCGGTCGTCGGCGCGCATGTCCAGGTTCATCTGGTCCATTACCACCAGTTGCTCACCATAGGACTTACGCACGTCGCGCAGCTGGATGAAATCCCCGCTGTCAGCGGAATTCGGGGTAAGCGAAGCCTGTGACTGGGCTGCTACCAAATAAGGAGTATTCATGACAATCGTCTCCGCAAGGGCTCTCTGAGTAGGAGCCCCTGCATGTCAGCGGGAGTTACCGGGCTTTGTTGCCCGCAATGATCTGGGCGGAAGCTTTATCCACCAACTTGTCGATCTCACCCGCCTCACGGCGCTGAGTCAGGTACGCATCCAGTTGTGCGAGATCTTCAAAGGGTATTTCGCGCGCAAGGGCAAAGGACACACCTTGTTTGGCAAGCGCTGGGACCGGTAATACTTCCTTGGTCCATTCGTTGGCGAGTGCGAACAAGTGGTTGGTGTCGTTGGCGTCAGCGAGCACATCAGCTCGACGCGACATCAAGGCCATACGGGTTTCATCGGAGCCGGGCAAGCGCATGAGGGTTGCGTTCTTGATGGCGCCCGAAACAGCTTTGTCGGCAGCCGTGCCGGAGATCACGGCGATGGTCACGCCAGGCTTGTCATAGTCGGCGAGGTTGCTGCCGGCCCCATTGAATTTCGGGTTCTTCTGATTAGTCAGCAAAGAAATCTGATAGTCGGTAGCCGGCACCGAAAATGCTACGGCCTTGGCTCTCTCCGGCGTCTGGTTCAACGCCATGGCCATATCCCATTTCCCGCTCTGCAGGCCCGCTACCTGGTTATCCCAGCTGGTGTCGATGAACTGTGCCTTAACCTTGAGTACGTTTTCAGCGAAGTCGCGGCACAGATCAACGAAGAAACCACTGTAGTGCCCAGTTGATGGGTCGCGCATCACGTAGGGTGCGGCAACTGCCGCGCCGCAGCGTAATACGCCGGCTTGCTGAACGTTTTGCCAGGTTTGAGTTTCCGCTTGAGCGCAGGGCTGCATGAAAAGGGCTATAGCTGCCGCGAGGCCGGCGACACCACTACAGGCGTTGCGGGAAAGTAAACGAGCCATTTTGAATCTCTCCGTAATTTGTTGTTGTAGGCAGAAGAGCAAGCAAAGAAGAGCAATGATGTTTTTAGGAGTGCCGCCTTGTGTGCAGCAATGTATTCAGGCTATTGCCAGCCTGGCAGTTCTGTCAACACTGCATACAGTTTTTTTTACGAACGGATGTCCGCCCACCCTCCTGTGTGATCAACAGCACATTCAGAGGGCGGAGCAGGGTGGAGGTCAGGAGAGTAGGCGCGCGAAGCAGAGGGGAGGAGGGATCTAGGCTGCGGTGTTGTTGATGTGTAGTTCGTTGAGAAAGCGTTCAAGGATCAGGTTCTGTCGGCGCCCTTTGCGGGTAGCGATAGCCAGCTTTGAGTCAAAATACAATCTGGCAGGATCAAGCGCTGCCATAAGCCCTTTCTCCACCCAAGTTGCGGCGTAGTGATCGGGAAGGAATCCTATGTAGCTTCCCGTCAGGATCAAGAATGCGATGCCCTCTCTGTCGGTCGCGGACGCTGCTACGTTCAGCAGTTGGTGTAGGCCGATGGCTTCCGCAGTCATCCTGTAGGTGGGCACGACGGCGTCAGCAAGCATAAGGTCTTTATCACTCACCTGTTCTGCACTGGAGAACAGGGGGTGTTCATGACTGCAATACAGATTTGATCGTTCCTCGTAGAGCAGACTGTAGTCCAGGCCTGATAGCGGCGTGATCAGTGGTACTGCCCCTACGTGCAGCCGACCGTCCAGTAGTCCGCGCTCGATTTCGCCAGGAGTGCTCATGCTGAGGTTGATGCGGACCCCGGTGCCTTCGGCTCGTACTGCTTTGAGAGCGTGGGTGATGCGCATTTTCGGTTGCGTCACCAAATTGTTGACGATGGCGACGTTGAGGTCTCCGCGTAGGTTCTGGTGCATCTGGTTGACCTCGCTGCGAAACCCCTCAATGGCCGCTAGAACGGTCTCACTTGCTCGCAAGACCTCTCGGCCTTCATCCGTCAGCGCGAATCCGGCGCGCCCGCGCTGGCACAAACGCATGCCAAGGCGTTTCTCCAGATCCCCCATGTGCAGGCTGATGGCGGATCGAGTGATCCCTAGAGCACTTTCTGCCGCAGAGAAGCTCCCGCATTCGGTGACGGTCTTGAACACGCGTAACAACCTCAGATCGAAATCACTGACTTGATGGAGGGGGACTTTTTTCGTCATTGGTGAGTTTTCCGATAACTGAATACGAGAAAATATAGATTTATCGTATATGACCTTCCAGCACAAGCTACGCGACATCCACCCTCCCAGGATCAGCGTCATGAACCAGGCCTTGCAAACAAAAGCCTCTTTGGCCAGTGGCCTCAAATTGGACTCCCACTGGATGCCGTTTTCATCGAACCGCAATTTCCAGAAAGATCCACGGTTCATTGTCGCAGCCCAAGGCAATCGCTTGATGGATGAGCACGGCCGCGAAGTTTTCGACGGCCTTTCCGGTCTGTGGACCTGCGGCGCCGGCCATTCGCGCAAGGAAATCGCCGATGCCGTGGCCAAGCAATTGGTCACCCTGGACTATGCACCAGCCTTCCAATATGGCCACCCGCTGTCCTTCAAGTTGTCGGAAAAGATTGCCAGCCTGACCCCCGGCAATCTCAATCATGTGTTCTTCACAGGCTCCGGTTCTGAAAGCGCAGACACCTCCATCAAGATGGCGCGTGCCTACTGGCGCCTGAAAGGACAACCGCAGAAAACCAAGCTGATCGGTCGGGCCCGCGGCTACCACGGCGTGAACGTCGCGGGCACCGCATTGGGAGGGATCGGCGGCAATCGCAAGATGTTCGGGCAACTGATGGACGTCGACCACCTGCCGCACACCTTGCAGCCAGAACTTGCCTTTACCAAAGGCGCTGCCGAGACCGGCGGGGTGGCACTGGCCGACGAGCTATTGAAACTCATCGAACTGCACGACGCCTCGAATATCGCCGCGGTCATTATTGAGCCGATGTCCGGCTCGGCTGGTGTCATCGTTCCACCGCAAGGCTATTTGCAACGCCTGCGTGAAATCTGCGACCAGCACCACATTCTGCTGATCTTCGATGAAGTCATTACCGCTTTTGGGCGCATGGGCACCATGACCGGTGCCGAATACTTCGGTGTTACACCGGACCTGATGAACGTAGCCAAACAGATTACAAACGGTGCCATTCCGATGGGGGCCGTGATTGCCACGAGCGAGATCTATAACACCTTCATGTACCAGGCGTCTCCTGAGCATGCTGTCGAGTTCACTCATGGTTATACCTATTCCGCCCATCCGGTGGCTTGCGCCGCCGCTCTAGCGACATTGGAACTGCTGGATAAGGAGAACCTGATCCAGCAGTCTGCGGACCTGGCACCACATCTTGAGAAGGCCATTCACGGCCTCAAGGGCGCGAAGCATATCGTCGATATCCGCAATTGCGGGCTCGCTGGTGCGTTGCAGATCGCTCCGCGTGACGGGGATCCGATTATCCGCCCTTTCGAAGCGGGTATGGCGCTCTGGAAAGCAGGTTTCTACGTCCGTTTCGGCGGTGACACCCTCCAGTTCGGGCCCACGTTTAATACCAAACCCCAGGAACTGGATCGGATGTTCGATGCAGTCGGCGAAGCCTTGCAAGGAATCAACTGATCAGCATTCCCCCGTGCGACGGGGGCAGCTCCTTCATTCAATAGATAGACAGCTTGTAACCAAGCTAGAGGAAAGAAAATGGTAACTATTAAGCATTGGATCAATGGTGAGCACTTCGCTGACGATGGCCGCACCGCTGACGTATTTAACCCAGCTACTGGCCAAGTGACCAATAAGTTGGGCTTGGCGAACCGCGCCACTGTTCAAAAAGCCATCGACGCAGCTAAAGCCGCGTTCCCAGCATGGCGCAACACTCCGCCAGCAAAGCGCGCGCAGGTGATGTTCCGCTTCAAGCAGTTGCTCGAAGCGAATGAGCAGCGCATCGCCCAGTTGATCAGCGAAGAGCATGGCAAGACCATCGAGGACGCCGTGGGTGAACTCAAGCGTGGTATCGAAAACGTTGAGTTTGCCTCTGCTGCTCCAGAGATTCTCAAGGGTGAATACAGCCGCAACGTCGGCCCGAATATCGATGCCTGGAGTGATCTTCAGCCGATTGGCGTCGTGGCCGGCATCACCCCTTTCAACTTCCCCGCGATGGTGCCGCTGTGGATGTATCCACTGGCCATTGCCTGCGGTAACTGCTTCATCCTCAAACCGTCCGAGCGCGACCCTAGCTCCACGTTGCTGATTGCTGAATTGCTGTACGAAGCTGGCCTGCCCAAAGGCGTGCTGAATGTCGTGCACGGCGACAAGGAGGCAGTGGATGCATTGATCGAGGCGCCTGAGGTCAAGGCACTGAGCTTCGTCGGTTCTACGCCGATCGCCGAGTACATCTATGCCGAAGGCACTAAGCGTGGGAAGCGCGTTCAGGCTCTCGGCGGCGCGAAAAACCACGCCGTGCTGATGCCAGATGCTGATCTGGACAATGCTGTTAGCGCACTGATGGGGGCCGCCTACGGCTCGTGCGGCGAGCGTTGCATGGCGATTTCCGTCGCCGTCTGTGTAGGTGATCAGGTTGCCGATGCGCTGATCTCGAAACTGGAACCGCAAATCAGGGCGCTGAAGATCGGTGCCGGTACCACCTGCGGCCTAGACATGGGTCCGTTAGTGACCGCCGCGGCACGCGACAAGGTGTTGGGTTACATCGATGACGGCGTGGCTGCTGGTGCCACGGTGGTGGTTGATGGCCGTGGCTTCAAAGTCGCGGGTAACGAAGATGGCTACTTTGTCGGCGGTACCTTGTTCGACCGCGTCACCCCAGAGATGCGCATCTACAAGGAAGAGATTTTTGGCCCGGTCCTGTGCGTTGTCCGCGTCAACAGCCTGGAAGAAGCGATCCAACTGATCAACGACCATGAGTATGGCAACGGCACCTGCATCTTCACCCGTGATGGCGAGTCGGCGCGTCTGTTCTGTGACGAGATCGAGGTGGGCATGGTCGGTGTCAACGTGCCGCTACCGGTACCAGTGAGCTACCACAGCTTCGGCGGCTGGAAGCGTTCTCTGTTCGGTGATCTGCACGCCTACGGTCCTGACGGTGTGCGTTTCTACACTCGTAAGAAAGCCATCACTCAGCGCTGGCCGCAACGCAAAAGCCACGAAGCTGCGCAGTTTGCTTTCCCTAGCAATAGCTAAGGCGGGCACCTTGTTCGAATGTCTGCGTCATCAACTGTTCTGACGGAAAGCTGAGATGGCGCAGACGTTCGTACTCAAGAGCTTTTGGCCCTTAGTGTGGCGGGAGAGGGGGCACGTGGTGGCGATTGCCCTGGCTGGGTGCGTACCGCCATGACTGAGCAGTTCACCGCTCAGTACGGCGAGGCGTTGTGGCCATCCCAGTGCCTCGAATGCTCCCGCAATAAATCGGGAGCCTGCAACAGTACTTTTCTTTTTAGTTTATTTTTTGAAGAGGTCGTTGATTAATATGCCGATTACCAATCAATCTGTGAAGGCTCTTGATCGCGAGTTCGTGTTCCACTCGTGGTCGATTCAGGGAGCACTCAACCCTTTAGTTATCGCAGGTGGCGAGGGCTCAACGGTATGGGACTATGAAGGCAATCGTTACCTGGATTTCTCCAGTCAGCTCGTCAATACCAACCTCGGTCACCAGCACCCGGCAGTCATCGCGGCGATTCAGGAGCAAGCGGCCACTCTGACCACCGTTGCACCATCGACTGCAAACCTTATGCGAGGCGAGGCCGCCAAGCGCATCATCGAGCAGGCACCTGAAGGCTTTAAGAAAGTTTTTTTCACGAACGGTGGTGCCGATGCCAATGAAAACGCGATCCGTATGGCCCGACTCTTCACCGGGCGCGATAAGGTGTTGTCATCCTACCGCTCCTATCACGGCAATACCGGTTCCGCGATTGTTGCTACGGGTGACCCACGTCGCGTGCCGAATGAGTACGCACGTGGCCACGTTCACTTCTTCACGCCTTATCTCTATCGCAGCGAGTTCAACGCGCAGACTGAGGTCGAAGAGACAGAACGTGCGCTTCGGCATCTGCGCCGAGTGATCGAGAGCGAAGGTTCGAGTTCAATCGCAGCAATCCTTCTCGAAAGTCTGCCTGGCACGGCCGGTATTCTGATGCCATCCGCTTCCTATATGCAGGGTGTTCGCGAACTAGCGAATGAATTCGGCATATTGCTCATCCTGGATGAAGTAATGTCCGGTTTTGGTAGGACGGGCAAGTGGTTCGCCCTGGAGCATTATAGTGTTGTGCCTGATCTCATCACGTTCGCCAAGGGTGTGAACTCTGGGTATGTCCCAGTCGGCGGCGTAGTTATCTCCGAGCCGCTGTGTGCTTATTTCGAAACGCGCTACTTCCCTGGGGGCCTGACCTACTCTGGGCACCCGCTTGCCATGGCCTCGATTGTCGCCGCGATTGATGCGATGCGTAAGGAAGGGGTTGTAGAAAACGCTTCGGACATCGGCACCAATTGCCTAGGGCCGCGTCTGCGTGACCTACAGCAACGTCATGCATCGATCGGTGAGGTACGTGGTGCTGGTGTGTTCTGGGCTCTGGAGTTTGTTAGCGATAAAGAAAGTCGCGCACCGCTGCCTGCACAAACGATGCAGGTGCTCAAAGTAAAGTTGATGGAGCGTGGTCTGTTGCCGTTTGTAGTCGAGAACCGCATTCATGTGGTCCCTCCATGCATCATCAGTGCTGAAGAAGTTGAAGCGGGTATTGCCATTCTGGATGAAGTGATCGGTTCGGTGCTTGGCTAATCCGGTTACCCCGCTCTGGCCGAAACGCACCGGCCATGAAGCTGCGCATTTCGCCTTCCCGAGCAATAGCAAGGCTGGCACCTAGTTCGAGTGACAACGTCATCACTGGTCAGACGGGATTTGAGATGGCGCTGTTGCTCGCACCCGTAGAGTTCTACGGTTTACCCGCTAGCCTTTTTTGTTAGCGGGCTCCTCACCAGGAACCCTTCGTCTAAAGCTTTGGCTTAAGACCTGGCCGCTACCACACTGGCGGCCTTTTTTTGCGCCGGTTTTAGCGAATCAAGCCTGCCTCTTCGAGAGCTAGGGCTTGCATTCCTTAGGTAATCGCATCGTTCTGCAAGAATAAAAACCCAGAGAGCATCAATGAATATCAAGCAAAAGTTGACTTGGGCCTTCGCTATGATTGCTAGCTTGCCCATTATCCTGGTGGCTATTCTGGTCATCTTCAATTTACGTGACAAAGCCAGGGAAAATTTCCTGGACAGCAGCAGTCGGGAAATCCATCAGGTCAGTAATGCGATGAGCATTTTTTTCCAGGGGATCGCTCAGAACGTCGACTTTCTGGCGACGCAATCCGAGGTGACCGGTACCGGCAGCAACCTGAACAAGTATCAGGAAACCCATACCCAAATCGTGAAGTTAGGTGATCAGGACCAGCGTGTGACCGAGTTGTTCGACCGTCTGGGTAAGACCCACCCCCATTACGCATACATCTCATATGGCGTCAACGATGGGGGCCATGTCTCCTGGCCTGCAGGGCAAATACTGTCCAATTACGACCCGCGCCAACGGCCCTGGTATCAGGAGGCAATGGCCAATCCTGGAAAGACCCAGCGCACCGCTCCATACTACTGGGCCGGCGACGACGCGGTGCTTGTCAGCACCGTGCGCACGGTGGCCAACCAGCTCGGCAACTTGGGGGGAGTGGTCAATATTGATGTTTCATTAAAAGGCCTCACCGAGATCGTCAAGCAAATCAAACTCGGCGAAAGTGGTTACTTGATTCTGATGGAAAACAACGGCAACGTGATGGTCGATCCGCGCGATGCCAGCCACAACTTCAAACAACTAGAGAGCTTTGGTGCGGGCTTTGCGGAACTGGCCAGAGCCGGTAAGGGATTGGTCGAGGTCTCGATCAATGGCGAACGCTACATGGCCAATGTCTATCCCGACGCGCGACTGGGTTGGACGTTCATCGGCCTGATCCAGCAGGGTGAGGTGATGCAGACCACCACCCGCCTGACCTGGCTGATTGGTACGCTAGCGCTCGTTCTTGCCCTCGTGTTTGCCGCGGTCGGCGTCAGCTTTGCCAAACTCATCGTGCGCCCGATCAACAGTGTCACCAGCGGCCTGGAGGATATCGCCCAGGGTGAAGGAGACCTGACTCGCGACCTGGAAGTACGCGGGCGTGACGAAACCGCGCATTTGGCCAGTTGGTTTAACCAGTTCCTCGGCACGATCCGCAGCCTGATCCAGCAGATTGGCATGGCCGCAGGCAAAATTCTTAGCACCTCGACCAACTCGACTCGTGTGTCAGGCGATATGGCGCAAGCAGCTAGCCGGCAGCGCCAAGCCGTGGATACGGTTTCCACCGCATTCCATGAAATGGTCACCACCGCTAACGAGGTGGCCCGTTCGTGCGGGCTAGCTGCCCAATCGGCCGATAACGGTCAGCAGCAGGCTCGTGAGGGCCAGCAGCAAATCGATGCCGCTGTGCAGAGTGTCGGTCTGCTCAGTCAGGAGATCGAGCAATCGGCGTTGTCGATTCAGCAATTGGAGCGTGACAGCAATTCCATCCAATCGATTCTTGGAACCATACGCTCAATTGCCGAGCAGACTAACTTGCTTGCTCTGAACGCTGCCATCGAAGCCGCACGGGCTGGTGACCAAGGTCGAGGGTTTGCCGTGGTTGCCGACGAAGTCCGTGCCCTAGCCAAACGTACTGCTGACTCCACCTCAGAAATTGATGGCTTGCTAGGAAACCTGGCCGGTCGCACGGCTCAAGTGGCCGAGCAAATGCACGCTAGCCTGGAAGTCTCAGTGCAATCGGTCAGCCGAATCGGTAGGGCGCGGGACAGCTTTGGGCTTATTCGCGAGTCGGTAGACATCATTCGCGACATGAATACCCAGATCGCCACGGCTGCCGAACAGCAGCATCAGGTAGCAGAGGAAATCCAGCAGCACATGAGCCAGATTCATGGGGATGCGCAATTGGTTGCTGAACTTGCTCAGTCCGCACGTCTGGATTCTGAAAGCCTAGCGAGCCTGTCCGGTGAGCTGGATTCGTTGGTCCGGCGTTTCCGCACTTAAGGCTCAATGGCAGTTCCGGCTCAACGTTTTGATGAGCCGGGACTGCTGCGGATCAGCGTTAACCAGCACCAGAGGCGAGGGCGAGAGCCCAACCTTTCGCTGACCCACAGGGTTCCATGAGCTGAAATATAGCGTGAGTTAAATTTGATTCTTCTGGCCTTAAGGTTCTATTTTATTCACGCAATATCCGTTGCCAGCCAAGGATCAAAGCCTCTATGCGATAAATTAAGTAACGAACATCTTGTCGATTACAAAAGATCATTGGGAGGGTTGTTGACAGGCCTCCGCTTAATTTTTATTCTGAATACAGACATGCACACAAAGTCGCATGCAGCTAAGCGTCCCACCTTTACTGCCAAAAACAACGATTATCAGTGAGGTCAAAATGGTTCGGTTAATCCCTAGTTCCGTCAAAGCTCTGTTTGTTGGCGCCGGTCTGTGCGGCGCCTTGATGGCTCAGTCCGCTGCACAGGCGGCCGAAGGCTCCATCTGGCAAGATGTGCAAAAGGCAGGAGTGCTTCGCTGTGGTGCTGCCGTGGCCGCCCCCTATGTCATGCGCAACGCCAGTTCTGGAGAGTACAGCGGCTATTTCGTCGATCTGTGTCGCGACTTTGGCGAGAAGGTCCTGAAGGTCAAGGTGACCTTTGTTGATACCAACTGGGACAATCTGGTCGCTGGGTTGCAGAGCAACAAATGGGATCTGGCCATGGCGCTCAATCAGACTCCGGAGCGGGCATTGGCAGTCGCTTTCACAGTACCCGCTACCGACTATCAAGTGTCGCTGCTGGTGAACAAGGACAACCCCAAGTTTGCTGACGCCAAGGACGATGTCAGTGCCCTCGACAAGCCTGAAGTGACGTTTGCCGTGATGTCTGGTACTGCGCAAGACAAGGCTATTTCTTCAATTGTGCGTAACGGCAAAATCATGCGTCTACCGGGCATGGATGAAGCCCGTTTGGCTGTGATGTCCAAGCGTGCTGACGTATTGGTAGACGCCAGCGATACCAATCACCTTTTCGCCCTGGCCAACCCGGATTGGACACGGGAAATTTTGCCTAAACCAGCATTGGCCAAGCAGGGTGTTTCATTCGGCGTGCGTAGAGATATCTCACCGGCAGATCTGCAAGTGCTGAATATTTACCTGACGCAGCGGCGTGAAACTGGCGACATCCAGAAGCTGGTGGACAAAGCTTCGATCGAAGCCAACGCTGAGAAGAAATAAAGCCCATCCAGGCATGCCTTCTGTCTCTGCGGTCAGAGGGCATGTCCCGATTTAATTCGAGCGAAGGTAAGCACAGATGAGTGACGCTACACGTCCCCTCGCCGGACAAACCATCCTGGTTACAGGTGGCTCTGGCGGTATTGGCGCAGCAATCGTAGAGCGACTTGCCTCGGAAGGTGCTCGTCCGCTAATCCATTACAGCCGCGATGAGCAGGGAGCGCGGCGCCTGTTGGGCCTTATCGGCGGTAAAGGCTGGATCGTTCAGGGAGATCTGAGTAAGGAAACCGGGCCAGAGGATCTGTGGAAAGCTGCCTTGGAATTGGCCGGAGGCCGAATTCATGGCCTTATCAATAACGCTGGCATTCGCACTGAGACTCCACTTGAAGCGCCCTCCTCGGAGTGGCGAGTCGCATGGCGCCGAGAGTTTCAGGTGAACTTTTTTGCTGCCGCCGACCTGGCTCGTGAGGCGGTCATACATTTTCGTACCAACGGTGGCGGGCGGATTATAAATATGGCGAGCCGGGCAGCTCAGCGCGGCTATGCCGCTGATGCACTGCCATACGGTACGAGTAAAGCGGCGCTGATCAACCTCACCAAGTCGCTGGCGCGTAGCGTGGCGGGCGAGGGCATTGTCGCTGTGGCGATTGCGCCGGGCTGGGTACGCACAGACATGGCGGAGCAATTTGTAGCTCAACATGGTGAAGCGGCGGCGGTATCTGATATACCGGTCGGGCGCATGGCCAACCCATCTGAGATTGCCGAGTTGGTGGCGTTCACATTGCGGCCTTCTCAAGCTTCACTCAATGGTGCGACGTTGGACGTGAATGGCGGTAGCTACATCAGATAAAGCATCTAAGGCGCGTCCCAGGTTCGGTTTGATTCAGGCTGTAGAACTGACCGTTGTCCAGCCTGTTCCATACGCCGCTCCAGTTTTGGAGGGGCGCGCTTGTTACCGGGATCAGTTTTTTACGGGGCCAGACAGACGGCCCTGGCTGCTGACTCAAGCGTCCAGCCTGGGGACTCGGATTATGCCACGATCAGGGCCCAGGGGGATGACCGTCCGCGCTGGCGCTGAGGGCGTCAGGAGGTTAGCTGCATCGAGGCGGCTGGTGTGCTCTGCGGAAAGATCGAGCGACAGCGCGCCGAGGTTGTCGGTGAGCTGGGTCATTGAGCGTGGCCCGATGATCGGCACCGCCCCGTGGGTGGCTGCCCAGGCGATGGCGACCTGACCCGCACTGGTGCCGATCTCGTCCGCGATGGCAATAACGGTGTCGAGGATTTGCGTACGCTGGGCCGAATTCTCCGGCTGGAACACCCGGCCGCCCGAATCTTCGGCACGACCTTTCTTCCCTTGGCGGTACTTGCCCGTCAGCATGCCGCCGCCAGGGGCGACCAGGTGACAATACCAAGGCCCAGAGCGTGCGATGCCGGGAACAGGTCGGCTTCGCGGTCGCGATGAACCTCAAAATTCTCAACCGTCTTGAAAAAGAACGAGGCTATCGGTTGTGATGGCTGGTCGGAAGACTGATTGATTCCACAAGTAGTCCCGTATAAATATAGCGGCGATATGTAAGCGCTGCTAGCGGGCCGTTCGCGTGTAGAACGGCCAGCTAATTGGGTCATATTCGACCATAGTGCTGCAGCGCTATGGCACTTGGCTCGTCAATAATTCCACTGCATAGCGACCTCCAGGCTGCGCGGCTCCCCCAGGTAATATTGGGTGTTGTTCTGGTGGATGAAACGGGCGTAGACCTCGTCGGTCAGGTTACGTAGACGCGCGCTGAGCTGCACATGCTTGTCCCAGGTCGTGGGTCATGGACAGGGCGTAGACGGTGTACGAAGGCACCCACATGGTATTGGCGGTGTTGGCGTAGACCGACGATACGTAGCGGACGTCGGCCCCGACTTGCCAGTCCGGTCACTGCATAGACTTGTTCGTTGGACAATGACTGTGGCGCCTGGAAGGGCATGGCTCTGCGGATGTAGTCGAAAAGTGTCGTTGCATAGGGCCAATAGCTGCCGACTGTCTTGAGCGGTTTGTCAGTCGTCAGGGTTCCTTCGCCTCCCGCCAACGCAGGACCGACGCCGCCTTCGAGCTTCACGCCATGGCAACTGACGCAGCTGTTCATGTAGACCTTTCCCCGTCCGCCACCGTCCCGCGCCCTGGAGGCAAAGCATTGCCGTCGGGCGCCACATCGATGTTCCAACTGGCGATCTGCGCTTCGGTAGCCTGAGTGCCCAAACCGTATTGGGATTGTGCTGAGGCATGGGTCAGCGCACAGGCGCAAAGCAAACCTATGAATAACGAACCACCTTTAAGCCCGTCCATTGGTCACCTCCCCACTGCTGGACACGCGCCACGGTTGCACCGAGTTGTTGTGGTAGAAGGAGACCTTGCCGCGTTCATCGATCAGCTGTTCCAGCATCGGCTGAACATATCCGGTCTCGTCGATGGCGCGGCTCATGATCATCAATTCTTGGCCGTTCCATTCGAAAGGAGCCCTGAAGGCGGTCACCCTATGCGATCACGGGGCATGATGGGTACGATATAACGGATCGCTGGGGCGAGGCGCTGATGCTGAAGGAACTGATGCGTGGTGTTTGGGATGAGTGCCAGGCGGGGCGCTGATCTGAGGCTGTGCCGAGCACTCTTGCACAGCCCCTTTGATCAGCCGCTCGATCAGGTGGGTATTAACCTCATCAGCCAACGGGTGTCCCTCGAGCCAACCCGGCAGGCAGTTGAGAAAACGCGTGATGACATGCCCGACGCTGAAGCTGTTTCTTGTGCACTTAAGGTATCGCTGAATACCGCGCGCAGAAACGCGTGTTCATAGCTGACGCGTTTGAGGGTGATGCGTTGCTTCTGAGCGGTGTCGAGGTAGGCAAAACCCTGTAATGCCAGTCGAAAATGCAGGGGCCGCTCACGGTGCAGGTGTAAGTGGGCGGCAATCAGGTCCGACAGTGGGCAGGTGCCAGCCGTTCGTTGCCGCACGGGCTGAACCAGCATGAGGAGTTCTTCGTAGAACTCTTCGATCAGGTCGAACAACAGGGCTTGTTTGCTGGGGAAATGGTTGTACAGCGAGCCAGGGGCGATACCCACGTGGCGAGCCAGTTCACGCATGCTGACCTGTCCGAATCCCTTGCTGACGAAAAGCTCCAGGGCCCGTTCTCGGATCATACCCACCGCGGGTTTCAGCTATAGACAGTCTTAAGCTCAATGCGGCCTTCGAAAAATGATCCCCACCGATCACCCCTATGTACAGAACTATCTGCAAAACCGTAGTCAGTTGGGGGAGGGCGGCAACACCTTGCGGATTGCGATCGAGGCCAGGCAGGGCAGTATTTTCAATGCCGAATACCTGGAAACGGTCAAGAAGATCAACGACGAAGTGTTTTTGCTTCCCGGTGTCGACCGCTCCTACATGAAGTCCCTGTGGACGCCGGCCACGCGTTGGATCGGCGTGACCGAGGAAGGTTTCGATGGCGAGCCTGTCATATTACGATGGTTCAGCCAACAGCCTGGAACAGGTGCAGCAGAACATCGAACGGTCGGGCGAGGTGGGGCGGCTCGTGGCCTCCAACTTCAAGTCCAGCATCGTGCTCCTGCCGCTGCAGGAAAGCGCCTCGGATGACGGTACCCCGCTGGATTACAACGCACTGTCAAACCGACTTGAACAGATTCGAGCCAAGTACGAAAACCAGAACATACAGATTCACATCACCGGTTTCGCCAAGGTGGTGGGGGACTTGATGGACGGCATGCGACAGATGCAGCTGTTCTTCGCCGCGACCCTGGTGATCTGCGGGCTCGTGTTGTTCTGGTACACTCGTTGCGTACGCAGCACGGTGCTGGTGCTGCTGCGCTCGATCATCGCGGTGGTCTGGTTGCTGGGCTTGCTGCCGACCCTGGGGTTCGACCTGGACCCTTACTCCATCCTGGTGCCGTTCCTGGTGTTTGCCATCGGCTTGAGCCATGGCGCCCAGAAAATGAACGGCATCATGCAAGACATCGGGCGTGGTGCCGACAAGCTGGTGGCGGCGCGCTTCACCTTTCGCCGGCTGTTCTTGATCGGACTGATGGCGCTGGTGGCGGACGCCGTGGGCTTCGCGGTGTTGATGATCATCAAGATTCCAGTGATCCAGGACCTGGCCGTTACTGCGACGGTCGGCGTGCTGACGCTGATTTTTACCAACCTGATCCTGCTGCCGATCCTGTTGTCATACACCGGCGTGAGCAAAGTGGCGGCGCAAAGGGAAGCGGCCAACGACCGGTTTTCCAAACTGGACGCTCATCACGCCCGGCATCCGCTCTGGGCTTTCCTGGACCGCTTCACCGAACGCAAATGGGCCACCGGCGCGATCCTCATCGGTGTAGCGCTGGGTGCCGTGGGCTTTGCCATCAGCCTCCAGGTCAAGATCGGCGACCTCAATCCCGGAGCGCCGGAGTTGCGTCCCGAGTCGCGCTACAACACCGACAACCGCTTCATGGTCAGCAATTTCTCCGCCAGCAGCGACAAGTACGTGGTGATGGTCAAGACCCCGCAGTACTTCTGCGCCAATTACCAGGCGTTGGTAACGGTCGACGCCCTGGAAGCGCAGTTGCAGCAGTTGCCTGGCGTAGTGTCAACCACCTCCCTGGCGGCACTGAGCAAACAGGCCGCAGCCGGGATGAACGAGGGCAGCATGACCTGGTACGAGATACCGCGTAACCAGGGGCTATTGAACGCGATTATCACTCGTGCACCGCGGGAATTGTTCAACCAGAACTGCGACCTGCTGACTGTGTATGTCTACCTGATGGACCACAAGGCCGATACGCTCACCCGCGTGGTGCAGACGGTTGAACAGTTCGCTGCAAGCCATGACAGCGATCAGATTCAGTTCCTGAACGCGGCGGGTAACGCCGGTATCGAAGCGGCCACCAACATCGTCGTGAAGCGTTCGAACGTGCAGATGTTGTTCATGGTGTATGCAGCGGTCATGCCCTGTGTTTCATCACGTTCAGGTCCTGGCGAGCCGTGGTCTGTACGGTGTTGCCGTTGATGCTCACGTCCGTGCTGTGCGAGGCCTTGATGGTGGGGCTCAACATCGGTGTAAAAGTGGCGACGCTGCCAGTGATCTCCTTGGGGGTGGGAATCGGTGTGGATTATGCGCTCTACATCCTCAGTGTGACGCTTGCCAACCTACGCAACGGTTCAAGCCTGTCGGATGCCTATTACCTGGCGTTGTTGTCCACCGGCAAGGTGGTGGTGATGACCGGGATTACCTTGGGCGTGGCCGTGACCACCTGGGTGCTGTCGCCGATCAAGTTCCAGGCCGACATGGGCATTTTGCTGCGCTTCATGTTCGTCTGGAACATGGTGGGAGCGTTGTTCCTGGTGCCCGCGCTCGCGCATTTTCTCCTCAAGCCCAAGCCACAACCCGTGAGTATTTAAATGACTGTAACGATAAATATCCTGGGCTTGTCCGGCAGCCTGCGTCGGCAGTCGGCACATACAGCGATCCTGCGTACGGTGGCCGAACGATTGCCTGAGCATGTCCGGTTGACGCTTCACGGATTGGACAATATCCCGCCGTATAACGAGGATGACGATGGCGCTCATGCCCCCCAGGCCGCGATCGCCTGGCGCACCGCCGTGGCGGCGGCCGATGGGGTATTGATCGGCTCGCCGGAATACAACCACGGTATGTCCGGCGTGTTGAAAAATGCGTTGGACTGGTTGTCCCGCCCTCATGGGAAATCGGTGCTGCTGGGGCTGTCCGGTGTTGAGTTTCACTGCCTCGCCGACGTTCACGGGTGGGGTGCGCGCGCATCAACAGCTCAATGAAACCCTCTGGGCGATCCAGGCGGTGCAGGTTGTCTACCCGCAGATCGTGATTGGTAATGTGACCAGCAAAATAGATCAGGGGCAGCTACGGGATGAAACAGCTCGGGCTTTTTTATTGGGTGGAGTTGGCGTGTTGATCACGCAGATTACTAACGCACCTATGAGGGGAAGTTCACGTTGCTCTTGATGCCCGCTGGAAACCAGTCCAGAATTAAGTCCATTCCTGCTTCAGGAATAACGGAAACCCCTTATATTTCAATGAGTCGGACACCCGATACTAGTCTCGTTTCCCGCTCCAATTATTTTTCTATAGACTTCCATTGAAGTATTTAGAAGTCAAAAAAAGAGGCTTTGGTCTCTTTTTAGTTCCAGTAAAGTCTACTCTGTTACATTAACATCCGCGATTTTTTAGTACATTTTTTAGTACATCAATTCGACGCTTGGTAAATCAGTTTTTAGAGCTGCTTGGCACTCCGAAAACGGTACAACCCTCCTTCATTCATATGAGTGGAGTTAGTACGATGGTCCTTACCATTACGGCGGTCCGACACGCCAAGCCTCGCGCAAAAAACTACACCCTTCCTGACTTTGATGGCCTTGCGCTTTTCGTGAATACGAAAGGCACCAAGAGCTGGCACTTCCGTTTTTCTTGGGCGGGCAAACAGCCTCGTATTTCGCTCGGTACTTATCCTGAAATAGGTCTACGCGATGCTCGCGCTCTGCGCGATATCGCCAGGGCGCTGGTCGCGAAGGGTCTCGATCCCCGCGATCAGCGACGCCTTGAGCGCAATGCCAAACTGTTGGCCGAGAGAACACCTTCTTAGGTCGATGCGGTACAAATTTTCGGCCCTTAGGGGAGCGGGACCGCCCGGGAATTCAAGCGGTGCTGAACTGGGTTGCCAACTCTTTCGGTCTGTTGCTGGTCTTTAGCTCGCCCGCACACCTGAAAGCTAAGATCGTAATCCTTAGACTTTCAGTCCCAGAGTCACCGTGCTGATCGACGGCATGGCGTGCTCCACTCAAATCTACCTATGCATCCAGATGAATGGAGCTTAGGCTGGAGCTAGGGTTATCAAGACCATGATACGATTAGATAATGTAAATAACTTGTGAGGAGATTTCCATGAGCGTTACAGAGCAGTCGGGTGTCTCCACCTTGGTCGGTACGCCTAAGGAAGCTCGGGCCAGCTTGAGCCGCTCGCATGCGGATCGAGTGCTGGTCGTGTCTTTCGATCAGGTCAACCTCAGTGTATTTGAAGCGTTGGCGGAAAACTTCGCCAATGTGGCCTCCTCGATGTATGAGGTGCTGCAGGAGCGTCAGGACCCGAAGTCGCTCGAGCGCCTGGCCGAGGTGTTTGTGACGCGTAAGCCGCCTTCGCCTCGCCTGCTCAAGGAGGCGGCAATGCTGGTCCAAGCCCGCAAAGCAGTGTTGGAGAGCGGTGACTGGCTGACCGCAGCAGACATCACGCAGGTGGCCCAGTTGAGCACTAGAAACCCCAGTGCTCAGCCCAACAAATGGAAAAAGCAGGGGCAGATCTTTGCCATCGGCCACGGTGGGGTCGACTATTTCCCTGGCTACGGCTTGGACCCGAACGCGGGCTATCGGCCGTTCAAGGCACTGGCCAAAATCATTGACGCTTTCGCTGGCCACAAGGACGGCTGGGGGATGGCTAACTGGTTTCGCTCCGATAATAGTTTTCTGGGCGGCAAAAGACCTCAGGACCTGTTGGCATCGGCGCCTGATCGGGTGATTGCTGCAGCACTGGATGAAATCCAAGGCATCGTCCATGGCTAAGCAGCGTACCGAGTCCAGTGAGGGTAGGGCGACGCCTCCCACGGATTTGGCGGCGTCCGTTACCCCAGTGCCTGCGGCTACGTTGCACGTCACTTTCACCGTGATCGCCAAAGGCGATGTGCTTCACCGTGTGCACCAAGATAAGTATCAGCCTGATCAATTCAATCCTGGTGTGCACGGCAACGCACGCTTCAGCCCGATCCAGGATGATCAGGGGCGGGCGATTCCCACCTTGTATGGCGGCACGACAGTCGATTGCGCCTTGATGGAGACCGTCTTCCACGACGTTCCCCATACGGCTGGGTTTAAGAGCTTCGACAAAGGCAAGCTGACTGGACAGGTGCATTCTGCCGTCCAGGTTAGCCAACCGCTGCACTTGGTTGATCTGTCCAGCGTGCCCCTGCGGAAACTGGGCATCACGCGCAAACAACTGATCGACACTGAGAAAGATCAATACCCTGCGACGCGCAAATGGGCCGAGGCAATCCACCGTCAGTGTCCAGATGCCCAAGGGCTGTCTTGGGTGTCGCGACAAGATGATTCGGCACGTGCGGTGGTGCTCTTTGGTGACCGGATTCCTGACGGCGCACTCCATCCGCAGGGGGCATCACGCAGCTTGACCGGCGACTCGACTGTGTTCGACACGGTGCTCAATCTGGCAGAGCGGGTTGGGGTCGTTATCATCGCGGGGAAAAGCTGAGAAAATGACCGAACAGTGGTCCTTGGAATCCGCTCTATGAGACTGAAATCGTCACTCGCCAGTCATTAGATATCGCTGAAGTCGGCGGGCTTTGATGGGGGCATTGATGGATTCTTCCGTACAGGCCTGTGTAGCATCGACGGTCAACAAATAGGTCTTCTGTGCGTTCTAGGAGCGGACGGTGCTTGTCCCGGAACACGCAGCAATAACATGATGGTTGGCTACGTGCTGGCCTAAGATGCGGAGCTCGTTATGGACGTCAACCGGATGTTAAATGATGAACTGGTGAGCCGGCTGGAAGAGAAAATTCCAGCCATGGCGAAAGGCGCGATTAAGGCGGCCCATATCAATACGTTGGCGGCCGGACTCAGTGTGATGGAAATCAGGAATGGCATGCTCGTTGAAACAATGGCCGATGGTCAGCACAAGGTTATTCGAGTGGCCAAGCCCAAGCATAAGGTAGCTTCGGACAGGACTATCAAGGTGCGCCGCTTTTCATAACGAGCGGCGAGAGCGCCCGTATCTTTACAATTTCGCCGTGTAACGCGCGGGAGCACATTCGTCATGTCAGTCTTTGTGCTTTGAGCGAAAGGCAATCTGCTGGATGCCAAGGCGAGCCTGAGCGATGGCAATATTCCCGCAGCCAATGAGAGCCTCGGCGAGGTGAACACGGCGCTGCCGGAGATTGTCAACGAGATGGGTACTGAGTTCGGCGCAGACCTCAAGGCGCAAGTGAGGAGGCGGTGCAGGTCCAGGAAGAAGCGTCCGAGATCTCCAAGGAGGCCAGCGAAAACTCCGAAGACACCGGCAACGGCGAAGAGGAGCCGTTCGAGGACACGACGATACCGGAGATCTGATCTACCGCATCTGACACGATGGTCGCGTGACTGCGGCCATCGTGTGTTCATTCTGCGCAAGCGGTTGGCCTGCATCCTCACCGCCCTGCCTGTCCTCCGCGTTCATCGGGGCTCACTTTGCCGTTCATGGCCAGCGACAGCAAATCTGTCAAAGCCCAGTTCATCCGGGAGCGCTCCGAGCCCGGCGCCTCCATCATAAAACATCGCCGGGTCTATAGCCTCAATGCCAACCTCGTCCGCAGTTGGTGCTTTGGAATGCCTTGGAGAATCCCTTGCATTTTGGGTGCGGTAAAACATTTTGTAATATGTGTTCATACTTTGAGCTTTTTTGTTACATGCCAGCAATCTTTTTGACGTGTTTTTTTTAAACGCTGTGTTAGGTTGTTTTTGCCGTGACCGAGCGTCTTGTATATAGCTCTCTCGGGATTGTTCTTTTTTTATGGTTTGTGCTGACTGGCTTTAGTTCCGGTTGGCGTCGTTCGTTGCGCGAAGTCGATCAGGTTGCCCCCCCCCTCAGTGTCTCAGGCGCGGAGTTGTAATGACTATGGAAGGTCAAAAGTTGAAGTTGTTGGTGTTTGGCGTGGACGGTGCTTCTTATGAAGTGCTCGGGCGTCTAATGGCTCGCGGCCTGTTGCCCAACTTCAGTGCGCTGCGTGAGCGTTCGTCTCATGGGGTTCTGCAATCGACTTTCCCACCGCATACCGCACCCGGTTGGGCCTCCATGTTTACAGGGGTTTCGCCGGGTTCGCATGGCATCTATCAGTTCTGGGCAACACAGTCCGAGGATTACCAGTTTCGTGCGATGAATGCCTCCGATTATGGCGGCGAGCCCAGTTGGCTGACCCTTGAACGACAGGGGCTGAAAGTGGGTGCCTACAATATACCGATGACGCACCCACCGGCCGATCTGGACGGCGGTTATATGATCAGTTGGCCATTGGCGAAGACATTGCGTTATACCTCGCCAGCTAATTTGGTGCATGAGTTGATGCAGGCGGGCCTGCATTATCATTCCGATATAGTGACTATGTATCGAGGGCAGTCGGATTATTGCGAACAGGCATCTAAATTTATTAAAGGGCGTGCGGATACCTGTTGTTTTCTGCAGCAAACCCGTCCTGTCGATGCATTGTTTGTGGTGTTTACCGAAGTTGATCGGGTCAGTCATTACTACTGGGGCGATCAAGCCTTGCCCAGTGCGGAAGTCGAGGCGTGCTACGTCAGTATCGATCAGGCCTTGGGCACGTTATTGGCCCTGGCCGACGAGAATACGTTGATTGTCGTGGCATCCGACCATGGCTTCGGTGTCTGTGACGTCGACTTCAGCGTGCACGAGTTTCTACAGCAGGAAGGCTTGCTCGCCACTCGGTATGAGCCGCTGGAGGAAGGTGCTGAGGCGGGCCATGATGACCCGGGTGTGCGCTCCTGGTTCGAAGCCCAGGGACGTTATCGACGCACCGTGGACTGGCCACACACGCAGTTCTATATGCCGACCCCGGGATGCTTTGGAGTCAATGCCAACCTCAAGGGGCGTGAGGCACATGGATGCCTTGATACCGAGTCGCTGCCAGCGGCCGAAGCGCAGCTGCGCCAAGCGTTGGCCAAGGTGCTCGATGAGCAGGGCCAGCCCTGGTTCTCCCTGGTCAAAAGTTCGGAGGTCTATGCCGGGCCGCGCCTGAGCGAGGCCCCTGACTACTTGTTGATTCCGAAAGATTTCAGTGTCATGCCCACGCCGTCCCTGAGTGGCAAGGTCTGGAACCCACCGGCGCAACATGGTGTGCACCGGCCCGATGGAATCGTGTTCATCAGCGGCTCCAACTTCCCCCGCAATGCGGGCCTGCAAGCGCGTATCGAAGATATCCACCCGACGATTCTGGCCCACCTGGGGTTAGTAGTTCCCGAGGGGCTGGAGGGTCACTGGCTGGTCGATCCGCCCCAGGCGCCCCGGCGCGAACCTGCCCGCCAGGGCAGCGGCCAACGGATGAGCCAGGAAGAGCAGCATTTCATGGACAAACAATTACAACAGATCGGGTACTTCTGATGGAAACCGTGCAGTTCTCCAATGCCGCCGGCGCGCTTATTCCGCTGGCTAACCTGGGTGATCCGATCGACGTCCCGGTCGCAAACCCGTTGCACTCCAGCGTCGACTTCCGCAGCCCCCAGCCGATGCGCGTGTGTTTCCCGGTGCTGCTCGATGGCGACCTGGTGATGAGTTCCGAGCATCTCGGGGTGAGCTACCTGGTATCGATCCTGCGTGACCTAGGAGCCGAATGTCGGGTGGTGGAGGTCAAGGCCATCCAGCACGGCGACGAACTGGCGATTGCCGAAGTCGTCGCGTTCAAGCCCGACCTTATTGGTTTCTCGCTGACCACGGTGACCGTCAGCCACGCCACGGCTTTCGGTTCTGCTTTACGCGCGGCATTGCCGGACAAAGTCGCATTCCTGGCCGGCGGTCCACTGGCGACGTTTCTCGGTTCCAAGCTGCTGAGCAATCCCAACTGGGGGTTCCTCGATGCCCTGGTGCGGGGTGAAGGTGATGTGCCGCTGGTGCGTTATGTGGAAGCTTTCTGGGCACATAAGGATTACTCCAGCGTGCCTAGCCTGAGTTGGCGCGAGGAGGGCGGGTTTGTGATCGACAATCCGATCGGCAAGCCCGTTCCCGAACTGGACATGTTGCCCGAGCCGGCCCGCGATCAGTTCGAACTCAATAGCGGAAAGCTGCCGTACCTGCGGCTGGCAACTACCCGTGGTTGCACGGCGCGGTGCACGTTCTGCAACGCGCCGCATGCGGGCAACAAGATCAACCCCGGCAAGCTCTGGCGTGCGCGCACACCGGACAACATTGTCGACGAAATCGAACGGCTTTATCACAAGTACAACTTCAACACTTTCGACTTCGTCGACTCGACGTTCGAAGACCCGGGTGGTGCACCGTTCGCCAAGCAGCGAATCGCCGACATCGCCCAAGGCGTGCTCGATCGCGACCTGAAGATTTATTACAACTGCTGCATGCAGGCCAAAAATTGGCATGTCGAAGATAAGCCCTTGCTGGACCTGCTCTACCGCTCCGGCCTGGAAAAAGTCCTGATTGGTATCGAGTCGGGCTCGCAGATCGGCCTGGATCGCTGGAAGAAGAAGTCGACCGTCGAAGACAACAAGCGGGCGATCGAACTGGTACGCGCTGCCGGCATCTACGTTGCGTTTGGCTTTATCGCCTATCACCCGTGGTCGACGTTCCAGGAAATCCGCGACAACAACACCTTCCTGCGTGAGTACATGGGCTACAACCTGCGCCGTTACACCGTGCGCCTGGAGTTGTATCCCGGCGCCGAGGCGGTTGAGACCTTGCGTGCCGAAGGCAAGCTGCATGACGACTTCGATGTCTCGCTCAACGCGTTGAGCTATGACTTCGAAGACCCGCGGGTACGCCAACTCTCGGCCATGACCGCCTTGCTCTATGGCGAAAAATACGCCTCGGAAATGGTCATCGAAAAAGAGCCGGCTGTATTCGAGTTCGAGACCTACGACATCGTCATGCACACCTTTATGTCGCGATTGCGCAGAGCAGTGCTGGACGACGCCAAAGGCCTGGCCATTCTTCAAGCAGGTGAGGCCAAGGCGGCCGAACTGCGCAAGGCCATGAGCGATTTCAATTACGCGTTGATCTCCGAAATGACCGACCTGGCTGAACTGGAAACGCTTACCGAGGCTTATGCCCACGACAAGCGCCCGCAGTTGGAGGTGTTTTACCGGACAAAACTCGCTGAGCTGCGCCAGGTGCAACTGGGTATCAGCATGCAGCTTCATCGCGCGGGTCTGAGCTTGCGTGATATCCAGTTCAGCAAAGGGGCCTGAACATGACAATCGGTGAACCGGTGAACTTCCTGGGCCATGGCCAGCTGCTTGGCAACGACCTGGTCATTAATGAAGACTCCTGCAACTTGGGGTGTACCTACTGCCTCACCGGGCAGAGCAATATGAAGTCGTCCCATGAAGGCAAGCTGATCTTCCAGCCGCCGACCCATGACGCCTACACCGAAGAGAGCGACCTGGGCAAGCGCCTGCACACCATCGTCGAGCGCGTCAATCGGACCTTCAGGCCGCCCATCCTGAAAATGACGGGCGGTGAAATCTTCATTATCAAGGGCATCATGACGTTCATCGAACGCATGTCGCCGCTGCATGAAGTGTTGATCGTACAGACCAACGGTTTGCCGCTCACCGCCGAGAAAATCAAGCGGCTGGCGGAGCTGGGCAATGTCGTCGTGCAGATTTCGCTCGATAGCAGCAATTACACGGGCAACAGCTACCGGGTTTTGTCGCCGCGTATCCACGAGATGATCATGGAGCGCATCGAGATGGTGCTGGAAGCAGGGTTGCCGCTGGAAATCTACGGCGTGTTGAACGACCGCAGTGCGCCCTACCTGCGTGAGTTCGTCCAATGGTGTGCACGTTTCAAGGAAAACCCTCCACAGTTATTTCCGTTTCCGGTGCGAGGGCCTGACAGCGAAACCTTCAAGCTACGACCGGACCAGTACCTGCACATTGATGAATTGTTCGAGCTGCGCGACCTCTACCCGGACGTGTTGCCACCCAAGGCGTACCTGGAGCGCCTGAGTTCGTTCTATCGCGATGGGGGGCGTAGCTGGCGTTGCCACCTGCCGCGCCTGGTGCTTTCCACGTTCAGTGACGGGGTGGTGACGCCGTGCCCGAATATCTGGTTCCACGACATGGGCAACCTGGTCGAGGGCGATTGGAACAAGGCCCTGGCGCCGGTGAATCGTTCGCCGTTCTATCAACTGCTGCTATCGGAACGCCCGCGCCTGGATGCGTGCAAAGGCTGCTTCACGCCTTGGGACACCCTGAGCCTGTATTTCGAAAGTGTCATCAGCCTGGATGAACTGTGTCGCGCACCGTCCTATGCGCCCCAGGCAGTCAGAACCCTGCTTGAGCAAGCCAAGGAGGCGTACCTGAATGGCGCATGAGTACCCAGTCGATGCTCAGTGCTTCGAGGCATTGTCCAGCGCATCACTGCTAGAACAATTACCGGTCGGCCAACGCAGCTCCTGGGGGCAACAGCTACGTGAGCTGGCACCCTGCGCCAATGGGCGGGTAATGCTGGTGTTCGACAGCAGCGTCGAACACGTCGCGCTGTTGTTGATGCTGCTGGAGCACGGGCTTTCGCCCCTGCTGGTGGCCAGTGATGCCACGGTGCACGAGATCAATCGCTACGGCGCACGCGGGGCGATTGCCCACAGCCTGTCGCTGGAGCATGGAGCGCTACGCGTGCTGAAGCTGGACGCCACGTCGGCGGGATCGGATGTGCAGGCCAGTGCGACGATGCGCCGAGGCATCTACCTGCTGACATCCGGAACCACGGGTGAGCCGTCCATCGTCTTCCGCGACCTGCAGAGCTGGCGCGACGAAGGTTTACGCTACTGCCACCTGCTGCAGTTGGGCCCGGAGCATCGGGTGCTGTTTGTCGCCCCCATCTGTCACGCGTATGCACTGGGTTGGCTGTGGGGTGCATTGCTGGCCGGTGCGCAGGTCGAGATCGTCAAGCCGACGGAACTGGCGGGCGCCCTTGCGGCCTTGCGTCAGCGTGCAACCCATTGCGTCGTCACGCCGTTGCTGGCCTCGTTACTGGCACAACGGGCCGGGCAGGGCGGACGCGGCGGGCAGCTTGAGGTGGTGATGTCTGGTGCCGGTCCGGTGAGCGAATCGATTGAGCAGCAGTTCCAGCAGGCGTTCGGCATAGGTCTGTCGCGTAATTACGGCAGTACGGAAAGCGGGGCACTGTTCGGTGGCGTCGCGCCTTTGCCGCCGCTGTCCATTGGCTTTCCGTTGCCAGGTATACGTGTGCTGGACGAGCCCGTAGAAGGGCAGCCGTTCGCGCTCAAGGTCATGCTGGAGGACGGCCGCGTCTACGACACCGGTGATATCGCCGAGCGTACCCCTGAGGGGTACACCATCGTCGGCCGTGAGAGCAGCGCCATTCGCCGGGGCGAGCGTTGGGTTTCGGCGTTCGAGATCGAGTCAATCCTGGCCGGCCACGAAGACGTGATGGACTGCACGGTCCGAGCGGTCAAGTCCAAACAGGCCGGCAACGATTACATCTTTGCCTTCGTGGTCTGGCGGGCTGATCGGGCATGGGATGAGGCGCAATTGCGCGCGCACTGTCAGGCCTACCTGGCAAGTCATAAGGTGCCTGATCGCTTTGAGCGCACGGCACTGATCCCGAGGGGCGCCAGCGGCAAGGCGCTGCTGAGTCGACGCTATTACCCGGCTGACAATGCTGTGCTGCTTGAGGCCGCCCATGCCTATAAGCGTTCACAACTGCTGTTCGCGCTGTGGACCAGCGGCGCGCTGCAACTCAGTGCCCAGGGGTTGAATGTCGATCAGATCGCCCAGCGCAGCGGTTTGCACGCCACGACCTTGGCGGCGGCGTTCGATACGGCCCTGGCCAACGGCCTGGTTCACGAAGGCGCGGAGCAGCATGGCGATCCACGTCGGCTGGAAACGCTGGCACCGGTGCTCAACCTTGAAACCTTCAACAGCCAGGGCTGGAACCAACTGGATCAATTGTTGGCGGTATTGCAGCGCGGGCTGGACGCCCGCCCGTTTGAACAGACCGCCGACCAGTGGCAACTGCGCCAGTTGTACCAGCGAGCGGTGGCCGGCCCGGAAAAACACCTGGCGGCGCAACTGGCGTGGCGCAAGGTCTTGAATTACATGCCGGGTGCCTTGCGGTTACTGGATGTCAGCGCCACCGGTGCGGTTTATACCCAGGCCCTGCTCAGCAAACGGCGCCTCGACTGCCCCGCCAGCCAAGTGGTCCTGCTCGGTGGGCTGAACCCTCTCGACCTCGATATACCGGTGGACACCCATGACGCCCTGGATGCACTCGACGCGCGCCAGTTCGATGTCATCGTCCTTGACAACATCCTGCACCAGGCATGCGTGGCACAGGGGTTGTCCGGGCTGCTGGAGCGATTGGCGCACAACGGGCGACTGGTGATTGACGACATTTTTTTTAACGACCAAGCCTCCGCCACCGTCGGTGTCGACTGGTTGACCCATGGCGGCCATTTTTACCCGCGTCATGACGAGCTGGTCGGCGTGATGGCCGGCCTTGGGTTCAGCGCAAGCGAAGTGTCGCGCCCCGAATCGATGATTTTCCAACGCACGACGATATTTACCAGGAGCTGTGAGAAATGACTGATACCGATCGTTTGATCAACGTGTTCTCGGCCACCGTAGGCCGTCATTTGAGCCGCGAAGACCTGTCGGGAGGAAACCTCATCGCCAGTTTGGGGCTGAACTCCATCGACGCCTTGCAATTGCTGATCCAGGTGGAAACCGAGTTCGGCTTCTCCATCGAAGACAACGAGCTATCCATTGAGCTGGTGAACTCGCTGGAGCGCCTCGAAACCTTCGTCGCGCAAAAGCAGCAAGCCCAGGCAGTCTGATTGTCGTGACGCCTTAGCAAGCACTGCCGGCATCCGGCAGCGGGTGTGCAGCCGCCTGCCACGCCGACCGCAGCAATTGAATGATCGAGGAAATGTGTGTGAGCGACTCAAAACTGACTGAAGCGGTGTTTACCAACCGCCCTGGTACCCGCCACCAGTTGCCGTGGCTCAACCAGTTGAGCCGCCAGCGCCTGGCGGGCCCCGGGATGGAGAACAATCGTTGCCTGACCCAGGGCGAAGCCCCAGCGACGCTTTGCGTCCACGCCGGGACCTATGAGGACCCGATAACAGGCGCCGTGGGCACACCGGTGTTTCCCAGCACCACCTTTCGGTTCAGCCAAACTACCTACGAGTCGTTTCTAGAAGGTTACATCCGCGACATTCCGACCTACAGTCGCTACGGCAACCCCGGGCAATGGTCGGTGCAACTCAAAGTCGCGGCACTGGAAGGGGCGCAGAGTGCGCTAGTGCTGTCTTCGGGCATGGCTGCGATTGCATCCACGCTGTTCGCGCTGACCAATCGCAATGGCCATATCATTTCCTCCTATGACCTATATGGCGGCAGTTACAGCCTGCTGCATGCGGATATCAATCAGGCCGGGCGCTCGGTCAGCTACGTCGACCCACTGAACCTGGCGGATATTCGCCGAGCGATTCGCCCGGAAACGCAGATCATGTTCTTCGAGCTGCTTTCCAATCCACTGATGAAGGCCATCGATCTGGTGGCGATTGCAGCCCTGTGCAAGCAGGAGAACATCCTGTTGGTGGTTGACAATACCTTCCTCTCGCCAATCAGTTGCCGGCCGCTGGAGTGGGGCGCGGACATCGTGATTCATTCGGCCACCAAGTACCTCAACGGTCACAGCGATGCGACCTGTGGTGCGGTGGCGGGCAGCCGCAAGCTGGTTGATCGGGTATGGGCACAACTGCTGCGCTTTGGCGGTAGCCTCGATCCCTTCGTGTGTTTTTTGCTTGAACGCGGCATGAAGACCCTGGCCGTGCGCATGCAGGCGCACGCCAATGGCGCCCGGCAAGTGACGCGCTTTCTGGAGCAGCACCCGCGGGTCACTGCCCTGCACTCGGTGTATGCGCAGGATTACACCCATCGACAGTTGTTCGAGTATGCGGCGAAGACCACCTGCGGAATGCTCAGCTTTGAGGTCGAGGGCGGGGATGCGGCGGCGCTCGAACTGCTGGAGCGGCTCAAGCTGATTACCTCGGCGACCAGCCTGGGTGGTGTGGAGTCGTTGGTCAGTCTGCCTTTCAATACCTCCCACAGCGGGCTGACCAGCGAGCAGCAGAAGAAAATCGGGCTTAACCCCGGGCTGGTCCGGCTTTCTGTGGGCATCGAAGATCCGGATGATCTGTGCGCCGATCTGGAGCAGGCGCTGCATCAGGTTTATCAGGGAAGGAATGCGTCATGAGAAACGGAATGAACATCTCGGGCTTCAGCGAGATTGTCCACGAGATCCAGGAAGAGCCCGAACAGGCCATCTTCCGCTATGCGGCCTACGCACGCGCCGCCCCTGACGCCGGAGTGCTGGCCGGGGTGCATCCGGCGCTCATCGGTTTGCTCAAGGCCCCTCGCCATTTCGAGGTGCCGATAAGCCCTGAACCGGCCCTCAAGTCCTACGGCTTGCTGGACGTGGCAAGCCCACAGGAGCTCGCGCTGACGGCGTTGTCGGGATGTTTTCTGGTATCCGCCGTGTCCGGGTTTTCCGCACGGCGAACCACGGTCGATCACCTGTCGATGACCACCAGTGCCGCTCTGTTCCAGGCACAGGTTGGTGCACCTCAAGTGCGGTACCAGATTCGTTCGGGCACCGATAAGAAAATCGGCGAGGCGCTGGACGTGATTGAGGCCGTCAAGACCCATAGCCCCAACCACCAGACATTCGTTCAGTCCTTGGGGCTGTCGGCACGCCTGGCCGGACCTTCCGGCGCGCGACCGTGGGTGCGTTTCCCTGGGATCACGGCTTCTGCCGGCGACACACCTGTGCCAAGCCAGGCCTTATCGCTCGATTGCCAGTGGTTGTATGGGACCCAGTTGAGCAGCAATTTCCTACGTCAGGACCCAGAGGATCCACGTACCTTTCCAATCGACCAGCCCAAGCAATTGGCAGGCATCGATTGGGGGCCCAACCCCCAGGAATACCTGCTGATGGCGATCGCCGCCGATGTGTTGCTGCAACTGAGGGCTCATCACCCGCTGGCGAGCGCGGTACAGCTCAATGTGCGAGCGATGGTGGACATCCGCGGGATGTGCGAGGTCGCGCCGTCGCCTGTTCACCTGCAAGACATCGAGCTGCAGTTGCAGGTGGGCGAGTGCACCGCACAGCAGCTGGAGCAACTGGAGCAAGAACTGGCGCAGAGCATCGAATGTTCCACGGTGTGTGCACTGATTCGCCGACGTGTGGACTTTGAGTTTGAGATCGGCGCGCAACCGGTAGCGCCGTGAGCGAGCCGCGCAGAGGGTACCTATGAACGATTCGACGCTGTGTTTCTGCACCTTGGCGGTGACTGACCTGGTTGAGGCCGAGCGGTTTTACGTGGAGGTCCTGGGCACCATGGTCAGCCGACGGTTTGCGCCGACCCTGTGGATCAGCTTGGATGTGGATGAGCACAAGGGCGCCGGGTTCGGCTTGATCGAGGACGCTTCGATGCCCTGGCCGTCCAGCGCAACGATGCTGGATTTTCAGGTGGCTGACCTGGCGTCAACGTTTGCGCGGCTGCGCGAACAGGTGACGGTGATCGAGGCGCCGGTGCATACCCCGTGGGGAAGTTACAAGGCAACCATCCAGGACCCGTTCGGCAACCGCATCGGCCTGGTTCAGCGCAATTGAAATCTGGGTTCCAGGGGGCTGCCACCAGGGGTGAGAAAATGAGGAGCTGGGATGCTTAAGCAATATCGCTGCATGAATGTACCGGACTGTGTCGCGGGCGAGGCTGGTTTTGTGTCGGTCGTTTCCGGGTTACCGCGTTCCGGCACATCGATGATGATGCGTGCCTTGGGTTGCGCCGGAATGCCGTTGCTGACCGACAACGTACGTCAGGGGGATGGGCGCAATCCCCATGGTTACTTCGAGTGGGAGGCCGTCAAGTCCAAGGACAGTTACCTGACCTGGATGGATCAGGCTCGTGGCCACGCGGTCAAGCTGGTGTCGAGGTTCCTGATGCACCTGCCGGCCACCCATGGTTACCGAGTGGTGTTCATGCACCGCGACATCGAGGCGGTAATCCGTTCCCAGCGCGATATGGCGGCGCATCATTCAGGAAATATCTGGGGCGAAGTGGAGGGCGAGGCATTAGCCCGGCTTTACCACGACCACGTGGCAAAGGTTGTCGCCTGGGTTCGCTCGCGCCCCAACATGCAGCTGTTGGAGTTGGACTATCAGCAGGTGCTTGAGGCGCCTCAGGCCGAGTTTGCCAAGGTCGCACAGTTTCTTTCCCTGGTGCCACTGGCCGTGGATGCCATGGTGCAGACCGTGGACAAACGTCTGGATCACCACATTGCCACGCAGGTACCTGCCCATGTCTAAATCCTCGATCAGCGCCGTTATCTTCGACCTTGACGGTACGGTCATCGACAGTAAACAGGTGATTGCCGAGGCTTACCATGCAGCTCACGCTGAACTCATGGGCGCTGAGGCTGTCGCACCGCCGTTCAGCGAGTATTGCAAGCACTTGGGGCGTAGCTTTCCGCAAATCATGAAGCGCATGGGACTGCCGCTGGCCATGCACGGGGTGTTCATGCGCGAGAGCAATGCGCGCATGCACCGCATTGAGGTGTTTGACGGTATTCGCCCGTTGCTTGATAGCTTGCGTGCGCAGGGTATCCCCATGGCCGTGGCCACCGGCAAGGACCATACGCGTACCGAGGCGATTCTCGACAGCCTGGGGTTGATCGACTATTTCGCCTGCATCGTGGGCAGTGACGATGTCGAAAACCCGAAACCGGCACCCGATATGGCCCTGATGATCGTCCAGCGCCTTGGCCTGGAGCCGGCGAGCACCTTGTTTCTGGGCGATGCGGTGGCTGACCTGTTGTGTGGCCAGGGCGCAGGCATGCAGACCGCGCTGGCCCTCTGGGATAACCCGGGCGAAGAAGTCCGGGGCCATGCTTGCGACTACCAACTGACCGATCCGCGTCACGTCCTGGCCTTGCTGGAGGAGCCGCGTCATGCCGACGTTACTCCTGCTTAACGGCCCAAACTTGGGACGACTGGGGCTGCGCAAGCCCGAGGTCTACGGCACCAAAACCCTGGCCGACGTCACGCAAGAGGTCACCGTGGTGGCGGCGGCGCAAGGCTGGTCGGTGCGCTCATTGCAAAGCAATCACGAAGGCGAGCTCATCGACTTTGTCGAAGCCAATCGCGATGCCGCGGCGCTGATCATCAACCCTGGCGCGCTGATGATGTCCGGCTGGGCTTTGCGTGACGCACTGGAAGATTATCCGGGACGTTGGATCGAAGTGCATATCTCCAATCTGTTCGGCCGCGAAGCCTTCCGCCATACCTCGGTGATCGCTCCGCTGTGCCATGGTTTTATCGCCGGCATGGGCACTGATGCCTATGCTGTTGCAGCGTCTGTGCTGGTGGGGAGTGACCATGGGTAATGTTTCGATAATGGTACCGGGGCATGCCGTACTTCTGGCCGACGTGCTGCAGCTGTGCAGTGAGCTGCTGGGCGTGCCGGCGGGCAGTCTGGAGGCCTCGCAGAACTTCTTCGAGCACGGTGGAAATTCACTCAAGGCGCTGCAGTTATGTGTGCAACTGGAGCATAGGCACCCGCATTTGTGCGGTGAAGCGGGAATTGATCTGACGCTGATCGTCGCCACCGCCAGTTTCGCCGATTTCGTCAATGAGTTGCTGGCATCGGCGCGGCAGGCGTCGGCGCCCTGTGTGTCGGAGGGCGAGCTGTGAGCCAGTCTGTTGCGACATTGATCGAAAGCTGGGAACAGCGTGGCGTGCACCTGTACGAGGAAGCCGGCAAGCTCAAGTACTATTGTGAGAAGCCCACGCTGCCTGAAGACATTCGCCACTCGGTGAGCCGGGAGAAAACCCGGTTGCTGAGCTACCTGGCGCAACCCGATCCCCTGGCGGCGAACTTGAGCGGCCTGCGTCAGGCCTATTGGCTGGGTGAACACTCCGCATTCACGCAAGGCAGCGCGGCCTACCTGCACCTGGTGTATGCCGGGGATGTGCCTTCACAGGCCCAGCTTGAATCGGTCCTGGAGCAAATGCTGGCGCTCCATCCGATTCTCAATTACACCTTGGACGCCCATGCCCCGCGTCTCAAACCCATGGCCAGGCAGGCAGTTGTGGTCGAGCAGGTGACCGCAGCAGCGGGGCAGGCCCCGCGGCGCTGCGCGGCCTTGCCAGGGAGCGACACACCGATTCCGGCATTGACTCTGGAGCGGCCGCTGTTTCGCTTGGTGATCGTGGAGAGCGCGGATGAGCGCTGCCTGCATGTGGTCTACCGGCTGGCGCTGTTCGATGCTCCCAGTGTGCAGATTTTCATCGCCGACTTGATGGTGTTGGTAGCCTGTGGAACCGGCGCGCAATCGACAGCGGGCATGTATGCATCCGCCAGGATTGCGGCACAGGTGCGGGCCGGCCGGCTGGCGCGCTTCAAGGCGCGTAACTACTGGGCGCAGAAGATCACCAAGCTGGCGGGTGGCCCCGATCTGCCGAGGTTACGCCGCTCTACCGTCGAGCCAAAAGGTCCGGCCGGCATTGGGCGCTTCACGGAACATCGTGGCCTGCTGGCGGCCGAGGCGTACAACGCCCTTGCCGAACGCGCGCGCAGGCATCGGGTGTCGCTCAATGCGGTGCTGCTGACGGTGTACCTGCAGACGTTGGCGCGCTGGTCCGGCAAGGCCACGGTGACCTGTAGCGTCATGTACAGCACCCGCCCTGGGCTGGCAAAGGAATTTGCTCGCCATATCGGTAATTTCGCCGATACCGTACTGATCGACCTGCCGACCGGGCCAAGGGCCTTTTCGGCAATCGTGCAACACCTGCAGCAAGACTTGTATGCGGCTATGCAGCACGGCGCCTACGATGGTGTCTCTGCGGTGCGTGAATGGATCAAGCTTCACGACCAGCGTGCCAGCAGTGCCGAACCGCCCATGCCCTATGTGTTTTCGTCATTGCTGGAAATGGATCTGCCCGCCGTACCGCTGGAGCAGACGGACCACGCCATGATGACCCCGCAGATCTGGATCGACGCCCAAACGTTTTCACACAAGGGTGAGTTGTGGTTGTCTTGGGATGAGCGCGAAGGAGTGTTCTCGCCGGGGGTGATCGCCCAGGCGTTCGAGCATTTTCACGCGACCCTGCAGCGCCTCGCCACTGAGCCGGGGGAGTGGGATGACGCTCAGGTGTCCTTGAGCCCGGCCCTGCTGGCGACAGTCGATGCGTTCAACCATACACAGCAAGCCTTCGACAGCGGCACACTCTACCAGGGCCTGCTGCATCAGGCCGTGCAGCGACCGGATGCACCGGCCATCCTGGATGCGCAGGGCGGCCTGAGCTTCGCGCAATTGCTGTGCCAGGCCAGCCGACTGGCCAGTCATCTGAATGAAAATGGCGTCGGTCCCAGTGATCATGTGGTCATCCGGGGCAGCCATGATGCCGCGAACGTGATCGCGATCTATGCCACGCTGATGGCCGGCGCGACCTACGTACCGGTCAGCAAGCACTCCCCGCGGGGGCGGGTGCATTCGATGATCAATCAAGCCGCGGCAACGACGGTGCTGGGCGATGACGACGCGGACATCGACGGCATCCTGACCTCGCCCGTGAACTGGTACTTGAATTACCGCCAGTGGCTGGAGGCCGGTCATGGGCAGGGCGCCTGCATAATGCCGGCCTATCCGGCGGTCGACAGCAGCTTGGCGTACATCATGTTCACGTCTGGCACCACGGGTGTGCCCAAAGGCGTCAGCGTGACTCACCGGGCAGCACTCAATACCCTGCAGGACTGTCGCAAGCGCTTCGCGATCGATGACAGCGACCGTTTGCTGGGGGTCAGCGAATTCAGCTTCGACTTGTCGGTGTTCGACCTCTTCATGCCGGCCCTGAGCGGGTGTGCGCTGGTGCTTGGGCACGGCGCCGAAAGCGCTGACCCGAATGCCTGGCTCGTCGCTGCGCGCGAACATCGTGTGAGCATCTGGAATTCAGTGCCTGCGATCATGGAAATGGCGTTGAGCTACGCCCTGGCCACGCAGTTGCCCGCACCGGCGCCTGCGGTTCGGTTGTGGATGGCCAGTGGCGACTGGATCAACCTGAGCTTGCCCGACCGCTTGCGCGCCAGCGCTCCAGGCTCGCGTTTTGTTGCCTTGGGCGGGGCCACGGAGGCGGCCATCTGGTCCAACTGTTTCGAGGTCGAACAGGTCGATCCGCAATGGCCGAGCATTCCCTATGGACGACCACTGGCCAACCAGCGCTTCTACATCCTCGACGCCCTGGGGCGACGTTGCCCACCCGAAGTCAAAGGCATGCTGCACATTGCCGGCGAAGGCTTGGCGGTCGGTTATATTCATGACCGGCAACGGACCGAGCAAGCGTTTTTCGAGGACCCTGGTCTGTGCCAGCGGGTGTATCGGACCGGGGATCTGGGGCGCTTGCGAATGGATGGCGAAATGGAGTTTCTCGGCCGTGAGGACTTGCAGGTCAAGCTCAATGGTTTTCGGGTCGAGCTGGGCGAGATCGACGCAGTGTTCCGCAGGGCGCCTGGCGTGCTGCACGCCGCTGCCTGTCTGGGGGAAACCGAAGGCCTGCTGGTTGCGGTCGTCCTGGATCCAGGCTTCGAGCCTGCGCCCAGCGCCCAGCAATTGCTGGCGTTCGGTGCACACTACCTGAACCCCTACATGGTGCCTGCGCGGATCGTCGAGTTGGGACAACTGCCGCTGACCGCCAATGGCAAGGTCGACCGCCAGCAACTGACGAAACAGGTGGTGCAGCGCTGTGGCGAGTCCTCCAGCGAACCACAAGACCTGGGTTTCTGCGCGAAGCAGCAGTTGATGGCCAATTGTGTACAGCGCGTGCTGCCGGCGGCGGTTGACCCGCAGCGTTCCTGGTTCGACCTGGGCGCGTCATCCCTGCATGCGGTGCATATTCTCCAGGCACTGAATACGCAAATGGGGCTTGAGTTGAACCTGGCGGATATCTACTCCTATCCCTCGGTCAGCCGGCTGCAGGCGTACTTGCAAGACCGCTCCAAGGGGGCGCGCAACTTGGTGCATTTCAGACGTGACAAGGTGCGGGACGTGCCGCTTCTGGTGTTGGTGCATCCGGTGGGCGGGGCCCTTTCCTGTTACTTGCCGCTTGTTGAGGCCCTGGGTGGTCGTTTCGATATCGTCGGCATTTGCGCGGACAGTGAGCAACATTTCGCGAGCATCAACGCCCAAGCCTTGGCGTATTTCGAGCAATTGCGTGAACCGCTGGCCGAGTATCGCCAGGTGGTGCTCGCGGGGTGGTCATACGGGGGTGTGGTCGCCGTGGAGATCGCGCGCTTGCTCAGCGCCGGCGGCCAACACCTGCCTGCGTTGGTGACGATCGACGCCGGTGCTGCCCAGGGTGAGGTCTTGGAACTGCCACCGACCCTGCTGCAACAGATGTTCCAGCACGACCTGATGCACACCGAACAGATACAGGCCGAAGGGGAGGTGCAAGAGGCCCAGTTGAACCAGGCCTTGGAACAGCGTTTCGCGCTGTTTTGCCGGCACTATGCGGCGTTGCTCAACTACTGCTACCAACCCGTGGCCTGTCCGACGTGGCATTTGCACGCCAGTGAACAGCGGCATGCCAGTGGACTGCATCGCCTGAGCGAGTTGTCGACGCAGGAAGCCTGCGTGCGGATCGTTGCGAATCACTACAGTATTTTGTCGGATGCCGCGCTGGAGCAAGTCATCCTTTACCTGGAGCGGGCCGCGCAGCATGCGGCAAGGCCTGGTGAACCATGAGCCGGCAATCGGCGGCGGTGCAACTCGCTGCGAGTGGGCCTGTACTCCCGGGCGTCGACCTGTGGCGGTTGCCGTGGAGCGGCTCAAGGTCCCATCCTCGGCGCGAGCAGTATCTGGCCTGGTTGGCCGATGATGAGCGCGCTCGTTACCAAGGTTTGGGGACAGCCGTCGCGCGTGCGCAATACCTGGTTGGGCATGGCTGGCTACGCGAGGTTCTGGCCCGTTATCTGGCGTGTGAACCGGCACGCATTGCCCTGAGTTACGGGGCCGCGGGCAAGCCTGTGCTCGCGGCGCCCGCCCGCGCGGCGGTGCATTTCAACCTTGCCCATACCGACGGCCTGTTAGTGCTGGGGGTCGGCGCGGGACCGGTTGGGGTCGATGTCGAGGCTCACCAGGCGCGGGATACGCAAAGCCTGAGCCGGCGGTTTTTCAGCCACGAGGAGCAAGCAGTGCTGGCCAAGCTCGCCGGACCTGCGCGCGAAGAAGCTTTTTATCGGCTCTGGACCCTGAAAGAGGCAGGCGCCAAGGCCTGTGGGCAAGGGATCGGCCGAGCATGGTCCAGGCTAGGGTTTGCCTGCCAGCCACCGGCTCAAGAGGCCTCGGGCCCGTCGCCATGGCGATTCGCACACACGGCTTCGCTGGCCGGCTATTCGATTGCTGTCGCGGCGCGCAGGAGAACAAGCCTGACAATTCGTACATTTATCGATTCTGCGCTGGCGCAATCGGGCCCGTGCCCTGAAAATTTGCATTGGCTCGAGCACTATCGCCGTTCCTACGGCACGAGCCTCATAAACAGCAACATCTAAGGAGAAGCACCGTGAAATTTGGATACACGATTGTTTATGTACCTCAGGTCGAAGCCACCCTTGCGTTCTTCGAGCAAGCCTTTGGTTTCAAGCGGCGCTTTCTGGATGAGTCGGGCGACTACGGCGAGCTTGAAACCGGTGGCACTACACTCGCGTTCGCCAGTCGCGGCCTTGCCGAATCGAACTGCGATGGCGGATATGAGTTCTGCAGTCCGCACCAAAAGCCCTTGGGCATTGAAATAGCCCTGGTTACCGATGATGTAACCACCGCGCATGCCAAGGCGTTGGCGGCCGGGGCGAGCGAGCATGCTGCGGTGCAGAAAAAACCCTGGGGCCAGGTGGTGTCCTACGTGCGCTGCCCGGCGGGCACTCTCGTGGAACTGTGTACACCGGTCGGTCAATGACCTTCACGTTGCAGGCAACGATCCAAGGAGGACAGCGTGGCAGGTAAAACGGACGATGCCGTTGCGGCATTACTTGAAGATATTGGCAGCACGCATGGTGCCTTGCTGGAAGTGGTCCAGAAGGTGCGCAAGGTGGCCGCCACCGGTGGCGGCGTGACCGAAACGGTCAAGTACGGTGGCATCCTGTTTTCGCGGATAACGCCGTTTTGCGGGGTCTACGCCTACACCAGCCACGTGTCGGTGGAGTTCGGTCAGGGCTACAGGTTTGACGATCCTTATCATGTACTGGAAGGCACCGGAAAGTTTCGTCGCCATATCAAGTTATTCAGTGTGTCGGATGTACAGGATAAGCACCTTGCGGAGTATGTAAGGCAAGCTCTGGATAATTGATCCAACGGAGTATTTAACCTTGATTTTCCTGCGGGGGGGTTACCCCTCGCATGGGGAAGTATTGCCCTGAATTAACTAACTAACGGAAGTGGATATGAGCGATCCCAGTACTTACGGTGAAACCCTGGCCGACATCTATGATGACTTGTACGGAGAGGCGCCAGCGATCGCGATTGATGCCTTGGTGGCATTGGCCGGTCGCGGTGGCCCGGTGCTGGAGTTAGGTGTAGGGACGGGGCGATTCGCACTGCCCATGCGCGAACGCGGCGTTGATGTGCATGGCGTCGACGCCTCGCAATCGATGCTCGATAAGCTCAAGGCCAAGCCTGGAGGTGCTGACGTCCCGGTGACACTGGCGGATTTCGCGACGCTGGAAGGGGTCCGGGGCGGCCCCTTCCAGATGGCGTTCTGCACCTTCAGCTCACTGTTTCTGTTGCTGTCCCAGGACGCTCAAGTCAATTGTTTCCAGGCCACCAGCGCGCAGCTTGGCGAGCAGGGGCTGCTGGTGATCGAAACGTTTTTCCCGGACCTTTCGCGCTATGGCAAGGACCAGCCGGTGTACGTCGGCGGGCTGGAGCGCAACGAGGTACTGCTGGAAGCATCGCGGCATGAGGCGGTCAAGCAGCGGGTCAGTTGCCGGTTCATCCGCATGCAGAGCGAAGGGGTCAAGGTGATTCCCGTGGAGCTGCGCTACGCCTGGCCGGCCGAACTCGACCTGATGGCGCAATTGGCGGGGATGCGCCTGGTCCAGCGCTGGGCCAATTGGGAACAAGCGCCGTTTGTCGACGGCGCGTTCAAACATATTTCGGTCTACGAAAAGCGTACCCTTCGCTGATTGCGCTTGAACGTCGGAGTTCACCATGGATGTTTTAAACGTCCCGTCCACCCAGGCGGGAGACACCCGTTCTTCGCGCGAAAGAATGCTCGCGGGGGAGTGGTTTCATTCCCCCAGCTTGGAACTTACACGCCTGCATATTCGCGCCAAGGCATTGCAATACGCGTTTAACAATACATCGCCGCTGGCCTTGAAAGAGCAACAAGCGTTGCTCAAGAAATTACTCCGAAAGTTAGGTGAGAACAGTTGGATAGAACCCAGTTTTCATTGCGACTACGGCATTCATATCGATATTGGCGATGACGTGTTCATCAATATGAACTGCACGTTTCTGGACGGCCATCGGATTGTTATCGGTGACCGTGTCTACCTGTCGCCCAACGTGCAACTGATGACCACGACCCACCCGGTGCACCCCCGGCAGCGTTCGGTACGGGTGGACGGCCAACTCAAATGCGTACTGCGCGCCGCTCCGATCACCGTTGGCAATGATGTATGGATCGGCGCGGGGACAACGCTGCTTGGTGGCGTTGAAATCGGTGACGACAGCGTGATTGGCGCGGGCAGTGTGGTCAGCCGTTCGATACCCGCCGGGGTGGTGGCAGCCGGTAACCCTTGCCGAATCATTCGCTCCGTTTATGAGTGAATTTACAGGAACATTTTATGAGCATCGATGACATGAGCCCGATCAATCGTTGTGAGGTTCCCCGGCGCGCCGAAATGCCGGAGCCACCGGCCTATCGCGCGTTATGCGTGTGGTTTACCGGTTTGTCCGGGGCCGGCAAGACAACCCTGGCTACTCTCCTGGCGCAATCCCTGGGCGATGCCGGCATACGCGCACGGGTATTGGACGGCGATGACCTGCGTACCGGCCTCAACAGCGATCTACGTTTCAGCGCCGAAGATCGCAAGGAAAATGTCCGGCGCCTCGCCGAAGTCGCCAAGCTGTTTTGTGACAGTGGCTACGTTGTGCTGGTGAGTGCTATCTCGCCGTTCGCCGAGGACCGCCTGCGGGCCAGGATGTTGTTCAGCGCGGCAGAGTTTGTCGAGGTGCACGTCGCCACCTCCTTGGCGGTGTGCGAGTCGCGTGATCCCAAAGGGCTGTATCGACGGGCCCGGTGCGGAGAGCTGCCACAGTTCACCGGCATCGGTAGCGCCTATGAGCCGCCGCTGTCCTGTGAGTGTGTGGTTCAGACCGCTGATCGCAGCATCGATGAGAGCGTGCAGCAGGTGCTGGCGATGGTGCTCAAGCGTTGCGCGGTACCCACCTCGCACCCGGCGATGCAACCGCAAATGGCTCAATTACCTTGCAACGGAGAACGAGGCTGATGCCGACGTCGACATTCGAGCGCTTGTTGAAGCGCTATCGCTACCTACTGTTTGCCCTCGTGCTCGTGCTGGTGGCAGGGTTGTCCTGGGGCATGACCTCGATTCGTTTCGCCGCCGATTACCGCTCGTTTTTTCCCGAAGGGGAAAAAACTGTCGAGCAATTGGACGCGATGCATCGTCAGTTCGGTAAGTCCGATACGTTGCTTTTCGTGATCAAGAACCCCCAGGGCAGTCTGTTCACCCGCCGTTACCTGGAACAGATACACCAGCTGACCGAGCAGGCCTGGCGTATCCCGCATGCGTATCGCGTCGATTCGGTGACTAACTTCCAGCATGTGTTTGCCGAAGGCGACACAGTGCACGTCGAGGCCCTTGTTCGCGAGCCCGCGGACCTGACACCGCAGCACATCAGCCTGATGGAACGCCTGGGTCGCAACGATATTGAACTGGTCAAGCGCCTGGTATCGACAGACGGCCAGACCGTGGGCGTGTTGGTGACCTTGCAATTCCCGCCAGAGACCCTGGATGCAGCGATTGCCGCCACGGCGCAAGGGCAGCGGATGCTGGAGGCCTTCAAGCTGCAAAATCCTGAGCTGCAGGTGCATCTGACGGGGCTGGCGGCGGTCGAGGCGGCCTATCCCGAAGCCGCTCAGCAAGACATGGCGGTGCTCACGCCGCTGATGTATGTGATCATTTTGCTGGTCTCGGTATTGATGTTGCGCAGCCTCGGCGCGTTGCTGGTGGTATTGACTGCAATCAGCATGGCCACCGCCGCCACCTTGGGCGCCAGCGGCTGGCTCGGCTTCGAGGCGACGGCGCTGACCGGCCTGTTGCCGACGATCGTGCTGGCGACATCGGTTGCCGAGATCATGCATGTACTATCGGCGGCTCGACAGATGAGTGGTGACTATGGAAACCGGCGGGTGGACCTGGCCTGCGCGGCGATAAAAGACACCATCAAGCCGATAGCGATAGGCACGGCCACCAATGCCGTGGGCTTCTACAGCCTGGTGTTCGCGGCGTCACCGCCTTACAAGGAGTTTGGTGTGCTGGCCGCGATCGGTGCGGTCATTGCGCTGGTCGTAACCATTTCGGTGGCGGCGGTGTTGATTCCGCTGCTGCGGCTCAAACCGCTCGAAGGCGCGGCCAGTCGCCGTTACTTTTTGTACATGGAACCCCTGTTGCGCTACCCCAAACTCTGGTTGCTGGGGTTTGTCGTGTTGTTCGTGATCGCGATCGAACCGGCGCGCAATAACCTCATCAATGACCGGATCGTCGAAAATTTCGACACCAGCATTCCTGTGCGCACGGCCACCGAGTTTGCGATGGATAACTTGTCCGGTATCTATCGCCTGGAGTATGTCGCCACCTCCAGCACGGGTGACATTTCTGATCCGCGCTTTCTGGCTGACCTGGACCGCTTTACCCAGTGGCTAAGGACCCAGCCGGAAGTCGACTCGGTGACCACGCTCAGTGATGCCCTGAAGAAACTTAACCAGACCATGAATGGCGGGCGCCCCGAGGAATACCGACTGCCGGATGATCCGGCGATGGCGGCGCAGATGTTGTTGGTCTATGAGATGTCCTTGCCGTTCGGCCTGGACCTGGGCAGCCAGATCAACATCGACAAGTCGGCCACCCGCATGGTGGTGACCCTGACTCGCCTGGATACCCAACAGATTCGCGACATCAAAGAGCGCGCCGACAACTGGTGGCGCGATAACGCCGACCGTGCTGCGCTGGTCCCGGGGCTGGGAACAGGGGAGGCGGTGGTGTTCGCCAACCTGACGCATATCAGCATCGAATACATGGTCAACGGCCTGGTGTTCGAACTGGTGGTCATTACCTTGATGGTCGCGCTGTTCTTGCGCAACGCGGGCCTTGGGTTGATCAGCGTTCTGCCCAACATGTTTCCGTTTTTCATCATGTTCGGCACCTGGGGCCTGCTGCGCGGTGAGGTCAACACCGCAGCGATCAACGTGTGTGTGGTGGTCTATGGGCTGATCGTGGAGGCCACCATCCACATCATGAGCCATTACAAGACCCAGCGCCTGGAGCATGGGCATCCGCCACGCGAAGCACTGCGTCGCACCTACCAGCATGTACTGCCGTCGGTGTTCGCCAACTCGGTGATTCTGGCGTCAGGGTTCATGGTCATGACCTTGTCCCCTTTTTCCATGAACGCTGATTTCGGCATGTTGGCCGTCCTGGCGATCTTCCTCGGCTTGATCTTCGACGCACTGTGCCTGCCGCTGGTGCTGCTGACCTTCGATCGCTTCCTGTGGGGGCGGTCGGTAATAAAACTTGCGCCCCGCGAAGCCTGACCCGTCCTCGAGCAGCAATAACACAAGGAAAACACCATGAATTACAAAGCACTGCTTGCCGTTTGCCTGATGGTCGGGGGCACATTCGAACACCGTCTATTGCATGCCGACACGGAGCAGGAACGCGGGCAGCACTATGCCCATCTCTGGCGGGACAGTGACCTTGGGTATCAGGACACCTCGGCGAAAATTCGTCTCACACTGGTGGAAAAAGGCGGCGCCAGCACGGATCGATTCATGCGCATGAACAGCTTCGAGACTGAAAGCAAGGCCGCCGGGGACAAGGTGCTGCTGACGTTCGAGGCACCCGACAACATCAAGAATTCAAGGGTGCTGATCCACTCCAAGATCAAGGAAGGCGACCAGGTCTGGCTGTATCTGCCGGCCTTGAAACGGGTCAAGCGCGTCGCCGCCGCTGATCGTTCCGGCGCGTTTTCCGGCAGCGAGTTTTCCTACGAAGACATTGGTTCCATGGAAGTCGGGAACTACGATTACCAATGGTTGCGCGATGAACCTTGCGGCGATTTCCAGTGCGCAGTGGTCAAGCAGGTTCCGCTCTATCCCTACTCGGGGTATTCGGCGATCTGGGTCTGGTACAACAAGGCCGATTACCGGCAGATGAAAACGGAGTACTACGACCGCAAGGGCACAAAGTTCAAGACGCTGTCCCTGGATAACTACCAGCTTTTCCTGGGCCGTTACTGGCGTGCCTTGAACATGACCATGGTCAACCACGTCACGGGGCGCCAGACCATTCTGGTCAGCTCCGATGTGCAGTTTAAAACCGGGATCAGGGAGGACGCATTCGAACCGGCCAGGCTCGGAAACCTCACGCAATGATCAAGGGCTCACGCCGTTGGCGGGTTAGTTCGCAGTTGGCGACATTGACCCTGCTGTGTAGCAGCACCCAGGTTGTGGCCGAGTCGCTCCATTCGTTGTCAGCCAAGGTCGGGTTCAAAAGCTATTACTTCCCCTCGACGCCGGCCGATGGTGTGGATGACCGGCAGCTGCCGAGCACCGTGCAGTTCGGCCTTGATTATCAGTACCTGCAAAACTGGGATGAATGGCGCATGCGGGTGGTGGCCAACCCGCGCTACAGGGCCAGCGATCACAACGACCCGCGCCCGAACTTCTACTGGGACGAGCTGTTTGTGCTGCTCGAACAGGATGGGCGCGAGATGAAGCTGGGGCGCATCAAGGAGCATTGGGGCGTGATGGAAACCCGGCAACTGGTGGACGTGATCAATACCTACGACAACCTGGATGGTCTGCAGCCTGAAGAGAAGCTGTCGCAGAAGGCGCTCAAACTCGGCAGCACCCTGGGGCCTGGGCATCTGAGCCTGTACCTGCTGGACGGGTTCGAGCCCGTCCAGTTTTACGCCGAGCCTGCCCGATTCGCGGCGTATCGGGTGCAACCCGGGGCTGAATACATCCACGGCGCCAACCCCGACGGGATTGATTTGGCGGCGCGTTACTTCGTGTCATTGGCGGATGTGGACATTGGCTTGAGTTACTTCAAGGGGACTAATCGCACGCCGGCATTGCGCCAGGTTGGTGACAGCCTGGTGGCGCAGTACACCGCGTTGTCGCAATGGGGGCTGGACGCGATCTGGGTTAACGAGCAATGGCTGTACAAAGTCGAGGCACTGACTCAGCGGGTTTCGGACAGCGCCTACAACTCGCAAAAGCTGTCGGTAGGGCTTGAGTACGCCATGAACCGCGCATGGCGCGACGCGGACTTGAGCCTGATCGCTGAATATCATCGCGACCGTGATCAACGCCTGGCGCCGGTGAGCATCTTCAATCGCAAGTTTCTGCTGGGGGCTCGCCTGGAAGTCAACGACGCGCACCTGTCTTCGTTGTTCCTGGGCTACACCGCCCAAGCGTCTGACCAGGGCAACAACATGATTAACGCATCGCTGGATCTGGGGCTCAGCGACGCGTTGCGCACGACCCTCAGTGCGGTGCTCATCAATAGTTCGCGCAGCGACCCAACCTGGGATGCGTTATCCGGCGACTCCCATGTCGCGCTGGAGGTTTCCTTTTCATTCTGATCGACCCACAGGCCGTGGCCTGAGGTTCGGTCCAGCGTTCAATTACCGAGGTTTCTGATATGGAAACGTTGTTACAGATCATAGGGTTCGGCCCAGCGGCCCTCGGGCTCTTTATCACCGCGGACCGCACCGGCCAGTTGCACAGCTTGCTGGAGCGCGGTGTTCAGGTGCATGAGCGCAGCGCATCCCTCGCGCAGTGGAATTGCCTGGCGTATGACATCGAGGCCAATTCGCCGATTGAGGATTTTCTCAAGGGCATTCGCGTGGACGGAGTGTTTGCCGAATGCTTGAACCAGCCCATGGTTCAGCGCTGGCTGCAGGCGCCGGGGAATGTCGTGCAATTGACCGACGTCTCGATATTCCTGCGTCAATTGGCCGAAATCGTCGTGGCGCTTTGCGCAGGACATCCCCGTGCGGCAATACATTTTGGGCACAACGTCGACGCCGTAACAGTCGTCAGCAGCGGCTTTTGTGTGACGGGAGACTGGGGTATCCGTTCCAGCCGCTACCTGGTGCTGGCGTGTGGCGCGCGGATCCGCGATCTTCAGATGAGTGCCGGCACGGCTCAGCAACCGGGATCGCCACCGATCTGTTCCGATCGCCTGCTGCGGGGGCAGGCCGATGCGCAGTTGCGTGAGAGTCTGGCGCAAGGGCAGCGAGTGCTGGTGGTGGGTGGTAGCCACAGTGCGTTCTCCGCGGTCGGCTACTTGCTTGAGCGTTTCCATGACTGCCTGGCACCTCAGGCCATTGCGGTGCTGTGCCGCAGGCGCCCGGCCTTGTGGTCGGCGTCAAGCCCTGGGGCGCGGCTCTTGAAGGCAACGGATGTGGTGGATGAGGAGAGCGGTGAAGTCAATCGATTCTGCGGCTTGCGTGGCGCAGCGCAACAGACGCTGCTGAGTGTCGAGGCCGGGCAGCAGCCGAGTGTGGCACTGCACATCGGCGATGCGGATATCGAGCCCTGGCTGGAAGACGGTTTTTTGTTGATCAATGCCACGGGCTACCTCCCGCGGCTGCCCGCCTTGTTCGACCAGCAGGGCACGGCCATGACGCTCGATCAGCTTGAGGGCAACCTGTGCAAACACCGGAACACGGGTGAACTCATGGTCCAGGGAGTTGCGGTGGGCGGGCTGTTTGGTACGGGGTTGGGGTTTTCCGATCGCCGTGGCGAGACCCTTGAAGTGGGGGTCAATTTTTTTCATGGCCGTTGCGCCAGCCATATTCTTCAAGCCGTGCTCTGACGGCACCCGCATTTTTTACGAGCAGGAGGCTGCATGGAAGACTTCGTTGAAATCAAATTACGCTTACGGATGGGCTTGTCAGCGCTGCCATCACGCGTCGCGGTGGATGAGGCGGCGCTGGATGACTTGCTTTCCAAGCTGGCTGCGCCGCGGCGGATCTACCAGCTCTTATCCTCCCGGCTGACGGTACGCCAGGTCTTGTGGTGCCTGGTTGATCTGCTGGCGCATGGGCAGCTTCGCCAAGTCATAGACGCCGGCCAATATCGCTGGGTGAGGGCAGAGGAAAGCGAACAGCGTCTGCCCGGTCAAGGCCTGCACCTGGTGGGTGATGACTGCTTGCAGTTGAACCCCAGTTTCAGAGACATCCTTGCCGATTTGCTCAATGACAAAAAAAGCCAGTACAGCCAGTCCGTAGAGACTTACGAAACGTTGATCCGCCGCTACAAGATCATGCAAAGCCTGGGTGACCTGAACCACGGCAGCCTATTGCTGTTGGGCGATGATGCACTGTTCTCGTTGTTTCTGGCCGTGCACGGATACCGCCAGCCGATCGTGGTGGCCGATATCGACCCGCAGTTGCTCGCAACCATCGACCGAGTTGCCAAGGCGCAGGGGTTCACCAACATCGAGGTGGTCGAATACGACGTTTTCCAACCGCTGCCGCCTGCGTTAGTCGGGCGTTTCGATTGCTTCGCGGTCAATGGATTCAAGGACCAGGGCGGGTTGCTGATGTTTATCTGCCGTGCGCTTCAGTCACTCAAGGCCCCTGCGGCGATGCGTAGCGGCTACCTCAACTTTGGCAGCCATGAAGTGCAGTGCGCACACCAGCTCAACCTGGAGGCGCAAATGCACCAAACCCTGGCGCGGTTCGGGGTGTACATGGATTACACCGTGCCGTGTCCTGAAACCCATGTGTGCGCGGCATTCGAAGACGCCTTTGGCGCAAGCATCCCGGCACTGGCCCGGCAATCGGCAGAACACCGTCGGCAGGCGTGTGACGACACCTTAGGCGTGCTGCGCCAACGTTTTGCACATCTGTCGTGGGTGGCGATGGACAATTTTCCCGACATCCAGCTTTCGCCCTTGAAAATGGGGCGTTGCCGTGTGGTACAGCGTAATGATCGAGAGGTCTCACGCTTTTTGCGCTTGGGGCAGTTGTATGCTCATAACACCCAGGCGGTGGCGGTTCCGTGAGCGCTCGCGTGGTGCTGCTGTCCCCTCATCCGGATGACGCGGTGTGGTCCCTTGGCAGTGGCATTGGTCGCTGGGCTGCCGGGCGCACCATCGTGTTATTGACCCTGTTCGATGGCGAGCAGGCGCCAGACTGTGTTGCAAACCTGCCGGCGCACGAGCGCTGGCGGCGGTTTGCAGCGCCTGAGTGGCGACGCCAGGAGGACTGTAATGGCGCCGCACGCCTGTCTTTTGAGCGCCTGAGCATGGGATTCGAAGATGCCGCCCTGCGACGGGACTACGCAGGGGACTTTGCCTACGATGCGCCCCAAGCCTTGTTCCTTGCACCAGAGCCTGAACGCTGGCCGGCGTTGGACCCGCAGCAGGTGGCCCGCGTTCAGGCATTGCTAACGCCAGAAGACATTGTCTTTGCGCCCTTGGCCATTGGCCGCCACGTCGATCATTGCCTGACCCATTGCCTGGCCCGTCAGCTCGTTAACAGGGTGTATTACTACGCCGACTTCCCGTATGCCCATGGCCTGGGCGAGCAGACGTTACGCGAGCATCTGGACAGCCTGGGTCTGAGTGCCTGCGAAGAAACACTCAGGTGCTCATGGTCGGCCTGGCGGGAGGCTGCGCTGTGCTACCGCAGCCAGGTATTGATGTTGTTCGGGAGCCAGGGGCGTTTTCTCGAGCAATTGGCCGAACACTGCCAGGTTCAAGGCGATGAGGCGATTTGCCGGATCTGGTCGACCCGTTCGATGTAACGCACCAGCGAACCGGTGGGCGAGAGCAAATCGTCGAGGGCCATGGCCTCAGGGGTCTTTGCTCGTTGCTGGAACAATGTCAGGTTGTGTCGGTGATCATCCCAGCGCATAGGGTTGTGATGGGACATGTGGTAGCCACAGGCCCGGATTTCCAAGGCGATCGGTACCCTGGCTTGCCACAGCCGATAGCCGAAATCCAGGTCTTCCATGCCCCAGCGCTTGCCGTAGGAGGCGTCGAAGCCGCCGACCAGGTTCCAGGCCTGGCGGCTCACCGAAATGTTCGCCCCTGCGCTCGCCAACCATGGCCACTGCACTGCGCGCGGGTGTTCTGCCGCTTGTTCCAGCGGGTTGGCCATGACTCGCGCCGACTGGGGGCACCAGCGCCCCTGGAGCAGGTCCTCTTCCAGGATTGGCGGGCAACCCGGGGTGCCTTGGGCCGGGTCTGTCAGAGGTGTCAGGGCGATCAGTTCGCGCAGCCGGCCATGCACGAGCCCCGGCTGACGTCGTTGGGCCTGGATATGCGCTTCAATAAAACCATCTTGGACCAGCACGTCATCATCGATGAACAGCAGGATGTCGCCACTTGCCACACTGGCCCCCAGGTTTCTGGCAGCGGCCCGCCCCAGCCCGGGTGTGGTGAGCACACGGGCGAACGACAGGGCTTTGACCTGGGCCAGGACCGCAGGTTGTGCGGCGTCGGCGACGATAATCGTTTCAAAATGGCAGCGCTGGTGCTGGCGCCGCAAACTGGCCAGGCACAAGCGCAAACGTTCGGCCTTGGCATGCACCGGCATGATCACTGAAAGTCGCATAAGACTCTTCCCCACGGACGCGCTCATGCAAGGTCCGGTAGCCGGGCTCGTTGGTTGAGCCGGTAGTGGCGCAGGGTCATCAGCCCGGCGGCGAGCAGGTTGCCGATCAGAATAGCCTCGACGATGCCGTTAAGGCCCCGTTGCCAATGCAGCGTCAGCAGCCACCCCAGCGGGGTCATGACGAGCAGGTAAGCGATTGCATGAATTGCCGTCGGCGCCATGGCGTCCTCCCGCCCGCGCAGGGCATTGGACATGACGCCTTGCCAGGCATCGAAGGGCAGGGCCAGAGCAAGCACCAACAGGGCCGGTACGGCCACCTGCAACAGTTGGTCATCGTTGCTGTATTGAGCGAGCAAAGGGCCTGGCACGACGGCCAGGAGCAGCGCACAGGCAGCCGTCAGCGACACCCCGAGAAACAGGCCGCTCCAGGTGGAAAGGTTGATGTCTCGCGCGTCGTCGTTGCCATAGGCCATGCCAACCTGGATCGAAGTGGCGAAGCCGATTCCCATGGGAATCATGAACAGAATCGAGCGAATATTGACCACCACTGCGCAGGCCGCCGCGATGACCGGCGAGGCCGCCCCGGCCATGATCGCGATCAACATGAAGGCGCCGGCTTCGATGCCAAAGCTCAGGCCCCCGCCATAACCGATCTGACGCTGCATCTTCCAGTCGGCCCATGCCCATTTGAAGCGTTCATTGATCCCGAAATCGGCACGATCTGCCATCACACGGTGTACATACACAATAATCGCCAGCGCCATCAGGACCCTGACGAACGTGGTGCACCAGGCAGAACCCAAGGCGCCCATTTCAGTAAAGCCGAACTCGCCGTACACCATGGCGTAGCACAAGCCGGCATTGATCAGGTTACCGCCCAGAATCACCACGGTCGCCGGCAGGGGGCGGGAAATACCTTCAAGGAAAAAGGAATAGGCGATGTAGATCAGGATCGCCGGCAACCCCAGGGCGACCACCACCATGAGTTCGGAAATCGCGGCAGCCAGCGGCGCCTGTACTCCGAACAGCACCAGCAAAGGCAAGCTTGCGACACTTGCCAGCGCGCAAGCCAGGCCAAGGGCCAGGGCACAGACAACTCCGCGTTGAGCGGCGAGCCCGGCCTCTCCTGGCGCCTGCTTGCCCATGGCGATCGACCCCATGACCAGAATGCCGAAGAGCAGGCCGGCGGCGATCAGCATGTAGGTGTCGGCGATGGCATGGGTGATGGAGATGGCCGCCAGTGACTCGGTGGCATAGCGGCCGACCATCAGGGTGTCGACCAGTGACAACAACAAAAAGCCGATGCGCGACACGACAATCGGCCCTGACAGCTTGGACAATTGCACAAGCTTGTCTTTGAGCAGTGTGAACTCTGCCATGGTGTTTTCTCCTTGGGCGTTGCAAGCAGCATCAGGGCTGGCGATGAAGGGCGCCGCCGGGGGGTGACTGGTGGGGGTACATGGCCGACATGGCGCTGGCCAGCGACTGCAACTTGCGGTATTCCAGCTCTCGGCTGGCTGCGCATTCGCCAATCAGCGCAATCCTGCGCGCGAGGAACTGTCGGTAAGGCGCCACGTTTTCCTCGTCGGCAAATCCCAGCGGGGTATCGATTCCCGCAACGCTCAACACCAGGCTGGGGTGTTTGACGCGGTTCTGGCTGAAGCCGAAGGTGGTGCGCAAGCACAATTGCCCGGCGCTGCCGTACAGCGTGATCACTGTTTCGTCCTGCCGTTGATGGGAGGCCCAGGCGGTGCTCAAGCGGATCAGCGCACCCCCGCGGGTTTGCAGGCAGCTGTAGGATTGCGATTCAACGTCGATCGCGCTGGTGCTGTTGCCATCCTCGTCCTCCCGCCAGGTGGCCTCGCGGCTGGCCTCGTCGGGGGCGGCGGGGACGTGATTGCACAGTGCCGCGTCGACAAGGGGATAGCCCAGTACCTGTAAGGCCACCTCCAGCAAGTGCCAACCCAAGTCCGCTCCGGACCCCGCCAGTGCCTGGTCCGCGCGGGTGAACCAGGAACCGGGGCGGGGCACTCCGTTACGCCGGCGCCAGCTCACGTCGATGCAGTGCAGGTTGCCTACATCGCCCCGGGCGACGGCTTCCAGCATGGCGCCTACGTCGCTGCGGTGTGAAGCGGCCGCGGTGACCAATACCTCGACTCCGGCCTGGCGGCTGTGCTCGATCAAGGCATGGGCATCGTTGGCGCTCAGGCACGCGGGCTTCTCCAGGATAACGTGCAAGCCTTTGTTCATCGCCCTGATTGCCTGGCTGACATGCCTGGCGTTCGGAGAGCAGATGAACGCCAGGTTGCAGCCCTCCAGGGCCTTGTCGCTGACGCACCCGTGTTGGCGAGGCGCGACAGGCAAGTCACTGAACGCCTCTCGGGAGGGCAGATGGGGGTCGATGATCGAGACAATCCGAGCCGCCTGTTGCGCCAGCAACGGTGCCCAGATAGTGCGTACCACCCAACCCGCGCCGATGAAGGCGACGCACGGGTCTTTCATGGCTCGTTGGCCAGGAGTGTGAGGACCTTGGTAATGGCGGTGGCAATGTCCAGCGTGTCCTGTTCATTGCCCAGCAGGGCGCGGTGGTGTATCCAGATGCCGTGCTGGGCAACCTGTTCGCTCACAGGGCAGGCGGCAATGTAATGGGCCAGGTTGTGCTCGGAAGGCGCAGGCGGTTGCCAGAAACTCGGGATGCGGTAGAGCGCCTGATACGTCCGGAACGCGGGTATGCCTTCAGCAATCAGCGCTTCGACGACGTGGTTGCGGTCCCACTTTGCTTGTCCCGAACGCGTATTGAGGGTGAAGACAAACATGTAGTACGGGTGGGTGTGAGCATCTTGAGTGCGAGCCTGTGGGGTGACCAGGTCGGAACGCTCGAGCACCTCGAACAAGAGCGCCGCGTTGCGCTGGCGCACCTGCGTCTGGAAGTCCAGGCGGGTTAACTGGGCACTGAGCACCGCCGCGCTGAATTCACTCAGGCGGGCATTGGTGCCAACCACCGTGTGCTGATAGCTGCGATCGCCTTGCGGCCGCCCGCAATTGCCGTAGAGGAAGACCTTTTCGCGCAGTTCTTCATTCGGGCAAAGCACCAAGCCTCCTTCGCCGGCGGTCATCAGTTTGAAGTTCTGGAAGCTGAAGCACGCCAGGGTGCCGTATTCGCCAATGCCGGTATCGGCACGACCGCGGGCGCCATGAGCATGGGCAGCGTCTTGAATGATCACCAGTTGGTGACGGTCGGCGATACTCAGCAAGCGGACCATGTCACACATGTGCCCAGACATATGCACCGGAATGATGGCCCGGGTGCGCGGGCCGATGTTGGCTTCCACAGCGGCCGGGTCAATGCAGAACGTATCGGACAGGACGTCGACGGGAATGGCAGTCGCACCGATACGCTGGCAGGCCATTGAGGTCGAGATAAACGTGAACGCCGGAACGATGACCTCGTCGCCTGCGACGATGCCGGCGGCTTGCAGGGCTATTTCAATGGCCACGGTGCCATTGGCGACGGCAAATGCTGAGTGGGCACCGTGCAATTGGGCAAAGGCTTTCTCGAAATTCAGGTTCTCATTGCCTTGCATCCGCCACCAATGGCCTTGGTGCAGACTGCGCAGTAAAGCACTTTCCTCCGCGGCTCCAAACTGTGGCCAGCTTGGATACGGCGCTTGACGCACTGGGGTACCACCATGAAGAGCTAAGGTCATTTATCCAGTCCCTTGGAGAGGTAAATAAGAGCAGCCGATGTACTGCTCCGCGAAATATTTCAACTATCTTCAAGCTCGGTTGTTCGTGCGTCGATAGTTATAGCTGGCAAGTTTTAATTTTGCGCCGCTCGCGTTTTCAGTTGTAAGCGAAGCGTCGGGAAAAAGATAGCATGGCTTGAAAAATTTATTGCAAGGTTATTTTTGGAAATCTTTTGTAATATTGTGAAATAACCTGGTTTTCGCATTTATCGTACGTGACGATTTTCTGTGTTAAAAAATCGCCAATTGCACCGGGTTCCCGGCGGTGGCGTCAGACCGCCGTGGTTTGGCGCCTTTCGCCCGGATTTTCTAGCAGCGAGGGTCAAACAATGAGGCTGATAGATAAGCGTCTATTGAATAATTAGACGTAGGCAATGTCGTGCTTGTTAAATGGCTTGAGCAACTAAGATGCAGCCCGGCTGCCCGAGCGGTGTCGCGGTAAAGTTCTGCTTGCCCCTATTGAAAAGGGATTGGCAGACTTCAATCATGGATGATAAGAGGTTGCAGGTAATATGAAGACACTCGTCGTCATTGCCGAAGGGATGGATCCGTTAGTGTTGGAATCCGAAGTTGCCAAAGGTCGACTTCCGTGGTTTTCACAGCGCATGCACGGTCACTCTTATCGGCATTTGGATTGTGGTCCGGTGCCTTACGAACCGAGCAATCTTGCGACGGCTTTTTCGGGTGTCAACCCTGGGCAGCATGGTTGCTTTTCCTATTGGAGCGCCCATAGCTCCGGAGAGATCCCGCGTATCCTTGAGTCCACCGATGTCATGTCGGCGCGCCTTTGGGAGTGGCCGGAAATGGCCGATCAGCGTTTTGCAGTGATCAATGTCCAGCTGACCCAACCGCCACAGCCTGTCAACGGCACGCTGATCACCTACCCGATGCAAAACTCCATGAACACCAGCCATCCACGGAGCCTGCTGCGGGACTTGAATGGTCGTGGGGTGCGTTATGCCCACGACGTCTCGCTGTTCTATACGGGGCAACCCTTCGAGGACTTTGCCACGCAGGCCTATCGGATTGCTGAGCATCAACTCGATACCGCCATGGCACTCGGCGCAGAAGCGGACGTGATGATCGTCAACCTGACGTTGGCGGATCGTTTGTCGCATTTCCTGTGGTATGAGATGCAGGCAGACGATGCAGGGGAGCGCCCGCATGTGCTGCGCGCCTATGATTTTATTGATCAAGCGTGTCAGCGCCTGCAATCACTCGACCCCGAGTCGATGTTGGTGTTTTCGGAGATGGGCTTTGGCGAGTTGAATGGTTTTTTCTCCATCGACGAGCATCTGCGGGCGGCGGGTTTGCAGGTGCTCGACGCGCAGGGTCGGGTGGACCTCAAGCGCAGTGTGGCGCTGGAAACCGTGCAGGGCTCCCATGGCGTGATGCTGTGCGCCGACTTATGCAATCAAGGACGTTCCAGCCTGCACCAGCGGCAGTTGGTCGAACAATGCCTGCGTAACATCCGCTTCGGCGATGGCAGCCCTGCGCTGGCCCAGGTTCGCCATCGGGAACAGGTTTACCAGGGCCCGTTCACGCATCTCGCGCCGACCTTGATCGTCACCCCGGCGGATGCACGACGGCCACCGTTGGGCGACCCGCGTTGGGCCAATCATGTCCGGCGCACTTCACAATCGGGCTGGCATCGGGACCAAGGTTTCGTGCTGCTCGACGGCGCGTCGATTGAGGCGCCTGAAGGGGCTTTGCAGTTGCAGCAGATTGCTCCCTCGATCGCCGCGTTGAGTGGCTGCGCGGCGCCGGCGCAGTGCGAAATGCCGAGTTTCATATGCTGAACCCAGGCATGAATGACAAAGCATCGGCTCAAGAGATTCTGGGCAACCTGGCGAAGGTCGATGATCGCCATCGGCGCTTCAGTGTCACGGCGGCCGATACGACCTTGTATGGGTTGTCGGCCGCAGAGCTTGAATCGCTCAAGTTCATGGGGTTGGCCTCAACAGGGCCAGGGCGTGATGAGTCCTTTGATCCGGACGACCTGTACAACCTGTCGCTGCATTTGCGCAGGCCTTCGTTGCACAAACTGGCCATGCGCAGTTGGGCAGCGGCATTTCGTGAATCCGAGCGGGAACGTCACCTCGACCTGGTCTATTCGCTCAGCGAAAAACCCCTGCCCACGGGGCCGGTGCAGGTGTTGACACGTGCTGGAAATCTGCTGTCCGTGCCGGTGCCTGAAACCGGCGACTTATACCGAGAGGCTTTGGTCATATCCGGCCGACATTTTTTGCTGCCGAGTCCATTCCGGGAACTGGTCGAAGAGATCAGTGCCGACATGCAATTTTATATGTTGCACGACGCCGTGCGTTGGGATGTCGAGTTCATGGGCATGCACAAACTGGCGGAATGCGGCGGCTTTTCCAAGTTGTTGGTGGCTCAGGCGCATCGGCGCGGTTTGCCGGCCAGGCAAGTGTTCGGCCTGTTGCTCAGTGCTCCCTATGCCACGGGCCATTACTGGGCTGAATTTAGGGTTCGAGATGAGTGGATTGCCGTGGACCCGCTCATGATTCGCCTCTTGTCGCAGCACGCGGGATTGTCGCAAAACGCGTGGCCATTGTACCGATCACCGATGGGCGCCTTGCTTAGGCTCTCGCCTGTCGAGGCTTATGATCGGGACGGGGCACCCTGCCTGAGTTGTTTCAAACACCAGTATTTCCGCCAGCTCCCTGTGGCGACGGCATGCACCGCACAATATCAGGTGTCATACAGGGTAGCGGTTCAGCTGCCGGTTTAATTGATCGCAGATAGGGAAGATTATGCTGGAACTGAATGGACGGGTATGCCTGGTCACAGGAGCCTCCGGTGTACTGGGTGATGCAATATGTGAAGAACTGGTTCGCCAAGGCGCGTTTGTCGTCGGGCTGTACCATTGCAATGTTGAACCGATGCATGCCTTGGTTGCAAAGACCGAAGCATTGCCCGGCACCCTCACGCCGTTGGCGTGTGATCTGACGTCCCCGGAGGCGACCACGCACATGCTGGCGACCTTGACCGAGGGGGGGCGCGGCATCGATGTATTGATCTGTTGCGCCGCGAAGATGCTGCGTAAGTCTGCCTTGCTGACGAACCAGGCGGATTGCGATCAGTTGTTCGACCTCAACTTCGACGCTACGGCACGGCTGGTCCGGCAGGTCTTGCGCCCGATGTTGCGCCAACGCGTGGGACGCATCGTGTTGATCGGCTCCCGTGCGGGCGAACAGGGCATGCCGGGGCAAAGTGTATATGCCGCGTCCAAGGCTGCGCTGCACGGTTTTGCCAGGTCATTGGCGTTTGAGGTCGGTGAGTACGGCATTACCGTGAATGTCGTGGCACCCGGTGCCGTGGCTGGCCCACAAACGCATTACAGCGAGGCTGATGCACAGGAGGTCTGCCGCAACATCGGGTTACGTCGTCTGGGGCGCCCCGAGGAGATCGCCCCTATTGTGAGCTTTCTGGCCTCGGCACGGGCCTCCTATATCAATGGCGCGATCATCGCGGTCGATGGCGGGGGGCGTTTCTGATGCATTGCGCGAGTGTTGATCTGGGTGGCAGCAAAATGGCTATTCACTTCAGTGTTATGGGGCGAGTGGTTCAGCGTGAACGTATTGAAATTCCTGCAGGGTGCGCGCCGCAAAGCATTCTCAACCAGGCCGTGGCCCTGCTCAAGCAGCAGATTGGCCTATACGGCCCGATCAACACGCTGGTGATCGCCAGCGCTCCGACGCTGAACTCCGACGGCACTATCGTTCGTTGGCCTAACCGGCCCGACTGGGAGGGCTTGGCCATCGGTTCTGCGTTGCGCATCGCCAAGGTTGACCGGGTGATTTGGTGCGATGACGGTACCGCCGCCACCTTCGGTGACGCCACGGTGATGCGGGCCTCGAACCTGGTGCACTTTTCCCTGGGCACCGGCGTCGGCGGCGGCGTGGTTTATCAAGGCCGGATGTTGCCTGATCGGGAGCTGGGGCATTTGCTGGTTTGGCCGGGGGGCGCGCCTTGCAGTTGCGGGCGTGCGGGATGCCTGCAGGCTTACGCGTCGTTCCGCTCACTGGACAAATTCGTCGCGTCGATGGGGTTTTCGGACGAGGCCACGCTCGTTCATTGGCGACTGCGTGCCGTGCAGGCACTGTCGTTGGCGATTGCCAACCTGGTGGAGCTTTTCCGGGTGGAAGTGGTGTGCCTGGGCGGCGGCATGTTGGGGCGTTTTCCAGAAATGCCGCAACTGGTGGGAGCTCTGCTGCGTGAGCCTGGCTATTTGAAAGCAACCCTCACCGCTCCGTTGGTGATGCAGTCTCCACAAGGTACCGAAGCTTCTGTGTTGGGCGGGCTGTATCTGGCCGAGGCATCGCATGACGTCCAGAACGAAATCTGCGAAGGCGGCATCGACACCTCCAAAACCACTATTCGTCATGTGGGCAATGGCCTGAGCTTCATTTCCATGAGCACTCGCTAAGTGGCGCCTCTGCGCACCGCAAACACACAAACCCTGACACACATGGAGCGTCACTCAATGAGCAAAGAGAAAATGGAAGCGCCAAGCGGGGTCAGAGGCCTTCTGATCAGGACGCTGCGTGCCTGGCTATCGCTGGATCGATTGAGCATGTATCTGATCGGCGTGATGCTGTTTTCGATGGGCGCGCTGTTCTTTATTGTCAGTCGTCTGGGCACTGACCCGCTGGATGTGTTTGTGATTGGCCTTAATGGCAAGTTAGGCGTCGGCATCGGCGCCTGCTCGGCGATCTTTTCCATTGCCTTGTTGATCTGGTGGGCCATCTGGAACAAGCAATGGCCACCGTTAAGCCCTTTTGTCACCACTACGTTGACCGGATTGTTTATCGACCTGTGGTTGTATATGTCGCTGGATCACTTATTGGCGTCGAGTGTCGGCCCTTACTGGTTACTCGCCATCGGGTTGGGTGTGTGCGCGTATGCGTCGGCCCTGATCATCATGAGCGGCATCGGTATTCGAGTCATCGATTTACTGGTGATTACTATCATGCAAAAGACGGGGTGTTCCTTCACACTGGCAAAAATGCTCTTGGAAATATCCATTTTCCTGGTGGGCTGGAGCCTGGGCGGCCCTTTCGGTATTGGCACCCTTGCATTTTTGCTCGTCATTGCCCCGCTGATAAAACCCATTATGAGCATGAACGAACGTTATCTGCGCCTGGATAATTACGGTTTGAAAAATAAAAAGATACTACTCATAGAATAAGCGAATGGCTTTGTCCTGAGAGACCCTTGATCAGTTGCTCTTGTGCAGGCGTGAAGGCCTTGACGTGTCGTTTTGTCTGCATGAGAGGGTTGTTCGAGGGGGCTTTCGTCGATTGTAAGAATTTGGAGGCGGGGCTTGCATGGAGAATTTTTCTGGAACGTTCTTTGGAAAGCATACGTTGGGTGAACTGTACAGTGTCGCCCCTGAACAGCTGAATGATACGGGCTTTTTAACTGCGCTCTTATGTGCGGCCGTGAATAAGGCAGGCGCAACTGTCTGTGGAACTATCGTTAAGCAATTTGAGCCTCAAGGCGTTACGGTTTTAGTTCTGTTAGAGGAATCTCACGCCTCCTTTCACACCTATCCGGAACTCGGGGCTCTATTTCTCGATATATTCACGTGTGGTAGCAAGTGCAATCCAGATGATGCTTTTGAATTCATTTGCTCTACACTCAATTGTGTCGAATATGAAGTGAAAACTGTAAAGAGAGGTTGTGAGTGATGAACCGGAGTAGTGCGTTTTCGCCCTGGATCTCCCAGGCGAGTTGCCCGCCGTCACGGTGACTTCGGTGACGGACTGTGCCGATTTGGTGCGCCACACACTTCGGCCCGCGCCGACTCCGGTGGTGTCGGCTACAGCTCCTTGTAAACGCAGGAATGTATCATGACCGCCACGGAATATTGCTCATGACGAAACGCCCTCATTCCAATCGCTCGGCTGCGCCGAATGCCGCAACCATGAGGCGCTGGGGTTCGATTTCACCATGACCTTCCAGCCTGTTTTCAACGTCCGGACACACGCTGCGTTTGCTTATGAGGCGTTGGTCAGAGGCGTCAATGGCGAATCGGCTGGTTACATCCTGGGGCTCGTGGACGACAGCAATCGCTACCGATTCGACCAGGCTTGCCGGGTGAAAGCCATCGAGGAAGCCGCAAGGCTGGGCCTGCTGGACATTCCAGATTGCTTGCTGAGCATTAACTTCCTCCCAAACGCCGTATACCGGCCGGAGACGTGCATCCGGGCTACCCTGGAAGCGGCGCGCCCGGCCAATTTCCCGCCAGAAAGGCTCATGTTCGAAGTGACCGAAGGCGAGAAGGTGGTCGATCCTGAGCACCTCAAATCGATTTTCGTGGAGTACGAGCGCCAGGGTTTCACTACCGCCATCGACGATTTCGGCGCGGGGTATTCGGGCCTTAACCTGCTGGCCATGTTCCAGCCGCAGGTGCTGAAGATTGACATGGCACTGACCCGAAGCATTGATCGAGACTTGGCCAATCAAGCGATCGTCGAAGGCATCGTCCTGGTCGCCAGGCGCTTGGATATCCTGGTCATCGCTGAAGGTGTCGAGACCCGTGAAGAAAGCTCGACGCTTCTAGGCATGTGGATTGAGCTGATGCAGGGATATTTGTATGCAAGACCCGAGGTCGGTCATCTCCCGGCTGGATGCTTTGACTTGGGTTGATGTGGCCCAGCCCTTCAATCATGTTTCCTGGTGGGTGGATTGATCAGATTGGGCGCCCCAGTGAATAAAAATGTAACGACGATGGTGTTGCCGGGGATTTTCAAGTCGAGTTGCAGGAATCGGCCGATTCTGTTGAAAAAGTCGCCTAGACGTTTCGCGGCCGACTGACCATGGGTAGAAGAAAATGGCACCGCCCGGAATCATGCTTTCTTGGCCCTTGACACACCCCAAAAACAAGTCCAAATTAAGTCTTTTCATGCTCCGGCAAGAAAGTAAATCCCTTAGATTTCAATGAGTCGGACGCTAGATACGAGTCTCGTTTCTCGCTCCAATTATTTTTCTATAGATTTCCATTGAAGTATGTAGAAACCAAAAAAAGAGGCTTCGGCCTCTTTCTTTGTTCCAGTAAAGTCTACTCTTGCACATCAATGTTCACGAATTTTTAGTACATTTTTTAGTACATCAATCCGACGCTTGGTAAATCAGTTTTTAAAGCTGCTGGACACTTTGAAAACTGTACAAAACTCCCTCATTCATATGAGTGGAATTAGTACGATGGTTCTCACCAATACGGCGATCCGGCACGCCAAACCTCGCGCCAAAAACTACACCCTTCCTGATTTTGACGGCCTCGCGCTTTTCGTGAATACGAAGGGCAGCAAAAGCTGGCACTTCCGCTTCTCTTGGGCGGGAAAGCAGGCTCGTATTTCGCTCGGTACTTATCCTGAAATAGGTCTACGCGATACTCGCGCTCTGCGTGATATCGCCAGGGGGCTGGTCGTGAAGGGTATCGATCCCCGCGATCAGCGACGCCTTGAGCGCAATGCCAGACTGGTAGTTCTGAAAAGCACCTCCTGAACGTTGTTTTAGCATCGGCGTTGCAGATCCTCAGTCCAAGGAGGAGGGACCGCCCGAGGAGTTGGCTTTCGTGGTGCGCTGGGAGTCCAAGCAGTGCTGAACTCGGTTATGCCAACTTTTCGCTCCATCGTCGCGGGGCTTGAGCAAGATTGCTTGCTATACATCTGATTGCCAATATCGTGTCCTTGGGCTTCTTGCCTCAACGCCGTGCGCTGAGCGACGGCAAGGCGCGCTTCCTCAAACCTATCTATGCATCCGGATGAATGGAGCTTAGGCTAGAGCTAGGGTTATCAAGACTATGCTACGATTAGATAATGTAAATAACTTGTGAGGAGATTTCCATGAGCGTTACAGAGCAGTCGGGTGTCTCCACCTTGGTCGGTACGCCTAAGGAAGCTCGGGCCAGCTTGAGCCGCTCGCATGCGGATCGAGTGCTGGTCGTGTCTTTCGATCAGGTCAACCTCAGTGTATTTGAAGCGTTGGCGGAAAACTTCGCCAATGTGGCCTCCTCGATGTATGAGGTGCTGCAGGAGCGTCAGGACCCGAAGTCGCTCGAGCGCCTGGCCGAGGTGTTTGTGACGCGTAAGCCGCCTTCGCCTCGCCTGCTCAAGGAGGCGGCAATGTTGGTACAGGCCCGCAAAGCGGTGTTGGAAAGCGGTGACTGGTTGACCTCCGCAGATATTGCGCAGGTGGCCCAGTTGAGTACCCGCAACCCCAGTGCCCAGCCTAACAAATGGAAAAAGCAGGGGCAGATCTTTGCCATCAGTCACGGTGGGGTCGACTATTTCCCTGGCTACGGCTTGGACCCGAACGCGGGCTATCGGCCGTTCAAGGCACTGGCCAAAATCATTGACGCTTTCGCTGGCCACAAGGACGGCTGGGGGATGGCTAACTGGTTTCGCTCCGATAATAGTTTTCTGGGCGGCAAAAGACCTCAGGACCTGTTGGCATCGGCGCCTGATCGGGTGATTGCTGCAGCACTGGATGAAATCCAAGGCATCGTCCATGGCTAAGCAGCGTACCGAGTCCAGTGAGGGTAGGGCGACGCCTCCCACGGATTTGGCGGCGTCCGTTACCCCAGTGCCTGCGGCTACGTTGCACGTCACTTTCACCGTGATCGCCAAAGGCGATGTGCTTCACCGTGTGCACCAAGATAAGTATCAGCCTGATCAATTCAATCCTGGTGTGCACGGCAACGCACGCTTCAGCCCGATCCAGGATGATCAGGGGCGGGCGATTCCCACCTTGTATGGCGGCACGACAGTCGATTGCGCCTTGATGGAGACCGTCTTCCACGACGTTCCCCATACGGCTGGGTTTAAGAGCTTCGACAAAGGCAAGCTGACTGGACAGGTGCATTCTGCCGTCCAGGTTAGCCAACCGCTGCACTTGGTTGATCTGTCCAGCGTGCCCCTGCGGAAACTGGGCATCACGCGCAAACAACTGATCGACACTGAGAAAGATCAATACCCTGCGACGCGCAAATGGGCCGAGGCAATCCACCGTCAGTGTCCAGATGCCCAAGGGCTGTCTTGGGTGTCGCGACAAGATGATTTGGCACGTGCGGTGGTGCTCTTCGGTGACCGGATTCCTGACGGCGCACTCCATCCGCAGGGGTCGTCACGCAGCTTGACCGGTGACTCGACTGTGTTCGACACGGTGCTCAATCTGGCAGAGCGGGTTGGGGTCGTTATCATCGCGGGGAAAAGCTGAGAAAATGACCGAACAGTGGTCCTTGGAATCCGCTCTATGAGACTGAAATCGTCACTCGCCAGTCATTAGATATCGCTGAAGTCGGCGGGCTTTGATGGGGGCATTGATGGATTCTTCCGTACAGGCCTGTGTAGCATCGACGGTCAACAAATAGGTCTTCTGTGCGTTCTAGGAGCGGACGGTGCTTGTCCCGGAACACGCAGCAATAACATGATGGTTGGCTACGTGCTGGCCTAAGATGCGGAGCTCGTTATGGACGTCAACCAGATGTTAAGTGATGAGCTGGTGAGCCGGCTGGAAGAGAAAATTCCAGCCATGGTGAAAGGCGCGATCAAAGCTGCTTATATCAATACGCTGGCGGCCGGACTCAGTGTGGTGGAAATCAGAGATGGCATGCTCGTTGAAACAACGGCCGATGGTCCGCACACGGTTATTCGGATGGCCAAGCCCAAGCATAAGGTAGCTTCGGGCAGGATTATCAAGGTGCGCCACCTTTCATAACGGGAGGTTGAGAGCGCCCATATCTTCACGATTTCGCCGCGCAGCGCGCGGGAAATCTGCATATTCGTCATGTCAGTCTTGGTGCTTTGCGCGAAAGACAGCCGCCAAGCTCGCCATCGCATGGGCCGTCAAATCAGTGACCCTGGGCTCTCAGCTTAGCCAAGCCCTGCTTGATGTGTCCGGCGTTCTCTCCGATGGTTTGAAGTGCACCTCGGACGTTAGCACCAATCTCCGTTGCACCTTGGTCTTCTACCTTCAAGGTCAGTTCCATCACTGCGGCCTCCAAGGCGAGCTGATTTTGGTACAGCCGCTCGAGAACATCAGAAAGGGAATATTCGGTGGGCATCATCTCGACTCCAATCATGGAGTCGAAAGCGTAGCAGCGTAAGGGACAGAAACCAAAGGTCGGTGCGAGCTAGCGCGTAATGAAGGGGCTAGAGACAGCGATCGGCCAAATGCGACATTCAAGCGGAGCTGTTTCCAGACCGAAGCGGTCATCATCGGCGTCGCGATGGTCATCGCTCGGTGAAGACGCCTTCAGTGCACGAGCCAACTCGACTGGAGCTTCTTCAGCAACGTAGTGACCGCAGTCGATTCCTTCGCCGGTGACTTTTAGTTCTGCCCATGGCTCCCAAACTGCAACCACATCGCCGTACAGGTCCTCTAGGTCATCCCTTAACGACCAAATAACATGGAGCGGACATTGAAGTTTTCGACCAGCCTCGCGGTCTTCCCGACCATGCACCTATGTCGAAAACCTCCCCTGGCTTGATTGTGCTGAGCGCTACGACCGCGCTCACATGTTCCACTATATGGATCCGCCGTACTGGCAAACCTCTGGTTATGGCGTCGACTTTCCGTTCGAGAACTACGAGCGGATGGCTGACTTCATGCGCCGCAGCAAGGGCAAGGTCATGGTCCGCGTGTTTGAAGGCTTTCACTTCGAGACGTTAGACATTCGGTACAGCAACACGAACCAGCGGCAAGGGAAGGCCGAGGTCAGCGGTGAACTGATGATTACGAATCGGGAGCCAGCGGCTTTGGGCGGGCTGTTCTAAACCAGTCATTTTTGTTCTGCTACAGTGAAGGCGCGGAAAGGAAAAAGCTTGGAAACTTAAATCGCACAAGGGAAAAATGGACATGACTTCTGCAAATGTCGCTTCAAATGATTTTCTGGCTGTCCTGAATGAACAGCGCGTACAGGCGAACAAAAACATAGCAAATCCGTCTACCGGCGCCCTCGTGCCTATGGCGGAGATACAGGCTTTAGAGGAGCAGTTGGGGTCGCTTCCGGTATCCAACAGCGATGCTCTTGATGATGATCTTCAGAAAATAAAAGCTGTGGCCCATTCAGGCGCTACCGTGCTCGCTGAGCAAGCGCAAGAGGAGATTACGGATATTACAAATCATTACATGAATAGTGCAAGAGATAACGATGCCTACTCGCTTTTTAGAAATAAGATGGAGCAATGCAGGGAGCACGCCAGAGAGAATGCGGACATTGCGATTGATAAAGTTTTTGATACAGCACAAAATGTCGGCCAAAACTCAAATCCGTCTGTGCAAAGTGCGATAGTAAACTTTATGACAAGTGTTGTTGAACCGGGGATTTCAGCCGTTCTTAATGAAATCCTTAATTTTATAGCTAATGCCGTAGAAAATTTGCCGAATTGGATCGCGCACGCGTTTGATGCTATTAAGCAAAGCTTTGCAAAAATCACGGCATTTATCAAAAGCGCATTTTAATTAGGTGCGGACCACTCTGTCTCCAGACAGGGTGGTCCGACTAAACAGATAAGCTCCCTAGTAAGTGACGTTATTTACTTCCTTTCCCACCGGCATAGCTTGCTGAGTACCAGCCCACGCCTCGCCGGCAAAAGCTGTTTGGAGAGACTACCCCGTCGTAACGGTCTAGATCCTGGTATTGATCGGATCCAGACGTATCCCTTTTCTCCAAAGAGCGCGCTCAACCTCTCCTTACACCGGCGTGATGTGACTAGGATCTACACGCGGGTCATCCGAGCCATGTTGTACCGGCTGACAGGCGCCGCGTCGCATAGCCGAACAATGGCCGCTGAGGTAGCTCTACGACACCACCATCCCTCGTATTCCGAATCTCCCACGCAAAGGCCGCCCCGCCTGTCAGAATTTTTCTATACAAATTGACCGGAAAACTTGTACAAAGTTAACTGTATGTCCGTACAGGTTTTTTGGAAGTCGTGCGTCATGAACTTTACAATCCTAGGCCCTATTGCCGAGGGTGGCTTGAAGCTGCCTTTGTGTTCGTTTCGTGTGCCCGCCGGGTTTCCGTCTCCGGCGGCGGACCACATCGAAGCGCACATCTCATTGGATGAGGTTCTGAACATCCGGGCCCCGCATGTCTACCTGGTGTCCATCGCCGGGGAAAGCATGCAAGGGGCTGGGATCTTTGAAGGGGACCTAGCCGTCGTGGACCGTGCGATTGAACCTGCGCATGGCCACATCGTCGTGGCGCTGCTGAACAACGAACCCGTATGCAAACGCCTTTGCATACGTGGGAAGGAGGTGATTCTCCTGTCGGAGAACCCAAAGTACCCACCGAGGTACGTGCTCGAGGGCGACGAGCTGGTCATCTGGGGCGTCATCACCTGCAGCGTGCGCAGCCATGTCTAAAGCCCAGCCCGTTTTCGCCCTGATCGACTGCAACAGCTTCTACGCCAGTTGCGAACGAGTGTTCCGCCCGGACCTGGCCCGCGTGCCCATCGTTGTGCTGAGCAACAATGACGGTTGCGTGATCGCCCGTAGCTACGACGCTAAGCCCTACGTGAAAATGGGCGAGCCGTATTTTCAGATCAAGCACAAGCTGCAGAAGCACGGCATCGTCCCGTTCTCGTCGAATTACGCACTCTATGGCGACATGAGCGAACGCGTGATGACCCTCATTGAATCAATGGTGCCTGCCGTCGAGGTCTACAGCATCGACGAAGCCTTCGCGGATCTCACCGGCATCGACGGCCGAGATGCCCTCGGTCGCAAGATCCGTAGCCATGTGCTGCGCTGCACCGGTATTCCAGTCGGGGTAGGGATCGCTCACACCAAAACCCTGGCGAAGCTGGCGAATCACACTGCCAAGCGGCTCCAAGTGCAAACGGGCGGCGTGGTCGACATCTGCGACCCATTCAAGCGCGACTGGGTACTACGCAATACCGACGTGGCCGAGGTCTGGGGTGTCGGTCGCAAGATGAAGCTTCATCTGGACGCGATGGGCATTAAAACCGCAATGGACCTGGCGAAGGCCGACCCGCGGACGCTAAGCAAGAAATTCAGTGTGGTGATCGAGAAGACCGCCCGTGAGCTGGCCGGCACGCCATGCCTGGAGCTGGACGAGCCAGACCCGCCGAAGCAGGAGATATGTTGTAGCCGGATGTTTGGTAAGCGGCTCACGGAGCTGGCACCGATCAAAGAAGCGGTGGCCACGTACATGATGCGAGCCTCGGAAAAGCTCAGGGCGCAGAAGTCGCTGTGTAAGAAGGTCCGTGTCAGCATCCGCACCGGCATGTTCAACCCGGAGGAGGCGAAGTATGCCAACGGTGTGCTGATCGACATGCCGTACCCCACGGACGATGGGCGGCTGCTGACCAAGGCTGCGGTAGATGCACTTGACCGGGTTTTCCGACCAGGCTTCAAGTACAGCAAGGCCGAGGTGCTGTTGATGAATCTCTGTCAGCGAGGAGAGTACACCGACGACCTGTTTGCCACCTCGCAGCCTGTCGACGCTACGAAGTTGATGGCGGTGTTGGACCAGATCAACGGACGCTGGGGCAGGGGGACGCTGCGTTCAGCCTGCGTGCCTGCAAATCCTGAATGGGCCATGCGCCGGGAGATGATGAGCCAGAGCTACACGACTAAGCTGGATCAGCTGTGGCAGGTGTCCTGTCGATGATTAATAGCCGTACCCACCGCTCTGCTTTCTTCGTTCTGGCTGTACGACCGTCTTTCTGCACGAGAGGCGTAGGAAGCGACGGAGCAAAAGTTGAGTGCGCTACGCTTAGCTAAGCGTTACGTGATCATAGTGGAATCGCGATATAAGGGAATATTCGGTTGTGGTGGCTGCTTCTGAAAGCCGGTTCAGGCAGGGACAGACTATGATCACAAATTGGATAGAGATCGGCTTTGAAGGCGAAGTGTTGATCGTCGAGGATGATGAAACGCTGCGTTTGATCATGGTCGAAATCTTGGAAGACGTCGGAGCAAGAACTGTCGCTTTCGGATCAGCCGATGACGCACTGATTTACCTTCTTCAATCTCAAGTCCAATGTTGCCTTGTGATTGTTGACTACGGTGTTCCTGGGCAAATCAATGGTATGGATTTCATCCGGATGGTAAGGGGGAAATGGCCTGCCATAGGTTCGATACTCACATCAGGGTATCCATTTCTACCGGACACAGTGCCTCGCCCAACCCGATATTTGCAGAAACCTTGGGCCGTCAGCGATTTGGTAGCTTTGATGAGGGATTTACTTCAGCCCACATCTCTTGCTCGGTAGATACCCATTGTTCATGCAAATGAAGCAGCCGCTCCGCAGGCTGGATAGCAGGATGTGTTGAGAGTGAGCCGGCCCCATGAGAATCACTCCATTTGCCAGGTCCTGCTGAGGTGTTCAGTAAGCTACCACCGTGCTATGGCTGGCAGTGGTATGGGACTTGGCAACAGGTTGCTCAGGCATGAAGCATGCTCAATGGAGAGCTTCGTTAAGCTTTGGCGCTGCCTTGGTTCGGAAGGACGAAGGCGATACCACCTGCATTTTTTGAGTATTTAAGCCTTGGCGAGCCAGATCGATGTCTTCAAAGATGAATCGAGCCAGTTTTATTAAGCCGGCGTCGCCTCGAAATTGGTGTCTGGTCAGACCCACAACTGCAAAAGATTCTCCGTCGTGACCTTCGACTAAAAGCGAGGCTGTTCCGTTGAAGCCTAAGGTGCATTCGACAGAGCATCCAGGAAGGAGATCCCTCAGTGCTGCCTCGATTTCCTGTTTCGACAACCTGTCCATAACAGCACCTAGGAATTATTAGCGTGCTAGCATATTCCAGCTGCGCCTTAAGTAAATACTGGCCTAATGCCTTTGGAAATTTACGCCCCTTTTTGTGAGGCAGATGTTGGAAGCAGACGCTAAGAGCGGTCCGTTAGCGTCGCAAATTAGCGCGTATTCACACTCCGCTGTGAGCAGCCCGAGCCGCAGCATCTCTCGAATTCCGAACAAAACGATTTCCCGCTCTCCTTGCAATTGGTCCGCGTCGAATCGCATGTCGGCGGACATCTGATCCAGTAAGAAACTTATCAGCGAGGCTGTATTTTCGATGTTCATAACAGAGTTTTGAATGTGATTTTAACTTCGATTTTTCTGCCAAAGCTCAGGTTCCCTGGACCTACCCGAACGGTCATGGTGTGATCCTCAGACTGGAGAGCTGCGGGAGAGCTGGAGCAGATCGTCCGTCTGGGGCTGGGACCGGTTTATTCAAGGCCCGTATCACGAGCAAATTTGGAACAGACCATCAAGCGTCAAAGTCAACACGTTACGTCACAAGGAGGCTGCAACGATGAGCGAGGACCGGAGGAGACAAGCTTTAGCCGCTTGGCACAAGGCGCTTAAGGAACCTGACATTCGAATGGATGCGGAGGAGCAGTATGAGAAGCTGATTGCCATGGCTGATGATTTCAAGCAGCAGGGGATTATTGGCAAGGACGACTGGAGATGGTTGATGGGGGAGGCGGTCGGCTACTACGCGCACGCTATCGAAAAGATAGAGCCGAGGTCGTGACAGACATCGCCAAGCAGTGAGTACGTCGAAGACTAGAGCGACAGGCCTTTCGCCATGGGCTGGTCTTCGGGAGGAGGTGTTAGAAGGATTACTCGATCTCTTGAGCCCTAAGTCGAGCCAAACCTTGTTTGATAAACCCTGCGTTTTCTCCGAGCGTCTCCAGAGCTCCTCTGATATTACTTCCGGTCTCAGCTGCCCCGCTCGTTTCTAGATGAATAGCCAGTTCCATCAGCCCAGCCTCCAGCGCCAACTGATTGAGGTACATCCTTTCTAGTAAGTTCGAGAGAGAATAGTCGTCAGCCATATGATCGTCTTCCGCCTGAGTGGAGCATATGAGGATAGCTCCCCTCAGATAAAAGAGCTTGGGTTCGTTGCAACCGTCGAAAAGGGACCTTGCACCATTCCGTGCGGCAGTATCACCGGCAGCGTGTTAGCGTACCCCGGAGCCTAGCAGGTAATCCCGCAGTTCGACGTGGACGCGACCGAGTCCGGCATCGAGGAGCCGCACTGGACATTCCAAGGCGGTCAACTCCACCGGCTGCTACCCGACATAGCGGGCCAGTACGGTGACGGTAGCCAGGCCTTCATAAACGTACATAGTTGCCCTTTGAAGATCTATCGTTTTCCACCAGGGCGGGCCGGTCATCTGACGTTTTGCTTTGATAAAGGGAGGTGAGTTCGTATGGAGCTCGATAGTCTGGGTCGGAATATTATTGTTATCGGCGCTTCCGCCGGCGGAGTCGAAGCGTTGAGAAGCCTATTTCGCTCCTTGCCCGCTGACTTGCCAGCGGCGTTTTTGGTCGTGCTACATATTCCACCACACTCGCCGAGTGAGTTAAGCAGGATACTCGCTCGTGAAACCAGAATGGACGTCATTTCGGTCCAAGCCAGTCAATCTCTCAGAACCTCAACCGTGTACGTAGCCAGCGCTGATCACCATCTGCTTTTGACGAAGGAAGGTGTTCGTCTTACCCGCGGCCCCAAGGAGTGCAGAGTTCGTCCGGCTATCGATGTGCTCTTTCGCTCAGCGTCGGTGGCTTATGATTCTAGGGTGATCGGCGTGATATTGACCGGCGCTCTGGACGACGGAACTGCTGGCCTTTGGGCAATAAAGGACAGAAACGGTACGGCACTCGTGCAGGACCCTTCTGAAGCTACTTATGATTCCATGCCACGCAGTGCAATAGAACACGTCGAAACAGACTTTATAGGCACGCTCGCTGAGCTGGCGAATCAGATAGCGACGCGAGTTAGATTGCCTATCGAGCAACTGGTTATAAGCCCATTGAACGAGCGCCATCTGATCGAGACGAGCATCAGTGAGCACGGTAACGGCCTAGAAGCTGGCGTCATGAATATAGGGAATATCTCAAATTACACATGTCCCGATTGTCACGGAGTTTTGGTACAAGTAAAGGAGGGATCGATTGTCAGGTTTCGCTGCCACACGGGCCATGCTTTTTCGATCAAGACGCTAATTGCTGAAGTTAACGCCGCGATTGATACCGGGCTGTGGGACGCGCTTAGGGCGATTGAAGAAAGAATCATGCTGCTTCGTCAAATGGGCGATCTGGCAGAAGCGCAAGGCTCTAAGGAAGATGCGGAGCTTTCCCGATCTCAAGCCAAAGACGCAGAAGAGCGTTTGAAGCCGCTTCGCGAACTTGTACTGGACCCAAATTTTTTCGCACCAGTTGAGTGATGCAATCGATCCCACGCTGCATGGTAGCGACGTTGAAAAAGTTTTGTTACCACGCTTGGCAACGCGCCACTCGGCAAAAAAAACCGATCGCTCCAACGCTTTATTTAGGTTTAGTATTAAAAAAGGAATTGTTTGGATAGGAGGATGTGTCTTATGGCTGAGTCATATGAATCGTAAAGTGTACAGAATGTGGGGTTTCGTACAATGCCGTTCTGAAAGAAGGCTTGGACGTACCGCCAACCACCGAGCCTTTTTGCGAAGCGTGTATCGCTCAAGCGCAGCAGCGATTACTGGATGAGGCGCTGAGAGCGTCTGCGTCGAAGCTGATGGCAATTTGTAAGCGATCGCGCGACCTAAAGGGAGAGGAGAAGTAGCAGTTGAACTGCTTGATCGTGGAACTTCGCGGTCAGTGCCAGGCTGCCACGAAATTTCAGTGTGACGGAGGATTGACTCGTACCAATTCTCGTACCAACGAGTGTGTTTTAGAAGGGGAAATCGGGTAAGCAGGGGCGCTAACCCGTTGATTTTACTATCTTAGGATACTAAGCAGACCCCACACCGCATCGCGGTGTAATTCTTGGCCAGCGCCGCACGGCTGAAAAAAAGCCAAGCTGCGGTTGCTAAATATTTGCTACAGGGAAGACGAGAAAAGCAGCGCTACGCAAGCGGAGCGGAGGGTTCGGTGGTTAATCCATCCAATCCATCATAGGGCAGCATGTCCGCTTTGACCCGAAGCGGACATAGCCAGCACTTGCTGAGACGCCAGGACCAGCCGGTGCCGGCGATGCACTCCCATTACGTAAGGAATACACTTGCGATTCTCACTGTTGGGGAGCGCTGCGTTGAACCTGTTCGACTTATTGAAAATTTGGGAGCCGACGTTTACGCCGGAAAAGGCCAAGGTGCACTTAGCCAGGCACAATGGCGAACAGCATCCGCTCGATGTGTTCATTCAAGGTGGCTTCGATAAGTGGCAGAGTCGGCAAAGCAACCGCAATTTTGGACGGCCGTACGTTGTTTCGCTTATTCAGGCCGGCAGCCCAACTCGTTGGTTGTTTGCCGGTCTGTTTCGGAAGATTGATTGCGTAGAAAGAGATGGCCCCAAACCTGATTATATCTACGATCTGGAGCGTGTGCCGGCGGCTGAAGAATGGGTGGGGCGATTGTACCTGAGCAGCAGCTACACCAAGCGCAACTCCTATCCCTACGGTGAGACCTTGGTCGCAGACCTAGCGGTGTCTGAACTGAGGGTCGAACGCCTGAGTATTGGCGATTTTCCTGGATTCAAAAAGATTAACCTGACAAAAAAACAGCTCGATGTGGTTGTACAGCAGAATGTTGATTCTTGGCGCTCGGCCCTATCGAGCGTCAAGGGCATTTACCTCATCACGGATAACCAGACTGGGAAGCTCTATGTAGGCAAAGCCGATGGCGAGACAGGCATTTGGGGCCGGTGGAGTACTTACTCGACCACTAGCCACGGCCACAACGTGGCGCTCAAGCAGGAGTTCGGCATTGATGCCCCACCGAAGCGTCAGTACGATTTGCGCTTCTCATTACTTGAGATCGCAGACCTGCACACGATGAAGGCAGACATCGACGCCCGTGAGAATCACTGGAAGGAAATTCTGATGACTAGGCCTTACGGTTACAACCGAAATTAGTCAGTCTGGAATTGGCCGATTGTGGCCAGTCGCTTACAGCCGCGGATGGCCGAAAATTTTCCTGGATTGGCACGGTTTGATCGTCTCAGCAAAAAAAGAAAATCTCGTCCGTAACAACGTGTGCGGGGTAGGGATGGAGTGGATCCCGTGGTGCAAAAATGGCGCAATCGTACGCCAGCACAATCGGGGTATGGTCGGTAGATCAACGCAATCGCCCGTTCAGTATCCGTCTGCCTACCGAAACGGCCGTCCCTCAACGATTAAGAAATCCATAGGGTTTACTTGGAGAATTGGCTAAAGGTGTGCCCAGCTTTTGTGGATCGATATATTTCTGAAGCGTCCACTAACTCACCCAGCGCTCCGAATGTTTTGGTGCCAAAGCGCGTGGCAAGTGGCCGGATGATGTTAGCCATGTAGCGGTCAGCCCTAAGAATCGATACGTAGGGCACGTACATGGCATGAAGAGCGTCAATGAAGTCGCTATGGGACATGGGGCGCGCGTTCTCTCCGAACAAATTTGCCGACCAGAGGCCATGCCCGAGGCAAGCCAATCTTGGCGAAGGTTATGCGACGAGCTGCATGGACTGACGGCTTAGGACCAGAACGTTCGCTTTGGATCGTTTATCAAGATCCAAAGCGGACAATCTTACTCGTCTATGACCTCTCAGCAAAACTCACGTGTGCGCCATTTCTTGCGTTTTCAACGAATGCCTTGAATGAATTAGCTAGCAGCAGCGAAAATGCCAAGACCGCGTCCTTGGGCTTCGTGCCTAAGGCGAACATCTCCTTGGCTCATAGCCTACGGTTGACCTGGTGGCCGAAGGTTTCTAAGAAACCTCCAACAAGCTTTGATGCAATACTATGGCTGCCAGAGTGCGCAGGGTTGGTTGTACGACAAGTCGATGCCGGAGCATTCGAATACTTGCCGAGTGCCCAAGTCGACAGCCAACGATCGATTTGCGAACTAGAAAAGACCCATCACCACGTTCCTGGCCCTGCGAATGCGCAACCGACTCGATATGTCTGGTACGCGAACAGGCGCGATTTACATAACTGAACATGATGAAGGTGGCGCTTGTGAAAACCGCCACCTTCATTCTTAGCGCGGGCCGTGAGCCAGTCCAACCGTCAATTGCGGCAGCCGTTGCTCTGCGGTTACCCATCAAAACCCGCTTTCTCTCACCAGGATCGACAATGCATCCGTGAATAATTCTGCAACCGCACTGGTGCGGGCACCCTCAATGGATACATTGCCTAATCGCATAATTATTTGAGCGGGGGAAGCGTCCAAACGTATTTTGACCCGGTAAAGCGCGTCACGAACTTGCAAACTCTTGTCTGGTTTGGCGGAGACGGCAATGGGGCCACCGTAGGCGGTGCTCAACATGAGGTGAGGAACGTTTTGAGTGCGCGAATCGTCAATGCTGATCACTTTGCCTTCAAGCGCTCTACCGCCGTCCCCTTGCGCATAAAAGCGCGCGCGAGCGCCAACTGCCAGGCGCGAGAGGTCTTGCTGACGGACGAAGGCTTCTACCGTCCAGCTATCGGGATTGACCAATACGCCTAACGGCTGATTGGGTTTGACCCAAACTCCAGGTTGCACGGCGGGGTCGATGTCGATGAGCACTCCAGCCATCGGGGCGCGCAACGTCAGGCGTTGCAACTCGGCCGCCTGGGCGGCGGACTCGGCTTGCTGACGGTTGAGCCGGTTGGCAATCGAGGCATATTTTTCGGCTCCATCGGCAGTTCCGGGGAGTCCGGCAAGTTGCGCGCGCAACGCGAGGGTCGCTTTGTGGGACCGTTCGGCCTTGTCGCGTATGACCGGGGAATCCAGAACGACCAGGGTTGAACCGGCTTCGATCGGTTGCCCGGCGTGAGGCATCTCCACCAGCCGGGACGGCAAGGGACTGTAGAGCGTGTATTGAACCTCTGCATGCAGCCAGGCGGGCGCCTGCACCTGGGTGCTCCACGGCAAGGCGGCCAATAGCATCAGCGCCCCTAGCCCGAGCAAAAGCAGACGGCCTCGCCGCGTGGGGATCTCCTTGCGACGACCCCACCAGACCTTGAGTTCACGCTGGATAGGCATGACGACGAACCAAGAAATTTCAACCAGGAACAACACGATACCCAGCGCCTTGAAAAACAGGTAATACACGGCGACGGCGATCGCGAGGAACACCACGAGGCGATAGATACGGGTGACGATGGCAAAAAGAATAAGAAAACCACGCAGGCGCGGCGCTACCACTTCCGGATCGGGTTCGTCCCACGACAGCAGGCGACGCCGCATCCAGGCTTGCGCCAGGGCCCCAGAACGCTCGTGGAGGTTGGGCAGGTCGAGCCAGTCCGACAACAGGAAGTAGCCGTCAAAGCGCATGAATGGGCTGGCATTGAGGGCCAGCGAAATCATCCAACTGGTGGTCGCCAGGAAGAACAGCCCGCTCTTGAGCATCGGATTTTCGCATAAGGCCCACCCTAGCGTCGAGACTCCGGCAACCAGCAGCTCCACGAGAATACCGGCACCGGCAATGTGAAAGCGTTGACGGCGGTCGGCGAGCTTCCAGGATTCGCTGGTATCGGTGTAGAGCACCGGCCATAGCACCAGGAACGCCACGCCCATGTGCGCGACGCGCACGCCGTAGCGGGTAGCCGTATAGGCATGGCCGAGCTCGTGAAGGCATTTCGTAATCGCCAGGGCTACCAGATAACCGACCAGGCCTTGCGGTGACAGGCTTTGCTGGAAGCTCGCAACGAACACATCCCACTGCTGTTCGACGAAGAACAGACCCAACACGATGGCGAGGGCGATGCACACCAGAAAGGTCCGGCTGAACAGTGGCGCGACCCAGGGCAGGGTTTTTTCTAACAGGCGCTGCGGACGCCAGAGCGGCACCCGCATGAACAGGTAGTTGTGTAACAACCATTGCCAACCGGTGTGCTTGCCTTGCCGGGCCATTTCTTCCAGGCGTCGGGTACCGGTGACGTCGCTGACCTGCAATAACTGATGGCGGCTCAGGAATGCCAACAAGGCCGCCAGTTCCGCTCGGCTGACGTTCAGGGGCGTTTCGGCCGCGAGCGCCTCGAGCATGCGGGTAGGGCAGCCCAGGGACCAACGTGACAGGATCTCGAACTCCATCCAGCCGATATTGAAGAACCGGTTGCCGACCGGGTCTTGGATCATCCAGGCTGGCGAGCCATCACGTTGCGTGGCCGCGGGAATCAGGCGCAAGTCTTCGCGCACTGCGGGCAGGTGTTCGGGAAGATGTACGTCTGGGTCTTGCGATGTCGATCCGGCCGATGAGCCCGACAGCAGAGTCGACAGGTCCAGTTCGCTCACAGCCCGCTCCATTCACGCAGGGCGGCCAACGGACGACGCATGACGTAATAGATCAGCGGTACCGATTCGCCATACAACTTGGCGGTGCCCTTGAGGCCGATCCGCGCCAACTGGCTGGTACCACCCTGGAACTCCCCCCGAATGCGATAGGAGGGGATATTGTCCGGCGAAAGCGTGGCCTGGTAGCTGGTCTGGATCAGGCTGGCCGTCAAGGGTGACAGCGGCGCAACGTGCAGGAACAGACGAATTTCAGAACCGGTATCGAGGTTGATGGCATTGGCCACCGGGAGCCAGACCAGCACCCCCGCATCTTGTGGGTCGGCCAGCTGGATGATGCGCTCGCCAGTGACCACGGGCTTGCCGATCCAATCGTTGGTGTCGCCAAAAATCGCAATGCCGTCGCGTGGCGCTCGGACCACATTGCGTTCAAGCATTTCGTCGAGCCAAGTTACTTCGGCCTGTTTTTCTTGCACTTGCCCATTGAGCGCGGCCAACTCGCCCTTGCTCTGTGCGCTTTCGAAGGCTTTTTGCGCAGCGAGCAGCGCTTCGGACCGGGCGACTTCCAGCGCTTGCCGGGCAACCGCGCGGCGATTGCGCAGGGTCGTGTCGTCGAGGCTGAACAGCGGTTGATCCTTTTGCACCATCTGGTTGGGCTGTACTAGGAACTCGTGCACCACGCCATCTTGCGGGGAGGCGATGGCCATCGCATTATGGGCTTCGATCTCCGCCGGCGCCAGGGCGCTGAGTCGGACCGGCACCAGGCAGGCCAGGGCCATGGCCGTCCCCAATGCCAATAAACGCCATGGGCGCTGTCGCCAGACTTGCCAGCGTGCAGCGAACGTGGGGCGTTTGTTGGTCAGCGCCGCGAGGCAGTAGGCATAGGTTTGCCCCAGTCTGGAGAGCAGGGCCTGGGTGTGTTCGTCCGGTGCGGTATCGCAGGCAAGCAGCAACATGCCACGGCGTGAATGATCGCGCGGCGGTAGCGGTACGCAGAGCAGATGCATCGGCATCCATTCGGTCCAGCCCTCGGCGAAGCTTTCGGGAAGGTCCCGGGCTCGCAACAGATGCAAGACGGTGGCTGGTGTCGATTCGGCCGATACCGCAGGCTGCGTCCAGAGATGCTGGGCCAGCCTCTTGAGCCAGACGGTAAACGGTGTCTCTTCAGGCAGCACCGCCAAGCTCGAAACGTTGCTCAGCGAGGGCTTGCCCAGCACATCGCTGACAAATACATAGCCTTGGCGATAACGCAAAAGTTGCCACGTTTCGTTGACCATCACAAAACCCAGCTCGGCGGTACTGCGCGCTTCTTGTGCGCGCTGCTCAAGATGCAGCAGCACCGCGACCGGGTTGGGCGCTGTATTGGCTTGGGCGTTCATTGCGGCGCTTCGAACAGCGCAGTGCCACTCATGCCGGCGAGCAGATCGACGGGCCGGCCTTCGATCACCCCTTCAAGCTCGATGGTCTGGCTGACGGCGTCGACCTGGCCGTTGATGGCGCTGACTTTGGCGGGATAACGTTTGCCGGTCTCACCCAAATCAACCTGGAAGGGCAGGTCGGGCTTGAGCCAGACCAACCATTTGGAAGGTACATTCACACGTACCTTCAATGGCCCTTTGCTGATGATGTCGAGCAGTGGTTGGCCCAGGTTGACGCCCTGAAAGGCTTTGACCTGGACCTTGACCACGCGCCCGTCGAACGGTGCGAGCACATTGCATTGTTGTTGCTGGGCCCGGTACTGGGCCACCTGGGCAGCGGCTTTCTCTGCGGCACTGGCGGCCAGCGAAACTTCCACCTCGCCGGCGGACTGCAACCCTTGCAAGCGCAGCTTGGCGTCATGGGTTTCACGGGCGGAGCTCAGGTCGGCCTGGGCCATCTTCAGGCGAGCGACCTGTTCGTCGCAGTCGAAACTGACGAGCACGTCACCCTTGCTGAACGTCGATCCCAGCGACGCGTTGACCGCGCGTACCCGCCCCACCAGCTGGCTCGCCAGGGTGGTTTCCTGGTCGGCCACCAGCAGCACGCGTACGCCGGCATCGGTTTCGCTTTGTGCCCATGCCGGTTGCGCTGACACGACCAGACCGAGCAACGAACCGCCGATCACAGAAAGAGAAACACAACGTGATCGGATCTTCATTTCGAGGCCACCTGTGTTGGGCCCGATTTCAACCACGCGCGCAAATTCGGCACTTCAGCGACCGTGGCGGCTTCGCAGAATGCGTTCAAGGAATCTCTGTCCGGCTGGGCGCGCAACGTGCTCTGGTAGTGACTGGTGCCTGCCACGCTTCCGTCGGCACGGCGCAGGCTTACGCTCCATTCACCGCGACGGATACCGTCCTGAACGTTGGCGATACGCAGTTGCATGATCAGCGTAGGCCCGGGCTGGTTGTTTTCGGCAAGCACGAACTGGTTGCGTTTCAATGCTTGGCGAGCCACTTCGAGCATGTCATTGGCTGCCCGGGCATCGCCTGAGTATTCCAGGCGTACCGCCAACGGTTGCTGCGAAGGCAACTCTCCGATCGCCGTCGTGAACGCCTGGCGTTCTGAACGGCTCAGGCTTTCCTGCAGTTGTTGCGAGAGTTGCTGCAAGTCGCTGGCGTCGCGCACGTCTTCGGGTAGCACGTCCAGGCCCAGGGAGTTGTAGATGCGCCCGAAAGCGGTCTGTGCCGTGGCGTAGGCCGAGTATCGCTGGAACTGTGCGAGCAGGGCGCGGGTTTCGGTGCGAATGACTTCAAGCTCGGAATCGGTGCGGGACGACACCGAAGCGCGGGCGAACTTGGCCATGCGTTGATCGACCTGGCTCGACTGGTCGGCCAGGTCGTAATCGACCAAGGCGAGCTTGTAGCGCTCCACCGAGATGCGCACTTGTGTCAGCACGGCCATCGAGAGCGCAAGGCGGCGCGCGTTGTCGGTTTTTTCCTGGGAGGCGCTGGCTTTTTGCGTGGCCGGGATGGCCGCCAGCTTGAACAGGTTGGCGCTGACCTGTACGCCGCTGTCGACCCAGTTGCTGTTATAGAGATATTTGTTGGAGTCGTACTGATCGTTGATGTTGATTCCAAGGCTGGGCAGCAGTGCCAGCAATTGGCGTCGCGCTTCGTCCGCCGAAATGCGCTTGCGATAGTCTTCCTCACGCAGCTCAGGACGCGCCTGTAAGGCGATTTCCTCAAGTTTGGCCATGTCGACCGGGACGCCAGGCAGCGAGGGCTCGCTTTCTTCAGCCAGCGTGAATTGGGTGCCCGGTGGAATGCTCATCAGCGCGGCCAATTCGCGTTTGGCGAATTCCAGATCCTGGCGGCGAGCGTTGAGCAAAGTGGTCGCGTCCAGCAGGGCGCTTTGGTAAGCCAACGCCTGTGCCGGCGGTAGCAGACCTTGTACCTCGGCTTCCCGTGACTTGCCCAACGCCAGGCGTACACGGTTCAGCAGCTCGTCGGCCTGGCTTTCAAGACGCTGGGCGCCCAGGGCGCGCCAGTAGGAGGTGCGCAAGTCCTGCAGGACCGTTTGCATCACGCGTCGGCGTCGCTCCTCGGCGATCAGGTATTGGTCGGCACTCTGCTTGGCGCGGTAGTAGCTGACGCCAAAGTCCAGCAGGTTCCAGGAAAACTCAGCGTTGGCCAGTGTCCGGTTACGCTCGACGGAGGAGGAGGGGATCAACGAAACCGTGTTGGTTTCAATGCCGACGCTCGTACCACCCGACTCGTTGTTGCGCGACGTGTAGCCAGCTGAGACCAGCATCTTGGGAAGCATGTCGTAACGTGAAACGTCACGCAGGCCCGCCGCCAGAGCCGATTCCATCAACTTCAGGCGATAGTCGAGGTTGTATTTGAGCGAGCGTGCCAGCGCGTCGGCGAAGGTCAATGGCCCCTTGATCGGCTCCTGGTCGGCGTAAAGCTGGAGCTGGTCCCCGGCCACTCGTTGGTGAATTTCATCTTGTTGCAACGGTTTCGGCGCAACGGAGCAGCCTGCCAGGCCGATAACCATGGCCGCAACCCAGCCTGCGCCCAGTACTGAACGATTTTTTTCCATCAAAGACATGTGATTACCGTTTTTATAAGGAAAGTAGAGGACGTTGGGTCAACCTTTGCGCTGGGGCGCCGGTAGCCGTTCGACTTGAGTGGACGAAGGAGGCTGGCGCTGTTTGGCGGCCTGGCTGATTTGGTCACTGAAGGAAACGGCCGCCTTGGGCTGATCAGACGGCGGGCTGGGCTTGACTTCTCTTGCTGAAGGCTCTTGAGCCACAGGCTGCAAGGCATCGAAATCGCCGAACAAGCTATGGCCACCGGTGAAATACAGGCTGTCCTTGAATTTGAGCGAACCTTCCTGGTAATCGACCGTTTTTTGCGAATCCTGTACCGCCAGCGTGACGTGCAGATTAGGAACGAAACCGAGGCCGATCCCGATCGACTCCGAACGTATTTCGCCGCTGTAGGCTTCGGCATAGCCGGAGCGCAGCGGGTCGAGTCGTTCATCGGCCTGGATTTGCGAATCCATCACCGGAAGCGTGACGAACAAGCCCGGCACCATGTCGCGCCGTACGCTCAACGAATCAAGCTGCCAATCCGGGTATTCATGACGCAGAACGTCGCCGGTGGGCGCGTTCCGATCCGTCGAGACATCGGACGTGGGCGGCAGCGGCAATGTCGAGGAGTCCATGCGCAGCCTCAATTGCGCCGTTGCGAAGCCGCCATGGTCGTCGGTGATCCGGTAATCGATGGTCGGCACCGCGCCGAGATAATTGGCGTTCGGTGTAAATACGAAGCGGCCATCGAGGTCGAGCGTCATCGTGCCGACGCCTGGGATTGCCACGCTGTCGCCGGCCGCGAAGGTGCCGGTCACGCCATCCACGGTGAAGTCGACCACATGAATCGCATCGTTCTCGGGGTCGCTGTCGTTGCCGAGCACGCTGCCCCTGATCGGGTCTCCTTGGGGCGCGCTATGAACGCCGTCGTTGACGGCCACGGGCGGCTCATTGATATGGATGCGCACTTGGGCGGTGTCGCTGCCACCCACGCCATCGCTGATCACGTAGGTGATCGTGACATCGCCCGTGACGCCGGGTGCCGGGGTGAAATCCAGGGTTCCGTCTGGGTTGATCGTAACGCTGCCGTCAGCGCTCTGGGCGTGGGTGACGGTGAGCGGATGGCCGCTCGGATCGGTGTCGTTGGCCAACACCTGTATGGATTGGATGGGCGTGTCGCGGTCTGTGAGCAACACCCCGTCATCGTTGGCGACAGGCGTGGAATTGACCCGGATGGTCAGGTCGGCATTGTCGGTACCGCCCGCGCCGTCGGTGATGCTGTAGGTCACCACCGGCACATCGCCGTGGAAGGTCGCAACCGGCGTGAAGAGGTAACTGCCGTCGGCGTTGAGTGTCAGGGTGCCGACACCGGTAATGGTTGCGGTATCGCCAGGATTGAAAGTGCCCGCAACCCCCGCGACGGTAAACCCGGCGACGCTCAGCGGATGACCTTCCGGATCACTGTCGTTGGGCAGGACGTTGCCGCTGGCCGGCGTGCCCTGCTGGACGGTTTGCAGCCCATCGTCTACCGCCACTGGCGGCGCGTTGACCCGAATCGTCAGGTCGGCGCTGTCGGTACCGCCCACGCCGTCGGTGATGCTGTAGGTCACCACCGGCACATCGCCGTGGTAGGTGGGGATCGGCGTGAAGAGGTAGCTGCCGTCGGCGTTGAGCGTCAGGGTGCCGACACCGGCAATGGTTGCGGTATCGCCAGGATTGAAACTGCCGACTACCCCCGCCACGGTGAACCCGCCGACACTCAGGGAGTTGCCGTCCGGGTCGCTGTCATTGGGCAGGACATTGCCGCTGGCCGGATCGCCTTGCTGGACGGTTTGCAGACCATCGTCCACCGCAACCGGTGGCGCGTTGACCCGGATGGTGAGGTCGGCGGTGTCGGCGCCGCCCGTGCCATCGGTGATGCTGTAGGTCACCACCGGCACATCGCCGTGGAAGGATGGCGCTGGTGTAAACACGTAGCTGCCGTTGGCATTGAGGGTCAGGGTGCCGACGCCGGCAATGGTGGCGGTATCGCCAGGATTGAATGTGCCGACGACCCCCACGACGGCGAACCCATCGACGCTGAGCGCGTTACCGGCCGGGTCGCTGTCGTTGGGCAGGACATTGCCGCTGGCCGGCGTGCCTTGCTGAACCGTTTGTAGGCCATCGTCCACGGCCACCGGTGGCGCGTTGACCCGAATGGTCAGGTCAGCGTTGTCGGTGCCGCCCGCGCCATCGGTGATGCTGTAGGTCACCACCGGTACATCGCCGTGGTAGGTGGGGATTGGCGTGAAGAGGTAACTGCCGTCGGCGTTGAGGGTCAGGGTACCGACGCCGGCAATGGTGGCGGTATCGCCAGGATTGAAACTGCCGACGACCCCCGCGACGGTGAACCCGCCGACACTCAGGGAGTTGCCGTCCGGGTCGCTGTCGTTGGGCAGGACGTTGCCGCTGGCCGGTGTGCCTTGCTGAACCGTTTGCAGGCCATCGTCCACGGCCACCGGTGGCGCGTTGACCCGAATCGTCAAGTCGGCGCTATCGGTACCGCCTACACCATCGGTGATGCTGTAGGTCACCACCGGTACATCGCCGTGGTAGGTGGGGATTGGCGTGAAGAGGTAACTGCCGTCGGCATTGAGGGTCAGGGTACCGACGCCGGCAATGGTGGCGGTATCGCCAGGATTGAATGTGCCAACGCCCCCCGCGACGGTGAACCCATCCACGCTGAGCGCGTTCCCGGTCGGGTCGCTGTCGTTGGGCAGGACATTGCCGCTGGCCGGCGTGCCTTGCTGAACCGTTTGCAGGCCATCGTCCACGGCCACCGGTGGCGCGTTGACCCGAATGGTCAGGTCAGCGTTGTCGGTACCGCCCGCGCCATCGGTGATGCTGTAGGTCACCACCGGTACATCGCCGTGGAAGGATGGCACCGGAGTAAACACGTAGCTGCCGTCGGCATTGAGGGTCAGGGTGCCCACACCGGCAATGGTGGCGGTATCGCCAGGATTGAATGTGCCGACGACCCCCACGACGGCGAACCCGGCGACGCTCAGAGGGTTGCCGTCCGGGTCGCTGTCATTGGGCAGGACATTGCCGCTGGCCGGTGTGCCTTGCTGAACCGTTTGCAGGCCATCGTCCACGGCCACCGGTGGCGCGTTGACCCGAATCGTCAGGTCAGCGCTGTCGGTACCGCCCACGCCATCGGTGATGCTGTAGGTCACCACCGGCACATCGCCGTGGTAGGTGGGGATCGGCGTGAAGAGGTAACTGCCGTCGGCGTTGAGCGTCAGGGTGCCGACACCGGCAATGGTGGCGGTATCGCCAGGATTGAATGTGCCAACGCCCCCCGCGACGGTGAACCCGCCGACGCTGAGGGGGTTACCGTCCGGGTCGCTGTCATTGGGCAGGACATTGCCGCTGGCCGGATCGCCTTGCTGGACGGTTTGCAGACCATCGTCCACGGCCACCGGTGGCGCGTTGACCCGAATGGTCAAGTCAGCGCTGTCGGTACCGCCTACACCATCGGTGATGCGGTAGGTCACCACCGGCACATCGCCGTGGAAGGATGGCGCCGGTGTAAACAAGTAGCTGCCGTTGGCATTGAGGGTCAGGGTGCCGACGCCGGCAATGGTAGCGGTATCGCCAGGATTGAATGGGCCGACGGCCCCCGCGACGATGAACCCGGTGACACTCAAAGGGTTGCCGTCCGGGTCGCTGTCATTGGGCAGGACATTGCCGCTGGCCGGATCGCCTTGCTGGACGGTTTGCAGGCCATCGTCCACGGCCACTGGCGCGGTGTTGAGGTGGATGGTGATGGTTTGCGTCGCGATTTTCCGCCCTTCGGCGCCTTGGTCCTGGCCGCTGCCGGCAGTGCCGCTGTCGGTGGCGTTCGGGTTCTGGTCGTTGAGCACGAAGTCGACGGCTACGTCGGCGCTGGCCGATGTCGAGGCGTTGGTGTTGCTGTAGGTGACGGCGCCCATCACTTTGCCGACCACTGAACCGTCGGCATCGGCGTTGAAGGTGACTTGCAGCGTGCCCGAGGCATTGCTGATGCTGCCCACGACCACCCCGTCGACGAGCAGGTCGCTGCCGTTGACCTGAACACCGACCGCATCGTCCCCCGCATCGCTGTCGAAAAGGCCAAAGACATCATCGGCATTGCCGCCGCCCTGACGGTTGATGGTCAGCGTCGCGCCCTGCCATTTGTCAGCACTCACATCCAGTTCGAGGTCGCTGACGGCCACATTGCCGTCGCCATCCAGACGAACGGGGTTGCCGCCCTTGGTCACGGTTTGCGAGCTGTCGAGGCCCGAGGCTAAAGGCGCATCGTTGACCGGCAGCACGGTTACATTGATCGTGCGGGTGGTGATCAGCGCGGCGGTGGTGCCGTCGGCGTAGTCGAAATCGCCCGGGTTCTGGTTGGCATCGTCGGTGTCGCCGGTCAACGCTCCAGGACGCTGCCCGGTGCTGCCGCCATCGTTGACGGAAACCGTCACCGTGAAGTTGCCCGTGTAGTCGCTGCCTGCCGGCGCGCCCGTGGCCGTCGGGTAAGTAATCGTCAGGGCCTGCAGACGAGCGTTGACTTCGGCTTGGGTGGCCCCGCTGATCGTCACCGTATCGCTGCCCACACCGCTGATCGAACCACCACTGCCGCCCACGCCGGAAATCACCCCCTGGCTGACGTGTACGGTGGCCGAGAACGTATTGGCACCGTTGGCGTCCGGGTCACTGATGGTGAACCCACCCACGCTGCCGGTCAGGTTGAGGGTCGCCGAGCCTTCCCTGACGGTGACATCGCTGGCGGTAACCTGGGTCGGGTCGTTGAGGCTGGAAACAAATAGCGTCCGCGTGTTGCTGCCCATATTGAGCGTGAGCGAGCCAGGCAACGCCGCGTAGGGATCGATAACGGTGGCGGGGACCACGGCGGTCGAAGCACCGGACGGATTCAAGCCGCCGTTGGCCAGACCACTGGCATCCAGCACGCCGGTGGCAACGTCGCGAATGCGGTCGTCGGCAATCACCTGCACCCTGTAGCTGGTGTCGGTGTTGGCAAGGGTACCGCTGAGGGTAACCTGCAAACCCGCGAGGTAAGCATTGACGTTGGCCAGGCTGCCGCGGATGACCAGTGCACTGTCGGTGCCGGAGTAGGTGTCATCGATTTCGAAGCTGGTGTGATCTTCCGTGGGCGAGCTGGTGGAGCCGAGAATGATGTCGGTGTAGCTCGCTTGGCTCAGCGGCACGCCATTGGCATCGGTCAGGCGCACGGTCACCTGAGTGAAGTTCTGTTCCGGCGAAGCGCTCTCGCCTGGCGGTGCGCTGATGCCCCCACCGTCGTTGTAGTCTCGATCCGAGACCGAGAACCCCGGCACGGCCACCGCTGCGCCGCTTTGGCCTATCGCGAGGCTACCGCTGCCTGCCGTTACGGTAGGGGCGTCGTTGGTCGCTTGCAGGATGATTGCCAGTTCGCTGGTCTGGGCGGGCGACGCAACGCTGCCACTGCCCACGTCACCACCGATGGCGGCGGTGCCTTCGTTCAATTGCACGCTGAGCGTAACGTCGCCAGCAGCAGCACCGTTGTAGTCGTGGTTGGCGTGGGCTGCGCTGGTGTAGGTCAAGCCAGTGCCGGCGGCGTTGAGCAGCGACTGGATATCGTCGGCACGCCCGATCAGGGTCACGCTGTTGCTGTTATCGCCACTGATGCTCACGGTTCGCCCTGATGGCAGGGTGATGGTGGTCTGCGTACCCGCGCCGCCAATCCCCAGTATGCCCTGGCCCGATGGCACGCTGACCGTCACGGAGACCGGAACGTCGAGGGCCGTGGACTCGGTATCGACCACCGAGATGCCGGTGACGGCGGTCGAGCGATCTTCGTTGATCAGTTGGGACGCCGGGATGCCCACGCTGGGCAGGCTGTTGATTGTCGACACGCGGACCAACACGCTGGCCTGTGCCAGGTTGAGGTCGGTGCCGGTGACGCTGTCGGTGTATCCATCGAATTCAACGGCGGAGATCGGCTGCCCGTTTCCGCCGGGGGTGGCCGCCTGGTTTTCGCTGCCGCCATTGGCCCCCGTCGTCAGGTTGCCGCCGGCGTCACGCAGCCGATCATCGACCACGACCTGGATGCGGTATTGATGGTCCTCGTTGCTGGGGTCGTTGACGCTGGCGGTCAGGGTGGCCAGCGCCGCGTTGACTTCGGCCCGGGTGCCGCGAAGGACCAGGTAATCGCCATTGCCGTCTTTATCGGCGTCTCGGGTAGCGCCGCCGCCCAGGCCGACGGAGAGGGTGACGCCCGCATACTCGTCCGCCGTGAAAGCGGTGCCGTCGGTCTGGGTCAGCCGCACGATGACTTGCACCGAATCCTGCGTGCCGAAGCCGCTCAAGTCATCGAAATCGCCCACCGTGAAGCCGCCCACCGGATTGTTGCCAGCGACGGTGCTGTCGATATTGACCGGGTTGTTGGGGGCAGACACCGTTGGCTTGTCGTTGGTCGGCAGAATTTCGATGTTGTAGGTCGATGCCGTGGCGGTGACGCCCTGGGCGAATGAGCCACTGTCGTTGGCGCTGAAATCACCGTCACTGACGATGTAGGAAAATGAGTCGTTGCTGGTTTCACTGCCGTCATGTTGATAAGTGACGCGATTGGCGTCCAGGTCGGCTTGGGTGAAGACCGAGCCGAGCCCGAGGACGCCGCCGTTGAGCATCAACCTGCCATGCTCCGGAATAGCGGTGAGCCGGTATTGGCGCTGTAGGCTGGAGTTATCGTCATCGCCGTACACAAGGTGCGCGCCGCCCACCGAGCCATTTATCGTCCCGGATCCATCGGCATTGGCATAACCCGATGCACCGCCGATCACTGCCGATTCCCCTTCGTGGATGGCGCCCGCTTCACCGGCGACCAGTTGGGATTTGGAATTGAACGCGGGCGCATCGTTGACCGGTGATATGGTGATCGGCACCACCAAAGCCGAGCCGGTGCTGGATTGGTTGGTACCCGCTCCGACGGCCACGCCCTGGTCGTCAACGGGCACCACGGAAAAACTGTCAGTAAAGTTTTCGCTGCCGTCATGGACGTACTTCAGGTCGCCCGCGGCCAATTGCGCCGAGGTCACGGTCTGGTTCAACGTCACGGTCACGCCGCCAAGCGTCAGGTGACCGAATTGTGGCAGCGCACTGATCTGCAGGATGACGTCGTTGCTCGTGGCGTATTGGGTGCCGCCGCTGGCATCGGCTTGCCTGTCGGTATCGGCGACCACGATGTTGCCGTTGGTAATGGTGACGGTGCCGCCTTCGGCCGTGAACACCCGATCGTCATTGGTGGCGGTCGGTGTGTCGTTTTTCGGCACGATACTGAGGCTGAAATTTTCGGTCGCGGTGGTCAGCGTCCCGTCGGAAACCGAGAATTGGAAGTTGTCGACAAAGTGTTCGTCGCCGCTGTGCTTGAACGTAACGCGTCCAGCGTCCACGTCGGCCTGGGTGAAGGTGCCGAACGCACCGATCGCCACACCGTCGAGCAGCAATGTGCCGCTGCCCGGCGTGACCAGCACCCGGTACGTCAAACCGTCGGCGGGGGTGAAGTCATCCGTGGCGTTGAGGTCGGCGGTCGTCAGCGTGTAGCTGGCGGCTTCGTCGATCGTCGCGGTTTTGTCGCCGCCGCTGACGGGCGCCTGGTTAGGCGCGGGGTCGGCCGGCAGTGCCCCCGGCAACGTCGATGGCTCGGCCGGCACGTGGATGTTGAACGTCTTGACCGTCAACGAGCTGTTGGCCGCGTCGGTGTCGTAGATACCGCCATCGCGAGCGCTTGGATACAGGCGTACGCCGCCGTCCTTGACGGTAAAACTCATGCTGTCGGTTCGCGCCGTGCCGGTATAGGCCCGAACGTGATAGACCACGTTGCCTGCGTTGATGTCGGCCTGGGTAAAGCTCGATCCCACCACCAGCAACCCACCGTTGAGCGTGAAATAACCGACGTTTCTGTCGGGCACGGCGGTGAGCGTATACCTGAGGCTGGAATCGAAGGAGTCGTTGTCGGTGACCTGCAGCATGGCGTTGGTGACGACGCGAATCGTTTCCCCAGGATTCAGGTTCTGGTCGATGCTGTGATCCAGGACCGGATCGTCGTTGTTGGGCAGGATGGTGAGATCGACGGTCAACGTCGACGTCTTGGGCACACCCGTGCCGCCGCCGTCATCGGTGACATTGAGCAAAAAACTATCGGTGGCGCCGGCCCCGCTGGCTTCGCTGCCGTCGTGGCTGTAGGTGAGCTTGGAGAGGTCCAGGATGACGAAGCTGCTGTCGGTGATCACCACGCCGTCATAGCGCAACGTACCGTGGGTCGGCAGGGAGTTGAGCGTATAGGTGAAGTCGACACCCGGGGATTGATCGGGATCGCCGATCTGGATCGTGCCACGGGGCGTGCCGATCGGGCTGACCAGATTGCCGTTGTCGGTCAGGTTGACGCTTTGCTCGCCCTCGATGATCGTGATGGTGCCGCTCGATGTCGGCGCCTGGTTCACCGGATTGACGTGAACCTGCACATTGTGGTCGTGAACGACGCCGCCGGCGCCGTCATCGATGGTAATGGTGAAACTGTCGGTGAGGCCCGCGGGATTGATGACCTGGTCGCCATTGTGGCGATAGCTGAGGTTGGCGATCTGGTCGATGGAAAAACTCGACCCTACCCCTAGCTCCTTACCGTTGAGCAACAAGGTGCCATTGCTCGCCAGGGAGGTGAGCTTGATGATGACCTGTTGCTGCACGTTATCGACGTCGGTCATGCCCAGGTTGCTTTGGGTGAAGCCCTTGCCGTCGGGGGAGCTGGTGGCCGGCGAGAAATTCGCCGTCCCGCCTTCGTCCACCTGCAACGCCGGGCCACTGCCGGAAACCGTCGGCGTATCGTTGACCGGGGTCAGGTTGATGTCGATGGTTTTGCTGGTGGTATTGCTGCCGTCGTTGCTGGTCAAGGTAAACGAGGCGGCACCATTGAAGTCGCTGTCGCCCCTGAATGACATTCCGTTCAGGGCGGCGTTGATGTCCGCCAGTGAGCCGCTGAAGCTGATGTTGGCGCCGCCATTGCCGGTCAAGCCGGTGAGGCCACTGGTGCTGGCCAGGTTCAATGTGCCATGGCTTGCGTTCAAGGTGACTTGCTGTGTTGCGTTATCTGTGTCGCTGACACTGATGCCGCTTATCGCGACAGAGGCATCCTCGGCGCCACTACGTGCCACGACAGCGGTATCGGCGATGACCGCCGCCGCACCGTCGAAAAGCATCCGTTGTTCAAGGGCGAAAAACCTGTTGCGTGACACTGGAGGTCTATCACTTCGTGGCTTGATGTCTTTCACCGTTTCGCCCCTGGATGTTTTATTTGTTGGGATGCTTATCTATTGCTGCGAGCCTGCTCGTGAGACATGCCTGCGCAACCGCAGAATGCCTGGGCGCATCTGCCGTCATCTCCATTCCTTGGGCTGGCACTGCAAAAGAGCCAGGGCGTCTCCATATCGGCCGCCCATGGGAGAAACTTTAGGGAGAGTTTTTTAGGCACTAGACTTTCGTTCCCGCACGAGACGAGCAAGGCATCATCTATCGAATGGCGTATTTGAGGCGTTGGCGGAGAACTTTGCCAATGTGGCCTCCTCGATGTATGAGGTGCTGCAGGAGCGTCAGGACCCGAAGTCGTTGGAGCAACTGGCCGAGGTGTTTGTGACACGTAAGCCGCCTTCGCCTCGCTTGCTCAAGGAAGCGGCAATGCTGGTCCAAGCCCGCAAAGCGGTGTTGGAAAGCGGTGATTGGCTGACCGCCGCGGACATCGCCCGGGTGGCCCAGTTGAGTACCCGCAACCCCAGTGCCCAGCCCAACAAATGGAAAAAACAGGGGCAAATCTTTGCCATCAGTCACGGTGGGGTCGACTATTTCCCGGGTTATGGCTTGGATCCGGATGCGGGCTATCGGTCGTTCAAGGCACTGGCCAAAATCATTGAGGCTTTCGCTGGCCACAAGGACAGGTGGGGGATGGCTTACTGGTTTCGCTCAGATAACAGTTTTCTGGGCGGCAAAAGACCTCAGGACCTGTTGGCATCGGCGCCTGATCGGGTGATTGCTGCCGCACAGGATGAAATCCAAGGCATTGTCCATGGCTAAGCAGCGTACCGAGTTTAGTGAGGGTAGGGCGACGCCTACCACGGATTTGGCGGCGTCCGTTACCCCAGTGCTTACGGCTACGTTGCACGTCACTTTCACCGTGATCGCCAAAGGCGATGTGCTTCACCGTGTGCACCAGGATAAGTATCAGCCTGATCAATTCAATCCTGGTGTGCACGGCAACGCACGCTTCAGCCCGATCCAGGATGATCAGGGGCGGGCGATTCCCACCTTGTATGGCGGCACGACAGTCGATTGCGCCTTGATGGAGACCGTCTTCCACGACGTTCCCCATACGGCTGGGTTTAAGAGCTTCGATAAAGGCAAGCTGACTGGACAGGTGCATTCTGCCGTCCAGGTTAGCCAACCGCTGCACCTGGTTGATCTGTCCAGCGTGCCACTGCGGAAACTGGGCATCACGCGCAAACAACTGATCGACACTGAGAAAGATCAATATCCTGCGACGCGCAAATGGGCCGAGGCAATCCACCGTCAGTGTCCAGATGCCCAAGGGCTGTCTTGGGTGTCGCGACAGGATGATTCGGCACGTGCGGTGGTGCTCTTTGGTGACCGGATTCCTGACGGCGCACTCCATCCGCAGGGGGCGTCACGCAGCTTGACCGGCGACTCGACTGTGTTCGACACGGTGCTCAATCTGGCAGAGCGGATTGGGGTCGTTATCATCGCGGGAAAAAGCTGAGTCAAATAACTGAACAGTGCCTCTGGATTGAGACTTTTCTAAGACGTCAGCGATCAGACGATCGCTATTTCTCTTCGAGCGGGGCATGACGACCTGCTCCAAACAGCAGGCCGAGTGAGGCCAAAAATGCCGTATTTCTCAGTGAAAGGCTTTGAAATTATTTCTATAGGATGCGTCCCGGTTCACCCGCGTTGTCATCTTGCAGATCAGCGACGTCGTAAGGCGCCTGTCCGCTATTGCCCCTGGTTAAAGCTGACTCCAGCGTTGGCACACGCGACCGTCACGCCTCTTGGCATGCCTCTCCCTGCGGGGCGCGGTTCGGGCGGCTCGGTGTGCGACACTGTGAAGTGATCTGCTCGGCTAAGTCGCCATCGGTGATACGGAAAAATGGAAGAGAACCTCATGAATGGTGCGTCGGCGTTGCCCACTGGACGATGGACGATTCACCCCTACAGTTCGATGGATCGTGATGAGCTACGAGCGCAACTGGTGGCAAACGGGATCGAGAGCCAACGGCAATTGCCTGTACTGTGCAGTGACATTTGCGCGTTGCTGCAGCGCTGCTATCCCCCGCACCTGCTGGCGGTCCTCGCCCATTACGGGCTGCAGGCACCGGTCAGTGCCGAGGGCGTAGCTCAACGCAGTCTAATGTCGGGCATCGGGCAGCCGCATGTCGAATTGCTGCAAGCCTTGATCCTGACGTTACGTCAGGATCAGTGGGGGCAGCGCCCGGCTGAACCCGATGAGATTCAGCAGTTAATCGAGCGCCTGAAAGCCCTAGCGGACGCGTTTTACCATGCCCGGTACACCTCACTGTCCAGGGCGAAGGAGGTGGATGAGCGCGCCGTATTGGTGCTCCAGGAACGCTTGCGGGGGCATACCCAGTTCGTCAGGAATTGGGGCTACCATGGCGCCGTGTTACGCATTGCCCGCGAGCTATACGGCGCGCTGGACGACGACCTTACCGCCGCCTACGGATTCGGCGCGACCGACGTGATCGAGGTGGCTAAGGCCTTGCTCGTGGATGTCGAGCAGCGCGCATCAGAACGTCTGCGACGATTGGGCGCGATTATCCGTTGCCAAACCCATGCTGAAATGGTCCACGCTTTTTTTCGCGAGCCTGACTTTGTCGAAGGCGATCCTGAGGCGTTTCTGCGCCAAATTCCGGAAACCGTAAGCCGCGAGCAGTTGGCCGGTTGGATAATGTCTCACGCCGATTTTCAACTGCTCAAGCTGGCCATCGTGGACTCCGAAGCCATCGCACACGCCACCGGCCGTGATCGAAGCGTCGTGGTACGGGTGTTGGAACGCTTGTCGCGGGAACCTGGGAGCTTAAGCGCCGACGACATCCCCCATTTCTTCATGGGTAATCCGATCTGGTCTGCACCCTGTATCAGTACCGGACTTGAGTACTTTTTCCCCATGCCCCAGTTAGTGTTCAGTCATATTCATAGCGTAATGCGTTCGCTGTTGGGAGACCTCACCCCGGCCGTCAGGAACAAAATGGCCCGGACACGGGCCGAGTACCTGGAAGCGCAAGTAACCGATCTGCTGCGAGGGGCATTTCCTACCGCCCGGCTGCAGGCGGGAGTCAAGTGGGCGGTGGGGGTAGATCGCTACGAGACGGATGTACTGCTGATCCTCGATCGTACGGTGCTGATTGTTGAAGCGAAGTCTGGAGCTTTGAGCGTACAGGGTCTGCGCGGGGCGCCAGACCGAGTTAAACGCCATGTGCAGGAATTGCTGGTCGAGCCGGCCGTTCAATCAGATCGGCTGGCGCAGGTGATTGACGCTGCCAAGCGTGGTGATGAGCTCAGTCAACAGGTTGTTGCATCCCTAGGGATTGACGCTAGGGTAATCGATCAGGTGATTCGGCTGTCGGTGACACTGGAGGACTTTTCCATTCTCGCCAGTTGCGAAGCGGAGCTGAAAGAGGCAGGTTGGGTGCCGGCGGATCTCGAGCTTGCTCCGACGGTGAATCTCGCCGACCTTGGCTGCATTTTAGAAGTCTTGGAGGAGCCGGCATACATCCTCCACTATTTGGCTAATCGCGGATCTGTCCAGCGCTTGACGGGGCTGCTAGGCGATGAACTGGACTACCTCGGATTCTATCTCCAAACCGCCTTTGGCATGGGGGAAGTCACGCGGACTGACGCACTGTTTGCCATCTCCGGCCTGTCCGAGCCCATTGACCGCTATTACACCAGCCGCGATGCCAGAGTAAGCCTGCCGAAGCCAATGCTGCTGTTACCCGACACGCTGCGCTATATGATCCTAGAGGCGCAGCGTCGCGGTTGTCACGGCTGGACGACAGTCAGTCTGGCGCTGCTGGACATTGCTTTCCACGCTGGCGATAGCCTGGATGCCGAGCTATTGGCGCTTAAACAGGATGTTGCGGCGAACCCGCATGATCCCAAGCAGCCGCGAGGGCTCGCTGTCTTGCCCGCGCCCTACAGCGATAGCGTGGTGGCGTTCTACGTCTTTCCGCGCATGTTCTCCAGTACGCGTAATGAAGTGGCTGGTCAGTTCGCTCAGGACATACTGGCGCAGACTGGCAAAGCCCGCTGCGTTGTAGTGGGGCGTATGATCGAAACGTGGCAGCAGCCCTACAGCTTCACTGCCATCGTGTTCCCGGGTTAAGACTGTGTATCCCATGGGCCGGTATTCCGGGGTGGCGTGAATCAGCACGATGTAGTCGAGCGTTCAGCCGGCGCGCCAATGACTGACGTATTGCCAGCTGTCAACGACCACTACATCGACGGCCTTAGCTAGCGCATAGGCAATATCGGGCAGAGCGCACAATGCTGTGCCCACGAGCGTCAACAGCGTTGCAACAATAATCGCGCCGGCCTGACCCGCCAGCGCGTGGGGGAGGGTGATTTGCTCGTGGTAGCGGATATTGTCGAAGCACAGGCGCATGTGCGTTTTCAGTGCGGCAATCTCAAACACGGCATTACCGTGCAGATCCTGCAGCGTGCGTAAGTCCTGGCGTAGCGATGCCAGTTCACGGAGCTCCTCGCTAGGGTAGTGGTGCATCGCTGTGGTGTTGCTGAAAGAGTGCGACTTATTCTGAGCGACCGAGGGGGTGGGCTCAAAGGTCGCGCGCAACGCTTGGATTTTCGCTGTGGCGGCCAGGGCGATGGTTACGAGGCCTGAGATCACCGCCAGGAGCAGGCCGAAGACCAGCATGTGATTGTTTTCAGAGAGGCCGAGCGCCGTAAAGGTTGTCATGACCAGCACTAGCACCAGTCCTATCCCTAGAGCTGTTTTCAAGATCGCGCCTACGCATTATTGGGCCTTCATTATGGCCGGCGCCAGGCTGCGAATCTAGGCTTCTGCCCCCGTAGCGGGGCGAGGCGGAGGGGGAACCTGACGAGTGACAGCGCATACCTCGAGCGGGCGGTCACCCAGACTCCCTGTATCCACACAGCCATGCGAGATAGCGCGGAAAGGGTTTAGGATGGACATCCTTATGGACACAGTGTCGAGTTGATCGTTGCTCATTTCGCGCTGCACAAGGCTAGGAATGCAGTTATTCAAAAAAATCTTGGGAAATGGAGGGAAGCATCGTGACGGCATTCCAGTGGCTGGTGAAAGATTCCCCAATTGATTCGCCTTGGCTACGCGGCACGAAGATTTTTGGTGTCAATAAGCCCGTCATGTTGATCGATCAGTTCGGCGGTAAACAACCTTACCTAATTAACCAACAGTACCGGGAAGAGGGCGAGTTGAGTTATCCGGCCTGTGCCAGGGTCGTGGTCGATTCCAATTTGTTGGACGGCATCGCAGCGCTGATGTCTGGTGCTGAGATAGATGATGGCATGCGAGGCTTTATTGAGTTTGTCTCGCGCGAAGGCTGGGATATCAACGTGGCCTTCTTTTTGGTCGAGCAGTATGCAAAATCAACGCGCGCAAATTTCATACTTCATGCCACACGGCGCTTACGGTTACTTTATCGGTTCCTAGCCATGGACACCGGTTATTTTCTGGCAACAGGTAACGTCCGCCTGCTCCCGGCCGCCGTCGCGCATTATCTTGCGAAGGAGGGCGTAGATTCCCTTGATGAGATTGCCGAGCGGCATGTGCATTCATTTATCGCAACCCACACCCAGCGTAAGGCTCTGGAGACAGTTGAAGTCACCGAGATAGCATTGCTGAAGATGGTTCTGTTACGGGAATTTGAAATGCGAGGCGCCTCGGCAGCAGACCAGTATATTGCTTATCAGCGGTTTATCAGCTCCACGGTAAATTTCTCGCTTGCGCGAGAAAGCCAGTTGGCTTTGCATTACTTCAGCGGGCAAGCAGGCTCTCTGCTCGGAATCAAGGAGAACACCTCACGTAAAAAGGCGCTCAGAAATATTTCCGCTACCGCGTGGGACCTGTTGCTGCTGAGAATGCCAGAACTGCTATTGAAGCCGCCAGTGAATGGTGGCCATGTCGAAATCGCCTTTGTCGCGACACATGAACTGAAGCTGGCCGAGCTGGCGCAACTCATGGCAATACACACATTGTTTCCTGGCACCACGCCCATCGTTCAATACGATATGACAAAGGTACCAGATGAGATCATCGACACCATTCTCAATGAGTTTGACGGGCAGATGGTGAGCCCGATTTTTCGACAGGGACCACCGAGCATCCCGACAGGACTGCGTGATGCGCTAAGTAATTCGCTTTTGCAGCGGTTGCCGCAGATGGGAACGTTTGAGTAGGAAATTTGCAGGATGACCATCCTGTAGCGAAACGAAATGTCCATCCCGCGTACCGTGTCGCGGATGTTGCGATGCCTGGCCAATGTTCAGTGTTTGCACGCTACTGATTCTGACCAAGAGGGAGCATTAATGAACGGCAACTATCGATTCTAAAGCTGCTTTGACTACAGGACCGGGGAGTTGGCGGAGAACGAAGCAGTTCTCGCGCTGATGCGCATCCATGGGTATCAGAATGTTCGAGGCGGTTTCTTTACTAATTTGAACCATGAGCTCACCGTCAAGACCCTGATCAGTCATGGCCACCATGACGTGGTAGGTGCAATACCTGGCATGGAAGCCTTCAACAGCGTCGCGTCCGCGATGGCCGCAGGACAACCACCCTGCGATGTTGTCGGCCCCGCAGAGTTGGGCAATGGCGGGGAGTACTCGCTGTTCGTGTTACTGCTGGAGGGGGACCGGTACTTTGTAGGCTACAGCAGCAACCCGGTCGCACGCATTCGTCGTCACTTTGCGGGCAAAGGTTCGGAATGGACCACGATGTATAGACCTGTTGAGGTTTTAAACGTCCGGTCTTTGGGAATAGTCGCCGAGTCGGAGGCGGCGAGTTTCGCCGCCAAGGCTACGGTAAGTCTGATGCGTAGGGTGGGGTGGCAGCATGTGCGGGGTGGCCCATGGTGGAGCGTTGACCCCGAGGCAACGCTCAAGTTGCTGGTGGGGCATGGCGTCGGCGAAATCCCACCCTCTGTTCCATAATCTCTGCGGACGGGGGGGGCTTTTTCAACAGAATCGGTCAGAAGCGACCACTGACAAAAAATCAGGGTAGCATTTATTACGGTAACTTTTGAGGCTAGTAATGCCGGACAGAGCCATCCTCGTTGATTAAGCGCTCGCCTCTCGTCGCCTCTACCAAGCGAACAAACCAAAACCAGCAATCCTCACGGACATGAGGTACTGAATCAATAATTTGGAGGACCTCCTCACGCGAGTATGCCCTTAGCATGTCCGCGACATAATGCAGGTCATGCCATTTAGGCGAACATGTGAGGACGCGTTCGAGAAGGTCCTCATGCACGGCACGATGCAGTGGATTCGCCGTCGCGGCTAGTCGGTACAGCAAACTTTCTTGGTTGATATCGCTTGATCCAATGCACCGTCGGAGAGCATCAATAGGAAACAGCTCGAAACCCTCGGCGAATACTTCTGGAATGAGCGCGGCGAGGGCAGGTACGGCAAGCATGCGGTCCAGCAGCGGAGCATTGTAGGCAGCTACCCCTTTTAACACCTCCAGTACCGCTGCAGCTCGCTTGTCGTCGAGATGATGCACGACATATTCGATGGCTAATTCTGGCATAAGGGCTAACAACTCTGGTGTGAAATGATCTTCCCACTGGCTAATCACACAATTAAGCGCGATCCAATCGGGAAAAGGATGCTCGATACCATCAGTTGTCTTTACTCCGAGCATGACACCAGATCTCTTTTGCCAATCCCTATACAGCAAAAGGGCCTGGCGGAGGTGATACGTTGGAAATGCGTTGGGTTGCTCCGCGATAAAACTGACAATGCGGGGAATCCCCGCTGGATAGACTCGCGCAATAGCGTTAAGTACATCTAGCGTCGCTTTCGGCTGCATTGGACTGCCTAGTCGATGCCAGATCTCGTCGATGAGCGTAAGCGGAGCGCTTGGAAGCCAACGCATGTGGGCAAGTGCGGGGATGTGGTGGATACCCGCGAAGGACGGTGGCAGTTGTTTAATCAACTCAGGTAGTACTCCTTCGCCATGACGCGCGATTAGTACTCGCCAGCCAGCCTCGTCATGACCCGCAGTAATCCAGACCCTCGCGGTTTCGTCATCAATTTCAGGCGAAAATTTCTTGGCGAGTTTGTGATGATGAGGGGCGCCTGTTGCTAACGCAACCCGCTGAAAGCGACCTACCCATGGCGTTCCAAATTCCACGATAGCAAAGCCGAGAAGTTCCTGCGCACGTGGCTTCATGGAAGGGAAGTTTGAGAGTAGAAGGCAGAACACGTCGTCATCACTGCATCCGACGAGCACTCTGTTGATTTCGATCCACCCGCTAGAATTTAGCTCTACAACAGATTCGATCAATCGCTCGTATTCGACAGCAATGAACCGAGCGAGGGCTCTGTTGCCACGTCTTGCTGCGGCTGGCCGAAGTAACCAGGCACGCGAAGCGATGGTAGTGTCGAGATGCGGGCGAATCCAATGCGGTACATCACCACAGCAACCAAGCGCGGTTGCGGCCGCCTCTGTCCAACTTATCTTATCGTTAGCCGCAACTTGCTCTAGCCAAAGACTCCATTCAGGCCCACCACTTTCAGCAATTGCATCGAGGACGAGACTGCTATTCGGAGCCCCTAGCCAATCGGCGAGCGTAGACCGCTGCGCATACAGGGCTTTTGGGCGGAGGGCTTGCTTCCACTCCGATGGATACATGCGGGATCGTCCTAGATCAGAAAGTACCTCCAGAGCGGGGCGAAAAAGTTCCGGGCGCTCTGCCTCTAGCGCAGCAATAGCGGCGCGATTGCGCACAGCCAAGCGAGGATCTGCCAGAGCGCGGGAAAGCGCTTCTGATAGGGTCGGCATAGGCCGATCTGCACCGCGGCTTATGTCGAGTGCGGCGGCCAGCAAAAAATCTTCCCTAACTGTTGCATTTACGTCGCTATCTGCTGCGCGTCCACCCGACTGGATAGCCAGGGCATAGCTCTGGCGCGTCCAGAGTGAGTTTGTTGCTCGCTCGGCGACAGCATCGGCTAGTAGGCCGCGTCCGGTTAGCCAATTCCAATAAAGGTCGTGGCATGGGACGGCCTGACCGCCGCGCTCTAGAATGGTGCCGAGATTCCGTAGTAGCCTCGCCGGGTCAGTAATTCCCAACTTAGCTGATCGAGTTTGGAGCTCATCCGTGAGACGACCAAATGATCGCGTTCCCGCCAGAGCAAGGTGAGACACAGCCCCGGCGAGCGCTTCTGTGAAGCGCTCGGGTAGCCCTTGCATTAGGTGCTCATGGAATTGACGCAGGAGGTCGCCAGTCGTCGCAGAGCGTGCGTCCGAAAGAACTTGGATAGCCAAAAGAAGGGGGAGTCGCAGAAGGTCAATCACCGGAATAGGTGGAAGCGCCTCGTCTGGGGTTGCGGCTGCGACTGCTCGCTTTACCCGGTCGGGTGGGAGCAGATCGAGGGTCCACTGCTTAAGAGGGCCGTCGTCCATGTCAGCGAATTTGGCCGTCGCAACTAGGCGTGCGTTCCTTAGAGCGCGCAGTGCGCGTCGCTTCTCTTCTACCTTCGCAGCGCCCGCGAATTCGGACCAGCCGTCGACGAAAATACAGACTCGCGGATCTTGGAACAATGTAGATAATTTGACTCCCGGAGCCGCCTCCGTGACCATCTCCTCCAGATCGTGCCAGCCTACCGCTTGTCCTGCTGGGAGATAGAGCGGGATGATCGTGCCGGCTGCGAGCAACTTATTTGCTGCGTGCCAGAGAGCATGCGTCTTGCCTGAGCCTGGCTGACCGACGATGAGGTGTTTTTTGTCTGGGAGCCCAATGAGATCTGATAAAGATGCGCTCGCGGGGACCCCATTTATCTTGACTTCGGTGAGGCGCGGCTCCACTGAGAACGCGTCCACAAGGGCGTCCCGGGCTGAGGGCTTGGCTCCAGGGAATAGCAGGTCGATCGATGGCGGTGCGCCAGTCTCAATTAACCACTTCGCCAAGTCGCGTAGGTCTTCAATGGATAGAGCAATGCTTGGCCGCTCAGATCGCGCACCCAATATGTCTACGGCGACGCTTGACGGAACTGCGATTGAGGTCGCGCGTTCTAGACAAGCCAGGAGTTGTGTTCCGTTTAAGCGACGCGGATCCGAACCGAGCGCACAAGCAACGGCATCGCGGAACACGGCATCGTATGCGCGATGTGCCATGTCTGCGGTCGACAGGAACTGTTGTCGGCGATTCACGATAGCACGTCGATTGTTCTCCTCAAGCGAGCGCCAATCCGGTTCGCCGCAGGCAAAGACCATTGGACTGAAAAGCTCAGCTCTAAGCTGCTCGGGAAGGCTATTTACTACAAAGGTTCGAAGCTCCTTAGAAAGCGTCCGCTGAAGAAGAGCTGTGCGAAGCTCCTCAACGTCCCCTCCGGAAGCAGCCGCCTCCCAGGCGGTCAGGCCAGCCACGCCGGAAGGCAACGCATCCTTACGCTCTTGTCCGATGCGCGATGTGGTCAGAAATACGAACCTTACTTCTCGGCCAGGATTGCAGGCCCGCAGCCTGTGCAGAGACTCAATTGCGGCCAGCACATCTGCCGAGTTCAGCGTCACAGCCCCGGATTCGCGCGTGTCCTTCACCTGTGTGGCCCTCAGAACGTCATCTATCCTGCCCGGCTCACGGAGAAGCTCGGTGAAGTCCTCGGCGACCTCTAGGTAGAGGTCATCGTCAACCCTTAGATCCAGCCATGCGGCAGCCGAGGCGTGGAGCTGGTAGACATATCCACGAAGCGAGGCAGTTGCTTGCCGGATCAAGTCTTCTGGTGGGACGCTCCAAACCTGAGAGGGATTTCCAAAGACAGAGACGGGTGTGGTCGACATGGGTTTGACTCTAGGCAAAGCAGCGGGGTAGCGGCACGCTGCGCAATATCGAAGTGGCTAGATACTAAACCAGATACGCGATTGGCTCTCGACTTGAAACACTCCCTGTAGGGAGCCTGAGCACAGTAAAACTATGCCGGAGCCGGATACTGACGGTCTAATGGTGTGCTCACTCTGGAGCGTTTCGACGTTACTGAGTGGATCGTTTGCGGTGTCCTGAACTCGCAACTTGCTGCAACGATTTTCAGCATTGCCCTTATCCTAGACATCCTGAGCTAAGATGTTTTCACACGTCAGTGCGGTCTAGGAAATTAAGCGCAGCATGAACCTTAATCGCTTGGCAACAAATTGCATCGCTACCGGAGCCAGTTGGAGGCCACGGGAGAGGAAATGTCCAAGGACACGACTATTCTCGTGGATCGCCTAATGCAAATCGAACAGAGCGCTGTTGAGCAGAGGGGCGACGAATTCTCATTCTCGCCGACTTTATCGGTGTGACTTCAAGTTGTTCATTCTAACGAGCAGGTCGCCCCGTTTGAGCAAACGGACACCCTGTACAAAGCGCAGGGCAAGGAGTTCTCGAAAGCAGATGGCGCGGTCATTCAGGTTTTGTACCTATGTGGCACGGAACAGTTTCTGATCCAAGAACGAGCGCCACGATGCTACGCTCAGAAATCGAAATAGCGAAACGATCTTAACTCGAACAGAATCGTCATAGGTAGGACATGGCAGGAAAACGACAACATTACATTCCGAGATTTCTTCAGCGAGGGTTTCTTGCTGAGCGTAGCGGCGATGCTGAGCGGACGTGGCTGCATCGACGAGGTACCGCAGCACGACTGGTAGGTATTAAAGACGTCGGAGTCGGAGAGTTTTTCTACTCCAAGCTTGGGGTAGCAGACGAAGAAGCACTCGACGATCTGATCACAGCTCTTGAATCTGATATCCATACCAGTCTCCGAGAGCTCCAACATGCCTCCCGAGGTGCCATCGTTGACCCACGAGTTTCAGCTCGCATCACGACGCATCTTACGTTAAGGACGGCGTATGTACGCTCCACTTTTCTGCAAGGTGCTGAAGAGCTCTTGGAGCAGATGTCCGCACTAGTCGCTGACTCGGATGCACTGCGCCAAATGATGGGGGTGGACAATATGAACATGAGCTTGTCCCTCGCAGCAATCGATGAAGAACTGAACACGTCTCTCTTCGGAGAGTTATTGCCGCGTCCTTTCGCTAGGAGGGCGATGGCTTTTTTACTCCGTGAGTCGTTCAACGAGTTCTACTTGGCCCATATGCCCATGGTCTCCGAAGTTTTCACCAAGCTCGTCAAAGCGCTTCCTACCATGATTCGGGACAGTCATAACAATGCATTGAAAGTGTCCCAAGCAAACCAGTGGGAAGCCGAACTTGCGCAGTTATCTTGGCGAACCTGCAGCGTTGTGAATGCGATACTTCCAGACTGCATCGCGTTGGCACAGAGCGGCTCTGACTCACTAACTGCTCTCACTTTGAGAGAGCGCAAGAGACCTGACGTAATAATTCTACCCATTGCTCACGATTTGTTGCTCGTGGGGACGAGAGGCGAAATAAAAGATATTGAAATAGGGGAAATTAACGCCGCAAGCGCAGCCTGCAGCGACAGTTTCTTTATTGCCCGCAATTCCTGCGACTCGACCGACCTTGCAAGCTTGATCGGTCAGCGCTGCTCCCTTTCAATCAAGAAAGTTATTGCAGAGGCTATAACAGAGATCAGGCCGCGCGATTCCTCACAGCTAAGCACAAGATCTGATATTACCCCCCTTGCTTTATCCGATAACCTCAATATTTTCAGCTTCTCTCTAGCGTGCCAAGGGTTTGCCGATGGCGAAACTGCGTCCAAGCTTGGTGATGTTATGCGGGCTGTTGCACAAGAAATGAACCGTGACTTGCCACTTTCACAGTTAGATGGCGTTACGTTCGCGGCAAACTACGAGGCTGCTCTGGAGACTTTGGATAGGGGGGATGCAAGGCTTCCCCCGGACAAAACCCGCCCTCGATCTTATGGCCAAGCCATAGCCAAATGCGTTCATGTCATCCGCGACGGAAAGCGCAAAGAGCATCTTGTGCTCAACGCTAATATTGCCGTTGCACTGCTCAGTGCAGACGATGAAAACACAGCATGGGCTTTACACGTCATTGTTGGAATGCTCGCCGACGTTGCGCACAGTGCGATGTATGAGCAGCGTCTTCCTGCGATGTCAGAGATCCCTTTTGACTGCATGTCAAGGCGGCTGCACGTAGCCTCATCTGCCTGCCCCAGCAGATATTTCACGGCGCGAACTAGCGCTTTTGCCGATATCAACGCCGGCGAACGATTTGCCACTTTATGTTCGGATAGTCTGTTCTCAGCACAACAAGAGGTCCAATGCGCGAAGCAGGCGTACATCATTGACCAAGCAATGGATAAACTGCTAGATACATCCCTTCTGCATATCTCTTCCGTACTCGATCATGCAGCTGAATGGTTGGGGCATAGGGACGGGCTTCCTGCGCAGGAGTCGTTCCCCGGGTCCTCCTTTCCGGAGAGTTTGAAAGATCAGGGCCTTCGCGATTGGCTTGAGCTTTTCGGGCTCGACTTACGACGACTTTATGACGCAGACGACCAGTTCACAATCGAGAACATCCTTGCGCTTTCAAGACATGTCGAGCGCCTTCTATGGACGATGGGCTTGTTCCCCTGGCCGACTGAGGATGGAGGCCTGTATGTGTCTTTGGGGCCCATCACATGAACAGGGTGCCGCGCGAGTGCTGGATTTCAACACGAATAGTCAACGATGCGCATGTGTGTTGTTTACCCGCAAATCCCCTTTGGCAGGCACGGCTGGGGAAAAAACGTTGAATAATCCAGCTACCCAATGTAGAGACTAGGGATTGAGTGTTCGAATCACTCCGTCCCGACCAAATTTTTTCAATGACTTAGCCTAACTTCTTATCAGTTCGGCTTTTTCGTGCGTGGAAAGCTAACTCCCACATTTACTTCATCTCTAGCACAAGCATACTCATCAGCGCGTCTGGGAGGAGGGAGAGACGTGGCTACTGAAGGCTGTGCCATCATTTGGCGTTCTATGAATAGCAATGTTATCGTGCTATCACGCATGACAGCTTCGTCAGGGACTGAAAGGGGACAAGATGACCGATTTCGAGCAGCAACCTTTTGCGGACGCCGAGTTTGCAGAGAATCCGGAGCAACGATGCCCCTGCATACTGCTGTTGGATACGTCATCGTCCATGAATGGCGCGCCGATTCGCCAATTGAATGATGCGCTGCAGTTTTTCAAAGAAGAACTCTATGCAGATGCAATGGCGGCGAAGCGGGTAGAGTTGGCAGTGGTTACCTTTGGACCGGTCAACGTCCAAACCGAGTTCACGACCGTCGACGGTTATTTCCCTGAAGTGTTGGAAGCCAGTGGTGTCACACCAATGGGCGAGGCCGTCGAGCGTGCATTGGATCTGCTACGCGAACGCAAAGAGCGATACCGAGCCAATGGTGTCAAGTACTACCGTCCTTGGGTTTTCCTAATTACTGACGGTGCCCCAACGGATGATTGGAAGGAAGCTCGCCGACGTGTTTATGAGGGCGAGGAACGAAAGGAGTTCATGTTCTATTCCGTCGGTGTTGAGGGCGCGGAAATGTCGATTCTCACTCAGTTAGGAGTGCGTCAACCTCTCAAACTGAAAGGTCTGGCGTTTCGAGAGCTCTTTGCTTGGCTATCTAGCTCTCTGAGCGCCGTATCGCAGTCGAGTCCGGGGGACGCGGTGCCTCTTGCCAATCCAACGGGGCCAACGGGGTGGGCAGTTGCAGAGTAGCCTGCATTGGCGCTGGGCCGCAGCGTCGTGTATTGGCACGTCGCATCTACGAATGGGCACACGGAAGCAGGATGCATTTAGCGTCATGCGCGTCCATTCAGATGCAATGTGTGCGATTGTTTCTGATGGCGCGGGCAGTGCTAGTCACGGTGGGCAGGGCGCTGTATTAGTCTGCCGCACCCTTCGGGTCAATTTTCGCAACTGGTTTAAGCAGCATGAATTTTTGCCCAGCGATGAAACAATCATGTGCTGGATTGATCAACTCCGCGATCATCTTTCTTTGGTCGCGGAGAAGCGGGGCGTAACTCGGCGACAGTTTGCCTCCACGCTGGTCATGCTGGTGGTATTCAAAGATCAAGTCTTGGCTTTACAGATCGGCGATAGTGCACTCGTGGCGCGTAAGGAGGGTGTGTGGGAGGCTATTTGCTGGCCGGAGAACGGAGAGTTCGCTTCGACGACCTATTTCGTTACCGATGATCCTGAAGTTCGTCTGCACATCTATCGCTTTGATCGGAAGCACGACGCGTTCGCTCTTTTTTCCGATGGGCTTGAGTCAGTTGCGCTGGAGCAGGCCACGCAGCAACCTTTTGCTCGTTTCTTCGATCCGATGATTAAACCGGTGGATCTGGCACGGGAGAATGGACGCCTTGCCGAGTTATCAGAAGCGCTCGCGCGTTATTTGCACAGCCCTGCGCTGTGTGACCGCACGGATGACGACAAGACGCTCATTCTGGTGTCGTGTAAATGACCTCTATGCAGGTCAAGGTAGGCGGTAAAACCGAGCGCCTTGACAAACAGCTGGGCAGAGGGGGCGAAGGCGATGTGTACGCCCTGGTGGGTCGGGGTGATTGTGCGGTCAAGATCTATAAATCGGAACTGCGAGTCTCGCGCGAGAACAAAGTCCGAGCAATGGTTGATGGGCGATTGGCTGGTGCGACCACCCTCGTCGCTTTTCCGGCTGAAGTAGTGACTGATGCCTCCGGCAACTTTCTTGGATTTACCATGCGATTGGTGGCGGGATACCGTGCGCTGCATGAGCTATACAGCCCAAAATCCCGCAAGATGAATTTTCCAAAGGCTGATTACCGCTTCTTGGTCCGTGTAGCTCAGAATGTCGCACGTGCTGTCGCCACAGTGCATCAAGCCGGGTGCGTCATCGGTGACCTCAATCACTCCGGGGTACTGGTAGGTCCAGACGCAACGGTCGCTTTAATTGATGCCGACAGTTTCCAGTTCAGTTTGAAGGGGCACGCTTACCCTTGTGTTGTCGGCACCGAAGACTTCACTCCGCCCGAGCTTCACGGGAGTAGCCTTTCAAAAATCATCCGCACTCAGGCACACGACAATTTCGGGCTTGCGGTTGCTATCTTCCAGTTACTTGCGATGGGCAAGCACCCCTATGCAGGTCGTTACAATGGTCCGGATCTGTCTTTGGGGCAATCGATAGCACAGAATCGTTTTGCCTTTTCGATGGCTCGACTTAACGAGACACGTACCACACCGCCCCCTGGCTCCGTGCTGCTGGCGGATTATCCTGAAACTATAGCGGTGGCATTGGAGTCCGCGTTTGGCCTTGCGCCCTCGTCACGCCCAGACCCGGCCACTTGGGTCGGCTTGCTCCAGGAACTCGAGATGGGGTTGCGCCGCTGCGCAGACGTACCGACCCACTATTTTCCCGGCTCTGCAACTTCTTGTTTGTGGTGTCGATTAGCGAGTCAGTCTGGGGTTGAGATGTTTCCCCAAGGTCTGGCTGCTGGCACTGTTCCGTTGGCAGGGCCGTTCGATTTGGAGCGCGTGTGGGAGGCTATTCGAGCACTGCGTATCCCGATGCCAGAGGAAGTGTTGCCGGTTTGGAGTGGCACTATCGCTGCCCCAAGCCTTTCTGTGACACAAGCAAAGGGTAAGCGCCATGATCCAGCGATCTTGGGTGGCGTTGCTTTGCTAATCGCCATTATTGGCTGTGTTCTCGCTCCGAAAGCAGCACTGCTGTGGGGTGGGCTCGGGCTTATCGGTTTAGTGCGGGTCTTTTCTACCAATAGGGTGGACTCAACGCCTTTTCGCAAGGCCTACCAAGACGCGGACAGTAAGGTGCGCTTGGCCTCTCAAGCCTATCTTCAACGAATTGGCCTGCGGGAAATGCATACCTTGCGTGCCGATTTGGAAGATGCAGTCATTCGATATCGGCAGGTCCAAGAGGGTCTTTCTCAGGCGCTCAATCAACTGAAGTTGACACGCGAGGAGCGCCAACGCGCAGTTTTCTTGGATCGCTTTTTGATTAGGCGAGCGTCGATACCTGGTATCGGAGCCGGGAAGACTGCCACGCTTGCGTCTTTTGGTATTGAGACGGCTGCGGATATCACGGCTTCAACAGTTCGAGCGGTGCCAGGTTTCGGAGAGGCACTGACGGCGAAAATGTTAGCTTGGCGTCAGGGACATGAGGGTAAATTTCGCTACAACGCCACACCCGATCCGTCCGATCTACAAGCAGAACAGTCCACTCGAGTGGCGTTCGCAACTAAACAGATCGAACTCCAAAGAAAAATTCAGTCGGGCTTGGCTGCGTTGCAAGCGGCTGTACCACGCTGCCGTTCTACCAAAAACATACTAGATCAGGCGCTCATGCAAGCACTCCAAGAGCGTGCTATCGCAGAGCACGATTGTGCTGCATTGGGTATCCGCGTACCTACGCCAACCGCAATCACTATTGATATTCCCAAAAGAACGCAAACACTGCCAAGCAGAGCTAATCCAGCGCCGGTGGCCTCTGGTTCGTCGGTGCCGACTTCCGCGCGTTTACCTGCAACGAACTCTTGTCCGAGCTGCGGCGCTTCCATGGTGCGTCGTACCGCACGGAAGGGGAAGCACGCGGGGCGTCAGTTCTGGGGGTGCTCCAAATTTCCTGTCTGCAAAGGCACAAGGAGTTAAGGCTTAGCTCAGTAGTCAGCTCGCAGAAAAAGAGCTGGCCGGCACGGCAGGCGTACGGCTGATTGACTGTGATGGGCTTCGGGCCGCTTACGTCCAATTACCTGTGGGGGCGAACCAAATCGCATAGTCCAAAGCCACCTGTTCTTGGCCCTTGATACACCCCAAGAACAAGTCCAGAATTAAGTCTTTTCCTGCCTCGGCAAGAAAAGAAACCCCTTAGATTTCAACGAGTCGGACACCAGATAAGAGTCTCGTTTCCCGCTCCAATTATTTTGCTATAGACTTCCATTGAAGTATGTAGAGATCAAAAAAAGAGGCTTAGGTCTCTTTTTTGGTTCCAGTAAAGTCTATTCTGTTACATTGGCATCCGCGATTTTTTAGTACACTTTTTAGTACATCAATTCGACGCTTGGTAAATCAGTTTTTAGAGCTGCTTGGCCCTCTGAAAACCGTACAACACTCCTTCATTCTTATGAGTGGAGTTAGTACGATGGTCCTTACCATTACGGCGGTCCGACACGCCAAGCCTCGCACCAAAAACTACACCCTTCCTGATTTTGATGGTCTTGCGCTTTTCGTGAATACGAGGGGCACCAAGAGCTGGCACTTCCGTTTTTCTTGGGCGGGCAAACAGCCTCGTATTTCGCTCGGTACTTATCCTGAAATAGGTCTACGCGATGCTCGCGTTCTGCGTGATATCGCCAGGGCGCTGGTCGCGAAGGGTATCGATCCCCGCGATCAGCGACGCCTTGAGCGCAATGCCAAGCTGTTGGCCCGGGAAAAGCACCTTATTAGGTCGATGTGATGCAGATCTTCAGTCCTAGGGAGCAGTGTTGTTTGGACGTAGAACCAGTGGCTTCTTGAATCGTCAGGCCGCCTCGAATACTGAAGGCGGCCTTTTGTCATGCGGATGTATCGGCAGTCATCTGGGGATGGGCGGGCAGCAGGTCCATGACGTTGCAGAAGAGATTACGCTGCCTCCAGTCATTGCGATCACCGATCACATACAGCCGACGCTTGGCTCGGGTGGCGGCGACGTTGAGGAGGTTGGGTTGAGAAACTACCCAATTGCGAGCACCGGCGTTTTCGCTGTTACCGCCCAAGACGAGGATGATGACTGCGGCTTCCTTGCCCTGCATGGTGTGGATGGTGCCTCGTACGATCTTCTCGGGGAGGCGGTCCTTGAGCTGGTTGCGCACGTCCTGAAAAGGTGTGATGACGGCGATACTTTCGGGTGGTACGCCGTCGGCATCTAGCAACGCGAGCAGATGTTCGAGGGCGTGCCCTTCGTTGTCGATCCAATTGCCGGAGGAGCGACCGCTCGCGTGCACCCAGCCGGTGGGTAGGCGGGCTGGCGTCTCCTTAGCTGGGGACGGGGCAATGGTGCCGTAGACCATTGCGCCATCGTAGGCGATGCGGTTGGCCAGGTCGAACATTGGCTTGTCGCAGCGCCGGTGCACCACCAGCGGCAGGCCGACCCAGCATTTTTGGCCTTGTGGGCCGGCCATGCGACCCCAAGGGGTGGCATGGTCGGCAAGGGTTTGGGCGGACTGACGGTTGGGCAGCCAGTGGGCGTCTACCTGATAGCGGGTGCGCATGTGCTCAAGCACGGCGTCGGAGACGGTGACGATGGGCTCCAATTGCAGCGGATCACCGACCAGTACGGCACGGCGCGCGCGCCATAGCGCGCCCACCGCAGCCTGCGGGGTGGCCTGGCCAGCTTCGTCCACCAGCAACCAGCCGATCTCGCCGCAACCGAGGCTACCGAAGGAGCGGGCGAACGAGGCAAAGGTGCTACTGAGCACCGGCACCACCATGAACAGCGATGCCCAGGCCGAGCGCATCACGGCTTGGGACACGCCACGATAACGGCTTCCAGTCAGCAGGCTGGTGATGAAGGCCAAGTTATTGCCCAGGCGCGAGGCTTCGATCTGGAAGAAGGCACGGTGTAGCTTGAGCGCTTCGATGAACACTTTTGACCGAGCCTGGCGCCAGCCTTCGAGGATCCAGGGTTCGAGCAGTTCGATGTCGCTGCCTCTGCCGAGCCGGCCTTGCGTGAGCCAAATCAGCAGGTGTTCGGCCTGGCCGGCCTGGGCAACGCTGCGAGCCTTGTCGATTTGCAGGGTGGCGTGGCGTATGGCTTCGTTAATCTCCTGTTCGTCCGTGGCCAATTGTCGATTGAGTTGGCTGAGCTGGGCGCTGAGTCGCTGCAGTTGGCGTTGGACGCTGTCGAAGGCCTCACGGGCCAGGGCATGGGCGCCGTCGAGCAGGCGTTGCCGGGCGGACCAAGTGCGATGAGCACCCCATAGGCTGAACAGGTTGACGAGCAGGGCGGGCTTTTGAACAAGGTGCGCTTCGAGGGCTTGGAGTTCACGCTGCAGTTGCTCACGGGCGGGCGTGAGCTGCCGGGTTTCAAGCGTGGTTTGTTCCTCGTCGAGGCTGTGGCGCTGCGTCAGACGGATCTGACGCTCCTGTTCCTTCTGCCTGATCCGCGCCTTGGCACTGATCACGGCCTGGATCCGTTCCAGGATGTCGCTGACCTGAGCACGCAGCGCCTGTTCGGCGTCCTTGGCGGCTTGGTACTGTTTGACGGCGGCGCGCCAGAGGGTAGCTTTTTCGGCGGGCGCGAGCAGCTTCATCTGCTGCGCCTGCTCGTTCAGCCACTCACGCATGCCTTTGGGCGCCGGCTCGTTGTCTGCTTCCGGGTTGTCGAGCATGGGCTCACCGGTGTAGAGGTCTTCGTCCGGGGTTTGGCTGTCGAGAGGTTCCAGGTCTAGAGGCGCAGGCTCGTTTTCTGACTTCGTCGCTTTAGAAGGACGTTTGCCATAGAAGAAGCGTTCGACAAACTGGGTGCGCTTGGATTTGCTGCCCAACGCTGCAGAGATCAGGCCCCAGGCAGGCTTGCCGCTGGTAAGCCCGGCGAGCTCGCTGAAATATTCGGCATTGGGCAACCAGGACGGGTCGATTTTGTCGCGCTGGGGTAACTCGAGAGTTACGTTCTCGACGGCACCGTTGTTGGAGGAGGCTACCACCATCTCGAAGCCGAACAGGCGCGGGTCAAGTTGATAAGCATAGCGCTCGCGTCCGCCATCGTTGGCAGATTCGCGGCCATTCTGGACGAAGGCCTCCGAGGCCCTGCTCAGCGAAGCCAACACATCGGCTCGCTGCGTCACCACGGCGGCGATCAGGTCGCGCAGCAGGGTTGTCTTCCCGGTGCCTGGCGGGCCGTTGACGCCCATCACGCCGGTGTCGTTGCCCAAAGTCTGCAGCAGACTGTTGACCGCCAGTTGCTGGGAGTGCACCAGGCCCAGGTGCCGTTCGGCAGGCCAGCAACCGACGGCGTAGCGCGAGGGGGCGAGGCGATCGATTAGCGCAAGGTCCGCGCGGGGCTGGTCGAGATGCAGCCGCTGGCTGGAGTCGTGCAGGCTCAGATAGCGGGCTAGCGGTTCACTGGTCTTGCCGTGGGCCAGGGCATCGGCCACGTCGGCCAAGTCGCTGAGCAGGAAACTGTTGAGCGGATCGTCTTCCTGTTCGGGCTTGTCCGGATTGATCGGCGCCGAGCGGAAGCGATGCATGCGCGGCTTGTCGCCGAACAACGCATCGAGCCCAAGGGTCTGGCGGATAAGCTCGGTCATGCTTGCCAGGTCGGCAGCCATGACCACGCCCCCAAGCAGGCTGTTGGCCTGTTCGCGAAGGAACTCCTGGGTTTCGTCGAAGCCTCGAGTCCAATCCTTATGGTTGATGGCGCAGCCGACAAACCACGCCTCGCTAGACAGCACCAGGCTGTCGATCACCATCATGCCCTGGCCGTTGAATTTCAATGCGAACAGGGCTGACTGTCGACGCTGCGGCTCCTTGTAGCCTTGGTCTGCGCCATAGAGCGCCTCCAACTGGCGGGATACATCCAGATTGTCGTAGATGTGTGCGTAGAGCGTGTGGCTCCATGCTCGTTTGTCGGGCAGGGGCCGCCTGCTCAGGGGGTTGGCTGGCATCCATGGCAGAATCTGGGCTGAGGCGGGGATGTCTTGGAAATAGGGCTGATAGTTGCTGTCGCGCTTCTTCAGCTTGGGAACCGCCTGAGGTTGCAGTAGCTCGACGGCGTGCCAATAGCGCACGATGTTTTGCGGATTCATTGACGTCCTTGAAGTGCTGGTTTGGATTCCTGATGGGAAGGATATCAGGCATGGAGCATCGCTTCCTCGTGCGGCGCGCGGAAGCGCTGCTGACCGTGGGCCAGACCGTCAATCTCATGTCTGATTCGGACAGTTACGATGGCTCGATCCAGACAAACGTTACTGCCCAATCTGCTTACCGCAACATCCGTCAGGCAAGTCGAATTTGTTTGGAGCACTCGCCGCTGGGACTCCGGTCACCACAGAAAGCGAGTTCGATTCAGAACTCGGTAGCGGGCAGATCACCCAGCGTATGGTCGCCCAAGGCGTGAGGCTCAGTTTGGCGATCATCACTGTCGAGCCTACACCTGAAGGCAGCGCTGAAATAAAGCTTTACACCCTTAAAGGTTGGAGTTCGATTGGGGTTAAGGCGCCTACGTTGGACAGGCTTCGTTCGTGGATCAAAGGCGATCAATCCTCGCTAAGCACCTTTACTTTTCACCGCCAATTTTGGGTTATGACTTGCAGATCGAAATCGGCCGGCAACGTTATCTGGAGGAGCGCTGTCACCTTCTCATCATGCTGACCAAGTCCCGGGAGGAGGCAAGGGATTTGGAGCGACCTAAAGAGAAGAGCGGGGACTATCGATTTGGAGGAAGGGTTAAGGCTGAGCCTTAGTGCCATCAGCTACCTCAGCTTTCGGCATCTCTTTGTGTCCATCGTGCTCGGTATACCCCCATCAAAACCCCAGAGCCGCTTCAATTGCCAGAGTCTCCCTGTAAGCTCGATTTATGAAGCTTGGCTGTTCCTTTTTCGGTCAGGTCGTTGCACTGCTCTCGCCCAGGCGGGCGGAGATGTGGGCAGGCAGGTCAAGTCAACAAAGAAACCTTTGATATTGTTGCACTAAACGTAAGCTCCATATATTTTGTGCGCCCTGGATTGGGACGGTGATCTTTTGTAGGACTACTGTCGGTGTCGTCAAAAGGATTTGTTTATGTACCGTACCCGAGGCGTGTTTCTTCTCGCCTGCTTGCTACCTTTCTTTTTGCAGGCTGCGCCCATGGAAGGGCGAGCTGACTTGATGGGCGTTTATCGCCAGGCTGTCTTGCATGATTCAGACCTTGCCGCCGCCCGCGCTGACTTTGCCGCCCGGCAGGAGTCGGTGCCGCAAGCCCGAGCCAATCTGTTACCCGTCATTACTGCTGGCACTACGGTGGAGTCCACTCGCTTAAATCGTGCCCAGCCTGAGCTGCTGCGTGAGCGCAGTGGAACTACTGTGCAGGCCAACCTTAAACAGCCAGTATTCAATGCAGCTTTTTGGTTTGAGCTCAAAGCAGCGGAGGCGAGTACCGCACAGGCGGCGCTGGAGCTGTCCGCCAAAGAGCAAGAGCTTATTCTCAAAACGGCTGAAGCCTATTTTGAAACACTGCGCGCGACCGACGAACAGGCGGCTTCTGTCGCGGAAGAGGTCGCGCTCAAGCAGCAGCTTGATCAAGCGCAAGCGCGACTAAAGGGTGGGCTGGCGAGTATTACGGATGTCCTGGATGCCGAGTCGGCTTACGACAACGCTTTTGCCAATCGCAAATTGGCCCGGCGAAAAGTAGACGATGCTTTTGAGCAGTTGATCCGCCTGACCAATATGAACTACGCGAGCATCGAGGGGATGCGGCATCAACTGCCAGTGTCTGCACCGGTGCCCAATGACACCCAATCTTGGGTCGACGCAGCGGTTGGACAAAACTTGACGCTATTGGCGAGCAACTATGCCGTGCGGGCAGCGGAGCAAAGCCTGAACCAGCGCAAAGCAGGACATGCGCCCACCGTGGACGCTGTCGCCTCGTATCGCCGCGGAGACAACGATAGCTTTGGCTACAGCAATCCCAGTGATTTTGGTCTGGATGGTTATCGCAGCCAAGTCGCTCAAAGCAGTGTAGCGCTGGAAATGACGCTTCCCATTTTCAGTGGTGGTCGCACCCATTCGCAGTCACGTGAGGCGTATGACCGGCTGACACAAAGCGAGGAACTGAGGGAAAGTCAGCGTCGAGAGGTCGTGCTCGATGCACGTAACTTTTTCCGTGCGGTCAACTCCGACATTGAGCAGATCAAAGCTCGCAAACAAACCATCATCTCCAGCCAGCGTTCGCTCAAAGCGTCTAAAGTCGGTGCCGATGTCGGAACGCGCAATACGGTCGATGTCCTCAATGCTCAGCGTCAGTTGTTCAAGGCGGTACGCGATTACAACAACGCGCGGTATGACTACATTCTCAATAATCTGCGATTGAAAGGGGTCGCAGGCACCTTGCGTGCTGAGGACCTCCTGGAACTGGCCGGTTACCTGAAAGCGGACTATGAGCCGCAACGTGATTTTCTTCCTCCCGAACTGATACAAGCCTCAGCGTCAGGTGGATCTTAGACGTCCATAACGTCATTCAACTCAGCTCATTAATGCCAATTGCACGGAAGCGCTTATGCAACAACAAGGGACAGAGCCGGCTAACCAGACAGCCGTGCTTGATACGGGGCTGGCGTGTCTCGCCATGCTGGCGCGCTTTCATAACGTTGCGGTTTCTCCGGAACAGCTTTCCCACGAGTATGTCGAAGACGAACAGCTGTTCGCAAAGGCTGAGATACTTATGGCTGCCCGCCAATTGGACCTGAAGGCCAAGGCGGTTCGCACTACTTTCGAGCGGCTGGATAGAACACCATTGCCCGCCATCGCGTGTGCAAACGATGGCAGCTTTTTTATCATTGCCCGTCTTGATCAAAACAACATCCTGATTCACGATCCAAAATCCCAACGGCCGGAATTGATCAACTCGCAGCAACTTCGATCACGTTGGGGGGGCGAATTGGTGTTGTTACGCTCCCAATCCTCAGTGGCCGCTGAGCTATCCAAGTTCGACTTCACATGGTTTATCCCGGCCATCGTCAAGTATCGAAAACTGCTCGGCGAAGTGTTGCTAGTGTCTTTTGTCCTGCAGATATTTTCGTTGCTGACGCCCTTGTTCTTTCAGGTGGTGATGGACAAGGTGCTGGTTCATCACGGCCTTACGACGCTGGATGTGATCGCCATCGGCCTGTTGGGCATTATGCTGTTCGAGACGGTTTTGAGTGGATTGCGCAGCTACGTATTTGCCCACACCGCCAGTCGCATTGATGTCGAGCTGGGCTCGAAATTGTTTCGGCACTTGGTGACGCTGCCGCTTTCGTATTTCCAGGCGCGCAGGGTGGGGGATTCGGTCGCGCGGGTCCGTGAGCTTGAAAATATCCGCAGCTTCCTGACCGGCAACACTATTACGCTGGTGCTGGATGTCTTGTTTTCTGTGGTGTTTATCGCGGTGATGTTTTTCTACAGCGGCTGGCTGACCCTGGTGGTGCTGCTGTCCTTGCCTCTGTATATCGTGGTTTCGCTGCTGATCACCCCAATGTTACGCGCCCGGCTGAATGAAAGTTTTGTACGTGGCGCTGAAAACCAGGCGTTCCTGGTCGAGACGGTCAACGGTATCGACACGCTCAAATCCATGGCCGTTGAACCGCAGATAACGCGCAGATGGGATAACCAGTTGGCGGCCTATGTCAGCGCGAGTTTCAAGACGCAAACCCTGTCGACCATTGCCAACGAAAGTGTTTCTCTGATTGGCAAACTCGTCACCGTCGCAACGCTATGGCTGGGCGCGCGATTGGTGATCGACGGTCAACTTTCGGTGGGTCAGTTGATCGCATTCAATATGCTGGCGGGGCGTGTGGCGCAACCGATCATGCGCCTGGCTCAGTTGTGGACCAATTTCCAGCAGACCGGTGTTTCTGTCCAACGCCTTGGCGACATTCTCAACACGCGTACTGAATTGTCCCAGGCGACTAGGAGCGCGTTGCCGGCCCTCAAGGGCCGCGTCGAGTTTGACCAAGTGCACTTCCGCTATCGTCCGGACGGTTCAGAAGTCCTGCGCAGCGTCAGTCTAGTCATCGGGGCTGGAGAGGTTATCGGCGTCGTGGGGCGCTCCGGCTCGGGCAAAAGCACCCTTACGCGCCTGTTACAGCGTCTATATGTTCCGGAGCGAGGGCGTGTAATGGTGGACGGCATGGATTTGGCCCTCGCCGATGTCTCTTCGTTACGTCGACAGATCGGTGTGGTCCTTCAGGACAACATGCTGTTCAACCGTAGTGTCCGAGAAAATATCGCGTTGACTGATCCCGGTGCGCCGCTTGAGGCCGTTATGCAGGCCGCAAAAATGGCGGGTGCACACGATTTTATCCTGGAGCTGCCCGAAGGGTATGACACGGTCGTTGGGGAACATGGCGCTTCGTTGTCGGGCGGACAGCGTCAGCGCGTGGCGATCGCAAGGGCGCTGATCGGGAACCCCAGAATTCTGATATTCGACGAGGCCACCAGCGCATTGGACTATGAGTCGGAGCGCGTCATCCAACACAACATGCAGGCCATCTGCAAGGGACGAACCGTGATCATCATTGCACATCGGTTGTCCGCTGTTCGCGATGCCCATCGTATCGTGGTGATGGATCGCGGGCAGGTCGTCGAACAGGGCACTCACAGCGAACTCCTGACTCACCAAGCGGGGCACTACTCTCGCCTTCACCGTTTGCAGCAGGGATAGTGCCCATGAGCGAACCTTCAGCAACACATGAGCTGGTGCAGCGGTATCGGCTCGCCTGGCGCCGGGCCTGGCGCCAGCGTAAACAGCTTGATGCACCTTCGCGCCTGGCTCATGAGGTGCAGTTTTTGCCGGCCGCATTGGCCTTGCAGGACCAGCCCAGCCATCCGGCGCCGCGTTACATTCAATGGGTCATCATGTTCTTCGCGGTGCTGGCGTTGGCATGGGCCTGCCTTGGGGAAATCGAAGTCGTGGCGACGGCACGGGGAAAAGTTGTCGCCAGCGGCAAGAGCAAGACCATACAGCCGAGCGAAGTGGCGGTAGTCAAGGCAATACATGTTTATGACGGTCAGTCGGTCAAGGCCGGTGATGTTCTGGTGGAGTTGGATACTAGTGCGTCCGGTGCTGACGTAAAACGTTTTAGAAGCGACGTGCTGGCCGCGCAGGTTGATAGCGCGCGTGCCAGCGCCATGCTTGAGTCCATTCGTAGCGGCAAGGAGCCAGGATCCCTGGCGGGCTACATGCTGGAGGCCGAGCCGCAACAGGTCCTGGCAGCGCAACGCTGGCTGAATGGGCAATACCTGGAGATGCGCAGCTCCCTGGATCAAGTCGATGCCGAAGTCGAACAGCGTACTGCCGAGATTCAATCAGCCAATGCCATTGTCAGTTCTTTACAACAGTCAATTCCGATCACGCGGCGCCTGGCTGAAGACTACAAAATGTTGCTCGATCAGCAATACGTCCCACGCCACGCCTACCTGGAGAAGCAACAGGCGCTGCTGGACCAAAATCGCGATATGGCCGTGCAGCAGGCACGTGTGATCGAACTCAATGCCAGCCGCAAGGAAGCCGAACGGCGCCGTCAGAGCATCCTGGCTCAAACCCGTCGTGCGATGCTCGATCTGCAACAGCAATCCGAACAGAAAGCCGCATCGCTTACCCAAGAGCTGCGCAAAGCTGAACAGCGCGATCATTTGATGAGCCTCACCGCCCCCGTCGACGGTACGGTTCAGCAGTTGGCTATTCATACTGTCGGCGGGGTGGTCACGGCCGCACAGCCCCTAATGGTCGTGGTGCCGAGTGATCAGCCTGTCGAAGTCGAGGCCATGCTGGAAAACAAGGACGTTGGCTTCGTGCGCGCCGGACAAAGTGTGACAGTCAAGGTGGAAACCTTCACCTTCACTAAATATGGAACGGTCGAGGGTGAAGTCATCAGCGTGTCCAACGACGCGATTGAAGACGAAAAGTTGGGGCCGATCTACAGCAGCCGGGTCCGCCTGCTGACTGATTCTATTCAAGTCAGAGGCCAACGAGTGCCGTTGTCTCCTGGGATGGCTGTCACAGTAGAAATCAAGACCGATCGACGCAAAGTCATCGATTACTTCCTAAGTCCGCTGCAGCAGTACGCCGATGAAAGTCTACGAGAGCGGTAAAAACAAACGTCCACAAGGGAAACTCAATGAGCGAAATTAAAGCGTTCTTATACGGACTGTACGACGTCGTGATTTTTCCGTGTTGGATAGCATTGTTCATATGTTTGATAAAGATGAACAAGCGCTTCGCCGGCCCTCTGTTTGTCTGGGGTTGCAGCGTCCCTGTCACGCTTTATTGCTACATCGTTTACATCATGGATGGCGACCGGCCTTGGGTTCATTGGTCGGTGGTGGCGCTCGACTTTCTTGCGTTTTCCCAGTTGGGTTGGTTAGGGGCACTCCTGATGGTCGGCGGATATCTGGCCAAAAACGACGGCTTTAAAAAAGTGGCAGTCTGGACCTCGGCGATTTCCGTCGCAGCGCATGGCTTTTTTCTTATCGTTGGGCTGGTATGGAACGCGCTATCGGCATAGACGATAGGCATTCAGTGGTTGAACGTTCTATTTGCTGGAGTGTGATGTGCACGGGACGAAAAAAATATACTGGCTCACGGCGTTTTGCACGCTAGTGGCCGTACTGATGGGTTGCCGCTTCTGGCTGATTTCCGAGTCGCAAAAAGTGCATTGGGTTGTCGAACTCGTCGGCGGTGCAGAAAACCTGCGTGCGTCAGAGGCTTCCTTGTCGGAAAGCGATGCGCTTTACATAAAGTCGCTGTACCTGTCGCCAGATGAACAGATGTACAACCGCATCCGAGCGTTGAACCTTTGCCAGGACATGAACGACGCGTGCGTGACCACCAGTTTGACCGTCGCCAATTTTCTGATGATCAATACCGCTGATGTGCAGGCCGCGAGAAATACCGTTGAGCAGTATGCACGTTACAACGTTCTGCAAGCGCAGCCTTGCCCAGCCAAATATGAAACATCCGTGGTTATCAAGAATAACGAGTATCTCTCTACGTTGCCGATGGCGGATGCAAAGCGTTTTGCCGAACAGCAATTGGAAAAAATTGAAGCATCAGGCGGACTGGTTTTCTCGTTAAGAACCCCTGAGTGTCATCGTTATTTTGCAGCGCACCCATCGATGGCTAGAGGTTATCTGGCGCACATGGCGCTGCTGGTCAGGGCGGCTCAAGGAAAAAGGTCGGCGGCGTGGTTGTATTTGTTATCCCGTCCGGGCGTTTACGCAATCATCAAGTAAGAAGGAGCTTTAAATGGCACAAGGTGCACAGCAGGCAGCAAGTGGAGCGGCGCAAACGCTTCCAGAAGCACTGGATGAGTTGAGCAAGACTAAGGACCAGTTGAACAAAGCGCTGGAAGCGACGGGAGTTGCGGATAAGGTTTCACGCTACAACACCTTGGTCGACTTGACCACATCCATGGGGTTGATCGCCTACATATTCGATGACAAATACAACGGTTCCAGCACCGAAACGGATGTTCATATTCTGGAAGCCTTCAAGTTGCTGAAAATTCCAGGCATCACGGGGGTCCAGGACAAGACAGTGGATAAAGGCATCAGCGGCCTTCAATACGTTCTGGAATTTACCGGAGAGGGTAAAGACAATGACGTGGCGTTGGGCGGGCTTCTATATGCACTGGCCTTATTCAGTAAAAGCACCAAGGAGTCACGTGATCGCGAATATGGCCAGTCGCCCTCGCTGAACGCATGGTATGACGCGCTGGGTAACGTCACGAAGTTTATCGATGACACTGTTGCATCATTTGATTTCGACTCGTCCACGATTCCCGGATCGAATTTTTCCAGCCCAGCCGCGCGTTCAGCTGTAGAAAGCGCGATGGCCAGTCGTATGGACGAATTTTTCTTTGGCATTCCCGCCAGCGCGAGTGCCTTTGATCTGCATGTCAATAGTTCTGGTGAAATTATACGCAAGAGCGCGACAGATCATGACGTTGCCGCCGCGCAAGTCACCAACGGCCTAGTCACCAGTGGAGGCGGCTGGAACCTGAACTACGACCCCAACAAGCTCAACCTGAATCAATATCAGGGTAACTGGGTCAACAATACCTTTACCGCCGCCGCTACCCAGATACTGGCGGACGGTTACCGCCCAGGCAACGTCAATACCGCTAAGGATGTATTCGATTTCAGCTTGCGCAACGCCAGCCAAAGCCTGACCTACGGCAGCACCTTGGCGGCACTGTTGAACTCCGGTGACGCGCGTGCGCGTTTGACACTTCCGACCGATCCATTGCTGCTGGACTTGAACGGCGACGGTGTGCGCTTGACGGATTACCTGAGCGCGCCGGTGTTTTTCGACGCCGATAATGACGGGGGCAGCCTCGAAGAAACCGGCTGGGTTAACCCAGAGGACGGCATTGTAGTCCTTGATGCCAATGCCAACGGTAAGATCGATAACATCAGCGAGACCCTGTCCGAATACTTCGGCGGCAAGGCGGGCACCAACGGTGAAGCCGGACAGAAGCGCTTCGCCAACGGTTTTGCCGCATTGGCCAGCCTCGATAGCAATGCCGATGGTGTATTCGATGTACGGGACTCGTCCTGGTCAAGCGTGAAGGTCTGGGTCGATGGCAATCACGACGGTAAGAGCTGGAATGACATAAATGGCAACGGCTCACTCGACGCCGGCGAAGCAAGCGAACTCAAGTCCTTCAGCGACCTGGGGATCACCCGGATCAACCTGGATAACCAAGCTCAAAGTGGCGAAGTCAGGGATGGCAACGAAGTGCTGGCCCACGGCACTTTCGTGCAGAATGGCCTGACGAGGGAAGCCATTGCAGCCAACTTCCTGGCCAACCCCAACGGACATACGTTTACCTCTACCGCGGCCGGCACGGTCGTATCGACTCAGGGTTCGGGCCAAGTCGCGGCCGTCAAAGGGTATGTGTCGTCTTCGACCACGGGTGAAACCATCGACGTGGCGCAAAAAGGTGTCGCCAACGCGACAGGCGGGTTGGGCAACGATGTGCTCCAAGGCGATGCCCAGACCAACTGGCTGGCCGGCGGTCAGGGCAGCGATACCTTCTATGGCGGTGCAGGCGACGATGTGCTGCTGGTCGACGGCGATGATCTGTCGACTAACGTCCATGGTGGCGACGGCACTGATATTGTCCAAGTCATTGGCGAAAAGGGTGTCAGCCTCAACTTGGCTGACGCCAGCATAGAAATCGCTCAGGGCGGTCGTGGCGATGATGCATTCATTGGCGGCGGCAACAGCACCGTCTACATGCGTGGTGGTGATGGTGACGACGTGCTGGTTGGCGGTTCTGCCAACGATGCGCTCTCCGGCGAGAACGGCGATGACACTTTGTTTGGTGGTGCAGGCAACGATGTGTTGCGTGGTCATCGCGGCGCTGATCGGATTGACGGCGGGTCTGGGAATGACTTGATCGATGGCGGCCAGGACGATGACAATCTGAGCGGCGGAGTCGGTGACGACATTCTGTTAGGCGGTGCCGGTGATGATCGAATCGACGGTGGCGAGGGTACCGATGTCCTCGAGCTGTCCGGCGACTTCGCCGACTATCGGATTACCCGTGCTGCAGACGGCGTTTGGATCAGCGATACCGTTACAGGACGCGACGGGACCGACTTCCTGAAGAGCGTCGAGAAGGCCAGTTTCAAAAATCTCAAGCTGGTGGAGATTCCGACAGACACCAGCGCGGGCATGGAAAATCCTTTGTTGGTCAAGGATGTGCTGAGCCAGAATAAGGCCGGTGCCAGTTTTGATCGCACGCGGGCGCACCTGATCGGTCAAGAGCAATTGCTGCGCAACGACCTGGACTGGCAACACGACACCTTGCACATCACCGGCCTGTTCGATGTGGTGGGCGGGACTGCGAGCCTCACCCAGGCCGGCGATGTGCTTTTTACTCCTGATGCTACGTTTACCGGGATCATGGGCTTCAAGTACACCGTGGCCGATGCCAAAGGTAATGAGGCTAGCGACATTGTCGACATGGCCACGGGCGAAAGCGCGACTATGCGCGCCGCTGTCTACCTCAGGACGGCGGACCTGCCCAGTGATCCGTTGGTTACCGATCAATGGTATCTCTCCCAGGCGAACATCCTGCCGGTCTGGAAGGACTACACGGGCAGAGGCGTCAAGATCGCCCAGATCGAGACCAACAGTCCGTTTGGAACCACCAAGGAAGTGCTCGACTATCGTCATGCCGACTTGAAAGACAATATCGACGAAGACTGGTTGGCCAATGCAACGCCGGGACAACTGGCGGGAGAAGGCAGCGAGGGCAAGTTCAGCGAGCATGCCACATTGGTCGCGGGTGTGATGGTCGCCGCGCGCAACGGCGAGGGCAGTGTAGGGGTAGCATACGATGCCACCGTTGCCGGTTATTGGATCAATAAAGACGACTTCAGCAACATGTCACGCATGCGTGAATATGATGTGGTGAACCACAGCTGGGGCAGTGAGTCACACTTTGATTTGAGGTTCTCGCCGGCCACATTAGGGGAGATGCCCGCAGCGTACCGTGAGGCCATTGGGCTGGGGCGCGATGGCTTGGGCACCGTCATTGTGACCGCGGGTGGTAATGATCGTGACAAGGGTGGCAACACCAATTATTCCAATCCCAGCAACACCCGCAGCAGCATCGTGGTGGGCGCTATCAACGCCACCTCCGATCTGGGTGCGTTGCAGGCGGGGGGCAAGCCCTTCTCCAACCCTGGCGCCAGTATCCTGGTTAGCGCACCAGGCTCCAACGTAACGTCTACCTCGCGCTTGGTGCAGAACGATAACGGCTCCACGTTTGGTAGTGATAACGGAGTGTCCCAAGGCACCAGCTTTGCCGCACCTATCGTGTCGGGCATTGTCGCACTGATGCTCGAAGCCAACCCGGAGCTGGGCTACCGCGACGTACAGCAGATCCTTGCGCTGTCAGCACGCAAGGTGGCGGATGCGGGAACCGTCTGGCAGGACAATGGTAGCCAGAAATGGAACGGCGGTGGTATGCACGTCAGCCATGACTACGGTTACGGCGAGGTCGATGCCCGCGCTGCCGTGCGCCTGGCGGAAACCTGGCATACCCAGCAGGTACTGACCAATGAGTTCAGCCTGTACAAGCCTTTGGAGTCTGGCGTACTCAATCTGGCAATTACCGATGGCCAGCAAGCCGGGATAAGCCATTCGTTGACGCTGGGGAACGTGGCCATCTCGGCGGAACATGTTGAAATCAAAGTCAACCTCACCCACGACAATCCGGGTGACCTGATCCTCAAGCTCATCTCGCCATCGGGTACTGAATCGATCCTGATGAATCGTCCGGGCAAGGCGCCGGGTAGCGCTGCGAATGATCGTGGGGACGCTGATTTTTCCGGTGAAAAAACGTTGGACTATGTTTTCTCTACCGCGTTGTTGCGTGGTGAGGCCGTACAGGGTGAATGGACGCTGAAAGTCATAGACAGCGTGACCGGGGCGACCGGTACCCTAAACAGCTGGAGCATGAATGTGTGGGGGGCTATCGACACGCACGATGATCAATATGTCTATACGGACGAGTATGCGCAGTTGGGGGTATCCGGCACCCGTGGAACGCTCAACGACACCAATGGCGGTAAAGATACGATCAACGCAGCAGCGATAGGTCAGAAAAGCTATATCAACCTGTCGAAAGGCGAAGCGACTCTCGCCGGCACGCACCTGACCATTCAGAACCCCGAGCAGATCGAGAACGCCATCGGTGGTGAGTTTGCCGATGAACTTCATGGCAATAACGCCAGCAACATGTTGGTCGGCGGCAGTGGCGATGATGTGCTGTATGGCGGCGCCGGCCGCGATTTACTTTTGGGTGGGAAGGGGAACAATACCCTGGCAGGCGGGGCCGATCTCGATTATTTCGTGATCGAGCGCGCCAACGGTTCCATCCAGACCATCACTGATTTCATGGTTGGCACCGATAAACTGGTGCTGTCTGGCTTCTCTGACTTCGGTCACGGGCTGATCAATACCACTCAACAAGGCGCGGATGCGGTGATCAGCTTGTCTGGTGTGCAGTCTATTCGGCTGAAGAATGTCGACGCAGCGCAAGTGAACGCCGAAGATTTCTTGATCCTGGATACCGCAATGAGCTTGGCCGAACTCACCAAGTACGGCGCTTATGGCTTCGGCGTCAATAGTCGTGAAATACGTCTGGCTGACTCTGTCCAGGGTGAAGACTATTCCGCCCTCTCAGGTGGGCAGCGGGTGTTTGGCGGCACTGGCGCCGATATCATTCGTGGCGGCAGTGGTGCCGACGTGTTGGTTGGCGACAATACAACCGGCGGTACGCGAGGCTCCAACGATTTCATCGAAGGCGGTGCCGGTAATGATGTAGTTCGCGGCGGTGCGGGCAACGATGTACTGCGCGGAGGCTTGGGCCAGGACTATGTCAGCGGTGACGCGGGGGATGACGTCATCTATCTGGAAGGCGATCAGGGCAGTTTCGAGCTGGGCGGCTGGACCTCGCCTATCATCACTTGGGACGGAGCCCGACTGACCGGGGCTGCCGTCGCGGGCGGCGCTGGGAATGATCGTTTTGTCGTCGAAAAGACCTCAGGGCTTCCCATCGATCTGTTAGGTAATCTGATTGAGGATTTTGAGTTTTCCAATCCCAACGAAAAAATCGACCTTTCGCAGATTAATTCCGTGGGCTCGATGGCAGATCTTGCATTCAGCGAATTGACCGTAAACGGCCAACATTATTTGCGCGTGATGCTGGGGGGAACAGGTGCTTCGTTTATTACCCTCAAGGGCGTGACTTCGTCTCAACTGTCGCCTGGTAACTTTATTTTTGGCAGCGGTTCCGGTGGCACTTCCTCGGTTCCCGCTACAGGCGGCATCATTGCAGGCAAGGAGCTGCACATGACTGTCACGAACCCGACCCCATTGAAGCCGCTGATTGACCGCGAACTCACTGGCGAACTGGTCGCCGTACCACAACCGGTGCTGGGTGGCAGTGATACGGTACTTCCAGAGTTTGACCTCGGAATTATCTATTGGGCAAACGCCACCGGCGAACGCGTGGCGGGCACTTTGGGCACCGATACACTTTACGGAGGAGAGGGAAATGACGTCCTCAGGGGCGAGAACGACTTGAGTGACACGGCAGTTGGCAGTGCAGACAGGCTGTTTGGGGGAGCAGGCCACGATGTTGTTTACGGCGGCGCTGGTGATGACGTCTTGTGGGGCAACAATGGGATGGATTATCTCAACGGTGGTGCAGGAAACGACACGCTGTATATCGAAGGTGATCGGGGAGACAACTACACCGGTGAACTGGACTTCGAACTGCCACTAATCACCGTGGAGGGGGTTGTACTGACTGGGGCGGCTGTAGCTGGTGGCGCGGGTAGCGATCGATTCATCGTCGACGATTCCTCCACGGACGGGCTGGTGAGCGGCCTGATCGAAGACTTCGAAGTTACGAACCCCAGCGAAAAAATCGATTTGTCAGAGTTTAGTTCTTTACGCTCGTTTGCGGAGCTGAATTTCAGCGACCTGATGGTAAACGGACAGCAATACCTCCGGGTCTGGCTGGGCCCCGTGGGAGAAGATAATTCATACATCACTCTTAAAGGGGTCACAGCGGATCAGCTGAGCGCGGACAGTTTTATCTTCGCCGAACGCGCCTATAGCGACCCCTACATCTTTCGCGATGGCGACGGGACGCTGGTGGGCAACGCTGGCGGCAATACGCTTGCAGGATGGGATGGGAAAGGGATTCTGGAAGGACGCAGCGGAGACGATACCTATATCGTCGATGATGCAGGTGACATTGTCCGAGAGGTCAGTGGCGGAGGTTACGACCGCGTAGAGTCTTACATCAGCTACGTCTTGCCTGACGAAGTCGAGGAGCTGGTACTGGAATCCGGCACGAACGGCACGGGCAATGCATTGGCAAATCGACTGGTGGGCAACGCACTTGCCAATATCCTGGACGGTGGCGCTGGGTCCGATGTCATGGTCGGTGGAAAGGGTAACGACACCTACATCGTCGATGAGGGAGCGGACCGCATCGTGGAGCTGTCAGGTGAGGGTATCGACACGGTCAAGGCTTCTGTCTCCTTTACCTTGTCTCCCGATCTGGAAAATCTGATTCTCACGGGCACTGCCAACATCAACGCCACCGGTAACGCCGCGAATAATCAGCTAACGGGCAACGGGGGCAATAACCGCCTGGATGGCGGGATGGGCAATGACTGGCTGAGCGGCGGCGCGGGCAACGACCTTTACCAATTTGATCGCAACGGAGGCCAGGACGTCATTGATGACTTTGACTCTGCGGCGAATACCGATGTGCTGCAATTCGGTAGCGGAATTTCCGCTGATCAGCTGTGGTTTCGTAAAAACGGCATGGACCTAGAGGTTAGTATCATCGGCACGGCAGACAAGGTGACGATTTCCAAATGGTCATCCTCGGATCAGGCTGGTACGCAAAAGGCTCAGCATGTCGAACAGTTCCGAACCGCCGATGGCAAAGTCCTGCTGGACAATCAGGTCGACCAACTGGTCGGAGCAATGGCCGCGTTTGCACCACCGGCAGCGGGGCAAACGTCACTGCCGAACAATTACAAAGAGGCGTTGGATACTGTGATTGCCAGCAACTGGCAGTAACGGGAGGGGGGCCATATTCGGAGGTATGGCTCTCTTAAGCAATTTCGATGGCATCAATTAGCTGAGTACTCTCAGACTTGATCTGACAGTCACCGGATTTTCGGTCGTGGGCTGTCAGGTCAAATTTGTGGGACCTGAAACCGTCGGATACTGACTATTCGAATAGCTCTGCTATTTCGTGGCTATTGATACACCCCCGAAGATAAGTCCAGAATCAAGTCTTTTCCTGCTTCGGCAAGAAAAGAAACCCCTTAGATTTCAATGGGTCGGACGCCAGATGCGAATCTCGTTTCCCGCTCCAATTATTTTTCTATAGGCTTCCATTGAAGTGTGTAGAAAACAAAAAAAGAGGCTTCGGCCTCTTTTTTATTCCAGTAAGTTCCACTAAAGAATATTGTCATCCACGTTTTCTTAGTACATTTTTTGGTACATTAATTCGGCGCTTGATAGATCACTTTTTCGTGGGACTGACCTCTCAGGAAACCGTACAAATCTCCTCTAACTTAAACGAGAAGGAGATTTTACGATGGCTCTCACCGATTCGGCTGTCCGGCACGCCAAACCCCGCACCAAGGACTACACCCTCCCTGATTACGACGGCCTTTCTCTTTGTGAATACGAAAGGCACCAGGAGCTGGCACTTCCGCTTTTCTCGGATGGGCAAGCAACCCCGTATTTCGCTCGGCACTTATCCCGAAATTGGTCTACGCGATGCTTGCGTTCTGCATGATATCGCCAGGGCTCTGGTCGCGAAGGGTATTGATCCCGTGATCAGCGACGCCTTGAGCGCTATTTCCATTCAGGATTCAGGCTACACCATCCGATCGACGATTCCGTAGATAGCTTTTTCCAGCGCTTGATTTTCCAACATGGCTTCAGCAACTTTTTTTGAAATGTTGCCGAATTCGGGATGCTCCAGAATGCTTTCGCCAAACTCCCAGCGCAGGATTTCCTGCACCGTGATGACGGGGGCCGCCTCGTGGAAATCTTCAGTATTTTTCTTAAGATCTCGCAGGCGACTTTGCAGGTGTACACGCAGCACTTCGAGGTCTTTTTCGCCCTTTTTGACCTTGGCGGCGCTGGCGTCGCCTGTTGTACTCGATGTTACTCGTTCCTTGGGCTTGGCCAGCGCAGCCAGGACCTGGGAGAGGCGAGTCGAATCGATCTTGCTCATCAGGACGTCTCGAAGGTGTTGCGGTAGGCGCCAAGAAATACCGCCGGTTCGGCAGGCTCGGGACTTTCGAGGTCGGCGGTGTCTGAAAGACTTGCCAGCACTCGTTCCATATCAGCCTTCAATGCCGGATTTTGGCAGTCCGTCAGGCCCTGAGTCAGGCGTGTAATGGCGCTGGGTATGCGTTCGTCGAGCAGTTCCATATAGGCACCGGAAAACTCCCTCAAGCTCATATCCTGCGATGTGTTCTGCAATGAATTGAAGGCGTTGCGGGCGTCGTCCAATTTTGATAACTGAAGACTGAGCAACCCTAATTGAAAGCGCGCGATGTCCATCCCGGGATCCAGCTCAAGTGCCTCGATCATTTCCGCGTGGGCACGTTCCAGCAGGCCAAGTTCGGCGTGTTCGGCGGCGCGGAAATAACGGACCGCTGCGTTTTTCGGCTCTAATTCAAGTGCTGCGTTCAGATAGTTCAGGGCGGCGTGGTGGTCGCCGTTCTGACTGGCGTTGATTGCCAGGTGCAAGTATTCCGATGCGTCCAGCATGTTGGGCTCCGTGTGCGATCGCTTAATGTTGGTCCGGATGACGGTCGGGGAATTTGTTCTGGTGCGTTTGCAGCCAGTTTTCCATCAGGACCCGGCCGGTGTCGCTGCCATCGGGCCTCGTCCGGTCAAGTACCTGATCGATCAGTTGGGCTGCCTTTTCCGGGTGTCCGGCTTGCCGAAGCAGGAGGGCTTCGGCGTAGTGGGCCGACAGGCCGTCCGGCTTGAGCTTGAGTGCGCGACGGATACCTTTTTGGGCGCGTTCCGTCATCCCGTCCATGATATCGACGATCGCCAATCCACCATGGGTCTCGCCAAAGTTGCGGTCCAGGGCATAAGAGCGGTCGAGCGCTTGGCGGGCTTGAATGCTGTCCCCGCGCAAGATGTAGATCCAGGCCAGAAGGTGCCAGGTGCCGATGTGGTCCGGCATGAATTGGAACGCCGTCTTGAGGTGTTCTTCAGCCGCGTCGAATTCAAGCTCATTGAATTCCAGTCGAGCCAGCCCGGACCATGCCCGGCCGCATTCTGGATGCGCGGCGACGGTATGAAGCCAGGCGTTGCGCGATGCGCTGATGTTGTGTTGATGAAAGTGGACCGAGGCGCAGGCGATCAACGCGTCCAGCTGGTCGGGGTTCTCCGCGAGTGTTTCGTGGGCAGTGATCAACGCTGGGGAGTAGTTGTCGTTCTCGTACTGGAGCAGGGCGAGCAGGCCACGAATGTCGGTGTTTTCCGGTTCCAGCAGCAATGCGCGCGCAACCAGTACCTCGGCCTGTTCGGTTTCTTCCAGTTGATGCAGCGCGCGTGCATGAATCATCAGTAACGGCGCAGGGCTTTGCGATTCATGGCTCAAGCGCGAGAGCAATGCATCGGTGGCCGCATAATCACCGCTGTAGAAATGGCCCAGTGCGGTGTTGAGGATAACGGCCGGGTGCTCGACTCCGCCGGCGATGGCCTTATCACCATAAACGCCCGCCGCGGCATACTGGCCGGCCTGCAAGCACACATGGGCCGCCAGTGCACAGACGTTGGGCTCTTCGATCACGTGGGCCTTCATGTGGTCGATCAATTGTTGGCCATGAACGACGTCGCCAAGATCGATGGCCAATCTCAACGCGTCGGCCAACAGCGTCAGGTTGGTTGGATCATGCCCCAGGAAAGTGACCAGGCGTGCCAAGCGATTCTGTTCAGCGGACGTTTTATCGGTGGTCATGGAAGGATTCTTTTCGGCGGTCGGAAGAAGAGGGAGGCGGCTCTTTCGGGCGATTATTGCCTTGATAAGTCTGGTCTGTCATGCGTTAAACCGCTGATTTCGCGCCTCATAAAATATTTTTCCTTTTCCCTAAACTTTTTTCAAAAACCAAGCATAAGCACTGACAGTAGCGCTGCTTGGTGGTCGGACGAGCAGCCGTTTTTTTGAGCCGCAGGTCGGTTGAGCTTCGTCGGGGGAGTTAGAAAAACATGGTCGCCATCGTCGCCGGTAATGGATTAGGGCTGTTCAACGCTTCCGTGAATTCGCTCGGAGGCAGCGGTGTCGGCGGCCAAGGCAACCTGGGGCAGGCCGGCGGGCAGGCACTGGTCAACGTCAGCAACGGCAACCTGGTGCTGCGCTTTACCGACGAGCAACTGTCCGGCCTGGGCCAGGATCTGCTGCACACCCGCACCTACAACGCCCAGGGCGGCTTGAACGATGGCGATGCCGATGGCTGGCGCTGGGACGGCGAACGCAGCCTATTGTTGACCGGCACCGTCAACAGTGCCGGCAGCCAGGTCACCCGTACCACGGGCGACGGCCACCAAACGGTCTATCAATGGAACGGCAGTGGCTATCAATCGACCGAGGGCGATGGTGCCCATGACACCATTACCTGGGATGCCGGTGCCGGCCAGATGGTCTGGACGGACGGCTCTCGACGGACCGTCGAGCGTTACGACGGCAATGGCCGGCTGCTGTCGGTCACCGACGCCAATGACACGCAAATCGGCTACGGCTACGACGCCAACGGGCGTCTGAATTCGGTCAAGGACAGCTCCGGCCAGGAACTGGTGCTGAGCTACGACGCGGCTGGCAAGTTGGAGCGCGTCGACACCCGCAGTGCAGCGGGCGGTGCGCTGACTCAGCAGGTGTATTACGGCTACGACGCTCAGGGCCGACTGATCAATGTCAGCACCGATCTGACGCCGGAAGACAACAGCATTGCCGATGGCAAGGTCTACCGTACCGATTACACCTACGACGGGGCCAGCTTCCGTATCGCCAGTGTCGTGCAAAGTGACGGCACCTCGGTCAGCTTCAATTATCAGTTGCTGGACGGCGAATACCGGGTCAAGACGGTTTCCGACGGTTCTGGGACTACCACCTTCAACTACGACATAGCCAGTAACCGTACGGATGTGCTCAATGGCTCAGGCCAGCAGTGGAGCTATTTCTACGATGCCAATGACCGCTTGACCGAAGTGCAGACCCCGGCGGTGAATGGGCAGCGCCTGTCCACGCGGTATGCCTATGATGTGGATGGCAATGTCACCACGGTCACGGATGGGCGCGGCAACGCCGTCACCTACCAGTACGATGCGAACGGTAACGTGCTGGTGGAGCGCGATGCGACGGGGGCCACGGTTGCGCGTACTTACAGCGCTGACAACCAGTTGTTGAATGAGATCCGCTACACCGCGACAGCGACCCTGAACACCGCCACCGGGCTGTGGACAGAGCCGCCGGCCAGCACCGCCCAGGTCACCCGATTGGCCTACGACAGTAATAATCGGGTGCGCTTCATGGTCGATGGGCGTGGCCAGGTCACGGAGTATCGCTACAACGCCCAAGGGCTGAAAATTCAGGAGATCAGCTACGGCGGTGCGTTGTTCCCGCTGACCGGTCTCACACCACAGGCCGCCCTGACGGAGTCGCAACTGACCATCTGGGCCAGCGCGCAAAACCAGACCCGTTCAACCCTGACCGAACTGACTTACGATTATCGGGGTAACCTAAGCCGTCGGGTCACTTACGGTGCGGTCGATGCTACGGGTTTGGGTACGCAGGAGGCCAGCACCAGCGTCACCGAATATATCTACAGCCAGCACGGACAACTGTTGCAGACGCTGGTTGTGCGAGGGGCCGATCGCAGCCAGAAAACCACCCTCAGTTCGATCATCTACGACGGCTTGGGGCGCGTCATCAGTCAGACCGACGCGGCTGGCACCCGAACGAACGCCTACAACGGTACCACCCGTACCGTGGCGGTCACGAACACTGTCGGTTTGACCGTTACGCAGACTTACAACAGTAAAGGCCAACTGGTCAGCCTGACACAGACCGCTGCCGGCCTGGCATCGCGTTCCACTTCGTATGTCTATGATGATGCCGGCAGGCAGGTCATGGTCCAGGACGCAACAGGCGTTCGCAGCTATACGTTCTACGACGAGGCCGGGCGGGTCAGTGCCCTGGTGGATGGTCTAGGCGCGGTGACCGAGTACAGCTACAACGCCGCCGGACAGCGCCTGCAGGAAAAACGCTATGCGACCCTGGTTGATACTTCGGCCTGGTATGACGGTAGCGGGGTGCTCAAAACGCTCGTCGCTGAAGTTCGTCCGCTGAGCATCGCCGCTGATCGCGTGACTGTTTTGAGTTACGACAATGCCGGTCGACTGAGCGCCAGCACCGATGCCGGCGGTACGCTGACCACTTTCACTTATGACGGCAAAGGCCGGCTGATCCAGCAGCAGACCGGTGATCGCACAACGCGGTTTTTCTATGACGCCAGCGGGCATCAGATCGGCCAATTGGATGCTGAAGGCTATCTGCGTGAAGACCGTCATGACGCCGCAGGTCGGCTGACCCAGAGCATTCGTTATGCGAACGCGACAGTGTTCGCCAATCGGGCCAGCGGCACCCTCGTCAGTTTGCGTCCACCTTCCGCGGGGGATCTGACGAGTTGGTATTTCTACGACACGGCCGGTCGGCAGATCGGCATTGTCGATGAAAAGCAGTTCGTCACTGAAACGGTCTACGACGAAGCGGGCAATACCCAGAAAACCATTCGTTATGCCACGGCCTATACTGCCGCGATTTCCGCTGCGACGACCTTTGCAACGATCAAGAGCGGCGTGGTGGCGGGGGCGGCACAAACCGCGACCACGACGTTTGACGATAAAGGGCGTGTGGCCCTGCGTGTCGCCACCAATGGCACGACCACTGCGTATGAATACGATTCGGCCGGTCGCCTGGTGCGAGAAACCCAAGCCCAGGGCACCACCGACGAACGCAGCACCCGCACCCGTTATGACGCCTTTGGACAAACCATTGGCAAGCTGCTCGGTGAAGCGTCAGCCCGCATAACGGCCGGCATGAGCGCCACCGAAGTGGCTGCGATCTATGCGCAGTACGGCTTGATCTATCGTTATGACGCAGCAGGGCGGGTGGCCAGTGCAACGGATGCCGTGGGCAATCGAACGCTGTCTTACTACGACGCGGCAGGGCGCCTGACTCACGTCGTCAACGCAATGGGCGAGGTCAGCGAAACGGTTTATAGCGCCTTTGGCGATGTGCGCGAGCGGACTGATTTCTCGGGCCGGTTGGCGGCGGCGGATACGGCCGCCCTGTCGGGCGGTGTGTTGAATGCGCAACTGAAGACCCTGGTACAAGCGATCCGCAACGCGGCCAATGACAATCGGCGAGTGTATGGCTATGACAACCGTGGCCTGCTGACGTCGTCGACTGATGCCATGGGGTACGTGACCGGTTACGGTTATAACGCCTTCGGCAATCAAACATCCGTCACCCGCACAATCGCTACGGGGAACACGGTCGTCAGCAACATTACCTACAACAAACGCGGGGAAGAACTCAGTCGTGTCGACGATGCCGGTGGAATAGCACGCAGCACTGCCACCGTTTACGACGCGTTCGGGCGGGTGATCAGTCAGGTTGATGGCCGGGGGCTGACCAGCACCACGACGTATGCCAGCAATGGCCGGGTCATTACTTCCAGGAACGCACTCAACCAGGGGCAAACCAGCGAATACGACGCCTTCGGTCGAGTACTCAAGCAAACGGATGCACTGGGCAAGGTCACCACCTACGCCTACAACGACAGCGCACGCAGCCTGACCGTGACCACGCCTGACGGCGTGAGCGTAGTGACCCTCAAGAACCGTCATGGCCAGACCCTGACGATCACTAATGGCACCGGGGCGGTGACCCGCTATAGCTACAATAAGGAAGGTCAGCTCGTCACCACCCAGGACGCCCTGAATCGCTCCACCACCAATGGGTATGACGAGGCCGGGCGGCTGCTCACCGTGACCGACGCCCTAGGCCGGATCAGCCGCTACGGCTACGACGCCGCCAACCGCGTGCTGACGCGTACCGATGCCAACAACACTGTGACCCGCTATAGCTTTGATGGCCAGGGTCGCCAGGTGCGGGTCGTCGACGCGGAAGGGAAAACCGAGCAACGTATCACCGATTACGCTTACGACCGCAAAGGTCAGTTGCTAAGGGTGACTCAGGATCCCAACGGCCTGAAGCTCACCACCAGCTACAGCTATGACGGTGTAGGCCAACAAGTGCAGGTCATGCGCGGCACGGTGGCCAGCCCCAGCCAGCAGGTCACCCTGTACACCTTCGACAAATTGGGCCGGCGCATCAGTGAGCGCCAGGATCCGACCGGGCTGAACCTAACCACCCGCTATAGCTACAACGACAACGATCAGGTCACGCGCAAGATCGATGCGGCGGGGAACAGCACTTGGTACACCTATGACAATGCCGGCCGGGTAAGTGCAACCATCGATGCCCTCGGGTATGTCAGCGAGAACAAATACGACGCCAATGGGCGGGTGGTCGAGACGGTGCGTCATGCCAAACCGATCCAGGTGTCGACGGTGGGCAGCAGCGACGGTCGAACGCTGTCCCTGACCGGAAATTCTCGCGGGTTGACCGCGCTGGGCAAAATCGCCATTGATCCGGCCAAGACCTACACTGTGCGTGTCAGGCTGCGCCAGGTGACCGGGGAGGGCAGCATCTACGCCGGCGTAGTGAGTTATGACAGTGCCGGGAACGCGCTTGCCAATTCCTACGGTGGTACCTATGCCTATAGCGCAGTGAGTGGGGTGAAGCTGACGCCGGAGATGGGTTGGCGGACCTTTGAAGGCACCATCAGTGGCACGAACCCGATCAATGCGAGCGCCAGTCCGAACAAGTTCTTCGAGGGCAGTGTCAGCGCGGTGCCCCTGTTGCTGTACAACTACGACGCTGACAGCAGCGGCGATCCCAGTCGCCTGGTTGAAGTCGATTCGCTGGAGTTGATTGATACCGCGACCGGTCAAGTCCTTAACGTCAATGCCAACGCGGGCGGCGGTTTGGCCAACTGGTCCTCGGTCGGTCTCACTGGTGCGAATTCCGCCGGTGAGATTCTCAGCGTTGAACGTCTGCAAACGCTGCTACGTCCTGACAGCGCTGACCGCCGCACTCAGTTTGTCTATGACGCGGTGGGTCGTCAGCGCTACGTGATCGACGCCCAGGGTGCTGTTACCGAAAGCGTATACGACGCCAACGGCCGGCTTACCAAGACAGTTCAGTATGCCACGCGGGTTCAGCTTCCAACGGACGGCAGCAATGACGGCCGGACGCTTTCCCTGGCCGGCAACTCTCGCGGGCTGACCGCGTTGGAAAAAATCGCCATCAATCCGGCCAAGACCTACACCGTGCGTGTCAGGCTGCGCCAGGTGACCGGGGAGGGCAGCATCTACGCCGGCGTAGTGAGTTATGACAGTGCCGGGAACGCGCTTGCCAATTCCTACGGTGGTACCTATGCCTATAGCGCAGTGAGTGGGGTGAAGCTGACGCCGGAGATGGGTTGGCGGACCTTCGAAGGCACCATCAGTGGCACGAACCCGATCAATGCGAGCGCCAGTCCGAACAAGTTTTTCGAGGGCAGTGTCAGCGCGGTGCCTCTGCTGCTGTACAACTACGACGCTGACAGCAGCGGCGATCCTAGCCGCTTGGTTGAAGTCGATTCGCTGGAGTTGATTGATACCGCGACCGGTCAAGTCCTTAACGTCAATGCCAACGCGGGCGGCGGTTTGGCCAACTGGTCCTCGGTCGGTCTCACTGGTGCGAATTCCGCCGGTGAGATTCTCAGCGTTGAACGTCTGCAAACGCTGCTACGTCCTGACAGCGCTGACCGCCGCACTCAGTTTGTCTATGACGCGGTGGGTCGTCAGCGCTACGTGATCGACGCCCAGGGTGCTGTTACCGAAAGCGTATACGACGCCAACGGCCGGCTTACCAAGACAGTTCAGTATGCCACGCGGGTTCAGCTTCCAACGGACGGCAGCAATGACGGCCGGACGCTTTCCCTGGCCGGCAACTCTCGCGGGCTGACCGCGTTGGAAAAAATCGCCATCAATCCGGCCAAGACCTACACCGTGCGTGTCAGGCTGCGCCAGGTGACCGGGGAGGGCAGCATCTACGCCGGCGTAGTGAGTTATGACAGTGCCGGGAAAGCGCTTGCCAATTCCTACGGTGGTACCTATGCCTATAGCGCAGTGAGTGGGGTGAAGCTGACGCCGGAGATGGGTTGGCGGACCTTCGAAGGCACCATCAGTGGCACGAACCCGATCAATGCGAGCGCCAGTCCGAACAAGTTTTTCGAGGGCAGTGTCAGCGCGGTGCCTCTGCTGCTGTACAACTACGACGCTGACAGCAGCGGCGATCCTAGCCGCTTGGTTGAAGTCGATTCGCTGGAGTTGATTGATACCGCGACCGGTCAAGTCCTTAACGTCAATGCCAACGCGGGCGGCGGTTTGGCCAACTGGTCCTCGGTCGGTCTCACTGGTGCGAATTCCGCCGGTGAGATTCTCAGCGTTGAACGTCTGCAAACGCTGCTACGTCCTGACAGCGCTGACCGCCGCACTCAGTTTGTCTATGACGCGGTGGGTCGTCAGCGCTACGTGATCGACGCCCAGGGTGCTGTTACCGAAAGCGTATACGACGCCAACGGCCGGCTTACCAAGACAGTTCAGTATGCCACGCGGGTTCAGCTTCCAACGGACGGCAGCAATGACGGCCGGACGCTTTCCCTGGCCGGCAACTCTCGCGGGCTGACCGCGTTGGAAAAAATCGCCATCAATCCGGCCAAGACCTACACCGTGCGTGTCAGGCTGCGCCAGGTGACCGGGGAGGGCAGCATCTACGCCGGCGTAGTGAGTTATGACAGTGCCGGGAACGCGCTTGCCAATTCCTACGGTGGTACCTATGCCTATAGCGCAGTGAGTGGGGTGAAGCTGACGCCGGAGATGGGTTGGCGGACCTTTGAAGGCACCATCAGTGGCACGAACCCGATCAATGCGAGCGCCAGTCCGAACAAGTTCTTCGAGGGCAGTGTCAGCGCGGTGCCCCTGTTGCTGTACAACTACGACGCTGACAGCAGCGGCGATCCCAGTCGCCTGGTTGAAGTCGATTCGCTGGAGTTGATTGATACCGCGACCGGTCAAGTCCTTAACGTCAATGCCAACGCGGGCGCCGGTCTGGCCAATTGGTCCTCGGTCGGTCTTACTGGTGCGAATTCCGCCAGTGATACCCTCGGCGTTGAACGTCTGCAAACGCTGCTGCGTCCTGAAAGCGCCAGCGACCGCACCACCACCTACACCTACGACGCCGCCGGTCAACAAAACACCGTGACCGACGCCGCCGGCAAGGTCGAATCCTACACCTACGATGCGGTAGGCAATCGCAAGACCCTGACCAACAAAAACGGCCACGTCTGGACCTATAACTACGACGCGCTCAACCGCTTGGTGGAAGAGATCACGCCAGCGGTCGCGGTGGCGAGCATCACCGAGGCCGGCGTGGTATCGGCGGTGAGTCGTTACCTGGTCACCAGCAATACCTACGATGCCCTGGGCAATGTCACCAGCCGTACCGAGGGCCGTCTGCGGGCCAGCGTCACCGCCGATCCGGCACTGGACGAACTGACTGAGGCGCGCACCACCACCTACGCCTACGACGCCATTGGCCGGCAGATCCGCATCACCAGCCCGGGCTGGTACAACAAGCTCAGCGGCCGCTACCAACAGACCTCGGACGGCACCGCCAACACTTTCCAGATCAGCACCGAAGTCACCTACGACAGCCTCGGCAACGCGGTGCGCAACCGCGTGCGGGTCAACAACAGCGGGGTGGCCGCCACTGATTTCGTCGACAGCTACAAGGTCTACGATGTGCTGGGGCGGGTCAGTTATGACATCGATGGGCTCAAGGGTGTAACCGCCTATGCCTACGACGGCCTGGGCCAGACCACTCGCACCGTCCGCTACGCCAATGCGTTGACCCAAGTTGTGCCGGCCAGAGGTTATTACCTCGCGACCGATGTCACCGCCACCACCCTGGTCCCCGACGCCACCCAGGACCGTACGCTGATCACCCGCTACGACGCCCTCGGGCGCAAGACCGCAGTGCAGAAGAATATCGTCAGCCTGTTCACCTTCACCGGTAACGTTGCGACCTCAACCCTGACCAACCTGGCGCCTACCACGCTCTACAGCTATGACGCCTTCGGGCAACTGATACGCGAGACCCAGGTAGCACGCAACGCCAGCGGCGCCACGGTGCAGACCGGCGCCAGCTCCGTGTACTACTACGACATGGGCGGCCAGCGCATCGGCAGTGTGGATGCCCTTGGCTACTACACCCGCATGGAGTACGACGCCCTCGGTCAATTGACCCGACAGACCGACTACGCGACCAAGCTCGCCAGTTGGAATGAGAATGCGTTGTCGGCGGCCCCGACGGTCAGCGTTAACGACCGCCGCGTTCGCTTCAGCTACGACGCCATGGGGCGTCTCAGCCAGACCACCGTGGAAGGCGCGCGTTTCTGGCAGCAGAGCATCAACGCCACCACGGGAGCGGTCAGCGCCACGTTGGTGACCGCCGATCTGTCGCTCAGCCGTAGCACCTACGATAACGTGGGCAACGTCAAGACGGTTACTGACGCCCAAGGCAACGTCGTCAGCACGGACTACAACGCCCTCGGCCAGGTGATCAAGGTCACCGAGCCCGCACGGGCCACCACCAAGAACGGTGTGGTCGACCCTTTTGCCGATGCCGACGTCATCGCGTCGCCGACCACCACGCTCCTGCTCAACGCCTTCGGGCAGCAGATCCGCGAGGTCCGCGCGGCCGGCACCGACAGTGCTGGCAACGTACAGGCCGGCCTGGGCCAAATCACCCGGACCCGTTACGACGCCGCCGGGCATGAGATCCTGGAGATCGATGCGGCGGGTTCTGTGCAGAACTACAAGGTTGATGTGGCGGGCCGACGCATTGAAGAAGCCCGGCAAATCAATGTCACGATGAGCGCCTGGATTACGGTGTTTGGCGTGCCGATGGCAATGAATCACACCATCCGCCGTACCTTCGAGTACGATGCCCTCGGCCAGCAGACCGCTATAACGGACTGGTACACCGTGGGCTTGGACACCAAGGTGTCCGCGCGCGAAAGCGCACTCTATAACCGCTTCGGTGAAGTCGCCCGCAAGCAGATCAATGGCGGCACTGTAGAAGTTTTCAATTATGACCAGGTCGGTCGGCTTGAATCCTACGGCAACGCGACCAATGTCACCGCATTCAAGTATGACCTGTCCGAAAAAGTCAGCAAAAGCACGGTGCTGGGGGACTGGAGCATCACCACCGACGACCGCATCAACTACATGCGCAACGACTTGCTTGGCCGCACGTTCGAGCAACACCTGCCGGCGTTCGAGGCCAACCTCAATGCCGATACCCTGAACAACGCCACCTTGACCCTGAGCACGCCGATCATCCGGCAGGCCGTCGATCGCTGGGGCAACGTGCTCAGTCGTACCGATGCCCGGGGCTACGTCACCAGCTACACCTATAACCACGCGAATCAGGTGCTCACTGAAACCCTGCCGGTCACTGACATCCTGCGCGAGAACGGCACCGGCTACCGCGCCAGCCTGATCCACGAAAAACGCTATGACATCCTCGGCCAACTGATCCAGGAAGCCGATCTGGTCGGGCCTTACACCGGCGTGGCCACCGACACCCTGCTGCGTACCCGCCAGCATGTCTACAACCAGGCTGGTCAACTGACCCGCGATGTGGATGCTCTCGGCAACTCCCGGCGATACAGCTACGACATTCATGGCAACCGCGTCGCCACTCAGGATGCCTTGGGCACTGTGTTGGTTGATGGTTACGATGCCATGGATCGGCAAATCAACCATGGCATCATTCGAAACGGCGCCAAGGTCACTTTGCTGACCAATAAATACGACCAGGCTGGGCGTTTGTATGCGGAAATCAGCGGTACAACGGAGATAGCGGAAACCCTGAACAACGTGGAGGACGCGCGCCAAGGCGCGTCCTATTTGTCCGGTGTGGCGGGGAATACCCGATACACGGTTTATAACGAGCGCAGTAATATCACCCATAGCAATAACGAGTCAGGGGTGATGTTCAGCTATGAGTACGATGCCCTCAACCGTAAGACCCTTGAACAAGACGAGATGGGAAGCACCAAGACCTGGACATACTCGTCTGGGGATGTTTCTCGTCTGGTCGGGCATAAGGATTGGGGCGGACATACCTATACCTATACCTACAATGCTTTTGGTGAGGTGGTAAAAGAGCAGATCGCCGGAGGCCCTGACAAAATCTACCAGTACTTTGCTAACGGCCTGACCAAGTTGGTGACCGAGGGCCCCACAGATAACTGGGCGGCTACTGGATCGGAATATGATCTGGCGGGGAATAAAGTACGTGAATTCAACTCCTCCAGCTTCACGGTGATATCGAGTAGCTTAAATACCCACTATGAAACGCTCTACAAATATAATGCATTGGGAAGGCTGGCAGGGGTAAGAGCGCCTGCCGGTAATGACCTTGCGAGCCCTGTAATCGCCCGTATTGATTATAGCTATGACGAGTTGGGCAATCGGCGCCGTGTCGTGTTGGATACCACCAATCAAACCGGCGTACGCACGGTGATTGACAATTGGTTTAAATATGATCTGGAAGGGCGGGTGCTGGTCGAGGACGGCTTCCGAAACAGCGGCGGGCAAGTAGCCGCCGGTGTCGTTGGCGGTAAAGCCAAGGGTAAGGTCTACACCTACGATGCAACGGGTAAACGGACATCTGCCGAAGAGTATGTAAAGACCATCGATTTCTTGGGTTATCCCAGTCATGAATATGTGCTGAATAACTACACCTATAATGACCTTGGTTCGCTGCTCACCACCACCAAGCGCGCTTCGATTCGTAATCTGTCGACTAACCCCGATACCTCCTATGGGGCGCTGCTCGGCGAGGCCAGTCAGATCTTCAGTGCCCAATATGACGGGCGCAATAACCGCATCTTCCAAGAGGATGTCAACGGCAGTGAGCGCACCCGTACCACCTACACCTATCGTGGCGATGGGCAGCTCAATAATCAGTTGGTAACTCGCTGGAACGGTAGCAGCTGGATGGCCTCTCAATACACGTTCTTCAACGAGACACGAAAGATCGGTGCTGATGGCGTGGAGCGTGATTCCCTTGTGGGATATAACACTGCGGGACGTTCTGTTCACTATCGCTATAGCGTATACGACAAGAACGGTAGTCGGACCATGTGGGGGGAGAATTTCACGACTCTTACAGGGTTTGAGACATGGAAGGAAAGTAAGGTTCAGGCAACTGTTAATAGAGGAACCAATGGCCTGACGACCATGACCTACAGCGTTCGCGGCGAACTGCTTACGGCGTATGCGAGTGGGAAAGCGACTTTTCTTCGACATTTTACTGCGGACCGAAATGGTCAATTGTCCACGCGCACGGACGGTTACGATTACACGTCCCAACGTTATGTTCTTCATGATGGTAATGTGCTGGCGAGTGTCGGCAATAACAGTGCACCGGAGATTTACGACACCATCGCATCTGTCTCGCCCGATGAAATACCGCGCACGCCTGGTAGTTACGTCATCGTTGAGGGCGACACTCTGCAGGGCATCGCCCAGAAAACTTGGGGCGACTCGAGCATGTGGTACCTCATCGCCGACGCCAATGGATTAAGCGTCGGTGATGCTTTGGATCGCGGCACAAGCTTGATAATCCCCAACGTTGCCGGCAGTAATACCAACAACGCCGACACCTTCAAGGCCTATGATCAAAGCGAAGTGACTGGCGATCTTACGCCGGTGCCGATCTACCAACCGCCAAAGCCGAAGAAAAAGAAGAGTAAAGGGCTAGCCAGCGTCGTCATGGTGGTGGTGGCTGTGGTAGCAACGGTGTTCACCGCGGGCGCCGCCACAGCGGTGATCAGCGGAGCAGCCACAACCTTTGGCGGTGCGGCCGCCGCGGGTACTGCGGCACTGTCCGCCGCCGCGGCAGGAACGGCCGCCACTATTAGTCTTGGCGGTGCAATCGTCGGGGCCGCCGTGGGTAGCGCGGCTTCCCAATTGGTTGGCATGGGCATGGGCGCAGTGGATAAATTCTCCTGGGGGCAAGTAGCCGCCAGCGGGATTACCGGGGGCCTCACTTACGGAATCACCTCCGGCATCGGTACATTGGCACAAGGCGCTCAGCCAGGCTCCTGGGCCCAAATCGCGGCCAGTGCCGCCAAAACCTATTCGGCTCAAGGCGTTTTTAACTATGCCGCCAGCCAAGTGGCCAATCGCATCGCTGGCCTTGATACCTCCTTCAGTTGGAATCGCCTGGCATCCTCAGTGGTGGCTGCCAACGTCAGCGGCGGTTTGAATGGGCGCTTTGGCAACCAACTGTCCGGTCAGATCGTGAGCGGCCAAGTCGGCGCATACGCCTCGGCGGCGATAAGCGATAAGTGGTTAGGCGGCTCACGACCTGATCACGGTCAGATCGCGGCGGATGCTTTTGGTAATACGCTAGGTAATTTCCTCGTAGATCAAATTCGTCAACAGTCGGCAGAGACCCTGCGACGCGCTCAAAAACTGGCTGGAGTGTCGCCAGATGACGAGGTGCTGGGTGCAGCTATTCGCCAGTCGTTGGACAACGGGGCGTCTGTGGATGATGTCGGGAAAATGTACAACCATTCCGGGCTAAGGGAGACGCTGCTTCACCCAACCAAACCTGGCGAGAATGGGTCGTACCTGAGATATGACGGCGATGGCGTATGGGTGGGAGTACCGCGGACGGAGGAGTCGTTTACGTATTCTGTTGATAACGTCGAAGGTGTTGTTTCCCTAAGCGGTAATAGCACCTTCGTAGAGCGGGTAAACGACATCACGCCCATGATCCATGAGGGCCTGTCCGGTGTTGCCAGCTTCGCCAATGCGCACCCGGATGCAACGCTACTGGTTGGCTATGCAGCTCAAGCGGTCAGCTACGCGTGGATGGGGGCGATGAAGGCCATGAGCAGCATCGCGACCGAGGCGATCCTTGGGACGGCGATCGAGCAGGCTCGTGATTACGCGATAGAGAAAATTGGCGACTACTATCAATCCAAAGGTATTAGCACCGATAATGCTGGCATTCTTGCCAATGGCACTGTGTTTGGTGTAGAGGTTGTTGCCGGTGAGGTTAGGTCTGCGGTGACTGGAGCCAAACATTATGCGATGCAGATGGGTGGTAAGAGTGTCACGAACGTTGGTCCTTCTAGGCCTGGTGGCTATGTAACTAGTGATGTGGATAACCACGGCCTGCTGAGCCCGCAAGTTAATAGAGCTCCAGGCTATATGCATAATAGAGAGGATGGATATGTGCAGTCGCACCATCCTGTTCAGGATCGATGGGCTCAAGAAAATGTTCCCGGATATGATAGAAATGCAGCGCCGGCAGTTTTATTAGAATCAGCATCTGGGAGCCCGCATGCCAAGATTTCTGCGGCGCAGAGGGCGCTTCGGCTCGAAATGAAAAACAGTGGTGTGGGCCCTTGGAGTAATGGGATAAACCAAGAGTTTCAGATTGGATACAAACAAATGATTGAAGCCGGCGTGCCGGAAGGAGTTGCTAGGAAGTCAGTCATTGATAGTTATAAATATTTTGATAACTTAGGGGCGTTTAAATGAATATCCAAAGCATTGAGGGGCTTGTTGTGGCTAATAATGCCATTTCTAACGCTCAGCTAGCAGAGCTGCAAAGAGAGCTTGGTATGCAGCTGCCAGATGTTTATGTGCAAATGCTTAATTTGGCAAACGGCTTTTCCCTAGAAAGCGGTGTGGTCATGTATTCCTCGGATGAGCTTGTTGAAAGAAACGAGACTTTTGAAGTGAAAAAGTATGCTCCCGGCTATCTTGCGGTGGGTGATGATAGTGGTGGTCGTTCTATACTGTTGTCACTCGTGAATAAGGGTGTTTATTTAGTTGATCAAGGTAGTATGGATCCGGATGACTTTGAGCTGATAAATATTCTGTTAAATGATTGGATAAATAATGGGTGTGTTCTCTAGCGGAAAAACGGGGCAGAATCTGAGGGGGCTTTTGAGGCATCCCGTCCTCCGGGGGAAAACGGGGGGGCGGGGACAGACTCTGAGGGATCCCTCCCGAGTGCTGCGTCGAGCGCAAGTAGTTTCCCAGCGCTCATTCAAAGCTCAATTGGAGAAAACGCCTGACAGGCCCTGAGGGCCCCGCCGTTTTCCCCGAGTCTTGCCTCATCCGAACATTAGGTCCCCACGTAGGAAACTTCTGACAATCCCACCAAAAGAACTATTCTGGCCCCAAGCCTCTCGCCGGAGGGTTTCTGTCGCGTTACGCTCTGGATGTCGCTACACATTTAGCGACCGGGCTTGGTAACCCGGTGGAATAAGGCGTAACAGTGCACAGACGGGATTGCAGGCTTTCAGGTCTGCGATTTTGTTTTATGGCAGCTGTGCGTGGGACATCTTCTGACGTGCCGGTTTCCTTGATTCCCCGGTTTACCAACCTGCGCACAGCCGCCACCCATTCGCTTGGTCGCTCCCACCACCATTCGTCCCCACCACGCAACATCCTGTTGCATTCACTGATACTATATCGCTACTATGGCAAAATAATGGCGAACTGCCATTCAGGCTATGGCATGCCCCAGCGCACGCCTTGGATCTAGTTCAGTTGGGGTTATGGATGACGCAGGACTTCATGCTCTACGCGCTCAAAGAAGCGCTTCTGACCTCCGCGATGGTGGCTGCTCCGCTACTTCTGGCCATCCTGATCGTCGGCCTTCTGGTCAGCATCCTGCAAGTCGCGACCCAGATACAGGAAATGACCCTGACCTTCATCCCCAAGCTGATCGTGACCGTCGTCATGTTGCTGGTTTTTGGTGGCTGGATGTTGACGGTCCTCAAACAATTCGCACTCAGTGCATTAACTCAGGCCGCTAGCTTCTAGCCGCGTTTTTTGGTGTGAGTGTGTGCTGACGTCCTTCTTCCTCAATGCGCTTCTCGTGTCGGTCAGGTTGATTCCGCTCGTGGTGGTTTCGCCGATCCTGTTTTTTTCGCGCATTCCATTGACCGTCCGGTTGATCCTGGCACTGGCGTTGTCCGCCGTGTTGGTCGGCAGCATGACGCTCACTCATGCGCCGGTTTTCACGCTGCCGGTGGTGTTGGGCGAGTTGCTGTTGGGTGTGCTGATGGCGTTCGGTTTTCATGCCGCTCATGCCGGTGTCGATATGGCCGGCAAGTTGATCGACACGCAAATCGGCTTGAATGCGGCCGGGGTATTTGATCCGGGTACTTCGAACATGACGGGCCTGACGGCCGACCTGTTGGGCTGGTCGTTGGGTGCGCTGTTTGTGGTGCTCAATTTGCATCACGATTTGCTCAGGGTGTTCGCTCTGTTGCTGGTGGCGGTTCCGCCCGGCAGTGTGTCGCTGACCACGTTTTCCGTGCCTTTGGCAACGGTCATGACGCAACAGTTTTTGCTCGCGTTCATGATTGTCGTGCCGGTGATCCTTGGGTTGTGGCTGATCGATGTGGCGTTTGCGTTTTTGTCCCGTTCAATGCCCCAGGCCAATGTCTATTTCCTGTCCTTGCCCCTCAAGTTGGGCGTGGGCATGTTCATTTTTATCCTGACCTTGCCGATGATCGTCCAGCGTTTGCCGCTGCTGATTGAAAACGCCTTGCGGTTCGCCCTGTCGCCTGCGGGTGTTCAATGAGCGATCAGCAGGACAAGAGCGAAGAGGCCACGCCCTACAAACTCGAAGAAGCTCGCAAGAAAGGGCAAGTGCCCCGCAGCCCTGACCTGTTGTCCTTCGTCATGCTGTTGACGTTCCTGATGGTTTTTTCGGCCATTGCCTATCCCTTGGCGAGTGTCATTGCCGCCCACACCCACTGGTGGCTGGGTAACGCCGGGCAATTGGGGCAAGGCTTTGGTTACCTGGGCGAGCAGGGCGGCTATAGCTTGCGGCAGGTGGTGTACGGGTTGTTGCCGTTGATTGGTGCGTTGGTGCTGATGGCGATCCTGACGAACCTGTTGTTCAGCGGCCCGGTGTTTTCAATGACGGCGTTGAAGCCCGACCTCAAGCGGCTCCATCCGATCCAGGGCCTCAAGAAACTCTTTTCGCGACGCATGTTCGTCGAGTTGATCAAGGTGCTGGTCAAGGGCGCGTTGTTCTCGTTGGTCTTGTATTACCTGTTCCAAAGCGTGCTGCCGCAATTGTTGGGCATGGCGACGATCTCGCCCCTGGAATTGCCCCAGGCCGGCAAGCAATTGTTGATGCAGCTGGGCTTTACTGTGTTGGCGGTGATGGCCGCGGCGGCGCTGTTTGATATCTGGTATTCGCGACGCGAGTTCGGGCGGCAGATGCGTATGAGTCGTCGGGAAACCAAGGATGAACATCGCCGCCGCGAGGGCGATCCTGAAGTGCGCGCCAAGCGCAAAGGCATCCAGCAGGCGCTGCTGAAAAAAGCGGCTGCGCTGGGCCAGGTCAAGGATGCCGACGTCATCATCACTAACCCGACCCATTACGCGGTGGCCTTGCAATACCGGCCTTCCAGCATGCTCGCGCCCAAGGTGCTGGCCATGGGGCGCGGCCTGCACGCCCGGCGCATCTGTCATGTCGCCAGGAAGCACCAGGTGCCGATTTTGCGCCGTCCGCCCTTGGCGCGGGCGCTGCATGCCCTGGCGCGGGTCGATTCGGCGATTCCGGATTCGACCCAGACTGAGGTGGCGCGTATTTATCGCTGGGTCATCGCACTGCCGGGCAATAAGGTGCTTGCGCCATGAAGCCACTGTTGTCGCGCATGCTGTCCGAGGGCAGTGACCTGTTGCTGGCCGTGGCAGTCATCGGCATTTTGCTGGTGTTGTTCACGCCGATCCCCACCTGGCTGTTGGACTTGCTGTTGCTGACCAACTTCGCCGTCGCGTTGATGGTATTGCTGGTGACCTTCGACATCGATAAGCCGTTGAGCTTTTCGACTTTTCCGTCGCTGTTGTTGATGACCACGTTGTTTCGCCTGGCCCTGAATATCTCCGCGACTCGGCTGATCCTTACCGACGGCGATGCGGGGCTGGTCATCGCGGCCGTGGGTACCCACGTGGTGGGTGGTAATTATGTGATCGGTTTTGTGATTTTCCTGATCCTGGTGGTGGTGCAATACGTGGTGGTCACCAGCGGTGCCCAGCGCGTGGCCGAGGTCGCAGCGCGTTTTACCCTGGACTCTTTGCCGGGTAAGCAGATGAGCATCGACGCGGACCTGAACATGGGCATCATCGACCAGGACGAAGCCAAGCGTCGCCGCAGCCAGTTGGAGCGTGAATCGAATTTCTACGGGGCGATGGATGGCGCGTCGAAGTTCGTCAAGGGCGACGCGATTGCCGGCATTGTGATCATCGCGATCAACATCATCGGCGGCCTCTCGGTCGGCATTCTGCAAAAGGGCCAGAGCTGGGGCGACGCGCTGCATCACTACACGTTGCTGACGGTGGGCGATGGCATCGTGACGCAGATTCCGTCGCTGATCATCGCCGTGGCGGCGGGCATCATCATCACCCGCGCCGCGACCGATGCGCGCTTGGGGCCGGAGCTGGGGCGACAGGTGTCGGCGTATCCTAAGACCCTGGTGGTGGTGGCGCTGGTCACGCTGTTCCTGGCGATGATGCCAGGGCTGCCCTTGATTCCACTGATGATGCTGTTTTGCGCGTTTGCCGCGGCGGCGTGGTTTTCCTACCGCAAGTTGCGGGGCAAGACTAATGCAGACGAGGACTCGCAACAGGACTTGCTGAGCGGGCAAGACAGTGAATCCGGCGATGTCTACGCGTTGATGAATACCGATGCGTTTGAACTGCGTCTGAGCGCCGACCTCGCGGCTCACGTGCTGGCAGCCACCAGCACCTTGAGCCTGCGCATCGAAAACCTGCGCAAGCAGTTTGCCAAGGATTATGGCTTTGCCTTGCCGTCGCTCAATGTGCACGCCGACAAGAAACTGGCCAACGGCACCTACCAGGTCTGTGTACAGGGCGCGGTGATTGCCGCAGGCGAGTTGGAGTTCGACAAGTTACTGGCGATCAACCCCGGTGGCGCCACGCTGCTGCTCGAAGGACGTGCCACCAAGGAACCTACCTACGGGCTCAAGGCGCTCTGGATCGAAGTGGCGCAACGGGCCCAGGCGCGCACGGCGGGGTACACCCTGGTCGAGCCTGACACCGTGCTGCTGACCCATTTGTCCGAACTGGCCCGCCGCTATGCGCCGGAGTTCCTGACCCGTGCCGAGACCGAACGGTTGATCGAGAAAAAACGCGCGGGCCTGGGCAGCCTGGTGGATGAACTGGTGCCTCAAGTCCTCAGCTACTCGGACATCCAGCGAGTGCTGCAACTGCTGCTGCGCGAGCAGGTGTCCATCCGCAACCTTGAGACCATTCTCGAAGTATTGGTGGATGCGGGGCGTAGCAACAAGAGCGCCGAGGACCTCGTCGAGCGGGTGCGCGAGCGACTGGGCGCGGCCCTGTATGAGCGTCTGGTCGATAAGAACGGCGAGCTCAATGTGTTGACGATCGCACCGCAACTGGAGGGCTACATGCTGGCGGCCTCGCGTCCTCGCGAAGGCCTGCAATCGGCGTTGTTGCCGGCCCAGGAACTGGAGCGATTTGTCACCACCGTCGCCCGGGAAGCCGAACGGCAACTCAGCGGCAACAAACAACCGGTGCTGCTGTGCGCGGCACCGTTGCGCCGGGTCTTGCGGGCCTTCATGTCGCGCGCCGTGCCGCACATGGCGGTGCTCTCGGTCAATGAAGTGGGGCAGCACGCCCGCGTCACCTCGGCGGGCATGATTGACCTGCCCGGTTTCCCCAGCCTGGAGTCCCCATGAGCGACTTGATCATGCAATTGGCTGGGGTCATCCAGCGTGATATCGACAATCTGAAAGCGGTGTCGCAGAACGTCGCCAATGCCAACACCTATGGCTACAAGGCCGAGCGCACTTTCAATGTCATGGCGTCCAACGTGGCCGGTCCTGGCGTCGCCGGCGGGCTGGATGACATCCAGGCGCAGACCTGGATCAGCACCGACGGCGGCGCGTTGCAACACACCGGGCGGGCCACGGACCTGGCGCTGGCGGGAGATGCCTGGTTTGCGATCAAGACACCGGGCGGTGTGTTGCTCAGTCGCGATGGGCGTTTCCAGGTCGACAAGGCCGGTTATCTGGTCAGCAGGGCGGGTTACCCGGTATTGGCTGACGACGGTCCGCTGCAAGTGGCGGATGGGGTGCTCAAGATTGATGCGAGTGGCGAAGTCAGTGTCGACGATCGACCGGTAGGGCGACTGAGCATCGTGCGCGTCGACAATCCGCAACAGCTACTCGCCGTCGGCGATGGACTGTATGCGGCCAGTAGCGGGATCACCCCGGCCAAAAGCTTCGTGGTGCATCAGGGGCTGCTGGAACGCTCGAATGCCGCCATGGGCACCGACATGGTGAAGATGATGGAAGTGTCGCGGCATGTCGAAACCATGCAGCGAGCGCTGTCGGCCTACGACGGCATGCTCAACAGCGGTATCAACCAAATTGGCAAGAACTGATCAAGGGATGTGCTTGTGATTGACTCATTAAGTATTGCCAGCTCCGGGCTGACCGCGAACCAAGCATGGATCGACAGCATTTCGAACAACGTCGCGAACATGCAGACCATCGGCTACAAGCGCAGCCAGGTGGACTTTCACGACATGGTTCGCGAAGTCGGCACACGCGACGATGGCGGTGGCATGACCGAGAGCTTGCTGACTGGCGCAGGCATCCAGGCTTCGCAGCCGAGCCAGGTGTTCAGCCCAGGCACGGTCCGGGAAAGCGGCAACGCGCTGGACCTGGCCATCCAGGGCGATGGATTCTTCGAAGTGGCATTGCCGACAGGCGAGCTGGCGTACACCCGCGCGGGCCGTTTTCACCTCGACAGCGAAGGTCAACTGGCGATGCCGGATGGGCAAACGCTGACGGCCGATCTGCGCGTACCGCCGGACGCACGCAACCTGGTGATCAAGCAGAACGGGGAGGTCCAGGCGACCATCACCGAGACCGGAGAAATCATCAACGTCGGCCAGGTACAACTGGCCAAGTTCGCCAGTGCCGAGGCATTGACCAAACTCAGCGACGGTCTCTATCGACCGACGCAGGCCAGTGGCGAAGCGATCTATGCCGAGCCAGGTCGAGACGGTCAGGGTGTGCTGCTGCAAGGTTATGTCGAGATGTCCAACGTCAACCTGATCGACGAGATGAGCGGGTTGGTGCTGGCCCAACGTGCCTACCAGATGAATGCGCGATTGCTGCAAGCCAGCGATCAGATTCTGGAAACCATCAATAACCTGCGTCGTTGACCCTCGTGAGTAACCATTGGTTGGCCGGACTCGGGCTTTGGCTCGCCAGCGCGGGTTTTGCCCAGGCGACGCCCGCTGTCGGTTGCGATGCTGCGGCGGCAAGTCATGCCTTAAGCATGGCCACCCAACGTATCCAGGCGCAGTTGGCCACGCCTGAGGTTGAGCTGCAGCTCACGCCCATGGGCGAGCTGCCGGCCATGGCGCATCCGCAAATCCGGCTGTTGAACCAGGGCATTCGGAGCCGGGTATCCGTGGCTTTGAGTGGCACGGTGTGCGGTCACGGACGACCCAGCGTGGTGACGGTGTGGTTCAAGGTCCAGGCCTGGAAGCAGGCGTGGGTCTACGGTCGCAACGGGCGAGCCGACCAGGCCGTGGCCGATGCTCAACCGCGCCTGGAGCGAGTGGACCTGGCTGCGACGCAACTGGCGCCCGGCGATTTGCCCAGCGACCTTGCAGGGCAATGGCTGACCCAATCGGTCAATGCCGGCATGCCGGTGCTCAAGCGTCACCTCAAGGCCGAGCCGTTGGTGTACCGCGATGCCCCGGTGACTGTGGTGGTCTATGGCCCGGGCCTGATGCTGCGCACCGAAGGCAAGGCGCTGCGTCCGGGTGTGTTGGGCGAACGCGTACCGGTGATGTTGGACGGCGCCGAATCGAGCCTGTTGGCGGTGGTCGCTGGTAAAGGAGAGGTTCATGTGGACCAGTAACGTTCGCAGGGCAGGGCTGGTGATGTTGTTGCTGCCGGGTATGGCTTGCGCGCAGAGCCTGATCAACCCCGATGGCTATCGCTCCCTGACGGGGGACCGCCGTGGCTACCATCTTGGCGACACCCTGACGGTGCTGGTGGTGGAATCGACCACGGCGCAAAGTGCGGCCGGCACCGGGGCCGAGAGCAATACCGATATTTCCGCCCGCACGGGCTTGGACAGCAACACCCATCAAGCGAGCCTGGGCTTGCGAGGCGATACCAACGGCACGGGACAGACCAACCGCAGCGGACAGATTCGAACCAACGTTTCGGTACGGATCATTGAACAACTGCCTGAGGGTTTGTTGCGCGTCAGCGGCGAGCAACGGGTGACGGTCAATGATGAAAAACAGCAGGTGCGGATCACCGGTCTCGTTCGGCCCGATGACATCGCCTACAACAACACGGTGCTTTCCTATCGCCTGGCAGACGCACAAATCGACATCGTCGGTGACGGTGTGGTGACCGATGCGCAGAAGCAGAACATTGTTTTCCGGGTGCTCAAGTGGCTGCGAATCCTATGAAGATGGTTGCACGAGTGCTCTCGGGCCTGCTGCTCGCCCTTTGGCTGCAGCCGACGCTGGCTGATGTCCGGATCAAGGAGCTGACGCGCATTCAAGGTGTGCGGGACTACTCCATCATCGGCTACGGCCTGGTGGTGGGTTTGGCCGGCACTGGCGATACCGACCGCAATCGGGCCACGCGCCAATCGTTGGTCAACACCCTGAAGAACTTCAACGTGAACGTCGCCGACGGCGACCTCAATACCCGCAACACGGCGGCGGTGATGGTCACCGGTAACCTGCGCTCGTTCAGCGAGTCGGGGGACAAGCTGGACGTCGAGGTTTCTTCCCTGGGCGATGCCCGCAGCCTGCTGGGGGGCACTTTGTTGATGACGCCCCTGTATGGCCCGGACGAAAAACTCTATGCCCTGGCCCAAGGGCCGATGTCGGTGGGTGGCTACGTCTTCGAGGCCAACCAAAATTCGGTACAGAAGAACCATCCCACCGTCGGGCGCATCCCACGGGGCGCCAGTGTCGAGCGTTCGGCCTTTTCGGAAAACGATGAGGTTTCGAAAAAACTGGTGCTGATTCTCAATGAGCCGGACTACACCACCGCGCAACGTATCGCCGATGCCTTGAGTCGCGAGTTGGCCGTGCCCGGTGTGCGTGTCGTGCATGCCGCCAAAGTGGAAGTGCCCGTGACCGCCGGCATGACCGTGCCGCGGTTGATTTCGCGGGTACAGAACGTTTCCGTGGCGCCGGATTACGCCGCCCGCGTGGTGGTCAACGAACGCACCGGCACGGTGGTGGCGGGGGCCAATGTGCGATTGGGCGAGGTGAGCATTTCCCAGGGTTCGCTGAGTGTCGTGATCAGCACCAAGTTCCAGGTATCGCAGCCCTCGTGGGTGGCCCGCACTGGGCCGAGCGTCGGCACGGTGGTGGTGCCTGACACCGAGCTGACGGTGAATGAAGAAGAACACGGCCCGGTGAAATTGGCCGAGGGCGCGACGGTGGGCGATCTGGTGAAAGCCCTCAATCAGGTTCGATTGAGCACCCGAGAAGTCATCACCGTGTTGCAAGCCATCAAACAGGCGGGCGCTCTGCACGCCGAACTCATCGTTCAATAAGGAAGATTGATGTCAACCGATATGAATCTTGCAATAGAGACCGTGCGCTTCGCCATGAGCCTGGAGCAATTGCGGGCGAAGGTCGCGGCGCACAACATCGCCATGGCCAACGTTCCAGGGGGCAAGGCCATGCGTCTGAACGGCTACGAGCCGATGGCGGCCTTGCGCGGTTTGCACAACGACCCTGAATTGTTCGGCCAGGCGTTGCGTTCGCTGCAGGACAGCGAGCTGACGCCGTATTTACAAAGCTATACCCCAAGCGCGCCATTGGCGCTCGACGGTGAAGTGGCGCAGATGTCCGCGGCCAGCGGTCGCTACCAGGCCTTGGCCGACGGCGTATCCCGCCAGTTCGCATTGATGCAGTTGGCTGTCCGGGGAGGTCGCTGAGGATGCCCTTGGACAACATCAGCGAGATCGTTCGCGGGAGCATGGCTTATGAGCGTTCGCGGGCGGAAGTCGCCAGCTACAACCTGGCGATTGCCAACGTGGCAATCGGGCCAGGCGAGCGTTCGCCGTTGCTCAGCGTATCGCCGCCTACCAGCTTTGCCGGCCGATTGGGGTTGCAGCAGCCCCGCGTTCACGCCCAGGCGCGTAGCGACAGCCGCTTGGTCCATGAGCCGAGCCATCCCATGGCTGACCAGGATGGGATGGTGCATTATCCCAACATCGAAGCTGCCAGGGAGATGGCGACCTTGGTATCGGCTACCCGTGCCTATGAAGCCAATATCCGCTCCTACAACAGCTTGCGTGAAATGACGCTCAAAGCCTTTGAAATTGGAAAGTGACATGACCGCCGCCATTGCGCCTATTGCATTGACCTCCGACCTTACACCGGCCGCTGCCATGGCGGACGGACCGATGGGGCCTCAGGGCAGCGACTTTGTCGATTTGCTCAAATCGGGTGCCACCCAACTGAATGCACAAACCGGCCTGGCCAGCGAGATGCTCTCGGCGTATGCGCTGGGCGACAACATTGCGCCTCACGATCTGGTCATGGCCATGGAGCAGGCGAAGCTGTCGCTGCAGTTGGCCGTGGAAGTGCGCAACCGTCTGGTAGATGCCTACCAGGAACTCACGCGGTTGCAGATCTAACCCATGGAGAATCAACCGGTGTCCTCGTTCCTGGCGGGTCGTACCCGCGTCTTTTTGATCGGTGCCTTGCTGATTGTCGGCCTGCTGGCCGCGTCGGCGTGGTGGGTGCTCCGCCCGCAATATGTGGCGTTGTACAAAAACGCCGACGAGGCGTCCCAGGCCCAGATCCTGGCCACATTGAGCCAGCGTCACGTGCCCTATCGGATCAATACGCAGCAGGGTGCGATTGAAGTCCTGGCCGATCATGCGGCCTCTGCCCGTATGTACCTGGCTGAGGCGGGGATCCCGACCCGGGGCGGTACGGGATTCGAGTTGTTCGACAAGGCCGACTACGGCATGTCGGAGTTCAGTCAGAAGATCAATTACCAGCGAGCCATGGAAGGGGAGCTGGCGCGCACGATCATGAGCATGTCCGAAGTGGAATATGCCCGTGTGCACCTGACGTTCAAGAAAACCAGCCTCTACCAGCAGGCGGAAGAGCCGCCCAAGGCATCGGTGATCGTGCGTCTACGTGCCGCGGGGGCGTTGATGCCGCAGCGGGTCAGGGGTATCCAGCAATTGGTGTCGTCGGCGGTGGAGGGCATGACGCTTGAGCGCGTATCGGTGCTCAACGAAGACGGCCAGGTGCTCAGTGCCGCCGATGGCGCAGCGGCGGCGCCGGAGCACCTGCAATTGACGGCCCAGGTCGAGCAGGCGCTCAAGCTGAAGGCCGAAGAGTTGCTGGCGCGCCCGCTTGGCCATCGTGGCGTCGATGTGTCGGTGCGGGTATTGATGAATTTTGACCGTGTCAAATCCATCAGCGAGCAACCGCTGACGAACAAAATGCGTCGTGAAAAACGTACGGAATCCACCGAGAACTCCAGTGGCGAGTCCACCAGCAAGCGCTCCCAGAACAACCGGGAAATCGATTATGAAGTGGGTAAGGCGCGTGCTGAAACCGAGCATGCGGCGGGCAAGATCGAACGCATTACCGTTGGCGTCGTGCTCAGCACGCCGGTATCGGATGCTCAGATGAAAGATATCCAGGCATTGCTTGAAGCGGCTTTGGGGCTGGATCTCAAGCGCGGCGATCGCTTGGTGATGGTGTATATCCCCGATATGCCCGTGCCACAGACGCCCCCCGTCGCAGAGCCCTCGGTGCAGCCAATGCCGACGAGTAGCGCGCAGGTGGCTGCGCCCGTCGATGCAGGTCTGTCGTTGCCATGGACGCGCTGGTTGGGTGTCGGCTCGATGGCTGCCTTGGCGGTCGGTCTATTACTGCTGTGGGCAAAGGGGCGACGCAGGTCCGTTTCTGTCCCTGCCACGGTGCCGCGACTGACATCGGTCGAGCGTGAGCAATTGCTGGTGGACTTGCGCCGCTGGCTGTTGGAGGGGCGTTAACGTCATGGAATTCTCAGCGCTTCGTAAAGCGGCTATTCGCCTTGCCTGTTCTCATGCCGAAGACCGTGAGTGGATTCTGACGCGGCTGGAGCCTGAGGAGCGTCACCAGGTTGAGGGGCTGTTGGAAGAGATCAATCTGCTGGGATTATCCAGCGATCCTGCCGTTGTCGCCGCGCTGATGAGCGAGTTGACGGTAGCGCCATCGGCCGCTCGCCCGACGCCCGACAATGCACCACTCAAGGCCCTGCTTTCGAAAGCGACGCATCCGTTTTGGGGCGCGTTGGTCCTTCAATTGGAAACGCCCGCTGCACGCCGTGAAGTCTTGGGTGGCTTGTCCAACAGTGCCGAGATTCGTCGATGGGATGGCAAATTTGCCAAGCAGATCCTGCCCCCGGCACTGATGAACAGTTTGAAGTCCCGGATGGATGCCCAGGAGGCAGGCGATGAGCACGCCTAAGCCACCCCTGTCGTCGACGGTGTTGCGTCAACCTTCCCAGAACCTGGGAACTCGACGTCTGCCAACGCTTGGCGCCAATGTCCAAACGAACACCTCGCCCAATGAAGAACGTCAACCCGACGTGAAGCAGACGTTGCGCGAGACCTTTGCGCTGGAGCTTGCGGAAATTGAGCGGGAGGCCCGCGAGAAGGGGCTATTGGAAGGCAGCAGGCAGTCCCGTACGCAACTGAGCGAGGCCCTGGCCCAACAGGAGCAGCAGTGGTTGAAGAAAGAAGCCTCCCTGCGTACCGCCCTCGAAACGGAACGCCTTCAACTTGCACGTTTGGTTGAAGCCCTGGGGGCGCAACAAAAGCAGTTGATGATAGCCATGGAGCCCACGGTGGGACGGCTCGCGCTGGCGGTGGTAACACGCTTTTTAGGCGAGCATGCCCAAACGCGCCCGTTAATTGCCGACTTGGCGAGACAAGCCATCGAAGAGTATCAACTGGTTGGTCCAATGCGGATTCGTGTTGCCCGTGGCGATTATGAAACGTTGCTTCGGCTGGCGCCGGATGACGCGCTATTGACGTCGTTTCAGATCGATCCGCAGGCCTCCCCCGGTAGCTGCCGGATCGACTTCGGCGACGGTCAATTGGATGTCGGCGTGCCAACGCAACTGGCCAATGTCGCAGCCGTGTTGACCGAGGGAGATGGCCGTGTGGCGGGGGCGTGAGAGTCGACTGTTGACGCAGCTTGCCCAGGCTCGCCTGTGTCGGCGCCTGGGCCGTTTGAGTTCGATTCAGGGCATGGTGCTGCACGCCACTGGCCTGGATGTCCGGCTGGGTGAGTTGGTGGACATCCACCCGGCTCGCGGTGGCGAGCCCATCGCGGCTGAAGTGGTTGGCTTGCGCAGTGAATCCACTTTGTTGATGCCTTATGGCCCAGTGGATGGTTTGTGCCTGGCCAGCGAAGTCCATGCCCGTGGAGCGCCCTACACGGTTCCCGTGGGGGCGAGTCTGTTGGGGCGTGTCCTGGATGCGACCTGCAACCCCCTGGATGATTTGCCGGCCCCTGAAGGCCTGACGCGGATGCCGCGATTCGTGGCGCCAATCAATCCTTTGCACCGTTCGCCGATCGACACCACATTGCTCACGGGGGTCAAAGCCGTCGATGTGTTCACGCCGCTTGGGCGCGGTCAGCGGATCGGCATCTTTGCCGGCAGTGGCGTGGGCAAAAGCACCTTGCTGGGCATGATGAGCCAATATGCCCAAGCCGATGTGATCGTGATCGCCCTGATCGGCGAGCGTGGCCGCGAGGTCGGGGATTTCATTCGCGACAGCCTGGGGCCGGAGGGTTTGAAAAAGGCCGTGGTGATCGCCGCGGCGGCCGAGCAACCGGCCGTCCTGCGGCGCCAGGCGGCCTACACGGCGACGACGATCGCCGAATGGTTCCGGGCCCAGGGCAAGCATGTGCTGCTGATCATGGATTCGATCACCCGTTTTGCCCTGGCCCAGCGTGAAATCGGGCTCTCCACAGGCGAACCCATGGGCAGTCGAGGCTATACGCCTTCGGTATTTGCCCTGTTGCCGCCGCTGATGGAGCGCGCCGGTGCGTTGGACGGGCAAGGGTCCATTACGGGGGTCTATACCGTACTGGTCGAGGGCGACGATATGAATGAGCCCGTGGCTGACCATATGCGTGCCATTCTCGACGGGCATATTGTCTTGAGCCGCAGCGTGGCCGCCCGTGGGCACTGGCCGGCCATTGATGTGTTGCATAGCATCAGCCGGCTGGCGGGCGTCCTGTATACCCAGGAGCGCAAGACCCAGGTCGAGCGCCTGCGTTCGGCGCTGGGCAATTATCAGAACAGCGTTGATCTGATTGAGCTGGGCGCTTATGAAAAGGGCTCGCAGCCGCTGCTGGACACTATGATCGACTTGAAACCCGAGTTCGATGCGCTATTGCAGCAAACGCCCCAGGAACATTTCTCTGCGTCAAGCACCTGGCAAACGGTTCACCAGTTGTTCCAGCGGCTGGGCAAGGGGGTGAGCGATGCAAGATGAGTGGCGCAAGTCGCGGCAATTGAACGCGGCGTCTCGTTTGCGTGCCATGCAGCGGGAAAGGGCGGAACTCGCTTACAACCGCAGTCGTCGTGAGCTGGCCCAAGCTGAGCATCGACTGAGTGGGGAGCAGGGTCGCTACGACAGTGTCCAGGCGAACCATGAGGCGTTGGGGCGTATTGGCGCGATGCTTGACCCTGCCCAGCACGAACAACGCTTATTGGCGCAGACAGCCGCCTTTCAGCGGCTTGAAGCGGCGCATCAACCCGTCGTTGAGGCACGAAGCCTGTCGCATTCGGCCATGTCACAACTGCTCAAGTGCAAGGTGAACGAAGACCTGATCGACAAGGCCAAGGATCGACTGCAGGTACTGTTGGATAAAGCGGTGCGCGAATACGAAGCCATCGATATTTTTGATGCACAACAAGCTCAGGGGATGGGACATGGCCGTTAAGGTAGGGGCATCGTTGTGGGCCATGGCGGCGGATCAGCAACGTCCTCCCGCTCGTGACACACAGGCCAAGGATTTCGAGCGAAAAATAGGCCTGCGTGACCAATCACCGACATCAAACGAAAGCACAGGTCAGCAGCGCAACCCACAGGTGATGTCGGAACAGCGACTCGCGCACTCCGCCATTGCTGAGGCTGATCTGGCGCGGGTCGTGCAGTTGCGCTCAGTCGGTGTGTCAGAGTCCCTGACTGCCGGGGCGCTTGAACTGTATGCGCTGGGAGCACACGCCGGGCATCACCTTTCTTATCTGCCCGATGTATTCCTGACGGAGTCGGGGGTACACGGCGTTGTTTCAATCGGTGCTGCGCAAGCCTATTTGGCCCCTTCCAGCGCCTTTTCGGTGACTTCGGCGATTTCCTCCATGGCCGGTGCTGTCCCGACAAAAGGCCCCGATAGCCCCTGGAGCGAGCCCGTTACCATTGAGTGGCAGGAGGCTGAAGACTCCACCGGTCGCTCGCTGTTGAGCTATTTGAATGGGAAATGGCCGGATCGACACTTTCAGTTCCTGCCTCGGGGTAAAGGTCTCGAGTTGTTGATTCGAGACTACCGGCTCACTGCGCAAGAACGCGATGAGCTGATAGACGAGTTCTCTCGTCGTGCTTCATCGATGCCTGAACGGCCGCAGCAGATCTCGCTCAACGGTCAGCAGGTCTGGAGCGCATCGCCTCTTTCGAACGATTACAAAGGTGAACACGATGGCCGTTGAAGCGATCGGCAATGAGCTGAGTTCCACCACCTCGGAGTTGGCCCAGAGCCGTCTGGGGCAGGAAGACTTCATCAAGTTATTCTTGACCGAACTGACATTCCAGGACCCGCTGGAACCGATCAACAATCGCGAGTTCCTGGCGCAGATGGCGCAGTTTGCCAACCTTGAACAGACCCGGATCACCAACGAAAACACCGACAACCTGGTGTCCATGAATGCCACTTCGCAGTCCCTGGGTCTGTTGGGGCGCCAAGTTGAAGTCAGCATCACCACCGGTGGAACGGCGATTGGCTCGGTCACGGCGATTGCGTTTTCGTCGACCGGGCCGGTGCTGTCCGTCAAACGAACCGACGGTACGGTCCTCACTGACGTGCGACTGTCACAAATTAAACTGGTCAGGCAGGGGGCGTGATGCTGCAAGCTTTCTTTAATGGAATGAGTGGCCTGTTTTCCTTCGCCAAGGGCTTGGATAACGTTTCCAATAACGTGTCGAACATGAACACGCCCGGCTACAGGGGCAGCGATACTTTTTATCGCGCCGTCAACGGGCAGGATGGCCAGAGCTTCGGTTCAGGCATTGCCGGTACCCAAGTACGTATCAAGCCGGGTGAGAACCGCCAGACCGGCAATAACACCAACGTGGCGATCAACGGCGCCGGTTATTTTGTTCTGCGCGATGAGCAGGGTGCGCTGTCATACACCCGCGCCGGGCAGTTCGAGGTGGATAAGGACGGCTATCTGGTCGATACCATCAGCCAGCAACGCATCGCCGGTATCGACTCGTCCGGGAATCTGCGCGACATCAATATCCAGGGGCAACGCACCTTGCCGCCGCAGGCGACCAGCCGAGTCGAGATGGTAGGGGCCCTGGCTCGCACCGGTACGACGGAGGCGACCCATCAGGTCAACGCTATCCAAGTGTTCGACTCGACTGGTGCGAGCCATACCCTGAGCGTGAAATTCGAACCGAAAACGACGCCCGCCAATAGTTGGAGTGTCACGGTTTCCGACGCGAGCGGCGCTCAGTTGCAGACCGGCACCATCGCTTTCGGCTTGGATGGCAGCCCCACTGCCGGTCTCAACACGTTATCGGTTCCGTTGACGGTCAATGGCAAGGTCCAGAGCATTGTGCTGGATTTCGGAACACCGGGTAGTTTCAACCTGGCCTCCCAGGTCGCCAGCGGACCGAGCCATACGCTGGGCGCGCGAGTGGTCGACGGTAGCGCGGTCGCCGGCCTGAATACCTTCGCATTCGATGAGCAGGGCATCCTTAAATTCACCTACGCCAACGGCGAGAAACGCGATGGAAGCCAGCTGGCGCTGGCGGACTTCGCGGATGAGAGCGCATTGATCGCAGGTGCCAACTCGCTCTATCACGCACCTTCCTCTATGAAGGCCGAGTTTGGCCGAGCGGGGGAGAAGCAGTTTGGGCGTATCCAAGGCGGTTACCTGGAGTTGTCCAACGTCGATCTGGCCCAGGAGTTCGGAGACATTCTGATCATCCAGCGTGGGTATCAGGCCAGCTCAAGGGTGATGACGGTCTCCAATGAAATGCTGGAGCAGCTGTACAACGGAACGAGAGGGGGCTGAACAATGAGGATGTTGGGGTTTGTCGGCACGACTCGCCTGCGCATGGCCTGTGAGCGATTACCGTCTGTGACCAGGCACTGGTATGAGCAGTGGTGCATGCCGGATGCACGCCACACCTGCGAAGTGAGTTGTTCGGCCCTGGACGATTCAAGTGAGTGGGCATCGACATTGGCCTGGCAGAGTGCCAAATCAACCAATGGCTCGATCACCCTGGCAGGCGATTGGCCCTCGATGATCTTCGGTCTCTTTGCGCATGAGGTGCCTGAAGACGAGACCAGCAGGCATCTGCTGCGCGAAGCACAACTGGTGCTGATCAACGACGTACTCGAGGCCCTAGGACAAAGCGGCGTCTCCCATTTAACCGCCGGATCGTCCCGACCGTCCTCGGGTTTATTCAGCGCGCAGGTACTGCTGCAGCTGCGCGTCGGTCAAGCGACGCTGCATCTGTCGCTGGATGCGGCACTGTTCAATGCGGCGCTTGAGATGCCTGTTGCGCGCACGCCTTTGATCGAACGCAAGCACGCACTGGGGAACGCCCGGGTGAAGTTGTCGGTGCGTCTCCCCTTGGCAAGCCTCTCCATCGGTGAGATGCGAGATCTGCGTCCTGGGGACACCTTGCGAGCCAGTGCGTTGCTGGCCGATCCGGTCTCGCTACAGTTGGCCGAAGGCCCGGTGATCGCGGGTGGCTACTTGGCCAAACAGCACGGACAAGTAGCCGTGCAGTTGATTTCCCATGAATGAATCAGGAGTGTTGGTGTGACGGCAACGGTAGATGCAATCGAGCTGGAAGAGGCCCGGGTGGCGGTCAATGACGGGCAGTCCCCGCTGATCAAGCGGGACATGAATTTGATCAAGCATGTGGTCGTGGAATTGGTGGTGCAGCTCGGTCACGCCTCCATGAGCGTGGATGAGTTGTTCGCGCTGAAGGCTGGCGACGTGGTCAAGCTGTTGGAGCAGGTCCATGAGCCGGCGTCGCTGTGCCTGGACGGTAAACCGGTTGCCCGGGGAAATCTGGTGGCGGTCGATGACAATTTTGGCATTCAGTTGACGGAAATATTGTGACGTCTGAAACCGTAGCCCAACCGCTCGGATTATCCTTGCGGCAGGACGATCCGCTGTCGTTCATGTTGATGATCAAAGTGTTGCTGATCACGGCTGTCCTACTGGCGGTGGTCTACCTCGCGATGCGTTGGTATGCGCGACGTCAAGCGGGCACCGGCACCGGCGGCGCGTTAGTTGGCCCGGCCGAGTTGCACTGTGTACGCGCCTTGCGATTGTCAACCAAGACCAAGGTGTATCTGCTCAAGACCGAAACGTCGCAGGTCCTGGTCACTGAATCTTCGAACGGAGCAACCGTGACCCTCTTGCCTGAACAATCCTCATCCTCTGCGCTGGATGCTCGCTCTTGAAGAGTTCGATATGACTCGCCGCTTGCTGTTCATGATGCTCAGCGGTGTTGCTCCCTTCGCGGCAGCCGCCGATGACTTCTCTGAATGGGGAAGTTTGCACATCAATCAGATTCAGTCGCCGGTCAGCGTTGTGGCCCTGCTGACGGCGCTGTCGTTCCTGCCGTTTCTGGTCATTGCCCTGACCACGTTTACACGCAACATCGTGGTGTTTTCACTGACCAGGCAAGCACTGGGGCTGCAACAGACGCCGCCAAATATCGTGTTGATCGTACTGTCGATGTTCTTGACGTTATTCGCCATGGCGCCAACCTTGGAAAAGGCCTATGACGCCGGCATCAAGCCATTCCTGGCGAACAAGGTAGGGCTTGACGGCGCTGCGCTGCAAGGATGGGTGCCGATCCGCGATTTCATGATCAGGCAGACCCACGAAGAGGACTTGCGACTGATTTATGAATTGGCCAAGGATCCGCTGCCGCAGGCGCCGGAAGGGCTTTCCCCGGTAAAACTGGTGCCGGCATTCATGTTGAGTGAGCTGAAACTGGCTTTTCAGATCGGCTTTATGATCTTTCTGCCATTTCTGATCATCGACCTGGTGGTGGCGTCGATTCTGATGTCGTTGGGGATGATCATGGTGCCCCCCATCACGATTTCTTTGCCATTGAAGATCATGCTGTTTCTGTTGATCGACGGCTGGGGCCTGATTGCCCAGACGTTGATGCGCAATCTCGGCTAGGGCAAAGGTGCAGCCTTCCATGGTGACGGATGAGCCCAGCAACGAAGGGGATGACGCACAAGCATTGTGGCGCAATTGGCTGGACAGCAAAACAGAGGCGGCCAGGAGTCGGTTGTTCTTTTTTTATGGCCAATGGCTTCGGATGATTGTCGGGCTTTTGTATTCCCGCTACCCGCACCCGCTGGCTGAGTGGGGGGACTACGTGAACCTGGCCTCGATTGGCCTTTTGCAGGCCATTGACCGGTTTAATCCGGGATTGGGTACGCGTTTCCAGTCCTATGCCGAACCTTACGTAAAAGGTAATGTTCTCAAGGGCTTGTCCTGTTATGTCAGCGACCGACGTCGCTACTACCGGGAGCGGCTGGAGAGTATTTCCGGCCTGCAGGAGGAGGGGCGAGCGGAGTCCGATCTGGAGCAGGTGGCGAACGTCGCAATTGGCTTGGCATTCGGGTTGTTCTTGGAGTCTGGGATCGTTGACCCGGAGCCTAAGGACAACAACCCACTAAGCCTCTACGAAGTGGAGCGTGAGAGCGACACGCTGGAGGCGTGCGTGAAGCTTCTTTCGGCGAATGAACAGCGAGTCATTCAAGGTCACTATCACCAGCATTTAAGCTTTACCGAGATCAGCGAACTCATGGGCGTCTCGAAGTCACGCGTTTCACAATTGCACGCCCAGGCGTTGAAAAACATTCGGATAAGCCATGCGAGATTAATGGCTGGGGGGAGCTGGTAGCATCGGTGAGGTGAGGCAGGGTTCTCAAGTGTAGGGGCAAGGCGACAGCTGCCGTTGGATCGGCGAGTTGTAAAAACACATTATAAAAACAGTAAAACAATTGACCCACCCCCAGTATGCAAATCAGGCGCACTTGGACGCCAAGACCACTTGCAAACCGAAGTATGGTTGCCACGGGCCTGACTCAGGTCGGTTCAGCAACTGGCGAAACCCTGTTCGGCTGGTCTGGCAATGACATCATTCACGGGTAACCGTCCGGGCAACACACCTTCCTAACACCGTCGCTTGAGGCGATGGTGTCCACCTAAATTTAAGTGGACACCATTTTTAGCCTTTTTAAGCGGACGCCTATGCCACAAGAACGCCGTTCCTATTCAAAGTCCTTCAAGGCCCAGGTCATCGCCGAATGCGCTCAGCCTGACACCTCGATCGCCAATGTCGCGTTGACCCACAATCTCAACGCCAACCTCGTCCATAAATGGATACGCGTGCATGCGCAGAAAAACCTGACACTTCAAACCGCCTTCATCCCGGTCAAGACACCGCCGCCGGTGCCGATGCATCAGGCCCTTCCTGCCACGATCCGAATCGAAGTGCCGCATTCAAAAGGCGTAGTCGTGGTGAGTTGGCCGGCAGAAAATGCAGCGGCGTGTTCTGCTTTCCTGCGAGACCTGCTGCGATGATCCGCATCGACTCCATCTGGCTCGCCACCGAGCCCATGGACATGCGCGCCGGCACTGAAACTGCGCTGGCGCGGGTCGTGGCGGTGTTCGGTGCGGCGAAGCCGCACTGTGCTTATCTGTTTGCCAACCGTCGTGCCAATCGCATGAAAGTGCTGGTGCATGATGGCTTGGGGATTTGGCTTGCAGCCCGGCGCTTGAATCAAGGACGTTTCTTTTGGCCGGGCGTGCGGCACGGCTCTGAAGTCGAGTTGGATGCAGAGCAACTTCAAGCCTTGGTGCTCGGCTTACCTTGGCAACGCGTCGGTTCCGGAGGAGCTATCACGGTGCTCTAACTTGTCTGCCATAGTGCGCTTGCCAGCGCAATTGGCCCATCAGTCTATCGCCGCCACTAGCCCTCTCTGGCAAAATCGGCTGCATGACTTCGCATCCGAATCTCGATCAATTAAACCCTGAAGAATTGCGTGCCTTGGCGGCGCAGTTGATCCAGCGCGTCGAGACGATGGACAAGCAAATCACTCATCACAAGTCGGTCAACGAGAAATTGGCCCACGAGATCGCGCTGCTCAAACGCTTCAAATTTGCCAAGCGCAGCGAGCAGTTGAGCCCGGATCAAGCCAGCCTGCTCGACGACTTGATCGATACGGATATCGCCGCTATCGAAGCCGAACTTGAGGCGCTGCAACCGGCACCTGTCGAAGCCAAAGTGCGCCAGCAACCCAAGCGCGCACCGCTGCCACCGCAGTTTCCTCGCACACTGATCCATCACGAACCGGACAACAGCCACTGCCAGTGCGGCTGCGCCCTCAAGCGCATCGGCGAAGACGCCAGCGAAAAGCTCGACTACACGCCCGGCGTGTTCACCGTCGAGCGCCACATCCGTGGAAAGTGGGCCTGCGAACAGTGCGAAACGCTGATCCAGGCGCCGGTACCGGCGCACGTCATCGACAAAGGCGTCCCGACCGCAGGCCTGCTGGCCCACATCATGGTGGCCAAGTTCGCCGACCATCTGCCGCTGTATCGCCAAGAGAAAATCTTTGGCCGCGCCGGGCTGCCCATCGCCCGTTCGACCTTGGCGCAGTGGGTGGGCAACTGCGGCGTGCAACTTCAACCGCTGGTTGATGCGCTGCGCGAAGCCGTGCTGACGCACGGCGTCGTTCACGCCGACGAGACGCCGGTACAAATGCTGACGCCTGGCGCGAAAAAAACTCACCGCGCTTACGTCTGGGCCTATGCCACCAGTCAGTTCTCCGACCTAGCGGCGGTCGTTTACGACTTCAGCCCGAGCCGCGCTGGCGAACATGCCCGAGCCTTCTTGGGCAGTTGGAACGGCAAGCTGGTCTGCGATGACTTTGCCGGCTACAAGGCAGGCTTTGAACTGGGCGTTACAGAAATCGGCTGCATGGCCCATGCACGCCGAAAGTTCTTCGATTTGCACGCGACCAACAAGAGCCAGGTCGCCGAAAAAGCGCTGCACTACATCGCGGCATTGTACGAAGTTGAACGAGAAGTCCGAGAGCTGGAGCTGAGTGATCGGCAGCGAATACGGCAGGAAAAAGCGGCGCCAATCGCCGACGCACTTCATACCTGGATGATCGCCCAAAGACAGCTTGTGCCTGAGGGTTCGGCCATCGCCAAGGCGCTGGATTACAGCCTCAAACGCTGGGTAGCGCTGACGCGCTATCTCGATGACGGTGCTGTGCCCATCGATAATAACTGGTGCGAGAATCAAATCCGGCCGTGGGCTCTTGGGCGCTCGAACTGGCTGTTCGCGGGCTCGTTACGCAGCGGTAAACGTGCGGCGGCGATCATGAGTTTGATCCAGTCGGTGCGGCTCAACGGGCATGATCCGTATGCTTACTTGAAGGATGTTCTTACACGCCTGCCGACGCAGCGGGCGAGTGAGATTACCGCGCTGTTGCCACACAGGTGGACGCCCGTTTAATCACACAAGGTGTGTTGGGCGGACGCTTACATTCACGGTGGAGGCGGTAACGACACTCTGTCAGGAGGTGCGGGGGCTAACCAGCTTTACGGCGATGCTGGGATGACACGCTCATGGTCGCGACCGGCTCGAAGGGTACGGCATCGTGTTTTCGCATCCAGCATTACCGGCAAGAAGAGTGGGCATCTCCCGGATGGGCGTACGGCCTTTGTGTGGGCATTTCCCTTGGCGGGCCTGCCAACATGATGTAACCGTCCGGGCAACACACCTTCCTAACACCGTCGCTTGAGGCGATGGTGTCCACCTAAATTTAAGTGGACACCATTTTTAGCCTTTTTAAGCGGACGCCTATGCCACAAGAACGCCGTTCCTATTCAAAGTCCTTCAAGGCCCAGGTCATCGCCGAATGCGCTCAGCCTGACACCTCGATCGCCAATGTCGCGTTGACCCACAATCTCAACGCCAACCTCGTCCATAAATGGATACGCGTGCATGCGCAGAAAAACCTGACACTTCAAACCGCCTTCATCCCGGTCAAGACACCGCCGCCGGTGCCGATGCATCAGGCCCTTCCTGCCACGATCCGAATCGAAGTGCCGCATTCAAAAGGCGTAGTCGTGGTGAGTTGGCCGGCAGAAAATGCAGCGGCGTGTTCTGCTTTCCTGCGAGACCTGCTGCGATGATCCGCATCGACTCCATCTGGCTCGCCACCGAGCCCATGGACATGCGCGCCGGCACTGAAACTGCGCTGGCGCGGGTCGTGGCGGTGTTCGGTGCGGCGAAGCCGCACTGTGCTTATCTGTTTGCCAACCGTCGTGCCAATCGCATGAAAGTGCTGGTGCATGATGGCTTGGGGATTTGGCTTGCAGCCCGGCGCTTGAATCAAGGACGTTTCTTTTGGCCGGGCGTGCGGCACGGCTCTGAAGTCGAGTTGGATGCAGAGCAACTTCAAGCCTTGGTGCTCGGCTTACCTTGGCAACGCGTCGGTTCCGGAGGAGCTATCACGGTGCTCTAACTTGTCTGCCATAGTGCGCTTGCCAGCGCAATTGGCCCATCAGTCTATCGCCGCCACTAGCCCTCTCTGGCAAAATCGGCTGCATGACTTCGCATCCGAATCTCGATCAATTAAACCCTGAAGAATTGCGTGCCTTGGCGGCGCAGTTGATCCAGCGCGTCGAGACGATGGACAAGCAAATCACTCATCACAAGTCGGTCAACGAGAAATTGGCCCACGAGATCGCGCTGCTCAAACGCTTCAAATTTGCCAAGCGCAGCGAGCAGTTGAGCCCGGATCAAGCCAGCCTGCTCGACGACTTGATCGATACGGATATCGCCGCTATCGAAGCCGAACTTGAGGCGCTGCAACCGGCACCTGTCGAAGCCAAAGTGCGCCAGCAACCCAAGCGCGCACCGCTGCCACCGCAGTTTCCTCGCACACTGATCCATCACGAACCGGACAACAGCCACTGCCAGTGCGGCTGCGCCCTCAAGCGCATCGGCGAAGACGCCAGCGAAAAGCTCGACTACACGCCCGGCGTGTTCACCGTCGAGCGCCACATCCGTGGAAAGTGGGCCTGCGAACAGTGCGAAACGCTGATCCAGGCGCCGGTACCGGCGCACGTCATCGACAAAGGCGTCCCGACCGCAGGCCTGCTGGCCCACATCATGGTGGCCAAGTTCGCCGACCATCTGCCGCTGTATCGCCAAGAGAAAATCTTTGGCCGCGCCGGGCTGCCCATCGCCCGTTCGACCTTGGCGCAGTGGGTGGGCAACTGCGGCGTGCAACTTCAACCGCTGGTTGATGCGCTGCGCGAAGCCGTGCTGACGCACGGCGTCGTTCACGCCGACGAGACGCCGGTACAAATGCTGACGCCTGGCGCGAAAAAAACTCACCGCGCTTACGTCTGGGCCTATGCCACCAGTCAGTTCTCCGACCTAGCGGCGGTCGTTTACGACTTCAGCCCGAGCCGCGCTGGCGAACATGCCCGAGCCTTCTTGGGCAGTTGGAACGGCAAGCTGGTCTGCGATGACTTTGCCGGCTACAAGGCAGGCTTTGAACTGGGCGTTACAGAAATCGGCTGCATGGCCCATGCACGCCGAAAGTTCTTCGATTTGCACGCGACCAACAAGAGCCAGGTCGCCGAAAAAGCGCTGCACTACATCGCGGCATTGTACGAAGTTGAACGAGAAGTCCGAGAGCTGGAGCTGAGTGATCGGCAGCGAATACGGCAGGAAAAAGCGGCGCCAATCGCCGACGCACTTCATACCTGGATGATCGCCCAAAGACAGCTTGTGCCTGAGGGTTCGGCCATCGCCAAGGCGCTGGATTACAGCCTCAAACGCTGGGTAGCGCTGACGCGCTATCTCGATGACGGTGCTGTGCCCATCGATAATAACTGGTGCGAGAATCAAATCCGGCCGTGGGCTCTTGGGCGCTCGAACTGGCTGTTCGCGGGCTCGTTACGCAGCGGTAAACGTGCGGCGGCGATCATGAGTTTGATCCAGTCGGTGCGGCTCAACGGGCATGATCCGTATGCTTACTTGAAGGATGTTCTTACACGCCTGCCGACGCAGCGGGCGAGTGAGATTACCGCGCTGTTGCCACACAGGTGGACGCCCGTTTAATCACACAAGGTGTGTTGGGCGGACGCTTACAACATGATGTGGTTGGGGCCAGGAAAGCAGTTGGCATACGGTGGGCGCCGAGGAGCGACGGAGCTCTTGGGTAGCGGCGCTTAAGCGATCCCAGGATAGGGTAAGGAAGTCGGTAGCTCGCCTTGGAATTGCTCTTGATGCACCCGAAAAACAAGTCCAGAATTAAGTCTTTTCCTGCTCCGGCAAGAAAAGAAACCCCTTAGATTTCAATGAGTCGGACGCCAGATAAGAGTCTCGTTTCCCGCTCCAATTATTTTTCTATAGGCTTCCATTGAAGTGTGTAGAAACCAAAAAAAGAGGCTTCGGCCTCTTTTTTTATTCCAGTAAAGTCCATTCTGATACACCAATAGCCACGATTTTTTAGTACATTATTTAGTACATCAATTCGATGCTTGGTAAATCATTTTTTAGAGCTGCTTGACCCTCTGAAAGCCGTACAACACTTCTTCATTCATATGAATGGAGTTAGTACGATGGTCCTTACCATTACGGCGGTCCGACACGCCAAGCCTCGCGCAAAAAACTACACCCTTCCTGACTTTGATGGCCTTGCGCTTTTCGTCAATACGAAAGGCACCAAGAGCTGGCACTTCCGTTTTTCTTGGGCGGGCAAACAGCCTCGTATTTCGCTCGGTACTTATCCTGAAATAGGTCTACGCGATGCTCGCGTTCTGCGTGATGTTGCCAGGGCGCTGATCGCGAAGGGAATCGATCCACGCGACCAGCGACGTCTTGAGCGCAATGCCAAACCGTTGCCCCCGCTAAGTACCCCTGAGCGTTGTTTTAGCGTCGATGCGATGCAAGTCCCCAGTCCATCGATCACTTGCGGTTGGTGTGGCCGGAATTGAGCGCGCCGTTCATTCCAGGCTGGCTCGCTTTCCCACTGTTTGTGCCGCCATAGCGGTGCATTTCTGAGTCCCAGGCGGCAGCACATGCAGGCAACAGCTTGCAGTGGGATTGAGTTAGCGATTCATTTATGAAGTGTCTTTTGCTGACCAGCGATTGTTTCTACGCTCGGCTCGGAAATATTCGCTTCTTTAAGTGGAACCTCACCTACCGAAAGCGCACGCTCGATGAGTAACTCGCTGCCCTTGTCTTTCAATAAGGCTTGCAGCCGTTGGAATTCGCCGCACCAGATGGTTTCAACGTCGCGATCCCGCGCCTTGTCGCGATCGCTGCTGAGGGCTATGGCGCGAACCTGCAGACGGCCATTATCGGCTTTGCCACCCACTTCCACTCCGTAGCCGGGGGTAGCGGCCTTGCGCAGCACGACCTTGCCGGTTTCTGCCCAGGCAGTCGCCATGCCTTCGCGCACTTCGTAGCCGAGGCTGGCCAACCCGCCGAGCACGGCTTCGCGGCGGGCGAGGGCGGCCTGGTCCTGTAAGTGGGAAGCGATAAGCGTTTTACACTGCTCGATCAGTCCGGTCATTACCGAGAGCTCGGTGTCGGTTGTACAAGCGCCAATATGACCGAGCAAGGTCGCGTGTTCGATGCCTGTGTAGGTTTTGACTTCGCTGGCCAGATCCTGCATTTGTTCGAGACACTCGCGCTGTCTCTGGAAGTTTCGGGTGGCAGCGGCGAGGTCGAGTACTAGGCTGTCGAGCAGCAGGTTGCGCCGCTTGGCATCGGCTTCCGTTTCAGCGCGTTCCAGTGCCAGGAGGAACGGCGCGGCACACTCAGCGCCTTGCAGCAGTTGCAGCTCCACGATGTGGCGGTCAATGCGTAGCAACCGTACGTCGCGCGTTGCATCCGGCTCCCGGGCCGCAATCCATTCGCGCAGGGAAAGCTCGGGTTCGTCGAGCTTGAGTTGCTGCGCGAGGGCGCGTTGGGTATCGCTTAGGGTTGGCTCCTCGTTTGCCTTGCTCAAGTGGCCGAAACCCTCGGCCAGCAGACGTTCGGCATCTTCACGACTGGCACCGCTGGCCAATCGGGAGAGGGATTCCAGCAAGGCCTGATCGACGCTTTCGGGGTTGGCTTGCAAAGCGTCAAGCAGGGTTTCTGCGTTTTCCTGGACGCGTCGGTCGCGTTGGCGTCGTTCGGCAGCGCGAATGATCGCGCGCTCTTCACGGTCCTCCAAGTCACGGTGTAGGTGCTCGATCTCCACTGGAACGGCCTTCTGCAGTTCTGCCAATCGGTCTTCTGCCAGCAGAGCGCGAAGGCGAGTGTGTCGCTCCAAGAAGGCGGAGCGCTCCTGTTCACTGAGTTCGCCAAGCCTTGTGGCCTGTGTCTGCCAGCGGTCCACGGCGCGTTCCAGGCGTTGCAGGTGGCCTTCACAAATGGCGATGATTTCTTCGCGGGTAACAATGCGAACGACCTTGGGACCACTCATTGGCAGATTTCCGTATCAACTGAAGTAGGGCTGGGCTGCAGCGGCTGCTCGGCTTGCATGGCGTGTTCGATTGCTTCACGCAGCCGTGAGCGTTCGCTGTCGCCGCTGTGATACCAAGCTTGCGACGACACACGATGGATGTGCGGGATGGCGCGGTGCAGCACGGATGGGCGCCAAATTTCCCGGGCGCGGGCACGTTCCAGCAGATTATGGCAAGGCGCATCGCACTCGATGCCGATTGCGTACAGGCCCGTGCCTGGATGCTCGATGGCGAAGTCGAGACCGAAAGCGTCGCCTTCACTGGCGGGAGCGGCCTGCCATCCCAGGGAATGAATGAATTCACCGACCAGCCTGACAAAGCCGTCGCGTTGCTGACCTTGCTCACGATGCTGACTGCTGCGGTCGGTCTGCAGGCGCTCCAGCAACTTGGTACTGCTGCTGAACTCGCCCGAGGAGAGCGCGCGAGCATATTCCAGATAGCCTTGCAGATAGTCTCGCGGGCTGTTGGGGGCACGGTGCGTGTTGAGCATGTCGGAGATGTCGGCGATCGGCATCGACGTGATCATCACCACCTTGCGCCGCGCGCGGGTCACCGCCACGTTCAGGCGTCGTTCGCCACCCGTCTGCCCCAGAACGCCAAAGCTACGACGGAATGTGCCTTGGCTGTTGCGACCGAAGGTGGAGGAGAAGATGATGATGTCGCGTTCATCCCCCTGCACGTTCTCCACGTTCTTGACGAACACCGACATGTCCTCGCCGTCTTCGCTGCGCTCGCGCTCCTGGGTGTAGGCGGCGCGGAACAGTTCATCCTGCTCTGCCCGCTGCTCCAAGTGCTCCTCGATGAGGTCGGCCTGCTTGCGGTTGAAGGTGACGACACCCACCGAGGGTCGCTGGTCGTAAGGCTCTTGCCATAATTCGTTCAGGTACTCGACGACCCGTTCGGCTTCTTGGGCGTTACTCTGGTTTTGATACAGCCCACCGACCTGGATCAGCTCCAGCGGCTTGATGCGCTGGATGCTCGCCTGCGGGTGACGGACCGGAACGTTCAGGCGATTGCCATAGAACGAGGCGTTGGAAAAGCCGATCAGTTCACGGTAGGCCGAACGGTAGTGGATTTGCAATGTGGTGCTGGGCAGGGCGTTGCGCGCCAGTTGCAGCAGGTCGGGGCAATCCTTGATCTCGCGACGATTCCAAGTGTCTTCGAACGCTTCGCGCTGTTCCTCATCCGCGTCTTCATCAGGTTCGTCGCCTTCAAACACTTCGGCTTCGTCGCTTTCGATGCGACTGGAAAAGAATGCCGTCGGCGGCATTTGCTTCTCATCGCCGCTGACCACAGTGACCTGGCCGCGGAACAGGGTCGGCAGGGCGAACTCAACCGGCATCTGCGAGGCTTCGTCGTAGATGACAGTATCGAACAGGCCTGCCTTGAGCGGCAGCACACGGCTGGCGACGTCCGGGTTCATCAACCACACCGGGCGCAGGCTCATCAGGCCTAGGTGACTGCCCAGTTCAATGAATTCGCGCAGGCGTCGTGAGCGTTTGCCGGTCAGGCGAGTGACATCCTCCCATTGTTTGCGATTACCCAGGTGATCAAGGTTGATGGCTTTCGCCAGTAGCTCGCGGTTGAGCAGCCGCATCTGCGCATCGGCTTGCGCGAGGCTGGTGACTTTGGCGCGGGCTTCGTCCTGGCTGAACAGCAGTTCGGGATTGGTTTGCTCGACGCGGTGTTTCCAACCCAGTCGAGCTTCGCGGTTGAGCAGGCGCCGCACCGCGGCTTCAAGCTGCTCGGGCGCGATGTTGTCCAACTGTTCCTGGCGTTGGCGCAGCAATGCGAGCAACTCCAGGTCGGCTGCTGTCAACTGAGCAGCGCGCCCGCGGAATGCCTGGTAGGCGGCCAGGAAGGGCAGCGCTTCATGCAGCCGATCAAGAGACAGTTGATTGCTCAGATTGTGCTCGATGGCATGCTGCAGCTGCTGCACCAGTTCTTCGCCCAGCCAGTCGCCGAGTATCTTGAGTTGCTCGAGGCTGGATTGGCGGACGCCATGGCGCATCAGCGAAGCATCGAGATCGCTGAGCAGAGCCTCGAGATGCTGCTTGTCGCCGGCGAGGGCGGCCTCATCGGCCTGCCGGGCGCGGGGCGATTGCGCCAACGCCACGGCCAGCGACTGGATTTCCAGGAGGTGGCGGATGTCGCTCTTCACGAAGCTGATCAATTCCAGGCAGGCTTGCCTACTCACAGGTTCCAGTTCCAACGCCTGGTGCAAGGTACTCAGCTCGGCGCGCAATGGTCGCCATTGGCTTTCAAGGCGGATGGCTGCCTGCAGGGTGGGTAGTGCTTCAATAACACGGCTTTCCCCCTGGTCCTGAAGGAAGTTGCGCAGTCGCTTGCGCCGCAGCAGATGCAGCGGATTGATATTCGCCAGCCAGGACCGGGTAGCCATAACCTTGGTACAGTCTTGATCCAGATGCCTGAGGGCCTTGTTTTCGAGCAGGCAGAGGGCCGGTGACAAGGCGGGGGCGTAGTGGTCCTGATCCAGTTGGCCGAGTTGCGGATCCAGTTGCTGTAGTTCACCGAGAATCGACTCTCCCCGTGGAGGTTGGCCCGCTTCGCGGCTGCGGAAAAGCGGTAGCCACCGCGCAAGGCGCAGACGTTGCTCTTGCTTCAGGTCGAGCAGGGCTGCGACATGGGCCGCTATCCAGTTACGGTACGGCACCGGGTCGTCGATTTCGAAGCTGGCAGGGTGTGCTTGCAGCGTGGCCTGACGGTTGTGTTCGGCTTGGGTGAAACTGTGCAGATTGTCGGTGAAAGCCTGCAAAGTCGCCCGGTCGGCGGCGAACGACTGCAACTGGGCCAATGGACTGCCTTCGTAGCGCGCGGGCAACCACAGGCGAATCAGAGGGGCGCAGCTTTCCTCCAAACGGGTCAGGCTAGCGAGGTCCAGGGAGGCCAGGCGTTGGCGCAGGGCCGGAAACTCGAGCGGGGCCGGGCCGGATTCCAATTCAATCAACTCGCCGAGCAGCCTGCGATAACTGAGGCCGGTATTTTCATCCAGGCGATGTAGACTCTGGTGGAAGCGGTCGAGCTCGCCCTCCAGGGCCTCGATGCGGGCCGCGACCTGTTCGCGCTGGCGCTGCCAGCCCTGCGGCTGGCTGCCGTTCGTGAACAGGCTTTCCAGTTGTTCGCGAATATTGCGGATGACGGGCTCGCGGTCGCGGTTGACGTCATTGAGCATGACGATGCGTTGACCAAGACCTTCGGCGACCAGGCGTTTGTACACCACCTCAAGCGCCGCGTGTTTCTGGCAGACGATAAGCAAGCTGCGTTGGCGGCCGATGGCGTCGGCGACCATGTTGACGATGGTCTGGCTCTTGCCGGTTCCGGGCGGCCCCTCGACCAGCAGCCCCGGGCTTTGTCGGGCCTGGATCACGGCCGCTTCCTGGGAGGGATCGCTGGCCACGGTGAAGTAACGTTGCAGCTCGCCTGGCGGTGCCTCGTGCGCGGCTTCGTCGGCAGTCTTGAGGCGCAACGCCGTTTCCAGGCCGGTACCGGTGGGCGACAGGGTTTTCAGTTGGCGTAGGTCTTCACCGATGGCTTGCCCCATGAAGGTCACGTGAAACAGCACCGCCGCGCAGTCCAGCTCGTCTTGGTAGGGCGCAATCTCCACCGTGCTGGCGGGCAGGTTGCCAAGGGCGCGTGAGCGAATGGTGGCGAGCATGCCGAAGGCGTCCATCACATCCGCCGCGCGAATTGACGAGCGGCCCAGCAGTTCATCGGCGGTCTTGCGCCAGCGTTTGCAGGTTTCGGCGCCGAGCACGCTTTCCAGCGCGGGGTTGAGCCGCACTTCCTCACGCTCACTGTCAAACGCCAAGGCGGCGTGACCACGAGCACCCAGCTCCAGCAGTAGTTTCACTGGCCACAGTAGGAGCGGGATGATCCGCGTACGCGTGGTGCCGCGAGGGTCGCGATTGAGCAGGAAAGGGAAGCCCAGGTACAGGCCGTCGATGCCGGTGTCGCGTTTGTACAGCGCGCTTTGCCGGTACAGGGCATGCAGGCGCGATTCCAACTGGCCGTTGAGCTGAAAACTCTCTGGGTCGAGGCTCACTGCCTGGGCATTACGTTGCAGCAGGTGATCGAGCAAAGCCGCGGCCGGACTGCGCTCGCTGTTCAGTTCACTGATGTCGACCCGTGCGGTGGTCTTGCCGATGCTCATACGCACCAGTGGCCCGCGCATCACTGCGGTCACCACCTTCTTCTCGTAGAAGTCGAGGATCTGTGAGACGTACTGCTGTTTCTGTGGTTCCAGCCAATGACTGGGCGGGATAGCCAGCAACACCAGTGCCTGGGCCAACGGCATACGTCGCTCCAGGCGGAACTGCTCGGCCCACTCGTCCACCGCCGGCTCGCCACAACGGGCAAAACCTTGGATGCGTTGATCGACACTGCGGTACAGCTCAAGTCGTGAATGCAACAGCAGTTGGGTCGCCGCGTCCGAGTCGAACCAGCCGACATCGGCAGCCCTGGCCAGCTCGGCGGCGGTCTCTACAATCGAGGCCCCCGAACGAAACTGACTGAGCGCCGCGCTGAGCAGCACGATCAGATCTTCTTCGGCGATCACCCGGCGCTCCGACAGTGAGGTCAGTCCCGGATGGTCGGTGTCTGGAAACAGGCGTTGGCGCTCTTGCCATTGCGTGGACAGCTTCGCTCGCGAGGTCGATAGCAGGAATATCCGCAGTTGCTCTTCGACCAACTCGATGTGTTGGTGCAGGGCACGCTGACGTACGTTTTCGGCGCGGGATTTGAGACGCGACAACCAGTTGTCGGTCTGCAATTGCTCAAGCAGGTCCGGGACCGACCCACTGATCAGGCGATAGCCTTCCAGTGGGTGCTCCAGTAGCCATCCTGGTGTGACGATGTCGCCACGATGAATCAACGGGATTTCCGGATTGAGGATTCTCAGCGCCAACATCAGACGGAAGTCGTCCTCAATCCCCTCGTGCTGAACGACCTGACGCAAGCCGGCGACTAGCGAGGGGGCGAGACTGACCTGCTCGGCCCAGGTCACGATCACACCGCGCAGCAAATGGTCCAGGGCCTGTTGCCAGTTATCCGCCTGGGCTGCCGCCAGGGCGAATACGCCGGGCTTGTGAAAGCGGCGCTCGCCCAGCCGTAGGGTCGCGCCTTCACCTTCGTCGGTTTGCTGGACGGAAGAGGCCGGAGCCTCGACCGCAACGCCGTTGAGCCAGCCTTCGACCTGCGGCCATTGCCAGCGCTGATGACGGTCGCGTGCCAGCAGACCTCGCAGCAGCAGGTTCAGACGTGGGTCGAGATCGTCGGGGATCGGCACGCCGTTGGCGAGCACGTGAATAAGAAATGCATTGGCATTGATGCCGTCGAAGCAGGCGCCCTGGGTCAGTTGCTCGAGCAGGATCATGCCCAGGCTCCACCAGTCCGAGGCAGCCGCAACGCCACCTGCGATGGCTTCGGGCGCCATGTAGCGGCTGGTTTCCAGTGGCGACACGATGTCCAGGTCGAATTCGGACAGGCGTGCCGAGCCGAAGCCGCTGATGACCAGGTCCAGCGGTTCGCGGGAACGTACCAGCAGGCTGGCCGGGCGCAGGTCACGATGGCGCAGGCCGGCCTCGTTGAAAGCATGCAGCGCCAGGCCCAGTTCGTTGACCACATGGTGCACGCTGTCGCTGTCGCGGATCACACTGCCAAGTTCTGCCAGGGTCCCGCCGGTGAGTTGTTCAATGACCTCATAGGCACGGTCATCCCAACGGCCGGTGGCAATGATTTCGGGTACGTGCTCGCGTGGCAGTCGGCGGATCACATCATAGATCGCCGGGTCCGGTTCGGCTCCGGGTCGATACAGGGTCAGGACCGCCTGTTGTGCGGTTTTTTCGTGCTTGGCGAGGTATCGTTCTCGCACGCCGTCGGTGCTGCTGATCTGACGGATCAACCGCCAACCATCGATCAGGGTCTGGTGGATTCCCTCTGGTTCGCTGCTGTCTGGCTGGGCGTCGTCGGCCGTTGCTTGTGCAGGTGAGCTGCCACATTCAAGGCACATCAGGTCGCCATCAACCATTGGGTGACCATTTTCGCAGAGCAGGTCGGGGGCATTTCGCTGAGTCGAACTGACCGGAGGGAAGGTTTCCTCAGTGACGACGGCTTGCGGCCGCCAACCGGCGGCACGAATGGGTTCGCCAGCGAGGTCCCAGCCGCAGGGTTGTTCCTGAATGAGCCCTTCGCAGAACATTTCCTGGAGGGCGCGCTCGGTTTTGCAGTTAGGGCAGAAACGTATCATGAGGTGTGCTCCACTCAGCGGCGTCGCGACGCGTGTGCGCTGATCTGTAAATGATGGCCTTGTTCATGCAGCAGATCGCGTAAGCGCAATAGGTCGTCACGTCGTGGGATGCCGGCCATCCAGACGCTGCCACTTTCGTCAAACATCAGGTCGAGCGCCTTGTCGGTGGGTTCGAGCGGACGTTCGTAATGACCCAGGCGTGCCCGGCCCAGTGGCGTGAGCAGGCTTAGGCGTTGATTGTCACTGCCGCGCAAGGCCATGGTCTGACTGAGTGCTTCGATATAGGGGTCGCTGATCACGGCATCTATCAAACCCTTGGTCTGGAGCAACGGCTCGTCGAGTTGCTCCAGGGAGTAGCCACTGTAGACCAGGATGTCGAGTTCGCTGAGCCGACGTAGGCCTTCGAGCAGTGATCGCAGGGCGTCGAACTGGTCGAACGGTTCCCCTCCGGAAATGGTGATTCCTTCGGCCTCATGCAGCCAGGGGGGTATCTGTTCAAGCAGTTGCTCTAGCGACAAGCGTCGGTGCCCGGGGCCCCAGGTGTCGGCAGATATGCAGCCTGGACAGCGGATGCTGCAGCCCTGGAACCAGATGCCAATACGTCGCCCCGGGCCGAGGGTAGTGACCGGAAAATGCATGCGCGACAGGCTAAGGTCCATGTTCAGCGACGTTCCATCTTCAGTCCGGTGATGTCCAACTCGGTGATCGTGAAGTGCTCGCCCGGTTGCGCGTCCTGATCGAACAGTGCCCGCGACAGGGGATTGAGCAGGCGTGCCTCTAACTGGTTGCGGATGCCCCGGCCACCGTTGGACAGGTCCTGCAGACAGAGGCTGTGCAGTGTCTGGCGTGCCTGGGGGGCCAATTCGATAAACAGGTTCTGTCCCTGCAGGTCGTCGAAGGTGGCGTTGACCATTTGTTCGAATATCTGCACTGCAACGCCTTCGCGAATGAAGTCGAAGACGATGATGTTTTCGCCGATTCGATTGAGGATTTCCGGACGATTGAGCACGAGCTTGAAATACCGGTCGATCTCGCTGTGCACCTTGTCCTGGACTTGCTCGAAGGCTTCGCCCGGCAGGACGTTGGCAACGCGTTCGCCATTGTCACCCTGGCGATAGATCCCCAGGTTGGAAGTGAACACGATCAGGGCCTCCGAAAAGTACACCCGATCACCGCGGCCTGACGTCAGCACTCCGTCGTCGAGGATTTGCAGGAACTTGTCGAGAATCCGTGGGTGAGCTTTTTCGATTTCATCGAATAACACCACGCTGAACGGTTTCTCGCGGATAGCATTGGTCAGCTCACCGCCGACGTCATAACCGACGTAGCCGGGCGGTGCGCCGATAAGGCGTTGATCGGCATGTTCGGCGCTGAATTCCGACATGTCGAAGCGGATATATGCACTTTCGTCGCCGAACAGCAGGCTGGTAATCGTTTTGGCAAGTTCGGTCTTGCCCACGCCGGTCGGCCCCGCAAGAAAGGCTACGCCCCGAGGCCGGTTGCCCTTGCGACTGGCACCGACGCCTGTCATCGCACGCTTGACGATGTCGAGCATGTGCGTCACCGCATGCTCCTGGCCTTTGACCCGCTGGTGGACGAGCGCGTCCGCATGCCGGATACGCTGACGGTCGATCTTCAGCCACGGGTCCTCGGTGACACCGATCTTGTAGCGGCGCACCGCATCGGCAATCTGCTCCATGCCTACACCCTCGACCCGCGCCAGTTGCGCAATGGCGCTGAGATCGAGCAGCAGCAATCCCTCGGTGTTCTGGACGAAGGCTTCCACAGCCTGATGCATGACCACCTCACTGGCGCCCTGGCTGCCACTGAGCCCTTTGAGCAACGCCGGTGCCAATGCACGGCGTGACAATTGATCGGGTTTGGACACGGGAATGTGGCGCAGGCGCGGGTTGTCGACCAGCAACCAGTCGGGCAAATCGCCTTCTTTTTCCACCAGCCAGAGCAGGGTATTGAAGTACGGTTTGCGCAGCTCCGTGGCCGGACGGCTGCGAGCCTGATGGGATTGCACCAGGGCCTGGGTGAAGAGCTGGTGTTCAGCCGCGCTGAGGGAATCGTTGCGAACCACCAGGCGTGAGGCGAAATCGATGATCAGCGCGATAGGTTCGCCAGCACGACCCACCAGCCGTGGCAGGGTGGCGCCCAGCAGATCGATACCTGCGGGTGCTGCGCCATTTACCGGAGTCAGGCCAAGTTCCTGAAGCAACGTCTGGCCGGCTTCTGGGGCGGAGCCGGGTTTGTCGATTGCCCGGAAACCGGACACGGGATCCCAGACGATGACCTGGGTGTAGCCGGCATCGAGCAAGGCATTACAGAGGGTTTGGTTGAAGCTCTGCGCCGTCACCGTGCCGGGCGCCACTTCACTGGCCTGCAGGTCGCGGATGTTGCCGGACAGGACGAATTGGCTCTTCAGCGGCAAGAAGCGCAGAAGATCTCGTAGCCAACGTGGGCTTTCAAATATGGCAATCCCTGACATGTTTCAGCTCGTAACGTTGGGGCGGTACGGGCAGGGTATTGCTCAATGCGCCCATTTGCCAGTGCGCTGCTACGAAAAGTTGTGTTGAGAGAGCGCTTCTTGTTAGGTTAGAGCTAGGGTTATCCAAGCTATGCTAAGATTAGATAACGTAGATAACTGGTGAGGAAATTTTCAATGAGCGTTACAGAGCAGTCGGGCGTCTCCACCTTAGTGGGTACGCCCAAGGAGGCGCGGGCTAGCTTGAGCCGCTCACATGCGGATCGAGTGCTGGTCGTGTCTTTCGATCATATCAAGCTCGGTGTATTTGAAGCGTTGGCGGAAAACTTTGCCCATGTGGCTTCTTCGATGTACGAGATGCTGCAGGAGCGTCAGGACCCGAAGGCACTGGAGCGCCTGGCCGAGGCGTTTGTGACGCGTAAGCCGCCTTCGCCTCGTCTGCTCAAGGAAGCGGCGATGCTGGTACAAGCCCGCAAAGCAGTGCTGGAGAGCGGTGACTGGTTGACCTCCGCAGATATCGCGCAGGTGGCCCAGTTGAGTACCCGAAACACGAGTGCCCAGCCCAACAAGTGGAAAAAGCAAGGTCAGATCTTCGCTATCAATCATGGTGGGGTCGACTATTTCCCGGGTTACGGCTTGGATCCGGACGCGGGCTATCGGCCGTTCAAGGCGTTAGCCAAAGTCATTGAGGCTTTCGGTGGCCACAAGGACGGCTGGGGTCTGGCTTACTGGTTCCGGTCAGATAACAGCTTTCTGGGTGGTAAAAGGCCCCAGGACCTGCTGGCATCGGCGCCTGATCGGGTGATTGCTGCCGCACTGGATGAGATCCAGGGCATTGTCCATGGCTAAGCAGCGTACCGAGTCCAGCGATAACATGGCGACACCGGCCACCGATTTGGCGGCGTCCATCACCCCGGTTCCCGCGGCTACGCTGCACGTGACTCTCAGGGTTCTTGCTAAAGGCGACGTGCTCCATCGTGTGCATCAAGATAAGTATCAGCCAGATCAATTCAATCCCGGTGTGCACGGCAATGCACGCTTCAGCCCAATCCAGGATGATCAGGATCGAGCGATTCCTACCTTGTATGGCGGCACGACAGTCGAGTGCGCCTTGATGGAAACCATTTTTCACGACGTTCCCCACACGGCTGGTTTCAAGAGCTTTGACAAAGGTAAGCTAGCTGGGCAGGTGCACTCTGTCGTCCAGGTTAGCCAGCCGCTGCAGCTGGTTGATCTGTCCAGTGTCCCACTGCGTAAATTGGGCGTCACTCGCAAGCAATTGATCGATACTGAGAAGGATCAATACCCCGCAACGCGCAAATGGGCAGAGGCGATCCACCGTCAATACCCGGATGTGCAAGGGCTGTCATGGGTGTCGCGACAAGATGATTCGGCACGTGCGGTGGTGCTCTTCGGTGACCGGATTCCTGACGGTGCTCTCCATTCGCAGGGGGCGTCACGCAGCTTGACCGAGGATTCGAATGCATTCGACACGGTGCTAGATCTGGCAGACCGGATTGGGGTCGTCATCATCGCGGGGAAAAGCTGATTCAGAATGACCGAACAGTGACCCCTGGAGTTCGCTTCTCTGAGGCCGGAATTGCCACCCCTTGGTCATTGATCTTGCTGAAGACGCCGGACTTTATGGGGGCGTGGGTGGTGATTTCCGTACAAGTTTGATGTCGCATCGACGGTCAAGCACGTCTCGTATGCGTTCCAAGGAAGGGGCGGTGCTTGTCCCAGAGCGCAGCAATAACACGATGGCTGGCCAGTGCTGGCCTAGGATGCGGAGCTCGTTATGAGAGTCAATCAAACGTTTGTTGATGAACTGGTGAGCCGGCAGGAAGAAAAAATTCCAGCCATGGTGAAAGGCGCGATCAGTACGGCCTATATCAATGCGCTGGCTGCCGGACTCACTGTGATGGAAGTCATGGACGGCATGCTCGTTGAAACAACGGCGGATGGTCAGCACAAGGCTATTCGATTGGCCAAGCCCAAGCATAAGGTAGCCTTCGGCGGCGTTATCAAGGTGAACCGCCGTTCATGACGGGAGGCTGAGAACGTCTGAATGCTCACAAGGGACGCCGGGCTCTGCGCGGGAAATCTATTCTGCGGCACGCTTAGCGTGAGTCTCTCGCCGGGGTAATGCTTTCGGCTCAACCCTCAATGTACTCCAGATCCCGTTCATTCTGTTGAGTAAAGCGACCGTGCTCAGGTCCATGACGCCGATTCAGGTCGCCTGACGCAGAGTTTCAAGAATGGTGGCCCGGATGCTCACTCTGAACGCACTTCCCCCGAACCTTGGACCATAACAATCCAAGCCTCAATCGTCAGTGACCCACCCAGAAAAGGAGGCACAGAATTGATTGTGCGGTCCCCTCCATGCTGTAGCGATTCTGGCGCGTAGTCAGACGAAATGCGAAATGATTCTGGTAGTTATCTATTTCTTTGACTAATTCAGGGCGAGTGGGTACTAAGCGCGAGCTGACGCTTCGGCGGGGTGGTGCGGGTTGTACTGTTGGGGGGCATCTTAGTTGTGTCGTTGTCTAAAATGCTGGTGCGCTAGAGGTATGCACGGCAAGTGCAGTCAGTGCGCTTGCCCTCGGACGAGGAACTTGGCACGCTCAGCCAGCGAACTGAAATTGCCATGATCACGAGTATAGGAAGCGAGACGTTGAGTTGGGAAAAAGTCGGAAAATCTCTGGTGACCTTGATCGGATGTCTGGCATCAATCACGGCAATCTATGTGGCATTCAAGGACGATACTAAACTTGAAGCTTACCTTACCTACGATTACCAGACCTATCCGAGCCAATTTTCTGAGCGCGTAGACAAAGCGAACGACGAGCTCAAATACGGCTATCTCTATGACGGTATCAAGAGTATCGCCAATGACACCCTTAGCCATGAACAGATCGACAAGGTGGTGACTCTGAGCCAAGCGCCTTATCTATACATGTTCGATGGCCCTTTCAAGAAAGGGCCCGACAATTATCCGGTGGGACTCTACATTCATCTGCAGAACACCGGCGATAAGGTTGTAAAGGATGTACACATCAAACTGCCTGCCAAGGGGCTGGTCCAGATCAGAGATGATTCGCGCAGTGATACGGTGATGGACGAGCCGACCAGCAGCGTGGTTATTCCGTCGATTGTGCAGAATGGCGTCTACAGGCTCTGGATCTATTTTGAGGGTGACCTCAAAGCGCTCAAGAAGGAGGGGGTCCACATCGGGTACAGCGATGGGGTGGCACATGTTCAGGTGTATGAGGGGTTCGTAGGGTTCGACGCGTGGGTAGCGAAACATAGTCGTGAGCTGATGGTTGTTTTGGCTATGCTTGCGATGTTTCTACTATTGACCGTCTATCTCCTGGTTCTCTTTAATGAAAATACTGATTCGATTTCAGGGGCTAGTTGATCACTACACTCCAGGCTGTTTTCCGCTTCGTGCCTTCACCCAGCATCTAAGGACGGCTCGCAATTCTCAAGGGGGTAAAAGAAGCGTTTGGCCTTCCTGCTCAAACAGCACTGGGCTTATCCGCGAGGCTAGCTCGATCCATCCCGCTCGTTCTGCGCTCTTGATCATAGAGCGATGCTGGTCAGACTTGGCTGGTTCGCCGCTTTTTCCCCATTGTGATGCGTCCATGGACCACGGTTTGAGGTGGCGCTCGACCACGGCTGCAAACTGTGCCACCCGTGCTGCAATCCGGAATCCGCCCTCGTCGTGATCGCCCCAGTGGTAAACGTAAGCATCAGTTGGGAGTGACGAAAGTATATGGGAATAGGCTCTGCCCCAACTGGGCGAAGGCATGCCTGCGGTATAGATGACAATTCCTTGCCGTGTATTGCCAAGTGCGCGCGCGGCCTGGTGAAAGGTAGTCAAGTTTTCGATCGATAGCAGCCATGCTGGAGTACCTGAGTAACCATGTACCGCTGTGTTTGCCACTCCTACGAACGGACGGACAATCGGGCAATCAATACCGCCGGCGAGTCTGAGCGCTCCGATGCCTGAGACCAAAAACGGCTGCGGTTCTTTGGAAAGTCCGATAGCGCCAAAGACTTCACTCCAGTGCCTTGCCGGCGCATTCAGCGCTTCGGACGTGAGTAGATCCAGATGCTTGCATAGCGCTTCAATACGCTTGGAGTCGCGGAACAACTGAACGCTGAGCTGGCGTACGATGCGGTCCTCACTCGCGACGGCCATGCTGTCGAGAACGCGCAAGGCGTCAGCAAAGTCTGCAGCGGAGTTTGGCCCTAGTGATCGCACCTGTTTAAGACGCCTCCAACAATCGAGCAACTCTTCCACCCGACCATTCATGCTCCATGGTGCAAGGATGTTCCCCGCTTGAGCAACGGACGCATTTACGGTGGAGCGGCCCAGGTACGCCGCCAGCCTGTCGAGGTCCTGGAGTACGACTGCATCAAGAGGGCGGTCATCTCCACCCTGTCGGGCCCATTCAAGCCTGATAGCGCCCGCCGACGAGGCTGCTTGCATGTGAACGTGCATCCGGTCACGCTCGTCCAGGCTCTGCTGCCAGTAAGGGGAGAGAGAGGACTTGAACGACTCGCGAAGGACTCGGGTATTTCCGCTTAGCCGGGAGCGCTCGCCCCGCAAGAGGAGTCGATCAAGTACGGAGTCAGCCAGTGACATTGTCGGCCTCGGTAAGACGATCAATCTCCTGCTGTAGTAAGTTTGGATTGACGAAGAAATTGTCGCTCTGTAATAGGTCACGGGCGCCGTCGAGCACTATATTCTTCTTGAACTGCACATTCCGCGACCCGAAGCGGGACATATCGTAATAGATGCTCAGAAACGACGACAACTTGGCCTGGTCGGATTCGGGGCCGGCCATGATTAATTGCAGGCCCAGTGCGTTGAGATATTGGACCGTGGCTCGGACGTTTTGCGGATCCATCTTCTCGAATGCTTCATCCAACAACATGATCCCGCCGCCCGCCGTACTTCCCTTGGACTTGCCGTAGGCGGCTGCGAGCGCCGCCCCGAAAATAAGGTAGACCGGAGTCCGATGCTCGCCGCCAGATGCCGGCCCGAAGCGCTTACTGAGCCATCCGACCGAGGTGCCATCTTGGAAGACCTCAATGTCGTAGCTGAAGAATCGGCGGTGGTCATTGAGTGGGCTGGTTTCGTGCAAGAGTGGTGAACTGCTGTCTCCTTCTACCAGCATGCGGAACTCCTCCGGGATATCTCCAGGTCCGCCGAAGAGGTCGTCTTCTGAGCTACCCTGTGTTCGCACTCGGCGAAGGAAGTCGTAAAGGCTCCGGTGTTCGTCAACCACCTTGTGCTTGAACTCATATCGTTCGTTGTTCGAGAAAGCGGGTGCCGACTTCAGTACTGATGTGAGACCGTCAATCTGTTCTTGAATGCGGTCGAACCCTGTGAGCAGTGTCTGTGCTACGTCCGTGCGGAACACCTTCACTGCCGCCTGGTAAGCCTCTTCGGCTTTTTCCTCCTGCTCGGCCAACTCCAAGTCTTGCAGTCGCTGCCGTTCGGCCAAGATGAATTCGAATGCGCGCAACCAGTCGCCATTGCTGACGTCGATGTTTTGAAGGTTGTAATCCCGAGTGTAGTTAGCAAACAAATACCATGCTTCACGGTCCGCGTTATCGGCTGCCGAGCGCGCCTGCTGGAGTGCACGGTCCAGACTGGACAGCTTCTGGGCCCAATTCTCCCTGTGGCGTTCGTCCAGTCTGGCACGGTGGCGCTCCACTTCGTTCGCGTTGTAGAGCGTGTTCTGACGACATTCTCGCTCCCGTAGCGATTCGACTTCCAGTTGCTGTTGCAGACCCGCCACGTGGGTGTTTGTATGCGTCAACTTCTCTCCGAGACGGGTAACCTCCCTAGTCCACTGCAATTCCTTTTCTCGGGCGTTGACCGCGTTGCTATCAGCCGCTACTTTCCTCGCCTGCAATCCGGCCAGGGAATCAGTCTGTGTGCTTTCGAGCGCAGACCTCAGATTCGCGGTGGCACCAGCCGTTTGGGCTACGACCAAAAACTGGCTCTCGAGGGTGCCCTGCAGCACCGCTGCGTCCGCGAACGGCGCCAGCTTTTGCTGACCAGCCAACAGCCGGTCTACGGCAGCAGTCGTTATTCTTAGTCGCTCTTCTACCACCTGGAGATCCTGTTCGGCCCGTTGGCGCATCGCGCCACTATCAGTGCGGCCGAGCCGTAGCTCGCCTGCACCCGGGAGGCGCCGGCGTTCTATGCCGCCGCCCGAACTGGCCATGCCTTCCTTGGAAATCGCCTTGGCGCCAGCACGAAGCTGCTCATTCGATTCGGCCAACACCGTACGGCCAAGCTCGCCCTGCAGGTATTGCACTGCCTCTGTGCTCTTGCCCTGGATTAGCTCTGCCGCATATTGCTCATTGCCCATAGCACGCCATTCACGGGTACGGGACGGTAGGGCCAACTTTACGCCGTAAATGCCGGTGGCTGCCTTGCTGCGATAGATGGCAATCGCATCAAGCTCTTTCTCAGCAGGAACTAGCAAGGCCTCAATGTGCCGGCCTAGCCAGGACTCGATGGCGGGCTGCCAGCTGGGGTCCGAAACAGTTACCAAGTCGCAAACGGGAGTAACGTCGATACCCGCATCGGAGAGCACACCCATCAGTTGCATCGTGGACTGATGTAGAGACGTAAGTCCGCGACTGGCACGTTCACGGGCGATCATCGCCTCGCGGCGTTTTTCAGTCGCAAGCTTATGCTCTGCTTCGGCCTCCGCTACCGCGCGGCGTACCACATCGTAGGCCTGAGCCATGGAACGAAGGGTAGCCTGAATCGCAACTGCTGGAGGGACCTTGCCGTCATCGTGTATACGCTCCAGGTCTCGCACCTGCGAAGCCGCTCCTTCGAATGCACTACGGTGGGCTTCCATGTCTGGCAAGTCGGCGGCTGTACTCAGCGCGGCTAACATAGCGAGGAACTGCAATCGAAGTTGAGCTTGCCTCTGTCCAAGCGTTGACTCCAGTTGCTTCAGATTCTCAGCATGGCCAGCTTGTTTGCGAAAATCGGGATCGCGGTTGAGCTCGGCAATCACCCGGTCTCGTGCCTCAATAGCCAGCGTTGATTCGGCCTCGGAGCGAACTAACTCCAGCTTTGCCCGCTCAATCTCTTCAGTCAGTTTCTCTATTTCCGCCTCGGCAGAGTCCAACGTTTCGCCTAGCCGTTCGGTGGAGTAAGTGTGCTTGAGTACTGCCAGATTTGCGTCGGCGGTGCGCTCGCGCCTGACTACCCCGTACTTGTCGGCAACCTCGGTTGCACGATCGATTCGCTCCTTAAGTCGCGTGATGAGATCGCGTAGGTCACGGACCTCGTCCAGGCGGGCCCGAAACTCTTTTACCCCCGTAGGCATAGGCTCAATCAGGTGTTGCCGCAGTGTCTCGCTCAGATCGGTGATGTCCTCATTGAGCTTGAGTGAGCGCGCAAAGGCGGCACGAAGAGACTGCGAATTCGGTTTGTCGCCGGGCCCCGCCAAGTGATCGATTATAAGGCGTCGGACGAAGTCGTCGCGGTTCTGGGTGAACACCGGCACGGTCTTCGCTTCGAGCCGACAAAGATCGGTCGCCATGTGTTGAAAAGCACGCCACGGCATTACCGTCTCACGCGGACCTTCAGTTTGCAGGTGGTGCTTCGCAGTCATTGCGACGCCGGGCAGGATGTAGAGGCCGTTAACCTCTGCCTTCGGATCGTCAATGTGAGCACTGAGGGAAACCCCCGCAGTGAAGGGAACTCCGGTCTTGGCATCGCGAAACACTAGGTCCACGTACGTGTTTGCGGACGTTCGGGCGTAGGAACTACCGCCTGGAATGTAAGACCCGAGACAGTAGTCCCGCAGCGTACGGGAGCGCTTCTTGCCTTCGCTGGCCGCATTGAAGTGCGTGCGGTTGCCGTCGGCCGCAAGCATGACCACTTGGATCGCATCCAGTAGGGCGGACTTGCCGGTACCGTTGGGGCCCAGAAAGGCGGTGTTTATGCCGGTCTCCAGGTCCTTTGCCTCGTAAAGGAAAAACTGGACCAGGGCGATGTTCTCAAGCAACTTCAATGTCGTTCTCCCCATCCAGTTCTGGCGCATGCGCGGCCAACTGATGCAATGCGCTTTCCCCCAACACGTCAGCGATTCCAGGACGAATCGCAATCTTGAAGGGCTGTCCGTCTTCGGAGTCCAGCACTCGCACCAGTCCATAGCGTCTTAGGGCAACGGCCAGTTCGCGTAGATCACCCCGCTCGGGAAGCTCCCGACCGAGCCACTCCTTGTAGGCGCGTTCCAGTTCTTCGAGGGAGATATAGGCCTCGCCGTCAGTGATCTCCGCCGACTGCATCCGGTCGTCGTAGAGGCGGCGTAGCACCAGCGCCAGACGGGTTTCGCTAAGGCGCATTTTCTCGGCAACCTGGTGGGTTGGAATAGCGGCTACATAGGAATGGTGATGATTGTGTATCAGGCTCATGCCCAACTTGGACAAGACGTCTCGGTATGCCGTGAAATGCTTGACTATCAAGTGATACGACACACGGCTAAAACGGTCGCTGGCATATAGCACCTGCTCCACGATTAGCCGATAGGCCGCTTTCTCGAAGTCGGCGACCACGTACTCACCTTGCGTCTGTTCTGACAATCGCTCCCAGCTGACCATCACTTCCTCCCCACTCGAATCACGAACTGTTGATGCTCCATGTATTCATTCCTCGTATTGGTTTCGGGCACGAATGTGACGTGCATACCCGGAACCATCTGCAGGTGGGGATCCGACTTGCGTTTGCCCTGAGGACAACCGTCGCGTGAGGCAATCAGCAGCAGTCGCTGATAGCAGCAGAGATCAAGGATCGAATCGATATTCAACTCATCCGAGCGGATTGCACTCTGGTCGCCTAAATGCCGCGCCACGTATTGGGCCAGCTTCAAGGGCGTGACGTTGCGATCAGCGTTCATCCGCTGCCGGAGCGCTTCCTTGGCGAGCTCCTCGATGGTCGGGACGATCTCTGCGACCGTGGTCGATACATGCTCTCGCAGCGGTGTGCGGGGCTTGGCTAAACCAAACTCGGACGCGTGATAGATCCCTGCGATGCCAGGTAATGCAATATGGCCTTCCTCCAATACCTTCGCGGCACTGATGGCCTGGTCGATCAGCTTGTCGAAGTTGCCCGGTGATCGCAGCTTGTACTCGAAGAATGCCATGGCGCGCTGATGCGCCACGCGAATCTCTTCATCCAGCCGACGCAGATGCTCCTCGACATCGCGTAAGCGCAGAAGCAAACGGGTGTCCCGTTCGTACAAGGCCTCTGCTCGCAGGAGGTCACCATCTGCCTGCTTCTCGGCATACCACGTGATCAAGGATTGGCGCAGATTGGTATCGTGCTGGAACTGGAGTGTCAGGCTGACGATGTCAGATCGGTACTGCAGTGGATGGTTATTGGTGCGGAAGTCGCTGTAATCCGCAATGAAAACTTTCTCGATGTATTCCTCAAAGAAGCCTCGAACGAACTCACTAGCCGTGGTCTTGGTCACGAGTACGTCCATCAAGTCCTGAACGCGGCAGCTGGTGTTGATGATGTGCGCCATGCACTGCTTGGCCTGCCGGGCGGCCTCGGGATAGAGTTCGGGAGCCTTCCCGGCAGAGACCTCGCGTAAGTTGAGGAAGATTGATCGAACCTTGCCGCCAAGGAACTCGGGCTTGTGGTGAGCAAATTCGATCAGAACTGTGAAAAATTGGGCGACGACTGGCCGCACCGTGACGTGATCGATGACACCACGGCGACGTTGGCTGAGCCATCCGCTCTCGCAAAAAAAGTTGAAGATGCCGTGGGCGCGGATAGTGATAGGACTTTCCACGTCCTCCCATGGATCGTCCGCCACGAGGAAAGACTCAATGGCGCGAATTACTGTTGTTTTGGGAGCTTCTTCACCGGGAGAGCGTCCGCCATCCCCCCACATTTCTATCATTAGTCGGCATAGAAGATCCCAATAACGTAGATTGTTGGTCGCTGCTAAGGGCCGGAATAGGTCCTTGGGTAGACGCTCAAAAAGCGGTGGCGTGCTGGCTTCCATTTCCAATGCCCCGGTTTGATTTACTCGGATAACCGCAGCATAGGTCTATTGCTACATCTATGCTATGGCTCTAAATGTTCTCATTGGTTTCCGGATATGACCCGTCGCAACTCTGCTCCAAAGGAGCGCTTTGAAGCTATCGAGATTCTGCTCCTCTGGGAAGGGCGCGTTTCGCGCTCCCGACTGCTTGATCTGTTCAACATCCACGAGACGTTGGCCAGCCGGGACATTGCGGGGTTTCGGGCAGAGTATCCGGATGCTTGCGAGCCCGATAGTGGCAGCAAGAGCTATGTGGGTTCTTGGAGCCTACGTCCTACACTCACTCGTGGCACTTTCGATGAGTACCAGAGACTCATCGGAGCGATTGGAAGCTTAGATGCGGTATCCGCAGGTGTGGGGGTTGAAAGCATTCAGGTCGATGCCACATCGATCCGGCACCCGCTGTTTGCTCAGATTCACCGTGCAATGCGGCTAGGACGCTGCATCAGAGTGCTCTATCGCTCAATGAGTAATCCTGAAGCACATGAACGAGTAATTCGCCCGCACTCGCTGATTCAAGCGGGACCGCGGTGGCACATCCGGGCGTACTGTTCGAAAGCCGAGGCATTCTGCGACCTAAATCTTGGCCGAATTTCGGCGGTAAGTGCATCTGAAGACGCCGGCCTCCCAGGGCTGGATCGAGACGTAGATTGGCACAGGATAGTTGCAGTGCGTCTGGTGCCACACAGGGATCTGTCGGCCGAACAGGCCCGTATGGTCCGTGAGGAATACATGGGGGGTACTGCAGCAACGGTTTTTAACGTCCGCGCCCCTATCGCCAAGTATTTAATCCAATCCTTCCGAGCGGCCATTGATCCTGAGCGGGAGAGGGCTCCAGAACATCTGCTCATGGTCTACCAGCCCGAAGAGTTGCCTGCGGTAGCCGATATTCGTCGGTTGTGAGTTGACTGGTGAGCGGGGGAGGTTGGGACGTCTTTTCGGGGGGCTCATACCCTGTTGATCCTGTGAAAATGACACTGCCAGCTTGATGGTCGTTCGTCCATTGGCTATGGGTAGAATCCAATAGCCTTGCTTAGAATTACCCCTTTTTTCGCTCTTGAAACACCCCAAAAACAAGTCCAGAATTAAGTCTTTTCCTGCTTCGGCAAGAAAAGAAACCCTATAAATTTCAATGAGTCGGACACCTGTTACGAGTCTCGTTTCCCGCTCCAAGATTCAGAAAAAGCCACTCAGATTAGCTTTTTTTTTGTGCCTGAGAAATACCGGCATTCATGTCGACTGGCTGCTTTTGGCCGATTGTAGCCATTCACTACCAATAGCCAGCCCATCGCAGCAAGTCCTCAATAAGCCGTCTAGACTCCATGCGCACTCATTCACTCTCAACCCAGCGCAGGTCGCCGAAGCCTCCTGCCTTGAAGGAGTCCGCCATGCGATATCGCATTTTCGGCAATACCGGCCTGCGGGTCTCTTCGCTCGCGCTGGGTACTGGCAATTTCGGTAAAGGATGGGGTTACGGGGCCGAGGTGGACGAGGCCCGTAAAATCTACGACGGTTACCGTGAGGCTGGGGGCAATTTCATCGATACGGCCGATCAATACCAATTTGGCCAATCGGAATCCATGCTCGGCGATTTCACGGCGACCGAGCGCGATGAAGTGGTGCTGGCGACCAAATTCTCGCTGGGTGATTCACCCGGTGCCGGCGTCCTGCGCGCCGGTAACAGCCGCAAAGCCATGCGCAGCTCGGTGGAAGCGAGCCTCAAGCGCCTCAAGACGGATCACATTGATCTTTTGTGGGTGCATATGCCTGATGGCGTAACGCCTATCGACGAAATTGTGCGGGGGCTGGACGACCTGATCCGCTCTGGCAAAGTGCTCTACAGCGGACTGTCGAACTTCCCGGCTTGGCGTGTGGCAACGGCCGCCACCCTGGCCGATCTTCGAGGCTGGTCGGCGATATCGGCGTTGCAATTGGAGCACAGCCTGGTGGAGCGCTCGGCCGAACGTGAACTCCTGCCAATGGCCGCGGCATTCAATCTCGGAACCGTCGGATGGTCGCCGCTAGGCGGTGGTTTGCTGACCGGTAAATACCGCAAAGGAGAAACAGGTCGCGCCCAGGGTTTGGGGGCGGTGATCCACGATGAGGACAGCGAGCGCAAGACCTCGACGGTGGATGCCGTGTTAGCGATCGCCGAAGAGACCGGCCACACGCCGGGCCAGATCGCAATCGCCTGGGTGCTGGCCAAGGGAACACTGCCGATCATTGGCCCACGCACGCCGGAGCAGATGGCCGATAACCTGGCGTCAGTCGAGGTTCAGCTGACGGCGGATCAACTGGCACAGCTGGACGCTGCCAGCGCCATGCCCCTTGGATTCCCACACGATAAGGTGGCTGCTTCGGCGCCTTCGCTTGCTGGCGGTAAGGCAGAGCTCATTGATGCAACGAACCGGGTTGTTCGATGAGTCGAGTTTCCAGGCAGTCCGCCCATTTGTCCGCAAACCGGTAGAGGGGCATGAATGCTTCCGATAGCTCCAAGCCAAGTGGCGTGAGGCTGTAGCCGCCGTCGACTCGCTCGACAATGCCCGCGTCGCGCAGCTCGTGGATTCTGCTTTGCAGCACGGTGGGAGAGATGTCTCCCGCCGCACTTCTCAGAGCCCTGGAACTCATCGCGCCATGGCGCAGTTCCCACAGGACCCTCAGCGCCCATTTTTGTCCGAGCAAGTCCAGGAGCGCCATGATTGGCCGGCGTCCCCTGAGTATTGATGAAGCGCACCCCGGATTATCACTCATCGTTATTGCCCTTGTTTGCTACACATTCAGTAGCGACTATCCTTGCTACACATTTGATAGCGGAGGATACGCGATGCCACGAATCAAAGCACTCAATGAACCCTACCCAGCCGATGTCAGGGCGGATTTCGACAAGATAATGGGCGTAGGAGTACCGCCACTCGCTCTATTCTCGACCATCGCAAGCAGCGATCGCGCATGGCGGAAATTCAAGGCAGGTTCGTTGCTGGATGGCGCGTTGTTGACACTTCGCCAGAGAGAACTGGTCATCGATAGGGTATGTGCTCGCACAGGGTGTGAGTACGAGTGGGGGGTGCATGTGATGGCCTTCGCGAAGGCCGCCGGGCTCTCCAGGGAAGAGATTTCCGGCACGTTGGAATATCCGCTTCGCCCCGGGCAGTGGAAGGAGGAAGAGACCGCGCTACTGACCGCGGTCGATGCGCTTCATGATCGAGCGACTTTAAGCGATGAAGCATTCTTTAACCTCAGAAAACACTTCGACGACGATCAGATCCTGGAGGTTCTGATGCTCGCGGGCTTTTACCGTACGGTTTCCTACATTGCGAATGGCCTCGCATTGCCGCTGGAGCAAAATGCAGCGAGCTTCAGTGAATATCGCAAAGGCGGGACAGCTGGGCATTGATTGCTTCTGGTCGAAGTTTTTCGGTCACTGACGCACCCCTGTGGAAGCGCTCGCGATAGCGGTGGGGCAGCTTGCATACCTAGCATCGCAGCGGCTTGACCTTGAAGTTGGCTTTAGGCTTAAAGTCGACTTCAAGGGCAACGGATTTTTCAGGGGGTGTTATGAGAATAGGCGAACTGGCGAAAATCAGCGGGTTGGCGCCGTCACGCATCCGGTTCTACGAAGCCAGCGGTCTGATCAAGTCCGTTGGACGCAAAGCCAATGGCTATCGGGATTACGCACCAGATACCGAGTGGGTTCTGGAGCTCATTACCGGCGCACAGGCGGCCGGTTTCTCATTGGAGGAAATCCGCCAACTGATGCCGATGAATGCCGGCGGTTGGCAACACGATGAGTTGCTTAGTGGACTCAAGCAGAAGGTTGAGGAGATCGGCGTATTGCAGCAACGGCTGGCCCAGAACAAGGCGCAACTTTTGCTCGTCATCAAGGGCATCGAGGGTAAGCCCGAAGGCATGGCGTGTGCGGACAACGCGCAGTTACTGATCAATCGACTGCGTGAAGAAGGCGTTGTCCATTCTGCAGGCAAGCGTGCGACAGCGTCCTCCAAGAGAAAAAATGCCCGTCAGGCTTCCGGGGCCTGACGGGCGTAAAAATTTCGATCCCGTCAAAAGCACGCAAAAAAAAGCGACTGACCTTAAAGTCGACTTCAATCTTAAGGTGCCTCATACCCTGCTGAGGACCGCTCCATGAATGTGTTCGACACCCTGATGCTCCCCAACGGTTCGACCATCAAGAACCGAATCGCCAAAGCCGCCATGGAAGAAAACATGGCGGACGCCGACCAGGCGCCCTCCGAAGAACTGATGCGTCTTTACCAGGCGTGGGCCGACGGCGGTGCCGGCCTGCTCATCACCGGCAACGTGATGGTCGACGGCCGCGCCATGACCGGACCGGGTGGCGTGGTGTTGCAGGATGATCAGCCGTTGGACAAGTTCAAGCGCTGGGCGCGTATAGGCCGATCCGGCGGTGCGCAGTTCTGGTTGCAGATCAACCACCCAGGTCGGCAGATGCAGGCCAACCTTGGGCAAAAAACCTGGGCGCCGTCAGCCGTGCCGTTGGCACTGGGCAACATGTCCAAGCGTTTCGCCACGCCTTACGCCATGCCCCCTGGTTTGATTGAAGAGGTCATCCAGCGTTTTGCGAACACTGCACGCCTTGGCGAACAAGCCGGATTTACCGGCGTGGAAATCCATGCCGCCCATGGTTATTTGTTGAGTCAGTTCCTTTCGCCGCTGACCAATCAAAGGACGGACGAATGGGGCGGCTCTCTGGAAAACCGGGCGCGGTTGTTGCTCGAAGTCGTCAAGGCGGTCAGGGCTGTGGTTTCGGCGGAATTCGCAGTAGCAGTCAAACTCAATTCCACCGATTTCCAGCGCGGAGGGTTCACGGCCGATGACGCCAAAAGGGTGGTCGGGCTGCTCAACGACCTGGGGGTGGACCTGGTGGAATTATCTGGCGGCAGTTACGAAGTCCCCGCCATGCAGGGTGAGGCGCGTGATGGGCATACCTTGGCCCGCGAAGCTTATTTCCTCGAGTTTGCCCGTGAAATCCAGACCGTCGCCAAAATGCCGGTGATGGTCACCGGTGGCATACGTCGACGTCCGGTTGCCGAAAGCGTCGTGCAAAGCGGTGTGGACATGGTGGGCATCGGTACGGCGTTGGCCATTGATCCTTACCTGCCGCGTGACTGGCTGCACGGCAAAGACAACGCCCCGCAATTGCCGCCGATCACTTGGAAAAACAAGACCCTTGCGGCCTTGGCGAACATGGCGGTGGTGAAGTTTCAATTGCACAAACTGAGTCGTGCCAAACAGCCCGATCCGAGCGTGTCGCCGTTGCGTGCGCTGATCCTGCAGCAGCTCGCCCTGGCATTTCGCACGCGTCAGTATCGGCGTTGGGTGGAGAAGCGTTCGATGTGAGTTGATGTTTGTTGAAGGCTTGATGAGCCAAGTTTGCCTAAGGCCTATCGCGTGAGTAGAATGCGATTAATTATCAATCATGTACTTGCCGGGATTCCGATGCGCAGCGATGAAACGCTAGGTAATGCAGATCTAGGGCTGCTCTATCGAACCCACCACTCGTGGTTACACGGCTGGCTTATCCGACGCATCGGATGTCGGGATAACGCAGCAGATTTGGCGCAGGACACCTTCGTACGTCTGCTCAAATCCCGTCAGTCCAGCCCCTTGCGCGAACCACGCGCCTATTTGAGCAGTATCGCCCGCGGACTGATGATCGATCAGTATCGGCGTCGTGAACTCGAACGTGCCTACCTGGAAAGCGTCACGTTGCTGCCTCGGCACGAGGTCCCCTCGGAAGAAAGCCGGCTGTTGATTCTTGATGCGCTCGAGCGCATAGACCGCATGCTCGGTATGCTGAAACCCAGAGTTCGCCAGGCATTTTTATTTGCCCGACTCGACGGTATGACCTGCGCGCAAATAGCCGAAAAGCTGGGTGTTTCCCGTGCGACGGTGGAACGCGACCTGGCCACGGCCCTGCAGCACTGCTATCGCTTGCGTTATGTCGAGGCATGAGCCGCAGGCGCTCGATCCGGCCATTGTCGAGCAGGCGATCGAATGGCTGGTGCGCCTTCGCTTCAATCAAGCCGATGAACAAACACAGCGCACTTTCGAGCACTGGCTGCAGCAGTGCCCGGAGCATGTGTTGGCGTGGCAGCGTGTGGAAACGCTTGGGGATGAATTCGCGGGCGTGCCGGCTCAATTGGCCCGACAAACCCTTGAGGGTACCCATCATGGAATGCGGCGGCGGGAAAGCCTGAAGCTACTGGGCCTATTGGCTACTGTTAGCACCGCAGCCTGGCTCGGCCGGGACTATACGCCCGTACCTGCCATGCTTGCGCAGCAGCGCAGCAGTACCGGCGAGCAACGACGCTTCCAACTCGATGATGGCAGCCTTATCCAGCTTAATAGCGATAGCGCCGTCGACAGCGATTTCGACGCCCTGCGCCGCCTGATAATCCTGCGGCGTGGTGAAATCATCGTGAATGTCGGCGCGGATCAACACTCGCCTCGAGCGCGACCGCTCTGGGTGCAATCACGTGACGGGATCATGCGTGCTCAGAGTTCCCGCTTCCTGGCACGCGAGCTGGATGATGGCACTCTGGTCGCGGCTCAGGAAGGGTCAGTCACGGTTTTCCCCGGCTCCAGTCAAACTCCTGCGAGCCGCAGCGTCCAGGCAGGAAGCCAGCTGCTGTTCTCATCAAGTGGCACCCGAATGTTCAGGGACAACGGCCTGGATCTATGGAGCTGGGGGGACGGGGTGATCAGTGCGCGCAATATGCGCCTCAATGATTTCATCGTGGAGTTGTCGCGTTATCGCCCTGGGGTACTGCGGTGCGCCGAAGAGGTCGCTGATCGTCGCGTTTCCGGCACCTTCCAGCTCGCCGACAACGATCAGGTCCTGGCATTGGTCGCGCAGTCACTGCACTTGAACATTGATTATCGAACCCGTTATTGGGTGACCGTGACCGCTGCAACCTGAGCCCATCAAAAAATTTGTGCTAGCTGAAAAATAATGAGGTAGCTTCTCATTCTCGTTCGACCTCTAAGGAAGGCCGGAATACAGGCCAGTCTGCCGATGTCCTTTCTTGGAGCGAGAAAATGAGTTCGTCCCCTGTTTCACAGCGCCATCCATTAAATCGTGCCTTGCACGCTGCGATTTTGGGTTTGATCGTAAGCAGCTATGCATTGCCATCGCTGGCGCAAACATCGAGCGCTGACCACAGCAACCCAGTCAAGCAGTGGAACATCGCTGCCGGCCCACTGGCGCCAGCGCTTGACCGCTTTGCGCGCGAGGCTGGCATCAGTCTTTCCTTCGACGCGTCGAGTGTCGCGAACCGCACCACTGCTGGCGTGAATGGCACGCTCGATACGTCGGCAGCGCTGTCATCGTTGCTGCAGGGGAGCGAATTGCAAATCGAACAGCAGGGCCCGAATGCCTATCTACTGCTCCCTCAACCAAAGCCCGCCGGCCCGCTGGAGCTCGACGCAACGGACGTCGAGGAATACCGCCTTGCACCCCTTATCATCAATGCCAAGGTCAGGGTCAGTGCCGACGACGACGCCAACTCGGTAGTTGCCAAGGAGCTCTGGGTTGGCGGCAAGGTGGCAACCAGCATTCTCAATACACCGGCATCGGTGTCGGTTGTTACCAACAAGGAAATGGAGCAACGCAGCGTCAGCACCACGGAAGAGGCGCTGCAATACACGCCGGGCGTGATCAGTGATTTCTATGGTACGGATGACCGCAACGACTATTTCCAGATCCGGGGCTTCCAGGCCACCACTTACCGTGACGGCTTGACCCTGAGTTCGATGCGCGGCGTACGCGAAGATCCGTTCGCTTATGAACGCATAGAGATTCTGCGTGGCGCCAACTCCACGCTGTTTGGCCCAGCGGACCCGGGCGGTTCGGTGAATTTCGTGACCAAACAGCCGCGCTTCGAGCAGTTTGGCCAAGGCTACGTGACCTATGGTTCGTTTGACCATGTGGAGACAGGCATCGATGTGGGGGATGCGCTGAACGACGAGAAAACCGTGGCTGGCCGCTTTACTGCCAAAGGCCAGAACAGCGACCGCGAGTACGACCACTCACAGGACGATAACCGGTTGGTGATGGGTGGCCTCACCTGGGCACCCACGGATTACACGTCAGCCACCGTGATTCTGGACTATCTGAAAACTGAAAGTTCGCCCAACAGTGGCGGCTATCCGCTGGACAAAGAGTACGACCGCAGCAAGTTTTATGGTGAGCCCAGCTACAACTTTCATGATGTCGAGCGCACCAGCCTCAGCGGTAACGTCACGCATGACTTCGACAACGGCTTCGTACTGCGCAGCAATCTGCGTTACAGCAAATTGACCGATGATTTCGGCTACGTTTACCTCAGCGACAGCGCCGGACGTGTCGGTACCACCGTTGACCGGTATCTGTTTGGAACGGACACTGAGGCCGACCAGTTCAACGGCAATCTGATGCTGCAATACGATGCCCGCTTCGAGAACATCGACAGCAGCAGCCTGGTGGGCGTGGAGTACCTCGATTCGACCACCAAGGAAAGCTCGGTCTACGCCCTGACGACCCCGATTGACATTAAAAATCCCATGTTTACGGGCGTCCCAGGCTCAATCACGCCGTATGCCGTCAACAAACGAGACGCGACCACCAAGGCTGTTTTCCTTCAGCAGAACCTGTCGTTCTACGAGCGTTTCATCGTCACCGCGGGTATGCGCAACGACTCGATGGACCTTACCAGCAAAGGCTTGCAATCCACTGAGAAGGACAACTTCTCCGAAACCTCCTACCGAGGTGCGTTGACTTATATCGTCAACGACGAGGTGTCCACCTATGTGAGCATGGTGGAATCCGTCTCGCCGCCTCAGGTTGGCGTAACACCGCAGACGGGCAGGCAGTACGAAGTGGGCGTGAAGTATGCGCCGATGGGGATGGACGCACTGTTCTCCGCAGCCGTTTATGACTTGACCCAGGAAAACGTCACCATCGCCGTGGTGCTGCCGAGCGGCATCATCGAGCAACAGACGGTGGGCGAATCGCGGGCGCGTGGTCTCGACCTGGAGGCCAAGGCGCAGGTGACGCAGAACATCAGCCTGATAGGCGGTTATTCCTATATGGAGTCCGAGGTACTGCGCGGTTCGTTGTACGACGGCAGCTCCCTGAAGGGTAATGAGTTCTCCACGGCGCCCAAGCATTCCGCTTCGCTCTGGAGTTATTACGACGTGCCCGGTACTGATGTCAGCGTCGGCTTGGGTGCGCGCTACGTCGGCTCTTATTACTTCGATGCAGCCAACTCCGGCAAAAGCGATGGCACCACGCTGTTCGACGCCGCCTTCAACTACGAGATCGCCAAGGGCACCGACCTTGCGGTGAACGTCAGCAACCTGCTGGATGAGCAGCACGTGGTCGGTTCCGGCACAGCGAACTTCTACAACCCGGGTCGCGAGATTACCGCCAAAGTGAGTTACAACTGGTAAGCAGGCGTCTAAGGCCTTCAGTCGCGATTGCGGTATTGGACGGGTACCCACTCATACCTGCCGGCTTCGCGCCTGATGTGGCCTATGCCCGGAAATGGCAGGTGAGCGACTGCTGACAACCGTTGCTCACTCGCGGCAGCCTCAAATTGTCGTAATCGCTGGGCGCGAGCGGCGTTCTGATTGACGTCGAAGGTTATTGTCACCTCCGGCCGCGAGAACTGGATGAGGCCGACATGCATGATGTCGCCCCAGAAATCGATGCTCTCGCCTTCGCTTGTGACCCGAAAAAAGCTGTGGCCCGGCGTATGTCCCGGCGTGGGAATGGCGGTGATACCCGGGAGGATTTCGGATTCGGCTGCGAATGGCTTCAGCTTGCCTTCGCGCTGGTACGGGCCAACCGTCTTCAGCGCTTGCTCCAGATAAGCCGGCGTTAACCCCTTGTCCAGGTTGGCGCGGTCCAGGAAGAAGTCGACGTCGGCCTGGCCGACGTGGATGGTCGCATTGGGAAACATCATCTGGCCGCCGCGTGTCAGGCCGCCGGAATGATCGGTATGGATGTGGGTAATCAGCACATCGGTGATCTGCGCCGGCTGGTAGCCCGCAGCCGCCAGGCTTTCGGGTAGCTTGCCGCCAACGTTACCGAACAATTCACCGGCACCGGTATCGATCAGTACTACATGTGAGCCAGTATCGACGAGGTAGGCATTGATAGACGTCTCCAGCGGGTTGCGAGCAAATCCGCGTTGCAGCATTGCGTCGATCTGCTTTGGGCTGATGCCTCTAAGCAGCGGATGTAGATCGAGGGGCAGCGTCCCGTCGCTTAGTGCGGTGATGCGGAACTTGCCCAGAGTGAAGGCGTAGATGCCTGCGAGTGCAGGTTTATGGGGCGGTGCCGTCGTTGCGGTCGACGTCTGTGACGCTAGCGCTGCGGTGGGCGACGGTGAGTAGGTTGCACCCGTGACTAGGGCTGCTGTCAGTAGGGCCGCAAGATGGAACCGCGCGTGGTTATGCATGATGAGTACCTTTGTGAGTGTAACCATCGGTGATCGCTGGGATAAAGGTAGATAAAGCGCGTTCAGTGTGAGGCACCGCGTACGCCTTAGCCGCTAGCCAGTACCGGCTGTATCTACGACATGCTTAGGCTTCATAGCGAAATATTATATGCGTGACGCATGCATTTTGCCAATCGCTGATATATGCTTCGAGCACATATCGGCAATCGGAGAATCCCATGCAGCACATCACGAGCGTCACCAGCAGCCAAGCTGCTCTCACTTCCAGTATTTCGAGACTCGAGAACGTAAATCGGGCAATGGTCCTGTCCGGCGTGGTTCTTCCCCTGCTAATGATTGGTCTACTCAAGTTCACGCAGATCGAGGTGCAGGTACTCATACCCCTGATCAGTGGCACCCCATGGCTGGCCTGGCTTTATCCAGTTCTTGGCGAAGCCGGTACCTCGTACTTATTGGGTGTAGTCGAGATACTGACTGCACTGCTGCTCATCGCTTCACCCTGGTCTGCTCGAGCAGCTATCGCAGGTGGGTTGTTAGCATCGCTGATCTTCTTTACGACCATTTCCATGATGTTGGTATTGCCGATATGGGAGGCCGGATCGGGAGGTTTTCCATGGCTGAACTTCCTGGGCACATTCCTGATAAAAGACGTTGCGTTGTTAGGGGTGAGCCTGGTGATCCTCACCGAGGGGCTGCAGCGACTGCGCCCAATCCGGACTCAAGAGGGCGGGGGTGAATAAAAGTCTGAGAGTGGAGTAGCGCTTCCATTTGTAGCCATGCTGCCGGGATCCATTTACTGGCAGCGAGACTATTGCTAAGCAATATTGCTTACTTTCAGAGATGGCCAGTGCAGGGATTTTCATTCAACGCATCTGCGACTGGACAATTCGTGCAAGACGCAGGGTCGCACAATCTACACACTGAATAGCCTTGATCGAGATCATTCACCAGGCCGTTGAGTAGCTTTTCGGTTATCCGTCCGAGGATTTCGCGCTCATCCGGATCAAGCACTTCCAAAACACGAGCTATACGTTCATGGCGGACCGCTAGCACGGCAGCACAGTTCGCATTTCCTGCGGTAGTAAGGTGGAGCGCAACGGCACGCCGATCAGCGTCTGCTTGTCTACGTTCCACTACACCCTGGGTGACAAGCCTATCAACCAGGCGCACAGCTCCAGGATGAGACAACCCCAAGGCTCGCCTCAAGCGCTCTATGGACATGCCTGGCTCGTGACCGAGCAACGCAATAGCCGCAGCTGCCGGACCAACTTCCGGAGCTTGGTCTTGAGTGCCTTGGTGGATAGAGTCAGAAATCGCCAGCGACAGCGCCCCAACTATGTTTTCGAGTTTCATATCGTTCATGAGCTAAATATGTGTGCATCGCGCATGGAATGCAAGATTTTCAAATGAGAAGGGCCCGTCTTGGGGGAAAGCCACGGGTTCTTTCTTATCAGTAGCTCCATTGCTCAGCGACTTTTAGCTATCGCATCGACATTCTTGTTTCCAAGGACCGGCCTGGCCTTCGCGTCGCCTTCTACGATGAAAAAAATAGAACGGTCAGCCTTTCAGTTGTGGCCGTCGGTTTTTCAAATTTATTACATCCTTGGAACGCTTCTTCCGGCACGGCCACTCAGGTGTGAGGATGCCGCCGCTCATACCGGGGTCATTCGCATTCATCTATCTGCCGATGACAAGAGGACAAAGCCATGGATACGATTAATGTAGGTGCAAGCCGCGAGCTGACCCGTCCACCTGATGAGATACAGCAGGAAACAACACTGCGGGCCTCTCACTCTCCGGTCCTCGGCGATATCGGGGTAGCAATGCGCACGCGGCTTCATAACCATTTCGAGGCTCACCTTGAAACACAAGCTGACTCCGATCAACCCGCTGCCCCTGCTTCAAGCGCCCGCAACGCGGAGCTGAACGCCATTCGCGATGACCGTGCCCAACGGCTGGAGGCCGGGGGTTATACCGTCCATGACATGGAGAAGGCGGAAAAAAACGCAGCCAGGGCCGACAGATTGTTTGCGTCGATAAAGTCAGGGATGGGGGGGACACCCTTTGCGGCGCTGACCGAGGCCGGTAATTTCAAACCGTCGATCCTCCAGGTAGCGGGCCAGCATGCCAATACGGTACGCCAAGCGGCTATAGAGAACGCTATGTCATGCTTGTATGCCGGTATGGCGGATGCTGCCGGTAACAAGACGATCGCGGGCTTCAAGCCTGGTTATTACCTTAAGCCCGAGAGCAATACACTGCATCCGGCGCTTCAAGCATCGGTGGCGGAGAAGCTGCTGGCGTTGGACAAAGGTCCATTGCGCAATGCTTTCGACGAAGCTAATAAATGGCTTACCGGGTTTGCTGTACGTAACACTGCAATGTACGCATCAACGCTTGCCATGACGGCTGCTGGCAGAGAGGAACTGGATGCAATCCTGCAACCCGCCCTACGACCGGTCACGGCTATCATCGTGGGTATTGCAATCGAGCATTACAATGTGAGCCGTGATCGCAGTAACCATTTGGCTGACCCTGCGATGCTCTATGGTCGTCGAGATGCTGTACCGGAAGGGCAGGCTCATAAGCCTATTGATCAAGATACCGAATGGCTGGATGACTTCGAGACCTTAAAGGATCTCGATGCCACTGCCCTGGTCAAGATGGTCTCCACGCGGCTGGGTGAAGGCGCGGCCACGGCGCTGAATGCGGTCATCAGTGGCGATGCCTTGAAAGAGATAGTAGACCCGGTCAGTGTTGTAGGAAATGGTCTGCTGATTGGCGGTTTTTCTGCAATGGGCGCGGCTACAACCGCCACAGCCAACCTGGCGAAGTCCACGGAGCTGGGAAAAATGGCGGCTACCGCAGCCTCGGAGGGCGTAAAAAACGTATTGGGTACCCTGGCTTTCGGGCTGTGGGCAGCTGGCGCCTCGCTAGGTGGATCAGTGCCGAAAAAAGCCACCGCTGCTGTCGATGCCCATGTACCAAAAGCGGTAGAAGGGGGCGCAGATGCAGCGGGCAGGGTGGCGGTCAAGGGCGGTGAGCTTGCGCTCAAGACATCGCTCACCGGCGCCAGATTTGCCAAAGAGACAGCTGTGTCAGCGACCAACCACACAAAAAATGCAGCTCAAGCGGTAGGGGATGGAGTCACTAGCGTTGCCAGCGCCATTGGCACCACCTCCCAGTCAGCCTGGAATAAAAGCGTTGGGGCCCTGAGGCAACGCTCCGCGGTCACCCCTCAAAGCCAGGCCGCTCAGGGTCAGAGCATACCGATGCAGCCCCTCGCGGGTACGCAGGTCCAGGCATCTTCCTCAGCACCTGCGCGTCCGACTGCCCAGGATGACGGAGATATCGTTTAGCAGCCTTTCCTTGTCGCTCACTTCAGTTTTCCTTGATGTCCAGGGATCGGACATTGCAAATGATTACTTACGACCCAAAGCGAACGATCTTCCACGTCTACTTTCTATTGAACCTGAATGGCCTCGAATTCGAATTGGCGTTAGCATTTCATTCATCCGGCTTAAAAGCCTGTTTTTTTAGATCAGGGTCACATTGTGGAAAAGCTAAAACGCCTTCAAAGCGGAATCGAAGGGCTCGACGCTCTGCTTAACGGAGGGCTGGTCGCGGGTGCTTCATACATAATTCAAGGTCGTCCAGGTTCGGGCAAGACGATCCTCGCCAATCAGCTTGGATTCCATCACGTGCGTAATGGAGGCCGTGTTTTAGTCGCCACACTGCTGGCCGAGTCGCATGACCGTCTCTTTCAGTTTCTCTCTACCCTGAGCTTTTTCGACTCATCCAAAGTGGGCGCTGAAATCCAGTTCGTCAGCGCATTCGATACGTTGGAAAACGAAGGTCTCGATGAAGTAGTAAAACTGCTTCGGCGTGAGATCAGTCGGCAGAAGGCTACGGTCATGGTCGTCGACGGTTTGCTCAATGCGCGCTCCAAAGCCGATTCGCCTATCGACACCAAGAAATTCATCCTGGAGTTGCAAGGCCACGCAGCGTTCGCCGGATGTACCGTACTGTTCCTCACCAGTTCACGGCTTGACGACGGTAGCCCAGAGCACACGATGGTTGATGGTGTGATCGAAATGGGAGAGGAGCTGTTCGGCACTCGTTCCGTACGACGTATACAACTACGCAAGACGCGAGGCAGCAGCGCACTGACCGGTCTTCACGAATGTGAAATCACTGATGACGGCCTGGTTGTCTATCCGCGTCTCGAGAGCCTGTACAGCCGTCCTTCCTCGTCCGACAGTGCGGACATGACGCGTATCGCCAGTGGGATTGATTCACTCGACGATATATTGGGCGGAGGACTGCACAGCTCCAGTGTGTCTCTGGTCATGGGGCCCTCCGGGATCGGCAAGACCACGCTGGGCCTCAAATTCCTGGCCAAGTCCACACCAGATGCCCCAGGCTTGCATTTTGGGTTCTATGAAAGTCCACAGCGGCTGCGCCTGAAAGGATCCTCACTGGGCATCGACATCGAAGCCATGGAGGAGAGCGGGGCGTTGAGCATTGTGTGGCAGCCAACCACCGAAGGGCTGCTGGATGGACTCGGCTCAAGACTGCTGAGCATCGTCAAGGAAAAGGGTATCAAACGCCTGTTCATCGACAGTCTGAGCGGGATGACACGCGTTTCGACAAATCCGGGACGGATTACCGATTTCTACAGTGCGCTCATGAATGAGCTGCGCTCCAGAGGCGTTACGGTATTTGCATCCTGGGAAATGCGCGACCTGTTCGGTTCCGAGGTCAGCTCACCGAACTCCGACCTGTCGAGCATCGTGGACAACCTGATGCTGATGCGTTTCTTTGAGAATCGCGCTGAACTAAGCAGGACGCTTTCCATTCTTAAGGTACGAGATAGCTCCTATGACCCCTCGCGATTCGAGGTGGTGATTCGTGATCAAGATGTTTTCCTGAAAAAGGCTTTGAGGAATGAACCTTCAGTTGCCACTGAGTCCTTGCCTGGTTCGATTTCATAAGTCTTTGAGCAGGTTGAAAAATTAACATGACCACCATCCTGGTCGTCGACGACGAGTATCTGATCGCTGACATCCTCAGCTTCGCGCTGGAGGATGAAGGCTTCATGGTCGTAAAAGCCAGCAATGGTCGAAAGGGACTCGAAGTTCTTGAAAGGGAGCGTCCAGCGTTGATTGTTACCGACTTCATGATGCCCGTCATGGACGGCTTGGAGTTCGCCACGGCTGTGCGAGCACTTCCGTCCGTCAATCGTTTGCCAATCATCCTCATGAGCGGTGCTCAGGCGCACATAGGTATGCAGAGATCGGATTTGTTTGATGCAGTCCTGCCAAAGCCATTCGAGATAGGCGCCATCATCGCAGAAGTGAAAAAGCTCTTGTCTGCGCAGTAGTTCGTTCCGGTAGGCGTCACGAGAGCGAGTCTATCGAGTGCCCACCGATGCCCAGCGTGGGCTGCATGATTTTTTGAGGAGGGTGCTAGAGGACTTTCACGGCCCGGCCGATGAACTGCACCGGCCCTGTGGGTTTTCCGGTCGGCGAGCCATTGACACTTTCAAGAGTCAGTTCAAAAAGTTGATGGGGCTCCAACGGCGGTAATTTATCGAGCGGGACCGACAGCGTTTGTCCAGGCCGGACCAAACCCAGCGATACCGGCGCTTTCCAGTCGTCCGCCTTGGTCCAGAATTGCAACGCTTTATCGCTGGGGACCTGAGCCACCGCCAGCGGTATAAGTTGAATTTGCTTGGAGTCGGTCGCTTGAATGACCCATCCAGGTGCCTGGTTTTGCGGCGCTACCAGCACCACCAGGTAAGTGGTTGGGCTGACCGCGGTCGTGCGCGTCAGTAGCAGCGTTCCCAGCAGCAATGTTGCAACGATGCCTGCCCCGGCGAGCCCGCGCCATAACGGAAGAAAATCCCACAATGATCTCGACCGTGGGGCATTCGGCGCTCGCTGGCCATGACTGTCCAGGCTGTTCTGGATACGCCTCCAGACAAGGGGCCCAGGTGTTTGCGGTTCTGCCTGTTCAGTCAAGGCCGCCAGGCGCTGCTCCCAGGCATCGACCGCGTCGCGCAAGGCGGGTTCGTGCGCCAGACGCTGTCGAACCTGCTTGCGCTGATCGGCCGGCAATGTCCCCAACACATATTCGCTCGCCAGTTCTTCGATGTTTTCGGGAAGATCATCCTCTGCGCTCGTCGTCATCCCATGCACTCCCGCAACGCCACCAGACTACGTTTGATCCACGCCTTTACGGTTCCCAGCGGTGCGCCCACTTTTTTCGATATTTCGGAATGTGAATAACCGTCCACGTACGCATGAAGTATGCAGTTGCGCCGGGCCGGCTCCAATCGTTCAAGGCAGGTATAGATACGACCTGAACGAGTCAGGTACTCAAACGTGTCGCTGTTCGGCGCGTCAACGGACGCCAAAGCGTCCGAGGCCATTTCACTGTGCTCGTCGAGCTGAATTTGCCTGGCGTTGTCGCGCACGACATTGAGGGCCAGATGTCGGGTTATGCTGAATATCCAGCCACGGGCAGAGCCTCTGGTCGGATCGAAACTGGCGGCGCGAGTCCATATCTTGATAAAGACGTCATGGAGGATGTCTTCCGCCAACGCCTTATGGCGCACGATTCGCTGAGCAACGCCCATCACGCGTGCGCTTTCCTGATCGTATAAGGCGCGCAACGCCTGTTGGTCGCCTTGGGCGCATGCCGCAAGGTGGGCTTCATAGTCGAAGTAAGGTTCGGGCAAGGACAGGTTTCCAGCCATTGGCAGCAACATGACCCCAAGCCCGGAGGCAAGGGGGTATTCATGGGAGAAGAGTAGCCGACTTTGCCCTGACCACTGGCCGTCGAGCGTGATCTATTGGGCAGCCCAGAATATATAGTCGGCTTGATACTTCACTACCTCACGCTTGCCTTTGTTGGCGCTGGAGCATTCGGCCATCGGCGCTACGCCACCCTTGACGGCCAGCCGCTGGATGTAACTGACCCCGTTCATTGCGCCTTTCCCTTCGGCGGGGTTGGCCTTGACCAGCTGCAAGGGGAGGTCTTTGGGGCTGACCGATGCGACCGCCAATTGGGTTCCGGTGATTTTGGAACCGTCGTTGGCTTGCCATGTTGCAGGTGGTCCGAAATAAGTGCCGATAGCCTTGCCGCTTCGGTCGTTCAGCAGCGCTTTCGGGCCGATGAAAAACCATTCTGTCTGCCCTGCGGCATTGGCCTTGTCACGGCATTCATAAGTGATTTCTCCGACTCCTGCAGTTTCGAGCGCGACCTTATGCCCGGCCGGGACCTTGATGCTTTCAGGCAAGCCTGCTTGCGCGTAAGCAGCAGGCATCGCGACGAACAGGCAACTGGCAGTCAATGCAGTACCGATAATGCAGAACAATCGTTTAGCGTTCATACAAGCTTCTCCTGAGGATTTGATCAGCGCAGCGGTTCATGGCCGCTACATGTACTACCCTCTGGAACGCGGACTGGATGCACTGGGCTGAATAAAAATATTATCAACGGCCGTTTCAGCGGGGCTCGCAAGGCCGGCAGTCGGTCATGTCGGGCCTGCCTGTTCAGATTTTTGCTACGCGGTCGATACCTAGGTAAATGGGCGATCAGTGCGTGACTGCCGATGCCGCCATCAGGAGTCTCGTCACCAGGACGATTCACCCTCGTTTTCAATGGAATGGGCATGTCCAGGAATAACCCGCTTTTTGCACTGCTGTTACTGTTCGCATGCCCTGTCGGGTGGGCGGGGGTGGCCAAGCTTGATGTGGCGATGCACGAAGGCACGGGCCAGCGGCTGCCCGACGCGGTGGTCACGCTGCAAGGCCCGATCGGTGCGCCGTTGGCGCCTCCCGCCGCCAATATGGATCAGCGCAACCAGCAATTTGCGCCCCATGTGCTGGCGGTGCACACCGGCACCCCGATCAAATTCCCCAACAGCGACAACATCCGCCACCAGGTCTACTCGTTTTCGCCGGCGAAGCGCTTTGAGTTGCGCTTGTACGAGGGCACCCCCTCCGAGCCGGTGCTGTTCGATAAGCCCGGCGTGGTGGTATTGGGCTGCAATATCCATGACCGGATGCTCGGCTACGTCTTTGTCACCGACGATCCGCGTTTTGCCGTCAGCGATGCCCAAGGCAATGTGGTGCTGAACGATTTGCCAGTCGGCGAGTACCGCGTGACGCTTTGGCATCCCCGGCTCAAGGGGATGCAACCGATCGATGCCGGTTCTGTGAAACTTCCTGCGACCGGCCTCAAGCAGAATTACACCCTGACGCTGGAGCCTTTACCTGAGCAGCCCGCAACCGCTCCGGCTTCGAGTGCCTTCGGCGATACGTTCAAGCGAGCGGCTCGTGAAACTGCGCAATAGTTTCCAGGCGCAAGTCGCAGCGGTGATGATCCTGTTGTCGCTGGGGGTGATCGGCGTGTTGTATTTCAGCGTCAATGCGGCGACCCGTTCTGCGGTGCGTAGCCAGTCCGAGGCGCAGTTGGACGTCGGTACGCGCGTCTTCGAACGGCTGCTGGAGGTGCAGGGCCGACGCTTGGCCGATGGCGTGCAGTTATTGGCGGCCGACTTCGGCTTTCGCGAAGCGGTGGCCAGCCGGGATGCTGCAACCATCCGTTCAGTGCTGGTCAACCATGGCAAGCGCATCAATGCGAGCGACATGATTCTGCTGAGCATGGACGGCGAGGTGCTCGCCAGTACCCTCGACAACATGCCGGAAGGTTCATTGTTCCAGTACGATGGCGCGCTGCGCCTGGCACAACGTGCGCGCCAGGCCATGGTAATCGTACCGTTGCAGGGTAAACCGCATCTGTTGGTGGAAACGCCCGTGCTCGCACCGCTGCCTGTTGCCAGGGTGGTGATGGGTTTCAGCATGGACAAGGCCTTTGCCAGTGAGTTGCGCTCACTCACCAACCTTGAGGTTTCGTTTCTTGCTGTTGATCAACAACGGCCTGGTGAGCTTGTCAGCACGCAACCAGACGTTCTGCGCGGGCCTGTCTCCAGCTTGATGCTCAACTCGTCCAACCGCAACAGCGCGGTACTGACGGAGCACCTGGATCGCAATTTCCTCAGTCAGTTTCTGCTGCTGGCTGACGGTTCGAACGAATACGATGGGCAAGTAATAGCACTCTTGCAGAGTCCGCTGGACGTGGCCATGCAAGCGTTTGCTCCGCTGGACGAAAAAATCCTGGCGATTACCCTGGTCGCACTGATCGCCTCGTTGGTCGGCGCTTTGCTATTGGCACGAGGTGTGTCGCGTCCGGTCAAGTCACTGGCCCTGGCGGCGGAGCGCATCGGTCAAGGCGATTACCAGACCCCCGTGGTATTGGAGCGGGAGGATGAACTCGGGGTGTTGGCCAAAGCCGTCAATTCGATGCAAAGCGGCATCGCCGAGCGGGAGCAGCAACTGGCCCACAACGCCCTCCATGACCCCGTCACTGGCTTGCCCAACCGCGCATTGGCCATGGAGCGCCTGGGCAGTGCAATTGCCGCCAACCGGCCAATTGCCCTGATCTGTATGGGCATCCATAACCTGCGGGCCATCAACGAAACGGTCGACCCCGAAACGGTCGACCGGCTGCTCCGTCAGACCGGCCAGCAAACCCAAGCCCTGTTGCACCCTGGCGACACCGTGGCGCATCTGATCGCCGAGGAGTTCCTGGTTCTGCTCGATGGGATGGACAGCGATGCGGCGGTCGCCTTGGCGGACAGGTTGCAGCAAGTATTGCTCAAGCCCCAGCACATCAACGGCCACGACCTGGCCCTGGACTGCAGGCTTGGAATAGCGGCCTACCCGGCGGATGGGCAAAGCGCGCAGACCCTGCTGGAACGCGCCTCCATCGCCATGAAAGACGCGGCGCAGATGCCAGGTCATCTACAGATTTATCAGCACGGGCGTGATTTGGCCCACCGCCGCCAGATCGCCCTGATTCGAGACTTGCGCCACGCGGCGAACAACGGTGAGCTGCTCCTGCATTACCAGCCCAAGATGGACATTCTGAAGAGTCATGTCCGCCAGGCTGAAGGCCTGTTGCGCTGGCAGCATCCGCAACTGGGCCCGATCTCTCCAGCCGAATTCATTCCCTTGGCAGAACGGACCGGAAGCATTCAGGCGCTGACCCATTGGGTGATCAACGAGGGCATGCGCCAGCTCTCGGAGTGGAATGGGCGAGGGTTACGCTTGCAACTGTCATTGAATATATCCGCCGAAGACCTGATCAGCGACGATCTGCCTGTTCGGGTCGTGGCATTGCTGCGCACGCATCGGCTACCAGCCGAGCAGCTGGTGTTTGAAGTCACCGAAAGCGCTGTCATGCGCGAGCCCGAGCGGGCCCTGAAGAACCTCCATCTGTTGCGCGATTGCGGCATCAGTCTGTCGGTGGATGACTTCGGTACCGGCTATTCGTCCTTGGCGCACCTCAAGCGACTGCCGGTGCAAGAGTTGAAAATCGACCAGTCGTTCGTCCGAGACCTGCATGACACCAGCGAAGATGCGGTAATTGTCCGCTCGACCATCGAAATGAGTCATAACCTGGGGCTCAAGGTGGTTGCCGAAGGCGTTGAATATGAACACAGCCTGAGATTACTCGAACGTTGGCATTGCGATACCGCGCAGGGCTACCTGATCAGCCGACCGCTGACCGCCGCGGCGTTCGAGGCCTGGGTGGCGTTGCCTTTGAATCTTCATTCTTCGCTGGTTCATTGAACATCATGACTTCACGTTTGTGGCTATCGATCGCCTGTTGCTCAGGACTCGCCCTTCAGGTCGTTTCTGCCGACGGCGGGCGTTTGATCGCGACCGGTGGCGCCAGCAGCCTGGAGGGTGCCGCCGGCGGCGGAATCACGCCGTGGGCGGTGTTGGCCGGTTACGGCGAAAAGAACGAGTGGGGGGCGACTGCGTTCGCGACCTCGGTCAATCTGCCGGATTATCGGCTGGATGTCGCCGGGCTGGCCGTGGCCTACGACAACCGGGTCGAGCTGTCTTTTGCCCGGCAGCGTTTCGACCTGGGTTCGCTGGTGAACAAGCTGAACCTGCCCGACGATAACCTCGGCCAGGACATCTTTGCCATGAAGGTGCGTTTGTTCGGTGACGTGATCTACGACGATTTGCCGCAGGTTTCCCTTGGTCTGGAGTACAAACACCAGAACAACTTCCTGATCCCGAGCCTGGTCGGCGCCAGGCGGGACAGCGACACCGAAGCCTATCTGGCTGCCAGTCGGTTATTCATGGGCGGGGCGTTTGGCTACAACCTGCTGCTCAATGGCAGCCTGCGCTACAGCCGTGCCAATGAGCTGGGGTTGCTCGGGTTCGGCGGTGACCGTCGCGATACTCGTAGCGTGCTGAAGGAGGGCTCCCTGGCGGTGCTGCTCAATCCGCGCTGGGCACTGGGCGTCGAGTATCGGCAGAAACCGGACAACCTGTCCTTTGCCGGGGAAAGTGACTGGGCTGATCTGTTCGTCGGTTACTTTCCCAATAAACATCTGTCGGTGGTGCTGGCCTACGCGCGGCTGGGCGAAATCGCGACGCTCGACCGCCAGAACGGCACATATCTTTCGGTGCAGGGGAGTTTTTGATGCGCATTGCCATGCTGGTGCTGATCGGGCTGTTGGGCGCCTGCACACAACCCTTGTCCAGGGACGACTCGCTCTATCAAGACCTCGGCGCACAGGCCGGGATCACCCGGATCGTCGAGGGCATGCTGCTGAACATCGCGCGTGATGAACGTATCGTAGAGCGCTTTCGCAAGATTGATATCGAGCGGCTGCGCGACAAATTGATCGAGCAATTTTGCCTGGAAACCGGCGGCCCCTGCATCTACACCGGTGACAGCATGGCCGAGAGTCACAAGGGGCAGAACATCAGCCGCAGTGATTTTAATGCCTTGGTTGAAGACCTGATTGCTGCAATGGATGAGCAGCGTGTTCCGGTGCCGGTGCAAAATCGGCTGATCGCACGGCTGGCACCGATGCGCGGCGAGATCATCGAAAAGTAAGGGATTCAATCCACGTTTTAAGCCAGACCTGTCTTGGGCTTTCGTCAGACGCCGGGAACGACCCGCTGCGCCTGTAAGTCTACCTGTATCTACTCATTGGCAAGGTACAGCGCAATGGATAAGACAATCACCGTGGATCAGCTGGCTACCACCGACCTTGGACCATTCAACGAGATATGGCTCGGTGGGACTCATACCCAGCTATGCCTATGGCGTGGTGCCCAGGTTTTCACCCACGAAATGCTCAGCGAGGGCACCCATGATCAGAATGTCCAGCGCCTGTGCTTGCAGTGGGTCGACCCTGACGATCAGGCCGCAGTGGCCAGCGTTGAGCTGATCGCCCGCGAACGTCTGAACAAAATGGGGAAGGAGGGCGAGTTTTATCCGGCTGAGGAAGCGGACACCCATCAATAGTCACCCTGCAAGCTCGGCCAGTCATGAGGGCCTCAGTAGGTCAGATGAGGTTCCGTTGATTACGGCGCGCTAACCCTTTTCAAGGTGGCTGGCACCGCAGCGTTATTAAATTTACTGCGCACGTTCGTCCGGCAGGCCCTTCCTGCGACCGGTGAGCATGGATAACGGCAAGTTGTCGCGGACCTGGATACTTTCAATAACGGCTGCCAGCACATGCACACACACCAGACCGAGCAGCGTGTTGGCGGCGGTTTCGTGCAGTTGCAACGGCCAATCGGCGCCCCAGAGGGCATCGACTTCCTGCATCAGGAAGCCGCTGATTCCGATAGTCAGCAATGCCAGCAACATCGACAACATCACCAGCGCGCCAATTGGCGAATGGCCCAGGCGGTGTTGTGGCCGACCGTTGAGCAGCGAGCGCACGTGAGTACCCAGACGTTCTGGCGTGGGCCAGAAGTCCGCCCACCGTGCGCTGCGTGGTCCGACGAATCCCCAAACCGTTCGTACCAGCAGCCAGGCCATGGCGTAATAGCCCAGCCAGACGTGCCAGTCGTCGCCTGCTTCGTTGAAGAAGTAGTTGGCGACAAAGACCCCGGCGATAGACAGATGAAACAGTCTCACCAACGGGTCCCACAGGCGTAAGGATTCGTCTGGCATCAGCCTTTGATCTCGGTCTTCACGGCTTTGCCGGTGACCGGGTCATGGTAGATTTCGACCTTGCGCTTGTCCTTGTCGAAGCCGTAGATCTCGTAGCAGTTGCCATCGGTCACCTTGAACTTGCTGATCTCGTAGCCTTCGGCCTTGAGCTTGTCCTGGAAGGCTTTTTCGTCTTGCCATTGCGAACGCTCCGCGGTGGTGCATTGCGGACCGGCGACAGCCAGGGGGCTGGCGATAATCAGGGACAACAGGAGAATTTTGCGCATGGAAAAGCTCTCAGCGGATGTGGGAGATTGCACAGTGCAAAACCAACCTTAGGGCAACCTTAGTTGGCAACGAGTCGTAACATTTTGCTGAAATGCCCCCGGCCAGAACTCGGCATGATGCCGCCGATTCCTACAGAGATTTTGCCATGCGCCTGCTCCTTGTCGAAGATGACCGTGCCCTCGGCCAGGGAATTCGCGTAGCCCTGGGTGCCGAAGGCTACACGCTGGACTGGCTGCAGGATGGCGTCGCGGCCCTGCACGCCGTGCGCAGCGAAAGCTTTGACCTGTTGCTGCTCGACCTCGGCCTGCCACGCCTCGACGGCCTCGACCTGTTGCAGCAACTGCGCGCCGAGCAGCACGATTTACCGGTGCTGGTACTCACCGCCCGCGACGGCACCGCCGAACGCATCGCCGGGCTCGACGCTGGCGCCGACGACTATCTGGTGAAACCCTTCGACGTCGAAGAACTCAAGGCCCGCGTGCGCGCCTTGCTGCGCCGCAGCCAGGGCCGTGCGCAACCGATGCTTGAACACGCCGGCGTCAGCCTTGACCCGGCCACTCAGCAGGTGCGCTACCAGGATGCGGACGTCATCGTCACCCCCATGGAATACCAACTGCTCCACCAACTGATGGTGCGCCCCGGCAAAGTGGTGACCCGCGAGCGTCTGTCCCGCGCGCTGTACGGCTGGCAGGACCGCGTCGAGAGCAATACATTGGAAGTATTGATCCACAACCTGCGAAAAAAGTTATCCAGCGAGCTGATCCGCACCGTGCGCGGCGTCGGCTACGTACTGGCGCTCAAACCATGACCTCCGTGCGGGCGCGCATTCTAATTCCTGAATTGGCCCTGATCCTGTTGGGTGACGCCCTGATCAGCTGGCTGGTGCTGCGCGATAGCCACCAGGAAATAGAAGAAGTCTACGACGCCCAACTGGCCCAAAGCGCGCGGCTGCTGCAAGGCGTGCTGCGCCAACGCGACCCCGGGGAAGCTGACTGGGACCGCCTGTACCAGGCCTTCGACCAGGCCATGAGTCGTGTCGGTGAAAACGGCGTTGCCCATCCTTATGAAACGCGCTTGACCTTCCAGGTGTGGCGCAGGGATGGTCAGCTACTGGTGCGCTCCGCCGGCGCACCGGTTCTCGATGCGTCGCTGGCCACCCTGGGTTCCCATGACATCGTCGATAACGGCAACGACTGGTGCGCCTTTCTCCTTGCCGACCCTGAACAGGACCTGCTGATCTGGGTGGGCGAGCGCGACGACATTCGCCAGGACCTGATCCAGCGCATCGTGCGTCATACCCTCTGGCCCAGCCTGATCGGAGTGCCGCTGCTGGCGCTGTTGATCTGGCTGGTCATCGGTTGGGGCCTCAGCCCCTTGCGGGCCATGGCCCTTTCTATCCGTGGGCGCACCACCGAGACTCTGCAGCCGTTGCATCTCAAGCCTCTGCCCAGCGATCTTGAACCCATGCAAACCGCGCTGAATCGCCTGTTGGACCAGGTGGATGGTCTATTGGCGCGCGAGCGCCGCTTCATCGCCGACGCCGCTCACGAGCTGCGTACACCCTTGGCGATCCTGCGCATCCATGCCCAGAACGCGCAAACCGCGGTGACTGAAGAACAGCGGCGCGAGGCGCTGCATTTCCTTGTCAACGGGGTCGATCGCGCCACCCGCATCGCCAGCCAGCTTTTGACCATGGCCCGCATCGAACCGCAACTGAACAACCCCGTGTATCAGCGCGTGCAACTCGCCGAACTGGTCCGTGAAGAATTGGCCGAACTCACGCCACTGGCCATGGAAAAGAACGTGGAATTGGTATTGGAGTGTGATGAAGAGTGTTGGGTGCAAACCGAACCGGTAGCACTGGCCATTGTCCTGCAGAACCTGGTGACCAATGCCCTCAACTTTTCTCCCCAAGGGAGCGAGGTGGCTGTGGTGGTGCGCAAGGACGAGGCGGGCAGGGTCTGCTTGAGGGTTGAAGACGCCGGCCCGGGGATCGATGAAGGGGAAATCGCAAGGCTGTTCGAGCGGTTTTACAGTCGCGGCAATGCCAATGGCGCGGGCCTGGGATTGGCCATCGTGCAGATGGTGACAAACAAGATCGGCTGCACGTTACGCCTTTACAACCTGGCGGGCGGTGGCGTTTGTGCGGAACTTTGTCTGAACAGTGACCTTGCAAGCCCGACCTCCAACGCTTGACTCAAGGGTTGGCTTCGCAGCATGCGGGCGTAGAAGTGTCAGGCGCGTATCAAGAGCCGATGCCAGTCATGGCATCGGTTCTTGTCTCTCGCTCAGGCGTGCCAGCGCCTAGGCCAAGCGTGTGTGGGCCAACTCATCGATCAAGTGCCGCTGAAACGCCGCAAGCGCCTCCTTCGGTTGCTGCAGTTGGACAAACTCCAGCATGGGATCGGTGACGGCAGTCCTCACGCCCGCCAGTTCCTCAAGGGTCGCCAGCCCGCAAAACGGTACATACGCTTCTGAGTATCCACCTTCGTGCACCAGCACGAGACGGCCCTGGCACAAGCGCTCGGCGGCTTTACGCACGAGGCAGGTCATCTGCCGGAACGAGTCGCTGTGCAACAGCATGCGGGCCAGCGGGTCGACGGCGTTGGCGTCGTAGCCGCAGGCGACAATGATCAATTCGGGCTCGAAGCGCTCCAGTGCCGGGATCACGATGCGTTCCATCGCGTACAGGTAAGCCTCATGGCCGCTGCCGGGCGGCAGTGGAATATTGATGTTCGCACCCAACCCCGCGCCACGGCCGCGATCAGCCTCACCGCCGTAACCTGCCGGGAAACAACCGTCCTGGTGCAGTGAGATAGTCAGCACGTCACCACGCTCTTCGAAGATCGATTGTGTGCCGTTGCCATGGTGTACGTCCCAGTCGATCACCGCGACGTTGCCCAGGCCACGGCGGGCTTTTGCGGCTTCAATGGCGATGGCAATGTTGGCCAGGAAGCAAAAGCCCATGGCGCTGTCGGCGAGGCAGTGATGGCCTGGCGGGCGCGACAGGGCGTATGCGTTGTCGGCTTCCCCGACGAGCACGGCATCGACCGCGGCGATGGCCAACCCGGCAGAGAGCTTGGCTATTTCATAACTACCAGGCCCTATGGGCGCGTGCGGCCCCAACTCACCGCCCCCGGCATCGCTCATCGTCTTGAAGCGTTGCAGGTAACCGGGTGTATGAACCCGCAGCAGATCTTCATCGGTCGCCGCGTTGGCGCTGCGTACCTGCAAATGACGGGTCAGGCCGGAAACGTCCAGCAGGCTCTTCAGACGGCGTTTGGTTTCCGGCGATTCAGCGTGGCCCGCAGCGGCAGGTGGTTGTACCCATCCTCCCACCGGCAAGGTCAAGGCATGCAACCCGGCGCTGTGCCAGAGGCTGAGTTCGTCGAAGAAAAATGCACTTTTTCGGCTCATCGTCTTTCCATTTTCTTTAGGGGTAATAAGGCCACTCATGCGTTTGGGCGGCTGCCGAGCATCAACGCCAGGGAGAGCAGGGTGATGCACGTCCCGCCGATCAGCAGCGATTGGAAGCCGCCGCTGGCTTCGATCAGCCGGCCCGCCACTGTCGGGCCGATAGCCAGGCCACCGCCAATCACCAGGTTGGAGGCGTTCATCAGTTTTCCGGAGCGGTCGAGGTCGGCCAGGCAGGCCAGAATCAGCGGCAGGATGAAGGTCCAGGTGAACTTGAACAGCAGCGCCGCCACGGCAAATTGCATGATTTCGGGTTGACCTCGCAGCAACAGCACCGAACCGGCCATCAGTGCGTAGCCCAGCAGCAACAGCAGCAAGCGTGGCAGTCGGTCGCCGATCAGTGAGGCACAGCCCGCTCCGACAATGCCCATCACCGTGGCGAGCGCCAGAACCTTGCCACTAGACTCGGCGGAGATACCTGCCTGGGTGGCGATGGAGCCGATAAAGGTCCACACACCGCCCAGGCAAATGTAGAAACTCAAGACCCCCAGAATGCCCAGCGCGGCTTTCCACAGCGAGGCGACGGCGACATGCTCGGCGGTTGTTTCAGCCGATGGGCTGCCTTGCGGAAAAGAGCGGGCGAGTGGCAAAAAGACCGTCATCAACCCTGCGAGGATCACGTAGCACGCCGATAGCCCGAAGTGTTCGAAGAGCCGAGGCAGGATGCTCAAACCGATCGCCCCGACAACCAGTTGCCCCAGCACCCATAACCCATAGACGCGACCGGGATTGGCTGTTGACGCGGCGCTGGACAGGCAGATGATCATCAACGAACCGCCCGCCAGGGCACTGCAAAAGCGTAATGCCAGGAGTATCGAGTAGTCGGCAGCAAGCACTGATAAAAGGTTTGCTGCAATGAACACGACACCCGCCAGCAATGCGGCGCGGCGCCAGTCGATACGTTTCAGCCACCACAGGGCGGGCAGGGTGGCCAGGCTCATGGCGCCAAGTTCGGTGGAGAAAAGGTCGCCGATCTGTGACGGGCTCAACTGCCATTGAGTCGCCAGTTGCGCCGCGATGGCCGGTGCGGTCATGAGAATGGTCGGGGTGATGGCGGCGAACAGCACGATGGCTGCCAGCAGCGCCCGTTCAGATGATGCGCGCAAACGCTCATCCACCAGCGGTTGGGTCTGGGTGTTCATGGGGAAACTCCGATGAATGAATTCAGAACACGTGGACCAGACGCAGCAGTGCGTCAGTGCCGTGGTAGCCGTTATCGGTGGCAACGTTCTGCGAAAGGCCGAACATCACCTGGTTCTGTTTATCCAGCCAGTGGCCGACTTCGAAGCCCGCTTGGGTGTAGCGCTTGTGGGTGTCATCGATGCGCTGGTCGTTGATCCGCAGCTCGCCGCCATCGGCGTGGATCAGTCGCAATGCGCCGTAGGTGCTTTGCGTAAAGTCGTAGGACGCGAAGGCCTGCAGACGATACAACGGGTCCTGTTTCAGCTCGCTGCCAAAGTAGTCGTCGTTCTTGCCGTAGAGCTGGGCTTCGAGGTTCGCCTCCAATACCCATTTTTCGCCGATGCCCTGGGTGTAGTTGTAAACGAAGGTCGCGCCCCAGCGATTGGCACCGGGCGATACGTCTGGATTTTTGCCGTGGTATTCGCCAATCGGCAGGGTGATCAGGGTCAGCAAGCCGCTGTAGGTACGCGAGGCGGGTTCATTGATGATGAACAGCGTGCCGCCGACCTGAGGGTCGCCAAAACCGCTTTCCCCGGTGTGTTGGCTGGCACCTGGCAGGCGCGCGCTGATGTCGGCAAAGGGCACGATGAACTGCGGAGTGCACAGGGTGCCGCAGACGTCGGTGAAAAATACCTGACGGTAAGCCATGGCGTTGACCTTGAGGTCGGCCTTGCCGGTGCTGTCGGCCGGGCCGTGAAAGTCGTCAGCGCGGCTCGCCGGCAAATACACCACGCCCAGGTTGGTGCCTGAAGGCGCGCCGAAAAAATCCCGGGCATTGAGGTCGGCGGCACTGGCGTGCAGGCTCGACAAGCCACCGATCAGGGCCAGTGCGGCATTGCGCGTGAAAGTCTTGGTCATTGGCATTGCATCTCTTCTTTGAGTTGTCGTGCGGCGAATGGCTCGCCTGTCGATGGCAGAGGGGCAAAAAAGGACAAAGGCGTCCCGTGGCCGTCAAAACGACAGCGAAAAATTCAGCGCAAGTCAGCGGTGCGGATCAGTCGGGAGGGGCATGCAGTAGATGGGCGATACGGGCCTTGTCCTTGACTCCGAGCTTGCTGTAGATCGCCCGGATGTGGTGGCGCACGGTGTTGGGGGACATGCCCAGGTCGCGGGCGACTTCCTTGTAGGTCTTGCCTTCGCCGAAACCCTGGGCCACGGCGTTTTCCCGTGGGCTCAGTTGCATCAGCACCGTGCGGCTGCGAGCGGCCAGCAGGAGCAGGTCGCCGACCGTCGATGCCTCGATCTGCAAGTGCTTGCCTTCATAGCCGTCAGCGTTCATCGCCACCGGCAGGCAAGGGCCGGTCCAGTCCTGCCACTCGCTCAACAACAAGTCGACGAAGCCACGTTCCGCGCAGTGCAGGGTGCCGCGTTGGTCGCACACGGCGAGCGCGAGGTTGCGCGGATGCGTGAGGGCTTCGCGCATCGCCACCAGGGTGCGAATCTGATTGGCGGATACCGCCGCCACCAGGTGCAACATGAGATTGTTCAGCAACAGGCAGTCTTGCTCGGTGAAGCGTGCCGCGTCTGGGGCGCGATAGAGTGCGAGGTGGTCGCTGAGGTGGGTTTGCGGGTCGATGTACACCACGCACAGCAACTCGCCGATGGCGTACGTCTGGCCGAGCCAGTTAAGCCCGGAGCCGCTGGCAGGGTTGCGCATGTCGACGATGACCGCTCGCCCCGGAACATCGTGGGCCCTGGCGACAGTCACATCGATATGGCGAATCGACTGCCAGTCGGACAGGTAGCTGCGGGGCAGTTCATGTAGATAGGAGCTGTGTTCTTCAGGCAGTCCGTCAACCAACGCGCCGCGGCCCCACCAGGCGCTCTCGAAGGGCAACAGCTGGCTGATGCAGCTCAGCGCCGCTTCGTGGAAATGCTCGATGTCCTTGTCCTGCGCCAGGCGCTGGAGCTCCAGTGTCATTGCGCTGAAGGCCTCAAGGAGGCAGGCGTGACCATGATCATGACGGCTCATTCGTATGTACCTCTATGCGACGTTCTTATTGTTTTCGTCACGAAGTCATTGAGGGCCGGAACGTCGTTTGGACGCGGGCAGGGCCTGTGAGCGATTATTGGCCCACTAAAGCAAGACTGCCATCCTACAGATGCATGATAGTGCCTGGCGGGAGCTCTTCCTCGGCTGGCAATTTAGTGAACTTTTACCCTGCGAATTTTTCCACTGCTCAGAGGTTATGCGAGGGCATGACGCTCGGATGAATCTTGCGAAAAAAATCCCCCTGGCAGAGCCTCAAATGACAGTGAACCGGTCACAACCCAAGCCCTCTTTGCGCCGTGCCATCACGGGGCCGATGCTGTTTCTGTTCATCCTGGGCGATGTACTGGGCGCTGGCGTTTATGCGCTTGCGGGTACCATCGCCGGAGAGGTAGGCGGGGCGATCTGGGTGCCGTTGTTGATCGCGTTGTTCTTCGCCATGTTGACGGCAGGTTCGTACGCCGAACTTGTCTCGAAATATCCTCACGCGGGCGCGGCGTCGGTGTTTGCCGAAAAGGCTTTCAAGTCACCGCTGATATCGTTCCTGGTTGGTTTTTGCATGCTCGCCGCGGCGGTGACCAGCGCGGCCGGTCTCTCGCTGGCCTTCGCGGGGGACTATCTTGGCGCATTCATCCACGTATCACCCCACGTTGCTGCGCTGATTTTCCTGCTGGTCGTTGCCCTCTTGAATGCGCGAGGGATCAAGGAATCTCTGGGGGCGAATCTGCTGATGACCGTGATCGAGCTGTCAGGGCTGATGTTGGTCATCGTTGCTGCGGGTTACTTTTTCAGTTCTGGCGAAGCTGAACTGGCAAGGGCGCTGGAGTTCAAGCCTGGGGTCAGTCCGATGCTGGCGGTGTTGGGCGCGGCGTTGCTCGCGTTCTATTCGTTTGTCGGTTTTGAGACGTCCGCCAATCTCGCGGAAGAAATCAAGAATGTTCGCAAGGTATACCCACGGGCCTTGTTCGCGGCGCTGGTTACCGCAGGGGTGGTTTACATGGCTGTTGGGGTCGCCGCGTCTTCAGTTTTGCCAACGGAGAAACTGCTTGCCACATCGGCCCCATTACTCGAAGTGGTTCGGGCTTCCGGGCTCGACATTTCGCCTCGCCTGTTCGCTTTTATCGCGCTCATCGCGGTGGCCAACGGAGCGCTGCTGACCATGATCATGGCCAGTCGACTCACTTATGGAATGGCCAATCTGGGGCTGTTGCCAGATGTCCTGGGACGGGTCCTGCCGCATAGGCGCACACCGTGGGCGGCGATTATTGCAACGACGCTCGTAGCCATCGCACTGACGCTGACAGGAACGTTGGCGACCTTGGCGCAAACCGTTGTGCTGCTTTTACTGTTCGTGTTCCTCAGCACCAACATGGCCGTGCTGGTGTTACGCAAGGACAAGGTTGCAGAAGAACATTTTCAGGTTCCCACCTGGGTACCCTGGCTGGCGATCCTGTCTTGCCTCTTATTGCTGAGTCAGCAAGAGTGGGGTACGTGGCTGCGAGGCGGGGCACTTATCCTGGTGGGGATGCTGCTGTATGTCTTTGCCCGAATGGCTGTGCCGGCTGTTGTAAAACCAGACTAGACAACGGCCGCACCGCAAGCAGACGCGCCTCGTGCAGGAGTGGATCACCTACACCGATTGCGGACGAGGCTCCGATACGCGCGCTCTTGGCCACAGCAGCGCGGCCAGGCCAATGGCATAGACCACTGCAAACAGCACGTAGGCGATTCGGCTGGAAAACAGCTGTGGCGTCTCTGTTGGCAGTGGCGATACACCGAGCCCGAACAGAATAACGAAGGTGATAAGCCCGCCGCCGAATATCTTGCCAGTGGCGTTGCCGACGGCGGCTTTGCCGGCAAACAGCAGGCTTACCAGCAACAGGATCAGCGCCACCAGCCACAGGGTCGGGCGCAGTTCAAACAGCGTGAAGGCCACGGACGCCGCCATTCCGCCTAGCAGGTTGACCAGCACCAGGCCAAGGGCGGTGCGGCTGCTCATGCCCAGGGAAAACTGGCTAAGCAACGAGGCCACCGTGATCGGTACGACGATCGCCGTGGCCAGCCGTGGGTCGCTCAGGCACAGCGCAACCATGGCCAGCAGAATCGTCGCGCTGGCCATGGCCTGGCGAATCAACAGCGTCTGCTCGTGAGGCTGGGCGGAGGCCTGCCTGGTATGTTCACCAGCAGGGTCGGGCAGCAGCGCATGGGCGCCCCAGGCCAGCAGCAAACCCAGGCCGACCGCCTTGACCAGTACCAGCACAATGGACTCGCCCAGATCGCTCTGCGCGATATCGAGCATCGGCACCACAATGGCGATCACCAGCATCAGCGCTGGTCCCGCGCCGCCAGGTTGCCGGCCTTGCGCGGTAAAACAGGCGAGATAAAACAGCCAAAGCAGCGGCAGCAATATCCATGGCCGCTCACCGAACATACCAGTCACACCCACCAGCAGCGCGCCGGTGAGCATACTCACCAGCAACGTTATCAACCCTTGAGACAGCGCTGGCGCGCGGCGGCTGGCCAAGAGGAACTGGACGGCGAACAAGGGCGCGAGAAACGGCAGGACCTCGCCCAGGACCAGACCCGCGCACAAGCCCACGGTCACTGCCAGGGCGACACGCAATCCCTGGCGTTTGATCCGCAGCAGCTCGAGTTCGGCCTGCCCATCAATTGACATAGTTCAGCCAGGCGCCCAGGCGTGTCATGAATGCCCCCAGTGCGTTAGTCATGGGGTTGTCATCGGTATAGATCACCACGCTCACCTGCGAGCCGTAACGCGGGCCGATCGGGTGCGGTTCCTCCACTATCAGGCGTACCGGAAAGCGCTGCGGGTCGCGCACCCAACCACTCTGGTTGCGCACCGAGGGCAGGGCCGAGTTGCTGCTGCCCTGTTGCGCGACACCCCAGCCGACGCTTTCAACACGGCCTTTGAACACACGGCCCGGCAATACATCGAACACCAGTTCCGCCGGATCGTCGGCCTGCACATGTTCCAGGCTGTTTTCCTTGAACGCGGCAGACACCCATACCGTGCCCCTGTCGATGAAGGTCAGTGCCGGTTGGCCGGCGCTGACGACCTGACCGACCGCGAGCTGGAGATGGGTGATCACGCCGTCGGCGGGTGCGATGACTTCGGTGCGCACCAGATCGAGCCGGGCTTTTTCCAGCGCGGCCAGGGCTTGCTTGAACTGCGGATTGTCGTTGCCTTTGGGCCCCAGTTGCTGGCGCGCCCGTTCCAGGTCGGCCTGGGCCTTGCTCACGGCCGCCTCGGCGGAGCCCAGCGAGGCTTTCGCTTCATCCTGGCGGGCGGCGGCAAACACGCCACGCTCAACCAGTTGATTCACCCGTCGGGCTTGCTCGCGAATGTTGTCGCGCTGCGCTCGCGCCGACACCAGCTGCGCCTGGGCGGCATCCACCGAGGCGGTGCTGGCGCCCACTGCCTGGCCGGCTTCCTCCAGCCGTGCCTCTGCCTCGCTGACGACAAGTCTGTAAGGCTGCGGGTCGATACGAAACAGCACCTGGCCGGTCTTCACCCGGGCATTGTCGAGCACCGTAATTTCTGTCACACGGCCACCCACCTCGGCAGCCATTTCCACCACATAGGCTTGCACCACGGCTTGTGACGTCGAGGGCGTGCGGCGCTCCATGAAAATCGAGAGGGTGAACAGCACGGCGATCAACACTGCAACGCCCAGGGCAATGCGCCTTAGCGGATTGGCTGGCGCAGGCTTTTCAGGAAGCGGTTCGGTTTGTAACTCAGGCTCGACGGAACTGGGCGAATCGGGCATATCGGCACCTGCAAGTCATGGCCATCCAAAAAACAGCTGACAGAGCGCCGGGGGCGGCGACCCTGGCGTCGGATCAGACCGCGTCGGCAGTGGTATTGACCCGTGCGGTGCGGATAAACAACGCGCGCAATTTCTCCCAGAAGTTGCCACCCAGGACGAAGAAGCTGCCGATCAACAGGACATCGCCAAGCAGTTGCAATGCCCAGCTGTTGGGGCGAAAGCCGGGCGCGAAGGCATCGATATAAGGTTCAAGAAAAGAGCACAACAACGGCAGGCAGAACATCACCAGGCCAATACGGTGGCGGGTGACGCTGACCTCCTGCTCGGCACTGGGTACAAGGCCCGACACATAACCGAACACCTTCTGCTTGAGCTCTTGAAAACCCGCCTTGCCCATCACCGCGATGACCAGCAGCAACAGCACCTTGTTGATGATGAACAGCGCGCCGGTGATCGCCGCGATGGTGGAGCGGGGTACATCCGCAGCCGCCGCCAGCGGCACCAGCAACCATAACGTGAGCATCAGGCAAAGAATCACGATGCCTGCCTTGAAGCGCCATTTCGCGGACTTTGACGTGGTCGGAGGCTGTACCGTGCTCATGCTGCCTTACCTTTCTTTGAGTTGTTATGGCTTATGGTCTGGAGCGAAACTGAGCTTAGCAGCTGGATTGTCAACGCATTCAGTGCTGTCGGTATTTTCTGCGCAGGGGCCGAATCTGTTCATGCGTGAGATACAGCTCAACCTCACATCCGATGATGCTCCAGCAGAAAGTCCACAAACACCCGTACCCGCGCCGGCATCGCCGCCCCCCCCACGAAGACGGCATGGATCGGCTCCCGGTCTCCGGGGTTCCAGGCATCCAGCAGCGATACCAGATCGCCGCGTTGCAGATCCTCGGCCACGCTGAACTCGCCGATACGGGCGATGCCAGCGCCTAACCGTGCGAACTGTGCCAGCGCCTCGCCGCTGCTGCATTCGATGTTGCCGCTGACCTTCAGGGAAAACTCTTTGCCGTCGCGGGTGAACGGCCAGTTGGGTTCGGCGCGACGGAAGTTGAAGCGCAGACAGTTGTGCCGCAGCAGGTCTTCCGGTTCCTGAGGGGTGCCGTGTCGTTGCAGATACTCGGGAGAAGCCACCACCACCTGGCCGGTGTCGCCGATCCTGCGGGCGGTCAGCGGGCTGTCGGGCAGGTGGCCAAACCGCACCGCCACATCGGCCTGGCCGCCGAGAATATCGACTACTTCGTCGCCAAGGGTGAGGTCGACGACGATGTTCGGGTAGCGGGCGCTGAATGCGGCCACCAGAGGAACGATGGTCTGCCGCCCATGGCCGAGGGCGGCACTGACCCGCAAACGGCCCTTGGGCACGCCCTGGTCAGCGATGGCCTCTTCGACCTCAGCCATGTCGGCGAGGATACGCCGGGCTGCGCGCAGGTAAGCCTCGCCTTCGGCGGTGAAGGTAATCGAGCGGGTGGTGCGCAACAGCAGGCGGGTGCCAAGCCGTTGTTCGGTTCGCGCGATGATCCGACTGACCGCCGAAGGGGTCAGCCCCAATACACGCGCTGCGGCCGACAGGCTGCCTTCCTGCGCCACCGTGGCGAACATGGCCATTTCACCTGATCTGCCGTTGAAGTCCATTTGTGCTCCCCGCGCAAAGGTGCTTGCCAGAAATGCTATCTACCGCTTGCAAAGGCCGAATCGTAGCATTTGCGGCATAGATAAGGAGGCTCCCATGCGTATCAATCCACCGCTTGTCGCACTCGCCATTGGTGCCTTTGGCATCGGCGTTACCGAGTTTGCCCCCATGGGCATGTTGCCGGGCATCGCCGCGGATCTCGGCGTTTCCATTCCCGCCGCGGGTCTGTTGGTCAGTGCCTACGCCCTGGGCGTGCTGCTCGGCGCGCCGCTGATGACCTTGACCACCGGCAGAATTCCCCGACGCTATCTGCTGATCGGACTCATGGCGATTTTCACCCTGGGTAACCTGATGTCAGCGCTGGCGACCGATTACTACAGCCTGATGGTTGCCAGGGTGGTGACCTCACTGAACCACGGTGCGTTTTTTGGCGTTGGCTCCATCGTCGCCGCCAGCGTGGTCGCCCCGGAAAAACGTGCCGGGGCGGTCGCGGCCATGTTCATGGGCCTGACCCTGGCGACCATCGGCGGTGTGCCGTTGGCGGCCTGGTTTGGCGATTTGTTTGGCTGGCGCACCGCGTTCTGGGGAATTACCGGATTGGGCGTAGTGGCTATGGCCGCGTTGTGGTTCGCGCTGCCCAACCTGCCGGCGCCGCAGAGCAGCGGGGTGCTGGCGGAAATCCGCGTACTGGGCCGCGGCCCGGTGCTGGCGGCGTTGGCCCTGACCGTAGTCGGCTCAGGCGCAATGTTCACGGTCTTCACTTACATCGCTCCGATCCTGACCAGCGAGACCCATGCATCCAGTGCCTTTATCACGGCCATGTTGGTGCTGTTCGGCGTGGGGCTGACGCTGGGCAATATGTGGGGCGGCAAGGCCGCGGATCGCTCGATAGACCGCACCCTGATCGTTTCGCTGAGCGTGCTGATTCTCGTCCTGCTGGCGTTCACGGTACTGATGCGCTGGCCGCTGCCGGCCGCGGTTGCCATCCTCATCTGGGGTGTCGCCAGTTTTGCCTTGGTACCGCCATTGCAGATGCGCGTGATGGAGGCCGCCAAGGACGCGCCCAATCTGGCTTCGGCGGTGAATATCGGTGCCTTCAATTTCGGCAACGCGATTGGTGCGGCGCTGGGCGGCGCGGTGATCAACGCGGGGTTGGGTTACCCGGCAATTTCCCTGGCCGGCGCGGCAATGGCGGGTCTGGGGCTGCTGATGGTGCTGGCTTTTGCCTGGCGTGCCCGAGGGGTTGCGGCTACGGCGGTGTGAAGGTGGCGCGATCAGGGGGCTCGGCTGGCTGAAATCCTCCGTGGCCGCGCGAAGCGGGCACGTTGGGACTATGCTCATTGCCACTACCGTCGTTGCACGGGTTTCAGTCGCCGCCAAGGAAAGGAGTCTGTACGTGTCTGATACTTCATGCCCGGTTCCATTATTGAAATGGCCCTTGATCCACAGCGTCCTTTGGCGCTTCGCCGGTTGCGTGACCGGGCTGGCGATGCTTGCCGCCCATCCAGCCCAAGCGGCCGACGGCGGTGTCGCCGGCGGCTCTACCGCAAGCTATAGCATTGCCCTCAGCAATTCATACGCAGGCAGCGATTTTCGCAAGGTGATGGTGCGCAACTGGCAGGAGATCGCGCTCCAGGCGCAAAAGGATGGGTTGATCCGCGAGGCTCCGGTGGTCAGCGCCAACAATTCGGCGTCGGAACAAGCGGCCCATATCCAGGACATGATCGTCAAAGGCGTCAATGCCATCGTCGTCCTGGCCGCGTCCGACACGGCGCTGAACGGGGTGATCCGCGATGCCTGCAATGCCGGCATCGTGGTGGTGGTCATGGCCAGCCTGGTCAGCGAAAGTTGCGTCTATACCGTGGATTACAACTGGTCCGCCATGGGCCGCGTGGAGATGGATTACATCGCCGAGCGCCTCAAGGGCAACGGAACGCTGCTGGAGATCCGCGGCATTGCCGGCGATGCCACCGATAAAAACATCAGCGACGGCATTCGCAAGGCCGCCAGCGACTATCCGGGCCTGAAGTTCGCCAAGACCGTGTACGGGAACTGGACGGCTTCCGTCGCTCGCAAGGAAGTGGCGCTGGCACTGCCGTCGCTGCCGAGCATTGATGCCGTTGCGACTCAAGGGGGCGACGGTTATGGCGCGGCCATGGCGTTCAAGGCGGCGGGACGGCCTTTGCCGATCATCGTGATGGGCAATCGTCAGGACGAACTCGCCCTGTGGAAACAGGAGCGCGATGCCAATGGCTACGAGACCGTCTCTGTTTCTGCCTCCCCCAGCGTTTCGCAGGCAGGTTTCTGGGTGGCCCAGCAGATTCTGGCGGGCAAGCAGGTGCCGAAGTTCGTCGAAGTGCCGCTGGTGCGTATCGATGCAAAAGACCTGGACGCCTGGCTCGCGACGATGCCGGTGGGCGGCGCCGCCAATCCTTTTTACAGCCAGGCTTCCGTGGCCGCGATGATCGACGCGGCCAACAACAATACGGCGCCGCCGGCGACGCCTTTGCCGGAGGTTACGAAGCAGTAGTGGCGGGGGAGTGGGGAGGCGCAGCGCCATGGTGACATTCAAGCCCGTCACCGACAGGCCCATTGCCGTCAGGATCGGGCTGGCGGTCGCCGCGCTGGTGTTCCTGATGCTGGCGGTGTCGCTGGTGAACCTCTACGGTTTGCGAGGCATGGTCCGCGCGGTGGATTCCGCCAGCCATTCGGCGGAGATCCTGGCCTCGGTCAACGGCGCCACCGGGCGTGTGGAAAACTTCATCGCCACCCGCGATTCTGAGAGTCTGTCCCAGGCCGAAGGCATGGTGGCGACGGCGATCGCCGGCCTCAGCGCCATTCCGGCGGCCGAGGCGCAATCGCTCAAGGGCAGCCTGGAGCGGCTCGCCGCAGCGATCACTGCCTTGCGCGCGGCGACCCTGACCATGGATGGCGAAACGGAGAACATGACCGCCCACTACGGGCGGATGCGAGAGGCGACGATCCTCGTCGAACAGGGCATCGCCGATGGCCTGAAGGGGCTCGATGCCCGCACCGCCGGGCACGAGGCGCGGATGAGCAACATCGAAAGCGCCCACCGCATCCTGGATGTCCTGCGCAACGGCGAACGGATCATCACCGCCCATGTGGCCAAGATGTTGGTGACCGAGGATGCGGCGGCTGCCATCGCGGCGCGCAACGCCTGCGCGGCGCTCCTGCCGGTGATCGAGCAACTGCGCGAGGTGATGGGGGCGCCTCAGGAAACGGAGATTCTGGACCAACTGGCGGCGGCGGTCGCTGCTGCCAGCGTCGCGGTAGAGCACCTTGGCGAGGCCCCCAGACGCCAGGGAGACGAAGCGTTGCGGCAGCTCGCCGCCGTCGGGGATGCGGCCGCGCGCCTCGAGGCGATGCTGGCTGACGCGGATGGGCTCGTCGGCCACGACGCAAGCGACATTCAGGCAGCGACGGGGTTGCTGCACAACGCCGCCGCGTTATCCAAGCGTTTCGCCGAGCGTGTCGCCACGCTGGAAGCGCAGACCTTGTCGTTTCGCCTGTCACCGTCGGCCGAAACCGCCCGCTCTGTCGGGCAGATTCTCGACGAGCTCTCCCGTCTCGCCCGGGTTCTGCCTTCGTCCGTGGCACTGCAAGCCAAGGCGACGCCCCTGACGGTCAGTGATCAGATTGCCGGCTACCGGGCGGCCTTCGCCAGGTTCCATCAGGCGAGCAATGCCTTGAGCGCGGCGCGCGACGAGGTTCGCAACGAGGCACGGAGCGCCGGCCTGTTGGTTGCGCGCTTTGCCGGTGAAGCGCGCTCCGACGCCTTGGTCCATAACGATCGCGGCATGCTTGCGACGATAATTGCGGGCACCGTCGCCGTCCTGCTGGCCGGTGCCATCGCCTGGAGCACGTCACGATTTGTCGCGCAGCCCATCGTGGCCCTGGCCTCGGTCATGCGCCGGCTTGCGGCCGGCGACCTGAACGCCGAGATTGCCAGCGCCGCGCGCGGTGACGAGATTGGAATCATGACCCGCGCCGTACGGGTGTTCCAGGAGAATGCCCTGCGCATCCGGGTGCTGGAGGCCGAGGCCGAGGCCGAGCGACAGCAGGTCCAGGCCTCTTTGGAGCGAATGGTCGCCGAACGGACCGACACGTTGCACCAACAGACCGACATGCTGGAGGCCCAGGCCGTCGAACTCATTCAGGCGCGCAACCAGGCCGAGACGGCCAACCAGGCAAAGAGCGATTTTGTCGCCACGGTCAGCCACGAACTGCGCACTCCCCTGACCCTCATCCTCGCTCCCCTGGAACAGCTCTCGGCGGCGGACACCCCGCCAGCGGACTGGCGTGTGCAGGTCGAACGTGCCCAACGCAACGCATTGCGCTTGATGAACCGGGTGAACGACATCCTCGACTTTTCCAAGGCCGAAGCTGGCAAGTTCGAGCTGTGTCCCTCGCCGGTTGATTTGAACAAGGCGGTGGGGGTGCTGGCCGAGGACGCCGCCATGGTTGCCGAGGGCAAAGGCTGCACCTTGACTTGCCGCATCGATCCCGCGCTCGGCACGGTGTTTCTGGACCCCCGGCACTTCGAGAAAATCCTCCTTAACCTGGTGAGCAATGCCATCAAGTTCACGCCCGGCGGTGGCACCGTACACCTGGCAGTGACGCCGATCGAAGGCGAGCGATTTGAGTTAGCGGTGCAAGACTCGGGAATCGGCATAGAGCCGGACAAACTGCCGCTGTTGTTCCAGCGTTTTTCCCAGATCGACAACTCCGCCACGCGCCATTACAGCGGCACCGGCATCGGTCTCGCCCTGGTCAAGGACCTGGCCGAACTGATGGGCGGCGAAGTTGGCGTCAACAGCGAGCCTGGACGGGGTTCGCGCTTCTTTGTCCGGCTTCCGCTGGGGGCTGAGCAGAACACCCTGCCGACCGAAGCCAGCCATATGCTTGAGCGATCATCGGCGGGCACAACCAGTACGATGGAGCAGCGCCACCTGCGTTTTGACGATGGCCGCCAGGGCAGTCGCAACGACCGCGCTTCGACGCAAGGCGCAGACGACGAGCCGCATCCGGAACATGCCCTGCGATCCAGAGTGCTGGTGGTGGACGACAGCCCGGAAATGCTCAGTTATCTCAGCGAGCTTCTGCAAAACGACTACATCGTCGCCACCGCAACGGATGGAGAGCAGGCCTGGGCACTGCTGCAGCTTCGACCCATCGACGTGATCGTCTCGGATGTGATGATGCCCAAGCTCGACGGTTTCGGCCTGACCGCCAGGATCAAGGCCAGCGCCGGTTTTGCCCATTTACCGGTAATCCTGGTGACCGCCCGCGGCGGTAGCGAGGCCTGCATCTCCGGGCTGGAAAGTGGCGCCGACGACTATATCGCCAAACCCTTCTCGCCGCTGGAACTCAAGGCTCGCGTACGCGCGGCGCTGCGCATGAGCCAGGTGCAAAGCGAACTGCAGGCAAAATCCCGCCAGGCGGGCATGGCCGAAATCGCCACGACTGTGCTGCACAACGTCGGTAACGTCCTCAACAGCGTGAACGTCTCGGCAGAACTGGTCAGCAGCCAGATGCGCACCTCCAAGGCCCAGGGGCTGGGGAAAGTGGCGCGGCTGATGAACGAACACGTCCATGACCTGAGCGATTTTCTGACTACGGACAACAAGGGAAGGATGCTGCCCGATTACCTGCTCAAGCTGGCGCAAGTGGTGACGGAAGAGCAGCAGGGCATCATCGAAGAGCTCGGGCAACTCATCAAGGGCATCGACCACATCAAAACCATCGTCGCTGCCCAGCAGTCCTATGCCGTTGCTGTCAGCGTCGTCGAGACAGTACCGGTCCCGGAATTGATCAATGATGCCTTGCGCATGAGTGCCGGATCACTGGCACGCAAGGAGGTGACGGTGGTCAAGAACATTGCCGACTTGCCCTTGCTGTCGCTGGACCGGCACCGGGTGCTGCTGATTCTGGTGAACCTGATCCGCAACGCCAGGCAGGCGCTGGATGGCGTGAGCGATCGCAGCCCCTGCATCACGTTCTGCGCGTCCCTTGTCGACGGATCAGTATTGCGTATCACGGTGGCCGACAACGGCAACGGGGTCGCGCCAGAGCACTTGGCGCGGATCTTTACCCATGGCTTCACTACTCGCAAGGATGGTCACGGTTTCGGCCTGCACAGCTGCGCGCTCGCCGCGCAGGAAATGGGCGGCAGCTTGACCGTGCACAGCGACGGGGCCGGGCAGGGCGCGACCTTTATCCTTGATATTCCCGTTGATGCTGCGCTGAGCAAACGCTAGGCATCTCTCTTGGCCTCCAGCCCACGGTAATAATCAATCTTGGCTTGCGGTGCAAAATCTATTGTCGCCAGAGTGGTTGCGGCCGGAAGTGATCCTGGAGGAAGCGCAGAAATTTGAGCGTTCTCGCAGGCAACCCTTCGCGTTGATGCGTCAGCGCAACAATATTGGCCTCTGGCAGTTTCCAACCCGGCAATAGTCGTATCAACGTTCCCTCCGCCAGAGCATCGGCAGCGTCCCATTCAGAACGCATGATGATGCCGTTCCCTTCGCAAGCCCATTGCCGAATAACACTTCCATCGTTGCAGCTCAACGCTGGGCGGATTCGCACGTTGTGTGTTTTACCCGCGCGCGTGAAATGCCAGAGCGTGACGTCTTCGTTGTTTTCCCGCAATGCAATGCAAGGCAGGGTAGCCAGCTGGTCGGGGTGCTCCGGCAGACCGTGCTGTTCAATAAAGTCGGGTGAGGCGCATACGTAGCGACGGTTGGGGGCAATGGGATGGCCCACCAGGTTGGAGGTGCGCAGTTCCCCAATATGGATAACCACATCAAATCGGTCAGTCGCTTCGACCATAGGCTGTTCCGACAGACTCAATGCTATCTCTACATCTGGATGGAGGCGCTGGAAAGCTGCCACGACGGGTGCCACGTGCAGTCGCCCAAATCCGAACGGTGCGTTGATTTTCAACTTGCCGACGAAGCCACTACGCCGCTCTTGCAAATCCGCCAATAGGGAATCGAACTGCTCGACCAGCTCGGCCCCACGCTGGCACAAGAACTCGCCCTCATCGGTAAAGCGCAGCTGCCGGGCTGATCGATCCAGCAATCGAATCGACAGTTTTTTCTCCATTTGCTGAAGTCGCTGGGTCACCGCCGAAGGCGTCAGACCCAGCTTACGTGACGCGGCCAACAAGCTCTCGCTTTCCCGGATGACCAAGAGAAAGCGGAGATCAATTGTCTCGTTCATTAAGAACCACTGAATATTAGAATTAGAAGGTTTAAATTTTAATCTGAAACTGGAGGCTTAGAATAGCGCTATTCCAGGAGACCAGACATGACAGCATTCACTCATATCGAAACCCCCGCCTTATTGCTGGATCGCGATCAACTCGATGCGAACATCCAACGGATGCGCAATAAGCTGGCAGCATTCAACGTGGTATTGCGGCCACACGTGAAGACCAATAAGTCGTTAGAAGTTACCGAGCGATTGTTTGCAGGCGGGCGCGGCCCGATCACCGTTTCAACCCTGCGGGAGGCCGATTTCTTTTTCGAGGCCGGGTTCACCGACATCTTGTATGGCGTCGGCATTGCGCCCAACAAATTCGCTCATGCCGCTGCATTGATCGGTAAAGGCGCACAGCTAAAGTTGGTACTCGACAATCTGGATACCGCCAGGTTACTGGCCGAATTCGCCGAAACGTCGGGTCATGTTTTTGATGTTCTGCTGGAAATCGATTGCGACGGTCACCGTTCCGGTCTTGGCCCGCAGTCACCGCTGCTGGTAGAAATCGCGCAGTTGCTGAGCGCCAATGGCGTCATGGTCAGCGGCCTGATGACACACGCCGGCAAGTCTTACGACAGTCAGTCAATCGCTGAAATCGAAGCCAGCGCCCGGGATGAACGCGCGGCGATTATCGATGCCAGCCAAATGCTGACGAGTGCAGGCTTCGACCTGTCGATCATCAGTGTCGGCTCGACACCCACGGCACTTTTTACCGAGGATTTATCGGGGGTAACAGAAGTACGCGCGGGTGTATTCGCCTTCTTTGACCTGGTCATGGCGGGCTTGGGCGTTTGTCAGCTGCAAGATATCGCCGTCTCGGTTCTGACGACTGTCATTGGTCATCAGATTGAAAAAGGCTGGATCATAACGGATGCGGGATGGATGGCACTTTCTCGTGACCGTGGTACCGCCAGACAGGCGGTCGATCAGGGCTACGGCATCGTCTGTGACGCCGCCGGCCAGCCCATTGGCGACCTGATCGTCAGCGCCACCAATCAGGAGCACGGGATCATTTCATCGCGGGCCGGGAAGCTTGAAGCCTCAAGCTTGCTGCCCTTGGGCACGCTGCTGCGGATCCTGCCGAACCACGCCTGTGCCACCTCGGCGCAGCACGCGGGTTATCACGTTATCAGCGAGGGGCACGGTGTGGGCTACTGGCCACGCATCGCGGGTTGGTAATTCATTCAGTTGAACTCGCAATTTGATCGATCAAGGGGGGCCAATGAAGTTGATTACAGCAGAGAAGCTGCCTGTACCCGGTGGGCATTACTCACACGGGGTCATGGCAGGAAAACTTCTTTTCATTTCTGGCCAGTTGCCGTTTCCGCCTGATGCACAAGAGTTCCCCGATGGGGTAGAAGCCCAGGCTATTCAGGCAATGGCAAATGTAGAAGCGGTGCTTCAGGCAGCGGGTGCTTCGCTTAGTCACTTGGTCAACGTGCAAATATACATCGTTGATGTTGCTGACTGGCCGACCGTGAATCTCGTGTATTCAACGCTAATGGGGCAACACCGTCCCGCAAGAGTGATCATTCCGTGTGGTCCACTCCATCACGGGGCCTTGGTGGAAATTTCAGCAGTGGCTGAACTTTAAATACTTTCAAGAAGGGCAGTTGATATGAATTCGATTGAAAACAAGCTTCAGCAAACACCTGTGAAGCTCGTCCTGTTTGATTTGCTCACCGCTCTGCTGGACTCATGGACGCTATGGAATAGCGTGGCAGGTTCCGATGAAATGGGCCGCACCTGGCGTATGGCTTATTTGAAGGCGACTTACGGCTGTGGTGCCTACCGGCCTTATGAAACGTTAGTCGAAGAGGCTGCGATCAGTGTCGGACTAGGCAAGGAGGCCGCGCAGAATCTGGAGGCACGCTGGATGAAGTTGCAACCTTGGCCTGAGGCCAAACGCGTGCTCACCGAGTTGGCGCCGCACTACAAGCTCGGTGTGGTGACCAACTGTTCGGAGCGGTTGGGGCGTATCGCAGCGGATCTTCTGGGAGTGCCATTTGACGTCATTGTCACTTCTGAACAGGCCGGCTTCTACAAACCCGATGCGGAACCTTACAGGCTCGCCCTGCAAATAGCGGGGGTGGAGTCCGCTCACGCCCTATTCGTGGCGGGCTCTGCTTACGATCTGTTTGGCACGCAGAAAGTTGGCTTGCCAACCTTTTGGCACAACAGAATAGGGCTCGATGCACCCGCAGGTGCGCCTGATCCATTAATCATGCGCCCGACACTGGATAGCCTGGTTGAGGATATTAAAAATCTGAGCGGCAAATAAACGGGGTGCTGCTCATCTCCGTCATTCTCTGAATCAGTCCCGATAGAGGGGGCGCTTACAGTGGCGTCTCCACAGGACAGCACCTTCAACCTGCCGCGAACACACGCGGCCCGTAACTTCAGTTATTCCTGTTTTTCATTCAAAACAAATTCTTCCATCAAAGGAAGGTGTATGTAACGGGTGCTGTGGTCCGAGGACCTCGCACGTGTCCCAAACGAGGTTCCGTCATGTCCGCTGAAACTCAAAACCGCAAACCGTTCTACAAGATTCTTTATCTCCAGGTCTTGTTCGCGATCGCCATCGGCATCCTGATTGGCCACTTTTATCCGGAAGCCGGTACCACGTTAAAACCGCTCGGCGATGGTTTTATCAAGCTGATCAAAATGGTCATCGCCCCCATCATCTTCTGTACTGTGGTCACCGGCATCGCAGGCATGCAAAACATGAAAGCGGTCGGAAAGACCGGTGGCTATGCGCTTCTGTATTTCGAGATTGTTTCGACAATTGCCCTGTTGATCGGGCTGGCTGTGGTCAACTTCGTGCAGCCGGGCGCTGGAATGCATATCGATCCGTCCACGCTCGATGCGTCGGGTATTGCTGCGTACGCTGCCGCAGGCAAAGAGCAGAGCACCATTCAGTTCCTCCTGCATATTATCCCCAACACGATTGTTGGCGCGTTTGCTGAGGGTGAGATCCTGCAGGTGCTGTTCTTCTCTGTACTGTTTGGCTACGCGCTGCATCGCATCGGTGATTATGGGCGTCGGGTGTTCGAGTTCATCGAGAGCATCTCCCAGGTGTTGTTCAGCATCATGGGTGTGGTCATGAAAGTCGCGCCCATCGGTGCGCTGGGTGCGATGGCCTTCACTATCGGTAAGTACGGTGTCGGTTCTTTAGTCCAGTTGGGCTATCTGATGCTGTGTTTTTACTTCACCTGCGTGGTCTTCGTACTGGGGATATTGGGATCGATAGCGCGCCTGCATGGGTTCAGCATTTTCAGGTTCATCAAGTACATCCGCGAAGAGCTCCTGATCGTCCTGGGCACTTCGTCGTCCGAGACCGCTTTACCACTCATGATCGTCAAGATGCAGAAGCTCGGCGCGCATAAGTCCGTCGTGGGCCTGGTCGTCCCGACCGGTTATTCCTTCAACCTTGATGGCACTTCCATCTACCTCACCATGGCGGCGATTTTCCTCGCCCAAGCCACCGATACGCCCATGGACATTACGCACCAGATTACGTTGTTGCTGGTCTTGCTAGTCACATCAAAGGGGGCGGCGGGTGTAACGGGCAGTGGCTTCATCGTCTTGGCGGCGACGCTGTCGTCAGTAGGGCATGTGCCCGTTGCTGCGCTGGCCTTGATTCTGGGGATAGACCGTTTCATGTCTGAAGCGCGGGCATTGACCAATCTGATCGGTAATGGGGTGGCGACAATCGTGGTTGCCAAGTGGTGTGGGCAGTTGGACGAAAAGGTGCTTCAAAAGAGGCTGGAAGAGGGCCCTGGAGTGGCGGCTGTCGGTTCGTCGGCAACGCCAGTCGCCTAAGAATCGCAGGGCTGAGGTTGTAAAAAAAGGGACCGCTTTAAAGGGGGACAGCATCGTCCTGCAGTTCGGGCGTGATTTCAATGAGTAGGCTATCGTTCAAGCGGGCGCGTGTCTTGACGTGCGTGAATAGCAAATCAAAATAAGGATAGGTTATGCACTCATCCGCTATTTTTGGTGTGGCTGCGGCTGGTCGTTCGCTGCTTCTCTCGCTCGGTCTGCTCGCCGCGGGGGGCACCGCAGGCGCATGGGCTGAGGATTATCCCCACGCCCAGGAACCGATTGGCACCGTGGAGCAGATCTATGACGGCGCCATGCTCCCCGATCTGGCGGTCAGTACCTACCGCAACATCGACCGGCTGTTCCCTACCCACAGGATCAAAGCCGGCGATCACCCGTATGCGCTGCCGAAATCAGACAAACAGTTGCCCAACGTTCGCTTCACTGTCGGGGACAAAAAGTACGACCTGTATGACTTCGTCGCGCTGGACAGCATTACGGCGATGCTTGTGCTCAAGGACGGCAAGATCGTGTTCGAGACCTACCAGCGAGGCAACACCGAGAAAACCCGATGGATGTCGATGTCGATAGCCAAGTCCATCACCTCCACGCTGGCGGCTGCAGCGATCAAAGACGGCCTTATCAAGAGCCTTGATGCGCAAGTGGTGGATTACGTTCCCGAGCTCAAGGGCAGCGCCTACGAAGGCGTGACCGTGCGCAACGTGCTGATGATGTCTTCGGGCGTGAAGTGGAACGAGACCTACACCGATCCAACGTCCGATCGTCGCGCGCTACTCAAAGCGCAGGTATCGCAGAAACCGCATTCGGCCATGGCCTTGATGGCAAGTTTGCCGCGAGCGGCCGAGCCTGGCACGGCCAACACTTACAGCACTGGCGAAACGCAGGTACTCGGTGAGATCGTCCGTGGCGCTGTGAAGATGCCGCTGGCCGATTATCTATCGCAGAAAATCTGGCAGCCGTTCGGTATGGAGAGTGAGGCCCGGTGGTGGCTCGATTCGCCTGACGGCGTGGAAATCGGTGGCAGTGGTATCAGTGCCACGCTGCGCGATTATGGACGCTTCGGGCTGTTTTTCATGAACGGCGGCAAGATCAATGGCACCTCGATTCTGCCCGAAGGCTGGGTCAAGGAGGCGACGCTGCCGACCACCCTCAAAGGCGGCAAGTCCCTGGACTACGGTTATATGTGGTGGACGGCGTGGACCGAGCCGTCGGTGAAAGACGGCGCCTATTCGGCGGTCGGTATCCAGGGCCAGAACATCTACGTCAACCCTGCCAATAACGTCGTGATTGTCACCTTCGGTGCCCAGCCCAAGCCGGTGGACAAAGAGCCGATCGACCCGATGGTATTCTTCGATGCCGTGGTGGCTGCGTTGAAATAAATTCGCGCATCGAATGACGTTAAGCTTCGCGGCGCGGAAGAACAACTGCGGGGAGTAACGAAGAGCGGCCTGTTCCGTTGGATGACATCCCCGCGTCAGGAGTGCTAACTGCCTAAGACAAAACTATCCAGGCCTGCGTTTCACACTAGGGCGTCAGCCACTCCGATCAACTGAAAGAGGTCCTCCTCCAAAGGCTCGGCGAAGATGATGTTCAAGTCACGGTAACCGGAGTGATCCCCTGCCAGGCTCAACTCGAATCGAGCCCCGGATGCATCGGTTTCGTAGCTCTTCAAGTAAGTCAGGTTCTTGGCCTCATTGAAAACCACGTCCAACGTGCTGTTGTAACCATTTCCCAGTCGGGTAAAGCCCAAGGCGGACAAGTCGATCGTGTCTTCACCCGCGGTATAGTCAACGAGGCGATCAGTGTGGTTTTCGGTGGCGGTACGGTAGCTGTCGCTCAATGCGTCGAAGCGGAACACATCGTTGTTGCCGCCACCCGCCAATAGGTCCCGACCATTTCCGCCAACCAGTACATCATTCCCCAGTGCGCCATTAAGGCGATCGTCGCCTGCGAATCCTTCGATGATTTCGCCTCGAGCGTTGCCTTGTAAACGATCAGCCCCTTCGGTGCCCACCAGTCTGGCTTGCTGAAACAGGACGTTGGTTTCATTCAGCGTCTGGCCCAGGTTACCGTCGAAGACCACTTCGAAGCGTTCCCCATCCGCGTTGGCCTCGAAACTCTTGAGGTAGGTCCGGGTCCCGCTTTCATTGACGCGTATCGCCAGCGTTCCGTCATGTCCATTGCCCAGCCCGAGGAAGCCGAGGGAGGAGAGGTCGATCGTATCGGTGCTGGGGTCGAAGTCGGTGATTCGGTCGCTATGGGCCGTGGTTGCGGTTCGGTAGCTGTCTGCGGCTGACTCGTAACGGAACGTATCGGCCCCGGTGCCACCCGTCAGCAGGTCACGACCTTGCCGGCCATCGAGCAGATCGTCACCGGCCCCGCCAGAGATCGCATCGTCGAACGAGGCGGTACCGAGCAGGAAGTCACCCTCGCTGCCTCCGTCAAGGTGGTGATAGCCATCGTCCGGATTGCCAAAGCCGAGGTCCAGGCTACCGTCGGGGTTCAACTGGACCAAGGCAGCCAGATAGCCGTCCGCGCTCGTTCCTTGGCTTCCACCAATCAATAGCTTGCCGTTGGCCAGCACGATCATGTCGGCGACTGCGAAAGGAGCGCTTTGCGAGCCCCAACTCACCTTACCCTGATCACCGAAACCGGTGTCGAGCGAGCCGTCGGCATTGAGGCGGATGACGCTCGCCACGCCGCCCGAGGTGCCCGCCAGCAGGATTTTGCCGTCATCCTGGATGACGAGGGCGTCTGGGTGAACATCCAGGGCGAGGCTGCCCCCGTTCGCAAAGCTGCTGTCCAGAGTACCGTCCGGGTTGAGGCGGGTCAGGGTATCTCGCCCGGTGACCAATACCTTCCCGTCTCCCTGCAGCGAAACGTCGATCGCGCTGCCGGGTTGAATGCCCACGGAGGCTGGCAGGTGCAGGACCCCAGCTTCGCCGAAAGACGAGACCAGGGTCCCCGTCGCGTCGAAGCGGGCGATATGGATCTCCCCAGAGGGATACCCGGCGCTTGCGAAAAAGCTGCCGTCGCGTTGTACGGAGAACGACGCTTGCTGGCCTAGATCTTCATTCCAATAGAAAGGCACCGTCGCGGTGCCGCCATTCCCGAAACTGGTATCGAGGCTGCCGTCAGCCAAAGTACGGCTTACACCTGAAACCCAGGCGTCGCCTACTTTCACGTAGAGCGCCGCCAGATAGCCCCCTCCCGGCTGCACCGCAGCGTTACCACCGTCCTCGATATCGAGCGACACGGGGAGGAGGGACTTACCGTCTCCACTGAAGTTGCGATCCAGGCTACCGTCGGCATTGAACCGAACCAGGCTTGCGGTGAAGCCTGAATCTTCTTCGCCTCCTAATCCCAGGCGACTATAAGCGCCAAGCCAGATGGCACCGTCCGGATCGACCGTAATACCTGCGACGGTGTCCGAGCCCCATAAAGTCGTGGTTACCATGCCGGTGTTCCGCGCAGCTGAAGCGGCGGGCGAAATGCTCTGACTCATGTCCATGCCTCCGGTAGCTATCTGGCGCCGAAAACTATAGACAGGGCTCAATCAGGTTGCCAGGTGAGCTGTGCAATTGGACGTACCCCGAAGCGATCACCGGATGACGGCCAGCCTGTCCGTCAACCCGTCTTCATGACTGCATCTCCCCCTTGCGATTTTCAGGGGGCGGGCAACTTCTATCATCCCCAGTCTGCCTAACCGCTTTGCTGAGATTCACTACGAGCAGGCCGACAATAGTCAGGCTTGCGCCCAGTAGAAATCCGAAGCTCGTTTGCTCTCCGAGCCACAGATAACCCATCAGTACGCCAAACAGCGGACTCATGAAGGCCAGCACTCCAAGACGAGCTGCGAAGTAGCGACGAAGCATCCAGAACCAGATCAAGTAGCTTGCCACTGACACGATTAATGTCTGGAAAACCAGGCTGGCCACTGCGCCGGTAGAGAAAGTCATCGAGCTTTGGCCTGCTACCAGGCTTAAAGGCAACAGAAAGAGAAAGGCCCCTGCCAGTTGGTAAAACAGGGTCTGGGTTGCCGGAGCTTCACTAAGGCGACTGGTACGCACCGCTACCGTCGTAAATCCCCAAGTAGCGCCCGCGCACAAGCCCAACAGGTCACCCAGAAGACTGTTTGAGTTGGTGATTTGAAGGGCTGTCCCGTCCCGTGGCATGAGGAAGGTGACGGCAATCCCTGCGAACGCCAGAGACATACCAGACCATTGAATCGCGCTAAGGCGCTCCTCCGGCAAGCGTAGATGCAGACCAATGGCGGCGAATAAGGGCGCTGTATAAAGGAAAACCGCCATATGTGAAGCACTTGTCCAGCGTAACCCTTGCGCGATAAACAGAAATTCGCTGGCGAACAGAACGGCCACGACCAACCCGGAGCGGCACCAGACATGTGGCAACCACATCTCCCGCATGATGCATTTTCCGATCAGCCAGACCAAGGCTGCAGCGACTCCCGAGCGAACGGCGACCTGCATGATGGGTGCCATGTCACCGGCAACCGCCTTCATTGCCACTTGCTGGGCACCCCAAATTAGGCACAGCACCACCATCACCGCCGTGGCAGCCCCGTCTACAGACTTTCTCACTTATTGGCACCTTTTATCGCTGATGATTTGCACAACCATTTATTCCTCACTCGGTTGGGAACAGCCGGCCACCTGCCGGATGATCGGCATTGGTTTTTCCTACGGAAATCGGTATTCGTTCTGCGCTGTGGCGAAATTCGATTGTGGGAAAGTACGCAAGCCGCTACAAATCATGTGTTTTCGATCTATAGAAGAGAAAAACTACGTCATGAGAGCTGACACGCCCCTCAGGGCTATCGCTTGCTTCGACGCGGTCATGCGCACTGGCAGCGTCAGCGTCGCTGCAAGCCAGTTGTTCGTGACGCCGGGAGCAGTCGGGCAACAGATCCGCAAACTGGAAGGTTGGCTAGGAACGCCACTGTTCGTACGCAGTGTGCGCAGGCTGCAACCAACGGCGGAAGCTCTGAGCTACTGGGAGCAGGTGAAGCCGGCTCTTCGCCAGCTGGAGACAGCCAACCTGGCTGTCCGGGGTCTTAGAGACAGGCAGGTACGGTTGAGTCTGCCGCCGGCGTTCGCCAAGTCCTGGTTCGCAAAACGGATGCCGTTGTTCACCGAGCGTTATCCAGAAGTGCAACTGCACCTGAGTGCATCTACCGATACCGTGGATTTTAATGACGCCGCCTGCGACCTGGCAGTGCGCCATTTCGATGGATATGCCAATGACGTGCACGCAGAACTGCTCTTACCAGACGAGGTAAGGGTCTACTGCAGCCCGGCCTACCGCGAACGGCTCCAGTTGCATGACCTTGATTGTTTGCCGGGAGCCACCTTGCTTTATACGACTTCTCATGCCCACTGGTCTCAATGGCTATCATTGGTCGGCATGTCCCCTGATAACTTCTCCAGCAGCCTCAAATTCGATCAGTCCGAGTTGGCAATCGACGCGGCGCGGCGCGATCAAGGTTTGGTGCTCACCAGCCCTTGGCTGGTTGAGGACGACATGGAGCAAGGCCTTCTTGTACCTGTCGTTGACGCTGTACTGAAGACTGGCAAGGGCTATTATCTGGTGCAGGCCAAAGATGTGGTGCTGGGTGAGGCAGCCCAACTGTTGCGCCAGTGGCTATGTGAAGTAGCGCGGCGAGTTCAACAACATTGATAACTTGAGGGGCCATTACAGGGTTCTTCTTCAAGCGTTCTCTTCAATCCTGCGCACATCACCCAAGGAATCGCGCTGCATCGACTGCAGGTTCTTTTCGATGGTTTCGCACAGCGCTTCCATCTGGATCTGATGTTCGCTGTGGCGAAACGGGCTTTGCAGATCGGTGCCGATGCGCTCGATGGCCAGCAGCATGAACCCAACCACGGTCGAAGCCAGCGGCGTGAACCAGCCCAGGGATTCCACCAGTCCAACCGGCACAATCAGGCAGAACAGCGAAATAAACAGCCGTGGAAAATACACATAAGGGTAGGGCAGCGGCGTATTCGCGATCCGCTCCATGCCGCCCTGACTGTTGGACAGGTCCACCAGCGTCGACTCAAGACGCGCCAGGCGAATGCTGTCCAAGTGTCCGGCCTTGTATTCGCGCGCCAGCAACGTCGCCGAGCCGGTGAGGATATCGTTGGCAAAGTTATTGGTCGTGCCACTGCGGGCAAACTCTTCGTCCGGAATAAACGCCCGCACTTCCTCGGGACAAGGCTGGCCTTGCAGATGCGCGGCGAGGCAATTCACATAAGCGACGTGGCGACGCAACAGGGTCGACTTGACCGGATTCACCTCGCTGCCGGGGTCGTCCAGCAGCGTCAGCACCTGACGGGCGAAGCTGCGTGAATTGTTGATCATCGTTCCCCACAGCGTCCGTGCTTCCCACCAGCGGTTGTAAGCACTGCTGTTGCGGAAACTGATCAACACCACCAACGCCGAGCCGAGCAAGGTCAGCGGCATCAGCGGCAGGTTCAACTTGGCGTTGAGAAACAGCATGAAGTCCACCGTGACGGCGATGTCCCAGAGCAACAACCAGAACAAAGCCCAGCCCACGTAGCCCATGGTCTTGACGATCAGACGGTAATTTTTGACGATGGCAGCTTTCAAACGGAAACCTCGTGGCGAGCAGTTAGCTTAAACGCTTAAGCTCGGACGATGCTTGGGGGCAAAGGTTCGGTTGGCGCGGGAAGCATGACATTTTGGTCGATGAGATCTGCAAGGGTGCCACCCGAAAAGATGCATGAGCCTTGGGCCACCATGGTGCCCTGATATCTCACCGGATGGAGCAAGCGAAGAGACACGGCAGTTTTGTGATCGCCGCGTCTGCGCTGGGAGTTGGTAAGGGTCAATGGCATATCTGACATGGCAAGTAATCACTGGTCAGTCCTTGCAAGGGATCAGGCCAACATTTTACATTCCAACGGTGCAACGCGGAGCGGACCGCTTTTTGCCAATGCTGTCGAAAAAATTCGGCGTTCGGATTCGCCATTAGCATCTATGAGTCGATCCATGACGGCCGTTACTATCAGGCGGTTGGGCACCATAACGACGTTTAAAAACAGAACCTCAAATATGAATCATGAACTTTGGCAGGAACCTGATGGCTGTCAAACCTTTTGTCTGGCTGGTGCTCAGGGTGATGGTGCACGTGCGCTTATGCATTCGGAAGCGAAGCTTGTTTGGGAGGTCGAGGCTGAAAGTCATTTCGAAGCAATGACTAAATATTATGCGCATATGCAGTGGGGCGAATACCTGACGGACTTTCCCGAACAAGACAAAACTTGCTACAAAAAACTGGGCTGGGAATGACCAGTTAAGCGTCGGACAAAACTGCGGAACCCTCTCTAGCTGATCAGTCTTACAAAAGGGGGCAGATTTATTTCCAGCCAACAAATCTGTCCCCCTTTTCAGCGCTTTTCACCGCTTTCGCTGCAGAACAGTGGTCGGTAATCGGTGTCGTTGCCCGGGGAGGGCGCTATCCGCCCGTAATGGTATCCAACTCGCAACGGATGCCGTGCGGTGTCCCTATTCTTTAACGAATTTCAGGCATGCGAACCCAGTCTTGATTTGCAGTTGTTGAATGGGTTCGACGCTTTCCTGGTCGCCGACTTTCTTGACGACGCCTACGCCGCAAAAATATTCGTCGCGATTGAAGATAGGAAGAATGCCTGTCCTGGGCTTGCTCCAAGAGCCTTGGACCAAGGTATACGTGGCGCCGTTCTGTGGAGTGAAAGAGAACGGTATCTGGCAAACGCTGCCTCCTGCCACCCGCCCATATGTCAGGATCAGTTCCTTATTCACGGCGACCCGAGATTCGATATGGTCGCCGTTAGAGGGCAGGATGGTGTAACCCGCATAGCATCCATTGTCGCTGAACGTCATGGCATCCAGTCTCGCACCATTTCCAGCCTTGAGGCGAACCGTTGCGGAGGGTTCACCGGGGGCGGGAACGACATACTGCTTGCCCTGCAAAAACGAAGTGCAACCGCTAATGACAAACACGCCGGCCAGCAAAATACATTGGCTGGACTTTTGAATGAGGTGCATCCATCTCTCCTTGATTCTATTGGGTGCCCTAGTCATCCTGGGGCTTGGGACTGCCGAATAGCGGGCTGATATTTCGGTCCTTAAGCTTTGCTTAAACAGCAGCAATACGTCTGCTTCTGGCCGAAAGTAACCGGTTGCGAAGGGCACCAACCGGCCAAAAGCGGCGTTCGATTCACTACCTTCAGCCGAAGAGCTGAAAACCTCTCGATCAGTGAAAGCTAGTCTCTAAGGGTACGCATTATTTCCTCGACCACCGGCTTCGTGTATTTCTCACCGGGGTCAGTTTCCGGTGGGTCGTTACTGCGGAACCATTCACCTTGATCGAATGCTTGGTAAAGCGAGAAAGCGGGCTGAGGCATGTCGTTAGTCATGCCTACTTCAACCACAGCAGTTATGATCCCGTTCATAACGCCGTTGCAAAAATCATAGAGCAGAGATCCTTGTAGATAGCCTTCCGCAACCGCGACGGACAGCTCGTTCAGCACATCATGCGGTGTAACGGCGAACCTTTCGCAAATGGGGACAAGATCACTCAGCGTTAAACCGTCTGCTTCCGCTTTTACCGACAGTTCCTTGAGTTCGATCTTCGGTAACACGATGATCATGAGCTTCTTCCGGTTAGGTGATCGCGACACCAGGCGTCGCCGATGCTGGGTTATCTGAAGGTGGTTGCGCTTCACTTGTCCCCGCACTGTAAGCCAGGGCTCCTGTCCATTGTATCCAGGCAGCTGCGTTTGGAGTCGGCGGTAGTCCGTAATTGCCGCACCGCGCAATTGCGCAATGGGGTGTGCTTCGCGGCACGAGGTATTGATCCAGGCGAATGAGCTTGCGGCCACTCCCGATGCTATATCTCCAGCCTCGATCACCACCACATCCGCGCCTTTCCTCGCCAACTGATACGCCACTGACGTACCCGCGATGCCCGCGCCAATGACAACTACGCGTTTGCCCTGCATATCAACTTCCTTAATGCCGACGCGAAGAATCAACTACGTCGCCCCATCTGCCTATCAAGGCTGGAGAGCCGACTGCCTCGACTGACGACTCAACCCAGGCGTCTTGCCCGTAACGCGCTTGAATGCGCGGCTGAAAGCGGCCTGGGAGGTGTAGCCCAGGCGCTGCGCCACTTCTTCGATTGGCAGCCTTTCGAGCGTCAGCCACTGGCTCGCGAGCCGCATCCGCAGTTCGGTGACGTAGCGCAACGGGGCCATGCCGACAGTCGCCTGGAAACGGTCGGCGAAGACCGAGCGCGAGGTATTGCATTGCTTCGCCAACTGCGCAACGGTCCAGTCGCGGCCCGGTTGTTGATGGAGCGCGAGAAGTGCATTGGCCAGGCGCTGATCGCGCAATGCGGCGACCAGGCCAGAGGCATTGCCGCAGGCGCACTCCACCCAACCGCGAACGACCATGGCGGCCACCACGTCGGCCAGTCGCGCGAGAATGCCGGCGAAGCCGACACGTGCGGCGCTGGCTTCGCGTTCCATGGTGGTCAGGATCGGCATCAGTCCAGGGTAACGCTGGCCGCCGGCGTCAATCAGCATCAGGCCCGGCATCAGCCTGCCCAGGCCATGGATGCTGCCCAGTTCAAACTCCATGCAGCCGCTGAACAGAATGGTCGTCGGCGTGGGGCTGGCATCGTTTCCGGTATCCACCGCGCTGACGGCATCGCCGAGGGGAGCGCCGTCCAGGCGATCGATGTCTTGAACCGGCGCGTCCACATCGGACAGCAGTTGGTGGGCCGCCCCATGGGACATGAACACGGCATTGCCGGCCGACAGCGCATAGGTGGTTCCGTCTTCCATCCGCAGCAGTGCATTGCCGACCGCCAGGAAGTGGAACCAGGCGTGTCCGGGTTTGTCAGCGAAGCCGAGGCCGAAGGCTGGACCGGCCTGGATACGCCGGTACTCGACGCCGCGCAGGCGCATGCCGCGCAACAACTCGTTGATGAGATCCGAGGAGAGGGCAAACTGATCGGTGGGCATGGCTCAGGTGTTTCGGTCAAAAAGTCGAGGTTTCCGATCATAGATCATCCGGTTTCGCGCGCCTAGACTGCGGGTCGCAATGAAATTCGGAGATCCGTGTAATGACTGACTGTGTGTGTAATGCCGGACCCGGCAGCCGTTCCGGCGTCGGGCCGGATGTGGAGCCGACAACCCCCGCGTGGATGGCCGTTTTCTCGCTGGCAATGGGCGTGTTCGGATTGCTGACCGCCGAGTACCTTCCGGCCAGCCTGTTGACGCCGATGGCGACCGACCTGGGAGTGTCCGAAGCGTTGGCTGGCCAGGCGGTAACGGTGACCGCAGTGGTTGCGTTGTTCGCTGGGCTGTTGGTGCCAGGCCTGACCCGCGGCATCGACCGCCGCTGGGTGCTGCTGGGTTTCTCCACGTTGATGATCGCATCCAATCTACTGGTCGCCGTTTCTTCCAGCCTCGCGGTGCTGTTGCTGATGCGTATCTTGCTGGGCATTGCCCTTGGCGGGTTCTGGAGCATGGCGGCAGCGGTGGCGATGCGCCTGGTACCGGCGGCTTTGTTGCCCCGAGCGCTCTCGATTATTTTCAGCGGCATCGCCATCGGGACGGTGGTTGCGGTCCCGTTGGGTAGCTACCTGGGCGGGCTGTATGGCTGGCGCAGCGCGTTCTTTGCAGCGGCGGCGGTAGGTGTGGTGACCCTGGCTTTCCAGTCGTTCACGCTGCCGCGCCTTGCGCCACGCAGGCCGGCACGCCTGCGCACCGTACTTGAAGTGTTGCGGCGCCCGGGCATCGCCATGGGCATGTTCGCTTGCGTGCTGGTGCACAGCGGCCATTTCGCGATGTTCACTTATGTCCGGCCATTTCTCGAAGGGACTACCGGCATCGACGCGCAAGGGCTGTCGCTGATGCTGCTGGGTTTCGGTGTGGCGAACTTCGCCGGCACGCTCCTGGCCGGGTGGGTGCTTGAGCGTCATCCGCTGGCCACCCTGGTATTGATGCCGGCGCTGGTAGGCGTTGCCGCACTGGCGTTGGTGCTGTTGCCGGCCTCGGTGCCGGGCCAGGCGGTGCTGCTGGCAATCTGGGGCCTGGCCTTTGGCGGTGTGCCGGTGGCGTGGTCGAACTGGGTCGCCAGCGCGGTGCCTGATCAGGCGGAAAGCGCCGGGGGCATGGTGGTGGCGTCCGTGCAGTCGGCCATCGCAACGGGCGCTGCCGCTGGCGGTGCAATGTTCAGCCTCGGTGGCAGCGCCGGCGTATTCGTCGCGGCGGCTGTGCTGATGCTGCTGGCTGCGTTGCTGATTGCGTTGCGGGTGCGGGTTCGTTCTGTCCATGGCAGTGCCCAGGCCACGACGGCGCCGCTCATTGCCAATCCGTCGCAACGGCAGTGAGCATTTCATGAATCAGTTGCCCGAACCGTTGTGTCAGCAAGCCTTGCGGCCTGTCTGCCGGTAGCAGCAGATAGGTATTCCAGGGAGCGGTGCAAGCAGGAAGAAGTCCCGCTGGAATGGAATATTGCAGGCTCCGTGCCACACCCGCAGCAGGGCGGCTGGCGGGGACGCGAGGGGGTGGAAGTCTGGAGGGCGATGTTGCCCTGTCAACAGTCTGCTGCGGCGCTGTTGCAGCGCAGTCAGCGGTCGCAAGTGACTTATGAGCTTATGCCTTAAAAGAATTTCTGAGTTGAACTACAAGAACGTTAAGTTCTAAGAAATTCATTCAGGAGTCTTTTCATGAAGCCCGGCCAATTCTTGCAACGTCTACTGCTCGGCACATTGTTTGCCGCACCGTTGGCCCAGTCCGCCGAGCCATTGGTACTGCATGTCGGCGACCAGAACTATTACAACGTCCGGGCTTCGGTGGAGGCTTCGGGTGTGCTTGAGGGCGCCCCCTATCGCGTCGACTGGAAGCACTTCCAAGCGGCCGCGCCACTGGCCGAGGCGCTGAGTACCGGTGACCTGGACCTGGGTTTCCTCGGCGATTCGGGCTTTTTGTTCCTGGCAGCCAAACAGGCACCAGTGAAGTTGATCGGCGTCTCGCGGCAGAACCCTGACACCATCGCGCTGCTCGTGCCCAAGGACTCGCCGGTCAAGACCATCGCCGACCTCAAGGGCAAGAAGGTCGCCTATTGGCCCGGGGCGTGGAGTCAGCAACTTACACTGCGCGCCCTGGAACGGGCCGGCTTGCCGGAAGACCACGTCGACTTCATCAAGCTGATGCCCATTGATGCAGCCGCTGCCTTGCCCCAGGGCAGCATCGATGCCTTTCCGGTGTGGGAGCCCTACATCTCGCAACAGATCCTCTTCTCCGGCGCCCGGCCGATCCTGACGGCGAAGGACCTCATGCCCGGCCTCAGCGCCATTGCCGCCTCGACGCCGGCCATCGACAGCAAGCGTGAAGCCATCGCCGACTTCCTCGGCCGCGTGAAACAAGCCCGCGCCTGGGTCGACAACCACACCGACCAATACGCGGACCTCTGGGCAAAGAAGGCCAATCTTGACCAGGACGTCTCGCGCCATTGGTTGCGCCAGGCCCACATGAGCGTTGGTCCGGTGGACCAGCAGTCCGCCGCCGACCTGCAGAGCACGGCGGACTTCCTGTTCAAGGTCAAGGCGCTGCCGGCTCCGCTGGCCACTGCTGGCGTTATCGACACGTCCTTCAACCAAGCCTTCAGCCATTGAACATTGATGAGCGTTGGCCGGTTGCGGACCAGGCCGTCGAGTGGGTGTTGGCAAACGGTCCCGAGCGAATGTCCGAACTGTTTGTTATCGAACAATTGATCAACACCGGTGTTGGGAGGCAGTCACCCTGATTGCGCGGTTCCGTGAGTAAGCCACTGTAAATAAAGGAATTTACGAACTGGCATGAATCATGTTGAGACAGCAACGAGAAAGCGCCCGGATAGGGTGCTGAACCCATCGAGCAGGAGTTCCCATGCCACGTGAAATTCGTTTCAATGCCTTCGAGATGAACTGCGTCGGCCACCAGTCTCCAGGGCTCTGGCGACATCCCCTGGATCGTGCCTGGCAGTATAAAGACCTGGATTACTGGACCGACCTGGCCAAACTGCTGGAGCGCGGCAAGTTCGACGGCATCTTCATTGCCGATGTGATCGGTATCTACGATGTGCTCGGCGGCAATGGTGACGCCGCGATCCGCCAGGCGACCCAAGTCCCGGTCAATGATCCACTGGCGCTGATCACGCCGATGGCACTGGTGACCGAGCACCTGGGTTTCGGCCTGACCGCCTCGTTGACCTTCGAGCATCCCTATCCCTTTGCCCGCCGCCTGTCGACATTGGATCACCTGACCAAGGGGCGCATCGGTTGGAACATCGTCACGTCTTACCTCGACAGCGGCGCGCGTAACCTCGGCCAGAAGGCGCTGAGTGATCACGATGCACGCTACGACTACGCCGACGAATACCTCGAGGTGCTCTACAAACTGTTCGAAGGCAGTTGGGAGGAGGGCGCGGTGGTGCGCGACCGGGAGCGCGGCATCTTCAGCGACCCCGGCAAAGTCCATGAGATCCGTCACCAGGGCAAGCACTTCCAGGTGCCGGGTATCCACCTTTGCGAGCCGTCGCCGCAGCGCACGCCGGTACTCTACCAGGCGGGGGCATCGAGCCGTGGCAAGGATTTCGCCGCCGGCCATGCGGAATGTGTATTCGTCGCGGCGCCGTCGAAGGTCATCCTGAAAAAGACCGTGGCCGATATCCGTCGACGTGCCGCCGAGGCCGGGCGTGATCCGCGCAAGGTGCTGATCTTCAACCTGCAAACGGTGATCGTCGACGAGACCGATGCCAAGGCACAGGCCAAGTGGCGGGAGCTGAAATCCTACAGCAGCTATGAGGGCGCGCTGGCGTTGGTTTCCGGCTGGACTGGCATCGATTTCAGCCAGTACCGACCCGACCAGGTGCTCAAGCACATCCATACCAACGCCATTCAATCGGCCGTGGAAACCTTCTCCACCGCCGACCCCGACAAACAATGGACAGTCCAGGAACTGGCCGATTGGGTCGGCATCGGCGGCTTTGGTCCGTTGATCGTCGGCGGCGCGCAAACCGTCGCCGACGAGTTGCAGGCCTGGGTCGAGGAAACCGATGTGGACGGCTTCAACCTGGCCTACGCCCTCGCCCATGAGACCTTTCGTGACGTGGTCGAGCTGCTGGTGCCCGAACTCCAACAACGCGGCGTGTACAAGACCGACTATCGCCCTGGCACCCTGCGCGAGAAGCTGTTCGGCGACGGCCCGCGCCTTCCCGCCAGCCACCCGGGCGCTGGTTATCGGGACTTGAATCGCCTGGCCCCGCGCGCTCGTGTCGCTGAGCCGGCCCTGGTTGAGGAGTAAGCGCATGAGTGTTTTCGAACTCAATGCTCCATTGCCCGAAAGCGTGACGGACAGCGCCCTCGTGGCGTTGCAGCGCTGGGCCAGGGAGCGTCCGACGCAGATCGCCATGCGTCATCGACGCCTCGGCGCCTGGAAGGCCTGGCGGTGGATCGATGTGCAACGCGAGGTCGAGCGGGTTTGCGATGGCCTGCGCCAGCAAGGCTTCGTCCCTGGCGCGCGGTTGGCACTGAGCGGTGCCTTCGAGCCGAGCCTGCTGATTCTGACATTGGCGGCGCGCCAGCTGGGTGGACACAGCGTGGTCGTCGACCGCGACAGTCAGGGCGAGGATCTGCAACGCCAGTTACGTCTGATCCGCCCTGCGTTCGCCTTTGTCCAGCGCCGCGAAAGTGTCTCGCACTGGCTGCAATGCGGCCTGGATGAAGAGTGGCCGCTGCGGCTGTATTCGGCCCAGGCCAGTGCGGCGCGTCGTGGCCTGTGGCAGGTGCAGTCACTGTCGGTGCTGTTCGTCACCGAGGCGCCGGCAGCGCAGCGCCAGGGCTGGGCCCAGGTCGCCAAGGACGCGGTGGTTTGGATCGATGAGGGCACTGAATGGCCTGATGGGCTGACTCATCTGTTCCGTCGCTGGCTGGAGGGCGGCGAAGGCCTGGCCTTTCCGGAAGCGCGCGAGTCAGCCAGCCGCGATCGCCGCGAGATTGCCCCGACGGCCTTGCTGTTGTCCGCTGCGCGAGTCGAATCGCTGGCGGCGGAAATCGAAGCCCGGCTGCCGATTGCAGGCAGTTGGCGGCGACGCCTCTGCGAATGGACCCTGGATGATCCGCGACGTGGTCTGCGCCGCTGGCTCAAGGCGCGGGTGCGGCGTCTGCTCGGGTTCCAGCGGCTGCGCCGGATCGAGGTGCCAAGCGCGCCCGCAGATGCCTTGTTGCAAGGCTCGGCGCGCCAGGCCTGGTTGCAGGAATATCTGGAGCGAGCCGCATGAATGCGCTGTTGGAGGTGCGTAATGTGTCGCTGTCGTTCAGGGGCGTGAAAGCGATTTCCGACCTCTCGTTCAGCGTCAGGCTTGGTGAGATCTGCGCGTTGATCGGGCCGAACGGTGCGGGCAAGAGTTCGTTGCTGAACATCCTCAACGGGGTCTACCGGGCCGATGCCGGCCAGGTGTTCTTCGCTGCCGAACCGTTGCGCCGTCCGCATCCACTGAAAGCGGCGCGGCTTGGTATCGGCCGGACGTTCCAGAACAACGCGCTGTTCAAGAAAATGAGCGTGGTGGACAACCTGCTTACTGGCCTGTCGCGCTTGCAGCGTACGTTTTTTCTCGAGCAGGCCTTGGGCTTGCCGCGCGCCCGGCGCGAGGCGCGGGCGTTCGCCGAGCGGGCCGAGCAGGTGTTGGAATTCCTCGAACTGCAGGCCTGGCGTGACGTCGCGGTAGGCAGCCTCGCCTACGGTTTGCAGAAACGCGTGGAGCTGGGCCGGGCACTGATCGCGCAGCCGACCCTGCTGTTGCTCGACGAACCGATGGCCGGCATGAACGCTGAAGAAAAACAGGAGATGAGCCGCTTCATCGTCGATATCAATCGCGACCTTGGCACCACGGTGATTCTCATCGAGCACGACATTCCAGTGGTCATGGGGCTGTCCAGCCATGTGGTGGTGCTGGACTACGGACGCAAGGTCGGTGACGGCACGCCCGCGCAGGTGCAGGCCAACCCCGATGTGATCGCCGCTTACCTGGGGGCCTCGCACTCATGAATTTCTTTCTGGAAACCCTGGTTGGCGGGCTGCTGGCCGGCACTCTGTATTCACTGGTGGCCATCGGTTTCGTGCTGATCTACAAGGCCAGCGGCGTGTTCAATTTTGCTCAGGGCGCGATGCTGCTGTTCGCCGCGCTGACCTTCGTCAGCTTGCGTGAGCAGGGCCTGTCTTTTGCCCTCGCGTTGGTCCTGACGGTGCTGGTGATGATCGTCGGCGCATTGTTGATCGAGCGCCTGGTGCTGCGGCCGCTGGTCAACCGATCGCAGATCACCCTGTTCATGGCCACCCTCGGCCTGTCGTTCATCATCGAGGGCCTGGCCCAAGGACTGATGGGCGCCCAGGTGCGTGCGCTGGACCTGGGCATCGAGGACGTCCCGCTGTTCGTGGGGGAGATCATGGTCAGCCAGTTCGACTTGATCGCTGCTGGAGTGTCAGGGCTGACGGTGGCGGTGCTGGCCTTGCTGTTCAACCAGACCCGCATCGGGATCGCCCTGCGCGCCGTGGCCGATGATACCCGTGCGGCGTTGTCGCTGGGCATCAACCTCAATCGCATCTGGCAGATTGTCTGGGCCGTGGCCGGAGTGGTCGGCCTGGTCGCCGGGTTGCTCTGGGGCGCGCGGCAGGGCGTGCAGTTCTCGCTTTCGCTGGTGGTGCTCAAGGCACTGCCGGTGCTGATCATCGGCGGCTTCACCTCGATCGGCGGGGCCATCGTCGGCGGGCTGATCGTCGGTGCGGCGGAGAATCTTGCCGAGGCTTACATCGGTCCGCTGATCGGCGGAGGCATCACGCCCTGGTTCGCCTATTTCCTCGCCTTGATCTTTCTCTACATCCGTCCGTCCGGCCTGTTCGGCGACCGGATCATTGAACGGGTATGACGCCATGACCGCTACTGTTGCGCGCCTCACTGCCAGCTTCGACGACTCACCCCTGACCCTGGTGCGCCGGCGTTGGCGGCCGGGCCTCTTGTTGCTGCTACTGGTGGCTTTTATCGGGTTGCCGTGGCTCGGTAATGACTATTGGCTCAACGCGATCCTGATTCCCTTCCTGGTGCTGTCGCTGGCAGGCGTGGGGCTGAACCTGTTGACCGGCTACACCGGCCAGACCTCGGTCGGTGCCGCCGGCTTCATGGCCGTGGGCGCGTTCGCCACATACGGCTTGCTGCTGCGCGTGCCCGGGCTGCCGTTGCCACTGGCGCTGCTTGGCGGTGGAGTGATTGCCGGGTTGGTCGGGCTGCTGTTCGGCATTCCAAGTTCTCGGATCAAGGGTTTTTACCTGATGGTCACCACGCTGGCCTCGCAGTTTTTCCTGGAATGGGTATTTGCCAAATTCCCCTGGTTCTACAACTACGCCTCGTCCGGCACCATCAGCGCGCCACGCCTGGAGCTGTTCGGCCATAACCTCGGCACCCCGGTCGGTCGCTACCTGTTGACCCTCAGTTGCGTGGTGCTGTTGACCTCGGTGGCGGTCAACCTGGTGCGCAGCCAGATTGGCCGCAACTGGATGGCCATCCGGGACATGGACACCGCTGCCGCTGTCATCGGGATCGCCGTGGAGCGCGACAAGCGCATGGCCTTCGCCGTCAGTTCGTTCTACCTCGGAATCGCCGGGGCGCTCTGGGCGTTCGCGTACCTGGGGACGGCCAGTGCAGGCAGCTTCGACATCAATCGTTCGTTCCAGATTCTGTTCATCATCATTATCGGTGGCATGGGCAGCATTGCCGGCAGCTTCATCGGCGCGGCCTTCATCAGCCTCGTGCCGATCCTGCTCAGCCATGCCGGCCTATGGCTGTTCAACGGCAACGTCGATGCCGGGCAACTGCAAAACCTGCAGAAGGTGCTCTTCGGTGGCCTGATCATCTGGTTCCTGATCAAGGAACCGGAAGGGCTGGCACGCCTGCTCGGTGACCTGCGTGAACGCATCAGGGTCTGGCCGCTGCGGTTCTGAGCGCCTTCCCACAACCCAACGAACCTTGACCCTACCGAGGGAAAGGAGGTTTCCAACACTGCACAAGACCCAATCGAGAAGACCAACATGCATGCAACTTTAAAACGCAGCCTCGCTGCCATCGGCCTGGCACTGGGTGCCTGCGCAACGCTGGTACCGGTTGCCCAGGCGGCCAACGAACAGTTCTTCCCCCTGGCCACCTACCGGGTCGGGGCCTATGCCTCCAGCGGCATTCCGGTGTGGGCCGGAATGATCGACTATCTGCGCTACATCAACGAGGTGGAAGGTGGGATCAACGGTGTCAAGCTGGTCTGGCAGGAGTGCGAGACCGAATGGACGGCGGAAAAAGGCATCGAGTGCTACGAGCGCTTCAAGAACGGCCTCAACGGCGCGCCGGTGGCGGTCTACCAGCCCAACGGTGCACCGGCGGCCTATGCCCTCGCGGACAAGGCCGAAGCCGACCGGATTCCGCTGATCACCCTCGGCTACGGCCGTACCGAGGCCACCGATGGCAGGGTGTTTCCCTACAATTTCCCGGCCATGCTGACGTTCTACAGCGAGGCCTCGGCATTCATCAATTATGTGGCTGAGCGTGAGGGCGGGCTGGACAAGCTCAAGGGCAAGAAGATCGCCACCGTCTACCATGACTCGGCCTATGGTCGGGAAACCCAGGGGCCGCTGGCGCTGCTGGCGCAGAAGTATGGCTTCGAGAACATCCAGATCGCGGTGGCGGATCCGGGCAACGAACAGGCCGGGCAGTGGCGCCAGGTGCGGCAGCTCAAGCCGGACTGGGTGTTCCTGCGTACCTGGGGTGTATCCACGCCGGTAGCGATCAAGACCGCGGCGCGTTTCGGCTACCCGGTGGAGCGCATCGTCGGCGACATCTGGGCCAGTTCCAACGAGGACGTGTTGCCGGCCGGCGAGGCCGGCAAGGGCTACCTGGCGTTGACACCCTATCCAGGCGGTGCCGATTTCGACATCCACCAACGCATTCGCCAGTACATCCTTGATACCGGCAAGAGCGATCTCAAGGATCCGAAGAGTTTCGGCAGCGTCTATTACAACTCCGGCCTGGTGAATGCCGCCATTGCCGTCGAGGCGATCCGCACCGGGCAGAAAAAGTTCGGCAATCGCCCGCTCAACGGTGAGGAAGGTCGCTGGGGCCTGGAGCATCTCGACCTCGATGACGCGCGTCTCAAGGAGATCGGTTTCCTTGGACTGATGCAGCCGCTGAAGCTGTCTTGCAGCGACCATGAAGGTGGCGGGGCAGCCAAGGTACAACAATGGGACGGCCAGCAATGGAAACTGATCACCGACTGGGTCCAGGCCGACCGCGCGACGTTGCGCCCATTGATCGACGCCAAGGCCGCCGAGTATGCGAAAGAAAAGGGCGTAACGGCCCGCGATTGCGCGGCGCAGTAGCCGTGCGCACGAGGAGGAAGAACCCATGACCATTGCGGCCCTTGCGGGCACCGCAAGCAGCGAGTTGCTGGCGGTACACGACATCGAAGTCATCTACGACGGCGCGATCCTCGCCGTGGCCGGGGTTTCCCTGCGGGTCGGGCAGGGCGACATCGTTGCGCTGCTGGGCGCCAACGGGGCTGGCAAGAGCACCACGCTCAAGGCCATTTCCGGGTTGGTCCAGGCTGACCGTGCGCAAGTCAGCCGCGGCCGGATCACTTTCCAGGGTCAGGATACCGCCGGCGTCGCCGCCAACCTGCTGGCCCGCCAGGGCATTGTCCATGTGCTGGAGGGGCGCCACGTGTTCGCCCACCTGACTGTCGAGGACAACCTGCGCACCGGCGGTTTCCTGCGTAACCCGACGCGCCGGGAACTGGAACAGGATCTGGAGCGCATCTACGCCTGGTTCCCACGTCTCAAGACCAAGCGCAAGACCCAGGCCGGGCTGACCTCCGGTGGCGAGCAGCAGATGCTTGCCATCGGTCGGGCGCTGATGACCCGACCTCGGCTGGTATTGCTGGATGAACCTTCGATGGGGCTGGCGCCGATCCTCGTCGAGGAGATTTTTGCCATCGTCGCCCAGCTCAATGCCCAGGAAGGCATGAGCTTCCTGGTGGCCGAACAGAACATCAACGTTGCGCTGCGCCATGCCACCTACGCCTACGTCCTGGAAAACGGTCGGGTCGTGGGTGAGGGCAGCGGTGCGGAGTTGGCGGCGCGGGAAGATATCCAGCAGTTCTATCTGGGCGGCAAGACCGGTTGAGTGCCGGTTTTCCGCTGTCTTGTGGGCAACAGTGAATCCGCAGTTTGCTGTTGCAGGGGCTTTGTCCAGCCCGCTGCTGGTTCACAACTCTTTGAAAATAAAGGGTTTAACGGGTTGGTGCGGACTGTGCTCTGGCTGTTGATGAACCCGTTACGAAAGGAGCAGCACATGAGCCATTCAGCGACTATTGATCCGTCCGAGCAGGTTCGTCCGGTGCCTCGGCGCCCGGCCCACCTCATTCGCAGCGACGCCGAGGCGATCGCGGTGGCGCACCGTGTGGCCGGGGATTTTGCTCGCGAGGCGGCAACCCGCGACCAAGAACGACGACTGCCCTGGGAAGAACTCGAACGCTTTTCCGAAAGCGGGTTGTGGGCGATCAGCGTGCCGAAGGCCTACGGTGGCGCCGGGGTGTCCTATGTCACGCTGAGCGAAGTGATCGCCATCATCTCCGCAGCCGATTCCTCCCTCGGCCAGTTGCCGCAAAACCATTTTGGAGTACTCAGCAATCTTGGTTTGACCGGCAGCGAAGAGCAGAAGCGGCGCTACTACGCCAGGGTGCTCGAGGGGTATCGCTTTGGTAACGCTTTTTCCGAAGCGCGAAGCCAATACGTCACGACCTTCCAGACGCAGATCCGCTTCGAGGGTGACACGGCGGTACTCGACGGCGAAAAGGCCTACTGCACCGGTGCATTGTTCGCTCATATCGTGCCGGTAGCCGCGGTGGACGAGGCGGGGCATGTGCATATCGCGCTGGTTCCGCGCGATGCCGCCGGACTGACGGTGATCGACAGTTGGGACGGTTTCGGCCAACGCATCACCGCCAGCGGCCAGGTGCGCATCGAAGGCGTACGCGTGCCTGCCCGCGACGTGGTACCTGCCTGGAAAGCCTATGACCAGCCCACTTCCGATGGTCCGATTTCGCAGATCATCCAGGCCGCGGTGGACACCGGCATTGCCCGGGGTGCCTTCGCCGAGACCCTGCGTGTCGCCCGCCAGGCGCGTCCTTGGGTCGACAGCGGCCTGCAATACGGTTGGCAGGATCCGCTAGGCCAAGCGCTGATCGGCGAGCTGGCCTGGCGGCTGCAAGCGGCCGAGGCGATTTTGCAGCGCGCGGCCCAAGCGGTCGATCTTGCGGTCGCCGAGCCCAGTGAGGAACGGGTCGCCGAAGCCTCTGTGGTCGTAGGCCAGGCCAAGGTGCTGTCCACCGAGATTGCCCTGGAGGCTTCCAGCCGCCTGCTGGAGCTGGGCGGCACGCGCAGCGTCTCGGCCAGCCAGGGCCTGGACCGATTCTGGCGCAATGCGCGGACCCATACCCTGCATGACCCGGTGCGCTGGAAATATCACCTGGTCGGCAACCAGCTTCTCAACGACATCAAGCCGCAACGTCACTCCTGGAACTGAGGTATCGAGCATGTCCCATTCACACTCCCAGGGTCGCAGCGACCTCGCCCATGCCCGCCACGTCGAGGCGGCTCTGCTTGACTACCTGCGCGGGCAGAGCGCGCGACATGAAGCCCTGGTGGTCGCCGCGGTCGGTGACCTGCGTATCCGTATCGACGCTGCCGATGCGTTGCTCGAACGCGCCAACGCCTCCCAATCGGCTGCCATTGCCTTTCGTCTGGCTGCTGCCGAGGCGGCGCGTGTCGGCGCCCATCTATTCTTCGAGCTGGCCGGGCGCAGCTTGCCGCGGCCGTTGCCGGATGCAGCCGAGCCGGCGTTGCTGACCCAGCGTCGGCTGCTGGGCGACCATTACCTCAACGGCGCGGCGCTGGCTGATGGACAGGGAGGGCAAGCATGACTGCTGCTCAAAAGTCCTTTCAACGCCCGGACGATATCAAGGGTCAATTGATCCGCGATGTGCCCTGGCACTTGGTCGAACATATGCCCCTGATTGTTCCTGATCAGCTCATAAGCCCGGCGCACCAGTGCGTTGATTATCGATGCGTTGCAGGTGTTCGGGTTGGGGGCGTCCTGGGGTGGGTTCGAGAGTCTGGTGACCGTTGCCGATACCCAGGATCGGCAGAGCGCCGAGGATCGGGCGTTGAACCCGGTGGTGCGATTGCATGTGGGATTGGAGGATGTCGAGGTGTTGATCGAGGACCTGCAGCGGGGCTTTGTGGCTGCCGGATGATTTACCAGACTTCTGGTTTCTCCAATGAGGCAGGCATGACTACCGCCGAAAAACGCTTGGCCCAGAGATGCGCCTGACGAAATTGCTGAACGGTGGCATGGTCGCTTTGACTGGCGAGCGCTGCAACGACGGTGTTGCGCAGGTCAGTCCCTTGATCCACGATCCAGACGCCCGGCTCCCGGTCGCGCAGGGCCATTTCACCGAAGCGGGTCGAGATGACAGGCAGGCCGAGGGCGCGGTACTCGTAGTATTTGATCGGGTCGACCGAGGCGGTCAGGCGGTTGAGCTTGAACGGAATCAGGCCTACCGAAAACGTTGTCATGGCCGTCATTGCATCGGCATGGGAACACTCGGGTAGCAGCTCGATGTTGGCGGGCAATACGCAGGGCGCCGGTGTGAAGACGGGGCCAATCAGCCGGATCCGGTTTCCAGGGTTGGCCTGGGCCAGCGCGGTGACCAGGTCCCAGTCGAACCAACGACCCAGGGTGCCGACATAACCAAGCACCTGTTGTCTGGCGACAAGGTCCGGGCTTTCAACTGGCGCAAGTCCGTGCACATCACAGGCATTGAGAGCCAGTTCCACCTGGTCGGTCATGCCCAGGAGTTTATTGCGCAGGTGGCTGGAGGAGGCCAGAACTTTGCCTACCCGTCGAATAAGCTGCGCCTGGCGACGCTCCATGGACCGGCGTGACAGGCCTTGATAAAAGGCCGGGAAATCATCCATCGCGTCGTAGACGGCGGGGCTTGCAGGCATGCGTGCCAGCAGTTGCAAGGCCAGTTCGGAGGGTTTTCCGACACCTATCAGGCAAGGGCCGGCGGCGGCAAACGCCGCAGTCTCCTTGAACAGGTTGCGCCACAGTTGCTTGAGTAGCATTGCCGAGCCTGGAAGCGGCTCAATGGGAAGGCTCCGGGGTTTGCAAATGTGCAACCAGGGGGGAACGGTGACGCTGTGCTGATCGGCAACAGGCGGCTTGGACCTGATGTCGTTCAACGTGGGCAAGCGCGTCGGATAGGGGTCGATCCAGAGCACCTGTGCGCCAGTCTGGTGGTGATACCAGCTGACGAAATGATGCGGGCGCTGGCTGAAACTGGCCCATGGCACCGGGGACAGGTAGATCATTCTCATGACTGAAAGTGCTGGCGCAGGACGTCGGCAATACGCGTTGCGGCCCTGCCGTCGCCATAGGGGGAAACGCCCCGCGCCATGCCCTGATAGGCCTCAGGGTCATCCAGGAGATGCTGTGCCTGTTCAACGATGGTGTCCCGATTGGCGCCCACCAACTTGACCACGCCGAGGTCGACCGCTTCGGGGCGTTCGGTTTCTGTCCTGAGTACCAGCACCGGCTTACCCAGGGCAGGGGCTTCTTCCTGCACGCCCCCGGAATCGCTGATGATCAGGTATGAGCGCTTGATTGCCGCGACAAACGGAGCGTAGTCCAGCGGTGCGCAGAGGATGATGTTCGGGGTTCGGCCGAGCAGTTGATGGGCGACGTCCTTGACGTTCGGGTTGGGGTGGACGGGATAGAGGATCTGGATGTCCGGGTTCCGTTCGGCCAGGCGCTTGAGTGCCTGGCAGATATCCTGGAACGGTTCGCCGAAGTTTTCCCGACGATGGCAGGTCACCAGCACCATGCGTCTGTGCGCATCGAGTGGGACGGTCAAGGCCGAGTCCTGTGCCGCGGTCATCAGCAAGGCATCGATCACGGTATTGCCGGTCAGGGTGATATCGCTGGCGGCAACACCTTCGCCCAGCAGGTTGGCCACGGCGCCCTGGGTCGGCGCGAAATGCCAGCGGGCCAGCTTGCCGGCGATCACCCGGTTGGCCTCCTCGGGGAACGGATTGTACAAGTCCCCGGTACGCAGGCCCGCTTCGACATGGCCGAAGGGAATTCGCAGGTAGAAACACGCCAGTGCGGCGCTCATGACGGTGGTCGTGTCACCTTGAGCCAGTACGACATCCGGTTTCTCGGCTTGCAGAACGCCGTCGAGTTCACGCAGCAGGCGTGAGGTCAGCGCTGCCAGAGACTGGTTGGGACGCATGATGTCCAGGTCGAGGTCGGCATTGATCGCAAAGCCTTTCAGTATCTGGTCGAGCAGGCCGCGGTGCTGGGCGGTGGCGAGCACCCGGCACTCGATGTTTTTCTCGGCCTTGAGGGCGTTGATCACCGGGGCCATCTTGATGGCTTCCGGGCGTGTACCGACGATGCAGAGTACCTTGCGGGTCATGACTGCTGATTTCCTATCATTGTTGTCAGAGAGCGTGCTATCCGGTCCGCATTGGCCATCAGGGTCAACGTGTGCGATTTCTCGGTAAGGCTGGGCAGACAGGCGCCGTCGACGACATGCACGCCGTCGAGGCCTGCGACTTGGCCAAGGCGATCGGTCTGGCCAATCTTCGGCGTCGAGTGCATGGGCAGGGTTCCCGCATAGTGGATATCTGCTCCCGGTCTGCCGACGGTGAAGCTCATGGGCATCAACAGCGCGCCCATCTTCCAATAGATCCGCCGCAGCCTGGTCTCGGCGGCTTTCATGATCCCGGGGAGCTCGGGATGCACTTGGCCGGTGATGCTCAACGAACCGTTGGGGCGCAGCAGCGCCGTGTTGCTGGACAGCTGCCCGGGAAGGAAGATGTTGCCGACGACGCACGCGTTGAGCAGGTTCCTCAGCAATTCGATGCTGTAGCGTTTGCTCATGGGAATCCGGCTGACGAACTCGGTCATGGGCAAGCCCGTGGTGCTGAACGTCGAACCGAAAGCCGTGGCGCCGGACTTCAACTCCAGAGTGAACGAGAGCTGGCCCAGGCCAAATGCCGGCACTCTCGGGGTGCCGAGCATTCTTGGCAGCCATAGCAGGAAGGCCGCCGTCGGTGATGACAGCAGCGGCACCGGTGTCGAATGGTTCAGGCACTTGAGGACGAGCCGGGTCGAGGCCAGTGTGCCCGCCGCCAGCAACAGGCGCGCACCGCGCAAGCGCCGGGCGGAGCGATGGTCGGTGATGGTCCATGAGTCGTCCTGTTTCAGCAGATCCTCCACCAGGAAATTCTGGACGTGCTGGAACCCAGGGTATTGCTTGAGTTTTCGCAGCTCTTGCGAGGCGCTGTACAAGGCTTGGTGGTGACAGCCCCACAAGCAGTTTCCAGAAAGATCGCAGGCCTTGCGCTCGTCGAGGGGCTGGCTCAAGGCGGCGACCCTTGAACGGCCAAGGCGAAACCCCAGGTCGGGAAACACCGCTCGGCGCCGGGTGTAGCGGTCGAGCAAGCGCTGATGCAGGTTGTCCAGCGGCAGGGGTGGTTGCGACCACTCATCCAGACCGAAGTAGCTGGAGAGATCGTCGTTGAGCCGGCCACTGATACCGATCCGGCGCGCGACTGTTTCGTAGGACGCCTGCATCTCGGAATAATCGATGGGCAGCCCGGCAAAGTCACCGGCGCCCAGCGTTGCCACGCCGCAACCCCAGGCATTGGACAGGCCTCCGGTGGCCAGTGATCCGATGCCGATGAAGTTTTCGGTCTCGATGCGATTGCCGGCGCTGAACCCTTCGAAGACATGGGCGTGGGTCGGCGTCTTCAGCTTGGGCGATACGGCGTCCAGTTGGTCCAGGGCGTGGAAGTTTTCGCCGATCATCCATTTCCACTGATGCGCGTCGTCGGCCCTGGCACTGAGGAATGGGCGGGTTGGCGGCACCGGTGAGTCGCTGTTGGCCTGGGCATCGACCATGAGCACTCGCAGGCCCGCCTTGACCAGCGGATAGGCCGCTGAAGTCCCGGCTGGGCCGCTGCCGACAATGATCACATCGAACTCAGGCTTCACGGTGGGCTTCACTTCCAAGCAGCAGCGGGCGGGCAAAAGCACGGCACGACAACGCCGCTATCTTCCACACCAACGCCTTGACCGAGGTGAGTCCCAACGCAGCCAGCGTGGCGACAAGGCTGCGCGGCCATCGGGTGCCGAGGAACACCTGCGCGCCTTGGGGGCTGGCTTCGGCGATACCGAGTGCAACCTGCAGGCGCCAGGCCAGTTCCTGGCCCTCGGGTGTGCGCAGGACGCCGGGGTTGTCCAGCAGCGTCAAGAGTATCGGCCAGCCCATCAGCAGGCGTGAGTGAATGACAGGACGGGTTTTGCCCGCACGCTCCAGTGCCCTTGCATAGCGCCTTACCAGGCTTTTTTGCGGCGGGCGTTTGAGCAGGTAGCCCAAGAGCACCGCCGCTTCCTGAAGCAGGCCTCGACGTTGCCCATGGCCGGAGCGATGCATGCCGTGGGCAAGGGGGCGCAACGCGATGCCGAGTTTTTCCATGGAACGCTCGCTGTCCATGGGCGGCAGATGAATAAGGGAAAAGATCCGCTCCAGGCCCAGCTTTCTGCTCAAGGATCGTCCGAATATCAGCCGCAACAGCCTGAGCAATGCCACCGGCAGAGGAATTGGCATGCGCACGGCGCGGACCCGGTGCGTCGCAATGGCGCTCAGGAAGCGCCCAAAGGCAATCGGTTTTACGGCACCCAGCTTGAGGACCTCACCATGAATGTCGTCCCGCTCGGCGACGGCCAGTATCGCGGCCGCGAGGTCGTCGACATGAATGGGCTGCACGCAAGGCGCCGGCAAGAGGATCGGAGTGAACGGGCTCCGGCGAACCAGCCCGGTCAACAGGCCAAAGAGCCCGCACTCGGGGCCGCCATACACCTGCCCGGGGCGGACCACGGTACCCCCGGCAGCCAGCACGTGCTGTTCGATGCGCCACTTGGTCTGGCCATAAACGCTCGGGGCCATGGCCTCGGCGGTTTGGCTGGAAATGAAGATGAACCTGGCCGAGCCTTGTCGGGCGCAATCGATCAGCGCCAGGGCCGCGTTTATTTCAGCGTTCGCGTTAGTGTCAGTATCGGGTGATGTGTCGGCCGCCAGATGGATCACCGCCTGAGTGCCGGCCGGGCACTCGGGCGCCGGGCCCCGCAGATCATAAGGAAGCCAGGCATAGGGGGCAGGGCACGGCTTGCGGGTGGCGCAAATGACTTCGTGACCGCTTGCCGCCGCGAGGGCACTCAAGCGTCGTCCAATGTAGCCGGTCGCGCCGGTAATCAGTAGCGTCATGGTCGTGCGCCTTCGGCTCGGTCAGCGGGAGCCGGCGGGTGCGTATCGGTACGAAACACGAACCGCTTGCTGATCCAGTAGGTCAGCGCTACGCAGATCACGTCGCTGACAAATTTCACCGGGACAGGGTTGTCGATGAGGTACAGCCCCGCGCTGAGCAGCACCGAAGCGAGCGGAACATTAATGGCGAGCAGTGAAAAATAGCGCAGCGCTTGAGCCTTGCTGCCAACGCGTGTCGACTGGAATGTGAAATGCCGATGCGAAAAGAACGCGAACGTCCCGGCCACGACTTTGCCAGCGACGTTGGCCAGCACGGGTTGACTATCGAATAGCGCGAGCAGCAGCAAAAACGTCCCCATGTCCAACCCATAGGCCACGAGTTGGATGGCGCCGTATCGGATAAAGGTCAAGACGTCCTCCGGATCACCACGATGTGGTGCAACGCCAGTATCCGGCGCAACGGATACAGCAGTTTTTCGATGACCTTGAGCACAGGGATGAATACGTCAGGCAATAGCTGGCGAAAGTTCAGGCCACCGGAAACCAGATACCGCAGGTAGTTGCCGCAGATTTCCTGGTGGACGATCTCCAGGCCCGGGTACTTGTGCTCGAACGCCTGCCGGTCGCGAACGAAAACGATGTAGCTGAGGGCCTGGTTGGCGCCGTTCATGGGGCCGGTCGACGGTGTATGCCAAGAGGGGAAGTGCATGTCGAAGCCTTCGGACTTGAACAGGCGCTTATAGAGGAACGCGGCAAAGGGGCCGTGAAAGGGCTCGATCAAAATGGCCCCGCCGCCGATCCTGAGCGTCCTTTCCAGCTCCGTGAAAAAGCGCTCGGGGTGAGGAAAGTGGTGAAAACAGTTCTGGCCATAAAAGGCCCTGACCGAATCATCGTCCAGGCTCATTGCCTGGGCATCGAGCGCCATGTCGAGTTTCTCGCTGGCGACAACGTCCGTGGCCAATACGTGCGGGTACGAATCGCGCATGGGCGCGATGCCCGCTCCCAACTCCACCTCAAGACCCCCGACCTGGAAATAGCGGTCTGCCAGTCGACGGAACGCGTGGTGGAATTCCACGAAGACTTCCCTGAGCATTTGCTTGCGTTCAAGCACCTTGCCGTGAAGTTCAAGGCGTTCGCAGCCATCGACGTCCAGCGTCTTGAGCGACGGGTCCGATAAAAAATCTCTTAGCGCTTTAACGACTTTTCTTCCCGCAATGAAGTGGCCCTGCGCCTGGAATGCCGAGGCCTGTTGGGGACCGAGGCGATGTCATAACCGAGAAACGCCATGATCAATTGCAGCCCCATGAGCATGGGCAATGCACTGAGCATCACGGTGCCGGCTGGCGTTGCGACGCCATGCTGCGCCGACTCGAACCAGTGATAACTGCCGAACAGGATGCCGAACACGAACATCAGGATCCCGATCGGCAGCTCGATCGAAGCCAGGGACATGTCGCGCAAGTAGTAGTTGTAGAGCACGCGCTTGGTGAAGTTGCGCAGATGCTTGAAGAGAAATTCGCCGACGATTTTCGAGATCTTCAGGTGACTGACCTCATCGCCGTAGCGGGCTTCCATCGGAATATCCACTACCACCGCGCGCACGGTGTTCAGGCGGAACAGGATGTCGGTCTCGAAAAAATAGCGTTGGCTGACCTTGTCCAGGGGCAGCAGCCTGGCGACGTCACGGTGAATCGCGGTATAGCCGTTGGTCGGGTCGAACAGATCCCAGTAACCCGTCGACAGTTTGGCCATCAACGACAACACGGCATTGCCGAACAGACGAATTCGCGGCATCGACTGGACTTCCTCCAGGTCGAAAAACCGATTGCCCTTGGTGTAGTCGGCTTCACCCGCCAGGATCGGTTCGATGAACAGCGGAATCAGGGTCGGGTCCATTTGACCGTCGCCGTCGACCTTGACGATGATACTCGCGCCGTCAGCGAGGGCTGCTCGATAGCCGGTCATGACCGCACCCCCCACACCTTTGTTGATGTCATGGGGCAGCACCTTGACCCGAGGGTCGTCACAGGAGGCCAGGACATGCCCGCCCGAACCGTCCGGGCAGGCATCGTCAATGACATAGATGCGCCAGACTTCCGGCCCGATGGCGTCGATGACGCCGGCGATGTGTGCGGTGACCCGATAGCTGGGGATGACGACGGCAACGCGTAGTTCATCCGTGAAAATCGCTGTTGTTGTGTTCATCGACTCGCCAACTATTGCCTGAATGAAAGTGATTTGAACTCCAGGGGAGTGTCGGTATGCCCGGACGCATAAATGACCGCGGACGTGGCATTAGCCGGGGCAATGACGCTCATCTCGTGGGTCTCCCAATGCGTGGTGCAATCAAACGTTGCGATGCTGGCGCTGATGAAGTCGCCTTGGTCGTCAATCCAGTTGGCCTGGATTCTTCCGGTAGTGGCTGCCTCCGCGCAGCGTGCGGACACACTGTTGATGTAGGTCAGCCCCGGCGTCACGTCGACGCGCTGTGTGGCGGGTGTGTTGACGTTGACGGTCAGGATCTTGCGCGAGGTGTCATAGGTCGAGGGCGACAGCAGGTTCCAGCCGTCGAGGCTGGACAGGTCCGGATTGAGCAGGAGCTCGTAGTGGGTGGCGTTGAGTTTGCGCAGGTCCAGGTTACCCAGCCTGGAATATGACGTGGACACGGCGAGCAGGCGGTCGAGTTGCGCCTGGGGAAGAGACTTGAGATCGATCACCAGCCAGTTCACCTGGCGCTGGCGCAAGCGCCGGGTAAGCTCCGCCGGCGAGGTCGCTGCGTCGAATTCGCCCTTCCACTTCAGGTTGTACCACGATGCGTAAAGGGCATCGCCATGCAAACCCGCCATCAAGGGCGACGCAAAAACCGCCACGGGCTGATAACCGCTGTTCAAGGCGTTGACGGTGTCGACCATTTTCCGGATCGGCAGGCGCTCCAGCAAAAAGGCCTCACGACCGGCCTGGCTCAACAGTGCCGAGGGTTTGATTTCGCCATAGTAAGTCGCGGCCTGGATGAAGCGGGTATTGGCCAGGACCAGCACGGCACCGGCCGCGATGGCGAGGCTGCGGGGGAAGGCCCTGGCGTCGGAAAAGGGCAGGGCGAGGATCACCGAGAACAGCGCAAAGGAGGGAAACACATAACGCAGGTAGGCCGTTGACTGGAACGTCATGAACATCGCGCCGGCGCCGACCAGGAGAATGCACAGCGCTTTTTTGTTGCCGCTCAGCAGCACGGCGACGGCCGCCGTGGGTAGCAGCAGCCACTGGAAACCCGCCGCGCCGACCCGCCCCTCGATGAACTGCGGCGACTGGAAGACCATTCGATAGAGGGTGTCCCAGGTCATTCCGGTACCGAAAGTGGCGGGCGGTTCGAAGTTCATGTCCGGCCAGAGCGGCGAATGGAAAACCCCGTTGAAAAACGGGAACACCGGATTACCGGTCAAGTACCCGGCGCAGACGTAAGGGGTAGCGCCCGCTAGCAGCAGGCCGGCGCTGCCGAGCATGAGGGTCTTGGCGATTCCTCGCACGGCCCAGGCCTTGTACTGCAGCAAGAGGACCAACAGCAGGACCGGCAGGACACTCAGGGTCACTGCCTTGGTCGCCATGGCGAAGCCCAGCAGGACACCGGCCAGGACCAGTTGCGACAGGCGTTCCCGAGGATCCGCAGTGAAGCCTGAGACCTTCAGGATTGCCAGGGTCCCGGCCAGCATGAAGGCGGTCCACGCCGACTCTATGTGCAGGCTGCTGCTTTCAGCGAAGGCGAGGGGCGTCGACAGAAAGATCAGGCTCGCCCAGCGAGCGCTCGTGGCGGAGCCCCCGGCCCAGAGGGTCATGTTGCGAATCTGCCACGCCACCAGCAAGGCGAATGCGCTATTGCTCAGGCGTGACGCCGTTTCGCCCGCCAGCATATAGACGATGCTATAGATCCAATCGGCCAGCATGGGCATGACTGCCCACACATAGGTGTTTGCATCGAACGACCATTGGTGCCGCTGGGCCAGGTGTGAAGGGACGAAGAGGTGCATGGCCAAGGCGTCGTGGCCGACCTCCGGCATGAACGCTACCAGCACGTAGAGGCAGGCGAATCCGCCAATCAGTACATCGAGCCCGGTTTGCAGGGGCGTATGTGCCGAGCGGGTGGCCTGGATTTGTGCCAGCAGCTCGCGACCTATCGACAGGACCTGTTTGCGCCCCAGTACAAGCGGCAGTGCCAACATCGCGCCATACAGCCAGGGATAGTTGATCGGCATATACGCAGCCAAGCCTGTCAGCGTACCGAACGTGCCGATGCCCATCAGCAGATGGATGCTCCAGTCGGCCGGATTTTCTTGCCTGAGCAGCCACCTGCCGAGCACGGTGGCAGACAGCGCGAAGACCGCGACGACAACCACCGGCCAGATCTGCGCGCAGGCAATGGTCAGGCACGCCAGCAGGCCAAGGCTAAGAATGATCGGCGGCTTGCGAGTGAAGGCGGTAAGGGCCGCCAGGACTGCCACTGACAGCAGTATCGTGCGGCTACTGCTGTTCATGGACGCCAGTTCAAGCGTCGAAAAACCGTACACGCCGACCGCCGTACTCGCCAGTAGAACCAACAGCACCACTGCGTATTTCAGGCTTGATCCGGGCAAAATATCGTCTCTGCTGAAGGAACTCGCTTAAGGCTTTCTCGATTCATTGTGGCGAGGGAGCTTGCTCCCGCTGGGCTGCGCAGCAGCCCCAAAAGCTGAATGCAACCTACCTGGCACGCTGCGGTGGCCGGGTTCAGGGCCGCTTCGCAGCCCAGCGGGAGCAAGCTCCCTCGCCACGGTTGGTCAACGCTCGTAAACAGCGTTGCATCCAAGAGGGGCCTATACATCTCGGTACGTGTGCGGAACCCAGGATCCCCATTTGTTCTCGTAGATCGCCCGGTTCTTCTCGAAAAGTGCCTGTTTTTTCCTGGCACCCAAGGTGTTGAACGAGGCGGACAGGTGGTGATGGACGAAGACGTCTTCGGCGCAAGCCGCGCGCAGGCCGCGACGCTGCACGCGGCGGCAGTAATCGTCATCCTCGAAGAACCCCAGGCCGTACTCCTCGCACAGGCCGCCGATCTGCTCGTAGGTCGAACGCGGGAACATCACGCAGAAAAACGCCAGGGTGTTGATTTCGAACCACTCGCCCATGCGCGCACGGGTCATTTGCGCGGCTTCGGCGGGCATGTCCTCCATCCGGCCATAACGGGTGCTGACTTTGGCTTCGTTGCCGATGTTGTTGGTGACCGGACCGATGATGCCGATTTCCTCGTGGTCCTTCAGATGACGGATCAACCCCTTGATCCAACCGGCGGTGACGACCGTATCGTTGTTCAAGATGACCAGGTACTCGCCACTGGCTGCCGCGAGCCCTTGGTTGTTCCCTGCGGCGAATCCCTTGTTGTCCGGATTGAGGATGACGATCCGTTCGGGATGTCCCTTGGCCCAGGCAGTGAGATAGGCCGGGGTCTGGTCGCTGGAGCAGTTGTCGACCACGATGATTTCAAGGTTCGGGTACTGGCTCTGGGTTAACAGGCTGTCGAGGCAAGCCTTGGTCAGTTCGAGGTTGTTGTAGGTCAACACCACGACGCTGACCTTGGGCAGGGGCAATGACGCGATGGCCTTGCGCAGGCTGGCGGCCCGATGCTGCCAGGTCTGGCCCTGGGCGAACGATTGACGCGCCTTTGGCGTTGCGCCGACCTCTGGCAGAGCATCGAGTACACCGCGTATGGCCGAGATGAATTCAGAGGGCTGTTCAACAGCCCAGACCAGTTTGTCGAACTGGCTCAACTCCGGCAGTTTCACCGACACTACCGGTTTTCCTGCGCTCAGGTATTCATAGACCTTGACCGGATTGGTGGCGAGCGTCAGGGGCATGACCTTGAACGGAAGCAGGCAAACGTCCATGGCGTAGAGGTAATAGGGCAGGGAGGCATACGGGACTTCGCCTTCCAGGACCACATTCGGGCAGGCCTTGAAATATTTTTTCGCCTGGACGATATCGCTGCCGATCAACAGGATCAGCTGCTGCGGGAACGACTGGGCGACGCGCTTGACCAGTTCCAGGTCGAACCATTCGGCGATGACGCCGTAGTAGCCGATGATCTTCCTGTTGGCCGGGTCCCGGTAGATCGTGTCGGGACGTTGGCTGAAAAAACCGTATTCGCAGGCGTTGCGGATCACCTCTACGTTGCGGTTTTCCCGCTTGCCGTGTTGTTCGATCCAGTCGGAAGTCGCCACCAGCAGATCGGCCCGGCGCATCAAGGCGATTTCCAGGTCGAGCAGTTCCTGGGCAACATTGCCGAAACCTTCGTGATGATCCATGCAGTCATAGACCAGCGTGGCGTTGGGGACACGTCTTGCCAGCGGGAACCAGTACGCGTGCTGGACAATGCAGTCCACGGCGGCGACGTTCGCCGCGTCCAGCAGCATGGCCAGGCCTTGGCGCAACTGGCTGATCGCGGCCGCTGAAGGCGGGGCATGATAAATGGCCGGAGCCCCGCGCACCTTGAAACGGATCTGGAACAGCCGCTCTGAGCCCTCCAGGCGCTCCGCCTCGAAGCCGGGAGCATCATCGTCAATAAAGTGGTTGGAAATATAAAACGTCGTTTGTCCCGCCCGCGACAACTCCTTGGCCAGGTTTTGTGGGCGCTGGATGCGGAAGTGCCAATCGATCACGCCGAACATCAGGATCGTCGGCTGCCCGTGACTGGATGGCACGGCAAGGTCAATCGGTGGTAGCAGGGGTTGCAGCGGCGCGAGGCTTGGGGACGCCGATGATTCGCCGGCTGTCGCCCTGGTGCGTTTCAGCCAGCTTCGAAGCCGCTGGGCCAGCCTGCTTTTCTGCTGTGCGGTGAGCGGCAACCAGGCGTAGATCCGGCGCGATAATTTATACAGCTGCTTGCGTATCGAATAACGCAGCGGTGCGCGTTCGATGGCGTTGCCCCAGTCAGAAAGCTTGAACAGCTCAGTCTGCTTCGCCGCCAGTTGTGCGCGCAGATCCACCGCCCAATCAGACAGCTCCACCGCTTGGCGTTCTTTAGCCCGGAGTAACGCCTGGGTGTCTTTGAGGCGCCGTTCGGTCACCTGCAACTGCTCGCGCAGTCGCCCGGCCTTGCCTTCTTGAAGCGATAGCCGAGTGCGAAGCGCTTGTGAGCCCAGGTTCAGTTGCTTGATCAGCCGGTCCCGATTCTCGATTTCCTTGACCAGCTGCAAGGCTTCAATGGATCTGGACTGTGTTGAGCGAGTCAGTTTGTCAATGTGATCGACAAGACGGTTGATCTGATCCATGCGTTCTTCCAGTCCCTTGGACATTACGGCAACGCACCCCGGGTCGTTCAGGTTTGTTGTCGACTTCAATAACCAGGCAGGCCCAGGTTGCAGCCGTGCCATCCATCAGCATAGCGGCTGCTGGACGAGGCGCCACGTCAACAAACTCATATGACATCGGCAAAGCCTTTGCGTGTCCTCTGGAACCAGGCGAATCCGGCACAGGCAATCAGCAAGGAAATTGCCGAATAAGCCGCCAGCTGCGCCCATTGCGGTGTCCTGCCCCAGAACAGTACGTCACGAACCATTTCCACCGGCAGCGTCAGGGGGTTCGCCTGCAAGGCGGCCTGATAGCTTTGTGGGAGTATCGAAAGGGGATAGAAAATCGGCGAGAGAAAGAGCATCGCCGTGATGACAATGCCAATGAACTGGCCGATATCGCGCAGGTATACGCTTATCGAGGCGAGGAACCAGGAAATACCCAGCGTCAACAACACCAACGGAAACAGCACCAACGGCAGCAGAAGGGCGGTTGCCGGAGGGGTTCCGAACAGGACGATATAGAAGAGCAGCCAGGCCAGGATGCTGATCGCCATGTGGAACAGCGCCGCGCCGAGCGACACCATCGGCAGGGTTTCCAGTGGGAAGACGATCTTCTTGACGTAGTTGGTATTGGCCAGCACCAGGCCCGGCGCGCGGTTCAGGCATTCGGAAAACAGGTTGAACACCAGCAAGCCTGCGAACAGCACCAGGGCGAATTCGCTCTTGGACTCGCCGCCACCCGACCAGCGGGCCTTGAAGACCACGCTGAACACGAACGTGTAGACCACCAGCATGAACGCCGGGGTGAAGAACGACCATAGGATACCGAGCATCGAGCCTTTATAACGACCGATGATCTCCCTGCGGATCAACACGTAGATCAGGATTCGATTGACCAGCACACTCTTGATCATGGCGGCAGGGGAAGTGCTGAACGACTGCATTGGTACTGGGGCCTCAAGACAAAAAAATCGGAACTCGGTGAATCGCATCCTCATGGAGGGTAGGCCAAGTTCAGGGCATTCGAAGTTTTTTTCCCGTTTTGTGCTTAACTCATCGGCAGTGCCCAGCGAAGGAATGATTCAGTAGTGCCGCTAATGGAAGTGACTCATGGAAGGGCTTTGCCGATGTCGTTTGAAGTGGCCATCAGCGCCGAGAACCTGAGCAAGTGTTATCAGATCTACGATGCACCCAAGGACCGCCTGTTGCAGATGCTGGTGCGCGGCAGGAAGCGTTTCTACCGCGAGTTCTGGGCCCTGGACGATGTTTCCCTGAACATCGCAAGGGGGGAGACCGTCGGCATCATCGGCCGTAACGGCAGTGGCAAATCCACCTTGTTGCAACTGATCTGCGGAACGTTGATGCCGACCCGGGGCAGTGTTCGCGGGCATGGCCGGATTGCGGCGTTGCTTGAGCTCGGGTCGGGTTTCAATCCGGAGTTCAGCGGCCGCGAGAACGTCTATGTGAACGCGGCGGTGCTGGGCTTGAGTCGTGCGGAAATCGATGCTCGTTTCGATGACATCATCGCCTTCGCCAACATCGGCGACTTCATCGACCAACCCACCAAAATCTATTCCAGCGGGATGCTGGTCCGGTTGGCCTTCGCCGTTTCGGTCTGTGTGGAACCGGAGATCCTGATCGTCGACGAGGCCCTCTCCGTCGGCGATGCATCTTTTCAATTCAAATGCCTGAACCGCCTGGAAGAACTGGCTGCCAAAGGCACCACGCTGCTGTTCGTCTCCCACGACATGAGCATGGTCAAACGGTTTTGCCACCGGGTCATCTATCTGCGCGCAGGCCGCGTCGTTGCCAGCGGCTCGCCCGATGAAATGGCCGAGCTGCATTTGCTCGACATGCGTGACGAGCAACGTCGCTGGGCCAGTGGCGGGGCCATACCGGTTACACAAAAGTCGTTTATTGGCGGTCAGCAGGGGATGGCCTTTGGAACCGGGGAGGGACACATCAGCGCCGCCTGCTTCACCAACACCCGGCAGCTTTCGTCGAGTTACCTGTATGGCGACGACATCGAGATTCACGTCGAAGCATTACTGCATGAGTCGATCACTCAACCCAACATCAGCTTCACTATCCAGGAGGCGAGGCTGCTGGTGATCGGCGGGGGCAACTTCGCCCTGCAACCGGGCCCGGTCGAAAACGGCTGGCGGCATACGGCCATTACGGTGCGCTTCCCGGCTAACCTCGCCGAGGGGCGTTACCACGTCACGCTCAAGCTGTTGCATGGCGCGACGGAAGACACCTCGCAACTGATCGAGAAGCAAGTCGCGCCCTTGGCGTTCGACATGTTGCCCAGCCACAAGCATTTCCTGGGCATGGTTGACCTGGGATTGCAGAGCGTCGACCCGCGAGCGGCCGAGTCGCTTCCCAAGACCTGCGGGATTCAAGCAGAGGAGGACCTGGCGGAAAACTTGGATGAGCGCACGTGGCAGGTGGCTATCTTCGGCACCTTCGACGTAGAAAACTATGGTGACCTGCTGTTCCCCATCATCGCCGAGGCAGAGCTGGCCCGGCGCTTGGGTTCGGTCAATCTGCAGCGGTTTTCCTATCACGGGAAAACCCCATCCGAATGGCCCTACGCGGTGACGTCGCTGACAGAGTTGCCCGCTGTAGCGGCAAGGCTGGATGGCGTGTTGATCGGCGGTGGTTTCCTGATCCGATTCGATAAAGTCGTTGCCCATGGTTATGGTCCGACCACTGCCGACATCCATCACCCTACCGGTTATTGGCTGACCCCCGCGCTCATCGCGCTGCAGCATGCGGTTCCGGTCATGTGGAATGCACCGGGGATGCATTGCAACAGTATCCCCGATTGGGCCAGGCCGTTATTGACGATGGCCCTTGAGCAGAGCCGGTACGTGCGCGTCCGTGATGCCCTGTCGCGCGATACCCTCGGCGCGCTTAGCCAGCAAATCGAGATCGAAGTGCTGCCCGACACCGCGTTCGGCTTACCGCGCCTGATCGATGAGCAACGGCCCTCGGCCGAGTTTGTTCGCCTGCGCGAGCATGCCGGGCTGACCGGGCCCTACATCGTGATCCACGCCATTCATGTGGTGGAGTCCTTTGTAAAATTGTTCGAAGACCACCCTGAGGCGTTCCTGGGCTACCAGTTCCTGGTGGTGCCGATTGGACCGGTCCTGGGCGACGATCCGTCAGTGATTGCCGGGCGGCTGCCCGGATCCATCACCTTGCCGTTCTGGCCGGAGCCGTTGCTCATGGCCGAAATTCTCAGCCAGGCCCAAGCGGTGATCGGCCATAGCTATCACCTGGCGATCACCGCCCTGGCGTTTGGCGTGCCGGTGTTTTGCTCGGCGGACCTGACCACGGGCAAGTACACGGCGCTGGCGGGGTTCGACACGCTACATGCGTTGCCGAACGTCGCGACGATCGATCCGCAATGGTTCCTCGCCCGCGTGGGCAAGACTCAGCCATCGCCCTTGGCGCGTGCGGCGGCGGATCAGTTGGTGGAGCATTGGGACCGGGTCGCTGAAATCATTCGCCAAGGTAAAACGGCGTCCCAGCCAGTGCTGGGGGCTTTTCTGCAGCACCTGCCGAATCTGCTCGAAGCCGCGGCCGAGACGTGCGACCCAGTGCCAGCTGAATCGCCGGTGAGTCCGGTCATCCCTGTGCCGCAGATCAACGAACCCGCGCAGGACCTGGCGGCACGGGAGCTTGCCCAACAGCAACGGATCATCCAGCTCCGTGAGCAACTGGCTCGCAGCGATGCCAGGATGCGTGAGCTGCAGAACTCCAATTCATTCCGAATGACCGCGCCACTGCGTTCCATCGCCCGTGGTATCAGAAACCTGACAGCGAACAAGAACCGACAATGCTAGATCTCTCTCGTCTCACGCCAGCGGCGCTAAAGGATCAGCCGTTCTCATGGGCTGAAATCGGCAACCTGTACGCGGCCGAGGATGCCGCCGCGTTGGCAGCGTCTTTTCCTCATGATCACTTCAAGACGGTGAGTGGTTATGGCGGTGAAAAAAACTATGACTACGAGGCACGAGCCTTGTTGGGCATGGGCGACGATACCATCGCTCATGCGCAGGAATTGAGCGAGGCATGGTTGCGGCTGGCTCGGGATCTTGGCTCGGCTGGTTATCGCGAAGCCATGTCGCAAATGACTGGAATCGATCTGTGCAGCGTGCCGATGGAGGTCAATGTCTTTCATTACGGTCCGGGTGCGAGCCTGGGCGCCCATCCGGACCTGCCCGACAAACTGGTCACCCATATCCTCTATTTCAATGAGTCCTGGGACCGCAACGACGGCGGTTGCCTGAACATCCTGCACCGCAACGATCCCAGCGCAGTGGCGGCCGAGATCGAGCCCCTGGTGGGTAATTCGGCGATCCTGGTGCGCTCGGATAATTCCTGGCATGCCGTCACGCCCGTAGTCAGTGGCTGCCATTCTTCCCGTCGTAGCCTGACCGCAACGTTCTACCGGCCGGGTTCGCGCAGTTCCATGTGGCCGCCGGATGACAGCACGCCGCTGCATCGGTACCCGCATGCTTAAGCCCGACAGCACCTTGATCGACCGGGACGCCGCCTTGGCTCAGCGAGATGCGGCCGTCAATGAACGCGACACCGCGCTGGCGAAAGTCGACTTCCTGCAAAACACCCGTTCGTGGCGTTTCACCCGGCCACTGCGTACGCTGTTCCGGGTGCTGCGTTATGGATTTTCCGCCTACCGGGAGTTTCCCGAAACGGCTCCGGCAATCGTCTACCCGGCAGCGCCGGAACCGTTGCCGAACGTTGAGGTACAAGCGGATTTCGCCACCAGAGGGCAGCTGGATATTCTCTGCTTCGCCAATATCGACTGGGCCGCGCGCTTCCAGCGACCGCAGCAGTTGATGAGCCAGTTCGCGAGCAATGGTTATCGGGTGTTTTATATCGTTCCATCCAGTGTGCCGGAGCAGGGACAGCTTTATCGAGTGACGTCAGTGGCGTCCAACCTTTTCGAGGTGGCGCTGCATCGCGATGTGCAAATGGCCTATTACGAAAAGATAGTGACGCCTGAGAACCATCAGGCGTTGCTGCGTGCGATTGCTGCATTGGTCACTGACATGCAGATCAGAACCGCCCTCTCGGTGGTGCATATTGCCTACTGGAGTCCCGTGGTACTCAGCCTGCGCGCGCTGCATGGCTGGCGCATTCACTATGACTGCATGGACGACTGGGATGGTTTTCCAAACATCGGCGAACAGCTGCTGAGCGAGGAAAAGACGCTGATTGCCCAGGCCGATCTGGTGACCGTTTCCGCGGCGTTGCTTTACCAGAAATGGTGCGCCCATAACCCTCGCTGCGTGCTGGTGCGAAACGCTGTGGATTTCGCTTTTTTCCACCAGCACTGTTTTACCAACGATGTGCTGAGCGGGATGGTCGGCCCGGTGATTGGCTATTACGGCGCCTTGGCTGAATGGCTCGATTATCCACTGCTGGCGGCGTTGGCGGACCTGCGACCGACGTGGAATTTCATCCTGGTGGGGGATGTTTTCGTCGAGGACCTGGCGGGGCTCGAGCACAAGCCCAATGTGCGGTTGTTGGGCCGCAAGCCGTACACCGACATGCCACTGTACCTGGATCATTTCGATGCGTGCCTGATTCCCTTCAGGCTCTACAACGTGACCCATGCGGTCGATCCGGTGAAGTTCTACGAGTACCTCAGCGCCGGCAAACCGGTGATCTCCACGCCACTGGCGGAGATCGCCATCTACGAGGACCTGCTGTACTTCGCAACCGGAGTCGATGAGTTCATCGAGCAGATCGAGCGTGCCCTGGCCGAGCGCGATCTGGCCCTTTACAAGCGGCGTGTGGAGCTCGCTCGGGCCAACGATTGGAAGGATCGATTTAATAGCATGCAACTTGCCATCGTCGGGCTGTACGAGAAAGTCTCCATCGTCATCGTGACGTACGACAACCTCAATCTGACGATTCAATGTGTCAACAGCATTCTGCGTAATACCACCTGGCCCAATTACCAACTGATTGTCGTCGACAACGGCTCGGACGATGGTACGCAAGATTATCTTGAACGCCTGGGCCGTGAGGTACCGTTCACGAAGATCATCCTCAACCCGGACAACCGCGGCTTCGCTGCGGCGAACAACCAGGGTTTACGAGAAGCCGACGGTGACGTCCTGCTACTGCTCAATAACGACACGGTGGTGCCGGGCGGTTGGCTCGATCCGCTGGTCAGGCATTTGCGTGAACCGAGCATCGGCCTGGTCGGGCCGGTCACGAATGCGGTAGGAAACGAAGCGAAGATCGAGATTTCCTATACCGACATCCAACAGATGCAGGCGTTCGCAGACCACTACACCGAAGCCCGTAAGGGGCAGTCGTTCGATATCTCCATGCTCGCGATGTTTTGTGTCGCCTTTCGCCGAACCACCTTCGATGAGGTGGGGTATCTGGATGAAACGTTCGGTATCGGGTTGTTCGAAGATGACGACTACAGCCGTCGTGTCCAGGCTGCCGGCTACCGGACGGTCTGCGCAGAAGATGCGTTTATCCATCACTACGGGCAGGCCTCGTTCAGCAAGCTGATCGCCAGCGGTGAATACCAGGCCCTCTGGGACAAAAACCAGGCGTATTTCGAAAGCAAATGGGGGGCGTGGCAAGCCCACGTTCACCGCGACGAGCCCGGCGCGGTGGGGTAGGGCGCGATAAGGTCACCCCTCGGCATCCTCGTTGACAGTAACTCCGCCATCGCGAGCAGGCTCGCTCCCACAGTTGGATTTTCTGGCTGCCGCAAAATCCATCTACGCCGCAGCCCCTCTGTGGGAGCGAGCCTGCTCGCGAAATGGCCGGCCCATCCAATATCCTCGTTGACAGTAACTCCGCCATCGCGAGCAGGCTCGCTCCCACAGTTGGATTTTTTGGCAGCCGCAAAATGCATCTACGCAGCAGATCCCCTGTGGGAGCGAGCTTGCTCGCGATGAGGTCAGCTCATTCAACATCTTCATCGACTGATACGCCGCCTTCGCGAGCAAGCTCGCTCCCACATTGGATTTTCAGCAGCCGCAAAATCCATCTACGCAGCAGATCCCCTGTGGGAGCGAGCCTGCTCGCGAAATGGCCGGCCCATCCAATATCTTCGTTGATCCACACTCCGCCATCGCGAGCAGGCTCGCTCCCACAGTTGGATTTTCTGGCTGCCGCAAAATGCATCTACGCAGCAGATCCCCTGTGGGAGCGAGCTTGCTCGCGAAATGGCCGGCCTATCCAATATCTTCGTTGATTGACACTCCGCCATCGCGAGCAAGCTCGCTCCCACATTGGATTTTCGGCAGGCAGGCACAAAACATCCTACCTATCCCCAAGGCCGTTTCAGCGTCCAGGCAAATCCTCATCCAGCAGCTGAAACGCCTTGGGCGCAAAGCCAAACCGTTGACTGGCCTGCGAGTGGTCGAACACCAGGTCCTGGTTCATCCGCGCCACCAGCGCGCTGGAAAGGTGCCGGTAGCGTGGCAGGCAGCGCATGATCGAAACGCCCCAACCCAATGCCTTGGCTGGGAGGGGCACTGTTCGAACCGGGCGTCCCATGGCCTGGAAGACGCGTCGCACCATGGTGTGATACGGCAAGATTTCTCCCCCCGACAGGTTGTAGCCACCACTGGGCAAGTCAGTCATGTTCAGGGCCGACAGGCAAGCCTGGATAACATCATCACCATGCACTGGCTGGCGCAACCCGGTGCCGCCACCGATCAGTGGGAAAAATCCAAAGCGCTGGATGAAACGAGCGATTTCCGAAATATTCTTGTCGCCACCAAAGCCATAGATCAGGGTCGGTCGCAGGATCACCCATTCGATCTGCCGTTCGGTCGCCCACTGCTCAAGTTGTTCTTCTGCACGTATCAACCGTTGCGCCACGTCTCTTTCCCGAGGGTCGGGCGATGCGTGCTTGGCAAAACGGCTGGTGGAAGACAGGACGACAACGCGTTTGACCTGGGTGCTGGCAAGGCGCTCCAGATAGTCGGACAACACCCAGATGGGAGCGAAGGACAGCAGGGTGTCCAGCGTCAGTCCTTGCCAGTCGTCAGCCTCTCGCCAGGTCACTCCCGGGCAGGACGAAACCTTGGACAGGTTTCGGGTGAAGGCGCTTGTCAGGTGGCCGTTTCGTACCAGCAATGGCAGGACGCGCTGGCCCAGGAAACTGGAACCACCCAGTATGCCTACCCGCAAATTGAAGTCTGTCGTCATAGGTTGCTTGCATTTTTAAATCGGCTCGTCGCGTGGCGAAGGACCATCAGGCTGAATCGAAACCAGACCCCGATCACCACGCTGATCCATAGGATGGCGGGGTATTTGCGGCGGAAAAATTTGCGATAGAAGCGCAGGAATCCCAAATGTTTGTGCCATTCGACGAAATACGGGCGATGCCGACTGCAGCCTCCAAACACATGCATCACCTGAGCATCAGGCACGAACAGAACGCTCCAGCCGGCTTGATGGAAGCGCATGCACCAATCCAGGTCCTCGCAGTGCAGGAAGTACTCTTCGTCCCACAACCCGACGCTCTCGATGGCTTCGCGCTTGACCAACATGCAGGCTCCGGAGATGGCTTCAACCACAGTGGGCGTGCTGGGTAGCGGCTCCTTGTGCAATAGGAAATCAGACAGAACCGATGGGAAAAACATCGAGAGCCGTGAAAGTCCGAAAGCCCGCATGAAGGCGCGTCGGGGCGTGGGGAACACCCGGCGCCCACCGGCTTGCTCGCTGCCGTCCGGGTTGCACAGGAACCCTCCGACCATGCCGATCTCAGGCGAGCTGCGCAGCGCCAGGAGCAAACGGTCCATGGCATTGGCTTCCAGCACGGCGTCCGGGTTCAAGAAAAACAAATTGGTGGCTTCCGACAGGCGGGCACCCTGGTTACACGCCACCGCGAAGCCGAGGTTGGCGGCATTGCGCACGACCTCAAGCTTGTCGTCGCCTGCGTGGATACGCTCCAGCCTCACCAGGCTGTCATCGTGGGAATTGTTATCCACCACGATCACTCTGGCAGCGCCGGCGGCAAACGCCGACGCTACACATGCCAGCAAAAGCTCACCGGCGTTGTAATTGACGACGATCACATCGCACTCGCCGCACAAGGATGTTGTGGCCGATTCATCGATAGCGCGCAGATCCATTGCTTTCAATTTCATTACTCCCAGCACAACCTGAATACATATGAAATCGCAACTACACAGGTGTGTATTTCAAGATAGCAGGTCTGCGCCCTTCGACCAGTTTCTGGCCAGGTGTGCGCCTCGAGCCAGTCATTTTCCACCGCGTCGAGTGTCGACTTTCGCTGTGTCAGGTCCGGCACAACTGTCGCGGCCAATGCGACAGCTGTCGCACGCCGACGCAATCGGCGGCCAGGGATGAGGGCCTCGTACTGCGGGGCTTGCAGCGATATTTATAACGGTGGCATGAGGGTTGCTCTTCTTCTGGTGCGCAGCGCAATGGCTTCGCTACTAATAAGAACCAGGAGTCTCCCATGACACAGATTGGCCTCTCCGTGCCTACTGCTTCTGCGAACGCGTGCCCGCGCGTTCCCCTCAAGACGTTATTTATCGTGCTGGCGCTTACCCTCAATGCCGCCCCAGGCTGGGCGCAGGACATGCCGGCGAATGTCGATGGCAAGCGCATCATTGCCGCCGACCGGGAGCCGGGTAACTGGATGAGCACCGGCCGGACCTACGACGAGCAGCGCTACAGCCCCCTGAACAAAATCAGCGACCAGAACGTTGGCCAGCTGGGCCTCGCGTGGAGCTACAAGCTCGATCTGGACCGCGGTGTCGAGGCCACGCCGATCGTGGTCGATGGCGTGATGTACACCACCGGTCCGTTCTCCGTGGTCTACGCCCTGGATGCGCGCGACGGCAAGCTGATCTGGAAGTACGACCCCAAGTCTGACCGCAACCGCGCCGGCGAGGCCTGTTGCGATGCGGTCAACCGGGGTGTCGCGGTATGGAAGGGCAAGGTCTACGTGGGTGTGCTCGACGGGCGCCTGGAAGCGATCGATGCCAAGACCGGCCAGCGCGCCTGGTCGGTGGACACCCGCGCCGACCACTCGCGCAGCTACACCATCACCGGGGCCCCGCGGGTGGTCAACGGCAAAGTGGTGATCGGCAACGGCGGCGCCGAGTTCGGCGTACGCGGTTACGTCACGGCCTACGACGCTGAAACCGGCAAGCAGGCCTGGCGTTTCTTCACGGTACCGGGTGACCCCAAGCTGCCGCCGGAAGACAAGGCAATGGCGATCGCCGCCAAGACCTGGCACGGCGATGCCTATGTGGCCCAGGGCGGGGGCGGTACGGCCTGGGACTCTTTCGCTTTCGACCCGGACTTGAACCTGCTGTACATCGGGGTGGGCAATGGCTCGCTGTGGGACCCGAAATGGCGTAGCCAGGCCAAGGGTGACAACCTGTTCCTGTCATCCATCGTCGCGGTCAATGCCGACACCGGCGAGTACGCCTGGCACTACCAGACCACGCCAGGAGACGCCTGGGACTACACCGCCACCCAGCACATGATCCTGGCGGAACTGCCGATCAATGGAAAGCCGCGCAAGGTCCTGATGCAGGCGCCGAAGAACGGTTTTTTCTACGTGATCGACCGCGCCACGGGTGAGCTGCTGTCGGCCAAGGGGATCGTGCCGCAAAGCTGGACCAAGGGCATGGACATGAAGACCGGCCGGCCGATCGTCGACGACGAGAACGCTGCGTACTGGAAGGATGGCAAGCGCAAACTGGTCACACCGGCGTTCTGGGGCGCCCACGACTGGCAGCCGATGTCCTACAACCCGAACACGGGCCTGGTGTATATCCCGGCGCACATCATGTCGGCCTACTACGAGCACATCCCCGAGGCGCCGAAGCGCAACCCGTTCAAGAGCATGTACCAGTTGGGCCTGCGCACCGGGATGATGCCGGAGGATGCCGACGGGCTGCTGGAAATGGCCAAGGGCTGGTCGGGCAAACTGATTGCCTGGGATCCGGTCAAGCAGCAACCGGCCTGGGAAGTGCCTTATGTGACGATCTTCAACGGCGGCACCTTGAGCACCGCCGGCAACCTGGTATTCGAGGGCAGCGCCGATGGCCGGGTGATCGCCTACGCCGCCGACACCGGCAAGAAGCTCTGGGAGCAGCCGGCGGCCAGTGGCGTCATGGCCGCGCCGATTACCTACAGCGTGGACGGTGAGCAATACGTCACCTTCATGGCCGGCTGGGGCGGAGCCTTCTCGACGTTTGCCGGGGCTTTGTCCCTGCGCGCCGGGGTGCGGCCGTTCTCCCAGGTGCTGACTTACAAACTGGGCGGCACCGCGAAACTCAACGAGCCGGCGCCGCTTGCCGACACGCCGAAACCGCCGCCACTGACCGCTGACATGGCGGCGGTGGACGCCGGCGGCAAGCTCTATGACGGCTACTGCTCGCAGTGCCACGGCATCCATGCCGTCAGCGGTGGCGTGCTGCCGGACCTGCGCAAGCTGACCAGCGAAAAACACCAGATGTTCCTCGGCATTCTTTATGGCGGCCGAGTACCTGACGGCATGCCGTCCTTTGCCGATGCCTTCACGCCGGAACAGGTCGAGCAGATTCATCAATACCTGATCAAGCGCGCCCACGACCTGCAGCAGGAAGGCGGCGTCTGGAAAACCTTCAGCGCCAAATGAACGCCCGCGACGCAGGGGCCGGTGCGCCTCTGCATCGCTTTCGACACTGACCGCGAGAGCAGACCCATGACCGAGATCATCGACTACCAGAACTTCATCGCCAACGCCTTTGTCTCCAGCGAACCGAGCATCGAGGTGCACAACCCGGCCAACGGACGCTTGCTGGCGCGGGTGCCGCAAGCCAGCGGCGAACAGGTTGAAGCGGCCGTTGCCGCGGCGCGTAAGGCGCAGAAAGGCTGGGCGGCCCGCCCGGCCATCGAACGCGCTGGTTACCTGCGCAAGATCGCCAGCAAAGTGCGCGACAACGCCGAGCGCCTCGCCCATATCATCACCGCCGAACAGGGCAAGGTGCTGGGGCTGGCGCGAGTGGAGGTCAACTTCACCGCCGACTATCTGGATTACATGGCGGAATGGGCGCGGCGCCTTGAAGGCGAGGTGCTGACCAGCGATCGCGCCGGCGAAAGCATCTTCCTGTTGCGCAAACCCCTGGGTGTGGTGGCCGGCATCCTGCCGTGGAACTTCCCGTTCTTCCTGATCGCACGCAAGATGGCGCCTGCGCTGGTGACCGGCAACACCATCGTGATCAAGCCCAGCGAAGAAACCCCGATCAACTGCTTCGAGTTCGCCCGCCTGGTCGCCGAGACCGACTTGCCGGCAGGCGTGTTCAACGTGGTCAGCGGCACCGGCGCAACGGTGGGGCATGACCTGACCCGCCATGCCGGCATCGACCTGATCAGCTTCACCGGCAGCGTCGACACCGGCTCGCGAATCATGGCCGCGGCGGCGCCGAACATCACCAAACTCAACCTGGAACTGGGCGGCAAGGCCCCGGCGATCGTGCTGGCGGACGCCGACCTGGCGCTGGCGGTCAAGGCGGTCACCGCGTCGCGGGTGATCAACAGCGGGCAAGTCTGCAATTGTGCCGAGCGGGTGTACGTCGAACGCAAGGTTGCGGATCAATTCATCGAGCAGATCGCCGCGTCGATGGCCGCGACCCGCTACGGCGACCCGCTGGCCGAAGACAATCTGGACATGGGCCCGCTGATCAACCAGGCGGCGCTGGACAAGGTTGCACAAATGGTCCGGACCGCCACGGGGCAGGGGGCCGAAGTGGTCACCGGCGGCGCGGTGGCCGACAAGGGCCAGGGCTTTCATTACCAGCCGACGGTGCTGGCCGGGTGTGGCAGCGACATGGCGATCATGCGCCAGGAGATTTTCGGCCCGGTGTTGCCGATCCAGATTGTCGATGACCTGGACGAAGCCATCGCCCTGGCCAACGACAGTGAATACGGCCTGACCTCATCGATCTATACCCGCAGCCTGAGCGCGGCCATGCGCGCCAGCCATGAACTGGATTTCGGCGAAACCTACATCAACCGGGAGAATTTCGAAGCGATGCAGGGTTTTCATGCGGGGGCGCGCAAATCCGGTATCGGCGGCGCGGATGGCAAGCACGGTTTGTATGAGTACACCCATACTCATGTGGTTTACATCCAAATCTGATCATCACCTGTGCTTGAAAAAATACCGGCTCCCCGCCTGATGCTGTCCGAGGGAAAACGGCGATCCCTTGGCGAGGGAGCTTGCTCCCGCTGGGTTGCGAAGCGACCCCAAACCTGGCGAAACGCGGAGCATCAGATGCACCGCAGCCGCTGGTTTACGACTGCTTCGCAGCCGAGCGGGAGCAAGCTCCCTCGCCACGGGGCTGTCGAAAGCCTTCCAGTAGCGTCAGGGCTGATCGTTAGGCGCGACGACGCCGTGCTTTTTCATCTTGCGGTACAGCGTCGAGCGCGAAACGCCGAGTTCGGTGGCGGCGGCGCGGATGGCAAGCACGGTTTGTATGAGTACACCCATACTCATGTGGTTTACATCCAAATCTGATCATCACCTGTGCTTGGAAAAATGCCGGCTCCCCGCCTGATGCTGTCAAAGGGAAACCGGGATCCCGTGGCGAGGGAGCTTGCTCCCGCTGGGTTGCGAAGCGACCCCAAACCTGGCGAACGCGGAGCATCAGATGCACCGCAGCCGCTGGTTTACGACTGCTTCGCAGCCGAGCGGGAGCAAGCTCCCTCGCCACGGGGCTGTCGAAAGCCTTCGAGTGGCATTACGGCTGATCGTTAGGCGCGACGACGCCGTGCTTTTTCATCTTGCGGTACAGCGTCGAGCGCGAAACGCCGAGTTCGGTGGCGGCGGCGCTGATGTTCCAGCGCAGCCGACGCAAGGTACCCAGCAGTTGACGGGCCTCTTCGCTCCCGAGTTGTTCACCCAGGTTGCTGGTCGACGGTTGGGCGCTGCCAGGCAACCGCAGCGCCTGCGGTGAGAGTAATTCGCCGGGCAGGCAATCCAGGTCGATCACGCCGTCTTCCGCCAGGGCCACCGCGTAGCGCAGGCTATTGAGCAACTGGCGGATGTTGCCGGGCCACGGGTAGTCGATCAGGCATTGGCGCGCATCGGCGTTCAGCCGTAACCCGCGGGCGCCAGGTTGGGCGGCGAGCAATTTGTCGATCAGCTCGGCCCGGTCACTGCGTTCGCGCAAGGCCGGCAGCGCCAGGTTCATGCCGGCGAGGCGATAGAACAGGTCTTCGCGAAAGCGCTTAACGCCGATCATCGCCTGCAGGTCCTGGTGTGTGGCCGAAATCACCTGGACATCCAGGGTCACCGGCACCTCGGCCCCCAGAGGCGAGATTTCACGCTCCGCCAGCACCCGCAGCAAACGGGTCTGCAAATGGGCGGGCATGTCGCCGATCTCATCAAGGAACAGGGTTCCGCCATTCGCCAGCTCCAGTTTGCCTTTCATGCCTTTGCGGTTGGCGCCGGTGAAACTGCCGGCGCGATAGCCGAACAGCTCGCTCTCGATCAACGTTTCCGGAATCGCCGCGCAGTTCAATGCCACGAAAGGCCCGGCGCGACGTTGGCTGGCCTGGTGGATGGCACGGGCAAAGGCCTCCTTGCCGGTGCCGGTCTCGCCGGTAATCAGGATCGGGATGCCCTTGTCGATCACCTTGCGTACGCGTCGCACGTTCTGTTGCAGCCGGGCGTCGAGACCGGCGAGTTGCTGCAGATCCGGGTGAGCCTCAGGGGCCGGGCGGGCGACGGGCAGCGGGCGGTGCCGTTCGGAAGGGATACGCAGGCCGACGTCCAGCAATGCTTCATCCTGACAACGGCGCAAGCGCACACCCTGGGCGCCGCCATTGGTGAGCCGGAGCAGTTCGTCCACCGTAGTCGGGAGCAGGCTGTCGATGAGCGTGCCGAGCAGTGCCGGCTGATCTGCCAGCTCCAGGGCGACAAACGCGGCACGGTTGGCGCCGATGACGCGACCACTTTCATCGAGCGCGAGCAGTTGCTCGTTGGCCAGGTCGGCAATTTCATCGATGGGTTTGAGGGACAGGGTCAAGCGGTCGCGATAGCGCTGGCGAAAGTCTGCGTTCTCGATCAGCCGCGCGTACATGATCACCAGTTGCAGCGTGAGGTACTGGCTTTCCCGAGGGCCCTCGTTGTTCATGCAGGTCGCATTCAGGCAGCCGCGTAACAAGCCTTGGGCGTCGAAGATCGGCGCCACCGAGCAGCTCAGGCTGAAATTCGATGCCAGGAAGTGCTCCTCACGATGAATGATCAACGGCTGCGCCGCCGCCAGGGTGGTACCGATGCCGTTGGTGCCCACCACCGACTCGTCCCACTGCGCGCCCACTACCAGGCCCGATCGGGTGTAGATGTCGTGCTGGCTGGGGAGCCGGGAATCCAGGGTGATGCCATGCTCGTCGCTCAGCAGTACGGCAAAACCGGCTGGCACCACGCGCTGGGCCAGGCCGCTGACGCCCTGGCTGGCGATGGAAAGATATTGCTGGTGCTGTTCCTGATGACGCCGTATGGCGTCGGCGCTGAGGATATTCTTGCGGCTCGGCGCGCCAGGATCGAGCCGGTGCTCCACGACGCTGCGGTACCAGGATTGCGCAATGACCCCGTCCGGCCTGAGGCCGCGCCCGGAAAAGTGGTCGTTGACGAACGCCGCGAGTTCGCCGGGGATCGTCTGCGTGTCATGCAGGGTCATGAATTGCTCCATCAGGCGTGAGGCCCGCGAAGGGCCTTCACAGCGATCTTGTTATTGGACGATGGCCGCCGTTGCAAGTATCTACCATAGACGCTGGAGCGTGAATTTTCAGCCTCTGGAAATGTTCGCAATTGATGCCGAGGAAGTTTCGCCGCGTGAAATCACCTGGCGCCGGGGACCGGTGGGAGCAGGAACCCGAGCACTTCGTCAATCAGAAGCTCTGGCGCTTCCTCTGCGATGTAATGCCCCGACGGCAGGGCTTTTCCCCGGACGTCACTGGCGACCTTTTGCCATTCGCCAAGCGGATCGAAGCAGCGGCCCACAACGCCGTCAGCTCCCCATAGGGCGAGTAACGGCAGTGAGAGTTTTTTGCCGGCTTGCCGGTCGCTCTTGTCGTGCTCCAGATCGATACTGGCACTGGCCCGGTAGTCTTCACACAGACCATGGGCTGCCCCCGGTAGTCTCAGGCAACGCAGATACTCGGCCAATGCCGCTTCGGTGAAGGGCGCCATGCCCGCGCTGCGAGCACCCATGACGCTGCGCAGATACAGCTGCGGATCCGCTTCAATGAGCGTCTCGGGAAAAGGGGCTGGGCGAATCAGAAAGAACCAGTGCCAGTAGGCGCGGGCGAAAGCTTCATTGGTCTGCTCGTACATCGCCAGCGTCGGAGCAATATCCAGAACGATCAAGCGTTTTACTGCGTCCGGATGATCCATCGCCATCCGACAGGCCACTCGTGCGCCCCTGTCGTGAGCCAACACGTCGAACTTTATGAATCCCAGTTCGCGCATCAGCTCCACCCCGTCCAGCGCCATCTGCCGTTTGGAGTAGGCCAGGTGCTGCGCGTCGCTCGGCGGTTTTTCGCTATCACCGTAGCCCCGAAGATCCGCCGCCACCACGGTGAAATGTTGCGCCAGCGGCTCGGCGATCTTGTGCCACATCACGTGAGTCTGAGGGTGCCCGTGAAGCAGTAGCAAACCTTGGCCACTGCCGCCTTTGCGGTAGTTGACGGTGATACCGTTGACGTGGCATCGACCCGATTCAAATGAGGCAAACATCGCTCGAAACTCCTTTTGGTTGTTGCACCCATTCTAGGGCGAGCGCGCTGTCGTACGAAGGTACAACGTGTGAAAGCTTTCTTCACGAATCGTGAGTAACTGGACGCCATACACGCGATGGTTCAAAAAAATCGCCGCGGGCTGTCGATTTGCGTCATCGCCATTCGATTAGTCTGCAGAGCCGCCACACGGACGGCTTGATCCATCTATTCTGAGGAGCTATGAGCATGCGATTTATGGTGATCATCAAAGCCAGTCCCGAATCCGAAGCCGGAGAAATGCCCAGCGCGCAGCTGCTGACCGCCATGGGCGCCTACAATGGAGAACTGGTCAAGGCCGGGGTGATGCTCGCCGGTGAAGGCCTGCATCCCAGTGCCAAGGGTGTTCGCGTACAGTTTTCCGGAAACAACCGGACCGTCGTCCAGGGCCCGTTTGCCCAAACAGGAGAATTGATCGCCGGCTTCTGGATCTTCCAGGTCCAGTCGTTGCAGGAAGCTGTCGACTGGGTCAAGCGCTGCCCCAACCCTATGGTCAGCGACAGTGAGATTGAAATTCGCCAGATCTTCGAGGCTGAGGATTTCGGCGAGTCTTTTACTACCGAGTTGCGCGAGCAGGAAGAACGTTTGCGAGCGCAGATATCCGATCAATCGTGAAACCGCAGACAGGAGAGCAGAGCATGAAAATCATTCCCTACCTGACCTTCAACGGCCGCTGCAAGGAAGCCTTCGCGTTGTACCAGGACGTGTTGGGCGGCGAGCTTTTTTCCATGTCCTTTGCCGAGGCGCCCGAGGACGTCGGCATGCCCAAGGACCCCAATCTGATCATGCACACCTGCCTGACCGTGGGCGGCTTCAGCCTGATGGCTTCCGACTGCGCGCCCGGCCAACCGTTCAGCAAGCCGCAAGGCGTGTCGGTGTCTCTCAATGTCGACAGCGCGGAGGAGGCCGAGCGGCTGTTCAATGGCCTGAGTGCCGGCGGCAGCGTGCAGATGCCCTTGGGCAAGACTTTCTGGGCGGAGCGCTTTGCGATGTTCGAAGACCGTTTCGGGGTCGCCTGGATGGTCAATTTCGAGGGGCGGCCATAAGTCGAACCGCCGGCACGGCCGCGCCAATTCTGACAGGAATGTCAGGAAGCGGTCAGCCTGCGGACACCTTCGGCCCGATACTCTGCTGGACGCTGTACCCGTCTGCCCGGGCCGCTTGAAACATGCATGAGCGCCTGTGCAGCGCACCCCTTTGCTGGAGGAAATATCCGATGCGGTTGCTCATCGTCGAGGACGAAGAAAAAACGTCTTCCTATGTCCATCGTGGCTTGAGCGAGCTTGGCTACATTGTCGATGTCGCGACCAATGGTATCGATGGCCTGCATTACGCGTTGGAAATGGATTACGACGTGGTGATCCTGGATGTGATGCTGCCGGGCAAGGACGGCTACGGCGTGTTGCAGGGCTTGCGCCTGCAGAAGAAGACGCCGGTGATCATGTTGTCGGCCAGGGGCACGGTGGATGATCGCGTCCGGGGGCTGCGCGAGGGTGCCGACGACTACCTGGGCAAACCGTTTTCCTTCGCCGAGCTTGTTGCGCGGGTCCAGGCATTGATCCGACGGCGTGCCGATGACACCGCCGACCCGACGCATTTGCGCATCGATGACCTGGAGGTCGATCTGCAGGCGCGCAAGGTAACCCGGGCCGGGCTGCGCTTGGACCTGACCGCCAAGGAGTTCTGCCTGTTGAGCCTGCTGGCGCGACACCAGGGTGAGATTCTCTCCAAGTTGATGATTGCCGAGCAGGTCTGGGATATGAATTTCGATAGCGACGCCAACGTGGTCGAAGTCGCGATCAAGCGGGTGCGGGCCAAGGTGGATGCGCCGTATCCGCGCAAGTTGCTGCATACCGTGCGCGGCATGGGTTATGTGCTGGAGAGCCGTGAACTCAGTGACAGGCAAGCGGGTACAGCGTGATGAAGGGATCGATAGCCAAGCGACTGGCCTTGATGTTCGCGCTTGCAGTCACGCTGATCACCGCGGTCAGTGCGACGCTGTTGCGCTGTTCGTTGAAGCAGTCGCTCGACGAGCAGATGCAGAACGAGCTGATCCTGCGCCACTCGGTGCTCGATCCGGTGCTCGCCAAATACGATTCGCCGGCGTTCTGGGTCGGCTTGCGACAAAAGCTCGATGGCCTGACGCCCGCGGATGAGCGCGTGCGTTATTGGGTGGTGGTCGACGACCCGGCCTACAGTTATGGCGGGCCGATGCCGGACGGCCTGGACTGGTCGAAGCGCCCGGATGGTTTCGCCACCCTCGATCTGCCCGACCGAGACCGCCCCATGGTGCTGATGGTCGAGACCATTGCGGCCATGGGCAGCCGTCCGGAATTGCGTTTTATCGTGGGATTGGATTCGACGCCGTTCATGAAGACCCTGGATGATTTCACCCGGATATTGATTCTGACTTCTGCGCTGGGGGTCGTGCTGGTGGCGCTGCTCGGTTATTGGATCGCGCGTTTTGGCCTGGGCCCGGTCCGGCGCTTGAGCCGGCAGGCCAACAGTCTGCCGCCGGGGGATTCGAAGCAGCGACTCGACACGCAGGCGCTGCCTGGCGAATTGCAGGAACTGGCGGTGTCGTTCAACGGCGCCCTGGCGCGCCAGGAAGCCGCCTGGTGCCAGCTCGAAGGGTTCAACGCCAATGTCGCCCATGAGCTGCGAACGCCGCTGACCAACCTGATCGGGCAAACCCAGGTCGCGTTGGCCCACGGGCGGGACGTGAATGAGCTTCAGGACCTGTTGCAGTCCAATCTCGAAGAACTGGAACGGATGGGCACCATCGTCAACGACATGCTGTTCCTGGCGGGCGCCGAAAGCGGCCAGCGGGCAACCGAGCTGAGCGATGTCTCGCTTTACGAGGAAGCGTCGAAGACCGTGGAATACCTGGAGCCGGTCCTGCACGACAAACAGTTGAGCGTGGTGATCCAGGGCGACATGCGCGTGTGCATCGATCGGCGTCTGTTCCACCGTTCCCTGGCCAATCTGCTGCAAAACGCGGCGCGCTACGCGGTGCCGGCGAGCACCATCACGGTGAGCCTGGAAGACCATGGCATGCAGGCCAGGGTGAGCGTTTCCAACGCCGGCGAACCGATCGAAAGCGTGCACCTGGAGCATTTGTTCGAGCGCTTCTATCGAGCCGACGTCGCCAGGGCCCGAAGTGACGCGCACCATGGCCTGGGGCTCTCCATCGTGCGGGCGGTGGCGTCGATGCACGGTGGGCGGGTGTTCGCCCACAGCCAGGACGGACTCAACACCTTCGGCTTTTCCCTGACGAGCCAGGCGGCGCGCTAGCCGCTGGCTCGCGAGCTTAAACATCGCCGTCGGCCAAGACGGCGCTTTCGCGAGCAGGCTCGCTCCCACATTGAATCTCCAGCAGCCGAAGAATCCCAGGTAAACGCCGATTTCTTGTGGGAGCGAGCCTGCTCGCGAAGAGGCCAGCACATCAATATCCCGTTGGCTGAGCCACCGCGTTTTTCCCGGCGCCGGCGTTTGACATGTTCCTGTCAGTTGCCAGTCACCTTGAGGTCAGTGTCCCCCTCATAAAGTGCAACCACTATCCCGGTAAGGGCATTTGTGGAGACCACTATGAACATTCAGAACCTGTCGATCGCCAGTCTGTTGGCCGTCATCGCATTAGGCGGTGCGCCGCTCTATGCGAAAGAGCAAACCAATCCCCCGGCTTACGAATACGGCATGCCGCTGGACGTGGCCCAGGCCATTCGCATCGAGGCGCCGAGCCCGTCGGTGTGCGAGGTGGTGCGAGCCAAGATGACCTATGTCGATACCCAGGGTGAACTCCGGCACGTCAGCTTCCTGCAGCTGGCCGATGCGTGCTCCATCCAGTGAACACTGGCCATACCCCTTCATCACCCCCACCAGAGAAGCCAGTCATGTGGAATAGAACAACAATCCCCGCAATCGGACTTTCGCCCAACCTGGGCCGGATCATCACGCTGGCCCGGACGCTCGCTGCGGGCGTAGCGCTGTTCAGCGCCATCAGCGTCGAAGCATCGGCTCGCGTTGCACCCAAACCCGACTGGTCCACCAGCGACATACCGTCGCAGAAAGGCCGGATTGTCCTGATCACCGGCGGCACCAGCGGCATGGGTTATGAAGATGCGCTGGCATTGGCGCGTGCCGGTGCCGACGTCATTATCGCCGCCCGCAACCCGGAGCGCGGCGCTGAGGCCATCGCCCGTATCCGCGAGTCCGTGCCCGATGCCAAGGTGCAATTCGAGGCCGTGGACCTGGCCAATCTCTCATCGGTAAGCGCGCTGGCCCAGCGTCTCCAGAGCAAGCTGCCGCGCCTCGACGTGTTGATCAACAATGCCGCCATCATGGCGCCGCCAGAGCGCGGTACGTCTGCCGACGGTTTCGAACTGCAACTGGCGACCAATTATCTGGGACACTTCGCGCTGACCGGCCTGCTGGTGCCGCTCTTGCGCCAGAGCCAGGACGCCCGAGTTGTGAGCCTTTCAAGTATTGCGGCGACGCGCGGCACGATGAATTTCGATGACCTGCAGTTCGAGCGCAAATACGACCCGTACGCGGCCTACGCGCAATCGAAACTGGCGGTGCTGCACTGGGCGTTTGCCTTGCAGCGGCGCAGTGATGCCGAAAACTGGGGTATTCGCAGCATGGCGGCGCACCCCGGGGTAGCGGTCACCGAGTTGGTCGCGCGCGGGCCCGGCCTCGAAAGCGAGTTCGGCCAGCGCTGGGCAAAGGATCGCGACGCGTACCACTCGGCGGCGCAAGGCGCGTTGCCCACGTTGTATGCCGCTACCGCTGTGCGAGCCGTGGGCGGTGCTTATTACGGCCCGACTGGGGACGATGAAAGGCGCGGTCCGTTGGGTTTCGCCAAGACGCCGCCTGCCGCGAACGCGCAGGCGGATGCCGAACGGCTCTGGGCCATCTCCGAGCAACTGACCGGCGTGACCTATCGCTGACGCAGCCTGGGCGCGGGCATTTGTCCCCGCGCTCGACCTCCGGCTTGTTGCCGTTTCCCAGGAGTTTCCATGAGTACCCCTTCCTATTTGCATCGGCTGAGCCTGGCCCTCAACGCCCGTGACGATGAACTGCGTCCGGCAATGTGCGGGTTCCTGTTGTTCCTCTGCCTGTTCACCGGCTACTTCATGTTGCGTCCGATCCGTGAGTCGATGGGGATCGCCGCGGGTGTGGAGAATCTGCAATGGCTGTTTACCGCGACCTTTCTCGTCATGCTGGTGGCCGTGCCGTTGTTCGCCTGGCTCAGCGCGCGAGTGCCGCGCCTGCGCCTAGTCGATTGGGTGTATGGCTTCTTCGTCTTGAACTTGCTGATGTTCGTCGAGCTGTTCCAGTTCGATTCGGACAACGTCTGGCTGGCGCGTATTTTTTACGTATGGATTTCGGTCTATAACCTGTTCGTCGTCTCCGTGGCCTGGAGCCTGATGGCCGATGTATTCGACAGCGAGCAGGCCAAGCGCCTGTTCGCCTTCATCGCGGCCGGCGCCAGCACCGGCGGCCTGCTCGGGCCGGCCTTGAGTGCACTGCTGATCGACAGCCTCGGTGCCTCGGGGTTGATGTTCGTGGCTGCCGTGTTGCTGGGGGCCACGCTGGGATTGAAACGAACCTTGATGCGTTGGCGTGAAACCGGTGGGGCCGGGCGTCCCGGCGCGGCACCCACGCAAAGCCCGCAGCGGCCCCTGACTGGCAATCCGTTCAGCGGCATGACGGCGGTGTTCCGTTCGCCGTACCTGCTGGGGATCGCCGGTTTTGTCGTGCTGCTGGCAACGGTCAGCACCTTTCTCTACTTCGAGCAGGCACGTCTGGTGGCCGAGCTGTTTCCGGACCGCCAGGCTCAGGTACGGGTCTTCGGCACTATCGATTTTATTGTGCAGGCGGGCGCGCTACTGTCCCAGCTGTTCATCACCGGGCGCATCGCCCCGAAGCTCGGCATCGGTGCGTTATTGGCGATCGTCCCGCTGATCATGTGCATCGGCTTCGTCGGACTGGCACTGGCGCCAGGCTTTGCGATCCTCGCGACTTTGATGATTGTGCGACGGATCGGCGAGTACGCGTTCGTGAGACCGGGCCGGGAAATGCTGTTCACGCCGTTGGATGCGGAAAATAAATACAAAGCCAAGAACTTTATCGACACGGTGGTCTATCGCGGCGGTGATGCGGTCAGCGGCTGGATCAAGACGGCGCTCGACATGCTGGGGCAGGGCGCCGGCCTGGTCGCGTTGATCGGCGCAGGGTGTGCGTTGCTGTGGGCCGGCCTTGGATGGCGGCTGGGACGGCAGGCTGACCATCGCCGTGATGAACTGGAGCTGGAAGCTGGCGTTGCCGAAACCTAGGCATGTTTCGAGTTGCCGGAGGGTTCAAAAGACCCTGTGGGAGCGAGCCTGCTCGCGAAGGGTTCGGCACATTCGGCATCTTTATCGGCTGTGGCTCCGCATTCGCGAGCAGGCTCGCTCCCACAGGATGAATAAACAGTCGTTCAAAGCGTGCCCGTGATCTTGTCCGATTCATCAGGCCGCAACGTCAGCACCGAAAAACCGGACGCCGTGACGGCCACGGTATGCTCGAACTGCGCGGAGAGCGCGCCGTCCCGGGTCACCACGGTCCAGCCGTCGGCTTCGGTCCTGACGTCCGATGTGCCCTGGTTGAGCATCGGTTCGATGGTGAAGACCATGCCCTCGCGCAGGACCAGGCCCGTTCCCGCTTTGCCGAAGTGCAACACCTGGGGTTCCTCGTGCATTTGCCGGCCGATGCCGTGGCCGCAATATTCACGGACCACCGAATAACCGTTGCGTGTCGCATGGCCTTGGATGGCCGAGCCGATGTCGCCCAGGCGAGCGCCCGGGCGGACGGCGCGGATGCCCTTCCACATGGCTTCATAAGTGACCTGGACCAGCTTCCTGGCGGCTGGGTCGACATTGCCGATCAGGTACGTCTTGCTCGAATCCGCGATATAGCCGTTCTTTTCTAGGGTAATGTCCAGATTGACGATGTCGCCGTCTTGAAGCACTCGCGAGCGCGAGGGCACACCATGGCAGACCACTTCGTTGATCGAGCAGTTGAGTACAAAACCGTACCCGTACTGTCCCTTGCTGGCGGGGCGCGCATGGAGATCGCGGACGATGAAATCCTCTACCATTGCATCGATCTGCAGCGTTGACAGCCCCATCAAATTGGTTTGATCCAGCCGTTCGAACACCAAGGCGAGCAGTCGGCCGGACTCGGCCATCAGCGCCAGTTCTTCGGGTCGCTTGATCATTGCCAGCTCGCCTCCAGAGGTTGCGCGGTAACGCCGGCGTCGCTGAGTTCGCGCTGGATGATCTCGTTGAAACTGAGGGTAGGGTTGGTCTCGCACAGCATGCCGACCTTGATCCAGAAGGCCGCCTGCGCGTTGATCGAACGGCAGGAGACCTTGGTGGCCTTGCGTAGCTGGTCGTGAAGTTCGTCGTCGATGTTGACAATGCCCATGTGTGGCTCCATATGGTTCGTATATCGAGGATATACGTTTCATATGCTCGCGCGCCAGCACCATTCGGCAGTGATCAGCTCACGCCTGTTCCTCGACACGCAGCAAGACCCTGGTCACCCGGCGTTCTTCGACCTCCACGACGGTCATGCTCCAGCCCTGCCAGCTAAGGGTATCGCCAATCACCGGCAAGCGATCCAGCAGGCTCATCACCAGTCCGGCAAGTGTCTGGTAGTCCTGCGTCGCGTACGCCTGGAAGTTGATGTGTTCGCGAACCTGGCTGAGGTTCAGGGCCCCGCTGACGAGGAAACCGTCTTCTTGCGCAACAATATTCGGCCCGTCGATTTCACTGGCGTCGGGCAATTCGCCCGCAATGGATTCGAGAATGTCGGTCATCGTCAGCAGGCCGACGAAGTCACCGAATTCGTTCACCACAAAGGCGATGTGGGTCGATTCCTTGCGCATTTGCTCCAGCGCGTTGAGGATCGTGAAGCTGTCGAGCAGGTTGATGGCTTTGCGCGCCATGGCTTCCAGATTCGGTTGACTGCCCGCCAGTATTTCCTTGAGCAGCTCCTTCTTGTGGACGAATCCCAACGGCTCGTCCACGCGTCCATCCCGAATCAACGGCAACCGCGAATACGACGAGTGCATCAGCGTCGTACGGAGGTCTTCCGGCGTGTTTGCCAGGTCAAGGTGGTCGATTTGCGCACGCGGGGTCATCACGCTGCGTATCGGGCGCTCCGCCAATTGCAGCACGCCGCTGATCATGACCCGTTCGCGCCGATGGAAAACCTGTTCGGGTTCTTCGCCTTCCAGCAGGTCGGCGATTTCTTCACCGACCTCATCGGCCCCCAGTTTTTGACCGCCCAGCAGACGCAGCACCGCATGGGCGGTACGCTCGCGCATCGGCCGAAGACCTTGCAGGCTTTTCTTGCGACGCGAGCGCGCCAACTGGTTGAACAGCTCGATCAGGATCGAGAAGCCAATCGCCGCGTACAAATAGCCCTTCGGGATATGGAAGCCCAGGCCCTCGGCCGTGAGACTGAAGCCGATCATCATCAAGAAGCCCAGGCACAGCATGATGACGGTAGGGTGGCCGTTGACGAACTTTGTCAGTGGCTTGCTCGCGATCATCATCAGGCCGATGGAGAAGATCACCGCGATCATCATCACCGACAGATGTTCCACCATGCCCACGGCGGTGATCACCGCATCCAGGGAGAAGACCGCATCCAGCACCACGATCTGCGCAACGATCGGCCAGAACAGCGCATAGGCAGCGTTACCGGAACGTTGCGCCACATGGCCCTCGAGTCGCTCATGCAACTCCATGGTTGCCTTGAACAACAGGAACACACCACCGAACAGCATGATCAGGTCGCGGCCCGAGAATGTCTTGCCGAACACTTCGAACAGCGGGTTGGTCAGGGTCACCATCCAGGAAATGCTCGCCAGCAGGCCCAGGCGCATCAACAACGCCAGGGACAGACCGATGACTCGGGCACGGTCGCGCTGCGCGGGGGGAAGCTTGTCCGCCAGGATGGCGATGAACACGAGGTTATCGATACCGAGCACCAGCTCCAGCACGATCAGCGTCAGCAGGCCGAGCCATGCCGTGGGGTCGACGATCCATTCCATGGGTTATTCGCTCCCTCGGGCAGTCAAGACGAGGGAAGAGGGCTGCAACCGCGATATACGCGGCGCTGGAGCGGGGGAGATTCTGGAAAAGGTACTGGGAGGTTCCTGAAGGGTGTTCATACGCGCCTGGCAAAAATTGGGGTAGAAATCCTACAACGGTTCCCGGCATTTCATACGAAGCGATTTATTACAGGATCTGACGGAGCGGAAAAGTCACGCGCTGCCTGGTGCCGGAGCCTGGCGGCCCTGGGCAATGATCAATTTTCCCATTACGCTGAAAAGTTCCTGTCCAGGTAAAGAATCGCGCAGCGTGAAGAAAATAATTCGAATCGATGATCTGCAGGTGTTCGTGACAACCATCAGCGCCGGGAGCTTTTCCGCGGCAGCGCGCCTGCTGGATATTTCTCCGGCCCTGGCCAGCGTCGCGGTACAGCGACTCGAGGCAAGCCTTGGGGTAAGGCTGTTCGTGCGTTCTACGCGGCGGCTGCGTTTGTCAGATGATGGTGAGCGCTACCTGGCCCATGCCCGGCGGGCATTGGAGGTGCTGGAGGATGGCGAGCACGCGCTGGCCGAGGGGCGTGACGAGGTGGCCGGAACCTTGCGCTTGTCCGTGCCCTCCGACATCGGGCGAAACCTGTTATTGCCGTGGCTGGATGAGTTCCAGCAAATGCACCCCAAGGTGCTGTTGCAGTTGCGGGTCAGCGACCAGGTTGCCGATCTGTTCGGGGAACATCTCGATGCGAGCATTCGTTATGGTCAGTTGGCCGATTCGAGCCTCGTCTCGTTGATGCTGGCCCCATCCAATCGAAGGACTGTGTGTGCCTCACCCGACTACATCGCGCGGCACGGCCTGCCAAAGACGCCGGGCGAGTTGAGCGGGCACAACTGCCTGCGTTACGTAATGGGTGAGCAAACCTACGAGCGCTGGATTTTCCAGACAGCCAATGGGCTGGAAACGGTTCAGGTCGCTGGCGATCGCATCAGCGATGATGCCGATATTGCCAGGCGTTGGGCGGTGGCGGGCCAGGGGATTGTCTACAAGTCGAAGCTCGATGTGCTGGACGATCTTCGCAGCGGTCGGCTGGTGGAGATCTTTCCAGCGGAGTATGGCCAGCCAGCGCCGCTGCAACTGGTGTGTGCCCATCGAACTTCGCTGACGCCGGCGGTCCAGGTGCTCAGGGCCTTCCTGTCCGCGCGCTGTGAACGCTACATCAACGAGTGAGCAGGGCGCTGGCCAATGGCTGAAACAGGCCTCACGCCTGGCGATAATCGCTGGGCGTCACGCCTATCTCCCGGCGAAAGACCTGGGAGAAATGGCTCGGGCTTGAGTAACCCACTTCAAGTCCGATGTCGATGACGCTGCGGTCCGTTTCGAGCAGCAGTTGCCGGGCCCGGTTCATGCGCAGGCGTATGAAATACTGCGAAGGCGACAGGCCTGTGGCGCGCTTGAACATTCGGCTGAAGTGATACTCGCTCAGTTCCGCGACCTGGGCCAGGTGGGCGAGGCTGAAGTCATCGGCGAGGCGCTGCTTCATCGTATCGAGGACCCGACGCAATTTGTACGCCTGCAGCGCGTTGCTGCGCGAGGCTCCGCTGTGGGGCGCGAGGTAGGTACGCACCAGGTGCACCGCCAGTGCCTGGGCCAGGCTCTGTGCAAACAGTGGGCTGGGCTGGCGTTCGTCGACCAGCTCGTTGCGCAACTGATCCAGCATGAAGCCCACCCGCAGGTCCCGGGCTCCGGAGATATCGCGAAAGGTGACAGGACCGGCCCGTTCCCCGAGCACGTCGCGCGCGGCGCGCTCGATCAACGGCAAACCGAGATACAGGTGCATGACTTCAAAGGTGTCGCAACCTTGCGTTTGCCAGCGCATCTCGTAAGGCTCGTTCGTGCTGGTGAGGTAGAAATCACCGGCCTGAACATCGACGGCTTCCCATTCGCCGCCCAGCGAACGTTCCTCGATCCGGGCGCCCCCGGTCAGCACCAGGACGAGCAGAGGCTCGACCACCGCGGGCACCAGGATCGGCTCGACTACCGTAGGGTGGCTGAACAGCTGCACCACCATTTCCTGGACCTGCGCACGCGTCGGCACGACTTGCGGCGTGCCCGGCATGAAACGCGCCATCGACTCGGCGCTGATGCGCTGGGGAGCGTTCTGCGGCGGTTCATCCGGTCCGGTCTGGCGCATGTGTTGCTCCATCAATGAAGTCCTTTTGCCTACTGAATCCACGTCGAAAACAGTTTTGATATCGCTCAACTCGCTGCGAGTTTTTCAAAGCGGCGAAGTTAGCGTTGGCGTAGTTATATGGACAAAATCTGTCCACTTGTCAACACCGTTGCAAGCCTTATCATCGCCTCAAAGAAGAAGTAAAAAAGAAGAGGGATTTATGCGAACGGTATTTGAAGATTGTATAAAAGTCATTGTTCCCTGCGGTTCTTTGGGAGCGGGCGTTCGGGAAGAGGAAATAGCCTATGGATTGGCCGCCGGTGCACAAGTTATCGCTACCGATGCCGGTTCAACCGACAGTGGCGCGGCTTATCTTGCACTGGGTAAATCGAAGAACAACCGAGGCGCGGTCAAGCGTGACTTGATGATATTGATGAAAGCCCAGGCGCAATCCGGGGTGCCGATCATTGTCGGTACCGCCGGTCAGGCCGGAGGCGATCTTAATTTGAACTGGACGCGTGATATCGCCTTGGAAATAGCCGAAGAGTTGGGCGTGGCGCCAAAGATTGCGCTCATTTATTGCGAGCAGGGCAAGGACACGATAAAGAACTTGAACGCCGAGGGGCGTATAAAACCCTTGTCGCCACATACTGCGTTGGACGACGCAACGGTGGACGCTTGCGAACATATTGTCGCCGCGCTGGGGGTGGAGCCCTTTCTCGCTGCGCTGGAGGCCGGTGCCGATATCATATTGGCCGGCCGCTCCACCGATACCGCGGTCATTGCCTGTTATCCAATCTGGAAAGGCGCGCCTTGGGGGCCTTCGTGGCACGCTGGCAAGACCGGCGAATGCGGCGTGCAGTGTGCCGTCAATCCCACGCTAGGCTCGGGAATCCTGCTGAGTATCGATGCGAACGGCTTCGAAGTCGAGCCGTTGAGCCAGGACAACCGGTGCACGCCCCATAGCGTTTCGGCCCACATGCTCTACGAAAACAGCGACCCGTTCCGGTTGGTCGAGCCCGGCGGCATCTTGAATGTAGCCGAGGCACGTTACACCGATCTCAATGGCCGTGCTGTCCGGGTCGAAGGTTCGCGCTGGGAGGAAATGCCCTACACCATGAAGTTGGAAGGCGCCGCGGCCGGTTTATATCAAACGATCATGCTGGTGGGCATTCAAGACCCCGATGTACTCAAGGATATCGACGGTTTCCATGATCGGTTACTTGAAGCGCTTTATACAAGAACCCGCCAATCCATCCCCGCCGAGGAACTGGGCGAGTTTCATATTTCCCTGCGCATGTATGGGTGGAACGGCGTCACCGGTGTAACGCCGCCTCCGGGAACATTACCGCCGCCGGAACTAGGCATGTTGTTTGTGGCAACTGCCGCAACCCAGGAAATGGCCAATACCATTGCCCACGCGTGTAATCCATATTTCTTCCATTACCCGAGTGTCATGGGCAAGGAACTGCCGTCGTATGGATTCGCCTTTACCCCGGCTGACATACCGCGTGGGCAGATTTTCGAGTTCAAGTTGAATCACGTGGTGGAACTTGAGGATCCCATGGAGTTGGTTCGTCTGGAGTGGATTGATTTATCGGACATCTCGGTGGCCAGGAAGGAGCTTGCACAATGACCAAGTTGCGTGATGTATGTCGGCATGTCCGGTCCAAGCAAGCGGGGCCGTTCTGGATCACCTTCGATATCTTTTTCAACGGGCGGGAGAATTTCGAGCGTTATTCCGATTGCGCGGCACTTTCCCCGGCGCAATTCGCGAAGCTGTACGGCACTGATCCCGAGCGGGTCAAGCACATCCCGGTGGCGGACCTGGAAATGGTCAAGATTTCCTTTCCCCGCCCAACGCCCCAGGGCGGAATGGTCGAGCGCGACATGCATGCCGGCCAGCAATACGTCCGGCTGCTTGATGTGACCATCGACTGAGGCCCGTTCGCGCCTTGCTCTGTTCGCCTCATGGACGAGGACTGACCACCCATTTACCCGAGGTAAACATGACGGATTCCACCGTTGCGATGCGGCTGGCACGCTATGCCCACGCATTCAGGAAACAGCGCCTGCCCGACGAAATAATCCACCTGGTGCGCCAGCGCTTCATCGACAGCCTGGCCTGCGTGCTGGGCGCCTACGGGGCGGCCCCGGTAAAGGCTGCGCTGGGTTATGCGGCTGCCAACCCCGCGACTACCGCCGGCATATTCGGCTCGAACCTGCAAACGACAGCGGAAATTGCTGCCTTCGCCAACGGCCTGATGGTTCGTTTCCTCGATTACAACGATGGATACATGGGCTTGGAGCCGGGCCATCCGAGTGACAACATCCCGGCCTGCCTCGCCGTGGCGCAAGCCGAGAGCGCCACCGGCGCCGAACTGATTTCGGCCATCGTCCTGGCCTATGAGATCCAGATGCGCTTGCAGGATGCGGCAAGCTTGAACAGGCGTGGCTGGGACCACGTCAATTACATCAACGTCGCGATGGCAGCGGCGGCTTCCAACCTGATGAAGCTGGACGTCGCGCAGACCGAGCAAGCCATCAACATCGCCTTGACCGGGCACTTGGCAATGCGCCAGGTGCGCAGTGGAACCTTGTCCGACTGGAAGGGTTGTTCGGCCGCCAATGCCGCGCGCAACGCGGTTTTTGCGGCCCAGCTGGCGCGCCATGGCATGACCGGGCCGTCGCCGGTCTTCGAAGGCGAGATGGGGTTCTTCAAGCTGGTTTCAGGGCCGTTCGAGCTGGACACTGATCGTTTTGCTACGCCCGACAATGGCGACTATGCGATACGACGCTCGCTGACCAAGACATTCCCCACCAACGGCGAGCTGCACACCGCCGTCTGGGCCGCGCTGGATATCCGCAAGCGCATCGACAACGTGAATGACATCGTTGCCATTACCATCGAAACGTCCGAATTCAACCGTCGTGTCCTCGCGGACACCGCGGAGAAATGGTTGCCGAAAACCCGCGAAACGGCGGACCACAGCCTGCCCTATAACGTCGCTCGGGCATTGCTCGACGGGGATATCACCATCGCTTCGTATTCCGCGGAAAAAATCGCCGACCCTGCGGCGATTGCCTTGATGGACAAGGTCAGCGTCACGGAGGATCCGGCGTTGACGGCGCTGTTTCCAAGGCACCTTGCCAATCGTGTCAGTGTGACGCTGGTCTGCGGCGAGCAGGTGGTGAGCGAAATGATCACCGGCCCCGGGTCAGTCGAAACGCCGATGACCGATGGGGATTTCGAGCGGAAATTCCGGCGCATGGCGATGCCGCATATCGACGCGTCGGCACAGGACCTGGTGCTTGGGTTCGTCGCCGGGCTTGAGCGGCAGACGCAGTTCAATTCGTTGTTCGCGGCGATGGCTGTCGCCCCCATTGCGGACCAGAAACCGGCTGCACTGCGCCTTTGAGAAGCTTCGCGAGCAGGCTCGCTCCCACAGGGTGATGTGTCGTGCATGGATGTTCTGGATGGCGCAGACCTATTATGGGAGCGAGCTTGCTCGCGAAGAGGCCAGTCCATCCAACATCCTCATCGCCTGAAACGCCGCCATCGCGAGCAAGCTCGCTCCCGCAGGTCATGTGTCGTGCCTGAATGTTCTGGGTGGCGCAGATCTAAGGTGGGAGCGAGCTTGCTCGCGAAGAGGCCTCACAGGCAGGGAATATCTTTCGCCCGCAGGCGCGCCCGGAGCGGACTTCAACGGCGCCCAATGTCGGTCGCCGTTGGCAACGTCCCGGTATAACGAGCGCGAGGCCTGCCCTCGTGGTGCTGGTTGTATTGCTCGCTGGCATGGGCGATCCATCCGATCGAGCGACCGACGCCGGCCAATGAAATTTCCTGTCCGCGCAGTCCCATTTTCCTGCCGATGAAACTCACCAGGAGAATGAATTCAGGCGGGTATGCAACGAGTTCCGAGGCCACTGAAAAGGCTTTCTGCAACCTGATGAATTCAGTGTCGCCATCAAATACTGCGGTCAACGCGGCCATGAGATTGCTGGCTCGCGGGTCGTTGATCGAATGCACATTGGGGCCGAACCCGACGATGTGTCCGTCCTGGCTGTAGCGCTGCAGGATCGGTCGGGTAGGGTCTGCGGCCGTACAGATTTCCTCGATCATCCTGCTGGCGGCTTCATTTCGTCCATAGGCGATCTTGTGGCCTCGCGCGGCGGCGAGCGCGGCGATGACCGCATAGTAGGGGGTTGCGCCGGTGGTGGCGGCAACGCGGACGCTGTGAGTGGTGTGGTCCAATTCATGATCGATGCTGAGAATCAGCAGGCGCCGGATCAGATCGGCATGCGCTGGCGGGGCGCCGCAGGCCTGGGTGATGAATTCATGCAAGGGCTGGTTGCTCGGTTCGGTCGCCCCCACGACCAACGCGGCAAACCAGCGCACGACATCGGCGCCGGTACGGGCGTAACTGTCAGGGGAAAGGTCGAAGGCCTTGGGATTTTCGCGCTGCACCAGAGGGAACAGCGCGATGGCTTTTTCCTGGGCGGACGTGTGTTCATAGATCTTCAACAGCCTGGCAGTGTCCTTCGGTGTCCGAGGCAGCGATGTGCCGAACGCCGAAGGCACCTGCCAGATCAACTCGGCGACTTCTTCGACGGTTGAACGATCAGCCAGCTCGACGACATTGTGGCCGCGATAAAACAGGCCATCGTCCGTTATCAGCGTAATCGCGCTGTCCGCCGGCGTCGTACGCTTGGCAACGGGCTTGTCTTGCGCCGGTACTTTCACCAGTCGTTGGATGTCCTCTGCCCAGTAACGCCGCTTGGGCGAGCCGGCAATCTTGATGGAGCGGATATTTTTGCGGCTGACATAGGCGTACAGCGTCGGCAGGCTGACCCGGAGTATGGCTGCCGCCTCTTCTGCCGAGAGGTAAAGGCCTTCTTGTTCTGGCATGACGGGTCCAACCGGATTGATAGAGAGGTATACATGTTTATTGGATTTACCGACCTGTAGTCAATGTGTATCGGCGCAGGGTTTCAACTTTGTTTTTTCTACGCAGGCTGCGTCCGACGAGTCTTATCCAGCAGGGATGTTGACGGAAAAAATCAAGATTTACAGCGTTTCAGCCCCTATGTAGATTTCGGCTGCGCAAGAGTTGTTCACATTGATTTTCGATCGATAACAATAAAAACGAAAAGGTGAAACGCATGGCTTGGTTAGGTTTCGCAATGGTCGTCACGTTTATGGCGTTAATCATAAGCAAGCGACTTTCCGCTGTGACGGCACTCATTCTTGTCCCGGTCGCGTTTGGCCTGGCCAGTGGGGCAGGACCGGAACTGGGCGCGATGGTGATGAACGGCGTCAAGCAAGTAGCGCCCACCGCTCTGATGTTGATGTTTGCAATCCTCTATTTCGCAATCATGTTTGACGGGGGGCTCTTTGAACCCGCTGTACGAAAGATCCTGCGTTACGTGGGCAACGATCCTCTGCGCGTGGTTCTGGGCACTGCGCTGCTGGCCACGGTCATTTCTTTCGATGGCGATGGCGCAACGACGGTCTTGATTGTAACCACTGCGTTCCTGCCGCTTTACCTTCGCCTCGGCATGAACCCGCTGATTCTGGCGTTGATGCTGTTGTTGACCAATACCGTGGTCAACCTGATTCCCTGGGGAGGGCCGGTGGCCCGCGCCGCCAGTGCGCTCCACCTGGATGTGGCCGAGTTGTTCCTGGGGTTGGTGCCGGCCATGTTCGCGGGCCTTGCCTATGCGTTTGTCGTGGCGTTCTGGATCGGTCGCAGAGAGCGCCGTCGCTTGGGCTGGACGGCCGCTGCCAAGGACGCCGCGCCGGAAGATGTCGTCTTGCCCACCACGCATTCCGAGACGCATCGGCCGAAGCTCTTCTGGGTCAACCTCCTGCTCACCGCTGGGCTCATGTATGCGATGGCGACAGGGCTGGCGCCTTTGCCGATGTTGATGATGGTGGGGCTTTCCCTGGCGCTGCTGATCAACTATCCACGGCTGGCGGAACAGAAGGCCAGAGTCGCGGCGCACTCCGAAAGTGTCCTGATGGTCATCGCCCTGATATTTGCATCAGGTGCGTTTACCGGGATCTTGTCAGGTACCGGCATGGTTGATGGGATGTCCGAAAAGATTGTGCAATTGATTCCCGACGACCATGGCCAATATTTCAGCATCATTACCGCGCTCGTCGCCTTGCCACTCAACTTCCTGTTATCCAATGACGCGTTTTTCTTTGGCATCTTGCCGGTACTGGGCGCGGCGGGCGTCGAATACGGTATTGACCCGATGCACATAGCGCGGGCCTCGGTGCTGGGCCAACCGGTTCACGCATTAAGCCCTTTGGTGGCGGCGGTTTATCTGATCAGCGGAATCATCAAGCGTGACATGGGCGACATGCAACGCTATTGCCTGCTCTGGGCGATCGGCAGCAGCCTTGTCTTGATTGTAACCGCGGTCATTACCCGGGCGATTATCTGATTCATTAACGCGTAGCGCCGAAGTTTGAAGGACGCCGAGTTGCGTCTGCTCACGTCAAAATAAAAATAATAGATGAGGTGGTCGATGAAATCGATTAACGCCGTCGCTATGACTTTGCTGTCGACAATGTTTGTGTCTGAATTGGCTCTTTCAGCAACGATCAGTTATCCGGACCGGTTCCAGCATGAAGGAAAGTTGAATGCTTATCTGCGCTCGGTTTATATCAATACTCGAATATCCAACGATTTGATCGAAGACCGTTTTGGCGGTTTTCCGGACGGCAACAAACTGGGCGGTACCGGAATCGGCGCCATTCTGGATTACAACTCAAGTTATTGGGCCGGCGTCGTAGGGTTTGACGCCTCGCTGTATGGCGTGGCAATGATCGACTCCAAAGATAACGGCCGGGACTTGTTCGACGATACCGATGGGACGAATGGCGGTTTTGCGAAAGTGGGGCAGAGTTATTTCAAGCTGCGTTATGAGGGCGATGGCTGGAACGTCGATTCCCAGATGGGGCGGGGTCGGTTCGATGCGGGAACGTTGGTCACGCTCGACACGCGGATTGTCCCTGGGTCCTACCAGGGAGGTCGGGCTCATTTGAATTTCACCGAGATGGGCATTGGTCCGCTTCCCGGCACGCTGGGGTTCGAAACGGCCTATATCAACCGTACGTCGCCTCGGGACAGAGAAGAGTTCGAGCATTTGTTGAGTCAGTCGGGCGAGGAAATAAAAGACCTGTACACCTACGGCGTCAAATACGACCTGAAGGCCATCGAACTTGGCTACGACCATGGCGTATCGCGGGACTTCAATGAAAACACTCGATACGGACTCACGTTGAAAGCGCCTCTCAGCGATAAAGCCGGGATCGTACTGGACACTCAATATTATGAGTTCGAAAAGGCCGGACGTATCTGGGAGCGTGATTGGCAGGCCGGCCAGGCCGCTTATGACGATGAGGCGAGCTGGTTGAATATCAACGTTGGTTTGTTGCTCGATAAACTTCGCCTGGGTGTTTCGTTTTCCGAGACCAAAGCCGAGTTGAGCAATGGGCAACTCGGTTATGCCTACTTTGATCATGCGGACAATGTCGACGGCAGGATGGATGCCTGGACACGCTCCGGCAACGATTTCAATAACGATGGCGAGCGAACCTGGCAAATCGGCGCCGAATATGACTTGAGCGGACATTCTTTATTGGGGGCTTCGCTGGACGGTTTCAAAGTCATGACTATTTATAAGCAAGGTCAGTTTGACGCCACCGACCCATTCAGCGGCCGCCGCACCGATGTGACCGAGCGGCAGAATGAATACCGTCTTTATTATCGCTTTGATGAAAAGGAATACGCCGGGCTCTCAGTCGGCTTGATTTATATCGATTACCGCATTGACCAGGATTTTGTCGCCTTGATATCCGCACAACCCGACAACGTAGTCAGCGGCTCGGAGGCCAGGGTGTATCTGGATTACGCATTTTGAACGCTGGACGTTTCTATCAAGAGGTCCGTGATGTTTGAACATCGCCATAAAATAGTGGTTACACAGCGGTTTTTCGACGCCATGGCCAGCGACTTTCTACACAGCCATGGTTGTGAGGTGGTTGTCGCAGAGCTGGCTCCCGGCCAAGCCGATGGTGACCTGAGTGAACGGCAGATGATCGACCTGCTGGCAGACGCCGACGGTTGGATCGTCGGGCACGCGAATGTCACGTCCAGCCTGCTGGGTGCACTGCCGCGCCTGCAAGTCATCGCCCGTCGCGGCGTCGGTTATGAGCGGGTCGATACGGCAGCGGTGGCAGCGGCAGGGAAGGTGGCGACCATTGCTACTGGCGGCAACGATGCCAGCGTCGCCGACCACGCCGTTGCGCTGATGCTCGCCGTTTGCCGTCAACTCAAGCGCTGCCAAATGGGCTTGGCGGCCAATGACTGGTCGATCCCCCTGGGCGGTGATCTGTACCGCAAGACGGTTGGCATCGTCGGATTGGGCCGGATTGGCCGGGGCGTCCTGCAGCGCTTGTCCGGGTTTGAAGTCAGGCCGCTGATCTATACGCCTCATCCAGGCGGCGCCGGGGCCGACGGTGATTTTGTTGATCTGGATACGCTGCTCAGGCAAAGCGACTTCATTACCCTTCACGCGCCGCTCAATGCGCAAACCCAAGGACTGATCGATGAGCGCGCACTGAACCTGATGAAGCGTTCCGCGGTGCTTATCAACACCGCGCGGGGCGGGTTGGTGCGCGATGCCGATCTGCTGCGGGCCCTGCGCGAAAAGCGAATCGCAGGGGCAGGGCTCGACGTCTTTGAAAGCGAGTCGGACCCCTCGCTCTTGCCGGTGACCGAACAACTGATTCAGCTACCGAACGTGATCGTAACGCCCCATGTCGGCGCGTCCACGGTGGAAGGGCTCAATCGCACCAATCTGATCGCCGCGCAATGCGCGGTGGCCGTCCTGGAAGGACGCAGCCCGCCCAGCCATTGCGTCATCGCGGACGGACGTCGAACTGTCGGCTGCGAGAGCCGCGTGGATAACCGGCCATGAGTCGCGACGAAAATCCGCCGGTGCATCCCGACCTGGCGGCCGTGGTCGGCGCGCTCCGGGAGCAGGGATTGCTGCCCGTCGTTCATGGGGACGTGCACAGCGTCCGAGCGCATCTGGAACGGATCAATGCCTGGGCGGCGCAACGCAGTGTGCCGCTGTCCTACGAGCGCACCCTGGGCTTTGCCGTTGATGGGCGAACGGTGCCCTGCAAACTCTATTGGCCGGAGGGCGATGAGACGCCTTGCTTGATGTTCTACTGCCATGGCGGCGGATTCCGCCACGGTTCGCTCGCCGGCTGGGACGCACCTTTGCGCCAGTTGGTGCGCGACAGTGGCCTGGCGGTGCTCTCCATCGACTATGCGCTGGCGCCGGAACATCGCTTTCCGGTGGCGTTCAACGAGGTGGCGGCGATCGTCAGCCGGGTCATCAAGCTCGGCGCTATCACCGACTGCCCGGTACGCGGCTATGCCCTGGGCGGCGATTCGGCAGGCGCCAATCTCGCCTTGGGCGTCGCCATTGCACTACGCGACGCGGGAATCGATGCGTTGCGGCAGTTATTGCTGTTCTACGGCAGCTACTCGCGGGACCTGACCTCCGATTCCTGGCAGCGACTGGGCGGCTACGGCGGCCAGAATCTGTCGGTCGAGACCATGGGCGCTTACTGGGCCAGTTACCTGGCCAATGACGAGGATGACTGGCGGGTGCAGCCGATCATTGCCGATTTGGCGGGCCTGCCGCCGGTGCGATTGGTGGTCGGTGAACTGGATCCGCTGGTGGACGAAAACCGTGAGCTGGCGAGTCGATTGCAAAGCGCGGGTGTGGCAACACATCTGCAAGTACTCGCGAACATGCCTCACGGGTTCATTCGCTTCAATGAGGTGGCTGCTATCGCGCGCAACGTCATCGCTGCGCAGGGCAACGCCTTGCGCAAGGCATTTTCCGGTCGGGGAAACTTTCCATGAGTATTCGCCAAGCCTTCAGAGGAATTTGCGTGGGGGCGGTCATCGTCGTGGCAGCCAGCGCCATGGCGGCCGGCACGCTTCCTGTCGGTCCCGCTGCAGGAGACATGCAGCTGTCGCCGTTTTATCGCTGGCCGGACGCGATGCCTGCGCAGCCTGGCGTGCTGCTGCGCAGCGAGGCCATGGCGGTTCAGGCTCAACTGCCTGCCGCCGCGCGGGCCTTGCGTCTGCTCTACAGCTCCATCGATCAGCGCTGGCGGTCCGGCCTCGTTCCGGTCAGCGGGGCGTTGTATCTGCCGGTTGGAAACCCTCCGGCCGGAGGCTGGCCGCTGCTGGCCTGGGCTCACGGCACGCTGGGCATCGCCGATGCCTGTGCGCCTTCCTGGGCGGGTTTGCGTGAACGTGACGCGGCGCATATCAATCGCTGGCTCGCGCGCGGCTTCGCCGTGGTGGCCAGCGATTATCAAGGCCTGGGAGGGCCAGGACCTCATCCCTATACGTTCTGGCAGGCCGAGGGACGCTCGGTCCTGGACTCGATTCGCGCTGCCCAAGCCTTCAAGCCAGGCCTGATCGCCAATCGCGTGGCCCTGGCCGGACAATCCCAGGGCGGTGGGGCGGCACTGGGCGCGGCGATCCTTGCTGGCACCTATGCACCGGAACTGCCCATTCTGGGCGCGGTGCTCACGGCACCGAACAGCACATTTCCCGAAGGCCCCATCAAGCTGCCGCCGCGCCAGTCCAATACGGTGTTCCTGGCACTGGCGTCAGGCGCGTTGCGTGAGGACGGGCCACCGATCGAAGGCATCCTGACGGCCAAGGGGCTCGAACTGCTGAGCGTCGCCCGGCAAGGCTGTACCCGTGATATTGGGCAAAAGTCCAAGGCGTTGCAGATTGGTTCGTTTGCCGAGCTGTTCACGATCACCCCAGAGGCGTTGAACGCTGCGCGCATTCCAACGACCGATATGCCCCAGGCGTCGATAGCCTTCCCGTTGTTCATTGCCACGGGCCAGGCGGACCATACCATTAGGCCAGAGCGGCAATGCGCGGTCGCGGCGGCGTTGTGTGCCGCTGGCAATACGGTGACGTGGCGGACGTATGAAGGCCTGGGGCATGACGGGGTGTTGCATGGTTCGCTGGACGACGTGTTCGCCTTTGTCGAGGCCCGGTTCGATGGACAGAATCACGCTTCCAATTGCTCCATCCTGCAGAACCCCGGTGTGCCAGGCGAAAGAGACGTGGCGGCGCCGTTCAACGACGACTGAGTCTATGGGAGCGAGCCTGCTGGCGAAGGCGGTAACGCCGGCTGTGAACACGAGCCGCCACGCCAGAGCAGGTCCCCGTGGCGAGGGAGCAAGCTCCCTCGCCACGGGATTTTGAGGCGTCTGGGCTGACACCTTCGCGAGCGGGCTCGCTCCCACAGGGGTGGGTCAGTCCGATTTGCGGCGGGACATCGGCCTGAACACGAGCCGCCACGCCAGAGCAAATGAACTGGCCTAATGATTTTGGACACTTCAATCGGGCGCTATGATGGTGCCCAAATCGAGGTGTTTGGATATGCGTAAATCTTATTCCAGTGAGTTCAAGCTCAAAGCTGCCAGCATGGTGCTGGATGAAGGCCAATCAGTTCCCGATGTCTGTGCCAGCCTGGATATTGGCCCTACTGCCTTGCGCCGTTGGGTCGATCAGGTTCGCAAAGAGCGCTTGGGTTCGACCCCGGAGGGGGCCAGGGCGATTACCGCCGATCAGCGAGAGATCCAGCAGCTCAAAGCCTTGCTCAGGCAAAAAGACCTGGACATTGAAATCCTAAAAAAGGCCAGTGCTCTCCTGCTTTTGGACTCCAAAGATCATTCTCGTTGATCAACGAGCTGGACGAGCAGTACGGCGTTAACAATTGCTGTCGGGCGTTTGGAGTCAACCGCAGCAGCTTTTACGCCTGGCGTCAGCGCCAAGGCAAGGTGAAGCCTGAACGGGAGAAACTGAAAGCCGTGCTGGTCGAGCATCACAAGGAGTCCAGAGCGTCCGCTGGATCTCGCACCCTTTCCAAGGAGCTGCAAGCAAAGGGACATCGCGTCGGGCGGCATATGGCTCGCAGCTTGATGCGCGAAGCCGGTGTCGTCAGTCATCAGCGGCGTCGGCACAAGTACAAATCTTCTGGTGTGGAGGCCCTGGTGGCGCCGCATGTGCTCAAGCGCAAGTTTGATGTCACGGCGATCAATCAGGTGTGGTGTGGCGATGTGACGTACATCAAGGTTGGCAAGCGCTGGATGTATTTCGCAGCGGTGCTGGATTTGTTTGCTCGCCGGATCGTAGGGTGGTCATTTTCAATGATTTCCGATGCCACGCTGACCTGCGAAGCGTTGCGAATGGCGGTGCAATTGCGAGGCCGCCCAAAAGAGGTGCTGTTTCATTCTGATCAAGGTTGCCAATACACCAGCCACAAATTCAGGAATGAGATGCGCAAGCATGGACTCCTGCAAAGCATGAGCCGCAAAGGTGAATGCTGGGACAACGCCCCGATGGAGCGTTTCTTTGGAAGTCTGAAATCAGAATGGGTGCCGGAAGACGGCTATAACTCGGAGCATGAAGCCCGGGTGGATGTGCAGCGTTATGTGATGCGTTACAACAACGTCAGGCTCCATAGCTACAACGGCTACCGGTCGCCGGTAGCTATGGAGAAACTGGCGGCGTGAAACCTTAACTGGTGTCCAGAATTACTTGACCAGTTCAAGCTCGCTCCCACAGGGGTGGGTCAGTCCGATTTGCGGCGGGACATCAGCCTGAACACGAACCACATGCCGGAGCAGCCCCCCGTGGCGAGGGAGCTTGCTCCCGCTGGCCTGCGAAGCGGGCCCCGGCAGTCCTTCAGGCAGACTGCATCCACCGATTTTGCGACTGCTGCGCAGCCGAGCGGGAGCAAGCTCCCTCGCCACGGGATTTTGAGGCGTCTGGGCTGACGCCTTCGCGAGCGGGCTCGCTCCCACAGGGGTGGGTCAGTCCGATTTGCGGCGGGACATCAGCCTGAACACGAGCCGCCATGCCAGAGCAGGTCCCCCGTGGCGAGGGAGCTTGCTCCCGCTGGCCTGCGAAGCGGGCCCCGGCAGTCTTTCAGGCAGACCGCATCCACCGGTTTTGCGACTGCTGCGCAGCCGAGCGGGAGCAAGCTCCCTCGCCACGGGATTTTGAGGCGTCTGGGCTGGCGCCTTCGCGAGCGGGCTCGCTCCCACAGGGGTGGGTCAGTCCGATTTGCGGCGGGACATCAGCCTGAACACGAGCCGCCATGCCAGAGCAGGTCCCCCGTGGCGAGGGAGCTTGCTCCCGCTGGCCTGCGCAGCGGGCCCCGGCAGTCTTTCAGACAGACCGCATCCAACGGTTTTGCGACTGCTGCGCAGCCGAGCGGGAGCAAGCTCCCTCGCCACGGGATTTTGAGGCGTCTGGGCTGACGCCTTCGCGAGCAGGCTCGCTCCCACAGGGTTGGATCAGTCCGATCTTGCGGCGGGACATCAGCCTGAACACGAACCACCATGCCAGAGTAAATCCCCGTGGCGAGGGAGCTTGCTCCCGCTGGCCTGCGAAGCGGGCCCCGGCAGTCTTTCAGGCAGACCGCATCCACCGGTTTTGCGACTGCTGCGCAGCCGAGCGGGAGCAAGCTCCCTCGCCACGGGATTTTGAGGCGTCTGGGCTGGCGCCTTCGCGAGCGGGCTCGCTCCCACAGGGGTGGGTCAGTCCGATTTGCGGCGGGACATCAGCCTGAACACGAGCCGCCATGCCAGAGCAGGTCCCCCGTGGCGAGGGAGCTTGCTCCCGCTGGCCTGCGCAGCGGGCCCCGGCAGTCTTTCAGACAGACCGCATCCAACGGTTTTGCGACTGCTGCGCAGCCGAGCGGGAGCAAGCTCCCTTGCCACGGGATTTTGAGGCGTCTGGGCTGGCGCGTTCGCGAACAGGCTCGCTCCCACCTTGGTTCGGGTTCACCCGTCGAATACCCACCACTTCGGGCCTCAATGCAACGAATACTGGGCCAGAGCCTCATATGACTAATGAGCGGCGCCGCCGATGTCGGCAGCCGGTCCGGTTTTTTCTTCACGACAGGGATTTTTATGACGATGGCTGAGAAAAATCATGTCGACTGGCTGGTCGAACAATCGATGCTCCACGCGGCGCGACAACGGGCCAAGCTCTATTCGGGGCAAGGACGCTTGTGGCAGCAGCCCTATGCGCACATCCGGCCCCGTGATGCTTCAGCGCTTTCCTCAGTGTGGTTTACCGCATACCCAGCCTCCATCGTCACCCGGGAAAATGGCACGGTGCTCGAGGCGCTGGGCGACGAAACCTTGTGGCACGCCTTGTCGAAAATCGGCATCCAGGGCATCCACAATGGTCCGCTGAAAAGATCCGGCGGCCTGCGCGGCACTGACTACACGCCAACCATCGATGGCAATTTCGACCGCATCAGCTTCGACATCGACCCTGAGCTGGGCACCGACGCTCAACTCCAGGCACTGACCCGCATGGCCGCTGCGCACAACGCGGTGGTCATCGACGACGTCATCCCGTCCCACACCGGCAAGGGCGCCGATTTTCGTCTGGCGGAGATGGCCTACGAAGACTATCCGGGGCTCTACCACATGGTGGAGATCCGCGAGGAAGACTGGCCGTTGCTGCCCGAGGTCGGGGAGGGGCGTGATGCCCAGAACCTCACCGCGCAGCAAGTGGATGCCCTGCGTGACAAGCACTACATCGTTGGCCAGTTGCAGCGGGTGATCTTCTTCGAGCCTGGCGTCAAGGAAACCGACTGGAGCGCGACGCCGATCATCATGGGCGTCGACGGCAAGCCACGGCGTTGGGTTTATCTGCACTATTTCAAGGAAGGGCAGCCGTCACTGAACTGGCTGGACCCGACCTTTGCCGCGCAGCAAATGATCATTGGCGATGCGCTGCACGCCATCGATGTCATGGGGGCGAAAATCCTCCGGCTGGACGCCAACGGATTTCTCGGCGTGGAGCGCAAACTCGATGGCACCGCCTGGTCCGAAAGCCATCCGCTGTCGATCACCGGCAACCAGTTGCTCGGCGGGGCGATTCGCAAGGCCGGCGGTTTCAGCTTCCAGGAATTGAACCTGACCCTCGACGACATTGCCGCCATGTCCCACGGCGGGGCGGACCTGTCTTACGACTTCATCACCCGACCGGCCTACCAGCACGCCCTGCTGATGGGCGACACCGAGTTCCTGCGCTTGATGCTGCGCCAGATGCACACCTTCGGCATCGACCCGGGCTCGCTGATCCACGCCTTGCAGAATCACGATGAACTGACCCTGGAGCTGGTGCATTTCTGGACGCTGCATGCCCATGACACCTACCTGTATCAAGGCCAGACGTTTCCCGGCAGCATCCTGCGCGAGCACATCCGCGAGCAGATGTATGAACGCTTGTCCGGCGAGCATGCGCCTTACAACCTGAAATTCGTCACCAACGGCGTGTCTTGCACCACGGCGAGCATCATCACCGCCGCCCTGGGCATTCGCGACCTCGACGCGATCACAGCGGCCGATATCCAGCAGATTCGCCAGGTGCATCTGTTACTGGTGATGTTCAACGCCATGCAACCGGGCGTGTTCGCCTTGTCTGGCTGGGATCTGGTGGGAGCGTTGCCGTTGCCGGCGGAACAGGTCGAGCACCTGATGCGCGACGGCGACACGCGCTGGATTCATCGCGGTGCCTACGATCTCGTAGACCTCAACCCGGAAGCGCCGCTGTCAGCCGGGCAGATGCCGCGTCCAAAGACCTTGTATGGCAGCCTGCCGAGCCAGTTGAAGGACCCGGATTCGTTCGCCTCGCAACTGCGCAGGATCCTCGCCGCGCGCCGCGCCTACGACATCGCGGCGAGTCGCCAGATACTCATCCCGGACGTCGAGCATCCTGGACTGCTGATCATGGTCCACGAGTTGCCAGCCGGCAAAGGCACGCAGATCACCGCGCTGAACTTCGGTTCGACGCCGATCACCGAAACCCTGCACCTGCCCGGCATCGCACCGGGGCCGGTGGTGGACATCATCAACGAGCGGGTCGAAGGGGATCTCACGCCAGAAGGTGAATTCACCATTACCCTGGATGCGTTCGAGGGGCTGGCGCTGCGGGTGGTGAGCAGTTCGCCGATGATCTAGGGAGCAGCAAGCGAAGAAGCGTATGGAAGATCAAAGATTGAAAAAATAAATATCAATGTGCCACTATTGTTATTGCCGTCGCTGCCGACACAAGCAGCATCGTTTTTAATCATAGGGACTTGATACATGTCTTTTCATACGCTTCGCACCCTGGCAGCACTGACCGTTGTTGCTTGCCTGACACTCACCGGCTGCGCTCATGTCCAGCCTCCGGTACCGCTGGACCATCAATTCTGGGATGCCAAGGAGACCACAGTTGGTGTGGCTATCAACGTGGTGCCGGAACCCGTCCTGGCGCTGACCGGCAACCAGGGTCTGCTGGACCTGGCCATCAACAAAGGCGTCAACAGCAAGCTCAGCGATAATGTCGAAAAATGGCAAGTGCGCGATCTCAACACATTGCCGGATGCCATTGTCGCCAAGTTGCAAGCCAAGGGTTACAAGGCCAAGCGCATCAACGAGCCGGTGGATTTGAACAAGTTCAAGGAGACGAGTTTCCGTGAAGGCTACACCGTCCGCGACCTGACATCGATCAAGGCCACCTACGGTGTCGATCGCCTGCTGCTGGTCAACGTGACAGGGACCGGAGCCACCCGCAGTTATTACAGTATCGTGCCGACCAGCGTACCCATGGCGCAGGTATTCGGACAGGGCATGCTGATCGATCTGGCCGATAACAGACTGTTGTGGTTCAAACCCTTTTCCGTCGTGCAGGCCGCCCAGGGCGAGTGGGACGAGCCGAACTATACCAATCTGACCAATGCCTTCTACCAGGCGATGGATACGAGCCGTCAGCAAATGATCACGCCGTTCGAACAATGAAGCGTGAATTGATCGCGGTCACCTCAGTGGCCCTGTTGATGCTGATGGGATGCGCGCAGAAACCGGCACCTGAGGCCGGTTTCAAATCGCAGGACGCGGTGTCCTACGTCAAGGCCCATGGAGTCAAGGTGGACCTGCAATTGCCACAGGCGTTTGTGGGGGCCAGCACGGTAGTCGACGCGCAGGCCGCGCAGAAGGCAGCGTCGTCCAGTCACACCCTGGTCGCAAGCTCCGGTAACAGCGCCGGGCTTGCCGGCTTGCTGGTTGCCAGCCTGATCAATACCCAGATGGGCAGTGGCAGCTTGCAGCGCGATGCGGAAAATACCGCCGCCAAGGAGTCGCGCCCGCTGGCGGACCTGCTTGCCGGCGTGCCGTTGCAGGAGCGGTTGCAACAGCGCTTCCAGCAAGCGTCGCTGGTGGCAGGACTCAAGCAGGGGCAGGGGCCGGTCAGCGCTCGCCTGGTGATCGAGCCCAAACTGATGCTTACGCCTGACCGTGGCAGTTTCGTGCTGATCAATCAGGTACAGGTCCAGGACATCGCGGGTTCCGCGTTGTATCGCATGCGCATCGAGGTTTCCAGCCAGCCGATCAGGCGCTGTGGCAAACGCTGTATTGACGACGGCTCGCTGGATCTGGTGCAAGTGACCCAAGTGCTCGACGAATGCATCGACGAGTCGATGCGGGTGCTGGCAACCGACCTGATGTTACCGGTGCCACCAGAGGCGGCCCAGGAAACCCTGCGCTATGTGCTTGACGGCCAGCGTGTGGTCGAGCGCGGCTACCAGTTGGCCAATAACGGTAACTACTGGCGATATCGCAACCTGTATGGCGCGGTGAAGTCGGTGCCGGTCCCTTTTGAAGACGCGCTGTCCCAAGAGCAGTTGCAGAAGGTCTACGGTCGTTGACCGTGGATCGTTGCGAAGGCTGCGAAATGTCAGCGTTGGCTCCGCCAATATCGACTGACAGCACCCTTGGCGCCCTGCACCGGGTCCCGATCAGGAAACGGTAGCGCATCGATGTTTGCCAGTTGCGCCGCGCTCGGCGCTTCCCGGCAGATGTCGGCCTGCTGGCCCGGTGGGTACGCTCCGACGACCAGGAAATCTTCGCTGGAACCCAGGTTGCAATGCCCGGTGCCGGCAGGTAGCAGCAACACGTCGCCTGCCTGGACGTCGATCACTTGGCCATCGGGGCCGCCGATCATCAAGCGCGCCTGACCGCTGGCGACGCCCAGAACTTCGTGGCCCTCCGTGTGGTAATGGTGGAAATCGTAGATCCCGTAGCGCCATTGCGGCGGCCAGCCGTTGCTGCGAAACATCTCTTCCAGCTGGGCGGCCAGATCACCTGCCTGGGCAGTCATCGCGTCACGGTAGATGATCACCGGCAGGCGCGGGTGGTTGGGTACCCAATCGTTGCGTTCCAGCATCAGGGTCTGGATGGAATCCGGTACCGCGTTCAGTGTGCTCATCAAAACCTCTCCATCGCGGATAGCTTGAACCCGGGAATGTGGGAGCGAGCCTGCTCGCGAATCGGTGTGACAGACGACATTGATGTCGAATGTGCCGCCGATTCGCGAGCAGGCTCGCTCCCACAGAATCTAATGGGCTAGACGATGTTTGCGATGCGAGAGTTCAAGGTCGCTGACCGGTGCCGCTCGTCAACGCTTCTCCTTCATGATCCGCTCGACTTCGCCCGATGCCTTGAGCGCTTCAAACGCGCGCTGGGCCCTGGCGACCGTTTCGTCCGGCGTGCTCAGGCTGAAAGCCAGGTAGACCCGGTGTGGCTGCTCGTCGAGGGCATAGACTTCCTCCAGCTGATTGAAATCCATCTGGGCATCCTGGCTCATCAGGCGTGCCGTGTTCTCCGGCATCGGCACCAGTTGGACCTGACGGTTCAACAGTTTCTGGAAGTTGTCGTGGTTGTTCGCCGACACGACCAGACGACTGAAGCCACGTTCTTGCAGATAGATCTGCTTGGCGTCATTGCGTATCACGCCGATGCTGTACTGCTTGGCCTCTTCAAGGTTGCGGACAGTGATGGGGTCGGCGTCGCGCAGCTTGTAGAGCCGGCTGGTGGAACGATGGATTTCACCGACCCACTTGAACAGCTGTTCACGGGCCGGGGTGCGATCGAGTGGGAAAATCAGCACGTTGGGCTCGCGCAAGGCCATCTCATAAGCCCGCGCCCACGGATACAGGGCCATGCGGAAATCGCTGAGGTTGGCCTGTTGCAGCGTGTCGGACGCGATATGGATGCCGGGGCCGACGAGTTTGTCGTCGCGCAGATACGCGTAAAGCGAGTCCTCGGTCACGACCTCGATCGTTTCGGCCTGGCTTGTGAGGCTGATCAAGGCCAGGAGTACGCAGGAGCAGAGCATCAGAGAGTGGCGCATACAGACCTCGACGTTGATGGATCTTCAGAGGGAGACGCGGTTGCGTCCCTGGTGCTTGGCCCGGTACAGCGCCTGGTCGGCGCGTTGCATCAGTGGGTCGAAATGATCCATGGTCTCGGGGTCCAGCTCGGCGACGCCGATGCTCAGGGTGACGAAGGGCGAGACCGATGAGCCGCTGTGGGGCAGCTTGCGTTCGGCCAGGGCGGCGCGCAGCCGCTCGGCTGCCTCGCAGGCCTGCTGCGCGTCGATGTTGGGCAGCACGACGACGAATTCCTCGCCACCCACCCGTGCGGTCAGCTCGCCGGAGCGCCCGAACACGTCACGCAGGGTTTCGGCTATCTGTTGCAGGCACAGGTCGCCGTTCATGTGGCCGTAGGTGTCGTTGTAGATCTTGAAAAAATCCACGTCGCACATGAGCACCGCCAGCGGCGTCCTGTGACGCATGGCGCGGCGGAATTCGACTTCCTTCAGTTCGTCGAAGTGGCGACGGTTGGCCAGGCCGGTCAAGGCGTCGTGGCGGGACAGGGCTTCGAGGGCCTGGTTGGCGGCCTTGAGTTCCGCCGTGCGCGCCTCGACCAGTTCGACCAGTTGATCGCGACTGGCGGCGATCGCCAGTTCGTCCGAACGCTGGCGTTCCAAGTGCGCGTGGAGATTGTCCTGCAGTTCGTTGACCTGGGTTTCGAGCAGGCTCAGTTCGTCCTGGCGGTTGACCGAGCGCTGCAATTTGAGGTGACGCTTGAGAGTTTGCGGAGCGAGCTCACCCAAATGCCGGGCAATATGCACCACATGGATGGTCACCAGGCGGTTGAACATGGTCATGACCAGCCCGGCCAGGAGCATCGATTGGATGATTTGCGTGATGACGATGGTGCGTGCTTCGCCCCACAGGCGCTCCCAGAGCAGTTGGTTATCGCCCTCGATGATCAGCTCGCCGACTTTTTCATGGGCGCCGAGATAGGGTTGCGCGATGAGCTGGCGCTGCAACACCGGTGCCGAGCCGGCGTTACCGCTGGTGTAGCGGTTGAGTTCGATGATTTCCGGTGAGCGGCCGGGCCGCAGGACATTCAGGACCACGCGTCCGACCGGCGCGGCACTGGCGACACTGTTGAGCTGCTTGTCCAGGGACTCGCGATCCATTTCCCAGATGGCGTGGGCCAGGGTGTCCTGGAACACCTGGTCAATCAGCCCCAGCTCGGAATTCATCTCCGCCAGGTTGCTTTCCCAGGCCAGCCAGGTGCGCCATGTCACCATCGCCACGGTGAAAATCAGGCAGAACAGCAGCGTCGCGAGCACCAGTCGACGCCCCAGGGAGCTGAGGGCCTTGGCCTGTGGTCGTTGAAAGGGCGCCGGGGCGAAGTTGCCGTCCATCTCATAACCACTTGCGCGCGATGGCATCGTAGACGCCGTTGCGACGAATGGCCTCCAGGCCGGCGCGGAATTTCTCGACGGTTTGCGCCGGCGTGTTGCGGCTGAATGCCATGTTCAAGCCGTCGGCGCTGCTCAGTTCGGGTAGCGGCAATGACCGGATGAGGACTTTTTCCGGGTCTTCGCCATTCTGCCGAGTCAGGTACAGCGCGTTGAGTTCGTTGGAAATCCACAACTCCACATGGTCGACCTTGAGCTTGCGGTAGTTGTGTTCGTATTTGGTGCTCGATTGCAGATCCTCGCCGATGCGGAATCCCTTCGAGACCAGGTATTGCTCGCCGACATCCTGATTGACGGTCGCGATCTGGTGCCCATGGGCATCGGCCAGGGAGCTGAGCTTCACTGGCCGCTCAGCCAGGGAGTAGATGTACCACTGGGTCGGGGCGATGGCGCCGATCCACTGGAAAAGCGCTTCGCGTGCGGGCGTGCGGACGATCGAATAGATCAGGACATTGCTTTCATTGAGCGCCAACTCGTACGCACGGGCCCAGGGCATGGGCTGGATCGACGCCTGGACACCGATTTCCTTGAGCACGGCCTCGACGACCTCGGTGCTCATGCCGGTCACGCGTCCGTTCTGCGTCATGTTGTAGGGCGGCAACTCCTCCGTGACGATGCGCAGCGGCGGCTCAGCCGCGATGGCCAACGCCGACCCACCTGCAAGCAGGAGCACCAGGACGCCAAACATCAGTAAGCGGTTAAGCTGCAAAGCCATTGATCATCACCCTATGCGACCAGCAGAGCCTGACGAGGCCGGAGGGCCGCCGTCACACAGGTTATCGGCCAGGTGGGGGGCTGCTTGAGGAAAGCGTTCGATTGTCGGGGCTGACGGCTCTATCCCGTGGTCGCCAGAACTATCGTCGGTGAACCTTGCGTCGATACGGCACTCACTTGTCAGGTAGTTGCCTCGGCTGAGCCGACTGTTTTTTTGCCGATAAGGAATTCGCATGGACCAGATTTCGAGCCCGCATGTCCTCCCCGTCGAACGCGAATTCAGTCCGCGCGCGGTCATCACAGGGATCGTGCTTGGCATCCTCCTGACGCCCTCCAATGTCTATGCCGGATTAAAAATCGGCTGGTCGTTCAACATGTCGATCATTGCCTTGCTGGTCGGCTACGGCATCTGGCAGGGCCTGGCCAAACGCTCGGCTGCGGGGCTGCCGTGGACGTTGCACGAAAGCAACATCAACCAGACCGTCGCGTCGGCAGCGGCGTCGATCATCTCCGGCGGGCTGGTCGCGCCCATTCCGGCGTACACCTTGCTGACCGGCCAGCAACTGGACCCGGTGCCGATGATTGCCTGGGTATTTTCGGTGAGCTTCCTGGGCATCTGGATTGCCTGGTACCTGCGGCCGTCATTGCTCAATGACAGGGCGCTGAGGTTCCCCGAAGGCATGGCGACCCTGGAAACCCTCCTGCACATCTACAACCATGGCCAGGAAGCCGCGACGCGGCTCAAGGTGCTGCTCGGCGCGGCGCTGCTGTCCGGGCTCGCCAAGTGGGTGGATACGTTTTGGTGGACCATCCCGCGTTGGTCGCCGAACGCCCAGTTGGAGCGCCTGACCTTTACCGCAGACCCTTCGCTGTTGCTGGTGGGGTTCGGCGGCATCATCGGCATCCGCGTCGGCTTGACCCTGCTGCTCGGCGCGCTGCTGGCGTGGGGCGGGTTGGCGCCGTGGCTGCTGGAAAATGGCTTGGTGCAGTTACCGCCCGGCAGCAGTGGACCGCAATTTGCGGTGCTGGTGGAGTGGCTGCTGTGGCCGGGGGTGAGCCTGATGGTCTGCTCGACGCTGGCTTCCCTGGCGATTCGCCTGTGGGCCTTGCACGGTTCCACCAAGGCCAGCGGCGCGGCGACCTGGGTGGTTCCCAAGGCCGGCCCCGCCCTCGGTTTCCTGTTGGCGATCTTTCTGGTGGTAAGCCTGCAAGCGCTGTTGTTCGGCATCAATCCGTGGATGGCGCTGCTGACCATCCCCTTGGCCATCTGCCTGGCGGCGGTGGCGGCCCGTGTGGTTGGCGCCACGGGTATTCCGCCTATCGGTGCCATCGGGCAACTGTCCCAGTTGAGTTTCGGCATCGTCGCCCCGGGCCAGGTGCCGATCAATCTGATGAGTGCCAATACCGCCGGCGGTTCGGCCGGGCAATGCACAGACTTGATGAACGATTTCAAGGTGGGCCGAGCGATCGGCGCCACGCCGCGCAAACAACTGCAGGCGCAGACCCTGGGAATCTTCATCGGCAGCATCGTCGGCGTGTTGGCCTATCTGGCGCTGATCCCGGATCCCCAGACCATGCTGCTCACCGAAGAGTGGCCGGCCCCGGCGGTCGCCACCTGGAAAGCCGTGGCACAGACCCTCACCCATGGCCTGGACTCACTGTCAGCCAGCATCCGCTGGGCAATTTTCATCGGCGCCATCGCCGGCTTGCTGCTGGGCATCCTCGACAGCCTGCTGCCGGCCCATCGGGCCCGCTACCTGCCAAGCACGGCGGCCTTGGGCCTGGCCTTTGTCCTGCCGGCCTCGGTATCGCTGATGATGGCCCTCGGCGCCGTACTCACCTGGCTGGTGAGCTGCCGCTGGCCAAGCCTCACGGAACGCTTCGCCATTACGGCGGCGGCGGGGTTGATTGCGGGGGAGAGCATTACCGGGGTAGGGGCGTCGTTGTGGGAGATGGTTGGGAATATGTGAGTAGGGGCATCTATGAGTGTGCAGCTTACATGTGTCTGCAACCCACCGTGGCGAGGGAGCTTGCTCCCGCTGGGCTGCGCAGCAGCCCCTCTCAACAGCCCCTCGGTGTGTCTGGCTGAGCACGTAGGCTGGTTTGGGGCCGCTTCGCGACCCAGCGGGAGCAAGCTCCCACGCCACGGAGAGCGGTTTGGCGTTGCGGTGGGGGCTCGCATTCTTTGGCCGATGCTCGCGGCCGTCAGAGGTTGTTCGAACCAACCCTGCAAAAAATTTACCAGTTGGATGGGTCTTCAAGGGCGGCTTTTTGGATATCTTCTTTCCATTTTTCTTTTGCTAGCAGATAGATATTTCTAAAGAAACCTTTTGGATTTTTCAAGTTATACCACTCTCCACGAGGCCAGCTACCAGCGCAATCTTCCTCTATGTCAAACACGCTTTGAAAATCAACAGTCGGATCATTGAGCTTTTCCTTAAGGAAGGATAGCAGCACATATTTATGTCTGTGAGACAAGCAGTCCAGATCCAAACCATATTTACGAATAAGTTCTAGTCTGTCCTGTTCGTCATCAGGGTTGTAAACTTCGAGCATTGCACCGCGAGTCTCTTCACGATCGTATGCGTCGAACTGTCCAACAAACCACATTAGGTCAGGAATAAATTCCTCATTTAGAAGCGGGTGCTTTAACATGGTTTTCTTATTGGTGGGTTGGTCGATATGTATTTCAGTGTGGTCAGGCGAGTCCGTTCGCCAGTGGGCACAAGAGGGCGCATTTTCTACAAACTTAGATATAGTGCCAGGTGGATTGATCTTCAGTTTTCGCCTTGCAAATATCATCCTTCCAGACTTTTCCTGCTAATCTATATATTTCTTCAAAAAACAAGCGAGGATTTTCCATTTCATCCCATCCATCGGGGAGCGATGAACACTCCTGCGAGTCATGCTCTAGCAAAGCCTGAAAGTCGTACTCATTATCTAGAATCGCAGTTTCCAAGCACTTATAGAGCAAGTACTTTTCCCTGTATGTCCGCCTTACCTTCAAAGCGTACTCGGTAATTAATATTTCTCTATCGATGGGCCTGTTAGGATCAAATTTTTGCAGCTCCTCACCTAATGTTTCTTCTCTGTCATAAATATCAAAGCATCCTAAAAAATAAGACGGTGTTGGTGTGTATGGAAGTCTGGTCCCGGGATCAATCAACATTTCTCACCTATTTTATTGGAAATAAAGTAAACGGTACGCCTGTATCGGGATCTACTTTCATCTCAAATCGGTCCATGGCAACAAGCTTTGGGTTTGATGGGTCCTTTTTGTTTGGGATATATCCTTCGCCAGCCCCAGGAAGCTCCATTCTAATGATGTTATTGTTGTTTTGATCTCGCCCTGTAAACCGTGAAAGCCCATATTTTTCCCGGTTGACTGCTAGGTTATAAGCTTTTAGTTGCATTTCCCAACTGGAAAACCTTGAGCTTGGATTCCCTATCTTATTTTTAGGTGTTTTTCCGCTAAGAGGATCCGTGCCATCAACTGCTCGTTGTTTCCACTTTTGATCGGAAACAGCAAGGCTATGTTTACCAACCATATGCATGCTTTGTTCCCTATCTAGACGCCTCACTTCTTTTTCAGCCAACTCTTCGGTGGTCGGCTTGGGCAGCGCCGGCTCACCCTCATCCACCGCAACCTTAGCCGCCGGATCCTGCACCCCAACCGCCGGCGTCTTACACCCATCTCCCGGACAGCCTTCCAACCCCAACGGATCCACCCACCCCGTCGGGTTCAGGGTGTACCGGTACCCATTGAGCCCACCCGCCAGCTTGCTCGGATCAGGCGTGAGGTACCGGCCCGTGTCCGGATTGTAGTAGCGATGCCGGTTGTAATGCAGGCCGCTTTCCAGGTCGTGGTACTGGCCTTGGAAACGCAACGGCTGGGTCAGTTGTTTGCCGGCGCCGTGGGCCAGTTTGGTGAGTTTGCCGTAGCCGGTGTAGCGCGCCGCCCAGACGATTTCGCCCTGGTGGCTGGTCAGTTCCTGGGGCGTGCCGAGGTGGTCGTTGTGGTAGTAGAACGGCGTGGCGTTTTTTGGGCCTTGGCCTTTGAGCAGGGCGAGGGGACGGAAGGTGCCGGGCTCGTAGACGTAGCTTTGATAATGCTGGTCGCTGCTTTCGGCGATGAGCTGGTCGCCTTGCCAGATGAATTCGGTGGTCTGGCCGTCCACGGTCTTTTCGATGCGTCGGCCAAAGGCGTCGTAGCGGTAGGACGTTTCGTTGCCGTCCGGGGTGGTGAGGCCAATCAGGCGGTGCTGGCTGTCGTAGCGGTATTCGGTGATCAGGCACTGGGCTTTGCCGCGGCGCTCGCGGACCAGGTTGCCGTAGGCGTCGTAGTCGTAGTGGCGATCGCCCTCCATCAGCAGGCGGTTGCCCTTGAGGGTGGTCGGGCCGGGGCGGTCGTGCAGCAGCAGGTTGCCGGCCGGATCGTGAGAAAAGTGCTCCGGGGGCTGGCTGTGGGCGTAGTCGATGCGCAGCAGGCGATCTTGCGGGTCGTAGTGGTAGGCGCGTCGGTTTCGGGTGTCGGACAGCGTGGCGAGGTTGCCGTTGGCGCTGTAGGAATAGTCGCGCCAGAACAGTTGTTTCTGCTGGGTCTGCCACACGGTCTGGGCCTTGAGGCGGCCCTGTTCGTCGTAGTTGTAGTCGCTGAGCAGCAGGCCTTGCTGGCGCTGGCGTTCGCGGGTGCCGGTGAAGCGGTGTTCGGTCAGGCACTGGCCGTTGAGGTCGATGGCCAGCAGCGCGCCGCCATAGAGGTGGCGGTAATTGAGGGTGCTGCGGTCGGGCAGGCGGCAGTAGGTCAGCCGGCCGGCCTCGTCGTAGCGATAGTGCTGGGTGGCCCAGCCCTGGTGTTCGGCGACGAGGCGGTCCTGGTTGTCGTATTCGTAGGCCAGCGGCCAGTGGCCGTCGTCGACGCTGACCAGCCGGCCGAGGGCGTCGTAGCGGTACTCGACCGGTTTGCCGTCGGGCAAGGTCTTGCGCAACAGGCGACCGGCGCTGTCGCGCTGATAAGCGGTGAGCCGCTGGCTGCCATCGGCACCGAACTCGGTCTTTTCCAGCAGGTGGCCGTTGAGGTCGTAGGCGTAGCTGGTGCGCTGGCCGTCGAAGCCGGTTTCCTGTCGGATCAATCCGTTGGGCGTGTAGGCCAGCTGATATTTTTCGCCGGCCTCGTTCTCGATTTCGGTGAGCAGCAGCCGCGCCGAGTCGTAGCGATACTTCAGTTCGCTGCCATCGGGATTGAGCCGCCGGCTGATCAGGTGCAGGTCGTCGGCGTATTCGTAGCGGGTGATGCGCCCCAGTTCGTCGCGTTCGGCGGTGACCTTGCCGTAGGCGTTGTAGCTCCAGGCGCGGGTGGCGCCGGTGGGCAGGGTGGTTTGCAGCAAGCGGCCGACGGCGTCCCACTGGTAATGGGTGATCGCACCATGTTCGTCCTTGCGGGTCAGCAGACGCCCCAACGTATCGTAGGAAAAACTCCGCTGGCTGTCGTCGGGCAGGGTTTCTTCAGTCAGCTGGCCCTGGCTATTGCGGACAAAATGATGGGTGCCGCCGTCCGGATAGCGGATCGAGAGCAGTTGCCCCTGGGCGTCATAGGCGTACCGGGTGCTGTGACGATCCGGGTCGAAGGCCTCGATCACATCGCCTTGGGCATTGCGCCGGTAGGTCCACACGGCTTTGCCGCGCTGTCGGGCGTGCAGGAAACCGTTGCGGTATTCGTAGGACGTCGGCTCGCCTTCAGGCGGAATCAGCGCCACCAGCCGTCCGGCTTCGTCGTAGCGGTATTCGGTGACCGCGCCCAGCGGATCCTGCTCGGCGGTCAGCCGACCCTGCTCGTCATAAGCCTTGAGCTGTTCGCCGCCGTCGGGATCGACCTGGCGCACCAGCCGTGCGCGGTCATCGTGAACGTATACTTCCTGGCTGCCGTCCAGATGCCGGACCGTGACGCTGCCGTCATCGCCCCAGCTGTAGTGGCTGTCCATCTGCGCGAACGACGCCCAGTGCCGCACACAGCGCGCTGCCGGGCCGAGGCCTTGCCATTCCCAGTAGAAACTCGCGCCGCCGGCCAGTTGCCGCTGGAGGATGACGTGCTGGTCGTCGTAGTCGTAGCGCTCGCTTTCGCCAGCGGCATTGGTCGCCTCGATCAGTCGGAAACGGCCGTCGTAGCGGTAGGTCACCAGCGTCTGTTCGGTGCGCCAGGCTTCGTCCGGATGCTGTTGCGGGTCAAAACTCTGATAGTCGATGGCGACCAGGTGGCGATGCTCATAGCGCAACCGCAGGCCGCGCCGGGCGCCGTTGTCCAGGCGGCTGATGTCGCCATAGATGTTGCGCTGGACGGTCAGGCGGTTGTCGTACCGATCGCTCAGCGCTGTCAGATGACCGTCGCGAAAGTGCAGGAAAGGGGCGTCTTCGCCGGGCTGGGCGATGATCAGCTCGTCCGGCTCGCTGCTCAGGTAGATCGCCGCGCGGGCCAGGCTGTTGTGGATCGCCGGGCGTTGCAGGCTGGGGCGAGGAAAGCTGGTGCGGCGGTTTTCCTGATCGATCCAGGTCACCTGTTCGCCCTCGATCACCAGGCGATGGGCCAGGGCATGGCTCCAGCCACGGCCGAGGCCGACGTCCAGCTCGGCGGCGCTGGTGCGATAGAGACGGGTGAAGATGAACGGCAAGCGCCCGTCGAGGGTGCCGTCCTCCAGGGTCAGCAGTTCCTCGCCGGTGACCATCGACACCGGGCAGCCGTCGGTGCGGGTCTGGGCGGCGCTGTCGGCGGGGTCGCCGTTGGGGTTCTTCGAGGGGGTCGAGGCGTCGTCGTGGGCTTCGTCTTTTTTCAGCGTGGTGTTGCGCTGCGCGTCCCAGCGCAATTGCATCCGGCCTTTTTTCACGCCAGCGGCAATGCCTCGCGCCGCCACGGTTTTGTAGCGGTCCACGTAGGCCATGAACCCGTTCACCACCGCGAAGATCGCCCGGATGAAACGTGTTACGGCGTCCAGTAGCCGGGCGCTGTGCCGGACCAGGCGCATCGACAGGTAGGCAATCCCGGCGCCCGCCCCGGCGAAGGTCAAGACCACGCCGATCAGCAGGTCGATCACCAGCTGCACGACTACCATGGACAACGCTTTGGCCGCGCCGCCGGCCACTTCGCTGGGCGGCAGCATGTCCAGCCAGAGACTCGCGGTGCGCACCAGCAGGCACAGCGCCGCTTCGTCGCTGGCGAGCAGCTGCAGCTTGGCCATCACCCGCGGGGACGACTCGGCAAGTTTGGCCAGGTCCGCCGCACTGCTGCCCAAGTGATCGCCAAACCGGCTCGGGTCCTTGAGGATGTCCGAGAGCAAGCTGATGCTGTCCCACACGCCCTCGATGGCCGCCCAACCGCCGGCGAGCAGGCCGTTGCCCACCGCGGCCGCCGACGTCGCCGACGATTGCTGCACCCATTGCGGCTTGAAAACCTGCCATTCGCTACGCAGCCAGTCCGTCAGATCAGCAGTCAGGCCGTTGTAGGAAAAAAACAGGTCCTCGATCTGCCTGGGGGTGACTTCGCTTTGAACGTGAACCCGGTAGTAGCGACCCGCTTCGCCTTTGAAGGTCCCGACACCCTGGGCATCCAGCTGGACGGGGGTGACCTCGCCGCTGTCCACCGACACTACATCCACCACGATGTCGCCCAGCGGAATGTCGTACACCGATTCGAGCTTGCTCTCGATCGTCAGGACCCCACCCTTGGGGCACCGGGCCACGGTCGAGTGGAAATCACTGTCGCGGCTGCTGACCGTCGTGGCGCTGCCACCAAAAAGAAGCACCCGTTCCATGCCCATCAGCGAAGGCAAGTCGGCCGCCTGGCTGGCCCGGTCCGCCGCACGGGCGTACCAGCGGTCGAGTTGTTCGCGGTAGAGGGAAAGGCTGTCTTTGAAGCTGTCGAGTTCCGCCTCGATGCGGCGCACCTGATCCATCAGGAAGCGGCCTGTTCAAAAGCCGGCAGGAAAAATCGGTCGAACATGCGCAGGCGTCTCGCGAAAAATCGGGGTGCGCGAGACTTTGCCGAGGAAGGCTAGGGAAATAAGTCAGACAAAGAGACGGGTGATGTAGGAGGCTTCTTTAAGTGGTCCCAAACGCCCGGCCACTCACGACCGGGCTAATTGAGTCAGTGCGAATGCCGCGGCTCGCCACTGCGGGCGATTACCCGCAAATGCAACGTGGCCGGCTCCAGGCAGCCGCCGGTGGACAGCTGCCCGACCAGTTGCCGATAGAGTTCCTGCCAAGGCGTTTGCGAGGGCGGGATGTTGGGTGTCCATTCGCGGCGGCGCCGCTCCATTTCGGCCTCGTCGACCAGCAGGTTGACGGTGCGGGTGTTCAGGTCCACTTGCAGCCGGTCGTTGGTTTGCAGCAGCGCCAGGCCGCCGCCCACCGCCGCTTCAGGGGACATGTTGAGGATCGACGGGCTCGCCGAGGTGCCGCTCTGGCGGCCGTCGCCCAGGCAGGGCAGGGAGTCGATGCCGCGTTTGATCAACGCTGCGGGCGGCGCCATGTTCACCACCTCGGCGCTGCCCGGATAACCCACGGTGCCAACGCCGCGAATGACCAGGATGCAGCGCTCGTCGATGTCCAGCGCCGGGTCGTCGATCCGCGCGTGGTAATCCTCCGGCCCTTCGAACACGATGGCCCGGGCTTCGAAGCTGTTTTCGGCGCCGGGCTCGGACAGGTAGGTCTTGCGAAACGCCTCGCCGACCACCGACATCTTCATGATCGCGCTGTCGAAAAAATTGCCGCTGAGCACGATGAATCCGGCGCGATGCTTGAGCGGGGTATCAAACGGGTAGATGACATCGGCGTTGCTGGTCAGGCTGCTGCTGACGATTTCGCCAATCGATTTGCCGCTGACCGTGGCGCAGTCTTCGTGCAGGCGTCCGGCCTTTTGCAGTTCATGCATGACTGCCGGCACGCCACCGGCGCGGTGGAAGCCTTCGCCGAGGTACTTGCCGGCCGGCATGCAGTTGACTAGCAGCGGCACGTCTTCGCCAATCCGCTGCCAGTCGTCCAGGCTCAGCTCGACGCCCATGTGCCGGGCGATGGCAATCAGGTGCGGCGGGCAGTTGCTCGATGCGCCGAGTGCCGAGGCGACGGCGATGGCGTTTTCGAACGCCTCTCGAGTCATGATCCGGGATGGGCGCACGTCCTGGCGCACCAGTTCGCAGATGCGCTTGCCGGTGGCGTAGGCCATCTGCCCGCGCTCGCGATAGGGCGCCGGAATGCTCGCGCAACCGGGCAGCGACATGCCCAGGGCTTCGGCCAGGGCGTTCATCGACAGCGCGGTACCCATGGTGTTGCAGTGGCCCACGGAGGGCGATGCCGCCGTGGTCATTTCCATGAAGCCTTCGTAGTCGATTTCGCCGGCGGCCATCAGGTTGCGTGCGTGCCAGAGCACGGTGCCGGAGCCGATCAGTTCGCCCTTGTGATGGCCGTCGAGCATCGGCCCGCCGGAGAGCACGATGGCCGGCAGGTCGGTGGTCGCCGCCGCCATCAGGCACGCCGGGGTGGTCTTGTCGCAGCCGGTGGTGAGCACCACGCCGTCCAACGGGTAGCCATGGAGGATTTCCACCAGGCCCAGGTAGGCCAGGTTGCGGTCCAGGGCGGCAGTGGGCCGGCGCGACTGTTCGGCGATCGGGTGCACCGGGAATTCCATCGGGATGCCGCCAGCATCGCGGATGCCGGCCTTGACCCGTTGCGCCAGCTCCAGGTGATGACGATTGCAGGGCGTCAGGTCGCTGCCGGTCTGGGCGATGCCGATGATCGGCCGGCCCGATTGCAGCTCTTCGCGAGTCATCCCGTAGTTCATGTAGCGCTCGACATACAGAGCGGTCATGTCCGCATGAGCCGGGTCGTTGAACCACTGCTCGCTGCGCAGGCGGCGTTTTGGCGTGTCACTCATGATTCATTTCTCTCTTGTAATTGGATGAATCGACGATCTGTCGGGCTCAGCGATCGAGCAGCCCCCGCGCGGCGAGATTACGCAGCAAGGCGCCGACGCCGAAGGTCCAGGGCGCGGCCTCGCAGCTGTGAGTCACCTGATTATGCAAACTGCCGAGCAACGGGCTGCTGATACTGACCCGGTCGCCCAGTTTGTGGGTGAAACCGCTGCCGGCGTGGTCGCGATCCTCGGTGGGGGCGAACAGGGTACCGAGAAACAGCAGGAAGCCATCCGGGTATTGGTGGTTGGCGTTGAGTGTCTGGCCTGCGAGGTCCTGCGGGTCGCGGCTGATCTGACTCATGGAGCTGCAGCCGTGCAGGCGGTAACCGTCTTCGCCGTGTACCTGGAGATCGACCTCGCAGGCCCGCACGTCGTCCAGGCTGAAGTGTTCATCGAACAACCGAATGAACGGCCCGATGGCGCACGAGGCATTATTGTCCTTGGCCTTGCTCAGCAACAACGCGCTGCGGCCTTCGATGTCCCGCAGGTTGACGTCGTTGCCCAGGGTGGCGCCGTGGATCTGGCCGCGGCTGTTCACCGCCAGCACCACTTCCGGTTCCGGGTTGTTCCATTGCGAGGCCGGATGAATGCCGATCTGGCTGCCGCTGCCGACGGCGGCCAGCACCGGCGCCTTGGTGAAGATTTCTGCGTCCGGCCCGATGCCGACCTCCAGGTACTGCGACCACATGCCCTGTTCGATAAGGAAGGCCTTGAGGCGCATGGCTTGCTCGGAGCCCGGGACGATCGAGCGCAGGTTGTCGCCAATGACGCTGTGCACCGTCGCGCGCACGGCTTCGGCCCGGGCCGCGTCACCGCCAGCCTGCTCCTCGATCACCCGCTCGATCATGCTCGCGGCGAAGGTCACGCCGGCGGCCTTGATCACTTGCAAGTCCAAAGGCGGCAACAGGAAGGGCCTGGCGGGGTCAGCATGCATGCCGGTGTTGGCCAGCAGCGCGTCGACGCTGGCGATGAACGTGCCCGGCGTTTGCCTGACCGCTGTCAGCGGCGAGGGCGTTTCCAGCAAATCGCTCAAGGTCGCGAAACGCTCCGACAGGTCGAACACTCCGTCGCTGCGCAGTACGATTAGCGAAGGCCCGGCGATCCGCCCAGGGACCCAGGCACGACCAATCAGGGTGCCGGCCAGGCCATCGACCGGCAGCGTGTTCTCGGGGGTAAGCATCAGCGACATGGGCAGTCTTCCTGGTTTGTAAAGCTTTCAAGCTAGGGCGCGTTGGTGATGAACTCCAATGAGATATATTCAGTATCTGATAACGTACGGTTATTGCATTGTGAGGGTTGCCCATGTCCGATCTGTCCTTTTCCAGCTTCTGCGGCTGGCTCAAATTCCGCCATCTGCTGCTGATCGATACCTTGGGCCGCACCTGCAACATGCACCTGGCGGCCGAGCAGATGAACCTCAGCCAGCCGGCGGTGAGCAAGATGCTCAAGGAAATCGAGAGCCTGCTCGGCTTTGCCCTGTTCGAGCGGCGCCCGCGCAGCATGCCGCCCACCGCGCTGGGTGAGCATGTGCTGCGCTACGCACAGATCGCTTTGAATGACGCGCGCTCGTTCGTCGAGCAGATCAGCAGCCTGCGGGAGGGCGGCCATGGTTATCTCAAGGTCGGCGGGATCTTTGCCGCGACCGCGGTGGCCCTGCCTGAGGCGATCCTGCAGATCAAGCAGCGCTGGCCGTTGTTGTCCATCGAGGTGGTAGAGCAGACCAGCAATCACCTGATGAAGATGCTGGAGGAGAAGAAGCTCGACCTGGCCGTGGCGCGGTTTACCGAGCAGAGCCAGCAGCAGCGCTACGACTTCCAGCCCCTGGCTCCGGAACCGTTCTGCATCGTCGTCAACGACCGGCATCCGCTGGCAGACGCCGGGCCGATATCGCTGCAGCAACTGGTGGACCTGCCGTGGATTCTCTACCCGGTCGGCACGCCGATCCGCGCCCGCATGGAACTGGCATTCGCCGAAGCTGGCGTGCGGATGCCGCGCAACACCATCGATACGATTTCCATGCAGACCTTCCTCCAGGTGCTGAAACGCGGCCCGATGATCGGCATGCTGCCCAATGCGATGGTTGATCCGCTGCTGGAAAGCGGCCAGCTCAAGACCCTCGATACCCCGTTGCACCTGGTGCCGCAGGATTACGGCATCCTCACGCGAAAGGACGAGCCGCTGGTGGGCGCGGCGCTGGAGTTTGCCGAGATCCTCAAGGACAACGCCCGCCAGAGTGGTTGACAGTGTCGCCGCCTTCGCGAGCCTGCTCGCGAAGACATGGGTCCAGCCAGCACCAAACCCCGTGGCGAGGGAGCTTGCTCCCGCTGGGCTACGCAGTAGCCCCTCGGATTCCGATAACAACTGGTTATCAACTAATCCAAAAATGCCATTGGGAAAGAATCGATCCACGACAGTAGAGTCCTCGTTCAATCGCCGGATGAGCCGCTCATTCGACGTGACCCAATAACAACAATCAGGGGTTACCTCATGCAAACCATCTCCGAGCCGTTGCCTGCCCAGGCGCAAGCCGGCGAATTGGATTTCGAAGACCGGACCTACCGCAAGGTGATCTGGCGGATCCTGCCAGTGCTGCTGTTGTGCTACATGGCGGCATACCTTGATCGGGTCAATATCGGCTTCGCCAAGCTCGACATGCTCGCCGAGTTGCAGTTCAGCAACACTGTGTACGCCTTGGGCGCCAGTATGTTTTTCTGGGGCTATTTCCTCTTCGAGGTCCCCAGCAACCTGTTGCTGCATCGTCTGGGCGCGCGGTTCTGGATCGCCCGGATCATGCTCAGTTGGGCGGTGATCTCCATGGCCGTGGCCTACACGGTGCCGCTGGCAGCGTTCTTCCACGTCGAATCGAGCACGATGTTTTATGTGCTGCGCTTCTTCTTGGGCATCTGTGAAGCGGGCTTTTTCCCCGGCGTGATCCTCTACCTCAACTACTGGTTCCCGACCCACCGGCAGAGCCGGGTGATGTCCGGGTTCCTGCTGGCGTTGCCGGTCAGCCTGACACTGGGCGGGATCCTGTCCGGGTGGCTGATGAACAGTATGCAAGGCGTGCAAGGCATGTCCGGCTGGCAGTGGATGCTGATCATCGAGGGCATCCCTTCGATCATCATGGCCTTCGTGGTGATCGTCTGCCTGGCCGATAACATCGACAAGGCCAAGTGGCTGTCGGCAGCGGAAAAGGCCATGCTCAAGGCCAACCTGCAAACCGACAACCAGGGCAAGGCTTCGCGCTTGAGCGAAGTGTTCTTCAACCCTCGCGTCTGGTTGCTGGTGCTGATCTTGCTGACCTTCAACACCGGTTTCTACGGCCTGGCCTTCTGGATGCCCTCGATCATCAAGAGCACCGGCATCACCAATAGCCTGCACATCGGTTTGCTCACCGCCATTCCCTACTCGGTGGCAATCGTGGCGATGCTGCTCAATGCGCGGCACTCCAACCGCACCGGCGAACGGCGCCTGCACGCAGCCATCCCGGCATTCATTGGTGGCGCCGGGCTGATCCTCAGCGCGTTTTTCGCCGATAACCTGGTGCTGTCGGTGCTGTTCCTCAGCGTCTCCGCCTCGGGGATCCTCAGCCTGATGCCGATTTTCTGGACGTTGCCGGGCACTGTGCTGTCGGGCGTTGCCGCCGCAGCCGGGATCGGCATGATCAACGCGATCGGCAACCTGTCGGGCTTCACCGGTTCGATGATCACGGCCGTGGCGGAAACCCTGACGGGTAACATCAACAACGGTACGTACGTTCTGGCGCTGTGCCTGTTGGTCAGCGGCGGGTTGATTCTGGCGATTCCCGCTTCGATGCTCGGCAGGACAGCCAAGACCGCGCCCACCGCCGCGCAACTGGAGACCGCATGAACCTGCGAGGCAAGCGGGTGCTGGTGACGGCGGCGGGACAGGGCATCGGCCTGGCCAGCGCCGTGGCCTTCGCCCAGGCCGGCGCCGAGGTGTTCGCCAGTGACATCGATATTCGCGCGCTGGCGGGCATCGAGGGGGTCACGCCGATGCTCCTGGATGTCACCTCGGCCAGCGCCATCGACGCTGCCCGCGAGCGGATTGGCGGGCTGGACGTTCTTTTCAACTGCGCCGGCTACGTGCACAGCGGCACCATTCTCGATTGCGACGAAGCCGCCTGGGCGCGCTCGATGGACCTCAATGTCAGCGCCATGTACCGCATGATCCGCGCGTTTCTGCCGGGTATGCTGGCGCGTGGCGGCGGGTCGATCATCAACATGTCGTCGGTAGCGTCCAGTATCAAGGGCGTGCCCAATCGTTTCGCCTATGCTGCCAGCAAGGCGGCGGTAGTGGGGCTGACCAAGTCCGTCGCCATCGACTTCGTCAGCCAGGGTATCCGTTGCAATGCGATATGCCCGGGCACCGTCGACTCGCCTTCGCTGCGCCAGCGCATTGCCGACCAGGCGGCGCAGCAGGGGGTCGAGGAGGAACAGGTCTACCGGCAGTTTCTCGACCGCCAGCCCATGGGGCGCATCGGCAACACCGAGGAGGTCGCGCAACTGGCGCTGTACCTGGGCAGCGACGCATCTGCCTACACCACCGGGACGGTGCACGTCATTGACGGTGGCATGAGCCTCTGAATTTACACTTGAGCAGGAGCACTTCATGAAACTGTTGCGTTACGGCGAAAAAGGTTCGGAAAAGCCCGGGCTGCTGGATGATGACAAGCAGATCCGTGACCTGTCGGGCCACGTGCCAGACATCGCCGGGCAAGCCCTGGCTCCTGAAAGCCTGGCAAGACTCGCCGCCATCGACCCGCGCAGCCTGCCGGTCGTGGGCGGCCAGCCGCGGATCGGCGCGTGCGTCGGGCAGGTCGGCAAGTTCATCTGCATCGGCCTGAACTACGCCGACCATGCCGCCGAATCGAACATGGAGGTGCCGAAAGAACCGATCATCTTCAACAAATGGACCAGCGCCATCTGCGGACCGAACGATGATGTCCAGATTCCCCGTGGCTCGCTCAAGACCGATTGGGAAGTCGAACTCGGCGTGGTCATTGGCAAGGGCGGGCGCTACATCGACGAAGCGAACGCCATGGAGCATGTCGCCGGTTATTGCGTCATCAACGATGTGTCGGAACGCGAATGGCAACTCGAACGCGGCGGCACCTGGGACAAGGGCAAAGGCTTCGACACCTTCGGCCCGCTTGGACCCTGGCTGGTGACGAAGGACGAAATCGCCGATCCCCACGCGCTGGATCTGTGGCTGGAAGTCGACGGACATCGTTATCAGAACGGCAATACCCGGACGCTGATCTTCAGCGTGCCGCAACTGATTGCCTACCTGAGCCGGTGCATGAGCCTGCAGCCCGGCGACGTGATCTCGACCGGGACGCCACCGGGTGTCGGCCTGGGCATCAAGCCCAACCCGGTGTTCCTGCGCCCGGGCCAGACCATGCGCCTGGGCATTCAAGGTTTGGGTGAACAGCGTCAGGTGACGGTGCAGGCGGACTGATCACTGGCTTTACCGCCGTCTTCGCGAGCAGGCTCGCTCCCACAGAATCTCCGCCTCCCTGTGGGAGCGAGCCTGCTCGCGAAGACGCGGGTCCAGCCACACAGGAATGGGAACTCTGGAGAGACTGTTCGCGCAATCAAAAATCGCCCAAGATGCGCGACCCGTTTCAAGAGAAATGACGCCCTCCATGCGCGACGACGCCCACACGCAGTTCTTCCGCTTCCAGACCCCTGATCCAGCCATCGGTCCGCGTGAGCAGGCACCGATGCTTGCGCAGGAGCTGGCCTGGGCGCGGGACCGTGCGTCCATGCATGACTTCAGTTGGTTGGTCGTACTGCTGCCGCCATTGAGCATGGGCCCAGTGCTGCCGGGCGTGGTGTTCCTGGCGGGCCTGGGCCTGGTCCAGAAGTTGTTCGCCCCGGACCTGGACGTTGATCGGATCGTCGGCGACTCCTTGGGCTGGCTGGCGCTGGCGACGCTGCTTTTCGTGGCGGGGTGGATACTCTCCAATTACCTGCGCGATTCGCGCGACCCGACCAAGCACTATTGGCAATCGATGCCCGATCAAGGGCTGGTCGAGCTTGAGCGTCATACGCTGATCTCGGCCATCAGTCTGTGGGCCAACGACTTTGATCCCGATTGCAGCAGCCTGATGTTATGGAAAAACGACAAGCTGGTGCGGGTGCAAAGCTCCGGCGTGTCGCAGTGGATCCTGGCGATGACCACGGCCGGCCATTGGCTGGTGCTCAAGGAGGAATTTCCCGGTGATTTCTGCTACCGACGGGTAGGGCAGATGCCCGCGCCGGAGAAGCAGATGCAACCCCGGCAGCAACTGGCGATTGCCTTCGCTCCCGGCACCCAGTTGGCGCTTGGCCAGCGTTTCGACGGTGCGCCTTTGCCAATGACGCAGACGTCTTACTGGATGTCTGCCGATGAGATCAAGCGACTCGCGCAGATTGCCCATCACTGGATGTTTTTCCCGCCGGACCGTTATGCGGTGGTCAATGTTGATGATGCCGGTTGGGTACGACGCCTGGCGGACAAAGCCCTGGCCAGCGTCGAGAGCCAGGCTGTGCCACAGGGCAATTAGCGTAGCCAGCCTCAACGCGTTTTGCTGCGCGCGACCCGCTTCATCACCACCACGAAAAACACCGGGACAAACACCACCGCCAGCGTGGCGCTGATCATCCCGCCGATCACGCCGGTACCAATCGCCTGCTGGCTCGCCGAGCTGGCCCCGGTGGCGATCGCCAACGGGACCACGCCGAGGATGAACGCCAGCGAGGTCATGATGATTGGCCGCAGGCGCAGGCGCGCGGCCTGGAGCGTGGCGTCGAGCAGGTCATGACCGTCGTCGTAGAGGCTCTTGGCGAATTCGATGATCAGGATGGCGTTCTTCGCTGACAGGCCGATGATGGTAATCAGGCCGATCTTGAAGAACACATCGTTGGGCATGCCACGCAACGACACAGCCATTACGGCGCCGAGCACGCCCAGCGGTACCACCAGCAACACCGAGGTCGGGATCGACCAGCTCTCGTACAGCGCCGCCAGGCACAGGAACACCACCAGCAGCGACAGGCCCAGCAGGATCGGTGCCTGGCTGCCAGACAAGCGCTCCTGCAAGGACAGGCCGGTCCATTCCTGGCCCATGCCCTTGGGCCCCTGGGCCACCAGCCGTTCGATCTCGGCCATGGCTTGCCCGGTGCTGTAGCCCGGCGCCGGTTCTCCGGAAATACTCACCGCCGGATAGCCGTTGTAGCGAGTCAACTGTGCCGGCCCCTGGGTCCAGCGCGCCTGGACAAACGCCGACAACGGCACCATCTTCCCGCTGCTGTTGCGTACGTGAATCTTCAGCAGGTCCTCGACCTGGCTGCGCTGGTCACCCTCGGCCTGGACCACCACCCGCTGCATGCGGCCCTGGTTCGGGAAGTCATTGATGTAGGCTGAGCCCACCGCCGTGGACAACACGCTGCCGACGTCGGCAAAGGAGATGCCCAAGGCATTCGCCTGTTTCCGATCCACTTCCAGTTGCACCTGCGGCGCTTCCGCCAGGGCGCTTTCGCGCACATTCATCAGCACCGGGCTTTTATCCGCGGCAGCGAGCAGATCGCTGCGGGCCTGCATCAGCGTGGCGTGGCCGAGGCCGCCGCGGTCCTGCAAGCGGAACTCGAAACCGCTGGAGGTGCCGAGACCGTCCACCGGCGGTGGCAGCACGGAAAACACCATGGCGTCCTTGATTCCAGCGAAGGCCTGGTTGGCGCGATCGGCGATGGACGCCGCCGAATCGTCGCCACCGCGCTTCGACCAGTCTTTCAGCGTGGTAAATGCCAGGGCCGCATTCTGCCCGCTGCCGGAGAAGCTGAAGCCGAGGATGACCGTGCTGTCGCCGACCCCAGGCTCGCCGGCATTGTGTGCCTCGATCTGTTCCACCACCTGCACTGTACGATTCTTGCTGGCGCCCGGCGGCAGTTGGATGTCGGTGATGGTATAGCCCTGGTCTTCCACCGGCAGGAACGAGGAGGGCAGGCGGCTGAACAACAGGCCCATGCCCACCAGCAGCACGCCATAGACCAGCAGGTAGCGGCCGCTGCGTTTCATCGCGTAGGCGACCCAACCCTGGTAGCGGTTGCCGAACCGGTCGAAGCCACGGTTGAACCAGCCAAAAAAACCGCGCTTGGCGTGGTGATCGGCTTGGGTGATCGGCTTGAGCAAGGTCGCGCAAAGCGCCGGGGTCAAGGTCAGCGCGAGAAAGGCCGAGAACAGGATCGACGTCGCCATCGACAGCGAGAACTGCTGGTAGATCACGCCCACCGAACCCTGCATGAACGCCATCGGAATGAACACCGCCACCAGCACCAGGGTGATGCCGATGATCGCCCCGGTGATCTGGCCCATGGCCTTGCGCGTCGCTTCCTTGGGCGACAGGCCTTCCTCGGCCATGATGCGCTCGACGTTTTCCACCACCACGATGGCGTCGTCGACCAGAATGCCGATGGCCAGCACCATGCCGAACATGGTCAGTACGTTGATCGAGAACCCCAGCGCGAGCATGGTCGCGAAGGTGCCCATCAGCGCCACCGGCACGACGAGGGTGGGGATCAGCGTGTAGCGGATGTTCTGCAGGAACAGGAACATCACCGCGAACACCAGCAACATCGCCTCGCCGAGGGTATAGACCACCTTGGTGATCGAGACCTTGACGAACGGCGACGTGTCGTAGGGAATCTTGTACTCCACGCCGGCCGGAAAGTAGCGCGACAGCTCATCCATCTTCGCGCGCACCAGGGTGGCGGTGTTCAGCGCGTTGGCGCCCGGCGACAGCTGCACGGCCACAGCGGTGGAGGGTTTGCCGTTCAGGCGCGTGGAGAACTGATATTCCTGGCTGCCGATTTCCACCCGTGCGACATCGGCGATGCGCACCGTGGAGCCGTCGGGGTTGGCCTTGAGCACAATGTCGGCAAATTCCTGCGGGGTCGAGAGCTGGCCCTTGACGACGATGGTCGCGGTGATTTCCTGGGTGCTGCGGCTCGGCAGGTCGCCGAGGCTGCCGGCCGAGACTTGGGCGTTCTGCGCCCCGATGGCAGCGTTGACGTCGGCCGGGGTCAGGTTGAAACCCAGCAACTTCTGCGGGTCGATCCAGATCCGCATGGCTCGCTCGGCACCGTACAGCTGGGCCTTGCCGACACCGTCGAGGCGCTTGATCTCGTTCATCACGTTGCGCGCCAGGTAATCGCTGAGCGCCACGTCGTCGAGCTTACCGTCGCTGGAGGTGAGGGTGATCAGCAGCAGGAAGCCGGCGGAAACCTTATCCACCTGCAAGCCCTGCTGGGTAACCGCCTGCGGCAGGCGCGACTCCACGGCCTTGAGGCGGTTCTGCACGTCGACCTGGGCCAGTTCCGGGTTCGTCCCCGGTTGAAAGGTCGCGGTAATCGTCGCGCTGCCGAGACTGCTCTTAGATTCGAAATACAACAGATTGTCGGCGCCGTTGAGCTCCTCCTCGATCAGGCTGACCACGCTCTCGTCCACCGTCTGCGCCGAAGCGCCCGGGTACACCGCGTAGATCTCGATTTGCGGCGGAGCCACGACCGGGTACTGCGCCACCGGCAGTTGCGGAATGGCCAGGATCCCGGCCAGCAGGATGAACAGCGCGACGACCCAGGCGAAGACGGGGCGGTCGATGAAAAAATGCGGCATGGCTTAGTGTCCTGCCTGTGGCCCGGGAACCCGGGCGAGGGGGAGAGGGGCGTCGTCGACCCGGACCTGTTCACCGGGGCGGGCGTGCTGCAGGCCTTCGACGACGATGCGATCGCCCGGTTTCAAACCTTGCGTGACGATCCAGCGGTCGTTCTGCGCGGCCCCCAGTTGCACCGGTTGCTGACTGATCTTCTGCTCGGCGTCCAGCAGCAGCACCTGGGCGACGCCGGCGCTGTCGCGCAGGATCGCCCGTTGCGGCACGGTGATTCCCTGGCGGTTGACCGCCTGTTCCAGGCGTACGCGAATGAAGCTGCCGGGCAGCAGATCGAGGTCGGGGTTGGGAAACTCGCTGCGCAGGGTGATCTGGCCGGTGCTCGGGTCGACGCTGAGGTCGGTGAACAGCAACTTGCCGGGCAGCGGATAAGGGCTGCCGTCGTCCTGGATCAAGGTGGCCTTGGCCTGGCCCTGGCCGACGGCTTGCAGCTGCCCCGCACGGAACGCCCGACGCAGCTCGTTGAGTTCGCGGGTCGATTGGGTGAGGTCGGCGTGGATCGGGTCCAACTGCTGGATCAGCGCCAGTGGCGTGCTTTCGTTCTGCCCCACCAGCGCGCCTTCCGTCACCAGGGCCCGGCCGATGCGCCCGGAAATCGGTGCGGTCACCGTGGCGTAGCCCAGGTTCAGCTTCGCCCGTTCAACGGCCGCCTTGTTGGCGGCGACGTCGGCTGCGGTCTGGCGCACGGCGGCCCGGGCATTGTCATATTCCTGGCCGCTGATCGCTTGGTCATCGATCAACTGGGCATAACGCTGCGCCTGCAACCGGGCCTGGAACGCATTGGCCTCGGCCTTGCGCAACGCCGCCTCGGCGCTGTCCAGGTCGGCCTTGAACGGCGCCGGGTCGATGCGAAACAACACGTCGCCCTGCTTGACGTCGCGGCCTTCTCGAAACACTCGCTGCAAGACCACGCCGGCTACCCGTGCACGGACCTCGGCCACCCGTGGCGCGGCGATACGGCCACTCAGTTCGTTGCTGATCGACAGTGGCCCGGCCTGGACGGTCTCGATACGCACGCTTGCCAGCGGCGCCGATTCTTCCGGGGTCGAGGCGCTGTCACAGCCGCTCAGCAACGCCCCGACCAACAGGCCCAGTGTGACGAAAGGAATCTTGGACATGGTGCTTCCCCAATATTGAACCGCCCATGGTAGGGACCGGAGCCAAGGTCAGGGGTGAAGCTTTGTAGGCGCTCTGTGAAATTGTGTAACCGCGCTAGATCCGAAAGTGCTCCACCAACTGCTGTTGATGGTTGGCCATGGCATGCAGCGAGTGGCTGGCCTCGGAGGCTTCGTGCATCTGGCCGCTCAAGGTTTCGCTGATGCCGCGAATGCCGCTCACCCGATGGCTGATGTCTTCCACCACCGAGCTTTGCTCCAGGGCTGCGCTGGCGATCTGCTGGTTCATCTGTTCGATCACTTCCACGGCCCGGGTGATACGTTGCAGTGCCCCGTGGGTCTGCTCGACCTGGACCACGCTGCCCCTGGCCAGCTCGCGGCTCGACTGGGTGCTGTGCACCACCTCCTGGCTCAGTTGCTGCAACGCTTCGATCACCGTGCGTATCTGCTCGACCGAGTTCTGCGTGTTGCTCGCCAGATGCCGGACTTCGTCAGCCACCACCGCGAAGCCGCGCCCCTGTTCGCCGGCGCGGGCCGCTTCGATAGCGGCATTCAAGGCCAGCAGGTTGGTTTGCTGGGCAATTGCACAGATGACGTCGAGCACCTGGCTGATCTGCTGGCTGTTGTCCGCCAGTACTCTGACCTGCCCAAGCGTTGCCTCCAGGCGCTGGTCCAGGGCATCGATGCTGTTGACGGCACTGGCGAACATTTCCTGCCCCGATCGACTGGCATTTTCGGCCACCGTTGCGGCATCGGCGGCCTGGTGGGAATGGCGGGCAACTTCCTGGGCGCTGGCGCTCATTTCGTGCAAAGCCGTCGCCGCCAGCTCCACCTCCCGGTATTGCTGCTGCATGCCCGCGCTGACTTCGCGGGCAACCCGCGCCGAGGTGTCGGCGGTCTCCCGGGTGTCGAGGGAGGCTTGCTGGATATCCCGGATGATCGGTTGCAGTTTGTCGAGAAAACGATTGAAGCCGTCGGCCAGTCGGCCCAGCTCATCGTGCCGGGAGTTGGGCAGCCGCTGGGTGAGGTCACCGTCGCCTTCGACAATCGCATCGAGCATATGCGCCACCCTCAGCAGTGGTCGGGTCACGCCGTATGCGCTGAGCCAGACAAGCAACAGGCCCAGCCCGGCGCAGAGCAAGCCGAGGCTGAGGTTGAACCCGTTGGACTGGCGCTGCTTGTCGTCCAGTTGCGCCTGCATGTGCAGGGCGGGCGCCTGCACCAGTGCTTCCGGCACGCGTATCTGCAATTGCCAGGGATTGTTGGCCGGAACGGTTTGCACCGTTTGCTGCACATCGACCGAAGCGCCCGCCACGGCGCCGCTGTGGCCGGCAATCTGCCCGGAGGGGGAGAGAATACTGATCTCGCTGTGGCCGGGGTACAAGTCATCGGCAAGGCTGGCGGCGAGTTGCTGAAGGGTATCCAGGCTGATGTCCATGCCGACGATACCGATAACTTTGCCCTCGTCCAGCAGCGGTATGGAAATGCTGCTCATCAGGGTCTTCCGGCCTTCGACTTCGATCGCGTAGGGTTCTGTCACGCATGTGCGCCCCTGGGTCTGCGGGCAGATGTACCAGGCGTTTGCCGGCTCGCTGCCCGGTGGCGCGGTGTTGGCGCTGATCTGGGCTTCGCTGAGCACTTCTTGCACCAGATGGCCGGGTTGGCTTTGTGACCAGTACAGGGCAAAGCGGCCGTTTTCATTGCCGGCCAGGTCGCGCTGCCCGGCGAAACCGGCGTCTGGGCCGACCAGCGCGTCGGGAAGCAGCACCACGTAGAAACCGAGGACTTTTTCGCGATTCGCAAGGGCCTGACGGGTTGCTGCGATCAGGTCCTGGCGCAGTTGCCCCGGGGTCAGTCGCCCGTGCAATGCCTGGGTGCGCAGTTGAAGCACTTGTTGGGCAAAATCTTCGCCATAAATCGCTGTTTCGCTGAAAAAACGCTCCACCCGCTGACCGTGTGCCAGGGCCTGTGCCCGCAGGCCTTCCAAGGCCGATTGCCCTAGCAGCTGGCTGCTTTGCTGCTTCAGCAGCGTCGCGCCTTGCTGGTTCTGATACAGAGAGGCAGCGGTCAATGCCCCGACCACGGCGAGCAGGCACAGACCGCTCAACAGCGTGATCCGCCATTGGATAGAGAGACGAGCGAAGAACATGCTGAGGTTTCCTGCGCTTGGGGATTTTTATTGTTTTGGGCCCAACAGCGTTTGAACGGCGGGCCAGACTATCTTGCGGCAGGAAACGCCGCCCGGTTATCCCGAATCGGCAGCGTCTGCGCGTCGTCATTGAGCCAATACGCATCACTCATGAACACGCCGAATCCCTGTGGCGAGGGAGCTTGCTCCCGCTGGGTCGCAAAGCGGCCCCCAGTTTTCGGCCTGCTGCGCCCGAAGCGCCGGACCGGTCCAGCGGGAGCAAGCTCCCTCGCCACAGGGGCTGAGCCACTTTGGGGCATCGCTTCGGATGCTGCCGTTTTGGGATAGCGCAGGGTTCTGGCGAGGGCATAGCATCGGTTCCAGCGTACAACCAGAACAATAAGCTTTTGGCGAACGGCGCCGTTGGCCGTCCCGATCCCGCAATACTGCCTCATACAATAAGGTCAAGAACAATGAGCGTATCTTTCCCGATCAATAGCTCGACGGAGTTGAAGCGCGGCGCCCTGGGTGTCGGTTTCATCATCTTCTTTGTGATTTCGGCGGCGAGCCCCCTGAGCGTGATTGCCGGTGGCTTCCCCATCGGCATCACGCTCGGCAACGGCGCCGGTACGCCCGCGCTGCTGCTACTGGCGTTATTGGTGTTGCTGGCCTTTTCGGCGGGATACACCGCCATGTCCCGGCACATGACCAACGCGGGCGGCTTCTACGCCTTTACCTCCCGTGGCCTTGGTGGGTTGGCGGGCGGGGCGGCAGGCGTGTTGGCGATGTTTGCCTACAACATTCTCCAGGTCGGCCTGTACGGGATGTTCGGCGGTGTGGTCAGCGGCACGATGGCCAGCATGTTCGGCCTCGAATTGCCGTGGTGGGCTTATTCGCTGCTGGCGATGGCGAGCGTTGCGATTCTCGGCTATCGCAAGATCGACCTGTCGGCCCGTGTGTTGTCGGTGGTGGTCATCGCCGAATACCTGGCGATCCTGACGCTGGACTTCGCCATGCTCAAGTCCGGTGGTGACAGCGGCATCAACCTCGACTCGTTTGACCGCAGCCACGTATTCAGCGGCACGCCTTCAATCGGCCTGTTGTTCTGTTTTGCCGCCTTCATCGGCTTCGAGGCCACGACCATCTACGGGGAGGAGGCGAGGAACCCGCAGCGCACGATTCCCATTGCCACCTACGCGTCGGTGCTGTTGATCGGTGGTTTTTATGCGCTGTCGGTCTGGGCCATGGTCATCGGCGTCGGGGCCGACAAGATCGTCCCGACCCTGCAGGCGCTGCAGGATCCGACCACGTTCATCTACGGCCTGTCCGATCATTTTGTCGGCCCGCAGCTGACCCAGGTCATCCGCGTGCTGTTCATGGTCAGCATCTACGCCGGGCTGCTGGCGTTCCACAATGCCGCGGCGCGTTACTTCTACGCCATCGGCCGGGACGGGCTGCTGCATAGCCGGTTGGGGACGACCCATCGCGTACACCAGAGTCCACACATGGGCTCGGTCCTGCAAAGCCTGATTGCCGCGGTGGTGGTGCTGATTTTCGCCGCGCTGGACGCCGACCCCATCCTGCAACTGTTCGCCTGGTTCTCCAACCTGGCCACCCTCTGCGTCATCCTGCTCATGGCGCTCACTTCGGCTGCGGTGCTGGTCTATTTCCGCAAACACCCGGAACTGAAACTCGGGCTGTGGCGCGGTCGGATCCTTCCCGGCTTTTCATGCCTGGCGTTACTCGCGGTGCTAGTCCTTGCCGTGCTGCATTTCGATGTGCTGACCGGCGCCAGCCAGCTCTTGTCCTACGGCCTGTGCGCCGTCATTCCCGTCGCGCTGATCGTCGGCGTGTTCCTCGCCGCCCGACTGCGCAAGGTCGCGCCCGAGCGATACAGCGCGCTGGGTAGCCACAAGCTCTAGGGCGCCAACCCGGCAACGCCAATCACCCAGAAAACCCGTTCGCTGCCGTTCCGCACGGTTCGGCAGTGCGTGAAAGGAAGGTTCCATGCACGATTATCAAATGCTCATCAATGGGCTCCCGGTCAACGGTGAAAATGGCCACTTCGATGTGCTCAATCCGGCCACCGGTACCGCGTTCGCCCGTTGCCCGGCCGGTTCCCTGGCCCAGTTGGACCTTGCTGTCGAAGCGGCCCAGTCGGCCTTTATCGAATGGCGACACAGCAGTCACGAAGACCGCCGCCGACGTTTGCTGGATATCGCCGATGATATCGAGCAGGAGGCCGACGCATTGGCCCGGCTCATCGTCCTGGAGCAGGGCAAGCCGCTGGCGCTGGCGTTCTCCGAAGTGATGGGCGCGGCGGCCTGGACCCGCTATGCCGCCGAGCAGCAGATTCCCGTCGAACTGGTGGAGGAGACCCCGGCCCAGCGCATCGAGCTGCATCGCAAACCCTTGGGCGTGGTGGCCTCGATCACACCGTGGAACTGGCCGTTCATGATCGCCGTCTGGCACATCATGCCGGCGTTGCGGGCCGGCAACTGCGTGATCAGCAAGCCTTCAAGCCTGACACCCTTGAGCACCCTGCGCCTGGTGGAAATCATCGCCGGTCATGTGCCTCATGGCGTGATCAATGTGGTGACCGGTGAACAAGGTTTCGGCAGCGCGATCACTGCCCACGCCGGCATTCAGAAGGTTGTCTTCACAGGCTCGACCGCCACCGGCCAGAGTGTGATGCGCGGCGCCGCCGCCAACCTCAAGCGCCTGACCCTGGAGCTGGGCGGTAACGATGCTGCGATCGTGCTGCCCGGCACGCCGATCGAGGCGGTGGCCGAGGATATTTTCCAGGCGGCCTTCCTCAACATGGGACAGACCTGCGCCGCCCTCAAGCGTCTGTACGTCCATCAATCCCAATACGAGGCCTTTGCCGATGCGTTGACGGGCATTGCGGCGCGCCAGGTAGTGGGCGATGGCCTGGAGCCCGAGGTGACCTTCGGCCCGGTGCAGAACGCTGAACAATTGGCGCTGGTGGAGGCGCTGGTAGCCGACGCCCGTGGCCACGGCGCGCGGGTGCTGTGTGGCGGAGCGCGACTGGACCGGCCGGGCTTCTTCTACCCGCCAACCCTGGTCGCCGACGTCACCGACGGCCATCGCCTGGTGGACGAGGAACAGTTTGGCCCGGTGTTGCCATTGATCGCCTATCAGGACGTCGAGGACGCCCTGCGCCGCGCCAATGCCGGCGACATGGGCTTGGGTGGCTCGGTCTGGGGCAGCGATATCGAGCAAGCCCAAGCATTGGCCAGTCGCCTCGAAAGCGGCGTGGCCTGGGTCAACTGCCACGCGCAGATCCAGCCGAATACGCCGTTTGGCGGCAGCAAGATGTCCGGGTTCGGCGTCGAGTTCGGCCTTGAGGGGTTGCTGGAATTCACCGGCCAGCAACTGCTGTACGTACGCAAGCGTGAAACACAGTGAGGACTGCAACCATGTACGAGCACTACAAGACAGCGCAAAAGAAATTCTGGCATCCGATGAGTTCATCGGCCCCCGCGAACCGCTCGAAGACATTGGTCATTGCCCGGGGCGACGGCAACTACATCACCGACATCGAAGGCCATCGCATGCTCGACGGTGTCGGCGGCTTGTGGAACGTGAACGTCGGCCATAACCGTGCTTCGGTGAAGGCGGCCATTGCCGCGCAGATGGATGAACTGGCGTATTACCAGACCTTCGACGGCATCGCGCATCCTCGGGTGTTTGATCTGGCCGAGCGGCTGACGTCGATGTTTGCCGAGGAAAACATGGAGCGGGTGCTGTTCAGTTCCGGTGGTTCCGACGCAGTCGAGACCGCGTTGAAAATGGCCCGCCAATACTGGATCGCCAGCGGCGAACCCGGACGCACGCGCTTCCTGTCGTTGCGCAACGGTTACCACGGCGTGCACATGGGCGGCACCTCGGTGGGTGGCAACGGCGTCTACCACTACAACCATGGGCCGCTGTTGGCCGGCTGCCATTTGCTCGACACGCCCTGGCTGTACCGCAACCCCTGGGACTGCCGCGACCCGCAGGAGCTCACCGCCCACTGCATTCGTCAGTTGGAGGACCAGATCGCCTTGCTCGGTGCGCAGACCATCGCCGCGCTGATCGCCGAGCCAGTGCAGGGCGCCGGCGGCGTGATCGTCCCGCCTGCCAACTACTGGAAGAGCCTGCGCGAGGTGTGCGATCGCCACGACATCCTGCTGATCGCCGATGAAGTGGTGACCGGTTTCGGCCGCACCGGCTGCATGCTCGGCAGTCGTGGCTGGGGCGTCGCGCCAGACGTACTGTGCCTGGCCAAGGGCATCACGGCCGGCTACGTGCCCATGGGCGCTACCGTGTTCAATCGGCGTATCGTCGAGGCGATCGAGAACGGGCCGGGTTTCAGCAGCGTGATCATGCATGGCTACACCTACAGTGGACACCCGACCGCTTGCGCCGCGGCTTTGGCGGTGCTGGACATCGTCGAGGCCGAAGATTTGCCGCGCAACGCCGGCAAGGTCGGCGCCCAGTTGCTGGAGCAACTGCAACCGCTGGCTGAACGTCATGCGGTGGTCGGCGAAGCGCGCGGCAAGGGCTTGATGATCGCTCTCGACCTGGTGGCGGACAAGGCCACCCGTGAACCGCTGGACCCGGCCACCGGGCTGGCCTCGCGCATCGCCGAGCATGCGCGCCGCGCCGGTGTGCTGGTGCGCCCGATCGGCAACAAGATCGTCCTTTCGCCGCCGCTGACCCTCACCTCCGATGAGGCCGGCTTGATGGTCGACGCGCTGGATGACGCGCTCGCCAATTGCCGCTGACCCGGCCCACCGGCGTAGCGTGCTGCGCCGGCTCCCCAAATAAAAAAACAGCCTGCAAAGGCGCACCACAAGGAGCTCAGCCATGCGGTCCCTAGCGCGTATGGAATTTTTCGGCAGCGGTCTTGCCTGCACGCTGGCGCTCTGCGCCGCGAGCCAGGTCCAGGCCTATGAGCTGTATGCCGATGACGACACGCACCTCAACGCCGACATGCTGGCGGTGTTCGGCCATTTCAACAGCCGCAAGAATTACGACGGCAGGGCCGGCGGTTCGACTTGGCGTGAGGGCTTCATCAAGTACGGATTAAGCGGCGACCAGGGTCTTGCCGGCCATGGCACCGCCTACGGTGCGTTCAATCTGGTCAGTTCGGCCACCTGGGGCGATGGCGACGCGGCCGGCAATACGCTGGGCAGCGAGCGTACGACGAAGATCGAAGACGCTTACCTGGGCTGGCGTTCAGCCGACCTGTTCCCGGTGCTGGGACGGGACGGTATCGATATCTCCGGCGGCCGCCAGGTGGTCAAGCTGGGCCGCGGATTCCTGATCAACGATGACGGGCCCAACCTGGGCAAAGGCCCGGCGGACGGACGTTTGAACCGCGGTGGCGCCTATTACCTGGCCGCCCGGCATGCGTTTGACCAAACCGCCGTGTTGCGCCTGGGCGGGCAGGATGGGCTGCACGGCAGTGTGCTGTGGCTCAAGTCCGACAACCGCGCCCAGGCCGAAACCGAACTGGCCGCCGGCACGCTGGACTACACCACCCAGGCCGGTACGCTGGGGCTGACCTGGGTGCATGGCATGGACGTGAACGACCGCTGGGCCAGTGATTTCCAGCGCCAGCGCAAGGGCATGGACGTCTACAGTGTTCGCGGCGAGGGCGATGCCGGCATCGAGAACGCCAGCCTGGCCTTCGAATACGCCTGGCAAGACAAGGACGCCGGCCCGCAGAGCGCCTGGTACGCCGAGGCCGGCTACACCTTTGCCGATATCGCCTGGACGCCGAAGCTGACCTACCGCTACACCCGTTATTCGCAGAAATGGGACTCGCTGTTCACCGGCCAGAGCACCGGTTACGGCACCTGGTTCCAGGGCGAAGTCGCGGGGAACTATGCCGGCCCGTTCAACAGCAATACCGGCATCCACCATCTCGGCCTGACCGCCAGGCCATTGGAGAACCTGACCCTCGGTGCGTTGTACTTCGACTTCAACACGGTGCGTAAGGACAACGCCGTGAACCTGGATGCCCGGGAGCTGGACCTGTACGCCGAGTGGGCGGTGAACGAGCATTTGATCGTCACGCCGCTGGTGGGCCTCTACAAACCGGATCGGGATGCGACGACAGGGGGCAATCAGGTGAGCGGTAACGGCACCAACGTGTACAGCCAAGTGACGGTGGCAGTGCCGTTCTGAGGCAGGGGCTGTTCGCTAAACCCTGTGGCGAGGGAGCTTGCTCCCGCTGGGTCGCGCAGCGGCCCCTCTTTTTTGGGCCTGCTACGCCCGAAGCGTCGGACCGGTCCAGCGGGAGCAAGCTCCCTCGCCACAGGTTGGGTGTTTTTTTAAGTGGTCGGTATGGCGCAAGATCCCTTTCTAGCCCACAGCGGGCGGATGTTGCATCCGTTCGGCAATCCGCCGGGTGGTGTCCATGACCATTTCAATCACGGTTTCCTGGCGCAGCAGCTTGAAGCTGTGGGTGCTGCCGACGGCCGAAAGGCTGCCCACCACTTCATCGAGCCCGGGATTGATGATCGGCGCCGCGATACCGGTCAGCCCTTGATTGAGCTCATCGTGCGTCAGGCAATAGCCGTCCTTGCGGATTTTTTTTGTCGCCTTGGAAAAACCCGCCCAGTCGTAGGTGTTCGCAGGGTCGTTGGCCAGGTGCTCGTCGAACAGGCGTTGCAGCCGCCGACCTTTCTGGAAGGCAATCAATACCTTGGATTGGGCACCGCGAAAAAACGGCAGCGGGTGGCCGCGGCCGAATGAGAACTGGTAGGTGTCATTCGGGTCGGCGATGTAGGTATTGATGATGTGACCGTCATAAAAAACGCTGGCGAACACGGCGAGGCCGGTCTGTTCGGACAGCTCATGCATCAGCTCGCGCCCGGCGACGAGGATCGGGTCGTACTGACGCATCATCCAGTCAAGCTCGATGATGCGCGGCCCCAGGCCGTAGCTGCCGGCATCCACCCGGGTCAACAGGCCCGCGTCGCACAAGTCCTTGACGTAACGGTACACGGTCGCCCGCGACAGGCCCATGCGTTCGGCAATGGTATCGGGGTCGATCTTCAGTCGATCCGGGCCGAAGAGGTCCAGGACGCTCAGCATTTTGCTCAGGCTGCTCATTTCGCTCCTAAAGGGGGAGTGGCGCGTAGGTGGCCGTTTGGGTGAGCACTATAGGTAGGCGCGTCGCTGATGAAAAGCCTGCGAGGTCGTCCATGCGTGCGCTGCCAAGGTAACCCAATACCTGAGAAATACAAGTCTCAAGACCGGCGTTTAAGCTCGATAAAATGACTTAAATCTCAAAATACGAGTTTTTCGTTAAAAAATAACTTGTTTTGTCGATTTTCATGTGTGATAAATCTCAGCCACTGCAAACGCTCGATGAAGAGGGCTGGAAATGAATGGTGCGCAACTGATAGTGAAGGCGGCGGTGGCAAGCGGTATCGAGTACTGCTTCGCCAACCCCGGGACGACCGAGATTCCCCTGGTAGCGGCCATGGCCAGCGCGCCAGCCCTCAAGCCGGTGTTGTCGTTGTTCGAAGGGGTATGCACCGGTGCCGCCGATGGTTACGGCCGGATTGCCGGCAAGCCGGCGATGACCCTGACCCACCTCGGGCCGGGTTTTGCCAATGGCATCGCCAACCTGCACAACGCCCGTCGCGCCAACACGCCGATCGTCAACGTCATCGGCGACCACGCCTCATGGCACGTCAATTACGATCCGCCGCTGGCGAGTGATATCCAGGCGCTGGCCGGGAGCGTATCCGGTTGGGTGCGCACCTCGCGCACGGCAGCAGGCATTGGCGAAGATTTCCAGGAAGCGGTGCGCGCCGCCTGGCAAGCCAAGGGCCAGATCGCCAGCCTGATCCTGCCGATGGATCTGCAAGCCAGCCCGGTGCAGCGGGAAAAAGCCTTCAGCTCTTTGCAGGCCCCGGTCCGGCGCTTTGCCGGTGATCGGGTCGAAGCAGTAGCGCGGGCGCTGCGTGACGGTCGGCGGCTGGTGTTCATCGTTGGCGACCAGGGCCTCTCGGTCGCCGGCCTGGAAGCGGCGGGGCGCCTGGCCCGGTTGCCCGGCGTGCGGATGTTCGCCGAAACCTTCCCGCGCTTGAGCTATCGCGGCGGTGGTCTGCCGGACCTGGATCGCCTGCCTTATTTTCCCGAAGTGGCCATCGAAATCCTCGACCAATACGACGCCGTGGTCTGCGCCGGCGTCCCCGAGCCCATCAGTTATTTCGGCTACGAAGGCATTGCGTCGCGGCTGGCGGAGCGTGAGCGGCTGTTGTGCCTGGCCGAGGTGGGCGACGACGTTGCCGGAGCGCTGACCGCACTGGCCGATGCGCTTGAGGCGCCGGCGCATATACCTACGCCGATCGGGATCGAGCTGCCCGCCGCCGAGGCTGAACTGACGCCTCAGTCGGTCGGGCAGGTGCTGGCCGCGTCGCTGCCGGACGACAGTATCGTTTCCGTCGAAGGCGGCACGTGCGGTTATCCGTTTTTCACCGCCTCGGCCCATGCCGCGCGGCACCGCGTGTTGACCAATACCGGTGGCGCCATCGGTCAGGGGATTCCGGTGGGATTCGGCGCCGCCATGGCCGAGCGGGGCAACAAGGTGTTCTGCCTGCAATCGGACGGCAGCGCCCAATACACCATCCAGACGTTATGGAGTATCGCCCGCGAACAATTGCCGGTGGTGATCCTGATCGCGGCCAACCATCGCTACGCGATCCTGCAGAACGAACTGCGCCGCTTCGGCATGACCGAGCTGGGCCCCGAGGCCTTGAGCCTGACGGTGCTGGACCGTCCACGCATCGACTGGAAAGCCCTGGCCAGAGGCTACGGCATGCCGGCCAGCACGGTGCATACCAATGGCGAGTTGCAGCGCGCCCTGGCAAACGCCAAGGCCGACGGCGGCCCGTGCCTGATCGAAATGGCGCTGTGAAGGAGCGGATATGAGCCAGATCCAATTGTTACCCGCCGTCGAGCATTTCCTGTCGCAGCCGGGGCGCCTGTTCATCGGCGGCACCTGGCAGGACGCCGCCAGCGGCCGCCAGTTCGCCGTGGAAAACCCGGCCACCGAACAGACCCTGGCCGAAGTGGCCGAAGGCGCTGAGCGTGACGTCGACGCCGCCGTCGCTGCCGCCCGCGCAGCCTTCACCGGCAGCTGGGCACAGCAGTCGCCGGCCCAGCGCGGCCTGTTGCTGTTTCGTCTGGCGGAGCTGCTTGATCAGCATCGCGAAGAGCTGGCGCAACTGATCACCCTGGAAAACGGCAAGCCGATTGCCACGGCCCGTGGAGAAGCGGCGAGCGCGGCCAACATCATTCGCTACTTCGCCGGCTGGCCGACCAAGATCGAAGGCAGCACGCTGCCGGTGTCGCCCGCCAGCGGCGCACCGATGCTCAACTACACCCTGCGCGAACCGGTGGGCGTCTGTGCGTTGATCGTGCCGTGGAATTTCCCCCTGACCATGTGCGTGTGGAAGCTCGGCCCGGTATTGGCGACCGGTTGTGTCGCGGTGCTCAAGCCTGCCGAGCAGACGCCCCTGGTTGCGATTCGCCTGGTGCAACTGATCGAGGCCGCCGGATTCCCGGCCGGCGTCGTCAACCTGCTCACCGGCCTCGGTGCCCAGACTGGCGCACCGCTGGCCGGGCATCCGGACGTCGACAAGATCGCCTTCACCGGCTCGACCCAGGTCGGCCGGCTGATCGCCCAGGCGGCCACCGGCAACATGAAAAAGGTCTCCCTGGAGCTGGGTGGCAAGTCGCCGAACATCATCTTGCCGGACGCCGATATCGTCCGCGCCGCCAAGGGTGCCGCCGACGGCATTTTCTACAACCAGGGCCAGGTCTGCACCGCCGGCTCGCGTCTCTACGTACACGCCAGCGTCCTCGACCAGGTGCTTGAAGAACTCCAGCGCCACGCGGCCGCGCATGTCCTCGGGCCGGGCCTGGATCCGGCCAGCAGCATGGGCCCGCTGGTCTCGGCCCGGCAATTGGGCACGGTCCGTGGCTACCTGCAACGGGGCCAGGAGGAGGGTGCCGAACTGATCTGCGGCGGCGACCGGCCGGACCACCTGGAGCAGGGCCACTTCATTCGCCCCAGCGTGTTTCTTGACCGTGCCGAGCGCGCCTGCGTCGCCCGGGAAGAAATCTTCGGCCCGGTGCTGACCGTCATGAGCTGGACCGAAATCGACGAGCTGGTGCTGCGCGCCAACGACTCGCCGTACGGGCTGGCGGCCGGTCTCTGGACCCGTGACCTGCGTTCCGCCCATCGCGTGGCCGCGCAGTTGAAGGCCGGGTCGGTGTGGATCAACTGCTGGAACGTCGTCGACCCGGCGTCGCCCTTCGGTGGCTACAAGCAATCCGGTTGGGGGCGGGAAATGAGCAAGAACGTGATCGATGCGTACACCGAAACCAAAAGTGTCTTTGTCGATCTGGCCTGAGCGAATAATCACAAGAGGAACTGTTATGGATCTGGAATTGCAAGGCCGCGTGGCAATCGTCACCGGCGGTGGGATGGGTATCGGCAAGGAAGTCGCGCGTTTTCTGTCCCAGGAGGGCTGCAAGGTGGTGATCTGCGCGCGGCGCATGGAGTATCTCCAGCAAGCCGCCGAGGAAATCAGCGCCGAAACCGGCAACGACGTGCTGCCGCTGTTCTGTGACACCAACCAGATGTCGGCCGTGTCCGACATGGTCCAGGCCGCGCACAAGCACTTCGGCCGGATCGACATCCTGGTCAACGGCGCCGCGGCCCCGTCCGGCGTGGTGCGCAACGACATCGAGCATGCCGGCGACGACGAATTGCTCTCGGACCTGAACACCAAGGTGATCGGCTATTTCCGGTGCGCCAAGGCCGTGACCCCGCACATGAAGGCCGGCGGCTTCGGTCGCATCATCAACATCGGTGGCCTGACCGGGCGCGGCAGCAAGGTGCTCTCGGGCATGCGCAACCTGGCCATCGCCCACATGACCAAGACCCTTTCCGATCAGTTGGGCCCATCCGGCATCACGGTCAACCTGATTCACCCTGGCGTGGTCGACACCCCGCACATCCAGGAGCTGTACGAGCGCGAAGGGGTCAAGCAGGGCAAGACGCCCGAGCAGGTGGAGCAGGGCTACATCGACGCGACGCCGATCCGGCGCACCCTGGCGCCGATCGAAATGGGCTGGCTGATCGGTTTCCTCGCGTCCCCCAAGGCCGGCGCGGTGACCGGCGAATCCATCGGCATCGATGGCGGCCTGACCCGTGGCATCTTCATTTGAGGAGCAGCTGTGATGAGTAACGGAACGCTTTTAGTCGCCACCGTAGGGCAGGCGGTCATCCGCAGCGCCGACGATGGCCGCACCTGGCATCGCCTGGGCCTGGGCCAGGATCTGGAATTCGATGCAATCACCCGGTCCCTGAGTTTCCACCCAGGCACTCCCCAAGTGATCTACGCCGGCACCGACGTCGGCCTGTGCATCAGCCGGGATGCCGGTGGTTATTGGCAGCGGGTGGATTCGCCGTTCAATGGCGAAACCGTCTGGAAGGTCGCCGTGGATCCGCAGGACGCACAACGCATTTTCGTCGGCACCGGCGCGCCTTCCCGGGCGGTGCTGTGGCGCACCCTCGACGGTGGCCAGAGCTGGGATCGTGCCCCGGTGGAGATTCCGGAGTTCTGCGACGGCGTCAGTCGTCCACGCTTGCTGGCCTTCGCCTACGACCCGACGGATCGCAACCAGCTCTGGTTCGGCCTGGAAGAGGGCGGGCTGTTCCACAGCCGCGATGGTGGTGACAGCTGGACCCGCGTCGATGACCGCTTGCTGTGGGACTACAACTCGGATGTGCACAACATCCTGGTCCTGCCCAACCATGGGCAAAAAGTCATCGTGGTGGTCTGTGTCAATGCCGTCTACCGCAGCCTCGACGAGGGGCAGACCTGGACCGGCATCGTCGCCCGGGAAACCTTCGGCCTGTACTACGTGCGCGCCATGAATGCACCGCTGGGCAGCGAGGACACCCTGTACCTGAGCATCTCCGACGGCACGCCAGGCACCACCAGCAAGGTGCTGGTTTCCCGGGACGCAGCCTTGAGCTGGGAAGTGTTGCCGCTGTCGCAACAACCCAACTCGTGTGTCTGGGCGATTGCCTTCAACCCGGCTGATCCTCGCCAGATCGTCGCCGGCACCAAGTACGGACACCTGTTCACCTCCGAGAACGGTGGTGACGGCTGGCAGAAGCAGTGGCGTGAATTCAGCGAAATCGCTGATGTGCTCTGGACGCCCGCCGTGGCGCAGATCAAGTCCGGGCATCAATCCATCGTCAAGAAAAACTGAGGTATCGCGCGATGAAAGTCGAGGTCGTTCGTACTCATCTGTCGCTGTTCGTGAGCGACCCTGAAGTGTCGGCGCGCTGGTACGCCGACGTGTTGGGCATGCATGAAAGTGCCCGCGGTGAAAGCTGGATCATGATGGCCTTCGGTGCCAAGCACCACGACATCGCCTTGATCCGCGCAGCACCGGGGGCCCATCAGGGCGGCCTGGGATTGCAGCACTACGGGCTGGAGATCGCGGGTGACATGACCACCCTGCGCCAGCTCTACGGCATGTTGCTGAACAAGGGCGTCGAGGTGGTGAAAATCACCGATCACGAGATCGGCAACGGCGTGTATTTCAACGACCCCGATGGCAATCGCATGGAGTTTTTCCTCGAGTCCGAACACGACGACGAGCGCGGCAAGGCCCGCTTCAAGGCCGCTGGCGCGCCCAGCCGGCACTTCGATCTCGACCCACTTTGAAAGAGGCTTCCGTTATGAAAACCGCGAATTTCGCCAGCTACCACATCCGCAAATGGTACAGCTTCGTCGAGGAAACCCTGGCCAACGAAACCGGCCAGCTCGCCGATGGCGAGCCGTTGTTCAAATACGCCATCGGCGCGGTGATCGCCAATCCTTACGCCGGACGCTTCAGCGAGAGCCTGGCCGAGCTGATCGAACCGTCGCCATTGTTGGGCGAGGAATTCGGCCGGCGTATCCAGGCACTGACGGGCGGGCGGCACATCATCAGCTACGGCAAGGCTTGCCTGGTGGGCAGCCAGGGTGAGTACGAACACGGCAATGCGCTACTGACCAACCCGGCGGCGGACCCGATTCGCCTGGCCTTGGGCGGCGGCAAATCCTGGGTGCCTTCCACCGGCAAGCGCGGTGGGCCGGGTACGACCATCGATGTACCGCTGGCCCACAAGGACGCGCTGTATGTGCGTTCGCACTACGACAGCATTTCGCTTTCGTTCGGTGACGGTCCTTCCGCGGACGAGTTGATCATCATCTGGGCCTTCGCCACGCGCGGACGTCTGCATGCGCGTCTGGGCGGCCTCCAGGCAGCGGACGTCAAGGGCAACGACGGCCTGTACTGAAGCGCGCTGATCGCGGGAGCAAACGTATGTCGGCAAACAGCCAGTTCTTCACCAATCGGACGGGGATGCGCCTGCGTTATGTGCGCTGGGGCAACCCGTCAGCAATTCCGCTGCTGCTGCTCCATGGGCTGCGCTCCTACGCCCAGACCTGGGCGCCGCTGGCCGCTGCGCTGGGCGAGCAGTACGCCTGCCATGCGCTGGATCAGCGCGGCCGTGGCGAGAGTGACTGGGCCGAGGCGTCCAGCTATCGCACCGAGAGTTATGTGAGCGACCTGGAAGATTGGGTGGCTCATCTGGGCCTGGAGCGTTTTGTCCTGGTGGGCCATTCCCTCGGCGGCACCAATGCGCTGGAGTACGCCCGGCTCAATCCGGGGCGACTGCACGCGCTGGTAATCGAGGACATCGGCCCCGGTTCGTCGATCCGTGGCGAGGGCGCCGAACGTATCCGCCGCGAGATGAGCCAGACGCCGCTGGTGTTTCCCGACTGGGACAGCGCCGCGCAGTTCTGGCGGCAGTCGCGACCGGGTCTGTCGGCCGATGCGCTGGCGTCCCGATTGCGCTTTTCCATGAAGCAGACGCCGACGGGCATCGAATGGCGTCATGACCAGAAGGGCATTGCCGAGGCGCGCCTGAGCATCACCCCGACTGATCTGTGGCCCGCAGTGCGGGCGCTGGACTGCCCGACGCTGTTCATCCGCGGCGCACGTTCGGATTTTCTGCCGCAGGCGACCCTGGAGGCGATGAAAGAGGCCAATGCGCATGTGCAGACAGCGGAAGTCGCCGATGCCAGCCATTATGTCCATGACGATCAGGGCGAAGTCTTCAACCGTATCGTCGTGGACTACCTGGATAGCCAATTTTCGCAACCAACTTTCGCAAAACAACAAAAAAGCGGTGAATAGCGATGAAGCAGGACAAAACCCAGGTGGTCATCGTTGGTGGCGGCCCGAACGGGATCACGGCGGCGCATTACATGGGGTTGTACGGGATCGACTGTATCGTCCTTGAACTGGCTGACGGCATCCTGCCGTATCCGCGCGCCGTGGGCATGGACGATGAGGCGCTGCGCGTGCTGCAAGGCATCGGCATTGCCGAACTGGCCGCGCGGGACATGATCTGCAACGTGCCGCTGCGTTACTACAACGCGCGGGGCGTGTGTTTTGCCGAGGTCAAGCCGAGCACGGCCCATTATGGTTGGCCGATGCGCAATATCTTCATGCAGCAGTTACTGGAAACGACCTTGCGCGCAGAGCTGGGTCGGCACGCGGGCGTCGAGCTGCGTCAAGGCCATGAAATGCTCGACCTGGAGCAGGATGAAGCAGGCGTGACCTTGCAGGTGCGCGATGCCCAGGGTGAGCTGTATCAGTTGAGCGCACAGTACGTGATCGGTGCCGACGGCGGCCGCTCCAGCGTGCGCAAGAAACTCGGTATCGAGCTGCTAGGGCTGACCCATCCGCGCAAATGGGTGGTGGTCGACACGGCCAACGACACCCTGGATGCGCCGTACACAGCCCTGCATGCCGATCCCCAGCGGCCCTTCGTGTGCATTTATTTGCCGTACCAGCAACGACGTTGGGAGTTCATGCTGCTGGAAGGCGAGGACGAGGCCCGCATGTGCGAAGAAACAACGATCCGGCAGCTGATCCGTGGCCATATCGGCGATGCGGTCGATCAGCTGGAGATCATCCGGATCCGCGCCTACACCCACAACTCGCGAGTGGCAGCGCGGTTTGTCGCCGGCCGCGTGGCGCTGGTGGGCGATGCGGCGCACATTTCTCCGCCCTGGGCCGGGCAGGGACTCAACTCAGGCCTGCGTGACGTGGTCAACGTGGCGTGGAAACTAGCGGCGATCCTCCATGGCCGGGCATCACCGGCGATTCTCGCCAGTTACGACCAGGAGCGCCGCGGCCATGCGACAGACCTCATCGCGCTGGCCGACAACATGGGCGCGGTCCTCGGCCTGACCAACCCACTGATGGCTGGGGTGCGGGACTGGTTGTTCCAGGCAGTGAACAGCGTCGACAACCTGCGCTCGCACTTGCTGGAGTTCAAGTTCAAACCCAAGGCGACCATCACCAAAGGCCTGGTCTACCACGAGCGCGCCGAGCTGCACGAAGATGACCTGGTCGGGCAATTGTTCATCCAGCCTTCAATCGAAGATGCCCAAGGGCAGCGTCGACAGCTGGATGAGGTGCTGGGGCATTCCTACGCGGTGCTCGGTTATCGGGTCAATCCGGCCGCGCACCTGGGCGAAGAAACCGCGGCCTGGTGGGCGCGCTGGGAGACGCGCTTCATCCAGATCAATCGTTCGCGCAGTGGCGTGGGGCGCAACCAGCCCTTGGCGGCCAACGGCGCCATATGCATTGAAGACGTTGATAACCGTCTGGGCGAGTGGTTTGCCAGGGTGCGCGATTGCATCGTGGTGGTGCGGCCGGATCGGTTTGTCGCGGCGATCACCACGCCCGAGCGGCTCGAAGGCGTGTTGCGCAAACTGGCGGAGCAACTGTCATGAGGCGTGAAGATGATCTGTTGGTCCGGCTTCACGACGCCGCGCAGGCGGTACATGCCTTGCCTTCATTGGAATCACAGGCTTTCGATTTACCGAAGGGCTACGCCTTGCAGCGCGAGGCGTTGCGCCGACGCCAGGCCGGTGGTGAGCAGTTGAGCGGCTGGAAAGTCGCTTTCGCTGGCCGCGCGGCGCAGGAACGCTTCGGGCTCGATGAGCCGGTATTGGGCGGCTTGACCGATGCCATGGCCGTGGAGTCCGGCAGTGCGGTGGCGCTTGCACGGCTGATCCAGCCGAAGCTGGAAATCGAATTGGCGTTTGTCCTCGGGCGCGCGCTGGAGCCTGGTTTTCACAGCGACGAGGACATCCTCGCCGCCGTGTCGGAGGTCGCGCCAGCGTTCGAGATCGCCGATTGCCGCTGGCAGGGCTGGCGTTTCGGCGTCGGCGCGTTCCTGGCCGACAATGCCGCCGCGGGGCTTTACTGCCTGGGGCCACGGGTAGGTTTTGATCCCGACCGACTGTCCGAGGTGAACTATCGCCTGGTGTGTGACGGGGTGCCCTGCGGCGAGGGTAACGTCCTGGTGCGTGAAGACACTCCGGTGGCGAATCTGTGCTGGCTGGTGCGGCGCTTGCTGGCCGACGGGCAGCGCGTCGAAGCGGGGCAGGTGGTGCTTTCCGGGTCTTTATTGGCGCCCCTGGATATCAAGGCCGCTGAATACCGCTTGCACATGCTTGGCATGGAACTGGCTTTGGTTTTCCACCGATAAGAACAATTCTCTCAAGGACGCGATAAACCCCGTGGCGAGGGAGCTTGCTCCCGCTGGGCTGCGAAGCAGACCCCTTTTTGTGAGCGCTTCGCACTCAAGCGGGAGCAAGCTCCCTCTCCATCGGGTTTATCGATTTCCTTGGATATCAGCATCGGGCAATGAGCGCAGGGCCACCGAGGAACAACGATCATGTTCGCCGAAGTTCGTACCTTCAATGATCCTCAACAACACGCCGGTTCGATCCTCGGCTGGCATCAGGTCTATGACCAACTCGGCCGTGGCTGCCTTTCCAGCGAACTGCGGCAGGTGTGCGCCGAGCGCTTCCAGATCTTCCAGGAGGTGCTGGACAAACGCGTGGTGCAGCGCGGTAGCGCGCCGAAAGGGCGCTTGTGCATTGCCCTGTCGCTGGGCAATGCGCCGGTGGTCCAAGGGCACCAGGTCGGCGCCCACAGCGTCGTGCTGTTGCGCGACGGCGAAGACTTCATCTTGCACGCCCCGGAAGGCATGCATTTCTTCGCGGCCAATGTCGACACGGTGCGTTTTGCCAAGCTGGCGGCTTATGAGCTGGCGGACGAACAGCTCAAACGCCTGAAAAGCGTTTCGCAAATCAGCGTGGATGAAGCGGTGTTGTCGAGGGTCCAGCAGCAGATCCAACCGCTGTTTCGTCACCTTTTGGAACAGGCGGGCGCCGCCAATCCCGCCGTGGAAAAAATCCTCGAAGACGTCCTGCTCAATGCTTTCCTCGATCTGTTCAGCCATGCCTCGGACGAGGTGCGTGGGCGTCGCGGCAACGTTGCCGTCAATGCCTACCTGGTCAAGCGGTGCCAGGAATTGGTCATGACCAGCGCCGAAGTGCCGTTGAGCATCCTGGACCTGTGCGAACAATTGCGCGTGAGCCGCAGGACCCTGCAGAACAGCTTCCAGGCGGTCACCGGGATGCGTCCGGTGGAGTACTTGCGCAACCTGCGACTCAATGCGGTGCGTCGTCGTTTGATCAGCACCCGCGCGACCGCGCTGAATGTCAGCGAGATCGCCGTGGCGATGGGTTTTTTCCACCTGAGCCACTTTGCCGCTCATTACCGGGCGCTGTTTGGTGAGTCGCCTTCCGATACACCCCGGGCACCCGCATGAACATGCCTTAAGTGAACGGCATCGCGGTGTTACCGAAGCGCTGTCCTGCACTCATAAAAGGCAGCCGCTGAGCTGTTTGGTAGCACACCGGGTGCGACCCAGCCTGTAGCGCGCCCGCCGTTTTCCTCAACAACTTCCTCAAAATCAATCCCTTGCACAACCAGCGGCGCGGTTGGCACGCATTCTGCTTTTGTGAATCCATGGATAATTGGATACAGAAATGCAGAAGGTGCTGCCATGCAGTTTGCCCCGACCTACGCTGAACGTCCGCCCATCACTGCCGAGGAAGAAGCCTACAACTTTCTGCTCGAAGCCATTTGCGGCGGTCGCCTGCGCAAAGGCGACCGGCTGATCGCCGAGGACATCGCCAACGAGATCGGCATGAGCCGCATGCCCGTGCGCGAGGCTTTCCGGCGTCTGGATGCCCAGGGCCTGGTGACCCTGCGGCCCAATCGCGGCGCGGTGGTCAGTGGCCTGGACATTGACGAATTGCACGAAGTCTTTGAAATGCGCAGCGCCCTCGAAGGCCTGGCGGTCCGCGTTGCCACGGCGAAAATCGGCGATCGTCAGCTGGCCGCCCTGGAACGCCTGCTGGACGAGATGGACGACTATCGCGAGGAAAGCGCCGAGTGGGTCAGCCGCCATCGCGCGTTCCATGAATATCTATGCAGCCTCAGCGGTCGGCCGCGCTTGCTGAAGCAGATCAGCGCGCTTTATTCGCTGATCGAAGCGCCGATGCGCCTGTGGCTACAGCACGTGGAAAAGCCCCTGAGTGCGCGCCAGGAGCACACGCTGATCCTCGATGCCCTGCGTGCAGGCGATGCGGGGAAGGCCGAGGCGGTGGTGCGTGCGCACATCGAGGGTACCGTTCCTGAGTTGATCGAGTTTCTGCAATCGAAAAAATAACGAGAGCAGGCTTTAAGCCTGCCCCGTGTTTTGACTTTGAGTACTGCCGTCATTTACTGAACTGGAGTGTCTGGTCATGCATAAGCCTCGCCTGTTGGTCGCCGCTTTATCCTTGGGTTTCTTCGCGCAATGGGCGGCGGCTGCGCCCGTTGTCCCGGAGCGTCTGCTCAAGGCCGATAAACTCGTCTACTGCTCGGGCATGGATTCGCCACCGCTGGTGTCCTTCGATGCGGCGCAGAAACCCAAGGGACTGACCGTGGACCTGGGGCTGGAAATCGCCAAGCGCCTGGGCGACAAGAAGGTCGAATGGCGGGTCATTCCCTTCTCGGGACTGCTTCCGGCGCTGCTGGCCCGGCAGTGCGACATGATCGTCGACCAGCTGTTCGACAAGCCCGAGCGCCGCGAGGTGATCGACATCGTCAACTACATGTATTCCAGCCAGGCGGTGGTGGTGCCCAAGGGCAATCCCAAGGGCCTGAAGACGCTGCAGAGTCTCTCCGGCCACAAGGTCGCGGTACTCAACGGTTCGACCATCAAGACCCTGCTCGACGCCGAGAACGAAACTCTGGCCAAGGCCGGCAAGCCGCCGATGAAGCTGGTGGTCTACAACACCGACACCGATGCCTTCCAGGCCTTGCGCATCAGCCAGGTCGACGCCTACGGCACTACCGTGGAAACCGCCGGTTACTACGCTGGCATGGCCCCTGACCTGTTCGAAGAAGGCGTGCCGGCCTTCAGTCGGATTCTCACCGGGCTGGGTATGCGCAAGGACGATCCGCAATTGACCGCCGCCGTGCAGCAGATCATCGCTGACATGCGCAGCGATGGCAGCTACAGCCAGTTGCTCGGCAAATGGCATGTCGCCAGCGACACACTGGATTGAGGTAGACCCTCCATGAATTTTAATTGGGATGTGTTCTGGCAGTACCTGTTGCAGCCCAGTGAGGTGTACCTCACCGGGCTGTGGCTGACCTGCCTGATCAGCGTGCTGGCGATGCTGCTCGGCTGTGCCCTGGGGCTGGCAGCCGCGCTGCTGCGGTTGTCGAAGAATCCGTTGCTGCACCTGCCGGTGCGCTTCTACGTGTGGCTGATGCGCGGTACGCCGTTGCTGGTGCAGATCGTCTTTCTCTACACCGCGCTGGCCGCCGGCGGGATTTTCCGCTTCGAAGACATCGAACTGTTCGGCCTGGTGGTGCCCGGCAATATCCAGGCGGCGATCATCGCCCTGGGCCTCAACGAGGGCGCCTACATGGCCGAGATCATCCGCGCCGGCATCGGTGCGGTGGACAAGGGCCAATACGAGGCGGGCCGTTCCCTGGGCATGACCTTCGCCAAGCTGATGCGCCGCATTGTCTTGCCCCAGGCGTTCCGGGTCATCGTTCCGCCGCTGGGCAACGAGTTCAACGTGATGCTCAAGAACACCACGCTGGTCAGCGTGATCGGCGTGCAGGAACTGCTGCTCAGTACCCAGATGGTCACGTCTGCGACGTTCCGGGTGTTCGAGTTGTACCTGGTGGTGGCGATCTATTTCCTGCTGCTGACCACCCTGTGGGGCTTTTTCCAGCGCTGGCTGGAGGGCCGTTTCGGCCAGTCGGACCGGCCGTCGTCACCGCCGCCGGCGTCGCTGCGGATGTTCGGTCGCAGCACCATGAACCTGTTGAGGGCACGTTGACCATGGCGCACAAGAGTGAAGAGCTGATCATCGAGGCGCTGGACGTGCACAAGTCCTTTGGTGAGTTGCAGATTCTCAAGGGCATCTCGCTGCAGGTGCGGCGCGGCGAAGTGGTGGTGCTGATCGGCGCGTCAGGCTCCGGCAAGACCACCTTCATCCGCTGCATCAATCTGCTCGAAGACATCCAGGGCGGACGCATTCGCGTCAATGGCCAGGCCATGGGTTACCGCGAGCGGGCCGACGGCAGCCTGGTGCGTGAGTCGGAGCGCAACATCGCCCGCCAGCGAAGGGACATCGGCATGGTGTTCCAGCGCTTCAATCTGTTCCCCCACATGACCGCCCTGGAGAACATCATCGAGGCGCCGATCCAGGTGCTCGGCGTGCCTCGCGCCGCAGCGCTGGAACAGGCTCGCGGCTTGCTGGAGCGGGTCGGCCTGGCGGACAAGGCCGATCACTACCCGTCGATGCTTTCCGGCGGCCAGCAACAGCGGGTGGCGATTGCCCGCGCGCTGGCGATGAAACCCCAGGCCATGCTGTTCGACGAACCGACCAGCGCCCTCGACCCGGAAACCGTTGGCGAGGTCCTGCAGGTGATGAAGGAGTTGGCCGAGGAGGGCATGACCATGGTCGTGGTGACCCACGAGATGGGCTTTGCCCGGGAAGTGGCGGACCGCGTGGTGGTGCTCGATCAGGGCGAGCTCATCGAGCAAGGGCCGCCGGAGCAGATTTTCTGTCACCCCATCCACCCGCGCACCCGGGCCTTTCTCAGTCGCGTGCTGTGACCTTTCCCGGCCATGAATTCCCGTATTGAAGAGCCTTTGCCATGCTGAAATTTTCTGCCCACGAATACCCCTATCCGTCGCAGCGCCAGAGCGTTTTTGCCCGTCGCGGCATGGTCGCCGCGTCCCAGCCCCTGGCAGCCCAGGCGGGCATCGAGATCATGCAAAAAGGCGGCAACGCCATCGACGCCGCCATCGCCACGGCGGCGGCGCTGACGGTGGTGGAGCCCACCGGCTGCGGTATCGGTGGTGACGCCTTCGCGTTGGTCTGGTGCAAGGGCCAGTTGCATGGGCTCAACGGCAACGGCCATGCACCGGCGGCCTTGAGCATCGAGGCGGTCAGGGCGGCCGGCCATGAACAGATGCCGGTGTATGGCTGGACACCCGTCACCGTTCCCGGCTGCCCGTCGGCCTGGGCCGAGCTGTCTCGGCGCTTCGGCAAGCTGCCTTTTGCCGAGTTGCTGCAACCGGCGATCAGCCTGGCGCGGGACGGTTTTGTAGTGTCGCCGGTGGTTGCCCATCAATGGCAGGTCGCGGTGAACGAGCTCACACCTCATCGCGATCCGGTGCTGGAGGCCTGGTTCGATACCTTTCTGATCGAAGGTCGCGCGCCACGGGCCGGGGAGATTTTCTGCAATCCGGCCCAGGCCCGCACGCTCCAGGAACTCGCCGACACGTGCTGCGAAAGCCTCTATCGCGGCGCATTGGCCGAGCGCCTGGATGCCCATTCCCGAGCCAGCGGCGGCTACCTGCGCGCCTCGGACCTGAGGGATTATCGCGCCCAGTGGGTCGACCCCATCCACGTCAATTACCGTGGCGTGGACGTCTGGGAGATCCCACCGAGCGGGCAGGGCCTGGTGGCCTTGATGGCGTTGAAAATACTTGAAGGGTTCGACTTCGATCACCGTGACAGCCAGCAGACCTGGCATCGCCAGTTGGAGGCGATGAAGCTCGCCTACAGCGACGGCCTGCACCACATCACCGACCCCCTGCACATGCGCGTGGCGGTAGCTGATTTGCTCAGTGATGACTACAGCGCCCGCCGTCGCGGACAGATCGGCGAACAGGCCCAACCGCCGAAGCCCGGCGATCCCCACGCCAGCGGCACGGTGTACCTGGCGACCGCCGACGGCGAGGGCAATATGGTCTCGTTCATTCAGAGCAACTACCACGGGTTCGGCTCCGGCGTGGTGTTGCCCGACAGCGGAATCGCCCTGCAGAATCGCGGTCAGGAGTTCAGCCTTGATCCGGCCCACGCCAATTGCCTGGCCCCAGGCAAGAAGACCTTCCATACCATCATTCCCGGGTTTCTTACCCGTGATGGCGAGGCCCTCGGCCCTTTCGGCGTGATGGGCGGCTACATGCAACCCCAGGGGCATGTGCAAATGGTCATGAACCTGGTGGATTTCGGCCTGAACCCGCAAGCGGCCCTGGATGCGCCGCGCTGGCAGTGGCTGGGCGAGATGAAGGTCGGCATCGAGCAGGGCGCTTCACGGGACCTGGTCAATGCCCTGGCACGCCGCGGCCATGAGGTTCAGGTCGCCAGCGACCTGACCGATTACGGGCGCGGCCAGATCATCCTGCGCGATCCGGTCAGTGGCGTGTTGTGTGGCGGGACCGAACCGCGGGCGGATTCGCATATCGCGGTCTGGTAGCCGCTGCAGAGGGCGTTACCCAACACCACCGCCGGCCTGCTCTTGAATCAGTTCGGCCAAGGTCGCGACGGGGTCGGCAAGGCTCTGTCGCGATCGATGGATGAGGCCGATATCGCGGTGAAAGGTGTGCTGGCCCAAGTCGAGCGCCCGCACACCTTTCGGCCATGGCTGATGGGCCGATGTCTGCGGCACCAGGGCGACACCGACGCCTTTTTCCACCAGTTTGATGATCGCGTCCAGTTCATCCAGCTCGCACACTTCGCGCAGGGTGAAGTGCATCTGCCGCAAGAAACGGTCGACCTGCCTGCCACCGAAGGACGACCGGTCATAGCGGATGAAAGGTTGGCTGGACAGCAGCGTCGACCAGTCCTCGCCGAGCATTCCACGCGGGACGATCAACCGGTAGGGCTCAAGCGCCAGGGTCGTCCAGCGCAGGTCGCTTTGCAGCGAGAACGGCGGGCGGATCATCACCGCCAGATCGATTTCGCCGGCGTCCACCAGGTTGATCAACTCGACCGACAGGCCTGGCACCACCCGCGTGCGGCATTGCGGACACTGCCGGTGGAACCTGGCGAGGGCGTCCGGCAGGTAGGAGCGCTGGACGGAGGCGATCGCGCCGATGTTCACCAGGACGCTGGCGGGTAGTCCGGGCAGGGTGGAGCCGAGATTGTCGTAAAGACGGAGCAGCTCCTGGGCTTGCAGGAGTATCTGCTGGCCCCGTTTGTTGAGGTGGGCCGAGCGTCCCTTGCGGTCGAACAGCTCGAAGCCCAGTTCGGCTTCCAGACGCTGGATCTGCGCGCTGACCGCCGCCTGGGTGAGGCCGATCCTGTGCCCGGCGGCGGCAAAAGTGCCTTCGCGCGCCACGGCGATGAGGGTCTTGAGTTCTTTAATCATTCATCAAGACTAATTGTGTTTCTGAGAAATTTATATTGATTTTATTGTTCAGTGGCCGCGCCTACGATAGGGCACGCCTTGATGAGCGTGCCCTTGAACAAGAATATTGTCATTTGGAGTCCTGATGAGCCTTTCACCCTTCCATCTCGCAATCCCGGTTTATGACCTCGCGGCAGCCCGAAACTTTTATGGCCAGGTGTTCGGGCTGGAGGAGGGTCGTTCCAGTGATCAATGGGTCGACTTCAACTTCTACGGGCACCAGTTGGTGATCCACGAGCATCCGAAGACCGCTTCCCAGGAAAACGCGCACAGCAATGCCGTGGATGGGCACGATGTGCCGGTGCCGCACTTCGGCGTCGTGTTGGGTTGGGCTGAATGGGAAGCGCTGGCCGAGCGATTGAAGTCGTTGGGTACCGAATTCGTGATCGAACCCTACATCCGCTTCAAGGGCCAGGTCGGCGAGCAGGCGACCATGTTCCTGTTCGACCCTTGCGGCAATGCGCTGGAGTTCAAGGCGTTCAAGGACATGAGCCAGTTGTTCGCGAAATAACGGTTGGGCGTTAAAGACTGTAGAAGCAAGCTGAATGCAAGGCTGAACACTCACTATCCCTGTGGGAGCGAGCCTGCTCGCGAAAGCGGAGGGTCAGCTTGCAGTGATGTTGGATGTGCTGACGTCTTCGCGAGCAGGCTCGCTCCCACAGGTAATGCAGTTCATTTGAGAGCAACGACGATCCTGTGGCGAGGGAGCTTGCTCCCGCTGGACTGCGCAGCAGGTCCAAAAAAAGGGGCCGCTTTGCGACCCAGCGGGAGCAAGCTCCCTCGCCACGGGTTTGTCGTCGGATCTAGCGCTCAACGTGCATGCCAACCCAACTGAGCTGAAATCTGCTGCGTCGCCTGCATCAGTTGCTTGACGTAGTCCTGCTTCAATTCTTCCCTGAAGCGAAAGCACGGGAATGAAACGCTCATCCCGCCGATCACATGGCCGAATCGGTCGCGGATCGGTGCCGCCAGGCAGCGCATGTTGTCTTCGAATTCTTCGTGATCCTCGGCATAGCCCTGCTGGCGAACAATCTCCAACTCCTGCAGATACGCCTCGACACTGGTCAAGGTGTTGGCCGTACGGCGCTCGAAGCTTTCCTGCGCGAGGTGCGCGAGCAGCTCTTCCTCTTCCAGCCACGCCATCAGCACCTTGCCGATGCCGGTGCAATACAACGGCGCCCGCCGGCCGATGCGCGAGTACATGCGCAGGTTGTATTTGGAGTCGATCTTGTGCACGTAGACGATGCTGCCTTCGTCGAGGATCCCCAGGTGCACGGTCTCGCCGGTCAGCTCGTTGATCCGGCGCATCCCCGGCTCCGCTTCGCGAACGATGTCCAGATGGGGCAGGGCCTGGGCGCCCAGTTCGAACAGCCGGACGCTGAGTCGATAACGGTCTTCGGCATCCTGCACCACATACCCGCGAGCCTTGAGTGACTGCAGGAAGCGATAAACCGTGGCCTTGGACATGTCCAGTTTGGTGGCGATTTCCGACACGCCGCTTTCTTCCGGATGCTCGGCCAGGGCTTCGAGCACGGCCATGGTCCGGCCAACCGCCGACACCAGATCGTTGTTGGGAATGACGCTGTTGTCCATGAAGGCTCCAACGTGAAAGTAAAACCCAAGGATATACGCAAGCAGAACAAAACGCTGTTTCATTTTTGCTTGACGAGGCCGGAAATCTGACTAGACTCGGGCCTTGAGATAAAAATGAAACGCCGTTTTAAAAACAAGAAAGGCGCGTAATGATGGATTTGACACTCAACCATGGCCCGGACACCCGCTTCCCCCGACCGCTGAAGGTCGCGCTGGTGGGTGAGTGCATGATCGAGGTGCGCGGCGGGCCGGATGCCGAGATCACACAGACCTTCGGTGGCGATACGCTTAACACCGCGGTCTACCTGGCCCGATTGAATCCACGTGGCGCCGTCGCCGTGGACTACATGACCGCGGTGGGCAACGACGCATTCAGCGCGGCCATGCGCCAGTCCTGGCTGGACGAAGGCATTGGCGATGCGCATGTCCGGGTGATCGAGGATGCGCTGCCGGGGTTGTACTTCATCCAGACCGATCCACACGGCGAGCGGCGGTTCCTCTACTGGCGCGGGGAAGCGGCGGCGCGGCGCATGTTCGAAGGCGCCGAGGCCGAGGCCGTGCTCGCTGCGCTGGCCGATTACGACTATGTCTACCTGAGCGGCATCACCCTGGCGATCCTCCTGCCGGAGGGGCGCGAGCGCCTGATCCATGCCTTGCACCGGGCTCGCCGGGCGGGCACGCGTATCGTCTTCGATAACAACTACCGTCCCCACCTTTGGCCCAACCCTGAAACGGCTCGGCAGGCCTATCGCGATCTGCTGCACCTGAGCGACCTGGCGCTGGTGACTTGGGAAGATGACGCGAGCCTGTTCGGCTACCACGATCCTGATGCCTTGTTCAGCGCCTACGCCGAGGCGGGAGTCCGCGAAGTCGCCCTCAAGCGTGGCGCGGCCAGTTGCCTGATCCAGTGTCCCGCGGGGCGTTTCGAAGTGCCCGCGCAGACCGTCGCGCAGGTTATCGACACCACCGCTGCCGGTGATTCGTTCAACGCTGCGTACCTGGCCTGCCATCTGCGCGGCGGTGATCCGCAGCAGGCCGCCCGCTGGGGTCATCGCCTGGCTGCCGAGGTCGTCCAGTACCGGGGTGCGCTGATTCCGCAGGCGGCCATGCCGAGCATGGGCACGTCCTCACTTCCTTTTGTCGAACAGGTCTGACTTATGAAAATCGTTGAAGCGCGTGTCATCGTTACCTGCCCGGGGCGCAACCTGGTCACGTTGAAGATTGTCACCGACGAAGGCATCTACGGCATCGGCGATGCCACCTTGAATGGCCGCGAACTGGCCGTCGTCGCGTATCTGGAAGAGCACGTTCTTCCTGCGTTGATCGGCCGCGATGCCCATCGCATCGAGGACATCTGGCAGTACCTCTATCGCGGCGCATATTGGCGTCGGGGGCCGGTGACCATGACGGCCATCGCCGCCGTCGACGTGGCGCTCTGGGACATCAAGGCCAAGGCCGCGAACATGCCGCTGTACCAATTGCTCGGCGGTAAGAGCCGTGAGCGGGTGATGGTCTACGGGCACGCCACCGGCAAGGACATCGAAGGCTGCCTGGACGAAGTCGCCCGTCACGTCGAGCTGGGCTACAAGGCCGTGCGGGTGCAATGCGGAGTCCCGGGTATTGCCACGACGTACGGGGTCGCCAAACGCAGTGGCGAGCGTTACGAGCCGGCCGACAGCGACCTGCCCGCGGAACACGTCTGGGACACCGCCAAATACCTCAATTACGTACCCAAGCTGTTTGCCGCCGTGCGCGAACGTTTTGGCGATGACCTGCACATTCTCCACGACGTGCATCATCGCCTGACGCCCATCGAGGCCGGGCGCCTGGGCAAGGCGGTGGAACCGTACAACCTGTTCTGGCTGGAAGACTGCACGCCGGCGGAAAACCAGCAGAGCTTCCGCCTGATCCGCCAGCACACCACCACGCCGCTGGCGGTGGGCGAGGTGTTCAACTCGATCCATGACTGCCGCGAGCTGATCCAGGAACAGTTGATCGACTACATCCGCACGACGCTGGTGCATGCCGGCGGCATTACCCACGTGCGGCGAATTGCCGATTTCGCCGCGCTGTTCCAGGTGCGTACCGGTTTTCACGGGGCCACCGACCTGTCACCGGTGTGCATGGGCGCGGCCCTGCATTTCGATACGTGGGTGCCGAACTTCGGCATCCAGGAACACATGCCTCACGAAGACCGCATCGATGAGGTCTTCCCTCATGCGTATCGCTTCGAGGACGGCCATTTCACCCCGGGCGAAACGCCAGGGCATGGCGTCGATATCGATGAAGAGCTTGCCCGCCAATACCCCTACAAACGCGCCAGCTTGCCGGTCAACCGTCTTGAAGACGGCACGCTGTGGCATTGGTGAAACGGTTTCAACCCATTCAAGGAAACGGGACGAATGTCCCGCCAGGAGTCTTCCGATGAAAGCGTTCCAGGTAAGAGCACCCTTCGAGTTCGGCCTGGCCCAGGTCGACCGCCCCGAGGTCGCTCGTGGCGAGGTGCTGGTCGATGTGGCGTATGCCGGCATCTGTGGCTCGGACATGCACATCATTCACGGGCAGAACGCATTCGTGCGTTTCCCCAGGGTCACCGGCCATGAATTCTCCGGCGTGATCCGGCAGGTCGGTGAAGGTGTCGAGCACCTCCAGACAGGCGACCGGGTTTGCATCGATCCGGTGATCAGTTGCGGCACCTGTTATCCCTGCCGCATTGGGCGGCCGAACGTCTGCACGCGGCTGCAAGTGATCGGCGTGCACCGTGACGGCGGCTTCAGCGAGCAGGTCTGCGTCCCGGCCGAGAACGCCCACCGCTTGCCCGATTTGATGTCCCTCAGCCACGGCGCCCTGGTGGAGCCTTATTCCATTGCCCTGAACGTGCTCGATCGGATGCAGCCGCAGCCGGGTGACAGCGTGTTGATCTACGGCGCCGGCGTGATCGGCCTGACGCTGGTACAGATGGCCCGGGCGCTGGGAATGACCGACATCACCGTGACCGATGTCATCGACAGCCGCCTGGAGACAGCGCGTGCGCTGGGCGCCAGTCGGACCCTCAACGGCCAGCAAGTCGATGTCGAAGCGCTGATGCGTGAGCACACCCAGGGCGAGGGCGTGCCGTTGATCGTCGACGCTGCCTGCATTCCGGCGCTCATGCCGCAGATGGTGCGCCTGGCCTCGCCGGCCGGGCGCATCGGATTGCTCGGCTTCAATGCCACGCCCAGCGATCTGGTGCAGTTGGAGATGATCAAGAAGGAATTGACTCTGGTCGGTTCCAGGCTCAACAACCGCAAGTTCCCCCAGGTGATCGAACTGATCGCCAGCGGCAAATTGCAGGTCCAGGACCTGATCAGCCATCGCGTCAGCTTCGATGGAATGCCCGGCGCCATCGACCTGATCGAGAAGCACCCCGAGCAAACCCGAAAAATCCTGGTGGAGCTGACGAGCGCCCTTCACTGAGCCGTCTGCATCACCGGTTTCATCGTGCCTGTCATGGGCACCCTCACCGAATAAACACAACAAGCGGGAGGTTCCACCATGTTTGGTCAAGGACGTAGCTTAATCATCATCATGCTGTTCCTGGCCGGGGTGATCAATTACCTCGACCGGTCGGCATTGTCTGTGGCGGCGCCGTTCATCCAGAAGGACTACGGTCTGAGTACGGGTGAGATGGGCATGATCTTCAGCAGCTTTTTCGTCGGTTATGCCGCCTTCAACTTCATCGGTGGCTGGGCCGCCGACCGTTATGGCGCGAAGACCACGTTGCTGCTGGCCATGGTCCTGTGGTCGTTGTTCAGCGGCCTCACGGTGCTGACGGTGGGCTTCGCGTCGCTGGTGCTCATCCGGATCCTGTTCGGCATGGGCGAAGGTCCGCTGAGCGTCACCACCAGCAAGATGGTGAACAACTGGTACACCCCCAAGCGCCGGGCACGAGCTCTAGGTGCCTCGATGTCCGGCACGCCGCTGGGCGGGGCGATTTCCGGTCCGGTGGTGGGCTTCATTGCGGTCACCTATGGCTGGAAGGTGTCGTTCATCATCATCATGCTGGTCGGCCTGATCTGGGCGGCAATCTGGTACAAGTTTGTCAAGGAAAAGCCCGAGGGCGAGGGCGCCGAGGATATCCTGCGGGCCGAGGGGCAGAGCGAGCTGGCGTCGCAACCGGTATTCCCGCTGCGGTTCTACCTCAAGCAGCCGACGGTGCTGTTCACCTCCCTGGCGTTCTTTTCCTATAACTACACGCTGTTTTTCTTCCTGACCTGGTTCCCCAGTTATCTCACCATGGCCCACGGCCTGAACGTCAAGGACATGAGCATCGCCACGGTCATCCCCTGGCTGCTGGGCTTCCTGGGTCTGGCATTGGGTGGGTTCATTTCCGACTTCGTGTTCAAGAAGACCGGGCGGATCATGTTCTCGCGCAAAGTCGTGCTGGTGACTTGCCTGTTGGCCTGCGCCGGTTGCATCGGCGTCGCCGGGGTGGTGAAGACGCTGTATCCGGCCGTCATCCTGGTGGCGCTGGCGGTGTTTTTCCTCTACCTCACCGGCGCGATCTATTGGGCGATCATCCAGGATACGGTGCCTGCGGCGCGTGTCGGCGGCGTCAGTGGCTTCATGCATTTCCTGGCCAACACCTCGGGCATCATCGGGCCGACCCTGACCGGGTTCATCGTCCAGTTCACCGGCTCGTTCACCAGCGCGTTCCTGCTGGCGGGCCTGCTGACTATCATCGGTGCGCTGTGCGTGGCGCGTTACGTCAAGCCGCTGGCGGTGGCAGGCGTCGCGCCGCAGGCCGATGCAGGCGGCCAGCCGCGCCCAGCCCTCGATCATCCCTGAAGGAGGATAGCCATGTCGCTCAACCAACGCGTTCCCGCCACTGGCCAGGCCCGCGAGATCGGCATCGTGCACCTGGGCCTGGGCGCCTTTCACCGGGCGCATCAGGCGGTGTACCTGCAACGCAATCTCAATCGCCACGGCGACAGCGACTGGGGCTTGTGCAGCGCCAACCTGCGTTCCAATCACGCCTTGGTCGAGCAATTGCGCGAGCAGGACGGTCGTTACCATGTGGCGGAGTATCGTGACCGCGAGCAGGTGACGCTGCGGGAAATCGGCGTGTTGCGCGAGGCCTTGTATGCGGGCGAGGGCGGTCAGGAACTGGAGCAGTTGTTGCAACGCATGGCCGCGCCGCAGACGCGGATCGTCACGCTCACCGTTACTGAAAAAGGCTACTGCCTGAGCCCTTCCTCCGGGCAGTTGCGCCGTGAGGATCCGACAATTGCCCATGACATCGCCCATCCGCAGGCGCCGCGTTCAGCGCCCGGCATCGTCCTCGAAGCCTTGCGTCGTCGCCGCGCCGCGGGCGTCCCGGCGTTTACCGTGTTGTGCTGTGACAACATGCCCGACAACGGCCAGCGCACCCGCCAGGCGGTAAGCGCATTGGCGGCGTTGCAGGATCAGGCGCTGGCGCAGTGGATCGAGCAACAGGTGGCATTTCCCAGCTCCATGGTCGACCGCATCGTGCCGGCCATGGACGAGGAGTCCTTCGTCCGGCTGGCGCAACAATTGGACTGCCACGACCGCGCCGCCGTGGTCTGTGAAAGCTTCAGCCAGTGGGTGATCGAGGACCACTTTCCCCTTGGCCGACCGGACTGGGAAGCCGAAGGCGTGCAGATGGTCGACGATGTGCGCCCGTTCGAAACCATGAAATTGCGCATGCTCAACGGCAGCCATTCGTTGCTGGCCTATGTGGGGCTGCTGGCCGGGCATGAGTCAGTCTTCGAGGCCGTCAGCGATGTGAGGCTGGCGCATTTCATCGAGCGCTACATGACCGAGGAAGCCGCGCCCACGCTGGACATGCCGGCAGGGATCGACCTGTCGGTATACGGTCGCGACCTGCTGGCGCGCTTCGCCAATGACAGCCTGCAACACCGCTTGCGCCAGATTGCCATGGACGGTTCGCAAAAATTGCCGCAGCGCTGGTTGCTCGGCGCAGAGCAATTGCTCGACCAAGGGCGCGGCATCGACTGCACCGCGCTGGGAATTGCCGCCTGGATTCATTACTGCACGCAGCCGTTGCCCGGTCGACCGGCGCATGTGGTTGACGACCCGCTGAGCGCAACCTTTGCCGACGTTGCGGGACGCTTCGACGGCGCATCGCGGGTCGATGCTTCTCTCGACCTTGAGGAAGTCTTCCCGCCGGCGCTGTCAGCTCGCGCCGCGTTTCGCGACGCCGTGCACCGCGCCTATGACGCCTTGACCCGCGATGGCGTCGACAGCCTGTTGCACACCTTTGCCGCACCCAACTGATAACAAGGAGAAAAACATGGAACAGACATGGCGTTGGTTTGGCCCCAAAGATCCGATTTCCCTGGCAGACGTTCGCCAGACCGGTGCGACCGGCATCGTCACCGCGTTGCACGAGATTCCCAATGGCCAGGTCTGGCCGGTGGACGCCATCGCGGCGCGCAAGGCGCTGATCGAAGCGGCTGGCCTGACCTGGTCGGTGGTGGAAAGCATTCCGGTGCACGAAGACATCAAGCGCGGCTGCGGACGTCGTGACGAGTACATCGCCAACTACCAGCAAAGCGTGCGTAACCTGGCGAGCTGCGGTATCGATATCGTCTGCTACAACTTCATGCCGGTGCTGGACTGGACCCGCACCGACCTGACGTATGAACTGGCGGATGGCGGCTGGGCCCTGCGCTTCGATCAGACCGCGTTTGCTGCCTTCGACCTGTTCATCCTCCAGCGGCCGGGAGCGCAGGACGAGTACAGCGCCGAGGATATCCAACAGGCCAAGGCCTATTTCGAACAACTGTCGCCGGCCGGGCGCGAAGCTTTGGTCGATACCCTGATCGCTGGATTGCCCGGCGCCGAAGAACACTACAGCCTGGACAAATTCCGCGAGTTGCTGCGTACCTACGCCGACATCGACGAGGCCAGGTTGCGTGAGCACCTGGGGTATTTTCTGCGCGCGGTGATTCCGGTTGCGGAGGAGGTGGGCGTGCGCATGGCGATCCATCCGGACGACCCGCCCCGGGCATTGCTCGGGCTGCCGCGCATCCTTTCTACCGCCGAAGATGCCCAATGGCTGCTGGATGCCGCGCCAAGCCCGGCCAATGGGCTGACATTCTGTACCGGCTCCTATGGCGTGCGCGAAGACAACGACCTGGTGGCGATGGCCAGGCACTTTGCGCCGTTCATCTACTTCACTCACCTGCGTTCGACCCGTCGGGAAGCCGATCCACGCAGCTTTCATGAAGCTCATCACCTGGCTGGGGACGTCGATATGGTCGGGGTCATCAGTGCCTTGGTGGCCGAAGAGCGCCGGCGCGAGCGAGAAGGCGGCCCGCGCTTGCCGCTGCGTCCAGATCATGGGCATCAGTTGCTCGACGATCAGCATCGCAAGAGCAATCCCGGCTACTCCCTGATCGGCCGCCTCAAGGGCCTGGCAGAAATCCGTGGCGTGGAACTGGCCGTGCGCCGGCAACTGGACCAAACAGCACACTAAATCCCGAGCAACACCCGTGGCGAGGGAGCTTGCTCCCGCTGGGCTGCGCAGCAGCCCTGAAACAGGCACCTCGGTGCATCAGGCAAATCGCGTTCGACCGGTTTGGGGGCGCTGCGCACCCCAGCGGGAGCAAGCTCCCTCGCCACAAAAGCGGTACCAGCATCAATCGAGACAAGCGTCAGGACGCCGGGGCTTTTGTGGCGAGGGGATTCCGGTAGGGAAACGAGGCAGGAGTGCAGACGCGTCGGTGCATCCATACCCAACAGCCTGCACAATCTCCGTGGCGAGGGAGCTTGCTCCCGCTGGGCTGCGCAGCAGCCCCTGAAACAGGCACCTCGGTGCATCAGGCAAATCGTATTCAACCGGATTGGGGTCGCTGCGCAACCCAGCGGGAGCAAGCTCCCTCGCCACAAAAGCGGGTACCGGTAGGGAAACGAGGCAGGAGTGCAGGCGTGTCGGTGCATTCCATACCCAACTGCCTACACGAACCCGTGGCGAGGGAGCTTGCTCCCGCTGGGCTGCGCAGCAGCCCCTGAAACAGACACCTCGGTGCATCAGGCCAATCGCGTTCAACCGGTTTGGGGTCGCTGCGCACCCCAGCGGGAGCAAGCTCCCTCGCCACAAAAGCGGTACCAGCATCAAGCGAGGCAAGCGTCAGGACGCCAGGGCTTATGTGGCGAGGGGATTTATCCCCGCTGGGCTGCGCAGCGGTCCTGAACCCAGGCACCTCGGTGCATCAGGCAAATCGTATTCAACCGGATTGGGGGCGCTGCGCACCCCAGCGGGGATAAATCCCCTCGCCACAGGTTCCACCATGTCCCCGGACCAAACAGTTCTGTGTTTAGAGGATTGAACGGGTGGGGCTAGTCGGCGGGGGCTTCAGGTTCGAGGGCCTTCAGCCAGCGGTTTTCCGAGCGGCTCAGGTGCTGGCGCATCGAGGTTTGGGCGCCGAGCACGTCCTTGGTGGCCACGGCGTGCAGGATCGCCTCATGTTCGACGACTGCCGCCTCCCACGTCAGGGTATTCTCCGCGTGTTTGCTCAGGTGCGCCGAAATCGGATTGTGACGTTCATCGAACAGGGCGGTTATGATCCGCACCAGGGCGGAGTTGCCGCTCATTTTCGCCAGGCGCTGATGAAATCTGCGGTCATCCTCCAACGGCGGCAGACCACTGGCGATGCTCGCGCGCATGGCATCGATGCATTCCTGCAGGTAGCGGTAGTCGCTTTTCTTGCCATGCAGACACGCCAGGATCACCGACTCGCCCTCGATCAAGGCACGAGCCTGCATGAGTTCCGAGGGACTCTCGCCCAAGGTCATGCTCGGTTTTTTTGCATCGCCGGACCTGGCCCGTACGTACACGCCGGAGCCCATCTTGATCTCGATGTCGCCGTCGATTTCCAGGGCGATCAGCGCCTCGCGAAGGGACGGCCTGGAAACCCCGAGAAGCTGGGTCAAATCGCGCTCGGGGGGAAGCCTTGCGCCCGTCTTGAATTCCCCCTCGGCAATGTAGTTGCGCAGTTGATCAGCGATTTTCTGGTACGGCTTGCGTTCGGCGGGATTGATCGGTGAGACCATGGGTGGGCGTCCATCTGAGAGTCCGCAAAGGCTACCATAGCCGCTTGATCGTGTTCATTGATGTGGGAAAGAGTGCAACGACTCACATCACCGCACCGATCTGCCAGGGCAGGAATTCGTTATCGCCCAGGCCGTTTTCCTCGCTGCGGGTGCGGCTTCCGGAAGCGGTCTGCAGCATCAACCGGAACAACCGTTCACCGGCCTCGGCCACCGACTCCACACCGTCGACAATGCCACCGGCGTTGAAGTCCATGTCCAGCTCCATGTGCTGGAACAGGCGGGTGTTGGTGGCGATTTTCAAGGAGGGCGTGGGCTTGCAGCCATAGGTCGAGCCGCGACCCGTGGTGAAGCAGATGAGATTGCCGCCGCCCGCCACCTGGCCGGTCGCGGACACCGGGTCGTAGCCGGGCGTGTCCATGAACACCAGGCCCCGGGTATCGATTTTTTCAGCGTAGTGATAGACCCCCATCAGCCCGGTCGAGCCGGCTTTTGCCACCGCGCCCAGGGATTTTTCCAGAATGGTGGTAATGCCTCCGGCCTTGTTGCCCGGTGATGGGTTGTTGTTCATGTCGCCGTCGTTGTGTTGCACATAGGTTTCCCACCAATGGATGCGCTCCATCAGTTTCGCCGAGATGTCGGCGGACGCGGCGCGGGCTGTCAGCAGGTGCTCAGCGCCGTAGATCTCCGGGGTTTCCGAAAGGATCGCGGTGCCGCCCTGTTGCACCAGCAGGTCCACGGCCGCGCCGAGCGCCGGATTGGCCGTGATGCCTGAGTAGCCATCCGAGCCGCCACATTGCAGACCGACGCACAGGTGGCTGGCGGCTACGGTCGTGCGCCGGCATTGGTTGACGATGGGCAGCATCGTCTCAATAGCGGCAATACCCCGTTGCACGGCTTCGCGGGTGCCGCCTTCGTCCTGAATGATCAGGCTGGCCTTGAGTGCAGCGCGGCGATCGCCCAGTTCATCCATGAGCGGGGTGAGTTGGTTGACCTCGCAACCGAGGCCGATCAACAGCACTCCGGCGAAATTGGCGTGATCGGCATACCCGCGCAAGGTGCGCTTGAGGATGTCGATGCCTTCACCCTTGGCGCCCATGCCACAGCCACTGCCATGGGTGATTGCGACGACGCCGTCGACGTTGGGGAAGTCTTTCAGCCGCTCGGATGAAAAGGCCTTGGCGATGTGCTTGCAGACGGTCGCCGAGCAGTTGACGCTGGAAATCACGCCAATGTAGTTGCGCGTGCCGACGCGTCCATCGTCACGCAGATAACCTTCGAACGTAGCGGGGTGAGCGCTTGGCAATGTGGGCACATAGACGTTCCGCACGCTGTGTTCGGCATTGGTCGCAGACATGTCCAGATTATGCACGTGGACGTGATCGCCGGGCTCTATGTCTCGAGTTGCCTGGCCGATAGTCTGCCCGTATTTAAGTACCCGATGGCCGGCCGACACCGGGCGCAGGGCGATCTTGTGACCGGATGGAATCGGTTGTCGGGCGATCAGCGTGATGCCATCGGCGCTGAGGCTTTGACCTTCGGGAATGTCGCCCCGGGCTACGGCAACATCGTCACCGGCGGCCAGGACAAGCAAGGTGGAAGCAGGCGGGTTCATACGGTGTCCTCCGTTGCCTAGCACTCGATGATCGCCTTGACCACACCCTGGTTGGGGTCGAGCAATGTGGAGAAGGAACGAGCCACGTCGCTCAGTAGCAACCGATGGGTGTTCAGGGCTGCATCGGGAATCAAGCCATCGCGCAAACATTGCTCGACGTATTGGAAATCTTCTCGGGTGGCGTTGCGGCTGCCCATCAGCGTGGCTTCACGCTTGTGGAATTCAGGATCGGAGAAAGTAATCGAGTCCCGTACTACCGAGATCATCACGTAGGTGCCACCGTGGGCGATGAATTCGAATCCGCGCTCCATCGCCCGGGCGTTGCCGGTGGCATCGAATACCACGTCGAAGAAGTCCCCCCCGGTCAGTTCGGCCAAGGCCTGCTTGTCGCCTTCGCCGATGTGCACGGCCGCGTGGATATCCAGATGTTCCTTGCAGAACGCCAGGCGATCCTGGCGGGTATCCAGTACGGTGATTTTCGCCCCGCGCAGGCTCGCGAAGATCGCCGCCGCCATGCCGATCGGGCCGGTGCCGACCACCAGGGCGTGTTTGTCTGCCTGGACGTTCGAGCGACGTACGGCGTGGGCTCCGATGGAGAGAAATTCGATCATCGCCGCCTGGTCCAGGGAAACCCCCACGGCCTTGTGCACGAACTCCTGGGGAACGCTCAGGTATTGAGTGAAGGCGCCGTCGCAATGGACGCCCAGTACCTGGATGCGGGTGCAGCAGTTGGTCTTGCCTTGACGGCAGGCAACGCAAGTGCCGCAGGAGAGATAGGGCATCACGTAGACGACATCACCGACAGCCAGGTCGCTGGAGGCGTCGCTGGCTTCGACAATTCCGGAGAACTCATGACCCATGACGCGCGGGTACTCGAGGAAGGGCTGGTTGCCGCTGAAAATATGCAGATCGGTGCCGCAAACGCCGACACGCTTGACTCGAATCAGGACCTCTCGCGGTTTCCTGGCGGGTATTTCACGTTCGATGGCGGTTAGCGAGCCGGGTTCGTTACAGACGACAGTCAGCATGTTGATGCTCCTTGGCTGGCGCGCAGGCGGAGGCTGGCTGCACGCGGTAGGAGGGGAGTGAGCGCACGGCTGCCGGGACCGGGACGCTCTTTCTTGTTGTAGGCGCGCAGTGAGCTGCGCCGCTGATGTTGGCTCGAAACTACACGGCGGAAAAAATATTGGCAAGACCAATCAGATAAAAAGTAGATTGGACAGACCAATAAAATTGAAGCAGCGAGCTTGCTCGCGATAGCGATCTAGCGGCCTGGATAGATGTTGGATATGCCGCCGTCATCGCGAGCAAGCTCGCTCCCACAGGGATCTGAAGTGGCCTCGGGATCTATGCTCACTACATTCAACTGTGGGAGCGAGCTTGCTCGCGATGGGGCCGTCACATTCAACATCCCTGCTGGCTGCTACACCGCAATCTCGAGCGGGCTTCCCACAGGATCTGTGAATTAGTGCCCGTGAACCGTCACGCGATTGCGTCCGGTCTTTTTCGACGTGTACAGCGCCTGGTCGGCCCTGGCGATCAGTTCGGCGTGGTCGTTGGCGGGCTGGCTCAGGTCGGCCACGCCCAGGCTGACGGTGAAACTTATGTCCTGGCCGTTGTACTGCACCAGCGACTCTTCAACTGCCTTGCGCAGGCGCTCGGCGAAAATCTGCCCGCCGGCCGCGTCGGTGTCCGATAGCACCACGCCGAACTCTTCGCCGCCGTAACGCCCGGCGACGTCGGATTCGCGCACATGCTCGTGCAACAGTCGGGCGACTTGCTCGATGACCTTGTCGCCGGCCTGGTGACCGTAGGTGTCGTTGACCCGCTTGAAGTGATCGATGTCGAGCATCACCAGGCTCAGCGCATTGCCGTAGCGTTGATGGCGGGCGTAGGCGGCTTTCAGGCTGGCTTCCCAATGACCACGGTTGTACAGGCCGGTCAGGCGATCGGTGCTGGACAGAAGTTGCAACTGTGCGTTGGCGGCCTGGATCTGGTGGCGGTTGGTGGCGACGTCAGTGACGTCGTAGATCACCAGGCAGATGTGGTTGATCCGGTTGTCGGGCGAGCGCAGGGGCAGCAGCGTGGTGTTCTGGTACATGAACTCTTCCTGGCCGGTGATCGGCTGGTAGCTCTTGAACCGCATCAGGTACGGGCGCTGCTCCCAGACCGTGAATGCCGGCGTGCCGAGGGTCGCGACGCTCTCGACCTTGCGGCTGAACCAGGGGCGATCGATCTCGGGAAACAGACTGAAGAAGTTGCGGTTCTGGGCATCCTTGGGCTGCACGCCGGAGCGGTTCTCCATGAAGGTGTTCCAGACCTGTACGCGGTATTCGCGGTCAAGTACCACCACGCCGACGTCGATGCTCTGAACGATGGCCAGCAACCAGTGGAATTCGTTCAGATCGATGGATTCGCTCATGGCTCAGTTCATCAGGTAGGCGAGTTTGTGGGTAAGCCGCTCGATAGAGTCTTCCGTGAACAGCAGCAACAGGTCGAAGCGGATATCCTGGCCTTCCAGGCCATAGCTGATTTCCACCGCCAGGGTCTTTTTCCAGTGGACGCGGTTGGCGCGGATCAATTCATCGATTGCTGCATGCTGACCCAGAATCTGCGGATGCCCCTGGGAAAAAATCACGTCGATCTGTTCGGCGATGCTGCTCAGGCAAGCACCGATCAGGATGCTGGAAAGGTCCACCAGCATCTCCAGGTCCGAATAGTCGGCGCTCTCGCGCTGCATCAGTTGCCCGATGTCGGCGATCTCCGAGTCATGGAATATCAGCAGTGCTTCGCCGGCGATGCCGCTGCCGATAAAGCCTTGGCAGATGGCCGTGAGTTGCTGGGAGCTGCCGACGTCGTTCAGCGCCATGTGCAGTTCCCCGACTTCGAGGATGTTCACGTTCGGCACTGGCAATTGCACAAAGACGCCCAGGACCTTGGCAATCAGCGCCGCGGCCTGGCCGATGGCAACGTTGACCGTCTCGCGGAACGCATCCTGGAAACTGATGGCCGCGTTCGGTGCCGGTCGATTTTGCAGCGGAGCCTGGCCGGGTTGAGTCAGTAGACCCAGCCCGGTGAGCGTCTGGCGCAACTGGTTTTCGTCGAAAGGCTTTTTCAGGAACGCCAGCGCGCCCAGTTCATGCACCCGGCGTACCGCTTCATCCTGGACGTCGCCGGAAATCACAATGACCTGCGCTTTCAAGCCCTCGGCGCGCAAGGCACTCAGTACCTGATAACCATCCATCTCCGGCATGGTCAGGTCGAGCAGCACCACGTGTCCAAGGCCCTGGCGTATGGCATCCATCGCCTGGCGACCGTTGACCGCCTCGGTGACTGAAACCGGCCAATCTTGCGGCAGCGCACGCAACACCTGCTTGCGCGCCATGGTGGAGTCGTCGCACACAACCAGGGGGATCAGCGACACAGGCGCACCCAACAAGACTCAACGGCGCAGATTCTTCGTACATCGATCATAGGCGGCAGCGGTCCTCTGATTCACGAATGGGGTGTATCCAGCACAACGTCCGGTGAGATGCTGTCCTTGAAAACTGGACCATTAAGTCAAGGACGTCAAATGCACTTCGTCATTTGACGCAATTGCGCCGGACTCACACCAAGGCGCTGCTTGAACGTCGTTGTCATGTGCGCTTGTGAGCTGAAACCGCAGGCGAGGGCGATTTGCGGCAGTGTGGCCGAGGAATCGCGTATCAGCGCCCGGGCCCTGGCGAGGCGTCGGTCGATGAGGTAGCCATGGGGGCTCTTGCCGGTCGCGGCCTTGAACGCACGCATGAAGTAGCCCTCGGACAGCCCCAGCAGCTGCGCCATCGCCGGTACGGCCAATGGCTGATCGAGGGCTGCGTCGATGAATTCATCCAGCAAGCGCATCCGGCTGTCGGTGATGGAACCTTGGGGCCTTGCCGACTTGGAGTTTTCCGCTGCCGCGCATTCGGCCAGTGCCAGGGCCCAAGCCTCCCAATCGTCGTCGATCGAGCCGTGCAGGAGCGCGCGACGCATGCGCTGCGCGAGCGCAATGGCCCGAGGGTCGATGCGATTGTTGAAGGGGTGATCGCCTTCAAGCACGAATCCATCGGTGCGTATCAGGCGCAGGTATTCGCCGCCATGAGGTGACTGCGAATACACGTCGCACTGGGCCGGGACGAACGCCAGCCCGTTGGGCAGCGCATTGAAGGGCTGCACCCGGTCGCTGCCGATCGCATGCAAGCCGCGCTGGCTGTCGAACGCAAAACCGATCGCCGATTGGCTCGCGATGTAGCGCGCTGCATAGGCGCAGCCGGGGAGCAATTCGATCGCCCACGGCCCTGCCTCGATGCGACGGGTCGATTCAGTCTTGCGCGGCGGCTGTGGGCGGTTGCGATGGCTCATGGTGACCATAGTAGTGAAGCAGCGCCGGAAAAGTCAGGTCGGTTTTTTGAAAGCCGGGGCTCGGCGCCCCTGGCTAGACTGGACGAAATTCCAGGAGGCCATTCTCATGTACACACTGACGCTCGACGAGATTGAACAAGCGGCTCGGCAGGTCTATCAAGTCATGCCCGCCACCGCCCAGTACGCCTGGCCCTTGTTGGCGCAGCGGCTGGGATGCACGGTGTGGGTCAAGCACGAAAACCATACCCCCACCGGGGCTTTCAAGGTGCGTGGCGGCATTACCTTCATGCATTGGCTCAAGCGTGAGCACCCGCAAGCAAAGGGGATCGTCACCGCCACCCGTGGCAACCACGGCCAGAGCCTGGCGCTGTCGGCCAGCGCCTCGGGGCTGAAGGCGTTGATAGTGGTGCCGGAGGGTAACTCGATCGAAAAGAACAATGCCATGCGCGGCTTCGGCGGCGAAGTGATCGAATACGGCCGCGATTTCGATGAGGCCCGGGAGGAGGCGGCACGCCTGGCGCAAGCGCAGGAGCTGTTTCTCGTGCCGCCGTTTCATACCGAGCTGGTCAAGGGCGTCGCCACCTATGCCCTTGAGCTGTTCAAGGCTGTGCCCGACCTGGACACCGTCTACGTACCCATCGGCTGTGGCTCGGGGATTTGCGCAGTGATTGCCGCGCGCGATGCCCTGGGCTTGCAGACCCGGATCGTTGGGGTGGTCTCCACCGAGGCAACGGCTGCAAAAATGTCATTTGAAACCGGAGAAATCTGCGAAACCGCTTCGGCCAATACCTTCGCCGACGGCCTCGCCGTGCGCAGGCCGATTCCCGAAGCCTTGGCCATCTACCGCGCCGCGGCGGCGCGGATCGTGGCGGTCAGCGACCAGGAGATTGCCGAGGCCATGCGCGTCTATTACACCGACACCCATAACCTCGCCGAAGGTGCTGGCGCTGCGGCACTGGCAGGGTTGATCCAGGAGCGTGGGTTGATGGAGGGAAAAAAGGTCGGGGTGGTGCTGTCCGGGGGCAATGTCGACAGGGCGGTGTATGCCGATGTGATTGGCTGACAGCCAAAGGATGGCCGGCTCGAAGGGTAATGCTGTTCACTTAACAAAATGATCTATCCGTGGCGAGGGAGCTTGCTCCCGCTCGGCTGCGAAGCAGTCGCAAACCGGCGGATGCGGTGTGTCTGATACTACGTATTTGGCAGGTTTTGGGGCCGCTTCGCGGCCCAGCGGGAGCAAGCTCCCTCGCCACGGGTTCCCCGATCGCCTTAAGTGAACAGCATTTAGCCTCGAAGGGGAGCGTTTGTGACTCTATTCCGGAAAGGTCATGAGTTGTCAGCGACCTTTCGGGTGCGTAAGCTGCCCCCATGAACCAGCCATCCATTACCTCGCCCAGCGCCCGCGGCCCCGTCGATCACGATATTCGCGATCAGATTGTCGCGGCCGCCAATGAACACTTCAGCCAGTACGGTTATGGCAAGACCACGGTTTCCGACCTGGCCAAGGCCATCGGTTTTTCCAAGGCGTACATCTATAAATTCTTCGATTCCAAGCAGGCGATCGGCGAGGCTATCTGCGCCAATTGCCTGTCGAAAATCGTTGCGGCCGTCGAAGAAGCCATCCGGGAAGAAGGGCTGTCGGCGACGGAGCGTTTCCGGCGATTGGTCAAGACCGTGATCGCGACGGGCGTGGACCTGTTCTTCAATGAGCGCAAGCTCTACGACATCGCCGCGTTCTCGGCCTCGGAGCGCTGGCCCAGTTCACAAATCTACAACGAGCAGATCAAGAGCTTCGTCCTGCAGATCGTCCGGGAAGGTCGTGAGCTCGGCGAGTTTGAGCGCAAGACGCCGCTGGACGAGACCGTCGAAGCCATTCACCTGGCGCTGCGGCCGTTCGTCAATCCGTTGCTGCTGCAGTACAACCTCGATTTCGTCGAGGAAGCGCCCACGCTCACTTCCAACCTGATCCTGCGCAGTCTTATGCCCTGAGCCAGCGGCTCATGGGAATGGGGCTGCTGCGCAGCCCAGCGGGAGCAAGCTCCCTCGCCACGGATTTGGTGAGCACCTCAAGTGAGTAGTCTTACCTGATATCGCCAATTAGTGACCATTTCAAGGAATGATCACCGGGTTGCCACGGGCGTTTCCTCAGGCGGTTGCCAGCCACCGCCGAGCGCCCGGAAAGCCGCGACTGCCGCCCGTGCCGATTCCGTTCGCGCCTGCGCTCGGGTGTCGGACGTGCGCAGCAGCGTCTCGTCGGCATTGAGCACATCGATCAGGCTGGCCGTACCTTTGCGGTAGGCGACAAATGTCGATTGGCGAGCCTGGGTCAGCGACGTTTCCCCTTGAGCAAGAGTCGTCGCCTGGGCTTCGCGGTTCACCAGGGCGCTGAGGGCGTTTTCAACCTCCTCGGTGGCGCGCAACACCGACTGGCGATAAGCCGCCAGTGCTTCGGCTTCCTGGCCCTTGGCCTGTTCGATCTGCGCGTTGATGCGGGCGAAATCGAAGAGCCTCCAGCGCAGCCCCAGCACACCCGCCGACTGGCTGGCCCCGCCGCTGAAAAGATTGCCGCCGGACACCGCCGTGGCACTGCCGAGCAAGGCGCTGAGGGAGAATTTCGGATAATACTCGGCGACGGCCTCGCCGATCCGTGCGTTGGAGGCCGCCAGGCGGCGCTCGGCGACGATGAGGTCAGGTCGACGTCGAAGCAGGTCCGCAGGGGTTCCTGTCGTCGCCATCGGTGGGGCGAGAGGAATATCGCGCACCTGAGCCAATTGCGGGCGATGGGTGCCAGGCGGCGTGCCGAGCATCACATCCAGCGCATTCATGGCCGCGTCCAACCCGGCTTGCAAGACCGGCACGGTGGCCTGTACCTCTGACAATTGTCCCTCGGTCTGGCGGACCTGATAGTTGGCGGCCAGGCCTTTGCTGTAGAGCAATCGGACTTTTTCCAGCAGGTCCTGCTGCGTCCGCACTTGGCGGTTCGCGATGTCCAGCCGGGTCTGCAAACCCCGCACGGTGAGGTAGACGTCGGCGACCTGCGCGGCAACGGCCAGGCGCGTGGCGACGGCACCCGCCTCCGACGCCTGGTATTCGGCCAACGCCGCCTCGCGCCCGCGGCGCAGGCCGCCAAAGGCGTCTATCTCCCAGCTGGCACCAAGGTTGAGCTCGTAGAAGTTTCCGTATCGGTCGTAGCCGGGCGTCGAGTCCAGCACCTGGCCGAGCGGGGTCTCGACCGATTGGTATGAGCGCGCGGCCTGGCCACTGATGTTGCCCGAGGGCAGCAAAGCGGCGTTGGCCGCGCCCAGGCCGGCCCGTGCCTGGGTGACGCGTGCCGACGCCTGCGCCAGGTCCAGGTTCTGTTCCAGGGCTTGTTGGATGAAGGCGGTGAGGGTGGGATCAGCGAAGCCTTCCCACCAGTTGACCAGCAGGGTCGGTGCGGCCGTGGAGCGCTGCTCGACCGCAGGCTGGCCCAGGTACCGGCTCGGAAGCGGCGCGGCGGCACGTTGGTAATCCGGGCCGACCGCGCAACCTGCCATGAGGCTGGCACTCACCAGAAGAGCAATGGGGCGCAGGGGAGGCATCGTATTTCCTTGAGTGGAGATTGTTTGTGACCATACTAATTATTGGTCACTTAAAGTCAAATCATCTTGTTCACAGTATTTTTATCTCGTCGTTTAGGCCAGAACATACAGTGCTCAGAAGAAGGGCGTCCCATCAATTGGTGTTTTAGTGACGATTGACAGAAACGGTCACAAGCATTGAGAATGCGCCTTCCATCCTAGCGTTCAAGTAAGGGACCCTATGCTCCGGCGCCGACCTGTCACCATTGCCGCTTGCTTGTTGCCGCTCGTCCTGACGGCGTGCGGCGAGTCCTCCACCACCAAGGATCCGCGCCCGCTGGCGCCGTTGGTGCGGGTGTCCGAGGTATCGGCGGCGTCCGATACCTCGCGCGCCTTCACCGGCGTGGTGACCGCCCGCGTCCAGAGCGATTTGGGTTTCCGGGTTTCCGGCAAGGTGCTCGAACGTCTGGTCGACACTGGCCAGACCGTCAAGCGGGGCCAGCCACTCATGCGCCTCGACCCCATCGACCTCGGCTTGCAGGCACGCGCGCAGCAGGAGGCCGTCGCCGCGGCCCGGGCGCGGGCCAGGCAGACCGCGGATGACGAGGCGCGGTATCGCGACCTGGTCGCTGCGGGCGCTATTTCCGCCTCGGGCTACGACCAGATCAAGGCCGCCGCCGACACCGCGAAAGCGCAACTCAGCGCCGCCCAGGCGCAGGCTGACGTAGCGCGCAATGCCTCCGGCTATGCGGTGCTGCTGGCCGACGCCGATGGCGTGGTGATGGAGACCCTGGCCGAGCCCGGACAAGTCGTCACCCCTGGCCAAATCGTCGTCCGGCTGGCGCGTGCGGGCCAGCGCGAAGCCGCTGTGCAGTTGCCCGAGACCCTGCGGCCCGCCCCCGGCGCAACCGCGCAGGCGAGGCTTTATGGCAACGCCGCCGCGACGGTTAACGCCAAGCTCAGGTGGCTGTCGGATTCCGCCGATCGGGTGACACGCACCTTCGAGGCACGTTATGTGTTGGAGGGCGCGCTGGCCAATGCCCCGCTGGGTTCGACGGTGACGCTGCGGATCAGTCCGGGCACCCGGTTGGGGCAGGCGCTGCAAGTGCCGATCGCCGCGCTGCACGACTCGGGCAAAGGCGCCGGCGTCTGGGTGATCGCCGGTGAACCGGCAAAAGTTTCCTGGCGTCCGGTCCAGCTACTGGGCCTGAGCGACGACACTGCGCAAGTCTCGGGCGAGCTGAACGTCGGCGAGCGCATCGTCGCGCTTGGCGCGCATCTGCTACGCGATGGTGAAGAGGTGAGGCTGGCTCAACCGGGCGATGTGCAGGTTGCGGAGAATCGCCCATGAGCTTCAATCTCTCGGCGCTCGCCGTTCGCGAGCGCTCGATCACGGTGTTCCTGTTGTTCTTGATTGCTGTCGCGGGTGTCCTGGCATTCTTCCAGCTGGGCCGCGCGGAAGATCCGCCGTTCACCGTCAAGCAACTTACCGTCATCACCGCCTGGCCAGGGGCGACGGCCCAGGAGATGCAGGACCAGGTCGCCGAGCCGCTGGAAAAACGCCTGCAGGAATTGAAGTGGTACGACCGCACGGAAACCTATACGCGCCCGGGGCTCGCGTTCACCATGGTGTCGCTGGTCGACCGCACGCCGCCGTCCCAGGTCCAGGAGGAGTTCTACCAGGCGCGCAAGAAGCTCGCCGACGAAGCCATCAAGCTGCCGGCCGGTGTCATCGGGCCGATGGTCAACGACGAGTTTTCCGACGTGACCTTTGCACTGTTCGCCCTGAAAGCCAAAGGCGAGCCGCAGCGATTGCTGGTGCGTGACGCCGAGGCGTTGCGCCAACGGCTGCTGCACGTGCCGGGCGTAAAAAAGGTCAACATCATTGGCGAGCAGGCCGAACGGATTTTTGTGTCCTTTTCCCATGATCGGTTGGCGACCCTGGGGGTTTCGCCGCAGGAAATCTTTGCCGCCCTCAACGGCCAGAACATGCTCACGCCAGCAGGGTCGATCGAAACCGTCGGGCCGCAGGTCTTCCTGCGCCTGGACGGCGCCTTCGACAAGTTGCAGAAGATTCGCGATACACCGGTGGTAGTACAAGGTCGCTCGCTGAAACTGTCGGACGTGGCGACCGTCGAGCGCGGCTACGAAGACCCGGCCACATTCCTGGTGCGCAACGGCGGCGAAGAGGCGCTGTTGCTGGGCGTGATCATGCGCGAGGGCTGGAACGGCCTCGACCTGGGCAAAGCGCTGGATGTGGAAACCAGCAATATCAATGCGGGCATGCCACTGGGCATGACGCTGACCAAGGTCACCGACCAATCGGTGAACATCGACTCGGCCGTCGGCGAGTTCATGGTCAAGTTCTTCGTCGCGCTGCTGGTGGTAATGCTTGTCTGCTTCCTGAGCATGGGCTGGCGCGTCGGGGTGGTGGTCGCGGCAGCGGTGCCGCTGACCCTGGCGGTGGTGTTCGTGGTCATGGCCGCCACCGGCAAGAACTTCGACCGCATTACCTTGGGGTCGCTGATCCTGGCGCTCGGGCTGCTGGTGGATGACGCCATCATCGCGATTGAAATGATGGTGGTGAAGATGGAGGAGGGCTACGACCGGATCAAGGCCTCCGCCTATGCCTGGAGCCACACGGCCGCGCCGATGCTTTCCGGCACCCTGGTGACCGCCATCGGCTTCATGCCCAATGGCTTCGCCCAATCGACCGCCGGCGAGTACACCAGCAACATGTTCTGGATCGTCGGCATTGCGCTGATCGCTTCCTGGGTGGTCGCGGTGGCGTTCACGCCGTACCTGGGTGTCAAGCTGTTGCCCGACATCAAGCAGGTCGAGGGTGGTCACGCGGCCATCTATAACACCCGTCATTACAACCGCTTCCGCCAGATACTGACCCGCGTCATCGCACGCAAGTGGTGGGTGGCCGGGACGGTGATCGCAACGTTCTTCGTGGCGATTGTGGGCATGGGCCTGGTGAAGAAGCAGTTCTTCCCGACCTCGGACCGGCCAGAGGTGCTGGTGGAAGTGCAGATGCCTTATGGCACCTCCATCGAGCAGACCAGCGCCACCACCGCCAAGGTCGAAGCCTGGCTGCAAGAGCAGGAAGAGGCGAAGATCGTCACCGCCTATATCGGTCAAGGCGCGCCGCGTTTCTACCTGGCGATGGCGCCGGAACTCCCCGACCCGTCCTTCGCCAAGATTGTGGTCCTGACCGACAGCCAGGAGGCGCGCGAAGCCCTCAAGTTCCGTCTGCGTGAAGCGGTCGCCGAAGGGCTTGCCCCAGAGGCGCGGGTACGGGTGACCCAACTGGTGTTTGGCCCTTACTCGCCGTTCCCCGTGGCCTATCGGGTGATGGGGCCGGATCCGGCGAAACTGCGCGAGATCGCCAGCCAGGTTGAAGGCATCATGCAGGCTAGCCCGCTGATGAGGACCGTTAACGCCGATTGGGGTCCGCTGGTGCCGACGCTGCATTTCAACCTCGACCAGGACCGCTTGCAGGCGGTGGGGCTGACGTCCAGCGCAGTCGCCCAGCAACTGCAGTTCCTGCTCACGGGCGTGCCGATAACGGCGGTCCGCGAGGACATCCGCTCGGTGCAGGTGGTCGGCCGCGCTGCCGGCGATATCCGCCTCGACCCCGCGAAAATAGACGGCTTTACCCTGGTGGGCGCGACGGGCCAGCGGATTCCGCTGTCCCAGGTGGGCGAAGTCGATGTGCGCATGGAGGACCCGATCCTGCGCCGACGTGACCGCACGCCGACCATGACCGTGCGCGGCGACATCGCCGAAGGCCTGCAACCTCCGGATGTCTCCAGCGCAATCATCAAGCAGCTGCAACCTGTGATCGACAGATTGCCCAGCGGCTACCGGATCGAGCAGGCGGGCGCGATCGAGGAGTCGGGCAAGGCCGGCAAGGCCATCGTGCCGCTGGTGCCGATCATGGTCGCCATGACGCTGCTGATCATCATCCTGCAAGTGCGTTCGGTCTCGGCGATGATCATGGTTTTCCTTACCGCACCGCTGGGCTTGATTGGCGTGGTGCCGACGCTGCTGATCTTCAATCAGCCGTTCGGCATCAACGCGCTGGTCGGGCTGATCGCGCTGTCGGGCATCCTGATGCGCAATACGTTGATCCTGATCGGGCAGATCCATCACAACGCCAATGAAGGCCTGGATCCGTTCCACGCGGTGATCGAAGCCACGGTGCAGCGAGCCAGGCCGGTGCTGCTCACGGCGCTGGCGGCGATCCTGGCGTTCATTCCGCTGACCCATTCGGTGTTCTGGGGAACGCTGGCCTACACCCTGATCGGTGGCACGTTCGTCGGCACCATCATGACGCTGGTATTCCTGCCGGCGATGTATTCCATCTGGTTCAAGATCCGTCCCGAGACGAAGAGGGCAGCATGAAAAATCACCAAGGTCTGAAACGAATCGTCGTCACCGGTGTGGGCATGGTCGGGCCGCTGGGTTGCGTCGTGGATGAGGTGTGGCAGCGATTGCTGGCCGGGCATTCCGGCATACGCAATCTGTCCGTCGACGTCACCGAAGGCACCGGCGTCGCGGTGGGTGGGCAGGTGCCGACCTTTGAAGAGGACGGCGTTGCCGGCTACGACCCGGAGCGCCTCATCGCGCCCAAGGATCGCAAGAAGATGGACCGCTTCATCGAGTTCGCCCTGGTGGCCGCTCACGAAGCCCTGGAGCAGGCCGGCTGGCATCCCGTCGAGGCCATCGATCAGGAGCGGACCGCCACGATCATTTCCTCGGGCGTGGGTGGTTTCGCCACGATTGCCGATGCCGTGCGCACCACGGACAGTCGTGGCCCGCGTCGTTTGTCGCCGTTCACCGCGCCGGCTTTCCTGGCCAACATGGCGGCCGGGCAGGTGTCGATCCGGCATGCGTTCAAAGGGCCGCTGGGCGCACCCGTCACGGCTTGCGCCGCCGGTGTGCAGGCCATCGGCGATGCGGCCAGGCTGATCAGGAGTGGCGAGGCGGATATTGCCATCTGCGGCGGCACCGAGGCGGCGATAGACCGCGTGACCCTGGGTTGTTTCGCGGCGGCTCGCGCACTGTCCACCGGCTTCGCGGAGCGCCCGCAAGAGGCCTCGCGGCCGTTTGATCGTGATCGCGACGGTTTTGTCATGGCCGAAGGCGCCGGTTTGCTGGTGATCGAATCGCTGGAACACGCCCTGGCACGTGGGGCCAAGCCCCTGGCCGAGCTGGTCGGTTATGGCACCAGCGCCGACGCCTATCACCTGACCGCAGGGCCGGAGGATGGCAACGGTGCCCGCCGCGCCATGGAACAGGCGCTGCGCCAGGCCGGTATCAGCCCCGCCGAGGTGCAGCACATCAATGCTCACGCGACCTCCACCCAGGTTGGCGACGCGGGAGAGCTGGCGGCGATTCGCGCGGTGTTCGGCGTGGACTCCGGTGTGGCGATCACCTCGACAAAATCCGCCACCGGGCATCTGTTGGGCGCCGCCGGGGGCATCGAAGCCATCTTCACCGTGCTCGCGCTTCGTGACCAGATCGTGCCGCCGACGCTGAATTTGCTTCATCCGGATGAGACGGCCAGCGGGCTCGATCTGGTTGGCCTGAAGTCGCGGAAGATGCCAATCACCCACGCGCTGTCGAATGGGTTCGGCTTTGGTGGCGTCAACGCCAGCGTGCTGTTCCGTCGCTGGGAAGACTGACGTCGGCTCAGCGGCGCAAGAAGAACAGCAGCAGCGCGATCAGGCAGGTCAACGCCTGGATCGCGCCCAGCGTGGTGATGGGCGAAAAGCTCAATACGGAGGCCAGCCAGGTGGTCAGCGCCGCCGCGCCCATGGACAAGAATCCCAGCAACGCCGAGGCCATGCCGGCCTCCTTGCCGAAAGGCCCCATGGTGATGGCGGTGCCCAGCGGGTTCGCCAGGCCCATGCCCCAGAGAAACGTCACCATCGAGACGGCATACCAGCCCAGGCCTGGGTCAGCCGGCCCGACCACAAGCAGGCCACCGCCGAGCATGGCGCAGGCAATGCCCAGCAAGGCGATGGTGCGCGTGCCGTAGCGGTGCGCCAGGCGCGGGGCCGCCATGCCGGCGGCGAACACGACGAACACCGTCGAGGCGAAATACAGGCCGGCTTGCACTGACGTCAGGCCGATGCCTTTCATCAGGATCGCCGGGGCGGCGGCGAAAGAGGCGAACAAGCCGCTCAGCAGCAGGCTCATCGACAGGGCGGGGAGGATAAAGCGCTTGTCCGCCATCAGCCTTGCGTAAGCGCGCACGACGCTGCCGGTGGAGTGCGGCGCCCGGCGATCGGCGGGATGGGTTTCACCGAGGTCGCGGACGTAGAAGAAGGCGAGTACGACTGCCGCCAATCCAACCAGGATAAACATCGCGCGCCACCCGAGCGTGACGGACAGCACGCTGCCCACCAAGGGCGAGAAACCTGGCGCGGCGGCGGTGGCAACCATCGTCAACGACAGGGCGCGGGCCAACGTCTCGCCTTCGAACAGATCCCGAGCGATGGCGCGCGACAGCACCGAGGCAGCGCACACACCCAATGCCTGGACGATGCGTCCGGCGATCATGACATCGAGCGTGGTGGCGAGCCCTGCGATGACGGTCCCGACCATGAACACCGACAATCCGCCCAGCACCAGCTTCTTGCGCCCATAACGATCGGCCAGCGGCCCGACCACCAACTGGCCCAGGGCAAAGGTGACGAAGTAGCTGGAGAGTGTCAGGCCCAGTTCGCGGGCGGTCACGCCCAAGTCATCGCCAATGACCGGGAACGCGGGGAGGATGATGTTGGTGGAAAGCATGCCAATCGCCGCGAGGCCTGCGAGCAGGGCGACGATTCGACCGGTCAAGGGTTGGCTTGTTGCCAGTGGCGGCGAACCCGCCAGCGCGGATGCATTCCCGGTTTCCATGCGCTATCCCCTTCTTCCAGCCGCTTATGATGATCGTAATATGACGATCGTCATCGGAGGCGTCAAGTCAAAAAGTGGATCGGGGGGGCCGCTGGGGCAGAGAGGGTCTTTGGGAAGCGCGGAGGGGGGAATAGCGTAAAAATGATTCGGTCGGCGCGGGTCGGCGCCGACCGAATCATCATTTTTACCAACGGAAGTTGACGGACGTCACCAGCTCGCGTTCATCGCCGTAGCGGCAGATGGCGGCTTCGCAGTACACGTACTTTTTGTTCGTCACGTTGTTAGCGTTTAGAGCGATGTCCCAGTTTTTATCGATCTGGTAGCTAGCCATTGCGTCGAACAGCGTATAGGCCGGCATTTGCGAATCGATGCCCGAGGCCTGGGTGGTGCCCTTGTAACGTGCGCCACCACCTACCTTCAGCTGTGGCACTCCGAAGAGAGCAAAGTTGTAGTCAGCCCACAGCGCGGCTTGGTGGTAAGGAGTGTCTTCGCTGCGCTGGCCCACTTCGCTCTGGACCTGACTTTTAGTAGTCCGCGCATCGGTGTAAGCGTACGAGGCAATCACACTCAATTGGGGCGTGACGTCAGCCTTGGCTTCCAGCTCCAAGCCACGGGAGCGCTGCTCGCCAATCTGCCGAGGATTGTTGCCTGCTAGGTCGCGCTTCACGACGTTTTCTTGCGTCAGCTCGTACACCGCGGCACTCAGCAGCATGTTGCTGCCAGGAGGTTGGTAGCGAATGCCGATTTCGTACTGCTTACCTTCGGTAGGATCGAACGTCTGGTCTGGTGCGTCGGCTACCGCCACCGGGAAAAACGATTCGCTATAGCTGATGTAGGGCGCCAGGCCGTTATCGGCTTGGTAAACCAGTCCGGCGCGCCAGGTGGTAGATTCGTCGTCCTGGCTCAGCTTTTGACCGGTCCTGAACGCTTCCTGATCCTGATCAGCCCAATCGTGGCGGCCACCGAGCAGCAGCAACCAGTGATCGTCGAACTTGATCTGGTCTTGCAGATAAATACCTGTCTGGAACGTGTCGATCTGCGAACCTCGCTCGCGGCTCCGGCGTTTGTCCACTACGACCGGCTGCCCGTAGTTATAGTCACCAATGTTGATGGAAGGAGCGGGGCCCCGGAAGTTATGCGAGTCGTACGACGCGTCGTAGGTATCTGCACCCACCAGAAAGGTGTTTTCCACCCCTCCGATGTTCCAGCGTGTCTCTATGTTGGTGTCGCTGGCTAGTGCCCGGGAGCGCTCGCGGCGGTCGCTGTATTGTCGAGCTAGAACGCCGTTGGTGACTGCTCCGGCCTGAAGATATTTCCACTTCACATCCGCTTCGTAGTAACGCAGCTTGTTGCTGATGCGGGTGTGCTCATCGAAGCGGTGTTCGAACTCATAACCGATGGCGGACATCTCGCCATTCATGTCGTCGTAATCGGGCTCGCCGATGAAATCGTGGCGGCCGATGGTGACCGGCCCGTTGCCCACGCCCTTGACCAATTGATAGGGCAGCGGGGCGGAGAAACGGGTGTCGCTCTTCTGATAGAACGAGAGCAGGGTCAGCGACGTATCTTCATTGGGGCGCCAGGTCAGGGCCGGGGCGATATAGAGCTTGTCGTCGTTGATGTAGTCCTGCTGGGTGTCGCTGTCGCGCTTGAGCATGGTCAAGCGGTAGCTGAGGACTTCGCTGTCGCCGAGCGGCCCGCTGAAGTCGGCGGTCAGTTGCTTGCGATCATGGTTGCCGTATTGCATGCCCAGCTCGTGCTGTGGGGTTTCGGTCGGGCGTTTGCTCACGCCGTTGACGAAGCCACCGGGCGACAGTTGGCCGTACAACACCGAAGCCGCGCCGCGCACGACCTCCACGCGTTCCAGACCATAGGGTTCCTGCACACCGTCGTAAGAGTTGTACTGCAAGCGCATGCCGTCGCGTAGCGAACCGCCGGTGGCGGATTCGACGTCGAATCCGCGCATGCGGAACCGGTCGGAAGTGCGGTTGAAGCTGCTTGGCTGGCTGGTGAAACCCGGGGTATAGCTCAGGGCATCTGCCAGAGTGTCGGACTTGCGATCACGCATTTCATCGGCGGTCACCACGGAAACCGATTGCGGCGTTTCGGTGATGGCTGCGTTGGATTTGGTGGCGCTGCCGTTACGCAAGGCGACCTTGCCGGCCAGCGGCGCCGTCGGGTTTTCCACCGCGGCGGCGTTGATGTTGATTTCGCCGAGTTGAAGAGGGGCATTGGCAGCAGCCTCTTGCTGTGCGGCCATCGCCTGTGCTGAAAAAATGCTCCCCAAAGCCAGTGCCAGCGTGCTCAGGTGAAACGCAGGATGACGCGAGACGTAACGTTTTTCGGTGCCAACTATTGTTTTTCTGACGAGCATCGAGGAAGTCCTTGGGGTTGTTTTTGTCTTCGCAGGCCTGCTGTCCCGGTCCAGCGGCATCGGGCAGACGAACGAGGTTAGTGTCTACTGGCCATAATCTGACTGTGAATGATAAGGGTTTGCATTAATATTGTCAGGCTTGTAGCGAAATTATTTTGGTTTCGACATATTCTGTGCCCCACTTTTTTGACCCTTGGTGGATTTCCCTGTGTTGTCAGGGGGAAATGATCCAGGGGGATCTGTACGATGGACGAAACGATCAGGCCCTCTAGGGCGTTGGAGGGACGGTCATGCTGAAAGCCAGCAACGTGCGGCTGAGCTATGGCGAGCAACAGATTCTCAACGGTGTCAGCCTGGATATTCCCGAAGGTTGCTTCACCGCATTGATCGGGGCCAACGGCTGCGGCAAGACCACGCTGCTTAATGTACTGGCGCATATGTTGCGGCCGAGCGCGGGTGACGTGCATCTGGGCGGAAAATCGTTGGGACAGTACTCACGCCGCGCATTGGCGCAACGAATGGCGCTGTTGCCCCAGCGCACCACGTCGCCGGCCGGCATGAGCGTGCGGGAGCTGGTGATGCAGGGGCGCTTCCCCTGGCAGAGCTGGTGGCGCCAATGGTCCGACCAGGACCAGCAAGCGATTGATCGCGCCATCGAACTGGCGGGTATCGGGCCGTTGCTGGATCGTTCGCTGGCCACCCTGTCGGGCGGGCAGTTGCAGCGCTGCTGGATTGCCATGACCCTGGCCCAGGACACCCCGGTGATCCTGCTGGATGAACCGACGACCTTTCTCGACATCGCGCACCAGATCACGTTGCTCGAATTGCTGGTGGATCTGCGTGAGCAAGGCAAGACCATCGTGGCGGTGCTGCACGACCTCAACCAGGCCGCGCGTTACGCCGATCACCTGGTGATGATGCGCGAGGGTCGGTTGCTGGCCCAGGGCGCGCCTGCCGAGGTGTTCACCCGGGAAAACCTCAAGGCGGTCTTTGACCTGGACGCGCACATCATTACCGACCCTTATTCCGGCGATCCGTTATGTGTCCCGCAAACCACCCGTAGCCAGCCGTCGGCTGTGCGGGAGGCGATGTGATCCACGGTTTGCGCTTGCCGGTGTGGCTGGGTCTGCTGATTGCGATTGCCCTGGCCGCGCTGCTGCATCTGGCGGTGGGCGCCAAGAGCATCCCCTGGAGCGAGGCGTGGCAGGCCTTGGTCGCCTATTCGCCAGACAGCCCCGACCAGAGCGTCATTCGTGGCAGCCGCCTGCCACGCCTGCTGGTGGCCATGCTGGTGGGCGCGAGTCTCGGCCTTGCCGGTGCGATCATGCAGGCGGTGGGCGACAACCCATTGGCCGACCCGGGGATTCTCGGCATCAACAGCGGCGCGGCATTGTTCGTCGTGTTCGGCTTGCTGGTGCTACCGGGCCACGATCTGTCGATGATCCCGCTGTTTGCTTTCAGCGGCGCCCTGGTCGCCGCCGTTGGTGTCCTGCTGCTGGCGGGCAGGGGCCACAACCCGATTCGACTGACGTTGTCCGGGGCGATGATCGCAGCGTTATTCAGTGCTATCACTTCGATTTTACTGTTGCTCGATCAGCAGGGGCTGGACAGCCTGCGGCGCTGGCTCACCGGCTCGATCGGGGTGACCGGAGGTTCGATGCAGGCGTGGGTCTGGCCGTATGCCGTGTTGGGCATGTTCCTCTGCCTGGTCAACGTCCGCGCGCTGAACGCGCATCGGCTGGGTCCGCAAGCCGCCGCCGGCATGGGCGTCAACCTGTTGAAGATGCGTCTGTTCGGCCTGGCTTCGGTGGTTCTGCTGTCAGGCTGCGCCGTGGCCCTGGCGGGGCCGATCGGTTTTGTCGGGCTGGTGGTGCCTCACGCCGCGCGCCTGTTGTTCGGCGATGACTACCGTCGGTTGCTGCTGGCCGCGCCCTTGCTTGGCGCGCTCCTGCTGATCCTGGCGGACATCGCCGCCAGGACCGTGGTGCGTCCCTTCGAGCTCAATACCGGGATCGTCACGGCGCTGATCGGCGGGCCGATCTTCGTGGTACTGGTGTTGAGGAAAGTCCGATGATGCGCTTGGGGCTGACCCTGCCCAGAATGCTGCCGTTGCTGCCCTGGGTGGCCCGGCCGATCGACCTGATTTCGGTGCTGGTGTTGCTGCTCGCCTTGGTTGCGTTGGCCCTGTACGCACTGACCGTCGGCAGCTATTCACTGGATGTTGCCCAGGCCTGGCAAGCGCTGGCAGCCCCTGACCAGGCCAACCCGACGACGCGCAACCTGCTGTGGGAGTTGCGCCTGCCGCGGGTCTTGCTGGCGATCCTCGCCGGGGCGGCGATGTCGCTGGCCGGCCTGTTGATGCAATCGTTGACGCGCAATCCCCTGGCGGCGCCGGGCCTGGTAGGCGTGGAGTCAGGCGCCAGCGTCACCATGTTGTTGATCATCGTGCTCTGGCCCACGCTGCTGCCGCTGGAGCTGTATCCGTTGGCGGCACTGACCGGCGGGCTGGCCGTGGCGTTCTTCGTCGCGTTGCTGTCGTGGCGCCAGGGCATCTCGCCGCTGCGCCTGATCCTTGTCGGCGTCGGGCTGACCGCCATGCTCAGTGCGGTTGCCGACCTGCTCATCACCTACGGCAATATCGACCAGGTCGAGTCAGCCTTGATGTGGCTGGGTGGCAGCTTGCATCGGGCCGGCTGGGCCCAGGTCCATAGTCTCGCCGCCTGGTTGCTGCTGGCGGGGGCGCCGTTGCTGTTTTTTCATCGCCAGTTGAACCTGTTGCAGTTGGGTGAAAAAGTCGCCCTCAGTCGAGGCCTGAATGTGACGGGTGTGATGGCCTTCCTGTTGCTTTGCAGCGTCATGCTGACGGCGGCAGCGGTGGCGAACGTCGGCACCATGACCTTTGTCGGCCTGGTGGCCCCGCACCTGGCGCGCCAACTGGCGGGTGATCGCCACGGTGCCCTGATGCCTTTATCCGCGTTGATGGGGGCGCTGCTGGTGCTGGCGGGCGACACACTGGGGCGGGGGCTTTTCCCACCGTTGCAGTTACCGGCGGGGCTGGTGGTCGCGATCATCGGAGCGCCTTACCTGATCGTCTTGTTGGCGCGTCAACGCAGTCGCTGAGAACACCGCGACGTTCATATTGAAGTTATCTGGAGGCAAGCGCGTGCGGGGAAGGGTGAAGGGAATATTCCAAGGGTTGCTCGGCATGCTGTGTGTGTCGTTGGCATTGCTGTCGATGCCTGCTGGCGCGGCTGAAACCAAGGTGTTCGAGAACAGTTTTGGCCGGGTTGAGGTGCCCGTTTCGCCGCGTTGCATCGTGTCTTTGCATGATTTCAGCCTGACCACCCAGTTGCTGGAGTTGGGTATCAAGCCCTGCGGCTCGACAGGGCGCAAGAAGCTGTTTTCGGATGTGCTGTTTCGTGGCGCGCAGGAGCGCTTCGATGTGACGGGCATTCAATACATCGGCTCGCACCAGTCGCCTGACCTCGAAGCCATTGCGGCGTTGAAGCCTGACCTGATCATCGGCTTGTCTTATCACGCCGACCTCAAGGACAAGCTCAGCAAGATCGCCCCGGTCGTTCTGTTGCCGTCGCGAGAGAGCGATATCAAGACCTACGCCAAGGAACTCGCCGACCTGGTCGGCAAGCAACAGCGCTATGAAGAAATGCTTCGCGAATACCAATGGGTGGTCAGCGAGTTCAAGAAGCGCGTCAAGGACCCTGCGCGCATCACTGTCACCACGCTGGAAGTCTATACCGATGGTTTCCAGTTGATCGGCCGTGGCGGGATGGATGACGTTATCGCTGATTTCGGGCTGGGGCGTGTCGCCGCGTATCGTGAGGCGCGGCAGAATGTGCCCTACAGCCTGGAGCGAATCGGTGACTTCGACAGTGATTTCATTATCGACACCTATGAGGAGCTGCTCGATTCGGAAACCAGCACCGCAGCTTTCCGCCAGTCCCCTCAATGGCGGAACCTGTTCGCCGTGAAGAACCGTCAGTTTCTCTACCTGAACCGCAGTCGTTATGCCGATACGATGCAAGGCCTGCTGGGGTCCGCTTACCTGCTGATGTCCCATATCGCTGAGCGCGAGAGTGTGCTCCAGGGCAAGTGAATCGTACCAGCTGTCATACTATCGTCATTAATGACAATCATTCTCTATTGCGGTTGTTACTCGTTTGTATTAGTTTGTGCTCTCGAAAAATACGCTCATCGGAATGGCGAGGGATTACAAATGGAAACTGGTTTGGCGCGTGCACAGGTTCAATCCATGGAAGGCGTACCGGGCAACGAGCAGACCTTGCCGTTCATTTTCGAAGCGCCAGCCACGGGGGCTCGCTGGCACGATAGCCGAGCGCAGATCCTGCAGGCCGTCGAGGCCGAGTTGCCGCGTGTCGGCGGCATCCTTTTCCGCGGTTTTGCCTTCAACGGGGAAGCCGATTTCGAGGAATTTGCCCGCGGTTTTGGCCATGAGCTGCTGACCTACGACTACGCCTCCACGCCGCGCACCAAGCTCAACAACCGCGTATACACCTCCACTGAATACCCGGCCCACCAGGTCATCCCGCTGCACAACGAGCAGTCCTATTCGCTCAATTGGCCGATGAAGATCTGGTTCCACTGCGTACAGGCTTCTCCTGTGGGTGGTGAAACCCCGATCGCCGATAGCCGCAGGGTCTACCAGCAACTCGATCCGGCGATCCGCCAGCGCTTCGCCGAGAAACGCCTGATGTACGTGCGCAACTACGGCAACGGCCTCGACTTGCCCTGGCAGCAGGCGTTCAGCACCGAAGATCGCTCGCAAGTGGAACAATTCTGTCGCGCCAACCACATCCAGTTCCAATGGAAGGACGACGGCGAGCTGTCCACGCGCCAGGTCTGCCAGGCCGTGGCCCAGCATCCGGTGACCGGGGAGTGGGTATGGTTCAACCAGGCGCATCTGTTTCATATCTCCAATCTCGCTGCGCCGGTACGCGAGACGCTGATTTCCATCGTTGGCGAAGAGGGTGTGCCACGTAACGTCTTCTACGGGGACGGTTCACCCATCGAGCTGGAAGCCCTGGAGCATGTGCGCGGCGTATTGCAGCGCTGCCAGGTGACTTTCCCCTGGCAGGCGGGTGACGTGCTGATGCTCGACAACATGCTGGTGGCCCACGGCCGCTCGACATTCCAGGGCGCGCGAAAGGTCGTGGTCGCCATGGCCGAGCCTGCTCCGGCGGGTTGAGCCCGCCGCTCTTGCATTAAGCCGCCGCATTGGCTGGCTTATTTCAAACAAGCAAAATGAAGGACATCAAATGCTCGATCGCCTGATGCATCGCTGCTGGCTGCGTGGAATTCGCCTATCGGAAGCCGAAGGTCAACTGGACATCGTGCCCGGGTCGCAAGGTGCTTTGACGGATGAACTTGAAGCTGAGCTCCGTTCGCGAGAGCACGAAGTGTTGCAATGGCTGGCCCTGCATCCCGATTATCTTGATGCGCGGCCACTGACCGACAATGAGCAGGCGCTCTGGTTTCTACAGCGACTGGAACCCGACAGTTGTGCCTATAACCTCGCTTACGCAGGACGAATCAAGGCGCAGTTCGTAACGGAGGACTTGCCCCGGCGCCTACAAGACGCCTGGGCCACGATTCAGCGGCGTTACCCTGTGTTGAGCACGGCCTACGGTGAACGCAACGGCGACCTGGTGCAGTGGAGTCGTAGCGAAAATATCCAGCCGTTGCAGTGGGTTGCCTTGCAGGCGGCGGACACCGATACCTTGCAGCAACGCATTGCCGAACTGGCCGACCGGCCTTTCAATCTGCAGGCCGGGGAAGTCAGCCGAGGAGTGGTGCTTAGCAACGCCCGGGACGGTCATACCGAACTCACGCTGCTGCTGGTGATCCATCACATCGCTGCCGATCCAGCCACGTTCCATATCGTGCTCAACGAGCTGTTCGCACAGGTTGATGGTCAGCCGTTGCCTGCAATCAATCCTGATGCCTATCGCAACTACAACAGCGAGCTGCACGTGCGTAGCGAGGCGACCGAAGCTGCGGAGCTGGCATGGTGGCAGGCACAACTGAGCGAAGCCCCGACGCTAGAGTTACCGACGGATTTCGCCTTTGGCGGTAACCGCTCATTCGAAGGGATGGAGCTGCCGGTTCGCTTCGATCCCGCCACCACGGCGAGGGCGAGGGCCCGGGCCCGCGAGTGGGGCGTGACGCCTTACGTCTGGTGGTTCTCGCTGTTTCAACAGTTTCTCGGGGTGTTGTCCGGGCAAAACGATTTTGTGCTGGGTACGGCCGGCGGTCTGCGCTTGCGACGCGAACACCTCAATTTGCCGGGCTATCTGGTCAACTCGCTGCCGGTTCGCTGTCGCTTGCAGCCAGACCTTTCAAGTCGTGACTGGGCCCGTGAGGTAGACGCCACCGTCAAGCAGGCCCTCGCGCACCGACACTACCCGTTCTCGCGCCTGGTCAAGCAGTTGAACCTCGAGCGTCAGGCGGGCAAGGCGCCGCTGTTCCAGCACATGTTCACGCTCAACAAGGAACGTGCCGCGCCGTTTCACCAGTACGTGGACCCCGTGTTGTCGGAACAGCGTGGAGCGGCCCATGAACTGAACATGGTTGTGGTGGATGAGGAGGAGGGTTTCCTCTGTCGGTGGCGTTACAGCAAGGCTTTGTACCGTCACGAAACAGTCCAGGGTTATTGCGACCAGTTCGTTGCATTGGTCCACGCGGTCATCGACCAGCCGGACGTACCTTTTGCCCAGCTCGACTGGCTACCGTCCGCGAAACGATCGATCCTCAGTGGCGAGGACCTACCGGTCCCGGTCAGCAACGCCTGGCAGGCGTTCGTCCAGCAGTGCGCCCACAAGTCTGAGTCGATTGCCCTGCAAGACGAACAAGGCACATTGAGCTATGCCGAGCTGGGCCGAGCGGTGGTTGCCCGTGGCGAGCGCTTGCAGGCAGGCGCGAACCTGGAGGGTGCACGCATCGCCTTGTGCCTGCCCCGCAGCCGCGAGCTGGTGATGCACATGCTCGCGGCCTGGCAGTGCGGCGCCACGTACCTGGCCCTCGATCCGCAGTGGCCGCAGTCGCGTTTGCAGGACATCTGCGAGGATTCGACGCCCCGGGTCTGGGTGGGTGAGGGGCTGCGTCCCGAATGGCTGCCTGAACCGGTACGGTGGCTGTCGCTGCCAACCGCGTCGTTGTCCAGCGAATCGCCATTGCGCGCAGCCGTGGCCGCAGACCTGCCGGCTTACGTCGTCTATACCTCCGGCTCCACCGGACGGCCGAAGGGCGTGGCGGTCAGCCAGGCCAACCTGATTCATTACGTGAGCGGGTGCATTGAACGCCTGAACCTGTCCGCCGATGCCAGCCTTGCAAGCCTGGCCAGTTGCGCCACCGACCTGGGGCACACGGCGTTGTTCGGTGCACTGCTCAGTGGTCGGCGCCTGCGCCTGCTGGCCGAGGAGCTGGCTTTCGATGCCGAGGAGCTGGCTGCGGTGCTTGAGCGCGAGCCCGTGGACCTGCTGAAAATCGTGCCGTCGCACCTCAACGCCTTGCTGGTCGCCAATGATCCGCAGCGCTTGTTGCCGCGCCAGTGCCTGGTGACTGGCGGCGAGGCCCTGGGCCAGGCGCTGGTTTCACGCTTGCGCGCCTTGCAGCCGGACCTGCGCATCGTCAACCACTACGGCCCCAGCGAAACCACCGTCGGGGTGTTGACCCATGAGGTCGATACCCGCGGCGCAGCGCCGCTGGGTCGACCCCTGCCGAATGTCCAGGTCAGCGTGCGTTCGCCCGCCGGCGCACTCTTGCCGAAAGGCGTCAGTGGCGAGCTGTACGTCGAGGGGGCGACCGTTGCGTTGGGCTACCTCAGCGCGACCGACGCAGACCGGGCCCGCTTTGGCCGGCACGGCTATCGCACCGGCGATCGGGTTCGACTCAATCATCAAGGGCAGGTGGAGTTTCTCGGTCGGCTCGATGAGCAGGTGAAGATCCGTGGCTATCGGGTAGAACCGGCCGAAGTCGAAGCTCGATTGCGCGCCATGCCGCAGGTCGGCGACGTGCGGGTGCTCAACAGCCCTTCGCCGTTGACCGGCAATCGCCTGGTGGCTTTTCTGGTCGCGCCAGCTGCCGCGCTGCCCGACATTCAAGCTGCCCTGCAAGCGCAACTGCCGGACTACATGCAACCGGCTCAATGGCATTGTCTCGAGGGTTTCGCCTTGCTGCCCAACGGCAAGGTTGATCGCCAGGCATTGCTGCGATGGGACGAGCAGGCGCCGGCCCAGGCGCCGGCGAAGACATCGCTCGATCAGCCGTTGGACGCGGTTGAAAGCGCATTGCTGGACATCTGGCGCGGGCTGCTCGGTAATTCCGACCTGGGGCCCGATGACAACTTCTTTGCCCTGGGCGGCGACTCGATCCTCGGCTTGCAGATCATTGCGCTGGCGCGCCAGCAGAACATCCTGATGACGCCCAAGCAGCTGTTCGCCGAACAGACGGTGCGCGCCTTGGCGCGAGTGGTGCAAACACCGCAGCGCAGTCTCGAACAGCGCTTGCTCGACATCGCTCGGGAAATTCTTAGTAACCCGGGGCTGCGGGTCGATGACAATTTCTTCAGCGTTGGTGGCGACTCGATCCTGAGTCTGCAAATCATCGCCCGGGCCAAGCAGCAGGGCCTGCAACTCAAGCCCAAGCAGATTTTCGAATTCCCGACCGTACGCGGCTGGGCCGAACACGTGGTTGACCTTGGCGCGGCGAAGGAGGGTGCCAAGCCTTCCGAGCTCGAGCCCACCACGGCATTTGCCCTGACGCCAATCCAGCAATGGTTCTTCGCCCAGGAGCAAAACCAGCCCGGGTATTGGAACCAGTCGTTGCTGCTGGCGTTGGACCAGCCATTGGAACCGGCGCGGTTTACCCAGGCCGTGGGCGCGCTGTTGCAGCGTCACGCCAGCTTGCGCCTGGTCTTCGAAGCCTCGGCGCATGGTTGGCTACAACGTTACCAGGCGTTCTCTCAATCTCAAGTCAACGGGTTGTTCCATGTCGAGGAGCAACCCCTGAGCGAAGCGCTGTTGCAGCACTGGCAGCAAGGCTTCGATCTGGCAACGGCGCCGTTGATTCGCTGGGTGTATTTCTCCCAGAGCCGGGAGCTGCTGTGCACGGCGCATCACTTGCTCGTCGATGCAGTGTCGTGGCAGGTGCTGCTGGAGGAGCTGGAAAGTCTCTACCTGCAACCGGACCTGGCGTTGCCGGCCGTCTCGGCGGGTTTCCATGTGTGGAGCGAGGCCCTGCAGCAGCAGCGCCGCGAGCCGGCCTTGCTGGCCCAGGTTGATTACTGGCACGAACAACTGCGTGCAGAGGGCGTTGTCCCGGAACAGGCGAATACCTATGGCGCAAGCCGCACGCTGGACACGCAACTCTCATCGGCGCAGACGCAGTTGTTGCTGGGCGACTGCCACGCGGCCTACGGCACCCAGGTCCAGGATTTGCTGGTAGCAGCTTTGGCCGGCGTCATCGGCCAGTGGCAGGGCCGCGAGCGCGTCACCCTTGAGCTGGAGAGCCATGGCCGCAGCGGCTGGGAGCAGGCTCCCGATTTGTCCCGCTCGATCGGTTGGCACACCAGCCGCTATCCACTGGCGGTCGACACTTCCTGGGATCTGGAGCCCTCGATCATCGCGGCCAAGGAAGCCCTGCGCCGGGTACCCGAGCAAGGCATCGGCTACGGCCTGTTGCGCCAGGACCCGGCGCACGGCCTGGCTGCGGCCTCGCTGTTGACGTTCAACTACCTGGGGCGGGTCGACCAATGGATCGGCGCTTCACGCCTCTGGCGCCTGGCGCGGCCGGTGTGCCCAGGCATGCGCGCCGAGAGCACGCGCCGCACGCATTGGCTGGACGTGACGGCGCTGGTCAACGAAGGGCAACTGCACGTGGAGTGGCGTTATGCGCCGCAGGTCCATGACTCGGCGCTGGTGGGCGAGTTGGCGCGGCAGTTCCAGCAGCGCCTTTCAGCCTTGCTGGAGCATTGCCAGGCGCCCTCGGTTGGCCGCGCCACGGCTTCGGATTTCGCCGACTCAGGCTTGTCCGACGATGAATTCCTGGGGCTGCTCGAACAACTCGAACAGTGAAACCTCTGCGTCCCCAAACATTACAGGTTCGGATACCGTCAGCATGAACGACAAGGTCAAAGCTCTTTCGCGCAACATCGAAGCTATTTACCCGCTGGCTCCCATGCAGCAAGGATTGCTGTTCCACAGCCTGATGCACCCGGGCAAGGGCATGTATCTGCTGCAATACCGGCACGTCATGGTCATGCCGAACCTCGACCTAGCGGCGTTCCGCCAGGCCTGGGCGCAAGTGGTGGAACGCCATGAACTGCTGCGCACCTCTTTCGTCTGGAAGCAGCAGAAGCGCCCGATGCAAGTGGTGCACAAGCAGGTCGAGCTGCCGATCACTTATGAGGATTGGTCGCACCTGAGCGAAGCCGAACAGCACGCGCGTCTGGAACAGTTGCTCAGCGCGGAACGCGCTGAAGGGCTGGACTTCACCAAGGCACCGCTCATGCGGGTCAGGCTGTACAAGTTGGCGCCCGACACCTATCAGTTCGTGCGCAGCTACCACCACATCCTGATGGATGCCTGGTGCTTCTCGATCATCATGATGGACTTCCTCAACGGCTACCGTGCCGCTCAGGAAGGCCGTCGCTTGAACCTGCCGGCTCCCCGTCCCTATCGCGATTTCATTCGTTGGCTGGAAACCCAGAAGCCGGAGGATCACCAGGCCTTCTGGCAACAACGCCTGGCGGGTTTCGACACGCCAAACGAGTTCGGCTTCGGCCATGTCGGCCGCATCCAGGGCGCCAGTGAACCGGTCGAGGATTGTGTCGAGTTTCTGCAGCCTGAGCAGACCTTGGCGCTGCAAAACGTCGCGGCGCAGCACGGTCTTACCCTCAATACGCTGGTGCAGGGCGCCTGGGCCTTGTTGCTGGCGCGCTACAGCGGCGATCACGACCTGGTGTTCGGTATCACCGTCGCCGGTCGTCCGGTCCACCTGCAAGGTATGGAAAGCATCGTCGGCCTGTTCATCAACAGCTTGCCGCTGCGCTGGAGCTGGCGCCCGGATGACGCGCTTGGCCCGTGGCTGAAAGCCTTGCAGACCGAGAACCTGAGCCTGCGTGAACACGAGAGTGTGTCCCTGGCCGACATCCAGCGCTGGAGCGACGTCCAGCGCCAGGACCTGTTCCAGAGTCTGTTCGTGTTCGAGAACGCGCCCATTGCCGCCGACGTGCGCCAGGGGCAGCTGGACTACCTGATCAGCGACATGGCCAACCGCACCCACACCAATTACCCGATCACCGTGGTCATCGTGCCGGGCGAACGCCTGCACCTGCAACTGACCTACCAGACTGACTGGTTCCTGCGTGAAGAAGTCGAGCAAATGCTGCGGCACTTCCGTGCCCTGCTGTTGAACATGGGCCAGGCCCTGGAAGCGAACGCCGCAACGCCCTTGCATCAACTGGCGATGCTCGATGAAAGTGAAATCCACCATCAGCACCAGGTCTGGGCCGGTGGAGGCCTGGCTGCCGACGAACAACTGCTGCAACCGTTGTTCATCGAGCGCTTCCAGCAGCAGGTCCGCCAGAATCCAGGGCGCGTCGCCATAGTCCATGGCGAGCACAGCCTGACCTTCGATCAGTTGAACCGCGCCGCCAACCGGCTGGCCCGGCACCTGCGTGCGCAAGAGGTGAGCAGCGACGATCTGATCGCGGTGTTCGATGAGCGCGGGCTGGACCTGGTGGTGATGATCGTCGCCACGCTCAAGGCCGGCGCCGGTTGGCTGCCGCTCGATCCACGCAACCCGGCCCAACGCCTGGCCCAGGTGCTGCGCCAGAGCCGCACGCCGTTGCTCGTGCACAGCGCGGGGCAGGGCGAGTTGGCTATGCAGGCACTGGATCTGCTCGAACAGCGGCCCAAGGCCGTGCGTTATGACCCCTCGGTGCTGAGCGGCTACAGCGATGAAAACCTGAACATCGCGGTGCACGGCGACTCGTTGGCCTATTGCATCTTCACGTCCGGCTCCACCGGCACGCCGAAGGGCGCCATGGTGGCCCACGCGGGCATGCTCAACAATATTCTCGGCAAACTGCCGGGGCTGGGGCTCGATGCAAATGACGTGATCGCCCAGACCGCGCCGCAGTGCTTCGACATCTCGGTCTGGCAAACCCTCGCGGGCCTGGTGCTGGGCGCACGCACGGTGATTCTCGGTGACTGTGTGGTACAGGACCCCGAGGCGCTGGCAACGGCCATCGGCCGGCATGGCGTCAGCATCCTCGAAGCGGTGCCGTCATTGATGCAAAGCCTGCTTGACGCCGGCCTGGAGACGTCGCCCCTGCGCTGGGTTCTTGCCACGGGTGAGGCCTTGCCGCCAGCCTTGGCGCGACGCTGGTTCGAGCGCTATCCGGCGATCCCGCTGATGAACGCCTACGGTCCGGCCGAATGCTCCGATGACGTCGCCTTCCACCCGCTGCTGGAACGCTTGCCGGAAGAACGCATCAACGTGCCGATCGGGCGCGCCACGCTGAACAATCGCCTGTATCTGCTCAATGCTGATCTGCAACCGATACCGGTTGGCGCAGTGGGCGAGATTTTCGTCGCCGGTGTCGGCGTCGGGCGCGGCTACATGGCCGACCCGGCGCGCACGGCGGCGGTGTTCCTGCCGGATCCGATCGCCAACGACGGTTCGCGCCTGTATCGCACCGGCGACCTGGCGCGCTTCCTGCCCAATGGCGATCTGGAATACGTCGGACGCACCGACCATCAGGTCAAGATTCGCGGCCACCGTATCGAACTGGACGAGATCGAAGCCTGCCTGACCCGTTGCCCAGGGGTGCGGGAAGCGGTGGTGGTGGCCCGCGACGACCAGCAGCGCTCCAAGGTGCTGGTGGCTTATGTCGTGGCCGAGGTCGCGTGCAGCATCGAGGCGTTGCGCGAGCATGTGCTGGGCAATCTCCCGGCCTACATGATCCCGAGTGCATTCGTGTTGCTGGAGCGTTTCCCGCTCAACGGCAACGGCAAGATCGATCGCAAATCCTTGCCCGCTCCGGATTTCGCCGCGCAAAGCCAGGCCCGCTATGTGGCACCCAGCAGCGCGTTGCAAGGCCAGTTGGTGGAGGCCTGGCAAAGCGTGCTCGGGCTTGAACAGGTGGGCGTCGAGGACAACTTCTTCGAACTCGGCGGCCATTCGCTGCTGGCCACTCAACTGATTGGCCTGATCGGCAAACTCACAGGCAAGGACTTGCCGTTGCGCGTGGTCTTCGAGCGTCCGACCATCACCGCCATGGCCGATTGGCTGGAAAGCCAGGCCGGTACGGTAAAGCCGTCGCCGACCCTGCTGCCACGGCCGGAAAAGCTGCCGCTGTCGTTTGCCCAGCAACGTCTCTGGTTCTTGCAGCAACTCGATCCGCAGAGCCCGGCGTACAACCTGGCGGGCGCGGTACGCCTGACCGGCGAGTTGCATGTCGCTGATCTGCGTGCGGCGTTGCAAGCGGTAGTCGACCAGCACGAGGTGCTACGCAGCGGCTTTGTCAGCGGGGCCGAAGGGCCGAGCCAGGTGATCCTGGCGCAGACCGAACTTGATTTGCCGGTGATCGATGTGGCAAGCGAGGAAGCGCTGCACGATCGGCTGCGTCAGGATGCAATGACCCCGTTTGCGCTGGAAGCAGCGCCGTTGCTGCGCGCCCGGCTGTATCGCCTGGCGCCGCAGGTATTGGTCCTGTCGCTGAATTGTCATCACATCGTTGCCGATGGCTGGTCCCTGCAACTGATCATCGACGCTTTGTGCGAGCAGTATCGCAACCGCCGCCAGGGCCAGGCGATTCAACGACTCGCCCCGGCGATGCAATACGCTGACTACGCCGTCTGGCAGCGCCAGTGGATGGGCAGCAAGGCGTGCGCGCAAGAGCTGGCCTACTGGCGCGAGCAACTGGCCGGTGAACTGCCAGTGCTCGACCTGGCGGCCGATTTTGCCCGACCTGCCCAGGCCAGCCAGGCCGGAGGGCGCGTCGAGCGACGCTTGCCCGAGGACCTGGCGGCCCGCCTGAAGGCGTTCAGCGCTCGGCACGGCTGGAGCAATTTCATCCCGATGCTGACCGCTTTCCAGTTGCTGTTGCGCAGTCGCAGCGGCGAAGACGACATTCTGGTCGGTGTTCCAGCGGCCAACCGGCACCATGCGGTGTTGCAGCCTCTGGTCGGTTGCTTCGTCAACACGCTGGTGTACCGCAGGAAACTTTCCGGCGAGCGCAGCCTGCTGCAACTGATGAGCGAATTGCAGGCGCTGTCCGTGTCGGTCCAGTCCCATCAGGATCTGCCGTTCGATTACCTGATCGAACAACTCGGCGTGGTTCGGCAGGTGAGTTACAACCCGCTGTTCCAGGTCATGTTCAACTATTTCCCGGGTAATGCCCTGGAGCGTTTCGACCTCACCGACGTCATTGCCGAACCGCTGGACAATCGTCCGGACAGCGCGCTGTGCGACCTGCACCTGGATGTGCGCGACAGCGAGCACGGCATCACCCTGAGCTTGCAGTACAGCAGCGACCTGTTCCGCGAGCAGACTGTGCAAGCGATGGCCGCACAGTACCTGGCGTTGCTCGCCGCGTTGATCGAGCAGTCCGATCAGCCGTTGGGTGAGCTGGCATGGCAGCCGGCCGAGCGGGCCCTTGCGCGGATCGATGGGCGCGCGGTGGACGCTCATCAGGACATCCTCCAGGCCTTTGCGCTTCAGGTTGCCCGCCAGCCCGCGGCGATTGCCGTCGTGGCAGGCAATGAGCAGCTGTCCTACGCCGAACTGGATCAGGCCGCCGAGCGGTTGGCGGCGAAGTTGCAGGCCCAGGGCGTCGGTATCGAAGACCGCGTTGCGCTGAGCCTGCCTCGCGACGCGCGCCTCCCAATGGCCATGTTGGCGGTGCTCAAGGCCGGCGCTGCGTATGTGCCCTTGGCCGAGGACACGCCACCGGAGCGTGGCCGCTACATTCTTCAAGCGGCCCGGCCCACGTTGTGCCTGGGCACGGCGGCGAGTCTCGGTGTGTTGGCGCAGTGGAACAGCGGCCTGCCGTTGCTCGACATTGATTCCAATGCTTCAACCGACACCTTCAATGCAGTGGCCTGCGTCGCCGGTCAGCTCGCCTACGTGCTGTATACCTCGGGTTCCACCGGCCAGCCCAAAGGCGTGGCGATCAGCCGTGGCAACCTGATGAACCTGATGCTGGCCGTCGAGCAGGTCCTGCCGATGACGGCCCGGGACCGGGTCCTGGCGCTGACCACTGCGACGTTCGACATTGCCATCGTCGAGTTGCTCCTGCCCCTGGCCCGAGGCGCCAGTATTCTGCTGGCCGATCGCGAACAGGCGCGGGACCCGCAGGCCATCGACCAGTTGTTGCTGTCCGGGCAACCCACCGTCATGCAGGCCACGCCGGCCACCTGGCGGATGCTGGTGGCGCATACCTCGCGCAGTTGGCAAGGCGTGCGCGCCATCTCCGGTGGCGAGGCCTTGCCGTGCGCATTGGCCGAAGCCATCGAGGGCAGGGGAGCCGAGGTCATCAACGGCTACGGGCCGACGGAAGCGACCGTCTACAGCACCTTTGAAGTGCGCAGCGGCAACGAAGCCGGCGCCGAGGTGCCGATCGGGCAGCCGGTGGCCAATACCGCCGCGTACATTCTCGATGCTGACTTGCAACCGGTGGCCGCTGGTGTTCCTGGTGAGCTGTACCTGGCCGGGGCCAACCTGGGCCGCGGTTATTTCGCCGCTGCGCGCCTGACCGCCGCGGCGTTCCTGCCGGATCCTTTCGTGGCCGGCGCGCGCATGTACCGTACCGGCGACCGGGTCAGGCGTAACAGCAATGGCAGCCTCGATTACCTGGGACGCCTGGATTTCCAGGTCAAGCTGCGGGGTTTCCGTATCGAACTGGGTGAGATCGAAGCGCTGTTGTCTCGCATTCATGGGGTTCGCGAGGCGGCTGTCGTGTTGTTGGGCAGCGGTGAGTCGGCGCGCCTGGTGGGCTATTACGCAGGCGATGCGCTGGATGAAGCGCTGCTGCGTGACACCCTTGGCGCTCAGTTGCCGGACTACATGCTGCCCAGTCAGTTTGTGCGTCTCGACACGCTGCCGTTGAGCCCGAGCGGCAAGGTTGACCGCAAGGCCCTGCCGGCACCGCAGCAACGTGACGGCCAGCATGGCGCGCTGGCGGGTGAGTGGGAACTGACCTTGGCCGAGCTCTGGAAGGAGCTGTTGGGATGCACCGAGGTTGGCGCTGACGATAACTTTTTTGCCTTGGGCGGACACTCGCTGCTGGCGGCGCGACTGGTCGCGCGGATCGCCGAACAGCATGGCCGGCGTCTGCCGTTGCGCAGCGTGTTCGAGCAACCGCTGCTGCGTGACCTGGCCGCTACGCTGGCCCAGGCAAGCACCGAGGCCGACGGCATCCTGCGTGCTTTCGAAGAGCCCTTGGCACCGTTGCATTTCACCCAGCAACGCTTGTGGTTCCTTGATCGCCTGCAGGGCGATACCCAGGCCTATCACTTGTCCCTGGCCCTGCGCCTGGCTGGCAACTTGCAACCGGCCGTGCTGGAGCGGGCGCTGACGCAACTGGTTGCCCGTCAACACAGCCTGCAAACGCTGTTCAGCGAAACAGCCGAGGGTGTGCGCCAGCGTGTCGAGGCCCTCGACGCCATGCCGCTGAGCTTCGAGCCACTGGAAAATGATGAGCAATCGAGCGCTTTCACCCAAAAACTGAGCCATGAGGCGCAGCGTCCGTTCGACCTCACCGCGCCGCCGCTGTGGCGCGTGCGTGTGTACCAAGGCCATGACCGCAGCGTGCTGCAAGTGACCCTCCATCACATCATCGCTGATGCGCGCTCGCTGGAGATTCTCTTCAACGAACTGCAACTGATCTACCAGGCTTTGCTGGAAGGGCGCGACGCTTGCCTGCCACCGCTGCCGGTGCAATTCTCCGATATCGCGGCCAGTTGGCAGAGCCCGGCCGGGCACGCGCGAATCGAAGCGCAGCTTGAGTACTGGCGTGACGCCCTGGCGGGCGAGCCGCCCGTGCTGAATCTGCCGACCGACATGCCGCGGCCCGCCGAGCAGGGCTACAACGGCCAGCGGCTACGCTTCAACCTGCCGACTGCGCTGGTCCGGCGCCTTCGCGAAACGGCACAACGCCACGGCCTGACCGCTTTCGCGCCGTTGCTGGCGGCCTGGAAAACCTTGTTGGCCAGGCACTCGGGACAGCGCGAAATCTGGGTCGGCCTGCCGGTCGCCCATCGCCATCAGGCCCACACGGATAACCTGATCGGTTATTTCGCCACCACCCAGGTCCTGCGTAGCCACATCGACCCGCAACAATCGGTCGAGCAGTTCTGGAAGCAATTGCAAGCCACTCACCTGGCGGCGCAACAGCATGCCGACGTGCCGTTCGAGCGCTTGGTGGAAGCGTTGCAGGTGCGCCGCGATCTCAGCCACACGCCGCTGTTCCAGGCGTTGTTCAACCTGATCCAGCGGGATGCCAACGCAGCGCTCGAGCAGCGCTTCGCCGGGCTGCCGGCACAGCGCCTGAATGTCGAAAGCGACAGCGCCCTGGTGGACATCGGCCTGCATATCGAACAGCAGGGCGAGGATTGGCAGTGCGTGCTGGAGTACAACACCGACCTGTTCCTGGCACATACCGCGCAGCGTTACGCCGATGAGTTCCGTTACCTGCTCGAAGGCATGCTCGAGCAACCCGAGGCGCGCCTCTGGGACATCGACCTGGCGAATGCCGACCACGCGCTCGCCGAGCGGCCGTGGAACCGGCCCGCGCAATCCTTGACCGCCGCAATGGACGTGATAGCCCGCTTCGAACGGCAAGTCGTCCTGACGCCTGAAGCGCTGGCCGTCGATTGCCAGGACCGACAACTGAACTACGCGCAGCTCAACGCCATCAGCAATCGACTGGCCCATTGGCTGCGTGCGCGCAATGTCGGCACTGATGATCTGGTTGCCGTTTGCCTGAGTCGCGGCCCGTGGTTGCTGCCAACCCTGTTGGCGATTCACAAGGCGGGCGCGGCGTACCTGCCGCTGGATCCGCAACACCCGAGTGAACGCCTGCGCTTCATCATCGATCACGCGCGTCCAGCCCTGGTGCTCGGCGAAAGTCTCTGCGCCGAGGCCTTGGCCGGCGTCGATCACCTCCTGCTCGATCAGTTGCCGCTGGATGCCAGCAGCGACGCCAACCTGACGCTGGCGGTGGACCCGCGGCAGCGCGCGTATGTGATCTACACCTCGGGCTCCACCGGCACACCGAAAGGCGTGCAGGTGACCCGTGGCAACCTGAGCAGTCTGTTGGCCGGTCTCGATCGCTTGCTGCCGCTTGGTGCCGAGGATGTCTGGCTCGCCAGCACCACGTACGCCTTCGATATGTGCAAGCCGGAGCTGTTCCTGCCGCTGGTCAACGGCGCCGCGATCCTGCTGGCGCGGCGCGAGCAGGTGGTCGATGGGCATCAGCTGTTCGCGCTGCTGCGTCGGGCCACGGTGTTCCAGGCGACACCGGCCGGTTGGCAGATCCTTCTGGAGACCGGCCAGGCTGACTGGCCGCCGTTGCGTGGGCTGATCGGTGGCGAGGCGGTGCCGGGTGAACTGGTGAACGAATTGCGTAGCCGAGGCGTGACGTTGATCAACGCCTATGGCCCGACGGAAACCACCGTCTGGTCGACCACCCAGGTGTTGCAAGACGTGCCGTCCGGCGTCGCCGACATCGGCGCGCCCTTGCTCAACACCCGTTGCTACGTGCTCGACGACATGCTCCGCCCGGTTCCGCTGGGCGCCACTGGCGAACTGTATATCGCCGGCTCCGGGGTCACCCGTGGTTATCAGCACGCGCCCGCCATCACGGCGGCGGCGTACTTGCCCGACCCTTATGCCGGCGAACCCGGCAGCCGCCTGTACCGCACCGGCGACCTGGTGCGCCGACGCGACGACGGGCGACTGGCCTATGTCGGTCGCGGTGATTTCCAGGTCAAGGTACGCGGGTTCCGCATCGAACCGGGCGAAATCGAATCGCTGCTGCGCCGTTACCCAGGCGTCGAAGAAGCCGTGGTGATGATCGATTCGCGCAGCCAGAGCCTGTTCGCCTGGCTGCAAACGCCGAACCCGGTTGATCAGGCGGCGCTGCGTCGGTATCTCGCAGGTGTGCTGCCGGGCTACATGATTCCGGCCGGCTTCATCGAACAACCGCGTTTTACCCTCAACGCCAACGGCAAGATCGACCGCAAGGCACTGCCGGCACCGCAGCCTGTGGCGATCCAGGGCGTGGCACCGCGCAATGAGCTGGAACAGCAACTGGCGGACATCTGGCAGAACCTGCTCGAGTTGCCGCAAGTCGGGGTGTTCACCAGCTTCTTCGAGCTGGGCGGGCATTCGTTGCTGGCGATGCGTTTGATGACCCAGGTCGAAAGCCGCTTTGGCGTCAAGCTTGAACTGCGCTGCCTGTTCCAGAACCCGACGATCGCCGCGCTCGCCGAGCAGATCGAAAAGCCCCAGGGGCCTTCGACCGACGAAGCCCTGGACGAAATGCAGCGCCTGTTATCAGAGATGGAAGAGTAAGGATGAGTACGATGACGCAACAAGCTTTCCTGGAGATTGCGCAGCGGCTGGCATCCTTGCCCGCGGACAAGAAAAAAGTCTTTCGCCAGCGCCTGGCCGAGAAGGGCATCGACAGCTGGCGCCTGCCGATCGTCCCCGCCGTGCTCGGCGAAGGCGAGCCCAGGCCGCTGGCGCAGGCGCAGCGGCGATTCCTGTCGGCTGAAGCCCTGAGCAGCCGGGCCCTCTACAATCTGTGCTCGGTGCTGCGATTCGACGGGCGCCTGGACGGCGAGCGTCTGCAGCAGGCGATGCAGCAAGTCGTCGATCGCCACCAGATCCTGCGCACTCGCTACACCACGGATGCCAACGGGCAATTGCAGCCTCATTGCGCGCCGCAACAGGTCCGCTTGCCAGCCGTCGAGCGGTTGACGTTGGCGGCGTCTGACCAGGCGCAATGGTGCGCCGATGAGTACGCCCGCCAACTTGCCGAACCGTTTGACCTGGCTCAGTCGATGCCTTGGCGCTGGCAAGCGTTCAGTGACACCCAGGAGCAATCCACCTGGCTATTTTTCACCATCCATCACGTCGCCTATGATGCCTGGTCGGCCCAGCAACTCACACTTGAACTGGCCGAGGCCTATCGGGCGCTCGCTTCGAACCAGCCTGCCGCACAACCCGAGTTGAGCATTCAATACGCCGATTACGCCGCGTGGGAACGCGAGTGGCTGGACAGCGACACTTGCCGGCAGCACATCGACTTCTGGCGCGACCAACTGGCGGACGCGCCGGCGCCCCTGGCGTTGCCACTGGACCGGCCGCGTCCTGCGGCCACCCAACGTCGCCACAGTGGCGCGATCCTGGCCCGGGAGCTCTCGCCGCAACTGACCGCAACGGTGGAGGCGGCCATTCGCAACCAGGGGGTGACGCTGTATATCTACGGCCTGACGGCCTTTACCTGCCTGCTGTCGCGCTACAGCGGCGAGACCGATCTGTGCCTGGGCACGTCGGCGGCCCAACGTGACCGTCCGGAGCTGGTGCCGCTGATCGGCCCGTTGCTCAATACCCTGGTGATCCGCCAGCGTCTGCAGGACAACCCGGACTTCGGCAGCGCCTTGCTGCGGACCCGCGATACGGTCGCGGCCGCGTTCGACCATCAGCAGTTGCCCTTCGAAAATATCCTTGAAAGCCTTGAGCGTCCGCGTTCGAGCCCGCTGTTCCAGGTCATGTTCGTTCAGGTTGATCTACCCGAAAGCCGCACCCTGGCCTTGCCGGGTGTGGCGGTCGAAGTGCTCGATCCGCCGCAACGGCATGCGCGTTTCGACTTGACGCTGCGCATGGTACGTAGCGCTGACGCGCGACTGCGCTGCGAGCTGGAGTACAGCGACGAATTGTTTGATGCGGCGACGGTCGAGCAGATGCTCGACGACTTGCTGGCGATTCTGCACGAGGGCTCGGTGCATCCGCAGCGACGCCTGGCGGATCTGCAACTGGTTTCGCCGCCCAGCGAGTTGCATGGCCCCGCCCTGGATACGGCGCCGTTGCCGTTGGACCGGCAAGTGTTGCACTGGGCCAATCAGACGCCGTCCGCTGCGGCACTCTGCAGCGTTGGGCGGACCCTTGATTACGCCACGCTCGGCGCCGCCAGTCGGTCGATGGCCGCGCGGCTGGCCGGGCAGGGCATCGGACCTGGGCAGGTGGTTGCTCTGTGCATGCCACGCTGCGCTGAACAGCTGTTGGCGACCCTGGCTTGTTGGCAGCGTGGCGCGACCTGCCTTTTCCTCGACCCGGCGCAACCGCCGCAGCGCCTCGCGCAGTTACTGCAAGACAGCGGGGCGAGCCTGTGGGTGACGCTGGCGCACGCGCCTGAAGCCGGCGTGGGCCTCGCGCATCTGGTGATGAGCGACGCCGACTGGTCGGCCGATGCCAATGCCGGGCAGGGCGAAAGCCTCAGCCAGCCGCAATTACCTGCCTACCTTATCTACACTTCGGGCTCGACCGGCCAACCCAAAGGCGTGCTGGTCAGCCATGCCAACCTGGCGCATTACGCGAGCGCAGTCGGCCAGCGCTTGCACGCCTTACCCGGCAGCCGTTGGGCGACCCTGGCGACCGTCGCCGCGGACTTGGGGCTGACCTCGGTATTCGCCGCGCTCGCCGCTGGCGACCCGCTGGTCTTGCCGCCGGCGTCGTTGGCTTTCGATCCACCCGGCTGGGCTGACTTTCTTGATCAGAATCCCGTCGATTGCCTGAAGATCGCGCCTTCGCATCTGCGCGGCTTGCTGGCATTGGACGACGCCCGCCGTGTGTTGCCCAGGGAAATATTGATCCTCGGCGGCGAGGGGTTCGATCAGGCCCTGTTCGCCAAGGTGCATGAACTGGCGCCGCAACTGCGTATCTTCAATCACTACGGCCCGTCGGAAACCACGGTTGGGGTGATCTGCGGGGAAATCACCGGGTCCGACGCACTCGAAGCGGGTCAGTACTTGCCGTTGGGCCAGCCTTTGTCCGGCTGCGAGTTGCGCATCGTCGATGGCAATGACAGAGCCGTACCGCTCGGGGTTGCCGGTGAGCTGTTGATTGGCGGGCCCCAGGTTGCCCAAGGCTACCTCGGGCAACCCGGGTTGACGGCGCGCGCGTTCGGTTGCACGGCCCAGGGGCAGCGATTCTATCGCAGCGGTGACCGGGTGCGCCTGGATCGCAGCGGACGCCTGGTATTCCTCGGGCGCCAGGACGATCAGGTCAAGATCCGCGGTTTTCGCGTCGAACCGGGCGAGGTCAGTGCCTGGCTCAACGCCCAACCCCAGGTGCGCGAGGGGGCGGTGCTCGCCTGCGAAGTGAAAGGACGCACGCAACTGGTGGCATACCTCACCCCCGGGATCGGCTCTTCGATGACCACCGAAGCCTTGGCGATGCTGCAAGCCGAGGCCAAGCGCCAACTGCCGGAACACATGCTGCCGGCCTATTGGCTGGCCCTCGATACACTGCCGCTGACCGCCAACGGCAAGCTCGACCGGCGCGCATTGCCCGAGCCCGCAACGGATGAGCCGACCGCTGAAGCCGCCGAGCCACCGAACGGCGCGACCGAACAGCGCCTGGCGCTACTGTGGTGCCAGATTCTCGGTTGTGCGCAAGTCGGGCGCGGGGATGATTTTTTCGCCCTCGGCGGCGACTCGATTCTCAGCCTGCAATTGATCGGCCTGGCTTCGCGGGAAGGGCTGAGGCTGCAACCTCGCGATGTCTTGCAGCATCCGACATTGGCGGCCATGGCGCTGTGCATCGATTGCCGCGCCGAGCCCGCCTTGCTCACGGTGCTGACGGCCTTTCGCGAGCTGCTCGGCCAACCCGCGCTGGGCGCGGATGCGGATTTTTTTGCCATGGGCGGCGATTCGATCCTCAGCCTGCAACTGATCGCGCGCTTGCGTCAGGCCGAGCTGCGCCTGATGCCTCGGCAATTGTTGGAGAACCCAACCCCTCGGCAGTTGGCCAAGGCGCTGACGCCGGTCGTGGCGCCTGTCGTCGCGGCGGTCGAGCCGAGCGACGTGGCGAAGCAACCACAGCCGCTGTCCCACGCCCAGCAACGGGTGTGGTTCATGCAGCAGCTCGATCCGGCTGAAACCGCCTACAACGTCACCCAGTTGCTGGCCTTGCGCGGCGATCTGGATGTGCCGCGTCTGCAACGTGCCTGTCAGGCGCTGGTCGCCCGTCATGATGCGTTGCGCTGCCTCTTCTTCGAAGAGCAAGGGCAAGTCTGGCAGCGCCTGGACGATACGCCCGCGGCGATCTTCAACGTCCACGATATCGGCGGTCTGACCGGGGCGGAGCAGGATGCGGCCATCGCCAGCGCGGCCAAGCGGGTGTTCGACCTCACGCAGGGGCCCTTGCTGGCGGTCGATGTGTTTTGTGTCGCACCCGCTGACTACCGCTTGCTGTTCAATGTGCATCACATTGCCGTGGACGGTTGGTCCATGGGCCTGCTGGTCGAGGATCTGACGTCGCTCTATCAGGAGCGGACGCTGTCTTCAACAAGCGCTCTGCTGCCGTTGATCAATGCGCAGCGGCAACAGTTGGAAGGGGACCACGGCAAGACGCTGTTGGCTTATTGGCGGCAACGCCTGGAAGGCTTGGGCAACGAGCCTCTGGAATTGCCCGGACAACCCACTCGGCCGACAGTGCAGGCATACGCCGGTGCGCGGGACGAGTTCGCTTTGCCCGGTACGTTGAGTGCCGCTGTGGAGGCGCGGGCAAGGGCGTTGGGCGTCACACCGTTCGTGGTGTATTTCGCTGCGTATCAATTGCTGCTCTGGCGTCATGGCGGACGCAGTGATTTCGCCGTCGGCGTTCCAGTGGCCGGACGCGAGTCGGCAGAGAGCCAGGCGCAAGTCGGCCTGTTCGTCAACACGCTGGCGCACCGGGTGCAGATCGATGCTCGCCAGAGCCTGCAATCGTTCGTCCAGGCCTTGAACGGCAGACTGAGCGAGGACCTGGCTCATCAGGCGCTGCCGTTCGAGCAATTGCTCGACGTGCTGAATATCGAGCGCAGCCTGGATCGCACGCCGGTGTTCCAGACGATGTTCAACTACCAGGTCGACCACCAGCAGTCCCGCAGCCTGAACCTGCCCGGCGTCAGCGCACAGGCCCTGGCATTGCCGGGCGGGGTGGTGAGCGCCAAGTTCGACCTGACCTTCAACCTGTTCACCCAAGGGCGTGGTGCCGAGGCCAGTACGGGGTTGATCGTCGAATACGCGACCGCGCTGCTGCAACCGGGCACCACCCGGCGGCTGGTGGAGGACTATCAGGGATTGCTCGCCAGCCTGGCGGGTATTGACCTTCAGACACGCTTGCCGGAAATCCCGCTGCGCTCCGTTGCGACCCTGGCGACTGCCGGTGAGCCGATGCGATTGTCCGGCGAAGCGGATTTCGTGACGCGCTTCGAAGCGCAAGCCGCTGCGCATCCCGAGCGCATCGCGGTGTACTGCGCTGACCGGCAGATAACCTACGGGACGCTGGATGCCCAAGCCAACCGCCTCGCTCATTGGCTGCTGGGCCAAGGCGTGGGCGCCGAGTCGATGGTTGCCTTCTGCCTGCCTCGGGATGAGCGGTTGCTGGTGTGCATGCTGGGCATTCAGAAGGCCGGCGCGGCATACCTGCCGCTCGATCCCGGCCATCCGCCGGCTCGCCAGGCGCAAATCCTCGACCGGGCGCAGCCGCATCTGCTGCTCTGCGATTCGCCGAGCGTCGATCTGCCGGCGCCGTTGCGCGTGTGCCCATGGGCGGACCTGCCGCTGGGGCAATTCGCGACCCAGGCGCCGGAAGTGGCGGCCAACCTTGGGCAACTGGCCTACACCCTCTATACCTCGGGCTCGACCGGCCAACCGAAGGGCGTGCAGATCAGTCGCGGCAACTTCGCCAACTTCCTGCTGGCCATGGAACAGGCGCTGCCCTTGGCAAATGTGCAGCGCTATCTGGCCTTGACCACGGTCACCTTCGACATCTGCGGCCTGGAGCTGTGCCTGCCGCTGGTGCGTGGCGGCGCGGTCGTCCTCGCCGACGATGAAGAGCGCCAGGATCCGCTGCTGCTTGCGCGCTTGATCGAGGAAAGGAATGTCGACCTGATCCAGGCCACACCGGCGACCTGGGCGATGTTGCTGCAAGGCGATCGCCAGGTGCTCAAGGGGCGCGTGGCCCTGGTCGGTGGCGAGGCAGTGTCGGCCGAGTTGGCGCACGAGCTGAAGCAGTGCGTGGCGCAACTGATCAATGTCTACGGCCCGACCGAGACCACGGTGTGGTCGACCCAGGCGCCGATCGATGCGCTGCAACTGCCCGTCGCGCCGATTGGCCGACCGCTGCTGAACACGCGCTGTCATGTTCTCGACGAACACCTGTGCGAAGTGCCGCCTGGCTGCGTGGGCGAACTCTATATTGCCGGCGACGGCCTGGCCCGCGGTTATGCCGGGCAGCCGGGGCTGACCGCCGAGCGCTTCATTGCCGACCCGTTCGTGGGTAACGGCGGGCGCTTGTATCGCACCGGCGATCTGGCGCGCTGGCAGCCCGACGGCCAGCTGTACTACCTCGGGCGTACCGATGACCAGATAAAGTTGCGCGGGTACCGTATCGAACTGGGAGAAATCGAGGCGGTTCTGCTCAGCCATCCCCAACTGCTGCAGGCGGTCGTGGCCGTGCAAGGCGAGCGCCTGGCGGCGTTCTGGGTGGCGGAGGCTGAAAACGCACCTGACGAGGCGGCTGTGCGCGACTATCTGCAGACACGTTTGCCGATCTACATGTTGCCGACGCACCTGCAAGCGCTGGAGCGGCTGCCGCTCAACACCAACGGCAAGGTCGATCGCAAGCAGCTGCCGCGCCTGCTCGCGGTGGTCGACAGTGCACCTGCTACCGAGCGCGCCTTGTCGGCGAGCGAGGCCTTGCTAATGCAGATCTGGACCTCGGTGTTGCACGTGCAACACGTGCCGGTTGATAGCCATTTCTTCCAGATGGGCGGGCATTCGCTGATGGCCGCTCAAGTGCGTGGGCGCTTGCGCGAGCAGGGGTTTGACGTGCCATTGCGCTGGCTGTTCGAAACGCCGATGCTGGCGCAACTGGCTGAGCGAATCGAAGGGCTTGCGGGGCAGCAGGACCTGGCTTCGCTGACGATCTCGCCGGTTGATCATGACGTCGAGCAACCCTTGTCATCGGCGCAACAGCGAGTCTGGTTGATGCAGCAGCTGGACCTTGCCGACAGCAGTTTCAACATGAGCAGTAATGTCCGTTTGCGCGGGCAACTCGACATCCAGGCCCTGGAGCGTTCATTGCAGCGGCTGGTAAGCCGCCACGCCATCCTGCGCACCACCTATCACCAGCGTGACGGCGAACCGCGCCAGCGCATCCACTCGCAATCGACAGTGGCCCTGGAAACCCTCGCGTCGACGCAGGCGCAGTGGCCGATTGAAGCCCGGGACAGGGCACTGCGCCCCTTCGACCTGGTTCGCCAGGCTCCGCTGCGGGTGGTCCTGTATCGCCTCGGCGAACAGGATCATGTGCTGCAAATGATCATGCACCACATTGCCTCCGATGGTTGGTCCGGCGCTATTCTGGTCGATGAGCTGATCGAGGGCTACGAGGCCTACAGCACCGGCGTGCTACCGAGCCAGGAAGCGTTGCCGATCCAGTACGTCGACTACGCCGTATGGCAAGGTTCGGCCGCGGTCCGATTGCGTCAGCGTGAAGGCCTGGACTTCTGGCGACGGACCCTGGCCGGCATTCCCGCGCAAGTGCCGCTGCCGTTCGATTTCCCGCGTCCGGAGCGTGACAGTGGCGCCGGGGCCGCAGTGGATTTCCAGTTGTCGCCCGCCACGGTTGGCCGGCTTAGAAGGTTCGCCCAGGACAGTGGCACGTCGCCGTTCATGGTGCTGCTGACTTGTTATGCCGCGGTTCTGCAACGCGAGACGCAGGGCCGCGATCTGGTGATCGGTACGGACGTTGCGAACCGCGACCATCCGGCCACCGAATCGCTGATCGGCTTCTTCGTCAACCTGCTGGCCTTGCGTGTCCGCCTGCAACCGGAGTTGAGTTTCCGTGAGCTGGCGCTCCAGGTGCGTGAGGTTTGCCTGCAAGCGTTCGCCTGGCAAGACACGCCGTTCGAACAGGTCGTGGAGTGCCTCGAGCTGCCGCGCGTGGCCAATGTCCACCCGCTGTTGCAGACCTTGTTCGTGCTCGACAACACACCACGCCAGCAGCGTCAGCTGGGCGATCTTCAGGTCGAGCCGCTGGCCGGCGAGCAACACCATTCCAAGTTCGACATGGCTCTGTTCGCCAGCGAAGACTCTGATGCCATCAGCCTGCGCTGGGTGTACCGCACCAGCCTGTTCCGCCAGGCCACCGTCGAGCGCTTGCGCCATGCCTTCGAGTCATTGCTGGAGCTGGCCCTCGGCGCGCCGGACAATCCCATCGATACCTTGATTCCGACTGTAAAGGGAGCCGCTGCAATGTCCACGGACAACCCGCTGCAACGCAAAATGAGCAAATTGGGCAAGATGCGCCAGAGCGGATCGGCGGCGACCCGTGAGCCCATCGAAGCCCGGCCGCTGCGAGAGGAGGCGAAATTTCCGCTGCTGGTCTCGCTGCGTGACCGTGAACTGGCCCCGGCTATCTGGGCCGAAGCCAACCGCGACAAGGTCGAGAGCTGGCTGCGCGAGCATGGCGGTATCCTGTTCCGTGGGTTCGACCTGCCGACACCGGCGGATTTCGAGGCGTTCTGCCAGGCGCTGTGCCCGCAGTTGTATGGACAGTACGGCGACCTGCCGAAGAAAGAAGGTGGCAAGAACATCTACAAGTCCACGCCATACCCCAAGGACCGGATGATCCTGTTCCATAACGAGAGTGCGCATCAGCACCGTTGGCCGCGCCGCCAGTGGTTCTACTGCGAGACGCCAGCGACCTCCGGTGGCGCGACGCCGATCGTCGACAGCCGCCAGGTCTACGGCGAACTGCCGGCCTGGTTGCAGGCAAACCTGCGGCGCAAACAGCTGATGTACGTGCGCAATTTCAGCGCCAGCCTGGACGTCAGCTGGCAGCATTTCTTCCAGACCGAGGATCGGGCCGAGGTCGAGCGGATCTGCCGTGAGAGCAACATCGAATTCCAATGGCGCGGCGCCAACGACCTGCACACCCGCCAGGTTTGCCCGGCGGTGATCCTGCATCCATTGACGGGCGAAGAGAGCTTCTTCAACCAGATCCAGCTGTACCACCCGGCGTTTCTCGATGCCGATATCCGCGAGCAGTTCCTGCGCGATGGCGAAGCCGCCATGCCCAGGCAGGTGTTCTACGGTGACGGCTCGGACCTCGAGCCGGCCGCCATCGATGCCATCAATGCCGCCTATGACCGCTGCGCCGTGCGTTTCGATTGGCAACAGGGCGATGTGGTCATGCTCGATAACATGCTGGCGGCGCATGCCCGGGATCCGTTCGAGGGCGAGCGCAAGATTGTCGTGGCCATGGGCGAGATCTATGGTCGTCACCAGGTAATGGCTGCCCCTGCGCAGACCGAAGAGCATTCCGCAGAGTTGACCCCATGATGGATCTTGGACTGACGCTTTCACCGCAACAGAAACAACTGGCCCAGGCCAATCCGCAAGCCTGGCGCTGGGTCCGCATGCGCTTGGCGGGCGTGCCCGAGGGCATCGTCGAGCAACGCTTGCGCGACGCCCTGGCGCAGCACCAGGCGTTGCGCCTGCGTTACGAGCGCCCACTGGGCGCCACCGGCCTGCGCCAGCGCGTTATCGAACCTGATGCACTGCGGCTGGACTGGCGCCAGGGGCGGGCAGTCGACGGTCACGATGGACAGTCGTGGCTGGAGGCGGCCCGGCGTCGTTGCGACGCCGAGCAACCCGACATTCTCGCCTGGCTGCTCGACGATCAGTTGCTGTTGGCAGTCCCGGTCTACTCACTGGACCAGCGCAGCCTGATCGGCTTGCAGGAACACTTGCTCGGGCGTGCCGCAGCGCTGGACGACGAGCCCATGCAGTACGCCGACTATGTCGAGTGGATCAACGGCCTGCAACTGGATGAAGACGCCGAGCAGGGCGCGCAGTTCTGGCGCAACCTGGCCTTGCAGGACATTCCCGGCATGCGCCTGGTCGAGCGCTATGGCATCGCCAGCGGACGTCACGCAGTCGTCCGCCAGGAAGTTGAGCAGCGCTTGCCGACGATGCTCACGGCACTGGCCGATCGTGAAGGCGTGGCCGTCGAGCAGTGGGTGCTGGCCGCCTGGGGGTCATTGCTCGGCAGGCTCAACGGGCAGCAACAGGGGCAGTTGGGGTTGCAACACGATCCTCGCGACAACTACGAGGAATTGTCCGGCGCGTATGGGCTGTTCGAGCAGACTTTACCGATGGTCTTGCAAGTGTCCGAACACAGCACGCTGACCAACCTGGCCCGGCAACTGGCCCGGCAATTGGAGAGCGCCGTGGACTGGCAGGAATATGTCGGCCAGGCACAGTTGTTGCCCGAATGGCGGGCCAGCTTCCAGGCCGGCCTGCGGGTCTCGCCCGTGCCGCAACTGGACATGTCGCAGTGGCTGTCTTTCGACACACCGGTCGAACTGCAACTGCAATTGACGCTCGATGCCCAGGGCCACGGCGAGCTGGCGTTGGCCTACGACCTCGGCCTGTATCGCGAGGGGCAGATGCAGGCGCTGCTCAAGCGTTTTGCCCATTGGCTTGGCCAACTGGTGCAATCGCCCGACGGGCTCATCGCTGACATTGACGCGCGCCTGCCTGAAGAATGGCTGGCCTCGGCGCAGACTGCTGCCCTTGGACCGGACCTCGATATCATCGCGACCTTGCGCCGCCATGCCCAGGCACAACCGTCGCGTCCGGCGCTGCGGTATGCCGAGCAGGTATTTTCCTACGCTGACCTGGATGCCCTGAGTGATCGTGTCGCCGGCAGCCTGAACCAGGCTGGCGTGGGCCGCGAGCAGGTCGTTGGGCTGTATCTGCCGCGTGGCGCGCAGATGCTGATCGCGATGCTGGCCTGCTTCAAGGTGGGGGCCGCGTATCTGCCATTGGACCCACAGCAGCCACCGCTGCGTCTGGCCGGCATACTCGACGACGCTCAACCGGCGTTGTTGCTGCACCTGGAAGGGCTGTTGCCCGAGACATCGGTGCGGACCCTGTGCTGGACGCAGGCGAGCAATGCACCGGCGTTCGCCTCTCCAGTCTCCGGCACAGCGCAGGACCTGGCCTACGTGCTCTATACCTCGGGCACCAGCGGCAAGCCCAAGGGTGTGCAGATCGAACAAGGGCAACTGCGTCACTACGCCACCCAGGTGATCCACGCGTTGCAATTGCCCGAGGGCGGGCATTACGGGCTGGTGTCCTCGTTGCTCGCAGACCTGGGCAACACCGTGCTGTTCCCGGCGTGGCTGCGGGGCGGCTGCGTGCATGTCCTGGCGCAGACGACCGTGACCGATGCGCGGGCGTTTGCCGATGAGCTTCGGCGCTACCCACTGGACGTGCTCAAGATCGTACCTTCGCACCTCGAAGCACTGATGGGCGAGCAGGCCGCCGACGTCCTTCCACGCCAGGTCCTGGTGTTGGGCGGAGAGCCGATCGGCGAGGCGCTGTTGACCCGCCTGGCGCAGGCCGGACCGACCTGCCGTGTTTACAATCACTATGGTCCGACCGAGACCACGGTAGGGGTGTTGTGGCGGGCGATCGATCTGGAACAGGGGGTGAGTGGCTGCGCATTGGACCAGGTGTTGGGTGCCAACCGTATCCACCTGCTCGACGAGCGGCAGCGACCGGTACCCTCAGGCCAGGCCGGCGAGTTGTGCATCAGCGGCGCCAGCGTTGGTCGAGGCTATGTCGGCAATGTCGGCGGCAACGCCTTTGCTGTCGAGCCTGCCACTGGTCATCGTCTGTACCGTACGGGCGACCTGGCCATGCGCCAGGCCGATGGGGCCGTGCGCATCCTGGGGCGCAACGATCAGCAGGTGAAAATCCGTGGGTTTCGCCTTGAGTTGGCCGAGGTCGAGCAGGCAATGCTGGCCCAGCCAGGTATCTCGCAGGCAGCTGTGCTGCTGGACGGCGAAGGTGACCACGCCCGATTGCTGGCCTTCGTGGTCACGGAGGAGGCGTATTCGCAAGGAACGGATCAGTTGCGCGCCAGCCTGGCCCGCCAGTTGCCGGACTACATGCTGCCCAGCGCTGTACTGGCGCTGAAGGCCATGCCGTTGAACAGCAATGGCAAGCTCGATCGCAAGAACCTGCTCGAACGCGCCCGGCAGCGTTTGCACAATACTCGCGTGGCACCGGTCGGCGAGCTGGAGGCGGCGATCCTCGCCATCTGGTGCGAAGTATTGGGAGTTGATGACCTTGGCGTCACCGACAACTTCTTTAATGTCGGTGGGCATTCGCTGGCCGCGATCAAGGTGGTGTCTCTGATTCGCGAACGGTTGGGCCTCGACCTGCCGACCAACCTGCTGTTCGAACGCCATACCGTGCGTGACCTCGTCCAAGGCCTGGGCGAGATCGGCAGTGGTCCGTGGAAGGTCCTGAACACTGCCGATCCGCATGCCCCGGCGCTGTTGCTGGTGCATGGGGCGCAAGGGCACCTGCAGGCTTACCAGCCGCTGGTGGACAACCTGCGCGACGACGTCGCGGTGTTTGGCCTCGCCGCGCTTGAAAGCGGCTGGGCCGAGGGCGACATGGATGCACTGCTGCGCCGATACGTGGCGAGTATCCCGGCGCAGCTCAAAGAGCGTCCGCTGGTACTGTTGGGCTGGAGCCTGGCCGCGCGCCTGGCCATGTTGCTGGTGCCGCATCTGCAAGCAAGTGGTTTCAGTGTCGCCGGGTTGGTGGTGCTCGATCACGATGCGCAGCGCAGCCTGGCCGGCGAGGGTGATGAAGCCGGCCAGTTGATTGCTGATTTCGCTTTTTATTGCCGCAGCCACGCCCAGCCGCTCGGCGAGTCGCTACGGGAGCGGTTGACGGGCCTGTTGGCCGGCCTTGACTATGCCGAGGGTGTCGCCCGGCTACTGGACGACGAACAGGTGCGCGCGCATCTGCAATGGGAGTCGGCCGACGCGGAATTACTGGCGTTGATGGCGCAATATCGCGCGATCAAGACCCGCTTGTACCAGCAGGCCTTGCCGACTGTTGATGTGCCGGTGTGGCTCTGGCGCGGCAATGCCCACGGCGATTTGCGCGCGCTGTGGCAACGCCATGCCTTGCAACCGGTCAGCCAGTGGACATTGGACGTGGGGCATCATGAAATGCTCGGCGAGCCGCGACTGGTCGAACACCTGCTGCCTTTACTGTTGCAAAACTCTGCCAAGGTGGTGCCGGTCCCATGATGTTATTGAAAGAACTGCTGCATGACGCGCGATGGCGCATCCTCCTTGCGGTGCTGTGCAGTGCCTTGAGCGCGGCCACCAGTATCGGCCTGATCGGCTACATCAACCGTTGCCTGGAACAAGGCCTCGATGACCTCGGTCGGGGCTTGCTGCTGTTCGGTGGGCTGTTGGTGCTGTTGTTCATCAGCGGAGTCATCTCGCAATGGTTGCTGGTGCAGATCGGTCATCGCCTGGTCTACCAGCTGCGCCTGCGGCTGGTGGGCAAGGTCCTGGGCACCGCGCTCGAACGCGTCGAACGGCTGGGCAGCCCACGTATCTACAACGCCCTGACCAAGGATGTGACCACCGTCGCCACGGCGTTCAAGCAACTGCCGATCTCCTTGTACAACGGTCTGCTGCTGTTGGCGGGGCTGGCCTACATGGGCTGGTTGAGCTTGCCGTTCTTTTGCCTGACGCTGGCGGTGATCGCCGCTGGCGTTGGTCTCGATGTGTTGCTGGGGCGCAAGGTCAAGACCTTGATGCAGGCTGTCCGGCAACAGGACGACCAATTGACCGAGCAGTTCGAAGCCACGATCCAGGGGCGCTGCGAGTTGGGCCTGAGCCGCGAGCGCCGGCATCTGCTTTATCAACACAAGCTGGAACCCATCGCGCGCGCCTCGCTGGACGCCTCGGTGCGCGCCGACACCCTCTGGGCGGTGAACCTCAATTGGACGACACTGCTGGTGTTCATGTTGATCGGCACCCTCTTTTTCCTCGGCCAGGGGCTGGGCTTGCTGGACCAGCAGGTGGTGGTCGGCTACGTGTTGGCGATCATGTTCCTGCGCACGCCCATCTCGATGATCCTCGACGCCATTCCCGCAGTGATCCGCGGTCATGTCGCGTTGCAAGCCATCGACGCGCTGGCGCTGGGCGAGACGGTGCAATTCAAGACCCCGGCGCAAGCGGCTCAGCCGTTTCGCGAACTGCGCCTGGCAGACGTGCATTACCGTTATGCCGGCAAGAATGAGGAGTTTGCATTTGAACTGGGCCCGATCGACCTGACGATTCGCCGTGGCGAGCTGATTTTCATCGTCGGTGGCAATGGCAGCGGCAAGTCGACCCTGGCCAAGCTGCTGACCGGCCTCTACGTGCCCGCTTCCGGGGAGGTGTCGCTCAATGGCGTGGTACTCGATGCCAGTACCAGTGAGTGGCACCGGGAGCATTTCGCCGCGATCTTCGCCGACTTCTATCTGTTCGCCGATGTGCTGGGCGAGGCGGGAGACCGTGCAGGGCTCGAAGCCCGGGTGGACCATTATCTGGAGCGCCTGGGGCTGGCCCACAAGGTCGAATTCGCCGCCGGGCGCCTGTCCACCACTGCCTTGTCCCAGGGCCAGCGCAAACGCCTCGCGTTGCTATTGCTGATGATGGAAGGCCGGGAAGTGTTCCTGCTGGATGAGTGGGCGGCGGACCAGGACCCGGTCTTCCGCCATGTGTTCTACAACGAGTTGCTGCCCGAGCTAAAGGCCGCCGGCAAGACTGTCATCGCGATCACCCATGATGATCGTTATTTCGATGTGGCGGACCGGGTCTATCGCCTCGACTACGGCCACCTCGTCGATTACGACCGGGCCACGGAGAACCCCTTTCAGCTGGTGAAATGACGGCTGCGCTCAGGCGCCTTGAACCTGGCGTCTGGATTCATCGAGGGGGCAGCTGCTGCAATAGCCAACGCCGGGGAGGCGGTAGCGAATGCAGCAGATGCGCCTCAGGCGCTGCGGCTCGTCCTCGCCAATGTCTTGGTAGCGTACGGGCGCGAACAGAGGGTTGCGCCGGCCGTCGGGGCGCAGCCGGGCAGTGAGGATCTCCCTGGCCGGCAGGGTGCTGGAGGCATCAGCCAGGGGGTGCAGTTCGATCCGCGTGGTGACGAATTCGAAGGTGTTGGCGGCGTTGCTCCAGAACAACCGGGGCGATGCCCGGCTGACACTGGCAAGAATCTCGATGACCGGTTCCAGATGGCATTCGACGAGCGTATGGAACCGCTCGAAAGCCGTGCACGGGGGCAGTACCTGGCCATCGTCGCGCAAATGCAGGGCCTGGGGCCTGGCGTCGTCGCCGAGTTTCAAGCCGACATCAGCCAGGGCGAGCGGCAGCTCCCGTTGCTGGAGCAGGTTGGCGGCCATCACTGGCGCCAGGAAGGTACTGAAATACCATTTGGACCACAGCGACACCAGGGCCAGACGCTCATCAGTCTTGTAGCGTGCCAGCAGATCGTCGACGAATGCGCTGAACGTCTCATGCTGGAAGAACACGGCGGCCGGCAGATCGGCGCGCGGGTGGCTGCGCAGTTGCAGCTTGTCTTCAAAGGCTGCGAGCGGCCCGATGAACAGCGGAGCAAGGCTGGGAATCATTGACTCATCCGTGACCGCGAATCGAGAGAGGTTATCGTTCAGGGGCGAAGTATAAACAGCGCACTGCTGTCTTGCGACTGCTCGCCAGCAATGAAATATGTGCGCAACGTAAGATTTTTATAATATTAATGAGAATCGCTACCATTAGTATTGTATCGTAGCGATCTTTTCCGTCATGCCAGTCAAAGGAGCAAGCAATGAGTTTGGATAGCCCGGATACGCGGTTTCTGGTTGTCGTCAACGAAGAGGAGCAGTACTCGATCTGGCCGGACTACCGCAGCGTGCCCGACGGCTGGCGCACCGTGGACATGCAGGGCAGCAAGGAAGAGTGTCTGGCTTACATCGAGAAAGTCTGGACCGACATGCGCCCGCTGAGCCTGCGTCAGGCCATGCAGGTACAAGGACAGGGCTGATCGCCCACAACCGAGTGGTTACTCAGGGAGTCAAAATGGAAAGTGTCCAGCCCCGTTCATCCTCCGGCGCAACCTTCACGCTGGAGCAGTTTCGCCAGCAAGCGCCGCGTGAACTGAACACCAACCCGTATCTGCAACGCCAGGCGGCCCGGGAGTCGAACGCCCGTTCTTACCCGCGGCGCATTCCGTTGGCCTTGCAAGAAGCCCATGGTCTTTATGTGCGCGATACTCAAGGCCAATTGTTCATGGACTGCCTCGCGGGTGCGGGGACTTTGGCGCTGGGCCATAACCATCCGGTGGCCATCGCGGCCATGCGCCAGACACTCGATTCCGGCCTGCCCTTGCACACCCTGGACCTGACGACACCGGTCAAGGATCGTTTCGTCGAGGACCTGTTCAACGCCTTGCCGGAAAACTTCGCCCGTCACGCGCGCATCCAGTTCTGCGGACCGACCGGTGCCGACGGCATCGAGGCGGCCTTGAAGCTGGCGCGGATCGCCACCGGGCGCAAACCGATCCTGACGTTCTCCGGCGGTTACCACGGCATGACCCTGGGGACACTGAGCCTGATGGGCAACCTGGGGCCGAAACAGGGGCTGGGCTCGTTGATGGCCGACGTGCAGTTCCTGCCGTACCCCTATGACTACCGCTGTCCGTTCGGCATCGGCGGCGAAGCCGGCATCGATGCCGGGCTGCACTTTATCGAACAACTGTTGAGCGACCCGGAGTCGGGTGTGCTGCCACCGGCAGCGGTGGTCGTGGAAGTCGTGCAGGGCGAGGGTGGGGTGATCCCGGCACCGGTCCGTTGGCTCCAGGGCTTGCGCCAACTGACCCGCAAACACGGCGTGGCACTGATCATCGATGAAGTACAGACCGGCCTGGGGCGTACCGGCAAGCTGTTCGCTTTCCAGCACGCCGACATCGAACCGGACATTCTGGTCTTGTCCAAAGCTATCGGCGGCGGTCTGCCGCTGGCGGTGATGGTGTATCGCGAAGAACTGGACACCTGGAAACCCGGTGCCCATGCCGGCACGTTCCGTGGCAACCAGATGGCGATGGCAGCGGGGGGCGCGACGTTGCGTCATATCATCAGCGAACACCTGCCAGCGCACGCTGACATCATGGGGCAACGCCTGATGGAGCAGCTGCGTCAGTTGCAGGGCGATTACCCTTGCCTGGGCCAGGTGCGTGGTCGTGGCTTGATGGTGGGCGTAGAGGTTGTCAGCGATACCCCGAGCGATGCCCGTGTGCCCGCCGCGGATACGGCACTGGCCCAGGCCATCCAGCGCCAGTGCCTGCGCTTGGGCGTCATCCTGGAGTTGGGCGGGCGCCATGGCGCCGTTGTGCGATTCCTGCCACCGCTGATCATCCAGGCTGAGGAAATCGATGTGCTGGTCGAGCTGTTCCGGGTGGCCTTGAACAATGCCATCGCCGAGACCAAGGGCAGGGCGTTGCACATCGCCTGAGCAGGCGCTGGCTGTTGACGTGAGGCAATCGACCCGTGGCGAGGGAGCTTGCTCCCGCTGGGCTGCGCAGCGGCCCCAAAAATCTTGCGGCTGCTACGCAACCCAGCGGGAGCAAGCTCCCTCGCCACGAGGCCATCATTTTTCTCAGGTGATTACTGCTACTTGTAACGCTGCTCAAACACCGCCAGTTGCTCAGGTTTGATCAACTGGAACGGTACCCAGACCTCCGGCTCAACCGGCTCGCCCTTGATCATCTTGAGCGCCGCCTGCACCGCGCTGGTCGCTTGGGCCTTGGGGTCCTGGAATACCGACGCGACCAGCATCCCGCGTTTGATCGCCGCCAGGCCATCAGGCAAACCGTCGATGCCGACAATCGAAATCTCGCCCTTGGCTTTGCCGGCTTGCTGCAAGGCCATGGCCGCACCGATGGCCATCTCGTCATTGTTGGCGACGATGGCATCGAAACGGCTGCCGGCGAGCAGCCAGTTGCTGGTCAGGTCCATCCCTTTGCTGCGCTGCCATTCGGCGCTCTGCTGTTCGACGACCCTGATCTGGGGGAAGTCCTTGAGCACCTGCTTGACCCCTTCGGTGCGGTCATGGGTGGCGTTTTGCGCGAGGTCGCCCATGATGATCGCGAGGTTGCCCTTGCCGCCGAGTTTTTCCGCCAGGTAGCGCATCTGCAGTTGGCCGGCCTCGATGTCGTTGGACGCCACCGTAACCACGCCTTTGGGCAAGGTGCGCTCGTCCGGGTGGCGATTGACGTAGACCAGCGGCGTCTTGGCTTCGACGGCGGCGCGGGTGATGTTGGCGGTGGCGGAAGTGTCTACCGGCAGGACAATGACCGCATCGACTTTCTGATTGATGAAGCCTTGGACCTGATTGAGCTGGCGGACCACGTCGCCCTGGGCATCCTCGAACTGGATCTGGACGTTATCCTTCCTGGCGGCCTCGTCCAGGCCGTTACGCACGTAGGTCATGAAGTTGTCGTCAACCCTGGCGATGCTGACGCCGATGCGATAATCGGCGGCGGCCCATTGGCTGAACAGCACGAGCAATGTGGCGAAAAGCAGTGTGCAACGACGCATGATGGTTTTCCTTTTGTTGTTATGGAGTGAACGTCATCAAGTGATGGAAATATTGCTGCGCGTCTGGAGTCCGCGAGGCGCTCACCCATCCAGGGTGAAAGCCTGTCTGAAACGCTCCAGTGCTGTTTCGCTGTCACCGCTGGCCCAGCCCTCAAGGCCGACGACACCGCGGTATCCCATGCCGAACAGCGCCCGGGCAATGGCCGGATAGTGAATTTCACCGGTGCCAGGCTCCATGCGACCCGGAACATCGGCGACCTGGATTTCGCCGATGGCGTCACCGGCGCGCTGGACCAGCTCGATCAGGTTTCCTTCGCCGATTTGCGCGTGATAAAGGTCCAGATTCATTTTCAGGTGCGGGCTGCCCACGGCTTCGATCAGCGCCAGGGTATCGTCGGCGCGGGCGAACGGTGTGCCGGGATGGTCGACTTCGGTGTTGAGATTTTCCAGCAGGAATACCCGGCCGGCGTCTTCGCCCAGGCGGGCGATCTTTTCCAGGGTCTTGCAGGCGCTCAACCACATGCGTCCGGTTGTTCGGGCTACCGGTTTGACCGGCAAGCCCTGATCACCCAGGCCGGTGCCGTGCAGGTTCAGGCTCGGGCAGTTCAACCGGGCTGCGACGGCCAAGGATTCTCCGGCGCTGTCGAGCAGTTGCCGGACGGCCTCGGGATCGGTCAGGTTGCCCGAGATGTAACCGGTCATCGAGGTGAAATCCGCGCCAGTCGCCGCGAGGGCCTGGATGTCCTTGCTCGTCCAGTTCCATATCTCGACGCTGAAACCCTGCGCGTGGATGCGTTTGACCCGTTCGACAAAGGGCAGGTCAAGAAAGACCATCTCGGCGCTGACCGCCAGTTTGAAGGGGATGAAACTCATGACGAGGCTCCTTGCACACGTACCGCTTTACCCTGCTGGAAGCACTCGATGCAAGCCCGTGCAATGGCCAGGGCGGCCCGGGCATCTTCACCGCTGGCCAGCGGTTTCTCGCCGCTGCGCACGCAACTGACGAAGTGATTCAGCTCGGCCACGTACGCATCACGCAGCAAGTCGGTGTCCAGGCGTTGGGTATCGGCCTGGACCCCATTGGCCAGATAGCGCAGCAAGTCGGAGTCGTTGACGCTGCCCATGGTCAGCATGCCGGCGCTGCCGAACACTTCGCCCCGAACGTCGTAGCCGTAGACGGCCTGGAAGTTGGCCTCGGCGGTGGCAATGGCGCCATTGTCGAAACGGATCGTGACCACTGCCGTGTCGAGGAAACCTTTCTCCTTGTAGTCGGGTGCAATCAAGGCATCGGCCATCACGAATACCTCGACCGCCTCGGCGCCCGGATTCAGGTAGCGCAGGGTATCGAAGTCATGGATCAGCGTTTCCAGGAAGATCACCCATTGCGGCGAGGCGGCGGGGTTGTTCAGCGCCGGGTCGCGGGTCAGCGAGCGCAGCAGTTGCGGGGTGCCGATCCGGCCGGCGACCACGTCCAGATGAGCTGTGCGGAAACTCCTGGCGAAGCGCCGGTTGAAACCGACCTGGAGCGTCACCCGGGCATCGGCAGTGGCGGCGATGGCGCGGTCGGCTTCGTCCAGCGTGATCGCCATGGGTTTTTCACAGAACACCCCTTTGCCGGCCCGGGCCGCGCTGATCACCAGCTCGGCATGGCTGCGTGCCGGGGCGGCGATCAGCACGGCGTCGATGTCCGGGTCGTCCAGCAGTTGCTGCGGGTCGGCGTAGGTCTTGCGCACATCCAGCTCCGCCGCCAGGCGCGCGGCTTGGCCGGGAGTAGGGTCGGCGATGGCGGCGAGGCAGGCGCCGGGGATGTGCCGGGCGGCGGTCAGGCCGTGAAAACTGCCCATGCGGCCAGCGCCGATAAGACCCAGGCGGATGGTTTTCGAGGTGCTCATGAAATGACTCCCTTTTATTGTTGTTCGCGACGCGCTGGCCGAAACGCCGGTGTCGCTGTACTGCAGGGAGCAACTGCTGTGCCAATATTCAACTTGCTGAATTTAAAGGTTTATTTCTGCGATCTTGAAAGAGGAATGTTCATTTCGTGGACATGTCTACACTGACATGTCGAAAACCTGAACATAGAGCCGACAATGAACGCACAACCCATGGCCCTGAGCGTTGAAGACCGGGACTATCTGACTGCCCTCGGCCCCGCGTCGTTGAATGGAGGATCAAACGCTGCGCTGGAAGAGGCCTGGCGAGCATGCCTGAACGCCAGCACCGAGCGTCCCGCCGGTGTCAGGCAAGTGATCTGGAATTCCTGGCGGCGCAGCGTCGATGCCGGGCTGGATCCGGAGGACGGCGAGTACCGTTTTGTCGCGCCCGCCGAGCTGACCGCCACGCTGACGGCGAATCGCCTGTTGATCGCCGCCGCCGCACAGGTCATGCGCGGCTTGCTCGCCTACAACCCCAACGGGCATATCAACCTGACCGATGCCGAAGGCACGACCCTGTATTTCTGCGGGCTGGACCTCACGCCCATCGGCAGCCGATTGCTCGAATCGGTGCAGGGCACCAATTGCACCGGGCTGGCGCTGGTTGAAGACCGGCTGGTGTATGTGCTGGCCGAGGAAAATTTCGGCATAGGCCTGCGCCAGCGGCGTATGCATTGCGCCGCCGCGCCTATCCGCGATGCTCATGGCCGGACCCTGGCGATGCTGACCCTGACCGCCGAGCCGGGCTGGTTTCACTTCCATACCCTGGGCACCGTCCAGGCCGCGGCTGAAGCGGTCTCCCGGCAAATGGCGCTGCAGGCACTGCTGGAAGAACAACAGACAGTCCTTGAAGTGCTCAACGAGGGCTTGGTGGTACTCGATGAAACAGGTTGCATCAAGGCTCTCAACCATTACGCCCGGCAATTGTTCCGCGTCGACCATGACTGGTTGGGCAAGCCGTTCCAAAGCCTTGGGCAGACCGAGCAGAGCGGCGTGATCCTGCGAGGGGATGGCGAAGGGGCAAGGGACCTGGATTGCACCTTCGAGCTGCATGACCGCAGTCATCTGGCCTGCCTGGTATCTGTCTGCCCTCTGGAGCAGGGCGGTCGTATCGTTTCGTTGCGCGAGAATCGGCGCATCCGTGAGATTACCCGGCGCCTCATCGGCACCCAGGCCAGCTACACCTTCGAGACCATCCAGGGTCGTTCACGGGCGATTCAGGACGCCTTGCAACTGGGCCGGATCGCCAGTCGCAGTGACTCGACCACGCTGATTCTCGGTGAGAGTGGCACCGGAAAGGAGCTGTTTGCCCAGGCCATCCATAACGCCAGCGACCGCAGTGGCGGTCCGTTCGTGGCGGTCAATTGCGGGGCCATCCCCCGGGATCTGGTGCAGAGCGAACTGTTCGGCCATGTCGAAGGTGCGTTCACCGGATCGGCTCGCGGTGGCTCGGCGGGCAGATTCGAACTGGCCGATGGCGGGACGATCTTCCTCGACGAGATCGGTGACATGGCCTTTGATGCGCAGGTCAGCCTGCTGCGCGTCCTGCAGGAAGGCGAAGTGACGCGGGTGGGGGCGAAAAAATCGCTGCGGGTCAATGTGCGCATCATTGCCGCCACTCACCGCAACCTGAGCCAGGCCGTCGCCGACGGGGCCTTTCGCGAGGACCTTTATTACCGCCTCAATGTGCTGAGCCTGACGGTGCCGCCGCTGCGGATGCGGCGGGAGGATGTGCCTTTGCTGGCGCGGCATTTCCTCGCGCGGTGTGCCCGATCGCTGCGAAAGCCGATACGTGACCTGTCACCACAGGCGCTGGAGGTTCTCGATGCCTATCATTGGCCGGGGAACGTCCGTGAGCTGGAAAACGTCATCGAGCGCGCGACCAACCTGGCAACCACGGAGCTCATCCAGGCGAATGACCTGGCCCTGGAAATCAGGCAGGGCGGGCGGCCCTCGGCCCGCCAAGCTACTCCTGAACCCAGGGCGGCCCTCGATCTGGGCACGCACGAAATGAACGCAATCATCGCCGCCCTGCGGGACACGCGCGGCAATATCCGTCTGGCCGCCCAACGGTTGAACGTGTCCCGGGGCGGCCTGTACAACAAGATGAGCCGCTTCGGGCTCAAAGTCGAAGCGTTCCGCTCGGCGCAGGACTGACCCGATCGCCTCGCTGTGCGGTCACCTGCGGTCACGCTCTCGACCCAATGCCACCAGGCACCCGCCAAGCAACAGCGCCGCGCCCGCCACCAGCACGGGCGATGGTCGTCGCGCAGGCTTGCGCCAGCCGCCTTCGATCTTACGCGGCCCGCTGGGCGGGTTGAACAGGTTGCCCGAGGATGACGCCAAGGCCGGGCTGCGGTTCAGGCCCAGACGCGTCAACCAGCCGGACAGTTGCGGGAAACCGGGCACCAGGAAATGCGCGACCCTCGCCAGTACCGCCGCGCTGCCCACGGTGGTGCTGGGCTTGGGGTTGAGCGCACAGCTGACCATCGCTTCGGCAACCCGCTGCGGGTCGTAGACGGGAGGCGGTGGCTTGAGCGCATGGCCGGTGTAATTGGCGCCGTCGCGAAAGCCCGGCGTGTCGATGACGGCGGGGTAGATGTCGCAGACGTGGATGTCCCGGTATTCGCCGAGTTCACCGCGCAAGGCTTCGGACAAGCCGCGCAAGCCGTATTTGCTTGCCGAGTAGGCAGCGGCATAGGGCTGGGCGACCCAACTGCCCAGCGACAGGGTGTTGATCAGGATCCCGCGCTTCTGCGCCTTGAAATAGGGCCATGCCACATAGGCGCCCCGCAGGTAGCCGAGCAGGTCGGTTTGCAGAACCTGTTCATGTACCTCAAGCGGTGTTTGCTCGAAACTGCCCACCGCGCCGACGCCGGCATTGTTGATCCAGATATCGATGCGCCCGTCGCCAAACGCGGCGGCCTCGGCGGCTAGCGCCTGCATCTGTTCGCTGCGGGTGACGTCGGTGCACACCGCCAATGCGGCGGCGCCCTGGGCCTGGCATTCGTCGACAACTTCGGCGAGCGCCTCGCGGTCACGTGCCGCCAGCACCAGGCGCGCCCGTTGCCGGGCAAACGCCAGGGCGGTGGCACGACCGATTCCGCTGGACGCCCCGGTGATGACCACGAGTTTTTCCGCCAAGGGATGCGATTGGGTCTGAGCAGCGGTATCGGCGGGGCCCGTGGGCCGGTCGATGGCGGGTTGCAAGGGGGTCAACTGCAGGCGCACGCCATCGGCCATTACCAGCGTCAGATCCTCAATGGTGCCGGCGACTCTGCCGGGGTACACCGGCTCGCCCTCGGGGTCGAGCTGGTCGTAGAGGAATGTCTGGCCTTCCAGCCAGCCCACCGCCGTATTCAATTCAGGGCCCAGGTAATACTTTCCATCAAGGAAGAAACCTGGGAAGTGAGGCGCGCGCTCGATGCTTTCAACGGCGTAACGCTCACCGTGCCGCATGCCGGTTGCTGGGGCAATCATGATCAACACCTCCGTCCTGTTGGTCCTGCCATAGAGAGCAGGGGTCAGGCAGGGGTTCCGTCGAGGTGAGGAAAGGCATTTCGAGTGAACCGCGCTCCACCTCGTTATGTCACTCGTTGGTCAGGAACGACAAATGATGGAGCCGCCGATGCGACCACTGTATTTCCCCAGCCTGTCTCTCGCTGCCGTGCTGTGCACGGCCTGTTCAAGCCAACCTCCCGCCATGTGGGGTTATGCTGACGCCCGGGACCGGGCCAATCAGCCGCCCGACCAGATGTACCCCGAACTGTTCGAAGCCGTGCAGCGTCAGCAGGTATTCACCGACCAGAAGCATTTCGTCGATGCGTTGCCCAAGCGTGACCCGGCGAAGATCCGTGCCGATTACCTGGCCCGTCGGGAGGGCGCCGATTTCGATCTCGATGCCTTCATAAAAGACAACTTCATCGAATCCGGCCAGGCTGAAAGTCCTGCCCCCGAACCGGGTGCGCCGATCAAGGAGCACATCGATAATCTCTGGCCCGTGCTCAGCCGAACCTACACCCAGGTGCCACCCTACAGCAGCCTGCTGCCGTTGCCGCAACCGTATGTAGTCCCGGGCGGACGTTTCCGCGAAATGTATTACTGGGACTCGTATTTCACCATGCTCGGTCTGGAGCAAAGCGGCGACAAGACGCAGGTTCGCCAGATGACCGACAATTTTGCCTACATGATCGATACCTACGGCCATATCCCCAATGGCAACCGCAGCTACTACCTGAGCCGCTCGCAGCCACCGTTCTTTGCTTACATGGTCGAGTTGCAGGCGCACATCGAAGGCGAGCAGGCCTACGGGCGCTACCTTCCCCAGTTGCAAAAGGAATATGCCTACTGGATGGACGGCGCGCAGGCCCTCAAGGCCGGTGAGGCGGTGCAGCATGTCGTCAAGCTCGCCGATGGCAGTGTGCTCAACCGTTATTGGGATGCCAGCGCTACGCCTCGGCAGGAGTCATGGCTGCAAGACACGAAGACCGCCGAACAGGCGCCACAGCGACCCAAGGAGGAGGTCTGGCGCGACTTGCGCGCCGGGGCCGAAAGCGGCTGGGATTTCAGCTCCCGCTGGCTGGGGGACGGCAAGAACCTGGCGACCATCCGAACCACATCGATTGTGCCGGTGGACCTGAACGCCCTGATGTTCCACCTGGAGCGCACCATCGCCAAGGCCTGTGAGACGGTGGCGAACACGCCTTGCGTCCAGGCCTATGGGCAGCGTGCCGAGCAACGCCAGCGCGCCATCGAGACGCACTTGTGGAACGCCGAAGGTGGTTATTACGTGGACTACGACTGGCAGCAGAACCGGCAACGGCCGGGATTGACTGCCGCAACGCTGTTCCCGCTCTTCACCGGCCTGGCCTCTGCCGAACGCGCCGATCGTACCGCCGATGCGGTGCGTCGAGGTTTGTTGCGTCCTGGCGGCATCGCCACCACCCAGGTCAACAACGGCCAGCAATGGGACGAGCCCAATGGCTGGGCGCCGTTGCAATGGGTGGCGGTCGAAGGGTTGGACCGCTACGGACAAACGGAACTGGCCCGGGATGTTGGCAACCGCTTTCTGAAGCAGGTCCAAGACCTTTATCTCAAAGAGGACAAATTGGTCGAGAAGTACGACGTGTCCGGACAGGGCGACGGCGGTGGGGGCGGCGAATACGAACTGCAGGACGGCTTCGGCTGGACGAACGGGGTAACGCTGAAGCTGATGAATAAATACGGCGGTTGAGCCGGGCGGGATCGATGCTATTCTTCGCAAAATCTGCGAAGAATAGCGCTGCCGTGGGGCTTATGAACACGAGTCGTGATCAGTTTCCATTACCGGAGGACCTGAAGGTCTTTCTCACCGTCGTTCGAAAAAACGGCTTTGCCAGTGCCGCGCAAGCGCTGGGTTATTCACCGGCCTATATCAGCAAGCGCATTTCGGTACTGGAAGCAACGCTCGCCACGCGCTTGCTGCACCGTACCACCCGGCGCATCGCCCTGACCGACGATGGCGAGCGCGTGCGGGTCTGGGCCGAAAAGCTATTGGGGGATTTCGAGGAGTTTGTCGGTGAAATCGCTCAGGCGCGACATCAGCCCAGCGGCGCTCTGCACATCTGCAGCAGTTTCGGTTTTGGCCGCAACCACGTCGCACCGGCCATCGGCAAACTGTCGCAGGCGTACCCCCGGCTCGACATCCGCCTGGACGTATTCGACCGCGTCGTCGATATCGTCGGCGAAGGCTTCGACCTGGAGATCCGCGTCGGTGATGACCTGCCGGACCAACACCTGGGGCGCAAGCTGGCGAGCAATCGGCGGATACTCTGCGCAAGTCCGGAGTATCTGCAACGGCGGGGCATCCCGCATTCGCTGGAAGAGCTTGACGCTCATGATTGCCTGGTGCTCAAAGAGCGCAATAACGCGTTCGGCCTATGGACGCTGACCCGGGATGGCGAGGAGGCAACGGTACGTGTCGGCGGCCCGTTATCATCCAACAGTGGCGAGATCGTTCTGGAGTGGGCGTTGAGCGGCGGCGGGATCCTGCTGCGCTCGATGTGGGACGTCAAGCCGCTGCTGGAGCAAGGGCGGCTGGTCCAGGTGCTGCCAGACTATTCGCAAAGCGCCAACGTCTGGGCCGTATACCCGACCCGGCTCAGCCAGTCGGCCAAATTGCGGGTATGTGTCGAGTTTCTCGAGGAGTGCTTCCGGGATTTGTCGGTTGGTCAGGCGTAGTGGCGTCCTCTGTGGGAGCGAGCCTGCTCGCGAAGGGGCCAGCCCATCCAACATCTTCGGTGGCTGACACGCCGCCATCGCGAGCAAGCTCGCTCCCACATTGGATTTTCGACAGGCACAGACCTCACGGTATACACGCAACCCCTGTGGGAGCGAGCCTGCTCGCGAAGGGGCTCACTCAAAATCTTCACTGACTGACACGCCGCCTTCGCGAGCAGGCTCGCTCCCACAGGGGAAGCCCGAACCTACCAAAACCAGGTCAAACCCAACCCCAACCCCAACCCCTACAACCAAGGATTCTCCGCCAGATGCCGACGCTCGAACCGGCGAATCTGCTCGGCACGCTGGAGCGTTGCGCCAATGGCGTCCAACCCCAGCAGCAACGACTCCTTGCGCAGTCCGTCAATCTCGAACGCCATAACGCTGCCGTCCGCCAGCTCAATGCGCTGCTCGGCAAGGTTGACGCTGACAGCGGCCGTTTCCGCGTGGCCAACGAGCTCGGCAATCTTTTTCCACTGGACCTCGGCAAGCTCAATCAGCAGCACCCCGTTTCGCTGGCAATTGTCGTAGAAGATCCCGGCGAAACTCGTACCGATCAGCGCCCTGATCCCTACCTGCTTCAAGCCCCAGACCGCATGCTCACGGCTTGAGCCACAGCCGAAGTTTTCGCCCACCACCAGGAACGTCGCATCGCGCCAGCCAGGTTGATTGAGCACGAAATCCGGATTGGCAACGCCGGGCTCGCGCCATCTCAGGTCAAAGAACAGGCCCCGGTCCAGCCCCTGGCGGTCAATGCCCTTGAGGAACTGCTTGGGCATGATGACGTCGGTGTCGATGTTGGCGGCCAGCAGCGGGGCGGCGATGCCGGTTACGGTGTCAAAGGGTTGCATCTTCAGGCCTCCGGGAGCAGTGAGCGGACGTCGGTCAGGTGACCGGTTATCGCGGCGGCGGCCACCATGGCCGGACTCATCAGGTGAGTGCGCGCGCCTGCGCCCTGGCGTCCTTCGAAATTGCGATTGGTGCTGGATGCGCAGCGATCACCTGGCGCAAGCACGTCGTCGTTCATCGCCAGGCACATCGAGCAGCCGGACTGGCGCCATTCGAAACCCGCGTCGCGGAAGATCGCAGCCAGTCCTTCCTCTTCGGCCTGGTCGCGCACCGCGGTGGAGCCGGGCACGATCATCGCCCGCACATGGGCCGCGACCCGCTTGCCGCGGACGACCCGCGCCGCGTCGCGCAGGTCTTCGATGCGCGCATTGGTGCAGGAGCCGATGAAGGCATGGCTGATCTGCACTTCGCCAAGGGGCATCCCTGGCGTCAGCCCCATGTAGTCCAGCGCCCGCTGCAGGCCCTGGCGCAGGATCGGGTCGGGCTGCGCCGCCGGATCCGGTACCTGGCCGCCAATCGGCGCTGCCTGGTCGGGGCTGGTGCCCCAGGTCACCATCGGCTCCAGCGCAGCGACATCGAGGCTCACTTCCCGATCGAATACCGCATCCTCATCGCTGCGCAGGTCTTGCCACTTGGCCACGGCCTGTTCCCACAGCTCGCCCCGAGGCGCACGGGGTTTGCTTTGCAGGTAGGTAAAGACCTTGTCATCCGGGGCCATGAAGGCGCCTCTCGCACCCGCTTCCACGGCCATGTTGCAGATGGTCATCCGCGCTTCGACGCTCAGTGCGCTGATGACCGGGCCGGTGAATTCAATTGCGTAGCCCGTAGCGCCCGAGGCGCCGATTTTTTCGATCAGCGCCATGATGACGTCCTTGGCGGTGACGCCCGCGCCGAGGGCGCCATCGACCGTGACGCGCAGGGTTTTCAGACGCTTGTAGACCAGCGTCTGGGTGGCCAGCAAATGTTCGATTTCAGAAGTGCCGATGCCGAAACCGAACGCCCCGAGCGCACCGTAGGTGGTGGTATGGCTGTCGCCGGCGGCGATGACCATGCCCGGCAGGATGAAGCCTTGCTCGGGAGCGACGACGTGCTCGATGCCCTGGCGCTTGTCGAGCACATCCAACAGTTCGATGCCGAAGTCTCGGCAGTTTTCGGCGAAGTAGGACACCTGCCGGGCGCCGCCCGCATCCGGCATGGCCGCGATACGCTCGGGCGTGGTCGGGTTGACGTGGTCAACCACCGCGAGGGTCGCGCTGGGGCGCCAGACGCTGCGGTGGGCTTCGCGCAGGCCGCTGAACGCTTGTGGGCTGGTGTATTCGTTGGCGACCTGACGGTCGATGTACAGCAGCACGTGGCCCTGATCATCCAGCGGGCAAACGGTATGACTGTCGATATGTTTCTGATAAAGCGTTCTCGGGCTGTTCATTTTCGCGCGCTTCTTGTCCTGGCGGGGCTTGCTGTGAACAGCATATGCCCCGCCCTGAAAGCATCAAGCGCGCAAAAGTGAAGGCGTTGCACACGAGTCGTGATCAATCACCCAAGGGGCGACCATCAACGTCGTCCAGTCCGGGTGCTGACGTCTACCCATACGGCCAGGACCAGAATGCTGCCTTTGACAATCATCTGCCAGTAGCTGTCGACGTCGAGCATCGACATGCCGTTGTCCAGGCTGGTGATGACCAGCGCGCCTAGCAGCGCACCGTAGACCGTCCCGGAGCCGCCGCGCATGGAGGTACCGCCGATGAAACAGGCAGCGATGGCGTCCAGTTCGCCCATGTTGCCGGCCGAGGGGGAGCCGGCCGCCAGGCGCGCGGTGTTGACCATGCCGGCGAGGGCGCACATCACGCCCATGATGCCGAAGATCCAGAGTTTTACCGCTTGCACGTTGATGCCGGACAGGCGGGTGGCTTCCATGTTGCTGCCCACGGAATAGACACGCCGGCCGAACACGGTCTGGCTGGTCACGTAGCTGAACACCCCCAGCAGGACCAACAGCAGCAGCACCGGAACCGGAATCCCGTCGTAGCTGTTCAGCGTGTAGACGAAGCCGGCGAGCACTGCGCCGATCAACACCACCCGCACCACGTCGCGCACCAATGAATGGGCGGCCAGGCCGTGCAAGGCGCGATTGCGGCGTTGTTTCCAGGTCAGGAACAACGTCAGGGCAAACAGCACCACGCCAAGGCCTGTGCCGACCGCATGGGGCAGATAACCCTGGCCGACATAAACCAGCTCCGGCGATACCGGGGCGATCGTGGTGCCGCCGGTGATGCCCAGCAGAATTCCGCGAAACGCCAGCATGCCGCCCAAGCCGACGATGAACGAGGGGATGCGCAGGTAGGCGGTCATGTAGCCGTTGGCGAGGCCGATGACCAGCCCGCACAGGGCGACCAGGCTCAGGTTCGCCAGTAGCGGAATGTGATAGACCACATCGAGAATCGCCGCGAGCCCACCGAGCAAGCCCAGCAGCGAGCCCACCGACAGGTCGATCTCGCCGCTGATGATCACCAGCACCATGCCGCAGGCCAGGATTCCGGTAATGGACATCTGCCGCAGCAGGTTGGAGAGGTTGCGCGGAGTCAGGAATCCGCCCTCGGTCTGCCAGCTGAAGAACAGCCAGATGACTGCCACGGCAATCACCAGGGCGAGCATTTTGTAGCGGGTGAACACTTGTTTGACCTGATTCATCTACGCGGATTTCCGATCATTGTTGTCAGGGGCTTCGGGATGGCTGAGCGCGGCCGCAAGCACCTGCTCCTGGGTCAGTTCACGATTGACGAAATCGCCGCGCAACTGGCCGTCGCCAATCACCAGCACGCGGTCGGACACCCCGAGCACTTCGGCCAGCTCCGAGGACACCATGATGATCGACACGCCTTCGGCCGCCAGCGCGCCCATCAGCTTGTAGATCTCGTACTTGGCACCCACATCCACGCCTCGGGTGGGCTCGTCGAGAATCAACACCCGGGGCTTGGTCAGGAGCATCTTCGCCAACACGGCTTTCTGCTGGTTGCCGCCGGACAGGCTGGTGATCGGCAGGAACGGGCTTGCGGTCTTCAGGTGCATGCGCGAGATCTCCCGGTCGATGCTGCCCAGTTCGGCCTCGGCATCGATCCGGGTCATCTTCGAGAAGTTCTCCAGCACCGCCAGGGTGATGTTCTGGCCGACGCCAAGGTCCGGGATGATGCCTTGGCGCTTGCGGTCTTCGGGGACCATGCACAGGCCGGCGCGGATCGATTTGAGCGGTGTGCTGCTGTCGATCCGCTGGCCGTCCAGCCAGACCTCACCTTCATGGCGTCCGGGGTAGGCGCCGAACAGGGCCGACACCAGTTCCGTGCGACCGGCGCCCACCAGCCCGGCGATGCCGAGGATTTCCCCGCGCTTGAGCGCAAACGAAATATCGTCGACCCGTTTGCGCCTGGGGTTGTCGACGTCGTAGCAGCTGATGTGGCGCGCCTCGAAAATCACCTCGCCGATCTCGTGGGGTTCGGTGGGGTAGAGGTTGCTCATTTCCCGCCCGACCATCTGCGTGATGATCTTCGGGATATCCATGTCGGCCATGGCGGTGGTCGCGATGTGTTTGCCATCGCGGATGACGGAAATGGTGTCGCACACCGCCGCCACTTCATCGAGCTTGTGGGAGATATACACGCAGGCCACGCCCTTGGCCTTGAGGTCGCGGATGATGTCCAGCAGCACCTCGATTTCCGAACGGGTCAGGGCCGAGGAGGGCTCGTCGAGGATCAGCAGGCGCGCCTGTTTGTTCAGCGCCTTGGCGATCTCGACCAGTTGCTGGTAGCCACCGCCGTACTGCGAGACCGGCAGCGAGACGTTCATGTCCGGCACTTTGAGTTCACGCATCAGGGCTTCGGCGCGATGGATCATCGCCGGATAGTTCATGCGCCCGCCGGGCAGGGTCAGCTCGTGGCCCATGAAGATGTTTTCGGCCACTGACAGGTCGGGGACCAGCGTCAGTTCCTGATGGATGATGACGATCCCGGCGGCCTCGGTTTCGCTGATCGATTGGGCTTTCAGCGGCTGGCCGTCCCAGAGGATTTCGCCCTCCCAGGTGCCATAGGGGTAGACCGCCGAGAGGACTTTCATCAACGTGGATTTGCCCGCGCCGTTTTCACCGCACAGGCCGACACATTCCCCGGGCCGGACCTTGATGTCGATGCCGTTGAGGGCTTTGACACCGCCAAAGGTCTTGACGATGCCGTTCATTTGCAACAGGTATTCGGACATGGCGAGGGCTCGTAAAAAAGGGCTCACACAACATAAAACCTGTGGGAGCGAGCCTGCTCGCGAAGAGGCCGGCACACCCTGCATCATCATCGGCTGTGACGCCGTCTTCGCGAGCAGGCTCGCTCCCACAAGGATTTTTGCTTAACCAAAGAGCTGCGCTTTGATCACTGCCCGGCAATCTGCGCCTTGGTGTAGAACCCGTCCTTTTCCAGCAGGTCGATGTTGTCCTTGGTCAGTGCGGTGGGCGTGAGCAGGATGGTGTCGACCTTCTTGTTGCCGTTGTCGTACTGCGAGCTGTAGGTGGGCTTCTCGTTGCGCGCCAGTTGCACCGAGAGCTTGGCGGCTTCGGAGGCGATCAATTTCAGTGGCTTGTAGACCGTCATGGTCTGCGTGCCGTCGATCACGCGCTTGACCGCCGCCAGGTCGGCGTCCTGACCCGAGATCGGCACCTTGCCGGCGAGCTTCTGCGCGGCCAGGGCCTGGATGGCGCCGCCGGCGGTGGCGTCGTTGGAGGCGACGATGCCATCGATCTTGTTGTTGTTCCGGGTCAGGGCGTTTTCAACGATGCTCAGGGCTTCGGTGGGGTTCCATTCCTTCACCCATTGCTGGCCGACAATCTTGATGTCGCCCTTGTCGATGGCCGGTTGCAGCACCTTCATCTGGCCTTCGCGCAGGATCTTGGCGTTGTTGTCCGTAGGGGCGCCGCCCAGCAGGAAGTAGTTACCCTTCGGCGCTGCCTTCAGGACACCGCCGGCCTGCATCTCGCCGACTTTTTCGTTATCGAAGGAAATGTAGGCGTCGATGTCGGCGTTGAGGATCAGCCGGTCATAGGACACCACCTTGATCCCGGCCTTCTTGGCTTCGGCGACGGCGTTGGTCAGCACGGTAGCGTTGAATGGCACGATGACGATCACATCGACGCCCCGGGAAATGAGGTTTTCGATCTGGGAAATCTGCTTCTGCTCGTTGGCGTCCGCCGATTGCACGTAGACCTTGGCGTCGAGTTTTTCCGCCGCCGCGACAAAGTAGTCACGGTCGCGCGACCAGCGCTCCAGGCGCAGGTCGTCAATGGAAAAACCGATTTTCGGGTGGGTCGCGTCGGCCATGGCCGGAAGCGACAGCAGGGCGAGGGCGCCGGCGAGCAGGGTACGTTTGAAGGTTTTCATGGTGGTGCGTCCTTTTATTGTTTTTTGAAAGACACTGCCTGACGATGAACATGATGCCGGTAGAACTGTAGAGACTTGTTCGGCGTTCCGGGCGCAGATTTGTCGCGAGAATGTAACAACCTCCCTGCGCCCGTGAAGGTTGCCTGCGGTCAGGGGTAGATAAACCGGTTGACGACGTTTTCGAGCATCTCCTGCCGACCGCTGACGGCCTGCGGATTCAGCTCGTTGGTGAATGCATGCTCGGCCAGTGATTCGAGACTGAAGTCCCCCGCCAGAACCGCTTTGCCGAACGGCTGCTGCCAGCCCGCGTAGCGCTGGTCCTTGAATTTCTGCAGTTGATCGTTCTGCACCATGGCCGCCGCGCGCTCCAGGGACAGGGCGAGCACGTCCATGGCGGCAACATGACCGTGGAACAGATCGACGTCGTCGACGCTCTGGCGGCGGACCTTGGAGTCGAAGTTGAATCCGCCGTTGCCGAAGCCCCCGGCCTTGAGGATTTCGTAGGTGGCGAGGGTCATTTCCTCGACGCTGTTGGGAAATTGGTCGGTGTCCCAGCCATTCTGCGGATCGCCACGGTTGGCATCGATGCTGCCGAAGATTCCCAGGGAGACCGCCGTGGCGATTTCATGATGGAAACTGTGCCCGGCCAGGGTCGCGTGGTTGGCCTCGATGTTGACCTTGATTTCGTTCTCCAGGCCGAACTGTTGCAGGAAGCCGAACACGGTGGCGCTGTCGTAATCGTATTGGTGCTTGGTCGGCTCCTGGGGCTTGGGCTCGATCAGCAGGTCGCCCTTGAAGCCGATCTTGTGCTTGTGCTCGACCACCATGCGCATGAAGCGGCCCAACTGTTCGCGTTCGCGCGCAAGGTCGGTATTGAGCAGGGTTTCATAGCCTTCACGGCCGCCCCACAATACGTAGTTGGAGCCCTTCAAACGCTGAGTGGCGTTCATGGCGCTGAACACCTGGGCGGCGGCGCAGGCGAAGACCTGTGGGTCCGGGTTGCTGGCGGCGCCGGCGGCAAAACGCGGGTTGCTGAAGCAATTGGCGGTGCCCCACAACAGCTTGATTCCGCTTTGTTCCTGATGGCGCTCAAGGTGATCGACCATCTGCGCGAAGTTGTTGCGGTATTCCTTCAGCGATTGTCCTTCCGGCGCGACGTCGGTGTCGTGGAAGCAGTAGTAGTCGATGCCCAGCTTGGAGAAGAACTCGAACGCGGCCTCGGCCTTGCCGATCGCCAGTTCCAGCGGGTCCCCGGCGTGCTGCCACGGGCGCTTGAAGGTCCCGGCGCCGAACACATCGGACCCTGGCCAGACAAACGTATGCCAGTAGCAGACGGCCATGCGCAGGTGCTCGCGCATGGGTTTGCCGAGCACCAGCTTGTTGGCGTCGTAATGGCGGAAGGCGAGCGGCGAGTCGCTGCCGGGGCCTTCATAACGAATCGGCTCGACATCGGGAAAGTACGACATGGGCGGGTTTCCTTTTTATTCTTGGCGGTGTCCCGATACTACCGCCGGCCCGCAGGCTGCTGATTATGAAAATCACCAATCGGCAGTTCGATTTTGAGTATTGAGATTCGCCGTTCGCGCGCCTAGTCTGTGTCCATCGGCCCAGGATAAAAACAATGAAAATCGTCCCGCCCGTTCACCGCATCGCCCTGCTGTTCAACGGCAGCAAGATCTACGACCGCGGCATCATCAGCGGCATCGGCAACTACCTGAGCAGCACGCGCGCGTCCTGGGACCTGTTTCTCGAGGAAGATTTTCACTGCCGGTTGAAAGGGATCGAGCGCTGGCAGGGCGATGGAATCATCGCCGACTTCGATGACCCGCTGATCGGCGAGGCGCTGGCCGGGATCAAGCTGCCCGTGGTGGCGGTGGGGGGCTCGTATCAGGACGAGCGCGCCTATCCGAAGGGCATTCCATATGTCGCTACGGATAATCACGCGCTGATCAAGTTGGCCTACGCGCATCTGATCGAAGCCGGGCTGACGCAATTCGCCTGTTTCAGCCTGCCTGAAGCCCAGGCCAATCGCTGGGCCCAGGAACGGGAAAAGGCCTTCCGCCAGTTGATGCAGCGCGATGGCCTGCCGGCGCAGGTGTACCGGGGCATGGGCACCAGCGCGCCGCTTTGGGACAGCGCGGTCGAGCAGCAGATCGCCTGGCTGCAGAGCCTGCCCAAACCCATCGGCATCATCGCGGTCAGCGACGCGCGGGCCCGGCAGTTGTTGCAAGCTTGCCTGACAGCCGGGATCGCCGTGCCGGAGCAAGTCGCGTTGATCGGCATCGACAACGACCCGCTGACCCGCAGCCTGACCCGGGTGCCGCTCAGTTCGGTGGTGCAGGGCACCGAAACCATGGGCCGGACCGCCGCGCGCCTGCTTCACCAGATGCTGCACGGCATGCCTGCCACCGGCACCCAGGTGTTGATCCCGCCCGAGGCGATCAACGTGCAAGCGTCGAGCCTGCACCAGCCACTGGGCAATCCTTACGTCATGCAGGCTTTGTTGTTCATTCGCCAATACGCCTGCCAGGGCATCAAGACCGCGCAAGTGGCGGCGTATGTCGGCGTGTCGCGTTCATCCCTGGAGTCGCATTTTCGCAAGGAGCGTGGTTGCAGCGTTCACGACGAGATTCTGCGCTTCAAGCTGGCGGCGGCGGCCAGCGGGTTGGAGAACACCGAGCTGGCGATTGCCGATATCGCCCGCGATTGCGGCTTCAAGTCGGCGCAGTACCTGCACACGGTGTTTCGTCGCGAATTCGGCTGTACGCCTCGGGGATTTCGCCAATCAGTCGGATAGCCAGGTACTCATCACCCGCCGATCCAGTTCCTCCCAGTCCGCCATGCCCAACACCCGGGTAGTGTTCAACCCCCGCAGATAACCGCGCAGTTGATTGGCCGTGTCGCGCTTGAGCTGGGGGGCGATGTCGGCATTGCTCAACAGCACGCTTTCGTACTGGACCAGGTACTCAGCCACCCGCTCACGAAAGTCGGGCAGTACCGCGTCACGAATCAAGTCAAACGTTCTCATCCGTTCCTCATCATCATCCGGCTTGCAACTATTGCTATGAGTAATAGTGACCATTACCAAATGCAAGTTCTGCTTTGCGGGCAATCATTGGAAAATCAGCGCCATCGAGACGCAGCCCAACGTTTTTATTTTCAGGACCGATCCATGCGCCCTTTATTTCTACTGTCCCTGGCGTTTTCCCCGCTGTTATTGGCGGGATGTGCCTCGGCACCGAACGATCCGACCCTGACCTTGCAGACCAGCAAGACCCCGGCCGAATACGCTGAGTGCGTCGTGCCGAAGTTGCAAGGCAGCGCTTTGCACCCGATGGTCTCGCAGAGCCAGCGCAGCTACCGCATCGTCGTGCCGAGCAAGATTTCGGCGGACAACGTGCTGGAAGCCTACAAGGCCGGCAGTGGTGGCAAGGTGTTTGTCTACGAGCGCCACCTGCTGGCGTCCAATCTCCTGCCTTCGAGTTTCGAGCGCGCCGCACAGGAATGCATCTGACCGGCCCGTAAACGCTTTTCTCCGTGCTCCTTTGGTTGGCCGCAACCAACCAAATCCCTTGCCCCGCACCGTCTTCGGTCGCGGGGCTTTTTTTGTCCGGGGACCTCACATACCTTGGTGTGAGAGGATGGCGGACGCAAATCCGCCGCAGAAAAAAGGACTGAAATGACCATGCTCCCAGCGTACTCCGCGCCATTCGCCCTGGCGCTTGCAGCCTTTTGCGCACCGGCGCAGGCCGCGACGTGGCAGATCTGCGATATCCAGCTGCACGTCACTGAAGTGGTGAAACGGCCCACGCCGAAGCTCCAGGCCCAAGTCCTGAAGGCGCGCCCGGCCTCGCCCAGTGTGGAATGCCCGGAAGAGGGCGCGGTGATCAGCTTCATTCCGGAAACCGCCGACTACCAGGCCACGCTGCCACGCCGCAAATGGCCCGGGAAAGGCCAGGCGATCCGGATCAAGTACCGCTATCTGGATGGAATCTGCAAGGGCGACGGCAACGACTATCCTTGCCGTATCGAGCATTATCCGTTTGTAGCTCGATGAAAAAGTCGCTCATCGGACGTTCAGAACTACCGGGGCTGGATTAAAAGCGAATACCAATGATGCTGCCCGGTGGCTTCTGGTGGCGTAGGCTCCACCAGAAAACCACAACGCTCGTCCTCATCAGTCGGAGGATTCACAACGCCAGGTCCGGGTCGGAATCGCTGTTTTTCTGGCCCACCGGATCGCTGTTGGTCGGGGCCTTTGATTCGGCGTTGCCACGAATATCCGGCGGCGGCGCCAGTTTTAGCACATCGCTGGTGTATTTCCATTCCTCATAGACACGATCAGGATCATCGTTTAGCCGTGTCCCATAGCTGGGAACGATCTGGTGCAGTTTTTCCTGCCAGGCCGGCGAGGCCACCTTGTCCTTGAAGACCCGCTGCATCACTTCCAGCATGATCGGCGCTGCCGTCGAGGCACCAGGGGACGCGCCCAGCAGGCCGGCAATGCTGCCGTCCTGGGAGGCGACTACTTCGGTGCCCAGCTTGAGCACGCCACCTTTTTCTTCATCGCGCTTGATGACCTGCACGCGCTGGCCGGCTTGCCAGAGGCGCCAGTCTTCCTTCCTGGCCTGGGGAAAATATTCCTGCAAGGCCTTGAACCGATCATCATCGGAAAGCATCAGTTGGCCGGCCAGGTATTCAACCAGCGGGTATTGTTCGATGCCTACTTTGGTCATCGGCCAGATATTGTGCGGGGTCATGCTGGTGAAAAGGTCGAAGTACGAGCCTTCCTTGAGGAATTTGGTGGAGAAGGTCGCAAACGGACCAAAGAGGATGACGCGCTTGCCATCCAGTACGCGGGTGTCCAGGTGCGGCACCGACATCGGTGGCGCGCCAGTGGAAGCGATGCCGTACGCCTTGGCCATGTGTCGCTCGGCAATGCCAGGGTTCTCGGCGACCAGGAACGAGCCGCCGACCGGGAACCCGGCGTAGTCGTCTGCCTCCGGGATACCCGATTCCTGTAGCAGATGCAGTGCACCGCCGCCGGCGCCAATGAATACGAACCTGGCATCGGTTGTGGTCGTTTCGCCGTCCTTGAGGTTCTTGTATTCCACGCGCCAGGTACCGTCGTCGTTGCGGGTGATGTCGCGCACCTCGCTGGAAAGCTTCAGGCTGAAGTTGGGCCTGCTCTGCAAGTAGCTGACGTACTGGCGGGTGATTTCGCCAAAATTCACATCGGTGCCGATCGGCGTCCAGGTGGCCGCGAGCTTCTGGTTCGGATCGCGGCCCTCCATCATCAAGGGTACCCACTTCCTGATCTGCTCCGGGTCCTCTGAATACTGCATTGGCCGGAATAACGGGCTCGCTTGCAGTGCCTCGTAGCGTTTTCTAAGGAATTTGATGTTGTCGTCACCCCAGACAAAACTCATGTGCGGGGTGGAGTTGATGAATGATGGCGGATTCTTCAACACGTTGTTGCGCACCTGCCAGGCCAGAAACTGGCGAGTGATCTGGAAGGCTTCGTTGATCTCGATGGCCTTGGAAATGTTCACGTTGCCCTGGTCATCCATCGGCGTGTAATTGAGCTCCGCCAGTGCCGAATGCCCGGTGCCGGCGTTATTCCAGCCGTTGGAGCTTTCTTCGGCCACCGCATCCAGGCGTTCGACCATCTCCATCGACCAGCCAGGCTCAAGCTCGTTGAGCCAGATGCCCAGCGTCGAACTCATGATGCCGCCGCCTACCAGCAGCACGTCGACCTTCTTCGTTTCCGCCGCCTGGGCCCCGTTGACGCCTGATAAGAGCGCAGCGCCCAGCAGGACCGCGATAATGATTCTGTTCATAGTTCCATCCTCGGCGACCCGAGGAGTCGCTCGTTGACCAATTGACGCTACCGACCTTGTGTTGACCTGCATGAAGAAAAGACTGTTCAGCGACCTGGCGGCAGAGAGTGACGAAAGGCAGCCTTGCCCTTGGGCAACGTCGAGGGTTTGACGACCCGAGGGAGACGCGGCATATTGTGCTCGGTTGTGTATATTCATGCTCGTTTATGCAGGTTCAGCTGTCATGAGTGCTACCCACGAAGTATTTCCCGGCGAACGCCAACGCTTGATCAGCGAGCGGCTTGCCCTGTATGGCCGGGTCATCGCGGCTGATCTGGCCATTGAGTTCAACGTCTCTGAACATTCGATACGCCGAGACCTGGGCACATTGGCGGCGGCGGGCTTGTGCAAGCGCGTCTATGGCGGCGCGATTCGCTTGCCGGCCGCCGAAGCGCCGATCGATGTGCGGATCCACCAGGATCCAGCGCGCAAGGATAATCTTGGCCAGGCGGCAGCCGCGCTGCTTAGCGCAGGCCAGCATGTATTCCTGGATGCCGGCTCGACCAACCTGGCCATTGCCCGTGCCATCGACCCGGGGCTGCAATTGACGCTCAGCACTAACTCCCCGCTGATCGCGGTGGAACTGATGAAGCTGCCCCGCGCCGAGGTCATCCTGCTCGGCGGTCGCATGAACCGCGTCGCGGGCGGGGCGATCGGTCTGGCCGCCGTCCAGCAATTGCGCCAGTTCAATTTCGACTTGTGCTTTGTCGGGGCCTGCGCCATCGACCCGGACAATGGCGTCACCGCGTTTGGCCTGGACGACGCCGAGTTCAAGCGCGCGGTGGTCGCGGCCAGCGGTCAGGTGGTGGTGGCGGTGACCAACCAGAAGCTGTCCAGCGTCGCTCATTATCAAGTGGCTTCTTGTGAAGAGGTGACCACGCTGGTGGTGGAGCAGGATGCGCCGCAAGAGCGACTCGGCCCCTTTTTCGAGCGAATCTCCAAGGTCGTGAGGGCGGTCGAGCAGCAATAACGCAAGGCAAGGGGATTCGACCCATTGTCCGCCAGACGATTTACGTCTAGTTTGCTGGCCCATCATAAGTACAAAAGTCAGGAGTCATCGATGCAACCGATTCGTCTCGGCCTGGTGGGCTACGGCAAGATCGCCCAGGATCAACACGTTCCCGCCATCCAGGCCAACCCCGCGTTCGAACTGGTAGCGGTCGCCACGCAAGGCAAGCCCTGCGCCGGTGTGGAGAATTTCCAGTCCCTGGGCGAGTTGCTGGAAAACGGCCCGCACGTCGATGCAATTGCCTTTTGCACGCCGCCACAAGGGCGATTCGGTCTGGTCCGGCAGGCGCTGGTGGCCGGCAAGCATGTGCTGGTGGAGAAACCGCCCTGTGCCACCCTGGGCGAAGCGATGGCGCTGGTGGAGCAGGCGAGCGAGCAAGGCGTCAGCGGCCTGTTCGCCTGGCATTCGCGTTACGCTCCGGGCATCGAGCTTGCCCGGGACTGGCTCGCCAGCCGCACGCTGCAAAGCGTCCGGATCGACTGGAAGGAAGACGTGCGCAAATGGCACCCTGGCCAGGCGTGGATCTGGCAACCGGGCGGCCTCGGGGTCTTTGATCCGGGCATCAATGCCCTGTCGATCGTCACCCATCTGCTGCCGCTGTCGCTGTTCGTCGAGTCGGCCGAGCTGCGCGTTCCAGACAATTGCCAGTCACCAATTGCCGCGAGCATCAGGATGTCGGATGCCCGCCATCTCGATATCCGCGCCGAATTCGATTTCGACCACGGTCATGATGAACTCTGGAGCATCGAGATTCGCTGCGCCGAAGGCGTGTTGCGACTGGACAACGGTGGTGCGTTGTTAAGCATCGACGGCGTGCGCCAGTCGGTGTCGGAGGAGGGCGAGTACGCGGCGGTGTACCGGCACTTCCAGCAGTTGATCGGTAACAAGGCCAGTGACCTGGACCTGCAACCGCTGCGCCTGGTTGCGGACAGCTTTTTCGTCGGCAGCCGGACCTTGGTCGAGCCGTTCTACGACTGAATGGCGAGCGGGCCCATCCTCATGGGGGATGGGCCCGCGGCCTGCCTATTGATGTATTTCGGCAACCGACATGGTGAAGATCAGCTTCGACTTGCCGGCGTTGGAATACGTGTGCGCCACATCGGTTTTCGCGACCGCCGAGCTACCGGCGGGGACGACCAGTTCCGTTTCTCCCACCACACATTTCAGTGTGCCTTTTTCTACATGGAACAGCTCAAGCGTGCCTTGAGGGTGTCCGGCCGAGGCGAAGGTTTCGCCGGGAAACATTTCCCAGCGCCACAGCTCGATCATGTTCGGGCCTGGCGTACCGGCCAGCAGGCGCGCGCTGCCTCCCAACTCTCCGGTCCAGAGTGTAGGAATATCCTGGCTGTCAATGACATGGGCCGAAGGTGCTTCCGCCACGTTGACGATATCGGCTACCGAAAGGCCCAGCGCCGCGGCGATCTTGCACAGGATGCCGATGCTCGGGTTGGCCGTGCATTTCTCGATTTCCACTACCATCCCTTTGCTCACGCCCGAGCGCCGGGACAGTTCGTCAAGCGTGATTTTCTGAGCCTTGCGTGCCTGCTTGAGCGTGCGCGCAACGGCCAGGCTCACCGCGTGGGCGTCCGCGCCAGGGACGGTCGATAGAGGGCTGTTCAGGGGCATCACCAAGGATCGCGAATAAACGTGCCAGGGATTCTCGGCGTTTGGCGGGGACGGCGTCAATCGGCTCATCGCAGTTTGCTGACTAAAAAGTCGATATATTGACTTTGGCGGCCGGCGGTGACTAGCATGAAAACCGATTTTGAATTGCTGGAGAATGCTGATGCTGTCGGTACAGCCGTTGATCGACCAAGCCGTTGCCGAGCTGGCGCCGGGGTTCAGGGCCCTGAGCATCGTCGCACAGGCTGCGCCGCTCACCGATCCCGACGTCGCCCGAGCGGCGCTGGAGCGGGCCTGTCAATCGGTGCTGGCGGGCGGGCCGGCCTGGGCGGAGGCCCATTTGCAGCAGTGGGCCCAAACGTTCCGACTGTTCGGTGCCAAGCCGCAACGCACGCCTTGTTCAGCCGAAGCGTTGCGCAAGCGGGTGCTGCGCGACGGCGGCTTGCCGAGCCTTGATCCGGTCGTTGACCTCTACAACGCCATCAGTCTCGAATATGCGATCCCGGTGGGCGGGGAAAATATCGAGGCGTACACAGGCTCGCCGCGACTGGTGATTGCCGAGGGTGGCGAACCGTTCGATACGATGAAAGAGGGCGCGCCTGCCCTTGAATATCCCGACGCCGGCGAAGTGGTCTGGCGCGACGACCAGGGCGTGACGTGCCGCCGCTGGAACTGGCGCCAGGGCGTCAGGACCCGCTTGGACGCGGAGGCGCGGCAGATGTGGTTCATCCTCGAAAGCCTGCCGGCGATGCCGCTCGAAGCGCTGACCGAAGCGGGCGACAGGCTGATAGAGGGGTTGCAGACGATGATGCCCGGTGTGCAGATCGAGAGCATGCTGATCGGGCCCGGAAGCTAACGCGCTGGCGGAAGCTCTTGTGGCGAGGGAGCTTGCTCCCGTTGGTCTGCGCAGCAGACCCAACCCAGCCAACGCAATGATTCAGGCATATCGCGTCGACCGGCTGACGACTGCTGCGCAGCCGAGCGGGAGCAAGCTCCCTCGCCACAGGAGGTTGCGCGGGTCAGTCAGTCCAGGTCTTGCGCGCTATGCCGCTCCGGCACCTGGCTCGTTTCGTCGCCCCAGGTCCGGTTGACGCGCTGTCCGCGCACCACGGCGGGACGCTTGGCGATCTCCTCCGCCCAACGCTGCACGTGGGTGTATTCGTGGGCCGCGAGGAACTCGGCTGCCGAGTACACGTTGTTCCGCACCAACTGGCCATACCAGGGCCAGACCGCGATATCGGCGATGGTGTACTGGTCGCCGGCCAGGTAACGGTTTTCAGCCAGGCGACGATCCAGCACATCCAGTTGGCGCTTGGCTTCCATGGTGAAGCGATTGATCGGGTATTCCAATTTCTCCGGCGCGTAGGCGTAGAAATGTCCGAAGCCGCCACCCAGGTAAGGCGCCGAGCCCATCTGCCAGAACAGCCAGTTCAAGGTTTCGGTGCGCCCGGCCGGGTCGCTCGGCAGCAGCGCAGAAAATTTTTCCGCCAGGTACAGCAGGATCGAACCGGACTCGAACACCCGGATCGCAGGTTCGACGCTGCGGTCCAGCAGGGCCGGGATCTTGGAATTCGGATTGACCTCGACAAAACCGCTGGAAAACTGGTCGCCTTCGCCGATGCGAATCAGCCAGGCGTCGTATTCCGCGCCGGTGTGCCCGAGCGCCAGTAGCTCCTCAAGCAGGATGGTCACTTTCACGCCATTGGGCGTTGCCAGCGAATAGAGCTGCAACGGATGCTCGCCGATCGGCAGGGTTTTTTCATGGGTCGGCCCGGCGACAGGGCGGTTGATGCTGGCGAAGTGGCCGCCCGAGGGGGCTTCGTGCTTCCAGACTTTGGGCGGGACGTAAGACGCTTGGCTCATGGGACGTACCTTATCGTTTGAATGCGCTGATCCTGAAGCGAAGCCATAGCACATTTGCGCTATGGCTCAGGTCGGGGACATGGACTCTAATCTATGGGCGCTCTGTCAGGCAGACAAGGGCCGTCGAAAATAATGCCGAGGGTCAACGGTCATTTCATCTGATGAAACAATGGATTTCAATCCGTGCGTATTCCTGCGCTAGCGCATTGGGCAGAAGATGACTCCACCCGCCCACACACCCAGTCAAAGGGGGGCGACGGACGAACCCTGACCGTAGCGCACTGGCCCAGGCAGCAATGCCGCAGGCGCAAGGAGTGATCGATGAACGAAGCCTCGAAAGTAGCCCCTTCGCCCTGGCATGAAGGCGAGTTGGCCTTGCAGCGCACCGTCGGGGCAGTAGAAATGATGGCGGGTGTCGGCCAGCGGCAACTGGCGCGTAGCTGGATGCCGGATCAGCACCGCGAGTTCTACGCTCAGTTGCCTTTCGTGGTGCTGGGCGCGGTGGATCGCCAGGGTGATGTCTGGGCGACCCTGCGCGCCGGGCAGCCCGGCTTCATGAATTCACCGGACCCGGAAACGCTGCACATCCATTTCGACCCTGAGCCCGAAGACCCGGCCGAGCAAGGTATGGGCGAGGGCGATGCCATCGGCATGCTCGGCATCGAGTTGCATACCCGTCGCCGCAACCGCATGAACGGCGTCGTGCGCCGCCGGCTTGAGCGCGGGCTGGAGATCTCGGTGAGCCAGGCCTATGGCAACTGCCCACGCTACATCAACCTGCGCCAGTACCGTTTCGTCGATGAGCAGCCCGCCGAATCGCGCCAACTGGAGGCGGCCGACCCGTTGGTCCGGCAGTTGGTCACGGCGGCCGATTCGTTCTACATCGCCACCTACGTGGTACGCGACGGCGAGCGGCAAGTCGATGCGTCCCATCGCGGCGGCAAGTCAGGTTTTGTGCGCATGGACGAGGACGGCACACTGACCATTCCGGATTTTTCCGGAAACCTGTTCTTCAATACGCTGGGCAATATCCTGCTGAACCCGCGTGCGGGCCTGGTCTTCGTTGATTTCCAAACGGGCGATTTGCTGCAGATGAGCGGTTCGGCGCAAGTGTTGCTGGACGATCCGCAGATCGCCGCGTTCCAGGGCGCCGAGCGGCTGTTGCGGTTTACTCCGCAGCGCATTGTCCATCGTCCGGCGGCGCTGCCGTTGCGCTGGAAGGACCAGGACGAGGGTGACTCGCCCAGTTCATTGATGACCGGCAGCTGGGAGCAGACCGCCGAGCGCTTGCAGGCCGAGGCCCTGCGCAGCCAATGGCGGGCGCTGCAGGTCACCCGGGTGGTGGACGAAAGTCACGATATTCGATCCTTCTACCTGCAAACCAACGACGGCGTCGGTTTACCCCGGTTCGAAGCCGGGCAGCATCTACCCGTACGGATAACGCTGGAAGGACAGCAAGTGCCGTCGATCCGGACCTATAGCGTATCCAGCGCACCGTCGGACGATTTTCTGCGCATCAGTGTCAAGCGTGACGGCGCGGTATCTTCGCACCTGCATGAGCAGATCCAGGCGTCCCACCAGATTGACGCCCGGGCGCCTCAGGGCCATTTCACAGTGAATCCGACTGAGCGCCGGCCTTTGGTACTGTTGGCGGCGGGCGTCGGTATCACACCGCTGTTGTCGATGCTGCGCGAAGTGGTCTACCAGGGGAAACGCATCAGCCGGATGCGCCCGGTCTGGCTGGTGCAAAGCGCTCGCCACGTGGCCGACCTGGCCTTTCGCGAGGAGATCGACGAATTGGTAGCCCGTGCCGGTGACAAGTTGCGAGTGCTGCGCATGGTCAGCCAGCCGCCCACCGACGGGACGGTCGGACAAGGCTACGACGTGGCCGGCAGAATCGAAGTGACGCTGCTCAAGCAACTGTTGCCCCTCGATGATTACGATTACTACCTGTGCGGGCCGGGCAGCTTTACCCAGGCGCTGTACGACGGCTTGCGCAAGCTGCGCATTCCCGATGATCGCATTCACGCCGAAACCTTCGGTCCGTCCACGCTGGTGCGTGACATCGAAGTCAGCATACCGGCGGCCGAGCAAGTGCCGGCGGCCACCGAAGCGGTAAAGGTGCTGTTCGCCGGTTCGGCCAAGGAGGCCCGCTGGGAACCGGAAAGCGGGACGCTGCTGGAATTGGCCGAGGCGCGGGGTCTGAATCCGGAGTTCAGTTGCCGCGGTGGATCCTGCGGCACCTGCAAGACCCGAATTACCCAGGGTCAGGTGCATTACCTGACCCATCCGGCCGAGCCCGTGGCCCCCGGCGAGGTGCTGATCTGCTGCGCCGTACCGGCCCAGGGCAGCGAGCCTTTGGTGCTGGAGGCCTAGCGTGCAGCGCTGGCGCTTGTTCCTTCGCCAGCACATTCAATATCCTCATCGCCTGACACTCCGCCTTCGCGAGCAGGCTCGCTCCCACATGGGTCCAGCGGCGCATACAAATCCAACGCCTGGCCCATTCCAGTGTGGGAGCGAGCCTGCTCGCGAAGAGGCCAGTCCATCCAACATCTTCATCGCCTGACACTCCGCCTTCGCGAGCAGGCTCGCTCCCACATGGATCCTGCGGCGCATATACATCCAACGCCTGGCCCATTCCCGTGTGGGAGCGAGCCTGCTCGCGAAGAGGCCAGTCCATCCAACATTTTCATCGACTGATACGCCGCCTTCGCGAGCAGGCTCGCTCCCACATGGGGCCTGAGGCGCATACACATCCAACGCCTTGCCCGTTCCAGTGTGGGAGCGAGCCTGCTCGCGAAGAGGCCAGTCCATCCAACATTTCATCGCCTGATACTCCGCCTTCGCGAGCAAGCTCGCTCCCACATGGGTCCTGTGGCGCATATACATCCAACGCCTGGCCCATTCCCGTGTGGGAGCGAGCTTGCTCGCGAAGAGGCCAGTCCATCCAACATCTTCATCGCCTGACACTCCGCCTTCGCGAGCAGGCTGGCAGGATCAGCGTATCGGCGACGAAGCTGAGGGGCAGATCGATGACTGCGAACGGCGCCAGTGCGCGTGCGATGGTCGCGTTATCTTCGGTCGTCGCCTTGAGCACCTGGAGATCGACGGACACGCCGCAATAAGGATGAATACCGCAAAGCTGCCCGGTGCCAAAGGTTTCGTTGGCCGTCGCGCACCCTGTCAGCAGTGCGATGGTTAAAGCGATTCCCACGATTCGCATGGCGGTCCCTCGTAATTGGTGCGCGACTGTAGCACTGTGATCGGGCTCAAATTGATCTATCCGCCTGACTCAGTGCGCTCGCGATGACTCCTGCCGATTTTCAGTCCGCCGCGTCTGCCGGGTTTCTTCGCGCACCACCAGCCAGATCCCGATGGCGGACACCGCCATCCCCAGTGCCATCTGCCATGAAAGCGGTTCGTCGAACATTGCCCAGGCCCAAAGCATCGTGATCGGTGGGCTCAGGTACAGAACACTGGCGACGCGGGTGGTGGACGCCCGGCGCAGACACAGCCAATAGAGCCCGTAACCGCCGATTGTCGACAAACCTGCCGTCCACAACACACTCAGCGCGAACCCGGTACTCGGTATCGGCGCCAGGCTGCCTTGCGTGCCCTCGATCACGGCGAATGCCAGGCCAGAGACGCCACATTGCAGCCAGAGGTTAGGCAGCAGGCCGAGCGATTGCGAGGCAGGCAGCCGCTTTTGCCAGAGGGTCGCGATAGCCAGCGAAAACATTCCCAGCAATGGCAGCCCGTACGCCCACAGTGGCGCGTGGCCCCAAGCCAGTGCGCCGTGGGTGCCAAGCGCAACGCCGATCAGGCCGACGATCAATCCGGCCCAGACTCGCGGCGCCAAGCGCTGGCCCAGTGCACCGGCGCCCAGCAATGCCAGGCCGATCGGCAACAGATCGGCGAACAACGCCGCCAGCCCGGCCGGCACGCCCAAGGCGATGCCCTGGGTGATGCCAGCCAGGTACCCAGCCATCGCGAGCAGGCCGATGCCGGCGTTTTTCAACAAAGTGACTCGCGAGGCTCGCCGCAACTGCCCGGCGACAAAAGGAAACAGCACCAGTGTAACTACCAGGCAGCGCCAGAACACCACCAGCAGTGGCGGCGCGTAATCAATGGAGAATCGCGCACCGACAAACCCGGAGCTCCAGGCCAGAAGCAGGGCGGCCTCCAGCAAAGGCAAGGGGATCAGCCAATAAACGCTGGACGGCAAAGGGCAAGTGATCGATTTGGGCAGGTTCATGGTCACAGGCTACGAAAGCAGCCTAATCTAATAAATCAAAATATCTTGCAGCAGTCGTTCAGGAAAAATGAATCATGCCCGCCATTTTGGATATCGAGCTGATACGGACCTTTCACGCCGTCGCCCGCATCGGCAAATTCAGCGCCGCAGCCGAGCAGCTGCACAAAAGCCCGGCGGCGGTGAGCGTGCATATCCAGCGATTGGAAGCGGTCGCTGGCGGCCGTTTGCTGAACCGCGACAATCAGGCGGTATCCCTGACCGCACTGGGCAAACGCTTGCTGCTTTCCACCACCGAGTTGCTCACCACCCACGATCGGGTGCTGGCCGACCTGCACGGCACGCGGCTGGCGGGTCGCATCACGTTAGGCGTGCCGGACGAGTACGCCGACCACGTCATCCGCGACATCCTGCCGACATTCACCGCAGCCTGGCCTAACGTGATCCTCGAGCTCAGGACGGCCCCCAGTTATGCCCTGCGTGAGCAGGTGCAGCGCGGGAAACTGCAAGCGGCCGTGCTCGCTCAGCCGATGGATCAGGCATGGGAGGAAACCGAAGTGCTGACCACCACGACGCCGGTCTGGGTCGGCGCGGTTCACGCGACGGCCAGCCCGGCGCAGCCGCTCGCGTTGGCTGTGCATGCAGCGCAGTGCCCTTATCGGCAAGCCATGATGCAGGCGCTCAGGGAGAGCGGTTACCGGCTGCGCGTAGTTCTGGAAAGCCCGTCCAACCAGGCCGTAAAGGCCTGTGTCGAAGCCGGCCTGGCGATCAGCCTGATCGACCGTGCCCGCGTAACCGAGCACATGCGGATTCTCGATGGCCTGCCGGTGATCGCCGACCATGCAGTGGTGTTCATGCGCTCCCAGGCGTCACGCGGCAATGAAGCGGTAGACCTGCTTGGCCAGGCCATGCAGCAGCGTTTTCGACTGTAGGCGGTCTGGTTCAGGTGGCGTTGGCCTTGCAGGTCGAGGCATGGTCGGGCTGCGCCGAAAGCGGAACATCAAACACCCGGTCGAATCCCCACTGAAAAACCAGGGCGTAGAAAAAGAAAAACACGAAGAGCCCCAGGTTTGTCGCCAATGCCTGCCACAGGCTGATATCCAGCCACGCGGCAATCACTGGCGTGAGGATCAGCGTCAGGCCGCCTTCGAATCCTAGCGAATGCCCCAGACGCCGCCGCCAGTTGCGCTGGCGATTGTCCTGGCGCCGCTCCCAGGCTTCGAACACACCATTGAACAGCATGTTCCAGGCCAGCGCGACGAAAGAAATCAGCAACGACAGCAGGGTCGAATAACCCATGCCTTGCTGGTAGATCAACGCCAGTGCGGGGGCCACGAACAGCACGCCGCCGGCTTCGTAGAGGATGGCTTGAAGAATTTTTCGAGGGGCGCCTTGCATCGGTGGTCTCCTGGGAAGGGGGGCAGGACCACAGCCTGGCGAGTTGAGCGGCGGCGCACAATTGAGCTAAATTGAGCCTCGCTCAACCTGAGTAATGCTTGCCGCCATGTTTGCCAGACAACCCCTGACCGCCTTGCGCGGCTTCGAGTCCGCCGCACGGCTGGGCAGCTTCAAGGCGGCGGCTCAAGAGCTGAGTATCAGCGCCGCGGCGATCTCCCATCAGGTCAAGAGCCTCGAAGCGTTTCTGGGTGTGCGGTTGTTCGAACGCTCCAGCCAGAGCGTACGCCTGAGCCCCGATGGCGAGCGGCTTTATCCGCATATCCACCGGGCCTTGGCGGAGATCCAGCACGGCTTGCAGACATTGGCGCCGCCTTGTGTTGCGCAATCACTGGTGGTGAGCACGACGCCGGCCTTCGCCAGCCTGTGGCTGATCCCGCGGCTCGGTGATTTTTATCGAGCGCACCCGGACATCAGCGTCCGACTGCACAGCAGCAATGACGTCGTCGACCTGCAGCGTGACGCCAGCATCGACCTGGCGATTCGCGCTGTGTTCACCTCGGATCCGCAACTGTTCGAGCAGCCATTGCTGGATGAATATTTTGCCGTCTACTGCCACCCCGGCTGGCAGCCGCCCGCAACGGGGGCTCCCGTCGAGTTGATCGACGTGCCGTGGCTGAGCAGTTCCGAGGTCGCGGTCGATTGGCCGGCCTGGTGCGCCCGGGCCGGCACTTCGGTCTGGCTGGATAATGCCCGCGTGCGGGGCTATGACGAAGAGCAACACGCGCTGCAGGCAGCAATCGTCGGACACGGTCTGGTGCTCGCCAGCCAGGTCCTGGTTGCAGAGGCTGTGGCCCGTGGGCAGTTAGTGCCTTATCGGCCGGAGGTTCGCCTGGCGGGCGCGCGCTATACCCTGGTGTGCGTACCGGGACGGGAGCGGCGGCCAGCGGTACGGGCGTTCAGTGAATGGTTGCTGGGGCAGGGCGCCTGCTGAAACAAGCGTCAAACGGCTGGGCCAGGGAAAACCCGATTGACGCGGGAACAGGTTCGAGGTCAAGGCTGTCCCTGGACTTTGGTCGAGACGAGACTCTCGTAACTTTCCGGATGCGGCGCCTCGGTGAAAATCACGTTGGAACGCTCGCTGCGGCACTTGAACTTCACGCCCTTGCGCGGCGTCATCTCCCGGGTCGTCTCCAGGCAGATCTGCCTTGAAGCGTAGGTCGGCCCCGGTCTGCGTTCTTCAACGCAGCCCTCGAAGCCACTGCAAATCGTCATAACGACAAAATATACGGTCATCATCCTTGTATTGCTCCGCTGGGCGATGCGATTGACTACCTCTGCGCCTGCCCCTGTTCAGTTGAACAGGCAGGGCCGATGAGGCGGATGATGAGCGCTTCATCGAACCTTCAGCAATGGCACGTCAGTGCCATTTGTCGGAATATTGTCGCTTTTTCGAATGTTTTTAAAACTGCCGTTTCTGTCGCCAATATATTGGCGAAAACGCCGTTATCGATAGTTTTTGCCAGGGGTTGAAAAGGCTAACTCCGCGCTGAGAAAAACCATGCAACCAGCGCCGCGAGGCTGATCGAGGCGCCCAGTAAACTCACCGCCTGCCAGCCCCAGAGCGCATACACCTGAGTGGCAGCTGCCGCCCCCAGCGCGCTGCCGACCGAGTAGCAACACATGTACGCGCCAACCATGCGGCTTTGGGCGTCGGGTCGCGCGGCGAAAAGAAAACTCTGGTTGGTCACATGCACCGCCTGCACGGCGAAATCGAGCAGGATCACCCCCACGACCAGCGCGATCAACGACGACTCGGCAAAGGCGATGGGCAGCCAGGATAGCGCCAGCAGGCCCAGGGAAAGGCCGGTCACCCGTTGCCCCCAGCCTCGGTCAGCCCAACGACCGGCCCTCCTGGCGGCGAGCGCCCCGGCAACGCCGGCCAGGCCGAACAGGCCGATAGCGCTGTGTGAAAGCGACAGCGGCGCGGCACTGAGGGGCAATACCATGGCGGTCCACAGCACGGAAAAAGCCGCGAAGATCAGCAGGGCGAACAGGCCTCTGTTGCGCAGGACCGGTTCAGTCAGGAACAGTTCGAACAGCGATCGAATGAGCGCTGGGTAGGTATGCTGGTTACGTAGCGGTTTGGCGGGTGGAGCTATTTTCCATAACACTGCCGCGATCGTCAGCATCAGTCCTGACGAAACGAAATAAACCGCACGCCAGCCCGCCAGGTCGGCGATCAGCCCTGAAGTGAACCGAGCCATGAGAATGCCCAGCACAATCGCGCTGGTCAGGGCTCCCACGGCCTGCCCGCGTTGGGCCGGTGGAGACAGCAGCGCGGCGTAGGCGACCAGTACCTGCACGACCACCGCCATCAAGCCCGTCAGGCTCATGGCTGCCAACAGGACCAGCCAGTGCCGGGAGGCACCGACGGCCGCCAGCGCCAGCACCGATAACGTCACGAGCGTGAGGATCAGCCGCCGGCTGTCGACCTTGTCGCCCAACGGCACGATGAACAGCAACCCCAGCGCGTATCCAGCCTGAGTGGCCGTCACCACGATGCCGATCGATCCGGACGTCACGCCGAGGCTTTGTGCGATGGAGGCGAGTAATGGCTGGGCAAAATAGACATTGGCAACGGCCAGTGCGCAAGTCACCGAAAACAATAACGTCAGCGTTTTGGACAAGCCTCGTTCCAGGGGGGTAAATGCGCTCATGTTCCTCTCCGTGGGTTATTCTGGTTTCAATTAAAAACCTGTTTGCGATATATGCGGGATTGGGTTTTAAATTGCAACCACATGGGCGAGACTGACCGACGAGTAAACGGCGTACCGCAGCCCCGTCCGAAGGTAAACAAGATGGTTGAGAACGATGTGTCGCATAACCGCGAATGCCCCGTGGCACGCACGCTGGAAGTCATCGGCGATCGCTGGTCGCTGATGATCATCCGCGACGCCTTCGATGGGCTTCGCCGCTTCAGCGAGTTTCAGAAGAACCTGGGGGTGGCCAAGAACATCCTGGCGTCGCGACTCAAGGCCCTGGTCGAAGTCGGCGTGTTCGAGGTGCGGCCCGCCTCGGATGGGAGCGCCTACAAGGAGTACGTCCTGACGGAAAAAGGCCAGGCGACTTTTGCGCTGGTCGTCAGTTTGAGGCAGTGGGGCGAAAGGTTCCTGTTCACCCCGCAGGAGACAAGGTCGCTGTTGGTAGACAACGAGTCAGGGCAGCCGCTGATGCCTATCGAGGTTCGCTCGTGGAGCGGCCGGAAACTCGAACCGTGGGATTGTCATCGGGTCAGGCGGGTTGCCGGCGAGTCGTGAAGCCGATGTGCTTCAGCGTTCGGCAGGTTGCTCGTAGCGTTGCTGGATGCGTGCCAGTTCACCGGACCGGCGCAGTTGCTCAAGCGCGCTGGCCCACTTGGCTATCACCTGCTCGTCGCTGTCGACGCTGAAGGCGATGTACAGCGAGGAGCGGTAGAGTTCGATGGGAATCCTGCGCAATGTTCCGGCGGGTATTTTCAACTGGCGGCTGTAATACGCCACTCCCGCATCGGTATCGCCGACGATGATATTCGTCCGCCCGGCCAGCAACATGCGGTAGAGCAGCTTGCTCTCGGTGGCGCTCTTGTCCAGGTTGTTGAAGCCCAGCGATTTCAGCATCTGGGGCACCAGGCCGGCATGGCGGGTGGTGATTTGCGGGGCGCGCAGCAGTTGTTCCAGCGAAGTGATCGGCGGCGCGTCAGCCAATTGATAGGCGTGGATGGATTCTTCGACGATCGGCCCGACCCACTTGTACAACGGCTCGCGCTCCGGCGTGCGGAACAGCGAGTACATGATGGTCTTGGGCCGGGTCCGCAATATTTGCGTGGCCCGCATGCTGGGCTGCAGCACGACTTCGAAGTCGTCCCCGGTCTGGGCCATGATGGCTCGGACGATTTCCGTGGTCATACCGGTGAGCTGACTGTTTTCGACGTAGTTGTAGGGTGCCCATTCCTCGGTCACGACCTGATATGGCTCAGCCGCGGCCCCTGAACCGAGCAATAGACAGAGCAGCGCTGCGGCAGGCATCGAATGCTTCACATGTTCTCCTGATAGGCGGTTCGCCGTTCCTGAGCGAACCCAAGACAAGCATAGACCCAAACACGTGGCTGACGACGGCTGCGGCTCCGTTATGAGAACGATCCCTCAGTTGCGTGCCGTGCCGGGCCGGCTGCGCGAGGGTTCACAAGCCTGACTGCCTCCGTCGCTGGTACAGTGTCGCGCCTGACCATGGCTACAGACGCCGGGGCTGCCCGGCGAGAATAGGATTGGAAGTTTGAACGAACAGACATTATCCATGCGCCTGGAGCGCGTGGCAGCGCATGTGCCGGCGGGTGCCCGGCTTGCCGATATCGGCTCCGATCACGGCTACCTGCCGGTGGCATTGCTACGTCGTGGTGTGATCAGCGCAGCGGTGGCCGGGGAGGTGGCGTTGACGCCGTTCCGCTCGGCCGAACGCACGGTGCGCGAAAGCGGTCTTGAACAAACGATTGCCGTGCGCCTGGCCAGCGGCCTGGGGGCGATCGAACCCGGCGACGGTATAACGGCGATCAGCCTGTGCGGCATGGGGGGCGAGACGATTCGCGACATTCTCGAGGCCGGCAAGTCCCGCCTGAGCGGTCGGGAACGGCTGATCCTGCAGCCCAACGGCGGCGAGCAGCCATTGCGCCAATGGTTGATGGCCCACGACTACCGCATCCTTCATGAGGAAATGCTGCGGGAGAACCGCTTCTACTACGAAATCATCGTCGCCGAGCGCGATGGGCCGGTGACGTACAGCGCCGAGGAACTGTACTTCGGCCCGCTGCAGATGCAGGCTCGCAGCCCGGTATTCCTGGACAAGTGGCAGCGCATGCTGCGCTTCAAACAAAAAAACCTGGCTAACCTCACCCGGGCGCAGCAGGGCGTGGCGCAGGAAAAGGTGCAGGAGATCGCGCGGCAGATTCGCTGGATCAGCGAATTGTTGGCGTGAGCCGCTCGAGCTGTTCCGCGGCTGGCTGACAAGGCGCATCCGCCGCCGTTACATCGAATGGCGGATGCGCCTTTACCTCAACGTTGCGCTGCACCGCGCTCGACCATCGCTCGCCACTGCTGGACGCTGGGTCTTGCCTGCATCTTCGAATGCCATGCCAGCAACGCCTGGCATTCCTCGGGCACTGGCAACTTGACCAGCGAGGCGAAGATCATGCCGCCCAGTACCGCGATGTCTGCCATCGAAAAACGCTCGCCTGCAACAAACGGGCGTTGGCTCAGCAGGTCATTGAAATAACGCATGCCCCTGACCGCCTTGTCGCGCATGCGCATGCCCCACTCAGCGTTCTGGTACAACTCGACTTCCGGCCCTAGACCCGGGGTCGCATGGTGGAAGTACACGCTGACCGCATCGAGGAATTCTATTTCGGCGCGCTTGGTCATCATCTGAATCAGGCCTTTCTCCAAAGGCGTTTCACCGGTCAGGGCAGGGGAACCAACCAAGGCGTCCAGGTACTGCGTGATTGCCGTGCATTCGGCAATGAGCGTGCCGTCTTCCAGCTCCAATACCGGCAGCGTTCCCGAATAATTGATCGCGAGGAACGCCGGCTTCTTGTGTTCGCCTGTCCATAGATTGACCGAGACGAATTCGGTTTTCGAGAGTAGACCTTTCTCTGCCAGGGCGATGCGTACTCGCGCCGGATAGGGCCCGTCAAACCAGTCATGGATTTTCATCATTGGGAGTTCGGAAACGTCGTGGTGGGAATGGGTGAGAGTCATGATCAAGTTACCTGCCTGTCAATTGGTAGGTAAAAGATTGGGCGACAATTCTCGGGCTGTCAATCCCTACCTGTCACTTGGCAGGTAAACTGACTGCGGGTACAATCAGCCCGGTTTCAGCCATTCAGAATGAGGAACGGGACGTGAGCGAAAACGCTCGGGAAGCCATCCTGGCAGCCGCTAAAAGCGCTGCGCAGACCCATGGCTACAGCGGAATCAATTTTCGAAGCATCGCCGAAGCGGTGGGGATCAAGAACGCGAGTATCTACTACCACTTCCCCAGCAAGGCCGATCTGGGCGCGGCGGTAGCTGAACGCTACTGGCAGGACGCGGCCGCCGTTCTGAAGACGATCCGTGAGGAGAACCCCGACCCCCATGATTGCTTGCGGCTGTACCCCTCGATCTTTCGCAAGTCACTGGAAGACGGCAATAGACTCTGCCTGTCCAGCTTCATGGCGGCCGAACACGAAGACTTGCCTGAGCCGGTGAAGCGCGAGGTCAAGGCCTTCGCCGACGCCAACGTGGCGTGGCTGGCCGAGGTGCTGGCAGCCGCCGGCACGGGTAGCGTGGAAAAGTGTGAACGCCGCGCCCTGGCCATTTACACCGCTGTCGCGGGTGCCCAGTTGATCGCCCGGACGCGGCTCGACATCAACCTGTTCGACGAACTGATCCTCAGCTACCAGGAAGCCGGACTCATCCCGGCTTGAGCTACTGTTTCAGCACCAGTAATCGATAAGTGCCCGCTTCGCTTTCAATTCCATGGGTGTCATGGGTGAACCCGGGGAACGATCGGTCAAAGCTTTCCAGCGCCTTGAGGTAGGTCAGCACCGGTCCTTCCGAAGGCCCTGCGTTTTCTCCCGGCATCAGCAAGGGAATCCCTGGTGGGTACGGCACGATACCCGTCGCGGCGATGCGTCCGGCCGCTTCTTCGAGGGTGACTTGCTCGATCTCGTTCTTGACCAGTTTCTCGTACGCCTCCACCGGGCTGAAGTGCGCCTCAGGCAGTGTGCCGAACGCCTGGGCCATGGCGGCAGTGGTCCTGGTTTGTTTCATGGCGGCGAAAATTTCCTCGGCGAGGTCCTTGAGCCCCATGCCGGAATAACGTTGCTGGTTGGCGCTCAACAGGTCGGGGAGGCAGAGTTCCAGTTCCAGGTTGGCGTCGTAGTCGCGCTTGAAGTCGAGCAGCGCGTTGACCAGCGTGCCCCACTTGCCCTTGGTGATGCCGATGGAAAAGAGGAACAGGATGGTGAAATCAGTGGTTTTTTCCACCACGATGCCTTGCGTGCCCAGGTAGGCACTCAGTACGCATGCCGGAATACCGAAGTCCAGCAGGTTGCCGTCGTCGCCCATGCCGGGGCTGAGAATCGAGACCTTGATCGGGTCGAGCATGCAGTAGCCGTCTTCAATGTCACCGAAGCCGTGCCAGACCTCATTGGGGTGCAGGACCCAGCAGCCTGGATCGACCTTGAGCCTGGCCGGGTCGGCTTCGTGGAACGCGATCGATGCCCCGTCGACCTGCACCGACGGCGGCTGCCAGCAGGAAAAGAACCAGTCGTCATGGCTGCGCATCTCGTTCTGCATATGCGAGATGACCTGACGGAAAGCGATGGCCTCCTCGATCGCCTCGCTGGTGAGGATCTGCCCGCTGGGCGCCTCCATCATCGCCGAGCTGACGTCGCAGGAGGCCATGATTGCGTAATTCGGCGAAGTCGAGGCGTGCATCATGTACGACTCGTTGAAGCGCCCATGGGGGATCGGATTGCGGCCATTGCGCACATGGATCATCGAGGCCTGGGACAGCGCCGCCAACAGCTTATGCGTGGACTGGGTGGCGAACACGGTCGGTTTCGACGGGTCGTGATCGTCCGGGCTGCCATGCATCGCAAAGCGATCCTTGTACAGCGGATTAAAACGCGCGTAGCCATACCAGGCTTCGTCGAAATGCAGGCGGTCGACGCTTTGCCCCAACAACTCCTCGACGCGAGTGACATTGTAGGTCAGGCCGTCATAGGTGGAGTTGGTGATGATCGCATGTACCGGCGTCGGGTCGATGTGACTCTTGACCAGCGGATTGCTTGCGATGGCGGCCTTCACCCCCTCGGCGCTGAGGGTCCGCGGCAGGATCGGGCCGATGATGCCGAAGCGGTTGCGGGTCGGCACCAGGTAGGTCGGAATGGCCCCGGAGAGGGTCATCGCATGCTCGGCGGATTTGTGGCAGTTGCGGTCGCACAATGCGATCTGGTCGCGGGTCACACTGGCCATCAGGATGACGCGGTTGGACATCGATGAGCCGTTGGTGACGTAATAGGTGCGGTGCGCGCCGAACACTTTGGCGGCATAACGCTCGCCCTGTCCGATGGGGCCGCTGTGGTCGAGCAAGGAACCCAGCTCGCCGACGGAAATCGACAGGTCCGAACGCAGCAGGTTCTCCCCGAAAAATTCATAGAATGCCCGGCCGGCGGTGCTTTTCAAGAAGGCCGTGCCGCCCGCATGGCCCGGTGTGTGCCAGGAATATTCGTAGCTGCGGGCAAACTTCAGCAGCGCGCCGAACATCGGCGGCAGCACCGCCTGGCGATAGCGCTCGATAGCCGCCAGTATCCGCCCGCTGAGGAAACGGCTGGTGTCTTCAGGCAACCAGATGAAGTCATCGGCATGTTGCATGACGATCAACGGCACGTTCGACGCCGTGCTGCGATCGCTGATCAGGAACACCGGCACGCGGGTGTTGCGCTCGCGTAGCGCGGTGAGCAGGTCGATGCATTCGCGGTGGTCGTCGCTGGTGTCGATTTCCCAACTGAGCAACACGCACTGGATGGCCGGGTCGGAACTCAGGATCGACTTGGCATCACTCAGGGTTTCGGAGGTCAGCACGCTCACGGCGCGGTCCTCCACGTCGCTGATCAGCTGGATCAGGGCACGACCGAATACGCTGCGTTTGTCGGGCGCATTGGAGACCAGCAAGGCCAGCATCCCCAACAGATTTCGATGTTCCGTCATGGCAAGGGCTCCAGGTTAGCTGCCTTCAGGTGGTTGACGGGGATGGGCTCGCCAACGATGTGCTGCGCCGCGACGGTCTGGGTCGGTACGCTGTTGTTCATGGCCTCCAGGCGGATCAGGCGGGTGTTGACGTAACCGAACAGCGTGTAGCCGACGATGACCGCCACGCCGCCGAGCATCAGCGCCTGTTCGCCTGAGCTGTAGAGCGCGAGGTAGCTGTAAGCCGCCGCGACGCCCGCGACGATATTGGTGACCAGGGCTTTGTTCGCCGGGACATTCGAAACCTTTTGCAGGGTCACCAGTGTCGCCATGGAGAGAATGTAGGGCACCAGGTTGGTCACCACGGCGAGATTCACCAGCGTATCGAACTGCTTGGCCAGGTCCGGGCTGATGGTCAGCAGCGCCATGGTTGTCTGCATCGCCAGCAGGATCAGCATGCTGATGATCGGCACACCATGTTTGTTGGCCTTGGCGAAGATCGGCAGGAAATAGCCGGTATCCGCCGAACTCTTGAAGACCTGTGCCACGGTGAATTGCCAGCCAAGCAACGAGCCGATGCAGGCCAGCACCATCAGGCCCATGACGATGTCACCCACCAGCGGCGTGAACATCTTGGCGAACACCAGGCCGAACGGCGCGGTGGAGGAGACCAGCTCGGCGTTGTCGACGATACCGGCGATGACGTTGGTCGAAACAATGTAAATCACCGCGGCACCAAGGGTCCCGCCGAGGACCGCAATCGGCACGTTTTTCTCGGGATTCTCCACCGCGTCACCGTTGGCGCAGGCCGATTCGAGCCCGAGAAATGCCCAGAGAGTGATCGCCACCGAAGCGCCTGCCGCTTCGTACCAGGTCTTGTCGTGAGGGTTCCAGCCGGCGGCATAGACGCTGCTGTCGAACCAGAACCAACCGACGGTGGAAACCAGCACCACCGGGGCAATGACTCCCCACACCGTCACGGCGCCGATCTTGCCGGTGATGCCTGCGCCGCCGAAATTGGCGAAGGTGGTCAGCCACAACAAAGCGATGGTCGCCAGGCCGACTTGCAGGGAATCCAGCTTGATATCGAACAACGTCTGGATATAACCGACCGCGGTAATGCTGATCGCCACGTTGGCAATCAACAGCGAAAGGCCGTAGGTGTAGTTGGTGATGTAGTTGCCGGATTTGCCAAAGGTATATTCGGCGTAACCGCCCATGCCGCCGGTCTTGCGGCTGAGCATGCCGCAGCGGGCGAACGCGTAGGCCAATGCCAGCGAGCCCGTGGCGGTGATCAGCCAGGACAGGATGGAGATGCCGCCGACTTCGGCGAGTTTGGTCGGCAGCAATATGATGCCGGACCCCAGCATGTTGACGGCGGTCAGCATGGTCAGCTGGCTCACACTCATCTTCTTGGCGACTGACATTCCCTTGCCTCACATGCATGAAGTGAAGGGGTTAAGCTATAGCAGAGGATTTGCAGTAAGCCAGAATATCGCAGCGGGATTTGGCGCCGCTGGTCAAGAATCGGATCGAAAACGTGCCGGGGTGGCACGGGGGACGAATGTCCCCGGTGCCGTTGCTGGTAAAAAGCCCGGCCTGATCAGCCGTCGAGCAAGGTCATCACCTCGGCGCTGTAGCGTTCGCCGGCCACCGCGCCTCGGGCGGCGAAAATCGCATCCAGCTGAGCCAGCTCCTCGGCGCTCAGGAACACGCTGGCGGCAGCGACGTTGGTTTCCAAGTACTTGCGCTGCTTGGTGCCCGGGATCGGGATCACATTGCTGCCCTGGGCCAGGACCCAGCCCAAGGCCAGTTGCGAGGCGCTGATCTGCTTCTGCTCAGCCATCGCCTTGACCCGTTCGACCAAGGCCAGGTTGCGCTGGAAATTGTCGGCCAGGAAACGCGGGTTGAAGCGGCGGTAGTCGTCTTCGGCAAAATCGTCCGGGGTCTTCAACTCGCCCGTCAGGAAGCCGCGGCCCAAGGGGCTGTAGGCGACAAAGGCGATGCCCAGGCGCCGGCACGTGTCGAGCACGCCGTTGTGTTCCGGCTCCCTGGACCACAGCGAGTATTCGCTTTGCACCGCTGCCAACGGATGCACGGCATGGGCCCGCTGGATGGTCTCGGCGCTGGCCTCCGAAATCCCGATGTGACGGACCTTGCCGGCCTTGACCAGCTCGGCCATGGCGCCGATGGTTTCTTCGACGGGTACCTGTGGGTCTATGCGATGCTGATAGTAGAGGTCGAGGTAATCGGTACCCAGGCGCTTGAGGCTGCCATCGATCGACTGCCGGACGTATTCGGGGTGACCATTGACGCCCCGGGCATGCGGATCATCGCTGCGCACCAGGCCGAACTTGCTCGCCAGATAGATACCTTCACGCTTGCCGCGCAAGGCGCGTCCGAGCAGTTCTTCGTTGGTGTGCGGGCCGTACATGTCGGCCGTGTCGAACAGGGTCACGCCCAGCTCGACGGCGCGGTGGAGCGTGGCGATGGATTCGCGCTCGTCGGTGCCCGTGGTGTAGAAATCCGACATGCCCATGCAGCCCAGACCGATGGCGCTGACGTGTGGACCTTGATGGCCAAGTTGACGAGTGATCATGACGTTGTTCCTTTGGGTTGAAGTGACGCGATCAGTCTCCGTAAAACGGTTTTCTGGATAAAGCCGCTGTTTTTGGTTTAACTATTCGTGATTTCTGAATAGTGAGTAGAACCATGGATCGATTACAGGCTATGCAGGTGTTCCGGCGCATCGTCGAACTGGGCGGTTTCGGCAAGGCGGCCGACGATCTGGGTTTGCCCCGGGCTACCGTCAGCCTGTTGATCCAGCAACTGGAGGGGCATCTGGGGGTGCAACTGCTACAGCGCACCACGCGGCAGGTGCGCGCAACCCTGGATGGCGAAGCCTACTACCAGCGCTGCGGCCAGTTGCTCGATGAACTGGATGACCTGGAAACCTCGCTGTCCGCGCAACGCAGCCAACCTCGCGGCACCCTGCGCGTTGACATGCCCATCGCCTTCGGCTGCACATGGATCGTGCCGAACCTGGCGGACTTCTATCGGCGCTATCCGCAATTGAAACTGGACCTGGGGTTTCATGACCGGTTGGTTCATCTGCAGCGTGAAGGGGTGGATTGCGCCATCCGGGCCGGCGTCATCAGCGACCAGGCGCTGGTTGCGAGACCGATCGTGCGGTTGTGCCAAGTGACTTGCGCCAGCCCTGGCTACCTGGCCCGTTCAGGTACGCCTGTGGCGCTGGAGGACCTGGCAGAGCACCGCGCCATCGGTTTCGCGTCCGGTAACGGTCGCTATTTCCCGTTCGAATTCGAAGTGGCAGGGCAGGTCCGAGAGCTGCAAATGTCATCCGAGCTGACCGTCAACAACGCCGACGGCTACGTGACGGCTTGCGAGGCGGGATTCGGCCTGATCCAGGCGCCGCGTTACCACGTGCAACGGCAACTCGCCGAGGGGCGGTTGGTCGAGGTATTGAGCGGTCATCCGGTGCCGTCATGGCCGATTTCAGTGGTCTACCCGCCTCATCGACAGCTGTCGCCGAGGGTGAGGGTGTTCATCGATTGGCTGATCGAGTTGCTGCATGGCGCGGCGGATGCGGACGAGGCCCTGATGGTGCGGGTTTAACACGACCCCCCCCGAAACCCCATTCCCCCGTGGCGAGGGAGCTTGCTCCCGCTGGATTGCGCAGCAATCCAAAAAGGCTGGTCGTGATCAGCCTGGCACACCTTGGTGATTAGGCTTGGGGCCGCTACGCAGCCCAGCGGGGATAAATCCCCTCGCCACAGAAAACCATGACCTCAAGCCTTTGAAGCTGACACCCAGCACTGCCCTTCGTGGCGAGGGAGCTTGCTCCCGCTGGATTGCGCAGCAATCCCAAAAAGGCTGGTCGGGATCAGCCTGACACACCTTGGTGATAGGGCTTGGGGCCGCTACGCAGCCCAGCGGGAGCAAGCTCCCTCGCCACGGTTTGTATCGGCATACCCCGTACTCCTTGTCATTAAAAACGCTGGGAACTGCCGCCTTACCCCAAGCGAAAAATCGGAACTATCGCTTTGGCGGCACGATCATTTCCCTAGGCGTTAATCAACGCGACCCCGCCGGCCCGGATCTCACGGAAACCGCCACGGGACGCTGAACGATAAGGAGCTGTCATGACCGTTACCACCCATCCCCTCTACCGAAGCACGCCAGGTCCGCTTCACGCGGTCCTGCTCGCCGGCACCGTTCCGTTGTTTCTCGGGGCGCTGCTCAATGACATCGCGTACTACAAGACCTACCAGATCCAATGGAGCAATTTCGCCTCCTGGCTGATTGCCGGCGGACTGCTGTTCTGTGGGTTGGCATTGCTGTTTGCGCTGGTCAATCTGATCCGTGCGGAGCGCAAGGGCGGGCGTCCGGTGGTGTATTTCCTGCTATTGCTGGTGACCTGGGTACTCGGGCTGATCAATGCCTTCGAACATGCCAAGGACGCCTGGGCCATCATGCCCCAGGGCCTGGTTCTGTCGGTCGTCGTAACCGTGTTGGCCTGCGCTGCGGCGTGGGTCGGGCTGACCAATCTGCGTTCCGGAGGTGAGCAATGAAACCGCGCATCGCATTGACAGCCTTGAGCATGGCGTTGTTGCTGAGCGCCTGCGGAGGAGAAGGGGACGCCACTCAGGCACGCGGTCCGGACCCCAAATTGCCGGAGCCCCAGCGCGGGTTGTTGCCCAGCATGAAAATCGCCGAGCCGGTGCCCTGGGGCGAGCAGAAACCGACGGTGCCGCAAGGCTACGACATCACCGCTATCGCCACCGACCTGAAGATTCCGCGCCAGACCCTGGTACTGCCCAACGGCGATATCCTGGTGGCCGAAGGCCGTGGCGGAAACGCCGCGAAGCTCAAGCCCAAGGATGTGATTGCCAGTGTCATCAAGGCCAAGGGCAACACCCAGGTCAAGGGCGGCAATCGCCTGACGCTGTTGCGCGACGCTGATGGCGACGGCACCTACGAGCTCAAGACGGTCTTCGCCGAAAACCTCAACGCACCCTATGGCCTGGCGTTTGCCGACGGCAAGCTGTACGTCGCCAACCAGGATGCACTGGTGCGCTTCGATTATCAGGAAGGCCAGACCAAGGCCAGTGGAGCGCCCACCAAGGTCACCGACCTGCCGTCCGAGATCAACCACCACTGGACCAAGGCGCTGGCCATCAGTCCCGACGGACGCTCGCTGTACGTTGGCATCGGTTCGAACAGCAACGTCACCGAACGCGGCATGGAAGTCGAAATCGACCGGGCCATGGTCTGGCAGATCGACGCCGAGACAGGCGCCCACAAACCCTACGCGACCGGTCTGCGCAACCCGACGGCGCTGAAGGTCGAGCCTGGCTCCGGACAGTTGTGGGCGGTGGTCAACGAGCGTGACGAGTTGGGTCCCGACCTGGTGCCGGATTACCTGACATCGGTGCGCGAAGGCGCGTTTTATGGCTGGCCCTATAGCTATTGGGGGCAGAACGTCGATCCGCGCGCACAACCGCAGGATCCGCAAAAAGTCGCCGCTGCGGTCAAACCCGACTACAGCCTCGGGTCCCACGTCGCGGCACTCGGTGTCGATTTCTCCATCCCGGCCATGGGCGAGCAATTTGCCGAAGGCGCCTTCGTGGGTGAGCACGGCAGTTGGAACCGCGACCAGCCGGTGGGCTACAAGGTCATTTTCGTGCCGTTTCGCAACGGTCGTCCCGCTGGTGAGCCTGTGGACTTCGCCACGGGTTTCCGCGGCGACGATGGCAAGACCCGTGGGCGGCCCGTGGGTGTGACCGTTGATCCGCGCGGTGCGTTGATCATCGCCGATGACCTGGCGAACACCGTGTGGCGGGTGACTCGCAAGCCATGAACCCGATGCCCGGGACGCGCTGCCGTCCCGGGTAATCCCGCCGGTTTTGCAGGTTTGCGCAAAACCCCGACAGTCCCCGCAACATCACCAAAGCCCGGTAACCCTCGTTGCGCGACAGTGAAACCGTCAATCACGACAGCGCACCGGCGAATGTCTCGTCGGTCGGTCAACGAGGAGAGCTACCATGAGCGATATCAAACACAACATTCCCCACGAAGTCGAAGGCAAGGTCGCCCTGGTCACTGGCGCCGCCAGCGGTATCGGCAAGGCCATTTCCCTGTTGCTACACGCCCGTGGCGCCAAGGTGATCGCCGAGGACATCAACCCCGCCGTCAACGAGCTGGCCCGCCCGGGACTGGTGCCACTGGTGGCTGACATTACCGAGGACGGCGCCGCCGAGCGCGCGGTGGGCCTGGCGGTCGAGCAGTTCGGCCGGTTGGATATCCTGGTCAATAACGCCGGCATCATCATCAACAAACTGGTGGTCGACATGACGCGCCAGGATTGGGAACGCATCCAGGCCGTCAACGCCACCGCGGCGTTCCTGCACTCACGCGAAGCGGTCAAGGCAATGATGCCCAACAAGTCCGGGGCCATCGTCAACATCGCCTCCTATGCATCCTATTTCGCTTTCCCGACCATCGCCGCCTACACCGCGTCCAAGGGCGCCCTGGCGCAGTTGACCCGCACGCTGGCGCTGGAAGCCATCGAGCATGGCATCCGAGTCAATGCGGTCGGCGTTGGCGATGTGGTCACCAATATCCTCAATGACGTGGTCGAGGACGGCCCGCACTTTCTCGCCCAGCACGGCGAAGCCGCCCCCATCGGCCGGGCCGCGCAACCTGAAGAAATCGCCGAGGTGGTCGCCTTCCTGGCCTCGGACCGTGCCAGCTTCATGGTCGGCTCGGTGGTCATGGCTGATGGCGGCATGACAGTCACCGCCGGCTGAGCCAACAGAGGAGAACCGTCATGAGCAATCGTAAAACCTGGCTGGTCACCGGCTGTTCCACTGGTTTTGGTCGATACATTGCCGAGCATCTGCTCAAGCAGGGTGAGCGCGTGGTCGTCACCGCCCGCAAAGTCGAGCAAGTGCAGGACCTGGGCCGCCTCGGCGAAGCTCTGGTGCTGCCGCTCGATGTCACTGACCCACAGCAGGCCCGCGACGCAGTGGCCGCCACCGAGCGAGTCTTTGGTAAGGTCGACGTGTTGATCAACAACGCCGGTATCGGTTACTTCGCCGCCGTCGAGGAGACCGATCCGCAGGCAGCGCGTCGGCTCCTGGAGGTCAACCTGGTCGGTACCGCGAACATGATCCACGCGGTGCTGCCTGGCATGCGCCGGCGGCGGCAGGGGATGATCGTCAACCTGACGTCCATCGGCGGGCTCGCCGGCTTTCCTGCGGTGGGTTATTACTGCGCGAGCAAGTTTGCTGTGGAAGGGCTCAGCGATGCCTTGCGGGCCGAAGTCGAACCGCTCGGCATCCGGGTCATGACCGTGCAACCCAGCGCGTTTCGCACCGAGTGGGCCGGCTCGGCAGCCGAGGTAAGCGAGTCGATCGACGACTACGACGCCACCGCAGGCGTCGCACGCCGCGCTTATCACGTCTCGGTCGGCAGGCAGGAAGGCGACCCGGCGCGTGCGGCCGCGGCGATCTATACCGCGGTCAATGCCGAGCAGCCGCCTCAGCGGTTGCTGTTGGGCAATCGCGCATTCGAAGTGGCGATGGCCAAGCTGTCCGCCATGCAGGAAGAGTTTCGCGCGTGGGAGGCCACGGCGCGTGGAGCTGATTTTCCTGGTCAGGAGCGCTGATAGCCCGACCGGCGTCCGTTGTACCGGGCGCCGGCCGGTCCGTTTTACAGAAGGATATCTTCGGGCCCGCGGATGGCCGCTTCAATCCGTGTTCCGGTCAAGCGTTCCTCGTTCGAGAAACCGTCGTAGTTGGCCAGATCACCAAAACGAACACCCGTCAGCGTTTCGATCTGATCAACGCTGTGTCGGTAGGTCTTTAGCGCTCCGAACAGGAGCTCCAGTTTTCCCAGTTCCCGGCGTTGGTCAATCATGTAGGCGCTGGCCGAGGGCTTGCCGTCGTCGCCCAGGAATGCCACGACTTTCCAGAACGCGGTGGGGATCTGCACGCCCCGGTAGGTCGGATCATCTTCGCGCAGCAACGGCCCGGTGAATACCGTCGCCCGGGCTTTCCAGCGGCGAGTGTTGTCGAGGATATAGTCCTCGAGCTCCAGCCAGGTTTTCTGGTTGAAGGCGGCCATCTGTGGCGAGCAGTTGGTGAAGTGGAAGGTGTCGGTGTTGGCCGTGTGCGCCTCCTGGCCCCAGTTGGGGTCCTGGCGCCTCACCAGATGGCCGCGATCGAGCAGGTTGTCGGCATAGAGCTCTTCGCCGAGCTGCGCATCGCTGGGCAGTCGCCCGTCATAGGCCCAGGCATCGCGCCCGCGATCGACTTCGACACTGCTGGCGCCATCGATATTGACACCCGCCACGAGCGCCAACCGTCGACTCCGAGACAGGGTGATGGAGAAATGGGTGTAATCCAGACGGTTCATGGCTGCGCCCGTCGGGTGGACGTCCTCTGCCTGGGCTGAATCCAGGGACGGCCAGGGCACGATGAAATCGCCAAGGAAGTCGCTGCGATAACCCTCTCGATTTTCCAGCTGTGTTGCCGGAGTGATCCTGGGTTCCGCCTGTCTGCGCAGGGCAGCGGGAGTTGCCCGCAAGGATTGGACAAGCGGTTTGAGATCCGCAAGCCTTGGTCGGTGAGAGACGTTCGTCGCTAGTCTTGATGACGGCATGGCGCTTCCTCGCTGGGCTCGATGCCAACTATCATGCCGTCAGCAGCGTGAAGGTTTGATGATGCGTCTTTTCAGAACGGCCCGAGCTTCAGCGGGTACTGGATAACGACGTACAGCCTGTCGATGTCATCGCCGGCCTGGGCGCTGTTGGCGCGGTGGGTGACGTGGGACAGTTGCAGCGACAGGTCCTTGGCCGGCCCTGATTGCACGACGTAATGCAGGTCCAGGTCGCGCTCCCAATGACGGCCTCCGTCCCCCTGCTGCGGGCTGTAGGTTCCGGTGTCGCTGTCGAACGGGTTGTAGGCGCCGCCCCGTGGCGCATGGCTGCCATCTATCCCGTTGCCGGTTACATAGCGGGCCATGAAACTCAAGCCGGGGATGCCCAAGGTGCCCAGGTCTAGGTCATAGCGAGCTTGCCAGGAGCGCTCGCCCGGGCCATTGAAGTCGGCGTATTTGATCGAGTTGGCGAGGTAAATGGAGTCGCCACCGACGAAATCGAAAGGCGTGTCGCCGTTGATTTTCTGGTACGCCAAGGTGAATGCCTGGGCTTCATGTCGATATTTGCCGGACAGGCTGAAAGCCGTGTTGTCGATGGCGCCTGCGCTGGCCTGGCCATGGTCGCGGGTGTAGTAGACGTTACCGTCGAGGAACAGCTGGCCCAGCGTCGAATGCACATTGGCGTAGTACTGGCGCCAGGTGTCGCTCAGCTCGGAAGCATAGAGCGCGCCGCCCACCGTGCGGCCGCTGAACAGGTCGGCACCGATGAAGTCGATACTGCCGTGGCGGGTACTTGCCCCATAACCGGAGAAATCGCCTTTGGCGGTGGAGGCATCCTGATTCTTGAAGGCGTTGAAATGACCCGCCTGCAAATCGACCTCATCGATTTCCTGGCTCGACAACAACACGCCGCTGGCGTATTCCGGTTGCAGGCGCTTGTCAGCCGTATCGAATACCGGTGTCGCGACGGTCATTTCGCCCAGCGCCAAGGTGGTTCGCGAGGTGTTGAATTTCAGCGCAGCGCCGGCGCTGGAGTATTCGTCCTCACTGCGCCCGTCTTCGTCCAGCGGCAGCAGTCCCGTCCCCGAGTGGCCCTTGCCGCCGTCCAGTTTCAAACCGACGAACCCATGGGCGTCGATGCCTGCACCGACGATGCCGGGCGTGAAGCCGGACTCGAACGTGGCGATGAAGCCCTGGGCCCATTCCGCCTTGTAGCTCTTGCCCGCCGGGGTCGGGGACCGGTAGTCATTGTTGAGGTAGAAGTTGCGGCTCAGCACCTCAAATGTCGCCCCTTGCAGGAAACCCTCGGCGGTTTGTCCTGCCAGCGCGGGTGCGCTTCCCGCCAGCAAAGCCAGCAGCCAGATCGGCTTCAGGGCGACCGGTGCTGGCCCGGGTACAATCATGTTTGTGGATGCGGGCGACATGCGTCTTTTCCGTGTGAACCAAGGCCTGGACAGAGCGCCATTCTTGGTGAGGCCGCGCGCAGGGGCGAGTTAAACGTTGTTAATTGCGTAACGCGGGCCCGACCGCACTCCAGAAAGCGCGACCCGTGCCGATTCAAGGGAGATTGCCTGTAGTTTCTGCAACACAGGGACACCCGCTGCCGCGACGGAACACTGATATGACCGCATCCTCTTCTCCTCAAACATTCAAATCCCTTGGTTGCGCCGAGTGTCGCGACCATTCGGCATTGGGATTTGATTTCACCATGGCGTTCCAACCAATCTTCAATGTCCGCACGCGCACGGCCTTTGCCTATGAGGCACTGGTCAGAGGCGTAAACGGCGAATCGGCAGGTTATATCCTCGGGCTTGTGAATGACGGCAACCGCTACCGGTTCGACCAGGCCTGCCGAGTAAAAGCGATCGAGGAGGCTGCCAGGCTGGGTATCCTCGACATTCCCGATTGCCTGCTCAGCATCAACTTCCTGCCCAACGCCGTGTACCGGGCCGAGACCTGTATACGGGCGACATTGGAGGCTGCGCGTCAAAGCCGCTTTCCGCCGGACAGGCTCATGTTCGAGGTCACGGAAGGCGAAAGGGTGGACGACCCCGAGCACCTCAAGTCGATCTTCCTGGAGTACGAACGCCAGGGTTTCACTACCGCAATCGATGATTTCGGTTCTGGCTATTCGGGGCTCAATCTGCTGGCGCTGTTCCAGCCCCAAGTGCTGAAGATCGACATGGCGTTGACCCGAGGCATCGACCAGGATCCGGTCAGGCGCGCGATTGTCGAGGGGATCATCCTGGTCGCCGGCCGGCTGGAGATTACCGTCATCGCCGAGGGCGTCGAGACGCGAGAAGAAAGCGCGACGCTGCTGGAGTTGGGCATCGAGCTGATGCAGGGGTATCTCTATGCGCGGCCCGAGACGGGGCGGCTAGCGGTGGGCAGGTTCGATTAGCCAGCAGCAGGCGCCGATGACGCAGGCCTCACACGCTATTGAAGCGGTGGGCCTGCTTTCCTGTTTCATGTACCCGCCGCGATCACGCGCGCGGATGGTCACCAGACAACGGCGGAGTCCGAGGCGGGATCATCCGTTTCGAGCCCGTCGACTCGAATGCCGAAGCCAGCTGCAGCAGTTTCGAATCGTCATAGGCACGGCCCGCGAACGTCAGCCCGACCGGCATGCCGATGTCCGCCATGACGCCCATCGGCACGGTGACAGTTGGCACGCCGAGGTGGCGGATGGCGAGGTTGCCGTTGGCGACCCATACGCCGTTGCTCCAGGCAATGTCGGCTGATTCCGGGTTGACGTCCGCGTCGGCGGGCCCGACGTCCGCCACGGTAGGGAAGATCACCGCGTCCAGGCCAAGGCGCTCCATCCAGTCCTCGAGATCGATCCGGCGTGTCTCTTCGAGGCCGCGCAAGCCATCGGGCAAGGTCGGGATCTGGTCCCACGGCGTGATGCCGCGCTGGGCCATCTTCACGTATTCGTCCATGCCGGCGGCAAGATCATCCTCGCGATTGGGCAGGGTGCCCGGATCGTGAGGGAAAATCAGCGGTCCGTCGACGTCGGCCAGGCGATTGAGTTTCGGATCGCCGTTGGCCCGCAGGAAATCATCGAACGCCCAGGCCGACAGATCCCAGAGTTCATGGTGCAGGAACTCCTTGGACACCAGGCCGCGGGTGAACACCGTCGGCGCGCCAGGACGATCGCCCTCACAGTTGGACACCAGCGGGAAGTCCACCTCGATCACTTCGGCGCCCTGGGCCTCCAAGGCTTTGCGCGCGGCTTCCCAGAGGGCGATCACCGACGGGCGAGTGATGATCCGTTGCCCGGTCGGGCCGCCGATGCCTGGTTTTTCAGCGGTGCCCGCCTCGGGGTCGGCATTTATGTACATGCGCGGCACGCCGAAACGGATGCCGGCCAGCGCTTCGGGATTGGCGGCAAGGCTCGGGTACGAGGCGGGACGGACCGAATCGACGGACGGAATCGGCACCCAGGGTTGCAGGCGCCACAGGTCGCCACGGGGGTCGGGGTCGTTCGCCACCACCACTTCCAGCACTTCCAGCAGGTCGGCCATGGTCCTGGCATAGGGCACGACAACGTCCATCGTCGGGGTCAACGGCCAGTTGCCGCGCACCGAGATCACCCCGCGCGAGGGCGTGTAGGCACACAAGCCATTGTTGGAGGCCGGGCCGCGTCCGCTGGACCAGGTTTCTTCAGCGAGGCCGAAGGCGGCGAAACTGGCAGCGGTGGCAGTGCCCGCGCCGTTCGACGAACCGGAGGCAAAAGGCGCGGTGAGGTAATCCGCGTTATAAGGGCTTTCGGCGCGGCCATAAACACCGCGCTGCATGCCGCCGTTCGCCATCGGCGGCATATTGGTCTTGCCCAGGCAGATCGCCCCGGCGGCACGCAGGCGTTCGATAGTGAAGGCGTCGCGATGGGCAACCAGGTCCTTGAAGGCCGGGCTTCCAGACGCAGCGGTCAGCCCCTTCACCAGATAACTGTCCTTGGCGGTATAAGGAATGCCATCGAGGGGGCCCAGAGTCTGGCCTTTGGCCCGCCGGGCATCGGACGCGTTGGCCTCGTCCAGCGCAGCGGGGTTGCGAACCACTACCGCGTTGAGGGCGGTGGGCGTGTCGGGGCCGTCATAGGCGTCGATCCGGGCGAGATAGGCCTGGACCAGCTCGACCGCCGTGGTCTGGCCGGATTCCAGCGCAGCCCGGAGCTGGGCAATGGAGACTTCGGTGATTTCAATCATGCTGTTACCGCTTCGGCTGACGAAGAACATGAGGTGCGGGTCTGTTCAAGCAAAATTCCCCGGACACCTGATGTCGTTCAAATTGGGGCTGATATCGGGTGCAGACTGTACTACGAGAGCGTGACTGGAGCACTGCGTCGACTGAAAATATCGACTCAAGAAGAATGGCCCCGTGGCGAGGGAGCTTGCTCCCGCTGGGGCGGTCCGACGCTTCGGGCGAAGCGGCCCCAACCCCGGCCAACACGCTTTTCGAGGCGGCAGTTGTACGACTGCTGCGCAGCCGAGCGGGAGCAAGCTCCCTCGCCACGGGGATGCGCCACTTTCGATTTCCTCTTGTATCCGGAAAAACATATATTCGACTGAACACAGATAGACGGCCCCCTTCAAAATGACGATCAAAGTAGGCATCAACGGTTTCGGACGCATAGGTCGCCTTGCCTTGCGCGCAGCCTGGGGCTGGCCGGATTTCGAGTTCGTGCAGGTCAACGATCCGGCGGGCGACGCGGCGACCCATGCGCATCTATTGAACTTCGATTCGGTGCACGGCCGCTGGAACCGCCAGGCCGACGCCGATGGCGCCAGCATGATCATCGAGGGGCAGCGCATCAAGGTCACAGCCAACAAAGCGATCGCCGACACCGACTGGTCGGGCTGCGATGTGGTGATCGAGGCCAGCGGCAAGATGAAGACGGTCGCGGTGCTCCAGGCGTATCTCGATCAGGGCGTGAAGCGCGTGGTGGTCAGTGCCCCGGTGAAAGAGCAGGGCGCCTTGAATATCGTCATGGGGGTCAATCACCAGCAGTTCGAGCCGGACCGGCATCGCATCGTGACGGCGGCTTCCTGCACCACCAACTGCCTGGCACCCGTGGTCAAGGTAATCCACGAGAAGCTCGGCATCCGTCACGGCTCGATCACCACGATCCATGACCTGACCAATACCCAGAGCATCCTCGACCAGCCGCACAAGGACCTGCGCCGCGCCCGGGCGTCGGGCATGAGCCTGATTCCCACCAGCACCGGCTCGGCCACCGCTATCGCCGAAATCTTTCCCGAGCTGCGCGGGCGCCTCAATGGCCATGCCGTGCGGGTGCCGTTGGCCAATGCGTCGCTGACCGATTGCGTGTTCGAGGTCGAGCGAGCCACCACGGTCGAACAAGTGAACGGTTTTCTCAAGGACGCAGCCGAGCACGAGCTCAAGGACATCCTCGGTTTCGAGGAGCGCCCTCTGGTGTCCATCGACTACCGCACCGATCCGCGCTCGTCGATTATCGATGCGCTGTCGACCCTGGTTGTCAACGGCACCCAGGTCAAGCTCTATGCCTGGTACGACAACGAATGGGGCTACGCCAACCGCACCGTCGAACTGGCCCGGATGGTTGGCCTGGCCATCTGAGGAATCGTGATGAAAGCCTTGTCAGCCATAGCGCCGCAAGTGCGACAGTACCTGCTCGTCACCGGTAATTACTGGGCCTTCACCTTGACCGACGGCGCCCTGCGGATGCTCGTGGTATTGCACTTCCACGCGTTGGGCTATAGCCCGTTGCAGATTGCGGCGCTGTTCCTGTTCTACGAACTCTTCGGCGTGATCACCAACCTGCTGGGCGGCTACCTCGGTGCCCGGCTGGGCCTGAATCGGACGATGAACATCGGCTTGGGCCTGCAAGTGGTGGCGCTGCTGATGCTGACCGTTCCGTCCGCCTGGCTGACCATCGCCTGGGTGATGATGGCCCAGGCGCTTTCGGGAATCGCCAAGGACCTGAACAAGATGAGCGCCAAGAGCTCCATCAAGCTCCTGGTGCCTGACGGTGAACAGGGCAGGCTTTATCGCTGGATAGCGATCCTCACCGGCTCGAAGAACGCGCTCAAGGGCGTCGGCTTTTTCCTCGGCGGGGCGCTGCTCGCATGGATCGGTTTCCAGGGCGCATTGTTGGCGATGGCCGTCGTGTTGGCACTGATCTGGGGCGGTAGCCTGATCCTGCTGAAGAAGGACCTGGGCAAGGCCAAGGCCAAGCCCCGGTTTCGCGACATCCTTTCCAAGAGCCGGGCGATCAATATTTTGTCGGCCGCGCGAATGTTCCTGTTCGGCGCCCGGGATGTCTGGTTCGTGGTGGCCCTGCCGGTCTACCTGAGCAGTGTCTACGGCTGGAATTTCTCGACCGTGGGCGGATTTCTCGCCGCGTGGGTCATCGGCTACGGCATCGTGCAATCCCTGGCGCCGAACATCACCGGCAAGAAACGCGGGCAGGTGCCCGATGGACGCGCCGCGTTCCTCTGGGCGCTGGCGTTGGCGGGCTTGCCGGCGGCGATGGCCCTGGGGCTGTCACAACAGGCGATGCTGTTGGGCGGGCTGATGGTCTTTGGCGTGCTGTTCGCGGTGAATTCTTCGCTGCACAGTTATCTGATCGTGTCGTACGCCAAGGAGGACGGCGTGTCGCTGGACGTGGGTTTCTATTACATGTCCAACGCCATCGGCCGGCTGGCCGGGACGCTGCTTTCAGGTTGGGTCTACCAAGGGTACGGGTTGGCGGCGTGCCTTTGGATTTCCAGTGCATTGGTGTTGCTCGCCGCCCTGATTTCGTTGGTTTTGCCCCGTCACGCAGCGCACTGATTCGCTGCGCTTGCCGTTTCCGTTGGTCTGCAAAGTATCAGGCCCCGTCTTGACAACACGGCGGGTCGAAGCAAATACTCGGCGCAAATTCATATAGATGACTAGATAACAAGGTGAATATAGTCCTATGAACGCCCTGTCCAGCGACGCCCGCCTGCCGCTTTATCAACGTTTGCGTGACCAGCTGGCGGAGCAGATCGCCAACAATCGCTGGCGTCCGGGGGAGGCGATTCCCACCGAGGCGGCGTTGTCAGCCGAATACCAGCTGTCCACCGGAACCGTGCGCAAGGCAATTGATGCCTTGGTCAGCGAGGGCATCCTGGAGCGCCAGCAAGGGCGGGGCACCTTCATTCGTCGTCCGCAGTTCCAGTCATCGTTGTTTCGTTTCTTTCGCTTTCAGTCGGCGTCCGGTGAACGCCGGGTTCCGCAGAGTCGCATTCTGTCTGTCGAGCCGGTGGCGGCGCCATCGGCGGTCGCACAGGCCTTGGGGTTGCCGGTCGATGCGCCGGTGATCCGCATCGTCCGGGTGCGTCTGCTGGAAGTCGAGCCGGTGCTCGCCGAAGAAATCTGGCTGCCACGTGGCCGATTCCAGCCGTTGCTGGAGATCGACCTGAACCAGAAAGGGCCGTTGCTTTATCCCATCTACGAGGAAATCTGCGGGCAGGTGGTTGCCTATGCGCAGGAAACCCTCACGGCCGAATCGGTCAACGAGGTGCACGCGCGCTTGTTGCAGGTTCCGGTCAACAGCCCGGTGGTGGTGATCGAGCGTCTGGCCCGCGATTACGCCGGCAACTCGCTGGAATGGCGCCGTTCGCGCGGGCATGCCGAGCATTTCCGCTACAGCGTCGAAATCCGCTGACTTCGGCGGGCTAGCGGCTTCTCGAATGCCGCTGCCCTTGCCCTGTGTGTTTTTCCTGACTGGCCCTGTAGCGGCGCGGTTCGCTCTCGGCTGCCTTTTGTTCCACTCATTAGGATAAAAATCATGTTCAGTTGGTATCGCCAGATCACTTCGCGGGAGCGCAAGACGTTTTGGGCGTGTTTTGGCGGCTGGTCGCTCGACGCGCTGGAAGTACAGATGTTCGGCCTGGCGATACCGGCATTGATCGCCGCGTTCGCCTTGTCCAAGGGCGATGCGGGGCTGATCAGCGGCGTTACGCTGGTGACCTCGGCCCTGGGTGGCTGGGTCGGCGGGACGCTGTCCGACCGTTATGGCCGGGTGCGCACGCTGCAATGGATGATCCTGTGGTTCTCGTTCTTCACCTTCCTGTCGGCGTTCGTCACGGGCTTTCACCAACTGTTGATCGTCAAGGCATTGCAGGGCTTTGGCATTGGCGGAGAGTGGGCCGCCGGCGCGGTGCTGATGGCCGAGACGATCAATCCGAAATACCGCGGCAAGGTCATGGGCACGGTCCAGAGCGCCTGGGCGGTGGGTTGGGGGCTGGCTGTCGGGGTCTTTACGCTGATCTACTCCCTGGTGCCGCAGGACATGGCCTGGCGGGTGATGTTCGTCGTCGGCCTGCTGCCGTCGTTCCTGATCATCTGGGTGCGCCGCAACGTCGAGGAGCCGGACAGTTTCCAGCGGCTGCAAAAGGAACAGGCGATTCCGCAGAGCTTCTTCAAGTCCCTGGGCGGCATCTTTCGCCCGGAACTGATTCGCGTGACCCTGTTCGGCGGTTTGCTCGGGTTGGGTGCCCACGGCGGTTATCACGCGGTGATGACCTGGCTGCCGACCTTCCTCAAGACCGAGCGCAACCTGTCGGTGCTCAATTCCGGCGGCTACCTGGCGGTGATCATCTTTGCCTTCTGGTGCGGTTGTGTCGTCAGTGGCTTGCTGATCGATCGCATCGGCCGGCGCAAGAACATCCTATTGTTCGCGCTGTGCTGTGTGGTGACCGTGCAGTGCTACGTATTCCTGCCGTTGAGCAATACGCAGATGTTGTTCCTGGGCTTCCCGCTCGGCTTTTTCGCAGCCGGCATTCCGGCCAGCCTCGGGGCGTTCTTCAACGAGTTGTACCCGGCGGATGTACGCGGTGCCGGCGTCGGTTTCTGCTACAACTTCGGCCGGGTGCTGTCGGCGGTATTCCCGTTCCTGGTGGGGCACATGAGCGATTCCATGTCCCTGGGATCAGCCATCGGCATTGATGCGGGCATCGCCTACGGCGTGGCTGTGCTCGCGGCGCTTTGCCTGCCGGAAACCCGAGGCCGTAGCCTTGAGGCATCTGCGTCACCGGCGCCCGCCGTGGCATCTGCCAGCGAGAGCGCCCGCGCCTGATCACTTTAATTTTGATAGATGAGAACCATGGTTGATTCCTGTACTACGTCGATGACCGGCATCGACTGCCATGCCCACGTGTTCAGCCGTGAGCTGGAGCTGGCTGCCGTGCGGCGTTACACACCGGACTATGACGCTACGCTTGCGCAATACCTGAACCATCTGCAGACCCATGGCTTGAGCCATGGGGTTCTGGTCCAGCCGAGCTTTCTCGGCACCGATAACCGCTACCTGCTCGCCGCGCTGGAACAGGCGCCGGAGCAACTGCGCGGGGTCGTGGTGGTGGAACCGGATATCAGCCGAGTCGAGCTGGAGGAGATGGCGCGGCTGGGCGTGGTCGGCGTTCGCTTGAACCTGATGGGCACGGCCTCGCCCGACTTTCGCGAAATCCTGTGGAAAGAGTTCCTTGGCCACCTTGCCGAATTGGATTGGCATGTCGAATTGCATGCCCCGGTAGAACATCTGCCGGGATTGATTCGCCAGTTGATGCCGTTCGGCGTCCGCCTGGTGGTCGACCACTTCGGTCGCCCCGATGCCCGTTCGGGCCTAGATCAACCAGGATATGCCGAACTGATGGCGCTGGGCTCCAGCGGGCAAATTTGGATGAAGGTCTCCGGTATCTACCGGCTGGCGGGCACCGAGCGGCAGAATCTGGCATTTGCCAGGGCCGCACTGGGCCTGCTGGAGCAGAGTTTTGGCGCCCATCGCCTGGTATGGGGGAGTGACTGGCCGCATACACAACACGAGGCAGTCGTCAGCTTCGATACGGTGACGCGCCAGTTACAGGATTTGCAGGTTTCGCTGCCGTTTATGCGTGCGCTTATGGTAGAAACGCCCCGCGCGTTGTTCCAATTTTGAGACTGGCGTGCCATGTCGCCGAATTTTCCTGAACTCGCAGGTTGAATAAGGATCTAGTATCCATTGCAGCTGCATGAAAAAATCCGCTCCGGCATGTAAAGGAATAGTCCGGGCTGGGATCGCCGACTCATGGGATACCGGGTCGTTGTGTAGCAGGCGCATTCAGCCAGGCGGATTGGGGATAGAAATGTCGAATATTGAAGCGTTTCCCAGGGAGACGCGTACACCGAGCGAGTACGAAGGACTTTTGGCGATGGGCGCAAACGCGCTCGACGCCATTCCTGGCGCGGTGTATCTGTGTGATCACAACGGCTGGCTGGTCCGCTACAACAGCGAGGCGGCCACCTTGTGGGGGCGAGCGCCGGTATTAGGGGAGGGCGGCGACCGTTTCTGCGGTTCCTATCGCCTGTTCCGGGCCGACGGTACGCCGTTGGCATTGGAAGACTGCCCGATGGCTTGGGCGCTGGAGTCGGGTACGGCGACGCGCAACCAGGAAGTGTTCATCGAGCGTCCTGACGGGACGCGGATCGTCGCGCTGGTGAACATCCGGGCCCTGAGGGATGAGCAGGGCACTATCCAAGGGGCGATCAACTGTTTTCAGGACGTTTCGGCGCACCACGCGATGGCCGACGAGCTACGGCGCAAGAATGCCGACCTGGAAGACTTCTTCGAAAACAGTGCGGTGGGCCTGCACATCGTCAGCGGCGAAGGCACCATTGTGCGTGCCAACAAGGCTGAGTTGGCCTTGCTCGGTTATTCGGCGCAGGAGTACATCGGCCGCCACATCACCGAGTTCCATGTCGATGAGCCGGTCATCGGTGACATCCTGAGCAAATTGAGCAACGGCGAATGCCTGGAAGACTATCCGGCTCGCCTTCGAGCCAAGGATGGTTCGATCAAGCATGTCACCATCACCTCCAACGGGCGGTTCGAGGACGGCAAGCTTTTCAACACCCGGTGCTTCACCGTGGACGTGACCTCGGTCCATGCGGCCGAGACGGCACGCCAGGAGAGCGACGACCGGTTGTCCGCAACCTACGAGGCGGCGACGATCGGCATTGCCGAAGCCGGGGCGGATGGCCGTCTGTTGCGGGTCAACGATGCGCTCTGCAACATGCTCGGGCGCTCGCGCGAAGAACTGCTGAACATGACTTTCCTGGGGTATACCCACTCCGACAGCACCGACGAAGACGCCGCGCTGTATGCGCGCCAAGTGGCGGGCGAGCTGGATAACTACGTGCTGCGCAAACGCGCCTTCAAGCCTGACGGCGAAACCGTCTACCTGGACATCCACAGCTCATCGGTCCGGGACTCCCAAGGCGTGTTTCGTTATGGCGTGCGGGTTATCCAGGATGTCACGCAGGCGCGGCGCATGGAAAACCAGATCCTCGAAAGCGAACGGCATATGCGCAACCTGCTCGAGGCGCTGCCCGCGGCGGTCTATACCACGGACGCGCAAGGCCGGATCAATTTTTTCAACCGGGCAGCGGTCGAGTTGTCGGGGCGTACGCCTGAACTGGGCGACCTTTGGTGCGTGACCTGGAAACTGTTCACCACCGATGGCAATTTTCTGCCCCACGACCAGTGCCCGATGGCGGTGGCCTTGAGGGAAAACCGGCCGATACGCGGGGTCGAGGCAGTCGCGGAGCGTCCCGACGGCAGCCGGGTCCCGTTCGCGCCTTATCCCACGCCGCTACACGACGCGCAGGGCAACCTGGTCGGCGCCATCAACATGCTGGTGGACATCTCCGAGCGCAAGCAGGCCGAAGACCGGCAGAAAACCCTGATCGACGAGCTCAACCACCGGGTCAAGAATACCCTGGCCACGGTGCAATCCCTGGCAGCCCAGACCGCCCGCAATGCGGTGGATGCCAAGGATGGTTACAACCGTTTCGAAGCCCGGCTTCTCGCGTTGTCCCGCGCCCACGATCTGCTGACGAGGCGGCATTGGGGCCAGACCCCGCTGGCCTCCCTGGCCCGGGAAGTGCTGGTGCCGATATTCGGAGCCGACCCTGGCCGTATCACCATCGAGGGTGATGCCATCGACGTCGATACCCGGGTCGCGCTCGGCCTGACCATGACCCTCAACGAACTGGCGATCAATGCGCTCAAGTACGGCGCGATGTCGGTCGAGACGGGCAGGCTTTCGCTGAACTGGAACGTCCAGTCGCAATCGAACGGCACCTTGCTGACCTTGGATTGGCGCGAGCAGGGCGGCCCTCCGGTGTTTCCGCCGGAACGTGAAGGGCTCGGTTCGCGGTTGATGAAGCGCTGCATCGAGCGCGATCTTGGCGGAATCTTTGTCCTGACTTTTGCACCTGAGGGCGTTCTCTGTCGCTTCTCGTTCATGGTCGTTGAGCAGTCTGCATGACCCGGTTTGCTGGTATCAGGGTTCTGCTTGTCGAGGACGAAGGCGCGGTCGCCATGTTGATCGAGGAAATGCTCGAAGAGCTGGGCTGCACGGTGGTGGCGTCAGTCCCACGACTCGCCCAGGCTCGGGAAAAAGCGGACACCCTGGAGGTTGACCTGGCAATTCTGGACGTCAATCTGGCTGGTGAACGAGTGTTCCCGGTGGCTGATATCCTGCGTGCACGTAACGTTCCTTTCCTGTTCAGCACCGGATACGGCGTCAGCGGCCTGCCCGCTGACTTCGCCCAGTGTCCGGTTCTGCACAAGCCCTTTTCCGAAAACGAATTGCAGCTGAAGATAGCGCTGACGCTGAAAAGTTGAAGTATTTGCGAGGAGCAACCATGAGCTTGTACGGCCAATACGATCCGCAGAACATCTTTGGGCTGATTCTTCGCGGCGAAGCGCCCTGCTATAAAATCTGCGAAGACGCTGATGTACTGGCCTTCCTCGATATTTTTCCGCAATCGCGCGGTCATGTGCTCGTCATCCCAAAGGCGGCCCAGGCGCGCAATATTCTTGATGTCGACCCCGCGGTGCTGGGCAAGATGATGTCGGCGGCGCAACGCCTCACTCGGATCCTCGTCGACGAGCTGCAGCCGGATGGCGTGCAGATCGCGCAGTTTAACGGGGCGCCCGCCGGGCAAACGGTCTTCCATATCCACGTCCACATCATCCCGCGCTGGGACGGCGCCGCGCCTGAGGCTCATGGACGGGGCAAGGCCGATCCGCAGGAGCTTGAAGCGTTGCAGGCGCGGCTGGTAGAGCGTATTCGTTCGCAAGAGTGATGGCTTAGACTTCCAAGGGGGCACCGAGTGTGCGCCCCACCGCAAAACCCATGACAAATCGTCACCAACCTCCAGTCCAGACGCTAATATCCGCGCCAATCCTTGGATATCGCGGACCCACCATATGAAATTGCGCCTGCTGACCGCTGCCTTGTTTTTCATCTGCACCCTGGCTCAAGCCGCAGAACCGAAACCCATTCCGCAAGCCTTGGAGGCACAGATCGGGCATCTGGTGGCGCTCCTCAAGGACAGCTATGCCACCGGCTACCCCGACGCGGCGCTGGTACAAACGCTCGATACCGGCGAGGACAGCCAGGTCACGCTCGCGGTCTTCACTATCGAGGGCTTTGGGATGGGCAACAATTACAGTCAGTACCTGGCGGCCTTCACCCCTGAGGAGAACGAAGAGGGCGTGCCGCATTACAGCCTGCTGGATGTGATGCGAATCGGCGGAGACAGCTGGCGAGCGATCGATAAGATGGACGCCAGGCTGGTCAGCGACCCGGCGGGTGAGCAGACCCTGATCGACATCGCGGCAATGGAAAACACCGACGACGATGCGCCGAACTTCCCTAGCAGAGCGGCAGTTATTCATCTGTCCTTGGCTGGTTCACAATCCCTGCGGTTGGTAGAGATAAAGTAGGGCGCTTTTGTAACGGGCGTTTTTATCCGCTATTGCAGTGGAACATACACATCGGTTTGCCATTGATCCTGTGGCGTCTCGGGATAGGCGCTCAGGTAGTGGAAAAACAGTGGCTGGTCACGCAGCTCCTCACCGCTCGCGGGGAGCCAGTCGCGGTAGATCGGGTAGATCGTTTCGCCGATATGATCGGGCGACCCCGCATGGCGTACCACGACGTAGCGGCCGCCGGGAATGACGAGTGGGCCTACGCCGAACTCATTCGGCGTCACGTCTTCGTGAATCTCACCGCAGATCGCAAATCGGAAGGCGTGCGCAGGTGTCGTATCGGGATCCCCGGAGCTGAGTCTCCGATGCCAATACACCCACCGTGGCGAGGGAGCTTGCTCCCGCTCGGTGGCGCAGCCGCCGCAAAACCGAGCCATGCGGTGTGTCTGGTAAAAGAGAGATGCTAATTCAGGGGCGCTTCGCCCGAAGCGTCGGACCGCCCCAGCGGGAGCAAGCTGCCTCGCCACGGTTGATGCGTTCGTCCGCGTAGATAGGGCAGCCCGCCGCTCTCGTATTGGCTAATTTATGTGTTTTCGATATGAGTCCTATGCCATTGCCGTGGTTTATCGATCAATGATGCACGGGTAATTTGCATCTCAAGGATATCCATAGAGAGGCAAACCCAATGAAGGCAAGCACCTTTTATCTTGCGTTATGCGCGGCGGCGCCTTTTGCCGACGCCGCTGGCCCGGAAAGCGCCAGCGAGTCGCGCAATTCACAACAGATCAGCCGGGCGGGCAGCCAGGCTTCCGCCGCGGGACCGGCGGACTATTTCACCGGACAGGTGCGTGTGGACCCGCTGTTCCCAGCAACGGAAGAGATCAACGTGTCTGGCGCCTACGTCACTTTTGAACCGGGCGCGCGCTCGGCCTGGCATACCCATCCCGCCGGTCAGCGATTGGTAGTGGTCTCCGGCGTGGGCCTGACGCAGGAATGGGGCAAGCCGGTGCAGCAAATCCATCCCGGCGACGTGGTCGTTTGTCCTGCGGGCGTCAAGCACTGGCATGGCGCGGCGCCGGACAGCGCCATGACTCATCTGGCCTTGACCGGCACGGTGGAGGGCAAGAATGTGCAGTGGTTGGAGAAGGTCAGCGACGAACAATACGGCGCCGGTGGAACGCTGACATCATCGGCCAAGCCAGATGCTGCGGCGGTTTCACAAACCCTGTCGGCCAAACAGCGAGCCATTCCGCTGATCGCCGCCGCCATGGCCACAAGCAACATGCCGGCTCTCGATAGCGCCCTGAATAAAGGGCTGGATGCGGGTCTCAGCGTCAGCGAGGCGAAGGAAATCCTGGTGCAGCTCTACGCTTACAGCGGGTTTCCCCGCAGCCTCAACGCGCTGGGCGAATTGATGAAAGTCGTGGAGGCCCGAAAGCAACGCGGCGTGCAGGATGCTCCGGGGCGCGAGCCGACTCGCCCGATCCCTACCGGCGATGCATTACTGGTGGCGGGCAAGGCCAACCAGACACGGATCGCCGGCGCGCCTGTCCAAGGGCCGCTGTTCGACTTCGTCCCGGTCATCAACCAATATCTGCAGACGCACCTGTTCGGTGATATTTTCGAGCGCGACAACCTCGACTGGCAAAGTCGGGAGCTGGCGACGGTCGCCGCGCTGGCCGTGACCCCAGGGGTGGAGTCACAACTGCGTTCACACATGGCTGCGAGCTTGCGGGTCGGATTGAGCGCTGCGCAATTGCGCCAATTGATCCAGCTGCTGGACGAGCAGGGCGAGGCCGCTGCGGCCAAGCGTGCCGCTGAGGCACTGGATGCCAGTCAGTCCTCGTAACGCAAGGCTTCGCGCAGCAGCGTGAAGGCCGGAGAGGTCTGGCGGCGACTCGGGTAGTACAGGTGATAGCCGGAAAACGGCTCGCACCAATCCTCCAGTACCCGGGTCAGCCGGCCTTGCGCGACAGCATCCAGCACCAGATCTTCCGGCATGAAGGCCAGCCCCAAGCCCTGGAGCGCCGCCTCCAGGCGCATGGCAATCGTGTTGAAAACCAGTTGGCCTTCTACCCGGACTTGCAGTTCCTGACCGCTTTTTTCGAATTCCCAGACATACAGGCCGCCATGAGTCGGCATGCGCAGGTTGATGCAATTGTGCGCCGTCAGGTCGTTTGGAATCAGCGGCTTGGGATGTTGGGCGAAGTACGCCGGCGAGCCGACGACCGCCATGCGCATGTCGGGGCCGATGCGCATGGCGATCATGTCCTTGGCGACCTGCGGGCCGAGCCGCACGCCGGCATCGAACCCCTCAGCGACGATATCGGTAAAAGCGTAGTCGACGATGATCTCGATGCTCAGGTCGGGATTGTCCGGCAGCAGCTTGGCGAGAACCGGCTGGAGCACGGTGATTGCGGAATGCTCGCCAGCGGTGATACGCAATTTTCCGGCCGGTTTGTCGCGAAACTCACTGAGCATCGCCATCTCCTGATCGATCTCTTCAAACCGCGGCGCAACCACCTGCAACAGGCGTTCGCCCGCTTGGGTCGGGGCAACACTTCGCGTGGTACGCGACAACAGCCGGACTCCCAGCCGTTCTTCCAGTTGTCGCATCGCCCGACTCAGTGCCGGTTGCGACATGCCAAGCCTGGCCGCCGCCCGAGTGAAGCTGCGCTCTTGGGCCACGACTGAGAAGATGGCGAGTTGGTCGTAGCGTTCGGTGGTCATTGAGCCGTCTCTGGATTTTTTCGGGGGACTGCTACTCGCGCCCAATCAAGACGCGATACCTGATATCCCGGTCAAACGGGTCTTCCGGGTTCTCGTAGGTCTCAAGCATTTCAAGGAACCCCGCGCGCTCAAGACTGGCCAGATGCTCAAGGGTCCAATCGGCAGGAAAGTCGCCGGAAAAATCCTTTCCTTGATGTTCAACCCATCGAAAAACCGGGAAGGGCATGTAACCGAGCCACTCAGAGCGATAGGTGATCTCGTCAGAATCGCTGGTTGCTACTGCGGCGCGGATCTTGTTCTTGATGGCTTCCTGGTGTTCATCCATGGTGTTTTGGTCCTGGTTGGATCATGCCGTTCCACTCGCTTGTGAGTTGAAAATGATGCGCACCTCCGAACTCTGAAGCAAGCTTTCCGGGGTGACGGTACGACGTTGCCAAGGGATTCGGCCGAAGAACCACAGCCGCCAAAAGGCGAGATTCGGATCGGCGTTATCTTGTAGTAACGTCGCGAACGTTTCCACTTTGCCGACCTGGATGTTCGTCGCTTCATCGATGACTTCACGAACGAAACGGGAGCAGAACTGGCGTCGCGAGGCCAGGTTGAAGCCTGTGTCGTAAAATCGGCCCAGCCGATGATCAGCGGCATTCCTGAACGCCTTGCGTTGCGTGTCGGTAAGAGGGTGCGTGAGCCTGGCGACGGCGCAGCGTCCCTGTTCGGAGCGCTTGAGGAAACGGCTGAGCGAGGTGGTTCGTGAAAGCGGGAAGGTACTCTCTGCAATCAGCGGCTCATCGCCATGGTCGTCGACCACCACACCGACATGGTTCGTCCAAGAGTTTGTCGCGCTGGCAACCTCTCGGAAGGGCCGTGCGGGGACCCGGATGAACACCATATCGCCAATCCGCAGATCTCCGGCGAAGGATTCGCCTGCTATTGGGGAAACGGGCGTCACGCTTTTGATGAACATGCTGAACTCTCGGTTTTTGTGAGAGCCAAGCATGCGGAGCAGGTGGCGTAATTCGCAACGTCTTCGCTGATTTTTCGCTAAGCTGATACCAAAGGTATCGTGAGCCAGATTTCTCAACTCATCATCACCATCAAGCAACGGCTGAAAGCCGCCGGCCTGACCTATCGTGATGTTGCCCAGGCGCTTGATCTGTCAGAGCCTAGCGTGAAGCGCCTGCTGGCGAGCGGTCGCCTGACGGTCGAACGCCTTGCCCAGCTTTGTGAGTTGCTGGGCATGACAATGGCTGAACTGCTCCAGGAGGCGGAGCGTTTGACCCCGCGCTTGCACATGCTGACGCGTGAACAGGAAGCGCAACTGGTTTCAAACGAAAAGCTGTTGTTGGTAGCGGTGTGTGCGGTGAATCACTGGACGCTGGAAGACATTGTGTCCGGCTACTGCGTATCGAAAGCCGAGTGCATCGGCCATTTGATCGTGCTGGAGCGGATGGGCCTGGCAGACGTGAAACCGGGAAATCGCATCAGGTTGCTGGTGGCGCGGGATTTCGACTGGCTGCCGGACGGCCCTATCCGAGGGTTCTTCCTGAAACAGGGCCTGCCGGATTTCATGGCCAGTCGATTCGACCTCGCTGATGAAACCCTGCATTTCACCCATGGGATGCTGACCCAGCCCGCTTACGCCCAGTTGCAGGGCGAGATCCAAAAGCTGCGCAGCAAACTGGCGGCGCTCCACAACGAATCGTTGAGCGCGCCACTGTCCGAGAAGCGCGGTACTGCGCTGTTGCTGGCAATGCGAGTGTGGGAGCCGCTGGCGTTCAGGACGCTTAAGCGGGGCTAGCCGACAAGGGCGGTCGAGCAAATATCATCACTTCAAATTGCTCTTGAAGAAACTCGTCAACTTATCGAAAGGAATCAGATCGACCCGGTCATAAAGATCGACATGCCCGGCGCCTGGAATGATGACCAGTTCCTTGGGTTGACCGGCAAGCTTGTAGGCCTCTTCGCTGAACTCCCTGGAATGCGCATCGGCGCCGGCAATGAACAGCATCGGATGAGGCGAGATGGTCTCGATGTCGTTGAGCGGATAGAAATTCATGAACTTGATGTTGCTGGTCAGCGTCGGGGGCGTGGTCAGGTCCCTGGAAGAGCTGGCGGGCGTGAATTCGCCGCGGGGCGTGCGGTAGAAATCGAAGAACTCACGCTGGATAGGATGGGTGTTTTCATCCAGTTGATGCACGGTGCCGCTGGTGTAGAGCGTTTCGCCACCCGCGAATTCGACGTTACGCTGCTGGGTGGCTTGGGCGATGATGGCGCGGCGTTGGTCCAGCGTTTGGGAATGCTTCAATCCGTTGCGATTGACGCCGCCCATGTCGTACATGCTCACGGTTGCGATGGCTTTCATGCGTGGATCGATCTTGGCGGCGCTGATCACGAAGCTGCCGCTGCCACAGATGCCGAGAGCGCCAATGCGTTCCTTGTCGACAAAGGGCTGGGCACTGAGAAAGTCCACCGCCGCGCTGAAGTCCTCGGCATAGATATCCGGCGAGACTGCATTGCGCGGTCGTCCCTCGCTTTCGCCCCAGAACGACAGATCCAGGGAAAGGGTCACGAAGCCTTTTTTCGCCAGCTTGGTGGCATACAGATTGGCACTTTGCTCCTTCACCGCTCCCATCGGATGGCCGACGACGATCGCCGGATTGCGGGTCTTGCCATTGAGCTTTTTCGGAATGAACAGGTTGCCCGCCACGTTCATTTGGTATTGGTTCTTGAAGTTGACCTTCTGTACGGTCACTTCATCACTGCTATAAAAATTGTCTGCGCCTTGGGACATATCGGCTCCTATCGCTGAGAGCGAACTGACGAGAAGGGTCAATAAAACGAGGATCTTTTTCATGGGAGGTCCTGCCGATGCGTAGGCATCAATCGTGGGAGAACGTTACTTGCACCGTCCCCTGGCCCAGCGCTTGAGCCAGTTTTGAGGTGTCGTTCACGTGGCCCAGGCGCGTGTACGCGTAGGTTGAGTTGAGGTCCTTGTAGAAGACGACCAGGGTGTCCTTGCCGTACAGCATCAGGTCGCCGTTGCGGATTGTTCCCGGCCGGCTCGCCTTGACGGGCAGCGCTCGGGGGAGGGTGGCGTATTTTTCGTTGCGGTTGAGATCGCTCATCTCCAGTGTCAGCGGGGCTAACGCGGCAAGCGATTGGGCTGCGGTGGCATTGGCCAGAGTGATACCAAAGCGTTGTTCGCCGACGATCATCCACATGTCAGGTTTCTCCGCTGTCAAAGAGGCCGATGCGGCATCGCTCCCGGCCATGCAGCTGCCCAGCATGAGCAAAGAGGCCAGCAAACCAAGACTGGCAGAGCGCATCGGGGTTCTGTGTCGGGTTCTGTTCATGGGCCCATGGTGACGCGCGAGCACTGATGCGACTAGCTAATGAGTACTTAACAAGGCTATAAGCCTGGCTAATCAATAGCTCTTGAAGTGCTTCGCCATGGTCAAACGCAATCTCAACGATCTGCTGTCTTTCGTCACCGTGGCGAGGGAGGGTAGTTTTACTCGTGCTGCCGGTGCATTAGGCGTCACCCAGTCGGCGCTGAGCCAGGCGATCAGTGGCCTGGAGGCGCGTTTGCAGATCCGCTTGCTGACGCGAACCACCCGCAGCGTATCGCCAACCATCGCTGGCGAACGGTTGCTGCAAGCCATCGGTAATCGTTTCGATGAAATAGAAACCGAGCTGGACAGGCTTACGGAAATGCGCGACAAGCCCGCTGGCACCGTGCGCATCACCTGTGGCGATCACGTATTACGCACGACCTTGCTCCCCAAGCTGACCGGATTGCTGCACGAGTACCCGGACATCAACGTCGAGTTCGATGTGTGTTACGGGTTCCGGGACATCGTCGCGGATCGCTTTGATGCGGGGGTGCGCCTGGGCGATACCATCGACAAAGACATGGTGGCCGTGCCGATAGGCCCTGCGTTGCGGATGGCGGCTGTTGCTTCACCTGAATACTTCGCCAGTCGGGCCATTCCGAAGAGCCCGCGCGACCTGCTCGGCCATCGCTGCATCAATCAGCGTATGCCGACGTCGGGCGGGCTATATGTCTGGGATTTCGAGCGGCGCGGCAAGGAAGTGAACGTCCGGGTGGATGGGCAGTTGATCTTCAACACATCGACCCACATCGTCGAAGCCGCGCTGGCCGGATTGGGGGTGGCGTACCTGCCTGAAGAAGAATTCGAACCGCACCTCCAGGCGGGCCGGCTGGTGCGCGTACTGGAGGATTGGTGCCCGCCGTTTCCCGGGTACTACCTTTATTACCCCAGCCGACGGCAACCGTCGCCCGCGTTTACCCTGGTTGCCAATGCATTGCGTAATATCAACTGACACTGGCAGGCGCTCGGGTCCGTCAGAGAGTCGTTGCATCGTCTATCTTGTCAGGAACGGTTTTTTCGAAAAGCAAGCTAACCAATAGTCGCTTTCAGGACACGTTTCGTCGTCCACGTGCAATCGCCGCCCCCCGGGAGTGGCAAGCTGTGAAGATGCCCCGGACCAGGTGCGCCAAAGACACCTGGCCGGAGAGCAGGAATGGCGATCGGATTTGCCACGCTACCGTGACGTGGGCCGCACGCCCTAGCCAAGACTCCGGACGACTACCGCCACGCGGCGGTGTCGTTCGAGATGCCGAGGTACGTTTATGCCTGATGAGACGCTTCACCTGCCTCTGATTCACGGCGTGCTGGCGCGCAAGAAGGACACCCCCGGTGCCTTGTTGCCCATCCTTCATGCCATCCAGGAAGGTTGCGGGTACATTCCCGACGCCGCGGTCCCTGAAATCGCCCATGCCCTCAATCTCAGCCAGGCTGAAGTGCGCGGGGTAATCAGCTTCTACCATGACTTTCGCACCACGCCGCCGGCGCGCCATACCCTGCGCCTGTGCCGGGCGGAGTCGTGCCAGAGCATGGGGGCCGAAGGCCTGGCTGCGCAGTTGCGCGAACAACTGGCGCTGGACGATCACGGCACCAGTGCCGACGGGGCGATCAGCCTGCGACCGGTCTATTGCCTGGGCGCCTGTGTGTGCTCGCCGGCCCTGGAGCTGGACGGGGAGTTGCACGCACGGCTGACCCCCGAACGCCTGCGCCAGTTGGTGAACGGTTGCCTGGAGGATGGCCCATGCTGACCCTCTGCATTCCCCGTGATTCAGTGGCCCGCGCCGTCGGTGCGGACAAGGTGGCGGATGCGCTGGTGCGCGAGGCCGAGCGTCGTCAATTACCGCTTGAGGTGCTGCGCACCAGCTCTCGCGGGCTGTATTGGCTGGAACCCTTGGTGGAGCTTGAAACGCCGGAAGGGCGGTTGGGGTTTGGCCCGGTCAACGCGCAAGATGTACCAGGCCTGCTCGATGCGCTTGGCCACGACCCGGGCGGTCATCCTTCGGCCTTGGGGCTGGTGGAGAACATTGCGTATCTGAAAAGCCAGCAGCGCCTGTTGTTTGCGCGTGCCGGCATCACCCGGCCCTTGTCCCTCGACGACTATCGGGCCAAAGGCGGGTTCCTCGGCCTGGCCCGGGCGATCCGGATGGACGGCGCCGAGGTGGTTGCCCAGGTACTCGATTCCGGCCTGCGCGGCCGGGGCGGCGCGGCGTTCCCGGCAGGCATCAAATGGCGCACTGTGCGCGACGCACCGGGCCCGCAAAAATACGTGGTCTGCAATGCCGACGAAGGCGACTCCGGTACGTTCGCCGACCGCATGTTGATGGAAGGCGATCCGTTCCTGCTGATCGAAGGCATGGTCATCGCCGGGATCTCCGTTGGCGCCACCATGGGCTATATCTATGTGCGCTCGGAATACCCGGACGCCATCAGCACGCTGAACGAAGCGCTGCACATCGCCCGCGAGGCCGGTTACCTGGGCGCCGATGTCGGCGGCAGTGGCCGCGCCTTCGAGCTGGAAGTGCGAGTGGGCGCCGGCGCCTATATCTGTGGCGAAGAAACAGCGCTGCTGGAATCTCTCGAAGGCAAGCGCGGGATGGTGCGTGCCAAGCCGCCGCTGCCGGCGTTGCAGGGCCTGTTTGGCTTGCCGACGCTGGTTCATAACGTGGTGACCCTGGCCTCGGTGCCGGTAATCCTGGAGAAGGGCGCGCAGTTCTATCGCGACTTCGGCATGGGCCGCTCACTGGGCACCATGCCGTTCCAGCTGGCCGGCAACGTTCGTCGCGGCGGGCTGGTGGAGCGGGCATTTGGCCTCAGTCTGCGCGAGTTGGTGGAAGAGTATGGCGGCGGCACCGCCAGCGGTCGTCCGTTGAAGGCCGCGCAAGTCGGCGGCCCGCTGGGCGCGTGGGTCCCACCCGCGCAGTTCGACACGCCGCTGGACTACGAAGCGTTCGCCGCCATGGGCGCGATGCTCGGCCACGGTGGCGTGGTGGTTGCCGACGACAGCCTGGACATGGCCCGGATGGCCCGGTTCGCCTTGCAATTCTGCGCCGAGGAATCCTGCGGCAAATGCACGCCGTGTCGCATCGGTTCGACCCGTGGCGTCGAGGTGGTGGATCGCTTGATCGCCAGCACCGATGCCAACGTCCGCCAGGAACAGGCGGCGTTGCTGCAAGACCTTTGCGACACCCTGCAATACGGCTCGCTCTGTGCCCTCGGTGGGATGACGTCCTACCCCGTCGCCAGTGCCCTCAAGTACTTCCCCGCCGACTTCGGTCTGGCGACCACGGAGGCCGACCAATGATCAACATCTTCGATCCCGCCAGCGACATCGACCTGGGCACCCCGGCCCGAGTAAGCGACGTGCAGGTCAGCCTGACCATCGATGGCCGTGAAATCAGCGTTCCCTCCGGCACGTCGGTGATGCGCGCGGCGGCCTTGCTCGGTACTACCATCCCGAAACTGTGCGCCACCGACAGCATGGAAGCCTTCGGCTCCTGCCGCATGTGCCTGGTGGAGATCGACGGGATGCGCGGTTACCCGGCCTCGTGCACCACGCCGGTGACCGACGGCATGGTGGTCCGCACCCAGACCTCAAAGCTCGCCACGCTGCGTCGCAACGTGATGGAACTGTATATCTCCGATCACCCGCTGGACTGCCTGACATGCCCGGCCAACGGCAACTGCGAGTTGCAGACCGTGGCCGGGCAGGTGGGCTTGCGGGAGGTGCGCTACGGCTACGAAGGCGCCAATCACCTGGCCGAAGCCAAGGACGTGTCCAACCCTTATTTCGACTACGACCCGAGCAAGTGCATCGTTTGCAGCCGCTGTGTGCGTGCCTGCGAGGAAATCCAGGGCACCTTCGCCCTGACCATCAGCGGGCGCGGCTTCGATTCCCGTGTCGAAGCGGCCGGCGGTGACAACTTCCTCGACTCCGAATGCGTGTCCTGCGGCGCCTGCGTCCAGGCCTGCCCAACGGCCACGCTGATCGACAAGAGCGTCGTCGAAATCGGCCAGCCGGAGCGCAGCGTCGTCACCACCTGCGCCTATTGCGGCGTGGGCTGCTCGTTCCGCGCCGAGATGAAAGGCGAACAACTGGTGCGCATGGTCCCGGACAAGAACGGCCAGGCCAACCACGGCCACTCCTGCGTCAAGGGCCGCTTCGCCTGGGGCTACGCGACGCACCCGGACCGCATCACCAAGCCGATGATCCGCAAGCACATCAACGACCCGTGGCAGGAAGTCAGCTGGGAGGAGGCGGTTACTTACGCTGCCAGCGAACTGCGGCGCATCCAGCTCAAGTACGGGCGCGATTCCATCGGCGGTATCACCTCCAGCCGCTGCACCAATGAAGAAACCTACCTGGTGCAGAAACTGGTGCGCACGGCGTTCGGCAACAACAACGTCGACACCTGCGCGCGGGTCTGCCATTCGCCGACCGGTTATGGCCTCAAGCAGACGCTGGGCGAGTCGGCCGGTACGCAGAATTTCGACTCGGTGATGAAAGCCGACGTGATCATGGTGATGGGCGCCAACCCCACCGATGCGCACCCGGTGTTCGGCTCCCAGCTCAAGCGCCGCCTGCGCCAGGGCGCGCGGTTGATTGTCATCGACCCGCGGCGCATCGACCTGGTGGATTCGCCTCACGCCCGTGCCGAGCTGCATCTACAGCTGCGTCCGGGCACCAACGTGGCGATGCTCAACGCGCTGGCCCACGTGATTGTCACCGAGGGGCTGGTTGATGAGCCTTTCGTCAAAGAGCGTTGCGAGGCGACAGATTTCGCCCGTTGGCGCGACTTCATCAGCTTGCCGGAAAATGCCCCCGAAATCCTCGGCCCGGTGTGCGGCGTGCCCGCCGAGCAGATCCGCGCCGCCGCGCGGCTCTACGCCACCGGCGGCAACGCGGCCATCTACTACGGCCTCGGTGTCACCGAACACAGCCAGGGCAGCACCTCGGTGATGGGCATCGCCAACCTCGCCATGGCCACCGGCAATATCGGCCGCGAGGGCGTCGGGGTGAACCCGCTGCGTGGGCAGAACAACGTCCAGGGCTCCTGCGACATGGGCTCGTTCCCCCATGAGCTGCCGGGCTATCGGCACATCTCCAATGAAGCGGTGCGGGCCCAGTTCGAGCAGGCCTGGAACGTGACGTTGCAACCCGACCCGGGCCTGCGCATCCCGAACATGTTCGAGGCGGCGCTGGACGGCACCTTCAAGGCGCTTTACTGCCAGGGCGAGGACATCGCCCAGAGCGATCCCAACACCCAGCATGTGACTGCGGCGCTGACCGCTTTGGAATGCGTGATCGTGCAGGACATCTTCCTCAACGAAACGGCCAAGTTTGCCCATGTGTTCCTGCCGGGCAGCTCGTTCCTCGAGAAGGACGGTACCTTCACCAACGCCGAACGCCGTATCTCCCGTGTTCGCAAGGTCATGGACCCGTTGGCCGGCAAGGCCGACTGGGAAGCCACCATCGCCCTGGCCGATGCCCTGGGCTACAAGATGCACTACAACCACCCTTCGGAAATCATGGATGAAATCGCCCGCCTGACGCCGACCTTCAGTCGTGTCAGCTACGCCGAACTGGAGCGTCACGGCAGCTTGCAGTGGCCTTGCAACGATGCCGCGCCGGACGGCACGCCGACCATGCACATCGACCAGTTCGTGCGCGGCAAAGGGCGCTTCATGCTCACCGGCTATGTGCCCACCGAGGAGAAGGTCAATGGCCGTTATCCGCTGCTGCTGACCACCGGACGGATCCTCAGCCAGTACAACGTCGGCGCCCAGACCCGGCGCACCGACAACGTGGCGTGGCACGAGGAGGATCGCCTGGAAATCCACCCGACCGACGCCGAGAATCGTGGCATTGCCGAGGACGATTGGGTCGGTATCAGCAGTCGCGCCGGGCAGACGGTGCTGCGCGCCAGGGTCACCGAGCGGGTGGCGCCGGGGGTGGTCTACACCACCTTCCACTTTCCCGAGTCCGGGGCCAACGTGATCACCACCGACAACTCGGACTGGGCCACCAACTGCCCGGAATACAAAGTCACGGCGGTGGAAATCGTGCGGGTCAGCCAGCCTTCCGAATGGCAGAAGCGTTATCAGGCCTTCAGCGATGAACAGCGGCGCCTGCTGAAGGAACGTCGTCACGCCGAGAAAGCCGAGGTGCGCCGATGAGCTCGCAGAACCTGATCAAGATGGCCAACGAGATTGCCCGCTACTTCGCCACGGAGCCTGATCAGGCACTGGCGGTGAGCGGCATCCGCCAGCACATCAAGAACTTCTGGACGCCGGGCATGCGCAGGGATTTGCAGGGTTGGGAGGAGAAGCATCCGGATGCGGTTTTGCATCCGTTGGTGTTGGCGGCGTTGAAGGAGCCTGAAGCCATGAACTGACATGCGGGGCCCTGTGGCGAGGGAGCTGGCGCCCGCTGCTGAGTACATATCCATTGCTTGGGTAACGGCTACTTAGGGTTCCGCCCTTACGGCGGGTCACTTTTGGAAGAGCGCCAAAAGTAACCAAAAACGCTTTGCCCCACCACTCGGCACCTCGCCCGGGCTCGGTGTGCCTGAACGAAGGCATTGCTCCGTGGGCCCGCCGCGAAGGGCCGTCCCTGGCCCAGCGCGGCTAACCCGGCATCCATGCCGGGTTGCCCACTCCACAACACCTTCGTTCAGCCAGCGTGGTTAACGGGGCGCCCGAGATCAACGTCCCCCACGAGGCGGCCTTCGAGCCAACCTGATTCTTGCTGTCGTACTCCGATCCAACTGGACTGACCCCAAACTGTGGGAGCGAGCCTGCTCGCGAAGGCGGACTGTCAGCCAATTAAGATGCTGAATGTGCCGGTGCCTTCGCGAGCAGGCTCGCTCCCACAGGGTTCTATGTGTACCGTGAGATCTATATCCGCCGAAAATCCAGTGTGGGAGCGAGCTTGCTCGCGATAGCGGTCGTTCAGTGACGAAAGTGTCTGACTTGCCACCGTCATCGCGAGCAGGCTCGCTCCCACAGGTGCATGGCTCAAGCTTTGGATTGTTGAGCCGTCCAGTGTTTCATCTCTTCAACAATGAAGTGATTGACCAGGTCGCTGTACATCTTTTCGATGGCATCCGGGCTGAGGTCCTCGGCCTCGGCCCATTGCCGTCTAATTGCCAGCATCGCCTGGAAACGCTCCGGGGCGCGGACCGAGGTCGCCGAAGTCTTGAACTTCGATGCCGCCAATACGTATTGAAAGCGCTTGCCCAAGAGTTTGATGACAGTCTGGTCCAGGGCATCGATTTCGCGGCGGATGTCTTCCATGCCGGTGCATTGCGCGGGGGACAGCTGGTTGTCGACTTCCATGTAGTTAACTCCGTTTGTTGAACTCTGATGTAACTCCCGGTGGGAGGCTCTTTGTGGCGAGGGGATTTATCCCCGCTGGGGTGCGAGGCACCCCTTGGATCAGACACCGCAGTGTGCCTGGCGATATTGAGTCGCTGACTTAGGGCTGCTTCGCAGCCCAGCGGGAGCAAGCTCCCTCGCCACGGGTTTTAAATCAACCTTCCAGACCGCGTCGTTCAATGACGCCGAACACGTCGGCCACGTCCTGCACGAGGATCCGGGCAACGTTGGTCAGAGTGTTGATATCACTGGTGGATGAGTCCCGCAGGCTGGAGCAAGCCACCAGCGTCAGGTAATCGAGCGTGGCGTGCAGCCGCTCGCTGACACAGGCGTGGAGTTCGGGCAGTGGCGCGTGCGTGTCGATCAGCAGGACAGGGTAGGTGGTTGCAATCGGGGTGAGGGGGGTGTAGCGGGCAGATGCATGATTAGCGGTCATAAGGTTACTTCCTTCAAGAAAAAAGAAATGCCACCTTTTCGCTGCGAAACAAACGGGTGGCAGTTGCGCGCGGGTTCGCAGACCGAGGAAGGAAAACCCGGCAGACCCGAAGATCTCCCGCGCGCAACCGCCATAAAATGAACGCGGGCAAGTTTGCCTGAATTTCATTCGACGGTGCATTTCCTTTGCAGTCGGGCTGCGAAACCCAGCCACCAGCCAAAGCCAGCGACGCCCCAACTATAGAAGTCGCACCCAGCCCCCACAACCGACCTGTAGGACGCCCCGATCCCCCGTGGCGAGGGAGCTTGCTCCCGCTCGGTGGCGCAGCCGCCGCAAAACCAGGCGATGCGGCGTGCCTGACGAAATGGTGTGGCTCATTTGGGTCTGCTTCGCAGCCCAGCGGGAGCAAGCTCCCTCGCCACGGGTTGTGAATTCCTACATGATTTTCGGAACACTATTGGTGGAAAACTCAGCGCAAATCCCGAAAAAACGCCCGAATATCCTCCGCCAGCAACTCCGGCTGCTCCAACGCAGCAAAGTGACCACCGCGCGGCATCGGCGTCCAGCGCTTGACGTTATAGCCACGCTCCACCCAACTGCGTGGCGGCAGCGGCAGTTCCCTGGGAAACAGCGCGACCCCAAGCGGTGGTTTCACCCGCTCGCCGCTGTTGAACAGCAAGGGCCGCTTGCTGCCTTCCACATACGGGCGAAACGACGAACCGATGCAGTTCGTCAGCCAATAGAGCGTCACATTGGTCAGCAGCCATTCATGACTGATGGCGGGGCTCGTATCGCACCACGAGAGAATCTTTTCTCCCATCCAGGCCAGCAACCCCGCCGGAGAGTCGCTGAGGCCCACGGCCAGGGTTTGCGGTTTGGTCCGTTGGATGTGCGCATAGGCGCCTTCGGCTTCGCTGAAGGCCGCGGCGCGTTGCAGGTAAGCGGTTTCTTCTTCGCTCAAAGGTGGGTCGGTTTCGCCCAGGGGCGGGCGGTAGGCGCCGGGAATGTAGTTGAGGTGGATGCCGGTCAGTCGCTCGGGAAAGCGCATGCCCAACCAACTGGTTACAGCCGCGCCGACATCGCCGCCCTGGGCTCCGAACCGCTCATAGCCGAGCCCCGTCATCAGCTCGCTCCACAAACCTGACACCTCGAAAGGCCCGCAACCCGCCTGTTTGAACGGCGCGGAAAAGGTGTAGCCGGGCAAGGACGGCACCACCACATCGAACGCATCGGCTGGATCACCGCCATGGCTGGCCGGATCCGTCAGCAGTTCGATGATGCGCTGCATCTCGATGAACGACCCGGGCCAGCCGTGGGTGAGCACAAGCGGCATCGGATTGGGGCCCAGGCCGCGCTGATGGACGAAATGAACCTGCTGCTCGCCGAGCGTGGCGACAAATTGCGGCAGGCGATTGAGCGCGGCTTCCTGGGCACGCCAGTTGAAGGTTGTCGACCACTGGAGGAGGAGTTCTCCAAGCACGTCCATGTCCATGCCTTCGCTCCAGCCCTGACCGGCCAGTGGCACCGGCAGCCGAGTGTTTTGCAGGCGATGGCGCAGGTCATCAAGTGCGCTTTCAGGAATGTCGATGGAAAAAGGTCTGGCGAACATTTCTTGCTCCCAAGTGGGTGGCAACTGCCCGCCCAGTCATGGGCCTAGCGTAGGCGATTTGCCGGATTCGCGGCAATTGATCTGGCACCTGGCCCAGTGCTCAACCTTCCTTCCTGATACAAGTGCCCCGAACGCGTTGAATTTTTTCCAAGGCCAGCGAGTCTTTGAGAAGGACATGGCGATGAATCGCAACCAATCGCTGCCGATCATGCTCGCCCCTCGACAACTGCCCCCAGCCAAGGACGCCCAATGACCTTCTTCATTTTTCTCCTCGCCTGCTGCGCTGCGGCAAGCACCGGTGTCATTTTCAAACCGGGCCAGTGGTACGAGTCCCTCGTCAAACCCCGCTTCACACCCCCAAACTGGTTGTTTCCCGTGGCCTGGGCAGTCATCTACCTGCTGCTTGCCTGGGCCGGATATCGCTTGAGCCTGATCCCGGGGAGCCAATTTGTATTGGCATTATGGGCGGCGCAGATTGCGCTCAATACGCTATGGACCCCGGTGTTTTTCGGTGCCCATCAGGTCCTGGCCGGTATGGTGGTGATCACGCTGCTCTGGCTGGTCGTGGCGGTGATGGTGGTGTTGGCGTTGCGCCTGGACGTGATCACCGGGTTGATTCTGTTTCCTTACCTGGCGTGGCTTTGCGTAGCCGCTGCCTTGAACTTCTCCATCCTGCGTAATAACCGCTGATGAGCAGTCGCCCATTGAATACCGCAAAGCTATGGCCAGCGGATGAAGATGAGCTGGCGCAGGTGCGCAGTTTCAACAGGAAACTGGCCTGGCTGCCACGCTTTCGCATCCGCAATCGTGTCACCCAGCGCATCATTCAAGCGCTGTTGCGCGCCAGTCAAATCAACGGCGACGGCAAGTTGGGCAAACATGGGCTACTGGCTGAAAAACGCCGGATAGGCACGGGCGACGTCGCGGTGCCGGTGCGGATAATCCGGCCGAAAGGAAAAGCCAGAGGCGTCGTGCTGGATTTCCACGGTGGCGGCTGGGTCATTGGCAATGCCCAGATGAATGACCGGTTCAACATCGCCATGGTGCAAGAGTGCGGGGTCATTGTGGTCTCGGTGGATTATCGGCTCGCGGTCAGCACACCGGTGGAAGGTCTGATGGAGGATTGCCTCTCAGCAGCGCGTTGGCTGTTGAGCGAGGAGGAGGAATTCGCCGATCTGCCGGTGATCGTTGTGGGTGAATCGGCTGGAGGCCACTTGGCCGTGGCAACGCTGCTGGCGCTCAGGCAATGGCCGGATTTGCTTGGGCGCATACGCGGTGCGGTGCTGTATTACGGCGTCTACGATCTGGCCGGGACCGCGAGCGTCCACGCCGCCGGCGCTGAGACGCTGGTGTTGGACGGGCCCGGTATGGTCGATGCCTTGCGCCTGCTTACGCCGGGCCTGAGCGATGAGGAGCGACGCCAGGCGCCGCTGTCGCCGCTCTATGGTGACTTCACGGGGATGCCAGCGGCGCTGCTGTTCACTGGCGAGTTGGACCCGCTCAGGGACGACACGCTTGGCCTGGCTGAGTTGTGGGGCAAGGCCGCTACGGTTGAAGCGCATCTTCTACCATCCTGCCCCCACGGGTTCATTCATTTCCCGACGGCGATCGCCGAGCGCGTGCTCAAGCACAGTCGGGACTGGATCACGGCCCGGCTCAACGCTGCTTCGACCCCCCACCAATCTGCCAGACATACGGCGGCTCCGTCCCGTTGATCTCCCAGTCGCCAATGATGCGTTCCTTGTAGATCAGCGGGTTGTGCGAAGCCGCCGTCCGGGCGTTACGCCAGTGGCGGTCGAGGGCTTTGCTGGTGCTGGTGGCGGAAGCGCCCAGTGCGTTGAACAGGTCGCTGGTGGCGCGCAGTGTCAGGTCGGCGACCGCCACTTGGGCCTGGGCCGATTCCAGTTCGGCGAGGAGGTTAGCGGTGTGTTCCTTCTCGGCGTCCAGGTCGAAGCGACTTTGATAGGCCCGCTGCGAGGCATCGGCGGCGCGCAGGGTGGTGGCTTCGGCGGCGTAGACCTGGGCCGAGGCCCTGCCGATGACTTGCTGGACTTGCACATCCTGGCTCACTTCACTGGCGTTGCCGGTGCTGAACACCCGCGTACGCTGGCGCACCTGTTCGCTGATGTCGCGGACGGCGGCGCGCCCGGCGCCGGTCTGCACGGCGAGCAATACCAACTGGTAAAACGCGGTCTGATATTTGAAGCGGGTGGAGAAGTCGATGAGGTTTTCGTCTTCTACCACGGCGTTCTCGAATACTGACGTGCCGCTGCCCGTGGTCCGTTGACCAAAACCATCCCAGTCATCGCTTTGCCTGACGCCCGGCTGATGGACGCTGACGGCGGCGATCACGTCGGCGCCGGTGTCGTCGCGTTGGGCATACAGGTCGATCCAGTCGGCAAAGATGCTGCCGGTGCTGTAGTACTTGGTGCCGTTGACCACCCATTGGTCACCCTGGCGGGAAACCCGGGTGATGACCTGGCCAAGTTTTACCGCGCCGATTTCGGTCCACGCGTTGCCCACCAGGTCACCGTCGACGAAGCGCTTGAACCAGACGTCCTGCGGGCGGGTGGCATGGGCGTTGAGGCGATCCTCGACAAAGGCGAAGTGCCCGCGCAGCGCCTGGGGCAGGTTGGAGTCGGCTTCGGCCAGTTCGATCAGCAGTTGCAACAATTGCGGCAGCGAGGCGCCGGCGCCGCCATATTCGACCGGCACCCTTACGGCGCCAAAACCCGCTTCCTTTAGCCATTTCACCTGTTCGAAAGGCAGGCTGCGGGTCTGTTCGCGTTCCAGCGCACCCGCCTGGATACGCGCGAAAATCGGCCGGAAGCGCTCGGCCAGGGCTTCGTAGTGGGTGCCGGTGGAAAGGACATGCGGCAGGTATTGTTGCTGTGCGGTCATGGCGGTGTTCCTTCTGAGGAAAAGAGGGCGGGCAAGGCCAAGGCCTGCCGATGTCGACAGCCATTGCACGCTCCATGCCGCTGCTCGAAGCCAATCAAAACAAGGGGTTCGCCGGGTTTTCCGGCATAAATGCTGTCGTCCCGCGAGCAATCTGTCCGGCGACTGTTCGACAGGCAACAGTCCACCTTTTGCGCGGCAGTACGCCGGGTGTTGGCTGTGCAACAGCGATCCAGCAGCTTGCTCGCCGCACGACAGTCGCAAAACTGAGTAGGCGAATTAACTGACTGAAAATAAAGGGAAAACCCAAGTGGCACGGTTGCTGCTCTAGCCGTTGTACAAAGGCGACGACGCCTATATCTCAACGAGCCGGGAGTACACGCAATGAGCCAGGACACGATCAAGTTTGCCTACTGGGTGCCCAATGTCAGCGGCGGGCTGGTGGTCAGCAAAATCCCGCAGCGCACCGACTGGGGGATCGATTACAACCGCAAGCTGGCGCAGATCGCCGAGGATGCCGGCTTCGACTATGCCCTGACCCAGATCCGTTTTACCGCCGGTTATGGCGCCGAATACCAGCACGAATCGGTGGCGTTCAGTCACGCGTTGCTGGCGGCCACCACGCGCCTGAAAGTCATCGCGGCGGTCTTGCCAGGGCCGTGGACGCCTTCGGTGCTGGGCAAGCAGATCGCAACCATCGATCAGCTCACTGGCGGCCGCGTGGCGATCAACGTGGTGTCCGGCTGGTTCAAGGGCGAGTTCACCGCCATCGGCGAGCCGTGGCTGGAGCACGATGAACGCTATCGCCGTTCCGAGGAATTCATCACCACGCTCAAGGGCATCTGGACCACCGACAACTACACCTTCGCCGGTGATTTCTATCGCTTTCGCGACTACACGCTCAAGCCCAAGCCGCTGCAGCAGCATCCGGAAATTTTCCAGGGCGGCAGCTCACGGGCGGCGCGGGACATGGCTGCGCGGGTGTCCGACTGGTACTTCACCAACGGCAACACGGTGGAAGGGGTCAAGGCCCAGGTCGATGACCTGCGGACCAAAGCGGCGGCCAACAACCACACGGTCAAGGTCGGCGTGAACGCCTTCATCATTGCCCGCGATACCGAGGAAGAGGCCCGCGCGGTGCTGGCCCAGATCATCGACCAGGCCGACCCGGAAGCCGTCAACGCTTTTGGCGACGCGGCAAAACAGGCCGGCAAGGCCAGCCCTGAGGGCGAAGGCAACTGGGCCAAGTCCAGCTTCGAAGACCTTGTGCAATACAACGACGGTTTCAAGACCAACCTGATCGGCACACCCCAGCAGATTGCCGAGCGCATCGTCGCCTTGAAAGCCGTGGGAGTGGACCTCGTACTGGCCGCGTTCCTGCATTTCCAGGAGGAAGTCGAGTATTTCGGCAAGCGGGTCCTGCCGCTGGTGCGTGAGCTGGAGCAGGGGAAAGTGACGGTCAAGACAGCGGCGGTCGCTTAGGCGGGGAGGCAGCATGGGCACGCTCACTGAAACCTTCGACACGTTGCCCCATTGGCTGCATCGACAGGCGCTGGGGCACGGTACGGACGTCGCCCTGCGCCACAAGCACCTGGGTGTCTGGCATGTGCGGACCTGGCGGCAGCTGGCCGATGAGGTGCAGCGCCTGGCGAGTGCCCTGCAAGCGCGGGGATTCTCGGTGAGCGCGACCCTGACGATCATCAGTCGCCCGACACCACAGGCGATCGTGGCGGCGTTGGCGGCGCAATGGCTGGGTGGTGCGGCGAGCCTGTTCGATCCGTTGGACGGAGTCGCGGGGCAGGTCGAACTGCTCGGCGAATTGCAGCCGGATTTTGTGCTGGCCGAGGGGCACGAAGAATTGTCGCGTCTAGGCGCGGCGCAGTTGGCCCCCCGCGTGGTGATCTATCTGGACAAGCGCGGACTGTCAGGCTCGGTCGCGTTTGATCAGGCGCTGGATTACGCCACGTTGATCGAGGCGAGGACGCTCGATGAACGCGTCCCGCTGGCACATGCGCAGCAAACGGCGTTCGTTTTCTATCGCCGGGGGCCACAAGCCATCGAGCAACAATGCATCAGCCACGCCGAGCTGTTGCAACACGGGCAGCAACTGGTACAGCGCGAAGGACTGCGACGGCAGGAGGAAGCATTGGCGGCGCGCGGTTTCGCCTCGGGCGGCCAGGCGCGGTATCTGCTCGCGCCCTGGCTGATCGCCGGTTTCCGCTTGAACTTCCCGGAAAACCTGGCGACCCGTGACCGCGACCGACGTGAGCTGGGCCCGACGCTGGTGGCCGGCACCCCGGAAACCTACGAGCGTCTGCACGGCTATGTGCTGGAGCGCCTGCCGGCACCGGGCGATGGGGCACGCGGACTGGTGGATTGGGCCCTGGCGGCACGTCCGGGGCTGTTGCGAAGCTTCATCGGTCATTGGCTGGTCCGTCGGCCTCTGCGCGACGTGCTTGGGTTTTCACGAATCCATGCACCGCTGCTGTTGGGTGATGCGCTAACGCCTGAGACCCAGGCATTTTTTGACACCTTGGGTATCAACGTCCGCCAGTGGGAGGGTGCGGCCCATTGGGAGGTGCCGACGATTTCATTGGCCCCCACTACCAATGAACGGGACGAACGCCAATCACAACGCGCCTGGAAGGAGGCGACCACATGACCCGAACGGCCGCCACGCAGCTCCTCGAGCTGGACAACATTTCGCTGTCGTTCAAAGGCGTCAAAGCGATCACCGACATCAGCTTCAGCGTTGCCGCCGGCGAGATCTGCGCCTTGATCGGCCCCAACGGCGCCGGCAAGAGTTCATTGCTCAACATCATCAGCGGGGTCTACCAACCCCAGCAAGGGCGCATACGTTTCGACAATCGCGAGCGCCGCGGCATGCGCGCCCACGACGTGGCGGTGCGGGGCGTCGCCCGGACATTCCAGAACATCGCGCTGTTCAAGGGCATGAGCGTGCTCGACAACGTGCTCACCGGGCGCAACCTCAAGCGTCGCAGCACCTGGATTGAGCAGGCGTTGCGTATCGGGCGGGCCGGTAAGGAGGACGACAGCCAGCGCGAAGCGGCCGAGCGGGTCATCGAGTTCTTGCGTTTGCAGCCGTGGCGCGACGCATGGGTGGGCACCTTGCCTTACGGTTTGCAGAAACGCGTGGAGCTGGCCCGCGCCCTGGCGGCGGAGCCGCGGTTGTTGCTCCTCGACGAGCCCATGGCGGGCATGAACGCCGAGGAGAAACAGCTGATGAGCCGATTCATTGTCGACATCAACCGTGAGCTGGGCACCACGGTGGTGTTGATCGAGCACGACATCGGCGTGGTCATGGACATCAGCGATCACGTGGTGGTGCTCGATTACGGTCGCAAGATCGGCGACGGCGCCCCGGATGTGGTACGGCAGAACCCCGAGGTCATTTCGGCTTACCTCGGCACTCGACACTGATTTTTTGCAATTCGACGCCTTTCCGTCAGGAAGGGTCGGCAAGCTGCGCCCGCAAAACAGGAAACGCTATGGAATTTCTCTTTGAAGTATTGATTGGCGGGCTGCTGGCCGGGGTGATGTACGCCTTGGTGGCCATCGGTTTTGTGCTGATCTACAAGGCCTCCGGGGTGTTCAACTTCGCCCAGGGGGCGATGGTGCTGTTCTCGGCGCTGACCTTCGTCAGCCTGCTGGAGCGCGGCGTGCCGTTCTGGCTGGCGTTTCTCATCAGCCTGGTGGCGATGCTGCTGATCGCCGTAGCGGTGGAGCGCGTGGTGTTGCGCCCGTTGGTCAACCGTTCGCCGATCACGCTGTTCATGGCCACCCTTGGGCTTTCCTATGTCATCGAAGGTTTCGCCCAGGCATTGTGGGGTGCCCAGGTGCATGGCCTGGACTTGGGCATCAGTGATGAACCGCTGGAAATGGGCGGAATGCTGCTGTCGCAGTTCGACATTTTCGCCGCGCTGACCGCCGCGTCACTGGTGGCGCTGCTGTCCTGGCTGTTCAACAAGACCCGCTTGGGCCTGGCGCTACGAGCCGTGGCGGATGACCCGCTGGCGGCGCTGGCCGTGGGAATTCGCTTGCAGCGGGTCTGGGTCGTGGTGTGGACGGTGGCGGGGTTCGTCGGGCTGGTCGCCGGCCTGCTCTGGGGCGCTCGCCTGGGGGTGCAGTTCTCGTTGTCGCTGGTGGTGCTCAAGGCCTTGCCGGTGTTGATCATTGGCGGGTTCACCTCGATCAGCGGGGCGATTGTCGGCGGGCTGATCATCGGCGCTTCGGAAAAATTGGCGGAGGTATATCTCGGGCCGTTCATCGGCAGCGGCATTGAAAACTGGTTTCCCTACGCACTGGCGCTGCTGTTCCTGCTGGTGCGTCCGGCCGGGCTGTTTGGCGAACGCGCCATCGAACGGGTCTAGGAGAACAGCATGTTTTATCGAGAAGCAGGCCAGTTCAACACCCGTTACGCCGAGGACCGCCGGGTCTTTGCCTTGCGCCAGGATCGCCACGGGCTGGCGGCGCTGCTGTTGGTTGCATTCGTCGTGGTGCCGTGGCTGGGCAATGACTACTGGCTCAGCGCGATATTGATTCCGTTTCTGGTGCTGTCCCTGGCCGGGTTGGGGCTCAATCTGCTGACCGGTTACGCCGGGCAGTTGTCCCTGGGTTCTGCGGCGTTCATGGCCGTGGGGGCGTTCGCCACCTACAACCTTGAAGTGCGTGTCGGCGGTTTGCCGTTGTTGTTCAGCATTGCCTTGGGCGGGCTGACGGCGGCGCTGGTGTCGCTCCTGTTCGGCCTGCCGAGCCTGCGCATCAAGGGCTTCTATCTGCTGGTCTCGACATTGGCGGCGCAGTTCTTCGTGACCTGGACGCTGACCCGCTTTGGCTGGTTTTCCAACGACAGCGCGTCGGGGGTAATCAGCGCGCCGCGCCTGGATATTTTCGGCGTGAACCTGGACGCGCCGGCCGGCCGTTATCTGTTGACCCTGACGGTGGTGGTGGCGCTGTTCTGGCTGGGCAAGAACCTGGTGCGCAGCGAATTGGGCCGCCAGTGGATGGCCGTGCGCGACATGGACACGGCCGCGGCGGTAATCGGCATTCCCCTGGCGAAAACCAAGCTGCTGGCCTTTGCCATCAGCGGCTTTTACCTCGGCGTGGCCGGCGCGCTCTGGGCCTTCGCCTATCTGGGCACCGTCGAACCCCATGGCTTCGATCTCAATCGCTCATTCCAGATCCTGTTCATCATCATTATCGGCGGGCTCGGCGGCTTGCTGGGCAACTTCCTCGGGGCGGCCTTCATCGTGCTGTTTCCGGTGCTGCTTTCCAACCTGGTGTCGCTGCTGCCCGGCGGGCTGATCGATGCCGGCCAGGTGGAAAACCTGCAAAAAATGTTTTTCGGCGCGCTGATCATCCTGTTCCTGATCAAGGAACCGGAGGGCCTTGCGCGCCTCTGGCAACGCCTTCGCCAGCGTGCGCGGCTGTGGCCGCTGCGCTACTGAACAGCGCCACCGTTGACTTCTCTATGGCTCCATAACAAGGAAAATCCGATGTTCAAACGATCATTCGCCAGCATCCTCGCACTGGCCCTGAGCCTCACCGCCGCCGCGTTCACCGTGCAGGCGGACAACGAGCAATATTTCCCGCTGCAAAGCTATCGCGTCGGTCCCTATGCGGCCGGCGGTACGGGTTTTTTTGGTGGCTTCATCGACTACCTCAAGTACGTCAACGCCAACGGCGGCGTGAACGGGGTGAAGCTGACCTGGAGCGAATGCGAAACCGAGTACGTGGTAGAGAAGGGCGTCGAGTGCTACGAGCGCCTGAAGAAAGGTTTGAATGGCGCACCGGCGGCTGCGACCAACCCGCTGTCAGTGGGCATTGCCTACGCCACGCTGGAGCGCTCCGCCGCAGACAAACTGCCGCTGATCACCATCAACCACGGCCGCACCGACTCCACCGATGGCAGCGTGTTTCCCTATGTCTTCCCGCTGCAATTGAACCCGTACTCCGAGGTGTCGGCGATCATCAACTACATCGGCCAGCGCGCCGGTGGGCTGGACAAGCTCAAGGGCCTGAAGATCGTCACCCTGTACCACGGCTCGCCGTACGGCAAGGAAACCAACGAGGTGTTGCAGACCCTGGCGGATAAATACGGTTTTGCGCTGACCTTGCTTGAAGTGCCGCATCCGGGCAACGAGCAACAGTCGCAGTGGCTGAATATCCGTCGGGAAAAACCCGACTGGGTAATCCTGCGCGGCTGGGGCGTGATGAACCCGGTGGCGCTGAAAACCGCGCAGAAGGTCGGGTTCCCGGCCGATCACATCATCGGCAACATCTGGAGCAACTCCGAGGATGACGCCGCGCCTGCCGGTGCTGCGGCCAAGGGTTTCATCGCGATCACCACGCACCCGTCAGGCACCGGTTTCCCGGTGCTGCAAGGCATCAAGAAGGACGTGGTCGACGCCGGCCATGGCGACCTGGCGGACCCCAAGCGTTTCGGCACGGTGTATTACAACCTGGGCGTGGTCAACGGCATCCTCAACGTCGAGGCGCTGCGCATTGCCCAGCAGAAGTTCGGCCAGCAACCGTTGACCGGCGAGCAGGTTCGGTGGGGCTTCGAGAATCTCAAGCTCGATGATGCACGTCTCAAGGAGCTGGGGGCGCTGGGGTTGGTGCAGCCGTTGCAATTGTCCTGCTCGGACCACGAGGGCGGCGGCGCGGTACGCTTCCAGCAGTGGGACGGCACGCAGTGGAAGCTGATCAGTGACTGGGTGCAGGCCGACCGCGCGTTGCTGCGGCCGATCATCGAAGCGTCTTCGCAGCAATACGCCAAGGACAAAGGCATCACGCCGCGCGATTGCAGCAAGGAATCCTGAACCTGGCCACTACTGGTGCTGCTGGACGAACCGTCGAAGGGGCGGCGTTGCAGATCCTCAAGTAAATCCTTGAGATCATCCACCCGATCAATCAGCGCAAGGGCGCTCGAACCCCGTGGCGAGGGAGCTTGCTCCCGCTGGGGCGCGTAGCGCCCCCAAAATGCAGCTGGATCGCGTGCCCCTGAAACTCCGCAGCGACTGGTTCGGGGCTGCTTCGCAGCCCAGCGGGAGCAAGCTCCCTCGCCACGGTTGGTAAGTGAGTTCAGGTTGAAAGGTTCACCACCCGACCATCGCGCGTACTCAGCGCCGGGCGCCGTTTGTTGACCACCAGCTCGCCGATCCGGATCAGCAGGCTGCGGGTGACGTTGCGGCTCAGGCCCAACAGGCTTGCGGTGTGGACCTGGTTGCAACTGGCGTAGCGGTAGGCGGTGCGCAGCAGGGCAGCTTCGACTTTTTCATAGACATCGCCGTGCGCTTGCTCAAGCAGTTGCTCGAAGGCTTTTTCCAGCAGTGCCTCGGTGGTTTGCGGCGTGTTGTCCTGGGACGCGTCCTGGCGCTCGATGCGAAAGTTCGACAGGTGCAGATCCTGCACGCCGATCACCTTGTTGCGGCAGATCAGCAAGGTGTGGTGGATGACGTTTTCCAGTTCGCGAATATTTCCCGGCCACGAGTAGTCGAGCAGTTTGCGCTGGGCCTGGGCATCCAGCGTCACCTCGCCATGACCGAGCCTGCGGCTGTACTCGGCGATGAAATGGCGAATCAGCGGCAGGATGTCGCCGGGACGCTCGCGCAACGGCTTGAGCACCAGGCTGACCACACTCAGTCGGTAATACAGGTCTTCACGAAAATGCCCGGCGTTGATGGCTTTTTCCAGTTGCACGTTGGTGGCCGCCAGCACCCGCACATTGATCCTGATGGGCTTGCGCGAGCCGAGGCGGACCACTTCGCGCTCCTGTAGAACGCGCAGCAGCTTGACCTGGATCGGCAATGGCAGGTCACCGATTTCATCGAGGAACAGCGTGCCGCCGTCGGCTTCTTCGAACCACCCGGCCTTGGCGGTCAAGGCGCCGGTGAACGCGCCTTTTTCATGGCCGAACAACTCGGCTTCCACCAGCGTCTCGGAAAACGCCCCGCAGTTCACCGCCACGAACGGTTTGTCGCGTCGAGCACTGAGGTTATGGACGTGGCGGGCGACCAGCTCCTTGCCAGTACCGGTCTGGCCAATGATCAACACGCTGGCGTCACTGGGCGCGACTTGCTGCAAGTGCGTCAGCAGTGCCTGGGAGCTGGGATCGGCGAACACTTGGGCCGTGGCGCGGATCGAGGTAGCCAGGCCGGGGGAGGGAGGAAGCGTAAGAAGCTGCATGACGGTGGCCCGTTTATGAGAGTGCGGTGATGATTGGGTGAGGACCAACGCTCCTTGGTGGTATCACCGTGCGAAGCCATTGGGCTTAAGGCTTAATCTAAATGATCTAAAAAAAATAAAACAAATAACATAGGGTTATATGCTTAAGGCGATGAGCCGCCTTCGTCGTCAGCCGCAGAGTCTCTACGCAGAACCGGGTTTGGCGAGATCAGGCAAAAAGGCGGCGCTCACAGGTAACTAACTCGGGAGTGTAGGCGGGTAACGTGGCTCAACTTTACTGCAGAGCCCAATTCGCGAGGGACGGATCAGACATCCAGGGTGTGCCGCTTTGAGGAGGAGCGAAACCAGCAGCACCGACGGTCCCTCGACACGCCTCAATGTCGACAAGAGAATAAAAAACCATGACCAGCCCGAGCTTCAAGGATTCGAACGGCCACTTGGCGCAGGGCTTCAAGCCTCGTCACGTCACCATGCTTTCAATCGCCGGGATCATCGGCGCCGGCCTGTTTGTCGGCTCGGGCCATGCGATCGCCGCTGCCGGTCCGGCCGTCATGTTGGCTTATCTTTTTTCCGGTCTGCTGGTGGTGCTCGTCATGCGCATGCTTGGCGAAATGGCGGTAGCCCGGCCAGACACCGGCTCGTTCTCCACCTACGCCGACCAGGCGATCGGACGCTGGGCAGGCTTCACCATCGGTTGGTTGTACTGGTGGTTCTGGGTGCTGGTGATTCCCATCGAGGCGCTCGCCGCGGGTCATGTATTCAACCAGTGGTTTCCCTCCGTTGATGCCTGGCTGTTTGCCTCGGTGTCGATCATTGCCCTGGCCGTGACCAATCTGTTCAGCGTGTCCAAATACGGCGAGTTCGAGTTCTGGTTCGCCATGGCCAAGGTGATCGCGATCATCGGTTTCATCTCCCTGGGATTCGCCGTGCTGATGGGCTGGATTCCCGAGCGCGAAGCCAGCGGCTTGAGTCGCTTGATGGAGGAACACGGCGGGTTCGCGCCCAATGGCTTGTCCGCCGTGGTCGGGGCCTTCATCACCATCATGTTCAGTTTCATTGGTACGGAGGCGGTGACGATTGCCGCCGCCGAATCCAGCAACCCGGCACAGAACATCGCCAAGGCCACGCGCTCGGTGATCTGGCGCATCGGCGTGTTTTATTTGCTGTCGATCTTCGTGGTGATTTCCGTGGTGCCCTGGAACGATCCGCTCCTGGCCTCGGTGGGCTCCTACCAGCGGGCACTGGAGTTGATGAACATTCCCCACGCCAAATTCATGGTGGACGTGGTGGTATTGATCGCCGTGGCCAGTTGCATGAACTCTTCTATCTACATTGCTTCACGCATGCTCTATTCCCTCGGCCGGCGTGGTGATGCGCCGAGGGCGGTGGAAGTGACTTCGTCCGCTGGCGTGCCCCGGGCAGCGGTGATAGCCAGTACGGTACTGGGCTTGGGCATCACCTTGTTCAGCTACTTCATGCCGGCCGGGTTGTTCCAGTTCCTGCTCGCCAGCTCCGGCGCCATCGCCTTGCTGGTGTATCTGGCGATCGCCGTGTCCCAGTTGCGTATGCGTCGCAAGCTGCTTCGCCAGGGCGTCGAGCTGGGCTTTCGCATGTGGCTGTTTCCCTGGCTCACCTGGGCGGTGATCGTGTTTATCTGCGCGGCCCTGGCGGTGATGATGGTGACTCCTGAGCACCGCAGCGAAGTGAGCACCACCCTAGGCCTGGCCTTGGTCATTTCCTTCGTCGGCCTGGTGACTTCGCGGCAATCTCCGCAGCCTGAAGAGGCGGTTTCCTCGGCTAGCCTCCATAGACCCTCGGCCTAAGACATTCCCGTTGCGAGGGAGCTTGCTCCCGCTGGGCTGCGCAGCAGCCCCTTCCTTTACTGATCGCCTAAAAAACCCCAAACTCCCTCCGGCAACTAACCCTTGCTTACGTTGTCAGTACTTGGCGCCCGTAGCACCGACGTTCGCCACCGATGGCGACAATGTCAGCTACATGGCGCTTTTTTTCTGACGCCTCAAGGCAAATAGCTCGCAATGGATTGCGCCGGGACCGTTTATTCCTTTTGCGGGTTGATTCTCTATGGGTTTTTTTCTTGATCCTCGGCATGACATCGACGCCGCTTTGTTGAGTTATCGCCGGGTATTCTGGTCGCTGGCCCTCTTCAGCGGCGTGATCAATCTGCTGGTGCTGGTGCCATCGCTGTACATGATGCAGGTCTACGATCGGGTCCTCACCAGTCGCAACGAAACCACGCTGTTCATGCTCACCTTGATCGCTCTCGGGCTGTTCATGTTCAGTGCCTTGATCGAGTGGGTGCGGGGCGAAGTGATGATCCGTATGAGCGCGGGGCTGGACGATGCCTTGGGCGAGCGGATTTTCGATGCGGCGTTCGCCCGCAGCCTGCGCGAGCACAACGCCAACCCGGCGCAGGTGCTGAGTGATTTGACCACCTTGCGCCAACTGATTACCGGCCAGGGGCTGATCGCCTTGCTCGATGCACCGTGGTTGCCGATTTTCCTGCTGGTGGCGTTCATCATCCACCCCTGGTTTGGCGTGCTGACCCTTATCCTCGCAGCGTTGCTGGTCGGCCTGGCACTGTGGGGCGAGCTGGCGACCCGCACGCGCCTGGGGGAGGCCAATCGGCTGGGCGTGCAATCGTCGGTCTACGTCAACAGCACTCTGCAGAATGCCGAGGTCATCCAGGCCCTGGGCATGCTCGGGCCGCTGCGCCAGCGCTGGAGCCTGCTGCAGCAACGGATCATCGCGGCGCAGGCGCATGCCAGTGATCGCGGTGCGCGTATCACTTCGGCGACCCGTTTCGTGCGGATTTCCGGCCAGTCCCTGGCCTTGGGGCTGGGGGCGCTGCTGGTACTCGAAGGGCAATTGTCGGCGGGCATGATGATTGCCATGTCGTTGTTGCTGGGGCGTGCCCTGGCGCCGGTGGAAATTGCCATTGGTTCGTGGAAGCAATTCAACGCCGGTCGCCAGAGTTACCAGCGTCTGAGCCAGCTGCTCGCGCAACATCCTCGCGATCGCCTGCGTATGCCATTGCCACCGCCAACGGGCGCGGTGCGCCTGGAGCAGCTCTACGTGGGGCCACCCGGAGCGACGCAGCCGCTCCTGCGTGGCATCAATTTCAGCCTGGACAAGGGCGAGGTACTGGCGGTGGTCGGGCCCAGCGCCAGCGGCAAATCGACCTTGGCTCGGGCATTGGTTGGCGTGTGGCCGGCCATGGGTGGCTCGGTGCGGCTGGACGATGCCGAGATCAGCCAGTGGTCCCATGACGCCTTGGGCCCGTACCTCGGTTATCTGCCCCAGGACATCGAGCTGTTCGATGGCAGTGTCGCCGACAATATTGCCCGTTTCGGCGAGCAGGACGCCGACAAGATCATCGCCGCCAGTCGCAACGCGGGCATTCACGAAATGATCCTGCGATTCCCCAAGGGCTACGACACGCCGCTGGGTCCCGGCGGGCTTGGCCTGTCCGGCGGACAGAAGCAACGCCTGGGCCTGGCCCGTGCGCTTTATGGCAGCCCTTCGCTGATCGTCCTCGACGAGCCCAATTCCAACCTAGACGAAGCCGGCGAACTCGCGCTGGTGCAGGCCATCGGTGTGCTCAAGGCCGCCGGCAGCACGGTGGTGTTGATCACCCACCGGCCCAACGTTCTGGCGGTAGTGGATCACATCCTGGTGCTGAAGGACGGTACCCAGCAGGCGTTCGGCCCGCGCGACCGGGTGCTCAAGGCGCTGATGCCAGGCCCAAGGCCGACGGCCGTGCGGGAGGCGGGTAAAGATGCGTGATTTGAAACCGGCGACGCCGGCCCACGGCGACCACGGCTTGAGCGTGCTCAGCAGCAACACGCTGCCCAACGCCAGTACCGATGCCGGCGGCGCGGCGCGCTACGGCGTGGTCTTCCTGGCCCTGACCTTGGGCGGTTTCCTGCTTTGGGCGTGCCTGGCGCCGCTCGACCAGGGTGTGGTCGGCAGCGGCACCGTGGTAGTGGCGGGCGAGCGCAAGGCGGTGCAATCGCTGGTGGGCGGGGTCGTGGAAAAGCTGCTGGTCAGCGACGGCGACCGCGTCAGCCAGGGCCAGTTGCTGGTGCAGCTCAACACGGTGCAGGCCCAAGCGCAGTTGGACGTGACCCTGGGCAAGCTGCTCAATGACCGCAGCATCGAGGCGCGCTTGATGGCCGAGCGCCTCGGCGCCGATGAAATCCACTGGCCGGCGCAATTGCTGGAGCGCGCCGAGGAGCCGCGCGTCAAGGCGGCCATGGCGCTGCAGAAGCAACTGTTCCTGACGCGCCGTGCCGAACTGGGCAGCCGCCTGCAGATCATCGAACATGAAGTCGGCGCCTTGCAGCAACAGTTGCAGGGCTATGAAGGGGTCAAGCGCAACTACGACGCGCAGATGCGTTTTCAGCAGCAAGAGCTTGAAGGTTTGCGCGAATTGGCTCGGGAAGGCTACGTGCCGCGCAACAAACTCTTCGAGGCCGAGCGCAACGCGGCGCAACTGGCCGGGCAGATCGCTTCCGGCATTGGCGATGTCGGCCGCACGCGCCAGGCAATCAACGAAAGCCGGCTCAAGGCCTTGCAGGCGCAGCAGGAATTCCGGCGCGATGCCGAAACCCAACTCAGCGAGGTCTCGGCCGAGGCCGCCGGTTATGCCGATCAGATCCGCGCCTTGCAGTTTGAAGTGGATAACGGGGCGATCCGCGCGCCGGTGGCGGGGCAGGTCATGGACGTGTCGATCCATACGGTCGGCGGGGTCGCCCAGGCTGGGCAGACGCTGATGCAGGTAGTGCCGCTGGATGCGCCGATGGCGATCACCGCGCGTTTTGATCCGCTGATGGCCAACAAACTCAGCCCGGGTCTGCCGGTGCACGTGCATTTCACTGCGTTGCAACGGGTGGACACGCCGACGGTAACCGGCACGATCACCACCGTGTCGGCGGACCAGTTGATCGACCAGCAGACCCACCAGCCATATTTCTCCGCCAAGGTCGAGATTCCCGCCGACACCGTCGTTTCGCTGCAGGGCGCCGGGCTGCTGGTGCGCCCCGGCATGCTTGCCGACGTCACCGTGGTGACCGGTGAACGGACCTTGATGAATTACCTGATGAAACCCTTGCGCGAACGCTTGCTGGCGGCCTTCAAAGAGGAATGAGCATGACCGACCGTTGCCGTTATGGCGTCCGTGTGCTGTTGAGCCTGTGCACCAGTTGGGCGGTGATCGGCCCCGTCTGGGCGGCGGAGGGTGGACTGAGCCTGATCGCCGCTTACGATGCCTCGCGCCTCAACGATCCGACCTTGCAGGCAGCGACCCACGCCTACGATGCGTCGCGGCAGGAGGAGGCGATCGGCCGTGGCGGTCTTTATCCGCAAGTGTCGCTGTCGTCGCGTTATGGCTATGGCGGGCGTACCGATGGCGGCGACGACAGCAGTTACGTCAACAGCAACGATTACCAGGCGAACAGTGTGACCCTGGCGGCACAGCAGGCGCTCTATGACAAGGGGCGCTGGGCGGCTTATCAGGAAGGCAAGGCGCGGGGGGCGCTGGGTAGCCAGCAATTCGACGTGGCCGGCCAGACCCTGTTCGATCGGGTCGCCAAGGGCTATTTCGACGTGGCCCGGGCCGAGAACGAACTCAAGCTGATCGCCCAGCAGAAAACCGCTATCAGTGGCTTGGTCCTCCAGAGCAAAAAGCTCTATGAGGGCGGCCAGGGAGCGATCACCGATATCGACGAGGCCCAGGCCCGGCTCGATCTGGTCGAGGCTCAGGAAACCGAAGCCCAAGCCCGCCGCGTGGCTGCGCTGCGAGCACTGTCGGGGCGGGCCAGCGTGCCGATCGACGACATCCAGGCGATGCGCGAAGAACTCCCCGCCGGCAGCCCGATCCCGCCGGAGCAGGATCTGCCGTATTGGACAACGATTGCCCGTGAGGCCAGTCCGGAGCTGGCGGCGCGGTTGGCGGCGGTAAAAGTCGCCGAGGCCCAGGCCGACAGCCAGCGCGCCGGGCATTATCCAACGTTGTCGCTCACCACTCAGTTGACCCGTCGGGAAACCCGCCAGTACCAGGAGCTCGACCCGCGCCAGGACACTTACTACGTCGGGGTGCAACTGGATATCCCGTTGTATCGCGGCGGCGCGGTGCGTGCATCGGTGGCCAAGGCCGAGGCCCAGCTGGCCGGGGCGCAGTCCGATTACGATGTGCAGCGTCAGGAGCTGGCCGAGGCTATCGAAACCGATTACCTGGGCGTGGTGGCGGGCTTCGCCAAGAGCAAGGCGATGCTACGGGCGGTGGAATCCAACCAGCGGGCGCTGACGTCGACCGAGAAGGGCTTCCAGGGCGGCGTGCGCTCGACGGTCGACATTCTCGATGCTCAGCAACGCCTGTTCCAGGCACGCCGCGACCTGCTCGATACCAAGCTCGACATGCTCGAAAGTTATGTAAGCCTGCACACCCACACCGGCCAGATGAACCGCGCGGTGCTGGAACAGGTGCAAAGCCTGTTCTAAGGAACCTGCCGAGCCGCATCGCTTCTGTGGCGAGGGAGCTTGCTCCCGCTGGGGTGCGAAGCGCCCCCAAAGCCAATCACCGCGCGGTGTCAGGCTGGACCCCATCAACCTTTTTGGGGCTGCTGCGCACCCCAGCGGGAGCAAGCTCCCTCGCCACGGAAGCACCGTGTGGGAGCGAGCCTGCTCGCGATGACGGCAGTTCATTCAACGCCGTTCAGCCTGGCACACCGCTTTCGCGAGCAGGCTCGCTCCCACAGGGGACGCTGCCTTGAGCCCCAATGCCTCCTGCCCACAAGGATTTGCTTCATCAATGCTGTTGTGGCGAGGGAGCTTGCTCCCGCTGGGGTGCGAAGCGCCCCCAAAGCCAATCACCGCGCTGTGTCAGGCTGGACCCCCATCAACCTTTTTGGGGCTGCTGCGCACCCCAGCGGGAGCAAGCTCCCTCGCCACGGAAGCACCGTGTGGGAGCGAGCCTGCTCGCGATGACGGCAGTACGTTCAATGTCGTTCAGCCTGGCACACCGCTTTCGCGAGCAGGCTCGCTCCCACAGGGGACACCGCCCTGGGCCCGATGCTTCCTGCCCACAGGGTTTGCTTCATCAGTGCTGTTGTGGCGAGGGAGCTTGCTCCCGCTGGGCTGCGCAGCAGCCCCCTCGTTCACTCAGGCGGTGAAGTCGCTGGCGTGCAGCTCCTTGACGCCCACCAGTTCGAACTCGAACTCGGCGGTGGCGTCGGCATTGACGCTGCCGTAGAGGATGCCATCGACAAAACGCAGTTGGCCGGTGGCGTTGCTGGCGTCGAAGGCGTTGCTGCCGATGAAGGTAAAGGCATCGATGCTGGCGGTCAGCGGGTTGGCGTCCAGGCCGGTGAAGTCCAGTTTATCCAGCTCAGCCGTCTTGAAGCCGTTGATCACATCCCGCGCGGCGCCGACGCCCATGTCCGACAGCGCAGTAAACGCGTAGGTATCTGCGCCAGTGCCGCCGGTGAGGTTATCAGTGCCGGCGCCGCCGATCAGCCGGTCATCGCCCGAGCCGCCCACCAGCGTGTCATTGCCGGCACCGCCGTTGAGGATGTTCCCGGCACTGTTGCCCGACAGCGTATCCGCGTAGGCACTGCCCGTCAGGTTCTCGATGAACTTCAGCGTGTCGAGCCCGGAACCGACGGTGTTCTGCTGTGCGGATGTCGACAGGTTCACGGTCACCCCGGCCAGGGCCCGGTCGTAGGAGGCAGTGTCGTTGCCATCGCGTCCGTCCAGGACGTTGTCGCCCACGCCGGCGAACAGCGTGTTGTTCAGTGCATTACCGATCCCGTTGGCGGCCCCGGCGCTGTCGACGTACAGATTCTCCACGTTGTTGCCCAAGGTGTAGGTAGCGAGGCTGCTGTGGACCCCGTCGATGCCGCCGGACACCGGGTTGCTGCTGGTCTCGATCACGGTATCGCTGGCGTTGTCGACGTAGTAGGTGTCGTTGCCGTCGCCGCCGCTCATGCTGTCCGCTCCCACCGCGCCATCGAGCACGTTGTTGGCGGCATTACCGGTGATGAAGTTGCGCCGTTCGTTACCGGTGCCGTCGATGTCCGACACGCCGGTCAGCACCAGGTTTTCCAGGTTGGCGCCCAGGGTCCAACTGACCGAGGCCTGTACCGTATCGATCTGCGAAGTCGAGGTGTTGGTTTCCACCACGCTGTCGAACGCGTTGTCGACGACGTAGATGTCGTTACCATCGCCGCCGGTCAACGAGTCGGCACCCAGGTCACCGTCCAGTATGTCGTTGCCGGAACTGCCTACCAGGGTGTCGGCCTGGTCGGTGCCGGAAATTTTCCCGCCCTCATTCTGCGCGCCGTCGAAAATATCCTGCACGCTGTTGTTGTCGTTGGGGTTGCCCTGGAAGCCAAGGTCATTGGCGATGTAGTCCGCCAGGCGCTGCCCGACGATTTCCGCTGACTCCTCGTGCAGGTGCCAGACATCGTCGGGATACACCAACGGATCGACTTCATAACGCAAGGGCAGGTCGTTGTAGTCCACCGCCAGTTTCACATCGGCGCGCTCGGCGGCGATGGCTTCCTGGACGGCGCGGACGTAGCCCACACCCTCGACGATGGAAGCAATCTTTTCCTCCGAGTAACCACGGGCACGCGCGGCGTCCTGCTCGTAGTGACCGGTTTCCATCAGGTACACGTTGAAATTGCCGAGTTGGGCGTGCAGGTAATCGAAAACCTTCAGCGTCGACGCCTTGTAGGCCGCCGCAGCCGCTGCCTTGTCGGTGGAGCGGGCGATCTCCTGGGCGGCTTCCTCGCCCTGGCCCCAGATGATACCCATGGTCACGTTGTCGATGGCCTTGAGTTCGGTGAGCTGGTCGCGCAACAAGGTCACGGCGCGCAGCAATGCCGGCCCGGGTTGGTTGGTGTCGGTCAGCCACCAGCACAACTTCAGCTCCTCGGCGCCCAGGGTCGACAAGCCGTTGACCGTGCTGCCACCCACTGCGATGTCGATGCCGTTGCCGTCGGCGTCGCTGAACTGGCTGCGCACGTCATAGGTGGTGTACTTGTTCAGGCCATTGACCAGCATCGAGGTGCCGGACTGATCATCATCCTCGCTCATGCGCAGCAGGCGTGCGTTGGATTGGCCGAGCGTCGGCAGGTAGAGGATGTCTTGCTGGGCGCGTTCGCCGAAGACGAAATCACTGGCGGTCAGGGTGTTGAGGTAGTTGCCGTTCAGGGCGATCTCGAAACGGTTGCCATCGGCATCAGCCTGGCTGGACTTGACATAGGTCTTGTCGCCGGCCGCATTCAACGTCATGTAGAGCGTGCCGTTGCTACCGTCGCCGAGGCCGAGGAAACCCAGCCCGGAGACGTCGATCTTGTCGACGCCGACGGTGAAGTCATAAATCGTGTCCGTGGCCGTGACGCCACCGGTGTCGTAGTCCCGGTAGCTGTCGGACAGGTTGCTGTAGCGGAACGTGTCGGCGCCGGCGTCGCCATACAGCGAGTCCCTTCCGGCGCCACCGTCGATGATGTCGGCACCGGTCCCAGCCTTGATGGTGTCGTTGCCACCCAGGCCGAGGATCAGGTCGGCGCCCACCGTACCGTTGAGGCTTTCGGCATTGGCCGTGCCGGTGATGGTGTTGGCGGGCGCATCGGCGACCACCAGGGCAAAGCTGTCGCTGACCGATGCGCCGGACGGATCGGTGGCCTTGACCAGCACGTCGTAGTTGCCGGACGCAGTGCTGGTGGGCGTGCCGCTGAAAGTCAGCGTGCCGGCGTTGAAGCTCAGCCACGAGGGCAGGGCGCTGCCATTGGCCAGGGTCGCGGTGTAGGTCAGCACGTCCTGGTTGGCGTCGCTGAAGCTGTTGTTGGCCACCGTGTAGCTGAACGGCGTGCTTTCGCTGGCGTTCTGGTCGAGCAGCGGAGTGACTACCACCGGCGCCACGTTGGTCGGGGTGTTCTGGTCGGCAAAGACAAAGTGATTGGCGGTCAGGCTGCTGACGAAATTTCCCGCCAGGGAGATTTCAAAGCGGTTGCCGTTGGCATCGACCGTGAGGTCCTTCAGGTACGTGCGGTTGGTTGACGAGCTGTAACTGACTTGCAGCGTCCCGTTGAGCCCGTTGCCCAGGCCGGTGTAGCCCAGCGCCGCGACATCGATCTTGTCGGCGGCCACGTCGAAATCGAGGATCTGGTCACTGGCGCTGGTGGAACCGGTGCGGTAGCTGTCGAGCTTGGAGGTGTAGCGAAACACATCGGCGCCCGTGCCGCCGGTGAGTTTGTCCACGCCCGTGCCGCCCACCAGGATGTCGTTGCCCGCTGCGCCATTGAGGGTGTCGTTGCCCGCGCCACCGAAAATCTGTTCGTTGGCGACGGTGCCGGTCAGCGTGTCGTTGTTTGGTGTGCCGTTGATCACCACCGAGCCGGGCACGTCCTGCACCGCCAGGGTAAAGCTGTCACTGACGGTCGCGTTGCTGCCGTCGGTCGCGGTGACCTGGATCGAGTAAGTGCCCGATGCCGTGTCGGGTGGGGTGCCGCTGAAGGTGCGGGTGGCGGCGTCGAACGTCAGCCAGCTGGGCAGGGCGCTGCCATCGGCCAGCTTGGCGGTGTAGCTGAGGCTGTCATTGTCCGGATCGGTGAAACTGGTGGCCGGCACCACGTAGCTGAAGGGCGTCTTCTCACTGGCGTTCTGGTCCAGCAATGGCGTGGCCAGCACCGGTGCCTGGTTGGTCGGCGATGTTGTCGCGAAGACGAAGTTGGCGCTGGTCAGGGTGTTGAGGTAATTGCCGTCCAGTGCCACTTCGAAGCGGTTGCCATTGGCATCGGCCTCCAGGGATTTGATGTAGGTCTTGGTGCCGGCGCTGTTGAGCACCAGGTAGACGGTATTGTTCTTGCCGTCGCCCAGGCCGGTGAAGCCCATGGCGGAGAGATCGATCTTGTCGGCAGCGATGTTGAAGTCGGTGATCAAATCGCCCAGGTTGGCGCCACCGGTGTTGTAGTTGCGGTAGCTGTCCAGCCGGTTGGCGAACACGAAGGTGTCCGCCCCGGCGCCGCCCGTGAGGGTGTCCATGCCGGCGCCGCCGTCGAGCTTGTCGTCGCCCGCGCCACCGCTGAGGCTGTCGTTGCCGGCCAGGCCGAGCAAGGTATCGGCGGCGTCGCTGCCCAACAAAGAGTCGCTGCCGGTGGTGCCGGTGATGACCCGATTGAAGATGAAGTTGCCCGCCGTCAGGGTGCTCGCCAGGTTGCCCGAGAGAATCAGCTCGAAGCGATTGCCGCTGGCATCGGCGTCGTAGTCCTTGATATAGGTGCGGTCGCTGCTGGCGTTGTAGCTGACTTGCAGGGTGCCGCCGCGACCGTTACCCAGGCCGGTGAAGCCGAGGCCAGCAAGATCGATCTTGTCCTGTGTCACGTCGAAGTCGGTGATGGTGTCATCGAAGCTTGCCGTTGCATTGCGATAGCTGTCGGACTGGCTGGTGAAGCGGAACGTATCGGCGCCCGTGCCACCGGTGAGTTTGTCGACGCCCGCGCCGCCCACCAGGATATCGCTCCCGGCCGCGCCATTGATGGTGTCGTTGCCGGCCGCGCCGTAGAAAATTTCGCTGGCGGCGGTGCCCGTAAGGATGTCGTTGCCCGCCGTGCCTTGCACGGTGGTCATCGGCACGGTGGCGCTGACATAGCTGCCATCGCCATAGACCAGCGTGGCGCCCTTGCTGGTGTGGCTGATGGTGTTGGCGATGATCGCGTTGCGATCGGTGCCGTCTTCGTTGCGCTCGGCGACGCCGTAGGTGGACAGGTTGCTGCCGCTGATGACGTTGCCCTGGATCAGGTTGTCGCTGCCGTTGAAGTACTTGCCGGACACACCGAGGGTGTCGTCATAGGACTGGATGATGATTTCCGGCACCGCGCCGCCCAACGAGTTGTTGTTGAGGGTGTTGTCGATGACCTCGACATGGTTGCTGCCGTAGATGCGGATCCCGGCGCTGGCGTTGCCATGGATATCGACGCCGGTAACGGTCACGTCGCTGGACAGCTTGACCAGCACGCCCTCGGCGCCGTTGCCGTAGACCTCGCCACCGGTGATGGTGATGTTGCTGGGAGAGGGGATATCTTCGCTGCCGCGCTGCACCACGATGCCGTTGCCGCCGTTGTTGTAGGCGACGTTGTTGGTCATGGTGAAATCGTGGGTGCTGGTGACGACGTTGAAACCGTGGCGGTCGTTGTCGTAGGCAATATTGTTTTCGAAGGTGCTGTCGCTGAGGAAGTCGGCGACGAAGCCATCCAGGCCGTTGCCGTGGGACACGCTGTTCTTGATGACCATGTTGACGGTCTGCTCATGCGGGTCGAAGCCGTACCCGGAGCAGTCCTTGATCTCGACGCTATCGAGGGTGACGTTGGAGTCGTAGCCTTCCTCGCCGGGAATATAACCGTTGAACCAGCCGTCCACCTTGCCGGTGGTGGCGTCGCGGTTACCGTCGATGGTGAGGTTGCTGACGCCGAAGTCGTGGGTTTCCTCGCCATAGGCCGAGCGGATGATGCCGGTGATCTTGGTGTCCGATCCGTCGGCCAGCTTGACCGTGGTGTCGCCCATGCCGTCGCCGTACAGGTAGACGTTGCTTTTGAGCATCAGGCAGCCATCGGAGGGTTCCTCGCCTCCCGAAACGATGTAGGTGCCGGTGGGCATGTACACCTGGCCACCGCCCGCGGCCGCTGCCGCATCGATCGCGCTTTGTATGGCCGCCGTGTCGTCGGTGACGCCATCTCCTTTGGCGCCAAAATCTTGTACGTTGAAAATCATGGACTTATCTCCGTATCAGGCTAAAAACCTAAGTGACTGCCAATATTCCATCGGCGACCACCGTGTTATGACCCAGCGGAGCGAAAAAGTTGTGACCGCATATCGGCGAAGTGTCAAAAAACTGATAAACGGTTGTGCGGATTGTCGATGTGTAACGTTTCATTGACGCTTTTATGGCTTGGCGAAATAACTGTGGGAGCGGGCTTGCTCGCGAAGGCGGCGTATCAGCCACATAATTTCCGGCTGACCCACCGCTTTCGCGAGCAAGCCCGCTCCCACAGGGTGAATGCGGCTGAGGCGCTAGCTGCGCCATGTGAAGAGTGCTTTCGTGGCGAGGGAGCTTGCTCCCGCTCGGTGGCGCAGCCGCCGCAAACCAGGCGCTGCGGTGTGCCTGGCGAAATGAAGTGATTGCCTGTGGGGCTGCTTTGCAGCCCAGCGGGAGCAAGCTCCCTCGCCACGGCTCATCGTGCGGGTTGCAAAGCTCTTTTCAGGAACGGCGCGGTGCGGCTTTCGTCACAGTCTGCAACGACCGCTGGCGCACCGCACACCACCACATTCCCGCCCTGTGCCCCGGCTCCCGGGCCGATGTCGATGACCCAGTCGCTCTGCGCCACCACGCGCATGTCGTGTTCCACCACAACCACCGTATGGCCTTCATCCACCAGGCGATTCAACTGCACCAGCAGGCGATCCACGTCCTGGGGGTGCAGACCGTTGGTAGGCTCATCCAATACGTAAAGGGTCGCGCCCCGAGCCTTGCGTTGCAGCTCGGTGGCCAGCTTGATCCGCTGCGCCTCGCCGCCGGACAGCTCGGTGGCCGGTTGGCCAAGGCGCAGATAACCCAGGCCGATGTCTTGCAAGACTTGCAACGAGCGCCTGGCCGACGCTTGTTCGGCGAACACTTCTAGAGCCTGGTTCACCGTCAGTTGCAGCACTTGGGAAATGTCCAGCCCCTGCCAGGTCACGTCCAGGGTCTGCGGGTTGTAGCGGGCCCCATGACAGGTCGGGCAGGGCGCATAGACGCTGGGCATGAACAACAGCTCGACGCTGACGAAGCCTTCGCCTTCACAGGTTTCACAACGACCCTTGGCGACGTTGAAGGAAAACCGTCCGGCATCGAATCCCAGCGCCTGCGCCTGTTCGGTGGCGGCGAACAGTTTGCGTACGTGATCGAACAGCCCCGTGTAGGTGGCGAGGTTGGAGCGCGGCGTGCGGCCGATGGGTTTTTGGTCGACCTGCACCAGTCGTTTGATTACGTCGAGCCCGGCGCTGACCCGGCCGCCACTGGTTTGCACCGGTTCGTCTTCCAGGCTCTGCTCCTCGGCTTCCCCGTTGGGGCTGGCCTGGCCCAGATGTGCACCGACCAGGTCCAGCAGGGCCTGGCTGACCAGGCTGGACTTGCCTGACCCGGAAATGCCGGTCACCGCCGTGAAGCAACCGAGTGGAAACGCTGCGCTCAGGTTGTCGAGGTTGTTGCGGGTGATGCCTTCCAGGCGCAGCCAATCCTCGGGTTCACGGGGGATGCGCGCGGTGGCGCGGTCTTCGGCGAACAGGTAGGCGCGGGTCCGGGACTCGGGCACTTGGCCGAGGCCATCGGGTGGTCCGCTGTAGAGGACCTTGCCGCCTTGCTCACCGGCGTCCGGGCCGACGTCGATCAGCCAGTCGGCGCGACGCATGGTGTCGAGGTCGTGTTCGACCACGAACACGGAATTGCCCGCGGCCTTCAGGCGTTGCAAGGCGCCGAACAGCGCCTCGCTGTCGGCCGGGTGCAGGCCGGCGGAAGGTTCGTCCAGGACATAGATGACCCCGAACAGCTGGGAATTGAGCTGGGTGGCCAGGCGCAGGCGCTGCAATTCGCCGGAGGACAGGGTCGGCGTGCTGCGCTCCAGGGCCAGGTAGCCAAGGCCCAGGTCGATCAGGGTGACGATCCGCTCCAACAATTCGGCGGCGATGCGTTGGGCCGCCAGGCGCTTTTCCAGGGACAGGTTCGGCGTGTGGCGCGCATCCGGTCCGCCGGCGTGCGGGTTGTCGCCGCGGGCGGCGCGTTGCTCGCGGGCCTCTCGGGTCTGGCTGTGGGTGAGCACGTCGCCCGGCTCTTCAGGTTGCTCCAGATAGTCGGGGGCCGCGACGGTCTTGAGCACTTCGGCGAGTTCCAGCAGCGTCAGGTTGGACAACTGCGCTATGTCCAGGCCCGCGAAGGTGACGGTCAATGCCTGGCGCTTGAGGCGCTTGCCTTCGCACATCGGGCAGGGGCTGGCGCGCATGTATTGCGCCACGCGCTTGCGCATCTGCGCGCTTTGCGAATGCATGAAGGTATGCAACAGATAGCGTCGGGCACCGCTGAAGGTGCCTTGATAGCTGGGTTCGAGCTTGCGCTTGAGCGCTTCGCGGGTCTGGGCTGGGGTCAACCCTGCATATACCGGGACGGTGGGGGTTTCTTCGGTAAACAGAATCCAGTCGCGCTGCTTTTTCGGCAGGTCGCGCCAGGGAACGTCGACGTCATAACCCAGGGTCACCAGGATGTCGCGAAGGTTCTGGCCTTGCCAGGCCATGGGCCAGGCCGCCACGGCGCGTTCGCGGATGGTCAGCGACGGATCGGGCACCATGGACGCCTCGGTCACCTCATGGACCCGTCCCAGGCCGTGGCACTCCGGGCAGGCACCCTGCGGGGTATTGGGCGAGAAGTCCTCGGCGTACAGCATCGGCTGGTCCGCCGGGTAGCTGCCGGCGCGGGAGTAGAGCATGCGGATCAGGCTCGACAGCGTGGTGACGCTGCCCACCGAGGAACGTGCGCTGGGCGTGCCGCGTTGCTGTTGCAAGGCAACCGCCGGCGGCAGGCCCTCGATGCTGTCCACGTCCGGCACGCCCACCTGGTCGATCAAACGCCGCGCGTACGGCGCGACCGACTCGAAATAGCGGCGCTGGGCTTCGGCATAAACCGTGGAGAAGGCCAGCGATGACTTGCCGGAACCCGACACGCCGGTGAACACCACCAGGGCATCGCGGGGGATGTCCACGTCGACGTTCCTGAGGTTGTGTTCGCGGGCGCCACGCACCCGGACAAAACCGGTGCCTTCGGGCAAAGCCGCAGTTGAAGCAGGGGCGGAGCGTGGGGGCATCGGGCATTCCTTGTGTACGTCGGTGGTGCGCTTCGGGGCGTTGTGGCGTGGAGAGTGGACTGGATCACAGCGCTGACCATTATGCGACCGGGCGCGACGATTCTTGTGCAATAAAATTTACTCCGGGCGCGAGAGATGAGAGCTATTGACCGCTTTCGTGGCGAGGGAGCTTGCTCCCGCTGGGCTGCGCAGCGGCCCCAAGGAGGCTTACCGCGATGAACCTGACACACCGAGAGCAGAGGTTTTGGGACTGCTTCGCAGCCCAGCGGGAGCAAGCTCCCTCGCCACGGGATTTTAGGAGGACGCAAATCGAGCGGTTGAGCCCACAGTATTCAATCGAGTTGTTTTCAGTTGCGTAATTGATCGCGGCTTACCAGCAGGTGGGCGTTTTCCGTAGGAAATCAGGTAATCAGCCTGAATTTCTCCCTGCGTGCGCTGCAAATCAGAAACGCCCTACAACATGAAACAGTCCATCCGCACTAGCATTTCCAGCAGTTTCTGAGCCCTCTATTCCACTCTTCATTTTCACCGGACCGGCATCAGCCGTGGATCCGGCGAGCGCGGGTTCTGCTGCCCGGGCATCTGCCTCAGGCTCAGTACCTGCGGGCCAGGATTCGTTGAACAGAGCCCCTGAAAGGAAATGTTTTGATAATGACCAGACTCACTATTGCCCAGCGAATCGTCATGGGTTTTTCCATTGCGCCGATCGCTTTGATCGCCGTGGCGTTGTACGCCTTGTACGACCTGCGGATATTGCGCGACCAGGCCGAAGTGGTCGCCCAGCGAGACTGGCCGAAAATCGCCCCGATCATGGCCATCGCCACGGGGGTGCGGGATAACGCCAGCCACATTCGCGAACTGTTGATCGACAGGAACGATCCCCTGGCCCAGACGTCCATCGACAACACGCGGCAACGCATCGACAAAGCGCTGGCAACGCTCGGGCCGTTGCTTGATCGAAGGCCCGAAGGCAAGGCGGCTTTAGCGGCCCTGAAAAAGAATGGCGAGGTCTACCAGGCCGCTTTTTCGCAAATGCAGGGCTTGATTCACCGGAACGTGCCCCATGAGGCGGTGCTGCAGCTGGAGCAATCCGTAACCCCGGCGGAGCAGGCGATGTACCAGAGCCTGGACGGACTGATGGCGATGCAGGACCGTCTTTTTGACGAGCGTGAGCGCGGGGCCCAGACACGCTACCAGGACGCGCAACTGCATTTGCTGATGATGGTGCTGGCGTGCCTGGCCCTGGTGGCGACGGTCGCGGTGCTGGTGACCCGTAGCGTTACCCGGCCACTGGGCGGTGAGCCCGGTGATGCGGCGCGGATGCTGGGCCATATCGCCCAAGGCGACCTGACCATCGAGGTGCCCGTGGGGGCGGGCTCGGGCGACAGCATGATGAGTAACATGCACGAGATGCAGCAGAGCCTCCACTCCATGGTCCGGCAGATCGCGACCTCGGTGGATCGGGTCGCCAGTTCCTCCGAGGAGCTGAGCGCCGTGAGCAGCCAGACCAGCAGTTCCTTGCAACTGCAGGGAATCGAGATCGAACAGGCGGCGGCAGCCGTGAACCAGATGACCGCCGCGGTGGATGATGTTGCGCGCAATGCCATGAGCACCAGCGAAGCATCGCGGATTTCCGAGCAGACTGCCCTGGATGGTCGTGAGCAGGTCCAGGAGACGGTAGCGTCCATTTCCGTGCTGGCCGACGGCGTGAGCGAAGCCGCGGAGCGTATTCAGCAACTGGCCGGGCGGGTCCAGGACATCAGTTCGGTGCTTGACGTGATCCGCAGCATCGCCGAGCAGACCAACCTGCTGGCCTTGAATGCCGCCATCGAAGCGGCCCGGGCAGGCGATGCCGGCCGCGGCTTCGCGGTCGTCGCCGATGAGGTAAGGGCGCTGGCCCACCGCACCCAGGAGTCAACCCGGGAAATCGAGGAAATGATCGGCACGATCCGCCGCGAAAGCGGGGACGCGGTAACCGCGATGCAAAGCAGCAGTGAACTGGTACAGGCGACGTTGCTAGTAGCCCGGCGCTCCGGCGAAGCCTTGGACGCGATTGCCTGCTCAATCTCGCAGATCAACGAGCGCAACCTGATGATTGCCAGTGCCACCGAACAGCAGGCGCTGGTGGCCCGGGAGGTGGACCGCAACCTGGTCAGCATCCGCAACCTGTCCGAGCAGGTCTTGCAGGGAGCCCAGCATACCGATACGGCGGGGCAAGACCTGGCACACATGGCGGAGTCGCTGCATCAGACGGTGGCGCGGTTCAAGGTGTAGCCAACGGTTATCTGTCCCGACTGGATGCCATGAGCCCCGCGATCCTCTGTGGGAGCGAGCCCCGTGGCGAGGGAGCTTGCTCCCGCTGGGCTGCGCAGCAGCCCCAAAAATCTTGCGGTCGCTGCGCAACCGAGCGGGAGCAAGCTCCCTCGCCACGGGGGGCGTGCAGTTCTAGAGCTTCGGCAACTGCCCGATCCGCCCCATCATTTCGGTCACGACCTGCAGGTCCAGCAGGAACTGCTCAACGGTCTTGAACTCGTTATCGTTGTGCCCGGTGTACTTGACGTCGGGCATGGCCAGGCCGAACTGCACGCCGTTGGGCAGATCATGAACCGAGGTGGCGCCGGCAGACGTGCCGAACTTGTGTTCCATGCCGAGATTTTCGGTGGCAACGGCGAGCAGCGCCTTGACCCATTCACCTTCGGGATTGCGGTACATCGGCTCATCGATGGAGTTTTCGAAGGCCACGGCAACCTTGGATTTCTTCGCCCAGGCCGAAAGTCTGTCGTCAATTTCAGTCTTCAGCGCTTGCGTCGGCTTGCCCACGGGCACCCGCAGGTTGACCGCGAGCTTGAAGGCCTTGTCATCCATCCCGACGTAGGTCAGCGAGGCGGTCAGCGGACCCATGAACGCGTCGGAAAAACCGATGTCGAGTTTTTTCCCCAGGTAATCCAGACCCCAGTTGTCGGCGGCATAGCGCGCGGCGTCGGTGATGTGATTGTGCTTGAGTCCAACGGTGCCGTTCAGGCCATTGATGAATATCAGCATCCTGGCGACCGGGTTGACGCCTGACTCGGGCTCGGAGGAGTGTGCCGAAACGCCGGTGAAGGTCAGCTTGACTGTGTTATCGACGACCTCGCTTGCCACTTGAAAGTCGCCGCCATTGGCCTTGGCAAAGTCGGTGCCCGCCTTGACCAGGCTGGCAGCCAGCTCGACGGGCTTGTCGGTGGTAAAGGTTGCCACCGAAGTCGACGGGATCTGGTTGGTCGCCATGCCGCCCGTCAACGCCGTGATCTCGGCGCCTTGACCCTGTGCCGCCCGGCGCGGGAAATTCGCCATGACCGTGCCATAGCCTTTCTCGGCAATCACCACCGGATAGCTGCCGTCCAGCGCGAGGTTGTAGTTCGGGGTCGGGTTACGCTCGAAGTAATAAGGAATGGCGTCGCCGGTGGTTTCCTCGGTGGTATCGACCAGCAGCTTGAAGTTGCGCGCCAGTGGCAGTTTTTCTTCCTTGATGATCTTCATGGCGTAGAGCGCCACGACGATGCCGTTCTTGTCGTCTTCGGTGCCGCGGCCATACATGCGATCACCCACCAGGGTGACCTTGAAGGGATCAAGCTTGGTGCCATCCTTGAGCACCCAGTTTTCCGGCGTGACCGGCACTACATCGGCATGGGCGTGAATGCCCACCACTTCGTCACCCGAGCCTTCGAGGGATATCTCGTAGACGCGGTTGTCGATGTTGCGAAAGTTCAGGTTGAAGGACTCGGCCAGGCTCTTGATCTTGTCGGCGATCTTGAGAAATTCAGGGTTTTCATGCTGGGCAACGCCGTCCTTGCGATAGGTCGGGATTTCCACCAATTGGCGCAAGGTTTCGGTGGCGGCTTTGCCGTACTTTACCCGGGCGTAGATACCCAGCAGGCGATGAATTTCGTTCTGCTGTTCCGCCGACAGGGTCTTGTTGCCCTGGAAGGCGCTGATGGCCGGGCCGAGGTTGGCGGTTTTTGCCACCTCGCTATTGGCGACGCTTGCGAGGAACTGGCGGAAATCGTTGACCGAGCTATCAGTGAAATTTTTGACCAGGGTCGCGCTCTGTTGCGCGGAAATGTTGGCGTAGGCCGACATTGAGAAAGACGACAGGCTGGACAGGACGAGGGTGGCGATAGCGAGACGCTTGAACGGGAAGTTCATGGTGGGAGGCATTCCTTTGCAGGGAAAAAGTGACGGTATGAAACAATCACTTACAACCTAGCATCATGAATGCGCGAGGGGAGCCCTTTGAACGGAATCTGTCGCTCGACAAAGCGAAAACGGCGCAGAAATGAAAATCCCCTGTGGGAGCGTAAAGCTGTTCACTTAAGAAAAATGATGAACCTGTGGCGAGGGAGCTTGCTCCCGCTCGGCTGCGAAGCAGTCGTAAAGCCGGCGGGTGCGGTGTGTCTGGTGCTCCGCATTTGGCAGGTTTGGGGCCCTTCGCGGCCCAGCGGGAGCAAGCTCCCTCGCCACGGGTTTGTGAACAGCGTTACTTGTGGGAGCGAGCCTGCTCGCGAAGAGGACAGCACAGTCAATCGAGATCCATCTGACTCAATGCGCTCCACGCGGGATCGTCTTGAGCAAGTCCTCCGGACTGATATGACCGACCACCGGCTGCGCCGTGCTGCCGGGCAACGGCAGGTCAAGGATGTGCCCCTTGATCTTGCCCACCACATGCATCTCGCAGGGTTTGCAGTCGAACTTCAGCGTCAGCACTTCATCACCATGGATCAACTGCATCGGCGCAACCTTGGTGCGTACGCCGGTGACGCCCTTGGCCTGCTTGGGGCAAAGGTTGAAGGAAAACCGCAGGCAGTGCTTGGTGATCATCACCGGGACTTCGCCGGTTTCCTCATGGGCTTCGAACGCCGCGTCGATCAGCTTGACCCCGTGGCGGTGGTAGAAGTCCCGGGCCTTCTGGTTGTAGACGTTGGCCAGGAATGACAAATGCGACTCCGGGTATACCGGCGGCGGCGTGGTCTCGGCCTTGCGTCCGCCCCGTGGGTGCGCCGCGACACGCGCTCTGGTCAGGGCTTCGATGACCTCGCGACGCAGGGCCTTGAGCTGGGAGTTGGGAATGAAATAAGCCTGGGGCGCATCCAGTTTGATCGATGTGGCGTGGTATTCGGTGGTGCCCAACTGGCCGAGCAGGTCTTGCAACTGCTCCAGGGCCTGCTCCGGTTTGTTCGCCAGGCCGAAGGGACCGTCCAGGGCGACGCTGGCGCTGATGCCTTCTTCGCTGGTGGCGGTCAACTCCAGGCGCTCCTCGCTCAGGCGAGCAACCCAGGCCAGGCCCACGCGACGCTCGGCGGAGGTCTTGAGCAGTGCTTGCTGCCAGTTGTGATCGAGGTTGCGGCTCAGCGCATGGTTGGGGCGCAACTGATACAGGCCGGCCGGCATCTCGTTGGGTTCGACGCGGTAGCGGTAGCGCTGCTTGCCGTCCTCGTCGAGGAATTCACCCTTGGGTTCGGCGATGTTGGCCCGGAAGCCAACCACTTCGCGCTTGACCAGCACGTTGAGGCCGTCACCGTTGGACAGCGGATCAAAGGTCACCACTTGCAGGTCGCGCTTGCCGACTTTTTCCACCACGCCCACCGGCACGCCGGTGAACGTCGGGGAGTCGAAGGCGCCGATGTCGATCTTGCGCTCGCTGACGAAGTAGTCAGTGCTGCCACGGTGGAAGGTCTTGTCCGGGTCCGGCACGAAGAAATGCGCGGTGCGGCCGCTGGAGGCGCGGGCGAGGTCCGGGCGGTCTTCGAGGACATCGTCGAGGCGTTGACGATAGTAGGCGGTGATGTTCTTCACATAACCCATGTCCTTGTAGCGACCTTCGATCTTGAACGAGCGCACGCCCGCTTCGACCAGGGCGCGGATGTTCGCGCTCTGGTTGTTGTCCTTCATCGACAGCAGGTGTTTTTCATAGGCGACAACCCGGCCCTGGTCATCCTTGAGGGTGTAGGGCAGGCGGCAGGCCTGGGAGCAATCGCCACGGTTGGCGCTGCGCCCGTTCTGGGCATGGGAAATGTTGCACTGGCCGGAAAACGCGACGCACAGCGCGCCGTGAATGAAGAACTCGATGGCCGCATCGGTCTCGTCGGCAATGGCGCGGATTTCCTGCAGGTTCAGCTCGCGGGCCAATACCAACTGCGAGAAACCGGCCTGGTCGAGAAACTTTGCCCGGGCCAGGGTGCGGATGTCGGTCTGGGTGCTGGCGTGCAGCTCGATCGGCGGGATGTCCAGCTCCATGACGCCCAGGTCCTGGACGATCAGCGCATCGACGCCGGCGTCGTAGAGCTGATGGATCAACTGGCGGGCCGGCTCCAGCTCGTTGTCGTGCAGGATCGTGTTGATCGTGGTGAACACCCGGGCGTGGTAGCGATGGGCGAATTCCACCAGCCCGGCGATATCGCTCACCTCGTTGCAGGCGTTGTGACGCGCGCCGAAACTCGGGCCACCGATGTACACGGCATCGGCGCCATGCAGAATGGCCTCGCGGGCGATGGTTACGTCGCGGGCGGGGCTGAGCAATTCCAGATGATGTTTAGGCAAGGACATGTTTTTTAGTCAGGCTGGTCACGGTCGAAGCGCGCATTGTAGCCGCCAGGCGCCGGATCGGCACCTGTGCAGGCCTGTGTTGGCTGAAATCAACCGATATGCGGTCAGGCCTGGGAGGCGCCGGCGCTGCACCAGCGGTTTCGCCCGGTGTTCTTCGCCAGGTACAGGAAGGCGTCGGCGGCCTTGATCAGCATCGCAGGGCTGACGTCCTCGCTGCTCGGCTGGCAGGTGGTGATGCCGGCACTGATCGTCACGATCCCCAGCGGGTGGTCGCCGTGCTCAATGTTCAAGGCCCTGACGGATTCAAGGATTTGCTGCGCCACTTTGGCCGCACCTGCACTGTCCGTGTTCGGTAGCAGCACGGTGAATTCTTCACCGCCGTAGCGGACGGCCAGGTCTCCCGGTCGCTTGATGGTCTGTCCGATCGCGCCGGCAATCGCCCGCAGGCAATCGTCGCCAGCGGCATGGCCGTATTTGTCGTTGTAGCGTTTGAAGTAATCGACGTCGAGCATGATCAGGGCCAGGGACGAGCCTTGGCGCTTGGCCAGGCGCAGCTCGTCGGCCAAGGCAATGTCCAGCCGCCGGCGATTGCCCAGCCCGGTCAGGCTGTCGGTCAACGCCATGTCGCGCATGGCCTGGTGGGCGCTGCGAATCTGCGTTTCCATGGTCATGCGGTAGCGCAACTGGCTCAGGACGATGAGCCCGAAGCCGACCAGAATCGCGATCAGGAATACCAGTACCAGGCCGGTCTTGAGCAGGTCACGACGCCACGGGGCAATGATCGATTCCCGCGACAAGCCGGCTTCCACCACCAGCGGGTAAGTGGTCAGGGCCCGGTAGCCATACAGACGCTCGGTGTCGTCGACGACGGCCCTGGCTTCGGCGACGCCCTGGTTGGAAGTCGGCAGATGCTCCCGGAAGATCACGCTGTTGACGAGGCTCTTGCCGATCACCGCCGCGACGAAAGGCCGGCGGACCAGGATCGTACCGCTGCGCTTGGCCAGGACCAGCGCGCCTTTGCCGTCGATCTTGAAGTCGCCGTAGTAGTCGACGAAATAACTGACCTTGACCGTCCCGAGCATCACCCCGGCGAACGAGCCATCGGGGTTGTTCAAGCGGCGGGAGATGGGGATGATCAGGTCGTTGGTGGATCGGCTCTTGACCACATCGCCAATACGTACGCCTCGATCCTCGTGGGTGCGGTGGTACTGGAAGTAGTCGCGGTCGGCGTTGTTCGCCATTTCCGGAATCACTTCCTTGTCCGTCACCAGCCATTGGCCGTCCGGGCCGTAGATGAACAGTCCGTGCAACTGCGGCATGATCGCGGCCTGCTGCACCAGCAGCCGATGGATGCGCGGGATGTCCATGTTCTGTAGGCCGTCGCCTTCCACGCGTTCGGCGAGGGCCGCGGTGACCACGTCCACTTGTCGGATGGTGTCTTCGGCGTGTTGGGCCGTCGCCCGCGCCAGGTTCGTCACCGAATCGCGGGCAGACGCAAAAGCCGCCCGATAGTCTCGCCAGGTGCGCCAGCCTTCGACCGCCAGGAAAGCCACGATCACCACGAGCATGAAACTCACGGTCAGCCGAAACGCAGCCCCGGCCCGCACAGCTTGCGGGGAAAAGGCTTGATCGGGGCTTTCAATCCCGGGCTCCGGCCGTTTGCGTCCGAGCATTGATATATCCTTCTACACGACAGGGCTTGGCGCTTCAGCGCGCAGCCTATCCTATTCGATTTCAGCACGTTAGCTAACTGCGACGAGGCAGCTACAGCTGACGACACACCGTAGGGGAGGAAGGTTTCATGAAAGTGGGCGTGATTTCAGATACCCATGGCCTGCTGCGCCCCGAAGCAATGGCCGCGCTGCAAGGCTGCGAGCGGATTATTCATGCCGGTGATATCGGCAGCCCGGAGATCCTCGAGACGTTGGCCGCCATTGGCGAGCTGCACGTAGTGCGGGGCAACAACGACCTCGGCGCCGATTGGGCAGGGGATATCGCCGACAGCCTGCAATTCGAAATCGGCGGGTGGCAGGTGCTGTTGGTCCACGACATTGCCGATGTGCCGGCGCTGCTCGATGCCGATGTGAGGCTGGTGATCACCGGCCATTCGCACAAACCCTTGATCGAATGGCGCGGCGAGCGGCTTTACCTCAACCCTGGCAGCGCCGGCCGGCGGCGGTTCAAGCTGCCGGTGACGCTGGCGTTGCTGGAGGTAAGCGAACAGGCGATCAAGCCGCGTATCGTGCCGTTGCTCGCCTGACCGGCACGGACTACTTGAAGTACTTGTCCACGTACGCCTGGATTTCCTGGCGCATGAACCGCCCCGAGTCATCCGCGCGTTCTTCCCAGCCGAACACGCACGCTGTGACGATGCCGTCGAAGCCGGTCTTGGCCAACTCGCCGAAGAACAGGTCCCAGTCGATCTCGCCCTGGTGCATGTCCATGTGCTGGTGCACGGTCACTTTCGCTCCGGGCGGGTTGACGATGTAGCGCAGCCCCGACGAAGCCTTGTGATTGTAGGTATCAGCGATGTGGACATGGGCGATCATCGATCCGGCTTCGGCGATCATGGCTTTCATGTCGTCGCCGAAATAGAACGTGTGCGGCGTGCAATAGAGGAACTTGACGTTGTCCGAGCCGAGGGTCTTGAGCATGTCCAGGGCCGGGTGCAGCGTCTCGCACCAGTCTTCCGGATGAGGCTCGACGTTCAATGTGACCCCCTCCGATTCCAGGATCGGCACCAATTCTTCCATGGAGCGCCACCAGGCCGCTTCGCTGGACTCATGGCTGTGTACGCCGCCGCAACAACTGACCTTGTGCCCGCGATCCGGCGACGGTCCGCGCCCGAACTCCGAGTTCATCGTCGTGCACCCCATCTCCACGGCGACCTGGATCGCTTCCTTCCAGTAGTTCACTGCGGCCCGGCGTTCGTCCTCGTGGGGGCTGGCCCAGCGGTACATCGGCAGCAGCGAAGCCAGTTGCAGATCATGGTCGCGCAAGGCTTTCTTGAATTCGGCGATGCGCTCCTTGTGGGCGCGTGGGCGGACCCACCAGGGCAGGAAGTCTTCCCGGGGCGACAGTTCAAGGTATTCGAAGCCGAGCTCGGCGGTCTTGCGGCACAGGTCCGGCAGGCTCAGGTGACGGTGCATGTAGGGATCGAGGGCGATTTTCATTGTTGTTCTCCATGAGATAAAACCGGTTGCCCGTGGCGAGGGAGCTTGCTCCCGCTGGGCTGCGCAGCGGCCCCTTTTTTTTGCGATTGCTGCGCAATCGAGCGGGAGCAAGCTCCCTCGCCACGGGGGGTTAATAGGCAACCCAGGCTGAATCCCGGTTGGCTGATTCCACGCAGCGTTCGACCCAGCGCACGCCGTCGACGCCGGCGTCGATGCCGGGGTAGCGCAGGGCGGCGAGCGCCTCGGCATCGCCACGGTCGGCGGCGTCCATGGCCAGGGCGAACCGCCGATAAAGGTTCGACCAGGCCTCGAACAACCCTTCGGGATGGCCACCGCCGATACGGTCATCCAGCAGGGCGTCTGGGTGCAGGTAGCCCATGCCGCGCTCCAGGGTTTGCACGGGTTGGCCCTGGACTTCGAAGCTGAGCTAGTTGGGCCGCTCGTCCCACCATTCCAGGCTCGCCCGCGAGCCGATCACGCGGATCTTCTGGCCGTGCAAGGAACCGGCATTGACCGCGCTTGACCAGACCATGCCCATGGCGCCGCCTTCGTATTCCATCAAGGTGTAGGCGTTGTCTTCCAGCGGCGCGCGGCTGGCGACGAAGCTTTGCCGGCTGCACATCAGGCGCTTGATCCTGAGCTTGGGCAGCATCACTTTCGCCAGGTACAGCGGATGAGTGCCGACATCCCCCAGCACATAGCTGGGCCCGGCCTGGCGCGGGTCGACGCGCCACTGGGTCGCCGGGTTCTGCGCCTCCACCGGTGCGCTGTGAAAACCGTGGGCGAACTGCATGTGCACCATGCGAATCTCACCCAGCTCCTGTGCGGCGATCAGCGCCCGGGCCTGTTCGATCAACTGGTGCCCGGCATAGCCATAGGTGAGGCCGACGATGCGTCCTCTGGATCGCGCCAGGGTTCGCAACGCTTCGGCCTCTTCCAGGGTAAAGCACAGCGGTTTCTCGCAGACCACATGCAAACCGGCTTCAAGCGCGGCGCGGGTGATGGCGTAATGGGTGCCGTTGGGCGTGGCGATCGATACCGCCTGGATGCCATCGGGCCGTTGCGCCTCAAGTTCGAACAGGCTCAGGTAGTCGGCGTAGCAGCGCGTGGGGTCGATGCCCAACTGTTCGCCAAAGGCCCGGCCACGGTCGGGGTCGATGTCCAGCGCGGCGGCAACCAGCTCGAAGTGGCGATCGCGCAGGGCGGCCGAGCGGTGGATGTAGCCGATCTGGCTGTGCTCGCCGCCGCCGACCATGGCCCAGCGGATAGGCCGTGCAAGGGTTTTGCTGCCGTTGATCATGAGAGAAGTCCTCGTGCGGGTCAGAAGCCGATGTTGGCGAGATAGGCGCGACTGGCTGCCACGTCGTCCAGGCTGGCCGCGGCGTCGCGCGGGTCGCGTTCCTGTTCGACGGTGATGCAGCCGTGGTAACCCAGCTCTTGCACCAGGCTGTGCAACGCCGGGTAATCGATGACGCCACGCCCGATGGGGCACATCACGCCACGGGCGCAGGCGGCAAAAAAACGGATGTGTTCGTTCAGCACCTGATCGAAAACCGTCGGGTCGATATCCTTGAAGTGCAGGTAGTCCAGGCGATGGGCGTAGGTGCGCAGCGATGCAACCGGGTCCATTCCTGCGTAATAGAGATGACCGGTATCCAGGCACAGCCCGGCGGTTTCGTGGGGAATGTCATCCGCCAGGCGCGCCAGTTCATCGGCAAATTCGATATGGCCGCCAGCGTGAGGATGGATGACGGCACGGATGCCGTAGCTGTGCCAGGCGATCTCGGCGATGGCGCGAATGTGCGTCATCATTTCGCTCCAGCGGGCATCGTCCAGGCGGGGCGCGCGGTCCGAGTGGCCGGCGGCGTAGTCGCGCGCGTCGTGGCCCCAATCGATGATCACCAGGTAGGGACCGGCAAAGCGCTGGCCCGCTTGCTGCTTCATCGGCGGCAATTGTTTGAGCAGCGTGCAGATGCCATGGGTCTGGCGCAGCAGTTCGGGCAGGTTGGCCGGGCTCACCAGGTCATCGAAAATCGTTCCCGCGACCACTTGCAGGTCAGTCTTGGACAAGGCTGGTTCGAGGATGCCGGCGTCCAGCGGCAGAAATCCGTAGGGCCCAAGCTCGATACCGCGATAACCGGCCTTGGCGGCCTCGTCGAGCACGCGTTGCCATGGCGGCAGAAACGGGTTGTTGACGTCGTCGACGCCCCAGCAGCAAGGCGCGGTGCAGATGTGGATCGTCATGGAGCACTCCGGCGATAGTGTTTTTATTGGCTTGGCCCTGATGCTATTGGGTTGCCGGAAGGGCGGCCATGGGGGCGTGGCATAATCTGTCAAAACCCCTCATGATGCCGGCCAGAGGTGTCAAGACATGTCAGAAAATCCACGGCGCAAACTGCGTCCCACCATGGCCGATGTCGCTCGCGAAGCCGGGGTCAGCCTGTCTACCGTCGACCGGGTGCTGAATCTGCGTGCCGATGTGCGGGCCGATACCGCCCAGCGCATCGCCACCGCCGCCGCACGACTGGGCTTCCATGCCAAGGGCGTGATCGAACAGCGTGTGCTCAACGACCGTCCCACGTTGCGTCTGGGGTTCTTGTTGCAAAAAAGCGGCGTGCCCTTTTACCAAGGGCTGGCTCACGCGCTGTCAAACGCCGCCGCGACTTGCACCCGCGCGAGGATTCGCGTGGTCATCGGTTATCTCGACGATCTCGACCCGGTCAACGTGGCGCAACGCATCCTGGCGCTGCGCGATCAGGTGGACGGCCTGGGGGTGGTGGCAGTCGACCATCCTCGGGTACGCGAGGCCGTTGGCCAGCTGCGCGAGACGGGCATTGCGGTGGTTGCGCTGCTGTCGGAATTGTCGAGTACCGCCGGCACCGGTTATGCCGGTCTCGATAACCGTCTCACGGGCCGTACGGCGGGCTGGTTCATCAGCCGCCTCGCCAGGCAGCCCGGACCGGCGGTGGTCATGCTCAGCAGCCAGCGCTTCCAGTGCCAGGAGCTCTGCGAGCTGAGCTTTCGCAGCTATCTGGTGGAGCATTCCAGCGAATGGGAACTGCTAGCTTCGCGCCTGACCCTGGAAGACGATGACTTCGCCTATGGCAACACCCTCGATCTGCTCACGGCTGAGCCCGATCTGGCGGGGCTTTATGTGGCGGGCGGCGGCATTGCCGGAGTGCTGCGGGCTTTGCGCAGCTTCCAGGCACAGCAACAGCGCCTGCCCGTCGTGGTGTGTCATGACCTCACGCCGCTCACGCGCGAAGCGTTGAAAACCGGCTTGGTCCAGGCAGTGTTGTCACACCCGGTGGTGACGCTGGCCGAACAGGCTGTCGATGCCTTGGTCGAGGCCGCAACAACCGCGCCGGCAGGGCCGGTGACCAGGAGAGTGGTTCCGCTTCAGGTTGATGTGCAGGAAAGCGTTTAGCGAAGCGTCCTACAATTTTTATACAGTATCTGTACAAGTGGTGCATTTTGTACAATTATCGGAGGCCTTTGAGAATCCGGAAATTCGTCGATGCACAGCTTTTTCGCAGCCGACAGAGGGCTGCTCGCTATCGTCAGTCTCGCCTTGGCGTTGTGCGCCAACCCCGCCGCCGCGGATTGGCGGGCTGAGTTGCCCCAAGCCCGTCTGGTCGGTGAGGCGGAGTTTCGCTGGTATGGTTTTGATCTCTATCAGGCCCGGCTCTGGAGCGCGGCGCCTACGCCCAGCCTGGACACTCCTTTTGCCTTGGAACTGGTTTACCGACGCACGATCCCCCGGCACGCCCTGGTTGAAACCAGTCTCGAAGAAATCCAGCGCGTCAGCGCTACGCCCCTCGGGGCGCAACGCCTGGACGCCTGGGCGGCGCATATGCGGCGGGCCTTTGTCGACGTCAAGCCTGGCACCCGAATCACCGGGCTGAACGTGCCTGGCAAAGGGGCACGCTTTTATGTCGATGGGCGCCAGTCTCACGAGGTCAACGATCCGCTGTTTGCCCGACATTTCTTTGCCATCTGGCTTGATCCTCGTAGCCGTGAACCGGAGATGCGCCAGCGTTTGCTCGGGCTTGATCCAACCCGCAACAAGAGCAGTACGCCATGACTCTCAAGGAGTTGGTCGAGCTGGCTGTTGAGGGACGGGTCGTCGGGCTGGAACTGCTGTCCCTGGAGGGCGGGATCTATCTGCTGCGAGCGCGGCTGGATCGAGAAACACGCACATTGCTCGATGAGTCAGGGCGTACGTTGCGTGTGCGCTCCACGACCCATCTGCGCGAGCTGCTGCGTGACGTTCCGCGCTTGCCTTGCATGCTGGTGCAGCAGGTCGTCCACGATGAAATGTGCGGCCAGCGTGAAGAGCCGATCACGCCGTTACGGTTGCCGATTTTCCTCGATGAGCCTTGGTAAAACCGCCGCACCGGATCAGCGCGGGTCGGCCAGACGCACGGCCAATGGCAGCCACATCGCCCATAACGGTGCCAGGATCAACGCGGTGCCGGTTACGCCCAGCGGCAGCGTCACGCCAGCCAGCGGAGCGCCGGCACAATAGGCGAGAGGGCCACCAAGCATGCCGGCCAGGGCGCCACGCCATACGGGACTGCTTGCCCAGGCCAGGCTATGCCGCAAACCCGTGGCGAAGACCAGCCAGAGCAGGGCCAGCCACAAGGGCAAGGGGCTCTCGTTGAACCCGAACAGGCCCAGGGCGCCGAGGCTCCCGTCCAACAGCATCCCGCTTGCCCCGACACGCAACAGCGCCTGGCACTCGCTTTTCGGATCGGGACACAACCCCAGGTGGACGCCTAACCCGGCGACGACCGCCAGCAGCCATGCGGGCTGTTGCGCACCCAATACACAGCCCCACCAGCCCAATTGCAGCCAGAGCGCATTGCCTATCAGCCAGCTGCGGCTCTTCATCCTTGCAGGTGTTCCTGCAAGGGCACCGGGCGCGCCGCTGGCGCAGCGAACAGCAGTTGCGCGACACCGATCGCACGCTCCTGGAATCCGCCTTCGCAGTAGCACAGGTAGAATTCCCAAAGGCGCTGGAACGTCTCGTCATAGCCCAGCTCCAGCAAGGCCTGGCGCGATTGCCGGAAGTTGTCGTGCCAGTGCCGTAGCGTGCGCGCGTAGTGCTCGCCGAAGTCCTCCAGGTGCAACAGGTTGAGCGGCGTCTGGGAGCTGGCGGTCTGCAACAACACCGACAGCGAGGGCAACGCACCCCCTGGAAAGATGTGGCGCTGGATGAAATCCACCGAGCGGCGGGCCTGCTCGTAGCGTTGGTCACGGATGGTGATGGCTTGCAACAGCATCAACCCGTCGTCCTTGAGCAGCGCGGCGCAGCAGCGGAAGTATTCGGGCAGGTAGCGATGGCCGACCGCTTCGATCATTTCGATCGACACCAGTTTGTCGAAGCGTCCCTCCAGGTCGCGGTAGTCCTTGCGCAGCACTTCGATGCGCTGTTGCAGGCCGAGCGCCTCGACACGTTGGCACGTGTGCGCGTACTGCTCCTCGGAAAGCGTCGTGGTGGTGACCCGACAGCCGTAGTGGGTGGCGGCATGGATAGCCAGGCTGCCCCAACCGGTGCCGATCTCCAACAGATGGTCACCTGGGCGCAGGTCGAGCTTTCGACAAATGCGTTGGAGTTTGTTGATCTGCGCCTGTTCGAGGCTCTGGTCGGGATTTTCGAACATGGCCGCCGAATACATCATGGTCGGGTCGAGCAAGCGTTCGAACAGGCTGTTGCCCAGGTCGTAGTGGGCCATGATGTTGCGCCGCGAGCCTTTACGGCTGTTGCGGTTGAGCCAGTGCAATCCGCGCAGCAACGGCCGCCCCAGGCGAGCGAGGCCGCTGTCCATCGCGTCGAGCACGCTGAGATTGGCGACGAACAGGCGAGTGACAGCAGTCAAGTCATTGCTGCGCCAGTAACCCTGAATGTAAGCCTCGGCAGCACCGATCGAACCGTTGCCAGCGACCATGCCCCAAACGGCATTGTCGAGTATCTCGATGTCGGCCACCAATGGGCTGGTCGCGTCGCCGAAGCTCAGGGGCTCGCCCTCCAGCATCAGGCGCAGGTGGCCATGACGCAAACGGCGCAGTTGCACGAGTACGGCCTGTTTGAACAGACCGCCGCTCAATGGGCAGGTACCGCCGGCCTTAGTGACGCTCAGGGTGGGTTCGGACATCGTCAGGATCCTCATGGACAGGTTCGCCGACACTCAGGTCGCCATGGCTGGCCTGGTGGTCGTGCAGGGGCGTGCGTTTGAAAAGCAGGCGCAGCGCCTGCCAGTAAATGGCGCTAACGGTGCGCAGGCTCATCCACGGGAAGGCCAGGAAATAACGACGCAATGCCGGTGCGTCCAGGGGCGCACGTTGCAAGGCAAGGTCGGCCTCGAACACCCTGTGGCCGGCACGCCAGTTCTCCATGCGTACGCGGATGCGGGTGTCCTGGATCCAAAAGCGCATGCGGTAATCCATGTCTCGTGGCAGGAAGGGTGAGACATGGAACGCCTTGGCGACCTGGAACGCATGGAGCTCGCCAGGGCTTACCGGCAACACATAATGGTGGCGCTCGCGCCAGGGGGTGTTGCGCACTTCGCAGAGAATTGCCCCCAGGCGCCCGTCGGCTTCGTGGCAGAAATAGAAGCTCACCGGGTTGAACGACAGGCCCCAGCTGCGCGGTTGGGTCAGCAGGTGGATCGCGCCTTGGGGAGCTGATCCCAGAGCCTGCTCGACGATCGTCCGCACCGCTTGGATCAGCGGAATACCTTCACGGGTCAGGGCCGGCAGGTAATCACGTTCACGCCAGCACAACGGGGCCATGCGCCACGGGCGCAGCAAGCGCGACAGGCCGAGCACCTGTTCCTGCTCGGCGAGGTCCAGGTAAAGCATGCCGATCGGGTAGCGAAACGCGTGCATCCGTGGCGTCTGGCGCCGGTGGCCGATCCAGCCGTGACACAGACTGCTGTTCAAAGGGTTTCTCCGAAATGCCGCGCCACGGCAAGCGCGCTGACCACGCCATCCTCATGAAAACCGTTGGCCCAGTAGGCACCGCAGAAATAGCTGTGCTGGCGTCCTTGCAGATCGCCCTGGCGTGCCTGTGCGGCCACGCCGGCGAGGCTGTATTGGGGATGGGCGTAGTCGAAGCGCGCGAGTACCTGGGCCGGGTCCACCGACTCGCTTTGGTTGAGGCTCACGCAAAACGTCACGGGGGCATCCAGGCCCTGGAGGATGTTCATGTTGTAGGTCAGCGCGGCCGGCGCCTCGGGCGGGCCGCCAAGCCGATAGTTCCAGCTCGCCCAGGCATTTCGGCGCTGCGGCAACAGGCGGGTATCGGTATGCAGCAGCACCTCGTTGCGGGCGTAGGCCAGCGCACCGAGCACCTCGGCTTCAGCGACGCTGGGCGTTTCCAGCAAAGCCAGGGCCTGGTCGCTGTGGCAGGCGAATACCACCTTGTCGAACCGCTCGATACCACGACGGCTGTGCACGGTGATCCCATCGGCATCACGGCTTACCCGGCGCACCGGGCAATCGAGGTGGATATGCTCGCGCAAACCCGCGCACAACGGCTCGATATAGCCGCGCGAGCCGCCTTCGATCACCCGCCATTGCGGACGCTGATCAACCGACAGCAGGCCGTGGTTGTGACAGAAACGCAGGAAAAACTGCAGCGGGAATTCCATCATCCCAGCCGGTGACATCGACCAGATCGCCGACCCCATGGGTAGGATGTATTGCTCGATGAAACGTCGGCCGTAACCTTGCGCGTGCAGGTAATCTCCCAGCCGGGTCGAGGTATCGATGCGCTGCGCCAGCAGGTCTGCGGTCGCCTGCCGGTTGAACCTGAGGATATCCCGGAGCATGCCCCAGAACCCCGGCGACAGCAGGTTGCGTCGTTGGGCGAACAGGCTGCCCAGGGTGTGGCCCTTGTATTCCAGGCCGCTGGCCGGGTCGTGCACCGAAAAGCTCATCTCCGTCGGGCGCGAAGCCACGCCCAACTGGTCCATCAGGCGAATGAAGTTGGGGTAGGTCCAGTCGTTGTACACGATGAAGCCGGTGTCCACGCCGTAGCGTTGGCCTGCCCATTCGACATCCACCGTATGGGTATGCCCGCCGATCCGGTTGTCGGCTTCGAACAGGCTGACCTGATGTTGGCGAGACAACAGATAGGCGCAGGTGAGGCCCGAGATACCGCTGCCGATAATTGCGATGCGCATGCTTCAAGCCTCCCCGGATTTGCGCGCCAGGCGCCGGCCGAGCGCCAGCCGCCAGCGTGCGGGCAGATGCCCGAGCAGCCGCATGACCATGATGAACAACCCCGGAAACGCGATTTCCAGCGGGCGGGCAGGCAGTCGCCGTGCGATGTGCCGGGCCGCGCGTTCGGCCGGCCAGCGCATGGGCATCGCGAAGTCATTGCGCTGGGTCAGTGGCGTATCAACAAATCCGGGGCTCACCAGCGTGACGTCGATGCCCTCGGCGGCCAGGTCGATGCGCAACGATTCAAACAGGTAGCGCAACGCGGCCTTGGATGCGCCGTAGGCACCGGCGCGCGGCAGGGCCAGCCAGGTCACTGCGCTGCACACCGCGACCAGATGCGGGTTCTGGCCTCGACGCAACAAGGGCAGGGCGGCTTCCAGGCAGTGGCAGGTGCCCAGCAGGTTGGTATTGAGCACCCGTTCCACCAGGCGCGCGTCGAAGTGTCCCGGCTCCAGGTATTCGCACGTGCCGGCGTTGAGAATCACCTGATCGAGGGCGCCCCATTCCCGGTCGATGTGCTGGATGATCGCGACTACCTGATCCCGGTCGGTCAAGTCGCCCGGGAGCACCAGGACCTGATCCTGATAACGGTCGGCCAATGCTTGCAGCGGGCCGGCTTGCCGCGCGCTCAACGCCAGGCGATGACCTTGTTCAAGCAACACCTTCGCCAGTTCGGCACCGATGCCGCTGCTGGCGCCGGTCAGCCAGATGCGGCTCATGCCAGCCTCCGCTTGAGCCAGCGAATGAGCGGCCCGAACACGGGCAAGTGCTCGTAGAGCAGGGCGCCGGCATCAAAGAAGTCCCGGTGCGAATAGACCCGATCATTCCAGCGCAGGTAGCTGCAGCCGGGCAATTCGACCGGCGCGCCGGCGTTCAAACGTGGGTGCCGAAAGCGCAGGGTCCAGCGCAGGTAACCTTCGCCGGGAGCGATTTCGTCATACCCTTGGAACTCGTAGTGCAGATCGCTGACATTGGCGTAGAGCTGGGCGAAATATTCGCGCAGGGCAGGCAGGCCTTCGATCCGGTGCAACGGATCCTGGAACAGCACGTCGGCGCTGTAGAGCCTGTCGAGCTGGTCCAGGCGACTGGCGTCCAGCGCGGCGAAGGCGTGGGCGAAACCCTTGAGGAATGCGGACATGTCAGGCTCCGAAAGTTGTACATAATATTGTTCATGTACAAGTTTTCGGAGCGTACTGCATGGATTGTACGAGTTAAAGCGTTTTGTATAAGTATTTTACGATTTTGTACAATTTACTCGGGCGTGGCTGGATACCCAGCCGTTTCAACGCCAACACGAGAAATTTGAGATCAAGGCGTTTGCGGCTCGACCGGTCTGAATGCACCGTTAAAGCGCTTTTATCTGCCCGTTTTTGCCCGCGCCGCCCTTGCTTGGCGCAGTTTTTTGCCTGCCAGTTTTTTCCTTCCCAGCCGCAATAAAAAGCCTCGTTTCGCAAATCCCCACCTGCCAACACAATCGCCTCGACAGCTCGTTTCGAACAACAAGAAATCAGAACCCGAGGCGGCGCCATGCCGACCTGAACCAGACCCTCTGCCGGAAGTGCCAGACATGCCCGTTGAAACCCTACTTATCGATACGCTTGTAATAGGCGCCGGCCAGGCCGGTGTCGCCATGAGTGAACATTTGAGCCGCCAGGGCGTGCCGCATCTGGTGGTGGAGCGCAACCGCATTGCCGAAGCCTGGCGCACGGCGCGCTGGGATTCGCTGGTTGCCAATGGCCCGGCCTGGCATGACCGCTTTCCAGGACTGGAATTCGAAGGGCTCGATCCGGACGCCTTTGCTTCCAAGGACCAGGTGGCCGAGTACTTCGAAGCCTATGCGCGCAAATTCGACGCACCGATCCGCACCGGCGTGGAGGTGCGCAACGTCGAGCGCAATGCCGGTCGCCCGGGCTTCGCCATTGAAACGTCGGACGGCCGGATCGAGGCTACCAACGTGGTGGTCGCCACCGGGCCATTTCAGCGGCCCGTCATCCCGCCCATCGCGCCTGACATGGCTGCGGTGACGCAGATTCATTCGGCGCAATATCGCAACCCCGCGCAGTTGGCCGAAGGCGCCGTGCTGGTGGTCGGCGCCGGGTCGTCGGGGGTGCAGATCGCCGATGAATTGCAGCGCGCCGGCAAGCGGGTCTACCTCTCGGTGGGCGCCCATGATCGTCCGCCGCGGGCCTATCGTAACCGCGATTTCTGCTGGTGGCTGGGGGTGCTGGGCGAGTGGGACGCCGAAGCGGTCAAGCCGGGCAAGGAGCACGTGACCATCGCCGTGAGTGGCGCGCGGGGCGGGCACACCGTGGATTTCCGGCGGCTGGCCCATGAGGGCATCACGCTGATGGGACTGACCCGCGCGTTCAACGGCAGCACGGTGAGTTTTGAACCCAACCTCAATGAAAACATTGCCCGTGGCGATGAAAACTACCTGGCACTGCTTGACGCCGCCGATGCCTACATCGCGCGCAACGGCCTGGACCTGCCGCCCGAGCCCGAGGCACGTCGGTTGTTGCCCGACCCCGAATGCATGACCCAGCCGATCCTGGAACTGGATCTGATCGAGGCGGGCATCAGCACCATCATCTGGGCCACCGGGTATTCGGTGGATTACAGCTGGCTGAAAGTCGACGCGTTCAAAGCCGACGGCAAGCCACGGCATCAGCGCGGGGTCTGCAGCGAGCCGGGCCTCTATTTTGTCGGCCTGCCATGGCTGTCGCGGCGGGGCTCGGCGTTCATCTGGGGCGTGTGGCACGACGCCCGGCATATCAGCGACCACATCATCAAGCAGCGCACGTATCTCGATTACCGGGATGCCTCCCAGCGCCAGTCGCAACCTTCGAAAACCAGCCTCATGAGAGTCCGTTGATGCCTACTCATACTCGCATCCGCATGTTCAACACCAAAGACACCTATCCGAACCAGACGCTGGACAACGACCTGTGCCAGGCGGTTCGCGCCGGCAATACCGTGTACGTGCGCGGTCAGGTCGGCACCGACTTCAACGGTCAACTGGTGGGCCTCGGCGACCCACGGGCCCAGGCCGAACAGGCCATGCGCAACGTCAAGCAACTGCTGGAGGAAGCCGGCAGCGACCTGAGCCATATCGTCAAGACCACCACCTACCTGATCGACCCGCGCTACCGCGAGCCGGTGTACCAGGAGGTCGGCAAATGGCTCAAGGGCGTGTTCCCGATTTCCACCGGGCTGGTGGTCAGCGCCCTCGGCCAGCCGCAGTGGCTGATGGAAATCGACGTAATTGCGGTCATTCCCGAATAAGGAGCACGACATGACGTTTTCCATCGTCGGACGCTGCGCCGAGACTGGCCAGCTGGGCATCGCCATCAGCTCATCGAGCATCGCCGTCGGCGCCCGTTGCCCCTGGCTGCGGGCCGGTGCCGGTGCCGTGTCGAGCCAGAACATCACCTTGCCGGCCCTGGGGCCGCTGATTCTTGATGAGCTGGCCGCCGGCCAGACGGCGCAAGAGGCGCTGGATCGTGCCTTGGCGCGTAACGGCTATAGCGAATATCGCCAGGTCGCGGTGGTGGATGCCCAGGGACGTACGGCGGTCTTCAGCGGTCGCCACGCGTTGGGTATTCACGGAGCCCAGCCTGGTGAGCAGTGTGTGGCGGCCGGCAATCTGCTGGCGAGCGAAGGAGTCATCGCAGCCATGGTCGCGGCGTTCGAGCAGGGCGAGGGCAGTCTCGCGTCACGCCTGCTTGGGGCGTTGCAGGCTGGGCAGGCCGCGGGTGGAGAGGCCGGTGCGGTGCATTCGGCAGCGCTGTCGGTGGTGGATGACCTGACCTGGCCCATCGTCGATCTGCGGGTGGACTGGGCCGACGAGAATCCCATCGGCGAACTGGAAAAACTCTGGCTCGCCTATCAACCGCAACTGCAGGACTACCTGACCCGCGCGCTCAACCCGACCCTGGCGCCGAGCTACGGGGTGCCGGGCGATGAGTGAGTTGCGCAGTCGCGCACTGCTCGCCGAGCTGGTGGGCTTTGCCACGGTCAGTCGTGATTCGAACCTGGCGCTGATCGAGTTCGTGGGCAATTACCTGCAAGGCCTGGGGGTAAGCACCGAGCTGATCTACAACGCCGAGCGCACCAAGGCCAACCTGTTGGCAAGCATCGGCCCGTCGGTGCCTGGCGGTGTGGTGTTGTCCGGGCATACCGACGTGGTGCCGGTGGACGGCCAGGCCTGGACGGTTGATCCGTTCTGCCTGAGCGAGATGGACGGCAAGCTGTTCGGGCGCGGTACGGCGGACATGAAAGGCTACTTGGCCTCGGTGCTGGCGGCGGTGCCGACATTCCTGTCCAGCCCGCTCAGACGCCCGCTGCACCTGGCGTTTTCCTATGACGAAGAAGTTGGGTGCCTGGGCGTGCGCAGTCTGCTGGAGGTGCTGCCGCAACGCATCCCGCAACCGGCCTTGTGCCTGATCGGTGAGCCCACCGAGCTGCAACCGGTGCTCGGTCATAAAGGCAAATTGGCGATGCGTTGCCACGTCCGAGGCGCACCGTGTCACTCGGCCTACGCGCCTTATGGAGTCAACGCCATCGAGCAGGCGGTGCGCCTGATCGGTCGCCTGGGAGAGATCGGTGCGGAGCTGGCCGAACCGTCGCGACACGATGGGCGCTTTGATCCGGCTTACTCGACCGTGCAGGTCGGCGTGATCCAGGGCGGGACCGCACTGAACATCGTTCCGGCCGACTGCCGCTTCGATTTCGAGGTGCGCGCCTTGCCGGATTTTGCCCCGCAGGGGGTGGTCGAGAAATTGCAGGATTACGCCGAACAGGCGCTGCTGCCGAGGATGCGCGCGGTTAGCGCCGACACCGCGATTCGTTTCGAACACCTGTCCGCCTACCCGGGCCTGGCGACTGCGCCGGACAGCGAAGCCGCGCGTCTCATAGCCCGGCTGTGCGGCAGCGAGGCCTTCGGCACCGTGGCGTTCGGCACCGAAGGTGGGCTGTTTGATCAGGCCGGTATCCCGACGGTGGTTTGCGGGCCCGGCAGCATGGACCAGGGGCACAAGCCCGACGAATACGTGAGCGTTGAGCAAATGGCTGCTTGCGACCGGTTGATGGACCGCCTGGCGAAGCATTTGAGCGAACCCGATGGCCTGTGACCGAAAAAAGGAGTCCAGGATGAACGATTTTGCTATCGCTGTAGACCGCACCGCCCGCGCTTACGGTCGCCTCTGAGCCCCATCGCTGGCTCGTGCGGGCGAGCCGGCATTTTCGAGGAACCGCTTCATGTCCATATCCTTGCGTTGCAACATTGCGTGTGCCCTGGCGTTGCTGAGCAGCAGCGTCCTGGCCGCGCCACCAAGCCTGACCGTGATCTCATTCGGCGGCGCCACCAAGTTGGCCCAGGACAAGGCCTACTTCCAACCCTTCAACGCCAGCGGTGCAGGAAACATCGTCGCCGGCGAATATAACGGCGAGCTGTCGAAGATCAAGGCGATGGTCGCGGCCGGGCACACCAGTTGGGATGTGGTCGAGGTGGAAAGTCCCGAGCTGCTGCGCGGTTGTGAGGAAGGTCTGTTCGAAAAACTCGACCCGGCGGCGATCGGAACAGCTGCGGATTTTGTTCCGGGTGCGCTTACTGAATGCGGCGTGGCGACGTATGTCTGGTCGATGGTCCTGGCCTACGATCAGGGCAAGCTCGCCAAGGCGCCCCAATCCTGGGCGGATTTCTGGAACGTGAGCGAGTACCCGGGTAAACGCGGATTGCGCAAGGGTGCCAAGTACACCCTGGAAATCGCCTTGCTGGCGGATGGCGTCAAGGCCGAGGATCTGTACAAGGTGCTGAACACGCCGGAAGGGGTGACACGTGCTTTCGCCAAGCTCGATCAGATCAAGCCGAACATCCAATGGTGGGAGGCGGGTGCGCAGCCGGCGCAATGGCTGGTGGCCGGGGACGTTGCCATGAGCGCCGCCTACAACGGGCGCATCGCCTCGGCACAGAAGGAAGGCATGAAACTGAGCATCGTCTGGCCACAAAGCCTGTATGACCCAGAATACTGGGCGGTGGTCAAAGGTACGCCGAACAAGGCCCTGGCCGAGAAATTCATTGCCTTTGCCAGCCAGCCGCAGACGCAGAAAGTCTTCTCGGAAAACATTCCCTACGGACCGGTGCATCGCCAAACGCTGGCCTTGCTGCCCGCCGAAATACGCGAGCAACTGCCCACGGCCGAGGCCAACCTGGCGCAAGCGCGAGCGGTGGATGCCGAGTTCTGGGTGGACCATGGTGAAGAGCTTGAGCAGCGCTTCAATGCCTGGGCGGCTCGCTAGGCACTGAAACCCCTGGCGAACCGCTCTTGTGGCGAGGGAGCTTGCTCCCGCTGGGGTGCGCAGCAGCCCCTTTGTTTGAGCCTGTGGTGTAACAGGTGGACCCTGTCAGGCTTTTTTGGGGCTGCTTCGCAGCCCAGCGGGAGCAAGCTCCCTCGCCACGGGGGAGTGGCTGGGCGCAAGGGTGGGCTACGCCAGCCACTCGCCGAACTGCTCCTTGCAATAATCCACGAACAGCTGCGCCGGCTTGGTCAAGTGCGCGCGCTTGAGCCAGCCGGCCACCAGCGCTGAACCTGTCACGTCTTCGGCGATGTTGACGCACACCAACCGCTGCCCGTCGTAGGTGCAGCTCGATTGCGGCCGCGTGACCAGCACGGCGAAGCCGAATCCCTGGCCGACCATGCCGCGCACCATCTCGATGGAGGGCGAACTGAAGACAATGTTCGGCGTCAGGCCCAGTTCTTCGAAGATACTCACGAAATAGGTCCGGCTGGGCTGCACGTCCAAAAGGATCATCGGTTCGAGCGCCAGGTCCCGCAATGACACCTGGCCCTGATCGGCGAAGCGATGCCCCTCCGGCAGCAATGCATAGGGCCGCTGCGGCGCGGTGAGCGCTTCGGTTTCGATGGTGCTGTCGAGATCGTGCTCATAAAAAATCGCCAGGTCGAAACGTCCCCCCGTCAGGCCCTGGACCAGCTCCTGCTGTTCGCCATCCTGTACGCGAATTTCCACCCCGGGAAAACGCTCTCGGAACCCGGCGATCAGCCGTGGCAAGTAGAGCGGGGCGACGGTCTCGAAGCAGCCGATGTCGATCTGCCCGCTGACGACGTCGTTGTCCGCCAGCGCGTTCTGTTCGAATTCCCGGGCCATGCGCAGCAGTTCCTGGGCCTTGCGATAGAAACGCGCACCGGCGGGCGTCAGCGAGACGCCCTGGGCGTGCTGGCGGATCAGCAATTGCACGCCGAAACTGTCCTCCAGGCCTTTTACCGCCGTGGCAATCGATGGCTGGGCGATGTACAGCTTGCGCGAGGCTTCGGCGACGCTGCCGCATTCCACGGTGGTCACGAAGTACTTCAACTGACGCAGGGAGTAGGACGCCACAACACACCTCGATCCGGATTTTTGCCTACCTTACCGTGTGTCGCTCATGCAGGGCGATGGACGTTGCAACGGATTTTGCTGGGCAGTGGCGATATCCAGGCTGGCTTGCCGCGCGGGTAGAAAAAACGCCCGCCGAAAAAACCTTGGCAGGCGTCTGGGAAAGACCGGCGCAGAAGGACTGGCCGGGCCGGGCGCGTGAATCAGGCGAGAGGAATCAGGCTACGGGAATCGATGGATCGGCTGCGGCCAGGGCGGTTGCCCGATCGGCGGCGGGCGGGTAGATCCACACCGAATTGATCTGGGTCTTGAGCTCCTTGGCTTCCTCGCCAACCAATTTGAGCTGGCGGTCCCAGCCTTCGGTGTACACCGCGCCCCATGCGCCCAGGTCCAGGCACGTCACGTACTTGGGCTGGCTGTAGGTCATCGGCGCGACGCCGAGCAGGTCGGCGGCAACGTTGTTGCCCGCATAACGACCCAGGGCGATGGCATGCTGGCAGGACATGACCGCGTAGTTGCCCAAGTTGTCGGTGGCGGCATAGGCCACGTCGCCGCTGGCGTAGATATCGTTCTGCCCGAGCACCTTCAAATGCCCGTCGACATGCAGCCGGCCCTGGCGGTCGCGGGTTGCGGGCACCTGTTCGGTGAGAGGGCTCGCGCGAAAGCCTACGGTCCAGATAACGGTGCTGGACTCGATGCGCTGGCCATCCGAGAGGGTGACACCGCCGGCATCCACCGATTCGACCGAAGCATTGAGGATCCACTCGATGCCCAGGTGCTCGGACGCTTCGATGATCGAAGGGCTGATTCCCTCACCCAGTGCCGCACCGATTTTCGGCCCGCGGTCCACCACGATCACGCGGACATCGGCGTCGCTGCCGAGGACGGCGCGCAGACGGGCGGGCATTTCGGTGGCGGTTTCGATGCCGGTGAAACCACCGCCTGCGACGACGACGGTATTGCGTGCGGGACTGTCCGGCAGGTTCCCGAGCGAATTGAGGTGGGCTTCGAGGCGTGTTGCCTGTTCGATCTCATCGACATCGAACGCGTGTTCAAGCATGCCTTGCAGGTCAGGGCGAACCAGCTTGCTGCCCGCGGCCAGTACCAGTCGGTCGTAGCCCAGCGTCGCGAGGCTGCCGGACACGTCGCGGTAGCTGATTTGCTTGCGGCTGACATCGATGTTCTCGGCCACGCCTTGGACGAAGTTTACGCCGACCGCATCGAACAGCGCGCCCAACGGCGCCATCATGGTATGGACGTTCGGCTCGTAGAACCGTGGGCGGATACGCAGTTCCGCCTGGGGGGCCAGGACGCTGATCTGTACGTCGTTGCGATCATGCTGGTCGAGCAGGCGGGCGGCGCTGAGTGCGCTCCATACGCCGCCGAAACCGGCGCCGACAATCAAGATGTGCTGTTTCATGATGAGCTCCCGAAGACGAAAATCGATACGTTGAATTGTTGAGTTTTCAGCGTGACCGTGTTGCGAGGTACCCGAAGGTGTGGGGCCTGATGGTTGGAAGCATCGTGCGCATTCAGCTTCGGTTCGCTGTGGGAGATGGTAGGGGGTGGCTTTGGGTTAGACACTTCTACATAGGGTCAGTTGGGGTATACACAGGTATTAGGGGCGGTGTGTATATCCATTGCTGCGGTCATGGCGGCTTATGGTTCCGCTCTTACAGCGGGTCACTTTTGGAAGAGCGCCAAAAGTAACCAAAAGCGCTTTGCCCCACCACTCGGTGCCTCGCCTAGGCTCGACATGCCCTCACTCCGGCATTGCTCCGTGGGCCGCCGCGAAGGGCCATCCATGGCCCAGCGCGGCTAACCCGGCATCCATGCCGGGTTACCCACTGCGCAATGCCTGCGTTCGGCCAGCGTGGTTAATGGGGCGCCGAGGTCAAAATCAAAAGCAGAGCAAGAGCAAGAGCAAGAGCAAGAGCAAGAGCAAGAGCAAGAGCAAGAGCAAGAGCAAGAGCAAGAGCAAGAGCAAGAGCGGGGCACATGCTGGCAGTTGTGCAACTGACCCATCGCCTTCGCGAGCAGGCTCGCTCCCACATTGGATTTTCGGCAAACGCTGATTCATGGCATACAGAGAACCCCTGTGGGAGCGAGCCTGCTCGCGAAGAGGCCAGCCCATTCAACATCTCCATTGGCTGACCCATCGCCTTCGCGAGCAGGCTCGCTCCCACATTGGATTTTTGGCAAACGCTGATTCATGGCATACAGAAAACCCCTGTGGGAGCGAGCTTGAACTGGCCTAATGATTTTGGACACTTCAATCGGGCGCTATGATGGTGCCCAAATCGAGGTGTTTGGATATGCGTAAATCTTATTCCAGTGAGTTCAAGCTCAAAGCTGCCAGCATGGTGCTGGATGAAGGCCAATCAGTTCCCGATGTCTGTGCCAGCCTGGATATTGGCCCTACTGCCTTGCGCCGTTGGGTCGATCAGGTTCGCAAAGAGCGCTTGGGTTCGACCCCGGAGGGGGCCAGGGCGATTACCGCCGATCAGCGAGAGATCCAGCAGCTCAAAGCCTTGCTCAGGCAAAAAGACCTGGACATTGAAATCCTAAAAAAGGCCAGTGCTCTCCTGCTTTTGGACTCCAAAGATCATTCTCGTTGATCAACGAGCTGGACGAGCAGTACGGCGTTAACAATTGCTGTCGGGCGTTTGGAGTCAACCGCAGCAGCTTTTACGCCTGGCGTCAGCGCCAAGGCAAGGTGAAGCCTGAACGGGAGAAACTGAAAGCCGTGCTGGTCGAGCATCACAAGGAGTCCAGAGCGTCCGCTGGATCTCGCACCCTTTCCAAGGAGCTGCAAGCAAAGGGACATCGCGTCGGGCGGCATATGGCTCGCAGCTTGATGCGCGAAGCCGGTGTCGTCAGTCATCAGCGGCGTCGGCACAAGTACAAATCTTCTGGTGTGGAGGCCCTGGTGGCGCCGCATGTGCTCAAGCGCAAGTTTGATGTCACGGCGATCAATCAGGTGTGGTGTGGCGATGTGACGTACATCAAGGTTGGCAAGCGCTGGATGTATTTCGCAGCGGTGCTGGATTTGTTTGCTCGCCGGATCGTAGGGTGGTCATTTTCAATGATTTCCGATGCCACGCTGACCTGCGAAGCGTTGCGAATGGCGGTGCAATTGCGAGGCCGCCCAAAAGAGGTGCTGTTTCATTCTGATCAAGGTTGCCAATACACCAGCCACAAATTCAGGAATGAGATGCGCAAGCATGGACTCCTGCAAAGCATGAGCCGCAAAGGTGAATGCTGGGACAACGCCCCGATGGAGCGTTTCTTTGGAAGTCTGAAATCAGAATGGGTGCCGGAAGACGGCTATAACTCGGAGCATGAAGCCCGGGTGGATGTGCAGCGTTATGTGATGCGTTACAACAACGTCAGGCTCCATAGCTACAACGGCTACCGGTCGCCGGTAGCTATGGAGAAACTGGCGGCGTGAAACCTTAACTGGTGTCCAGAATTACTTGACCAGTTCAGCTTGCTCGCGAAGAGGCCAGCCCATCCAACATCTTCAACGGCTGACCCACCGCCATCGCGAGCAAGCTCGCTCCCATATTGGATTTTCGACAGGCGCTGATTTCACGGCATACAGAGAACCCCTGTGGGAGCGAGCCTGCTCGCGAAGAGGCCAGCCCATCCAGCATCTTCATTGGCTGACCCACCGCCATCGCGGGATATACACACCAATCTAAACCGACCGCTCAAGAATCGACTCGATGCAAGCAACCAACTCCCCACACCTGAACGGCTTGGGGAAAACCGCCACGGGACCGCAACCCCCCGGTATGGCCAGCGCGGGCACAACAGGCAGGCCCGTGATGAAAACAAGCGGAATGTCGATCCCTCGGGCATAGAGCTCATCGCACAACTGGATGCCCGTCATGCCCGGCATCTGTATGTCCGACAGCACGCATGCGGTGTGTTCAAACCCGGCTGAAGACAGGAAGGCGACGGCACTGGCATAAGTCCTGACGCGATACCCGTGAGAGCGCAGCAAACCATCCAATGCAACTCGAACCGATTCATCGTCATCGATAACAGCAATAAGTGCAGTGTCGGACATTTCGAAACCTGGCAGTAATATCAGGTCGCTATTAAAGCGCCCCTATCGCTGCAAGATACGCTGTCCAAAAGCCGCGCATAGTATACGTGGGTATGAACTTTCAACGATCGCGGCCCGGTTCCAGGGCCTGGGCCATGCGCACCAGGTCGGCAAACGAACGCGCAGCCATCTTGCGCATGGCCTGGCCTCGGTGGATCTTGACGGTGATCTCGCTCAGGCCTATTTGCCCGGCGATCTGCTTGTTCATCAGGCCCGACGCTGCCAGTGCCATCACCTGGCGCTCCCGGGCGGTCAACGTGGCGTAACGGTCCTGAAGCGCCTGCTGGCCACGCTCGGCTTCGCGGCGCAGTCGGTCGCGCTGATGGGCGGCGGACACCGCATCGATCAGGTCCTGTTCGCGAAACGGCTTGGTCAGGAAATCCACCGCACCGGCCTTCATGGCCCGCACGGTCATGGCAATGTCGCCATACCCGGTCATGAATACGATTGGCAGATGAATTCCGGCATTCGCCAACTGTTGTTGGAAGTCCAGCCCGCTGGTGCCGCGAAGGCGCACATCGAGCAACAGGCAACTGGGCGCGTCGGGACGTGGATGACCCATGAAATCCGTCACTGAGTCGAACAGTTCGACCAACAGGCCAATGGAACGCAGCAGACTGCGAAGGGCTTCGCGTAACGATGCGTCGTCGTCGACCACGTAGACAATCGGTTCATGGGCGAGGGCAGGGGGCATGGCGTGGCTTGGGTTCATGGCAGGAGTCCGCAACAGGTCAGGCTTTGGCTAACATCGGCAACGAAAAGGTGAACGAGGTGCCTTGGCCTGCCTCGCTGGTAGCCCAGATCCTGCCGTCATGGAAATCGATGATCGAGCGACAGATCGTCAGGCCTATGCCAAGGCCGTTTTCCCGGGTGGTAAAAAACGGGTTGAACAATGAGGGCAGTGTCTCGGCCGTGATGCCGATTCCCCGGTCCGTCACCGCCAGCAGCACCTCGTGCGCGTGCGTCCAGGTGCGCACGTAAAGGATTCGGCCGCGCACCGGGAGCGTTTCCATGGCGTGGCAAGCGTTGGAGACCAGGTTGATGATCACCTGCTGCAGCTGGACCCGATCAGCGTCGACCAGGCTTGCCGCCGTCAGGTCTACCTTCAGGCTGACTTGGTGCTGAGCCAGCTGGTGGCGCACCAGATCCAGTGTTTCGCTGACGATTTCGTCCAGTCGCTCGGGCCGGCGCAGAGGGTCGCATTTGCGCGCCATCGCCCGGGTCCGATTGATGACCTCACTGGCGCGGCACGCGTTGGCGACGATCCGGTCCAGCGAGTCGAGGGCCTCCTTGAGGTCGGGCACCGGACGGTCCAGCCAGCGGCGACAGGCTTCGCCGCTGCTGGTAATGGCCGTCAACGGCTGGTTCACTTCATGGGCGATGGAGGCGGCCATTTCCCCCAGGGACGTCAGCCGCGTGGCATGGGCCAACTGCGCCTGGGCTTCGATCAGGTAGGCCTGGTTATGCCGCAGGCGGTCCGAGGCATGCTTGCTGCGCAGTGCGAGAAACGCGATGGCTGACAGGGCCGTCAGGCAACGGAAGAACCCGGTGATCGATTCCCAGCGGTGGTAACCGCCGTTGTACAGGAACATCGCCGTCAGCAGGAACATGCACAGCAGCGCAACGGTGATCACCAGGTTGATTGAAAACAGGTTGGCCGCCATCAGCAGCAAGGTGATGTACAGCAGCGTCGGTGCCAGGTCGGAATGGGTTTCGGAATTGATGATGACAATCCCGCAGGCCACGACCAGGCCAACCGCCCAGCCCAGGGCGTTGACCAGCGGGTGAGAGCTGATGCCCATAGAAGGGCTCGACGCCTTCGGAGGCGGCTGATACCGAAGGCTGTCGTAGATGCTTTTGAACATCATGGCGGGTGTGGGCACGCTGCAACCTTTCTTTTGTCTTGTCGGTCCGGTCCCGGTGGCGGTGGACACGGGGGCATCGTCTTGAATCTTAAAAGCTGCCCCTTGCCTCGGGGTAGGACATAAAACCCTGAAATCCTGCCAGACCCTGGCACTCGTCCTGTATACCCAGGTATCAAATCGGTGGACCCAAAGCGTCAACGCAGCGTCCTCCCGTACGACAGACGCCGGATGGGCCGTGGCATAACCTTCCAGGCACGCCGTCGCTGTCGAGCCGCGCAAAGCGGCCCAGGCACGACGTTTCTTTCCCGCCTCATTGGCCCTGCGCCTGGAATGGCTACCATGATGAACAGAAATGACCTGCGTCGTGCTGACATCAATCTGCTGGTTGTCTTCGAAACCATGATGCATGAGCGAAATGTCACCCGTGTCAGCGAGAAGCTGTTTCTTGGCCAACCGACCGTCAGCGCCGCCCTGGCGCGGTTGCGCCTGATGTTCGACGACCCCTTGTTCATCCGCGCGGGCCGGGTGATGGAGCCGACCTCCCGGGCGCAGGAAATCTTTTCCAACCTGTCGCCGGCGCTGGATGGCATCGCGGCTGCCTTGAGCCGCTGCCAGGCGTTCGATCCCGCTACCAGCGACGCGACGTTCCACATCGGCCTGTCCGATGACGTCGAATACGCGCTGCTGCCAGACCTGCTGCACCGACTGCGTATCGAGGCGCCGGGCACGACATGGGTGGTGCGCCGGGCCGATCAATGGCAGATGTGCCAACTGCTTGCGAGCGGCGAAATTACCATCGGTATCAGCCATACCCTGGAGCTTCCGGCCAATGCGCGGCGCAAGGCGCTGCGTCCGATCCGGCCGATGTTGCTGCGCGCCGATTCGCGTCCGGGCGAGCTGACATTGGATGAGTTTTGCCGCCGCCCGCATGCGGTGGTTTCATCCATGGGACATGTCATCGATGATTCCGATCGGGCCCTGAGCCAGATGGAGCGGCAACGGCGTGTGGTCCTGAGCGTGCCGCAATTCAGCGCCTTGCCGGTGTTGTTGGCGCGCAGCGAGATGATCGCCATCGTGCCCGACTACGTCGCTCGGGCAATGGCCCAAACGACCGGATTGCGCGCGGAACCGGCGCCCATCCGGTTGCCCGAGCGCGAGCTGTCGATGGTCTGGCGAGGCACTTCCCATAATGACCCGGGAGAACGCTGGCTCCGTTCACGCTGCTGTGCGTTCATCGGCGAGCAGGCCGAAGCACAGGCTCAAGCCAGGCGCGTAGCCTGACGCGACAGCGCGGTTCAAGCTCAGCGGGAGAACCGGTTGCGATAGTCCCGTGGCGAAATCGAGAGATGGCGTTGGAAGGTGTAGCGCATCCGTTCTTCGTCGCCGAAGCCGCACGAACGGGCAATCTGATCGATGTTGCGCTCGGAGTCCTCCAGCAGTCGTCTGGCCGCTTCGAGCCGGAACATCTCGACGGCCTTGGCCGGGGTGCGTCCGGTCTGGCGCTTGTAGACCCGGGCGAAGTTGCGCGGGCTCATGCGCGCTTGCCGGGCCAGGCGCTCGATGCTCAGGTCGGCCTCATCCAGGTGCTCGGCGAGCCAGGCGTGCAGTTCATCGAACCCGGCGCTGTCCTGGGTCTGTGCCAGCAGCAACTGGCTGAACTGCGCCTGCCCACCGGGGCGCTTGAGAAACACCACCAGTTCCCGGGCCACTTGCAGCGCGACATCGCGACCACAATCGGCTTCCACCAAGGCCAGGGCCATGTCGATGCCGGCGCTGACGCCCGCCGAGGTCCAGACGCTGTCCTGCTGGATAAAAATCGCGTCGAGGTCCACTTCGATCAAGGGGAAGCCACTCTTGAGCATTTCGCACATGGCCCAATGCGTGGCGGCGCGGCGGCCGTCGAGCAAGCCGGCCTGGGCCATGAGGAAGGTCCCGCTGCACACCGAAGCGGTGCGGCGGGCCTTGGTCGAGGCCGCGCGCAGCCAGTCCACCAGCTCGACGCAGTCGATCATCGCCTGACGGATGTTCGGCGCGCCAGGCACGATCAGCGTGTCGATGACGGCGTTGTCGAACTCACCCAGGGCGCAGGTTTGCACGACCAGCCCTTCGGCGGTCTGCATCAGACCGCCTTCAAGGCTGGCGGTGTGCATCCGGTAGCCGGGCAGGCCACGTTCGGTCATGGCTTTGGTGGCCGCCCAGAACACCGTCTGGGCGCCGGTCAGGTCGAGCAGGCCCATCTGCGGATAGGCGAGGAACACCAGCGCGCGCGGTTGGGATACGGACTCGGCGGCAATGCGGATGTCACAGGTCATCTCGTTCATGGTCGCGCGGCTCGTTTCAAGAATGGGCGGGATCGGAGGGGGCAGCGGCTGCGCCTCGGTGTCCCTGGGTGATTAATCCTCCGCCTGGACAATGTCAAGTCGGCCGCGTTGAATCTTCAGGTGCTATCGTTATGCGATACAGGTATTTAAATTTTATTTTTTATAGCTTTAAAGTCGGCGCCTGAATTTATCCATAAGAGGCCACGGCCATGGCGTTCAAGCGTCCCGTATTTTTTCTTTCCCTGGCGGCGAGCCTGCTGATCGGGCCGCTGGCCCATGCCGAAGGCAAGATCAGCATCGCCCAGCAATTCGGCATCGGTTATCTGATCCTGGACGTCGTGCGTGACCAGCAGCTCATCGAGAAACATGGCAAGGCCCAGGGCCTGGATATCAAGGTGGACTGGAACAGCATCTCCGGCGCCACCGCCATGAACGAAGCGTTGCTGACCGGCGCCCTCGACGTGGTGTCGGCCGGGGTGCCGCCGATGCTGACGATCTGGGATCGGACCCGGGGCAAGCAGAACGTCAAGGCCATTGCTTCGCTGGGCTCGATGCCCAACTACCTGTTGACCAACAACCCCGGGATCAAGACGCTCAAGGACTTCACCGACAAGGACCGGATCGCGGTCCCGGCGGCGGGTGTCGGCTTCCAGTCGCGCACATTGCAGATCGAGACGGCCAAGGTGTTCGGCGATGAGCACTACAAGAAATTCGACGACATCTCGGTCAGCCTCCCGCACCCGGACGCCACGGCCGCGTTGATCGCGGGCAAGTCGGAAATCAATTCGCACTTTTCCAGCCCGCCGTTCCAGTACCAGGCGTTGCAGAACCCCAACGTGCACAAAGTCCTCAGCTCCTATGACGTGCTCGGCGGGCCGGCCACGTTCAACGTGCTCTACACCACGGAGAAATTCCACGACGAAAACCCGAAGACCTACAAGGCGTTCTACGCCGCGCTGGTCGAAGCCCAGAACATCATCAAGGCCGACAAACCTGCCGCCGCCCAGACGTATATCCGGGTAGAGCAATCCAAGCTGCCATTGCCCCTGGTGGAGAAGATCGTCAGCGACCCGGAAATCGATTTCACCGTGGTCCCGCAACGCACCTATATCTACGCCGACAAACTGCATGAGCTGGGTGTGTTGAAGAACAAGGCCGACAGCTGGAAGGACTACTTCTTTGAAGAAGCCCACGGCGACGCAGGTAGCTGACTAGCCGTTTTCGGCACAATCGAGCGAGTCACCCGGGAGACGGAATGGAACTTGCCTGATCTTCGATCCATACCCTGGAATCAGCGAAGGTCGGGTGAATGAACGACGACATGGCGGATGGGTTGCCGACGCGGCCGATCAACCGGTTCCGCACCGGCGACATCGACGAGCACGCGCGGAACATGGGCGGCTGGCAGGTGAGCTACGACCAACTGACGCCAGGACGCTTCGAAGGCGAGTTGATCGAGTTCCGTGCGGATTGGATGCAACTGGTGCGCGACCGCTCTAATCAGGCCATGACCAAGCGCGGCATGGCGTGGGAGGGCGCGATTACCTTCAGCGTACCGTTGCGCGCTGACGGGCCGGTGTTCTGCTGCGGGCACCCGATTGTCGAGCCGAGCCTGATGGTCGCCCATGGCCGCAACCTGCCCGACCTGCGCACACCCCAGCACTTGGACCTGCTCGGCGTCGCCGTCAAGGAGCAGGCCCTGGAGCACCTGCTGGAGCGCCAGGGCAGCGACTTTCGAATTACCGATCTTCCCAAGTGTTACCGTCTCGGCGATTCGACCTTGCCCGCTGAGCTGGCGGCGCTCTTCGACGAACTCGAAGGGGGCGGCCAGGGGCATGAGTCATTGTTGGGCTTCGAGTCGATCCGCCGTGGCCTGCGCGATACGGTGATGCTGCACCTGCTGGAGCTGGTGGCGCCCGACCAGGCGCCGCCGCTGACCCCGACGGCCCGCAAGCGCATGGTCGACCGGGCCCGGGAATATGCCCTGGCCCATGTCGACGAGCCGCTGTCGATCCTCGACCTGTGCAACCACATTGGCGCCAGCCGGCGTAAATTGCAGTACTGTTTCCAGGAAACCCTGGGCATCAACCCGGTGGCCTATTTAAGGGCGCTGCGCCTCAATGCCGTGCGCCGGGAGCTGCGCGCTGGCGACCAGGCCAGGGGCGTGCAGGAGGTGGCGGCACGCTGGGGCTTCTGGCACCTGAGCCGTTTCTCCAGCGACTATCGGACCCTGTTCGGCGAAACCCCTTCACAAACCCTGCGGCGCACGCATCTGTGCTGAAAACGGATAACGGCTGGCGGACCGGCTCCCTAGGATGACCCCATCACCACATGGTTGGGATGGGGCATTCGATGAATCAGAATAAAAAGAAAAACCTGCGGCGTTTTGCGTGGCTCACCCTGGGGCTTTTCGGCGCCTGCGCCGTGGCCAACGCTACCGAGAACGGTGCGCCGACCACTGCGTTTGGCGTCTACGACTTCGGTGCCGGCATGATGCCGCCGGCCACGCCCTTCGGGACGGTCGGGCTGCGTACTGCGTTCTATTCGGCCAATGTGCAGAAAGACCGTCATGGTCGCTCGGTGGACAACAACCTGTCCCTCGATGTGCTGTCGATCGGCGTCGCCTACATGCACATGACCGATTACACCGTGCTCGGCGCCAAGTACGGCTATGGCGCGGTAGTACCGTTCTTCCAGATGGACGCCTCGGTAAGGGTGCAGACGCCGGTCGGTCCGCTGAATCTCGAAGCCGATCCGTTTCGCATGGCCGACATCCAGGTATTGCCCGTCATCCTGCAATGGACGTTGTCGCCAAACCTGTTCGTCAACGCGCAATTCCAGATCCAGACCCCGACGGGCGATTACGACGAGGACCGGCTGATCTCGCCGGGCCTGAACCACTGGACGTTCTCGCCGATCCTCAACGCGACCTATATCTCAGACACCGGCTTCGAGGTGTCCTCCAGCTTCGAAGTCGATGTGAACACTCGCAACCCTGCCACCGACTACAAAAGCGGCGTCGAGTATCGCCATGAATTCGCCGTCGGCCAGCATGTCGGCCCCTGGACGCTGGGTGTGGGCGGCTACTACTACCGCCAGTTCACCGACGACGATGCTCCGGGGCTGGAGTCGGGCAATCGCGCCCGGGTGCTCGCGGTCGGGCCGGCGGTGAGTTATTTCAAGCCCGGCGTGCCGCCGATCTGGCTGCACGTCTACAAGGAATTCGACGCGCGAAACCGCGCCGAGGGCTACACCACGGCCCTGCGCATTTCTCACAGTTTCTAGGGGGACGTCATGAACTCATCAAATTCCATTTCAACGGCGTCGCCGCGTCAGGCAGTTGGCCGGCGTGAAGGGTTGGTGCTGATGCTCGGCAGCAGCCTGACCATCATGGGCTCGGTAATGGTCACGCCGATTCTTCCCAAGCTGGCCGCCGAGTTCGGCCCCGTCGAGCCTCGCGCCGATTTGTTGGTACCGCTGGCAATCACCGGGCCGGCCCTGGCGATTGCCCTCTGCGCGCCGTTGGCCGGCTGGTTGGCCGACCGGGTAGGGCGCAAGGCGTTGTTGGTGATCGCCACCTTGCTCTACGCGGTGCTCGGCGCGTTGCCGGCGCTGCTCGACAACTTGCCGGCGATTGTCAGCGCGCGCTTGCTGTTTGGCTGCGCGGAGGCGGCGGTGATGACCTGCTGCGCGACTTTGATTGCCGACTATTGGCATGGCGAGGAACGCTTGCGCTACGTCAACCGCCAAGTGGTGACCATCGGCCTGGTGGGGGCGCTGTTTTTTGTCGTCGGTGGAGCGCTTGGAGAGCACTCGTGGCGCTCGCCGTTCCTTCTTTACCTGCTGCCGTTGTTGTTGGTGCCGGCCATGATGAAAGTCTTGTGGGAACCGCCGGTGAGCAAGCTGCAAACGGCCGAGCGCCTCGATGAGTCGGCACCGACCAAGGTCGCGGTGCCGCAACTGCTGGTTGGCTATCTGATGATTGTTTGCGGCATGGTCCTGACCATTGTCATGCCGATCCAGGCGCCGACGTTGCTGGTCAGCCTTGGCGTGACCTCCAGCACCCTGATCGGCCTGGCGGCAGGGTTGAGCCTGTTGGCAACCCTCGTCGGCTCGTTGACCTGGCCGTTGCTGCGCCGCCGCTTCGGCATCGCCGGTTGCAACGCCCTGTTGCTGGCGTTGATGGGGCTTGGGCTGTGCCTGCTGGTTCGAGCGCAAAGCTACAACGCGGTGCTGCTGGCCGTATTCGTCCAGGGGCTGGGTGCCGGGCTGCTGGTGCCGAACGTAATGGCGCCGGTAATGAACGCCTTGACCGCCAGCACCCGCGGGCGGGGCCTGGGCGGCTTCACCTCGTTTCTCTATTTCGGCCAGTTCATCAGCCCGTTGGTGGTGGCTGCCGTCGGTGTATTTACCGGGGACCTTCGTCAATCGATCCAATGGCTGGCCTTCGCCAGTCTTGCGGCGGCGCTGCTATGGGTGGCCGTCGGTTTGCGCACGCGTGGCCACGGCCGGGCGAACGTCGCCGGATCACGTCAATCGTCATGAAACAAGGAGTCTGAACCATGAGTCTGCAAGACATACATCAATTGATGGACACCCAAGACGCCGTTGCACTGGCCGAGTGGGTCAGGCGTGGCGAGGTCCAGCCCGGCGAACTGCTGGAGGCGGGCATCGAACGTCTGGAACAGGTCGAGCCACAGCTCAATGCCGTGGCGGAACGGCTGTACGAGTCGGCGCGGGAGGCGGCGTGTGGACCGCAAGTTCGGCAGGGACTGTTGGCGGGCGTTCCAACCTTGATCAAGGATTTGTTTTCGCCGGTCCAGGGGGCAGCGATGACCAACGGCTCCCGTTCGCTGGGGACGTGCCGCGCAGACTTCGAATCGGAAGTGGTGACACGCCTGAGACAGGCCGGATGCGTGATGATGGGCACCAGCACTTCGCCTGAGTTTGGCACGTCCTATTCCACCGAATCGACACGTTTTGGCGCCACGCGAAACCCTTGGAACACCGAGCGCAGCGCGGGCGGCTCCAGCGGTGGCGCGGCGGCGCTGGTGGCGGCCCGGGTGGTGCCGTTCGCCCATGGCAACGATGGCGGCGGTTCGTTGCGGGTGCCGGCGTCCTGCTGTGGGGTGTTCGGCTTCAAGCCCAGCCGCGGCCTGATGCCGTCAGGTCCGATAATGGGCGAGGGCTGGGCAGGAATGGGCACGCCCCACGTTATCACCTTGTCGGTGCGTGACAGCGCCGCGCTGCTGGACGCCACCGCCGGAATCGACTTGGGAGCGCCGTATGCCGCACCGGTCCAGGTCCAGCCTTATGTGACGGCGCTGCTGCGTGATCCGAAGCCGTTGCGTATTGCCTTGGTCGAACAGCTCGGCCCCTGGGCAACCTCCCAGCAAAGCGTGCAGGCGGTGAACGAGGCCGCCAGGTTGTGTGAAGCCTTGGGCCACCGCGTCGAACCGGTGAAACTGCCGGTGGTGCTGCCTGATTTTTATGATCAGGTTTTCACCATCATTGGCGCAAGCACGCGCCGTTACGTCGACCTGCTGGGCCAGATGCGTGGGTCTGCGGTGCAGGCGGAGGAACTGGAAGTGCGCACCCGGATCATCCTGCGGGACAAAGGCAATGTCAGCGGCGCCCAGTACGTCGGCGCGGTGGAATGGATTCATGCGCTGGGCCGCCAGTTGGCGGTGTTCATGCAGGATTACGACGTGATCCTTTCTCCGGTCCTGACCCGCGAACCGGTGATGATTGGCGAGCTCAATGTCGAGGACGTCTGCATGAGCCTTGAAGCGCTCATCGAGCGATTCCACAGCTACTCGCCGTTCACGGCGCTGTTCAACGCCAGCGGGCAACCGGCGATGTCGGTACCGTTGTCCTGGAGCGCAAACGGCCTGCCGCTGGGCGCGCATTTTGCCGGGCGGTTCGGCGAAGAAAGCACCTTGCTGGCCCTGGCCGCCCAACTGGAACGCGCCCAGCCGTGGCGCGGGCGTGTACCGCCGGTCAATGCTCACCGGATAAAAACCTGACGCAAAATCTACCGTGGCGAGGGAGCTTGCTCCCGCTGGACTGCGCAGCAGGCCCAAGCTTGCGGTCGCTACGCAACCGAGCGGGAGCAAGCTCCCTCGCCACGGGTATATGCGTCTGGTGGGCGCCGGATTCTATCCGGTGCCCAACATACTCAATACCGAATCATCACCGACTTCAGCTCGGTGTAGTCATCGATGAACGCGCTGCCGAACTCCCTGCCGATACCCGAAGACTTGCTCCCGCCGAATGGCACGGCGGGGTCGAGCAGGGTGTGCATGTTCACCCAGACGGTGCCGGCTTCAATGGCGGGCACCATGCGCAGGGCCTTGCCCAGGTCGTTGGTCCAAAGGCTGGCGCTCAGCCCGTAGGGCGAGTCGTTCATCAGGTCGAGCAGTTCCTCCTCGGTGTCGTAGGGCAGGAAGGTAGCGATCGGGCCGAAGGTTTCTTCATTGAGCAGCGCATCATCTCGATGATTGGCGAGGATGATGGTCGGCTCGACATAGCAGCCAGGCCTGTCGATCAGCTTGCCGCCGTGAACAATCGTGTTGTTCTGTGCCCGCGCCCTGGCGAAATACTCGCCGAGTTTCTGCTGATGCTGACGGTTGGTCACCGGACCGAATTGCGTGGCTTCATCCAGCGGCGAGCCGATGCTGAGCTGACTCAGGCGTTCGGCGAGCTTGCGCATGATCGGTTCGATCTGCGAGCGGTGGACAAAGAACCGCTCGGCCGCCGCGCAAATCTGCCCGGAGTGCAGGAAACCTGCCTCGATGATGCCATTGACCGCCACCTCGGGGTCCACATCTGGCAGGAATCCCGCAGCGTTTTTGCCACCCAGTTCCAGTGTCGCCCGGGTCAGTCCGGCGCCTATCGCCGCCTGGCCCACGGCGATGCCGGTAGGCACCGAGCCGGTGAACGACACCTTGTTGGTGCCTGGATGCTCGATCAAGCCCTTGCCCACCAGACCGCTACCCGTCACCACGTTCAACGCGCCTGCCGGCAGGCCCGCTTCCATGGCCAGTTCAGCGATGCGCAGGATAGTCAGCGGAGTGAACTCGCTGGGCTTGATGATAATGCTGCAACCGGTCACCAACGCCGAGGCGAGTTTCCAGATGGCGATCATCGTCGAAAAATTCCACGGCACGATGCCGACCACCACGCCCACCGGTTCGCGCAGGGTGAACGCCGTGTAGCGTTCGCCGGCGAAGGAGGGCAGCGACGGGGTGATGGTCTGGCCGCTGATCTTGGTCGCCCAGCCGGCGTAGTAACGCAAGAAGTGCGCAGCCTGGTCGACTTCGAAGGCTCGGGAGATATGGATGATCTTGCCGGATTGGCAGGTTTCGATCTGTGCCAGCTCCTCGCGGTGTTGCTCCATCAGGTCCGCCAGTTTCAGCAATACATGCCCGCGGACCGCCGGGGCAGCCTGAGACCATTGCTTGAAACCGCGCCGGGACGACTCGACCGCCGCATCGATATCGCCAGGACCGGCGTCGCAGACCTGGGCGATGACCTGGCCCGTGGCCGGGTTGATCACGTCCAGGGTCTGTCGGCTCTGGCTTTCGACATAAGCACCGTCGATGAACAGCGCGTGGTGCCGGCCAAGGAAGGCTTGGACCTCAGGCAGCAGGGCAATATCGCTCATGGGAAGTTCCTGTTCGCAGGCAAGGGAAAGCCCCGAGACTAACCCTTGGGAGGCCGGGCGGGCTTGACCGTGGCTGCCGCGTCGCATGTCTGTGGCTGCCAATCCCGGGGCTGACGCTCAGAACGGAACCGCCACCACTAACTGGCTGTACACATTGGTGCCGTTGCCGCCCACCTGGTTGCCTCCGTTGCTGGCGTCTTTCTCTGGCTTGTACAGGCCCAGCAGCGGCGTGATGATCAGGTGCTCATTGGCTACCCACTCGACGTACAGGTCCAGCTCACGACCGTCGAGATTCAGCGCTTGAGCGGTGTGCAAGGTCTTGTAGTCGAAAAACAATGCGCCGATCGTCACGGTCTCGGTTGGCTTGAGCTTGAGGCCGACGTGCTGGATGGCCGTGTTGCTGTTGAACGGGCCGGCGTAATTGCCCGCCACTTCGCCTTGGAACCAGGTGCCATAACCTCGGTTCGTGCCGGTGAACATCGAGTCCCAGTTTTTCGAATAACGGCTGTAGCGATAGGTCAGGTCGGGGCTCCAGGGTAGCTCGGCGAAGGTATAACCGGCTTCGGTGTACCAGGCTTTCTGAGGACCGGCGTCCTTGTCTTGCCAGGCGTATTCGAAGGAGAAGTGCGCATTTTCGATACCGGCATCGCCCGCGCCGCGCAGGCTGTAGATGTCCATGCCGTCGCGTTGTTTCTGGAAGTCACTGGCGTAGTGCTCATCTACATCGATGCCGTGGATGTAGGTCAGCCCGAGGGTGCCGGGTGCTGCGGTGTATTCCAGGGTGCCGGCGGCCATCTCGGTGTTGGCCTGGGCGCGATTGTCGGACTTGAACCACAACAGATTCCCGTGAACGCCGTCCTTGCCGCCCAGGCGCAGCACGGCGGTCTTGTCGAAGGCGTGCCGGGCGGCGAGGTAATAGGCGCCGCCGCGATTGAGTTCGCCATCGGCCACGCCCTTGCCGACGTTCAGGCCGTCGTCGTTGATGATGAAACCGTCGCCAAGGGTAATCACCTGGCGACCGAAGGACAGGTCGACGCCATCCTTGCCCAACAGCGGGAACAGATCGCCGGAGCGCCAACCGGCGAAGGCCTCATCGAATTTCGTGGTGCGTTCTGAGCCGTCGCTCAGGCCCGCCGCATCGCCATCGCCCCAGGTGCCGGAGCTGACCAGGTTGGCGGTCCCGTAGAGGTTCCCGCGGCCGTCGAGTGTCTGCTCGATACTCAGGCCATACTTGATGAAACCTTCGCGCCAGCTCGAACCGCCGGCGCTGCCGTCGTAGTTATTGCGGCTGTTGAACAGACCGTAGACCGCGAGGAAGTTGCCGGTGACGGTGGTGTCATCGTCGGCATAAAGCTCGAAGGCCTGGGCCGATGAGCCTGCCGCCAGCAGGGCGATACCCAGGCCGATGGCCTGGCGTGGCAGGCGTGATTGACGAGTGTGCTCCATGGTGTTTTCCCCAGTGCGATAGGACAGCGGAGCGCGCATTAGGGAGAGCCTGGGCTGCGAAGTCTTTCACCAGCCTGCCAAGGTATTGATCCTGGCCGCCAGGGCTGTGGCAGTGGCAGGCAGCTACAAGACCGGCGGCAGGCATGGGCAAGACGCTCGGGGCGAGGGCGGCGCACAGTGATCCTGCACGCAACGCCGTTTTAATCAGGGACTGGCTGGGGAAGGCTTGAACGCCAGTGCCCGGACGGCGGTAGCACCCATACTAAAAGTCCGTTTTTCGAGGATCCGCACCATGTCGATCAATGACAGGCTCACCGAGCATCTGAACCGGGGTACGGTGGGTTTTCCCACTGCGTTGGCCAGCACCATTGGCCTGATCATGGCCAGCCCGGTCATCCTGACCGCCACCATGGGGTTCGGCATCGGTGGCAGCGCCTTCGCCATGGCGATGCTGATCGCGGTGGTGATGATGCTGGCCCAGGCAACGACGTTCGCCGAAGCCGCATCGATCTTGCCGACCACCGGCTCGGTCTACGATTACATCAACTGCGGCATGGGGCGCTTCTTCGCGATTACCGGCACTTTGTCGGCGTACCTGATCGTCCATGTCTTTGCCGGAACGGCGGAAACCATCCTGGCCGGGGTCATGGCCCTGGTGAATTTCGAACACCTCAATACCCTGGTCGAATCGGCCGGTGGTTCCTGGCTGCTGGGCGTGGGTTTCGTGGTGGTGTTTGGTGTACTCAACGCATTCGGCGTCAGTGCTTTCGGCCGGGCCGAAATCATCCTGACCTTCGGCATGTGGACGACCCTGATGGTGTTCGGCGTGTTGGGGCTGATCGCCGCGCCGGCGGTAGAACTCGAGGGCTGGTTCGGCGCGTCCGTGGTCGGAACCGACCTGGTCACGGTGCTGTCGCTGGTGGGCATGGCAATGTTCATGTTCGTCGGATGCGAATTCGTCACGCCACTGGCGCCGGACCTGCGCCAGTCGGCCAGGACCATGCCGAGGGCAATGATGCTGGGCCTGTTCAGCGTCGCGGCCTGCATGTTCATCTATGGCGCAGCGATGAAGCGCCAGGTGGAAAACGTGCTGCTCGATGCCGCCAGCGGGGTTCACCTGCTGGACACGCCCATGGCGATTCCGCGCTTCGCCGAGCAGGTCATGGGCGACATCGGGCCGATGTGGCTGGGGATCGGCTTCTTGTTTGCCGGCGCCGCGACCATCAATACGCTGATGGCCGGGGTGCCGCGCATTCTCTACGGCATGGCGGTGGATGGCGCGCTGCCCAAGGTCTTCACCTACCTGCATCCCCGTTTCAAGACGCCGTTGCTGTGCATCCTGGTGGCGATGCTGATCCCTTGCCTGCATGCGCTGTGGCTCGGCGGTAACACCGATAACATCATGCATCTGGTACTGGCGGCGGTGTGCGCCTGGAGTTTTGCCTATCTGCTGGTGACGATTTCGGTGATCAGCCTGCGCGTCCGCCGTCCCGATTTGCCCCGGGCCTACCGCTCGCCGTTTTTCCCGCTGCCACAGATCCTGTCCAGCGTCGGCATCGTCCTGGGCATGTGGTTCATCACGCCGCCGGGCATGAGTCCGGCGGACATTTATGTGCCTTTCGCCGTGATGCTTGGCGGTACCGCGGCCTACGCCCTGTTCTGGACCCTGGTGGTGCAGAAGGTCAATCCATTCAAGCCGGCGACCGTCGAAGACGTGCTGGCCAAGGAGTTTTCCCATGAGCCAGGGCAACCTGTCGGCGAGTTTATCGAGCCTGCTGCAAAAGCTGTCTGAGCTGTTCAGTGCCCGTCGCGCCCCGGCCGGTTATCGACCTGGGGTAACGCTGGAGCACTTGCGACGCAACCTTGCACTGGCGCGGTTTGAGGTGTCGATGGCGGGGGCGGCGACGGTGGTCACCGACGATGGCGGCCTTCAACTGGAGATCGTCGAACGCACCGAGTCGCAGTTGTTGATGCATGTGGTAACAACCGAGTTCGTGTTCCACGTGCCTGCGTCGAGAGAGGGCAATGCGCGCCTGCAATTGCACCATGGCGGAGCCATTCGGCGCAGCGGCATTCGTTGCCGCCAGTTGAAGGGAGGTGACGCGTTGTCGGTCCGGCTGCGGACGGCCATCGAAGGTGATCGTGCGCTTTACGCCGCCCTGATGCCGCTGGACTTCAAGCGCCTGGACATCGAGCTGCAAGGCCGGCAATGGTCTGTGCGACTGGAGCATGTGGGCGGCAGCGAGGTGGTCAACCGGATGCCCGCGTTCCGCCGCTACATCGCGCTGAGCCCGTTGCAGCGCGATGCCTTGTTCGCAACGCTGGGTGGGCTGCGGAGGGTACTCTTGACGTTCTGAGTTTTCGTTTTGCCTGGCATCATTCCTGCTACTGCTCTGGCGATCAGGTACTTGTTGCGTGCATTTAGATAACATGTTAACTATTGCCGCACAAAAACAATAAGCCATTGTGGAGAGCGCCATGAGCATGCAACAGGCTGGGCAAGGCGGGCTGGACACCTGGAATCGGGACCTGCGCGCGACATGCGGCCATTTCGAGACGGAGCTGGCCTTCAATCGCGCGCTGTTCATTGGCGAAGTGTCGACCTTTCAGCGCGGCGGCCTCTCGCTCGCCAACCTGCGCACCAATGCCGTTTCCATCAGGCGCCAGCTATGCAAACCGGATCACGATGATGACCAGGACTGTTTCCTGGTCAGCCAGCGCAGCGGTTATTCGCGTATCACCCAAAATGGCACGAGCATCCAGCTGGCTCCCGGCGAGCTGTTGCTGATGGATTCGGTGGGTTCCCTTGAAATCAGCCCGTTCGGCCTGATCGAGCATGCCGTGTTGTCGTTATCTCGGCGCGACGTCGCCAGACGACTGGGCGGCGACAGCAAGACCTTCGGCAAGATTTCTTCAAGCAAGGCTTGCGGAAGAATGCTGCACGTATTGGTGGACCAGCTCTGCAAGGACACCCCGGACGGCGAAAGCAGCGCCGGGGAGGGCGAAGCCCTGCAAAACGCCTTTGTCTCGCTGTTGGGATCGGCGCTGGAGCATCAAACCGACCTGTGCGGCGACAGCGTCGGGTTGCAAGGCAGTCATCTGCGCAGCTACGTACAGAAAGTCATTGATGAATGCCTGACCCAACCCGGTCTCAGCCCGGTCGGCCTGGCCAACCGCTTGAACATCTCGGTGCGACACCTGTACCGCTTGTTCGAAGAGCAGGATGACAGCGTGTGCCGCTACATCCAGCGCGCCCGCCTCAAGCGCAGCGCCGATGACCTGGCCAATCCTTTCTTGCGGGACGAGTCGATCACCTCGATTGCCTACAAATGGGGCTTCACCGATTCGGCGCACTTCAGCCGTTCGTTCAAGAAACAATTCGAACAGTCGCCCAAGGCGTTCCGCTCCAGCCAGTTGCAGCAGGCGCAGGGGGTGGCCTGACCCATCGCCTTCGCGAGCAGGCTCACTCCCACAGATGACCGGGTTGACTCCGGATCTGGTGATCAGCACAAAACAGTGTGGGAGCGAGCCTGCTCGCGAAGGCGGAGTCACAGTCGATGAAGATGCTGGATGTGCCGACCCCTTCGCGAGCAAGCTCCCACAGGTGACCGGGTTGACTCCGGATCAGGTGATCAACACAAAACAGCGTGGGAGCGAGCCTGCTCGCGAAGGCGGCGGTTAATTCAGCAACGATGCCAGCTGACCCACCGCTATCGCGAACAGGGCTCAAACCTCAGGCAACGTCGAGCCGCCATCGACGATCAGGGTCTGGCCGGTAATGTAGGCGGCCAGGTCCGAGGCCAGGAACAGCATGGCTCCGGCGATGTCCGACGGTTTGCCGAGTCGCCCCAGCGGTACTCGGCGGGCGATGTCGTGGTTGACTTGGGCGTCCCCCAGGTTGGCCATGGCTGGTGTTGCGATCATCCCCGGCTCGACACCATTGACGCGGATATTCTCCGTCGCCAGCTCCAACGCCGCATTGCGGATGAAGCCGTTGACCCCGGCCTTGGACGCCGCATAGTGGCTGAGGCCCGGGTAGGCTACGCGCGGGCCGGTCACCGAAGAGGTCACCAGCACGCAGCCCTGACCCTGGCGACGGAACATCGGCAGTGCGGCCTGGGTCAGCCAGAACAACGCTGACAGATTCACCGCCAGCGTTCGCTCCAGCACCGCTGGCGTGATTTCGGCGAAGGGCGTCAGGGGGAAATAGCCGGCGTTGTGCACCAGCACATCCAGCCTGCCGGTGCGTTGTCCCAGCTCGGCGATCATTTGCGTAATGGCCGTGGCGTCGGCCAGGTCGACGCCCATGGCTTCCACCGGGTAACCGCTGGCGCGCAGGTCGCTGGCTACAGCCTCGGCCCCCGCCAGGTCCAGGTCGGCAATGACCACTCGCGCCCCACGCCAGGCAAACCCTTCAACGATGGCCCGGCCGATGCCTTGCGAGCCGCCGGTTACCAGCACCGTCTTGCCGGAGAAATCCAGGTCATCAGGCATTTGCTTGCTCCATTCGGCTGAAGGCCAGCGTCGGCACATCGACGATGCTGGATCCGCCATCGGCCACCAGCGTCGCGCCGGTGATGATCGAAGCATCCGGCGAGGCCAGGAAACGACAAACCCGGGCGATTTCCTCGGCGCTGGCGGGCCTGCCCAATGGCACATCGGCGCAGACCCGGGCATAGGCCTGTTGCAGATTCTCACCGTGAAGCTGCATCAAGGCCTGCATCTCTTCATCGGCCATCGGCGTGCGTACCCAACCAGGGCAAACCGCGTTGACGCGCACACCGCGTGGTCCGTAGTCCCGCGCCAGCGAGCGATTGAGGCCGAGCAGCGCATGTTTGGCGGTGGTGTAGCCGCAGACCTGCGGTCCGGCTGCCAGGGAGGCGATGGAGGCGACGAACACGATATTGCCGGCACTCTCCATCAGCAGCGGCAGGCAGGCACGAGCGCTGTAAAAGGCGCTGTCCAGGTTGCTGCGTAGCGCCGCTTCCCACGCCGACGGGCTGGTGTCGGTGGCGCTGCCCTGGCCCAGCCCGCCGGCGCAAGCCAGCAGCACGTCAAGTCGGCCAAAGCGTTGGCGTATCTGTGCGACGAAACCGTCCCACGTCGCCGGGCACGCCGCGTCGCCCACCAATACCAGGCCGCCGATTTCCTCTGACAGTTGCTCCAGCGGCTCGCGGCGCCGGCCGATCAGCACCAGGTTGGCGCCCTCGGCGGCGTACAGGCGGGCGCAAGCGGCACCGATGCCGGTGCCGGCACCCGTGATCACCACAGTGCTTGGCTCAGGCATCGGGGTACTCCGTCTGGTTGAGCACCTGGCAATAGGAGCTGACCGGGAAGTTCGAGAACTCGTCGAAGGATGCGCCGGCGTAACCGAAAATCTTGCCGTCGCTACGGTGCTGCTGCAGGTCGATCAGCACCAGGCCCAGGGTCGGGATGATTTTCTCCCGCCAGACGAACAGGTACAGCTGATCGGCAATCTTGTAGGTGTCGCAGCGGTCGGTGTCGCACAGGCCTTGTTCAACGCCCTTGAGGCACTGCCAGGAATAAAACCGCTGGTTGAGGTAGATGTGTTCGTAGACTTCACTCGGGCTGTAGCGATACAGGTTGCGCAGCCCCACCAGTTCGCTCGTCGGTACGTGAGGGCAGAGGCCCGGTTGCCATGGACGATCCAGCGTGCCGTGGAGGAACTCGACTTCCACCGAGGTCAATGGTTTGCCGGCCAATGCACGACTGTAGAGGCCTTCGCGCGTTTGCGCCTCGGCGGGCATGCGCCCGATCACGGCGGTGAACGCGGCGCTGACGGTATCGAGCACAAGGCTCACCGACCACGTCTGGCCATCTTCGCGCTTGATGAAGTCGACGAGGTACAGGCCCGGACGCACCGACGTGGCTCGATACGGCGCGGTGCCGGTGGAATGCCCGTCGGCTGCTTTCCAGCTCAGCGCGTCCTGTTCGAAGCGATGTTCGATCTGCCAGCCATTGGCAAAGTGCAGGGCAAAGGTCTTGCCGTCCAGGTCGGCGAGGTTCGGCAGGATGAAGGCTTCGGGGGCAAAGCCATCGGCCAGGGCGCCGACGGTGATCCAGTCTGAAGAAGTACTCATTGCAAGGCTCCGGTGGTTGAATGTGCCATTCGGATCATGGCGCCTGGCAGAGCGTCGGCCTATCAACCAAAGGGTTGAGCAAAGCTCTTGTGGCGAGGGAGCTTGCTCCCGCTGGGCCGCGTAGCGGTCCTGAAATCGGTTATCGCGATTTTTCAAATAGACCGAGTCGCCTTTTCTGGGGCCGCTGCGCAGCCCAGCGGGAGCAAGCTCCCTCGCCACGGGGCGGTGCCACAGGCTCGGTGTTACAGGAAAAGGCTGCTGACCAGCTCGGTACGATTGCTCACGCCGGTCTTGCGGAACAGGTTGATCAGGTGGGTCTTGACTGTCGGCAGGCCGATGCCGAGTGCTCGGGCCAGTTGTTTGTTACTGGCGCCCTCGCGCAGCAACAGCGCAATCTGCCGCTCCTTGGGCGTTAGCTGGCTGAGACCGTCGTCCGCGCTGGGCAACTGGGCCACCGCCAGGTGCAGCAACGTTTGCAGCGCGCTGAGCTGGCTCAATTGCTGGCCGGTGAACGCGCCTTGTTCGGCGGTGCGCAGCATTGAAATCGCCGCTTGCGGCTGGCCGGCGCGGTGGACGAACACTTCCACGACATCCACCACGCCATAGCGCTGCAGGAAACGCTGGTAGCAATGATTGTCGCGGACCGGTTGGCGGGCCATGGCCAGGCTCAGCGGGACGACGCTCGGACTGGAGAGACAGTTTCGCGGGCGCAGCGGATCGAACGCGCAGTAATGGTCGAGATAGTCCTGGTGCATCTCGCCACTCATGCCGTGCAAGCTGAAGTCGTAGGCCTGCAAATGCCGGTCTACGCGATAGAACGCCGCCCGGCTGGCGGGAATGAGTTGCGTGAAGGCGTTCAGGCAATGACTTGCGATGTCTTGTGCAGCGATGACATTCATTTTCCAGACTCCGCCAGGAGGCTGCCGACGGGGGCCGGCAGCCGGAATCGGTCAGGCTACCGCGAAGTAGTGTTTCACGAAACTTTCGCTGACCACTTCCCACAGGACGGGCGTGCCCTTGGTCACGAACCAGCTGTCGCCGGCCTTGTAGCGGGTGCTCTGGCCGGTGGCTTCGTCGGTGAGGACCACTTCGCCAGTGACCACGGTGGCCTGTTCGGCGAACGGATAGACCATGCGGAACTTGCCTTGTGTGGTGCCGAAGTAGGCGCTGCTGACCGGGTCGGTGGGCGCACCGAAGGTCATCTTGCCGAAGGCTTTGACTTCGCCTTCGAGAATCTGCGAACCGAGGTCGGCAACGGTGCCCCAGGCGTCCAGGTCGGACAGTTGGATGTTTTTTTCGAGGGTGGTAAGCGGCATGGGATATCTCCTGACGAGTAAAAAGTAACGAAGTGTGGCGAGGGGATTTATCCCCGTTGGGGCGCGCAGCGGCCCTGAAAACTGACATCCGCACTGTTTATATATGGCTGCTTCGCAGCCAAGCGGGGATAAATCCCCTCGCCACAGGGTTTGTGTTCAGCGGCTCATCTCAACGACGACCATTCCAATAACCCGACAACTGATGCCAGGACTTGCCGGCGGTCAGCAATAGCGGACGGATCGCGTCCTTGCCGATGATGGTCGGACGGTTGATCGAGCTGACCAGGTCGTAGCGCGCCGAGCCTTCGCTCATGCCTTCGGCCAGCACCTTGCAGATGATGTGGCTCGGCGTGACGCCGAAACCCGAGTAGCCCTGGACGAAAAACGCATTGCTGCGACCGGGCAGGGTGCCGACCTGGGGGAACAGGTTCGGACTGCACGCCATGGGGCCGCCCCAGGCCAGGTCGATCTTCACATCCTTCAGGTAAGGGAAAATCTTCAGCATCAGGCGCCGGTTCCACGCCTTCAGATCTTGCGGGATATGCTCGACCAACGGGGTTGCCGCGCCGAACAGCAGGCGGTTCTCGTTGGTGACGCGGTAGTAGTCGATCACCGGCCGGATGTCGCTGTAGGCGCCGCGAATCGGGCTGATGCGCTGGATCAGCTCATCCGACAGCGGCTCGGTCATCATCTGGAACGCGTAGGTGTTGATGGTCGAGCGATGCAGCTCCGGTTCAAGCTTGTTCAGGAAGCTGTCGCAGGCCCACAGCAGCTTGCTGGCCCTGACCGAGCCACGGCCGGTGCGCACGGTGATGCGTTCGCCATAACTGACCTCCAGCGCCGGGCTGTTCTCGAAGATCCGCACGCCGTGGCTGACGAGCGCCTTGGCTTCGCCCAACAGCAGGTTCAGCGAGTGCACATGCCCACCGCCCATGTGCAGCAATGCGCTGCCGTACGCGTTGGACCCAATGATCTGCTGGACGTCGGAGCCGCCGAGAAAGCGGATCTCGTGCTTGCTGTTGATCGACTTGAAATCTTTTTCCCAGGCCCGCAGGGTCTTTTCCTGGCGGGCGTTGAAACCCATGTAGCCATAGCCATGGCAGAAGTCCGCATCGATATCGTACTTGGCGATGCGGTCCTTGATGATGTCGGCGCCCAGGTCGCTGATTTCGAAGACCTGGCGCAGACCCTCTTCACCGACGTCCTTCCTGATCTTTTCCAGGTCATGACCAATGCCGGCCATGATCTGGCCCCCGTTGCGTCCGGTGCCGCCGAAGCCCAGGTAACGCGCCTCCAGCACCACGATGTTGATAATGCCTTTCTCCGCCAGCTCCAACGCGGTGTTGATGCCGGAGAAACCGCCACCGATGACCACAACGTCGGCTTCCACGTCCTGTTCCAGGGTCGCAAAACTGAGGTTGTACTTCTTGGTGGCCGTGTAATAGGTGGGCGTTTCGATATTGATCATGACGCAACCTGACAAAGTGAAGGAAAGCTCCGCTTGCAGGGCCTGAGCCAGGCGCTGCGAGGGATGGCTCTATTAAGGGGCCTGGCAGGGGCGGCTGTCTTGATCATCCGTGCCGGTTATTTGACCGAGCGCGCCATCGCGGTATCGCGCACCATGAAAAGTACAATCTTGGATCTGGAAGGTGCATTTTTCAGTGGCTCCGGTGAACCCATACTGGACCGGCCTTAATCATTGATCCCGCTGTTTGTGCAGCCGTCAGGCCGCCGGGCAAAGGCGGGATCGGCAGACGCCAGATAATAAAAGAGCCCGTCCATGAAAAAGCCAAACCCGCTGCTCGAAGACCTCAAGCCAATCCTGCCGGCCATCGCCGCCAACGCCTTCCAGGCCGAGAAGGACCGTACCGTTCCCGCCGAGAACATTTCCCTGCTCAAGAGCATAGGCATGCACCGGGCCTTCCAGCCGAAAAAATACGGTGGCATGGAGATTTCCTTGCCGCAGTTCGCCGCTTGCATCGCCCTGCTGGCCGGCGCTTGCGCAAGCACCGCCTGGGCCATGAGCCTGTTGTGCACCCACAGTCATCAGTTGGCATTGTTTCCGGCCCAGACCCAGGAGGAGGTCTGGGGTGACGACCCCGACGCCACCGCCAGCAGCAGCATCGCGCCTTTCGGCCGCACCGAGGAAGTCGACGGCGGCGTGACGTTCAGCGGCGAAATGGGCTGGAGCAGCGGTTGCGACCACGCCGAATGGGCCATTGTCGGTTTCCGCCGAAAGAATGCCGAAGGCACCCAGGATTATTGCTTTGCGGTGTTGCCTCGTCGCGATTATGAGATCCGCGATGACTGGTACGCGGTCGGCATGCGCGGCAGCGGCAGCAAGACCCTTATCATCAATAACGCGTTTGTGCCGGAACACCGGATCCAGAAAGCCAAGGACATGATGGAAGGCAAGTCCGGCGGCTTTGGCCTGTACCCCGACAGCAAGATTTTCTATGCGCCGTATCGTCCGTATTTCGCCAGCGGCTTTTCCACCGTCAGCCTGGGCGTCGCCGAGCGCATGCTGGAGGTCTTTCGTGAGAAGACCCGGACCCGCGTGCGGGCCTACACCGGTGCCGCGGTCGGCGCCGCCACGCCAGCGCTGATGCGCCTGGCCGAGTCCACCCACCAGGTGGCCGCGGCTCGGGCTTTCCTCGAAAAAACCTGGGAAGACCACGCCGAGCACAGCGAGCGGCATCAATACCCGAGCCGCGAGACCCTGGCGTTCTGGCGGACCAACCAGGGTTATGCGACCAGGATGTGCATCCAGGCGGTGGATCGCCTGATGGAAGCCGCGGGCGGCGGCGCGTGGTTCGAAACCAATGAACTGCAACGGCTATTTCGCGACGCACACCTCACCGGCGCCCATGCCTACACCGACTATGACGTCTGTGCGCAGATCCTGGGCCGGGAATTGATGGGCCTGGAGCCCGATCCCAGCATGGTTTGATCGTCTGCCCGGCAACCCCGGTTCCAATAACAACAATCGAGGCCGTCGACTGAGGCGGCCGGGAGTCTTGCATGTCCGATATCTGTGAAACTGCTTTCGACACCCGCGCGTTCCGCCGGGCCCTGGGCAACTTTGCCACCGGCGTGACCGTGGTCACCGCCGCGACCGAGGATGGGCGCAAAGTCGGCGTGACAGCCAACAGCTTCAATTCGGTATCCCTCGACCCGCCGCTGATTCTCTGGAGCATCGACAAGCGTTCCAGCAGCCACGGTGTATTCGAAGCCGCGAGCCATTTCGCCGTCAACGTGCTGGCCGCCGACCAGATCGACCTGTCGAACAACTTCGCCCGGCCCAAGGATGACCGCTTCGCCGAAATCCAGTTCGAGACCGGCGAAGGGGGCGCGCCGGTGTTCGTCGACTGCTCGGCGCGTTTTCATTGCGAGAAGTTCCAGCAGGTCGATGGCGGTGATCATTGGATCATGATCGGCAAAGTCGTCGCGTTCGATGATTTCGGGCGCTCGCCGTTGCTCTACCATCAGGGCGCCTATTCGATGGTCCTGCCGCATACGCGCATGACCCAGCGCGGCGAAGGCCAGCCGCCGAGCAGTCATTTCCAGGGTCGCTTGAGCCATAACCTGTATTACCTGATGACCCAGGCTCTACGGGCCTACCAGGCCAGTTACCAGCCGCGCCAGTTGTCCACCGGACTGCGCACCAGCGAGGCGCGGATGTTGATGGTGCTGGAGAACGACGCCGGCCTGAACATGGCCGATCTGCAACGCGAAGTCGCGATGCCGGTGCGTGAGATCGAAGAGGCGGTGGCCAATTTGCGACGCAAGGGGCTGGTCACCGATGATGGCGATCGGGTGCGCCTTACCGCCAAGGGCATCGATGAAACCGAAGGCCTCTGGGCGATTGCCAAGGAGCAGCAGGACAAGGTATTCGGCCAGTTCAGCGATGAGCAACTCGAGAGTTTCAAGACGGTGCTCAAGGGCATCATCCAGGGCGCCTGAGATGCACCGGGCCAAAAGCCCGGCACAGTCGCGGCGGTGGTCAGTCTTTCAACGGGATCAGCACCGCTTCGTCCTTGCCCATCACCATGAACACCAGCAGCTTTGCCGGTTGGGTGGCGCTGGCGTTCTTCGACACCAGGTGCTCGGAGCCGGCGGCTTCGTACCAGAACTCACCGGCCTTGTAGGTGATCGCCGGTTCGCCCTTGACCTGGGAGGTAATGGCGCCCTCAAGCACATAGGCCATGGCCGTGCCGTCATGCTTGTGGGCGATGGAAGACTGGCCCGGCGCATAGTCGACGGTCAGCATCATGGCTTTTTTGTCGGGCAGGTTTTTCAGCTGTTTCTCTTGCAGCACCTGGATTTTTTCCGAAGGCGCGGTTTCATGAGCGTAGAGCGGGGCGACGGGAAGCAGGCCAAGGGCAGCGATCAAGTAGAGGGTTTTCATCGAGGCGGGTCCTTTGTGGTGGGAGTGGGTTCGCGCTGTGGCGATGGCTCCACCCTAAGCCCCGAGGCGTTGTGGAAAAACGTCCAATCTTTCGGAAGACAGGTAGACCAATGAGTGCCTCACGTTGAAGGGTCCCCCGTGGCGAGGGAGCTTGCTCCCGCTGGACTGCGAAGCAGGCCCAGGTTTTTGGCACAACGCGAAAAGCTGGGGGCCGCTGCGCGACCCAGCGGGAGCAAGCTCCCTCGCCACGAAAGCTTTCAGTGCCATAGGGAGAGGGGATTCACACCAGCGGAAAACTGTTGAAGTCGACGCTGCGAGCCAGGCGGCTTTCGATCAGGCTGATGAAACCCTGGACTTCGGGGCAATTGAAATGGGCCTGCATGGCCGCCTCCGATTGCCAGCGGGCGCTGACGTTCCAGCGGTCGTTGTGCTCCGGGCAACGATCGACCATGTAAGCATCGCAGCCTGGCAAGGCGCGCAGGGTTTCGACGATTTGCTGCAACTGCCGGCCGAGTTCTTCCGAGCGTCCGGCGGCGGCTTGCACCTGTACGGTGTTGATCACTTGGCGAGACATTGTCCTGGCTCCTGAATCAAGTCGAACGGGAGTGCTTCCGATACGTGATGACACCCAAGCAGAATAGGCCTGCCGGCACCCGGCTAAAACAGCCAATGGGCGGATAAATCCCCAGTCCAATCGATCAGGCGACCTGCTGGAGAATGTCGCGCAAACGGTCGAGGGCGACGTCGATGTCGAGCAGTTCGATGGCGCCAAAGCCTAGCATCAGGCCAGAGCGTACCGGTGCGGCATGAAAAAAACCGTCGAGGCTGTAGAGCCCGACCTCGGCTTTTTTCGCCAGTTCGATCACCAGAGGCAGGTCGATTGGAACCTTGCACAACACCGCCATATGGAAACCCGCGGTGGTCGGCACGGCCTCGAACCAAGGCGCCAGATCGGCGCCCATGCGGGCCAGGATTCGCTCGCGCCGGCCTGCGTACAGGGCGTGGCAACGGCGGATGTGCTTGAGCAGGCAACCCTCGGCGATGAATTTGGCCAGCGCCCATTGGGGCAGCGTGGAGGTGTGCTGGTCGGTGAGGCGCTTGGCGAGGATCACCGCTTCGAGGATCGCCGGTGGCAGGATTGCATAACCGAGCCGCAGCTCCGGCAACAAGGTCTTGGAGAACGTCCCGACGTAGGCGACGATCCCGCGCTCATCCATGCTTTGCAGCGAGTCGGTGGGCCGGCCTTCATAGCGAAATTCACTGTCGTAGTCGTCTTCGATGATGATCGCCCCCAGTTCATAGGCCCGCGATAGCAAGGCCTCGCGCCGGGGCTGGCTCATGGGCATGCCCAAGGGGAACTGGTGGGAGGGTGTCACGTAGATCAGCCGTGTGCCGTCGGGAATCAAGTCCACGCGCATGCCTTGCTCATCCACCGGCACCCCGGCCACCGTCGCGCCATGGGAACCAAACAGCAGGCGTGCCGGCGGATACCCGGGATCTTCCATGGCCACCAGGCTGCCGGGGCGGGTCAGCACCCGTGAAATCAGATCCAGTGCCTGCTGCGCGCCGTTGCACACCACCACGTCCTCGTCCTGGCAGTTGACCCCACGAGAGAACGCGATATGCCGGGCGATGGCATTGCGCAGCGCCGCCAACCCTTCGGGCTGGCTGTAGAAACCCTTGGCGTTGGCGATCTGACGCAGGGCATGGGCCGTACACCGGCGCCAGTCATCCAGGGGAAACTGGCCCTTGCCGGTAGCGCCGCCGATGAAGTCATAGCGCAACGCACTTTCGGCAAGCGGGTGACGCAGCAGGTCCGGCATGTTGCGCCAGGTCTCGACGACGTCCGCCCCGGCGAGCTCGCGGTGGCTTTGCTTGCGCAAGATGTTGGCCGGTCGGGCATTGACATAGGTGCCCTTGCCAATGACCCCGGTGAGGAAGTTTTCGTAGGTCAGATGGGCGTAGGTGTCGGAGACCGTCTTGCGCGAGATGCCCAGTTGCTCGGCCAGCAGACGGCTGGGCGGCAGCTGCGTGCCGGCCGCCAGGCGACCACTTTCGATGGCGCTGCGAAGTTGTCGGTACAACTGGCCCGTCAGGTCCTTGCGGCCGTTGATGACGACATGAAGTTCCATACCCGCGGGCTCCTGGGTGATCGTTTGCGGCAAGGGGAGAACGCGAGATTACTCGCAATGCGCTGTGGCGGAGAAGTTGCGTGGACGTTTTTCGGCGGATTGGACCTGTCACGCGCGGCCTCGACGACCTACCGTGGATTCATCGATCACTACGGAGCCCGCCATGAGCCCGCGTCTGGATTACTACAGTGCGTCCCCCGCGGCGATGAGGGCCATGATTGGCCTGGAGGCGCTGACCAGCCGGCTGAGTATAGAACCGGGGTTATTGCATCTGATCAGGATCCGCGCCTCGCAGCTCAACGGCTGCGCGTTCTGTACCGACATGCACTCGGTGGATGCCCGTCGCCAGGGCGAGACCGAGCGGCGCCTCTACGCGGTGGCGGTGTGGCGCGACAGCGGGTTTTTCAACCCGCGCGAACGAGCTGCCCTGGCCTGGACCGAAGCCGTCACGCTGCTGGCCGAAAGCCAAGTGCCAGACGACGTCTACGCCCTGGCCCGCGCCAGTTTCAGCGAAGAAGAACTGGTCGACCTGACCCTCGCGATCAGCACCATCAACAGCTGGAACCGCCTCGCGGTGAGCTTTCGCCAGAGCCCCGGGGGTTAAGCGGCTATTCATGCGGCGGCCGTCAGACCGCCTTCGCGAGCAGGCTCGCTCCCACAGGGGCTTTGTTGAGTATGTAGATGCAATAAACACCGGAGACCAAGGTGGGAGCGAGCCTGCTCGCGAAAGCGGTGGGTCAGTTTGCATCAGCAGTGAATGTGCCGCCGCCATCGCGAGCAAGCTCGCTCCCACAGGGGGCGCAGTGTTGCGAATGTAGATGCAATAAACACTGGAGACCAAGGTGGGAGCGAGCTTGCTCGCGAAAGCGCTGGGTCAGTTTGCATGAGCATTGAATGTGCCGCCGTCTTCGCGAGCAGGCTCGCTCCCACAGAGGCATTACAAATGTTATAGCCAGCGAGGCGTGGTAAAGAATGAGGCCATTTCCGAGCGGGCCAGGGCTGCGCCGAAATACGGGCCTTGCACATGATCGCAAGCCACGCTGCGCAATTGGCTGAACTGCACGGCGTTCTCGATACCTTCGGCCGTCACCATCAACCCGACGCTGCGACTCAACCGAATCATTGCCAGCACGCCTTCCTGGTCATGTTCCAGGCCCAGTTGCGCCAGGATATTACGATCGAAGCGGATGCCGTCGAATGGCTGGTCAAGCACTTCCCGGAGGGACGCTATGTTGGTGCCGAACTTGTCGATATTGATCCGCACGCCCAGCGCCTTTAAAGCATGAAGGGTTCTGGCGAGCGTTTTATGGTCAGTCAGCAGGACGCCTTCGGCCACTTCCAGGGTCAGCCGTTGGGCGGGCAGGCCGCTTGTTTCCAGAGCCTTGTGCACCTGATTGAACAGGAAACTGCTGCTGAACCAGCGAGGCGAAACAGCGATGGAGACATTGAGCGGGGTGGGCCAACTCATCGCCTCGTCACAGGCGTTGATCAGCATCCAGCTGCCCAGGTCCTCCAGTTGGCCGGATGCTTCGGCGACCGGGATGAAGTCGATCCCGCCCAGCTCACCGCGCTCAGGATGGTGCCAGAAGGCCTGTGCTTCAAAACCATACAGCTGCTCGGCGCCCACATCGAAACGGGGCAGGTAACGCAATTCGAGCTGGCCCTGCTGCATCGCATCGCGCAACTGCTGCTCATAGCGTCGACGGTCGCGGGCCACATTGCCCATGGCCTCTTCGTATACGCGCCAGGTATTGCGTCCCGCGGCCTTGGCCGCGTACAGGGCGATGTCGGCCTGGCGCAACAGCTCCTCGGCACGCTGCTCACCGGGCTGCGACCAGGCAACCCCGATACTCACGCCCAGGTACAGCGTATTGCCGTCCAGGTGCATGGGCCGTTGCATGCATTCGATCAGGCGCGAGCACAATTGGTCGAGATCACCAGCGCCGCCCGGGTTCGGCAGGATGATGACGAATTCATCGCCACCCAGGCGCGCCACCAGGTCGCTGCCGCGCACGTTCTGTTGCAGGATATGGGCAACTTCCTTCAGCACCTTGTCGCCGACGGCATGGCCCAGGGAGTCGTTGACCGGTTTGAACCGGTCCATGTCCAGGTTCAGTATCGCCAGTGGCGTATCTCGCGTCTGGTCGAGGTGTTGGCTGAGGCAATCGAACAGGCGGTTGCGGTTGGCCAGCCCGGTCAGCGGGTCGTGCAGCGACAGGTGCTTGATCTGCGCCAGCGCCCGCAACTCTTCGGTAATGTCGGTGGCGGTGCCACGAAAACCCAGGGCGCCGGCTTCAATGGCCCGTACCGAGAGTTTGCAGGTGCGTATACGCTGGTTGCGCGCGGTGTATTCGCAAAGGAGCGGCGCAGAGGAGGCGCTGTTGGCACCGGCGAGCAGCCAATGGGAAATCGAGACCGATCCGCTGTGTGGATGCAACAGTCGGTGCAACGGCTTGCCCAGCCACTCGCTGGGGTTGAAGCCCGTGACCTGTTCGAAGCGTTCCGACAGATAGGTCAATGTTCCGTTCGAGTCGACCTCCCACAGCCAGTCGGACGAGACCTCGGCGATGTCCCGGAAGCGCTCTTCGCTGCGCTCCAACGCCTTGCGGTGGGCGAGGAGGCTGGCGTATTGCTGCTCCTGGGCGCGGAGCATGATCAGCGCATGACGCAACACCGCCAGGGCCATGACGGCAAGAAACAGCAATGCGAGCGCGAGCAAGGGCAGCAGCACTTTGCGCAGGTCCTTGCCGGGGGTCGCCGGGCGCCAGGCCAAAGCTTCGCGGGTCAGGTCGTTGAGCAAGACCTGGGCGGTGTCCTTGGGTCCTGGCGTGCGGGCAATATGCGCGTCGGGCAGGGCGAAGTCCCGTGACAGGCTTTGCAGCGCGCCACGGTCCAGGACTTTGACAAATAACAGCAGGCTGGGCGGCCCTGAAATTTCGGCCACGCTGTTGTCGGTGCCGGTGGTAATCGCCGAGACGGCGACGAAGGCGGGCGCGTCCTTGTGATGCAACAGCTCGACGATCACTTCATCGCGGTTTTCCGCCGCCCTGGCCTTGCTGGCGAGTGCGCGCAGGTCACCTGTCAACCACGTGTCGGCCGCCACCTGGCTCATCTCGCCATCGATGACCGAATAAACCGTCTTGCCGGCTGGAGAAATGACGAACACGGCCTGGTAGCCATAGAGTGAAAACACGCTGCTGCCGACATTTTCCTGGTCGTAGGCCCAGTCTTTGTCGACCTTTACGTGCAGATGGCGATAAGCGTCGCTCCATTTGGAGTAGTCGCTCAGATCACGACCGATGCCCGTGCGCATGCCTTCGATGGCCCGCTGGGCAAAAAACACGCTTTGTTCTCGGGCCTGCTCGTCCTGGGTCTGGGTAACGTTGAGCAGCACCGCGATGGCCAAAGCGGACATGATGAACAGCAACAGCATGATGGCCGGGAAAGTGCGGCGGGTGAAACTTCGGGTTGGCCGCTCGCCGGAAATCACGGAGGAGCCATTGCCAGCATCTTCAATCATAAAAACAAGCCATCAGCTGAACGCGAGAATACCCCGCACTGGCTTTGTATCGGCTGACTGCCTGATTAACTTAATAAAAGTGAAAAAATGCTGACCAGTTGCACCATTTTTCCGAGGACCGGTCCCGTTCACGTGCTGGCTTTCTTGCGCAGTGCCCATTCCAGGGCAAAGTCCCGTTGCTGGAAATAATTGACCGCGGCGGCGGCCACCAGCGTCAAGCACGCGGCCAAGCCCGCCAGCGCCATGTCCTTTTGCGAGTCCCACGGGTCCTGTTGCGCGCCGACGAAGGCCTTGGCGGTGTCGCCGCCCATATAGGCGCCGCCGATCCATTCGATCAGCTCATAGATGGCCGATGACGACAGGATCAGGTTCCACGCCAGAAAATAACCCGCGAAACCCCGGGCCGGAATCACCCGCAGCAGCGCCTCGCGTACCGGATAGGCCAGCAGCAGGCCATAGCTGAAATGCACCAGGCGATCGAACTGGTTGCGCTGGAAACCCAGGAGCTGGTCCAGCGGCTGGCCACCGGTCAGGGCTTGCCACCACTGGTTGTAGGGGACTTTTGCGTAGGTGTAGTGGGCGCCGACCTCATGGATGCAGAGGAATACGAACACCAGCGTCGCCGACAGACGCGAGAAGCTGAACCGCCGATGGGCCGCCACCAGGACGATCAGCAGCGCAAACACCAGCAGATTCTCCGCCAGCCAGTCGCTGCGCTTGACCGGCGCGATGGCCAGCCCCGTCCATAGGGCGATAAAACTTCCCAGCAGGATCAGCTCGTAACGGCTTGCTCGGATCGGCATGCTTACTCTTTATCCTTGCGCTGGCCGGGCAGCAGTGCGCCCAGCACCTGTTTAGCGGTCTCGACCATGATGCCCCGTTCGTTCGGGTCGCCCTGGAGCAGGGTCGAGGCAAATTTTTTCGCCTGTTCCAGCTTGATATGTGGCGGCAGCGGCGGCACGTCGGGGTCGGTGCGGAATTCGATCAGCACCGGGCGTTCGGCGGCAAGTGCCTGTTCCCAGGCGCTGGCCACGTCGCTTTCCTGATCGACGAGGATGCCCTTGAGGCCAATGGATTCGGCGAACAGGTGGTAGGGCACGTCGGGAATGTTCTGCGAGGCCTCGAATTTCGGATCGCCCTCCATGACCCGCTGTTCCCAGGTCACCTGGTTCAGATCCTGATTATTGAACACCGCGCAGATCCAGGTGCTGTCCGTCCAGCTGCGCCAATACTTGGCGACGGTAATCAGCTCGGCCATGTTGTTCATCTGCATGGCACCGTCGCCCACCAGGGCGATGACCGGCCGATCCGGATGGCACAACTTGGCCGCAATGGCGTAGGGCACGGCGGCGCCCATGGAGGCGAGGCCACCAGACAGCGAACACAGCATGCCCCGACGGATCTGCAGGTCCCGGGCATACCAGTTGGCGCAGGAGCCGGAATCACAGGTGATGATGGCGCGGTCCGGCAACCGTGGCGACAGTTCGAACGTGACCCGTTGCGGATTGATCGGCTTGGCCGAGACCAGCGCGCGTTTTTCCAGGGTCTTGTCCCAGTCCGCACGCCAGTGTTCGATTTTCTTGCGCCAGGCGCGGTCGGTCTTTTCTTCGATCAGCGGCAACAAGGCTCGCAGGGTGTCGGCGCTGTCACCCTGCAGGTTGACTTCCATGGGGTAGCGCAGGCTGAGCATGTCGGGCTGCAGGTCGATCTGCACGCCACGCGCATGGCCCTCCCGGGGCAGAAACTCGGCATAGGGGAAGCCGGACCCGATCATCAGCAGCGTGTCGCAACCGGCCATGAGGTTGTCACTGGGTTCGGTGCCCAACAGGCCGATGGCGCCGGTGACCCACGGCAACTCGTCGGGCACCGCGGCTTTGCCGAGCAAGGCCTTGGCGACGCCGGCACCGAGCTTGTCAGCGATGGCAATCACTTCATCCGTGGCGTGCAGCGCCCCGGCGCCCACCAGGATGGCGACCTTCTTGCCAGCGTTGAGGACTTCGGCGGCCCGCTGCAGGTCTTCCTCGTAAGGCACGACCTTGGGTTTGCGATAACCGACGCCAGAATGCAACGTGCCGTGCTTATGGGGCGGCGCCGTGTAATCCAGGTCTTGCAAGTCGTTGGGCAGGATCAGCGCGGTGACCCGGCGCTCGCCCACCGCCGTGCGCACGGCGCGGTCGAGCAGATGGCGCACCTGCGCCGGTGCGCTGGCCTGCTGGACGAACGCGCCGGCTACATCCTTGAACAGGCTGACCAGGTCGAGTTCCTGCTGGTAATGGCCGCCAAGCGCATTTCGCGCTTGTTGGCCGCAGATGGCCAGGACCGGCATATGGTCCATTCGCGCGTCATACAGGCCGGTGATCAGGTGCGACGCCCCTGGCCCCGAAGTGGCGATACAGACCCCCAGCTCGCCGGTGAACTTGGCATGGGCGCAGGCCATGAATGCGGCCATTTCCTCGTGACGCGCCTGAATGAACTGGATCTTGCCCTTGGCCCGGTTCAAGGCGCCAAACACGCCGTTGATGCCATCGCCCGGGTAGCCGTAGATACGGCGAACCCCCCACTCGTAAAGGCGCTCAACCAGAAAATCGCCGACGGTCATGCTCATGTCTGTTCCTCGTCCTGATGGGCTGTCGTGTCGGGCTGCGACCCTAGGCAGCGGTACGCAGCGCCGTGGCTCATACAGGACTGGACCGACGCAAGCCGCTCAAGGTTTCGATTTTTTTACCGATTGCAGCGTCTTCAGCAAGGCATCCACACTCATTTTCCCGGCGCCCTGCAACAGCAACGGCAGCAGCGCCACCAGGTAAATCAATGGCAGCTTGAAGTTGCCAAAGCCTTTGTTGGTGATGGCGTATCCCTGGGCCAGTTCGCTCAGGCTCGACCAATCCGCCGGCCAGTGCACGGCCGCCGTCGCGACCACCGTGACGATCATCAGCACCAGCGCCGAAACACGTGTGCCCAGGCCCACCAGCAGGGCGATGGCGCAGATCAGCTCCGCCCACATCGACAGTTCCCAGTTCCAACTGGCCGGCACATGGTTGAAAGGGAACGGGAAGGCCGCCTGGATTTCGGCGAACCAGTTCTGGCCGTGCCATTTTTCCAGGCCCGACTCGAAGAACTCCCAGGCCAGGAACAGGCGCAGCCCCAGCGGTGCGAGCCATGAGCCGGCGTGGTCGAGGTTGAGGTGCAGGCCGTTCAAGGCTTTCGAAAAAGACGCGTACATGTTTGATCTCCCTTACTCAGGCTGCACGTTGCAGGGCGTGGCGCTTGTTGGCCTGGGCCAGCTTGCCCACCAGGCGGACCGCCGTGGCGGCGCAGATCAGGCCGAAGGGCAGCACGTACCAGGCGCTCATCGGAATGCGCTTGAAGTTGGAGTAGGCAAAGATCGCCGCCAACACCCACATACCGGTAGTGTGCAGGCGTTTCCAGGCGGTGGCGCCGATCAGCCGCGTGGTGCTTTTGAACGAGGTCAGGGCCAGCAGCAGGATGAACACATAACCCACACTGCCGGGCAGATTGCCGACGGTCGTGCGGCCGGGCCAGAACTCCGTGTTGAGCTGGCCGTACCAATAGATCAACACCGCGTGCACCAGGTGCGAAAAGGCAAAGGCCAAGCCGATGAAGCGCCGTTCGCGCACCAGGGATTTGCTCCAGGGCGAGGGCACCAGCACGGCAAACGCCGAAGCGGTGAAGGCCAGCAGGAACAGGGCAAAGGATGACCGGGCGGTGGCGCGAATGGCGCTGCGAACGCCTTCGGTGAGGTCCGGCTCGAGTGCCAGGATCAGCGCGGTCATCAACAGCACCAGGGCGGCGATCAGGCTGAACAGCGACCAGCCCTGGAAACGGAAAGCAGGTGGCGTTGCGGTGGTGGCAGGCATGGGTAGGCTCCTTGGATTCATGGCCCGGCCGTCAGGGTAGCCGGGGACACAAGGAGTCTTTCAAGCGGGTGTAAGCGGGGTGTGTCTGGAATGACGCTGGTGTGCAAGTTTGTGTATGCCATGTGCCCGCTGACACACTGATATACAAACCCAACATCAAGCCGAATGCCGAACTCTGTGGGAGCGAGCTTGCTCGCGAAGGCGTCAGGTCAGCCAACAGTGATGTCGACTGGCAAAGCGCTTTCGCGAGCAGGCTCGCTCCCACAGGGAAATACTGTTCACTTAAGGCAATCCACAGGGGCTTGATCAGCTTCCGGATGGGGTATTGCAAGCCAACCGCAACTCAGCACACAACCCACCGCCATCGCGATTGCTCAAGGTCAGCGAGCCGCCCATGGCACTCGCCAGTTGTTGGGCGATGGCCAGTCCCAGGCCCGTGCCGCCTGTTTCCCGATTGCGCGAGCTCTCCACCCGATAGAACGGCTTGAGCACTTCGGCCAGTTCTGCTTCGCTGATGCCGGGCCCGCGATCCAGCACCTGGATCGCCAGTTGCCCATGGGTGGCAGGCTGGACCTGGATCTGCGCCGCGCCGCCGAATTTCAGCGCGTTGTCCACCAGATTGACCAACACCCGCCGCAGCGCATGGGGACGGGTGTCGATTACGGCGGCGTTCTTGCCCGACAGCAGCACGTCCTGGCCGGTGTCCTGGTAGTCGAACACCAAACTGTCGAGAAACGCATCCAGGCTGATCCGGCAACTGGCCTCGGTGGCGCCATGGATGCTGCGAGCGTAGGCCACGCCCTCGCGCACGAGGTGTTCCATTTCGCTCAGATCGCTGCACAGTTTGTCCTTTTCGATGCCGTCGTCCATGAATTCGGCGCGCAGTTTCATGCGGGTGATGGGCGTCTGCAAGTCATGGGAAATCGCCGCCAGCAGTTGCATGCGCTCCTTGAGGTAGGCGGCAATGCGGTCCTGCATGGCATTGAACGCCTTTGCCGCGTGTACTACTTCGGTCGGGCCTTTTTCGTCCAGGCGCACGCCGTGGGCGTTCGGGTCGAGGGTCTCCACGGCACGGGCCAACCGGGTCAGCGGGCTGACGGCGATGCGCACGGCCAGCCACGTGCAGCCGATCAACAGCGCCAGTTGCCCGAGCAGCACCGCGGGCAGCCAGGGCGAAAGCGGCGCCATCGCCGGACGCACATCGATCGTCAGCGGGTTGCCGTCTTTCAGGCGCAGGTGCGCCTGGTAGTGCATCTTCGGGCCCGGGATCTGGTTATAGGTCAGCGCATAGGCTTCGCCCAGGGCTTGCTGGATCGAACTGACCGATATCGGTGCGTTGTCGGGCAGCATCGGCATGCCCGGTTCGCCTTCGCCGAGCACGTAGCCATAGTTGCGCCGGGCCAGTTTCGGTAGCCAGGCCTCTCGTTCGGCGGCCGGCAGGCGGTCGAGGATGGCGACGGACGTCGACACGTCGGTCTCGAGGTTGCCGAGCATGGTGTTCTTCGCGCTCTCGTAGCGTTCGTAATACTGGACGCCGAACGACAGGCCCTGAGCCAGGACCAGGCCGATCAGGAAGATTAACGACAAGCGCGAGGCGAGGGTACGCGGCCAGCGCAGCGACACCTTCATACCGACGCCTCGAGGATCTCCACCGGCAGCGAGAACACGTAGCCTTCGCTGCGTACGGTCTTGATGTAGGCTGGTTCGCGAGCATCATCCAACAGGCGTTGGCGCAGGCGGCTGACCAGCAGGTCGATGGAGCGATCGAACAGATCGGCGTCGCGGCCCTGGGTCAGGTTCAGCAACTGGTCGCGGTTGAGCACGCGCTGCGGATGATCGAGAAACACCCGCAACAGACGGTACTCCGCGCCGCTCAGGGCGACCATGGTGCCGTCGCTGTCCAGCAGGTGGCGGGCGGTGGTGTCCAGCCGCCAGCGACCGAACGCCAGCAGGCGTCCGCTCTCGGTGACCACCAGATTGGGCGGCAACATCCGGGTGCGGCGCAGCACGGCGTTGATTCGGGCGAGCAGCTCGCGAGCGGCGAACGGCTTGACCAGATAGTCGTCGGCGCCCATTTCCAGGCCGATGATGCGGTCGGTTTCGTCGTTGCGGGCGGTGAGCATCAGCACCGGCGTGGCCTTGTGCTTGCCGGCGCGCAGTTCCCGACACAACACCAGGCCATCATCGCCGGGCATCATGATGTCCAGCACGATCAGGTCCACCGGGGTGGTTTCCAGGAAGGCCCGCATCTGCCGGCCATCGGCGACCACGGTGGTGCGCAGGCCGTTCTTTTTCAGGTAGTTGCCCACCAGCTCTCGAATCTCGCGATCGTCATCGACGATCAACACATGATCGACATGTTCCATGCTGTTCTGCCCCTTGGCGTTTTGTTGTTGGCCAGTCTACAGGCACCAGCCGGCCTGGCCCGCGACGGTTTGTATTGCAGTGTATCTGGCGCGCGGCGGATACACAGCGATGCAAAAAGCCCCCTGGCCCGATACAGGCGCGATACCTGGGCGGCATTCAATGGCATCCATCGAGGCAACACAACGGGCCTCTGCGATAAACCATTGAATCGAGGACATCATCATGAACACCAAAGCCATCTACGCCGCATGCCTGTTTGCCGCGCTGAACATCTGCACCTTGTCGGCGCGGGCCGAAAGCGACGTTCAGCCGCAGACCTATAGCTACGGCAGCCACCTGGACGTGGGCAAAGTGCTGTCCCTGACCGAAGACCCGCAACCGGCCTGTGGCGTGGTCAATGCCCACATGACCTATCTGGATTCCGCGGGACACGAGCAGGCGCTGGACTATCGCAAGTTTTCTGATCACTGCACCAACCAGAACTGACGTTCGTGGCGAGGGAGCTTGCTCCCGCTGGGCCGCGAAGCGGCCCCAAAAACGCATTGACCATTCGGTGTGTCAGGCAGATACGAGGGGGCGCTCCGCGCCCAGCGGGAGCAAGCTCCCTCGCCACGGGTTCTTCCGCCAACTTTCATTTTGAGGTGTTGCCATGCTTCTGATCGCTTTTCTCGGCGGGGTCCTGACGATCCTCAGCCCTTGCATCCTGCCCGTGGTGCCGTTCCTGTTCGCCCGCGCCAATCAATCGCGCGGCTCGGTGCTGCTGACTCTGGCCGGCATGGTGCTGACCTTCGGCCTGGTGTCGAGCCTGGCGGTGGTCAGCAGCGAGTGGGTCATCCGCGCCAGCAGCGTCGGCCGGCAAGTCGCCCTGGTGGTGATGGTGCTGTTTGCCTTGTCGCTGATGTTCAGCCGGGTCGGCACCTGGCTCGCGCGGCCGCTGGTCAGCCTGGGCAATCGCCTCGACGCCGGAGCTGGACGGATGGCTGGGCCGCTGGCGTCGCTGCTGATCGGCGTCGCCACGGGGCTGCTCTGGGCGCCGTGCGCCGGGCCGATCCTCGGAGTGATCCTGACCGGGGCGATGCTGCAAGGTGCCAGCGCGCAGACCAGCCTGCTGTTGCTTGCCTACGGCCTGGGCAGCGCCTTGTCGCTGGGTACGCTGATTCTGGCCGGGCGTGGCCTGATCGGTCGGCTGAAACCGTCGCTGCCAATCACCGCGTGGCTGCGTCGGGCGACGGGCGGGCTGGTGTTGCTGGCGGCCGTGGCGATCGGCAGCGGGGCAGATGACCGGTTGTTGGCGGCGACGTCCTCCGAACAGTCCGCCAGCCTGGAAAAAAGCCTGCTGGAGAACGTGCCCAAGGCCATCGATTATGTGGTCAGCAAGGCTGACGCCAGCAGCCTGCCGCCCCTGGATGCCCAAGGCGCGATGCCTTCGCTGGCAGGCGCGGTGCAATGGCTCAACTCGCCACCGCTGAACAGCGAGTCACTGCGGGGCAAAGTGGTGCTGGTGGATTTCTGGACCTACGATTGCATCAACTGCCAGCACACGCTGCCGTACGTGAATGGTTGGGCGAAGAAATACGAGAAGGACGGGCTGGTGGTGATAGGCGTGCATACGCCGGAATACGGCTACGAGAAGATCATCGAGAACGTCCGCGAACAGGTGCGCAAGCTGGACATCCATTACCCGGTGGCCATCGACAACCAATATTCGATCTGGCGCGCCTTCAACAACCAGTACTGGCCGGCCCATTACTTCATCGATGCCAAGGGGCAGGTGCGCTACAGCCACTTTGGCGAAGGGCGTTATGCAGAGCAGGAGCAAGTGATTCAACAACTGCTGCAAGAAGCGAAGGCCAGCAACTGACCCGTGGTGAGGGAGCTTGCTCCCGCTGGGCTGCGAAGCGGCCCCCCCTGTCTCTGACTGACGCACCGAGTTGTCTGTGCTTTTTTTAGGGCCGCTGCGCGCTGGAGCGCCAGCCCGGCCCAGCGGGAGCAAGCTCCCTCGCCACGGGTTTATAGGTGGATTCCAGAACGGAGAACAGCTGTATGACTACTTGTTACTAGGAAAAACGCTTTAAGTTTAAAGGCTTATAAGATTTTCATGCAGTTAGTTCTAGGTTGCGTAGCCAAGGCCGGGAGCAAAGTGAAAATGCTGGCCCCTTGCTCATCCACACCAAGTCAAACTTCTTTCATTTCAGAATGTTGGACGACAAACCTATGCGCGTTTCTATATGGATCGCGGCGGCCATGTTGCTGACCGCTGTCTCGCTTGAAGCCCAGGCCAGGGTGCTTACCTCGAACCAGCAGTCGATGTGTCGCTGGGGTTCGGACATCGCGGCGGGCGCCCAGGCGTCGAAGCTGTCCGGTGTCAGCCTGTATGGGGCGCGCAAGAAGCTGCAAGTGCGCAAGTTTGCGCGGCCATGGATGCGCATGACTGCCCTGGGCATTACCGAGCAGACCTACAACAGCGCATCGCGGCTCAAGCCTGCCGCCGTCAAGCAGACCTATTACGAACAATGCGTGCGTCACGAACTGGCCCGACGATAAGGGTTCAGCCGGGGCTTCTGCCGGGCATTTCGATGCCATGCTGATGCACCCGGCGATACAGCGTCGCACGGGAAATACCCAGGGCCCGGGCCGCCGGGGTGGGTTTCCAGCGGTGACGCACCAGGGCATCGAGCAGCGCCTGGCGTTCCGGGCTGGCGCTGGGTTCTGGCCCCCGAACAGCCGTTTCGCGGCCGTGCAGTGACTCCGGCAAATCACTGAGCTGGACCACGCTCCCTTCGCAGACCGCACAGGCATAACGCAGTACATGTCGCAACTGGCGCACATTGCCCGGCCAGTGGTAACCGAGCAGGCATTCCAGCGCTGGGCCACTCAGCTGCACCGCGCCCCCGCACAGGGTCGATTCTTCGTCGAGGATGCGGTTGATCAACGCCAGCCGGTCGGTGCGCTCGCGTAACGGCGGCAATTGAAACCGGGCACCGCCGAGGCGGAAGTACAGATCCTCGCGAAACTCGCCGGCTGCTACCAGGGTTTCCAGGTCACGGTGGGTGGCGCAGATCACCTGGATGTCCACGGCCTTGCGCCGCGCCGCGCCCAGCGGCGCCACTTCGCCTTCGGCCAGTACCCGCAACAGGCGGGTCTGCAGGGTCAGGGGCATGTCGCCGATTTCGTCGAGAAACAGTGTGCCGCCATCGGCTTGTTGCAGCAGGCCCTGCATGCCTTTGGCCGAAGCGCCGGTAAAGGCGCCGGCGACATAACCGAACAATTCGCTTTCGATCAGGCTTTCCGGAATCGCCGCGCAGTTCAGGGCCACGAAAGGTCGGTCTCGACGTTGGCTGGCCTGATGCAACTGGCGGGCGAAGACTTCTTTGCCGGATCCGGTCTCGCCCTGGATCAGCACCGGCAGGTTGCGATCCTTGACCCGCACCGCCAGGCTCAGGCTGCCGGCCAGGCGTGGATCGAGCTCGGTCGAGGTCATCGTGGCGCGCTTGCGTGGGGTCGCCCGGCGTCGCGGCGCGCTCAGGCGGCCGTGCAGGAACGGGTCGAGCGGATAGAGGCTTTCGTCACGGGCGCGGTGCAACAGCTGCGGGTCGAAGACCTGGCTGATATGCCGGGGCATCTGGCCGTAGCGCTCCAGCAAGTAATGGCGCGCCGCCGGGTTAAGCGCTTGCAGGCAACCATCGTCATCCCAGGCGAACAGGAAATCCGGCTGGCTGTCGACGTAGCCGGCGTTGCGATGGGCGCGCAAGACCCAGTAGCCCTGGGCACTGCTCATGAAAAACGCCTGTTCGATCTCCCGTGCGCTTTGCACCACCATTTGCCGGATCAGATGCTGAGAACGTCGATCGTCCGGCGAACGCACCGCCGAGACGTCCAGCACCCCGAGCAGTTCTCCTTGCGGATCGAAGACCGGCGCGGCGGAGCACGTCAGGCCGATGAACGCGGCGCGAAAGTGGTCGCGCTTGTGTACCGTCACCGCCGTCCTGGCGGTGAGCACGGCCGCCACGCCGCAAGTGCCTTCTTCACCCTCCGACCAGCAGGTGCCTAGGTACAACCCGGCCTTGCGGCAGTCGTTGCGCAGGGTGGTTTCCACCCGATAGTCGATGGTCTGGCCCTGGGCATCGGTCAGCAGCACGCAATAATCGGCATCGCGCACCCGGCCATGCAGGCGCGCCACCTCATCGCTGGCGATGTTGAGGAACAGTTCCGAGCGCTCGCGACATTGCTTGAGCACTTCGTGGGAAAGGATGCGCGGGCCCTGCAATGAGCCTGGGTCCAGGTGATGTTGCTCCATGGAGCGGCGCCAGGAGTCGAAGATCAGGTCCGGCACCGGCAGTTGCGGCAGCTGCGCGGCGTTCTTCAGCACGCGGCTGACGCAATCCACATGCGCCCGGGAGTGAGCGGAAAGCATTGGGGCCTCCGGTTCAGCTTCTTGTCGTTGTGCGCACATTAAGCGCTGATCACCGGACGCCGGCAAGCCCGGCGCAGCACAGGCGCCGGGGTGAGACGCAACGTCTCAGCGTCTCGCCGTCGTCCCGTGCAGGCTGACATGTGGCGTCTCACCAAGCACCGTCCCGGCGCACCCGAATTTACGTTTGAAGCGCTCTATATCGAGGCTTTCCAGCATTCAACGGGTAACTGGCACCGGCCTTGCTCTAGGCCTTGGACCCACATCAGGTGGGCTTCCAAGAATAAGAAAGAGGTGCCTATGTCTATCTGCCCAGGTCATTTGCCTGTCTACCCCGTGGTGGCGACATGAGTCGCCGTCCGCTCACCGTCGGCATCATCGCCAACCCCGCCTCGGGCCGTGACGTACGCCGCCTGACCGCCAACGCCGGGCTGTTTTCCAGTACCGACAAAGTCTCGGTGATCCAGCGCCTGCTGGCCGCGTTCGGCGCCACCGGCATCGAACGTGTGCTGATGCCGACCGACATGATCGGCATGGCCGCCGCCGTGCTGAAGAACAGCCACAGTCGTCAGGCCCGTAGCAGCCGTTGGCCAGCCCTGGAGTTTCTCGACCTGACCCTGCGCCAGACCGTCGAAGACACCCGCCGGGCCGCGCGCCTGATGGCCGAGCGCGAAGTGGCGCTGATCGCGGTGCTCGGCGGCGACGGTACCCACAAGGCAGTGGCCGCCGAAGTCGGTGATATTCCATTACTGACCCTTTCCACCGGCACCAACAACGCCTTCCCGGAGCTGCGCGAGGCCACCAGTGCCGGGCTGGCCGGCGGGTTGTACGCCAGCGGGCGGATTCCAGAGCTGATCGGCTTGCGTCGCAACAAACGCCTGCTGGTCTGCGACGCCGGGCGTGGCTTGCGGGAAGTCGCGCTGGTGGATGTCGCCGTGTCGCCGCTGCGCTTTGTCGGCGCCCGGGCCATCAGCCGGGCGCAGGACCTGGCCGAAGTCTTCGTGACCTTTGCCGAACCGCAATCCATTGGCCTGTCGGCGCTGTGCGGCTTGTGGTTGCCGGTGTCCCGCCAGGCCCCGGGCGGCGCCTGGATGCGCCTGGACCCGCAATCGCCCGAAGCGCTGCTGGTGCCACTGGCCCCCGGTCTGCTGCAGGGCTGTGGCGTGCTTGCCGCCGGCCCTTTGGAGCCCGGCGTTGCCCACGGCTTGTCGCTGTCCAGCGGCACGCTGGCCCTGGACGGCGAGCGGGAAATCGAATTCAACGCCCATGACCGACCCACGATCACCCTCGATGCCGGCGGCCCGCTGAGCATCGACGTCAACGCGGTGCTCAGCTACGCCGCGCAACAACGCTTGTTGGCCATCGGTCGCGAGCACCCGCAACACCCCTTGAACCTTCAAGAAGACACCCCTGGAGAATAAAAATGTCGACACCGCTCACCCACGATCAATTGCTGCACGCCTATCAAGTGATGCGCACCATCCGCGCCTTCGAAGAGCGCTTGCACGTGGAGTTCGCCACCGGCGAGATCCCCGGTTTTGTTCACCTTTACGCAGGCGAAGAGGCTTCGGCCGCTGGCGTCATGGCCCATCTGGGCGATGACGATTGCATCGCCTCCAACCACCGGGGCCATGGCCATTGCATTGCCAAGGGCGTCGATGTCTACGGGATGATGGCCGAGATCTACGGCAAGAAAACCGGCGTCTGCCAAGGCAAGGGCGGCTCGATGCACATTGCCGATTTCGAGAAAGGCATGCTCGGTGCCAACGGCATCGTCGGCGCCGGTGCGCCGCTGGTGGTCGGCGCCGCCCTGGCGGCCCGGCTCAAGGGCACCGACAGCGTCGCCGTGGTGTTTTTCGGCGACGGCGGCTCCAACGAAGGCGCGGTGTTCGAAGCCATGAACATGGCCTCGGTGTGGAACCTGCCGTGTCTGTTCATCGCGGAAAACAATGGCTACGCCGAAGCCACCGCGTCGAACTGGTCGGTGGCCTGCGATCACATCGCCGACCGCGCCGCCGGCTTCGGCATGCCCGGGGTGACGGTCGACGGCTTTGACTTCTTCGCCGTGCATGAAGCGGCCGGTGCCGCCGTCGAGCGCGCCCGGGCCGGGGAAGGGCCGTCGCTGATCGAGGTCAAGCTGACCCGCTACTACGGCCACTTCGAGGGTGACGCCCAGACCTATCGAGCGCCGGATGAGGTCAAGCATTTTCGCGAGAACCAGGACTGCCTGATGCAGTTCCGCGAGCGCACCACGCGGGCCGGTCTGCTCACGGTCGAGCAGTTGGACCAGGTCGACAAGGAAGTCGAGCTGTTGATCGAAAACGCCGTGTACAAGGCCAAGTCCGATCCCAAGCCCGCGGCTGCCGACCTGCTGACCGACGTCTACGTCAGCTATCCCTGAATTCCCCTGAAAACAAGAACAGAGAATCCCATCATGGCGAGAAAAATCAGCTATCAGCAGGCAATCAACGAAGCCCTGGCCCAGGAAATGCGCCGCGACTCCAGCGTGTTCATCATGGGCGAGGACGTCGCTGGCGGCGCCGGTGCACCCGGTGAAAACGACGCTTGGGGCGGCGTGCTCGGCGTCACCAAGGGGCTTTACGACCAGTTTCCCGGACGCGTGCTGGATACGCCGCTCTCCGAGATCGGCTACGTCGGCGCGGCGGTCGGCGCGGCCACCTGCGGCGTGCGCCCGGTGTGCGAGTTGATGTTTGTCGACTTCGCTGGGTGCTGCCTGGACCAGATCCTCAACCAGGCGGCGAAATTTCGCTACATGTTCGGCGGCAAGGCCTCCACGCCCCTGGTAATCCGCACCATGGTCGGGGCGGGCCTGCGCGCCGCCGCCCAGCACTCGCAGATGCTCACGTCCTTATGGACGCATATTCCCGGGCTGAAAGTGGTGTGCCCGTCATCGCCGTACGACGCCAAGGGCCTGCTGATCCAGGCGATTCGCGACAACGACCCGGTGATCTTCTGCGAGCACAAGTTGCTCTACAGCATGCAAGGCGAGGTGCCGGAGGAGCTCTACACCGTGCCGTTCGGCGAAGCCAACTTCCTGCGCGACGGCAAGGACATCACGCTGGTGTCCTATGGCCGGCTGGTCAACACCGCGCTGGACGCGGCGCGCAACCTCGCCGGGCGCGGCATCGATTGCGAGGTGATCGACCTGCGCACCACCAGCCCGATGGACGAGGACAGCATCCTCGAAAGTGTCGAGAAGACCGGCCGCCTGGTGGTGATCGACGAGGCCAACCCGCGCTGCTCGATGGCCACCGATATCTCGGCGCTGGTCGCGCAAAAAGCCTTCGGTGCGCTCAAGGCGCCGATTGAAATGGTCACCGCGCCACATACCCCGGTGCCGTTCTCCGATTCCCTGGAAGACCTGTACATCCCCGACGCGGCGAAGATCGAACAAGCCGTGCTCAACGTGATCGAGTGGAGCAAGCGCTGATGAGCCAGATTTTTACCCTGACCATGCCCAAGTGGGGCCTGTCGATGACCGAGGGCCGGGTCGATGCCTGGCTCAAGGAAGAGGGGCAGGCCATCACCAAGGGCGATGAAGTGATGGACGTCGAGACCGACAAGATCTCCAGCAGCGTGGAGGCGCCGTTTTCCGGCATCCTGCGTCGGCAGGTCGCCCGTCAGGACGAAACCCTGCCGGTCGGCGCCTTGCTCGGTGTCGTCGTCGAAGGCGAGGCCAGCGACGCCGAGATCGATGCGGTTATCGAGCAGTTCCAATCCAATTTCGTGCCGGGCGACGCCGCCGATGAGGACAGCGGTCCGAAACCGCAGAAAATCGAGTTGGACGGGCGGTTGATCCGTTACTTCGAGCGCGGTGAGGGCGCTACGCCCCTGGTGCTGATACATGGTTTTGGCGGCGACCTGAACAACTGGCTGTTCAACCATGAAGCCCTGGCCGCCGGACGGCGGGTCATTGCCCTGGACCTGCCGGGCCATGGTGAATCGGCGAAAACCCTGCAACGCGGCGATCTCGATGAATTGAGTGGCGTGGTGCTGGCCTTGCTCGATCACCTGGATATCAACGCGGCTCACCTGGTGGGGCATTCGATGGGCGGGGCGGTGGCGTTGAATGTCGCACGACTGATGCCGCAACGCTTGCGCTCGCTGACCCTGATCGGCAGCGCCGGCCTGGGCGCGGAGATCAATGGCAGCTACCTGCAGGGCTTCGTCGACGCCGCCAACCGCAATGCCCTCAAGCCGCAGCTCGTGCAACTGTTCTCGAATGCCGAGCTGGTCAACCGCCAGATGCTCGACGACATGCTCAAGTACAAGCGCCTCGAAGGCGTGGACGCGGCCCTGCGCCAACTGGCCGGGAGTGTTTTCAAGGACGGCCGCCAACAGGTGGACCTGCGCGAAGTGGTCCAGGCCGGCCACGTGCCAACCCTGGTGATCTGGGGCAGTGACGACGCGATCATCCCGGCGGCTCATGCCGACGGCTTGGCGGCGCGGGTCGAGGTGCTGCCAGGCCAGGGGCATATGGTGCAGATGGAGGCAGCCGAGCAGGTCAATCGATTGATCCTGGATTTCATTCAGCAGCACTGATCGAGCGGGCGGCGACTGATTCGCCGCCCCGCCAGAATGGGAGACACCGCTATGAACGTTTCAATCAAGCCAACCCGCAGCATGCGCGCCGCCGTCTGGCATGGCCGCAACGACATCCGCGTCGAAGACGTGCCACTACCTGTTCCACCGCCCGCCGGCTGGGTGCAGATCCGCGTGCAATGGTGCGGCATCTGCGGCTCGGACCTGCACGAATACGTGGCTGGGCCAGTGTTCATCCCGGTGGACGCGCCGCACCCGCTGACCGGCATCAAGGGCCAGTGCATCCTCGGTCATGAATTCTGCGGCGAAATCGTCGAATTGGGCGCCGGGGTCGAAGGCTTCAGCGTCGGCGAGCCGGTGGCGGCCGATGCCTGCCAGCATTGCGGCACCTGTTATTACTGCACTCACGGGCTGTACAACATCTGCGAGAACCTGGCGTTCACTGGATTGATGAACAACGGCGCGTTCGCTGAATTGGTCAACGTCCCGGCCAACCTGCTCTACAAGCTACCGGCGAACTTCCCCGCCGAGGCCGGCGCGCTGATCGAGCCGCTGGCGGTGGGCATGCACGCGGTGAAGAAGGCCGGCAGCCTGTTGGGTCAGAACGTGGTGGTGGTCGGCGCCGGCACCATCGGCCTGTGCACCATCATGTGCGCCAAGGCCGCCGGCGCGGCCCAGGTGATCGCCCTGGAAATGTCCGGCGCGCGCAAGGCCAAGGCCCTGGAAGTCGGCGCCAGCCACGTCATCGATCCCAACCAGTGCGATGCCCTGGCCGAAGTACGCCGCCTGACCGGCGGCCTGGGGGCTGACGTCAGTTTCGAATGCATCGGCAACAAGCACACCGCCAAGTTCGCCATCGACCTGATCCGCAAGGCCGGCAAATGCGTGTTGGTGGGCATATTCGAAGAACCGAGCGAGTTCAACTTCTTCGAGCTGGTGTCCACCGAGAAGCAGGTGCTCGGCGCGCTGGCCTATAACGGCGAGTTCGCCGACGTGATCGCCTTCATCGCCGACGGGCGCCTGGACATTTCACCGCTGGTAACCGGGCGCATCCAGCTGGAGCAGATCGTCGGGCAGGGTTTCGAGGAATTGGTCAATAACAAGGAGCACAACGTCAAGATCATCGTGTCTCCGGCACGGATCTGAGGGGCCTGAGGTGGGCGATTGGCGATGGCCTGCAGCGGCCATCGTCTTTTTTTAGGTGTAGCTCAGGTGTAGGCCAGCAATCGACCGCAGAGAATGACCGTGATCCATAGCGCGATCGATACCAGTGCCTGGACACGCGCCAGCCCGGGGGCCTTCCGGCCGGTATTCCATTGTTCGACCGAACGGTAGGTTCCAGCATGAAACAGCAGGGCGTTGATGCCCGCCGCCGCAATCAGACCGAGCTTGAGGATAAAGACGTTATTGCCGGCGAAATCCTGCGGGTGCGCGCTGAACATCATCAGCCCGGCCGGTACGATCAGCAGCAGGGCCGCAACGGCCCAGGTCAGCAGGTGCCGGGCGAGGGCGGTCACGGCGATGGCCTTGGACAGGCCGAGGACGCGCAAGTCGAACATCACCACCGCGCCCACCAGTACTGAAAAGCCGATGATGTGCAGCACTTCCACCAGCGGGTACAGCCATAGCTCGTCGCGCATGGCCAATGCCAGCGACGAGTCGGCCAGCCGGTCCATCCAGCCTTGCGCGGCCGGACCCGTGGCCTGCATCAGCGCAACTCGGTGGTCTTGTCATCAATGGTGATGCGCTCGGCGCGCAGTTCATCGGGTTTGTTGCGGTTGGCATAACCGACCACGGTGGCTGAGTTACCCGCCTTGAGCATGTCCTTGGTCAGCCCGCGGCTTTCCATGCGTGAGGGCGGCGCCAGCACCACGGTCCAGGTCTTGTCGGTGGTTTGCAGCCGCACGGTGCCGTGGGGATGGGAATACCCGGATTGCTTTATTGTGCCTTCCAGCGTCAAGGGGTTGCTGGCGTCGTATTCGCTCCAGCCATGGTGGGCAAACGCCGCCGTGGCGACCAGCAACGACGATAAACCAATGCAGCGAAGGGTGAGGTTCATGACAAGCTCTCCGGTTCAATTGGGATGATATTCGCTCCAGACCCGCTGCCCGTCGAGTTGAAGCAGCTGTTCCTCGACCTCGCGGAAACGTCGGTCGCAGTCGAGAAAGAATTCATCGAGTTGCGGCGGCTCGACGTGGGTGGCGCTGAGCATGGTATGGACTTGGCCGCGGTGGTGGATCTGGTGCTCGAACAGGTGCAACAGCAACCGGTCGATCCGCTCGCAGACCCTGCCGTCGGCGCGCACCAGGTCGATGGAGCGGGCAAGGTCCGTTTCCCGCAGGGTTTCGCAGAAAGCCACCAGCCGCTGGTCGGTCTTGCCCTGGTTTTCCTTGAGCTCAGCGAAAGCCAGGGTCTGGTAGAAATCCCGTTCCTGGCCGTCAACATCGCCTTCCAGGGCAGTCAGGTAATAACGGTCAACCTCAAGGATGTGGCACAGCGTGGCTTGGATGGAGGGGAAAAAACTGGTGCGGTAGGCTTCGTATTCGGCCGTGTTCAGTTGCGCGCAGGCGCCCAGCAGCCGGTGGTTGGCCCATTGGTTGTTCAGGGCCTGGGCCAGGAAATAGTTCATGAAACGCCTCCCGTTCGCGTCGTTGCGCCGGGCGAAAGCGTAGCAAAGACTGGCGTTGGCGACGTGTTGCTGGTCGGTTGGCCCTACGAACAGAGTGCAACCTTTGTGGGAGCGAGCCTGCTCGCGAAGACGGCGGCACATCCAGCACCTTCGAATCAGGCAGACCGCTTTCGCGAGCAGGCTCGCTCCCACAGGGTTTTCATCGGCTGCGGCTTTACAGCCCCACATCCGGCAACGCCGGCCGATTGGCCAGGGCCTTGGCCATGATCTGCTCCACGTACACCCGGTCTTCTTCCGGCAAGGCCAGGCGCGGTGGGCGGGTGAGGGCGCTGCCGCGACCGGCGATGGCTTCGCACAGCTTGATGCATTGGACCAGGTCGGCGCGGGCGTCCAGATGCAGGATCGGCATCAGCCATTCATAGATCGGCATCGCTTCGGCGAACCGTCCGGCGCGGGCCAGGCGGAAGATGGTTTCGCCTTCTTTCGGGAACACGTTGGACATGCCCGAGACCCAGCCCTCGGCGCCGACGGCGAGACTTTCCAGGACCACGTCGTCGAGACCGGCGAACAGCACGAAGCGGTCACCGACTTCGTTGCGCACGTCGATGAAGCGGCGGGTGTCGCCGGAGGAATCCTTGAAACACACCACGTTGTCACAGTCGGCCAGGGAAATCAGGATGTCCGGAGTGACATCGTTCTTGTAGATCGGCGGGTTGTTGTAGACCATCAGCGGCACGTCGGCGTGCCGGGCCACGTAGCGGAAATGTTCGGCGGTCTCGAACGGCTTGGAGCCGTAGACCAGCGCCGGCATCAGCATGACCCCGTCGACACCAACTTTGCGCACTGCGTTGGCGACCTTGGCGGCCTGTACGCTGGTGAACTCGGCCACGCCGCAAATCACCGGCACCCGGCCACGGGAGGCGTCCACCGCCACTTCGGTCACGGCGATTTTTTCCTCGGCGCTCAGGGAGGTGTTTTCCCCCACGGAGCCGCAGACCACCAAGCCGGAAACGCCATCGCGGATGACGTTGGAAATGACTTGGTGGGTTTTTTCCAGGTTGATGGAAAAGTCGTCGTTGAATTGGGTGGTGACAGCGGGGAATACGCCGCTCCAGTTGATGCGTTTGCTCATGAGTTGTCTCCGTTTTTGATAGGCTTTTGTGGCGAGGGAGCTTGCTCCCGCTGGGTCGCGAAGCGGCCCCCAGGATCTGACTGACACACCGAGTTGTCAGCCTTCAGGACTGCTTCGCAGTCCAGCGGGAGCAAGCTCCCTCGCCACAAGGGTTTTGGATGAAGCTGGAAATCATGCCCCGGGCCAGGTATCCGAAAGCCGATAGCCCTGCGGCCAGGGATCGGCCGGGTCGAGCAACAGCTGGTGGGTACCGGTAATCCAGGCCCGCCCGGCAATGCACGGGTAGATCGCCGGGCGTCCGGCCACGTCGGTCAGTGAATCGATCCGGCACTGAAATTCGGAGCCGATGATCGAGCGGCCGATAAACCGTTCGCCCACTTGCATCAAGCCTTTGGCGTGCAGCACCGCCATGCGCGCCGAGCAGCCGGTGCCAGTGGGGGAGCGGTCGATCTTGCCGGGCTGGATGACGACGGCGTTGGCGCCGGTGGCGATGCCGTTTTCCGTCACGAGGGGCGCGGCGATCTGGCAGAAAGAAATGTGCGACCAGTCGGAATTCAACGGGTGCACGAAGCCCAATTGCTCGTTCGCCGCGCGGGTGATTTTCAGCCCCACGGCCACCAGTTCGGCCGCCTCGTCAGGCCGGATGGCGAAGCCCAGGCGCTTGGCGTCGACGATGACGAAGCTGTCGCCGCCGTAGGCCGTATCCACTTGCAGCGAACCCAGGCCTTCGACTTCGATCCAGGCATCGAGGCGGTCGGCGAACGAGGGCACGTTCTTGATCTCGACCCGCTGCACCTTGCCGTCGCGGCAGTCGGCCACGGCTTCGATCAGGCCACCCGGGGCTTCCAGCACCAACCGCGTCTGGGGTTCGTTCATCGGCAGGATGCCGCTGTCCAGCAGCACGGTGGCGACGCACAGCGAGTTGGAGCCGGACATCGGCGGCGTGTCGGCCGGCTCCATGATGATCCAGGCCATTTGCGCCCGCGGGTCCTTGGCCGGCACCAGCAGATTGACGTGGCGGAACACCCCGCCCCGGGGTTCGTTGAGGACGAAGTTGCGCAGGGTCTGGTCCTGGGCGATCCAGCGTGACTGTTCCCACACGGTGGCGCCGGGTGGCGGCGCGACGCCGCCGACGATCACATCGCCGACTTCGCCTTCGGCGTGGCAGCTGACTACATGGATGATTTTTGATGAGCGCATGGATCAGATCCTTTTGTTGGCCTTTAGGGCCTCATCGCGAGCAAGCTCGCTCCCACACTGGTTTTGTATAGGCCACCCAATCCCTGGAAATGGGCTGTGTCACCACCGAACCCTGTGGGAGCGAGCTTGCTCGCGATGGGGCCATTCGCTATTTCACCGATTTCAGGAAGGCCGCCGTCTCCGGCTGCGCCGGATTGCCGATCACCTGGTCCGGCGGGCCGATCTCGTGGACCCGACCATTGCAAAAGAACGCCACCCGGTCGGAGACGTCGCGGGCGAAGCGGATCTCGTGCGTCACCAGCACCATGGTCATACCGTCCTCGGCGAGCATGCGCATGGTGTCCAGCACCTCACCCACCAGTTGCGGGTCCAGCGCCGAGGTGGCTTCGTCGAACAGCATGTAGTCGGGTGACATCGCCAGCGCCCGGGCGATGGCCATGCGTTGCTGCTGGCCGCCGGACAGCTTGCCGGGGAAGGCCTTGAGCTTGTCGCCCAGGCCGACGTGCTCAAGCTGGCGCACCGCCAGCGCCTCGGCGTCCTGTTTGCTCTTGCCCAGTACCTTGCGCGGCGCGAGCATGACGTTTTCCAGCACGGTGAGGTGGGGAAAGGCGTTCCATTGCTGGAAGACAATGCCGATCTTCTGTCGCAAGCGATTGAGATCGGTAGCGCTGTCGTGGACCTCCACGCCATCCACGCGGATGCTGCCTTTCTGGATTGGCTCCAGGCCGTTGATGCACATCAGCAGGGTGGACTTGCCGGAGCCGGAGCCGCCGATGATCGAGACGACTTCGCCCTTGTCCACCGTCAGGCTGACGCCCTTGACCACTTCCAGGTTGCCGAATGATTTGTGCACGTTTTCGATCTCAATCATTTTCCTGCCACCTTCTTTCCAGGCGCGCGCCGAGGCGGGCGACCACCAGGCTCATGACGTAGTAGATGAGGCCCGCGATGCACAGCACCAGCAGGGGTTCTTGAATCCGCGTGACAATGGTCTGCGAGGCGCGGAGCAATTCGACGATGCCGATCCACATCACCAGGGCGGTGTCTTTCATCACCCCCAGCACCAGGTTTAACCAGCCAGGGAAGGCCACCCGCGTGGCGATCGGCAGGACGATGAAGCGCAAGTCCTGCACGTAGCTCAGGCCCAGGGAACGACTGGCCCGCCGGGTGCTCAGCGGCACCGCCAGCACGCCACCGCGGACGATCTCGGTGAAATACGCGGCGGCGTAGACGCCGAGCACGATACAACCGACGGCGAAAGCACTGAGGTCCAGGCCGACGATGCTCTTGAGGGAATTGAACAGCACGAACTGGATCAGCAACGGCACACTGCGAAACACGTCCAATACCCAGGCCAACGGCAGGCTGGCGCGGGGCAGCAACGCCCGTAGCAAGCCGAACAGCAACCCGGCGACGGTGCCCAGCAGGATCGACCACGCGGTCAATTGCACCGTGACCCAGGCCCCCTCAAGCAGGTACAGCACGTCATTAACGGTAAGGCTTGTAGAAAACATGACCAGCCCTCAATAACGAAACAGCCGCCAGGACAACAGCCGGGCCAGCCCGACGATCAGCTTGGCGATCAGGTAGTACAGCAGCGCCGCGAGGGCGAAGTATTCGAAGGTGCGGAAGGTCTTGACGTTGTATTCCTGGGTCACGCCGGTGAGGTCGTTGTTCAAGCCGACCACCACGCCCAGGGATGTCATCAGCACCGCCCAGACCATCTGGTTGGTCAGGGGGTAGAAGACGATGCGCAGCAATTGCGGGACGATGATCATCCGGTAGGCCTGGAACGCGCTCATGCCCAGGGAACGGGCGGCGCGCATCTGCGTGCCCGGCACCGCCTTGAGTCCGCCGCGAAAGTTCTCGGCCAGATAGCCGGCGTTGTTGAAGGTGATGCCGGCCAGCAAGGCGAACCATGAGCTGACGTGCAGGCCGAGAGAGCCGAGACCGAAATAGAGGATGTAGATCTGGAACAACGACGGCGTGTTGCGGGCGATCGATACCCAACCGTTGCCAACGCCGCGCAACAACGGATGACGGGCCTGGCGCATTACCGTCAGGAGCAGGGCGATCAGCACGCCGAAAATCATCGACAGGGCGGCCGTTTCGAAGGTCACCCAGGCGCCGGCGAGCATATCGGGCAGCGCGCGCAGGGCCGGGCGCCATTGGAAGCTGTAGTCAAACATGGCTCGGGTTTCCCTTGCGTGCGATAGGTTGCAACCACTGCGGCGGCTGGCCGCTGGCCGTGGCGGTACAGGCGGCCTCGACGCAATCCCCCAGGCTGGCGAAGTGCACGCTGCGCCCCACCAGGCCGGGTGCGTAGTGAGCGTATTTGCCGGAATTGGTCATCAGGGTCCTGGCGGCCGGAGGGATCACCGGTTCACCCAGCATGCACCAGCAGGTGTCGGTGACCAGCGTCGCGCCGAAAGCCTCGATGGGCTCCAGGTAACCGGCCTGGCGAGCCTGCTCCAGCACGGCGCGACCGCAGGTGATCGCCACTACCACGTCGGGGTGCCTGGTTCGTCCCGCACAAATGTTCGCCAGGGTGGCGAATTCGCTCAGGGAGAAGTGCGGGTTACCCAGGGAAACCACATCCACATGGCTGTGCCGGGCGCTGTTGAGTTCGCGCCAACTGGCGAGCAATCCCGTCGCGTCCACGGTTTTCACTGATAACACGGCGTCGTGATCCAGGACCTGGGCCGGGTCCATGGCCTCCGGCGTCACCCCAGCGATGTGGAACAACGGCGCCGCGCTGGTGGTGGCGAACGCGGCGCCGAAGGCTTTCAGGTCGTCCAGGGTCGGCGCGGCGTCCTCCAGGCCTCGGATCAGCGGGATACGCCGCCCCGTGAGGCTGCCAACGTGATAGCCGAGCAGCGGGTAGAAACTGTCATCCGCTGATTCGATCCTCGACACCTCGACGATCAGGCCGGCCTTGCGCTGGTCATCGAGATGACAACCGGCCAGCGGCGCTCGGCCACACAAGGCAATGCAGATATCGAGGAAGTCCGGGTACTTCTGCGTCCGCGCACCGAGCACGCTGTTGGCATAGACCACCGCGTTGGACTCGGCCCAGACGATCTGTTCACCCGCCGTCGGCGCGGTGTCGAGCAGGTAGGGTGCACAGGTGAAACTCAATTGCGCGCCCATCGCCATGTAGGCGTCGCCCAAGGCACTGGCCGGCTCGCCCAGGGCCGGATCGACGCCGAGCTCACGCCAGCGGCGCTGGTCCACGGAAATCGAATTGAGGGTGGTGGGCACGCATACCTTTGCGCCCCACTGCACCAGTTGTTCGGCAAAACGCAGGCTGGCCGGGCCGGTATAGATGCAGCCGTCGATGTGGGCCTGGGTGATGTCCAGCAATTGTCCGGCGCCCTGGATGTCGGCCATGCGCAGGACGATTTGCATCGCCACCTGCGCAGCCTTGCCATGGACCCCGTCAAGCAGCGCCTGGTCCCGTTCGTTCAAGCGGACAGTGGAGGGCCGGAACGGCTGCGCGCAAGTATTTTCCCCACGCCATTGGTCGTTGGGCCGAAGCCCGGACAAGGTCAGGCGGTTGCCCTCGACACGCCCGAAGCCCTCGCCGCGCAAAGTGCTGAATGCCTCGCTGCCGATGCACAGCACCGGTAGCGAGCGCTGGAAAACCACCTCGGCGACAAGCACGCCCAGGGTCAGGATTTCATCGGCTTCGGCCAGCACCAGTGCCGCCGGTGCATGGCCGTTGCTGATCAGTTCCATCAACACGCTGCTGCCCGTGCAGGAGCCGCGCCCGCTGGGAATCGCCAGCACGCGCCCGGCCAGGCGCTCGCCACTGAGCGGGTGGTGTCGGTCGATGACTTCGCCCGTGGCCGGATCAACCCCGCCCCAAAGGCTCAGGCCGACATCGGCGAACAACAGGCTGCCCTCGGCGGCACCCTCGACCAGGCTGCGGCCCTGCAGGCGGATAGGCGTGCTCGGCATGCCGCGATCCTCAGTAATAAACCTGCGGCACGGTCAGGTTGGCCGGCTGGATTTCGGTGCCGACCCATTTCACGAAGAGCTCCTTGTAGCGGCCGGTCCGCACCTGCTGGTTGACGAACAGGTTGAGGTAATTGAGCAGGCCGTATTCGTTGCGTTTGGCGCCGAGGGATACGTAGTCGATGACGTAAGGCGCGTCTCCGGCGATCTTCAGACCCTTGTACTTGCCCGACTTGATGGTCGCGGCAGCGACGGTGTTGGTCACCACGGTGGCATCGATGTGGCCCTGGGCGACGGCCAGCAGTGTGTCGTTCTGCGATTGATAGGCACGGAAACTGCCGCTGCCCCAGCTCTTCTGGTCTTTCTCCAGGGCGATGGCTTCATAGGTGCTGCTGGTGTTGCCGAGCTTCTTGCCCTTGAGGTCGGCGTAGCCGTTGATGCCCGTGTCGTCGCGGGTCAGCACGACCATCTGGAAAGCGAAGTAGGGCACGGTCAGGCCGACGGTCTTGGCCCGCTCCAGGGTGTCGGAAGTGGAGGCGACGATGACATCGGCGCGGCCCGAGAGCAGTGCGGGGATTCGGTCGGAGAATGGCGTTTCCACAACCTCCGCGTCGACGCCGAGAACCTTCGCCAGATCGTGGCAATAGTCCACGTCGAATCCTGCCGGTTTGTTGCTTTCATCGCGAAAGCCCATCGGTGGGAAGTCCAGTGTCACGGCGCAGCGAAGTTTTCCCGAGCCGATGATGTCGTCGAGTTTGTCGGCATGGGCGGGAAGGGTAAGCAGGGGAAACAGGAACACGCCGAGGGCTACGGCCAATGCAGGGTTTTTCATAAATGCCTCGCTGTCGAATAAATGCTGGGAAATATCGTATTGAGGATTTCGTATACGATATTAAATAAGCAATCGACGTGCCTGTTTTTGTTTTTCCGATAACGCGTTGGTAAGCGCTTGATATACCGAGGGTTGCCGATGCTGCTTGCTGACGTTGGCGAGCAGGCGCGTCAGGTGCGGTGTTACAGATGGGAGCAGTGGTACTCGCGGACGCCCGATAAAGGAACAGCAATCAGCGCTGGTTTTCCCGATATTGGCTGGGAGACAGGCTGGTCAGGGCGCGGAACTGGCGACTGAACGCGCTGTGATCGGTGTAGCCGCAGCGCAGGGCGATCTCGGTGATGGGCAAGTCCTGCTCCAGCAGCAAGCGCGAGGCTTCTTCCAGGCGCGCCTTGTGAATCATCTGCCGGGGCGTGAGCTGGAAAATGCGCTTGCAGTGTCGCTCCAGTTGCGCCACCGACAACCCGGCGATGGCGGTCAGCTCGGCCAGGCTGATGGTGCGGGCGAAGTGGCGCTTGATGTGTGCATCCACCGCCGCCAGCTTCTGGAACGCCGGGTGGCTCGATTGTGGCAGTTGCAGGTCACGGGAGATTCCGGCCAGGCCGACGATCCGGCCAGTGAGGTCGTGCAGGGCCAGTTTGTGGGTCAGGCACCACACTGGCTGGTTGCCGTAATACAGGTGCAGTTCGAGTTGGTCGGCCAGTTCTCTTCCGCTGGCGAGCACTCGGCGGTCCTGTTCGGTGTACAGCGGGCCGAAGCGTTCCGGGAATACTTGTTCGGCGGTGAGGCCGAGCAGGTCGTTGCGCTCTTTGAAGCCGCAGCGTCGGGCCAGGGTCTGGTTGACGAAGGCATAGCGGGCCAGGTTGTCCTTGATGAAGAACACTGTGTCGGTGAGGGTGTCGAGCAGCGGCGCGATGGGTTGCAGGCTCTGGAGCAGGGTGTCGAGGTCGCAGGGGGGCAGGGAGGCGAGTGAGGGGTACATGGGTGGTGTCGTTTTTTTGTGAGGGAGGGAGTGTCGGATGGAAGTGAGGTGCTTGTCACGCGCTCCGTCTTATGGTGTCTCGGGCTGTCTATTGGTGTGTATATCCGTTGCTGCGGTCACGGCGTCGTCTGGCTTTATCTGTCTTGGGCTGTCTATTGGTGTGTATATCCGTTGCTGTGGTAACGGCCACTTTGGGTTCCGCCTTTACGGGGACTGTCAGAAATTTTGTGTTCGGGCATAACATGCTGAAGAGGTGCATGTATGCCAACCAAAAAGAAGACGGCCTTGGAGGCCAAAGCCGAGCTCCCTTCGATCCCGAAGGAGCTGATTGATCAGTTCGTCAAAGGCCCAATGACTGCCGAGGCGATTCAGGATGCGTCGATGGCCTTCAAGAAGGCGCTTATCGAGCGAGCCCTGGGCGCAGAGCTGGGCCACCATCTTGGCTATCCTCAGGGCGCGGAGCGTCCCGAGGAGTCGAGTAACCAGCGCAACGGTAAAAGCGGCAAGACCGTTCTGACAGACGACGGTCCGCTTCGTCTGGAGATTCCCCGTGATCGCGATGGCAGCTTTGCGCCGATCCTGATTCCCAAGCATGAGCGGCGCTTTACCGGGTTCGATGACAAGATCATCGCCATGTACGCTCGGGGCATGACGGTTCGCGAGATTCGCGCGTTTCTCTTGGAACAGTACGGGACAGATGTCTCGCACGACTTCATCAGTTCGGTCACCGACGCGGTGATGGAGGAGATCGGCGCCTGGCAGCAACGACCGCTTGAGCAGATGTATCCGGTCATCTTCTTCGACGCGTTGCGGGTCAAAATCAGGGAAGAAGGACTGGTCCGCAATAAGGCCATCTACTTGGCCTTGGGCGTATTACCGGACGGAACCCGCGATATCTTGGGCATCTGGATCGAGACAACGGAAGGCGCCAAGTTCTGGATGAAGGTCTTCAATGACCTCAAGACACGCGGAGTCGAAGATGTGCTGATTGCCGTGACCGATGGTCTCAAAGGCATGCCAGAAGCCCTGAGCGCGGTGTTTCCTGAGACGACTTTGCAAACCTGCATCGTACATCTGATCCGCAACAGCCTCGACTATGCAGCCTGGGACAAACGTCGGGAACTGGCCAAAGCGCTTAAGCCGATCTATCAAGCGATCAACGCCGAGGCCGCCGAAGCGGCTTTGGACTCGTTCGAAAATGGCCCCTGGGGCAAACAGTACCCAACCATCGTAGCTGCCTGGCGACGCGCCTGGGATCGAGTCATCCCGTTTTTTGTCTTTCCGCCCGCCATCCGGAAAGTGATTTACACGACCAATGCAATCGAGAGCATCAACGCTCAACTGCGCAAGATCATTAAAACGAGGGGGCACTTCCCAACCGATGAAGCTGCCACCAAGTTAATCTGGCTGGGCTTGCGCAATATAACCGCAAACTGGGGCAGTGCAGCCCATGACTGGAAAAGCGCCATGAATCAGTTCGCGATCCTGTACGGGGATCGGTTCATCAGGCCGACGTGGTAAATGAAGGTCTGCCTAACGGCAGGCCGTTACCGGCCCGCACACAAAAAATCTGACACTCCCCCTTTACGGCGGCTCACTTTTGAGAAGCGCAAAAGTAAGCAAAACGCTCTTGCCCCACCACTCGGCACCTCGCCTAGGCTCGGTGTGCCCTCACTCCGGCATTGCTCCGTGGGCCGCCGCGAAGGGCCATCCATGGCCCAGCGCGGCTAACCCGGCATCCATGCCGGGTTACCCACTGCGCAATGCCTGCGTTCGGCCAGCGTGGTTAATGGGGCGCTAAGATCAAAGTCAAAAGCAGAGCAAGAGCAAGAGCAAGATCGAGAGCAAGAGCGGGGCAGGAACCGGGCCGTTCGTCGGGCGCTTGGATACAAACGCCTCCGGTCGATTGCTTTGAACTCGGCCACGGCAATCATTTCTACATGCACCCCCATTCAAGCCGAGGCACTATCCGCGCAATGCCCAAAATCCTGACTCACCCTACGCCCGAAGAAGATCTGACCGAGCACAATGCCAAGCTGTTTGGCTCACCCAAGGAGCGGCTGGATTTCTATCGGCGGGAAATCCAGTACGAAACCAGTATTCTCGCCAATCGAACCGACGCGTATCTCGCCGCACAGTCTTTCCTGGTGATTGCCTTCGCGTCGTGCATGGCCAACCTGAATCCGGAGTGGGGCAAGCTTTTCACGTTGATCGTGCCGCCATTCCTGGCGCTGCTCGGTTTCCTGAGTTCGCTCAACGCCTGGCCGGGGATTCGGGCTGCCTACGAGATCATCGACCATTGGCATTTCAAACAAAGCGAACTGCTGCGCAGTGAACCGTTGATGGGCCTGGCCTACGATGATTCGCCGCTGTTCAGCGAGCGCGAGTCGACCCACAAGGGCTATCGCAAGTCGCTGCTGTTTTCGGTGCGCACACCGTGGATCTTTGCGGCGTTCTGGGTGTTGCTGGGAGTGTATTCGGTGTTCATCCAAGTGACCGACCCGGGTGGCTGACCGTCACTTTTTTCGGCGCTCATACCACGCCAGTGCGGGTTGGGTGCTGACGCCGTGCACCAGGATGCTCAGCGCCACTACCGACAGAGTGAGGTCGATGCACAGCTGCCCCACTTCGGGTTGCAGGTGATGGTTCAAGGCGTAGAACAGGTAAAACAGGCTGCCGATGCCGCGTATGCCGAACCAGCCGATCAATAACCGTTGCGGCCCATCCAGCAATCTCCCCCAAGGCATCGCCAGCACGCTCAACGGGCGGATCACCGCGAACAGCAGGGCACCGATGGCCAGGGCCCGCCAATCCCAGTGATGGGCAAGGACCACGCCGAGCAGTGTGACCAGGAACACTTCCATGGAGCGCTCCACCAGGCTGCCGAACGCCAGCATGTCGCTCATCATCACCCCGGCCGCCACCTGGCCGTCGTCCAGGGCCTGGGTGTCGCCGTGCACGGCCTGCTCCGGTTCTACCGCTTCATGGCCCACCAGCGGTTGCACCAGATGCTCGGCCGGCGGCGCGTTTTCATCGGTGGACTCGACTTCCGCCTGGCGCAATCCCAGGCCGGCGGCGAACACCGAAAGAAAGCCATAAGCCTGCACCGACTCCGCCGCCACGTAGGCCAGTGCGATCAGGGCCAGGGCCAGGTAATCGTTTGGTGACAGGGTACTGTCGGCGTTCTTGATGCGCATCGACAAGGTCAGCCGGCCGATGCCACGCCCCAGCCAGTAGCCGATCAACAGCCCCGCTGGTACAGCCCACAAGACGTTGCGCAAGGCCCACTCGCCGAGGAATCCGCTGCCGTCTTCCTGCAGCATGAGCAAGCCAAGGATGACAAAGGGAAATGCAGTGCCGTCGTTCAGCCCGGCTTCCCCGGACAAGCCGAATCGCACGCGATCATCGTCGCGGGCATCATTGACCTGCACCAGTGCCGCCAGCACCGGGTCGGTGGGTGCGAGCATCGCGCCGATCAGCATGGACACGCCCCATCCGAGGCCAAACAGGTAGTGCAAGGTCAGGCACAGGCCGGCGATGGTCAGGATCATCACCGGACCGGCCAGCCCGTAGGCCACGCGCCAGCTGCGGTTCTTCAGCGGCAGGCGCAGCTTGAGGCCGCTGACGAACAGCGAGAACACCACGGCGACTTCGGTCAGGTGCTCCATCCAGCCTGACGAATCGTCGACCCCCAGCCGCAGCAGTCCCAGCCCCGCCGGGCCAATGACGACGCCCAGCACCAGGCACACGGCCGAGGTGGTGACCGGCATCCAGCGCAGGTAGGACGACGTCAGGGCCAGGGTCAGCAAAACGGCACCGAGCACCGCTACCCACACTGTGAAAATCATGGTTGCTCCTTGGGTTGGGGTCACTCATTTCCTTGTGGCGAGGGAGCTTGCTCCCGCTGGCCGCGCAGCGGCCTTTCTTTGGGGGCTGCTGCGCACTGGAGCGCCAGCCCGGCCCAGCGGGAGCAAGCTCCCTCGCCACGAAAAACCGCCTTGCCTAGCGTTCGAGGGTGTTAGCGAAGCGAGGGTTCCCCGGCATATCGGCAGGCTCCCGTTTATCCGGGCGCATTTCGATCCAGGGGAATTTTTTCCCGTGCGCGAGGCTCTGCAATGGAAGAGACGTGCTGATCGAGCGTCCCGTCGAGAAACCCAAGAGGCCTTTATGACTGCGCTGACATCCCTCCAATCCAGGCCTGCCACCGCGCAGCCATTCACCACTGCGGGCAACGTTCGTCAATGCTACGAGCGGCTGCTGCAGGGCCCCGACGACAGCAACAAGCAAGCCGATGCCCAAGCCTTTCTCCAGCCTTTGCTGGAGCAGGCCGCGGCGTTGCCCCAGGAGATGCCCGACGATCCGGCGGCGCTGCTTACCTGGGTAGAACAGCACAGCGCCGGCGTGGCCCGGCAGTACGCCGACTACCTGGAACGACGCAAGAGCGGCGGTCGTCGGGAGTTCTTCCACAGCAAGGCCCAGGCGTTGTACTTCCTGCAGGCCGTGGCGCCGACCAAACTGGTGGATGGCGCCTGGTTGTATGGCGTGCTCAGGCACTGGCATGACCACCGTTTCGAAGGGCTGCTGTGTACCTATCTGGAAGAGCTCGGCGATGGTGTGCCGGCCCAGAACCATGTGGTGCTCTACCGCAAGCTGCTGGCCGAACACGGCCTGTCGGACATGCCCGACATCCACGATGACCGCTATCTGCAAGGTGCGGTGCAACTGGCTTTGGGTTATGCCGGCGACGAGTATCTGCCCGAGGTCATCGGCTACAACCTTGGCTACGAACAACTGCCACTGCATTTGCTGATCAGCGCCTATGAGCTGAGCGAACTCGACATCGACCCGTATTACTTCACTCTCCATGTGACCATCGACAACGCCAGCACCGGCCATGCCCACAAGGCTGTGCAATCGCTGCTGCAACTGATGCCGATGGAGGCGGATCGCGAATCCTTCTGGCGTCGGGTCACCCTGGGCTATCGCCTCAACGACCTGGGGCAGGGCAGCCGGGCGGTCATCGAGTCGTTTGACCTGGAACGTGAAGTCCTCGACATGCTTGAGCGCAAGCGCCCGTTTGGCCAACACATGCATTCCGATTACTGCAAATTCGAAGGCAAGACCGTCAACCAATGGCTGGCGGAGCCGGGGCAGCTGGAAGGTTTCCTCAAGGCCATGCAAGGCAAAGGCTGGATCCGGCGCCACGAAGACCCGCAGAACAGCCGCTTCTGGACTCTGATCGAAGGCGCTGGCGCGGCGATGTTCGGGGTCTTCAGCCCTTACGAAAAGCAGCTGTTGCACGATTGGATCGCCGGTGACTGGTTGGAGGAGCGCGGTCGCTCCGGCGCCCGCCGCAGCCTTGGCGCGGCGCAGGATACCCAGGCACCGACGCAGGATCCGGACGTGCAGAACCTGCAGCAATTACTGCGGGGCAAGGCGCCCGATGCGCAGATGCAGATCCTCTTGTCCTGGCTTTCGCCGCGCGCCCATAGCCATCCGGCCGGGCTGCTGGCGACCCGCCGGTTCATCGAACTCAAATCCGCCCTTCGTTAGGAGCCCTGCATGAATCAGGAAGATCGCCTGTCCGAACCCGACCTGGCGCTGCTGCAACTGGGTCGCCGCCTGCACGCCGACGGCTACCGTTTCATCACCCCGACACCGTTGACCCATGAGCGGGTCAATAAACGGCCCGGCAACGAGCGTTCGAAGACCCTGCGGGACGTTTTCGGCTGGTCGCGGCCGTTCGCGCCTGGGCTGATTTCCGCCGATGAGCAGCGTCAGTTGCAGGAGGCGCAGGTGTTGGAGGAACGTGACGGCCTGTTATACAGCCGCGTGCGCTGGTCGAGCCTGGACGGGATGCTGTTCGCCCATTCGCAGTTTCCCACCCAGGCCAATGACGCAGTATTTTTCGGCCCGGACAGCTATCGGTTCGCCCATCTGATCCATACCCACCTGCAACAGAACTTCACCGCGGTGCATCGGGCCGTGGACATCGGCTGCGGTGCCGGTGTCGGGGCCATGGTGATTGCCCGCGCCCGGCGCGAGGCCGAGGTTCTCGCCGTGGACATCAATCCCCTGGCCCTGCGCCTATGCGCGGTCAACGCCGCGCTGGCCGAGGTTGCCAACGTCGAGGTTACCCACAGTGATGTTCTCCGGGACGTCGAGGGCAGCTTTGACCTGATCGTTGCCAACCCACCGTACATGGCCGACCCGGCCGAGCGCGCCTATCGCCATGGTGGCGGCGCGCTGGGCGCCGGCCTGTCGCTGCGTATCGTCGAGCAGGCGTTGCCCCGGCTTACGCCTGGTGGCTCGCTGGTGCTCTACACCGGCGTGGCGATGGTCGACGGTCGCGATCCGTTCCTGGAGGCGCTTGGCCCTTGGCGCGATTCGGCGCAGTACGCCTGGACTTACCGGGAACTGGACCCGGATGTCTTCGGCGAGGAATTGCTGACCCCGGGTTATCAGGACGTGGAACGGATCGCCGTGGTGGCGTTGGTTGTCACCCGCACGGGTGCGGGTATCGGAGGGAACATCGATGAACAGGCGTCTGAAGTTCGGCATTGAAGAGGAATATTTCGTCACCGACCTGCAAACCCGGCACATGCCCGACCAGCCGCCCGCGGCGGCGATTGCGGCATGCCGGGAGGAGCTAGGTGAGCATTTCGCCCACGAGATGTTCCTGAGCCAGGTGGAGATGGCTTCGCCCATCTTCGAGAACCTGGCGGAGGCCGCCGATTACCTGGCCCAGGTGCGTAGCGGCCTGACGCGGCGCCTGGCACCCCACGGCCTGGGATTATTGAGCGCCGGCTCACATCCGATGACCACGGTCGGCTTGCAGCCCACCGACGAGCTGCATTTCCAGCAATTGTTCGACGACTACCAGCGAGTGGCGCGCCGCAGCGTGTTATCGGGCCTGCATGTACACGTGGAAGTACCGGGCGATCAGGACCGGGTCAAGGTCATGAACGAAGTGTTGCCGTGGCTGCCGATGTTGTTGGCGCTGAGTGCGTCTTCGCCGTTCTGGAACGGCGGCTACAGCGGCTTCAGCAGTTATCGCCAGGTGGCCTGCGATGAATGGCCGCGGATGGGCGTGCCGGAGTTCTTCGCCGACGAGGCCGCGTTCAACGGCTACGTCGACATGCTCACGCGCACCGGCTCCATTCGCCAGCCCAGCGATTGCTGGTGGGTGCTCAGGCCGTCGTCGCGTTACCCGACGCTGGAGCTGCGCATCTGCGATGCCTGCCCGCGGATCGACGACGTCCTGTGCCTGGTTTCGCTGTTTCGCCTGATGGTTGCCCATGCCTGCGCCCAGCCCAAGCCTGGGGCCAATTACAGCCTGATGTCGCAGTGGATCCTCAAGGAAAACCGCTACCGGGCCAAGCGCCACGGCATCCTGGCGGAATTCATCATCGAGGGGCAGGAACAACCCATGCTCATTGGCGAATGGCTGAACCTGGCCGAGCAGACCTTCGCCGACACCGCCACAGCGCTCGGCGTACAGGACGTGTTCAAGCAAGCCCGCCGGATCGTTCAGGAGGGCACCAGTGCCGATCGCCAGGTCGTGCTGTATGAACAAGGCTTGCTGCTGGGGGACTCCATCGAACAGGCCCTGAGCCGGGTGGTTGATCAGTTGCTCTCGGAAACCGCCGGCATGCCGGTGGCCGATCCTACCCTTGCGCAAGTTGCAGGTGGCCCATGACCAGCAAAACCCTTGAAGACTACAACCGCATGCGCGACTTCGCCGCCACCCCGGAACCGGCGGCGAAACGCTCGCGCAAAGCGGCGAAAACCGCCCATGCCCTGCAGTACTGCATCCAGAAGCACGATGCCACGCGGCTGCATTACGATTTTCGCCTGGAGCTGGACGGCGCGCTCAAGAGCTGGGCAGTGCCCAAGGGACCGTCCCTGGATCCGAAGGTCAAGCGCCTGGCCGTGCATGTCGAAGACCATCCGCTCGATTACGCGACCTTCGAGGGCAGCATTCCCGAAGGGCACTACGGCGCCGGCGATGTCATTGTCTGGGACCGGGGCGTGTGGATTCCCCAGGGCGACGTACACGAAGCCTACGAAAAGGGCCGCCTCAAGTTCGAGCTGCGCGGGGAGAAACTCGCCGGCCTGTGGAACCTGGTGCGCACCCATATGCCCGGTAAACAGGAGCAATGGTTCCTGATCAAGCATCAGGACGACGCAGCCCGTCCGGAGAGCGAGTACGACGTGGTCCAGGCCGAGCCGGACAGCGTGCTCAGCGACCGCACGATCGTGCCCAAGCGCCGAGGCAAGGCCGCTGCTGCCAAAGCCGTAAAACAACCGGAAAAAGCCGCGCCGCCGAAATCGTCAAAAAAAACCGCGAAGACCACCCTCAGCGGCGCCGTTGCCGGCCCGATTCCCGAAACCCTCAAGCCGGAACTGGCGACGCTGGTGGACAGCGCGCCCGAGGGCGACTGGCTCTACGAGATCAAGTTCGACGGCTACCGGGTCATGGCGCGTATCGACAACGGCGATGTGCGCTTGATCACCCGCAACGGCCATGACTGGACCCACAAACTGCCGAAACAGGCCGAGGCCTTGGCCGGGCTCGGATTGGAATCGGCCTGGCTCGACGGCGAGATGGTCGTCGCCAATGAGCAAGGCGTGCCGGACTTCCAGGCCCTGCAAAACGCCTTTGATGCCGGCAGCAGCGGCAAGATCGCCTATTACCTGTTCGATTTGCCCTACCTCAACGGCATGGATCTGCGCAAAGTGCCGGTGGAGGAGCGTCGGGCCGCGCTGGCAGCGGTGCTTGAGGCGAATGAAGATCCGTTGCTGCGTTTTTCCGACGCCTTCGAGGAAACCCCCGAAGCACTGCTCAACAGCGCTTGCCAGATGCGCATGGAAGGACTGATCGGCAAACGCCAGGGCAGCGCCTATGTGTCCCGGCGCAGCAGCGACTGGATCAAGCTCAAATGCAAGAATCGCCAGGAGTTTGTCGTGGTCGGCTTCAGCGAGCCCAAGGGCTCGCGCAGCGCGTTCGGTGCCTTGTTGCTGGGCCTGCATGACGTAGACAGCGGTGAGCTGCGGTATGCCGGCAAGGTCGGCACCGGTTTCAACGAGACGACGCTCAAAAGCATCTACCAGCAGCTGTTGCCCCTGGAAACGAAAAAAGCCGCCGTGGTCAACCCCCCCACTGGTTACGAGGCCAAGGGCGTGCACTGGCTCAAGCCGGAATTACTGGCCGAGGTGGCATTTGCTGAAATGACCAAGGAAGGTTCGGTACGCCACGCGGTGTTCCATGGCTTGCGCAACGACAAGCCGGCCAAGGCGATTACCCAGGAACTGCCGAAACCGATAGAGAAGCCCGCCAGGAAAAAAACCGCCGCCAAGGAGGAGCCGGCACCGGCCAAGCCCAAGACCAAAGCCAAGGCCAAGACCACCCAGGCACCGACCCTGGACGGCAAGGTGCGCATTACCCACCCGGACCGGATCATCGATGCCAGCAGTGGCACGACCAAGATGCAACTGGCCGAGTACTACGCCAGCGTTGCCGAATTCATCCTGCCGGAACTGGCCGACCGTCCGGTGGCCCTGGTGCGCGCGCCGGACGGCATCGCCGGCGAGCTGTTCTTCCAGAAGAACCCCGAGCGCCTGGCGATTCCCGGCATCACCAGCCTGGACAAGGACCTGACCGGACAACCGGTGATGATCATCAACAACGCCGAAGCGCTCATCGGTGCGGTGCAGATGAGTACCGTGGAGCTGCACACCTGGAACGCCACTTCGGTAGACCTGGACAAACCCGACCGTTTTGTCCTCGACCTTGACCCGGACCCGGCGCTGCCGTGGAAAAGCATGGTGGAAGCCACGCAACTGACCTTGTCGGTGCTGGATGAGCTGGGCCTGAAGGCGTTTCTCAAGACCAGCGGCGGCAAGGGTATCCACGTGGTGGTGCCGCTGACCCGCAAGTTGGGCTGGGACGAGGTCAAGGGCTTCAGCCACGCCATTGTCAGCCACATGGCCAAGCTGTTGCCCGATCGCTTCTCGGCGGTATCGGGACCGAAAAACCGGGTGGGGCGGATTTTCATCGATTACCTGCGCAACGGCCTGGGCGCCACGACCATTTGTGCCTATGCCGCCCGCACCCGTGAAGGGCTGCCAGTGTCGGTGCCGATTTATCGCGAAGAAGTGGCCGAGCTCAAGGGCGCCAACCTGTGGAACGTACACAACGTGCATGAGCGGCTGGCCGAGGTGGGGCATGAGCCTTGGGCGGACCTGAAGAGAACCCGCCAGGGCATCACGGCCGAAATGCGTCGGCGGATTGGGATGAAGACCACCTCCAAGTAGCTGGAGCCCGGATACTCAGCCGGAGCCAGACCGCTTTTGTGGCGAGGGAGCTTGCTCCCGCTCGGTTGCGCAGCGACCGCAAAAAGCTCAGGGCTGCTGCGCACTGGAGCGCCAGCCCGGCCCAGCGGGAGCAAGCTCCCTCGCCACGAAAGCAGTTCCCACTGGAGAACCCCTCTGACTACAAAAGAAATTATCCAGCTGGAAGGCCCAACCCTGGCCAGCCGCCTCTCTAATAAACCAGCGCCCGCCGCAATTGCTCGATCGCTTCGATCAACTCGTCATAGGACACCGGTTTGCCGATGTGCTGGTCAAAACCCGATTGCTGCGACTTGTGCATGTCGACAGACGCACCGTACCCGGTCAGGGCGATGGCCGGGATGTTTTTGATGTGGGGCAACTCGCGCAGCGCCTGCATCAGTTCATGGCCATTCATTACCGGCATGCCCAGGTCCGAGATCACCACGTCGTAACGGGCGTCCCGGGCCGCTTCCAGCGCTTGCAACGGTTGATCGAACGCAACGACGTTGGCGTCCTCCATTTCCAGCAGCAGCTTGAGGGTATCGAGCACGTCGGGGGAATCGTCCACCAACAACACCGTCAAGCCGCTCAGGCGTCCGGATTGCTCTTCGCAGGCTTGCGGCTTGGGCGCCAGCTCGGCGCTGCTCAAGGGCAGGCGGATGGTGAACGTACAGCCTTTGCCCAGCCCTTCGGACTTGACCTCGACGCTGCCGCCGTGGGCTTCGGTCAACTGCCGTACCAGCGACAGGCCGATTCCCAGCCCTTCGCGCTGATGGGTCGCATGCTGGGTCTCGGCCTGGCCGAACAGGTCGAACACTTCGCTCAAGTGTTCCGCGGCAATACCGACGCCTGAATCCTTGACGTCCAGGCGAGCCATGCGCCCGTCCTGGCTGGCGATCAACTGCACGCGGCCGCCGTTCGGGGTGAATTTCAGCGCGTTATTCACCAGGTTCCAGATGATCTGCTCCAGCCGGGTCGGATCGGCGTTGACAATCAGCTCGCTGCCGGGCCCTTCGGGCAGTTCCAGAGTGACCTTGTTCGGGTGATTGTCGTTGATCACCACGGTGTAGATGTCTTGCAGCACGCGACCCAGATCGACCGCCAGGCGCTTGAGCTTGAGCTTGCCGGTGCGTACCCGGGCTACGTCCAGCAGGTCGTCGATGATACGCGCCTGGCTGGTAACAGCGTCGCAGATGGTGTTGACCGCCCTGGCAGCCGCAGTGACGCTCTTGGTCACCGGCAGGCGGCGCAGCAATTCGGCGTTGAGCTGGATCAGATTCAGCGGGTGCTTGAGTTCGTGGGACATGACCGCGAAGAACTCATCCTTCAAGTGGCTGTTGTTCTGGGTTTCCATGAGCCGCTGGGTCTGTTCTTCGTGCAGGCGCTTATGCCCGGTGAGATCACGGGCAATCTTCACGTAGCCCTGCAAGTAGTCGCCACTGAGCAGCGTGACCTCGCCGCTGCAGAAGAAGCGGCTGCCGTCCTTGCGCTGATGCCAGCGCTCGTCTTCGCAACGGCCTTTGGCACGAGCGGTGCTCAGTTCGGTTTCAGGAGCGCCGTAGCTACGGTCTTCCGGGGTAAAGAGGAAGTCGTAATAAGCGCCTTCGGCTTCGGCCTTGGTATGGCCGAAAATCAACTGCGCGCCGGTGTTCCAACTGGTGATCACGCCATGTTCGTCGAGCAGGATGATCGCGTAGTCGCGGGTGCTTTCGGCCACCAGGCGCATGCGCTCTTCGCCCAGGCGCAACTCTTCTTCAGCGGCACGGCGCTTGGTGATGTCAATAAAGGTCAACACCGTGCCGTCGATGTGGTCTTCGCTGGAGCGATAGGGCAGCAGGCGGGCGATGTACCAGCGGTCATCGTTGCTGCTGATTTCGCGCTCGATCATGTTCAGCGATTCGAAAACCTGGGTGGCGTCGGCGGCCATGTGCGGATAGTCGAGGCGGTGAGTGATGTCGAGCAATGAACGGCCGGTGTCCACCGGGAGCATGCTGAAGATTTCCGTGGCCCGCGGGGTGAACCATTTGATGCGCATGCTGCGGTCGACGAATACCGTGGCGATGTCGGTGGAGGCGATCAGGTTGGTGAGGTAGTCGTTGATCTTGTCGGTTTCCTCGACCTTGGTCTTGAGCTCGTAATTGACCGTCAGCAACTCTTCGTTGATCGATTGCAGCTCTTCCTTGCTGGTTTCCAGCTCCTCGGTGGCCGAGCGCAGTTCCTCGTTGATGGCCTGCATTTCTTCATTGGAGGCCTTGAGCTCCTCGCTGGAGACCTCGGCCTGCTCGATGGTGTCCTGCAGGTGCGACTTGGTCCGCTGCAGCTCGCGCTCCAGATTGGCCAGCACCTGGTTTTCGGTCTGGCTGGTGATGGCGGTAACCTGCTGGCTGGGATCGACTTCCTCCTCCTCGAACACGACAAGGACAAACTCGCCATCGGATTCGTCGTCGCGATACGGCTGGACCAGCAGGTCCACCAGGAAGCGCTTGCCATCGCGCTCCATATTGACCTGGCGGGACTTGACCGGCTGGCCGTTCTGGTTCACCTGGAACAAGGCGGTGCGGATTTCCAGGCGCAGCTGCGGGTTGATCAGCGTCAGCAGGTTACGCGACATCTCGCCGCCAACGTGGCGCAGATAGCGGCCGGCGGTTTCGATCATGTGCAGGATGTCGCCATTGCTGTCGACAATTATGCTCGGTGGCGCGGCCCGTTCGATGGCACGCAAGTGGATATCGGCAAACGACACCTTGCGCGGCGCGATGATTTGCGGCGCGGCCAGGGACGAGGTGCTGCGCACGTAACCGCCACGGGGCATGGTCGGGGTTCGGCGGCTGGCGGCAGTGCCATATTTGGCGCGGAAGATCCGGTTGCGCTTGTCCACCGGGCTGAACAGCTCGCTGCAGGCATCGGCCGACTCCGACGAACCGAGGAACAGGTAGCCTCCCGGGCGCAGGGCAAAGTGGAACATCTGCAGGATTTCCCGCTGCACTTCGCGGTCGAGGTAGATCAGCAGGTTGCGGCAGACGATGAGGTCGATCTGCGAGAAGGGCGGGTCCGACAGCAGGCTGTGTTTGGCAAACAGCACGCGCTCGCGGATTTCCTTGCGCACACGGTACGTCGTGGTTTCCTTCAGGAAATATTGGCGCAGGCGAGTGGGCGGCACGTCGGTAATGATCGCTTCCGGGTAGGCGCCGCCGCGCCCCACGGTAATGGCGCGTTCGTCGATGTCGGTGGCGAATATCTGCAGCTTGGCGTTGCTCGAATCGTGCTGTAACTGATCGCTGAGCAACATGGCCAGGGTATAGGCCTCTTCGCCGGTGGAGCAGCCGGCCGACCAGATCCTGATTTCCTCAGGCGGCACGCTACCCGGCTCGACCGGCTTCAACAGGTTGGGCAGGACGTCGCGCTCCAGGGCTTCGAAGGCTTCGCGATCGCGGAAGAAATTGGTCACCCCGATCAGCAGGTCGCCCAGCAGCGCCTTGGTTTCTTCGGGGTGATTCTGCAGATACGCGTAGTAGGCGCCCAGATCTGGCTGGGCGGTGACCTGCATGCGCCGTTCGATGCGCCGCAGCACGGTGGCCCGCTTGTAATGCTTGAAGTCATGCCCGGTGCCAGCGCGCAGCTGCACCAGGATGTCATGCAGCGATTGCTCGGCGGCGACTGCTTCGCGCTCGGAGGTTGGCGGTTGGGTCTTGATTTCCGGGTCGTTGGCCGTCGGCAGGCGAATATTTTGGGAATTGCGCCACAGCTCCAGGAGTTTTTGCGGCATTTCCACCACGGGAAGCACCAGGTCGACCATCTGGGTGTCGATGGCGGCCTGGGGCATGCCGTCGAATTCGGCGTCCTGGGGCGATTGGGCGATGGTCACGCCGCCCTGTTCCTTGATGCGCGACAGGCCCACGGCACCGTCGGAGCCGGTGCCCGACAGCACCAGGCAGAATGCCCGCTCCTTGTGTACGTCGGCCAGGTCACGGAAAAACAGGTCGATAGCCACATGCCCGCCGAGGCGCGGCTCGGCCGGCTTGACCTTCAGATATCCGTCGTTCATCGACAGATGATGGGCGGGGGAAATGACATAGACATGGTTTTTCTGGATAGCGACCGTCTCGCTCACCTGGAGCACCGGCATCTTGGTCGATTCCTGGATGATCCTGTCGGCGATGCTCTGATGGTCTGGAGCCAGGTGCAGGACGATCACGAACGCCATGCCATTGTCCTTGGGCATGTGTTCGAAAAACTGCTTGATGGCCTGCAAGCCGCCCGCGGAGGCGCCGATTCCCACTACCGGAAAATCGAGGTTGCTGGGGCTCAACTCTCGTCGCTGTGGCACGTTGGGAGAGCGTTTGCTTGATGAAGACATATGACATTGGCCTTAGGAAGGGCGGCGCAGCGGTCCAGCGCTGTCGCCTCGATATTCAGGGTGCAAAAACTCGCAGGATAGTCGGGTTAGGCGAAGATTGCGAAGTGGATGTTCGCCTGACCGCGGCTTCCGTCATTGTGCGCCTCGACGCGGGCTCAGCCCACCGGCACGCGAAGGTATTCCGGTTGCAGGTAGTTGAACCACAGCAGGATCATTTCCACCAGGATCGTGACCAGCACCAGTAAACCGACGCCCCAGACGCTCGCCGAATACAATAGCCCTTGTTCTTTCTTCAGGCCCATGAACTTCGGCAGACCGACGAACAGCAGGAATGTCGAGTAGACCGAGGCGAGCAACAGGACCACCACCGCCAGCCAGCGGCTGGGGTACAGCCCGAAGATGCCGGCCAGGAAGTACGGGGTTGCGGTGTAGGCGGCGAAACCGATGCACTGGTTGACCGTGGGCCGGGCCTCGAAGGTGCGCGACATCCAGCGAATGAACAGCCCCATCAGCGAGACGCCGATCACGATGGTCAGGTAGAGCAGGGCGCACAGTTGCAAGGCGCTGGCCTGACTCAACCTCACGGTCTCGTTTTCGGCCAGGCTCCAGCCGGTCCAGGTGGTGCCGATGAACAGGCACACCGCCGGAATCAGCGCGAGCAACAGCAGATGGGCCAGGTAATGGTGAGGGTGAGCCTGCTCCTGCTCGCGAATGTCCCCCCAGGCAAATTCCGGATGGGTGAACAGCTTGACGAAAAGCACAGACATGACGACCTCCTGATCAGGACAGCCTCTGCATGAGGCTCATACCGTTATGAGGTACAGGATCGGCCAGGGGTTTCATTTATTTGGCGTGTCCGGGCGACGGCGCGATAAAGGGAATGATTCGAAACCGTGGGGGTCAACCCATCAGCATCCATGAAGGACTGAATGCCATGACTGTTGCCCAATCCCTGGTTGATTATCTGCAAGACCATGAACTGCGCCTGACCACCGCCGAGTCCTGCACCGCCGGGCTGATCGTCACCCTGTTGGCGGAAGTGCCGGGCAGTGGCTCGCTGATCGAAAGCGGCTATGTGGTGTATTCCCCCGAAGCCAAGCAGCGCTTGCTCGGCGTCAAGCCGCGCACCATCGATACCTTCAATCTCACCAGTCGCGAAGTCGCCGAGGAAATGGCCTTGGGCGCGTTGCGCGACGCCAATGCCAACGTCGCGGTCGCCACCACCGGCCTGCTCGGGCCGGACGACAAGGACGGCATACCCGCCGGCACGGTCTGTTTTGCCTGGGCGTTCGAGGTGAACGGCCAGCGTGCGCTGTTCAGCCGCCAGGAGCGGTTCTTTGGCGACCGGCGTCAGGTGCAGTTGCTCTCCAGCGAGTACGCCTTGCGGCAATTGCCCGGCTATCACCAGCGCGCTTTGGCCGGTGAACTTCGATAGGAGCGGCCCCATGATCGATCAGCGTGAACAAGACGACCACCGCAGCCGCCAGTTCCCGGTGGAAGAGGACATGGCATTCCAGCACAAGGTCTGGCGCTTCGAGCGGGTCGGCTGGTACGTGTTGGTGCTGTTGGTGATCCTGACCCTGCTTGGGCTGTTTTCCCGTGGTCCGCTGAGCAGCCGCGAAGCGCAAAGCGCGGACGGCAGCATTGGCGTCGAATACGAGATGTTCCATCGCAACGGCTCGGTCAATCCGCTGGTCATCCGTCTGCAAGGCGCGTCCAACGCGGTGCTGGAGGTAGAGCTTGGCGGCGATTGGCTGGAGGGGTTCGATGTGCAGAGCGTGCAACCGCAGCCAGTGCGTTCGGCCGCCGCGGGGCAGGGTATGAAGGTCTGGGTCCAGGCCGACGGGCAGGGGCGGGCCAACCTGCACCTGTCACTGCTCGGTGAAGGCCTCGGTAACTATAAAAGCCGCATCGCAACGCCCAATGGCGCCGAGGTCAGGTTCAATCAATTCATTTTTCCATAGGTGACGTATGGATTCGGTATTGCGAGCCGCCGCGATGTACGCGGTATTGTTGGTGTTATTCAAGATCGCCGGGCGACGTTCGCTGGCGGAGATCACCACTTTCGATTTCGTCCTGTTGATGATCATTGGCGAGGCTACCCAGCAGGCATTGCTGGGGGACGATTTCTCGATGACCAATTCGTTCATGGTCATCGTCACGCTGATTGCCATCGATGTCGGGTTTTCGCTGCTCAAGCTGCGCTCCGACTGGGTTTCGCGGCTGATCGATGGTGGCCCGACCGTCATCGTCGAGGATGGGCGTATCTTGCAGGGGCGCATGCGTCACGCTCGGCTGATAGAGGCAGACATCATGGAAGCGGCGCGCTCGAGCCAGGGCATCGAGACCCTGGATCAGATCAAGTTCGCGATCATCGAACGCAACGGGAAGATTTCGGTGATTGCCAAGGAGTGATCCTTGGTAGTGGCGGGGAGTGATCTTCAGCTGTGGCGGGAGTGCTGTTGTGGCGAGGGAGCTTGCTCCCGCTCGGTTGCGTAGCGACCGCAAGATTTCAGGGCCGCTTCGCAGCCCAGCGGGAGCAAGCTCCCTCGCCACAGAGTCAAAAGCACAGAGCCCGGAGCCCATAGCCCATAGCCGAGGGGGGCATAGGGGCCATGGTCCGCAGGATTGCGACGAGCTTTAAAGAATCGGCTTGCCCCCGGTCACCGCATACCGCGAGCCGGAAATGTAGCTGGACTCATCCGAGGCCAGCAGCACGAAGATCGGCGCCACTTCCACGGGCTGGCCGGGGCGCCCCAGTGGTGTCTGCGAACCGAAGTTCTGCACTTCTTCCTCGGGCATGGTGGCAACGATCAGCGGTGTCCAGATCGGCCCTGGCGCGACGCTGTTCACCCGGATGCCCTTGGGCCCGAGCATCTGCGCCAGGCCGCCGGTGAAGTTGGCGATGGCGCCTTTGGTCGTGGCATAGGCCAGCAACGTCGGCTTGGGCATGTCCGAGTTGACCGAGGTGGTGTTGATGATCGATCCACCGGCCTTCATGTGCGGCACCGCGGCCTGGCAGATCCTGAACATTGCGGTGATGTTGATATCGAACGTGCGCACCCATTCTTCGTCCGGAATCTCTTCCAGGGTTTCGTGAGTCATCTGGAACGCGGCGTTGTTGACGAGGACGTCGATGCGGCCGAAGCGCGCCACGGTTTCATCGACGACCTTTCGGCATTGGGCCTTGTCCGCCAGGTCGCCGGGCAGCAACAGGCATTGCCGGCCGGCCTGTTCGACCCAGCGAGCGGTCTCCTTGGCATCCTCGTGCTCGTTCAGGTAGGAAATGGCCACGTCAGCGCCTTCGCGGGCGAAGGCAATGGCTACCGCGCGCCCGATGCCGCTGTCGGCGCCGGTGATCAGGGCAATCTTGTTCGCCAGGCGACCGGAACCCTTGTAGCTTTGTTCACCGCAGTCCGGATACGGGTCCATCTTCTGCTGGCTGCCGGGGACGGGCTGGCTTTGTTTGGGGAAGGGTGGGGTTGGGTAATCGGCCATTTTCGTTCTCCATGGCAGGTGGTTGCGATGGAGGGTGGACTGTGGCGTTTCAGGCAGAGTTCGGTCGGATTTTCCCATCGGTCGATGAGCGTGACCGCTAGCGTTTCGTCGAGCGGGCCCAAGGTCGGCTGAACGGGGACGCGGGCGTACTCTCCAATGCAAACAACGCTTCATAAGGAGAAGGGCATGTTCAGTCACATTCAGATTGGTGCGCGGGATCTACCGAAAATGGTCGCGTTCTACGATGCCGTCCTGGGGTGCCTGGGGTTGGTGCGCATGGACAGCGAAGACGACTCGGGCCCGCCCGGGGAAGGCTGGCATCAACCCGGCAGGCACTGGCCGCAGGTGTTCGTCCAGGTGCCGATCAATGGCCTGCCCGCGACTTGGGGCAATGGCATGCAAGTGAGCTTCGCCGCCGATTCGCCGCAGACCGTGCGCGCCGCCTGGGACATGGCCCTGGCGATGGGCGGTCTCGACGAAGGCGCGCCGGGGCCGAGGCCGCAGTATTCAAAGGATTACTTCGGGGCTTATTGCCGGGACCCGGAGGGCAACAAGTTGTGCTTTGTGCATACGCCGGATATGTATGACTGACCCGATCTGGAGGTGATCTGCTCCTGGGGTGATCCGCTCGTGAGGTCATCCGCTCTTGAGGTGATCCGCTGTTGTGGCGAGGGAGCTTGCTCCCGCTGGGCTGCGTAGCAGCCCCAAAATCTTGCGGTCGCTACGCAACCGAGCGGGAGCAAGCTCCCTCGCCACGGGGGGATCTGCTCAGCCTCGGGCCTTCAGGCTCCGCTCCATCCGCGCAAGGCCTTCCTCCAGCAGGGCCCTCGGGCAACCGAAGTTCAGCCGCACGAATTGCCCGGCATCATCGCCAAAATCCATTCCGGCGCTCAAGCCGACCTTGGCTTCCTTCAGGAAAAACGCTTGCGGATCGTCCAGCCCCAGCCCGGAACAATCCAGCCACGCCAGGTAGGTCCCCTGGGGCACGGTCATGGTCACGCCTGGCAAGCGGTTCTTCACCGCGTCGACCAGGTAATCCCGGTTGGCTTGCAGGTAGGCCTTCAATGCCTCCAACCACGGACCCGCTTCGCTGTAGGCGGCACGAGTCGCCTCCAGGCCCAGGGCATTGACGCTGTCGACCATGCCCGCCCTGGCGCTGTTGACCCGCTCGCGCAGCCTGGCGTTCTGGATGATCGCAAAAGAGGTTTTCAGCCCCGCGATGTTGTACGCCTTGCTGGCCGACATCAGCGTGATGGTGCGCTCGGCAATCTCCGCGCCGAGGCTGGCGGTGGGGATATGCACGCGGCCATCGAAGCACAGTTCGGCATGGATCTCGTCGGAAATGATCCAGGCGTCCTGCTCGACACAAATGTTCGCCACGGCCTTGAGTTCGTCGCGCCCGAACACTTTGCCCAGCGGGTTGTGTGGATTGCTCAGCAGCAGCGCGCCGCCGCCCTGCAAGGCGTCGCGCAATGCGCCCAGGGGCGTGTGGAACTCTCCGTCGAGCGGGGTGAAGGGCAGCTCCACCTTGTTCAGGTTCCAATGGCCCGGCGCATGACGCAGCGGCGGGTAGTTGGGCACCTGCACCACAACGTTCTGCTGCGGCTCGACCAACGCATGCAAAGCCATGTTGAAACCTGGCTCGACCCCCGGCAGGAACAGGATCTGCTGGGGCTCGACGCGCCAGCCATACTTGCTCCAGAGATCGGCGACGATGGCGGCGCGCAGGCTGTCCTGGGCCACGCTGTAGCCCAGCATCGGATGCTCAAGGCGCTTGTGCAGCGCATCGATCACCATTGGCGGGGCGGCAAAATCCATGTCGGCCACCCACATCGGCAGTACCTCGGCCGGGTAACGGCTCCATTTGGTGCTGCCGGTGCCTTGGCGTTCGAACACCTGGTCGAAATCGAAAGTCATGGTGGTTCCATCAGTCAGGGATACAGAATCGGGCCATCATAAAGCAAAGAGGCTGTACAAAAAGATTGGTAGCTAATTGCCATTAATTTGTTGCAATGCGCTACAGTTTCGTCCCGAGACGTCGATACGCCGCCGACGGACGCCCCGTTCATGACAAGGACAGCCTGATGAAATCGCCCCTGCGCTTTAACGATCACTACCGCAAAGCCGATCGCATCATGCTCGGGCTGCTCTGGCTCACGCTCCTGTATTCGCTGGGCCTGGCATTTCTCCATTCGACCTTCACCCAGGCGCTGCTGATCGGCGCACCGACGTGCCTGCTGGCGACGCTGCTCTACCGGGGCATCGGCGGCACCCGTGCGATGCGCTGCATCATCGCCATGGCGCTGATGGTCATGGCCGCGCTGCACATCAACCAGACCCGAGGCGTGATCGAGTTCCACTTCGGCATCTTCGTGCTGCTGGCGGTGTTGACGTTCTATCGCGACTGGCTGCCGATCGTCGTGGCCGCCGGTACCATCGCCGTTCACCACGTCGGGTTTCATTGGCTCCAGCATCAGGGCTACCCGGTGTTCGTGATGGATGCCCACGGCGGGTGGACGATGATTTTTGTGCATGCCTTTTATGTTGTCGTCGAAAGCGTGATTCTGATCTACCTGGCGAACCAGAGCCTGGCCGATGCAACGGACAACCAGGACGTGCTCGACAAGGTGCTGGCCGCCGCCGCGCAGTTGAGTCGTGACACCGACACACAACGCAGCCAGGGCGTGAAAGTCTCATCCGGCGAGCGTTTCGACCATTTCCTCCTGCAAGTGACCAACCTGGTGGACGGTGTGGTGCGCGACACCCGTGACCTGTCGGACCTCGGCCAGGACCTGTCCCAGGTCGGCCGGACCCTGGAAAACGGTGCCCGGCACCAGTTGGACGAAGTGGCACAGATGAGCGGCGCGATTGGCCAGCTGATGCAGGCCATGGAGAGTATTACCGGCCACGTCGGCCAGACGCTGCAGCGCGCCGGGCAGGCCAACGAGCAAGTCAACCGGGGGCGCACCACGGTTGACCAGACCCGGGAAGAAATTCTCGAACTGGCGGGACGGATCAACCTGACCAATGAAACCGTGCAACTGCTGGCCGAGCAGGCGCAGCAGATCGGCCAGGTGCTGGACGTGATCAACAGCATCGCCGAACAGACCAACCTGCTGGCCCTCAATGCGGCCATCGAGGCGGCCCGGGCCGGCGAGCAGGGGCGTGGGTTCGCCGTGGTGGCCGACGAGGTCCGGACGCTGTCCCAACGGACCTCGACCTCCACCACGGAAATCCAGCAGATCATCGCCAAGCTGCAACAGGGCAGCCGTCAGGCTGCGATCGCCATGCAAGACAGCCGTGAGGGGGTCGAGCGTTGCGTGTCCGCCAGCCAGCAGGCCTCGCAACTGTTGCATGCCGTCGTCGAAGACATCGCGGTGATCAACCATTTCAACGACCTGATCGCCAGCACGACCCAGCAACAGTCCGCGGCGTCGATGGGCATCAACGAGCGGCTGCAAACCGTACAGGCCGTGGCCGAGCGCAACGCCGACAATATCGGTGTGCTGACCCGCAGCAGCCAATGCCTGCCGCCTTTGGCGGAGCGGCTGGCGGCGCTGGGGCAGGCGTTTCATGGGACAGACCGGCAACTTGAGCGGAAATAGCCTCGATACATCAAGCAGGGGGCGGGATCGGATTGCGGTGTCGTCGAGTCGCGCATGACCTATCTGGACTCCACCGGGACGATCCGGGCGCTGGACTACAGCGCTCTGGCCCAGGGGTGCGACCAGGATAATTGATCGCCGATCACCGCTAACCGTGGCGAGGGAGCTTGCTCCCGCTGGGCCGGTCCGACGCTTCGGGCGTAGCGGCCCCAAGTTTTGCGGTCGCTACGCAACCGAGCGGGAGCAAGCTCCCTCGCCACAACAGCACGGCGGGTTTGTCGCCGGCGCTGAAGGGTCGGCGTTAAACCCGGTTACGCCAGGTTGAACGGCAACTGTCGCAGCGGTTTGCCCGTCAGGCTGGCAATCGCATTGGCAAACGCCGGGGCGAGGGCGGGCAGGCCAGGTTCGCCCATGCCGGTCGGCGGTTCGGCGCTGGGAACGATGTGCACGGCGATCTGTGGCATGTCGGTGATGCGCGGCACGCTGAAGTCGGCGAAGTTGCTCTGCTGCACGACACCGTCTTTCAGCGTGACGGCACCGCCCGGCAGGCACATCGACAGGCCCATCAGGGCCGCGCCTTGAACCTGGGCTTCGACGCTCCGCGGATTGACCACCAGGTTGCAATGGACCCCGGCGGTCACGTTGTGCAGCACCGCACGCCCATCCTGCACCGAGGCCTCCACCACATAAGCCACCACCGAACTGAACGACTCGTGGACCGCCACGCCCCAGGCTTGGCCGGCGGGCAGTTGACGCTTGCCGTATTCGCTCTTGTCCACCGCCAGTTGCAGCGCGGCGCGATGGCGTGGGCTTTGATCGCCGAACAGGTTCATGCGATACGCCACCGGGTCCTGTTTCGTCGCGCGAGCGATTTCGTCGATCAGCGTTTCCATCACAAAAGCCGTATGGGTGGAACCCACGCTGCGCCACCACAACACCGGCACGTTGAGCTTGGGATGATGCACGGACAAGCGCATCGGCAGCGGGTAGGGATCGCGCATGCCTTCGGTCGCGGTGGGGTCGATGCCGTTTTTCATCTGCCCGCCGAACAGCGTGCCGGTGAGGATGGATTGCCCGACCAGGGCGTGGTCCCAGGCCAGGACTTTGCCGCTGTCGTCAAAACCGATGCGCGCACGGTGCAGGTGCATCGGGCGGTAGTAGCCACCCTTGATGTCATCTTCTCGACTCCACAGCGTGCGCACCGGCGCATCGATGCCGGCAGCACGGGCGGCCTTGGCCACTTCACAAGCCTGCACGACGAAATCATTGCTGGGCACACCACGCCGGCCGAAGCCGCCGCCCGCCGTCTGTACATTGACCTGGACTTGCTCGGGCTTGAGATTCAACACCTTCGCCGCCGCCGCGCCATCGCCGCCGGGGAATTGCGTGCCGACCCACAACTGGGCGCGACCCTCGGACAACTGGACGGTGCAGTTCAGCGGTTCCATGGGCGCGTGGGCCAGGTAAGGGAAAATGAACTCGGCCTCCAGCTGATGCGGCGCCGTGGCGAGTGGTTTCATGTCGGCATCAAAGTGAACGAGGCCGGGCTTGCCGGCCAGTTCCCGGTACTGAGCCAGCTGTTTTTCCGTGTCCACTTTCTCGACTTTGGCCACGTCCCACTCGACTTTAAGCGCATCGCGCCCCAGCTTCGCCGGCCAGTAACCGTCGGCAACCACCGCAACGCCTTCGGCGCCGCCGTCCAGCGGCACGCGCAATACCGCTTTCACGCCTTTGGTCGCCCGTGCGGCGCTGTCGTCCAGGGACGCGATCCGGGCACCGAACACCGGTGGCCGGGCGACCACGGCGGTCAGTTGCCCCGGTAGATTCACATCAATGCCGAAATCCTGCTGGCCGCTGCTCTTGGCCTTGGCATCGAGGCGGGTGGTGGCCTGGCCGATGATGCGAAAATCCTTGGGATCCTTGAGCGTGACCTTCTCCGGAACGGGCAGCGCCATGGCCGCTTCGGCGAGCTCGCCGTAACTGGCCTTGCGGCCGCCAGGCCCCAGCACCGTGCCGTTTTGCGTGGTCAGGCTCGCCGCATCGACGTTCCAGCGCGCGGCGGCAGCGCTGAGCAGCATGGCGCGGGCGCGGGCGCCCAGTTCGCGGTATTGGGTGTAGCTGTTTTTGATCGAATTGGAGCCGCCGGTGAGGTGAATGCCAAACGCCGGGTCCATGTAGGCCGAGTCGTTGCTGCCGTTACGCGTGCGCACCAGGCTCCAGTCGGCGTCGAGCTCTTCGGCGAGGATCATCGGCAGGCCGGTCTGGACACCCTGGCCGAACTCCAGGCGGTTGATCGTTACGGTGACTTCGCCATTCGGCGCGATCTGCACAAAGGCCGAAGGTTGTTGAGTCGGCTTGAGCGCGCCGTCGCCAGCGCCGTTGGCCTGTTGCCCCAAGGCCAGGTGAGGAAACGCGCCCAAGGCCAGGCCGCCGATACCGACGATCTTGAGAAAGCTGCGCCGGGGCAGGGTGGCGGGGCCGTCGCTGTCGTCGCGTTCAAGCAGGTGCTGCAAGGCGCGCGGAAGCTCGTTGGGAAAAATCTCGTTCAGCATGGCAAGCTCCTGTCAGGCGAGGGTCTTGGCGGCATCGGCCACCGCGGCGCGAATGCGGGCGTAGGTGCCGCAGCGGCAGATATTGCCGGCCATGGCCGAGTCGATCTCGGCTGGCGTGGGTTGCTTGCCCTTGGGCTGCGCCTTGAGGAACGCCGTGGCGCTCATGATCTGGCCGCTCTGGCAGTAACCGCATTGCGCCACGTCATGTTTGACCCAGGCGTCATGCACGGCACTGCCCACCGGGTCGCTGCCGTCGGTGGCCGCCTCGATGGTGGTGATCTTCTTGCCAAGCGCTGCGGCAACGGGCGTCACGCAGGAGCGAATGGCCTGGCCATCCAGGTGGACGGTACAGGCGCCACACAGGGCTGCGCCGCAGCCAAACTTGGTGCCGGTCATGCCCAGCGTGTCGCGCAGGGCCCAGAGAATCGGGGTGCCGGGATCTACGTCAACCGTGTGTTCACGGCCATTGATATTAAGGGCGCTCATAGTCGGACCAGCTCCAGATGGTTTGGCACCGATTACTATAGAAAGCATCAGCGGGGAAAGCTTGCACGATCCGGTCCGATGATTGCCCAATCTTGCAAATCCACCGTCCTTTCGTTTGAAATGCCCACGCCAAGATGTATGCCGGCCATACCCCCGTATGGTATCGAGCGCGCTGCGCCGCGATGCACACTCGTTCTCCAGGTGATCAGCTGTTTCGTATTGAACAGCGCGATCGCCTCATCGAAAACAGGAGAGCGAGCATGACTATGGTTCTGCAACAGACTGCGCAGAAAGACCCGAAAAACCCGAGTCAGTCAGCCACCGAGGAGCTGGTGCCTTCGCGCTATGCGCTCAAGGTCGGCGACATCGATGTGCTGGTGGTCAGCGATGGCGTGCTGCCGCTGCCGACCTCGACCATGTCGACCAATGCCGACCCGGCCGCCCGTGCCGCCTGGTTCAAGGATATGTACCTCGGCCCGGATGCGTTCGATTGGGCGTTGAATGTGCTGGTGGTGCGCAGCGGCGAGCAGACGTTGCTGGTCGATGCCGGACTGGGCGGGCAGTTCCCCGGTTTCCCGCGTGCCGGGCAGTTCCCCCGTCGATTGGAGGCTGCCGGGATCGAGCTGTCGTCCATCACCGATGTGGTGATCACCCACATGCACATGGATCACATCGGCGGACTGCTTGTCGAGGATGTGAAAAACCGCTTGAGTCCCGACGTGCGGATCCACGTCTGCGCGACCGAAGTCGCGTTCTGGGCGGCGCCGGATTTCTCGCGCACCGACATGCCCGCGCCGGTCCCGGACGTGCTGCGGACAACGGCCCGGCGGTTCATGGACGTCTACCGCGACAGACTGCAGACCTTTGAACAGGAGCACGAAGTCGCGCCGGGCGTCGTGGTCAAGCGCACCGGCGGCCACACTCCGGGGCACAGCGTGGTTTACGTGACATCCGGCAACGAAAAGCTGACGTTTGCCGGCGATGCCCTGTTTCCGGTGGCCTTCGACCATCCCGACTGGCAAAACGGCTTCGAGCACGACCCGGAAGAAGCCGTACGCGTTCGCGTACGTTTGCTGCAAGAGGCCGCCGCGAGCGGCGAATGGTTCGTCGCCACCCACCTGTCGTTTCCCTCCGTGGGACGCGTGGCGGTGGACGGGGACGCGTTTCGTTGGGTGGCGGGCTCCTGGGATTATTGATCGGCGGCTATCCCGGCATTCCACAGCCGCAGATTTCAGGGTTCACATGGATCCCTGTGGGAGCGAGCTTGCTCGCGAAGGGGCCCGTCCATTCAGCCTCTTCATCGGCAGACACACCGCCATCGCGAGCAAGCTCGCTCCCACATTGGATCCCCGATAGCCGCAGATCTCAGGGTTCACATGGATCCTTGTGGGAGCGAGCCTGCTCGCGAAGGGGGCAGTAGATTCAACATTTTCCTCGACTGATACACCGCCTTCGCGAGCAAGCTCGCTCCCACACTGGATCCTCGGCAGGCGCAGGTTTCAGGGTTCACATGGATCCTTGTGGGAGCGAGCTTGCTCGCGAAGGGGCCAGTAGATTCAACATTTGCCTCGACTGATACACCGCCTTCGCGAGCAAGCTCGCTCCCACACTGGATCCTCGACAGACGCAGATTTCACGGTTCAGCGAGACAAACAAAACGACAACCCGGGCTCCGCTCTTTGTGCAATCAAGCTCCACCCGTGCGCTCGGGCAATCTCCTGGCAGATCGTCAGGCCCAGCCCGGCGCCATGATCGCGGCGATGAGCCCCGCGCCAGAAACGGGTGAATATCTGCACCATTTGCTCCTGCGTCACGCCCGGACCCCAATCGCGCACAGCCAGCGTATCGGCGCCGAGCTCCAGCAACACCTGGGTACCACGAGGCGCATGCTGGATGGCATTTTCCAGGAGGTTTTTCAGCAGGGTAAACAGGGCGCTGCGGTCGGCCTGCCAAGGCTCTGCCACAGCCGTCGGGCCAGTCAGGACGAGGCGCACATCGGCCGCGTCGGCCATGCGTTGCAGATAACCTGCCGCTTGCCGCGCAACCTCCATGACATCCACGGCGGCGAAGCTGTAGTTATGCGCCTCGCTGGTCTCGGCCAGCAGCAACAGTTGCTGGACCTGCCGCGTCATGTGCTCGGCATCGTTGAGCAGCGAGTCGCGGCCCTTGTCTGGCGCCATCAGTTCGAGCTGTGCGCGGATCAGCGCCAGCGGCGTCTTCAGTTCGTGCGCGGCGGTTGCGAGAAATTCCTGCTGGACCCGGTAGCCGTGTTCCAGGCGCTCAAGCGCGCTGTTGAAGCTGGTCACCAGCGGCGCTACCTCGGACGGCACGGTTTTGACATCCAGCCGTGAGTGCAGGGAGCGAGGGGAGATGGCCGCCGCCGACTCCGAGACCTCGCGTAGCGGTTTGAGCGTGTAGCCCAGCGTGAAATAGGCGCAGGTGCCAAAGACGAAGAGCAGCACCAGGCTGAACAGGACGATCCCGGCGCCCATGAAAGGCCAGGCAAAGCCCTTGTGCAGCAGGTCCATCAGGCGTTCGCTGACGGCGAATTGCAGGTACAAGGTGTGGTCGACCTGCTCCACCGGAGCGGTCGCGGCGTACATGGTGATGCCTTTGCGCTCGAACTTGAAGCGCCCCTGTTCCGCGGGGCGAACCGTTGCGGCCGAAGCCCAGAATGCCTCGTCAGTGGAAGCCAGGAGGACGTTTGCCTCTGAATCCAGCACCCGATAGCCGATTTCCTCGCCCAGGCTGTTGAAGGTCCAGACGCGATCGCCCTCGCTGTTGTCGAACCCGGTGGGTCGGCCCGCCGCGTCGAACTGCAGCTTGCCGGCCAGCTCATGGGTGCGCTCGGCGACGTCGGTGGTCAGCAGGATATCGCTCTTGGACGTGATGAGCGCGAACGCGCCCAGTGCAATCAGCAGGATGCTCAAGCCCACGCCCGCGACGTAGGCGACCAGTACCTTGAAGCTGATGCTATTGCGCCAGATCGTCTTGCCGAAGGGCATAACCCAGGCCTCTGAGGTTGACTATCCGTTGGTGGGAACCGATCGCCAGCAGCTTGCGGCGAATCCGATGCAGGGCCACGTCCAGGGCGTTCGGCGTCACGGCTTCACTCAGGCCCCATGCCGCCGCCTCGATGGCGCTGCGCCGGACGATTTCGCCTGGTTTGCGCAGCAGCAACAACATGATCTGCATCTCCGCCGGCGCTAGCGGAATGCTACCTTCGACGCTGCACATGAGGCCTGTGTCGGGCTGCACACTGAGGTCGCCATGGGAAGGCGCCAACGACCGCCGCTCTGCGGGGCGACGCAGCAGGGCTCGCACGCGCGCGACCATTTCGTCCATGGCGAACGGTTTGGGCAGGTAGTCATCCGCCCCAGCGTCGAGGCCTTCGATCCGGTCATGCAGCGCGTCACGCGCGGTCAGGACCAGGCACGGCAGGCCCAGCCCGGCATTACGCAAACGCGCCAGCAACAGCAGCCCATCGCCGTCCGGCAGGCCGCGATCAAGCACCAGCGCCTGGTAAGGCACTTGCTGGATTGCCGCCCACGCCGCGTCGATGCGGCTGATGACATCGACAGCGATGCCGGCGCTCGCCAGGCCTTTGCACACCAGTTGCGCGAGGCGTTCGTGGTCCTCGACCAGCAGAATGCGGCTCATCAGAAACGGTACAGGTAGCCGAACAGCACGCTGTTCTCGGTGGACTGGTCGACCAGCGGGCTGTCCTTGATTTCATTGGCAAGGCTCGTCGCCTTGAGGTCCAGGAACACGGAGTGATGGTCATCGAACATATAGTTTCCACGTACGCCAAATTCGGTGTTGATGCCGGACTTGCCATCATAGGCCGCCCGATCGATGCGAGCTTCATTTTCCCGAACGCCAAAGTAGTAATCGATGTATTTTTCGTCCTGCCAGATGGCCGCCAGCCGTGGCGTCAGCATGATGTGTTCGCCGATCCGCCAGGATCGCTCCAGGCCCAGGGTGAAACGCTGGCCCTTGCTGTTGCCCGAAACATCGCCCAGCCACTCGGCGCTGACATCGGCCAGGTCATTGCGCCATTCGACCTTGGCGCCCGCCCAGAATCCGCCCTTGCGATCGCTCATGCCCTCCAGGATTCGCGCGTCGTCGTCATCGTAGCCACTGAAATCGTATTCGCCGACGAGGCTGAAATCGAGCTGCTGGGTGTCGCTGATCTCCAGGCCCGGCAGCTTGATTTCGGCGGTGGGGCCGAAGACACGAAGGTATTCATTCTCGAAATAGATCAGCGGCAGGACCTCGCTGTCACGGTCGATGCCTTCGTACGGCTGTTGGCTGCTGACCGCACCCACGCCAAGCCCCCAGGCGGAGCCTTCAGGCTGGTCGGCACTGGCCGCCATCGACGCGCACACGCCCAGCACGAGCGCCGTGCCGGCGGTGGTCAACCGGATCGCAATTGCAGTTTTCGAAATGGACAGGGGCATGGAAGTCTCCGGATCAATGGGATGAAAGCGTCCCTATCGTTGAGAACTTCTTCTTACTGAACACTTACGGTTCGGCCCGGGTAAGCGCCTTTTTGCCGGTAAGACTTGCGCAAGGTTTCCTGGCGGATAGTTGCCGCCTCAAGCAACGCGGCTTCTTGCGCAGGAATACGAACCCTATGAAAAGAAAAACACGGCATGTCGTGCTGTTTGTCGTGACCATGGCCTGCGCCATCGCCGTCGGGATGATCGCTGTTTCGCCCGGCCCTCGCCAGGCCAAGGTCGACGTGCCCGCCAGGCCGGCACTGACGGTGGCCGTTACCCGACTGCGATCGTCCATGCTGCCGATCCGCATCCAGGCGAACGGCAACATTGTCGCCTGGCAGGAAGCCAGCGTCGGCACCGAGGCCGATGGCCTGCGGTTGGCCGAGGTCATGGTCAACGTCGGCGATGTGGTCCGGCGTGGCCAGGTACTTGCCACGTTCAGCGCCGAGACGATGGCCGCTGAACTCGCCGAGCGTCGCGCCGCCACCGCCGAAGCGCAAGCGACGCTTGCCGAGGCGCGAGCCAATGCGCAGCGCGCCCGTCAATTGCAGTCGAGTGGGGCGCTATCGAAGCAGGAGGTTCACCAACAGCTGACGGCCGAACGCACGGCTCAGGCGCGACTGGAGGCGGGCAGGGCGCTGGAGCGTATCCAGCACCTGCGTCTGGCCCAGACCCAGGTCCTGGCCCCCGACGACGGGGTGATTTCGGCGCGCAGTGCCACGGTGGGCGCGGTACTGCCCGCTGGCCAGGAGCTGTTTCGCTTGATTCGCAACGGACGGCTCGAATGGCGCGCCGAAGTCGCGGCCCCCGACCTTGTCAAGTTCAGCCCCGGCCAGCTCGCGCAGGTAACTCCGGTCAATGGCGGGGCGATAGAGGGCCGGGTGCGCAGGGTTGCGCCGACGGTCGACCTGCAGACTCGTAACGGCCTGGTCTATGTCGATTTGCCCACGGGCACGGCGGCGCGTGCCGGAATGTTTGCCCGGGGCGAGTTCGAAGTGGCCGCCGAACGGATGATGACGCTGCCCCAAAGCGCCGTGCTGCAGCGTGACGGTTTTAATTACGTGCTGCAGGTAGGACCGCACTTGAAGGTGAGCCAGGTCAAGGTGACGGTCGGCCGCCGCGTTGGCGACCGTATCGAGATAACCGCGGGTATCGACGCTGGCGCCGCAGTGGTCGAAACCGGAGGCGGTTTTCTTGCCGAGGGTGACCTCGTCCGGGTTGTCCAGGCGCGCACCGACCCAATGAACAACCACCCAGCACCTGGGAGTGCGCAATGAGCCTCAACTTGTCGTCCTGGTCGATCCGCAATCCGACGCCTTCGGTCCTGTTGTTCATCCTGCTGACCTTCGCCGGCTTGATGGGCTTCTGGAAGATGAAGGTGCAGAACTTCCCTGACGTTGATCTGCCCATGGTCAGCGTGTCGGCCGAGCTGCCCGGGGCTTCGCCCGCGCAACTGGAAAATGACGTGGCCCGCAAGCTCGAGGATTCGCTCGCAACTGTGCAGGGCGTCAAGCATATCCAGAGCATCCTGACCGACGGCAACGCCGCTATCTCGATCGAGTTCCACCTCGACAAGCCCACCCAGGAAGCGCTGGATGACGTGCGTGATGCGGTGTCACGGGTCCGGGCCGACTTGCCCGCCGACTTGCGCGACCCGGTGGTCCGCAAGATCGAACTCGCCGGTTCGCCGATCCTGACCTACACGGTTTCGGCCAAGCGGATGGACGACGAAGCGCTGTCCTGGTTTGTCGACAACAACGTCAGCAAGGCCTTGCTGGCGGTGCCTGGCGTGGGGGCCGTCACTCGGGTCGGTGGGGTGGCCCGGGAAATTCGCATCGACCTTGATCCCGCGCGTCTGCTGGCGCTGAACACCTCGGCCCTGGACGTCTCCCGCCAGCTGCGCCTGATCCAGCAAGAGGCATCGGGCGGACGTGTGGACCTCGGCGGCGCCGAGCAGACGGTGCGCACCCTCGCCACGGTGCAGTCGGCCGCGGAAATCGTCTTGCTTGACGTGACCTTGAGCGACGGCCGGCGTGTCCGGCTCGACCAGCTGGCCACGGTCTCCGATACCGTCGGCGAACCCCGCTCGGCGGCGTTCCTCGACGGTAAGCCAGTGGTCGGCTTTGAAATCACCCGGGCCAGAGGGGCCGGCGAAATCGAGGTGGATGAAGGCGTACGCGCCGCCCTGGAGTTGCTCAAGACCCGTCACCCCGAAATCACCGTCACCCAGGCTTTCAACTTCGTCGACCCAGTGATCGAAAATTACCAGGGCTCCATGCACCTGCTTTATGAAGGCGCGGCGCTCGCGGTGCTGGTGGTGTTCCTGTTTCTGCCGGATTGGCGCGCGACCTTCGTTTCCGCCGTCGCGTTGCCGCTGTCGGCGATACCGACGTTCGCCGTGATGCACTGGATGGGGTTCACCCTCAACACCGTGACGCTATTGTCGCTGTCGCTGGTCATCGGCGTGCTGGTGGACGACGCCATCGTCGAGGTCGAGAACATCGGGCGCCATTTGCAGATGGGCAAGAAACCTTATCAAGCCGCCATGGATGCCTCCGATGAAATCGGCCTGGCGGTGGTCGCCACGGCATTGACGCTGATCGCGGTGTTCCTGCCCACGGCTTTCATGAGCGGTACGGTCGGCAAGTTCTTCGTCCAGTTTGGCTGGACGGCGGCAACCGCAGTGTTTTTCTCCCTCGTCGTCGCCCGCTTGCTGACGCCTATGATGGCGGCCTACCTGATGCGCGCGCCGAAAAGGCCGGCCCACGATGCGCCCGGGTGGATAAACCGCTACCTGTCCTGGGCGCGCTGGTGCTTGCGCCATCGCGCGGTGACCACACTCGGCGCCGTGGCTTTTTTCGCCGGGGGACTGATGCTCGCGGCCGTGTTGCCGGGCACCTTCATTCCGCCGGATGAAGACTGGCAGACCCAGGTCACCCTCACGCTTGCGCCCGGCAGCAAACTGGGCGACACGCTGGCGTTGGCTGAGCAAGCGCGGCAGATAGTCACGCAAAATCAGCAGGTCAAAAAGGTCTACACCGCGGTGGGGGATGGCAGCGCCGGCGCGGACCTGATCGAACCGGCCGGCAGTGATGTCGCGAATGTCCGCACGGCGGTGCTGACGCTTAACCTGACGCACCGCAACGAGCGTCCCGGACTGACCCGGCAGCAGCTCGAAAACCAACTGCGCGAAGCGCTCGCCGTGTTGCCTGGCGCGCGTATCAAGGTCGGTATGGGAGAGTCGGAAAGCTACGTGCTGGTGCTCGCGGGTGAGGACGCTAGCTTGCTCACCCGGCATGCGCAGCAGGTGGAACGAGAGCTGCGTAGCGTGCCGGGCGTGGGGGCGGTGATCTCGACCGCCAGCCTGATGCGCCCTGAACTGGTGGTTCGGCCGGACTTCGCCAGGGCCGCCGACCTGGGCGTGACCGCGAGCGCGATTGCCGACACGCTCCGCGTGGCCACCCTGGGAGATTACGACCAGGAGCTTGCCAAGCTCAATTTCAGCGACCGCCAGGTGCCTATCGTTGTGCGGCTGAGCGACACCGCCCGCGCGGACTTCGAGACGCTGAAACGTCTGCCGGTGCCCGGCGCGCGTGGTCCGGTAGCGCTGGAAAACGTGGCGACGCTGGAGATCACCAGTGGCCCGGCGCAAATCGAACGGTTCGACCGGATGCGCAATGTCAACATCGAGATCGAGACGAACGGCCAACCGCTGGGCGACATCGAGCAGGCTGTTCTGGCCTTGCCAGGCTTGCAGAACCTGCCGCCAGGCCTGGTGCGAACCTCGGTAGGCGATGCCGAGGCCATGGGCGAACTGGCTTCCGGATTCGGCGTGGCGATGTTGACCGGAGTGTTATGCATCTACATGGTCTTGGTGCTGTTGCTCAAGGATTTCCTGCAACCGCTGACGATCCTTGCCGCCCTGGTGCTCTCGGTGCCTGGGGCCTTCGTGGCGCTGTTCGTGACCGGCTCGACATTGTCCATGCCCTCGATGATCGGCCTGATCATGCTGATGGGTATCGCGACGAAAAATTCGATCCTGCTGGTCGACTACATCATCCTCGCGCGTCGACGCGACGGCCTGAGCCGCCAGGAAGCGATCCTCGACGCCTGCGGCAAGCGCGCTCGGCCGATTGTCATGACGACAATCGCGATGGGCGCAGGCATGATGCCAATCGCCCTGGGTCTGGGGGCCGACCCGAGCTTTCGCGCACCGATGGCCATCGTCCTGATTGGCGGGCTTGTCACGTCAACGCTGTTGAGCCTGCTGGTCATACCCGTGGTGTTTTCCTATGTGGACGATGGGGCGCAGTGGTTGTACAAACGCACCGGTAACGTTTCTCGCAGCGAAGCTGCTGGAGTGATCAATTGATAGTGTCAGCAAAGATCAGGAATGTGCCGTCGCCTTGGCGCCGGCTCATGCTGGGAGTCGCCGCGACCTTGGCATGCATTGCAATGGCGGCTGGCTGCGCGCGGCAACCCAGCGCGGCCGATGCCATGACCGAAGCTGAAAATTTCCAGGCGTATGCCCAGGCATCCCGCGCCTGGATCGAGGAAAAGCGCCTGTTCCAGACCGAAAATCGCGCCGATGAGCTGGACTGGAACGCACCTTATGAAGTGCGCCCCGATGTTCCTTCCACCAAGGCCATTCTCTTGCTGCATGGCTTGGGGGATTCACCCTGGTCCTTCGTCGATATCGCCCGGGATCTGGCCGCCCAAGGCTATGTGGTGCGCGTCGCATTGCTGCCCGGGCATGGCACCAAGCCGGCCGACCTGATCGATGTGCAACTGGAACAGTGGCAACAGTTGGTCGAGCAGCAGGTTGCGTTGCTGCACAAGGAGTTCGCGAACGTCTACCTGGGCGGCTTCTCGACCGGTGCCAATCTGGCGCTGGCCTATGCCGCCAGGGACCCGGACATCAAGGGCCTGGTGCTGTTTTCCCCGGCCTTTCGCTCGAGCGAGTCCTACGACTGGGCCACGCCCTGGCTGGCGCATTTCAAGACCTGGATCCTTGCGCCCGACAACTCCCGGCCGCAGCAGTCGCCCGTGCGCTACCACAATGTCCCCACCAACGGCTTTGCCCAGTTCTACCGCAGCAGCGTAGCGGTTCGCCGGCTCATCGAGCAGCAAGACTTCGATCGGCCGGTGGTTATCGTGCTGACCGAGCAGGATTCAGTCGTCGACGTGCGCTACGTGCGGGAGCTGTTCCAACGGCGCTTCACCCATGCCGCGAGCCGGTTGATCTGGTATGGCCAGGCGCAGCCGACCGGCGCCAGGGACGCTGCGCAGCAACAGCGCATCCTGACGCGCAGCGACCGCATCGCCGATGAACGCATCAGCCAGTTCTCCCACATGGGCATCCTCTTCTCGCCAGCCAACCCGCTCTACGGTCGTTCGGGCACCTTGCGGTTCTGCCGCAACAGCCGCAACGCCGACGAAGTGGCCCGGTGCGAAGCGGGGGAAGAGGTCTGGTATTCGGACTGGGGGTACAGCGAGCCGGGGAAGATCCACGCCCGGCTGACTTACAATCCTTATTTCGAATGGCAGTCCGGGGTGATTCGTGGGGTTTTACAGGTGGCAGAGCAGGGCAGTTGAATCGCCCTGACCCTTCAGCCTGTTCCAGAACTCCTCTGCCGCTGCGCTGATCGGCGCGGTTGGGCGGGTGAGATGAATCTCCAATGGAATATCCCAGCTTTCATCCAGGGCCCGGACCAGGCGCCCGTCAGCCATTTCCTGTTCTGTCAGGCTTTTGGGCAGCCAGGCGACGCCCTTGCTTTCCAGTGCCATGGACATCAGCACCGCGGCGAGATGGCTGCTGAAAAGCGGCTTGAGGTGCAGGTATTCCTCCTTGCCGTGGAGTCGGTGAGCGACGATACGCCCGAGCCCCGATTCCTCGGTGTAGGCCAGGTAGGGCAACGTCGCCGGTGAGGTACCGAAATTGGCCGAGGCACTCGCCAAGGGTATGAGGACGTCCTCGCCGACTTTTTTCCCGCTGAATTGATCAGGCGCCAACAGTGGCGGTACGTCGGGGTGCCGATGGCAGAGCAGGAACTGCACCTGGCCATGAATCAGCATCTGTTCGCACACCGCCATGCTGTCGGAGTGCAGGCGCACGGCATCTATCGGCGCGCCATTCTCGGCGCTTCTCAGCCAACGCGGAAAAAACGTGAACGACAGCGAATGCGTGGCTGCAAATTGCAGCGTCTTGGCGGCCACTCCGGCGACTTCCTGGGCCTCGGTGCGCAGCCTGTAGAGGCGCCTCGCAGCCTCCTGGGCGCCAGGCAGAATCTGCCTTCCAGCCTCGGTCAGCGTCGCGCCTTGAGGCGTGCGCACAAACAGATCCACGCCCATCCAGTTTTCCAGCGAACGGACCCTGCGACTGAAAGCCGGCTGCGTAACGTGGCGCGCTTCGGCGGCGCGAACGAAGCTGCCGTACTCCGCAAGCGCTGAAAAATCTTCTAGCCAGACGAGTTCCAAGGGCAATGCCTCCTGTGCATAGGGCGCGGCATTAATAGCATTGGGCGGGTTTCGTCGCAAAGCATAACGTGGGGTCAACCACAACAAGAGGAACCCCTCATGCGTATCGTCGACATCCGCGAAAAAACTGTTTCCATCGCCTCTCCGATTGCCAATGCCTATATCGATTTTTCGAAAATGACCTGCTCGGTCGTGGCGGTTGTCACCGATGTGATTCGCGATGGCAAACCGGTGATCGGTTACGGTTTCAACTCCAACGGTCGCTACGGCCAGGGCGCGCTGATGCGTGATCGATTCCTGGCGCGAGTCACCGAGGCCGACCCGGAAACGCTGATCGACAAGGAATACGCCAACCTGGATCCGTTCGCCATCTGGAAAACCCTGATGACCAACGAGAAACCGGGTGGCCACGGTGAGCGTTCAGTGGCCGTCGGCACCATCGACATGGCCGTGTGGGACGCTGTCGCCAAGATCGAAGGCAAGCCGCTGTACCGCCTGTTGGCCGACCGTTATCGCGGCGGCGTGGCGGATGACAAGGTCTGGGTCTACGCGGCGGGTGGTTATTACTATCCCGGCAAGGACCAGAGCAAGCTCAAGGCAGAAATGCAGGGTTATCTGGATCGTGGTTATGACGTGGTCAAGATGAAGATCGGCGCGGTGCCACTGGACGAAGATATCCGGCGCATCGAAGCGGTGCTTGAAGTGGTCGGGGACGGGCGGCGACTGGCGGTCGATGCCAACGGCCGCTTCGATCTGGAGACCGGTATCGCGTACGCCGAAGCCATCAAGCAGTACAACCTCTTCTGGTACGAGGAAGTCGGCGATCCGTTGGACTACGCGCTCCAGGCCGAGCTCGCCAATCACTATGAACTGCCGATGGCGACCGGCGAGAACCTGTTCTCCCACCAGGACGCGCGCAACCTGCTGCGGCACGGCGGCATGCGCCCGGATCGCGATTACCTGCAGTTCGATTGCGCCCTGTCCTACGGGCTCGTGGAGTACATGCGCACCCTGAAAGTCATGGAAGAGATGGGTTGGTCTTCGCGCCGCGTGGTGCCCCACGGCGGCCATCAGATGTCCCTGAACATCGCTGCCGGTCTGCACCTGGGCGGCAACGAATCGTACCCCGATGTGTTCCAGCCGTTCGGCGGTTTTGCTGACGGCATCCGCGTGGAAAACAGCTACGTCGGCCTGCCGGATATTCCTGGCGTCGGTTTCGAAGCCAAGTCCGCCCTGTACGCGGTCATGCGCGAGCTGGGCGAGGGCTGATCGTCCTCATCGCCGCGGCCTCCAACGAGGCTGCGGCATCGGGCGTCGCGCAGACGCCTGCCACATGCCCATCACAACAAATAAAATGAGGTGCTCTCGTGGAAATCTCCAAGTCTCGCTGGTACAGCCAGCTGTATGTGCAGGTACTGATCGGCATCGTGATCGGCGCAGCGATCGGTTACTTCATCCCGAATGTCGGGGCCAAGCTCCAGCCCTTCGCCGATGGCTTTATCAAACTCATCAAGATGCTGTTGGCGCCGATCATCTTCGGCACGGTGGTCGTGGGTATCGCCAAGATGGGCAGCATCAAGGAGGTCGGAAGGATTGGTGTGAAGGCGTTGATCTACTTCGAGATCCTTTCGACCATTGCGCTGGTCGTCGGCCTGGTCGTGGTGAACGTCGTGAAGCCTGGCGTCGGGATGAACATCAATGCCAACTCCCTTGATGGCAGCTCCATCAGCAAGTACAGCCAGGCGGCGAGTGAGCAGGGCGGCACCATCGAGTTCTTTCTTAATATCATCCCGCAGACGTTCGTCGGCGCATTCTCCAATGGCGTCATGCTCCAGGTGATTCTGCTGTCGGTGTTGATGGGCGTCGCCCTGGTGCAAATGGGCGAAACCAGCAAGCCGCTGATCAACACCATCGATCTGTTCCTGCAGGGGCTGTTCAGGATAGTCGCGATGGTCATGCGCCTGGCGCCAATCGGCGCGGGTGCCGGCATGGCATTCACCATCGGTAAATACGGCATCGGCACCTTGCTGTCCCTGGGCCAGTTGCTGGTCGCTCTGTATGTCACGACGCTGATTTTCATCGTCGTCGTGCTGGGCGCGGTCGCCCGATGGTCGGGGATGCCGCTGATGCAGTTCCTTCGTTATTTCAAGGACGAGATCCTCATCACGCTGGGGACCTGCTCGACCGAAGCGGTGCTTCCGCGAATGATGGTCAAGCTGGAAAAACTCGGCTGCAAAAAATCAGTCGTGGGCATGGTCTTGCCCACCGGGTACACCTTCAATGCCGATGGCACCTGCATCTACCTGACGATGGCGGCGATCTTCATCGCCCAGGCCACCAATACGCCGCTGACGTTCATGGACCAGATGATCCTGCTGGGTGTGTTCCTGCTCACATCAAAAGGTTCGGCGGGTGTCGCCGGTGCCGGTTTCGTGACCCTCGCCGCGACACTTACCACGATTCATTCCATACCCTTGGTCGGGTTGGTGTTGCTGCTCGGGATCGACCGATTCCTCAATGAAGCACGGGCCGTGACCAACCTGATCGGCAATGGCATCGGCACCCTCGCCATTGCCAAGTGGGACAACTCCTTCGACGTGCAAGCCTGCGAGCGCGAGATCGCGGCGATGAAACAAGAGAAGGCCGATCGAAAGGCGCTATTGGCGCCTAAATGACGACGCCGACCGGTCATGCGGTCAGTCCAGTGACCGGTCCGGCGCCTTGTTCTCGACCAGGCAGTTGCCGCCGTCCACCACCATCACTTCCCCGGTGATGTAGCTCGCCTCGGCAGAGGCGAGGAAGGCGACCAGTGCGGCGACTTCCTCCGGGCGACCGGCCCGGCGCATCGGTGTGTAGCGCGCGGCATTGGCTTCCTCGGCGGTGGTCGAGCCGGTGGCGATCCAGCCGGGTGCGACGCAGTTCACCGTGATTCCCTGCCGGGCCACCTCCAGCGCCAGGCCCATGCTCATGCCCACCATGGCGGCCTTCGCGGCGCTGTAGGCCGCCTCGCCAGGATTGCTGCACCGCGTGCCGGTGGTGGAACTGATATTGACGATGCGTCCGTAATTGCGCGACTGCATGCCGGGCAGGACGGCGCGGGTCAGCAGGAAAGCCGTGGTCACATTTCGCGCCAGCGACAGGTTCCACAGCGCCAGGTCCATGGTTGCCACCTCGGAGAAAGACTCCGGGCTGCCCTGCATGGCCATGCCGGCGTTGTTCACGAGGATGTCGATCCGGCCCCAGACGGACTCTGCCCACGACCCGAACTCGCGTACCTGGTTTTCATCGGTGAGGTCGAGGGGCTGCCCTGCGACTTCAAACCCTTCGGCGCGCAGTTCCTCGATGCGCGCTTCGATGCGCGCGCTGCTGGCGGTAACGATCAGCCTGGCGCCGGCGGCACCGAGCCTGCGGGCGATCGCCATGCCGATGCCCGTCTCGCTGCCAACGCCACTGACGAGCGCCACTGGGTTAAGTCCGATTGCGTTTGGCATGGCAGTCTTCCAAGGATGGTGGTCAGCCAGTATGGCATCGATTTAGCGGGGCAAAGAGCGCTCTACTGCGGCCACTGCTCCAGCAGGATCGAGACAAATTTTTCTGCGGCAGGCGACAGCGAAGCCCCTCGTCGATAAACCAGGCCCAGTGACCGGTTCACCACCGGCTCGATCAGCGGCACGCTGACCAGTGTCGGATGGTCCCCGGCAGGCATTGCCAGGCTGGGCATCGCCGACACCCCGAGGCCGGCCTCGACCAGGCCCAGTGACGTGGAGAGATGTTGCACTTCGTAGAACCACTGCGGGCGCCAGCTCAGGCCAGACAGCGCGTGATCGAGCAGCATGCGGTTGCCACTCAGGCGCCCGACGCCGATCAACCGATAGTCGCTGAGTTCCGACCAGGTCACGGCGCTGCGTCCTGCCAGTTCATGGTCGCGCCGGCAAGCCAATACAAAGGGTTCGTTGACCAGCGGCACGAATTCGATGTCCGGGTGCTGGCCGCTCATCATGTTGATGCCGAAATCGGCTTCGCCGCGCAGTACCGCCTCCAGTCCTTCGTTTGCGCTGAGGTCCAGCAGGCGGATGCGGATTTTCGGGTAGCGCTCATTGTAGAGCCGGATCACCGAGGGCAGGAAGTAGAACGCCGCCGTCGGGATGCAGGCCAGGGTCACTCGGCCGATCTGCCGTTCCGCCAGCTCGCGGATGTTGAGGATCGAGTCGTCGAAATCATCCAGCAGGCGTCGCGCCTTGGGCAGGAAATCCCGCCCGACGCTGGTCAGGCTGACTTTGCGCGTGGTGCGATCAAGCAGGGCCGTTCCCAGGCCTTCCTCAAGTTTTTTCATGCGCCGGCTCAGGGCTGGCTGGGACAGATGCAGCGCATCGGCAGCTTCATGAAAACTCCCCAGTTCGGCGATTTTCACGAAAGATCGGATGTCCTGGAGTTCATATTCCATTTTTTATCTCACTGGGGAGGGGCTGTGAACACGCCCCGGATCGTAGATTAATTCTTTTGTGTAACGCAATAATGGCTCCGATCTTTGCATTGGAATCACTTTTTAAACCCTGCCACTCTTGTGTCCAGAACATCAATTATCCAGATTGATCAACAAGAGTTAGTGGTCATGCAACGAATTCCTTGTGTACTCATGCGTGGCGGCACGTCCAAAGGTCCGATTTTTCTCGCCTGGGATTTGCCTGCGGTGATCGCCGAACGAGACGAGTTGCTGCTCAACCTGATGGGTTCCGGTCACGAGCTGGAAATCGATGGCATCGGCGGTGGCAGCCCGCAAACCAGCAAAGTGGCGATCGTCAGTCCTTCACTGCATCCGGAGGCCGATGTGGATTACCTGTTCGTGCAGGTCATGGTGTCCCAGCGGCGGGTCGATACCGCACCCAACTGCGGCAACATGCTCTGCGCCGTCGGCCCGTTCGCCATCGAGCAGGGCCTGGTCAAGGCGACAGGCGAGCTGACCCGGGTGCGTATCCGCAACCTCAACACCGGCACCTTCGTCAACGCCGAAGTGCAGACTCCGCAAGGCAAGGTCAGCTACGAGGGCGACACCGCCATCGATGGCGTGCCCGGCACGGCGGCGCCAGTGCAACTGACCTTCCTCGACGCCGCGGGCAGCAAGACCGGCAAACTCTTCCCGACCGGGCAACCCCTCGACCTGATCGACGGCGTCCCGGTGACTTGTATCGACATGGCCATGCCGATGTTGATCATCGAGGCCAGCCAACTGGGCAAGCGTGGCGACGAGAGTCCGGCCGAACTGGACGCCGACAAGGCCTTCCTGCAACGCCTGGAGTCGTTGCGACTGAAAGCCGGGCTCGCGATGGGCCTGGGCGATGTCAGCGACAAGGTCATTCCCAAGCCGGTGCTGGTGTCCGCGGCCAAGAGCGGCGGGACGATTCAGGTGCGCTACTTCATGCCGCACAACTGCCACCGCGCGCTGGCGATTACCGGCTCGATCGGCCTGGCGACGGCGTGCGTGACCGACGGCAGCGTCGCCGCCAACCTGCTTGGCGGCGCCAGCGAGCCGCGCTTGCAGCGGGTGCGCATCGAGCACCCCAGCGGCGGCATTGATGTGGTGTTGTCCTACACCGGCGAAAAGGGTGAGACCATCCGTGCGTCGGTGGTCCGCACCGCCCGCCGGCTCTTCTCGGGTTTCGTCTACGCCACGGTTTCCCGGCGCCTGGCCGGATAGCCCAGGCCGTTTTTTGTCATTGCATCAGCGACTCAATAACAACAAGAGATCTGACATATGCTCGCTTTACTTGGCTTGGCCATGGTGGTGGTCTTTACCTTCCTGATAATGACCAAACGGCTGTCGCCGATCGTCGCCCTGACAATCGTGCCGATCGTCTTCGCGATACTGGGCGGGTTTGGCGGAACCACCGGCAAGATGATGCTGGACGGCCTGAAGATGGTCGCGCCGTCGGCGGCGCTGCTGCTGTTCGCGATTCTGTTTTTCGGCCTGATGATCGACGCCGGCCTGTTCGACCCGCTGATCCGCAAGATTCTCAAACGCGTCAATGGCGACCCGATGAAGATCGCCGTGGGCACCGCACTGTTGTCATTGCTGGTGGCCCTGGACGGTGACGGCACGACGACCTACATGATCACCTGCGCCGCGATGCTGCCGCTGTACAAGCGCATCGGCATGAATCCGATGATCCTGGCGACCGTCTCGATGCTGTCGCTGAGCATCATGAGCGGCATGACACCCTGGGGCGGCCCGGCGACCCGCGCCATTGCGGCGTTGGGCCTGGATGCCGGCGAGTATTTCGTGCCGCTGCTGCCGACCATGATCGGCGGTGCCGCCTGGGTGGTGTTCACCGCGTTCCTGCTAGGCCGCGCCGAGCGCAAGCGCATTGGCAATATCCAGCTGCAAAGCGGTGGCGGCGACTGCTACATCAAGGCGATTCTTGAAGACACGCCGTACAAGCGTCCGAAGCTGGCCTACGTCAACCTGCTGTTGGTGATTGCGGTCATGGTCGCGCTGGTGATGGGGCTCATGCATTCGGCGATCCTGTTCCTGATCGGTTTTGTCCTGGCGCTGGTGATCAACTATCCGCAGCTGGATATCCAGAAGGAGCGCATCCTCGCTCATTCGGGCAACGCCATGACCGTGGTCTTGCTGGTGTTCGCGGCGGGCATTTTTGCCGGGATCTTCTCCGGGACCAAAATGGTCGATGCCCTGGCGCAGACCCTGGTCGACTGGATCCCGCCATCCTGGGGCCATCTGTTCCCGCTGGTGGTGGCGATTACCAGCATGCCGCTGACCTTCGTGCTGTCCAATGATGCCTACTACTTCGGTGTGGTGCCGATCCTGGCGAACGCCGCTGCCGCCTACGGCATTCATCCGGTGGAAATCGCCCGGGCGTCGATTCTCGGCCAGCCGGTGCACCTGATGAGTCCGCTGGTGGCCTCGACCCTGTTGCTGGTGGGCATGGTTGACCGCGACCTCGGCGACTTCCAGAAAGCCACCCTCAAATGGGCGGTGCTCACCTCCCTGGTGATTACCGCGTTGGCCCTGCTGACCGGGGCGCTGACGCTGTTCTCCTGAATCACCCGACAACCTTGTTGCTTGCCTGACGCTCCTCACACGGGGAGTGCGCTGGCCTGCGCGCGAAATAACAACAATGAGAAATCCGACATGAGCAATTACCTGACCCGAGCGGCCTGGTTTCCGATCCTCGGCCTGTTGCCGCTGTCCACGGCCAGCGCCGAAGGGTTCATCGACGACAGCAAGTTGAAGTTGCAACTGCGCAACGTCTACTTCAACGAAAACTTTCGCGACGAACATGGCATGAGCGCGCGGGCCGCGAGGACCGCCAAGAGCGAGCGAACCGAATGGGCCCAGGGTTTCCTGTTGGATTACCAGTCAGGGTATACCCCGGGTACCGTCGGTTTCGGCGTCGATGCCCTGGGCCTGCTGGGGGTCAAGCTTGATTCCGGGCGCGGGCGCAGCGGCACGGGCCTGCTACCGGTGCATGACGACGGGCGCGCCGCCGACGAGTTTGCCAGCGCCGGCATGACCGCCAAGGCCCGGGTGGCCAAGACCATCCTCAAGCACGGCACCCTGTTGCCGAAGAACCCGGTGCTGATCTACAACGACGCGCGCCTGTTGCCGCAGACCTACCAGGGGACCCAGATCAACAGCAGCGACATCGCCAATCTCAGCCTGACTGGCGGGCATCTGCAGCGTTTCAAACTGCGCGATTCAAGCGACAGCATGCCGATCGTGCCCGACGGTTATGGTGGCGATCAGTCAGGCGACTTCAGCTACGCGGGCGCCGACTACCAGTTGGGCAAGACCCTGCGCCTGAGCTACTTCTATGGCGAGCTGGAGAACTTCTATCGACAGAATTTCGCTGGCATCCAGCACGACCTGCCGCTTGGCCCCGGGGTTCTCACCAGCGATCTGCGCTATTTCAACAGCGCCGATGCCGGCTCGGCCCACGGCGGGAACATCGATAACGACATGCTCAGCGGGCTGCTGTCCTATGCCGTCGTGGGCCACACCTTCAGCGCCGGCTACCAGAAACTCAGCGGGCAAGGGGGTTTGCCTTATATCAGCGGGGCGACGGTCTATTCCTTCAGCAATGCCGGGATCGGTAAATTCATCGAGGAAGACGAGAAGACCTGGATGCTCGGTTACGGCTACGACTTCGCGCGCCTTGGCATTCCCGGCCTGACGTTTTCCAGTCGTTATCTCAGTGGTGACGATGGCAAGTCCAACAGCGCGGTGAAGGAATGGGAGCGTGATGCAGAAGTGGCCTATGTCGTGCAGCAGGGCACTTTCAAGGGACTGGGTGTGAAACTGCGCAGCTATGTCTATCGCTCGGATTTTGCCAGGGGCCGTGACAGTAATCGTCTCTACCTGACCTACGATGTTGCGCTTTGGTAGTGGCTTGGCCTGCGCCGAGGGCGGAAATGGGGCATGACGAAATCATGGCGTTCCCTACACCCGCTTGAACGTCTCCCCCAACGCAGCCTCTGACACTAGTACAGGGCGCACGCACGTCGCCCATTCACCGCGCGGAGGATAGGTTCACATGAAGATTCTAATGGTCCTTACATCTCACGATCAGTTGGGCGACACCGGCAAGAAAACCGGCTTCTGGCTGGAAGAATTCGCCGCTCCCTATTACGTGTTCGTCGATGCCGAGGCCACGGTCACGCTTGCGTCGCCGAAGGGCGGGCAACCACCGCTGGACCCCAAGAGCGATGAAGAGGACGCCCAGACTGATGCAACCCGCCGCTTTGGCGCCGACACCCAGGCCCAAGCGGCGTTGGCCAACACCTTGCCGCTGGGCGAGGTCGACCCCTATGACTTCGATGGGGTGTTTTATCCCGGCGGTCATGGCCCCCTTTGGGATCTCGCCGAAGACACCGACTCCAAGACCCTCATCGAAGCGTTTTACGCAGCGAATAAACCCATCGCGGCCGTCTGCCACGCGCCCGGAGTATTCAAGAACGTCAACGCCCCGGACGGCCAGCCCGTGGTCAAGGGTAAAAAAGTCACCGGTTTCACCAATTCCGAAGAAGAGGCGGTGGGGCTGACCCAAGTGGTCCCGTTCCTGGTGGAGGACATGCTCAAGGCCAAGGGCGGCGAGTATTCCAAAGGGGCGGACTGGGGCAGCCATGTGGTCGAGGACGGGCATCTGATCACCGGGCAGAATCCCGCCTCATCCGAAGCGGCTGCCAAGGCGTTGCTCAAGCGGTTGGAGGCGGAACAGGCGGGTTGAGTCAGGTTCACTCCGCCGCCTGTGAGGCAATCGACAAACCCGTGGCGAGGGAGCTTGCTCCCGCTCGGCTGCGCAGCAGTCGTGAATCGGTGGTCAAGGTGACTCCGATATTCCGCATTCGGCAGGTTTTGGGGCCGCTTCGCGACCCAGCGGGAGCAAGCTCCCTCGCCACGGGGTCTTTTTTTCTTGAATAAACTGTCGTACTGAAACCATTCGGGCGACGGCATAGGGCAATCAGCCGAACCCGATGATCGCCTTGGTTTCCAGGTATTCCTCAAGCCCGAAGACGCCGTACTCACGCCCGTTGCCCGATCGCTTGTAACCACCGAACGGCGCCATGGGATTCCAGGCGGGGTAATTCAGGAGCACTTGCCCGGCGCGGATCCGAGAAGCCACCGCGCGCGCCAGGTCAAGGTCTTGTGACTGGACGTGGGCGCCCAGCCCGTAGACCGTATCGTTCGCAATAGCCACCGCCTCGTCGATCGTTTCATAGACAATGATGCACAACACCGGCCCGAAGATTTCCTCCTGAGCGATGCGCATGGCGTTATCCACCTCGGAGAACACTGTCGGGCGGGTGTAGTAACCCTTTTCAAAACCGGGCACGCGTCCGGGGCCGCCGCAAAGCAGCTTTGCGCCTTCGTGCAGGCCGGTCTCGATCATCGCCTGCACGCGATTGAACTGGGCTTGATTGGCAATCGGGCCGAGTACCGTTTCCGGCGATTGCGGATCACCAACGATGATCGCGTTGGCGGTTGCGGCCGCCAGCGCTTCGACTTCAGCCAGTCGGTCCTTGGGAACAATCATGCGGGTCGGGGCGCTGCATGATTGTCCGACGTTGCGCAGCGCCGCCAGCACGCCGGCCGGGACGGCTTTGGCAAAGTCCGCATCGGGAAGCAATATATTCGGCGATTTGCCGCCCAGTTCCTGGCCGACCCGCTTCGCCGTCGGGGCGGCCGCCTGTGCCACCAGCGTGCCCGCGCGGTTTGAGCCGGTGATCGAAATCATGTCGATATCAGCGTGTGCGGCCATCGCGGCGCCGACCACATGGCCGCTGCCGTTCACCAGGTTGAAGACCCCCGGTGGCAGGCCCGCGTCATGCACCACCTGTGCAAACAGCAGGGCGCTCAGCGGTGACAGCTCACTGGGCTTGAGCACCACCGTGCATCCGGCCGCCAGCGCCGGGGCGACTTTTGCAGTGATCTGGTAAAGCGGCCAGTTCCAGGGCGTGATCAGACCGCAGACGCCTATGGGTTCGCGCCGGATCGCCGTCGTGCCCTCGAGCGTCTGGAAGCAATAAGTGGACAGCAGATCGCGCGCGACCCGAACGTGTTCGGCCGCCAGGGGTACCTGCATTGCCCGAGCAGCAGCGATGGCCGAGCCCATTTCCAGGGAGATCGCCTGGGCAAACGCTTCTTTTCGCTCAAGGATAAGCTCATGGATCTTGCCCAGCAGTAGCGCGCGCGAAGCCGTGGAGGTGGCAGACCAACCGGCAAACGCGGCACGCGCCGCTGCTACCGCCCGATCGATATCCTCGGCAGAACCGCTGGCAACCTGGGCGACCACTTCTTCGGTCGCCGGGTTGACCACCGGCAGGCTGGCCGGGCTGGCCGGCGCAGACCAACCGCCGTTGATATAAAACCGCTGAGCCGATTGCGGATCAACACTGTAGCGATTCGAAGATTGAGTAGTCATCCAAGGCGTTCCTTTAGAGCGGCATGTCGAGTCTGCTCAATAAGCTAACAAAGCGGCCCGGACAAAATATGCCGTTGTTCAAGGGCCCAAAGGAGAATCTGCCGTATCTGCCAGGCTAACTTCCCATTAACCATGGCCTGTCAGGCTCTGACGCTTCCGACCGCAACGCCCGGGTTCGGAGCGTCCCGCAAAGTCTGCTGAACAGGTCGCGCAAAACGGTGCTTTGTACCAGGCGGCCTATACTTTTAGCCGTTTATGCACGGTTTCATGGTGTTGTAATAACGCCACCGCTCACCGCCCTTCAATGGACATCCCAAAATGCCTGCACCGTTGACTTCCGTAGAGACGAATTCTGAACTGCCGACGCACGCTGACGTTGTCGTGATCGGCGGCGGCATTATCGGAACCTTCACGGCCTATTACCTGGCCAAGCGCGGCCTGAAGGTTGCGCTGGTGGAGAAGGGGCGCGTGGGGGCGGAGCAGTCGAGTCGAAACTGGGGTTGGTGCCGTCAGCAGAATCGGGACGCTCGTGAGCTGCCGCTGTCGACCAAGAGCCTCGAACTTTGGGAACAGTTCGCCGCGGAGACCGGCGAGGACACCGGATTCAGAAGGTGTGGCTTGCTCTATCTGAGCAACAACGAGAAAGAGCTGGCGGGTTGGGCAAAGTGGGGTGAGTTTGCCCGTACCGTCAATGTCACAACGCACATGCTGACGGCGGAACAGGCAGCAGAACATGGTCGGGTGACCGGCAAGTCCTGGAAAGGCGGGGTCTTCTCGCCGACCGACGGTACGGCGGACCCGTCCCGTGCCGCTCCGGCGGTTGCGCGGGCGATCATCAAGCTGGGCGGCACGGTGCATCAGGGCTGCGCCGCGCGTGGGATCGAGACTGAAGGCGGGCGGTTGTCCGCGGTCGTTACCGAAAAGGGCACCATTCGAACCAAACTCGCGGTGCTGGCCGGTGGCGCATGGGCGTCCTCGTTCTGCCGTCAGTACGGCATCCGGTTTCCCCAGGCGTCCATTCGCCAGACGATACTGTCGGTCTCCAAGGGCGCCGAAGAGATACCGGACGCACTCCACACGGATGAGGTCTCCATGACCCGTCGCTCTGATGGCGGTTTCACGCTGGCCATCAGTGGCAGAGGGCGCGTTGACCCGACCCCGCAGCTGTTGCGGTTCGCTCCGCAGTTCCTGCCGATGTTCCAGCGCCGCTGGCGCAAGCTGGCGCCCGGTGGTCTGCAAGGCTTCCAGTCGGGGCATGAAGGCCTGGGCCGCTGGCGGTTGGACCAGCCAACCCCGATGGAGCGGATGCGCATCCTCGATCCTGCAGCCGATGCATCGGTTGTCGAGCTGACTTACAAGCGCGCGGTCGACCTGATCCCGATGCTGAAAAACTCGTCAGTCACCGCTGCCTGGGCAGGTTATGTGGACAGCACGCCTGATGGCGTCCCGGGCATTGGCGAAATAGCGAGCCTGCCTGGCCTGGTGCTGGCGGCAGGGTTCAGTGGCCATGGCTTCGGCATCGGCCCTGGCGCGGGCCACTTGATCGCCGACATTGTCAGCGACATGCCTCCCCTGGTTGACCCGCGTCCCTATCACCCGGATCGATTCCAGTCTTCAGCCTGGGGCAAAGTCGCGGAGTTCTGAGGCCAGTACAAATCTCACCGGCAACACAAGCAACGGGCGCATCCTCAGGGAATGCGCCCGTTCTCGTTGGCGGGGTGGATTCTGCCGCTGGCGGCGGTTCGACTGGTTCTTTGCGCACCATAAATGGCCGCGAACACCCTGAAAAAGGTGCAGATGCCCGGGCTTGGCGCATCCCGCACAGTCTGCTGAGCGGGCCCCGAAAAACGGTGGTTTGTGCCAAGCGGCCTATACTTTTAACCGTTTATGCGCGGTCTCATGATGCTGTAATAAAACCGTGATGCAGCGTTGCAGCCAGGCTTCAAGAACGAGCAACCGCTTGCCCCTCATGACCTCAACCATCACTCAGGACCGCACTCATGAGCTTCCTTCGCCCCAAGTTCATTACCTTTGACTGCTATGGCACGTTGACCAACTTTCAGATGGGGACCATGACGCGCGAGCTGTTCGCCGATCGGGTCCCAGCCGAGCAGATGGATCAGTTCGTCAAGGATTTCTCGGCCTACCGGCTGGACCAGGTGATGGGCGACTGGCGGCCCTATGATGAAATTCTCAAGACTGCCCTGGCCCGGGTCTGCAAGCGTTGGGGTGTCGAATACAAAGGCGAAGGCCAGCTCTATTACGACGCCGTACCGACCTGGGGCCCGCATGCCGACGTACCGGCAGGCCTGTCGAAAATCGCCGACAAGATTCCCCTGGTGATTTTCTCCAATGCGATGGACGAGCAGATCATGTCCAACGTCGACAAGCTCGGCGCACCTTTTCATAAAGTCTTCACGGCTCAACAGGCCCAAGCCTACAAGCCACGTCTGGCGGCCTTCGAGTACATGCTCGATAACCTCGGCTGCGGGCCGGAGGATGTCCTGCATGTGTCTTCGAGCTTCCGCTACGACCTGATGTCGGCCCATGACATGAAGATCAAGCACAAAGCCTTCGTGGCCCGGGGTCATGAGCACCCGGCGAACGCGGCCTTTGGTTACCACCAGATCCCGGACATCGGCGGGTTGGCCGGTCTGGTCGGTCTCTGAGTTTCATTGCACGCTTCAAGGCATAAGGGGTTAGACATGGGCAGTGAGTCTTATTGGCTCGATACCGCACCGGCATTTACCGGTGCCCAGCTCGGTGCGTTGCCCGGGCAGGTCGATGTGGCCATCGTCGGTGGCGGTTTCACTGGCCTGGCCGCCGCCCGGTCCCTGGCCTTGAAGGGCGCCAATGTAGTGGTGCTGGAAGGCGGGCGGGTCATTGGCGAGGCTTCGGGGCGCAATGGCGGCCAGTGCAATACCGGCGTAGCCCAGGACTACGCGTCATTGAGTGCCAGCCTCGGCGCTGACAAGGCGCGCGCCTATTACCAAGCCTATGAAAGCGCCGTGCAGAGTGTCGTCTCGCTGGTGGAGCAAGAGCAGATTGCCTGCGACTTCAAGCGCAATGGCAAGCTCAAGCTGGCGGCCAAACCCCTGCACTACGAGGGGTTGGCCCGTACTTGCGAGTTGATTCGGCGCGAGGTCGATGCCGAGGTCGAGTTGCTGTCTGCGCAAGAAACCCGGGCTGAAGTGAACTCGGCCCAGTTCCATGGCGGCTTGCTGCAGCGTAACGGCGTGCAGATGCACGTCGGGCGCTTCGGAGTAGGGTTGGCCGAAGCCGCGGCCCGTCACGGTGCGCTGATTTTCCAGGGCGTATCGGTAACGGACTGGAAAACCAGCGCCGGTGGTTATCGGCTCAATACCACCAAGGGTTCGCTAAAGGCCACGCAAATCCTGCTGGCCACGGGAACCTGCCAGCAGGGTGGGTTGGGTTGGTATCGGCGGCGGATCGTGCCGGTGGGCAGTTTTGTGATCGCCACCGAGGTGTTGCCGCAGGCCCTGATCGACAGTTTGCTGCCGGCACACCGCTCCTATGTCACCAGCCGGATGATCGGCAACTACTTTCGGATCACCCCGGACAACCGCTTGCTGTTTGGCGGGCGGGCGCGGTTCGCCATGTCCGACAGTGTGTCCGATGCTAAGAGCGGCAAAGTCCTGCACGCGGCGATGGTGCAGATGTTTCCGCAGCTGGCCCACGTCAAGGTCGACTATTGCTGGGGCGGATTGGTCGACATGACCTCCGATCGGCTGCCCCGGGCCGGCCAGCACGCCGGCATTTATCACTCCATGGGCTACAGCGGCCATGGCGTGCAGATGTCGGTGCACATGGGCCAGGTCATGGCCGACGTCATGGCCGGGAAAGTCGAGGCCAACCCTTGGCGCGAACTCGACTGGCCGGCGATCCCCGGACATTTTGGCAAGCCCTGGTTCCTGCCGCTGGTAGGTGCGTATTACCGCCTTCAAGACTATTTGCACTGAGTGGCGAGGGACGCTTCAGGTTTCATCACATTGCGTATAGCGCGAGCAATCGAGCCTTATCATTTGCGAAAGGTAGAACCGACATGACTGACAAAAAAAACAGTATCGATACCCAGCTGATAACAGGTACGGAAAGTCTGCGCGTTTTCGAAGGGCTCAATCGCGGCATGTCACGCCGCAATGCATTGCAGATGCTCGGGTTGGCCGGGGTGGCCGTGGCGGGCGCCGGCAGCCTGTTCGGCGCCGCCGGCAAGCTGTTTGCCGATGAGGAGGCCGCCAGCCCAGGCAAAGGCAAACCTGGCGGGCGCATCCGCGTCGCCGGCTCGACCAGTTCCACCGCCGACACCCTGGACCCGGCCAAAGGTTCGTCGTCAACCGACTACGTACGCCACTACATGTTCTACAACGGGCTGACGCGTTTTGACAGCCACATGGTGCCGCAACTGGAACTGGCCGAGCGTATCGAGACCACGGACGCCACGCTCTGGGTGATCAGCCTGCGCAAGGAAGTGACCTTCCATAACGGCAAGGCATTGACCGCCGCCGACGTGGTGTTCTCGCTGTTGCGTCACAAGGACCCGATCACCGGCTCCAAGGTCCTGCCGCTGGCGTCGCAGTTCGCCGAAGTCAAAGCCATCGGCACCCATGAAGTGCAGATTCAGTTGAGCGGCCCCAACGCTGAACTGCCCTCGGTCCTTGCCGTCTCGCATATGTTGATCGTTCCGGAAGGCACCAGCGATTTCAGCCAGGGCATCGGTACCGGTCCGTTCAAGGTCAAGGAGTTCAAGCCCGGGGTGCGCTCCGTCGGCGTGCGCAACAGCAATTACTGGAAACCCGGCCTGCCGTACCTGGACGAGATCGAATTCATCGGTATTGCCGACGAATCGTCACGGATCAACGCCCTGCTGTCAGGGGACGTGCACATCGTCAACGAGGTCAATCCACGCTCGACCACCCGCATCAAGGACAGCGCCCGGCATCGGGTCATCGACTCGCCGTCGGGCAACTACACTGACCTGATCATCCGTCAGGACCAGATGCCCGGCAAAAGCCCGGAGTTCACCCAGGCGATGAAGCTGTTGCTGGACCGGGAACAGATCAAGTCGGCGATTTTCCGTGGCTATGCGCGGGTCGGCAACGACCATCCGATCGCGCCCGGAGCACGCTTCTTCAACGCCGATTTGCCGCAACGGGCTTACGATCCTGAACAGGCCAGGTCGTTGTTGAAGAAGGCCGGCATGGAAAGCATCAGCATGCCGCTGATGTGCTCGCCCGCGGCGACCGGTTCGGTGGACATCGCGGTGCTGCTGCAGCAGTCCGCCAAGGAAGCCGGGCTCAAGCTCAACGTCAACCGCCTGCCGAGCGATGGCTACTGGTCCAACCATTGGGCCAAGCACCCGCTGAGCTTTGGCAACATCAATCCGCGACCGAATGCCGACATGCTGTTCTCGCAGTTCTTCCAGTCGAGTGCGCCCTGGAACGAATCAGGCTGGAAAAACGAGCAGTTCGACCAATTGTTGATACAGGCCCGCGGTGAAACCGACGAGGCCAAGCGCGGCAAGATGTACGCCGACATGCAGGTGCTGGTGCATGAGCACGGAGGTATCGGCGTACCGGTGTTCATCAGCAACATCGACGGTGCCGACCAGCGCGTAAAGGGCTACGGCGCCAATCCCCTGGGCGGTTTCATGGGCTACATGTTTGCCGAGCAGATCTGGCTGGATGCCTGATGAAGGTCGGTTTGGGCCACATTGCACGAGGGTCGGATGATGAATAGCAACACACTGTGGTTGATCGGCCGCCGTCTGGGGGCGGCGGTCGTGACCTTGTTGATTGTCTCCATGGTGGTGTTCGCCATCACGGCGGTGCTGCCGGGGGACGCGGCGCAGCAGGCGCTGGGACAGTTCGCCACGCCGGAACAGGTGGCGGCCCTGCGGGCGAAAATGGGCCTGGACCAGCCCGGTGTGTTGCGTTACCTGCATTGGCTGACGAGCCTGCTCAGCGGTGACCTGGGGATGTCGATGTCCAACGCCACGCCGGTAATCGAGCTGATGGCCGGCCGGGTTCCCAACACCTTGATGCTCGCCGCTGCCACGGCCCTGGTGTCGGTGCCCGTGGCGTTGACCCTGGGGATCGGCTCGGCCATGGGCCGAGGCGGGCGCCTCGACAGCTTCCTGAGTTTTTTCACCTTGACCATGGTGGCCGTGCCGGAGTTTCTGGTCGCCACCTTGGCGGTGCTGATATTCGCCGTGAACCTGGGTTGGTTATCGGCGCTGTCCTATGCCAGTGACATCACGTCCCCCTGGCAATTCATGCGCACCTACGCATTGCCGGTGGTGACGCTGTGCTGCGTGATTGTCGCGCAAATGTCACGCATGACCCGCGCAGCCGTGATCGATCAGCTCGACAGCCCTTACGTGGAAATGGCCCGGCTCAAGGGCGTGAGCAATATCCGTATCGTGCTCCGGCATGCCTTGCCCAATGCCATCGGCCCCATTGCCAATGCCATCGCCCTGAGCTTGTCCTACCTGTTGGGCGGGGTGGTGATCGTCGAAACGATCTTCAACTATCCCGGCATTGCCAGCTTGATGGTCGATGCCGTGACCAACCGCGACATGGCCCTGGTTCAAGCCTGCACCATGTTGTTCTGTACGGCGTATCTGGCGTTGGTGTTGATCGCCGACCTGTGCGCGATTCTTTCCAATCCGAGGCTGAGAAACCAATGAACAACCTCATTGTGAAATCGCCGACGGCGGCCGCTGCGCTGGGGTTGGGCAAAGACGCCCACGCAAAGTCCTGGCTTGGCCTGGCCGGCGCCGCGATGTGTGTGATCTGGTTGCTGGTGGCGATTTTCGGCCCGTGGCTGGCGCCGCATCCGGTGGGCGAAGTGGTCTCCGACAACGTCTTCGACAGCCTCAGCGCGACGTACCCGTTCGGCACCGATTACCTGGGCCGCGACATGCTCAGCCGGGTTCTTGTCGGCGCGCGTTTCACCGTCGGCCTGGCGTTGGTGGCCGCGGTGCTGTCGAGCACCCTGGGAACCAGTCTGGCGCTGTTGTCGGTGGTGTCGCCAAAGTGGCTGGATGAGCTGATCAGCCGCCTGATGGACGCGTTCATTTCGATCCCGAGCAAGATGCTGGCGCTGATCATGGTCTCGGCCTTCGGCTCCTCGGTCACCTTGCTGATCTGCACGGCGGTGTTGAGCTACACCCCCGGTGCCTTCCGCATCGCCCGCAGCATGGCGGTGAATATCGAAGCGCTGGAGTACGTGCAAGTGGCCCGTACCCGGGGCGAGCGCCGACTGTATATCGCCTGCGTGGAAATCCTGCCGAATATCCTCAATCCGGTGCTGGCGGACCTGGGCCTGCGTTTTGGTTTCATCGTGCTGCTGCTCAGTGGCATGAGTTTCCTCGGGCTGGGCGTGCAACCGCCGGATGCCGACCTTGGCTCGCTGGTGCGCGAGAACATCGGCGGCCTCAATCAGGGGGCGCCGGCCATCGTGATTCCTGCCCTGGCCATCGGCACCCTGACCATCGGCGTGAATCTGTTCATCGACCGGTTGTCGTCGCGACGTAGCCGACGTACGGGAGGTCATTGAAATGAGCGAATTGATTCGGGTACAGGACCTGCGCGTGGTCGCCTGCGGCGAGCGCGAGGAGGTGGACATCGTCAAGGGGGTCAGCTTCTCCCTGCAAAAAGGCGAAGTATTGGCGTTGATCGGTGAGTCCGGTTCCGGCAAGACCACCATCGCCCTGGCATTGCTCGGTTATGCCCGACGCGGTTGTCGGCTGGCGGGCGGCGTGGTGCAAATCGGCGAGGACGACATGCTGGCGTTGAGCGAGAGCCAGTTGCAGAAGTTGCGCGGGAACCGCGTGTCCTATATCGCCCAGAGCGCCGCAGCGGCGTTCAACCCGGCGAAAAAACTCATCGACCAGGTAGTGGAAGGCGCGCTGATTCATGGCCTGGGTAGCCGAGCGGTGCTTGAGGCGAAGGCCATCGAGCTGTTCCGTGACCTGGCCCTGCCAGACCCGGAGCGCATCGGCCAGCGCTATCCTCATCAGGTGTCCGGCGGGCAGTTGCAACGGGTGATGGCGGCCATGGCGCTGATCAGCGATCCATTGCTGGTGGTGCTCGACGAGCCGACCACGGCCCTTGATGTGACGACCCAGATCGATGTGCTGCGGGCCTTCAAACGGGTAGTCCGCGAGCGTGGGGCCACGGCCGTCTATGTGTCTCACGACCTGGCGGTCGTGGCGCAGATGGCTGATCAGATCGTGGTACTCAATGGCGGCGAGATCTTCGAACATAGCGCCACGGCACCTTTGCTCAAGGGCCCGGCCCACGAATACACCCGCAGCCTGTTGGCGGCGGCGCGGCCGGACACGACGATCCGTCCGCCCGGCGACATCGCGCAAGACACCCCTTTGCTGACCATCCAGGGGCTGACCGCCGGCTACGGCAACAAGAATGCCCAGGGCATGCCAGCGATTCGCGTGCTGGAAGACATCGACCTGACGGTTCGCCGAGGCCAGGCCATTGGCGTCATCGGTGAGTCGGGCTCGGGCAAATCGACCCTTGCACGGGTGGTGGCCGGGTTGTTGCAGCCAGCCCTTGGCGGGTTGTCTTTCGATGGTCAACCCCTGGGCGGCAGCCTGTCGTCGCGTACCCAGGAGCAGTTCCGACGCATACAGATGGTCTTCCAGAATGCCGACACCGCACTCAATCCGATGCACAGCGTCAGCACGATCCTGAGCCGCCCGCTGAAGATGTATTTCGGCCTCAAGGGCGCGGCGTTGCGCGAGCGTATCGGCGAGCTGCTGGACCTGGTGCGTTTGCCCCGGACGATGGCGGACCGGCGTCCGAACGAACTGTCCGGCGGACAGAAGCAACGGATCAACCTGGCCCGGGCCTTGGCGGCCAAGCCAGACCTGATTCTCTGCGACGAGGTGACCTCGGCGCTGGATACCGTGGTCGGTGCGGCAATTCTCGAATTGCTGCGCGATTTGCGCCAGGAGCTGGGAGTGTCCTATCTGTTCATCAGCCACGACATCTCCACCGTGCGCGCCTTGTGTGACGACATCGTGGTGATGTACAGCGGGCACAAGGTCCAGGCCGGTACGCGTCAATCCTATGCCGAGGCTCCGTTCCATCCGTATACCGATCTGTTGATCCACTCCGTACCGGAACTGCGCCTGGGCTGGCTGGAAAGCTGCGGGGCAACGACCTGCCAGACGCTGCCGCCGATTGGGCCGAAAGCCGCTGTGCCAGGGCTGTGCACCTTCCTGAGTCGCTGCCCGGTGCGGGTCGACGGGCTGTGCAACCGCGTCGCGCCGGACCGGCGGATGTTAGTCGGTGGCAGCGAAATCCTTTGCCACCACGACAGCGCCGAACTGATGAAAACCCAGCAACCGAACACTCCGACCGTGGCGGCGTACGCATGAAATCCCGTGTATTGGAGATTCTCAAACGGCTGATGGCCTTCGACACCGTCTCTTCGGAATCGAATATGGCCTTGATCGAATACGTGCGCGATCTGCTCATGACCAAGGGCATCGAGTCCTTGATCGTGCGGGACGACAGCGGCAACAAAGCCAACCTGTTTGCCAGTACCGGTCCAAGGGATGTGCCGGGGATCCTGCTGTCGGGTCATACCGACGTGGTGCCGGCGGCGGGGCAGGCCTGGACCTTCCCGGCGTTTGCGGCGACGGTGCGGGACGGACGGATCTATGGCCGCGGCAGTTGCGATATGAAGGGCTTTATCGCCCTGGCAATCGACGCCATGCTCGATGCCGCCGAGCAGCCATTGAGCAGGCCGCTGCAGCTGGCGCTGTCCCATGACGAGGAGATCGGCTGCGTGGGGGTACGGCGTTTGCTTGATGTGCTGCACCTGGCACCGGTCCGGCCGTTTCTGTGCGTCATCGGCGAGCCGACCAATATGCAGCTCGTTCTCGGGCACAAGGGCAAGGGTTCCTACCGTACGTACTGTCGTGGGCTGGAGGCGCACTCATCATTGGCGCCACGCTCGGTCAATGCGATTCATGTGGCCTGCGATTTCATCGCCGCGCTGCGCCTGAGCCAACAGCAGTTGCAAGAGCAGGGTGCCCGGGACAGCGATTACGACGTGCCCTACAGCACCGTGCATGTCGGTCAGATTGTCGGCGGCAAGGCGCTGAACATCGTACCCAACCTGTGCACCCTTGATTTCGAAGTGCGTAACTTGCCGGCGGACGACCTGGACGGCTTCCTCGAGCAGATGCGCGAACGGGCCGAACTGATCGTGCGCGAAGCGCAGAAGCTCTCCAGCGTGGCTGCGATTGAAATCGAGACCCTGAACGTCTACCCGGGCCTCGACACCCATCCGAGCGTCGAAGCAGTACGGTTCCTGAAAAACTTTGCCGCCCCGGACACTGGCACCGCGAAAGTCTCGTTCGGCACCGAGGGCGGTTTGTTCAAGCAACGCCTGGACGTACCGGTGGTGGTCTGCGGCCCGGGTTCGATCGAACAGGCGCACAAACCTGACGAGTTCATCGAGATCAGCCAGATGGAGGCGGGTGAGCGCTTTCTGCAAGGGTTGCTGGGCTCGATGCGCATTTGATCGTGCAACGGTAAAGCCTGCCGTCGAAGGTAATGCTGTTCACTTAACAAAATGACGTACCCGTGGCGAGGGAGCTTGCTCCCGCTCGGCTGCGAAGCAGTCGTAAATCGGCGGATGCGGTGTGTCTGATACTAAGTGTTTGGCAGGTTTTGGGGCCGCTTCGCGGCCCAGCGGGAGCAAGCTCCCTCGCCACGGGTTCCCCGATTGCCTTAAGTGAACAGCATTATGCCGTCGAAGGCTGATTTTCAGCATTCAAGGCTGTAGGGCCGGCGTTTTCAGCATCCTCGTCCAGAGCGACTCAATAGACTGAAGGCTGTCTCAGAACAGGACCCGACGTCATGCTCAAGAATCGCCTGAAAGACCCCAGCCTGCTGGTAGAACTCGCTTACATCGACGGCCAGTGGGTCGGCGCCGACAACGCCGCCACCCTGGACGTGATCAACCCGGCCACCGGCGAGGTGCTTGCCCGGGTACCGGCGATACACGGCAGTGAAACCCGGCGCGCCATCGAAGCCGCCGACCGTGCCTGGCCGGCCTGGCGTGCACGTCCGGCGGCGGAACGGGCGGCGCTGCTCGATCGCTGGTACCAGGCGATGATCGACAACCTCGACGACCTGGCGCTGATCCTCACCCTTGAGCAGGGCAAGCCGCTGGCAGAAGCCAAGGGCGAGATCCGCTACGGTGCCAGCTTCGTCAAATGGTTTGCCGAAGAAGCTCGACGGATCTACGGCGAAACCATCCCGGCCCCCAGCGGTGATCGGCGCTTGATGACCCTCAAACAGCCGGTGGGCGTTTGCGCCGCGATCACCCCGTGGAATTTCCCCAATGCGATGATCACCCGCAAGTGCGCACCGGCCCTGGCCGCAGGCTGCACGATCGTGGTCAAGCCGTCGGACCTGACCCCGCTGTCGGCCCTGGCCCTGGCGGTGCTGGCCGAGCGGGTCGGGATTCCGGCCGGGGTGTTCAACGTCGTGACCGGCATGCCCGCCGGCATTGGTGAAGAGCTGACCGGCAACCCGACGGTGCGCAAGCTTTCCTTTACCGGCTCTACCGCTGTCGGACGCCTGCTGATGCGTCAGAGCTCGGAACACATCAAGCGCTTGAGCCTGGAGCTGGGCGGTAACGCTCCGTTCATCGTGTTTGACGACGCGGACCTGGAGCAGGCCGTGACCGGCATCATGCTCAGCAAATTCCGCAACGCCGGGCAGACCTGCGTCTGCGCCAACCGCATTCTGGTGCAGGATGGGATCTACGAGCGCTTCGCCCAGCGCCTGGTGGAGGAGGTGGGCAAGCTCAAGGTTGGCGACGGCCTCGAGGCCGAGGTGAACATCGGTCCGCTGATCAACGCGGCGGCGGTCAGCAAGGTCGCTCGACACATCGACGAGGCGTTGAGCCAGGGCGCTCGCCTGCTTTGTGGCGAAATCCCCACGGGCGACAGCCGGTTCGTCCAGCCGACGGTGCTCGGGGAGACGCATGCCGGGATGCTGCTGGCCAACGAAGAAACCTTCGGTCCGGTTGCTCCGCTGATGCGCTTCAGCACGGAAGAAGAGGCGCTCGCCTTGGCCAACGCTACGCCCTATGGCTTGGCGGCATATTTTTTCACCCAGGATCTGCGCCGCTCATGGCGGTTCGGCGAGGCCCTGGAGTTCGGCATGGTTGGCCTCAATACCGGGCTCATTTCCATGGACGTCGCGCCCTTCGGCGGCATCAAGCAATCGGGCCTGGGGCGTGAAGGCAGCAAGTATGGCCTGGATGAATTTCTTGAAGTCAAAGCCTTCCACGTCGGCGGGTTGTGATGCGGTCAGCGATTTGAAGAGGAGGCACGGTTGATGAGCAAACCATTCAGAATCGCCGCGATTGCTGGCGACGGTATTGGTAAGGAAGTCTTGCCGGAGGGGCTGCGGGTATTGGAGCAGGCGGCGAAGAAATGGCAATTGGATCTGAGCATCGAAGTGCTCGACTGGGCCCACTGCGATTATTACCTGGAACACGGGCAGATGATGCCCGCCGACTGGTTTGAACAGCTCAAGGGCTTCGATGCGATCTACTTTGGCGCCGTGGGCTGGCCGGACAAGGTGCCGGATCACATTTCCCTGTGGGGTTCGCTGCTGAAGTTTCGCCGGGACTTCGATCAGTACGTGAACATCCGTCCGGTGCGGCTGTTTCCCGGCGTGCCGTGTCCGTTGGCCGGACGTGAAGCCGGGGACATCGACTTCGTGGTGATCCGCGAAAACACCGAGGGCGAGTACTCCTCGGTCGGCGGCAAGATGTTCGAAGGTACCGAGCACGAGTTCGTGCTGCAGGAGTCGGTATTCACCCGACGCGGTGTGGACCGGATTCTCAAGTTCGCCTTCGACCTGGCCCAGACCCGGCCGCGCAAACGCCTGACGGCGGCGACCAAGTCCAACGGCATTTCCATCAGCATGCCGTACTGGGACGAACGCACGGCGCTCATGGCGCAGCAGTACCCGGACGTCACCTGGGACAAGCAACACATCGATATCCTCTGTGCACGCTTCGTGCTTCAGCCGGACCGTTTCGATGTGGTCGTGGCGTCGAATCTGTTCGGTGACATCCTGTCCGACCTCGGACCTGCCTGCGCCGGCACCATCGGCATCGCGCCTTCGGCCAACCTCGATCCACAGCGACGATTTCCCTCGTTGTTCGAACCGGTCCATGGCTCGGCGCCAGATATCTATGGACAGAACATCGCCAACCCGATCGCGATGATCTGGTCCGGTGCCTTGATGCTCGACTTCCTGGGTAATGGTGACGAGCGCTATCGCGCGGCCCATGACGGGATTCTCAAGGCCATCGAGCGGGTTATTGCAGAGGGCCCGATTACGCCTGATCTTGGGGGGCAGGCGTCGACTCAGGAGGTTGGCCTGGCTATTGCGGAAGCGCTTTGAACTGGGAGTTGTGCTCCGGCCCTGCTCCGACACAACTGTGGGGAGCCTGCTCGCGAAGGCGGTGTATCAGCCAATTAAGATATTGGATGTGCTGGCCCTTTCGCGAGCAGGCTCGCTCCCACAGGGTTCCTCGGTGTGCCGTGAGACCTGCGTCTGCCGCTGATCCAGTGTGGGAGCGAGCCTGCTCGCGAAGGCGGTGTGTCAGCCAATGAAGATATTGGATGTGCTGGCCCTTTCGCGAGCAGGCTCGCTCCCACAGGGTTCCTCGGTGTGCCGTGAGACCTGCGTCTGCCGCTGATCCAATGTGGGAGCGAGCCTGCTCGCGAAGGCGGTGTGTCAGTCAATTTACTTACAGACGTAAAACTTGCGCACATAGACGCTGCTCTTCCAGGCGCAAGGAGCCCCCTTGGGCACAAACACCGTATCGCCAGTATTCACCGCCAGCGCCGTCCCATCGCCGAGCTGGAGAACGATGCTGCCCTCGATCAGGTGCATCAGTTCGTGCATCGTGTGCGGCCTTGCCCTGCGGATATAGGGCGTCGAATCCCAGACGCCGATGCGCAGGTTTGTCGTGTCCTCGACGAACAAATTGTTCGAGCGACATTGTGGTGTCGGGCTCAGCAGGAATTCTTCACTCGGTGGCGTCGAGGGCGCGAGGAGGGTGTGCCGGGGAAGAGCGGTCACTCCGACGTTGCCCGCTTCAACAGGCTGGGTATCGGCGCAGAATGCCCAGAGCGAGCCAGGTTGCGCCTCGATCCGAATCGATGTGCCGCGGGCAATTACCGCGCTCTCACCCGGATCAAGTTGCAGCGAGTGTTCCTCGCTTTGCAGAATCACTCGTCCGGCGTGGACCACGATCGTTTCACTGTAGGGATATGCATCGACGCTGAACTGTCCGCTCGCCTGGACGATACCGGCAGCAATGTCATGGGTCCCGAGATAGGCAATCTGCCTGTCGAACGGATCGTTGGCTCCCAATGAGCCGCCGGTGAATGCGGTTGACGCGGGAGTGCCGTTGGCGTGGGCCAACAGCACGGCAGTGGGCTCTAGCATGAGGGTGTTTCTCCGGGAAAGTAGGGGATGTAGCGGTGATGCAGGGGCGTCAGCCGATGGCCTGGGTCACCAGCGCAAACTGCTTTACGCCGCCCCTGGCCTGGGGCGGGGAACCACGGACCATCTGGGCGACGGTGTCGACCTGCTTCAAGCCGGCTTCTTCCAGCCACGGACCCAGGCCGCTGTCGGACGGTACATCCATGCGTACGAAAGCATCCGGCACTTGAGCCAACAGCACCGCGATCAAGTGCTTGGCCTGCTGTGGATTTTCTGCAACGACCGGGCCGATGTAACGACCACGACCGAATGGACGCAGGATGGCGAACCCACGCAGTTGCCCATCGCGCTCGATGCCCACGACGTCTTCGACACTGTCGAACAGATCATTGAGCACGGCATGCCTGTCCAGGTCGCTGCCGGCGTTGGCGAGTTCGATCACGTTGTTTCGATCCGCTTCGGTCAGGCGGCGCAGGCGCTCACCGGATGGCAGGTCCTTGGGGGCCGGGGGCGATACGTTCCCCTGATGTTGTTGGATACGGCCAAAGTCAACGAATCCCTGGCTGGCATAAAGAGGCGCGCCAGCCAGCGTCGCGTTGAGCATGGCGGTCTGCGTTCCACACGCTTGGAGTGCCAGTTCCATCAGTTTGCGACCGATGCCCTGGCCCTGGTATTCGTCACTGACGATCACCAGGCCGATCGTGGCGTAATCACCCTGCGGGCAGGTGAATGCGGTGCCGATCAGGCGGCCGTGGTCCTCGGCGACAAAACCCTGCGAGACGCGCTGCAGCATGGCCCAGTCCTCCAGGCGATGGGGCCACTTCAGCTGCACGGACAAGGCATGGGCCGCTGCCACATCGGCAGCGGTCATGGGGCGATAGGCATACGTCGGGCGTTGCGAACTGGACATGAACATCTCCGTATTCAAGGGAGCGTGACCGGGCGGATTTCTCCGCCGAAAGGACTGATATCTCACCTGCCGCGAGACCTGACAAGAGGCGCAGATCGATTCGGTAGATTGCATCAGTTGCGGCTTCTCGCACCGCAGTTATTGCTCAAATCGACAGCAGGCCCAGCAGCAAATATCAGCGGATTTTTCGCCGGTGCTTTTCGTAGCTCTGTGAGCAAGCACCGCTCAATAACATCGCTGGCGGTCAACCTGGCCGAGCATCGATTCACCGCGCTGATGCCGACGGATGTTGTCCAGCAACACGCCGAAGGCACTTTCGGGTTGAGTCATCGCAGCGATATGCGGCGTCAGCAGTATCTGCGGATGCTGCCAGAACGGGTGATCCGGCGCTGCCGGCTCCTGTTGCAGGACGTCGAGCACCGCCGCACTGAGTTGGCCGCTGGCCAGGGCCTCGAGCAGATCCTCTTCTATCAGGTGGCCACCGCGGCCCATGTTGACCAGGGCAGCACCCTCGGGCAGATGTCTGAATAACTGACGGTTGAGAATCCCTTGGGTCTGCTCGGTCAATGGCAGGACGCAAATCACGATGTCGCATTGGCCGAGGAAGGCCGGGAGCTGTTCGTCACCGGCAAAGCAATTCACCCCGGCGATGTGATGCTCGCTGCGTGCCCAACCTGACAAGGCGAAGCCAAAGGTCTGCAAGGTGGCCAGAATCTGCTGGGCCTGCATACCGAGCCCCATGACCCCGACCCGACGCTGGGCCGCCGGTTGCAGCAAGTGCGCCTGCCAGCATCGGGCAATCTGTTGCTGGCGATAACGGAGCATATCCCGGTGCAGGCTGAGCACGGCGAAGCTGGCGTATTCGCACATGCCCCGGGTGATGCCGGGATCGAGGAGACGGACCACCGGCAGGGAGGTGGGCAAGCGATCAAGATCAAGCTGATCGACCCCGGCCGACAAGGCGAACAGCACCTGCAGGTTCGGCAAGAGTGTTTCGAGCTCATCCGGCGCCTGCCAGGCGGCGAGGAAGCGAATGTCCTTCGGATCGCCGATGTCCGGCCAGGCGCGCCATTCGATGTCCGGAGCGTGCTCGGCGAATAGACGTTTCCATTGTTCACCGCGTACCGGGTCGGCTTTATACAACAGGGCCATGGGTCACTTCTCGTACAAGATAGGGAACATCCAGCATGCCCGAGTGGCAAAGCAGGATGTATCGAAACAGCCTGCGTAATCACCGGACACTGCTTTGTACAGGGCTTCTGCCGGCAGATTCCATGGGGCTGGAGTCGGCTGAAGGATTCTGCTGTTTGCCGGGGTGAAAACAGTCGATCCGAATTTCCCAGAGGCCAAGTTCGGCTTAGACAATTGTGTCGAACGCTTAACCTGTGGAACACATCGCAGCCGTTTCCCGGTTGCCTGGTTCACTGTGGGAGATGCCATGAACAGTAAAGTCGAAGAAACCCCGAGCCTGCTCCTTCAACGCGATCAATTCGTGCCACGAGGGTTGGTCACCGCGCATCCGCTGGTCATCGACCGGGCCCAGGGGGCAGAGGTGTGGGACGTGGACGGGGCGCGCTATCTGGACTTCGTCGGCGGCATCGGCGTGTTGAACATCGGTCATAATCACCCGAAGGTGATCGCGGCGGTGCAGGCTCAATTGCAGAAGGTCAGCCACGCGTGTTTCCAAGTGGTGGCCTACAAACCGTACATCGATCTGGTCAAGCGCCTGTGTGCCTTGGTGGGTGGGCAGCAAGCCTGCAAGGCGGCGCTGTTCACTTCCGGCGCGGAAGCGGTGGAGAACGCGGTGAAGATCGCCCGCGCGCATACCAATCGTCCCGCCGTCATTGCCTTCCGGGGCGGTTTCCATGGGCGTACCTTACTGGGTACGACGCTGACGGGCATGAGCCAGCCCTACAAGCAGAACTTCGGACCTCTGGCGCCGGAGGTCTTCCATACGCCATACCCGAATGCCTATCGCGGTTTCAGCAGTGAGATGGCGTTGCAGGCACTCAACGAATTGCTGGCGACCCAAGTCGCGCCGGATCGGGTCGCGGCGATTATCATCGAGCCGGTGCAGGGCGATGGAGGCTTCCTCAGCGCTCCACCAGAATTTCTCCAGGCGCTGCGAGCCTTGACCGAACAGCACGGCATCGTGCTCATCCTCGATGAAATCCAGACCGGTTTCGGTCGTACCGGCAAATGGTTCGGTTTTCAGCACGCCGGCATCCAGCCGGACCTGGTCACCGTCGCCAAGAGCCTGGCCGGTGGGCTGCCCATCTCGGGCGTGGTGGGGCGGGCGCACATCATGGACGCGCCACTGCCCGGCGGCCTTGGCGGCACCTACGGCGGTAACGCCCTGGCGTGCGCCGCGGCATTGGCGGTGATCGAGGCTTATGAGCAGGAGCATCTGCTCGAGCGTGGCCTGGTCCTGGGGGAGCGGCTGCGTCAGGGCCTGCTGCGCTTGCAGGCCCGCCACCCGCGCATCGGTGATGTGCGCGGCACCGGCTTCATGCTGGCAATCGAATTGATCAAGGATGATCAAGCCCGCAGCCCGGATGCCGAGCTCACCCAGCGCCTGATCGATCAGGCAAGGATTGGCGGGCTGCTGGTGATCAAATGCGGGGTGTACCGAAATGTCCTGCGCTTCCTCGCTCCCCTGGTCACCGAAGAAAGTCAGATCGACGAAGCACTGGCCATCCTTGAAGCCGCATTGCAGCGGGTAATGGATTAGTCTCAGGTCTCGGTCGGCAAGTTGGCGATTTTGTCGACCGAGGCAGCCAGGCATAAGGATTGATAAACGCACCATGGGAGGCGACACATGCACCTGACTGATTATCGTGCGCTGCTGATCGATTGCGACGAAGTCCTGGTCGATCGGGATTCCGGTGTCTGGACGGCCCTGCAACCCTTGCTCGAAAACCGTCCGGGCATGCCCGGCAAGGAACAGGTATTGGCGGAATTCGACGAGGCGGTACGCGGGCTCTATCCACGTTTTTCCGATCTCGGCTTCAGCGGCTTGTTGTGTTTTGCCCATCGCCAGTTGGCGGAGCGCCTGGGGCTCAAGGTCAGCTGGGAAGAGGGCATGAGCTTTGCCCGTTCGGCCTGCAACTGGTCGCTGTTCGAGGACGCACCGGGTGCCATGTTGTATCTGCGCAAATTCTACCGGTTATTGGTTTACTGCGATCGTGATGCCGAGGATCGCGACCAGCTCTGCGAGCGCTTGGGAATTCCACCCGAGAACCTGCATTCGCGAGCCAGCAATCCACTGGAGGATGAGGCATGGTTGCTGCAGAACCAACTCGAGCCTGCAACGATCATGCAAGTGTCCAGACCGCCCGCACAACCGCCAAAATCGGCTGGCCTGTGCCTGATCCGCCGTGGCCATGAGCCTGAAAATCAAGAATATTCCGCCGATTTCTACATCACCAGCATGGCCGACCTCGTCGCTCAGCATCAGCTATCTTTGCGCCGTTGAATTTGCTAAAACCACTGTCAGCCTGAAGACGACCGAGGGGTACCCGATGGAAGGTTTAATAAAACTAGACCGAATTGATATCAGTATCCTTGTTGAACTTCAAAAGGACGGTCGGATGACCAATGTCAGCCTCGCCGATGCCGTGGGACTGTCCTCCAGCCCTTGTCTGCAGCGGGTCAAGCGCCTCGAATCAGCTGGTTATATCTCCGGGTACAGGGCGCATCTGAACCTCGCAAAGATCACCGACTCGGTCACGGTATTTACCGAAATCACCCTCAGCGACCATAAACGGGAAGACTTCGCCAAGTTTGAATCGAATATTCGTCTGGTCGACGAAGTACTTGAGTGCCACTTGATCAGCGGCGGTTACGATTATCTGGTGCGCTTCATGACGTGCAGCATCCAGCATTATCAGGAAGTGGTCGAAGGGTTGCTGGACAAGAACATCGGTATCTCCAAATACTTCAGTTACATCGTCATCAAATCGCCGGTGCTCAAGGATGGAGTGCCGTTGCGCCGACTACTGCGCCATTAAGCCCACTGCTGACTCCCGTGGGAGCGAGCCTGCTCGCGAAGAGGCCAGTGCATTCAACCTCTCCATCGGCTGCGATAACGCTATCGCGAGCAGGCTCGCTCCCACACTGGGTTTTCTACAAAGTCAGATTGTCTGCCCGCCGGAAACTTCGATGCGCTGCCCGGTAACCCAGCGGTTGTCCTCCGCCAGCAGGCTCGCAACCATTGGCCCGATGTCGTCCGGGACGCCCACCCGGCCAAGGGCAGTCATGCCAGCAAATTGCGCATTCAGATCCGGCATGTCGCGCACTGCGCCGCCCAGGAAGTCCGTGGCAATCGCACCAGGGGCCACCGTATTTACCGTGATCCCACGGCCGCCCAGCTCTCTGGCCATATAGACCGTGAGGGTTTCGATCGCGCCTTTAGCGGCGGCATACGCCGAGAAACCGGGAAAGGAAACACGCGTCAGCCCGGATGAATAGTTGACGATGCGACCGCCATCGATGATCAGTGGCAAGAGCGCCTGCGTCAGGAAAAAAACACCTTTGACGTGCACATTGAACAGCTCATCGAACTGCTCTTCGGTGGTCTCGGCAAACGCCGCCATCGCGCCGTGACCCGCGTTGTTGAGGAGGAAATCGAAGTCGGCTCGACCCCAGCCTTGCTGGAGGGCGCCGGAAAGCGTAGCGACGAATGTGCCGAAGCTGGAAATGTCACTCACATCGAGTTTCAACGCAACGGCTTTGCGCCCGAGCCGTTCGATTTCCCCGACCACGTCCCGGGCCTGGGCCTCGCCGTTACGATAAGTGAGGATTACGTCGTTGCCCTTTTCAGCGATGGCAATAGCGGCATTGCGGCCCAGGCCACGGTTGGCGCCGGTAACGAGTGCAATCTTGTTCATTGGAAAGACCTCTTGGTGAGTTGGAATAACCTGCGATTTCGCGAGCGGCTTTTTGTCGATAGCCGATGAGCATGGCAAACCACGGCGATGGGCTTGCCCCGCGCTGAGGGATTCTGTTATCTGTCGGGCAGACTGTAGGCAAACAGCAGATGCTTTAAAAAGACTTTGTATGTTCCAACCCATACCTTAGAGGTATCGCTCGATGGAGCTGCGTCACCTTCGTTACTTCGTTGCCGTTGCCGAAGAGGGCAACCTGACCTCTGCCGCGACCAAACGTCTTCATACCGCGCAACCATCCCTTAGCCGCCAGCTGCGCGATCTGGAGTTGGAGGTTGGCGCGCAGCTGTTTGTCCGCAAGGCCAGGGGCATCGAACTGACGCCGGCCGGAATAGCGTTCCTGGATCAGGCCAGGCTTGCGCTCAGTCATGCTGAAGAAGCCGTGGCGGCGGCTAGGCGAGCGGCAAGGCCGGCGAAGAAGGTGTTCTCGGTGGGTTTCCTGACGGGGCAGGAGGTGGACTGGCTGCCCAGCGTGACGCGTTTGCTTCGGCATGAGCTGCCCAACATCGAATTCAAGGTCATCAGCTTGCAGTCGCCTTCGTTGGCCGATGCTATTCAACGCGGCGACGTCGACCTTGGCTTTCTGCGCGTCGAGCCGCGACCGGATGTCAGTTATGCGGTTGTCGCGAAAGAGCCATTGCTGGTCATCATGCCGAACGACCATCGCCTGGCCTCGGTGGGCGATGTCGATCCTGCCGAGTTGGCCAGCGAGACGTTCATCGGCTGTTCGGAGATTCCCCATGTACTACGCGATGTCATCGCGCAGTATTTCGCCAGTTGCAACGTGCAGGTCAACGCATCCTACTGGCTGGACGACTACGGCACCGGGATCTCCCTGATCAGCTCCACGCGGGGCGTTGCCATCCTGCCAGCCTACGTGGAGCCGCTGCTGCCCTGGACGATCGTCAGCAGGCCGCTCAAGGGAAACCAGCCTGGCATCGACCTGGCGGTGGGGTACCGGACCGATAATCCATCACCCATCCTGAAAACGTTTCTTGAGAGCATCGATCAGATCAGGGCCGCGGGGCCGGCAGGCAATCGGCGCAGGGCGGACGCCGGTTACTGATCCACCAAATGGCTGTTCAGCCGCAATCCGCAAGCCAATGCCTGGAAACTCTCGATGGCTTTTTCGCAGGCCGCCAGCGGATCCTCGGCATGCGCAATCCACAAGGACGCGCCGAGCAAGGCCCCCATGATCAGGCGCGCGGTCGCTTCAGGATTGACGCTGCGGATCGTGCCTTCATCGATCAGCTTTTCCAGGCTGCCCTGGGTGCTGCGGATGCAAGCATTCTGGCTCGGCCATTGTGACGGATCGCCCAGCACCGCCGGCCCGTCGAGGAACACGATGCGCTGGATTTCCGGTTCCAGGGACATCTTGATGTAGGCGATCGATTCATCGATAAAACCGTCCCATGTCGTGTTCGCTTCGTCGATGATCACCGACAGACGCTCCATCATCTCGTCGTCAATCTGGGCAATAACAGCCTGCAGCAAGCCCTTCTTGTCACCAAAGTGGTGGTACAGCGCACCACGAGTGAGACCCGCCTGAGCGGTCAAATCGTCCATCGAACTGTCCGCGTACCCTTTCGCGGCGAAAGCTTCTCGCGCTGCCTTGATCAGCTTGCCGCGGGTCTGCGCAATCATGTCCGCACGCTTCTGCGCCATTAATCGTGTTCCTTCTGAAAATTTAACATTCGCGGCGTATGTGAATTGACATACGCTGCGTATGTCGTATTGTGTTTGACATACGAGGCGTATGCAATTGCCTGGAAAATTGCTTTCTCCGCCTACGGAGGCCGCTGATGAGCACAGGATACCGATCAATGCGTGAGCAGCGTGACTGCGATGTTTCATTTCATGACCCATTCCCTGGGAAAACGCTTGGGTTTATCGTCAACCCTATCGCCGGCATGGGCGGCCCCGTGGGTTTGAAGGGCACCGACGGAGTCGAGGTCTTGCTTGAAGCAAAACGCCGCGGGGCGCGTCCGGTTTCAAGCGAGAGGGCTTTGCTTGCGCTTCGGCGCCTGGCAACTTCGACGGCGCCATTTCGGCTGCTGACCGGCTCTGGCGAGCTGGGTGAAGATGTCGCACGGGCCGCCGGCCTCGACCCGATCGTCGTGTACTCGTCTGTGCCCGGATCGAGTCGCCCTGATGACACACGGAGCGCGGCGTTGGTCATGGCTTACGCAGCGGTTGACCTGTTGCTGTTCGCCGGTGGTGATGGCACTGCGCGGGATGTGCTGGGCATGGTCGGTGATCGCGTGCCCATCCTGGGAATCCCGACGGGTGTGAAGATGTATTCCGCAGTGTTTGGTACCAATCCGCAGAACGCCGGGAATCTTGCGGCACGCTTCGTTGCGGCAGAACCCTCGGTGCGTTTCCGCGAGGCCGAGGTGATGGACATCGATGAGGCTGCGATGCGCAGCGACCGGGTGTCGACACGGCTTTACGGCTACGCACGCAGCCCGCACGAGCGCCACCTGACGCAAAACGCCAAGGCCGGTTCCCCCGCCAACGAGAACATGTCCCTCGACGCGGTGTCCCGGCAGGTTGTCAGGGAGATGCAACCCGGCTGCCTGTACCTGCTGGGTCCCGGCACGACGACACGGCGGGTCATGGCCGAGCTCGGCTTGCCTTCGACGCTGCTCGGGGTGGACGCGGTGATGGACGGCGCGCTGGTGGGTGCCGACCTCAATGAACACCAGTTGATCCGCCTGATGGAGGGCCATGAGACCCGCGTCATCGTCGGCGTTCTCGGCGGTCATGGCAGTTTGTTCGGTCGTGGCAATCAGCAGATCAGCGCCGAAGTCATCCGCCGGGCAGGGCGCGACCACATCATCGTCGTCGCCTCGATGGACAAGCTGCTTGCCCTTGATGCCGGCTGCCTGCGCGTCGACACCGGAGACGCCGAAGTCGACGCCATGCTCAGCGGATATCTGCGCGTGCACACGGGTCCTGACCGGTCCGTCTTCTTCAGGGTTCGATCCTGATCATTTGCCACCTGAAAAACGAGGATACCCCCATGAGTCATCATGTCGCCCACCCCTATATGGCGAACTCCGTTCCTGCGCTCAAGCAGGAGATGCTCGATTCGATTGGTGTCGACAGCATCGAGGCGTTGTTCCAACAGATACCCGAGGAACATCGACTGCAACGTCCGATTGATTTACCGCCGGCTCTCAATGAGAGCGAGCTGCGTCGGCACCTGGTCAGCACGTTGTCGAAGAACCGGACCTGCGAGCAGAACCTGAATTTCCTCGGTGCCGGCTGTTGGCAACATCACGTTCCGGCGGCGTGCGACGAGGTAGTGCGCCGCAACGAGTGGCTGACTTCGGTTTTTGGCGAGCCGAGTTCCGACCACGGCCGTAACCAGGCCTGGTTCGAGTTCTGCAGCCAGCTCGGCGAACTGCTGAACATGGACCTGGTCGGCCTGCCGGTGCGCAGTTGGGGTTGCGCCGCGGGCCATGCCATTCGCATGGCAACCCGCATTACCGGGCGCAGCGAAGTGGCGGTGGTACGTGCGATTGACCCGGAGCGGTTGTCGATCATCCGCAACTATTGCGAACCCGTGGAGATGCCCGGGCACATCGCTGTGCGATTGATCGACTACGACCCGAAAACCGGTTTGCTCGATCTCGAACACCTGCGCGCGTCGATCGGGGCGCAAACGGCCGCTGTCTATTTCGAGACGCCGTCGTACTTCGGCGTGATCGAGCGGCAAGGTGCCGAGATCGCGGCGATGGCCCATGCTGTCGGCGCGGAGGTCATTGTCGGCGTCGATCCGATTTCCCTGGGTGTGCTCGCCGCACCGATTGATTTTGGTGCCGACATCGTCGTGGGCACCACCCAGCCGCTTGGCGTGCACATGAACTGTGGCGGTGGTGTCAGCGGTTTCATTGCCTCGCGTGACGAAGAACTGTACGCCCATCAATACCCGACGTTGTTTATCAGCATCGCCGAAACCATCCAGCCTGGCGAATACGGTTTTGGCCTGAGCCTGTTCGAACAATCGTCCTACGGCCTGCGTGACAAGGGTAACGACTGGACCGGCCACTCGGTGTACATGTGGGCCATCGCCAACGCCGTCTACATGGCGATGATGGGGCCGAAGGGTTTTGAGGATGTCGGCAAGCTCATCCTGCAACGTGCTCACTACGCAGCCAGGCTGCTGGCTGAAATTCCAGGCGTGGAAGTGACCTTTCGCTCCGGCTTCTTCAAGGAGTTCGTGGTGAATTTCGACGCCACCGGGCTGAGGGTGAAGGACATCAACAAGCGGCTGCTCGCACTCGGGATCTTCGGGGGCAAAGACCTGACGCAAGACTTCCCGGCACTCGGCGCCAGCGCGCTGTACTGCGTCACCGAGATTCACACCCAGGCCGACATCCAGCGCCTGAGCGCTGCACTCAAGAAGGTAATCGCGCAATGAACACGCCACTCAAGCAATACCATGCTCCGGTCTGGAGCGAGCCGGTGATCCTCGAAATGGGCTACCCCGGCCGTCGTGGGGTGATTTTTTCCGACGCCGAGGCTGACGTCCAGGCGGCTGTCGGCCACGCCGATGATCTGGTTCCGGCGAACATGCGACGCACGCGCAAACCGGCGCTGCCGGAGATGTCCGAACCCGAGGTGCTGTATCACTACCTGCGCCTGTCGCAGCAGACCCTGGGTATGATGAATATCAGCCTGTTCGGCACCTGCACCATGAAGTACAACGCCCAGATCAACGAGGCGATGGCCTGGCGCCCGGAAATCACCCATGTGCATCCCCATCAGGACGAAGATACCCTGCAAGGCGCGTTGCAAGTGGTGCATGGCATGGACCTGATACTGCGCGAGTTGTCCGGGATGGATCAGTTCGTTTTCCAGGCCGGCGGCGGTGCCGACGCCGCGTACACCAGCTGCGCCGTGACCCGTGCCTATCACGCGTCCCGTGGCGAACTGGAGCAGCGCAATGAAATCATCACCACGATCCAGACTCACCCGAGCAGTGCCGCGACTGCCGCAGCCGCAGGGTTCAAGGTCATCACTTTGATGATCGAGGAGAACGGCTACCCATCGCTTGAATCCCTCAAGGCCGCCGTGTCCCATCGCACGGCGGCGCTGATGGTGAACAATCCCGACGACATGGGCGTATATAACCCGCACATCCGCGAGTGGGTGCAGGTGGTGCATGACGCGGGTGGCTTGTGTTTCTACGACCACGCCAATTTCAACGGCGCCATGACCAGGATTCGTGCGCGAGAGCTGGGTTTCGATGCGTGCATGTTCATGTTGCACAAGACCTTTGGCGCACCGAAAAGTGGAGTAGGGGGGCCTGCGGTGGGGGCCTATGGTTGTTCGGCAGAACTTGCGCCGTTCCTGCCGGCGCCGCTGGTGGCCTTCGACGGCGAGCGCTACAGCCTTGATTTCGATCGTCCGCAAAGTTGCGGCAAGATCCGCGAGTTCTGGGGCAACGTCCCGGTGATTCTCAAAGCTTACGCCTGGTCCCGTGCCATGGGCGCGAAGGGGATGGCAGAGGCAGCGGATATCTCGGTGCTGGCCAACAACTACATGGAAAAAGGCCTGTTGGCGATACGCGGCGTGACCCGCTCGCATCCTGAGGCCACGAGCCCGCGCATGGAGATGACACGCTACAGCCTGGAGCGACTCAAGGAGGACACCGGAGTCGATGTCCACGACGTGCAGAACCGCATGAGCGATTTCGGCATTGACCCGATGTGGAGCAGCCATCACCCCTGGCTGGTGCCGGAACCTTTCACGCCCGAGCCGGGCGAGATGTACGGCAAGGAGGCCCTGGACACCTGGATCGCAGTGCTCGCCCACATATCCGAAGAGGCCTATTCGAACCCGGAGATCGTCAAGACTTCGCCGCATAACCAGGCGATCCACCGGTTGCAGAGCGCACCGCTGGAGGACTCGGCACACTGGGCGATGACCTGGCGCGCATACTTGCGCAAGCACCCGCGGCAGACTGCTTGAGCTAGCGTTTGGCGAAGTACCGGCCCCATGATCAAGCGGGCCGTTTTTTTAAACCTGAACAGAGCTAACAATCAGCCATCGGAGCTTTCCAGCACAGCAAGACAGGCTGGCAGGTTCCCTACAGGATAACCTCATGTCGATTTTCGAAACGGGCCTGGCGCCCTCGGCCGTCAATCATATCGCCCTGTCGCCGTTGAGCTTCATTGAGCGTACGGCCTCGGTGTACGGCGAACATCCCGCCGTGATCCACGGCTCCATCCGGCGCAACTGGCAGCAGACTTATGCGCGTTGCCGACGCCTGGCCGGTGCGTTGAGCGCACGAGGTATTGGCAAAGGCGATACGGTGGCGGTCATGCTGCCCAATATCCCGGCCATGCTCGAAGCCCACTTTGGCGTGCCGATGATTGGCGCGGTCCTCAATACCCTGAATGTCCGTCTGGACGCGCGGGCCATTGCCTTCATGCTCGAACACGGCGAAGCCAAGGTGCTGATTGCCGATCGGGAATTCCACGCCGTTATTGATGAAGCCTTGGGCTTGCTGTCGCGGCCGCTGCTGGTGATCGATGTGAACGACCCGGAGTACGGCGAAGGCTGCGCGGTCAGCCCTCTGGACTATGAAGCCTTCCTCGCTGAAGGCGATCCACAGTTCGTCTGGCACTGGCCAGACGACGAATGGCAAGCCATCTCGCTCAACTACACATCCGGCACCACGGGTAACCCAAAAGGGGTCATCTACCACCACCGCGGTGCCTATCTCAATTCATTGGGTAACCAGATGACCTGGGCCATGGGGCATCATCCGGTGTATCTGTGGACATTGCCGATGTTTCATTGCAACGGCTGGTGCTATCCGTGGACCGTCACCGCGCTGGCCGGGACGCACGTGTTCCTGCGTCGGGTCGATCCGCAGAAGATTCTGGCGCTGATAAACCAGTATCAGGTCACTCACTTGTGCGCCGCACCGATTGTCCTCAATGGTCTGGCCAACCTGCCTGACGCGACCAGGCTCACCCTTGACCACCCGGTTGACGCCATGTTGGCCGGCGCGGCACCACCGGCCAAGGTCATCGGTGCGGTCGAGGCGATGGGTATCAAGGTCACTCATGTCTATGGCTTGACCGAGGTGTACGGTCCGGTGACTGTTTGTGCCTGGCATGCGCAATGGGACGAGCGGCCGCTGGACGAGCGGGCGCGGATCAAGGCGCGCCAGGGCGTGCGCTATCCGACCCTGGAAGGGCTGATGGTTGCCGATCCGGCAACCCTCGAACCGGTCGCCTCGGACGGTCAGACCATTGGCGAAATCTTCATGCGTGGAAACACGGTCATGAAGGGCTATCTGAAGAACTCCGAAGCGACGCGCGAAGCTTTCGAAGGTGGCTGGTTCCATACCGGCGACCTGGCGGTCCGTCACGCTGACGGCTATATCGAAATCAAGGATCGTCTCAAGGACATCATCATTTCGGGCGGGGAGAACATCTCCACCATCGAGCTCGAAGACGTGCTCTACCGTCACCCGGCGATACTCGAGGCGGCAGTGGTCGCCCGACCGGACGAGAAATGGGGTGAAACCCCTTGTGCCTTCGTCCATCTAAAGGACGAACATCAAGGCATTCGGGAAGCCGACATCATCCTGTTCTGCCGAGAGCATCTGGCCGGCTTCAAGGTGCCCAGGACCGTGGTATTCAGCGAGTTGCCGAAGACCTCGACAGGCAAGATCCAGAAGTATCTGTTGCGCGAATGGGTCAAGGCGCTCTGAAAAAAAGGGGTAGAGGAGAAGAATCATGGGCGACATCTACAACCTGTCCCGTTTCGTCGAGGCCCAGAACCCGGTGTTCGATCGAGTCATGGACGAGTTACGCGCAGGCCGCAAGACGAGCCACTGGATGTGGTTCATCTTTCCTCAGTTGCAGGGCCTCGGGCGTTCCGAAATGGCCGCGCGCTTCGCCATCTCCGGCATTGCCGAGGCCCGTGCTTACGTTCAGCACGACGTGCTCGGCCCGCGACTGGAGGGTTGTGTGGAAACAGTTCTGCTGCATCACGGGAAGAGTGCCGGGCAGATCTTTGGCTCGCCCGACGACCTCAAGTTTCGTTCCTGCCTGACATTGTTCAGGAGCGTCCAACCGGGATCGTCCCGGTTCCAACAGGCGCTAGACCGGTTTTATTCGGGCGAGCCGGATCGCAATACACTGCTACTGCTTGAGCAACCGAGGTGACGTGGCGAGACGACCTGCCGCGGGTTGTCCAGCCATTTCACTTGCCGATTTCCTGCTCCGCCAGAATCGAGGCGGTGAGGGGGCTTCGGGCCTTGGCAAACCACCACCACGCCGCGGCTCCCAGGAGCGTCGCCAGCACGGCCAAAATCAGGATCACCGGTTGCGTGCCCAAGGGCGCCGCCAGCAACGCTACCAACAAACCGGCCAACGGCTGCGAAAGGTTGTTGAGCAAAGTGATCACGCCCACCGTCTTGCCGAAATCCTTGGGTGGAATCACCTGTTGCCGGATCGTGCGCATGTAGACGTTGAACATCTTGTCGAAGCCGACAATCAACAGGAAGCCCACGACGTAGCCGACCAGGTTCGGGCTCAGGGCACTGATGAAGCCTCCCGCGGCGATCATCGAATAGCCGACGCCCCCCGAGACGCGCAGAGGCAGGGCGACCCGGGCGAGGAAGAACAGGATCACGATCGTTGTCACCGCGCCAGCCGCCTGAAGGCCCGCGTAGTCGTCCTTGCCGGCGCTGTACTCGCCAAGCACCATTGCCGCCGAGGTCGCCAAAGTGACGCCCACGACCAGGTTGACGCCTACCGCCAGGGTGATGATTTTCTTCAGCTCCGCCAGGTTACGGATATGCCCGAAGGCAATCCGCAGCGGCTGCAACCAGATGTCCTGATGCTGCTCGAAAACCTCAAGCGTGATACGGCTGAGGCGTTGCCAGACCAGCATGCTCAGATCGGCCAGCAGGAACAACCCGGCGATCCACAGCACCACCCAATGCCAGGCCCACACTTCCAGCATCAGGGCCGCCACCAATGGCCCGAGCACCAGCCCGGTCTGGTCGGCGATCTGCGAGTAAGACAAGGTCTTGGTGTAGCTGTAGTGCTGGAAGATGTGCGGCATCAGCACTTCGCGCGCCATGATGCCTTGCGTCGTCAGCACCCCGCACACCGCTGACAGCACGACGACCCAGGCGATGCCACCAAAGACCCCATGCAGCGCCATCGCCAGGACACACAGCAGGGCCCGGTAGACCTGGCTGATATGCAGGATCCTGATGGGCGAATACTTGTCGCACAGGGCGCCACACAACGGAAACGCCAGGAACCGCGGCAGCGACTCGACAAAAAACGCCAGCCCGGCCCAGGATGCGCTGTTGGTCGTCTGGAACACCACCAGCGGCACGATGAACAGCAGGATCTGATCCGCCAGCCGCGACAGAAACAACGAAATGAAAAAAGCGAGGTAATCCTTACGCATGGAAACCTCCTGCGGATAAGCGACGGGGCGTGGCGGCGAAGAAAATCATCAGTAGGCCGACCCTGAACTGTCGTTGAGATTGTGTCGTTCGTCACCGCGCAGTGGCGGATTGAAGACGCTGACCAGGATCAGGTCCTGGTCCTTGCCACCGCGCAGGAAATGCCGGTCATGCTGATCGAGCACGTAGACATCGCCAGGCCGGATCGCAAAGACATTGCCGTGCATGTCTTCGACTTCACCTTCTCCGGCAATGCAATAACAGGCCTCCAGGTGATTGCGGTATTGCAACAGCGACTCTGTACCTGCACGCACGACGGTATGGCATAGCGTAAAGCCCATGGCGTCACGTTCAGTGAGCAAGCGATGACTCGTGCCGGCACCCCACTCGACGAAGTAAGGGGTTTTCTCGACCTCGGATATGTTGCGAATGAACATCGGGGACCTCTTTTGTAGTCGATTGGAACAAATCAGTTCTTTGCAGTGCCGGCAGCGACGGGCCGCAGCAGCGCATCGCCGCTGGCCAGCATCGCCTCGTTCCAGGCAACGTCTCGATGCGCGGCCATGGCCTGGATATCACGCCAGTGGCGCTGGAGCGGGTTGCCGGCGACCAGGGACGACGCACCGAGCCTTTCCACCAGACGGCGCACGGCCTGCACGCACTGGCCCGCCAGATAGGCGCGGTCGCGCTTGAGCTGAAGCAGTTGTCGCGTATCTGGCGGCCGGTCATTCATACCGGCGTCATGCAGTCGGGTGATCAGCGAGTCATACAACAACCCGGCGCTGTACAGCTGTGCTGCCGAGTGCGCGGCCTGCTCGGCGATCCGCGGATCGCTCACCGCCAACGAACCGTTGAGCCCAGTGACAAACGCGCCAAGAGCACCCTCGGCGCACCCCAGCAGCGGACCGATGATCGACGTGGTGAGGTAAGGCACCAGGGGCATGCGATCGATGTAGTCGGCCGCCGGTGCATGCGTGGCCTGCGCAAACACTTCATGCAGCGCGAATACGCGAGCATGCGGCACCAGCAATTGGCGGGTCAGTACGTCATGGGAGCCGGTCGCCGCCATACCACAGCTGTCCCAGCTGTCGAGTCTTTCGACTTCATCGGCGGCGACCAGCACCAGGAAACGTGGGGTGTGAGCCGCGTCCGGGTGGTTGGGGCAGGGGGCGTTGAGCATCAGCCATGTCGCGTTCTCGATCCCTGAACCGAAGCGCCAGCGCCCATCGATCCGCACCCCGGCGGATTCAAAGGTCAGCCGGCTATCGGCACTGACGGAGGCTGAGACGAAGAGCTGTCGTGGGCCATCGGTGTAGAGCTGGTCCGTGCAGGCAGGCGGCAGTCGTCGGGCGATGGCGCCGTGGCCGCCCACCAGCGCGAGCATCCAGCCCGTGGAGGCGCACGCCCGCGCGGCGATCCGCGCGCTTTCCACCAGTGTGGGCCAATGTCCGCTGCTCGTCACCGGCGCGCGCGGCGTCAACAGATCCAGCCAGCCGCCGGCAAACAATTCGTCGAAGGTGCTGTTGCTCAGCCGTCGATTCGCTTCAGCCGTGGCGGCCCGTTCGCGCCAGCCGGGCAAGTGTTCGACGGCCCGCTGACACAGCGAGGGCTGTGCGGCCGGATGGAACGCCTGCTCGGCAAGCTCAAGCATTGTCTTGCCCCCCGGCACTGCGCGGCGTCGCCACGGCGCCCAGGCGCGAGCCTTCGAAACAGAAATTCGCAGGTTGCGCCACCGGGCCCAACAGCCGAACCAATCGCTCGATTTGCTGTGGATCGTCGGAGGCGACGAACTCACAGAAATTACTGCTGTTCCACAACAGATGGACGCACTTGAACCGGGCGCACAGGGCGCTTGTCAATTCTTCGAAGGTAACCTGGCCGTTCTGCATTTGCTCAAGCATCTTCTGGCGTTTCCAGTGGATTTCTTCCTCGCTGAAATAGCGGGTCTTGAATTGCTCATCCTTGACCCGTTCCCTGCGCAGGTATTCCTCCGGGTCCGGGTGGTTAAGCTTTTCAAGGAAAAACACCAGGCCGCCAGGCTTGAGAAATTGCTGGATATGGGCGATCTGGCGGTTACGGTCGCGGCTGTAGAACTGGAACGCGGCCATCTCGTAAATGAAGTCGAAGCCCTGGCTGAAAAGCCTGTATTCGGGTTGCTGCAGCAGGTCCGGTGTCACCTTGAACACCGACTGCGGATAGAACCGCGACAGCGCCGGGTCGGCATACCGGTCGAAGGCAACCTGGTTGGCCCGATTCGGCGATGAGGTGAAACTGCGGATCAGTCCATTGGAATGGCCAGCAACGGCGCGGCCATTACTGCCATCAAAGGCATCCACTTCGAACAGACTGAAGGTCTGGCCTGTTTCTCGGGTATTGGCCTCTGCCAGGCGGGTCAGGGCTACGCCGATCCTGGATAATTCCTCGAGAATGTACGGCACGCTGGCGAGAAAGTGGGAGAACAACGGTCCTGCCCCTTCGATCAGGCGATCGTGGTAATCGAGAACCAGTGGATCCTGGATCTCGGCGCGCAAGTGGCTGCCAAGAGACTGCATGGGTACCTGGCTGGCGCCTGTCGCCAGACTGTGGAAATGCCCGGCGAGCTTGAGCATGGCGCTTTTTTGCAGGTCCCGGTCGAGGTCGGTGTCATCCATGGATTGCGGGGAAGTTTTCATGACATGGCGCTCCTGCTGTCAGATCAGTCCTTTGGTGGTGAACTTGCCCGAATCGGTTTTCGGCAAGGTCTTTAGGAATGCCCACTGGGCCGGGACCATGTGCCAGTCCAGATGCGCCTTGCAGTGATCGAGCAATGCCTGTTCGCTGGTCTGGCCATGATCGGCATCAAGCACGATGCAAGCCTTGGGCACGTGCCCGGCCGACTCGTCGGCAACCGGCACCACGAGCACCTCGGCGACCGCTGGATGCGCGGCCAGGCACTGCTCGATTTCTCGCGGATTGACGTTCCAGATATTGCGCGCGAAGACGTCGTCCTTGCGGGCGACGTAGTAGAGGTAGCCTTCGGCGTCCTGCTTGAACAGGTCCCCGGTGCGATACAGTCGTGAATGGCCGAAGGCATCATGGACGAAGGCGCTGGCATTGGCTTCGGGCATGTTCCAGTACCCGAGCATCAGGTAGTCGCTGGTCACCAGCAACTCGCCTATTTGTCCAGGCTGCTCGATACGCAGGCCCTGTTCGTCTACCAGGTACACGCTGACTCCCGGCAAAGGCTTACCCACCGAGGTCGGTCGTTGGTCGATTTCTTCGGGCGGCAGGTAGCTCACGCGCTTGCACTCGGTGAGCCCGTAGTTGGAAAAAATCCGCACCGCGGGCAGGGCTTCGCGGATCCGCTGGATATGACGACTGTAGAGGGCCTGCCCGCTGCTGGAGATGTAGCGCAAGCCAGGCACGCGCGCCTGCCAGTGCGGGCCCGTATTGGCCAACAGAAAGAACACCGGGGGAAACACATGCATTGCCGTGGCCCCCTCGCGTTCGACCACCGCGAGCACCTCCTCGGCGCTGCTGGCCGGCCGGCTCTCGATGACACTGGTGGCCCCGGCATACAGCGGCATCATCACGTTGTACACCCCGTAGTCGGATGCCAGCGTGGAATAACTGAGGACACGATCATCAGGGCTGTTTTGCAGATACGCAGTCACCCGGCCACAGGCCGCCAACATGATGCGGTGATTGACGAGCACGCCTTTCGGATTGAAGGATGACCCAGAGGTATAAAAGATCGAGGTGGGACGTTCAGGGTCGGCGGACAACGCAGAGGAGGGCGCGGCCTTCTTTCCTCCGAGCGCAGCGACGGCATCGGCAAGTTGCATGACCTTGGGCACCGCAACTTGGGCTCGAACGGTAAGCAGGACCAGTTCCAGGCCAGCCTCGTCAATCAGGCCAGGCAAGTCATCCGTGCAGTCGGTGATCAGTACCCGGGCGCCCGAGTGCTTGAGCTGATGGATCAGCTTGGTACGACTCAAGGTGTGGTGCGTCGCTGCGCTGATCACTCCAGCCTGCAGCAGGCCCAGATAACCTGCGATCAAATCGACGGAAATGGGCGCGTACAGGCCCACCCGGTCACCGGGAGCAATGCCTAGCAGGGGGAGCACCGAGGCAATGTCATCCGCGCGCTGCTGCAGTTGCTGATAGGAAGTCGCTTGCCCGTCGAGGATGATGGCTGGCTTGGACGGGTATTTTTTTGCATTGCTGGCGATAACCTGATGGAAAAGCTGCATGGCTCAATATCCTTTTCAAGCTGAATGTCGCAAAGTCATTTACGTTTTCGCGCACACACCGAGACGTAGGTGCCTTGCCAGGTATAGGGAGCTATTGGCAAGTTTGCCGAATCGCTTAATGGCCAACTTTGCTTATCAAAGAAATGCCGCGACGCATAAATGTCAAAATCACCCAGCCAGGCATCAAATAACCCTTCGCTGTCCTGGACAGACAAGCCCGCTTCCTTGTCCCAGATGAAGGGTTCTCCGCTCGCTTGAAAGTACCGCGACAGGTCCGATAACAGATCAAGGAAAATATATCCGCCAGGCTTTACCGCACCGATAATCTTGGCCATTACCGTCTGAAGTTCATCTTGATTGAAGAAATGCAGAACTTCGGAACAGACCAGTACGTCGTAACCTTCACGCAACGGCTCGTACGTCAGAATATCTGCCTGCTGGAAATACAGATCCTTTAGCCAGGGATTGAGCTTGCGACTCTGTACCGTGCTGTCGACCATGTCCACGCCGCTCAGGCTATAGCCCTTGCGCGCCAGGGCGGTAAGGTTGCGACCGTCTCCGCAGCCGAGTTCAAGGGCATCGCCGGGGCCGTCAGGCAGGGTGGATAAAAACTGTTTGAACTCCTCGCGTAGTTCACCAAATAAAGCACCGTTATTACAGGCGCTGTATTCGCTGTCATACCATTCCTTCAGAACCGAACTGTCTACTATTTTCATGGTTATCCTCTGCCGACGATGATGGGCATTGCACAACAGTCCCTTCAGCGCCACGGCGCCGAATAGAGCGATTAGTTGGGAAACGAGGTATTGAAGGAGAGTAACGGGATAACCGATGGAACTGTACTGAGGAAAACCATCATGAACTCCATTTGATTATTGTTATGGCATCCGCGCCAAATGATGATTGAAGCTGAACCGTAGCGGAGGGAAATATTTCATCGGCTCCATTAGCCTGTCAAGGCGATTCCAGGAATTGGATCCAAGATTTTTGTCACCGTCGAGTGACATAGCTGAGTATCTGTAGGCAATTGCTTATTGCTGGATCATGAACATTTATTCAGGCGGACTCAACACGCCGCGAATCAACGCGGCGAACGCTTCAATCACTTCATCCTGGGCATGTCGCCCCCGCACCAGGGCGCCGGCAAGTGCTTCCCCCGCACCGACCAGACCGGTGCAGCAGCGCTCAAGTTCTGCGCTTGCCAACGTCGCGTGAGGCTCAAGTACGCTCACGAACATCCGTACGCAGTTGTCGAGCAGCTCCTGGAAAACCGCCGCCTTCTCTTCACTGCCGGCCAGGGCTGCGCCGACCGCATGGAATTCGTCGGTGTTGTTTGCTGCGCACTGAATATAGGCGCTGGCCAGGACCTGAGCGGTTTCCTCCGGGCTTCGCGCAGTCCTGCTCATGGCCTCGCGAAAAGCGCGGACCCGCTCGGTATCAATCCATTTGTACAGCTCGATCAACAGCGCCGAGCGGGTGGCGAAATGATCGTACACCACCGGTTTGGACACGCCCGCGCGGACGGCCAGGCGGCCGAGGGTCAAGCTGTCGGCGTTTTCCTCGCGCACGATCAATAACGCAGTGTCCAACAGCTGCCGGCGCCGTTCGGCTTTCGAGAGTCGGCGGGAAGAGGAGTTGCCTGTAGCGGTTTCGATGGTTTTTTGCACGGTGGCGCATCCAGTTCAATAAAACCTACCAATGGTAGGTGACAAGGCGTGAGAGCGTGATAGTTTACCTACTAACAGTAGGTTTTAGTCCAGAAACGAGGAGAACTCACGATGTCACTTGATCCTATCTTGTTCATGGGTGGTTCCGGCGCCATTGGTCACCAGACTGCCCGAGCGCTGCGCGCCGCTCATCCCGACGTACCGCTGTTGATCGGCGGCCGTGACCTTGCCAAGGCTCGGCAGGCCGCTGAGGAAATTGGCGGGGCGCAGGGTGTGGTGATCGATTCCACTGCGGACGATCTGGGACTTGGCGCTCGCCCGGTCAGCGGGGTTGTGGTCTTTTATATGGACCACGCGATGGCAGGATTGCGCTATGCACAAAAGCGCGGGGTGCCGCACCTCAGCATTTCTTCCGGCATTTTCGAGATCGCGCCGGAAATCGCCACGTACATGCACATGCCCGATGCTTCGCCCATAGTCCTGGGCTACGAATGGATGGCGGGCGCGACGACGGTGGCTACATTGAGCTGTGCCCAGGCGTTCAGCCGAGTCCAGGAGATCAGCATCAACGCGCTGGTCGATGAGCAGGACACCGGCGGGCCGACCGTCGCCAGCGACTTTGAACACCTGAACAAAATGTTGCCCGCCGCGCTGACACGACGCGACGGGGTGTTCGTCTGGCGCGAAGCCAAGGACTCCAAGGCCAGCTTCCACGCTGTGGATGGTACGCAGATCGAGGCCTCAGGCTTTTCGTCGATTGATGTCGCCGGCCTGGCCACCGCTACAGGTGCGTCTGATGTTCAATTCAATATTGGCATCGGGGTCAGCTCAACCCGACGCCAGGGCAGGCCGATGTCCACCGAGATCCTCATCGAACTTGCTGGCGAAGACCTCAAGGGCAAACCGCTGCGCACCCGTCATGCCGTCGTCCACCCAGCGGGTACCGCACCGCTGACCGGCCTCAGTGTGGCAATGCTCCTGGAGCGTCTGCTCGGTCTGGACGGCCAGCCATCGACGCCGCCAGGGCTTTATTTCCCTTATCAACTGCTGGACGCCAGCGCGTATCTGCGGCGTCTGGAGCAGGAGGGGGGTGAGCTTCGTCAGTTGCAATGATGTGTCTTGATCAGCATGCCTCCCGGGGTCACGGGGTAATTTTCAAGAGTCTTTGTTGCCGCAACACCGGTGCACTGGTTGGAAAGAGCACTTCATCCGGCCGAAAGCGGGCGAGGCCGCAGGCGGCGGCTACGCGTTGGCGTTGCTGGCCCCGGACGAGTGCTTGCTCAAAGCTGCGTTCGCTGTGGGCCAGCCCCAGCATGTAACGAGTCCCCGCCTGGAATTGTCCGCCATTGGCCTGCCACCAGGCTTCGATTGCCGACGGGGCGGGCCAGGGCAGGTTTTCATCGGGGTCCATGGCGACATTCGAGTCCTCAGGGTCATCGTTCGGCCCTGCCGCGAAGTCCGGTGAGCTGCGCAGCTCCAGGTCGAGCAGCGCCAGGTCGGCGCCGGTGATCAGGCTGAAAGCTTCGCCAGCGACCCGGGCGTAAGGCAGGTCGTTCATCTGCTGGATCAACCACGGGATGCTGACCGGATCGCCCAGCAGTCCCAGGGCCTGGATGCCCAAACGCCTGTCCCTGGGATCCTGCACGCACTGACGTATCCAGGCGATGCTGGGTTCGCGGTCCTGCCAGGCCAACAATACGCAGAGCGCGCGATACTGAAACTCGCCCGGTTGCTCGGCAAATTGACGCAGAGGATCGAGGGCCTGCTGGTCGCCCATCTGGGCGGTGGCCCAATTGGCCCAGAAGCGTGTGGTCGCATCCTCATGCAGACGGTGGGCGCGAATTTCCGACAGCAAGTCCCGACGTCGCAGCTCGCCAGCCGTGCGCGCGGCACGCGCCAGCACGCTTGGGTCAGCCTCGGACAGTCCGGCAAGCAGGGCTGGGCCAGGATCACGGCGATGCATGCCGCAGGCCGCCAGGCCGAGGCGACGGAACAGCGGCTCCGGAGCGGCGAGCATGCGCTCGATCCAGGGCGACAGCCGCTCCCAGTCCAGCCACCCCAGGGCCATCAGATAACCACGCTCGGTTTCTACCGCACTGCGCAGATGCTCGCTGAGCCGCGACAGCACCTTGGCCTCGGCCGCCTCGAAGGCCAGCACCACGCAGGCGAACATCTCGCCGACAGCGTCGGGACCGAGCTGAGCCAGCAGAATCTCCAGGCCGGTTGGCCCGGCGATACGCAAGCCATCGAGGTGAGCGTCGATGCGCTCCTCCAGTTTGCCCAGGTCGTCGAGGTCATAGTGGGGGGCGCGTAATGCGTAGTCGCGCAGGATGGCGAGGAAGGCGGCTTCCTCTACGTGCAGGTCAAGGACGACGGGCAATGTCTTCATCATGCGTCGCCGCCGAGGCTTGGGCGGGTCGGGTCAGTCAATTTGCAGGCACCGTTTCCAGTTTGTACCGTCGAACTCCATCACGTCCTTGGGCCCGATGGACCACATGATCCCGTCGGCTGCACTCAGGTGATAACAGGTGCGCGGTGCGTCATCGCCGAAATCGACGGGAATGAGCTGGCCATCTTCCAGGCGATAGACGAAATGGGTGGAGGACACGTACAACTGACCGTCGAAACACTCCATGCCCCAGAGGTCTTCTTGGGTGCTTTCGTGATCGATCACTTCCCATTGGTCATTGCGCCCACGCAGCAAGGTCCCGAGTTGGCCGCAGGCATAGGCAAAACCGTCCGGCGCACAGCGAACCTTGTAGAGCGCCAGGTTGGTCGGGCTGTTCCGTTGGGTGAAAACGGAGCCGTCGTATTCCCAGATTTCGCCTTCCCAACCGACGGTATAGATTTCCTGCTCGCTGAACCCGTCGATGGATTCGAAGCTGGTGTCGGTGATGGGCGTGTCGCCGACCTGGGCGCTCTGGTCGATGCAACGCCACTGGTCTTCGCCGTCGCGAACGTAGGCTTGGCGGCAGGTGCCTACGGCGTAGGCGCGGCCTTTGGCGATACCACGGATTTCGCGCAGAGGGCCGCGTTTTTTGGGGTCGACTCCGCAGTTTGCGATGGCCTCTTCGTTTATAGCTCCGCCGCCGCTGGCTTCTACCGAACCATCGGTTCCCAGCGCCAGATATCGTTCGGCTGGTGCATGACAGACCGCTCCAGAACAGGCAAGCCAAGGCACTGTACCAGCGCCCCATTTCCCTCGATACAAAGTGAACAGTATCGAGCCTGTGTAGCCCTCACTGATGGAAGCGTCGTTCGTGGTCACCAGGTAACCGAGGTCCGAGTATCGAACGACCCCAGTGCCGATGCTCAGTCCGCTGAAGCGTGGATCACGAGTGTCCATGTTGATCTCCTGATTAACTTAGATGCTGACACGATCATCGAACATCTCGCGTATAGCCTTGTCGCGTTCATGCTGGTCGCTTGTCATCGACGCCCTGGCATTGATCGGTTTCTCATCGCCAGGGTCCTTTGCCTTGTCGTGGTATTTGTTCAACTGCGCTTCCAGGCATTCCTGGGAGCAGTCGGAGTCCGGAAAGGTTTTTTTGGCCGCCTTGGCCCCCGTCTCCGTGGCTTTTGCCCTTGGCCATTCACCTTTTGCATCAGCTTCCTGTAAAGCCACTACCCCACGTCGGGTATGCATCTGACCATGGGTTGCAGTGGTCTGGTTGGGGCCCTCTACGCACATGACCGGAGCCTTGTCGGTCTGGTACTTGCTCCAGCCAGCTTTTGTCGGGTGCTGGTTTCTGGGTTGGCCCGCAAAGGCCGGCCCTTCGGTAAAGGATGCCGAATCGATCAGGTGATCTCCGGTTTGTCCCGGGCAACATCTATTGGGCCTGTACGGGGCGAGAAAACAGCGCAGTGCCTTTTGGCAAGGATCAGCGTTTATGGTCCTGGCCAACGATGAGTACTCGCTCAAGACGCCGGTATGGGCAGCGAGATAAGCCGGATCAGCTTGAAACCCGTCGCCCGCCGTTTTCTTCGCGCTGTTGCGGTCCTTTAGAGCGTTTTTCAGTTTGTCGGTATCCGGGCAGACCACTTTCTTATCGGTATCACAAGCATCATTCACCCGCTTTTTTTCTCCCTCGCATTGGGCCAGGCCCTCGGCCAGTGCCATACGATCGGAATAAGGCCAAGGCACCGTATTCCCAGGCTGAGAAGCATGATTATGGGTAGTCAGGTCCATATGCCGAACAACATTCTTGCCTTCATACTTCACATCCATCGACCAGGACGTGAAATACACCTTGCCCTTGTTCCGGCTGGTGACGATGCCTTTTTTGGGCGCATTTCCAGCCTCGTCTCCATAACTGGTCTTGAAGAAGCTCTTGTCCTTGAGCATCACTTCCTTGCCGCTGATCTTCACCGTTCGACTGCCCTTGGTCGTGTCCTTGGCCATGCCAGTGTTGGGGTAGGGAATGGGCACGCCGAGGGGAGTGGCAGCGGTTTGCGGAGGGGTGAAGCAGACATCCGGGAAACAGGCGATCGACTTGCCGTCGGCCGCCTTGCAGGAAACTTCCATGTTGTTGGCAAAGACTTCGTTGGCCATCAGGCAGCCCTCACAATCCGGTAGCTGAGCAGCGCGGCCGCGCGTTCGCCGGCGTCGTTGCCCAGGTGGCAGAAAATGTTCGGCCCCTCGCCGTAGCCCTTGCGACTGGCGGCCAGGGCCACAGCAAGCATCGCCGGGCCGATGGCGGCACCAACTTCGCCGATGCAATCCGCCGGATGCCAGAGATGGAAGAACTCCTTGCGTACCCGCAGGCTCCGACTCAGGGCCAGGGACGCTTCCTTGAAGTAGTACTGTTCGCCGGAAATATCCGTCAGGCGATAATCCATTTGCTCCAGGCCGCAGCCCGCTTCGTTCAGGGCCGCGCGTACGGCCTGGGTCAGGCCTTCGGCGCGCAGCGGCAGGTCTTCGGATTCCACCGTGGCCTGTTCCAGGCCGAAACCCAGGCCGATGCAGGTTAACTGCGGCGTTTCGCTGGCGACCGGGGCGGCCAGCACCACGGCAGCGGCGCCTTCGCCGGGAATGAAACCGTTGGAGTTCTGGCTGGTGAGCAGGCGCTCCCGCGCTTCGAAGACGGTCAACGTCGCTCCACTCAGGAACGAATCGACGCCGGCAACCAGTACGTGGCGACGACCGCCCTGGTAGATCAGCGAGCGCGCATCGAGCAGGGCCACGGCAGCACTGACCCGTCCCTGGGCAATGACGCTGGAGTCAGGATGAAAGCGCAACCCCAGCTCTGTCTCGATGGCCTGCAACAGCCCCTTATCCAGGCCGCTCAGGCGTCCGGGACGCTCGGCTTCCGCCACGCACAGCAACAGCGGAGTCTTTTCCGGATCGACCCCTGGGGTGCTCTGCAAGGCCTCGGCGATGGCGCGAACGGCCATCTTGATCAGCTTGGTGTGGCCGCGCCAGGGCTGTTCCAAAGGTACGCTGGCGCCAATGATCCATTCGCCGCCGCGGTCGATGAAGCGGGTTTCCTGGAAGTTGTCGATGGCGCAGCGGATCGCCGCGCAGCTGGCCGGTGCGCTGAGGCCAACAGCGCTGACCATCCCCGAACCGATGATGCACAGAGCACTCATCAATCGGTTTCCTCGGGGGCACGCTTGGCTTTGACCAGGGCACCCAGCGACGGGTAGTACTCCTTGCCCAATTCACGGGCGCGCCACCAAGCCGTGGACATCGTCCCGACCAGCACTTGGGCAATCTCGAAGATGTTGCGCCGTAGCGGCCGGGAAATCCGCCAGGTCAGTTGCACCTGGCGGGCGTCGGTGTCAATCAGCAAGGTGTCGATCACCGCCGAGACCGTTTCATGGCCGCCTTTTTTCATAAAAAAAGTCACCGGCACAGCCATTTCGGGTATGCGAAAGCCTGCCCGCTCACGGGAAGTGAGGTTCAGCAACAACACCTCTTCGCCGCCGCGCAGGTAATCGGTTTGCTGGTCTTCAGGCGCTGCCTGGTAATAGCGGTTGTCGAAATCCCCAGGCAGAAACGGAAAGCAGTCGGCCAGCCAGGCGTCGTCGTAAGTACCGGCGAAGCGCGCACGTTGCGGCCAACTGCGACCCATTGGACCGAGGGCCATGGGGCGGAAATCGCCAGAAGGGCTGTCGATCGGCTTGCCCGGTTCCTCGGTGTTCGGCATCGGCCGGCCGACGATGCCGGCGTCATCCCAACTGTCTGGATACCAGCCACAACCGCTCGGGTTGTCCTGGTAGCAATGACGCATGTCGGGGATGTTCTCCATGGCATGAGAACCGCCGAAAGCCTGGGCATAGGAAATAGTCTGCGTGGTGAAAGGCTGCGGTGAGCCGGCATGAATACCTGAGATTCCCAGTTGCCACTGCCGGGGACCGAACACTGAAAAAGCCTTGCTCACCCGACCGACACGAATACCGGCGGTCAACTGCGTCACGGGCCGACCACCCGGTGCATAAGCTTTGCCCGATACCAGCACGTCGCAGAATGGCTTGATCGGGGCGAAGTCCATTTCCTCTCGTGGCGCGCTGAGGCCCGGCTCGCCGAAGAAGGTGTCGGCCATCAGCAGCGGTTGCTGGATGTCTGCGAGGGTCGCGGCACGCCCGTCCAGCGGTAGATCGAAGGTGCCCTTGGCCACGACGACCAGGGATTCGCGGCCGTCGCTCGCCATACCCAGGGTATAGGCAGCCTGCAGTTTGCTGGCGTTGAGCAGTTCCATTAGGCGACTTACCTGTCAGTTGATTTGCACCGAGCCGCCCTTGATGCGGTTGACCCCGCTGGAGCGGCTGGAAAGGTAGGTGCCCCGGATGATCACCTTGCCCGCGCGGGTCAGGGTGATGCTGGCCTTGCCGCAACGCAGGACGATCTCCTGTTTCGCGCTGAACTCCAGCCGCTCGCCATCGACGTGGGCGACCGTTGGCGTTGCGCTTGCCGGCAGGCGCTGGATGCGGCCGATCACCAGCGGCCGGGCCGGGTCACCGGCCTCGAACATCAGCGCGACCTGGGCGCCGATGTCGTCACGACAGAGCGCGGTGGTGGTGCGCGCGGCGAGGCCGGTTTCGCCGGGACAGCCGGGGAAGGCCACGACCGGAGCGTCCGGCGTGGGTACGTCCAGCAGCACGCCGATCACGACGCCATCCACGCGCGTCGGCGTGGCGGTGGAAGATACGGGGAGATGATATTCAACGGTCATGTCGCCTGCTCCGTGGCTCAGTTCTGCAGAATTTTCTGGCCTTTGACGACCACATTCTTGTTGGCCTTGATGTTGATGGCGCCAGAGCCATCGACGGTGATGTTCTTGCCCTTGATGACGATGCTGCCGTCCTTCTTCATGGTGATGCTGGCGGCACCGGTGGTCAGGCTGATCGAATCGCCGGCGTTGAGCACGAAATGCTTGCCAACATCCAGGCTGTCGTTCTGTTTGATGCCCGTGCTGCGGTTCTGGGCAACGTCGCGGGATTCGTTCCGGCCGATCCGGGTGCTCTGGTTGCCATTGATCTCGATCCCTTCGTTGCCCTGCACCGTTTCATTACGGTTGCCCGCGATGTCGATGGTTTCGTTTCCGCCGACGTCCTCGGTGCGGTTGCTGGCGATGCTGATTTTTTCGTTCGCGCCGACCTTTTCCGTGCGGTCCGCGCCGATGGTGATGGTTTCGTTGCTGCCGACCCGTTCGGTGCGATTGGCGCCAATGGTGATCTTTTCATTGCTGCCGACATCCTCGGTGCGGTCGACGCCGATGGAAATGGTTTCGTTATTGCCCACCGTCTCAGTACGGTCGTGTTTGACCTGCACGGTTTCATCGTTGTCGACGGTCTTGCTGCGATCATGGCCGACCCAATGGGTTTCGTCGTTCTCGACCTCGATGTCCTGGTTCTTCTCGGCGTGAATGAACAGCTGCTCCGCGCCTTTTTTGTCTTCCATGCGGATTTCGTTGAAGTTGGCCTGCGTGCCGTCCTTGCTCGATCGGCTTTTCACGCCGCTCTGGGTGGCGTTGGCCGACAGTTGGTAAGGCACGGTCTGTTCAGCGTTGTAGACGCGGCCAGTGATGATCGGCCGGTCCGGGTCGCCTTCGAGGAAGCTGACGATCACTTCCTGGCCGATTCGAGGAATCTGCACCGAGCCCCAGTTCTTGCCGGCCCAGGCCTGTGAGACGCGAATCCAGCAGGAGCTGTTTTCGTTGGACTGATCATGGCGATCCCAATGGAAATGCACCTTGACCCGACCATACTGGTCGGTCCATATCTCCTCGCCACTGGGACCCACCACCACCGCGGTCTGTGGACCGCGGACAATCGGCATGGGTGTGACGGGGAGGGGGCGAAACGCCTGGCTGGCATCCATGCAGTCCAACTCGCTGACGAACTGTTCAGCCTGTTCCTGTTGCCCGCTTTCGTAGGCTTCCTGGCGGATCTGGTAGCGTGCGACGACGATCAGGTATTCGCGGTTCTGGTCCGTGCGGTCATAACCGGTCAGCGTGAACAAATGGCCGGACCCCAGCCCGCGAGCGCGGCCACGCAGCTGCACGCGCTCGAACTGGCTATGGATGGCTTCGATGCGGGTTCGCGCATAGTGATCGCCATCGTTGCTCTGGACGTACTCACCGGGGTAGTCGAAGAGCGGGTATTCGCCGTTGCTGTGGTTGCGCGGCACACTGGAGCGCACCTCAAGGCTGGCGCGCGGCCGCAGGAAGTCATAGTCGTTCAGCGCCAGCGAGCCGGGTTGCACTTCACGAGCCATCTGCCAATCGTAGAAATGGTCGCGCTCGCGCATCTGCCGATCGGGCGGATAGAAGGGCACCGACGCGTAGTCCGGCGCGGTGGAGTGAGCGCCGTAGGCATCGGCCAGCACCAGCACATGGCGGGACTTCTCATGGCGGAAGTAGTAATAGATGCCTTCCTGCTCCATCAGCCGACTGACGAAATCGAAGCTGGTCTCGCGGTACTGCACGCAATATTCCCACTCGCGGTAGCTGCCGCTCAGGCTGTCTTCGAAGTCGGAGAAGCCGAGGTCGCGAAAGACCTGCTTGATGATGTCCGGCACGGTCTTGTTCTGGAAGATCCGGCAATCCGAGGTGCGGGTGAGCAGCCAGAACCAGGGCCGGAGGCTGACGCGATACCCGGCGAACTGCCCGTGCCCGGTCAGCTGTCGACAGGTGCTGACAATGCCGTGGAAATAACGTTTGCCTCCGTCATAGAGCTCGAGGGTCAGGCCCATCGGCTTGCCCAGCAACTGGTCGAACTTGATCGCCCGGTCTTCGGAGGTGAGGTCCAGCTCGTAATGGAACAACCGCCCCAGCTCTTCGCTGCCGTCCATACTTTGCAGCAGCAGGACATCGCCGCCGAGGGGACTGTCGACCTGCACCAACCGGTTGTTTTGCGTAATTGCCATTACGGCGTCCCCTGGCTCACGTGCGAGCGGCAGTCAGCCGTTCAGGAGGCTGGGCAGCGTCCTCAGCCAGGCAGGCAGAATCAAGGGGTGTGGCGCTTTGCTCAGATAGTTGTACATACACCACAGGGGGATCTCCATATCGGCCTTGAATCTATCCAGCCAAAGCGAACGCGCAATGGATCCTTTTACGCGAAATCATCCAAACCTCCACCGCATCGATAAGTGGAAGGCTATCCATTTAGTCTTATTGGTTATAGCACCCATTCTGAATAACGCACATTGGACAGCTGTTCTATGCGTATGGCGAGTCGTGGCGTCGCGGCCACACCGAGCGCAAGCAAACTGTCGCTTCAGAAAAAGCGTTTATCTGGGCAGCGGCGAACCAGGTACGGGAGCAGGCGGTCGCTGGGGCTTGACCGACGTGCCAAAAGTGTTGCCCATGCGCACGCCGGTGGCTGCCGGCGTCGCGAGGCCGACACTGTTCGGTGCGCGTTTGTCGACCGGCACATCCAGCCTGTCCTGCGCGTGTTGCGCAGCGGCGGCGGCCTCGGGGTCGTTGCCCATCTGGCGGCTCAGGCAGTTGTAATCCGGGGTCTTGTAGCCGCCGACAGTCACCTCGATACAGGCCGGGGCTTCTTCGCCCTGGACCCCGGGCAAAGTCATCAGCAAGCCGATTCCGGCTGTCATGCTCATCCACTGTTTCATCGTTGACCTCCTGGCCCGCCACGGTGGTGGCTCATCGTTTCGGCACCAGTCTAGTGCCGCGCGCGGGATTTGTGTCGGGTGTCATACGACATTCATAAACACCCATCAGGATGACGTTTTTCAACGGATACGTCAGTCGTGCAGCAGGGCATAACCGGGGGCGAACGCAGGCGTGGATTGGCCAGGGCGCCCTTGGGGTGGCTGATGGTGACGTGGTGTCTGCTGGCCGGGCCGGCCCAGGCGGTCGGCGTGGTGGACCTGGACATTGCGCCTCAGGAACTGGCCCCGGCGCTGGAGCAATTCAGTCGGGCCACAGGCATGGCGGTGCTGGTGGATCACGCCTTGTCGAACCGGCGCCAGACGATGGGCGTCCAGGGACTGTTCACGCCTGCCCAAGGGCTGACTGTTCTGCTCAGTGGTACCGGGCTGGCGGCGCAGTATGCCCGTGCGGATGCATTCACCTTGCAACCGGTACAGGTTCGCGAGGTGCCATTACCGCCGGGCGCCACAGCCGGATTGAGCGACAGCAACTATGCGGCAACGATCCAGGCGGTCATCCAGCGCAACCTGTGCCGTTCGCCATTGACCCGACCGGGCAGTTTTCGCGCGTTGTTGCAAGTCTGGATCGGACGCGACGGCGTGGTGCAAAACAGTCGGCTGGTCAGTTCCACGGGTGATGTGTTGCGTGACAAAGCCTTGGTCAACAGTTTGCAGAACCTCAGGATCGACCGTCCGGCGCCCAGTTCGCTGCGCCAGCCGGTGACCCTGCTTTTGTTACCCGATTCATCAGGAAAAAGCATGGAATGCACAGCAGGGGAAGAGGTGTTCGGGCAATGAAAGACGCTGGCCGCAGCCCGATGGTCAAGCTGTTCCTCACCTCCTATGAGGATTTCAAGGTGCGCCTGCGCAGGCGCCTGGGTTCCGAGGAACTGGCCAACGATGTGCTGCATGAAACCTACCTGCGGGTCGACCGCATGGGCGACACGCCGGAGATCGTCCAGCCTAACGCCTACCTCTATCGCATGGCCCTGAACATTGCCGCCGACCGCCGGCAGTCCGATGCTCGTCTGCTCACCGGCAGCGAGATCGAAGAGCTGCTGCAAATCTCCGACGAAGCGCTGGACCCGGCTCGGGTGGTGGGCGGCCAGAAGGAGTTGCAGACCCTGCTTAAGGCGTTGTACGAGTTGCCGGCGCGGCGCCGCAGGATTTTCATTGCCGCGCGCCTGGAAGAGGCCCCGCACCTGGAGATCTCCCAGCGTTTCGGTATCTCCACGCGCATGGTGGAGAAGGAAATCAAGGCTGCGTTGGGGCATTGCGCCCTGCGCCTGGAAAGAAAAGTCATTCAACGGTTCGGTCCCGGCGCGGGAAAACCGTCTTGAGAGTAGAGACCCGACCCATTCATGAGTGTGTGTGCGCTTGAACATCTTCAGCATCGCGTCCCCTGACGATACGCCCGAGGCCCGACTGGCCAGCGAGGCCCGTGACTGGTTGATCCTGCTGACCTCGGGACGCGCCACCGTCGCCGATGCCCGTGCCTTGCGCCAATGGTGCGGGCAGAGCGCCGAACATGCGCAGGCGTTCGAGCAGGCCAAGACGCTGTGGCATGGGCTGCGACCGGCCGCCGAAGCGGCGCATGGGCCTCGGCATTTTGGCCGTCGGGCGTTGCTCGGTGGCGCGCTGGCCGCCTCCGTGGGCTTCTTGCTGATCCGCGCCACGGTGCCGGGTGGCGTTTCCGGGCTCGCTGCGGACTACGTCACCGAAGTGGGCGAACAGCGCCGGGTCGAGCTGGGCGATGGCGTGAGCCTGGAACTCAATACCCAGACTCGCCTCAGCCGCCTGCCGCTGGCCGAGGGCGGGCAGGGCCTGGAATTGCTCGCCGGCGAAGTCGAAGTCTCCGGCAGCAGCACCACGACGATCAACGTCCAGGCCGGCGCCGGCTGGATCAGCGCCGCGCGGGCCCGGTTCAATCTGCGCTACATCGATCAGAGCGTCTGCGCAACCTGCCTGGAGGGCGTCGTGCAGGTCCAGGTGCAGGGCCGGCTGTTTCGCCTCGAGCCGGGCATGCAATTGACGTACGACACCCGCCAGGTCGGCAGCCCACAGGCGGCCGATATATCCGCCGCCGTTGCCTGGCGCGAACAGGTGCTGGTGTTCAACGATGCGACCCTGGCCAGCGTCATTGACGAGATCAACCGCTATCGGCCTGGCATGTTGCTGTTACTCAACCGCGAGCTGGGCTTGCGCAAGGTCCAGGCCCGTTTCCGACTCGATCAACTGGCTGGGGTGGCGCTGCTGATTCGCGATGCCTATGGCGCCAAGTGCACCGAGTTGCCGGGTGGGGTGGTGGTGTTGAGTTAGTTTAGTGGTGCCTGGGCTGGCCTCTTCGCGAGCAGGCTCGCTCCCACAGTTAGATCGGGGTAAAGCTGAAGAGGCAGGCTGCCTACCAGACCGCCTCGCTCTTGATCCTGATCCTGATCTTGATCTTGATCTGAGACGCCCCGTTAACCACGCTGGCCGAACGCAGGCATTGCGCAGTGGGCATCCCGGCATGGATGCCGGGATAGCCGCGCTGGGCCATGGATGGCCCTTCGCGGCGGGCCCACGGAGCAATGCCGGAGTGAGGGCACACCGAGCCTTGGCGAGGTGCCGAGTGGTGGGGCAGAGCGTTTTTGGTTACTTTTGGCTGGTCCGGCTCCCGGCTCTTTCCAAAAGTGACCCGCCGTAAGGGCGGAACCCCAAGCAGCCGTTACCGCAGCAACGGATATGTACCCAGTCAGTCAACGAAACCCTGGCCGACTCTCAGGCCGCCATCGCGAGCAAGCTCGCTCCCACAGGGGAAACGCGAGCAACCCCGCTCCCACAATCTTGAAGGACGGGCTACTCCAACGGCCCCAGCACCTGCCGATACTTCTCCGGCCCTTGCGGTGTCTGCCGGGTCAGGCTGATCTCGATGCCCGGCGGATCCTCCAGCCGGTTGCCGCTGAGTTTGCGCCAGCCCTTTTCCCTGTCCCAGAATCGCAGCCCTGCATCGCTGACCTCACTCAACACAGCCACGCCCGCACCCGGCGCCGGTAGAGGGTAGCGGCTGCGAGCCTGGCCCTGGGCGCGATAAAGCGTGTCGCCCTTGAGCCACCAGCGTACCCGTTGCAAGCCACCGCCCTGATCGGCGGCCTCACGGATAACGTCAAGGCGAAAACCCTGGCCTTCGGTGCTGCGCAGGGTGAGGGCGGGCGGGGCGGTCGAGGGCTCGTTGTCGATCCCTGGCTTGAGCGGTTCGCTCAACTCGACGCCAGCCCGCAGGGCCACATCGCGCTCCAGTTGGTTCAGCGCCCGCAGCAAGGCTTCGGTCTGCTCGGTGCTGGCCTGCAGGTGGCTGTCGGCGCGGGTCACGCTGTCCAGCCCGCGCCACGCGATCAGGCTGATCACCGCCATCAGCAGGATCGCCACCATCACTTCAAGCAAGGTGAAGCCCGTCTCCCGGCCGCTCATTGAACCAATACCCGACCGGCGGCGCTGCGTTGCACAGTGAAACTGTTCTGGCCGTCGGACAAGCGGATCTGTAGCGGCACGCCGATCCATTCGGCATTGAGCACCACGCGTTGCCGGGGTTCCACACGTACCTCCATGGACGGGCTCTGCCACCGTCGCGGGCGCAACTGCGGGTCTTCCTTGAATCGGTCCAGTCCCGCGCCCTGGTCCGGGCGGCGGCTGAAGCCGAAGCCCTTGGCGTCCCAGCGCCAGGTGATCGGTCGCCCGTCGGCGCGGGCTTCCGTCTGGGCCAGTTGCAGCAGCTGGGCCAGCCGTTCGGCATCCTGGCGCAGCAGCTTCGCCGGGTCCGGCTTGATGCTCAGGCTCACGGCCGCGCTGGCGATACCGACGATCACCAGCACCACCATCAATTCGATCAGGGTAAAACCGCGTTGCTTGCCGTGCATCCGGGCGCGCTCCTTTGCGTTGGTGATCATCGTGCACGCTGAAGATGATAAGGATGTGAAATAAAACGGAGAGAATTGACGCGTACGCTGGACGCTGGAATCAAACAAGGAGATCAGGACATGACGTTCACGGAACGAGTCTCCCCGGCGCATATCGTCCAGGCGCTGGGACTGGTGGCAGCGTTGGCCGGAGTGGCGACCTGGTCTTCTCTGCTGCTGACATCCGCCGAGTCGCGCACCCCGGACGTGGCCCCGCAACTCCTGGCCGAGCGTTCCGACAGTCCTGCGTTGCAGTGGTTTTCCAACCAACCGGCGGCGGTGGATATCAAGGTCAGCGGGGTGATGGCCGGCGCCCGCGGCGCGGTGGCGATCCTGAGTCTCAACGACGGACCACCGCGCAGTTTCCTGGCCGGCGAGCGGGTAGCCCAAGGGGTAAGGCTGGTAGCGATCGAGGCGCAGGCCGTGGTGATCGAACGCGGCGGCGAACAGACCCGGCTGGCACTGGCGCGGCTGCCGGATTCGGTGAGTTTGCCGTCGCTGCTCCGCTGAACTCTGTGGCGAGGGGATTTATCCCCGCTGGGCTGCGCAGCAGCCCCAAAATTGAATATCCACTCGGTTGTCGGCCTGAAAAGGGGCTGCTACGCAGCCCGACGGGGATAAATCCCCTCGCCACAAAAAGATCGTGTGCATCCGGTTATTTTTCCCGACTGAGCAAGGTCTCCAGCCGAGCCAAGGGCGGCGCCTCGCGGCTGCGGTCGGATACGCTCAGCTCGACCCGCAGCATCCGCCCGTTTTCCGCCGGGCGCAGGTTCTGCTCGCAGCGCAGCAGCAAGCGACCCTGATCGCACTCAAAAACCTTCATCCCCGGCGTCGCGTGTCCTTCCAGGCGCAATTGCGCCAATTGGCTGCGAGCCGTCAGCAAGGCGATGGACTTGTCTCGCAGCAAGCCGTTGCTCTGGGTCATCACCGCCGCCACGCGCACCGCGGCCGACATGGCCACGGCAATGATCGCCAGGGCCACCAGCACTTCGATGAGGGTGAAACCGGCTTGTGGGGCTGGGCGTGGCATCGGTCGGCTCGAGGGGGCGAAAGCAATACCCAAGCCTGAGCAATGTTCTTTACAGATTGACGACGCAAGCTCCTGAGCAATTTCAATATCGCTGACATATTTTCTTGCAACACTGCGCCTCGAATCGAATCCAGGAAGGACCGTCGAGATGCACAGCGCCCCTTGTTACGCCCGTTCCCGAGGCCCACGCGGGCAGCGGGGCTTCACCCTGATCGAGATCATGGTCGTGGTGGTCATCCTCGGCATTCTCGCGGCGATGGTAGTGCCCAAGGTTCTTGATCGACCTGACCAGGCCCGTGCCACGGCGGCGAAGCAGGACATCGGCGGGTTGATGCAGGCCTTGAAGCTGTATCGCCTCGATCACGGCAGCTACCCCAGCATGAACCAGGGCCTCAAGGTATTGGTGGAACGGCCGGCCGATGCCAAGAACAGCACCTGGCGTTCCTACCTGGACCGCTTGCCCAACGATCCGTGGGGCCGCCCCTACAACTACCTCAATCCTGGGGCGAACGGCGAGGTCGATATCTTTTCCCTCGGTGCCGACGGCCAGCCTGACGGCGACGGTGTGAACGCCGACATCGGCTCCTGGCAGTTATAAGGGCCGTGATGCGCACGAATTCGCCGACAGCGGCGAAGCAGCGCGGCATGGCGGTGATCAGTGCCTTGCTGATCGCTGCCGTGGTGGCCGTCATTGCCGGCGGCATGCTTACCCGCCAGACCCTGTTCACCCGCAGCCTGGAAGCCGAGCAGCTGCGCATCCAGGGCGCGGCGCGGTTGCAGGGCGGCCTGCAGGTGAGTCGCCAGTTGCTCTGGGATGTTCGTCAGCGCGATCCGTTGACGCGCTTCGGCCAGCCTTGGGCGAAACCTATCCTGATGCCGGGCTCCGGGCAGGTCGACACGCCATTCGAAGGGCAACTGGAGGACGAACAGGGCAAGTTCAACCTGCGCAATCTGGTGGTCGATGACCAGGTGGACCAGGAACAGCTGCGCGCCTTCGAGCGGCTGTGCGAGCAGTTGGGTGTCGCCGCCACGGTACGGGCGCGTATCGTCGAGCGGGTGATTGCTGGCTACCCGCGTCTGTTGAATCTGCCACGGGCGGGCCAGGCGTCCACGAGCAGCACGTTCGACAGCGGCCGCAGCACCTCGCCGGACGCCTCCGACACGCTGGCGCCGACTCGGCCGATGCTGCGCACTTTACAGGACCTGCTCAGCGTCAAGGGCGTCACCCCAGCACTGCTGGAGACGCTGGCCCCTTACGTCACGATCCTGCCGGCCAACACCTGGCTCAACGGCAACACCGCCAGCGCCGCGGTGCTCGCCGCCTACGTGCCGGGATTGTCGCTGCAACGCGCCCAGGCGCTGATCAATGAACGCGACGGTGGCCACTGGTTCATCAATCGCGGGGATTTCGTCAACCGTCTGCGCATGCCCGAACTGGACGTCAGCACCGTCAAGGTCGGCATCGCCAGCGACTGGTTCCGCCTGCGGGGCCAGGTGCGCAGCGGCCAACGGCGGGTCGAGCTGGATGCCTTGCTCCAATGCAGCCAGGACCGCTTGCCTCAGGTGATCTGGTCGCGGGTGGGTGTATGAACCGTTTGCGCATTGCCCTGGCGCCGCTGGATCGCCTTGGCCTGGACAGCCCGGTGGCATTTGCCTGGCTGGACCGCCAAGGGCAGGTGCGTGATGCTGGTCTCAGCACACTGCGGGCGCTTGGCGAGGGCACGAAGAAGCAGGCGGTCGAATGTTTCCTGCATCCGCGTGACAGCTTGCTGACGCGCCTGGAGCTGCCGCCATTGTCTGCGGCGAAGACTACCGCCGCCGTGACCTGCGCGGCTCAGGCGCTGATGCTCGGTGCCACTGAACAGATGCAAGTGGCCCACGGCCCGCGGGATGCGGACGGGCAGGTAGCGGTCGCCTGGCTGGACCGTGCGTCGCTGAACATGTTGGGTCAGATCCTGCTGCAGGCCGGCCTCAAGTTGCGCGGCCTGTATCCGGCCGCCTACGCCTTGCCGGTGTTGTCGGAGCCAGTGGCGTGTATCGAAGACGGGCACTTGCTGGTGCGCCATGACTTGCAGCACGCGGTGGTCCAGCCGTTGCTGGAAGATGCGCTGGACGAGTGGCTTGTGGAAATGGGCAGCGGCCTGCATTGGGTGGGAGAGTCACCGCCGCAAGTGACGACTGACAGTTTGCCCGTCACCCAGCGCTGGAGCGGTGTCGCGCCGGGCTGGGGCCTGCATGCCGGGTTGACGCAGGGGCGTGCCGGGCGCGGCGGCTGGGGGCGGGCGGCGGGCATCTGCGCGCTGGCGGTGGCGGTGTGGGTGGTCGGGCTCAATCTTTATGCCAGCCGTGAAGCGGCCCAGGGGCAGCGGCTCAAGGCGCAGATGAGTCAACGGGTGAAGCAGGCGTTTCCTCAGTTGCCGGTGATTCTCAACCCCTTGCAGCAGGCCCGTCAGCAAATCGCCGCGCGCCAGAGCGGTTCGCTGGCGGAGCCTGGGCAGCGCTTCGCCAGCCTGGTAAGGCAGGCGGGCAGCGCCATGCCGTTCATGAGCGGCAATGTGCAGGAACTGGTGTTCGAAAACGCTGAGTTGCGCCTCAAGCTCGTCGCCGAAGCGCAGAAAGTCGCGGCCGGCGACGACTGGAAAATGCCCCTGGCGCAGGCCGGCATCGAGGTCGCGGCCATTGACCAGGGGTGGACGTTGCGCGTGGCTCCCGCCGGGCAGGAAGCGCAAGACAGCCCCGACGAAAACCAGGAAGCGAACGATGAATAAGCTGACCGCGGCACAGCTGAAGGCGCGTTGGCAAAATCTTCGCACGGCCTGGCAGGGCCTGGCCGCCCGCGAGCAACGTGCCGTGGCCCTGGCGGCGCTGGTGCTCGGTGGCGGCCTGGTCTGGCTGGCCTTGATCGAGCCGGCGTTGAAAACCATCGCTTATTGGCAGGCCGAAACCCCGAAGCTGCGCTCGCAGACCGAGGCCCTCGAAGTGCTGCTGCGCGACGTTGGCGGACCTGCCCGGGGTCAATCCCTTGAAGTCGCCCTGCGCCAGACCCTGGATGCCAGCGGCCTGGGCGAGCGCTACCAGTTACAACCGCCGGGCACGGCGGCGCCTGACGCGTGGCAACTCACTTTCACCGACGCGCCGGCGGACGGGGTGATCGATTGGCTGCTCGGCAGTCCAGCACAATTTTCCCTGGAAGTGATCGAGGCCCGCTTGCAGCGCACGGCCCCGGCCAGTTCCGACCCAACCCCCGGCACTCTGTCCGGAACCGTTCGCATGAACCACGCGTCAAGCGCTAAGGAAGCTTCATGAAGGGGTCCAGATACCCGCGACATTGGCGCAAGGCCGCGCCGCTGCTGTTGCTTGCTTTGGGCGCGTGCACCAGCACGCCGCCGGCCTCGCAGCCACCGTTGCTGGTGGACAGCGAACTGGGCATCCCGCTGGGCAGCACCCAGCGCAGCGGTGACGCGTTGCTGGACCGGCAACGGGCCCAGGCATCCAGTGAGCGGAAACCACCGGTGCGCCATCAGGTCGACCTGACCGCCCGCGCCCGTGCACCGCGCATCGATGCCCCTGCGAGCAATCCGTTGGGTGATCAACCGGTGACGCTGAATTTTGTCGAGGCCGATATCCAGGCGGTGGTGCGCGCCTTGTCGCGTTCCACCGGTCAACAGTTCCTGGTCGACCCACGAGTCAAAGGCAACCTGACCCTGGTCTCCGAAGGCCAGGTGCCGGCCCGCCAGGCCTATGAAATGCTGCTCGCGGCCTTGCGCATGCAGGGCTTCAGCGTGGTCGATGTCGGCGGCGTCGCCCAAGTGGTCCCGGAAGCCGATGCCAAGTTGCTGGGCGGGCCGATCTACAATGCCGACAAACCCGCCGGCAACGGCATGCTGACCCGCACCTTTCGCCTGCAATACGAGAACGCGGTGAACCTGATCCCGGTGTTGCGCCCGATCGTCTCACCGAATAACCCGATCAACGCGTACCCCGGCAACAACACGATTGTGGTGACCGATTACGCCGAGAACCTGTCGCGCGTCGCGCAGCTCATCGAGGGCATCGACACCCCGAGCGCCATCGATACCGATGTGGTGCCGATCCAGAACGGCATCGCCGTGGACATTGCCCAGATGGTTTCCGATCTGCTGGAGACCCAGGGCGGCGACCAGACGCAGAAGATCAATGTGATCGGGGACCCGCGCTCCAACTCCATCATCATCCGCGCCGGCAGTCCGGAGCGGACCGAGCTGGCGCGCAACCTGATCTACAAGCTCGACAACGCGCAGAACAACCCGAGCAACCTGCACGTGGTGTACCTGCGCAACGCCCAGGCCGCCAAACTCGCCCAGGCCCTGCGAGGTTTGCTCACCGGGGAGAGCGAAGGCGAGGGCAACGACAATTCGCGCTCGGTGCTCAGCAGCATGGGCGCCAGTACCAACGGCCAGAGCGGGCAGGGCAACGAAAGCGCAGCCAGCCCGGTGAGTAGCACCACCTCGGGCAGCGGCAGCGGCTATGGCCAAGGCAGCAGCGGGCAAACCTCCAGCACGACGCAGAGCGAGCAGAACACTGCCTTCAGCGCCGGTGGCGTGACCATCCAGGCCGATGCCACCACCAACACCTTGCTGATTTCCGCGCCGGACCCGCTGTATCGCAACCTGCGCGAGGTCATCGACCTGCTCGACCAGCGCCGCGCCCAGGTGGTGATCGAGAGCCTGATCGTCGAAGTAGGCGAGGACGATGCCAGCGAGTTCGGCGTGCAATGGCAGACCGGCAACCTCGGCGGCAGCGGCGTGATCGGCGGGGTCAACCTCGGCGGCACCGGGCTCAACCTCAACGGCAAGACCAGCATCGACGTGTTGCCCCAGGGCCTGAACCTGGGCCTGGTCAACGGCACCGTGGACATCCCCGGCATCGGCAAGATCCTCGACCTCAAGGTGCTGGCCCGGGCCTTGAAAAGCAAGGGCGGCACCAACGTCTTGTCGACGCCGAACCTGCTGACCCTGGACAACGAAGCGGCGAGCATCTTCGTCGGCCAGACCATCCCGTTCGTCAGCGGCAGCTACGTCACCGGTGGTGGCGGCACCAGTAACAACCCGTTCCAGACCGTGACCCGTGAGGAGGTCGGCCTGAAGCTCAACGTCCGGCCACAGATTTCCGAGGGCGGTACGGTCAAGCTCGACATCTACCAGGAGGTCAGCAGTGTCGACAACCGCGCCTCCAGCACCACCGGGATCGTCACCAACAAACGTGCGATCGACACCAGCATCCTGCTGGACGACGGGCAGATCATGGTCCTCGGCGGGCTGCTGCAGGACGGTTACAGCCAGAGCAATGATGCGGTGCCGTGGCTGTCGACCATTCCTGGTATCGGCGCGCTGTTTCGCAACGAGCGGCGTCAGGTCACCAAGACCAACCTGATGGTCTTCCTGCGGCCCTACATCATCCGCGACACGGCGGCGGGTCGCGGCATCACCCTGAACCGCTACGATTTCATGCGCCGCGCCCAAGGCCTGCTGCAACCGGAGCGCAGCTGGGCGCTGCCGGACGTACAGGCGCCGCAACTGCCGGCTTCGGCCCGGGCGATTCCAGGCGCCACACCCGCCGGGTTGCAAACGCCGAGGGCGGTGATCAAGGCGGTGCCTGCAACGGAGCCGGTCGGACGATGAATACCGTGGCGAGGGAGCTTGCTCCCGCTGGGTCGGTCCGACGTCTCGGGCGAAGCAGCCCCACTCAGGTTCAACACCTTCTGCCTGAACCACCGCGGCGCTGGGTTTTGGGGCTGCTGCGCAGCCCAGCGGGAGCAAGCTCCCTCGCCACGGGGATGTCAGCGATAGGAGGAGGCTCATGAACACCCTCCCATACGCCTGGGCCAAGGCCCAGCGCCTGGTATTGCGCCAATCCGGGGAAGAGGCGGTGCTGATGGTCTGCCCGTCGACGCCGGGCTGGTCGATCAGTGAAGTACGTCGCCAGTTCGGCGAGGTCCGGCTGGAGCGGGTGCGTGACGAGGAGCTCGACGGCCTGCTCAATACCGCCTACGCCGACACCGGCAGTGCTGCCGCCGTGGTCGGCGCGGCGGAAAACGAGGTGGACCTTGACCGGCTGATGCAGGACATTCCCGAGATCACCGACCTGCTGGACACCCAGGACGGCGCGCCGGTGATCCGCATGATCAACGCGCTGCTGACCCAGGCCGCCCGGGACGAGGCCAGCGACATCCACATCGAACCCTACGAGAGCCATTCGGTGGTGCGCTATCGGGTCGACGGCACGCTGCGTGACGTGGTCTCGCCGCGCAAGGCCTTGCACGGCGCGCTGGTGTCGCGGATCAAGATCATGGCCCAGCTCGACATCGCCGAAAAACGCCTGCCCCAGGACGGCCGCATCGCCCTGCGTGTCGCCGGGCGGCCGATCGACATCCGCGTATCCACCGTGCCCACTGGCCACGGCGAACGGGTGGTGATGCGCCTGCTGGACAAACAGGCCGGACGCTTGCAACTGGAGACTTTGGGGATGGACCCGGACGTGCTCGGCAAGCTCGACCACCTGATCCGCCAGCCCCACGGCATCGTCCTGGTCACCGGCCCTACGGGCAGCGGCAAGACCACCAGCCTGTATGCCGCCCTGGCGCGGCTGGACGCCAGCGTGCACAACATCCTCACCGTGGAGGACCCGGTGGAGTACGACCTGCCGGGCATCAGCCAGATCCAGGTCAATGCGAAAATCGACATGACCTTCGCCCTGGCCCTGCGGGCGATCCTTCGCCAGGACCCCGACATCATCATGATCGGTGAAATCCGCGACCTGGAGACCGCACAAATTGCCGTGCAGGCCTCGCTCACCGGTCACCTGGTGTTGGCAACGTTGCACACCAACGACGCGGTGTCGGCGATCAACCGTCTGATCGACATGGGCGTCGAACCCTTCCTGCTGGCCTCGTCGATGCTCGGCGTGCTGGCCCAGCGGCTGGTGCGCAGGCTCTGTCCGCACTGCAAGCAACCCGATCCGGCCACGCCCGGCACCTGGCGCCCGGTGGGTTGCCCGAGTTGCAACCAGACCGGCTACAGCGGCCGCACCGGCATTCATGAACTGTTCTGCATCGACGACGACATCCGCACGCTGATCCACCAAGGGGCAGGGGAGCAGGCGCTGCGCGCCGCCGCCCGCCAGGCCGGCATGTTCAGCATGCGCGAAGACGGCGAACGCTGGGTGCGCAGTGGCGCCACCGCGCCTGAAGAGATCCTTCGCGTAACACGGGACGCCTGATGAACCGCTACCGTTTCGAAGCCGCCGACGCCCAGGGCAAGATCGAATCCGGGCACTTGGAAGCCGACAGCCAGGGCGCTGCCTTCAGCCTGCTGCGCAGTCGCGGGCTGACGGCGTTGCAGGTGCAGCTCGAGCGCAACACGGCGCAGGCCAACGGCGGCGGTCTGTTCAGTGCCAAGCTCTCGGACAACGACCTGGCCTGGGCCACCCGCCAACTGGCGAGCCTGCTCGGGGCGAGCCTGCCACTGGAGGCCGCGTTGAGTGCGACGGTGGAGCAGGCCGAACGCAAGCACATCGCCCAGACCCTCAGCGCAGTGCGCGCCGATGTGCGCAGCGGCATGCGCCTGGCCGAGGCCTTGGCGGCGCGGCCACGGGACTTTCCGGAAATCTACCGGGCGCTGATTGCCGCCGGCGAAGAGTCCGGCGACCTAGCCCAGGTGATGGAGCGGTTGGCGGACTACATCGAGGAGCGCAACAACCTGCGCGGCAAGATCCTCACGGCGTTTATCTATCCCGGCGTGGTGGGACTGGTGTCGGTCGCCATCGTGATTTTCCTGCTCAGCTACGTAGTGCCCCAGGTGGTCAGCGCGTTCTCCCAGGCCCGCCAGGACTTGCCCGGGCTGACCTTGGCGATGCTCACCGCCAGCGACTTCATCCGGGCCTGGGGCTGGCTGTGTTTTTGCGTCCTGGCCGGGGGTTTCTGGAGTTGGCGCCTGTACCTGCGCCAGCCGGCGGCGCGGTTGAACTGGCATGCGCGGGTGCTGCGCCTGCCGCTGATCGGGCGATTTGTGCTGGGCCTCAACACCGCGCGTTTCGCCTCGACCCTGGCGATCCTCGGCGGTGCCGGGGTGCCTTTGCTGCGAGCACTGGAGGCCGCGCGCCAGACCCTCTCCAACGACCGCCTGAGCCTGAGCGTCAGCGATGCCACGGCCAAGGTCCGCGAAGGGGTCAACCTGGCGGCGGCGCTGCGGGTGGAAAAAGTCTTTCCGCCGGTGCTTATCCACCTGATCGCCAGCGGCGAAAAAACCGGCTGCCTGCCACCCATGCTCGAACGTGCCGCGCAAACCCTGTCCCGCGACATCGAACGCCGCGCCATGGGCATGACCGCGCTGCTGGAGCCGTTGATGATCGTGGTCATGGGCGGGGTGGTGCTGGTCATCGTCATGGCCGTGCTGCTGCCGATCATCGAGATCAATCAGTTGGTTCAATAGCACACACCTTGTGGTGAGCGCGCACTTTGTGGCGAGGGGATTTATCCCCGTTGGGTTGCGAAGCAGCCCTCAGTTCAGTTGGCTGAGTTCTGTCTGGCACACCGATGCGGAATCCGGAAGGGGTCGCTACGCAACCCAACGGGGATAAATCCCCTCGCCACAACAGCCGAGATCCAGCCAGTTATTTTGCACTGCCACAACACCTCCCGTGTCATGTCCGCGCCAAACTCGGGTTCCTCGTTCTGTCATGTTTCCCCGCCGCACGACCGCCTGCCGCCGGCTTCCCTGACAACCCTTGCCGTATCCCCGCAAAACCAGCCCGGACCCTCAACCCAGAGCCCTCGAACACCCGAGGAAAAAACTCGAAAAACAGCCCTCAGCTCCCGAGGTTTTTTCCTCTATCTGTCACCGGAAGCTGCGAATTTCTAACCCATGGCCTCACCCCACCGCCATCGGCACAGGACCGAGCGCCATGACGGCAAGCACGCGTCACCCAACCTACGTACGAACACGATGAAAGGAGATTCTTCATGTTTAAGCGCAACGTTCTCGCGGTATCCCTGACCCTCGCCGGCCTCTGCGCCGCTCAGGCCGCCATGGCTGATGTCAATGGCGGTGGTGCTACCTTGCCTCAGCCGCTGTACCAGACCTCCGGCGTACTGACTGCCGGTTTCGCCCCTTACATCGGCGTGGGCAGCGGTGCTGGCAAGGCCGCTTTCCTGACCAATGACTACACCAAGTTCGTGGCTGGCAACACCAGCAAGAACGTGCACTGGGCTGGCAGCGATTCGAAGCTCAGCACCACTGAGCTGAACAACTACGTCACTGCCCACGGCGCTGCCTGGGGCCCACTGATCCAGGTACCTTCGGTTGCCACCTCGGTAGCCATTCCGTTCAACAAGACCGGCACCGCCAACGTTAACCTCAGCGTCGCTCAGTTGTGCGGCGTGTTCGCCGGCACGCTGACTGACTGGAACCAGATCACCGGTTCCGGCCGTTCCGGCCCGATCACTGTGACTTATCGTGCTGAGAGCAGCGGTACTACCGAACTGTTCACCCGCTTTCTGAACGCCAAGTGCCCTACAGCTGTACCCGCTGTGCCCGGCACTTTCGCCATCACCACCAACTTCGCCTCCAGCTATAGCCTTGGCCTGCCAGCCGGCGCCGTAGCCGCCACTGGTAGCCAAGCTGTGATGGATGCGGTGAATGCTGCCCAAGGTCGCATCACCTACATGAGCCCGGATTACGCCGCCACCACCTTGGCCGGCCTGGACGACGCCACCAAGGTCGCTCGCGTTGCCGGTGTTTCCCCAGCCCCGGCCAACGTGTCGGCCGCAATCGCAGCCGTCACCGTGCCTGCTGCCGCCAACCGCGCTAACCCGAACGCCTGGGTACCGGTATTCGCCGCAACTACCAACCCTAGCGATCCAAGCGTTGTGGCTTACCCAACCACCGGCTACCCGATCCTGGGCTTCACTAACGTGATCTTCAGCCAGTGCTACGCCAACGCTGCACAAACCACTCAGGTGCGTGATTTCTTCACCCGTCATTACAACGCAACTGCGGCTAACAGCAACGATGCCGCAATCACCGCCAACCGTTTTGTGCCTTTGCCAGCTGCCTGGAAGCAAGCTGTTCGTAGCAGCTTCCTCACCAGCACCAACGCTCTCAGCATTGGTAACACCAACGTTTGCAACGGCATTGGTCGTCCGCTGTAACACCACGCCTGAGCAACACGCAACACCGATCAGCAACGGCGAAAGCCGTTGCTGATTTCTTTGTAGTTAACGGTTGTTGTTTCACACCCTTCAGCCGCGCTTACGGTCGATGCACTCGGGTAAGGCGCCGCTTCTCAAGACAGGAGTCTTGTCATGTTCAATCGTTTATCCAAGGCTGTTGCATTGCTGTGCAGCGGTATATGCGCGCCGTTGGCAATGGCGGATGTCAACGGTGGCGGCGCTACCTTGCCCCAGCCGCTTTACCAAACGCCTGGCGTGTTGACGGCCGGTTTCGCTCCCTACATCGGTGTGGGTAGCGGCAATGGCAAACAGGCTTTCCTGAGCAATGACTACACCAGATTCGTGGCAGGCGACACCAGCAAGAACGTTCACTGGGCCGCCAGCGATTCGAAGCTCACGTCGACTGAGTTGAGCTACTACAACTCTACTCACAGTGCCACTTGGGGGCCATTGATCCAGGTGCCCTCGGCAGCGACCTCAGTTGCCATTCCGTTCAATAAGGCCGGCACCGCCAATGTCGATCTGAGCGTTAACCAACTGTGCGGGATCTTCTCCGGTCGCCTGACCGACTGGAGCCAGATCAACGGCTCTGGCCGTACCGGTCCAATCACTGTGGTTTACCGTGCCGAGAGCAGCGGAACCACGGAATTGTTCACCCGCTTCCTGCGCGCAAAGTGCGCGGAAACAGGCAGCTTCTCTGTCACCACCAACTTCGCCTCCACCTATAGTGGCGGCCTACCGGCCGGTGCAGTATCAGCTAACCGCAGTCAAGGTGTCATGGATGCGGTGAACGCAGCTCAAGGTCGTATTACCTACATGAGCCCTGCCTATGCGGCGTCGACGCTAGCGGGTCTTGATGACGCCACAAAAGTGGCGCGGGTTGGTGGTATTTCTCCGGCACCAGCAAACATTTCGGCGGCCATCGCTGCTGTTCCAGTACCAGCCGCCGCCAACCGCGCCAACCCGAACGCCTGGGTGCCAGTGTTCGCCGCAACCACCAACCCTAACGATCCAAGCGTCGTGGCTTACCCTACTACCGGCTACCCGATCTTGGGCTTCACCAACGTGATCTTCAGCCAGTGCTATGCCGACGCCACCCAGAGTACGCAAGTGCGAGGCTTCATCGCCCGTCACTATAACGGCTTAGTAGCCAGCACCAACGACGCAGCGATCACCGCCAACCGTTTTGTGCCGTTGCCAGCTGCCTGGAAGCAAGCTGTTCGTAGCAGCTTCCTGACCGCTACCAACGCCCTTAGCATCGGCCACGCCAACACTTGCAACGGCATCGGTCGTCCGCTGTAAGCCCACGCTTGAACGACCCGCAATACCCGATCAGCAACGGCGCAAGCCGTTGCTGATTTTTTTCGTCACACCCGTACCAACACAGCCATATGAAATTTTCATGACATCCGTTCGGTCCCGAGCGGCTGTAACCGCCTATCCCCTATAACCAACGCTAGCAGCTTGATAGCACTGCGTTGCGCCCCCTTAGAGCGAACCCGAAAGGATGAGTAGGATGCTGCGCTGCAAACCCCAGACGAACCTGAATGCCCCACGTCGCGATGGCGAGTTGTCGATGTTGCGACTCAAGCCGCTGGCCCAGGCCATTGCCCTGCTGATGGTGGCCGGCAATGCCCACGCAGCGACGGCGTTCAGTTCGGCCTGGTTTGCCGCCAAGGGCGCGCCTCAGGCCGGCGGTGCGGGGCGACCTGCAACGGCGCAGCCAGGCATGCCGCCACCCCTGGCGCAGCAGCAGCGGGCCAATGCGCAGTTGCAGCGTTCGCTGACCAACCTCAACAACACCGTGGCCGCGATAGCCGCCCAGCAAGCGGCACAGGCGGCCGGGCGGCAAGCCGCGTTCGGCCAGTTACAGGTGGTGCCTGACGGTTTGGGCGAGGGCGGGCTCAAGGTCGATAACAGCCTGACCCAGGGCTGGCTCAACGCCAAGGGACCGCAGCAGACCCAGGACGGCGGCAAGACCACGGTGAAGATCGAGCAGACCGCCGACAAGGCGATTCTCAACTGGGAAACCTTTAACGTCGGGCGCAACACCACGGTGGATTTCCAGCAGCAATCGGACTGGGCCGTGCTCAACCGGGTCAACGACCCGCAGGCGCGACCGAGCCAGATCCAGGGCCAGATCAAGGGCAACGGCACGGTGATGCTGGTTAACCGCAACGGCATCATTTTCAGCGGCAGCAGCCAGGTCAACGTGCGCAACCTGGCGGCGGTGGCGGCGAACATCAGCGATGAGCAGTTCAGCCAGCGCGGGTTGTACGTCGATGCCACCGGCACCCAGCCAACCTTCACCGATGCCGCCGGCAAGGTCGAAGTGCAACGCGGTGCGCAAATTGAAACCCACCGCGCCGCCACTTCAACCGCAGGCGGTGGCTATGCCTTGCTGCTGGGTTCGGAAGTGGAGAACGCCGGCTCCATCATCACCGCCAAGGGCCAGACCACCCTGGCGGCGGGCGACAGCTTCTACATCCGCCGGGGCCAGGGCACCAGCGGCAACTTGCGCTCCACCACCCGTGGCAACGAGGTCGCGACGTCACTCAAGTCAGGCAGCAGCGCCGGCACCGTGATCAACAGTGGCCTGATCCAGGCCAGCACCGGCGACATCACCCTCACTGGACATCGCGTGCAGCAGAACGGGGTGGCGGTCGCGAGCAGTTCGGTGGATACGCGCGGCACCGTGCACCTACTCAACGCCGCGAGCGACAGCAGCGGCAGTGTGACCCTGGGGCAGGGCAGCGCCACGGCGGTGCTGCTCGACGCCGCGGGCGGCAGCGCCCTGGACAGCCAACGCAATGCCGGACCGGCCGGCCTGGACGGCACGCCGAACAACCTGATCACGGGCCAGTTCAACAACCTCAGCAGCGTGGTCGACCGCACCGACCAGTCGCGGGTCGAGATCGTCAGTGGCGGCAGCGTCGACTTCCAGAACGGCTCCATCACCCTGGCCACCGGCGGCCAGGTTGCGGTCAGCGCGGCCGGTCGCAGCCTGGTGCGCGATGGCGTGGTGATCGACGTGTCCGGCGCCATCGGCGTCAAGGTGGCGATGGAATCGAATTCCATCAAGGTCAACGTCCAGGGCAACGAACAGCGTGACGCCTCGGTCAACCGCGAAGGCGGCAAGTTGACCAACAACGACGTGTGGGTGGACGTGCGGGATCTGGTCTACGTCCCGGCGGGTACCAACGGTTACGCCACCGACCGCTGGTACACGGCGGGTGGGCTGTTGGAAGTCGGCGGCTATTTGGGGACCCGAGGTCACAGCGCCGGTGAGTGGGCAGCGCAAGGCGGCACCCTGACGTTCACCGGTAACGACGTGGTGACCCAACAGGCGGCGCAACTGAACCTGTCTGGCGGTACCCTGGATGTACAGAGCGGCTACTTGCGCCAGTCCTGGCTCAAGGGCCCCAACGGGCGTTTGTATGACTTGTCCAAGGCGCCGGGGGACATCCTCTACACCGGCATCTACAAGGGTTACGAAGACCACAGCCAACGCTGGGGCCAGACTGATTACTACTACAATCCGCTGATTGCCCCGCGCGAGCGTTTTGAAGCCGGCTACACCGTCGGCCGCGATGCCGGCAAGCTGGTGGTGTCGACCCGCAACGCGGTGCTGGAAGGTCAGATCGTCGGCGAGGTCTACCAGGGCGAACGCCAGACCCAAGCGCCGAACCTCAACCTCGACGGCTACCAGCAATCGCAGAACGCCGTGGCCCGTCGCGCGCAATTATGGGTGGGCAGCTACTCGCCGATCTATGACAAGACCAGCGGCGTGATCAACAGTGGCCTGAACCCAACCTTCGACCAGGTCACCGTCGGCAAGGTGGCCGACAAGCTTGCCGCGATGCTGGACCTGACCTCGGTGGTCGGCACTGACCGGCAAGGCAAGCTGGTGCTGGACAATGCGTTGCTCAATGGCTTCCAGCTCGGCGCGGTCAAGGTGGCGGCGGCTGAAGGCATCCAGGTCGACGGTGCACTCAAGGTCGCCGACGGCGGCGATATCACGCTTTATGCCCCGCAGGTCGAGGTGAACGCCGACCTGACTGCCCGCAGCGGTCGCATTGCCTTGGGTAACGTGCTCAAACAGGTCAGGACGGATAATTTCCAGATGGCAGACGTCACACTTTCACCCGCCACGGGACAGCGGGCGACGGTCACCTTGGGCGAAGGCGTCAAGCTGAACACCGCCGGGCGCTGGAGCAATCTGCTGCTCGACGGCAACGACCGCCAAGGCCTGCCGTTCATCAACGGCGGCAGCGTGTCCGTGCGCAGTACTGGCGATATCGATGTGCAGCAGGGCAGCCTGATTGACGTCAGCTCCGGCGCTGCCGTGATGGCCGATGGCAAGACTCGCGGCGGCAAGGGCGGTGACCTGACCTTGACCGCGAGTATTGGTGCATCGTCCGGTAACGGTGACTTGATCCTCAAAGGTGAACTGCGCGGTACCGGCGTGAGTGGCGGCGGGACCTTGAAGCTGGCGGCCAGCAAAGTGCTGATCGGCAACAGCAACATTCCTCTCGAACCTGGCACTTTGCAACTGGGCGGTGATTTCTTCGACAAGGGTTTCTCGGCCTATGACATCACCGGTAATCAAGGCCTGACCGTGGCCGACGGGACCCGGGTCGATGTGACGATGCCGGTGTACCGTTTCGGTGAGCAGGCTTTGACTCCCGGCAGCAACGCAGAACCGGCTGATGCCTTGCAGCGCTGGACGCCGGAGCTGTATCAGGAAGATGCGATCAAAGGTGTTCTCACCCAGCGCCACGGCGCGAGCCTGAGCCTCAGTGCCGGTACCGCGAACTCCAGCGCGGCAGACATGGCCAGCACGGTATTGAACATCGGGCGTGGAAGCGTGATCAGCGTCGATCCGGGACAAGGCATCGACTTGCGCAGCATCGGTCAACTGACCGTCAACGGCACCCTCAACGCCTGGGGAGGACGAGTCAGTCTCACCGAACTGAGCGTCAGCAACCCAGTTCGCAACCCGGTCAATGCCCAAGGCCATGGACGCTCCATCTGGTTAGGCGAGCAAGCGTTGATCGATGTCTCCAGTCGGGCCGTGACTGCCAAGGACATGCGCGGCCAGACCTATGGTCTGGTGCGTGACGGTGGCGAGATTGTCATTGGTGGTCAGATTGATGTCGCGAAAGGATCGGCTTCGGCGCCGGAATTGTTCGTGGTGATGCGCGAGGGGGCACGCCTGCAAGCGGATGGCAGCCAGGCAATGCTGGATGTTCCTGGCCAGGGACGCACATCGGTGACGAGCAACGGTGGCAGTATTTCCCTGGCGTCGGCCAATGGCCTGTACCTGGACGGCGAATTCAGTGCCCGTTCCGGTGGCACGGGGGCCGCAGGGGGAAGTTTGTCGGTGGCGCTGGAGACACCGTATTACCTGAAAAGCGCGGTCAATGACCGGGTCTTGCAGTTGCGTGAACTGGTACTGGGACAAACCGCCCAGGCGAGCCCGCTAAGCGACACCGCCGAGGCCTCGGCGGATGCGTTGATCTATGGTCATGGGCGTTTGGGTGTGGACCAGGTCCAGGCGGGCGGCTTCGACAGCCTGTCTCTGCTGAGTAACGGCATTATTAGTATCGGTGGCGACGTGTCGCTGTCCCTCGGCCAAAGCCTGAGCCTATATGCGCGTAGCTTCGGGTTGAGCTCAGCCGCGCCAGCCGACACCCGTGTTCAACTTAATGCAGCTCATCTGCTGCTGGCGGGGCCGGCGGCCAGTCTACCGAATATGGATTCCTATACCCGACCGCTGATCGAAGGCGACGTATCGCCACTTGCGAACAAGGCGGTGCTTTCCGTCAACGCCGACTTGTTGGATGTACAGGGCAATGTGAGATTCAGCAGCAAAGGCACGCTGAGACAGGCCAATGGCACCACGGTCGAGTTGGAGCGCGCCGGGTTCGACCTGGTCCAGTTAAGCAGCCGTGGTGATTTGCGCTTCCTGGCGGGATTCTCCAGCGAAGGATTGCCTACGGGCTTTACCACGCAATTAATGACTCCTTCGGACATGATCCTGCAAGCGGCGCAACTGTATCCGGCGACTGGGGTCGGGGCTCGGGTATTGGCGGGGTATAGCTTGAGTGGCACCTCTGCCTACGACCCGGCGCGCAGCTTGGTCATCGGGCGGACTACCCAGGTGACGCCTCAGGTACCTTATTCGGCATTCGGTCACTTACAACTGGGCAGTGCGAATATCGAGCAGGGCGGGGTGGTTCGGGCCCCGCTGGGGTTGATTGAGGTCGGCACCAACGACGGCACTAGCATCACTAGCCAAGTGGACTTGCTGCCGAACAGCCTCACTTCAGTCAGTGGCCTCGGTCTGGTTCTGCCTTACGGCGGTACCGTCGATGGTCAGAGTTATGAGTACGCGGGCAAGAAGGTGGTGCTTCTGGGGCAAGGGGCCATCTCCTATGGCAACGGGGATCTGAATATTGGTGTGATTCTGGGCGGAAAATCTGTTGTGGCCCAGGAAGGCTCGGTACTCGATCTTTCGGGCGGCGGTGATCTGCTGGGTGCCGGTTTCATTTCCGGCCGTGGCGGCTCCACCGACGCGCGCTTCAACCCGCTGGTGCAAATCGGTGCCAACGGCGGCTTTACTTTACCGGGCCTGTCCAGCAACCCGGTCTACGCCATTGTGCCGGGCAACCAGAGTGCATACGCGCCAGTGGCGCCCGAGGGCGGCGCAGTGGACCCCAGGACCGGACAACAAATCACCCTTGGCGCCGGTGTACCGGGGCTGGCCGCCGGTACCTATACGCTGATGCCGTCCACCTATGCCTTGCTGCCGGGGGCGTTCCGGGTCGAGGTCAACGGTCTGGCGGGTCAGGGTTCCACGGCGGGTGCGTTGCAGATGCGCAACGGCTCCTGGACCACCGCCGGGGTGCTGTCGGTGGTCAATACCGAGCAGCGCAACAGTCTGTCCAGCCAGGTCATCCTGACTTCGGGCGATGTGCTGCGTCGCTATTCGCAGTACAACGAAACCAGCTACGCCCAGTTCGCTGTAGCCGATGCCGCACGCCTGGGCGTGCCACGAGCCCTGTTGCCGGTGGACGCCAAGACTTTGAAGTTGAAGCTCGCGCAAGGAGCGGGAGATCAGGCGTTCTCCTTTAAAGGCATCGGCAAGTTCGCGCCTCAAAAAGGTGGCTACGGCGGTACCGTCACGGTGGTTGGAGGTAATGGGGCGTTGGAGGTCGTTGCCGATGGGCGCGGGGCCACGGCCGGCTTCGAGGGCGTGACCCTCAATGCCGAAAGCCTGAATGCCTTGAATGCATCACGTCAGGTTATTGGCGGCCAGTTCTTGACGCTCTATGGGCAGAGCGGAAACTACATCACGCCCTCGAGCAGTGGAGGTAGAACCTCGTCCAGAGTGATCTTGCGTGAAGGTGTTACGTTGGCGGCACCGGAGGTTTTCCTGCTGGCCAGCGGCGAGGTGTCGATGGAACAAGGCGCCGCCATCAATACCATTGGTCGTGGCGCGGCTGCCTACGATGCCCATGACGGTTTTATCTATGACCTCAATGTGAGTGGTCAGAACTTGCTGGCCGCCTCCAACGGCTTGCTCAACGTGTTGGCACCCTCATCGGGCAGCAGCGGCACCATCAACATCGGCGGCTGCAGCCTGACGCCATGCAGCGGCGTCACCCGAATTCATTCCGAGGGCAGCATCGTCGCCGCCACCGGAGGGAGCCTGGAATTGGACGACAAGGTGCGCTACGGCACCCGTCACCTGACCCTGGCCCTGAGCAATATCAACGTCGGCACCGCCCCGGCATTGAGCGACGCAGCGGCGCGTCAGGTCTTGCCGGCCGGCCTGACCCTGAGCCAGACCGTGCTCGATCGCCTGCTGCGCGGAGACACCGAATACGGCGCCCCGGCCCTGGAAACCCTGGAACTGTCGGCGCGTGAGGCGTTGAATTTCTACGGCACTGTCAGTCTCGACACCTATGACCCGGTGACGGGCAAGTCGCGGTTGGCCAACCTGATGCTCAGCACGCCGGCCATTCATGGCGCAGGCAGCGTCAACGACGTGGCGACCATTCGCACCGCCAACCTGATCTGGAACGGTGCCGTCGGCGCGCCGGGTTCGGTCATCGCCGGCGGGGCCGGCACCGGTGCCGGTCGCCTGGACATCCAGGCCCAGCGCATCGAGTTCGGTTATGGCGAGTTCGCCCAACCGAGCTCGATCACCACCCTGGACCGCCTGGCCCTGGGCTTCGCCAACGTCAACCTCAGTGCCAGCGAACGCTTGACCGCCAATCACAAGGGCAGCCTGGCGGTGTATCAGAGCCAGGGCGCCTATGACGCTAAAACGGGCTACGCCTACAGCGGTGGCAACCTGAATATCCTCACCCCGTTGCTGACTGGCGAAGCCGGTTCGGTCAACCGCATCACCGCGGGCGGTGCGGTCAATGTGACGGGCGCGACCGCTAAGCCGGGCACTGTCTCCGGGCTCGGGGGCGAGTTGTCCCTCAAGGGAGCGAGCCTCAACCTGGCCAGTGCGGTGGTGTTGCCCAGCGGCAAACTGACCCTGAGCGCGACGGATGACCTGACCCTGGCCGATGAGGCGCTGATCGACGTGGCGGGTCGCACGGTCACCTTCAACGATGTCACGCGCTACAGCGCTGGTGGCGAGGTGATCCTGCAAAGCCAGAACGGCAACATCCGCCAGGCGGTTGGCTCCAGCATTGATCTGTCGGCGCGCCACAACCAGGCCGGACGGCTCAGCGCCGTGGCCTTGGGCAGCACGGCCGGGGTTGTCGACCTGCAAGGACGAATCCTCGCCAGCAGCACTGGCGAATACGATGCCGGTGGCACGCTCATGCCATACCTGGCCGGTGGCGTGCAAATCCAGGCCCAGCGCCTGGGCGACAATGGCAGTCTCAGCGAACAGTTCGCCGCGTTGAACCAACGCTTGAGCGACGGCCAAGTGTTCGGCTCCCGCAGCTTCCAGCTCAAGCAGGGCGACCTGGTGATCGGCAACGAACTCAAGGCTTCGTCCATTGACGTGTCCCTGGACAACGGCAGCCTGTTGATCAACGGCACGGTGTACGCCAGTGGTGAGCGGGTCGGCAGCATTTACCTGGCTGCCAAGAATGCCCTGACCCTGGGCAGCGGTGCCGTGCTTGACGCCCATGGTCGACGCCTGCGGGTGGACAGCTACGGCAAGATCATCGACTCGCCGAACCGTGCCATCGTTGACTTGACCGCCAGGGAAGGTCTCCTGACCCTGGGTAACGGCGTGCGTATCGATTTGCGCCACGGTACCGAAGTCGCGCTGGGCAGTGCGTCCGGTATGAACGACGGTCGGCCTCGCGGGACGTTGCAACTCAGCGCGCCACGACTGAGTGGCGTGTCGGGGGGCGACGTGGCGATCGATGCCAGTGGTGCCCTGGACGTACAAGGCGCCCGTTCGATTGCGTTGGTTGCTACGTGGCAATACAGCGACGCGCCGCTGGTGAACGTGCCGGCGGCCAGCGGCAAGCCTTATCAGGTCATCAATCAGGCATGGCTGAAGGATGTGGTGGACCCCGACAACACCGCCTTTATCACCAACGCTCACGACAACAACGATCTGTTGCAGCGCAAACTCGCCGGGCTGAACAACAGCCGCTATCGCGACGTGTTCCACCTGCGCCCCGGTGTAGAGGTGGTGAGTGCGACGGCCGATGGCGACCTGGTGGTCCAGGGGGATCTGGACCTGTCGCAATATCGCTATGCGAGCCTCAATCCGCATAACGTTTTGGATGAAAACGTCTACGGCTCCGGCGAATCCGCCAGCCTGACGCTGCGCGCCGGCGGTGACCTGAACATCTATGGCAGCATCACCGACGGTTTTGCCCAGCCGCCCGCCAGCAACGATGACAAGGGCTGGGTGCTGTTGCCAGGCATTGATTTTGCGGCGGGCGATATCGTCGTGCCCGGCACTGGCGTGACCCTGGAGGTCGACACCGCGTTCCCGGCCGGCTCGGTGCTCAACTTCGACGTGCCGCTCAAGGGCGCGACCCTGGCTGCGGGAACGCGGTTGCCGGTCGCCGCCACGCTGGATCAGCCAATGGTACTGCCGGCCGGCACGGTGCTGGCCGCGGCGGTGCATGACGCACAGGGCAATCTGTTGTTCGCGGCCGGCACGTTGTTGGCTTCGACCCAAACCCTGCAGGCGGGCACGGTGCTCGGGGCGGGCAGCCTGCTGGGCAGCAGCGCAACGATAGGCAACCTGATCTGGCCCAAAGGCGTTGCGTTGCCAGACATTGAAGGCGCGAGTAACGGCTTGACCAACGTGCTGCGTCTCAGCAGCGCCCTGGCACTGAGTGTGGGTTCGAAAATTCCGTCAGGTACCGACATCAAGTTGCCGGCCGGTGTCGAGTCGGTGCAGTTGCGTCCGGAAGTGGCGGGGAGCAACTGGGCCATCGCGCCGATGCTGGCCGAGGGCTCGCAGTCCTGGTCATTGCGACTGGTGGCCGGTGCCGATACGCAGGCGGCGGACAGTCGGGTCGTACGGCCGGTGCTGGCGGGTGGTGATCTGCATTTGGCTGATAGTCACTACGGCACGTTCGGCGTGGCGTCGATGGTCTGGACCGAAGCAGGATCGCTGGATTGGTTCGGCGACACCAGCATGGTGGGGCTGCCGGTTGACTTTGAAGTTTTTGATTACCCCAACTTATGTGTCGACAATCCACTTCATTGTGAAGCTGGCGGAGCACCTGAATACGAGCCCGGCAGCCAACGTTGGAGTGTCATTCGCACCGGCGCAGCGGACTTGGAGCTGCTGTCGGCAGGTGATCTGAAAATGGACTCGCTGTACGGCGTCTATACCGCCGGCAGTTCAGCCAGCGAAACGTACGCCAACGACCCGTACAACCAACCCAAGGCGCGTGCGGCGGCGGGCAAGGTGCTCAATGATGCACTAGGTGAAAACGAGCAATTCGTGGATGGCGGTTCCAATAGTCTTTACCGCGCCTGGTACCCGGACTTTGGCGGCAACCTGAGTTTGAAGGTCGGCGGCAATCTGACCGGTAATAGCCTGGATGTATCGAGTGCGAGTATAGGGCGGCCCAATGGAGGAGACATTGGTTACGATACGGTCAACGTCGGTAATTGGCTGTGGCGTCAGGGCAATGGCTCAGTCGCAACCGGTACGCAGGCACAACCCACCGCTTGGTGGATCAATTTTGGTAGTTACACCGCCGCGAAGGACGGCAAGGCTGACCTGATGGTTGGGTTTACCGGTTTCGGTACTCTGGGCGGCGGTAACCTGAATGTTCAGGTCGCCGGCGATGCGGGGGAGTTCGAACAGATGGCAGGGAGTCGTCTTGTGCCAGGCAGCAACAGCCGCAGCCAAGGACTGGTTCTTGCCGTGGGCAGCACCGGGCGTGTGGGCGCTGATGGCAGCCTGCAATTGACCGGTGGTGGTGATCTCAACCTGCGTGTAGGCGGCGCCTTGAATCCCGATAGCGCGTTCGTCGACGGGCATCTGAACGGTGCGGTCATCAACCTGCGGGGCCACGCGCAGATCGACAGCGGTGCCATCGGTCGAATTGACCTGCGCTATGGCAACGTTGCTTCGGCACAGTCTCCGGGGGAAACGCGTGCGTACGACTCCTTCAGAGCCACACGTAGCCTGCCAACAGGCGGGCTGACCCTGATGCCGGGCGATGCCACGTTCGATCTGACAACTTCGGGCGACCTGGTAGTGATGGACGTAGCGGACCCTGGCCGGGCGCCGATGATGAGCGTATCGCCCTTCAAAGATGGCGCCACTAACGGATCCGGCGTGAGCTGGTTTTCGTTATGGACCGCCAACACGGCAGTTGATCTGTGGTCATCGGGGGGGAATCTGACGCCTGTGGTGCCAGAGGTCGAGACGGATCTGGCGGTGGTCTACCCATCGATCGTGAGGGCTGTGGCGGCCAATGGCAGCCTTTACTATGGCAAGTCCTCGGTATGGGATGGAACAGGTTATGACGGCAACAATCGTCCAGCCCTGTTGCTCGCTCCCGGCATCAACAGTGAGTTGCAATTCATGGCCGGCGATTCCATCTACGGCGGCGACATGTCGGTCAGTCGTTCCGGTGCATCCTCCGCAGCCCTGGCAACGCCGTTCAGGCCAGCCTTTGTGGGTATCGTCGAGACTGTCGAATCCGGTCCCGTCATAAAAGCCAGCAATCTCTCAGCCGATGGCAACCTCGCTCGCCCTAGTGCGAACATATTGCCGCTGTTTGCCTTCGACACCAGCAGTACCTCAGGCGAATGGGCCCTCAATGACGACCCTGCGCGCTTCTATGCGCTGGAAGGTGATTTGCTGGCTGTCACCAGCGGACGGTCGATGACATCGGCATCCGTTGGCAGGTGGCCAGGGCGAATCGCCTACGAAGGCGCCGGAGCTGTACGAATGATGGCAGGACGAGACATCGTCAGTAGCGGGATTCCACTGGGCGGCTCTTTGAGCAACAACTCCCAGGCAGGGGATTACACCAGCGCCGGCAACCTCTTCATCCACAACAACCCCACCGACATCTCAATCGTTTCAGCCGGGCGCGACATCCTCTACAGCAGCTTCAACGTCGCCGGCCCCGGCCTGCTGGAGATCACCGCCGGACGCAACATCCTGATGGATGACAAGGTCAGCATCACCAGTATCGGCGCCGTGGTGCCGGGGGATTCGCGCTCCGGGGCGAGCCTGGTGCTGCAAGCCGGCGCGGGCCTCGACGGCGCGGATTACCAGCGCTTCGTCAAGGCGTACCTGGACCCGGCGAACCAGGCCCTGGCCGGAGTCCCGCTGGCGGACCAGGATGGCAAGGTCGCCAAGACCTACGAAACGGAGCTGCTGAAGTGGCTCAAGGCGCGCTTCGGCTTCAGCGGCGATACCGAGCAGGCCCGCAGTTTCTTCGCGGCGTTGCCGGCGGAGCAGCAACGGGTGTTTGCCCGCGACGTGTACTTTGCCGAGCTCAAGGCCGGTGGCCGTGAGTACAACGAAGTCGGCGGCGTGCGCCAGGGCAGCTATCTGCGCGGACGAGAGGCGATCGAGCTGTTGTTCCCGATCAAGGACGTGGCGGGCAATGCGATCACCTACAAGGGCGACATCACCATGTTCGGCGGGTCAGGGGTGCACACCGATTTTGGTGGCGGCATTCAGATGCTCACTCCCGGTGGCGGGCAGACGTTCGGCATCGAAGGCAACGCGCCGCCGTCCACCGCCGGGGTCATCACCCAGGGTGAGGGCGATATCCAGTTGTATGCGAAGAACAGCATCCTGCTAGGGCAGAGCCGGATCATGACCACTTTTGGTGGTTCGATCCTCAGTTGGTCGGCTCAGGGTGATATCAACGCCGGTCGTGGTTCGAAGACCACCGTGGTCTACACGCCGCCCAAGCGCCTGTACGACACCTGGGGAAACGTGACCCTGTCGCCGTCGGTGCCGAGCACGGGGGCCGGTATCGCCACTCTCAACCCGATTGCCGAAGTGGCGCCGGGGGATATCGACCTGATCGCGCCGCTGGGCACCATCGATGCGGGCGAGGCGGGGATCCGGGTCTCGGGTAACGTCAACATCGCGGCGTTGACCGTGGTCAACGCGGCCAACATCCAGACCCAGGGCAAGTCCAGCGGCGTGCCGCTGGCGGCTTCGGTGAACACCGGGGCGATCACCTCGGCCAGTTCGGCGGCGTCCTCGGCCACGCAAGCGGCGGAAGACGTAGCGCGCCAGCAGCAGAATGCGACGCGGCAGAACCAGGCGTCGGTGTTTACCGTGCAGGTGGTGAGTTTCGGCTCCGAGCAGTTGGCGCCTTCGCGTGACGGGGCCAGCCGTGAGGCGCCACGCACCTATGATCCGGCCAGTCCGGTGCAGGTGCTGGGTGCCGGTCCGTTGGACGAACAGGCGCGGCAGCGGCTGACCGAGGAGGAGCGGGGGCGGTTGAGCCTGTAAACCGAGTCGCGGCCTTCGCGAGCAGGCTCGCTCCCACAAGGGTTGTTGTGCCTGGGCATCATCGGGCACCCATTACCCCTGTGGCGAGGGAGCTTGCTCCCGCTGGGCTGCGAAGCGGCCCCAATCCAGTCACCGCGGTGCGTCAGGCTGATCTCCAGCGGCCTTTTCAGGGCTGCTGCGCACCCCAGCGGGAGCAAGCTCCCTCGCCACAGCTGCGGCGCGATCTCAAATGAAGCTTTCATGACAAAAGTTCGGTAGCACATCGCCATTCCCGTCATGCCTGTGTGACGTGTTCGAGGGGACCTTTCAGGTCGTTTGGAGCCGGGGCGCGAAGCCGGGAGTGAGGCAATGGGGACTATGGAACGTTATTCGAAAGTGGGCATGCAGGAGCTGGACCAGCGGCTATCGAAGATCGTCGAGGCGGCGCGCAAGCAGCCGGTCTCGGTGTATCGCTACGGTGCGCCGTGGGTCTGGATCGTTTCCCAGGATGACTGGCAGGGCGCGCTCAAGGAAGTGTCCAGCTACATCCCCCAGGGCCACTCCCTGGTGCTGTTACGGCCACAGATCGACGACTTGCTGGCCGAACACCGCGACGTGCTGCAGGGCCTCAACGCCGATGCCGGCATGCTCATCGCGCCGCAGACGGCCATGCACATCCTGCTGCTGCAACTGCTCTATTCGGTGCCCAGCGAACAGCACCTCTACGAACAACTCAATTACAACCTGCTGTTCCGCTGGTTCGTCGGCCTGGACCTGAACCAGAAGGTCTGGAGCTTCAACGTGCTGAGCAAGGACCTCGCCACGCTGCTGGGCGATGCGCGGGCCGTGCGGCTTATCCAGAAAATCATCGGTGAAGTGTTCTGTGGCGCCTTGCTGCAAATGCCCGAGTTCTCCTTGAACTTCGCGCTGCTGCACACCTGGCTGGCCCGGCACGCCACGACATCGACCGCAAGCAATTGAGCCGTACTTTGAATTCAGGGGGTGGTGTGGAGCATTTTTTCAAATCGCGGCCGGCGCTGTGGGGCTGGCTGCTGTTGGCGGTCGGGGGGCCGTCGGCATTCGCGGCAGAAGGAGCGTCGGAAGCCGAAGCGGCACCGGCTCGCCTGGTGGACGTGAACGAGTACTTCGTGCGCGGCAACACGGTGCTGGATGCCCGCGCGATCGAGGAAGCAGTCTATCCGTTCCTCGGTCCGCAAAAGACTTTGAACGACATCGAAGGCGCTCGCGAGGCGCTGCAAAAGGTCTATCAGGCTCGCGGCTACCAATCGGTGTTCGTCGAACTGCCAGAACAGAAAGTCGAGGACGGCATCGTCTACCTGCAAGTCAGCGAGACCAAGATCGGCCGCGTGCGGGTGGTCGGTGCCAAGCACTATTCGCCGGTGGAAATCCGCGAAGATGTGCCGGCGCTCAAGGAAGGCGAGGTACCGGACTTCGCCCAGGTCCAGACCGAGCTGGCGCAGTTGAACAAGACCCCGGGACGCCAGGTCATGCCGCTGGTGCGCGAAGGCCAGCGGCCCGGCACCATGGACGTGGACTTGCAGGTCGAGGACCAGGACCCCTGGCAAGCCAGCCTGGGCCTGAACAACGACTACAGCGCCGACACCGAGAAGCTGCGCACGGTCGCCAGCCTCGGCTACAACAACCTCTGGCAACTGGGTCACAGTATTTCGCTGACCTTTTTCACCGCGCCCCAGGACACCGAAAACGCCAAGGTCTGGTCGGGTTCCTACACCGCGCCACTGAGCGAGCGCTGGAGCGTGCAGTTCTCCGGCTACCAGTCCGACAGCAACGTGGCGACCGTCGGCGGTAGCAATGTGTTGGGCAAGGGCCACTCCTACGGTGTGTCGGCGATCTACAGCCTGCCGTCCAGTGGCGCATGGGCCAACAGCTTTTCGGTCGGGGTGGATTTCAAGGACTTCGACGAAGAGCTCAACCTGGGCGGTGCCAGCGACAAGGCACCGCTCAAGTACGCGCCGTTCACCTTCGCCTACAACGGTTTCCGCTACACCGAAACCAGTCAGTTGGGCCTGGGCCTGAGCCTGGTGGCAGGCACCCGTAGCCTGCTGGGTTATGGCAGCGACGACGAGGAGTTCGACTACAAGCGCTACCGCGCCAGCCCAAGCTTTGCGGTGCTCAAGGGCGACGGCAATTACACCTTCACCTTCGGCAACGACTGGCAGACTGCCTCGAAGGCCGCCTTCCAACTGGCCTCCGGGCCGCTGGTCTCCAACGAACAGTTCTCCGCCGGCGGTGCCACGTCGGTACGCGGCTACCTGGCCGCCGAGCGCACCGCTGACGACGGCTACCTGTTGTCCCAGGAGCTGCGCACGCCGTCGCTGGCCAGGTTTCTCGGCAGCTATGTCCAGGAGTGGCGCTTCTATGCCTTCGCCGAGGGCGCGCAGCTGTACCTGCGCGACGAACTGCCCGACCAGGATCCCGATTACAGCCTCGCCAGCGTCGGCCTCGGCACCCGCGCAAGCCTGAGCAAATGGCTGTCCGGGAGCCTCGATTGGGGCTTTCCGCTGCTCGACGGGCCGAACACCACGAAACAGGAATCGCGCCTGCACTTCAACCTGCAAGCGACGTTTTGAACCCAGGAGTCATGTCCATGCAACGCTTATTCATACCGCTGTTGATCTGCCTGGGGCTGCTGCTTCCGGCGACCGCCAACGCCTGGTGGCAGGATGACTGGCACTACCGCAAACAGATTTCGGTGGACACCACGCCGCAAGGCGCGGCCATCGCCCAGGCCTTGGGCCGCACGGCGTTGCTGGTGCGCCTGCACACCGGCAACTTCACCTTCGACGGGGTCAAGGAGGATGGTTCGGACCTGCGCTTCGTCAGTGCCGACGACAAGACCGTGCTCAATCACCAGATCGAAAGCTTCGACCCGTTGATGGGCATGGCCCTGATCTGGGTCGATGTGCCGAACGTGGAAGGTGGCCAGCGCCAGGATCTGTGGATGTACTACGGCAACCAGAAAGCCCCGGCCACCGCCAGCGGCCAACTGGCCTTCGATCCGGACTACACCGCGCTGTATCACTTCGATGGCGCCACCGGCATTCCGCCACGGGACACCACGGCTTACGGCAACAACGCCCAGGGCGCGGCGGGCGTGAGCATCGACGGCGTGATCGGCCGGGCCCTGCAGTTCAACGGCCAGCCACTGTTGCTACCAGCCAGCCCGTCGCTGCAACACACCGCTGGGGCCGCGTTCACCTTCAGCACCTGGCTGCGCCAGGACCAGGCCAGCGGCGAGCAAGTCGTCCTGGCCCGTCGCGAAGCTGCCGCCAGTCTGTTGGTTGGGGTCAACCAAGGGGTGCCGTTCGTAGCGATCAATGATCAGCGTGCGGTCTCGACCCAGCCGCTGAACCCCGGCCAATGGCAGCACCTGGCATTGACCGCCTCGGGTGATCGAGTCGTGCTGTACGTCAACGGCCGCGAAGCCGCGAGCCTGGCGCTGGCGATGCCGGCGTTCAATTCGCCGATCGCCTTGGGAGCAGACGTTGCCGCCGGCACCTTCGCGCCGTTCAGCGGGGCCATGGACGAGGCGCGCCTGTCCAAGGTCGCCCGGCCCGCGCCGCTGCTCCTGGCCGATGCCAACGCCCAGGGCGCCGAATCGAAACTGGTGGCCTACGGTGTCGATGAAGAGCAATCCGGCTTCGGTTTCGGCAGCCTCGGTTTCCTGCTCAACGCGGTGCCGCTGGACGCCTGGGTGATCATTGCCGTGCTGGTGCTGATGATGTTCCAGTCGTGGGTCATCATGATTCGCAAGAACCGCATGGTCAGTCGTCTCAGTGCCGCCAACGAAGCGTTCCGCGAGCAGTTCGCCCGGATCGGCACGCGCCTGGAAATGTTCGCCGACGACCAGGAACTTGCCCAGCGCCTGCAACACTCGTCCCTGTGGCGCCTGTACCTGGTGGCGGTCAAGGAGATCCGCACCCGCCGCGAGCAGGGCGCCGACACCTCGACCGTCTCGGCCGCCACCATCGAGGCGATCCGCTGCTCCATGGACGGCGTGCGTACCCGCGAAAACCAGGCGCTGAGCTCGAAACTCTCGACCCTGTCCAACGCCATCGCCGGCGGCCCGTACATCGGCCTGCTCGGCACCGTGCTGGGGATCATGGTGGTGTTCCTCGGCACGGCCATGGCCGGTGACGTCAACATCAACGCCATCGCCCCAGGCATGGCCGCCGCGTTGCTGGCCACCGCCATGGGCCTGTTCGTCGCGATCCCGGCGCTGTTTGGCTACAACCGCCTGATCACCCGCAACAAGGAAGTCAGCGCCGACATGCGGGTGTTCGTCGACGAGTTCATCACGCGTTTGGCGGAGATGCACGGCGAAGGCCAGTCCGGCGAAGCGGCTCATCGCCGTGACCATCACGTCCAATCGTCCGTACCGGCCTGAGGAGCATCGCCATGGCTAGCGTAAATACGTCACACGATGACGACGATGATGCAGCGGTCGACAGCATCAACGTCACGCCGCTGGTGGATGTGCTCATGGTGGTGCTGGTGATGTTCATCCTCACCGCCACGGCGCAGGTCTCGGGCATTCAGATCAACCTGCCCAAGGCCAGCGCCTCGGTGTCGTTGTCCGAGGCCAAGACCAAGGCGATTTCGGTGAATGACGGTGGCCAGGTATTCCTCGATGCCTACCCGGTGACCCTGGCCGAGCTGGAGGAGCGCCTGCGCATCGAGAAGGCCCAGAGCCCGGACTTCCCGGTGATCGTGCGCGGCGACGCCACGGTGCAGTACCAGAAAGTCATCGAGGTGCTGGACCTGTTGCGGCGCCTGGAACTGTCCCAAGTCGGTCTGGTGACCGGCAAACCGAGCCAGGGCTGATCATGACCGCCAGACTTCCCGTCAACCCGCCCCCCGTGAAGCGCTCGCCGCTGCGCCTGCTCAAGTGGGCCGCCGGCCTGGCGCTGGCTGGCCTGGCGGCCTGGCTGCTGTGGCAATGGGCCAACGACATGAGCGGCGTGCGCCGTGAAGCGCCGAAGGTGCCGACCATCATCCCGCTGCCGCCACCACCGCCGCCGCCCCCGGAAAAACCCAAGGAGCCGGAACCCAAGGTCGAGGAAAAAGTGCCCGAGCCCGAACCGACCCCGGAGCCCGAAGAGGTCAAGCCCGAGGAGGAAGCGCCGCCGTCGCCGGTGGATGACCTGGCCAACCCGATGCAGATGGACGGTGACGCCCAGGCCGGCAATGACGCTTTCAACATTGGCGCGGGCAAGGGCGGCGGCATGGCCGGGGCAGGGGGCGGACGCCTCGGCAACGGAACCTATAGCCAGTTTCTGGCGTTCACCTTCCAGCGCTTGCTGCGGGAGAACCCTGACTTGCGCAGCCTGGCGTTTTCGCTGCAGGCCGACGTCTGGCTCAGCGCGGTGGGGGAGATCACCCGTGTCGAGCTGGTCAAGTCCAGCGGCAACCCGCAGGTGGATGAGCAAGTGATCGCCGCCCTGCGTGCCGCGCCGCATTTGAGTGAACGGCCTCCGGCCTCCCTGACTTTGCCCGTGCGCCTGTCCCTGCAGGGACGGCGTCCGGGTTAACCCGAATTCTTGAAAGTTTGCCAACAGGAGTTGTGTGCAGATGATTGCCAATGTGAATCGATTGTCGTGGGCGGTCGGCCTGGTTGTCTTGAGCCTGGCCGGGCACGCGTCGGCAGCCCCGGCGCCTTCGGAGAACGCCACGATCAATCTGATCCGCCTGCTGGTGCAGCAGGGCGTACTGAAGCAGGACCAGGCCGATGGCCTGATCGCCCAGGCCGAGCGCGAAGCCGTGCAGGCCCGTCAGGCTGCCACTGCCGTTGCCGCCGCACCCGCCGGTGCGCCCGGGGATGTGCGGGTGCAGTACGTGCCGAACATCGTGCGTGAGCAGATCCGCGACCAGGTCAAGGCCGAAGTCATGGCCACCGCCAAGAAGGAAAACTGGGCCCAGCCCAACACTTTCCCGGATTGGGTCTCGCGCATCAGTTTTGATGGCGATATCCGTCTGCGGGACGAATCGCGCTATTACTCGGGCACCAACAGCAACCAGATCGTCGACTTCGCTCGCCTCAACGACCGCGGCCCCTACGACGTCAACCCCAACAGCAGCTCGAACCTGCCGCCCTTGCTCAATACCCGCGAGGACCGCGAAAACCTCTTCCGCCTGCGGGCGCGCCTGGGCATGAAGGCGGTGATCGCGCCCGAGTGGACCGCGGGCATCCGTATCGGCACCGGCTCGGATAACAATCCGGTGTCCACCACCCAGACCCTCGGTGGCGGCTTCGGCAAGAAAGACATCTGGCTCGACCAGGGTTACCTGACCTGGAAGCCCTCGGACGAGTTGACCCTGACCGGCGGGCGTATCGCCAACCCGTTCTACTCCACCGACCTGCTGTACTCCGGCGACCTGAACTTCGATGGCGTGGCGGCGATTTTCAACCGCAAGCTCAGCCAGGACTTCGGCCTGTTCGGCACCGTCGGCGCGTTCCCGGTTGAGTACACCAACGACACCAGCACCAGCAACGGCACGGACAAGGAAGAGAGCGACAACAAGTGGCTGTACGGCGCGCAACTGGGCGCCAACTGGGCAATCAACGACAGCAACCGCGTCAAGGGTGCGCTGGCCTATTACCGCTTCGACGACATCGAAGGCCAACGCTCGTCGCCGTGCGAGCCCTGGGCCGGTGACCCGGGCTGCGACACCGACGGCTCGCGCGTGGCGTTCATGCAGAAGGGCAACACCGTGTTCCTGCTGCGCGACATCACGCCCAATCCGCTCAATCCGTCTGCCACGCCACAGCCGCAATACGTCGGCCTGGCCTCGGAGTTCAACCTGCTGGACCTGAACCTGGCGTGGGACACCGATCTGCCGGAAGACCTGAAGCTGCGCAGCCAGGCGCATTACGTGCATAACCTCGGTTATGACGAAGGTGAAATGCGCAAACGTTCGGAAGGGCAGTTCGCCAACAATCTCGATGAGAACGGTGAAGTCGAGAGCGGAGCCAACGCCTGGATGCTCCAGTTCACCCTGGGTAACTCCCTGGAACTCAAGCGCCAGGGCGACTGGAACATGTTCGCCGGCTACAAATATATCCAGCCGGACGCCTTGCCGGACGGCTTCAACGATTCCTCGTTCCACTTGGGCGGCACCAACGCCAAGGGCTATTTCCTGGGCGGCAACTACGGCCTGGCGAGCAACGTCTTCGCCACCGGTCGCTGGCTGAGTTCCGAAGCGGTGTACGGCGCGCCGTACGACATCGATGTCCTGCAGCTTGAAATCAACACGCGCTTCTAAGCGCCGGGAGGCCTCATGAAAAGGCGAGCCATCAACCCTTGTCCTTCAGCGTTGCTGCTGGGCCTGCTGCTCAGTCCGTTATTGATCGGCAGCGCCTACGGCGAAGGCCTGGAAGAACGCCTGCGCACGCAACTGCGCAGCACCACCGCCCAGTTGCAGACGTTGCAGAGCGAACAGGCCCAGGCCAGCGTCGCCCGCCAGGCGGCGGAAAACCGCGCCAAGGAAGCCGAGGCGCAGGTCAAGCGTCTGACCGCCGAACTCGCCAAGGCGCAAGGCCTGGTCGAACAACTGGCCGGGCGCCAGGAAAGCCTGCAAAGCCAGGCCCAGGCCCAGGCCGCGGCCAGCCATGAGCAGATCGGCAAGTTCAAGAAGGCCTACGACGAGCTGCTGGTCATGGCCCGGGGCAAGGAAACCGAACGGGCCCGTCTCGAAGCCCGGTTGCATGAACGTGACACACAAGTGCAGCAATGTTCGGTCAAGAATCAGCAGATGTACGACGTCGCCAAGGAACTGCTGCACGCCTACGAAACCATCGACGTGACCGACATCATGAAGATCCGCCAGCCCTTCGCCGGCAAGGCCCGGGTACGTTTCGAAGAGTTGGCCCAGGGTTTTGGCGATGATCTCTACAAGAACCGTTTCGATGCGCCCCAGGCCTCGATCACCCATTGATTGCGCAAGGAAGAACCAACATGACTTCATTGATTGAACACGTCACGCCCGCGTCCCTTACCGAGGTGTTGCAAGCCGCCGGTTATCGGGTCAACGAAACGGAGCAGAACGGTATCGTGCAACTGCTCAGCGCCAGCCAAGGCATCGGTTATGCCGTGCGCTTCGGCAATCCGACACCGACGCCGGGCCAATACCTGGACTTCACCTTCAGCTGTGCCTTGCGCGTGCAGGGTGAGCTGCCGGCCGGGCTGGCGGAGCTGTGGAACGCCTCGCGACGCTTTGCCCGGTTGTCGGTACAGGGCGAATTCCTGGTGATGGAAATGGACGTGGTGGTGGCGGCCGGCGTCAGCGCCGAGCACCTGCGCAGCAACCTGGAACTGTGGGACCGGTTGCTTCAGGAATTCATCGTCTACCTGCGCGAGTTCAGCCAGAACGCCGCCCGCCTGCACACCGGCGCCGAGCCTGCTGAGGCCGCGCCGGAGGAGGCCGCCGCACTGTGAAAAAGCCAACGTTTGTCATCAGCGCTGCGGCGCTGGGCCTGGTTGCCGTGGCTGTTGTCCTCGGCTTGCGTCCCGGCAACGATCCGGTGGCGGCGGTGCAATCGGTCAGCGTGGCGACAAGCGAGTCGCCGAGCCTGGCGCGGCTGGGTAGCCAGCAGGTCAGCCCGGAAGAACTCAAGGCGTTGCTAGCGGCGCTTGCCCCCGAGGTTCGCCAGCAGATGCGCGGCAACCGCGCCGCACTGGAGGGCTGGATCCGCGCAAGACTGGCGGAAAAAGCCGTGCTGGAGCAGGCCGATGCCCAAGGCTGGCGTCAGCGCCCGGAGGTGGAGCGCCAAATGCGCGCTGCGACCGAACAGATTGTCTTTCGGGATTATCTGCAGTCGGTCAGCCAGGTGCCGGCCGGGTATCCCAGCGAGGATGAGCTGAAACAGGCCTACAAAGCGGGAAAAGCCAACTGGACCGCGCCGGCGCTGTACCGGGTCAGCCAGATTTTCCTTGCGGCGACCGAGCCACAGACCGTCGAGGCGGTGCGCCGCCAAGCCGTGGAACTGAGCAAAAAGGCCCAGGCCGCGCCGGCTGAATTCGCCGCGCTGGCCAGCCGTTATTCCCAGGACCGCGCCAGTGCCGAGCGCGGTGGTGACAGTGGCTTCCAGCCGTTGCAGCAACTGGTGCCGACGGTGCGCGAGGCAGTGGTGCGGTTGAAGGTGGGCGCGGTATCGGACCCGGTGCAGAGCGCTGCGGGCTTTCACGTGATCAAGCTCACCGAGCAGCAACCGGCGCGGGAAGCGACCCTGGATGAAGTCCGCGAGCGCCTGACCCAGGCGTTGCGTGCCCAGCGCCAGGAGCAGATCGCCAAGGCCTACCTGGACGGCATGCTCGACACCGCGACGTTGAGCATTGATGGCGCGCAGTTGAGCAAGGTGCTGGAGGAGGTTCGGTAGCTGGTTTATCGGGACTGCTGCGCAGTCCAGCGGGAGCAAGCTCCCTCGCCACGCTTAATCGGTTTTTAAATGACAGGGAGTCACTCATGTCTTTCATCGAGCCCGCAGGACGCCAGGCTGTCACCGCATACCGCGCGCCCTTGCGTGCGCCTGAGCCGTGGTTGGCCTTGGCCGCCAGCATCGAGCCGCAGGTGGTGCAGTGTTTTCTGGTCAGCGCCCGTTGCGGCTGTTTCATGCAGGCGTCCCGCAGTCTGAACGTCAAGGCCACCTGGCTGCGCAAGCAGTTGGCCCAACTGGAAGCTCGCCTGCAGCGATCACTGTTCAGCTTCCAGGGCAGCACCCTGGCGCTTACCCGCGAAGGACGGCAATTGCAGGCGCGCTTGCTCACCCTGGGCGAGGACGGTCCGCCAGCGCTGGCCGATCAACCGTTGATTCGCCTTGCAGTGGCCGAGTCGATCCTGCACGACCTTCTGGGGCGTGACCTGATCTCATTGCTGCGCCGCAACGCCAGCGTGCGCTTGCAAATCATCACGTTGGACAGCGAACTGGCGCTGCAGGCGGTCAGTGCCGACCTGGTGCTGTGGCTGAGTGACGGGCAGGAATCGACGCCGGTGCCGAGCGTTGCGACACAGCCGCCTGAGCGGCTGGCGCGGCTGGACTATCTGCCACACATCGCCAAGCGTTATTCCCGCCCGGCCAGCCGTCCGCGCCGGTTGGAAGAGCTGGACGACTACATGTTGGTGCAATGGCAGGCCGACAGCCAGGTGGGCAGTTTCACGCCGTGGAATACCCTCGTCGAGCAACGCCGCGCCGGCGTGGTGCAGGTGCAATCCTATGGGCTGATGCTGGAAATGATCCGCTGCTGCGCCTGCATTGGCCTGTTGCCGCAGTACATGAGCCATTTCGATCGCGGCCTGGTCGCGTTGCCGGGGTTGTTTGAGCAGCCGATGCAGCGCCACCTCTGGATGGCGGCGAGCACCGAGGCCCGGCCAGTGCCGCAGGTGCAGATGCTCATCGAACTGATCCGCCACACGCTGGATGAGCGCAGGGAATGGTTCCGGGCTTGAACCACATGGATTCGCGCCAAAGCAGCTTCAAGCCGTGATCGGCAATTCGATGAGATTGGGACGGCCCGAGCGAATACCATCCTCGACCGCCCCGGCGCTTTCGCTGATATAGGTATGTCAGCTAAAACTGGCGATACGACTTGCCTGCCCTATGGCGTAATGCGATAAACCGTTTTTCGGTTCTGTTTCGTTACATATTTTCTTCATCAGGCCGACATCGTTTGATAGCCAAGAGCGCAATCGTCAATGCCTGATCGTAAAGCCAGCCTTCTTTTTGCCGCCGCCACCGCGACTGCCGTCATGGCCGTCACCGCGGCGGTGGGGCCGATCACGTTGTTCTGGACCAATGAGACGCGTCTGGAGCGAAACGTGGTCGAGTCGCAGATCGAGCGTATCCGCAATGTCCAGGGGTTTCTGGTCGACGCGGAGACCGGCGAGCGTGGCTACGCCTTGACGGAAAAGGACGACTTTCTACAGCCGTACTATGTCGCCGTGTCTCACTTGCCTCCTGCCATCAAAAGCCTGCGAATTGCCTATCAAGGGGATCCGGCCGAAGAGATTGCGCGTGTCGAAGCATTCATCCGGCACGCCGAGCTGAAAATGGTCCACCTGGACAGGGTCGTGAAGCTGGTCAGCCATAACGGCAATGATGCGGCAGAGGCCGAGATCGCCGCTGGTGGCGGCAAGGAACTGATGGATACCGTGCGCTCCTTGACTGCGGAGCTCATTGCTGACGAAACAGAGGAGCTTGTGGCGCTCGAACGCCAGCTTTTGAGCAACATTCGTTGGGCGGTCGCGATTTCCATCCTCAGCTTTATCGTTACCCTGGGGTTAGGACGTTTCATCTACCTGTCCATGCGCAGCAGTGTCCGCCGTCAATCGGAGTCTGCCGTGGCGGCCAACCTGGCCAGCGATCAACTGAGCCTGAGCCTGGCGCGTTTGAAACGCCGAAATGGCGAGATTGGTCTTCTCGCGGAAATGGCCAGGTTGATGCAGACGGAGTTGTCCCAGAAGGAAACGCTTCAGCTGGCCAGTACTTACTGCCAAAAGTTGATACCTGCAAGCGAGGGGGAGTTTTTCCTCTATCGCAACTCGGCTGATGTCCTGCAACACGCCGCAGCGTGGGGACAGGCCGAGGAAAAGGCCGCCGATGCGATACTCAACCCCAAGGATTGCTGGGCGATCAGGCGGGGACGCTGGCATTTGTCGGTGCACAACCACGATCTTCGCTGCCCTCATTACCCAGCAGCGTCTGGCACTGACCCAGTGACTGATTGTTGTCTTCCGTTGATGGCTTACGGTGAAATCCTCGGCCTGTTGCATATCCGTCAAGTCGGCTTGCGCGACCTGTCCGAGGAGGGCCTGCAGATCGCTGAAGCCGTGGCGGAACAAACGGCACTGGCGTTGGCGAATGGCCGCATGCGCCAGGTGTTGGAAACCCAGTCCATAAAGGACCCGCTGACCGGGCTGTACAACCGCCGCTTCATGGACGAGACGCTAAACCGCGAGCTGGTGCGCGCCGAGCGCAACGGGGCGTGCCTGAGTGTCGTGATGATCGACCTCGATAACTTCAAGCAGCTGAATGACTCTTACGGCCACTCGGCAGGCGACGCCGTGCTGCGTGCGGCTTCCGCCTTGATCGTGCAATCGCTGAGATCCTCCGACATTGCCTGCCGATTTGGCGGGGAGGAACTGATCATCATCCTTCCGGACTGTCCGCCCGAAGGTGCTGTGGCCCGAGCCGAATCCATACGGGTGTCTCTGGAAGAGATGAGTCTGGTTGATCACGGCCAGACGCTCACTGCGACTGCTTCTTTCGGAGTGTCCTCCACACAAACCTGCGGGGCCAATCAAAACGCACTGTTGAAGGCCGCTGACTCGGCGCTTTACGCGGCCAAGCGTTCTGGAAAGAACCGGGTTGAATCCTGGCCCTTGTCAAAAAGGTGAGCCGCAAAGCTTGCGTCAGCGTCGAGGCTTATAGCTCACAGGTGGCGCGGATAGCTTCCACGGCCCGCTCACCGATCACGACGCAGGGCGCCATCGTGTTGCCGCTCGTGACATGGGGCAGGATGGACGCATCCGCAATGCGCAGGCCCTGGATTCCGTAGACGCGTAATTGACTGTCCACCACGGACATCGCGTCCCGGCCCATCTTTGCCGTACCGCACTGGTGCCAGTAGGTCACCGCAGCGTTGCGAGCATAGTGTTCCAACGCTTGGATGTGCAGTTTTCCAGGCAGGCTTTCGCCCTTTACCAAGCCCTTGAACGGCGTCTGAGCGCCCAGCTCCTGGACGAAACGAATGTTTTCCAGGGCGTTGCGCCGATCGGTCGGGTGCGACAGTGTGTTGGGTTGAATGATCGGGGCATCGCTCACATCCGGGCCGCTGAGCGTGATCCGCCCGCGACTTTCGGGGTGGGCAAGGCCAGCGAACATCGTCCAGCCATGGGCGGGAACACCGAGTGCGGCGGTCTCTGCACTGGGCACTGGAAATTCAACCTGGCAGTGGAACATGTCCGGAAGATGCAAGGCGCTTTCGCTGCTCCAGTAGAGCGTCGCCTCCGAGCCGCCGTAACCCACCGGTTGTGGCCTCGCGTATTCGAAGATAACCGCAAAGGACACGTGGTCCTGATGGTTGGCGCCGACGCCGGGCAGGTGCTGGACGAGCGCAATGCCATGGCGCTGCAATTCATCCTCCGGCCCCACGCCGGATTGCATCAGGACTTTGGGCGTGTTGACCGCACCCAGCGAAAGAATGACTTCGTGTTCGGCGTAGAAGCACTCGGCCTGGCCATTGCTGATGGTCTGCACGCCGATGGCGCGTTGGTCGCTGAAGAGCACCCGGCTGACAAGCGTATCGGTCAGGACGGTGAGGTTGGGCTGGCCGCAGCGTGGAGCGACGTAGGCGCGGTAGATCGAATGACGCCGCCCATCCTTGACGATGAGATCGTTCAAGGCCGCACCTCCGCGGCCCTCCATCATGGCGCCGTTGGGGTTTTCAAAGGTGGGGATACCCATTGCGCCAGCTGCACTGAGCATGGCGTTGGCAATCGGTTGCGCGTCCCGGACAGCCGCAACATGGACCGGTCCGCCGCTACCGCGACGCAGCGGATCGGCGATGCCCCGATAGTCTTCCACGCGTTGATAGATCTTCAGGACCGAGGCGTAGCCCCAAGCAGGATCGCCGCTGTCGACGGCGAAGTCTTCCCAGTCGTTCTTGTGACCTCGGGCCCACAGCATGACATTGACGCTGGACCCGCCGCCCAACCCGCGTCCCATGTTCAGCGGCATCTTCCTGTCGTTGAGGTGAGGGTTGGCTGCGCCTGCGAAATTCCAATCGCGCTCGCTCCCCAGGTTCAACGGCCAATGCTGCGGCTCCAGCACATGGGGATGCTCATCGCCGCCGCCGGCCTCGATGAGCAATACCTGGACCTCGGGATTCTCGGCCAGCCGTCCGGCAACGACGGAGCCGGCAGTCCCCGCCCCGCAGACAATAAAGTCGTAATGGTGCTTCTTCAGGGCGGGATTCACGGGCATGAGCGGGCTTCCTTTGCAGGGTTCCTGTTATCGAGTTCAGCGCAGCAGCGGCTTGGGTTACTGGCTCTTCTGTACGGCCTGGATGATGACTTTTGCGACGTCTGCCGGGCGTGATTGCTGTGGCACGTGGCTGGCTTCGATTTCGCTGACCTTGGCACCGATCTTCTTGGCGAAAGCCCTTTGCAGATCTGGCTGGATCATCCGGTCTTCCTTGGCCACGACGTACCAGGTCGGCTTGCCTTTCCAGGCAGCGGCGCTGGTCTTGTCATCGAAGGCCGAGGCGCGGATCGGCCCTTGCGTCGCGGCCATTACCGCGGTTTGTGCTGGGGGAAGGTCCTGGGCAAAACCGCGAGCCATGCCCTCGGTGGTCATGTAGAGGAAGCCGTTCTTGTCGGCGGCGATGTCTTTCACGCCGGATGGAGCCGGGAATTCCTTGCCCAGGTCCTTGACGGCCTGACCGGCATCCGGAGCAAACGCGGCGACGTACACCAGGCTGCGAACTTTCTTGTCGGTGCCAGCCTCGCTGATGACGGTGCCGCCCCAGGAATGGCCGACCAACACGACGTCGCTCTCCTGGTTGTTCAGTACACGCTGCGTGGCGGCGACATCGTCAGCCAGCGAAGTCAGCGGGTTTTGTACGACAGTGACCTTGATGCCTTCCGCCTGCAGCAGCGGGACGACCTTGCCCCAGTCGGAGCCGTCGGCGAAAGCGCCATGGACGATCACGACTGAAGGCGGTTGTGGCGCGGCATGGACGGCGCCGCCGAACAATGAACCGGTCATGGCGAGTGTGAGGGCAAGGGCCTTGGGTTTGAACATGATGCGATCTCCTGTTTGGGGTGAGCGCAGTTTCGGCGATACTCGGCGGCCCGGGTATCGGTCGTTTATCCGAGGCCATCAACATTCAATCAGATACACGGAGGTAACGAGATGACGACAGCTGACTGTATCGGGGTGGAAGACGCCATCCTGGCGTTGTCCATGGTCGGCGACCTGAGCATGGGCCAGCCGTTCGATCAGTCGCGTCGCACCGCCCGTTTGGTGCAGATGCTCGCGCAGACTTGCAACGGTGCTGGCGAGCACACCGAGACCGGACGCCAGGTGGCCTTGCTGCGCTGGTCAGGCTGCACCGCCAATGCCGAGGGCTTCACCCGGCTGCTGGGCGATGACGTCGAGGGCCGCAACGCGATGCTGACGCATACCCTCAGCGAGGCGGGGCAGCGGGCGATGCGCCGGTCGACGCCGCTGGCACAGATTCATTGCGAAGTGTCCGGTGATATCGCTCACACATTGGGTTTGAGGACCGAAGTCGAACAGGGTCTGCGTCATGTGTTCGAGCAATACGACGGTGAGGGAAGGCCATCCGGCCTGCGACATCCGCAGGTGCCGGAGGTGGTTTATCAGGTGTTGCTGGCGGGGGATCTGGAGATTCTGTCCCGTACGCATGGGCTGGAGAGCGCATTGCAATGGATTGCCAGCAAGCGCGATCGCCGTTATCCGGCAGCGCTTGCCGCTGAAATGCTGCAAAACGCCGAAGATTGGCTGGATCAACTGCGCACGCCGCAGTCAGTTGATTCGCAGGTAGCCACGGCACAGGTGCCGTTGAGCCTGGTTGCTGATGTGATCGATCTCAAGCTGCCGTGGCTGGCGGGGTACTCGCGACGTGCCTCGGAGCTGGTTCGAGAGGCCGCCAGGCTTTCTGGGCTGTCGGCGCCGGCCATCGACCATCTCGGCCAAGCGGCGCTGATCCATGGCATCGGCCGCGCGGCGGTGCCCAATCGCCTCTGGAACACTCCGCGAGCCTTGCTCGACGGGGATCTTGAGCAAGTGCGGTTGGTGCCCTACTGGACATCGCGAGCCTGTGGCCAGATACCTGCCCTGGCGGTGCCGGGTCAGCTGGCCGCGCATGCCTATGAGCGCCTGGATGGCAGCGGTTATTTCCGCAGCCTGGGCGGCGACACGTTGCAAACCGAACACCGTTTGCTCGCCGCGGCCCTGGCCTGGCAAGCGATGCTCAGCGAGCGGCCGTGGCGGCCGGCCTTGAGTCACGACGAAGCGAGTTGCCTGTTGTTGGCCGAGGCGGATCAGGGACGGTTCGATCATCGGGCCTGCCAGGCGGTAATGGCGGCGTCACGCGGGGAGACCACGATGACAGCCTGCAAGCCGGGCGGCGGACTGCTCTCCGAGCGTGAAACCGAGATTCTTCGGCGCATCAGTACCGGGGGAAGCAACAAGGAGGTGGCGCGCCAGCTGGGTATCAGCCCGAGCACGGTGCGCACCCATGTCGAAAGCGTGTTCCGCAAGCTTCAATGCACCACCCGGGCGGCGGCGACGCTGAAGGCCCTGACGCTGGGTTTGATTTGAAGCCGGCAGTGACTTAACGTCCGCCCGTTCTTTCGAACAACCGGCTTCTGAGCGGCAAATCGCTGGTGCGGTTGGCCGAGGCTTTGCCGATTGCATTGCACAAGGCCCGGACGACGGGTACGTAGCTCACCTGGCTGGGCTGGCAGGCCTGGAGCACACCCGTGGGGTTGATCAGGTGTACCGCGATGTGCCCTGGCAGCCATGAGACGAGTGGCCAGCGGGGCCGCTGGGCGAGGGTCGGGCACAGATCAGCGGCCGTCGCACCAAATTCAGCAGAGGCCACGAACGCGACGCCCATCAGGCACGCGCCTTCCAGCTGAGCGCGCAGGCGGCCGGGGTTTTCTACAGCGCCCAGGTCCGCGACAAACACCGTGTCATGCACAATCAGGCGACCCTCGTCGCTCAGCTCGACATCGAGTGCCGCGGCCATGTAGCTCTGCGCATCGTAGTGGGCGGCGATGCCCTGCGTTCGGCGACCTCCTGAAGGCTTGCCCCAATGGCTTTTCATGGCCGCTTCGCTGATGACATTACGCATTCGCTGGGCGTCGAAGCCTGAACGTTGCTCAGCGCCATGGTTCAGTGTCGGGGCCGAATCGATCAGTGAAAGCAGGTAGTCTCGTTGGTCGCGCCTGCACCCAGGGTCCTGTGCGGCCATGAGTTGCTGTTCAGCGCCCAGGCGAAGCAACAGGTCTCTGCGGCTCAGAATGCCGTCTGGCGTCATCGGCCAGATGAAGTGGTCAAGTGCGCTGTCGTGCCCGTCAGGGTGGTTCATTGCGTGTCTCCTTCCGGCTGATGACAAGAGCTCCAGCAAAAAAAAACGGCGGATTCAAATCCTTGCTCAAGCCAGGACCCCGTGGGAGCGAGCCCGCTCGCGAAAGCGCCGGTCCAGCTTGCATCGCTATGGGATGTGCTGACGTCTTCGCGAGCAGGCTCGCTCCCACAGGTTGGCGCTGGCGCCGCAGGAACAATCCTGGCGTTACTTTAGGCGGGACGATCTGACGTCAGGGTGACGGGAGGCTGACAGGAACATGTCAGGCGATAGAAGGGGGCGCCCGGCACAGGGCGCCCCATCCGGTTATCTCAATAAACCTGAGGAACGACGATTTCCGGCGGCGTCGGACTGCGGAAGTAGTCTTCCTGCCTGACGCGTTCCGGTAGCTCGATCACCGGGAGCTCGACTTCTTCATAGGGCATCTGGCCGAGCAGGTGGTGGATGCAGTTGAGTCGCGCTTTTTTCTTGTCGTCGGCTTGCACGACCCACCACGGCGCCTCGGCGATATGGGTGCGCTCCAGCATGATCTCCTTGGCCTTTGTATACGCCTCCCAGCGCCGCCGGGACTCCAGGTCCATGGGGCTGAGTTTCCATTGCTTGAGCGGGTCGTGGATACGGCTGAGAAAGCGCAGGTGTTGCTCCTGGTCGGAAATGGAGAACCAGTACTTGATCAGCTGGATGCCTGAGCGGGCCAGCATGCGCTCGAACTCGGGCACGGTCCGGAAGAACTCTTCGTACTGATCGTCGTTGCAAAAGCCCATGACCTGTTCGACGCCTGCGCGGTTGTACCAGCTGCGGTCGAACAGGACGATTTCACCGGCGGCCGGCAAGTGTGAAACGTAGCGCTGGAAATACCATTGGGTGCGTTCGCGGTCGTTCGGGGCGGGCAGGGCGGCCACCCGGCAGACCCGAGGGTTGAGGCGCTGGGTGATACGTTTGATGACTCCGCCTTTGCCGGCAGCGTCGCGCCCTTCGAAGAGGATCACGACCTTGTGGCCGGTCTTGACCACCCAGCTTTGCAGCTTCACCAGTTCGCCTTGCAGGCGGAACAGTTCGCTGAAGTAGATTCTCCGGGCTTCTTTTTCTGATCCTTCTGGAGCCTGTCCATCGAACAGGGCATCCAGGTCGTGACCGTCTTCGGCCAGCTCCAACTCCAGTTCTTCATCGCTGTGATCGAGCAGTTCCCGGTGGATGCGCTGTATCAAGGTGTCGTCTGTCGAGGACATGGGCGTGGGCTCGCGTTGTAGGAGATGGCGAAGTGTTAGTCGCAATTTGTTACGGGGCGATTACAACAGCCAACGTGCTGTAGGCGCTATCTGAAGGACATAAGTGCACTTTGCCACTGCGCATTCATAAAACCGTAACAAGAATGTTGCAGAGTTCCCCGGCCCGTCATCACAAGGAATTTCTTTTAATGAAAAGTTTGATGAAGTCTGCTGCGCTCGCCGTTACGGTTTCTCTTTGTGCCACCTCGGCGTCCTTCGCTGCAGAGAACGTCCGTCTGACGGGGTCTGGGGCGAGCTTTCCAGCTCCGATCTACCTGACCTGGTTCAAGGATTTCAGCAAGAAATCCGACGGTGTCACCGTGGATTACCAATCCAAGGGCAGCGGTGCGGGCGTACAGGACTTCCTGAACAAGACCGTTGATTTCGCCGCCAGTGACTCGGCGATGAAAGAAGAAGACATCGCCAAGGTTGCCGAAGGCGTGCAGTTGTTGCCGATGACCGCCGGTGAAATCGTGCTGGCCTACAACTTGCCGGGCAATCCCAAGGGCCTCAAGCTGCCACGCGATGTGTACTCGAACATCTTCCTCGGCAAGATCACCAAATGGAACGATCCGCAGATCGCCGCCGCCAACCCGGACCTGAAACTCACCGATACGCCGATCACTGTCGTTGTACGTGCGGACTCCAGCGGTACCACCGCGGTGTTCACCAAGCACCTGGCAACCATCAACCCGGAGTTCAAGACGGCGCTGGGCGAGGGCAACACCGTCAACTGGCCGGCCAGTGACAAGTTCATCAAGTCGCCGAAAAACGATGGTGTGACCGCTACCGTGCGTCAGACCCCGGGCGCGATTGGCTATATCGAATACGGCTTCGCCAAGCTCGCCAAGGTCGACTTCGCCCAACTGCAGAACAAGGCCGGCAATTACGTCGTGCCGAACGCCGAGAGCGGTGCAGAGGCGCTGGCGGCGGTGAAGATGCCGGAAAACCTGGTGGCCTGGCTGCCGGATCCGGACGGCGCCAAGTCCTACCCGATCACGTCCTACACCTGGATGATCTTCCGCAAGGACAACGGCAACCCGGCCAAGGCCAAGGCCATGCGTGAAATGGTCGAATACAGCCTGACCGAAGGGCAGAAGATCGCCGATTCGATGGGTTACATCCCATTGCCGGCGTCGGTCGTCGAGCAGGTTCGCAAGGCATCCGCCAACATTCAGTAACACCGTGAGGTCTCTCTCGGTGTGTGCCTCCGCGCCACGCCGGGAGAGTTTTCCCCCTGTTCCGGACTTAGCCCATGAACAAACCTTTTGTCGTACCGGTTAATCCGGACTCTGCCTGCCAGCCACCCTCGACGAAGGATTTCCTGGTTGATCGCACTTTCCGTGCGCTAGCGCGCATCGGCGTGGTGCTGATTCTGGCGCTGGTATTTGCGCTGGTGTTCGAGGTGGGACGCAAGGCAATTCCCGGCATGGAGAAACACGGTTTCGACGTGCTCCTGGGCAGCGTCTGGGACGTCAACCAGGGCAAATACGGCATCCTGCCGGCTATCTGGGGCACGCTCTACAGCGCCTTGATCGCGTTGTTGATCGCCGGATTTTTCGGCGTCAGCATGGCAATCTTTCTGACCCAGGATTTCCTGCCGCCTAAGCTCGCGGCGATTTTCCGCACCATCGTCGAACTGCTCGCGGCCATCCCCAGCGTGGTCTATGGCCTGTGGGGGATCTACGTGGTGATCCCGGCGATCCGACCGCTGACAACCTGGCTGAACAGCGAACTCGGCTGGATACCCTTTTTCGGCACGTCCCTGAGCGGGCCCGGGCTGCTACCGGCGGCGCTGGTGCTTGCGATCATGATTCTGCCAACCATCGCCGCCGTTTCGCAGGATGCGCTCACCGGCGTACCGATGAAAACCAAGCAGGCCGCCTATGGCATGGGGACGACTCACTGGGAAGCGATTCTCAAGGTGATGGTGCCTTCCGCTGCCACCGGCATCTTTGGCTCACTGGTGCTGGGCCTCGGGCGCGCCCTGGGCGAGACGATGGCGCTGGCCATGCTGGTCGGTAACGCCAACAACATTTCCCTCTCGCTGTTTGCTCCGGCCAACACGCTTGCTGCCCTGCTGGCGTTGAACTTCCCCGAGGCCGGGCCGAACGAGATCGAGGTGTTGATGTATGCCGCCCTGGTATTGATGTTGATTACGCTGATCGTGAACATTTTTGGTTCGATGATCATGATGTATGCCCAACGGGGTAACAAGTGATGACAGACCTCACTGCCGCAACAGACTTGACCGCGCCAGCGGGCGCGATGCCCAGCTTGCAGCGCAAGTTCGAAGGCCGCGCGTTGCGCAGCCTGATCCTGACCACCCTGGTCTGGACCGGCGCGCTGCTCGCCAGCGTGCCGCTGATTTCCGTGCTTTACATGCTGATCACCCGTGGTGGCGCGCGCCTGAACCTGGAAGTCTTTACCGAACTGCCACCGACCGGCTTCGAGATGGGTGGCGGCTTCGGCAACGCCATGGCCGGTACTTTCGTGATGGTCGGTATCGCGGCAGCCATCGCGGTGCCGATCGGCATCATGGCCGCCGTCTTCCTGGCTGAGCTGGGGCCGGACAGCAAGTTGGGGAACGCCGCGCGGTTTGCCGCGAAGATGCTCACCGGCCTGCCGTCGATCCTGGCCGGGGTATTCGCCTACGCCCTGGTGGTGATGACCACCGGTACGTATTCGGCGCCGGCGGGCGGCGTGGCACTGGCCGTGCTGATGCTGCCGATCGTCGTGCTGACGGCGGAAGAGTCGATGCGCATGGTGCCCAAGATCATGAAGGATGCCGCCTATGGCATGGGCTGCACCCGCTCGCAGGTGATCTGGAAAATCGTCTTGCCGACCGGCATGCCGGCCATCCTCACCGGCGTCATGCTGGCCGTGGCACGTGCCGCGGGCGAGACCGCGCCGCTGCTGTTTACCGCGCTGTTCAGCAACTACTGGATTTACCACCAGGGCAATCTCGAGGTCATGAACCCGACGGCCTCGCTGGCGGTGCTGATCTACAACTTCTCCGGGATGCCTTTCGACAACCAGCTCGAGCTCGCATGGGCGGCCTCACTGGTGCTGGTGATGATCGTGCTGTTCGTGAACATCATCAGCCGTATTTTCGGCAAGCCCAAGTATTAAGAACGGGAGCATCTGATCTTGAACGTATCCACTGCGCAAATAGCCGCTCCGTTTGTCACCCAGGCACCTGTAGTCATGGACTGCAAACTGGACAAGATTTTTTATGGCAACTTCATGGCGGTCCGTGACAGCCATGTGCCGATCGAGAAAAACAAGATCACCGGGTTCATCGGTCCTTCCGGCTGTGGCAAGAGCACCGTGTTGCGCAGCCTCAACCGGATGAACGACCTGGTGAAAGGCTTCCGTTTCGAAGGCCACGTGCATTTCCTCGGACAGGACGTCTACGGCAAGGGTGTTGACCCGGTGGTCGTGCGCCGTTACATCGGCATGGTATTCCAGCAGCCGAACCCGTTTTCGATGAGCATTTTCGACAACGTCGCGTTTGGCCTGCGCCTCAACCGCTACAAGGGCGACATCGGTGACCGGGTCAAGCATGCGCTGCAAGGTGCCGCGCTGTGGGACGAAGTGAAGGACAAGCTCAAGGTCAGCGGCCTGTCGCTCTCCGGCGGCCAGCAACAGCGCCTGTGCATTGCCCGCGCCATCGCTACCGAGCCGGAAGTGCTGCTGTTGGATGAACCGTGTTCGGCACTCGACCCGATCGCTACCCGGCGGGTCGAGGAGCTGATGGTCGAGTTGAAGAAGGACTACACCATCGCCCTGGTGACCCACAACATGCAGCAGGCCATCCGCGTGGCTGACACCACGGCGTTTTTCTCGGTGGATATTTCCCAGGGCACGCGCACCGGTTATCTGGTCGAGATGGGCCCGACGACGCAGATTTTCGACAACCCGCGTGAACAGATGACCGGCGATTACATCAGCGGCAAGTTCAGCTAAGCCACTCATCAGGTCAAGGCCGCATCCCTGCAGAAGCCAAATGGATTTGGCGGGCATCCGGTAGACATTTACCAAGCGTTTTCCAAGGAGCACCAATGCCTGCTACGCATCGCCTTGATTTGCCAGCGATTGAACGCGCACTACGGGAAGTGCAGGACCGTTTCGCCCAGCTCAGCCGGCACTTCACCGAGCCGCGTGACCCGTTGACCGATGAAGTGCTGCAGAATGTGCTTGAAGGTTATGCGTTGGTTGACGAATATGTTGCCCGCGGCGTCGACCTGTTCGATCTGCAGCAACTGAACCTGATGCTGGAGATCAACGCCACGGTGCTCTGCGGCCGGGATCCGGCGCGCCGGTTGGAATACGCCCATCACCTGGCAGCGACCGAGGCGCATTTCTTCAACAATGTTGAAGGAGGCATCAAGGATTTGTACAACTGGTATTGTGCCTATCGCAGCGAGTCGGTGTGGAAGCGCGCGGCAGGCGTCTATGTACGGATTCTCAGCAAGCCGCAGTTGTTCATCGAAGGTAACAACCGCAGTGGGTCGCTTATTGTCAGCTATCTGCTGATGCGCGCGGGCTTGCCGCCGTTTGTGCTGACACTGGAAAATGCCGAAGGCTATTTCAACCCATCCTCGGTGATACGCAACTCTGCCAAGCATGGCGTCAAGGCGTTGTACGAATTGCCCAAGATCAAGAAAAAATACGCAGCGTTTTTAGAAGAACAGGCACCCGATCCAATGAAGTTTTTTCTCAAAGGCGAGTCTTTGCCGCTTTCCCAAGGTGGCCATTGATGGACGTCAAATGCAGAACATTCAGCAGCCGGGTAGGGCAGGCCATCCGCGGCGCATTGCCGACGCAGCTGTTCAAGCGCCAGCGCATACGGATTTCGTTTGATATCGATGACACACTCGCCTGCCAACTCCACCACTGCGAAGTCGAGCAAAGCCGGCTTCCGGCCTGCATTCACCGTTGGCTGGGTGAGCCGCTGCGCAGGGGCACCCGCTCGCTGATCCGGGAACTGCGCCGCCAGGATTGCAGCATCTGGGTCTACACCTCGTCCGGCCGCACGCCGTCCTATATCCGCCGTTGGCTGCTGCTGTACGGCATCCGCGTCGACGGTGTGGTCAACAGCGTCCTGCACAACCGTGCCCTGACGGTGCATGGGCTGGAGAACTCACCCTCCAAGTACCCGCCGGCGTTCGATATCGACTTGCACGTTGATGATTCGGAAGGCGTGCAGCTCGAAGGCGATGACCATGGCTTTCGTGTTGTCGTGGTGCATCCGCAGGACGAGGGCTGGGCGCAGAAGGTGCTGGAGGCGGTGGCTGTTGTCCAGGCGCAGCTTGAGTGGCAGCAGATGTTCAGGCCCAAAGGAGCCGCGCAGCAACGCGCGGAAGCTTCTTTGTCTTGATGCGAGGCCCGCATTACCGCAAAAGAAGGCGCCATGGTGGCGCCTCAGTGGTTCAGGCGATCTTGATTACAACCTTTCCAAATGCTCCTTTTGCCAGGTGCTCGTAAGCTTCCCGGGCTTTCTCGAACGGATACACCTGATCGATTACAGGGCGAATCCTGTGTTGGTTGAGAAACGCATTCATCCGCTCGAACGATGAGCGCGGCGCCACGGCAATACCGCGAATAGTTGTCTGGCGAAAGATGAGGGGCATCAGTTCGAGTTGTGCGGTCTGGCCGGTCAAAAAGCCGATCTGCGCAATACGCCCGGATGCCTTGGTCGCTGCGATCGATTGATTGATGCCGCTACCTCCGGCCACATCCAGCAGCAAATCCACGCCTTTACCCTCGGTCAGCTTCAGCACTTCGTCTGCCCAGTTTGGCGTAGTCCTGTAGTTCACGCCCGCTATGGCCCCCAATCCCTTCACGGCTTGCAGATTGTCGTCGGTGCTCGACGTTGCGATCACCTTAGCGCCAAGCGCAGTTGCGATCTGCACGGCAAATATCGACACACCGCCAGTGCCTTGGACCAATACGGTTTGTCCAGGCTCAATCCGCCCGAAGTCCACCAGTGAATACCATGCCGTGAGCGCGGCAATCGGCAGCGTAGCGGCCTCTTCATCGCTCATGTTGTCGGGCGCACCCACGGCGCTTTCCTGATGGATGATCATGTATTCGGCCAAGCCACCGGGCAATGGTGATCCAAAACAGTAATCCGGCTCATTGGGTCCGGGCTCGCCATCCAGCCAACGGGAGTACAGGTGCGAGTTGACCCGATCACCGATTTTGAAACGCGTTACACCATCGCCAATTGCGACCACTGTTCCGGCCGCATCACTCACGGGAATGAGGGGCTTGGGCACCTTATGCGGCTCATAGATGCCGTCAACGATGGCCTTGTCGCGAAAATTGAGCGAGACAGCACCAACCTTGACCAGCAATTCGCCGGGCCCCGGGCGTGGGGTAGCCGTCTCTTCCAGTTGCAGATTGTCGAGTCCGAAGTCTTTTAATAGCCAGGCTTTCATGGTGAATCTCCAAACGAGTCAGTGACGGCAAACCGCAAAGGGTTCGCCTTGTGCACATGGTTCGCTTTTGGAGAGGCGCAATAAATGCGTGAAGAAAGACATGATTGTTATATTCTGCGGCAACAATAGCGTTCGCCAGGGCCTGACATCATGGAATTGCTGCAATCAATGCGTCTATTCGCCAGGCTTGCCGAACTCGGCAGCTTCACAAAAACTGCCGAGTCGCTGGATATAGGGCGGCCGCAGGTCACCCGTTCCATTCAGGAGCTGGAAACATCATTGGGTGTGCGCCTTTTCCAGCGCACGACCAGGAAGGTGGCGCTCACCGCCGAGGGTGAACGATTCTATGGGCGGGTACAGGAGATTCTTGCGGACATTTCTGCCGCAACTTCGATGTTCGACCGCACCGGGGCAACGCTTACGGGTCGACTTCGCGTCGATATCCCGACCGCTTTCGCGCAAATGGATTTCATCAGAAGCCTGAAAGCGTTCACCAGCACCTTCCCAGGCATCAACGTGATACTGGGCGTGACCGACCGAGCCGTTGACTTGATAGGAGAGGGCATAGACTGTGCGTTGCGCATAGGCGATTTACCGGACTCGACATTAGTCGCTCGCCCCGTTGCATGGGCGACAATGGTGACGTGCGCGGCGCCCGAATATCTCGCCAGGCACGGCGAACCCGAGACACTTGGCGACCTGGCCGCCCATCGAGGCGTGAACTTCTTGTCCGGTCAGAGCAACAGGCCGTTGTCCTGGCATTTCTTGGTGGAAGGCCAGGATCGAGCGTTTGTAAGTAACCCCGCCATCACCGTCACTGAATCGAATGCGTACGTGCAGTGCGGTGTGTCGGGCTTCGGAATAATCCAGGCGCCAGGCATCGCTGTGGCCGGGTATCTGGAAAGCGGCGCTTTGGTGGAGATTCTGAGACCCTTTCGACCAGCTCCTCGCCCAGTGTCGTTGCTATACCCAAGCCGGACGCACCTGGCGCCGCAAGTGCAGGTTCTTCTCGAATGGCTGCAAGAGCACTTTGTTCAGCTTCATCCCGAGTGGCTGGAACGATAGAGGTTCAGGAACATCTTGAGCCCGTCAGGACAGGCGAGAGAGTCAGGCTGTCATGGCGCGATTCAAGGCAACGATTTGCTCATGTGAAAACTGACTGCCGGGCGCCATGAACCTGGCGATCAATGCGTCGCGGTTTTGCGCCGCCCGAGTCTTGTCAGCCGCGTCCAGCGCCAATTTCAACGCCGGCAATGTCAACTCGGTGCAGTAAGCCGGTGTGCCTGGTTGCTGACGCCAAGAGTCTTCAAGGTTGCCAGCGGCAAATGCGCTAAAGCCGGTGTCTTCGACAAGATCCTGCGCAACCGCCAAAGCGGCGGGATCGCTCCCTGCGACAGGTAACGCTATACGTGTTGAGGACCCGGCTGGCTGGCCTTTGTCGGCGAGCGTGGCGGCGAGCAGGGCGTTCCAGGCCTTGATGACCGGGCGGCCAAGCTGTTCGCTGACCCAGATGCTCTCGGGCTTGCCGGCATCGATGTCCTTGATCGCCCCGTCACGGCCTGGATAGTAGTTGGAGGTGTCGATGACGACGGTCTTTTCAGGGACGTTACTGAATGCCTGCCCGAGTTCGGGGTGTTTTGCGAACGGGATCGAGAGGATAACCGCGTCCACCCCAGACACAGCCTCTTCCCTGGTCACTGCCTTTACACCGATTTCGCTGGCGAGTTTCTGTAGGCTTTCAGGACCCTTCGAGTTCGCCAGCTTGATTTCATGGCCGCACGCAGCGAGCTTGCGGGCAAGGGTGGCTCCAATGTTGCCCGCGCCGATAATTCCGATCTTCATTTCGATGGCCTCGCATAAAAAGTTATCAAAATTTCATCATTCAGCTGGCGCTTTGTATCCCGCCAGCATTTTCAGAACCTTGTGATGTGTACCATTCGCTTCAGTACACCGTAATGGCTTGGCGCACTCGACGACAAGTTCCCGTGGCGTCGAACTGGTGATGCGCGCCGACGCCAAGAAAAACCGTGAACGGATACTGGAGGTGGCCGTGACAGAGCTGACCCTCGATCCCGCGGTCCCGCTGAGCACGATTGCGAAGAAAGTCGGGGTAGGACAGGGCACGTTCTATCGCCACTTCGCCACCCGCGAAAAATTGGTATCCGAGGTCTATCAATTCGAAATGCAGCAGGTGGCTTCGTTGGCGGAACAACTGCTCGCCACGAAACCATCGAAGGAAGCCCTCCAGGAATGGATGGACTGCCTCGCCGAATATGCGATGACCAAGGCTGGACTTGCGAGTGCGATACGCTCGTAGCGGAGTGACCAGCGACGACTTTTTCCTGGCCACTGCCGGAATCTGGCAAATGGATTGCCAGAGCGAATGGCATCCACGTTTCTCCAGGTTGATGGACCTGATCATGGATGGCCTGTGCGCGGGCAGCCCTGAAAGCCTAAGAGGGACAAGGACTAGTTTTCAAATCTCAAGGCGTCGGCAAACCCGTGGTGAGGGAAGGGCTGGCGTTCCAATGCGCGGCGCTCACTTAAAGGGCCGCTACGCAGCCCAGCGGGAGCAAGCTCCCTCGCCACGGTTCATGAATCAGTAGAGTCAGAACGCCGGGGCCGCTTCCTCACGTTCAACTGTGGATGGGGAATACCGCGGGTAGTCGGTGAATCCTTGTTCATTACCGCCGTACAGTCCGGTGGCATCAAGAGCGTTGAGCGGCCAACCATTGGCGATACGCTGGGGCAGGTCGGGGTTGGCGATGAACGGCCGGCCGAATGCGGCCAGATCGGCCAGGCCCGACTCGATCAGGCGCGCCGCGCGGTCAGCGGTGTACAACCCGGCATAGATGATGCGGCCGGTGAAGGTGCTTCGCACCTCGCGCCGAAACGCCTCGGGCAGGTCCGGCGCATTCGGCCAGTCGGCTTCGGCGATCGACAGATAGGCGATGCCTGCCTGCTCAAGCACCTTGATGGCTTCGATGTAGGTCTGGTGCGGGTCGTCCTCGACGAAGCCGATGTACACGCGGTCTTCTTCGGTGCTGGTGAACAGCGGCGTGAAGCGCACGCCCACACGGTCGGGCCCGACCACGGCGCTGACGGCCCGGACCACTTCGCGCAGGAAACGCAGGCGATTGTGCAGCGAGCCGCCGTAGTCATCGGTGCGCTGGTTGGCATGGGCGGAAATGAACTGATTGACCAGATAACCGTTGGCCGCGTGGATCTCGATGCCATCGAAACCGGCCGCCAGGGCGTTGCGTGCGGCCTGGGCATAGAGTTCGACCAGCGCCTTGATCTCGGCGACGCTCAGCTCGCGCGGAGTGGAGGGTTCGACCAGTGTGCCGATGCCGGGACCGGTTTCGATAAAGGCTTTGACCTTTTTCGCCTGGATCGCCGACGGTGCGACAGGGGCGGCGTTCTCCGGTTGCAGTGCGCTGTGTGACACGCGACCGACATGCCAGAGCTGGGCAAAAATCACCCCGCCCTCAGCGTGAACCGCCTCGGTGACGGTGCGCCAGCCATCGATCTGCGCCTGGCTGTAAATGCCCGGCGTCCAGGCATAGCCCTTGCCACGGGGTTCGATTTGGGTGCCTTCGCTGATGATCAGGCCGGCACTCGCGCGCTGTTGGTAATAGCGGGCCATGAGGGCTGTGGGCACGTCACCGGGCTGGCCGCTGCGTTGACGGGTCAGGGGCGGCATGACGATGCGATTTTTCAGCGTCAGTGGGCCTAGCGAGGTGTGTTCGAACAGCGAGCTGTATTTCATAACAATATCCCTTGGTGGCGAGCTATCGGCGCGATAAGGGCGGGAGACCTGCGACGTCTCCCGCGGCAACAGGCTCAAGCCTCGTTCAGCAGATCGATAAGGACCTGCGCGGCTTCGCTTGACGAACCCGGGTTCTGACCGGTGATCAGCAGACCGTCACGCACCACGTAGGAGGACCAGTCGGCGCCTTTCGAATACAGGCCGCCGTTGGCCTTGAGCATGTCCTCGACCAGGAACGGCACGACATCGGTCAGGCCTACCGCGGCTTCTTCGGTATTGGTGAAGCCGGCGACTTTTTTGCCCTGGACCAGCGGAGTACCGTCAGGCTTTTTCACGTGGCGCAGCACGCCAGGCGCGTGGCACACTAAGGCGACAGGCTTGCCGGCGGCCTGGAAAGACTCGATCAAGCGGATCGAGACCGGATCTTCGGCCAGGTCCCACAGCGGGCCGTGGCCGCCTGGGTAGAAAACCGCATCGAAATCGTCTGGCGAGACGCTGTCCAGGCGCACGGTGCTGGCAAGCAAGGCGGTCGCTTCAGGATCGGCTTCGAAACGGCGGGTCAGGTCAGTCTGAAAGGATGGCTCGTTACTCTTCGGATCAAGCGGTGGCTGTCCACCCTCAGGCGAAGCCAGAACGATCTCGGCCTTGGCGTCGAGGAAGGCGTAGTAGGGCGCCGCCAGCTCTTCGAGCCAGAAGCCGGTCTTGCGGCCGGTGTTGCCGAGGGTGTCGTGCGAAGTCAGTACCATGAGAACTTTCATTTAGGTTTTCCTGTTTGAGAGTGTGCTGCATTAGCTGAATAGACCAGTCGTCTAGCACCTGGGCAAAAAAATCAAGCTGCAAAAGGCGTCACCCAAACCTCAGAGTGGGTGGCTTTCACGAGCTGCTGCTTTGCGATGCGTAGAACGTGTGGCTACCTTAATTTCAAATTAGACCAGTCGTCTAGTAATATTTTTGTTTTTTCGCATCACGGTTTTTCTGGAGGGGGCAGGATAGGCAGATTTTGATGAAGGAGGCAGCGGTATCGATCAGGTAAGGCTGAGAATCTGGCGAGTCGTCGCCATCGCCGTCTCGAAAGGCTGGACACTCTTGGTGATCTTGACCATCACACTGGCGCCGACCCACAGCTGATAGAGACTTTGCGCGACCGCATGAGGCTCGGCAACGGACTCCAGGGAGCCTTCGGCGATTCCGCTCTCGATCGCCACGGCCAGGCGGTCGGTGATACCCGCTGTGCCGCGCTTGAGCACTGCGCGCATCGCCTCTGAAAGGTCGGCGACTTCCACGCCCAGCTTCACCGCCAGGCATTTGCCCTGGCAATCCTGGAACGATTGAGTCTGTTGCCAAATGTCCCAGTACTTCATCAGACGCTGAGCCATCGTCAGGCCAGGCAGCGCGAGAACCTCGTCCAGCTCCGCCAGATAGCTCGCGAAATAGCTTTCAAGCAATGCCTCGCCGAAGGCGTCTTTTGAGCCGAAGTAGTGGTAGAAGGATCCTTTTGGCACACCCGCAGTGGCCAGGATTTCATTCAGGCCCACGGCAGAATAGCCTTTGGCGGCCATGATTCGTTGGCCTACATCAAGGATTTCCTGGCGGACGTCGGAGGTTTCGCGGGTCTTTGGGCTGCTCATGGGGGCGATCTTATTCTCTGCTAGACGATCAGTCTACTATTGCTCATCCGCTTGATCGTTTGCCGCCATCGGACGGCCCATGCGTTGCGCGTCCCAGACCATCATGACTTGCGTAACCGCGGCGTCCAAGGTCTCAAGGGAGGCGCCGTCCCGCGCCAATACCGACAGGCCCAACAGGAAACTGTCGAACACCGCGGCCAGCGCTTCCGAGGCCACTGTTGCCGGCAGCTCTCCGGCGGCGATGGCGCGTTCTACACAGGCCTTGATTCCGGCGCGGTTGGCGGTTCTTGCCTCAGCGAGCGGCCGGGAGATGGCTTTGCTTTCTTCCGAGCAGGCACTCAGATAACCCAGTGACACCAGGCAGCCTTTGGGATGGTCTGTCTCGCATTGCATTTTCGCCGAGCGGCGCAGCGTGCATTCGATCGCCCCCCTGGGGGGCAGCGTGGTGTCGAACAGGCTCTCCATCACCCTGCCATGGGTAGTCAGGTAGCGTTCCATCACTTCGTTGAACAACGCCTGCTTGGAGCCAAACGCTGCATAAAAGCTCGGTGCGGTGATGCCGCCACCGATGTTGGCCTTGAGCTGGCTGAGCGACGTCGCATCATAGCCATGCTCCCAGAACAGATGCAGCGCCTGCGTGATTGCCGCGTCACGGTCAAACGTGCGCGGCCGTCCCATCTGAGCCATGAAAACTCTCCTGTCGAGTGATATAAATACTAATCGATACAAAAGTGGTTGACCAGCGGAGCAACGCCTCCCTAGTATTTATACCGATCGATATATAATTCGCGGAGCATCGAATGGTTACCAACGAACGACAGGGCGCGAAGCTGCCCTATGGAGCACTGCTGGCGCTGGCAATGACCGGATTCATCTGCATCGTGACGGAGACGCTGCCGGCAGGTCTGCTGCCTGAGATTGGCGATGGCCTGGGCGTCTCACCGTCCCTGGCCGGGCAGATGGTGACGGTGTATGCGCTCGGCTCACTACTGGCAGCCATCCCGCTGACCATCGCTACCCAAACCTGGCGCCGCAGGACGGTACTGCTTCTCACCGTGGTCGGTTTCCTGGTTTTTAACTCCATCACCGCGCTGTCTTCCGTTTACTGGCTGACTCTGATCGCACGTTTTTTCGCCGGTGTTTCGGCGGGGTTGGCCTGGAGCCTCATCGCGGGTTACGCACGGCGCATGGTCGTCCCGGCCTTGCAGGGGCGCGCCTTGGCGGTAGCGATGGTCGGCACGCCCATCGCGTTGTCGCTGGGCGTGCCCCTGGGAACCTGGCTTGGCGGGGCGATAGGGTGGCGCATGTCGTTTGGTCTGATGTCCGGATTGACCCTGGTGTTGATCGCTTGGGTGCTGATCAAAGTGCCGGATTACCCAGGTCAATCCTCCTCCCAGCGTCTGGGCTTGCGTCAGGTCTTGTTCACGCCTGGCGTGCGCGCCGTGCTCGGCGTTGTGCTGACCTGGATGCTGGCCCACAACATTCTCTATACGTACATCGCGCCATTTGTCTCCGGCGCAGGGCTGGGCCGGCATGTCGATGTGGTCCTGCTGGTCTTCGGTGTCGCGGCGCTGGCTGGCATCTGGATCTCCGGGCGGCTGGTCGATCGCCATCTGCGAGCGGCGGTATTGACCAGCCTCGCTACGTTCGCCGCCGTATCGGTCTTCCTCGGAATATTTTCAGCTTGCGCCGCAGCGATCTATCTCGGCGTTTTCATCTGGGGCCTGACCTTCGGCGGCGCCGCAACGTTGCTGCAAACGGCCTTGGCCGACGCAGCAGGCGAGGGCGCCGACGTTGCGCTGTCGATGAACGTGGTGGTGTGGAACAGCGCAATCGCCGGCGGCGGGTTATTGGGCGGGGTGTTGCTTGGCCAATGGGGCGTCAGCACTTTTCCCTGGGTGCTGTTGGTGTTGCTGCTCGCCAGCCTGGCGCTCGCGCTCCGAGCGCGGGTGCATGGCTTTCCGCAGGGCGAAAGATATGCCGGTCATGGCGCAGCCGCGCATTGATTGGAATGAACTCGATAGAGTCGAATAAAAAAACCACTCGATGAGTGGTTTTTTACATCCCTACGTTCAAAAGGCGACGGGATAAGACGTTTCGTTCAGCACAGTCGCTTTTGATCCAAAGGTGAGGTGAATCAGTTTCCTTGGCTTCGGGTCCCAACAGAAGAACCGACCCACGGAGCGCATCTGCGCAAGGTCCACGACGATAACCGATTCCACAGGCATGACCGTTTCGGTCCAGAACAACACGTAGAGGTCATCGGCGACATCAAAATAAGCGCACCGCTCGACGTCGGCCAGACCTTTCTCAGCCCCGTTCACGCAGTGCCAGGCCATGGTTTGCGCGCCGAAGTAGACGTGCTCATACCAATCGTCCGCGCTGTAGCGGTACAGCACGCGCTTACCGACCAGGCCGGCCCCTTGAACGATGGGCGCGCCCCCAGGCTCGCCATCGACCACGGCAGTCACGAAATCTGTACGCGTACGTTTTTCGCCTCCTCTGTCATAAAAAAGGGAGACAGCCGCCAGTACATCACCGGTTTCGTATTTCCAGACCAGGGTGGCCGACTCCTGGTGTTCGGGCTTGAGGAAGTCGATGAAAAAGATACCGGGGCGAACCTCCACCGCTTCGTAGGTTTCTGTTTCGGATTCACCGGTGCCTTCGCCCTCCAGGATGGTCCAGGTCAACGTATTCCCATCAACAAAATGGTGCTCGATCAGCCAACCGTTGGCAAAGCGAAGGTTGGCTTTTTTTCCTGCCAGAAATAGGGACGGAGCGTATTTGTACTCATTAAAACCGTCGGCCATTTCCTCAAGCGTCGGCCATTGCTCTTCAGGCACGAATGGTTGGTTCTTCAGTTCTTGTTCGATCTGATAGCTCACGATGTCTCCTCGTTTACGGCCGGTTCCGATTGAGGTTTCATCCTAGGAGCGGGCGCAATCAATGTCTTGGCGCCGAGCGCCATCGCTTGTGCTGGAGTGACACATTTCCAACAAGCCGGAGGGTCAATTGCATTCGGTTGAAAACTGATGGCGATAGTCACGGGGAGAAATGCCGAATCGCAGCTTGAACGCCTTGGAAAAATGGCTCACATCATTGAAGCCCCAGGCGTAGGCGATGGCGGTGATTTTTTCATGGGCGGCTGCCTGGCTGATGGTCTCGGCACAGCGTTGCAGTCGCTGTTCCAATATGTGCCGGCCGATGGTGGTGCCTTGCTGGGCGAAGAGCCGATGCAGGTTTCTGACCGATGTACCGATGGCTTCCGCCAGACGCTCGGCACACAACTCGCTATCGCAAAGATGCCGTTCGATCAGGATTTTTGCCTTGATCAGTCTCTGCGCCTGGCCGCTGGAGTCTCCGCCCTCGATTGCACTGCTCACCCCAGGGCGCAACAGCATCAGCAATGCGTCGAACAATGCCGCACTCTCTTGCGGTAGCAGGTTCGAAGAATCGAATAGCCGTTGGGTCATCAGGCCGGCCATGCCTCCCAAAGCGCTGCTGGCAACCAAGGGACGGTTGAATATCAATTGCCTCTGCCCCAAGCGTTGGTGCAGCGCTTGGCGGGGAATGATCAGCGACATCTGGTCGCTCAGGGCATCGAAGTAAAAATCGCAAGGCTGCGTGATGTCCAGCAACACTAGGTCGCCCTTGTCCAGGCGGGCGCGATTGTCAGCCTGGCACATCAATGCGCTACCGCCGACTTGCAGCACCAGGTAGAAAAAATCTTTGTCATCGGCCCGAATATCGCTGCGGGCGCGGTGCAAGTGCTGGCAATTGCTGATGATGCGCGAGCCATCCAACGCGGAATCTGTGCCCGTCAGATTTTTCATCGCGCCGGTAAAGCTCGCGAGGCCGGGCCCGGAAGGCGGCTCGGCGTGAAAGGTTCCGCATTTCTGACCGAGGTCGTGTTGCCAGGCCTCGAAGCCCTGGGCGCCCGTATAGAGCGGTTCTGTTTGCCAAGTGTTGTACATCGTTACCTCGGCTGCCGGCTGCACGCCGGTTTTGTTTTTATATTGGATCGGCCGTCGACACGCTTCCGACACCGGCAGTATTTAGTAGCACGCATGTTGAAAAGACAAGTATCTCCCTATCGATGGCAGTGACAGACATGTGCACGACATTCTCAACCATGTTCCTGGCCAGCCAGGGAGGCGTCTAATGGGATTGTGCTTCTTACCCGGCTGGAGTCTGTTCCCGTGGATACAACCAATAACAATACCTGTGCCTCGGCTTCGCATCTGCAGAAAACCTTGCGCTGGAGCGATGCATTCGCACTGTCAATGGCGGTGTCAGGCTCGATCTTCGCTTCTTTCGGCTTCGCCCTCGGTGCACTCGGTCCGGTAGCCGCGCTAATGCTCTGGGTGGGCTCGGCAGCCATCGGGGCCTGTCAGAACTGGATTTTCCTGGAAGTCAGCGCAATGTTTCCGGATAAACCTGGCGGCATCGCAATGATCGCGGCCGAAGGTTGGCGCAAACGCTGTGCCTGGGTCGGTCCCTTGGCCGCCTTTGGTTACTGGCTTGGCTGGTCGGCGGTGTTGTCGATCATTGGCGTGAGCGCCGGAGCGTTGATTCAGGCGCAGTGGTTTCCCTCGCAAACCTGGAGCTTCGATACAGGTCTGGCCAACATTGGCCTGGCCCAGATGATCGGAGCGGGTTTGATCGTGCTTTTCTGGCAATTCAATCGTCGCGGCATCCATCTGGCCGCATCGGTCTCCAAATATATGGGGGCGCTGCTGCTGGTGCCGATCCTGGTGTTGGCAGTGGCGCCTTTGCTGGCTCATGGCTGGAGCATGGAGCGCTTCGCATCGGCCTGGCAGGCGCGCGAGGCGTTCGGTTGGGAGTCGTTGCGCACCGCGTTGGTCTGGTTGTTCCTGGTCAGCTGGAGCGCCTATGGCACCGAAATGTGCGCAGCCTTCGGGCCCGAATATCGCAGCGAGCGGGACATGCGCCTGGCGTTGATGAGTTCAGGTGGCTACACCGTGCTGGTGTTTGCCGCAGTAGCTTTCGGCCTGGGCGGCTTGGTGGATCCGCAAGCGGCCCTGGAGAACCCCAGCGGTTTCTACATTGCGGCCTTCAACGCGGTGCTGGGCACGGGCTGGAGCAGCTTTTTCGTGATTGCTTTGTTGGTGGGGCTGTTCATGGGGTTGAACGCGGCATTGGCCGATGGCTCGCGGGCGTTGTACGGCACGGCGCTGGAAGGACTGACCATCAAACAACTGGGTGTGCTCAACAAACACCAGGTACCCGGACGTTGCATGAGCGTGGCGGTGGCGGTGAACCTGGCGATGATCTTTTTCCTGTCATCGCCCCTGGCAATTCTGGTGACGGCCAATATTGGTTATCTGACCGCCATCTTCTTCGCGCTTTCGGGCTTCATCTTGCTGCGCAAGGACGCACCGTTGCACCCGCGCCCGGTGCGTCTGGGACGCGGCTGGCTGCCGGTGGCCTGGCTGCTGAGCGTGTTCACTGGCGTAGTGGTCGTGGTCGGGGCCGCATCTGCCGAGCTGGCCGGTTATGGCGGAGCGAAGGAGGTGCTGATCGCCTGGGGCATCCTGATGTTTTCACTGCTGCTGTATGCCTATCGACGACTCGTGCAAGACCGCGCCCCGGCCTTGCCATCGGTCTCCCCACACTGAGCTGCATTTACAACAACAAGAAAACTGACCAAGAGGTGCAGGCATGCTGTCCGTTGAAACACCAACGACCTATTACACCGCCACTCGCAAATATGACTTGAAGTTCAATGACCTGGAGCACGATGTCGAGGCCGAAGTCGTCGTTATCGGAGGTGGATTTTCCGGTATCAACACTGCGTTGGAACTCGCCGAGCGCGGATTCACCGACGTGGTCGTGCTGGAAGCCCGTTACCTGGGTTTCGGCGGCTCGGGGCGCAATGGCGGTCATGTGATGGCCGGGATCGGACACGATCTGGAGAAGATTCGCAAAAGCGTCGGCGAGGAGGGGCTCAAAGCGATTTTCGAGATCAGCGACCTGGGCGCCTCGATTATCCAGAACCGCATCCAGCGTTATCAAATTGATGCGGATTTCTGCCACGGCTATGGCTATCTCGGTTTCAACAAGCGCCAGGGTCGGCTGCTACAAGCATGGGAAAAAGAATACAAACAGCTCAATCCGGATCACGAAATTGCCTATCTGGAGGGCGCCGAGGTCCAAAGCATCGTCGGCTCGGACGTATACAGCTGCGCCTTGAAGCACATGGGCAACGGCCATATCCATTCGTTGAACATGCTCCTGGGGTCGGCCAAGGCCTTGGTGGGCCTGGGTGGACGCATTTATGAAAACACCCCCGTGCTGGAGGTGACCTATGGCGACACCATTAACTTGCGTACGGCGAAAGGTTCGGTTCGGGCGAAGAAGATCCTCTGGTCCTGCGGCGCGTTTCTGGACCGGCTCGAGCCTGAATTGCACAAGACGATGGTGAGCACTTACGCCTTCCAATTGGTGACGGAGCCGCTTCCCCCTGCGCTGATCGAACAGATCAGTCCGATACGAGGTGCCTTCAGCGATATTCGTCCGGTGATCGAGTACTACCGGGTGACCAATGAAAACCGTCTGCTCTTCGGTTCGGCGACGCGCCTGCTCGAGTACATTCCCAACGATCTGAAGGCGTGGAACCGAAATCTGATGCTCCAGGTTTTCCCCTACCTCGATCACGTGAAAATCGACCTGGCCTGGGGCGGGCCGATGGAGTGCAGCGCTAATCTGTTCCCACAGATCGGTACCTTGCCCGGGCGCGACAACGCCTATTTCGTCCAGGGTTACTCGGGCTTCGGCGTGACGCCGAGTCATGTGGTCAGCCGTGTCATTGCCGATGGCATGACCGGCGGTTCACGGCATTGGGATGTGATGAGTGCGATCCCGCGTACGCGTATTCCCGGCAAGGATCATTGGCGCAACCTGATCTGCACCCTTGGAAAGGCCAGCCACCAGCTGGCGGGCTACCGCAACGGTCGCCGCTGATATCGCCTTACCCATGACCTGACTGGCGCTGGCTGACGGCGCCACTGCTTCTCCTTTCGCATATCGGAGTACGGCCCATGCTCGCCTGTAGAAAAACAATAATCGCGCTTTCGTTCGCCTGCGTCTGTGTTCCAGCAGCAGCGCAGCCGCTTTACAAGGATGAAGCCACGGAAGTCGATGCGCGCTTGCTCGCGTTGGCTGGCGCCTTCCATAGCCGGGAAAATTACTCGCAATCGGGAACACGTAGAGAGGGGGCCAGCCGGTGGCAAGAGGCGGTCCTGCAATACGGTTTCGACCTGCGCCATAGTCTCGACGCCGGGTCGCAACTGTACGGTTCATTGAATTGGGTAAGCTCCGCCACCTTTGGCGATGGCGACCCGGCCGGCTGGTCTTCAGGTGATGAGCGCACCACGAAAATCGAGGACGCTTTCGTGGGTTGGCGCTCCGGCACACGGTTCGATGTCATGGGCGAGAACGGCGTGGACATATCGTTCGGGCGGCAAAACATCGTGATCGGCGACGGCTTTCTGGTCAGTGGCGATGCCTTGAATCTCGGCAAGGAGTTTGTCGACGGCAAAGCCAATCGGGGCGGGGGATACTACCTGACCGGTCGCAAGGCTTTTGATCGCACGGCCGTACTGCGCCTGGGTGGCCAGCAAGGCTGGCGGGGTGATCTTATGTGGCTCAAGTCCGACAACCCGGCCCAGGCCAGGCCGGAATTGGCACTGGGTACGCTGGAGCATGTCAGCGAGCAGGGCACCCTGGGCCTGACTTATCTGAAAGTCACCGATACCGACCAGGCCATGGCGGACCTGTTGTTTCCCGAGCGCAAGGGTATGCAGCTCTACAGCGTTCGCGGACAGGGTAATGCAGGGGTTTCCGGGCTGTTCCTGGCCGGTGAGTACGCTTGGGAGCAGAAAGATAACGCCAGGGAAAACGCCTGGTATCTTGAAGCCGGTTGGACGTTTGACGATGTTCCCGGCACGCCTTCGATCAACTACCGATACAGTCGTTTCTCCGAAGGCTACGACCCGCTTTTCTATGGCAATGGCCGCGCGCTCGGTACCTGGTTCCAAGGTGAAGTCGCTGCCAACTATGCGGGCCCGTTCAACAGCAACGCCACTGTGCAGCATGTGGGATTGAAACTCGCTCCCGCCGAGGATCTCAAGCTAGGCATCTTGCTTTACACCTTCCGCACCCTCGACGCGAGCCGTAACCAACTGGATGCCGACGAGGCGGACCTCTACGCCGAATGGTCGATTGACCCGCATTGGACCCTCATGCCCTTGGTGGGCCTCTACAAGCCGAAGCAAAGTGCCGCAAACGGCGGGACGCAAGTCGGCAACAGCGCCACTAATCTCTACGGGCAGGTTTTGTTGGCGTGGTCGTTCTAGGTTGGAGGCGGTTCCCGAAGGTCAAGGCTTCAGCACCACCTTCACGCAGCCGTCTTTCTTGTCCCGGAAAGTCTTGTACATCTGCGGGCCGTCCTGAAGGCTCACGGTGTGAGTGATGACGAAGCTTGGGTCGATCTGCCCCTCCTGGATGCGCTGGAGCAGATCATCGGTCCAGCGGTTCACATGGGTCTGGCCCATCTTGAAGGTCAGGCCCTTGTTCATGGCGGCGCCGAACGGAATCTTGTCGATCAAGCCGCCATAGACGCCGGGGATCGACAACGTGCCAGCGGGGCGGCAGACGTACATCATTTCCCGCAGCACGTGGGGGCGGTCCGACTCGAGCATTACCGCTTGCTTGACCCGATCATAGATGGAGTCGAATGAACGGGTTGCGTGGGACTCCATCCCTACCGCGTCGATGCATTTCTCCGGCCCCTTGCCTCCCGTCAGCTCGGCCAGGCGGTCCAGCACGCTTTCTTCATCAAAATTGATGGTGATGGCGCCACCGGCCTTGGCCATGGCCAGGCGCTCGGGCACGTTGTCGATGCATACCACCTGCCTGGCTCCGAGGATCACCGCGCTGCGCACCGTGAACTGGCCTACCGGGCCGGCGCCCCAGATAGCCACGGTGTCGGTTGGCTGGATATCGCATTGCACGGCGGCCTGCCAACCGGTGGGAAAGATGTCGCCAAGAAACAGCACTTGCTCGTCGGTAAGGCCATCCGGGATGACCACCGGGGTGAAGTCCGCGTAAGGCACACGCACGTATTCGGCCTGGCCACCGGGGTAGCCCCCGGTCAGGTGGGTGTAGCCAAACAGGCCCGCCGTGGTGTGACCGAAGGCCTTGTCGGCCAGGTCCTTGTTGCGGTTGCTGCGTTCGCACACCGAAAAGTTACCCCGCCGGCATTGATCGCACTCACCGCAGCAAATGGTGAAGGGGACCACCACGCGATCGCCAATCTTCAACTTCTTGTTGGCCGAACCGACTTCCACCACTTCGCCCATGAACTCATGGCCCATGATGTCGCCATGCTTCATACCGGGCATGAAACCGTCATACAAGTGCAGGTCCGAGCCGCAGATGGCGCACGAAGTGACTTTGATAATCGCGTCTCGCGGATGTTCTATCGTCGGGTCGGGGAGATGGTCATCACAGCGGATATCTTTTTTTCCATGCCAGCGTAACGCTTTCATTTGATCTACCTCCGGGGTGGGGTCGGTACGCTAGCCACCAAGTCATCTCGTTGCGCACCTGTTGATGTTTTCGGTTGAAAGAAAACCCCACAAGTTCAAATCTTGTTTGCACGGATCAATAACAACGCGATAAACGGCGAGGCACGCTACGTGAACGCGGGACGCGAGAACCACGCCCGAGCAAAGGCGTCAGATACGCAGAGACGGCTGTCCAGGTATCGCATCCAGGCTGGCGGATTTGAAGTAAACGGCTACGTTGTAGAAGACAAAATTCTCGGGGAATCCCATCGACACTGTGAGGCTCAAGCATGACCAGCTCAAACATCAGCGTTGGTGCGGCGCTACGTGCCGGTACCGGCAAAACCTTCGTGGACCTGGACGGTTATAACGACACCGCCAAGATAGCCGTGGGGCCGGACGGCAAGATCTGGCTTGCCGGGATGACCTGGGTGGAAACTGGTCAGTGGGAGTACGAAGGCTACAGGACTTCTTTGGTACGCCTTAACGCCGACGGCACGCTCGACAGCACTTTCAGCGACGATGGTAAAACCCTGCTGCCTCGCGACATCTACCCGGGCGAAGGTTATAGCGCAGCCGTACAGGCCGACGGAAAGTACCTGATCGTCTATCCACATTTTTCTGCGCCGAGCATCGTCATGCTCCGCCTGAACACCGACGGTTCGGTGGATCAGAGCTTCGGCGTCAATGGAACGGCCACCGCTCCGGCAGCTTGGGGTGATTCCGCCAGCGCGACCGTACAGCCTGACGGCAAGATCCTCGTGGCGAATCATGACTCTTATGACCAGATTTTTTCCGTCAATCGTTTCAACCCGGACGGTACGGTCGATTCCAGTTTCAACGACGGCAGTGCCGTGGAGTTCACTGTTCCGGGCCTCAGCACATTGGAAGGCTTTGGCCTGACGCTGCAGGCCGATGGAAAAATCCTCGTGCCCGGCTACAACGGCGCGTTTGTGGTCGCGCGGTTGAATCCTGACGGGTCCCTCGACACAGGTTTTGGCACGGACGGCACGGCCGACATTGAAGTAGCTGGCATGGCGAAATCGATTACCGTGCAGGCCGACGGCAAGATACTGGTAGCGGGTTACAACGAGGAGGAGGGAACCGGATTCGACTTCAAGATCATCAGGCTGAACCAGGATGGAACCTTTGACGCAGGTTTTGGCAACAATGGCATCGCTGTACTCGATCTGACCGGTGGCAGGGATACGGCCCGTGACATCACCGTGCTTGCGGACGGTAAGATCCTGGTAGCCGGGCAGAGCAATTATTTTGGTAACGATGACTTCAGCATCATCAGGCTCAATCCTGACGGAACCTTGGACACCACCTTCGGCGCGCTGGCCGGTGTGTTGCCGCAAATTGATGGAAGCGCGGGCGACGATGTTCTTTATGGCTCCTACGTCCCGGAACTGCTCACCGGTCATGAGGGCAATGACGTGCTCGATGGAGGAGGGCAGCGCGATGTTCTCCATGGTGGCGGCGGCGCCGATGTGTTCCGAATCAACTCCATCGGTGACAGCTACCGCACCGACTCTCAGGCCGTCAGTGATCGCATCGTTGATTTCGACCCCGGCCAGGACCTTATCGACCTGTCCTCCTTGGGCTTCAGCGGACTGGGCAACGGGCTCGATGGGACCCTGGCGGTCTCTGTCAATGACAGCGGAACCCGCACCTATCTGAAAAGCTTTGAAGCGGACGGGCAGGGCCATCGTTTCGAACTGGCACTCAACGGCGATCTCTCTCAAGTTCTCAACGAAACCAACGTAGTGTTGAGTCGCACGCTGATCCAGGGAACGGAGTCGGCCGATCGCCTGAAGGGCTCGGCGGCGGGCGACGTGCTCATCGCCGGCGGCGGCGACGATGTCGTCTCGGGCGGCTTTGGGCACGATGTTCTTGATGGAGGATCGGGGCGAGACGTGCTGACAGGAAGTGAGGGGGCCGATGTGTTCCGCTATGGATCCCTGGAGGACAGCTTCCGTACGGCGGATGGAAATTTCCAGGACCGGATTGTCGACTTCGACCCGGATACCGACAAGATAGACGTCTCTGCGTTAGGCTTCACCGGGCTAGGGGACGGCTACAACGCGACGCTGACGGCCGTGCTGAGTGAGGATGGCCAGCGAACCTTCCTGAAAAGCTACAGCGCCGATGAACAGGGGCGTCGGTTCGAAATCACGTTGCAAGGCGATGTGGTGGCGCAACTTGGAGACGATGATTTTATCTTCGCTTCGGGTGATGAGCCTTTTACCGAGCTGCAGCTTCTTGGGGTCGCTGCGACTGAGCAGTTTGGGTGATCCTCCCCTCGACAGTCTGAACCACCTCCGTTGAACTTTTCCTGAAAACAAAACCGGCCCCTGCGACGGGGCCGGAACCGCTCTCGCCGACATCCAGATGAACCAACGCAAGGAACAGCGCTCAATGGATTGCATCATCCGCAAGGCAACGAGTACCGACGCCACAGCAATAAGCCTGGTGGTCGTGGCGGCGCTGCGCGAATCCAACGTTCAAGATTATTCGCCAGAGATCATCGAGCAGGTGCAGCAGAACTTTTCACCCGCAGCGATCCTGAACTTTCTCGGCCAGCGAGAGGTATATGTCGCAAGCAGTGACGGTGAGGTTGTCGCAACAGCGAGTCTTGATGGAAACGTCATCCGAAGCGTGTTCGTTGCGCCTGCCTGTCAGGGCAGAGGCATAGGGCATCAGCTGATGGCAACGATTGAGGCGGGGGCCGTGCGCGGTGGTGTGGAGCGGCTACGAGTTCCTTCCTCGATCACCGCGCAAGGCTTTTATTCTTCTCTGGGTTTCGAAAAAGTCCGGGACGAGTTTCACGGCGCGGAGCGCACGATCATCATGGAAAAAAAACTGGGCAGCTAATCCTGCGCTCATCAAAAAAACCTCAAAGCAACTCTTAGATGCCAGAATCTCCTGGTTAGATCGTTCTGGAGATCCCCATGCTTCACGCATTCGAACAACGGCTCGACCCTTTTCCGCCTGACGAAGTCCCACCGCCACCAGACGGCCTGGCGCGTTTTTTGTGGGCCTGCACGCGGGGCGCCCGCGGCTACATCCTCGCTTTCGCGCTGCTCAGTGCCGCCGTGTCGATCTACGAAGCCTGGCTGTTTTCGTTTCTCGGACAGGTCGTCGACCTGCTCTCGACCTGGCAGGCCGGCGGCGATGCGGCGGGGCAGGAGAGTCGAGTGCTGTGGGGCATCGGCATCATGCTGGTGACCAGCATCGGCCTGGTCGCGTTGCGCACGATGGTGCAGCACCAGGTATTGGCGATCAACCTGCCGTTGCGGCTGCGCTGGGACTTTCATCGGCTGATGCTGCGGCAGAGCCTGTCGTTCTTCTCGGATGAGTTCTCCGGCCGGGTCACCACCAAGGTGATGCAGACGGCGCTGTCGGTGCGCGAGGTGCTGTTCACCCTCATCGAGATCGTCCCCGGGATCGGCGTGTATTTCATCGCGATCATCGCCCTGGCCGGCGGCTTTGACCTGAAGCTGATGTTGCCTTTCATTGCCTGGGTAGTGTTGTTCGGCCTGGCCATGCGCTACTTCGTGCCGCGCCTGGAGAAAGTGGGGCAGGAGCAGGCCAACGCGCGGTCATCAATGACCGGGCGGGTCTCGGACGCCTATACCAACATCACCACCGTGAAGCTGTTCTCCCACTCCAAACGCGAAGCACACTTCGCCCGCGCGGCCATGGAGGATTTCAAGCAAACCGGCTTTCGCCAGATGCGCCTGGTCAGCCAGTTCGAAATCGTCAATCAGGCACTGGTGGTTGCCTTGATCCTCGGGGCCGGCGGTTACGCCCTGTGGTTATGGCACCAAGGCGAAGTAGGCACCGGCGCCGTGGCGGCGATCACCGCCATGGCGTTGCGTATCAACGGGATGTCGCACTGGATCATGTGGCAAATGACCTCGCTGTTCGAAAACATCGGCACTCTGCAGGACGGCATGGAAACCTTGACGCGGGGGCCCAAGGTTCAGGATGCGCCGGACGCCGGCGTGCTGGTTACTACCGGTGGTGCGGTGACCTTCGACAATGTCAGCTTCAATTACAACGGCGAACGCCAGGTGCTCGATGGCCTGAGCCTGAACATCCGGCCGGGAGAAAAAATCGGCCTGGTAGGTCGCTCCGGTGCCGGCAAATCCACGCTGATCAACTTGCTGCTGCGCTTCTATGACGTGGACAGCGGTGAGATTCGAATCGACGGGCAGAACATCGCGCATGTCACGCAAGACAGCCTGCGCAGCGCCATCGGCATGGTCACTCAGGACACGTCCCTGTTGCACCGGTCGATCCGCGACAACATTGCCTACGGTCGCCCCGACGCCACCGATGAGGAAATACGCAGTGCCGCAGCCAGCGCCCAGGCCGATGGGTTCATCAATCAACTTAGCGACAAGCAAGGCCATAGCGGTTACGACACCCTGGTGGGTGAGCGCGGCATCAAGCTTTCGGGCGGCCAGCGTCAACGCATCGCCATTGCCCGGGTCATGCTCAAGAACGCGCCGATCCTGCTGCTGGACGAGGCTACCAGCGCACTCGATTCAGAAGTCGAAGTGGCCATCCAGGAAAGCCTCGATGAAATGATGCAGGGCAAGACCGTGATCGCCATCGCCCATCGGCTGTCCACGATCGCGGCGATGGACAGGCTCATCGTCATGGATGAAGGGCGGATCATCGAACAAGGCACCCACGCCGAATTGCTCGGGAAGAACGGCACCTACGCGCGATTGTGGCATCACCAGAGCGGCGGCTTTCTGGGGGAGGATCAGGGCGTGGTCGAGGCGGTGGAGTAGGCGAGGGCGATGGCTGTTCACTGGAACAGCCGACACATCACTTCTGCACGCCAGCCACCCGACGACCGCTCATGAAACACAAGAATCCACCCATGGCGGTCAGTGCGCTCAAGGCGTAGAACATCGTCGGTGCCGGGGTTTGCAGCAGCAGGTACCCGCAGATCACCGGGCTCAGGGCACCACCAAGGGCCGCCAGGTTTTGTGCGCCATAGTAGCTGCCGCGCAGTTCTTCCGGGGCCAGGGTATCGACGAAGAGGAATTCGGCCGGGTAGATGATCATTTCCCCGAGGGTGAAAATGAACATCGCCACGCACCAAGTGAGCATGTCGTCCGCCAGGCTGAAGCCGATCAGGCCGACAATGAACAGGCTGGTGCCTGCGGCAATCCAGTAGCGCAGCTTTTCGCGATCCAGGAACCGGCCGATCTGGTACTGCAGCAGGATCACGGTGATCGCGTTGCAGGCGAGCAGGGCGGCCATGATTTCCAGCGCGCGTCTGGAGTCATGGGTCACCAGCAGGTATTGCGACAGGTAAAGCGTGAAACGTCCGTGCACCACCGTGCTCAAGAGGCAGCCGCACGTGAACATGATCAGGGTGCGGTCGTTTTTCAGGGTGATCAGCGTTTTGAGAAAGCTTGGCGCTGGGCCAATGGCCGGTGTCGCTGCCCTGGGGATGCCGGTCATCAGGAAGATGCTGAAAAACGCGATGCCGCCTGCAATGAGGAATGGGGCGATCGGGTAGACACCGGCAATCACCACGCCGAGCATCGGGCCGGTGGCGTAGCCGATATTGGTCAGCGTGTAGCGCAGGGAAAAAGCCTTGGCGCGCTGGCCGATGGGCAGGTTCTCGCTGAGGATGGCTTTGGAGCCGATCAGGAACAGCGCTGACGCTGTCTCGGTGATCACCACGGTCAGCGTGGTCAGGTAGAGGTTTTCGGCAAAGGTCAGCAGTACGAAACCGACGGCGCTGGAAAGCATCGCCAGGATCAGCAGTCGGCGCTTCTCCAGGCGGTCGATGACATAGCCGCCATAGAGGGCCAGCAAGGTGGCGATGAACACCGCGATGCCGAGCAGCAGACCGACGTCCTGTTGGTTGAGGCCCAGCTTGTTGCTCAAGAATAACGTGAGCAACGGGCTGGTAATGGCGCGACTGACCACGATGGTCAGGGAAACAATCATCAGGCGCCGAATAACGAGTGAGTAAGTGGCCACGGTGGTGCAAATATCCTTATTCAGATCAAACGTGATCCCGATAATGCCGTTCATAAACCGCTGCGGGATGATCCTCGGCGACTGGCCCCGCGGTATCTGACCACCATTGCGCGACCTCGGCGCCGGTGGCGATCCATACGTCATTGTGCCGCTGGATGCCCTCGATCAGTTCACGCAACACGCCTATCCGTCCCGGCGTGGCGATGATTTCCGGGTGCAGGCGCAGCACGTAGCAGAGGCCGAACCGATGAAAGCCGGCGAAGTCCATCTGCAGGTTGCCCAAGGTGTGGCTATAGGACGCGATCCGCGATTGTGCGGGTGGCACTGCCGGGCTCAAGTTGAAGGCGAAGTAAGGCTCGTCCTCCAGCTCATAGTGCAGCGGTACTTCAATGACACTGGGTGCGGTCGGGTGAGCGAATGGCAGGTCATCGCCGCGCCACGACGACGACCAGCGAATGCCTTGATCCCTCAAGGCTTCGATGAAACCCGGAGCACCGTTGCCCGCCGGGATTCGAAAGCCGGTCGGGCGCTGGCCGGTCAGCCGGGCCAGGGTCTCGCAGCCTTTGGCGATGTCGTCGCTTTGGGCGGCCAGGTCCAGTCTGTCGTAGTCCTGATGGCGATAGCCAGCGCAGGCGATTTCATGGCCGTCGGCCTGGATCGCCTGAATGTGCGCGGGGTTTTCCTCGGCAACGATACCGGGGACAAACCAGCTGGCGGACACCCCGAGCTGCTTGAACAGGCCGAGCATTCGCTCGACGCCACGTTGGGTGCCGTAGCGCCATACCGACAGCGTCTTGTCGCGCCCGGCGACCTCCGGGGCCTGGGTGAGGATGCCGTGGATGTCGTTGTAATCGACAGTCAGTACCACCGCGCAGCGATAGCCTTTCGGCCAGATAGGGGAGTCAGCCATGGTGATGCTCCTTCAGCCACCACTGGGCAACGTCGCGGCAGGTGGCGAACCACACGTCGTCGCGCGTGCGCATGTGCTCGAAGAGTTTTTCCAGTAGCAGGATGCGTCCCGGCTTACCGGTAATCTTGGGGTGGAAGAGGGTGGTCAAGCATAATCCCTCGTCCATTGCGCCGTCGTATTCGCGGCACCAGTTATCCAGGGTCAGCGCGTAGCTGGCCGTGCGGTCCAGCCCGGAAGGGAAGTTCGGCGCACGGGTATAGGCGAGAGAGGCGTAGTCGTCCATTTCCCAGCGACCGGGAATTTCCACCAGTGGCGTGTCGAACCCCGGCACGTTCACCAGGTATGGCCGGTCATCGCCGCGCATGCTGCTGGAATAGCGCACGCCGGCTTCCACCAGCATCGCCGGGGTTTCGGCGCGCCAGTCGCCGGACGGCGTACGAAAGCCTTCGGCGCGGATGTTCAGATGCTTCCAGAACACCTCGCGGCAGATATTCATCACCTCCTTTTGCTGATCCAGCGTCAGGGCATAAAAGGACTCGTGCCTGTAGCCGTGATAAGCCACCTCATGCCCGCGCTCGATGATCGCCTGGCACTGTCTCGGCCAGTTCTCCACGACCCAGGCCGGGACGAAGAATGTCGTCGGAATCTGGAACTCGTCGAGCAGGTCGAGCAGCCGCGGCAGCGCCCGATAAGGGCCATAGCCGCCGAAACCGAAGTACTCGGGCTTGCGCCAGATCGAGCCGTTGAGCATGGCATCACCGGTCGGACCATCGAGGTCGAAGGCCAGGGCCAGACAAGCCTTGTGCGGGCCGGGCCAGGTGGGTAGGTGTGAGGAAGACATCTGTAGTGCTCCGATAATCTTCAAGTAAACCGACAGCCTCTGTGGGAGCGAGCCTGCTCGCGAATGCGGTGGTTCAGCCAACACTGATGTCGAATGAGATACTGCTTTCGCGAGCAGGCTCGCTCCCACAGGGAATTGAGGTTGCCTGTGCGATTACTTCCCGGCGTTGATAGTCACAGTCTTGATCGCGCCCAGTTCCAGGTCCCACTTCTTGAGGATCGCCTGGTAGCTGCCGTCATCGATCATGCTCTGCAGCGCAACCTTCACCGCTTCACTGAGCTCAGGTTTTTTCTTGCTTACGCCCATACCGGTGAACTGCTCGGAGATCGGCAGGCCCACGGTCTTGTACATGTCCTTTTCCTGGGTCTTGAGGTAGGGCAGGGTTTCGCTGCCCTGCATGGCCGCATCGATGCGGCTCTGGCGCAGTTGCGCCCGGGCATCGGCCGAACCCTCGGTGCCGACCACGTTGATCGCAGGCTTGCCGGCGGCTTCACAGTTGGCTTTGCTCCACTCGGCGATCTCCGTCGGGAAAGTGGTGCGGCGGCTGGTGCCGACCTTCTTGCCACACAGGTCGATGATCGCGTTGGTGTCCTTGTTTTTCTGCAAGGTGTAGAACTGCGGCCCGCTGGTGAAATAGTCGACGAAGGTCACGCTGGCCTGACGTTCGGCGGTGTCGGTCATGCCCGACAGCACCATGTCCACGCGGTCGGTGGTCAACGCATTGATCATTTGCTCGAAGCCGGTCTCCTGCCATTTGATCTTCACGCCCAGGCGTTCGGCCAGAGCATTGCCCAGGTCGTAGTCAAAGCCGGTGAGGGTGTTGGTGGCCGGGTCCTTGAAATCCATCGGCGGGTAGTTCGGCATGATCGCTACGACGATTTCGCCCTTGGCCTTGATGCTGGCCGGCAATTGGGCGGCGAAGGAAAAACCGGATGCCATAACGCCTGCGAGTACTGCTGGAATAACGAAGTTCTTCATGGTCGTTCTCTTATGAGTGTTGTGAGCGCCAGCGGGCGCCTAGGTTCGAACGGCAGAAATGAAGCTCTGGGTGCGAGGGTTTTGCGGACTTATTAGTATTTCTTCGGGGCTTCCAGCCTCCACGATCTGCCCGCCGTCCATGAACACCATGCGGTTGGAAACCTCGCGAGCGAAGCCCAGTTCATGGGTGACGACGATCATGGTCATGCCGGTCTGCGCGAGATCGCGCATCACCGACAGCACCTCACCGACCAGTTCCGGGTCGAGTGCCGAAGTGGGTTCATCGAACAGCATCAGCTTGGGGCGCATCGCCAACGCACGCGCAATGGCGACACGTTGCTGCTGACCACCCGACAGCTCGATCGGGTAGCTGTGGTGCTTGTCGGCCAGGCCGACGCGGGCAAGCAATTCCAGGGCTTCTTCATGCGCTTCTTTGGGCGAACGCTTGAGCACCTGGCACGGGCCTTCGATGATGTTTTGCAACACGGTCATGTGCGGGAACAGGTTGAACCGCTGGAACACCATGCCGGTGGCCAGACGCTGGCGGGCTATCTGCGTTTCGTTGAGTTCGTGCAGCTTGTTGCCGACGATTCGGTAACCCACCAGCTCGCCATCGACCCACAGGCCGCCCTTGTCGATTTTTTCCAGCTGGTTGACGCAACGCAGCAAGGTGCTCTTGCCCGAGCCGGACGGGCCGATAATGCACAGCACTTCGCCTTGCTCGACCTCGATATTGATGTCCTTCAGGGCGTGGAACTGGTCGTAGTATTTGTTCAGGCTCACGGCCTTGACGATGCTTCTCATGTGCGGCTCCTCAAGAACGCTTGCCGGCGCCGCGAGCGAAACGACGCTCCAGCCGGCTTTGGCCAAAGGACAGGACGGTGACCGTGGCCAGGTACCAGATCCCGGCGACGATCAGCAGCTCCATCACGCGGGCGTTGGCGTAGTAGATGTTCTGGGCGTTGTAGAGCAGTTCCGAGTACTGGATCACGCTCGCCAGCGAGGTCATCTTCACCATGCCGATGAACTCGTTGCCCACCGGTGGGATGATGATCCGCATGGCCTGGGGCAGGATGATCCGGCGCAACGCTTGCAGGCGCGGCATGCCGATCGACTTGGCGGCTTCGTACTGCCCGGTGTCCACCGAGAGCAGGCCGGCGCGGACCACTTCGGCGGTGTAGGCACCCTGGTTGATGCTCAGGCCAAACAGGGCGGCCACGAACGGAGTCATCAGGCTCACGGTGTCCATTTCAAACACGCCGGGAATGCCGATGGTGGTGAAGATCAGCGCCAGGTTGAACCACAACAGCAACTGCAGAATCAGCGGCGTACCGCGAAACAGCCAGGTGTAGGTCAGCGCCACGTAGCGCAGGATCGGGTTGGCCGACATGCGCATGATCGCGGTGATCACGCCGAACACGATACCCAGCGCCATCGCCAGCACCGCCATGACGATGGTGTTGAGCAGCCCCCACATGATCGCCTCGGAGGTGAGGAACTGGCCGATGTACGACCATTCGATCTTGCCTTCGGCGAAGGCGCGCACCAGGCCGATGAGCGCGATGACGATCACCGTGGCGAAGAAGATCCGCCCGTAATAACGCCGGGGCACATGATCGTACTGGGTAATGTCGAACTGGTTTTCCGCCAGCTTGCGCTCCGCCTGGAGTCGTTCTGCCTGTGTCTGGCTCATGTTGGTTCTCCGTACATTCTTCCCGGTCCACCACATTCCCCTGTGGGAGCGAGCCTGCTCGCGAATGCGGTGGGTCAGTCAACATTGATTTAATCGGGATACCGCGTTCGCGAGCAGGCTCGCTCCCACACGTTTTGCGTCATGACCTAAAGGCGGAACCCTTGGTATTCCTCGGTCCACGTTTGCTGAGCGGCGAGCGCGCTTTTCAGCCGGCCGAGCTGTTCACGCACCTGTTCTGGCGCGGTGCCGCCCCAGCCGCTGCGGGCGGCGATGGCAGCTTCCAAGGTCAGGCTTTCGCGTACTTCGGGGGTAAGGCGCGGGTCGATTTCCGTCAGCAGTGCCGGGGAGGCTTCCCACAGTTCGATAGCGTGTTTCTCGCAAGCCTGGACCAACGCACCGGTGATCTCGTGAGCCTCCTTGAACGGCACGCCGCGCACCGCCAGCCAGTCGGCGACTTCGGTGGCGAGGGTAAAACCCAGCGGTGCCTGGCGACGCAACTCTTCGACGTCGACCTTCATCGTCGCCACCATTCCGGCCATGGCCGGCAGCACCAGCAGCAAGGTGTCGACGCTGTCGAGCACGCCGTGCTTGTCTTCGCTCAGGTCGCGGTTGTAGGACAGTGGCAAGGACTTGAGCGTGGACAGCAGCCCGGTCAGGTTGCCGATCAGGCGACCGGCCTTGCCCCGTGCCAGTTCGGCGATGTCAGGATTCTTTTTCTGCGGCATGATCGAGCTGCCGGTGGCGTAGGCATCGTCCAGCGCGATCCAGCGAAATTGCCGCGACGACCATAGGCAGAATTCTTCGGCGAGGCGAGAAATGTTGATGCCGAGCATGCTGGCGATGAACAGGAACTCGGCGACGTGATCGCGGCTGGCCACGGCGTCGATGGAGTTCTCGCAAACACCGCTGTAGCCCATCTCCTTTGCCGATTGCTGAGGTAAACGAGCGATCGCCGAACCGGCCATGGCCGCCGCACCGAGTGGTGACAGCGAAGTGCGCGCGTCCCAGTCCACCAGGCGCTGCACGTCGCGCAGCATCGATTGGGCGTGGGCCAGCAGGTGATGGGCAAACACGATCGGCTGTGCCTGCTGCAGGTGAGTAAATCCGGGGCAGATGCTCTCGATGTGCTGCTCGGCCTGGTTCACCAGCGCTTGCTGCAAGCCCAGCACTTCAACGGCCAGGGTACGTACGTGGTCCCGCAGGAACAGCCGCAGATCGTTAGCCGTCTGGTCGTTGCGCGAACGCCCGGCTCGCAGCTTGCCACCGAGTGCACCGAGGCGTTCGGTCAGCAGCCGCTCGATGAACGTGTGGACGTCTTCATCGTCCAGGGTCGGGGCGATGATGCCAGCGCGGAAGTCCGTGCCGATGCGCTCCAACGCGTCGAGCATGGTCAGGGTTTCTTGCTCGTTCAGCAGTCCGGCACGCTGTAATTCCCGTGCATGAGCCTTGGAGCCGGCGAGGTCGTACGGCGTCAGTCGAAAGTAGCGTTCAGGGCAACGGGAGAGGGCCGCCAAGGCTTCGGAAGGGCCGCTTTTGAAACGCGCCCCCCAGAGACGGTCGGTGGAGTGGGACATTGTTGTTTTCCTCGTCGGTAACGCGAACTGAAACGGGTACTCCAGGCCGCTACATCGCCACAAAACAAGCGAACGAAGTCAGGCCAGAGCAGTTTTCAAGAGGGCAGTTGCATCGGTGCGAGTGCTGATCGAAGTGTCAGCTTTTAATGTTTTGCGATCAGCGCCTTGGCACTGATGTTCTGGATTTATTGGCGGTTGCCAAGCCTGGATTTCTGTGTTCATTATTATTAGGCCAGCGTATTTTTGTTGTGGGCACAGGTTGTTAAATTGGGCGTCAGAGGTAAATAAGCATTATGGAAACCCCACTTTCCAATTCCGGAAACCCGCCGCCGAAAACGCCGCAACGGGCACCGCTAGCCCTCAGCGGGCTGGACTTCAAACTGCTCAAAGTGTTCAAGGCCGTGGTCGAGGCAGGGGGCTTCAGTGCCGCGCAAAATGAGCTGAATGTGGGATTGGCTGCCATCAGCAAACAGATTTCCGACCTGGAGATCCGCATCGGCATGCGCCTGTGCACACGCGGGCGCGAGGGCTTTCACCTGACGGAAGAGGGGCGCCTGGTGTATCAGGCGTCAATCGATTTATTTGCCTCGGTTGACAACTTTCGCGATCGCCTTAGTTCAGCGCAAAACGAACTTGTCGGTGACCTGGGCGTGGGCGTTATTGATAATACGATCTCTGACGAAAACTCCCCGTTAGTTGCCGCGCTCAGGCGCATGAACGAACAATCGCCAAAGGTCAGGTTTCAACTTCAGGCCAGCCAACTCGACGAGGTTGAAAGAGGCGTCGTCGAGGGGCGGCTAGTGGCGGGAATCGTGCCGATCTATCAAAAACGCGAGGAGTTCGACTACTACGAGCTGTACGAAGAACGCTCGGAAGTCTATTGCGCCCTCGGCCACCCGTTGTTCAGCATGGCGGAGGCGGACATGGGCGAGGATGTGCTCAAGGCCCACGAGTGCATCAACCATCGTTACGCGATTCATCGCGACAAACTGAAGTTTGCTCACTACGACAGTTTTTCCGCCTCGGCCACCCAGGTGGAAGCCGTTGCGCTGCTGATCAAAACGGGGCGTTTCCTGGGATTCCTGCCCCAGCATTACGCCGCGCCGATAGTGGCGCGGGGCGAGTTTCGCGCGGTACGGCCGGACCTGATCAACATCGTCACCCCGTTCAGTCTGATCCTGCGTCACAACACGGTGCGCAGTCCGCTGGTCAAGGCGTTTGCCCAAGCACTGGGCGTGGATTTGAAGGCTCCGGTCTGACTGCTCTAGGCGCCTGGGCTCATCTCGACTCGATCAACTTTGATGCCTTCTGAACGCTGCATGGTTTCCGGAACCCCAACCCATAACAGCAAAAATGCCGCTCCGGCGACCCCGGCAAGTGTCAGGAATGCCGCATCGTATCCCGCCGCTTCAACCACAAATCCCGCCAGACCATTGCTCAACGCCGCACCGAGGCCAAACACCGTTGTGAGTGCGCCGAGGCTGATATTGAAATGGCCAGAACCGAGGGTGAGGTCCTTGACCATAACCGGGAACAACGCGCCGAAAAGACCGGCGCCGACACCGTCGAGCAGCTGTACCGCGACCAACCAGTACGGATCATCCGACAAGGTGTAGAGCAGACCACGCAACGGCAGGATCAGAAAACCCGCCAACAGCAGCGGCTTGCGCCCCCACTGATCGGCTTTGGCGCCAGCCAACAGCGCCATCGGCACCATGACCAGCTGCGCCGCGACGATGCAGGCAGAAGTGAGCGGGGTGGCCATGTGCAGATTGGCTTGCGCAAGCTTTTGGCTCACCAGCGGCAGCATGGCGGCATTCGCCAGGTGGAACAGCGCGCAGCAAACCGCAAACATCAACAACGGTCGGTGGCTGAGCAACACGGCAAACCCGGAGGGCTGAGGGTGATCGGGGCCACGAGGTTCGAGACCGCGAGCCAGATCATGGTCGATGGCTTCAGCCGAGACGAACGCCACGGCACACACGCTTGCCAGCGCCATGACCGCCATCAGGTAAAACACCGCCACCGGACCGAACAGGTAAGCAGACAAACCGGCCAGCAACGCCGCGCAGGCGTTGCCGGCATGATTGAAAGTTTCGTTGCGCCCGGTTCGCCGCGTGAAAGCGCGAGGACCGGTGATGCCCAGGGTAATTGCCGAAATGGCCGGGGCAAAAATCGATGCGGCCACCGCACTCAGGGCCTGCGTAAGCGCCACCAGGCTGAATGACGAGACGAAAGGCAACACCAGGCAACTGGCGGTCACGACCAGCGCGGCGATCACAATCAGCGCGCGCTTGGCACGGCTATTGTCGACCAGCGCTCCAGCGGGAGTTTGCGTGATCAGGGCCGCGACGCCAGCAATCGTCATCACCACGCCGATGCTCGCCGGGTCCCATTGATGCACCGCCAGCAAGTAAATCGCCAGATACGGCCCGAGACCGTCGCGCACGTCGGCGAGAAAGAAGTTGAGGCTGTCCAGCGACAGGTTGTTGCGGCGATCCAGATGGGCAGTCACGGGGGAGTCTTTTCAATGTGAGGTTCGGCGAAATTGACTCAACCTCGGCGAGGTTAGAGACCGGTGCGGTGGGGATTAGTTGCAGGGGGGCGGATCCGGATTTCTAAACGTAGAACGTAAACATCTCGTTTAACATAATATACATTATGCGTAACAACATGTTTCGCCATGGCGGCCATGCCGGGCTCCTTTTCAGTACTCACGGCAGCTCTGGCTTTCCCCGGAACCTGAACCCGGACCGTCTGGCTCAAGACGCTCCGCAAAGACGGCCTGCCAACTCTTCGCGCGGTAGCTTCACGCTGATCGCCGACTGCTTGACCAGCTTGCATTCCTACAATGGCTCCGCCGTTTCAATGAGCGAATTGAGCACCAGTTTGATTTCCGCCGCTGGATCTTTATGTCCTTGCAATATCAAACCCTCCGACAGCGCCGTGAAAGTCTTCGCGAGTGCTGCGTACGCCAACGGAGGTTTCTTGCCGGCATGGTTGAAAATGATAGTGATCAGCTTGCCCAGCGCCTCGCTGTTTTCTTCATGCAGATCGTAGTAATGCTTTGCGAACTCTTCATCGCGTAACGCGATCAGTTGCATTTCGGCGTCGAGGATGGCGCAGTTCGTATTGTTTTTAAGTGTATCGATGTAGGCGTTCAATCCGTGCGCGAGTTGCTCTGCGGTATAACCCGCAGCCAACGTATCGCCCAAGCGGTCTATTTCAACCCGTTTGAAACGCTGGGTCAGTTGCAGGAGCAGTTCCGACTTGCTTGAGAAGTTGGAAAAGAACGCACCTTTCGAATAACCTGCCTCTTCAGAGATAATATTGACACTGGCGGCGTGAAAGCCTTTTTTGATCATGAGGTCAGTGGCGGTATCAAATAACTTGTCTCGTGTTATTTGCTGGCTTTCCTCGCGACCTAATCTTTTTTTAATCACGCCCTCGGCTCCTTTGGCCCAATATGTTTGTTTGTAACTAGATGAAACAGTTCAGTGAATCAGATGTTTGCACCTTACCATCCGTACCCGTCCTTTGCATTTAAAGTTTTAAATCTGGCATGTAATCGCCGCCTATTTCTGGCTGGATCGGACGACAGCAAGGTGACGGTTTTCATCGAAATGCAACGGATTCAGAGCGACCACTGCCCTGCCCCTTTTGGGGAAAAAACCGCTCACATGCCGGAAAAATGGCGTCATCAGCCTGGCGAGTTCGTTGAGACATCACGTCTCAGGCCCGTCCCAGACACCTCGGCTTTCACTCGATAATGAAATACCGCTTGATTTCCAGATACCGAATGGTTTTTACTGGCGCCGTTGGGTCATCCAACGCCTGTTCAGCGACGAAGCTGCACGAGCAGGCTATCTCACAGGAGCTGGATTTTAATGGAATATGCCTTTGTTACAGGTGCTACAGGCCTGCTTGGGAACAATGTCGTCCATGCACTTTTAAAACGAGACATCAAAGTAAGGGCGCTGGTACGTTCCATTGAAAAAGCCAAGAAGCAGTTCGGCGGTTTGCCCGTCGAACTTGTCCAGGGCGATATGCTTGATGTTGATGCATTCAGCCATACCCTTGAAGGCTGTGATGCCTTGTTTCATACAGCGGCCTATTTTCGCGACAGCTATAAAGGCGGAAAGCATTGGCAAAAGCTTTACGACACCAATGTAACCGGCACCGAGCGGTTGTTGCAGGCCGCCTATGCCGCGGGCATTCGCCGTGCGGTCCACACTTCCTCCATCGCGGTCCTGAAGGGAAACCGCGATCAGGTAATCGACGAGACCATGTCGCGCGACGAGTCCGAGGCAGACGATTACTACTTGAGCAAGATCCTGTCTGAACAGAAGGTTCAGGAGTTCTTGTCGCTGCATCCGGACATGTTCGTGGCGATGGTTTTGCCCGGTTGGATGTTTGGCCCAGGCGACATCGGTCCTACCTCGTCAGGTCAGTTCCTGCTGGATTTCGTAGGACAAAAGTTGCCGGGGGTTCTTCCCGGGAGTTTTTCAGTCGTGGACGCCCGTGACGTGGCGGAACATCAGATCGCGGCGATAATACATGGCCGATCGGGAGAGCGTTATCTGGCTGCCGGCAATCATATGGACATGAAGACTATCTTTCGGGCACTGGCCAACGTCAGCGGGATAAAGGCACCGGAACGGCCTGTTCCGTTGTTCATGCTGCGTCTTATTGCTTTTGGCTATGAAATTTATTACCGGGTTACTAAAAAGCCGGTGCTTATCAGTACTTCCACGGTCAAGCTCATTGAGCAGGAACAAGGGAGGACTCATTTCAGCCACAGCAAAAGTTCAAGTGAACTGAAATGCGCGTTCCGCCCGGTTACTGAAACCCTGACCGATACGCTGGACTGGTATCGGAACAATAACTACATAAAGCTCAACTGAAAAATTAGCCTGCCTCTGCAGTACTTATTTATCTGGCCATGACTTCAAGGATTGAGAGGTTGGTGGAATGAAAAGCCTTACCTGTAAAGAAGGTTTCCTGCATCGCTTTGTCGGTTTTTCGGATTTGCACCCCGACGCCATCGCTATCAGGAATCTAGATGCGGAAGAAACCTTCACGTACCGCGACTTGCTGAACAAGGCCGAAGCGTGCAACGGTTTGCTCCATGCCCTTGGGGTGTCGTCCGCAGAGAAAGTTGCGCTTGTCTTGCCCAATGGGGTGGATTTCATCGCGTATTATCTGGCGATCATTGGCCATGGTGCTATCCCCGTCATCCTCAACCACAAGCTGACGACGTACGAACTGAGCAACGTGCTGGGCCTCGCCGGGCCCGCATTGACCGTCACGACCGATTCGTTGTTCGAGCAACACCGCGAAGTCTTTCAGTCGGTCCGTTGCCTCGTCGTCCGCACCGCCGATGAGCAACCGTTGTCGTTGCCCGAACACGCAACGGCCGCCTCTGATCTTCCGCATCAGCTCTGGCCCTTGTCGCTGCCTGAAGGCAACCCGGTCGTTTCGGTACAGTTCACGTATCGGGGCGTTGGCATGCCGCTGGCTGTCTCTCATCGTTATCTGGACCTGACGCAGTCAAGCGATGGCTTGCACGAGCAGTTCCACCCTCAAGGCCTTGGGTCGGTCCACTTGGTAACCCTGCCGCTGTACGCGATCTTCGGCCTGTCCGTGATGATGGTTTTCCCGCTCAGCATCGGCGCTACGCTGCTGATGACCAACAGCCTGCTCAACAGGGACCTGGCGCAAGTCTTGTCCGAGCACAAGGTGTCCTTTGCCTGCCTGGTGCCGGATGTCATCCGCTACTTCAATACCCGACTGGCCAAACGCAAGGGCCCACGGCTGCCGCTGCATCCGCAACTGATGATTTATTCCGGCGGCAGCCATCTGCCGGCGGATGAAGCGCAAAAGCTTGGCGATTTGCTGGGGTGCGGCCCTGTATTGCAAGGCTACGGACTGACGGAAAGCATGCCGGTGATTGTCCAGAGTTCGGTCGGCGAGGTGCATCGCGGTGCGATGGGCCAACCGATCAGTGGTGTCGAGTTGCGAATTGTCGATGGTCAGGGCCGCGACGTGGCCGTGGGGCGTATCGGCGAGCTGCTGGTACGCGGCCCGATGGTTATCCCGGGCTATGACGATGCGCCGCAGATAAATGCCCGGTTTTTCCGTGACGGCTGGTTCCACACCGGCGACCTGGTCTGGCAGGACGACGACGGGCACGTATTTTTTTGCTGCCAGCGCCTGCGCATCTCGAAAATCAAAGCGCAGATGATCGACCTGGAAGAAATCGAGTCCATTGCCCTCAAGCATCCCGGTGCAGTGCGGGCAAAGGCCTACATCGTCCCGGACCATAAAGCCATCAACGTACTGCACTTGTCTGTGGAAGGTAGCGCAGACCTTAGCCAGAACAGCGTATCCACCCTGCTCGCCCGTTACCTTTCCGCCTTCAAACTACCCAGGAACATCGAGATTGTCCCGCTCAAGGAAGAGATTCATGCACGCTGATCACACGCGACCGGTGCTGGCCGTTTTCGATTTCGACGGCACATTGACCGACAGGCATACCTTCTGGCGCTACATGCGTTTTATCTTCGGAACCCGGCCCTTCTGGCTCAGGATCATCCCCCTGCTGCCAAAAATGCTCAGCGTGATCCTGGGAATCACACCGCTGATGCAGGCGCGACTGGCGTTTATCGCCTGCTATCTGGGAGGCCTGAGCGTCGAGCAGGAGCGCGAACATGCCAGGTACTTCATCAGCGAACAGCTGCCGCTCTGGCTCAGGCCCGAAGCGCTGCGTCGGCTGAAGTGGCATCAATCCATGGGACACGTCACGGCGCTGGTCAGCAATTCGCCGGAGAACTACCTGATCCCGTGGGGGCAGGCAGTTGGTTTCGACTACGTGTGCGGCACCCGCCTGGCGACGGCCCGGAACAAGCTGACCGGGGGCATATCGGGAGCCAACTGTGTCGATGGGGAGAAAGTCAGGCGCCTCAAAGGCTGCGTCGGCAACCTTGAAGATTTCTACATCTATGCCTATGGCGACTCGTCAGGCGACGAGGCCCTGCTCAGCGTTGCCAACTCTCCCTTCTATAGAAACTGGTACTGACAGATGAATACTCTGAGCACTTTTGTCCCCGCGCATTACAAACAGCCGGGCAAGGCGCCGGCGGTAATGATCGTAGGCGCCGGCCCTATCGGCTTGTCGCTGGCGATCATGTTGCAGAAATGGGGCGTCGCTTTTCGCATCATCGAGAAAAACGCCGGCCCCTCCACCGCGACCAAGGCGATGGCGATCCATTCCAGGACCCTGGAAATCTTCCGCGACCTCGGCGTCGCCGACCAGGCCATCAACGATGGTTTTACCATCAATCAGTTTTCGGTGCAGTCCAACGCCCGGCGGGTGCTGAATTACAACTTTTCCTGCCTGGATGCTACCTATCCCATGCTCCTCAGCCTGCCGCAGCCGCAAACGGAAAAGATCCTGCTGGAACGATTGACTGAGCTGGGCGTGGAAGTCGAATGGAACACCGAGCTGGTGGACATCGAGAACCAGCCCGAGTCCGTACGGGTCACGCTGCGTCATGGCGACGGTCGCGAGGAATCCTGCGCCAGCCGCTGGGCAGTGGCCTGTGACGGTGCTCGCAGCAACATCCGAAAACGCCTGGAGATGACTTTCGAGGGATCGTCCTACGATCGTTTTTTCATGCTCGCCGACGCTGACATCGAGTGGTCCGGCAGCAAGGACGAAGGCGCTTTTTTTCTTGGCGCGCAGGATGGGTACGTGGCGGTTGCGCCGATCAGCGCACAATCCCGTTATCGGCTGTTCATCGAGATGCCCTACGACTTGCCACCGGAAGGCGAGCGCCCCTCCTTGAGCCTGGAGAACTTCCAGCGGCTGTGCGAGGGACGTGGGCAGAACATGACCCTGTCGAACATCTCCTCCACCACCATTGCCTCTTTCCAGCATCGCCGGGTGCAGTCATTGCAGCAGGGCTCGGTGTTCCTGGTCGGCGATTCTGCGCATATCGGCAGCCCGATCGGCGGCCAATGGATGAACCTGGGAATTTCCGAGGCCTACAACCTGGCGTGGAAGATCGCCTATGTCGATCAAGGCCTGGCGGATCCGTCACTGCTCGACAGCTACAACGAGGAACGTTATCCGGTGGCCCTGGAAGTCGAGAAGACCGCGCATCGGTTGACCGGGCTGATCACCGTAAGGCAACGGGCCCTGGTGTGGCTGCGAGACAACGTCCTGCCACTGCTGAGCAGCAGGCCCAAGGTCCAGCGCAAACTGCCCTCGATGATCTCCGGCCATCAGTACCACTACGCCAAAAGTGACTGCATCCAGGAGGCGCTGACGAAAAAGCAGCGCCGCAACTGGGCCAGGAAAGGAGCCCGGACGGCGTTCCAGCCGCCGGTGCCTCGCGCGGGGCAACTGGCACCCGATGTCGAGCTTTGGCAACAGCAAGGGGCGCTGCCGGCGCGCTTGATCGACCTGTTCCACGGGACGTACACGTTGTTGATCTTCACCGCGGCGGATCAATTTTCTCCCATCTTGCCAGGCCACTATGCACTGGCCGAGTCAGTAGAAAAAGATTATCCGGGCATCAAGGCCTACTGCGTGGTCGACGCCCTCAACAGCGCGGAACTGCCGGCATGGCACTCGACATTGCTCGACCCCGACTGGAGGCTGCACAAGCGTTATCACGCCAGCGAAGGCACGCTGATGCTGATTCGTCCTGACGGGTACATCGCGTTCCAGGGCGCCGACGCGATGACACTCGTGACGTACCTGAGCGTGAGGTCCGGATTGCTCAAGGCCTCGAGGGAAACCGCCTCCCCGACAAGCGAGGCAGTGCAAATCCAGCGGCCAGTCGCAACCGCTCACTGACTGATTGCTTGACGGCGCCCTGCCCGGGCCCACGACTTTCGATGCTCGTCTAAAACACCTACCGATTTACGGTTAAGGAGAACCTCATGCGCTTGCAACTCAATGAAGTTGTGCAGGAATTCATCGTGTCCAACGGGAAAATAGCCCATAGCTATTTCTCCCTCTCGGAAAAAATCATCGATTCACTCTGCGAATCCAACATGGCGAAGGAATCGATCCTGATGCGCCTGCTGGAACAGGCTGAATCGGTCACCGCCCATTATTTCAATGCCCACCAGCAGGTGCTGGAAGGCGTCTATGCCCATGGCATCGAGGCGGCTGCGGGTAGAAGCGTCGCAACGCTGGAGCCCGTGCCTGCACACTCGACCGTGTTGGCCGCCGCCCCCTCGACGGAGGAACCTGTCGCCCTCAGCTATGAGCAATGGTTGCGCGCCGAGATCAGTTCGGTCACCGGCTTCAAAAACGAGCAAATCGACTTCGAACGAAGTTTCGAAAGCCTGGGCATCGACTCGCTAGGGCTGGTTGATATTTTCGAGTCGTTGGCCCAGCACTTCCCGGACAAGAAAGAACAGACCTCGGAACTCTTCGACGCCCTCACCCCTACGGCCCTGCTGGCCAGGCTTGAAACCGATCCGAAGCCGTCTGCCGCACCTTCCGAGGCGCCGTTGCCTGGCTCCGCCGATGCGCAGACGCAGCTCGGCGCGGTGCTGTTCAATGCTCTCTCACCGCTGGTTTCGGACGCACCGCAGTCACTGGACGTCAACACCCCTTTTACCGATTTGGGACTCAACGGTTTCGACCGGCAAGCCCTTTGCCAATCAATGGCGCAAGAGTGCCCCGTCAGTGAGTTTGCTGGTGAGGCATTGATGTCGCGTCGTACCCCGGAAGACGCACTGGCGCTTCTGGCAAGAATAGGCTGAGGCCCGACGGCACACGCTGCCCGCACATGGAATGGACACCGGGTGATCGCCAGGTCACCCCGCTTTTTGGCAATCAGGAGACAGGGTATGAGTGGCGCGGTAACGACAGCGGGCGAGTTGTGCTTCAGCGCAATGGCCGGCGAATTTCCAGGGGCGTCGTCCACCGACGCACTTTGGCACTTGCTCTCGCAGGGCCGCATAGCGCCCATCCAGGCAATGCCGGCGCGCTGGGGGTTGCAGAAGGCGTCGATATTTTCGAGCAAGGCCGGCGAAAAGGATCGTGTCTACCTGGACAGCGCATTCTGCCTTTCAGATGACCCATCGACGCCTTCCCGTCATGAAGGTCGGCAGGTCGCGATCGGCAAGAACGTGCTCCGGACGCTTTTTGCCGAACTCGCGGCGCAAGGCACGGTATTGAATACCGAGCGAACCGCATTGGTGGTCGCGACGTCCTGGAGCGATGAAAGTTATTTCGCCACGGCAGTGCCCGGCGGTACCGACACGCCATCCGGTTTCACGCCCGGTGAACAGGTGGCCGGGCTGGCGCGCGCTTTTGCCTTGGGAGGCCCGGCCTTATCGGTGGACACCGCTTGCAGTTCGTTCCCCTATGCCATCGACATGGCCAAGGCTCTGCTCAACAGTGGCCAGGCGGACAAGGCGATCATCATGGCGCTCAACACCGTTCTGCCCCCGGCATTGTTCCTCGGTTTCTCCCAACTGACGGCTTTTTCCGCCCGGGCCAGCATGCAGGCGTTCGGCGAGGATGCCGACGGTATTGTCCCGGGCGAATGCGCCACGGCGTTTCTGGTCGAGCCCGTGGCCGATGCCCTGAACGCCCGACGCCGGCCGCTGGGCGTGCTGAGAGGGTTGGGGCTTTCCGCCGATGGTGCCGAAGGGTCGGTGTTTGCACCGGGCAGGCAGGCCCAGTATCGCGCCTATCAACGGGCTTACATGGACCTTGATCCAGGCCGCGTGGATTACATCGAAACCCACGGCACCGGCACCCCGTTAGGGGATGCGACCGAACTGGCCTCGCTGAACAGCTTCTTCGCTGCCCATCGCAGCGCCGACGAAAAAATCGCCATCGGTTCGATCAAGTCCGTTATCGGCCATCCCCTGGCTGCGGCGGGAGGCGCTTCGCTGGCCAAGGCGTTGATGATCCTGCGCCACAAGGGCATCCCACCCCAGCCGGACTACCGTCCCAGTCTGAAAGTCGACGACACCTGCCTGCGCCTGGCGACACAGCGAGTCCAGCCACTGGAGGATCGTCAGTCGCCGATCCGCATAGGCATTTCCAGCTTCGGCTTCGGTGGCGCCAACGCCCATCTGGTGGTGGATGAATATGTGCCCGATGGTCCCCCTGCCCCCGCGCCGGTGGCTTCAGGCGTGCAGATCCTGGACCTGGCGATAGTCGAGGCGGAAGCCGCACTGGGCGGTTGCGATTCACTGCACTCGTTCAAACGGCGGCTTGAGCAACCGGCTACTCGACCGGTCACTTTCCCTTACGGGCGTTTCGTCGATGGCAAGGGGCCCTCGGCCGGGCCGTTGTCGGGGAGATTCCTGGCCCAGGACCGCGTCATCGATATCGACGGTTTTGGCATGGGGCCAAAGCCCCTGGCCCACGTCGATCCCTTCAAACTGTTGATCACCGACCGCGTCAATCACCTGTTGCGGCGCCTGCCGGGCGTTGCCGGATCGGCCGGTACGGCAATGGTCATGTGCTGCAACATGGGCGGGGAGCGGTTCAGCAACGCCTACAGCAGTGCCGAGCAATTCTATTCACGGGCCCAAGGCAGCCCGCCGGGCGTGGAAGTGACCGACGTGGCAACCATGTTGCCGAACATGTTGTCCGGCTACCCGGCGCAGATTTTCGATTTCAAGGGTTTTCATCAGACCCTGGCCGGCTCACCAGGGCTGTTCTGGCAAACCCTGCTGGCATCCCGGCAATGGTTCGAGGACGGCATCACGACGCTGCTGCTCGGAGCCGGCCGCTTCATCAGCGGCGAAATCGAGGTCGATCGTGCTCGCCGCAGCGCTACGCCGCAAGGTGAAGGGCTCGGGCTGCTTGCGCTGCGTCCTTATCGAGCGGGTTCAACGGACACGCCCCTGCTGGTGATTCGCGCAGCGGTCCTCGCCCATGCCGCGGCTTCGCTGGACGAAGCGTGCCGATTGGCCGGCAAGGAGCGCGCCCAGTACGCGGTGGTAGAGGTTTGTGAGCTGCAGCCCGATAACGTCCCTGTGGACGGGTCGTTGCAGGAGATGACCGGTTTTCTGGCTGAAGCCTGCGGCATCGAAACGCTCTTGTCGGTGACGATGAACTCCGCGGTTCACACGGTGATAGAGGTGCGTGAGGCCGGCAAGGTTGTGATGTGGCTGTTCACTGAAAAACTGCGCGAATGGAACCCCGCGACGGCGAGCCCCGCCCCTGCGATCAGACACCCGTTCACGTTGCGCTTTGCCCACGAGCCCCATGAGCTGCAGCAGGTCATCACGCCGGTACATGCCGGCGAAATCGTCCGCGAGCCACAACATGACGGTGTCGATGTGTTGCAACTCAGCGACATGCTGACCAGCACGGTTCTGGCCGGGTTGCGGGTGCGAGTCCGGGCCATGGAGGGGCTGTTCGCCCTGCACCGGGGGGCTCGTACCCAGCGCCCGGCGCCCTGGCAGCGTCGAGCGGAACACGTGGTGATTTCCCACATCCAGCGCGAGCCGCGTTCGCTGCGGGCACGGCTGGTGGTAGACGAAGGTCACCCGTATTTCTTCGACCATCCGCTGGATCACATCCCCGGCATCCTGTTGCTCGAAGGGGTGATGCAACTGATCGAACTGGCCATGCCCCCGCTGAATGGTCGCGTCGCCTACGTGAAGACGCTCAGCATCAAGTTCCAGCAATACGTCCAGAAGGAGGACATGATCGACCTGCGCCTGGAGCAAGGCCACGATGGCCAGGCATTTCAGGCAACCGTCACGCAGGCTGGAAAAGTCATGTGCACCTGCGTTCTGGGCATGGCCTACAGCTCGGCCTTCGAGACCTCGCCGGCGGTTGAGTTCACGGCCGCGCGCTGCGTCGACAAGGCCCTGCTGCACAAGGCCCGGGAGGAAAATGTCATCGTCAGCGCCATGAGCAGCCTCGCCCAGGGGCTGAGCGTGGATACGGTCAGCCTGCCGGATGGGCATTTTTTCCACGAGGGCGATCCCGAGCATTTCTCGATGGTGTATTTCCTCGAGGTTGCCCGCCAGTGCTACATGCAGATTGCCCACGGTCATCTGCGTATTCCGCTCAATACCCCGATGAACCTGCTGGCCCTGAGTTTCACCCTGGACCGGCCAATTCCGAGGAACAGCCCGTTGTCACTCGCTCCGCAAGCGAGCCTCGGGACGCAGCTTCAATCATTCAAGACCAACCGTATCCATATCGACCTGTTCAACCGGGGCGAAAAGATCGGCCAAGCCAATATCACCGCTCAAGTATTGAGCCAGGCCGCGCCTGCTGCCTGAGGCCGGGCGTTGATCAAACTCAGGGGCACAAGTGTGCCCGCAACAGACAGGGTGTCGCCGTGAACGATGTCAAGGTTCAACTCATAGTCAAATCACCACCGTCGGAAATCTGGAAGATCTGGAGCAATTTCCAGGAAGCCCCGCTCTGGGATACCGACGTCAGCCATTGCCAACTCGAGGGCCCGTTCCAGGCGGGAACCGCGGGTCAGTGTGTGCTAAGGAATGGCTTGAAAATGCCATTGAGGCTGCTGGCCGTGGAACCGCAGGAAAGCTATCGCAACAGCGCGAGACTGCTTTGGATACGGCTCGAATTCGACCACCGGATGCGCAGGCTGTCTCCGGACGAAACCCAGGTCATCCATAGCGCCAGGATCTCCGGCCCGTTGAGCTTCGTGTACCGCGGCCTGCTGCGCAAAATGCTGACGACGGCAATGACCACGGCGCTGGGCAATCTCAGAGCCCTTGCCGAACAACGCGCCAACGCTGTCGACGCCCCGGAGCGCGACAAAGCGCAAGCACATCTGCACCTCGTATGACCTGTTCGCGACGTCAGCGCCGCGCGCGCCGGCTCTCGCAATCTTTTGAATAACGGCACACTTCGGACCGAGCATGAACTTACTGAAAAACACTCAATACCTGGTGATGGGCATCATCGGCATGGGCGCTGTCGCCCCGACGTCCACCTTCGCCGACACGCTGGGCCCCTACGCCAGCCTCATGGGCGGCCTGAACTGGGTATCGGCGCAGGACCTCAACCAGAACAACCTGGATTTCGTCGAGATGGAATTCAACCAGCCGCTCCATTCCGGCTACGCCACCGGCCTGGCGTTAGGCTGGCGTTTCCCGGTCGGGCTGCGCCCGGAGGTGGAACTCGGTTATCGCGAAAATACCCTGACCCAGTTCAACAACCGGGTCTATGAGGGCGGCGGGAGCATCGATGGCGAAGGCGAAGAGAAAGCGGCCAGCCTGATGGTCAACCTCTGGTACGACGTCTTGAACCTGCCCGCGCCTTTCAACCGGTTTACCCCTTACCTGGGCGGCGGCCTGGGTTACGCCACCCTCACGGTCAGCGGTCTGGAAGCCGGTGGCGTGGAGTTCGGCGGTACTCACCGCGACACCGTCTCGGCCTACCAACTGGGTGCCGGGGTGGGTTATGAGCTGAACGAAAACTGGTCGATGTCCGTGGATTACCGCTGCCTGAGAACGCGCGAGGCGCACTTCGGCGACATCGAACGGCTGCCTCAAGGCGATGTCAGCACCGAATATGAAGCCCAATCGGTGATGCTGGGCCTGCGTTACTGGCTCTGAATCGGCAGCCAGACCGGCGCCTTGCCTCGACGAGGCGCCCTCCTCGGCGACGTCAAGCCGCCGAGCTTTGCCACGGCCCCTCCCCCAGCGCTGCGGCGATCGTCCGTTCGCCCAGCGCCAGTCCCACGCTCATGCCCAAGCCGGTATGCATCAGCACTGCCGTGACGCCCTGCGCAGCCGAAAACACGCTGAAAGGTCCCGGTCCCCGCGCGCCATACACACCCTGCCAGCGTTCCAGTACATCGACCTCGCCGCCCAGGGTGTGCTGCGCCAGGTCAATCAGGATACGGTCAACCTGCTCGGCGTTGAACGGTGAAATGTCGCTGCCATAGACATGGGAGTCGCCGATGATCAGGTCACCGTGGGGGGTTGGACTGATGAGCAGATGGATGCCATGGGCTTCGAGCTCTGGCTGGTGCGTGCGGATCTGCGTGCGGATGGCCTGCGCTTCAGGCAGGTCGGCAAAGGCGCCGTAGTGCACGCAGCTCAGCCCCGTGAGCAACGCGTGGCGTAACGCCAGGGGCTGGCGCGGCCGTACGCGGAGCATTTGCAAGCCGCACACTTGCGGGTTGAGCCCGGCGATTTGCTCGGCCAGCAGCGTCTGATAGTCATGGCCCGAGCACACCACAATGTGCCGCGCGGTAAAGCGTCCGGCGCTGGTGAGCGCACGGTGGGGTTCGACATTGCGGACCAGCGTCGAAAAATGGAATTCGACGCCCAATGCCCGGGCCAGGTAATCGACGATCTGCGGCAGTGCCTCGCGGGAATACAACTGTTGGTCGTCGAGGCCGAGCAATGCCGCGCGGTGATGGGCAAAACGGCCATCGTAAAGCGCCGCCAACGCCTCGCCACGCAACAGCTCGGTGCGATAACCCAATGCTGCGCCCCGCCCGCTCACGAACGCTTCGAGCAGAGCTTCTTCGGCTTCCGTACGGGCGAACAGCAGCGAGCCTTGCTGATGCATGTGCAGCCCGGCAGCCTGGCCCAGCGTTTTCCACAAACCGTTCGCCTGGCGTGCCAGGTCGAGCATGACACCCGGCGCCTGGCCGCCGACCAGGGCCTGCCCGAAGTTGCGTACCGAGGCGCCCAGGGGCGTATGGCTACGCTCGAACACCTTGACCTTGAGGCCGCGCCTGGCGCCAGCCCAGGCGTGGGCCAGGCCGAGAATGCCGGCGCCTACAATCAGCAGGTCACAGTCGTGCTCAGACATGAAAACTCCTTGAAAACCATCAACGGATAAGGCCCGGCTCGACACAGCCGAGCCTGTGAACAATACAGAACAGAGCTTATTTGGCGACCGGCTCGGACTTGCCGTCGTAACGCTTGCGCCACTCGGCCAGCACCTTGTCGCGGTTCTCCGACGCCCAGGCGAAATCATTGCGGATCAAGCGTTGTTCGTAGTCCGTCGGCAGCTCCGGCAGGCGTTCGGCGATGCCCGGTTGCGCCAGGACCGCGAAGTTCGCTTTGTATAACTGCATCGCCTCGGAGCTGGCGGAGAAGTCAGCGAGCTTTCTGGCAGCCGCCAGCTTCGGCGTGCCTTTGATAATGGCGGTGGCTTCGATTTCCCAGCCCAGGCCTTCGGCAGGCAGGACGATGTCCAGCGGCGCGCCTTTGCGCTTGAGCTGGATGGCTGGGTATTCGAACGAAATACCGATGGGGAACTCGCCGGCGGCGGCCAGCTTGCAGGGCTTGGAGCCGGAGTGTGTGTACTGGCCAATATTGGCGTGCAACTTGTCCATGTAGGCCCAGCCCTTGGTCTCGCCGAAGGTCTGCAGCCAGGCACTGACGTCCAGGTAACCGGTGCCGGACGACGCCGGATTGGGCATGACGATCTTGCCTTGGTACACGGGGTTGGCAAGGTCTTCCCAGCGGGTGGGCTTGGGCAGGCCGAGCTTTTGCGCCTCCACCGTATTGAAGCAGATGGCGGCGGCCCAGACGTCCATGCCGACCCAGGTGGGCGGCGTGTCGGCGTCGCGGTATTGGGCGGAAATCAGGCCGAGGTTCGCCGGGCTGTAGGCGTCCAGCAGGCCCTGCTGCTTGAGAATCGCCAGGCTCGAGCCTGCCAGACCCCAGACCGCATCGGCTTGGGGGCGATCCTTTTCCGCCAGCAGCTTGGCGGTGACGATGCCGGTGGAATCGCGCACCCACTTGATCTCGATGTCCGGGTTTTGCTGCTCGAAGGCCTGTTTGTAGGCCTTGAGCTGCTCGACTTCGAGGGCCGTGTAGACGGTCAGTTCGGTATTGGCATGGGCCTGCAGAACACAGGCGGCAAGCAGGCCGGCGGCCCAGGCAGTGCGTTTGGACATGGTACGGCTCCGTGTCAGTCAGTGAAGTTTTTCAGGAATGGGACGGCAATACGCCGCGGGCCAGTTGCGTGTTGATGTGGTCGATCACGGCGGGCAGTTCGGCAATCGTGTCGATCAGGTAATGCGGACGGCTTGCGGCAAACAAGCCGTCGATGCGCTCGCGCTCGGCCGCCAACTGCGGCGCCGACAGAGCCTGGAACTGCTCCCAGTCGAGGCCGAGAAAATTGCCGGAAAACCTCAATGCCACGGTCCACATCCCTGCCCTGCGGCCTTCGAGGATGCCGGGCTCGGTGTCATCGACTTTCACGCAGGCGGCGACATCGTCCAGGCCCAGGGCGATCACGTTGGCCAATGCCTGCGCCGGGCTTGGCCGGCCTTTGGGCACGTCGTCGGTGGCGACCACATGATCGGGGTTGTAACCCTTGGCGGCGGCCAGTTCGACAACCTTGTCCATCACCTGCCGCGGATAGCCTGAGCAACTGCCGATCCTGAGGCCGCGCTGGCGCAGTGCGGCGATGCTCTCCAGTGCGCCGGGAATCAGGTCCGAGTGGTCGGCGACCCTGGCGATCTGCAGCGGCATGAAGCGCTCATAGATAGCAGTCACGTCGTCATCGCTCGGTGCGCGCCCGAACCGGCGCGCAAACCGCTCCGCCACGGCCGGTTGGTTGCACAAGGTGCGGATATGGTCCCATTTGCCCATGCCCATCGGGCCACGGGCTTCCTCCAGGCTGATCTCGATGTCGAAGCTGGCAAAGGCTTCGACGAAGATCCGTGTCGGCGCGAACGAACCGAAGTCCACCACGGTCCCGGCCCAATCGAGAATCGCTGCCTGCAGGCGAGTTGGTGTTTGGTAGTGCATCAGAGTCTCCAGGAGTTGTTCAAAGGCCCGGCGCCGGCTGGCGCCAGGCCTGGGAGCGGCGCAGCAGGCGGCGCGACAGCATTGCCAGCAGCAGCGATACGCTGGCCGAGGTCAGCAGGATCAGCGTCGCCATCGCGGCGGCCCCGCCGACGTTGCCGGCGTCGTCCATGTTCAGCACGGCCACCGCAGCCAGAACGCTGTCAGGGCTGTAGAGAAAAATCGCCGCTGAGACCGTGGTCATCGCCGACACGAACAGATAACGAACGATGTCGAGCAACGCCGGCAGGCAAATGGGCAGCGTCACCCGCAGGAAGTGGCGAACCAGCGGGACTTTCAGCGCCAGGGCGGCGGCCTCGAACTCATCGTCGAGCTGGCGCAAGGCGGTACTGGCCGTCATATGCGCGATGGTCAGGAAGTGCGCGACCGTACAGACCACCAACAAAGCCAGGCTGCCGTAGAGGCTGCCGAGCGGATTGCCCGGCAGATTGAAAAAGAACACGTAGCCCAGGCCCAGCACCAGCCCGGGCACGGCCATCGGGACGAAGCTGAGCAGCCGCAGGGTGCGCGTCAATGCGCTCTGCCGGGTCTTCTCGATCAGGTAGGCACCGGTGAAGATCGCCAGGCTGCCGAACACCGCGCTGCACACCGCCAGCAGCAGGCTGTTGCGATAGGCCAGCCAACCGCCGGGCAGTTCGGAGAAGGCATAGTTGTCCAGGGACAGGGACAGGTCGTACGGCCAGAACTGCACGAGCGATGCGTACACTGCCATGCCGAACACGCCGAGCAGAACGCCGCCGATCAGTGCCGTGACGCTCAGAAACGCTGCATCCCGCCCCCGCGACGGTTGCGGGCGATACACCTGGGCGCGGCCGCCCATGGCTTCGCGTTGAGTACGGCGCAGCCACATGTCCACGGCGAAACTGAGCAATGCGGGCAGCAGCAGAATCATGCCGATCAGCGCGCCGCGACCAAACTGCTGCTGGCCAACGACAGACTTGTAGGCTTCCAGCGCCAGCACCTGATAGTCGCCGCCGACCGTGACCGGCACGCCGAAGTCGGTGATGCACAAGGTGAACACCAGGCAGAAAGCCGCGAACACCCCTTGCCGGCTGCCGGGCCAGGTGATGGTGCGAAATGCCCGCCATGGCGAGGCGCCCATGCTTGAGGCCGCGTCGAACAGCCGTGCGTCCGCCAGCGCCAGCGCCGACATCAGCACCATCATGGCATGAGGAAAGGTGTAGATCGCCTGCCCCAGGACAATGCCCCAGAAACCATAGATGTTGCCGGCGCTGAAATCGCGCAGCAGCCCCTGGTTGCCGAACAGATAGATCAGCGCAATGCCGGGCAGCATCGAGGGAGCCAGCAGCGGCAGCAGCGAAAGGCCCCGCCACAGCGGCTTTGCCACGATGCAGGTGCGCTGCAATGCGTAGGCGAACGCATAGGCCAGCGGCACGACGATAAGCGCGACGGTCATTGAAACCGTCAGGCTGTTGCCCAGCAGCCAGCGGAAATTCGCACTGGCCAGCAGCGTCAACGCCCCTTGCAGGCCTCCGCCCTGGCTGGCATCACCGCTGAAGGCGCGCCACAGCATGGCGAGCAATGGCAGCAATACCGCCAGCACCAGCAACACCAGCAGCAGCCATTGACCGCCGCGTATGAACAATCGGTCTGCCAGGTCACCGGGCATCTGAGGTGCCTGCACTGCGGTCGGCTTGAGGATCATCGTGTTTTGCATATCAATTGAACACCTGCAGGCTGTGGGCCGGCAGCGCGATTTTCAGCCGCGCCTGGGGCAACCCGGGCATGGCCCGCGGCTCCAGCTCGGCGAGCAGGGTGTGGCCGGGCAATGCGTCCAGCTGGAAGCTCAGGCGACAACGGTTGCCGAGGTAGGTCAGTTCGCGCAACTGCGCATCGAACAGGTTGGCTTCGGGCGTCGACGGATTGATCCGTATGGCTTCCGGACGGCAGAAGAGTCGACCGCTGCGCCCCACGTCAGCGCTCTCCACGCTGAGGCTGAGCCCGCCGACGCGAACCTGTCCGTCGTGCCCGCGCTCGAAAGGCAGCCAGTTGCCCTGGCCGACGAAATCAGCCACAAAGGCGCTCGCCGGCGCGCGGTAGATCTGTTGCGCACTGGCGAACTGTTCGACGCGGCCCTGATTGATCACCGCGATGCGATCGGCCATCAGCATCGCCTCGTCCTGGTTGTGGGTGACCATCAACGTGGTGATGCCCAGGCGTTTCTGCAGCTGACGCAACTCGCCGCACAGGTGCTCGCGCACCCGGGCATCGAGGGCCGACATCGGTTCATCGAGCAGCAACAGCGAGGGCGCCGGAGCCAGGGCGCGAGCCAACGCCACCCGCTGCTGCTGGCCGCCGGAGAGCTGGCCGGGATATTTTTTCTCGCTGCCACGCAGCCCTACCAGTTCCAGCATCTCGCCGACCCGGCTGCGGATCGTCTCGCGGTGGTTGCCCGCCAATCCGTAGCCGATGTTCTGCTCCACGGTCAGGTTGGGAAACAGTGCGTAGGACTGGAACAGAATGCCGTAGTCGCGAGCCTGCGGTGCCAGGGCGGAGACATCCCGCGCACCGATCATGATCGTGCCGCGGTCTTGCCGTTCCAGGCCCGCTATGCAGCGCAACAAAGTGGTCTTGCCGCAGCCGGAAGGCCCAAGCAGGCACACCAGCTCACCGGCGGCGATTTCCAGCGATACCCCGTCCAACGCCTTGAAGGCGCCGAAGCCTTTATGGATGTCGCGTATCTGCAGGTCTACGGTAGGTGTTCTTGTCATGACATAACCTCGATGAGCTGTCAGCTCGACGAGGGTCATGGTAGGCAGGCAGTACGAAGGCTTGATTGCAGTTGGCTAAAAGCTGCCGATAGTGGCATCGGTGGATTTGTGTAGCGAATTCAGGATGCGCTGGTCTCTCGTGCCAGGCCGAGGAATGCCGACGGCAGCCGGGCCTGGCGGCGCTCCTTGAGGCAGTACAGATACTCGGCGATCAGCGGCGCGCCTTCCAGCTCGACCACCTTGAGCTGTGGATTCTCCGGCACCTCGTGACGGGCGATGATGCTGATGCCGATGTTGCGCAGGACCGCTTCGCGAATCGACTCGCGACTGCCGATCTCCAGCAGCGGCCCGGTCGCCACCCCGGCCTCGCGCAGCAGCGTTGTGGTGAGCGCGCGGGTGGTGGAGCCGGTTTCGCGCATCAGCAGGCAATGCCCGGCCAGGGCGCTCGGCGCGACCCGGTCGTGGCTGGCCAATGGGTGCTCGCGATGTACCGCCAGTACCAGCGGATCGTGCCCCAGCACCAGCCGGGTCAGGCGCGCATCCTCGACCAGTTGCGAGGACGCGGCCAGGTCCACGCGGTACTCTTCCAGCGCCTCGATGACCTGCAGTGAGTTGCCGATTTCCAGGGTCACTTCGCACAGCGCAAACTGCTCGCGAAAAGCCTTGATGATATCCAGCACGTAATACGGCGCGGTGGCACCGATGCGCAACGTGCCTTGCACCTGGCCGCTGTTGCGCAGGAAGAACTCGATGTCGGCCTCCTGCTGCAGCAGTTTCTGCACCATCGGCAACAGCTGCGCGCCCTGGTCACTGAGTGTCAGGCGGCGCCCGCCGCGATAGAACAGTTCGACTCCATACTGGGCTTCCAGGCTGCGGATCTGCGTGGTCACCGTCGGCTGGCTGAGCCCGAGCTTCTTGGCCGCCTGGGTGACGCTGGCCAGGCGAGCGACCATGTGGAAAGACTTCAGCTCGGCGCTGAGCATGTTGTGACGCTCCAGAAAGTTGACGGGACAATCTACTCAAGAAAAATGATCTATTTGTGGCGAGGGAGCTTGCTCCCGCTCGGCTGCGAAGCAGTCGTAAAGCGCCGGGTGCGGTGTGTCTGATACTCCGATCTGGCAGGTTTTGGGGCCGCTTCGCGGCCCAACGGGAGCAAGCTCCCTCGCCACGGGTTTGTCGATTGCCTTGGTTGAACAGCATTACGCTTGCATCGCGGCGTTGACCTTGTAGCATCCCGGCATCGAAACGGGCCAGGATTTACCTGGTCGGCAGAAACGATCAAGATTGCACCTGTTCGTCTACCCTCACAATGCGCCAGGCCAACGCGGCTCCTCAACGCGTGCCTGGCGCTTGAACACTCACGCCCTACATGCACCGGAGATTTACATGCTCAAGCGTACCCTGGCACTGGCCGTCGGTTTGACCCTGTCCCTGAGCTCCCTTCTGACGCAGGCGGCCGACACCTTGAAGGTCAGCGCGATCCCCGATGAAGCGCCGACCGAACTGCTGCGCAAGTTCAAGCCGCTGGGGGCGTACCTGGAGCAGAAAATCGGCATGAAAGTCGAGTTCGTACCGGTGAGCGATTACCCCGCCGTGGTCGAGGCGCTGGCCACCGACCGGATCGACCTGGCCTGGCTGGGCGGTTTCACCTTCGTGCAGGCCCGCCTGAAGACGGGTAACGCCATTCCGCTGGTGCAGCGCGAACAGGATGCCCAGTTCACCAGTAAATTCATCAGCGCCGACCCTGCGGTCAAATCCCTGGCCGACCTCAAGGGCAAAAGCTTTGCCTTCGGTTCGATCTCTTCCACCTCCGGCAGCCTGATGCCGCGTTATTTCATGCTCAAGGACGGCATCAAGCCGGAAACCTATTTCAGCCGCGTCGGCTACTCGGGCGCCCATGATGCGACGGCCGCCTGGGTCCAGGCGGGCAAGGTCGATGCCGGTGTGCTCAACGCCAGCGTCTGGGACAAACTGGTGGCGGCCGGCAAGGTCGACACCAGCAAGGTCAAGGTGTTCGCGACTACCCCGGCCTACTTCGATTACAACTGGACCGTGCGCGGCACGCTCGACCCGGCGCTGGCGGCGAAGATCAAGGCGGCGTTCCTGGACCTCGATCCGGCGAACCCGAAGGACAAGGAAATCCTTGATCTGCAGGCCGCCAGCCGCTTCATCGAGACCAAGCCCGAGAACTACAAAGGCATCGAAGAAGCCGCACGCGCCGCCGAACTGCTGAAATGACATTACGTCTGACCCGAGCCAGCGTCATCCACGCCAACGGTGCACAGGCGCTGCGTGGCGTGGATCTGCACATTGGCGTGGGGGAACAGGTCGCCATCATCGGCCCGTCCGGCGCGGGCAAGTCGAGCCTGCTCAATGTGCTCGCAACCGCCCTGCGGCCGGGCGCTGGTGAGGTACAGGTACTGGGCGAGCCAGTCTGGCAATTGTCCGCGCGCCGGCGGCAGCGTCTGCGCGCGCGCATCGGCCTGGTCCACCAGGCGCCTCCCCTGCCGCCGCGCCTACGGGTGGTCACCGCAGTGCTGGCCGGCAAGCTCGGCCAGTGGGGCCTGGGCAAGAGCCTGCTGAACCTGCTGCACCCGCTGGACATTCCCGGGGCTCGGGCAGCGTTGGCCCGGCTGGACCTGGGCGACAAGCTGTTCGCGCAATGCCAGCAGTTGTCCGGTGGCCAGCTGCAACGTGTCGGCATTGCCCGCGTGTTGTACCAGGCGCCCGAGGTATTACTTGCGGACGAGCCGGTATCGGCGATGGACCCGGTGTTGGCCGAGCACACACTTGCGGTGCTCTGCCAGCATGCCCGGGAGCACCGCGTGACCCTGGTCACCAGCCTGCACGCGGTGGAGCTGGCGCTGGCGCATTTTTCCCGGATCATCGGTCTGCGTGACGGGCAGATTCTATTCGACTTGCCGACCGAAGCGGTCGACCGCCAACTGCTCGACACGCTTTATGCCAACGAGCAGTTGGAGTCCATGTCGAGCCCTCCACTCCCTACGAGCGTGCAGATTCCGCGATGCTGAAGCGTGACGCCCGGGACCCCGCCACCCGCCCTCGCCTGCTCCTGACCCTGTTGGCCCTGGCCCTGCTGTGGCCGGGTATTCGGTTCAGCGAGGTCGACCTCGGCGTGCTGCTGGCCAGCGACAGCCAGAGTGAGATGGGCCGGTTCGTCGCGGCGTTCTGGCCACCGGCCCATGACGAGACGTTTGTCGACCTGCTGCTGCAAGCCACCCTGCAGACACTGGCGATTGCCACCGCCGGCATGGCCCTGGCGCTGCTGGTGGCGGTCCCGGCCAGCCTGCTGGCCAGCCGCGCATTGTCCTTGTCGGCCGCCTACCGCTCCGGCAAACCTGGCAACCTCGGCCAATGGTTGCGTTGGCCAGTACGCGGCCTGTTGATCTTCCTGCGCAGCGTGCCGGAAATCGTCTGGGCCTTGCTCTTCGTGCGCGCAGTCGGCCTGGGTCCGACGGCCGGGGTGCTGGCCATCGCCATCACTTACAGCGGCATGCTGGGCAAGGTCTACGCGGAAATCTTCGAATCGGTCGACCAGCGCCCGGCACACGCTTTGATGCAGGCCGGCAGCGGCCGGCTCGCGGCGTTCTGCTACGGGATCCTGCCCAACGTCGCCGCCGAGCTGCTGTCGTACACCGTGTACCGCTGGGAATGCGCTATCCGCGCGTCAGTGGTGATGGGTTTTGTCGGCGCGGGTGGCCTGGGCCAGCAGATGGACCTGTCGTTGCGCATGTTCGCCGGCGGTGAAGTGGCCAGCCTGCTGCTGACCTTCCTGGTGCTGGTGATGTTCGCCGATCAGCTCAGCCGCCTGCTGCGCTGGAGACTGGCGTGAATCGGCTGTTCAACGTGCTATTGCTGCTGGGCATTTGTGCGGCAGTCGTCGCTTCGTTCGGCTATCTGGGCATCGACCTGGGCGCGTTGGGAGACAGCGCGAGCCTCAAGCAGATGACCGCTTATGCGCAACGCTTCCTCAGTCCGGACCTGAGCCCGGCGTACCTCAAGGCGATCGGCCACGGCGCGCTGGAAACCATCGCCATGTCCGCCATCGGCACATTGCTTGCGGCGGTGCTGGGGCTGGCACTGGCACTGCCGGCCGCCGGGCGCCTTGGCTGGCCGTTGCAAAGCGCCTCGCGCCTGGTGTTGAACGCGTTGCGCGCGGTTCCGGAACTGGTGTGGGCGGCGCTGATGGTGTTTGCCGCCGGGCTCGGCCCCAATGCCGGTACGCTGGCGCTGACCCTGCACACCATCGGCGTGCTCGGCCGGCTGTTCGCCGAGGCGCTGGAAAACACCCCGTCGCAGCCAGCCGATGCGATCCGTTTGCAAGGTGGCAGCGCGCTAGCGGCTTTCTGCTACGGCACCCTGCCCAACCTGATGCCGCAGCTGCTCGCCTACACCCTCTACCGCTGGGAGAACAACATTCGTATGGCCAGTGTGCTGGGCTTCGTCGGCGCCGGCGGCCTGGGCCAGATGCTCTATGTGAGCCTCAGTTTGTTCCAGGAAGCCCAAGGCAGCACGGTGATCCTGGCCATGCTGTTGCTGGTGTTCATTGTCGATACCCTGAGCGGTTGGAGCCGCCAGCGCTGGGTCAAGGCCTGACGGCTGCCCGGCGCGCCGTCACCACAGCGCCATCGTGTAACTGACGATCAGGCGATTTTCGTCCAGGTCATTGCCAAAGTTCGAGCGCACCGAGGCATTGCGCCATTTGAGCCCCAGCCCCTTCAACGTGCCGTCCTGGATCACGTAGGCGATATCGCTGTTGCGCTCCCATTCCTTGCCTTCACCCGGCGCGCTGCGTTGCACGTTGTCGCCACTGATGTAGCGGGTCATGAACGTCAGCCCCGGCACGCCGAGGCCGGCAAAGTTGTAGTCGTAACGGGCCTGCCAGGAGCGCTCGTCGACATTGGCAAAATCACCGATCTGGACAAAGTTGACCAGATACGGATCGCTGCGCGAAATGTAGGGAAATGGGTCGTCGCCGCTCATGCGTTGGTAACCCAGGCCCAGCGCGTGCCCATCGAGGCTATAGGTGAACATCGCGCCGAACGCCTGGTTGTCGATAGCGCGGAAGCTGCCGTCCTCGGTGCTGCGGGAATAACGTACGTCGCTTTTCAATGATTGCCCCGCGCCCAAGTCCAGGCTATGGACCAAGCCCAGGTAGTTCTGTTGGTAGATGTCCTCCAGTTTGCCGTAGCGGTATTGCGCCGTGAGATTCGGCAGGAACTGGTAGTCCGCTCCGGCGAACTGGAAGCGGTCGCTGATGCCTCCAATGCGGTTGGCCGTCATGTCCTGATAGTGGGTGGAGTCGACGAAGTTGATCTGTGTAAGCTGCCCGGCGGTCAGCTTCAGGCGGTCGATTTCCTGCACGCTCAACAACCCGCCCTTGAAGGTTCCCGGCAGCAGGCGCGTATCGTTGGAATTGACCACCGGGTCCTTGATTTGCAGGGTGCCTACTTTCAGGGTGCTGTTGGACAAGCGTGCCTTCGCGGTCAGGCCAAGTTCGCCGTAGCGGTCCTGGGAACCCCCGGACGAGTCCGCCGGCAACAGATTGGTGCCTGCCGTGCCGCCGCCCGAATCCAGTTTGAAACCGGCCATGGCCAACGCATCCAGCCCGAAACCCAAGGTCCCGGCGGTGTAGCCCGACTCGATGCGCAACAGAAAGCCTTGCGCCCACTCCTCGGCCTTGTCCCGCGCGCCCTCCTGCCGAAAATCGCGGTTGAAATAGAAGTTGCGGGCTTCCAGGCTGGCTTTGCTGTCGCTGATGAAATCGGCGTGAGCACTCGACGCGCTCATCAGACCGAGGCCGAGTAAAGTGCCCACGGGTTTACGGTTGAAGTGATTAGCGATGAAACGGTACATGGCGTGCTCCTTTTTTATGGGCGCGAGTGTTCCCGTCGGGGACGGCTGGCGCGCCTCGCTTATTGTTTGGGGCAGTGTCTTGAACGTCGCCCATGGAGGCGGCGTGACGTTCTCGCAAGAGAGACGATGAACCCGTGGCGAGGGAGCTTGCTCCCGCTGGGCTGCGCAGCAGACCCATTTTATGAACGCTTCGCGCTCAAGCGGGAGCAAGCTCCCTCGCCACGGGATATCAATCGCTCAAGCGAACCACATTGACGTCGGGGCAGATTCTTCCCACCGGCGCCGGACAGCGTCAAACGGGAAAAAAGCCGGCTCGGGCATAAGAAAATCTGATGCATGCCGGGTCGCAGCTGGTCTGACTTCGCTGCCTCGAGCGTCGGATAACTTTTTGTTGTCAGGGGGTACCAGTTTTCCTTGTTGGACGCCGTCGTCCGGGGCTTCTACAAAGGAGCTCTAACAAAAAACCAATGGAGATATCACGATGCCGCCGTCCGCCCTGACATTCGAACAACTGCAACAGTGTTCGCCCCAGGCCCTGCGCCAGAACATCGCGGCCGGTCGCTACCACGGCCACACCAGCGGCCTGGGCCAGGGCCGGGTGCAAGCCAACATCGTGATCCTGCCGGGTGACTGGGCCGACGAATTCCTGCGCTACTGCACGCTCAACCGCCAGGCGTGTCCGGTGCTGGACGTGAGCGAACCGGGGGATCCGTTCCTGCGCAACCTCGGCGCGCCCATCGATATCCGCCACGAAGTACCGCGCTATCGGGTCTTTCGTCACGGCGAGTTGAGCGAAGAGCCGATGGACATCGAACACCTGTGGCAGGACGACATGGTGACCTTCGCTCTCGGCTGCTCGTTCTCGTTCGAGCAACCCCTGCTGGAGGCCGGTATACGCCTGAGGCACATTGACCTGGGGCGCAACGTTGCCATGTTCCGCACCAACATCGACACGCGCCCCACCGCGCGCCTGTCTGGCAAAATGGTCGTGAGCATGCGCCCGATGAAGGCCGCCGCGGCGATCCAGGCGATCCAGATCACCGGACGCATGCCCAACGTCCATGGCGCCCCGGTCCACATCGGTGATCCGTCGCTGATCGGCATTGATTCCCTGGACACGCCGGACTATGGCGACGCAGTGCCGGTGGAAGCCGACGAGGTCCCGGTGTTCTGGGCCTGTGGCGTGACGCCGCAATCGGTGGTGCAGGCTTCGCGACCGCCGCTGTGCATCACCCACGCACCGGGTTGTATGCTGGTGACCGACGTTTTGAACAGCGCGTTGTGATACCCGACCTGAAATGGAGATCTGATGAACAGCCCGCAGCGATCAATCGAACATTACATCCGCGCCAAGGACGGCAACCGCCCTCACCTGCTGGACCAGGCCTTCATCCAGGACGCAGTCCTGGGCATGGTGGTCCGCACCGGCTCCATCGCCTTCCCGGAGCATGTCGCAGGTCGTGGCGCGATGGGTGACGTACTGGTGAGCCGGTTCAACCAGGCGTTCGAAAACGTCTACACGTTCTGCCTGGGCAGCCCTCCTCACGCCAACGTCCGCACCTACGAGTGCAAATGGTTGGTCGCGATGTCGGACAAACACAACGGTGAGGTCAGGGTCGGTTGTGGCCGCTACGACTGGCGATTCAGCGCCGAGTCCGGGCTGTCCGAGGGGCTCACGATAACCATCGAACACATGAAGACCCTGCCGGCAGCCGAGCTTACGGAAGTCATGGCCTGGGTGTCGGGTCTGGAATATCCGTGGTGCGACGCCGCTGCGGTCCTCGGCGAGGTGCCGGATTCAAGGACGCTTGAAGACGTGGTCCAATACCTCTCGTCCAGGGATTGCAGGACCGGTTGATCACCGGCGCTCCCGGACAATCCAACACCTTGCCCCGCCCGTTTCAGGAGCCGCCGCCCATGAATATCAAGTTTCTGGAAACCTTCGTCTGGGTCGCCCGCCTGAAGAGTTTTCGCCTCACGGCGGAAAAGCTGTTCACCACCCAGGCGTCGATTTCCAGCCGGATTGCAGCCCTGGAAGACGAGTTGGGCGTGCGTCTGTTCGTGCGTGATTCCAAGGGCGTGTCATTGACTTCCGAAGGCCAGCGGGTGCTGGAGTACGCCGAGCGCATCATGGACACCATGCACAGCATGAAAGCCGTGATCAAGGACCCACGCCAGGTACGCGGGCGGATTCGCATCGGCGCGATGGACACGGTGATCCATACCTGGCTCAGCCCGTTGGTCACGCGCCTGATGGAATGCTACCCGGCGCTGGAAATCGAACTGTCGGCCGACACCGCGAGCAACCTGTGCACGCAACTGGAGAAAGGCTACCAGGACATCATTTTCCAGACCGACATCCTGCGCCTCGACAGCGTGCGCAATGCGCTCCTGACGCGTTATCCGATGCACTGGGTGGTGCGCAGCGGCTCATCCTTTGACCGCCACTACGCATCGCTGGACGAACTGTCCCAGGAGCGCATCGTGACCTTCTCGCGCAACTCCCGGCCCCACCAGGACCTCCTGAACATGCTGCACTCGGCCAACATCGTCTCGCCGCGGATCAATTGCGTGAACTCCGCCTCGGCGATCACCCGCCTGGTTCGTGATGGCTTTGGTATCGGCGCCATGCCGGCGGCGCTGGTGGTAGGCGAATTGAACCAGGGCAGCTTGACGCTGGTGGACGGCGTGCCGCTGCCGTCGGTGATGGACATCGTCGCTAGTTGGCGGACCGGCGCGGGCATGGAGCGGGTTGAAGACATCGTCAGCCTGACGCGGGAAGTGGTGGACGACTACGTGGGGCAACTGCCGGTGCCGTACCGGTTGGTGGTAAGTGAGGCCCCGGCGAACTGTCAGTGAACTGCAACATCCCGGACTTATTCTCGGCTGAGCACGCCGCGGCGAACCGCTGCCGGCGCCCGCTCGGGATGGTCCAGGGAGTCCGCCATGAAAATCAGTGTGTTCGGCAGTGGTTACGTTGGATTGGTGCAAGCCGTCGTGTTGGCCGAGGTCGGTCATGACGTGGTGTGCATGGACATCGATGAGCAGAAGATCGAGCTCCTGCGTCAGGGCCAGGTGAGCATTTTCGAACCGGGCCTGGCGACGTTGGTGCGCGAGGGGCTGGAAGCCGGGCGTTTGCGCTTTACCTGTGATGAACAGGTTGCGGTGCAGCATGGGCAGGTCCTGTTTATTGCCGTGGGAACCCCCTCCAGGGAGGACGGCTCGGCGGATCTGCGCCAAGTCCTCGCCGTCGTTGACGCGGTCGCCCGCCATCGCGAGCAACCGATTGTCGTCGTGGAGAAATCCACCGTGCCGGTGGGCACCGGCGACATCCTGCGGGCGCACATCGATCGATGCCTGCTCAAGGCCGGTCGCCTGCTGCAGTTCGATATCGTCTCCAACCCCGAATTTCTCAAGGAAGGCTCGGCGGTCGCCGATTGCCGCCGCCCGGATCGCATCGTGATCGGCTGCGAGCGTGAGGAGGTGCGCGAAACCATGCGCGACCTGTATGCGCCGTTCAACCGCAACCACGACCGGATCCTGTTCATGGACGTGCGCAGCGCGGAGCTGACCAAATATGCCGCCAACGGCATGCTGGCGACCAAGATCAGCTTCATCAACCAGATCGCCGAACTGGCCGAACACCTCGGCGCCGACATCGAGTCGGTGCGCCAGGGTATCGGCGCCGACTCGCGCATCGGCTATCACTTCATCTACCCAGGCTGCGGCTACGGCGGTTCATGTTTCCCCAAGGACATGCGCGCCTTGATCCACACGGCCGAGCAGGCGCGTTGCTCCAGCGATCTGCTGCAAGCGGTGGAAACCATCAACCAGCGGCAGAAACACAAGTTGTTCGAACGCATCCAGGCCTTCTACCAGGGTGACCTGCGGGGCAAGACCTTTGCGCTGTGGGGCCTGGCCTTCAAGCCCAACACTGACGACATGCGCGACGCGCCCAGTCGCACCCTGTTGGAAGCGCTGTGGTCCGCCGGGGCCAGCGTCCGGGCGTTTGATCCGGAGGCCATGCAACAGACCCAGCTGCTCTATCCCAATGAAGCGAAACTGATGCTCATGGGCACACCGGAATCGGTGCTGGCCGGGTCCGACGCGTTGATCATCTGCACCGAATGGCAGTCATTCAAGGCGCCGGACTTCCAGTTGATCCAGCAACGCCTCAAGGCGCCGGTGATTTTTGACGGGCGCAACCTCTACGACCCGGATCGCATGGCCGACAGGGGCTTCAGCTATTTCCCGATGGGCCGGGGGCAATCCTGCGAATTACCCATCGCGCAGCAGTCGTGGCCGCGAGCCAGAAGTGCCTGACGTTCTTTGCTTCAAAATAAATGCACTCAACCAGCATTAATATGAATTTGTAAGCAAGGTTGGCGAGCGGCACACTGTGTACCGTTCCTCCCCCAATTGTTGGAACACTTAAAGGGCTTTCAGGGATTCTCCCGTAAGCCCCTTTTTTTGTTCGTTTTTTGGATGTTCGCTTGATGCTTGCTCGCTGGTTCCCCGCTGCTATCAATACCCGCCCCACCGAATGGAGTCGCGCCGCCATCGGCATGGCCCTTGGAACAATGTTCAGTGTCTGGCTCTGTGGCCAGGTATTCGGTCTTGAAGTGGCGCAACACCTGATCGGCCCGCTCGGCGCCTCGGCCGTGCTGTTGTTTGCCGTGTCATCGGGTGCCCTGGCCCAACCCTGGTCGATCTTCGGTGGTTATCTGTGCGCATCGGTCGTGGCGTTGCTGGTCGCCCATGTGCTCGGCCGCACGCTGGGTAGCGCATGCCTGGCGGCCGGCATGGCACTGGTGCTGATGTGCTGGCTGCGTTGCCTGCATCCACCGGCCGGCGCCTTGGCGGCGACGCTGGTGCTGGCAGACGCATCCATCGTCGCCCTCGATTGGCAGGCGCTTGGCGCCGCCATGCTGGCCGGCTCCGGCCTGCTCGTCTTCGCGCTGGCCTACAACAATTTCACGCGGGTGCGCTATCCCAAGCGAGCCAGCGAGCCGGCAGCGGTGATTCCCGCCGACCATCCCCCCATTGATCGCCAGGCGATCACCGCCGAAGACTTGAAACTTGCGCTTGAGGAAATGGAACCATTCTTCGACGTAACCCCCGAAGATCTCGAACAATTGATCCACGCCAGCGAGCGGCATGCCAAGCGTCGCAGCATCACGGAGGTGCTGTCGGGTCGCGGCTGAGCCTGTGGCTGCTATAAATATGCAGACAGGACCTGCACGTATCCCGGTTGTGCAATGCAAATTTGCGCTGTTACGATCCCGACCGGGTACGCGCTTAAAAATTTATAAAGAACAATAAAAGCAGGGAGTTAGCGATGACAGTTCAGGTTTCATCCCAAGCTGCGGGCAGCATCGAAACCGCGCCCTACGAGGTGTTGGTCGACGTTCGCAACCACATCGGCCACCTGACCCTGAACCGCCCCGCCGGCCTGAACGCCCTTACCCTGGGCATGGTGCGCAGCTTGCAGCAGCAACTCGATAGCTGGGCCACCGATTCGCAGATCCGCGCCGTTGTCTTGCGCGGAGCCGGCGACAAGGCGTTTTGTGCGGGCGGCGATATCCGCTCGCTGTACGACAGCCACAAGCAGGGCGACACGCTGCACGAAGACTTCTTCGTCGAGGAATACGCCCTCGACCTGACTATCCACCATTACCGCAAACCGATCCTCGCCTTGATGGACGGCTTCGTACTGGGCGGCGGCATGGGTCTGGTGCAAGGCGCCGACCTGCGGGTGGTGACCGAGCGCAGCCGACTGGGCATGCCCGAGGTCGGCATTGGCTATTTCCCGGATGTCGGCGGCAGCTATTTCCTGCCGCGCATTCCCGGTGAACTGGGTATCTACCTGGGCGTCAGTGGGGTGCAGATCCGCGCTGCCGACGCGCTGTACTGCGGGCTGGCCGACTGGTATCTCGACAGCCAGAAAATGACCCAGCTCGATGAACGTCTCGACCGCCTGGACTGGCGCGATTCACCGCTCAAGGACCTGCAAAGCCTGCTGGCGAAAATGGCGGTCCAACAGTTGCCTGCCCCGCCCCTGGCCGACTTGCGGCCGGTGATCGATCATTTCTTCGCCCTGCCGGATGTTCCGAGCATGGTCGAGCAGTTGCGCCAGGTCACGGTCGCCAACAGCCACGAGTGGGCGCTGAAGACCGCCGAGCTGCTGGAAACCCGCTCGCCCCTGGCGATGGCGGTGACCCTCGAAATGCTGCGACGCGGCCGGCACCTGAGCCTGGAAGACTGTTTTGCCCTGGAGCTGCACCTGGACCGGCAATGGTTCGCGCGCGGCGACCTGATCGAAGGCGTACGTGCCCTGCTGATCGATAAAGACAAGAACCCGCGCTGGAACCCACCGACCCTGGAGGCGCTGGACGCCGACCATGTGGCGAGTTTCTTCGACGGCTTCGACTACCACGGGAATTGAACATGCACGACCTTGAGCTGACCGAAGAACAAGTGATGATCCGCGACATGGCCCGTGATTTCGCCCGCGGTGAAATCGCGCCCCACGCCCAGGCCTGGGAAAAAGCCGGCTGGATCGACGATGGGCTGGTGGCAAAAATGGGCGAGCTGGGCCTGCTGGGCATGGTGGTGCCCGAGGAATGGGGCGGTACCTATGTCGACTACGTGGCCTACGCCCTGGCGGTGGAGGAAATCTCGGCAGGTGACGGTGCTACCGGAGCACTGATGAGCATCCACAACTCCGTAGGTTGCGGGCCGGTGCTGAATTTCGGCAGCGATGACCAGAAACAGACCTGGCTGGCGGATCTCGCCAGCGGCCAGGCCATCGGCTGCTTCTGCCTGACCGAACCACAGGCCGGCTCCGAGGCGCACAACCTGCGTACGCGGGCGGAACTGAAAGATGGTCAATGGGTAATCAACGGCGCGAAGCAGTTCGTCAGCAATGGCAAGCGCGCCAAGCTGGCGATCGTGTTTGCCGTGACGGATGCGGACCTTGGCAAAAAAGGCATTTCGGCGTTCCTGGTGCCCACCGACACGCCCGGTTTCATCGTTGACCGCACCGAGCACAAGATGGGCATTCGTGCCTCGGACACCTGTGCCGTCACGCTGAGCAACTGCACCATTCCCGAAGCCAACCTGCTGGGCGCACGGGGCAAGGGCCTGGCCATCGCCCTGTCCAACCTCGAAGGCGGGCGCATCGGCATCGCCGCCCAGGCCCTGGGCATCGCCCGCGCGGCATTCGAAGCGGCCCTGGCCTATTCCCGGGATCGGGTGCAGTTCGACAAACCGATCATCGAACACCAGAGCATCGCCAATCTGCTGGCCGACATGCACACCCGCCTGAACGCCGCTCGCCTGCTGATCCTGCATGCCGCGCGACTGCGCAGCGCCGGCAAGCCATGCCTGTCGGAGGCGTCGCAAGCCAAGCTGTTCGCCTCGGAAATGGCCGAGAAAGTCTGCTCCTCGGCCATTCAGATCCATGGTGGCTATGGCTATCTTGAGGATTACCCGGTGGAGCGCTATTACCGCGACGCGCGGATTACCCAGATCTACGAAGGGTCGAGCGAGATTCAGCGGATGGTGATTGCTCGGGAGCTCAGGCACTACCTGGTGTGATGCCAAAAGCTTCGCGAGCAGGCTCGCTCCCACAGTGGATCGGCGGGGTACGCAACATCTGTGTACGCCGCCAAACCCTGTGGGAGCGAGCTTGCTCGCGATGGCGTCAGTGGTGACGTCGCATTACTTGTCTTGGAACTCCGCCGCGCGTTTGGCCACGAACGCCGCCATGCCTTCTTTCTGATCCAGCGTGGCGAACGCCGCATGGAATACCCGGCGTTCAAAACGCACACCCTCGGACAGGCTGACTTCGAAGGCGCGGTTGACGCTCTCCTTGACCATCATGCTGATGGGCACCGATTTGGAGGCGATCAAGGCCGCGGTTTTCAGGGCTTCGTCCAGCAACTCGTCAGCCGGAACGATGCGCGCCACGATGCCGCAACGCTCGGCTTCCACCGCATCGATGAAGCGTCCGGTCAGGCACATTTCCATGGCCTTGGCCTTGCCCACCGCACGGGTCAGGCGTTGGGTGCCGCCCATGCCCGGCAGCACGCCGAGATTGATTTCCGGCTGACCGAACCTGGCGTTGTCACCGGCCAGGATGAAGTCGCACATCAGGGCCAGTTCGCAGCCGCCGCCCAGGGCAAAACCGTTCACCGCCGCGATGATCGGCTTGCGGCGATTGGCAACCCGGTCGCTGTCGCTGAACAGATCGTCCAGGTAGATCTGCGGATAGGTCAGTTCGGCCATCTCCTTGATATCGGCGCCGGCGGCAAAGGCTTTTTTCGAGCCGGTCAGGACGATGCAGCCGATCTTCGGATCCGCCTCCAGGCTGTCCAGCGCCTGGTTCAGCTCGCTGACAATCTGCGCATTCAGGGCGTTCAGCGCCTGGGGACGGTTGAGAGTGATCAGGCCAACACGGTCCTTGATCTCCAATAAAATCGTTTCGTAGCTCATGCGGGACTCCTGTTCAAAGGTTGCGCGAAATGACCATGCGCTGAATGTCGCTGGTGCCTTCGTAGATCTGACAGACCCGCACGTCGCGGTAGATGCGCTCCAGCGGGAAATCGTTGAGGTAACCGTAGCCACCGAGGGTTTGCAAGGCCATGGAGCAGACCTTCTCGGCCATTTCCGAGGCGAACAGCTTGGCCATGGACGCTTCTACCAACGCCGGCTGGCCGGCATCGCGCAGCGCGGCGGCGTAGTGCACCATCTGCCGCGCCACGGCGATCTGGGTCGCCATGTCGGCCAGGCGGAACGCCACGGCCTGATGCTCGATGATCGGCTTGCCGAAGCTCTGGCGTTCACGGGCATAGTCGCGAGCGGCTTCGAACGCCGCGCGGGCCATGCCCACCGACTGCGCCGCGATGCCGACTCGCCCGCCTTCGAGGTTCGCCAGGGCGATCCTGTAGCCGTCACCCTCCTCCCCGAGACGATTGGCCACCGGCACCTTCACATCCTCGAAAAGGATCTGGCAGGTATCGGAAGCATGCTGGCCGAGTTTGTCCTCGACCCGCGCGACGCTGTAGCCCGGCGAATCGGTGGGCACAATAAATGCACTGATGCCACGCTTGCCGGCGCTCGGGTCGGTGACAGCAAACACGATCACCACGCCAGCGTTCTGCCCGGACGTGATGAACTGCTTGCACCCGTTGAGCACGTAATGATCGCCCTCCAGCCGCGCCCGCGTCTTCAGGCTGCTGGCGTCGGAGCCAGCCTGGGGCTCGGTCAGGGCGAAAGCGCCGAGCATCGCGCCACTGGCCAGCGGCGTGAGGAACCGGGCCTTTTGCTCGTCGGTGCCGAATTTGAGTATCGGCACGCAGCCCACCGAGTTGTGCACGCTCATGATGGTCGAGCAGGCACCGTCGCCGGCAGCGATTTCCTCCAGGGTCATCGCATAGGCCAGGTAACCCGTGTCACAGCCGCCCCACTGCTCCGGCACCAGCATGCCGAAAAAGCCCAGTTCGGCCATTTCAGCGATGGCCTCCTTGGGGAAGCGGTGCTCACGGTCCCATTCGGCGGCGAACGGCTTCAGGCGCTCCTGGGCGAATTGCCGGGCCATGTCGCGGATCTGGGTCTGTTCTTCAGTCGCAAGCATTGTGATTCCTCAGTACAGGCATTCGACGGCCATGGCGGTGGCTTCGCCGCCGCCGATGCAGATCGCCGCGACGCCGCGCTTGAGGCCTTTCTGGCGCAGGGCCGAGAGCAGCGTCACGAGGATTCGCGCGCCGGATGCGCCGATCGGGTGGCCCAGGGCACAGGCGCCGCCGTGGACGTTCACCTTGTCCTGGGGGATTTCCAGCTTGTCCATGGTCACCAGGCCGACCACGGCGAAAGCTTCGTTGACTTCGAACAGATCGACGTCGCCCAGCGACCAGCCGGTCTTGCTCATCAGTTTTTTCACCGCACCAATCGGTGCCGTGGGAAACAGGCCCGGGGCGTCGGCGAACGCGGCGTGGCCGTGAATCACCGCCAGCGGTTTCAGACCGCGCTGCTGCGCCTGGCTCTGGCGCATCAGTACCAGGGCGGCGGCGCCATCGGAAATCGAGCTGGCGTTGGCCGCCGTCACCGTACCACCGTCGCGGAACGCCGGCTTGAGCGTGGCGATCTTGTCGATCCGCGCCTTGGGCGGCTGCTCGTCGTGACGGATGGTGACCTGTTCCTTGCCGACCATGACCTGCACCGGTACGATCTCGGCGTCAAAGCTGCCGTCCTTGATCGCCTGCTGGGCACGGGTGGTGGACGCGATGGCGAAGGCATCCTGGGCCTCACGGCTATAGCCGTTGGTCTCGGCGCAGTCTTCGGCGAAAGTGCCCATCAGGCGGCCCTTGTCGTAGGCGTCTTCGAGGCCGTCGAGGAACATATGGTCGAGCACCTTGCCATGGCCCATGCGCAAGCCGCTGCGGGCACGATCGAGCAGGTACGGCGCGTTGGACATGCTTTCCATTCCGCCAGCCACCACCACTTCGGCGCTGCCCGCGACGAGCATGTCGTGGGCGAGGATTGCCGCTTCCATGCCTGAACCGCACATCTTGTTGAGCGTGGTGCAGCGGGTCGATTTGTCGAGCCCGGCGCCCAGCGCCGCCTGGCGTGCCGGTGCCTGGCCCTGGCCTGCGGCAAGCACGCAACCGAACAGCACTTCTTCAACCGCCTGTGGCGAAATGCCGGCCCGCTCCACGGCGGCCTTGATGGCGGCGGAACCCAGCTGCGGCGCGCTGAGGCTTTTCAGTTCGCCCTGGAAGCCGCCCATCGGGGTGCGGACGGCGCTGACAATGACAATCGGATCGTTGGACATGACAAATCCTCCTATTTGGCGGCCATGCGCAAGGCGCCGTCGAGACGGATCACCTCGCCGTTGAGCATGCTGTTTTCAATGATATGCCGGACCAGCGCGGCGTACTCGGCGGGTTTGCCCAGGCGCGGCGGGAACGGCACGCCGGCGGCCAGGGAGTCACGTACTTCCGGCGTCATGCCGGCCATCATCGGGGTTTCGAAGATCCCTGGCGCGATGGTCATTACGCGGATACCGAAGCGCGCCAGTTCACGGGCGGCTGGCAGGGTCAGGCTGGCAATCGCGCCCTTGGACGCCGCGTAGGCGGCCTGGCCGATCTGACCGTCGAAGGCTGCTACCGAGGCGGTATTGATGATCACCCCGCGTTCGCCGTCGGCATTGGCCTCGGTTTCGGCGATGGCCGCTGCAGCCAGGCGCAGCAGGTTGAAGCTGCCGATCAGGTTGACGTTGATCACCTGGCTGAAGCTTTCGAGTGCGTGCGGGCCGTTCTTGCCGAGGATCTTCTCCCCGCGCACGATGCCGGCGCAATTGACCAGACCGTTCAAGCCGCCGAACGCATCCACCGTGGCCTTGACTGCCGCTTCTGCGGCCGCTTCGTTACTGATGTCGGCGACCACGCTCCGGCAACCGAGCTTTTGCGCCTGGGCGGCCACCGCATCGGCGTTGAGGTCGACCAGCATCACGTTGGCGCCGGCCTTGACGAGCATTTCGCCGGTGGCCGCACCGAGGCCGGAAGCACCGCCGCTGACGAGAAAAATCTTGTTGTCGATCTGCATCATGGTTTCCTTGGATTCAAGCTGAAACGTTCTGCGCCAAGGCCTCTTGAGCCTTGGCGATCTCCTGGTTGCGCAAGATAAAGCGCTGCAACTTGCCGCTGGGGGTCTTCGGCAAGTCGCTGACAAATTCGATTTCACGGGGGTACGCATGGGCCGCCAGGCGCTTGCGCACATGCTGGCGCAATTCTTCGGCCAGCTCCGGCGCTGCGCGGTACTGAGCGCTGAGCACCACAAAAGCTTTCACCAGCTCGGTGCGCTCAGGGTCGGGTTTGCCGATGACCGCGGCTTCTACCACGGCCGGATGCTCGATCAGCGCGCTTTCCACGTCGAACGGGCCAACGCGATAGCCGGACGTGGTGATCACGTCATCGCTGCGGCCGACGAAGCTGATGCTGCCGTCGGGGTTGGATTCGACGGTATCGCCACTCAAGTAATAATCGCCGACGAACGCCTTGGTCGGCCCGCCTTCGTAACCGGCGAACCAGCACATCGGCGACTGGCTGCGATCGACGGCAAGAATGCCTGGCTGCCCTACCCCCAACTCCCGTTGATTTTCATCCAGCACCACGATGCGGTGGCCCGGCGAGGCAAAACCGGCCGCGCCCAAATGCACCGGGTGGTCGAGGCCGTGGTGGTTGCACAGCACCATGCCCAGCTCGGTCTGGCCGTAATGGTCATGGATCACCACGTTCAGGTTCTCGGCAAACCAGCGGATCACTTCCGGGTTCAGCGGCTCGCCGGCGCTGCTGACGATGCGCAGCTTGCCCTGGATCGAGCGGGCGAACTGCTCGCCGCCAGCGATCAGCAAACGGTAGGCCGTTGGTGAGCCCGCCAGGTTGCTGATGCCGTATTTGTTGATCACCCGGCAGGTGCTTTCCAACGTGAAGGGGCCATCGTAGAAAGTGATCGGATGCCCAAGCGCCAGAGGCCCGGTCACGCCGAAATAGATGCCGTAGGCCCAGCCCGGGTCAGCGACGTTCCAGAACGCGTCTTCGGGGCGCAAGTCCACGGCGTCACGCATGTAGCTCTGGAATGCGACGATGGCCTTGAGCGGAACCGACAGCGCCTTGGCCGGCCCGGTGGTGCCGGAGGTGAACATCAGCAGGAACGGATCTTCGCCGGTCAGCATCAGCGGTTCGCACTGGTCGGAATGGTTGGCCAGTTCGGCCCAGAAACTGTAATCGCCGCGGACGATGCCCTGGCCCTTCGCCCCGCCGACCGTAACGATGGTGGGGCACCCGAGCACTTCGTTGAGCTTGGGCCGGTTGCTGGCGTCAGTGACCACCACGCGCGCGCCGGAACTGCCGAGGCGGTGCTCGATGGCCTTGGGTCCGAATGCGGTGAACAGGGGCTGGTACACCGCGCCGATACGCCAGGTGGCGAGCACCAAGATCAGCAGTTCGGCATTGCGCGGCAGCAGGCCGGCGACCTTGTCACCCTTGCCGACACCTTGGGCGCGCAGGAAATTGGCGAAACGCGCGGCGTTGTCCTGCAGGTCACGGTAAGTCCACGTCGCATCGCTGCCGTCACGCCCCTCCCAGAACAAGGCGATGCGCCCCGGCAAGGCATGTCGGTCGCAACATTCCACGCAGGCATTGAGCGCCTCGAGCGAACCGTGCAAAGCGGCATTGGCGGTGTGCAGGTAATCGAACTGCGACGTGGCGGACGAATAATCGCGCATGACCAGAATCCCTCTGTACTTTTTATTGGTGGGGGAACCGTGAATAGCAGGGAAATACTCGCGCCGAAGGGGCTGCGGGGCAATGGTCAAAGCTTTCAAGTTGCTTGACTGGTTTGGCCATGGATCGGGGGGTGTGTTGTCAGTGAGGTCCTCTTCGCGAGCAGGCTCGCTCCCACATTGAAAATTGACCGTCCCATGTGGGAGCGAGCCTGCTCGCGAAGACGGCAGCCCAGTCAACCAGGAATCCGGATCAGTCAGCCTCGTTGAGAATCAGGCTGCGATAGTGCCCGGGATTGGACCCGGACCACTTGCGAAACGCCTTGTAGAACGAGCTGGCATCGGCAAAACCCAGCCGCGCGGCGATTTCGACGAAGCTGATGGAGGGTTCGGCCAGCCAGGCGATCGCCAGCTCCTTGCGCACACTGTCTTTCAGGCCCTGGTAAGTCTGGCCCTCATCCGCCAGGCGGCGGCGCAGGGTCGATGCGGAAACGCAGAGTTGTTGAGCCAGGGCCTCGGTTTCCGGCCACTGCTCGGCGGGCAGCTGGCGCAGATCATGGCGGATACGGCTGGCGAGGCTTTGCGGGTCGCGGTATTTGACCAGGATGTTCGCCGGGGCCTGGGCCAGAAAGCGCTTGAGCTCCTCCGGACTGCGGCGGATGGGCAGGTCCAGGCAGTCGGCGGAGAAGATCATCCGCGTACGGGGCCGGTCGAAGCGCAGGTTCTGCGAGAACATCACGCGGTAGTCATCGCAGAAATCCGGCGCCGGGCAACGCAACTCGACGGACAGGATTGGAATGCGCCGCCCGGCGAGCCAGCAGGCCACGCCATGGACGATCATCCAATAGGTGAAATAGGTAAAGGCCCGGCGCGGGTCCTGGTCGTCTTCGAGCAGAACGATTTCCGCCAGGCTTTGCTGGCGAACCCACTGCGCCGGCAGGTGTTCAAGCATCAAGGAGAGGAAACCCAGACCCGCCGTCAACCCGGTCGCCAACGTCGGCTGGGCCATGGCGCACTGGCACAGGAAGGCCAGGCTGCCGGACTTGAGCTTGCGCGGGTCCATGCCGAAGAACTCGTCATCCAGCCGCCTTGCCAGCAGGCGCCAGAGTCGCGCATAGGCGTGGGCCGGCACGCGCGCCTGGGGCTCGTCGAGCCATGCGGGGTCGATACCGACCTTGCTCAGGACTTCTTCGGTAGCGGCTCCAGGGGCGCAGCTTTGCAGCAGCGCCTCGCGCACCAGCTGGATGGAGATGGTGTCTTTTTCCGACATGGCGCGGCGGTTCACAGGATCCGGTAAAGCAGTCGCTCTATTCGCACCCGGCTGACCCGTTTCAGGAACTTGCTCACCGCGGCGGGATAGTCCGGCAGGGTCTCCAGGTCCAGGTAGCGTTCGATCCGCCGGGTGTGTTGATAGATCCGCTCCAGCTCAGCCTGCCGCGGCCCCAGCAACTCCCCTTTGGGATCGTCGAGCAACAGGGCGTTTTCCAGATCCAGGCGAAACGCCCGCGGGTTGAGGTTGTTGCCGGTGAGCAAGGTGTAGCGCTCGTCGACCCACATGCCTTTGAGGTGGTAGGTGTTATCGCCGTCGCGCCACAAACGCAGGTTCAACTGGCCGCTGTCGATGAAGCGCTGATGCCGCTTGGCGAAGCGGCGCAGGCTGATCTCGTACAGATAGGGCAACGCCGCAATGATCTTGAACGGCTCGCTGGGCGGGATATAAAAATCGTTTGCGGTCTTGTCGCCGACGATGATGTCGATCCGTACCCCGCGCGCCAGGGCACGGTTGATGTCCCGGGTCACGGCCAGCGGCAGGTTGAAATAGGGCGTGCAGATGGTCAGTTGCTGACGGCTGCTGGCGATCAGCTCGCTGATCGCCTTGCTCAGCGGATTATTCTTGCCGACGCCCAGCAGCGGGCTCACCGACAGGCCGTCCTTGTCGAGGCTGCCGGCCGTGGTGTCATAGGTTGCATATTTGAGACGGCTGCGCAGGTCGCCGATGTCCTTGCGCAAGCTGCGGGTGCTGGGCAGGTTCGGCAGGTCAAGGCGATGCACCGCCCTGGATGCGATCAGGCCATGTTGCACCAGATGATGCATCGAGTCGGCCAGCGCGCTGTTCTGCAGCAGGTGATATCGGTCGTAGCGGTATTTGTCGAACTTGTGCAGGTAGACGTTGTTCAGGCTCGCGCCGCTGTAGAGCACACAATCATCGATCACAAAGCCTTTCAAGTGCAGCACGCCGAACAGCTCGCGAGTCTGCACCGGCACGCCGTAGATCGGCACTTCGCTGTCATGGACGCGGGTCTGCTGCTGGTACCACGCCGAGTTGCCCGGCTGCTTCTTGGCGCCGATCAGGCCGCGCTGGGCCCGTAGCCAGTCCACCACCACGGCGATGTCCAGCTCGGGGCGCGCGGCTTTGGCGGCATGCAAGGCGTCAAGGATTTCCTGGCCGGCCTCGTCCTCTTGCAAGTAGAGCGCGACGATGTAGATGCGCTGGGTCGCCTGGGCAATTTTCTCCAGCAGGCAACGGCGAAACTCGGCGGCGCCGTCGAGGATGGTCACAGCCTCGGCGGTGAGTGGAAAGCTGCGCAGCTTGGGCAGCAGGGAGCGTTTGAAAAGCGACGGCATAGGGCTCGCAAAAGGTCGAATCCGAAGAACGGATGAGCTTACACCATGACGCGCGGGTTTGGGCCTCCCCTTCGCGACGAAAAAACAATTGACCAAGGAGAACGATCGTTCTACTGTTCGAGACATGAACGAAATCACTAGCAATGAAACACGCGACATCATCCTCGATGTCGCCGAAAAGTTGATCTACAAAAGTGGCATCGCCGCCACCGGCATGGACCTTTTGGTGAAAACCGCCGGCGTCTCGAGGAAAAGCATCTACCGCTACTTCGCCAACAAGGAGGACCTGGTTGTCGCCGCCCTCAAGCGCCGCGATGAACGCTGGATGCACTGGTTCTGCAGCGAAGTGGACAAGGCGCCGACGCCGCTCGCGCGGTTGCTGAACCTGTTTCCGGTGCTCAAGGGCTGGTTCGACAGCGAAGGTTTTCGCGGTTGCGCCTTCATCAACACCAGCGGCGAAACCGGCGACCCGCAGGACCCGGTCCGCCAGGTTGCAAAGATGCACAAACAGAAGCTGCTCGACTATGTAACCCGCCTGTGCAGCGATCAAGGCATCGAGCAACCGCAAGTGCTGGCGGGGAAGCTGCTTATCCTGATCGATGGGGCCATCACCGTTGCACTGGTCATGGGCGATCACAATGCAGCCGATCAGGCACAGCACGTTCTGAAAACCCTGCTGGCTATCGAATAAGCAACACGCGTATCGCAAGACCGTCGTTGAGACAGACTGCCGTTGAGACAGGCAATAGTGCAATTCATCATTCATTTATCGGGAGCTTAACCATGTCGTCCTCTGCTGAAGTTCGCCCGCCGCTGCCGCCGTTCACCCGTGAAACAGCGATCGAGAAAGTTCGCCTGGCCGAAGACGGCTGGAACTCTCGTGATCCGCAGAAGGTATCGCTGGCCTACACCCTCGACACCCACTGGCGTAACCGCGCCGAGTTCGTCCATAGCCGGGAAGAAGCCAAGGCCTTCCTGGCCCGTAAATGGGCCAAGGAGCTGGATTACCGGCTGATCAAGGAACTCTGGGCGTTCACCGACAACCGCATCGCCGTGCGTTATGCCTATGAATGGCACGACGACTCAGGCAACTGGTTCCGCTCCTACGGCAACGAAAACTGGGAGTTCGACGAAAACGGCTTGATGTCCAATCGCTACGCCTGCATCAACGACCTGCCGATCAAGGAAAGCGAGCGTAAATTCCATTGGCCGCTGGGTCGTCGTCCGGATGATCATCCGGGGCTGTCCGAATTGGGGCTGTAACACAAGCCCCTGTGGGAGCGAGCTTGCTCGCGATGGGATGGCACAGTCGATATTTCCGTCGGCTGACCCACCGCCATCGCGAGCAAGCTCGCTCCCACATTGGCAGATGGCGTGTCAGTCGTGGCCGCGATCCAGCAGGAATTCCAGCAACGTTACCGCGCAGGCTTCGATACTTCCTTCCAGAATCAGCTCGTAACCGTGGGTGTTTTCAGTCGGGATGGCAATGCAGCCACCCTGGGCCGACACGCCGCTGCTCATGATCGCGCTGGCGTCACTGGCAAAGTCCACCAGCAGCGCGAACTGAGGCGTCAACCCGCGACGTTTGCCGGCCTGGTACAGCTGGTCGACGATCTCACGGTTGTAGCAACCGTTTTTATCGCCAGTGTTGATGATCGGATCGACGCTCAGTCGGGTAGCGTATTCAGAAATGATCGGGCCCACCTCAACCGCTACCGTGGCATCCCCCGGCAGATGGCTGGCGGCATAAAGCGCTCCGGCATTGGACTCTTCCTCTTGCGTGGTGAAGACGAAATAAACGTCGTTCTTCAGTTCTTCGCGGCGCTCAGCCAACAACCTTGCGGCTTGCAGTGTCGCGACCATCGGCGCGCGGTCGTCGAGGAAATGCGCCGCGATGGCATCGCCGACCCGGAACGGACGCCGCCAATGCTGGCTCAGCACTACCCGGGTACCGGGCCGCACGCCGTGCGTTTGCAGCTGCTCACCGGAGCACCGGGTGATCACATGGACATCGCCCCAATTGACGTTCCCCGACAGAACATCGGCGCCCTGATGGGTTTCACCGGTGCTGTGCATCGATCCGAACGACAGTACGCCGGGAATGAAATCCCGGTCGCCGAGAATGTCCACCGGGCACACCCCGAAATTGATCGGATTGGCGCCGCCCAGGGCCACCACGCGCAATGTACCGTCCGGTTCGATGCGTTTGACCAGCATGGCGATTTCGTCCAGGTGCGCCATGATCCGGATGGGCTGGTTCGCCTTGCCGCTTGGGCGTGTGCCCTTGATCAGGCCAATGACATTACCGGCCGGGTCGACCCGGGTCTCGTCGCAATGCGGCCGCAGTTCCCGCAGGCAGATGTCGCGCACTTCATGCTCCTGCCCGCCGGGCCCACGGGCCATCAGCAATTCTTCCAGCAGCGGTAAGGTGGACGGATCGGGTTGCATACGATGGGTTCTCCTTTTTCCGGAAGCGGCCCAGCTGTCGGAGCGAGCCGCGACGTGATTGTCTTCTTGAGCCCTCCCGGCGCTGAAAAATTTGATCGGATCGCGGCAAAACAGACGAGCGGCCCCTGTCCGGTCGCGGACCAGTGGCTTCTAGGGAGGGTTGACCAGCGCGCCGCGAGGCATCACATTGCCCGGGTCGCCCCTACGCCCAAAGGCGGTTTTGTTGTGTCGCAGAACTTGTGGAGCCCATGACCGCGTCGATGCCGATCCGTCCCCCCTGCCCGCCCGGCGTCTGTGATTGCGGGCGTGATGCGTTGCTGCAAACGCCAGGCAGCGATTTGCGCATCCTTTGCCTGAATCGTCAGGAAGAAAAACGCCTGCTTGAGCGACTGGAAAACATCCAGAGCCTGGACGAGCTTGAACGCTTGCAGCAGCGGCTGTATGAAAACCTCGGCGTACGGGTGACCATCGAGCCGGGTTACAACGAAGTGCGGACCATGCGCGGCATTGCTATCGAGTTCCAGGAACAGCCAGGCCTGTGCCGCAAGATCCGCCAGTCGATTCCGGCGGCGATCCGTCGGGGGTTGGAGAAACGGCCTGAAATCGCCTGGCGGCTGCTGGATGCCCACGACCTGTTTCGCGACGCCTGACATTGCCTTTTTAAAAGGCCAATGCATCCCCTGTGGGAGCGAGCCTGCTCGCGAAAGCGGTATCACATTCAATGAAGATGTTGAACGTACCGGCCTCTTCGCGAGCAGGCTCGCTCCCACAGTTGGATTGGGCGACCAGAATTTCATGGCTGATCGCTCCCACAGGATAAACATCAACTGCGATCAGAAATCGACAGTCGCCGACACCAGGTAAGTGCGCGGCGTCGCCAGGGTCAGCCCCGGCTCGCTGTCGTCCGAAGCCCCGGCCGAACTCCAATAGCGCTTGTCCGCCACGTTCTCGATATTGGCGCGCAAGGTGATGTGCTTGTCATCGACCTTGAAGGCATACCGCGCACCGACGTCGAACCGCTCCCAGGAATCGATTTCCTTGGTGTTGGACGGATCCAGGTACTGCGAGCTGGAATAGATGCCGCGGCTGGTCAGGGTCAACCCCTGCACAGTCGGCACGTCCCATTCGGCACCCAGGTTGACGTTGTACTCCGGTGTCGCCGGCGCGCGGTTGCCGTCAAACGCAGGGTTGGTGGTGTCGGTCAGTTCGCTGTCGATGTACATTACGCCACCGAGCAGGCGCAATCCCTTGACCGGTTCACCGAATACGCTGACTTCCGCGCCGGTGTTCTCGCGCTTGCCGTTCGGCCCGAAGACGTTGGTCGTGGCGTCGGTGGCATAGGCCGGTTGCTTGATCCGGAACACGGCGGCGGTAACGGCCAGCGCGCCGGCATCGTACTTGGCGCCGACCTCGACCTGGCGGCTGATGAACGGCGGGAAGATTTCATCGCTGTTGTCCGAGGACGTCGGCGCGATCTTGCCCTGGCTCAAGCCTTCCATATAGTTGGCATAGAGGGACAGCTTGTCGGTGGCCTTGAACAGGATGCCGCCCGACGGCGAGACTTTTTCCTCGTCATAGGCGGTGGGACCCTTGATCCCATCGGACCAGTCGTCAACTTCCACCCGCTGCCAGCGGGCGCCAAGGGTCAGCAGCAGCCGGTCATCGAAGAACCCCAGGGTGTCGGACAGCGCCACGCCGCTGAAGTGGTTCTCGGTGTAGACCTTCGGGTCCGGCCGTGTGGGGGTGTTCGGCGTCGGTGTCGGCACCGGGTCATAGAGGTTGCTGCGCCCGTTCGCATAACGGGCGCCGCCGTTCTCGAAATCCATGTAGAAATAACTGGCCGCCAGGTTCAGCTCATGGCTCACCGGGCCGGTTTGGAACCAGTTGCGCACCCCGGCATTGGCCGTGCGGACATTCTCGTCCCGGGTAAAGTCGCGGGGCGACACGGTGAAATCGCCGGCCGCATTAGTGACCGATACGTTGTGCCGCAGAAAGTCGTGGTTGCTTTTGCGCGCCCCGACACCGCCGTAAAGCATGACCGAGTCGCTGACGTCGAATTCGCCGTTCACAGCGCCGAAGGTGTCCTCGGTACGCGCCTTGCTCCAATGCTGCGCGTAATTGCGTCGCACATCGCTGGCATGCGGTACCGGCGCGGCGGCGCCAACCTGGACGCGCTCTTGCGGTGCGTCTGTGTCACGCTCGGTGTGGCCGATATCGGTAGAAAGACGCAGGCGTTCGCCACGAAAATCCAGGCCCAGCACGGCCATCTGGCGGTCCACGCGCTGATGATCCCAGTCGGTGTCGCCGGCCTGCTTGACGCCGTTGAAACGCACGCCAAACTGCTTGTCCTCGCCAAAACGGCGGCCGACATCCACGGCAGCGCCGGGCTGGCTGTCGGAGGCGTAGCTGCCGGTCAGGGACGTGATCGGCTTGTCGGTGGCCCGCTTGGGCACTACGTTGATCCCGCCGCCGACGCTGCCTCGCGGCGAGATCCCGTTGATCAGTTGGGTCGGGCCCTTGAGGATGTCGACGCGATCGGCCATCTCCATGTCGATTGTATAAGTCGGCAGCACGCCATAAAGGCCGTTATAGGCCACGTCACTGTTGAACAGGCTCAAGCCACGAATGGTGAATTGCTCATAACGCCCGCCCGCCGGGTTGGTGGCGCGCACCGAGGGGTCGCTGGCGACCAGGTCACCGAGGGTCCGTGCTTGCAGATTCTTGACCGTCTCCCCCGTGTAGGTGGTCATGCTGAACGGCGTTTCCATGAAGTCACGGGAGCCGAGCAAGCCCTGGGATCCACGCCGTGCCACCTGTCCCCCTGCGTAGGGATCGCCTTGCGTCGCGCCGGTGGCGCCGAAAATCGAGGTCGGCGCCAGTTGCAGGCTGCTGCCTTGCGCCGCAGGAGTGAGCATGTAGGCCTGTTCCCCTACTGGCTGCAGCTGCAGGCCAGAACCCTGCAGCAGCCGGGCAAATCCCTCCTCCACGCCAAACTCGCCAGCGAGCCCGGCACTGTTGCGACCGCTCACCAGGGCCGGGTCCACCGAGAGGTTGACGCCAGCCTGGCCGGCGAACCGGGTCAGCGCGGCGCCGAGGCTGCCGGCGGGAACCTGATAGCTGCGCCGGGCGCTTTCCTCGGCCTGGCTGGGCGAGATGAAAAACGCACCGGAGCTCAGGCTCAGCATGAGGCTCAGGTTCAGCAACGGGCGCCAGCCAGCAAGGGCCGGACGAAAACGTAAAGATACTGCTGCGGGCATTGGGGCGACTCTCGTTTTTTGTTCAGTTGCCTTGAATGACAAGCGAGACAAAAAAAGGGGACAGGCTTCAGGCGATATTTTTTCGCGGCGTCAAGGTGACCCAGTAACGGGTACGCATGTGCACCTCAAGCGGCAGGCTGGCCGAGAGCAGCGCGAGGATCCGGTCGGTGTTTTCCAGACGGAAGCTGCCGGTGACGCGGAGCGCTTCCAACCCTTCGTCCCAGCGCAACGCGCCGGGGCGATAACGGTCCAGCTCGCGAAGGAAATCCCCCAGCGGCTGGTTCTGCGCCACGAGCACGCCTTCACGCCAGCCCATCTGCCCGGCGTCGAACGTGCTGGTCGCATTCGCGCCAGTGGCACCCAGGTCGACCTGCTGGCCTTCTTCGAGCCTCAGCGCTGACCCTTGCGCAGGCTGCAGCAGCACAGCGCCGCTGACTACCGAAACCCGGCAGTTGCGTTGATCCAGGCGAATACAGACTTCGCCTCGGCCGACATTCACCTCACCGTAGGGCAGCTGGACCGCCAAGGGGCCGTCGACGACTTTCAGGGCGATCTCGCCGCGCAGCAGCATCACGCGGCGCGCCTCGAGGTCAAGGTCCACAGCGCTGTCGGTGTTCAACTGCAAAACGTTGCCACCGGCCAGCGTCCACCGACGGCGTTCCCCGGTGGCGGTGTGCAGGTCGGCGCGCCAGGCCTCCAGCGGCAGTTCACGTCCCAGCAACCACGCGGTCGGTACCAGCGCGGCGACACCCAACGCGCGCTTGAGTACGTTGCGACGGGCCAGTGCGGGACGATCCAGGGTGGCCAGGCCCAACGCTGACGGCACCTCGGCAAACCGCTGGCGCAGGCGCTGGGCTTTCTGCCAGGCCGCTTCGTGCTCGGCCTTGCTTTCGCGCCAGCGCTGCAACGCGCCATGATCGAATTCATCGGCGCCTGACTCGATCAGCGCCAGCCAGCGGGCCGCCGCCCGGGCGACTTCACGGGCTTCGGCCGACGGAGCCTGGCGCATCAGAAGTCCACCAGCAGGCAATGTTCGTAGGACTGGGCCATATAACGCTTCACGGTGCGTTCGGAGACTTGCAGGCGCTCGGCGATCTCGCGATAACCGAGGCCTTCGAGCTGGCTCCACAGGAACGCCCGACGCACCATCGGCGCCAAGCCATCGAGCAATTCATCCAGGGCCTGCAGGGTTTCCAGCAGCAGCCACCGCTGTTCTGGTGACGGCACGCATTCGACGGGCAGGCTGGCCAACGCGTCGAGATAAGCCTGTTCCAGATGGCGGCGGGTGTAGAAATTGCTCAACAAGCGCTTGCCCACCGTCAACAGGTAGGCGCGCGGTTCATGCAGGTCGGCCAGCGACTGGGCGCTGGACAGTACGCGCAGGAACGTATCCTGGCGCAGGTCGGCGGCATCCCAGGCATTGCCCATGCGCCGTCGCAACCAGCCTTCCAGCCAACCGCCATGGTCACGGTATAACGCGTCGAGGGCGTGCTCCGCCGGCTTAGCTGCATCAAGCATGTGAAGTCGCCCTGGGCAAGAATGTCTTAAATGAGACTGATTCTAATTAATGTTCCCAGGCGAATCCAAGGCTTTAATTCATCGACGGTCAAAACGTCTGGCGAAGCAGGCGCCCTTGGACACCAGGGGCGCGCCGTATATCGCCCGCCGTCAGTGGCTGGCCTGCAGGGTCTTCGGTACTTCCGGCATGGCCGACGAGTGATGGTTGATGATTTTCCACTGGCCGTCGAGTCGCTCGTAAAGGAAGGTATAGCGCGCCTGCACTTCCCGCTTGGAACCGTCGGCCTGGGTCAGCGTAAAGGTATAGACTCCGCTGTCCATTGCCGCGTCAGGCCCCAGGTGACGGATTTCCCGGTAGTTGATCACCCCGACCGGTTTGGCCGCCAGGAAGTGCACGAAATAGTCCTGGATCTGCGCCGGGGTACTGCGCACCTTGTTGGAGACGGTCGGTTGCAGAATCGCATCCGGGGCGTACAGGCTGGTGACCGCGACGGCGCTGCCGGTCTTCAACGCAGCGTTCCAGCGGTCGAACAGCCCGGCGATTTCACGGTCGTTGACGTTCTGCGGCTGCTCGGCCACGGTGCTGTAGACAAACGGCGTGGTCTCCAGCGCTTGGGCAAGGGGTGCGCCCAGCAGGAGAAAAGCGGCAATGGCACAGGTTTTCATTTTCATCGTAGCGTTCCTTTGGGTTTCAATGAGCCCACTGTGCCGGCCTTCGCGAGCCTCGCCATCGGCCAACCGGTGCCGATCGCCTATGCCATTCGGCAGATAGGCCGGGTGTCGATCACAGGGTTTAATGAAACCATCACCAACCGCGCCGGTTTGCCCTTCCACGCTGGAGTTCCCCATGCAAAGCCCACCCCATGACCCTGGCAGCGCCTTGGCGATCCGCACCCAGTACCGCCAGTCGCAAAGCCGGGCGGCGCGCCTGGGCCTGTTGCTGGGCACCGGGCACGAACTGACCCGCCTGCCGTTGGCGCAGATGCGCCAACGCGCGGTGGAACGTGCGTGCGCGTTCGTCGCCATGGATCACGGTCTGTTGCTGGAATGGACCGCTGACAGCCAGTTGCAGACCGTCGCCAGCCACGGCAGCGGCGAGCGCCTCGAGCTGCTCGCCGAGCTGGCCCAACCGCCCTCGCCCGCTTCGCAGTGGATGGATCGCCCCGGCACGCCGTTGCCGCAGATCCTGCGGATCCCTCTGCGCGGGTCCGACGGCGTTGCGTTCGGCGCGCTGCTATTAGGCAACAGCGTGCCCTTGGGCGCCCCTGACAATGAAGACATCGAATCGCTGCAATTGCTGGCCACGCTGTTGGCGGCGCACCTGGAGAACAGCCGCCTGCTGCAAACGCTCCAGGCCCGCGAGCGGACCATGTCCGAGCTGGTCCATCGGTTGTTCAGCGCCCAGGAGGACGAGCGCAAGCGTGTCGCCTATGACCTGCACGATGGACTCGCGCAGAACCTCGCTGGATTGCATCAACGCCTCCAGGGCTTCGCCGGTCGCTGCCCGCCTTTGCCGGCGGCGCTGGCCGATGAACTGCGGGGCATTCTCGAACTGGCCCAGGGCTGCGTCGGCGAAGGTCGGCAACTGATCGGCGGCCTGCGTCCGCATGTGCTCGACGATTTCGGCTTGTACAAAGCCGTCGACAAGGAGGCCGATCGTCTGCGTGACGCCGGGCTCGGGGTCGATTGGGTCGAGCACAGCATTGCGCGCCTGCCGGGTAATACCGAGATTGCGTTGTTTCGCATCGCCCAGGAAGGCATCAACAACATTCTCAAGCACGCCCAGGCCAATCAGGTTTCCCTCGGGCTGGCGGTGCGAGACGGCCAGGCTTGGCTGCGGGTCGAGGACGATGGCTGCGGATTCGCCCTGGAACAACCCATCGAGACCAATGGCACCTGCCACCTCGGCCTGGCCGCCATGCAGGAGCGCGCGAGCCTGCTGGGCGGCCAACTGGACTGTCGTAGCGCACCCGCCTGCGGCACTCGATTGCTGGCCAGCGTGCCGTTGCCAGCCCACGGAGCACAGCCATGAATCGTCCCTTGCGCCTGCTGTTGGCCGATGATCACGAAGTGACCCGCACCGGGTTCATTTCCATGCTCGCCGGTACCGAAGGGTTCGAAGTCGTCGCCCAGGCCTGCGACGGCCAGGAGGCGCTCGACTTGTGCGCACGGCTACAGCCGGACATCGCCATCCTCGACATCCGCATGCCCGTGCTCAACGGCCTCGGCGCGGCGCGCATCCTGCAACAACGCCAGCCGCAGATCAAAGTGATGATCTTCACCATGGACGACAGCCCCGACCACCTCGAAGCGGCCATCGGTGCGGGCGCCGTCGGCTATCTGCTCAAGGATGCCAGCCGCGAGGAAATGCTCCAGGCCCTCAGGCGGGTCGCCCAGGGAGAAGAGGCACTGAACAGTTCGGTCAGCGCCCGCCTGTTGCGCCGCATGGCCGAACGCGGCGCCAACGGTGCAACGCCGGTCCAGGCCTTGACCGCGCGCGAACGCCAGGTACTCGGGCTGGTGGCCGGTGGGTTCAGTAATCGCGAGATCGGCGAAAAGCTCGGCATCGCCCCCGGCACGGCCAAAGCGCATGTGGAGCGGGTCATCGGCAAGCTCGGCGCCGCCGACCGGACCCAGGCGGCGGTGCGCGGCGTTGCCCTGGGCCTGGTGGCGCAACCCAGCGGACAATGGCCATGAGGTTTCTGGCCGCCCGGAGATGGGCCGACTTGCCGTTGCGGGGCAAGGCGCTGGTGGTGATCTCGCTGCCGTTGGTGGTCCTGCTGCTGTCGCTGGTGCTGATCTACATCACCGAACGCCAGACGGCCCGTGCCGAAGAGGATGTGCGCCGGGTGCTGCTGGTCCAGGGCGACATCCAGGCCGTGCACACCTTGCTGGCCGAGGCCGCGGCCAGCGTGCGCGGTTACCTGCTGACCCGGCGTGAAGATTTCCTGCCCGGTTACGAACAGGCCACCCCGAGGATCCAGGCTGCATTGCAACGCCTGGACCACAATATCCGTGACGCGAGGATGCGCGAGCACCTCAAGACCATTACCCCGCTGATTACCGAAAAGCTTGCCGGGTTGCAGGCGTTGCGCACCGGCAAGGCCGACGACACCGCGGCCATCACCGCGATCCTGATCGAAAACAAACAGGTGCTCGACGTACTGCGCGAGCAGATCAGCGCCATGCGCATCCGCGAGGATGCCCTGCTCGCCGACCGCAGCGCCGCCGCGTCGGCAACGCGCATGCGGCTGCTGTTCGCGACGTTGCTGGCGGCGGTGTGCGGGCTGTTCGGGGCGATCGTCGCGGTGCTGTTCCTGTCCAAGGGCATTGTCGCCCGGGTCCAGCAGGTGCAAGGCAACGCCCAACGCCTGGCGCTGGGCCAGCCATTGTTGCCGCAACCGCCGGAGAAGGACGAAATCGGCCAGTTGGGCACTCGCCTGGTGGAAGCCGGGCAGTTGCTCGCCGAACGCGAGCGCGCCCTGCGCGATAACGAGGAACGCCTGCGGCTGATCATCGATGGCGTCAAGGACTACGGCATTTTCGCCCTCGACGCCAAGGGCCATGTGATCACTTGGAATGCCGGGGCCGAGCGGATCAAGGGCTATACCGAACAGGAGGTACTCGGCCGGCATTTCTCGCTGTTCTACCTGGCCGAAGAGTGCCCGGCCCACCCCGAAATGGCCCTGCGCGAGGCCACCCGCGACGGCCATTACATGGAAGAAGGCTGGCGTTGCCGCAAGGACGGCAGTCGCTTCTGGGCCAGCGTGGTCATCACCACTCAATACGACAGCACCGGCGCCCTGCGTGGTTTTTCCAAGATCACCCGCGACATCACCGACCGGCGCACCGCTGAAATCGCCCTGCGTACCGCCCGCGAGGAAGCGGAAAGCGCGAGCCGGGCCAAGAGCGAATTTCTTTCGCGCATGAGTCATGAGTTGCGCACGCCGCTGAACGCCATCCTCGGCTTCGCGCAATTGCTGGACATGGATTCGGTCGCCGGCCAGCGCCCGCAGGTCAGCCACATCCTGCGCGCCGGCCAGCATTTGCTCGCTTTGATCAACGAAGTGCTCGACATCGCCCGGATCGAAGCCGGCCGGCTGCCCCTGAACATCGAGCCAATTGCCCTGCCGACCGTGCTGCACGAAGCCTTGACGCTGGTGTCGCCGATGGCCGCGGATTCAGGAATTCATCTGGCCGCCCTGCCCGCGCTGCCCGAAGGCAGTGGCGTGCTTGCCGATCGCCAACGCTTGGTCCAGGTGTTGCTCAACCTGCTCTCCAACGCGATCAAGTACAACCGGCCCGGCGGTGAGGTACGCATCGAAGTGAACGTCGAGGGCCATCAGGTGGGCATTGCCGTCAGCGACACCGGGCACGGCATCGCCCCCGAACAGTTGGACCAGTTGTTCAAGCCGTTCGAACGCCTGGGCGCCGACCCGCAGGTCGAAGGCACAGGCCTGGGACTCTCTCTGAGCAAAAGCCTGCTGGAGATGATGCAGGGTAGCCTTCAGGTACTTAGCGAACCGGGACAAGGCTGCTGCTTCACCTTGCGCTTGCCCGCTGCCCAGGTATCCGGCGCCCAGTTGCCGCCATTGGCGGCGTTGGAAATCACCCGCCCGCGCACCGAGTTCGACGGCAAGGTCCTGTGCATCGAAGACAACCTGTCGAGCCTCGCCTTGATCGAAACCCTGATGCAGCGTCGCCCGGGCATCCAGCTGCTATCGAGCATGCAAGGCCAGTTGGGCCTGGACCTGGCGCGCCAGCACGCGCCGCAGCTGATCCTGCTCGACGTGACATTGCCGGACCTGGAGGGGCTGGAAGTCCTGCGTCGGTTGCGCCAGTCTGCGGCGACCGCGTCCACGCCCGTGCTGATGATCACCGCGGATGCCAGCGACCTCACTCACCGCGCCCTGCGCGAGGCAGGCGCCACGGCGATCCTGACCAAGCCCATTCATATCCAGGCCTTCCTCGGCCACCTTGAACGTTATTTACCGGAGTCCGCATGAATCGCGATCTGCGCATCCTGATTATCGACGATCAGCGCCCCAACCTTGAGTTGATGGAACAGCTGCTGGCCCGTGAAGGGCTGCACAACGTGCTGAGCAGCACCGAGCCGTTGCGCACACTCGACCTGTTCAACAGTTTCGAGCCCGACCTGGTCATCCTCGACCTGCACATGCCGGCCTTCGACGGGTTTGCCGTGCTGGAGCAGCTCAACCGGCGCATCCCGGCCAATGACTACCTGCCGATCCTGGTGCTGACCGCGGACGCCACGCGCGACACCCGCCTGCGGGCCCTGGCATTAGGCGCCCGGGACTTCATCAGCAAGCCCCTCGACGCCCTGGAAACCATGCTGCGGGTCTGGAATCTGCTGGAAACCCGAGCCCTGTACAAATCGCTGCGTACATTGATTCCCGCCGAGCAGATCGAATTGTTGCGCCAGCATCGAGGGACGGCTGACCAGCGCATCGAGCCGTCAGCGTAGCGTGGCGTAATCGCGGCTATTTAATCCGCGTTGGGGTGAAGTTGCGGACCTAGTGTGGCGAGGGAGCTTGCTCCCGCTGGGCTGCGTAGCGGCCCCAAAAAGCTTACGGTCGCTGCGCACTGGAGCGCCAGCCCGGCCGAGCGGGAGCAAGCTCCCTCGCCACAAGGGCCTTACCTCTCAGCAGTGAGCGGGTTCAGTGGCCGCGGATGTAATGCTCCAACTGGCGGATCAGGTCCGCCTGTTCGACCAGCGCTTCCTTCACCAGGTCGCCGATGGACAGCAGGCCGATCAACTGGCCGTCATCCAGCACCGGCAGATGGCGCAGGTGGCTCTCGGTCATGACTTCCATGCAGCGTTCGATGCTCTGCTGGCTGCTGGCGGTGATGACCGGCGCGCTCATGATGGTGCGTACCGTGGTACCCACTGACGAACGCCCCTTGAGTACCATCTTGCGGGCATAGTCCCGTTCGCTGAACACCCCCACCACCTCGCCGGCCTCGATCACCGGCAGCGCGCCGACGTTTTTCTCGGCCATGATCTGCAGCGCTTCGAGCACGGTCTGGTCCGGCGCGATGCTGTGGACCTGTCGGTTCTGCACACTCTTGAGCTTTACCAGTTGAGCGGCGGTTTTCATGACTAATCCCCAAACTTGAAAAAAACCCGCTGTCGTGGCGAGGGAGCTTGCTCCCGCTCGGCCGGGCTGGCGCTCCAGTGAGCAGCGACCGTAAGATTTTTTGGGCCGCTACGCAGCCCAGCGGGAGCAAGCTCCCTCGCCACAAAAAGCCCCATACCAAGCTATTGCAGAGTCAGTCCTCGCCAATCTCCACCACATCCCCGTTCAACCGCACCGGCCAGACCCGCAGGCGCTGTTCGGGATATTCCAGGCAATGGCCGTCTTCCAGGCGAAAATGCTGCTTGTACATCGGCGAGGCGATCACCAGTTCGCCCTTGATGCTGCCCAGCAGACCACGGCCGATAACGTTCGCACCGGACTTGGGGTCGCGGTTGTCGACGGCGTACAGCGGCTTGTCCGTGTGCTCCGGCAGGTAGAGCAGCGCCACTTGGCGGCCGTCATGCCAGGCAACCACGCCGGAATTGGGCACCAGGTCCTCGCGGCTGCACAGGGTGCGCCATTGGACGGGTTCTTGAGCGATACGAACGACGTTTGACTGGCTCATCAGAGCACCTCCTCGGTGACGGGAATCAGGTGAAGTTCGCCGGCATGCACCGGCCGGCGCTGGCCGCGTTCGCGGACAAAGTGGACGTCCGGATCGTCGCGCTTGTCGTTGACGAAGGTCCGGAAGCGCTTGAGTTTTTCCGGATCCTTCAAGGCGTTGGCCCATTCGCACTCGTAGCGGTCGACCACCAGTTGCATCTGCGCTTCGAGCTCGGCGCCCAGGCCCAGGCTGTCGTGGATGATCACGTCCTTGAGGTAGTCCAGACCGCCTTCCAGGCTCTCGCGCCAGACCGAGGTGCGCTGCAACTTGTCCGCGGTGCGGATGTAGAACATCAGGAACCGGTCGATGTAGCGGATCAGCGTGGCGTCATCCAGGTCGGTGGCGAACAGCTCGGCGTGGCGTGGACGCATGCCGCCGTTGCCGGCCACGTAGAGGTTCCAGCCCTTCTCCGTGGCGATCACACCTACGTCCTTGCTCTGCGCCTCGGCGCATTCACGGGTGCAACCGGACACCGCGAACTTGAGCTTGTGCGGCGAGCGCAGGCCCTTGTAGCGGTCCTCGATGGTCAGGGCCATCTGCACGCTGTCCTGCACGCCGTAGCGGCACCAGGTGCTGCCGACGCAGGACTTCACCGTACGCGTCGATTTGCCGTAGGCGTGGCCGGTCTCGAAACCGGCTTCGATCAGCTCGGCCCAGATGTCCGGCAACTGGTGCAACTGCGCGCCGAACAGGTCGATGCGCTGGCCGCCGGTGATCTTGGTGTAGAGGTCGTATTTCTTCGCGACCACGCCAATGGCGATCAGTTTGTCCGCAGTGATCTCACCGCCGGCGATGCGCGGCACCACCGAGTAGGTGCCGTTTTTCTGCATGTTCGCCATGAACGTATCGTTGGTGTCCTGCAGCGGCACCAGGTGCGCGTCCATGATCGGCTGGTTCCAGCACGACGCCAGGATCGAACCCACCGCCGGCTTGCACAGGTCGCAACCGGTATGGCCGCGACCGTGTTTGGCCAGCAGCTCTTCGAAACTGATAATCCCTTCCACCCGCACCAGTGCGTAGAGCTCCTGGCGGGTATAGGCGAAGTGTTCGCACAGGCTCTTGTCGACGCTGACGCCACGGGCGATCAGCTCGTGCTCGAATACCTGCTTGACCAGGGCCGCGCAGCCGCCGCAACCGGTACCGGCCTTGGTGTCGCACTTGAGCTGGCCGAGATCGCTGCAGCCGCCATCGATGGCCGCGCAGATCGAGCCCTTGGTGACGTTGTGGCACGAGCAGATGGTCGCCGCTTCGGGCAGCGCCGCCGGGCCCAGTGTCGGAGCGCCCTCGGACGATGGCAGGATCAGGCTGGCGGCGTCCTTGGGCAAGGCGATGCCGTTCTGCATGTATTGCAGCAGGGTGTCGTAATAGCTGTTGTCGCCCACCAGCACCGCGCCGATCACGCGCTTGCCGTCGGCGTCCACTACCAGGCGCCGATAGCTGGCGCTGGTTTCGTCGATGAATTGGAAGCTGCGCGCACCCGGCGTGTTGCCATGGGCGTCGCCGATGGAACCGACGTCCACGCCCAACAGCTTGAGCTTGGTGGACATGTCCGCGCCGGTGAACGCCTCGCCAGCCTCGCCGCACAGGCGCGCCGCGACATTGCGGGCCATCTGGTAGCCCGGCGCGACCAGGCCGAAGATGCTGCCATTCCAGGCGGCGCATTCGCCGATGGCATAGATGTCCGGGTCGCTGCTCTGGCAATGGTCGTCAATCACCACGCCACCGCGCGGGCCGATCTGCAGGTCGCACTGGCGAGCCAGGGCATCCTGGGCGCGGATACCGGCGGAAAACACGATCAGGTCGGTTTCCAGGAAGTCGTCGGTGGCGAAGTTCATCCGGTAACGGTATTGCTCACCGGCGCTGATGGATTGGGTGCCCTTGGACAGGTGCACGCCGACACCGAGTTTTTCGATGCGCGCCTTGAGGGCCAGGCCGCCCTGCTCGTCCAGTTGTACCGGCATCAGCCGTGGGGCGAATTCCACCACGTGAGCTTCCAGGCCAAGGGTCTTGAGGGCATTGGCCGCTTCCAGGCCCAGCAGGCCACCACCGACGACCACGCCACGCCGGGCATTGTTCGCGGCGGCGCGGATGGCGTCGAGGTCTTCAAGGGTGCGGTAGACCAGGCACGAATCACCTTCGGCGCCCTGGATCGGCGGCACGAACGGGTACGAACCGGTGGCGAGCACCAGCTTGTCGTAGCTGAGGCGCTCGGCGGCGGTGACAACCTGGCGCGCCTGGCGATCGATTTCCAGCACCGGCACGCCCAAGTGCAGCGTGACGCCGGGCGTCTGGTACAACGAGGCTTCGCCCAGGGCCAGCGACTCGGCATCGCGGCCCGAGAAATACTCGGACAAATGCACACGGTCATAGGCACGCATCGGCTCTTCGCTGAACACATGCACGCGGTAATGATTGAGGGCACCGCGCTCGATCAGTTGCTCGACGCAGTGATGGCCGACCATGCCATTGCCGATCACGATCAGCGTTTGCAGCTTGTTCAGGGAAGCAACGTTGGAATTCATAAAAAGCACCCGACAAAAGCCCATCACGGTTTTTTGAAAGCAAAAAAAAGACGCCTGAAACCTTGCGGTTCCAGGCGTCTTTGCCTGTTCTGTGTGGTATCGATCCGGCGACTGCGCCCTGACCTACCGTAATATCCCCGGCCTGCTGGCGCTCGATCTTCGTTGACCGACGGGGCTGCCCACTCGATTGTGTTCGCGGTGGGCCTGCCAAGCCTCTTGCAGCGAGCGTGCCAGACTTCATTTTTGCCCGCCTCCACCCCCTCGCATGCACCCACAATCCCCTGTGGGAGCGGGCCTGCCCGCGAAGAGGCCGGTCCGGTCACCGGAAGCCGACCTGCATCAGCCCCGTCCACAGCGGCACCACTCATTGCCTTGCGATGGTGCGATCCCCCGCCACGGGCTTCATAAAAGTGCAGGTCTTGATGCCCGCCGGCAAAAATCCTGAACCATCGCCGACGCGGATTTTCACAATTAATGGAAACCGGGCCAGGCGCCAGACCCTGCCCCTGGCCAACCCAGCGAAACCATAAGCGCCCCAGGCGCAGCAATTGATCGGATGAACGCAATGGATGAGCGAAACCCACCTGTCGTTGTGATCTGCGGCGCCACTGCCGGCGTCGGCCGCGCGACCGCCCAGCGGTTTGCCGCGTCCGGCTACCGCGTCGGGCTGTTGGCCCGGGGCGAACAAGCGTTGGCGGCGACGCAAGAAGAACTCAAGCAGCTGGGCGCGACGAGCCTGGCGATCAGCGTCGATGTTGCGGACGCCGATGCGGTATTCGAGGCGGCGCAACGGATGGAGCGCGAGCTGGGGCCCGTCGGCGTCTGGATCAATTGCGCGATGGTCACGGTGTTGTCGCCAATCCGCCAGTTGACCGCCGAAGAAATCCACCGGGTCACCAAGGTCACGTACCTGGGCACGGTGCACGGCACGCTCGCGGCGCTGGACCTGATGGGGCGGCGCAATCGCGGGGTGATCATCCAGGTCGGCTCGGCGCTGGCCTACCGGGCCATTCCGCTGCAGGCGGCCTATTGCGCGGCCAAGTTCGCGGTGCGTGGTTTCACCGATTCCTTGCGCTGCGAACTGCTCCACGATCACAGCGACATAAAGGTCTGCATGGTGCAACTGCCGGCGATCAACACGCCACAGTTCGATTGGGCCCGCAACAAGCTCGCCAAGCGCCCGCAACCGGTGCCGCCGATCCACGACCCGGACGTTGCCGCCCGGGCGATTTTCAGCGTGGTGAAGCGTACTCCCCGGGAGTTGTGGTTGGGCGTGGCCTCGCTCAAGGCGATCGTCGGCACTTGCCTGATGCCGGGCCTGCTCGATCGTCTGTTGGCCCGCAGCGCTTACGCCGGGCAAATGACCGACGAAGACGACGACAGCCAGCGCCCGGACAATCTGTTCGAACCGCAGGAGCCCTTGCATCGTACCCGCGGGCGGTTCAATGGCCGCTCGAAGGATTCAGCGCTGGCTTTCAGCTCGACCCAGGTGTCCGCGTTGCTGCTGGCCACCGGTGGGTTGCTGGCTGTGGTGCTGCTACTGTTTTGAGCCGGTGCGCCGGAACCAGCGATAACCGTATCCATGCAATGTCAGGCTGGCTGCGGTCGAGGCCGGATACGCGCGGTCCGAGAGGACTTCCTCGAACCCCTGCAAATCCACTTCCCGCAACTGCACCGTGACTGTCTTGGGGCTGAGGTTCGCCAGCATCACCGAGGTCGCTTCGCACTCATGGGCGATGGCGAAGACTGCACGATGGTCGACCGTCAGCAGTTGCGCCTTGCCGTCGCCAACCTCGCGCAAGCGCCTGCGCGCCAGCAGCAACCGGCGAGTCCGAGCCAGCAGCGAATCGGGATCGTCCTGTTGGCCCTCGACGTTCAACTGCGTGTAGGCAAACGGTCCTTTATCGATCACCGGCGCGGCGAGGCGCTGGGCGGTTGAAAAGCCGGCGTTGGCTTCATCGCTCCATTGCATGGGCGTGCGCACCGACAGGCGTTCGGGACGGGACAGGTCATCGCCCATGCCGATTTCTTCGCCGTAGCGCACGATGGGTGTTCCGGGCAGTGACAGCAGCAGCGCCTGGGCCAGCGCCTGGCGATGCACATCACCGTCGAGCATCGGCGCCAGGCGCCGGCGGATGCCGCGGCCATACAGGCGCATGTTCTGGTCCGGGGCGAAGGCCTGCATCACCTCCTCACGCTCCTGCTCGGTCAAGCGTTCGAGATCGAGTTCGTCATGGTTGCGCAGCCACACCGCATAGTTGGCGCCGTCAGGCGGTGCGGGGCGGCGGGCAATGGCCCGTTGCAGAGGCTCGGCTTCGCCTCGGGCCAAGGCCAGGAACAGATGATTATTGACCCAGAAATCCAGCACCAGGCCCAGGCGTTCGCCGGTGCCGAAGTAATGGCTGTAGCGCTCGGGCTCGACATCCACTTCGCCCATCAGCACGCCTTCCGGGTTGATGCGGGTCATGTGCTTGAACAGCCGTTCCAATAACCACACGCCTTGCTCTTCATCGCCGCCACCGGCCTGCTCCACCAGGTGCGAAGCGGCATCGAGACGAAAACCGGCGATCCCCAGTTCAAGCCAGTGATCCATGATCCGCTCGATCTCTTCGACCACCCGCGGGTTCGCCAGATTGAGGTCCGGCTCATGGCGATAGAACAGATGCCGAAAGTACTGCCCGGCCTGTTCGTCCCACTGCCAGATGCTGTCTTCCACCGACGGAAAGATCGGTTGGTTGCCGTCGTCCACCGGCGTGTCGGACCACAGGTAATAGTCCCGATAGACGCTGTCCTTGTCGCGCCGCGCCCGCAGGAACCAGGGATGCTGGTCGCTGGTGTGCTGCACCACCAGTTCGAGGATGACCCGGATACCACGCTCCCCGGCCTGAACGATCAGCTGGCGCAAATCTTCTTCGCTGCCAAAGCGCGGGTCCAGCGCCATGAAATCGCTGACGTCGTAACCGGCGTCCTTGAACGGAGACCGGTACAAAGGCATCAGCCAGAGTGCGCCGACGCCCAGCGCTTGCAAATAATCGAGCTGACGAATGATGCCCTTCAGGTCGCCACGGCCATCGCCGTTGCTGTCGTAGAACAGCGAGGGGTCGATCTGGTAGATCAAGGTATTTCGGTGCCAGTTGGCTTTCATCGGTCACTCCTTATCGACAGGGGTTATCGACTCAGGATCAGGGCCTGTTCGGCAGCCAGACGCCCGCTGAACGGCTGGCCTTCATCCGCGCCATCGCTGGCGATTTCAACTCGCCAGGGGTCGGCCAGCGGAAAGGTGTGCTCGCTGTCGGCGAAATTGATGCAGACCAGGCGTTCGTCGCCTTCGCAAGAACGACGATAAGCCAGCACCTGCGGGTGCGAGGGCAGTTCCTCCCAGCCGCCCAGGCGCAGCGCCAGGCTATTGCGCCGACACGCCAGCAGCCGTCGGTAAAGCGCCAGCACGGAATCGGCGTCGCGCTCTTGGGTCTCCACCGACAACCGGCCGGCATCCGCAGCGAAAGGCAGCCATGGCGCCTGACCCGACCAACCGTGAGGCGCCTCTTCCGTCCAGGGAATCGGCGCCCGGCTGCCGTCCCGTCCGCCGGGGTCGACGCGGGTCTGGGCGGTCACTTGCGTATCCTCCAGGCCCAGCTCCTCGCCCTGATAGATGAAAGGCGTACCGCGCAGCGTCAGCAACATCACCGCCGCCGCCCGGGCCCGGCGCAACGAGCCGCCGTAGCGACTGCGGTGGCGGCTGTTGTCATGGTTGGACAGCACCCAGGTCGGCCAGGCCTGCAACGGGCCGAGGTCGTTTTCCACCTCGCGTACGCACATACGGAACACCACCGGGTCCCACGGCGCATCCAGCGGCGGGAAGTTGAACGACATGTGCAGTTCGTCACTGGCGCCGTAATAGGCCGCCACCTGGGCCGTGGAACGGATGTTGACCTCGCCGATCAGCACCCGCTCGCCGGGGTAGCTGTCCACCAGACGCCGCAGCCCGCGCAGCACTTCATGGCTGTAGGGCTGATCGTTGATCTTGACCATGGTTTCACCGGCCATGCAGCGCGGGTCATCGGCAAAGCTCTGGTCCTTGCCGACGCAATGCACCACGTCGACGCGAAACCCGTCCACGCCACGCTCCAGCCAGAAGTGCAGCACTTGATGCATGGCCGCGACGACTTGCGGGTTGTGCCAGTTCAGATCCGGTTGCTCGGGCAGGAAGAAGTGCAGGTAGTACTGCTGGCTGGTTTCGTCCCAGGTCCAGGCGCTGCCGCCGTCAATCGAGGCTCGCCAATTGTTCGGCTGGTCACGCCAGATGTACCAGTCGCGCTTGGGGTTGTCGCGGCTGGAGCGCGACTCGATGAACCAGGGATGCTGGTCTGAGGTATGGTTCGGGACAAAGTCGAGCAAGACCTTCAAGCCCCGTTCGTGAGCCTTGGCGATCAACACATCGAGGTCGGCCAGGTTGCCGAACAGCGGATCGACATCGGTGTAGTCGCAAATGTCGTAGCCTGCGTCGCACATGGGCGAGCGGAACACTGGCGAGAGCCACAACGCATCGATGCCAAGGCGTTGCAGATGGTCCAGGCGTGCTGTCAAACCGGGAAGATCGCCGACGCCATCGCCGTTGGCATCGGCAAAGGAGCGAGGGTAAACCTGGTAGATCACGGCGTTCTTCCACCAGGGCGAAGGGAAGGAGTTGGGCATGTCGCCTCCTCTGATCGCAGTGTGTGGTGGGCAAGACCGCAGCCCCGCCTGCTGTCCTTTCATCAAGGGACATCAGTTAAGAACCGGAAAAGGGGCTTGTGGTTCGTTTTTTCTTGATGGGGAGTGAATCAGCGGAAGAGATGTTTGATGTGCCGCCGTCATCGTCGGATCGTCGCCCGGAGCAAGCTCGCTCCCACAGGGGACAGGGTTCACAAAGGTCCATTGTGGGAGCGAGCCTGCTCGCGAAAGCGTCAGCCAGACCAACTCAGAACCCGTGGCGAGGGAGCTTGCTCCCGCTCGGCTGCGCAGCAGTCGCAAACCGGCGGATACAGTCTGCCTGAGAGGTTGCTGGGGCCCGCTTCGCAGGCCAGCGGGAGCAAGCTCCCTCGCCACGCTAACCTGCTCCGGCGCGACAAATATCAAGTCAGACCGATGTCCCTGCCTCAGGATCGGGCCGCCCCATGTGGGAGCGAGCCTGCTCGCGAATCGCCGATCAGTTGGAGGCGATGCCAGCGGCCCGGTTGACCATCGCCACAATGCTGACGAACAGCTCCTGCTTGGCCTCGTCCGCGCTGATCTCGCCGTTGGCCGCCGCATCGGACAACGCTTCCGCCGCCCCGAGCATCGCGCGCAGGCTCGCTTGGGACAGGCCCCGGCTATCGGCGAACGGCTCTAGCACCGCCCGGCATTTATCCAGGAACAGCCTTTCGTACTCCCTTTTGATGCTCTCCAGTTCAGGTGAACTGGAGAGCGCCGCACTGACGCCCGGGATCTCCCGGCCCTGAAGCAGGACGCATTCGACGAACGCTTCGGCAATCACCCGCGAACGGCTCTGCAACGTGGGTTCGCTGGCGTCGAGTGCAGCGTCCATGAGCGCGGTCTGGCGAGCATCGAAATCCTGGTAGAGCGCCGCCAGCAGCCCCGATCGGGTAATGAAATGGTCGTAGACGATGGGTTTGGTGACGCCTGCCTGGTCGGCCAGCCGGGCCAGGGTCAATGCTTCGCTGCCCTCCTCCCGAACCAGGCGCCAGGCGACATCCAGCAATTGCCGTTGCCGATCGGCGCGGGAAAGTCGGCGACGAGGCGCGGCAATGGGCGGTGCATTTTCATCTGTGCTTGACATGTTAACTTTACCAACCGTAACTTACTAACCGTAACTTAACCCAGCATACTCGCTTGACCTCGGGTAATGCCAGAAGGAGATTCGCCATGCACGCCCTTATCGTCGTTGCTCATCATGACCCCCGCTCTCTGACGCATGCGCTTGCCCAGGCCATTGGCAATGGGATTCTCCAAGCCAATCCCAGCGATACGTTCGAAATCGCCGACCTGGCCGCTGAAGGCTTCGACCCACGCTTTGGCTTTGCCGACCATGCCGTCCACCACCGTGAGGCCTTGCCGCCTGCCGACGTGCTGGCCGAGCAGGCCAGGATCGAACGGGCCGACGCCCTGGTGCTGGTCTACCCGATCTACTGGTGGTCGATGCCGGCGTTGCTCAAGGGCTGGATTGATCGGGTGTTCTCCAATGGCTGGGCGTTCGACTTCAAGCTCGACGAGTTCTTTGTGCAGAAACTGCAGCATCTGCGGGTCCATCTGGTCGCCCTCGGTGGAGCTGACGCCGACAGTTTTCAACGCCACGGCTACGACCAGGCGATGGTCACGCAGATCGACCATGGCATCTTCGGCTACTGCGGTGCCCGCGTGGTGAGCTCCGAACGCTTGCTGGATTCGGAAACCCTTGATCCGAACGTACATCTGCAAACGGCCCGAGCCCTCGGCCAGCGGGTGTTCTCGGCCATCGAGCAGACCACGCCCGTAGAAGCCAACGTCGCGTGTGCATGATCAGAGTGCTCGACGGTCGGCGGCAGACAGGGGCACATCGCGCTGATAGATATCCGGGATGTACACCGCCCGCCCCTGGCTGTCCGCTTGCACTGTCCAGTACCCAAGCAGGATCGGCATCGGCTTGGCCAGCCTGAATTCATGAGTCAACTCGCTTGCCAGCAAGGTGTCGGTGCGCGTGCGTTCGGCCGGGGTCACCAGCAGATCGCGCAGATGCATGACTTGCTCGATGCGTACGCAGCCTGAGCTGAACGCCCGCGGGCCTTTGCTGAAAAGTGCCTGGCTGGGCGTGTCGTGCAGGTATACCGAAAACGGGTTGGGGAAGCGCACGACCAGTTTACCCAAGGGGTTTTTCGAGCCGGCGTCCTGGCGCAGCATCAGATTGCCAGGGTGATCCCAGTCGATATTTTCCACCGCCAGGGGCAATCCATCGCGATCGATCACCTTGAGGTTGTGCCGGGTGAGAAACTCCGGGTCGCGGCGGATCTCGGGCAGTTTGTCCTCGCGCATGATCGTCGGCGGAATAGTCCACGTCGGGTTCAGCGTCAGTCGAGTGATACGCGACTTGATCAACGGTGTCTGGCGTTCGGCGCGGCCAACCTGGGTCCGGGTCTGCCAAACCGGGGCGCCAGCCTGGTAGACCGTCAGCTGCGCCGCCGCCACGTTGACCAGCACGCTGTCGGGCTCCAGATCCTGAGCCAACCAGCGCATCCGCTCCAGGTTGATCCGCAATTGCTCGCGGCGCATGGCCGGGCTGACGTTCAGCTCGGTAACCGTCCACGGCCCCACTACCCCATCGGCTTGCAGTGAATGGTGGAGCTGGAAGCTTTTCATCGCCTCCACCAGGCTCGGGCTGTAGTGTTCATCGGCTTCCAGCGGAGGCACGCTCAGGTAGCCTTCGTTGAACAGGCGCCGGGCCAGTGCGGGCACGCGGGCGTCACGTTTGTCGGGTTGCAGCAATGGGCCGGCCGGCACTGACTGCCAGTCAGCCAACGGTTGTTGCCGTTGCCGGGCGTAGAGTTCGCGCAGGTTGCGATACAGGTCCAAGGGCGGCCGCGCCTGTTCAAACGCCTCGGCGGGGTCGCGCAAGCCGGCGACGGCGAAGTGCAGCACCATGGCCTGACGGTCCGGCAACTGTGGATTGGCCTTCCAGATCGGCTCCAGGCGGTTCTGCGGCAGGTAGCCGAAACGCAGCTCATGCAGCGCTTGCAGGTAGCGTTGGCTGATGGCGATGTCGGTACAGGCCACGTTGACGTAACGGCCATCGCCCGGCAGGTCGTAGCGGGCCGGATCGAGTCCGTCATCGGCCAGTTGCTGTAGCTGGGCTTGCAACGCCTGTAACCGCCCGTCGTCCGCCCAGATCGCCTGGCCTGCGTTTTGCTGGTACAAGGCCTGCAGGCTCATGACCGTCGGAAAGTCGACGCCACCGGCCAATTCGGGGCAATTGACCGACAGTTGCGCCAGTGTGGTTTGCGCCTGAGCCGGATCGCCGTCCTCGGCCGTGGCGACCAATGGCGCAACGAGCAATAAAAGGCTCAGGTAACATGCGGACTTTTTGAACAACTGCTTTACTCCAATCCATGGCCGTCTCGTTGACGGTGAATTTTGCGACAGGTACGACCCGCCATCATGCAGACAAACGAAACCGGACGGGATGCCGCAAACGAACGCCACCGCAAGCTGCCTTCACCTGTATCGGCCTTCTTGCGCCGATTCTGCCTGGTCGTGACTGGCCTTGGCATCCTGTGCAGCCCGGCGCTGGCCGAAAAACTCAACACCCAGCCTCTTTACAACAGCCTCGCCCACGCCGCGCCGGAACTCAATCCCCAAGCGCTGAAAAGTGCCCTGAGTGCGATGCAGTGCGCAGTTGCCAACGGTGCTCGACAGGCTCGCCACCTGGCGGTGATCGATTATTCGCAACCTTCGACGGCCCGGCGCTTGTGGATCTTCGACCTGCGCCAGAAAAAGCTGGTTCTGCGTGATCTCGTGGCCCACGGGCAGAAATCCGGGGAAAACTTCGCCACCCAGTTTTCCAACCGACTGGGCAGCTACCAATCCAGCCTGGGACTGTTCCGCACCCAGGAAAGCTATCAGGGCGCCCATGGTTATTCGCTGCGCATGGACGGCCTGGAGCCCGGCTTCAATGATCAGGCTCGCGACCGCGCGATCGTGATTCACGCCGCCGACTATGTGAATCCGTTGTGGAGCGTGCGCCAGGGCCGCATCGGCCGCAGCCAGGGCTGCCCGGCCGTGCGCCCGCAAGTAGCGCGCCAGGTGATCGACAAGCTCAAGGGCGGGCAATTCATGTTTTCCTGGTACCCGGATCCGGCGTGGCTCAAGCGTTCGGCCTATCTCAATTGCCAGGCGCAACAGGTGGCGAGCATCCTCGCGACCAGCGGGGGCTGATAAAGCGGATTGCAGTGCATGGGTTCGTGGTTAAAATGCCGGCCTTTCGAGCTGCTGGCGTTTTTATCTGATGAACCCTCAAGCCCTCCAAACATTGCAGAGCCTTTTGCTGACGGCGCTGGAATCGGCGCCCGACGAAACCCGTCGCCTGTTCCATGGCCGCGGGCGCTGCTGGCCGGGGCTGGAACAGATCACCGTCGACTGGCTGCAAGGCGTGGTGTTGGTCTCGCTGTTCAAGGAACCCGATCCTACGCAACTCGATGACCTGTTCGCCATGCTGCGCACCCTCGCCTCCTTGCCCGCCTGGCAACACAGCGGCGCCCACACCCTCGCGGTGCAACATCGGTACCTGCCCGACAGCCTGACCCAATGGTTGGTGGGCGAACCGATCGATGAATGGACCCTGACCGAAGGCGGCCTGCGTTATCGAATCGACCTGGGCAAAAAGCAGAACAACGGCCTCTTTCTCGATATGCGCTATGGCCGCGACTGGGTGCGCGCTCACGCCCAAGGCAAGCGCGTGCTCAACCTGTTCGCCTATACCTGCGGTTTCTCGGTGGCGGCCATCGCCGGCGGTGCCCTCCACGTGGTCAACCTGGACATGTCCCGCGCGGCTTTAAGCCGTGGTCGCGACAACCACCGGATGAACGGCCACGACCTGGGCCAGGTGAGTTTCCTTGGCCACGACCTGTTCAAGTCGTGGGGCAAGGTGATCAACAGCGGCCCCTACGATCTGGTCATCATCGACCCGCCAACGTTCCAGAAAGGCAGCTTCCTTTTGACCAAGGATTACCAGCGTGTGCTGCGCCGCCTGCCGGAGCTGCTGACCGCCCACGGCGCGGTACTGGCCTGTAGCAACGACCCGGCGACCGGTCCGGATTTCCTCATTGACAGCGTGATGCGTGAAGCACCGGGCCTGCGATTCGAACAGCGATTGGCAAATCCGCCGGAATTTCCGGATGCCGACCCGGCCTGCGGCCTCAAGGCCTTGGTGTTCACACGCGACGATCCGGCTAGCTCACAGGTACAGCCGCAACTACACCACCAACGTCAACCACGCCGACACCAGTAGCAACACCGCCATGACGCGATTGAAGCGCCCCATCGCCACGGCGGAACGGCAGAACTTCGCCGCGCCACGCCCCAGGTAGGCCCAGGCGGTCATGCAGGTAATGGAGATGGCAAAGAACGCCAGGGACAGCCAGAGCACCCGCACCGTACGGTCTGCCTCGGCGCCGGCGAATACGCTGACCACCGCCAGGGCCATCATCCAGGTCTTCGGGTTCACCAGTTGCAACCCGGCGGCGCCCGCCAGGCCGAGCCGTGGGCCTTCGACCGGGCGGTCTGGATCGATGGCCTCGGCCGGCGCGCTGAAAATCTGCCAGGCCATCCAGCTCAGCCAGGCGATGCCGGCCCAGGACAGCGCCGTTTGGATCGCCGCATGTCGCGCCAGCAGGTCGCCCAGCCCGGTGCCCACCAACAACACCAGCAACGCGGCAGCCGCGCAGGCGCCGAGGATGAGTGGCCAGGTGGTCGCCAGGCCGAAGCGCGAGCTATGGCTCAGCACCAGGATATTGGTCGGACCCGGGGTGATGGAGGCGACAAACGCAAACAAGGCAAACGGCAACAACTGATCCATGGCGCAACTTCTCGATGAATGATCGTGGACTTGATCATCCCGTTGCAGCCGGGCTCAGTCTGGAACAATTGAGCAGCGCTTGCGGTAGTCCGCCGGGCTCATTCGATAGGCGCGCTGGAACCAGCGGCCGAGGTGACTCTGGTCGGCAAAGCCGAGCATGGCGGCCACCACCACGGCGCTTTCGCCACGGGCCAGCAACCGCCGCGCGCGGGCCAGGCGCAGCTGGATCAGATACGCGTGGGGCGCCAGGCCGAAGGCCGCCTTGAACGCACGACTCAGGCGAAAACGATCCACGCCGGTGACGCGCGCCAAATCGTCCAGACTGATGTCCTCGCTCAGGTGGCCGTGCAAATAATCCCGGGCCTGCTGGGCGACCAGTGGCAGACGCGGGTCGGGATTGATCCGTGTTCGCCAATGCAGGTGTTGAGTGAGGTTCGACAGCAGCGTGTCGAGGGCGGTCTGGCGGACGATCAGCATGTCCTGTTCGTGCAGGCTCTGGAAAGCCGCGGCGGTAGCCCTTGCCAGCCGCGCGTCATCGTTCAGCGTGACGGCAAAGCCCAGTTGCGCGTTGTCTGGCGCATCCTCGAACAACGAGCGCAGTTCGCGCTCCAGCCATTGCGGCTCCAGGTACAGGGTGCGATAGGTAAACCCGTTTTCGTGCGGCGCGTTACCGTCATGCAACTCTCCCGGTTCAAGCAGGAACACCTTGCCCGGCGTGCTGTTGTGCTGCTGCCGACGGCAATGGAACTGTTGCACGCCCTGCTCCGTCACGCCCACCAGATAGGCATCGTGCCAGTGCGGATCGTAGGCGTGCCCCTCGAAATGCGCGCGCACGGTCTCGATGCCGGACGTGGCGTCCTGCTTGAGATCGATCCAGTTGCGCGCTGTCATGGGCTAATCCGTTTAGTGAACGTGCTCTGTCAGATTATCGGCTGATGTCATGAGTGTCTGGAAGATTTGTGCAGCTTGGGTGGGAGCGGGCTTGCTCGCGAAGACGGTGTATCAGTCCATATATGAGCTGGCTGACATACCGCTTTCGCGAGCAAGCCCGCTCCCACAAAAGCTCCACAGGCTCCCACAGGCCCTCAGGCATCCGGCGTGATCACCGGCAACACCGTCTCCACCGCCAATCGCGCCAGCTCCGCATCTTCCTCGGCCTTGACCCCGGACACGCCGATAGCACCGATGCACTGACCGTCGTGACGGATCGCCACGCCCCCCTCAAGCATGCCTTGCAAGTGCGGCGCACTGAGGAAGGCGATGCGGCCACCATTGATCATGTCTTCAAAAACCTTGCTGTCCCGCCGGCCCATGGCGGCGGTGCGGGCTTTTTCGGTGGCGATGTAGGCCGACAATGGCGAGGCCCCGTCCAGGCGCAACAGCCCCAAGGGATGCCCGCCATCGTCGACCACGCAGACCGATACGGCCCATTGACGCTGGTGGGCCAGCTCTTTGGCTGCTACCAGCAACTGGGCAACGTCCTGTTCGGTGAGTACCGCTTTGGTTTTCATGAATCACTCCATGCTGTGCAGCGTGAGGCCCGTCAGCCGACGCTGCGGGCGATGGACACGGCGACGGTCATTCGCCATAGATATCAAAATCGAAGTACTTCTGGCGAATCCGCTCGTAGGTGCCGTTGGCGCGAAGGGTCGCCAGCGCCTGGTTGAAACGGCCCGCCAGCGGATCATTCTTGCGCACGGCGATTCCAATGCCCGTGCCGAAGTATTGTTCTTCGACGAAGTTTGGGCCAACAAATTCGAAATTCTTGCCTTCAGGGCGCTTGAGCAGGCTTTCGTCGATGGCCACCGAACTGGCCATCGTCGCGTCCAGGCGTCCGCCCAACAGGTCGAGGAAGACTTCGTTTTGCGAGCCATAACGGATCACTTCGGCCCCGGCCGGGGCAAATTTGTCGGTGACGTAACGATCGAAGTTGGTCGCCCGTTGCACGCCGATCCGCTTGCCTTTGAGCTGCGCGGGAATATCCTGGATGCCACTGCCCTTGCGAAACACCAGCCGCGCCGGAATCCGATAATAACGGTCTGTGAAGTCCACCGACTTCATCCGCTCCGGGGTGATCGACATGGAGGAAATCACCGCGTCGACTTTTTTCACCTTGAGTGCCGGGATCAAGCCGTCGAACTCCTGCTCCTGCCACACGCAACGAACCTTCATCTCGGCGCAAAGCGCCTGGCCGATGTCATAGTCGAAGCCGAGGATGGCATTGTCCGGTGTTTTCGAGGCGAAGGGTGGGTATGCCGCCTCGATGCCGATGCGCAGCGAGGTCTCGGCGGCGTGCAGATTGGCGCCGAATGCCAGCAGCGAGACAAAGCCCAGCTTGAGTGCAATGCGTTTAACGTTCATTGATTAGCTCCGGATGCGATGTTATTGATTTCGAACGCTCCACGGGAAGTCGTCCGTTATGGCAGCAGCAATCTGAACAAGCGCGGGCGACCACTCTGGCGGTGGTCTTGCCCGAAAGCGGCACAGCGGTGTCCGGCGGTCCTACACTGCCGCGGTCACGATCAGTTCCAGCAGGATCTGCGGGTCATCGAACGCCACCTGCGCGGTGGCTCGCGCCGGGGTATGCGCGGCGTCGACCCAGTCGCTCCAGATTGCGTTCATCGCAGCGAAATCGCGGCCCATGTCTTTCATCCAGATCTGCACGCTGAGCAGGCGGCGCTTGTCGCTGCCCGACGCGGCGAGCAATTCGTCGATCCGCTGCAGCACCTGGCGGGTCTGGCCCTGGATGTCCTGGTTGCAATCGGCGGCGACAATGCCGCTGAGCCAGGCCACGCCGTTGTGCACGACGCTACGGCTCAGGCGCGGGTTGCTTTCGATACGTTGAATAGTCATGACGGTTCCTCGACGCAGTGACGTTCGCCGGCCAGTTGGGCCAGCGTGATGGGTTTGAGGGGGGGACGGATGCGGTAGTAACCGACTTCAGCGGGCGACACGCGGCGCTGGGCGGCGATGATCTGGGTGACGCTCAAGCCGCATTGGCGCCCTTGGCACGGGCCCATGCCGCAACGGCTGAAGGCTTTGGTCTGGTTGGGACCCAGGCAACCGAGGTCGACGTAGCGGCGGATAGCGCCAGCCGTGACTTCTTCGCAGCGACACACGATAACGTCGTCGGGTGGGACGCAACTTTCTGCCGGGGGGCGATACAACGCATCGATCAAGGGCCGGGCAGCACGAGCACGACGCAGGCCTTTCTCGAGGCCGCGTGCTCCACAAGAAACACCGGCAATCGCCATCGCAGCGAGTCGCCCTTCCAGGCGCGCCACCTGCGCGCCGCCAATGGCAGCGCCGTCACCGGCGATGAAAATGCCCGGCGCACTGGTTTGGCCAAAGCCATCGCGCCGTGGAATCCAGCACAGTTGCGCCTCGCTCCAGTCATGCTCCAGGCGCAACGACCAACTGATCTGCGTGTGCGGCACCACACCCTGGTGCAATAAAATCAATCCGGCGGGCACTTGGAAGTGGCGCCCTTTACTCTCGAAGCTCAGTGCACTGGCGCAATCCTCACCCTCGACACGCAGGTTGCCGGCACCGCGATAATGGCGGATGCCGCCACGCTTCAACTCGGCCAGCAGCCCCACGCCCTTGAACAAGTCGCGCCAGCCGCGCAACGCACCGGGAATCAGTCGCCAGGCCCGCAGCAGCTCGCGACGATGGCTGGTATCGACCAGCGCCTCGACGGCAATGCCGGCGCGCAGGTACTGCGCCGCCAGCAGGTACAACAGCGGACCGCAACCCGCCAGGACCACCGGCCCAGCCGGTACCAGCGTCGCGCTCTTGAGCAGGATCTGCCCCGCACCGGCCGTCATGACCCCAGGCAAGGTCCAGCCGGGAATCGGCATCGGCCGTTCGAAGGCGCCCGTGGCGATCAGCAGATTGCGCCCGCGCAAAACCTCTGCGCAGCCGTCGATCAGGTAGTGCACCTCACGCTGGGGGGTGACTTGCCAGATCGCCGCGTTGGGCAGGTAACGAGCCCCGCATTGGAGAAAATCCGCCGCCAGCTGCGCACCGGCGCTGTAGTCTTCGCCCAGCACCGCGCGGCTGCGGGCATCGGCTTGAAGCACTTGGCGATAAATCTGCCCGCCAGGACTGCCCTGCTCATCCAGCACCACGACCGACAATCCATGGTCCCTGGCCTCGATGGCGGCGCTCATGCCGGCCGGTCCGGCGCCGATGATGATCAAGTCGATCACGGCGTTACTCATCGGTCCCCTCCTCGTTCGGCGCCAGGCTGACGGCGCCGCGTTGGCGTTGCACACGCATGCCCGGGCGCACCGCCACCAGGCACGACTGGACGTTGGCCTGGCCGTCCACTTGCACCAGGCATTCGAAGCACACGCCCATCAGGCAGTACGGCGCAGCGGGCCTGCCGCTGACAGCGCTTTCACGGGTATGCCGGACTCCGCTGGCGAGCAGCGCCGCCGCAAGGCAGACATTACCCGGCACGCTCAAGGGCTTGCCGTCGAACTCGATCAGTACCTGGTTCTGCGAGACGGCCAAAGGCCGGAACAGGCTTTCAGCCGACATGACGCACCTCGGTTGGCGAATTGAAGCGCTGCAGGCCGAATGGCTTGACGGCTGGGTCATCGAACTCGCCGGCAATCCACGGGGCCAGGCGCAGGGCGTGAACAGCGGCCAAGGTCACGCCGCTGTGGCAACTGACGACCGCCAGGCCCGGGCAGCCCTGGGGCATTTCGTAAATCGGAAACCCGTCGGCGCTCATCACCCGCAACGCGCCCCAGGCCCGCACCAGGCGTACGTCACCCAGCAGTGGGAAACACTGCACGGCGCGTCGGGCGATCGCGGCCATGACCTGGCTGCCGGTGCTGTCGTCGAAGCCGGCCGACTCATGGGAATCGCCCAGTTGCACGGTGCCCTCGTCGGTCTGGCGCACATACGTCGTGGGGTAATGGAGAAACGGCTTGAGTCGTTCGGTCACCAGGATCTGCCCGCGATTGGGTTGCACGGGCACGTCCAATCCGACCCTTTCGCCCAATCCCCGATTGCCCAGGCCCGCGGCCAGGACAACCTGAGCGGCAGACCAGCGCTGATCTGCGGCGCGCAGTTGCAAACCCGTGGCGTGCGGTTCGATGGCCTCGACGCGGTGACCATTGATCAACGTCACGCCACGCGCTTTGCAGGCCGCATGCAGCGAACGCAACAGCTTGAGCGGGTTGACGTGACCATCCATGGGCGAGAAACAGCCGCCCACCACGTCGGGGCCGATACCCGGCAGACGGCCGCGCAGTTGTGCTCTGTCCAGCAGCTCATAGGGATAATCACCGTCGAGGGCCTCGCGCAGCCACGCCAGGCGCGCGGCTTCCTCGGCCATTTCCGCTTCGCTCAGGCACAACTGGAAACCGCCCTGCTGGCGCAGATGGATATCGATACCCGTGTCGGCTTGCAGCGCTTCGGCGAAGCGCGGCCACAGCGCCACCGAATCACGGGTCCATTGTGCATACGGGCTCATTCCGTAGCCCTTGCCCTGGACCCAGAGCAAACCGAAGTTGCCACGGGCGGCGCGAATCGCGTCGTCGCCCTCGTCGAGCACGCTCACTTGGCGCCCGAGCAGGGCCAGGCCATAGGCAATGGACATACCCACCAGGCCGCCGCCTACGATGATCACATCAGTTTTTTGCATGACTGCTTTATCGCTGTTCCAAAGGCCTTGAAGTACGGCGAAGTGCCGATTCATGGCCGGGCGAGTTCATGCGATCGATCCTAGGATGCTGCCACGCTCATTAAAAATGCTTTATTTTTGATAGCTCATGTCTTTTTGTTATGGGTGAGCATCCTTATGAACCTCCGCCAGCTGGAAGCGTTTCGCGCGGTGATCCTCGGCCAGACGGTGACCCGCGCCGCCGAAATGCTGCACATCTCGCAACCCGCCGCGACCCGGCTGATTGCCAGCCTGGAAGAAGACATCGGCTTCAGCCTGTTCGACCGTATCAAGGGGCGGCTGCAACCGACCGCCGAGGCCATGACGCTGTATCAGGAGGTGCAGCGCTCGCTGCTGGGGGTGGAGCGGATCGCGCGCACGGCCCAGGACATCCGCAACCTCAAGCGCGGTTCACTGCACATTGCCTGCGCGCCGGCCATGGGCTTGTCGTTCCTGCCGCGGGCGATTGCCGCGTTCATGGCCGAGCATGAGCAGGTGCAGATCTCGCTGGTAGTGCATTCCTCGCGGGAAGTCGTCGACCTGGTGGTAGGCCAGCGCTGTGACCTGGGCCTGATCGTCCTGCCCAATACCTACCCGAGTCCCCGCGCTGAAAAGTTGCTGGCTACGCGCATGCTCTGCGCCCTGCCCGCCGGCCATCGGCTACAGGATCGCGCGTCCATCAAGCCGGAAGACCTGCAGGGCGAACGGTTCATTTCCTATCCGCAATCCATCGGCTCCCGGCAACACATCGACGCGATTTTCGCCGCTCACGGCGTCGAGCGTGAGCTGCGCCTGGAAACCCAATTGTCCCAACCGATGTGCACTTTTGTTGAGCAAGGCCTGGGCGTCGCCCTGGTGGACGCCATCAGTGCCGTTGAATACCGCGGCAACGGCATCGTCTTCCGTGCCTTCGAACCGGCAATTGAAATGGACTTCAGCATGCTGCTGCCGATCCATGGACCGCTGTCGAAACTGCAGGCGCGCTTCCTCGAACACATGCAGCGATTCATCGAGGCGCAAGTGCCGGCGACTTATCGGTTTTAAAGCGATCAATGGATCCATTGAGAAACACCGATCATCTGCGCAACCACCAAAACCGTTGACAAGCAAATTAGTTAAGAGAGTTAATGGATCCACAGATAAAAACAAACCAGCCTGGAGATCCCTCTCATGTACCCCAAGAACGCCTGGTACGTTGCCTGCACCCCGGACGAGATTGCCGACAAGCCGCTGGGTCGGCAGATCTGTGGCGAGAAAATGGTTTTCTACCGCGGGCAAGCCGGCAAAGTCGCGGCCGTCGAGGACTTCTGTCCCCATCGAGGCGCACCGCTCTCGCTCGGTTATGTCGAGAATGGCAACCTGGTGTGTGGCTACCATGGGCTGGTCATGGGGGACGACGGCAAGACTATCGAGATGCCCGGGCAACGGGTTCGGGGATTTCCTTGCAACAAGACCTTTGCCGTGCAGGAGCGCTACGGGTTTATCTGGGTCTGGCCGGGTGAACAGGCATTGGCCGACCCCTCGCTGATCCACCCTCTGGAATGGGCGGAGAACCAGGAATGGGCGTATGGCGGCGGCCTCTTCCATATCCACTGCGACTATCGCCTGATGATCGACAACCTGATGGATTTGACCCACGAAACCTACGTGCATGCCTCGAGCATCGGCCAGAAGGAAATCGACGAGGCACCGCCAGTGACCACGGTCGAAGGCGACGAGGTAGTCACCGCCCGCCACATGGAAAACATCATGGCTCCGCCCTTCTGGCGCATGGCGCTGCGCGGCAACAACCTGGCCGACGACGTGCCGGTGGATCGCTGGCAGATCTGCCGATTCACCCCGCCCAGCCACGTAATGATCGAAGTCGGCGTGGCCCATGCCGGCCACGGTGGCTATCACGCCGCGCCGCAATACAAGGCGTCGAGCATCGTCGTTGATTTCATCACGCCGGAAACCGAGACCTCCATCTGGTACTTCTGGGGCATGGCCCGCCACTTCCAGCCTCAGGACGAAGCGCTGACCGCGAGTATTCGCGAGGGCCAGGGCAAGATCTTCAGCGAAGACCTGGAGATGCTCGAACGCCAGCAGCGCAACCTGCTGGACCATCCGCAACGCAATCTGCTCAAGCTCAACATCGATGCCGGCGGCGTGCAGTCGCGTCGGGTACTGGAACGCTGGATCGCCCGCGAGCGTGAGCAACAGGCCGCCCTGATCGCCAGTACCCGGCAGCCGCAACACGCGGAGCAACGGCCATGATCGAAGTCCAGGTCGCGGCACGCACTATTGAAACCCCGGACATCTGCAGCTACGAGCTGACCAGCATCGACGGTCAGCCACTGCCGGCGTTTACCGCCGGCGCCCATATCGACGTGCATTTGCCCGATGGGCTGGTTCGCCAGTACTCGCTGTGCAATCACCCGGAAGAACGGCATCGCTACCTCATCGGCGTGCTCAGGGATCCCTCGTCACGAGGTGGCTCACGCAGCCTGCATGAACAGATCCAGCCGGGCGCACGGCTGCTGATCAGCGAACCGCGCAACCTGTTTGCCCTGGCCCCTGCGGCCCAGGGCAGCCTGCTGTTCGCCGGCGGCATCGGCATCACGCCAATCCTGTGCATGGCCGAGCACCTGGCCCAGAGCGGCGCTGCGTTCGCATTGCACTACTGTGCCCGGTCCCGGGACCGCGCCGCTTTTGTCGAACGCCTGGAGCAGTCGCCTTACGCCGACCGGGTATTCCTGCATTTCGATGAAGAACCCGCCACGGCACTGGATGCCGTTCGGATACTGGCTTCGCCCAGCGCCGACCTGCACCTGTATGTCTGTGGTCCCGGCGGGTTCATGCAGCACATCCTCGACACCGCCAAGGCCCAGGGCTGGCGGGAACCCAATCTGCACCGGGAATACTTCGCCGCGGCGCCGATCGACACCACAGGCGATGGCCGCTTCTCGGTGAAGCTTGCCAGCAGCGGTCAGGTTTTCGAGGTGCCGGCGGACCGCAGCGTGGTCCAGGTGTTGGAAAGCCATGGCATCGAGGTTCCGATTTCCTGCGAGCAAGGCGTCTGCGGCACCTGCCTGACCCGCGTGCTGGAAGGCGTGCCGGACCATCGGGACATGTTCCTGACCGAAGCCGAGCAAGCCTGTAACGACCAGTTCACGCCGTGCTGTTCGAGGTCGAGGACGCCGTTGTTGGTGCTGGATCTTTAACATCGGGCGCACCGTTCCGTGGACTGACCCCAGAGTCAGATTGGTGTCCAACTGCATGAGGGTAGTCCACCTTGTGGGAGCGGGCTTGCTCGCGAAAACGGTAGCTCAGGCAACATAAATATCGACTGATACACAGCCTTCGCGAGCAAGCCCGCTCCCACACAGGCTCGCTCCCACAAGTGCTCAGTCCGATCGGAGGATCACCTTCATCCGCTCATCCGCCAGCGTCGAGCCAAACACCTCGGCGTAGCGCAGGGTCGCGTTGGCGTGCTCGCGCATGATCGCCTCGGCCCGGGCGCCCTGGCGATTGACCAGCGCATCGAACACCGAATGATGCTGCATGTGGGCATAGTTGAAGCGGCGGTATTCGCCGGCCATGTTCTGGCGATCGACCGCCAGGGCCGTGACCGAGGCGAACGGCAGGTGATCGTTGCGCGCCAGGGCGTCGGCGATGGCCGGGTTGTGGCTGCCCTCGACGATTACCTGGTGAAAACGCATGTTGAGGTCGTGATAGACCTCCAGGTCCTCTTCGGTCACATAACCTTTGGCGAACAGTTCATCGCCATCGACCAGGCACTGCTCAAGCGCCCGGCGAGCCTCCTCGGACAAGCCGCGTTCGGCGGTTTGCCGGGCGGCCAGGCCCTCCAGCACCCCACGCACTTCCACCGCGCCGGCAATCTCCTCGGCGCTGACCGAGCGCACCTGGAAACCCCGCCCGCCAAAACGCACCAGCAGCCCTTCCTGCTCCAGGGTGCGAAACGCCATGCGCACCGGCATCCGCGAGACACCGAACAGCTGCGCCGTGGGAATTTCCATCAGCCGCTCGCCGGCCGCCAGCTCGCCGGAGGCGATCATCCGACGCAACGCAACCAGCACCGTTTGGCCGGGCTTGCTCATCCAAGGGATTTCCAGAAGAGAGAGAGCCGCCATAGTAGAAGGCTTGGGGCGGTGTGTCACGACGGCAGAGAGGAACACGCCGTGAGCAACATGTGGGAGCGGGCTTGCTCGCGAAAGCAGAGTGTCAGTCATGAATTTTCAGCTGACAGAACGCATTCGCGAGCAAGCCCGCTCCCACAATCTGGGTTCCTTAACAGGTCGACCCGGCGCGCAGGACCGTTGGGTCTTCTCCCCGATACAGCGCCTCGACCTTCGCCGCGCGCCATTGCAACACGGCGCGCTGGTTGATCGAGCCCTTGTCAGTGATTTCGCCACGGTCGATGGAAGCGGGTTCGTCGAGCAGTGCGATCCACTCAACACGACTGGCGTTGCCGTTGGCTTCGCGGTTCAGGCGCTGCAACCAGTCGGCAAACCACTGGCGCACCGGCGGGCTGGCCAGGACCTCGGCGTCGCTGGCGTCCTGCGCCAGGCCCGAGAGGCGCCGGCAGTCATGCAGGCGCGGGAATACCAGCGCGCCCAGGTGCGGGCGGTCCGGCGCCGTCACCACCAGGTCCTGGACGTACGGCGTGCCCTCCAGCACCGCGCGGTTGCGCAACGGCCCGACGCTGACGAACACGCCGGAGGACAATTTGAAGTCTTCGGCGATGCGCCCGTCGAACATCAGCCCCAACTGCGGGTTGGCGGGATCGGCCAGCTTGATGGCGTCGCCCGAACAATAGAAACCGGCCTCGTCGAACACCTCGGCGGTCTGCTGCGGCGAACGCCAGTAGCCGGGCATGATGTGCGGCCCGCGAAAGCGCCCTTCGAACTTGCCGTCCACCGGCACCATCCGCACTTCGCAACCTGGCGCCGGCAAGCCGATGTAGCCGGCCATGGACAGCGGCCCGGTGGTGAAGGTGCAGGACGGCGACGCTTCGGTCATGCCTAGGCCGGCCATCATGCGGATGCGCTCGCCGCAATGCTGCTCGGCCACCTTGTCGAGGCGATCCCAGGTGCTCTGCGAAAGCCCCGCCGCAGCGAAGAAGAACAGGCTGATGCGCTTGAAGAAGCGCTCGCGCAACTCGACGTCCTGTTCCAGCGCGCTGACCAATTCCTCCCAGCCCTTGGGCACGGTCAGGTAAGCGGTTGGGGAAATTTCCTTGAGATTGCGCAGGGTTTCGGCGAAGCCCTGGACGGTGGGCTTGCCATCGTCCAGATAGAAGGTGCCGCCGTTGTACAGCACGATACCGACGTTATGGCTGCCACCAAACGTATGGTTCCAGGGCAGCCAATCCACCAGCACCGGTGGTTCCTCGCCAAACACCGGGAAGGTCTGCAAGAGCATCTGCTGGTTGGCGCAAAGCATGCGTTGGGTGGTGATCACCGCCTTCGGCAGCTTGGTGGAGCCGGAGGTGAACAGGAACTTGGCGATGCTGTCCGGGCCGGTGGCGGTGAAAGCCCGCTCGGCCTCGCTGCCGCCCGGCTGCGCCAGCAGGCTGGCGAAGCTTGTCCTGGCGCGGCCGGGTATTTCTCCGCGCACGCTGACCAGGGGGATATCCATAGGCAATACCGCATTGATCGCGCGCTCGAACGGCGCGGCCTCGCTGACAAATACCAGCCCCGGCCGCAACAGGTCGCAGACGTGCCGCAGCTTGGCGAAATCCTGGGACAGCAACGAATAGGCCGGCGACACCGGGCAATAGGGAATCCCGGCGTACATCGCGCCCAAGGCCATTTGCAAGTGCTCGATGTCGTTACCCGAGAGCAGCGCCAGGGGTTTTTCGGCCGACAGGCCATAACGAAGCAGGCCTTGGGCAATGGCCCGTACGCTGGCGAGCATTTCGGCATAGCTGACGTGACGCCAATCGCCTTGGTTTTCGCGAGCGGCAATGAACGTCTGGTCCGGTCGCACCCGGGCCCAGTGCACCAGGCGATCGAGCAGGCGCGACGGCAACGGCGCCAAGGGCTCCAGAGAGCGCATGTGCAGGATGCCCTGCTCTTCCTTCACTTCAACGGCTGGATGCCCGATCGACACCTGGCGATAGCGCGCAGGTTCGGGCCGGGAGGATGATCTGAACTCGGAACTCACGGTGCATCTCCTCCATCAAGGCACACTCGGGTCGCTTGACGCGAGCGGAGCGTGGCAGCGTCTGGCTGCGGCCTTGTGATTGTCATGTCTGGCCTGCATCGGACGATGGCTCGGGCGGCCCATCGCCGGCGATGCGACGGATTTTCAGATCGGGTAGTGCCGTGGGCCGTTCTGCATCGTCACCCAGCGCAACTGGGTGAAATGCTCGATGGCGGCCTTGCCGCCAAAGCTGCCGTAGCCGCTGGACTTGACCCCGCCGAAGGGCATTTGCGCCTCGTCGTGCACGGTCGGGCCATTGATGTGGCAGATTCCGGATTCGATTCGTTGGGCCAGCGCCAGGGCGCGACTGGTATCGCGGCTGAAGATCGCCGCCGACAGGCCGAACTCGGAATCGTTGGCCAGGCGCAGCAACGCTTCGTCACCGTCGCCGCGCAGCAACACCGCCACCGGTCCGAAGGACTCTTCGCGGTACAGGCGCATGTCCGGGGTGACGCCGTCGAGCAAGGTAGGCTGAAGGATGCTGCCGTCCAGTTGGCCGCCGGCGACTAATCTGGCGCCTTTGGCCAGGGCATCGTCGATCAGGCCTTTGATGCGCAGTCCGGCACTGGCATCCACCAGCGAGCCCAGCACCGAATCACCCGCGGCAGGATCGCCGGCGCGCAGGGTCGCGATCTTCGCGGTCAGTCGGGCGACAAAGGCATCGGCCACGCTCGCGTCTACGATCAGGCGCTCGGTGGACATGCAGATCTGGCCCTGGTTGAAGTAGGCCCCAAACGCCGCCGCCTCCACCGCTGCGTCAAGATCGGCGTCATCGAGCACCAGCAGCGGTGCCTTGCCGCCCAGCTCCAGCAATGCCGGCTTGAGATGACGCGCCGACAGTTCGCCGACGATGCGGCCGACGTGGGTCGAGCCCGTGAAGTTGACCCGCCGTACCGCCGGGTTGGCGATCAGGCGCTCGACAATGGCCGGCGCATCCGTGGGCGCATTGCAGATGACATTGACCACACCATCGCCCAGGCCGGCGTCCTGCAGCACCTGGCCGATCAGGCGGTGCACGGCCGGGCTGACTTCCGAGGCCTTGAGCACCACAGTGTTGCCACACGCCAGGGGCATGGCGATTGCGCGGGTGGCGAGAATGACCGGGGCGTTCCACGGCGCGATGCCCAACACCACGCCACAGGGCTGACGCAAGGCCATGGCGAAACTGCCGGGCACGTCCGAAGGGATGACTTCGCCATTGATTTGCGTGGTCATGGAGGCGGCTTCGCGCAGCATGTTTGCCGCCAGATGCACATTGAAGCCGTACCAGTTGGCCATGGCGCCGGTTTCGCCAGCGGCGGCAATGAATTCGCCACTGCGCGCCTGCAACTGCTCGGCCGCACGCAACAGGCGGGTGCGACGCTCGTTGGGCGCCAGCGCGGCCCAGGCCGGGAAGGCAGCGTGGGCGGCGGCCACGGCGGCGTCGGCATCTTCCAGCGTGGCGGCGGCCACACGGGACACCACTTCACCGGTCACCGGGTTGCAGCGCTCGAAGGTCCGGCCATCGCGGGCCGGGCACGACTGGCCGCCAATCAACAGGGGCACGTCCAGCATGGTGATTCCTCTTTATTGTCTTTATCGGGAACACGTTCACAGTAGCGCCGAGGGCCTTGGACGAACAACCTGCGGGCCCACGATGGCGCCCGCCGCGCTGTCGTCTCAGCGTTTGTAGGTTTGCAGGCCCGGCTTGATGCTCTTGTCGTCCAGGAACTGCTTCATGCCCTGCTCGCGGCCGCCCTCGGTGTCGAGCAGGCGCGACTGGTCCAGCTTGGCGTAGAGGTAGTCCTCGTTCTGCTCCCAGGTCAGCTCGCGGCAACGCTTGAAACCATGCTTGGCCGCGCGCAGCACCACCGGGTTTTTCTCCAGCAGGTTGCGCGCCAGCTCCACGGTGACTTCACGCAGTTGCGCGAGAGGTACGCTTTCATTGACCAGGCCCATCTCGGCGGCTTTTTTCCCGCCGAAGGTCTTGCCGGTCATGATGTAGTACAGGGATTGGCGATGACCCACGGTATCGGCCATGGCTTTGCTCACGAGGTTGCCGGGCGGGATGCCCCAGTTGATTTCCGAAAGGCCGAAGGTGGCTTCGTCGGCGCAGATCGCCAGGTCGCACGCCACCAGCGGGCTGAAGCCGCCGCCGAAGCACCAGCCGTTGACCATGGCAATGGTCGGCTTGGCGTACATGCGCAGCAGTTTCCATTGCCATTGCGAGGCTTCGCGACGGATTTTTTCCTGGAGGATTTCCGGCCCGGCATCCACTTCGCGGAAATATTCCTTGAGGTCCATGCCGGCGGTCCAGGCCTCCCCCGCACCGGTCAGCACCAGCACGCCAGCGGCGGGATCCTGTTCCAGGGTCTCCAGCACATCGATCATCTCGCGGTTGAGGGTCGGGCTCATGGCGTTGCGTTTTTCCGGGCGATTGAGGGTCACCCAGGCGATGCCTTCCTCGATGTCGACCTTGACCGTTGTCCAGCGACCTTCGTAGTTGCTCATGGCGCGTGCTCTCTTGTTCTTGGCTGAAGATGGAGAAAAACTAACCTTGAATATTAGTTATGTCAATTAACTATTAATCGATTTATCTGTATTTTCCTGGCGGCCTGGATGCAACGCCGGAGAACAAAAAATACCAGCGACCGTAGCCACCGCGCGGCAACCCCGGCAAACTGGATAGCCTTGTTAATCACTGACCTTGAGGATGCACCTTTCGATGGCCAAGTCTTCCAAGCTTGCCGAAGCCGCCGCCGCGCCCCTGGCCGACGGTACCGACACGCAGGCGCCGCTGGATTCCGCGCTGGATGACCTGATCGGTTACGCCTTGCGTCGCGCGCAGTTGAAACTGTTCCAGAACCTGATCAGCCGTCTCGCGGTCCACGACTTGCGACCGGCCCAGTTCTCGGCCCTGGCGATCATCGACCAGAACCCCGGCCTGATGCAGGCCGATCTCGCCAAGGCGCTGGCCATCGAGCCACCGCAAGTGGTGCCCTTGTTGAACAAACTGGAAAGCCGCGCCCTGGCCGTACGGGTGCGCTGCAAGCCGGACAAGCGCTCCTACGGGATTTTCCTGAGCAAGACCGGCGAAACCCTGCTCAAGGAGCTCAAGCAGATCGCCGCCCAGAGCGACCTGGACTCCACCGCCGCCCTCAATGGTGCCGAACGCGAGGAACTGCTGCGGTTGCTGAAAAAGGTTTATCAGTAAGGAACCTCGCTCCTCCCTGTGGCGAGGGAGCTTGCTCCCGCTGGGTTGCGCAGCGACCCCAACACAGTAGACGCGGTTTGCCTGAAGCGTCGCGGCCAATAGCTTGGGGCTGCTGCGCAGCCCAGCGGGAGCAAGCTCCCTCGCCACGAAAGCTCGTCAATGACGGCCTCACTGGCTTCACCAGATCGGCACGCTGTACGTCACCAGGAACCGGGTCTGGTTTTCATCGCGAAACGCCGCCGTTCCCGGGAAGTCGTTTCGGTAGATCGACTTGCGCGCCAGCAGGCCGACGTTTTTCAGCGGGCCGCTCTGGATCACATAACCCAACTCCATCTGGAACTCACGCTCCTTGCGATCCTCGGCATTGAGGGCCGCCAGCTCGATATGGTCGCCACGCACGTAACGCAACCGGGTCCGCAAGCCAGGCACGCCAACGGCGGCGAAGTCATAATCGTGGATCGCTTGCCAGGTGCGCTCCTTGGCATTGAGAAAGTCCGAACTCATGGTCATTTCACTCAAGCCCATCAGCTCGGTGCCCGACACGTACGGTGTTGCCGTATCGCCGCTCGAATGCATGTAGCCCAGGCTGACGCGATGCCCGCCCAGGCGATAACCGACCAGCGCCGAGACGTTGCGGTTATCCACCTTGCCCGCCTTGGCGGCGCCCTCCTCGCTGCTGAAAAAACTCCGTAGATCGGTGGTCAGCACTCCATCACCCAATGGCAGGTTATGCAGCAAGGCGAAGGTATTCTGCTGGTACAGATCGGCAACTTCGGCGTGGTAGATGCGCAGGCCGAGATCCTTGTTGACCTGATAATCGCCTCCCACGTACGCCATGTGAGACGAGGTCGCCGCGCCGTTGAAACGACGATTGGGCGAGGCGATGCTCATCGGCTGGTAATCGGTGGAATCGCGCCGGGCGATGCGATCGATGTAACCGGTGTTCAGCATCAATCCGTCGATGTCCTTGGAGCTCAGGGTTGTCCCGCGGAAGGTCTGCGGCAATAGCCGCGACGGACTGGCGAAGGCAAACGGCAGGAAAATCGAGACATCGCCGGTCTTTACCGTGGTTTGCCCGAAACGCAACTTGCCGGTCACGCCCAGCCGCGAGTATTCATCCGCCGCGCGCTTGTCGCTGCTCGACACCGGCAACAGTTCAGTGCCGCTGCGGTCCGGCGAGGAGTCGAGCTTGATGCCCAGCAGCCCCCGTACATCCAGGCCAAATCCGAGCGTACCGGGGGTAAAGCCCGACTCGACGTTCATGAACACGCCTTGGGCCCACTCCCGGGCCGCAGTCTTGGCGCCGTCGTCCTTGTAATCGCGATCCATGTAGTAATTTCGCAGGGTCAACGTGCCGTGGCTGTCGTCGATGAAACCTTCGGCCAACGCCACGCTGCAAAGAAGACTCAGCCCGGTTCCGGCCAACCAGTGAATGAGCGGTGAAACAGGGATCGCCGCCTGGGCGTCCCGGATGATATCTGGCATGTTCGATGTCCGCTTTTTGTTGTTGTTTTCTATCGAGGCAGCCCCGAGTGGAGGGCTGTGCGGACAGAGAATGGAAACGGCCCGGTACTTCGTCAATCGGCAATGTCCGATAATCGAACGTTAATATGATTAACCAATATGGCGGCTGTTTGTCCTATAGATACCAAACTGCTGAATTTCCAAGAGAAACCGAAGATTTCGCGGGTTTGCTCCTCGCGATTCAATTTTTAGTTAGCTTTGTTAATCTTAATCCCGCGCTGCGGGGTTCCCTCCGAGCCGCAGTCCCGACAAAAACAATAAGAGGATTCGCCATGAACCATCCGCCGCGTCGTGCGACGTTGACCATTGCCCTGTGTTTCATCGTCGCGCTGATCGAAGGCTTTGATCTTCAATCGGCCGGCACCGCCGCTGCCGGCTTGCGACAGACCTTCGCCCTGGACCCGAAGATGATGGGCTGGGTCTTCAGCGCGGGAATTATCGGCCTACTGCCAGGTGCGTTTTTCGGCGGCTGGATTGCCGATCGCATCGGCCGCAAGAAAATCCTGATTGCCGCTGTCCTGCTGTTCGGCGTGTTTTCCCTCGGCACCGCGTTTGTCGAGCAATTCTCCAGCCTGCTGCTAGTGCGCTTCATGACCGGCCTGGGACTGGGCGCCGCCCTGCCCAACCTCATCGCCCTGTGCGCTGAAGCCGTGGGCGAACAACGCCGTGGTACCGCCATCAGTGTCATGTACGCCGGGGTTCCGCTGGGTGGCGCGCTGGCGGCAGTGGTCGCCATGACCTTTGGCGAGCACTGGCAGATGACGTTCTTCATCGGTGGCCTGGCGCCCTTGCTGGTAGTGCCGTTGATGCTGTTGTGGCTGCCGGAGTCCAGCGCATTCAAGCAGATACGACACGTCGCGGGCGAGGTCCGTGGTTCGACCGGTCAGGCGCTGTTCGGCGAAGGCCGGGGGCTGACAACGTTGGGCCTCTGGTTGAGTTATTTCTTCACCCTGACGGTGATGTACATGTTGCTCAACTGGCTGCCTTCTTTGCTGGTGGAACAAGGTTTCAGCAAACCCCAGGCCGGCCTGGTGCAGATGCTGTTCAACATCGGCGGGGCCCTGGGATCGTTGATCGGTGGGCTGTTGCTGGATCGTTTCAACGCCGTCAAGGTAGTGCTGTTTGTCTATGCCGGCCTGCTGAGCGCCCTGGCCGGGGTCGGTTTGTCGGTGGGCATCATGCCGATGGGCATCGCCGGGTTTGCCGCCGGGTTGTTCGTTATGGCGGCGCAATTGGTGCTTTATGCCTCGGCGCCGCCCTCCTACCCTACGGCGGTGCGCGCAACCGGCGTCGGTGCAGCCGTTGCCATCGGGCGCCTGGGCTCGGTGGCCGGGCCTTTGGCCGCCGGCCAGATCCTCGCGGCTGGCGGCGGGACCACTGCGGTACTGCTGGCGACTTCCCCTGGATTGGTGGTGGCGACGTTGGCCATCCTCAGCGTGATCCGCCGTTCGGCCGGGCCACGGTTGGGCACGGCAGAGCCGGTGGCGCAGGAATCCTGACGGGGCTATTGCAAGCTCTGTGGGAGCGGGCTTGCCCACGAAGGGGCAGCAGATCCAATAGATTTCTCGACTGTGGAACCGCCTTCGCGAGCAAGCCCGCTCCCACATGGAAAGGCTGAAGTCAGCAAGCCGCTTCAGCCCCTCACCCAGCGCTCCCGCCGGCTCAGTTCAGGCTTCTTTTCAAACACCTTCCGCGGCAACAGCCACCATGCCAGGGCCGGCAGCAGGATCAGGGCGCCAAGCATGTTCACCAGGAACATGAAGGCCAGCAAAATCCCCATGTCGGCCTGGAACTTGATCGGCGAAAAAGCCCAGGTCGACACCGCCACCGCCAATGTCATGCCCGTCAGCAACACCACTTTGCCGGTGAATAACAGCGCCTGGTAGTACGCCTGGGCGAGGGTGTCGCCGGCACGCATGCGCGCCAGGATCACGCTGAGCACATAGAGCGCGTAATCGACGCCGATGCCCACGCCCAGAGCGATGACCGGCAGCGTCGCGACTTTCACGCCCATGCCCAGCCCCACCATCAGCGCTTCGCACAGAATCGAGGTGAGCATCAGCGGCAGCATCGCGCAGAGGGTGGCGCGCCAGCTGCGGAACGTCAGCAGGCATAACAGGCTGACCGCGCCGTAGACCCAGAAGAGCATCTCGCGCATGGATTTCTTCACGACGATATTGGTCGCCGCTTCAATCCCCGCACTGCCGGCCGCCAGCATGAACTTGACCTCTGGCAGCTGATGCCCGGCGATGAACTGCTCGCTGGCCTCCACCACGCGGTTCAAGGTATCAGCCTTGTGATCGGCCAGGTAGACGTACAGCGACAGCATTGAGCAGCCCTGGTTGAACAGCTCTCGCGGCGCGCGGGTTTGCACGGCGCCCAGCGCGCCGTCGTTGGGGATCAGCTCATACCATTTGAAATTGCCCTCGTTATACCCGGCCGTGGCGATCTTGCTCAGCGCCGCCATCGAGGTGGTCGATTCCACGCCGGGCAATTGCTCCAGTTGCCAGGCCAGCGCGTCGACCGCCGACAGGCTGGCGTAACGGGTGCACTGATCCTCCGGGGTCTTGATCATGACCACGAAGATGTCCGAGCTGGCCGCATAGTTTTGCGTCATGAACAGCGCATCGCGGTTGTAGCGCGAGTCGGCACGCAGTTCCGGAGCGCCGGGGTCCAGGTCGCCGATCTTCAGGTGCAGGCTCACGGCAAAACCAGACGCGGCCAACAACAAGCCAGCCAGCATGGCGCCAATGGCCCAGCGCCGCTGGGTGAACAGATCGAGCACGCGCCACAGCGGATGTTTGATCTGCGCTTGCTGTTCGGTGGTTTCCGCGCTCAGGCTGCGTTGCGCCGCTGCCGGGCTGACGCCGATGTAGCTGAGCAGGATCGGCAAGAGGATCAGGTTGGTGAAGATCAGCACCGCCACCCCGAGGCTGGCGGTGACCGCCAGGTCCTGGATCACCCGGATGTTGATCAGCAGCAACACCGCAAAGCCCACCGCATCACAGAGCAGAGCGGTGATGCCGGCGGCGAACAGCCGGCGGAAGGTATAACGCGCGGCAACCACCCGGTGGGTGCCCCGGCCGATGTCCTGCATGATGCCGTTCATCTTCTGCGCGCCGTGGCTCATGCCGATGGCGAACACCAGGAACGGCACCAGTGCCGAGTATGGGTCCAGCTCGTAACCGAGCAGTGCCAGCAGCCCCAGTTGCCAAAGCACGGCGGCCAGCGAACAGGTCACCACCACCAGGGTGCTGCGCGCACAACGGGTGTAGCCGAACAGCACCATCACCGTCACCAGTACCGCCACCACGAAAAACAGCAGGACCTGGGTCATTCCCTCGATCAGGTCGCCGACGATCTTGGTAAAGCCGGTGATATGGATCCGCAGGTCGTCGGTCTGGTACTTGTCTCGCAACGCCTCCAGTTGCCGGGAAAACTCACCATAGTCCAGCGCCTTGCCCGTCTGCGGGTTGATCTCCAGCAGCGGCACGAAGATCACACTGGACTTGTAGTTGCCGGCGATCAACTGGCCGACTTCACCGGAACGGCCGACGTTGGTGCGCACCTGCTCGATGCTGCTGGCCGAGCCATCATAATCGTCAGGGATCACCGTGCCGCCATCGAGCCCCTCCTCCGTCACGGCGGTCCAGCGCGTGGTCGGGGTCCATAACGATTTCATATAGGGGCGGTCGACGCCCGGTAGCAGATAGAGCTCATCATTGAGCCTGGCCAGAGTATCGAGATAGTCCTTGGTGAAAATGCTGCCCTGCCTGACCTCCACGGCGATGCGCAGCGAATTGCCCAGGCCACTCAACTCACTGCGATTCTCCAGGAAGTTGGCGACGTAGGGATGCCCGGTGGGAATGGTCTTCTCGTAACTGGCATTGATACCGATGCGCGTGGCTTGCCAGCCCAGCACCAGGGTCACCAGCAGGCACAGCAGGATTACCAGCGGTCGATGGTTGAAAATCGCCCGCTCGGCGAAATTGCCCGACGCCCGGTCGAAGTCTTCCTGGCGGCCGATCACGGTTTGGATTCTGTCGTCTTTCAAGTTTGACTCCTGTTGCACGAGCCGTGGCCCGATAGCGCTACACCGTGAAGTTTCAAGGTTTACTGGAGCCTCGCGGATCCTGGTCGGCGGCCACGCCGCTCAAACCGACGCTGGCGAGGCTGCCATCGACCGCCTGTTGCACGGCGGCAACCGTGCCACCGCTGCGGCTCTGACGCTTGTCAAAGCTGCGGCCTTGGTCATGGCTGAATAAAAACTCACCGCCCTGGCTGGCCAACAACAGGCTGCCGTCGCGCAGCTCAAGCGCCGCCGCCAGCGTCGACTCGATAGCGGTCTCAAGGCGTCGCCAACTGTTGCCTCGATCGTCCGACCACCAGGCGTTGCCACGCAGACCGTAGGCAATCAAGGCCCCGTCGCGGGTGCCAAGCAGGCCGAAAAAACTGCCTTCATACGGTGACTTCAAGGCGTGGAACGACTGTCCACCATCGCTCGAACGCAACAGCAGGCCGCGCTCTCCCGCCAGCAGCAGGTCCTTGCCCACGCCACGGACGCCATACAGGTTCAAGCCCTGCGGGTTGTCGACATGACGCATCCACGGTTGCCAGCTACGCCCGCCGTCGTCGGTACGATAGATCTGGTTGTACGCCCCCACGACGTAGCCGTGCAGGCGATCAACGAAATACAGGTCAAGGAGCGGTTTATCCGGCCCGTCGGCGAGCATATGCCGAGCCTGCGTCAACTGGCTGGCACCGCCGGGCTCATTGGCATCGCGCTCTGCAACCTGCATCGCGAGGGCGATCGCACGCTCGCCATCGAGTTGCTTTTCCCAGGTTTCGCCGCCGTCCCGGCTGTGCAGTACCACGCCCAGATGACCGACCGCCCAGCCCTGTTCGGCATCGACAAATTGCACCGCCGTCAGGCTGACGCTGACCGGCACCTTGGCCTGGCGCCAATTCATTCCGGCATCGTCGGAAAGCAGCACGATCCCGCGCTCACCGACCGCCACCAGGCGCTCACCGGCCCGGGCCAGCCCGAGCAATACCGCGCGCGGCGCCTTGGCCGTTGGCAGCGCCGGTTGCTGCAGTACGGCCAAGGTCGTGGCCTGCGCGACCCAAGGCACGCCCGCCCACAGGCAACTCACCAGGGCACAAACTGCCCATAGCGGACCGCGGTGCGCGAAGATTTTTTCAACGTTCATATCGTCATCCCGCCTGGAAAATCGTCAGTGGCCGCGCCGAACTCCCTCGTCACGGCCACCACTGGTTCAACGCATGTTTTCGTTGGCCATGGCATCCGGCGTGAAATAGGACGCTGAAGGCTTCGCGACCTTCTGGTATTGGACTGTCAGGTCGTTGCTCGACGAATTGAGGAAGTAGGCCCCGGTGTCGAGGTTGTAGCTGCCCCACATGACTTGTGCGGTCAGGGCCGGCAGGTCCGGTGCCAGCAGCGTCAGCGAATACATCTGCCGACCGAGCTTGCCCTGGGCGTCATAACCGTCGGCCATCAGGATCTGCCAGGAGTCTTCGTCGACGTAGTAGGTGCGACGCGGCACGACATGGCGCTTGCCAGACTTGAGCGTGGCCTCGACGACCCAGACCCGATGTTTCTCCCAGCGCACCAGGTCAGGATTGAGGAAGCCGACCTTGACCAGCTCGTCGCTCTTGGCCAGCGCGGCGCGGTTATTGTTGTAGGGGACGATCAGTTCTTTTTTGCCCACCAGCTTGAGGTCATAACGATCAGTGGGCCCGAACAGCATGAACGCCTCATCGAACAGGCCGACGCCGGAGGTCACGAAGTCCGGTGTGTCATAGGCAATGTTCGGTGCACGACGAACCCGGCGCTGACCGACCAGGTACTGCCAGGCCGCACGATTGGCCGGGTCCAGGTCCCAATGGGTCATCAGGCCCTCGCCGGCCTTGGACGAGGGCAATTCGGTGAACAGCTTGCCCAGCAGGTACTTGCCCGAATAGTTTTCCAGGCTCCCGCCTTCGACGTAGTAGGGAAACTGATAGGTGTACTGGGCCCGGGTCGCCTGGACTTTCTTGCCACCGGCGGTCATCAGCCAGGTATCGAACGGCGAGCTGATGGTGTCGCCGCCCTGCCAGGACAACCGATAGTTCCACAGCACCTGCGCACCGTTCTCAGGGATCGGGAACGGGATGCCGCCATAGGCGTTGGAGACTTTTTCGCTGTCCACGTCCAGTGCGGCGCGCGTGGCATTCTTGCTGGTGTTGTCGTACACCCACTGCGGCGCGGCGGCCGAGCGATGAGTCGGGTACACATCCAGGCGATAGTCCGGGTATTTCTTCAGCAGCAGCTGGGTACCCTCGGCCAGTTGGCCGGCGTACTGCGTCATGTTCGAGGCCTTGATCGAGTACAGCGGTTTGTCGCCGGCGAATGGATCGGGGCGCTTGTCACCCGCTTTGTAGCCGGGCGCGACCTGGGTATAACCGCCCTGCCAGGCCGGGATGCTGCCATCGGCGTTGCCGGCGCGCTCACCACCGAAGGGGGTCAGATCGGTTTTCAAGCGCGCGGCCTGCTCAGGCGACACCGCCGCCTGCGCCAGGCTCATGCCGGCCAAGGCAAGGGCGAGGACGCAGGTGTTCAGGAATGCTGGGTTCTGCATGGCGAATCCACCTTGTTAGAATGAGGTTTTCACATAGAGCGAGACGAAGTCGCGGTCGGCCAACGACTGGCCGTAACTGAAATTGCCGTCCTCGCGCAGCCCAGCCTTGGGTGCGCCGAAGAAGTTCACGTAATTGAGGCCGACATCCCAGCGCTGCAGGTAGGTGGCTTTGAGGCCGACGCTCCAGTCGCCGGAATGGGTATTGCCGAAGCCGGATTTGTTCACCGCCGATGAACGTCCATCAAGCACGATCCCCATGCCGATCGGCACGGTGAGGTCGATCCCGTCGACGATCTGGAAGTACGCCGGTTCCATCAATACTCGCAACGCCGTGGCATCCCGGGTGGTATTGGAATCCAGCGCGGCAGCGTTCTCGGTCACGCTCAGGGTCCGGTTCCAGGCCAGCTCGGCCAGGGCCGAGCCGCCGTCCCAGAAAGCGGTGGGCGACAGCAGGTAGATCGCCGACAGATTGACGTGCGCGGTCTTGCCTCGGGCGAACAGCGCATCGTCGCCGCCATCGGCCTGCATACCGGGGGTCACTACTTGCAGGTTGCTCACCAGCGGCGCGTTCCAGCGCACCGACGATTCACCGGCAAAGTTGAACGGACCGTAAGCGGTAGAAAAGCTGACGCCGGCGGTCTTGATGTCTTCGGCGTAGACCTGGCGATAGGAGCCGAGGATCGGCAGTCCGCTGGCCGCAGCCGCCGGACCGTCCAGGTAGGCATACAAGCCGATCGGCGCCTTGTCGTGATACTGGGCCGCGTAGAAACCCAGCTCCAGCTCGGTGCCGGCCGGCTTGAAGCGGATCTGCATACCGCCCTGCCCCGAATTGCGCGGTTTCAGGTCGCCGCCGTTCACCGTGTCGTTGCCGAATACCTCACGCAGCGGACCGCTGCCGTAACCGATGGCGTCGGCGTCGCTCAGGTAGCTCCCGGCGCCGGGCAGGTTGGAACGTTCCCACTCGAACTGATAGTAGGCGCCCACCGACAGCTGCGGGTTGATCTGCAACTGCCCGGAAATCTGATTGACCGGCCGCAGGATCTCCTTGAACTGTGTGCCCGGCACGCTGAGCAACTTGACCACATCGGTCGGCCCCTGGGCATTGGCAATGCCGTTGCCGCCGTAGAACAGGCTTTCGCCGTAGATCAGGCTGTGGCGTCCAAGACGCGCCACGCCTTGGGAGTCATCCCCGAGGTCTCCGCGCAGGAACACGAAGGCATCGAGAATCTCAGCGTCGCGTCCATGCAGCTCGCGGGTTTCGCTGAGAAAATGTGGTTGCTCGCTGCTGTCGGTGTCCTGGTTGTAGATATCGTCGTACCAGGCCGCGCCGCTGACCCGCAGCCCGTAGTTTTTCCGGCTGAGGTCCATTTCGGAAAACAGGTCGAGACGGTTGGAGACCAGGCCGCGACTGAAGTTCTTGTCGCCCTGGCTCTGGATCGAGGGGTACAGGCCATTGGCGGTCGGCGCGTTGACCAGACGGCTGTCCTGTCCGTGCAGGCGCCAGGCCTGGCTGTACTTGATGGTGTTGTCCCAGCGCAGTTTCCAGTCGGAGTCACCCAGGTCCATTTGCATGGCCTCGGCCCTCTCGCCCATCACACCGCTGCTGCAGAGCGCCAGGAATAGCGCGCAATGCTTGAAACCAAAGCTGTCTTTGAGGTTGTCCATGGGGTGCTCTCATTATTGTTATTGTTTGGCATGGCTTTGCTGCAACCCGCTCGGGTGGCGGCTTGGGTTCTCAAACGTAGGTGGAGGCCAATCCACCATCGACGGGCAGGTTGACGCCGTTGATCCAGCGCGACTCGTCGGCACACAGGAAGGCGATCACCGCCGCTACCTCATCGGCGTAGGCGGGACGTTTCATGCGATGGGCATCGGCCTGGGTCCGGGCCTCGCCGAGCATGCTCACGAAGTCGTCGAGGATGGGCGTGAAGACCGGCCCCGGCGCGACACAGTTCATGCGCACCGAATGCTCCAGGAACCAGGGTTGGGCATGCAGATAGGTCCAGACGATCAAGGCTTCCTTGAAATACTGGTAGCAGGTCTGGTCCGGCACCGGGTGATCAGCCAGCCAGGCTTGCCCGGCGGCAAACCCTTCGCTGCGCGCCAGCGCCTTGTGCTGCTCTACGCGTAGCGGCCATTCGGCGCCAAGGATCGAGGCGATATTGACGATGCTGCCGCCCGCATTGATGCGTGGCAGCAACGCCTGGCTGAAGTGGCGCAATCCGAGGTAGTTGACCCGCGCCAGCAGTTGCGGATTGGCGGTGCCCGGCACCCCGGCAATATTGCACAGGCTATCGAACCGTGCGGGTAGCTGCGGCAGCAGGCGGTCGATGTTCTCGGCGCTGCTCAGGTCACCCTGTACAAAACCGTCCAGGGTCTGGTGCGGCGCCTTGAGGTCCACGCCGATCACCTGGGCGCCGTGGGCACGCAGCAGGCTCGCCGTGGCGGCACCGATGCCCGACGAGACGCCGGTCACCAGTACAATTTTGTTGTCGAGTTTCATGTTGAGTCCTCTTGTTATTTTTATCTGCCCGTTGAAACCGACCGGTCAGAACGGATAGATAGGCGCCTTGTCCTTGACCGTGACCCACTGCCACTGGGTGTACTCGTCCCAGTCCGCCGGGCCGCCGACGCTGCCGCCATTGCCCGAAGCGCCGCGCCCACCGAACGGGTTGATGCACTCGTCGGCGACAGTCTGGTCGTTGATGTGCAGCATGCCGCACTGCAATCGCTCGCCAATGGCCATGGCCCGGCCCACCGAAGGTGAAATGACCGCCGCCGACAGGCCGTACTCGCTGCGATTGGCCAGCTCGATGGCTTCCTCGTCGCTGGCGAAACTGACCACGCTCGCCACCGGACCGAAGACTTCATCCTCGAAGGCACGCATGCCCGGCTTCACGCCGCTGAGCACGGTCGGTTGATAAAACAAACGGTCGTAGTTACCGCCGGTTTCCAGCCTCGCCCCGGCGCGCACGCTGTCATTGACGATGTCGTGCACGCGCTGCAACTGGCGTTGGTTGATCAACGGTCCGAGCGCGGCTTCCTCGCGGGCGGCGTTGCCGACGGTCAACGCCTGGGCTTTATCCACCAGTTTCTGAATGAGGGCCTGAGCAATCGACTCATGGGCGAGGATCAACCCGGTGGCCATGCAGATCTGCCCCTGATGCAACCAGGCGCCCCAGGCCGCATTGCGGGCGGCGAGGTCCAGGTCGGCGTCTTCGAGGACAATCAAGGGGTTTTTGCCGCCCAGCTCCAGCGCGACTTTCTTGAGGTTGCGCCCGGCCACTTCGGCCACCTTGCGACCGGCGCCGGTGGAACCGGTGAAGGCGATCATCTTGACGTTGGGATCACGGCACAGCGCTTCCCCCGCGTCGGCCGCACCGGGCAATACCTGCAACAAGCCCTTGGGCAGGCCCGCGGCTTCGAAGAGACGGGCGATCAGAAAGCCGCCACTGACCGGCGTCTGCGGATCCGGCTTGAGCACCACCGCATTGCCCGCCGCCAGGGCCGGCGCCACGGAGCGCATCGACAACACCAGCGGGAAGTTGAACGGCGAGATCACTCCAATCACACCATGGGGCAAGCGCCGCGCATAAGACAGGCGCCCTGCCTCGCTGGGCAGCACCACGCCATGGGCCTGAGACAGCATGCCGGCGACCTGATGCAACAAGACGATCGCCTCGCGCACCTCGTGTTGGCCCTTGAACAAGGCCGCGCCGGTTTCCCGTGCGACGTACAGCGCCAGTTCCGCGAAGGAGCGCTCGGCGACGTCAGCCGCCTTGCGAAAGATCGCCGCCCGTTCCCGTGGACCGAGGGCGGCCCAGGCCGGTTGCGCCAGGGCCGCATCGCGACTGGCCTTGGCGATATCGGCAGCATCGGCCGAAGCACTGCGCATCAGCGCCTCACCGGTGGCCGGCTCGATGATAGTCAGCAACGGGCCCGAGGCAGGCACCCAATTCCCGTTGAAGACACATTCGGACGCGATCACCTGGGCTAGCAGGTGGTTTTCGGATGCAGACATTTAAAGCTCCCGGCTCTTTGTTGTTGTCATCGTTTGCCACGCCTTGCCGACGCTGGCGCAAACGCCGTAGGAGTGGCTGAGCAAGCCGTGTGCCGAATTCACCCGCGGTCCTGCACAAACTTGGCGCAAGGCTCTGGATCAAGGCTCTCCGGCTGGCAAAGGGCAGCGTTGCTGGCGTCGAACCAGCCGCTGGCCGATCGCCACTTGTTCATTTGATAAAGTTATGCTTAATAACTATCTGGCCAGGTGTTCATTTCGACTACCACCTCAGGGGCAATAACAATGAATAATCCCCACTGTCCGCTGCCGGAGCGGATCGCTGCCGAGCCTTTTCGTCCACGCGGCGATAGCAAGGAACTGAGCGACAGCAGCTCGCCAACCCCGGCAGAACTGACCAACTGCCTGTTTTTCTCCCCCGATGACGGGCGTATCTGGCTCAACGACCAACGCATGTTGTTGCTGCACAGTTCGTCCTTCGGCGCGTTGCGTCGGGAAATCATCGAGCGCCAGGGGCTGGAGCAGGCCCGGGGCATGCTCACCCGCACCGGCTATTGCTCCGGCGCCCGGGACGCCCGGCTGATTCGTGAACGCTGGCCCCACGCCGACGCTGCCGCGGTGTTTCGCGCAGGCACGCACCTGCATACCCTCGAAGGCATGACCAAGGTCGAGCCGCTGCATTTCAAGTTCGATGCGGAATCGGGGTTCTACGAGGGGGAATTTCTCTGGCACCACTCCTGCGAAGCCGACGAACACATCGCCGCCTATGGCACCGGGCAGGATCCGGTGTGCTGGACCGAGCTGGGGTACGCGATCGGCTTCGTCAGCGGGTTGTTCGGGCAACTGGTGGTCTTTCGCGAAGTGGAATGCCGGGGCATGGGGCATGAGCGCTGTCGTGTCGTCGGCAAGACCGCTGAGCAATGGGGCGATATCGAGCGCGACCTGAGCTACCTCAATGCCTCACAGCCGGCGGCGCCTTTGCCGTCCGGCGCCAGGCCCGACCCAATGGCTGCCAGTGATCCGCTGCCTGACAGCGAACAACCGCTGATTGGCGCCAGCGCGGCGTTCAACGCGGCGACGCTGGCTCTGCAGCGGGTCGCCTTGACACCGGCCACCGTGCTGGTCACCGGCGAGTCTGGCGTGGGCAAGGAAATGTTCGCCCGTCAGTTGCATCAACTGAGCCGGCGCCGCCAGGGGCCGTTCATCGCCCTCAACTGCGCGGCGATACCGGACAACCTGATCGAAGCCGAACTGTTCGGCGTCGAGCGCGGTGCCTATACCGGCGCCACCCATTCACGCCCCGGCCGTTTCGAGCGGGCCGATGGCGGTACGTTGTTCCTCGATGAAATCACCTGCCTGAGCCTGGCCGGCCAAGGCAAGCTTTTGCGCGCGTTGCAGGAGCGGGAAATCGAGCGGGTCGGTGGCGGCCATGCCATCAAGGTCGACGTGCGAGTGGTCGCGGCGACCAACCTCGATCTGCGCAAAGCCGTGGCGCAAGGCGAGTTTCGCGAAGACCTGTTCTACCGGCTCAACGTCTATCCCATCGCCCTCCCGCCCTTGCGCGATCGCCGCGATGACATACCGTTGCTGATCAATGCCTTTCTCAAGCGCTTCTGCCTGGAATACGGCCGTACACCGGTGGGCCTGACCATGCGCGCCTTGAAGATGCTGCTGCGCTACGACTTCCCTGGCAACGTGCGGGAACTGCAGAACCTCATCGAACGCGGCTTGATTGCCAGCGAAGAAGGCCAGGCCATTGACCTGGTGCATCTGTTTCGCGACGAGCGATTGCCGGCGGATGCGTATTCGGTGGACGGCAATGGCGGGCTCACGTCATTGGCGCCGGCCGCGAGCGACGCTACGGCGAAGGCGCCGTTGTTGCCGTCCCTGAGCCAATGGGACGCGGACTTCTCCATCGATGGCCTGGAGTCGCGCCTGATCAACGAAGCCCTGCAACTGAACAGCGGCAACCTGGCGGCGGCAGCCAGGTCACTGGGCTTGAGCCGGGCGCAGTTCGCCTATCGGTTAAAGAAACACCAACGCAATATCGACGAATAAACACAGAACCCGTGGGAGCGAGCCTGCTCGCGAAGACCTCGGCCACCATAAACACCGTGGCGAGGGAGCTTGCTCCCGCTGGCCTGCGCAGCAAGCCCTTGCATTTCGTCAGGCAGACCGCAGTAGCCTATTTACGACTGCTGCGCAGCCGAGCGGGAGCAAGCTCCCTCGCCACGGTTTTTTTGTCAGTCCGATGCTGCCCAGCGGTGGAAGCGCTCAATCCGTCGTACTCGCCGCCAGCACACCCAGGGTCCGGCGCTCGGGATTCCAGATGCTCAGGCACCACACCCCCCACCACTCCAGACCATCATCGAAATAGTCGCTCCAGGGATCCCGGGCGGGATCGGGCTCGTCGCTGGCCAATCCGTTGAAGTTGAAGTTGTCGACCCAGTCCAGCACCACCACGCCGCTATCCGGCACAAGCCCCAGCAAATCGAGCCACTCTCTGAACAGCGCCTGGGGCGTGTCGTTGTTGAAGCGGGTGCTGTAGGGCGGCTCGCAAAACGCGTCGTACAAGGCATAGGCTTGCGGGTTGCGTTCAGTCTTTCCCGCGCGCATGAGCCGAATGACCTGATCCTGACCCAGCGCCTTGGGAACGGCCTTGCTCAGGTCCCAGTGCATGCTCGGTGGGGCGATATCGGCATAGCGCGGATCAAGGCGCAGTTGGCGATCTCGTTCAAGCCATTGTGCCTCGATGTGCTGGAACAGTCGGTCCACGGCCTGGCGGTGCAGCGACTGATCGACGATTACATCCGCCTCGGGAGCAAGCGCCAGGAATTCGAAAGCGCAACCGGCCGCCTCCATTCGCTGGCGCAACGCTTCACTGGCTGCCTGCTCGACAATGCTCAACATGCTGGCTCCGCTAACCTTTCACGCACACGACCTGACGCAGCGTATGCAGCACTTCGACAAGTTCACGTTGTGCATGCATTACCTTGTCTATGTCTTTGTATGCCATCGGAATTTCATCAATCACCGCAGCGTCTTTCCGGCATTCCACATGGGCGGTCGCGCGGACCTGATCCTCGACGCTGAAACGCCTTTTCGCCTCGGTCCGGCTCATGACCCGGCCGGCACCGTGGCTGCACGAACAAAACGATTGCTCGTTGCCCAGGCCGCGCACGATAAAGCTCCTGGCGCCCATCGAACCGGGGATGATACCCAACTCGCCTTTCCTGGCCGACACCGCGCCCTTGCGCGTCACCAGTACGTCGTGTCCGAAGTGTCGCTCTTTCTGCACATAGTTGTGATGACAATTCACCGCTTCCAGCGCCACTTCGAATGGTTTACCGATGACCTGCCGGGCGGCGCGTATCACCGCGTCCATCATCAAGGCCCGGTTCTGCCGGGCGAAATCCTGGGCCCAGCCCACCGCTTCGACATAATCGTCGAAATGCCGGCTGCCCTCCTCGAAGTAGGCCAGGTCACGGTCCGGCAGATTGGCGAGGTGCTGGCGCATGTCGGCCTGGGCCAACTGGATGAACAGATTGCCGATGGCATTGCCCACGCCCCGGGAACCGCTGTGCAACATGAACCAGACCCGGTTGGCCTCATCCAGGCACACTTCAATGAAATGATTACCGCTGCCCAGCGTACCCAGATGCTGACGGTTGTTGGTCCGGGCCAGCTTCGGGTATTTGTCGGTAATCGCCTTGAAGCGCGCGGCCAGCGCGACCCACGCCTGGTCAGCCTCGCGTGGGACATTGTTCCAGGCGCCCTTGTCGCGTCCGCCATGGCTGAGGCTGCGCCCATGGGGCACGGCTTTTTCGATAGCGCTGCGCAGGGCCTGAAGGCTGTCCGGCAAATCGGCGGCATCGAGCGAAGTGCGCGCGGCGATCATGCCGCAACCAATATCCACCCCCACCGCCGCCGGTATGATCGCGCCTACGGTCGGGATGACACTGCCGATGGTCGAGCCCTTGCCCAGATGCACATCGGGCATCACCGCCAGGTGTTTGAAAATGAATGGCATTTTTGCCGTGTTCAGCAATTGCTGGCGGGCTTCGGCCTCCACCGGCACGCCCTGGGTCCAGAGTTTGATGGGCTTGCCGTTGGCGACTTCCAGCAATTCGTAGGTTTTCTCGTGCATGGTCGCGGTTCTGTTCAATGACGAGCCGCGCTTGATTGCCGGCTCAGAATTTCGACACTGGGCATGAACGCAGATTCAGCAAGGATTTGTCGAATGCGGGTGCGTGTCTGGATGTGGCGAGCCGGAAATAAGACGATGGAATGGACCTATTCGCCTGAAAATTGATCCCACTACTTGAGGAGCGTCCCGAACGGTACCAAACGGTGCCGTCCCTGGGATTTCAAAAGAGCGTGAATACCGTTGCCCCAGCGGGGCAAAAATTGCGCATCATAGGCGCCGTCCGCTCAAGGGAGATTTACATGCGTGCGATTTTTTCCGTCATGCGTCTTGCCGCGCTGTCGCTGGGGCTGACGTTCGCCGTCAGTGCGGTAGCCACCGAAGAGACGAAACTGGTCGAGTCCATCAACCTCTACCGCAGCCAGTCCCAGAGCTGCGCCGGCCAGGCGTCCCTGGAGCTGCCGCCGCTGGCGATGGATTCGCGGTTGATCCTGTCGGCCAATGGCATCGGCGATCTGCAACAGGCGTTGGCCCGGGCGGCCTATCCGATGGTCAACGTGCAAGCGATCAGCCTGTCCGGGCCGCGCGACGCGCAAGCGGCGATGAAGGCCGTGCAGGAAAGTTTCTGCCAGGTCGTGCTGGACCCGCAGTTCATTGACGTCGGTGTCAGCCGACTGGACCGCGAATGGCGCATCGTGCTGGCTCGCCCGCTGTTGTCGGCACGACTGGGCGATTGGCAAGCCGAAGGCCAGAAACTGCTCAAACTCATCAACAGCGCCCGCGCGCAACCGCGCCGCTGCGGCACCGAGGCCTACACCGCGACCACTCCGCTGGCCTGGAACGCCACCCTGGCCCTGGCGGCGGTGAATCACACGCGCGCCATGGCCAACAACAACTTCTTCGACCACAAGGACCGCGATGGCCGCACGCCCGGCGACCGCGCCGAACTGGCCGGCTATCTGGGCCAGGCCATCGGCGAAAACATCGCCGCTGGGCAAGACACGGCTTTGAAAGTGGTGGACGGGTGGCTGGCCAGCCCCGGGCATTGTGCCAACCTGATGAACCCGCAATTTCGCGAACTGGGAGCCGGGTATGCGGTGGACCCGAAAAGTGATGCGGGGATCTACTGGACGGCGATGTTCGGTACTCAATGACCGGTGCTGACCGGGCTGGCGCCTTCGCGAGCAGGCTCGCTCCCACAAAGGGTCCGGGTGAACGAAGAACCCGCGTGCGCCGCGATCAATGTGGGAGCGAGCCTGCTCGCGAAGGCGGCAGACGGCCCCACATCAAGCGCCCGCCTCACCCCCCCCCGCAAAACCCGCCGCACATGTCCCATGAACTGGCTCAACGACGGCGATTGTGCCACCGGCTTGCGCTGCAACAGCCCGATCGAGCGCTTGGCCGGCTGATCGATCGGGGTTACAGCGCACTGTTCGCCGATGTTGAACACCGCCGTGCAACTGGCCGGCAATAAAGAGAATCCCAGCCCCTCCCGTACCAGCGCCGTGGCCGTGCTCATATGCGCCACCTCCCAGGCTGGGATTGCATCCACGTTCAAATAGCGCAGCGCCGCGTCAGCCAAAGGCCGGATGCTCGTATCAGGCGTCAGGGCAATGTAGGGCTGCTGCGTCCACTCCTCCTCGCCGTCACCCTGCGAGTGCTTGTGGCTCAGCAGTACCAGATTGTCATCCAACAGGCGCTCGAAGCTCAGCCCAGACAGGTCGTCAGGCAGCGAACTGATGCCGGCGTCTACCTCGCCGCGCTGCACCCAGCCGAGGATTTCTCCGGCGCGGCCATCCAGCAGGCTCACCGTCACACCGGGGTTTTCACGCTGGAAAGCAGCCATGGCGATCGGCAGAAACGACGCGGCAGCCGTGGGCAACGCCGCGAGCCGAAGCGTGCCGCGACTCAGGCTCAAGGTGTCGCGAGCATCGCGCACGGCATCGTCCATGTCCCGCAGCATGCGCCTGGCCTGGGGCAGGAAATGCTCGCCGGCTGGCGTCAACTCGACGCTGCGGGTATTACGCGCAAGCAGCTGCAACCCCATGCTTTCTTCCAGTTTGCGGATGCTGTAGCTCAGCGCCGGTTGTGACAGATGCAACTGTTCCGCGGTGCGGGTGAAGCTTGAAGTCTCGGCGATGAGGATGAAGGCTCGAAGCTGTCGGAAAGAAACGTTCATGACCGGCTCATAAAATTACTGGATCAATTGATTCTATCTTTAAAATTCACAGATTAATTCTGTCTCTCCACTATGGGGCCACCCTTCAGTGGAACACGAACATGACAAAAACAATTCTCGTCGGGTGTGGCGCAGGTTTTGCCAATGATCGGCCCGACGCCGCGCTACGCCTGGCCCAGGACCTGGCGCAACGCAGCGGCCAGCGCTACATCATGCTGGAGCTGCTGGCTGAACGGACCCTCGCCGAGGCGCAATTGCGCAAGCGCCTCGATCCACGGTCGGGCTACTCCGCGCGCCTGTTCGACTTCCTCGAACCCATGCTGGACATTTGCATCGAAGCCGGCATTGCGATCATCACCAACGGCGGCGCAGCCAACCCCAGGGCCGCCGCGCAACGGTTGCGCGACGAATTGGCCGGCCGTTTCCCGGCGCTGAAAATCGCCTGCGTACTGGGCGACGACCTGCTCGAAGAAACGCCTCCGCGCTATGAACGATGGCTGTCGTCGAGTGCCGATGAACAGCCTGTTTCGGTGAACGTCTACACCGGGGCCGACGGCATCGTCCAGGCACTGGCCGAGGGCGCTGGCATCGTGCTGTGTGGCCGGGTTGCGGATCCGTCCCTGGCGGTAGGCGCGATCCGCCATGGGTTGGGTTGGAAGGCCGACGATTGGCAAAAAATGGCCGTCGCGACCGCCGCCGGACACCTGCTGGAATGCTGTGCCCAGGTCACTGGCGGCTATTTCGCCCATCCCGGAATGAAAGACATCCCGGATCCGGCCAACCTCGGCTGCCCGATCGCCGAAATTCACCAGGACGGCCGCTTGATCATCGGCAAGACGCGCAACAGCGGCGGACGAGTCAGCGAGCAGACCGTCAAGGAGCAATTGCTTTACGAAGTCCATGACCCGCGACGTTATCTGACGCCGGACGTCGTGCTGGATCTGGGCGCCGCCCACGTACAGGACCTGGGGAACGACCGGGTGGAAGTCACTGGCGTGATCGGCCATCCGCGCCCCGACACCCTCAAGGGCTTGGCGGGGATGCGCGGACTCTGGTTCGGCGAGGCCGAGATTTCCTATGCAGGCCCCGGTGCCGTGGCGCGTGCCGCCCTGGCGCGCGACATCCTGCTGCAGCGTTTCGATCGTTTGGCGCCAGGTGTACAGCCCTGGATCGACCTGTCGGGAGTCGCCAGCCTGTTCAACGACCAGGGTGGCCGTTATCTGCAAAAACAACTGGCCGAGGCGCCTTTGCTGGATGACGTGCGGGTGCGTATCGGCCTGACCCACACTGACCGATCGCTGCTCGAAACCCTCTTGGCAGAGGTCGAGTCGCTCTACACCAACGGACCGGCTGGCGGCGGTGGCGTCCGGCGCCACCTCGCAGAAACCGTTACCACCCGCAGCTTTCTGCTGCCGCGTGATGAAATCCATACAGCCCTGGAGTGGTACTGATGAGCCTGGTCACCCTCGCCGACTTCGCCCACGCCCGTGCCGGCGACAAAGGCAACATCCTCAGCATCGCGGTATTTCCCCACGACCCGGCCCATTATCCCTGGCTGCTTCGGGTGCTGACCTGCGAGCTCGTCGCCGAGCAGTTCGCGACGCGCCAGCCTTCAAGGGTGCACCGCTATGAACTGCCGAACCTGAAGGCGTTGAACTTTGTGCTCGAGGACGCCCTGGAAGGCGGCGTGAATCGAAGCTGCGGTCTCGACCGCCATGGAAAAAGCCTGAGCTACCTGCTCCTGGCCGTGCGCCTGCCGGGACCGGAAGACTGACCGACTCGCCGCCTGCAACACCATCCGACAACAATAAAAAGAGAGGCTGCAACATGATTACAACCCTGGGTTTCCTGATGATGCTTGCCATTATCGGGCTGATATTGCTGCGCCGGATCAGTCCGGTGGTGGCGTTCACCACCCTTCCCGTGGTCGTCTGCCTGCTCGCCGGCTTCAATCTCGCGCAGATCGGCGAGTTCATCAAGGCCGGCCTGGTCACCGTCGCGCCGACCGCCGCGCTGTTTCTGTTTGCCATCCTGTTCTTCGGCATCATGCGCGACCGTGGCTTGTTCGATCCGCTGGTCAACCTGTTGATCCGCAGCACGGGCGGCAAGCCCTTGGCGGTGGCGCTGGTTACCGTTCTGGTGACTTCAGTGGTGCATCTGGATGGCGTCGGCGCCGCGACGTTCCTGCTGACGATCCCGGCACTGCTGCCCTTGTACAAGCGCCTGAACATGAGCCCGACGATGCTGTTGTGCCTGGTGGGCACCACGGCCGGGGTCATCAACATGGTGCCTTGGGGCGGGACGACTGCGCGGGCCGCTGCCGTGTCGGGGCTCGATGCCACCGAGCTGTGGCTGGGGTTGCTGCCGGTGCAGATGGTGGGCCTGGTGTGCATGCTCGGGGTGGCGACGATACTGGGGTCGCGCGCCCAGCGGCGCCAACCGATGTCGCTGGGTGCGGCCGCGACGCGTGACATGGACGACCTGCAAATGCAAAGCCGCGAATTCAGTCTCTCTCCCCGGCAGCTGCGCTACTGGCTGAATGTGGCCCTGACCGGCGGCATTCTGCTGTGCCTGTTTACCGGTATCTTTCCGCTGTACGCCTGTTTCATGGTCGGATTGGGCATCGCCCTGCCCTTGAACTTCCCATCCCTCGACGCCCAGGCCGAACGCCTCAAGGCCCATGCGTCCGATGCGTTGCAGATGGTTCTGGTGATGATGGCCGCCGCCGTGCTGCTGGGCGTGCTCTCCGGAGCGAAGATGTCAGACGGCATGGCCTTGGCGCTGATCGACATCCTGCCCGCCGGTGCTGCCCAATACCTGCATGTGATTGTCGGGTTCTTCGGCGTCCCGCTTGGAATGATCTTCTCGCCGGACGCCTACTATTTCGCCCTGCTGCCAGTGATCAAGGACGTCGCCATCGCCGCTGGCGTTCCTCTCGAAGCGGTGGCCCGGGCCATGCTGATCGGTGAGAACACCGGCTTCTCCATCAGCCCGGTGGTACCCAGCGTGTATCTGGCCCTGGCACTGTCCGGCGTAGAGTTGCGCAAGCACATGGCCTACACGTTTTTCTGGGCCTGGGGCGTCAGCCTGTTAATGCTCGCCTTTGCCGTGGCAACCGGGGCTGTTCAAGTGTGAAACTCAAGGGTGGGCTTGGAAGATCAGCGACCGATGTACCCCCGAGCCCGCCCTCACCCCATCGCCAACGGCCAGCGCGACCGAGCCGAACGGCATGGCCGCATCGCCGCAGGCAAATATGCCCGGCACGCTGGTTTCCCGGGTCATCGCGTCACTCTGGATGAACGCGCCAAGCGGACCCTCTTCAAACGCGCAGCCCAGGGCTGCCGCGAGTGGACTGGCAACCCGCGTACGCGGCAAGACGAACAGGCCGTCGATGGCGACCACCCGACCGTTGGCCAGTACCACGTCGGCCCGCTCGCCTTCGATACGCGCCACTCGCTCGGTCACTACGGTGACGCCACGCTGATCGAGGCTCGCCTGTTGCTCCGGATCAAGCGCCAGCACGCCATTGGTGAAGAACGTCGTCGGCCCCCAGTCGGGCAGCATCTGGGCGTGGTGCAGTGACATCGGCGAGGTTGCGAGAACGCCGATCGGCCCTTGGTCCAACTCGTAGCCATGGCAATACGGGCAATGGAAGACGCTCTTGCCCCAGCGCTCAGTCAGCCCGTGCACGTCGGGCAAGTCATCAATCACGCCTGTGGCCAGCAACAGCCGGCGAGAACGGTAACGCAGGCCGTTTGCGGTCTCGACAATAAAAGCTTCGGCATCCCTGCTGGCTTGGGTCGCGGTGTCGCGAACCCATTCAACTGTCGGGTACGCCATGAGCTGAACATGGGCGTCGCCAGCTATATCGTCCGGGGCACGACCGTCCTGCCCGAGAAAACCATGGGATGTCGCGGCGAAGCGGTTGCGACGCTCGCCCGCGTCGATCACCAGCACCTTGCGCCGGGCGCGGGCCAGTTGCAAACCCGCGGACATACCGGCATAGCTGCCGCCTGTAATGATGACGTCGTATTCCATGGGCGATCTCCAAGAGTGGTTTCGATGGCACGGCAAGTCTCGACACATCGTAAGTTTCTTGAAAAGCCGCTGTCAACAGTCTCGTAACTTTTGCGATTACGGGTAATACTCCCACCTGCCCCAGCCATGGAATCTGTCAGTCCGATGAGAAACGACACACGCCTGTCCCGCATGCTCCATGTATTGATCCACATGGACCGCCACCAGCAATCCGCCACCTCCGACACCCTCGCGCAGATGCTCGGCACCAACCCGGTGGTGGTGCGCCGGACCATGGCATTGCTCAAGGAACAGGGTTACGTCACGTCGGAAAAAGGCCATCGCGGTGGTTGGGCCCTGGCCAAGCCGCTTTCGGAGATGACGCTGCTGGATATTCATCAAGCGTTGGGCAGCACGTCGATCTTTGCGCTTGGCCTGTCGACCGACCACCCGCAATGTCTGGTGGAACAAGCGGTGAACGCAGCGCTGACGGACGCCTTCGACGAGGCCCAGGCGTTGCTGCTCAAGCGTCTGGGCAGTATTACCCTGGCGCAGTTGGCCGAGGATTTTGATGCGCGGTTTCGGGGCGCCCACGAGGTCGAGCCTCACCACTGATCCCTGTGGGAGCGAGCCTGCTCGCGAAGACGGCAGCACATTCGACATTTAAGCAAACTGACACAACGCTTTCGCGAGAGGCTCGCTCCCACAGGGGGGGTCGAGCCTGCAAATGAAAACGCCGCTCAATGAGCGGCGTTTTTGTACCTCACCAGACAGCGTCCGGTTTACAGCGCCATGTCGGCCGCTGGGTTGGCCTCGCGAGGAGCAGCCGGTTGGGCCGGTGCTACCGCGGTGCCTGGCTTGCCGATAGCCGGAGGCGGATCCAGTTGCAGGACTTCGCTGGTGTAGGCCCATTCCTGTGCGACGCGCTCAGGATTGTCGTTCAGCTTGGTGCCGTAGCTCGGTACGATCTGGCGCAGTTTTTCCTGCCAGGCCGGGGTGGCTACCTTGTCCTTGAAGACCTTCTCAAGCACGCTCAGCATGATCGGTGCAGCGGTCGAGGCGCCTGGCGAGGCACCCAGCAGACCGGCGATGCTGCCGTCCTGGGAAGCGACGACTTCGGTACCGAGTTTCAGCACGCCGCCCTTCTCTTCGTCACGCTTGATGATCTGCACGCGCTGGCCGGCTTGCCACAGGCGCCAGTCTTCCTGCTTGGCGTCCGGGAAGTATTCCTTCAGCGCGTTGAAGCGGTCCTCATCCGACAGCATCAGCTGGCCGGCAAGGTATTCAACCAGTGGGTACTGTTCGATACCGACCTTGGTCATCGGCCACACGTTGTGGGTCGTGGTGCTGGTCAGCAGGTCGAAGTACGAACCGTTCTTCAGGAACTTGGTGGAGAACGTGGCGAATGGGCCAAACAGGATCACGCGCTTGCCGTCGAGCACACGGGTGTCCAGGTGCGGAACCGACATCGGTGGCGCGCCAACCGAAGCCTTGCCGTACGCCTTGGCCAGGTGCATCTGGGCGACGGTCGGGTTTTCGGTTACCAGGAACGAACCGCCCACTGGGAAACCGGCGTATTCACGAGCCTCCGGAATGTCCGACATCTGCAGCAGGTGCAGCGCGCCGCCACCGGCACCGATGAACACGAACTTGGCGTCGGTCTCGGTTTCGGTACCGTCTTTCAGGTTCTTGTACGAAACGCGCCAGGAGCCATCCTCGTTGCGAGTGATGTTTTCCACTTCGCTGGACAGCTTGAGCGAGAAGTTCGGCTTGGTTTGCAGGTGAGCAGCGAACTGGCGGGTGATTTCGCCGAAGTTCACGTCAGTACCCAGCGGGCTCCAGGTAGCCGCGACTTTCTGGCTCGGGTCACGCCCTTGCATCATCAGTGGAACCCACTTGCTGATCTGCGCAGGGTCTTCGGAATACTGCATGCCGGCGAACAGCGGACTGGCCTGGAGAGCGTCGTAGCGCTTCTTCAGGAAGGCGATGTTCTCGTCACCCCACAGGAAACTCATGTGCGGGGTGGAGTTGATGAACGAGCGCGGATTCTTCAGCACGCCGTTCTTGACCTGCCAGGACCAGAACTGACGGGAAATCTGGAAGGCTTCGTTGATTTCGATAGCCTTGGAGATGTCGACCTTGCCGTTCTTGTCTTCCGGCGTGTAGTTCAACTCGGCCAGGGCGGAGTGCCCGGTACCGGCGTTGTTCCAGCCATTGGAGCTCTCTTCGGCAACACCGTCCAGGCGCTCGACCATTTCCATGGTCCAGCCCGGCTCCAGCTCATTGAGCCAGACGCCGAGGGTCGAACTCATGATGCCGCCGCCAATGAGCAAGACATCCACTTTTTTCGGCTCGGCGGCGTGCGTGGTCGCAAGACCCATCGCCATCGCCAGGCCCAGCAGCGCCGTATGTGTTTTCTTCAACATGTGTGTATCCCTAGGGTGGAACGCCATTCCGTCCCCCAATCCTGTTCAAGCAGGGTCCGCACCCATGCCGACATGGCCAGCGGGCGGGGATCGATGGACTGGAGGAAGGACCTACAGGGGCCGAGCAATATCGGCCTCACATTTATGTCTCTCCGGCGCTGACTTCTTGTAGGTCTTGGCTTCAGCTGGGTGAGGGACACTGCAAAACGGTCTGGATCGGGCCTGCCAAGGCCGTGCCCGATTGTCGCAGCGGGGGGGAGTTTACAGAAGGAAATAAGCAGACCGAAGCGCATTTTTGCATTCGAGGTAAAAACGCCGACCAAATGACGGCGTTTTAATGGCTCGGTTGCGCGCCGTGAACACGCGCTCCGCCCAGAAATCAGAGGTACTTGAGGATCGCGATGTCACGCCGACGTTGTTTCAACGCTGCGAACCAACGCGTTGGAAAAAACAGGACGACGCTCAACAACACGCTCCACAACCAGACCATCGGCAAGTGCTCGAAGCCGAAATAAGCGCCCTGATTGGTGCCCCAGATAAACACCGCCAGCAGGTACATGGCCTTCAGCACGTAAAGGTGCAGCAGGTAGAAAAACATCGGCGCGCCGCCATAGATGGCCAGAATCGCGATGCTGCCCTTCTCCTGGGCTTTTTCGAAAAGCGCCAGCAGGATCAGGCCCACCGCCAGCGTCGGCATCAGGAACATCAGTGACGGCGGGTACTTGGTCGCGCTCATGAAACTCATGAAGGTGCGCAGTGCATCTCCGGTCTGGACCCAGGGTTTGTCACCGTAGACGTTGAGATAACGGATAAACACGAACGCCACCAGCAAGCCGATGCCGACCTTGAGCAGGCGCCGCACTCGCGTGGCCGCTTCGATGTCCTTGCCGAACCATGGCCCGATCGCCCAACCCAGCAGGATCACGCCGATCCATGGCAACACCGGGTAGGTGGTGCGTGCCCGGGTGAACTCGGTGATCTCGATGAACGACCGCTGATGAAGAATCGACCACGGCACAAAAAACGGCGAGTCCGGCCCCAGCACCACACCATCCAGCAGGTTATGCCCGGCAACGATGGCCACGCCCAGCACGATCAGCCAGCTGCGTTTGAAGTGCAGCAACGCCGCCAGGGCGATCATGCAGATGCCGATGCACCAGATGACCTGCAGCCACAGAGTCTTCGGCGGAAACTCGGCGTTCCAGGCGAAACAGACGAACGTGAGTTCCAGGAACACCAGGAACAATCCACGCTTGAGCAGGAACACCGAAGTCTCGCTGGCGGTGTGTTTCTGGTTGTAGAGCCAGGCCGACAAACCGGTAAGGAAGATGAACACTGGCGCACAGAGCGTGCTGAGCAAACGAGTGAAAAACAGGTCCGGGGTCACGCTCAATGCATCGATCGGGTCAGTGACCTGGCGGTGCAGCAGGAACGTTTCGCGGACGTGGTCGACCAGCATCAGCAACATGACAAAACCCCGCAGGGCATCGATGGCGAGCAGGCGCGTCGCGGTTGTTGCGGTACTGGAGGCGAGGGTTGGAGCGATGACAGCGGACGGGCTTGTCGCGCTTGGGGATAGGCTCATGGCGATACTCAGGAGTCGGGGCTTTGCAGGATCAGGAATGAGAATTCCTGCCAAAAGAAAGAGGATAACATAACACAAAATATTGTTATCCATTCCGATGCCTTTGTGGGAGCGAGCTTGCTCGCGATGGGGGTGGGTCAGCCGGAACATGTTTGCCTGACACTCCGCTATCGCGAGCAAGCTCGCTCCCACAGGTTTAATTGAAGACCGACTATCCCAGCAACTGGCTCAACACCGCCCGCAACTTGCCCGGCTTGACCGGTTTGTTGAGCAGCGGCGCATTCAGCTTGCGCAAGGCACGGCGGCACTGGTCGCTGCGGTCGGCGGTGATGATCACAGCGGGGATCGCTTGCTGGAAATGTTCGCGCAGGTGCTTGACCACCTCGCAGCCGACCACCCCATGGTCGAGGTGAAAATCCGCCAGGATCAGCTCCGGTGCGCGGCCTTGAAGCACATCGAAGGCGCCCGCTTCGTCGGTGGCGGTCAGCACTTCGCACCCCCACTGCCCGAGCAGTGCCGCCATGCTCTGCAAAATGCTCAGCTCATTGTCGATGACCAGTAACCGGCGCCCAGGCAACGGGTTTCCGGCGACGGCCTGAGCAGGCGCGTGGGCCAGGGGCAGTGGCTTTTCGGCAGACAATGGCACCTCGATGCTGAACACCGAGCCGCGTCCCGGCCGCGAACGCACCCGCACCCGGTAGCCGAGGATATGAGCGATACGCTCGACGATCGCCAGCCCCAGGCCGACACCCTTGCGGTCCGCCGCGCGGCCGACATCCAGTTGGTTGAACTCGAGGAAAATCGATTCCAGACAATCGGCGGCAATGCCTCTGCCCGTGTCCCAGACCTCCAGGCTCAAGCGCCCTCCCCGTCGCCGCGCCGCCAGGAGGATGCCGCCCTGGTCGGTGTAGCGACAGGCGTTGCTCAGCAGATTGCGCAGGATGCGGGTCAGCAGTCGCAGGTCAGTCAGCACCGCTTCATCGGCGAATCGCACGCGCAATTCCAGGCCCGCGGCGCCGGCCACCGATTGGAATTCCGACACCAGTGGCGCGAGCAGCTCATCCAGCCGATACGGCGCCGGGTCGGGTTTGACGGCGGCCTGGTCGAGCCGGGAAATATCCAGCAGGTCGGTGAGCAGGTCCTCGGCGCCTTCGAGCGCTTGGTGCGTGCGTTCCACCAGTAGATGCTCGGCGGCTGGCATCTGGCGTTCACGCAATGTAGCAATCAGCAACCGAGCGGCGTTGAGCGGTTGCAGCAGATCGTGGCTGGCGGCGGCCAGGTATTTGTCCTTGCTGCGGTTCGCGGCCTGGGCGGCGTCCCGGGCATCGCGCAGCTGTTGCTCGACCAACTCGCGCTGGGCGATCTGCTGTTGCAGGTTGTGGTTGGCCTCCAGCAACGCATCGGTTCGCTCCGCCACCCGTTGCTCCAGTTGGTCGTTGAGTTGCTGCAGATGCTGTCGGGCCTGCTCCAGTTCGGCGAGACGCGCCGCCAGCTCCGGGTAATGGCTCTTGCGCGTCGAATGATTGCCCAGTCCCAGCAGCCCGGCGAGGGCCTTTTGCTGTTCGTCAGAGGGCTTCGCCATAGACGACCTCGACATCCCGCTGGCTCGACTCCCGTGGATTGGTAAGGATGCACGGGTCATGCATGGCGTGTTGCGACAGGAACGGAATGTCCGAGGTACTCACCCCATGCAAGCCGAGGGTTTCGTGGAAACCGATGGTGTGCTTGAGGGCAATAAGGTGTTCCACCAGCCGCGTGCGGATCTGTCGATGGTTGAGCCCGCGACAATCGATGCCCAGGGTTTCGGCAATCACCTTGAAACGCTCCGGCGCCGAGTTGTAGTTGAACGCCACCACATGCTCCACCAGCACCGCGTTGCATAAGCCATGGGGCAGGTCGAGGAAGCCACCGAGGCTGTGGGACATGGCATGCACCGCGCCGAGGATCGCGTTGGAAAACGCCAGCCCGGCCTGCATGCTGCCGAGCATGATTTTCTCGCGCAAGGCGACGTCGGCCGGGTTGGCGATCATCTGCACCAGGTGGGTGTTGATCAGGCGCATCGCCTCCAGCGCGTGAGGATCGGTCAACGGCCCGTGGCCGGTGGAGACGAACGCCTCGATGGCATGCACCAGCGCGTCGATGCCGGTACAGGCCGAGAGGAACGGGTCCATGCTCAGGGTCGTCTCCGGATCGATCAACGACACATCCGGCACCGCCGCCTTGCTGACGATGGAAAACTTCATGCGCTCCTGCTGGTTCGAGATGATCACGAACTGCGACACATCGGCCGAAGTACCGGCCGTGGTCGGGATCAGGATCAGCGGCGGGCTGGGTACCTGCAGGGTGTCGACGCCTTCGAATTCGAGGATGCTGCGACCGTGGGCGACAACGATGCCGATCGCCTTGCCGCAGTCCATCGGGCTGCCACCACCGACCGCGACGATCACGTCACAGTGGTTTTCACGGTACGTCTCGGCGCCGAGCATGACTTCCTCGACCCGTGGGTTGGGCGAAACGTCGCTGTAGATGCAGTAATCGATGCCCAGGGCTTGCAGGCTGGCTTCGACATCACCGACCCAACCGGCGGCGATGACCCCGGGGTCAGTGACCACCAGCACCTTGCGGGCGCCGAAGGTCTTGGCGTAGTTGCCGACATTGTGCCGGCAGCCGGCACCGAACATGATTTCAGGAGAAACGAACTTGCGCAGCGGGCTGAGGCTCATTTTTTCAGGGGGGCTCATCGGTAAGCCTGTTGTTATTGTCGTGGGATACCTTGAGCCTAAAGCATCGCGCCGTGAATGCAATCCGACCAATGGGTAGCCCGGCCCGAACGCGTCAGGCCGGGCCGGCACTCATCGGTTGGCGAAGTACATCGTCACTTCAAAGCCGATACGCAGGTCGGTGTACGCGGGTTTAGTCCACATGGGTCTTTCCTCTTCTTGTACCGGGCGATTCCGGCAGGTTCATTAATGCACGGGGGCGGCCTGGGGCCGAATGCTACTTTCGAAGGAGTGCACGGGGTGCGTTGGTATTAGCAACAGCGATTGCCGTGGCGAGGGAGCTTGCTCCCGCTGGGCTGCGCAGCAGCCCCAAAAATAGCCGCTACAAAGTCAATGCTTTGCCTTGAAGAAGGGGGCCGCTTCCGCGGCCCAGCGGGAGCAAGCTCCCTCGCCACAGGGCTCAGTCAATGGATGCGGCGAGGATCAGAAGAACCCCAACGGATTGACGTCATAGCTCACCAGCAGGTTCTTGGTCTGCTGATAATGGTCGAGCATCATCTTGTGCGTCTCACGCCCGACGCCGGACTTCTTGTAGCCACCAAACGCGGCATGCGCCGGGTACAGGTGGTAGCAGTTGGTCCAGACGCGTCCGGCCTTGATTGCCCGGCCCATGCGGTAGGCGCGGTTGATGTCGCGGGTCCAGAGGCCGGCGCCGAGGCCGAACTCGGTGTCGTTGGCGATGGCCAGGGCTTCGGCTTCGTCCTTGAAGGTGGTCACGCCCACCACCGGCCCGAAGATTTCTTCCTGGAACACGCGCATCTTGTTGTGGCCCTTGAGCAGGGTCGGCTGGATGTAATAGCCGCTCGACAGGTCGCCTTCAAGGCGTTCCGCCGCGCCGCCGGTGAGCAATTCGGCGCCCTCTTCCCGGGCGATGTCCAGGTACGAAAGGATCTTGTCGTACTGCTGCTCGGACGCCTGGGCGCCGACCATGGTCTCGGTGTCCAGCGGGTTGCCGCGCTTGATCTGCTGGATCTTCTTCAGCACCACTTGCATGAATTCGTCATAGATCGACTCCTGGACCAGCGCCCGGGATGGGCAGGTGCAGACTTCACCCTGGTTGAAGAACGCCAGCACCAGGCCTTCGGCAGCTTTTTCGATGAACGCCGGTTCGGCCTGCATGATGTCGTCGAAGAAGATGTTCGGCGACTTGCCGCCCAGTTCCACGGTGGACGGGATGATGTTTTCGGCGGCGCATTTCATGATGTGCGAGCCGACCGGGGTGGAACCGGTGAAGGCGATCTTGGCGATGCGCTTGCTAGTGGCCAGGGCTTCACCGGCTTCGCGGCCGAAGCCGTGGACGATGTTCAGGACGCCGGCTGGCAGCAGGTCGGCGATCAGCTCGGCGAACACGGTGATCGACAGCGGCGTCTGCTCCGCCGGCTTGAGCACGATGCAGTTGCCGGCGGCCAGGGCCGGGGCGAGTTTCCAGGCGGCCATCAACAACGGGAAGTTCCACGGGATGATTTGCCCGACCACGCCCAGCGGTTCATGGAAATGGTAGGCCGTGGTCAGTTCGTTGATTTCGGCGGCCCCACCCTCCTGGGCGCGGATGCAGCCGGCGAAATAACGGAAATGGTCAGCCGCGAGCGGTACGTCGGCATTGAGGGTTTCGCGCACGGCCTTGCCGTTGTCCCAGGTCTCGCTCACGGCGAGGAGCTCCAGGTTCTGCTCGATACGGTCAGCGATTTTCAACAGCACCAGGGAGCGATCCTGGACCGAGGTTTTGCCCCAGGCGTCGGCAGCGGCATGGGCGGCGTCCAGGGCCTTGTCGATGTCGGCGGCGCTGGAGCGCGGAAACTCGCCGATGACTTCGCCGTTGACCGGCGACGTGTTGGTGAAGTACTCAGCGTGGACCGGCGGAACGAATTCGCCGCCGATGAAATTGCCATAGCGCGGCTTGAAGGAAACGACGGCGCCTGGGGTTCCGGGTTGTGCGTAAATCATGATGGGCCTCTGCCTGGTCGATGCCTGTCGCGGGACAGGCGATAGGCCGATGGTAGAGAGCCCCGCGCGATGGACGAATGCGTCATTGGCAGGGGGCGCTCTCGTTATTTGGTCGTAGGTTTGTGGGAGCGAGCCTGCTCGCGAAGGCGGCGGATCAGTCAACATCAATGCAGGATGTTCTGGCCCCTTCGCGAGCAGGCTCGCTCCCACAGGATCTACATCTGCCAAAGTTGGCTCAGCGCTTGGCCACCAGCTCTTTCGGCAACTTGAACGTCCAGAGCATGCCGCCCTGGTTGAAGTCCTTCACCCGCTTGGCCACCTCGCCGCCCCACAGCGGTACCGCGCCGCCCCAGCCGGAGACCACCGAGACGTACTGCTCGCCGTCCATCTCCCAGGTAATCGGCGAGCCGAGCACGCCGGAACCGGTCTGGAACTCCCAGACTTTATCCCCGGTCTTCGCGTTGAAGGCTTGCAGGAAACCCTCAGGCGTACCGGTGAATACCAGGTTGCCCTTGGTGGTCAGCACCCCGCCCCACAGCGGCGCGAAGTTCTTGTGGCGCCAGACTTCCTTGCCGGTCTTCGGGTCGATGGCCCGCAGCACGCCGATGTAATCCTCGTTCAGTGGCTTGATGGTGAACCCGGCCCCGAGGAACGCCGCACCTTTCTTGTAGGCGATGCCCTCGTTCCAGATGTCCATGCCCCACTCGTTGGACGGCACGTAGAACAGACCGGTGTCCTGGTTATAGGCCATCGGCATCCAGTTCTTCGCGCCGAGGAACGCCGGGGCGACAAACACCGAACTGCCCTTGGCTTCGCTACCCGGTGCGCCCGGACGGCTCGACTCCACGTAGATCGGTCGCCCGTCCTTGTCCAGGCCGGAGGCCCAGGTAATTTTGTCCACGAACGGGAAACCACGGATGAACTTGCCGTTGGTGCGGTCGAGGACGTAGAAGAAACCATTACGGTCGGCAGTCGCCGCCGCCTTGATGTCCTTGCCACCCTCTTTGTAGTTGAACGAAATCAGTTCATTGACGCCGTCGTAGTCCCAACCATCATGTGGCGTGCTCTGGAAGTGCCACTTGATGGTGCCGTCGTCCGGGTTCAGCGCCAGGCGCGACGAGGAATAGAGGTTGTCGCCAGGGCGCAGGTGGGAGTTCCACGGTGCCGGGTTGCCGGTACCGAACAATAGGAGGTTGGTTTCCGGATCGTAGTAACCGCCCAGCCAAGGCGCGGCACCGCCGGTTTTCCACAGATCGCCGGGCCAGGTCTTGCCGGCCTCGCCGCCGGAGATACCATTCTCCACGGCCTTGCCGTCCTTGTAGACGTAGCCCATGTGGCCTTCCACGGTCGGCCGCGTCCAGAGCAGTTCGCCGTTTTTCGGGTCGAAGGCGCTGATCTGCCCAACCACGCCAAACTCGCCGCCCGCCACGCCGGTGATGAGCTTGCCATTGACGACCATGGGCGCGGCGCTGATGGAATAACCTTCCTTGTGGTCGGCGACTTTTTTGCTCCACACCACCTTGCCGGTGTCCTTGTTCAAGGCCACCAGCTTGGCGTCCAGCGTGCCGAAGAACACCAGGTCGCCATACAGCGCCACGCCACGGTTGATCACGTCGCAGCAGGGACGGATGTCATCGGGCAGGCGCGCATCGTATTGCCAGAGTTTCTTGCCGGTGCGTGCGTCCACCGCGAACACCCGTGAATAGGAGCCGGTGAGGTACATCACCCCGTCCTTGATCATCGGCTGGGCCTGCTGGCCGCGCTGCTTTTCGCCGCCGAAGGAAAACGCCCAGACCGGCCGCAGGTCCTTGACGTTGTTCACATTGAGCGTGTCGAGCGGGCTATAGCGCTGGCCCTGCACACCGAGGCCGTTGGTCACGATTTGCTGCGGGTTTTTCGGGTCCTGGAGAATTTCCTGGTCGGTCACGGCGGCCAAGGCCGAGCCGGACAGCAGCATGGCACTGAGCAGCAGGCTCGCGGCGAAGGATTGGCGACGTGCGGGATGAGTCATGACGGCTACCTCTGCGGTTATTGTTATACCCGGGAAATTTTCCCGGTCTGCCACAGATTCTTGGGCTCGGCGCCGTCGCCAACAATTGCCCGCAATGTTGAGTTTTCTAGTTCCTTGGTACATGTGGAGTAAACAAATACCCCCGTGGCGAGGGAGCTTGCTCCCGCTGGGGCGCGCAGCGGCCCTAAGATAGCCGGTCAACATTGATAACCAGGGTGACAACAGAAGGGCTGCTGCGCAGCCCAGCGGGAGCAAGCTCCCTCGCCACGGGGATGAGTGATCAGTCAGGGTTTTGGGTGTCCACCCGCCTCATCCCCGCCCGCTCGTAACGCGGGTAAAGATGGCTGACGCTGCGAATCAATTCATACCGGCTCAGGCTGATCGCGGCGAAGCGCTCGGGGATGGGGCTGCGGATCATCTCGGCCATGTCGTCGCCCCGGGCCGCGCCGTCGCGCATCAGTTGGTCGAGCCAGCCGAGGTAGTCGCGCATCTGCGCGAATGGCCGGGCATCCGCCGTCACCGGACCATGACCCGGCACGATCTGCTTCCATGGCAGGCCCTCCAACATATCCAGATCCTTGAGCCATACCTCAAGGCCGGGGCTGTTCGGGGTGGTCAGCGCTCGCTCATAAAACACCAGGTCGCCGGCGAACAGCACGCCCGTGGTTTCATCAAGTATCGCCAGGTCCGCCCCGGTATGCCCGGCCAGCGCCAGCAAGCGCAACGAATGCTCACCCACCTGCAGAGTGCCGGGGCTCAACGCCTGCGTCGGCAGCACCACCTCGGTGCCGCGCATCCAGTCGCCCACCAGCCGGTACATGTTTTCCGCCATCGCGTCGCCCTGCTGTCGCAGCAGATCGGTGGTGCCGGGCAGCGCCCCGATGGGCACATCGCTGAAGGCCTGGTTGCCTAGCACATGGTCAGGGTGATGATGAGTCAGCAGCACCTGAGCCACCGGCTTGTCAGTCGTTGCGGCGATGGCCTGGCGCAGCGCCTCGCCGTAGCGCTTTGACGGTCCGGTGTCGATGACCACCACGCCGGCCTCGGTGACGATGAGCGCAGTATTGACGATATTGCCGCCGTTGGCCTTGGCAAAATTATCCGTGCTGCCTTCCAGCAGCCACGTGCCCTCGGCGATCTGCCGTGGCTTGAGCGAATACTCGGTGGCGGACCAGGCCGGCAGGCACAGCCCAAGACAGATCAGCAACAACCAGCGCATGGCGTGCTCCTTGTGGTCAGGGAATGGCAGCTTCGAACTCGTTGCCGCTGTTGTCGCGCAGCAACAGGCGGGTCTGTCCCGGGCCCTGGATGTCGAAGCCCAGGGAGGGGTTTTCGCTGACCGCCGGAAACAGCTCCAGGCGCGCCAACAGCTTGCCGTCGGCATCCAGCAGCCGAGCCTGGTTGATGAAAAACTCCGGGATGCCGCTGACCAGGCCGTTGTCCATGGGGTGGGCAACCTGCAGACGCAGGCGACTCGAATCGCCCCGCGGGTAGCGACCGCCCAGCACTTCGCCCAAGTGCTCCTCCCAACCCGGTTGGGTGCGCACGACGCTGGGCGCGGTGCAGCCGCCACCCGCCGCGTCGATCAGCGTCGAACCGACGTGCCACAGCCCGTCGCGGGTTTGCACCGCCGCACGCAATGGAGTGGCTTGCTCGATGCGAATACGGATCGACAGCCAGGGCAGCACCCGTTCCGTGGGCTGGAAGTCGACAATCTTCGGCAGCGGGTTCAGTTCGGCCCAGGCCAATATACGCACGACGTCGCCGGTAAAGGCGCGGGCATCGATTTCCAGCGGCACCTGGCGCGCGTCTTCGGCAAACGGTGGCGCCAGCAGCCGGACTCGCTGGTCGAACACGAACGGCGCGTCTGCCAGTAGTTGCTTGTGATAAAAAGCCCACATCACGGAAGGCACCGGGTCCTTTCCCGGCTCGATCGCGCTTGCCATCAACGGCAGGCAACACCACAGCAGGCCCCACGCTCGCCAGGTCATCGCTGCGCTCCTATTGATACATGTCCGGCACTTCGTAGCGCAGGCCATAGCGGGCATACACGGCCTTGAGGCTGCCGTCGCGGATCAACGCTTCCAAGGCTTCCTCCACCGCATAGGCCAGTTGCCGGTTGCTTTCGTGCACGGCCATGCCGATTTCCCAGCGCTGCTTGCCCATGTTCGGATAGGCGTTCTCTGCCAGGGCCAATTGCGGATCAGCCGTCCGGTGCACTTGCCAGTCGATTTCCCCGCGCATCGCCATGACGGCATCGACCTCCCCGGCCTGCATGGCCCCGAACGCCTTGGCAACGCTGGGATAATGGCGGGTCTTGGCACTGAGCATGCCGTTGAACACGGACGTCAGGTAGAACGACGGCACGCTGTCGACTTCAACGCCAATGGGGTGTTGCTGGAACACCGCAACGCTGCCCACCGAGTCCAGTCGACGCCGGTCGTACGCCACTTGCCAGCATTCCTGCTGATACGGACCGAACATCACGACCTGGGCGTTCTCCAGCTCGCCAATGTCGTTGCGCCTTTGTACATAGTCATGGTCATAAGGCACTCGCATCATCAGATCGGCCAGTTGTCGATCGTGCAGCGGACTGCTGCGCCAGATGTAGTCGCGCAAGTCGTCGTCGAGCTTTTCGCCGGGCGGTGCCCAGAGCAATTTCAGCCGTACGCCCAGAGCCTTGGCCAGGGCCTGCGCCAGCTCCACGTCAACGCCCCGCGGCTGGCCCTGGTCTTCAAAGCTGTAGGGAGCGAAGTCCTTGTAGACCGCGACCTTCAATTCACGGGCGGCAATCATCTGGTCATAGCTGCGCACCTGCGCCTGCACCGCCTGGCCACACAACAGCAGGCTGCACATCACCCACGCGAACAGGCGCATGGCAATTACTCCTCGACGTGCACGCTGTCCAGGTAGGTACGCACCGCCCACAGCGCTTCCTGGCTCAGGTAATCGGCCATTTTCGGCATATACACCCGGCCATCGCGCACCGCGCCATGGCGCACGCGTTCGACAAACCATTCATCGCCAGCCTCGGCGGCGTCAAGCATGCGCAAATCCGGGGCAATACCGCCGGACTTGGCCTCAAGGCCATGGCAGGCCGCGCAGTTCTGGTTGTAGGCCGAGGCGCCGATCTCCACGGCTTTTTCGCGTTCGGGAGAATTGCGATACGGGTTCTGTGCCGCCCAGCCGTCGGCATCCAACGGCAGGTTGGTGTCCTTGATCGGCGTTAGCCCTTGGGTTTCCACTGCCTGGGGCACTACGTTGCCATGGGCCCACGCCGAGCCTGCGCCAGTCAGCCCTATCAGCAATGCGGTAGCGATGATGGCGTTGCGTTTTGTTGTCATTGTTATGCCCTCGAAATTGCACGCAAGACCTCTTCACAGAGGCCGTGCCGTCATCTTAGGAAGCGCCCGCCGCCGGCCGAATGCTGCTTTGGTGGCCGGGGTCTAGTTCCTTGGTAGCGGGCCATACGACGCAAGTCGCAAAGACAGGCGCTTTGGGAAGTCTTCCCGGCAAGGGCGGGACTTTTTCCGTATCGGACAAAGCTTGCGAGACCGACCCTAGTCAGGCCAAAACCTCACTGGGAAATCCCACCATGACAATAAAAACGCTACCTGCCCTCTCCTCCCTGAGCGTTGCCTTGCTGCTCGCCGGCGGCCTGTCCCTGGGGCCGCAGGCGCACGCCGCCGTGACCTGGGAAGACATTGCCAACGATCACCTGACGACGAAGGACGTGCTGCAGTACGGCATGGGCACCAACGCCCAGCGCTGGAGTCCGCTGGCCCAGGTCAACGACAAGAACGTGTTCAAGCTCACCCCGGCCTGGTCCTACTCGTTCGGTGACGAAAAACAACGCGGCCAGGAATCCCAGGCGATCGTCAGCGACGGCGTGGTGTATGTCACCGGCTCCTACTCCCGGGTGTTCGCCCTCGACGCCCGGACCGGCAAACGCCTGTGGACCTACAACCACCGCCTGCCGGACAACATCCGGCCGTGCTGCGATGTGGTGAACCGTGGTGCGGCCATTTATGGCGACAAGATCTACTTCGGGACTCTGGACGCACGGGTGGTTGCCCTGGACAAGAACACCGGCAAGGTGGTCTGGAACAAGAAATTCGGCGACCACGCCGGCGGCTACACCATGACCGGCGCCCCAGTGCTGATCAAGGACAAGGCAAGCGGCAAGGTCCTGCTGATCCACGGCAGCTCCGGCGACGAGTTCGGTGTCGTCGGGCAACTGTTCGCCCGCGACCCGGACACCGGTGAAGAAGTCTGGATGCGGCCGTTTGTCGAAGGCCACATGGGCCGCCTCAATGGCAAGGGCAGCACGCCGACCGGCGACGTCAAGGCGCCCTCCTGGCCTGACGACAAAACCACCGAGACCGGCAAGGTCGAGGCCTGGAGCCACGGTGGCGGCGCGCCTTGGCAGAGCGCCAGTTTCGACCCCGAGACCAACACCATCATCGTCGGCGCGGGCAACCCCGGCCCGTGGAACACCTGGGCGCGCACCGCCAAGGACGGCAACCCGCATGACTACGACAGCCTCTACACCTCGGGCCAGGTGGGAGTCGATCCAAGCACTGGCGAAGTGAAGTGGTTCTACCAGCACACGCCCAATGACGCCTGGGATTTCTCCGGCAACAACGAGCTGGTGCTGTTCGACTACAAGGACAAGGACGGCAAACAGGTGAAGGCCACCGCCCACGCCGACCGCAACGGTTTTTTCTACGTGGTGGATCGCAACAACGGCAAGCTGCAGAACGCTTTCCCCTTCGTCGACAACATCACCTGGGCCAGCCACATCGACCTGAAGACCGGGCGTCCCGTGGAGAACCCCGGCCAGCGTCCGGCCAAGCCGTTGCCAGGCGAAACCAAGGGCAAACCGGTGGAGGTCTCGCCGCCGTTCCTGGGTGGAAAAAACTGGAACCCCATGGCTTACAGCCAGGACACCGGGCTGTTCTACGTGCCGGGCAACCAGTGGAAGGAGGAGTACTGGACCGAGGAGGTCAGCTACAAAAAAGGCTCGGCCTACCTGGGCATGGGTTTTCGCATCAAGCGCATGTACGACGATCACGTCGGCAGCCTGCGGGCGATGAACCCCACCACCGGCAAGGTGGTGTGGGAACACAAGGAGCCGCTGCCGTTGTGGGCCGGAGTGCTGGCGACCAAGGGCAACCTGGTGTTCACCGGCACCGGTGACGGCTTCTTCAAGGCCTTCGACGCGAAAACCGGCAAGGAGCTGTGGAAGTTCCAGACCGGCAGCGGCATCGTCTCCCCGCCCATCACCTGGGAACAGGACGGCGAGCAGTACATCGGCGTGACCGTCGGTTATGGCGGCGCCGTGCCGTTGTGGGGCGGCGACATGGCCGAACTGACCAAACCGGTGGCCCAGGGCGGGTCGTTCTGGGTGTTCAAGATTCCGAGTTGGGATAAAGCAACGGCGCAGAAATAACCCTGACCCAACCTGAGCCCTGCCCCCACCACAACCCCTGTGGGAGCGAGCCTGCTCGCGAAAGCCCGGTGCCAGTCAATATCAATACAGGCTGAACCACCGCTTTCGCGAGCAGGCTCGCTCCCACAATTGACCGAGTTCCTGACATGAAATTCTTGCCGCTTCTATTTCTGTTCGTTGGCGCCATTGCCCATGCCGACGAACCCGACACCCCACTGACCATCAACGGCTGCCTCATCGCCGAATCCAGCCAATGCCCCGGCGCCAACCTGTGGGGCGCCAACCTGGCGAGCCAGGACCTGCGCAAGATGAATCTCGCCGGTGCCGACTTGCGCGATGCCGACCTGCGTCATGCGCGGCTGGACCTGGCCAACCTTGAGAAGGCGCAGCTCCAGGGCGCCAACCTGAACCGTGCCAGCCTGCAACAGAGCAACCTGCGCCTGGCGGATTTCAGCGGCGCCACGCTCAAGGCGATCCAGGGTTGGGGGCTGTTTGCCCAGGGCGCGCAATTCCAGCGGGCCGACTTGAGCGGTGCCTACCTTCAATTCGCCCGTTTGTCCGGGGCTCGCTTGCACGAGGCCAACCTGCAAGCCGCCGACCTGGAGATGGCCTGGCTGAGCAAGGCCGACCTCAAGGGCGCCGACCTGCGCGATGCCAACCTGCAAGAGGTCAAGCTCGCTGAAAGCAACCTGGAACAGGCCAACCTGAGTGGCTCGCGCCAGCATTACGGGAATTTCCAGGATGCGAATATGCAGGACTGCATCGGTTGCCCCACAAGTTGGGATCACTGAGACCGTGGCGAGGGAGCTTGCTCCCGCTGGGGTGCGAAGCGCCCCCAAAACCAGACACCTCGGAATGTCAGGTTCATTGAATCGAGCTTGTTGGGGCTGCTTCGCAGCCCAGCGGGAGCAAGCTCCCTCGCCACGGATCAGCATTTCACCCAGCCACGCGCACCACGCCCATATCGATTCCCAGGTGGACCAGTTCGGCATGGGAGCTGACCTGCAGCTTGCTCTTGAGCAGCGTCAGATGGTTGGACACGGTCTTGGCGCTGATGCACAGCTGTTCGGCGATGGTCCGCGCCGGGGTGCCCCTGGCGAGCATGACGAAGATCTCCAGTTCGCGTTGGGTCATCGATTGCAGGCGCGGGTCCGCATCGGGCCGGGTGCTGGCGCAGGCCAATTGGGTCGCCAGGGTCTGCTCGATATAGGCATGGCCGGCCAGCACCCGGCGCACCGCCTCCAGCAATATCTGCGGTGCCGAGTTTTTGGTCAGGTAACCCGCTGCGCCGGCGTCCAGCGCCTGGCGCACCAATGGCAGTTCGTCGTGCATGCTGAAAAACAGCACGCGCAGTTGCGGCAAGCGTTGACGCAGGCGGCGGGTGGTTTCCAGGCCGCTGATGCCCGGCAGGCTGAAGTCCATGATCACCAGGTTCGGCACCTGTTCCTGCACCTGGCTCAACGCTTCTTCGCCGGAGGCCGCTTCGCGCACCAGCAGTTCCGGCATCAGCGCTCGCAACAGGCTGGCGTAACCTTGCCGAACCACAGCGTGATCGTCCACCAACAAGATGTTCATGAAGCCTCCAGGGGAATGTTCAAGGCCAGCGCCCACCCGGCGCCGGGCTGGCTGATGATGCGCAGCTCACCGCCGAGGCTGCGGGCCCGTTCGGCCATCGAATGCAGGCCAACACCCGCCCGGGCCGGTTGCTGCGCGCCACGTCCGTTATCGCGCACCAGCAGGCGCAGGCGGCCGCTGCGGTGCTGCAAGCGAATCCGTACCTGACTGGCGTTGGCATGCCGGGAGATGTTGGTCAGTGCTTCCTGCAACAGGCGATAGAGGTGTGCCTTGTCAGGCCCGGTTATCGACGGCGACGCTCCATCGACTCGCAACTGACAGGCGATCCCGTGTCTGTCCTGCCACTGCCTCGCGAGCAGCCCGATTGCCTCGCACAATGGCAGGTGCTGCAACACCACCGGATACAAGTCGTGGACCAACGCGCGAAAGCCTTTTTGCAGGTGATCGCAGTGTTCTTCCAGTTCGTTTGCCGTCTGCTCCAAGGCTGGCGGCTGATGGATGAGCAGGCGCAGCAGACAGGCCCGTGCGCGAATACCGGCCACGTATTGGCCGAGGTCATCGTGCAGCGTCTGCGCCAGGCGCGTGCGCTCCTGCTCCTGCACTGCCAGCAGTGCCCGGGTCAGCCGGGCGTTGTCCGCGCGGGTCTGGGCCAGCGCGGCGGTCATCCGATTGAAATGCTCTGCCAACTGCTGGGCTTCCGAAACGCCTTCGGTGCGCAGGCTGACCTGCAAGTCCCCGGCGGACACCTGGCGCATCGCGTGGAGCAATTCATCCAGCAAACGCACGCCCCGGCGCACCGCCCAGCGAATCACCAGCAAACTGACGAAGAGTGCCATCAGGCAGACGCCGAACAGTTGCGCCAGGGAATCGAGGATCTCGTCGATTTCATCCCGTGGGTCGACAGCGATCCAGGCCCGACGCCCATCCTGCAGGACCACCATCTGCGCAACCGGGCCTTCGGCCAACAGTTGGCGACCCAGCCAGGCCTGCAACCCGGGATCGTTCGCCGGGGCATTCTCCCCAGGCGCCAGCCAATGCACCCGCACGTGACGCAGGCTGCCGGTGAGCCGCGATTGCAGGCTGGTCGGGTCTCGCTCGGCGGTTTCGCGCAGGTAATGCACCACCGACTCGGCCGATTGCAGTTCGCGCTGCACATCGGCGGTGGCCTGGTGCAGCAGCAGCGTTGCGCAGGCCACGGCGACCAGGGCAAAGAACACCGTGACCCAGAGGTTGATTCGCCAGAGGGCGGACATGGCTAGCGCCCCGATCCTTTGTCCACACCGGCCCCGTGTGGAACACCGGCCTCCTGTGGGACACCGGCCCCCTGTGGGAGCGAGCCTGCTCGCGAAAGCGGTCGCCCAGGCGACGTCATGGGTGGCTGGGCCGCCGTATTCGCGAGCAGGCTCGCTCCCACCGGTAAAGATGGGGGGCGACTAACCCCGATCAAGCTCAGGATCAGCAACAACGGCAGCAGCAGCGTCTTGAGTATCCGCACGATCCGTCCGCTCCCTGATGAATGACGTTATCGCCATCCTAAAACCCCGACGCCCGCGCCGAGCTACTACCTTGGTACTGCCCCGGCGGTACTTTCTGCATATTTCCCCGCGCTCGTGGCCTTCCTATGCTGGCGCTACCTGCAATGGAGGATGTCATGCGCCGGCTCGCACGTTTTGCCCTGGTTTATCTGCTGGCTACGACCACCGCTCAGGCCGGCGATGCCGTGGCGTTGCAAGTGCGCATCGGCTACCTGGGTTATCGCCCCGATCCCGGCCCGCTGCTGTCCAATGTGATCGCCGAACCCACCGATGCCGGGTTGCGCGGCGCCGAGCTGGCGATTGTCGACAGCAACAGCACCGGACGTTTTCTCCAGCACGACTACCGCCTCGAAAGCGCCAGCGTAGACAGCCCCGAAGCGCTGCTCCAGGCCGCCCGCGCCCAGCACGATCGGGGCCTGCGGCTGTTCGTGGTGAATGCACCCGCTACCAGCCTGCGCCAGCTCAGCGCCGCCCTGCCCGACAGCCTGCTGTTCAACGCCGGCAGCCCCGACGACAGCCTGCGCACGAGCGACTGCCTGGGCAACGTGCTGCACACCCTGCCTGATCGGGCGACACTCGCCGATGCGCTGATCCAGTTCAGCGTTGTGCGCAAATGGCAGCGCGCCTTGCTGATCGTCGGCCAGACACCCGCAGACCAGGCCTACGCCGCCGCACTGCGCCGGGCCATGAAGCGTTTCGGCATGAAGATCGTCGCCGAGAAACCCTGGCAGTTCGACAACGACCAGCGCCGCAGTGCCCAGGCCGACATGCCGTTGTTCACCCAGACCGCCGAATACGACGTGGTGCTGGTGGCCGACGAGCGCGGCGATTTTGGCGAGTACGTGCCCTACCAGACGTGGTACCCGCGCCCCGTAGCCGGCACCCAGGGACTGACCCCGACCGGCTGGCACAAGACCGTCGAGACCTACGGTGCGGCGCAGTTGCAAAAACGCTTCGAAGCCTTGGCCGGGCGCTGGATGAACGACCGCGACTTCGCCGCCTGGATCGCCGTGCGCAGCATCGCCGCCGCCGTCGGCAAACTGCGTCGGGATGACCCGTTCGCCATCCGCCAACTGGCCCTCGGCGACCAACTGCCGCTCGACGGTTTCAAGGGCCGCAAGCTCAGCTATCGCCCCTGGAACGGCCAATTGCGCCAACCCATTGCGCTGGTCCAGCCACGCGCCCTGGTCAGTACCTCGCCCCAGGACGGGTTCCTGCACCCCAGCAATGAAATGGACAGCTTGGGCTACGACCGGCCCGAAGTCAGCTGCCGCTACCCCTGATCAATAACAACAACAAGGAAAACGCCATGCGCCGCTCCCTGCTTTACCAGATCCTCGCCTTCGGCGCTGCGTTGATCGCGGCGGGCCCTGCCGTCGCCGCCGTCGCCTGGGTCTCCAACGAGAAAGACAACAGCCTGAGCCTGATCGATATGCAGAGCCTGGAAGTCGTCGACACCCTGCCGGTGGGCCAGCGCCCTCGGGGTCTGCTGCTGTCCCATGACAATCGCCTGCTGTACATCTGCGCCAGCGATTCGGATCGCGTCCAGGTGATGGACGTTGCCACCCGCAAGATCATCAAGGAGTTGCCCTCCGGCAAGGACCCCGAACAGTTCGCCCTGCACCCCAACGATCGTTGGCTCTATGTCTCCAACGAAGACGATGCCCTGGTCACGGTGATCGACACCGAAACCTCCGAAGTGCTCGGCCAGATCGCTGTGGGCGTCGAGCCCGAAGGCATGGCCGTCAGTCCCGATGGCAAGTGGGCGGTCAACACCAGCGAGACCACCAATATGCTGCACTGGATCGACACCAGCACCCAGACATTGGCCGACAACACCCTGGTGGACCAGCGGCCGCGCTTCGTCGAATTCAACCGCGACGGTATGCAGCTCTGGGCCTCGGCCGAGATCGGCGGCACCTTGAGCATTCTCGACGTCGCCACCCGCCAGGTACTCAAGACCCTGACCTTCCAGATCAAGGGCGTGCACCCGGACAAGGTCCAACCGGTGGGCATCAAGCTCAGCGCCGACGGCAAGCTGGCATTCGTCGCCCTGGGCCCGGCCAACCATGTCGCGGTGATCGACGCGCAAACCTTCGAAGTGCTGGATTACCTGCTGGTGGGTCGACGGGTCTGGCAGTTGGCATTCACCCCGGACCAGAAGCAACTGCTGGCAACCAATGGCGTCAGCGGCGATGTCTCGGTGATCGACGTGCAGAGCCGCAAGGTGCTCAAGTCGGTGAAAGTCGGACGTTATCCGTGGGGCGTGGTGGTCACGCCATGAACGCCTTGGAGGTCAGCGACCTGAGCTTTGCCTACGGCGCGCGCGAAGCCCTGCGCCAGATCAGCTTCAGCCTGCCCGCCGGACGCTTCGCCGCGCTGCTCGGGCCCAACGGTGCCGGCAAGTCGACGCTGATTGCCTTGCTGACGCGCCTGTACGACGTGCAACGCGGCGAGATCCGGGTCGGCGGCCACTCGTTGCAGGGCGCGCCGCGACAGGCCTTGCGCCAGTTGGGGGTGGTGTTCCAGCAAAGCACCCTGGACCTGGACCTGAGCGTCGAACAGAACCTGCGTTATCACCTCGCGCTGCACGGCTTTGCCCGGCGCCAGGCTGACGTCCGGATTGAGCTCGAACTGGCTCGCCAGCACCTGACCGAACGGCGTCACGAGCGGGTGCGCAACCTCAACGGCGGGCATCGGCGCCGGGTGGAAATTGCCCGCGCGCTGCTGCACGAGCCGCGCCTGTTATTGCTCGATGAGCCGAGTGTCGGCCTCGATCCGGCCAGCCGTCAGGCCCTTGGAGAGCATATCCGCCAACTGTGCCGCGAACAGGGCATCAGCGTGCTCTGGACCACGCACCTGCTGGACGAAGTGCAGCCTCGCGATGACTTGCTTATCGTGCATCAGGGGCGGCTGGTCGCCAGCGGTCGCGCCGAGGCGGTGAGCCTGGAACATGGCGGCAGCCTCGGCTCGGCCTTCGATCGATTGACCGCCTCGGGAGTGGCCGCATGAATGCGTATTGGCAATGTTTCAGCGGCATCGTGATGCGCGAATGGCTGCGCTTCGTGTTGCAACGCACTCGGTTGCTCAGCGCCCTGGTGCGGCCGTTGTTGTGGCTGCTGGTGTTCGCCGCCGGCTTCCGGGCCGCCCTGGGCATTGCGATCATCGCGCCCTACGACACCTACATTCCTTATGAGGTGTACATCGTGCCGGGGCTGGCCTGCATGATCCTGCTGTTCAACGGCATGCAGGGCTCACTGTCGATGGTCTATGACCGGGAAATGGGCAGCATGCGCGTACTGCTCACCAGCCCCCTGCCCCGGGCCTTCCTGTTGGCGAGCAAGTTGCTCGCGACTTCGCTGATCTCGCTGTTGCAGGTCTATGCCTTTCTCGCCATCGCCTGGTTGTATGGCGTCCAGCCTCCGGCCACGGGCCTGCTGCTGGCGCTTCCGGCATTGCTGCTGATGGCCCTGATGCTCAGTGCCCTCGGCTTGTTGCTGTCCAATGCGATCCGCCAGTTGGAGAACTTCGCCGGGGTGATGAACTTCGTCATCTTCCCGATGTTTTTCCTGTCTTCGGCGCTGTACCCGCTGTGGAAAATGCTCGAGGCCAGTCCGTGGTTGTACTGGCTGTGCGCGGTGAACCCGTTCACCCACGGCGTGGAGCTGGTGCGCTTCGCCCTGTATGGGCAATTCAACCTGCTGGCAATGTCGGTGTGCGTGGGTCTGAGCCTGGTGTTTGCGTTGCTGGCGGTGTGGACGTTCAATCCGCAGCATGCGGCATTGCGCAAGGCGAATTAAAGCTACTGGCAAATATCCCTGTGGGAGCGAGCCTGCTCGCGAAGGCGGTGGATCAGATACATCAATGGCGGCTGGATGACCGCTTTCGCGAGCAGGCTCGCTCCCACAAGGGATTGGTGTGTACGTCCATAATTGGGAAATTACTACTTTAGTACCGGTTTTCCTGTCTATGGTCGCATTCACAAGACCTCGACCGTGACATGTAATGGGCGCATAACAAGAAGGATAAAACCTATGCCCCGTTTGCTCGCGATCGTCTTGCTGGGCCTGTCGCTGAATGTCGCGCAGGCCGACACCTCGCTGTTTTCCCCGCAGGGCTTTCGCATCACTCAATACCGCAGCCCGACGCCCGCCTCCGCAGACGGCGCGCAAACCGTCGACACCGAAGCCTTGCAGCGCCTGCTAAAGCAAACGCCCGCGCCAGTGCTGATCGACGTCTACCGCCGGCCCTGGGTCCAGGGCCGGTTCATCGACACCGAACCCCATGCCAACCTGCCCGGCAGCTTGTGGCTGGCCAACACCGGCGACGGCGAACTGGACGCGACCTGGCAGGACTACTTCACGTTTTACCTGCGCAAAGCCACCGCCGGCCAGGCCGATCAACCGCTGGTCTTTTACTGCCGCTCCGATTGCTGGTTGAGCTGGAACGCGGTAAAACGCGCCGCCGCCTTGGGCTATAAACATCTGTATTGGTACCGCGACGGCCTGGATGCCTGGGAGGCGGCCAACCTGCCCCTGCAAGCGGCCCGCCCCGAACCCTTGCCCTGAATGGCCGAGAGCCGTGCAACTGCCCCAACACGACAATAACGAGGTGAATGGCCATGTATAAAATCCTGATAGCCGACGATCACCCACTGTTTCGCGAAGCCATCCACAACGTCATCAGCGACGGTTTCGCCGGGAGCGAGGTGATGGAAACCGCTGACCTGGACAGCGCCCTGGCGCTGACTCGCGAACACGATGACCTCGACCTGATCCTGCTCGACCTGAACATGCCCGGCATGCACGGCCTCAATGGCCTGATCAACTTGCGCAACGAGGCACCGACCATCCCGGTGGTGATCGTGTCCGCCGAGCAGGACAAGCAGATCGTCCTGCAGGCCATCACCTATGGCGCGGTGGGTTTCATCACCAAGTCGTCGCCGCGCGCGCAGATGACCGACGCCATCGAGCAGATCCTCAACGGCAACGTGTACCTGCCGCCAGACATCATCCGCACCCAGAAGAGCCCGACGGGCCGGCGCCTGAACGAGACCCCGGCGTTCCCGCCCGAACTGCTCCAGGCCCTGACCCGCAAGCAACTGCTGGTGCTCGAACGCATGACCAAAGGCGAGTCGAACAAGCAGATCGCCTACACGCTGGACATCGCCGAAACCACGGTCAAGGCCCACGTCTCGGCGATCCTGCGCAAGCTCAACGTGCATAACCGGGTGCAGGCGATTCTCAGTGCGGGGGATATCGATTTCGGGGCTTACCTGCGGCGTTGAACCGCGGCCTGGAGAAGATCGCCCGTGGCGAGGGAGCTTGCTCCCGCTGGGCAGCGCAGCGGCCCCAAACCCAGGCAACGCGGTGTGTCAGTCTGGTTGAGTTGAATGGATGGGGGCTGCTGCGCAGCCCAGCGGGAGCAAGCTCCCTCGCCACGAAAGCGGTTCTTCTCAACGGCTGGTTGCCTGGCCCAACAAATGACTCATCGCAATCTTCAGCTTCATCGGCCGCACCGGCTTGTGCATCAGCGTGTGCCCGCGCTCGCGGATCTGCTGCTTGAGTTCGTTGCTGTAGTTGGCCGTGATCATCATGGCCGGGATCGGTGAGGTGCGGCAGGCGTTGATCCGGGCCACCGCGTCCATGCCATTCTGATTGTGGTCCAGGTGATAGTCGGCAATCAGCAAATCCGCCTCGGCGCGGTAATTGTCCACCTGGCGTGCCAGGTCCTGTTCCGACAGTGCAGTCACCACGCGGCAGCCCCAACCTTCGAGCAAGGTGCGCATGCCGGCACAGATCGCCGCGTCGTTGTCCAGCACCCAGACCCGCGCGCCACGCAGGCGTTCGAGCATCGGCTCGCTCATATCCAGGCACGCCAGCGGCTTGGGTGCGGTAGCGCTGAGCGGCACCTCGATGGCGAACACCGAGCCCTGGCCCGGCCAGGAGCGGACCTTGATCGGATGTCCGAGAATCCCGGCGATCTTCTCGACGATCGCCAATCCCAGGCCGAGTCCGCGATCCTGGTCCGGGCGCTGGACGTCCCCACGCTTGAACTCCTGGAAGATTTCCTCCAGCCGATCCTGGGCAATGCCGATACCGGAATCCCAGACTTCGATCGAGACACGGTTACCGTGACGCCGGCAACCCAGGACCACCCGCCCGTTAGGGGTGTAGCGAATGGCGTTGCTCAACAGGTTGCGCAGGATCCGCGCCAGCAACTGGATGTCGCTGCGCACCAGCACCGAACAAGGCACGAAGCGCAACGCCAGGCCCTCGCTACGGGCAACCTGAAGGTATTCGGCGGCCAGGGTGTCGAGCAGCTCACTGAGGGCGAACGGCGCCACGTCGGCCTTGATCACCCCGGCATCCAGCTTGGAAATATCGACCAGGGTGCCCAGCAGGTTTTCCACGTCCTGCAGCGAATTGCTGACGTTGCGCACCAGCTGCGCGTTCGCCACCGGTTCGCGGCGTTCGAGCAAGGCGCTGGTGAACAGCCGCGCCGCGTTCAACGGTTGCAGCAGGTCATGGCTGACCGCCGCGAGGAATTTGGTTTTCGACAGGTTGGCCCGCTCGGCCTCGCGCTTGGCTTCGCGCAGGCGCAGCTCGACCCGGCTGCGCTCGTCGATCTCGCGTAGCAACTGGTCGTTGAGCGTGGTCAGCTCGACCGTGCGCTCCTGCACGCGCTGCTCCAGGTTCTGGTAGGCCTGATGCAGGGCCTCGGCGGTGCGGCGACGTTCGGTGATGTCGCGGATCAGCACGAAGATGCCCACCACCTCGCCGTTGGCCAGCCGATTGGGCACGTAGGAGCGCAGCATGTAGCGCTCCTGGTTGTTGATGTTGGTCTCGGCGAATTCGAAGGTCACGCTCTCCCCGGCCAACGCCCGGGCCACGTAGGCTTCCAGGCGCTGGTAATGCTGCTCGCTGTGGGCTTCGCGCAGGCTTTGGCCGAGCATCACGCCCCGCGGCCAGCAATACCACTGCTCATAGACCTTGTTGGTGAATTCGTAGACCAGGTCGGCGTTGAGGTAGGCGATCAGTGCCGGCACGTGATCTGTGATCAAGCGGATCCAGCGCTCGCTTTCGCTCAGTGCCTCGGCATGCTGGTAGCGCTCGGTAATGTCAGTGAAGGTATTGACGTAGCCGCCGGTCGGCAGCGGATGAGTCCGGATCTCCAGGACCCGACCATCGGACAGGCGCTGTTCGCACTCCTGGATCAACCGCCCATTGCCGTCGCGACTGGCCGGCGTCAGCAGTTGCAGCTCACTGTCGGCGATCACCTCGTTGAATGGCCGATGAGCCGCCACCGGCGCCAGGCCGCTGAGCTCCAGAAAACGCCGGTTCCACAATTCCAATATGCCCTGGGCATTGACCATCGCTACGCCCTGGGACAGGTTGTCCACCGCTCGCTGCAGCAAGTGGGATTTCTGCGCGATGGCTTGCTCACGGCGTACGGTTTCGCTGAGTTTGACGTCAGTGATATCGGTAAACAGGAACACCCGCCCGCCTTCCTGGGTCGGCCGTTCGCTGACCTGCAGCCAGCGGCCGTTCTGCAATCTGTACAGCACCGGCTCATCGGGCTGGCCGCGGGTTTCTTCGCTAAACAGGCCATTGGCGGTCATCAGGCGCTTGACCTCGCCAAGGCGCATCCCGGCGATGATCCGCACCCGGCTGTGAGCCCAGAACGCCTTGAAACGGCTGTTGAAGAGGACGATGCGTTGCTGTTCGTCGAACAGCACGAACGCATCGGAAATGCTCTCGATCGCATCGATCAGATGGCGATGGGCGGTTTCCGCCCGCAGCCGGGCTTCGCCCAGCAGATGGTTGCCGGCCTTGAGCTCGGCCATCGCCTGGTTCAAGGCATCGGTGCGCTCGCGGACCTGTTCGGCCAGCACCACCGAATGCTGGAACGCTGCGTACGGGTCGCTGCCACGGGTCACGCCGGATTCGACCCGCTCGATCAGCGCCGCGTTGATGCGCCGCAGCTTGTGGTTGTCGTGTTGCAGGGCGGCGATCTGTGCCTGCAGTTCAGCGATGACCGGGGACGCGATGACGGGCAATGGCAACTCCGGTGAAGGTCTGGTTGATGTGCATGCCATTGAACTGTTCTCCATAGGTGTTGAACCCCATCACCCGTTGTTCGCGCAGGAACTGGCCGATCTGCTCCAGGCCAGCGCTGTCTTCCAGCTCAAGGCGCCTGAGGAAGCAGTCGCAGCCGATGGTCAACAACAGGTCACCCAGGCGCTCCTGCAAGCCGTCAAACAGCGCTTGCAGGTTATGCAGCAGAGGCCCCGGGCGCATGGCCGTGAGCACGATGCCGTTCTCTACGGCGCAATAAAAACTCAGGCTCAGGTCCGAGTGGACCTGCTGGATCGCCCGCACGTAGTACTGATCGTTGATGCGCACGGCCAGTGGATGGGCGGCAAAGATCCGGTAATCCAGCGCGCTGACCGGCACACCGATATGCCGGGCGTATTCGTCGGCGGCGGGTTCGGCATTGAGCTCGTAGACCCGTCGCGAGGCGCTGTCGGCGCCGGTCACCACCAGCTTCTCCTGGCGAGGCAGGATGTGATGGGTGGTGAACACCTCGAACTCCAGCCAGGTATTGATCAGCACCACCACGGCGGCGCCGCTGTGGAACTGGCCTTCAAAGTAGACGTGGGTGTGGGTCAGGTAATTGTCATCGCCGGCCGAGCCACCGAAATGCGGGATGTCGCCCAAGGCTGCGCTCAACGCGGCCAGTACCATTTCCTCGCGACTGGACAGGCCGTCGAGCAAGGTCAAGGCAAAACTGTGGCCCTTGATCGGCGCCAGGACGTTGCTGCGACAGCCACCGGCCAGTCGCTCGACCATCTGCTGGGCGTCGATCAGGCTGAAGTGCTCCATCTCGCCGATCAGCTCGGCGGCAATGGAAAAATGCCGATGATCGAACCCCACCGCCGTCACGCAGTTACGGCCGTAGCCCTGCGGGGTGATTTCCCCGGCGCTGGTGCAACCGACCAGGCGAATCCCGCCGAAACTGCGTGACAGCGCCTGGCCCAGGGCCGGCAAATTGTATTCGGCGGAACAGAAAAACAGCACGAAACCCAGGTACGGGTGCAACAGCTGTCGCGCCAATTCCTGGGCCACTTGCTCGACGTCTGTTGCCTGGGACATGGCGCTGACCACACCTTCGCTCTGGGCCTGCTGCATCTGCGCCTCCGACGGTGCGTGATAGAGCCCTGAGTGTACGAACCCGCGCCCGGCGGACGAATGCTACTTGGGTAGCGGGTGGACACTTCCATGGGAGGAGAACCGAGGATTTGTTCGCAACCGTGGCGAGGGAGCTTGCTCCCGCTGGGCTGCGCAGCAGCCCCTTGAACTGGCATTGAGGTATATCAGGCTCATTCAGTCAGATTTTGGGGCTGCTTCGCACCCCAGCGGGAGCAAGCTCCCTCGCCACGCCGGTGCGGCCTTACCAGGTCAGCACGGCCCCCACCGCAAAGGTGTCGGTGTCTTCGTTCTGTGCGCTGGTGTCGTGGCCGTTGATTTCGAACTGGTTGTATTCGGCGACGAGCTTGAGGTTGTCGTTGATGTCATGAAACAGCGCGACACCGCGAGTCTCGTAGTCGGCACCGCTGCCGACCACTCCGTTGCCGTCGTCCTCGGTCTTGCCGTAGGACAGCGCCAGGCGATTCTTGCCGAGCTTGTAGGAACCCTGCAGCAGATAACCCTTGCTGTCGACGTTGCGCAGCGTGGCCTCGCCGGCGTTATTGGTGAAAAACGGGTTGATGCCCTTGGCCTGGAACCCTGAGCCGGTGAGCGAGAGCCCGCCCATCTTCGCTTGCACGCCATAACCCAGGCCTTTGGAGGTGACCGATTCGACATTGGTATCGGTGTTATCCGAGGTCTGGTAGCTGCCGTTCAGCCAGCTGTAAATCTTCGCGCCGCCGAGATCGAACTGGTAGGTGACCTCGCTCTCGGTACGCGGGTTTTCCTGGTAGGCCTTGCCGGTGGCGCTGCTGTCGTTGGTGTCCACCGGGTCCATGATGCCCACCGCCACACGCAACCCGTCCATCACCGGAGTGCGATAGGTGATCTGCGAAGTCGGGAACGGGTATGGGTAGCCGCTGCCGATATTGCCGAACGACACCCCGCCGCCATCCACCAGGCCGAGGGTGTCGCTGACCTGGCCGTAACCGGCGAGCAACTCATCAAGCAAGATGTTGGAACGGGCAAACAGGCCGAAGTCCTTGCCGATCAGCACCTCGCCCCACTCCGGATTGGCGACGGTGCCGTAGAACTGCCGCACGTCGATGGCGGTGTCGGTGCCGTTGGTTTCGCTGTCGTTGATGGTCACCCAGAATGAGGCGCGGGCGCCGAGCTTGAGGTCATCGACCTGCTTGCCCATGTTGAAGCCCAGGTAATTGGGCAAAAAGCCCATCTTGACCCGCGACTGGCGTCGGTCGAACTGCTCCCCGGCCCGGTCCACGTCGCTGTTGACATAGAAGGCGTTGATATAGCCGTCGGTGGAAAAAGTGGTCTGGTCCTTGTCGTACAGCATGATTTCGGCTTGCGCCCAGGGCGTCAGGCCCAGGCTCGACAGGCCGGCGATGACCGCAGGCAAAAAACGCAGGCAGGTATTCTTATTGTTGTGCATGGCGCGCTCCGCAACAGGGGACGGGATGTCGGAGGCGATTATCGAAAGGCACCCGGGCGGGTCATACGCTGCCTTGGAGGGGATTACCGGCTGCTTTGGCAGCGCCGGCCCGGCGCGGCAGTTTGGGTGTACGACGGCGAGGCTGGCGGGCGCGGTACTTTGGGTGGGGGCCGCTGGGTGGTCTGGGAGATCAGTTCATTGGGCAATGGTACCGAGTTGTCTGGTCTAGGGGCTGCTACGCCGCCCAGCGGGAGCAAGCTCCCTCGCCACGGGATTGCTTCCGTCCTCAAGATTGAAGCCATACCCAGCTCTTGTGGCGAGGGAGCTTGCTCCCGCTGGCCTGCGCAGCAGGCCCCCTTGGGAAGTATTAGAACCGCGGTTTGACCGTGGTCCAGTCCGGCCGGTAGCGCCGCATCTGCCGCACATCGTCGCGCTGGCGAATGCCGCAACTGAGGAACTGCTCATGCAGCTTGCCCAGTTGATCGCGGTCCAGCTCCAGGCCAAGGCCCGGCGCCCGGGTGATCTTCACGCAACCGTCGACAAATGCCAGCTTGCCGCCCTTGATGACTTCTTCATCCGGTTCCTGCCAGGGGTAATGGGTATCGCAGGCGTAATCCAGGTTCGGCACCGAAGCCGCCACGTGGGCCATGGCCATGAGGCTGATGCCCAGGTGCGAGTTGGAGTGCATCGACACGCCCAGACCAAAGGTCTCGCACATCTTCGCGAGCATCTGGGTATCGCGCAGCCCGCCCCAGTAATGGTGGTCGGCCAGGACAATCTGCACGCTGTCCTGCGCCACGCTGCGGCGGAACTCGTCGAAGTCGGTGACCACCATGTTGGTCGCCAGCGGCAGGCCCGTGCGCTTGTGCAGCGCGGCCATCCCTTCGAGCCCGGGCGTGGGGTCCTCGTAATATTGCAGGTCATCACCGAGCAGCTCGGCCATGCGGATAGAGGTCTCCAGCGACCAGTTGCCATTGGGATCGATGCGCAGCGGCAATCCCGGAAAAGCCTGTTTCAAGGCCTTGATGCAGGCCACTTCATGCTCCGGCTCCAATGCCCCGGCCTTGAGCTTGATGCTCTTGAAACCGTACTCCTCGATCATCCGTCGGGCCTGGGCGACGATCTGCTGCTCATTCAGCGCTTCGCCCCAACTGTCTGCGGGGTACGGTGAATCGATGTGCTCGGCGTATTTGAAAAACAGGTAGGCGCTGAACGGCACTTCGTCGCGGATCGCACCGCCCAGCAAATCCACCAGCGGCACATTCAGGTAATGCGCCTGCAAGTCCAGGCAAGCGACTTCGAAAGCGGAATAGGCATTGCTCACCGCCTTGCTCGCATGGGAGCCCGGCGCCAGTTCCGCCCCGGCGACGCTCGCCGGTTTGTGGGCAGCCACGGTGGCCTGGACGATAGCGCGCAACTGGTTGAGATTGAACGGATCGAGGCCGATCAACTGGCTCTGTACCTGCTGCTGGATCGCCAGGGCCGGCGCATCACCGTAGCTCTCGCCGAGGCCGATGTAACCGTTGTCGCTTTCGATCTCGATGATCGAGCGCAGCGCGAACGGCTCATGAATGCCGCTGGCGTTGAGCAAAGGTGGATCGCGAAAAGCGATGGGGGTCACGGTAACGCGTTTGATCTTCATGCAGCGGCTCCCGATGGGCCAGGTTTCAGGGCTTGAGATTTGTTCAGCAGGTCAGCTTCGACCGAGTGTTCAGGCTGGCCGGACAGCGCGTCAGGTTTGCCGCGCCCCGGTTGGGTCCGGGCGAAAAAGATCACCACGGCGGCAACCAGCGAGGTGATCGCCAACCCATACAGGCCGCCTTCGATGGAACCGGTGGTCTGTTCCAGGAACCCGAAGGCCGTCGGGGCGACGAAGCCGCCGAGGTTGCCGATGGAATTGATCAAGGCAATCACCGCCGCCGCGATGCGGGCGTCGAGATAGCCTTGGGGGATCGGCCAGAACAGCGCCGAGGCGGCCTTGAAGCCGATGGCCGCGAAACAGATGGCGACGAAGGCGAAGATCGGCCCGCCGGTGGTGGACATGAACATGCCGAACGCGGCGATCACCAGCGTCACCGCGACCCAGGCCTGCTGGAACTTCCACTTGCCGGCCAGGGCAGCGAAGCCGTACATCGCGACGATGGAGATGATCCACGGAATCGAGTTGAGCAAGCCGACCTGGAAATCCCCCAGGTTGCCCATTTTCTTGATCATGCTCGGCAGCCAGAACGTGGCGCCATAAATGGTCAGGGCGATGGAAAAATAGATGAAGCAGAACAGCGCGATCTGCCGGTCGGCGAGCAATTTGAACATTGAAGGCTTGATGACCTGGGCGGCTTCCCGCGCCCGCTGCTCTTCGGCGATGGCGGCGATCAACACGGTTTTTTCTTCAGCGGTCAGCCATTTGGCCTGGCTGGGGTGCGATTGCAGCCAGAACCAGACAAACCCGCACAGCACGATGGACGCGCCCCCTTCGATCAGGAACATCCATTGCCAGCCATGCAGGCCCAGCCCGCTGATGTGCAGCAAGGCGCCGGATACCGGCCCGGAAATCACCGAGGCGATCGCCGAACCGCTGAGGAAGATCGCCATCGCCTTGCCGCGCTCGTTGGACGGCAACCATTGGGTGAAGTAATAGATGATGCCGGGGAAGAAGCCCGCCTCCGCCGCGCCCAGAATGAAGCGCAACACATAAAAACTGGTTTCGCCACGCACGAACGCCATGGCCATGGCCGCCGCGCCCCAGGTGAACATGATGCGCGTCAGCCAGGCCCGGGCGCCGTAGCGCTGCAAGAGCATGTTGGACGGCACCTCGAACAGCGCGTAGCCGATGAAGAACAGCCCGGCACCGAGGCCATAGGCTGCAGCGCCAATGCCCAGGTCGGTTTCCAGGTGGCTGCGGACGAAGCCGATGTTGACGCGGTCGATGTAGTTGACGATGAACATCACCACCACCAACGGCAGGACGTGACGTTTGACCTTGGCCGCGGCGGTGGCCAGGGTCGAGTCCGATACGTGATTCAAGGGTGCCTCCCAATCTTGTTTTTGTGGGGCTTTCTGCTTTTGCGAGGAGCGGATTGATGATGGACGCGAGGGATTGTTCCCGTCTAATCTAACTTGGCACTTGATTGATACCGGGATTGAATCAATGTTTGAACTGGCCCAACTGCGCTGCTTCACCACAGTGGCAACCGAACTGAATTTCCGCAGGGCCGCCGAACGCCTGAACATGACCCAGCCGCCCTTGAGTCGACAGATCCAGTTGCTGGAGCATCACCTCGGCGTCGAGCTGTTTACCCGCAGCACCCGCAGCGTCGCCCTCACCGCAGCCGGCCGGGCATTTTTCATCGAAGCGCAGAACCTGCTGCAACAGGCGCAACAAGCCGCCGAGGCCGCCAAGCGTTTTGCCCAGGGCGATATCGGCTCGGTCACCATCAGCTTCGTCGGCAGCGCGGTGTATGAATTCCTGCCCAAAGTCATTGCCGAGGCGCGGCTCAAACAGCCACAGGTCAAGATCGTTCTCGCGGAGATGAACACCTACCAGCAGCACGAAGCCTTGCGCGCCCGGCGCATCGACCTCGGCATTGTTCGTTCGCCGTTGCTGGAAACCGGCTACGCGACCGAATGCCTGGTACGCGAGCCGTTCGTCCTGGCCGTGCCGGCCGGCCATCCGCTGGCCAGCGCCGAGTCTGTCAGCGTGCAGGATCTGGACGGACAACCGCTCCTCATGTACTCCCACTCCGCCTATCCACCCTTCAACGAACTGCTCACCGGCATGCTGCGCTCGGCCCGCGTCGCCCCACAGTTCGTGCAATGGCTCGGTTCATCGCTGACCATCCTGGCCCTGGTCAACGCCGGCATGGGCGTGGCGCTGGTGCCCCGGTGCGCGACCAGCGTGGTGTTCAAGCAGGTGGTGTTTCGCGAGATCGACCTGGGCGAAGGCGTGCAAAGCGAACTGCATCTGGTGTGGCGGGAGGATAACGACAATCCGGCGTTCACGATGCTGCTGGAGGGGATTCGCGGGGCGGTTCGGGAGGGGTTGTAAGAACATTTGCGGGACCACGTGGCTATTCCAGTCTTTCCTGACAAGTTGTACGATGACCGACGAGAGCTCACGCCTCGTTCCTGCATACCTACAACAACAAGGAAATTCTCATGAAAAAAGCGCTATCGGTCATCGGCTTCCTGTGCCTGTTCAGCGGCTACGCCGCAGCCGCCCCCGCCTCGGCTGAAAAAGAGGTTGCCGAAGCGGTCGACCACCTGACCCAGGCCATGCTGCACAAGGACATTCCCCAGCTTCAGGCGCTCGCCGCCGAGAACCTGACTTACGGCCATTCCAGCGGCAACATCCAGGACAAGAAAGCCTTCATCGCCGACATCGAAACCGGCAAAAGCGCGTTCAAGACCCTGGAGATGAAGAATCAGAAAATCACCCTGTCAGGCGATGTGGCCCTGGTGCGCAATCATTTTTCCGCGCAAGCACTCAAGGGCACCGAAGTGATCCCGACGGAAATCGAGAACTTCCAGATCTGGCAGAAGCAGAATGGGAAGTGGCTGCTGATCGGGCGTCAGGCGTTTCGGTTCTGATCGCGGGTAGCGTTATTTGAGGTAATGGTGATCCATCGTGGCGAGGGAGCTTGCTCCCTCTCCACGGGGATCCGGCCAGGCCGAACGCTTGCTTTCAGCCCTCGGCCCATTGCTGCCGATACCCCAACAGAAAATCCACAAACGCCCGCACTCGCTGCGGCACGTAACGGCCGTGGGGGTACAGCAAGGTGAACGGGCGCGAGCGTCCCGCGAACGGCGCCAGCACTTCCGCCAGCTGCCCGTTCGCCAATTCCTTTTCCACGATGAATCTGTAGGTCTGGAACAATCCCGCGCCATGCCTGGCCAGCGTTACGCCGCCCAGCACATCATCGGAACAGCAATACCCGCCCTGCCCGAACACCTCCTTCTCCTTGCCCTCGACATTGAACAGCCAGGAGATACGCCGTCCGCTGCTGGGCAGTTCGAACTGGATGCATTCGTGTAAGTCGAGGTCTTCCAGGGTGAGCGGCGTGCCGGCCCGTTGCAGGTACTCCGGGGACGCAACCACCACCAACCCGGCGTCCTCCAGCAACCGGGCGATCATCGAAGAATCCGGCTGGGCGCGTACCCGTATCGCCAGGTCATAACCTTCGGCAACGAAGTCAATGTTGCGGTTGCTCAGGTGGACATCCACGCTGACCTGCGGGTACAACGCGCGAAATGCCGGCAGCAGCGGCAGGATGCGATGATGACCGTAAGTCGTGGGCACGCTGATGCGCAGTTGCCCGGACGGCACCGTTTGCGCGCCCATCACTTCCTGTTGCGCCTCGACCAGTTGCGTCAACGCCTGGCGACATTGCTCAAAAAAGGTCCGGCCGGCATCGGTCAGCCGGATGCTTCGAGTGGTACGCACGAACAGCCGCGAACCCAGGCGCTCCTCCAGGCGAAAGATTGACCGGCTCACCGCCGCCGGAGTCACCCCGGCCACCTGGGCGGCCGCCGTGAAGCTGCCCGCCTCGGCCGCCAGGCAGAACAATTCGATGCTGCCCAACTGCAAATCTTCGAAATGCCGCTTCATGATTCATTACACCGCGTATCAACAGAAGATTCCCGATGCCTGTTTATCAGCCCGTGACGTATAAATACAGTGGTCATCGATTGCGCGGCATCTGCTGCGCACTTTCCTCAACTGGAGTGCATCATGCCTTTCGTCAATGTTCGTATCACCCGCGACGGCGTTACCCGCGAGCAGAAAGCCCAGGTCATCAGCGAAATCACCGAGACCCTGCAGCGCGTGCTGGGCAAGGACCCGCACCTGACCCATATCGTGATCGAGGAAGTCGACACGGATAACTGGGGTTATGCGGGCATGACGACAACCGAGTATCGAAGCAAGCCCAAGGAATGACGCTTCATCCCTGACGAGCCCGGTCCGAATGACCGGGCTTTTTTCTGCCCACAAATATCCAATTGTGGGAGCGGGCTTGCTCGCGAAAGCGGTGGGTCTGTCAAAGCGATGTTGGATATACCGCCGCCTTCGCGGGCAAGCCCGCTCCCACACAGGCTCGCTCCCACAGGGAAAGTTGCGCCAATCGCAGCCATTGATTACACCAAGTATCAACTCAAGTACCAGAACCCCCATTTATCAAACCCGAGCGCATCAATAACCTGATCTCAACCCCGCCAACCCAGGCGCAGCGGTTCTACCCCAACGTGATCAGGAGTCAACATCATGAGCAATCGGAAAACCGTCATCATCACCGGCGCGTCCAGCGGCATCGGCCTTGGCCTGGTCAAGGCGTTCCTCGCTCGCGGCTATAACGTGGTGGGCAATGCCCGCTCGCAATCGGGCCTGGATGACGCGGCCGGCCAGCTCGGTCACCCGGCGAGCTTCATCGGCGTGGCCGGTGACATTGCCGCCCCGGCAACCTCTACCGCCCTCGTCGGCAAAGCCATCGAAGTCTTCGGCGCGGTGGACGGGCTGGTGAACAACGCCGGGTTCTTCCTGCCAAAACCCTTCATCGAATACAGCCCCCAAGACCTCGAATCGCTGTTGGACACCAACCTCAAGGGGCTCGTCTACGCCAGCCAGGCTGCTGCCGCACACATGATCAGTCGCCGCCAGGGTTTCATCATCAACATCTCCGCCTCGGTGGCCCTGCAACCGAACATCCAGGTGCCGGCAGCGCTGCCTGTGCTGATCAAGGGCGGTGTCAACCAGATGACCCGTGCCCTGGCGCTCGAACTGTCGCCGCACAACATCAAGGTCAACGCGGTAGCGCCAGGCATAATCGACACGCCGATGCATGACCCGGCCAATCGTGACTTCCTCAACAACCTGGCCCCGGCCGGTCGGGTAGGCACCATCGACGAGATTGCCGAAGCGGTCCTGTACCTGGCGGGTGCCGATTTCACCACCGGCGCGATCCTGCCGGTGGACGGTGGGATGAGCACCGGCAAGTGGTGAAAAAAAACCCGAAGGCAAAACCTTCGGGTTTTTCGTCCGGCCTTTTGTTTACATCGTGTAGGAAATACCTGCCTGCACGGTGCGCGGCGCGCCCGGATAGGCGTACACACCACCAAACGCGCCCTCCTCGTAATCCGCATCGAACAGGTTCTTGAGGTCCAGATTGAGGCGAATGCGCTCGTTGACCTTGTAGTAGCCGAGCAGGTCAACCACCGTGTAATCGTCCATGGTGAAGGTGGTGGCCGCGGTGTTGCCGGCCCGCTCGTCGACGTACCTGGCGCCCAGGCCAAGGCCCAGTCCCTTGAGGCCGCCGTCCTGGAACTCGTAGACGTTCAACAGGCTGAAGGAGTTCTTCGGCACGTTGAGCAAGCGCGTACCCGTGGGGATGTTGACGTCCTTGGTCACTTCGGCATCCACATAGGCGTAGCCGCCAATCACGCGCCACTCCGGCGTCAGGTTGCCCGCCACGTTCAGGTCGAAACCACGGCTGCGCACCTCGCCGGCCGCCACGCTGAAGGTCGAATCCAGCGGATCGGGCGTCAGCACGTTGCGTTTTTCGATCTGGTATATCGCCGCATCGACGCTCAACTGTCGATCCAGCGCCTCCCATTTGATGCCCATTTCGTAAGACTTGCCTTCCTCCGGCTTGAACCCGCCCCCTTCGCGGCTGGCGCCGTTGTTGGGTTTGAACGAACGGGCGGTGTTGGCATAGACGGCGACCGTGTCGGTCAGGTCATAGATCACGCCCAGGCGTGGGGTGACGGCGTTGTCGGTGACGTCCCAGTTGCGGCTGCCGGGACGCGCCTGGGGAACGAAGGTTTCGTACTCATGCTCGAACCGCTCGAAACGCGCACCGGCCAGCACCTTGAGACGCTCGGTCAACGCCACCTGGTCCTGGATGAAAAAGCCGAAGGTCTTGAGGTTTTCCTGGTCATTGGTGGGCGTGCGGGTCAACGCCGGGCGCGGCTGCCCATACACCGGATCGAAGATGTTGATCGGATACGCACCGGCTCCGGCAGCAGAGCGCTGGATGATCGACTTATAGTCGTACTCTTCATACTCGACGCCGGTCAACAGCGTGTGCTCGAACCCGCCGGTGGAGAAATGCCCGGTGAGATTGAGCTGGGTATCGCGGTCAGTCCATTCCAGCTTGCGATAGTTGAAGTTGCGCCCCAGGGTCCGCCCGTCAGCACCGATGCCGTTGGCTTCGACGGCGTTGCCCTGCAACGTGCCGTCGAGCCACTGGGTGCCGCCGGCGAGGGTCCAGTCGTCGTTGAGCATGTGTTCGAAACGCACCTGCAGCATGCTGTTGTCGTTGTGCAGCTTGCCGGCGTCTTTCTCACCGAAGAAGGTATCGCGGGACGCCGTGCCGCGCTGGCCGGGATAACGGGTCAAGCCACGGTCCAGCGGATGATTGTTGCGCATGAAATCGCCTTCGAACGTCAGGCGCGTGGTGTCGTTGACCTGCCAGGTGACCACCGGGGCGATGCCATAACGCTCGGTCTCGACGTGATCGCGAAACGTATCGCCGCCCTCGCCGATCACGTTCAGGCGATAAGCCAGGCGCCCTTCTTCATCCAGCGGCCCCGACGCATCCAGGGTGCCGCGACGCATGCCCTGGTCAGTGACCTGGCTGCCCAGGGTCACCGTACGCTCGGCCAGCGGTTGCTTGGATACGATATTGAACGTGCCACCCGGGTCGCCACGGCCATAGAGCATCGTCGCCGGGCCGCGCAGTACCTCCAGCCGCTCGATGGTGTTGGCATCCGGCATGTTCGGATAGCCGCGGTTGATCGGAAAACCGTTGCGGTAGAACTCGCCCGTGGTAAAGCCGCGCACCGTAAAGGTGGTCAGGCCGTGGCCGCCGAAGTTGTTGGCCCTGCCGACGCCACCGGCATAATCAAGGGCATCCTGAAGACGCGTGGCGCTGAGGTCCTCCACCACATCGCGGGATACGACGGAGATCGATTGTGGGGTTTCATGAATCGCGGTGTCGGTACGCGTGGCACTGGCCGAACGGGTCGCGTGGTAGCCCTTCACCGGCCCCTGCGCGGTCTCGAAGTCCGAGGTGCCGACGATATCGGTGGCTTGCAGCTCCAAAGGCGCCCTGTCCGTCGTGCCGGGTTCTTCTGCCCAGGTGGAAATGGAATAAGCCTGAAGCACACACAGAGAAACGAGTATCCGACGCATCGACACACAATCCTAACGAAAGAACGCCAACCTGGAGGCCGGCAGGAATAGGTCGCGAAAGATACAGCAACTCATTCCTATTTGACATCTATTCCCATTAGCACTGCCGTCCCAACAGTCGATTCCTGTTCTATCTGACGGAAAAAAGCCTGGGCACGAGCGTCCTGGGTAAACGCCACGTTCAGGCGCAACCAGTCACTGACCTCCCCGTTCGGCAGGAACGTCGCCCCTTGGGACAACTGCACCTGTAATTGCTCGGCGATCCTTTGCACACGCGCCGCCGGCACATGCCGAGGTCGCGCCCAGATGAACAGGCCACCCGAGGGCTCGGCAAACACTTCCCAAAGGGCCGGCTCAAGCTGGCGCAACGTGCTTGCCATCTGCTTGTTCAAACGCAGGCGCAAGCGCTGGATCAACTTGCGATAAGCGCCGTTGGCCAACAGCGTCGCCACGACGTTTTCCGCCAGCAATGAACAGCCGATGCCGGTCACCATCTTGATTTCAGCCAGGCGGTTGATGATTTCCGGCTGGGCCACTACGTAGCCAACGCGCAATGAACTGGACAAGGTCTTGGAAAAACTCGCCAGGTAGATCACCCGGTCCAGGGCGTCGAGGGAAGCCAGGCGTGAGGTCGGACCGTTCTGGAAGTCGGCGTAGATGTCGTCCTCGATAATGCGAAAGTCATGCAGCGTCGCCAGTTGCAGCAGGCGATAAGCAACGCTCGGCGCCAGGCTGGTGCCGGTGGGGTTCTGGTACATGCTGTTGACGAAGAAGTACTTCGGTTCATGCGCGCCGAGCAAGCGCTCCAGGCTCGCAACGTCCGGGCCCTGCGCGGTCCTTGGCACCGCCAACGTCTTGACCCCGTGCAGCTTCAACAGGTTGAACAGGTTGTAGTAACCGGGGCTTTCCACCAGTACCAGGTCGCCGGGTTTGAGCAACGTGCGCACCAGCAGGTCGAGGCCATGACTGGCGCCCTGGGTCGTGATGATTTGCGCCTGATCGACGTGAATATCGATCAGGCCCAGGCGCTTCTGGATCTGTAGGCGCAGAGGAGCGGAGCCCAGCGGGGGGCTGTAGTTGAACAACGCGTGACTGTCGCAGCGCACCACTTGGCGGATCGCCTGGCCCAGGTCGCTGTCGTCGCGCCAGGCGTCCGGCAGCCAGCCGCACCCCAGCTTGAGTTGGGTCGATGGGTTATCGAACAGTTTCCAGGCGACAGCCTCCTCGGCCTCCGGGGCCAACGCCTCGGGGCGGCGTTGCGCCACGAAAAACCCTGACCCATGCCGGGATTCCAGTACACCGCTGGCGACCAGTTGGTCGTAGGCCTTGATCACGCTCGACAGGCTCAAGCCATTTTCCGTCGCCAGTTGGCGAATCGAAGGCATGCGGGCGCCAGGGCGAATGCCGTGGGCGTTTATCCAGTCGCTGACGCTGGCGACGAGTTGCCGGACCAGGGACCCCGTAGCGTTGCGATTGATGTTCAGGTCCATGACACGGGCTCTCTGCAAGTGTTCTTGAATTTCGCGCAAACAGTTAAACATAAAAGGCGTCCGTCTGTTCCTTGTTTGCCTGCGGGACGGCCGCGATAGTTCGCCGAGACTCCGCACCCTCAAGGAACGCTCTTGAACGCATCGCAACGACACTCATGGGGCCTGGCATTCGGACTGTGCCTGATCACCCTGGCGGTCAATCTCCAGGCGCCGCTGTACACCACCTATGCGCAGCTTTCCGGCTACGGAGCCGGCGCCACGGCGGTGGCGTTCTCCGGTTATGTGCTGGGGGTGTTGCCGGTGCTGCTGGCCTTCGGCGGCTTGGCCGACCGGGTGGGCCGCAAACCGTTGATCATCGCGGCGCTTGCCCTGTCGATGCTGGCGACGCTGGTCACCGTGTTCTGGCCCAACCTGATCGCCCTGGGTGTGGCGCGCCTGATGATGGGGGTCGGGACCGGGCTGGCCTCGGCGACCGCGACCGCCTATATGACGGAACTGCTGGCAACCGCCGACAGCCGTTCACCGGCCAACCGGGTCACGGCGAGCACCTCCCTGGGTTTTGGCCTGGGCGCGGCGCTGACCAGCCTGTTTCTGTTCGTCTGTCCCAGCGTTACCCCTGGCAGTTTCTGGCTGCAATTGGTGCTGGCTGGCCTGGCGCTGATCGTCGTCTGGCGACTGCCCGACCCCGCGGTGCGAATCGAGCAGGCGCCGCTGCTGCGCCTGCCGCTGTTTCCCGCCGGGAGCCTGCCCTACAGCTTTTCCATGCTGCTGGCCTGGGCCACTTCCGGGCTGGTGATTGCGATCCTGCCGTCGGTGCTCGCCAGCCACGATTTGCAGCGTTGGTCGGGATTGTCGACGTTTACCGTCATCAGCTGCGGCCTGCTCTTCCAGCCCTGGGTGCGACGCATGCAGCCGGCCAGAGCCACCGGCTTGGGCTTGTTGGTCTTGACGTTGAGCTATGCATTGCTCGCCTGGGGCGCGAGCATCGGCTCCCTGGCCGCGGTGCTGTTCGGGGCCCTGGGCGCCAGCAGTGCGTGCTACGGCTTTTTGTACCTCGGCGGGTTGTCGGCCGTGACCGCCATGGCCGGTGCGCAGAAAGCCCGGGTCAGCGCCGGTTTTTTCCTGTTCGCCTACGTCGGGTTCAGCATCCCGGTGGTGGTGACCGGGTTGCTGGCCGATCGTTTCGGCGCTGACATGGCGCTGCTGGTGTTCGGCCTGGCACTGCTGGCGGGGGCAGCGGTCACCGGGTTGCTGATCGTTCGCAGCGAAGCTTTCATCGCTCAGCCATGCCATGGCTGATCTCGCCACACCAGCGCTCGACATCGCCGCAGGCAAAGTCGTATACCATATCCCCAAATCAGCCCGAACGACCTGCCGCCGTGACATTATCCAAGTTCAACCTGCCCGACCTGGGCAACACCCCTTCCACTTCGGAAATCATCACCCGTCACCTGCGCGATGCCATTGTGGCCGGGCATTTTGCCGAAGACGAGCCGATTCGCCAGGACGACATCGCCCGGCAGTTCAATGTCAGCAAAATCCCCGTACGCGAGGCCCTCAAGCGCCTGGAGGCCGAAGGCCTGGTGATGTTCCAGCGCAACCGCGGGGCAATGGTCACGCGGATTTCCGAAGCGGAACTGGCGCAGATGTTCGAGGTGCGGATGCTGCTCGAAGACAAGGTCCTGCGCCTGGCCATTCCCAACATGACCGAAGCGACCTTTGCCCGCGCCGACAGCATCTGTCGCGAGTTCATCGGCGAAGATGACGTCGGCCGCTGGGCCGAGCTCAACTGGCAACTGCACTCCTGCCTTTACGAACCGGCGCAACGGCCGTTCATGGTCGGGCTGATCCGCTCGGTCCACGACAAGCTGGAACGTTATCTGCGCATGCAGATGAGCCTGTCGGCGGGCAAGGAGCGCGCCGACCACGAGCACCGGGAAATACTCGACGCCTGCCGGGCCGGTGATGTCGAACGCGCGGTGAAGCTGCTGGACGAACACATCGCCGGAGTCTGCCAGACACTGTTCGAATTCCTGCCGTCGAGCCGATGATGCCTTCGCGCTGTGCCGATTTCGTCACGAGCGACAGATAAAACCCTCAAGCCGCCACCCCCCGGCGCGGGCCACGCTTGCGTTCACTCACCTGAACGGACGTGGCGCCATGAAACGCATCACTGTGATCGACTCCCACACCGGCGGCGAACCGACCCGATTGGTCACCGCCGGTTTCCCTGACCTGGGCCAGGGCAGCATGGCCGAGCGCAGGCAGCGCCTGGCCGAACAGCACGATGCCTGGCGCACCGCGTGCGTGCTGGAACCCAGGGGCAGCGATGTGCTGGTGGGCGCCCTGCTGTGTGAACCGGTGGACCCGTCGGCCTGTGCCGGAGTGATCTTTTTCAACAATAGCGGTTACCTGGGCATGTGCGGCCACGGCACCATCGGCCTGGTGGTGTCATTGGCCCACCTGGGCCGGATCGGCCCCGGCGTGCATAACATCGAGACGCCGGTGGGCACGGTGCAGGCCACTCTGCACGAAGATCGTTCGGTCAGCGTGCGCAACGTGCCGGCCTACCGTTATCGCCAGGCGTTGCGCCTGGAAGTGCCCGGCATCGGTCCGGTGGTGGGCGACGTGGCCTGGGGCGGCAATTGGTTTTTCCTGATCGCCGACCACGGCCAGCGGGTGGCGGGCGACAATCTCGATGCCTTGACCGCCTACACGTTCGCGGTCCAGCAGGCTCTTGAACAGCAGGGCTTTCGGGGCGAGGACGGCGGGCTGATCGATCACATCGAACTGTTCGCCGATGATCCCGATGCCGACAGTCGCAACTTCGTGCTCTGCCCCGGCAAGGCCTATGACCGCTCCCCTTGCGGCACCGGCACTAGCGCCAAACTGGCGTGCCTGGCCGCCGACGGCAAGTTGCAACCGGGACAGATCTGGCGTCAGGCCAGTGTCATCGGAAGTGAATTCGAAGGCTCCTACGAGCGTTCAGGCGAGCGCATCGTCCCGACCATCCGCGGCCGCGCCTACATCAGCGCGGAAACTACGTTGATCATCGATCCGGACGACCCGTTCGCCTGGGGCATTCGTCCGTGAGCGAGGGTCCTGTCGCCGATGTCATCGTCATTGGCGCCGGCATCATCGGCGCGGCCTGCGCCCGGACCTTGGCCCTGCGTGGCTTGCGGGTGCTGGTGCTCGACGCCGGCTGGCACGGCGCCACGGCGGCCGGCATGGGGCATCTGCTGGTCCTCGACGACAACCCGGCGGAGCTGGCCTTGAGTCAATATTCCCTGCGGCGATGGCGCGAGTTGGCCCCCGCCTTGCCTGAGGGCTGCGCCTGGCGCAATAACGGCACGCTGTGGCTGGCCGCCAACGCCGAAGAGATGGCCGTGGCCCACCACAAGTACCTGAACCTGATGGCCCACGGCGAAGCCTGCGAACTGCTTGGCCAGGCCGCTTTGCAGCAACGCGAACCGGAACTGCGGACGGGACTGGAAGGCGGTCTGCTGATCAAGGGCGACGGCATTCTCTACGCGCCCGCCGCCGCCCGCTGGATGCTCGATCACGACAACATTCGCCAGCAGCGTGCCGAGGTCAGCGAAGTGGACGGCCACCGCGTGCATCTCACCGGGGGTCATTGGCTGAGCGCCGAAGCGGTGGTGCTCGCCAACGGCATCCAGGCCACCGACTTGTGTCCGGAGCTGCCGATCGAACCCAAGAAAGGCCACCTGTTGATTACCGATCGCTACCCCGCCACTGTCACCCACACCCTGGTCGAACTGGGTTATGTCACCAGCGCCCACAACGCCAGCGGGCCATCGGTGGCCTGTAACATCCAGCCGCGCCCGACCGGACAACTGTTCATTGGCGCCTCTCGGCAATTTGGCAACATCGATCCGCAGGTCGAGGGCTGGATGCTGGCGAAAATGCTTAAGCGCGCCGTCGATTACATGCCTGGCCTGGCGCATCTCAACGGCATCCGCGCCTGGACCGGTTTTCGCGCGGCGAGCCCCGACGGCCTGCCGCTGGTGGGCCAGCATCCGCAACGCAAGGGCTTGTGGCTGGCGGTGGGTCACGAAGGACTCGGCGTCACCACCGCGCCGGCGACGGCCGACCTGCTGGTCGCGCAACTGTTCAACGAAACCGCGCCGCTGGCCGCACAACCTTATCTGCCGCAACGTTTCCTGGGAGAACCTGCCCATGCCTGAAGCCCTGAACCTCTCTCCCGTGGCGAGGGAGCTTGCTCCCGCTGGACTGCGCAGCGGTCCCAATACGTTGCTAGCAGGTTACCCAGGCACACCGCGTGTACTGGTTTTGCGGCGGCTACGCCACCGAGCGGGAGCAAGCTCCCTCGCCACGGTGGGTTGCTCCAGGCTCTATCTGGCTGAAGGGTAAGAGACCATGCTTGAACTCTGCATTGATGGACGCAAACTCTCGATCGCTGAAGGCTCCACCGTCGCCGCGGCTTTGGCCTTGGGCTCCGATGGCTGCAGCCGAACCTCGGTGACCGGCCAGCGACGCGCGCCCTTGTGCGGCATGGGCATCTGCCAGGAATGCCGGGTGCTGATCGACAGTCGTCGGCGCCTGGCCTGCCAGACGCTGTGCCGTGATGGCATGCAAGTGGACACCCGCGCATGAATGAATCCACTGACATTCTGATCATCGGTGCCGGCCCTGCCGGAATAGCGGCGGCGCTGGCGGCGTCCAGCAGCGGCGCGAGCATTGTGCTGCTCGACGACAACCCGGTCCCCGGCGGACAGATCTGGCGCGACGGGCCCCAGGCCAACCTGCCCAAGCAGGCCCGGCGCTTGCGGGAACGTGTGCGCGCTTGCACCAATGTGTCCTGGCGCATGGGCGCCCGAGTGATCGCCAGCGCCGCCGATAAAACCCTGCTGGTAGAAGACGCCGAGCAGGGTTGGCTGATCGCTTATGACCGCTTGATCCTGTGCACCGGAGCCCGTGAACTGCTGCTGCCCTTCCCTGGCTGGACGCTGCCCGGTGTCACCGGCGCCGGCGGCCTGCAGGCGTTGATCAAGGGCGGCCTGCCGGTGCGTGGCGAACGTTTGGTGATCGCCGGCAGCGGGCCGCTGTTACTCGCCAGCGCGGCCACGGCGAAACATCATGGGGCGCAACTGCTGCGAATCGCCGAGCAAGCCAACCGCGCCGCCGTGGCGGGTTTCGCCGCGAGCTTGCCGCGCTGGCCGGGCAAATTGTTGCAGGCGTTCAGCCTGTTTGATGCGCACTACCGCACCGGCACCCATGTGTTGGAGGCCTTGGGGAAGGACAAACTCGAAGGCGTGCGGCTGCTGCAACACGGCAAAACCGTTGAAATGGCCTGCGACCGGTTGGCCTGTGGCTTCGGCCTTATTCCCAATACCCAGCTGGGCCAGGCTTTAGGCTGTGGCCTTGATGGACAAGCGCTTGCGGTCGATGCCCGGCAAGCCACGACTCGCGTTGATCATTACGCCGCAGGTGAGTGCACCGGTTTCGGCGGCAGCGAACTGGCCCTGGTGGAAGGCGCCATCGCTGGCCACGCCGCTGTCGGCGATACCCCGGCCGCCGAGCGTCTGTGGCCTGGTCGTGCACGCTGGCAAGGTTTTGCCCGGGCCTTGAACACTGCCTTTGCCCTTGATGCCCATTTGAAAAACCTGCCCCAACGCGACACCTTGGTCTGCCGTTGTGAAGACGTGGCCTATGGTGAGCTGAGCGATTTTGAAAACTGGCGTGAGGCGAAACTGGCGAGTCGTTGCGGCATGGGGGCGTGCCAGGGCCGGGTCTGCGGCGCGGCGCTGGAGCATCTGCTTGGCTGGACGCCGCCTGCTCCTCGCCCGCCTTTCAGTCCGGCGCGGATTGAGACGTTGCTGAGGTTGGAAGATCTCCCGTTCAATTGAGAACGGCCCTGTGCTTGAAAAAAAGAATTCCGCGCCCGTGCCAAGGTCTGTAGAGCATCAACGGCAAGAGGAAGAAATGCGTGGATTATCTGGGATGGGTCCAATGGCCCGCGATGGCGGTAACGGTATTGGCCGCGTGGCTGATCGGCTCACGCCAACCCCGCCGGCGGGTCGCTGGGTTCAGTTGTTTTATCGTCAGTAACATTCTCTGGGTCGTGTGGGGCCTGCACACCGATGCCTATGCGCTGATTGTCCTGCAGTTCTGTCTGTGTGCGATGAACCTGCGCGGCTTCAAGAAAAATACCCAATAGCTGCGCAAGTCGCTTTGGTGGCGAGGGAGCTTGCTCCCGCTGGGTTGCGCAGCGACCCGAAGACGGTTTATTTCATCGTCTGCCCAATCACCTGCACCAGATCAATCTGCTTGAACGGCTTGGTCAGCCGTGGCAACTGCGTGGCGAAGCCTTCCAGGCGCTCGGCGTAGCCAGTCGCCAGGATGATCGGCAGCGTCGGCTGACGGTCGCGCAGCAGTTTCGCCAACTGCGCACCGTCCATCTGGGGCATGGCCATGTCGGTGATCACCAGGTCAATATCCGGGTTGCGCTCATACAATTCCAGCGCCTGGGGGCCCGACAGCGCGCAAAGCACCCGGTGGCCCAGGTCTTCGATCAGCAACCGCGTGCTGGTCATCACCAGGCTGTCATCGTCGACCACCAATACCAGCAGCGCGTGGACAGGTGGCGTAGCTGTCTCTACTGCGGGCGGCTTGTCCGTGGTCGACTCATCAGCCACCGGCAACCACAGCTCGGCGGTGGTACCTACGCCTTTTTCGCTCTTGAGGATCAACCGTCCGCCCAGTTGCTCGGCCAGACCATGCACCATGGACAGTCCCAGGCCGGTGCCCTTGCCCACGCCCTTGGTAGTGAAAAAAGGATCCACGGCCGAGGCCAGCGTCATTTCGTCCATGCCATCGCCTTCGTCGGTGAGCGACAGGCAAATGTATCGCTCGTTGCCCAACGGCCTTCCTGGACCACCAGCCTGGCTGCCCAGCCGCTCCTGCGCCTCGATCAAGATCCTGCTGCCCTGGGGCATGGCATCCCGGGCATTGGTCGCCAGGTTGAGGATCGCCAGTTCGAGCTGGTTGACGTCGGCCAGCACCGGCGACAACGCCTCGGCAAATCGGGTCTGGATATGAATCGACGGGCCCATCGAGCTTTGCAGCAGGCCGCTGATGCCTTGCACCAGCGTCGCCAGCTCCACTGGTTCGGAGCTGAGCTTCTGCCGACGGGCGAACGCCAGCATGCGCTGGGTCAGGGAAACACCGCGAAGCGCCCCCTGGACGGCGTTGTCCAGCAGTTGGGTGAGTTTTGGTTCGCTGGGCATGCGCTTGCGCATGATTTCCAGGTTGCCGAGGATCACTGTCAGCAGATTGTTGAAATCGTGGGCGATGCCGCCGGTGAGCTGGCCGATCGCTTGCAGTTTCTGCGCTTGAAACAGTGCCTCGCGAGCCTGCTCCAAGGCCTGTTGCGCCTGCGTGGCATCGGTAATGTCGCGGGTGATCTTAGCAAATCCCAGGAGTGTGCCGGTATCGCTGCGAATCGCATCGATAACCACATGAGCCATGAAACGCGTGCCATCCCTGCGCACGCGCCAACCCTTCTTTTCAAAACGGCCGACGCTGGCGGCGATGCTCAGGGCCCGCTGCGGCTCCCCGGCCTCCCGGTCTTCGGGGGTGTAGAACATCGAGAAGTGCTGGCCGATCGCTTGGGCCGGCAGGTAGCCCTTGATCCGCTGCGCGCCCTGGTTCCAGTTGGTCACCTGCCCGTCCGGATCAAGCATGTAGATGGCGTAGTCGGTGACGCTCTGCACCAGCAGGCGAAACTGCTGCTCGCTTTGCTTGAGGGTTTCCTCGGCCATCTTGCGATCGGTCAGGTCCCGGGTGATCTTGGCGAAGCCGAGCAGTTCGCCGCTCTGGCTGTCGATGATCGGGTCGATGACCACATGGGACCAGAACAGCGTGCCGTCCTTGCGCACCCGCCAGCCTTCGCCTTCAAAACGCCCCTCGCGCACCGCCGTATCCAGAGCCAGCTGCGGCAGCTCGTTGGCACGGTCTTGATCGGTGTAGAACCGGGAAAAGTGCTGGCCGAGGATCTCGGATTCCTCGTAGCCCTTGAAGCGTCGAGCGCCAGAGTTCCAGCTGGTGATGATGCCGGACGGGTCAGTCATGTAAATGGCGTAGTCGACCACGGCATCGATAAGCAGCCGAAAGCGCTGCTCTTCGTTGATGCGGGAAGTCTTTGGGTTGTTCTCAAGCATGTTGGCCGAGGGATCAGAGGGATTTGTGCGGAGTATGGAACAACTGCAGCCCGAGTAAAAACCTGATTTATGTGGGGCTATGCAGACCCTTGTGGGAGCGAGCCTGCTCGCGAAGCGGTTGAGCCAGCCTGCGAAGGTGCAAGATGGTCCGACGCCTTCGCGAGCAGGCTCGCTCCCACAGCTGGAGTATCTCGTTCCTGCCTGACGGTCCACCACTGCGGCAATAATCGCTGCACCTTGGCCTCGCCAAAGCGGTCGTCGATCAGCATCACCACGCCGCGATCCTGCTGGGTGCGGATGACCCGGCCAGCGGCCTGCACGACTTTTTGCAGGCCGGGATACAGGTAGGTGTAGTCATAGCCGTCGCCAAAGATCGTGGCCATGCGCTGCTTGATCTGTTCATTGACCGGGTTGAACTGCGCCAGCCCGAGGGTGGCGATGAACGCTCCGATCAGCCGCGAGCCCGGCAGGTCGATGCCCTCGCCGAACGCGCCGCCCAACACCGCGAAGCCAATGCCCTGGCTGTGCTCCATGAAGCGTTCGAGGAACGCCTGCCGCGGCGCCTCGCCCATGCCGCGCGATTGCGTCCAGGTCGCAATGTGCGGATGTCGCTCGGCCAACAACCCGGCCACCTGTTGCAAGTAATCGAAGCTGCTGAAGAACGCCAGGTAGTTGCCGGGACGCTCGGCGAACTGGCGAGCCATCAGCGCGACGATCGGTTCAAGGGAGCCCTGGCGATGGGCGAAGCGGGTGGAGATCCGGCTGACCACCTGGACATCGAGCTGTTCGGCCTGGAACGGCGACTCGACATCGATCCATACCGTGTCCGCGGGTGTCCCCAGCAAATCGGCGTAATAACGCCGGGGGCTTAGCGTCGCGGAAAACAGCACGCTGCTGCGCGACGCGGTGAACCTGGGCCGCAGGAAACCGGCCGGCACCACGTTACGCAGGCACAGCGTGGACAGGCTGCGCTGGCGGCCGGATTCGCGCTTGTGAATGTCGAAGAGGAAATGCTCATCGTACGCCTCCGCCACGCGCCCGAACTGCAAGGCATCGAAATAGAAGGCTTGCAGCTGGCTATCGAGCCCCTGGGGATGGTCATTGAGGTAGTCGCCGATGGCGCTGATGCACGCCCCCAAGGCCTGGAGCAGTTTGTCCGGTGGATTTTCATACGCCTGGTAGGCGGCAATTTGCGGCTCGTGCAAGGCGTTCCACTGGCGGCTGACCTTGCGCAACGCTTTCTTCAGGGGCTCCGGGGCGGTTTTCAGGACCGTCGCCAGCGCGAACTGGTCGAGGCTCGCGCTGTACATCTGGCGCCCTCGTTCCACCAGGTTGTGGGCTTCGTCCACCAAGGTCGCAACCGTCCAGCCATTGGCCTGGGCGAGGCCGAAGAGCAAGGCGCTGAAATCGAAGTAGTAGTTGTAGTCCGCCACCACCACGTCGGCCCAGCGGGCCATTTCCTGGCTGAGATAGTACGGACAGATTTCGTGGCTCAGGGCGATGTCGCGCAACGCCGCCTGGTCGAGCAGCGTGACCTGGCTCGCCGCCGCCCGGGCCTGCGGCAGGCGATCATAGAACCCACGGGCCAGCGGGCATGATTCGCCGTGGCAGGCTTTGTCCGGATGCTCGCAGGCCTTGTCCCGCGCGATCATTTCCAATACCCGCAGCGGCATCGCCGGGGCGTTGTTGGTGATCAGCCGGGCCGCATCCAGGGCCAGCCTGCGTCCGGGGGTTTTTGCCGTGAGAAAGAACACCTTGTCCAGACGCTGCGGCGCCAAGGCCTTGAACATGGGGAACAAGGTGCCGACGGTCTTGCCGATGCCGGTGGGCGCCTGGGCCATCAGGCAGCGCCCGGTGCTGACCGCCTTGAACACCGATTCAGCCAGGTGACGTTGCCCCGGCCGAAAGCCGGCGTGGGGAAACGTCAGCGCCTGGGCGCCCAGGTTACGCGCCTGGCGATGGCGCATTTCCTGTTCGGCCCACGCCAGGAACCGTGCGCACTGCTGCTCGAAGAACGCCTGGAGCTGCGAAGCTTCGCAGCTTTGGGTCAGGCAGGTCTCCTTTTCACTGACGATGTCGAAATAGACCAAGGCAACGTCAATGCGCGGCAACTGCAACTTGTCGCACAGCAGCCAGCCATAGATTTTCGCCTGGGCCCAATGCAACTGGCGGTGGTTGTCCGGTTGCTTGCTCAGGTCGCCCCGATAGGTCTTCACTTCCTCCAGGCGATTGCGGGACGGGTCGTAGCCGTCGGCCCGCCCCTTGACCTTCAAGGTCTGGTAGACGCCTTCCAGGCTGACTTCGGCCTGATAGCCCTCCTGGCGCCGCGATGCCACGGTACGGTGGCCGACGATACCTTCCAGGGCGGTGGGTGACGGCGTGAAACGCAAGTCGAGATCGCCGACCTTCGCGGTGAACTCGCATAACGCCCGCACGGCAATGCTGTAGCCCGGCATCTCGGTCACGCGCCCTGCTCCGCCCATTGCACATAACAGACGGCGACGGGCATCCGGTGTTCGTGGCAGAACTCCAGCCAGCGCAATTGGTTATCCTGCAGGCGATCGCCGGGGCCTTTGACTTCGATCATGCGGTAGGTCTTGTGCTGCGGCCAGAACTGGATCAGGTCGGGCATGCCGGCGCGGTTGGCCTTGATGTCCAGCAGCAGACGGGCGAACCAGTGCTTGAGGTGTTCGGCCGGCAGACAGTCAAGCGCCTGGCCCAGCAGGTCTTCGGACAGTGCGCCCCAGAACACGAACGGTGACTGCACGCCCCATTTTTCCGCGTAACGTTGACGGATGGTCTGCCGATAGCGCCCGTCGTCCAGCTCGGCGAAACAGGCCGCGAACAGTTCGGCGCGACGGTCATGGAAATCTTCGTTCAGCAGGTCCACCGGCCCGCGCTGGAACGGGTGGAAAAAAGCCCCCGGCAGCGGCGCGAAAATCGCCGGCCAGCACAACAGGCCGAACAGCGAATTGACCAGGCTGTTCTCGACGTAATGCACCGGGGCGGCTTCGTCATGCAGATGAGCCTGGACGTAATATTCCACCGACAACGTCGGGTCGACACGCGGCAGATGCAAGTCCAGTCGCTCGACCTCCCTGGCCACGGCACGGGCCACCGGCGGCCCGCCCAGTTTGCGCCGCAACCGGGGCACGATCCGCAGCAAGGCCTGGCGCTCGGCAGCGCTTTGGGGCGCCTGGGCCGCGGCTTCACCCAGTTCGAGGGCCAGGGCATATTCGCCGATGCGCTCCAGCACGCGGATCATTCGCAGTCGCGCGCCGGGGTAAGTACAGCCGCGATAAAGACTCAGGGCCTGGGCAAAATCACCGATGCGTTCGCAATGCTGGCCGATCTGGAACAACAGCTTGCCCCGGCGCCGCTCAAGCCAGGGATTGTCCAGCTCCAGGGCATTGACCCGGGCGATGATCGGTTCGAGCGGTTCGCCGGCGTCGAAGCGTTGCTGGCATTCATGCAGGAAGACACAGGCATCGATGTCCTCGCGGCTGCGCAGCCCCCGGGACTCGGCGCTGAACTCAACGGCTTCATAGACAAAGATACCCAGGTCCGCCAGCACGAACTCCGACCAGTCCTGATAGAGATTGCCGAAGAACATCAACCGCAAACGGTCGCACAGCCCCATCACCGTGAGGCTGTACAGCCGCTCTTCGAGCTGCGGGCACCAGGCGCGAAACGGCTGCGGCTGGCCGTCCTGATCACTCAGGGTCTGCAGCCATTCGGATTTGCGTGCCTTGGGTTGCTCGATCAGATGCCCCAGGCACAGAAGTATTTCCGGCTTGAGCAGCACCTCGAACAGTTCGACAAGGCTCAGGCACGCCTGCTCTTCGACCCAGCCCAGCGCCAACAACGGCGCCACGGCGTCGGCGATGTCGCCAATTTCCGCGTAGCGCAGTTTGGTGTGACGAAAGTGCAGGCCCTTGCGCATCACCATCCGCACCAGCAAGCCTTGGGCCGGACGCGGCAAAGCGATGAAATCATCGATAAACCGCTGCTCTTCGACACTCAATACGTCGGCATAGCGTTGCGTCAACCAGGCGAGGACCCGCTGGAAGTTGTTCAGGTAATAAAAGGGGTCGTCAAGGGGATTGGCTGTCACGGAAAAAAGCGCCACGCATGCTGAAACACTGGTTATGCGTACAGATATCAGCTACTCGCCGCCCAGGCAACTGCAAAAGATGAGCGGTCGCCTATATTTAAAGGAGAAATCCTTCCCTGTGCGATGAACTTTCCTACAACAAGCGAGACCAATGGCGGTTAACTCAGTGATGGCCCGGTCGAATCAGCCGGGCTGCGTCCTTTCGAAAGAGGTTATGGATATGAACATCAGGTTTCTCGGCCTGCCCTTGGTCGTCACCGCGCTGCTGGCGCTGGCCGGCTGCGCCTCTCCGACCGTGGTGACCTTGCAGAACGGTACCCAGTATTTGACCGAGGACACGCCGAACACCCGCACCGCCGATGGCTTCTACGAATTCGAAGACATTTCTGGCCGCAAAGTCCGGGTCCGCGCCGATGAAGTGGCGACGATTCGCAAGGAAGACTGAACCGTTTCCTCCAGGCTTATTGCCCCCCAGGTTTTTTGCGCGCGTATTGATCCGCGCAAACCTCTCTCATGCAACCTCTTAACCAGCGATGCACCGGATCGGCATCCATACGCGGGTGCCAGAGCATCGCGATAGTGAACCCCGGCAGCGCAAACGGCAGCGCGAAACTGTGCATGCCGGTGCGCAAGCGGGTGGTGTAGCGCTCCGGCACGCTGGCGATGAGGTCGCTGGACCGGGCGAGCCCCAGCGCAGCGGAAAACCCCGGGACGCTGGTGATGATTTCACGGGACAGACCCAATGCCCCCAATGCCTGATCCATCGGTCCATGATCGAGGTCGTGCAGGGACACGCCGATGTGCGCGCCCATCGCATAATCGGCAGCGCTCACCTCGATCTGGCTCAGCGGATGCCCCGGGCGAACCACGCCGATGAGGCGGTCTCGAAACAACGCCTGCGTGCGCAACTCCGGACGGGTGCGCTCATCCACCACGGCGGTTTCCAGATCCACACTGCCCTCGCGCAGCGCGGCGCTGTCCTTATCGGCCTTGTCGACGAAACACAGCCGAACCCCTGGCGCCTGTTCGCTGACTCGGGCAATCAGCTCCAGCGCGAAATTCTCCACGAAGCCTTGCCGGGTACGCAGCGTGAAGGTTCGGTTCACTCGACGCAGATCCGGCGCCTGCTCCGGGCGCAGCGCGGCCTGGGCGTCCTGGACCAGTTGACTGACCTGCTCGCGCAACGCCAGCGCGCGCGGAGTCGGCACCAGACCCCGCCCGGCCCGCACCAGCAACGGGTCGCCAGTGGCCTGGCGCAACCGCGCCAATGCCCGGCTCATGGCCGAAGGACTGAGGCGCAGCCGCCGCGCCGCACCAGCCACGCTGCCTTCGGACAGCAGCACATCCAGGGTGAGGAGCAAATTCAAATCGGGTGCGGACATTGACGGGACTCGATCACAGGTGGCGTTGTGTGCAGCTATAACATGCAACTGCTGCGTCTTCCGCCATGTTATGCCTGGGCGTACCGTTCTGACAGCTGCGCCGAAGGAGCCGCAGACAGAGAGGACACGATGAAACCCGTTACTGCAGCTCAGCCGTCAACAAATGCCGACAATCCACCGCAGCGCAAGGCACATGGGGCCATGGCCAGCCTTGCACTGGCAACGCTGCTCGCATCCCTGGGCGCCAGCGTCGCCAGCGTCGGCTTGCCGGTGCTGGCCCAGGCATTCGATGCGTCCTTCCAACTGGTCCAGTGGGTGGTCCTCGCCTATCTGCTGGCGATCACCACGCTGATCGTCAGCCTCGGACGCTTGGGCGACCTGGTCGGGCGCCCCAAGCTGCTGCTGGCGGGCATCGCACTGTTCACGCTGGCTTCGGCCCTGTGTGGCCTGGCGCCGTCGTTGTGGCTGCTGATCGCTGCCAGGGCCCTGCAAGGCGTGGGCGCGGCCATCATGATGACGTTGACCCTGGCCCTCGTCGGCGAAACGGTGGACAAAGCCAGGACCGGCAGCGCCATGGGCCTGCTCGCCACGCTGTCAGCGGTCGGCACCGCCCTCGGGCCGTCCCTTGGCGGCATATTGATCAGCGGGTTCGGCTGGCAGGCGTTGTTTCTGATCAACGTTCCTCTCGGGTTACTGACGCTGTTGCTGGCCTGGCGCTTTTTGCCTGCCGGATACCCGGCGCAAAAGACCGGGCGCGTGGGTTTCGATGGCCTGGGCACGCTCCTGCTGGCTTTCACACTGGGCGCTTATGCCCTGGCCATGACACTCGGACGTGGGAGCTTTGGCGCACTGAATATCGGCCTGTTGCTGGCGGCGGTCCTGAGCGGCGGATGGTTCGTCCGGACGCAGAAACGACTCGCGTCGCCGCTGATCCCGCTGCCGATGTTTCGCGACCGCCTGCTCGTCTCGAGCCTGGCTGCAAGCGCGCTGGTCGCCGCGATCATGATGGCGACCCTGCTGGTCGGCCCGTTCTATCTCGCCATCGCCCTCGGGTTGCCTCCGACAACGGTGGGCCTGGTGTTGGCGGCAGGGCCGTGTGTCGCCGCCCTCGCCGGCATGCCCGCCGGGCGGCTGACGGACCGTTTCGGCGTGCGCCTCATGCGTCTTGTCGGGCTGACGACCCTGATGTTCGGCTGTCTGCTGCTGTCGCTGGTTCCTCCCGCCTTGGGCATAGCCGGTTATGCCGCGGCCATTGTAGTCACGACACTTGGCTATGCGATGTTCCAGACGGCCAACAATACATCGGTCATGGCCGAGCTCCCCGCCCATCAGCGGGGTGCCATTGCCGGCTTGCTCAACTTGTCGCGCAACCTGGGATTCCTTACTGGCGCATCGGTGCTAGGTGCAGTCTTCGCCAGCGCTTTGCCGACGAACGGTATCGGCGCTACAACACCCGAAACTGCGGCCCACGGCTTGCACGTCACCTTCGCCATTGCCCTCGCAATGGCGGGCCTGGCACTGCTGATTGCGCTGAAATACCGCGATCCAGAGCCGTCGTCCCAACGGCAATAAACCTCATGCAACCGATGATGGCATTCTGAACATTCCCGATTAAGTCATGATCCAGATCAAAAAAACTGAACCAATCGCCAAACGGACTGAAAAAATCCACATCAGCTTCATTTTCCGGTGCTATTTTAATTCTCACTGGTAGGGCCATGATGGCTCTTCCTTCCTGACATGAGCAAACGGAAGCGCTTGATGAAGAAGGCGGGCTACAGATGAATAAAGGATCTTTCAGCAAGGTTACGTTCCCCAACGCCTGCCAATTGATGCGCTGGCATTTCCATCCCATGGGCTTCGAGGCCAGCATGGATGCGCCGGGTAGCATGGTGGCCCGGTTGTTCGACCGTGCCAGCGGCGAAACCATGATCGCGATTGCAGGCATCCCCTGCGCCACCGTGATGAACGCGCCCGATGTGGAGCGAATCATCGAAGCGGTGGAAGCCGAGCTTGAAGCCTTCGTACCGCCGGTTGGCTTGCGACGATTCGCTTCCTGAACAAAAAAAGCCCACGTTAACGTGGGCTTTTTTCTGATTATCGACTGTGACACGTTCAGCCGCGCCCTTGGCGATGGTCGCGGAAGAATGGCTTACCCGCCGCGACACGGTCCGAAGCTCTGGGCGCGTTGGCGGCTTGACTGTCCTGGCCGTCCACATACCAATAGCAATGTTGCACCGCCCGCGTGATGCCCACATATGCCAGGCGCAGAATCTCATCTTTTTGCGCCGTGTCGTACGGTTCGGTGTCGCCGTCCTGGCCCAGCCCGGCCATCCGGTAGACCTGGTTCTTGTACGGCGAACTGGTTAGATGCTGGCAGTCACCCAGCAGGAATACTGCATCCGCCTCAAGGCCTTTCGCGCTGTGATAAGTCATTTGCCTGAAGCGCCTCATTGGCACCGGCAGGCTAGAATCAACATTAACTATTGGCTGAATATGCTTTTCTAACAATGACTTATCGCTACTTTTTCGATACAGCATCAAGATCGAGTCACCCTTCCGGTAATGCTCATCAAGCCGCAGCGCCAACCCTTCGTCATCTCGATCCAGCACATTGACCGGACTTGGCGTTCGTGGCACGCCGCTGGCCTTGGCTTTTTTGCCAGGCATGGCCGCCGCCGCGCGCACGACATGCTCGGCGGCGTCGATGATGTATTGATGGCTGCGGTAGTTTTCGGTGAGCATTACCCGCGTGCTGGCCGGGGACGGGAATTGCTTGTTGAAGGCCATGAAGAAACTTGGCGAACTGCCGCGCCAGCCATAGATCGATTGCCAGTCATCACCCACGCATAACAGCGAAGAACGCTGGGCGGCGCGCCCCACGTGCAGGGCGGCACCGCGCCTGCGCACTTCGCGCAGGCTCGCCCGGATCCAGGAAACGATCTGCGGCGACACATCCTGGAACTCGTCGATCATCAAGTGGGCCATCGGCCGCAACAGCGCGTCATCGAGCAGCTTGAGGTTTTCCTCTGAATGCTCGCTGAACAGCGCAAACATGCGGTTGTAGGTCATGACCGGCGGCGACTGGTCGAGCAGATGGTCCTCGAAAGCGCGCCAGAAGCGGCTCAACGCCTCGAAGAAATACCGATCGGGATCGTCATGGGAGAAACTCATCTGGCCCACGGCATCAGGGACATCCAGGCCGAGATTCTCGATGAACCCTGCCGCCGCGACAAAACAGTCCAGCAAAGGGGCGGAGCCCAGCTCTCCCTTGACCTTGTAATCGAACCCCGGACCGGCACTGGCATCCCCGGCCAACGAGGCCAATACGCGCCTTGATTCTTCATAACTATCGAGCCATATCAATGGCTTACGGCAGAAAGCTTGAAACAGGGTCCGCTTTACAGCCCATTCCGCGCGCAGGCTCAGCTTGGCGCCGGGCCGGCTGAGCCGAGAGTCTTCACGTGGATCGAAACCCAGCATTACCCAGGCGTCCAGCGACGGAACGTAACCGTGGCAATGAAACCTGGCACCATTGACTTCGAAGGCCTGGCGTTTCGGCTCGATCCCCTTGATTGGCCAGGCGCCCGCCTTGAGCCAGAGATCCTCGATCGCGTCGCACAGTGCTTCGTCGCGCTGGGCCGCCAGTTCAGTCACGGCTATCCGCTTCTGCACATCCGGGTGATCGCGCTCCAGCGTCTTGAGCTGCAAGGCGTGCCGGGAAAGCGGCTTGATCAGCTCGCGGAAACGCTCGTCACGCTTGTAGAGGCTGTGATAAAAGGCGTTGAGGTGCTGGCGCTGGACCTCGTTGATGCGCAAGTCGAATGGGCTCGCCAAGGCGCCATCGTCATTTGGCCCGGCGCGAAGGCTCAGCGCCTCGAAGGCCTGGAGCCGTTCGAATCCAGGCAGGCTGCGCACCATGGGCAGGATTCGGGAGTGGAACGTGCGCACCAGCTCGCGTGCCTGCGCCAGGCTGATCGTACGCCCCCAAAGCGCAAACATGTCGATGAGCTTCTGCATGAAGTCCTTGCGCGATTCGCGAGTAAACGTGACCACGGTCATCGAATCCAGCTCGAACCCCAAGTAATGACAGAGCAGCACGATACGCAGTACCAGCGTTGTGGACTTGCCTGCGCCTGCTCCCGCGACGACCGACGTCGCCGGGGTATCGCTGAAAATCATCTTCCACTGCGCACTGCTGGGTTGCGCATGCGCCGGTAGCAGGCGCGCGACGTCGGCCTTGATGCGCTTCTTCAGTTCAGCGGTAAGCGGCAGGCGCCAGTCATCGAACAACAGATCGTCGACTTTTGGCCCCGGATGCTCGGTGCTGCGCGAATCCCTGATCAGCAGGACCTGACGCCCCTCTTCCAGGCCTTCGGCCTTGCCTTCCTTGAAACCATAATCAAAACCCGCGGTGTGCCCGCTACGAAAGCCATCGGCTTGGCCATGCAACCAGGACGCCCGATGCTGGGCGCGCAGGCGCGTCAGGCCATGACCAAAAAATCGCGCAGCCAGGCGCTTGAGCCAGGGCATCTGGGCCAGTGGCAGGAGTTCGGGAGGAAGATCGGGAGTGTGTTGCGACACGCTGAAGGACTCCGGTGTTCAGAACCATGAGGGCTATGGTGTCTGGATTTGCAGCCGGATTCCAGCCAAAAGCTTTGCTGTCAGCTATTTAGACGATGAAATGAAAGTGACATGGCAGGTTGGCATTGCGCTATTTCAGGGGACTAGGCCCTTCGCGAGCAGGCTCGCTCCCACAGTCAGATTACCTGTGGGAGCGAGCCTGCTCGCGAAAAGGACTCGATCACTGCCCGGAAATTGCGCCATCCACGAGCGCCTGGGCCTCGACCACCAGCTGTTTCAGGTGCTCGTCGCCAATAAAGCTTTCGGCGTAGATCTTGTAGATGTCCTCGGTGCCGGACGGACGCGCGGCAAACCAGCCATTTTCGGTCATGACTTTCAGGCCGCCGATGGCCTGGTCGTTACCCGGGGCGTGGCTGAGAATGCTCTGGATCGTTTCGCCCGCCAGCTCAGTGGACTGGACCTGATCCGGCGACAGCTTGCTCAGCAGCGCTTTCTGCTGCGGGCTGGCCTTGGCATCGACACGTACCGAGAACGGCTCGCCCAGCTCGTCCGTCAGGGCGCGATAGGCCTGGCTTGGGTCGCGACCGGTGCGAGCCGTCATCTCAGCGGCCAACAAGGCCGGGATCAGCCCATCCTTGTCGGTGCTCCATACGCCGCCATCCTTGCGCAGGAACGAGGCACCGGCGCTTTCTTCACCGCCAAAGCCAAGGGAACCATCGAACAGGCCGTCGGCGAACCACTTGAAGCCCACCGGCACCTCATAGAGGCGGCGGCCCAGGCGCTTGGCCACGCGGTCGATCAGGCCGCTGCTGACCACGGTCTTGCCGACCGCCGCATCGGCACGCCATTGCGGCCGATTCTGGAACAGGTAATCGATGGAGACCGCCAGGTAATTGTTCGGCGCCAGCAAGCCGCCACTCGGCGTCACGATGCCGTGGCGGTCATGATCCGGGTCGCAGGCGAAGGCCACATCGAAGCGCTCCTTCAAACCGATCAACCCTTGCATGGCGTGGCTGGAGGACGGGTCCATGCGGATCTGCCCGTCCCAATCGACCGTCATGAAGCGGAAGGTGGAATCCACCTGGGTGTTGACCACTTCCAGGTCCAGTCGATAGTGCTCGGCGATGGCGGGCCAGTAGCGCACGCCAGCGCCGCCCAGCGGGTCTACGCCCAGGCGCAGCCCTGCACCACGGATCGCATCGAAATCGATGACATTGCCGAGGTCTGCCACGTAGGTATTGAGGTAATCGTGACGATGAGTGGTTTGGGCCTTGAGCGCCTGTTCGTAGCTGATGCGCTTGACGCCGGCCAACTGGTTGGTCAACAGCTCGTTGGCCTTGGCTTCAATCCATTTGGTGATATGGGTATCGGCCGGACCGCCATTGGTGGGGTTGTATTTGTAGCCGCCACTTTGTGGCGGATTGTGCGACGGCGTAATGACGATGCCGTCAGCCAGCCCAGTGGTCCGGCCACGGTTGTAGCACAGGATGGCGTGGGAAATCGCTGGCGTCGGGGTGTACTCGTCACCCTCGGCGATCATCACGGTCACGCCATTGGCGGCCAGCACTTCCAACGCGCTGGCTCCCGCCGGAGTCGACAGTGCATGAGTGTCGATACCGACAAACAGCGGTCCGTCGATGCCCTGGGCTTCACGATACAGGCAGATCGCCTGACTGATGGCCAGTACGTGCCATTCGTTGAACCCCAGATCGAACGAACTGCCACGGTGCCCGGAAGTGCCGAACGCGACGCGCTGGGTCGCAATCGAGGCGTCAGGCCGGCCGGTGTAATACGCCGTCACCAGTCGCGGGATATCGATCAACAACTCTGCCGGCGCCGGCTTGCCCGCAAATGGACTGACTGTCATGCAAAACCTCGGAATGAAGTGGCTCGGAAAAATGAAGGCAGTTTACTGACAGTTCGACCATCACGCGACGGGTTCGATCCATCGCCCCGCGATCAGGATTGTTCGAGCCTCAAGGCCTCGGCCAGTGCGCTGAAGGCCGCTTCCCGGCCGCCCACGCCGTCGAGAGCATGAGCCAACCGAAAATGCTGGTCATATCGTCCTTGGGTGCTGAACAGCTCTCCCGGCGCGATGACGATTCGCCGGGCGAGCAGCCGTTGGAAAACCCGCCGCAGATCGACCTGACGTGAAGAGCGTACCCAGATTGTTGCGCCGCCCTCGGGCTCCTCCCATTGCAGGCAGTCTCCGACTCGCTCGCGCAACAGTTGCGTCGCCGACGCGGCGCTTTCGCGTAGCAGGCGTCGCAATACCAGTAGATGCTGGTCGATCCGGCCATTGTTGTATAAACGCGCAATCGCTTTCTGGCGAATCGGCGAAAGACGAAATGCGCGCAACAGGAAATGACGCTGCAACATCAGCGTCAGCTGACGCGACAGCACATAACCGTAGGGCGCCTCGGGCCCTATGGTTGTCTCGAAGGTGGAATACACGATCAGCCGGTCCGGGTCGAGCCACTCTCGAAAAGGCAACGCGCCGGGCTCGAATACCAACTCCGTATGGCTGTCGTTCTCCAGTACCCACGTGCCGTACTGTTCCAGCAGACGCGCCAGTGCTCGCCGGTCGGCTGCACTTTTCAACCTGCTCCTGGGCATGCTCAACACCGAAGACACCACCATCAGGCATACCGTTTCATTCGCCAGCAACCGCTCCAACTGTTCAATATCGATTTCCCCCTCGGCCAGCAAGGGCAGCTCGACGATGCGGATATCGGCCGCTTGCAACAAACGCAGGACGGTCCATTCGCAGGGCGACTCCACGAGCACCGTGTTGCCCTTGAGTGCCAGCACCGCAATCAGGATTTCCAGAACGCCGCGCAAGTCAGCGCCAATATAGACGTCATCGGCACTCCAGCATCGCGACGGTGAAGAGGTGTAGCGTGCCGCCAGTGCGGTTCGCAACTCCTGCTCTCCCCAGGGCTGCAGGGGATGTTGTGAAGCGCGCGGGTACTGGCGCAGGAGCTCGCGTTCAAGCAACAGAAGCGGACTGTCGAGCGGCTGCAACGAAGCCGGTTCATCACCGCTGAGCACCAGCATGCCTGGGCGACGCGCGTTGACGTACAGGGTCTCCAGCAAATCATCGCCATCGCCAAGAGTGGACACGCTGACCATCGGCAATGCGTAGTAGCCGGACTTGGCAATCGAATAGACCCGCCCTTCCTTTTCCAGCAGGGAATAAGCGTACTGGATGGTGGATATGGAGACATTGAGGCGCTCGGCCAACTGCCGCAGTGACGGCAGACGCACCCGAGCATCAGCGCCCAGCTCATTGATCAGGTTCGTCAGGTACCGATAAACCGCCTGGTAGGTGAAGTCTGTTTCACGGTGGCCCTTCATGAGACTGGGCCGCCGAACCGAACCCTCACCAACCGGGCCTGGGTGTTCACGACAAAATACGTCAAACCCCGTCCCTCAGCGCCGCGCTGCACGTTCGCCGGGATCATCGGCGCCCTGCCCGCCCTGGTCCGTATCAGCGCGTTCCATGGCCGTTTGCGGGTCCGCCCGGATGATTTCCGGCTCCGGCGTGGTGATTCGGGCCCGGTACAACTTGCACAGCATTGCAACGGGCAGGCCACTGACATCGACCATCCAATGCGCCACCTGATCCGTGACCGGGCCGCCCCGCAACGCCCTGTGCAGATCGGGCATGCCCACCAGCATGCCGGGATGACAGCACCGCAGGAAATGCTCCAGGCCGGCGCCCTTTTCAACGAAGGGCGCAAACAGCATGCACACCAGTTGCGTTTCGTTCAGATTCAGATTTTTTTCCGTTTCCAGGGCGATCACGGCTCGACGCTCGGGAATCTCCGACGGTGCACCCAACAGCCCCTGGACCTGCTGGCAGACGGGCTCCGGCATACGCTTGCGGTGCATGACCATGATCATGCGTTGCACATAATCGGTGTAGCCAGCCGCATAGCCGCGCTCCTGCTGATGACAGGCCTGCAAGCCACATAGGTGGGCCGAGAGGTACGGACTCAGGTATTCATGCTCAAGCGATGGCGCAACCAGCTCATCGGAGCTGACGCCGAGGAATTCGCTGAACAACGCCCAGTTGCTTTCTTCCAGCCGCTCGGTGACCAGATCATCAATACGGATGTGCCCCACTTGCCGGCAGGCCTCCAGCCGCCCTTCGGGTTGCCAGACACCCAGGTGCTCCTGGCCATAAAAACGCCGGAACAGGTCACTGCCCAGGTAATCGAGTTGGGCAAACAGGCCGTCGAATCCACCCACGGGCTCAAACACCAGACCGATCTTGCGGGTCGCCCGGCGCAACCCGGACAGGAACTGCTTTTGCTGGCGTGGCGTGTCGCAACTGACCCATGAATCCACGCCCGCATCCCAGCGAGCCATGTTCTTGTAGAACTCCGCCATCGCCAGGTAGCCTTCGTCGCCCACGCCCAGGAGGCTGTCGGAGGAACGCAGGTGCCCAAGCATCAGCATGTCAGTGCGATTGGCCTCGCGCCCTTGCGCCGATAACGGCTTGGAGCGATCAAACGGCACCACCTCTCGATTGTCAGCCATCAGCAGCTCTACCCGTGGATCGTCGTAGAGAAACAGAGCGCTGTAGCAACAGTGGATATTCTCCAGGGTGGCCTGGGTCATCTCGCCCAGGCGTGGCGTGGCGACGCGCAGGTCGAAAGTCGTCGGATGCCGGCCAGCAATGCTCAACTGCGCGGCGCGCAGGGCCGTCAGCGCATAGAACCCCTCCCGACTGCCATTCTGGGCCACCAGCACCCGATAGGTGCCGATTCGTTCAATACCGCCAGCGGCAACGATCAATCGCTGGACCAGAAGCTGCAGTGCGGTCCGTTCCGCACGGGAATAAAATTCCAACAAGCGTTGCAATACCTGTTGATATACGTAAGTCATTGCCTGCTGATGAATTGCACTCATAACTTTTACCTAAAATCCGTTTATCGACGTCGCACCCACACCACGTTGATTGCTCGACGCGCCAGTCGGGTGAATGCCTTTGCCATTTATTAAGAGTATTGACGATACACTTTGCTTTCGCGCGATGTAATTAATCTACACATGTATGGATCGTGCCCCCTGCTTTTCTCTTTTCGCCAAAAGCACCCGTATTCATTGGTCTTCGCCCACCTATCAAACCGTCCTAGGAGATTTCTTACAGCGTCCCACAGACAATGGAGACAGAAAACAAGGAATATGCCGAGCGACGCTTTACCTCTTGCCAAGATAATCTTCTTCAAGGCAGCAGGCGACCCAGAGCAAACAACACCCCGGACACTTTAAATAGGAACAAGAAACAGCAGACGGCCGCGCAGACGAGTGCTGCGCAGCAATTCCTCCTTGAGTTCGAAAGTCAGTATTCAATTATCAAGACTTGAGTAATGATTAAAAGATACAGATTGGCGGCAAAAACCAGTTCAGTTGCTTTTTGCAAGATGCCGCCTTTCGACAGCGGGAGTAAACGGCGTCGTTGATTCGTGCGCAGCCATGCGCAGGTCTGCTGAAGGACAGAGACACAGAACGGTCAAGAAGACTGGCCAGGGCGGCCGAAAACAGCGCAAGAGTCGAAACGATGACTCTTGCGCAAGGGGGGAAATCAGGCGGGGTCGACTACCTGGAGGGCAACGCGTTCACGGCAAGGGCATTCGCCCATGTACCGATGGGCCTCGACGAACTCGGAGAATGGAAACACTCGAGTCTTGAGGGGCAACAGGACACGGTCGGCGGTCAACTGGTTGATATCACGCAACGCCCGTTGCAACGCGACCTGGTCCTGGAGAATGCCCAGCTCCGGCTTGCCGGTGAAATTGCCGATGCAGTGGACAAAGAACTGGATGTTCTTCTGGAACGCCGCGCAGGCTGGAAACGGTGTCTGGTTGCCACCCTGCAAGCCATACAGCACCAGGCTGCCACGGGGCGCCAGGACATCGCCAAGCAGCGACATCTGCGGCCCGCCCAAGCCGTCGAACACCACATCGACGCCACGGCTGTCGGTGAGCTTGTTGATTTGCATCAACAAGTCCTGCTCTTCGGTGACGATGACTTTTTCGGCGCCCAGCGACAGCAGGTATTCACGCTCTTCAGCCGTCTTGGTGGCGGCGATCACCCGCACGCCCAACGCCTTGCCAAGTTGCACGAAGGAAGGACCGGCGCAATGGCTGGCATCGGTCACCAGCGCAAACTGCCCGGGCTTGACCCTTGCCAGGTCCATGTAGGCGAAATAGGCGATCAGCAGCGGCGTGTAATGGACCGCGGCCTCGATCGGGCTGAGCACGTCGGGATAGCGGGTCAAAGCGGTGCGCGGCAGGACGATGACCTCGCCGTACACCGGATAATCGTTCGGGCTCTCGGCGGGGAAGCTGGCGACTTTGTCGCCCACGGCCAAGTCATCGACCCCGTCGCCGACGGCTGTCACCACGCCGGCCATTTCATGGCCCAGGCCTGAAGGCAGGCGCGCCTGGGACGATGCCAGGTTCTGGCGCCACAGGGTGTCGTACCAACTGATGCCGATCGCTTCGACGCGGACCTGCACTTCTCCTGGCGCAGGAAGAGCCGCCGCATGCTCTTCGCATTTGAGCACCTCGGCACCACCAAACTTGTGAAAACGGATCGTGCGGGACATCGCAAACCTCGTCAAAGTAACCTCTAATGCCATGAACTCTATCCGGGCTTTGTAGCCAAGACCATCAGTGGCTATTAATAGTCGACATGCCTGTCATTGATTCCGCAGCAAGAAAACTGAACCGGCCCTGTAGGACCCGGCCCTGAAAAATGCAATTAGCCGGTGCAGAGTACCAGTCTTTCCCCGTAAGATTCATGCCGGCCATTGTTCCCATATAGCCGCCCACGTCAAGCTTGCCGAATCTGCCAGGACCCCAGATGAATCGTAATGACCTGCGTCGTGTCGACCTGAACCTGTTGATCGTGTTCGAAACATTGATGCATGAGCGCAGTGTGACCCGCGCCGCCGAGAAATTGTTCCTCGGCCAACCGGCCATCAGCGCCGCGCTGTCGCGCCTGCGCAGCCTGTTCGACGATCCGCTGTTCGTGCGCACCGGGCGCAGCATGGAGCCCACCGCGCGGGCGGTGGAAATCTTTGCCCTGCTCTCTCCAGCCCTGGACTCGATCTCCACGGCGGTCAGCCGGGCGGCGGAATTCGATCCGGCCACCAGCACCTCGGTCTTTCGCATCGGCCTGTCGGATGACGCCGAGTTCGCCCTGCTGCCGATGCTGCTCAAGCGCCTGCGGGCCGAAGCGCCAGGCATCGTGCTGGTGGTGCGCCGGGTCAATTACATCCTGATGCCGGGCTTGCTGGCCTCCGGCGAAATCTCCATCGGCGTCAGCTACACCGACGACCTGCCGGCCAACGCCAAGCGCAAGGTCTTGCGACGCAGCTCGCCGAAAGTGCTGCGCGCCGACACCGCACCGGGACGTCTGACCCTGGACGAATTCTGCGCCCGCCCCCATGCGTTGGTGTCCTTTGCCGGCGACTTGAGCGGGTTCATTGATGAAGAGTTGGAAAAGCTCGACCGCAAGCGCCATGTGGTATTGGCCGTACCGCAGTTCAACGGCCTGAGCACGCTGCTGTCGGGCACCGACATCATCGCCACCGTGCCCGACTACACCGCCGAAGCACTGACCGCCGCCGGTGGCGTGCGCGCTGAAGACCCACCGATCCCGGTGCGCAGCTTCGAACTGCACATGGCCTGGCGCGGCTCCCAGGACAACGACCCGGGCGAACGCTGGTTGAGATCGCGGATTCAGATGTTTTTTGGGGACCCTGACAGTCTTTAGGCGATGTCTGGCAGGCTGTTTATCTGACCATTTTGCCTTTCAACAAACCACGGAGCTCCATTCACTTCCAGTGGATGGCTACATTGGGGCACATCTGAGGGCATGCTTTGGATGGTTTGAAAAGGATGCCCCCAGCCTAAGGCCAAATCGGCTATTGATGAGGATACCTCCCACCGGACACTCTGCGATTCGATAGGCCGGCCTGAAGCTTTCAGCGGAACGGTGGGCACTGATCTGCAGGTCGCTTTATTACGGGCGGATGACTTTGAACCTTGCTGATTGGCGCCGAGTCAGCCATCACCTGATCGCCGGATATCGGCCCCAAGCTATTCCCCTGAGCGAAGATGGCATAATATGCCAACAATCAAAAGTACCTGTTTGCATAGAACTGGAGCTAGTTATGGCGACGCGAAACGTTGTGCTCACCCCTCACCACGAACAGCTTATCCATGACTTGGTGCAGTCCGGCCGTTATCAGAATGCCAGCGAAGTGATGCGAGAAGGTCTACGTTTATTGGAGCAGCGCGTCGCCGAAGACACCGCCAAAATTGAGGCCCTGCGTCAGGCGACCTCAATCGGCACCATGGATCTTGAGCACGGGCGCGTTACTCAGATGAACGAAGGGGATCTGGAGCACTACCTCGAGGGCTTGAGTCTGGAGGCAACCCTCCCCGCGCGCGAGAAACACTGAGCATGCCGCCGTATCGGATTTTCAACGCGGCGCGCGCCGACATTGTCGACATTCTCAGGCTCTCGCAGACGCAGTTCGGCGATCAAGCTCGTCAGCGCTACCAAGCGCTGATCCTCGCGGCGCTGCAAGCGCCTGCCGACACGCCTTATCGCATCGGCAGCCACGACTGCGATGAGCTTGCACCTGGCCTTCGCAGCTATCACCTCATCTATTCACGCCTGTAGGCCAAACAAACCCATGGAACGGTCAAAAGCCCACGCCATATCGTGTTCTATCGTGTGGCAAACGACGACGTGATCGAGGTCGTCAGGCTCCTTCATGACGCCATGGAAGTGCAGTTGCACTTGCCTAACGATTGATCAGCAACCTGGCCCAACGGCTTAACTGGCCAGGAATAGCGAACTATCCGGAAACCAGCGGTTTACTTGCCCAGAATATTCTCCAACGCAGCGGTGTGGCCGGCCGTGTCGTTTACGCTGGACATCACTTCGATGATAGTGATGTTCTGATCGTTCATCGTCATCAACGAGGCCATCAGTAGTTTCAGTCCGTTGAAATCGTCGGTGCCGTCCAGGCGGTACATCTTCAGGCCGTTCACCTGAATGGTCTTCTCGCCAGTCATGCGAAAGTTGGGTGATGCGGCCTGCTGCGTTTCCTTCACAGTATCCACGGCGAGGAGAAACGCAGCGTCCGGGGTGGTGCCGGCAGTCGGCGCCGGACCTTCGGTAACGATGATGGCCCGCTCGCTTTTCGGATCAAAGTACATCGTGCCGCCGTTCTCGCTGTTCAAGGTACGGGCCTCGACGCCGTTCAGCACGAACTTCAGCTTGCCGCCTGCAAGGGACACCGCTTGCGTGTCCGATGCCGCCGTAGCGGTTTCTTCAGGCGAGGCAGCAACGGCCATGGTGGCCACGCCGCTCAAGGCAGCAAGCACGCACAAGGAACGGGTCCAGCCCAACAGCAAATGCTTCGACATTCATAGCGCCTTTGTTTTCAGGCCGTCGAATACCGACTACCTGTCGTGCGAACAGCCTAACTTACTTGCCTGCTCATTTGCCCAGGATGTTGTGGGGGCGCTGGTTCCGGGTTGTTGCTGGGGTTGGATCGGGATGACCAGCAGCATCGAGCCTAAGTCTCACGACTTGGGCAGCCTGCCAAGGAAGTCATCCACCGACGCTCAAGATCCCGTCAGCAAATTTTCCTGGCGCCTCTTGAGGCACGTTGTGGCCAATGTTTTCCAGGATTTCCCGGCGATACGACCCGGTAAAATGACGGGCGAATGGGTCCTCCTCGGCAGGCGGATCAACCGCATCAGCGCCACCCTCCAGAACCAATGAAGGCACCGCGATCCCGGGTTGTGCGGCAAGCTGGGATTCTATGTCCCGATAGGCTGGATCTCCCTCGGCCAATCCGAAACGGTGACGGTACGAGTGTGTTACCACGTCAACAAAGTCGTCGTTCTCAAACGCTGCAGCGGTCGTTTCGAACGCCTCCTGCGTGAACCCCCAGGTTGGCGACCACATGCGCCATAACAAGCGGCAGAAATCCCTTCTGTTCGAGGTCAATCCAGCGCGACCACGGCTACCGTGAAGATAGTATTGATACCAGAGCAGGTGCTCCGCCTCGGGAGAAACAGGCCGGTGCGCTTCAGCGATATTCTGAATACTGTAGCCACCACAGCTGACCAAACCGCTTACCCGTTCCGGCCATAGCGCGGCGACGATGCAAGCCGCTCTTCCGCCCCAGTCATAACCCGCAAGCACAGCTTTTTCGATTTTCAGTGCGTCGAGAAAAGCCAACAGGTCGGCTCCTATTGCCGCCTGCTCTCCAGAGCGCATTGTCTGCTCATCCAGAAATCGGGTGGGGCCGTAGCCACGAAGGAAAGGCGTCAAGCATCGCTTTCCAGCTGAAGCCAGGATCCTGGCGACTTCATCATAGGCATGCACGTCATAGGGGAAGCCGTGGAGGAACACCACGGGGGGCCCGTCGACCGGACCGACCTCCAGATAGGCGATTTCCAGAACACCGGCTTTAACAGTTTTCATCATTGCCTCCTGCATGGCACCTGCGATCGAAAAATCGGACAAGGAAAAACACGCCCATGCTCAATGAATCGATAACCTCGCGTTCCATCAGAAGCGACAAGCGTCCCGCCCGGAATCGACGCCAGCGCACCGCCGATTGCGCCAGGAAAACCTTCAGGCATGGGCGCAATCGGGAATGGCGGCGCGGGTCGTATGGGAGGGCAATTCCGCGAACAGCTCCTGATACTCCGCGGCAAAATGGCTGAGGTGATAAAAACCCCATTGGGCGGCGGCGTCGCCGATCGACAGATGGGACGCCCGGGTAGACATCAAGGTCCGGCGCACACCGTTGAGCCTGACGGAGCGCAGATAGTTGAGCGGCGTGGTCTCGGCAACCGAGCGGAAGCTGTTCTGCACGGTACGCCGACTCACCTGGAGGCGCTGGCAGAGGTCGTCCACGCTGGGCACGTTGTTCAGTTCCGCGGTCGCCAGGCGGTGGCATTTTTCGACAATATAACTGCGGGTCGAGCTTGGCGTGCGCTGCTGCTTGTCGCAGGCCGGATCGGTCATCAATTGCAGCAACTCGCCGAGCATGGCCTGTTCCAGCACCAGCTCGCGATCGTGCGTCGGGTCGAGCTCTTCGCTTGAGAGGGCCTGGGAGAATGCCGCCAGCATGCGACGGCGGGCGTCGGCATAACGTTGAGTGGGCAGCCTGATGACCGGCTGCCGCAACAATTGGCCGATTTCCTTTGCCGAGGTGGTTTGTGCCAGCGCCTGCTCGAACCATTCGCGCTCGAAGGTAATGGCCAGCAGCTCCATGCCCATCGGCATATGGAACATGAACTCCTCGCCCCCGTGCAGGAAGAACAGGCTGCTGTCGTCGACCTCCCGCCCTTGCATCCGGATCGAACCCGGAACCGTGATGGGCACGGCGAAACACATCTTGCCCCGGGGCGCAACGCCGTGCTGCACGACACGCTGGTTGATCTTCTCGCGAAATACGTGGCAGCGCGCGGTGCTCAGCTGTATGAGCGAGCTCTCGGCTGAGCCGGCAGTCAGTTGGTTGTAATCCTGATTCCACTCCTGGACGGTAGCGGCGTGAACATGAATATCGCGGAAATGGCTGATGTTGTGGTTTTTCATGATGACAAAAGCCTCTGCCGATATTCTTGTTTTTGGGATCGTCTTTGTGCGCAATATTCTCACGATAGGAGAATTCTGCAAATTTATTTGATTAGCTGTCAGCACTCATGCCGGAACGCTTGTGGCGGCCAGCCAATGTGCCGATTCGGGCTACCGGCCGCGCACGGGCGACGGGGATGATCGGGACACTGAAACCGACATCCTGAGAGACCGTCATGAGTGAAGCCAAACTTGAATCCCTGCATTTTGCGGATGCCCCGCGGATTACCTCCGCCATTCCCGGCCCCAGGACCATCGAGGCCCTGGCGTTATCGGCGCGTACCGAGTCGATGGCGCGCGGCGGCGGACGCATGCCCGTGGCCATGGACCGGGCTTTTGGCGCGACCTTCAAGGACCCCGATGGCAACACCTATATCGACCTGTCCGCCGGCGTGGGCGTCAGCAGCGTAGGCCGCTGCCATCCGGAGGTAGTGCAAGCGATCCGTGAACAGTCCGAAGTGCTGATGCACGCCCTGGAAGTGAACAGTACCCGGCGCACCGAACTGGCGGCGAAGATTGCCGAAATCGCCCCCGACGGCTTGCGCGGCGATTGCATAACGTTCTTCACGCAAAGCGGCAGCGACGCGCTGGAGGCCGCGGTCAAGTTCGCCAAGCGCATTACCGGGCGGCATCAGATCATCGCTTTCCACGGTGGCTACCACGGCGTCTGGAACGCCTCGGGCGCGCTGACCACCGGCACGGCCTACCGCAAGGGCTACGGTGCCCAGATGGGCGGGGTCATTCATGCGCCCTACCCTTACGCCTATCGTTTTCCCTTCGACACCACGCACAAAAGCGCCGAGCAGATCGCCGGCGAATACGTGGATTACTTGCTGAACACCCCTTACACAGCGGCCGATGACGTGGCCGCGGTGATCGTCGAACCGGTCCAGGGCGAAGGCGGCTACGTGCCCCCGTCGCCAGAGTTCCTGCAATTGTTGCGCAAGGCCTGCGACCGCAGTGGCGCGTTGCTGATCGTCGATGAAGTGCAGTCCGGCGCGGGACGCACCGGCAAGATGTGGGCGGTCGAACATTCAGGCGTGAAGCCCGACATGCTCACCTTCGGCAAGGGCATCGGCAGCGACCTGCCGATGGCGGGCCTGATCATGCGCTCGGACCTGGCGGCGGAGATTCCTGACGGCTCGGTGCCCAATACCTTTGCGCCAACTCACTCTCGGCGGCAGTGGCGCTGACCAATATCAGCATCCTCCAGGACCCCGAGCTCGACCTGCTCAACCGCGCCCACACGCTCGGGCTGGAAGCGCAGGAACGCATCCGCGGTTTCGACAGCCCGTTCATCGGCGAGGTACGCGGTCGCGGCCTGATGATCGGCATCGAGCTGGTCGAGGACCCGGTCACCAAAGCGCCGCTGGCGCCGGCCAGGATCGGCCAACTGATGAGCTACCTGCTGAACCACGGCGTACTGATGATTCCCTGCGGTCGCTACAGCAACGTGATGCGGGTGATGCCTTCGCTGACGATCCCACGCTCGCTGTTCTTCAAAGCTCTGGACATCTTTGGCGACGCCCTGGCCACCCTCAAGGCATGACCGTCCACTTCACCTTAATTACGGATCGCAAAATGACCCAGCACTTCAAGCACTTCATCGAAGGCGCGGCCGTCGAAGCCTCCGACGGCCGCCGCATCCCCCTCGTCGATCCAGTGACGGAACAGGCCTACGGCAGCTCCGCGCGTGGCACCGCCGAGGACGTCGACCGTGCGGTGAACGCTGCACTCGACCAACTTGAGCGTGGCGCCTGGAGTCGGCTCGACGGCGCCCAGCGCGCGCGACTGCTGTCGAAACTGGCTGACCTGGTCGAGCGCGACACCGAACAGCTCGCCGACCTCGACGCCAATGCCATCGGCCGCTCCCCCCTCGAACCCCGCCGGATGGACATCCCCAACGCCGTTGCGAACCTGCGCGCCGCCGCCGGCTGGGCCAATCAGCTGGAGGGCCGGACCATCCCCTCCGGCGGCTATTTCGGCACCAGGACCCTGTCGTATACGGTGCGCGAACCGGTGGGCGTGGTCGGCGCCATCGTGCCCTGGAACTCACCACTGATGATCACCGTCTGGAAGCTCGCCGCGTTACTCGCGGCAGGCTGCACGGTGGTCATCAAGCCTTCGGAAGAAACCCCGCAATCGGCCCTGCATCTGGCGGCGCTGGCCCAGGAAGCGGGCCTCCCCGACGGCGTGATCAACGTGGTCACCGGTTATGGCGATGAAGTCGGCCGTGCCTTGTGCGAACACCCGCACGTCGCCAAGATCAGCTTCACCGGCAGCCCCGAAGCCGGTCGCGAAATCCAGCGCACCGCCGGTGTGCTGTTCAAGCGCGTCGCCCTGGAGCTGGGCGGCAAGAGTCCGCAGATTGTCTTCGACGACGCACCCTTCGACGATGCGCTGCACGGCTGTTCGCTCGGCCTGTTCGTCAACCAGGGACAGATCTGCGCAGCCGGCTCGCGCATCCTGGTCCAGCGCGGCATCGCCGAGCGCTTCGCCGCGGCGCTTGCCGATGCCGCACGAGCGGTCAAGGTCGGCGATCCTCGGCAAGCCGACATACAGATGGGCCCCGTGGCCAAAAAAGCCCAGTTCGAGCGCGTCAACCGGTACATCCAACTGGGCATCGAGCAAGGTGCCACGCTGTTGGCGGGCGGCGTATCGACGCCCGAAAGGGGCTGGTTTGTCCAACCGACCATCTTTGCCAATGCACGCAATGACATGGCGATCGCCCGGGACGAGATCTTCGGCCCGGTCGGCACCGTGATCACTTTCGACAGCGAAGACGAGGCTCTTGCCTTGGCCAACGATTCTGCTTACGGCCTCGCGGCGACGGTCTGGACCAACGACCTGGCAAAAGCGCATCGCGTGGCTGGGGCGGTGAAGGCCGGCGCCGTGGGCGTCAACTGCTGGAGCCCGCTGGACGCCAACCTGCCTTGGGGCGGGGTGAAAGCCAGCGGCATTGGCCGTGAGGGCGGATTTGCCGGCGCGTTGGCCTACACCGAAGAAAAAGTCATCACCGTATTGCTGCCCACCTGATAGCCATCCCTGCACTGACCGAGCGACCCTCGATGCGCTGATTAGCCGAGGGTCGCTCAGGTGCATTTTTGTTACCGATGGAGAGACCGCGATGAATCCGGCAAATCAAACCCCTGTTGATCGGTATCCTACGTCCCTGCGACTCCTGCATTGGACGCGCGCCGTGCTCATCGCAGGCCTGCTCTGGGCAGGCTGGCACATGACCGGGCAGGATGACGAGGTGGCGAGCAAATACGAGCTTTATTATCCGTGGCACAAATCGTTCGGGGTGTTGGCATTCTTGCTGGTCCTGGTTCAGATCGTCTTGCGCGTACAAGCCCCCAGGCTGCCGCAGCCGCCGGAATCATTGGCGCGCTATGAACGGGTTTCGTCAAGACTTGCGCACCGTACCTTGTATGCGCTGCTGGTGATCGTGCCGTTGATGGGCTATTCGATGTCGAGCACGTACACGATGAGCGACGGGGTGTTCTTCTTTGGCGTGAACCTCCCGGAGCTCCTTGGCAAAAATGACGATTGGTTTGTCGTCTTCCAATGGCTGCACAAGGTGCTCGCCTACACGCTGCTCGGCCTGATCCTGCTGCACGTTGCCGGCGCGCTCAAGCACCGGTTCCTCGACCGCGATCCCCGAAGCGACGTGCTGCGCCGCATGCTCTGACGGCTTTGCAAACCCTCGTCGGACACCGCGGGAGGCCTTGATTATGCGTTCACATCCACGACCGTACGCCCGCGCACCTTTCCTTCCAGCACCTGAGCGGCGACCTGCGGAACCTGCGCCAGGCCGACGACCTGGGTGGTCCGGGCGAGCTTGTTCACGTCGAGATCCCGGGCCAGTCGCGCCCATGCCTGCAGGCGAACATCTTGCGGAGCGTTCACCGAGTCGATACCGGCGAGGGTCACGTTGCGCAGGATGAAGGGCAGCACCGAGCCGGGCAGATCCGCCCCCTGGGCCAGGCCGAAAGCGGCGACAACGCCACGATATCGAGTCTGTGCCAAGGCGTTGACCAAGGTATGGCTACCGACCGAATCGATGACGCCGGCCCAACGCTCCTTGGCAACCGGAGCACCCGGCTCGGACAAGGTGTGGCGATCGATAATCTCGCAGGCACCTAGATCGCGCAGATAATCGGCTTCTTCCGGGCGGCCGGTCGAGGCAATCACCCGATAGCCCAGGCCGGACAACAGTGCGATTGCAACCGAGCCCGCGCCGCCATTGGCGCCGGTCACCAGGATGTCGCCACGCTCAGGCGTCAGGCCGCCATGCTCCAGGGCCAATACACTGAGCATCGCGGTATAGCCGGCGGTGCCGATGGCCATGGCCTGGCGGGTCGAAAAAACCTCCGGAACCTTCACCAGCCAGTCGCCGCTCACGCGCGCCTTCTGGGCAAAGCCGCCGTGGTGGGTCTGGCTCAGCCCCCAGCCGTTGAGCAGCACCCGATCGCCAGCCCGGAAAGCGGCATGACTTGAGCTTTCGACAACGCCGGCAAAGTCGATGCCGGGAATCAGCGGAAATTGGCGGATCACTGGTGTGCGACCGCTGAGCGCCAAGGCGTCCTTGTAATTGACGGTGGAGTACTCGATCACGACGGTGACGTCGCCGGCCATCAGGTCCTCATCCTTGAAGTCGACCAGGCTGGTGGAAATCACCTCAGCGGTTTGGGTGCAAAGCAGCGCTTTGAAGGTCATTGTTGGTTTCCTCTTCATTCTGAGCGGGTCGGGGCCAACGCAGCGAATGCAGGCGCTGGCCCGGCTGGCAATTCACGCGAGCTGCAGGGCCTTGCGGATGCCCGTGTCCAGCACGCCAGCCGGCGCGAAGCGACGCATGAACTGCAACTGCGCGGCTGTCTTGCCGGCGGTGTAACGCAGCTTCGGCCGCTCGGCGCGAGCAGCCTTGAGCACCACGTCGGCCACCACGTCGGGGCCCTCGGCGGTCGCCATTGCCTGGTTGACGACCTTCGTTACCTTAACCCGAATGTCCTCATACACGTCCAGCTTGGCGTCGGCCTGCAGGCTGTTGCTTTCGAATGCCGTGCGCGTATAGCCGGGCTCGATGACGACCACCCGGATGCCATGGGTGCGCAACTCGTGATCCAGCGCTTGGGAATAGCCATCCACCGCATGTTTGCTGGCCACGTAGAGCGCCACATAAGGTACGGATACGACACCAAGAATGGAGCCGATGTTGATGATTCGACCGCTGCCCTGACGTCGCATGTGGGGCACAACGGCGCGGGTCATGCGCACGACACCGAGGAAATTGGTATCGAAGACGGCCTTGGCCTGCTCGATCGAGCTTTCTTCCGCCGCGGCCGGAGCAAGCCCGAAGCCGGCATTGTTGACCAGCAAATCGATCCGCCCTTCCCGGCGCAGCAGCTCGGCGACAGCGGCTTCGACGCTGGCGTCGTCGGTTACGTCCAGCGCCAGCATCGCAAATGCCTGATGAACCGCCGGTGTGCCGCGGCGGCTAGTGCCATAGACGTTGTAGCCTGCGGCCACGAGCTTGTTCGCGATGGCCTCACCGATGCCGGACGAAGCGCCAGTCACCAACGCTACGGGTTTAGTGGTGGTCATGAAGTTTTCCTCGGCTGCCTGGTTGGCCCGGCATCGGTGCGTGTCGGGCGAACCTATGATGATGACCATAATCATAGACGTCAAGATTTTTGATTTTGATCGACATCAAAACAGACTGACCTGTTTGCGTCCCCCATGAACCCACCGTTACCGGCAGGATGATCTATACCTACAGGAACACGCGCCCAGGCCAGACGACAATAAGAGACGCCCGGGCAAGACGATTGACCTGTCAGGGAAATGCGGCCTCCGTGCATTGGCCTGCGACATGTTCCCGGCGCCGGACAGGTAGGATGGCGCCCCCCCCTTTTTAAGCCTGAAGTATCGATCATGAGCCGGACCCCACGCGAATTGAATGGCCGTCCCAAAGTGTTTGCCCGGCTCTGCCTGTTACTGCTGGCATTGGTTATCCATCCAGCGCACGGTGAGCCACAAGTCATCGAGCTGCACATCCCGGACGCACCGCCGCTGACGTTCATCAACGACCCCAGGGGGTACGGCATCGTCGGTGACGTCGCGGTGCAGGCGATTATCCGGGCCGGGTATACGCCAAAAATCCACCTGCTGCCTTGGGCAAGGGCACAAAAACATGTCAGCGAAGAACACGACTATTTGATAGCTCCCTTGTCGCGCATTCCTGTGCGCGAGGATCGCTTCACCTGGATCGCTTCGATCATGCCCATGGAGCGCGCCTTCTTCAGCCTCGACCGGCAGGTCACCAGTTTCGCCCAGGCGAAAGCAACCTACCGCAAGATCGGCGTCGGCCTGGGCAGTGCACAAGAGGACATCCTGCGCGCCGAAGGCTTCAGCGACGAACAGATCTATCCGCTGGCCATCGGTGACAACCCTGCCCAGATGCTGTTGATGGGACGTATCGATGCCTGGTTCAACGGTGTTCCGGAGAGTCGCTACATCTGGCCGAAGGTGTCCAGGCGCAAACTGCTGATGAGCCCGGTTGGCAGCAGCGCCGATCTCTATCTGGCGTGTTCCAGGCGCTGCTCCGAAAAAATCGTCGAAGACTTGCGTGGGGCCGTCGAGGCGCTGCGCAAGGACGGCACGATCAAGCGGATACGTGAGGTATATCTGCCTGACTAAGTAGCCGGCTGGCACCGATCCACTGCACAGTTGCCGTATGCCATGGCTCATCAATGGCTTATATCATTCCGAATGATAGTTACCTTTGCTTCATTCGATTCGTTCCTTTCAGCCTTGCCACGCATCATCCGCCCATCTCAATACACTTGGCGGATGCTATCCATGGAACATTCACTTTCTAAATTGCGCTTTCCCCTGGCACTGTTGGCAGTGCTGGTGATCAGCGCGTGCGGCAAGACCCCCGACACGGCAGCTTCGATGCCGGCGGCCAAAGTCAGTGTGGCCAAGGTACTGGAGCAACCCGTCAACGAATGGGACGAGTTCACCGGGCGCCTCGAAGCGCCGGAAACCGTAGAGATCCGCCCGCGCGTTTCCGGGCAGATCGATGAAGTGGCCTTCACCGAAGGCGCGCTGGTCAAGAAAGGCGACCTGCTGTTCCAGATTGACCCGCGCCCGTTCCAGGCTGAAGTGCGTCGTCTCGAAGCCCAACTGGCCCAGGCTCGCGCCACCGCGACCCGCAGCGAGAACGAGGCCCAGCGTGGCGAACGCCTGCGTTTGAGCAATGCGATTTCCGCTGAACTGGCGGATTCGCGCACCACCGCAGCCCAGGAAGCCCGCGCCGCCGTGGCCGGCATCCAGGCGCAACTGGACCTGGCCAAGCTGAACCTCAGCTTCACCCGGGTCACCTCGCCCATCAACGGCCGTGTCAGCCGGGCGGAAATCACCGCCGGCAACCTGGTGACCGCCGACGTCACGCCGCTGACCAGCGTGGTCTCCACCGACAAGGTCTACGCCTACTTCGACGCCGACGAGCGCGTCTTCCTCAAGTACACCCAACTCGCCCGCCAGGGCCAGCGCGGCCAGGCCACGCCGGTCTACATGGGCCTGTCCAACGAGGAAGGCAACCCGCACCTGGGCCAGATGAACTTCGTCGACAACCAGGTCAACCCGCAGACCGGCACCATCCGTGGCCGCGCGGTGTTCGACAACAAGGACGGCGCCTACACCCCTGGCCTGTACGCCCGACTGAAACTGGTGGGCAGCGGCACCTACTCCGCCGTGCTGATCAACGACGAAGCCGTCGGCACCGACCTGGGCAAGAAATTCGTGCTGGTGATGGACGCCGACAACAAGCCGGCGTACCGCGCCGTCGAGCTGGGGCCGAAAATCGAAGGCCTGCGTATCGTGCGCAACGGCCTGAGCAAGGACGACACCATTATCGTCAAGGGACTGCAACGGGCCCGTCCGGGTTCGCCGGTCACGCCTGAAACCGTGCCGATGGCCAGCGAGCAAACCCTCGCCGCCCTGGCACAACAACGTAAAGCGCTCGAAGCCAGCAACCTGCCCCAGGTCGCGCCCAACAAGGCAGCGTCCGGCTCCGCAGGCAAACTGGCCTCTGCGTCCCCACGCGACTAAGGGACTGAACTCAAGATGAAATTTTCCCAGTTCTTCATTTCGCGGCCGATCTTCGCAGCGGTGCTCTCGCTGCTGATCCTGATCGCCGGTGCGATCTCGCTGTTCCAGCTGCCGATCAGCGAATACCCCGAAGTCGTGCCGCCGACCGTGGTCGTGCGCGCCAACTTCCCCGGCGCCAACCCCAAGGTCATCGGTGAAACCGTAGCCGCGCCTCTGGAACAAGCCATCACCGGTGTCGAGAACATGCTCTACATGTCCTCGCAGTCCACTGCCGACGGCAAGATCACTCTGACCATCACCTTCGCCCTGGGTACCGACCTGGACAACGCCCAGGTGCAGGTGCAGAACCGCGTCACCCGCACCGAGCCCAAGTTGCCGGAGGAAGTGACCCGGATCGGCATCACGGTGGACAAGGCGTCGCCCGACCTGACGATGGTCGTGCACTTGACCTCGCCGGACAAACGCTACGACATGCTTTATCTGTCCAACTACGCCTTGCTCAACATCAAGGATGAGCTGGCGCGCCTCGGCGGCGTCGGTGATGTGCAATTGTTCGGCATGGGCGACTATTCGCTGCGAGTCTGGCTGGATCCGAACAAGACTGCGTCGCGCAACTTGACCGCTACCGACGTTGTCACGGCGATCCGCGAGCAGAACCGCCAGGTTGCCGCCGGTGCCCTGGGCGCGCCTCCAGCGCCGAATGCCCAGGCGTTCCAACTCTCGGTCAACACCCAGGGTCGCCTGGTCAGCGAAGAAGAGTTCGAGAACATCATCATCCGCTCCGGCGCCAATGGTGAAATCACTCGCCTGAAAGACATCGCACGGGTGGAGCTGGGCTCCAGCCAATACGCCCTGCGTTCGCTGCTCGACAACCAGCCGGCGGTGGCGATCCCGATCTTCCAGCGCCCGGGTTCCAACGCCATCCAGATTTCCAACGATGTGCGCGAGAAAATGGATGAGCTGAAAAAAGGCTTCCCGGCCGGCATGGACTACAGCATCGTCTATGACCCGACGATCTTCGTGCGCGGCTCCATCGAAGCGGTGGTGCATACCCTGTTCGAAGCGCTGATCCTCGTGGTGCTGGTGGTGATCCTGTTCCTGCAGACCTGGCGCGCCTCGATCATCCCGCTGGTGGCAGTGCCGGTGTCGCTGATCGGTACATTCGCGGTCATGCACCTGTTCGGCTTCTCACTCAATGCGCTGTCGCTGTTCGGGCTGGTACTGGCCATCGGTATCGTCGTGGACGATGCCATCGTGGTGGTGGAGAACGTCGAACGGAACATCGGCCTCGGGCTTACGCCGGTGGAAGCCACCAAGCGCGCCATGGGCGAAGTGACCGGGCCGATCATCGCCACGGCACTCGTACTGTGTGCGGTGTTCGTTCCCGCCGCCTTCATCAGCGGCTTGACCGGGCAGTTCTACAAACAGTTTGCCTTGACCATTGCCATCTCGACGGTGATCTCGGCGTTCAACTCGCTGACCCTGTCGCCAGCCCTGGCCGCGGTATTGCTCAAGAGCCATGACGCGCCCAAGGACCGTTTCTCGCGGCTCCTCGACAAGATCTTCGGCGGCTGGCTGTTCCGTCCGTTCAACCGCTTCTTCGACCGCGCCAGCCACGGTTACGTGGGCACCGTCGGCCGTGTGATCCGCAGCAGCGGCATCGCCCTGATCGTTTACGCAGGCTTGATGGTGCTGACCTTCTTCGGTTTCTCCAACACGCCAACCGGTTTCGTGCCTGGCCAGGACAAGCAATACCTGGTGGCCTTCGCGCAACTGCCGGACGCCGCGAGCCTGGACCGCACCGAAGACGTGATCAAGCGCATGTCCGAAATGGCCCTCAAGCAGCCGGGCGTTGAAAGCGCGGTGGCCTTCCCGGGCCTGTCGATCAACGGCTTCACCAACAGCCCGAACGCCGGCATCGTCTTCGTGACCCTCAAGCCTTTTGATGAGCGCAAGGACGCGAGTATGTCGGCCGGTGCCATCGCTGGTGCGTTGAACGGCCAATATTCGGAGATCCAGGAAGCCTACATGGCGATCTTCCCGCCGCCGCCGGTACAGGGCCTGGGCACGATCGGTGGTTTCCGCCTGCAAATCGAAGACCGGGGCAACCTGGGCTACGACGAGCTGTACAAAGAAACGATGAACATCATCACCAAGAGCCACAACGTGCCGGAACTGGCCGGGCTGTTCACCAGCTACACGGTGAACGTGCCTCAGGTCGATGCCGCCATCGATCGTGAAAAAGCCAAGACCCACGGCGTAGCCGTCAGCGACATCTTCGACACCCTGCAGATCTACCTGGGTTCGCTGTATGCCAACGACTTCAACCGCTTCGGCCGTACCTACCAGGTCAACGTCCAGGCCGAGCAACAGTTCCGCCTCGAGTCGGACCAGATCGGCCAGCTCAAGGTGCGCAACAACCGTGGCGAGATGATCCCGCTGGCGACCTTCATCAAGGTCAGCGACACCTCGGGGCCGGACCGCGTGATGCACTACAACGGCTTCATCACCGCTGAAATCAACGGTGCCGCCGCCCCGGGCTACAGCTCCGGCCAGGCTGAAAAAGCCATCGAGAAACTGCTCAAGGACGAATTGCCCAACGGCATGACGTACGAGTGGACCGACCTGACGTACCAGCAGATTCTTTCGGGCAACACCGCGTTGTTCGTGTTCCCGCTCTGCGTATTGCTGGCGTTCCTGGTGCTCGCGGCCCAATACGAAAGCTGGAGCCTGCCTCTGGCGGTGATCCTGATCGTACCGATGACGCTGCTGTCGGCGATTACCGGGGTGATTCTCTCCGGTGGCGACAACAACATCTTCACCCAGATCGGCTTGATCGTACTGGTCGGACTGGCCTGCAAGAACGCGATTCTGATCGTCGAGTTCGCCAAGGATAAACAGCTCGAAGGCATGACCCCGCTGGCTGCGGTACTGGAAGCTTGCCGCCTGCGTCTGCGGCCGATCCTGATGACCTCCTTCGCCTTCATCATGGGCGTGGTGCCCCTGGTGCTCTCCAGCGGCGCCGGTGCGGAAATGCGCCACGCCATGGGTGTCGCGGTGTTCTCGGGCATGCTGGGGGTGACCTTCTTCGGCCTGCTGCTGACCCCGGTGTTCTACGTATTGATCCGTAACTTCGTCGAGCGCAGCGAGGCCCGCAAAGCGGCCCGGGCCTTGAAACTGGAGGCGCAACAATGAGTTTGAAAGCGTTCGTGCCGAGCCTGCTGGTCCTGGCGTTAAGCGCCTGCGCCGTGGGCCCGGACTACCAGGCACCGAAAACGGAGGCGGCCAACATCACCGCCGCCACCGACGGCGCCGCCGGCCAGAAGAACTTCGACCGCGCGCGGTTCGAAGGTATCTGGTGGCAGCAGTTCGACGACCCGACCCTCAACGCGTTGGTGACTCGCTCCCTGGACGGCAACCGCGAGTTGCGCGTGGCCTTCGCCCGCCTGCGGGCCGCCCGGGCGATTCGCGACGACGCCAGCAATGACGCCATGCCGACCATCACCAGCCGCGCAAGTAGCGAGCTGGGCAAAGGCCAGAACCCGATGGGGCAGACCGACGACCGGGTCAACTCCGAGCGTTACGACCTGGGCCTGGACATGGTCTGGGAACTGGACCTGTTCGGCCGCATCCAGCGCAACCTGGAAGCGACCGATGCCGACCAGCAGGCCGCCGAGGCCGATCTCTATCAGTTGCAGGTGAGCATGATCGCCGAACTGGTGGACGCCTACGGCCAGCTGCGCGGCGCCCAACTGCGTGAAAAAATCGCCCTGGCCAACCTGCAGAACCAGCAGGAGTCGCGCAAGATCACCGAAAGCCTGCGTGATGCCGGCGTCGGCGATCAGCTCGACGTGGTGCGTGCCGATGCGCGTCTGGCCGCGGTGGAAGCCAGCGTGCCGCAACTGCAAGCCGAACAGGCGCGCCAGCGCAACCGCATCGCGACATTGCTGGGCGAGCGTCCGGACAAGCTGAGCGTGGACCTGAGCCCTAAACAGCTGCCGGCGATTGCCAAGGCACTGCCGATTGGCGACCCCGGACAACTGCTGCAACGCCGTCCAGATGTCCTGAGTGCCGAACGTCAACTGGCGGCTGCCACGGCGCGCATCGGCGTGGCCAAGGCCGACCTGTTCCCAAGGGTCAGCCTCAGCGGTTTCCTCGGCTTCACCGCCGGACGCGGTTCGCAAATCGGTTCCTCGGCGGCAAATGCCTGGGCGCTGGGTCCAAGCATTACCTGGGCCGCGTTCGACCTGGGCAGTGTGCGAGCGCGCTTGCGCGGTGCCAGCGCCGAGGCTGATGGCGCCCTGGCGAACTATGAACAGCAAGTGCTGCTGGCCCTGGAAGAATCGGAAAACGCCTTCAGCGATTACGGCAAACGCCAACAGCGGCTGATCTCGCTGATCCGCCAGAGCGAATCGAGCCGCGCGGCCGCCGACCTGGCCGAGATTCGCTACCGCGAAGGCACCGAGGACTTCCTCGTGCTGCTCGACGCCCAGCGTGAACGCCTCGCCGCCGAGGACAGCCAGGCCCAGGCCGAAGTGGACCTGTATCGCGGCATCGTCGCGATCTACAAGGCCCTGGGCGGCGGCTGGCAACCGGAAACCGTCGCCAGCAACTGAGCCCTTCCCAACCGAGCTCCTTTGGTTGGCCGCAACCAACCAATCCCTTTGCCCCGCGCCTCATTCGGTCGCGGGGCTTTTTTGTTTATCGACCAGCGCTTTTGGAAAAGCCTGTTGTGGGAGCGAGCCTGCTCGCGATGAGGCCAGCCCAGATACCCCGTGGCGAGGGAGCTCGCTCCCGCTCGGCTGCGCAGCAGTCGCAAAACCGGCTGACGCGGTCTGCCTGAAGACAGCCAGGGCCGGCTTTGCCGGCCAGCGGGAGCAAGCTCCCTCGCCACAGGGTTGTCTGATATATCGGGTTCCTGGCGATGAAATGTCATTGCCTGTCCCACCGTCATCGCGAGCAGGCTCGCTCCCACAGATCCCCCACCGCTATTCAGGTTTGACTCAAGCCCGGACCTGACCGAAGCTTGCGACACTTCACGCTTCTGGTTACGGATTACCTGAATGTCCTCGTCTCGTCGCTACCTCCTTCTCAGCCTTGCCGTCGTCCTGGCAATCGGTCTCGTCGCGATATGGCTACGCAGCACCACGCCGCAAATCCCCGAAGCAATCAAGCGTGGTTACAGTGAGGCCCTGGACAACGCCCGCAACGGGCAGCCCGGCGCGGCGCGGATGCTTTACCAGCAACTGGGACGCCCGGACCTCTCGCCCAAGCGCCGCGTACGCTTGCACGCCGAGCTACCCAACTACCCGAGCCCCCAGGCCCTGAAACTGGCACAAGCGGACTTGCACAGCGAATCGCCGCAGGTGCGCCGCGCGGCCATCGACAGCATCGTCGGGCTGGTACCGAACGCCCAGCGCAGCCTGTTGCTCGGCCCGCTCCTGGAGGACAACGAGCCGGACGTCCGGTTTGCCGCCGTGAATGCCCTGCTGGGTCTTTCGCCAGATGAACTGGGCCTGTATTTCGGCGCGATGCAGATTGCCGCCGATACCTGGAAGCAGGTACTCAGCGACGCTCCGCCCACCACCGAGTCGCTCTATCAGCTCGCCCGGCTGTACCTGCATAACGCTGATCTGAAAAAAGCCCAGCAGGCGCTGGAGCAGGCCCTGCGCCTGCAGCCGGACAACCTGCCGGCGCTGGTCATGCAGGTCGATGTGCTGGACCGACAAGGCCAGGCCGAAGCTGCACGACAACTGCTCGCCCGGCAGTTGCAAACCCAGCCGGCATCGGCTTATCTGCAACATGCGCTGGGCATGTGGCTGCTCCAGCACGGGCAGACCGAATACGCCGTGCTTGGCCTGGCCAAAGCGGTGGAGCTTGAGCCTGAGAACCGGCACTACCGCTATGACCTGGCGACCACTTTGCACGCCGAGCAGGAGGTGGAAGCCGCGCAGAAGCAGCTACAGGAAATCGTCCAGCGTTACCCCGCCGATCGCAAGGCGCGGGTATTGCTGATCAATTATTGGAAGGAGACCGGTCAGTTGCAGCATGTCCAGGTTTTATTGGCCCAACTGGAACAACTGAACCCCGACGACCCGGCGATACAACAAGGCCTGTAGGCCCAGTCGCGCGGGTGGAAAGTTGTGCAGCAGTGCGCGTTTTGTCAAAGGAAGCGGAACCGCCATCACTGCCAAAGGTCAAGTGTTCAGGCAGTTCATTTTCAGGCGATACCCCGCCTGCTGCCCACTTCCCTAGTCATGAGAGGGTTATTTTTGATTACATCTAACGAGTCGATCAGCGCAAAAGCCGCCACCGGGATCGAAGGGCTGGACGATGTCCTTTCCGGTGGTTTGTCCCGGGGTCACGTGTTTCTCCTGGAGGGAGAGCCGGGTACCGGTAAAACCACGGTCGCGTTGCATTTCCTGATGGCCGGCGCCAAGGCCGGCGAACGCTCGTTGTATATCACGCTGTCGGAAACCGAGCGTGAATTGCGTCAGGGCGCGGCCTCCCATGGATGGACGCTGGATGAGAGCATCCACATCTTCGAGCTGACCCCGCCCGAGAGCCTGCTCAACGCCGATCAGCAGCAGAGCCTGCTGTATTCCTCCGACCTGGAACTGGGGGAAGCGACCCGGCAGATCTTCGAAGTGGTGGAGCGCATCAAGCCGACCCGGGTCGTGCTCGACAGCCTTTCGGAGATTCGCCTGCTGGCGCAGAGCTCTCTGCGCTACCGTCGGCAGATCCTCGCGATCAAACACTACTTCGTGCGTTATGACGCCACGGTCCTGCTCCTGGATGACCTGACCACTGAATCCCTGGACAAGACCGTGCACAGCGTGGCCCACGGCGTCATCCGCCTCGAGGAACTGACCCCCAACTACGGTGCCGAACGGCGCCGGCTGCGGGTGGTCAAGTATCGCGGGCAGAAATACCGTGGCGGCTACCACGATTTCACCATCATGAGCGACGGCCTGCACGTCTTCCCTCGCCTGGTGGCCGCCGAGCATCGTGGCCAGTACTTGCGTCAACAGCTGTCCAGCGGCATCGCCGAAATGGACGCCCTGTTAGGCGGTGGCATCGAGACCGGCTCCAGCACGCTGATTCTCGGTCCGGCCGGTACCGGCAAATCGCTGATCTCGTTGATCTTTGCTGCAGCTGCCGTACGCCGCGGAGAAAAAGCCGCGCTGTTCATCTTCGACGAAGAGCTGGGGCTGCTGTTCGAGCGCATGAAAAACATCGGCATCGATCTGCACGAATTGCAAAAAACCGGCAACCTGCTGATCGAGCAGGTCGACGCCGCGGAGCTGTCTCCGGGCGAGTTTTCCCATCGTGTGCGGCGTTGCGTCAGTGACGGCAACATCAAAACCGTGGTGATCGACAGCATCAACGGCTACCAGGCCGCCATGCCGGAAGAAAACGCCCTGGTCTTGCATATGCATGAGCTGTTGCTCTACCTCAACCGCAAAGGCGCGGCGACCTTCATGACCGTCGCGCAACACGGGCTGGTGGGCGACATGCAGGCGCCAGTGGACATTACCTACCTCGCCGACACCGTCATCCTGCTGCGTTACTTCGAAGCGCTGGGCAAGGTTCGCCGGGCGGTTTCCGTTATCAAGAAGCGCACCGGCGCCCATGAGTCGACTATCCGTGAATATCGCATCAGCAAGCTGGGCATGACCATCGGCCAACCGCTGGAAGCATTCCAAGGCGTGTTGCGTGGCGTACCGACCTACATGGGTGCGGACAACCCGTTGCTTGAGGATGGCACTCCGTGACGTCGGCCGAGCCACTGTCCGAGCGGGCGCTGATTCTCGCGCCGCTCGGACGGGACAGCCAGATTGCCCTGATGATTCTCAAGGAAGCCGGTTTCAACGGCCTCGTTTGCAGTCATCTGGGCCATTTATGCGAAGAATTGGGGCAAGGCGCAGGCCTTTTGGTGATTTCATCGGAAGCCCTGGTCGGGCCGGATCTGGAAACCCTGTTCCAGCACATCGAACAGCAGCCGGCCTGGTCCGACTTGCCAATTGTCCTGCTGACTCATCACGGTGGCCCGGAGCAGAACCCGGTGGCACGCATCGGCGTGCAGCTGGGCAACGTGACGTTCCTGGAGCGTCCGTTCCATCCGGTGACGCTCGTCAGCCTGGTGACCACCGCGCTGCGCGGACGCCGCAGGCAATACGAAGCGCGGGACCGGCTGATCGACCTGAGCAACAGCGAGCTGCGCCTGCAAACGACCCTCGAAACCCTGGAACAACAGGTCGAGGAGCGCACCGCCCAGCTGCGACATAACGAAGAAGCCCTGCGCCAGTCGCAGAAAATGGAAGCAGTCGGCCAATTGACCGGCGGCATCGCCCATGACTTCAACAACATGCTCACCGGCATCATCGGCAGCCTCGAATTGCTGCGCCGACGCCTGGCGCGCGGCCGCACCGAAGACCTGGACAGCCTGATCGACCTGGGCGTGACCTCGGCCAATCGCGCGGCAGGCCTGACGCATCGGCTCCTGGCCTTCTCCCGGCGGCAATCGCTGGACTCCAAGGCTGTGCAAATGAACACGCTCGTATTGTCCATGGGCGAGTTGCTGCAGCGCAGCCTCAACGAGAGTATCCGCCTGGAGATGCAACTGGACGAGCAGCTCTGGATCGCCGAAGCCGACCCCAATCAACTGGAAAGCGCCCTGCTCAACCTGGTACTCAACGCTCGCGATGCGATGCCCGGTGGCGGCAAACTGCTGGTGCAGACATTCAATCGTTACCTGGACACCGGCTTCACCGACGCCTACACCAACCTGGAGCCCGGGGACTACGTGGTGTTAAGCGTGCAGGATAGCGGATGCGGCATGCCGGAAGCGGTGATGCACCGTGCGTTCGATCCGTTCTTCACGACCAAGCCGATCGGCCAGGGTACCGGCCTGGGCCTTTCGATGATCTATGGCTTCAGCAAGCAGTCCCGTGGCCACGTGACCATCGACAGCGAGGTCGACAAAGGCACCACCGTGAACCTTTATCTGCCGCGCTTTGTGGGCGAGGAGATACACGAACCAGCCGCCGTCACCCAGCAGGCGCCTTATGCGCAGGATGGCGAAACCGTGCTCATCGTCGAAGATGACGCGGCGGTGCGGGTGTTGGTCAGCGCAGTGCTGAGCGAGTTGGGCTACGCCTTCGTCGAGGCCGGCGACGCAAACGCGGCGATGCCGATCCTGCAATCGAACCAGCGCATCGACCTGTTGATCAGCGATGTGGGCCTGCCCGGCATGAATGGGCGGCAACTGGCCGAAATCGGCCGGCAGATCCGCCCCGATCTGAAAGTGCTGTTCATCACCGGTTACGCCGAACACGCGGCGGTGCGCGGTGGTTTCCTCGACCCAGGCATGCAGATGATCACCAAGCCGTTCACGTTTGATCTGTTGACGGCGAAGGTGCGGGAGATGATCAAGGTTTGACACTTCCGTTCAGCCAGCGTTATTAACGGGGCGCCGAATCAACGCCTCCAGCCAGGCTGGCGATTCTTACGGCTGTAAGTCGATCAAATTGTGGGAGCGAGCCCGCTCGCGAAGACTGAGTGTCAGTCAATGCAGATGTTGGCTGGACTGGCCCCTTCGCGAGCAAGCTCGCTCCCACAGGGATTGCTGTGTGCGGTGAGGCCTGTGTCTGCCCAAAATCCAATGTGGGAGCGAGCCTGCTCGCGAAGACTGAGTGTCAGTCAATACAGATGTTGGATGGACTGGCCCTTCGCGAGCAGGCTCGCTCCCACAGGGATCCTGTGTGCCGTGGGGCCTGTGTCTCCCCAAAATCCAACGTGGGAGCGAGCCTGCTCGCGGAGACTGAGTGTCAGTCAATACAGATGTGGGATGGACTGGCCCCTTCGCGAGCAGGCTCGCTCCCACAGGGATTGCTGTGTGCCGTGAGGCCTGTGTCTATCGAAGGTCCAATGTGGGAGCGAGCTTGCTCGCGATAGCGGTGGGTCAGCTACGCAAATGCTTGCATGTACCCGCTGTTGCTGTTGCTCTTGCTGTGCTTTTGATGTTGATCTCAGCGCCCCGTTAACCACGCTGGCCGAACGCAGGCATTGTGCAGTGGGCATCCCGGCATGGATGCCGGGATAGCCGCGCTGGGCCAAGGATGGCCCTTCGCGGCGGGCCCACGGAGCAATGCCGGAGTGAGGGCATGCCGAGCCTTGGCGAGGCACCGAGTGGTGGGGCAAAGCCTTTTTGGTTACTTTTTTGGCGTCTGAAAAAAGTGACCCGCCGTAAGGGCGGAACCCTAAGTAGCCGTTACCGCAGAAACGGATATACACCCATTGAAGCCCAAACAACCGGCTGACTACGACAACATCCCCTGCATGATCTTCTGCAACACATCCAGATCAAACGGCTTGTCCAGAATCGGCGCCTTACGCGTGATGGGGCTATCGGTCTCGCGCACTTCCTGAGCATACCCACTGATAAAGATGACCTTCAGGTCCGGACGCAACCTCACCGCAGGCTCGGCGATCTGCACCCCGGAAATCCCCCCCGGCAGACGGAAGTCGGTAATCATCATGTCCAGGTGAGGTTTGCTCGCTAGAATCTCGAACGCCTGCTCGCCGTTTTCAGCCTGGAGCACCCGGTACCCTTCGCCAGACAGGTAGGCCGACAGCACCATCAGGATCGACGGATCATCCTCGACAATCAGTACAACGTCTTGCGCATCTTCACTCATGAGAAGCCTTTGTTGGATCAATCGCTGCTGATACGACCTTGGGGCCACTCAGAGGTTGCGTCCGTTCGCCAGTTTTCTGAAAAGGCAGACAAACGCGAAACAACGCCCCTTCGTTGAGGCGGCTATTGACCGTGATGATACCGCCATGGGCGGTGACAATCTGCTCGGAGATGAACAAGCCCAGCCCCAGGCCAGCGGTGGCGGCCTTGGACGATACCCGCTCGAACTGCTGGAAGATGCGCTTCTGGTTCTCTTCGCTGATGCCGATACCGTGATCCTGCACTTCGATGCAGGCGTGGTCGGGCGTCTGATAGACGCGCACTTCGATCGGGCTCTTGCTGCCATAACGCAACGCGTTGGTCAGCAGGTTCGAGACCACCTGCTCGATGCGAAACTCATCCCAGTGCCCTTCCACCATAGGCTCGGCGGTACAACTCACGGAGCATTCGGCAGCGGCGATCTGCGGCTGGAAGTTGCGCAGCAGGTTCTCCACCAGCGCCGTCAGGTTGAAGCGGGTCGGACGGATAGACAACTTCCCGGTGCGAATCCGTGACACGTCCAGCATGTCCTCGATCAAGCGGATCAGGCTCTTGATCTGGCGCTCATCGCGTTCAACCATCGCCTTGATCTTGTCCAGGGTGAACGCCGAGGCGTTGTCGCGCGCCAAGTGCATCTTGCGCAACTGCGTTTCCAGGATCAGGCCGTTAAGCGGCGTACGAACCTCATGGGCGACGATCGACATGAAATCGTCCCGCATGCGCACCGCCTGCTCGAGCTCGCCACGGGTGGCTTGCAACTGCTGGAGCAACTGCTCCTGCTCCCGGCGACTCTGCTCGAGAGCTAGCACCTGTTCCTTCATCGCCTTGCGCTGGCGATAGAGCTCGACGAACACGCTGACCTTGCTTTTGACCGCGTGGGTGTCCAGCGGCTTGTGCAGGAAATCCACCGCACCGCTTTCATAGCCGGTGAATGCATAGTTGCGCTCGCGGCCGGCGGCGCTGACAAAAATGATCGGGATGCTGCGGGTCTTTTCCGTGCCGCGCATCAGCTCGGCCAGTTCGAATCCGTTCATGCCCGGCATCTGCACATCAATGATCGCCAGGGCAAAGTCGTGTTGCAAAAGCAGCGAGAGCGCTTCATCCGCCGACAAGGCCTTGAAGACCTCACGGTCTTCGCGCTTGATCAGCGCTTCCAGGGCCAACAGATTCTCAGGCAGATCGTCGACGATCAGCAGTTTGGCTTGAATATCTCTTGGCATGTGGTTCATTCCAGCCCGGCCAGCAACTGGCCGATGCCCTGTAAAGTTAGGATATGGTCGGGCTCATGCAACGTAAGCGCCGCTTCGGGCATGGTGGAAACCTGTGCCTCCTTCGGGTCCTGGACGACGGTGATGCCGCCCAGCTCTTTCACCCTGGCCAGCCCCCTGGCGCCGTCACTGTTGGCACCGGTCAGGACCACTGCCAGCAGACGAGGACCATAGACATCGGCGGCCGACTCGAACAACACGTCGATCGATGGCCGCGAATGGTGCACCGGCGCTTCAAGGCTCAGTGACAGGCTGCGATCAGCCTCGATCGACAGGTGATAACCGGGCGTTGCGACATACAACGTGCCCGGGCGTATGTCCTGCTTGTCCTGGACTTCTTCGACGGGTATCGCCAGGCGATGACGAAACACTTGGGCCAACTGGCTGTTACGTTCGTCGGGCAAATGCAGCACCACGAGGACAGGCAGGCTGAAGCCCTTGCGCAGAGGCGTGAAGATGTTGAGCAGCGCCTCGACGCCTCCGGCGGAAGCGCCGACTACGATGGCCTCGATCAGGGGCCTGGATCTGTCCGTCATTGGGCTCATAACTTGCGATAGATCCGTTCCTGTTTGACCAACGGCTCGAACTGCTTGCCGAAAGCCGAAAAATCCAGTGTTTCCTTACTGCCCAGCACCAGGAAACCTCGATGGCAGAGGGACTCATGAAACAATCCAAATGCGCGATCTTGCAGCTTTTTATTAAAATAAATCAATACGTTACGACAGGAAATCAACTGAGTTTCGGAAAACACACTGTCCGTCGCCAGGCTGTGATCGGCAAAGGTCACGTTTTGACGCAGGGTTTTGTCGAACATGGCGTAATCGTAGGCGGCCGTGTAGTAGTCGGCAAACGAACGCCGGCCTCCGGCGAGCTGGTAATTCTGGGTGTAGGCCCGGACATTCTCCAGGGAAAAAATGCCTTGCTTGGCTTTCTCCAGTGAACGCGGATTGATGTCCGTGGCGTAGATCAACGTGCGGTCCAACAGCCCTTCTTCGTGCAGCAGGATCGCCATGGAGTAGACCTCTTCACCGGTGCTGCAGCCGGCGATCCAGATCTTGATCGAAGGATACGTCTTGAGCAGCGGCACCACTTCCTCGCGAATGGCCAGGAAGTGCGCAGGGTCGCGAAACATCTCGCTGACCGGAATAGTCAGCAGTTGGAGCAATTGCATGAACGCGCTCGGGTCGTGCAGTACGCGCTCTTGCAAGGCCGAGATGGTCTTGCATTCGAACTGATTCAACGCATGCAGGACCCGGCGCTTGATGGAGGCGCCGGAATAGTCACGAAAGTCGTAGCTGTACTTCAGATAGATCGCTTCGATCAACAAACGAAGTTCGATGTCAGTGTTTCGTTCCACTAGATTCTTTCCATATTCGGCAACCACACGCGAATCAGTGAGAACAGGCGATCCAGGTCGATCGGCTTGGCCAGGTAATCGTTGGAGCCCGCCGCCAGGCAACGCTCCTGGTCATCCTTCATGGCCTTGGCGGTCACGGCGATGATCGGCAACTTGCGCCAGCGCGGGTCCTTGCGGATCAGCGCGGTGGCTTCAAAGCCGTCCATCTCGGGCATCATCACGTCCATCAGCACCAGATCGATATCCTCGACTTCGTTCAGGCGTTCGATCGCTTCGTAACCGTTACGGCCGATGACCACGACGGCGCCTTTCGCCTCCAGGGCGCTGGTCAGGGCGAAAATATTGCGCACATCGTCGTCCACCAGCAGCACCTTGCGGCCTTCGAAAACCTTGTCGCGGCTGCGGGCGGTCTGCAGCATCCGCTGTCGTTCATGGGACAACCGCGATTCGACTTTGTGCAGAAAGAGTGTGACTTCGTCCAGCAGGCGTTCCGGCGAACGCGCGCCCTTGATGATGATCGAGCGCGAGTATTTGCGCAGTTCGGCCTCTTCATCACGGGTCAGGTTGCGCCCGGTGTAGACGATCACTGGCGGAAACGAGCAGATCTCCTCGCTGGACATGCGCTTGAGCAAGTCATTGCCGAGCATATCCGGCAGCTTGAGGTCGATGATCATGCAGTCGTAGACATGCGTGCGCAGCAGGTCCAGGGCCTGCTGGGCCAGGCCGACCGCGGTGATTTCGATGTCATCGTCGCCGATCAGCCGGGTAATGCTGTCGCGCTGCAAGTCATCGTCTTCCACCAGCAGCACGCGCTTGACCTTCTGGGTCAGCTTGGCTTCCAGGCGCGCGAAAACGTCCTTGAGCTCTTCTCGGGTCGTCGGTTTGACGGCATAACCGATCGCGCCCATGTGCATCGCCGCTTCGACGCGGTCCTCGACGGAAATGACGTGCACCGGGATGTGCCGGGTCTGGGCCTGCTCCTTGAGCCGCTGCAACACGGTCAGCCCGGAATGGTCCGGCAAACGCATGTCCAGCAGGATCGCGTCCGGGCTCAGTTGCAAGGCCAGGTCAAAGCCTTCGTCAGCGCCATGGGCGACCAGGCACTGATAGCCCAGTTCATGGGCCAGATCGAACAGGATACGGGCGAACTTCGGTTCGTCTTCGATAACCAGAATGCAACGGGTAGCGAAAGGCGCCTTGTCCCGGTCATCGGCAAATTGCGGGACAGGGGTTTCCACCTCGGCGACCAGTGTCGGAGGCGGCACATGGGCCGGGGCAGTGGTCGTCGGGGTGAACGCCATCGGTTCGACAGGCGCCTCCCCTGGCTCGACATAACGCCCAGGCATCACCAGCGTGAACACACTGCCCTGCCCCGGCTCGCTGGAGACCGAGATCGAGCCGCCGAGCAACGTCGCCAGATCGCGGGAAATCGACAGCCCCAGGCCGGTGCCGCCGTAACGCCGATTGGTGGTGCCGTCGGCCTGGCGGAACGCCTCGAAAATACTCTGCTGCTGGTCGGCGGCGATGCCGATCCCCGAGTCGCGCACCATGAACGCGATACCCGAGCCGGGCTGGCCGGTGATGGTCAGGCAGACGGAGCCCTGCTCGGTGAACTTCACCGCGTTGGACAAAAGGTTCTTGAGCACCTGCTCAAGGCGCTGGCGATCGGTATACAGCATTGACGGCGCGTCAGGCTGCAACTGCACCTCGAAACTAAGGCCCTTGTCGGCCGCCAGCGGCTTGAACATGTCCCGCAGCCCTTCGACCAGGCGAGGCACGCTGGTGTTTTCCGGGCGCACCTCGAGTTTTCCGGCCTCGACCTTGGAAATGTCCAGGATGTCGTTGATCAGGTTCAGCAAGTCATTGCCGGCGGAGTAGATCGACTCGGCAAACTTGACCTGTTCGTCGCTGAGGTTCCTCTGCGGGTTCTCCGCCAGCAGCTTGGACAGGATCAACGAACTGTTGAGCGGCGTGCGCAGCTCATGGGACATATTGGCGAGAAATTCGGACTTGTACTTGCTCGAACGCTGCAGCTCTTCGGCGCGCTCCTGCAATTGGATCTGGGCCAGGTTCAACTCGCTGTTCTTCTGGTCCATGGCGTCGCGCTGCTCGGCCAATTGCTCGTTGGTCTGCTCCAGCTCCTGCTGCTGGGCTTCCAGGTGGGCCTGGGATTCCTTGAGAATGCGCGACTGTTCCTCGAGTTCTTCGTTGGCCGTCTTGAGTTCTTCCTGCTGCACCTGCAACTCTTCGTTGAGCTGCTGGGTTTCGGCCAGTACTTCCTGCAGACGTTGACGGTAACGGGCCGCCTCGATGGAGGTGCCGATATTGCCGGCAACCAGTTCCAGCAACTCGATGTCCCGCCCGGCCAGGGGGCGCAGGAAGCCCAGCTCGATGACACCATTGATGCGGTCGTCGTCACGGGTCGGCACCACCATCACGCAGTTGGGCAACCCTTGGCCCAGCCCTGAGCTGACCTTGAGGTAATCGCGTGGCACGTCATCCAGAAGGATGAGCCGCCCTTGGCGCACGGCCTGCCCGACGATGCCTTCGCCGTCCATGACCATCTGGTGCTGTTCGTCGTCTTCCCGGGACATGCCATAGGTGGCGATGCGCTTGAGCACGCCGTTTTCTTCCCGCGCATACAGTGCGGCAACAACGCTGCCCAGGTACTGGGCGCAGAACTGCAGGATGTTGCGCCCCAACAGATTCAGCGTCAGTTGGCCGAGCACCTGCTCGGCCAGTTGAGTCTGGCCGTTGCGCAACCACGCCTGCTTTTCCAGATGCAGGGCGCTTTCTTGCTGGACTTTCAGGCTCGCGCTGTAGTTGCTCGACAGGGCCAACAGATCGCGCCGCCCTACGTAGGCCAGCAACCCGCTGATGGCCGCGACGAAGAGCAAATACAGGGCAATGCTCCAGAGCGTGGTGGTACGCACCTGCTCGTTGCGCTCGGCGCGCAACTGCTGCTCGGTTTCGACGATGTCTTCGAAGGTCGTGCGGATCTCGTCCGTCAACCGTTTGCCACGCCCCTTCTTCACCGCGCCGCGATAATCACCGCTGCTGCGCTGCAGGTCGATCATGCTCTGGGCATAGTTGGCCCATTCCGTCTGCAGTGCCTGGACCTTACGCAGGCGATCGGTCTGGACGGGATTGTCGGCTGTCAGTTCCAACAATGTATCCAGGGCCACGGCGATGCGCGGCTTGGCCACCTCGTAAGGGTCGAGGAAATGCTCGTCGCCGCTCAGCAGGTAACCGCGCATGCCGGTTTCCAGATCGACGCTCAGCTTCAGCGCTTCATTGGCATTGTTGATGACGCGATCGGTGTGCCCGACCCACTGGATCACCGACAGCAGATAAGTGATCAACACGATGAAAAACACCGCGCTGAGTGCCCCCATGCCCAGCGGCAGGCTGATATTGCGGCTCAGGAGCTTGCGAAAACTTTGTTCGTCGACCGAAGACGAAGGAGTCATGGAAAAGGCCTTGGTGGACAGTTGAAGACGATGGAGTTTGCCCAAAAATACGGGTTGGATCCACACATCTGACAAGGCAATGCCACAATTTCCTGACGGTACGACCGGGTCATAAGGATGCGACTATCCTTGTCAGCTCTTGTACTATAGATCCTTTCTTGTACAACCTCGGGAACTTGTACCGCTTCGCTACTTACTCATGCATACGGCTACTTTTTGCCGCGCCCCTACCGATTCCATCTTCCGAGAAGTCTATTATGTCCGTCCCCGCTTCTGACACCCCCTCCACCATCCTGGTAGTCGAAGACGACAACATCGTGCGCATGTTGATTGTCGATGTCCTGGAAGAACTGGAATACAAGGTTTTGGAAGCTGACGGCTGCGAGCAGGCACTTGAGTTTCTGAACGATGACGCTCAGCCCATCGCCCTGATGATGACGGACGTCGGCCTGCCGGTCATGGACGGCCGCGAACTGGCGAAACGGGCCCAACTGGCCAGGCCAGGGCTGCCGATCCTGTTCGCCAGCGGTTATGCCGAAAGCATCGATGTGCCCGAAGGCATGAACGTGATCGGCAAACCCTTCTCCATCGACCAACTGCGCGACAAGGTCAAAAAGATTCTTTCTTGAGCCCAGGCGCATTCTTGGTCACTATCGGCGCCCCGCGCGCCGACCGCGCCTGACCCGCCTCAAGGAATGTCCCTCATGTCTCATCCCACCGCCACCAAAGTCCTGGTGATCGGCTATGTCTGGCCCGAGCCACGCTCATCGGCGGCCGGTGGGCATGTCATGCAGTTATTGGAGGCTTTTCTCGGGCAAGGCTGGGACATCACTTTCAGCAGCCCCGCCAGGCCCGGGGAAAACCGCGCCGACCTGATCGCCCTGGGCATCCGCGAGGTACCGATCGAGCTAAATAGCAGCAGTTTTGACGCATTCATCAGCGAACTCGCGCCCGATGTCGTCCTGTTCGACCAGTACATGATGGAAGAACAGTTTGGCTGGCGAGTCGAGAAGCACTGCCCCGACGCCCTGCGCGTGCTGGAAACTTCCGACCTGCAAAGCCTGCGCCACGCGCGGCATCAGCGCTTGAAGGATCGCTTGAAAGCCGATGAAACCTGTGAGGATTTCAGCGACCTGTTCGCCCCCGCCCTGCGCGAAGAATTCGAGCTGATGGCCGACACCGACCTGGCCAAGCGCGAGATTGCCGCTCTGTATCGATGCGATCTGAACCTGATGGTGTCCGAAGTCGAGATCGAACTGTTGGTGGAGCACTTCAAGGTGCCCCGTGAGCTGTTGCTCTGGTGCCCATTGATGCTCGACCTGCCTGAGCAAGCCTTCGTACCTTTCGAAGAACGGGCGCACTTCCTCAGCATCGGCAATTTCCGCCATGCACCGAACTGGGACGCCGTACTCTGGATGAAAAATGCCGTGTGGCCGCTGATTCGCCAGCGACTGCCCGGTGCACAGCTGCACCTGTATGGCGCCTATACCCCGCCCAAGGCCGCAGCGCTGCATAACCTGGCCCAAGGCTTCCACATCATGAACTGGGCAGAGGATGCCTTGCAGGTCATGTCCGCGGCGCGCATCTGCCTGGCCCCCCTGCGTTTCGGCGCCGGTATCAAGGGCAAACTGATCGAAGCCATGCTCTGCGGCACGCCGAGCGTCACCACGCCCATCGGTGCCGAAGCCATGCACGCCGGCATGCCCTGGCCCGGTGTCATCGCGCAGAGCGCCGAGGATATTGCCAGCGCCGCCGTACAGTTGTATAGCGATCAGGCACGCTGGGCCGATGCCCAGGACGCCGGGCTGGCTTTGCTGGCGGCGCGCTTTCGCCGGCAGGTGCACGGCCCGGCGCTGATCGACAGCATCAATGCCTGTCGTGCCGATCTGGCGCGCCGACGCCGGAACAACTTCACCGGCAGCATGCTGCGCCATCACCAGCACAAGAGCACCCAGTACATGTCGCAGTGGATCGAAGAGAAGAACCGCAACAGCTGACCGGCCTTTGTCCCGGGGCTGGAACCTGCGCGGCGAAGGGGGCATTATCCAGCGGCGATAACAATAAAAGCGCCAGGCCCATGACCCGAACAGCCAGAGTCACCGACCCTTCCTACGAGTTGATGGACGACCACAACGGGCTGTCCATCATCTATCGCCAGCACGGCTTTCCTTGCCCGCTGGTGCGCTGGCATTTCCACAAGGAATACGAGCTGCACCTGATCGTCGCCAGTTCGGGCAAGGTCTTCATCGGCGACTACATCGGCAATTTTTCTCCGCAGTCGCTGTTCCTTACCGGCCCCAACCTGCCCCACAACTGGATCAGCCAGGTGGCCGAGGACGAAGTGGTGCCCAAGCGCGACATGCTGGTGAACTTCACGGATGAGCTGTTTGAAAGCGGCAACCAGGTGTTCGCCGAGCTCAAGACCCTGGCACCGCTGCTGGAGCGTGCCCAGCACGGCATCGAATTTCGCTGCAAGCGCACCATCCGCCAGGCCATGACGTTGATGCAACGCATCGCCGACGCCCAGGGCATGAGCCGTCTGGGCTACTTTTTTATCCTGATGGAGCTGCTGGCGGCCTGCGACGACTTCCAGCTGCTTTCGGGCGCCACGACACCACACGCGGCGGACGAGCACAGCATCGACCGCACCAACCGCGCGGTGGATTACATCTTTGCCCATTACGCCCGGGAGTTGCCCCTGGAAGAAGTCGCCGAGCACCTGGGCATGAAACCCACCTATTTCAGCCGGGTTTTCAAGCAAGCCACGGGGCGTTGCTTCATCGAATTCGTCAATCGCCTGCGCATCAGCAAATCTTGCGAGCTACTGGCCGATGGCGACAAACCAGTGACCGATGTGTGCTTCGAGTCGGGCTTCAACAATATTTCCAACTTCAACCGACGCTTCCAGCAACTCAAGGGCATGACCCCGTCGCACTACCGGCGGCTGGCGGTGCAGCGGTTGACCGAGCAGAACCAGGCCTGATCTCTACCTTGCCTGCTCTTGAGTGCAAAAAAGTATCAGTAAAAGTGCGACGAATGATTTGTCATGCAATCCATTGAGGGCTGTAATCAGCGCACATTCTTCCTCTCATCCGGAAGACACAAAAACAATAACTGTCCTTCTGCGGCCCGTGGGCGCGGAAAAGGAGTGCGCGATGAAACCTTCGGTAAAAGCTCTGCTTGTCTCCACCTGCATGACCCTCAGCAGCGTCAGTTTCGGCGCGCAAACCCTGACCATTGCCACCGTCAACAACAGCGACATGATCCGCATGCAAAAGCTTTCGAAGACTTTCGAGGCCGAGCACCCGGACATCACGCTGAACTGGGTGGTGCTCGAAGAAAACGTCCTGCGCCAGCGCCTGACCACGGACATCGCCACCCAGGGTGGACAGTTCGATGTGTTGACCATTGGCATGTACGAAGCCGCACTGTGGGGAGCCAAGGGCTGGCTGGAGCCGATGAAGGACCTGCCGGCGTCCTACGACCTGGAAGACGTCTTCCCTTCCGTGCGCGATGGCTTGTCGGTCAAGGGCTCGTTGTACGCCCTGCCGTTCTATGCCGAAAGCTCGATCACCTATTACCGCACGGACCTGTTCAAGAACGCCGGGCTGAGCATGCCTGAGCACCCGACCTGGACCCAGGTCGGTGAATTCGCGCAAAAGCTCACCGACAAGTCCAAGGAACAGTATGGCCTGTGCCTGCGGGGCAAGGCCGGTTGGGGCGAGAACATGGCGCTGATCACGACCCTGGCCAACGGTTTTGGCGCGCGCTGGTTCGATGAGAAGTGGCAACCGGAGTTCAATGGGCCTGAGTGGAAGGACGCCCTGAACTTCTACGTCGACAACATGAAGAAATCCGGCCCGCCGGGCGCGTCCAGCAACGGCTTCAACGAGAACCTGGCCCTGTTCAACAGCGGCAAGTGCGCGATGTGGGTCGATGCCAGCGTCGCCGGTTCGTTCGTGACCGACAAGACCCAGAGCAAGGTGGCCGATCACGTCGGGTTCACCTTCGCCCCCCACGAAAAAACCGACAAGGGCACTTCGTGGATGTACTCCTGGTCGCTGGCCATCCCGACCAGTTCCAAAGCCAAGGACGCGGCCAAGGTCTTCACCACTTGGGCAACGTCCAAGGAATACGGCCAACTGGTCGCCAAGACCGATGGCATTGCCAACGTACCGCCAGGCACCCGCGCCTCGACCTACAGCGACGAGTACATGAAGGCCGCGCCGTTTGCCAAGGTGACGCTGGAGTCGTTGAAAGTCGCCGACCCGAAAGCACCGACGGTCAAGCCCGTGCCTTACATCGGCATTCAGTTGGTGACCATTCCTGAATTCCAGGCCATCGGCACCCAGGTCGGCAAGTTCTTCTCCGGCGCGCTGACCGGCCAGCAGAGCGTGGACCAGGCATTGACCGCCGCGCAGTCCACCACCGAGCGCGAGATGAAACGCGCCGGGTATCCAAAGTAAAGACTTGTAAATATCCATTTGTGGCGAGGGAGCTTGCTCCCGCTGGCGGGCAAAGCCCGCCCTGGCGATCAGAAAGATTGCCTATCGGCATGGGCCCGCTGCGCGGTCCAGCGGGAGCAAGCTCCCTCGCCACAGGGAATGTGTCGCATAAGAGTAAGCGCTCATGAATAGCTCAACGACAACAGTCAAAGCTCCCATCGAAATAGCTCCGCCAGCCCGCAAGATCCGCCTGGCCAACCCCGGCTGGTTCCTGGTCAGCCCGTCGGTCGCCTTGTTACTGCTGTGGATGATCGTGCCGCTGGGCATGACCGTCTATTTCTCGATGATCCGCTACAACCTGCTCTACCCCGGCGAAAACGAATTCGTCGGGCTGGAGAACTTCACTTATTTCCTGACCGATTCGGGCTTCATGCCCGGCGCCACCAATACTCTGCTGCTGGTGGGCAGCGTGCTGCTGATAAGCATCGTGCTCGGCGTGTTGATCAGCGCGTTGCTGGAGGCCAGCGAGTTTTTCGGTCGCGGCATCGTGCGGGTGTTGCTGATCTCGCCGTTCTTCATCATGCCCACCGTCGGCGCGCTGATCTGGAAGAACCTGATCTTCCATCCGGTCTCCGGCATCCTCGCCTCGGTGTGGAAACTCTTCGGTGCCCAGCCGGTGGACTGGCTGGCGCATTACCCGTTGCTGTCGATCATCATCATCGTGTCGTGGCAATGGCTGCCCTTCGCGATCCTGATCCTGATGACCGCCATGCAGTCCCTCGACCAGGAACAGAAAGAAGCCGCGCGCCTGGACGGTGCCGGACCGATCGCAATTTTCTGGCACCTGACCCTGCCGCACCTGGCGCGTCCGATTGCCGTGGTGCTGATGATCGAGACGATTTTCCTGCTGTCGGTGTTCGCCGAGATCTTCACCACCACCAACGGTGGCCCTGGCTACGCCTCCACTAACCTCGCCTACCTGATCTACAACCAGGCGCTGGTGCAGTTCGACGTCGGCATGGCGTCAGCCGGTGGCCTGATTGCCGTGGTGATCGCCAACATCGCCGCCATCATCCTGGTCCGGATGATCGGCAAAAACCTCACCGACAAGCATTGAGGCCGTCGCCATGACTCTTCAACAATCCCGTCGCCTGCAAAGCCTGCTGCTGGGCACGTTGGCCTGGGCCATCGCGATCCTGATCTTCTTTCCGATCTTCTGGATGGTGCTGACCAGCTTCAAGACTGAAATCGACGCTTTCGCCACGCCGCCGCAGTTCATCTTCGCGCCGACACTGGAGAACTACCTGCACATCAACGAGCGCAGCAACTACTTCAGCTTCGCCTGGAACTCGGTGGTGATTTCCTTCAGCGCCACCGCCCTGTGCCTGCTGATCGCGGTGCCGGCGGCCTACTCCATGGCGTTCTACGAAACCCAGCGCACCAAAGGCACGCTGCTATGGATGCTCTCCACCAAAATGCTGCCGCCGGTGGGCGTGCTGATGCCGATCTATCTGCTGGCCAAGCAGTTCGGCCTGCTGGACACGCGCCTCGCGCTAATCATCATCTACACGCTGATCAACCTGCCGATCGTGGTCTGGATGATTTACACCTACTTCAAGGACATCCCGCGCGACATCCTCGAAGCCGCGCGCCTGGACGGTGCCACCCTGTGGCAGGAAATGGTCCGCGTGCTGCTGCCGATCGCCAAGGGCGGCCTGGCGTCCACGGTGCTGCTGTCGCTGATCCTGTGCTGGAACGAGGCGTTCTGGTCGCTCAACCTGACCTCGTCCAAAGCCGCGCCGCTGACGGCGCTGATCGCCTCTTATTCCAGCCCCGAGGGCCTGTTCTGGGCCAAGTTGTCCGCCGTCTCGACCCTGGCCTGCGCGCCGATCCTGATTTTCGGCTGGATCAGCCAGAAACAGCTGGTGCGCGGTTTGTCCTTCGGCGCGGTGAAGTAACGCGCCCTACACAGTCATCAGAAATGGAGGCCCATCATCATGGCCAACCTGAAAATCAAGAATCTGCAAAAAGGCTTCGAAGGCTTCTCCATCATCAAGGGCATCGACCTTGAAGTGAACGACCGCGAATTCGTGGTCTTCGTCGGCCCCTCGGGCTGTGGCAAGTCCACGCTGCTGCGGCTGATTGCCGGCCTGGAAGAAGTCAGCGACGGCACCATCGAGCTGGACGGCCGTGACATCACCGAAGTCAGCCCGGCCAAGCGCGACCTGGCGATGGTGTTCCAGACCTATGCCCTGTACCCGCACATGAGCGTGCGCAAGAACATGTCCTTCGCCCTCGACCTCGCCGGTGTGCCCAAGGCCGAGGTGGAAAAGAAAGTCAACGAAGCGGCGCGCATCCTCGAACTGGGGCCGATGCTGGAGCGCAAGCCCAAGCAGCTGTCCGGCGGCCAGCGCCAGCGCGTGGCGATCGGCCGGGCCATCGTGCGCAACCCGAAAATCTTCCTGTTCGACGAGCCCCTGTCGAACCTCGACGCCGCCCTGCGCGTGCAGATGCGCCTGGAACTGGCGCGCCTGCATAAAGAGTTGCAGGCAACCATGATCTACGTGACCCACGACCAGGTCGAAGCCATGACCCTGGCCGACAAGGTGGTGGTGCTCAACGGCGGTCGCATCGAGCAGGTCGGCTCGCCGCTGGAGCTGTATCACCAACCGGCCAACCTGTTCGTCGCCGGGTTCCTCGGCACGCCGAAGATGGGTTTTCTCAAGGGCAAGGTCACCGGCCTGGACGGCCAGGGTTGTGAAGTGCTGCTGGACGCCGGCACCCGCATCAGCCTGCCGCGCAGCGGTGCCAACCTGAGCGTCGGCGGCGCGGTAACCCTGGGGATTCGTCCGGAACACCTGAACCTGGCGCAGCCGGGTGATTGCACGCTGCGGGTCACCGCCGATGTCAGCGAACGCCTGGGCAGCGACACCTTCTGCCACGTCGTCACCGCCTCCGGCGAAGCCCTGACCATGCGCGTGCGTGGTGACCTGGCGAGCCGTTTCGGCGAGCAACTGGAGCTGCACCTGGACGCCGAACACTGCCACTTATTCGATGCCGAAGGCGTTGCGGTTTCCCGCGCGCTGCGCGCTGCCGCCTGATTGCCGAGATTTGCGATGAAACTCAACCGACAGAACCTGCACAACCTCAACGCCGAGGTCGCCCTGCCCGCTTACAACCTGGGCGACCGCCGCCAGGGCATCGCCCACATCGGGGTCGGCGGTTTCCACCGTGCGCACCAGGCGTATTACACCGATGCGTTGATGAACACCGGCGAAGGCCTCGACTGGGCAATCTGCGGCGTCGGCCTGCGGGCCGAAGATCGCCGGGCCCGGGATGATCTGGCTGGCCAGGACTACCTGTTCACCCTCTATGAACTGGGCGACACCGACGACACCGAAGTCCGGGTCATCGGCGCGATCGACGACATGCTGTTGGCCGAGGATGGCGCCCAGGCGTTGATCGACAAACTGGCCGACCCGCAGATCCGCATCGTCTCGCTGACGATCACCGAGGGTGGTTATTGCATTGACGACAGCAACGGCGAGTTCATGGCCCATCTGCCGCAGATCCAGCACGACCTGGCCCATCCGGACGAACCGCAGACCGTGTTCGGCTTCCTCTGCGCCGCGCTGGCCAAACGCCGGGCTACGGGGACGCCGGCGTTCACCCTGATGTCCTGCGATAACCTGCCCCACAACGGCGCCGTCACGCGCAAGGCGCTGCTGGCGTTTGCCGCGTGGCGAGACCCCGGACTGAAACAATGGATCGAGCAGAACGTGAGCTTCCCCAACGCCATGGTCGATCGCATCACCCCAATGACCAGCAGCGCCCACCGCTTGCAGCTGCACGACGAGCATGGCATCGACGACGCTTGGCCAGTGGTGTGCGAACCCTTTGTGCAATGGGTGCTGGAGGACAAGTTCGTCAATGGTCGCCCAGCCTGGGAGAAGGTCGGCGTGCAGTTCACCGATGACGTTTCGCCCTATGAAGAGATGAAGATCAAGCTGCTCAACGGCAGCCATCTCGCGTTGACGTACCTGGGTTTCCTCAAGGGGTATCGTTTCGTCCACGAAACCATGAACGACCCGTTGTTCGTGCGTTACATCCGCGCCTACATGGACCTGGACGTGACGCCACAACTGGCGCCCGTGCCGGGCATCGACCTGACGGAATACAAGGACACCCTGGTGGAGCGCTTTTCCAACCAGGCCATCGCCGACCAGTTGGAACGGGTGTGTTCGGATGGCTCGTCGAAATTTCCCAAATTCACCGTACCGACCATCAACCGCCTGATCGCCGACGGCGGCCAGACCCGCCGCGCGGCGCTGGTGGTGGCAGCCTGGGCTGTTTACCTCAAAGGGGTAGATGAAAATGGCGCGACCTATTCGATCCCCGACCCACGCGCGGCGTTCTGCCAGGCGCTGGTGGCCGACAACGCGCTGGTGACCCAGAGAATGCTTGCAGTGGAAGAAATTTTTGGCACGGCCATCCCCCGTTCGCCCGAGTTCGTGGCAGCATTCGAATGGTGCTGCAACAGCTTGCGCGAGCAAGGGGTGACCAAGACGCTTGAGCGGGTGCTGGCTGATCAAGGCTAGATACGATCCGCTTTTGTGGTGAGGGGATTTATCCCCGCTGGGTCGCGAAGCGGCCCCGACAGACTGCCTGAAACACCGCAACAGCAGCTAAATTTTGGGGCCGCTTCGCAGCCCAGCGGGGATAAATCCCCTCGCCACAGGTTGTCCCTTACCACGGTGTTGTATCGACTGCTCTTTGATCCGAGGATTTCCATGGCAAACCAACAACTGTTCCTGGGCATCGACTGCGGCACCCAAGGCACCAAGGCGCTGATCCTCGATTCGATCAGCGGCCAGGTACTTGGCCAGGGCGCCGCCGCCCACGACATGATCAGCGGTGCCAACGGCCGCCGGGAACAAGACACCCGGCAATGGCTCGACGCGTTCACCCAGGCCACTCGGCAAGCGCTGGCGGATGCAAAGGTCGATGGCCAGTCGATTCTCGGCATCGGCGTCTCCGGCCAGCAGCACGGCCTGGTATTGCTCGATGAGCAGGGCCAGGTCCTGCGCCCGGCAAAACTGTGGTGCGATACCGAGACGACCGCGGAAAACGATCGTCTCCTGGCGCATCTCGGCGGTGAAGAAGGCAGCCTGGAACGCCTCGGCGTGGTGATTGCGCCGGGCTACACGGTGTCCAAACTGCTCTGGACCCGGGAACAGCACCCGCAGGTTTTCGAGCGGACCGCCAGCATCCTGCTGCCCCATGACTTCCTCAATTACTGGCTTACCGGGCGCCATTGCAGCGAGTATGGCGATGCCTCGGGCACCGGTTACTTCAACGTCCGTACCCGCCAGTGGGATCGCGCGCTGCTGCGCCATATCGACCCCAGCGGCCGGCTGGAATCGGCCTTGCCCGAGCTGATCGAGGCCCATCAGCCAGTCGGCAGGATCCTGCCCGAGATCGCCGCACACCTGGGCGTCAACCCCGACGCGGTGGTCGCCAGTGGCGGCGGCGACAACATGATGGGCGCCATCGGCACCGGCAACATCCAGCCCGGCGTGATCACCATGAGCCTCGGTTCCTCCGGCACGGTGTATGCGTATGCCGCCGAGCCCGTGGTCAGCCCGCAAGCATCCGTGGCGACGTTCTGTTCGTCGAGCGGCGGCTGGCTGCCGTTGATCTGCACCATGAACCTGACCAACGCCACCGGAGCGCTGCGCGAGCTGCTGGAACTGGACATCGATACGTTCAACACCCTCGTGACCCAGGCGCCGATCGGTGCCGAGGGCGTGTGCATGTTGCCGTTCCTCAATGGCGAACGCGTCCCCGCCCTGCCCCATGCCACCGGCAGCCTGCTGGGCCTGACGACCACCAACCTGACCCGGGCCAACCTCTGCCGCGCGGTGGTCGAAGGCACGACCTTCGGCCTGCGCTATGGCCTCGACCTGCTCCGTGCCAACGGGCTCAAGGCCCAGAGCATTCGCCTGATCGGCGGCGGCTCGAAGAGCCCGGTCTGGCGACAGATCGTCGCCGACATCATGGACACTACCGTCATTTGCACCGAACAGAGCGAAGCCGCTGCCCTGGGCGGGGCGATCCAGGCGGCGTGGTGTCATGGCGCCGGGCAAACATCCCTGGCCGACCTGTGCGAGCGCTGCGTCAAACTCGACCCGGCCAGCGAAACCCGGCCCGTCGCCGCGCACGTCGCGGCGTCACAACAAGCCTACGAACGTTACCGGCAACACGTCGCAACCCTTTGAGAGCAGGCAATTATGTATCTGGTATGTGGTGAAGCGCTGTTTGATTTCTTCAGCGCAAACGAAGCGCAGACTCCGGCTTCGCAAGTGAATTTCAAGGCGCTCGCCGGCGGTTCACCGTTCAACGTGGCGGTGGGATTGCGTCGACTGGGGATCGAGTCGGCGCTGTTTACCGGGCTGTCCACCGACTATCTGGGCCGGCGCTTGAAACAGGTACTGGTGGACGAAGGCGTCAGCACTCAATTTGCCCAGGACTTCGAGGCCCCCACCACCCTGGCCATGGTCGCTGTCGGCGCCAACGGCTCGCCCCACTACAGCTTCCGTGGCGAAGGCTGCGCAGACCGGCAATTGCGCGCGGAGCATTTGCCGACGCTGGGCCCGCAAGTGCGCGGCCTGCATGTGGGTTCGTTCTCATTGGTGGTGCAACCGGTGGGCGATACGCTGCTGGCACTGGTACAACGCGAAAGCGGCCGACGCCTGATCAGCCTCGACCCGAACGTGCGGCTCAATCCGCAGCCAGACATCGAGTTGTGGCGTTCACGGATCGCGACGCTGGTGAAATATGCCGACCTGATCAAGGTCAGCGATGAGGACCTGAGCCTGCTCTACCCTGACCGGGACCCACATGAAGTAATTGGGGGCTGGCTGGAGCACCGCTGTCAGTTGGCCTTCCTCACCCGTGGCGGCCAGGGCGCAACGGTGTTCAGCCGTCAGCATGGCGTATGGTCGCTTCCCGCCTGCCCGGTCCAGATTGCCGATACGGTGGGCGCGGGCGACACGTTCCAGGCTGCGCTGATCGCTTGGCTGACAGAGCAGCAGTTGGACGATGTGCAGGGTTTGCATTCGCTGAGCGCGGAGCAGATCGGGGAGATGCTGCATTTCGCCATGCGCGCCGCGGCACTGACGTGCGGTAAAGTCGGGCCAGACCTGCCCTATCGGCAGCAATTGGTCTGAGAAAAATCGAAAGCTGGACGCCGGGTTCGAACAACATCGGACCCGGTCGTCAGGTTTGCAAAGGTCGGGCGGTGCTTAACGCCCGCTCATCCGGTGTTGCTGGTGGAAATAGTTCCCGTGGCCGTGACCCTGGCCACGGTCGAGTTCGGTACGCAGTTCCGCAATCAGATCGTTGATGGCGCGGCAGCCGGTGAGCTTGGTGGCGTCAATATCGCTCTTGACCAACGCCACGCGGTCGGTCTGGTGGTCGTCGTAGATTTTAACGGTCATGGACAGATCAGGTGACAAGGTGCATTGCGAGCGTTTGGGCAGCAGGCTGCTTTCAATGATGTTTCGCATTTCGAGGGCAGATAAAAACATGGCAACTCTCTCCTTTTGAGGCAGCCAATTCATGTTCACGACGGCGGTATTTTCGTCCGATTCTTCCCTGCGGACAGGACTTCGAATGCCGTGCCGTTCGTTCATTTTGGCGTTTTCTGGTGTTGGAGCCCGTCATCGGACTCGGGTATCAACTCGCAAAAAATATGCCCGTAAATCAGTACAGCGACACTGTTACAAATCAATTACTTAGCAGTCAGGTCCAACGCAACGGCCATGCAAAATGCAAGGAAACGGTGTTTTATCCATGCAAACTGCATCGCGCCGCTCAACTTGCCAGGCTGGAGATTAGCCACTATTTCGACTTCACGGGCGGGCACCCGTCGGCTACTTCAAAAAACATGATGCGCGGGAGCACCTCAAGACGCAGCCACTGCCGCGCGCTCTGCCACGTGGCCCAAGCTGTCGAAGTTGATGTTTGCGCCAGAGTTGATCGCCACCAGTGTCTGGCCCTGCGCTCCGCTGTCCGTCACGTAGCGCTTGATCCCCGCCACCGCCAGGGCGCCGGACGGCTCGGTGATCGAGCGGGTGTCGTCATAGATATCCCGGATCGCGGCGCAGAGCTGGTCGTTGCTGACGGTGATCACTTCATCGACGCAGAAACGACAGATATCGAAGCCATGGGCGCCGATCTGCGCGACGGCCACGCCGTCGGCAAACGTGCCGACGCTCGCTAGCGTCACCCGCTCCCCTGCTGCCTGTGCGGCCTGGAGGCATGCGGAGTGTTCCGACTCGACGCCAATGATGCGCACCTCCGGACGCAGGTATTTGACGTAAGCCGCCACCCCGGCAATCAAGCCGCCACCGCCGACCGGAACAAAGATGGCATCCAGTTGACCTGGATGCTGGCGCAGGATCTCCATCGCGACGGTTCCCTGCCCGGCGATGACTTGCGGGTCATCGAACGGCGAGACGAATTCCCGCCCGGTCTGCCGAGCCAGGTCCAGGGCGAATTCCAGGGCGAATGGAAAACTCTCACCATGCAGCAACGCTTCGGCCCCGCGACTGCGCACGCCCAGTACTTTCAGTTGGGGCGTCGTGCGCGGCATGACGATGCACGCCGAGATACCCAACGCTTGAGCCGCCAGCGCCACGCCTTGGGCGTGGTTGCCCGCCGATGCGGTGATCACGCCACGGCTGCGTTGCTCGGGGGTCAGTTGCACGAGCTTGTTATAAGCGCCGCGGATCTTGAACGAGAACGTCGGTTGCAGGTCCTCGCGCTTGAGCAGAATTCGATTGCCCAAGGCCTGGGACAGCGCCGCAGCCGCTTGCAGCGGCGTGGGCACCGCCAGTTCGTACACCGCAGCGGCAAGGATCTTCTTGACGTAGTGCTCCAGCAGCGTCTGCTCGGGGCTGGTTGGGGTCATGGCTGTCTCCTGGTTGGGTAAAGCCCTGGAGACAGAAAGAAAAAACCCGCCTCTAGGGCGGGTTGGGTGCAGTCGTCAGCTAGCCCGCCAGATAAGGAATGGCGGTAATAATGCTTGGCTGGCTGCGCAGTGCGGTGGAAGTCATGGCTGGAAACTAGCCGCGAGGGGCCGGGAAGTCAATGGAAATCCCGGCCTCCGTGATCCTTTGACGCTTTTGATCCTGTGGCAAGGGAGCTTGCTCCCGCTGGGTTGCGAAGCAACCCCAAGATCGGACACTCGGTGTGTCAGGCTCATCGCGTTGCCTGCATGGGGCTGCCACGCAGCCCAGCGGGAGCAAGCTCCCTCGCCACAAAAAGCTTCATAACATGCTTATTGCTTCAGCCCGACCTTGTACAACGCACCGTCATCGTCGTCCGTCAGCACATAGAGGAAACCATCCGGCCCCTGGCGAACATCGCGGATCCGCTCCTTGAGCTCGCCAAGCAAGCGTTCTTCATGGACAACCTTGTCGCCGTCGAACTCCAGGCGAATCAGGTCCCTGGAAACCAGCGCCCCGACAAACGCGTTGCGTTGCCAGGCCTTAAACCGGTCATTGTCGTAGAACGCCATGCCGCTGAGCCCTGGCGATACCTGCCAGACGTGATGGGGACCGACGGTACCCTTCGCGGTCTTGCCTTGGGCCTCGGGAATCGGCGCGCCGGAATAGTTGTCGCCATGAGTCGCCAACGGCCAGCCATAGTTCTTGCCGCGCTCGATGATGTTCAGCTCGTCACCGCCCTTGGGGCCATGCTCACTCTCCCATAGCGTGCCATTCCACGGATTGAGCGCGGCGCCTTGGGGATTGCGCAAGCCGTAGGACCAGATCTCGGGACGGACGTTTTTCTGCCCCACGAAAGGGTTGTCGTCCGGCACCTTGCCGTCGGGATAGATCCGCACGATCTTGCCTTGCAGCTTGTCCAGGTCCTGTGCGGTCGGACGGTCGTTGTTTTCGCCCAGGGTGATGAACAGATAGCCGTCCCGGTCGAATACCAGGCGCGAACCGAAATGGTTGCCCGTCGAGAGCTTGGGTTGCTGGCGGAAAATTACATCGAAGTTGTCCAGGCGCGTCATGTCGCTGGACAACTGCCCACGGCCCACCGCCGTGCCGGCCTTGCCATCCTCGCCCGCCTCGGCATACGACAGGTAGACGGTGCGATCCTGTTTGAAGTCCGGAGACAGCACAACATCCAGCAAACCACCCTGCCCCTTGGCCCAGACCTCGGGAACACCGCTCAACGGCGCAGACAATTTCCCGTCGGCCTTCACCCATCGCAGGTTACCGGGACGCTCCGTGACCAGCATGCCCTGCTGCTCCGGCAGGAACGCCACGGACCAGGGCCGCTCCAGCCCCCGGGTGACCGTGGTGACTTCGACGGTGCCGTCCTCGGCCTTGAATTGCTGGACTGGCGCGGCAGAGGCCGGCGCTGAAAGGGCCAGGACAGCGCTGGCGCAAAGTGTTGCCAGGAATGTTTTACGCAACATGCACACTTCCTTCTGTGGTGGTGTTGATCGGCACGGTGTCTCAACGATTGCCGTTATTGGTGTGCCGGGGAGGCGTCGGCGACTCGATGGTGGGGCGTGGCGACCCCGATGGCGGTCCGGAACGCGGGTAGCCGTTGCCGATGCCGCCATTCTCCAGGGTCGGCGGTCGGGGAACCGGAACCGTCGGGTTGTTCCGTATGCCTGGCACGTTGGGCTGGGTGCCCTGCATGCTGTTCGGGTTGGCCCGGCGAATCGGACTGTTGTAGGGATTGTTGTTGCCCGGCAGGTTCTGCGCCACGAGTACTGGATCGGCGCCGGGCGTAGCCGCCTGGGCAGTGGCTGCCGTCAGCAGCACCAGAGTGGCGAGTATCAGTCTGTTCATCGAGACCTTCCTGATTTCATGGGTACGGCACCCGCATTTCGAAAATACGCTACGCCGCAGGTTCGCCGTTGTTAAGCAAAATATCCTCATGAAGATGTAACCAGGCGTCTCCAACTCAGCGCCCCTGGAGCACCCCAACCGCAGCCAGCCGGCGCCCGGTGGAAACTTTTCCAGAGACCCAAGGGTCACCAGAGAGACTATTCACCGGCAAGGAAAACTCCACCATGGCACGGGCTATCTGGAAAGGCGCAATCAGTTTCGGGCTGGTCCACATTCCCGTGGCCCTGGTGTCAGCCACCGCGTCCCAGGGCGTGGATTTCGACTGGCTGGACAAACGCAGCATGGACCCGGTGGGCTACAAGCGGGTCAACAAGGTTACCGGCAAGGAGGTGACCAAGGACGACATCGTCAAAGGCGTGGAATACCAGAAAGGCCAATACGTGCTGATCAGCGAAGAGGAGATTCGCGCCGCCCACCCCAAGTCCACCCAGACCATCGACATCTTTTCCTTCGTCGACAGCGAGGAGATCCCGCTGCAGAACATCGAAAAGCCGTATTTCCTCGCACCTGATAAACGTGGTGGCAAAGTCTACGCCCTGCTGCGCGAAACCCTGCTCAAGACCAACAAAGTCGCGCTGGCGAATGTGGTGATGCATACCCGCCAGCACCTGGCGGCGCTGATGCCCCTGGAATCGGCCCTGGTGCTGGTGCTGCTGCGCTGGCCCGCCGAAGTCCGCGAACTCGACGTCCTGGAACTGGGCGACGAAGTCACCAACCCGACGCTGGCGAAGGGCGAACTGGACATGGCCAAACGGCTCGTAGAAGACATGAGTGGCGACTGGGAACCCCAGGAGTATCGCGACAGTTTCCAGGAAAAGATCATGGAACTGGTGGAGAAAAAAGCCACCGAAGGCCGGCTCGAAGCGGTGGAAACCGACCCCGGCGAAGAACAGCGCAAAACCGCCGACGTTATCGACCTGACCGAACTGCTCAAGCGCAGCCTCGGCGGCAAGGGCAAGACGGCGGAAAAGCCTGCCGAAAAGCCTGCGGCAAAATCGACCAAGACGCGCAAATCCGCTCCTGCTAAAAAAGCCACCAAGGCCTCCCGGGGCTAACCCCCGGGCGCCTGTAATACAAGGGAATCTGTCATGGCCAAGGCCGAGAGTGAATATGCCCGCCTGTCCGCCGTGGAGGCGGATGAACCAACGACTCGTAGCCGCACCCGCCGGAATGCGCAGACCGACACGGGGCGAATCCCCGAACGTCTGTCGCCGCAGCTGGCGACACCGGTGGAGCAACCGCCGGCCGGTGAGTGGCGCTATGAAGTGCAGTTTCATGGCTACCGGTTGATGACGCGCATCCAGAACGGCGAGGTCCGGCTGTTCAATCGCCACCATGCGGACTGGACCGATCGCCTCACGCTGCACGCCGACGCCCTGGCCCAGTTGAATCTGGGCGACAGCTGGCTCGACGGCGAACTGGTGCTGCTCGATGAGACCGGGCATTCCGACTTCCCTGCCCTGCGCCAGGCCTTCGAGATCGGCCGCAGCGTCGAAATGCTGTATTTCCTGTTCGACGCACCGTTTCTCAATGGCGTCGACCTGCGCGACAAACCGGTTGAAGAACGCCGCGCAGCCTTGAAAAATGCGCTCAAGAGCAACGCCAGCAAGCGCCTGCGGTTCTCCGAGGCGTTTTCCGCCAGCCAGCATGACATCTTCGAAAGCGCCAGCGCCCTGTCACTGGACAGCGTGGTTGGCAAGCGTCTGGGCAGCCCTTATGCCTCGGGACGGAACGCCGATTGGGTCAAACTCAAATGTCGGCTGCGCCAATGCTTCGTCATCGTCGGGTTCACCCGCCCGCAAGGCACGCGCAACGGCTTCGGCGCACTGTTGCTAGCGGTCAACGGGCCGTCGGGGCTGGTCTATGCCGGCCGGGTCGGCACGGGCTTCAGCCAATCCCAACTCAAACAACTGCATGAACAGCTATGTGCCTTGGAACGTGAAACGTCGCCACTCGACCAGCCGCTCAAAGGCGCACCGGCGCGCGGCGTGCATTGGGTCGAGCCGACGCAGGTCTGCGAAATCGAATTTGCCGAATGGACCCGCGACGGGCTGGTGCGCCAGGCGGTGTTCCTCGATCTGCCCGGCGACCGGCAGGTCAGTCGGGTGACGCGTGAACAACCCATGCCCATCAAAGCCACGCCCGCCAAGCCCAAACGCCGCGGCAAGGCCGACACCGCGAAAGTCGACGGCGTGGTCATCACCCACCCGGACCGCGTCGTCGACAGCGTCAGCGGTGTGCAGAAAGCCGAACTGGCCCAGTATTACCTGGACATCGCCCCCTGGATCCTGCCGCATCTCAAGTTGCGGCCGGTCTCCCTTGTACGGGCGCCGGAAGGGATTGGCGAGGAGCTGTTTTTTCAGAAGCACGCCGATCGCCTGGAAATCCCCCATATCAGGCAACTCGATCCGGCGCTGGACCCGGGCCATGCGGCTTTGATGGAAATCGACAGCATCCATGCCCTGGTCGGCGCGGCGCAGATGGGCGCGGTGGAACTGCACACCTGGACGGCGACCCATGACCGGATCGAGACGCCCGATCTGTTTGTGCTGGACCTGGACCCGGATCCGTCGTTGCCCTGGAACGCCATGCTCGACGCGACGCGCATGACCCTGTCAGTACTCGACGAACTGGGTTTGCAGGGGTTTCTCAAGACCAGCGGCGGCAAAGGCATGCACGTCATCGTGCCACTGGCGCGAAGCGAGGGGTGGGACGTCACCAAGGCCTTTGCCAAGGCCATATCGCAGTTCCTGACCCGGCAGATGCCGCAACGGATCACCGCGACCATGGGCCCGAAAAACCGCGTGGGCAAGGTCTTTATCGACTACCTGCGCAACGCCCGCGGTGCCAGCACCGTCGCCGCTTATTCGGTGCGTGCCCGGCCGGGCCTGCCGGTTTCGGTACCGATCGCCCGGGACGAACTCGCCGGCCTGCGCAACGCGCAGCAATGGGATATCCATACCGCGCTGGAACGGGCCAAGGGCCTGGGCGCCGATCCGTGGGAAGGCTACAACCATCGCCAACGGATCACGGCGAAGATGTGGGAACAGTTGGAGGCTGAAAAACCGGGCGACTGAACCGTTCAGATCCAGATGAAGATCGCCAGCAGGCCGCCAAAGAACGCCCATTTCTGCAGGTAATACAGCTTGCGATTGCGCTTTTTCAGCGCTTTGCCTTGCAGGCGGATCTTGTACAGCCGGGAAAACGCCCGGTTCAGGCCACCGGTCCGGTCCCCGGCGTCATTCGGCGCGCCCGCGGCGGCCATCACGGTACGACTGAACCAGCGATTGAAGGCGGTGGCCCAACGAAATCTCATCGGCCGCTCCACGTCGCAGAACAGGATGATGCGGTTCTGCGCCGTGGTGTTCTCGGCGTAATGGATGAATGTTTCGTCGAACACCACCGCCTCGCCGTCGCGCCAGTGATAGGCCTCACCATCGACATTGATGTAGCAGCCAGCGTCGTTGGGTGTCTGCAGCCCCAAGTGGTAGCGATAAGACCCGGCATACGGATCGCGATGACGCACCAGCTTCGAACCCGGCGGCAGCTCGGCGAACATCGCGGCCTTGATCGAGCCGATGCTCTGCACCAGTTCGGTGGTGCGCGGGCACAGCTTCATCGCCGAGGGATGGCTGTCGCCATACCACTTCAGGTAGAAGCGCTTCCAGCCAGTCTTGAAAAACGAGTTGAAGCCCACGTCGTCATATTGATCGGAGCGCTTGATCTCCCCCGCGTGCAGCAGGCTCTGGCCTTCGGCGCGGATCTCTTCCCAATGGGCCTGCAAGGGGCTCAGGTCGGGAAACTGGGCCGGGCTCAGGAAAGGCCTGTTGGGCAGTTTCGAACACAGGTAGAGCAGGCAATTGATCGGCGCAAGGAAGGATGAGTGATCGCTCAACTGGCGCCCGAATTTATGCCGCACGCGCCCGCGCAGGTGCACATAGCCAATGGAAAGTACGTAGATTGCGACAATAATGAGCTTCACGGATTCGGTCAGGGTCCAGAAGTGAACAGGCTGCTTCTCCGGGGCCAGCCAAGCGGCAAGGGAGATGGCGTCGAGTGAGATGGCATTCTAGCCACAGTTGGCGATTTAAAGTTATCCCTGCGTTGTGAAAAACTGTCTTGCCTGGGTTACACCCTATCGTTAACGCGGCCAGATCAGTACAATCGCCGCCAACTATCAAGCGCCCCCTCTGGCTGACACCGGCAATCCCGGCTTCGGCGCATATCCACTCGGGCCAGGCGCTCCGTATGCAGCTGTCCTCTATATGCCGGATGGACCCTTGCGCCAGTGACCGCCAAGCCGCTTGAGCGGTCGGGACTTGCGCAAACAGGTACTGAACAGGTACTGCCGCACCCTTAGCTACTCTGAATGTTCCGCAGGATAAACCTTTGATCTCTACAGCTAACATCACGATGCAGTTCGGCGCCAAGCCACTGTTCGAAAACGTCTCTGTCAAATTTGGCGCGGGTAACCGCTACGGCCTGATCGGCGCCAACGGTTGCGGCAAGTCGACCTTCATGAAAATCCTCGGCGGCGACCTCGAGCCGTCCGGCGGCCAGGTGATGCTCGAACCGAACGTGCGCCTGGGTAAACTTCGCCAGGATCAGTTCGCCTACGAAGAATTCACCGTGATCGACACCGTGATCATGGGTCACGAAGAGCTGTGGAAGGTCAAGGCCGAGCGCGACCGCATTTATTCGCTGCCGGAAATGACCGAAGAAGACGGCATGGCCGTGGCTGAGCTGGAAACCGAATTTGCCGAGATGGACGGCTACACCGCCGAATCTCGCGCCGGTGAACTGCTGTTGGGCCTGGGGATTGGCATCGAGCAGCATTTCGGTCCGATGAGCGAAGTGTCGCCAGGCTGGAAACTGCGTGTGCTGCTGGCCCAGGCGCTGTTCTCCGACCCGGAAGTGCTGCTGCTTGACGAGCCGACCAACCACCTGGATATCAACACCATCCGCTGGCTGGAAAACGTACTGACCCAGCGTTCGAGCCTGATGATCATCATCTCCCACGACCGTCACTTCCTGAACAGTGTCTGCACCCACATGGCGGACCTGGACTACGGCGAGCTGCGTCTGTTCCCAGGCAACTACGACGAGTACATGACCGTGGCGACCCAGTCCCGCGAGCAGCTGCTGTCGGACAACGCCAAGAAGAAAGCACAGATTTCCGAACTGCAGTCATTTGTCAGCCGTTTCTCGGCCAACGCCTCGAAAGCCAAGCAGGCCACCTCCCGCGCCAAGCAGATCGACAAGATCCAGCTGGCCGAGGTCAAGCCATCGAGCCGCGTCAGTCCGTTCATCCGTTTCGAGCAGACCAAGAAGCTGCACCGCCAGGCGGTCATCGTCGAACGCATGGCCAAGGGCTTCGACGGCAAGCCGCTGTTCAAGGATTTCAGCTTCACCGTCGAAGCCGGTGAGCGCGTGGCGATCATTGGCCCGAACGGCATCGGCAAGACCACCTTGCTGCGCACCCTGGTCAATGAACTGGAACCGGATGCCGGTACCGTGAAATGGACCGACGCCGCGGAACTGGGCTACTACGCCCAGGACCACGCCCATGACTTCGAAGATGACGTCAACCTGTTCGACTGGATGGGCCAGTGGACCCAGGGTGGCGAGCAGCTGGTTCGTGGCACCTTGGGCCGCATGCTGTTTTCCAACGACGAGATCCTCAAGTCGGTCAAGGTCATCTCCGGTGGTGAACAAGGCCGCATGCTGTTCGGCAAGCTGATCCTGCAAAAGCCGAACGTGCTGGTGATGGACGAACCGACCAACCACCTGGACATGGAATCCATCGAAGCGCTGAACCTGGCGCTGGAAAACTATCCGGGCACGTTGATCTTCGTCAGCCACGACCGTGAGTTCGTGTCGTCCCTGGCAACCCGCATCATCGAGCTCAGCGCCGACGGCGTGGTCGACTTCAGCGGCACCTATGACGACTACCTGCGCAGCCAGGGCGTGTTGTTCTAAAACAACTGCAAGCTGAAAGTAAAAGCCCTGTCCATGTGATGGGGCTTTTTCATGACCGCGACATAAAACCTGTGGGAGCGAGCTTGCTCGCGATGAGGCCCAGCCTGTCAGCATCTAAGTGCCTGACCCACCGCCATCGCGAGCAAGCTCGCTCCCACAATGGCCCTGTTCCCATATAGAAGTGGGTGACTTCAGCTGACTATGAGGCTATCACTGATAGCGAACCGTTAGCCTGCTTCCTTTTCTCCCCCGCACGCGCCATGATGAAGCACTCTTACCGCTGCCCGCGAACGAGCCGCCATGCCAACGCCCCAGCCCGCTTCCAGTTCCCTGTCGATCACCTTGCAGATCGTCTCCATCGTTTTTTATACCTTCATCGCCTTCCTCTGCATCGGCCTGCCGATTGCCGTGTTGCCTGGGTATGTCCATGAGCAACTGGGCTTCAGCGCAGTGGTGGCCGGGCTGACCATTGGCTCGCAGTATCTGGCGACCTTGCTCAGCCGGCCCATGGCCGGGCGACTGTCGGACAATGTCGGCACCAAGCGGGCGATCGTCTACGGCCTGGTGGGCATCCTGCTCAGTGGCGTGCTGACGCTGCTGTCGACGCTGCTGCAAAGCTTTCCGTTGCCCAGCCTGTTGATCCTGATTGCCGGGCGTTTGCTGCTCGGGGTCGCCCAAGGCCTGATCGGCGTCGGTACCATCAGCTGGTGCATGGGACAGGTCGGCGTGGAGCACACCGCCCGTTCGATCTCCTGGAACGGCATCGCTTCCTATGGCGCCATCGCCATCGGCGCACCCCTGGGCGTGGTCATGGTCGGCGGCCTGGGCTTCGCCAGCCTGGGCATCGCCTTGTCGTTATTGGCCGGCGGCGCATTGCTGCTGATTCGCAACAAACCCTCGGTGCCGGTCGTTCGCGGCGAGCGCCTGCCCTTCTGGGCCGTGTTCGGACGCATTGCACCGTTCGGGACAAGCCTGTGCCTGGCCTCGATCGGCTATGGCACGCTGACCACCTTCATCACCCTGTTCTACCTCAGCCGAGGCTGGACCGGCGCCGCCTGGTGCCTGACCGTTTTCGGCATCTGCTTCATCCTGTCACGGTTGCTGTTCATCTCCAGCATCGCCCGCTTCGGTGGCTTCAGCTCGGCCATTGTCTGCATGAGCATCGAGACCCTGGGCCTGGTGCTGCTGTGGCTGGCGCCCTCCACCGCATTCGCCTTGGTCGGCGCGGGGCTGGCGGGCTTCGGGCTGTCGCTGGTGTACCCGGCGCTGGGCGTGGAGGCCATCAAGCAGGTGCCCAACAGCAGCCGCGGCGCCGGCTTGAGTGCCTATGCGGTGTTCTTTGACCTGGCACTGGCGATTGCCGGACCGCTGATGGGCGCGGTGGCATTGAACCTGGGCTACTCGTCGATATTTTTCTTCGCCGCCTTGCTGTCGATCATCGGCCTGGGCCTGACGCTCGTGTTGCGTCGGCGAGCCGAAAGCCCGCATCACTGATCGGCTGTCCGCAGGCCCGCACGGGTCGGCTTTCCCAGTGCCTGGCTGAAGAAGCGACTGGCTTCGGTGATCATCGTGCGGTGGATGTCCTTGCGATCAACGCCGTCGGCATCGGTACACAGCGCTGGCATCGCCGCGATCTGCTCGTCCGTACAGGGCGCCATGAAAACAAAGTGCCCGGCCCCGGCCAACGTCTTGAAATCCGGCGCGGTAGGCAGCTTGCGCGCCAGGGCCGCGGCGTTCTTGTCGAAAGCCACCAGTTTGTCGCCGTCGCCGCTATAGAGCAGCACCGGCACATGAACATCGGCCAACGTGTGCCGACCGAACTTCAAACTCAACGGCGCCATCAGCAACAGCGCGCGGACCCTGGGATCGGCCACTGGATACAGGTCATCGCGGTCGGCAATCAGCTCACCCTGGGTATTGCAGGCGTCACGGTCATCCGGTCGCTCCTGGCAATAACGGCGCAGGCGATTGAGGTCAGGCGTGGCGCCGGACAGGATCAGCGCGGTTTCGCCACCGGCCGAATAGCCGATCACTCCGACCTGCCCGGCGTTGACGAAGGGCGCCAGCATCGGGTCGTTCAGCGTCGCGGTGATGGCTTCGGAGATCTGGATCGGCCGCCCGTACAAGTTACTCAGCGTACCGAGTCGGCTGTGATCCTGGGCGTTATCGCCGGGATGAATCACCGCCACCACGACGAAGCCCTTGCGGGCCAGCGACGTGGCCAGATCATGCAGGGCCAGCGGCGTGCCGGTATTGCCATGGGACAGCATCAGCAGCGGAAACCGCCCGATGGCGATCTGTGCATCCGCCGCCGCATCGATCTGATAGCCGCCCAACAGACTGGATTGCTCCTTCGCGGTGGAGGGGTAAAACGCGATGGCATGCATCGGCTGGTGGTCCAGCGGATCAGGAAAATCCAGCTCATGAAAGCCCGCGCTCCAATGCGGATGTGGCGCCGGCGCGGCCTGCACCGAACCGAGACCGCTCACCCAGCAAAACAGCAGCAGCGCACCAAGACGCATCATCGAATAGTCCACCTTCACCCACCCACCAGGAGCCACGTCGCTCGCCGCTCCGGCCATGCACGACCTGCGCCATGTTTCCCAGCGCCAAATGCAGGAAAACCCTGCACCCCAGCCATCCGATGACGACGAGAATACAGGGTTTTCCGAAGGTTGCCCGCAGAGCTTGATGCCTCTACGCAAACCTTACGCAGCGGCGAACTGCTGGCTGATCTGCAGCTTGGCCTCGCTGATGGCCTTGGTGCGCATGTCGTCACCGTAAGCCAGGCCTTCTGCGCGAACAAATTCGATGTCGGTGATGCCGAGGAAACCGAACATCAACCTCAGGTATTGTTCATGCCCCACGCTGCTCGGTTGACCGGCGTGCAGGCCGCCCGAGGTGGAAACGATGACCAGCTTCTTGTCGCCACACAGGCCTTCCGGGCCGGCTTCGGTGTAGCGGAAGGTCTGGCCGGCCACGGCGATACGGTCGATCCAGGCCTTGAGTTGGGTCGGGATGCTGAAGTTGTACATCGGTGCTGCGATCACCACCGCGTCGGCGGCGAGGAACTCGGCCAGGGTCGACGCGCTGAGGTCAGCTTCGTGCTGTTGAGCGGCATCGCGCAATTCGGCGCTGGTGCCGGCAGCGACCAGGGTCTGCGCGGAAAAGTGGCTGATGGCGTCAGCGGCCAGGTCACGATATGTGACGTTGATAGCTGGCTCGGCGGCTTTCCAGGCTTGCACCAGTTCACGGCTCAGTTGGCGCGAAGCGGAGTTGTCGCCGAGGATGCTCGAATCGATGTGCAACAGTTTCATGTGAATGCTCTCCAAGTGAGGATCGCAACCAGGCGATCAATTGAGAACAATCCTATCGATGAAGCCAATCCGAGATAAGTCTGCAAGAATGTGATGGTTCGTTCCACTGACAGGACAATCGATTCGCCATGCAAGACCTTAATGACCTGTATTACTTTGCCAAGGTGGTTGAAGCCGGTGGCTTCGCGGCCGCCGGGCGCTTGCTGGGCATCCCCAAGTCACGCTTGTCACGGCGAATCGCCGAGCTCGAAGAGCGCCTTGACGCCCGACTGCTGCAACGCACCACCCGCCAGTTGAAGCTGACCGCCGTGGGTGAACGTTACCTGCGTCATTGCCAGGCCATGTTGCTGGAAGCGGAGATGGCCGACGAAGCGGTGGCGAGCATGTCCAGCGAGCCCCGTGGGCGTTTGCGGGTGTCGAGCCCGGTGGGCCTGGCGCACCAGTTCCTGCCGCTGATCATCGAAAGCTTCCTGGCGAAATACCCCCAGGTGCAGTTCGAAATGATCCTGCTCAACCGGCGCGTGGATCTGATCAGCGAGGGCATCGACGTGGCGTTGCGCGTCCGTGACCTGGGCGACGAAGACCCGCTGCTGATGACCCGGCGCTTGCGCCAGGCCCGCCTGACCCTGGTTGCCAGCCCGGTGCTCATTGAAGGGCGGCAGATCGAGACTCCGGACGACCTCAGGCAATTGCCGGTGCTGGGAGCGCTGGAGGCGGACCGTCTGGTGCATGTGCGCTTGCTCAGTACCGCAGGGCAAAGCGTCGAGCTTGCCCTGGAGGCGCGCCTGGGCATCGACGACTTTATCGTGCGGCGCGCCTGCACCCTGACGGGGCTGGGGTTTACCCTGTTGCCGAGCATGTATTGCGAAGAAGAACTGCGCGACGGTCGACTGGTGGAGCTGTTGCCTGGATGGTCATCACCGGATGGCTGGCTCCAGGCGGTCTATCCTCACCGGCGCGGCATGCTGCCGGCGGTGCGCGCGTGGATCGATCATCTTGTGGAAGCTTTTGCACAATGTGGAGACAGGACGATATGAGCTTGAGCGAAGAGGACGTCGCGCAATTTTGCCTGGGCTTGCCGGGCGCCCGGGAAGACTATAAATGGGGCGGCGTGCGAGTATTCTCGATCGCCGGCAACAAGATGTTCGCCTTGCAGAACCTGCGGGGGGATTCGTTGGCGTTCAAGGTCGACAAGGACCTGTTTCTCGGCCATTGCGACCGCCCCGGCATTCATCCGGCGCCGTACCTGGCCAGGGCCCAATGGATCATCATGCAAGTCCCCTACCCGCTGGGCGATGAGGAGCTGCGCAGTCTGTTGCGACGTTCCCATCAGTTGGTGGTCAGCAAGTTGCCCAAGCGCACGCAGGTTGGGTTGTTGCTGTAGCGGCTCAGCCGGGTTGCAGCCGCTGCATACCAATGTGGGAGCGAGCTTGCTCGCGATAGCGGTGCCACAGCCAGTGAAGATGTTGGATGTACCGGCGTCATCGCGAGCAAGCTCGCTCCCACAGGGAACGCATACCGATCAGAACAACGCCAACAGATGGCCGCCCAGGAACAACTGGTCGATCCAGAATCCCTGGTGCAACACCACGATGAACCAGAACACCACTTGAAACGACACTTTGCGGGTCTTGTGGCGAAACACCTGCTGGGCCAGCAATGCACCCGGCCAGCCACCGGCGAGTTCGACCGCGTGCAGAACGTTCTCCGGCGTGCGCCAGGCATCGGCGCGTGCCTTGCGCTTGTCGCTCCAGTAAAGCAGGAACGCCACGGCACTGACGACTCCGTACGCCGTCATGGGCACCCACGACTCGCCCCGCAATCCGAGCAGCAGCGAGCCAAAAAGCGGCAACGCGCACAGAATCGCAAATACCGTCAACTTGAGGCGCAGGTTCTGCACGGCCCCGCCGGTGTTACGTGCGACTCGCCTGGCCGATTCGTTCAAGGCCGGGCAGCCGTCCAGTCGACCCAGCCGAATTGCCAGGTCGCCAGGATCAACAGGCCGAACGCAATCCGGTACCAGGCGAACACCGCATAACTGTGGCTGGCGATGAAGCGCAGCAGGCCCTTGACCGCGATCATGGCGAAGATGAACGCGGTGATGAAACCGATGGCAAACACCGGGAAATCCGCCGGGACAAACAGCTCGCGGTATTTATAACCCGAGTAGACCGCCGCGCCGACCATGGTTGGCATGGCCAGGAAGAACGAGAATTCGGTGGCGGTCTTGCGCGACAGGCCGAACAGCAGGCCGCCAATGATGGTCGCACCGGAGCGAGAGGTGCCGGGAATCATCGCGATGCACTGGGCCAGGCCGACTTTCAGCGCATCCTTCCAGGTCATGTCATCCACGGTTTCGGCGTGCACCGTGTGCTGGCGCCTCTCGGCCCAGAGCATCACCAGACCTCCCAATACCAGCGCGGTGGCGACCGTGATCGGGTTGAACAGGTAATGGTGGATCCAGTCGGCCAGCAGTACGCCCAGTATCACCGCAGGGAAAAACGCGATCAGCAGGTTGGCGGTGAAGCGGCGAGCGCCGGGCTGGGTCGGCAGGCCCAGCACCACGTCGAAGATCTTGCGCCGAAACTCCCAGACCACCGCCAGGATCGCACCGAGCTGGATGATGATGTTGAACGCCATCGAGCGCTCCCCACCGAATTCGAGCAAGTCGGCGACGACGATCTGGTGCCCCGTACTGGAAATCGGCAGGAACTCCGTCAGCCCTTCTACCACGCCGAGAATCAATGCCGAAAAGGCCGTCCACAAATCCATTCATCCCCCAGAAAAGCCTGTCGTTTCAGGCCTTGTCGCTATTCAAATGTTACGCAGGTGCACGCAGCGGCTGCACGATAACCGCGACCTTGCAAAAAAAACCAATGAAAAATCAGAAGCGACTCAGGTTTTGCGCTGCGGGGCCGAAATCCTATCAGACAAGCCCTGATAACGCTGCCGCGTTATGACCCAGGTCAATCGCGCGTAGACGTCGAGCGTTAAAGTGCCGCCGTCGTTAATGACAAGAATAAAAACCGGAGTGACAGCGTATGAATAGCTTGCGCAGTGTATCGATCAGCCGACGCCTGTGGCTCATCCTGGTCGTGGCCATCGTGATGTTGTTCACGCTGGGCGCGTTCATGCTAAAGCAGATCCACATCGATCTGTATCAGGCCAAGGTGCAGAAAACCCAACATGTAGTGCAGACCGCCAGCGGCGTACTGAGCTATTACCATGGCCTGGAGACCGCCGGTACCCTGACGCGCGAGGCGGCGCAGAAGCAGGCGCTCAGCGCGGTGCGCGGCCTGCGTTATGACCACAATGACTACTTCTGGATCAATGACCTGGCGCCGGTCATGGTCATGCACCCGACCAACCCGAAACTTGAAGGGCAGAACCTTTCGGCCATCCGCGATCCGAACGGTTTTGCCCTGTTCAACGAAATGGTCGCCATCGCCAAGGCCAAGGGCGCCGGCATGGTCGATTACCTTTGGCCCAAGCCGGGCGCCGAGGCACCGGTGGGGAAAACGTCCTATGTGAAGCTGTTCGAGCCTTGGGGCTGGATCATCGGTTCGGGCGTGTACGTGGATGATGTACAGGCGGAATTCCAGTCCCAGTTGATCAAGGCTTCCTTGATCGGCTTGGCGATCACCTTGTTCATGGGCCTGCTGTTGACCCTGATCGTACGCAGCATCGTCCGGCCCTTGCAGGAGACAGTCAATGCCATGGCCAACATCGCCAGCGGCGAGAGTGACCTGACCCGCACCCTCGATACCCATGGCCAGGACGAAGTCACGCAATTGGCCAGGCACTTCAATGCCTTCACCGCCAAGCTGCGCCAGGTGGTGGGTCAGTTGCAGGTCTCAGCCAGCGAGTTGGGGCAATCGTCCAGCGACCTGGGCAACGACGCCGCCCAGGCCCAGCAGCGCAGCCAGCAACAATCGCAACAGATGGAGCTGGTGGCGACCGCCATCAACGAAGTGACTTATGGCGTGCAGGATGTGGCGAAGAATGCCGAACACGCCGCCAGCGAAATGCGCGACGCCGAATCCCAGGCCCAGCAGGGCCAGGTGAACATCGACGGCAGCCTGCAACAGATCGACCGGCTCTCCCAGACCATCGACCAGGCCGTGGAAGTGATCCGCACCCTGGCCAGTGAAAGCACCCAGATCGGCAGTGTGCTGGAAGTGATCCGTTCGATTGCCGAGCAGACCAACCTGCTGGCGCTCAACGCCGCCATTGAAGCCGCCCGCGCCGGCGAGCAAGGTCGCGGTTTTGCCGTGGTGGCTGATGAAGTGCGCTTGCTGGCCCAGCGCACCCAGAAGTCCACCGCTGAAATCCAGGCGATGATCGAACGCCTGCAAAATCATTCCGAAGCCGCTGTGAAAGTCATCAGCGACAGCAGCCGTGCCTCGCAGCTGACCATCGAGCAGGCCGGGCTGGCCGGCGCCAGCCTCAACGCCATCGGCCAGGCCCTGCGCAACCTCAACAGCCTGAACGCCTCCATCGCCAGCGCCACCCTGCAACAGGCGCATGTGGTGGAAGACATCAACCAGAACGTCACCCAGGCCGCTGGGCTGTCCCACAGCACCGCCATGGCCGCGGAACAGTCCAGCGTGGCAAGCGCCCGCCTCAAAGGCCTGAGCGAACAACTGAACGGCCTGCTCAAGCAGTTTCGAGTCTGAGTTGATGATCCCACAGTGGTTTTGTGTTGGCCCCAGATTTGGTGCCCACCACAAAACTCCCTGTGGGAGCGAGCCTGCTCGCGAATGCAATAGCACATTCAGCACTGATGCAAGCTGACCCGCCGCCTTCGCGAGCAGGCTCGCTCCCACATTGGTTTTTGTGTTGGCCCTGGATTTAGTGCCCAGCGCAAATCCCCTGTGGGAGCGAGCCTGCTCGGGAAGGCGTTAGCACAGCCAGCACCAGGATGGAGCTCCGCCCGCCATAACGTTTACAATCCCCGCCCTCTTCGTCTTCCCCAAGGAACCGCCATGTCCGGGCTTGAACTGTTTGCCGCAGCCCTCGGCGTGATCGCTGTCTGGTTGACCGTCAAGCAGAATCCCTGGTGCTGGCCGATCGGCCTGGTCATGGTGCTGCTGTACAGCTGGTTCTTCTTCGACGTGAAGTTGTACTCCGACATGCTCTTGCAGATGGTCTACGCCGTCCTGCAACTGTATGGCTGGTGGCAGTGGACCCGCGCCGGACACAATCACCATGGTCGGCAGGTGACGTATCTGGGTACGCCGTCAGTGTTGCTCAGCCTCGCCCTCGGTGCGACGGGCAGCCTGATGCTCGGGGCGGCCATGGCGCATTGGACCGACGCCGCCCAGCCCTGGCTCGATGCGGCGCTGACCGGTTTCAGCCTGGTGGCCCAGTGGTGGATGGCGCAAAAGCGTGTGCAGTGCTGGCCGCTGTGGATCGTCCTGGATGTGATTTTCGTCGGCCTGTTCGTCTACAAGGGTCTGTACCTGACCGCCGCGCTTTATGCGCTGTTCACTCTGCTGGCGGTGCAAGGCTGGCGGGAATGGCGCGCCGACCCGGCCCTGCGCACATGAAAGTAGTGGTACTGACCGGCCCGGAATCCAGCGGCAAAAGCTGGCTGGCCGGGCAACTGCAGGCGCATTTCGGTGGTTTGCGGGTGGACGAATACGTGCGCCACTTCATGGAGCAAACCCAGCGTGATACCTGCCTGGCCGACATCACCGATATAGCCACCGGGCAACTCGCCTGGGAAGACGCGGCTCGCGCCCGGCAGCCGGCGCTGCTGATCCTCGATACCCATCTGTTGAGCAATATCCTCTGGAGCCAGACCCTGTTCGATGATTGCCCGGATTGGCTCGAACCCGCCTTGCTGGCGCGCCATTACGATTTGCATCTGCTGCTCAGCCCCGAGCAGGTCGAATGGGTCGGCGACGGTTTGCGCTGCCAGCCGGAGCTGGCAGAACGGGTGAGGTTTTTCGAGACCATCAGGGACTGGCTGGTTCGCCACCAACAACCGTTCCTGTTGATTGAAGGCGACTGGGAGCAACGGCGCGAGCAAGTGTTCGCGGCCGTTGCGCGGCTCCTTCAGGCCTGAGGTTGTTTCATCGTTGAAACATCATTGATGCGCCGAGCCCGGATTCAAAGCCACTCCGATCCGTTACGACCCTGACTGTAAAGTCACTGATACACCGCCCCCCGAACGCCTGGATCCAGAGCCCAGCGGCAGCGGCGGGCCGTTGCGGGCCGCGAGCCTGTCTCAGCGATGAAACAGGTTCCGCCAACGGATCTGCGCCCTTCTCACAAACTATTGAATCCGAAGTCTTTTCCAAACACGGCACAACACCTGCTCTTCCCTTCGCAGCGCTGACTAGGGCCAGCGTCCAGCGAAGAAGGAATCGATGTCATGGGGACTTCCAACAGAAATCTGACCTGTCTGTTGTTGATCGGCTGCGCCGTCGGTGCGACGACGCTCAGTCTGCCGGCCCAGGCCGAGGGTAACGGCGTCATCGTACTCGACCGCGACGTGCAACCGGTTCATTTCGGTCGCAATGGCGGCAAAGACCCCTACCCGACCACCGTCAATGCCAATCCGTCCGTCCGGATCAACCAGGCGACCGCCAGTACCGAGCTCAGCGACGGCGAATTTGCCGGTGTCGCCAGCGGCTCGACAATCCGCAACACCATCACTGCGAACACCGGCGTGCAGGGCGTCAATGTCGTGGCCAACCCCAACGGCATGCCGGGCATGAGTGCCGGCCACGGTGGCGGCAGCGGTGGCGCCATCTCGGGCACCATCAACCGCTCGCTGAGTTCCGGCCTGGCCCCTCTGGGTCGGTTGGCGGGAGGCCAGTGAGATGAATCCAACCTGGCTCATGGTTGCCCTGCTCGGCAGCTCAACCGTGCTCGCCGCCCCGGGCGTTGCGGTGGTCAACCAGGCCGACCTGGAAAATTCCGGCGGTCGTTACACCGGTAATTTCAACGTCAACCAGGCGGCCGGCGACCAGACCCAGCAGACCAACACCCGCGCCATCGCCATCGGCACCGATGCCCACGCAAGCACCGTCGTGCACCAGCGCCTCGATACGCCGGCCAAGCCGTCGATGAACGCGAGCGCGCGTATCGGCGGCAACTCTTTCACCAACGGCAACGGCGTGCTGGGCGTCAACCAGTCCGCCGGGGCCAACAACCAGATGGCCAATGTCATGCGAGTGGGCATCAGTGCCCACCCGCAGAGCATGGACGACAGTGCCCTTTCCCAACAGAACGTGGCGCTGGTACCGAACTCGGGAGCAACTGACACCCCAACCGGCAGTCGCCAGGTCGCCACCAGCGACCAGGCCTTCACCGGCAGCCGAGGGGTGATCCAGGTGAACCAGAGTGCCGGGGTGGGGAACCGCATGGCCAACACCCTGAGCATCCGGGTCGCAGACTGACCCGGCGCAGTGGATAAGAACGTACCGACACTTAACCAACGACACGCAAGGAGAAACACCATGAAACCTACAATGGCGCTCAAACCATTGGTTTTCGCTCTCGCCGCTGTCATGGCAATGGCTGCGCAGGCCGGCGGAAACGGTAACGGCCACGGCAACGGTCATGGCAACCACGGCCCTCAAGGGCCAACGCTGGATCAATTGCTTTCCATCAGCGCCGGCGCTGGGGCCACGGTGCTGGACGAGCAGAACAGCGATGGCAACGTGGTAACCAACCAGGCCACCCGCAACACCGCTGAAGCCACTGATTCGCTCAACGGCAGCAACGGCAACATGGGCGCCAACATCGCCGCCGGCGACGGCAACCAGCAAGACAATGCCGCCGCCCTGGCCACCGCCGACGAAAGCTTCATCTTCGGCTCGGCTGTCGCAGCGTCCAGCGCCACACAAGTCAATAACAACAACTATGTGAAGAACAACTCGACGCAGAACAACGCCTCGCTCACCAGCGCGGGCAACAACGGCTCCGGCAACATCGGCATCAACGTGACCGCCGGCAACTTCAACCAGCAGAAAAACAACCTGGCCATCGCCGTATCGGGCGGTCGTGTCGCCCAGGCTTCCGCCGCGGCCGACCAGTCGTCCACCGGCCTTGTCGTCGACAACAAAGGCGTGCGGACCTACAAGACCGACACCCTCACCAGCACCTCCGAGGCTTCCGGCACCTTCAAGGCCAAAGGCACCGGTACCGTCGAGGATGACGGCGGCTGGGGCAACAAGGGCGGCTACGGTGGTGGTCACGATGATGACAAGTTCAAGTTCTCCGCCGTGGGCACTTTCGAACTGGCCGGCAGCAATACCCAACAGGTGCTGACTCGCGACGGCTGGAAAAATCCGGTCTACAACAACGCCACCATGACCAACTCCATGAACGGCTTCTCCGGTAACGGCGGCGCCAACGTGTCGGCGGGCGTGGGCAACCAGCAAAGCAACTCGCTGTCGATTGCTGCCGGCTGCAAGGCTTGCATGTAAAAAAGTACCACTGTGGGAGCGAGCCCTGCTCGCGAAGGCATTGGATCAGCGACCTTTGTGTTGCCTGACACACTGTTATCGCGATCAGGCTCGCTCCCACAGGGGCTTTTCCCTGGGTATCACTAGGCGTATCGACCATGCGTGCGACTGCCCTTTGCCTGTTGGTTTTGCTTGCCGGCTTGACCGAAGCCGCGCAGATGCCGGTCGCCGCCCTGCCTGGCGGCATGCTGGTCTACAAACCCGTGCAAAGCGTACGCGAGCGCAAGTTCAGCGACATCGTCGAGCAGAAGACCGATTTCAGTTGTGGCGCCGCGGCGCTGGCCACTGTGTTGCGCCAGGCCTATTGGCTGGACGTCGACGAAGAGCATGTCATCAAGGGCATGCTGGTCAATGCCGACCAGGATCTGGTCCGCACCCAGGGTTTCTCCATGCTGGACATGAAGCGCTACGTGGAAACCATCGGCATGCGCGCCCGCGGCTATCGGATACCACCGGAAAAACTCGCCGCGGTGACGATCCCGGTCGTGGTCCTGATGGAAATTCGCGGCTACAAGCACTTCGTGGTATTGCAGCGAGCGGACAAGCGATGGGTGTATATCGCCGACCCGGTGCTTGGCCACAAACGCTACGCCCATGACGAATTCGTTAAAGGCTGGAACGGCATTGTCTTCGCCATCGTCGGCCCCGGCTATGACAAGACCAACGCCTTGCGCAGCCCTCCGCAACCTCTGACAGCGCGCAACAAGCTGGACGGTTTTAATCCGGTCAAGGACGCGGAACTGATGGATTTCGGCTTCATCCAGAGCGACTTTTTCTAATCGCCGAACAACTGCCAATAAAAAACAAAAGGAGCAGGACGCTCCGGGAGCAACAGATGAAACGCTCATACTGGCTCACGCTGGCCTGCCTGGCCGCAACGACGTCGGGTCTTGCCCACGCCGGTTTCAAACCGATCGAAGTCCAGGACCAGGAGCTCGCCGAGCTGCGCGGTCGCTACGTCATGCCCGGACGAGTCATCAGTTTTGGCATCGTCATGAGCAGCACCTGGCGCAACGCCAGTGGCGACCTGATCGGCGCTTCCAGTTCCATGCAGATCCAGGCTGCAACGGTCAAACCGCAGTTCTACGTCTCCACGATCAAGCAGACCGGCAACGGCAGCGCCCCGGAACAGGGTGGCGGCACAATCACCGGCGGCGCCGGTCTCGGCTCGGGCCAGGGCGTAACCCAGAGCGTGCGCGCCGCCGGCGACAGCAACAGCGCGTACAACAATGTCAGCATCAACGTAAAAGAAAGCAGCCAGGCACCTGCCCTGGCGCCCGCCCAAGGCCAATTGCTCGACAAGGGCCAGACCATCAGCGGCAGCAACGCCGCCGGCAGCGTGGCGGTCACCGCCACCGGCAGCGGCGTGCAGATGGCAATCCAGGCCAACCACAACCAGGGCAGCACCCTGCAACAGGTGGCCCAGGGCGGCTTGCTGCAAAACACCCGCCTGCTGGGCAACGGCAACCTGGTCAACAACATGACCCAGCTCAACGTGGTGCTGAACAGCAACGGCCCCAGCGCCGGGGCATTGGACTGCAACCTGACGCAGCTGCGTGGCCTTCGAAACCTCGGATATTGAACTACGCTGATCTCCGATCATTGGGCTAACTAGGGACGGCATATTTCATGTATCGATCCGTATCGTTGCGCGCTGTGATGTGTTTAAGCACGATGTTTCCGGCGACCGTGCTGCAAGCGGCACCCGACGCGGACATCGAGGCCCTGAAGCAAGAACTTCTCGAGCTCAAGCAACGCTACGAGGTCCAGCAAAAAGCCCTGGCGGTACTCGAACAGCGAGTCCGCCAGGTCGAGGATCAACCCGCCGCCCCGCCGCCCAAGCGCCTGGCCAAATCTCCCGCCGACATGAAAGGCAACCAAGGCGTGGCCGGCAGCGGCGCGGCAACGGCGGGTGGCAGTGGTTACGGGCAATCCCTGGCCGACGACTCGCAACCGGCCCAGAGCGTCTCCAACCTGTATGACGAAGCCAGCGGCTTTTTCGGCGGCGGCAAATTCAGCTTCGAAACCGGCGTGACCTACTCGCGCTACGACACCCGGCAACTGATTCTCAACGGCTTCCTGGCCCTGGATTCGATTTTCCTTGGCAACATCAACCTGGACCGGATCAAGGCGGACACCTGGACCCTGGACCTTACCGGTCGCTACAACTTCGACAATCGCTGGCAGTTCGACCTCAACGTGCCGGTGATCTACCGCGAGTCCACCTACCAGTCTGGTGGCGCCAACCAGGGCGCGGCCGGCGTCACCAGCGAAGAAACGGTGACCCGCGACCCCACCATCGGCGACGTCAATTTCGGCATTGCGTACAAGTTCATGGATGAATCGGTCAACAGCCCGGACGCGGTGGTGACCCTGCGCGTCAAGGCACCCACCGGCAAGGATCCGTTCGGCATCAAGCTGCGCCAGTCCCAGGCCAACACCAACCTGTTCGTGCCGGAAGACCTGCCCACCGGTAACGGCGTGTGGTCGATCACGCCCGGGATATCCCTGGTCAAGACCTTCGACCCGGCAGTACTGTTCGGCAGCCTGTCCTACACCCACAACTTCGAAGAGTCGTTCGACGACATCAGTTCCACCGTCAACCAGGAAGTGCCAGGCAACGTGCGCATCGGCGACAGCTTCCAGATCGGCGCCGGCATCGCCTTTGCCTTGAACGAGAAGATGAGCATGTCGTTCTCGGTCTCGGACCTGATCCAGAAGAAAAGCAAGCTCAAGCAGGACGGCGGGGACTGGGAATCGGTGGTCTCCAGCGACGCCAACGCCGGATACTTCAACATCGGTATGACGGTGGCCGCCAGCGACAACCTGACCATCGTGCCCAACCTGTCCATCGGGCTGACCGACGATGCGCCGGATTTCACCTTCAGCCTGAAATTGCCGTATTACTTCTAAGGCCGGGTGACGCCCCACGACACTCCGCTGTGGGAGCGAGCCTGCTCGCGAAGACGGTGTGTCAGTCGACATGACTGTGGCTGATCCGCCGCCTTCGCGAGCAGGCTCGCTCCCACTTTTTGACTGGTCGTTGGGCTGCTCAGCGAATCTGATGCTTGTGCAACAACCGATAGAACGTCGGCCGCGAAACGCCCAGCACGCGGGCCGCCACGCTGAGGTTATCGCTGTGGCGGTTGAGCACATCGCTCAACGCCTGGCGCTCGGCGCGGGTCTTGTAGTCTTCCAGGGTACCCATCGGTGCGGCGACGCCCTGCTGGCCGACAAGGCCAAGGTCGCGGGCCTCGATCTGCCGTCCTTCGGCCAGCACCAGGCCGCGACGGACGCGGTTGGCCAGCTCCCGCACATTGCCGGGCCAGTCGTGCATGCCCATCGCCACTAGCGCGTCCTCACTGAAACTGCGCGGCCGGCGACCGGTTTCGTGGCTGTAGAAATGGGCAAAGTGGCTGGCCAGCATCGACAGGTCGCCATGGCGTTCGCGCAGCGGTGCCATGACCACTTGCAATACGTTGAGGCGGTAATACAGGTCCTCACGAAAACGCCGATGCTCGATGGCCGCCTCCAGGTCGACATGCGTCGCCGCCAGCACCCTCACATCGACGGCAATCGGTTGGCTGCCGCCTACACGCTCGATGTGCTTTTCCTGCAAAAAGCGCAGCAGGTTGGCCTGCAGCTCCAACGGCAGATCGCCGATCTCATCGAGAAACAACGTGCCGCCATGAGCGGCTTCGATCCGTCCGATCTTGCGTTGATGAGCGCCGGTGAAAGCGCCCTTCTCGTGGCCGAACAGCTCGGACTGGATCAGGTGCTCGGGGATCGCGCCACAATTTATGGCAATGAACGGCTTGTTACGCCGGTGCGATTGGCAATGTAGGGTGCGCGCGACCAGCTCCTTGCCCGTGCCGCTTTCACCACGAATCAATACCGGCGACTCGGCGGGGGCCAGCTTGCCCAATAATTTGCGCAGTTCGCGAATCGGCTTGCTGTCGCCCAGCAGCTCATGTTCAGGCTGATTGATGTGAACCGCGCCCCGCCCCCTCAACCGCGCCATGCCGAACGCCCGGCCCAATGTCACCTGGACGCGGGAGACATCGAACGGCAAGGTATGGAAGTCAAAAAACCATTCGCAGACAAAATCGCCGACGTTTTGCAGGCGCAGCACTTCCTGACTGAGCACGGCGATCCACTCGGCGCCGCTGCGGCGAATCAATTCCTTGACGGCCTCGGGACGCTCCAGGTGAAAAGGCTGCAGGCGCAACAAGCCGACGTCACACGTCCGGTCGCTGGCGTGTTCCAGGGAGCAGCTGTCGACGTCCCAACCGATGTCGCGCAGGCCCGGTAACAGGCGATAGCAATCATCGCAAGGATCGACCACGAGCAGACGACGCAACGCACTGGTTTCAATCACGACTGATCCTTGGCGCCAAAATAAGGAAATATGATTAGAAACAGGCGTTTGGCGAACCTGCATGTAACAGTAGCAAGAACTTGACACTTGCTTGTATCGATTAGTTATCAGGACATCAGAGAACCGGTTATAAGCGGGCGTTTCGTTAGTTCACCTCGCTGCGAATCTTTCATCCCCCTTTCAAACAAAAGTCCGAAAGCCTGGTCTGAAAGAAAATCGAAATTTATTCATCGATTGTGTGACCTACTCCCGGGTTCGGGACATCAGTACAAGTAACCAGCCGCACGGTACGCCCAACCGACGGCAGATCATTTGATTGGGCACTATTGAGAGATAACGCCATGAACGCCCCGCTCCGTATCAACGAAGCTCTTTTGATTGCCGACCGCGCATTCCGTCCTTTCCAATGCGTGGCCTGGGCCCCACAAGACGGTAACGGCGAACTCAGCCTGACCGTCATCGACCGCACCAACACCCACATCGGCCGGACCCAGATCCCCAGCAGTGCCTATACGGACCCAGCGCAACTTGCCGACCTGTTGAAGCAGGCCCGTGCCGAGTTGAGCCAGGAAGGTTACAAACTGCAATCGTGGTCCATGCCTGAATAAATCCATGACCAGCCGGTGGTTGTTTGCCGGGCCTGGCATCGGATCGAAAGCCTTAATCGGCACTGAGGCCGGATTTATCCGGCCCCACGCTTGATATTCCTCTTTTGTTACGGCAATTTGCGCGCTTCTAATTAAAAGGAGCAGCCAATGTCCGGCCCAATGGCTCAAGCGTTCGCGCACAACTTTCTGGGGCATTCTCCGCGCTGGTACAAGGCGTGCATCATCACCTTCCTGATTCTCAACGCCGTGGTGCTGTTCACACTCGGCCCGGTCGTTACCGGCTGGCTGTTGGTTGTGGAGTTCATCTTCACCCTCGCCATGGCGCTGAAATGCTACCCGCTGATGCCGGGCGGACTGTTGATGATCGAAGCCCTGGCCATGGGCATGACCACGCCCAAGGCCCTGTATGACGAACTGCTTCACAACTTCCCGGTCATCCTGCTGCTGATGTTCATGGTGGCGGGCATCTATTTCATGAAGGATCTGCTGCTGTTTCTGTTCTCGCGCCTGCTGTTGGGCGTGCGCTCCAAGGCGCTGCTTTCCTTGATGTTCTGCTTTCTCTCGGCATTCCTGTCGGCGTTTCTCGATGCACTGACGGTCACCGCGGTGATCATCAGTGCCGCCGTCGGGTTCTATTCGGTGTATCACCGCGTTGCGTCCGGCAATGACCCGCGCCAGGACAGCAGCGTTGATGAAGACCATGACCTGCCTTCCCTGCACCATGAAGACCTGGACCAGTTCCGCGCGTTCCTGCGCAGCCTGCTGATGCATGGCGCCGTGGGCACCGCGTTGGGTGGTGTCTGTACTTTGGTGGGCGAACCGCAGAACCTGCTGATCGGCCATGAGATGGGTTGGCATTTCGCGGAATTCTTCCTCAAGGTCGCGCCGGTGTCGCTGCCGGTTCTGGTAGCCGGACTGGTGACCTGCGTGGCGCTGGAGAAGCTGCGCTGGTTCGGCTATGGCACGCTGCTGCCGGAGAATGTGCGAGCGGTTCTGGCCGATTACGCCGAACAGGACAATCTCGATCGCACCGCACGCCAACGCGCGGCACTCATCGTCCAGGGTCTCGCGGCGCTGCTCCTGATCGTCGCCCTGGCCCTGCACATTGCCGAGGTCGGCCTGATCGGCCTGGCAGTGATCGTCCTGATCACCGCCTTTACCGGAATCACTGACGAGCACCGACTCGGCAGCGCATTCAAGGACGCCATGCCGTTCACTGCGCTGCTGGTGGTGTTCTTTGCGGTGGTCGCGGTCATTCATGACCAGCAGCTGTTTACACCGCTGATCCAATGGGTCCTGGCCCTGCCGGCCGATCAGCAGCCCGGCATGCTGTTCATCGCCAATGGCCTGTTGTCGGCCATCAGCGACAACGTCTTCGTCGCCACCATCTATATCACCGAAGTGAAACAGGCCTTTGTTGCCGGCCACATGAGCCGCGAGCAGTTCGAGACCCTGGCGGTCGCCATCAACACCGGCACCAACCTGCCCAGCGTCGCCACGCCCAACGGCCAGGCAGCGTTCCTGTTTCTGCTGACGTCGGCCATCGCTCCGCTGATCCGCCTGTCCTACGGTCGGATGGTCTGGATGGCCGTGCCGTATACGGTGGTGATGGGCGGCCTTGGCTGGTATGCGGTGACCTATTGGCTATAGAGCTATCGCTCGAGACCGGTGTTTTTTGTGGCGAGGGAGCTTGTTCCCGCTCGGCCGGGAAGCAACCGCCAGAGTGGGACCGCTACGCGGTCCAGCGGGAGCAAGCTCCCTCGCCACAAGAGCGCATGGCAGCCTAGCCCGGCAGGATGTACCGCTCGATCGCCAGCGCCGCGCCGTCCTCGGTATTGGCGGCGGTGATCACGTCAGCCTGACGCTTGATCGCCTCTTCCGCCTGCCCCATGGCAATCGACAGCCCCGCGCGATGGAACATCGCCGGGTCGTTGCCACCGTCCCCCATGGCGGCGGTCTGCTCCAGCGGCACGCCGAGGTAGTCCGCCAGCGTTGACAGCGCCTCCCCTTTGTTCGCCTTCATCGCCGTCACGTCCAGGTAGATCGGTTGCGAACGCGACACCTGGGCCTGGCCCTTGAGCAGCGGATGCAAGCGAGCCTCCAGTTCGACCAGCAGATCGGTACTGGCACTGGTCGCAACGATCTTGTCGATGCGTTCAAGGTAAGGCTCGAAGCTTTCCACTTCCAAAGGCGGATAACCCAGGCCACGGGTTTCAACCGGCACCATCGGCCCATGGGCATCGCGCACCAGCCACTCGCCGTCGGCGAACACCCAGACCTCGATGCCCGGCTGATCGGCGTACAGGGCCAGGGTGCTCAACGCCGCTTCAGGCGGCAAATAATGAACGGCGAGGAAACTGCCATCGGGGTGCACCAGCGTACCGCCGTTGAACGCCGCCGTGGGCAGGTCGACACCAAGGGCTTCGATCTGCTGCAACATCGCCCGGGGCGGACGCCCGGTAGCGAGACTGAACAGCACGCCGGCCTCACGCAAGGAGCGGACGGCTTCGATGGTGCGCTGGTTGAGGCTGTGGTCAGGAAGCAACAAAGTGCCGTCCATGTCACTGAGCAGGAAGCGGATAGGACGTTTCAACTGATCAGTCATCCGAGGCCATGCCAGACGCGATCATCGCGAGTCAACAGATCGTGCGCCGCCGCTGGGCCATCCTCGCCAGCCTGGTAAGGCTGAACGCTTGCATCCTCGCGCCAGGCATCGAGGAAGGGTTGCACCGCGCGCCAGCCGTTTTCAATGTTGTCGGCGCGCTGGAACAGCGTCTGGTCGCCCGTCAGGCAATCATAGATCAGGGTCTCGTAACCCGTTGATGGCTGCATTTCAAAGAAGTCCTTGTAGGCAAAGCCCAACTCGATATTCGCCATGTCGAGTGCCGGCCCGGGCCGCTTGGCCAGCAGGTCGAACCACATGCCTTCGTTGGGCTGAATCTGGATTCTCAGGTACGTAGGTTGCAGTTCGTCGACCTCGGTGTCACGAAACTGCGCATACGGTGCCGGCTTGAAGCAAATGACGATTTCCGTGTCGCGCACGCTCATGCGCTTGCCGGTGCGCAGGTAGAACGGCACGCCTACCCACCGCCAGTTATCGATCATGACCTTGAGCGCAACGTAGGTTTCGGTGCTGCTGCCGGGCGCGACATTGGTTTCCTCGCGGTAACCGCTGACAGGGTTGCCGTTGATCTCACCCGCCGTGTACTGGCCGCGCACCGAGTTGGCCCGAGCCTGCTCGACCGACCAGGGCCGGATTGCGCCCACCACCTTGGCCTTTTCGCCTCGCACCGCGTCGGCGCCGAACGCGGCCGGCGGCTCCATGGCAACCATCGCCAGCAACTGGAACAGGTGATTGGGCACCATGTCCCGCAGGGCACCGGTATGTTCATAAAAGCTGCCACGGGTTTCCACGCCGACAGTTTCGGCGGCGGTAATCTGTACGTGGTCGATGTAGTGATTGTTCCAGAACGCCTCGAACAGGCTGTTGGAGAAACGGCTGACAAGAATGTTCTGCACCGTTTCCTTGCCCAGGTAATGGTCGATCCGGTAGATCTGTTTTTCACTCATCACCTTGAGCAGGCAGGCATTGAGCGCCTCGGCGGTTTGCAGGTCGGAGCCGAACGGCTTCTCGATCACCACGCGCCGGAAGGCGTCATCCTGCTCTTGAAGCAGCCCGGCCGCGCCAAGGCGGCGGACCACTTCACTGAAAAAGCGTGGCGCGGTCGCCAGGTAGAAGACCGCATTGCCGGTGCCGCTGGCGGCGATCTTCGCCGCCAGCGCTTCGTAGGTACTGTCATCGAGAAAATCACCCTGGACGTAACTGATGCCCCGGGCCAGGCTGGCCCAAAGCACCGGATCGAGCGCCTGGTCGGGGTCGCCGCCCTTGCTCGCCGCTTCGTTACGGATGAAATCCTCGAGTTTTTTTGCAAAATCCACGTCGCTGATAGCGTTGTGGTCAACACCAATGATCTGCAGGCCATCCCCCAACAACCCGTCACGACTCAGGTGGTAGAGCGCCGGCATGAGCAAACGCTTGACCAGGTCTCCATGAGCACCGAACAGGAACAACGTGGTCGGTGGTGCCGGTTCTGCCTTGGATTTCCTGCCGATCGAGGTCATTTTTTCGGCGTCTCCACATGGCCGCCAAAGCCGAAGCGCATGGCCGAGAGCATCTTGTCGCCATAGGTGGCTTGCTGGCGGGAACGGAAACGGGCGAACAGCGAACTGGACAGCACCGGTACCGGCACCGCTTGCTCGATGGCCGCTTCGATGGTCCAACGGCCTTCCCCGCTGTCGGCGACCTCGCCGGAGAAGCCATCGAGCTTCGGATCGCTGGCCAACGCATCAGCGGTCAGGTCCAGCAGCCAGGACGAAACCACGCTGCCACGCCGCCAGACCTCGGCGATATCGGCCAGGTTGAGGTCGAAACGCTGCTCCGGTGGCAGGCTTTCGCTGGATTTGGTCTTGAGGATGTCGAAGCCCTCGGCGAAGGCCTGCATCATTCCGTATTCGATGCCGTTGTGGATCATCTTGACGAAATGACCGGAACCGGCCGGGCCCGCATGGATGTAGCCACGCTCGGCGCGGTCGTCGTCAGACTTGCGGTCACGGGTACGCGGGATATCGCCGATGCCCGGCGCGAGGCTTGCGAACAACGGGTCCAGGCGCCGCACGACTTCAGTGTCGCCGCCGATCATCATGCAATAGCCGCGCTCAAGCCCCCAGACGCCGCCGGAGGTACCGACGTCGATGTAGTTCAAGCCTTTTTCCGACAGCGCCTGGGCGCGCCGGATGTCGTCCTTGTAATACGTGTTGCCGCCATCAATGATGACGTCCCCTGGCTCGAGCAGGTCGCTGAGCACGTTGATGGTGTCTTCGGTGGGTGCGCCGGCCGGCAGCATGACCCAGACAGCCCGAGGCTTCTCCAGGCCGGCGACCAGCGCCGGCAGGTCCGCGACGCCCGTCGCGCCTTCCTGGCTCAGGTTTTCGACAAAAGCGGCATTGCGGTCATAGACGACGGTGGTGTGCCCATTGAGCATCAGGCGCCGCGCAATATTGCCGCCCATGCGGCCCAGTCCAATGATCCCGAGTTGCATGTGCTGATGCTCCCTACTACAAATAAAGGTGTGTCAAAGGTTTAGCTCAAGGTGACTTGTGGAGGTTAGTCCAGAGCATTGCCGCATAGTTTCCGGGTAAATCGCCCGATCACAAAGGATAACGTTCAAAAACCGGCCGAAGACACGCGGACCATGAAAAATAAAAAAGTTCCATCAACGGGCAAAAGTATTCAGAATTGGTGCCGATAAAGAATTGTCGCCAAGAAACTGACGACATCTCTCTAGTTGATGTAGCCATTTGCGAGGTGAGCAATGGGCCCTGTCGTTACCGCACGTCCTCCACAAACCCTTTATGTGACCATTCGTCGCGACGAATTACGCCTGCTGAAGGAAGAGCGTGATCTGCTGCTTGATGAAGTGACGCAGTTGCGCATGCAGTTGCAACACGCACAGCTCTCACACCAGGGCCAGGCTTTGGCTCGCTGATCCTGTCCTCCGGGCAAGACACTTTGGTGACGCCGGGCAAACCGGTGTCACGACGAAAGAACACCACAGACCCTGTGGCGAGGGAGCTTGCTCCCGCTGGGGTGCGCAGCGCCCCCTAAAAATTGCGGTCGCTGCGCAACCGAACGGGAGCAAGCTCCCTCGCCACCAGCCCTCCAGCAGTTCCGGATGCACGGATCGTGAAAAACTCACGAAGTTTTCACACCTGGTCCGTAATAATCCTGCAATCACAAATAGTTACGGCGATGGCCCGTGCGCACCAGTCCGGTGCCGGCAGTCTCGTCGGTGAACGCTGGAGCGCTTGATGAGTGTGTTCAAACGCAGCAAAACGACTGCGAAAAGTTTCGATTGGGCCGGGTTCGGCTGGCTGTTTCTGTTCTTCTGGTATTTTTCCGGCATCACCCAACTGCTGATCCTGTCGAGCGGCACCGCCGGGTTCGCCGGGTTTCGCCAGGCCTTCGTGATGAGTGCGTTGTGGTTGGCACCGCTGCTGCTCTTCCCTGCCCGCACCCGCCTGCTCGCCGCGATCATCGGGATCGTGCTCTGGGCTTGCTCCATGGCCAGCCTGGGCTATTTTTTCATTTACCAGCAGGAATTTTCCCAAAGCGTCATCTTCATCATGTTCGAGTCGAACGTGTCCGAAGCTGGCGAATACATGACCCAGTATTTCGCCTGGTGGATGGTGCCGGCGTTCCTGGCGCATACCCTGGTCGGTTACTTCCTCTGGACGCGCCTGCGCCCGGTCTACCTGCCACGCAGCCAGGCCTGGGCGGCAGCGCTGGTCATCATGGTGGCCGTGGTCGGCTACCCGCTGACCAAGCAGACCCTGCGCACTGGCAGCCTGGCCAAGGGCTTCGAGAAGTTCGAGAGCCGCGTCGAGCCGGCGGTGCCCTGGCAGATGCTGGTAGCGTACCGCCGCTACACCGAACAGCTGGAAAACATGCAGGGCATGCTCCACAGCACCAGCAAGATTGCGCCCCTGCGCAACCTTCAGGACACTATGGCCAATGAGCCGGCCACCCTGGTGCTGGTCATCGGCGAATCGACCAACCGCCAGCGCATGAGCCTGTACGGCTATCCGAGAGAAACCACGCCGGAGCTGGACAAGCTCAAGGACCAGCTCTCGGTCTTTGACAATGTCATTACCCCGCGCCCCTATACCATCGAGGCCCTGCAGCAGGTACTGACGTTCGCCGACGAGGAGAACCCGGACCTTTATCTCAGCACGCCCTCGCTGGTGAGCATGATGAAACAGGCCGGCTACAAGACGTTCTGGATCACCAACCAGCAGACCATGACCAAGCGCAACACCATGCTCACGACGTTTTCGCAACAGGCCGATGAGCAGGTCTACCTGAACAACAACCGCAACCAGAACGCCGCACAGTACGACGGCGACGTGATCGAGCCCTTCAACAAAGCCTTGGCCGACACCGCGCCGCGCAAGCTGATCGTGGTGCACCTGCTCGGCACCCACATGAGTTATCAGTATCGGTATCCGCCGACCTTCAACAAATTCACCGACCGCCAAGGCGTGCCTGCCGGGGTGCGTGACGATCAGGTGCCGACCTACAACAGCTACGACAACGCGGTGCTGTACAACGACTTCGTGGTGTCCAGCCTGATCAAGGACTACGCCAAGAGCGACCCCAACGGCTTCCTGCTGTATCTGTCGGACCACGGCGAAGACGTCTTCGATTCACCGGGCCATGGCACCCTGGGCCGCAACGAGGCCAAGCCAACAGCGCCGATGTACACCATCCCGTTCATGGCGTGGGCCTCGCCGAAGTGGCGCGAAACCCATGACTGGAATTTCGCTGGCGACCTGTCGCGGCCCTACAGCAGCTCGCACCTGATTCACACCTGGGCGGACATGGCGGGCTTGAGCTTTGATGAGCTCGATCGCAGCAAGAGCCTGGTCAGCGATGACTTCAAGTCACGGCCGCTGTTGATCGGCAACCCCTACCAGGACCAGCGCAAGGGGCTGATCGATTTCAGCCTGATGCAGCCCAAGGGCCCCGCGGGCCAGGTCGTACAAAAGTAGTCGAAAAGCCACAGCCCGCATCTGGAGTAATGCGGTTGACTTGAGGTAATCCCGTGGCGAGGGAGCTTGCTCCCTCGCCACGAGTTCTTAAGTGGACCTCATGACGCCCTTAGAGGGGCTTGATCCAGAACAGCATGCGCCCGTGGGCCGGGTCGAACATGCCGGCGGCAAAGCCGAACTTGGCATAACTGGCCTGGGCCACGGCGTTGCCTTCCAGCACTTCCAGGGTGATCTTGCAGCACCCGCGCTGGCGGGCGATGTCTTCGACTTTCTGCAGCATCTTCTGGCTCAGGCCAAGCCCACGAAACGCCGGCATCACGGCTACATCGTGGACATTCACCAAAGGCCGGCAAGCGAAGGTCGAAAACCCCTCGAAACAGTTGACCAACCCCGCCGGCTCGCCATTGACGAACGCCAGCACACTGAAAGCGTGGGAACGCTTGGCCAGCTCTTCAGGCAGATGGGCCAGCACCTCGGCCGGCAGCGAGTGCCCTCCGCCCATCGGATCCTCGGCATACCCGTTGAGCACATGGCAGATCGCTTCGGCGTGGACCGGGTTGGTGTAGCTGGCTTGCAGTACAAGGATATCCTTGGCTTCTTCCATGATCTTCCATCTCGTTTCGATAAGGCCGACGGCTTGGCATCGGCAGGGTCGGGTCAGGCGGGCTGACCAAAACGTTGCAGTTGCATTTCCTGAAGGCGACTGAGAGTACGGCGAAACGGGAATTGCAGATAGCCCTGCGTGTACAACTGGTCCATCGGCACCTGGGCCGACAGGTACAACGGCACTTTGCGGTCATAACATTCGTCGACCAGGGCAATGAAACGCCGTACGCCGTCGTCATGAATCGACAGCTGCGGCAGCTCGCGATCACCGGCCTCGACCCGCTCGACCCCGTCTTCGGTGCCTCGGGCAATACGCCCTTCGCGTTGTTCGGCGCTCAGACAGGGTACGTCACTGAGCAGAATGGCCTTGAAACGATCGCACAGCGCCATGAAATCCAGCGCCGAGAACGGTTGCTCGCAAAGATCGGGGTAACGGCTCCACAGCACTGTATCGCTGGCCTGGACCGGAACGATCTGGCGATGGCCGACCTCAAGCGCCTGGTTGCGGGTTTTCTGCCCGGCGCTCAACTGGGCGAAAACCTCCGCCAACGGATCAGGCTGGGCCGGGTCACGCAGCCAATAACGCTGCTGCAAGGCGCCCGGGTGCTGGCGATGATCCTGCCAGCCATTCACCGGCACGACCTGCATGTACTGCTTGATGGCCGTTATGGTCGGCAGGAAGCGCTCACGGTTGTGACCGCTGGCGTACAGCTCATCCGGCGGCAGGTTGGACGTGCTGACCACTACCATGCCCAGCTCGAACATCACCTGGAACAGGCGGCCGAGGATGATCGCATCGCCGATGTCGGTCACGAACAACTCGTCGAAGCACAACACCCGCACCTCTCGGCTCAGCTCCCGAGCCAGGGCCTGCAACGGATCTGGCGTGCCGGTGAGCTGGAACGAGCGCTGATGCACCCAGGCCATGAAATAATGAAAATGCTGGCGACGGGCCGGAACCCCGAGGCTTTCATAAAAGCGATCCATGAGCCACGTCTTGCCCCGCCCGACCGGTCCCCACAGGTAAACACCCTTGATTGCCTTGCGGCCTTCGTGCAGCGCCTGATGGCACTGCTCCAATGCCATGATTGCCAGCTCCTGGGCTTCGTCCTGGACGAAGCCGTGGTGTTCGATGGCATGCTGCCAGGCGCTCAAGGGGGAAGTGAAAGTCATGCGACCCGGGTCCGGAAGGCGAAGGTCTGGAGTATGCCATGCAGCAGGATCCGAGAAGTATTTCATGATTCACCACAAATCCCGTGGCGAGGGAGCTTGCTCCCGCTGGGTTGCGTAGCAGCCCCAAGCTTTGCGGTCGCTGCGCAACCGAGCGGGAGCAAGCTCCCTCGCCACAAAAGTCAGGCGGAAATATCCAGCCGACTGATCTTCCCCTGCTCATCGAGCCGGAAGGTGTAGCGCAACTCCAGTGGACTACCGGGAAAGGTTCCGGAGATCAGGTTATGGACCAGCACCTTTCCGGTGCGTTGCTGCACGTTGAGGACTTCGACCCGCGGTTGGTAACGGCGCGCGGTATCTTCCATCCACTGGGCGATGGCCTGGGTGCCGACCCGGTGGTTGCCTTCATCGAACACATTGGCATCCTCGGCGAAGAAACGCGTCACCGCCGAGCTGTCGCGAGCATTCGCGGCAGCGATGTAGCCGGCGATGGCCGGGGCCAGGGAAGAGACGGGATTGGACATGTCAGGGGCTCCTTGTTGTATCGATCCGGAGCCATCCTAGAACAGCGCTGTGTCAGTTTTTGTCAGGAGTAAAACGCCCCGCCTCATCGAGATTCATCAGCGCCAACCAAGCTCGCAGCAAGTCGCTGCGCCTGCCGGGGTAGCGCTCGCCCTGGACGCTGGCTGAGGCAATCCGGTCGGTACGAAACGTCCGATAGGCACCGCGTAGTTCGCACCAGGCCACCACCACCCGCGCCTCATTGAAAAAGCCCAGGGCCAACGGCCAGATCAACCGCTGGCTGGGGGTCTTGTTGACGTCGGCGTAATCGATGTGCAACTTGGCTTGAGTGCGAATGGCCTGGCGGTAGACATTCAGCTCCACGGCGTTCTGCGGATAACCGTAACCCGGTGGGCCGGGCAATACCGTGGGGTTGTGCAAGGCATCGCGCAAACCAGGGGCCAACACCGCCTCGACCTTTGCCAAAGCGTCGGCGGCGGCCTTGCCCAGCACCTCGTCGCCACGCTGGTCGACGTAGCGCAAGCCCAGCACGATGGCCTCGATTTCATCGGCGGTGAACATCAGCGGCGGGAGGAACAGGCCGCTGCGCAGCACATAACCTATGCCCGCCTCGCCCTGGATCGGCGCGCCCAGGGCAGTCAGTTCGGCTATATCGCGATAAAGCGTGCGCTCGGACACCTTCAGCTCGGCCGCCAGCGTCGCGGCGGTAACCGGGCAGCGCTTGCCCCGCAAGACTTGCAACAAAGTCAGCAGCCGAGTGGTTCGCGACACGATGGCGGATCCAGGGAAAAGATGAAGCAGATTAGCAGAGGCTGGTGTCAGAAACTGTCAGCAGCCGAACCGCCGTTACATCAATCCCTGTGGCGAGGGAGCTTGCTCCCGCTCGGTTGCGTAGCAGCCGCAAAAAAAAACGGGGCCGCTGCGCAGCCCAGCGGGAGCAAGCTCCCTCGCCACAGCGATTCATGCGTCGCCAGGTGATAGGGTTGTAACCAATAATCCACATGCGAGAACGTCCATGCGCAGAATCCTCGGCTTGCCCCTCATCCTCTTGCTGCTCAGCCTGAGCGCCTGCGCCCTCTTCCCGCACCGCGACCCGCTGAATATCAACGTGGTCGGTATCGAGCCACTGCCCAGCGAGGGTCTGGAGATGCGCTTCGCGGTGAAACTGCGCTTGCAGAATCCCAACGAAACCGCCATCGACTACAGCGGTGCGGCATTGGATCTGGAAGTCAATGGCCGCACGTTGGCGACCGGCGTCAGTGACCAGAGCGGCTCGATTCCACGCTTTTCCGAAGGAATCCTGAGCATACCGGTGAGCATCTCGGCGTTTTCAGTGATCCGCCAGACCCTCGGCCTGAGCCAGACCCAGAGCCTGGACAACCTGCCCTACGTGCTCAAGGGCAAACTCGCCGGCGGCTTGTTCGGCACCCTGCGCTTCGTCGATCGCGGAACCCTTGATCTACCGAATTCCACAGGCACCTGGTGAATCATGCAATGAAACGCACGCCCGGCTTGGCTCGCTCATCCACCACCAGCTCGAATACATCGGGCCGGGCGTAGTGCCCGACCACGTCATAGTCGTAACGCGCCCGCACCAGCTCATCGGTATCGATTTCAGCGGTCAGCAATCCGACGGAGCCCTTCAACGGCCCGGCCAGCACGTCGCCCATGGGCCCGACAATCACGCTGCCGCCCGCGATCAACGGCCGCTCCGCCGGCCAGTTCGCCACCTCGATACCCAGCTCTGCCGGCGAGGCCTGGACCTGGCAGGCACTGACCACAAAGCAACGCCCTTCATGAGCGATATGCCGCATGCTCACCTGCCACATCTCCCGCTCATCCACCGTCGGCGCGCACCAGACGTCCACGCCCTTGGCATACATCGCGGTGCGCAGCAGCGGCATCATGTTTTCCCAGCACACCGCCGCGCCCACGCGCCCAACCTGGCTGTCGATCACCGGTAAGGTCGAACCGTCGCCCTTGCCCCAGATCAGCCGCTCAGTGCCGGTGGGCATCAGTTTGCGATGCCTTGCGACGAGGCCGGCGTCTGGTTCGAAGTACAGCGCGGTGCAGTACAGCGTATTGCCGGCGCGCTCGATGACGCCCAGCACCAGGCTTGCCCCGGTTCGCGCCGAAAGACCCGCCAGCGCCTCGGTTTCCGCACCGGGCACGTCGATGGCGTTGGCAAAGTAGCGGGCAAACGCTTCGCGCCCTTCCGGTAGCCGATAGCCTAGCTGGGTGCCAAAAGTCTCGCCCTTGGGATAGCCGCCCAGCAGCGCCTCGGGCATGACCACCAGGCGTGCACCGGCCTCACGAATGGCATCTTCGTAGGAAAGAATCTGCGCGAGGGTTTCGCCTTTGCCGCCTGGCAGCGAGCCGATCTGCAAGGCAGCCACAATGGATTTGGGCATGGTCTTCAACTCCGTGATCTCAAGTGTTGCTGATTCTCAGGCGCCGACGGATCATGAATAAAGCCCTGTCCGCTGCTAAAAGATATGAAGCAAATGAATATCGCCGATGTAGACCTGAACCTGCTGAAGACCTTCGAAGCCCTGCACGACGAATCCAGTGCAAGCCGCGCCGCCCTGCGCCTGGGCGTCACTCAATCGGCCATCAGCGCCGCGCTGCGAAGGCTGCGAAGCGTGTACGACGATCAATTGTTCGTGCGCACCGGCCGCGGCCTGGCGCCGACATTGCGGGCCAACCAACTGAAACCGGTGATCAGCGAAGCGTTGGACAAATGCCGCCAGAGCCTGGCGATGATCGATCCGGGCGCCAGCCACTACGAGGGCCGCTCAGTCATCGTCGGGTTGTCGGATGATTTTGAAATTGCCTATGGCCGGCGATTGATCGAGGAAGTTGCGCGACGAGCGCCGGGGCTGCGCTTGATCTTTCGCCAGACCCACAGCCAGATCGTCGGCCGGGCCTTGATGGAGCGCAGCCTGGACGTAGCGATTACAGCGGGGGGATTTACCGAGCGGCTGCTCAGTCGCCAGGTCCTCGGCGAAGGCGGCTACGCCTGCCTGGTGGACCCTGCCAACCTGACGGACGATCAGCAGGGCCTGAGCCTGGAGGCGTTCGTGGCGCGCGAGCATCTGCTGGTCTCATCCGGCGGTTTCATCGGCATTACCGATGAAGGACTGGCCGGGCTCGGCCTGCGCCGACGAGTGAGCGCCTCGACCACCCACTTCGCCGCGCTGCCGTTCCTGCTCAAGGGCAGCCAGGCCGTGGCGACCATTCCGGAGCATGCCGCCAAGGCCATCGCGGCGCTCAGCGGCCTGTCGTTGCTGCCCTGCCCGCTGGCGTTGCCGCGCTACCCGATCGAGTTGGGCTGGCGGACCCATGCGCAGCGCGATCCCGCGGTGGACAAAGTGCGCGAGGCCATCGTCGCGACCTTCAGCTGAGGTTATTTGTTCGCGGCCATCAGTCGATTGACCTCGCTGCGCACCATGTTGGCGTACTCCGGAGGCGACATGCCGTCCAGCTCGGCGCGCACCCACTCGGCCCATTTGCCCTTGCGCTTGGAGCGTTCGCCAAACAACCGCGCAGCGTCACCCTTGGCCTTGCCCAGATTGTTTTGCCACAGCTCGAAAAGTCGGGATTTTTCATCTTCCAGCGCCGCACGCTCGGCCAGGGGCTTGTCAGCCAGATTGAAACTCATGGGGAATTTCCTGTTGCGTAAATAGGCGCCATCTTACACCTTGCACAGAAACGTCTTAACCATGATTTTTGCCAGCGGCCCTGGGCCATGCCGACTGCTGCAACTTTTGCCCAAGCGCAACACTCCATTGTTCACTGCCATCAACCTCAAGGAGTACTTCAATGGCTCGCACAAGTGCCGCGCAAGCGAACGGAGAGCAAATCAAGGATCAAGCCTTCAGCGAACTGAAAGCATTGATCGAAGAGTCGGAGAAGCTGCTCAAGAGCGGTGCCGCCCTGGTTGGCGAGGACGCGGAGAACCTGCGCGAACAGATTTCACAGAAACTGCGGCAAGCCCTGGATTCGGTCGCCAGCGCTCGGGAACGCACGCGCCCGATGGTTGATGCCACGCAGGCTTACATCGGCGGCCATCCCTGGCAGACCGTAGCGATTTCCGCGGGTTTCGGGCTCGTGGTGGGCTTGTTGCTGGGACGCCGTTAAGCCCCAGCCAAAAAAGCCTATAGCCCCGCCAACTCGCGCAGTTGGCCCAATGTCTGCTCGTCCAGCACAATCCCTTGTTCGCTGGACTTGCTGCGCTCACGGTGTCGGCGATCCCCTGGCAACCGACGCAATCCGACACCGTGCATCTGCCTGACCAATTCTTCGCTGCGTGAAGCGAAATCCTGGCCAGCGGCCTTGCTCGGATCGATCACGATCAACAACTGTCCGGTCCAGGGAGTCTTGGCTCCGGGATGGTTGTGCCAGTCGAACTCGAACGAAAAGTTGCCCCCCGTCAGTGCGGCCGCCAGCAGTTCCACCATCATCGACAAGGCCGACCCCTTGTGACCGCCAAACGGCAGTAGCGCGCCGCCCTCCAGAATCGCCTTCGGATCACAGGTCGGCTGACCGAGGCTGTCCACCCCCATTCCGGGAGGCAATCGCTCACCTTTGCGCGCGGCAATCTGCACGTCGCCATGGGCGATGGCGCTGGTAGCGAGGTCGAAAACAATCGGCTCGCCGCCGTTGCGTGGGGCGGCGAAAGCAATGGGATTGGTGCCGAACAGCGGCCGATCCGCGCCATGTGGCACCACACAGGTCATGCTGTTGACCACGCTCAAGGCCACCAGGCCTTCATAGGCGAACGGCTCGACATCCGGCCACAGCGCCGCGAAGTGATGAGAGTTGCGTATCGCCAGCACCGCAATGCCGGCGCTGCGAGCCTTGGCCACCAGCAATGGGCGGGCGGCGGCCAGGGCAGGCTGGGCAAAGCCGTTGCAAGCGTCGACCCGAACGAATCCGGACGCAACGTCCTCGACGATCGGCACGGCCTGGCCGTTGACCCAGCCGCTGTTCAACGTCGAAACATACCCGGGCATGCGAAACACCCCATGGCTGTGGGCGCCATCGCGTTCGGCGCCGGCGCAGTTCTCGGCCAGGGTGCGGGCGACATCGATCGAGGTGCCATGACGCAGGAAAATCTGCTCCAGCAAGCTCACCAACGCTTCATAGGACAATGTGCAAGGACCGGCAGGATCGGGTAGCGCGGGCATCTGAAGCTCCAGAATGATTATTGGAGGTAGCAACAGCGTGAAGAGGCGAGCTCGCTGATTACCGCTTCACGGCCGCCATGTCAACCGTGCAACGCCCGCGCCATGGTCCGGCAGGCCTGCAGCTTGCGTGCGGTAACTATGTACCACCTTCGCCCGTTCCTCGTTGCCTACTCTGGCCCCTCACTGATGGCCGTATCGCCTTGAGGCGCCTGATCGAGAAGCAACGATGACTAGTGCAAACCCGCCCCTGCTATTCCCTGAAATATTCAAAGCCCGGCGCCTGAATGAATTGACCGCGCCCCACGGGTTGACCCAGGCAGATCTTGACTGGCTGCATCACGCTGCCCTGCCCAACTACACGCAACGCGGCGAGCAATCACCCGCAATGACGATCGAAACAATTACCCTGGATGTCCAGGGCAAACCCTTTATCCCGCTCGCCGGTTGCCTGGTGCTCAGCGCGCAGGGCGATCACCCTGCGTTCCTCTATACACCGTACGGCGGCATCGCAAAGTTCGATAGCCCGGAGACCCTCGAGCACAGGCTTGATGAAATGCTGGCGACACCGCTGGAACGGGATGAGCTGTTTTGCCTCCTTTCGCTCTCCCAGCGCAACGAACTCTATGGCGCATCCTTTCAGAAAACCCGCCGAACTGTCTACGGAGATCCGCTCGAGACACGATTGGCATCGATCAGCAATGCCCAGGAACTCAACGCCCAGGCAATGGTGCATGAGTTGCTCCAGGTTCCGTCGTTGGCAGCGATGCTTGACCAGATATTGCAGGAGCTGTTGGACAACTTCGATGATAAGCAGGCACGCGTCTCGCTCAGTCTCATCAAGGGCGCGGACGTCCCGTTACAGCAGTGGACCCGGAACATGCCACTGAGTGATGCAGTGCTGATCTACTTCCATCATCAAGGCTGGCCTGACGGATACGAGGCGGCTTTCACTCACCCCTCCACCGAGGAATCGCCCGCAAACGCCTTGCACTGGCAAACCATGGTAAAGCTCACCGCAAGGAATCTGGTGCGCCACCTCACTGATCGTCTCGAGGCCTACTGGGACGCTGCGAGTCCCCTGAACATTTCACGGCGACAGTTTCTGTCCCGTGTCATCGACGACAAGCTACGGTCAGCGATCGTTATCGAACGCGAAAAAGGCCAACTGACAGAAGCACAAAGCAGCGAGCTGCATCGTCTGTTCCGGCCATCTCGCCACGACGAGAGGCTGATGTTCATCGAAACGATTCGCCTCTGGGAACATGAAACCCATAGCGTCGAACTGGCGGGCTCGTTGATGATCAGCGCGAATGGGCACTACCTTTACACCCCTGGCAAAGGCATTCAGCAAGTTGACCATCATCTGGACTTCAGGGATACGTTGCTGGGCCCGCCCACCGCGGCCCCGCAAATGGACGCCCTTTATGGACTGCTGAGCCTTGAGGAACGCAACCGTCTTCTGCGCTTCGACGCTCCGCAGGTCTCCGGCAAGGAGGTGAGCTTGCCCGTAGCCGAGTCCCTGGGCCAGGCGATCATTTCCAAACAGCTGGACAATATTCATTTCGCACTGGAAATGTCCCGCCAGGGCGAGGTCGATATCCATGCGCTGTTGGACAAGGCGCTCGATATACGCACCCTGATCGACAGCGGCCTGCTCGACCAGAAGGTCGACGGACACTGGGGCGCGCGCGCTGCGTTTTATGGAAACCTGCGCCCCTCCAATTTCATCGCCGATGTGCTGCACAGAAAGCTCAAGACCTATGACAGCGTGCAAAAAGCTTTCGATAGCGAGTTCACAGAGTTACCCCATTCAAGCGAATCGGAGCTCCTCGACAGCGAGCTGAGGAAACTGCTTCCCAAGCTATGCAGCACTTTTTCCCTGGGCATCCGGGAGGAGGCTGAGCTGCGGCAGCTCAACGGGACGCTGTCGACCGACGCCCACAAGCTCATCAACAGCGTGTTTGCCTTCGACGCAAACTACCCCGACCGCGAACAACGCCCCAGCGTCAAAGGTTTCCGCCCGGACGTATATTCGCTGAAGTTGACCTGCACAACGGAAGGCGCCACGACCGTCGTTTCTCCGGCCAGTTGCTTCCTGCTGACCGAGCGTGGCGGGCTGGATACGCCTTTTTCCGGCATGGCAATCCTGTGGATCCCCACTTGCGGACTCAAGGTTTTTCCATCCGTCGCCCTTGCCAGCCAACAGTTGAATCAATACCTGTCCAACTCCCGGTCGCGTTTCGATGTGCTGACCAATCTCACGCCCGCGCAACGGAATCCCCATGCCCGCTACCAGCTCGAGGCATTTGAACTGATCGAAGGCAATGTGCTGATGAATCGGATGACTTCGTTCAGCGAACACTTTGCGGCCGAACACGCGTATTTGCGTGCATTACAGATAGGTGACTGGCGACTGACCGAACCGGCAATGCTCGAAAGCCTGAAAGCACTGTTGGACAAGGGCGCCGCTACCAACCTGCCAGTTGCCGAGCGCATCGCCCATGCCTACTGGTTCCAGCAAAAGCTTCCCGCCTGGTTGGGTGCCGCCTCGCTCGAGGATCAACGACAGCACATCGAACTGCTTGAACAATATCGAAACAGCGTAACCGAGGACAAAGACTACCTGGACGGCATAGAACCTCTACGTAACTACGTCGACAGAACCTTGAAGGCGCTGTTGGAAACACGTTTTCCCGATACGGGCCTTGACCCCGCCACACTGCTGATTTCGCCCCATCTTGCGCTGGCAGGCCCGGCAAGCAGCCTGACCGATTTCGCCCTGAATCATCTCGACAGTCGCCAGCGACCCGGCTTCACGATTTCGTCGATGCTCTCGCAAAAACTACCCGACCACTTGAACGAAGCCGCTCTCAGGCAAATGTTGCTGTCGTTGGGTACGTCAACCCGCTACAGGGCGCATGTGCTGGACAAGCTGTCCGACAGCGCCGAGGGCATAGAGCAAAGGAAAAGTCGATTTTATCAACAACTACCCTGGCAACTGCTGCAACACGCCCACGCCAGATATTTGCAACAGAATCTCTCTCCGTTTGCCTTCAGCTTGATCAGCCAAGTGTTCGATATGCCGGACAGCATCGCCCGGCTGGAAGCAGACGGGGCCGAGGCAATCATCCGCCCGATGGAACTGATCAAGACGCAAGGCGCCGAAGCCGTCAAGGCTACCGGGCTCTATCTGATCGGGTCGAGTGTCGATGCAAAAGCCCCGCATATCCTGTATTCCCCTTACCACGAAGGGAATGTTTTCACCGAGTTCGAGAACGAAACGAAGGTCATCGCTGCATTGAATGCGCCAGGGGTGCTTCAAGACATGCTGATTCACCGGCTCCCCGAAAGCCAGCAAGCCACGTTCCGAAATCTGTTCGCGTCCACGGCAGGAAAACGCTCGGAGATAACCCTGGCTTCGAACCCGATTGCCAACCTGCTCGGTACGTTGTTCAACGACAACACCTCATTACTGGCAGGCATGCTGAAAACCCACACCGATGGCACGCGCCAGTTCGACTGGCAAACCGTGGTGCATTTGTTCAGTACCGGCATCAAGGCCCTTGGCCGGGAACTGCCTGGCAAACTGGCGTTGATCGAGACTCTTAAAGACGCCTATGAGGATTTCAAGGCGTCTTCCGAGGATTTCCAGCAGGGCAACTGGGGGGCAGGCTTGCATGATTTCATCTGTGGCGCAGCGGAAATGGTCTCCCTGGGCTGGCTCAATCGGGACGATACCTTCGGCCTGCTCGATCCGGTGGGTCCCGCCGCCCTGCCTCGCCCCGCGGTAAAAGCATCTCACTGGCAGCACCTGACCAGCGCAGCGCGTACAGACCTGCAGCCATTCGAAGCCCTCAAGGTCAGCCTGGCCGACCTCAAGAAACACCCGTTCGATGGAACCTACGAAGCCCTGGCGTCCGGCAAGCACTACGCACCGGTGTTCGGCAAAGTCTTTCAGGTAGCAAAAGCTGCCCATGACTGGCGCATCACCCATGACCACGCCGAGGGGCCGATGCTCAAGCGCTCGTCTGAGTCCGGGCAGTGGTTGATCGATCCAGACTCGCGGCACATTCGCTACGGAAAAGTGATGTCAACCTTGACCGATATGCATAGCGACTTCAACGCGAAGGAAGTCATCAATATTGAAGCACGGGGTATGAAGCAGATACGCCGGATATTTCCCTACCGCGCGAACATGATCGAGCAAGCCCTCGAAACGGCACGGCATTACTCCCGCAACGCGCTGCAAAATCTTGAGCAGGTCAAAGGCGGCGTGCCTGCCGGGTCCCGACTGGACATCTTTCTGAAGATTTTTCTCGGCGTCAGGGCGATAGACGCGCGCCTTGTAGAAAAAATACACACTGCCGTCGCCCCGATTTGCCAGACCTTGGCTGATCCGTTGTGGCTGCAGCGGAACGGCAGTCGCATCGTTATCGGCATCGCCAAAAGCGCCGACTACGATGCGAGTGCCTTCGTATTCGAGGCCGGCAAGGGCGGCAAGGGCGGCAAGATTTATCTCACCCAGGAGTTTTTCAACATGGTGCCGCATTGGTACAAGAGCGCCGTGCCCAATACGTTCAATGTCGACGCGCACGCCCAAGGCTCAACCTTCATTCATGAACTGTCCCATCTGCTGTGCGACACACTGGATATCGTCTACCTGGGCGCCTACTTACCATTCCACGACCTCATTTCAACAGTGACTCAACTGGCACAAAAAAAAGCCGATGAACAAAAGGACCTGCAACTCAACGGTTTTTCGTGGACCACGCCGCGCGCACGCCTGTTCACGGATTGGGACCGTGCAACCCACTCATTCAAGAGCCTCGACCTCCTGCCCAAGCACAAAGATACCGTCAGAAAAATCCTGCAAATCACCAGCACCGCAAATCTGGAGCTAGCCCGCGACGCATTCCTGGACCTGAACTCAGCGGATCGACGGATCGACGTCATGTTTAAAAATGCCGACTCTATAGCGCTGCTCATTTGTGAGCTGGGGCGACAATTGGATCCGCCTCCGGTGGCTACGCCATAGCATCATCGCTGGAACGCGTTTGATCTTTTTTTCACGCCGTTTGTGCGACGGTACGGCCATACGGGGCAACGCCCGGCTTTATCACATGAACAACAAGGGTATTTGATGCTTAATCGCCATGTCGGTTGTTCTCGGCAGCTGCCGTCGAAGGTTAGAATGCGGCAAACCAGGAACAGCCAATGACCGAACGAATACTCTCGGAAGCCGAATACGACGCCATCAGCGATGCGGCCGCGCATTGGTGCATGCGTTTGCACGCTGATGACTGCACCGATGCCGACCGATTGGCGTTCAAGCAATGGCATGACGCCGACCCTCTGCACGCTTTCGAATACCAGGCCATGCTGGAAATCTGGGGCGTGGCCGAGCATCTGCCGCGTGTCGAATCCGCGCCGACCCTGCCAGCCCGGCGGCCACGGCCGCGCTGGAGCCGTCTGGCTGTCGCCGCCGCGGTGATCGCGCTAGGCTTGCCCTTGGCCGCGATTACCGGTTGGAACATGGGGTGGCTACCTGACTCGTACCAGCGCCTGGAAGCCGGCGCGAGCGTACGTCATGTCACGCTGGGCGATGGCAGCCAGGTGGAGCTCAACCTTGGCAGCGAACTGGTGTTCGCCAACTACAAGCATGAGCGTCGGGCCACGCTGAAAAAAGGCGAGGCGTTCTTCGATGTGAGTCACGACACCCGGCATCCTTTCGTCGTTCGGGCGGGCCAGGGCCAGGTGCGTGTGACAGGCACCCGTTTCAACGTGTGGATGTATCAGGACCAGGTTCGGGTCACATTGGTGGAAGGCTCGGTATGGGTGACCAGCAACATGAACGCCACTGCGGGCGGCTCGCAACTGTCACCGGGAATGCAGGCAAGCTACAAGGCGGGCGACTACCAGCCGCAGGTACGCGAGATCGAACCCGGCGACAGCTCCCTGGCCTGGCGCAACGGCAAGCTGGTGCTGAATGACCTGGCCCTTTCCGACGCATTGCCATTGATCAATCGCTACCTCGAACGTCCCGTCATGCTCGCCGACCATGCTACCGGCACCCTGCGTGTCGGCGGCATCTACAACCTCAACGAAGTGAAGAACCTCGTGCCCTCGCTGCCCAAGGTCCTGCCGATCTATCTGACCCAGAACCAGGACGGCAACCTGGTCCTCAATTCCATCGGTCATCGTCCGGCCAAACATTAAAAAAGCCGCGCCCATTCGGGTCGCGGCTTTTCTTCACGACAAAGCTGCCTTACTGCGTCGCGACCCTGCCCGCCTCATCACGCTCGCGGATGACCTTGGCCTGGTAGTTCGGATCGGCCTTGATCTGCTGCTCGGTAAAGGGCAGCGTGCTCCACTGCCGCTTCGAGAATGCCTGGGTCTGGTCCGCCGAGTAAGGCGAGGCCGGGTCACTGGAAATGGAAAACGCCAGCAGTCCCTGGGCCTGCGGGCCGCTGCCATCGAATGTCACCACTTGCAGATAGCTGGTGCCGCTGACCACTTCCCGCTTGCCGTTCGCCCCCGGCACACTCTGGATCGCGTTATAGATTCCCAGCTCCGCCGGGCCGCCGTGGATCGGCGTCTGCCGACCGCCCTGGCTGGCAACCTGGATGTCCCGCCAGCGGCTGTCCGCTGCCAGCCCTGCCGATTTCACCGACTCCCGTGAAGCCAGCATGGCCTGGCGCAGCGCCTCGGCCACCGCAGGCCGCTCGATTGCCAGGCCCCGCGGAGTGTGTTGCGGATCTTTCGGATCGAACGCGACGCGCCAGGTATCAGGCACGGCTTGCAGCGTCTTCATGATCTGCTGGAAATGCACGAAGCCGACGCCGCTGTCCAGGCTCGCCGTGCGATCCCAGGCCTTCAGGCGGGTGCATACTTCAGTCAGAGCGGCGGCATCAGCCTTCAGGTCCCCGGCGCAGAAGGCCAACAGGTCCGGCATCAATTGGTCCGCCAGGTAAACCTGGTCGTCCATGACCATGCGCTGCAGTTCATCCATTTGCACCGGCCCGTCTTTGCCCAACTGGCCCAGTCGATCCAGCGCGAAACGTGCGCGCAACCCCAGCGGCTGGTCCTGCTGGCTGATCAGTGGTGAATAACCGGACAAGGGCTGAGCGGGATTGACCATCCAGGCCGAATCGTTGGAGTTCTGCACGTAATCACGACGCGACAACTGCGGCAGTTTGTCGGCGGCATAGATGCCCTTTTGCGCGGCCTTGGGGTCCACGCTCCAGTTGCATTCGCTGCGCGAGCCATCCAGCACGATCAGTTTCAGCCCGGCCCTCGGATCACTGCACCGCGCCAGCTTGGCCGCGTCAACGTTGGGCACCACCGAAACGTTCATGTAGAGACTTTGTCCCTGATCGTCCACCGCCAGGGTATTGACCCAGGGAATTCCGTGGATCCGCTGGACCGACGCCTGCAGATCCTTGAGCGTGACGGCCTGATTCATGGCGTACCACTGCGCCAGCACGCGATCGTTCTCCAGGTTCGCGTCCCGCAGGCTGTAGGCGAAGCGGTTGTCCCAGTCCAGCTTGCCAGGCCATTGCACAACCGGCCCGAATTGCGAGCCGTACACCACCCGCGAAACCGGCTTGACCTGCCCGCCGGCCTGCTTGACGTCCACCGTGACCACCTGTTGGCTCATCGGCACTGACTTGCCGTCCAGCAGATAGCGGGTCGGGTCCTTCGGGTCGAGCTGCAAGCGGTACAGGGTGAAATGCTTGGAGGTGTCGACGGTATGGGTCCAGGCCAGGTGCTGGCTGAAACCGATATTGATCATCGGCAAGCCGGGCAACGCGGCGCCCATGACATCCAGCTTGCCGGGAATGGTCAGGTGCATCTGATAAAAGCGCATGCCGCCCACCCAGGGGAAATGGGGATTGGCGAGTAACATGCCGCGACCGTTGAACGAACGTTCGCTGCCGATTGCCACGGCATTGCTGCCGCGGTCGAGGGCGAAGCGCTGCTGGCGGGTCGCGGCGACCTCGAAGCCGGACATCGAGGTGTCGGCCTGTGTGGTCGCCTTGGGCGGCTGCGCGCCCGCCACGGCCTCGGCGAACTGGCCGACGCCACCTTCCACCAACAGGCGCCGGGTCAGTTTGACCAGGTCCAGCGCCGTGATTGGCCGCACCCACTCGCTGGCGCACTGTGCGGGCAAGCCCTGCGCCTTGCGCTCGGCCAGTGCGCGGTTGTAACCGGCCACGTAGCCTTCGACCAGTTGCTGCACTTGGGGCGTCTGGGCCTGCCAGAAACCGGATACGGCCTGAGGCGTGTTGAGCCAGCTGAAGAACAGGTCGCTGGCCCGGTTGGACCGCTGCTCCAGGGTGACCTGTTCGGGGCCGAAGTAACGCGAGCGCTGGCCGTTGACCGTCACGATCTCATTGGCCAGCAGGCAAAGATTATCCTGGGCATACGCGTACCCGATGCCGTAGCCCAATCCACGCTCATCCTGGGCGCGTATGTGCGGCACGCCAAAACTGGTGCGGCGAATCTCGGCGGTGGCCTGCTCCACCTCTCCTCGCGCGCTGACAACGGTACTGACACCCAGGGCCATCCCCAGCAACGCACCCGCAAGGCAAAACCTCGATAACTGCCCGGACATTCTCACGCTCACTCCTGATCGAAAACCAATACGCCTCCCTTGGGAACGAACCGGATGAAAAAAATTTAACCGCAGACAGCCGCCTGGCTGCGGGGCTTTGCTGATTTCCAGGCATTTTTTTCACATCGCCCCCTTCATGATTCGCCCTACTCGTTCGTCTTATAGAGGAGAGCATTTCATGACCTTTTCTGATCAGGCTGTTAAGGAGTCTTTACATGCATAACGCACCAATGCCCATGGAGGGCAAGCCAGGATCGGCACGTGTGTCAATGAGCACCACCAACAACGTCTTCGCCAAACCAACGGAACGCGGCGGCAATGAGCACATCAGGCGCCTGCTCAAGAGCTACGGGCTGCGAACGAGCCTGATCCGCCTGAAGGTGATCGATGCGCTGCTCAAGGCCGCCGAAGAGAATCGGCAACTGGGGGTGCGGGGCGTGCATAGCCAGTTGCTGGGGCTGGACATTCCGTTGTCCTTCCTCAGTGTGCGCGAGGTGCTCAAGCGCCTGTGCAGCGAGGGGGTCGTCAGCCTCCATCCGGATAAAAGCTACAGCTTGCACCCGAGTGCGGTGGCCGTGCTCAACGCCAAGCAGTAGCCGGGGCTCAAGGCTTGACCTTGCGCCTCATCACGCCGTTAATCACCACCACGATGACCGCCACGGCAATAGCAATGTATTGAAACAGCTGCTCGCTGATCATGCCTTTGCCTTGCATCCATGACAGCCCGAGCATGATTGCCAGGACAACGAGGACCACCAGGATCGAGTATTTCAAACGTTGCGAATGAGTCATTTGCCAATTTCCTGAATGTATTCGTGCTGTTTCCGCGCGCCTGCCAGGCTCTTGCCCGGTGCGATGACGAGGCCGCAAACGGATGCCCATGGTACAGCCGTCGGAGCGTTTTTGGCGCAGTTACGACGGGTCCTGAACCAACAAAGTGCGCCATGGAGTTCAAGACCGCTGGCGATAGGCCGATAAAGACAAGTACGTCCGTTCCACTTGTCTCTAGAAAGCCGCCATCGTGCAAGGAATCTCTACATGCCCGCATTCCGCACCATTCAAGCCCGCTATACGCTGTTCCTGGTTCTGTTCATCCTGGTGCTGTCCATCCTGACGGTGGTCGGTATCAGCTATCTGGTCGCGCCAAAGCTGCGCCAGACCGAGGAACAAGTAGCGCTGAACCGCATCGAAGAGGTCGCGGAACAGATCCAGGGCGAGCTGAACAAGGTGCAGGCGCAGCAGCGGAGCATCACCCAGACCATCCCGCTGCTCGACAGCGACGCCATCGACAAGGTATTGCCTGGCCTGGTGGATCAATACGGCGAATTGAAGGTGTTCGGCGGCGGGATCTGGCCACTGCCCAACCAGCGCGCCGAGGGTCGCAGCAAGTTCAGCACGTTCTGGCACCGCGACGCATCCGGCAAACTGGCGGTCAATACCTTCTGGAACAGCGACGCTGCGCCGAACTATTTCGAACAGCCGTGGCACAAGGGCGGCATGGCCACCCCTCCCGGCAAATGCGCCTGGGCCGCTGCCTACAAGGACGACGCCAGCGCCGAGCCGCGGACCAACTGCGCCATGGCGATCCAGAAGAACGGCGCGCCTTACGGCGTTTCAACCATTGACGTGACCCTGGGCTTTTTCAACGATCTGATCGCGCGCAAGGAAGCGGAACTGAGCGCCGAAATGCTGATCGTCGAAGCCGACGGCAAGATCATCAGCAACAGCTCGCGTATCAGCGGGCCGATCGTGCTGAAGAACATCAGCGAGCTGGCGGCTACCTCGCCGTTCGCCGCTCAGGTCAAGGCAGGCCTGGCCAACCGTGACCAGCCGTTGCAACGGCTCGAGTTCGACAACAAGGGTGAGGCCAGCACGTTTTTCATGCGCCCCATCGAAGGCTCCCCATGGTTCCTCGCCACTGCCCTGCCGACCCGCCTGATCACCGCCCAGCGTGACGACGTGTTGAGCACGCTGAGCCTGCTGCAGATTCCGCTGGTGATCCTGTTGGTGCTGATGCAGTTGTACGCCATCCGCCAACTGACCCACCGCATGAAGGTCCTCAAAGGCAATATCGACGCGCTGTCCACTGGTGATGCCGACCTGACCCGACGCATCACCATCCGTGCCGAAGACGAACTGGGCGCCATTGGCCATTCGGTCAACCGGTTCATCGCCTATCTGCAAGACATGATCGGCGAAGTCACACAGGCCACCGGCGCCATGGCCTCGGGCCTGGACAGCCTGCAGCGGAGTTCGGCCCATACCAGCGAAATCCTGATGCGCCACGCCTCGGAAACCGACCAGACCGTGACAGCCATCACCGAGATGAGCTCCACCGCTGAAAGCGTGGCGCAAAACGCCGCCGAGACGGCAGCATTCACCCAGCGCGCCAATGAGCATGCCGATCGTTCGCGGGTCGTGGTCGGTGAAGCGTCCAACAGCGTCGTGGCGCTGATCGATGAAGTCGCCAGCGCCACGCGCAAAGTCGAAGACATGCAGCAGGACGCGCAACGCATCACCGAGATTCTCGGCGTGATCGGCGCCATCGCCGGGCAGACCAACCTGTTGGCCCTCAATGCCGCCATCGAAGCGGCCCGGGCCGGCGAGCAGGGCCGTGGCTTCGCGGTAGTCGCCGACGAAGTCCGCGCCCTCGCCGCCCGCACCCAGGCCAGCACCTCGGAAATCAATGAAATGCTGACCCGCCTGACCCAGGGCGTAACCTCGTCGGTCGCGGCCATGGAAAACACCCAGGCCAGTTGCCAGTCGGCGGCCGACGCCACGTCCCGGGTCAACTCGGGCCTGGATGAAATGGCCGGCTCCGTCAGCCAGATCAACAGCCTGAGCACCCAGATCGCCACCGCAGCCGAACAGCAGAGCGCAGTGACCGAGGAAATCAACCGCAGCATGGTGCAGATCCGCCATATGGTCGAGGAACTGGTGGAAAGCGGCCTGGCCAGCCAGAACAACACCCGCCAGCTGCTGGAAGCCAACAGCCGGGTAAATGCGATCATGGGGCGGTTCAAGGTTCGCTAAGAGGCATTCACCAATAACTGTGGGAGCGAGCTTGCTCGCGATAGCGGCGGCATAACCAGCATTATCGTAGCTGACCCTCCGCCATCGCGAGCAAGCTCGCTCCCACAAAAGGCACCGGCGCCCCCTCCCCGGGCCACCTGCTTTCGCGAAGCTGACAAATCTGTAATCCGCGCCTCAGCCTCGTGTCAGCCGCTCGCCGCTAGTCTGTTATCCTCCTTCCAAACTGTTCGCTACGAGACCACTCCCATGGCCCATCCCCTGCATCTGCTCGCCTTGAGTACCTTGCTCATTTCCGCCCTGGCCCAGGCCGCCGAACCGGCGACCATCGATGTGCACCGCGATGCCAATTGCGGTTGCTGCAAGAAGTGGATATCCCACTTGCAGGAGAACGGTTTCAAGGTCAACGACCATGTCGAGGCCGACATGAGCGCGGTCAAGCAACGCCTTGGCGTCGCGCCCAACCTGCGTTCCTGCCACACCGCCGAAATCAACGGCAAATTCGTCGAAGGCCACGTTCCTGCCGAGCAGGTGCTGGCATTGAGCAAACGCGACGACCTGCTTGGCGTGGCCGCGCCCGGCATGCCGATGGGCTCGCCGGGCATGGAGATGGACGGCATGAGCGATGCCTACCAAGTGATCGGGCTGAAAAAAGACGGGACGCAAACCGTGGTGGCGGACTATCCGGCCCATTGATGGGCGAAGCGTATATCGGGCTGTTCTTTGCAGCGTTTGGCGCGGCGACCCTGCTGCCGTTGCAATCCGAGGCCCTGCTGGTGGGCCTGCTACTCAGCGAACGTTACGCCATCTGGCTGCTGCTGGCGGTGGCAACCTTGGGCAACGTCCTCGGTTCGCTGGTGAACTGGTGGCTGGGCACACGCCTGGAACAGTTCAAGGATCGCCGCTGGTTTCCGGTCAGCCCGTCCCTTCTGGACAAGGCCCGTCGGCACTACCAGCGCTATGGCTACTGGTCGCTGCTGCTCAGTTGGCTGCCCATCATCGGCGATCCGCTGACATTGGTCGCCGGCGTGATGGGTGAACCCTGGCGGCGCTTCCTGTTGATCGTGACGCTCGCCAAAGGCCTGCGTTATGGCGTGCTCACCTGGGCGACCCTCGGCTGGATGGGTTGAACGTTCCTGCGCTTGGGTTGCCTGTGGTTAATGTCGCCATAATCGAGCCGTTCCAGGATCGGCCGGTTGCCTCAAGGAGATTGCTCATGTCGCGTTTGACCGCCCACTGGCTGCCCAGCCTGTTCCTCACCGCCGCCTTGCCAATGCTCGCCCAGGCCGCGAACCCACCTGAAGGCCCGGCCTATGGCCCGCAGCTTGAGGGTTTCGAGTACCCCTATACGCTCAAGCATTTTGCCTTGCAGTCCCAGGGTAAATCGCTGCAGATGGGCTATATGGACGTGCCCGCCCAAGGCAAGGCCAACGGCCGGACGGTGGTGCTGATGCATGGCAAGAATTTCTGCGCCGCCACCTGGGGCGATTCGATCAAGGCGCTCAGTGACGCCGGTTACCGGGTCATCGCCCCGGACCAGATCGGTTTTTGCACGTCGAGCAAGCCGGACCATTACCAGTACAGCTTCCAGCAGTTGGCGATCAACACCCAGGCCCTGCTCAAGGCTCTCGGCGTACAGAAGGCCATCGTGCTGGGCCACTCCACCGGTGGCATGCTTGCCACCCGCTATGCCTTGCAGTTCCCCGACCAGGTCGAACGCCTGGCGATGGTCAACCCCATCGGCCTCGAGGACTGGAAAGCCCTTGGCGTGCCTTACCGCACCGTGGACCAATGGTACGAGCGCGAGCTGAAACTCAACGCCGAGGGCATTCGCAACTACGAGCGCAACACCTATTACGGCGGGCGCTGGAAACCGGAGTTCGAGCGTTGGGTCGACATGCTCGCCGGCTTGAACAAGGGCCCGGGACATACACAAGTAGCGTGGAATTCGGCGCTGATCTACGACATGATCTTCACCCAGCCGGTCTATTACGAGTTCAAGGACCTGAAGGTCCCCACGCTGCTGTTGATCGGGACCTCCGACACCACCGCCATCGGCAGTGACATTGCTCCGCCTGCCGTGAAGGCCAGGCTGGGCCGTTACGAGGTGCTAGGCAAACAGGTCGCCGGACTGATCCCGCAGTCGACCCTGGTGGAATTCCCCAACCTGGGGCACGCGCCGCAAATGGAAGAGCCGGCGCGGTTCCACCAGGCGCTGCTCGGCTGGCTGGACAAACCCATTCCCTGATAGAGGTGTTCCATGGCGGTGCAAATAGCAGTCATCGACGATTGGCAAGACGTCGCCAGGGACGTGGTGGACTGGTCGGTGCTCGATAGCATTGGTGAAGTGACCTTCCTGCACGATTACCCCGCCGACCGCGACACCCTCGCCGAGCGCCTGCAACGCTTCGACGTCATCTGCGTGATGCGCGAGCGCACCCGCTTCGACGAAGAACTGCTGCGCCGCCTGCCCAACCTGCAGCTGTTGCTGACTGGCGGCATGCGCAACGCCGCCCTTGACCTCAAGGCTGCCGCGACACTGGGCATCCAGGTCTGCGGCACCGAGAGCTACAAGCACGCTGCGCCGGAACTGACCTGGGCGCTGGTCATGGCCCTGAGCCGCAATCTTGTACCGGAAGCCAACGCCCTGCGCGCCGGACTGTGGCAACAGGGCCTGGGCGGTGATTTGCACGGCAAGACCCTGGCGATCCTGGGCCTGGGCAGCATCGGCACGCGCGTGGCGCAGTTCGGCCAGGTGTTCGGCATGCGTGTGATCGCCTGGAGCGAAAACCTGACCGCCGAGCGAGCCGCCGCAGCCGGCGTGCAATACGTGAGCAAACAAGCGCTGTTCGAGCAGGCTGATATCCTCTCGATCCACCTGGTGCTCAGCGAGCGCAGCCGGGGCCTGGTGGACGCCCAGGCCCTGGGCTGGATGAAACCCGAGGCGCTGCTGGTCAATACCGCGCGCGGGCCGATTGTCGACGAGGCGGCCCTCATTGACGCACTCCGGCACAAACGCCTGGCAGGCGCCGCGCTGGACGTATTCGCCGAGGAACCGTTGCCGCCCGAGCACCCGTTCCGAACCCTCGACAACGTGTTGGCCACACCTCACGTGGGTTATGTGAGCCGGCAGAATTATCAGCAGTTCTACGGCCAGATGATCGAGGACCTGCAGGCCTGGGCGGCTGGCAAGCCGATCCGGGTACTGACCGCGGCTGGTTGAATATCCCCTCCACTGTGGGAGCGAGCTTGCTCGCGATGGCGGTAGATCAGTTGCAGTTGTATGGCTGACACACCGCTATCGCGAGCAAGCTCGCTCCCACATAAGGCATATGAACGCGCTCTTATAGGCCATCAAAACGCCTCCATTCAGCCCGCCCCCTTATGGTGCGAAGCGCTGTGGAACCGCGCACGCGATTGAACCATCGCACCCTTCCTACACCCTGAATGTTTCAAACAACCTGCACTTCGTCGGTTCGTATTCCCCTGCTTCGTGTAAGACATTGCCGACAATCGACGTGATTGTCGGACAATTCGACGAACCGAACCGCAGCGCTCTAGCTTCTGACCTAGACTGCCTTTCCGTGGGGAAAACCGACCGGTCATCCGAAGGAAAAAAAGTCGAAACTTTTCACAACGGCGACAGGTCAGGTTAGAGGAAGGGCAACAACTGCTGGAGCATTCCTTGCAACGGCCCCCTCACCTGATTCGCTTCGCCGCATTGGGCAGCGCTTTGCTCTCCTTGCGTAGCGCTCGTGCGCCTGGCCGCAGGATTCGGCCAATGAAACAACAGCTCTGGCGCTTGCCGGAAACAGATCGAGAAATAGGAGTTATTTATGATCAGTGCTGCCTTGGAACCACAGCAAGTCCGCTCTCAATTACCGCCGGCGGCTGAATCGCCGACGGCACCGGTGCTGGCCACCGGAGGCAAGGCACTGCTCCCTGTCGTTCGACAGAACCCCAACCGCAAGAAGATCCTGTTCGTGACCTCGGAAATCGCCGACCTGGTCAAGACCGGTGGCCTGGGCGACGTTTCTTCCGCCCTGCCCCGGGCCATGGCCGGCCTGCATGATGTCCGGGTGCTGATCCCCGGGTATCCGCAAGTCATGAACAGCGGCAATCCGATCCATATCATCGGCGAACTGGGCGGCCACGCAGCGCTGCCGCCGTGCAAGATCGGCCGCATGGACATGGCCGACGGTCTGGTGATCTACGTCCTGATCTGTCCCGAACTGTATGCCCGCGAAGGCTCGCCCTACGGCGCCAACAATGGCCGCGACTGGCCGGACAACCACATCCGCTTCGCCCGCCTGGGCCTGGCCGCAGCCGACATCGCCGCCAACCTGGCGCAGATCCACTGGTGCCCCGACCTGGTCCATGCCCACGACTGGCCGGCCGGCCTGGCCCCCGCCTATATGCACTGGCGCGGCCAACGTACCCCGACCCTGTTCACCATCCACAACCTGGCGTACCAGGGCGTGGTCAGCCTGGCTTCCTGCCCGGAGCTGGGCATCCCGGAGCACGCGCTGCAACAGGAAGGCATGGAGTTCTACGGCAAGCTGTCGTTCCTCAAGGCCGGCATGGCCTATTCCAGCCACATCACCACGGTCAGCGCTACCTACGCCCAGGAAATCACCACCCCGGCGTTCGGCTGCGGGCTTGACGGGTTCCTCGCCGCCAAAACCCAACAAGGCCTGCTCAGCGGGATCCCCAACGGCATTGACGAGAGCTGGGATTCGGCGACCGACTCACATCTCCAGCGCCAGTTCTCCATAGGGGACTGGGAAGGCAAGGCTGCCAACGCCGCCCACGTCCGTGACCTGTTCGGCCTGGACCATACCAGTGGCCCGCTGTTCGCCGTGGTATCGCGCCTGGTGTATCAGAAAGGCCTGGACCTGACCGAGGCCGTCGCCGAATTCATCGTCGAGTCCGGCGGGCAGATCGCGATCATTGGCCGCGGCGAACCGGAAGAAGAACAGGCCATGCGTGAACTGGCGCTGCGCTTCCCCGGCAAGATCGGCGTGCGCATCGGCTTCAACGAAACCGATGCCCGGCGGATGTTCGCTGGCAGCGATTTCCTGCTGATGCCATCGCGCTACGAGCCGTGCGGCTTGAGCCAGATGTACGCCCAGCGCTTCGGCTCGCTGCCGGTGGCGCGCAATACCGGCGGCCTGGCGGACACCATCGAGGATGGCATCACCGGGTTCCTGTTCGACGAATCCACCGTGGAAAGCTACAAGCAGGCCCTGAGCCGGGCTTTCAAGGTATTCGAGTTTCCCGAGCTGCTCAATGCCATGCGTTGCCGGGCGATGTCGGCCCCCTTCAATTGGTCCAAGGCCGTAGAGCCCTATGCCGAACTTTATGAACAACTGGTAGCTAAATCGCTGGGAAAATCGGCCAGACAATGAGGTAACCGATGCCGTCAAGGACGCCTGAAACCTGGACCCACGGCGCGGTCTTGCTCGATTCCGAGCACACCCGCTTCGCGCTATGGGCCCCGGATGCCTTTTACGTCAGTGTCGAACTCGACACTGGAGAATCCATACCGATGCTGCCCCAGGCCAACGGCTGGTTCATGATCCAGGCCCGTTGCCCCGCTGGCACTCGTTACCGCTTCAACATCGACGGCGAGCTGGAGGTGCCCGATCCAGCCTCCCGCGCCCAGGATGGTGATATCGATCGCCACAGCGTGGTGGTCGACCCCCACGCCTACCAATGGCGACACACCAACTGGTCCGGTCGCCCCTGGTACGACGCCGTCATTTACGAACTGCATGTTGGCGCCCTCGGTGGTTTCGAAGGCGTCGAGCAGCAACTGGCACGCCTGGCCGGGCTTGGCGTGACCGCCATCGAACTGATGCCCCTGGCGCAGTTTCCCGGCGATCGCAACTGGGGCTACGACGGTGTATTGCCCTACGCTCCCCAGGCCTCCTATGGCACGCCGGACCAGCTCAAGCATCTGATCGACAGCGCCCACGGCCATGGCTTGGCGGTCATTATCGACGTGGTCTATAACCACTTCGGCCCCGATGGCAACTACCTGCACCGCTACGCCAAGGGCTTCTTTCGCGAAGACAAGCACACACCCTGGGGCGCAGCGATCGACTTCCGGCGTCGCGAGGTCCGCGACTTCTTCATCGAAAACGCGCTGATGTGGGTGCTCGAATACCGTTTCGACGGCCTGCGCCTGGACGCCGTGCATGCGATCGAAGACCCGGACTTCCTCCAGGAGCTCGCCACCACGGTGCGCCAACAGGTCGACCCGACGCGCTACGTCTGGTTGACCGTCGAGAACGAACACAACCAGGCCAGCCTGCTGGAGCACGGCTACGACGCCCAGTGGAACGATGACGGGCACAACGCCTTGCACGTGCTGCTGACCGGCGAGACCGATGCCTATTACGCTGACTATGCCGAGCAGACCACGGAAAAGCTCGCGCGCTGCCTGAGCCAGGGGTTCGTGTTCCAGGGCCATACCAACCGCCACGGTGAATCCCGCGGCGAGGCCAGCGGTCACCTGCCGCCCAGCGCTTTCGTCCTGTTCCTGCAAAACCACGACCAGATCGGCAACCGGGCCTTGGGCGAGCGCCTGCACCAGCTGGCCCCGCCACAGGCGCTGCAAGCCGCGACCGCCTTGTTGCTGCTGTCACCGATGATCCCGCTGTTGTTCATGGGCGATGAAGTGGTCGCCGAACAACCGTTCCTGTTTTTCACCAGCCACCATGGCGAACTGGCGGAGTTGGTGCGCGAAGGTCGACGCAACGAATTCAAGGCCTTTGCAGCCTTTGCCGACCCCGAGAAACGCGAGCGGATTCCCGACCCGAATGCGGCCGGCACGTTCGACGCTTCACGGCCCAACCTGGAAGCCCATCAACCGGAACAACTGGCCAGCGAAACCCTGTATCGCCAGTTATTGAAGATCCGCCGTGAGGAAATCGTCCCGCGCCTGCCCGCCGCCCATGCCCTGGGCGCGGATGTGCTGGGCCATGGCGCCGTCAGCGCGCGCTGGCAGATGGGCGACGGCAGCGTGTTGCGCATCGACCTGAACCTCAGCGACAAGCCGGTCGAACACAGCGCACCGCAAGATGCGCAGATTCTTTTCGAACATCCACCGCAGGCCATGGGTCTGTTGCAACAAGGGGTGCTCACGCCCCACAGCGCGCTGGTCAGTCTGACGCAAGCGACAACCTTGCCCAATATCACTGGAGAGCGCCTATGAGCGATGCGCAACTGGAAATCCTCGCTGGCCGAGCGGGCCTGGCGGTGGACTGGATCGATGCCAATGGCCGTGCCCAGAAAGTTACACCCGCGGTGTTGCGCTCGGTCCTCACCGGCCTGGGGCATCCCGCCGGCACTGCCCAGGAAATCGACGCCAGCCTGTTGCAGTTGCAGGAAGACCAACAGAACCATCGCCTGCCGCCGCTGCTTACCGCAGACGCAGGCGTGAATGTTGACCTGAGCCGCTATTTCGAACCCGCGACCCCGTGCGAGATCCAGCTTGAAGATGGCGCGACGCTGAATCTGAAACTTGACGCCGACGCGACGCTGCCGGGGATCGTCCCGGTGGGCTATCAGCAGGTCAGCATCCAGGGCCAGCATTTCACCCTGGCGGTGGCGCCCGCCCGTTGCTACAGCGTGGCGGATGCGGTGGACGACCCGACCCCCAGGGTCTGGGGCCTGAGCGCGCAACTTTATTCCCTGCGCCGCCCCGGCGATGGCGGCTTCGGCGACACCCAGGCCCTGGAAGAACTGGCCCGGGTGGCCGGCGAACGTGGTGCCGACGCCCTGGCCATCAGCCCGATGCATGCGATGTTCAGCAGCGATACCGGGCGCTACAGCCCATATTCGCCCTCCAGCCGGCTTTTTCTCAACAGCCTGTACGCCGCGCCCGGCACCATCCTTGGCGAGCGTGCGTTGCGCACGGCCATCGACGCCACCGGCTTGACCAACCAGTTGCGCAGCCTCGAAGAGCAGCCGCTGATCGACTGGCCGGTGGCTGCCGAAGCCAAGCAGCGGGTTCTTCGCGCGCTGTACGACGGCTTCAGCCAGGGCGAACATCCGCTGCATGAGGATTTCAGCAGTTTCCGCCACAGCAGCGGCGAGGCCCTGGAAAACCATTGCCGCTTCGAAGCCCTCCAGGCCGATCGCGCCGCTCGGGGCGAAAGCCTCGACTGGCGCCAGTGGCCGAAAGAATGGCGCGATCCGCGCAGCGCCGCGCTGGCCCGTTTCGCCGAAGAGAACGCAGATGAAATCGGCTTCTACGCCTTCTGCCAATGGTTGATTGCCCGCTGCCTGGAGCGCGCCCAGAGCGCGGCGAAGTCCAGTGGCATGGGCATCGGCCTGATCGCCGATCTCGCCGTGGGCGCTGACGGCGCCGGCAGTCAGGCCTGGAGCCGCCAGGATGAATTGCTCGCCTCGCTCACCGTCGGCGCACCGCCGGACATTCTCAACCGCTCCGGACAGGGCTGGGGTATCTCGGCGTTCTCACCAGAGGGGCTGGTACGCAACGGTTTCCGCGCTTTCATAGAAATGTTGCGGGCCAATTTCGCCCACGCCGGCGGCTTGCGCATCGACCACATCATGGGTCTGCAACGATTGTGGGTGATCCCCAACGACGCCCCGCCCACCGATGGCGCCTACCTCTATTACCCGATCGATGATCTGCTGCGGCTGCTGGCCCTGGAATCCCATCGCCACCGGGCCATCGTGCTCGGCGAGGACCTTGGCACCGTGCCCGAAGGCCTGCGGGAAAAACTCGCGGCCCGCGCCATCCTCGGCATGCGGGTGCTGTTGTTCGAACAGGACAATACCCACTTCAAGCCGATCCTCGATTGGCCGGATGACGCCCTGGCCACTACCAGCACCCATGACCTGCCGACGCTGAACGGTTGGTGGCACGGTCACGACATCGACTGGAACGCCCGGCTGGACCTGATCGACTCCCACACCGAGATGGACTGGCGCCGGCACCGCCAACGCGAGCGTGACGGGTTACGCAATGCATTGAACCAGGACCCGCAGAATTTTCGCGAAGAACACCGCGAAACCGACCAGGTGCTGGACGCCAGCGTGCGCTTCCTCGGTCATACCCGCGCGCCGCTGGTGCTGCTGCCCCTGGAAGATGCCCTGGGTATCGACGAACAGGCCAACCTGCCCGGCACCACCGACACTCACCCCAACTGGCGGCGGCGCCTGGCTTTGGAAAGCCGCGCGCTGCTGGATGACCCGGACGCCGCACGGCGTCTGGAAATACTCGCCTGCGCGAGACTTCAGGCGAACGAGCGTGACCGATGAACCAGACACTGATCCAACCGCTGCAGGCCACCTTGCGCCTGCAATTTCATAAAGGCTTCACCCTCGACGATGCCGTAGCGCAAGTGCCCTACTTCGCAGCGCTGGGCATCAGCCACATCTATGCGTCTCCCCTGCTTAAGGCTCGTGCCGGGTCCATGCACGGTTACGACGTGGTCGACCCGACCCAGGTCAACCCGGAGCTGGGCGGAGAGGCTGCGCTCAAGCGCCTGGTCGCCACCTTGCGCGAGCACCGGATGGGCCTGATTCTCGATATCGTGTCCAACCACATGGCCGTTGGCGGCAACGACAACCCCTGGTGGCTGGACCTGCTGGAGTGGGGACGCTTGAGCCCTTACGGCGAATTCTTCGACATCCAGTGGCATTCCCCCGACCCGCTGATGGAAGGCCAGTTGCTGCTGCCATTCCTGGGCAGCGACTATGGCGTGGCGCTGCAGGAAGGCACGTTGAAACTGCGTTTTGATTCCGCGCAAGGCAGCTTCCATGTCGAACATTACGAGCACCGCTTCCCCATCTGCCCGATGCAATACGGTGAGCTGCTCAAGCCTGCGGACGCTCTGGAGCCCGAGCAGATCGACGCGCTCAAGGCGCTGGCCGAGCGCTTCACCACGCTGAACTACCAGACCGACGCCCACTCCCTCGCCCGCCCGCTCCGGCAAGAGCTGCGCGATCTCGCCACGCAATCGGCCATTCTCAGCGCCATTGAAGACAACCTGCGCGGCTACGATTCCACCGAGCCCGCGGGTTTCGAGCGCCTGCACCAGTTGCTCGAGCGCCAGAGCTACCGGCTCGCCAGCTGGCGCACGGCGGCAGACGATATCAACTGGCGGCGCTTCTTTGATGTCAACGAACTGGGCGGCCTGCGGGTCGAGCGGCCGGCGGTGTTCGAGGCGACCCACGCCAAGATCTTCGAACTGATCGCCGCAGGGCTGGTGGACGGCCTGCGGATCGACCACATCGATGGCCTGGCCGATCCTCGCGGTTACTGCCGCAAGCTGCGCCGTCGCGTCGACTCGCTCTCGCCCTCGCGGCACCTGCCGATTTTCGTCGAGAAAATCCTCGGCGACGGCGAAACCCTGCGCCGCGACTGGACCATCGATGGCAGCACCGGTTACGAATTCATGAACCAGATTTCGCTGTTGCAACACGACCCGGCCGGCGCCGAGCCCCTCGCCGAGTTCTGGAGCCGGCACAGCGAGCGCCCGGCGCACTTCATCGAAGAGGCCCGCCTGGCCCGCCAGCAGATTCTCAACGGCTCTCTTGCCGGAGATTTCGAAAGCGTCGCACAGGCCCTGTTGCAAGTCGCCCGGGACGACGTGATGACCCGCGATTTGACCCTGGGGGCGATTCGTCGGGCGTTGCAGGAGTTGATCGTGCATTTCCCGGTATATCGCACGTACATCAGTCCTCTGGGGCGCTCCGCCGAGGACGAGGTGTTTTTCCAGAAAGCCCTGGAAGGCGCCCGGCAAACCCTGAGCGAAGCCGATTGGCCGGTGCTCGACTGCCTGGCCGACTGGCTCGGTGGCATGCCATGGCGCAAGCGGCCTCGCGGCAGTGAGCGCAAACGGCTGCGCCATGCCTGCGTACGCTTCCAGCAACTGACTTCGCCGGCAGCGGCCAAGGCTGTCGAGGACACCGCACTGTATCGCTCGGCGGTACTGCTTTCGCGCAATGACGTGGGCTACAACACCGAGCGCTTCAGTGCCCCGGCCGAGGAATTCCATGAAGCGTGCCGGGAACGGCTCGAACACTTTCCCGACAACCTCGTCACCACCGCGACCCACGACCACAAGCGCGGCGAAGACACCCGAGCCCGGCTGGCAGTGATCAGCGAACGCCCGGACTGGTACACCGCGTGCGTGGAGCAATGGCGCATCCTCTCGCCGTCGCTCCACAGCGACCCGGCAGCCCCATCGGCCGGTGATGAACTGATCCTCTACCAGGCCCTGCTCGGCAGCTGGCCGCTGGACCTCGACCTGCAGGACCCCAAAGCCCTGGCCGACTACAGCGAACGCTTGTGGCAATGGCAACGCAAGGCCCTGCGCGAAGCCAAGCTGCAAAGCAGCTGGGCGGCGGTCAACGATGCCTATGAGCAAGCCACCCAGATGTTCCTTGAGCGGTTGCTGCTGTGCGACGAGGGCCTGCCGTTGCGCAGCGCCATCGCCGAGGCGGTCCAGGCCATCGCTCCGGCGGGCGCCCTCAACAGTCTGGCGCAAACCTTGCTGCGCATGACCGTACCCGGCGTCCCGGACCTTTACCAGGGCAACGAGTTCTGGGATTTCAGCCTGGTGGATCCGGACAACCGTCGCCCGGTGGATTTTAATGCTCGCCGTGAGGCGGTACAGGGCGACAGCTCACCGGCGACGCTGGTACGCGACTGGCGCGACGGTCGGGTCAAGCAGGCACTGATAGCGCGGACGCTGGCCTTGCGCGCCGAATACCCGCAGCTGTTTCGCCAAGGCAGCTATCAACCGCTGCCGGTGCTTGGCGAACACGCCGGGCGGGTGCTGGCGTTCATGCGCGAATACCAGCAGCAGCGGGCGATCGTGGTGGTCCCGGTGCACGCCGCCCGCCTGCTGGAAAACGGTGCCTTGCCCCACGTGGCTGCATCGGACTGGGGCGATACCCGGGTGTCGTTACCGTTCGCCGCCGAGGATGGAAAACTGAAGGGACTTTTTGCAAGCGCAGCAGTCACACCCCAAAGGGAGCTGATGGTCAGCGCCGCGCTGGGGGATTTCCCGGTCAATGTCTTTATTGAATCTTGAGTTTAGTCAGGAGCACTGCGATGAGTACCGACGATAAACGCATTCGTGAATTTGCCTATCAGATCTGGGAGTCGGAGGGTAAGCCCGCCGGGCAGGAAAAACGTCACTGGGAAATGGCGCGCAAACTGGCTGAAGCCGAGGCACTGGCGCCTAGCAAGCCGCCAAAAGCAGCGAGCAAGACCGCCGCCAGCAAGACTGACGGCACCAAGCCGGCACCCGCCAAGAGCGCTGCGACCAAGACCGCTGCGAAGAACACCACGCCCAAGGCCAAGCCTGCGGCCAAACCCTCCGCGGCGACTGCCGCAGTGGTCCCGCCCGCCGACAAGGCGGCCGCGAAGAAGCCACGAGCGGTGCGCAAACCACCGGCGGTCTGATCCAGCGAACTCATCGTTCTCAAGCCCGTGCTCCTTCCAATGAAGGGGCCTGCTTGTGGCGTGGCGCTTTATCGTCTCGCCATAAGCGCAAGGCACGCAGTCCTGCGTGCGTCGCATCACCGAATCTGTCTTTTGCAGGAGCAACTATGACCCGTCCAAAAAAAACCACGCCGCCGCCGGTTATCGAGGCTTCGCGGATTCGTGAAGGGCTGCCGTTTCCGCTTGGCGCGACCTGGGATGGCCTGGGGGTCAATTTCGCGTTGTTCTCAGCCAACGCCACCAAGGTCGAACTGTGTATTTTTGATGACACCGGCGAAGTCGAACTCGAACGCATCGAGTTGCCGGAGTACACCGACGAGATTTACCACGGCTATCTGCCCGATGCCCATCCGGGGCTGATCTACGGCTACCGTGTCTATGGCCCTTACGATCCGGAGAATGGCCACCGCTTCAACCCCAACAAGCTGCTCATCGATCCCTACGCGAAACAGCTGGTGGGAGAACTGAAATGGTCCGAGGCCTTGTTCGGCTACACCATCGGTCACCCCGACGGCGACCTCAGTTTCGATGAACGCGACAGCGCCCCTTTTGTGCCCAAGTGCAAGGTCATCGACCCGGCCCACACCTGGGGCAACGACCATCGCGTCAGCGTGCCGTGGGACAAGACCATCCTCTACGAGACCCATGTACGCGGCATCACCATGCGCCATCCCGCGGTGCCTGAGAACCTGCGTGGCACCTTCGGCGGCCTGATGGTCGACGATGTACTCGAACATATCCGCAAGCTGGGGGTTTCTTCGGTCGAACTGATGCCCGTCCATGCGTTCGTCAATGACCAGCACCTGCTGCATAAAGGCATGACCAATTACTGGGGCTACAACAGCATCGCCTTTTTCGCCCCGGACCCGCGTTACCTGGCCAGCGGCAAGATCGCCGAGTTCAAGGAAATGGTCGCGCACATGCACGAGGCCAATCTTGAAGTGATCCTCGACGTGGTCTACAACCACACCGCCGAGGGCAACGAACAGGGCCCGACCCTGTCCATGCGCGGGATCGACAATGCCTCGTACTACCGGCTCATGCCCGACGACAAGCGCTATTACATCAACGACTCGGGCACCGGCAACACCCTCGACCTGAGCCACCCGTGTGTGCTGCAGATGGTCACCGACTCCCTGCGCTACTGGGCCACGGAAATGCACGTCGATGGCTTCCGCTTCGACCTGGCGACGATCCTGGGTCGCTACCATGACGGTTTCGATGAACGCCACAGCTTCCTCGTCGCCTGTCGCCAGGATCCGGTGCTGCGCCAGGTGAAACTGATCGCCGAGCCTTGGGATTGCGGGCCTGGAGGTTACCAGGTCGGAGGGTTCCCACCGGGCTGGGTCGAATGGAACGACAAATTCCGCGATACCGTGCGCGCCTTCTGGAAAGGCGACGACGGCCAACTCGCTGACTTCGCCAGCCGCATGACCGCTTCGGGCGAAATGTTCAACCAGCGCGGTCGACGCCCTTATGCCTCGGTGAACTTCGTCACCGCCCACGACGGTTTTACCTTGCACGACCTGGTGTCGTACAACGACAAGCACAACGAAGCCAACGACGAAAACAACCAGGACGGCAGCAACAACAACCTGTCCTGGAACCATGGCGTCGAAGGCCCGACGGATGACCCCGAGATCAACGCGCTGCGCCACCGGCAGATGCGTAACTTCTTCGCAACGCTGTTGCTCGCCCAAGGCACGCCGATGATCGTCGCGGGCGACGAGTTCGCCCGCACCCAGCATGGCAATAACAATGCCTACTGCCAGGACAGCGAGATCGGCTGGGTCAACTGGGACCTGAGCGAGGATGGCGCGGCGCTGCTCAAGTTCGTCAAGCGTCTGATCAAGCTGCGCCTGACTTACCCGATCCTGCGGCGCGGACGCTTCCTGGTGGGCAATTACAACGAGGACATCGGCGTCAAGGATGTCACCTGGTTGGCCCCGGATGGCAACGAGATGACCATTGAACACTGGCAGGACGGCCAGAACCGCTGCCTGGGAATGCTGATGGACGGACGCGCCCAGGAAACCGGTATCCGCCGCAAGGGGGCCGACGCTACCTTGTTGCTGGTCGTCAACGCACACCATGACATCGTCAACTTCCGCTTGCCGGAGGTGCCGGAAGGCAGTTTCTGGACGTGCATGTTGGACACCAACCAGCCGACGGTGCGCGGCCAGGAGCGCTTCGATTTTGATGCCGAATACTCCGTGACCGGCCGCTCGTTGCTGTTGTTCGAGCTGCAACGCGACGAAGAGGAATAAGACGGCAAATCGACAAAACCGCAGGGACGCGGTTTTTCTGGTCGCTCACACGACGCAGTTCGAATAAAAAAAAGCGGTTCAGATACGCAATCTGACGCGACGAAACCGCCAGCATAGTCAATACTTCGCGTACGGCGGTTCCAGGACTCGGAGCGCCGCGAATCACAGTCAGCCCTGCGGGGCGACGCCGGGCAGTCGGTCCGGTGCATGACTGAACGATTGAACAGCACAAGGACGTAGCCTCTATGAAACCCGCCTCCCGCTTGCAAGGCCGGCAGCATCCCCAGATATGGAACAGCGCGCCGCAACTGGCCGACATTCCCATCATCAGCACCCAGACACTCATACCCGCCGGCTCCCGCGCGGTCATCCTTGCCCCGCACCCGGGCGACGAGGTCGGTGCCTGCGGCGGACTGCTCCAGTTGTTGAGCAACCTGGACCATCCCATGCTACTGATCTCCGTCACCGACGGCAGCCTCGGCCATCCGGGTTCGCCATTATGGAACGATGAGCGGCTGCGCACGTTCCGCCCCCACCCTCAGGAAAGCGTCGACGCCCTGCATCGCCTGGGTGTGCCGCCCAACGGCCTGCAATGGGTGCGCGGCGGCTTCTCAGAAAAGAGCCTGGCCGAGCACGAGGAGCCACTGGCCGCGTTCATCGGTCATCATCTTCGCCCCGGTGACGTGGTATTCAGCACCTGGCGCCAGGACGGCGACAGCGATCACGACACTGTCGGACGCGCAGGAGCCCTGGCAGCCGAAGTTATCGGTGCGGTGTTCAATGAACTGCCGGTATGGGCGTGGCATTGGCCCCTCCGCGAACAGAAGAGGATCCCCTGGCATCGGGCTCGCAAACTGCGTCTGGATGTCTGGACCACCGCCCGCAAGCGCCACGCCATGCATGCTTACTCCAGCCAGCTCAACGGTGAACCGGCCAGCGGTATCGCACCGCTGGTACCGCGGGTGATTCTCGACCGCATGGGCATGCCGTACGAAATCGTTTTCATCTGATTAGCCCCCTGTCCTGTGGCTAGGGCCTGTTTATCCGGTCACCACAACCTTGTGGGAGCGAGCCTGCTCGCGAAGGCGGGCTGACGGCTGGCGGGGATTTTTTTGACTGGGTACGTATCCATTGCTGCGGTAACGGCTGCTTGGGGTTCCGCCCTTACGGCGGGTCACTTTTGGAAAGAGCGCCAAAAGTAACCAAAAACGCTCTGCCCCACCACTCGGCACCTCGCCTGGGCTCGGTGTGCCCTCACTCCGGCATTGCTCCGTGGGCCCGCCGCGAAGGGCCATCCATGGCCCAGCGCGGCTAACCCGGCATCCATGCCGGGTTGCCCACTGCGCAATGCCTGCGTTCGGCCAGCGTGGTTAACGGGGCGCCCCAGATCAAGATCAAGATCAAGATCAAGGTCTAAAGCGATGCTCCGGATGGCGCAGCTCCACTGTGGGAGCGGGCCTGCCCGCGAAAAGGACAGTCCATTCAGCATCTTCATCGCCTGAAACACCGCCATCGCGAGCAGGCTCGCTCCCACAGGATTTTGTGTTGTGCCTGGGTGCTCCGGATGGCGCGGACTCCACATTCAACAATTCCGGAACTGCCGCAGCCGCGGTCAGTCGCATGAACACATACGTCTGATTCAGGAGTGAACGTGACTGGCGATTCCAACTGGCAGGCCGAGCAACCCGCGGCGGCGGATGCATCTGCGGCGGTTCATCGGCTGCGGGTCCTGACGGTCAATACGCATAAGGGGTTTACCGCCCTCAACCGCCGCTTCATCCTGCCCGAACTGCGCGAAGCGGTACGCAGCACGGGGGCCGACCTGGTATTTCTCCAGGAAGTGCTGGGTGAACACGACCGCCACGCGTCACGCTATGACAATTGGCCCCAGACCTCGCAGTACGAGTTCCTCGCCGACAGCATGTGGAGCGATTTCGCCTATGGCCGGAACGCGGTCTACCCCGACGGCCACCATGGCAATGCCCTGCTTTCAAAATATCCGATCCGCCAGTTCCGCAATCTCGACGTGTCCATCACCGGCCCGGAGCGGCGCGGGTTGCTGCACTGTGTACTGGACGTGCCAGGGCACGCGGAAGTCCATGGGATCTGCGTTCACCTGAGCCTGCTCGAAAGCCATCGCCAACTGCAGCTTCAATTGCTCTGCAAACTACTCGATTCGCTGCCCGAAAACGCGCCCGTCATCATTGCGGGGGATTTCAATGACTGGCAGTTGCGCGGCAACACCACCCTCGCCCGCCGCCGCTACCTGCACGAAGCCTTCGAACACCACCATGGCCGCCCGGCCAGGACCTATCCGGCGCGTTTTCCCCTGCTGCGCCTGGACCGCATCTATCTGCGCAACGCCACCAGCCATGCGCCGCAGATTCTCGGCAACCGACCTTGGACACACCTGAGTGACCATTTGCCGCTGTCGGTGGAGGTGCACCTGTAGCCGCGGTCACCGACGCTGACCTGTAAGATCTGACAGTAGCGACCCTCACCATCCGTTGTTAGCGTGCCCCACATACAGCAAGCGTTGCCAGGCCCGTGAGCCTTCTGTAGAGCAACCGAGGCTGGATTGCGGCATGCCACGGATGCCGATGCTGAGGGAAAGCAGATGAGCTTGCGCAATCATGGCGTCAACCGGCTGTTCAATGCCTTGTGGCTGACTACACCGCTGTTGCTGGACGCATCGCCCGCCATGGCGGCATGCACCCTGACGCCGACGACAGGCAATGACAGTTATGTCTGCGACAGCGGCACCAGCCCCGGATTGAGCGACCTGTCGGGAGATAACCGCCTGACGATGCCGGCCCATGGCAGCGGTGTGATCCAGGGAGACATCACCTTCGGCGCCGGAGCCGATTACGTCGAGATCAATCCCGACGGCATCGTGGCAGGCGACGTGCAACAAGGCTCGGGCACCGATGATTTTGTCATGCGCGGCGGCAGCATCCAGTCACTGGCCCAGGGCGATGGGCTCGATACGTTCCTGATGACCGGCGGCACCATCGTCGGCGCGTTCGAAGACGGAGACCAAGCGACGATGACCGGCGGCACCATCGGCCGGGTCGACATGAAACTCGACGATAATATTTTCGACATGTCAGGTGGGCAGATTCTTGGCAATCTGGTGACCGGCTTTGGTCGGGACACCATTATCGTTAGTGCGGGACGCATCGGCGGAAACGTCAGTGTCAGTGGCGGTGACGACCGGATCGCCGTGAGCGGGGGCGAGATCGTCGGCGAGGTTCGAGCCAGTTTCGGTAATGACCAGTTGCAGTGGAGCGGCGGCCTCATCCGCTCCGCCATCCTGATGGGCGAAGGCAACGACACGGCGCTGTTGAGCAACCTGGATAAAACCCTGCTCGCCACCACACCCAGCCTGGATGGGGGGTTGGGCCAGGACACACTGGCTTTTGTGGCCAGCACGACCGGCGATGGCGCCCGTTACCTCAACTGGGAATCGGTCAGCCTCACCCAAGGCTCGCGCCTGGACTTGGGCGACACGCTGGTCTTGGGCGACGGTATCACCGGCACCGGCACGCTGAACATCGACGCAAGCAGCCTGTTGACGGCCAGCCAGGGCAGCATTCGCCCGTTCACCGCTGGCCAGATGGCGACGCTTGAAAATGCCGGAACCATCGACCTCGGCGCAGGCAACACCCGCACCAGCGACACCCTTACCGTACAAGGCAACTACGTCGGCAATGGCGGCCAGTTGCGCCTGCAGACGCTGCTTGGTGCAGACGACTCGCCGAGCGACAAGCTGATAGTCAACGCCGGCACGCTTGGCGGCAGCACGGCCATCACCGTCACGAACATCGGCGGTGCAGGTGCCTTGACTGCCCGCGACGGTATCGAGCTGGTCCAGGCTCAGGGCGGCGCCGTCAGCGACAGCGGGGCTTTTTCATTGGCGCGATCGGTGTCGGCCGGCGCGTTTGATTACCGTTTGTTCAAGGGCGGCGTGACCGGTAATGAAAACAGTTGGTATCTGCGCTCGACCGTGGTCGCCGGTCCGATCGCCGTGGCCAGCCCCACGCTGCCGGCCTTGCCCGTCGCCGTGCCGGGCGCAGCGCCCATTGCGCTGTACCGTCCGGAAGTACCCGTCTGGTCGGCGTTGCCTCCCGTCGCCGCCCAACTGACCCTGATGGCCCTGGGCACGTTCCATGATCGCCAGGGCGACCAACGCCTGCTGACGGAAACCGGCGCCTTCGGGGCCGGTTGGGGCCGAGTCTACGGCAAGGACCTCGATCAGACCTGGGCCGGCACGGTGACACCGAGGTTCGACGGCTCCATCAAGGGCTTCCAGGTGGGTAACGACCTTTACAGCGAGCCGGTCTTCGACGGCCAGACCCAGCGCATCGGTTTTTTCGTTGGCCATAGCGAATTGAACGGCAACGTCGACGGCTACAACCTGGGGTTCGAAGGGCGGCGCGCCGGCAAGGTTGAACTCGACGGCGACAGTTATGGCTTGTACTGGACGCTGACCGCTCCGTCCGGTGGTTACATCGACACGGTGGTCATGGGCACCCGGCTGAATGGGGACAACAGCTCCGAGCGCGGCCTCAAGCTGGATAATCGCGGGCATGCGCTGACCCTTTCGGCGGAAGCCGGCTACCCATTTGCCGTGGGCAGTGGCTGGGTCGTCGAGCCACAGGCACAGATCATCCATCAGAAGATCTCCCTGGACACCCAGGATGATGGGATTTCCAAAGTCGAATTCGATTCCGACAGCGCCTGGACCGGCCGGCTCGGTGCCCGTCTCAAGGGTCGCTACCTGATCAGCGACACGCCGGTGGAGCCGTACCTGCGGGCCAATGTCTGGCACACGTTCTCCGGCACCGACACGGTGACATTCGACGACGCCCAACGGATCGAGACCCAACAACGCAGCTCAACCGCCGAGCTGGGCGCGGGCGTCATCGTCAGCCTTGCGCCTGCGGTCAGCGCCTACGCCGGAGTGGACTACGGCAATAACCTCGACAGCAACCAGCAACGCAGCGTGGCCGGAAATGTCGGCGTGCGAATCAGTTGGTGATCGAGGATGGCGACTAATTGACGCCTGATAAGAGTCAAAAATAACCAACTGTAATCAACCATTTACTGAACACTGATTTCAGCGTGCCACTGGTCGGCCATTTTCTTGACGCGCCCGCATCAGTCCTCTTGACTACAACGTACTACCCCCGGAAACACAGTCAGGGGCAGGCCTCTGGAATCCCGTTACGACGGGCTGCCAGAGGCTTGCCCCAACCCAATCGGTCGCCCCTCATTCGGGGTAGGAGAGACGCCCTGAGCGAGAGATACATGCGATTGCAAGGCAGGCCCCCATGAAAACGTCCCAGCGCCCCCAAGCTCTTCAAGCTACCCTCTGCACCGTCTCCACTTCGTTATTGCTGTGCTCCTCCATGGAGCTCCAGGCCGAGCCCGCCGGGCGGCCGGCTTCCCTTTGGTATGACCGAATGCCAGCCGACGGCCAGACGGACAAGGACGCCGTAACGGGCAGGAGCCCCGCCCTGCTTACCCTGCGAAACGACAGCGGTCACACCCAACGGATGGGTTTGATCAGCGCTTTTCACCAGATCACTTCCAACCATGGCGGACTGCTGGTTACACCGGCCATGAGCGATCCCGGCAAGGATGCGCTGAACCTGCAGGGCCCCAGCCTCGGCGCCTACTGGAGCCTGACCGGTCCGGCAGGCTGGCACCTGGATTTGAGCGCGAGCGGCGGACGCGTCAATGGTTACAGCCTGACCGAACAAGGCCAGCGCCAGGCCACCGAGGGCAACGCCGTCACGCTGTCGGTCGAGGGCGGATTTCCCATCGGCATCAGCGATAACTGGATCGTCGAACCCCAGGCCCAACTGATCAACCAGCGCATCACACTCAACACACCGAATGCCGGCAATGGCAACAACAACAAACTCAACAGCTGGAGCGGCCGCGTCGGCGCCCAACTCAAAGGTACGTACCAGGTCAACGGCCTGGGCGTGGAGCCTTACGTGCGCACGAACCTGTGGCACACGGTGCAGAGCGCCGACACCCTGAGCCTGGACAAGGTCGAAAAAATCAGCAGCAGCCGCAAGGCTTCTACCGTTGAGGTGGGCCTGGGGCTGGTGGCCCGGGTCACGCCGGTGGTAAGCCTTTATGTCAGCGCTGACTACAGCAGCGACGTCGACGACAACGACCTCAATGGCGTCATTGCCAGCCTCGGCGTGCGGATGCGCTGGTAAGTGCTCGCCTTTCACACCCGCTCCCTCGTGGCGAGAAACCGGCATCTTCGCCACGCGGGCATTGCGCTCGGCGGAGTGAATGGCATGGCCTCGCGTCCCGGCACACTTAAAAAACACCTCCATTAAGGCGTATAACGCTAAAAGCGATTCATGCCTGCCGCAGCCCATGGCTCATTTCATTGATGGAGTAACGACATGACCACAGCCAACTTCCTCGCCAATCTGTTCCCCGGTGCCGCCGACATCCCGCCAGCCTACCGCCTCGAAGGCCAGGTGGAGCAGCGTGAATACCTGGTCGATGGCGTCTTGAAGACCTGGCAGGGTCCGCTCGCCACGGTGCGTAGCCCGGTGTACCTGGCCGGCGCCGATGGCGATGAACAGGTCATTCTCGGCAGCACGCCATTGCTGGATGCCGAGACCGCCCTCACGGCCCTTGACGCTGCCGTCCGGGCCTATGATCGCGGCCAGGGCCAATGGCCGACCATGCGTGTCGCCGAACGCATCCGTCATGTCGAGACCTTTTTGGCGCGGATGCGCGAACAGCGTGAGGCGGTGGTCAAGCTGCTGATGTGGGAGATCGGCAAAAACCTCAAGGATTCCCAGAAGGAATTCGACCGCACCTGCGACTACATCGTCGATACCATCAATGCCCTCAAGGAACTGGACCGTCGATCCAGCCGCTTCGAGCTGGAACAGGACACCCTCGGACAGATCCGTCGCGTGCCATTGGGCGTGGCCCTGTGCATGGGCCCTTACAACTATCCGCTGAACGAAACCTTCACCACGCTGATTCCGGCGCTGATCATGGGCAACACGGTGGTGTTCAAGCCGGCCAAGCTCGGCGTACTGCTGGTACGGCCGCTGCTGGAAGCCTTTCGCGACAGCTTCCCCGCCGGCGTGATCAACGTGATCTACGGCAGCGGCCGGGAAACCGTCAGCGCCCTGATGGCCAGCGGCAAGATCGACATATTCGCCTTCATCGGCACCAACAAGGCCGCCAGCGACCTGAAGAAACTCCATCCACGCCCCCATCGCCTGCGTGCCGCGCTGGGGCTGGACGCGAAGAATCCTGGCCTGGTGCTGCCCGACGTCGACCTGGACAATGCCGTCAGCGAGGCGCTGACCGGTTCGCTGTCCTTCAACGGCCAGCGCTGCACCGCGTTGAAGATCCTCTTCGTCCACGAAGACATCGCTCCGGCGTTCATCGAGAAATTCAATGCAAAGCTTGCTGCGCTGAAACCCGGCATGCCATGGGAAGACGGCGTCGCACTGACGCCATTGCCCGAAGCGGGCAAGGTCGATTACCTGCATTCGCTGGTAGCCGATGCGATCGCCAAGGGTGCCGGCGTCATGAACCAGCACGGCGGCGAGTCCCGGGCTTCGTTTTTCTACCCGGCGGTACTCTATCCGGTGAACACCGCCATGCGGGTCTATCACGAAGAACAGTTCGGCCCGGTCGTGCCCATCGTGCCGTACCGCGACGTCAATACCGTGATCGATTACGTCCTCGAGTCCGACTTTGGCCAGCAACTGAGCATTTTCGGCACCGACCCGGCCACAGTCGGCAGGCTGGTGGACACCTTCGCCAATCAGGTCGGGCGCATCAATATCAACGCCCAGTGCCAGCGTGGCCCGGACACCTTCCCGTTCAACGGCCGGAAAAACTCCGCCGAGGGCACATTGTCGGTTCACGACGCACTGCGGACCTTTTCGATCCGCACATTGGTCGCGACCAAGTTCCAGGACAACAACAAGGCGCTTATCAGCGACATCATTCGTGAGCGGGATTCGAACTTCCTGACCACCGATTACATTTTCTGATCAGCACCGACCCTCAACTCAGGGCTGGGCGGCGCGACTTGATGCCCCAGCCCTGCTGCATGCCGGCAGCCGCAAGCAGGATCGCCGCCACACCCAGCCATTGCAGCGGCTCGAGGCGATGGCCGAAGGCAAACCAGTCAACGAAGATCGCCGCGATCGGGTAAATAAAGGACAGAGCGCCCGTCACGGCAGTCGGCAAGCGTTGGATCGCGCTGTACAGCAGTACGTACATCACGCCGGTATGAATCATGCCGAGGGTCAGCAGGCTGGCCCAGGCCTCGGGTTGCTGCGGCAAGGCCGAGAAATTCGCCCATGGCGCCAACAAGAGGATGCCGGTGGCGACCTGGATCAACGCGATCAAGTGCGGCGGCGTGCCGGTCAGGCGCTTGATGATCAACGCCGCAACGGCGTACAGGAATGCCGCCCCCAGCGCCAGGGCGATACCCACCAGATAATCCTCGCCTCCCTGCCCCTGCTCGCCGTGGGCGCTGACAATGGCCAGCATCCCGAGAAACGACACCGCCAGCCAGAACAGCTTCTGCGCAGTGATTTTCTCTCCCAGGAACAGCGCGGCCAGCCCCACCAGCATGAAGGGCTGGACGTTGTACACCGCCGTACCGATGGCGATCGAAGCGCGGGAGTATGAAGCGAACAACAACACCCAGTTACCAACGATCGCAACACCACTGAGCACCGCCAGCAGGAAGGTCGTGCGGGTCAGGATATCCCGGCGCAGGAAACCGAAACCAGCGCAGATCAACAACAACGTGCCGGCGCCAAACACGCAGCGCCAGAACACCACATCCAGCACCGGCAGGCCGGACACCAGCACGAACCAGCCGATGGTTCCGGAAATCAGCATGGCGGCGGTCATTTCGAGCGAACCGCGGCGTAGGGTCTTGTCCATCTTCAGGCTCCTTCAGTGAATGGACACAGTATGCCGACCCGCCTGGGTGCTTCTCCATGGTTTGAAAAAGGCTAGACTGGCTTTCGACCTTTTTTATCAAGGCAACTTCGAGCATTTGCCTAACGGAGCGAAAATGACTGACGACATCGACCAGATCCTCATCAGCGCCTTGATGGAAGACTCACGACGTTCCCTGAAGGCCTTGGCGAGCCTGAGCGGCCTTTCATCCCCCAGCGTTGCCGAACGCCTGCGCCGGCTGGAGGAACGTGGCGTGCTCAAGGGCTACACCGTCGAGGTCGATCCAAAGTGCTTTGGTTATCAACTTCAGGCAATCGTGCGCATCCGTCCGTTACCGGGGCAGTTGCAGGAAGTGGAGCGGCAGATCCAGGCCATCGGCGAATTCACCGAATGTGACAAGGTGACGGGGGAAGACTGTTTCATTGCGCGACTGCACGTGCGCTCGATGGAGCAGTTGGATGTGCTGCTGGACAAGTTGAATGTGCTTGCCGAAACCAATACGGCGATCGTCAAGAAGACACCGGTCAAGCGGCGTTTGCCGCCGATGGAGTGAGGGCTTTTGAAGTGACCGCATTTCTGTGGGAGCGAGCCTGCTCGCGAAAGCAATATCACAGTCGATGAAGATGTTGGACATGCTGGCCTCTTCGCGAGCAGGCTCGCTCCCACAGGGGCCGGTATCCGAGTACAAAAAAACGGCGCCTTCCCTTTCGGGAAAGCGCCGTTTTTTACTTGAACAGCTCAGGCCATGACAGCCGTCACCGCCCTATCAGTCGTCGCGACTCATCAACCCGAACAGTTGCAGCAGGCTGACGAACAGGTTGTAGATCGATACATACAGGCTGACGGTCGCCATGATGTAGTTGCGCTCGCCGCCATGGATGATGGCGCTGGTCTGGTAGAGGATGCAGACCGACGAGAACAGCACGAAGCCGGCGCTGATCGCCAGTTGCAGGCCGCTGATCTGGAAGAAGAAGCTGGCCACTACCGCACCCAGCAACACGAAGAAACCGGCGGTGATGAAACCGCTCAGGAAGCTCATGTCCTTACGCGAGATCAGCACGTAGGCCGACAGACCACCGAACACCAACGCCGTCATGGCGAAAGCCGAGCTGACCACTTCGGCGCCGCCCTGCATGCCCAGGTAGCGGTTGAGGATCGGGCCGAGCAGGAAGCCCATGAAACCGGTCAGGGCGAAGGCCGAAACCAGGCCCCAGGCCGAATCGCGGAGCTTGTTGGTGAGGAAGAAAAGGCCGTAGAAACCGATCAGCACGACAAAGATGTTCGGGTAACCGACACGCATCTGTTGTGCGACGAAGGCCATCACACCGCTGAAAGCAAGCGTGAGTGCCAGCAGGCCATAAGTGTTGCGCAGGACGCGGCTAACCTCTAGCTGCTCAGCCTGCACGCTGTTGTTCACTGCGTAATCCTGTTCGCGCATGGCGACACTCCTCCGGTTTTGAAACATTCAGTGGCAAGGATAATAACAGACGCTCTGTAACAAGCTACGTAGAGAGTTTGACAGTGTGTTTCATTCGGGTATTATGGCGCCCGCAACGCAGTACGGAGGTGTGGCCGAGTGGTTTAAGGCAACGGTCTTGAAAACCGTCGACTGTAACAGGTCCATGAGTTCGAATCCCATCGCCTCCGCCATCTTCTAACGTTAAAGCCCTGATCATTCAGGGCTTTTTCGTGTCTGGCGTTTGAAAAAACAGTGACGGTCTTCACAAAGGAAACAGTGCATGCCATCCCCTACCCCACTCAAGGAAAGTAAAGTGACCAGCAAAACCATCGGTTCGATTGTCGCGGCAATTATCGGCGTGGTCCTGTTATGCGTGTTCTTTGGCAGCTGGTACACGGTTGATGAAACCGAGCGTGGCGTGCTTTTGCGCAACGGCGCCCTGGTTGGGGTGGTTGAGCCGGGCCTGTCGTTCAAGACGCCTTTCATCGAGTCGGTCCGCCTGATCAGCACACAGAGCCAGGTGACGTCCTATGACGACCTCCAGGCGTACAGCAAGGACCAGCAATCGGCCGAGCTCAAGGTGTCCGTGTCCTGGCATATCGCGCCTTCCGATGTGGCGAAGGTCTATACCCAGTTCAAGGACCTGGAAGGCATTCGCGACCGGATGATCAGCCGCCAGGTGCCGACTCAGGTGGAAAACGTGTTCGGCAAGTTCAACGCCGTCGCCGCCGTGCAGAACCGCGTGCAACTGGTCAATGATATTTCGGCGGCGATCAAGGCAACGATCACCGGGCCGGTGATCATCGACAGCGTCCAGGTTGAAAACATCGATTTCAGCGACGCCTACGAAAAAGCCATCGAAGCGCGCATGGCCGCTGAAGTGCAGGTCAAGACTCGTGAGCAGCAGCTCGCCACCGAGCAGGTCCAGGCTCAGATTCGGGTGACCCAGGCCCAGGCGGAAGCCGATTCGCAAGTTGCCCAGGCCAAGGCCGACGCGCTGGCCACCGAGCTGCGCGGCAAGGCTGAAGCCGAGGCGATCAAGGCGCGCGCCCAGGCGTTGGCCAGCAACCAGAACCTGGTTGAGCTGACCAAGGCCGAGCGTTGGAACGGTGAACTCCCCACCACCATGCTGCCCAACACCGCGCTGCCCTTCATCGATCTCAACAAGTAATGCCCCTCGGCGCGGCCAGTCCTGGCCGCGCCTCCTCGCAGCACAGTGTGCCCGGAGCACATCCGTCCGCCTCGTTGACGCTACACTTTGCTCACTGACGCATCCGACGTTTGAACGTTAGCAGGGAGCTCCACGTGTACCCAGGCCAAAGCAGCTCGAAGAAACACCCCGTCTCCCTTATCAAGAAATACAAATGGCCCGCCCTGTTGGCCACCGCGCTGGTTGTGTTTTCAGCCCTGATATTCTTCCTGATCAAGTCCTACACGGGCGACACCGCGACCTTCTTCGAGTCACGCGACTTCATCCGTCAGCTCAAACAAGCCGACGCCAACTGGAACGTGAAGATTCTCAGGAAAAAAATAGGCGTCAGCAACAACCTGTCACTCGCTCCGCCAGCCGACGCGCATAGCCGATGGGAGCAATTGGAGCAACTGAACAGTTCCGGTCCACTGGCTGCACTTTGGGCGTCGAGACGCAACGGTTACATGGACGCGGTCAGGAACAAGACCCTGTTGGTGGAACAGTTCGAGCAGCACAATGCCAATCTGCGCGCCTCTCTGGATGCACTTCCAACGGTAGAGGATGAAATTCAGACGCTGCTGCAACAGATGAAGGATGACGGAGAAATCGCTCGGCTGACGGCAGCCTCCAGCGTTCTCGACCTGGCGCTGACCACACTGGAATACGCGCTTTATGTCACCTCGGACAAAGCCAGCGAACTGCAAGAACAGCTAAGCGAACTCGAACATCGGATCGACCAGTTGCCCTCGTCCTATCGGCCGGCTTTCACCTCACTGACCCGGCACGTCAAGACCGTCATCCAGGAACAGCCAGTGGTAAACGATCTGCTGGATCGCATCAGCGTCATCCCCGTCGCCCAGGAACTGGACAGCATCAACGAGCTGCTCAACGAAACGCAGCGCAGGACGGCCGCGACCGATCGCAAATATCATATGTACCTGGCCGTCTGCGCCAGCCTGATGGCGCTGTTGATGATCTACCTCGCCGTACGGCTGGTGCGCAGTTCTTCGCTCATCAACCAGATCAACCATGAGCTGCAAACGTCCAACGACAAGCTGGAGCAACGCGTGGAGGAGCGTACGCGCGAGTTGAAGGAGGCCGAGCGTGAGCTGGTGGACTCCGCGCGCATGGCAGGCATGGCCGAGATCGCCACGAACGTGTTGCACAACGTTGGCAACGTCCTCAACAGCGTCAACATCTCAGCGGAACTGGTGACGCGCAAGTTGAAGAACAGCAAGACGCAAGGGCTGGGCAAAGCGGTAAGGATGATGAATGAACATGCCACGGACCTGGGCCAGTTCATCACCGAGGATGAAAAAGGCAAGTTGTTGCCCCGGTATTTCAATGAACTGGTGGATTCCATCGCCACCGAACAGGGGTTGCTGATTGAAGAACTCGCGCAACTGACCAAAAGCATCGACCACATCAAGGAGATCGTCACGACTCAGCAGACCTATGCCGGGGCTGCGCGGCTGATCGAGCCGCTGAATGTGGCCGACCTGTTCGAAGATGCATTGCGCATGAATTCGGGGGCGCTCAGCCGACACCAGGTCACCGTGATCAAGGATTATCAGGACATTCCGATGATCATGGGCGACAAGCATCGCCTGCTGCTGATCCTGATCAATCTGATCAGCAATGCCAAGGCCGCCATGTCCAACGTCGAGCCGCCAAGGGAAATGACCCTGGGGGTCCGCATCGTCGATCAGACAACGCTCTGCGTCAGCGTCAGGGATCGTGGCGAAGGGATCGCGCCTGAAAATCAGGCGAGGATCTTCAACCACGGATTCACCACCCGCAAGGATGGCCACGGTTTTGGCCTGCACAGCTGTGCCCTGGCGGCGGTGGAGATGAACGGTCGCCTGCAGGTTCAAAGCGACGGACCGGGGCAAGGCGCCCTGTTCACTTTGGAAATCCCGTTGGAACTGGCATTTTCCTGAGACAGGTTGACTTCGCGGCGAGCGTCTACTCCCGCCGCGAAGTCAACGGAGCGTCTGTTTACCTGACGTTCGCGGACGCAGCGCTGCGGCGTTTCCGGGCGGGCAACGCGGCGGCATAGGCCAACGCCTCTTCGCGCGAAGCAAAGGAACCCAACCGGTCCGCCTGGGTGCAGACCCTCCAGGGCCCGCTGTTCACGCTGAGCACGTCATAGCCGTTGATGTGCATTTTGGTCAGCATCGCAGTACTCATGATCGTCACCTCCTCAAGAAAACGGGGTTACCGCGCCTACCTTACTCCCGGTGCGCCCATAAGGGCCAACCGAGCGTCGCCACGCTGGCTCGTCAACGCCCCTCAGTCAGGATTTCGCTTCCATAACCAATCCCACAGACCGGGCAGGCGCACCGGCTGGGTGGCGTCCTTGAGGGTCCGGGCCATCGCTGCGCGCTCCAGCGCCTGGCGATCGTCATAGAAAGGTTTCGCGTAGGTCTTCAATCCGGTGGCCTGGGCGCTGTCGATCAGGATCTGCAGATATTCCCGCGCATGACGGGCGGTATAGCGGTTGAGGTCATGGAAGGTCACTACCACCGGAATCACTCCATCCACCGCAGGCAACTGCCCGGCGGCGATGCGCTCACGCACCTCCGAGAGCTGGCGTAGCAGGTTTATCCGCCTGCGAGGACTCAGGGTAATGCCCCAGACCTTGCCATCGTTGGCGCTCAGGTCAGTCAGCAAAACATGCATGCCATGCCGTTGATAGGCGGCGAAGGTGCGCGGGTCATAGCTCCAGAATGGCGGCCGGACCAGGGTCGGCGGTGCGCCGGTAACCGCGGCGATGTCGGCTGCACCGTGGGTAAGCGAAAGCTCCAGCTCATCGGGATCGAGGGATCGATGGTTGGTGTGCCAATGGGTAGCCGTGTGAAAACCCAGGACATGCCCCTCGCGCTGCTCACGCTGCAGCACCGAGCGACCGATGTCGCTGCCACCGGCCCGTGGCGCTCGCGTCTGGACAAAAAACAGCGCCTTGATTCCCGGCTGCACCGGGTTGTCCGCAAGGGCGTCGAGCACGTCCAGGCTCGGGTTCCAGAAGGATGAGGCGCTGGGACCGTCATCGAATGTCAGGAGGAAACGGATCGGCGGCTGGACGCGCAAGCGTTGCTCGGTTTGCGCGGTCAGCTCGATGGGCGGGCCGATACATCCCGACAGGCCGTTGGCAAGCAGCACCACAAGCAGTGCCTTGGCGATCTTATTCATGTCCTGCCTTTATTCAGTGCCAAACCTGCGTCGCCTTCGATCCCTGGCACCGGTGTTGAAGCCCACCTTGGAGAAGGTTAACCGGGTTTGGTTCCTCACCATAAGCGCCTTCATTCACGGTGTGTGATACATCTCACGCGGCAGCCCTGCCCGCCCCGATTTTGACCGTCCGGAAATTCGATGGAATTTTCCGAACGCCTCCGTATCCATCCGTATAGGATCAATTAGGGAGGATTTATGGGCGGTCCATCGCTTTACATCATCGACTACGTGCTCCATGGCGAGCCCAAGTCTTTCATCATTCGTGCAGAAGTGATGAATAACTCCGAAGCTTGGCACTGGGCCAGTTGCGATGCGGGTGTCGGACGTATACCCAAATTCGGCAGGGAAAAAGTCAAGCGGGTCTCCAAACCCATGGCAGAAAAATATGGCATTACCGATGTGCGCTGGCGAGCTTCCGTCGCGCCGTCCTGGGTCAGGGAGTCAGGCTGAAACAGACATGAACACGCCCGGCGTACCGATTGTCCAGTCGTGCGCCGGGTATCGAACGATCAGAAATATCTCAACTACGCTTAACTGCAGCATGGCCCGCCGTCACTGGCGGGTTTTGTGCTGCCCCATCCTGACCTTTAACGGAGGTGTGACATGTCTGAAAAAGAGTCCATCACCACCCTGTTGACCTTACTGGAATCGCGCCAGGCGCGGCTGACAGCCGCCTGCAAGGAAATTGCCGACTGGGTCGACCACCAGGGCGGGCACCCCGCCGCCGTACGAATCCGCGACCGACTCAATGACATCGAGAAGGACGCCCCCACGATCCAGAGCGCGCTGTCCTCATTGAAGCCCGCGGAACCGCCGCTGCCCAAGTTCCGTTAGCCATCGCCCCAGGCAGGCCTCCCCTGTTCCATGGTTGAAAAACAATGGAACGAGCATGTTTTTTGCGCCTCGATATCGTTAGGTATCGGTGCAAAAATCGTCTTGAAAGGGAGAACATCATGAATGCCAAGGTCCTGCTTCTGATCGCCTGTGCCAGCCCTGCGACTGTCCTGGCGCAAGGTTGTGACGTCATCACCCGGTCCCAGAGCCAAGCGGTGCCGGAAATCGAAACCCGCAGTTGTTATGAGTACAAGGGTGTTCCTGCCGAAGCCATCGGCTGGTCGTGCAGTAACGAAAGCAAAGGCACGCTCAGCACCGAGAAGAAACCCGTCGAACGCTGCGCCGAGGGTTATGTAGCCACCTGCCAGGCGAGGCTGACCCAGGAGGCCCTGGCCAATCCCCGTTCCACCAGCAAGGACCGCAGCGGCAGCTCGGCGAATCTTCCGGACAATGCCCAGGTCACCCGGTACTACTACGGCGCAGAACAGCTTCAGCAAGCGAAAAAGGACTGCGAAACCACGGCGGCCAATGGAAAAACCGTTGACCGGGGTGGCCCGCATGTCCCGATGTCAGCCCTTGCTGTGCTCGGGCGACGAAGGCGGATTCTTCATGCCTCGCGGCCCGGCCACACCCCAGATAATCAAGCCCAGCACCGGCAGGATGACCAGCAGCAATGCCCAGCCTGCCTTGGTCCCGGCCGATTTGTCGCTGCGAAAGACGCTGACGATCGCCCACAGATCCAATAGCAACACGATTACCGCAACCGCGATCCAGAAATAACTGGCTAGTTCAGACATGGCCTTATCCTCTTGTCAGTCTATGGATTAGGCATGACCGCTGCGGGACCGTTCAAAGAATCTGCCTGTTACCTGCGGCGAGAGGCGATGCAGCTACGCGCGTTCATTCAGATAGGCGACCCATTGCTCATAGGCCTCATGTTGGCGCCGGACGGCCTCATCCCAGGCAGTCCCGGACATCTGATGGACACAGATCAGCGCCATCATTTCTGAGGTCGCTGTGTCGAGCTCGACTAAAAGTTCGTGGGATTTGATTTTGAAGTCTTCAACGGTGGTCATCTCTTCTCGCTCCCCCATTACCGGGACCGGATCGTCCACCCAACATTGATACGTTTTTCAGGCGCTGATTCATTTTTTGCGATGACCGGTCGATGCCGCGCAACACCGACAGCCATTGGTGAAATAAACGCAGCCTTTCATGGCAGCCCACGGTCCCAGCGGTATGAGCCGAAATACTTTTTGAACGTGCGGATGACGCAAGGCTCAAATATTGCAGTTATATTGCAATTTAATGACAGTCGGTGAGTGGGCAAGGTTATGAAAATTCGAGCGACCGTCATCTGTGAAGAAGACCGCCACATCCTCCTGGTTCGTAAGCCCAAGAGCCGCTGGGCCTTGCCTGGCGGCACCGTCGAGCGTGGCGAGACGCATGCCGATGCTGCCTTGAGAGAACTGGCGGAAGAAACCGGACTGAGCGCCGAAAACCTGCTCTACCTGATGCGGGTCAGCGATGGCGACACCGAACATCACGTCTTTGAGGCTTCGGTCAACGACTCGAAGGACGCCAGGCCGCAGAATGAAATCAGCGACTGCCTGTGGCATCCCCTGGATGCCCTCGCCCAATTGCAGATGAAAAAGGGCATGCGGGAAATACTCGAGGCGTTTCGGCGCAGGTTGTAAAAACCCGGCACAGCGGCCGGGTTTTGTGGAGCCCTTTGCAAACTACTTAGCCCCGCCATTCTGGCGGTTCGTCTGGGCGTCCTGATCGGATCCGGGGTTTCCCGGCGGCGGATTCCAGTCTTCCGGCCTCTCGCCAGTGCCCTGCTTTGGCTCAGACTCAGCTTGTTCAAGACCAGAATCATGGCCTTCGCCAGTCTCCGGCATATTTTCATCGGGTCCCGGGTATGGCGCTTCAGGACCGTTGTTGTCGATTACCATGATGTGTCTCCCGTTCTGGAGCGCAGGATCTGCGCCTACCTGTGAGAGGGCCCGCTCGGGCAGGAAGTGCTATGGCGTCGACGAGCGGATGAAAAACGGCTGGTCGGATAATCCAGTGCACTTACAAGAGACAACGGCCCCGTGGCGAGGGAGCTTGCTCCCGCTCGGCTGCGAAGCAGTCGTAAACCAGCGGATGCGGTGTGTCAGACGCTCCGTGCTTGGCAGGTTTTGGGGCCGCTTCGCGACCCAGCGGGAGCAAGCTCCCTCGCCACGAGTCTGTGGTGATCAGCCGGGCTGTTTTACGGTACCCGGAAACGAAAAAGGGTTTGCCTCAGCTTTCGCTTGCAAACCCTTGATCTTGGATGGTGCCCGAAGCCGGAATCGAACCGGCACGCCCTTACGAGCGGGGGATTTTAAGTCCCATGCGTCTACCAGTTTCGCCATTCGGGCGGTAGCGCGGTCAAGCCGTGTGAAACTGGCAGATGTGCATCTGACAGGATCCAGGCTGGTGCAACAGAGCGGGAAATATATACATCCCTCCCCTGTGAAGCAAGGTTGGCATCGGCCTTTTCAAGACAAAACCTTTCCTTACCTGGAAATAAAAAAGCTCTGTAGATCAATAATCTACAGAGCTTTTAAAAAGTGGAGGCCGAAGTCGGAATCGAACCGGCGTAGGTGGATTTGCAATCCACTGCATAACCATTTTGCTATTCGGCCTCAAGACGCCTGATGCAATGCAACCACATCAACCGCATACAAACTGTACGGAGCCTGGCTCGCTTATAGCGCGCTATCTCCTTGAAAACATTGAAGTTTTTTACGCCTCGATGCATTCGATGGGCGCAATTATGTACTCATTTGCCCAGACTGACAACCCCTTGATTTCAAAAAAAATTTACCTGGCGGTCGGGTCGAAGCGGCTTTTTCGAAGGGCAACGCAACGACCTGAAACCCTCCTCCCCCTCCTGCTCATCGGGAAACCGATGACGCCAACGGAACAACCTCCTTCGCCTCGGTTCATCCCTTATGTCGTCCTTGAATCAGTAAAGGAGAACCATCATGACCGAACGCCCACAACTGGTGGCGAGCCGGGCTCCGGTGCCCACGCCTTCGCATCCCAACCTCGGCACGCCGGAGCGCCTGATGTCGCTGGCGGCCGGTTCATTGTTGATCGCCAACGGCCTGCGCCAGGGCGGCCTCAAAGGCTGGCCGCAGGTGCTGCTTGGCGCATGCGCTGCCTGGCGTGCCTACTCCGGCACGTGCCGGGTGAAACGGGCGCTGACTCATAGTCCGTTCGAGCAGACCTTCGAACAGGATCGTGACTGGGGCGGCAGCAAGGTGATTTCCCGCAGTATCACGGTCGGCAAGCCCAGGGAGGAAGTGTTCGCGTTCTGTCGCGACCCCGCCAACCTGGGAGCGCTGATGCCCTGGATCGACGCCATCGAGCAGACCGGCGAACGCACTTATCGCTGGGTCGCCCATGGCCCGATGGACAAGACGTTGCACTGTGACCTCGAACAGTGCGAGCCCAAGGAAGACCGCAAGCTGCACTGGATCGCCGGGCCGGACACACGATTCAAGCACGATATCCAGATGCATTTCAGCGATGCCCCGGGCGGGCGCGGTACGCAGATCAAGGTCATTGTCGCTTGCCAGACGCCGCTCGGCGCGGCTGGCTACGCGCTGGCGGCGGCGATTTCCCGGTTTTCGGACAAAGCCTTGTTGAATGTGCTGCGCAGCATCAAGCAGCAGCTTGAAACCGGAGAAGTCAGCACCAACAAGATGCGCCCGGAGCAGACGCAGGACTTCCTCTTCGTGCACCCCGCCAACAGCGCGACCCAGGCACCCGCCAATGACTCATCCACTACAAAATCCGAACTCAATGGAGGAACCGTCTGATGCGCGCATTGACTTGGCAAGGCCCCAACAAGCTTCAGGTCGAGACGGTCGACGACCCCTCCATCCTCAACCCGCGTGACGCCATCGTGCGGGTGATCCTGTCCTCGGTGTGCGGCTCGGATCTGCACCTGCTGGGCGGTTACGTGCCGACCATGCAGGCCGGTGACATCATTGGTCACGAGTTCATGGGCGAGGTGGTGGAGACCGGCTCGGCCGTCACGCAATTCAAAAAGGGCGACCGGGTTGTCACGGTGTCGATTGTCGGCTGCGGAGAATGCGAGCACTGCCAGCGCTCGGACTTTTCCTGCTGTGACAACTCCAATCCGAACCCCACGGCGACAGACATTGCCTACGGCCAACCGGCGTGCGGCATCATCGGCTACAGCCATGCCTTCGGCGGTTATGCCGGCAGTCATGCGACCTATATCCGCGTGCCCTACGCCGACGTCAATCTGTTCAGCATTCCCGAAGGGGTCAGCGACGAACAGGCGGTGTTTGTCTCCGACGCAGTGCCTACCGGTTATTTCGCCGCCGACAACGCCGACATTCAGCGCGGCGATACGGTAGCGGTCTGGGGCTGCGGCGGGGTCGGGCTGATGGCAATCACCAGTGCCTACCTGCTGGGCGCCGAACGGGTGATCGCCATCGACCGCTTTGCCGATCGCTTGCGCCTGGCCGAGGAAAAAGCCGGGGCCATCGCTCTCAACTACGAGACCACCGATGTGCATGCCGCCTTGCTGGAGCTGACCGGCGGCCGTGGTCCGGATCGCTGCATCGATTGCGTCGGCATGGAGGCCCACGGCACCGAAGTCGATTATTTCTACGACAAGACCAAGCAGATGCTGCGCCTGCACACCGAGCGCGGAACCGTGCTGCGCCAGTCGATCCGCGCCTGCCGCAAAGGCGGGACGGTGTCGGTGGTCGGGGTCTATGGCGGCTTGCTGGACAAATTCCCGATGGGCGCGATCGTCAACAAATCCCTGACCCTGCGTTCCGGCCAGCAACCGGGACAGCGCTACGTGAAGCGCTTGTTCGAACACATCCAGAACGGTGAGCTGGACCCCTCCTACCTGCTGACCCATCCCATGGGGCTTGAGCAGTCGGTGGACGGCTATGCGATGTTCAAGGAAAAACGCCAGGATTGTCTGCGGGCGGTATTTCGGCCGGAGTGAAGCTCCTCGTGGCGAGGGAGCTTGCTCCCGCTCGGCTGCGCAGCAGTCGTAGACCGGCGGGCGCGGTTTGCCTGATGCACCGTGTCGGGCAACCTGGGGCCGCTGCGCAGCCCAGCGGGAGCAAGCTCCCTCGCCACGAAAGCGGATGCGCAGCCACGCGATTTCCTCACGGAGCATTTTCCCCTTGCCCCGATCGACGCACTGGTGGATAAGACACAGCTTTGTCGCCCTGCGAATGTGTCCATGCCCCGTATAGGTCTCCCCCAGGCTTCCAGTGTGCGCCTGCTCGTCTTCCTGCTGTTCTCCATCCAGCTGGTTTCCATGGGCGCGATGGAAATGAGCGGGCCGTTCTGGCCTGTGCATTTGCGCCAACTGACCAGCAACGACGCGCTGTTCAGCTTTGCCAGCACGGCGGTGTACGTCGGCCCGATGCTGGGCATCATCCTGACCAGTGCCTTCTGGGGCCGGATCGGTGATCGTTACGGTCACAAGCTGATGATGATCCGCGCGCTGGCGGGGCTCTCGTTGACCCAGCTCGGGCTGGCATTGAGCAGCGATATCTGGACGATCCTGGTCCTGCGTTTCCTGCAAGGCGCCTTTGCCGGTTATATCGCGCCGGCCCAGGCCTATGGAGTGAGCATCGAGGCACCGTCGCGGCGGGCCAGGCTGTTTGCGATCCTGCAGATTTCCACCAACGTCGGTTCGTTGCTCGGGGCGGTGGTCGGCGGGCTGATTCTCGATCATGCGACGTTTTTCTGGATCAACATCGTCGCCTCGGGCCTCTGCGCCGCATGTACCGTCGTCGCGGCGCTGGCGTTGCCTAACGTGGCGCCAGTAAAAAAAGCACCGCTGGCAGGCAAGCCTCCCCTGCCGCCCAGGCTGTTCGACCCGGCGATCAATTGGCTGCTGGGCATCATGGGCCTCCTGCTGCTGGCGCGAATGCTGCCACAGACTTCGTTTTCCTTGTACGTGGGGGCGACCTTCGAGGTCAGCAATGCCATGGTCGGGCTTTGCTACGGCTTGCTAGCCCTGGGCTTCATTTTTTGTGCGACGTCCTGGTCGCGCTACTTCGAACGGCGCAACCCGGCGCAAACGCTGCAGGCCATGGCGAGCATTGTCATCGGCCTGGTCATCGTCACCGCCGTGGCCGGCCTGACGCGCCAGCCGGTCGTCTTCGCCCTCGCCTATTTCCTCTGGGGCCTGCTGTTGGGCGCAACCACGCCAGTGCTGACGGCGCTTATCTCCAGAAGCGTCGACAACAGTCGCCAAGGGCAGGTGCTGGGGTTGGCCCAGGGCGTTTCACAGACGGCATCGATCATTGGCATCTCCCTTGGCGCATTGCTCAGCCAGGTGTATGGCCTGGAGCACATTTTCCTTTATGTCTGCCTCGCCTACGCAATCGCACTGGTGCCGTTGATGCTGCTGCGCCACAAACCGCTCGGAATCGCCGACAGGGCTGGCGAATAGCGACACAAACCGAAAATGCCGCCTATCAACCTTGCGCGGCACTGAGCGCCTCCACTACTATTGGGAATAATTCTCACTATCAAAAAAATACAACAGCCATGAGCGATCCAGGGTCAGCGGTCAACGATTGTCACCTGCGCACCGTCGCAGACCTCTACAGCGGACACCATGGCTGGTTGTACGCCAGGCTTTATCGAAAACTGGGCAATGCGCTGGACGCCGCCGACCTGGCCCATGACACGTTCATTCGCATCCTCGCCTCGAAGGTGGCGGTGATCGAGGAACCGCGTGCGTACCTGAGCTGCGTCGCCGGGGGCATCCTGGTCAATTGGTTCCAGCGCAAGGCACTCGAACGCGCCTACCTCCAGGCATTGGCGACATTGCCCGAGCCCGAGGCGCCATCGCCCGAACGACGCTTGCTGGTGCTCGAGACACTGCATGAAATCGACGCCATGCTCGACACCCTGCCGCCCCTGGTAAAGCGTGCGTTCCTGCTGTCGCAGATCAACGGCCTGAAATATGACGACATCGCCACGCAACTCGGCGTTTCGCTGATCACCGTCAAGCGCTACATGAAACAGGCTTTCCTGCACTGCCTGATGCTGGTGGACTGAATGCCCGCCCATGACCGCCACGCCCTCGACCCGGCCATTCTCAACGAAGCCGCCGATTGGCTGATGCGCCTGAGCGAAGGCAGCGTCAACGACGCCGAACGCCTGGAGTGGGAACGCTGGCGTACCAGCAGCCCGGCCCACCGCCAGGCCTGGGCGCGGGCCGAACTGCTGCTGAGCAAGCTGCAAGGCTTGCCGCCCGCGCTGGCGATGCCGGCGCTGGACCGCCCGAGCAATCCGGCGCGCCGTGCCGCCATGGGCAAGCTGGCCGCCCTGCTCGCCCTGGCGCCATTGGCCTGGGGCAGCTGGAAGCTCAACGACTGGCAACAGTGGACCGCCGATTACCGCGCTCCGGTGGGCGAGCGTCGCGACCTGACCCTGACCGACGGCACCCGCCTGACGTTGAACACCGACACCGCAATCGATGTATTTTTCGACGAACACCAGCGCCTGCTGCTGTTGCGCCGAGGCGAAATACTGGTCCAGACCGCAGCGGACCCATCAGCGCTCGCCCGGCCGTTCCGGGTGCAGACCGACGAAGGCCGGATGCAGGCGCTCGGGACGCGCTTCAGCGTTCGCGAAGACACCGGCCATACTCGCCTCGTCGTGCTGGAAGGCGCGGTGCGCATCGAGGTCAAGGGCATCGGCGAGCAAGTGGTCGGGGCTGGCCAGAGCAGCGGTTTTACCGCCCGGGGCATCGACGCCCTGAAACCTGTCGACAAGTCGGTGCTGGCCTGGACCCAGGGCATGCTGATGGCCGACAACATGCGCCTGGCGGATTTCGTCAACGAACTGAGCCGTTATCGCAACGGCGTCCTGCGTTGCGACCCGGCGATCGCCAACCTGCGGATATCCGGCGCCTTTCCCCTGAACGACAGCCGGCAGACCCTGACCATGCTCGCCCGAACCTACCCCATCCGCGTCACATCCCGCCTGGGCGATTACTGGGTCATGCTGGCGCCGGCTTGAGCCCTGAAAAATAATCGGGCGGGGCTGATACTTTTTTCAATCCTGGCTGGCTTAGAGAGCAAACCCTCTGCACAGGATCACCCCGCCATGCCCGTTGCCCGCCCCCTGCGTTCGGATCGCAAGCTGAATCTGGCGATTCGCAGTGCCATGCTCAGCGTTGCACTTTCCACCTTGAGCCCGTGCACTTGGGCGGCACCGGGCGCGCCGCTGGACAACGTTGCCAGCCAGTCCTACAACATCCAGCCAGGTCCCTTGGGTGCCACGTTGTCGGCGTTTGCCGTGCAGGCCGGCATCGCATTATCGTTTGAACCCTCCCTGACCCAAGGCTTGAACAGCCCGGGCCTTTCAGGCCAGTTCACCGCGCGTGAAGCGTTTACCCGATTGCTCGCCGGCAGCGGCCTGGAACTGGTCGCCCGCGACGATGGCAGCTACACCCTGGAAAAATCCGCCGGCGACGGGGGGCTGGCCCTGGCGCCAACCACCATCAATGCCGCCGAGGTGCGCCCCGGGGATTTGCCGACGGCCTACAGCGGTGGCCAGGTGGCCCGTGGCGGCCGGGTTGGCCTGCTGGGGAACAAGGACCTGATGGACACGCCATTCAGCGTCAGCAACTACACCTCGACCCTGATGAAGGACCAGCAGGCCGTGACCGCCGCCGACGTGCTGGAGCGCGACTCCTCGGTGCGCTCCACCGGCCAGACCGGCGGCATCGTCGATTCGTTCTTCATTCGCGGTTTCCCGGTGGGCGAAGGCAACCTGGGTGAGCTGGCGTTCGACGGCGTGTACGGCGTGGCACCCAACTACCGGGTGTTCACTGAATATGCCGAGCGCATCGAGGTCATCAAGGGCCCGGCTGCGCTGCTGTACGGCATGTCGCCCAACAGCGGCGTCGGTGGCGTGATCAACATCGTGCCCAAGCGCTCGCTGGACCAGGACCTGACTCGCGTTACCGCCAGCTACGCCATGGACACCCAGGCAGGCGGGCATGTCGACATCAGCCGCCGCTTCGGCGAGGAACGCCGCTTCGGTGTGCGCATCAACGGCAGCCTGCAGGGTGGCGACACCGCGATCGACAAGCAGTCCCGGGATGTCGGCATCGGTGCGATCTCCCTGGATTACCAGGGCGACCGGTTCAGGACCAGCCTGGACCTGATCAGCCAGGAAGAACAGTGGGACGCACCCTCCCGGCCGTTTGCCATCGCCAGCGGTGTCGAGGTGCCTTCGGCGGCCAACGGGCGCAGCAACGTGACCCAGGAATGGGGCTGGTCCGAAACCCGCGACAAGTCGGCGCTGCTCAGTGGCGAATATGACCTGAGCGACAACCTGACGGTGTTCGGCCACGCCGGGGGCGGCAAGTCCGATGTGGCACGACTGTCGGACCAGACCCCGACGATCCTCAACAGCGCCGGCGACACCCGCTCGGTACCGGGCTACTACAAGTTCGAGGTGGAGCGTTACACCGTCGATGCCGGTGCCCGTGCCCGCTTCGAAACCGGTCCGGTCAGCCACAGCGCCACCTTGCAGGCCAGCCGCTATCGCGATGAATTGCGCCGAGGAATCAATTCCGGCGCCCCGGTCTTTTCGAATATCTATCACCCGGTGGCGCGCGACAAACCGTCCATCGCCTCGCCCGATGTGGCGAAGGTCTCCGATACCGAACTGTCCGGCGTGGCCCTGGCCGATACCCTGTCGATCCTCGATGAACGGGTCCAGGTAACGCTTGGCCTGCGCAAGCAGAGCATTGAATCAAACAACTACAACACCCTCGGGAATGTCACCAGCGCCTATGACGAAAGCGAAACCACGCCTTTGTTCGGCGCGGTGGTCAAGCCCTGGGAACATGTGTCGTTCTACTACAACTACATCGAAGGCCTGAGCAAGGGCGACACCGCGCCGGCCACTGCGAGCAACTCGGGCGAAATCTTCAAGCCCTACATCTCTCGCCAGCAGGAGGTCGGGGTCAAGGTCGACTACGGCACGTTCACCTCGACCCTGGCGCTGTTCCAGATCAAGAAGCCCGCCGGCGAATTGACCAACGGCACGGCCGGTGGCGTGTATTCGGTCCAGGGCGAGCAGCGCAACCGCGGCATCGAACTGAACATGTTCGGCGAATTGCGCGAGGGCACGCGCCTGCTCGGTGGCGTCACCTTGCTCGACGGCGAACTCACCAAAAGCGGGACCGCCGCCAATCGCGGCAACAAACCGGTGGGCGTGCCCGAAGTGCAGGCCAACCTCTGGGCCGAATGGGACACCCCCTGGGTCCAGGGGTTGACGTTGACCAGTGGAGCGATCTACACCGGCAGCCAGTACGTCAACCAGGCCAATACCCAAGAGCTCGATCCGTGGACACGCTTTGATGCCGGCGCCCGCTACAGCACGGTACTCGATGGCCGGCCGACCACGTTGCGCGCCACGGTGCAGAACGTGTTTGACCGCGAATACTGGTCCGGCGTGGCCTCCTACGGCGCGTTCTCCCAAGGCGCGCCACGCACCCTGTTGCTTTCAGCGACGGTCGACTTCTGATTGCGCCTCGCCCCGAACAGCGCGTGCACCGCTGGCGGGGCGATCCCTGACAAGGTTCCAACCATGCAGATTCAATCTCTGACGCGCTCATCGCTCATCGCCTGGCTGCTGGGTGCTGCCACCCTGTTGCTGAGCGGCCTGTGTTTTTCAGGCACATCGCCTGTCACCACAACCACCGTCACCGACTTGCTCGGCCGCCAGGTCCAGGTGCGCGTTCCGGTGCAACGGGTCATCCTCGGCGAAGGTCGCCAGTTGTACCTCGTCGCGGCACTCGACACCGACAACCCGATCCGCCGCATCGTCGGCTGGCGCAAGGACCTGATCCAGTCCGACCCGGACACCTACGGCGCCTACCTGCGGCGGTATCCGGCAATTGCCCGGATTCCGACCTTCGGCGGTTTCGAAGACGGCACCTTCGACATCGAGCAAGCGATCAGCCAGCAACCGGACGTGATCGTCCTCAACATCGAGGCCCAGCACGCCACCGAAGACGCGCGCTACATCGAGAAACTCGATGCGCTGGGCATTCCGGTGGTCTACGTCGACTTTCGCAACAACCCGATGCAGAACACCGAACCGACCATGCGCCTGTTTGGCCAGCTGTTCGGCGAAGAGGCACGCGCCGAGGCGTTCATCGCCTTTCGCAACCAGCAGATCCGTCGCGTCACCGATGTGATCCAGGCCCGCCAGCCGCCCCGCCCGAAAGTGTTCATCGAACGCATCGGTGGCTACACCGACGATTGCTGCCTGAGTTTCGGCAACGAAAATTTCGGCCGTTTCGTCGAGCTGGCCGGGGGCCGCAACATTGCCAGCGCAATCATTCCCAACACCTTTGGTCAGTTGAACGCGGAACAGGTGATCGTCGCCAACCCGGAACAGGTGGTGGTCACCAGCGCCAACTGGGAGGCCTTTGCGCCGGGCGGGCACTGGGTCGGTGTCGGGCCCGGCGCCGATCTGGCCGAGGCGCGGCGCAAATTGCAGTGGTACACCACCCGCCCGGCCTATGCCGGGATCAAGGCTCAGCAAACCCAGGGCTTTCATGCCATCTGGCACCAGTTCTACAACAGCCCTTACCAGTTCATCGCCATCCAGCAACTGGCCAAGTGGTTCCATCCGGAGCTATTCACCGACCTGGACCCCGACGCAACGTTTCGCGAGTTCCACCAGCGCTTCTTGCCTGTGCCCTATGAGCCAGGCTATTTCGTCAGCCTCAAGCCCGCGCAGGCCCAACCATGAATGGCCGTATCGAGGGTATCGCCCTGGGCACGATTTACCGCGAGCAGGTCTGGCGCAAACGCTTGATCCTGATCGGCCTGGCCCTGTTGCTGCTGTTCAGCGTGCTGCTCGACCTGGCCCTCGGCCCGGCCAGCTACAGCCTGGATGAAGTGCTGGGCGCGCTGTTCTCTCCGGATGCCGCGGCGCCGCAAGTGCGGGTGGTGATGTGGGATATCCGCCTACCGGTGGCGCTGATGGCGGTGGCCGTGGGCGCCGCGTTGTCCCTGGCCGGCGCCCAAATGCAGACCATCCTCAACAACCCGCTGGCGAGCCCATTCACCTTGGGCATCTCGGCGGCAGCCAGTTTCGGCGCGGCCCTGGGCTTGGCATTCGGCGTGGCCCTGGTGCCGGTGATCGCCCAATACATGGTGCCGCTCAATGCCTTTATCATGGCGATGCTCTCGGCGCTGCTGATCCATGTCCTGAGCCTGCGCCGGGGCATGACCAGCGAAACCATCGTGCTGCTCGGTATCGCCCTGGTGTTCACCTTCAATGCGCTGTTGGCGCTGGTGCAGTTCTTCGCCACCGAGCAGGCCGTGGCCGCCGTGGTGTTCTGGACCATGGGCAGCCTGACCAAGGCCACCTGGCCGAAACTCGGCGTGATCTGCCTGGTAATCCTCGTCACCTTGCCGATTTTTGCCCGCCGCGCCTGGGCCATGACCGCCCTGCGCCTGGGGGATGAAAAAGCCGCGAGTTTCGGCATCAACGTGCGCAAGTTGCGCTTGCAGACGCTGATCATGGTCAGCCTGCTGGCCGCGTTTCCAGTGGCGTTTGTCGGCACCATCGGCTTCATCGGCCTGGTGGGGCCGCACATCGCCAGGATGCTGATCGGCGAGGACCAGCGTTTCTTCCTGCCGGCCTCACTGCTGACCGGCGCGCTGATCCTGTCGGCCAGTTCGGTGGTGAGCAAGACCCTGATACCCGGGGCGATCTTCCCGATCGGCGTGGTCACGTCGCTGATCGGCGTGCCGTTCTTCATTTCTCTCATTCTGGGCGGCAGGAAACAGTCATGGTGACGATCGAGCTGCAAGGTGTCGGCGCTCGTTATGGTCGTCGGGCGATACTGGACGGGATCACTACGCCGGTGCTTACGGGTGGCGAGGTGGTGGCGGTGGTGGGGCCCAACGCGGCCGGAAAATCGACCCTGTTCAAACGCATCGCCGGCCTCATCGACGGCCCCGGCCATGTTCGCCTGGAAGGCTCGCGCAGGGGCCAGCAGGGCATTTGCTACATGCCGCAGAACCTCAACGCCAACGCCCGGCTGACGGTCTACGAATCGGTGCTGCTCGCGCGCAAACAGCAGGCGCCCGGCTGGACAGTGCAAGCCGATGAGCTGGAAGTGGTGGACCGCATCCTCGCGTCCCTGGGCATCAGTGATTTGTCGTTTCGCAACCTCGGTGAACTGAGCGGTGGGCAACAGCAACTGGTGTCGATCGCCCAGACGCTGGTGCGCGAGCCCGAAGTCCTGTTGATGGACGAACCCACCAGCGCCCTGGACATGCACCGCCAGGTCCAGGTACTGAGCTTCATGCGCGCCCTCGCCCGCCAACATTCGATCATCGTGTTCATTGCCATTCACGACCTGAACCAGGCGTTGCGCTTTGCCGACCAGGTGCTGGTCGTCGCCGAGGGCACCCTGCAAGGCTGCGGCCGAAGTGAAGAAGTGATCACCGAGCAGATGCTGCGCAACGTGTACCGGGTCCAGGCCCGGATCGAACTCTGTTCAAGGGATGAGCGGCACATCATCGTGGACGACGTGGTTTGAGTGGGTAGCGTGGCGAGGGAGCTTGCTCCCGCTCGGCTGCGCAGCAGTCGTAGACCGGCGGGCGCGGTTTGCCTGATATACCGTGTGCGGCAATCGGGGCCGCTGCGCAGCCCAGCGGGAGCAAGCTCCCTCGCCACGAGAGCGGGTGTGCACCCGTTTATCTTCGCAGCTTGCGCCGCCGCTGTTTTCTGCAGGATCAAATTCGCGGCAGTCGATCCACGCTGGCAAATACAATGCATCACCGTGGCGAGGGAGCGGGTGTGCACCCGTGTATCTTCGCAGCTTGCGCCGCCGCTGTTTTCTGCAGGATCAAATTCGCGGCAGTCGATCCGCGCTGGCAAATACAACGCATCACCGTGGCGAGGGAGCTTGCTCCCGCTCGGCTGCGCAGCAGTCGTAGACCGGCGGGCGCGGTTTGCCTGATACACCGTATGCGGCAATCTGGGGCCGCTGCGCAGCCCAGCGGGAGCAAGCTCCCTCGCCACGATTTGGGGCAGTCGCGGCCCGGCGTTGTTATGGGTAACATAGCGGCCTTCCCCGCAGTCTTTCTGCGCCCTGCCGAATAAGCCCCAGTCCATGCCTTTTGAACTCAGCGTCGACCTCTCCACCCTCGCTATCCTTGCCGTCGTCGCGTTCATCGCCGGCTTCATCGATGCCATCGCCGGCGGCGGTGGGCTGCTTACCACGCCGGCGTTGCTGACCGCCGGCCTGCCACCGCACCTGGTGCTGGGCACCAACAAGCTCAGCTCGACCTTCGGCTCAGCCACGGCCAGTTTTACCTTTTACAAGCGCAAGCTGTTTCACCCACGGCAATGGACCCACGCCCTCGTCGGCACGCTGGTCGGTGCCTTGGTCGGCGCCGTCGTTGCTCATTACCTGCCCGCCGAGTGGCTGAACAAGATGCTGCCGGTGATCGTCTTTGCCTGTGGCCTGTACCTGTTGTTCGGCGGCACGCCCAAGGCGCCGCTGGACAGCAATGCGCCGATCAAGAAGACGTGGCAGTCATCCCAGGGTTTCACCTTGGGATTCTACGACGGCGTGGCCGGCCCGGGCACCGGTGCGTTCTGGACCGTCAGCAGCCTGCTGCTCTACCCCATCGACCTGGTCAAGGCCAGCGGCGTGGCCCGCAGCATGAACTTCGTCAGCAACATTGCGGCGCTGTCAGTGTTCATCTTCTCGGGCCAGGTGGATTGGATCATCGGCCTGAGCATGGGCCTGTCGGTGATGGTCGGCGCGTTCTTCGGCGCGCGCACCGCCATCAGCGGCGGCGCGAAGTTCATCCGCCCGGTATTCATCACCGTGGTGCTGGGCCTGACCGTGCGCCTAGCCTGGCAGCACTGGTTCAGCGTGGCCTAGACGTCGGGCGACATACAGGTCGATCAGGTAGCGGGCGATGGAGCGCGAGGCCGGCAACGGCGGCAGGTCATGGACGCTGAACCATTGGGCGTCCTCGATTTCGTCTTCCTGGGGCACGATCTCACCGCCGGCATACTCGGCATGAAAACCCAGCATCATCGAATGGGGAAACGGCCAGCACTGGCTGCCCACGTACTGGATGTTCTTCACTTCGATGCTGACCTCCTCGCGCACCTCCCGGATCAGGCAATCCTCGGCCGACTCGCCCGGCTCGGCAAACCCGGCCAGGGTGCTGTAGACACCGGTGACAAAGCGCGGCGAACGCGCCAGCAAGACCTCATCGCCACGGGTAATCAGCACGATCATGCTCGGCGAGATTCGCGGGTAATGCCGCAGATCGCATGCCTCGCAGTACATCGCCCGCTCTCGCGGCACCTGGATCATGCGCTGGCCGCAACTGCCACAAAAGCGATGTTCGCGAGCCCAGGTGCCGATCTGCGCCGCATAACCCAGCACCTTGAACAGCGTGTGGTCGTCCTCGAGCATGAAGGCCCGCAGGCCTTTCCAGTTGCAGCCGGGAATCTCCAGCGAGCTATGCAGTTCCAGCAGGTAGACCGGCTCGCCGTCGAGATGGCCAATGCCGTGCTCGGCGAGAATCGACACATCCTGGCGCTTGAGCCACTCGCGGGGAAACAGTGCGCCGTTGTCGTCGTAGAGAAAGCCCTCCGGGCTGCGGGCCACGGCCCAGCCGCCCGCGAGGTCGGTGTCGAGTACTGCGGTGGTCCAGCGTGAAATCATGATCGATCAATCCAGAAATTCGGGTTTCTGTTTGCTCATATGGGCGGCCATGGCCACGCGCAGGTCATTCGATTGCAGCATGGCGGCATTCCACGTGGCGACGTATTCCAGCCCGTCGTCGATGCCGTGATCACGCATGTAGCCAATCATTTCCTTGGTGCCGGCTATGGCGATCGGCGACTTGGCGGCGATTTCCCGGGCGATGCCCATCACTCCGTCAAGCAGGCTGGCGGTATCGCTGTAGACACGATTGACCAGACCAATGCTGCGCGCTTCGTCGGCACCAAAGGTGCGCCCCGTATAAGCGAGTTCACGCAGCATGCCGTCCCCGATGATCCGGGGCAAGCGTTGCAATGTGCCAACATCGGCCGCCATGCCGATGTCGATTTCCTTGATGGAGAATTGCGCATCCTCGGCCGCGTAGCGCATGTCGCAGGCAGAAATCAGGTCGATGGCACCGCCCAGGCAATAACCCTGGATCGCCGCGAGAACCGGTTTGCGGCAATTGTCCACGGCGTTGAACGAGGCTTGCAGTTCGAGGATCTTGCGCCGCAGCACACGGGCGTTGCGGCCGACGTCCTTGCCCAGTTCGTTCGCCACGCCGGCCAGCATCATCAGGTCGATGCCGGACGAAAAATGCTTGCCGGCGCCGCTCAGGACCACCACCCGCACTTCGTCGGTATCGTCGATCCACTGGAAGATCTCGATGATCTCGCTCCAGAACGCGGCGTTCATGGCATTGATCTTGTCGGGACGATTGATCTGCACATGGGCGATTTTGTCTGCAAGTTCGACGTGGAACGCTTGGTATTGCGACATGGCAGTGATCCTTTACCGGCTGAAAAGAGGCCTGAACTATACCAAGCCATCGTCAAGGGACGTAGGCAGCGCATCGGCCAAAAGCGGGACTGATGGCCTGCGAATCCCCGTGGCGAGGGAGCTTGCTCCCGCTGGGCTGCGCAGCGGCCCCAAAAAGCTGAACGCTAGCTGACTGACACACCCAGGTGGCAGATCCAGGGGCCGCTGCGCAGCCCAGCGGGAGCAAGCTCCCTCGCCACAAAAGTCTGGCGCGATTATGGTTTGTCGCTCGCCTGCAACTGCCCATCCCACCCGCCGCCCAGCGCCGCGATCAGCTGCACGCTGGCAATCAACCGGCTCTGTTGCAGGCTCAGCATGCTGCGTTCGTTGCTCAGGGCGGTGGCCTGGACGGTTACCACGTCGAGATAGCCGATCAAGCCGGCCCGGTACTGGTTCTGGGTCAGGCGCAGGGACTCGCGGGCGGCGTCGAGGGCTTCCTGACGCACGCGGGCTTCGTCTTCGAGCACCTTGAGCTGGATCATGTAGTTCTCGACTTCGCGAAAACCGTCGAGCACGGTCTGCCGATAGGTCGCCACGGTCTGGTCGTACGCCGCGACGCTGCGGTCGACTTCCGCCGAGCGCTGGCCGCCGTCGAACAGCGTCATCGCCAGCTGTGGCCCGACCGACCAGAAGCGGTTCGGCACACTTATCCAGTTATCGTAGGTACTGCTGCTGTAGCCGCCACTCAGGCTCAGGGTCAGGTCCGGATAATAGGCCGCCTTCGCCACGCCGATGTTGGCGTTGGCGGCCATCACCGAGCGCTCGGCCGACGCGATGTCCGGACGTCGTTCGAGCAATTGCGAGGGCACCGCCACCGGGACCTGCGGCAGCGCCGGGACGTCCTCGGTTTCGGCCAGGCTGAATTCGGCGGGAGGCAGGCCGATCAGCACGGCGATGGCATTTTCGAACTGGGCCCGCTGCCAGATCAGGTCGATCAGGTCGCCCTGGGTGGTCTTGAGCTGGTTCTGCGCCTGGGCCACCGCGTCCTTGCCCGACACCCCGGCGCGGTACTGGTTTTCGGTCATTTTTAATGAGCGCTGATAGTTATCGACCGTGGTCTGCAACAAGCGCTTCTGTTGGTCGATGACCCGTAACTGCAAGTAGTTCTGCACCAGCTCCGACTGCTGGCTCAGGCGCATCGCCGCCAGGTCGGCAAAGCTGGCTTGCGCGCTGGCTTCATCGGCTTCCAGGGTGCGGCGCAACTTGCCCCAGACATCCGCTTCCCAACTCACCCCGGCCTGGGCGCTGTAGGTGTCGCGAATGCCGCTGGAAGAACTGCTCAGGCTCGAACTGCTGCTGCCGGTGCCTTGGCTGGAGCGGTTCTTGCCGACGGTAAGGTCGACCGTTGGGAAAAAAGCTCCCCGCGCACTGCGCGCCAACGCCTGGGCCTGACGATACTGGGCTTCGGCCTGGGCCACGGTCTGGTTGGATGCGTTGAGCTTTGCCACCAGCTCATTCAGCCGGGCGTCGCTGTACAGCTCCCACCAGGCGCCCCGGGCCAAGGCGTCGCTGGGGTTGGCCTGGCGCCACCCTTGGGCTTCCTTGTACTGCACCGGCGCAGCGGCCGCCGGGCGCTGGTAATCCGGGCCGATCGCGCAAGCGCTGAGCAGCGCCACGCACAGCGCCAGGCTCAATACCCGCGAGCCACGGGCGGCTGCCAGCGGTGCGGCAAGGTTGAAAAGCGAACGGTCGGTCATAGCGGAGTTTCCAGGGCAGCATCGGTGCGCACCCCACGCCAGCGGTTGAAGCGGTGGCGCAGGTTATCGAGATAAAGGTAAACCACCGGCGTGGTGTAGAGCGTCAGGACCTGGCTGAACACCAGGCCGCCGATGATGGTCAGGCCCAGCGGCTGGCGCATCTCCGAACCTTCGGCACCGCCGAGCAACAGTGGCAAGGCACCGAGGATCGCCGCCACCGTCGTCATCAGGATCGGCCGCAAGCGCAACAGGCAAGCACTGCGGATCGACTCCAACGGCGTCTGGCCGGCGCGCTCCAGTTGCAGCGCGAGGTCGATCATCAGGATCGCGTTTTTCTTCACCACGCCAATCAGCAGGAACAGACCCAGCAGCGAGATCAGGCTGAACTCGCTGCCCAGCACGTAGATCGACAGCAACGCGCCAACGCCGGCCGAAGGCAACGTGGACAGGATGGTCAACGGGTGGATGTAGCTTTCATACAGCACGCCCAGCACCAGATACACCGCCAGCAGCGCCCCGAGCACCATGAACGGCTGGCTTTTCTGAGTGGCGGCGAAAGCGTCGGCGGTCCCGGCCATTTTCGCGATGACGTCTTCGGGCATCCCCAGCTTGGCGATCGCCCGTTCGATGGCGGCCGTGCCCTGCTCCACGGTTACGCCTTGGGCCATGTCGAAGGAGATGCCCTCGGAAGCGAACTGGCCTTCATGGCTGACCCGGTCGTCTTCCAGGCTGTTCTCGTAATGGGCAATCGCGGACAGCGGGACCCGTGCGCCATCGGCGGTAATCACCTGGACCTGTTCGAGGGTGTTGGGGTCCTGGGCGTATTTGGGGTTGACCTCCATGACCACCTGGTACTGGTTGAGGCTGTCGTAGATGGTTGATATCTGCCGCTGGCTGTAGGCGTTGTTCAACACCGATGTGACCATGTCCATGTCGATGCCCAGGCGCTTGGCCTGGTCGCGATCCACAATCAGGGTTACCTGCTGTGCGCCGCCACCGTCACGGGCATCGATGGCGGTAAGCTCCGGCAAGGCGCGGAACGCCGCGACGACCTTGGGGTACCACTCGCGCAGCGACGCCAGGTCGGCGCTCTGCAGAATGTAGGAATATTGCGAGGTGGTCTGCTCGCGGCCGCCTCCGAACTGCAGGTCTTGATCGGCCATCAGCATCAATTGGCCGCCGGGCACCTTGGGCATTTCCTTGCGCAGGCGCTCGATGACTTTCTGCGCGGAAATCCGGCGCTCGTTGATCGGCTTGAGGCGCACCAGCATGAAGGCATTGTTGGTGCCGTTGTTGCCGCCGATAAAACCGGCCACGCTCTGTACGGCCTCGTCCTTGAGCACCGCGCGACGGAAGATCTCCATCTTCGGCTGCATCACGTTGAACGACAGCCCGTCGTCACCGCGCACGAAGCCGATCAACTGGCCGGTGTCCTGCTGGGGCATGAAGGTTTTCGGCACCACCACATACAACGCGATGTTCACGCCGATGGTCACCAGCAGACTGAGCAAGGTCAGGCGTCGATGGCGCAGTACCCAGTCCAGCGTGCGTGCATAGCCACGGACCATTCTTTCGTTGGCGCCCTGGCTCCAACGCTGCAAGCGGTTCTCCTGCCCTGGCACGTGAGGTTTGAGCCAGCGCGCGCAGAGCATCGGCGTAAGCGTCAGGGATACGATAAGCGAGACGACGATGGCCGCCGCCAGGGTGATGGAAAACTCCCGGAACAGGCTCTCGACGATCCCGCCCATGAACAGGATCGACAGGAACACCGCCACCAGCGAGGCGTTCATCGACAGCAGCGTGAAGCCCACCTCCTCGGCCCCCAGGTACGCGGCCTTCAGCGGCGGCACGCCCTCATCGATGTGCCGGGAGATGTTTTCCAGCACCACGATGGCGTCGTCCACCACCAGCCCGGTGGCGAGGATCAACGCCATCAGCGACAGATTGTTCAGCGAGAAACCGTACAGGTACATCACCGCGAACGTGCCCACCAGCGACACCGGCACCGCCAGGGTCGGGATCAGCGAAGCGCGGAAATTGCCGAGAAACAGGAACACCACCAGTACCACCAGGGCGACGGCGATCAGCAAGGTCATTTCCGCTTCGTGCAGGGTCGCCTTGATCACCGGCGAGCGATCCATCGCCAGGTTCAGCTTGACGCTGGCGGGCAACACGGCCTGCAAGGCCGGCAACTGGGCCTTGATCTCGTTGACGGTCTCGATGATGTTGGCGCCGGCCTGGCGATTGATCACCAGCAACACGGCGGCATCGTCGTTGAAGAAACCGCTGTTGTAGCGATCCTCGACGCCGTCGCTGACCTTGGCCACGTCCTTGAGCCGCAATACCGAGCCATCCTGGTAGCGGATGATCAGTGTTTCGTAATCCTTGGCCTTTTCCAGCTGGTCGTTGGCCTGGACTTGCCACATCCGCTGGTCGTCCTCGACCGAGCCCTTGGGCCGGCGCACGTTGCTGTTGGCAATCGCCGTTCGCACGTCGTCCAGCGCCACGCCGTACTGATTGAGCAATTGCGGCTCCAGTTCGATGCGCACCGCCGGCAGCGAACTGCCGCCGATCTGCACCTCGCCCACGCCCGACACCTGGGACAGGCTCTGGGACAGAATGGTCGAGGCCAGGTCGTAGAGCTGGCCTTTCTCCAGCACATCCGAGGTCAGCGACAGCACCATGATCGGCGCCTGGGACGGATTGACCTTCTTGTAGGTCGGCATGCTGCGCATCCCGCTGGGCAGCAGGTTGCGCGAGGCGTTGATGGCCGCCTGCACCTCCCGGGCCGCACCGTTGATGTCGCGGTCCAGGTCGAATTGCAGGATCACCCGGGTCGAACCCTGGCTGGACCGACTGCTCATGGTGTTGACCCCGGCGATCGCGCCGAAGGAACGCTCCAGCGGCGTCGCCACGGTAGAAGCCATCACCTCGGGACTCGCCCCCGGCAGGTTGGCCTGGACCACGATCACCGGGAAATCCATCTGCGGCAGCGGCGACACCGGCAGCAAGCCAAAGCACACACCGCCGAGCAGCATGATGGCGAAGCTCAGCAGCATGGTTGCCACGGGGCGGCGGATGAAGGGGCCGGAGAGGTTCACTGGTCGCCGCTCCAGCTTTCAACGAACAGGCTTTTGTGGCGAGGGAGCTTGCTCCCGCTGGGTCGCGCAGCGGCCCCTTTTGTGAGCGCTGCGCACTCAAGCGGGAGCAAGCTCCCTCGCCACGGAAAGCACCCACGGAGTCCGGACGTCATACCCGCACCTCTTTCCCCTCAGGCCGGGCAAACCGACGGCCCAGACGATCGAAGTACAGGTAGATCACCGGGGTGGTGAACAAGGTCAACACCTGGCTCACCAGCAACCCGCCCACCATCACCAGGCCCAACGGCTGGCGCAACTCGGCGCCGGAGCCGGTGGCGAGCATCAGGGGCACCGCGCCAAACAGCGCCGCCAGCGTGGTCATCAGGATTGGCCGGAAGCGCAGTAACGCGGCCTGGTAGATGGCCGTCTGCGGATCCAGACCCTGGTTGCGTTCGGCGTCCAGGGCGAAGTCGATCATCATGATCGCGTTTTTCTTGACGATGCCGATCAGCAGGATGATGCCGATGATCGCGATCATGCCCAGGTCATTGCCGGTGAGGATCAACGCCAGCAAAGCGCCGATGGCCGCCGAGGGCAAGGTGGACAGGATGGTGATCGGGTGGATGTAACTTTCGTACAAGACCCCCAGCACGATGTACATGGTCACCACCGCAGCCAGGATCAGCAGCAAAGTGCTCGACAACGATGCCTGGAACGCCTGCGCCGCGCCCTGGAACTCGGTCTGCACGCCCACTGGCATGCCGATGTCCTGCTGGACCTTTTCGATCACCTCCACCGCATGCCCGAGGGCCACGCCCGGCGCCAGGTTGAACGACATCATCACCGCCGGGAACTGGCCGATGTGGGCGATTGCCAGTTGCGCCTGACGCTCTTCGACACGGGCCAGGCTCGACAGGCGGACCTGCCCGCCGTCAGTGGTCTTGACGTGGATCTGGTCAAGCGCCTGCGGCCCGAGCTCTTCCCCGGCCTGGGCCTGAAGCACCACGCGGTACTGGCTGGCCTGGGTATAGATGGTGGATATCTGTCGCTGGCCGAACGCGTCATACAGCGCATCGGTGATGTTCGACACCGACACGCCCAGGCGTGACGCGGCGTCGCGATCGATGACCAGGTAGACCTGCAAGCCTTTGTCCTGCAGGTCACTGGCGACATCGGTCAGTTCCGGCTGTTGGGCCAGGGCCTCGACCAGGCGACCGCTCCACAGGCTGAGCAACTCGGCGTCCGGCGAAGACAGGCTGAACTGGTACTGGGTGCGGCTGACCCGGTCTTCGATGGTCAGGTCCTGCACCGGCTGCATGAACAGGCGAATGCCCACCAGCCGGTCGAGCTGCGGTTGCAGGCGGGCGATGATCTCGCTGGCGCTGTCGTCCCGCTCGCTGTGGGGCTTGAGGTTGATCAGCAGGCGTCCGCTGTTTAGCGTGGCGTTGTCGCCGTCGACACCGATGTAAGAGGACAGGCTCTGCACCGCCGGGTCGGCGAGGATGACCTTGGCCAGCTGCTGCTGGCGCTCGCTCATGGCGGCGAAGGAAATTGACTGCGGCGCTTCGGAAATGCCCTGGATCACGCCCGTGTCCTGCACCGGGAAAAAGCCCTTGGGCACGGCCAGGTACAACACCACCGTCAGCACCAGGCTGCCCACCGCCACCAGCAGGGTCAGCGGCTGATGCTTGAGCACCCATTGCAACTTGCGCCCGTAAGCGGCGATCAACCAGTCGATCCAGGCACCGCTGGCCCGGTAGAAGCGGCCCTGCTGCTCTTCCTTGGGCTCGCGCTTGAGCAAGCGGGCGCACATCATCGGCGTCAGGGTCAGGGACACCACCAAAGAAATCAGGATCGCCACCGCCAGGGTGATGGCGAACTCGCGGAACAATCGCCCGACCACGTCCGCCATGAACAACAGCGGGATCAGCACCGCGATCAACGACAGCGTCAGGGAAATCAGGGTGAAACCGATCTGCCTGGCGCCCTTGAGCGCGGCTTGCATCGGGCTGTCGCCCTCCTCGATGAAGCGCGCAATGTTCTCCAGCATGACGATGGCATCGTCCACCACAAAACCGGTGGCGATGGTCAGGGCCATCAGGGTCAGGTTGTTGACGGAAAACCCGGCGAGGTACATCACGCCAAATGTACCGATCAACGACAGCGGCACGGCCACCGACGGAATGATCGTGGCGCTGACCCGCCGCAGGAACAGGAACGTCACCATCACCACCAGGGCAATCGCGATCAGCAGTTCGTGCTGCACATCGGTGACGGAGGCGCGGATGGTCTGGGTGCGGTCGGTCAGCACGGTCACGTCGAGGCCGGCCGGCAGGTTATCGGTGATGCTCGGCAGCAGCGCCTTGATCCGGTCCACCACCTCGATGACGTTGGCCCCGGGCTGGCGCTGGATGTTCAGCAGCACGGCCTGGTTTTCGTTGGCCCAGGCGGCGAGGCGTTCGTTCTCCGCGCCGTCGACGATCTGTGCCACGTCCTTGAGCCGCAATGGCGCGCCGTTGGCGTAGGCCAGGATCAGCTCGGCGTAGTCCTTGGGCGAGGTCAGCTGATCGTTGGCGTCGAGCATCGACACTCGCGTCGGGCCGTCGAAGTTGCCCTTGGGCTGGTTGACGTTGGAAGCGCCGATCAGGGTCCGCACGTCGGCCAGGTTCAGCCCGGCGGCCGCTAGTGCCTCCGGGTTGACCTTGATCCGCACGGCCTGGCGCTGGCCGCCGGCGATGGTCACCATGCCGACGCCGCTGATCTGGGCGATCTTCTGCGCCATTCGCGTGTCCACCAGGTCATTGAGCTTGGGCAGCAGCATGGTCTTGGAGGTGATCGCCAGCGTCAGCACCGGGGTGTCCGCCGGGTTGACCTTGTTGTACACCGGCGGCGCCGGCAGGTCGGTAGGCAACAGATTTGTCGCGGCGTTGATCGCGGCCTGCACCTGCTGCTCGGCGACATCCATGTTGATGTCCAGATTGAAACGCAGGGTGATTACCGACGCACCACCGGAACTGGTGGAAGCCATTTGGGTGAGGCCCGGCATCTGCCCGAACTGCCGCTCCAGGGGCGCGGTCACGGCGCTGGTCATGACATCAGGACTGGCGCCCGGGTACAGCGTCATCACGCGGATGGTCGGGTAGTCGACCTGGGGCAGTGCCGACACCGGCAGCAGCCGATAGGCAATCAGGCCGGCCAGGACAATCGCCAGCATGCTCAACGTGGTGGCGACCGGGCGAAGGATGAACAGCCGCGAGAGATTCATGCGCCGCCCTTTTTCGCCTTGTCGGCCGCGGTCGGCTCAGTCGGGGCCGCGGCCGTCTTGCCTTGCAGGTGTTCGGTCGGCGTGGTCGGCACCTCCTGGCTGTCGTTGACCACTTCCACCTCGCTGCCCTCCTTCAAGCGGTCGGTGCCTTCGAGCACCACCCTGTCGCCGGCGGCCAGGCCCTCGGTGACAATGGTTTTTTCGCCATCGCTGGCACCGATCTTGAGCTTCCTGATGGTGACTTTCTTGTCGCCATCAAGGGCGTAGACGAAGGTGCCGTTGGTGCCGAACTGGATGGCTGCGGTCGGCGCCAGGACCACGCCCTTGAGGGTGTCGGCCAGCAGGCGCACGTTGACGAACTGGTTGGGAAACAGCGACTGGTCGCGGTTTTCGTAGCGCGCCTTGAATTTCAAGGTGCCGGTGGTGACGTCGATCTGGTTGTCGAGGCTTTGCAGAACACCGCTGGCCTGGAGTTTCACATCGCCACGGTCCCATGCCTCGACCGGTAGTTTCGCTCCGCTGCGATAGCGGGCGAGCACGGTTTCGAGGTTGTTTTCCGGCAGGGTGAACACGACGCTGATGGGCTGGGTCTGGGTGATGACGGCCAGGGCCGTGGTGTCGTTGGCGGCCACCAGGTTGCCGATGTCCAATTGACGCAAACCTACGCGGCCGCTGATCGGCGCGCGGATCCTGGTGAATTCCAGGTTGAGCTTGGCGTCGTTGACCGCTGCCTGGTTGGTCTTGACCGTACCCTGGTACTGACCCACCAGCGCAGCGGCGGTGTCGAGGGTCTGCTTGGCGATACTGTCTTCGGCGTAAAGGCCGCGATAGCGTTCCAGGTCGACCTGGGCATTTTTCAGTTGGGCCTGGTTTTGCAGCAGCGTGCCTTCGGCCTGGAGCAAGGCATTCTGGTAAGGACGTGGGTCGATTTCCGCCAGCAGGTCGCCGGCCTTGACCATCTGCCCTTCTTCAAAGGCGATCTTCACCAACTCGCCGCCGACCCGACTGCGAACGTTGATCGTATTGAGCGCGGTGACCGTGCCCAGCGCCTTGTAATACAGGGGAAAATCCCCGGTGACCGCTGGCGCCACCCGAACCGGAATCGGCCCCGTCGCCCCGCCAAACCCTGGCCGCATGCCGCCCGAGCGCCCCGCGTGTCCAGCCGCGGCTTTGTGCTCTGCGCCGTTTTTCGGGTCGGTACTGGCGGGCCAGAACTTCCAGGCCAGCAGCGCGATGACCAGTACGACAAACAGGCCGAACAGCCAGCGACGGGATTTGCGGGAAACAGAGGATTGCATGGAGTGGTCAACCATTGGGCGCGTGAGCTTCTTTTACAGGAGGCTGAACGATAAGCACTGGCGGATATTTAGCAAAGCGCCTTTACCGGCAATTTACCTTGGGCTTACATTCCGCCCGGTTAGCTAAAGCCTTGAAACACAAATGAAAACGGCCTGGTCAGGCCAGGCCGTTAACAATTGTAATAAATACTTTATTTCAGAGCAGTTATTTCAAAGCACTTACTTCAGGACAGCCAGCGCCGCGTCGTAGTTCGGCTCTTCGGCGATTTCCTTGACCAGCTCGCTGTGCAGCACGGTGTCGTTTTCATCCAGCACCACCACGGCACGGGCAGTCAGGCCTTTGAGCGGGCCGTCGGCAATAGCAACGCCGTAGTTCTCAATGAACTCGGCACCGCGCAGGGTCGACAGGTTCTGCACGTTTTCAAGGCCTTCGGCACCACAGAAACGGGCCTGGGCGAACGGCAGGTCGGCGGAGATGCACAGCACTACGGTGTTGTTCAGGTCGTTGGCCTGGGCGTTGAACTTGCGCACGGAAGTGGCGCAGGTCGGCGTATCGACGCTTGGGAAAATGTTCAGCACTTTGCGCTTGCCGGCGAAATCCTTCAGGGAAACGTCCGACAGATTGCCGGCAACCAGGGAAAAGGCTGGCGCCTTGGAACCGGCTTGGGGCAACTGGCCGTTGACTTGGACAGGGTTGCCTTTGAGAGTGACTTGAGCCATGAACGGATTCCTTCTGACAGGTTTGAAAATGGTGAGGCCGGAGTTAACCATGAAATGGTGCTTCGACCTATGCCTGCACACAAAAAGTCACGAGTGACCGGGCCTGCTATTTAGCCTTGAGCTGCAAATATGACTGATGCAGATCCGCCGCCCAGCCATCGATGACTCCTTTGACATCATCGGGCTTCATGACCTGGGACTCGTTCGACAACGGTTTACCCGTGCCCTTGCGCACCACCTGGGCGATTACCGCATTATTGCCACCGTCGAGAAACACCGCTTCGGTGCCCAGGGTGGTTTCCTGGTCACGAATGCCGCTGGCGGTACTGACCGCGGCGGCCACCAGGGCGATCGGAATCACTTCGTAGGGTTTCAGGCCCTCGGTCTTGCTGCTGACCGCGGTGATCGCCGCCCGCACCACCAGGACACCCGGGCCAGGGCTGGTCGCCAGCGGCAGGGACTTGCCGGCTTCACGCTTGAGCGCCTGGTCGTAGTAGCTGGTGATGCCGGCCAACGTTGCCGACGGGATTTTCACCGTCGCTTGCGGCTTGGGGTACAGCTGGGTCGGTTCGATATAGATGCGGGAGTACTTCGCCAGATCGATCGTCGGATCGACCCAGCGCATCACCTCGGCCCCCGACGGCGATTTTTCTTCCTTGAGCCGGCTGTAGTCCCCCAGGAACCCGGAATACTCGTCCGGCTGGGTGACTTTGCTGGAGCAGCCCGCGAGCGCGAGCGAGGCGATGCAAACGGTGCCGATCATGGAGGCGAACTTCATGCTGTTACTCCTGTAAGCCACACCCGACGGGGGGCGGAACTACAGGTATAGCCAATGCGCGGGGTTTTGCCCGGCCAAGCGTATTCAGCTTCGCTCGCGCGGTATAAGACTCTGCAACTGCTGAGCGAGGAAATTTGCATCGAAGACGTAGGTGTCCGGATCCTTCAGCCCGTTGGTCCTGCGCCATTGCCACTGCGCTGATGGCGGCTGGCAAACCAGGGAAATGCTGCCGTGGCGAGTGGCGGTCAGGCCGATGATGGACAAGGAAATCAACCCGCCCGCGCCCATCACATCCGGCACAAACTCAACCGGTTTACCGGTAATGGACAACGTCAGTTTTTCCGTCTTGAAAGTCGACGTCTCGGCAGGAACGCTCGGCCCATGGGCGACATACGCGCCACGGCTCAACTCCAACAGGTTCGGCGCCAGGACCGGCGCCAACCATTGCTCGATCTGCCCGTACAACGCCTCGATCCGCTCAGCCCATACTGCCGAGTGAGCCTGGTGCTGCTGCTTCTTGTGCGCTTCGCTGTCGGCGTAGTGACGGAGCATTTCGCCCAATTGCTGTACATCGTCCATGGCGCTGTTCCTTTATAAGGGGGTGTTGCAAAGCGCGATGATGACAGGTTCGCACGGCTGCGTACGTAAAAGAACCGTGCCGCCACCTTCGCGAGCAGGCTTGCTCCCACAACGGACCGAAGGCACCGACGATCATGCCCTCCTGCCTCGATTGCCCAGCTTTTGTGGCGAGGGAGCTTGCTCCCGCTGGGTTGCGAAGCAGCCCCAATTGTCGAATGCGTTCTGCCTGATGCACCGAGGTGCTTGGTTTCAGGGCTGCTGCGCAGCCCAGCGGGAGCAAGCTCCCTCGCCACGGTTTTAGGATGGCTGCGCAGTACGTGACTCCCTGTCCCCGTGGGAGCGAGCCTGCTCGCGAAGGGGCCTCAGGCTTTATTGGATAAATTACTGATGCTGCACCTGCACCATCGAGCTCACCTGCACCCGCGCGTGCATCTGCTCCGCCCCGCCGCCCCGGCGCATGCCGCGCACCGGGCAGGCGTCGAGGTAGTCCAGGCCGATCGCCAGTTTCAGGTGGCGATCGGGACGGGTCAGGCGATTGGTTACGTCGAAACTGTACCAGCCATCCCCCAGCCAGGCTTCAGCCCAGGCATGGCTCGCCAGGTGGTTTTCGTCTTCGGTGCACAGGTAGCCGGACACATACCGCGCCGGCACGCCAAGGCTGCGGGCACACGCCACGAATGCATGGGCGTGGTCCTGGCAGACGCCGGCACCGCCGGCAAACGCCTCGGCCGCCGTGCTGCTGACCGCAGTAGTGCCGGGAAGGTAGGCCATGCGATCGGCAAGGCCATTCATCAAGTCGGCCAGCGCCGAACGATCACGCCGTGCCCCGCACCGGGCCACGGCGAAAGCGCTGAGACTCTCATCGGCCTGGCTGAGACGGCTGGTGCGCAGGAACGGCAGCGGTGACTGGCTGTCAGGCTCCATCTCGACGGCCTGGTCGATCTGTACTTCACCGTAAGCGGTCAGTACCAGAGCCCCATGCGGCTCGTCCATGGTCATGACATGCAGGATGTTGCCGTAAGGATCGAGCTGGCTGCGCACCAGGCGTGGCAACTCCAGGTGCCATTGCAGAATGCGCTGGCGCGGGCTGTCCTTGGGCGTCAGGCGCAGGAATTGGATGCTGGTGCAGACTTCGTCGGCATAGCTGTAGGTCGTGTCGTGGCGAATGGACAATTTCATACCACCTCCAGGTAGGCATCGTGGACGGTCTGGCCCAGGTGGCGGATCTGGCCGATGAGTTCGGTCAGCCATTGATGCAGGCCCGACGCGAGGATCTCGTCGATGCCGGAATAACGCAGGCGCGCATTCAATTCCGCGGCCAGGCGCTGGGCCGGACGACCGTTGTTGCCAGGCAGGCTGGCGAGGATATGGTCCAGTTCTTCGATGCACGCATGCAGCGAGCGCGGCACGTCGGCCCGCAGCAGCAACATCTCCGAGACCTGCTCGGCGTTGGGTGCGTTACGGTAGATCTCGTTGAACGCCTCGAACGAAGACAGCGCCCGCAACAAGGCACTCCATTGGTAATAGCCGCGCGCCGAGTTGTCGCTGACCTCCTCCGACTCCTCGCCGAACATCTCGTAGCGCGCGTCCAGCAGGCGCAAGGTGTTGTCCGCGCGCTCGATGAAGGTTCCCAGGCGAATGAAACTGTAGGCGTCGTTGCGCATGATCGTGCCCGACGTCGCTCCGCGGAACAGGTGCGAACGCTCCTTGACCCATTCGCAGAAATGGCTGATGCCGTAGCGGCCCAGGCCGTTACTGGCGATGTTGCGCATCTCCAGCCAGGTGGCGTTGATGTTTTCCCACATGTCGGCGGTGATGCGTCCGCGCACGGCGTGGGCATTGGTGCGCGCGGCACGCAGGCAGCTATAGATACTGCCGGGGTTGGCTTCATCCAGAGCAAAGAAATGCAGCATGCGCTCGCTGTTGAGCGCGTCATAACGGGCGTTGTAATCGTCCAGCGTACCGGCCGCCAGCAGCGACATTGCCAGCTCGGCATGCCCGTCGCTGCGCCCGGCCTGGGGCATCAACGACAGCGAATAACTGACTTCGAGCATGCGCGCCAGGTTCTCGGCGCGCTCCAGGTAGCGGGACATCCAATAGAGGTCCGAAGCGGTTCTTGAAAGCATGTCTTAGTCCTCCACTACCCAAGTGTCCTTGGTGCCGCCACCCTGGGACGAGTTCACCACCAGCGAGCCTTCGCGCAGCGCCACGCGGGTCAGGCCGCCCGGTACCAGGCGGGTTTCCTTGCCGGACAGCACGAACGGACGCAGGTCGATGTGGCGCGGGGCGATGCCGCTTTCGACAAAAGTCGGGCACGTGGACAGGCTCAAGGTCGGCTGGGCGATGTAGGCCTCCGGCCGGGCCTTGAGACGGGCACGGAAATCCTCGATTTCCGCTGCGGTGGCGGCCGGCCCCACCAGCATGCCGTAGCCGCCGGAGCCCTGGGTTTCCTTGACCACCAGGTCCGGCAGGTTCGCCAGCACATGGGACAGGTCCTGGGGTTTGCGGCACTGCCAGGTGGGCACGTTCTTCAGGATCGGCTCTTCGGTGAGGTAGAAGCGGATCATCTCGTCGACATAGGGGTAGATCGACTTGTCGTCCGCCACGCCAGTGCCGACGGCGTTTGCCAGCACCACGTTGCCGGAACGATAGACCGCGACCAGCCCGGGCACGCCGAGCATCGAATCGGGATTGAACGACAGCGGATCGAGGTAGGCGTCGTCAAGGCGACGGTAAATCACATCCACCTGCTGGGGGCCGGCGGTGGTGCGCATATAGACGTGGTCGTCACGCACGAACAGATCGGCGCCCTCTACCAGCTCCACGCCCATTTCCCGGGCCAGGAACGCATGTTCGAAATAGGCACTGTTGAAACGCCCCGGGGTCAGCACCACGGCGGTAGGGTTGTCGAGTGGACTTGAGCTTTTGAGGGTATCGAGCAGCAGGTTCGGATAGTGGTCGATGGGCGCCACGCGCTGGGCGGCGAACAATTCTGGGAACAGGCGCATCATCATCTTGCGGTCTTCGAGCATGTAGCTCACGCCGCTGGGCGTGCGCAGGTTGTCCTCCAGCACGTAGTAGCTGCCGTCTCCGTCGCGAACCAGGTCGACACCGGCAATGTGCGCGTAGATGCCACGGTGCAGGTCCAGGCCCTGCATTGCGATCTGGTAGCCCTCGTTGGCCAGCACTTGCTCGGCCGGAATGATGCCTTCCTTGAGGATGCGTTGCCCGTGGTAGATATCGGCCAGGAACATGTTCAGGGCCTGGACCCGCTGGATGCAGCCACGCTCGACCGTCTGCCATTCGCTGGCCTTGATGCTGCGGGGGATGATGTCGAAGGGGATCAGGCGCTCGGTGCCCTGCTCGTCGCCGTAGAGGGTGAACGTGATGCCCGCGCGATGAAACAGCAGGTCGGCTTCGCGGCGGCGTTGCTCTAACAGCTCCAGCGGCGTTTCCGCCAGCCAGCGCGAGAAGGCTTGGTAATGCGGGCGGCAGTCACCCTGTGCGTCATACATTTCATTGAAAAAAGCGTGGGGCATAGCCAACTCCCAGCCGTGTCGTACACGGCATTTCTTATGACTTCGTCATTTCACCAGTCTGGCCTTGCCTTGTTTGATGAGCCTGTTCCTTGGAGCACCTCTTGGTTTTTGCGTCTTTGAGCCGTAGCAAACGCTGTGCCTAAGCGCGGAGACATCCACACAATGCTGGAAAAAACGGCGCGCAATGCTGAAAAAGCGAAATTTCTTTTCTATTTGACGGCAAAAATCGGTTTGCTGGCTGAAACGTTTATTTCAGTGCCCGGCGTCGATACCACAAACGGGTCGAATCGGTGCAGTCGGGCGGGAAGTTGGCCTCGGATGCCCTGAAAAGGGGAAATTTATACCCACCGGCAAAAATGGCCGGGTTTACCCAACGATAGCTCAAGCGCCGAGATTTCGCGGGAAAGCACATCGTGGCGAGGGAGCTTGCTCCCCTGGGGCGCGAAGCGGCCCCATCACCGGCAGCCTTCACCTGTTAAACCGAGTGGGCTTCTTTGCGGCGACTGCGTCGCCGAGCGGGAGCAAGCTCCCTCGCCACGGGGCTGCCTGGCATCCTCAAGACCTCCTGCCCACCCCCAGCCTTCCGTCGCCTTCCCTCGCACAAATCCCAAGCCGCCACTTGCACCAGCAGTATTATGGTATACCATCATACGAACAGACACTTTCCCCCACGGAGCAGCCCATGAGTTTCGAAATTCGCAAGATCGTCAGCTATGTCGAAGAAACCTTCATCGAAGGTGGCAAGGCCACCGACAAGCCGGTGACCATGGTCGGGCTGGCGGTGGTCATGAAGAACCCTTGGCTGGGCCGTGGTTTTGTCGAAGACCTGAAACCGGAAATCCGCGCCAATTGCTCCGATCTCGGCGCGCTGATGGTCGAGCGCCTGGTGGGCATCATTGGCGGTGCGCAAAAGATCGAAGCCTATGGCAAGGCCGCAGTCGTCGGTGCCGACGGCGAGATCGAGCACGCCTCCGCCGTGATCCATACCCTGCGTTTCGGCAACCATTACCGCGAGGCGGTCAAGGCAAAGAGCTACCTGAGCTTCACCAACAAGCGCGGCGGCCCCGGCACCTCGATCCAGATCCCGATGATGCACAAGGACGACGAAGGCCTGCGCTCGCACTACATCACCCTGGAAATGCAGATCGAAGACGCTCCACGCGCCGACGAAATCGTCGTGGTGCTGGGCTGCGCCGATGGCGGGCGCCTGCATCCACGCATCGGCAATCGTTACATCGACCTGGAAGAACTGGCCGCCGAACAGGCCCAGTGATCCCACCGGGGCAACCACAATAAAAAAGGCATGCAGGAGCGCTCCATGATTCGGCTCACCGCTGAACTCACCCCGGCCGGCACCAGTTACCTGGCAACCGGCCAAGGCCAGCCCGTGGTCCTGATCCACGGCGTGGGCCTGAACAAAGAAATGTGGGGCGGCCAGGTCGTTGGCCTGGCCACGAAGTATCGCGTCATCGCCTACGACATGCTCGGCCATGGCGCCAGCCCGCGCCCTGCCACCGACACTGGCCTGCTCGGGTACGCCGATCAGCTGCTGGAGTTGCTGGACCACTTGCAACTGCCCCAGGCCAGCGTGATCGGCTTTTCCATGGGCGGCCTGGTGGCACGCGCCTTCGCCTTGCATTACCCGCAGCGCCTGCAAGGCCTGGTGGTGCTCAACAGCGTGTTCAACCGCAGCGCCGAACAACGCGCGGGGGTCATCGCCCGCACCGCCCAGGCCGCCGAGCATGGGCCGGACGCCAACGCCGAAGCCGCGCTGTCGCGCTGGTTCAGCCGCGAATACCAGGCGGCCAATCCGGCGCAGATCGCCGCGCTGCGCCAGACCCTCGCGCAGAACGATCCCCAGGGTTACCTGACCACTTATGAGCTGTTCGCCACCCAGGACATGTACCGCGCCGACGACCTGGGCAGCATCCAGGCGCCGACGTTGATTGCCACCGGCGAACTGGACCCCGGCTCGACCCCGGAAATGGCCCGGCAACTGGCCGAGCGGATTCCCGGCGCCACGGTTGCCGTGCTCGCCGAGCAACGGCATATGATGCCGGTAGAGTCGCCGCGCCTGGTCAACCAGTTGCTGCTGGAATTCCTCGACACGGCCAATACCCGACAAAATCCAATAAAGGGGATCGTTGCATGACACTCGCACGCTTTTCGATGTGCATCGGCGGTGAATGGGTCGATGCGCTGTCCGGCAAGACCTTCGAGAGCCTGAACCCGGCGCTGGCCGAGCCCTGGGCCGAGCTGCCCGATGCCGACGAAGCCGATGTCGATCGCGCCGTACAAGCCGCACAAACGGCCTTTGACAGCCCGGCCTGGCGCGGACTGACCGCCACTGCTCGGGGCAAACTGCTGCGCCGTCTCGGTGACCTGATCGCCGAAAACAAGGAAAAGCTGGCCCAGCTCGAAAGCCGCGACAACGGCAAGCTGATCCGTGAAACCCGTGGCCAGGTCGGCTACCTGCCGGAGTTTTTCCACTACACCGCAGGCCTCGCCGACAAGCTCGAAGGCGGCACCTTGCCCCTCGACAAGCCGGACCTGTTCGCCTACACCGTGCACGAAGCCATGGGTGTGGTCGCCGCGATCATCCCCTGGAACAGCCCGCTCTACCTCACCGCGATCAAGCTCGCCCCGGCGCTGGCGGCCGGCAATACCATCGTGATCAAGCCGTCCGAGCACGCCTCGGCGACGATCCTGGAGCTCGCTCGGCTGGCCCTGGAAGCCGGAATCCCGCCGGGCGTGGTCAACGTCATCACCGGCTACGGCCCGAGCACCGGCGCCGCCCTCACCCGCCATCCGCTGGTACGCAAGATTGCCTTCACCGGCGGCGCGGCCACGGCCCGGCATGTGGTGCGCAGCAGCGCCGAGAACTTCGCCAAGCTGTCATTGGAGCTGGGCGGCAAATCGCCCAACATCATCTTTGCCGACGCCGACCTCGACAGCGCCATCAACGGTGCGATTGCCGGCATCTACGCCGCCTCCGGCCAGAGCTGCGTGTCCGGATCGCGATTGCTGGTGCAGGATGAAATCTACGACGAGTTTGTCTCGCGACTGGTGGAGCGCGCCCAGCGCATTCGCATCGGCAACCCCCAGGAAGACGCCAGCGAAATGGGCCCCATGGCCACCGCGCAGCAACTGGCCGTGGTCGAAGGCCTGGTGGCCGATGCCATCGCCGAAGGCGCACGCCTGCGTACCGGCGGCAAGCGCCCGCAGAACCTTGGCGCCGGCTGGTTCTACGAGCCGACCCTGTTCGAGTGCGATCGCAATTCGATGAAAATCATGCAGGAAGAAGTCTTCGGCCCGGTGGCCTCGGTCATTCGTTTCAAGGACGAAGCCGAAGCCCTGGCGATCGCCAACGACTCGCAGTTCGGCCTCGCCGCCGGCATCTGGACCCGTGACCTGGGCCGCGCCCATCGCCTGGCCCGGGACGTGCGATCCGGGATCATCTGGGTCAACACCTACCGCGCGGTCTCGGCCATGGCGCCGATCGGCGGGTTCAAGAACAGTGGCTACGGACGCGAAAGCGGCATCGATTCAGTGCTGGCCTATACCGAGCTGAAAACGGTGTGGATCAACCTTTCCCAGGCGCCCATGCCTGACCCGTTCGTGATGCGCTAGGAGTCCTGAGAAATGATCGAACCCGGCATCTACAAAGAAGTCATGAGCTCGTTCCCGTCCGGCGTCACGGTGGTTACCACCCTGGACCCGGAGGGCAATATCGTCGGCATCACCGCCAGCGCTTTCAGCGCCTTGTCCATCGACCCGGCACTGGTGCTGTTCTGTCCCAACTATGCCTCCGATACGTACCCGATCCTGCGCGACAGCAAGCAGTTCGCGATCCACTTGCTGTCCGCCGACCAGACCGCCGAAGCCTACGCCTTCGCCGGCAAAGGCAAGGACAAGGCCAAAGGCATCGACTGGCACCTGAGCGATTTGGGCAATCCGTTGCTGGGTAAAGCCACGGCAATCATCGAGTGCGAGCTGTGGCGTGAATACGACGGTGGCGATCACGCGATCATCGTCGGCGCGGTGAAGAACCTGATCCTGCCCGCGCAACCGGTCACGCCGATGATCTACCACAAAGGCAAGCTGGGCCCGCTGCCCGCGCTGGCTTGAGGGCTGCACATATCCCCCTGTGGGAGCGAGCCTGCTCGCGAAGGCGGTGGATCAGCTGGTGATGATGCGTCTGACACAGCGCTTTCGCGAGCAGGCTCGCTCCCACAGGTCCATCACTAGTTTCAGGAATCCGTATGAGCAACGAAAAATACCAGCAAGGCCTGAAGATCCGCACCCAGGTACTGGGCCAGGACTACGTCAACCGGGCCATCGAGAACGCCGACGATTTCACCCGGCCGCTGCAGGAAATGGTCACGGAATATTGCTGGGGCCATGTCTGGGGCCGCGAGGGTTTGTCGCTCAAGGAGCGCAGCATGATCAACCTGGCGATGATCTCGGCGCTCAATCGTCCGCACGAACTCAAGCTGCATGTGCGCGGCGCCTTGCGTAACGGACTGAGTCGTGAGCAAATACGCGAAATTCTGCTTCAGGTCGGCATTTATTGCGGCGTCCCCGCTGCCGTAGACAGTTTCCGGCTTGCCCGCGAAGCCTTCGCCGAAGCCGACGCCGAGGCCTCCAGTCAACCCTCGGCTGTTTGAACTGAACGAGCATGGATGTTTGCCCGTTTTGCATGGACAGCCACATAACAGAGCGGACCCCATGAAACGCCTGCCACTCGACGACAGCTTCAAGGTCAATCGCAACCCCATTACCCTGCGCGAAATCGTGCTGGATAAACTGCGAAGCGCCATCATGAACTTCCAGCTGCTGCCGGGCGATCGCTTGGTCGAACGCGACCTGTGCGACCGCCTGGGCGTGAGCCGTACGTCGGTGCGTGAAGCCCTGCGTCACCTCGAATCCGAAGGCCTGGTGGAGTTCGCCGATGCCAAGGGTCCACGGGTGGCGATCATCACCCTGGCCGATGCCGGTGACATCTATGAGCTGCGTTGCGTGCTCGAAGGCCTGATCGTCCAGCTGTTCACCCTGCGGGCCAAGGCCAAGGACATCAAGGCCCTGGAGAAAGCCCTCGAGGAAAACCGCAAGGCCCTCAAGGACGGCGAGCTGCAGCAGGTGCTGGATTCGGTCCAGGGTTTCTACGACGTACTGCTTGAAGGTTCCGGCAATCACGTTGCCGCCACCCAGTTGCGCCAGTTGCAGGCGCGCATCAGCTACCTGCGGGCGACGTCGGTGTCCCAGGAAAACCGCCGTGGCAGCAGCAACCAGGAAATGGAACGCATGGTCGAGGCGATCAAGAGTGGCGATCCGCTGGTGGCCCACCAGGCCTGCGTCGATCACGTACGCGCCGCCGCCAAGGTCGCGCTGGAATACCTCAAGCGCCAACAGGAAGAGACCGGCAACATCCCGGAAATCACCGCGCCCATCGCGTTGAAAGAACCTCGCATAGGACGCTGATCATGTTCAGCCCGAGTTTTTGTCCAAAGTGTGGCGGCACTGACTTGAGCCAGCGCCTGCCAGCGGGCGATACCCATGAGCGGCTGATGTGCGGCGGCTGCGGCTACATCCACTACGTGAACCCGAAGATCATCGCCGGCTGCATCATCGAGCAGGACGGCAAATACCTGCTGTGCCAACGCGCCATCCCGCCGCGCCCCGGCACCTGGACACTGCCGGCCGGCTTCATGGAAGGCAACGAGACCACCGAGCAGGCGGCCCTGCGTGAAGTCTGGGAAGAGACCGGCGTGCGCGCCGAAATCATCTCGCCCTACTCGATTTTCAGCGTGCCGCAAATCAGCGAGGTGTACATCATCTTTCGCGCCATCGCGCTGGAAATCACCGGCGAGTTCGGCGCGGAAACCCTCGCCTGCCAATTCTTCGCTGCCGAAGACATTCCATGGGACAGCATCTATTACCCGGCCATCCGGCAGATCCTCGAACGTTACATAGAGGAACGCCAGGCCGGGGTCTACGGCATCTACATGGGCAACGACGACAGCGGCAAGATTCACTTCATCCGCTGACGCCTGCGATCAGGGCGCCACGCCCTCGACGATGATCACCTCGGCCCGCGCCACACCTTCACGGTGCTTCTTCGCCTGCTGATACTCCTCGCAGTGATAGCAGGCCAGCGCCTGTTCGTAGGAATCGAATTCGATCACCACGCTGCGCTGCGGCGTGGCCCTGCCTTCCATCGCTTCGCTGCGTCCGCCCCGGGCGAGCATCCGTGCGCCATACAAGGCAAACGCCGCTGGCGCGCGCTGGGTGTATTGGCTGTATTGATCGGGGTCGCTGACATCCACATGAGCAATCCAGTACGCCTTCATAGTGACCTCTGTGTTTGTTTTGTATTATGGTATACCACAAGCTGTTTCCATCCTGCACCCTCCAAAACAAAGAGAGCCCGCCATGGCCTTTAACAGCATTGAGGAAATCATCGAAGACTACCGCCTGGGCAAGATGGTGTTGCTGGTGGATGACGAAGATCGGGAAAACGAAGGCGACTTGCTGCTCGCAGCCGATTGTTGCAATGCCCAGGCGATCAGCTTCATGGCCCGCGAAGCGCGCGGGCTGATCTGCCTGACCTTGACCGACGAACACTGCCAACGCCTGGGCCTCGAACAGATGGTGCCAAGCAACGGCAGCGTGTTCAGCACCGCGTTCACGGTGTCCATCGAGGCCGCCACGGGCGTGACCACCGGTATCTCCGCCGCTGACCGGGCGCGCACCGTCGCCGCCGCTGTTGCTCGTGACGCGGGGCGGGCCGACATCGTGCAACCGGGGCATATCTTCCCCCTGCGGGCCAAGGAAGGCGGCGTACTGACCCGCGCCGGGCATACCGAAGCCGGATGTGACCTGGCGCGCCTGGCAGGCTTCACGCCGGCATCGGTGATTGTCGAAGTCATGAACGATGACGGCACCATGGCGCGCCGGCCGGACCTGGAAATTTTCGCCCGCAGGCACGGCATCAGGATCGGCACCATCGCCGACCTGATCCATTACCGCCTGAGCACCGAGCACACGGTGGTGCGCATCGGTGAACGGGAACTGCCGACGGTGCATGGCACCTTCCGCTTGTTCACCTTTGAAGACCGCATCGAAGGCGGCGTGCACATGGCGATGGTCATGGGCGACATCCGCCGGGAAGAGCCGACGCTGGTGCGCGTGCATGTGATCGATCCACTGCGCGACCTGGTGGGTGCCGAGTACAACGGCCCGTCCAATTGGACGTTGTGGGCGGCGCTGCAACGGGTCGCCGAGGAAGGTCGTGGCGTGGTGGTGGTGCTGGCCAACCACGAGTCATCCCAGGCGTTGCTCGAGCGTGTGCCGCAGCTCACCCAGCCGCCCCGCCAGTTCAGCCGTTCCCAATCGCGCATCTATTCTGAAGTGGGGACCGGCGCGCAGATTCTGCAGGACCTGGGTGTCGGCAAGCTGCGGCATTTGGGGCCACCGCTCAAGTATGCCGGGTTGACCGGGTACGACCTGGAGGTGGTGGAGAGCATTCCTTTTACCGGGTAGGCAGGGACAACCCCCATTTACCCTGTGGGAGCGAGCCTGCTCGCGAAAGCGGTATGTCAGGCAACATTGAAGTCGACTGAACGACCGCTTTCGCGAGCAGGCTCGCTCCCACAGTAGATCACCGCAAAATTCCGTCAGGCAGATAGCCGGTACGGCAAAACCCTTGCAGAAAGTTTGGAATACCATAATATGATATTCCATCGACCGAACGCTTCTGCCTACCCTGGCGCGGTCACCTCCAAGACCCGCTTGACCCAAAGCTCCCGATAAGTGGGCGAACAGAAGCCCACTCAATAAACACAACAATGAGGGCGTGAACATGGTGTTGAAGAAAAGTGCAGCCGCAATTCTTTTTGCCGGCCTGCTGAGTATCACCAGCCAGGCGACGATGGCCGCTGAAAGCGTCAACTTCGTCAGTTGGGGCGGCAGCACCCAGGACGCGCAGAAGCAGGCCTGGGCCGATCCGTTCAGCAAGGCCAGCGGCATCACCGTGGTCCAGGATGGCCCGACCGACTACGGCAAACTCAAGGCCATGGTCGAAAGCGGCAACGTGCAGTGGGACGTGGTCGATGTCGAGGCCGACTTTGCCCTGCGCGCCGCCGCCGAAGGCCTGCTCGAACCTCTCGATTTCTCGGTCATCCAGCGCGACAAGATCGACCCGCGCTTCGTCTCCGACCACGGTGTCGGCTCGTTCTATTTCTCCTTCGTACTCGGCTACAACGAAGGCAAGCTCGGTTCGGGCAAGCCAACGGATTGGTCCGCGCTGTTCGACACCAAGACCTACCCCGGCAAGCGCGCCCTCTACAAATGGCCAAGCCCTGGCGTGCTGGAACTGGCTCTGCTGGCCGATGGCGTGGCGCAGGACAAGCTCTATCCGCTGGACCTGGACCGCGCCTTCAAGAAACTCGACACCATCAAGAAAGACATCGTCTGGTGGGGCGGCGGCGCCCAGTCCCAGCAATTGCTGGCGTCCGGCGAGGCCAGCATCGGCCAGTTCTGGAACGGTCGGATCTATGCCTTGCAACAGGACGGCGCGCCCGTCGGCGTGAGCTGGAAGCAGAATCTGGTCATGGCCGACATCCTGGTTATCCCGAAAGGTGCGAAAAACAAGGCAGCCGCCATGAAATTCCTGGCCAACGCCAGCAGCGCCAAGGGCCAGGCCGATTTCTCCAACCTGACCGCCTACGCCCCCGTCAACGTTGACAGCATCGCGCGCCTGGATTCGGTGCTCGCCCCCAACCTGCCGACCGCCTACGCCAAGGATCAGATCACGCTGGATTTTGCGTACTGGGCCAAGAACGGTCAGGACATCGCGACACGGTGGAATGAATGGCTGGTCAAATGAAAATGGCGGCAGCGGCAACCCCTCGCACCGGGGGCGCCGTCGGCGCTGCCGGTCCGGCCGTGGCGCGCAAGCAGACGCCGTCGTTGATGCAGCGCTGGCGCGGCGCCGGCAACCTGATTCCTGCGCTGCTGTTCCTCGGGTTGTTCTTCCTGGCGCCACTGATCGGCCTGCTGCTGCGCGGCGTGCTGGAACCCGTGCCGGGCCTGGGCAACTACGAGCAGCTGTTCGCCAACTCGGCTTACGCCCGGGTGTTGTTCAACACCTTCTCGGTGGCCGGGCTGGTGACGTTGTTCAGCCTGCTGCTGGGCTTCCCGCTGGCCTGGGCCATCACCCTGGTGCCCCGTGGCTGGGGCCGCTGGATGCTGAACATGGTGCTGCTGTCGATGTGGACCAGCCTGCTGGCCCGCACCTATTCCTGGCTGGTGCTGTTGCAGGCCTCGGGCGTGGTGAACAAGGCATTGATGGCCCTGGGCATCATCGACCAGCCGCTGGAGATGGTGCACAACCTCACCGGCGTGGTGATCGGCATGAGCTACATCATGATCCCGTTCATCGTCCTGCCGCTGCAGGCAACCATGCAAGCCATCGACCCGATGATCCTGCAGGCCGGTTCCATCTGCGGCGCCAGCCCCTGGACCAACTTCTTCCGGGTGTTCCTGCCGCTGTGCCGGCCGGGGCTGTTTTCCGGCGGGCTGATGGTCTTCGTCATGTCTCTCGGTTACTACGTGACCCCGGCCCTGCTGGGCGGCGCGCAGAACATGATGCTGCCGGAATTCATCATCCAGCAGGTGCAGTCGTTCCTCAACTGGGGCCTGGCCAGCGCCGGTGCCGCCTTGTTGGTGGCGATCACCCTGGTGTTGTTCTACTTCTACCTGAAGCTCCAGCCGGAATCCCCGGTGGGCGCCAGCAACGCGAGGTAAGCCGCCATGCTCCTGACTCCCAATGCCATGAGCCGACGCATGCGGTTCGGCCTGTACTTCACCACCGGCGTGATCGCCTTGTTCCTGCTGCTGCCGATCGTGTTCATCGTGCTGCTGTCGTTCGGCTCGTCGCAGTGGCTGGTGTTTCCGCCGCCGGGCTGGACCTTCAAATGGTACGGCCAGTTCTTCTCCAACCCGGACTGGATGAGCGCCGCGCTGACCAGCCTCAAGGTCGCGGTGCTGACCACCGTCTGCGCCGTGGCCCTGGGCCTGCCTACCGCGTTTGCCCTGGTACGTGGGCGCTTCCCCGGCCGGGAAATGCTCTACGGCCTGTTCACCCTGCCGATGATCGTGCCGCTGGTGATCATCGCCGTGGCGGTCTACGCGCTGTTCCTGAAACTCGGCTACACCGGGACGATGTTTGCCTTCGTGGTCAGCCATGTGATCGTCGCGCTGCCGTTCACCATCATCTCGATCATCAACTCGCTCAAACTGTTTGACCAATCCATCGAGGATGCGGCGGTGATCTGCGGCGCCTCGCGCCTGCAAGCGGTGTTCAAGGTGACGTTTCCGGCCATTCGCCCGGGCATGGTCGCCGGCGCCTTGTTCGCATTCCTGGTGTCGTGGGACGAGGTGGTGCTGAGCGTGATGATGGCCAGCCCGACCCTGCAGACCCTGCCGGTAAAAATGTGGACCACTTTGCGCCAGGACCTGACGCCTGTGATCGCCGTCGCTTCGACGCTGCTGATCGGCCTCTCGCTGCTGGTAATGGTGATCGCCGCCGCCCTGCGCCGGCGCAACGAAATCAGCGCCTGAGCGCCTAGGAGAATACGATGAGTGCCGTCAAAGACCCCGCACAGCAGAACAACAAGACCCTGGTCAGCCTGCGCAACCTGAACAAGCACTACGGCGATTTTGCCGCCGTGGACGATATATCCCTGGAGATCCAGGACGGTGAATTCCTGACCTTCCTCGGCTCCAGCGGCTCGGGCAAGAGCACCACCCTGTCGATGCTGGCCGGCTTCGAAACCCCCAGCAGCGGCGAGATCCTGGTGGACGGCAAATCCCTGGTCAACGTACCGCCGCACAAACGCGACATTGGCATGGTGTTCCAGCGCTACTCGCTGTTCCCGCACCTGTCGGTGCGCGACAACATTGCCTTCCCGCTGGCGATCCGCAAACTGGCCAGCGCCGAGCGCGAGCGCCGGGTCGATGCCATGCTCAAGCTGGTGCAATTGGGAGAGTTCGCCCATCGGCGCCCTTCGCAACTGTCCGGCGGACAACAACAGCGCGTGGCAATTGCCCGGGCGCTGGTCTATGAACCGCGCATCCTGCTGATGGACGAACCTCTCGGCGCGTTGGACAAAAAGCTGCGCGAAGATTTGCAGGACGAACTGCGCCAGTTGCACCGCCGGCTGGGCATCACCATCGTCTATGTCACCCATGACCAGGAAGAAGCCATGCGCCTGTCCCAGCGCATCGCGATCTTCAGCCACGGCAAGATCGTCGGCCTGGGCAGCGGCTACGACCTCTACCAGAATCCACCGAACGCCTTTGTCGCCTCGTTCCTGGGCAACTCCAACTTCCTCAAGCTCAAGGCCCAGGGCAATGCCGCGGCGACCTTCGAAGGCCAGTCACTGTCGATCCGCCTGACCATCGGCCTACAAACCGACCAGGACGTGCTGCTGATGGTCCGCCCGGAAAAAGCCCTGGCCCTGAGTGTCGAGCAGGCGACCCAGGACACCCTGCCGGCCGGCTGGAACGAAGTCTCGGCCAAGGTCGTGGAGGTGCTCTTTCTTGGCGAAAGCCAGACCTGCAGCGTGGTCACCTCCGGCGGCACCCAGATGACCGTCAAGGCGCTGTCCGCCGCCGGCATGCCGCTCAAGGCCGGCGACCCGGTGCGGGTGCGCTGGGCCGCCGCCGATGCCTGCGTCTACACCCAATGGGCCGAGAGCGACCTGAACAAGGCCGCCGGCGCCCACTGAGAACACTGCGTCATAACCGCCTGCGAGCGAGGACTGCGAAATGATCGATGCCAACCTCTACAAACAAGTCATGGGCTCGTTCCCGTCCGGCGTGACGGTGATCACCACGCTGGACGATGACGGACAAATCGTCGGGTTGACCGCCAGCGCCTTCAGTTCATTGTCGATGGACCCGGCCCTGGTGCTGTTCTGCCCCAACTACAGCTCCGATTCCTATCCGCTGCTGATCAGGAACAAACGCTTCGCCATCCACGTGCTTTCCGGCGGCCAGCAGAACGAAGCCTACGCGTTCGCCCGCAAAGGCAAGGACAAGGCCCAGGGCATCGAATGGACCTTGAGCGAGCTGGGCAATCCGTTGTTGGGCAACGCTACCGCCATCATCGAATGCGAACTGTGGCGTGAATACGAGGGTGGCGACCACGCCATCATGGTCGGCGCCGTGAAGAACCTGATCGTGCCGCAACACACACCGGGGCCGCTGGTTTATTGCCACGGCAAGATGGGCGCCCTGCCCGTCCTCGCCTGAACCGATCGTCAACAATAAAGAGAAAGCGCCATGAAATTTTCCCTGTTCGTACACATGGAGCGCTGGGACGAAAGCGTCAGCCATCGCCAGTTGTTCGAAGACCTCAGCGAGCTGACGCTGATGGCCGAAGCCGGCGGTTTCAGTACCGTGTGGATCGGCGAACACCACGCCATGGAATACACCATTTCGCCAAGCCCGATGCCGCTGCTGGCGTACCTGGCCGGCAAGACCACGACCATTCACCTCGGCGCCGGCACCATCATCGCGCCGTTCTGGCACCCGCTACGGGTGGCTGGCGAATGCGCGTTGCTCGACGTTATCAGCAACGGCCGCATGGAAGTCGGGCTGGCCCGGGGCGCCTACCAGGTAGAATTCGACCGCATGGCCGGCGGCATGCCAGCTTCTTCCGGCGGCCAGGCATTGCGGGAAATGGTCCCGGTGGTGCGCGCACTGTGGCAAGGCGACTACGCCCACGACGGCGAGATCTGGAAATTCCCCACTTCCACCTGCGTGCCCAAGCCCATCCGCAAGCCTCATCCGCCGATGTGGATCGCCGCCCGCGACCCTGACTCGCACAACTTCGCCGTCGCCAATGGCTGCAACGTGATGGTCACGCCTTTGATGAAAGGCGATGAAGAAGTCCTCGACCTGAAGAACAAATTCCAGGCCGCCCTGGACAACAATCCCGACGTGCCACGTCCGCAATTGATGGTGCTGCGCCACACCCATGTACACGCCGAGGACGATCCCGAGGGCTGGAAGATCGGTGCCCAGGCAATCTCGAAGTTCTATCGCACCTTCGACGCCTGGTTCGGCAACAAGCAGGTGCCGGTCAATGGCTTCCTGGCGCCAAGCCCGGAAGAAAAATTCGCCGAGCGCCCGGAGTTCCAGCTGGAGAACATCCGCAAGAACACCATGGTCGGCACGCCGCAAGAGATCATCGAGCGGATCAAGTACTACCAGGAACTGGGCGTGGACGAGTTCAGCTTCTGGTGCGACAACAGTTTGCCGCATGCCGAGAAGAAAAAATCCCTGGAGTTGTTCATCCAGCAGGTGGTGCCGGCGTTTCGCTGATCCTGTGGGAGCGGGCTTGCTCGCGAAGGCGGATTGAAGCTGAAAAAAAATGCCCGGACATTTGATGCCCGGGCATTTTTATTCAAGCACTGCGATCAGAACGTCACGCTGGCGCTCAATCTGGCAGTACGCGGCTCGCCGACGTTGACCTGCAACTGGCTTCCGGTAGACGACGGGTAGTACTGCTTGTCGAACAGGTTGTCGACGTTCAACTGCAACGAGGTCTTTTGCCCGAACATCGGCGACTCCCAGCGCAGGAACGCGTCGGCGACGGTGTAGCTGCTGAGCCAGAAATCGTTGGCGTTGTTGGCGGCGCGTTCGCCGACATACCGCGCTCCGGCCCCGGCGTGCCAGGCGCCGAATTCGGCCGGCACGTTCAGATGGTGGCTCAGGTACAGGCTGGCGGTGTGCTTGGGAGCATCGGCCAGACGGTGACCTTCGTTTCTTGGATCATCCAGTATTTCGGTGTGGGTGTAGGCGTAGGTGCCGATCAAGTCCCACCGCTCGGCCAAACGTCCGGTGATGTCCAGCTCAAGGCCTTGGGAGCCGACCTTGCCGGCGGCTTCGGCGATGTTCTGCCCGCCGACCAGGGTGGTAGTGACGACGTTCTTTTTGACGATGTCAAACAACGCCAGATTGATATTCAGCCCCGGCAGCGGATCGTACTTGGCCCCGATTTCGTAGCTGCGGCCCTCTTCCGGCTTGAAGGTGCTGAGGTTGTCATCCACGGTATCGTTGGGCTTGAACGAACGACTGTAGTTGCCATACAGCGACAGGTCCTCGGTGGCCTTGTAGACCAGGCCCAGGAACGGCACGAAGGCATCGCCGTTGTCGTCGCGAACCGGCACGCTCGTGATCGACCCTTGCTTGCTGAACTGATCGTAGTGTTGATAACGACCACCAAAGACCAGAATCCAGCGATCATCCAAGTGCCAGTTGTCCTTCAGGTACACCGAGCTGGACGTCAGCTGGTTACTCAGGTTGCTCTGGGCGGGGTTGATGACGCTGGGCTGCGCCAAACCTCCGTACACCGGCGCCGTGATATCGAAGCCGCCCCGCACTGGCCCGCGGTAGGTCTTGCCACGGTACTGGTCAGACACCTGATTATCGGCACCGATCAGCAGGTCATGGCGCTGGCCGAACAGCTCTTGCTTGCCGATGAAATCCCAACTGGCGTAACGGGTTTCATCATCGTAGTGAGCGCCGTTGGCGGCTCGCCGCAGAGTATTGCCGACCAGCGAGTTGGGCTGGGCAATCGCAAGACTGTAGCGGTCATTGTTCCAGCCGTAGGTCACCCGGGTTTTCCACGCCTCGCTCAACTCGTACTCGAACCGTGCGGTGGCCGTCTCGCGGATCCCGACGCTCTTGGCCCAAGGCTCGTCCAGGCGCTTGTCATAGTCGATGTCGGCCGGATGCCCATTCTTGAACACCGTGCCACGGTCAAAGGGGTTGGAATATTCGTTGTACTCGTAGCTCAGGTTCAACGAAGCACGCTCACCGGTCCAGGCCAGCGATGGCGCCACCAGCGTGCTCTCATTGACGCCGTAGTTGCGCCAGTAATCCTCATGGCCGCGTTCGGCGATCAGGCGATAGGCCAACCCGGTGTCGCCCAACGGCCCGGTGGTGTCCAGGGCCATGGTGCCGCCGCCCTCGCTGTAGGCGGAGCCGCTCAGCGTGGTGCTCTGGGTGTATTCGGGCTTCTTGCTGATGACGTTGATCAGGCCACCCGGTTCCAGCGCGCCGTACAACATAGAGGCCGGGCCTTTTAGCACTTCGACTCGCTCAGTGGTGGCGCTGAAGTTGTGGCCCAGGTTCGAACGCACACCATCGCGCAGGATCGAACCGTCATCGTTGGTGCCAAAACCGCGCTTGACCAGCGAGTCCCGGGAGCCCCCCAGGGTGTTGCCCTGGCTGACGCCGCTGACGAACTTCATCGCGTCGTCGAGCGAGCGTACCTGGTAGTCGTCCAGGGTCTGCCGGGTCACCACGTTGATCGACTGCGCCTCTTCCTTGATCGGTACATCGCTCTTGCTCGCCGTGCTGGCTTGCGTCGCCGTGTAGCCTTCGTCCTGAATGATCCGACTGCCTTGCACATCCGTGGTGGGCAGTTCAAGGGTGTCCTGGGCCTTCAAGGGGCTTGCCATCAAACAGCAGGACAGCGCGGGTAAAACACATTTGACGAGGGCATTGCGGTAAGCGAGGGGGGTGGAACGATTCAAGACGCTGCACTCATGGGGGGGATGTGAATGAGAGCGAATATACTTTGAGAATCATTCCCAGTAAATCTTTTGTATCAAATTGATAGCGCTATACACCCTGTAGGAGCGAGCTTGCTCGCGATGAGGGCGGTACGTTCACCTTCGATGCAACAGGTCCACCGATATCGCGAGCAAGCTCGCTCCCACAGTTTTTTGCAGTGAGTCAGGTCAAATGGTGGAAAGTGATATCAAATCGCCCTGCTACCCTAAAGCTTTGGCGTCAGCGGTCGAATGTATTCCATTCAGTGATTTTTTTGCCCAGGAGCAGCGGCATGCAGACGTTAAAGGCCTTGTACGAGTCTATCGAGATGCAATTCTTCGATACCCTCACCAAAAAGCTTTCAAGCCTTTTCCTGCTAGTCGTCGTCAGTGGCCTGCTGTACTGGGTCGCCGTCAGTGCCCGGGCCGATATTCTCGTGCAGTTGCGCACGGCCCAACTGGACGCCGCGCTGCTGGGGCAGATTGAAGATCGCCTCGACAGCCTCACCCATGCCCTGCTCTTCGGCGCGCTCCTGACGTTCGGCATGATCAGCTTCATGGTCTGGTATTTCCGCCACCTCATCGTGCGCCCCGTCACTGTGATGACCAAGGCGCTGGAAGAGATCGCCAACGGCGAAGGTGACTTGTCCAAGGACTTGCCGCTGGTCACCCATGACGAGATCCGCACGCTGGCCGCCACCTGCAACCGCTTCCTGGCCAAGCAGCGCGAGATCATCAGCAACGTCCAGGCCTTGACGGTGCACATTGCCGTGGAATCGGCCCGTTCATTGAAGAACATCAGCGACTCCAGCGACAGCGCGACCCACCAGGCGCGCTTCGCCAAGGAAGTGATGGACCAGAGCAACACCGCCGTGGGCCGTATCGAAGAAGTCTCGCGCCAGACCCAGGGCATCTCCAGCACCACCGCGCAGAACCTGAACATGGCCCGCGATTCCTACGCCGAGTTGCTGGAAGTGACCGGCAACATCAGCGAGATCTCCAGCAGCCTGGGTGAATTCGCCACGCTGGTGGACGCGCTGAACCAGCGTTCGTCTAGCATCAAATCCATCGTCGGGCTGATCCAGCAGATTTCCGCCCAGACCAACCTGCTGGCGCTCAACGCCGCCATCGAAGCGGCGCGCGCCGGGGAAAGTGGCCGTGGCTTCGCCGTGGTCGCCGATGAAGTGCGCACCCTGGCGCAAAACGTCAGCCGGGCTACCGACGATATTTCGCGCAACATCGACGCGATGCTCCAGGAGGTCAGCTCCACCCACGAGCAGACCACCCAGATCAGCCACAGCGCCCGGGAAACCCAGAAGGTAGTGGAACGCGCCTCTGGCCATTTCGAGAGCATGATCGTCGACTTCGAGTCCACCAACGGCAAACTGGCGGATATCGCCGACCACATCCAGCAGTTCGCCGATTCCAACACCGGTATCAACGAACGCGTCACCCAGATCCATGCCGACAGCCAGTCGATCGACCAGCGCATGCAGCAGTCGGCGACCGCCACCCGCGATCTGTCCGGTGTTGCCGAGAAGGTCCAGACGCTGCTGGGCCGCTTCGTGCTCGGCCACGGCAAGCTGGACGCGGCCATCACCCGCGCCAGCGAATGCCGCGACACGCTCCAGGTTCAGCTGCAGGCGCTGCAGGAACAAGGCATCAACCTGTTCGACCAGAATTACCAGCTGATCCCGGGTACCGATCCCAAGCAATACATGACCAGCTACACCGAACGCTTTGCCCGGGTCTGCCAGGAAGAATGCGACAAGCTGACCCGCAGCACGCCGGGCGGCAAGGTCTCGTTCATCGTCGATACGAAGGGCTATTGCCCGGTCAACAACAGCTGGGTGTCCAAGCAACCCACTGGCGACCGCGCGGTCGACCTGCCGGTGTGCCGCAACAAGCGGATCTTCAACGACCCGATCGGCCTGCGCGCGGCGGGCAACGTCCAGCGCTTCCTGCTCCAGACCTACCTGCGCGACACCGGGGAAATCATGACCGAGATCGACGTACCGTTCTTCTTTGGCGGCCGTCACTGGGGCAACCTGCGGGTGGGGTTTGATGCGGCGGTGTTGCTGGCTGACTGATCAAAGGATCAAGCCAGACAACTGTGGCGAGGGAGCTTGCTCCCGCTCGGCTGCGCAGCAGTCGCAAGACGGGTGATGCGGTCAGCCTGAAGAACCGCCGGGGCCTGCTGCGCACGCCAGCGGGAGCAAGCTCCCTCGCCACATTGGCCTTTCTGCGCACATACAATCCTGAGTCTGCCCCACAAGGGCATCTGTGGCACATGCCAAATCCTGAGTCTGCCCCAAAAACAACTGTGGGAGCGAGCCTGCTCGCGAAGGCGTCAGATCAGCGACATCTTCATCGACTGACACCCCGCTTTCGCGAGCAGGCTCGCTCTCACAAGGGGATCTGTGGCACACGCAAATCCTGGGTCCAACCCAAAACAACTGTGGGAGCGAGCTTGCTCGCGAAGGCGCCAGGTCAGTCGACATCTTCATCGACTGACACTCCGCTTTCGCGAGCAGGCTCGCTCCCACAGGGGCATCTGTGGCGCATGCAAATCCTGGGTCCAACCGAAAACAACTGTGGGAGCGAGCCTGCTCGCGAAGGCGCCAGGTCAGTCGACATCATCCTTGACTGACACCCCGCTTTCGCGAGCAGGCTCGCTCCCACAGGGGCATCTGTGGCACACGCAAATCCTGAGTCCAACCGAAAACAACTGTGGGAGCGAGCCTGCTCGCGAAGGCGTCCAGTCAGTCGACATCATCCTTGACTGACACTCCGCTTTCGCGAGCAGGCTCGCTCCCACAGGGGATTACTTCAGTTCAACAGCATTTGGGGCCACCCTTCCCACCGTAACGGGCTTCCTGGCGTTCTCGGAAGAACGCCTCGTAGTCCATCATCGGCTTGTCGGGGTGCTTGGTTTGCATGTGCTCGACGTAGTTGTCGTAGTCGGGCATGCCGACCATCAGGCGGGCGGCCTGACCGAGGTATTTACCGAGGCGACTCAAGTCATTGAACATCGTTGCAATCCCCTATCAAGCGTCCGGCAGGGCCTGGAATGGTGCTTCTTTGTCCGTGCGTTCTTTCGTGCCCCAGGCGGCGATGCCGACCTTGAGCGCGTAGAACAGGATGCTGAAGACCACGAACAGGAACAACACCGTCAGCGTTGCGTTGGTGTAGGCGTTGAACACCACGTGCTGCATCTGCTCGATGCTCTTGGCCGGGGCCAGGATCTGGCCGGCGGCCAGGGCATCGTTGTACTTGCGCGCCAAGGCCAGGAAGCCGATAGCCGGGTTGGCGTCGAACAGCTTGATCAGGCCCGCGGTGGTGGTGCAGATCAGCAGCCAGCTGGCCGGCAGCAGCGTGACCCAGACGTAGCGCTGGCGCTTCATCTTGATCAGCACCACGGTGGCGAGCATCAGCGCGATACCGGCCAGCATCTGGTTGGAGATGCCGAACAGCGGCCACAAGGTGTTGATGCCGCCCAGCGGATCGATCACGCCCTGGTACAGCAGGTAGCCCCACAGCGCGACGCAGCCGGCGGTGGCGATCAGGTTGGCGGTCCACGATTCGGTGCGCTTGAGGGCCGGCACGAACGAGCCGAGCAGGTCCTGCAGCATGAACCGCCCGGCACGGGTGCCGGCGTCTACCGCGGTGAGGATGAACAGCGCTTCGAACAGGATCGCGAAGTGGTACCAGAACGCCATGGTGTTCTCACCCGGCAGCACCGAGTGAAGGATCTGCGCGATACCCACCGCCAGGGTCGGCGCACCGCCGGCACGGGCCAGGATGGTGGTTTCGCCGATGTCCTTGGCCACCGCTTGCAGCGCGTCGGGGGTGATTGCAAAACCCCAGCTGCTGACAGTCTGGGCCACAGCCACCACGTCGGTGCCGACGATCGCCGCCGGGCTGTTCATGGCGAAGTACACGCCCGGCTCGATCACCGAGGCCGCGACCATCGCCATGATCGCCACGAACGACTCCATCAGCATGCCGCCGTAACCGATGTAGCGCGCGTTGGTTTCGTTATCCAGCAGCTTGGGCGTGGTGCCCGAGGAGATCAGCGCGTGGAAACCCGAGACCGCGCCGCAGGCGATGGTGATGAACAGGAACGGAAACAGACCGCCCTTCCACACCGGCCCGGTGCCGTCGGTGAACTGGGTCAGCGCCGGCATTTTCAGCTCGGGCATGGTCACCAGGATGCCGATCGCCAGGGCGATGATGGTTCCGATCTTGAGGAATGTGGACAGGTAGTCCCGTGGCGCCAGGATCAGCCACACCGGCAGCACCGCGGCGACAAAACCGTAGCCGATCAGCATCCAGGTGATCTGGATCCCGGTGAAGGTGAAGGCCTTGGCCCAGACCGGGTCGGCGGCAATCTGCCCGCCCAGCCAGATCGAACCGAGCAGCAACAGCACGCCGATGAGCGAGATTTCACCGATGCGGCCCGGGCGGATGTAGCGCATGTAGATGCCCATGAACATCGCGATCGGGATGGTCGCCATCACCGTGAAGATGCCCCACGGGCTCTCGGCCAAGGCCTTGACCACGATCAGCGCCAGCACCGCGAGGATGATGATCATGATCAGGAAGCAGCCGAACAGCGCGATGGTGCCGGGGATGCGGCCCATTTCCTCGCGCACCATGTCGCCCAGGGAGCGACCGTTGCGGCGGGTCGACAGGAACAGGACCATGAAGTCCTGCACCGCACCGGCCAGCACCACGCCGGCGATCAGCCAGAGCGTGCCGGGCAGGTAGCCCATCTGCGCCGCCAGCACCGGCCCGACCAGCGGCCCCGCGCCGGCAATGGCCGCGAAGTGGTGGCCGAAGAGGATGTGTTTGTTGGTCGGGACGTAGTCCAGGCCATCGTTGTTGAGCACGGCGGGCGTGGCCCGGCGCGCATCGAGTTGCATCACGTTGTTGGCGATGAAGAGGCTGTAGTAGCGGTAGGCGACCAGGTAGATGGCCACGGCCGCGACGACGATCCAGAGGGCGTTGATCGGCTCTCCGCGGCGCAGGGCCACGACGCTCAGCGCACATGCTCCCAGAACAGCCACGGCAAACCAGGCGAGGTGTTTAACCAGACGGGTTGTCATTGCATGTCTCCTGCCGATATCCAATGGATTGCGGCGATTGTTTTTATAGTGTGGCCCCGGCAATTCGGAGCTGGCCCAATATCCCTGCTGGCCGTCAATAAATAAATCCGTAGTACTACGTAGATGCCAATTCCTCCTGTGTCCCCCTGTGGGAGCGAGCCTGCTCGCGAAGGCGGTGTGTCGGGTAACGATAATCCTGACTGACCCGACGCCTTCGCGAGCAGGCTCGCTCCCACACAGGCTCGCTGCCACAGGTTTTATGTTTCGCCCATGGGTTTGGCATATGATGCCGCCATTCGCCTCCCCGCCGGATCCGGACAGGAGTACAGATGCTGCTCAAACACAAGATCGTCGCTCTCGGGATCCTGCCGCTGGTCCTGGCGATTGCCGTTATTGGTGCCTTGGTCATCTCGCTCAATCGCCAGTTAGGTGACCAACAGGCGCAGCTGATCGAAGACAGTATCCTGGCCAGCAAACGCGCCGAGCTGAAGAACTACGTAGAGATGGCGCAGAGCCTGATCGCCCCGTTGTACAACGACGGCCAGGGAGATGCGCGGGCGCAGCAGCAAGTGCTGGAAGAACTGCGCAAGCTCAGCTTTGGCATCAACGGTTATTTTTTCGTCTACGACCGCCAGGGTCGCAGCCTGATGCATGCCCGCCAGTCGGAGCTGGTGGGGCAATATCTCTGGGACATGAAGGACCCACAGGGCCTGCCCGTCATCCAGGCCTTGCTCAAGAGCGCCGAATCAGGCGAAGGCTTTCAGCGCTATGCCTGGAACAAGCCCTCCTCCGGCCAGGTGACCGACAAGCTCGCCTACGTCGTGATGCTCGATCGTTGGGGCTGGATGCTGGGCACCGGGATCTACCTGGAAGACGTCGAACGCGCCACCCAGCAGGCTCGCGCCGAAGTGGCCCAGGGCATCCACACCACCATGCAGGCCATCGCCGCCATCGCGTTGGTCGCGGTGCTGCTGGTGTTTGCCGGCGGCATCACCCTCAATGTCAGCGAGCATCGCCTGGCCGACAAGAAACTGCAGCGCTTGAACCAGCGTATCGTCAGCTTGCAGGAGGAAGAGCGCTCACGGGTGTCGCGCGAACTCCACGACGGCATCAGCCAGCTGTTGGTTTCGATCAAGTTCCAGTTTGAACTGGCCAGCCATGTCATCGAGAACGGCCAGGAAAATGGCCTCGGCATCTTGAAGAATGCCACCGATCGACTGGGCGAAGCGATCGGTGAAATCCGCAGTATTTCCCATGATTTGCGTTCCTCGTTGCTCGATACCCTGGGCCTGCCCGCCGCCATCGGCCAGCTCGCCGCCGAATTCGAACAGCGCAGTGGCCTGGAAGTGTCCTACCGAAGCAACGAATTCGACTGTCGCCTGGAAAACGGCGCCCCGGTCTCGCTGTTCCGGATTGCCCAGGAGGCGCTGACCAACATTGAGCGACACGCCGGGGCGAAACGAGTCGCCATCACCCTGTTCGGTTCGGGCCAATCCCTGCGCCTGACCGTGGTGGATGACGGGATGGGCTTCAACGTCCCGCAGGTCGAGCGTGGTCACACCGGCATCGGCCTGCGTAATATCCGCGAACGGGTCGAGCATTTTGGCGGGCGGCTGGAAATGACCTCGGTTCCGGGACGAAGCGAACTGGATATCCTGTTGCCCATGACCCTGTCGGCCACGGAAAGTTGATGCGCGTTCATTTCCACAAGAGCACCTGCCCATGACCCTGCCCCCCGCCATACGCGTCGCCCTGGTCGACGATCACTCGCTGGTTCGTGACGGCATTCGCGCGCTGCTGTCCGTCATGCCCCGCCTGGACGTGGTCGGCGAAGCGGAGAACGGCGCGCAGGCGATCGACATGGTCGGGCGCTGCCAGCCGGACCTGCTGCTGATGGACATCGGCCTGAAGGACATGAACGGCCTCGAGCTGACCCGGCTGCTGGGCAAGCAATACCCCGGCTTGAAGATCCTCATCCTGAGCATGTACGACAATCATGAGTACATCAGTGAATCCGTGCGCGCCGGTGCCAGCGGTTACGTGCTGAAGAATTCACCTTCCAAAGAGATCATTGCCGCCATCGAAGCCATCATCGGCGGCGGCACCTTCTACAGCGCCGAGATCGCCCAGCGCCTCGCCACCGACCCGAACACCGACAGCGAACTGACGCCGCGCGAGAGCCAGGTCCTGGCGAAAATGGTCGAGGGGCTCAACAACAAGGAAATGGCCCGTGAACTGGACATCAGCGTACGTACCGTCGAAACCCACCGCCTGAGCATCCGCCGCAAACTCAATATCGACAAGCCTGCGGCGCTGGTGAAATACGCGATCGATCACGGACTTGTTTCCCGCTAGCGAGGGAGCTTGCCTGGCTGCCTTCCGAGCAACACCAAAGCCACTACAAACGACAGCGCCACGGCGATGGCGCCGCCCAGGTAAACCGCACCAATGCCCCAGCCACTCGCCAACAGGCCGGCCAGCGGGCTGGTGATGCCCAGGGCAATATCGAGAAAGGCGACATAGGCGCCCATGGCGAGACCGCGAGCCTGTGGTGGTGCACGCCGCACCGCCTCCACGCCGAAACCGGGAAACGCCAGGGAATAACCGAAACCGGTGAGTGCCGCCCCCAGGTAGGCGCTGGTCGCGCTGTCGGCGCTCCAGATCAGCAGCAGCCCAACGCTTTCGATCAATACACAGACCAGAGCCACACGGGCGCCGCCGATCTTGTCCGGAAGGTGCCCGAACAGCAGCCGCGCACCGATGAACGCCACGCCGAACGCGGTGAATGCCAACGAAGCGTTGCCCCACTCCCGGGCCGCGAACAACAGCGCGATAAACGCCGTGAGAACACCAAAACCGACGCTGCAGAACGCCAACCCCAGGCCGGGAACCCAGACAGCGCCGAGCATCTTGTAGAACGGTGTACGCCGGGTCGCCGTAGGGGCGACGGCGCGCACGCCGGCGACAATCGCCAAGGCCAGCAGCGGCACGAACATCGAGGCCAGGACGATGCCCACGAAGCCCCAACCGGCATTCAACGCAACACCGAGCGGCGCACCCAGTGCGTAGGCGCCGTACATGGCGATGCCGTTCCAGGCCATGACCTTGCCGGCATGCTGCGGCCCCACCAGGCCGATGCCCCACCCCATCGCTCCGGTGACGATGAGGCTTTCCCCGATCGCCAGCAGCACGCGGCCGCCCGACAAAAGCCAGACCGACGTAACCGGCTCGGCAACGAACGCCAGGGAAAGCAGATAGACCAGCCCGGAAACGGCGGCCGTCACCAGCCCGGCCATGACCGCGCGCTTGCCGCCACGCACGTCGGCAAAATTGCCGGCCCAGGCCCGTGACAGCAGCGCCGCGGCGAACTGTGCCCCGACCACCAGGCCAATCACCAGCGTGCCCATGCCCAGCGTGTCATGCAGGTGCAGCGGCAAGACCGGCAATTGCATGCCGATGGTGAGGAAACCGACAAACACGGTCAGTGTGAGCGGCAACAGCTTGAGCGCCGGATTGGCCTCGACGGTTGCCCCGAGCGCCGATGCGGCGCCGAGATGAAGTTTTTCTTGAGTCATGACCCTACCCATGGAAAGGAAGCGAAGTGAAGTTGAACGGCGTCTGTGCAGCCGACTAGAATGCGATCAATTAGTCGCATTCAAGATACGAATAATCCGTCGCATTGCCTATTCGCATTCCTTTCGAGGTGCATGACCTTCATGTCCGAACGCCCAAGCCCGCAGATTTCCTCGCGCAAACAGCCGAAACAGGCCCGCTCCACCGAACTCGTGGCGGCCGTCCTGGAGGCGGCTGTTCAGGTTCTGGCAAGCCACGGCGCCCCGCGTTTCACCGTGGCTCGTGTGGCGGAGCGCGCGGGCGTCAGCGTCGGGTCGGTGTATCAATACTTCCCGAACAAGGCGGCGATCCTGTTCCGGTTGCAGAGTGACGAGTGGCAACAAACCACCGCCATGCTGCGGGACATTCTGGAGGACCAGGGCAAGCCGCCTCTGCAGCGATTGAGGGATCTGGTGCACGCGTTCATCCAGTCCGAATGCGACGAGGCGCAGATACGCATCGCCCTCAATGACGCCGCCCCGCTCTACCGCGATGCCCCGGAACATCAGACGGCGCGAATCTCGGTGCAGCAATCGGTGGACGCTTTCATGCAACAAGTGCTGCCGGAAGCCAGCGCGCAGACCCGCGCCCTGGCCGGTGACCTGATCATCACCACGCTCGGTTCCGTGGGTAAGCGATTTTCGGCAACGCCACGCTCCGGCGAGGAAATCCGGGCCTATGCCGATGCCATGGCCGATATGTTCTGTGCCTATCTGGAGAGTCTGCGGCAGAAAGCCGTCGAGATCGCGCCAGGCTGACTGCTCGTCCCGACGATCCGGTGACAGCCCGCCGACACTTTTACTACACTCGCCCGTCTTTCCCTCCCTTTGCGAGACGTCCGATCCATGAAAACCATAACAAGCACGATGACGTTCTGTGGCCTGCTGGCGTTCTGCGGCAGTGCCCTGGCCGAGCCAACCCCTTCGCACCTGGACAAGGTCCTGCAACAAGGTGAACTGCGGGTGTGCACGACAGGCGACTACAAGCCCTATACCTACAAGGCCGCATCGGGTGAATACGAGGGCATCGACATCGACATGGCCCGTTCCCTCGCCAGCAGCCTCGGCGTCAAGGTGCAATGGGTCCAGACCACCTGGAAAACCCTGATGCCAGACATGTTGGCCGGCAAATGTGACCTCGGCATGGGCGGGATTTCGGTGACCCTGGAGCGGCAGAAAAAAGCCTATTTCAGCAGTACCCTGGACGTTGACGGCAAGATCCCCCTGGTGCGTTGCGAAGACCAGTCGCGCTACCAGACCATCGAGCAGATGAACCAGCCTTCGGTACGTCTTGTCGAGCCGGCCGGCGGCACCAACGAAGCCTTCGTGCGGGCATTCCTGCCCAAGGGCCAGCTGGCTTTCCATGACAACGTGACCATCTTCCAGGAACTCCTGGAAAAACGCGCCGACGTGATGATCACCGACGCCTCCGAAGCGCTCTACCAGCAGAAACTCAAACCGGGCCTGTGCGCCGTCAACCCGACCCAGTACCTGCAATACGGCGAAAAGGCCTACCTGCTGCCGCGCGATGACCACACCTGGAAAATGTACGTCGACCAGTGGCTGCACCTGAGCAAGGCCAATGGCAGCTACCAGAAAGTGATCGGACAGTGGCTGGCCGTCCCCGGCGCCCAGTGATGTATATGCAAATAAAAAACCTGTGAGAGCGAGCCTGCTCGCGAAGGCGTCCGCTCAGTCAACATCTTCATGACCGACACACCGCTTTCGCGAGCAGGCTCGCTCCCACACGGGATCTGTGACGCACGCAGATCCTGAGTCCAACCCAAAACAACTGTGGGAGCGAGCCTGCTCGCGATGGCGCCAGATCAGTCGACATTTTCATTGACTGACACACCGCTATCGCGAGCAAGCTCGCTCCCACAAGAGCATCTGTGGCGCATGCAGAACCTGTGTCCAACCCAACAACTGTGGGATCTGTGGCACATGCAGATCCTGAGTCCAACCCAAACAACTGTGGGATCTGTGGCGCCTGCAGATCCCGAGTCCAACCCAAAACCACTGTGGGAGCGAGCTTGCTCGCGATGGCGTCCGCTCAGTCGACATCATCATCGACTGACACTCCGCTTTCGCGAGCAGGCTCGCTCCCACAGGAATAGCACGGTCAGGCGTGTTCCCCTGACCTCACTGCCCCGCCCGCACCTTGGCGATTTCGGCGTACATCATCTTCACCAGCTCACCGTCCAGGGATTTGGCGAATTTATCGATCACCGGCTGCACGCGTTCGCGGAAACGATCTTTCTCGGCCGGGGTGATTTCGTTGACGGTCATGGCGCCCGCCAGCGTCGCCTTGGCCTTGTCCATGCTCGCCGCGGTGACTTCACGCTGGAACTTCTGCGCCTCGCTCGCGGCCTCGCGGATCAGCGCCTTTTCATCGTCGTTGAGGCGGTTCCAGGTTTTCTGGCTGATGATCAACGACTGCGGATTGAAGATGTGGCCCGTCACCGAAAGGTACTTCTGCACCTCGTAGAATTTGTTGCCTTCGATCACCGTGAACGGGTTTTCCTGACCATCAATAGTGTGTTGCTCCAGGCCGGTATAGACCTCCGGGAAAGCCATCGGCACCGGGTTGGCGCCCAGGGCACTGAAGGTTTCCAGATAGATCGGCGACTGGATGACGCGAACCTTCAAGCCCTGCATGTCTTCAAGTTTCGCCACCGGATGCTTGCTGTTGGTCAGGTGACGGAACCCCAGGTCCCAGTAACCCAGGCCGACCAGGCCCTTGCTGTCCAACTGCGCCGCGAGTTTCTGGCCGACCGGCCCGTCTATCACCGCGTGGGCTTCCTCGGCATTGTTGAACAGAAACGGGAAATCGAGCATGGCGAAATCCGCGGCCTGGGCAGCGAGGATGCCGGAGTTCAGCACCGTGATATCCAGCGTGCCGCCTTGCAGGGCCGAGACGGTCTGCACATCGCCGCCCAGGGTTCCGCCGGGGAACAGACGAACCTTGAGCTTGCCGCCGCTCTTTTCACTGAGCAGGTCGGCAAACTTCTGCGCGCCCTGCCCTTGCGGATGTTCCTTGACGTTCTGGAAGGCAAAACGCAGGGTGCGCTCGCGGATCTCAGCGGCGTGGCCGGCCACGCTGCCGAGCAGCAAGCCTGTTGCGCAGGCCCCGGCCAGCAAGGTTTTCATCAGTTTTTGCATGTCAGTCTCCGATCTTTATTGTTGTTGGTTTCGAGCTGCTACGGATTGCACCGGCATCAACCGGTGAAGAACTTCAACGGTCCCAGGACGAGCTGAGGGAACAGCACCAGCAGGAACAGCACCGCAAATTGCGCAAGCATGAACGGCCACACGCCACGCACGATTTCCTCGAATTCCAGCTTCGCCACGCCGCAGACCACGTTGAGCACCGTGCCCACCGGCGGCGTGATCAGGCCAATCGCGGTGTTGATCAGAAACAGCACGCCGAAGTACACCGGGTCGATGCCCGCCTGGATCACCGCGGGCATCAGCACCGGCGTGAGGATGAGGATGGTCGGGGTCATGTCCATCACCGTGCCGACCAGGATGATCAGCGCCATCATCACCAGCAGCAGGAGGGTCTGGTTGTCCATGAACGGCGCCAGCAGGTCGGCCAACTGGCCCGGCAGGTCGGCGATGGTCACCAGCCACGACGAGACCATCGCGGCCGCCACCAGCAACATCACCACCGAGGTGGTCCTGGCCGATGACAGGACCACTTCGTACAGCTGGCTGATCTTCATTTCCCGGTAGATCACCAACGACACGAACAGCGAATAGACCGCCGCGACCACCGCCGCTTCCGTGGGGGTGAAGATGCCGAACTTGAGGCCGAGGATGATGATCAGCGGCAGGCCCATCGCCCAACTGCCGTCCAGCAAAGTGCGCAGTACCTCGGCACGGGAGCGCTTGGGCGCCGTCTCGACATTCTCGCGGCGGGAGATGAACCACCAGGCGATGGCGAGCCCGGCACCGAGCATGAGCCCGGGCACAATTCCGGCCAGGAACAGCTTGGAGATCGATACCCCGGAGGCCACGCCAAAAACGATGAAACCTATGCTCGGCGGAATGACCGGCGCGATGGTGCTGCCAGCGGCGATCAGCCCGGCCGAACGCCCTCGGTTGTGCCCGGCCAGCACCATCATCGGCACCAGCAGCGCTGCCAGCGCCGCCGCATCAGCCACCGCCGAACCGGAAAGCGAGGCCAACAGGCAGGAGGCGATGATCGCGACATAACCCAGGCCTCCGCGCTTGTGCCCCACCAGCGCCATGGCAATGTTGACGATGCGCTTGGACAGGCCGCCGACATTCATGACTTCGCCGGCCAGCATGAAGAACGGCACGGCCATCAACGGAAAGCTATCAGCGCCATTGAGCAGGTTCTGCGCGATGATCTGGGCATCGAACAGGTCCAGGTAGAACATCAGCGCGACGCTGACCACCAGCAAGGCAAAGGCAATCGGCATACCCAGCGCCATGCTGCCCATCAACGACCCGAGGAAAATGGCCAAGGTCATGGGCGGCTACCTTTGAGGGTGTCGTGGTTGATTGCCGAAGCATCGCTGGCCTCGACCATCACCAGCTCGTCATCCGCGAGTTTGCCGAACAGCGCCAGGTACAGTTCATACAGCAGAATGGCGGTGGCGCTGACGCCGAACACCAGGCCGGCGGCGTAGAACAGCGCCATCGACAGGCCTGAAGCCGGCGCGACCACGTCCAGGTTGATCACTGCCTGTTGCCAGCTGCCGCTGACGATCAAGCCGCAGATATACAGCATCAGCAAGTGGCTGATGACCAGGCAGGCACGCTTGCCGGCGGGCGGCAAGCGCTTGACCAGGCTGTTCATGCCCAGATGGGCGCGGTCCTTGAGCGCCACCAGGGCGCCGAGGAAAATCATCCAGACGAAGAACCAGCGCGACAGTTCTTCCGAAACGCTGATGCCGGAGTTGAACGCATAGCGCAGCACGACGTTGCCGAACACCAGCACGATCATCGCGACCATGCACAGGACAATCAGCAGCTTCAGCAGCTTGAAATACAAATCGACGACTTTTGTCATCTTGAAGACCTCACAGGTTGACCGAGCGCCGACATGCATCCGGCGCGACAGAGCGCAAACGCGTGCGCTATCGGATCGAAACCGAAACGTCCCGGCAGATACCGGGGCTGGAGGCGTGAGACGGGGCGAAAGCCATTGGACGGGAGCGCATGAGGACCTCTGTTTTTTATTATGGCCTTGCCTGGGCATGGCGAGGCTGAGTGCCAGCTAAAATGTACTAGCCAGTTAATTCGGTCAATAACCTTGCAGGGCCTGAGCACGGATCAAGACGGAACTAGCGTGCGATTATCGGTCACTGGTCAGTGAATTACGGGGTCTAACCCGCTGGTCATGGGGGATTTGTATCGCTGTGTATATGGGCAGCGAATTGATACGAATTCGCCGATTTCACGCCTTACCGGCACACATCGCCGATACACCTGCGCGTTTAACTGCACACACCGGACAGCAGCACACAGGCGCTGCCACGGCCCACTCAATAACGCGCAAGGAGAATCACCATGTTCAATTTCTCGAAACTTTCATCCCTCGCAATCGCCCTGACGCTGGTTGGCGGTGTCGGCTTGTCGACGGCGGCCTCGGCCAAGAGCTCCCCTTCCCATGTCCAGGCTGCGCAGCAGCTGGCTGAGGGTGGCTCTGATCGTCTGATTCAGAATCGCGTCGCTGAAGGCGGGGCTGATCGGTTGCAGGAGCTGCGTGAACGCAGCACCGCATGAAAGCGCTGTTGTGGCGAGGGAGCTTGCTCCCGCTCGGCTGCGCAGCAGTCGTCAACCTGCCAGCCGGTTTTTCCTGGAGAACCAGGTTGAATGGTTTTGGGGCTGCTATGCAGCCCAGCGGGAGCAAGCTCCCTCACCACGAAAAGCTCTAAGGGCAAAGCCTCAAGGCTCAAGGCTTGATGTTTTTCAACTCATTGAGCAAACCCAGCAGCTGCTGCATTTTTTCTTCGCCGAACTGTTCCTCGATCCGCCGGTAGTTGCTTTCCATGCCTTCGCTCATGGACACGAAACACTGCTGGCCGCGCTCGGTCAGGCCAACGAAAACCCGACGCTGGTCCTGGCTGGATTTCTGCCGCCGCACCAGCCCGTCGCGCTCCAGGCGAGTGAGCACGCCGGTCATGCTGGGCTTGAGGATGCAGGCCTGATGGGCGAGCTGGTGGCTCTCCAACTCACCCTGCTGGTGCAGAATGCGGATCACTCGCCACTGCTGCTCCGTAAGATCATGCTGGTTCAGCGCCGGACGAAAAAAAGCCATCGCCGCTTCGCGGGCTTGCAGCAGAGTCAGCGTCAGTGAGGGTCTCGGGTTGGCCATGTTCTAACTGTATGGATGGGCGAGTCGGCAGCTTAGTGTCGCCGGCAGGCTGCTGCAAGCGCCTCGCTTTTGTGGCGAGGGAGCTTGCTCCCTCGCCACGGGTCCATCGGTCTATTTGAACAACATGCCCGACTGCCGCTGCCGATACTCCCCCGGTGTCAGCCTGGCGTAACGCTGGAAGAACCGGCTGAAATACGCGGGGTCCTTGAAGCCGAGCTGGTAGCAGATTTCATTGGCAGAGCTGCCGGTGAACAACAGCAGCCGCTTGGCCTCCTGCATCAGGCGCTCCATGATCAAGCGCTTGGAAGGCAGGTCGGCGATTCGTCGACACACGTCGTTGAGGCGCGCCTCGGTCACGCCAATGTCCGCGGCATAACGCGACAGGGGCCAGTGCTGGAAATAATGCGCTTCGATCAACTCATTAAAACGGTGGAAGATCTTCAGGTCTTCATGCCGCGCCGGCCTGGCTTCCAGGGAGTTGGAGCACAGCCGCAGCAGGCTGATCATGATCAGCCGCGTCAAGCCGTCCAGCGCCGCGCTGCGCCCCGGCCGCCCGGCCGTCACCTCTTCGCTCAATTCCTCGAACAGGCAGTCCAGCCGCCGCACCTCCCCCGCCTGTTCCGGCCCCAACTGCGCCAGCGCGACGCAGGACGCCGGCATCTGCACGCCCGCCGGCGCCAGGCTCGGATCGGCATCGATCAATTGCCACACCAGTTGCTGACGCACCGTCAGTACGTGTCCGTCGCTGTCGGCTTCGGTAACAAAAGCGTGGGGGATGGTCGGCGGCGTGAGAAAAAACATCGGCCCTGATTCGACGTATTGCCGATCATCCAGATACACCCGCACGGTGCCGCTCTTGACGTAGTGAACCTGGAAGAACCGGTCGTGCCGATGGACCGGCATGTTGCGCCCAAAAAAGCCGGCCAGGTTGGCGAGCCGATCGTAATGCACTTCGGCATCGCTGTAGCGCTGGTCATACACCTGGCCAATGTTGATGTTCGGGATCGGCTGCCGGTCGGTCATCACGCATTACTCGTTTTTATTCTGATTCAGGCCACTGCCTGCGCTCATGCTGCGCCGAAATCGGCAGGGCAACCAGTGCCGGAAGATTCTGCCACGCTTGACGATAGTTAACATCTTAATTATAACTGTTAACACATTAACAATATCCGCAGAGCACTGGCCTCTGCCATCCCAGGAGACAAGCATGAGCCGTGCCCTGCATGACGTCGCGACCGGCACCCTGTTCGGGGTCGCGCTGAACTACCAGGGGCTGCTGAAGCAGCGCCTCGCCGAGTTCGAGCAAGCGCCTTACCAGAAGCCGCCGCTCAAGCCCGTGCTGTTCATCAAGACGCCGAACACCCGCAACCAGCACGAGGCCGAGGTGATTCATCCAGGCCAGGGCGAGCGCCTGCAACCCGGGCCGGCGTTGGGTGTGGTGATGGGCAAGTCCGCCAGCCGCGTCAGCGCCGACGAGGCGTTGAACTACGTGGCCGGCTACACCGTGGTCAATGAATTCAGCCTGCCGGAGGACAGCTACTACCGCCCCGCCGTCAAGGCCAAGTGCCGGGATGGCTTTTGCACCATCGGTCCCGACCTGGTGCCCAGCGCCAACATTGCCGACCCCCACAGCCTGGCGGTCACGCTGTACGTCAACGGCGAGGTTCGCCAGCAGAACAACACGGCCAATTTCGTTCGCGACATCCCCCGCTTGATCGCCGAGATCAGCGAGTTCATGACCCTGCATGCCGGCGATGTCTTGATCACCGGCACGCCCGAGGGCCGGGTCGATGTACTGCCCGGCGATCGCGTCGAAGTGGACATCAGCGGCATCGGCCGACTCGTCAATACCATCGTCGCCGAGGAAACAGGAGCCGCCTCATGAAACGCGCACGCATTCACTTTGAAGGCCGGGTCCACGCCGTCACGGTCGAGAACGATAACGCCGTGCGCCTGGCCGACGGTCGGCTGCTGGCCGAAAACCAGGTGCAGTGGCTGCCCCCGGCCACCGGCAGCATGTTCGCCCTGGGCCTGAATTATGCCGATCACGCTGCGGAGTTGGCCTTCAAGCCGCCGACCGAACCGCTGGCCTTCATCAAGTCCCCCGGCACCTACACCGGTCACAACCAGATCACGTGGCGCCCCGACAACGTTGCCTACATGCACTACGAGTGCGAGCTGGTGGCGGTCATCGGCAAACCGGCGCGCAATGTCAAGCGTGAGGACGCGCTGGACTACCTGGCCGGCTACACCGTCTGCAACGACTACGCGATCCGCGACTACCTGGAAAACTACTACCGCCCCAACCTGCGGGTGAAGAACCGTGACGCCACGACACCGGTCGGCCCGTACATCGTTGACGTTGCCGATGTTGCCGACCCCGGCAACCTGACCTTGCGCACCTGGATCAATGGCGAGTTGCGCCAGCAAGGCAGCACCAAGGACATGATCTTCGACATTCCCTACCTCATCGAATACCTGTCCAGCTTCATGACCCTGCAACCCGGCGACATGATCGCCACCGGCACGCCCGAAGGCCTGGCCGATGTGGTGCCGGGCGATGAAGTGGTCGTGGAAGTGGAAGGCGTCGGTCGCCTGGTCAACACAATCGTCAGCGAAGCCGAGTTCTTCGCGTCCCGGAAAGAGGCTTGAGCAGCATGATCAAACACTGGATCGATGGCCGTGAGGTCGAGAGCAAAGACGTCTTCGTCAACTACAACCCCGCCACCGGCGAGGCCATTGGCGAAGTCGCAAGCGGCGGCGCCGAGGAAGTCGCCCAGGCTGTCGCGGCGGCCAAGGCAGCGTTTCCGAAATGGGCCAACACCCCGGCGAAAGAACGGGCCCGGCTGATGCGCAAACTCGGCGAGCTGATCGAACAGAACGTGCCGAAACTGGCCGAACTGGAAACCCTCGACACCGGCTTGCCGATCCACCAGACCAGGAACGTGCTGATCCCAAGGGCCTCCCACAACTTCGATTTCTTCGCCGAAGTCTGCACCCGAATGGACGGCCACACCTACCCGGTCGACGACCAGATGCTCAACTACACCCTGTACCAGCCGGTGGGTGTCTGCGCCTTGGTCTCGCCGTGGAACGTGCCGTTCATGACCGCGACCTGGAAGACCGCGCCATGCCTGGCACTGGGCAATACCGCCGTGCTGAAAATGTCCGAGCTGTCGCCGCTGACCGCCAACGAACTCGGGCGCCTGGCCGTCGAGGCCGGCATTCCCAACGGGGTGCTCAACGTGATCCAGGGCTACGGCGCCACGGCCGGCGATGCGTTGGTGCGTCACCCGGACGTGCGGGCGATTTCTTTCACCGGCGGCACCGCCACCGGCAAGAAAATCATGCAGACTGCGGGCCTTAAAAAGTACTCGATGGAACTGGGCGGCAAGTCACCGGTACTGATTTTCGAAGACGCCGATCTTGACCGTGCCCTCGACGCGGCACTGTTCACCATCTTCTCGTTGAACGGCGAGCGCTGCACCGCCGGCAGCCGGATCTTCATCCAGGAAAGTGTCTACCCGCAGTTCGTAGCCGAGTTCGCCGCCCGCGCCAGACGCCTGATCGTCGGCGACCCGCAGGACCCCAATACCCAGGTCGGCTCGATGATCACCCAGGCCCATTACGACAAGGTCACCGGCTACATCAGGATCGGTCTCGAAGAAGGCGCCACCCTGCTCGCCGGTGGCCTGGAGCGTCCGGCCAACCTGCCGGCGCATCTGAGTCGCGGCCAGTTCATCCAGCCGACGGTGTTCGCCGACGTGAACAACAACATGCGCATCGCCCAGGAAGAAATCTTCGGCCCGGTGGTGTGCCTGATTCCGTTCAGGGACGAGGCCGAAGCCTTGCGGTTGGCCAACGCTACCGAATATGGCCTGGCGTCCTATATCTGGACCCAGGACATTGGCAAGGCCCATCGCCTGGCTCACGGCATCGAGGCCGGCATGGTGTTCATCAACAGCCAGAACGTGCGCGACCTGCGCCAGCCTTTCGGTGGCGTAAAGGGTTCCGGAACCGGCCGCGAAGGCGGACAGTACAGCTTCGAAGTCTTCGCCGAGATCAAGAACGTGTGCATCTCCATGGGCAGCCATCACATTCCGCGGTGGGGGGTGTAGCCCAAGCCTCCTTGGCGACGATGGCCCCGTGGCGAGGGGATTCATCCCCTCGCCACAAAAGCTCCAACACCAGCAAGACCTGTTTCACCGTTTTGAAGATCAACAAGAACAACATTTCAGGAGAATCATCATGGGCGAAGTCGTCCTGGCTGCGAAGATCTGCCACGTTCCCTCGATGTACCTGTCCGAGCTGCCCGGCAAGCATCATGGCTGCCGCGCGGCAGCGATCGCCGGGCACAAGGAAATCGGCCGTCGCGCCCGTGAACTGGGCGCCGATACCGCCGTGGTGTTCGACGTGCACTGGCTGGTCAACAGCGCTTATCACGTCAACAGCGGCGAGCATTTCAAAGGCATCTACACCAGCAACGAACTGCCGCACTTCATCAAGAACATGGAGTACGAATACCCGGGTTGCCCGGAGCTGGGCGAGTTGATCGCCGCCGAAGCCAATGCCGCCGATATCAGGACCCTGGCCCACAACATCCCCAGCCTTGAGCTGGAATACGGCACCTTGGTGCCGATGCGCTACATGCACATGGATGTACCGGCGGAGCAGAAATTCAACGTGGTGTCGATTGCCGCCTGGTGCGCCTGGCACCGCCTGCAAGACAGTTTCGCCTTCGGCGCCGCCGTGCGCCGGGCCATCGAGAAGAGCGACCGTAAGGTCCTGGTCCTGGCCTCCGGCTCGCTGTCCCACCGGTTCTCCGACGACCGCAACGCCGAAGCGAACATCCACAACTGGACGCGGGAATTCGACAAGCAGGTCGATCTGCACGTCGTGAAGTTGTGGCGCGAAGGCCGCTGGAAAGAGTTCTGCGCCATGCTGCCGGACTACGCCGAACACTGCTTCGGCGAAGGCAAGATGCACGACACGGCGATGCTGCTGGGGCTGCTCGGGGGGCCGGACTACGCCAAACCCGCCGAAATCATCACCGAGCCCTTCGGCAGCTCCGGCACCGGCCAGATCAACGCGATTTTTCCAGTCTGAACAACAGCCGCAAGCTCAAGCTGATCGCCTCAACTTGCCGCTTGCCGCTTACAACTCGAAGCTGCCGACGCAGGAGGCCCCCATGCCCCATTTCATCGCGGAATACACCGATAACATCGAGCAGCAGGCCGACCTGCCCGGCCTGTTTGAAAAGGTCCACCTGTTGCTAGGCGACAGCGGCGTGTTTCCCTTGGGCGGCATCCGCAGCCGTGGCGTGCGCCTGGACACCTGGCGCATGGCAGACGGCAGGCACGATTACGCCTTTGTCCATATGACGCTCAAGGTCGGCCATGGTCGCGACCAGGCTACCCGGCAAAAGATCGCGGAAAAACTCTTCGAACTGATCACCACGCACTTCGCCGACTTGCAGGCCCAACGCCTGCTGGCGTTGTCATTCGAGATGATCGAGCTGCACGAGCAGCTCAACTTCAAGGCCAACAACGTCCACGCCTTTCTCAAGGGCCAGCCCAGCTAGCCCGTTCGCCCCATCGGCCTCTCAGACAAAAAGTACAAGATCATGAGCACAGCCAATACTGCCGAAACCGCCGGCACCCTCGCGCACGACCGCACCCATGCCAGCATCACCTGGCGGCTGATGCCGCTGTTGCTGGTCTGCTACCTCTTTGCCCACCTGGACCGCATCAACATCGGCTTCGCCAAGATGCAGATGAGCGCCGACCTGCAATTCAGCGACACGGTCTATGGCTTCGGCGCCGGCCTGTTCTTCATCGCCTATGCGCTGTTCGGCGTGCCGAGCAACATGGCCCTGGACCGGGTCGGCCCGCGTCGCTGGATCGCCACGCTGATGGTGGTCTGGGGCGCGTTGTCGACCGGCATGTTCCTCATCGATAGCGCCAGCGGGTTCTACGTGTTGCGCTTTCTGCTGGGCGTGGCCGAGGCCGGGTTCTTCCCGGGCATCCTGGTCTTTCTCAACCGCTGGTACCCGGCGCGGCGCCGGGCCCAGGTCACGGCGCTGTTTGCCATTGCCGTGCCGATGGCGGGCGTGATCGGCGGGCCGTTGTCAGGCGGCATATTGGAACATTTCCATGACTTCGGCGGCCTGCGCGGCTGGCAATGGATGTTCATCATCGAAGGCTTGCCGGTGATCCTGCTCGGCCTGGTGGTGCTCAAGTGCCTGCCCGACAGCTTCGAGACGGTCAACTGGCTCAGCGCCGACGCCAAGCAGCAACTGCGTGAGCAACTGAGCCACGAAGAACAGCGCAAATCCATTACCTCGTTCTCGGCCATTCTCGGCAACCCGCAGGTCTGGCTGCTGGTGGCGGTGTATTTCGCGGTGATGCTGGCGGTCAACACCCTGGCGTTCTGGATGCCCACCCTGATCCATGGCGCCGGCATCGGCAGCGATGGCAAGGTCGGGCTGCTCAGCGCCGTGCCTTACCTGGCTGGCTGTTTCTTCATGATCGGTTGCGGACGCTCGTCCGATCACCACCGCGAACGCCGCTGGCACCTGTGCGTGCCGCTGTTGATGGCGGCGGCCGGCATTGCCGTCGCCGGGCTTTCCCCGGCCAATCCGACCCTGGTGCTGGGCGGCCTGATCCTCGCCGGCATGGGCGCCAGTGCCGCGTTGCCGATGTTCTGGCAACTGCCACCGGCGTTCCTGTCCAACAGCACCCAGGCCGCCGGCATCGCACTGATCAGTTCCTTCGGCAGCATCGCTTCGTTCTTCGCGCCCTACCTGATCGGCTGGATGCGCGACACCACCCAGAGCGCCAGCCTGGCCCTTTACGTCCTGGCACTGCTCATCGCCCTGGGTGGCCTGTTGGTGCTGCGCACCCGGGCGGCCATCGTCAATCCACAATAGAGACCCTTGTCATGCTCGATCAAAGCCTCATCCAGCAAGCCGCCGCGCGCCTTGACCAAGCCGAACGCTCCCGTGAACAGGTGCGGCAATTTTCCCTCGACCATCCAGGCATCACCATCGATGACGCCTACGCTATCCAGCGCGCCTGGGTCGTGCAAAAAATCAACGACGGGCGCAAGCTGGTCGGCCACAAGATCGGCCTGACTTCCCGCGCAATGCAGGTCTCGTCGAATATCACCGAACCGGATTATGGCGCGCTGCTGGACGACATGTTTTTCGATGAAGGCAGCGACATTCCGTTCGAGCGCTTCATCGTGCCGCGCGTGGAAGTCGAGCTGGCGTTCATTCTCGGCAAGCCGCTCAAAGGCCCGAACGTGACGCTGTTCGACGTGCTTGATGCCACCGAATGGGTGATTCCGGCGCTGGAAATCATCGATGCGCGTATCCAGCAGATCGACCCGCAGACCAAGGTCACCCGCAAGGTCTTCGATACCATTTCCGACAACGCCGCCAATGCCGGCGTGGTCATGGGCGGCCGTGCCGTGCGGCCCACCGAGATCGACCTGCGCAAGGTGCCGGCAGTGCTCTATCGCAACGGCGTGATCGAGGAGTCCGGCGTGTCGGCGGCGGTGCTCAATCACCCGGCCAAGGGCGTGGCCTGGCTGGCGAACAAACTGGCGGCGTACGACGTCACGCTGCAGCCGGGCCAGATCATCCTGGGCGGCTCTTTCACCCGCCCGGTGGCGGCCAATCCGGGCGATACCTTCCATGTCGATTACGACATGCTCGGCTCCATCGCCTGCCGTTTCGTCTGACCGGAGACTTCACATGGACATGCCCGTCAATACCTTCAAGCAACGCCTGCGCAGCGGTGAAGCACAAATCGGCCTGTGGCTGGGCCTGGCCGACGCCTACTGCGCGGAGCTGGCGGCCAATGCCGGATTCGACTGGTTGCTGATCGACGGTGAACACGCGCCCAACGACCTGCGCACCCTGCTCGGCCAGCTCCAGGCCATCGCGCCCTACCCCGGCCAACCGGTGATTCGCCCGGTGATCGGCGACACGGCACTGATCAAGCAACTGCTCGATATCGGCGCGCAAACGCTGCTGGTGCCGATGGTGGAAAGCGCCGCCCAAGCCAGCGAACTGGTGCGCGCCATGCATTACCCGCCCCACGGTGTACGCGGCGTCGGCAGCGCACTGGCCCGGGCCTCGCGCTGGAACAGCATTGCCGGCTACCTCGACCACGCCGATGAGCAGATGTGCCTGCTGGTGCAGATCGAAAGCTGCGAGGGACTCGCCAACCTGGACGCCATCGCCGCCGTCGAGGGCGTCGACGGGGTGTTCATCGGCCCGGCGGACTTGAGCGCATCGATGGGCCATCGCGGCAACCCCGGCCACCCGCAAGTGCAAGCGGCCATCGAGGATGCCATCGCGCGCATTCGCCAGGCGGGCAAAGCGGCCGGGATCCTCAGCGCCGACGAGACACTCGCCCGACGCTACATCGAACTCGGCGCAGCCTTTGTCGCCGTGGGCGTGGACACGACGGTGCTGATGCGCGGGTTACAGGCGTTGGCTGCAACATTCAAGAACACCCCAAAACCATCGACCGGTGGCGTCTACTGACTCACCGTCACCTTGTGGTCAGGGAGCAAGCTCCCTCACCACAAGGTGAACCACTCGCGCCTTCTAGCGTTTGATTGTCTTGAGATCATCAAGCAACCCCAACAACGTCTGCAATTTCTCCTCCCCCAACCGCCCCTGTAGACGCTGGTAGTTTTCCTCCATGCTCTGGCTCATCGAGTCGAAGCATGCCTGGCCCTGGGGTGCCAGGCGCACCAGCACGCGGCGCTGGTCCTGTTCGGCCTTGCGCCGCACGACCATGCCCGCTGCTTCCATGCGTACCAGTACGCCGGTCATGCTCGGCTTGAGGATGCAGGCCAGTTCGGCGAGGCGATTGATTTCCAGCTCGTCATGCTGGCTGAGGATGCGGATGACCCGCCACTGTTGCTCGGTCAACCCGTGCTGGTTCAGCGATGGACGGAAAAAGCCATGGCCGCTTCACGGGCCTGCAGCAGGGTCAAGGTCAGGGATTGCCGGGGTTTGGGCATGACATGTTTTCGCGGAAAAATAGTTAATGAGTTAACCAAATCTTATCAGCTTCACGCTGGAACACTCAGCTTTGTGCGAACTGTTTGAAAACCCAAAAAAAAGCCCCGCTTCTCTCGAGGCGGGGCTTCTTCATTCAGCGGTGTATCAGTTGGCCGTGACCACCGCCTGACCGCTCAGCGCCAGGTCGAGCAGTTCGCGGTTGGCGACTGCGTACATGGCGTAGTCGGTGCCGCTGGCGGCACGAATGTCCACCAGCATGGCGCGCCAGCGCTCGACCATCTCGTGGTGCTGCTCCAGCCACAGCGCCAGACGAGTTTCCACGTCCTGGCTACCGTCGCCTTCCTGCAGGACCGAGATGGTGATCGCCCGCTGCTGCCAGTCGATGTCATCGCGGAACGCTTCACGGGCCAGGGCCTGCCAGTTGTTTTCAACCGGCAAGGCGCTGATCTGTTGCAGGTACCAGGTGATGTCCAGCGCACTGCCCACGGCGAAGTAGGCCTTGGCCACATCGGCGGCGTTCTGGCCGGTGACGTCGGACGCCTCGATGATCGGCAGCAAGGTGTACAGGTGCGTGGTGCCGGCAACCATGCGCGCCAGCAACTCCGGCACGCCGGCGGCCACGTAGGCCTGGTAGCGGGTCTGCCAGCCTTCGCGGGTCGGGCCTTCCAGCAGTTCGTCGAGCTTGAGGCCCAACGCCGCCAGGTGCGGACCGAAGTGAGCGACGTCACGGGCAGCATTCTGCTCGTTGCGGCGGCTGCGCAGGAACCAGCGCGTGGCGCGACGGCCCAGGCGCATCAGCTCGTCCATCAGCTCCAGTTGCACGTCGGCGGAAACCTGGTGGTCCAGCGCTTCGATCTGACGGAACCAGTGCGGGAGGTGGAAGATGTCCCGAACGATTACATAAGCACCGGCCACGTTCGCCGGGCTCATGCCCGTCGACTCCTTCAACCGCTGGACGAACGTGATGCCCATGTGGTTGACCAGATCGTTGGCGATCTGGGTGCTGACGATCTCGCGTTTCAGGCGATGGCGACGCATGGCCTCGGAGAACTTGCTCACCAGCGTTGGCGGGAATGCGGTCTCCATGTCGCGGGTCAGGTAGTCATCGTCCGGCACCAGGGAATTGAGCAGCGCTTCCTTGAGGTCGATCTTGCTGTACGAGATCAGTACCGAAAGCTCGGCACGGGTCAGGCCCTGGCCTGCCGCGACACGTTCGGCCAGTTGGTCTTCGGTCGGCAGGAACTCGATGGCACGGTCCAGCTTGCCACGGGCTTCCAGGTCGTTCATCAGACGCTTGTATTCGGCGATCCGCACAAAGGCGCGACGCGCCGCCAGGGACAGGGCCTGGGTCTGCTTGTAGTTGTTGCCCAACACCAGGCCGCCGACTTCGTCGGTCATGCTCGCCAGCAACTGGTTGCGTTGCTTGTCGGTCATGTCGCCGGCCTGCACCACTTCGTTGAGCAGGATCTTGATGTTCACTTCGTGGTCGGAGCAGTCCACGCCGCCGGCGTTGTCGATGAAGTCGGTGTTGGTGGCGCCGCCATGCAGGCCGAACTCGACGCGACCGAGCTGGGTCATGCCCAGGTTGCCGCCCTCGCCCACCACCTTGCAGCGCAGCTCGTTACCGTTGACGCGCAGCGCATCGTTGGCCTTGTCGCCGACATCGGCGTGGCTTTCGGTGCTGGCCTTGACGTAGGTGCCGATACCGCCGTTCCACAACAGGTCTACCGGCGCCTTGAGCAAGGCGTTCAGCAGCTCGGTCGGGGTCAGCTTGTCGGCCCTGATGTCGAAGCGCTCTTTCATCTGCGGCGAAATCGCGATGCTCTTCGCGCTGCGCGAGAAGATACCGCCGCCTTCGGACATGATGCTGGCGTCGTAGTCGGTCCAGGCCGAACGCGGCAGATCGAACAGACGCTTGCGCTCGGCGAAACTGCTGGCAGGCGTAGGGTTCGGGTCGATGAAGATGTGCAGGTGGTTGAAGGCCGCGACCAGTTGCAGCTTGTCGGACATCAGCAAGCCGTTGCCGAACACGTCGCCGGCCATGTCGCCGACGCCCACCACGGTGATGCTGTCTTCCTGCACGTTGATGCCGCGCTCGCGGAAGTGACGCTGTACGCCAACCCACGCGCCCTTGGCGGTGATGCCCATTTTCTTGTGGTCGTAGCCGGCCGAACCGCCGGAGGCGAACGCGTCACCCAGCCAGAAGCCGTAGTCGATGGCGATGCCGTTGGCGATGTCGGAGAAGGTCGCGGTGCCTTTGTCGGCCGCCACCACCAGGTACGGGTCATCGTCGTCATGCCGCACGACGTTGACCGGCGGCACCAGGGCGCCGTCCTTCAGGTTGTCGGTGATGTCCAGCAGACCCGAGATGAAGATGCGGTAGCAGGCGATGCCCTCGGCCGCGATCTCGTCCCGGCTGCCGCCCAATGGCAGGCGACGCGGCAGGAAACCGCCCTTGGCGCCCACGGGCACGATCACCGAGTTCTTCACTTGCTGGGCTTTTACCAGGCCGAGGACTTCGGTGCGGTAGTCTTCCTCGCGGTCGGACCAGCGCAGGCCACCGCGAGCGACGTTGCCGAAGCGCAGGTGCACGCCTTCGACCCGTGGCGAGTAGACGAAGATCTCGAACTTGGGCACCGGCTTCGGCAGTTCCGGAATCAGGTGCGGGTTGAACTTGAAGCTGAAGTACGACTTGTTATGGCCGTTGGCGTCGGTCTGGTAGAAGTTGGTCCGCAGGGTCGCCTTGATCAGGTCCAGGTAACGACGCAGGATGCGGTCTTCATTGAGCACCTGCACATCGTCGAGGGCCGTGAGGATCGCCTGTTCCAGACGCTGTTGCTTGTCTTCCAGGTCGTCGCCGCTGAGCTTGCGCGCCAGGTAGAAACGCGTCTTGAACAACCGGGTCAGCTCGCGAGCGATGTCGGTGTGGTTGTTCAGGGTGCTGGCGATGTAGCCGAGGTCGAAGCCCAGGCGGATCTGCTTCAGGTAACGGGCGTAGGCGCGCAGCAACGCCACGTCACGCCATGGCAGGCCGGCGGTCAGCACCAGGCGGTTGAATGCATCGTTCTCGGCGTCGCCACGGACGATGTGGACAAAGGCGTCCTGCAGGGTGTCGTTGAGTTGCTGGATGTCGAGGTCGAGGCCTTCGGCGGCGGTGAACGCGAAATCGTGAATCCAGAACTCGCGGCCGTTGGTGTGGCGCAGGCGATACGGGAACTCGCCCAGCACGCGCAGGCCGAGGTTCTCCAGGATCGGCAGCACGTCGGACAGCGCCAGCGGCGTGTCGGCGTGATACAGCTTGCAGTGCAGCTCACGCTGGCCGGACACCTGGCCCAACGGCTGGTAGAAGCTCATCACCAGCGGATTGGTTTCATTCAGGCTCAGCAGGTGTTGCATGTCCACTACGGCCGAGTGCGCGGCAAAACGCTCGCGGTAGCCGGCCGGGAAGCCTTTCGGGAAATCCGACAGCACGTTGGTGCCCTGGGCTTCGCCGAAGCTCTCGATCACCAGGCTGGCGTAGTCGTCCTTCCAGCTGCGGCAGGCCTGCACGACTTCTTTTTCCAGCAGGACCGGGTCGATGTCGAGACGGTTTTTCGGGTCCACGCGCAGGATCAGTTGCACGCGAGCCAGTACGGATTCAGAGAAGAACGTCCAGAACTCGCAGTCCGACGCCTTCAGGCGATCCATCAGCACTTGCTGGATCTTCTGGCGCACTTCGGTGGAATAGATGTCACGCGGCACATAGGCCAGGCAGTAGCAGAAACGACCGTACGGGTCCTTGCGCAGGAACACGCGGATCTTGTTGCGTTCCTGGATCTGCACGATGGACATCACCGTGCTGAACAGCTCGTCCACCGGGGTCTGGAACAGGTCGTCACGGGGCAGCACTTCGACCACCTGGGCCAGTTCCTTGCCCAGGTGCGCCTTGGCCTGGAAGCCCGAACGACGTTCGATTTCCTCGACCTTGCGACGGATATACGGAATGACCCGCACGCTTTCGCCGTACACCGAAGAGGTGTACAGGCCCATGAAACGGCATTCCTTGATGACCTTGCCGTTGGCGTCGATTTCACGGATCGACACGTAGTCCGGGTAGGCCGGACGATGCACGCGGCTTGGGTGCGCGGCCTTGGCGAACGACAGCACGGTCGGTTCGCGCAGGTAATTGACCGCGTAGTCTTCGATGCGCAGGTCTTCGGCGGTCAGACCGGCGCGCAGCAACTTGGTCAGGCCGAGGAACGATTCAGGATCGTATTCGATGTGGCCGCCGTCGGCTTCATCGCGAACCACGAACTCTTCATAGCCGAGGAAAGTGAAGTGGTTGCCCACCAGCCATTCCAGGAAGCTCTTGATTTCGGCTTTTTCGTCGGCATCGGTGGTGTAGGCGCTGTTGTCCAGGCTCGCGAGGATTTCCCGGACCTTGGCTTTCATCGGCTCGAAATCGGCCACGGCCACGCGCACTTCGCCCAGCACCTGCTCAAGTTCCTTGCTCAGGACATTGAGTTCAGCGGCATTGGCGCAGCGGTCGATCTCCAGGTACATCAACGACTCTTGCAGCACGTCGTCGCCCTGGGTGCCTTTGGGCAGGATTTCCAGCAACTCGCCCTTGCTGCCGCGACGCACGCTCAGGACGGTGGTTTGCAGGGTATGGATGCTGTAGCCGCGACGGTTCAGCTCGGTGCGGACCGAGTCCACCAGAAATGGCAGGTCGTGGTGCAGCACTTCGACGGCGGTGTGGGTCGACTGCCAGCCGTGACGTTCATAATCGGGGTTGTAGACACGCACCTGCGGTTGCGCGTGATCGAAGCGCTCAAGCAGGCGCCAGGCGGACAGGGTGCAGCCGGCGAGGTCGGACAACCGGCGCTGGGTGAGTTCATCGAGGGAAATGATGCCGAAGAATTGTTCAGCGAACAGCGCCACTTGTGGCAGTGCCTGTTCACTGATGTGCTGCGCCAGTGCCGCTTGCAGTTGGTGCTGGAAGTCGGCTTTGCTGGCTGCGGTGAAGAACGCCATCTGTGGTACTCCGCTTGGGCTTGTTATTGATGGTAGCGTCGCGTGCAACCCCTTTCGGGGCCGTCGGCCATCCTGTTCCTGATTCTCGGGCAGAGGAAACAGGATGACAGGTGGGTGAAGCTGGACGAGACCCGCAGGTCACATCCTTTTCCATGTAGTTCCATGTCATGGACACCTGCAAAAAACACCCTCGGGTGGCCTTTGCAGGTGCACATCCGTTGCGCAGCTTAACGAGTGCGACAATGTGCCTGCTTGCAACGCTGCGACATATTCGGTCATCGGCTAGCGTTATGACCGCTCTGCATCGAACAACCCTAGCAGCCTGGAGCCCAAACGGCACCCGAAGGTGGTAATCCTGCAGAAAATCGTCCGGACTGGCAGAATTCCCTTTTTCGCCCCCGCAAGGCTCATCGAGCCAGGAGCCCTCCCCCATGCAAATGACCACCGCCCTGCTGATCGCCAACCCGTGCGACGAAGAAGAGGACAACATGGCCATGCTGTGCTGCCACAGCAACCAGGGCGACATGTTCCTGATGACCCGCTATCCCGACGAAGACGAACTGGAGATCACCCTGGACGGCGAGCCTTCGACGTTGGAAGGCGTCAAGGTCACCCTCAGCCCAACCTTGTTGAAAATCGAAATCGCCGCGGCGGATGCCGATGCACTCAACGGTGATGACGTGCTGGAGATAACCTACGACGCAAATGTGACGGATCTGGCGGAAGTGGAACTGACGTTGCAGAACATTCTCAAGGGAACCGGTACTTACCTCAGCCAGCTCTGAGATGCCCGTGGCGAGGGAGCTTGCTCCCGCTGGGTTGCGCAGCAACCCCAAAACCAGGCACCACAAATCCGGCAGGCAAACCGCGCCGGCCGATTTGCGACTGCTGCGCAGCCGAGCGGGAGCAAGCTCCCTCGCCACAGGGGGGGCGGCTTTATTCGCCGTCTTTCACCAGATTGCCATCCGCGTCATACACCAGATATTCATCGCTATCACCCGGTCCCCTTACATAATAACGGGCGTCATTGCCGTTATCCGGCACCTTCATGCTGGTGTAGGAGCCCAGTTTCTTGAACAGTTTGTTGTCTTGGCTGATCAACACCAGGGCAGAACCACCACCGGCCCGGGTGGCGGCTGCGTAGCGGGTCTGGAAGGCGCTGAGCCGGTCGTACTCCAGCGGCACCTTCAGGCTGCCGGACAGGTCGATGGCACCGTAGCTGCCATCGCGCCCGACCACCGCCATGCCGTTGGAAAACGGCTCCACCTCGTCATAGGGCAACTTGATAGGCAGTCGCGCGCCCTGGCGATTGATAAACGCGAACTTCTTGCTTTTAACCTCCTGCACGAGCAGCGGTTGCTGCCCCACGAAGCGACCTGACGTGCTGTATCCCTCGGGGTTGATCCGCTTGCCGTCCAGGTTGTAGACATCCTGCCGGCTTCGATCGGCGGAGCTGGCGTAGAGGTAACCCTCGCTGTGCTCGATGCCGGAAAACTGCGTTGGCAGGATTTCCTTACCCTCCAGGGTATAGGCGCCGTAAAGGCCTTCCATGAGCTCGGTGCGTTTGCCGAGACGAGCAATGAACACCTTGCCGGCCACGGTGGGGTTGACGAATTTCATCGGCAAGATGAAACGATGCTTCCTGGCATCGTAGAGCCCATAAGGGCCGTTGGTTTCTCGCTCCACCAGCAGCAGGCCATCGCTCAATGCCTCGGCGATGTACTCGAATGGCAGATCGACGAGCTTGTTGCCGCCCGCGGGGAAATAGGCGAACTGGCTGCGCAACGCCTGCCCGTCCGACTCCGGGTCGCTGGGCTTAGCGGCTGAAAACAACGTGTAGGCATCCGCCATCAGGCTGTCCTGTATCTGTACCCAACGGGGCTTGATGAGCCACTGGCCGGCCTCATCGATGAAGCCGTAGCGCTCGATGTCTCGGTCAAGCGCGATGTAACGCGCCTGTGGCGCAAGGACGTTGTTGACCTGGCCGAATTCAACGCTGTTGTCTTCCAGCGGCTCGAGCACATGAATGACGATACGTTGCGGGGTGGCCTCGAACTGGTACTCGACCTCGGTGTTTTTCAACGGCCCCACCTGGGCGACAAGCGCTTCGGTCAGGCGCTCCAGCTGTTGTTGCACCGCCTGGCCGGTCTTGAGTTGCTTGAGATCATCCTTGGTCTGCTGCAGCGCTTTGTAATAGTCCTGCAACGCTGCGATATCGCCCTCGGAGGGAAACGTCCGCGAACTGCTGCCGTTGCTGTAGAGCGCCTTGCCCGTCCCATCCAGGCCCTGCACGACGAAAGTCGACGACTTCGGCGTGCTCAAGCGCACGGAGGCGCTCGCGTCGCCCAAGGCGGTGAGCTGGAAGGATTGGCCGTCGTCCAGCGTTACTTTCGGCTGATCCTTGTCCAGTTGCAATTTCCTGAACGCCGGATAGCTGCGGTAAGCAACCGTCAGGCCGATACTCGCCAATGGCTTGTTGACATCGATCCGGAAGGCGTCATGGGACGCGATAATGTCGTCAGACTCAATCTCGGGGGGTGCCTTGAGTTCGGCGAAGGCTTTTTCGCTGCCATCACGAAAGCGCAGGCGTTGCGGCAGGTACCGCTCGGCCACTGGCTCATCCGGGGTGGCGGCGCGCTTCCAGAGCGGATCGAGGCTGCTGGTGTCGAGCCTTGCTTCGGAGCCATCGGCAAACAGCCTCTGGGCAAAACGCAGGCCTTGGATCGTCGCCAGTTCAGCTTTCAGCTGCGCGCTGGTGAACGGGACAAACAGCGGCTCGTATTGCAACGACTGCTCGCCGGCAGACTCGCTCGTTTCGATGGACAAGCTCAGTTGCGCATCACTGACCAACTCCAGGGACCGCAGGGTTTGCCCGGTGTCCTGAAGCAAATAGTTGAGGCGCTTTTCCACCTCGGGCCACGCCAGCGTGCCGATGTCTTCCACGCCCCCTTCGTTGATTTCCCCGGCGACAAAACCTTCGTCTTGCGGCGCGCCGCTGTGACGAAACAGGGCGTAGGACATACCGCCTACCACCAATACGATCACACTCAATATCGACAGCAATCTCAAACGAGGCTGGGTAAGGTTCATGGTGGCTTCGGCAGTCAAGGGGCTGGGAACGTCAGGCAGCTAAACACACGGCCTGGCGCGCTGCAAATCGCCTGCCTGGCCCGGTTCTGACAAGACCTGCCTGAAGCGCCGCCACGGCCCCGCTGCTGCGAAGCACCGTTGGTCGCTCCTATGACACGCCGCCCTTGACGCCCGTTGAGCTTCTGGTGTTTCCTGAAACCGGTTTCAGAACCGCTAATAAATCCAATAAGCAGGTTTAAATCCGTGACTTCTTTCTCCGCTGCCCAGCGCAGCCGCGTGACCATGCTTGATGTCGCCGAGCGCGCCGGGGTCTCCAAGGCCAGCGTCTCGCGCTTCATTGGCGAAGACCGCGCCCTGCTTTCCGAAGCCATCGCCCGGCGCATCGAGCAGGCGATCGACGAGCTGGGCTACCGGCCCAACCAGATGGCCCGCGGCCTCAAGCGCGGGCGCACCCGCCTGATCGGCATGCTCGTGGCCGATATCCGCAACCCTTATTCGATTGCCGTGATGCATGGCGTGGAAACCGCTTGCCGTCGCCACGGCTACAGCCTGGTGGTGTGCAACACCGACCGTGATGACGAGCAGGAACGCCAGCACCTGGCGCTGTTGCGCGCGTACAACATCGAAGGGCTGATCGTGAACACCCTGGGTCATCACCGCGACGAACTGTTCGAGCTGCGCAGCGAAATGCCCATGGTGCTGGTGGATCGCAAGGTCGACCGGCTCGACACCGACCTGGTCGGGCTGGACAACCCGGCGGCCGTCGATATGGCCCTCGATCACCTTGACCAGCGAGGCTACCGCGACCTGCTGCTGGTGACCGAGCCATTCGATGGCACGAGCTCGCGGATCGAACGGGTCGAGAGTTTCAAGACCGGCATCCAACGGCGTCCAGCCCTGGCCGGGGCCGTGGTGGAAACCGGCGATCAACTCCTCCCGCGCATCAAGACCTTGCTCGCCCAGCCGGACCGGGGCCCCAAGGCGCTGTTCTGCGCCAACGGCATCGCCGCGCTGGCCGCCACTCAGGTACTGCGCGACCTCGGTTGCCATTTGTTCAACGACATCGGCCTGATCGCCCTGGATGACCTGGAATGGTACCCGTTGGTGGGCAGCGGCATCAGCGCCCTCGCCCAACCCACCGCCGAAATCGGTGCCCGTGCATTCGAATGCCTGCTCAAGCGCTTGCGCGGTGACAACGGGCCGGTGCAGACCCTGGATTTTGCGGCGCGGTTGATTGAGCGCGGGTCGACGCTGAGAAATGGTCGGTGTTGAGGGCGCTATCGCGAGCAAGCTCGCTCCCACAGGGGATTTGCAGGTGTGCGCAAATCCAGTGTGGGAGCGAGCTTGCTCGCGATGAGGCCGTCAACGACACCCCTTTTTTTGAACAGAACTGAAACCGGTTTCAGAGGTACAACAACAATGACCAGACCACACGTTTCCATCAGCCTCTCCAGCTTCGGCGCCGACCTCGTGCGCCAACGCGGCCAAGGCAGCTTCGTCGAACTGCTGGCCGCCGCCGGTGCCTCGCGCATCGAATGGCGCGAGGAACTGTTCACCCACGAACAGCCCGACGAGCTGGCTGCTGGCGCCCGGGCTCAAGGGCTGGCAAGCATCTATTCATCGCCACTCGAACTCTGGCTGCCCGGCCAACCCAGGCCCAATCCCGCTCTGCTGGTCGCCTTGCAACGTTGCGAGGCGTTCGGCTCGTCCTGGCTGAAAGTGTCCCTCGGCCACTTCACCGATTCCCATGACCTCTCGGCCCTGGCGCCAATATTGGCGACAAGCCCGGTGCAACTGCTGGTGGAAAACGACCAGACCCTGCAGGGCGGACGGATCGAACCCCTGCAGCGTTTTTTCACGGCAGTTGAAGCACAGGGGTTGCCCGTCGCCATGACCTTCGACATCGGCAACTGGCAGTGGCAGGACCAATCGGCCACCGTGGCGGCGCGCCAACTCGGACGACATGTGGCGTATGTGCACTGCAAGGCCGTGGCCCGACGTGACGACGGCAAGCTGATCGCCGTGCCTCCGGCGCTGGCAGACCTGCACCTTTGGGAGCAATTGCTCAAGCACATGCCCGTCGGCGTGATGCGCGCCGCCGAGTATCCGCTGCAAGGCGACGACCTGGCGCAACTGACCGCTGAACATGTCGCCACCCTGTCCCGCCTCGGACAATCGCGCCGGGAGAGTGCTCATGCCTGAGTTCGATGTATTGTCGTTCGGCGAAACCATGGCGATGCTGGTGGCCGACCAGAGCGGCGACCTGGCCAGCGTCGACCAGTTTCACAAACGCATCGCCGGGGCCGACAGCAATGTCGCCATCGGCTTGGCGCGGCTGGGTTTCCAGGTGGCCTGGCTCAGCCGGGTCGGCGCCGACTCCCTGGGACGCTTCGTGGTGCAGACGCTGGAGAGAGAAGGCCTGGATTGCCGCCACGTGGCGGTCGATCCGGCGCACCCCACCGGATTCCAGTTCAAGTCCCGCACCGATGACGGCAGCGATCCGCAGGTCGAGTACTTCCGTCGCGGCTCGGCGGCCAGTCACTTGTCGATCGATTCCATCGCACCGCCCCTGCTCCGCGCCCGTCATCTGCACGCTACCGGCATCGTCCCCGCGCTGTCGGACACAGCCCGAGCAATGTCCTTCGAATTGATGAGCCGCATGCGCGAGGCCGGCCGCAGCCTGTCGTTCGACCCCAACCTGCGCCCGAGCCTGTGGGCCAGCGAAGCGTTGATGATCAGCGAGATCAACCGCCATGCCGCCCTCGCCCACTGGGTCTTGCCGGGCCTCGGCGAAGGTCGGTTGCTGACCGGTTTTGACGACCCGGCCGACATTGCTGCCTTTTACCTGGACCAAGGTGCCGAAGTCGTGGTGATCAAGCTTGGCCCGGACGGCGCCTACTACCGCACCCAGCTGGGCCAGGGATTTGTCGCCGGCGTGCCGGTGTCCAGAGTAGTGGACACCGTCGGTGCCGGCGATGGTTTTGCCGTCGGCCTGATCAGCGCGTTGCTCGAAGGCCGCGACGTCAGCGAGGCGGTACAGCGCGCCAACTGGATCGGCAGCCGCGCGGTGCAGAGCCGCGGGGATATGGAAGGCTTGCCGACACGCCAAGAATTACTGGCCGAATTTGAAACTGCCGATCGCGAGCAGGCTCGCTCCCACAAGGCTCGCCGCTGACCCTGTGGGAGCGAGCCCGCTCGCGAAAAAGCCACCACAAACGCACCTGCTGAACAAAAACAACAAGCTCAGGAGTCACAACATGCAAACGCTCAATCTCGCCACCCGCCGCTGGTGGTACATCATGCCCATCGTGTTCATCACCTACAGCCTGGCCTACCTCGACCGCGCCAACTATGGCTTCGCCGCCGCGTCGGGCATGGCCGAGGACCTGATGATCACCCCGGGGCTTTCCTCGTTGCTCGGCGCACTGTTTTTCCTCGGCTATTTTTTCTTCCAGGTGCCGGGAGCGATCTACGCGCAAAAGCACAGCGTCAAGAAGCTGATCTTCGTCAGCCTGATCCTCTGGGGCTCGCTGGCGACCCTCACCGGGGTGGTGTCCAACGCGTACTGGCTGATCGTGATCCGCTTCATGCTCGGCGTGGTGGAAGCCGCCGTGATGCCGGCGATGCTGGTCTATCTGTGTCACTGGTTCACCCGGGCCGAACGCTCGCGCGCCAACACTTTCCTGATCCTCGGCAACCCGGTGACCATGTTGTGGATGTCAGTGGTCTCAGGCTACCTGGTGGAGCAATTCGACTGGCGCTGGATGTTCATCATCGAGGGGCTGCCGGCGGTGCTCTGGGCCTTTGTCTGGTGGCGCCTGGCCGATGATCGCCCGGCCCAGGCCAAGTGGCTCAGCGACCAGGAAAAACAAGACCTGGAAACCGTGCTGGCGGCCGAACAGGTCGGCATCAAGGCAGTGAAAAACTATGCCGAGGCCTTCCGCTCGCCCAAGGTGATCATCCTGGCCCTGCAGTTTTTCTGCTGGAGCATCGGCGTCTACGGGTTTGTGCTGTGGTTGCCGTCGATCCTCAAGGCCGGCCTGAAAATGAACATGGTCGAGGCCGGGTGGCTGTCATCGCTGCCTTATCTGGCGGCCGTGATCGCCATGCTGATCGTCTCCTGGGCGTCGGACAAGGTGCAGAAGCGCAAGCGTTTTGTCTGGCCGCCGCTGCTGATCGCCTCCATCGCCTTCTACGCCTCCTATTTGCTCGGGGCGGAACATTTCTGGTGGTCCTACGCCTTGCTGGTGCTTGCCGGCGCGTGCATGTACGCGCCCTACGGTCCGTTTTTCGCCATCGTTCCGGAAATCCTCCCGGCCAACGTCGCCGGCGGCGCCATGGCGCTGATCAACAGCATGGGCGCGCTGGGCTCGTTCGGCGGCTCGTATCTGGTGGGTTACCTCAACGGCTCCACCGGCTCCACCGGCATGTCCTTCCTGCTGATGAGTGGCGCGTTGCTGCTGTCGGTGGTGCTGACCCTAGCCCTCAAGCCCGGCGCCAGCGACCGGGTCGTGTCCAAAACCGCGACGCCAAACCCGGCGCCAGCACGTTCCTGAATGAGGCTTCCCATGAAAAAACACGTGGTGTTGTACAAAACGCTATCAGCGCAACTGATGGAGCGCCTGCAAGCGCAGGCCCAGGTCACCCTCATCGAACGCCTCGACGCCCAGGGCCTCGCGCAATTGCGCGAGGCCTTGCCCAGTGCGCATGGCTTGCTGGGCGCGAGCCTGAGGCTCGATGCGCCGCTGCTGGACCTGGCGCCTGACCTTGAGGCCATCGCCAGCGTTTCGGTCGGGGTCGACAATTACGACATCGATTACCTGACCGAACGCCGGATCCTGCTCACCAACACGCCGGATGTACTGACCGAAACCACCGCCGATACCGGGTTCGCCTTAATCCTGGCTACGGCCCGACGCGTCGTCGAACTGGCCAATCTGGTTCGGGCCGGCCAATGGCGGCAAAGTATCGGCCCGCGGCATTTCGGCAGTGATGTCCATGGCAAGACCCTGGGCATCGTCGGCATGGGCCGCATTGGCGAAGCCCTGGCCCAGCGCGGCCACTTCGGCTTTGGCATGCCGGTGCTCTATCACAGTCACTCGCCCAAGCCTGCGGTGGAACAACGTTTTAATGCGCGCTACTGCGACCTCGATACACTGCTGCACGAAGCCGATTTCATCTGCCTGACCTTGCCCCTGACTGCTGAGACCCAAGGGCTTATCGATGCACGGGCATTTGCACGGATGCGACCCGAAAGCATCTTCATCAATATCTCCCGGGGCAAGGTCGTGGACGAAGCGGCGATGATCGAAGCCCTGCGCAGCGGGCAGATCCGTGGCGCCGGGCTGGATGTGTTCGAACATGAACCCCTGAGCCCGGCCTCGCCACTGCTGCAGATGGACAACGTGGTAGCGACGCCGCACATGGGCTCGGCGACCCACGAGACACGCGAGGCCATGGCGCGCTGCGCCGTGGACAACCTGCTGGCGGCGTTGGCGGGTGAGCGGCCGGTGAATCTGGTGAATCCGGGGGCCTGGAAAGGCTGAGAATTGTCACCGGTCAGACTAATGCTGTTCACTTAACAAAATGATGTATCCGTGGCGAGGGAGCTTGCTCCCGCTCGGCTGCGAAGCAGTCGTAAACCGGCGGATGCGGTGTGTCTGATACTACGTATTTGGCAGGTTTTGGGGCCGCTTCGCGGCCCAGCGGGAGCAAGCTCCCTCGCCACGGGTTCTCCGATTGCCTTAAGTGAACAGCATTACACCGGTCAGACCGCCTTCGTGAGCAAATCCGCCCCCACACCACACCGAAGCCGATCACAAATCCGCACGCTCCATCAAAATCCCGTTAGTCGCCACCCCCCGCCATGCATTAAAGTATCGCCCCCAGCCCCGGCGTTATCGGAACGCCTGGGCCACCCTTTCCAGGAACAGTCACCGATGGAACATCGTGAAGCGCTGCTGGCGCTGCGAACCTTTCTTTCAACGCAGATTCTCGGCCAGGAAAAACTCATCGAGCGCCTGCTCATCGCCCTGCTCGCCGACGGCCACATGCTGGTGGAAGGCGCGCCCGGGCTGGCCAAGACCAAGGCGATCAAAGAGCTGGCCGAGGGCATCGAAGCGCAGTTCCATCGCATCCAGTTCACCCCCGACCTGCTGCCCGCCGACATCACCGGCACCGAGATCTATCGCCCGGAAACCGGCAGCTTCGTGTTCCAGCAAGGGCCGATCTTCCACAACCTGGTGCTGGCGGACGAAATCAACCGTGCCCCGGCCAAGGTCCAGTCGGCCCTTCTCGAAGCGATGGCCGAGCGGCAGGTCAGCGTCGGGCGCAGTACTTATGAGCTGTCGCCACTGTTCCTGGTGATGGCCACGCAGAACCCGATCGAGCAGGAAGGCACCTACCCGCTGCCCGAAGCACAGCTCGACCGGTTCCTGATGCACGTCAAGATCGGGTTTCCGGACGCCGCGGTCGAGCGCCGGATCCTGCAGCAGGCACGCGGTGAGGCGTTGAATGGCGAAACCAAGCCTGAACGTCGCGTCAGCCAGCAGGCAATTTTTTCGGCGCGCAAGGAGATCCTCGGGCTGTACATGGCCGACGCCGTGGAGGAGTACCTGGTTCAACTGATCATGGCCACTCGCAACCCGGCCAAGTTCGACCCGGAGATGGCCGAGTGGATCGCCTACGGTGCCAGCCCGCGGGGCTCGATTGCCCTGGACCGCTGCGCCCGGGCCCACGCCTGGCTGGCCGGACGCGACTTCGTCAGCCCGGAAGACATCCAGGCCGTGCTGTTCGACGTGCTGCGCCATCGCATCATCCTGTCGTTCGAAGCCGAAGCCGCCGGCATCGACCAGGACCGGGTCGTGCAGCGGATTCTCGACGTCGTCGCTGTCGCTTGAGCATGAATCATGAATAACCCACTGGCGCCCGTCCCGGGCATCCGCGTCAGCCTCTCGGAGCTGATCGAGATGCGCCATCGCGTGCGCGAAGTGCAGTTGTTCTCCACCCCTGGCCAGCGCAGCCCGCTGATCGGCCTGCATCATTCCAAGCTGCGCGGGCGCGGAGTGGACTTCGATCAGGTGCGGGTCTACCAGGCCGGCGACGACGTGAGGACCATCGACTGGCGCGTCACCGCCCGAACCCAGGAGCCCCACACCAAACTGTTCCATGAAGAACGCGAACGGCCGATCTTCATCATGATCGAGCAAAGCCACCGCCTGTTCTTCGGTTCCGGGCAGGTCTTCAAGTCGGTACTCGCCGCCCAGGCCGCCAGCCTGATCGGCTGGGCCGCGCTGGGGCACAATGACCGGGTCGGCGGCCTGGTGTTCGGCAATAACAGCCACTACGAGGTCAAGCCTCGGCGCAGCAAACAAAGCCTGCTGCAACTGCTCAACCGCCTGGTGCGCGTCAATCAGTCGTTGCACACCGAAGGCGAGTCGGACCGCGATTCCTTCGGTGTCGCCTTGCGCCGGGCCCGGGAAGTCCTGCGGCCCGGCAGCCTGGCGATCGTGATCTGTGACGAGCGCGCCCTCTCCGACGGTGCCGAGCAGCAGTTGAGCCTGCTGTCGCGTCATTGCGACCTGTTGCTGCTGCCGCTGTCCGACCCGCTGGACCACGCCCTGCCCGCCGCCGGCCTGCTGCGGTTTGCCCAGCGCGGTGAGCAATTGGAGCTCGACACGCTGAACCTGGAACTGCGCCAGACCTACCGCGCCCAGGCCGAGGCGCGCCTGGAGCGCTGGGAACTGCTGGCGCAAAAGCTGCGGATCCTGATGCTGCCCTTGAGCACTCAAGGCGACATGGTCGAACAACTGCGCGAGTACCTGAACCCCAAGCGCCCAGGAAAAACCCGATGAGCAGCCTTGATCAGCTGCAACCGCTGATGGCGCCGCCGCCCATCGGTTTCTGGCCGCCCGCACCGGGCTGGTGGATGTTGTTGGTGTTATTGCCATTGCTGGGCCTGGGCTTGTGGCAGTTGCGCCGTTTCATTCCCGCCAAGCGCACCCACGACCGCGCCGAACAACCCCTGGATCCGGTGCGCCTGGCCGCGCTGGCCGAGCTGGCGCTGTTACCCAAACCCTACGACGGCGCGCCGGCCGGGGCCTGGCTGCAGCAACTCAACGGGCTGCTCAAGCGCCTGTGCCGCAACCATTACCCCTACAGCCAGAGCCATACTCTCAACGGGCGCAAATGGCTGGCCTTCCTCGACAACCGCTGCCCGGCCGCCGGCCTGACCCGCTGGATGATCCTTGTAGAAGGTGCCTACAAGCCCGAGTGCAAGCTTGACGACAAAGCCATCGCCGGCCTGACGCAAGCGGTCGAGACGTGGATTCGCAAACATGTTTGAGTTCGCCTGGCCGTGGATTTTCGCCCTGCTGCCGCTGCCCTGGCTGATGCGAATGGTGCTGCCCGCAGCGGACAGTGGCGAACCGGCACTCAAAGTGAGTTTCCTCGAGGACCTCGAAGGGCTGGTCGGGCGCCGGGCCCGGGCCAATCTGCCGACATGGCGCCAGCAGGCGCCTTTCATCCTGCTTTGGTTGTTGCTGCTGATCGCCGCCGCCCGCCCGCAGTGGCTGGGCGAGCCGTTGCCGATTGCCGCCAGCGGTCGCGACCTGCTGGTGGCGGTGGATGTGTCCGGGTCCATGGATTTTCCTGACATGCAGTGGAAAGACGAGGACATCAGTCGCCTGGCGCTGGTCCAGCATATGCTCGGGGATTTTCTCGAAGGTCGGGAAGGTGACCGGGTCGGCCTGATTCTGTTTGGCAGCCAGGCCTACCTGCAGGCGCCGCTGACCTTCGATCGCCGCACCGTACGCCACTGGCTCGACGAGGCGCGCATCGGCATCGCCGGCAAGAACACGGCGATCGGCGATGCGATTGGCCTGGCCCTCAAACGCCTGCGGCAACGCCCGGCCAATAGCCGCGTGCTGATCCTGGTGACCGATGGCGCCAATAACGGCGGCGAAATCGACCCGCTGACTGCCGCCCAGCTGGCTGCCGACGAAAGCGTGAAAATCTACCCGATCGGGGTGGGTGCCGATCCGGAGCAAAGTGGCACGGCGGGATTTCTCGGCGTCAACCCCAGCCTGGATCTCGACGAAGCGACACTCAGGGAAATCGCTCAGATCACCGGCGGCCGGTATTTCCGCGCCCAGGATGGCGAGCAGTTGCTGACGATCAAGACCACCCTTGACCAACTCGAACCGGTGACCCAGCAGCCGACCCAGGCCCGTCCCGCCCAGGCGCTTTATCATTGGCCGCTGGCCGTTGCCTTGCTGTTGAGCATGTTGCTGGTGGTTCGTGAGCGCTGGCCGGACAACCCCTTGCAACGCCTGTTCACCCAGCCGCTGTTCCAACCCTCGCAAACCTCTGAATGGCGCCAGCGGCTCAAGCGCCTGCGACTGCGGAGGCGCCGATGATCGCGCTCTGGCCGCATTGGCTGCGTCCCGCTTTTATCTTGCTGCTGCCCCTGTTGGGCTGGCTGCTCTGGCAACTGTGGCACCGACAGAAACGCGTGGGCCGCTGGCAGATGATCCTGCCGCCGGCGTTCCATGCCGTGCTGCTCACCGGTGGCAGTGGTCGCGAAAGCAAGCTGCCGTGGATCGCCCTCGGGCTGGGCTGGCTGCTGGTGGTGCTGGCCTTGCTCGGCCCCAGCTGGACGCGGGTCGAACAGACCAGCCAGAAACCCGCCGATCCGCTGGTGGTTATTTTCGAACTGACGCCAGAGATGCTCGCCACCGACGTCCCGCCCACGCGCCTGGAACAGGCCCGGCGCAAAGTGCTCGACGTGCTGCAGAACCGCAGCGACGCGCAGACCGCGATCATCGTCTATGCCGGCAGCGCCCATACGCTGGTGCCGCTGTCCGACGACCTGGCCACCAGCGCCAACCTGCTCGAAGCCCTGGCCCCATCGATCATGCCGCAAGGCGGCCACCGTGCCGACCTGGCCGTCAACAAGGCCATGGCATTGCTGGACCAGGCCGGGCTCGGCCACGGCCGGATCTTGTTGATCGGTTCATCCCTGAACGAGCAGGAACGCCTTGGCATAAGCCAGAGGCTAGACGGCTCCGCCACACGTTTGCTGATGCTCGGCATCGGTACGCGTGAAGGTGCGCCCGTGGCCCAGGAAGACGGCAGCTACCTGAAGGATGCCCAAGGCGCAATCCTGGTGCCGCGCCTGGACAGCCCAAGCCTCAAGTCATTTCTCGATGAGCTGGACGGCCGTTACCGTCCCGCGCACCTGGACGACAGCGACCTGCGCGGCCTGGGCCTGCTGGACGGTCCGCGCCGCCTGCGCAGCGATGGCCAGAATTTGCGCCTGGACACCTGGGCCGACCAGGGTTATTGGCTGCTGTTGCCGCTCCTGCTGCTGGCCGCCTGCGCCGGGCGTCGGGGCTGGCTGTTCTGCCTGCCGCTGCTGTTTGCGCTGCCGCAGACCAGCCATGCCTTCGAATTCGAGGACCTGTGGCTGCGCCCCGATCAACAGGGCCAGCACCTGCTCAAGCAGAAACGCCCGGCCGAGGCCGCCACTCGCTTCGAGGACAGCCAATGGCAAGGTGTCGCCCTCTACGAGGCCGGCCAGTACAGCGAGGCCGCCCGGCGTTTCGCTGAAGGGAACGATGCCCGCGCGCATTACAATCGCGGCAATGCTCTGGCCCGCAGCGGCGAACTGGAGGCCGCGATCGATGCCTATGAGCAAGCGCTGGAATTGCAGCCGGACCTGCGCCCGGCGCAGACCAACAAGGCCTTGGTGGAAAGCCTGCTGAAAGAGCAGGCTGCGCCACCGGACACCGCCAAGCCTGACGAAAACCAGGACCCCGCGCCCACCGAGCAATCGCCGGATAGCGATACCCCGAATCAGTCGTCCGAGCCGGGCCAGCCTTCTTCCGAGGCGCCAGCGACGCCGGAGCAATCCCCGGCGTCCCAGGCGCCACCGACCCGCGCCGAGGACGTGCCCGGCAGCGAACTGCCCGACGAGCAGACCACCACGCCGCCGCTGCGCCCGGCCGCGGGCCAGCGCAATGCCGAAGAGCAGCGCCAGGCACTGGAACAATGGCTGCGCCAGATCCCGGACAACCCGGGCGAACTGCTCAGGCGAAAATTCTGGTATGAACAGCAAAGCCACCAGGCTCAGGAAAAACACCAATGACCCGCTTCACCGCCTATCTCCTCGTCTTGCTGCTCTGGGCTGCCGGGTCCCAGGCCGCGCAGCTGACTGCCAGCGTGGACCGCAGTCGCCTGAACTCCGGGGAGACCGTCGAGCTGACGCTGGAGTCCAACGATGCCACGCTGTTCGGCAAACCAGACCTGAGCCCGCTCCAGGCACTGTTTGATGTGCGCGGTACCCGCCAGGTCAACCAGTTGACCACCCTTGACGGCGAGAATCGCGCCACTACCCGCTGGATCGTCACGCTGCTGCCGCGTCAGAGCGGCACGGTGGTGATCCCGCCGCTGCAACTGGGCGAAGTCAGCAGCCAGCCGATCACTTTGCAGGTGATCGAAAGCGAAACCCGCAACGCCTCTGGCACCCTCGCGCCGGTGTTCATCGAAGCCAGCCTCGACCAGCGCGAGGTGTACGTGCAGGCCCAGGCCATCCTGACGCTGCGCATCTACCATTCGGTGTCGCTGTACGACGACAGCAGCCTGACACCGCTGCACATTCCCGATGCGCGCACCGAGCAACTGGGCGAATCGCGCACCTACGAAAAAGTCATCAACGATGTGCGCCACGGCGTCATCGAGTTGCGTTACGGCATCTACCCGCAGCGCAGCGGCGAACTGGCGATCCCGGCCCAGACCTTCAGCGCCACGCTGGTTGAACCCACGGCCCAGGGCACCGCAGCACCGGGCGCCAAACCCGGCCAGTTGATGCGCGTCAGTTCCACGCAACTGCAACTGACCGTCAAGCCCAAGCCCGCCAGTTACCCGGCCGACCTCCCCTGGCTGCCGGCGCGCAGCTTGTCCTTGAGCGAAAGCTGGAGCCCGGAACCGACTCACAGCCAGGTCGGCGATTCGCTCACCCGCAGCCTGACCCTGGAGGCGGAAGGCTTGACCAGCGCCCAGTTGCCGCCGCTTCCGCCTACCGAAATCAATGGCCTGCGGCGCTACCCCGACCAGCCGGTGCTGAGCAGCCGCAGCAGCGAGCGCGGCCTGGTTGGCAGCCGCGAGGACCGCGAAGCCCTGGTGCCCAATCGTAGCGGCACCATCGAGCTGCCGCCGGTGGAAGTGGTCTGGTGGAACACCCTGGAAGACCACCTGGACCGCACCAGCCTGCCGGCCCGGACCCTGCAAGTGGCGAACAACCCGAGCCTGATGGTCGACACACCGGCAGGCACCACTCAGATCGTCACCACTGTCGACAGCGAAACCCTCTGGTACTGGCAACTCAGTACGTTGATCCTGGCCTGCACGACGTTGCTCGGCTTCGGCCTGTGGTGGCGCGCGCGCTGGCAACCGGCGATCCTGCGCTCGGCCCAGGCCGGGCCGAGCCCACGCACACTGCTGGATGACCTCAAGCGCGCCTGCCTGGCCAACGACTCGCACGCCACCCGCCAGGCGCTGGATGCCTGGGCTCGACAGCAACCGGAAACCCTGGCCGACATGGCGGCGCGTTTCGTGCCACTGTCCGACGCCCTCGACGGCTTGAACGGCGCCCTCTACAGCGAAACCGGCCAGTATTGGCAAGGGGAAGACCTGTGGCGGGCGATCCGGACCATTCCGCCTCTGGAAGGAGCGCCGGACGCTGCCAGTGATTCGAGCCTGCCGCCGCTCTATCCCAAATAACCCCGTTTTTGTCGCAGGACTTTTGTGGCGAGGGAGCTTGCTCCCGCTCGGTTGCGCAGCGACCGCAAAAAGCTGAGGGCTGCTGCGCACTGGAGCGCAAGCCCGGCCCAGCGGGAGCAAGCTCCCTCGCCACAACAGCCGCGCCGGTGCATCCGACAAAGTTGGGCAGCCCCTCCCCCGCGTTTCCCAGTAAACTCTGCATTTTTGCGCCGCCTCTCCTCCCGCGGCCATCGTCTGTATTCTGGAGTCTGCCTTGCGTCTGTTTCACACCTCCGACTGGCACCTGGGGCAAAACCTCCACGGCCAGGATCGCGACTTCGAACACGCCTGTTTCCTCGACTGGCTGCTGCGTCAACTGGGCAGCGAAAAGCCCGATGTGCTGCTGATCGCTGGCGATATCTTCGACACCGTCAACCCGCCGGTCAAAGCCCAGGAGCGGCTGTACGACTTCATCGTCAGCGCCCACGAACAAAACGCCAACCTGACCATCGTCATGATCGCCGGCAACCACGACTCCGGCTCACGCATCGAACTGCCGGCGCCGTTGATGCGGCGCTTGCGCACCCATGCCCTGGGCCGGGTGCTGTGGCTGGATGATGGACAACTGGACGTCGAGCGCCTGTTGCTGCCATTGCCCGACGCCAAGGGTAAGGTCCGCGCCTGGTGCCTGGCGCTGCCGTTCCTGCGGCCGGCGGAAGTCACCGGCGCGCAGTTGGGGGATGATTACCTGCGCGGCATCGGCCAGGTCCATGAATGGCTGATCGCCGCTGCCAATGACAAACGCAAGAAAGGCCAGGCACTGATCGCCGTCAGCCATGCGCACATGGCCGGCGGCTCGGTATCGGAGGACTCCGAGCGCAGCCTGATCATCGGCAATGCCGAAGCGCTGCCCGCCAGCCTCTTCGGCCCGAGCATCAGCTACGTCGCCCTCGGCCACCTGCACAAGCCGCAGAAGGTCAACGGTGAAGAGCGCATCCGCTACAGCGGCTCGCCGATCCCGCTGTCGTTCTCCGAGATCGGCTATCAGCACCAGATCCTCGACGTCACCCTGGACGGCGAAACCCTGGTAAACGTCGAGCCCCGGCTGATTCCCCGCGCCGTCAACCTGCAGCGCCTGGGCCCGGCGCCGCTGGCCGATATCCTCCGGCAACTGAAGGACCTGCCGGACATCGACCTGCTGGCGGACGTGCAGCGCCAGCCCTGGCTGGAGGTTCGAGTGCGCCTCGACGAGCCGCAGCCCGACTTGCGCCATCAAGTGGAGACGGCGCTGCAAGGCAAAGCCGTGCGCCTGGTGCGCATCGCCGCCGAGTACGCCGGCACTGGCGGCTCCAGCGGTGTCGAGGATGGCACCGCGCTGGTCGAACTGGACCAGCTGAGCCCGCAGGAACTGTTCAGCCGTGCCTGGCAGGACACCTACGGCAACGAAGTGGACGAACAGACCCTCAAGGATTTTGCCGTGCTGTTGCAAGACGTGCAGATGGAGAGCGAGCAGCCATGAAGATCCTCGCGATCCGCCTGAAGAACCTCGCCTCCCTCGCCGGGCCGTTTGAAATCGATTTCACTGCCGAGCCGTTGGCCAGCGCCGGCCTGTTCGCCATCACCGGCCCCACCGGCGCCGGCAAGAGCACGCTGCTGGATGCCTTGTGCCTGGCGCTTTTTGGTGCGGTGCCGCGCCTGAACAACACCGGTCGTGACGCCAAGGTACCGGACGCCGACGGCGAGATCGCCACGGGCGATCCGCGCACGCTGCTGCGCCGTGGCACCGGTGACGGTTATGCCGAAGTGGATTTTCGCGGTATCGACGGGCGCCGCTACCGGGCTCGCTGGGAGGCCAATCGCGCCCGGGAAAAAGCCGGCGGCAAATTGCAGGCCAGCCGCCAGAGCCTGCGCGACCTGGACAATGACCAACTGCTGGCCAGCCAGAAAGGCGAATACAAGACCCAGCTCGAAGCCGCCTTGGGCCTGAATTTCGAGCAGTTCACCCGCGCCGTGCTGCTGGCCCAGAGCGAGTTCAGCGCCTTTCTCAAGGCCGACGACAACGACCGCAGCGAGTTGTTGGAAAAGCTCACCGACACGGCCCTGTATACGCGTCTGGGCCGCCGCGCCTTCGACAAGGCCAAGCAGGCCAGGGAAACCCACAAGCAGTTGCAAGACCAGGCCACCGGCGTCACGCCGCTGGCCGCCGAAGCCCGCGCCGAGCTGGACCAACGCTTCAACGACGCCCAGCAACTGCTCAAGACCCAGCAGGCACAGCTCAAGCAATTGGAACAGCAGCACACCTGGCTCAGGGACCTGCGCCAGTTGCAGGACGAACAGGCCAGCGCCGCTGAACAACTGCAACAGTCACAGGCCGATTGGGCTGCGCTGGCCGACGAACGCCTGAAACAGACACGCCTGGAACAACTGGCGCCTCAGCGGCATCAGTTCATCCGCCAGGCGGAATTGAACCGCCAGCTGGAGCCGCTGGCAGTCAGGATCCAGCAACTGACCCAGCAGCAAGTCGAATTGCATGAGCAACAGGCCGAACTGGAGAAAGGCCTGGGCGTGGCGCAATTGGCCTTGGCCGCCGCCCGCCAGCAGAGCGCCGACAACGCACCGCTGCTACGCCAGGCATTCGATGAACAGAGCAGCCTCGCCCGCCTGGCCAGGGAAACCGGCCAAGGTGCCGAACAGTTGCAACAGGTCCAACAGGCTTGCACCGACGGCCAGCGCAGCATCGACACCCTGCTCGAACAGCAACGGCAGGTTGATGAGCGCCTGCAAAGGATCGCCGGCGAACTGGAACAAAGTACCGATCTCGCACCGCTGGGCGATGCCTGGTCCGCCTACCGCGATCGCCTGCAACAGTTGATGCTGATCGGCAACCGGCTGAACAAGGGCCAGGACGAACTCGCGCTGCTGGAACAAAGCGCCACTCGCGCCGCCGATGACCTGGCAACCCGCCGGCAAAACCTCGAAGTGCTCTACAAGGAAGCCGGGGCCGAACCGCAAGCGGTGGCGGAACAGATCCAGTTGCTCGGCAACCTGCTGCAAGACAATCGCAAGCAACTGCGCGCATTCGAAGAACTGACCCGGCTTTGGGCCAGCCAGCAGGAGCTGGACAAACGCAGCGCAGAGCTGGAGCAACGCCAGCAGCAAGCCTTGCAGGAACGCGACCGGCTGGTGCGCGAAGGCGGCGAAGCCAAGGCCGAGCTGGCCATTGCCGAACAGACCCTGACTGTCACCCGTGAACTGCTGGAACGCCAGCGCCTGGCTCGCAGCGAAAGCGTCGAGCAACTGCGCGAACAGTTGCAGGACAACCAGCCGTGCCCGGTCTGCGGCAGCGTCGAACACCCGTACCATCAGCCCGAAGCGCTGCTGCAAAGCCTCGGCCGATTCGATGAAAGCGAAGAGGCCAATGCGCGCAGAGTCGTCGACCTGCTCAATGAAAAAGTCATTGATCTGCGAGCGCAATACAGTGGGGTCATTGCCCAGCTCAAGGAATTCAAACAGCAACAGGAACAACTCGCCGCCCAGCAACAAGGCCTCGCGCCAAGCCTCGAAGCCCATCCGTTGTCGGAACAGTTGCTGGCTCAGGATCCAGACCAGCGCGACGCCTGGCTGGCCCAGCAAAACAGCCAGTTGAACCTGCGCATCAGCCAGGACGAACAACGCCAGGCCGCCCTGCTCACCCTGCAACAGGACGCCACGCGCCTGGCGCAGCAACTGCGCGAAGCGGAAACCGCCAGCCAGCAGGCGTCACTGCACCTGGGCAACCAGCAACAGGAAATGGCCCGCGACCGCCAGCGCCTGGACGAAGAGCTCGGTCATTTCAGTGCGCTGCTGCCGGCCGATACCTTGCAGGCCCTGCGCAGCGATCCCGCCGCGACGTTCATGCGACTCGACCAGCGGATCACCCAGCGCCTGGCGCAACTGGAACAGCAACGCGAAGAACTCGGCGAACAACTTCAACGCCAGCAAGCCCTGGAGAAAGAGCAGGACCGCCAGCAGACCCGCGTGCAGCAACTCGAAGCGGCGCAGCAGCAATTCAACGCGCTGAATGAGCAACAGCAGACCTGCCAGCAAAAACTCACGCAACTGCTGGGCGAACATTCCAGTGCCGAACAATGGCAGCAACAACTCGACCAGGCCCTGGAACAGGCCCGCCATGCCGAGGCAGCGGCCGGTCAGCAGTTACAGGAGTTGCGCAATACCCTCGTGCAACTGGCTGCCGAGCTCCAGGCCCGGCATGAGCAGGCCCAGTCGCTTGAGGCCGAACAGCAGACGCTCGCCGCCGGCATCGCCCAATGGCGCGCTTCTCATCCGGAACTCGACGACGCCGCGCTCGATGCCTTGCTCGGCCTCGACGAGCAACAGGTCAGTCAACTGCGGCAACGCCTGCTCACCAGCGAAAAAGCCATCGAGCAGGCCCGCGTCCTGCTCACCGAACGCGAGCAGCGCCTGCACAACCACCAGGCCCAACACAACGGCAATTTGCCGCCTGAAGAACTGACCCAAGCCTTGGCGGTGCTGCAGGAGCAGTTTGCCGCCAGCGAACAGCGCTGCGCCGAGTTGCGTGCCGAACAGACTGAAGACCAGCGTCGGCAGCATGCCAACCAGGCCCTGGCCCGACAGATTGAGCAGGCCTATGCCGAATACCAGCGCTGGGCGCGCCTCGACGCCTTGATTGGCTCGGCCACCGGCGACCGCTTCCGCAAACTGGCCCAGGCGTACAACCTCGACTTGCTGGTCCACCATGCCAACGCCCAGTTGCGCCAACTGGTTCGCCGTTACCGGCTCAAGCGCGGCGGCAGCATGCTTGGCCTGCTGGTAATGGACACGGAAATGGGCGATGAACTGCGCTCGGTGCATTCGTTGTCCGGCGGCGAGACCTTCCTGGTCTCCCTTGCCCTGGCGCTGGGCCTGGCTTCGATGGCGTCCAGCACGCTGAGAATCGAATCGTTGTTCATCGACGAAGGCTTCGGCAGCCTCGACCCCGAATCGCTGCAACTGGCGATGGACGCCCTCGACGGCTTGCAGGCCCAGGGGCGCAAGGTCGCGGTCATCTCCCATGTGCAGGAAATGCACGAGCGGATCCCGGTGCAGATCCAGGTCCGCCGCCAGGGCAATGGGCTTAGCACGCTGGAGGTGAAATGAGCCGTGCCACGCTGTACTCCTTCCGTCGCTGCCCCTATGCCATGCGCGCACGCATGGCGTTGCGTTACAGCGCGGTCGAACTGACGATCGTCGAAGTCAGCCTGAAGGCCAAGCCCGCCGAGATGCTTGCACTCTCGAGCAAAGGCACGGTGCCGGTGTTGCAGGTCGATGGCCGGGTGATCGATGAAAGCCTGGAGATCATCAACTGGGCCTTGGCCCAACACGATCCGCAGGACTGGCAGCTACGGGACGATGCCAAGGCCCAGGCGTTGACGGCAGCGTTGATCGAGGAAAACGACCAGGTATTCAAGCTTCACCTGAACCGCTACAAATACCCGGAGCGACATCCCGAATACACGCAGGAACACTACCGCAGCGAAGGCGAAGTTTTTCTGCGCAAACTGGAAGGACTGCTTGAAACCCGGCCGTTCCTGACGGCGGAACATCAGAGCCTGGCCGACGTGGCGGTGATGCCCTTCATACGCCAGTTCGCCCATGTCGATCGCGACTGGTTTGCCCAGGCGCCCTATCCGCGGCTGCAAGGTTGGTTGCAGAAATTCCTGGACTCCGAGCTGTTCGTAGCGATCATGGCCAAGTAGAAAATATTCTTGCGACCGCGCTTCTTGTGGCGAGGGAGCTTGCTCCCGCTGGCCTGCGCAGCAGGCCCATTCGGTCTACACCCAAGGCGTCTGCTGCGCAGCCGAGCGGGAGCAAGCTCCCTCGCCACAAAAGCCCGTAGATCCCTTCAAGCGGCGACGCTGCACATGCGCACCACCGCGCAATCAACCTGAAACGGCCCAAACTCAGCCACCCTCGGCGCCGACGGCGGATTACCCACCAACACTCCCAATGCCCTGGCGGTGAGGATGTTATGGGCGATGTTGTGGTTGCACTCGATCGTCCGCGCCAAAGACCCCGCCGACGCCTGCCCCAACCCAAGCAACGAAAACCCGTTGGTGATAAACGCCAGGAAGGCGATCACCCAGAACCTGCATCTGCTCATGCGCCGACCGCCCCTTTGCCTGCGCCGCGTTCGGCGGCGACAGTGGCAACCGACGCATGCAGCGACGAATCAACGAAGCCTTGGTATTGGGCGCCGACGCTGACCACCAGCACCAATGCGACGTAAAGGCCGATGGCGATGTAGGCGCCGTGTCTGGCGGAAGAAAGGATTGCGCGGGCCATGGGGTTCTCCGTGGGCATGTTTCGATGCCCACAGAATCAATCAAATAAACCGTTATGAATAGCGACGACTATGCATAGTCACCATCAGGTTTATTGATTGATGAAACCCTGAAATCAGTCGTTGACCAAGCTCAACAATCGCTCGCGAGCCACTTCCAGCTCTCCAGGAATTGGCTGGGCCGCCGAGACAATCGGAGTGGAGTAGAGAAACAGCAGCATCACTGCCAGACGCATCGCCATGGTGTCGATCCTTATTGGTAAGGAGTCAATTAACTAGCGTCAAATTTAAACACATGGCTATGTGATATCACAACGGGATTTTCTGCCCACGCACGAAGCCTGCGATCTTTTCTCTCCGCTGGCATCCAGCAGGAAATGAAAGATCGCAGGCTTCAGGGGTCAGCGTGATTCAGTGTTGGGTCTTGTGATCCAGTGCGGCGTAGAAGTTGGCGCTCTGTTGCAGGTATTTCTCGGTGTAGCTCTGGGTGCGGTTTTTCTTGTCGCTGATTTCGATGCTGGCACTGGCTGGCAATGCCACGGTGGCAGAGATAGCGGAAGCGGCAATAACGGAGAAGAGATTCAGATTCATGGCGGTAGTCCTCGGATTCAGTTTGCTGATTTGCCCGGTGGGGCCGTGAAGCAAACTTACGCGCCGAGGCGTCTCGTCTTGAAATGCTTTGTAATACTAGCGACTATCAGTCTCGTTGATACAACGGCGAAGGCCCCGTGAATCGGGGCCTTCAGCTTATTGACGAACCATGAATTTCAAGTCGCTCGGCGCATCCATCGCCAGCTTCTGGACGGTTTTACCCAGCAGGCCGGTCTTCGGATCACGCTCGATGACGACGATCTGGTTGCTCTTCTGGTTGGCCACCAGGACAAATTTTTCACTCGGGTCGAGGCTGAATTCCCGAGGGTGGTCGCCCTCGACAGAGCGCCGCTGAAGCTCTTTCAGCGTGCCAGCCGCCGGGTCGATGGCAAATACCACCAGTTCGTTGGTGGTGCCCCGATTGCTGACGTACAGGAACTTGCCGTCCCTGGACGCATGCAGCGCTGCCGCCGCTTTACCCGGCTGGGGCTTGCCGACGGCGAGGTCGACCAGTTGACGCTGGGTAAGGCGACCATCCTGGTAATCGAACACCGCAACCTGGGCGGTCATCTCCATGGTCAGCCAGGCGTGCTTGCCATCGTTGCTGAACAGCAGGTGACGCGGCCCGCTGCCCGGCGGCAACTGCACGAATGCCGGATCGGCAGGCGTCAGCGGCAGCTCGGGGTTGGCTTTCGGGTCGTAGCGGTAGACGAATACCTTGTCCGCCCCCAGGTCGTTGGCAAACACATACTTGCCGTCCGGCGAAGGCACCGCCGAATGCACATGCCCCGACTTCTGCCGCTCAGGGTTGACCCGACTCGGCTGATGACTGCCCGACTGCACCACCGGCGCGAGCTTGCCGTCCGCCCCCACTGGCAGCACGACCAAGGTACCGCCCGGGTTCTCCAGAACGGAATAATTACTCACCAGCAGATGCTGGCCGTCATGGCTCAGGCTGGAATGAGTCGGCTCGTTGCCCAGGGACTGGACCTGATTGATCAGGCTCAGTTCATGGGTTTTGGGGTTAACGGCGTAACTGCTGACCTTGCCCACCGGGTCTTTCTGGCCCGGGCCGTTTTCGTTGACCACGAACAGCCGGCTCAGGTCCTTGGAAAGGGTCAACCAAGAGGGGTTGTCCGTCTTGATCACCTGCAGTGGCTTGGCGTCGAGCTGGCCGGTCCGGCTGTCGAACTGCATGCGGTAGATGCCCTGGCTCTGGTCCGCCGTGTAGGAGCCCACCAGCAATTGATAGTGCTCGGTGGTTTCTGCCTGGACGCCCATGGCGCCCACGCTGCCGGCCATCAGCAATGGCCAGAAACTACGCATCTTCATGCTCGGAGTCCTCGTCGTCGTGGCCGCTGGTCGCCTCCACGCATTCCAGATGGTGATCGCCCGAATCACTGGTGATGACCCAATGTTTCGAGGCTGTGTCGAAAGTCGCGGCCTGCATCTGTGCCGGCGTGAAACGCCAATGCTCGAGGGTGCGGCCGTTCATGCATTCGACGTGCAGTTGGTCCTGCTCGTCGAGGGAAAAATCGAAAGCGTGCAGCCCGTCGATGATCAGCATGTCGCAGTGTTCGAGGGCGTGCAGCAGAGTGTCGGTCGGGGCAGTCATAGCGATCAGTCAGTCATTGGGAAAAGCGGCATGATAACCCAATGTCAGAGTGGAGCTTGGGCCATAAGGTTCGAAAGCGGTGCTGGCCGACCTATCGCTTTCGCGAGCAGGCTCGCTCCCACAACGGATTCATACCCACCAGAAATCCCCTGTGGGAGCGAGCCTGCTCGCGAAAAGGCCGGCGCATTCAACATGAATGCAACGGCCTGTTCAGCTCCTCAGAGCGCCTCGCGCCCCGGCACGCCATCTACCAGCCGCAGGATCCCCAGCGGGTTGGCGTTCTTCAACGGCTCTGGCAACAGGTTGTCGGGGTAGTTCTGGAAGCACACCGGACGCAGGAACCGATCGATCGCCAGCGTGCCGACCGAAGTGCCACGCGCATCGGACGTCGCCGGGTAGGGCCCGCCATGGACCATCGAATCGCAGACCTCCACACCAGTTGGATAACCGTTGAGCAAGATGCGGCCGACCTTCTGCTCCAGCAGCGGCGTCAGTTCGCCGAACCGTTCGAAGTCTGCCGGTTCGCCAATGATCGTGGCGGTGAGCTGGCCGTGCAGGCCATGCAGCGCAGCGCTCAATTGCGCCTGGTCCGCCACTTCGACAAATACCGTGGTCGGGCCGAAGACCTCTTCCTGCAACGCCTCGTCACCGTTGATCAACAGGCTGGCGTCAGCCTTGAACAATTGCGGTTGCGCCTGGTTGCCTTGCTGCTCGCGACCGGCCAGGTGTTCGATGCCTGGGTGGGCCAGCAATTTTTGCAGGCCTTTGCCGTAGCTTTGCAGCGTGCCGGCATTGAGCATGGTTTGCGGCGCCTGGTCGCCGATCAGCGCAGCCACCTGCTGGGTGAAGGCAGTGAACTCAGGTGAGCGGATACCGATCACCAGGCCAGGGTTGGTGCAGAACTGACCGCAGCCTTGCACCACCGAGGCGGTCAGGTCGCGAGCGACACTTTCGGCGCGCGCTTGCAACGCTTGCGGGAGGACGATCACCGGGTTGATGCTCGACATCTCGGCGAAGACCGGAATCGGCTGGGGTCGCGCGGCCGCCATGTCGCACAGGGCACGCCCGCCTTTCAGGGAACCGGTGAAGCCGACGGCCTGGATCGCCGGATGCTTGACCAGCCATTCGCCGACGCCACCGCCGTAGATCATGTTGAACACACCGGCCGGCATCGAAGTCTTTTCAGCCGCGCGAATGATCGCATCGGCCACATGCTCGGCGGTGGCCATGTGGCCACTGTGGGCCTTGAATACCACCGGGCAACCGGCGGCCAGCGCGGCAGCGGTGTCACCGCCAGCGGTGGAGAATGCCAATGGGAAGTTGCTGGCGCCAAACACGGCCACCGGACCGAGACCAATGCGGTACTGGCGCAGGTCCGGGCGCGGCAGCGGCGTACGCTCCGGCAAGGCCCGGTCGATGCGCGCGCCGTAGAAATCGCCACGGCGCAAGACCTTGGCGAACAGGCGCATCTGCCCGCTGGTGCGGCCGCGCTCGCCCTGGATCCGTGCGGCTGGCAACGCGGTTTCGCGGCAGACCACGGCGACGAACTCATCACCCAAGGCGTCCAGCTCATCGGCGATGGCATCGAGAAATTCGGCCCGGCGCGCCGCGCTCAGGCTGCGGTAGGCTGGATAAGCCGCCGCGGCGGCCTTGGCGGCGGCGTCGACTTCTTCCGCCGTGGCCTGGACGAAATCATGCGGCAAGGCCTCGCCGGTGCTGGCGTCGAAACTTTGCAGGCGAGTCTGGCCGGCCGCGCTGCGTGCGCCGCCGATGTAGTTGTGGCCAAGGATCTGGTTCATCGCAAGTCTCCTTTTAAAGTGTGCCGATAGTACCTGGGTTGAACACCGCGTCTACCGGAGCAATGCCGTTGATCAGCGGTGCGCCGAATTCGGCCTGGCTGATTTCGAACACGTCCCCCGGCTGGGTGCGGATGCCGTCGGCGAACGACAGCGTCGCGGTGCCGAAGAAGTGAACGTGCACGTCCCCGGGGCGCAGGAACTGACTGTACTTGAAATGGTGGAACTCGAGGTTCTCGAGGCTGTGGCACATGTTCGCCTCGCCGCTGAGGAATTCGTTCTGCCACAGCACTTCGCCGTTGCGCAGGATACGACTGGTCCCGGACAGATGTTGAGGCAGTTCGCCCACGCGAAGTTCCGGGCCGAAGCTGCAACTGCGCAGTTTCGAATGGGCCAGGTACAGATAATTCTTGCGTTCCATGACGTGATCGGAGAATTCGTTGCCTACCGCAAAGCCCAGCCGATATGGCTTGCCGTCATGACCGATGACATACAGGCCGCTGATTTCCGGCTCCTCGCCAGCGTCTTCGGCAAAGGGCGGCAGCGGGAACGGATGGCCGGGACGGACGACGATGCTGCCGTCGCCCTTGTAGAACCATTCCGGCTGAACGCCAGCCTGCCCGGCGGCGGGTTTGCCGCCCTCCACGCCCCATTTGAAGATGCGCATGGTGTCGGTCATGGCGCTCTCGTCGCCAGCCTGTTGGTGCATCTTGTCCCGGGCCGAGGCGCTGCCCAGGTGAGTCAGGCCGGTACCGCTGACCAGCAGGTGAGCCGGGTCCGGGTGATCCAGCGGCGGCAGGATGCGCAATTCGCTCAGCAGTTGCGCATAGTCATGGCTCGCTCCCAGGCCCAGGCCGTCGACCTGTTGCTCAAGCTTGACGCCCGCCTCGATGGCGGCCAGCGCCAGGTCGCGCACCGTCGTGGCGCCCTGCACTTCGCGCACCTGCTCGCCGTCAACTACACCGACGCGGCGTTCGCCGTTACTCAATTCGAACTGAACTAAACGCATGGGTTTCTCCCTGTAAACAAAACTTGAATATGAACGCCGAATCGCTTTGCAGGCTTTTTGTGGCGAGGGAGCTTGCTCCCGCTGGGGGGCGAAGCCCCCCTACTTTCAGGCGCCGAGTTCATTCAGGCAAAACACATCGCCCATATTGCGACTGCTGCGCAGTCGAGCGGGAGCAAGCTCCCTCGCCACAAAAGCTGCAACAACTCAGCTACGCGTCGCCCCGCGGGCACTTGCCGCGAACTGGTCAGCCGGCAATACGTGCTTGCGTTCGAGCAAGCGATAGACCACCCCGGTCAACACCAGGCCGAACACCATCACGCACGACAGGAAGTACAGCCCGGACGCCAGGTTACCGGTGTATTCCTTCAAGGCGCCGATCACGAACGGGCCGATATAGCCGCCCAGGTTGCCTACCGAGTTGATCAAGGCAATGCCCGCCGCCGCGCTGGCACCGGCGAAGAACCGTCCCGGCAAGGTCCAGAACACCGCCGTGCAGGAAAACAGTGCAAACGCCACCAGGCACAACGCCGCCAGTTGCAGCACCGGCACGGTCAACCAGGCACTGAGGAACAGACCGATGGCGCCCAACACATACAGCACGGCCAGGTGACCGTAGCGGTCGTTCAGGCGGTCGGAGCTGCGAGGAATGATCAGCAGGCCAATGATGCCGAAGATATACGGCACGGAAGAGACAAAGCCGGTCACCAGGTCACTGCCGCCGAACTGCTTGATCAGCGTCGGCAGCCACAGCCCCAGGCCGTAGATGCTCAGGGTCACCGGCAGGTAGAACAGCGCCAGCAGCAGGACGCGCTTGTCCTTGAGCGCATGCAGCGGGTTGCCATGACGGGTCTGGCCGTATTCTTCCAGGTCCTTTTTCAGCTCACCGGTCAGCCAGTCCTTCTCGGACTGGTCCATCCATTTGACCTGTTGCGGGCCGTCCGGCAGATAACGCAGCACCGGCCAGGTCAACAGCACCGCCGGCAGGCCGATGACGATGAACAACCACTGCCAGCCGTGCAGGCCGAGGATGCCGTCCATGCCCAGCAAGCCACCGGAAACGGGACCGGTGATCATCATCGCAATGGGTTGGGAAAGAATGAACAGCCCGAGGATCTTGCCGCGATGGCGCACCGGGAACCACTGGGTGATGTAATACAGCACCCCCGGAAAGAACCCGGCTTCGGCCGCGCCCAGCAGAAAGCGCATCACGTAGAAACTATAGGGCCCCTGCACAAAAGCCATGCCGATGGTGATTGCGCCCCAGGTGATCATGATCCGGGCAAACCAGCGCCGCGCACCGAAGCGCTCCAGCATCAGGTTGCTGGGAATCTCCAGGAGGAAATAACCAATGAAGAACAGGCCCGCGCCGAGGCCGTAGGCGGCGTCGCCGATGCCGATGTCCGCGCCCATGTGCAGCTTGGCAAAGCCCACGGCGGAGCGATCCACGTACGCGATCAGGTAAAGCAGGATCAGGAAGGGAATCAGTTTGAGTGTAATGCGACGTATAAGCCGCAATTCCTGGCTCATGGGACCGGTCTCCGATTGTTGTTGTTATAGAACCTCGGGGGATTTCTCTCGCGAATGACCGCCAGGACAACCCCTCCGTTAAATCGGACTATATAGTAATACTATTTACCCAACAACACTTCCAAACGGCGTAAATTGCGCTTATGTTACGCTTCAGCTCGAACAATATAGTCATACAATAAGAGAATCGATCATGTCTGATAAGAAACCCTCCCTGCGCTCGGCCCAATGGTTTGGCACCGCCGACAAAAACGGCTTCATGTACCGCAGCTGGATGAAAAATCAGGGCATCGCCGACCACCAGTTCCATGGCAAGCCGATCATCGGTATCTGCAACACCTGGTCGGAGCTGACACCGTGCAACGCGCATTTCCGGCAGATCGCCGAGCACGTCAAGCGCGGCGTGATCGAGGCCGGGGGCTTTCCGGTGGAATTCCCGGTGTTCTCCAACGGCGAATCGAACCTGCGCCCCACCGCCATGCTGACCCGCAACCTGGCGAGCATGGACGTGGAAGAGGCGATTCGCGGCAACCCGATTGATGGCGTGGTATTGCTCACCGGTTGCGACAAGACCACTCCGGCCCTGCTGATGGGCGCCGCCAGTTGCGACGTGCCGGCCATCGTCGTCACCGGCGGGCCGATGCTCAACGGCAAGCACAAGGGCCAGGACATCGGCTCGGGCACCGTGGTCTGGCAGCTGAGCGAACAGGTCAAGGCCGGCACCATCACCATCGATGACTTCCTCGCGGCCGAGGGCGGCATGTCCCGCTCGGCCGGTACCTGCAACACCATGGGCACGGCGTCGACCATGGCCTGCATGGCCGAGGCGCTTGGCACTTCGCTGCCCCATAACGCGGCGATCCCGGCGGTGGATGCGCGCCGTTATGTGCTGGCCCACATGTCCGGCATGCGCGCCGTGGAAATGGTCCGCGAAGACCTGAAGCTGTCGAAGATCCTGACCAAGGAAGCTTTCGAAAACGCCATCCGCGTCAACGCCGCCATCGGCGGTTCGACCAACGCGGTGATTCACCTCAAGGCCATCGCCGGGCGCATCGGCGTGCAACTGGACCTGGACGACTGGACCCGCATCGGTCGCGGCATGCCGACCATCGTCGACCTGCAACCGTCCGGACGCTTCCTGATGGAGGAGTTCTACTACGCCGGCGGCCTGCCTGCCGTGCTCCGTCGTCTCGGCGAAGCCAACCTGATCCCCCACCCGAACGCACTGACGGTGAACGGCAAGAGCCTCGGCGAAAACACCAAGGACGCGCCGATCTATGGCCAGGACGAAGTCATTCGCACCCTGGACAACCCGATCCGCGCCGACGGCGGCATCTGCGTACTGCGCGGCAACCTGGCGCCATTGGGCGCAGTGCTCAAGCCGTCCGCGGCCACCGCCGAACTGATGCAGCATCGCGGTCGCGCGGTGGTGTTCGAGAACTTCGACGAGTACAAGGCGCGGATCAACGATCCGGAGCTCGACGTGGATGCCGACTCGATCCTGGTCATGAAGAACTGCGGGCCGAAGGGTTATCCGGGCATGGCCGAAGTCGGCAACATGGGCTTGCCAGCCAAACTGCTGGCCCAGGGCGTGACGGACATGGTGCGTATTTCCGACGCACGCATGAGCGGCACCGCCTACGGCACCGTGGTGCTGCATGTGGCACCGGAAGCGGCGGCCGGTGGGCCTTTGGCCGCGGTGAAAGAAGGTGACTGGATCGAACTCGATTGCGCCAGCGGCCGCCTGCACCTGGACATCCCCGACGCCGAACTTGCCGCGCGCCTGGCCGACCTGGCGCCACCGCAGCAATTGCTGGTCGGTGGCTACCGCCAGCTGTACATCGACCATGTGCTGCAAGCCGACCAGGGTTGCGACTTCGACTTCCTGGTGGGCTGCCGCGGCGCCGAGGTGCCGCGTCACTCCCATTGACGCCCCATCCCCCTGTGGGAGCGAGCCTGCTCGCGAAAGCGTTGGACCAGCGGCATTCATGTCGCCTGACCCACCGCCTGTGGCGAGGGAGCTTGCTCCCGCTCGGCCGGGCTCGCGCTCCAGTGCGCAGCGACCGCCCAGGGGCCTGCTTCGCAGTCCAGCGGGAGCAAGCTCCCTCGCCACAAGGTCGCTCAGGCCCAAGGGTTTGGCCTGATGAATATCCGCCGCGCCTGCTATCATGCGCAGCACCCCTCGCACACAGGATCGCGCCGCTCCCCATGGATTACCGCAAACCCTCCGATCGCAAGAGCATGCACGCGCGCATCGTCCAGGAACTGGGCATGCAGATCGTCTCTGGCCGCTTCAAGCCCGACGACAAACTGCCCGCCGAAGCCTTGCTGTGCGAAGAATATGCCGTCAGCCGCCCGGTGCTGCGCGAAGCCACGCGCGTGTTGGTCGCCAAGGGCCTGGTGTATTCGCGGCCGCGAGTGGGCACGGTGGTCAAGCCGCGTCGGGAATGGCATATGCTCGACCCCGATGTGCTGCACTGGCTGATGCAGAGCAGCCCGCAGAACGAGTTCTTCGGACTGCTCACCAGCGTGCGCAGCATCATCGAGCCGGCCGCCGCCGCCCTCGCCGCGCAATTCGCCACCGACGCCGACATCGCCGCCATTAGCGAAGCCTACCAGCGCATGGAAGCCGCCCCGACCCCGGAAGCCCTCCTGCAACCGGACCTGGACTTTCACAGCCGCATCGCCGACGCCACCCACAACGACCTGCTCGCCAACCTGTGCAACATGCTGTCGGTGGCCATCGCCGAAGCCCTCAAGCACTCCAACCAACGGCCCAACCTGCACGAGCTGGCGATGCCACGGCACAAGGCGATCCTCACCGCCATCGAGAACCGCGATGCCCTCGGCGCCCGCCATGCCACGCTGGTGCAACTGGATGACGCCCGCAGTGCGCTGAATGTCGTGCTGGGCAGCGATCCCGCCTGATTCACCGCCGATTTTACTGAAGCCCTTCACAAACCTGCACGCCTGGCGTTCAAGCGTGCGGTACCTATGTACCGCACACCTGGAACAGTCATGACGATACTGCGCGGGTCGTCATCCTGACGACCTTGGGTTTATGAAAAGGAACTTCACATGGCATCGCCTTCCCCGGCTGACAACGCCAACACACAGGCACAGAACGTCAGCCTGCAATTTGCCGGTCGCCCCACCTTCGAACAGGTTGTGCTAAGCGTGTTCGAGCATGCCATTAAAAGCGAATACGGCTGGCGAATGTTAAACCTCAACCTCTCCAAGGTTGTGTTGGCAACTCCAGACAAGACCTCTAACGGCTGGACGACCGCCCCCTTCATGACGCTCGTCCTCGATTACCTGGCTACCGGCACGCCCATCGACTTCAAGGAGTGGAGCGAGCGTGGCTGTTTCCTTTCCGAAACGATGCCGCACCGTCTCAAGCTGGACGCGCAGGACATGCTCACGCTGGAAAAGCTGCTACTTGAACTGCCTTGGACAGTACCGATCGGATTCGAGGATGCGCTGGTCCGCTACTGGAATGCCGACATTGATCCCCATCAAGGCACCAGCCGCTGGAACTGGCTCAGCGGTGCACTGCGAAACCTGTTGCAGACCCGTGGCTTGCAGCAACCAGGGCTCAGCGACCCGGCACGTGAGATGCTCGACCAGATCACCCGCCGGCCTGTCAGCAAGCAACACTTGCGCGCCGACGGTCAGGCCAGCGTCTACGCCTACAGCCTGGAAAGCACCCTCGTTAAAGGCGCTTCCCGTTCGGTCCTATACGGTAGCGAGATTCTACTGACCCGCACCACCGAAGGTGGGACCCTCCTGCTGCTGTGCAGCCCTGGCAGCGCCGTCAAACCCTTTGAATCGCTGGAAGACTTTCACCGTCACTGGAGTGAGCTCATCGCCAGCCGTTACCTTGTCGACACCGTCACTTGCACACGCACCGAGGTCGCTGGCAACGTGTTCGAGACCCAGGCAGCACTGATCCTGGAGCAAGAGCTGGCCGACCTCCGGGCGGTGGAATTGCCTTCCCGCGTCGGCTCACAGCACCTGCGTGCGCTGTATCACGAATTGAGCGACCCGGCCCGCTACCTGCTTGACACCCCATTCCCCTCTCCTCAGATGTCGAAGCTCATTGCACCGCTGGTGCCCGAATGGTTGAAGGAAGCGTCCGTTGTCGATCAGACCAGACACCAGCATTACTGCCTGACGTTGGCCAGCGCCAAAAAACGCAGCCCAGGCCAAACCTTCCTCAACGATATCAAGGATATCAAGACATTCACGTCCCAAGCCCTGCTTGAGCGCATGGGTCGAACAAACGATAGCTCGTCGACCAAGGCCCAACCCTCCCGCTACAATCCCGACGACGTGCTACTGACTTTCACCGTGGCGGCGGGCCTCCCCGGTACGATCGGGATTGTCGAGAAAAAATCGATGAAACTGAGCGAACTGGCCATCCGCAATCTCGTCGCCCGCCCCAGTGGAGACCCGATCCTCAGCCATCGCCTGGGCCTGACCCTGCCCGAATGGTTGACCCCGGACTACATTACCCGCCAGGGCGGGCTGATTGAACAGGTCGACATCGGCACCGCCTACCCCCGATATCTGCAGCAAAAGCTGTTTGACGATTTGCCTACCCTGCGTCAACAGAGATTCGCCGACCAGGTCCCGACAGAGCTGCTTCTCGAAGCGCTCAAGCAAAAGCTCGACCACCAGAACAGCATGACCCGTCAAGGCCTGGACCTTCTCGAAGCCGTCCTTCAAGCCGATGTCGAGGAACAACAGGTCGACGGTCGTCCGGTGATGATTCGTCCCCTGGCCTTTCTGCGTAAGCCGAAGGCGCGACCTGATGTTGTGACGAATATGTTCATCATCGAACCGCAAGCCGTCGAAACGGGACCACACCTGCTGTATCGCCCGCTTCACTCGCCCTCGTTGATTGAGTTCCCGACACGCCAGGCGCTTTTGACTGCCATTGGCCTGGACGGCGAACTGCAGACCAGCGTCTTGACCTGGTTATCGGATACCGCGCGTCCGGTGTACGCCAATGGGGGGTTCCTGGAGCCACACATCGTGCGCTTTCTTCCAGGCGATGAATTCGCCCCTTTCGAAAAGCCGACCCCGGCGACACTCGCAATCGGGGGTGACAACGACGAGTTGTTGCAATTCCTGCACAACGGCAAGCTGATGGAGTATCTGTACGGCAGTAACGCCCGAGCCCTGGTCGCGCAGGCCGACAGGGATTCGGTGTCCAACGCCGAGAGCCGCTGGGCTATCCTTCTCGAGGGAGGCGGGCTGCTGTTCAACACACTGTTGGTGCCTATCCTGCGCGGCCCATTGATAAGCGTCGCCTGGTTATGGAACGTGATCGCCGTCGCCGGGCAAGACATCCCGGCCATGCAGAGCGAAGATCCGACAACGCGGGAGCTCGCTACCGTCGACTTTCTCTTGAACTTCGCCATGCTCGGACATCAGGCGTTGTCCCTCGACGAGCCTGTTCGCAAGCCACTGCCCCACGAACTGGAAGACCAGGCGATGCGTGCGCCTGCGCCGCGCATCGTTCCCGAGCAATGGCCCAAGCCGGCCCTGCCAGACGTCATCGAAGGCCCCGTCTACCTGCCCGGGGAACACGCCCAAGCTGCTTTCGACCACCTCGACTTCAGTTTCGCCAGTGCCCGTCGGCGCCTGACGCCGGAGCAACGCACCCGCCTGCAGCGCCTGACAGTGCAGCGTCCCGCACTGATGCCCGCTGCCCTCCCCTCTGGCCCTTATACCGGCCTTTATCTGATCAATAAAAAATGGCATGCCGTGGTTGAGGGCGAGTTGTATCAAGTCGACACATGGGACAGCACCGTACAGATCGTCGACCCGCACGACCCGGCACGCAGGGGGCCGGCGCTAATATCGGACGGCCACGGCAGCTGGTCCTTGGACCTGGGCCTGGGCCTGCGTGGCGGGATGCCGCCCAAGCGCGTGGAGGAACAACGTCGCTTCAACGAAAAAAGAAAAGCGGAAATCGCGGCGGAAACCAGGGAGTTCTTCGAAAAAAGTGCCGAGCGGAAAAAGAAGCTGGATATCACCCACGACCTGCTGAGCTTATTGGAGATCGGTACGCCCCCTGATGAGAAGCGGATGGCCCCCATACGTAAAAGCTTTCATGAACAGTTAAAGGAGCAGGCCGAAGCCGATCTGAAGATACTGGGGAACGAGCTCGAATCCATCAAGCTGAATAGCCCAATTTCCCCCGGGAATATTTCCCAGATCACTGAATCGTTGATCGAATGTTGTCGTACAGCCATTGCCGTTGTCGTAAAGGATATACAAGCTCTGAATGCTGCCCATTCCTCATTCGTGGGACCGTCTGCGTCTGACATTCTGGAGGCAGTTGAACATGATCCGCAGGGCTATTTGAGGTTCGCCGCGCAGTTATTTGAGCTCAATGAGCGCTCGATCCATTGGCTGGAGCTTGAACACCGCACGCTTGATACGTTATTGAACCGGGGCAGCAAGGGCCGGGAAATGTTCGATCGCCTGACCCATGACCGACCGGTGGCGAAAACCGCTTCGTTGGCTGGCCAAGAGCTCCAGACGACGTTGGCCACAGTGCTCGCTTCGCGCGGCGAGAGCGAGTCGAGGGAGCACCTGCGAACCATCAGCAAGCCGCTAAAGGAACAAATACAGTCTCACGCTACGTTGTGGACGTACGACTTCTCGGAACGGCTCGAGGTATTGGAGAGCTTGTCCGAACACTATGGCAAGGCGCTGGATGCCCTACAGATCGTCAAAGTACTTCACGCCGATGAGATGGACCTGCCTTATTTCGACAAGCTGGTCACCTTGGTCGAAGAATTGTATGAGGAGGTCTCCCAGGAACTGGCCACGGAAATAAAACCCGAACCGAAACCGCGCGCGCGCGCTTCCAAACGCACCGGAACATCCGCCGGACGCCCTCAGAAAAAAGTGATCCGAACCCGCCACAATGGTGTATTGGTTGGCGACCTGAGACCTGCGGGTACAACCTTGGAGATTGATGTCGTCGAGCTGCGCTCCGAAAACGATAACCAGTTGCTAGGCACCTATTCCCGTCATGAAGACGCCTGGGACCTCGTCAAGGAAGAGCGACCGGCCGCGCCGCTGAAAACGAGACCTGTCAGTGAAATCAAAGGCGCCGCACGAAAACTGCTCGGGCAACTGGAAAGACTTCTGAAAAGGGCAAAAAGCTATAAAGCCCAGTGCCGTTACCCGCAGGAAATCGAGGAGGTCATGAACAACGAGGCGGATCGTTTTCGCAAAATTGCCGAGGAGCTTGAACAAGCCGTCAAGGCTTCCCCAACAGAGCCCGGCCCGCGAGACCAGACCTTAATCGAGGAACTGAAAAAGGCCGCCACCCGCCTTGCAGCACAGGGCGGCTACCTGCGCACCGAGCTGAGCCTGAAACTGCCACCCACCGACGGCAATCTCCGCTATCTGTTTGCAAAAGAATTAATCCAGGTCAGCAAGTACGGCGACCGCACAGCCATGAGCGGAGTCCGCAAGGACTTCATTCAGGAATATGCAATCAACGACCGTAACGGCTTCCCCCTCTGGTATGCCCATTTTCACTATGAAAAGGCCGACACCCCGAAAGCCGACTACAGCGTTGCACACGTGAAAACCAAGGAACAACGGAAGGAAAGCTACTATTCAATGCTGTCCAAAGCTGAAGGCCCCTACGCCGTCGTGAACGTGCATCGCGGCCAGATCGGCAAACCTCTGGCGCAACGCTGGTTCTTGCCCCTGGACCAATAATCGCTGAGCTATCGGCACGTTTGTCCGAAGCTGGATGCAAAAAGCCGCAACCTCAGGTTGCGGCTTTGTTGATCCAGCGTCCGGTCAGTGGGCAAACAACGAATTGCCCTTCTGCCCCGCCAGCTTTTCCGGCTTGATCAGGAAACGCGCCAGCGCGGGCAGCAGCCACAGCGCGCCGAACATGTTCCACAACAGCATGAACGTCAGCATCAGGCCCATGTCCGCCTGGAACTTGATCGCCGAGAAGATCCAGGTGCAGACGCCGATGGCCAGGCACAAGCCGGTAAACAGCACCGCCTTGCCAGTGGATTTCAGCGTCTGGTAATACGCCTCCTGCAACGGCAGGCCGGCGCGCAGGAAACTTTCCAGGCGGCTGTAGATGTAGATGCCGTAGTCCACGCCGATGCCCACGCCAAGGGCAACCACCGGCAGGGTCGCGACCTTCACGCCGATGCCCATGAACGCCATCAGCGCGTTGCCCAGCACCGAGGTCAGCACCAGTGGCAGCACGATGCACAGCGTCGCTGCCCAGGAACGGAAGGTGATCATGCACATCGTCGCCACGCAGATATACACGAGGATCAGGATGGTCAGTTCCGATTCCTTGATCACTTCGTTAGTGGCCGCCTCGATCCCGGCGTTACCGGCGGCGAGGATGAACTCCAGGCCATCGCGGTTGTGCTCCTTGGCGAAGTCCTGCACCGCCGTCACGGCGCGGTCGAGCGTCTCGGCCTTGTGGTCGTTGAGGAACACCAGCACCGGCGCCAGGGAACAGCTGTTGTTGTACAGGCCGTCGGCGCGGGCAATGGAGCTGTTCAGTACATCAGGGTTGCGCGACAGGGTTTCCCATTTCAGGTTGCCCTCGTTCATGCCCTTGATCATCTGCTTGGACACAGTCACCAGGGAAATCGCCGACTGCACGCCCTCGGTGTTCTGCATCTTCCACATCAGCTCGTCGATGGGCGCCATGGCTTCGTAGCGCGAACAGCCTTCGGCCTTGGTCTTGACCATCACCACCAGCACATCGGAACTGGTGGAGTAGTTGCTGATGATGAAATTGTTGTCCTGGTTGTAGCGCGAGTCCGGACGCAATTCCGGGGCACCCTGGTCAAGGTCGCCGATCTTCAGGTTCTGGCTATACCAGAGGCCGCCGCCAAAGGCGAGCACCGCCAGGGCAATCGATACCGGCGCGACCTTGGCGCTGGCAAAGTTCGACAACAGGCGCCAGAACGGATGTTCGCGGGTCGCGTCTTTCTTGCTGCGCTCGACCGCGCGCTTGCTGATACCGACGTAGGAAATCGCCACCGGCAGCAGGATCAGGTTGGTGAACACAATCACCGCCACGCCGATGGACGCGCCGATGGCCAGTTCGCGAATCACGCCGATGTCGATGATCAGCAAGGTGATGAAGCCGACGGCATCGGCCAGGATCGCGATCATCCCCGGCAGGAACAACTGGCGGAAGGTGCGCCGCGCCGCCGTCAAGGCGTTGTCCGCCTCGCTGGACTGCAAGGCGATGCCGTTGATTTTCTGTACGCCGTGGGAAATGCCGATGGCGAAGATCAGGAACGGCACCAGCATCGAATACGGATCCAGGCCGAAACCGGCCGCGTGCATCAACCCCAGCTGCCAGACCACCGCCACCAGGGTGGTGCTCAATACCGCAACGGTGCTGCGCATGCAGTTGGTGAACCAGTACAGCAGGATCAGGGTGATGACGAAGGCGACGCCGAAGAACAGCACCACCATGACCAGGCCATCGATCAGGTCGCCGACCTTCTTGGCGAAGCCGACGATGTGAATCTGCACATTCGGGTTCTGCGTTTCGAACTTGTTGCGGATCTTGTCTTCAAGTTCGTGGGAAAACTTTCGATAATCGAGGGCGAGCAATTTGCCTTGGTCTTGCGGGTCGGGATAGGACTCCAGCAGCGGGATATCGATGATGCTCGATTTGAAATCGTTCGCCACCAGGCGCCCGACCTGGCCGGACTTGAGCACGTTGTTGCGCAACAGGTCGAGGCTGTCGGCCGAACCGTTGTAACTCTGCGGGATCACCTCGCCACCGGCGAAGCCCTCCTCCGTCACTTCGGTCCAGCGCACGCTCGGGCTCCACAGCGACTTCAGGCCGGAGCGGTCGACGCCGGAGATGTAGAAGACCTCGTCGTGGATCTGGCGCAGGGTCTCCATGTACTCCTTGGAGAAAATATCGCCGTTGGTAGCTTCCACGGAAATCCGTACCGTGTTGCCCAGGTTCGCCAGGTCATTGCGGTGTTCGAGCATCTTCTCGATGAACGGGTGCTCGAGGGGAATCATTTTTTCGAAACTGGTGGACGGCCGGATCAGCGTGGCCTGCCAGAACAGGAAAATGCTGACCAGCAGGCAAATGATGATCACTGCCGGGCGGTTGTTGAAAATCAGGCGCTCGAGGAACGTCGCCTTGTCTTGGTGATGACTGCTCATGGGGTCCGCCTTCTTGTTATTGTGCCCGTCTGACAGGCCCGGCTCATTTGCTCAGTTCGGCGCCAGTGGGCGTGGTAGCGCGAACGCCGCCCTGTCCCGCCAGGATCAGGTTGCCGTTGCCCGCCGCCGTGACGGCCGCCACGGAAATGCGATCCGGACGGTTGAACACGCTGAAAGTCACGCCATCGTCGGTGCTGCGAATCACGCTGCCGCCGTTGCCGACGATCACGATCGAGCCATCCGGCAACAGCGTCGCCCCCGACAAGCCGAACTCCAGCGCGCCACGGGCCGCCTTCAGCTCGACCTGCTCCCAGCTGTCGCCGAAATCCGTGGAGCGATAGAGATTGCCGCGCAGGCCATAGGCCAACAGGGTCGAAGGCTGGGCGGTGCCGATGGCGCCGAACAGCGAGCCTTCGTACGGACCTTCGAGTTTTTCCCAGGTCTGCCCCCAGTCGGCGGAGCGGAACATGCTGCCGGCCTCGCCGACGATGAACAGCCCGGCGTCTTTTACCGCGGCGATAGCGTTGAGGTGATATTGGTCTTCATTCTCGAGGCGGTCGGCGGCCTGCTCCCAGTGCTTGCCGCCATCGGTGGTCGCGTACAGCGCACCGTAGGCGCCCACGGCCAGGCCATTGCTGGCGTCCTTGAACCAGACGTCGAGCAGCGGTGCTTCACGGGTGAGGTCTTCGAACTGCTTGGTCCAGGTGGTGCCGCCGTCCTCGCTGGCGAGGATCTGCGCGTCGTGCCCCACGGCCCAACCGTGCTTGTCATCGACAAAGAAGACCGCTGTGAGCAGTTGACGGGTCGGCACCTTGGCCTGGGTCCAGGATTTGCCCTGGTCATCGGAAAAGACGATATGCCCACGGTCGCCGACCGCCACCAGGCGCTGGCCGGCATGGACCACATCGAGCATGAGGGTTTTGCTGGCCTTGGCCGATTCGACGGAATAGATGACATCGGCCGTCGACGCTGCAACCGCCAGCACCGGCGCCGACAAAACGGCAGAGCCCAGCAGCGAGAGCGCCGAGACCAGCAGCGCAACTCTGCGCAGCACTGGCGGGCGGCAGCGGCCCACAGCCATCACAGGCTCACTCATAGACCTTTCCCCTATTTATTATTGTTATGGCTTGGTACGTTGCAGTCCTGAAGCATAGTCCTGAAACCTGCAATCTAGAGCCACTTCGCAAGCTGGACCTATCCTATCGGGCTTTCGAAAGGTCTGACAATCGACGCCACGTTATCTTTTGTTAACCGGGGGGATATCGGCCAAGGGTGAATCAGAAGACATTCGCGAGGGTGATGGATGTGGCGAGGGAGCTTGCTCCCGCTGGCCTGCGAAGCAGGCCTGATCTTGATTCGTTTCGCCAGTGAAGGCAGGTAAACCAAGAAAAGGGAGTCCTTCGGCCTCCAGCGGGAGCAAGCTCCCTCGCCACAAAAGGCAATGCGAAGCCTGGTCAAGCCAGGCTCTTGCTCACCACTTCAAACACATCGGCCGACAGCCCACCGGACGCCAGGATGCGCTCCAGCTCACCCTTCATCATAGCCTGGCGGGCGCTGTCGTATTTGCGCCAGCGGGTCAGTGGCGCCAGTTGCCGCGAGGCGATCTGCGGGTTGAAGGCGTTGAGCTGGATCACCAGGTCCGCCAGGAAGCGATAACCGGAACCGTCGGCGGCGTGGAAGTTGATCAGGTTCTGCCCGGCGAACGCGCCGACCAGTGCCCGCACCTTGTTCGGGTTCTTGATGTTGAACGCCGGGTGCTCCATCAACGCCTTGACCCGCGCCAGCCCGCCCGGCAGCGGGCTACCGGCCTGGACGCTGAACCATTGGTCCATGACCAGCGGGTTGCCCTTGAAGTTCTCCGCGAACACTTCCAGGGCCTTGGCCTTTTCGGTCTCGAACGGCGAGTTGACCAGCACCGCCAGCGCCGTGAGGCGCTCGGTCATGTTGTCGGCGGTGTCGAACTGCTCAAGGGTGGCGCTCAGCACTTCGGGTTTGTCGGTCAACATCAGGTAGGACAGCGCGATGTTCTGCAACGCACGCCGCGCGAAGTGCTCGGCCTCGGCCACGTACGGCGTGCGCCGGGACAGGTCGCGGTTGGCCTCGTAGCGCAGCCACAGGGCTTCGAACAGGTTTTCGGCCAACTGCCGGCGAGCGAATTCGCGGGCGGCGTGGATCGCCTCGACGTCCGCCACTTCGCTGATTTCGGTCAGGTAGGCTTCGCTTGGCAGCGAGAGCATTTCCGCGACCATCGCCTGATCCAGGGACTCATCCGACAGCACGCTGCGCAAGGCGCTGACCAGCCGAGGGTCGAGCACCAGGCTTTCGTCTTTCTGGTGCTGGCCGATCAATTCCTGCAAGACCTGCACCGACAATTGTTGGCCGGCGTCCCAACGGTTGAAGCCGTCGCTGTCGTGTTGCATGAGGAACATCAGTTGATCACGGTCGTACGGGAAGCTCAGCTTCACCGGCGCCGAGAAGCCGCGCAGCAACGAAGGCAGGGGCTTTTCAGCGATATCGACGAAGGTGAAGGTCTGCTCGGCCTCGGTCACCGAGATCACCCGGGTCGTGCCGCTCGCCGCCGCTTCGCCGCTCAGGCGCAGTGCAATTTCGGCGCCATTGCTGTCCAGCAGGCCCAACTCGACCGGAATCACGAAGGGCAGTTTCTCGGCCTTGTCCGGCGTCGGCGGGCAGCTCTGGCGGAACGTCAGGCTGTAAGTCTTCGCCGCGGCGTCGTAGGACTCGCTCACCGCCAGCCGTGGCGTACCGGCCTGGCTGTACCAGCGTTTGAACTGGCTCAGGTCGACGCCATTGGCATCCTCCATGGCCTTGATGAAATCGTCGCAGGTCACGGCCTGGCCATCGTGGCGCTCGAAGTACAGGTCGCTGCCCTTGCGGAAGCCTTCGGCGCCCAACAGGGTATGGATCATGCCGACCACTTCCGAGCCCTTTTCGTACACGGTCAGGGTGTAGAAGTTGGAAATCTCGATGAAGCTGTCCGGGCGCACCGGGTGAGCCATCGGGCCGGCGTCTTCAGCGAACTGGTGGGTACGCAGGTACGCCACGTCCTGGATGCGTTTGACCGTGGCCGAGTTCATGTCCGCCGAGAACCCGGCGTCGCGGAACACCGTGAAACCTTCCTTGAGCGACAGCTGGAACCAGTCGCGGCAGGTCACGCGGTTGCCCGACCAGTTATGGAAGTACTCGTGGGCGACGATCGCCTCGACCCGCTGGTGCGCGGCGTCGGTGGCGGTTTCGGCGCGGGCCAGTACGGCGCTGGAGTTGAAGATGTTGAGGCCCTTGTTCTCCATCGCGCCCATGTTGAAATCGTTGACCGCGACAATCATGAAGATGTCCAGGTCGTATTCGCGCCCGTACACCTCTTCATCCCAGCGCATCGACTTCTTCAGGCTGGTCATGGCGTGCTGGCACTTGTCGATGTTTTCCGGCTCGACGTAGATGCGCAGCGCCACGGTGCGCTCGGTCATGGTGGTGAAGGTGTCTTCGACGCACCAAAGGTCACCGGCCACCAGGGCGAACAGGTAGGCCGGCTTCTTGAACGGGTCTTCCCAGGTCGCCCAGTGCCGGCCGTCTTCCCCAGGGCCGCTGGCAATCGGGTTGCCGTTGGAGAGCAGCACCGGGTAGCTGTGCTGTTCGGCGACCACGGTGGTGGTGAACTTGCTCATCACGTCCGGGCGGTCGAGGTAATAGGTGATCTTGCGAAAGCCTTCGGCCTCGCACTGGGTGCAGAACATGCTGCCGGATTTGTACAGGCCTTCCAGGGCCGTGTTGGTTTCCGGATGGATGCGCACGGTGGTATCGACGGTGAACGCCTGGGCCTTGGGCTGCAAGGTCAGGTGGCTGTCATCCAGTTGGTAGTCGCCCTGCCCCAGGTCGGCGTCGTCGAGCTTGATCGAGAGCAATTCCAGCTGCTGGCCATCGAGCACCAGCGGCGGCAATCCGGCGCCGCGCTCGGGGTTGCGGCGCAGCACCAGTTGCGCATGGACCAGGCTGTGGTCCTCGAACAACTCGAAGGTCAGGTGCGTCTCGTCGATCAGGTATTCGGGCGCCTGATAGTCCTTCAGGTAGATCATCTTCGGTTGTTCGGTGCGCATGGGTCGAATCCTTCTACTGATGCACGGCGAGCTGGTAGGCCGTGTATTTACGAATATTGATCACGCCGGTGTCGAAAATCAGGTATTGGCCCTTGATTCCCAGCAGCGTACCTTCGGCGATCGGGTCCTTGTCCAGATTGAAGCTGACGATCTTCGCCGGGTACTGCTGCACCGGGTAACGGATCTCGATCGGTTCGACGTCCGCTATGGTCTGGATCGCCTGCAAGCCGAATCGTTCCTGCAAACCCTGCAGGCCCTGGGCGCAGCTTTCAAACAGTGAATCACGGATCTGCCGCAAGTCCACCGCCGCTGCGTCGCCCTTGAGCAAGGCGCGCCAGTTGGTCTTGTCCGCCACCTGGCTGCGGAACAGGTCTTCGACGAAACCCGACTGCTGTCGGGTGGCGACCCGCAGGATCGGCAGCGCCTGGCTTGCACCCTGGTCGAGCCAGCGGGTCGGCAGTTGCGTGGCGCGGGTGATGCCGACTTTCACGCCCGATGAGTTGGCCAGGTAGACCACATGATCGGTCATGCAGAACTGCTCGCCCCAGGCCGGGTCGCGACAGGTACCCGCCTCGAAATGGCAACGCTCGGGGCTCATGATGCAGAGGTCGCATTGGGCCAGTCTGGTCATGCAGGGGTAGCAATAACCCTGGCTGAAACTGGTCTTGGTTCGCCGTCCGCAATGGGTACAGTGGATCGCACCGAGGTATTCCAGGCGGATCCTGCTGCCGATCAACGGATTGACCGGCACCTCGACATCGCCCAGGCGAAAGGCGTATTGAACGGTCGGCCCGTCAAGGCGTGCCGACATCTTGCTGATTGCACCGCGGCCAATCTCGATCAATGGATGGCGTCCGACTTGAACAGGATATTCGGCACGACGGTGGCTTTCGACTGGCATTCCTGCGGGCCCATATAGCCGGTGCGCTCTTCTTCGGGCAGGTTCTGGATTTCCCAGGCGATCATCGCTTGCAGCGACAACTCGCGCTGCTCGGCGGTGAGCTTGTTGCCGTCGGCCCATTTACCGATTTCCACCGCCAGTTTCAGGCTGCGGTAGATGTCGGGGGTGATGTTGTTGATCATTTCGTTGAAGGAAGACATGGGTTCTCCGCGCAATTGCGCATTCTCAAAAGGCACAGGCGCCGATCAAAGGGCCATTTTACGGCGGCCGAACAGCCCGCCCAACAAGCCCGTGAAGCAGCCGACGAGCAGCCCGCCGACGTGGGCTGCGTTGGCGATCTCGCCGAAACCGATCAGCGAAACCAGCCCGGACAGGCACAGCAGCAACCACACCAGCATCATCACCAGCACCCCACGGGGCAAGTGATAGGCCGGGTTCGGCGCGAGCAGCTGGTAGATCCAGCAATGCCCCAGCAGGCCGTACAGCACTCCGGATAGCCCGCCGAACAGGGTCGCGCCGCTGAACAGGTACTGGGCGAAATTGGACACGAGGCTGAACAGCAGCGTCAGCCCCAGCAGGTTGATCCCGCCCTGGCGCGCTTCGATCCGGCGTCCCAGTTCCCAGTACCACATGCCATTCATGGCGATGTGCAGGAAGCCGAAATGAACCAGCATCGGCGTCACCAGCCGCCACCACTGTCCCGCCGCGAGGCTGTCGGCCAACGGCGTGAACTGGATGTAGTCGCCGACGACGCGAAACTCGAGGAAGGTCAACCAGCGCAGGGTTTGAAGATTTTCCCCCAGCAGGGTCACGGCACTGACGATCAGGCTCAGCAGCAATATCAGGGCCGTCACCGGACTGCGGGTCAGTTGCTGGACGAACCCTGCCCGCCGGGACGTGCTGCCGGTGTCAGGCAGTTCCAGCTGTTGCTCGGGATCGCCGGTGGGAAAACGCTCGTATAACGAACGCACGTTTTCGCTGATTTCATCCGGCACCCAGAGCACCTGCTCGCCCGCCTCTTCGCTGACGCGATGAGGCACCTGCATGCGCTGCAGCAGCTTGACGAAACCGCTCAGGTCCACTGCCAGGGGCAGGCGCAGGACGGCGACGACGCTCATCGCCCCATCTCCGGCCGCTCGACATCGACCCAGACGAACTTGTGCGGGTCCAGACGGGTTTCCTGGTCGAGTCGATAGGCGACCAGCTTGCCGTAGAGCACCGCGCTGTAGTCCAGGCAGGCCAGGTTCGGGCGGATCGGCGCCGGTTTGCCGCTGCGCCAATAGTGGCCGACGAACAACATCGGCTCATCGACGCCATACCGCAGCAGGTTGTTTTTTTCGTCCGGTGACAACGGTGTGCGGGCCACCGGCTCCGGCAATGCGTCGGGCTGGAAGACGATGTCGCCGTAGGTCTGCGGGTTGTCTTCCCAGAATTTGGTGCGGAAGAACGCGCGGGTCAGGCCGTCGCCGCCCGTCAGGGTCATGCCATGGGGCAGGCGCATGTCGGTGCCGCGCAACAGGCGATCGAACACTGTGCAGGCAAAACTGCCCGATTCGGCCGAAGCCTGGAGAAAATGCTCGTCGATGCAGCCTTCCGGGAACAAGCCGCGCAATGGCTCGATCAGGCCGGCGTCCCAGCAGGCGTGGACGACCCGGAAGCGCCCGGCGTCGACAAACAGCGGCAGCTCGTAGAACCACTTGAGAAAATCACGCCATTCACCCGGGTGCTGATCGAACTGGGTCAGGGTTTCGTTGAGCAAGCGGGCATGGCGCGGCGTGTGTTCGCGCACGTAGCGCTGGCCGCTGCCCGGCAATGCCGGGGTGCTCCAACCCAAGGCATTGAATTCGTGGTTGCCCATGATGCACAGCGCCTGGCCGGCCGCGACCATGTCGTGGACGATGTGCAGCGCCTCGCGAATCCGCGGGCCCCGGTCGATGATGTCGCCGAGGAACACCGCCATGCGCGAAGGATGTCGCCAGACCCCGGCCTGCTTGCGGTAACCGAGTCGGTCGAGCAGGTGTTCCAGGGTCAAGGCGCATCCGTGCACATCGCCGATCAGATCGTAACTGCGCGCGGGATCGAGCATCAGTCGCCTCCACCCCCCAAACGACTGCCCCAGCCGAGCTTGGTCCGGCAGACTTCGTAGTAGTTGTGATCCAGCGGATGGATCAGGCGCAGCTTTTGCGCCTTCTTGCTGACGGTGATGGTGTCACCCGGCGCGCAGGTGAAATGGTTCTGGCCGTCACAGGACACTTGCGGGTAGATCTGCATATCCTTGGACACGACGATTTTCAGCTCACTGTTGCCATCGACCACGATGGGTCGCCCAGACAAGGTATGGGGGTACATGGGCACAATCACAATAGCGTCGAGCTTGGGATGCATGATCGGGCCACCCGCCGACAGCGCGTAGGCCGTGGAACCGGTCGGGGTGGCGACGATCAGGCCGTCGGCCTTCTGGCTGCAGACGAACTGGCCGTCGATGTACAGCTCGAATTCGATCATGCGCGTGGATTTGCCAGGGTGCAGCACCACGTCGTTGAGCGCATCGCCCTGGCCGATGGCCTCGGCGTGACGGCGCACCTCGGCTTGCAGCAGGAAGCGGTTTTCCACCAGGTAATGGCCGTCCAGCACCTCGGCGACCTTGATCTCCAGCTCGTCAGGGCGGATATCGGTGAGGAAGCCCAGGCTGCCACGGTTGATCCCCAGCACCGGGATGTTGTGCCGCGCCAGGGCCCGGGCGGCGCCCAGCAGGCTGCCGTCGCCACCGACCACGATGACCATGTCGCAGACTTCGCCGAGCATCTTGCGTGACGACGTCTGCAGGCCGTGGCCCGGCAGCACTTCGGCGATGGTATCTTCGAGGATCACGTGCAGGTGCCGCTCCAGGAGGAAGCGCTTGAGACGGCGAACGGTGTCCAACACCTGGGAACTGCCCAGGCGACCGATGATGCCGATATTGCGAAATTGCTCCATGAGGCTCCTGCGAGGTCTGCGACGGGCGAAAAACCCGATTATGGGCGAAACCGCGCCGTAGACAAAATCCTTTAAGCCTTCAACGCAACGGCTATGCTCGCAACATGATCCTGTTTCCTGAATTGCTCGACCTGCCCCGCCGCCTGCGCCATCCCGAAGTACGGGACCTGGCGTGGGTGATCGTCGCCCCGCCGATGCTCATCGACACGCCCTGGCCCCAGCGCCATCCGCTGGCGGGCAGCGGCTGGGTGCAGCAGCCCCATCGCCTGGAACACTGGTTGCGCGAACTGGACCGCGACAGCTATCCGTTGTTGCAGTGCCTGTCCCAGGGGCGCACGCGGCGCCTGGGGCTGTATTACGAAAGGCTCTGGCAGTTTGCCGTGCAGCATGCGCCGGGCATCGAACTGATCGCGGCGAACCTGCCGATCCGGCGCGAGGGCCATACGCTGGGCGAATTGGACCTGCTGCTGCGCGATGATGAAGGTGTGCATCACCTGGAGCTGGCGATCAAGTTGTACCTGGGCCCGCAACAAGGCAACGGGCGAGATTCCGCGCAATGGCTTGGGCCCGGCTGCCATGACCGACTCGACCGCAAGCTGACGCATCTGCATGAGCACCAACTGCCGATCTCGGCACGCCCGGAAAGTCGCGAGGCCTTGGCGGCGCTGGGCATCGAGTCGTTTCGCTCGCACCTTTGGCTCGGCGGCTATCTGCTCTATCCCTGGCCGGACGAGGCCGAACCGCCGAGCGGTGCGCACCCCCGGCATTTGCGCGGCCGCTGGTTGCACCAGCGGGACTGGCCCGGATTCGTCACCCAGCGCCCGCCGGGGCGCTGGCAGCCCCTGCCCCGCGCGGCCTGGCTGGCCCCGGCCCATTACCCGGTTGACCAGGTCTGGACTGCGGGACAACTGGAGGCCTGGCGAACCGCCCTTGATCCCATGGCACCGGCGCAACTGATGGTGCGCCTGACCGAAAATGCCGAGGGTGAATGGGAAGAAGCCGAGCGGGCGTTCCTGGTGGCGGATCTTTGGCCGGATGTGCCGGGTAATGGTTGAGGTTTGGGGGGCTGTCAGGGCCCCTTCGCGAGCAGGCTCGCTCCCACATCTGGAATGCAGTGCCCTTGGAGGAATCAATTCCCCTGTGGGAGCGAGCCTGCTCGCGAAGGCGTCGCCACGGCCTAGAGCGACAACCGCACCGCCAGCGCCGCCAACGTCACCAGCAACACCGGCACCGTCAGCACAATCCCGACCTTGAAGTAATAACCCCAACCGATGCGGATATCCTTGCGCGCCAGCACATGCAGCCAAAGCAAGGTTGCCAGGCTGCCGATCGGCGTGATTTTCGGCCCGAGGTCACTGCCGATGACGTTGGCGTAGATCATCGCCTCCTTGACCACGCCAGTGGCCTGGCTGGCATCGATGGACAAAGCGCCGATCAGCACCGTCGGCAGAATGTTCATCACCGATGAAAGCAGCGCGGTCAACAGCCCGGTCCCCATGGCCGCGCCCCACACCCCATAACCGGCGAAGCCATCGAGCCAGGCGGCGAGGTAGCCGGTGAGGCCGGCGTTGCGCAGGCCATAGACCACCAGGTACATGCCGAGGGAAAAGATCACGATCTGCCAGGGCGCTTCTTTCATCGCCTTGCGCGTGGAGATCTTGTGCCCTCGAGCCGCCACCGCCAACAGCAGTGCAGCGCAGACCGCCGAAATCGCGCTGATGGGAATGCCCAGCGGCTCCAGGGCAAAGCAGCCCAGCAAAAGGATCGCCAACACCACCCAACCGGCATAAAAAGTTGCCGTATCGTGGATGGCGCTTGCCGGGTCGTCCAGCTGCTGCGGGTCATAGTCGCGCGGGATATCGCGACGAAACATCCACAGCAGTATCGCCAGGCTGGCCGCAACGCTGACCAGGTTCACCGGCACCATGACCGAAGCGTAGCGGTTGAAGCCGATGCCGAAGAAATCCGCGGAAACGATGTTCACCAGGTTCGATACCACCAGAGGCAGGCTGGCGGTATCGGCGATGAAACCGGCGCCCATCACGAACGCCAGGGTCGCCGCCGGCGAGAACCGCAGGGCCAGCAACATGGAAATCACGATAGGCGTCAGGATCAGCGCCGCTCCGTCGTTGGCGAACAATGCCGAGACCAGCGCCCCGAGCAACACCATGAACGCAAACAGCTTGCGGCCGCTGCCTCGCCCCCAACGGGCCACATGCAACGCGGCCCAGGCAAAGAACCCGGCCTCGTCCAGCAACAGGCTGATGATGATCAACGCGACGAACGTACCGGTGGCATTCCAGATGATCTGCCACACCAGGGCAATGTCCCCGACCTGTACCACGCCGCTCAGCAAGGCCAACAGTGCACCAAGGGTGGCACTCCAGCCGACGCCCAACCCCTTGGGCTGCCAGATCACCAGCGTTATGGTCAGCAGGAAAATCAATGACGCGATGAGCATGCGTTACAGCCTTGAAAGGAAAAGAAAAAACCAGCAGCAGGACGCCACGGCGCCAGCGAACGGCGAAGATAGGGAGTTTCGGATATTCGGTAAAGCAGGAATTGAACGGCTTATGCGGTCATGGATGCACTTGTGGCGAGGGAGCAAGCTCCCTGGCCACGGGTTTCACGGAGATATCAAACCTTCTTGTGCTGCTCCACCCACTTGCCATAGGCATCGATGAACTTCTGCAAAAACGGCCGCACCGATTCCGACAGGTTGCCCGCCTCGTCGAACGCCGTTCCCGCACCGCTCAGGTAGGCTTCCGGTTGTTGCATGCAAGGCACGTCGAGAAAAACCAGGGATTGGCGCAAATGGTGGTTGGCGCCAAAACCGCCGATGGCACCGGGTGAGGCGCTGATCACTGCGCCCGGCTTGCCGCTCAGGCAACTCTGACCGTAGGGGCGCGAGCCGACATCAATGGCATTCTTCAGCGGGGCCGGCACCGAGCGGTTGTATTCCGGTGTCACGAACAACAACGCATCCGCCGCGCCGACCTTCTGGCGAAACGCGGTATAGGCCGCCGGCGGCGAGACGTCGATGTCTTCGTTATAGAGTGGCAGCTCGCCGATCTCGACGATTTCCAGTTTCAGGTTGGACGGCGCCAGGTCCGCCAGGGCCAACGCGACCTTTCGGTTGATCGAGGCTTTGCGCAGGCTGCCCACTAAAACCGCCACTGTGTAGACATTACTCATGAGAGGCTTCTCGACTATCGGCTCAAAGGGAGCCTGTAGTTATAGATGATCGGCACCACAATTGGACCAGTGGATCACCTAAAACCTGCCAACCGGACTATTTTTTTACTGTAGGAAAACTTACCGCGCTTGACCAAGGTCTACAGAACCGCAAATCGAGTGATCTATTTTCAGAGGTTCCAAGCAATGGCAGCAGTACTTGTCGGACAATTTCATGCACGGGACGCCGAAGGTCGCGTCTATTCGGTGCATGAATTCCAAGAATCAGACCCGTCGCAGGACGGCATTGGCAAGGATGTCATCACTTATAAGCTGGCCATTGGAGATCGGGTCAACAAAGTCGACGAGGACACGTTCCTCCTGGTGCAATCCGGCATCCACCTGACCCGCGAACCTGAAACGCCACGGCAGCCTCAGGCGCAAGTCGAAACGCAGATCGCTCTATAACTGTTTGCATGAGCAGAAGTCGCACACGTAATTGGGTTAGGATTCAGCCACTCAATGGCTTACCTGCCTAATACGGACCTCTTGCATGCGTTTACGCCACATCGAAGTGATCCAGGCGCTGCTGCAGACTGGCCACCTGGGTACCGCGGCCGAATGGCTGCAATTGCCGGTGGCCGAAGTCGAGTCGATCCTGCGCGATGCGGAGGCCCAGCTCGGTTTCATGCTGTTCGCCAGCGTGCGCGGACGCTTGCAGGCGACGCGGGAAACCCTGGAATTACGCGAAGGCATCACGCGGCTGTACGACACCCTCGAACCGATACAGCGAATGGCCGCCAGCCTGAAGCATTATCAGGCGCCGCCCCTGCGCATTATCTGCACCCCACCACTGGCCCAACAGCTGTTACCCCTGAGCATTGCCGCCCTGCGTCGGCGCCATCCGGATGCGCCGTGCACCCTGCTCAGCCAGCCGACCCGGGAAATCGTCAAGAGCCTGCTGCTGCGTGAAAGCGATTTGGGCCTGAGCCTGCACGATCCCGAACACCCCGACATCGATTGCCAGATGATCGCCCAAGGCAAACTGCAGCTGCTGGCGCCCCATGGCTGGCTGCAACCACGACAGAAATACGTGTCGGTTCAGGATCTTGCGGGCCAGTCGCTGGTCGGGCTGGAGGGGCATGATCCGCTGAGCCCGGCGTTCGACCATAAGCTTGGAGCACTGCGCCCGGCGCCGGTGGTGCAGATACGCGTGCAGACTCATCAGATGATGCGGGCAATGGTCGAGGCCGGTGAAGGCCTGGCGATTGTCGACCCGTTTACCGCCGCGGGGGCCAGGGGCGGCGACCTGGACATCTGTCCGGTATCGCCGGCCGTGCCCATCTGCCTCTATGCATTGAGCCTGAACGGTGCCACGCCTTCACCGGCGGTCCAGTCGTTGCTGGAACGGATCACGGAACAAGCCGAGGCGTTGCTGAACCACTGACCGTCATGCCCAGCGGATCGTCAAACAACCGGTACCAGAACAGCGCCACCTCGGCGGTGTGCCGGTCAATGCCGCGATAGCGCAGGTGATCGATGCCGCCGAGCACATAGCCGCAGCGCTCGTAAAGCCGGCAGGCGCCCAGGTTGTTGTTCTGGGTTTCCAGCATGATGCCCGGCAGTTTTTTCTTGCGGCTCCAGAACTGGGCCACATCGAGCAAGGCCTTGGCCACCCCATGCCGGCGAGCCGGGGCATGCACCGCCAGCTCGTCGATATGGGCATACCCGTTCCAATTGGTGCTGACGACCAGATGGCCGACCGGTTGGTCGTCCAGGTAGGCCATGAAGATTTCGCTGTCCGGGGCATCGCGAAAACTGCCGAACTCTTCAGGGTCGATGCCGTAGCACTTGCGGTAGGGAACGATCGGCGTCACCGGCCACTGGCTCACCGGCCGGCCGATCTGCGCCGTGCCATAGACGCTGACTTCGAAACTGAAATCGCTGCCCCAGATATAAGCGGCGAAGCCGTCATCGGCGACGCGCACCGACAGGCCGGGGTGCTTGGGATTCATGACCGGTTGCATACTGGGGAAGGTCCTCATTCCTTGAGACAACCAACGGCGCGAAGCCATCCATTGCCCTTGCTTGTCGAATCTTCACACGTCACGCGGATAACCATGGCCTGCCTTTACTTCAAATTGGAAGGTATTGGCGATTGCGCCGAAAACTACATGAGGAAAGCTCTTGTGGGAGCGAGCCTGCTCGCGAAGGCGTAGGCACATTCGACAGTTGCCAATTGACCCAGCGCTTTCGCGAGCAGGCTCGCTCCCACAGATATCTCATCAACTCGCGGCAGCCTGCGCCTCGACCAATTGCGTCCACAATGCCGGGGCACCGGCGGACTTGGCGATGGCTTCCAGACGCGCGGCATGTTCGGCCAGGTCGCTTTCGCTGGCGCGGATGACCCGGGCCGGCTTGCGGTCTGCCGGCAAACGCCGGATCTCGCTCGCCTGGTTACCCGAACCTTCGCCGGTGCCATTGCCGTCAGACGCATTGCCGGCCAGGGACAGACTGGTCTGACCGCCAGTCATGGTCAGGTAGACGTCGGCGAGGATCTCGGAGTCGAGCAAGGCGCCGTGCAGCTCACGACCGGAGTTGTCGACCCCGTAGCGCTTGCACAAGGCATCAAGGCTGTTGCGCTGGCCCGGATGCCGCTCCCGCGCCATCATCAAGGTATCGAGGATAGTGCAATGCCGGGTGATGTCGGCCCGGTCGTGCTGGCCCATCAGGGCGAATTCGTTGTTGATGAACCCGACGTCGAACGCCGCGTTATGGATGATCAACTGCGCGCCCTGGATGAATTCGAAGAACTCATCGGCTACCTCGGCGAAACGCGGCTTGCCCACCAGGAATTCGTTGGTGATGCCGTGCACGCCAATGGCACCCTCGTCGCTTTCGCGGTCCGGTTGCAGGTAAACGTGGAAATGACGACCGGTCAGGCGTCGACCAATCAGCTCGACACAGCCGATTTCGATAATCCGGTGACCGTCGGTCACCGGCATGCCGGTGGTTTCGGTATCCAGTACTACAGATCTGTTGGCCATCAGTGTTCAGCTCTCAAACGGGCAGTCTTGCAAAAGCGCGGATGTTAGCACGCTATTCGGTGGGATAAGCCCGGGACCGCTTTTGGATCAAGCCTGCTTGTACCCCCTCACCTCATCCACCCCACGATTGGCCAACTGGTCGGCCCGCTCGTTGCCGTGGTGGCCGATGTGCCCGCGCACCCATTTCCAGGTGACGTTGTGGCGGTTGACCTGCTCGTCCAGCAGCTTCCAGAGATCAGCGTTCTTGACCGGCTCCTTCGCCGCCGTTTTCCAGCCGCGCTTCTTCCAGTTGGCCATCCACTCGTTGATGCCTTTCATTACATACTGCGAGTCGGTTACCAGCAGCACATCACATGGCCGCTTGAGTTCTTCCAGGCCGCGAATGGCGCCCATCAGTTCCATGCGATTGTTGGTGGTATTGGCTTCGCCGCCCCAGAGCTCCTTTTCCACGCCCTTGCACACCAGCAACGCACCCCAGCCACCCGGGCCCGGATTGCCCTTGCAGGCGCCATCAGTGAAAAGTTCTACGCTATCGCTCATGCCAATCTATCCAGAAAAAATGCAAGGCCCACCGGCCGGGAACGCTCGACGCCCGAAGCCGAATGCCGGCCAGAACCATTGGAAATAAAAGTTACGGCTCGATGTGACGCCGATTGACCTTGGCCATCGGCAAGGGAATCAGCTTGCCCACCGGCTCACGCCGCGCCTGGCGTACCGGGCGCAAGCCGACCACGATCTTGCGCGCCACCAACAGATAGAAGCCGCCGCCGGACAATTGCCAGTCACCGGCCTTGCGCTCCCAGCCGGCCAGACGGGCCTGCCACTTGGGCGACGCAAGCGGCGGACGATAGCACCCGAAGCGGCGTTTCTCCAGCGCGAAGCCCAGCAGGTTGAGCCAGTCGCCCACTCGCGAAGCCGAGATGCAACGGGCCTGGCGCAGCGCGTCGCCGGCGAATACATGACGCAGCCCCCAACTGCTCCAGGGGTTGATGCCGACAATCAACAAATGGCCACCGGGACGCACGCTGCTGGCGGCCTCGCGCAACAGGCCATGGGGCGACAGGCAGAAATCCAGGCCGTGCTGCATGACCACCACGTCGGCGGCATGCTCGCTCAACGGCCAGGCCTGCTCCTCGCAGACGATCTCTACGCCAGGCAACGGCGCGCCCAGGCGTACGTTGCGCTGCACCTGCGGCGCCGACGGTGGGGTCTGCGCCGAGGGGCCGTAATGCACCAGGTAGCCGCCGAAGAACCGGCCCAACTCGTCTTCGAGCATGCGCCGTTCTTCTTCCAGCAGGAATTGCCCGACAGGGCCGGACAGCCATTCACGGGCGGAACTGATCAATGCCAGCCATTCAGGATCAGCCTGAGCGAACGCTTCATCGGTCATTGCATTCTCCAACGCGCCAGGAAGTTCTAAGATGCGCCTTTGTTTTGAGCTTGGCGAATTCAGCGATGATACAGATCAGTGCCCTGCCCGCGTTTACCGATAACTACATCTGGTTGTTACAGGATCACTCGACCCAGCGCTGCGCCGTGGTCGACCCGGGCGACGCCGCCCCCGTACGGGCCTGGCTCGACGCCCATCCGGGCTGGGTCCTGAGCGACATCCTGGTCACTCATCACCACCATGACCATGTCGGCGGTGTCGCGGCGCTGAAAAGCGCGACGAACGCCACCGTCTACGGGCCGGCCAGCGAAAACATCCCGGCGCGGGACATCGCGCTGGAGGACAACGCCAAGGTCAACGTGCTGGGCCTGGACTTCGATATTCACGCCGTGCCCGGACACACCCTTGGGCATATCGCCTACTACCATCGCGGCCTGCTGTTCTGCGGCGACACGCTGTTCGCCGCCGGTTGCGGCCGGCTCTTCGAGGGCACGCCCGAACAGATGCACCACTCCTTGAGCCGCCTCGCCGCACTGCCCGACGATACGCTCGTCTACTGCACCCATGAATATACTCTGAGCAACCTGAAGTTTGCCGTCGCGGTCGAGCCGACCAACCCGGACATTGCCGCGCGCCTGGAGAAAGTCACCGAGCAGCGCAGCCAGGGTGTCATCACCCTGCCGTCGACCCTGGCCCTGGAAAAGCTCACCAACCCGTTTTTGCGCACCTCTGAAACATCCGTTAAAGAAAAAGCAGACGAACGGAACGGCCAGCGTAACCAGACGGCGAGTGAGGTTTTTGCGGCCTTGAGGGCCTGGAAAGATAAGTTCTAAGCCAGCTACCAATTGATACAAAAATTCTGAATGGTTGACCTGTTGGGGTGCGCTTCCTAGAATCGGCCGACATTTTTGCCCGGAACTTACTTCCAGCCAATGTCGTCATCTATTCGCAGGTCCGTCCAGTCAGACACATTGACCCGCTTGGCTCAAGCCATCGCGGTGGCTGTGTCCACCACGCTGGCCGGCTGCCAGAGCACCAGCCAGGTGCCGCAGGCCGATGTCGCGCATACGCCGAATATCGCCGCGCGAGCCAAGCAAAAACCCGTCTGGCTGACGGAAAAACCCAGCCCGCAAGTGCCCCAGGACGTCTGGGAACGCATGCGCCAGGGCTTCCAGCTGCAGGAAACCGCCGGGGTCAACCCGCGCATCGAGCAGCAGCGCCTGTGGTTCGCCAGCAATCCGTCCTTCCTGGAAAACGCCGGCGAGCGCGGCAGCCTGTACATCCACTACATCGTCGAGCGCCTGGAAGAGCGCAACATGCCGCTGGAGCTGGCGCTGTTGCCGGTGATCGAAAGCGCCTACAACCCGATGGCCTATTCCCGCGCCAACGCGGTGGGCCTGTGGCAGTTCATCCCCTCCACCGGGCGTTATTTCAACCTGCGCCAGACGCGTTTCTACGACGGACGTCGCGACATCACTGCGTCGACCACGGCCGCCATGGATTACCTGACGCGCCTGCATGACATGTTCAATGGCGACTGGCTGCTGGCGCTGGCGGCCTACAACGCCGGTGAAGGCACGGTCAGCCGGGCCATCGAGCGCAACGAAAAGCTCGGCCTGCCCACCGACTACTGGAACCTGCCTCTGCCCAGCGAAACCCAGGCCTACGTGCCGAAGCTGCTGGCGCTGTCCCAAGTGGTACTGGCCCCCGATGCCTACGGCGTGAACCTCAACCCGATCGCCAACGAACCCTATTTCCAGGTCGTCGAGATCAACCAGCGCATGGACCTCTCCAAGGTCGCAGCGGTGGCGAACATCGACGAAGACGAGCTGTTCCAGCTCAACCCGGCGTTCAAGCAGCGCACCACCATCGACGGCCCGCAACACTTGCTGGTCCCGACCTCCAAGGCACAGTTGCTGACCGCCAGCCTGTCGACCATGCGCCCGGAAGAACTGATCAGCCCGCGCTCACTCAAGCCGGTCTTCGAAAACGCCGATGACAGCGAAGTGGAAGGCGTACGGCGCAGCTACCGGGTCAAGCGCGGCGACAACCTGGCCCAGATCGCCAAGGCCAACAACGTCCAGACCAAGGACCTGCAACGCTGGAACAAGCTCAGCGGCAACAAGCTCAAGGTCGGCCAAACCCTGGTCATGCAAGACGTCAAGGCCACCAAGGCAACCAAGGCCAGCGGCAAACGCATCAACACTGTCGTAGCCGCCAAGAGCAACGAACAGAAGAAGCAGACCCAATACAAGGTCAAGCAAGGCGACTCGCTTTACGTCGTTGCCAAGCGCTTCAACGTCGAAATGCAGCACCTCAAGCGCTGGAACCCGCGCATGGGCAAGGCGCTCAAGCCTGGACAGATGCTGACGGTCTATTCCCCACACTGACACCGGGGCTCCCTGTAGCAAGGGAGCTTGTTGTGGCGAGGGGATTTATCCCCGCTGGGCTGCGAAGCAGCCCCCCTGGATCTATCTGATACACCGAGTTGTCAGGTTCCAGGGCCGCTTCGCGCCCCAGCGGGGATAAATCCCCTCGCCACAAGCCCCCGCCTTTTTCCTGCCGATACAAGCTGTTACTGTACAGGCCATAAAAGCCCAAGCCGCCTGGATCGGATCTCAGACTTGATACGTCCCCTCCTCCTGTTCCTGATCAGCCTGGCCTTGAGCTCTCCCGCCGGCGCCACCATCAGCGAAAGCCATGGCTATGCGCAGTTCGGCACGCTCAAGTACCCGGCCAGATTCACCCACTTCGACTGGGTCAACCCGCAAGCGCCCAAGGGCGGCACCTTGCGGGTCATGGCATTTGGCACCTTCGACACACTCAATCCGTATACCTTCAAGGGCAGCAGCCCGGTCTCCACGGCAAATTTCCTGCAATACGGCATCAATGAATTGAACGAGCCGTTGATGGTTGGCACCGGCCAGTATGCACCGTCCGGCGACGAACCGACGTCGAGCTACGGCTTGATCGCCCGATCCGTGGAATACAGCGAGGATCGTAGCTGGGTGGTGTTCAACCTGCGGCCGGAGGCGCGGTTCCATGACGGCGTGCCGATCACGGCTTATGACGTGGCGTTTTCCTACAGGACGCTGCTCAAGGAAGGTCATCCGCAATACCGCACCAACCTGCAGGAAGTGCTGCGGGTCGATATCCTCAATCCGCTGAAAATCCGCTTTGTCTTCAAGCGTGCGGGCAATCCCTTGCTGATCCTGCGCCTGGGGGAACTGCCGGTGCTGCCCCAGCACTACTGGAAAGACCGCGACTTCAAGGCGACCACCTTCGAGCCTCCCCTGGGCAGTGGCCCTTACCGCATCACCAAGGTGCAGCCCGGTCGCCAGCTGGTCTTCGAACGGGTCAAGGACTACTGGGGCAAGGACCTGCCGGTCAATCGCGGCAAATACAACTACGACCGCATGGTCGTCGAGTTCTACCGCGACAGCGAGGTGGCCTTCGAAGCGTTCAAGGCCGGTGAATTCGATATCTACATCGAACACCAGGCCAAGAACTGGGCCAACGGCTACAACTTCCCGGCGATCAACCGTGGCGATGTGATCAAGGCGCAGATTCCCCATCAGATTCCGACCCAGACCCAGGGCCTGTTCATGAACACCCGGCGCAGCACCTTCGCCGAGGTCAAGGTGCGCGAAGCCCTGGGATTGATGTTCGATTTCGAATGGACCAACCGCACGCTGTTCAGCAGTGCCTACAAACGCACACTCAGCTATTACCCCAACAGTGAATTTTCCGCCACGGGCCTGCCCGTGGGCCACGAATGGCTGCTGCTCAAGCCCTATCGCGAACAATTGCCGCCCCGGTTGCTGACCGAACCCTTCAGCCTGCCTCGCACCGACGGTCGCGGCGTTCCGCGCGAGACACTGCGCAAGGCCCTGGGCCTGTTGAAAGAAGCCGGATGGACCCTCCACGGCCAGCACTTGCTGAACGCCGACAAGCAGCCCTTGCGCTTCGAAATCCTGTTGGTGAACCCGAACCTGGAGCGCATCCTCCAGCCCTACGTCGAGAACCTCGCCAGCATCGGCGTCCAGGCCCGTCTGCGCACGGTGGACCGCGCCCAGTACAAGCAGCGCCTGGACCAGTTCGATTTCGACATGATCCTGCTGACCCTGAGCCAGACCCTCAGCCCAGGCCTTGAGCAATGGCAGTATTTCCACTCCAGCCAGGTCGGGATCAAGGGCAGTAAAAACTATGCGGGCATCGCCAACCCCGTGGTCGATCACCTGCTGGAGAAGCTGCTCGCCGCCCAGACTCGCGACGAACAGGTCGCCGCCGGCAAGGCCCTGGACCGCGTGCTGCTATGGCAGCATTACTGCATTCCCAACTGGTATCTCAATTATCATCGCCTGGCGTACCGCAACCGGTTCGCCTTTGTCACTACGCCGCCCTACACCCTGGGCCTGAGCGCATGGTGGCTGAAATCTTCGGAGAAAGATCAATGAAGCCTTTACGCGCCCTGCTCCTGCAGGCCAGCGGCCTGTTATTCGCCGGGCTGGCCTGTGCCGCGCCGCAACACGCCTTGACATTGTATAACGAGCCGCCGAAGTACCCGGCCGACTTCAAGCATTTCGACTACGTGAACCCGGATGCCCCCAAGGGCGGGATATTCCGTCAGGGCGGGTTTGGCGGCTTCGACAGCCTCAACCCGTTTATCAGCAAGGGCGTACCGGCCGAGGATATCGGCCTGATCTACGACACCCTGGCCAAGCAAGGCCTCGACGAGCCCTTTACCGAGTACGGCCTGATCGCAGAAAAGATCGAGAAGGCCCCGGACAATGGCTGGGTGCGCTTCTACCTGCGCCCCGAAGCCCGCTTCAACGACGGCCATCCGGTGCGCGCCGAAGACGTCGTGTTCAGCTTCGAGACCCTGACCAGGGACGGCGCACCGATGTTTCGCGGTTATTACAACGACGTCGCCGAAGTCGTCGCCGAGACGCCACTCAAGGTCCTGTTCAAGTTCAAGCACACCAATAACCGCGAACTGCCGTTGATCCTCGGCCAATTGCCGGTATTGCCCAAGCACTGGTGGGCCAACCGCGACTTCAACAAGGGCAACCTGGAGATTCCCCTCGGCAGCGGCCCCTACCGGGTCACCGAAGTGAAGGCGGGGCGTTCGATCCGCTACGAGCGCGTCAAGGACTACTGGGGCAAGGACCTGGCGGTCAACCGCGGCTTCTACAATTTCGACGTACTGACCACCGATTACTACCGCGACAACACCGTGGCCGTAGAGGCGTTGAAAGCCGGGCAATTCGATTTCTGGCTGGAGATGGCTGCCAAGAACTGGGCCAACGCCTACAACATTCCCGCCGTCAGCGAAGGCCGCCTGATCAAGGAACAGATCCCCAACGGCAACCCCACCGGCATGCAGGGTTTTGTCTACAACCTGCGCCGCCCGGTCTTCCAGGACGTGCGGGTGCGCCAGGCGTTGAGCCTGTTGCTGGACTTCGAATGGACCAACAAGCAGTTGTTCCACGGTGCCTACGCCCGCACCCGCAGCTATTTCGAGAACTCGGAAATGGCCGCGACCGGCCTGCCCGGCGAAGACGAATTGAAGATTCTCGAACCGCTGCGCGGCAAGATTCCGGAACAGGTTTTCAGCGAAACCTTCCAGCCGACGGTCTGCGACGGCAGCGGCATGATCCGCGACCAGCAGCGCAAGGCCTATCAATTGCTGCAAGAGGCCGGCTGGCGCATCGTCGACGACAAGATGGTCGACGCCCAAGGCAAACCGGTGGTGCTGGAATTCCTCCTGGCCCAGACCGAATTCGAGCGGGTGCTGCTGCCCTTCAAGCGCAACCTGAGCGACCTCGGCATCGAGCTGGTGATTCGCCGCGTCGACGTGTCCCAGTACATCAACCGCGTGCGCTCCCGGGACTTCGATCTGGTGGTGGGCAGCTTCCCGCAGTCCAGCTCGCCGGGTAACGAGCAGCGCGAGTTCTGGATGTCGGCTGCCGCGGACAAGCCTGGCAGCCGCAATACCATGGGCCTGAAGGACCCGGCCGTCGACCGGTTGGTGGAACAGTTGATCAACGCCGATTCGCGCAAAAGCCTGGTAGCCCATGCCCGGGCGCTGGACCGGGTGCTGCAGTGGGGCTACTACGTGATCCCCAACTGGCACATCAAGACCTGGCGCGTGGCCTACTGGAACCACATCGGTCACCCTGAAATCACGCCGACCTACGACATCGGCACTACCACGTGGTGGGTCAAACCGGACATCAAGCCGGCCGAAGAAGTGGAAAAACAAGTGATCGAGCAGCAAGTCGCCGCCCCTGTGAGCGTGGAGTAACCCGATGCTGGCTTATATTTTTCGGCGCCTGCTGCTCATCATCCCGACCCTGTTCGGCATCCTGCTGATCAACTTCGTGATCATCCAGGCCGCGCCCGGTGGGCCGGTGGAACAGATGATCGCCAAACTCGAAGGTTTCGAAGGCGCTACCAGCCGCATCGCCGGCGGCGGTGCCGAAGTGTCGGTGGCCGGCTCCTCCTACCGGGGCGCCCAAGGCCTGGATCCGGCACTGGTCAAGGAAATCGAGCGCATGTACGGGTTCGACAAGTCGGCCCCCGAACGCCTGTGGATCATGATCAAGAACTACGCCCGCCTGGACTTTGGCGACAGCTTTTTCCGCGACGCCAAGGTCATCGACCTGATCAAGGAAAAAATGCCGGTGTCGATCTCCCTCGGGCTGTGGAGCACGCTGATCATGTACCTGGTGTCGATCCCGCTGGGGATTGCCAAGGCCACGCGGCACGGCAGCCATTTCGACGTGTGGACCAGCTCGGCGATCATCGTCGGTTATGCGATCCCGTCGTTCCTGTTCGCCATCCTGCTGATCGTGGTGTTTGCTGGCGGCAGCTATTTCGACTGGTTTCCGTTAAGGGGCCTGACGTCGAACAATTTCGAGGAGCTGAGCCTGGGCGGCAAGATCCTCGATTACTTCTGGCACCTGGCCTTGCCTGTCACCGCCCTGGTGATCGGTAACTTCGCCACCATGACGCTGCTGACCAAGAACAGTTTCCTCGATGAAATCAACAAGCAGTACGTGGTCACCGCCAAGGCCAAGGGGCTGACGCGCAACCGGGTGCTCTACGGGCATGTATTTCGCAACGCCATGCTGCTGGTGATTGCCGGTTTCCCTTCGGCGTTCATCGGGATCTTCTTTACCGGCTCGCTGCTGGTGGAAGTGATCTTCTCCCTCGACGGCCTTGGCTTGATGAGCTTCGAAGCCGCCATCAACCGTGATTACCCGGTGGTCTTCGGCACACTGTTCATCTTTACCCTGCTGGGGCTGGTAGTGAAACTGATCGGCGACCTGACCTATACCTTCGTCGATCCGCGTATCGACTTCGAAAGCCGGGAGCATTGAGATGAACCTCTCCCCTCTCAATCGGCGCCGTTTCGAACTGTTCAAGGCCAACAAGCGTGGCTGGTGGTCGTTGTGGCTGTTTCTGTTCTTGTTCGTGCTCAGCCTGGGCGCCGAGCTTATTGCCAACGACAAGCCGCTGGTGGTGCACTACGACGGCGGCTGGTACTTCCCGGCCCTGAAGCGTTACCCGGAAACGACGTTCGGCGGCGAATTCCCGTTGGAGGCCAACTACAAGAGCCCGTATATCCGCGAGTTGCTCGCCGCCAAGGACGCCTGGGTCGTGTGGGCACCGATTCCATTCAGCTACCAGAGCATCAATTACGACTTGAAGGTCCCGGCCCCGGCACCGCCCTCGTCGGTGAACTGGCTGGGCACCGATGACCAGGGCCGCGACGTGCTGGCGCGGGTCATCTATGGCTTTCGCATCTCGGTGCTGTTCGCGCTCACGCTGACGGTGCTCAGCTCGATCATCGGGGTGATCGCCGGTGCGTTGCAGGGCTTCTATGGCGGCTGGGTAGACCTGGCCGGCCAGCGCTTCCTGGAAATCTGGTCCGGGCTGCCGGTACTCTACCTGCTGATCATCCTCGCCAGCTTCGTCCAGCCGAACTTCTGGTGGCTGCTGGGCATCATGCTGCTGTTTTCCTGGATGAGCCTGGTGGATGTGGTGCGCGCCGAGTTCCTGCGCGGGCGCAACCTCGAATACGTGCGCGCCGCGCGAGCGCTGGGCATGCAAAATGGCGCGATCATGTTCCGCCACATCCTGCCCAACGCCATGGTCTCGACCATGACCTTCATGCCGTTCATCCTCACCGGCGCCATCGGCACCCTCACCGCCCTGGATTTTCTCGGTTTCGGCCTGCCGGCCGGAGCACCATCCCTCGGCGAGCTGGTGGCCCAGGGCAAGTCCAATCTGCAGGCGCCCTGGCTGGGCATCAGCGCATTCGCCGTGCTGGCGATCATGCTGAGCCTGTTGGTGTTCATCGGCGAGTCCGCTCGCGATGCCTTCGATCCGAGGAAGTGAAATGAACCAGGACAATCTGATCGAAGTACGCGACCTGGCGGTGGAATTCATCGTTGGCGAACGCCGCCAGCGCGTGGTCGAGGGCGTCAGCTTCGACATCAAGCGCGGCGAAACCCTCGCGCTGGTGGGTGAAAGCGGCTCGGGCAAGTCGGTGACGGCCCATTCGATCCTGCGCTTGCTGCCCTACCCGCTGGCCCACCACCCGACCGGGACCATCCAGTACGCCGGCCAGAATCTGCTGGGCCTCAAGGAAAAGACCATCCGCCATATCCGTGGCAACCGGATCGCGATGATTTTCCAGGAGCCGATGACTTCCCTGAACCCGCTGCACTGCATTGAAAAACAGCTCAATGAAGTGCTCGGCATCCACAAGGGCCTGACCGGCAAGGTCGCCACCCGTCGCTCCCTTGAGCTGCTGGAACTGGTCGGCATCCCCGAACCGCACAAACGGCTCAAGGCGTTGCCCCACGAACTGTCCGGTGGCCAGCGTCAGCGGGTGATGATCGCGATGGCCCTGGCCAACGAGCCGGAACTGCTGATAGCCGACGAACCGACCACCGCGCTGGACGTCACCGTGCAGCTGAAAATCCTCGATCTGCTCAAGGATTTGCAGGCGCGCCTGGGCATGTCGCTGCTGCTGATCAGCCACGATTTGAACCTGGTGCGAAGAATTGCGCATCGCGTATGTGTCATGCAGCGCGGTTGCATCGTCGAACAGGCATCGTGCGCAGAGTTGTTCCGCGCGCCGCAACATCCGTACACTCGGGAATTGCTGGCCGCCGAGCCCAGCGGCAACCCGGCGACCAACGTGGTCGGCCCGCCGCTGCTGGAGGTCGAGGACCTGAAAGTCTGGTTCCCGATCAAGAAAGGCCTGTTCAAGCGCACGACGGATTACATCAAGGCGGTGGACGGAATCCGCTTCAGCCTGCCCCAGGGCCAGACCCTGGGCATCGTCGGCGAGAGCGGTTCCGGCAAGTCCACGCTGGGGCTGGCGATCTTGCGGTTGATCGGCAGCCAGGGCGGGATCCGCTTCGAGGGCAAGCAGCTCGATAGCCTGTCGCAACAGCAAGTCCGGCCGTTGCGCCGGGAGATGCAAGTGGTGTTTCAGGACCCGTTTGGCAGCCTGAGCCCGCGGATGTGTGTGAGCCAGATCGTCGGCGAAGGACTGCGGATTCACAAGATCGGCACCGAAGCCGAACAGGAACAAGCGATAATCGCGGCATTGAAGGAGGTAGGCCTGGACCCGGAAACCCGGAACCGCTACCCCCACGAATTTTCCGGAGGGCAACGGCAGCGCATCGCCATTGCCCGGGCCCTGGTGCTCAAGCCGGCGTTGATTCTGCTGGACGAACCAACGTCGGCCCTGGACCGTACCGTGCAACGCCAGGTGGTGGAGCTGTTGCGGTCATTGCAAACCAAGTACAACCTGACGTACCTGTTTATCAGCCATGACCTGGCTGTCGTCAAAGCGCTGAGCCACCAGTTGATGGTGGTCAAGCATGGCCAAGTGGTCGAACAAGGTGATGCCCGCAGCATATTCGCCGCGCCGCAACACCCCTATACACAGCAGTTGCTGGAGGCCGCTTTCCTGGCCCCGACAACTGCCGAATAACCTGAAAGAGGAGCAACACATGGGTTTTCTCGCCGGTAAGCGCGTACTGATCGTCGGTGTCGCCAGCAAGCTGTCCATCGCATCCGGCATCGCTGCCGCCATGCATCGCGAGGGCGCTGAGCTTGCCTTCACTTATCAGAACGACAAACTCAAGGGTCGTGTCGAAGAGTTCGCGCAAGGCTGGGGTTCGAGCCCTGAGCTGTGCTTCCCGTGCGACGTGGCCAGCGATGAAGAAATCGCCAAGGTCTTCGAAGAACTGAGCAAGAAGTGGGATGGCCTGGACTGCATCGTGCACTCCGTGGGCTTCGCCCCGGGCGACCAACTGGATGGCGATTTCACCGAAGCCACCACCCGTGAAGGTTTCCGCATTGCCCACGACATCAGCGCCTACAGCTTCGTGGCCCTGGCCAAGGCCGGTCGCGAGATGATGAAAGGCCGCAACGGCAGCCTGCTGACCCTGTCGTACCTGGGCGCCGAGCGCACCATGCCGAACTACAACGTCATGGGCATGGCCAAGGCCTCCCTGGAAGCTGGCGTTCGCTACCTGGCCGGCTCCCTGGGCCCGGACGGCACCCGCGTGAACTGCGTATCGGCCGGCCCGATCCGCACCCTCGCCGCTTCCGGCATCAAGAACTTCCGCAAGATGCTGGCCGCCAACGAAGCGCAAACCCCGCTGCGTCGCAACGTCACCATCGAAGAAGTCGGCAACGCCGGCGCCTTCCTGTGCTCGGACCTCGCGTCGGGCATCAGCGGTGAAATCATGTACGTGGATGGCGGCTTCAACACCACCGCCATGGGCAACATCGAAGAGTAAATCTTCACGTTGCAATAAAACGCCGCTTGCCCTGGAAAGGCCAAGCGGCGTTTTTTATTGCGGCTTTGGGGGGATGGCCAACAACACGAAGGCAAAGGCGAGCAGGAACAACAACGCCGCTATTAATCCGGACACGGCGTCATACAGGTAGGCCAAGGAGACCAACACCCCCAGGAGCGACGTTAAAACAAGGGGAATATTGGCAAGCGCATACACGCTGATACGCAGTCTGAAAGACCGGCGCCTGAGAAACCGCTGGGCGATACTGCCTATTCCGGTCAGGGCCAATGATGCCGAAGCCAATATGATCAGCAAGACCAGGTAGATCGAAACAGCGGGCACACCCCGTGTGTCGTTGAGATCTGCGGGATTCTCCACCACGCTGTCTGCGGGAAAGAAAAACAGCAGTGCACAGGCCGCCAATAGGCAAAGGATAGCGGCGCCCAGTCTTTTCTCGCTGCGTATCATGGTGGGTCACCTTGAAAAATTGATCGGAAGCTCGCCGGTAATTGCCTTGGCAGTCCCGGTAAACGCCAGGCTACCTGAAGTGTTACGGATTACCTGACCGGTTATTTGAAGCGTGATGTTTCTGCTCGTGATGCCGGTGTTTCAGTCGACAGAGATGCTGAATGGGCTGGCCTCTTCGCGAGCAAGCTCGCTCCCACAGTGGTTCTGCGCCATCCGGAGTGTCAGGCACAACTCGAGACCGTGTGGGAGCGAGCCTGCTCGCGATGGCGGTGTTTCCAGTCGACAGGGATGCTGAATGTACTGGCCTCTTCGCGAGCAGGCTCGCTCCCACAGTGGTTCTGCGCCATCCGGAGTGTCAGGCAAAACACAAAATCCTGTGGGAGCGAGCTTGCTCGCGAAGGCGGTGTTTCAGTCGACAGGGATGCTGAATGGGCTGGCCTCTTCGCGAGCAGGCTCGCTCCCACAGTGGGTCTGCGCCATCCTGAGTGTCAGGCACAACTCGAAACCGTGTGGGAGCGAGCTTGCTCGCGATAGCGGTGCATCAGTCGACGGGGATGCTGAATGGGCTGGCCTCTTCGCGAGCAAGCTCGCTCCCACAATGGAGCTGCGCCACTAGGAGCATCCAGGCACAACACAAAATCCTGTGGGAGTGGGCTTGCTCACGAAAGCGGTGGATCAGTCGACGGGGATGCTGGATGGGCTGGCCTCTTCGCGGGCAAGCCCGCTCCCACAGTGGTTCTGCGCCATCCGGAGTGTCAGGCACAACTCGAGACCGTGTGGGAGCGAGCTTGCTCGCGAAGACGGTGGGTCAGTTGAGGGTGATGTCGGGGGGCAGCTCAATCAGTTTGGGCTATTGCGCCGCCCCTGCTTCTGCGCATACATCGCCGCATCCGCCTCTGCCAGCAGGCTGTCGATCGACTCATGCCGCTCGGGGTCGTATTCGATCTGGCCCACGCTGAAATCGATGTCATAGCCGCGCTGCAACGTTATGTTGCGCTCGTCGAGCATTTCCCTGAGCCGTGCCATGATCGCCGTCGTCTCGACATGGGAGGCGCCGGTGAGCAAGGCGACGAACTCGTCTCCGCCCATGCGACCGATCACGTCGCTTTCACGAAAGGCAATGCGCAATACGTCGGCGAACGTCTTGAGCGCGCCGTCACCCTCGGCATGCCCGAAGCGATCGTTGATCGGCTTGAAGTCGTTGAGATCGAAAAACAGCAGTGTCGCCGGCCGCGAAAGACGGCTGCAGACACTCAGCGCGTGCTGGGCCAGCGTCATGAAGCCGCGCCGATTGGACAGCAGCGTCAGTTCATCCATGCTGGCCATCTGCACGGCGACCAGCTCCTGCTCGGCCATGCTCGCCAGATCGCGCAGCAGCTCGCGTTCTTCGTCGTTGAGGGTGCGCGGCCGGGTGTCCAACAAGCACAGGGTGCCCATCTTGCTGCCATCATCCAGCCCCAGCGGATGCCCGGCATAGAAGCGGATGCCAGGTTGGCCCTTGACCAACGGATTATCGTGGAACCGCACGTCCTGTTCCGCGTCGCAAATCTCCAGGATCTCGTCCTGCAAGATCGCATGCCCGCAGAAGGATACCTCGCGCGGGGTCTCACTGGCTTCCAGGCCGGCGCTTGACTTGAACCATTGCCGATTGGCGTCCACCAGCGACACCAGGGCGATCGGCACGTTGAACAGACGCCGGGCAAGACGGGTCAGGCGGTCAAACCGCTCCTCGGGTGGGGTATCGAGCAGCTTGAGCGACTGCAATTGTTTGAGGCGAACGGCTTCGTTGTCAGGTTTGCCTGGCGCAAGCATCGGTAACTCCGTTGGCGGAACTCATCAGAGTCTAGCCCAGACCGGAGCAAACTCGAACGGGCATTTTCCGGCACGGACGCATACACTCAGGCACAGCCAATAAAACAGGACATTGCCTGATGAAGCCCGCCAACCACGACGCCGCCCCACGCTTCTGGCGCGACGCGGCGCTGCCTTTCATCGAGGCCCGGGCCATCGCCGATGGCCGCAAGGTCTGTTATTCGCGGCATTCCCATGATCACTTTTCCATCGGCGCGATCACCGCCGGACGCAGCACCTACCTGCACGAACAATCGCGGTTCCAGGTCCAGAGCGGCACGGTAGTGCTGATGAATCCCGGCGACGTCCATGCTTGCAATCCGATCGACGATCAGCCCTGGTCTTATGTGATGCTGTATGTCGAGACCCAATGGCTGCGGGATCTGCAACGCCGTATCGGCTTTGACCCCTCGCTGGACTTCCAGGCATTCGGCACAACCCATAGCCGTGATGTCGCGCTTTTCTCCGGCCTGTGCGGGCTCTACGAAACGCTGGTGGCTGAACATATCGATACCAGTGGCAAGCAAGTCGCCGCCGAAGTGTTTTTCACCGATCTCCAGCATCGACTCAACCCGGCCGGACGCCCGGAGCGTGGCAGCCACCCGGCGCTGATGCGGGCGGCGCAGTTCATTCACGACCATTGCACCGAAGCCCTCAAGCTCGAGGATATCTGCGCCTTCGCGCAGCTTTCGCCATCCTATTTGAGCCGGGCTTTCAAGCGCCACTACGGCATGACACCGCATGCCTTCCTGATCAACCGGCGCATCCAGTTCGCCCGCCGTCAACTGCGCGAGGGCAAGCTGATTGCCGATGTGGCGCTGGACAGCGGGTTTGCCGATCAGGCGCACTTCCAACGGGCGTTCAAGCAACACCTGGCGGCTACCCCCGGGCAGTATCGCGGCTGATATAGCCACTTGACTCCGTGGCGAGGGAGCTTGCTCCCGCTGGGCTACGCAGTAGCCCCAAAACCTGGCGACTGCTGCGCAGTCGAGCGGGAGCAAGCTCCCTCGCCACAAAAGCTCTGCCAGTTGGACACCTCATCAGACTCAAGGCAACAACAGATACACCGCGCTCGCCACCAACAACGCCGCCATCAATCGATTGAACAGGCGCATGGTCGCCGGGTTACCCAGCCACGTGCGCAGAAAGCTGCCCGCATAGGCCCAGCAACCCACCGAGACGTAGCAGATGACCAGGTAGATCGCCGCAAACTGCCACACCAGCCGCGCCTCGCCGTCGGCCACGAAGGCGCCCATCCCCGCCACGCAAGCCAGCCACGCCTTGGGGTTGAGCCACTGCATCAACGCACCATGGAACATCGAAGGCGCGCGCCCCTCGTCCCGGTCACCCAGCTCGCCGTTGTCCACCGCCAGTTTCCAGGCCATGTACAACAGGAACGCCACGCCAGCCAGTTGCACCACACGCGTGAGCCCAGGCCAGCGCTGCAATACTTCATGCAACCCCAATCCCATCAAGACCAGCAGCAGGACGAACCCGAGGGTGGCGCCGGCGACATGGCGCAAGGTTGCGCGAAATCCATATCGGGCACCGGAGCTGAGGGCGACGATATTGACCGGGCCCGGAGTAATGGAAGCCACCAGGGCAAAGGTGGCCATGGAAAATATCAAGCTCATCACATATCTTCTTCAGTTCAGGAAAGAGGCCCCAAGGTAAAGGGGCCGCCTGCTCGGGTATTGAAGAAAACTGCCTTTGTCGTCGAGCACTTCCGCTTCATTTTTTTACGCAAATTTTACGCGGCAAGCGATTCACCAAATCGATACTGGGCAGCTCTTTGAATCAGGCGTCATCCATGTCTATAGCGGTTCTGCGTCTCATCGGTTTCATCCTCGGGATTTTCCTGATCACCCTTGCGATCAGCATGGCGATTCCGCTGTTTACGCTGATGTTCTACGAGCGCAACGATGACTTGTCGGCATTTCTATGGTCGAGCCTGATCACCTTCGTGTGCGGTGTGGCACTGGTGGCCCGTGGAAGGCCGGACCACGTCCAGATGCGCCCCAGGGAAATGTACCTGCTCACCACCGCCAGTTGGGTAATTGTCTGCGCATTCGCCGCCCTGCCGATGGTGTTCATCCAGCACATCAGCTACACCGATGCATTTTTCGAGACCATGTCAGGCATCACCACCACCGGCTCGACCATCCTGACCGGGTTGGATAGCGCATCGCCCGGCCTGTTGATCTGGCGGTCGATGCTGCACTGGCTCGGCGGAATCGGCTTTATCGGCATGGCCGTGGCGGTCCTGCCGCTGCTGCGGGTCGGCGGCATGCGGCTGTTCCAGACCGAATCTTCGGACTGGTCGGAGAAAGTCACGCCGCGCTCTCACGTCGCGGCCAATTACATCCTGTGGATCTACATCGGCTTGACCGCTCTCTCGACGTTGGGGCTGTGGCTTGCGGGGATGACGCCTTTCGAAGCGATCAACCATGCGATGTCGCTGATTTCCACCGGAGGCTTTTCCACCTCCGATGCGTCCCTGGCGCACTGGCCCCAACCGGCGGTTCATTGGGTGTCAGTGGTCGTCATGATGGCCGGATCGCTGCCCTTCACGCTGTATGTCGCGACATTGCGGGGCCATCGGCGCGCCCTGCTCAAGGACCAGCAAGTCAGGGGCTTCATCGGCTTCCTGGTCGTTACATGGCTGCTGGTGGGTACCTGGCTGAGCCTTAACAGCGATCACGCGTGGTGGGACGCGGTCCGCATCGTGGCGGTCAACGTTACCTCTGTCGTCACGACCACTGGCGTGGCGCTGGGTGACTACACGCTGTGGGGCAGCTTTGCCCTGTTGCTGTTCTTTTACCTGACGTTCGTCGGCGGCTGTTCGGGATCAACGGCCGGGGGCTTGAAGATTTTTCGCTTTCAAGTCGCCAGGGTGCTGCTGATGGGCAGTTTGAAGCAGCTGATCCATCCCCGGGCGGTGATCCAGAAGAAATACAACAACCATCCCATCGACGAGGAAATCGTTCGTTCGCTGCTGACGTTCTCGTTCTTCTTCACCATCACGATCGGCGCCATCGCCCTGGGTCTGGCCCTGATCGGCCTGGACTGGACGACCGCCTTGACCGGTGCCGCCACTGCCGTCTGCAACGTGGGTCCGGGCTTGGGCAACATCATCGGCCCGGCCGGCAACTTCTCGACCTTGCCGGATGCGGCAAAATGGCTGCTGACCATCGGCATGCTGCTGGGACGGCTGGAAATCCTGACGGTGCTGGTGCTGTTCACGCCGGTGTTCTGGAAGTACTGACTCGTCGAACAGGACTGAACGGCAGACGAAAAAAATCGCGAGGCCTGGAAACAGGCCTCGCGATTTCATTCAAGCAATCAGCGGTCGTTCTTCATCGATGAACGGGTCGCGTTGCTCAAGCCCTTGGTGTTATGGGTGCCCGGCGTAGCGGCGGAAATCGCCGAGGCCTTGGTCAAGCCGCGAGTATCACGGTCCTTGGCAATGGCGGACGTCGCCGACGCCTTGCTGGCGCGATCGGTGCGGGTGGTGCCGGTGTGCTTACCGCTCAGGCCATGATCGCGAGTCCGAGTACCGGCGTGATCACTGGCCAGTCCTTTGCCGTGGCCGCTGGAGTCGCTGGACTTGCCACCGTTGCCATTGCCTTGCCCGCCGCCCACGCCGCCACCGTGCCCGCCGCCATTTCCTCCGCCATTGCCGCCACCGCCCCCATTACCGCCGCCACCGCCGTTGCCACCGCCCGCGGCATAGCTCGAACCGATAGGTGACAGGTCGGCAGGCAACAAAGCCGAGGCGCCGAACGCCAAGGCACAGACAGCTACGGCGATGAGGGATTTCTTGTGTTTGGACATGATGTCTCCGAAAGACAAAAACAGCGGGTGAACCTCTAAGACTTGAAGGTTCAATTTTTGTTCGCGGGCATCCGACCAAATGATCATGAATTCATTGTCGATTTTTCGGTGGAGTCGTCCCGGCCACGGTTCTATGCTCTGCCCATGAACCTACATCACTTGCTGCTTCCGCCTCACGCCGAGATGGTCCGCGCCATGCTTGAACGAGACACCACCTACGAAGGGGTGTTCTTCACCGCGGTCAAGACCACCGGTATTTTCTGTCGCCCCAGCTGCACGGCACGCAAGCCAAAGCCGGAGAACGTCGAGTTCTTTGCCCACGCCGACGAGGCGATGTCCGCCGGTTATCGGGCCTGCCTGCGTTGCAAGCCGCTGGATGCCGCCGCCATTGCCCCGGACTGGATCCAGGCATTGCTCAAAGCCGTCGACGCCGAACCAGACCTGCGCTGGACCGACGCCCTGCTGCTGGAACAAGGCATCGAACCGCTGAAACTGCGCCGCTGGTTCAAACAGCATTTCGGCATGACCTTCCACGCCTACCTGCGCACGCGGCGCCTGGGCATCGCCCTGGGCGGAATCAAGGAAGGCGCCTCGATCGATAACGCCGCGTTCGACTCCGGCTATGAATCGCTGAGCGGGTTTCGTGATGCCTTCGTCAAATCCTTCCACATCACGCCGGGCCGCGCCGGCCTCAGCGAACCCTTGCTGTTTACTCGCCTGACCACGCCATTGGGGCCGATGCTGGCCATGGCCGAACGTCGCGGCCTGGTATTGCTGGAGTTTCTCGATCGCCCGGCCTTGACCAGGGAGCTGGAGGAACTGCAGCAACGCTACGGCTACACGGTTGCGCCGGGCCACAATGCGCATCTGCAACAGATCGAAAGCGAGCTGGCCGACTATTTCGCCGGCAAGCTCACGGTTTTCAACGTCCCGTTGCACATGCCTGGCAGCGCCTTCGCGGCCAGGGTCTGGGCCGAGCTGCAGAAAATCCCCTACGGCGAAACCCGCAGCTACGGCGCCGTCGCCAACATACTGGGCAGCCCTGGCGCCAGCCGCGCCGTGGGCCTGGCCAATGGACAGAACCGCCTGGCCATCGTCATCCCTTGTCACCGGGTGATTGGGGCGGATGGCTCCTTGACCGGCTATGGCGGCGGTCAGCCGCGCAAGGCGTTTCTATTACGGTTGGAGCGAGCCGCGGTGCAGGTTTCGTTGCCTTTGGCGTTTTGACTGATGGCGGCGCCTTATCAGCAAGCGAGCACTTTCCTGGCAGGCCTGGACGAAGACTGGCGGCGCCATATCGAGTCGATCGGTCCTTGCCTTCTGCAACCCAAACCGGCCCGGGATCCGTATGAGGCGCTGATGCGGGCGATTGCCTATCAGCAACTGCACGCCAAGGCCGGGGATGCGATCATTGGCCGGCTGCTCGGGCTGTACCCATCGAGGACGTTTCCCGGGCCTGAGCAGATACTGGCAACTGATGCAGCGCAATTGCGCGGTTGTGGATTTTCAGCCAGCAAGATCGCCACTCTCCAGGGTATCGCCCAGGCCACGCTGGACGGCATCGTGCCGGATTACGCCACGGCGCAGGCCATGGACGATGAAGCACTGATCAAGCGCCTGGTCACCCTGCGCGGCGTCGGACGCTGGACCGTGGAGATGCTGTTGATCTATAGCCTGGAACGGCTGGATATCCTGCCTGCGGATGATTTTGGGGTTCGCGAGGGTTATCGGCGGCTCAAAGTGCTGGAAACCCAACCGAGCTCCAGACAGATGAGCGAAATCGGCCGGGCCTGGAGCCCTTATCGGACGGTGGCGGCGTGGTACCTGTGGCGGGTGCCCAAGTAGTGCTGGCTGTACCAACGCCTTCGCGAGCAGGCTCGCTCCCACAGGGGATTTGTGGACTTCCCGATTCCAATGTGGGAGCGAGCCTGCTCACGAAGGCGTCCGCACATTCAACATAAATTCAACCGGCAAAAAACGCCGACCGTCTAGGCTGTACTGAACCATTTCCAATCCACCGGAGGTTCCCATGCACCTCGAAGGATCCTGCCACTGCGGCGCCGTATCGTTCAGCCTGGACAGCAGTCACCCCTACCCTTACCAACGTTGCTACTGCTCGATCTGCCGCAAGACCCAGGGCGGCGGCGGTTTTGCGATCAACCTGGGGGGAGACGCCACGAGCCTGAAGGTGCAGGGTCGCAAGCACATCTCGATCTACCATGCGCGGCTCAAGGACGAGGGCGACAAACGCGCCCATCGCAGCAGCGCCGAGCGGCATTTCTGCTCGCTGTGCGGCTCGGGATTATGGTTGTTCAGCCCTGAATGGCCGGAATTGATCCACCCTTTCGCCTCAGCCATCGACACGCCGCTGCCGGTGCCGCCAGAACGCACCCATCTGATGCTGGGCTCCAAGGCGCCATGGGTCGAGGTCGAGGCGCGCTCGGGCGACCAGCAGTTCGACGTGTATCCCGAAGAATCGATTGCCCGATGGCATGAACGCCTGGGTTTGACCCTTTGAGATGCAGCGCGGCTTTGGGCCCTATCGCGAGCAAGCTCGCTCCCACAGGGGATTCGGGATGGACTCAGGATTTGTGTTCAAAGAGAGTCCAATGTGGGAGCGAGCTTGCTCGCGATGGCGCCGTCATGAACACCACGGTTCCTAAAGCGCAGGCACACCACTATGAAACCGAAACTCCACGTCCACTGATTCGATCAACTCGCGCTCCGCCTCGCGGACCCTCTCAATGACCTGGGCAATATCCTTGGCGTCGCCATACTGGTAGGCCAGTTTCAGGTAACCCTGAAAATGTCGGGCCTCGCTTTTCAGCAGGCCGAAATAGAACTTGCCCAGCTCCTCGTCCAGATGCGGCACGAGGGCCTCGAAACGCTCACAACTGCGGGCTTCGATAAAAGCGCCGACCACCAGGGTGTCCACCAGTTTCACCGGTTCGTGGCTGCGCACCACTTTACGCAGGCCCGAAGCGTAGCGCCCGGCGGAGAGCTGGCGCAGGGCGACCTTGCGTTTTTTCATCAGGCGCATGACCTGCTCGTGATGCACCAGTTCTTCCCGGGCCAGGCGCGACATCATATTGATCAGGTCGACATGGGAGTGATATTTGGCGATCAGACTCAAGGCCGTGCTGGCGGCCTTGAATTCACAGTTCTTGTGGTCGATCAGCAACGTTTCCTGGTCGGCCAGCGCCGCCTGGACCCAGGCATCGGGGGTGCGGCAGCCGAGGAATTCGTGGATTTCGGGAAGGATCATGAGACTCACGGGCAAAGGTAGTCGAGCGAAGGGCGCCGATTATACCGGCCTGCCCCCAGACCACCAGCCACCGGCGTTGATATGCATCAAGTCGACGAGCCATCCAGAACAACTATAGTTGAGCAACGCCGTGCCTTTTCATTGCTGGAGACGCCGATCATGCAAGCCATTCGCAGCATCCTCGTGGTCATCGAACCCGAACATTCGGAAAGCCTGGCACTCAAGCGCGCCAAACTGATCGCCGGCGTGACCCAGGCCCATTTGCACTTGCTGGTCTGCGACAAACACCATGACCATGCCGGGATGCTCAGCGTCCTGAAGGCCGCACTGGCGGCCGACGGCTACAGCGTGACCACCGAGCAGGCGTGGAACGAAAGTCTCTACGAAACCATCATCGATGTGCAGCAGGCCGAAGGCTGTGGCTTGGTCATCAAGCAGCACTTCCCCGACAGCCCCTTGAAAAAAGCCCTGCTGACCCCGGCCGACTGGAAACTGCTGCGCCATTGCCCGACCCCGGTGCTGCTGGTCAAGACGTCGGGGTCCTGGAAAGACCGGGTGATCCTGGCCGCGGTCGACGTGGGCAATGCCGATGGCGAGCACCGCCACTTGCACTCGACGATTATCGACCATGGCTACGACATCGCCCTCCTCGCCAAGGCGCACCTGCATGTCATCAGCGCCCACCCGTCGCCGATGCTCTCGTCCGCCGACCCGACCTACCAGCTCAAGGAAACCATCGAGGCGCGCTACCGTGAGCAATGCCGGGCGTTCCAGGCCGAATTCGACATTGATGACGAGCACCTGCATATCCAGGAAGGCCCGGCGGATGTCTTGATTCCATACATGGCCCACAAGCTCCAGGCCGCTGTCACCGTGATCGGCACCGTGGCCCGCTCGGGTTTGTCAGGGGTGCTGATCGGCAACACCGCCGAAGCCGTGCTCGATACGCTGGAAAGCGATGTGCTGGTGCTCAAGCCGCAGGAGGTGGAGGACCATCTGGTGGAGATGGCGGCAAAAGAATAAACAAAGTCGTGGCGAGGGGATTTATCCCCGCTGGACTGCGAAGCAGGCCCAATAGCAGCGAAGGCATTCCACGTGATGGGCAGCGGAGCCTGTTTCAGGGCCGCTTCGCGCCCCAGCGGGGATAAATCCCCTCGCCACAAAAGCACCCGCCATTAGCCGCCGATCGCGTCCTTGAGAAACCCCGGCGCGATGTAGCGCTGGTAATGCGCTTCGGACAGGAGGAAAAATTCCCGATCAATGGCATCGCGCAGGTCGGGCAGTTCCCAGTCGCGAAATTCCGGCAGCAGCACCATGCCGTACGCTTCCAGGTTATTGATCACCCGTGCGCCCCGGGCGATCAACTGATAGGCCCAGCAATATTCCGACTGGTGCGGCACGAAGCGGATCTTGCGCGATTCCAGTTGCTGGCGCAGCAGCTGCGGGTCGAACACCTCCAGCTTGGCCACCATCACCTGCACCAGCAGCTGCTCGAGCCGCAACCACACCGCGCGCTTCTCCTCTTCGTTGTAGCCGTTCCAGTGAATCACTTCATGGTGGAACCGCTTGCAGCCACGGCACACCAGGTCACCGTAGACAGTGGAACAGAGGCCGACGCAGGGGGTCTTGATGAGCTGGTTGGGCATAAGGCAACGCACACGCAAAAACAGGACAGGCCGGCATGTTAGCCCTTTGTCTAAGATTGATCACCCCTCAAACTTCCAGGCTCAACTTACCTTTAATTTTTTTTTCCCGTAGAATCAGCCAGCCTTTTAAGGCGCCAATGTCCGTTAGAAGCTGTTTTCAAAGCGTCACGAGCACAGTCGTTCCTTCAGAGCGGTGTTGGCGAAGGGTCTTTCCAGCGGGGAAAGCCCAACGCCAACCCTCATCAGCTCCCGTTCTGCAGGCGTAAAACTTTGAAAGCAGCTTCTGTGAGGAACTCCGGCAATTCTGGCGTGGAGGCCCAAAAAGCCCCTGACGCGCATGAGTGCCGTGAGTTTCTGGATGAGCGTCCCGGACACCCATTTGGGACCACTGATGAGGGTAATAACTGTGCTTGAAGCCTACCGCAAACATATCGAAGAGCGCGCAGCACTGGGTATCGTTCCCCAGCCGCTTAACGCCGAACAAACCGCAGGCCTGATCGAGCTGCTGAAGAATCCCCCGGCTGGCGAAGAAGCTTTCCTCGTTGACCTGATCACCAATCGCGTTCCGCCTGGAGTCGACGAAGCCGCCTACGTCAAGGCCGGTTTCCTGTCCGCCCTGGCCAAGGGCGAAGCCCAATCCCCTCTGATCGACAAGAAGCGCGCTGTAGAACTGCTCGGCACCATGCAGGGCGGCTACAACATCGTGACCCTGGTAGACCTGCTGGACGACGCCGAACTGGCCCCGGTCGCCGCCGAAGAACTCAAGCACACGCTGCTGATGTTCGATGCCTTCCACGATGTGGCGGAAAAAGCCAAGAACGGCAACGTCCACGCCAAGGCCGTCCTGCAATCCTGGGCCGATGGCGAGTGGTTCAAGAACCGCCCGGTGCTGGCCGACAAGATCAGCCTGCGGGTCTTCAAGGTCACCGGCGAAACCAACACCGACGACCTGTCCCCTGCCCCTGACGCCTGGTCCCGCCCGGACATCCCGCTGCACGCCCTGGCCATGCTGAAAATGGCTCGCGACGGCATCGTGCCCGATGAGCAAGGCAAGACCGGCCCGATGAAGCAGATCGAAGAGATGCGTGGCCAAGGTTTCCCGATCGCCTACGTCGGTGACGTGGTCGGTACCGGCTCCTCGCGTAAATCCGCCACCAACTCGGTGCTGTGGTTCTTCGGCGACGACGTCCCGTATGTGCCGAACAAGCGCGCCGGTGGTTTCTGCTTCGGCAGCAAGATCGCGCCGATTTTCTACAACACCATGGAAGACGCCGGCGCCCTGCCGATCGAATTCGATGTGTCGAACATGCACATGGGCGACGTGATCGACCTGTACCCGCATGCCGGCAAAGTCTGCAAGCACGGCACCGATGAAGTCCTGACCACCTTCGAAATGAAGACGCCGGTCCTGCTTGACGAAGTCCGTGCCGGCGGTCGTATTCCGCTGATCATCGGCCGTGGCCTGACCGAAAAAGCCCGCGCCGAGCTGGGCCTGCCGCCTTCGGACCTGTTCAAGAAGCCTGAAGCGCCGGCCGAAAGCACCAAGGGCTTCACCCTGGCGCAGAAAATGGTTGGCAAGGCTTGCGGCGTGACCGGCGTTCGCCCGGGCACTTACTGCGAGCCGAAGATGACCACCGTAGGCTCCCAGGACACCACCGGTCCGATGACCCGTGACGAACTGAAAGACCTGGCGTGCCTGGGCTTCTCGACCGACCTGGTGATGCAGTCCTTCTGCCACACCGCGGCGTATCCGAAGCCGATCGACGTCACCACCCACCACACCCTGCCAGACTTCATCATGACCCGTGGCGGCGTGTCCCTGCGTCCGGGCGACGGCATCATCCACAGCTGGCTGAACCGCATGCTGCTGCCGGACACCGTCGGCACCGGTGGTGACTCCCACACCCGTTTCCCGATCGGCATCTCGTTCCCGGCCGGTTCCGGCCTGGTCGCCTTCGCCGCCGCCACCGGCGTGATGCCGCTGGACATGCCCGAGTCGATCCTGGTGCGTTTCAAGGGCAAGCTGCAACCGGGCGTCACCCTGCGTGACCTGGTCCATGCGATCCCTTACTACGCGATCCAGAAAGGCTTGTTGACTGTCGAGAAGAAAGGCAAGAAAAACGCCTTCTCCGGCCGCATCCTGGAAATCGAAGGCCTGGAAACCCTGACCGTCGAGCAGGCTTTCGAACTGTCCGATGCCTCGGCAGAACGTTCGGCCGCAGGTTGCACCATCAAGCTGTCCAAGGAATCGATTGCCGAGTACCTGAAGTCCAACATCACCCTGCTGCGCTGGATGATCGGCGAAGGCTACGGCGATGCCCGCACCCTGGAGCGTCGTGCCCAGGCGATGGAAGCCTGGCTGGCCAACCCGGAACTGCTGGAAGCCGACAAGGACGCCGAGTACGCGGAAATCATCGAAATCGACCTGGCCGACGTCAAGGAGCCTGTGCTCTGCGCGCCGAACGACCCGGACGATGCCCGCCTGCTCTCCAGCGTTGCTGGCGAGAAGATCGACGAAGTGTTCATCGGTTCCTGCATGACCAACATCGGTCACTTCCGCGCTGCCGGCAAGTTGCTCGACCAGGTCAAGGGTCAGCTGCCAACCCGTCTGTGGCTGTCGCCGCCGACCAAGATGGACGCTCACCAGCTCACCGAAGAAGGCTACTACGGCATCTACGGCAAGGCCGGTGCACGGATGGAAATGCCGGGCTGCTCGCTGTGCATGGGTAACCAGGCACGCGTGGAACCGAACTCCACCGTGGTCTCCACTTCGACCCGTAACTTCCCGAACCGTCTGGGTGACGGCGCGAATGTCTACCTGGCTTCGGCTGAGCTGGCATCCGTGGCGTCGATCCTGGGTCGCCTGCCGACCGTCGAGGAGTACATGGAATACGCCGGCAAGATCGACAGCATGGCAGCGGACGTATACCGCTACCTGAGCTTCGACCAGATCGCCGAGTTCCGTGAAGCGGCTGCCAACGCCAACATCCCGGTCGTTCAAGCGTAAAGCTTAAAACGCCCGACAAAAAACGCCGCCCTTCTTGCGAGGGGCGGCGTTTTTTTTATGCCTTGGGATTTGATGCAAGCTGACAGACCGCTTTCGCGAGCAGGCTCGCTCTCACATAAACGCAGGTCAGGCCATGAGGGAATAGACCAACGCAGTGATCGCCACCAAGCCCACCGACACCACAAAGACATTCGACGCCTGACCACGATAGCGGGCCATGGCCGGGACTTTGCGGATGGCGTACATCGGCATCAGGAACAGGATGGCCGCGATGACCGGACCGCCCAGGGTTTCGATCATGCCGAGGATGCTCGGGTTGAGGGTGGCGACGATCCAGCACACCACCAGCATGAACGCTGCGGTCAGCCGATCGAGGGTCTTGGGTGCCGGGCGGCGGCCGCTCTTGACGACCAGGCCCTTGAGGCCCTCGCTGGCGCCGATGTAGTGCCCCAGGAACGACTTGGAGATCGCCACGAAGGCAATCAGCGGTGCCGCGAAGGCGATGGTCGGGTTGCTGAAATGGTTCGCCAGGTACGACAGGATCGACAGGTTCTGCGCCTTGGCCTCGGCCAGTTGCGCCGGGGACAGGGTCAGCACGCAACTGAACACGAAGAACAGCACCATCACCACCATCAGCACATGGGCACGCGACAGGATCTGGGCACTGCGTTCCTCGGCGTTGGCACCGTAGCGACGCTTCTGGTCCACCGCGAATGCCGAGATGATCGGCGAATGGTTGAACGAGAAGACCATCACCGGAATCGCCAGCCACAAGGTGTGCAGCAGGGCCGAAGGTTCAGGCACCGTGGACGCCGTGGTGAGGATGCCGCCGTTCCAGTGCGGGATCAGGAACACCGCCAGGAACAGCAGCGCCACGATGAACGGGTAGACCATCAGGCTCATGGCCTTGACGATCGCTTGTTCGCCGCAGCGCACCACTGCCAGCAGACCGAGGATCAGCACCAGTGACAACACGGCCCGGGGCGGCGGCTGGATCTGCAACTGATGCTCCAGGAAACTGCCCACCGTATTGGTCAACGCCACGCTGTAGATCAGCAGGATCGGAAAAATGGCGAAGAAGTACAACAGCGTGATCAACGCGCCGGCCTTGATACCGAAATGCTCTTCCACGACCTCGGTAATGTCCGCGCCGTCACGGCCGGACAACACGAAGCGGGTCAGCCCACGATGGGCGTAGAAGGTCATGGGAAACGCCAGCACAGCCAGGATCAGCAGCGGCCAGAAACCACCGAGGCCGGCATTGATCGGCAGGAACAACGTGCCGGCACCGATGGCGGTGCCAAACAGGCCCAGCATCCAGGTCGTGTCATGGCGACTCCATTCGCCGAGGGTGGCGGGGGCTGTCGTTTCAAAGCGCTCTTCAACGCTGTTGGCCTGATCATTCATCCGGTCGGATCTCCGCATTCCGGTCATATGCACCCGGCCGGGACGAGTCGGAAAAATCCGACAGGCAGCGCCCCTGGCCGAAACAGGGGCGCGATTGTCCGGGATTCATGAACAGAAGCAAAGACTTAGCTGAGGAATGGTTATCCGGAGCAGATCATGGACAGAGAAATTGTCCCCCACGTTCCTTGTGGAAGCGAGCCTGCTCGCGAAGAGGCCCTTCCTGTAACTCCTCACTGCCTGAACCAGCGTCTTCGCGAGCAGGCTCGCTCCCACAGGGAAATGTGCCGGCCAAAAATGAAATACAAAAAGCCCAAGCTACACCTCCCTGCGGCCCCTACAATCAGGTTGAATATCAAAATCGCCCGCGCCCACAGGAGCACAGCATGACCGCAACCGTTCTGGTACTGGTTGAAACCGTCAACGAATACTTGCCGATTCTCGAACGCCAGGGCTATCACCTGGAACTCGCGCCCACGCCCGCCGAACGCAAGGCAGCGGTTTTCGAACACGGTGAACGGTTCAGCGCGGTGCTGACGCGCGGCCCCCTGGGTCTGACCGCCGAGGAAATCGACGCCCTGCCCAACCTGAGGATCATCTGCGTGATCGGCGCTGGTTACGAGCAAGTGGATCTGCAAGCCGCCCGCAACCGAGGCATCGTGGTCACCAACGGCGCCGGGGTGAATGCCTCCTCGGTGGCCGACCATGCCATGGCCCTGCTGCTGGCGCTGGTGCGGGACGTGCCTCGGTCCGACGCCGCCCTGCGCCGTGGCGAGTGGCCGCGCCAGATGCGTCCCTCCCTGGCGGGCAAGCACCTGGGCGTGCTGGGACTCGGCGCCGTGGGCATGGCGATCGCCAAGCGTGCCGCCCTGGGTTTCGACATGAGCATCAGCTACCACAATCGGCGGGTTCGCAGCGATGTCCCGTATACCTTTTGCGCCACGCCAACGGAATTGGCCCGGGTCTCGGACTTCCTCATCGTGGCCACGCCTGGCGGCCTGGACACCCGGCAATTGATCACCCGACAAGTCCTGGATGCCCTCGGTCCCAATGGCTATCTGGTCAACATCGCCCGGGCCAGCGTAGTCGCCACCGCCGATCTCGTCAGCGCCCTTGAACAGCGGCGAATTGCCGGGGCGGCACTCGATGTGTTCGACCACGAACCGGAGGTGCCCGATGCCTTGAAAAGCCTGCCAAACGTGGTCCTGACGCCGCATGTGGCCGGGTTGTCGCCGGAAGCGAACCGGGCGATGGTGGAGCTGGTGGGCCAGAACCTGACCGCGTTTTTTGCCGGCGAACCGGTATTGACCCCGGTGCCACTGCCTGACAGGCAACGTTGACTCGACCGATACGAACCCCGCATCCACGGTGGCAGCTCATCAGGTCCGCTGATTACCCAGCAACACGCTAACCTATAAGACCCCGGCGTGCTTGTGACGCCTCCCACGCGCCATTAGATTAGCCAATGATCAATGGCCTCCAAAATAAGCAGAAGGGATAAGCATGGCAGTGACTGATCAGTCCACCCGCGTGCGCGACGGTGAAGAACTCGATGCCAACCTGATCGACCCGTACCTCAAGGCCCACATTCCTGGCTTGACCGGCACGCCGGTGATCAGCCAGTTTCCCGGTGGCGCGTCGAACCTGACGTACCTGCTGGAATATCCCGAGCAGGAGTTCGTCCTGCGGCGTCCGCCGTTCGGCCACAAGGCCAAGTCGGCCCACGACATGGGCCGTGAGTTCCGCATCCTCAATCAGTTGCGCGAAGGTTTCCCGTACTGCCCCAAAGCCTACGTCCACTGCACTGACGAATCGGTGATGGGCGCCGAGTTCTACGTGATGGAACGAGTCGAGGGCATCATCCTGCGCTCCGAATTGCCGCCGGAACTGGGTTTCGATGCAGCCCGCACCGAAGCCCTGTGCAAGAGTTTCATCGACCGGCTCGTCGAACTGCACCGTGTTGACTACACCGCCTGCGGCCTGGCCGACCTGGGCAAGCCCGAAGGCTACGTGGCCCGGCAGATCCGTGGCTGGAGCGAGCGCTACGAAAAAGCCCTGACTCCGGATGCGCCCAAGTGGGAGACGGTCAAGGCATGGCTCAACGACAAGATGCCTGCCGACCATCCAACGTCGAGCATCGTCCACAACGACTACCGCTTCGACAACGTGATCCTCGACCCAGACAACCCGATGCAGATCATCGGGGTGCTGGACTGGGAGCTGACCACCCTTGGCGACCCGTTGATGGACTTGGGCAACAGCCTCGCCTACTGGATCGAGGCCGGCGATCCGGCACCGGTGCAATTGATGCGCCGTCAGCCAAGCCACGCGCCGGGCATGCTGACTCGCCGCGAATTCGTCGATTACTACGCCGAGCGCGCCGGGATCCGCATCGACAACTTCGACTTCTACTACACCTACGGGCTGTTCCGCCTGGCCGGCATTGTCCAGCAGATCTACTACCGCTTCTTCCATGGCCAGACCCAGGACAAACGCTTCGCGCAGTTCGTTCAGATGAACAAACTGCTGGAGCAGATGAGCCTGCAGGTCATCAGCAAATCCACGCTCTGAGCGCACCTATAACAAGGAAACAGCATGTCCAAGACCCAGTTGTTCGACCTCGACGGCAAGATCGCTTTCGTTTCCGGCGCCAGCCGCGGCATCGGCGAAGCCATCGCTAAACTGCTGGCCCAGCAAGGCGCCCACGTGATCGTTTCGAGCCGCAAGCTCGACGGCTGCCAGCATGTCGCCGATGCGATCATCGCCGCTGGCGGCAAGGCCACCGCGATCGCTTGCCACATCGGCGAAATGGAGCAGATCAGCCAGGTGTTCGCCGGGATTCGCGAGCAATTCGGGCGCCTGGACATCCTGGTGAACAACGCCGCCACCAACCCGCAATTCTGCAACGTGCTGGACACCGACCTGGGCGCGTTCCAGAAAACCGTCGATGTGAACATCCGCGGCTATTTCTTCATGTCGGTGGAAGCCGGCAAGCTGATGCGCGAGAACGGCGGCGGCAGCATCATCAATGTCGCGTCGATCAATGGCATCTCGCCGGGCATTTTCCAGGGCATCTATTCGGTGACCAAGGCTGCGGTGATCAACATGACCAAGGTCTTCGCCAAGGAGTGCGCGCAGTTCGGCATCCGTTGCAATGCCCTGCTGCCGGGCCTGACCGATACCAAGTTCGCCTCGGCGCTGGTCAAGAACGACGCCATCCTGAAGACCGCCCTGGCGCAGATCCCCCTCAAGCGCGTGGCCGACCCGAGCGAAATGGCCGGTGCGGTGTTGTACTTGGCCAGCGATGCGTCGAGCTACACCACGGGCGTGGCGTTGAATGTGGATGGTGGGTTCTTGTCCTGAGGATATTTCCCTTGTGGGAGCGAGCCTGCTCGCGAAGGCGTCAGGTCAGTCGACCTCAATGTTGACTGAACTATCGTCTTCGCGAGCAGGCTCGCTCCCACAGGGAATTCTCAAGGGCAGGGTAATGAATATTTATTCCACTATTTGCAATTAGAGAATATTTATTCCATAAAGAGCCTTCTGAAAATAACAATTCAAAGGGCTCTTTCTCATGCGCGAACTCGGCATCGGTCTGATTGGCACCGGCTTCATGGGCCGTGCCCATGCTTTGGCATTCCATAACGCCAAGGCGGTGTTCGACCTTCCCCTGAACTTGAAACTGGCGGCCCTGGCCGACGCCGATCCGCTACGTGCGCGCCAATGTGCACAGAGTTGGGGCTTCGAGACGGCTCACAGCGACTGGCAACAACTGATCGGCGACCCGAACGTCCAGTTGATCGCCATTACCACGCCCAACCATCTGCACTTTCCGATGGCCATGGCCGCGTTGGCGGCGGGCAAACCGGTCTATTGCGAAAAACCGCTGGCGGTCTCCCTGGAACAGGCCGAGCGGATGCGCCAGGCCGCCAAAGCGGCCGGGGTGGTGACACGCGTCGGCTACAACTATCAACACAACCCGATCATCCGGTTGGCGCGGGAAATGATCCAGCGCGGCGAGCTGGGGCAGATCGTCAGCTTCCAGGGGGAATTCAGCGAGGACTTCATGGCCGACCCGACCTCGCCATGGTCCTGGCGCTGCGAAGCCGAGCACGCCGGCGGCGCCCTGGCCGACCTGGGCAGTCATTTGCTAGCCATGGCTCGTTACCTGCTGGGCGCTGTCGATTCGGTGTGTGCCGACAGCCAGACCGTCCACAACCGGCGTCCGGCCAGCGCCGGCGCGATCGAACAACGGGTCATTGCGGTTGACGATCAGGTCCAGGCGCTGCTGCGCTTTACCAGCGGCGCCCGGGGCACGGTGAGCAGCAGTTGGCTCAAGCACGGCTACAAGAACCACTTGAGCTTCGAGATCAGCGGCACCCTCGGGACGCTGGCCTTCGATCAGGAACGACTGAACGAATTGCACCTGTGCCGCGCCGGCCAGGCAGGTTTCCAGCGACTATTGGCCGGCCCCGACCTGCCGGGCTACGCCGCCTTCAGCCCGGCGGCCGGGCACCAGCTGGGGTACAACGAATTGAAGACACTGGAAGTCCAGGAGCTGGTCATGGCCCTCGCGGGCGATGGCGGCAACGGGACGGATTTCGAAGAAGCCTGGGAAGTCGAGCGCCTGGCGGCAGCGATCCGCGTGGCGGCGCGGGAGGAGCGTTGGGTACAAGTGCAGTCGCAATGAAACTCGCTTCTGTGGCGAGGGAGCTTGCTCCCGCTGGGTTGCGCAGCAACCCCAGAGAATTGGGAGGTAGTTGACCTGACACACCGAGGTGAACGGTTTTAGGGCTACTTCGTAGCCCAGCGGGAGCAAGCTCCCTCGCCACGGTGCTCAGTTTTGAGCTTTTAGTTCAACCAACCGCCCCGCCAGCGCCTTGGCCTGGCTCGCGACATCCGTCACGGCGGTGCTTTCCCACCACACCCCGCGCAATGGCGGGCCCATGGCGAACAGGCGACCGGCCGGCTCGCCATGGGCGTCCAGCACCGCGCCATCGGCACGCGCGGCGATGCCCAGCGCCAAGGGGCCGGGCTGGACCAGACCTCGGGCCAGCAACTGTTGCGGCAGGGCGAGCGCGACACGGCGCCAGTCATATTCGATGCCGCTGGAGTTGATCAATGCGGCGCCTTGCACCACCGTAAGCCCGGCTTCGCCGCGTCGGCGGATGCTGATGCCTACCGATCCTCCGGAAGCCGGAACAAGCCCCTTGAACGACGCAGCCTGGATTCGCAACCGCCCTTCCCCATGCAGACGCGCCACCAGTTCCGCGCTCAACGGTGGCGAACGATGGTGGTGGCTTTCCCACCACGGCCGCACATGCCGGACGAACTGTCGACGTTGCACGTCGCTGGCCTGGTTCCACAAACGCCCGATGTGCGCGCGCACGGTATCCAGCGGCGCCTGCCAATCGATCCCCTCGGCCTCGGCTTTACGGCACTGCTCGCGCAGCGCACGCATCAACTGCAATGGCGAACGCAAGTTGTGATCTTCGGCGAGGAAATCCACCCAGGCCGGTGGCTGGCGACGCACGTGAGGCAACAGGCCATGGCGGGAAAACACTTCGATCGGCCCACGGTGCCCAGCCTGCTCCAAAGACACCACGGCATCGACCATGGTCAGTCCCGAGCCAATGATCAGTACCGTGGACTGCGGATCAAGATGGCGCATCGCGGCCACATCCCAAGGATCGAGGGCTGCGGCGTTCAAGCCGCTGGATTCGGTCTGCGGGGTGCGCGCCGCCGGGAACATGCCGGTGGCCAGCACCGCAAAACGGCCATGCAAGACCCGACCGTCGCCCAGCGTCACCATCACGCCACCGTCGGCAAGCCGCAGGTCCACGGCTTCCCCGCGCACATGCTCGGCGGTCGAACCGTTCTGTGCGCCCGACTCGCGAGCTTCGGCCAGACGTTGCTGTACGTAGAGGCCAAACATTCCTCGGGGCGGAAACAGCTCGCTGATCGGCACGTGTTGCTGATCCGACTCGGGCCAGCCGCCGGCTTCGATGAACGTGGTGAGCCATTGAGTCAAATCGTCGGCGTTGTCCGGGTCGACACTCATGCGCGCCGCGTTACCGTTCAAGGTGTGGCCCAGCTCCACCGCGCTGTAGGCCTCGCCCCGGCCCAACTCGCTGCGCGGCTCGACAATCAACACCTCGCGTTGGCCTGGCAGGCGCAGCAGTTGCGCCGCCAACATGGCACCGCTCAGGCCACCGCCGATGATCAGGACATCGGCGGAACGGGGAATCGAGGTTGGCACGTCAGTCATCGAACGCTTCCGTCATGAAAACAGCGGTTATCGTTCGCAGCTAAAGGCCCTGACGGGGCGCCGAAGCAACGGAACGACGAGATGCTACCTTACTGCCATCGCCTGATGCTCCGGAAGCGTTCTTTGGTAGCACTCGCGGTGCAATGGAAGTTCAGATCACCACATTGCGCACGAACCGCGCCGCCACCAAATCGTCGTTGCGATAGGCATGGGGCTGGTTGCTGGCAAACATGAAAAATTCACCGGCCTCGATTCGACGCTCCTCGCTGCCCAGCAGTAGCGTCAAACACCCTTCGAATACATAAAGCTGCTCGCTCCAGCCGTCCGCGTCAGGCTCCGAGACATAATGCTCGCCGGGCTCCAGGCGCCATTCCCAAAGTTCCACTTCGCGGTTGGCGGTGGCCTTGGCCAACAATACGGCTTTGCTGCCTGGAATCACGCCGGCCCAGGCCAGCTCATTGATACGGCTCGGGTCGCGGGCATCCGGAGCCTGGATCAAATCGCTGAAGGCCACATCCAACGCTTCGGCGACACGGTCCAGGGTGGTCAGGCTGACATTTTTTTCGCCAGCTTCGATGGCGACCAGCATCCGTCGACTGACCCCGGACAGCTCGGCCAGCGCCGTCTGGCTGAGCTGCGCCGCATGCCTCAGACGGCGGACGTTCTGGCTGACATGTTGCAGGACGGAGGCCCGCTGGCTGTTTTCTTTGTGCACTATATTGCTCATCTGCCGGGGTTGCGCATTATACTGCCCAACTTCGGGCGCATTGTGCGTCCGCCTCAAGTAGCGCGCAAGGTCATGGCATCGTTGAACTCCCCGCAAGCGTCCACCCGTATCCCAAAATTCAGCAAGGCCGAGTGCGTGCTGGTGCTGATCACCATGATCTGGGGCGGAACGTTCCTTTTGGTGCAGCACGCCATGACCGTCAGCGGACCGATGTTCTTCGTAGGCTTGCGCTTCGCCGCGGCGGCCGCGTTTGTCGCATTGTTCTCCTGGCGGCACCTGCGGGACCTGACGCTGTTTGAGCTCAAGGCCGGCTGCTTCATCGGCGTGGCAATCATGCTCGGCTATGGCCTGCAAACCGTCGGCCTCCAAACCATTCCCAGCAGCCAGTCGGCCTTCATCACCGCCCTCTACGTACCCTTCGTGCCGTTATTGCAATGGCTGGTGCTGGGCCGCCGGCCAGGGTTGATGCCGAGCATCGGGATCATGCTCGCGTTCACCGGGCTGATGCTGGTGTCCGGCCCGGCCGGCGCGTCACTGAATTTCAGTCCGGGAGAAATCGCCACCCTGATCAGCGCCATCGCGATCGCCGCCGAGATCATCCTGATCAGCGCTTATGCCGGCCAGGTGGATGTGCGCCGGGTAACGGTCGTGCAACTGGCCAGTACTGCCGTGCTGGCGTTCCTGATGGTGGTGCCGACCCGGGAAGTGGTCCCCGGTTTTTCCTGGCTGCTGCTGATCAGTGCAGTAGGCCTGGGCGCCGCCAGCGCGGCGATCCAGGTGGCGATGAACTGGGCCCAGAAAAGCGTCTCGCCGACCCGCGCCACGCTGATCTATGCCGGCGAACCGGTGTGGGCCGGTATTGCCGGGCGCCTGGCCGGGGAGCGGTTGCCGGCGATTGCCCTGGTGGGCGCCGGGTTGATTGTGGCGGCGGTGATCGTCAGTGAGCTGAAGACTCGAAGCAAAGCCGTTGTCGAAGTGGACAAGGTGTTTGAGCGCGAGCAATAGGCGTTCCTCACAACCGACTGATGCAGATCGACCAAAATCCCGTGGCGAGGGAGCTTGCTCCCGCTGGGCTGCGCAGCAGCCCCAAAGATTCAGCTGAAACAACGCAAAACAGGATACTTCCACCTACCTTGTAGGATTCTGCGACACCCTGGCGGTTGGTGATCCGGAATACGCCACGTATGATCCCGGACAACCTTTGCCGAATAGAAGCCTATGTCACTGATAGTTCTATTGCTTTTGCCCTTCATCGGCAGCTGCGTGGCAGCCCTGTTGCCGCACAACGCGCGCAACGCCGAGTCTCTGCTGGCGGGCCTTTTGGCGCTGGTCGGCACCGTTCAGGTCGCCTTGCTCTATCCACAGATCGCCGACGGCGGCGTGATCCACGAGCAATACGCGTGGTTGCCCAGCCTCGGCCTGAATTTCGTGCTGCGCCTGGATGGCTTCGCCTGGCTGTTTTCGTTATTGGTGCTGGGCATCGGCACGCTGGTGTCGTTGTATGCCCGCTATTACATGTCGCCGGACGATCCGGTGCCGCGTTTCTTCGCGTTTTTCCTGGCGTTCATGGGCGCGATGCTCGGGCTGGTGATCTCCGGCAACCTGATCCAGATGGTGTTCTTCTGGGAACTGACCAGCCTGTTCTCGTTCTTGCTGATCGGCTATTGGCATCATCGCGCCGACGCCCGACGCGGCGCCTACATGGCGTTGATGGTGACCGGTGCCGGCGGGCTGTGCCTGTTGGCCGGGGTGATGCTGCTCGGCCATGTGGTGGGCAGCTATGACCTGGACAGGGTCCTGGCCGCCGGCAACCTGATTCGTGACCACGCCCTCTACCCCGTCCTGCTGCCGCTGATCCTGATCGGCGCCTTGAGCAAAAGTGCTCAGTTCCCCTTCCACTTCTGGCTTCCCCACGCCATGGCCGCACCCACACCGGTGTCGGCGTACCTGCACTCGGCAACCATGGTCAAGGCCGGTGTCTTCCTGTTGGCGCGGCTGTGGCCGTCATTGTCGGGCAGCGAGCAATGGTTCTATATCGTCGGCGGCGCGGGGGCCTGCACCCTGGTGCTGGGCGCCTACTGCGCGATGTTCCAGAACGACCTCAAGGGCCTGCTCGCCTATTCGACCATCAGCCACCTCGGGCTGATCACCCTGCTGCTGGGTCTCAACAGTCCGCTGGCGGCGGTGGCGGCGGTGTTTCATATCCTCAACCACGCCACGTTCAAGGCCTCGCTGTTCATGGCCGCCGGAATCATCGACCACGAAAGTGGCACGCGGGATATCCGCAGGCTCAGCGGCCTGGTGCGACTGATTCCGTTCACCGCCACCCTGGCGATGGTCGCCAGCGCGGCGATGGCCGGGGTGCCGTTGCTCAATGGTTTCCTGTCCAAGGAGATGTTCTTCGCCGAGACGGTGTTTATCTCGGCCACCGCCTGGGTCGAACTGGCGTTGCCGATCATCGCCACCATTGCCGGCACCTTCAGCGTCGCCTACTCCCTGCGCTTCACCGTGGACGTGTTCTTCGGCCCCACCGCCACCGACCTGCCTCACACGCCCCATGAACCGCCACGCTGGATGCGCGCGCCGGTCGAGCTGCTGGTATTCACCTGCCTGCTGGTGGGGATTTTCCCGGCCCAGGTGGTCGGCTCGTTGCTGGCCGCCGCCGCACTCCCCGTGGTGGGCGGCCCGCTGCCCGAATACAGCCTGGCAATCTGGCACGGGCTGAACGCGCCCATGCTCATGAGCCTGGTGGCGATGGCCGCGGGCATCGTCCTGTACTTGCTGCTGCGCAAGCAATTCAAGCAAGGCCAAATCAAGCATCCGCCGCTGATCGGCCGCCTCAGCGGCAAGCGCCTGTTCGAACGCTGCCTGGTGCTGATGATGCGCCACGGCCGCCGGCTGGAGCGCAAGATCAGCACTCGGCGCCTGCAGGCGCAACTGTTCCTGCTGGTGCTGGCGGCGCTCCTGGCCGGGTTGATCCCGATGCTGCACAGCACGCTGGTCTGGGGCGACCGGCCGAAGATTCCCGGCTCCGTGGTGTTCGTCACCCTGTGGGTACTGGCAATCGCCTGCGCCCTGGGCGCGGCCTGGCAAGCCAAGTATCACCGTCTCGCGGCGCTGACGATGGTCAGCGTCTGCGGCCTGATGACCTGCGTGACCTTCGTCTGGTTCTCGGCACCGGACCTGGCCTTGACGCAACTGGTGGTGGAGGTGGTCACCACGGTGCTGATCCTGCTGGGGCTGCGCTGGTTGCCCCGACGGATCGAGGACGTATCGCCCCGGCCCAACAGCGAACGGCGCGCGCGCATCCGGCGCCTGCGGGACCTGCTGCTGTCCGGCGCGGTGGGCGGCGGCATGGCGCTGCTGTCCTATGCCATGCTGACGCGCCAGACCCCCAACGACATTTCCTCGTTCTACCTCAGCCGCGCGCTGCCTGAGGGCGGCGGCAGCAACGTGGTGAACGTCATGCTGGTGGACTTCCGCGGCTTCGACACCCTGGGGGAAATCACCGTGCTGGCGGCGGTGGCGCTGGCGGTGTTCGCCCTGCTGCGGCGCTTCCGTCCACCGAAGGAAAGCATGCAACTGCCGGCGCAACAACGCCTGCTGGCGCCGGACGTGGTTACCGACCTGGTCAACCCGCGCCACGCCAGCGATACCGCGCTGGGCTTCATGATGGTGCCGTCGGTGCTGGTTCGCCTGTTGCTGCCGATTGCCCTGGTGGTGTCGTTCTATCTGTTCATGCGCGGCCACAATCAACCCGGCGGCGGCTTCGTGGCCGGGCTGGTGATGTCGGTGGCGTTCATCCTGCAATACATGGTCGCTGGCACCCAGTGGGTCGAGGCGCAGATGAGCCTGCGACCGCTGCGCTGGATGGGCGCCGGGCTGCTGTTCGCCAGCGCCACGGGGTTGGGCGCGCTGGCGGTGGGTTATCCGTTCCTGACCACGCACACCTGGCATTTCGAATTGCCGCTGCTGGGGGATATTCACCTGGCCAGCGCGCTGTTCTTCGACATCGGCGTCTATGCCGTGGTGGTCGGTTCGACCCTGCTGATTCTCACTGCCCTGGCCCACCAGTCAGTGCGCGCCCACAAGCCGGGCCTGCACGGCAAACCCGTCGCCCCTCTCAAAGGAGCCAACGCCTGATGGAAGAAGTCATCGCAATCGCAATCGGCGTATTGGCCGCCTCCGGGGTCTGGCTGGTGCTACGGCCGCGGACCTTTCAGGTGGTCATGGGCCTGTGCCTGCTGTCGTATGGCGTCAACCTGTTCATCTTCAGCATGGGCAGCCTGTTCATCGGCAAGGAGCCGATCATCAAGGATGGCGTGCCCCAGGACCTGCTGCACTACACCGATCCGTTGCCCCAGGCCCTGGTGCTGACCGCCATCGTGATCAGCTTCGCCATGACTGCCTTGTTCCTGGTAGTCCTGCTCGCGTCCCGGGGCCTGACCGGCACCGACCATGTGGACGGCCGGGAGCCGAAGGAATGACGTTGACGCCACACTTGATCGCCGCGCCCATCCTGCTTCCGTTGCTGACCGCCGCGGTGATGCTGATGCTCGGCGAGAAGCACCGCCCGCTCAAGGCGCGGATCAATCTGTTCTCCAGCCTGCTGGGCCTGGGCATCGCCGTGCTGTTGTTGCGCTGGACCCAGGAGCAGGCGCTGCCCGCGTCCATTGGCGTCTATCTGCCCGGTAACTGGCAGGCGCCGTTCGGCATCGTGCTGGTGGTCGATCGCCTGTCGGCGCTGATGCTGGTGCTGACCGGGATCATCGGCGTCTGCGCGCTGCTGTTCGCCATGGCCCGTTGGGACCGGGCCGGGGCGAGTTTCCATGCGTTGTTCCAGATCCAGTTGATGGGGCTTTATGGGGCCTTCCTCACGGCGGACCTGTTCAACCTGTTCGTATTCTTCGAGGTGCTGCTGGCGGCGTCCTACGGCTTGATGCTGCATGGATCGGGCCGGGCGCGGGTGTCGTCGGGGCTGCACTACATTTCCATCAACCTGCTGGCCTCGTCGCTGTTCCTGATTGGCGCAGCCCTCATCTATGGCGTCACCGGGACCTTGAACATGGCCGACCTGGCCCTGAAGGTGCCCCTGGTGCCGGAAGCCGACCGCGGCCTGCTGCACGCCGGCGCGGCGATCCTGGCGGTGGCGTTCCTGGCCAAGGCCGGCATGTGGCCGCTGAATTTCTGGCTGGTGCCGGCCTACAGTGCAGCCAGTGCGCCGGTGGCGGCACTGTTTGCGATCATGACCAAGGTCGGCGTCTACACCATCCTGCGGCTGTGGACCTTGCTGTTTTCCGGTCAGGCCGGCGCCTCGGCCTATTTTGGCGCTGACTGGCTGGTCTACGGCGGCCTGGCGACTATCGCCTGCGCGGCCATCGCCATCCTCGCCGCCCAACGCCTGGAGCGCATGGCCAGCCTGAGTATCCTGGTCTCGGCCGGCATCCTGCTGTCTGCCATCGGTTTTGCCCAGCCAAACCTGGTGGGGGCTGCGCTGTTCTATCTGGTGAGCTCGACCCTGGCGCTGTGCGCGCTGTTCTTGCTGGCCGAGTTGATCGAGCGTTCACGCTCGGCCAATGATCTGCCGCTGGAAGACGATCTCGACAGCCTGCCGCGCCCACTGGAATCGCTGCAACCGCCCAAAGGCATCAACCTCGACGACGAACAGAAAGCCGTAGTCGGCCAAGTGATCCCCTGGACCATGGCCTTCCTCGGCCTGAGCTTCATCGCCTGTGCGCTGCTGATTATCGGCATGCCACCGCTTTCGGGCTTCATCGCAAAACTCGGGCTGCTCAACGCGTTGCTCAACCCCCAAGGACTCGGAGCAAGTACCGACACGCCCCTCTCTGCCGCCGCCTGGGGCCTGTTGGCGCTCTTGATTCTGTCCGGGCTCGCCGCGCTGATCGCCTTCTCGCGCCTGGGCATCCAGCGCTTCTGGACGCCACAAGAGCGGCCGTCGCCACTGTTGCGGCCGTTCGAATGCGTGCCGATCATAGCGCTGCTCGGCCTCGGAATCGCCCTGACCTTCAAGGCCGAGCCGGTGCTGCGCTACACCCAGTCCGCCGCCGATGCGCTGAACACACCTGAACATTATGTGATGGCGGTGCTTGCCACCCGCGCCGTCCCCAACCCACAAGCCGACACCGAAGTGCAGGCGGTGCAACCATGAAGCGCCTGTTTCCCGCACCCTGGTTGTCGCTGGCGTTGTGGCTGCTCTGGCTGCTGTTGAACCTGTCCGTCAGCGCCGGCCATCTGCTGCTGGGCGCGGCGCTGGGCTTCCTGGCGCCATTGATGATGCGTCCACTGCGGCCGCGGCCCATTCGCATCCGCCGGCCCTGGGTCATGCTGCGGCTGTTCCTGCTGGTGGGGCGCGATGTGCTGGTATCCAACCTGGCCGTCGCCTGGGGCGTACTGAATGCCGGACGCCGCCCGCCTCGCTCGCTTTTCGTCAAGGTGCCGCTGGACCTGCACGATGCCAATGGCCTGGCGGTGCTGTCTATGATCACCACGGTGATTCCCGGGACGGTCTGGTCGGAGCTGGCGCTGGACCGCAGCATCCTGTTGATGCACGTATTCGATCTGGAGGACGAAGGCGCATTCATAGCGCACTTCAAGGCCACCTACGAGCGCCCGTTGATGGAGATTTTCGAATGAGCCCGTTGCTGTCCAATGCCATCCTGCTGAGCCTGTTCCTGTTCTCCCTGACCATGGTCCTGACGCTGGTGCGCCTGTTCAAAGGCCCCTCGGCACAGGACCGGGTCCTGGCCCTCGACTACCTGTACATCGTCGCGATGCTGATGATGCTGGTGCTGGGCATCCGTTATGCCAGCGACACCTACTTCGAGGCCGCGCTGCTGATCGCCCTGTTCGGTTTTGTCGGCTCGTTTGCCCTGGCCAAGTTCCTCTTGCGTGGCGAGGTGATCGAATGAACGTCGAGCTGTCGATGTGGGTGGAAATCTCAGTGGCGATCTTGCTGGTGGCCAGCAGCCTGTTCGCCCTGCTCGGGGCAATCGGGCTCGTACGGTTGAAGGATTATTTCCAGCGCATGCACCCCCCTGCCCTGGCGTCGACGCTGGGCGCCTGGTGCGTTGCCCTTGCCTCGATCATCTACTTTTCCGCGATCAAGTCCGGGCCGGTGTTGCATGCGTGGTTGATACCGATCCTGCTGTCCATCACGGTGCCGGTGACCACCCTGCTGCTGGCCCGGGCGGCATTGTTCCGCAAGCGTATGGCCGGCGATGACGTGCCGGCGGAGGTAAGTAGCCGCAAGAACGACTGACAAACCGGCCTTTTTGTGGCGAGGGAGCTTGCTCCCGCTGGGGTGCGCAGCAGCCCCTGGATCTGTCACTTCGGTGAGTCAGGCTGACTGGTGTTCAGTCTTTTTTGGGGCTGCTGCGCAGCCCAGCGGGAGCAAGCTCCCTCGCCACATGGGTTGTGGTTGTATTCAAGCCCACGCCACCGTCAGCAACCCCGCCCCCAGCACGACACACAACGGCGAATAGACCCAGGTGTCGAGCCGGGCAAACGTCGAGCCCTTGACCTCCTTGAAGAAGCCCACCAGGTTCGACTCGCCAATGGCCCGGGCGAACATCAGCAAGGCAATCGCACTGATCAGCCATTGCAAGGCGCGATGAGTGACGGGCGGCGAAATCAGCCCGACCCGCAGGCACACCAGCAGCGCAATCATCAACAGCGCCAGGGCCACCAGCAGCGTCAGCCATCCCGACGGGTTGAACGCCGGTCGCAGCGTGTCGCCCTGCTTCACCGGAACCTGCGGTACCACCGCCAGGGCTGCCCAGCGCCCACCCAGGGCCCAATACAAATGAAACAAGCTGATAGTCGCAAACACTGCGACCAGCGACCGAGCCAATAAAAGCGTCATTCGCCAGCCTCCTGAAAAAGGTTGAACAATCATCCTAGCTTGAATCTGACATTTCGCTGGACGGGCACAGGTTGCCAGGTTCCAGCGAATGGCGATTTGCCCGGGATCAACTGTTCAACAGGCTGGCATCACCAAGTTTTACAGCCCCGCCGCGACTTTGTCGGCGACGTCCTTGGGCAACCAGGCCTGCCAGACCTGTGGGTGGGCCTTGAGGAACGCCTCGGCGGCTTCGCGGGGCGGCGTGCGTTTCTCGCTCATGTCGGCCAGGGCCTTGTTCAGCGGCTCGATGGGCAGGTCGACCTTGCTGAAGAACTCGGCGATGTCCGGATGCTGCTTCTGGAACGGCACGGACACACCGATCGACAGCTTCGAGGCCAGGGAGCGAGTCGGTTTCGGATTCGGATTGTCGGCGTCGGTCAAGGTCTTCCAGGCCTCGGCATCGAATGGCGGTTCTTGCAGTTGCACCAGTTTGAAACGCCCCAGCAACGGCGTGGGCGACCAGTAGTAAAACAGGATCGGCTTGCCACGGCGGATCGAAGAAGTAATTTCCGCATCAAGCGCGGCCCCGGAACCGCTGCGGAAATTCACGTAGCTGTCGGAAAGACCATAAGCCTTGAGTTTCTGCTTGTTGACGACTTCGGATGTCCAGCCGATGGGGCTGTTGAGGAAGCGCCCCTTGTCGGGGCTTTCAGGATCCTTGAACACATGTTTGTAGCGCGCCAGGTCCTCGACGCTGCGCAGGTCCGGCGCGAGCGGCTTGATCCCCTTGGCCGGGTCGCCCTTGATGACGTATTCCGGCACCCACCAACCTTCGGTCGCGCCCTTGACCGTATCGCCCAGGGCAACCACCTTGCCCTCGGCCTCGGCCTTGACCCACACCGGGCTGCGCCCCGCCCACTCTTCACCGATCACCTGGATATCGTTGTTGGCCAGGGCGGTTTCCAGGGTAATGGTGGTGCCCGGTAACGTGTCGGTCGATAACCCGTAGCCTTTTTCGACGATGATCCGCAGGATGTCGGTGATCAGGCTGCCACTTTCCCAGTTCAGGTCGGCAAAGTGGATCGGCGCCGAAGCAGCAGCGGATGCCGGAAGTGGCGAAACCAACACAGCGAGGGTAGTGGCGCAGGCCGCCAGCCACTGTCGAACTCGTTTCATGCTTGATACCTCATGCCGGACACAGCAATAACCGAACGGCGTTGCGAAGCGAACGCAAGCCTGTGAATAGTTCAGTCATTTGACTGTAGCCAAGGTTCCAGCAACAGCCTTTTAAAAAACTGTTAAAGGTATGAGGAGGCCGAAAAAGATTCAGAGCCATGCGCCATTTCCCAATGGGCGCGGACTGACTATTCGCTGGCCTTGAACGTCACGAGTTCGCCCTTGCGCCATTTAGCGGCCTTGGCGGTGACCGCTTTCAGCGTCTTGGTCAAACCTTCCTGCAACTGTTCGTGGGCCGCGAAGACGGTCAACACGCTGTGGCCTTCCTTGAACAGAATTGCATGGCCATCGGCAGTCGTGACGAAGGCATAGTCACCGAGGCCATAGACCGTCAACTTGATTTCACGAAAACGGATTTCAAACTTGCCACCCTCGCGACTTGGCAATACCGCCGCGCGAAAATGATCACCGACCTTGAGTTCAAGCCGAGGTTTGTCATCAACCACCAGCGCCGATTCCGTATCGAGTTCGGCAACATAGATGCCTTCGGCGGTTTGTTCGGTGATATAGACAAAACGTGACTGGAATTGCTTGACCAGCTTTGCCCGAAGGTCACCCAGTACAAATAACGCGTGCATGTCGAGATTACTTACTGCCAAGGAAACATCCCCATCTTTGAATGACCCGCCCTGAAAGACGGACCACGAGAACCCGCAAGGTCGCAATGACCTGTAGTTGAATTCGAATTGAACGACGCGCCCAGACCCGAGCGAGAGAAGACTAATGGATTGCCACTCTCGCTGCCTTTCCCCGCGATCGTCAGAGGCTGAAGGAAAACGCCACTCTGCGCATCGGAAAAGGTGGGACTACTAACTTTAGGGAAATTTCTCAGTTAAAAAAGCATTTTTCTGACATCGAGGGCAAAAAAAATTGCTTTAGATAGGCACAGCCGTCCACACGGCGCCGTCGATTCTAGAGCAGCCGATGGCGCGCAGACTACTCGAAACAACCGGCAATTCGTCGGTAAACCATGAAAAGGAATTCCCATGGGTACTTCCCCAACGTTGCTCCGCCCCCTTGATTCGCGTATTGCCCAAGCATATGAGCGCCCTGGTGCCGAGAACCACCTCGCAACGGCCCTGATCCTGCCGCGATACCGAGTCGTCCTGGCCGGGACGTGTTTTTTCCATATCGAAGAAACGGCGACTGGACGTGTAAGAGGTTTCCGCGCCGATCATAACGAAGCCTGTTACCTGGCCAGGCGCCTCGAACAGAGCGCTTGCGTTTTATCCGCACCCCGTCCATGACTTAACTCAGCCGCCGACCGGCAACTGCTGCCATACTGGCCGCCCAGCGCAGGCCGCCATCGATTGGCGGCCTGCGCACAATAAAATGACTTTGAAGGGAAGGCGCGACGTGACGGAATTGGATATCGGCGAATTTTTCATCCGGGGCGAAGCCAGAGAGGTCGAAGGCGAGTTCCAGGCCGTCATTGTGATGCGCGCCAAATCACCTTCCAACGCTGTCACTTACCACCAGGTGGAGAAGGATCGCTGGTTCAAGACTACGGAGATTGCTGCCGAAGCCGCCAGGGATGCGGCAAAGGCATTGAAGCTCGCCGTGGATGAAGGTGCGTTGAAAGCTTGAAATCGATCGAACTCCTGACGACTGCCTGGCCTCAGATAAGGGAAGCAACCGAGGCGCCATGACGGCGGCAGTCCAGAGGAGTCCTGCAACATGGAACAACCATCACACGAGCTCAAAACCCTGTTTGATCAATTGGGCCTGCCTTCGGAAGGCAGTGCCATCGACGACTTCATCATGGCACACCCGCTGGATCCGAACACCAAATTGGTCGATGCGCCTTTCTGGTCGGACCAGCAAAGAGACCTGCTGCGCGAATGGCTACTCGCCGACGGTGAGGAAGCAGTGCTGGTGGATCAACTGAATGTGCGCTTGCACGACGGCAAGTAACCTCAAGACCACCGCTAACTGCTCTCGTGGCGAGGGAGCTTGCTCCCGCTGGCCTGCGCAGCAGGCCCATGATTTGCGACTGCTGCGCAGCCGAGCGGGAGCAAGCTCCCTCGCCACAAGAGCTCTTCGCACCGTTGCGCTGAGATTCAGCGCGGCTTCTCGGGTTTGTAACCCAACCGCAATCCTCCCCAGTGACGCCCCTTGAGCATGATCGGCACCGACAGGTCATGCATCAGTTCCCCGGTGTCACGCGTATAGGTTTGCAGCAACACCTGCTGTTGGTGGCTGCCGCAGCGAATCCCGGTTCGATCGGAAAACTTGCGCTTGGTGCGGTTGCTCAGCGTGTCCACCTGAGGATTGCCGGTCAGCGGCTGGCAGAAGGCGTTGTTGTGGGTCGGCACATAGCCTTGCTGGGTACAGGCAATCGCAAACACCAGGCCTTCATGCCGGGCGAGTAGCGGTTCCTGGATGGCCGGCAGTACCTGATCGGTGTAGCGGTCAAAACGGGTCTGGAACTTGGCCGGGTGGGTATTGGGGATGGGCTGGTAGTTGCGGTCGAACAGGTCTTCGAGGCTGATACGGCCCTGATCAACATCCGCTTCGAACTGCGCGGCAATCCGGCTAGCGCCTTCGCGGGCCAGGTCATAGACCCGCTGGTGGTAATCATCGAGGCCCACCTCGGCCAAACGCTCGCTGATGGTTTCGGCCTGGCCTTCCATCTGTACGGCCGCCTCGGCCAGGCGCTGGGTCTGTTGATCGCTGATTGCCAGGTCGCTGCGCATCTGCTCGATGGCATGGAACAGACTGTCGAGCTGCTCGCGGTTGGTATCGGTGCCTTGGGCGATGGCGCTGACCTGGGTTTCGACACCCGCGGCGAGCCGGGCAATGTTCTCCAGGTGTTGGCCGGTGTGCTCGACTTGCTGCACGCCGCTGTCCAGGTCGCCAGCCAGTTGCCGGATCTGTTCAACCACCTGCGCAGTGCGCTGCTGGATGTCCGCCACCATCACCCCGACCTCGCCGGTTGCCGCGGCGGTGCGCCCGGCCAGGCCGCGAACCTCGTCGGCCACCACCGCGAACCCGCGGCCATGCTCACCGGCCCGGGCCGCTTCGATGGCGGCATTGAGCGCCAACAGGTTGGTCTGGCTGGCGATCGATTGAATCACCAGGCTCACGCGCTGGATTTCGTCGCTGCGCACGCTCAGCGCTTCGATCAACTCACGGCTGTCATTGGCGCGTTGGCTGAGCTGATGCATGCGGCTGATGGATTCCACCAGTTCGCTGCGCCCGGCGACACTGCTGCGATGGGCCTCGCTGGCCGCGCCCAGCGCCTGCTGGCTGAGCTGCGAGGTGGCCTGCTCGGTCGCGATCATCGCCTCGGCATTGCTGACGATCTGCGCCGCGGCGCCCAGCTGCGACTGGACCTTGCCGGCCAATTGCTTGACCGAATAGGCCACCCCCGCCGCCGACAGAGCGTTATGGCTGGTGGTGTAGGAGAGATCGCGGGTCAGCTCGGCCAGGCTGTCGCTCGCCGCTGGCGCGGGAGTACTGGCCAGGCGTGAGCGCAGACGTGGCAACCAGACGATGAGCAGCGCCAGCGGCAGGCCCAGATACAACGACCAACCGCCCAATGTCATGCCGCAAAGCAGCAAAACCAGCGCGACGCTTTGCAAAGTCGGCGCAACCCAGCGCGCCGTGCCACCCGCCGCGGGCACCGAGGCCGACGCTGCCGCCGCCAGAGATCCGTCTGTCGCCATGTTTGTCACCCACATTTCTCATTGTTATGCACGCATTAAACGCCACTACAAGGCCATTATCCATGGTCCATTAGTCGTGTTTTTTGCATCAGCTCAATGAGCATAGGCGAACAGGCGAAAGCAAAAAGATCGCAGCCTCCGAAAGAAGGCTGCGATCTTTTTCTGGAACGGAATCAGGCCTGACGCTGGTGCTTGTCGATCTGTTCGTGACGTTCCTGGGCTTCGATGCAGTACTTGGTGGTCGGGCTGATCAGCAGGCGCTTGAGGCCGATCGGCTCGCCGCTGTCGTCGCACCAGCCGAAGCTTTGGTCGTTGATGCGGTCCAGGGCCTGCTCCAGTTGCGGCAGCATGCGTTGGTCGCGATCGATGGCGTTGACCAGCCAGGTGCGCTCTTCTTCCACGGAAGCGGCGTCCGCCGGGTCGGCCGGGGTGTCCAGGCTCTCAATGGCGATTCGGTTCTGTTCGATGCGCTCGTGGGTTTCGACCTTCATGTTCTGCAACAGCTTGGTGAAGTAAGCCAGTTGCTCGGCATTCATGTAGTCATCCGCCGGCATGGCCAGCAACTTTTCCTTTGTCATTGATATCTCTATAAAAAAACGTGCATTAAGGCGAATTATGGAGCGTCCCGCACCGGACTTGGTACGAAAGGCGCCTGCGTGACTTCTCGTACCCGTCCTGAGCCGCCACGCTCATCGGGAAGGCGCCGTTTATTCCAAGCGCCACCCGGCACTCAATTTACGAGGGGCGGCAGTCTAAGGCCGAGTTGGGGTGTCAGCAACCGAAAACATGGGGAAAATGTCCGACAACCGCTTCAAATGCTGCCTCGACAGGCTTCTACCGGCCATCGGAGTGCGTTTATAACAAGAAATTCGCTGCAATGGCTGTATTTAGAAGACAAATGGCAACGCCACGCGGGTCAGGCGTGGCGCTTTGTCGCATCGGCAGTGACCTAGCGCTTGAGTTTGCGCTTGTTGCGGTATTGGTCGATGACCACCGCGACCACGATGATCAGCCCCTTGATGATGTCCTGGATATAGGCGTCGACACCGACAAAGGTAAAGCCGCTAGCCATCACCCCGAGGATCAGCGCGCCGATCACCGTCCCGGTGATGCGCCCCACCCCGCCGGCCAGGCTGGTGCCGCCGATCACCGCCGCGGCAATCGCGTCCAGCTCATAGGACATGCCCATGCCCGCCTGCCCGGTCGCCGCACGCGCCGAAGCCACCACGCCGGCGAGTCCCGCCAGCAGTCCGGCGATGCTGTAGACGATCACCAGATGACGCTTGACGTTGATGCCCGAGGTCCGCGCCGCCTGCATGTTGCCGCCGATGGCGTAGGTGTATTTGCCGTACTTGGTGTAGCGCAAGGCAATGTGAAAGATCACCGCCACCACCAGGAAGATGATCACCGGCATCGCGCCATGACCGATGGCCGTATAGGAATCAGACAGCATGCTCACCGGCTGGCCTTCGGTGTAGTACCGCGCCAGGCCTCGCGCCGAGACCATCATGCCGAGGGTGGCGATGAACGGCGGGATGCCGGTAAGGGCGATGATGCTGCCGTTGATTGCGCCGGCCAGCAAACCGACCCCCAGCCCCGCCACCACCGGGATCCACACCGGCAAGTCGGTCAGCGAGGGAAATACCGCCCGGGCGAAATCCGAGGTCTGGGCCAGGCTGGCGGCAATCATCGCCGACAGCGCCAGAACCGAGCCGGATGACAGGTCGATGCCGGTGGTGATGATCACCTGGGTCACGCCGATGGCCAGCAGGCCGATGATCGACACCTGCAGGATCATCAGCACCAGGCGCTGCGAATTCATCAGGAAACTCTGGTCGCGCATGATCCAGCCGAACATCTCGAACACCAGCCCGATGCCGATCAGCACCAGGAAAATGCTCAGTTCCGTCGGCAACCGTCGACGCGTCCTGGCCGGTGCGGCCGCGGGTTTGTTTTCCAATATCGCGTTCATAGCCATTTACCTTTGTTATCTGGGCAGACGGGCAATCAGGACAGGCCCGACGCCAGTTGCATGACTCGTTCCTGGGTCGCTTCGCTACGGTCGAGGGTGCCCATCAGGTCACCTTCGTGCATCACCATGACCCGGTCGCTCATGCCCAGCACTTCGGGCAGTTCCGAGGAAATCATGATGACCGCCATGCCTTCGCTGGCGAGGTAGGAAATGAGTCGGTAGATTTCCGCCTTGGCGCCAACATCGATACCGCGGGTCGGCTCGTCGAGGATCAGGATGCGCGGGTTGGTCATCAGCCAGCGGGCCAGCAACGCTTTCTGCTGGTTGCCGCCGGACAAGGTGTCGATGCACTGCTCGAGGGACGGCGTCTTGACCCGCAGTTTCTTGCACATTTCTTCGCACAGCGCGCGCAGGGCTTTTTGCTGGATGAAGCCGTTGCCGACGTAATGGGGCAACACCGCCATCTCCATGTTTTCCAGCACCGACAGGCAGGGAAACAGGCCGCTGAGCTTGCGGTCTTCGGTCAACAGGGCGAAGCCCTTCTCGATCGCCATGTGCGGATCGGTGATGCGCACCGGCTCGCCGTCCAGCAGGATCTCGCCGCCGGTGGCCGGGGTCACGCCAAAGATCGCCTCGGCGACATTGGTCCGGCCCGAGCCCATCAACCCGGCGATGCCGAGGATCTCGCCAGCATGCAGGTCGAACGACACGCCTTTGAAGATACCGTCCAGGCTCAGGTCGCGTACCGACAGCACCTGATCGCCGATGGGCTTGTCCCGCTCGGGAAACAACTGGCTCAACTCGCGCCCGACCATCATCGAGATCAGGCTGTCGCCGTCCATGCTGTCGGCCCGTTGCAGACCGATGTAGGCACCGTCACGGAACACCGCCACCTCATCGGCGATGGCGAACACTTCATTCATCTTGTGGGTGATATAGATGATGCCCTTACCCTGGGCCTTGAGGTCGGCGATGATGGAAAACAGATGCGCGACTTCCGTCTCGGTGATGGCCGAGGTCGGTTCGTCCATGATCAGGATGTCCGAGTCATACGAAACGGCCTTGGCGATCTCCACCATCTGCCGCTCGGCGATGCTCAGGTTGCCCACCTGCTCCTCGGGGTCGAGCTTGATTCGCAGGCGCTCCAGCAAGCGCGCGGTGCAGCGGTGCATCTCACCGTGGTCGATCATGTGCAGGCCGTTGAGCTGCTCACGGCCGATCCAGATGTTCTCGGCGATGCTCATGTGCGGCATCAGGTTCAGTTCCTGGTGGATCATCGCGATCCCGGCCTGCAAGGCCGCCAGCGGGGTGTCGAACGTGATCGGCTTGCCGCGCAGGCGCAGCTCACCGGCATCCGGCTGGTAGATGCCAGCGATGATTTTCATCAGCGTGGATTTGCCTGCGCCGTTTTCACCCATCAAGGCCAGCACCGAGCCGGGGCGCACCCGCAGTTGCACGTCGGACAGGGCCACCACGCCGGGAAAACCCTTGCTGACGTTGACGACTTCCAACAGGTACGGTTCGTCAGGTAATGCGCCCGGCTGGAAAGTCGCCGCCGGGGCGCTCGTAGCAGTCGCTGATGCGAACATGGTCAGGTACTCCCTCGGCAAGATCGGCGCGGCGACCTTGCCTGTTTATTGTTGTGATGGAACGGGTGGGACGTCACTTGAACTGATCGACGTTCTCCGGCGTGATCAGGCGATACGGCACCACGACGGATTGCATCTTCTCGCCCTTGGCCATTTTCACCGCCGTGTCGATGGAGCCATCGGCCTGGCCCTTGGCGTCCTGGAACACCGAGACCGCCATCTCGCCTTTCTTGATGGCGTTCAAGCCATCCGGCGTGCCATCGACCCCGGCAATCAGGACGCTGCCCTTCTCTTTGCCAGCGCCCTTGAGCGCCATGGCGGCGCCGATGGCCATCTCGTCGTTGTTGGACACCACGGCCTGGAAGTCGCGGCCCTGGGTCAGCCAGTCATTGACCAGGGTCATGCCCTTGTCCCGCGACCAGGTGCCGGTCTGTTCCTGTTCGATCTTGATGCCCGGGTACTTGGCCAGCACTTCCTTGACGCCCTTGGTGCGGTTGGTGGTGGAGTTGTTGGCCAGGTCGCCCAGCAAGATCACGATGTCGCCCTTGCCGCCCATCTTGTCGGCCAGGTATTGCATCTGCATGCGCCCGGCTTCCAGGTCATCGGAGGCCACGGTGACTACCCCTTCCGGCAACTTCAGATCGTCCGGGCGGCGGTTGACGTACACCAGCGGGATGCCCGCGGCCACCGCGGCCTTGGTGATGCGCTGGGTCGCGGCGGTGTCCACGGGGTTGACGATGAGCGCATCGACCTTCTGGCTGATGAAGCTTTCCACCTGGCTGAGCTGCTTGACCACGTCACTGCGCGCATCTTCGAATTGCAGGGTGACGCCGTCCGGCAGGGACTTGGCTTTCTTGTCCATGGATTCGCGCAGGTAGGTCAACCAGGTGTCATCGAACTGGGACATGCTGACGCCGATCTTCAGGTCCGCCAGGGCAACGCCGCTGGCGAACATCAACGACAGGGCCAGCGAGGCAATACGGGTCTTGGTCTTCATGAACGGTCTTTCTCCACATTTTTGTTGGTCTTATGGATAAGGCGTGACGGACTTCAGGAACGCGGCAAACGCACGATCGGTGCGCCGGGCATGCAGCACACCACGGCGCCCTTGCGCTGGATGCACAGGGATTCGAAAAAAGGAAGGATTGCGGACAGGCGCAAGGGCAGTGGCAGGTGAAACGCAGAGCGGTTGAAGGTTTTCATCGACGGTACCTGGCTGTGTTTCTTGTTTTTGTTTAGTTCGTCGTTCATTCAAGCCGAGCCTGGATAAACACGAACAGGGTTGTCGGTCACCTGGAATCGACTTTATTGGAAAATATTTTCCATATCAACTGATTTTAGAATTTTATTCGTTTTTTGTTCCGTGACCAACGGGCGTGGATAAATACACCACGTTGCCCTGCTCCGCGCTTTGCCTTGCAGCGTCCAGGACACGGGTCGTGGCCAGGGCGTCGCGAGCGGCGACCGGCAGCGGCCCGTCGCCCTGCAAGGCGGCCTGGAGACGCTGGTAGAACGCCAGCCAGCAACCGCGTTCCGAGGCCACGCGCTCGCGCTCGGCACCGTGTTCGAACCAGCCCCAGCGCCGGTGCTCCTCGGCGCCCCAGCGCTCGCCTGCGATGGCCGGGCTCAATCCCGCCAACGCCTGGGCTTCCTGCCCATCGAGGCCTTCGACGGTATAGCAGCCTTCGCTGCCACTGACCCGAAAGCGTGGGCGCGGCGCGTCCTGCAGGCAACTGCCGCGCAAGTGCGACACGACGCCGTTGGCGTGGGCCAGCGACATGAAGAAGCCGTTGTCGTAGGCCTGGTCTGGCTGTCGATAATCCAGCTCGGCGTAAACCCGCAGCACCGGGCCAAACAATTGCAGTGCCTGGTCCACCAGATGGCTGCCCAGGTCCCGCAGGAATCCGCCGCCGCTGCCCTTGCCAACCGAGCTCGGTGAGTAACGTTCGACGCTGGACTCGAAGCGAATCACCTGCCCCAGTGCGCCGGATCCGAGCAACTTGCGCACGGTCAGGAAATCCGAATCCCAGCGCCGGTTCTGGTAGACGCTCAACGGCACGTTGCGGCGTTCGGCGGCCAGCACCATTGCTTCGGCCTGGGTGGCATCAAGGGCGAAAGGCTTGTCGCTGACCACCGCCACGCCGTGCTCGATGGCTTCCAGCACCAGCGCCGGGCGCGCTTCCAGCGGCGCGGACACCACCACCGCATCGACGCCGGCCGCCACCAGTTGCACAAGGCTGTCGAACGCTTGGGCCTGTGGATGCTCGCTTGCCAATTGCTGGCGCCGCTCGGTGGAGCGGGTTACCACGCCGACGAAAGTAGCCCCCGGCAGGCTGCTGATCAGCGGCGCATGGAAAAAAACGCCCGCCCTTGCCGTAGCCTACTAATCCGATTCGCATGAAAGCCCCTTATGTAGATGCAACTCCTGTGGGAGCGAGCCTGCTCGCGAAAGCGTCAGGCCCGCCAGCATTAATATCGCCTGACCCACCGCCTTCGCGAGCAAGCTCGCTCCCACAATTTGACCGAGTACCTTTGGGGGTAGCGCGGTCGACTGTATGTAGGGCTTGACCGCGAAACCGCAGTATCCAAAGCCCCTTGTGGGAGCGAGCCTGCTCGCGAAAGCGGTGGATCAGTCACATCAATGCTGGCAGACACACCGCCTTCGCGAGCAGGCTCGCTCCCACAGTTTGACTGCATGCCCAAAGGGCATGTGCTCAGCCGTAGAACCGTGGCCGTTCGGGCAGTTCGACCTTGACGATCTGCCCGCTCTGCTGCGCTTCGATACACGCGTCCGCCGCCACCGCCGCGGCAAAGCCATCCCAGGCCGAGGGGCCGCCCACCTGGCCGGCGCGCACGCCGTCGATGAAGGCCTGCAGTTCGACGTCGTAAGCGCCGATGAACCGATCTTTCCAGTCCATCAGGATCGCATTGGAAAGCTTGGCGCCGCTGCGCAGTTGCACCTGGGACGGTTCTGGCAGCCTGGCGATGCCGGTCTCCCCCACCACTTCGCACTGGATGTCGTAGCCATACTGGCAATTGACGAACACTTCGACGTCGATGCGCGTGCCCTTGGCGGTTTCCAGCAGGACGATCTGTGGATCGCGCAAGTGCGCCAGGGCCTTGCTGGTCTTGCGTGGAAACACCACCTGCACCGAGACGTAGTCGTCGGCCAACAGCCAGCGCAACACGTCCAGCTCGTGAATCAAGGTGTCGGTGATGGCCATGTCGGTCTTGTAGTTTTCGCCCACGCTGGGGTTGCGGTGGGCACAGTGCAGCATCAACGGCTCGCCGATCTGTCCGCTGTCGATCACCGACTTGAGCGCCCGATAACCTTCATCGTAGGGGCGCATGAACCCGACCTGTACCAGGCGCTTGCCGTGGGCCACTTCGGCTTCGACGATCCGGCGGCAACCTTCGGCGGTAACGGCCAACGGCTTCTCACAGAACACCGGCTTGCCGGCCGCGATGGCCGCCAGCACGAATTCTTCATGACTCGGGCCCCAGGACGTGACGAGGATCGCCTCGACGTCCGGCGCCTTGATCAGTGCATGGCCGTCGGGATAGACCTCGGCGGCCAACTTCAGGTATGCCACCACTTTCGCCGCTTGCACCAGGTTGATGTCTGTCACCGCGACGACCTGGCTGTTGAGCAACGTCTGGCTGCAACGACGGATATGGTCCTGGCCGATGGCCCCGGTGCCGATGACGCCCAGCTTCAAAGACATGTGGAACTCCTTTCGTAGGGTTGGGGCAATCAGTATTGACGGGCCTTGGCCAGTCGTTCGTTGAGGGTCTTGGCGACGGCATCGGTACGGGCGCTGGTAGAGACTTGCGCCACGCCGACCCGCCACCACGACAGGTACTTGTGGATCATGGTCTTGGGCAGGACCTTGATGTCGATCAGCGTCGAGACCGTCTGGAGTCGGGCGTCGGCCAGCGCGGCGTGCAGTTCCTCCAGTGTCTTGACCTTATAGGTCTTGCAACCGTAGGCCGCCGCGCTCATGGCGAAATCCACCGGCACGAAGGCGCCGTCGAGCTTGCCCGTCTCGGGGTTGCGAAAGCGGAACTCGGTGCCGAAGCTGTCCATGCCGTGTTCCATCTGCAGGTTGTTGATGCATCCGAACGTCATGTTGTCCAGCAGCACCACATTGATCTTGCGGCGCTCCTGGATCGAGGTGGCAAGTTCGGAGTGCAGCATCATGTAGGAGCCATCGCCCACCAGCGCGTAGACCTCCTTGTCCGGCTCGGCGAGCTTCACGCCCAGGGCGGCATTGACCTCGTAGCCCATGCACGAATAGCCATATTCGACGTGGTAGGTATTCACGCCCTTGCTGCGCCAGCTGCGCTGCAAATCACCCGGCAGGCTGCCGGCGGCGGCGACGATGACGGCATCATCGGCCAGGGTTTCGTTGAGGGTGCCGAGCACGCGGCTCTGGGTCAGGCAGGATCCGGTGAGCTCGATGAACTCGCGAAACACCGCCGGGTCCATGTGGTCGTTGATCTCGGGAACGAAGTCATCAGCCTGGAAATCGGCCTGGTAGACCCGGTCCACTTCCGCCTGCAACTGCGCCTTGGCATCGGCGATCTGCCCGCCCCATTCGGCGCGATAGGCGCCCATCGCGGCGGACAAAGCCTCAAGCCCCGAACGCGCATCGGCGAGCAGTTGCACACCGTCGAGCTTCAAGGCATCGCACGGGCTGATGTTGAGGTTGAGAAACTGCACCTCGGGATGCTGGAACAGCCATTTCGACGCCGTGGTGAAATCACTGTAGCGGGTGCCAACGCCGATGATCAGGTCCGCTTCCTTGGCCAGGAGGTTCGCCGCCAGGCAACCGGTTTCGCCGACGCCGCCGACGTTCAATGGATGACTGGAGACCACGGCGCTTTTGCCCGCCTGGGTTTCGGCGAAGGGGATGTCGAAACGCTCGGCAAAGGCCTGCAACGCGGCGTTGGCCCCGGAATACCTGACGCCACCACCGCAGATGATCAACGGCCGGCGCTTGCCCTTGAGCAGCGCCAAGGCATCGCCGAGCATCGCCTCGGTGGCCGGGCGACGGTCGATGCGGTGCACACGTTTTTGCAGGAAATAATCCGGGTAGTCGTAGGCCTCGGCCTGTACATCCTGGGGCAGCGCCAGCGTCACCGCGCCGGTTTCGGCCGGGTCGGTGAGCACGCGCATCGCCTGGATCGCGGCGGTCATCAGCTGCTCGGGGCGGTTGATCCGATCCCAGTACTTGCTCACGGCCTTGAACGCATCGTTGGTGCTGATGCTCAGGTCATGGAACTGCTCGATCTGCTGCAGCACCGGGTCGGGTTGGCGGCTGGCGTAGACATCGCCGGGCAACAGCAGCAACGGAATGCGGTTGGCCGTCGCGGTGGCGGCGGCGGTCAGCATGTTCGCCGCACCGGGGCCGACCGACGAGCTACAGGCGTAGATCCTGCGCCGCAGGTGCTGCTTGGCAAAGCCGATGGCGGCATGGGCCATTCCCTGCTCGTTGCGGCCCTGATGGACCACCAGGTCGCCGCTGTCCTGCTCCAGTGCCTGGCCGAGGCCCAGCACGTTGCCGTGGCCGAAAATGGTAAACACCCCGGCGACGAACTTGCTCTGGACGCCATCGACCTCGATGTACTGGTTATCGAGGAATTTCACCAGGGCCTGGGCCATGGTCAGTCGTGTTGTGGTCATGCTTGCACCCTTTTCAAACGCAACTCGGTCAAGTGTGGGAGCGAGCTTGCTCGCGATAGCGGTGTATCAGGCAACTGATGTGTTGAATGGGCTACCGTCATCGCGAGCAAGCTCGCTCCCACAGGGGTTCTCCATCGTTTTGAGATCAGGTCAGGCCTGCGAGCTTTGCAGGTGGCTCATACTCGCCCCCAGCGCCTGGCGGATATCGGCCAGGTCATGGACGCTTTGTGCAAACGGCTCGAAGGACAGGTAACCCTCGTAGCCACCGGCCCGTAGCGCCTCGATCTGCGCGGCATTGCCAAGGATGTCGGCGTCGCCCACCAGCACCCGGTGGCCGTCGCGAATGCTCGCCAACGGAGCCTGCGCATCCTCGACGCCGGAGATGTGCACCAGCCCGGTCAGCTCGGGAAAAAATTCCTCCTCGCCGGCCAGGTGATGGTGAAAGGTGTCATGCACCAGGCGGAACACATCCAGCCCGCCGATGGCCTTGATCGCCTCCACCGCCGCGCGTTTGCGCCGCAACGAGCACTCCTCGAACCCCAGGGGTTCGATAAAACCGTAGATGCCGAAGGCGCGCAGGATCGGCGCCAGCTCACTGAGCGCGGTGCGTAGCCCCGCCGCGCGTTCGGCGGCGTTGCGCGGGTCGGCGCGGTCGTTGAGCGGGCACATCACCAGCCCCTCGGCGCCACACTCGCGGGCGTAATCGGCCAAGCGCACGGCCTGGGCGCGGCGCTCTTCATTCCATACGTCGAACGGGTACAGGGCGTTGATCGACAGTACCTTGACGCCGCGTTCGTCGCACAGCTCACGGACCCGGGCGGGCGGCATGCCGTCTTCGATTTCGACGCCCTTGAGGTCATTGCGGATTTCGATGGCATCGGTTTTCAACGCCAGCGCAAGATCGATGAAAGCGGGCAGCGACAGGCGTGGGGCAACCATTCGGTTCAAGGCAAAACGCAGGGGCTTGTTCATTGTTGTTCTCCCTCCGGCATTCATGGAAATGGGTTATTGAGCAGTGGGCATGCTGAATTCGGGACCCTTGGCGATGCTGTCCGGCCAGCGCTGCATCACGCTCTTGTAGCGACTGTAGAAGCGCAGGCCTTCCTCGCCATAAGCGTGGTGGTCACCGAACAGCGAGCGCTTCCAGCCGCCAAAGGAGTGCCAGGCCATGGGCACCGGAATCGGTACGTTGATACCGACCATGCCGACCTTGATGCTGCGGGCGAATGCCCGGGCGATGCCGCCGTCACGGGTAAAACACGACACGCCGTTGCCGAATTCATGGGCGTTGATCAGCGCGACCGCCGTGGCGAAATCCGGCACACGAACGATCCCCAGCACCGGGCCGAAAATCTCCTGCTGGTAGATACTCATCTCGGCAGTGACCTGGTCGAACAGCGTCGCCCCGACAAAGAACCCCTGCTCGGCCCCGGGCACCTTGAAGCCCCTCCCGTCGACGATCAGCCGCGCGCCCTCGGCTACGCCGGAATCGATGAAACCTTCAACCTTGGCCTTGTGCTCGGCAGTCACCAGCGGCCCCATGTCGGTGCCGGGCTGCTGGCCATTGCCGACCTTCAACTGGTCGATGCGTGGCAACAATCGCGCGATCAGGTCATCGCCGACGTCACCCACCGCCACGGCGATGGAGATCGCCATGCAGCGCTCACCGGCCGAGCCGTAGGCCGCTCCGATCAGCGCATCCGCCGCCTGGTCGAGGTCGGCGTCGGGCATGACGATCATGTGGTTTTTCGCCCCGCCCAGGGCCTGCACGCGCTTGCCGTTCGCGGTGCCCTGCTGGTGGATGTATTCGGCGATGGGCGTGGAGCCGACGAAGGAAATCGCCTCGATGTCCGGGTGCTGCAACAGCGCATCCACCGCCGTCTTGTCGCCCTGGACCACGTTGAACACGCCATCCGGCAGCCCAGCCTCGGTCAATAACCGAGCCATCAGCAGACTGGCGGACGGGTCGCGCTCCGAAGGCTTGAGGATGAAGCAGTTGCCCGCCACCAGCGCCAGAGGAATCATCCACAGCGGCACCATCACCGGGAAGTTGAATGGCGTGACCCCGGCACAGACGCCCAGGGGCTGGCGCAGGTTCCAGTTGTCGATACCGCCGCCGATGTTGTCGCTGAAATCGGTCTTGAGCAGGCTCGGCGCACCGCAGGCGTACTCGACGATCTCGATGCCCCGGGTGACTTCGCCATGGGCATCGGAGAGTACCTTGCCGTGCTCGCGGCTGATGATCTGCGCCAACTCGTCGTGGTGGCGGTCAAGCAGTTCCTTGAACTTGAACATCACCCGGGAACGGCGCAACGACGACTGCTCGGACCAGCCGGGAAAGGCCGCCAGCGCCGAAGCCACCGCTGCCTCGACGGTACCCGGTTCGGCCAGCGCCACCCGGGCCTGTACCGTGCCGGTAGCGGGATTGAAGACGTTGCTGAACCGCGCGGAGTCGTTGCTGTGCACCTGACCGTTGATGTAATGGCCTATTACCGGGGTGTCGCTCATTGTCCTGGTCTCCGTTGGAATGTTCGAATTCAGAGGTCGAGCAGCCAGCTATGCTGCGGATCGTTATGGAATTGCCAGACCCGCTTCGGACCGGCCATGACGTTCAGGTAATACGACTCGTACCCGTAGGGCACGCTGACCGGGTGGTAACCCTTGGGCACCACGACCAGATCGCTGTTTTCCACGGCCATGGCCTGGTCGATGCTGCGATCGTCGGTGTAGACCCGCTGGAACACGAAGCCCTGGGAGGGGTTGACCTGGTGGTAATAGGTCTCTTCGAGAAAGCTCTGGTGCGGCAAATCGTCGGTGTCGTGCTTGTGCGGCGGATAACTGGACGAATGCCCCGACGGCGTGCGCACTTCTACCACCAGCAGCGAATGGGCCGGCTCGCTGTCCGGCAGGATGTCGCAGACGTAGCGGGTATTGGCGCCCTTGCCGCGCACGCTGCGCTTCATGCTCTCGGGACGGATCAGCCGTGGGCCGTACGCATTCGGCGCGCCGCCCGGCGCGGCGCACACCGCCACTTGCACATCGCTCAACGCGGTGATCTGGGCCTGGCTGCCGGGCGGCAGGTAAGCGGCATAAGGTGATTTGTCCTCGAACACCGACTGGCGATCGCCGAGGTTGTCCCAATCGAAGGCGCCCTGCCCCGATGCTTCGCCCTTGAGGTTGATGCGGCCGCTGAGCAGTACCACGCACAATTCCCGGTCTGCGGCGGCCACCGGCAGGCTTTCGCCAAGGCTCAAGCGGTAGGCGGCAAAACCGACGTATTCCAGGGCGTCGCGTGGCAGTTCAACCATGGTCCGGTCGCTGGGATTGCTCTTTATCAGCAGACTCATGGCGCAGTTCTCTCCTGCAACAGGGCACGCAGGGTGTCGTAGCCTTTCTTGGCATAGATATAACTCGGCGCCACCGCCGGGTCCTGCTCGGCTTCCACCACCAGCCAGCCCTGATAATCGGCAGCCAGCAGGACATCAAGCAACGCGGCGAAGTCGATATCTCCATCTCCGGGCACGGTGAACGTGCCGTTGATGATGCAGTCGGGAAAGCTCCAGAGGTTGTTGCGCGCCAACTGCACCACGGGTTTGCGCACGTCCTTGAAGTGCACATGGCAGATGCGCTCGATGTGTTTGCGCAGCACCTGAAGCGGTTCGCCGCCGCCCATGTAGCAATGGCCCGAATCGAACAACAGGCCGACCTCGCTGCCGGTCAGCGCCATCAGCTTGTCGATGTCCGAAGGCGATTCAACGTAGGCGCCCATGTGGTGGTGGTAGGCCAGGCGCACGCCTTGGGACAAGGTGAAGCGGGCCAGCTCGGTGAGCTTGTCGGCATAGGCCTGCCAGGCCTCGTCAGTGTGAAAGCGTGGCCGCTCGATCAACGGAATGCGCTGGCCCTGGATCGAATCGGCCACTTCGCCATAGACCAGCACCGTTGCGCCGTTCTGCGCCAGCAGCTCGACATGGCTGGCGATGGCGTCGATTTCCTCCGCCGCCGAACGCCGCGCCAAGCGACTGGAATACCAGCCGGAGACCAGCGCCAGGTCGTAAGGGCGCAACACGTCGCCGACGCCCTTGGCGTCCTTGGGAAACTTCCCATTGAGCTCGAAACCTTCATAGCCGATTTCCTTGCCTTCGCTCAACGCCGTGCTCAACGGCGTCTCGCCGCCCAACGATGGCAAGTCGTCGTTGCTCCAGGAAATCGGGTTGATGCCAATTCGAATAGCGGGCATGGCTGCACCTTTTGTTGTTTTCTCTAATGTCCAACCGATCACCTGTGGCGAGGGAGCTTGCTCCCGCTCGGCTGCGAAGCAGACGCAAAAACCAGTAGCTACGGTTTACCTGTCGCATCGGGGTAGCTGACTTCGGGACTGCTTCGCAGTCCAGCGGGAGCAAGCTCCCTCGCCACAAAAGCCCTGTATCTCAGGCACGCGCAGCGCGCCAGGCCTCGATCAATTCCACAAACCGGCCCTGCACATCCCGGATCAGCGTTTCATCATCGATCTCCCCGGCCAGCCAGGCGCGGCTCGGTTCCTGAAAGATCGTCCGGCCCACGGCAAACCCTCTGCAAGTGCTGCTCTGGCTGGCCTGGCGAAAGCCTTCGGCCAACGCGGCCGCAGGGGCATTGAGGCCCAGCAGCACCACGCCACGGCAATACGGATCGCGCTGCTGGATCAGCTCATCAAGTTGTTTCCACTCATCGCGGGTCTGCGCCTCGATTTTCCACCACGCCGGGAAAATACCCAGGTTGTAGAGCCGCTTGAGCGCCCGATACAGCACGTCCGGATGGGCCGATGGATGATCCTTGGGCGGAATGACCTCCAGCAGCAATTCATGACCGCTGACCTGGGACGCCTTGTACAAGCCCAACAACTGCGCTTCCTGCTCCAGGCGCAGCAGCGGCTCATCGTCAGGATGAAATTGCACCAGGCATTTGATGATCTGCTCTTGTGGCCAGGCAATCAGGTTGCTGCCGATGGAACGGCCGTGTTCGAACGCCAGCGGCCGCGAGCCCTGCACTTCCACCGGCCGCGCGACCCACCAGCCGCGCCCGGTGGCCGCATTCAGGGAATCCTGGCCGAAACGCTGGTCGGCCAGCAGACCGACATCCGCCTCGATGCCCTGGCGTTGCAGGTCAGCCTCGACCCGCTCCACGGCCTGGATGAACAGTTGCTTGAGCTCGCCGATGCTGTCGAGGCCACGACCACCCCGCTGGGCCAGTTCCACCAACTGCCAGCGATGGTCAAAGGCAAAGATGAACAGCTGTTTCCAGACCCTGCGCGGCACGCTGACCTGATGCAGCCGTTGCAGCACGACATCCTGGTCAGGGCGGGTGATCGGCACCGGGCTGGCAAACAGGTAATCGAGCTCGGCCCGGGTCGGCATCGCCGGGGCGCAGGCATGACGCGACACCACCAACCCGCCACAGGCGTTGGCCAACTGGCAGCAGCGTTCATCACTGGCGTCTTCCAGCCAACCGGCGAGGAAACCCGACATGAACGCGTCGCCCGCGCCCAGCACATTCAACACCTCGACCCGCACGCCGGGGTAAATGGCGCCGTCTTCCAGGCGGTTCGGGATATCGCCGTGGATCACCGTGCAACCTTGCGGGCCAAGCTTCACCACCAGGGTCGCCGCCGTCAGCGAGCGCACGGTACGCAGCGCGGCCAGCAGATCTTCGCTGCCACCGGCGATCAAAAACTCTTCTTCGGTGCCGACGATCAGGTCGAAACGCGCCAGGATGCCTTGCACGTGCTGGCTGACCTTGCGGTCGGCGACAAAACGGGTTTCGCCATCGGCCTTGGGCGCCAGGCCCCAGAGTACCGGGCGGTAGTCGATATCGAGGATACGTTTGAGCTGGTGCGTCTGCGCATAGTCCAGCGCCTGGATGCTGGCCTGGTAGACGCTGTCGGTGGAGAAGTGCGTGCCGGTGATCAACAGCGCCTTGCTCGAGGCGATGAAAGCTTCGTCGATGTCCTCGGCCCGTAGCGCCATGTCCGCGCAATTTTCACGGTAGAACACCAGGGGAAAGGTCTCGCGGTCCTTGATGCCGAGCAACACCATGGCCGTCAGGCGTTCAGGGTCGACCTTGATGCCGCTGACGTCGCAACCTTCGCGCATCAGGGACTCCACCAGAAAGCGCCCCATATGATCATCGCCCACCCGGCTCAGCATCGCCGACCGAAGCCCGAGACGGGCCGTGCCAAAGGCGATGTTGGCAGATGAGCCACCCAGGTACTTGGCGAAGCTCGAGACATCCTCAAGCCGCGCACCGACTTGCTGCGCGTAGAGATCGACGCCCAGGCGCCCCAGGCAGATCACATCCAATTGACGTCCACTGGCAAAACGAGTCTGGCCCATGCTGGCTCCTGTTATTTTTATCAGCCTGCGCTTGACGCCGGAACCGACGCCAACGCTTTGGTGAATGCAGACTAAAACGAGCGAACGGCAATAATCAATATTTTTTCCATAAATTTTTATAGTGGAATATTTTTTCCAATAGACTGTTACTTGGCCGGACCAGACGCGGTGCATCGTTTCAGCACGGCTCACAACTGCGCGCGCTCATGATTTTCCCCGCGGCTACGCTGTAGACTGCGACCAGCCAACCTATTGTCGAGGACCAACCCGTTTCCCAGGGCGTCCTATAAGAACAAGCCAGAAGGATTTTCTATGACCCGCCCCGATCTGCCGGTGCCGTCCGAGAGCGCGTCCGAACCCGCCCTCCCCAGCCCACCGATCAACGCCGAGCGGCTGCTGCAATTGATCACCGAGGAGTACGAAGGCCTGCCGCGCCAGCTCAAACGCATCGCCAGCTACATGAGCCAGCAAAGCGACCGGATCATGGTCGATCGCATCAGCGACATCGCCCGGGAGTGCGAAGTGCACCCCTCGGCCATCGTGCGTTTTTCCCAGCGCTTCGGCTTCAGCGGGTTCAGCGAAATGCAGGCGCTGTTTCGCGAGGCGTACACCCACAAGACCACGCCGGTGCAGAACTACCAGCAACGCATTCGCAGCATGATCGCCAACAAGTCGCAGAAGGCCAGCGCCGGCGATCTCGCGCGCGAATGCGTCAACGCCACCCTGTCGGGCATCGAGCGCCTGGGGTTGGAACTCGACGACGAGGCGTTCGAAAAAGCCGTCGACCTGGTGGTCAACGCCGATAACATCTACGTCGTTGGTGTGCGGCGCTCGTTCGCGGTGGCCGATTACCTGGTCTATAACCTTCAGCACACCAACAAGCGCATTCACCTTGTGTCGGGCCTGGGCGGCAGTTATCGCGAGCAGATGCGCAGCGTCCGGGCCAATGATCTGGTCATCGCCATCAGCTTTACCCCGTACGGCAAGGAAACCCAGCACTGCCTGCGCATCGCCCAGCATCACCAGGCCAAGACGCTGATCATCACCGACAGCAACCTGTCGCCCCTGGCCAAGCGGGCCAATGCGGTGCTGCTGGTGAACGAAGGCAGCTCGTTCGCCTTTCGCTCGTTGAGCGCCACCCTGTGCCTGTGCCAGGCGCTGTTCATCGCCGTGGCCTATCGGCTTGAACTCAAGGTTGATGAAATCCATGAACAGGTCGGATTCGAAGATTGAGCCCGACCTGAAATAAACCGCTGAAGGAGAAGCCATGAAGCTGATCGGCATGCTGGACTCGCCCTATGTGCGACGCGTCGCCATTTCCGCGAAACGCCTGGGGATCGCCCTGGAACATCAATCGGTTTCGGTGTTCAGGCATTTCGAGCAATTCCAGCGCATCAACCCGGTGGTCAAGGCCCCGACCCTGGTGCTGGATGATGGCTCGGTGTTGATGGACTCGACCTTGATCATCGATTACCTGGAAACCTTGGCCGGGCCCGGGAAGAGCCTGATGCCGAGCGATCCGGGGCAACGGTTGCAATCGTTGCAACTGATCGGGTTGGCATTGGCGGCGTGCGAAAAATCGGTGCAGATCTATTACGAACGCACTTTGCGCCCAACGGAAATCCAGCATGAGCCGTGGCTCGCGCGGGTGTCGGGCCAGTTGCTGGCGGCATATGGCGAGTTGGAAAAGGCATTGGTGAAACAACCATTACCCACCGATGGCTCGCTCGACCAGGCCGGCATCAGCGTCGCGGTGGCATGGACCTTCACCAACCTGTTGGTGGCCGACCAGGTGCAAGGCAAGGCCTTCCCACAGATCAGCGCGTTTACCGCTTATGCCGAAGGCCTGGAAGCGTTTGTCAGTACACCGGTGGAATAACCTTCCACAGTACAAAACCTGTGGGAGCGAGCTTGCTCGCGAAGGCGCCAGTGCATCGACATTGGCGTTGACTGGCACGCCGCTTTCGCGAGCAGGCTCGCTCCCACACAGGAACCGTGCTTGACGAAAAACCTGCGACCGACCAAAAAACAATGTGGGTTCGCCCCGGCTCTCAGGCCGGTTGCATTTTCCTCGGTTCTGCAACCGCCGCCACTTCAAACCGGTCCGCCAGGAACGGTGTGATGTCCAGCGGCAACGGCTCGTCGTTCACCAGTTTGTCCAGCAGCACCCCGGTGATGGCCGAGGTCAGGATGCCGGTGCGAAAATGCCCGCAGGCGTTGAGGTAGCCCTCCACGCCGCGCATCGGCCCGAGGATCGGCAATTCATCCGGTGAGCCGGGACGCAGGCCGGCCCAGGTGCGTTTCAGGTTGATGTCGGCCAGTTGCGGGATACACCGCACCGCGCCTTGCACCAACCCCTCGATTTCAGGGTAGGTGGTGGTCACGTCGAACCCTTTGTCTTCCGTGGTGCTGCCGATCAGGATCTCGCCGTTGTCCTTCTGCGCCACATAACAATCGCTGGTGGTCAGGCATCCGCTGAGGATTTTCGGCATGCGCTCGGTCAGCAGGATCTGCCCCTTGACCGGCTTGACCGGAATCCGCACGCCCGTCGCCTGCTCGCTCAAGTCCGCCGCCCAGGCGCCGGCAGCATTGATCAACGTCCGGCAGTTGAACGTGCCGGCTTCGGCGGTTTTCACCCCTGTCACCCGACTGCCGTCACGTAATACGTCAGTCACGTTGGTATTGAAAAACAGATCAACGCCATTTTGCCGCGCTCCCTCGGTGTAGGCGTCGGCCAGGCGGAACGGGCTGACCTGGTGGTCGCAGAGAAACTCCAGCGCACCCAAGGCCTCATGGCTGACACTCGGCTCGGCCTCGCGCAACGCCGCCTGGTCGAGCCAGCGCACCTGATCAGCCAGGTGCGGAATGCAGGCGACAATGTGTTCGGCGTAGGAGCGGTCCTCATCGTCATAGATCACGAACTTGAGCCCGGTCTCTTCAAACTTGAAATCCATGCCGTGACGCTCGATCAGTTCCCTGTGCAACTGCGGATACATCGCGTTGGACTGCAAGGCGAAATCGAAAAACGAGTCGGGCAGGATATGCGGCGTGCTGGCATCCACCGCCACGGCGGCGCCTTGGGCCTGGCGCTTGCGGTTGGCCGACATCATGCGGAAAAAAATCACCCCACAGCCCAGCCCCACCGATTCGCCGATGGCCCACAGGCCGCCGGCCGACGCGCGGGTGGCGTTGCCTGGACGCTTGGCATCGATCAGGGCGATCTTCAGGTGCTTGCGCTTGGACAGTTGATAGGCGCACGACGCTCCGATCACCCCTCCACCGGCGATCACTACGTCATAGTGCCTGATCATGGGATACCGCCTCCGGGTCGTCGTTCTGGAACGCAGAGAAAGGAATCGGATCGATCGGAAAACGTGGCCGTAGCCAGCCCACATCGGTCCGTCCGGTAGCTTCGCGCAGGCGGTCGCTGCAGTAGCCGACACACAGGCGACCCTGGCAATCGCCCATGCTCACCCGGGTGCGCATTTTCAGGCTGGCCATGTCTTGCACGCCCTGTTCAAGGGCGCGGTCGATGTCCGCGCGGGTGGCGTGTTCGCAACGGCAGATCACCGTATCGGCGGCTGGCAGCGCGGTTTGCCCGGCGCCGCGCCGGGTGTAGCGATCAACGGCGGCGCGAAAACGAATGATCCGCTCCAATTGGGCCTGATAGCGCCTGCGGCGCTCCAGCGCCGTCGTCTCATCCAGGACATTACGCTGCAGCAGGACCGACAACGCCGCGATGCGCCCGCTCAACATGGCCGCTTCACCGCCGCGGATCCCGCCCATATCGCCCGCCAGGTGGATATGCGCTTCGCTGCTGCGCTGCCAGGCATCGGACACGGCGCGCAGGTAGCCGTCTTCGCTGAAGCCATGGTCAAGCCCCATCTGCTGGCTCAACTGCGTGCGCGGGATAAACCCGTAGCCGACCGCCAGCGTCTCGGCCGGCAGCTGTTCGGCCTGTCCAAGGTCCGGTTTCCAGTCGGCGGAGTAAGGCGCAACGGTCACGCTGCTCAGTTCACCCTCGCCCTCGGCGCGCACCACGCCCCAACCATAGCGCACCCGGATGCGGTGCCGCTTGAGGTACGCCAGCATGCCCAGGCCATCGAGAAACAATTGCGGTTTGTTCAATAACGCCAGGCTTTCCTTGGCGATCCTGCCGAAGGCACAGGCTTCGTAGACACCCGCCACGGTGACGCCCGAGGCGTGCAGCTGGCAGGCCACCAAGGGCAGCAACGGGCCGGTGCCGGCAATCACCACCGGGCTCGGCGGCTTGACCACGCCACTCTTGATCTGCAATTGCAGGCCACCGAGCATCATCACCCCCGGCAGTGTCCAGCCGGGGAACGGCACACTGCGTTCATGACAACCGGCTGCCAGGATCAACTGGGAATAGGCCACTTCCCGCAAGCGCTCGTCGCCGTCCAGCAGCATCAGGGCCCGGAACCCCTCGGCACCGATGACCCGACTGCCCAGTCGCACATCAATCAGGCCGGCGTTGCGCTGGAATTCCCCATGGAGCTTTGCCAGGGCCTCACTGTAGCGCGCCCCCAGGTAGTCCAGGCTCACGCCATCGCGCAACGGCCCGCGGTACACCACGCCGCCCAGGCGTGGCGCTTCTTCGAGCAGCGTGCAACGCAGACCATTGGCGGCCAGCTCGATGGCCGCCGCCATACCCGCCGGCCCGCCGCCGACAATCACCGGATCGAGGTTCATGGCGCCTCCGTTGCGGCGATGCGATTGGCCCGGGTTTCGATCTGCATGCCCGGTCGCACCAGCGTCTGGCAGGCCCGTCGCTTGTGGCGGCCATCGATCCTGACGAGGCAGCATTGGCAAATGCCCATGCCGCAGTAGGCACCGCTGACCTGGCCGTGGTCGTTGCGGGCCACCTGGCGTTGGCCCATGGCCTGGATGACGGTGAGTACGGTCTCACCCTCGGCGGCGTCGACAGTCTGGCCGTCCAGGCGAACGCTCATGTCGGCCCGTTTCAGCGGTTGAATATCGAATTTACGGCGTAGAACATTCTGGGAGTTGATCATGCGACTCATCCTTAAGGTTCAGTAGGTCTCGGCTCCTTGCGCCACTTGCCACCAGCTTCTCGTCAGTGCCCGCCAGCGACAGCGCGGCGGAACACAGCGAGGGACGCAGCATGATGGGGCGTGCCGGAATATGTTAGGGATTATTTGTGACGAAGTATTGATCCAGGCCAGGGAATGCATTTGCCGGCGCCCATGAACTTTTTTTCAGAAAGCCGACAGGTAATCTTTGGCAGAATGCTGCGCAATAGCTCCACTTCCCAACCGGTAACGCCCATGAACCGTATCCTGACCATCGAAGACGACGCCGTGACCGCCCGTGAAATCGTCGCCGAACTGACCCGCAACGGCCTGGACGTCGACTGGGTCGACAACGGCCGCGAGGGCCTGGAACGGGCTGTCAGCGGTGACTATGACCTGATCACTCTCGACCGCATGCTGCCTGAACTCGACGGCCTGGTGATCGTCACCCAGCTGCGCAGCATGGGCGTGGCCACGCCGATCCTGATGATCAGCGCCCTCTCCGATGTCGACGAGCGGGTGCGTGGCTTGCGGGCCGGTGGCGACGATTACCTGACCAAGCCGTTCGCCACCGACGAAATGGCCGCCCGGGTCGAAGTGCTGCTGCGCCGCAACAACGGCGCCCGCGAGCCGGAAACCGTGCTGCGGGTGGCGGACCTGGAGCTGAATCTGATCAGCCGCGAGGCCAGCCGCAACGGCCAATTACTGAGCCTGCTGCCCACCGAATACAAGTTGCTGGAATTTCTGATGCGCAACAGTGGCCAGATCCTCTCGCGCATGATGATTTTCGAAGAAGTCTGGGGTTATCACTTCGATCCGGGCACCAACCTGATCGACGTCCACATCGGTCGCCTGCGCAAGAAGATCGATCCGCCGGGCCTGGAACCGCTGATTCGCACGGTACGAGGCTCCGGCTATGTCATTGCTGAACCCCGCTAAGGGCTGGCGCTCCTCCAGCAGCCGCCTGCTGGCGCTGTACAGTTCGCTGTTCGTGATCTGGAGCGCGATCCTGATGGGGGTCATGTATTACGAGGTGTTCGGCTACCTCGACAGCCTCGCCAAGCATTCCCTGATGCAGCGCCAGCACCTGTTCGCGCGTATCCATGGCGAACAGCTGGAAGACGCGCTCATGGCCAGCCTGTCGCTGGATGAACGCGGCGTCGACGCCTACGGCCTGTTCGACCCGCAGCTGCGCCATCTGAGCGGGCCGATCCAGCGCATCCCCGCCGACCTGCCGTTGGACGGCAAGATCCATATGCTCGGTGGCTGCGTCGACTCCGACGACCCGATGATCCCCTCCGACAGTTGCGACGCGGTCGCGACCCGGACCCAGGACGGCCGCTGGCTGGTATTGGCGCGGGACAACGGCTCGCTGTTCGCCGTGACCCGCATCATCCTGCACGCGCTGCTTTGGGGGGTCTCGTTGACTATCCTGCCGGGCATCGCCGGCTGGCACCTGTTGCGACGTCGACCGCTGCGGCGTATCCGCGCCTTGCAGGCCAGCGCGGAAGCCATCGTCGCCGGCGACCTGACCCATCGCCTGCCGCTGTCGAGCCGTCGCGATGAACTGGACATGCTGGCAGCCATCGTCAATGCCATGCTCGATCGCATCGAACGGCTGATGAATGAGGTCAAGGGCGTCTGCGACAACATTGCCCATGACTTGCGCACCCCGCTGACGCGCCTGCGTGCCCAGCTTTATCGCATCCAGCAAGAGGCCGCGGACGGCTCCCCGGAAGCGTTGCAGATGGATCAGGTGATCGCCGAGACCGATACGCTGATGGCGCGGTTTCGCGGTCTGTTGCGGATTTCGGAACTGGAGGACCAGCAGCGCCGCTCCGGTTTCGTGCGTCTGGATCCGTTGCAGTTGTTGCAGGAACTGCATGACTTCTATCTGCCGCTGGCCGAAGAACGCGAGCTGGTGTTCAAGCTGGAAGTGCCCGACACCCTGCCCTTGCTCAACGGTGACCGGGCATTGTTGTTCGAGGCGGTGTCGAACCTATTGAGCAACTCGATCAAATTCACCCCATCGGGCGGCGAGGTGATCCTGCGGGGCGTCGACCAGGGCGACAGCAGCCGCATCGAAGTGCTCGACTCAGGCCCTGGCATTCCCGAGGCGGAACGCAAGGCGGTGTTCCGGCGCTTCTACCGCGCCGAGGGCAGCAGCCAGCACCTCGGCTTCGGCCTGGGCCTGTCGATCGTCGCGGCGATTGTCACGCTGCACGGGTTTACGCTGGAGGTGGATCGCAGTGAGCTGGGCGGGGCGCGGTTGGCGCTGGATTGTCGGGCGACGTTGCTCTGATTACGCAGTCCCATTGATGACGCGGTCTCCGTGGCGAGGGAGCTTGCTCCCGCTCGGCTGCGCAGCAGCCGCAAGCTGTTAAACGCGATGTGCCTGGGGACTGCCGATTCGACAGGTTTGGGATCGCTGCGCGATCCAGCGGGAGCAAGCTCCCTCGCCACGGGGGATCGCGTCGGGCTTAAGAATCAGGCCGGATCGCTGCGATGCAGCGGCGTGTTGTACAGCTCATAGCGCAGTTCATCGATCAGCTTGTTCAAGCCTTCTTCGGAGCGGATGCTGTCGACGCTCATGCCGCTCACCACCAGGTCGACCTCGCCGCTTTCCTGGCGGTACAGGCGAATGGTCAGGGTGCCGTCGCCGTTGAGGCTGCATTCACAGGCCAGTGGCGCAAAGCTTTGCTCGAGACGGGTACGTAAAGGAGCCAGATGGGTCATCTATGCACCTCAGCTTCGAAGGCGCAAATGACCGGTGGCCGGCCTCCTGGCTCCCATAGACGTCCTGTCGATCTCACACTTGAAGGGTTTGCTGCACATCGGGGCGTATTCCTTGACTGTTTCGTGGGGACGCGGCGTTCAACAGCAATGCCGCACCCCTCCAGCCTAAGGAGGTTATAGCCTGCGCAGAACCTGAATTTGCACCAGAATACCAGGTGCATTTGCACTGGCTATCATGGTGCCTTTATCCGCCATTCGTTCGCGAACAAGCCCCGCTCCCGCGCCCAGACAATCGCCTCGCTACGACTATGGACGTCGAGTTTCGAATACAGCGTCGCCACGTGATTGCGCACGGTGTTGGGGGCGAGTTTCAAGCGCGCGGCGATCTCCTTGTCCGCCAGGCCCTCGCAAATCAGCCCCAGTACGTCACGTTCGCGGGCGGTCAGCTCGGTGAAAGAAGTCGTCGGGGTCTGCGCATTGATGCTCTTCACATTGGCCAGCTTTTCGATCAGGGTGCGGCTGAACCACGACGCGTCCTTCATCACCTCTTCGATGGCTGCCACCAGTTCCAGCTCCGAGCGCTTGCGTTCGGTGATATTCATCAGCACCAGCAGGAAACATGGCTTGTCCTGGATGATGACGGTATCGGCCGCCACTTCGCAGTCGATCTGCTCCCCGCCTTTCTTGTGCACCTTGACGTCGACCCTGGACACGGTGGCAGTCTTTTCCAGGCGCCCGAACAACGTCGCCGCCGCTTCCTTCTCGAGGAAGCCGATCTCCTCCACGGTCTTGCCCAACAGCTCTTCGCTGGCATAACCCGTCGCCTGGAGGAAGGCCTCGTTGATTTCCGCCAGTTGCAGCTCGGCGCTACAGATCAGCGTCGGCACCGGTGACAGCCGGAACGACTTGGCAAAACGCTCCTCGCTCTGGCGCAGCGCCGTTTCGGCCTTGCGCCGCGGCTCCATGTCCATGAACGAAAACAGCATGCAGTCTTCATCGTGCAGGTCCAGCGGCTGGCCAGCGACGATCACCTGTTTGTTGGTGCCATCGGGCAAGCGCAGTTCGGCCTGCATCTGCGGGATGGTCGCGCCCTGCCCCAGGCGCTCGACGGCCAGGTCGCGCTTTTCGGCAGCCTCGAGCACATCCAGTTCATACACCGAACGCCCGATCACCTCTTCGCGGCTGTAGCCGGTCATTTCCAGGAAACCCGCGTTGACCTTGATATAGCGCAAGTCGCTGAGACGGCAGATCACCGCTGGTGCCGGGTTGGCGCCAAAGGTTTTCTCGAAGCGCTGTTCGGCGCTGGCCCATTCCGTGGCATCGCTGAGAATCAGCACCAGGTATTCCGGCTCGCCGTTGCGGTCGGTCAGCACCATGCTGCGGATGCGGTGCACCCAGGTGCGGTCCGGATCGGCCACCGGCGTCACCTCCACCAGCACATCGCTGAATTCGTCGCCGCGGGCCACGCGGGCGATGGGATAGTTGTCTTCGGGGAGCGAATGGTTGTTGCGATAACGCAAATTGAAACGCCGGGCGTACTCCTTGGCGTTGGTGCCCAACTCGCCAAGCTCCTCGACTCCGTGCATGGTCATGGCCGCTTCGTTGGCCCAGGCAATCGTCTGGTCGACTTCGATCAGCATCACGCCATCCGATAGCCCGGCGATGATCTGCAGCAGTTGGCGGCGATTGGTATCGGTGCTCGGGACTTCCAGATTCATTGGATCTCCGTGGGGGTCAGAAACGCATGGAGGTTACGACTCCTGCACGAGTGACGCGTTCCCTGTGCAGGAGACGGCTTTCTTCTGCGGGTCATTGCTGTTCGGCGGCCGTGTCGATGCTCACCACCACCGACATCCCTGGCCGCAGGCGTTCACTTTCGGGCTGGTCCGGATCCACGGTGATGCGAACCGGAACGCGCTGGGCAATCTTGACGAAATTGCCGGTGGCGTTGTCAGCCTGCAGCAGGCTGAACTCGGAACCGGTGGCCGGGGAAATGCGTTCGACATGCCCCTGGAAGCGGCGATGGCCGAGGGCATCCACGGTAAAGCTTGCCGGCTGACCGACCCGTACCTTGTCCATCTGGGTTTCCTTGAGGTTGGCGATCACCCACTTCTGGTTCGGCACCAGCGCCATCAACTGCGCTCCGGAATTGACGTAGGCGCCCAGACGCACGCCTATCTGCCCCAGCTGACCGTCCCGTGGCGCCAACACGCGCGTGTTGGACAGGTCGATGCGCGCCAGTTGCACCGCCGCCTCGGCGCTGGCGACAGCGGCTTCCAGGGAGCCGCGGTTGACGATGACGGTTTGCCGGTCCTGACGGGCAATTTCCAGGCTGGCCTGGGCCTGGGCGACGGCTGCGGTGGCTTGGGCGCTGGCGGCGCGACTGATATCCAGTTCACGCCTGGACACCGAACCGTCCTTTATCAACGCCTCGTTGCGGCGCAGGTCGGCGGCGGCTTTGTGGGCCTGGGCCTGGCTGTCGGCCAACGCGGCCTGGCGCAGCTTGATGCTCGCCTCGGCGCTGTTGCGCTGCTGTACGACGTTGGCCAGGGCCGCCTGTTGCACCGCCAGTTGCGCCAGCGCCTGGTCGAGCCGTTGCCGGTAGATGCGGTCATCCAGGCGCACCAGCAGATCGCCGGCCTTGACGAACTGGAAGTCCTGCACCGGGACTTCATGGACATAACCACTGAGCTGCGGCCCGATGATCGTCACCTGCCCGCGCACCAAGGCATTCTCGGTGGTTTCCACGGCGCTGCTGAACGGCGGCAATTGCCAGGCATAAAGCACCACCAGCACGCCGACGATCGCCACTGCGGCGAATCCGAGGGATGAAAGCATCCGTACTCGCAGAGAGCGCGGTTTTGTCGCCGGAGCGGCAGGAGGCGCCTGGTCTTCCGGCGTATCGGCGATGGCATTGGTGGTCGTGGTGGTCGGCTCGGTCATGAAGAGGTGGCACCGCTGGGTTGTGTCGAAGGGGCAGGCGCTGCGGCGGCGGGCTGGGTAGTGCTCATCAGCCACAGGGCACGAATGGAAATCCAGATCATGGTCAGCACGGCGATCACCGCGATCAGCATGAACACGTCGTTATAGGCGAGTATGTTGGCTTCGCGGGTAGCGGCCGTGGCGAGGCTGCGAAGGCCTTGCAGGTGACGCAGGCCCGGATCGGCGATCAGCGAACCCACCGCCGAGCCGCCGCTGTCCACCCGCGCGGCGACGCGAGGATCGAACGGACTCAGGTTCTCCACCAGATGGCTGGAATGAAATTTCTCGCGCACCACCTGGAACGTGCCGAGCACCGCGGCCCCTACCAGGCCGCCGAGGCTCTGGCAGATCCCGAACAGCACGGAAAAACTCACCAGGTTTCGCGGGTTGGTCAGCACATTGCGCACGCCCAGGATCATCGTCGGCCCGAGGAAGAACGTGCTGCCGAATGCCAGCAGGAACTGGCTGAAATACATGTTTTGCGGACGGCTCAGGTTGTTCGAATAACTGTCCATCACCGATCCCGTGGCCATCAACGCCAGGGAAATGATCAGCGGCATGAACAAGTGCGCCGGGTTGATGGTCAGCGCGCTGGTCACCAGCCCGGCGATACTGCCGATCAGCATCACCACGTAAAGGCTGTGCATCTGCTGGCTGCTCATGTTCAGCGCTTGCAGGAAACCCACCGCCCCAGTGGACTGTTCCGAGGTCACCATGCGGATCAGAATCACCGCCAGGGCCAGACGGATCATTACCCCGCTGCCGAGCCAACGCGTCATCAGCATCGGATTGCTGCGGTTATGTTCAATCGCCAGGCCCGCCATGATCAGTACGATTGAAGCCGCCGAGGCCACGCCGATCCATGGCGCTTCCAACCACCAGTCGATGCGCCCCAGCGACAACACCGCGCACAGCAAGGCGACGCCGCTGGCGAGCACGGTGAAAGTCAGGAAGTCGAGTTTTTCAAAGGTCTTGAAGCGATCGCCCGGCGGCAACTTGAGCAGCAGCACGCAGCCCAGCGACAGCAGCGCCATGCCCAGTTCGAACAGGTACAAGCCGCGCCATTCGGCGATTTGCAGCAGGTCTTCGGAGAACAGCCGGGCCATTGGCAAGGCCAGTTGCGAAGTGCCCAGGCCCAACACCAGCGCCTTGAGCCGCCACTTGGCCGGGAAAGCCTGGACCATATAATACAGGCCCAGGGAGCTGAGGGCCGCACCCACCATGCCATGGGCCGCACGCACGGCGACCGCCGAGTTCAGGTCGTTGACGAACAGATGGCCGAAGGTCACCAGCGCATAGAGCGCCAGGAACACTTCGGTGAACGCGCGCAAGCCGAACTGCTGGCGAAATTTCACCAGCAGCAGGTTCATCGAGACGTTGGTCATGACGTAGGCCGCGGGCAACCAGGCCATCTCCGCCGTGGTGGCGCCCAGGGACCCTTGCAGATAGGGCAGATTGGCGATCACCAGCGAATTGCCCAAACCCCCGGTCAACGCCACCAGCACGCCAACCAGCGCGTAGGCAAGCCGCTTGGGCGTGGGATGCAACGGCGTCGAGGGCGAACCGGGCAGCGTCGGCCGTTCGTGCGGCTGCCAGGCGCGCGGGGTGTAGTGATCCATTCAAAAACCTTGCGGGAACATAGCGACAATTGGTCGCTGGAAACTTTCCAGATGCCTGTTCGACGACAAGGAACGCCAAGAAGTGCCGCAGACACTTTCGTGGCGAGGGAGCTTGCTCCCGCTGGGCTGCGCAGCAGCCCCATCACTGAGAACTCGGTGCCGCTGATGCGGAATCTTCAAGAGGGGCTGCTACGCAGCCAGCGGGAGCAAGCTCCCTCGCCACGGATCGAGATGGTTCAGGCGTCGCTGCCAGAGCCTGCCGCTTTCGAGCGGGCGCGATCCTTGGCGGCCTTGGCCTCGGCGGCCAGGCACTCCAGGCAGAACTGCTCGGCGTAAGACATGAGAATTTCGGTGGTGTCGCCCTTGATCGTACGCGAGCCCGCAAGAATGTAGCGCATGCGTTTTTCAGTGACGCCGATGCGCAAGGCAATCCAGGCCGGCGTCTGGCCGATGCGGTCGACCAGTTTGTTGGCGTACTCGGTGGAGTGGTTGTAGCGCTCGGCATTGGGGAACATAGGGGGTCCATGGAAGGAAATAAAGTCAGTGCGGCAGATTACTCTTTTTTGCGCTGGGGATTGTTTTTTCACAGCCTTGTGACCGCGAGCGCCACAAGACTGGAATGCCTGAATGCAGAAAGCAATTGAAGGTTAAACTGTTATGGACCAATAAATCTTTCGCCAATCTCTCCCTTGTGTCCGGCGCCACTAACTTGGAAGACGTGGATGACATACCCCTGGCCTGGCGTCAAACCTTTGAATATGACTCCCATCCCGGTAATTAAAACCGACTTCATTTCTATGGCCGGGCCAATAGTTTTTCTTCCGGCGTCAGCTTTATAAATAACGGCTTCATACCTCACACCGAAAGGTAATGTTTTCATCCACCCGACAATAATACTGTCCCCCTCGCTGCCGAGTTCGCGCGAATGTCCAACATAAGTTATTCGACCAGGGATATCTTTGCCCGTATTACCGGACATCTTGACGACCCCTGACTCGCGGCCGTGCGTGCTCACGGCACGAACGGTAATAACATAGTTACGGTCGGGACCGAAACGCTGATAGAGTTTCACATGCTGAGTCGAGTTAGGCTTATGCTCAACTCTTGAGGGCACACCATCCAGAGTGACTATAAAGTGCGTAACAGTATAGTTATATCTAAAGCGGTCGAACGTAACATGTAGACTGCCATACTCCCGGTCATAACCAACTCTAACATTCTCAGGGGTCGGAGGACGCGCATTAGCCAAGCTGGTGGCGATGCAGTTTTGCACAATGTTTGAAGCTTCGAAAAAGTCTACATTGATAATATTGGTTTTTGAAAGCCATGACGATAACGGCGCGAACCACTTATCAAGTTCTGCTTCAATTGTTTCCGGACCATAGAGATGACTGTATTTGACAACCTGTAACGATCTTAAGTAGCGTGGTGGATAATCCGCGCTGTTAATCTTGGAGTGGATGTAGCGTTTGATCTCTTCCACACTGGGCGTATCCTCCCCCACCCAGTCACGGGTGATTTTCCCGCCAAACGGATCACCGCCTTCGCCGTACAGAATGATAGTTCTGCCAGGGTACTGTTCCCGCAACTCTCTTAGCGTCAACCTAGCTGCCGAAGCCGGCAATACCCTGTCAGACAAACCGTCCAATAAGAGTTTGCGCACATAATCAATCTCATAATCCCCCGTCTTGGCTGAAGTTTTACCTATATCCAAAATGATGTATTCGCTATCTCTGGCGCCATTACCTTCTTTATAAAATTTAAGACAGTCGGAGATCAAATTTTCTACGCGCCTTACCGAGTGAAATGGACCATGATAAAAATGATAAACAGACTGAGAAACTTTCAATATGCGCAAATCAAGAACCCGAATCCCACCTCTTAGTTGATAAAGAAAGGAGTCTCTTTGACAAGCGATCCAGCCTTCGGCTGGACCGCTCACGCCTTTTTTATCCACCCCCGCGTTATGGGCGGAAGGGAGTGCCAGCTGATGAAGTTTAAGAACACCGAGCACAACCTTGTTATCGGTCATCCAAGTGGCAGTTCTGTGAGCTAGTGGTGCGATTGCAATTGACATCCTTGTACTCTCCTTGGGGCGATTAGGGTTAGATACTCGTATTACAGAGACCGATAAAATTTGGTAACTGCTGATCAGACAAGCATGCAATCTACGCGCACTGTCGCGGGAGCGCTACAGCCAGAAACAACCGGATTTTATTCTGCTGTTATAAGCCCTAACTTGATTATTACCAGAACAGGTTCCGACTTTCAGGCAGTTGCATACAAGTCGCAAGGAGATACATACGCCGCGGCGAGGGAGCAAGCCTCATCAAACAAAATGCATCCCTTTATTTAAAATCTTTCCAGGCCGCGACCAATCTGACGCTCAGTTTAGTACCCTTGCGCGGTGAAGCTCTAGGCTGGCGATCAAGACTTTTGGCCTCATATTCCTTATGCCTTGTTCCACATAAGGCTGTCCTTTTGGGCAGCATCAAATAAATCAGCCGGGTCAGTTGATGCGCGATGGATTTGGCCGGAATTGACGCCTACCCAATGTTCACGGCGACCCACATCGATACCCGCAGAATGAAGGTGAACCACTTCAAAGCCACAAGAGTTCCACCGTCTCGCCATTCGACTAATGTCTTAGACCAGTCATCGCACAACCCGGCCTGCTCGCAGCTTTTCTCAGACCACAGCTTTCCCCACAGACAAAGCCTTTCCAGCCTCAAGGTGCGCCCCATAACCTTACTAAATACCTATCCATCACCGGCTACCGGCAAGAAAAATCGCAGTAATGGCCAGTTGACAAGAATCACCCGCCACCAAATAATCCCTGCCATGTTGTACGACGACGTATAACAGATAAAAACAACAAAAAAGCAAGGGAGCGTCAGAGTGAGCACACGTGTCCGTTTTTCGCCCAAGAACCGTCCAACCCGTCCTTTTTCCCCATCGAATGTCGCCCTGGGCCTGATCAGTTGCAGCAGCCTGGCCATGTTCCTGCCCATGACTGCCAGCGCCGCAGGTTTTGTCGATGACGCCAAAGCCACGCTGAATCTGCGCAACGCCTATTTCAACCGCAACTTCGTCAACGACGCCGCCGCCCAAGGCAAAGCCGAGGAATGGACTCAAAGCTTCATCCTCGACGCCAAGTCCGGTTTCACCCAGGGCACGGTCGGTTTCGGCGTGGACGTGCTCGGCCTGTACTCGGTCAAGCTCGACGGCGGTCGTGGCACCGCCGGCACCCAGCTGCTGCCGGTGCACGACGACGGTCGTCCGGCCGATGACTTCGGCCGTTTGGGCGTGGCCCTCAAGGCCAAAGTCTCGAAGACTGAATTGAAAGTCGGCGAGTGGATGCCGGTGCTGCCGATCCTGCGTTCCGACGATGGCCGCTCCCTGCCGCAAACCTTCCAGGGCGGCCAGGTCACTTCCACCGAGATCAACGGCCTGAGCCTCTATGGCGGTCAGTTCCGTGGCAACAGCCCGCGCAACGACGCGAGCATGGAAGACATGTCGATGAACGGCCGCGGTGCCTTCACTTCCGACCGTTTCAATTTCGGCGGCGGCGAATATGCCTTCAACGAAAAACGCACCCAGGTCGGTGTCTGGTACGCGGAACTGTCCGACATCTACCAGCAGCAATATTTCAACCTGACCCACAGCCAACCCATGGGCGACTGGACCCTGGGCGCCAACCTGGGCTACTTCACCGGCAAGGAAGACGGCAGCGCCCTGGCCGGCGACCTGGATAACAAGACCGCGTTCGCCATGCTCTCCGCCAAGTACGGCGGCAACACCTTCTACGTCGGCCTGCAGAAAGTCGGCGGCGATGATGCCTGGATGCGCGTCAACGGCACCAGCGGCGGCACCCTGGCGAACGATAGCTACAACTCCAGCTACGACAACGCCAAGGAAAAATCCTGGCAGTTGCGCCATGACTTCAACTTCGCCGCCGTCGGCGTGCCGGGCCTGACCCTGATGAACCGCTACATCAGCGGTGACAACGTGCACACCGCCACCGTCGATGATGGCAAGGAATGGGGCCGCGAGACTGAGCTGGCTTATACCGTGCAGAGCGGTGCGCTGAAGAGCCTTAACGTAAAATGGCGAAACGCATCGATTCGTCGCGACTTCAGCACCAACGAATTCGACGAGAACCGGATCTTCATCAGCTACCCGATTTCGCTGCTGTAACGGAAGGATTCAGCCTGGGCGCATCCCATGGCAATCTACGGCAAGGACGCCGTTCCAGAGCGGTTCGTCGATCAAACGTTGACAAGGCAGCAGAAGGATAAGGATATTCGCCCTCGGTCGTACGACAACTTATAACAACTGTACCTCTCACTGTTTGCTCAGGTAATGCCATGACCACGACACAGATTCGCCACCCTTTCAATCGCTTGCTGTTGACCGGCGCCGCCGGCGGCCTTGGCAAAGTCTTGCGCGAACGCCTCAAGCCTTACGCCCGCCATATTCGCCTGTCGGACATCGCCAACATGGCACCGGCCATCGATGAAAGCGAAGAAGTGGTGCCCTGCGACCTGTCGGATAAACAGGCCGTGCACCAATTGGTGGAAGGCGTCGACGCCATCCTGCATTTTGGCGGTGTGTCGGTCGAGCGTCCGTTCGAAGAGATCCTCGGCGCCAACATCAGCGGCGTGTTCCATATTTATGAAGCCGCGCGCAAGCACGGCGTCAAGCGCGTGATCTTCGCCAGTTCCAACCATGTCATCGGTTTCTACAAGCAGGACCAGACCCTCGATGCCCTCTCCCCTCGCCGTCCGGATGGCTACTACGGCCTGTCCAAGTCCTACGGCGAAGACATGGCCAGTTTCTACTTCGATCGCTACGGCATCGAGACCGTGAGCATCCGCATCGGCTCGTCATTCCCGGAACCACAGAACCGCCGGATGATGAGCACCTGGCTGAGCTTCGACGACCTCACCCAACTGATCGAATGCTCGCTCTACACCCCGAAGGTCGGCCACACCGTGGTCTACGGCATGTCCGCCAACCGCGACGTCTGGTGGGACAACAGCCACGCCGCGCACCTGGGCTACCAGCCCAAGGACACCTCGGAAATCTTCCGCGCCAAAGTCGAAGCCCAGCCGATGCCGGCCGAGGATGACCCGGCCAGGATCTATCAGGGCGGCGCCTTTGTTGCTGCCGGCCCGTTCGACAACTGATTCGCCTGTTTCATGGGATACACAAACCAAGGAATCGCCATGCAAGCCGAATTGATTGTCGACGCACGCAATGCCGTCGGGGAAAGCCCGGTGTGGGTCCCCGAGGAAAATGCCCTCTATTGGGTGAACATCCCCAGCGGCGGCCTGCAACGCTGGAACGCCAGCACTGGAAAAATCCAGGGCTGGGAAGCACCGGAAATGCTCGCCTGCATTGCCCGTCACCAGGACGGCGGCTGGGTCGCGGGCATGGAAAGTGGTTTCTTCCGTCTGCAGCCCAATGACGATGGCAGCCTGGACAGCGAGCTGTGCGCCAGCGTCGAGCACAGCCGTACCGACATGCGCCTCAACGATGGCCGCTGTGATCGCCAGGGCCGTTTCTGGGCCGGCAGCATGGTGCTGAACATGGGCGCCAACGCCGACGAAGGCCGGATGTACCGATATGACGCCGGGCAACGCAGCCCGGTCGAGGCACAGCTCAGCGGTTTCATCGTGCCCAACGGCCTGGGTTTCAGCCCCGACGGACGGACGATGTACCTCTCCGATTCGCACCCGTTGATCCAGCAGATCTGGGCCTTCGACTACGACATCGACAGCGGCACCCCGTCCAACCGGCGGCTGTTCGTCGACATGATGCCCCTGGCCGGACGGCCGGACGGCGCGGCGGTGGATGCCGATGGTTGCTACTGGATCTGCGCCAATGACGCCGGGCTGATTCACCGCTTCACCCCGGACGGACGCCTCGACCGTTCGCTGGAAGTACCGGTGAAAAAACCGACCATGTGCGCCTTCGGCGGAAGCCAGCTCGATACCCTCTTCGTCACCTCGATCCGTCCGGGTGACGACAATGATCCGCAATCCCTGGCCGGCGGCGTGTTCGCCCTCAATCCCGGCGTCAAGGGCCTGGCTGAACCTGCTTTCGGAGGACGGAAACACTCCGCGAACTGATCTGCTTTGCCGCTTCACATCGATAGACATAAAAACAACAACACTGGAGATTGACCATGAATTTCAAACGCACGCTTCTGATCGCGGCCCTGCCCCTGGCCTTCCTGGCGCAGGCGGCACACGCACTCGATATCAAGATCGCCGACATCCACCCCAAGGGCTACCCGACCGTAGTCGCCGAGGAATCCATGGGTAAAACTCTCGAAGCAGAGAGCAAGGGCGAACTGAAGTTCAAGTTTTTCCCGGGTGGCGTACTGGGTTCCGAAAAAGAAGTCATCGAGCAGATGCAAGCCGGCGCGATCCAGATGTCCCGCGTCAGCCTGGGCATCGTCGGCCCTGTGGTGCCGGACGTGAACGTGTTCAACATGCCATTCATCTTCCGCGACCAGGCGCACATGCGCGCCGTCATCGACGGTGAGGTCGGCGATGCGATCCTCGACCGGATCACCAACTCCGAATTCGGCCTGGTGGCCCTGGCATGGATGGACGGCGGCACCCGCAACCTCTACACCAAGAAGCCGGTGCGCACGCCCGAAGACCTCAAGGGCATGAAAATCCGCGTCCAAGGCAACCCGATGTTCATTGAGATGATGAACGCCATGGGCGGCAACGGCATCGCGATGGACACTGGCGAGATCTTCAGCGCCTTGCAGACCGGCGTGATCGACGGCGCGGAAAACAACCCGCCGACCATGCTCGAGCACAACCACTACCAGAACGCCAAGTTCTACAGCCTGACCGGTCACCTGATCCTGCCTGAGCCGATCGTGATGTCGAAAATCACCTGGAACAAGCTCACCCCAGAGCAGCAGGACATGGTGAAAAAAGCGGCCAAGGCTGCCCAGGCTGAAGAGCGCGTGCTGTGGGACAAGAAGTCCGCCGCCAGTGAAGAAAAACTCAAGGCCGCCGGCGTCGAGTTCATCACCGTCGACAAGAAACCTTTCTACGACGCCACCGCGCCGGTCCGGGCCAAGTACGGTGCTCCGTATGCCGACCTGATCAAGCGCATCGAAGCTGTCCAGTAAGGCCTCTCAATCTGTATTCATGAAACGGCTGGGCGCGCCTGCGGTTAAAAGGCGCGCCCGGTTACGGTGGAACCCGATGAAGAATTTGCTGCTGCGTATCAACGACACGATTTACATGACTTGCATCTGGGTCGCCGGCCTGTCTGTCCTCGCCGTTGCGCTGATGATCCCTTGGGGCGTGTTCGCCCGCTACGTCCTCGGCACCGGCTCAAGCTGGCCGGAGCCCACCGCGATCTTGCTGATGATCGTATTTACCTTCATTGGTGCTGCTGCCAGCTACCGCTCCGGCTCGCACATGGCCGTGGACATGGTCACCAGCCGCATGTCCCCGCACTTGCAAACCCTGGCTTCGGTGTTCACCCAGCTGTTGATGGCGGCGGTATGCATTTTCATGACTGTCTGGGGCGCCAAGCTGTGCATGACCACCTGGAACCAGTTCATGAGCGCCATCCCTACCCTGCGCGTTGGCATCACTTACATGCCGATCCCGATCGGTGGGTTCCTGACCCTTATTTTTGTCCTGGAAAAACTCTTGCTGGGTGATCAAAGCAAGCGTCGGGTCGTGCAGTTCGACCTGGTTGAAGAAAACGAAGGTGCCGTTTAATGGACGCTCTGATTCTGCTGGGCAGTTTTTTGCTGTTGATCCTGATCGGCATGCCGGTCGCCTACGCGCTGGGCGCTGCCGCCCTGATCGGGGCATGGTGGATCGATATTCCGTTCCAGGCCATGATGATTCAGGTAACGGGCGGGGTGAACAAGTTCTCGCTGCTGGCCATTCCGTTCTTCGTCCTGGCCGGCGCGATCATGGCCGAGGGCGGCATGTCCCGCCGCTTGGTGGCATTCGCCAGTGTGTTGGTAGGCTTCGTGCGCGGTGGCCTGTCTTTGGTCAACCTCGTGGCCTCGAGCTTCTTTGGTGCGATCTCCGGCTCCTCGGTGGCCGATACCGCCTCGGTCGGCTCGGTGCTGATCCCGGAAATGACACGCCGGGGCTATCCGCGTGAATACGCCACCGCCGTCACTGTCAGCGGTTCGGTACAAGCGCTACTGACACCGCCCAGCCACAACGCGGTGCTGTACTCGCTCGCCGCTGGCGGCACCGTCTCCATTGGTTCGCTGTTCATGGCCGGCATCGTCCCCGGCATCATGATGAACCTGTGCCTGATGGCGCTGTGCCTGGTTTTTGCGAAAAAGCGCAATTACCCCAAGGGCGAAGTGATTCCGCTCAAGCAAGCGTTGAAGATCTGCAAGGAAGCCATGTGGGGCATGATGACCCTGTTCATCATCCTTGGCGGCATTCTCTCGGGTGTGTTCACCGCCACCGAATCGGCCGCGATTGCCGTGGTGTGGGCGTTCTTCGTGACCATGTGCATCTATCGCGACTACAAGTGGAGCGAGTTGCCGAAACTGATGCACCGTACGGTACGCACCATCTCCATCGTGATGATCCTGATCGGCTTCGCCGCCAGCTTCGGCTACATCATGACGCTGATGGAAATCCCGGCGAAGATCACCACCGCGTTCCTGACCCTTTCGGACAACCGCTACGTGATCCTGATGTGCATCAACGTGATGTTGCTGCTGTTGGGCACCGTGATGGACATGGCGCCGCTGATCCTGATCCTGACGCCGATCCTGATGCCGGTGATCGTCGGCATCGGCGTGGACCCGGTGCAGTTCGGCATGATCATGCTGGTGAACCTGGGTATCGGCCTGATCACACCGCCGGTGGGCGCGGTACTGTTCGTCGGTTCCGCCATCGGCAAGGTGAGCATCGAAAGCACCGTCAAGGCCCTGCTGCCGTTCTACGCCATGCTGTTCCTGGTCCTGCTGTTGGTGACCTACGTTCCTGCCATTTCGCTGTGGCTGCCGAATCTGGTGTTGTAACCCCAACAGTGAGCAAGCCCTCTTGTGGCGAGGGAGCTTGCTCCCGCTGGACTGCGCAGCAGGCCCCTGCGGTGTCAATCGGGGCGTCTGCTTCGCAGCCGAGCGGGAGCAAGCTCCCTCGCCACAAAAGCTTTCAGCCCTTACAAAAAAGACGCCGCCATGACACCACCTCTCCTTCATCTCGAAGACGAACTCACCCGCCTCACCCTGGCCCCGCACCTTGGCGCCAGTCTGGTTGAATGGACATTGCGCAGCACCGGAGCTCCGCTGCTGCGCCCGCCCGCACCGCAAGCACTGGAAAACCGCCTGCCGGGAAAGCTCGGCTGCTTTCCGTTGATCCCCTGGTCGAACAGGATCGCCCAAGGCGGTTTCGATTGCCCGGGCGGCTGGCTCGCCCTGGAAGCCAACAGCCCCAACGATCCCTTTCCGATCCATGGCAGTGCCTGGCAGCAGCCCTGGCAAGTCACCGAACAAACTAGCCAGGAAGCCTTGCTGCAACTGGACAGCCTGCACCCCTTCGCCTATTGCGCCAGCCTGCGGATCCGCTTGAGCGGCGGCCAACTGCAAATCGCCCTGCACGTCACCCACATGGCCGAACAGGCTGCCTGGCACGGGTTGGGCTTGCATCCATATTTTCCACGCACCGCCGGCACTCGCCTGCAAACCCGCGCCAGCGAAGTCTGGATGTGCGACGCCTCGAAACTGCCAACGGAACTGACGGGCGTACCCCCAGCGTGGGATTTCCAGCAACATCGACTACTGCCCGACACTCTCGTCGATAACGGTTTCGGCGGTTGGGATGGGCAGTGCCTGATCCAGCAACCTGACTTGGGCTACGAACTGGAATGTCGCGCCAGCGGCAGCGAATATTTCCTGTTGTACTGCCCCGTCGGTCTGGATTTCCTCTGCATCGAACCGGTCAGCCATCCGGTCAACGCGCATCACCTGCCAGGACGGCCGGGGTTGCGCTTGCTGGAGCAAGGGCAGTCGGTGGCGTTGGGGTTTTCGATGCAATGCCGGGAGTTGTAGAGCGCATGCCCTTGTGGCGAGGGGATTTATCCCCGTTCGGCTGCGAAGCAGTCGCCATGTTTGATAATGATCAGGCCTGCTTCGCAGGCCAGCGGGGATAAATCCCCTCGCCACAGGGGCCCTGTCCTGATCGCTACGCCCGTAGCAACATGAACCCCGCCACCGCCAGACACACCCCGGAAAACCCCACCTGCAACGCCCGCGCTGGAACCTTCGCCGAGAAGCGTCGCCCCAAAATCATCCCGACGATGCTCGCCGCAATGAACGCCGCCCCTACCCGGTCGATGCTGACCCCGGCATGAAACGCGCCCACCACGCCGATCAACGAAATCAGGCTGATGACCATCAAGGAGGTGGCGACAATGCCGCGCATCTGCACGTCGGTCAGTTGCTTGAACGCCGGGACTATCAGGAAACCGCCACCCACGCCCAGCAGGCCCGATACCATGCCCGTGACCGCGCCCAACGCCGACAGCGTGGCGGTGCAGCGGGCGGTCCAGGCCAGGCGCCCGGTCTGCTGATCCAGCATGCAGTTCTTCTGGCCCCAACTGGCCGCGCCGTGGTCGCTGGGTCCCGGCTGCGGGGTTTCTCGGCGCAGCATGCGCGCCGCCACCAGCACCATCAGCAGGCTGAACAGAATCATCAGGATTTTTTCTGAAAGCTGGTGGGCGAAATAGACACCCACCGGCGAGAACACCGCGCCCAGCAGCGCGATGAGCAAGGCCGCGCGGTAACGCACCAGCCCATGGCGCAACCCATCGATGGCGCCGACAGCTGCGGCGCTGCCCACTGCAAACAACGCCACCGGCGCGGCCTGGGTCATGCTCCAACCCAGGCCCAACACCAACGCCGGCACGGCCAGAATTCCGCCGCCCGCCCCTGTCAGGCCAAGGATCAGGCCCATGATCACACCAAAAAAACTTGCCAGTAACATAACCGTCTCTCACGCCGCGCACGCCTGTTGTCAGGCGTGATCGCATTTGCAGGACGCGGTGGCCCTCACTTAAGCTGCGGACCATATGTTGTAAGTCCCAAGCGTTGCAACTGGCTATTCATAGATTGGTCTATGACGAGGGAGCTTGCTCCCGCTGGGCCGCGTAGCAGCCCCTTTCATGAGTTCTTCCCGCACAGGTTCGTTGTCATGCCCGCGCAGATCCAAAGCTTCCTCGACCCCGCTTCAAAGACCTATACCTACGTGGTGTATGAACACGCTGGCGGGTCCTGTGCGGTGGTCGACCCGGTGCTCGACTACGACCCGGCGTCAGGCCGCAGCGGCACGGAGCAGGCCGATCGGGTGATCGCTTTCGTGGCTGAACACCAGTTGACGGTGCAATGGCTGCTGGAAACCCACGCCCATGCCGATCACTTGTCCGCCGCTCCTTACCTGCGGGGGAAACTGGGCGGCAAGATCGCCATCGGCGAATCCATCCATCAGGTACAGAGTGTCTTCAAGACGCTGTTCAATCTCGAAGCGCAATTTGCCGTGGATGGTTCACAGTTCGATCACCTGTTCGTGGCCGACGAATCTTTCTTTATCGGCAACCTCAAGGCCACCGCGCTGCACGTTCCCGGCCACACCCCGGCGGACATGGCCTACCTGATCGATGGCGATGTGATCCTGGTGGGTGACACGCTGTTCATGCCTGATGTGGGCACTGCCCGCTGCGACTTCCCTGGCGGCGATGCCCGTCAGCTTTACGCTTCGATCCGCAAGCTGCTGGCCTTTCCTGCCGGCGTTCGACTCTACGTTTGCCACGATTACCCGCCGGAGGGCCGCGAGCCCCAGTGCATGAGCACCGTGGGCGAGCAGCGCCAGCACAACATCCATGTTCGCGACGGCATCGACGAGGCCGCGTTCGTGACCATGCGCACCCAGCGCGACAAGACCCTGGGCATGCCGACGCTGCTGTTGCCAGCGATCCAGGTGAATGTGCGGGCAGGCCATTTGCCGCCGGCGGAGGGCAATGGCGTGACCTATCTGAAGATTCCGATCAATCAGCTCTAAGATCACCCATATCCAATGTGGGAGCGAGCTTGCTCCGGGCGGCGATCCGACGAAGGCGGTGGGTCAGCTTGCATTGATGTCGGATGTAATGGCCCCATCGCGAGCAAGCTCGCTCCCACAGGGATTGGGGTGACTCAGGTACCCAGCGTCAACCCATTGGCCGGCAGTGGCAGCGCGGTCTTGTAGCGCACCTGCTTGAGGGCGAAGCTTGAGCGGATGTTTGCCACCCCGGGGACTTTAGTCAGGAAATCCATCATGAATCGCTCCAGCGACTGGATGGTCGGCACCAGCACACGGATCAGGTAATCCGGGTCGCCCGCCATCAGGTAGCACTCCATCACTTCCGGCCGGTCGGAGATCGCCTCCTCGAAATGCTGCAGCGCCTCTTCCACCTGTTTCTCCAGGCTGACATGGATAAACACGTTGACGTGCAGGCCCAGCAGGTCGGCATCCAGCAGGGTGACCTGCTCGCGAATCACTCCCAGTTCCTCCATCGCCCGAACCCGGTTGAAGCACGGCGTCGGCGACAGGTTGACCGAACGGGCAAGGTCGGCATTGGTGATTCGGGCGTTTTCCTGAAGGCTGTTGAGAATGCCGATGTCGGTGCGATCCAATTTGCGCATGAGACAAAATTTCCCGTTTCTTATCGTTGTGCAGATTTTTTATCTGCAAATCATCCAAACAGCAAGCCAACAGAGAAAAAAATTCTCCTACGTCGAGCCTATGATTGTTGTAGGACAATTTCCCACCTACCCAGGGAAATTCGTCAGCTAGCGCGCCCACTACAAGAAATTCACAAGATCGAGCGTAGAAAGCCATGAACCCAGCGTACGAACCGCTACGCCTGCACGTCCCCGAACCTTCGGGCCGTCCCGGCTGCAAGACCGACTTCTCCTACCTGCATCTGACGGATGCCGGCACGGTGCGCAAACCTCCCATCGACGTCGAACCCGCCGACACCGCCGACCTGGCGCGCAGCCTGATCCGCGTGCTCGACGACCAAGGCAACGCCTTGGGCGAGTGGGCCGAGAACGTCCCTGTCGAGATCATGCGCAAGGGCATGCGCGCCATGCTCAAGACACGCATCTACGACAACCGCATGGTCGTCGCCCAGCGCCAGAAAAAAATGTCGTTCTACATGCAGAGCCTTGGCGAGGAAGCCATCGGCAGCGCCCAGGCCCTGGCCTTGAACATCGACGACATGTGCTTCCCCACCTACCGCCAGCAAAGCATCCTGATGGCCCGCGAAGTGCCGCTGGTGGACCTGATCTGCCAACTGCTGTCCAACGAGCGCGATCCGCTCAAGGGCCGGCAGTTGCCGATCATGTATTCGGTCAAGGACGCCGGTTTCTTCACCATTTCCGGCAACCTCGCCACCCAGTTCATCCAGGGCGTGGGCTGGGGCATGGCCTCGGCGATCAAGGGCGACACCAAGATCGCCTCGGCCTGGATCGGCGACGGCGCCACCGCCGAATCGGACTTCCACACCGCCCTCACCTTCGCCCACGTCTACCGCGCCCCGGTGATCCTCAACGTGGTCAACAATCAGTGGGCGATTTCCACTTTCCAGGCGATTGCCGGCGGTGAAGCGACTACTTTCGCCGGACGCGGCGTTGGCTGCGGCATCGCCTCGCTGCGGGTCGATGGCAACGATTTCATCGCCGTCTACGCCGCGTCGCGCTGGGCCGCCGAACGGGCTCGCCGCAACCTCGGTCCGGCCCTGATCGAATGGGTCACCTACCGCGCCGGCCCGCACTCCACATCTGACGATCCTTCGAAATACCGCCCCGCCGACGACTGGAGTCACTTCCCGTTGGGCGACCCGATTGCCCGCCTCAAGCAGCATCTGGTGAAAATCGGCCAGTGGTCCGAAGAGGAACACGCCGCTGTCACCGCCGAACTCGAAACCGAGGTGATCGCCGCGCAGAAAGAAGCCGAGCAGTACGGCACCCTTGCCGGCGGGCAGATTCCGAGCGCCGCGACCATGTTCGAGGACGTCTACAAAGAGATGCCGGAGCACTTGAAGCGCCAGCGTCAGCAGTTGGGGATCTGACATGAACGATCACAACAACAATATTGCGTTGGACACCGCCATGACCACTACCACCATGACCATGATCCAGGCGCTGCGCTCGGCCATGGACGTGATGCTCGAGCGCGACGACAACGTCGTGGTGTTCGGCCAGGACGTCGGTTATTTCGGGGGCGTGTTCCGCTGCACCGAAGGCCTGCAGAACAAGTACGGCACCTCGCGGGTGTTCGACGCGCCGATTTCCGAAAGCGGCATCGTCGGCGTGGCCGTGGGCATGGGCGCCTATGGGCTGCGGCCGGTGGCCGAGATCCAGTTCGCCGACTACGTCTACCCGGCGTCGGACCAGATCATTTCCGAAGCCGCGCGCCTGCGCTATCGCTCGGCCGGCGAGTTCACCGCACCGATGACCCTGCGCATGCCCTGCGGCGGCGGCATCTATGGCGGCCAGACCCACAGCCAGAGCATCGAGGCGATGTTTACCCAGGTCTGCGGGCTGCGCACCGTCATGCCGTCCAACCCCTACGACGCCAAGGGCCTGCTGATCGCCTCCATCGAAAACGATGACCCGGTGATCTTCCTTGAACCCAAGCGCCTGTATAACGGCCCGTTCGACGGTCACCATGACCGCCCGGTAACGCCGTGGTCCAAACACCCGCAGGCGCAAGTGCCCGACGGCTACTACACCGTGCCGCTGGACGTCGCCGCCATCACCCGTCCGGGCAAGGACGTGACGGTGCTCACCTACGGCACCACGGTCTACGTCTCCCAGGTAGCAGCCGAAGAAACCGGGATCGACGCCGAAGTCATCGACCTGCGCAGCCTGTGGCCGCTGGACCTGGACACCATCGTCAAATCCGTGAAGAAGACCGGCCGTTGCGTGGTGGTCCACGAAGCCACCCGCACCTGCGGTTTCGGCGCCGAGCTGGTGTCGCTGGTGCAAGAACATTGCTTCCACCACCTGGAAGCGCCCATCGAGCGTGTCACCGGTTGGGACACCCCCTACCCGCACGCGCAGGAGTGGGCGTATTTCCCTGGGCCGTCCCGTGTGGGCGCGGCGTTGAAACGGGTCATGGAGGTCTGAATGGGCACGCACGTTATCAAGATGCCGGACATCGGCGAAGGCATCGCGGAAGTTGAATTGTCGGTGTGGCACGTCAAGGTTGGCGACATGGTGGTCGAGGACCAGGTGTTGGCCGATGTCATGACTGACAAGGCGATGGTGGATATCCCTTCGCCGGTGCATGGCCGGGTCATTGCCCTCGGTGGTGAGCCGGGTGAGGTCATGGCAGTGGGCAGCGAGCTGATCCGCATTGAAGTGGAAGGCGCCGGCAACCTGAAGGAATCGGCGCAATCGGCGGCACCGGTGGCCAAGCCTGAGCCCGTCGCGAAGCCTGAACAGGCTTCCAGACCCGAGCCTGTGACGGAAAAACCTGTCGCCGCTCCCCGCCCGGCCCAAGCGGCACAGGCGCCTGTGGCCCGCGATCCCGACGAGCGCCCGCTAGCCTCGCCGGCCGTGCGCAAACACGCGCTAGACCTGGGTATCCAGCTGCGTCTGGTCCAGGGCAGCGGCCCCGCCGGGCGGATTCTGCACGAAGACCTGGAGGCTTATCTGGCCCAGGGGCCATCGTCCCAGGCCAAGGGCGGTTCGGGTTATGCCGAACGTCACGACGAACAGCAGATCCCGGTGATCGGCATGCGCCGCAAGATCGCCCAGCGCATGCAGGAAGCCACCCAGCGCGCCGCCCATTTCAGCTACGTCGAGGAAATCGACGTCACCGCCCTGGAAGAATTGCGTGTTCACCTAAATGAAAAACACGGCGCCAGTCGCGGCAAGTTGACGTTGCTGCCGTTCCTCGTGCGCGCCCTGGTCGTGGCGCTGCGGGATTTCCCGCAAATGAACGCCCGTTACGATGATGAAGCCCAGGTCATTCACCGCTCCGGCGCCGTGCATGTCGGCGTCGCCACTCAGAGTGACGTCGGCCTGATGGTGCCGGTGGTGCGCCACGCCGAGGCCCGCAGCCTGTGGGACAGCGCGGCGGAAATCTCGCGCCTGGCGACAGCGGCCCGCAACGGCAAGGCCAGTCGCGACGAACTGTCCGGTTCGACCATCACCCTCACCAGCCTCGGCGCGTTGGGCGGCATCGTCAGCACGCCGGTGCTGAACCTGCCTGAAGTGGCGATCGTCGGCGTCAACAAAATCGTCGAGCGGCCCGTGGTGATCAAGGGCCAGATCGTGATCCGCAAGATGATGAACCTTTCCAGCTCCTTCGATCACCGAGTGGTCGACGGCATGGATGCGGCGCAATTCATCCAGGCCCTGCGTGGCCTGCTCGAACAACCCGCCACTTTGTTTGTGGACTAATCATCAATGGAGCAGGCCATGCAGACTCAGAAAACCAAGCTGCTGATCATCGGCGGCGGTCCTGGCGGTTACGTGGCGGCGATCCGCGCCGGCCAACTGGGCATTGACACGATCCTGGTGGAAGGCCAGGCGTTGGGCGGGATTTGCCTGAACATCGGCTGCATTCCGTCCAAGGCGTTGATCCATGTGGCCGAGCAGTTCCACCAGACCCGCCATCACAGCCAGGGCTCGGCCTTGGGCATCACCGTGGCGGCGCCGAGCCTGGACATCGGCAAGAGTGTGGAATGGAAGGATGGCATCGTCGATCGCCTGACCACCGGCGTCGCGGCGTTGCTGAAAAAGCACAAGGTCCAGGTCATTCACGGCTGGGCCAAGGTGATCGATGGCAAGACCGTTGAAGTCGGTGACACCCGCATCCAGTGCGAACACCTGCTGCTGGCCACCGGCTCGAAAAGTGTCGAGCTGCCGATGCTGCCGATTGGCGGGCCGATCATTTCGTCCACCGAAGCCCTCGCCCCCACCTCGGTGCCCAAGCATCTGGTGGTGGTCGGCGGCGGCTACATCGGCCTGGAACTGGGCATTGCCTATCGTAAGTTGGGTGCTGAGGTCAGCGTGGTCGAGGCCCAGGAGCGGGTCCTGCCGGCCTACGACGGCGAGCTGACGCAACCGGTGCACGAGGCGCTCAAGCAACTGGGCGTGAAGCTGTACCTCAAGCACAGCGTCGAAGGCTTCGATGCCCAGGCCAGCACCTTGCAAGTGCGCGATCCCAACGGCGACACGCTGAACCTGGAGACCGACCGCGTGCTGGTGGCGGTCGGGCGCAAACCCAACACCCAGGGTTGGAACCTCGAAGCGCTGGACCTGGCGATGAACGGCTCGGCGCTGAAAATCGACAACCGGTGCCAGACCAGCATGCGCAATGTCTGGGCCATCGGTGACCTGAGCGGCGAACCGATGCTCGCCCACCGGGCCATGGCCCAGGGCGAAATGGTCGCCGAGCTGATTGCTGGCGAGCATCGGGAATTCAACCCGATGGCCATCGCGGCAGTGTGCTTCACCGATCCGGAGGTGGTCGTGGTCGGCAAGACGCCGGACGAGGCCAAGGCCGCCGGAGTCGATTGCATCGTGTCGAGCTTCCCGTTCGCCGCCAATGGCCGGGCCATGACTCTGGAATCGAAAAGCGGTTTTGTCCGGGTCGTGGCCCGCCGGGACAATCATCTGATTATCGGTTGGCAAGCGGTTGGCGTGGGGGTGTCGGAGCTGTCCACCGCGTTCGGCCAATCCTTGGAAATGGGGGCGCGCCTGGAGGATATCGCCGGCACTATCCACGCCCACCCGACGCTGGGCGAGGCCGTGCAGGAAGCGGCGCTGCGGGCATTGGGGCATGCGTTGCATCTGTAATTGTTTAAGTGATTGGCCTTGTGGCGAGGGGATTTATCCCCGCTCGAGTGCGAAGCACTCGCATGATTCTGCGGCTCGCCCAGGTAATTGGGGCCGCTTCGCAGCCCAGCGGGGATAAATCCCCTCGCCACAAGCTGCGAAACACCCCCGGAATGAAGTATTGTTGTCCCCATTAAAAAACGTCAGAAGCCTTGAACCGTTTCGACGGTTGTCAGGAAATAGAGGGTGTCATGGGTAACGAGAGCATCAATTGGGACAAACTGGGCTTTGACTACATCAAGACCGACAAGCGCTATCTGTCGCACTGGCGCGACGGCGCCTGGGACGCGGGCACCCTGACCGACGACAATGTGCTGCACATCAGCGAGGGTTCCACTGCTCTGCATTACGGCCAGCAATGCTTCGAAGGCCTGAAGGCCTATCGTTGCAAGGACGGTTCGATCAACCTGTTCCGCCCGGACCAGAACGCCGCCCGCATGCAACGCAGCTGCGCCCGCCTGCTGATGCCACATGTCGACACCGAGCAGTTCGTCGAAGCCTGCAAGCAAGTAGTTCGCGCCAACGAGCGCTTCATCCCGCCGTATGGCACCGGCGGTGCGCTGTACCTGCGCCCGTTCGTGATCGGCGTGGGTGACAACATCGGCGTGCGCACCGCGCCCGAGTTCATCTTCTCGATCTTCTGCATCCCGGTCGGCGCTTATTTCAAGGGCGGCCTGACCCCGCACAACTTCCTGATCTCCAGCTTCGACCGCGCGGCCCCGCAAGGCACCGGCGCGGCCAAGGTCGGTGGCAACTACGCCGCCAGCCTGATGCCCGGCTCGCAGGCCAAGAAGGCCAGTTTCGCCGACTGCATCTACCTGGACCCGCTGACCCATTCGAAAATCGAGGAAGTCGGCTCGGCCAACTTCTTCGGCATCACCCACGACAACAAATTCATCACCCCCAACTCCCCTTCGGTATTGCCGGGCATCACCCGCCTGTCGCTGATCGAACTGGCCAAATCGCGCCTGGGCCTGGAAGTGATCGAAGGCGACGTGTTCATCGACAAGCTGTCGGAGTTCAAGGAAGCCGGCGCCTGCGGTACCGCAGCCGTGATCACGCCGATCGGTGGTATCAGCTACAAGGACAAGCTGCATGTGTTCCACAGCGAAACCGAAGTCGGCCCGATCACCCAGAAGCTCTACAAAGAGCTGACCGGCGTACAGACCGGCGACGTGGAAGCACCCGCGGGCTGGATCGTCAGAGTCTGACCCAGACACCTCGGTAGCAAAGGCTCGCTCCCACAGGGATTGCCGGTGTCCAGAAAATCCTGGATTCACCTCAAATCCACTGTGGGAGCGAGCCTGCTCGCGAAAGCGGTGGGTCAGCTTGCAGCTATGTTGGATGTGCAGGCCCCTTCGCGAGCAGGCTCGCTCCCACAAGGATTGCCGGTGTCCAGAAATCCTGGATTCACCTCAAATCTACTGTGGGAGCGAGCTTGCTCGCGATGGCGCCTGTGGGTACGACATCGACTTCTGCATTGACCCCGAACCGCCCCGCCATTTCCCTGCGTCCGCAGGCCGTCAATGTCAGGGCCCGGCTGTCCAGGTCCTGCCGTACCCACTTGCGCTTGATCGCCAGTTGCAGCAACGCCGCGCCCAAGGCACCGCCCAGATGCGGTCGGCGCATGCTCCAGTCCAGGCACGGGCAGGCGAACCGGCGTCGTTGAATCATCAGCGTAGAAACGTCCATGCCTAGCCCTTCAAACAGCGCTTCGCCGGATTCACTGAGCCGATAGCCCCGCCCTTCCACCTCCACCAGCCACCCGGCTTCCAGCAAGCGATCATGCAGCCGCACCGCCAGCGTACCGGCCATATGGTCGTAGCAAGTGCGGGCGAACTGCAGGTGATCCGGCGTGCGCGGCGTGAAGGTCGGCCTGGCGCCCTGGCCAATCATCATCAACGCCTCCAGAGCCTCGGCTACGCGCTGGTCGGCAAGGCTGTAGTAACGGTGGCGCCCCTGGACGTGCAAACGCACCAAGGCGAGGTCCTTGAGCTTCGCCAAGTGCGCACTCGCGGTGGAAGCGCTGACCTCGGCAATCGCCGCCAACTCCGTGCTGGTGCGGGCGTGGCCGTCCATCAGCGCGCAGAGCATTCGGGTACGGGCCGGTTCGGCAATCGCTGCGGCCACCTGGGACACGCCCATGTCATGGTGTTCTGCGTTCATATTTCGCTCCCGGACGAATCAAGCCATGCATCGACTGGAGATAGTAGCAACACTTTCTCCACCACGAACGAGGCTGCGCTTCATGGACCCGATCACCGCCGCGACTCACGCTGATCCCTACCCTTACTACGCCAGCCTGCGAGCCAACGGAGGATTCGGTTTCGACGCGCATCTGAAACTCTGGGTCGCCAGCAGCGCCGAGGCGGTGTGCGCGGTACTGCATCATCCCGATTGCCATGTGCGCCCTGCCGACGAGCCGGTGCCCAAGGCAATTGCCGATGGCCCCGCCGGCCAAGTGTTCGCACACCTGATGCGCATGAACGAAGGCGAACGGCAGCGCTGTCCGAGGGCGGCGATTGCGCCGCGGTTGCAGGACATCGATCCGCGCCAGGTCGAGGCATTGGTCAGGGCACGCTTGCTAAGGGAGGGCGCCGCAGGCCTGCACCAGGCGCAGTTCGTCGGACCGGTCAGCGTGGTGGCGGCATTGCTGGGTTTCAACCCGGCGGAGAGCCGTCTGATCAGCGAATTGACCGCAGACTTCGTCGCCTGCCTGTCACCCCTGAGCCAGGTGAAGCAGCTTGAAGCCGCGCACCGGGCCAGCGAGCAATTGATGAGCCTTTTCCAGGAACGGATCGAGGCACAGGACGCTCCGTTGCTGAGCCTCATTTGCCAGGGTTTTGAAGGCGCCGCCCCGGACAGCCGGATCGCCAACCTGATCGGCCTGCTCTCGCAAACCTACGAAGCCACGGCGGGCTTGATTGGCAATGGGCTATTGGCGTTAGCTCGCGACCCCGCTTTACATCAGCAAGTTCGGGACGATCCCAAACAGATCGGCGCGTTGCTGGCTGAAGTGCAGCGCTTCGACCCGGCGGTGCAGAACACCCGGCGCTTCATCGCCATGCCCTGCGAAATCCTTGGCACTGCGCTAGAACCGGGAGATGTGGTACTGGTCCTGCTGGCTTCAGCCAACCGCGACCCGCAGCTCAACCCGCAACCGGACGCCTTGCTGCTGGATCGCGCCAACCGCCGCAGTTTCAGCTTTGGCAGCGGCCGCCATGAATGCCCTGGCCAAGACCTGGCCATGAATATCGCTCCGGCCACCGTGGAAACAATCCTTGAGCGCAATCCACGCCTGGATCGGTTGAGCTGGTGCTATCGCCCCTCGGTCAACGGGCGCATCCCGCTGTTCAGCAATCGGTGATGAAAAAAGGCGCCGTCAATCGTCGCGGGTCAGCACTTCCAGCAGCTCGATTTCAAAAACCAGGTTGCTGTTGGGCTTGATGTGAGCGCCCATGGAGCGCTCACCATAAGCCAGATGGGCCGGCACCAGCAGCTTGCGCTTGCCGCCGACTTTCATCCCCATCAGGCCGATATCCCAGCCCTTGATCACGCGACCGGTGCCGATCACGCATTGAAAGGGCTTGCCACGACTGTAGGACGAATCGAACTCGGTGCCGTCCTCGAGGGTGCCGCGATATTGAGTGGTAATCAGCGCTCCTTTGACTACGCTTTTGCCGTCGCCCGGTTCCAGGTCGATGATTTGCAGCTCTTCATTCATGGCGTTATTCCCGTGTGATCCAGGCGCGGGGTTTTCGCAGAAATCCGCGTGACAGGCAACCTTTTGCGGCACAGGGGAACCGCAACCGCCACTTCGGTTCACATGGGTATCGACCCTGCATTTTCAGATAAGGACCTTCTGATGATCGACTCTCGCCCGCTCCACGGTTTCATTCCGCCTTATATCCTCAATCGCATCATTGCCCATGGCTCAGAACAGCAACGTTCCAGCGCCCTCGGCACCCTGACCCACGTCAAGAATCTGCGCCACAACCCTGGCCCGCCGAGCAATCCACCCGCCACGGCGAAACTGCCCAGACCCGGCAAGGCCGGTCATCCACAGCGCAGCGTGCACGACGCGCAGAACAGCATGGAACTGCCCGGCCAACCGGTGCGCCTGGAGGGCCAGGCGGCCAGCGGCGACCCGGCGGTGGACGAAGCCTATGACGCCCTCGGCGCCACCTATGAGTTTTTCTGGAAAGTGCTCGGGCGCGACTCCATCGATAACAAGGGTTTTGCATTGGTCGGCAGCGTGCATTACGGCCAAGGTTATGAGAATGCCTTCTGGAACGGCGCGCAGATGGTGTTCGGTGACGGTGATGGCGAGATCTTCCAGCGTTTCACCCGCTCCCTGGACGTGGTGGCCCATGAACTGGCCCATGGCGTCACCGAAAGCGAAGCCGGCCTGATCTATGCCAACCAGTCCGGGGCGTTGAACGAGTCGATCTCCGACGTGTTCGGCGTGTTGGTCAAGCAATTCGTATTGGGCCAGACCGCCGACCAGGCCGACTGGCTGATCGGCGCCGACCTGCTCACCGACAGGATCAACGGTGACGGCCTGCGCAGCATGTCCAACCCTGGCACCGCCTACGATGACCCGCTGCTGGGCAAGGACCCGCAACCCGGGCATATGCGCGAATTCGTCATCACCCGTGAAGACAACGGCGGCGTGCACATCAATTCCGGCATTCCCAACAGGGCCTTTTATCTGGTGGCAACAACCCTGGGCGGATTTGCCTGGGAAAAGGCCGGGCGAATCTGGTATGACACCTTGTGCGACAGACAACTGGCCAACGACGCCTCCTTCAGTGCGTTCGCCCGCCTGACCGTCGAGCATGCCCGCCAGCGTTTCGGTGAGCAGGAAGTGCAAGCGGTGCAGGATGGCTGGGCGCAGGTGGGCGTCGACCTGAACGAGGAGAACGGATGAAAACCCTTCCAGACCTTGATGATAAAGCCGTGGTCAAGCTGTCACGCCAAGGTGGCGTGGCGGCCATCCATGCCCTGACCCGCCCCCGGGAAATAGAATTCGCCCAGTGCGATATCAACCAGCGCTCGCGCATCTGCTCGGTGCTGGAGGGCTGCCTGCCGCTCACGTCCTCCACGCCGGGTCGGGGCGACCAAAGGTATTTCCAGATCGAGGTACGTTATCGGGCGAACGATCAGGATGACGAGATGGTGCTGCAGGTGCCCGAGGACCGGGCACCTGGCGAGCTTGTCCACTTGTGGGACAAGGGCGAAGTGCTTTGAGGGCCTAGCGTGTAGCGGGAACGATCTTGACGATGGCGCCGGACACGGTTTCGATCAGCAGGTACTTGTCGTCGATCTGCACCCATTGCTGCTCGTCGGTCGGCTGCTCGAGTTTCTTCTGCTTCCAGTCCTTCATGGCCCTGTCCGCGCGCTGATAGTCTGCCGGTACCCGGTCATTTTCCACCAGCCGGCGGCCATTGCTCGGCGAATGCTCAAGGGCGTCTCCGGTTTTCTCGACCGCTTGCGCAACGGGCCCAAAGGCTCCGAGGCCGGCGATCAGGACCAGACTGGCGATCAAGGTTGGTTTACGCATAAAAAACTCCAGTTATTCAAGGTACTGAATCTGGGACTGCACTGGCGGCGAATCATTCCTTTTTCCATGAACCGCATCCCCGTGGCGAGGGAGCTTGCTCCCGCTGGGTTGCGTAGCAGCCCCAATCCAGACGGCGCGGTCGTTCAATGACAGTGCATTTACCGCGCTTACGACTGCTGCGCAGCCGAGCGGGAGCAAGCTCCCTCGCCACGGGTCCGCCATGGCATAGTGGCGAACTCCTGGACCACGGACCTCGCCATGACCTCTTCTTCCCCCGCCCTCAAGGAAATCTTCAACGCCGCGCGCCTTGAACACATCGCCAGCGAAATGCGCGCGGTGTACCCGGCCTTCGATGCCAAGGCGTTCTTGAGCCTGGCCAACGACGGATTGGCCGAATTGTCGGTCATGCAGCGCATGGCGCGGGTCAGCGAGTGCCTGCATGAGGTCCTGCCGCTGAGTTACGAAGCCTCGCTGGAGGTGCTGCGGGCCGTGGCCCCGCGTGTGAACAGCATGTTCGTCAGCATGTTCCTGCCGCACTATGTCGCCTTCTACGGTCGGCACACCTTCGAGCTGTCGATGGACGCGCTCAAGTATTTCACTCGGTTTGGCTCCGCTGAGTTTGCCGTGCGGCATTTTTTGCGCGACGACCTGACGCGCACCCTCGGGGTCATGCATGACTGGGCGCTGGACGCCAACGAGCACGTCCGCCGCCTGGCCAGCGAAGGCTGCCGGCCGCGCTTGCCTTGGTCGTTTCACCTGGAGCCGATCCAGGCCAACCCGGAACTCGCCGCCGGAATCCTTGATGCGCTCAAGGCCGACGACAGCCTGTACGTGCGCAAATCCGTCGCCAATCACCTGAACGACGTGACCAAGCAGCATCCCGATTGGGTTCTGGAGCGGATCGAAGGCTGGCCATTGCACGATCGCCATAGCGCATGGATTGCCCGACACGCCCTGCGCAGCCTGATCAAGCAAGGCAATCTGCGGGCACTGGCGGTTATCGGCGCGGGCGCCAGGGCGCAGGTGGAAGTTTCCGAGCTGCAAGTGACGCCAGCGGTGATTCGCCTGGGCGAGCCCATCACCTTGTCGTTCAAGGTGCAGTCCACGGCCGGACAAAGCCAGCGCCTGGTGATCGATTACGCGATCGACTATGTGAAAGCATCCGGCGGCACGTCAGCCAAAGTGTTCAAGCTGAAGACCTTCGACCTGCCCGCCCTGGCTTCTGCCAGTCTCAGCCGTTCCCAGCAGATTCGCGAGCTGACCACCCGCCGGCACTACGCGGGCCGGCATGCGGTCCATCTGCTGATCAATGGCGAACGGCTGGGCAGTACCGCATTCGAGATCGTCCCCTGAACGATCGCCTCAGGCCATCTCCACGCGTCGGGCCTGACGAATGTCCCTCAGGAAGTGTTCGGCCGGCTGCGGATGCCCCAGCAGATACCCCTGCAGCGAATCGCAGCCCAACTGGGTGAGGAAGTCCTGTTGCACATCGGTCTCCACGCCTTCGGCAACGATCCGCAGGCCCAAGGCCTGGCCGAGGGCGACGATGGCCGAGACGATAGCCGCGTCGTCACTGTCGTGCTCAAGGTCTCGCACGAAACCGCGGTCGATCTTCAGCTCGTTGGCCGGCAGGCGCTTGAGGTACATCAGGCTCGAATAACCGGTGCCGAAGTCGTCGATGGACAGGTCCACCCCCATGTCCGAGAGCTGTTGCAGTACCGTCATGCTCGCGTCCGCGTCGCTCATGGCAGTGGTCTCGGTGATTTCCAGGGTCAGGCTGTTGGCCGGCAAGTGGTGCGTCTCCAATGCCTTGGCCACGCTCTGCACCAGGCCCGTATGGCAGAACTGCAACGCCGACAGGTTCACCGCGATACGCCAGTCGGTGTAGCCCAACACGTACCATTCGCGCATCTGCCGGCAGGCTTCGTTCAGCACCCATTCGCCGATCGGGATGATCAGCCCGGTCTTTTCCGCCAGGTCGATGAAGGTATCGGGCATCAGCAGGCCCTGGGTCGGATGGTTCCAGCGCAGCAGTGCTTCGGCGCCCACCGGGCGGCCTTTCGCTGCGTCGAACTTGGGCTGGTAATAAAGGCTGAACTGGCGCTGTTCGACCGCGATGCGCAAATCCTGCAGCAGTTGCAGTTGCCGGCGGGCGTTGCTGTTCATCGAGGCGTCGAAAAAGCTGTAGCCATTCTTGCCGGCACCCTTGGCGTGGTACATCGCCGCATCGGCATTCATCAGCAATTCATCGGCGCTCTGGCCATTGCCAGGGTACAGCGCGATGCCGACGCTGGCGGAAATCTGCAGGTCATGGTCGGCGACCCGGAACGTGCGACCGATCAGCCCGACCTGACGCGCGGCCAGGCGCAAGGCGTCGTCCGGCTCGGCCAGTTGCACCAGCAGGACAAACTCGTCACCACCGATCCGCGCCAGGGTGTCCTGGCTGCGCAGGTCTTCACGCAGGCGCAGCGCGACGTCCCGCAGCAACAAGTCACCCATGTGGTGGCCAAAGGCATCGTTGACCGGTTTGAAGCCGTCCAGATCGATGAACATCAGGGCGAAACAACCGCCCTGCTCTTGCACCCGGTGCATCGCCTGGCCGATGCGATCCGCCAGCAAGACCCGGTTGGGCAGGCCGGTCAGGGGGTCGTGCAGGGCCAGTTGGGTCAGTTCGCGATTGGCCTGGGTCAAGGACCTGGCCAGTTCCGCGGTACGGGCTTCCAGGCGCGCATCGAGGATCGAAGTCAGCAAGGCAATCGCCAGCACCGCCAAGGTGGTGATCAACACCAGGTTATCCAGGCCCTTACCGCTCAAACCATCCAGGGAACCGCAGAAACTGCCTTCGCTGAACTGCGCCGCGGCCATGCCGGTGTAGTGCATGCCGACGATGGCAGCGCCCATCACCACGGCGGCACCGGCGCGAGCGAGACGTACATGAGGGGTGTTCTGGCGCAGGTGAAAGGCGATCCATAACGCCGCCGCGCACGCCACCACGGCTATTACCAACGAGGCGCCGAACAGCGTCGGGTCATAATCGATGCCCGGCTGCATCCGCAGGGCCGCCATACCGGTGTAGTGCATGGCGCTGATGCCAGTGCCCATCACCAGCGCGCCGAACACCAGCTGCCAGGCCCGCAGTTCTGGCTGGCTGACCAGCCAGAGGGCAAAGCCGCTGGAAAGGATGGCGATCAGCAGCGACAACGCAGTAATCGCCACATCGTAGCCAAGCTCCACCGGCAAGCTGAACGCGAGCATGCCGATGAAATGCATGGACCAGATGCCCACCCCCATCGCCAAGGCACCACCCGCCATCCAGAAATGCACGGCCCGACCCTGGGCAGTGGTAATGCGTCCGGTCAGGTCCAGCGCGGTATAGGACGCCAGGATCGCGACAAACAGGGAAATCGAAACAAGGGCGGGGGAATAGCTGCCGATGAGCATGGATTTTTCTCGTGGCCAAAAGGCCGAACTGCTTCCATGCCTGGTTGAAAAGTCGGCGATTGTACACAATTGGTACGGCGGTGCACGAACCAAGCATCAAAAAGCCATCACCGGCGGAACATTTGCGACGAAAGACACTTCGCCATCGCGATCAAGCTCGTCTATACACAAATTCATGTGGGAGCGAGCCTGCTCGCGAAGCCGGCAGTCGCCGCAAATGAAGAACCCGAGCCTGACTGCTTCGGCTAAGATCTGATTCATACTCCCCGGCATCCCCCCGCCACAGTGAGCTCCCATGCCCCGCCTCACCCGCACTCACCCGCGTCTTTCCTGCGCCACGGTCATCGGCCTGGCGGCAGGCCTGCTGATCCCTGCGGATTCGATCATCGGCAAGGTCCTGATCGGCTGGAACGTCGGGGTCTGGACCTACCTGGCGCTGATGTTCTGGCTGACGGTGCGAGCCAAGGCACCTGACGTCAAGCGCATCGCCGAAATCGAAGACGAGAACGCCGGGCTGGTCCTGCTGATGGTTTGCATCGCGGCCTTGGCGAGCCTGGCGACCATCACCTTCGAACTGGCCGGCAGCCGCGACCTGCAAACCGCAGGCAAGCTGCTGCATTACGGTTTCACGGCATTGACCGTGATCGGTTCATGGCTACTGATCGGGGTGATTTTCAGCGTGCACTACGCGCGCCTGTATTACACCTGGTCCGGCAAGGAGCCCGCCCTGCGTTTTGCCGAGGGACTGACCACGCCGAACTACTGGGATTTTTTGTACTTCTCTTTCACCATCGGCGTGGCGGTGCAGACTTCGGACGTGGGTGTTGCGACGCGGCAGCTGCGCAAGATCGTGTTGGCGCAGTCGTTGATCGGGTTTGTATTCAACACGGCGATCCTGGGGTTTTCGATCAATATTGCGGCGGGGTTGTTTGGCTGAAGGGGGCCACTTTGTGGCCCAGCGGGAGCAAGCTCCCTCGCCACAGGAGGGGATCAGCAGGTTGGGGGTAGCCAGAGCCGGAAGCGTGCCCCGCCCAGCGGCGAGGCTTCGACGATCAGGGTGCCGCCCTGGGCTTGCAGGGCGCGGCGGCTGATCGCCAGGCCGAGGCCGAAGCCGCCCGTGGCGCGATCACGGCTGCGGTCCAGCCGGTAGAACGGCTCGAATACCCGCTCACGCTCGCTGTCGGGAATGCCGATGCCGTCATCGTCGACCCAGATTTCGCAGCCTTGCTCGCTGACCAGCACCCCCACCTGGATGCGTTTTTCGCAATAGCGCATCGCATTGCGCAGCAGGTTCTGCAAGGCCCGGGCGGTGAGGCGCGGGTCGAGCTCGAAACGCTCCAGCGCCCCGTGCAGCAAAACGTCGATCACCACCTCCGGCGCCGCCAGGTCCTCATCGAGGCTGCCGAGGATGCTGTCGATGAACTCGTCCAGCGGCACTTCGACCCGCTCCGGCAGGCGCTCGGGGTTCTGCAGGCGGCTATAGGACAACAGCTCCAGCACCAACTCATCCAACTCACGAATGTGCGCCACCAACCCTTGCAGACGCTCGCGGCTGGGCGCCGGCAGATCCTCGGACAAGGCCAGTGCCAGGCCGAAATCGAGCCGGGTCAAAGGCGTGCGCAGCTCATGGGATACGGCATTGAGCAGGTCGCGCTGCTGATTGAGCAGATTCTCGATATCGCCCGCCATGGTGTCGAATACATGGGCCAGGCTGCCGATGTTGGAGCGCGGCGCGATATGCGTGCGCTCACCCAGGTGGCCCTTGCCGAAACGCTCGGCGGTGCGCTTGAGCCGCTCCAGATCGCGCCAGTGCGGCCGCAGCCAGAGCAGCAGACAGCCGAGCATCGTCGCGCCGATCAGCACGTTGATGCTCCAGTACAGCCAGCTGACATCCGCCGGATCCGGGGGAACGATCATCTTGACCGCGGTGCGCCCATCCAGCGGCGCGGCCGCCAGGGTTCGCCAACCCCAGTCGCCGATGCGCACCACATTCTCACCGCGCTGCAGACGCGCCTGCTCGGCGGCGGTGAAACCCGCATCATCGGTGGCGGCGAGCTCGATGCGCAGCGGCTCGAACTCCTTGTCCATCTGCGCTGCCAGCGCCGGCCATTGCGCGCTGGGCACGGCGCGAAACTGCTTGGCCATCAAGGTTTGCAGGCCACGGGAATAGTCCAGGTTGTAAGTCTGGAAGCGCTCATGGAACAGGCGGATCACCAGTTCCGGCATCAGGTAGATCGCCGCGCTGTAGGAGACGATGGTCACGAGATAGAGGCGAATCAGCAGTTTCCACATCGATCAGCATTCCCACTCGGAACGGCTGAACAGGTAACCCTTGCCCCACACGGTCTTGATCTTGCGCGCCTCGCCGGCGTTGTCGTCGAATTTGCGCCGCAGTTTGGAAATGGCCACGTCCACCGAGCGATCGGTGCCGTTGAATTCGATGCCGCGCAAGCGCTGCAAGATCTGGTCGCGGCTGAGCACCTCGCCGGAGTGCCGGGCCAGCACCACCAGCAGGTTGTACTCGCCGCTGGACAGCTCCACCGGTTGCCCGCGCCAGGTGACGGTGCGCTCGGACAGATCGATGCACAGGTTGCCCATGACGATGCGATCGTTGACCGTTTGCGGTTCGGTGAGGCTACTGCGCCGCAGCAGGGTGCGTACCCGCGCCAGCAATACCCGCGGCTCGCAGGGCTTGGTGACGTAGTCATCGGCGCCCATTTCCAGGCCCAGCACCTGGTCGTGGCTGTCGTCCCGAGCGGTGAGCATCAGGATCGGCAGGGTCGCCGAATCGGCGCGCAGCAGGCGGCAGACCTGCAAGCCATCCAGGCCCGGCAGCATCAGGTCGAGGATCACCAGGTCCGGCGGACTGGCCCGCGCCCGCTCACGGACGTGATCGCCACGGTTGAGGACGCTGACCTGATAGCCGTTGCGCTCCAGGTAGCTGGAGATCAGTTCGCAAAGGGCGGCGTCGTCTTCGACGAGGAGGATGTTGGGCATGGGTGGTCCAGAAAATACGGTGGCGCCTGGGAGGGCCTCATCGCGAGCAAGCTCGCTCCCACACGGTCTTTGCTGCGTACCGAAACCCCTGTGGGAGCGAGCTTGCTCGCGATAGCGGTCCCACAGGCGCAAGAAATCTCAAGCCACCAAGGATATACGCCGGCGCCCGTAGTCGAGCAAAACCCTTACACAATTTCACACAGCTTCTACAAAACTTCACCAATCGACCTGCAGCAAGGCCGCCGCACACTCGACGATCCGCCGGCACGCATCCGCCAATTGCACTTGGTCGACCACCAGGCCGATCCGGATATGCCCCGCCGCGCTCGGCCCGAACGCCTCGCCCGCCAGCACCGATACGCCATAGCCGTCCAGCAGGCGCTCGGCAAATGCCTGGGCGGCGAGACCCGTCTGGCGCACGTCGACCATCACGAACATCCCGCCATCGGGCCGTACTGGCCTGAGGCCCGCACGCCCCTCCAGCGCCGCGCACACCAGGTCACGGCGCTGGCGATATTCCTCGCGCATCCGCGCCACTTCAGGCAGATCCCGCTCAAGGGCAACCTGGGCGGCGCGCTGGACGAAGTCCGGCAGGCCGAACAGCATGCACAGCGACAGGTTGGCCAAGTGCCCGGCAAGGGACTCGGGGCCGATGGCCCAGCCGATGCGCCAGCCCGTCATGGCGTGGGATTTGGACAGGCTGTTGAGGGTGGCGGTGCGCTCGGCCATGCCCGGCAGGCTGGCCGGGCTGATATGTTCGCCGTCGTAGAGCAAGTCGCTGTAGACCTCATCGCTGATCAGCCACAGGTCATGCTCGATGCACAGTTGCGCCAACGCTTGCCAGGTGGCCAGCGGCAGGCTGGCGCCGGAGGGATTGTTGGGGCTGTTGAGCAGCATCGCGCGGGTACGCGGCGTGATCAGCCGGGCCACGTCGGCCGGCTCTACCCGAAAAGCGTTTTCCGGACGTACCGCCACCGGGACCACTTTCGCCCCGCAGGCGCCAAAGACCGCTTCGTAGGTGACGTACATCGGTTCGGCGACAATCACCTCGTCGCCGGGGTCGAGCAGGCACTGCGCGACCGCGAAGACCGCACACTGGGCCCCGGGCAGCACCGTAACGTGCCCGGCACCCACCGGCTGGCCGCAACGTTGCTGGTGGCGCCGGGCGATGCTGGCGCGCAACGCATGCAGGCCACGGGTATCCGAATAATGCGTGTCCCCCGCCCGCAGGCTGGCGACGGCGGCCTCGACAATGGCCGGTGGCGTGTCGAAATCCGGATCGCCCACCGACAGCAACAGCACCTCCCTGCCCTGTTCGCGCATGGCCAGCGCCCGGTCATGGATCTGCCAGGCGGCGGCGCCGTCGCCGGTGATGCGTTGGGTCAAGGCTGAAAAGCGCATGCATTGCTCCTGTTAGCGCGATATCCAGCTTCAACCCTATCTCAAATAACGAAGCGCGCCACCGTCGCATTCAAACCCACCGCCAGGCGCGACAGTTCGTGAGTGGCGTCGCTGGTCTGTTGCGCGCCGCTGGCCGATTGGGTCGCCAGATCACGGATGTTCATCAGGTTGCGGTCCACTTCGCGGGAGACCTGGGCCTGTTCTTCGGATGCGCTGGCAATGACCAGGTTGCGCTCGTTGATCTGGTGGATCGACTGGGTGATCTGTTCCAGCGCCACACCGGCGCCACGGGCCAGCTCCAGGGTGCTTTGGGTGCGCTGGTTGCTTTGCTGCATCGACTGCACGGCCTGGCCGGTGCCGTTCTGGATGCCGGCGACCATTTTTTCGATCTCCTGGGTCGATTGCGCGGTGCGATGGGCCAAGGCACGGACTTCGTCGGCCACCACCGCGAAACCACGTCCGGCCTCCCCGGCCCGGGCCGCTTCGATGGCCGCGTTGAGGGCCAGCAGGTTGGTCTGTTCGGCGATGGCGCGGATCACGTCCAGCACCTTGCCGATGTCGCGGCCCTGGACTGCCAGGCCCTCGATCATCGCGGCGGTGGCTTGCACGTCGTGGGTCATGGTCTGGATCGCATCGACGGTTTCCACCACCCGCGTGCGCCCTTCCTGGGCCGCCTGGGTGGACTGGTTCGAGGCTTCGGAAGTGGACACCGCGTTGCGGGCAACCTCCTCGACCGCGGCGGTCATCTCATTGACGGCAGTGGCCGCCTGCTCGATTTCGCTGTGCTGCCGTTGCAAGCCACGGGAAGACTCCTGGGTGACGGCACTCAACTCTTCAGCGGCGGCGCCAAGCTGGGTGGCGGAACCGGCAATCTGTTCGATGGTCTGGCGCAGGCTGCCCTGCATGGCGCCCAAGGCCTGGAGCAATCGCGCAGGTTCGTCCTTGCCGTCGTCGATGATGACGGTGACCAGATTGCCGCTGGCAATGGTCCGGGCTGCTTCGAGCGCCCGGTTCAGCGGCGTGACAATGCTGCGGGTCAGGAGCAAGGCCAGCAACACGGTCGCCAGCGCGGCGATAACCGAGACGACGATGATGCCGGTGATGGCGCTGGTGTAATAGTCGCCAGCCTTGGCCGATGCTTCGCCGGCGCTGGTCACGTTGAACTCGATGAGTTTGTTGAGCTGTTCGCCCATCAGGTCGGTGCCTTCCTTGATCCGCGTATTGATATGGGCGCGCAGTTGATCAAGCTTGTCCTGACGCGACAGCTGGAGCATTTCCTGCTGGGCCTCGAGATACTTTGCAAGCGTCGCGGAAAAAGTCTTGTACAGCTCGGCCTCTTGCGGGGTGGCCGGCAGCGCCGCATAGCTGTTATTGGCCTTGTGCAGTTTTTCCACCAGCACACCGATGCGCCCGTCGGCCTCGTTCAGGCTGGCCGGGTCACGGTTCACCAGTATGCGAAACGAGAGGATGCGCATGCGCAAGACGCTTTCCATCACACTGGCCAGATGGCTGACGCTGGGCACCTGGGTCTGCTCCATGTCCACCGAAGCCTGGCGGATGACCGACATGCGATTGGCGGCGAACACGCCGAGGACGACGACAAGCAGTGCGATGACAGTGAAGCCGAGAAAGGCTCTGGGGGCGATATTAAAGCTGCGTAGGGACATGGGAAGACCTCGGATGGTGGTCGAGCGTCCATGCCGCCGGCGTATTGTTTGGGATAATTGTGGGTACGCCTGCCTCGTTATCGGCCCGACTTGAGGCTTTTGCAGGGGGAGATGGAAAATATTCCGTGATGTCAGCGGCGCGAAGCCGCGATTGACGCCCCGGCCTCGCCCATGGTCTCCTGTCGGCCTAGTTACGGGTGCCCTTCACAGGGTGAAACGGGAAACCGGTGAATCGTGTGCTTTACTCCAAGGCCACGTCAGTCCGGTGCTGCCCCCGCAACGGTAAGCGAGCGAAGCGTCGAATCCACTGTGCCTTGGCATGGGAAGGTGACGCTTGCAGGCAAGGCTTCGGCCCAGCCCCTCGCGAGCCCGGAGACCGGCCCATGACTCAAGCTCAACAAACCCGCGGTGGGCGGGCGCTGTTCGAATTCTGGCGAGCCCTCGCCCGGATTTTCATTGCGCTCGCTTCCCCGCCGACAAACCCGAGGGAAGCGCCATGTCGACCATCAGCAGCACCGCCCGTACCACCAGCAGCACTGTCACCCTGAGCCAGCGCCTGAGCGCGGCGGTCCTCGCCTCGATCCTCGGTGCGGGCCTGGTCTACTTCGCCGGTTTCTCCCACATCGAAGCGGTGCACAACGCGGCCCACGACACCCGGCATAGCGCCGCGTTCCCGTGCCACTGAGACCTGACGACATGATCAAGCGTATCGCTCGGACTGCCGGTTTCAGTGGGCTGCTGGCCGCCCTGCTGTTGACTCTTCTACAAAGCCTGTGGGTCTCGCCGCTGATTCAGCAAGCCGAAACCTACGAAAAGGCCCCGGCCAGCGAAGTCCATGAGCATGTTTCGGGCGCTGCCCACAGCCATGACGACGAAGCCTGGGAGCCGCAAGACGGCTGGCAACGCCTGCTCGCCACCACGGGCGGCAACCTGGTGGTCGCGGTGGGTTTCGCCCTGATGCTGGCGGGCCTGTACACCTTGCGCGAGCCGACGCGTACGTCCCAGGGCTTGCTTTGGGGCCTGGCCGGCTACGCCACCTTCGTCCTCGCGCCAACGCTTGGCCTGCCACCGGAACTGCCTGGCACGGCGGCGGCTGAGCTGGCCCAGCGGCAGATGTGGTGGATCGGCACGGCGGCGTCCACGGCGGTAGGCATCGCCCTGATTGCCTTCGGCCGGCAGTGGCTGCTGAAGCTGCTGGGTGTCGCGACCTTGGTCGTTCCTCATGTCATCGGCGCGCCGCAGCCTGAAGTCCATTCGATGCTGGCTCCCGAGGCGCTGGAAAGCCAGTTCAAGATCGCCGCGCAACTGACCAATGTCGCGTTCTGGCTCGCCCTGGGCCTGATCAGCGCCTGGCTGTTTCGCCGTGGCGCCCAGCCTCGCCACGACACATGAGTAGCGGGCGGATCCTGGTGGTCGGCCTGGGCTGCCAACGCGGTTGCCCGGCCAGTGCGTTGCGGGCATTGATTGAGCAGACGCTGCTGGCCCACGGCATTGCGCTCGATGACGTACAGGCCTTGGCCAGTATCGATCTCAAGCACGACGAACCAGGCCTGCTGGAGCTGGCCGAGCAATTGGCGCTGCCACTGACCTGCTTCACTGCCGAGCAGTTGGCGAGTTATCAAACGCAGCTCAGCCAGCGTTCCCGGATCGCCTTCGAGCGTACGGGCTGCCACGGCGTCGCCGAAAGCGCCGCCCTTGCCCTGGCCGATCAACTGGGCGATTCGCCCGCGAGACTGCTGATTACCCGCCAGAAAAGTGCGCAAGCCACCCTGGCATTGGCGGCAGCTTCGTAACCCTCGATAATCGCCGCCGGAATCATGAGCGCTGCTCATGCAAGGCCCTTTTCTACAGGAACCGGTCATGACCGTTTACTTCATCGGTGCCGGCCCCGGCGACCCGGAACTGATTACCGTGAAAGGCCAGCGCCTGATCCACCGTTGCCCGGTGATCATCTACGCCGGCTCCCTGGTGCCGGCGGCCGTGCTCGAAGGCCACAGCGCCGAACAGGTGGTCAATAGCGCAGAGCTGCACCTGGAACAGATCGTCGAACTGATCAGGATCGCGCATCTGAACGGCCAGGACGTGGCCCGGGTGCACTCCGGCGATCCAAGTCTGTATGGCGCCATCGGCGAGCAGATCCGCTGCCTGCGGGAGCTGGACATCCCTTTCGAAATCGTTCCGGGCGTCACCGCCACCTCAGCCTGCGCGGCCCTGCTCGGCGCCGAGCTGACGCTACCGGACGTGTCCCAGAGCGTGATCCTGACCCGTTACGCGGACAAGACCGCGATGCCCGCCGGGGAAGAACTCGCCAGCCTGGCGCGGCATGGCGCAACCATGGCGATTCACCTGGGCGTCAATCACCTGGAAAAAATAGTCGGCGAACTGCTGCCCCACTACGGCGAGGATTGTCCGATCGCGGTGATTCACCGGGCCACTTGGCCGGATCAGGATTGGGTGGTGGGTACGCTGGAGGATATCGCCGGGAAGGTCCAAGCCAAGGGCTTTCGACGTACGGCGCTGATACTGGTGGGGCGTGTGTTGGGCAATGATGTGTTCAGTGAATCATCGCTGTATCGCGCCGGGCATGCGCATCTGTACAGGCCCTGACTCGTCGATATGGAGCGAGGTGGGAGCGAGCCTGCTCGCGAAAGCGGCGGATCAGCCGGCAACGATGTCGAATGTGCCGGCCCCTTCGCGAGCAGGCTCGCTCCCACACGATGCCCGCCGGAATCGTGACCCTGACCCGGATCCTGTGGGAGCGAGCTTGCTCGCGATGACCATGGCACATTCAACATCAACGCAAGCTGACCCACCGCTATCGCGAGCAAGCTCGCTCCCACAGGGATCGGCGGCGCCTCTAAGATGGCATGCTGGTCGCAGAAGCTTTTGTGGCGAGGGAGCTTGCTCCCGCTGGACCGCGTAGCGGTCCCCTGGCGACTCACGCGTCAATCACGGAAGGCGCGCGGGTTGCCTTGCGATTGCTACGCAATCGAGCGGGAGCAAGCTCCCTCGCCACAGTGTTCTGCACGCAGCTAGCACCTATCAGTAGTAGGCGTTTTCTTTCTGCGTGTGGTCGGTCACGTCGCGCACGCCCTTGAGTTCCGGGATGCGCTCGAGCAAGGTGCGCTCGATGCCTTCCTTCAAGGTCACGTCAGCCTGGCCGCAGCCCTGGCAACCGCCGCCGAACTGGAGCACGGCGATGCCGTCTTCCACCACGTCGATCAGCGACACCTGGCCGCCGTGGCTGGCCAGCCCCGGGTTGATCTCGGTTTGCAGGTAATAGTTGATGCGCTCGTTGACCGGACTGTCGGCGTTGACCATCGGTACCTTGGCGTTCGGCGCCTTGATGGTCAGCTGGCCGCCCATGCGGTCGGTGGCGTAGTCGACCACCGCATCGTCCAGGAAAGCTTCGCTGAACGAGTCGATGTACGCGGTGAAGCTCTTGAGCCCCAGCGCGGTGTCTTCGGGTTTTTCTTCTCCCGGCTTGCAGTAGGCAATGCACGTCTCTGCGTACTGGGTGCCGGGCTGGGTGATGAAGATGCGGATCCCGATACCCGGGGTGTTCTGCTTGGACAGCAGGTCGGCCAGGTAATCGTGGGCGGCATCGGTAATGGTAATGGCGGTCATGGAAACTCCTCGCAGGCTTGCCGGCAGTTTACGCCAATCATCGCGCCGGACAAAGTCCCAGTATTTTTGTCAGGAAAGCAGCCGACCGCGCAAGGGCGCGAAGCAGCAACTGCCGGGCGAGGTCGCGCTTGATCCGCGTCATCTTCGCTGCGCTCAAGCCATAGGTGATGTGGGTCTTGTGCACGATCCCCCCTGCACCGGCCAGAGCCGGTAATAGATCGGGCCGGTACCGCTTGCGAACATGAGCTAAATTCATGCAAAAGCCCTCCATGATCAAATCCTGCACAGGTTTGCTATCATTCCGGCCTTCGTAATGGTCTTTTTTCCAGGTAGTCCTATGTCTGATCGCAGCGCTCGCCTTTATCTTCTCCAGCAGGCCCTCAAGGAACGCATCCTGATCCTCGACGGCGGCATGGGCACGATGATCCAGAGCTACAAGCTGGAAGAGCAGGACTACCGTGGCAAACGCTTCGCCGACTGGCCGAGCGACGTCAAGGGCAACAACGATCTGCTCGTGCTGACCCGCCCCGACGTGATTGGCGCTATTGAAAAGGCCTACCTGGATGCCGGCGCCGACATCCTCGAAACCAACACCTTCAACGCCACCCAGGTGTCCCAGGCCGACTACGGCATGCAGGGCCTGGCCTACGAGCTGAACCTGGAAGGCGCGCGCCTGGCCCGCAAGGTGGCCGACGCCAAGACCCTCGAAACCCCGGACAAGCCGCGCTTCGTCGCCGGCGTGCTCGGCCCGACCAGCCGCACCTGCTCGCTGTCGCCGGATGTGAACAACCCCGGCTACCGCAACGTGACCTTCGACGAGCTGGTGGAGAACTACACCGAAGCCACCAAGGGCCTGATCGAAGGCGGTGCCGACCTGATCCTGATCGAGACCATTTTCGACACGCTCAATGCCAAGGCCGCGATCTTCGCCGTGCAAGGCGTCTATGAAGAGCTGGGCATCGAGTTGCCGATCATGATTTCCGGCACCATCACCGACGCCTCCGGCCGCACCCTCTCCGGCCAGACCACCGAAGCCTTCTGGAACTCGGTGGCCCACGCCAAGCCGATCTCCGTCGGCCTGAACTGCGCCCTCGGTGCCAGCGAACTGCGCCCGTACCTGGAAGAACTGTCGAACAAGGCCAGCACCCATGTATCGGCTCACCCCAACGCCGGCCTGCCCAACGAATTCGGCGAATACGACGAGCTGCCGGTGGACACCGCCAAGGTCATTGAAGAATTTGCCCAGAGCGGCTTCCTCAATATCGTCGGCGGTTGCTGCGGCACTACCCCGGCGCACATCGAAGCTATCGCCAAGGCCGTCGCTGGCTATGCTCCACGGCAGATTCCCGAGATTCCCCGGGCGTGCCGCCTGTCGGGCCTGGAACCGTTCACCATCGATCGCAACTCGCTGTTCGTCAACGTCGGCGAGCGGACCAACATCACCGGCTCCGCCAAATTCGCCCGGCTGATCCGCGAAGACAACTACACCGAAGCCCTGGAAGTGGCGCTGCAACAGGTCGAGGCCGGCGCCCAGGTGATCGACATCAACATGGACGAGGGCATGCTCGATTCGAAGAAGGCCATGGTGACCTTCCTCAATCTGATCGCCGGCGAACCGGATATTTCCCGCGTGCCGATCATGATCGACTCCTCCAAGTGGGAAGTCATCGAAGCTGGCCTCAAGTGCATCCAGGGCAAGGGCATCGTCAACTCCATCAGCATGAAGGAAGGCGTCGAGCAGTTCATCCATCACGCCAAGCTGTGCAAGCGCTACGGCGCCGCCGTGGTGGTGATGGCCTTCGACGAAGCCGGCCAGGCCGACACCGAGGCGCGCAAGAAGGAAATCTGCAAGCGCTCCTACGATATCTTGGTCAACGAGGTTGGCTTTCCGCCGGAAGACATCATCTTCGACCCGAACATCTTCGCCGTCGCCACCGGTATCGAAGAGCACAACAACTATGCCGTGGACTTCATCAACGCCTGCGCCTACATCCGCGACGAACTGCCCTACGCGCTGACCTCCGGTGGCGTGTCCAACGTGTCGTTCTCGTTCCGCGGCAACAACCCGGTGCGCGAGGCGATCCACTCGGTGTTCCTGCTGCACGCGATCCGCGCGGGCCTGACCATGGGCATCGTCAACGCCGGCCAACTGGAGATCTACGACCAGATCCCGGTGGAACTGCGCGACGCGGTGGAAGACGTGATCCTCAACCGTACACCCGAAGGCACCGACGCCCTCCTCGCGATCGCTGACAAGTACAAGGGCGACGGCAGCGTCAAGGAAGCGGAAACCGAAGAATGGCGCGGCTGGGAAGTGAACAAGCGCCTGGAGCACGCGCTGGTCAAGGGCATCACCACCCACATCGTCGAGGACACCGAGGAATCGCGCCTGTCCTTCGCCCGCCCGATCGAAGTGATCGAAGGCCCGCTGATGGCCGGCATGAACATCGTCGGCGACCTGTTTGGCGCCGGCAAGATGTTCCTGCCCCAGGTCGTCAAGTCCGCCCGCGTGATGAAGCAGGCCGTGGCGCACCTGATTCCGTTCATCGAAGCGGAAAAAGGCGACAAGCCAGAGGCCAAGGGCAAGATCTTGATGGCCACGGTCAAGGGCGACGTCCACGACATCGGCAAGAACATCGTCGGCGTGGTGCTGGGGTGCAACGGCTATGACGTGGTCGACCTCGGCGTGATGGTGCCGGCGGAGAAAATCCTCCAGGTAGCAAAGGACGAGAAGTGCGACATCATCGGCCTGTCCGGCCTGATCACACCGTCCCTGGATGAAATGGTGCATGTGGCGCGGGAGATGCAGCGCCAGGACTTCCACCTGCCGCTGATGATCGGTGGCGCCACGACCTCCAAGGCCCACACCGCCGTGAAGATCGAGCCCAAGTACAGCAATGATGCAGTGATTTACGTCACCGACGCCTCCCGCGCCGTGGGCGTGGCGACGCAGTTGCTGTCCAAGGAGCTCAAGCCGGCGTTCGTCGAGAAGACCCGCCTGGACTACATAGACGTGCGCGAGCGCACCTCCAACCGCAGCGCCCGCACGGAGCGCCTGAGCTACCCGGCGGCCGTGGCGAAGAAGCCGCAGTTCGACTGGAGCAGCTACCAGCCAGTCAAGCCGACTTTCACCGGCGCACGGGTGCTGGACGATATCGACCTGAACGTCCTGGCCGAGTACATCGACTGGACGCCGTTTTTCATTTCCTGGGACCTGGCCGGCAAATACCCGCGCATCCTCACCGACGAAGTGGTCGGCGAAGCGGCCACCGCGCTGTACGCCGATGCCCGGGCGATGCTGCGCAAGCTGATCGACGAGAAACTCATCAGCGCCCGCGCCGTGTTCGGCTTCTGGCCGGCCAACCAGGTGCATGACGACGACCTGGAAGTCTATGGCGACGACGGCAAGCCACTGGCGCGCCTGCATCACCTGCGCCAGCAGATCATCAAGACCGACGGTAAGCCGAACCTCTCCCTGGCCGACTTCGTCGCACCCAAGGACAGCGGCGTGACCGACTATGTCGGTGGCTTCATCACCACCGCCGGCATCGGTGCCGAAGAAGTCGCCAAGGCCTACCAGAACGCCGGCGACGACTACAACTCGATCATGGTCAAGGCCCTGGCCGACCGATTGGCCGAAGCTTGCGCCGAATGGCTGCACCAGCAGGTGCGCAAGGAATATTGGGGCTATGCCAAGGATGAGCGCCTGGACAACGAGGCGCTGATCAAGGAGCAATACACCGGCATCCGCCCTGCCCCCGGTTACCCGGCCTGCCCGGATCACACCGAGAAAGCCACCCTGTTCCGCCTGCTCGACCCCGAGGCCAGCGAACTGAAAGCCGGACGCAGCGGCGTGTTCCTCACCGAACACTACGCGATGTTCCCGGCGGCGGCGGTCAGCGGCTGGTACTTCGCCCATCCCCAGGCGCAGTATTTCGCCGTGGGCAAGATCGACAAGGACCAGGTCCAGAGCTACACCGCGCGCAAGGGCCAGGACCTGAGCGTGACCGAGCGCTGGCTGGCGCCGAACCTGGGCTACGACAACTGATCAGGCGCCCCTGAAAGATCGCAGCCGAGGCGCGCTGCGATCTTTTCCCCGGGGTTGTCTATGCTTGTCCCAAACCCATGGCAGACGAGGGATTTATGGACGATCCAGTCGACAACAAGCCGCCGACCCTGTTGCAGATGATGCACAGCGTGCTGGCCGCCGCTTTCGGCGTGCAGAGCGGCAAGAACCGCGCCCGGGATTTCACCCACGGCAAGCCGAGTCACTTCGTGATACTGGGAATCGCGTTCACGGTGATCTTCGCCTTGACCCTGTTTGGCATCGTCAAGCTGGTGGTGCATCTGGCGGGGTTGTAAAAATAGCCAACGGCACCCCGCCCCATGTGGGAGCGAGCTTGCTCGCGATGGCGATGTGTCAGTCGACCTCATGGTGACTGAACCACCGCCATCGCGAGCAAGCTCGCTCCCACAGTTTTCACCACCAGGGCTACCGTTTATTGATGACTGACCCAGAACACCGCCGTGCCCACCACCAGGATAATCAGGAACAGAATGGCCCAGGCATCAACGGTACTGTCGCTTTTCCTTGCTTTGGTCGGATTACTCATTGCATCGCCTCTTGTCGGTTTTGTAGGTGATTGCATAGGGACTCGACCACAGTTAAGACGATGATTGCCCGTACGACAAATGTGGGTTAGCCAATAATCTAAGGCATTAGTCGATTTGGTTCTTTACATATACTCAAACATCACTTTTGCGCATAACTCAAAACAGGTATCTTGCACCGGCTCCTCTAGGAGTGCGCGGCCGTGCGCGCAGAATTGCCGAGGCAGAACCCGATTTCAGCGAGCCAACCTGCAGCTGTTTCTGATCGGCCCAAGCCTGAGAACGAGACTTATATGTACGTATATGACGAGTACGATCAGCGGATCATCGAGGACCGCGTCAAGCAGTTCCGTGATCAGACCCGACGCTATCTGGCAGGCGAGCTGAGCGAAGAAGAATTCCGCCCTCTGCGCTTGCAGAATGGCCTGTATATCCAGCGCTTCGCCCCGATGCTGCGCGTGGCGGTGCCTTATGGCCAACTGACCTCGCGCCAGGTGCGCAAGCTGGCCCAGATTGCCCGCGACTATGACAAGGGCTATGCCCACATCAGTACCCGGCAGAACGTCCAGTACAACTGGCCTGCCCTGGAAGACGTGCCCGAGATCCTGGCGGAACTGGCCACCGTGCAGATGCACGCGATCCAGACCAGCGGCAACTGCCTGCGCAACGTGACCACCGACCAGTTTGCCGGCGTCGCGGCCGACGAGCTGATCGACCCGCGCCCATGGTGCGAGATCGTTCGCCAATGGACCACGTTCCACCCGGAATTCGCCTACCTGCCGCGCAAGTTCAAGATCGCCATCAATGGCTCGACCTCGGACCGCGCGGCCATCGAAGTCCATGACATCGGCCTCGAAGCGGTCTACAACGCCGCCGGCGAGCTGGGCTTCCGCGTGCTGGTAGGCGGCGGCCTGGGCCGTACGCCGGTGGTCGGCGCGTTCATCAACGAGTTCCTGCCATGGCAGGACCTGCTGAGCTACCTCGACGCCATCCTGCGGGTGTACAACCGCTACGGGCGTCGCGACAACAAATACAAGGCGCGGATCAAGATCTTGGTCAAGGCCCTGACGCCTGAAGTGTTCGCCGAAAAGGTCGAGGCCGAAATGGTCCACCTGCGTGGCGGCCAGACCACCCTGACCGAAGCCGAAGTCCATCGCGTGGCCAAGCATTTCGTCGACCCGGCCTACAAGGCCCTGGACAACCAGGACGCCGAACTGGCCGCCCTCGACAAGGAACACCCGGGCTTCGCGCGCTGGCGGACACGCAACACCCTCAAGCACAAGAAACCGGGCTACGTCGCAGTGACCCTGTCGCTGAAGCCGACCGGTGTCGCACCGGGCGATATCACCGACAAGCAGATGGACGCCGTGGCCGACCTGGCCGACCGCTACAGCTTTGGCCAGCTGCGCACGTCCCACGAGCAGAACATCATCCTGGCGGACGTTGAACAGAGCCAGTTGTTTACCCTGTGGGGCGAGCTACGCGAGCAAGGCTTCGCCACGCCGAACATCGGCCTGCTGACCGACATGATCTGCTGCCCGGGCGGGGATTTCTGCTCGCTGGCGAACGCCAAGTCGATTCCGATCGCCGAGTCGATCCAGCGCCGCTTCGACGACCTCGACTACCTGTTCGACATCGGCGAGCTGGACCTGAACATTTCCGGCTGCATGAATGCCTGCGGTCACCACCACGTCGGTCACATCGGCATCCTCGGCGTGGACAAGAAAGGCGAGGAGTTCTACCAGGTCTCCCTCGGTGGCAGCGGCAGCCGCGACGCCAGCCTGGGCAAGATCCTCGGCCCGTCGTTTGCCCAGGATGACATGCCGGATGTGATCGAGAAGCTGATCGACGTGTACATTGAACAACGTACCGAAGACGAGCGTTTCATCGACACTTATCAACGTATCGGCATCGACCTCTTCAAGGAACGCGTCTATGCAGCGAATCATTAAGAACAACGAGGTCATCGACGAAACCTGGCACTTGCTGCCCAAGGACGCGACCTTCGATGGCATTTCCAACTGCGACGACCTGATCGTGCCCCTCGCCCTTTGGCGCGACCATGCCCATGCGCTCAAAGCCCGTGATGGTGGCCTGGGCGTGTGGCTGGATGCCGACGAAGAAGCAGAAGAAATCGGCGATGATGCCAATCAGCTCCAGGTCATTGCCCTGAACTTCCCGGCCTTCACCGACGGGCGCAGCTACTCCAACGCGCGCCTGTTGCGCGAACGGTATGGCTTCAAGGGTGAATTGCGCGCCATTGGCGATGTGCTGCGCGACCAGTTGTTCTACATGCGCCGCTGCGGTTTTGACGCCTTTGCCCTGCGTGCCGACAAAGACCCCTATGAAGCCCTCGAAAGCCTCAAGGACTTTTCGGTGACCTACCAGGCGGCCACTGACGAACCGTTGCCACTGTTTCGCCGCCGCTGATAGTTGAAGTATGAAAAAGCCCTGATCCGGGTGTACCGGGTCAGGGCTTTTTTGTTGATGATGGGGGGCGAAACCTAATCTTCAGTCCACCCTGGACCTTGTGGGAGCGAGCTTGCTCGCGATAGCGCTGGCTCAGCTTGCATCTCTGTTGAATGTGCCGCCGCTATCGCGAGCAAGCTCGCTCCCACAGGGTTTAGTGTGTTCGCTCTTTCCCGGACTACCAGAACCGCTGCTGCGTCAGGCGGCTCCACCAGCTCAGCAGCACCCGGTCCACCGAACCGCTGGCCGCCATGCCGATGCGCTCCTGCAGGCTTTTGCGTTCGGCATAGTGCAGGTGATAGAGCTCGGCACCCTTGGCCCGTTCGGCCAGGTATTCATCGCTGGTCTTGAGCTCGTCCACCAGGCGTTTCTCCAGCGCGGCGACACCGAGCCAGACCTCGCCGGTTGCCACTTCATCGATAGCCAGCTGCGGGCGGTAGTTGGACACGAAGTTCTTGAACAGCTCATGGGTGATGTCCAGGTCCTCCTGGAATTTTTCCCGGCCCTTCTCGGTATTCTCGCCAAACACCGTCAATGTGCGTTTGTACTCGCCGGCGGTCAGCACTTCGAAATCGATGTCGTGCTTCTTCAGCAGGCGATTGACGTTGGGCAATTGGGCCACGACGCCGATGGAGCCGAGGATCGCGAACGGGGCGCTGATGATCTTCTCGCCGATGCACGCCATCATGTAGCCGCCGCTGGCTGCAACCTTGTCGATGCACACCGTCAGCGGCACGCCGGCCTGACGGATCCGCGCCAGTTGCGACGAGGCCAGGCCGTAGCTGTGGACCATGCCGCCACCGCTTTCCAGGCGCAGGACTACTTCGTCCTTCGGGGTCGCCAGGGTCAGCAGCGCGGTAATTTCGTGACGCAGGCTCTCGGTGGCGGAAGCCTTGATATCGCCATCGAAGTCCAGCACGAATACCCGGGGCTTGGCCGCCGGTTTGTCTTTCTGTTTCTTCCCGGCTTTTTCAGCCTTGCCTTCGCTCTTGCGCAGCGCCTTGAGCTGGTCCTTGTCCAGCAGCGTCTGCTCCAGACGCTCACGCAAGCCCTTGTAGAAATCGTTGAGCTTGCTGACTTGCAACTGCCCGGCCGACTTGCGCCGTCCCTTGCTGCGCAACGCAGCAAAACTGGCCATGACCACCAGAATGGCGATCACCAGCGTCACCGTCTTGGCCAGAAAACCGGCGTATTCGACAAAAAACTCCACAGCGACTCCTTAAATGCAATGCGCCACTGAACGCAGGCGCGTAACGGTCCCAGCATACCCATGCGCCTGCCCCGCTGCCAGCCATGAAACCTGCTGTTACCGTAACGCGGGTGAGTCCGGACGGGCCTGTAACGGTCATTTCAAACGAGCGTATGTTTTTTCGTTGACAGCCCCCCGCCATCCTCATAACCTCGCCAAACCTTCAACGTACCGGGATGACGCGGACGTGGGCAGCATTTATCTGATACGACATGGCCAGGCCTCCTTTGGTGCGGATGACTACGATGTCCTTTCGCCCAATGGCATACGCCAGGCCCAAGTGCTCGGCGGCCACCTGGCGGAGCTCGGCGTCGTGTTCGATCGCTGCCTCTCGGGCGACCTGCGTCGCCAGCAGGACACCGCTATCGGCACGCTGGGCGCGATGTCCGCTGTCGGGCTGCCGGTTCCCGAGGTGGAAATTGATGCGGCGTTCAACGAATTCGATGCCGACGCGGTGATCCGCGCGCTGCTCCCGGACATGCTGGCCCAGGAGCCCGAAGCGCTGCATATCCTGCGCAACGCGGCGCAGAACCGCGGAGAGTTCCAGCGCATTTTTGCCTTGATCGTCGAACGCTGGCTCAGCGGCCAGTATGACCCGCCCGGGCTGGAGAGCTGGCTGGGTTTTGTCGAGCGGGTCCAGGCCGGCCTGCACCGCATCCTCGAAAAGGCCGACAAGACCCACAAGATCGCCGTGTTCACCTCCGGCGGGACCATCACCGCCCTGCTTCACCTGATCACCCAGATGCCTGCCCGGCAAGCTTTCGAGCTGAACTGGCAGATCGTCAACACCTCGCTCAACCAACTGAAATTCAGAGGCCGCGAGGTGGCCCTGGCTTCCTTCAACAGTCATGCGCATCTGCAACTGCTGAAGACCCCGGACCTCATCACCTTCCGCTGAGGCCGGATTACTTGCAGACCCTTGCTGTACCACTCAAATAAGGATCGAAACAATGACCTCCGTAGCCGACGCCGTAAAAGCCATGCAAGCCAAGTTCAACCCAGCCGCCGCTGCCGGCCTGGACCTGGTATTTGGTTTCAATATCACTGACGAAGACAAGCAGTACGCCCTGATCGTCAAGGATGGCACCTGCGATATCCAGGAAGGCGCGAACCCCGACGCCAACTGCACGCTGGTCCTGGATAGCCAGACCCTCAAGGACATCGTCAGCGGCGAAACCGACGGCATGCAAGCCTTCATGGGCGGCAAGCTGCGCGTTGAAGGCGACATGATGCTGTCGATGAAACTGTCCGAGCTGTTCCCGTCCTGAGATCGGGTCGCGCCCTGGCTGTAACCAGATCCCGCCCTTGTGGCGGGATTTTTGTTTTTCGCGAGCAGGCTGAACTGGCCTAATGATTTTGGACACTTCAATCGGGCGCTATGATGGTGCCCAAATCGAGGTGTTTGGATATGCGTAAATCTTATTCCAGTGAGTTCAAGCTCAAAGCTGCCAGCATGGTGCTGGATGAAGGCCAATCAGTTCCCGATGTCTGTGCCAGCCTGGATATTGGCCCTACTGCCTTGCGCCGTTGGGTCGATCAGGTTCGCAAAGAGCGCTTGGGTTCGACCCCGGAGGGGGCCAGGGCGATTACCGCCGATCAGCGAGAGATCCAGCAGCTCAAAGCCTTGCTCAGGCAAAAAGACCTGGACATTGAAATCCTAAAAAAGGCCAGTGCTCTCCTGCTTTTGGACTCCAAAGATCATTCTCGTTGATCAACGAGCTGGACGAGCAGTACGGCGTTAACAATTGCTGTCGGGCGTTTGGAGTCAACCGCAGCAGCTTTTACGCCTGGCGTCAGCGCCAAGGCAAGGTGAAGCCTGAACGGGAGAAACTGAAAGCCGTGCTGGTCGAGCATCACAAGGAGTCCAGAGCGTCCGCTGGATCTCGCACCCTTTCCAAGGAGCTGCAAGCAAAGGGACATCGCGTCGGGCGGCATATGGCTCGCAGCTTGATGCGCGAAGCCGGTGTCGTCAGTCATCAGCGGCGTCGGCACAAGTACAAATCTTCTGGTGTGGAGGCCCTGGTGGCGCCGCATGTGCTCAAGCGCAAGTTTGATGTCACGGCGATCAATCAGGTGTGGTGTGGCGATGTGACGTACATCAAGGTTGGCAAGCGCTGGATGTATTTCGCAGCGGTGCTGGATTTGTTTGCTCGCCGGATCGTAGGGTGGTCATTTTCAATGATTTCCGATGCCACGCTGACCTGCGAAGCGTTGCGAATGGCGGTGCAATTGCGAGGCCGCCCAAAAGAGGTGCTGTTTCATTCTGATCAAGGTTGCCAATACACCAGCCACAAATTCAGGAATGAGATGCGCAAGCATGGACTCCTGCAAAGCATGAGCCGCAAAGGTGAATGCTGGGACAACGCCCCGATGGAGCGTTTCTTTGGAAGTCTGAAATCAGAATGGGTGCCGGAAGACGGCTATAACTCGGAGCATGAAGCCCGGGTGGATGTGCAGCGTTATGTGATGCGTTACAACAACGTCAGGCTCCATAGCTACAACGGCTACCGGTCGCCGGTAGCTATGGAGAAACTGGCGGCGTGAAACCTTAACTGGTGTCCAGAATTACTTGACCAGTTCAAGCTCGCTCCCACAGGGATGTGGATGGTATCGGATAGCTGGGCCAGCTCTTACAATGCCCGCTCCACCCGCTTCGGCCCGACCATGGACATCGACCTCGCCCGTACCTTCCTGGAAATCGTCCGCCACGGCAGCCTCGCCGCTGCGGCGCAAAAGCTGCACGTCACCCAGACGGCGATAACCGCCCGGGTCCAGAAGCTCGAAAGCCAGCTCGGCTGCGCGCTGTTCGTGCGTAACCGTGCCGGTGCGCGACTGACCGCCGATGGCGAAGCCTTCGTGGTCTACGCCAACCAGCTCGTACAGACGTGGGAGGCCGCCCGCCGGGACCTGCCGTTGCCCGAGGGTTATCGCAACGTCTTGCATCTCGGTGGCGAGGTCAGCTTGTGCAATCCCCTGATGCTTGCCTGGGCGGGGGAGCTGCGCCAGAAAATCCCCGGCCATGCCCTGCGCATGGACATCCGCGACGGTGAAAAACTCTTGCAGCAACTGGAGCTGGGTCTGCTGGATGCGGCGGTGGTCTATCAGCCCGAGTACTGGCCGCGATTGCAGGTGGAGCAGTTGCTGGAGGAGAAACTCATCCTGGTGCGCCTGGCCGCTCGCCCCGAGCCCTACGTGTACATCGACTGGAGCGCGGACTTCCGACGCCAGCACGACACGGCGCTTCCGGACAAGGCCAAGGCCGCCGTGACCTTCAATCTCGGTCCACTGGCGCTGCAATATATTCTGGAAAACGGCGGTAGCGGCTACTTCCGCACCCGGGTCGTGCAGAGCTACCTGGACAGCGGCATTCTGGAGCGGGTGCCCAAGGCGCCGGAGTTCAACTACCCGACCTACCTGGTGTATTCCAGGGACCGCGATTCGGCGGCATTGCAGCAGGCGTTCGAGGTGCTCCGGGGGATCGTCAAGGCTGGCAGTGACTGGTCCCAGCGTTGGGATCCGTTGGGCTGACAGATCAGGATGGGGCCGCTTCGCGGCCCAGCGGGAGCAAGCTCCCTCGCCACACAAGCGCCTACTGTCAAAAAGCCCTTTGCAGAACAAAGGGCCCGTACAACCTGGTTGGACTACGCCCGCATCAATTCGGCGATCTTGTCCTTGGTCTGCAAGCGTTCTTTCTTGAGTGTCTCCAAAGCAGGATCGGACAGCGTGACGGGCGGCTTCTCGGCATTCACGACCTCGGCGTCGATTCGCGCATACTTCTTGAGCAATTCGTCGAGCGTCGGATCCTCGCTACGCTTCTGCTGGATGTGGTCTTTTGTGCAATCAAGATCCTGGCAAAGATCATGGGACACCGGCATGGAGCACCTCCTTTGGTTGGTTCGGTGGCGAGTGCTTTTCATGGCACTGCCTGTCACCAGCATGGCCTTGCCGGTCGGCTTCTGTCGACCGCCAATCCGACCAGCGGTGACCGTTCGTCGTGCCGCGCCGCGCTCCGATCAAACCTTCGGCCCCTTCCCGCTCTCCATTGAACAGTGACCACAAGAACACTTGTACAACCTGTGTGGAGACTTACCTATGGACAGATTTACCCTGCGTCAACTCGGCCTGGCAGTTGCCTTGAGTACCAGCATGGGCATGGCATGGGCCGCGACGTCCAACGACTTTGTCGATAACGCGGCGGCCAATGGCATAGCGGAAATCGAAACCAGCAAACTGGCGCTGCAAAAAAGCCAATCGGCGGACATCAAGGAGTTCGCCAACAAGATGATCACCGACCACACCAAAGCCAACGAAGAGCTGAAGGCGCTGGCGCAAAAACACGACATCGAAGTACCGGATGACACCACGCTGATGAAAAAGGCCAAGGCCAAGATTCTCGATGTGCGTGACGAGTCCTTCGATCCAGCCTTCGCCAACAACCAGGTGATGGCCCATGAAGAAACCATCGCCCTGTTCAAGAAGGAAGCCGAGACCGTCACCGACGACAAGAAGCCTGGCAATACCGAACTCAAGGCGTTTGCCCAGAAAATGCTGCCCGACCTGCAGCACCACTTGGAAATGGCCAAGAAGCTCCAGGCCGCGCATCCTAGTAAATAACTCAAAGCAATGCATGAAAAAGCCCGACTCTCGAGTCGGGCTTTTTGTTGGCTAGCTGTCGGCGGTATCGATGTCGGCGTCGGTCTTGTCGCCGGGGCCAGGTCGATCCGGCTCTGGCTTGAAGCCAGGGCTGTAGGTGTTGTCGTTGTCCTGGTGATGTTGTTTCTGATCGACCTCGCTGGCAGCGCTGTGAGCCTGGTGCGTTCCAGCCGGACCGGCGGGCGGGTTGCCCGGCGCTTGGGGATCGACGGCCGGATCGTTACGCGAAGACTGGGTCTGCGTCTGGCCTTGTTGCTGGGTATTTGCAGGATCGCTCATTGGACACCTCGTTCATGACAGGGCCGGTTCAATCGACGGCCTTGGTTATTCGAAGGTGGCAAGGCGGCTGGGTTCCATTCTTTTGCAGCATGCTCAGCCGCCCAGTACCGACCTGACCATCCGGGTCAGCGCATCCGGGCTATAGGGTTTGCTCAGCAGATGGGTGTCCGGGCTCAACTGATGATTGCGCGAGATGATGTCGCGGGTGTGCCCCGACGTGAACAACACCGGCACCGGCGGGGACTGGACCTTGGCCCAGGCGGCCAGGTCGGAACTCTTGATCAGCCCGGGCATGACCACGTCGGTGAAGATCAGGTCGACCGAGGTGCCCTCCAGCAACAATTTCATGGCCTCGTCGCCATTCGCCGCGGTCAGGGTCCGATAACCCGACAGCTCGAGCAATTCCACCGAGGCACCGCGCACGTCATCGTTGTCCTCGACCACCAGGACAGTTTCCTGCAAGCCCGACTGATGCGTGCGGTGGTGCGTCTGCTCCTCCGACTCGGGCCTATGGCTGCGCGGGAAGTACATGTGCACCTGGGTGCCTTCTCCCGGATGGCTGGAAATTTCGATATGGCCGCCGCTCTGCTTGACGAACCCGAACACCATGCTCAACCCGAGTCCGGTACCGTGGCCGTCGGTCTTGGTGGTGAAGAACGGCTCGAAAACCTGCTTTAGGACTTCAGGCGCCATGCCCGCGCCACAATCGGTCACCGACAGCCGTACGTAATCGCCAGCCGCAACACCTTTACCGGCGCATGATGACTCATCCAGTGCGATGTTCTCGCCGATCAGGCAGATGGTCCCTTCGCCGCCCATGGCATCGCGGGCGTTGATCGCCAGGTTCAACAGGGCGTTTTCCAATTGGTTGCGGTCGACATGGATGCACCAAGGCTCATCCGGCAACGCTACCTCGATCCGGATGGTTTCCCCCAGTGCCCGTTGCAACAACTCGCCCAGGCCATCGTAGATGCGCCGGGGGTTGTAGACGGCCGGGGACAAGGGCTGGCGCCGGGCAAAAGCCAATAGTTGCGATGACAGCTTGGCGCCTCGCTCCACGGCTTCAATGGACGCCCCGACCCGCCGTTGCACGTTGGGATTGTCGGGTTCGTGGCGAGCCAGCAAATGCAGGTTTCCACCGATCACCTGGAGCAGATTGTTGAAGTCGTGGGCCACGCCCCCCGTAAGCCCGCCGATGGCCTCGAGCTTCTGCGATTGGCGCAACTGTTCTTCAGCCGCCAGCCGCGCCTGTACTTCATCGGCGACCCGTTGTTCCAGATCGCGGGTGAACTTGAGCAACGACGCTTCGGCAGTCTTGCGCTCATTGATGTCGATCAGCACACCGGGAAAACGCAGGGGCTTGCCCAACGCATCGAACTCGCAGCGGCCGCTGGCCAGCACCCAGAGGTATTCGCCCTCACCACGGCGCACACGGTATTCAGCGCTGTAGGGCGCGCCCGTGCGCACCGTCAGGTCGACACGTTGCTCCACGTCGGCAAGATCATCCGGATGGATGCGCTGGCGAGCGATCTCGATGGGCAGTGCATCCAACGAACATTCGGGCGGATAGCCGAACGTACGGGCGAAACGCTCGTCGCCGGACAGGGTGTCGGCCGGGATATCCCAGACAAACGAGCCCAGCAACGGCCCGGCCGAAAGCGCCAACTGAATACGCTCGTTGACCGCACGGTAGCTGCGTTCCGCCTCTTGTCGGGCCCGCTCGCTGAGCACCAGTTCGGTGGTTTCCACGACGATCGCCAGGACGCCAGCCGGCGAATGATCATCGTCGGGCACCGGGCTGTAATAGAGGTCCATCCAGACGTCTTCGGGCTTGCCGTCGCGCAGCAATACCAGTTCCTTGCTACGGTAGGACAAGGTGCCGCCAGCCAGGCACACGTCGAGTACATGGCGATTGAATTCAGCGACTTCCGGCCAACCCAGCTCCACCGCGCGCCCCAACAGGTACGGGTGACGGCCGCCGGCAAACTCGGCATAGGCATCGTTATAAATCATGAAGCCCTGGCGGCCCCACAACATGACCATCGGCAAGGGCGAAGCCAGCATCAACTGGACAGCGCTGCGCAGGCTGGCGGACCAGTGCTCGATCGCGCCCAGATCGGTGCGACTCCAATCGTAGGCCCGGATACGTCGGGCCATCTCACCGTCCCAACCGGGACACCCGTTACTCTGGGATAAGAACTTCATGGAACGACTCTCACCTCAAACTACCAGCAGGGAAGCGGCATACCACAAGTCCCTTGTGCTAGTGCTTCGAGCGCGGGGTTGGCAATTGGTTCATGCAGAAGCCTTTGCGCCGGTCCTGTCTGGTCCGGGGGACAGGGTGAACACCGTGGCGAGGGAGCTTGCTCCCGCTCGGCTGCGCAGCAGTCGTAAAAAACCCGCTGTTATCCAGATGTATCCTGCTGAATGGTTTTGGGGCTGCTGCGCAGCCCAGCGGGAGCAAGCTCCCTCGCCACAGGGTGCTGTTCAGCGGAAATCGCGGCTGCGCACATTGATGCCCGCCAGCAATCCAGTCAGGTCGCTCAGGCGCCCGGCGATCAGGTGCCGGACCTCGCCGACACTCTCCCAGCGCCCGTCCACCCGAAGCAATTGCGAACCCACCAGAACCTTGCGTTGACGCTCGGCCAGGTCGCGCCAGACCACCACGTTGAGGTTGCCGAATTCATCTTCCAGGGTGACGAAGGTCACGCCACTGGCCGTGCCCGGGCGCTGGCGGCCGGTGACCAGCCCGGCGACGCTGACGTTGCGACCGTGTTCCACCGCTTGCAATTCCCGCGAACTGCGGCAGCGCCGGGCGCGCAATTCGGGACGCAACAAGGCCAGCGGATGCGGCCCCAGCGTGGTGCCCAACGTGGCGTAGTCGGCGAACAGGTTCTCCCCCACCGTGGGCGTCGGCAAGACCACGGGCGGTTCCTCCTCGCTGGGCAAACCGGCGAACAGGCCCAGTTGTTTTTGCACCCCGGCGATTTCCCAGCGGGCACGGTGACGATCGCCGGCCATACCGCGCAACGCGCCGGCGTCGGCCAGTTGTTCCATGGCCCGGGCATCGAGTCGAGCCCGTTCGGCAAGGTCCGCCACATCGCTGAAAGGCCGCTGTCTACGAGCCGCCTCGATACGGCGGGCATCGTCTTCACGAAAGCCCTTGATCAGGCGCAAGCCCATGCGGATCGCCGGTTGCCGGCCCTCCAGGGGTTCGAGGCTGGATTCCCAGTCGCTGGCGCGCACGTCCGCCGCACGGATCTGCAACTGATGCCGGCGGGCATCCTGGAGGATCTGGTCCGGGCTATAGAAACCCATGGGCCAACTGTTGATCAGGGCGCAGGCGAACGCCGCCGGTTCGTGGCATTTGAGCCAACTGCTGGCGTAGGTCAGCAAGGCGAAACTGGCGGCATGGGATTCCGGAAAGCCATAGTTGCCGAAGCCCTTGATCTGCTCGAAGATCTGCGCGGCGAACTCGGGCGTGTAGCCGTTGTGCTTCATACCTTCTGCCAGGCGCTCGCGATGCGGCTCAAGGCCGCCGTGGCGTTTCCACGCGGCCATCGAGCGCCGCAACTGGTCCGCCTCGCCGGGCGTGTAGTCCGCCGCGACAATGGCGATCTGCATTACCTGTTCCTGGAACAACGGAATGCCCAAGGTGCGACCCAGCACTTTTTTCAGTTTTTCCGAAGGATAAGTGACGGGCTCCTCCTTGTTTCGTCGCCGTAGATACGGATGCACCATGCCGCCCTGGATCGGTCCCGGCCGTACGATCGCCACCTCGATCACCAGGTCGTAATACTCCTTGGGCTTGAGCCGGGGCAACATCGCCATCTGCGCCCGGGATTCGATCTGGAACACGCCGATGGTGTCGGCGCGGCTGATCATCTCGAACGTCGCCCGATCGTCCTTGGGCAATGACGCCAATGTATGCCGCACACCCCGGTAATGCGCGATCAGGTCGAAACAGCGGCGGATCGCGCTGAGCATGCCCAGGGCGAGGATGTCCACCTTGAGCAACCCGACCGCATCGAGGTCGTCCTTGTCCCACTGGATAATGGTGCGCTCAGCCATCGCGGCGTTTTCCACCGGCACCAGAGTGTCCAGCGGTTGCTGGGAAATCACGAAACCGCCGGGGTGTTGGGACAGGTGCCGGGGGAAGCCGATCAGTTGCCGGGTCAGGCTCAGCACCCGGCGCAACACCGGGCTGTCCGGGTCGAAACCACCTTCGCGCAAGCGGTCCAGGGGCGGCGCTTCATCGCTCCAGCGCCCACAGCAATCGGCCAGCGCATTGACCTGGTCCGGCGGCAGGCCCAAGGCCTTGGCCACATCGCGCACCGCCCCGGCGCCGTGGTAACTGCTGACCACCGCCGTCAACGCCGCGCGATGCCGGCCGTAACGCTGGAACACATACTGCAAGACTTCTTCGCGGCGCTCGTGTTCGAAATCGACATCGATATCCGGCGGCTCATTGCGCTCGCGGGACAGGAAGCGTTCGAACAACATGTCCGTCTGGCTCGGATCGATTTCGGTGATGCCCAGGGCGTAGCACACCGCCGAGTTGGCCGCCGAGCCTCGACCCTGGCAGAGAATGTGGCGGCTACGGGCGAAACTGACGATGTCCTGCACGGTGAGGAAGTAGCTGTCGTAGCCCAGTTCGGCGATCAGCTCCAATTCCTTGTCGATCTGCAGGCGCACCTTGTCTGTCACGCCGTTCACCCAGCGCTCGCGCAGGCCGCGCTCGGTCAATTCCCGCAGCCAGGAAGCCGGATCGTGACCCTCGGGCACCAGCTCGCGGGGGTATTCGTAGCGCAACTGGCCGAGGTCGAACGTACAACGCCGGGCGATCTTCAGGGTTTCATCGAGCAAGGCTCGCGGGTAGAGATCGGCCAGGGCCTGCAAGCTGCGCAGATGGCGTTCGCCGTTGGGGTGCAGGCGCTGGCCGGCCTCGGCCACGCTGACGTGGTGACGGATGGCGGTCATGGTGTCTTGCAAGGCACGCCGACCACGCACATGCATGTGCACATCCCCCGTGGCGACAGCGGAAAGGCCCAGGTGTCCGGCCAACGCGAGCAAGTCCGCCAGCCGCTGGCGATCGTCCTGGCCGCAATGCAACTGCACGGCCAGCCATAATCGCCTGTTGAAAACCTGTTGGAGCCAGCGCCCCTGCTCCTCGGGCGCCTTGCCTTCGGGGATCCACAGCGCCAGCAAACCCGGCAGAGGTTCGTCGAAGTCTTCCCGGACGATGCGATAACAGCCTTTCTCGCTACGCCGCCGGGCGCGGGTGATCAGCCGGCACAAGTTCTGGTAGCCCACGAGGTTCTCCACCAGCAGCACCAGTTTCGGGCCGTCCTCGACCTGGATTTCGCTGCCGACGATCAGTTGCAGTCCAAGCTCCCTGGCCGCCTGCCAGGCCCGGACGATCCCGGCCAGGGTGCATTCATCGGTAATCGCCAGGGCCGCATAACCCTGCTCCTTGGCGCGGCGACACAATTCCAGGGCGCTGGAGGCGCCGCGCTGGAAACTGAAGTTCGACAGGCAATGCAGCTCGGCGTATTCGATGCTCATGCGAACCAGCCCTGCAGCCACAACGGCCCGCCCTCGCCCACCGGTCGGTAGGCCCAGCCGCGTTGCCCGGCGCGGGTTTCGATCAGGTAGTAATCGCGGCGCACGTCGGCTCCGTCCCACCAGCCGGACTCGATGCGCTCCGGCCCCATGAGGATGCGCGCCTGGCCCTCGGGTAACGCCTGGGGCTCGCCGAGCAGCCAGCCGGGACGCTGGACTTCCTCGCGCAGCGGGCATGCCTGTTGCCGCGGCTGGGGAGTCATCTGCCAGGCGCACTCGGGTCGATGATCGTCACCGAATCCCAGCCCCAGCACGGCGTCATCCCCCAGGCGCGCCCGCAGCCGTTCGCGCAGTTGTTCCCAGGGCAAGGACTGTTGAGGACGCTCGTCGAACAACTCCAGGCGCTGGGGCACGAAGCTCGGCAGGTTGTCGGCACACAAGCGAAATCCGCGCACTGGCGCCTCGACCTGTACCTGTTCAAGACGACCATGGGCCAGTTCGAACAGCATCGAAGGCTCTCGCTCGGCGCTGAGCAGGCCGACCTTGATCACCGTGTCCGGCAGACCGGCGTGTTCCAGATGCAAGTCGAAACGCTGCACACCGCTGTCGCGCCCACACAGGAAAGCCGACAGGTCACCGGTCAACCGACGCAGCGGAAACAGCAGTGCCTGATGGGACTGCACGTCGTAATTGAGTTCGATGCGCACATCAAAACGGTCTGGAGGCAGGTAGAACGACAGCGCCAGGGTACGACTGCCCGTCAGCGCGTCGAGGTGCTTGAGCACATCGGCCTCGAAGCGCCGCGCCAGGGTGTGCCGAGGCAAGGCCCGGACCTGATCCAGGTGGCGCAGGCCCATGCGCGACAGTGCCGTGGCGACGTCGGGCGCCAGGCCGATGCGGTCCACCGGCATTTGTCCCAGGTACGCTTGCAAGGTTTCGCCATCGGGCACCACCAGGGCGTCATGGGCATTGGCCAACATCCGCGCCGCCACGGGGTTGGGGGCGGCGACGATGCGATGACGAAAGCCCAGCTCAGTCAGCTCGGCCCGCAACCGAGCCTCGAACACCGGCCAGGGCCCGAACAGCCCCAGGCTCGATTCGATTTCGAACAGCACCGTGCGCGGGTAATGCACGCTGACCTGGGAACTGAAGCGGTAGGCCCAGGCCGCCAGGAATTGTTGCCAGTGCTCGATCTGCGCCGCGTCGTACTCGGCCGTGGCAAACCCTTTGCTCAGGGCCTGGGCGGCGGTCATGGTCTGGCCGGGCCGCAAGCCCAGGGCGCGCGCCGGCTCATTGACCGCTTGCAACACCCGGCGCTGAGCCGGACCGGTCAACAGCGCCAGGGGCTCGTCGGGATCGGGGCGCTGGCGCAGCGCGGCGTCCAGCGCCAATCGCGGGAAGAGGATACAGACCCAGCGCATTGCAACCTCAATGCCCCGTGTGCGTGGTGAACGCAATCGGCGCCGAACGGGCCAGTCCGCCCCGGGACTTGAGCACCCGCAATTGTGCCGGGCGGGCATCGATGGCGATGCGCAAGGCCGCCGGGGATGGGTTGATCGCTTCCTGGATCGAGCGCCAGGCGAACGCCAGGGTCTGTCCGGTTTCCGCCGCGACCTGCAGGCGGCGCAAGGCCCGGTCATCCGCTTGGCGCGGCCAGCACAGCACCGCGCCGCAACTGCCCGAACGCAGGCATTGTTCGGTGGCCCACAAGGCATCCCGTGGGTCGGCCTGGATAATCGACAACTGGCGCAGGTCCACCCCGGCATTTCGCCAGGCCTGGGGATAGGGTACGAACGGCGGTGCCACCAGCACGATGCGCTCCCCCGCCACCGACAGCCGCGCCAGGGTCGGCCACACCAGTTGCAACTCGCCCACGCCCGGCGCGCCGATGAGGATTTCCGTCAACGCCGCGTCCGGCCAGCCACCACTGGGCAATGCCGCGTCCAACGCTGCATGACCGGTGGGCTGCGGGCTGGCGGCCGGCGGCGCAGGCCGGCCCCTCCAGACCTGGCCGCCATTGAACAGCGTGTCCAGCGCAACGACGGCGCCCATCAGCCTTGTCTCACCAGGCCACAGAACACGCCTTCGATCGCCAGGTCCTGGTCGGCTTCGACGATGATCGGCTGGTAGGCCGGGTTGCGTGGCAACAGGCGCACGCGCTCGCCGACTCGCTCGAAGCGCTTGATGGTCACTTCACCGTCCAGGCGCGCCACGACGATCTGCCCGTTGGCGGCCTGGGGCGTACGTTGTACACCGACCAGATCGCCATCGAGGATACCGTCCTCGATCATCGAATCGCCCTGGACCCGCAACAGGTAGTCCGGCGCCTTGGTGAAAATCGCCGGATCCAGCAACAGGCGGCTATGGACCTCGGCATCGGCGCCAATCGGCAGGCCGGCGGCCACCCGACCCAACACCGGCACGTCCAGCAGCTCGGGGCGCGGCGGCTGGTTCAACAGCCGGATGCCTCGGGCCTGGTGCGGATTGACTTCGATGAAACCGGCTTCGGTCAACGCCAGCACATGCTTGCGCGCCACGCTGCGGGAGGCAAAACCGAACGCCTCGCTGATTTCAGCGAGGCTGGGAGGCTGGCCCTGCTCGGCGATGCGTTCGCGGATGAAGGTCAGGATGGCGGTACGGCGGGGAGTGAGAGTCGTCATGGAGTACATTTGTACTCCTGTCGGTTTTGCCTGACAAGCGCCGCCAGTCAGTTCATGCGGTGGCCTTGTTGGGGTGTATATCCATTTTTTTGGTAACGGCTGCTTAGGGTTCCGCCCTTACGGCGGGTCACTTTTATGAAGCGTAAAAGTAACCAAAACGCTTTTGCCCCACCACTCGGCACCTCGCCTGGGCTCGGTGTGCCCTCACTCCGGCATTGCTCCGTGGGCCCGCCGCGAAGGGCCGTCCCTGGCCCAGCGCGGCTATCCCGGCATCCATGCCGGGATGCCCACTGCGCAATGCCTGCGTTCGGCCAGCGTGGTTAACGGGGCGCCGAAATCAACGTCCACCGCGAGGCGACCTTCGAGCCGACCTGGTTTGGTGGGTTTTGCATTTCCTCTGTGGGAGCGAGCCTGCTCGCGAAAGCGGTGGGTCAGCTTGCATGGATGGCGAATTTGTTGTTTTCCCCAAGAAAAGGATAAACCCGTGGCGAGGGAGCTTACTCCCGCTCGGCTGCGCAGCAGTCGTAAAAAACCTGCTGTTGTCCGGATGCATCCTGCTGAATGGTTTGGGGCTGCTGCGCAGCCCAGCGGGAGCAAGCTCCCTCGCCACGGGGTTCATCGTCGTCTTTTGAACAATATTCCTCCCGAGTAGGAGAATTTTTGCGAGGGCTTCAACACATTCAACATCCATGCGAGCAGTCCCACCGCCTTCGCGAGCAGGCTCGCTCCCACAGTTAGATCGGGGTATAGCTGAAGAGATGCCGCCTCGCTTTTGATCTTGATCTTGATCTTGATCTGGGGCGCCCCGTTAACCACGCTGGCCGAACGCAGGCATTGCGCAGTGGGCATCCCGGCATGGATGCCGGGATAGCCGCGCTGGGCCAAGGATGGCCCTTCGCGGCGGGCCCACGGAGCAATGCCGGAGTGAGGGCACACCGAGCCTAAGCGAGGTGCCGAGTGGTGGGGCGAAGCGTTTTTGGTTACTTTTGGCGCTCTTCCAAAAGTGACCCGCTGTAAGAGCGGAACCATAAGCGGCCGTTACCGAAAAAACGGATATGTACCCAATCAGACCGCCTTCGCGAGCAGGCTCGCTCCCACAAAGAATCTCCTACAAAGAATCTGCGAACAGTTGGATTCAACTAAAACCCGCCAGATAAGCCCAGGGAAAAATCCCCCGCTCGTGCCCATCACTGAACACCAGCTGAACCCCATACCCCTGGGCATTGACCTCAACCACACGCACCCGGGCATCGACCTGAACCGTCAGCCCTTGCAGGCGAAACGCTCGGCATTGGGAACACGGACATTGCCTGCGTAGCTCGACATGGTCCAGCCGCTGCTCGCGACCATCGGGCCAACTCAGCCGTAATTGGCCCTTGTCCCGGGAATTGCCGATCGTAAACGGACTCATTGCAACTGGCCCAAGGCGATGCGCACGGCCTTGCGCACTTCAGGGTCGCCATCGTCCCGGGCTGCCTGCAAGGCGGGGATCGCTCCCGGATCGTTCAACTCGCCCAACGCCAACGCCGCTTCCTTGCGCAGATTGCTGATTCGATGGCCCAGGGTTTCGATCAGTGCCGGCAACGCCTGGAGATAACGCAAGCGGCCAAGACTGCGGGTGGCGCGCAGGCGCACTTGCCAGTAATCATCATCCAGGGCATCGATCAGGGCCGGGCCGGCGTCGGCGTGACCCACTTTGCCCAGCGTGGTGGCGGCCTCTTCACGCACCGTCCAGGCCGGGTCGCGCAGGGCCTGGCGCAGCGCCGGCAAGACTTGCGCATCCGCAGCCAGGCCCAGGGCGCCGGTGGCCGCGCGGCGCACTTCACTGTCCGGGTCGGCGCTGGCGAGCCGGGCCAGGGCCGGCAGCGCCTCAAGCTGCTTGAGCCAGCCCAGTACGCCAACCGCCTCGCGACGCACGCCGGCATCGGCGTCGACCAGGGCCGCGATCGCAGCCGGTGCGGCAGCGCCCAGGCGCAACTCGCGCAAGGCCCGGAACGCAGCGATGCGCACGCTGGCATCCGCGTGGGTGGTCCAAGGCAATATCACCTCCCCCGCCGCCTCGCTCTTGAGCAGGCTCAGGCTCTGGGCAGCCGCGGCCTGCACGGTCGGGGCGGTATCGGTCAGGGCCTGGCACAGGGCCGCGACCACTGGCGCGTCCTCCCAGGCTTCGAGCAAGCGCGCGGCTTCGGCCCGCACCTCGGCGCTGGGATCCCGGGCCAGACGGTCGACAAGCCACAGCAGGCCTTCGGGTTCTTCCAGGTCAGCCAGTTCGATCAGGGCGATGCGGCGCACCCCGGCGTCGTCATCCGTCAGGCGTGGTTGCAGGGCAAGAATGTCATCGTTATCGGTGTTTTCGAATAGAGAAGTCATAGGGCAAATCGCGGCAAGGAGGTTTCAGGAGGAAGCCCGAGGGGATTGAGGCGCGGCAATTGCCGGCCGTCTTCATGGCGCAGCAGCTCGAGGCAATGGCGTTTCAATCGGGAAAATTCAGGACGGGTGACCAGGTCGGTGGTTCGTGGCCGGGGGAAATCCAGGCGCAAGTCCTCGATGATCCGGCCCGGGCGCGGGCTCATCACCAGCAAGCGATCAGCGAGGAACAACGCCTCGTCGATGTCGTGGGTGACGAAGACAACGGTGGTGCGGATGCGCGTCCAGATGTTCAGCAGCAGCTCCTGCATGTTCAACCGGGTCAACGCATCCAGCGCGCCGAAGGGCTCATCCATCAGCAACAGGCGCGGGCGGTTGACCAGCACCCAGGCGATCTCCACCCGTTGCTGCATGCCGCCAGACAATTGGTCCGGCCAGTGCCCGGCGAAACCTTCCAGGCCCACCAGGGCAAGGATTTCATCGGCGGCCCGGTGTCGTTCGGCCTTGCCCTGGCCGCGCATCTTCAGGCCGAAGGCGACGTTGTCGCGCACACTGCGCCACGGAAACAGGGTGTGCTGCTGGAACACCATGCCGCGCTGGGGCGACGGCCCGGCCACCGGCAGCGCATCGACATGCAGCGTGCCGGCACTGGGTCGCAGGTGCCCGGCGAGCGCGCCGAGCAACGTCGATTTGCCGCAGCCGGACGGCCCGAGGATGCAGACGAACTGGCCCGCCTCGATCTGACAATCCAGCCCCTGCACTGCTTCGAAGGCCTGGGCGCCCTGGCCCAGGACAATGGATAACTGGCGAATATCGATCCGCCCTTCGGGGTTTGCATCGCGCTCATCAGGCTTTTCCTCGGGGTCGGTGCCAAGGCGTGAACAGCCCGCCCAGGCGCTTGATCAACAAACTGCTGCCCATGCCCAGCACGCCGATCAGCAACATGCCGACGACAATGTCGGGGTAGTTCTGCACGGTGTAGGACGCCCAGGTGTAGTAGCCGATGCCGTACTGGCCGGCGATCATTTCCGCCGTCACCAGGCAGAACCAGGACGTGCCCATGCCGATAGCGAGGCCGGTGATGATGCTCGGCGCGGCGCCCGGCAGGATCACCTCCAGCAGGATCGCCCGGCGCCCTGCCCCCAGGCTTTTCGCCGATGCGACCAGGCGCCGGTCCACCCCTTCGACGCCGTGCACGGTGTTGAGCAGGATCGGGAACAGCGCACCGGTGAAGGTGATGAACACCATCGACAGTTCCGACGAGGGAAACATCAGGATCGCCAGCGGGATCCAGGCCACCGCCGGAATCGGCCGCAGCACTTCCAGCGGTGGCAGCAACAGGTCCTCGGCCCACCGGGAACGGCCGATGGCCAGGCCCAGCGCCACGCCCACCAGCAACGCCGCGCCATACCCGGCAAAGACCCGGCCCAGGCTGCTGCCCAAGTGCCGAACGAGATTGCCCGACTCGCCCAGGCCGAGCGCGGCCTCGATCACTGCCAGCGGGGCCGGAACGTTGGCGAAAGTCACCAGGCCGAGGTCCCAGTGGCCGTTGGCGGCGAGCTGCCAGAACAACAGGCAGAGCAGCAAGGAAGCGGCTCGCAGGAGCCAGCGTTTGGGTGATGGGTACACAAATCTATCCTCCGCAATGGACCCTGTGGGAGCGAGCTTGCTCGCGATAGCGGTATATCAGGCACTTCAACTTCAACTGACCTGACGCCATCGCGAGCAAGCTCGCTCCCACAGGGGTCGGTGTCAGGTTTATCGGGCGGCGACTGCCTGGGTGGTGGCTTCGGTAAAATCCAGGACCTTGCCGCCCTCGGCCGTGGCAAATTGCTCAGCCTGCCCTTTCAACAGGAACGCGCTGAGTTGGCCCTTGGCATCGCTGGCGAACCACGCCTGCTCGGCCAGCAGCTTGATCCCGCTGTCGCTGGCCTGGGCGTAGACGGCGCGGATGCCCTTGCCTTCCTGTTTGAGATTCGCCAGCGCGGTGAAGGCCGATTGCGCCGAGGCGTAATGACGCACTGTCGGCTCGCCGCGTACCCAGATCTGCGCCACATGGCGGGGATCGGTAATGGGCTGGCCGGTCAAGGCATCGGGGTTGCCAAGGGGCGTCTGGGCGTAGTTGCCCAGTTGCGCGGCGTAATCGAGGTTCGACGCCTTGAACGCGGCGCGGATGTACTGATCGTCGATGAAAGTGTTGAGGTCAAGGCCGCGATCAGCCTTCTTCAGCAATTTGAGGGTGTCGATCGCGGTGCCGACGGCTTGCCGGTATTCGGGTTTCCAGGTCAGGTCGCGGGTCTGTACGCCCAGCGGCCCGTGGAACAGGTAATTGACCTCGGCATCCACCCCGGTGACCTTGGCGATCAGCTCGCTGTATTTCTCAGGCTCGGCGGCCAGCAACTGACTGGCCTCGATGGTGGCGCGCAAATAAGCGACGACGATTTCCGGGTACTTTCTGGCATAGGCCTGGTCCACCAGCGCGCCGTGGAAAGTCGGCGTCCTGGCCTGGGCACCGTCGTAGATCTTGCGGGCGAAACCGCGGTTGGGGAACAGTTCGGCGAACGGTACAAAATCGGCGTGGGCGTCGATTTTGCCGGCCTGCAGCGCCGAGCCGGCGACCTCCGGCGGCTGGGCGATGATGTTCACATCCTTGAGTGGATCCCAGCCCTGGGCCGCAACGGCTCGCAGCAACATGCCATGGGCGGTGGAAGCAAACGGTACGGAAATCGTCTTGCCCTTGAGCTCGGCGAGGGACTGCACGCCCGAAGCGCTGGGCACGACAATGCCGTTGCCGCTGCCCTGGGTGCTGCCCGACAACACGCTGATGAACAGGCTGTGCTTGCCGGCCGTCTCGAACGCCACGCCGTTGAACGCCCCGGGGAAGTCGGCCATGGCGCCGAAGTCGAGTTTGCCGGCGACCATCTCGTTGGTCAGCGGCGCGCCGCTGGTGAAGTTTTTCCACTGGATGTCGTACTCGGCGTCCTTGTACGCGCCGTCGTGGGGCAGGTATTTATCCAGCAGGCCGAGCTCGCGGATCAACAACCCGCCGGCGGCGCAGTTGATGGTGGTGTCCTGGGTGCCGATGGCAATGCGGATGGTTTCTGCCTGGGCAGGCAAGGTCAATGAAGCCAGTACCAGACCGGCCAGCGCTGCACGCAATAACATGGGTGTATCCCCTCGATTCATTGATTGGATGTTCGTCTCCGCCACGATCAGGGCGCGGTGGGAAACGAGGGGTATTCTGGTTTTAGCGTCCGGAGTGGCCGGATGGCTTTTTTTGGGGGCTGCGGTGGCCTCTTCGCGAGCAGGCTCGCTCCCACATCGGACCGAGTCGCCGCTGAAAAACTGTGGGAGCGAGCCTGCTCGCGAAGGCGTCTATTCAGTCACCGCAGCAAATAAGGAATCTCCACTTTCACCGCCCCCGTCGGGCAGTCCTTTTCACAGGGCATGCAATACCAGCATTCATCGAACGCCATGTAGGCCTTCTGGGTGGCCGGGTTGATCGCCAACAGGTCCATCGGGCAGACATCAACGCAGACCGTGCAGCCCTTGTGGGCGATGCATTTGTCCTCGTCCACGGTGACGGGGGCATTGGAGCGGAAGAAGATTTCCTGGGGTTGATAGGCCATGGGAGTTCTCTCTGGGTATAGGGCTCACGCCGCGTCGGCACCGAGCCGAAGCCGGTCGTAGGCCTGCAGTTCGTCGGCATCGAGGGCGATGATGTAGGGCTCGACGGCTTTCTTGAACGAGGTCATCGCGCCGTCCTCGCCTTTCTTCAAATGGCAATGGCAGAACCAGTCGCTGTCGTTGCGTTGCGGATGATCGACCCGGTAGTGGTACAACCCCCAACGGCTTTCGGCGCGAAACAGCGATGCGCGGGCGGCCATCTCGGCGCAATCGCGGATCACGCTGACTTCCATGGCGCGCATCAGTTCGTGGGCGTTGTGGGCCTTGAGCTGATCAAGGTCGCGCTGAATATCGCTGAAGCGTTGCAGGCCGATCTGCATTTTTTTGCTGACCTTCGGCGGTTGCAGGTAATCGTTGACGAAGCGGCGCAGCTTGTATTCCACCTGGGCCGGCGGCAGGCCATGCGCACGGTCGAGCGGCGCGTAGACGCGGTTTTTTTCCTGCTCGATCTGCTGAGTATCCAGTGCCGAAAAGTCCTTGCCAGCGATAAAGTCCGCCGCGTTCTGGCCGGCAAACCAGCCGTAGGTGAACGCGCCGAGCATGTAGTTGTGCGGCACTGCCGCCATGTCGCCCGCCGAGTACAAACCCTTGACCGAGGTCTCGGCCCGCTCGTTGACCCACACTCCAGAGGCCGAATGACCGCTGCAGAAGCCGATCTCGGAAATGTGCATCTCCACCATCTGCGTGCGGTAATCGGTGCCCCGGTTGGCGTGGAACTGCCCGCGACTGGGGCGCTCGTTGCTGTGCAGGATTTCCTCGATGTTCTGGATGGTTTCCTCGGCCAGGTGATCGAGCTTGAGGAACACCGGACCGTTGCCGCCTTCGAGCTCCTGGTGGAACTCCCACATCATCTGCCCGCTCCAGTAGTCGCATTCGATAAAGCGCTCGCCCTTGTTGTTGGCGGTGTAGCCGCCCAGCGGGCCGGTGACGTAGGCGCACGCCGGGCCGTTGTAATCCTTGATCAACGGGTTGATCTGGAAGCACTCCAGGTTCGCCAGCTCGGCCCCGGCGTGATAGGCCATCGCATAACCGTCGCCGGCATTGGTCGGGTTCTCATAGGTGCCCATCAGGTAGCCGGAGGCCGGCAACCCCAGGCGCCCCGCCGCGCCGCAGCAGAGGATGACGGCCTTGGCCTTGATCACATGGAAGTCGGCGGTGCGGCAGTCAAAACCCATCACACCGTTCACCGCGCCCTCCCCGTCGGTCAGCAACCGGGTGCAGACCAGCCGGTTGGTGATGCTGACTCGCGCCCGTTTCAACTGGCGATAGAGGACTTTCTTGATGTCGTGACCTTCCGGCATCGGCAGCACATAAGCGCCCATGTGGTGAACCTTTTTCACCGCGTAATCGCCGGTTTCGTCCTTCTCGAACTTCACGCCCCAGCGGTCCAGCTGCTCGATCGTTTCGAAGCTGTGGGTGGCGTAGGCGTACACCGCCGCCTGGTTGACGATGCCGTCGTTGGCGATGGTGATTTCCTTGGTGTACTGCTCGGGCGTCGAATGGCCCGGGATAATCGCGTTGTTGAGCCCGTCCATGCCCATGCTGATGGCGCCGCTGCGCTTGACATTGGCCTTGTCGACCAGCAACACGCGCAGGTCGCGGTTGCGCTCCTTGGCCTTGATCGCCGCCATGGGGCCGGCGGTGCCGCCGCCGATGACGACGATGTCATATTCCTGTTCGAGGATATTCCTGGAGCTCTGGGTCATGCCTGCGTCCCTTTTTGCCGGTCGATCCGCAAGCGATACTGGAAGGCATCGCCACGGTAGTAGAGGTATTCGAAGTCCAGCGGCTCGCCGCCGGCGTCATGGGTCAGCCGTTCGATGCGCATGACCGGCGAGCCGGGCTCGACGTCGAGTGCCTGGCACAAGTCGCTGTCGGCCAGCACCGCATCGATGGCAAGGTCGGCGTGACCGAGGGCCAGGCCACAATCGTTTTCGAGGATCAGGAAGATGTCGCGGGTCACCAGGTCGGCTTTTTCCAGGCGCTCGCCGAGGGCCTTGGGCAGGTAGGTGATTTCCAGGGAAACCGGCTCGCGGTTGATCAGCCGCACCCGCTTGATCTGCGTAACCACGTCGCCTTCCGCCAGTTTCAGTCGCTCGGCCACCGACTTGTCCGCCGGGATGAACTTGAAACTGCGCAGGCGGTTGATCACCTCGTAGCCGCGACCGGTCATGGACTCGGCCAGGCCCTGCAGTGTGCTGACGTTCTGGAAGGTCTTGGGCTTGGCGACGAACGTGCCTTTGCCGTGGATCTTGAAAATCAGCCCTTCCTTTTGCAGATCGCCCAAGGCCTGGCGCACGGTGATGCGACTGACGCGAAACAGCGCGCCGAGCTCGCTTTCCGAGGGCATCTGGCTGCCTTGCGGGTATTCACCGTCAAGAATGCGCGCGCGCAGCACGTCGCGCAGTTGGGTGTGCAGCGGCACGCTGCTGAGGGAAAGAAGGTTGTCGGGCATGGGTCGCAAGTCACTTGTCATAACGAGTTATGACGTGATCTTAGGGAAAGCACTCGATGCTTGAGAAATACCGTTTGGACATAACCTTAGAGCCGGGTCAGGGCAACAGCAGCCCTTGCTCGCGCTCGCACAACTGCACCACGTAATCCCACAACACCCGCAACCGGACGGACTTGTGCAGCTCGCGGCGAGTGCTGATCCAATAGCTGCGGCGGATGGTTTCGTCCGGCAGCAGCGGCACCAGCGTCGGATCGCTGCTGGCCATGTAGCACGGCAGCACGGCGATCCCCAAGCCCGAGCGCGCAGCCTGTTGCTGGGCAATGACGCTGGTGCTGTGGAACACCACGCGAGGGTTTCGGCAAAAGCTGTTGAGGAACATCAGCTCCTGGCTGAACAGTAGGTCATCGACGTAGCCGATCCAGGCATGGCGGGCCAGATCCTCGCGACTGCGTAACGGTGGCGAACGGTCCAGGTAAGCCCGGCTGGCATAAAGCGCCAGGCTGTAGTCGGTGAGCTTGCGCGTCACCAGCAGGTCGGCCGCCGGGCGTTCGAGGTGAATGCTGATTTCCGCCTCGCGGTTGAGGATGCTGACAAACCGCGGCACGGCCACCAGTTCCACTTCAAGCCCCGGATAGCGCTGGAACAAGCCGTCCATGCGACTGGCGAGGAACATGATGCCCAGCCCTTCCGTTACGCCGAGGCGAATCTTGCCCAGCGGCGCGCTGGATTGGGTGATGTCTTCCTGGGCGAGCAACGCGACGTTCTCCATGGCCTCGGCATGCTTGAGCAGCGCTTCTCCGGCCGGAGTCAATTCATACCCTTGGGCGTGCTGGACAAACAACGCAGTGCCGAGGCTTTTCTCGATCGCTTCGATGTGACGCGCCACCGTGGCATGGGTGGTGTTGAGCCGTCGCGCGGCCGTCAGCAGGCGGCCGCTGCGTTGCAGTTCGAGGAAGTAGCGCAGGTCATTCCAGTCGAACATGAGCCATCCTTGAATCGCCTGAAGTCATGACTGTTCATAAACGCACAGCCGCTGCGCAAAAACTAACATTCTTTTGACGAAAACTAACAACTAGGATGAGTCCCACAAGAACAAAAAATGAGGTCGCGAATGCAACCTGTCGTCGATGAATACGATTACGTAATCGTGGGCGCCGGCCCTGCCGGCTGCCTGCTGGCGAACCGGCTTTCGGCCAATCCGCAACACCGGGTGCTGTTGCTCGAAGCCGGCGGGCGGGACAATTATCCGTGGATCCACATCCCGGTCGGCTACCTGTTCTGCATCGGTAACCCACGCACCGACTGGTGCTTCAAGACCGAAGCGCAACCCGGCCTGCAAGGGCGCGCCTTGAGTTATCCGCGCGGCAAGGTGTTGGGCGGCTGTTCGTCCATCAACGGCATGATCTACATGCGTGGCCAGGCGGCGGACTACGACGGCTGGGCCGCCGAAGGCAATGTCGGCTGGGGCTGGAAGGATGTGTTGCCGCTGTTCCGGCAGAGCGAAAATCACTTCGCGGGGGATTCCGAGCTTCACGGCGCAGCCGGGGAATGGCGAGTCGAACGCCAGCGCCTGTCATGGTCGATTCTCGATGCCTTCCGCACCGCCGCCGAACAGAGCGGCATCCCCAGCGTCGAGGATTTCAACGGTGGCGACAATGAAGGTTGCGGCTACTTCCAGGTCAACCAGAAAGCCGGGGTGCGCTGGAACGCAGCCAAGGCCTTCCTCAAACCGATTGGCAACCGCCCCAACCTGACGGTGCTGACCGACGTCGAGGTTAATCGGGTGTTGCTGCGTGACAACCGCGCCGACGCCGTCAGCGCCCGCTGGCAGGGCAAGAACATGAGCTTCAGGGCGCGCAAGGAAATCGTCCTGTGCGCCGGCGCCGTCGGCTCGCCGGGCATCTTGCAGCGCTCCGGGATCGGCCCGCGCAACCTGTTGCAGCGTCTGGGCATCGGCGTGCTGCATGAACTGCCCGGCGTCGGTGGCAACTTGCAGGACCACTTGCAACTGCGGCTGATCTACCAGCTGGAAAACGCCCGCACCCTGAACCAGATCGCCGGCACCCTGTGGGGCAAGATGGGCATGGGCCTGCGTTATCTGTACGACCGCAGTGGCCCGCTGTCCATGGCCCCCAGCCAACTCGGCGCGTTTGCCCGCTCGGGGCCGGAACAGGCCTCGGCCAACCTCGAATACCACGTACAACCGTTGTCCCTGGAACGTTTCGGCGAACCGCTGCACAGCTTCCCGGCGTTCACCGCGTCGGTGTGTGACCTGCGCCCGATGAGCCGTGGTCGCGTGGACATCCGCTCGGCCGATCCTCATGAGGCGCCGTCGATCCAACCCAATTACCTGAGCCATCCCGAGGACCTGCGGGTCGCCGCCGACGCCATCCGCCTGACCCGCAGAATTGTCGCCGCGCCGGCCCTGAGTGCTTTCAAACCGGTGGAATATCTGCCAGGCCCGAGCCTGCAGACCGAGGAAGAACTGCATCAGGCCGCCGCCCGCATCGGCACGACGATTTTTCATCCGGTGGGCACCTGTCGCATGGGCCAGGACGGCGAGGCGGTGGTGGATGCGCAACTGCGCGTCCACGGCATCAAGGGCCTGCGCATCGCCGACGCCTCGATCATGCCGCGCATCACCTCGGGCAACACCTGCTCGCCGACGCTGATGATCGCCGAGAAGGCCGCGCGGATGATGCTTGAGCCGGCCACCGTGGGCGCTACGCTGCAGAAGGAGCCCGCCACGGTCTGAAATCGCCGAGTTCCATATGGGAGCGAGCTTGCTCGCGATAGCGGCGGAACATTCACCACATCGGTGACAGACAGACCGCCATCGCGAGCAAGCTCGCTCCCACAGGGGAAATGAGTAGGCCAAGGAAGTGTGTCAAATCAGGAGACGCCCCAACCCGGCGTCGACAGTGGAACAACAAAAACAATCACTGTGAGGGATACCGCTATGTCTGAACATGTTCAGCCCCTGGAAGCCACGCGCAGCGCAGGCACCAGCCAGGAAACCCAGAAAGTAATCTTCGCCTCGTCCCTGGGGACGGTGTTCGAGTGGTACGACTTTTTCCTCTACGGCGCCCTCGCGGCGGTGATCAGCAAGCAATTCTTCGCCGGGGTGAACGACACCACGGCGTTCATTTTCGCCCTGATGGCTTTCGCCGCCGGTTTCATCGTGCGGCCCTTCGGGGCGCTGGTGTTTGGTCGGCTGGGGGACATGATCGGGCGCAAGTACACGTTCCTGGCAACCATCGTGCTCATGGGCCTGGCGACCTTCTGCGTCGGCCTGCTGCCCAACTATGCGAGCATCGGCATCGCCGCGCCGATCATCCTGGTGGTATTGCGCATGCTCCAGGGCCTGGCCCTGGGCGGTGAATACGGTGGCGCGGCGACCTATGTGGCCGAGCATGCACCGATGGGCAAGCGCGGCTTTCATACCAGCTGGATTCAGTCCACCGCGACGCTGGGCCTGTTGCTCTCGCTGCTGGTGGTGCTCGGTTGCCGTTACTTCACCGGTGACAAGTTCGAAGTCTGGGGCTGGCGCATTCCGTTCCTGCTGTCGATCCTGCTGCTGGGCATCTCCACCTGGATCCGCCTGAGCCTGCACGAGTCGCCGGCGTTCCTGAAGATGAAAGAAGAAGGCAAGTGCTGCAAGGCGCCAATCCGCGAGTCCTTCGGCAAGTGGGAAAACCTGAAGGTGGTGCTGATCGCCCTGTTCAGCATCAATGCCGGGCAAGCGGTGACCTTCTACGCCGCGCAATTCTACGTGCTGTTCTTCCTCACCCAGTTTCTCAAGATGGACCCGGCCCTTGCCAATAGCCTGTTGATTGTCAGCGTCGTGATCGGCGCGCCGTTCTTCATCTTCTTTGGCTGGCTGTCGGACAAGGTCGGGCGCAAACCGGTGCTGATGATCGGCCTGCTGCTGGCGACGGCGTTGTACTTTCCGATCTTCAAGACGCTCGCTCATTACGCCAACCCGGCCATCGACCTGGCGAGCCGCCAGGCGCCGATTACCGTCGTCGCCGACCCGGCCACCTGCACCTTCCAGTTCGACCCGGTGGGCAAGGCGCGTTTCGACAGCCCTTGCGACAAGGTCAAGACCTTCCTGGTCAAGCAAGGCCTGCCCTACACCAGCGTCGCGGCACCGGCCGGCAGCACCGTGCAGGTCAGCGTCGGCGACGTGAAACTTGAAGGCTACGACGAAGCCGCCCTGCGCGGCGCGGTAACCCTGGCGGGCTACCCGCAACAAGCCGACGCCCAGCAGATCAACCGGCCGATGATCGTCGCCCTGATCGTGGCGCTGATCATCATTTCGGCGATGTGCTACGGCCCGCTGGCGGCGCTGATGGTCGAACTGTTCCCGACCCGCATTCGCTATACGTCGATGTCCCTTCCGTATCACATCGGCAACGGCTGGTTCGGCGGTTTCCTGCCAACCGTGTCGTTCGCCCTGGTGGTCTACACCGGGGATATTTTCTACGGCCTGTGGTACCCGGTGGTGATCACCGGCGTGAGCCTGGTGGTGGGGATGATCTGCCTGCGGGAAACCCGCAACGTCGATCTGGATACCAACTGAAAACCGCCCGTGGCGAGGGGCAGGCCCCCTCGCCACGGCACTCAGAAGCGCGCCTTCACCGTCGCGGTGAAATTGCGCGGCTCACCGTAATAGTTACCGAAGCTTTCGGTGCCGATGGTGGTGTAGTAGCGCTTGTCCAACAGGTTGTTGCCGTTGAGCGCCACCGACCAGGTGTCATCGATGCGGTAGCCGATCCGACCGTTCCACACCGCATAGCCGGCCTGGGTGATCTTTTCACCGCTAAGCGGCGATACGCGGAAATTATCGCTCTGCGCATTGACCCCGGCGCCGACGCTGAACCGCTCGAAGGCGCCACCGAGGGCGTAATCGCCCCAAAGGCGCAGCACGTGGCGCGGCACATAGCTGTTGAACGAACCGCCATTGAGGCTGCTGTCGATGTCGTCCAGGGTCTTGGTCTGGGTGTAGGTATATCCGGCGAGCAGTTGCAGGCGCTCGATGACTTCGCCGCTGATCTCGGCCTCGAAGCCCTGGGCGCGGACCTTGCCAGCGTTCTCGTAGCAGTAGCCGTCCGATGAGGCGCAGGTGGAGTTGTAATCCGTCTGAGCCTGATCCTTCTGCACGGTGCGGAACAGGTTGAACGCCGTGTTCAGGCGCCCTTCGAACCACTCACCCTTGATCCCCAGTTCATAACTTTCGCCCACCAGCGGCTTGAGCGCCGAGCCGCTTTGCGAGCGGTAGTTGCCTTGGGGCGTGAAGATATCCGAATAACTGGCGTAGGCGGTCAGGTGTTCGTTGAGATCGAGCAACACGCCGGCAAATGGCGTGACCTGGCCGGTCTCGCTGCTCCTGGCGTGTTCCGTACCGCCGGTGAGAAATACCGAGTCGCTCTTGGAGCTGTACCAACTCACCCGACCGCCGACAACGAAGGTCAACGGATCCGCCAGTTTCAGGCGCAACGTGGAATACACGCCTTGCTGTTCGGTGAGGGTCTTGACCGGCCCGCCGCGGGTCGAGTTATCAATGAAGTAGCTGTCGTCCGGCTCCGGGATGTGCCGATCCGGGTCGAAGACGTTCTGCTTCTGCGGCAACAAGGCGACCGAATAGAAATCATCCTTGTCCGAACGACTGGCGTTGACTCCGAAGATCAATTCATGTTGCTGGCCGAAGGCGTCGAACTTGCCGTCCAGGTAGGCGTCGAGGCCGTAGTCGACCTGATCGTAGTCATACAGGCTGCCCAACAGATTGGTGGTAGAGCCCCCCGGCGTCACCGCACCCGATGCAAACGCGTATTTGGTGTCTTGGGTGTTTTTTGTGTAGACGCCTGCGACTTTCACGGCCCAGTCATCGTTGAGCTGATGCCGCAGGTCGCCGAAGACCGTGGTCCGCTGGCTGCGCCAAGTGTTCCACGAAGGGTCCAGGCAGGTGGAACGGCTGAGTTTCAGGTCGCGGCCATCGCGGTAGCGTGGCAGCCCGCCCCAGCAAGGGCTCGCGTCGACATCCTCGTACGCCACGCCCAGGCCGAGCGTGGTGTCGGGTGCAAGGTCCATATCCAGGGCGCCGTAATAAACCTGATCCGTACGCCGGGCATCGTCGTAGAAGTAGTGCCGGCTCTGCTCGGCGATCACCGCCCTGCCCCGCACGGTGCCGGCCTCGTTCAACGGGCCACCGGTATCGACCTGCCCGCGATAATTGTCCCAGGTGCCGCCCGAGAGGCTGAGTTCAGTCTGCGCCGTAGCCTGGCCGCGCTTGCGGACGAAATTGACGCCACCGGACGTACCGCCGGATCCCTTCATCATGCCGGCAGCGCCGCGCAGGACTTCGACCCGGTCGTAATAGGCCATGTCACTGCTGAAGCTGTCGGCCTGGACATAGCTGTTGCCCATGTCCAGCGGCACGCCGTCGTACTGGTATTGGCCGGACATCCGGAACCCGCGGGAATAGAAATACTTGCCGCCCATGGTCGAGTCGTAGACGGTGATACCCGGGGTCTTTTCCATCACCTGCTCGATGGTGTTGAGATTCTGATCGTCGAGCATCTTGCGAGTGATCACCGTCACCGACTGCGGCGTTTCGCGCAGCGAATGCTCGCCTTTGCCGATGGTCACCGCCCCAGTGGTATAGGACCCGCTGTTTTCGGTGGTTGCCGTGAGCAGTTGGCCGTCGATGGTCGTGGTGCCGAGCTCCAGCGCCGAGCCGGGCGCAGGTGCGGTACGCAGCCGGTAGGTCCCGTTGGCCTGGGGTTCGGCTTGCAGGCCGCTACTGCCGAGGATGCGCGCGAAACCTTCGGCCACGCCAAAGGAGCCTTTCAAGCCTGGCGATCGCAGCCCCTGCAGTTGTGCGGCATCGAACGAAATCGCGACGCCGGCGAGGCTGGAGAAACGCGTCAGCACATCCACCAGGGTGCCAGCGCCGATATCGTAGGCCTGCGCCGAGTGTTGTGGCACCGAAGCTTGCGCAACCGGACTGGCGTACGCCGCACAGGCGCCGAAAGACGTGGCGGCCAAAAAACCGATTTTCATTGCGATTGCCAGACGACCTGGCGTGTTCACGCGAGACATGTGTCCCCTCCCCCCAAACAGTCAAGAAAACTCACTGAGGGATGAGCCGAACGATGCCGAGGAAAAGTGCAAAAACATTTCAACCGGACCAACGTGAGCGCGTCGGCCTTGTCAGGCACGCGACACCTGGACCCAGAACCGGCTGTAGCGAGTCACGCGCAACGAGAAACCGGTTTCGAGTGCCGCCAGGGCAAGATCGGTATTGTCGATGGGAAAAACGCCGGAGACTTTCAAGTCGCCGATGACCGGGTCGCAGCGCAATATTCCCGTGCGATAGCGGGAAAGCTCCACCAGCAAGGCCGACAGCGGGCGGTCGATGGCGATGATGCTGCCCTGTTGCCAGGCACCCACCGATACATCATTGGCGCGCAACGCACCCAGCGACCGACCGGTGAAGCCCAGGCGATCACCCGCGTCGACCCGCTGGGCTGGCCCGCCGCTGCGCAAACTGACTTGCACGGCCTTCTCCAGCACCGCCACCTCACCGCCGTCGTCCTGAGCGCGGACGATGAATTGCGTCCCCAGGGCCAGCACTTCGACTTGGCCAGTGACGACCTTGAATGGCCGCTGCAAGGGATCGACCCCGGTCGTTACGAGAATTTCGCCCCACAACAGCGTCAATGTCCGCTGGCGGCCATCGAAACGGACGTTTACCGAGGTGTCGGTGTTGAGCAGCAGCGTGCTGCCGTCCACCAACTGGAACTCACGCCGCTCGCCTACGCCGGTCCGGTAATCGCAGAGCAGGTTCTGCGCGGTCTCGCTGCGCCAGCCCAGCCATCCCAGGCAGCCGGCGGAGGTCAGCAGCAAGGCGCTGCGCAGCACCTCTCGACGAGGTCGGCCAGGGTGGGCACTCAAGGTTGGCGCAGCCAATGCGCCCGGCACGCTGGCCATCTGTTCCGACACCGCCGCCATGCGTTGCCAGGCCTGCTCGTTCAGCGGATCCGCGGCCAGCCAGGCCCGCCACCCTTCGTGCTCCGCGTCAGTTGTGGTGCCGGAGTGAAGCCGGGCATACCATTGCGCCGCGACACGGATGGCCTGCAATTGCTCGGGCGACACGTTCATTCGGGCTGCAACTGGATGTGCATCAGACAGCAGTGTTCCATGGCTTTGGCCATGTGGTTGTTGACCGTCCGTACGCTAACGCCGAGGCGCTCGGCGATCTGCGGGTAGGTCAGGCCGTTGAACTGCGAGAGGATGAACGCCTGCTTGACCTTGGGTCCCAGGCCTTGCAGCAGCCGATCGATTTCCATCAGGGCCTGGAACAGGATCGCCTGCTCTTCCAGCGATGGCTGCTGCGCTTCAGGCATCGCGGCCAGCGCTTCGAGGTACGACTGCTCAAGGGAACGGCGGCGAAAGAGATCGATCAGCAGCCCTTTGGCGATCATCGACAGATAGGGCCGCGGCTCGCGGATATCCAGTGCCGAGCGCGCCTTGATCACCCGAACGAAGGTATCCTGGGCTAGGTCCGCCGCATCGAAGGTATTGCCGAGGCGCTTGCGCAGCCACCCCTGAAGCCAACCATGATGGTCGCAATACAGATCGTTGACAGCGCTGCGTAGGGACAGATCGTGGGCGGACATGACAATGGAATAATTCGCGACTGATAATGACTCGCATTGTCATCGTAGCGACCACCGTATTGCAACCGGATGTGAGCGAAAAACCCTGCCGTGGCTTCAGCCTGATCAGTGAACCGAATGGCTTTTAACAGTGCTCTCCACCAGATCGAGCATCTGTCCCAGCGCCCACGGCTTGGCGATGAACGAGGCCTGGTGCTTGATCCCCGCGCTTTCCGGCGTCTCGAAGCCCGACATGATCAGCAGCGGTATCTGCGGCCAGCGGTCCCCGGTCAGGTTGGCCAGGTCCGCTCCGTCCATCGCCCCGGGCATGGTGATATCGGTCAGCAGCAGGTCCACATAGTCGGCGCTCTCCTCCAGGAACGTCAGCGCCGAATCTGCGCTTTCCCGAGGCTCGACGACAAACCCTTCCTCTTCCAGGATTTCGCACAGAAACTCCAGGATGGTCGGATCATCCTCAACGACGAGAATCAAACGTGTGGTCGCCTGTCCGTTGCCCTTCGGCATCGAATTCATGAAAGTGACTCTCCTTGATTCCATTAGCTTGCTTTGCGGTTTCAGCCGCTCTGCAAGTTATGAGCGACGCCCTTGCGAGAAATTCATTCTGCTTGTGCAGACAACCGCCGGGCGTTGCGCCAAACGGCCCGTTGCAACGCAGCGCGACGTTTTATCTGTATATCCATACAGATAAAGCTTGCCGCGACGCCGATCCCTGACCATGCTAGCGCCCCATGAAACCTGCTTAGGAAGAGGCGTTATGCGGCTGTACCTGTGTGAAAAACCGTCCCAGGCCAAGGATATCGCCGCGGTACTGGGCGCCACGCGACGCGGCGACGGCTGCTGGCTGGGCGCAAACGTCACGGTCACCTGGTGCATCGGTCACCTCCTGGAGACGGCCCCGCCCGACGCCTACGATGCCCGCTACAAGCGCTGGGTGCTGGCCGACCTGCCCATCGTGCCGGCGCAATGGAAGATGACCGTCAAACCGAAGACCGCCAGCCAGTACAAAGCGGTCAAGCGCCTACTGGGCGAAGCAACGGAACTGGTCATCGCTACCGACGCCGACCGCGAGGGCGAAATGATCGCCCGCGAGCTGGTCGAGCATTGCCGCTATCGCGGGCCCATCCAGCGCCTGTGGCTGTCGGCGCTGGACGAAGCATCGATCCGCAAGGCCCTGGCCGCCCTCAAGCCCGGAGCGGAAACCTTCAACCTCTACCACTCGGCCCTGGGCCGCTCTCGGGCCGACTGGCTGATCGGCATGAACATGAGTCGCCTGTTCACGCTCCTTGGGCGTCAGTCCGGCTATCAGGGCGTGCTTCCGGTAGGCCGCGTGCAGACACCGACTTTGCGGCTGGTGGTAGACCGCGACCGTAGCATTGCCGATTTCGTCCCGGTCGCCTACTGGGCCGTCGACGTGCGACTGAGCCACGCCGGCACGGCCTTCACCGCCCAGTGGCGCGCCGATCCGGATGCCTGCGACGACCAGGAGCGCTGCCTGAACCAGGCCCTCGCCCGCGATGCGGCACAAGCCATGGGTAATGCCGCTACCGCCAGGGTGATCAAGGTCCGCACCGAACGGCTGCGTGAGGCCGCGCCGCTGCCGTTCGACCTGGGCACGCTGCAGGAGGTCTGCTCGAAGAAGCTCGGCCTTGGCGCCCAGGAAACCCTGGACATTGCCCAGTCGCTCTACGAAACCTACAAGCTCATCACCTATCCGCGCAGCGATTGCGGTTTCCTGCCCTTGAGCCAGCACGGCGAAGCACCCGCCATTCTCGCCGCCCTCGCCCAGGCCGACCCGGGCCTTGCGCCGCTGCGCGAGCACCTGCAACCGCAACGCAAATCCCGCGCCTGGAACGACGCCAAGGTCAGCGCGCACCACGGCATCATTCCCACGGCCGCGGCGAAGAACCTCGACAAGCTCGCCGGCAAGCAACGGGCCGTCTATACGCTGATTCGCGCGCGCTACCTGGCGCAATTCCTGCCCAACCATGAATACGACCGGACCCAGGCCGACTTCGATTGTGCCGGCCAGGCCCTGCGGGCCGTCGGCAAGCAGATCATCGAACCCGGCTGGAAACGCGCCCTGCCCGAAGCACTGGCACCCACACGCGGCCGCGAAGCCCCCGCGCCACAAACCCTGCCGCCGCTTGCCGAAGGCCGCGATTGCAATGTAGACGAGGTGATCCCCAAGGACCTGTGGACCCAGCCGCCCAAGCCGTTTACCGAGGGCGACCTGATCAAGGCGATGAAAAATGTCGCCAAGCTGGTGGAGGACCCGCTGCTCAAGCAGAAGCTCAAGGACACCACCGGCATCGGCACCGAAGCAACCCGAGCCTCGATCATCCAGGGTCTGCTCGATCGTGGTTACCTGGTGAAAAACGGCAAGGCCCTGTCCGCCACTCCAGCGGCGTTCAGCCTGATCGACGCGGTGCCTCGGGCGATCGCCGACCCCGGCACCACCGCCATTTGGGAACAGGCCCTGGACATGGTGCAGAGCGGCGAGATGAGCCTGGAAGAATTCGTCACGCGACAAGCCGCCTGGATGAGCAAGCACGTCGCACGCTGCCAAGGCATGAGCCTGACCATCAACGGCCCGGCCAGCCCCGCCGGACGTGGCGCGGCGCCGTGGAAGAAAAAACGCAAACCAGCCAAGCGCAAGGCCGACGGCGCACCGCGCAAAGCGGGCAAGGCCAAGGCCACCTGAACCCACTGAGTCCCTTCGTGGCGAGGGAGCTTGCTCCCGCTGGGCTGCGAAGCAGCCCCAAGTAACCTCACACGATATGCCTGACACAACGCATGCGCCTTTTTGGGGGCCGCTTCGCGCCCCAGCGGGAGCAAGCTCCCTCGCCACGGCAAACCAATCGCAGCCGGTTTTTCATACCCAAACCATTTTGTCCGACAATATGTAGTGACCAAAAATAATCACTACAAAACCGTTGACGCCTCCGATTTGCCCTTGCATGATGCAGACGTCTCCCCGATCGGGAGTACGGTAAATGTTTGAGCAAGCTCGTCTGACCGCCGAGCTGTTTTTTTCGATAAGGGACTGCCCACAAGGCAGATTGAAGGTGCTGACCTGGCAAGACCGTCCGGTAACAAGGACGAGAAACGCTGGCGATCAATCCTCATGACGCATGGGCTCGACTGTCGAAAGTCGACACTGACCTGAAGATTCTTCGCTGTTTCTCATCGTTGTAGCGCATTTGCGTAGCAGCCCTTCGATAACACTACACAACCGATGCACGACCCCGTCGGATTCGACGGACGAGCGCTGACGACCTGTTTTCGGTAGCAGGCAGGCAATTACCGAACAGCGAAGTTTTGCGAACCACCAGACAGATCAACCAAATGGTCAAGGGGCTTACACATGAATCTGAATAATCAACCATCTATTGATGAACTGGCTCGCATGTTCGCAGCACACAAGGACACCCTGGATAGCCATATCCTGTGGATCAGCAAGACTGGCCAGGTCCATATGGACTGCCTCTCGCCTTTCACCCAGGAAGAAGAATTCGAAAAAAGCCAGGAAGACCTGTGTGCCCGGCTGAAGATGTACCGTCGCGGCCAGGGCTACGTCGGCAAGAAAGCCGCCGCTGACAAGGACTTCATGGGCCGCGTGCTGCAAACGCTGACCCAGGCCTGGCAATCGGTGCAGAACTCTGCCGAGGTCCGGGTCATCGACCGCCTCTGCTGACATTCCACAAATACAAAGGGCCCGCTCCTGCGTCAGGAGCGGGACTTTTTTGGCTTCTAGAAAACCGACCAGCCGATCCGTTGGCTGAGCAGTTCCAGCGCGGCCATGCCGGCCAGGGAGTTGCCGGCGGTATTGAGTTCCGGCGACCAGACGCAGACGCTGAACTGCCCGGGCACCACCGCCACAATCCCGCCGCCCACGCCGCTCTTGCCAGGCAGGCCAACGCGATAGGCAAAGTTGCCGGCCTCATCGTACAAGCCGCTGGTGGCCATGATGGAGTTGACTTGCTGGGTCTGGCGAGCGCTGAGGATCTGCTCACCGCTGTGCTTGCAGAAACCATCGTTGGCCAGGAAGCAGAACGCCCGAGCCAGGTCGATGCAGTTCATTCGCAGCGCGCAATGGCTGAAATAGCTGCGCAATACCGCTTCCACGTCGTTATGGAAATTGCCGAAGGACTGCATCAGATAAGCCATCGCCGCGTTGCGGGCGCGGTGCTGGTATTCCGACTCGGCAACCTTGCCGTCTACCATCACTTGGGGATTGCCCGACAACCGTCGGACGAAATCGCGCATCGACAACGCCGGAGCGGCGAAGCGTGACTGGTTGATATCGCAAATCACCAAGGCACCGGCGTTGATGAATGGATTACGCGGCCGCCCGCGCTCGAATTCCAGTTGCACCAGGGAATTGAAGGGCTGGCCAGAGGGCTCATGGCCCAAGCGCTCCCAGATGGCTTCGCCGGAATGCTCGATGGCCTGCACCAGGCTGAAAACCTTGGAAATACTCTGCACCGAGAACGGCGTCTCGGCATCGCCCGCGCAATAGATCTCGCCATCGTTGCTGTACACGGCAATGCCGAGTTGATTGGCCGCCACGGTGCCGAGGGCAGGAATATAGTCGGCCACCTTGCCCTGACCAATCAGGGGGCGAACCGCATCGAGGATCTCGTTCAACAGTGCTTGCATGTGCGCAGGGGTCCGGTCATTCCCCGTTCGAGTGCGGGGATACAGACGCTAGACGCTGGTGGGTGGGGTCAGAGCACACTGATTATCTACCTTCAGGCACTCAACCCTTGTGGCGAGGGGATAAATCCCCTCGCCACAAGAGCCTCGCACAGTGCTTGAGCTGTGTGGGCGCTTGTCGTGAAATCCTGCGGTCTATAGTCAAGGATCAACCCGCAGGAGGTAACCGATGCGCCAGATCATGCAAAAGGAACCCTGGTGGGCCGCGCCGCCCCGGCCTGGGCAGGATGAAAGTGAATTGGAATGGGGCTGGCTGGTGGTCTACAGCGAAGGCGAGCCGCGTTTCGAGTTCATCAAGGAGCGTCCCACGGACGAACAGATCCGTCAGCGCAAAGGCTGCCGGGTCACGCTCGGGTCCGAGTGACCGCGCTCATGGTTCGATGACAGGCAGGAACACCGGTCGGTTGCTCAGGTCTGCCGCCACCAGGCTATCGTCGATTTGCCCAGCCAGGTAGTACACCGCCGCCATGACGCCGCTGAGGGGATGCTTGAGCGATTTGAACCACGCTTCCTCGAACGCCGCGCTCAGGCTTTTACGGATCTGCGCTTCCATTTCCGGCCGTTCGCCCTCATGGATGATCGCCCGGATGCCCGCCACGCCTACCGAAATCAGCGCCCCTGCCGCCTTCCCGGCGACGGCCGCCGCCGCACCGGTCGCTCCTCGCGTGGCGAACTGCGCCTCGATTTTTTCACTGGTACGTTGCGCCACCGTGGCAATCACGGCGTCCGACGGACCGGAACCGGTGTCGGCGGCTTTGTCGACATGATCGATCAGCGCCGCATAGGCCGGCAGTGTATTGAGCGGTTCGGTGTGGACCATTTCGTACAACGTTGCGTTGCGCGTCGCTGGCGGTCCCAGGTTGACGGCCGTAATTGCGTGCAGACGTCGATTCATCAGTTCGGTCGGGATTCGGTGCCGTTGCGCAATGACCTGGACCTGTTGGTTGAGCAGGCGCAGGTAATACCCCGTCGCGTTGGCCCGGATCGCCTCGGGATCGATTTCCACCGCCACCGGCTCCAGCACTTGCTCGCGATATTGTTCCTGCAGATAACCCGCCAGGCGCCTGGACGACGAGTCCGCCTCGCCCTTGGCGCTTGCCGAATACCAACTGACCTTCACGGCCAGCCACTCCTGGGTCCAGTAGCTGCTGAACCAAGGGATGAATGCAGCCTCGGTGCGCTCGTAGACCAGCACTCGCCATTGTTCCATCGATCCGCGCGCATAGAGTTCGGCTTGCTCGGTGGCGCTTTTCGACGCGGCGATGATCTGCCGGTCCGCCTGCCGCCAGGTGTCCGGCGCAATCACCACCGGGGCGACCTGTTGGCCGCGCTGCGACGTGGCGCACCCCGCCAGAACGAGCATCACGGCCAGCATCAGCGAACGCCGCACGATTGCGCCACCTTGGAATCTGTCATCCACGGAGCTGAGTATAGATCCATGGAAACAGAACCAGGCGGAACACCCAAAAACCGTGGCGAGGGAGCTTGCTCCCGCTGGGGCGCGTAGCGGCCCCTCGACCAGGCGATCCAATGAGTGAAATTGACCGGGTCGCCTGCATTGGGGGTTGCTGCGCAACCCAGCGGGAGCAAGCTCCCTCGCCACGAGTCGCGGTCGTGTCAGTTAAAACCGGGTGAAATGCTCGAATTGCCAGCCATCCGCCGCGCCGTCCTCGGACGGTTTATGCGAAGTGCCACTCGGCGTCCAGTCGGTGCGCTGCCCCACCAGAGTGCCGAGGTAGGGCCTGGCGACCTCCAGCACCCGCTCATGATCCAGCTGTTCCGGCTCGACGATGCCGCGATCCGGATGCTCAACCGCCCAGACGATGCCAGACAGCACGCCTGCCGCCACTTGCAGGGTGGTGGCACTGTTGAAAGGCACCAGCGCGCGAGCTTCGTCAATGCTCAGCACCGAGCCAAACCAGTAGGCATTCAGCTCATGCCCCATGAACAACACCCCCAGCGCATCCGCACCGCCGCTGTCGATTTCGCCGTTGAGGATGCGCTGCCGGGCTTGGGTTTGCCAGCCGCGACCGATCAGCTCGTGGACCGAGAGCAAGGCGTCGTTGCAGGGGTGGTAGGCGTAATGCAGGGTCGGTCGATAGATCAGTCGACGCTGGTCCTTCACGGTAAGCAGGTCGGCTGTGGAAGCGGTTTCATGATGGGTGATCATCAGCCCCAGGCATGGCCCGCCCAACGGCGTCCAAGTCTTGACCAGCACGCTGGCGCTCTGGCGTGCCAGGTAGATCGCATTGCGACTGCCGAAGCGATGGCGCCGGGCAGACGCTGGCCAGGTTCGCTCATGGCTGCCCCATGCCAGCTCCGCCGGTTGGCTGCCTTCGCTGATGAAGCCCTCCACCGACCAGGTGTTGACGAACTCATCGTCCTCCTTGGGTTGCCGGGAACGCTGGGTATCACGCTCGGCAAAATGAATCACCTTGATCCCCAATTCCATGCATAACCGGGCCCAATCGACACCGGCGCGGCGCTGAGGTATCGGATGCTCCAACTGCACCGCCAGCTCCACCAGGCCGGCCTTCAGCAAGTGGGTGATCAAGCCCGGATTGGCCCCGTGAGCGACCACCGCCGTCGGCCCTCCGGCCAATTTCTTGCGCAGGCTCAGGACCTGATAACGCAGCGCGTAATTGGTGCGATGGGAAAAATCCAGCTGCGGATCGTCATATCCGCCGGCCCACGGTTCGACACAGGTATCCAGGTACAGGACGCCCTTGGCGCAGGCATATTCGATAATTGCCAGGGAACTGACTTCCACCGAAAGATTGACGATGAAGTCACCGGGTTTGACCCAGCGATCCAGCGTCTGCGCGAAGGTTTGTTCGGTCAATGCCTTGCGGACAAAACGGATCCCCCGATCCTTGAACCAGAGGTTCTGGTCGATCACCGGCGCGATCACGGTAATTTGCCTGACCTCGATATGGTCCTGCCCCAGTACCAATGGCAACGTGGCCCGGGCGATGGAGCCGAAGCCGATGAAGACCAGGTGGCCGCTGAACGGAACCTGATGGTTCATGTGCCGCCTCCTTGACGGTTTACCGCGCCTGGAAATAACCAAGGCTGCCGTGAGTCCCGATAGATAAGGCGCGGGCCACCCCGCGCCGTATCATTGCCCGTTTACGAGGTACCCAGGCCGCCAGACAGATCCGCGCCGGAATGCGCGTGCCCGGTGGCCGGCGCAGCGCTTGGCTCGTCACGGTGCTCGGTGGTCTTGCTCACCGTATCGCGGACCGTTTCGTAGCCATCGCGGGCCTTTTGCTTGGCCTTGTCGGCCAGGCCGGCGCTGGTCTTGCCCATTACCCGCTGTTCGGTCGACGTGCTGGGTAGGGCTGCTCCGAGCATGGCGCCCAAGGCGATACCCGCTGCCGCCATCATCAGCGGTTGCTCCTTGAGCAGGCGGCTGAACTGATCGCCCAGATCCTGGGAACCGTGGGCCAGGCGGTCGCCTGTCTGCGTGGCGCTATGCCGTGCATTACGGGCGCTCGCCCCCAGGCCATCAGCCAGATGCGAGGCCTTGTCCTTGAGCTGATGAAACCCTTCGCGCAAGGAGTTGGTGGTGTCATGCAGATGACCGCGGGCGCTGTCCAGGCCACCGGACAGCCCCTCGCTCCAGCCATTGGTGTCCTGGTCGGGGCCAACGCGATAACCGACCCGGGGCGGGTGGTTCTGGCCGAGCATCAGCCAGCACAAGCCGACCGTGGTCAGCACGGTTGGCACCGGATTGTTGCGCACCGTCGTGCCCAGGTTGCCGAAAAATTCGGCGCCATTGCCTTTCACCATGCCCAAGGCCTGGTCAAGCATCTGCCCCGGCGTGAACTTGCTGCCCAAGGCATCGACGATGTGGCTGATATGGGCGCGCTGTTCGTCGATCTCGCGCTCGATGGTCTCCGGGCTCTTCTCCGCTTCAGTCTTCAATTCATCCTTCATGAGGCTTTCCTCCGCAGGGCTTCCTGGTCTTTGTGCATGGCATCGAGCGTTCGGTCAGGCTTGAAATGGGAAGGCTCGAATTGCTTCTTGCCGGACTGGACCATGACAAAACCGATGATCATCACCACCACGCCGACAATCAGCGCGGCCAGCCACGGCGCCATCATCGTGCTCAGGCCATACACCACTGCCATCAGGAGGATGATGAAGCCGGCCATCAGCACCATGGCGCCCCCGGCCACTGCGGCGATACCCGCCTTCAGGGTGTTGAGGCTCGCCTGGAATTCAGCCTTGGCCAGCGCCAGCTCCTTGGTAAAGAGCGAGGGGACTTCGTGGGTCAGTTGCCGCAGCAAGCCCATGACCGAGGCATCGTTTTCGGGCGTCGAGGCGCCGGCGGAACGCTGGATATCCGGGTCTGGTCGATTCATCACAATTCTCCTCTGGTATTGGCCAAACCCGGCAGCGAGCCGGTGGCGGAATCACTGGGATGGTCCTGAACGCTGGGTGAAGTCGGGGTTACGCCGGTGGCGAGGCCGCTGCTGGTCCCCGCCCCCGGACCGATAGGATCAGGCACAGGGTCAAAGGGGTGGGCGTCAAAGGGTTCGGCGTCGAAGGGCTGGGCGCCGAAACCTTCGGCGGCTGGATCCGACTCCGTGGAGGCAGGGCTTTGCACTTCGGTGGTGATCGGCGAGGTGCCAGCCTTGAGGAAACGCGACAGCCCAAACCCCACCGCAATACTGCCGGCGAGGAACAGGCCGGGGTTATCCCGCGCCAGGCGAGAGCCATCGTGCAGCAGCTCTTCAGCGCTCTTGTTGCGCAGTTTGCTGGCCAGGCCACTCATGCTGTCGGCCATGTCCGCCAGATAATGCGACAAGCCAAGGGTGTCGTTGGCTTCAAGCTCGGACATCGCGGACTTCGCGCCACGCGCCAGTGCATCGATCTGGTCCGCCGCGGTATCGCGGTACTGGCCGAAATGCGCATCGGCCTTTTCGCGGGCGCTGCCGATGGCTTCGTTAACGTCCTCCTTGATGTGGTTCAGGGATTCTTCAGGTCGTCCCTGGTTTGCGTTACCGCTTTGTCGCTCGGTGTTGTTGTCCGGGATAGTCATGTCTGTCCATCGCCTCCGTGATGAAAAACTCAACATCAGGCAAGCGCCAAAACGTTGCCTGGATAAGTGCCTCTCAGAACAAGTGACGGGACGCGCGGGAGCGTAGTTCCAACGAGTTTTATTGTCAGACGCTGTGCGGTCGTTGGGGGCGTTCGGCTGGGTTTCGCTTAAAAAAAATCGGGCATTGGGTGAACACCAATGCCCGATTCAACACTGCACCCGTGGCGAGGGAGCTTGCTCCCGCTGGGTTGCGCAGCAGCACTGAAAATTCCTGCGTCGACAACAACCTGGGCCTGCTGCGCAGTCCAGCGGGAGCAAGCTCCCTCGCCACAAGAGCTCGTCAATTCAACTCAGGTTTCCATCGTCGCCGCCTGGTTGCCGCCCTGCTCGGCGATTTTCGAAAGTTTCTCGTCGGTGGCTTTCTCTTCCTTGAGCGTCGCCAGCAACAAACCGACCACTTCGTCGCCCAGGTTCAAGTGCTTGGCCATGGCGATCAGCGTGCCGTAGCTGGCAATTTCGTAGTGCTCGATCTTCTGCTGGGCACCGATCAGCCCTGCATCGAGCACTGCGCCTTTTTCGATTTCTTCGATCAGCTCCTTGGACTCTTCCACCAGCCCTTCCATGGCAATGCATTTCATGCGCTTGAGCTTGATACCCGCCACTTCGACAAGGGTGTCGATGCGTTCGATCTGGCCTTGAGTTTCTTCAAGGTGATCGTTGAAGGCTTGCGCCAGCAAGGGGTTGGTGGTGGCTCGGGCCATGCGTGGCAAGGCACGAGTGATCTGTTTTTCGGCGCTGTAGACATCGGACAGTTCGTGAATGAACAGGTCCGTCACGGTTTTTCTGGCCATCTCGGCATCCTCCTTCGGGTTGAAGTGGTGAAGCGCCGCTTCACCTGTCATCAACACTGACCCGGAGCAAAATGCGGATGTTCAAGAAAATCCATGCACGCCTGGACAGAGGGTTCCGGGTGCGCTTTAACCCAGCGCAGTGTCGAGGAACATCATCACCGCAAAGCCCATCATCAGGCCCAGGGTCGCGGGTGTCTCGTGGCCGTTGCGATGGGTTTCCGGAATGACTTCATGGGACACCACGAAAATCATCGCCCCCGCCGCCAGCCCGAGGCTGATGGGGTAAGCCACGGCCACGCCCGAGGACATGCCCAGGCCGATCACCGCGCCCAGCGGCTCCATCAATCCCGAACCGACCGCGATAAGCGCGGCCCGCAGGGTGCTGATCCCGGTCACACGCAGCGCCATGGCAATGGCCAGGCCTTCGGGGATGTCCTGGATCGCGATAGCGGTGGTCAGGGGCAGACCGACCTTGAGATCGCCATTGGCAAAGCTGACGCCGATGGCCATGCCCTCCGGCAGGTTGTGCAGGGTGATCGCGAGGACGAACAACCACACCCGGTTGATGCGCTTGGCCTCGGGACCGCGGCGCCCACTCAGCTCATGTTCGTGGGGCACGAAGCGGTCGAGCCCGACCATCAGCGCGACGCCCAGCGCCAGGCCGATAACGACCACCAAGGCAGCAAGCAACTGGTTGCCGCAAATGATCTGCGCAGCCTCGATCCCCGGCAATATCAGCGAAAAAGAGCTGGCCGCGAGCATCATCCCGGCAGCGAAACCGAGCATGATGTCCTGGGTCCGCGATGAGATATCGCGTAGCACCACCGCCATCATCGCCCCCAGCGCGGTAGCGGCAAAACCGGATATCCCACCCAATGCCGCATAGCCGAGGTGTTGGCGATCGGCCCCCACCAGGGCGTTGTAGCCGCTATACAGCAGCAGTACGGCGACCAGTGCCAATCCCAGCCAGAAGCTCACGCCCAGCAGCAGGTTGTTTTGCACAGGATCAAGCCAGGTACGCCAGGGCGATCGGATCCGGGAGGTGGGCTGGTCCATCAAAGGTCCTTGTTGATTTGGCCGTGCAATACCCGACCGCCGAGCGCATTGGCAGAACGATCAGGCGGAATTTTCGGGCGGGGGGGCAAGGCCCCCTCGCCAACTTCTTACAATTTGTCACCTTGCATCCCCGAACCCAAATCGGCGCCCGTGGTGGGATTGCTTTCAGGATTGGACATCGTCCGCGCCTTCATGTCCATCAACAGTGCCTCGTCCTTTTCACTCAACTGCACGCTGGCCAGGCCATCGCCGCCGTCGACCGCTGGCGTCGGATTCTCGACGTACTCCCAATCGTCGCCCTGGTTCCATGGACCGCGCACGGTAGGTTCACCCTGGGACATGTTGAAGTACACGTTGGTGAACTCCGGCATGCCTGGCAGTTTACCTTGCGGGAAGTTGGGCTGGATGGAATGCAGGGCTTTTTCGAACGACAGCTGGTGGGCGATTTCCCGGGTCATCAAGAAGCCCAGGGCTTCTTTCACACCAGGATCGTCCGTCACGTTCATCAGCCGCTCATAAACGATCTTCGCCCGGGCCTCGGCGGCGATGTTCGAACGCATGTCCGCCGTCGGTTCGCCGATCGTATCGATGTAGGCGGCGGTCCATGGCACACCGGCCGAGTTGGTCAACGGCGAGCCGGCGCCATACAGCACACTGGTGATGTGCGAGTCATTGCCGGCCCCGTTGATTTCCCGGTACAGCTGGCCCTCCTGCTCGACGCCTTCAGCCATCTTGCCCTTGGCACCCTTGTTCAGCATGACGATGATCGAACCGATCACCTCCAGATGGCTGAGCTCTTCGGTGGCAATGTCCATCAGCAGGTCCTTGCGGCCCGGATCATCTTCGGACAAGGCTTGGGTGAAATAGCGCGACGCCGCCGCCAACTCGCCCTGGGCGCCGCCAAACTGTTCAAGCAACAGATTGGCCAGTCCTGGATTGGGCTCAGCGACACGCACGGTATATTGCAGTCGTTTGTTATGTACGAACATGGTAGAACTCCTCGATCAGGACACTCATGAGAACACTGCCGGCGGCAGGCCCATGAAAGTCAGAAGAAGTTAAACGGATAAGATTTGTTTTTTATTCAAGGCAGAAGACGAATGGTAGTTTCAATCAACAGAAACTCATCCACGTCTTAATATAAGTGAACAAACGGAGCCGGGCATGACATGACCGACGCTATTTAAATCGATAGTGGCCGAAACAGACCCCATGCCATCGGCATGGGGCCTGCAGAGACCACGGGGACATTACGATTTACGACCGCCACCGTGGCTGTTTTCACCGCCTTTCTTACCGGCTTCGGAAGCTTTTTCCCGGTCGTTGGCAAAGTTGCCACCCGACGCCTGGCCACCTTTGCGGCCCGCTTCAGAAGCCCGTTCAGGGTCATTGGCAAAGTTGCCACCCGAGGCTTGACCACCTTTGCGGCCGGCCTCTGCGGCACGTTCCGGATCGTTGGCAAAATTGCCACCCGACATATGGCCACCCTTACGGCCGGCCTCGGCTGCGCGTTCCGGATCGTTGGCGAAGTTGCCACCCGATGCCTGGCCGCCTTTCTTGCCGGCTTCCGATGCTTTCTCACGATCGTTAGCGAAATTGCCAGGGTTGTTATTGCCTGTATTTGCCATTTCATTCACCTCGTTAGTTGCTATTTGCGAACCCCGTTGGCTCGTACTTATTCGGAAAACCTGAACCGCTCAAGGTTTGAAGAAAGTGCTTCAAACGGCGACGAACGGTCATCCTGTTATTTATCTACCGCTGCGCCTGGCCTATATTGAAACTGGCTATCAAACAAGCGGCAATCAATTAACACTATCAAATTCAAAACCCTGTGGGAGCGAGCCTGCTCGCGAATGCAATTTATCAGTCGATACTAATGTTGAACTTTCCATTGCATTCGCGAGCAGGCTCGCTCCCACCAAAGGCGTCACTCCAAGCATGTAAAAACAGTGCGTGTCTTTCCACGCTGTCCGCCAAGGGCCGGATGGCGCCAGCACCCCATTGCACCGGTCTCGTCACCCAGGCCGCGCGCCGTTCCAGGAAGCCAAAACTCGCGAGCTGCCGGTGTTGTCTTGCACCACCGCACTGACCGGCTTGCGGTGTCCGGGCACCCTGTCGCCGATGCCCGGATAAAGCGATGTTCAGGGTGAAATCGGATCGCTGGCCGGGAACGTTTCCTCCAGCGCTTCATCCAGTTGGTTATTGGTAATGTCCCGCTCGCCGACCTTGCCACTTTGTTCACAATGACAATCCGCCGCCGGACATGGCTCGCCATTCGGGTGTTGTTCCGCGCAGGCCTGGCTGCAATAGGCCTCGCCGTCATGATTGAACACCCGCTCGGGATCTACCTCGCAATGGCAGCCGGGGCAGCCACACTGCAGTTCGCTCATGTTTGTCCTCCAGGGGACCGGTGTCGTCAGGATCCCACCAGTAATTGAACTTCAAGGTTGGCCGCCGCGACGCCGTGCTTCGCTACATACACTTCGTCGGTCCAGCCTTTGGTCAGGTTGCGATACGTCTGCATGCCAAGGGCCGCTCCGCTGTTCCATTCAATGACATCGCCAATGTCGACATCATTGGCGGGCCCTAGCTCAAGCACCGTGTGGCCGTCTTCTTCCGCCACATAGACGCCCACCCTGGCACTCTGTCGATTGATGGCTCTAACCTCACCGGTGGTCTGCTTCATACCTGTCCTCTTTGCGGTTGATGGCAGGTTTGGCGCGGCCGAACCGTGCCGGGCCGCGCCTCGCATTGCACCTCAGCGCTTGGCTTCGGTATGCGGATTGGCCGAACGCTCAAGGAACGCCTGGGTGATTTCCGGCAGATGATCGCGCAGCCATTCAGCCATGGCGATTTCCTGCGGCAGAATCTGCTCGCAGGCCTTTTGCGTTTCCACATCGCCGGCCACTTTCGCCGCTTCGATCAGCACCGTGTACGAAGCAATTTCCAGGTTCTCGAAGACGTAGCCACTCATGGCGCCCTTGACCACTTCGTCGCTCATCGCCATGCCACCCATGGCTTGACCGAACGCCATCAGCTTGCCGGCCATGTCCTTGAGCATCGACGGGCTACCGCCCAGGCGCTGGATGCATTGTTCCACCAGCTTCTGCTGGCCGAGCGTCTCTTCGATGTGCTGTTCGATCCGCGCCTTGAGCACGGGGTAGTGCTCCAGCCGCTCGGCCTGGGCCTTGAGCATTTTCTCCGCTTGCTGTTCCATGGCATGAGCGTCGTTGAGCCAATCCAGCAGGTTCTCTTTAGGGGTTGCCATTTACCTTCTCCTTAATCAGTGTTCATCGACGCACCGCAGTGCGAGAGCGCTGAAATACCGCACATAAGGTGGATGTCGCGCGCGCCGGGAAAGTTTGAACAATCACCTTCGGCGGGCGACGAAAGGCGCTTGGCGAAGCCGATGCTACCCTCAAGGAATCCAGGCCAGCGGAGTACACCCATGCCCGACGATCTACACCGTGACCCCGTCGAACAATTGCACGAATACCTGACCGGGCGGCGCTTCCTGGTGCTGACCGGAGCGGGCATCAGCACGCCGTCCGGCATACCCGATTACCGGGACAGCGACGGCGTGCGACGGGGCAGGCAACCGATGATGTACCAGGAGTTCCTCGCCAGGCCCGAAGCGCGACGGCGCTACTGGGCGCGAGCGATGCTGGGCTGGCCACGCTTGCGCCAGGCACGGCCGAACCAGGCCCATGAAGCCTTGGCGGCGTTGCAGGGGCAGGCGCGCATCAGCGGCTTGATCACCCAGAATGTCGACGCCTTGCATGACCGGGCCGGGAGCCGCGATGTCATCGAGTTGCACGGCAGCCTGCATCGGGTGGTGTGCCTGGACTGCGGCCAGCCGAGCGAGCGGCAGCAGATCCAGTTGTTGATGGAGGACCAGAACCCGTACCTGGCCGGTGTCGATGCGGTGCAAGCGCCCGACGGCGATACCTTGCTGGACCCGGCCTTCGAGGCCCGCTTTCAAATCCCCCGTTGCCCGCATTGCGATGGCGAACGCTTGAAACCCGACGTGGTGTTCTTTGGTGAAAACGTCGCCGCCGCTACCGCGACTCGCGCCACCGAGGCAGTCGGGCAGGCGGATGGATTGCTGGTGGTGGGATCATCGCTGATGGCGTATTCGGCCTTTCGCCTGTGCCGGGCGATCAAGGATCAGGGCAAGCCGCTGCTGGCGATCAACCGCGGCAAGACCCGCGCCGATGAGCTGTTGGATCTGAAGGTTGAAGTGGCTTGCGAAGACTTGTTGCCATTGCTGATCTAACACCGCCATCCACTGTGGGAGCGAGCTTGCTCGCGATAGCGTTGGATCAGTTGCATCAATGTTGGCAGACACACCGCTATCGCGAGCAAGCTCGCTCCCACAGGGATTGGGTTATGCCGAAGGTAACTGCGCGCCCATATCCTGATCCCTGAGCGTATCGAACATCGCCTGGGCCGCCGCCGACAATTCATGACCCGGCTTGGTCAGCACGCCGATGGCCCGCTCTATTACCGGATCGCTGAGGGTGATGCAGCGAGCGCCCAGCTCGTGCATCTGGCCGACACACAGAGCCGGTACGGCGCTCACGCCCAGGCCGCTGGCAACCATCCGCCCGACTGTCGCCAGCTGATGACTTTCAAACTCGACCGGCAATTTCATGCCGCGAGCCTGCAGATGCTCTTCGAGCATCACCCGTACCGTCGAGGGTCGTTGCAAGGTGATGAACGGCTGCTCCAGCAGCATTTGCCAACGGATCTCGCCGAGCTTGGCCAGCGGCGAATCCAGCGGCACCACCGCGACGAAGCGATCCAGGTACAACGGCGTGAACGCCAGCGACGAACTTTGCATCGGCTCGAACGCAACGCCCAGTTCCACGTGACGATCACGGACCATTTCCAGCACCTGCTCATTGATCACGTCGTTGACTGTGACGTTGACATTCGGGAACCGGGCGCGGAAGGTCTTGAGGATCGGCGGCAGCAGGTTGCCGGCAAACGAGGGCATCGCCGCCAGCGTCACGCGGCCGCGCTGCAAGGTGAAGCGCTGGCGCATTTCATCCTCGGCGTTTTCCCAGTCGGCCACCAGGCGGCGTGCCAATGGCAGCAGCGATTCACCCTCGGGCGTCAACGCCACGTTACGGGTGTTACGACTGAACAGGCGACCGCCGAGCCCTTCTTCCAGGCCCTTGATCGTCAGGCTCAGGGCCGATTGGGACAGATGTAGCCGCTCGCCGGCGACGGCGAAGCTCAGGCTCTGGGCCACGGCGAGGAAGGCGCGGATTTGCTTGAGGGTCATGGTCGCTGCGCTCCCAGCGGCAAGCAGTGAGTTCCAAGCTGCAAGTGAAGGGCAGCAACTATTGAGTTTTATCAATCAATCACACGTAAAAATCAACTTAACAAATATATGACTTGGCGCAACACTGCATTTCATTGCGACCCCACTCAAGAATAAAAGAGGTGTCTATGGCAGGTTTCGACAAACGCGTGAGCTCCTATGAGGAAGCGCTTGAGGGCTTGAAGGACGGCATGACTGTCATTGCCGGCGGCTTCGGCTTGTGCGGTATCCCGGAAAACCTGATCGCCGAGATCAAGCGCAAGGGCACCCGCGATCTCACCGTGGTTTCCAACAACTGCGGCGTCGACGGTTTCGGCCTCGGCGTGCTGCTGGAAGACCGGCAGATCCGCAAGGTAGTCGCCTCCTACGTTGGCGAAAACGCCCTGTTCGAGCAGCAACTTTTGAGTGGCGAAATCGAAGTCGTGCTCACCCCCCAAGGCACCCTCGCGGAAAAAATGCGTGCGGGTGGCGCTGGCATCCCGGCCTTCTTCACCGCCACCGGCGTCGGCACGCCAGTGGCCGAAGGCAAGGAAGTGCGTGAGTTCCATGGTCGCCAGTACCTGATGGAAGAGTCCATCACCGGTGACTTTGCCATTGTCAAAGGCTGGAAGGCAGACCATTTCGGTAATGTGGTCTATCGCCATACCGCGCAGAACTTCAATCCGCTGGCCGCCACGGCGGGCAAGATCACCGTGGTCGAAGTCGAGGAAATCGTCGAGCCCGGCGAGTTGGACCCGGCGCACATCCATACGCCCGGAATCTACGTCGACCGGGTCATTTGCGGCACGTTCGAAAAGCGCATCGAACAGCGCACCGTGCGTAAGTGATCCCCTGCCCCCGGCCCGAATGAAGGAATAACACCATGGCACTTTCCCGCGAACAAATGGCTCAGCGCGTCGCCCGCGAAATGCAGGACGGCTACTACGTGAACCTCGGTATCGGCATCCCGACCCTGGTCGCCAACTACATTCCCGAAGGCATGGAAGTCATGCTGCAATCGGAAAACGGCTTGCTCGGCATGGGCGCGTTCCCCACCGAAGCCGAAGTCGATGCGGACATGATCAACGCCGGCAAACAGACGGTCACCGCGCGCATCGGCGCTTCGATCTTTTCTTCGGCCGAATCCTTCGCCATGATCCGTGGCGGCCACATCGACCTGACCGTACTCGGCGCGTTCGAAGTCGACGTCGAGGGCAACATCGCGTCGTGGATGATTCCCGGCAAGCTGGTCAAGGGCATGGGCGGCGCGATGGACCTGGTGGCCGGTGCCGAGAACATCATCGTCACCATGACCCATGCGTCCAAGGACGGTGAGTCGAAACTGCTGCCGCGCTGCAGCCTGCCGCTGACCGGCGCCGGTTGCATCAAGCGCGTACTGACTGACCTCGCCTACCTGGAAATCCAGGACGGCGCCTTTATTCTCAAGGAACGTGCCCCAGGCGTCAGCGTCGAGGAAATCGTCGCCAAGACCGCCGGCAAGCTGATCGTGCCGGACCACGTACCTGAAATGCAGTTCGCTGCCCAGTGAGGAGAGATTCGATGCAAGAAGTCGTGATTGTCGCCGCTACCCGTACCGCCATCGGCAGCTTCCAGGGCTCGCTGGCGGCCATTCCCGCGCCGGAACTTGGCGCCGCGGTGATCCGTCGCTTGCTGGAACAGACCGGTCTTTCCGGCGAGCAAGTCGATGAAGTGATCCTCGGCCAGGTATTGACTGCAGGTTCCGGACAGAACCCGGCGCGCCAGGCGTCGATCCTCGCCGGCCTGCCCCATGCCGTGCCAGCACTGACCCTGAACAAAGTCTGCGGCTCGGGTCTCAAGGCGCTGCACCTGGGCGCCCAGGCGATTCGCTGCGGTGATGCCGAAGTCATCATCGCCGGCGGCATGGAGAACATGAGCCTGGCCCCGTACGTGTTGCCAGCGGCCCGCACCGGTTTGCGCATGGGTCACGCGAAGATGATCGACAGCATGATCACCGATGGCCTGTGGGACGCGTTCAACGATTACCACATGGGCATCACCGCCGAGAACCTGGTGGACAAATACGGCATCAGCCGCGAGGCGCAGGATGCCTTCGCCGCGGCGTCCCAACAGAAAGCCGTCGCCGCCATCGAAGGCGGTCGTTTCGCCGATGAGATCACGCCGATCCTGATTCCCCAGCGCAAGGGCGATCCGGTGGCCTTTGCTACTGACGAGCAGCCCCGCGCCGGTACTACCGCTGAATCCTTGGCCAAGCTCAAGCCGGCCTTCAAGAAAGACGGCAGCGTCACTGCGGGCAATGCGTCCTCGCTCAACGATGGCGCCGCCGCCGTGATCCTGATGAGCGCCGAAAAAGCCAAGGCGCTGGGCTTGCCGGTATTGGCAAAAATCAGTGCTTACGCCAACGCCGGTGTCGACCCGGCCATCATGGGCATCGGCCCGGTCTCGGCCACCCGTCGCTGCCTGGACAAGGCCGGCTGGTCGCTGGATCAACTTGACCTGATCGAAGCCAACGAAGCCTTCGCCGCCCAATCCCTGGCTGTGGCCAAGGAACTGCAATGGGACATGGACAAGGTCAACGTCAACGGCGGCGCCATTGCCCTGGGCCATCCGATCGGGGCATCGGGTTGCCGGGTGCTGGTGACGCTGTTGCATGAAATGATCAAGCGCGACGCCAGGAAAGGCCTCGCGACACTGTGCATCGGCGGTGGCCAGGGCGTGGCTCTCGCGCTGGAACGGGCGTAACCGGCAACAGGCAAAACGGTGGCTGCGCGGACCCACGATATCCGCGCGATCACTGGCAGCAGACCGGCACAACTTTGGTTGCGCCGGTTTTTTTTGCCTGCACCGGCCCCGTGGCGAGGGAGCTTGCTCCCGCTCGACTGCGCAGCAGTCGCAAAACCGGCTGACGCGATCAGACTGCGGGAATGCAAGGGGCCTGCTGCGCAGGCCAGCGGGAGCAAGCTCCCTCGCCACGGGGGATTCGCCATTGCGCCGAATTCGTCAGCGCCTGCAATCGAATGTGGGAGCGAGCCTGCTCGCGAAGGCGGTAGTTCAGGCGACGCGGATCCTTCAGGTCCCTGCGCCAAACCGGTCGCGGCTGTTGGTCAGGTGCAGCCACATGGCGGCGCGGGCGGCGTCGGGGTCCTGGCGCTGGATGGCGTTGAAAATCGCCTCGTGCTCCAGGTTCGCAAACTGCGCCAGCTTGCCCAGGTCCGCCTGGCCGCGCTCGGCCATGTTCACCCGGGTGCGGGGAATCATCGCACTGCCCAGGTGCTGCATGATTTCGACAAAACAGCTGTTGTCCGTGGCCTCAGCGATCAGCAAATGAAAACGCCGGTCAGCCTCGACGCAGCTGTCGTTGTTGTTGAGCAAGCGCTGGTAGTCATCCAGCGCCTGACGCATCTGCTGCAATTGCTCCTCACTGCGGCGCTGGGCCGCCAGCGCCGCGGCCTGGGTTTCCAGGCCCAGGCGCAATTCGAGAATCCCGCGCACGCCCGCTGCAGTATCGACGTTGAGCCTCAGCCCCTGCTCTCCCGTCTGCTCCAGCACAAAAGTGCCGATGCCATGGCGAGTCTCCACCAACCCCGAGGCCTGCAATTTGGAAATCGCCTCGCGCACCACCGTGCGGCTGACCCCATGCTCGCGCACGAAAGCACCCTCCGATGGCAGTTTCTCCCCGGGTTTCAACTGCCCCAGCAGGATGCTCTGGCTCAACTTCGCCACCAGGTCATGGGCCAGGTTGTGGGTGCGCTTGCGCAGAGGCGTTTGAGTGTCTTGCTGCATGTGCCACGGGTTCCTTGAAAACAGGCTCGTCGATCCTACCATCCGCCGCGTCGGAGTTGTTTGTCGATGCAAGCCAACTTGTATGACAACACTAAATATCACGCTGATTTAATCCTGGAAAGCTCACCAGGCATTTGTTGTCTCAACGCCTGACCAATCCGGCATAACCTCGTCAAAGCCAACAACCACAGCATAAGGATCGACCACACCCAATCCAATCGTGCTTAAAAACTGCTTGTCAGATAAAAAAATCAACTTGTATGATGTCTATCAACATCGGCACCTGCACGATGCCCCGCATAAAAATAAACAGTGGGAGAAAATCCAGTGAACTCATCCAGCCTCAAGGCAGATGCCGGCGCGGATCCGGTGCTGTCCTCGGCCATATCCAAGGTCAAGCGCCACATCCTGCCGCTGTTCGTCATCATGTTCATCGTCAACTACATCGACCGTGTGAACATCGGCTTCGTCCGTTCCCATATGGAGCACGACCTGGGCATCGGCGCAGCCGCCTATGGTTTTGGCGCCGGCCTGTTCTTCATCGGCTACGCGCTGTTCGAAGTCCCGTCCAACATCCTCCTGCAACGCATCGGCGCCCGTATCTGGCTGACCCGCATCATGCTCACCTGGGGCCTGGTGGCGGCAGGCATGGCCTTCATCCAGAACGAAACCCACTTCTACATCCTGCGTTTCCTGCTGGGTGTGGCCGAAGCCGGTTTCTTTCCCGGCGTGATCTACTACTTCACGCGGTGGCTGCCCGGCGTCGAGCGCGGCAAGGCCATCGCGATTTTCCTCAGCGGCTCGGCGATCGCTTCGCTGATCTCCGGCCCGCTGTCGGGGCTGCTTTTGCAGATCAACGGCCTGGGCATGCACGGCTGGCAGTGGATGTACTTCATCGAGGGGATGTTTTCGGTCTGCCTCTGTGTGTTCGTCTGGTTCTGGCTGGACTCCAAGCCTCACGACGCCAAGTGGCTCAGTCGCGACGAGCAGGATGCGCTGGTCAAGGCCATCGACGATGAACAGGCGGCCCGTGAAGCGGCGACGCCGATCAAACTGTCGATCGGCCAATTGCTCAAGGACCGCCAGATCATCCTGTTCTGCCTGATCTATTTCTTTATCCAACTGACCATCTACGCGGCGACCTTCTGGCTGCCGAGCATCATCAAGAAGATGGGCGAGCTCAGCGACCTTCAGGTAGGGCTGTTCAATTCGATTCCCTGGCTGCTGTCGATCGTCGGCATGTACGCCTTCGCCTCGCTGTCGGCCAAATGGAAGTTCCAGCAGGCCTGGGTTGCCGCTGCCCTGTTGATCGCTGCGGCAGGCATGTTCATGTCCACCACCGGCGGGCCGATCTTCGCCTTCGTTGCGATCTGCTTCGCGGCCCTGGGTTTCAAGTCCGCCTCTTCGCTGTTCTGGCCGATTCCTCAGGCCTACCTGGACGCACGGATCGCCGCCGGTGTCATCGCGCTGATCAATTCGGTGGGCAACCTCGGCGGATTCGTCGCCCCGACTACTTTCGGCCTGCTTGAGCAGCACACCGGCTCGATCCAGGGCGGGCTCTATGGCCTGGCGGCCACATCGATCATTGCCGCGATCATCGTGTTTGCCGCGCGCAATACGCCCAAGCCGAAAACCATCAAGCCTTCCACCGACCCGGCTACCAGTCACGCCTGACCACAACAATAACTCAAGGATCCGTACACGATGACTACCCAAGAAACCAGCAAAGCTCCGATCATCACCAGCATGCAAATTGTGCCCGTGGCTGGCCACGACGGCATGTTGCTCAACCTCAGCGGTGCCCATGGCCCGTTTTTCACCCGCAACATCGTGATTCTCAAGGACAACGCCGGGCATACTGGCGTGGGCGAAGTGCCCGGCGGTGAGCGCATTCGCCAGACCCTCGAAGATGCTCGCTCACTGGTGGTTGGCAGTCCGATCGGCACCTACCAGAAAATCCTCAACAGCGTACGCCAGGCCTTTGCCGATCGTGACGCCGGCGGTCGCGGCCTGCAGACCTTCGACCTGCGTATCACCATCCACGCCGTCACCGGCCTGGAAGCTGCGTTGCTCGACCTGCTCGGCCAGCACCTGGATGTGCCGGTCGCCGCCCTGCTCGGCGAAGGCCAGCAGCGCGATGAAGTGAAGATGCTCGGCTACCTGTTCTACGTCGGTGATCGCCAGCAGACCGACCTGCCCTACCGCAGCGAACCGCAGGCTGAAAATGACTGGTTCCGCGTACGCCACGAAAAAGCCCTGGATGCTGACGCGGTGGTACGTCTGGCCGAGGCGGCCCACGCGCACTATGGCTTCGAGGATTTCAAGCTCAAGGGCGGCGTGCTCAGGGGCGATGAAGAGATCGAAGCGGTGACGGCGTTGGCCGAGCGTTTCCCCCAGGCGCGCATCACCCTGGACCCGAACGGCGCCTGGTCACTCAAGGAGGCCATCCGCCTGTGCCGTGATCAGCACAAGGTGCTGGCCTATGCCGAAGACCCTTGCGGTGCCGAGAATGGTTATTCGGGTCGTGAAGTCATGGCCGAATTCCGTCGCGCCACAGGCCTCAAGACCGCCACCAACATGATTGCCACCGACTGGCGCGAAATGGGTCACGCGATTACGTTGCAGTCGGTCGACATTCCCTTGGCGGACCCGCATTTCTGGACGATGCAGGGTTCGGTGCGAGTGGCGCAAATGTGCAATGAATGGGGCCTGACCTGGGGCTCTCACTCCAACAATCACTTCGATATTTCCCTGGCGATGTTTACCCACGTCGCGGCCGCCGCACCGGGCGACATCACCGCCATCGACACTCACTGGATCTGGCAGGACGGCCAACGGCTGACCAAGGCGCCCTTGCAGATCCGCGGTGGCTGCGTGCAGGTGCCGAAGAAACCGGGGCTGGGGATCGAACTGGACATGGACCAGTTGGCCAAGGCTCATGAGTTGTACAAAGGCATGGGACTTGGGGCGCGGGATGATTCGGTGGCGATGCAGTATCTGATCCCGGGCTGGACATTCAACAACAAGCAGCCGTGCCTGGTGCGCTGAGAGGCTGAGGACTTTTAGCTCAGCACTGTGGGAGCGAGCCTGCTCGCGATAGCGGAGTGTCTGTCAGCACTTTTGTGACTGACTGACCGCCATCGCGAGCAAGCTCGCTCCCACATTGGATCAATGTGATCCAAATGAATCCGGGCCTATCCCTCCGGTCGCAGGATCAGCACCGCCAGCGGCGGCAGGTTCAGTTCCAGCGACAGCGCCTGGCCATGGCTGGGGATCGCCTCGGTGGATGCACCGCCGCCGTTGCCATAGTTGGAACCGGCATAGGTGTCGGCGTCGCTGTTGAGCAATTCCACCCAGCGTCCGCCAAACGGCACGCCGACCCGATACGCCTCGCGCGGCACCGGCGTGAAGTTGGCGACCACCAGCACCGGCCGGCCATCCTTGCTCCAGCGCAACCACGCATAGACACTGTTGACTGCGTCGTCTCCAATCAGCCATTGGAACCCTTGCGGCGCATCGTCCTGGTCGTGCAGCGCCGGTTCTTCGCGATAGAGCCGGTTCAGGTCGCTCACCAGTTTCTGCACGCCCCGGTGCTCCGGGTATTGCAGCAGGTACCAGTCCAATTGCTGGTCGTGGTTCCACTCGCGCCATTGGCCAAACTCGCAGCCCATGAACAACAGTTTTTTGCCGGGATGGCCCCACATGAAGCTCAGGTAGGCGCGCAGGTTGGCGAATTTCTGCCAGCGGTCACCGGGCATCTTGTCGATCAGCGAGCGTTTGCCGTGGACCACTTCATCATGGGAAATCGGCAAGACAAAACGCTCTGACCAGGCGTAAACCAGGCCGAAGCTCAGTTCGTTGTGGTGATGAGCGCGGTACACCGGGTCCTGCTGGATGTAATGCAGCGAATCGTGCATCCAGCCCATGTTCCATTTGTAGGCGAAACCCAGGCCGCCCTGCTGCGTGCTCTGGCTGACACCCGGCCACGCCGTGGACTCCTCGGCAATCACCAGCGCGCCGGGCGTCTCCAGTGCAACCACGTCGTTGAGGTGGCGCAGGAAGTCGATGGCTTCCAGGTTCTCCCGTCCGCCGTGGCGGTTGGGTACCCACTCGCCGGCCTTGCGCGAATAGTCGCGATACAGCATCGAGGCCACCGCATCGACCCGCAGGCCGTCGACGTGGAAATGCTTGAGCCAATGCAAGGCCGAGGCCAGCATGAACCCATGGACTTCGGTGCGCCCGAGGTTGTAGATCAGCGTGTCCCAATCCTGGTGGAAGCCTTCCAGCGGGTTGCCGTATTCATACAGCGCGGTCCCGTCGAACTGGGCCAGGCCGTGGGTATCGGTCGGGAAATGCGCCGGCACCCAATCGAGGATCACGCCGATATTGGCCTGGTGGCAGGCGTTGACGAACGCGGCGAAATCATCGGGCGAACCGAAACGCGCGGTTGGGGCAAATTGCGACAGCGGTTGATAGCCCCACGAGCCGCCAAACGGGTGTTCCATGATCGGCATCAGTTCGATGTGGGTGAAGCCCAGGTCCTTGACGTAGGGAATTAACCGCTCGGCCATTTCATGCCAGTTGTACTGCCGGGAAACCTCCCCCGCCTCGTCGATCTCGCACTGCCAGGAACCGGCGTGCAACTCGTAGATCGACAGCGGCGCACCTGGTAGCTGACGCTCGCGTCGGCTTTGCATCCACTCGTCGTCTTGCCACTCGATTTTCAACGGCGCGGCGACCTTGGATGCCGTGTCCGGCGGCATCTGGGTGGCCAGGGCCACCGGGTCGGCCTTGAGCGGCAGGATACCGTGAGCGCCGAGGATTTCGTATTTGTAGCCTTCACCCGGGCCCAGCCGCGGGATGAATATCTCCCACACGCCGGACGGATAACGGATGCGCATTGGATGCCGGCGCCCGTCCCAGACGTTGAAGTCCCCCACCACCGACACCCGGCGCGCGTTCGGCGCCCAGACTGCGAAGCGCACACCGTCGACGCCATCGACCGTCTTCAGTTGCGCACCGAGGCACGCGCTGAGGTCGCGGTGATTGCCCTCGGCGAACAGGTAAAGATCCATCTCCCCCAGCAGCGGGCCGAAGCTGTAGGGGTCTTCGGCAACCTGCTCGCCGCCCGCCCAACGGGTGCGCAGCAGGTACGGCTGTGCGCGGTCGAAATGGCCGACGAACAGGCCCGGCGTTTCGGTGGCCTGCAATTCGCCCAGCTCCTCGCCGCCGTCACGGGCGAGCACATGCACGCTCAACGCACCGGGCAGGTACGCGCGGATAAATTGCCCGCCCGCCTCGTCGCCATGCGGGCCCAGGATCGAGAACGGATCTTGGTGTTCGGCGCGCACCAGCGCGTCGATGTCGTGGGGGGCCGGCAACAATGCCTCTTTGGCCTGCCCCTGGGTTTCCTTGTTCGAGACGCTCATGATTCTCTCCACTAAATCGGTCCGGCTAAATCGGAAAAGGGTTGCAGCCCACTCAACAGCCCGTACAGACCGTGCAACGGCACGGGCAGCCAGGCGGGGCGATTCTCGGCTTCATAAGCCACTTCATAGGCCGCCTTCTCCAGGCCGAACAACGCCAGCGCGGCGTCCTCGCCTTCAGCATCCTTCCATTCATGGGCAAGACTAGCTGCCGCCAGCCGATACGCCTCGACAAATGCCTGGCGGGCCTCAATCAAATAGCGGTCGGCAACCCGTTTGCGCGCCGCATCGGCGTCGGCCGTGGTGTCCACGGTGTGCAGTTGAACCGCCATCGCTGCCGCGTAATCGAAGGAACGCAGCACGCCGCTGACGTCCTTGTACGGGCTGTGCTTGCCACGCCGCTCATGCAACGGCCGCGCCGGCTCACCCTCGAAGTCGATCAGGTAGGCGTCGCCCTTGATCACCAGCACCTGCCCCAGGTGCAGGTCGCCATGCACCCGGATACGCAAGCCACCGGCGGCCTTGCCGGCCAGTTCCTGGACATGGGCCAGCACGGTTTTCCTGTGTTCCAGCAAGCGTGCGACCATGGCTTGGTCCGCGGGGTTCAATTGCCCCTGGTTCTGCTTGAGCAGACGCAAGGCGTTTTCCACCTGGGCGACGACGTCCTTGCCGATCGCCTGGGCCTCTTTGGCGCTGGTGGCCTGCGGCGCGAAGTCCGGGTTGTCGGTGGGCTGGGCAAGCACCTTGTGCATTTCCCCCAGACGCTGGCCGAGCATGCCGGCGAAGTCCTTCAGCTCGCCCAGGGCGTTGTAATGCTGTTCCTGTTCGGACACCGCGTCCGCCAGTTCGTCGCGCAAGGCGCGCTCGAGGTTGTTCTGGGTCCATTCCCACGCATCACCCTGATTGCTCAGGTAACCCTGGGCGATCATCAGCAGCGCATCCTCGCCCCTCGCGTCGCGGCGAATCACCGAACCCAGCAGCGGCGAAATATTGCTGAAGCCGGCAGCGGTCAGGTAAGCACTCATCTCCAGTTCCGGATGCACGCCCGACGCGACCTTGCGGATCAGCTTGAGCACCAGGCTGCCGCCAACCACCACCGAACTGTTGGACTGCTCGGCGGACAGGTAGCGCACCTCCGGCTCGGCGCCAAGGTTCAGCGCCGCCAGGCCTGCGGTGGGTTCAAAACGCAACTCGCCATCGGCGCACGGCAATACCGTGTTGGCCTGGATGCCTTGCATCACGGCTCGCACGAAGCTCTCCAGGGTGAACGCATCGGTAATCAGCCCGACCTGACGCCCCCGGCGGACCCGCGATAAGGCCAGTTGCTGGGGCAGCGCCGGGCCCACCTGGTCCTCGGCCAACAGACCGAATGGCAGTTGATAGCGCAACGTCTGACCGGCGCTGGTCACGTCGATTTCGCTCAACAGCACAGGCCGTTGCGGATCACCGAAGCGCACGCCATAGACGATGTCGACTTTCTCGATGGCGCTGTCCTTGCCGGCGAACCAGCGACGGTTCTGCAGCCAGCTTGGCAGAATGCTCTGCTCCAACGTCGTGCGTGACGGCGCCTCAAGCAATTCTTCCAGGCGCTTTTTCAGTACCAGCGTGGTGAAGTCCGGCAGGCTCTGGGCAGGTTCCACATGCCAGCTCGGCATCTGGTTTTCCGCCGCCAGGGCGAACCAGTAGAAGCCGTACGGTGCCAGGGTCAGGAGGAAATTCAACTGGCCGATGGGCGGGAAGGCATTACCCCCGAGCATTTCCACCGGGACCATGCCGGCATAGGCCGACAGGTCCAGCTCCGCCGCCTGGGCGCTACGTGAAACGTTGGCCACGCAGAGAATGATTTCATGCTTGCCATCCGGGCCGGTGTATTCACGGGTGTAGGCAAGGATTCGGCGGTTGCTCGGCGACAGCATTTTCAGCGTGCCCCGGCCGAAGGCCTTGGACTGCTTGCGCACCGCGAGCATCCGACGGGTCCAGTTGAGCAGCGAATGCGGGTCGCCGGCCTGGGTCTCGACGTTCACCGAGAGGTAGCCGTACTGTGGATCCATGATCGGCGGCAGCACCAGACTCGCCGGGTCGGCGCGGGAGAAACCGCCGTTGCGGTCGATGGACCACTGCATCGGCGTGCGCACGCCGTCGCGGTCACCGAGGTAGATGTTGTCGCCCATGCCGATTTCATCGCCGTAATACAAAGTCGGCGTACCGGGCATCGACAGCAGCAAACTGTTGAGCAATTCCACGCGGCGACGGTCGCTCTCCATCAGCGGCGCCAGGCGACGGCGAATGCCCAGGTTGATCCGCGCCCGGCGATCGGCCGCGTAGTAATTCCACAGGTAGTCGCGCTCCTTGTCGGTGACCATTTCCAGGGTCAGCTCATCGTGGTTGCGCAAGAAAATCGCCCATTGGCAATTGGCCGGAATTTCCGGCGTCTGGCGCAGGATGTCGGTGATCGGGAAACGATCCTCCTGGGCCAGCGCCATGTACATGCGCGGCATCAGCGGAAAGTGGAACGCCATGTGGCATTCGTCGCCATTGAGGCCTTGAGCGTCGACATCGCCAAAATACAGCTGGGTGTCTTCCGGCCACTGATTGGCCTCGGCCAGCAGCATGCGGTCGGGGTAATTGGCGTCGATCTCGGCGCGGATCAACTTGAGGACATCATGGGTCTCGGGCAGATTCTCGTTGTTGGTGCCGTCGCGCTCGATCAGGTACGGAATCGCGTCCAGGCGCAGGCCATCGATGCCCATGTCGAGCCAGTAGCGCATCACCGACAGCACGGCCTTGATGACCTGCGGGTTGTCGAAGTTGAGGTCCGGCTGGTGAGAATAGAAGCGGTGCCAGAAGTACTGGCCGGCCACCGGATCCCAGGTCCAGTTGGACTTCTCGGTATCGAGGAAAATGATCCGCGTGCCGTCGTACTTGTGATCGTCATCCGACCAGACGTAGAAATCCCGCGCCTTCGAGCCCTTCTTGGCCTTGCGCGCGCGCTGGAACCAGGGATGCTGGTCCGAGGTGTGGTTGATGACCAGCTCGGTGATGACCCGCAGGTTGCGCTTGTGGGCCTCGGCAATGAAGCGCCGCGCATCGGCCATGGTGCCGTAGTCGGGGCTGACGCCACGGTACTCTGCAATGTCATAACCGTCATCGCGCCGGGGCGAAGGATAGAACGGCAGCAGCCAGATGGTGTTGACGCCCAGGTCGGCAATGTAGTCGAGCTTCTCGATCAGCCCGGGAAAGTCGCCGATCCCGTCGTTGTTGGAGTCGAAATAGGATTTGACGTGGACCTGATAGATCACCGCGTCCTTGTACCAGAGCGGGTCATTGATAAAGGTGGCAGACCGGGGTTTCTTGGCCATTTGCAACTCCTGAAAATTCGATAAAACCGCTGGGCTGGCTGGCGATATCTACGTGGCGAGGGAGCTTGCTCCCGCTGGGCTGCGTAGCGGCCCTCTGAGGTCACGACTGCTGCGCAGCCGAGCGGGAGCAAGCTCCCTCGCCACGAAAGCCGTTCTCGCGCCTCACGCCACGCTGATCCGCCAGATCCCGAACGGCTGGTATGCCGGGTCGATCCGCATGAACTGGTACTTGCCGTACCAGGTCCAGCGGTGGCCGTTCATCAAATCCTCGCCCTGGGTCTGGGCATCGTCCGGCAGGCCCATCTCCCACAACGGCAACTCGAAATTGGCTTCCTGGACGTTGTGCGGATCGAGGCTCACCGCCACCAGGATGAAATTGCTGCCATCCGGCGTGCGCTTGCCGAAGTACAGGATGTTGTCGTTCCAGGCGTTATAGATCTTCAGGCCCAGGTGTGTATGCAGCGCCGGGTTCTGGCGGCGGATACGGTTGAGCTGGGCGATCTCGGCGATGATGTTGCCCGGCGCGGTGAAATCCCTTGGACGGATTTCGTACTTCTCCGAATCGAGGTATTCCTCCTTGCCTGGCACCGCTGCTGATTCGCAAAGCTCGAAGCCCGAATACATGCCCCACAGGCCCGACCCCATGGTCGCCAGCGCGGCGCGAATCAGAAAACCGGCGCGCCCCGACTCATGGAGGAACGCCGGGTTGATATCCGGCGTATTGACGAAAAAATTCGGCCGGTAGCATTCGCGCAAAGGCGACTCATTGAGCTCAGTGAAATAGGTCGCCAGTTCGGCCTTGGTGTTGCGCCAGGTAAAATAGGTGTAGCTCTGGGAATAACCGACCTTGCCCAGCCGCGCCATCATCGCCGGCGTGGTGAAGGCTTCCGCCAGGAACATCACCTCTGGGTACTGCGCGCGCACGTCGGCGATCAGCCACTGCCAGAACGGCAACGGCTTGGTGTGGGGATTGTCGACGCGGAATATCTTCACGCCCTCGTTGACCCAGCCCACCACGATGTCACGCAGTTCGGTCCACAGGCTCGGTATCGCATCGGCGGCGTAGAAATCGACGTTGACGATGTCCTGGTATTTTTTCGGCGGATTCTCCGCGTATTTGATCGTGCCGTCCGGCCGCCAGCTGAACCAGCCCGGATGCTGCTTGAGCCAGGGGTGGTCCTGGGAACACTGGATGGCGAAGTCGAGGGCGATTTCCAGGCCGTGATCGGCTGCGGCGGCCACCAGGCGGCGGAAATCCTCGCGAGTGCCCAACTGCGGGTGAATCGCCTCGTGCCCGCCCTCCTCGCTGCCAATGGCGTAAGGGCTGCCCGGATCGTCAGGACCGGCGGTCAGGGAGTTGTTCGGACCTTTGCGGAAACTGCGACCGATCGGGTGGATCGGCGGGAAGTACAGCACGTCGAAGCCCATGTCCTGGATCACCGCCAGGCGCGAATGCACGTCATTGAACGTGCCGTGGCGGCTGGGATCATCGGTGATTGAACGGGGGAACAGCTCATACCAGCTGGCGAATTCGGCCCGTTCACGCTCCACGTCAAGCGGATACTCGGGACTGATGCTCAGGTAAGGCCGATGGTCGGCCAGCGACATCAGGTCCGCACTGCGTGGTTCAAGGAACAAGGCGACCTGTTCTTCCGGCAACAGACTCGAAAGCTGCTGGTGCAACTCGGCCAGCTGTTCGCTCAATTCGCCATCGCTGCGCTCGGCAGCCTGTTGCACGTGATTGCGCCCTTCCTGCAGCTCCAGGCTGATGGGGACCCCGGCGGCGAATTTTTTTTCCAGCTCGTAGCGGAAGCTGGCGAACTGATCAAACCAGGCCTCGATGCAAAACACGTAGCGGCCGACGGCCGGTACGTTAAATTGACCGCGCCAGCTGTTGTTGCCCAGCTCGGTCATCACTTCGCTGTTCCAGATATCGTCTTCCAGCGCACGCCAGCGGATTCGCACAGCCAACTTATCGTGGCCATCGGCAAACACCTTGCTGGTCACCGTCACGTCCTGTCCCGCCAGGGCCTTGGCGGCAAACTGCCCGCCATCGATCACCGGCATGGTGTTTTCAATCGCAATACGTGGCAATAACAAGGCCTGGGACAACGGCAGATGCGGGTTGTACACCAGGTCGGTCGGCTGTTCGGCAGTCATCGAGCATCGCTCCTTCTACGCCCCATGGACGCGCTTGTGGCGGTAAAGGCCCAATGGGTCCCTGATTTAACTCACTTAAGCTCCGAACCGGACCGGCGACCAAAAGTTCAGCGCGATTTACTGGCCGGCGCCGGGGAATCAAACCCGTCGGGCCATGGTCAACCAGACAAGCACGACTCAAGCCACATCCACCCCCGGAGGCCCGATCGAATGACCATTCCCATCCCGGCCGAAACACCCGATCCGAACATCGACGACCCGACCCTGCCGCCACCCGGTCCGGATCCCGAGCCGATTCCAGAGAAAGACCCACCGCTGGACCCGCAACCGCCTTTGGGCGATCCGCCGAGCGAGGCGCCGCCGGAGCGGGTTTGACAAATTAGCTTAGCTATCCATCGGCGAGAGGCGAACGCCGTGTCGTCTCGCGGCCCCATGACCGTTCGTCGCCTCGCCTAATTCATCACGTAAAAAAATAATGTTTCACAAGTAAGAATTTTCCTACCTGAAATTCAAGTAATAGACGCACAAGTTGAAACATCAAGAGAGTGCAATTGCTTGTATCTTCATAAAAAAACCATAGCCATACGTTTTTATTTCCCCTCCTTCGCCTTTCGCCTCCCAATATTTGCCACAAAAGCTCATCAGAAATTTCTCATGAGCATGAAGGATCCGTCCTACAAGATAAAAAAATCGAAATTGCAATATAACGACCCTTCCTTTAAATATTGAGCATCCAATATTTCGTTGGCTGCTTTAATCAAGGAAAGAGGCGCTCAACATGAAACTGACTAACAAGAAAACCCAAAAGCTGGGCGAAGTAATATTTTCCTTCACTGACGATTTTGGCAGTACACCATATACGGGAAGTGTAGGCTTCTTATGCTACGCAGGCTGTGCAGGTGATAAGCCCATTACATCCGTCAGGGATAAATACTAAACAGGCACACGCCCGGGTCTTTTAACAACAGGATTGCCAAAGACCCGCCTGAGAACCAATCATGAAACTAAGTCTTTATAACTACGAGCTGTTAAATTTCGACAGCGCGAATGCCGTTAGTCAAGATAAAGGCTTCGCACGCAGTGATTCCCCCGCAATATTGAAATCGCCGAAGGATCTGCAACTGGGAGAACGTATCACCAGAAGCGATATCGATGCTCTGCCCTCAAACCGCTACCTGGTTCCGAGGGCAGCCGTAATTAAAACCCCAGTTGTTACTTAGGCTCTTTTTCCAGCGCGCGAACAATCATCGGCATCACACTGAAAATCGCCAGCGCCAGCACCGTACTGAGCACCGCTGTCGCTTCCCGGCCCAATCCGGCGGCAACGCCGATGGCGGCGGTCATCCACAGGCCGGCGGCGGTGGTCAGGCCTTTTACGTGGCTTTCGTCGCCATTGTCGTTTTTCAGGATGGTGCCGGCGCCGAGGAAGCCGATGCCGGCGACGACGCCCTGGATCACCCGGCTCATCGCGTCGGCCTGGGAGCCGGACATTTGCGGCACCAGCACGAACAGCGCAGCGCCCAGGGCCACCAGCATATGGGTGCGCACGCCGGCGGCCTTGCCCTTGTGCTCACGCTCGAACCCGAGGATGCCCCCCAGCAGTGCAGCCATTACCAGGCGCACCGTCACCCGCGTCATTTGCTCGGTATCGGTGATGTCGGCGAATTCAGCTTGCAGGGTTATCCAGACTTCATCCCACCACGATTCCATGGACCTTCCTCTCTTCACTCGATAAATGATGGACCACAAGCGATGCGAGACGTGCGACCGACCGCTGATCAGCCGCAACGAACCCTGCCGGCGGCACGCCACCTAACGTTCAGACATTGAAGGAAGGAGCATCAGCATGACTGTACGAATCGATGACAACCGGACCTGCCACTTCGACACCCCCAACGGCCCGGAACAGCGACCGGCGAGCGAGTTGACGGTCATTACCGACCCGGACAAGGCCATGTCAGCCGTGGAGCTCAATGGCGGGCGGGTCTACCTGACCGAGGCGGAAGTGGATGCCCTGACCGTGGCCGGAGCGATTGACGGACGGCAAAACCTCAAGGCGACTGACAGCGACTCGGTGGTTTGAATCCTCAACGGCAAGGGAGCTTGCTCTCTTGCCGTTGAGGTTGTTCGGTCATCGCCGGGTGCATCAAAGTGTCGCAGGGCCGGGGCCGTGCGGCATCTGATCCGGTTTTTATCAAGCTACCTGAGTCTGTTATGCAAACAGTTCGATGGTCATAGTGCTCCGGCCAGATAGCGGCTGATGAGCGAACGACCATGAGCGAAAGAATCCCCGCCCAGTTGATACAGACCTTCGACCCCGCACCCACTAGGATCAGGTCCAGGACTACCGACAACCTGATCCACACCCGCAGCTTCAGCGGTTTGTTTCGTACCCTGCGTATCAGCGGTGCCGGCGTCCTGTTCCTGCTGTTCTTCGGCACGGTGTGGCTGGACTGGAACGGTCGCCAGGCAGTGCTCTGGGATCTTTCCGAAAGCAAATTCCACATTTTCGGCGCGACCTTCTGGCCCCAGGACTTCATCCTGCTCTCGGCGTTGTTGATCATTGCCGCGTTCGGCCTGTTTGCGATTACCGTGTTCGCCGGGCGCGTGTGGTGCGGCTACACCTGTCCTCAGAGCTCATGGACCTGGATCTTCATGTGGGTCGAGAAGATCACCGAAGGTGAGCGCAACCAGCGGATCAAGCTGCAAGCCGCGCCGTGGGGCGTGAACAAACTACTGCGACGCTCGGCCAAACATACGTTGTGGCTGGCCATCAGCCTGATCACCGGCCTGACGTTCGTAGGCTACTTCACCCCGATCCGGCCGCTGGCGGAAGAGCTGCTGACCCTGCAAATGGCTGGCGTCAGTCTGTTCTGGGTGGTTTTTTTCACCGGGGCGACCTACCTCAACGCCGGCTGGCTGCGCGAAGCCGTGTGCATGCACATGTGCCCTTATGCGCGGTTCCAGAGCGTGATGTTCGATAAAGACACATTGACCATTTCCTACGACATGGCCCGTGGCGAAATTCGCGGCCCGCGCAAACGCGATGCGATCCCGGCCAATATCGGGCTGGGCGACTGCATTGACTGCCAGATGTGCGTACAGGTCTGCCCGACCGGCATCGATATTCGCGACGGTCTGCAAATGGAATGCATCGGCTGTGCGGCCTGCATCGACGCCTGCGATTCGGTCATGGACAAGATGGGCTACGCCCGTGGCCTGATCAAATACACCTCCGAACGTCAGCTGCAAGGCGGCAAGACTCACCTGCTGAGACCACGGCTGGTCGGCTACACGGCGGTATTGATGGTCATGATCGCTGCGCTGGCCCTGGCACTGGTGGAGCGGCCAATGGTGTCGCTGGATGTGAGCAAGGACCGTGGCCTGTTCCGTGAGAACAGCCAGGGCCAGATCGAAAACATCTACAGCCTGAAGATCATCAACAAGACCCAGCAACGCCAGGCGTATCAATTATCGCTGTCGGACGGCGCTGGTTTCGTCCTGCAAGGCAGGACGCAGCTGAGCCTGGCACCCGGAGAAATCGTTGACGTGCCGGTGTCGGTGGCGATGCTCAGCGAACGGCCCCGGAGCGGGTCCCAGGAACTGACATTCAAGGTCGCCGACAGTGATGAGCCCGATATTTACAGCGAAGCAAAAAGCCGTTTTGTAGCACCGATGAATCGATGAAGCCTTAAGATGTGCCTTGTGATCGCGATGGCGGAACGCCAGACGACCTCAGCGTTGAATGTGCAGGCCTCATCGCGAGCAAGCTCGCTCCCACATTTAAAAACGCGAACCACGCGTTATTCCAAACCGGGCCTGCCATGAAACGCTACGAAAAATTTGCCGACGATATCGCCGAACTGATCCGCTCCGGCATGCTCGGGCCGGGCCAACGGGTGCCGTCGGTGCGCTACGCCAGCCAGACCTACGGCGTCAGTCCGTCAACCGTGTTCCAGGCCTATTACCTGCTGGAGCGACGTGGTCTGATCCGTGCCCGGCCGCGCTCCGGCTACTTCGTCAATCATCACGCGCCGAGCCCGTTCTGCGAGCCGGTCGCCAGCAGCCAGGTCCACGAGTCCACCGAGGTCGACGTCAGCGAACTGGTATTTTCGGTGCTCGACTCGATCAAGGATCCGACGACCGTACCGTTCGGCTCGGCATTCCCCAGCCCGACGCTGTTTCCCCTGCAACGCCTGTCCCGCTCGTTGTCCAGCGCCACGCGGGACATGGATCCTCGCGTAGTGGTCACCGACATGTCGCCGGGCAACCCTCAACTGCGCCGCCAGATCGCCCTGCGCTATATGGTCGGCGGGCTGATGCTGCCCATGGAGGAACTGCTCGTCACCAACGGCGCCCTGGAAGCATTGAACCTGTGCCTGCAAGCCGTGACCGAGCCGGGCGACCTGGTGGCAATCGAGGCGCCCGCCTTCTATGCCAGCCTGCAAGTGCTCGAACGGCTGAAACTCAAGGCGGTGGAAATCCCCGTCCACCCACGCGACGGCATTGATCTCGATGTGCTGGAACAGACGTTGGCGCGCCATCCGGTCAAGGCCTGCTGGTGCATGACCAGCTTCCAGAACCCGATTGGCGCGACCATGCCCGAAGCGCGAAAACAAGCCCTGGTCGAACTGTTGCGTCGCTACCAGGTGCCGTTGATCGAGGATGATGTCTATGCCGAACTCTACTACGGCCAGCAGGCTCCCAAGCCGGCGAAAGCGTTCGACACCGAAGGCCTGGTGATGCACTGCGGCTCATTCGCCAAGAGCCTGGCCCCGGGCTACCGCATCGGCTGGGTCGCCGCCGGGCGCTACGCCCGGAAGATCGAGCGACTCAAGCTGATGACTTCACTGTGCGCCTCGATGCCGGCCCAGGCCGCGATCGCCGATTACCTGCAGCATGGCGGCTACGACCGTCACCTGCGCAAGTTGCGCTACGCCCTGGAAGAACAGCAAAGCGCCATGCTCGCCGCCATAGCCCGGTATTTTCCGGCGCAGACTCGGGTGAGCCAGCCGGCGGGTGGGTACTTCTTGTGGCTGGAGCTGCCGGAGCAGATTGATTCGCTGAAACTATTCCAGATGGCTCTGGCGCAAGGCATCAGTATCGCACCGGGGCCGATCTTCTCAGCGACCCGGCGCTTCAGGAACTGTATTCGCCTGAACTATGGCGGGCCCTGGACCGATGTGTCGGAAAAGGCCATGGAGACGTTGGGGCGGATTATCCGATCGTTCTGAGTGCGATGTAGCCTTTGGGATTGCCTTCGCGAGCAGGCTCGCTCCCACAGGGGATCGCATTCCAATGTGGGAGCGAGCTTGCTCGCGATGGCGCCGGAACAGGCATCCAGGATCAGCGCCCGCCCCCCAGCTCCACAAACGTCCCGGTCGCATACGAAGCCTTGTCCGACAGCAGCCAGATAATCGCCTCGGCCACTTCGTCCGGACGTCCGCCCCGGGCCATGGGGATCGCCGATTCCAGCTTGCTGACCCGCTCCGGATCGCCGCTGAGGGCATGGAAATCGGTGTAGATGTAGCCCGGGCGGACCGCATTGACGCGAATACCTTCGCCAGCGACCTCCTTGGAAAGGCCGACGGTGAAGGTGTCCAATGCGCCTTTGGAGGCCGCGTAGTCGACATATTCACCCGGTGCGCCCAAGCGGGCGGCAACCGAGGAAACGTTGACGATGCTGCCGCCCTGCCCGCCATGCCGGGGCGACATGCGCAGCACCGCCTGCTTGGCGCACAACATCGGCCCGAGCACGTTGGTCTTCAGGATCTTGAGCATGCGGAACTCGGACATTTCATCGAGTCGGGATTTATGGGCAACCGTACCGGCGTTGTTCACCAGGGCGGTGACGCGGCCCAGCTCGGTGTCCACGCGGTTGAACAGGCCGACCACTTCGTCCTCGATGCTCACGTCGGCCCGCACCGCAATGGCCTGCGCGCCCTTGGCACGGATCTGGGCGAGCACATCCTGGGCGGCGTTTTCATCCGACTGGTAGTTGATGCAGATCCGATAGCCCAGGTCGGCCGCCAACAACGCCGTGGCCGCCCCGATCCCACGCCCGCCACCGGTGATGACGATGACTTTATCCACGCTTGCTCTCCCGTTTCCAGGCAAATACGTCGGGCCCAAGGATAGCGTTGACTCGACGATTTGCACAACGCGACCGGCCTGCCGGGGCGGGACGCTGCTTAGCGGGCGAGAGCCCGCAGGTCCAGGCGCCCGTCCAACTGCGGCGGGCACCAGTAGTAACCACCGGTAATCGGCCGACTCATGCGATACAGGCCATCGGTAATACCGTCCTCCAGACCGCTCATGCGCCGCAATTGCGCCTCGAAGGCGTCCAGGGAAAAACCGAACGCCAGGAACATCAGGCCAGCGCGGTCACCTTCGATCCAGGGCATGGAACGGCGTACGACAAAAGCCTCCGGAGCAAAGCTTTCCTGGGCCGTGCGCTTGACGTGGGCAGACTCAGGCGCATCTTCGAGCTCTTCGTTATCGCTCAGACGCCGGCCCATGATGTTGTCTCGCTCATGGGGCTGCATCGCGGCGAAACCGTCCAGGTCATGCTGCCATTGCTGGATCGCAGCAAAACTGCCACCGCGCAGCCCGTCGTTGCCCTGGGCCAGGGCGGCGGCCACGGCCGCTTCGTTGTGAGGGTTTTCGGTGCCATCTTCGTAGCCGGTCAGGTCGTGGCCGGTCATGTGCCGAAAGGTTTCGTTCATCTGCACCAGACGCAGTGCCGGCGCCAATGCCGCTTCGATGGCGCGACTGCGGTGCATCAGCTCGCCCCGGTCCTCGCCGTGCAGCCAGCACCAGAGCGCGTGCTGGGTCGACGGGTTGTCCACGCCGACGCCCGCCAGCGCCGGGAACGCGCGCAAGCCTTCGACCTTGGCGCCCAGCGCCTGGACCAGCGACTCGCCAAAGCCGACTACCACGCGGCCATCCAGTTGCAGCAACAGCTTGTCGATCGCAGCCGGCAGTGCCTCGACCGATTCCAGGGCAAAAAACAGATGACGGGCCTGAGGCGGAACAGGGGTGGCGAGAATGCCGGGCTGGTAGTAACTCATGGGAACTCCTTTGGAAAGAGCCGCGAGTTTACCCGGCGGCCGCCGCTTTGTGTGGTTTGGCTTGAGGCCGGTCGCGTCAGGCCGCCGGGCTTTTTGTAGGAATGCTCCCGCATCCTTGTGGGACCACTCTGAACCTGGCCTCTACTCGATAGCCTCGGATTGCCCGACAGCGGAAAACGTCCTAGATTGACCGCCCTCAAGGAAGGCTAACGAGAGCGGTCCAGATGCACATTGCCAAATCGATACTCGCCGGGACTTTTGCCCTGGCCTGCGGGACGACCCCGGGCTTCGCCCAGGAGCGCATTGAAGACACGGTCAATGCCGTTATCCAACCCTTGATGAAAGAGCAGGACATCGCGGGCATGGCCGTGGCGATCACGCACAACGGCCAACGCCGGTTCTTCAATTATGGCGTTGCCTCCAAAGACACCAGAAAAGCCGTCACCGAGCAGACCCTGTTCGAAGTCGGCTCGATCAGCAAGACCTTTACCGCGACACTCGGCGCCTACGCCCAGGCCCAGGGCAAACTGCAGCTGTCAGACCTTGCCGGGCGCTATGCCCCCGAACTGCGCGGCAGTGCCCTTGAAAACGCCCGCCTGCTCGATCTCGCCACCTATAGCGCGGGCGGCCTGCCGTTGCAGTTTCCCGACGATGCCGACCATCCCGACCGGATGTTCGGCTACTACAAATCCTGGAAACCGCTCTACCCGGCCGGCACCCAGCGGCTCTATTCGAACCCGAGCATCGGCTTGTTCGGCTTCCTGGCGGCCCGCAGCCTGGGTCGACCGTTTGATGAAGTGATGGAACAGACGCTGATGCCCGGGCTGGGTCTCAAGCACAGCTACGTACAAGTGCCACACAATCAAATGGCAACCTACGCCCAAGGCTACGCCAAGGATGGCAAGCCTGTGCGGGTCGGGCCTGGCGCGCTGGCCTCCGAAGCCTACGGGGTGAAGATCAGCTCAGCGGACCTGATCCGGTTTGTCGAGGTCAATCTGCAACCCGGGAAACTGGACGCGGATCTGCAGCGAGCCGTTGCTACGACACACACAGGTTTCTACAAGGTTGGAGGGATGCATCAGGGGCTGGGCTGGGAGTTCTACCTACCTCCGCTCACCCTCGATGGGTTGCTCGCCGGCAACAGTCCACAGATGGCTTTGACGCCGCAAAAGGCCGAGCCGCTCACCCCACCGCTCCCCACGCCCGACGGCGCCTGGATCAACAAGACAGGTTCGACTAACGGTTTCGGCGCATACGCAGCGTTCGTCGCTGGAGAGGACTTGGGAATCGTGATGCTGGCGAACAAGAACTACCCGATTGAAGAACGCGTGAGAGCCGCGCACCAGATCCTGATGGCATTAGAAGCGCGATGAGGTGCTTTTGTGGCGAGGGAGCTTGCTCCCGCTGGGTCGCGAAGCGGCCCAAATCTGTCAGACGATGAGCCCGGAAAAAGCATAGGGCTGCTACGCAGCCCAGCGGGAGCAAGCTCCCTCGCCACAGGGGTATCGTTGCTTTCGGGAATCAGTCATCCAACGGTTTCGGCGCAGCCGCAGGCTTGGTCGCCTTGCCCGGCTTGGTGCCTTTGGCGTCCTTGGCCGGCTCGGGTTCCGGCGCTGGCGGTGGGGTGGGCGCCGTGGCTTGTTTTTCCGCCTCGGGCAGCTTGTCGACGGTATCGAACAGTTGCTTCAGTTCGATCGCGCCGGAATGCTCAAGCTTCTTTTCCCCGTCCTTGCCCACCAGGATGATCTTGGTCTGCGCTCCCGCTCCCAGCTTGAGGGAACGGATCAACGCCATGGTGCTTTGCGGGTCGAGGTCCTTGCCATCACGCTGGCCGATGGTATTGAGCACGGTATAGAGCACCATGTTGCGCTCCGAAAAACCCTGCTTGCCCGCCGGTTCGTCCAAGGCTTTCTTCAGGCTGACCCACGCAGGATCGACAGAACTGGGCGCAATGACAATCACAGGCCGGGACTTGCCCACCTCCGCTACCAGGGGTGAGTCGCCATCGGCGGCGAACAACGGGCCGGCGATGGCCAGCAAGGTAGCGAAGGTCAACGACCGAATAAGCATGCGCCTCTCCTTTTGATAATTACGCTGTACTGATTGCACATGGCGGCGATTGTTCCGCGAGAGTCGCCCGATACCGCTATTGCCTGCCTGAAGCTTAGGCCAACGGACCCATAGCGCAACCACGGCAGACCTGCTTCAGAGGCCAAACGGGAAGGTGTCTTCCTCGCGCTCCAGCGTGTGCGGCGTGGGCAACGGCGTGACGGCTTCGGTCTGCTCGAACCAGAGCCAGGCGTCGAACTGCTCGGCCAGTACCGCTTCGAAATAATGACTCTGGCGTTCGGTTTCAGGGCGGTAGATCACTCCGATCGCGCGTTCGAGCAGCGGCTCGGACAGCACCTCCAACAGCGCTTCGTCCGGGTCGGTCCGCCAGTCCGTAAGCGATGCGCGCACACCCGCGAGCAAAAACTCCCGCTCCCAACTGCCGGCCAGCGCCGGCACCACCTGCTTGATTTTCATCGGCGCGTCCCAATCGTCGGCCGCCGCCACGCTGCCACGGTCGGTCCCCATGCCCAGCAGCACCGCGCCACGGCCATAGGCCATTCGACACAACTGGCCGATGTTGAACTCACCCTCCCAGCCCATTCGTGTCGCGGCAGCGTTGCCGATGTGGGAGTTATGCGCCCAGACGATCGCTTTCGCATCGGGCCCGCGATGCTCCAGCAGGCTTTGCAAGGTGTCGAACATGTGCCGGTCGCGCAGGTTCCAGGATGACTTGCCGCCGCGATACATGGCGCGGTAGTACTGTTCGGCGGCGCGTACGACCCGGGCGTTCTGCACCGCGCTGAAGAAGCCCTCGTCATCCTCGATCAACGGATCAAGGCGCTCGGCGAGCAGCGTGTTGAGCTGTTCGACCACGGCGTCTTCGCATGTCGCCAGGTTGCCGCGCTCGGTGAAATGGCCATACAGCGCCGGGTCGTCGTGCCAGGGCGTCAGACAGCCATAACGATGGCGGGCGTCACGGGCCAGGTGGGGATGGCTCTTGTCGAGGTAATCGAGCACCTCGTCAATGGAGTGGCGCAGACTATAGACGTCCAAGCCGCGAAACTCCACGCGGCGAGCGTCAGGCTGGCCGAGGTTGTAGCGGCGCAACCAACGTACAAAGTCCTGGACGTCGGTGTTGCGCCACATCCAGCTGGGAAATCGGGCGAATGCCTGCTGCTTCCAGGCCGAGGGCCCCAGGTCGCGCACGCAGCGGTCGATTTGTCCAGCGTCGGGCCAGTCCGCTTCGACGGCAACAATGCCGAAGCCGTGATTCTCGATCAGGTGCCGGCTGATCGCAGCGCGGGTGCGGTAGAAATCATGGGTGCCGTGGCTGGCTTCGCCGATCAGCACGACCTTGGCGTCGGCGAAGCGATCAAACATTTCGCCAAAGCTCGGGCTGTCCTCGGCAGGCAGCGGTTCGGCGTGACGGCGCAGGATGTCGGCGATATCGGTGCGCGGTTCGGCGCGACGACGGCGCAGGCGTTGCAGCAGATCTCTGGCTGGGCTGTTCATGGATCGAGGCCTCATCAGTACCTGGTTTACAGGTATGACTATGCCGAGGCAGCCATGACTCCGACCAAATCAGAACGCGAGTTTGAAACCGATCATGGCCAACATCACCGCCAGGCAAGGGCGCAGGAGCTCGTCGGAAATGCGTCCCGACAAGTGGCTGCCCAGATAGATGCCCGGCAACGAACCAATCAGCAGAAAGCCGAGGATGTGCCAGTCCATGTTGCCCATGCTTGCGTGGCCAAGGCCCGCGACCAGGGTCAACGGCACGGCATGGGCGATTTCGGTGCCGACCAGGCGCTTGGTGACCAGGAACGGATAAAGGATGAACAGCGCGACGGTGCCCAGGGCGCCGGCGCCGATGGAAGTCAATGCGACCATCGTGCCCAGCACCAGGCCGGTGATGACAGTCAGCAGGTTGAGCCGCGAGCCACTGGGGTTGTAATGGCCGCCGGCGCGGTCATGGGCAAACTGCAGCAGGCGCTTCTTGAACAGGATTGCCAGGGCGGTGGCGAACAGCAAAAAGCCCAGGGCTTGCTTGATGACCGCGTTCATCGCGTCGGGAGAACTGTTCAGGCTGCTGAGAAACCACAGGGTCAGCCCAACCGCCGGCACACTGCCCAAAGTCAGCCAACCGGTGATGGCCCAGTCGATATTGCGGTTTTTCGCATGGACCAGAACGCCGCCGGATTTGGTAATGGCCGCGTACAGCAGGTCAGTCCCCACCGCCGTCGCGGGGTTGATGCCGAACCACAACAAAATGGGCGTCATCAGCGATCCGCCGCCGACGCCGGTCATCCCGACGATGAAACCGACCACCAGTCCCGCTACGACTAAACCGACATTACCGAAATCCATCAAACCCGTCTCAGCGCGACCGCATGAAAAATCTGGCCGCGAGCATAGCGATTTTTCTTATAACTCCCTATATCGATGTGATCTATGTTTATTCCATTTGCACGACGCAGCTACTGAACAGGCAGGAAATTGAGAAACAACAGACTCTGCGCATAATTCAAGCCGATTCGCCGATAGCGCTCGTCCAGCATCTGGGTCAGCAGGTCGAGGCGCGCGACGATCTTCCCGAACTCCACGGCAAAGCTCAGGTTGCTGCCCTCCTCCGAGATTTCATTGGAGAACAGCATCGGCGTGCCGTCCTTGTTCTGCCGCTGGCCCAATAGCCACGTGGCTTTCTCGATGTTGCGCGCCGCGTTGCTGACGAAGCGCGGATCAATGGTGTCGGTCATGTAGAACTCGAGACGGTTGCCGTGAGCCGTCACCAGCATGCTGCCAATGGCATAGATGAACGCTCCGACCCGGTCGCCGAGAAACTCGGGACTCATCGCGTAGCTCAGCGCTGCCAGGTCCTTCCTGTTGCCCAGGGCCGGCAAGGGTTGCTGCTGTTCAATCGCCTCGCGCACCTGTTTCACGGCGATACGGGCATCGAGAAAGCCGGATTTACGCAGTTCTTCCGGGTTGCGCAGGTAGAGCTTGTGCATCAGCAGGTAAAGGCTCTGCAGGTTGTCATGCATCGACAGCGTGGCCATGCGGTCGACGCTGGTCTGCAAGAACTCCTGGGGCCTGGCATTGCTGAACTGGGTAACCATGTCCTGGCCTTGCTGATGGCTGCATCCGCCGCTGAGCATCAGCAACAGGCTCGCCAGCAGCAAGCCGCAGCGACGTGGCAAGACCCTCACGGAATGTAAGACAGCGGCCATCGAATCTCGGTCTGGGCATGGGGAAGCGGTGGGGAATCGCCGTTTCCTGGCCATGGATAGAGCGGCAAAAACCGTAAAAGTGCGGTAGCGGCCGTGAAAGTGCACGTTTGGCCAAGGCTCGTCTCGCTCAATTAGTCTTACTTTTTAATTGATAAATCTCGATTTATAGCTATAAATCCCTTCTCCACCCTCAAATAGAAAGACTACTGAACAGAAAAACCTTCATCGCTGTCCGACAGATAACGGACTCGACCACGTTAAAAACAACAACAAAACAACAGGAAAGGAAGGTCACACCATGCTTGAATCCAGACATCTGCTCACGGCCCTCGGAGTCTCTCTGATGATTGCCACCTCTGCCCAGGCCGCCGGCCTGACCAATGAACGCGTTGCCTTCGGCAAGACCAACGACGGCACGCCGGTTGAAAAATACGTACTGCGCAACAGCCACGGCGTCGAGGCGACCGTCATCACTTACGGCGGGATCCTCCAGTCACTGATCGTGCCGGACAAAAACGGCATGACTGCCGACATCGTGCTCGGCTTCGACGATGTGCAGGGCTACCAGAAGAACGGCAACGTGTATTTCGGCGCGACCATCGGTCGCTTCGGCAACCGTCTGGCCGGCGGTGCGTTCGAGCTGGATGGCAAACGCTACCAGGTGCCGCAGAACGACAAGGACAATTCCCTGCACGGCGGGCCGCAAGGCTTCGACAAGCGTGTCTGGAAGGCCGAGCCGAGCAATGGCAAAGACTCGGTAGGCGTAACCCTGACGTATGTGTCGGCGGACGATGAAATGGGCTTTCCCGGCAACCTGAAGACCGACGTCACCTACAGCCTCAACGACCAGAACGAATTGCGCATCGACTACAAGGCCACCACCGACAAACCGACCGTGCTGAACCTGACCAACCACAGCTATTTCAACCTGGCCGGCGCCGGTAATGGCGACATCCTCAAGCAAGTCGCGACGCTGCATGCGTCCCGCTACACACCGGTGACCGCCAAGCTGATCCCCACCGGCGAGCTGGCGCCAGTAGCCGGCACCCCGATGGATTTCACCAAGCCCACGCCCATTGGCACGCATATCAAGGCTGATCATCCGCAGCTGAAATTTGCCGAACCGAAACAAGGCGGCTTCGATTTCAACTGGGTCCTCGACGCCAAGGGCGACGTGAGCAAACTCGCCGCCGACGTCCTGGATCCGCAGTCGGGCCGGCGCCTGCAGCTCTACACCAGCGAGCCGGGCGTGCAGTTCTACACCAGCAACTTCCTCGACGGCACGATCAAGGGCAAGCAAGGCAAGGTCTACCCGCACTGGAGCGCGTTTACCCTGGAAACCCAGCATTATCCCGATTCGCCAAACCAGCCGTCCTTCCCTACCACGCGACTTGATCCGGGCCAGACCTACACCCAGACCATGGTGCTGAAGTTCTCGGCCGAGTAATCCTGCCACCCACCGATCGTTCCCGCCTTATGCGCGGGAACGATCAAGGTTGGAACGCCTGGTCTATCCTGCTGCCACACGCTGTATCGACCAGCACGACAGGAGATGTGCATGAGAACTGTGGAATTGGCCGGCGTATCCGTACCGGTAATCGGCCAGGGCACCTGGCGGATGGGTGAGGAACCGTCCCATCACAAGAAAGAAGTAGCTGCCCTGCGCCTGGGCATCGAACTGGGCATGAGCCTGATCGACACGGCCGAAATGTATGCCGAGGGCGGCGCCGAGCAGGTCGTTGGCGAAGCGATCACCGGGCTACGCGACCAGGTGTTCCTGGTGAGCAAGGTCTACCCGCACAATGCCAGCCGCAAAGGCATTCCGTTGGCCTGCGAGCGCAGCTTGCGGCGCCTCGACACCGATTATATCGACCTCTATTTGCTGCACTGGCGCGGCCAGTACCCACTGGAGGAAACCGTCGAAGCGTTTGAGCGCCTGCGCGAAGAAGGCAAGATCGGCCGCTGGGGCGTGTCGAACTTTGACGTCGACGATCTGGAGGAGCTGGCCTCGCCGGTCTGCGCTACCAATCAAGTGTTGTACAACCTGCAAGAACGCGGCATCGAATTCGACCTGCTGCCCTGGAGCCAGCATCAGCGCATGCCGGTCATGGCCTATTGTCCGGTCGGCCAGGGCGGGCATTTGCTCAAGGACCACACCCTGCAACAAATCGCCGAACGCCACCGCGCGACGCCGGCACAGATCGCCCTCGCCTGGCTGCTGCGCCGGGACAATGTCATTGCCATCCCCAAGGCCGTGCAAGCTGAACACGTGCGCCTGAACGCCGAAGCGGCGAATCTGCAGCTTGAGCCTCAGGATCTGGCGGCATTGGACCTGGTGTTCCCGCAGCCACAGGGCAAGCAGCGGTTGGCGATGGTTTAGTTTCCATCAAGGGATGCGCATTACCTGTGGCGAGGGGATTTATCCCCGCTGGGCTGCGTAGCGGCCCCAAAAACTTGCGAGCGCTGCGCACTCGAGCGGGGCGGTGCGACGTTTCGCTAAATCCCCTCGCCACAATGGTTAGGTGTGAATCTAGAACAACCCCATCTGTCCACCGATCAACGTTGAAAAATCATCATCCACAAACGGCAGGATCGCATCCGCCACCGGCTGCAGCTGCTTCGTCACGTAGTGGTCATAGTCAATCGGCGCGCTACGGATTTCCAGCGGCTCGGGGCCGGCGACGGTGATGACGTAGCTGATCCAGCCCCCATTCTGGTATTGCCGTGGCCGGCCCTGGCGCTCGTTGAACTCGTCGGCCAGCCGCGCGGCCCGCACATGTGGCGGCACGTTGCGCTCGTAGTCGTCCAGCGGACGACGCAAGCGCTTGCGGTAGACCAGGCGTTCGTCGAACGCGCCGGCCAGGGTCTGCTGGACATAATCGCGAACGTAATCCTGATAGGGCTGGCGATGGAAGATCCGTCCATACAGTTCCTGCTGGAACTGCCGGGCCAGGGGCGACCAGTCGGTGCGCACGGTCTCCAGGCCCTTGTAGATGATTTCATCGCTGCCGTCGGCACGGGTCACCAAACCGGCGTAGCGCTTCTTGCTGCCCTCCTCCGCGCCGCGGATGGTCGGCATCAGGAAACGCTTGAAGTGGGTTTCGAATTGCAGCTCCAGCGCGCTTTCCAGTTCGAACTCTTCTCGTACGTGATCACGCCACCATTGGTTGACGTGAGCGACCAGCTCCCGGCCGATCGTCGCGGCTTCTTCCAGGCCGTGGGGGCGGCGTAACCAGACGAAGGTCGAATCGGTATCGCCATAGATCACCACATGGCCCCGCGCTTCGATCAGTTGCCGGGTACGCTGCATGATCTGGTGGCCGCGCAAGGTGATGGACGACGCCAGGCGCGAATCGAAGAAACGACAGCCACTGGAGCCAAGCACGCCGTAGAACGCGTTCATGATGATTTTCAGTGCCTGGGACAGCGGCGCGTTGTGTTCGCGCTTGGCGGTTTCCCGGCCGTCGGCAACCCGCGCCACGATGGCCGGCAGGCAGTGCCGGGTGCGCGAGAACCGCGCCCCGCGAAAACCTGGCACCGACTCGGTGTCGTCCGGGTGGCGCAGGCCTTCGATCAAGCCCACCGGGTCGATGAGAAAGGTGCGGATGATCGACGGATACAGGCTCTTGTAGTCCAGCACCAACACCGATTCGTAGAGCCCCGGCTGGGAATCCATCACAAACCCGCCAGGGCTGGCCTCCGGCGGGCGCTGGCCGAGGTTCGGCGCGACGAAACCCTGGCGATGCATCAGCGGCATGTACAGATGCGTGAACGCCGCCACCGAGCCGCCGCTGCGATCCGCCGGCAGGCCGGTGACGCTGGCCCGTTCCAGCAGGAACTTGAGCAGCTCGGTCTTGGCGAAGATGCGCGTGACCAACTCGCAATCCTTGAGGTTGTAGCGAGCCAGGGCCGGTTTATCCTCGGCGAACATGCGGTTGATTTCGTCCATGCGCTGGTACGGGTTGTCGATGGACTTGCCCTCGCCCAACAGGGTCTGGGCGACGTTTTCCAGGCTGAACGAAGGAAAACTCCAGGTCGCCGAGCGCAAGGACTCGATCCCATCGATGATCAACCGGCCAGCCGCCGAGGCAAAAAAATGGTTGTTGCGCGCGCCGTGCTCGCGCCATTGCATTTCTTCCCCGCCACGGCCAAGACGCAGCGGCACGGCCAGGCGGCGGGCGTGTTCATGCAGCACGCGCAGATCGAACTGCACCAGGTTCCAGCCGATGATTGCGTCGGGATCGAAGCGGGCGAACCACTCGTTGAGTTTCTTCAACAGCGCCGCGCGGGACTCGCAGTATTCCAGCTGGAAATCCACCTCGCGATCATCGCCATTGGGCGGCCCGAGCATATAGACCTGGCGCTCGCCGCAGCCCTCCAGGGCAATCGAATACAAATCTCCCTGGGCGGTGGTTTCGATGTCCAGGGACACCAGCCGCAGCGGTGGCCGATAGTCGGGCGCGGGTTTCATCTGGGCATCCAGGAACAAGCCCTCGGTTGAGGGCGTGCCGCCGAACCAGACCGGTGCGGTGATAAAGCGCTCCATCAGGTAGCGTTCCGGCGGCCGGACGTCGGCCTCGAATACATCCACGCCCGCCCGCCGCAATGTCGTGTCCAGCCGCATCAGTTGCGCATGTTGCCGGCAATACAGGCCGAGCACCGGGCGGTGCTCGAAATCCAGCAGGTCCAGGGGCCGCAAATCGACATCCTTCTCGCCCTGCAACAGCGCCTCGACCTGGCCACGCTGGATCTGCGGTACGAACGCCACCGACGTCTGCACCGGCAGGCGCAGGCGCCGGGGACCGGCATCCGTCGCCAGCCAGAACTCGACTTCAGTGCCCGCCGGGGTATCGCGCCAATGCCGGGTCAGGACGAAGCCCTGCTGTAGATCCACCGCTGAAACCTCGAATTTTGCGTGTTACGCATTCTACCTGTGACCAGAGGACTTCACCTGCTTGGATCTGCTGTCGTGGCGAGGGAGCTTGCTCCCGCTGGGTCGCGCAGCGGCCCCCTGTATCTGCCTGACACCCCGGGTTGTCATGGCTTTTTTAGGGCCGCTACGCAGCCCAGCGGGAGCAAGCTCCCCCGCCACGACAGCGCGCCACAATAAAATCAGTGGATTTTCACCATCCATGACGGTTTTGGACGGCTGACTGCCGCTTTACCGCTTGCTCTGCGCCGTTGGGTCTACGATTCTTGAACCACCCGCAAAAACAACACCCGAGGCTTCCCCATGAAAACCGTCGCGCAGTTGCTCCGGATAAAAGACGAGAAAAACCAGCAAGTGCACACCATTTCCCCGGATGACATGGTCTTGCAGGCCTTGATGCGCATGGCCGAGAAAAATGTCGGTGCCTTGCTGGTGGTCAAGAACGATGAAGTGCTGGGCATCATCAGCGAGCGTGACTATGCGCGCAAAATGGTCCTGCACGGACGCTCTTCGGTGGGCACGAAAGTCAGCGACATCATGGTTTCGCCCGTGATCACGATCGATCCACACCAGAACGTCGAGACCTGCCTGAGCATCATGACCGAGAAACACCTGCGGCATTTGCCCGTGGTGGAAAACGGCAAGCTGGTCGGCCTGTTGTCCATCGGTGACCTGGTCAAGGAAGCCATTGCCGAGCAGGCGGACCTGATCAGACAACTGGAGCAATACATTCGCGGCGAATGATTGGCTCGGGCGGGTTGCTCATTCTCGACTCACTTCTATATTGAAGGAGTTGCCTCCGCCGAGCATCCTCATGGCCGTTACCGACCGACTGATCATTTGTGAACATTGCGATGCAGTGTACGAGCCGGTTGCGCTCGCCCCGCATCAAAAAGCCTCGTGCGTGCAATGCCATGCAGTGATCCAGCGCTACAACGGCCTGACCATCGAACAGCGCCTGGCCCTGACCATCACGGCAGCGGTGCTGTGGGCCTTCGCCAATGTCTATCCGGTGATGAGCATCCGCCTCCAGGGCCTGAGCAACAGCGCGACCCTGTGGGATTCGGTCGTGGCCCTGAGCCAGGGACCCATCACCTTCATCGCCCTGGTGGCCGCGGTCGCGATCATCATCGCTCCGGCGTTCCAGTTGGCGCTGCTGCTCTGGGTGCTGGGCTACGCCCATTCCAACCGGCGCGCCCCGGCGTTCAACCTGTGCATGCGCAGCCTGGAAACCCTGCGCCCGTGGAGCATGCTGGAGGTGTGCTTGCTGGGAGCCCTGGTGGCTGTCATCAAGCTTGCCGGGTTGCTGGATGTGCTTCCCGGTATCGGTCTGTTCGCCCTGGCGGCCTTGAGTCTGTTGATGATCCGCATTGCCGGTCGCGATGTGCGCGACCTGTGGAACACCCTGTGAACGCCGCAACGCCGGGCAATCCGCCCCGCGCCAGCGATCTGAACCTGTGCCTGTGCCACAGCTGCGGCCTGGCTTGCGACATGACCGACGAACCCGACACCTGCCCACGCTGCGATGCCGCCCTGCACCGGCGCAAACCCGATACCCTGACCCGCACCTGGGCCTACATGCTGGCGGCACTGGTGTTCTACATCCCGGCCAACCTGCTCCCTGTCATGAACACGCAGATGCTCGGCGACGGTGCGGACAGCACCATCATCAGCGGTGTTCTCGAGTTCTGGCAGAGTGGTGCCTGGGACATCGCGCTGATCATCTTCATCGCCAGCATCGCGGTGCCGGGCATCAAGTTCGTCGTGTTGACGTTGCTGCTGGTGACCGTGCAACGGCGCAGTACCTGGGCCCAGGTGCAGCGCGCCAAGCTGTATCGGCTGGTCGAAGTCATCGGCTACTGGTCGATGCTTGACGTGCTGGTCGTGGCCCTTGTGGCGGCACTGGTCAAGTTCCAGGCCCTGAGCGACATCGAACCGCGACCGGGGATCCTGTTCTTCGGCCTCGTGGTGCTCTTTACCATGCTGTCGGCCATGAGTTTCGACCCGCGGCTGATCTGGGACACCCAACCATCCGAGGAGGTCATGGATGAAGTCACAAGCCACTGACGGACAACCCGCACCGGGCCGTGCCCATGTCTCCACCCGCCGCTGGACCGTGTCGCTGGTGTGGATCGTGCCGATCATCGCGGTGCTGGTGGGCGTGTCCCTGGTGGTCAACAACTGGCTGCAGGAAGGCCCGACCATCACCATCACCTTCAAGACAGGCGAAGGCCTTACCGCCAACAAGACCCCGGTCAAATACCGCAATGTGGTCATTGGCCAGGTCACCGACGTGCAACTGAGCGACGATCAGAAGAACGTGACCGCCACGGTCAAGCTCGCCAAGACCGCCGACACCTTCACTCATGAAGACTCGGTGTTCTGGGTGGTCCGGCCGCGGATTGGCGCGGGCGGGATCTCCGGGATCGACACCTTGCTATCGGGGGACTTCATCGGCGCCGACGCCGGTCATTCGAAAGTGCGCGCCAAGTCGTTCACCGGCCTGGAGGCTCCGCCACCGATCACCTACGGCGAACCGGGCAAACGCTTCACCCTGCATTCCCAAGACCTCGGTTCGCTGGACATCGGCTCGCCGGTGTACTTGCGCAAGATTCCGGTGGGCCAGGTGGTGTCCTACGCATTGGACGCCGATGGCAAAGGCGTCAATATCGAGGTGTTCATCAACGCGCCAAATGACGCCTACGTCACCGAGAACACCCGGTTCTGGAACGTCAGTGGCGTCGACGTGAACGTCGGCGCCAACGGTTTTGCGGTCAAGACCGAGTCGCTGTCCGCCCTGCTCGTCGGCGGCATTGCATTCCGGGCCCCGGAATACAGCCCCAACGACACGCCCGCGGCCGAGGACAAGGATTTCGAACTGTTCGCCGACCAGCAAAGCGCCCTGGCCCCGCCCAGTGGCAAGGCGCAGTACCTGGCCTTGCGCTTCGACCAGGCCTTGCGCGGATTGCGCGTCGGCGCCCCGGTGGAATTCCTCGGGATCGAGATCGGCCGGGTGGTCTCCATGAACCTGGACTTCGACGAAAAGCAGCGCACGTTCCCGGTCAACGTAGGAATCGTGATCTACCCGCAACTGCTCGGCAAGGCCCACGAGAAACTGCTCAAGTCATTGAACTACGACCCGGAAGACGAAGCCGCCGCCGCGCGCCTGGTCGGCAGCTTCGTCGAACGCGGCCTGCGCGCCCAGGCCCGCAGCGGCAACCTGCTGACCGGGCAGTTGTACATTTCGCTGGATTTCTACCCCAAGGCCGAGAAAGTCGCGTTCGACCTCGCCGCGCGCCCCCTGCGGATCCCTACTATCCCGGGCAGCCTCCAGCAGTTGCAGGAACAATTGCAGACGGTGGTCGAGCGCATCAACAAGCTGCCGCTGGAAAGCATCGCCAGCAACCTGGACGGTAACCTCGTGGAGCTGCGCAAGGGCCTGTCGCAATTCAACAGCAAGACCCTCCCGGGCGTGCAAAGCACCTTGCAGGACGTGAGCAAGACCTTGCAGTCGGCGAACTCGACCCTGGCGGAAGATTCGCCGCAGCGCGAACAATTGACCCAGACGCTGGATGACCTGGGCCGAATGTCGCGTTCGCTGCGCGAGCTGTCCGATTACCTGAGCCGACACCCCGAGTCGCTGCTTCGTGGCCGTCCGAAAGATGCTCCGGCGCAGAACCTTACCTTTCCGGTGAAAGAATGATCACAGGAGCACGCCCGATGCCGCTGATGCTGAAATGTTCGTTGATCGCCCTGGCGCTGCTGCTCGGTGCCTGTCGCAGCGATCCCATCCACTACCACACCCTGAGCCCGGTCCAGCCGGCTGGTCAGGCGCGTGCAGGGGTGGATATCCAGATCGAACAACTCAGCGTCCCGCCGCAAGTGGATCGCACCCAGATGGTGATTCGTCAGGGCGACAGCGGTCTGGCGATCCTGGAAACCGAATGGTGGGGCTCAAGCCTGGCGGATGAACTACGCAGCAGCCTGGACGAGCAATTGAGCAACCCCGGGGCCCCCAGGCGGCTGTTGCGGGTGGAGGTGCAACGCTTCGACTCGATCCCCGGCCGCTATGCGCGCATGGACGTGCAATGGCGCTTGCGTAGCCATGGCAACGAAGCTCAGGCCGTTACCTGCCGCAGCAGCCTGCAGACACCGGCTGGCGGCAGTATCGACGACCTGGTGAAAGGCCATCAGCAGAACGTTCGACAGCTTGCAGAACTCGTCCGCCAGGCCGCCTCGCGCAGTGCGTGTCCCTGATTCATTTGGGCCAGTGCAATGAAAGCACCGGCGCGACTCGCGGATGGTGGTCGATGCGTTCCAGCAGGGCGTAGAACTCGGGACGGGCACTGAGCATCGCTTCCCGGGTTTCGACCCACTTGGTAATCACCGCCGCCAGGATATCCAATGCACCGGGCTCGGCACCGCCGAGGAAAGGGCTCGCAGGAAACTGGTCGGCAAACAACGCCCAGTTGCGATACAGACGTTGCTTGGTGCCCGCCACCAATCGCTCCCGAGCAGCGTCGTCGGCGTCGGGCAGCCAGCGCTGCGGAAAATCGATGATGCCGATCGGTGTATAGCAATTGGCGGCGATATACACCAGGCCGCGTATGACCTGCGCACGCTGGGCCGGATCATCCGGCAGCAGTTTCGATTCCGGAAAAGACAGCCCCAAGTGAATCAGGATCGCCGCCGCCTCGGTGAGCACCGAGCCGTCCGGCAATTGCAGGGTCGGGACCTGCTTCTGTGGATTCAGGGCTTCGAGTTCCTTCGCCGCATCGTTGTCCTCGGTCGAATAGGTATCTACCCGGCGGTAAGGCACGCCGCAAAGATCCAAGGCGACCTCCACGGCAGAGGAACCGGATTGGCTGTGGCCGAATAACTGATACATGGACTGGCCTCCTTCAAAAAGGGATTCAGGTCGGTAGAGCGCACCGGTGCCCCAGTGTTCCATCAACCTGGCTGACACCAACCCGGCGAGCTATCACCGCCATCGATGTTCACCATCACGTCAATGAAGTTCTCACGATCGGTGCCCGGCGCAACAATGGCCCCACACAAACCAACGCACCCCGGAGCACACCATCATGAAACGCCAAATCATCCTCAGCCTCGCTTTCTCCGTTCTGGCAGCCAACGTATTCGCCGCCACTTCCCAGCCCGTCGTTGCCGAAGGCGGCTCTGACCGACTGATCGAAAACCGTGTTGCCGAAGGCGGTGCCGACCGTCTGCTGGAACGCCGCGTCGCCGAAGGTGGCTCCGACAAGCTGATCGAAAACCGTGTTGCCGAAGGCGGAGCCGATCGTCTGCTGGAACGCCGCGTTGCCGAAGGTGGCTCCGACAAGCTGATCGAAAACCGTGTTGCCGAAGGCGGTGCCGACCGTCTGCTGGAACGCCGCGTCGCCGAAGGTGGCTCCGACAAGCTGATCGAAAACCGTGTTGCCGAAGGCGGTGCTGACCGTCTGCTGGAACGCCGCGTTGTCGAAGGTGGCTCCGATAATTTGGCCAAGAACCGCGCATGAATTGTTACCACCGTGCTGCAAGATCCTTCAAGCCATCACAGTAGAAGCCCGGCCTCATCCGCCGGGCTTTTTCATGGCCGAAGATTCAGCGCCCCGAAGCCCGCGTCATGCACCGCTGATACCGCTCGTCCACGCGCTTGGCAAACCATGCAGTGGTCAGCTTGCGAGTGATTTTCGGACTCTTGAGCACGATGCCCGGCAACACCGCCCGAGGCAGCGGCTTGCCCTCGGCCTTCTCGGCCAATTCGAACACCCGCTTGTAGAGCTTGCTGTCCTCGAACGCCAGGCTGTCGCCCAGTTCCAGCTGATCGCGGATGGTCGGGTTGCGCATGCCCAATGACTTGCCCAACGTGCGCACCGCCAGCTCCGTGCTGCCGGGCATGATCGAATCAGGCAGGATCAAATCACCGTCCAGGGCCAGCGTAATGCCCGAAGCGCGACTCACCGCATGCTGGAAGGCCGCGTTGCGACTGGCATACCAGCCAGCATTAAAATCGGCGAAACGGTACAGCGGCTCGGTATAACTGACGGGATATCCCAACAAATGCGCGATGCCGAAATACATCCCTCCGCGACGACTGAACACTTCCCGACGAATCGAGCCATCCACCGTGTAGGGATAATCGCGCGCATTGGCTTGGGCAAAGGCGATGCTGACCTGCATCGGCCCGCCCGTATGCACCGGATTGAAGCCATCGAACAGGGTTTTGCCGAGCGGCACCATGCCGATGAAATCATCAAAAATTGCGCTGAGTTCCTTCTCGCTGCGCGCCGCGTTGAGGCGGTCGCTGTAGCTTTTGCCATCGGACGAGCGCACCTGGAGGGCGCCGCTCACCAGAAACCCGGGGATGCGTAGCTTCGCCGCCCGGCGATCGATTTCCTGCCGGGCGATCTTGCCCAGCCCCGGCACCGCGGGATCGGCCTGGAAGGTCGACTCCTGCTCGGTCACCGCCAGCACCGAACAGATGTTCTGGGTCGTTGGCGGGATCTGCTGCGCCGCAAAGGCCACGTAGATGTCCGTGGCCCAGCCCTCCCGATCGGCGGTCTTGGCCGGCAATAAGCGCACGATCTGCGCCTTGACTTCGGCAGGCTGGCGCTCAGGCTCCTGGGCCTGACGGCTGCCGCAGCCGGCCAGGGCCAGCAATGCGGCAAGAGTGATCATCAATCGAGTGAAATGCATGGTGCTCCATCAGTTCCCTTGTTCGGGAGCAACCATACGATCAAAAGCCTGTGGAGGCTACTGAAGGGAACAGATGCACAGCCAGCGCAGATCCTGTGGGAGCGGGCTTGCTCGCGAATAGGGAGATACATTCAACATGGATTTAAGCTGGCCCGCCGCTTTCGCGAGCAAGCCCGCTCCCACAAAAGCTGATCTCTATACACAATACTGGCTCAGATCCCGCCCAACGCCAGATCCATCGCGAAGTACGTGAAGATCAGGTCCGCCCCTGCCCGCTTGATCGCGCCGAGGCTTTCTCGCACGATTCTAGCTTCGTCGATGGCGCCGGCCTGTGCGGCGAACTTGATCATCGCGTACTCGCCGCTGACCTGGTAGGCCGACAATGGCAGGTTCGAGGCCTCGCGGATGTCGCGGATAATGTCGAGATAGGCCCCGGCCGGCTTGACCATCAGCCCATCGGCGCCCTCCTGCTCGTCGAGCAGCGACTCGCGCAGGGCTTCGCGGCGATTCATCGGGTTCATCTGGTAGCTCTTGCGGTCGCCTTTCAACGCGCTGCCGCCGGCCTCGCGGAACGGCCCGTAGAGCGCGGAGGCGAACTTGGTGGAATAGGCAATGATCGCCGTCTGGCTGAAGCCCGCGTCATCGAGCGCCTTGCGAATGGCCTGGACTTGCCCGTCCATGGCCGCCGACGGCGCGATGACATCGGCACCGGCGCGTGCCGCCGCTACCGCTTGTTTGCCCAGGTTGATCAGGGTTCGATCGTTATCGACTTCGTGACCGTGCAGCACGCCGCAGTGGCCATGATCGGTGTACTCACAAAAACAGGTATCGGACATCACGATCATTTCCGGCACGGCGTCCTTGCAGATTCCGGCCATGCGCGAAACCAGGCCACGCTCGCTCCACGTGTCGCTGCCGTCGCTGTCCAGATGATGGGACACACCAAAGGTCATCACCGCCTTGATACCGGCACGAGCATACCGCTCGATCTCCCCGGCCAGCTTCGATTCCGGGATACGCGCCACGCCGGGCATGCTCTTGATCGGCACGAAATCGTCGATTTCCTCTTCGACGAAAATCGGCAGTACCAGATCATTCAAGGTCAACTCGGTTTCCTGGAACAGGTTGCGCAGGCTTGCATTGCGACGCAGACGGCGTGGGCGGGCTGCGGGGAACTGACTGGACATGGGACTCCGGAGGCGAAATGGAACACGAGACAAAGCTTATGCCCTGACCAGGCAGGGCACAAACGCCGACGCAGGAACAGAGTGTTACCGGTCAGGCAATAATCCACTCACGACGTCAGCGCGCCGCCGATGCAAGTCACCCAAGCGAATCGTCCGGTCATTCCGGAATCTTCAAGCCACGAGCCACCGCCGGCCGCGCCAGGAACCGTTCCAGCACCCGCGTCACGTTCGGGAAGTTCTGGATACCCACCAGATCACCGGCCTCATAAAAACCGAGAAGGTTGCGCACCCATGGGAACGTGGCGATATCGGCGATGGTGTAGCGCTCGCCCATGATCCAGTCGCGTCCTTCCAGACGCCCGTCCAGCACCTTGAGCAGGCGCTTGCTTTCCTCGACGTATCGGTCGCGCGGCCGTTTGTCCTCGTAATCCTTGCCGGCGAATTTGTTGAAGAACCCCAGCTGACCGAACATCGGCCCGATGCCGCCCATCTGGAACATCAGCCACTGGATCGTCTCGTAGCGCGCCGCCGACTCCTGGGCAAGCAGCTGGCCGCTCTTGTCGGCCAGATAAATCAGGATCGCTCCCGATTCGAACAACGCCAACGGTCGATCTCCCGGCCCATGGGGGTCAAGAATCGCCGGGATCTTGTTGTTGGGATTGAGCGAGAGGAACTCGGGGGACAGTTGGTCATTGTTGCCAAAGTCCACCTTGTGCGGCTCGTAGGGCAGACCGATCTCCTCCAGCATGATCGACACCTTCACGCCGTTGGGGGTCGGCAGGGAATAGAGCTGGAGCCATTCAGGGAACTGGGCGGGCCATTTCTGGGTGATGGGGAAAGGGGTCAGGTCGGGCATGGCATGGGTTCCATGGATCAGTCGGAAAGCCCAAGCATAAATCAGCTGAGCAGGCTTTGGGGCCTTTGAACACAAGCCTTGGCTCTTGAGGGACAGCGCCTCTTTCTTAATTCCGCAACATCCTGTCGCTAACATTCGCTGCGTCCCTTGGCGGGACGCCGCTACAGTGCCCGGCATCAACCAGGATCGCCCCCAGGATCGAACCAAAGAAGCAGCGGGGACTCTGAGAGATGCCCCGAGCAATCGAAGCGGCCATAACGACAGGGAAAACACCCGGAGCCAGAGGCTTTGCGGTGCCGGGGTTTGTCAGCCTGAATCGAGAAGACAAAGACGTATATCGATGATCAACCCACTGAAGTTCGCCCAGTTGAAACGCCGTCCGTGGCTACTGCTACCGACGCTGCTCGTGACCTGTGGGCTGGTGCTGTCGCTGGAATCCAGCGTCAGCAGTGCCCAGCCCGTCGACGGCGTGCAGACGCTGGTGTTCCTGCGCCACGCGGAAAAACCGGTCGGCGGCCTCGGCCAACTCAATTGCCAGGGGCTGAACCGCGCCATCGACCTGGCCACCCTGCTGCCAGAAAAATTCGGCGAAGCCGACTACGTGTTCGCGGCCAATCCGACCCGTAACGTTGAAGAGGGTGAGCTGGACAACTCCTACAGCTACATTCGCCCCTTGATGACGATCAGCCCCAGCGCCATCAAGCTCGGTCTGCCGGTGAACATCGAGTATTCAGCCAACGACACCAGTGACCTGGCTGATGAACTGATGCAGGACAAATACCACAACTCCACGATCTACACGGCCTGGTCCCACGGCTACCTGCCTGAACTGATCAACAAGGTCGCGGGTGAAGCGGTGGGCAAGCGGCAGACCATCACCGACGACTGGGCATCGAGCGATTTCGACTCCCTGTATGTACTGACCCTGACCTGGCACAACGGCAAGGCCAGCCTCACCAGCCAAAGCTACAAGCAAGGCCTGGATAACGGGCAGAAGACCTGCCCGACGTAATCTGCCAAGGATTACCGTGGGAGCGAGCTTGCTCGCGAAAGCGGTGCATCAGTCAATGATGATGTGACTGAATGTTTTCGCGGGCAAACCCGCTCCCACAGGTTCGGTGCTCAAGACTTGAGTTTTATCCTTCCCGAGCGGCGCGTTCACGCAGATATTCCAATACCGCCGCCTGCTCCCCGACAAACTCTATGCGCCCGCCCTTCTTTTCCCGCTGGAATACATACATCGGGTCGTAGTACTCGCGCAGCAAGCCTTCGATCCAAGCGCGATGCAGGTCGACGGCGCCGCTGGCGGCCTGTTCGGCCAGGGCGGCGTCCATGATGTCCAGCAATCGCCGATGGCGATCGCCACCCAGGCGTTTGTGGATGTTGTCCAGGCTCGCCAGCAACCGTTCGCCAAACAGCGAAAACCCTTCGTCGCCATGGACCTCGACAAACTCGGCGCAGAGGTTGATCACGTAGTCGCGCAGGATCCGCTCGACCCGCCGCTCCAGGCGATCCTCCAGCCAGACCATCGGCACCTGTTGCATGCGCTGGTACAACGGCAACGGCAAGGCGCAGCTGCCGACCATGCGGCTTTCATCCTCCAGCACGAATTGCTCGATGCCGGCGGCACGCTTTTTCAGCACATCCACCGCCAGCTGGTTTTCGAAATCGATATTGGAAGGCTGCCCGGTCGCCCGCTTGCCGAAGCTCGAACCGCGATGATTGGCATAGCCTTCCAGGTCCAGGCCGTTATTGAGCTGCGTCAACACCTCGGTCTTGCCGGTGCCGGTCATGCCGCCCAGCAGGACCAGGTCGCACTGAGCGACCGCCTGGTCGATAGTGCCCAACAGGAACGTACGCATCGCCTTGTAGCCCCCGCCGACTCGGGGATATTCGATGCCCGCCTCGTCCTTGAGCCATTGCTGGACGATCTGTGAGCGCAAGCCACCGCGAAAGCAGTACAGCAGGCCATCAGGATGGGCCTGGGCAAATTCGGCCCAGGCCTGGATGCGTTGGGCCTTGGTCTCGCCGCTGACCAGTTGATGCCCCAGGACAATGGCGGCCTGTTGTCCCTGCTGCTTGTAGCAGGTCCCGACGCGTTGCCGCTCGATGTCGGTCATCAACGGCAGGTTGACCACGCCGGGAAACGCGCCCTTGAGAAATTCCACCGGCGCGCGAGTGTCCATCATCGGGCGATCATTGAGGAAAATATCGCGGTAATCGGTGATGTCGTTGGGCATCAAGACACCTCGACCGCGTGGCTCTGTCGCTCGACCAATTCACCAATCGGTTCCAGCGCCAGACCCAGTTCAACGGCGACCCGCAGGAACTCGCTCTCTCCTTCGGGTGTGACGGCAATCAGCAGGCCGCCACTGGTCTGCGGGTCGCACAGCACTCGCTTGTGCAGCTCCTGGACGCGACCGACCTTGCTGGCGTAGCTGTCATAGTTGCGCAATGTGCCGCCCGGTACGCAGCCTTGATCGAGGTAGTACTCGACGCCTGGCAGGCGCGGCACCGCGTCGTAGCGGATACGCGCGGTCAGTTGGCTGCCATCGGCCATTTCCACCAGGTGCCCGAGCAAGCCGAAACCGGTGACATCGGTCATCGCCGTCACGCCATCGAGCTTGCCGAAACGGCTGCCGGGCTTGTTCAGCGTGCACATCCAGTCTCGGGCCAGGCCCACGTCGGCGGCGCGCAGCTTGCCTTTCTTTTCCGCCGTCGTGAGGATGCCGATGCCCAGGGGTTTGGTCAGGTACAGCCGGCAGCCCGCGGTGGCGGTGTCGTTGCGTTTCATGTGGCGCTTTTGCACAAGGCCCGTCACCGCCAGACCGAAAATCGGCTCGGGCGCATCGATCGAGTGCCCCCCCGCCAGCGGGATGCCTGCCTCGTCGCACACCGAGCGGCCACCGCGAATCACCTCGCGCGCGATTTCCGGGGCCAGCACGTTGACTGGCCAGCCGAGGATCGCAATCGCCATCAGCGGATCACCGCCCATGGCATAGATATCACTGATGGCATTGGTCGCGGCGATGCGACCGAAGTCGAACGGATCGTCAACGATCGGCATGAAGAAATCGGTGGTCGAGACCACGCCGCGCTCCTCGTCGATGGCATAGACCGCCGCATCGTCCCGGGAAGCGTTCCCGACCCACAGGTTGGGATCAAGGTTTTGCGCACCGCTGCCGGCCAGGATCACTTCCAGCACCTGGGGCGAAATCTTGCAGCCGCAACCGGCACCGTGGCTGTACTGGGTCAGGCGAATCGGCTCGCTCATGGGCATACCTCTCGTAAGTCAAGGTGGCCGATTCTAGCAGCAACGCCAGCCGTTCACTGCCGGTCACGACCAGTCGGCACTCATCCGACGGAATTTTTCTGTTGCCAACAGACTCACTTGTTCAATAGCCGAGCCTTCATCCGGGGAGATTGCCGATGGACTTGAACCCACGCGTGGACACCCACCTTGATTACGGCCTCGACACGCTGTTCGGACGCGAAACCAAAAGCGTCGACTGCCAGTTCGATGTCAAGCGCCTCGACGACGGCGAGCCGCCATGGTTCGCCCTGCATGTACGCCCACCGCTGCCCGAAGACCTGGCAAAAGCCCAGATCGTGGTGTTCAGCGTCGAAGGCCGGCGCATCAGCGGCATTGTCCGACGTACCGAGCGCCTAGCTGATGACAGCCTGCAACTGGACGTCGAACCGGACTGAGCCGTTCAGGTCTGCCGCGTACTGCTGCGATACATGAACACCAGCGCCAGTGCCAGGCAGGCCATGGCCAACAAGCGGCTGGCGGACAGTTCGACAGGTGGATTGCCCAGCCAGCCAAAGTTGTCGATCAGCATGCCCATGGCAAGTTGCCCGACGATGACCGCGACAGTTGCCACGGCTGTGCCGACTCTCGGCACCGCGCCGACCATCACGATCATGTACACCACACCAAACAATGCGCCGCTGAGCTGCCATTTCGGCACGTCCAACAGGCTTACCGCATGGGTCGGCTCGAAAAACACGATCAACAACCCGGTCACCACCGTGCCTACCGCAAAGGTCAGCAGACTGCTGCGCAGTACGCCGACCGTCTCGCCCAGACGCCCGTTGATGGCAGCCTGGACGCTCAATACCGCGCCGGCGGCGACGACCACCAGCAATAACAGGATTACGCTCATATCAACCTCGGGCAATCAGGACAAGGGCCACGACAATCAACGCCAACGCCAGCCAGCGCTCGCGGTTGACACGCTTGCGGCTCGCGCCGAACCAGCCGAAATGGTCGATCAGCACGCTTTTGCCGACCTGTCCGGAGAGAATCGCGATCATGGTCATGGCAATGCCGATGTGCGGGGTGGCGAGCGTCAGTACCACCACGTAGATCGGCCCCAGGAAGCCACCGATCAATTGCCAGCGCGGCAACTCATTCAGGGCCGGGCCTCGTTGCGGACCGCTGAGCAACAACAGCAGGAACAATAGCGCCGCGCCAACGCCAAAGATGCTTAACGTTGCCCACAGATGCCCGACCTGGAGACCGAGCGGCCCGAGCAGACCGGCCTCCACCGATAGCCCCATGCCCGCCACGATCACCAGCGGTAGCAGGAGCCAGCGCAGGAAAGTCCGGGGTGGCGCGGCATCCGCTACCGCTGCGGCGGAGGGGGTGGATGTTGATTGCATGAGATAAACCTGCCTGAAAAGAAACGACGGGCATTATCGGCTGGCGCTGTTGTGCGATAAATGGGAGCATTCCGACAACTCTTTTGCGCAACACGCACAGCGGATTCCCATGCACGGTCTTGATGAACTGGGTTTCAAGGCACTCCGATTGTTCGTCGCGGTGCTCGATCTCGGCAGCTTCTCGGAAGTCGCGCGGCGCGAGGGGCTGGCGCCTTCCTCGATTTCCCGGCAGATCCAACTGATGGAGCAGGCGCTGAACCAGCAGTTGCTGTATCGCCATACCCGCGCCGTTTCGCCCACCGAAGCCGGCCGCCTGCTCGGGCACCATGCACGCTTGCTGCTGGTGCAATTGGAGGAAGCCGAACAAGCCTTGCAGGAACAGCGCAGCGAACCGGCCGGACTCGTGCGGATCAACGCCCCGGTAGTCTTCGGACAGCGCCACCTGACGCCCTGGCTGGGACAACTGTGCGAGCGCTACCCGAAGCTGCAGCTGGATATCCAGCAGACCGACAGTTACGTCGACCCGCTGCAGGAAGGTGCCGATCTGCTCTTTCGCATCGGCTCGTTGCATGACTCCAGTATGCAAGCGCGGATCATCGCGCCGCACCGTTTCCAGATCGCGGCGAGCCCCGCCTACCTGGCCCGCCACGGCGTTCCACAAGAACCCGAAGACCTGGCGGCCCATCAGTGCCTGGCCTACAAAGGCGTAGCCGGGCAACAGCGCTGGTTTTTCCGCAAGCCGGGTCAAGCCTGGATACGCTACAGCGTGAGCGGGCCGATCACCGGCAACCACGCCGACACCCTGACCCAGGCCGCCGAACAAGGCCTGGGCCTGGTGATGTTTCCGTCATGGCTGATCGGCGAAGCCGTGCGCAACGGCACGCTGGTACCGGTCCTGGGCGACTACGAAGCGTCCAACAGCCTCGAACCCCAGCAAATCGCCATCCTCTGGCCCGGCAGCCGACGCCTGTCAGTGAAAGTGCGCACGGTGATCGATTTTTTCCTCGAGTGTTTCGGCGAAGTGCCCTACTGGGATCGTCCTTGATCGCCCGGGGTGGCTCAGTCGAACTTGACCAGATTCAACACGGGCAACGGGCCGCCGGGGAATTGCGTCAGGTGCGCTCCGGCGCTCAGCGGGCCGAGGTCCACGGCGAAGAATCCCAGCCGCTCGATCAACCCGGCCACTTCCACACGCGCCTGTTGATCATCGCCGGTCAGGAACAGCACACGCTTGCCACCCTCGGCAGCCGGATCAGCCTCGAGCAATTTCGCCAGCATGTGGTTGAATGCCTTGACCACCCGCGCGCCGGGCACCCACTCGCTGAACACCTCGGTGGAGGCCCGTCCTTGCAGATCGATCGCCTGGAATTCCGGCACCTTGATGGCATTGTTGGCGTCGATCACGATCCGCCCGGCGAAATCCGGCAAACCTGCCAGGGCTTTCGGCAACTTCTGCCAGTTGACGGCCACCAGCACCATGGGTTGCGCGGCAGCTTCCTGCACGGTGCCGGCACGTACGGTCGGGCCCAGTTCGGCGACCAGCTCGGTCAGGCTTTCCGGCCCGCGACTGTTGGAAATGACCACATTGATGTCTTGGCGAGCCAGGGCCCGGGCGAATGCGCTGCCGATGGCGCCAGCGCCGATAATGCCGATGGTGTTCATGTGATGTCCTCAATGGTTGGAAAAACCGTGCGGTGATGTCCGCCGTTGAGGTGCATATTGCGCTTGCCATTGCGCCCTGATTAGTCGGTAATGACTTGAATTATCTTCAAGCATTACTATCAGGTCCCATCAAATGGAAACCCTCGCCAACCTCGAATGTTTCGTGCGCAGTGCCGAGACCGGCAGTTTTTCCGCTGCCGCCAGGCTGCTGGCGCTGACGCCCGCCGCCGTCAGCCGCAACGTGGCGATGCTGGAGCGAAACCTGGGTGTGCGCCTGTTCCAGCGTTCGACCCGCAAGCTTTCCCTGACCGAAACCGGCGAACATTTCCTCGCCAGCATCGGCGGCAACCTTCAAGCCCTGCAGGTTGCGATTGGCGCGGTGAGCGCCGAACGTGGCGAGCCGGCGGGCCTGTTGCGGGTCAGCCTCTCCCCCAGCTTCGGCATGGCTCACGTCTTGCCGTTAATGCCTGCTTTCCTCGGTCGATATCCCCTGATCCGGCCGGAATGGCATTTCGAAAATCGTCGGGTCGACTTGATTGCCGAGGGTTTCGACGCGGCGATTGGAGGCGGTTTCGAATTGACCCCCGGCGTGGTGTCCCGGACCTTGGCGCCAGCCCACCTGATTGCCGTCGCCAGCCCGCAGTACCTGGCCGTTCATGCCCAGCCCCAGCATCCGGAGCAATTGGCCAATCACGCTAACATCGTCCTGCGCTCCAGCCTGACCGGCCGTGTGCGCCAACCGATGATGCGCAACAGCGCCGGGCTCGAGTGCGCGGTGTCGTTGCCGGAGTCGATCACCTTCAACGATCCGGTCGCGATGCGTGAATCTGCCTTGCTCGGCCTGGGCGTTGCGCTGTTGACGGTGCCGGATGTCTTGCCCTGGCTGGAGCGCGGCGAGCTGGTGCGGCTGCTGCCGCAATGGTATGTCGACCTTGGCGCGATCTCGCTCTATTACCCGAGTCGTACGCTGATGCCCGCCAAGACCCGGGTCTTTGTCGACTTCATTACCGAGCACTTCGAACGTCAGGCGCTGGCGCGGCGCTTCAGTGCCGTCGGTGTTAACGTATCGAACCCATGACCGACAAGGACGACTCGTGTTCCAGTTTCAAGCCAACCAGCCCATGGAGCGTTTTAATGTCATTGCTGAGTAAACCAGCCGCCGCCCTGCTACTGGCAGCGATCGCCAGCCTGGTCGCATCCCCGGCCCTTGCCGCCCAGCCCAAGAAACCCGTGGCGCAAGCACCGGCCCAGAAGGTTTCGCTGCTGGGCGGCAAGTTCAGCTTCACCCTCCCCCCGGGCTTCACGGCGACGCCCTTGTCCGCAGGGGACGTGGCGCAGGGAACCGCCGGGGCGAGCGGTACGATGTACAGCAATGCCTCCCGCAAAACGGTGGTGATCACGGCGGAGAACACCCTGGTTGACGGGGCGAATGTAAACGATAACGACGCAGCCTTCCTGGATACGGCCTTCGCCGATTTCGCCGTCCAGAAGACCAAGGCCCTGCCGGATGCCAAAATCCTCGGGGAAAAAAGCCTGACCCTGAAAGCCACCGGCCTCGGCCTGCGCCAGCTCGACACCCGGGCCACCCAAGGTGGCGGGCCCACGCTGGACACTACCCTGATAGGGGCTTCCGGCACGCGCATGGCCGTGGTGCAGATCATCTCCAGGGCGAGCGACCAGGCCGGTCATGAGGCATTGGTCAAGCAGATCGCCAGCGGGAAGTGATGGGCCTGTGCGGTGTGCCTGGTGGACCTCATTGCTGCATTCGCGAGCAGGCTCGCTCCCACAGAGAAATTTGGCATGCTCGAAAACAGAGACTCACCGCCGTCGAACTGTAGGAGCAAACCCGCTTCCACAGGGATCCGGCTGGATCAAGGGTTGAGCCGCTCCAGCCAGGCCCGCAGGTCCTTCACCTCCTGCGCGCTGATATTGTGACCAAGCCCCGGATACGCGTGGAACTCCGGTTCCAGGGCCAGGGTCTTGAGGAACGTGTCAGCGTCGGTGCCGTCGTGGTAGGGAATGATCGGGTCCACCGTGCCGTGGCCTATGAACACCGCCAGATCCCGGCGCGATTCATCGGGCGTCAGTTCGGCGCGCAACACCGAAAGAACTCGCCCGCCCATCGCGGCAATGCCGCCGACGGTTTCGGGGTGTCTCAAGGCTACCTCGTAGCTCATCATCGCGCCTTGACTGAAACCCACCAGATAGACGTTGCTCGCATCGGTCGGGTATTTGGCCCGAGCCTTCTCGATGAATTCCAGGAGCATCTGGCCGCTGGCCTTCAGGTCTGACGTGTCACCTTCATAGGCGCCCTCGCCTTTCCTGGCAAACCATTGGTAGCGCCCCGGCTCCATCGACTTGGGTGCCCGCACCGAAAGGTAGTTGTAGTGCTTGGGCAGTTCGTCGGCGAGCGTCAGCAGGTCTTCTTCATTGCTGCCCGAACCGTGCAGGAAAATCACCAGCGGCCGGTTCCTGGCCTGCTCATCGGCGCGGGCCAGGTAGTTGAGTGGCAAGTCGGTATGCAGCGACGGTTGGGCCTGCGCTCCGGCAGACACCAGCAGCAGAAACAGGGCGAACGCTTTGAACATCGGTCTTCCTCCAGCATTGGATAACCGCACGGTGACGACCGTGCGGTGAGGTAGACAGCACTTATCAGTCGTTGATCAATTTCCCCGCCCGAATCGGCTCACGCCCGGCGACTTTCGCCTGCCAGATGCCCGGCTGGGTATAGCGCCCGCGATCCAGGGCGAACAATACGCCGCTGGTGCCGGCGCGGACCGTGGTCACTCGGTCGTTCAACGGATCGACCACCTCGAACAAAGCATCGCCCCGCTCCACCCACTCGCCAGCTTCGCGCAGGAAGCTGACCACGCCATGGTGCGGGGCAAACAGGTATTCAGTGCCTTCGAACGGAAAACCCTCGCAGCATTGCGCCGGCGCGGCCGGCCAATCACCGCCGATGAGTCCCTGTTCGGCGAGAAATCCGAGGAGGGCCTCGCAATTGGCCCGGGCCTGCTCCACCCGGGTGTCGCCCATGCTGCCCAGTTCCAGCGTCGTCGCCAGGTTGGCCGCCGGAATGGCCGCTTGCGGAAAGATCCTCGCCAGGCGCAACCAGGGCGTGGAACAGGACTCATCGAACGAGCTGCCGCCCGAATCTTCGCACAACAACGCCACACCGGCCCTCAGCCGCGCGGCCAGCGAGCGCCACTGCGGCCATTGTTGCGGCAACGCGTACAAGTGGATCGCGGCCTCGAAATCGCAGTGCAGGTCGAGCGTGATGTCGGCGTCGCAGGCATGGCGAAGCAACAGCCGATGCATGGCTTCGAGTTGCGAAGGTGGCGCGGGTAGTTCGTCGAGCACCTCGGCCATGGTTTGCCGGATCAAGGTGACGTTGGCAGCCGGATCGTCGCCCAGACGAGCCCCGATGCGCTGCGCCACCGGGGCACTGAGTTCGACGAAGGAACGGTTGAAATTTTTCCCGCTGCCCAGCTCGAAACGCCCCATGTGAGCACTCTGCAGATGCTGGTCCAGGCCGATGGGATTGGCCACCGGCACCAGTTCGATCACGCCTTTGAGCAGGCCGCGGGACTCCAGGTCGCTGAGCCGCTGTTTCAGTTCCCACGCCGTGCGCATGCCCGGCAGTTCATCGGCGTGCAGGCTGGCCTGGATGTAGGCCTTGCGCGGGCCATGGCCGAAACGAAACACGCTGAGCCGGCGCTCCGTGCCCAGGTGGCTCCACGGCAGGGTATGGTCGATGCGTTGCATTGGCACTCCAGATATCGGTTCTCGACAGGCTCAGGGTAAAACAATCGCCCATGAAAAAGGTGGCCGGCCGGGTCAGCGGCGGGCCACCTGTTTCCTTCAGCGATTAATGCCCATAGACGTCAAAAGCGAAGTATTTGTCCTGCACTTTCTTGTAGGTGCCATTGGCGCGGATTTCGCTGATGGCGGCGTTGAATTGGTCCGCCAGGGCCTTGTCACCCTTGCGCACCGCGATGCCGGCGCCGCCGCCGAAATACTTGGCGTCTTCATAGGTCGGCCCGACGAAGGCAAAGCCTTTGCCGGCGGCGGTTTTCAGGAAACCTTCGTCGAGGTTGACCGAGTCGGCCAGCATGGCGTCGAGGCGACCGGCGACCATGTCCAGGTTGGCTTCCTGCTGGGAGCTGTAGCGCACCAGGTTGATCCCCGCCGGGACCAGCACTTCGGTCGCGAAGCGGTCATGGGTACTGGCGCGCAACACGCCGACTTTCTTGCCCTTGAGTTCGGTCAGCGGGTCCTTGACGTCCGTACCTTCCTTCATCACGAAACGCGCCGGGGTGTGGTAGTACTTGATGGTGAAGTCGACGTTTTTCTTGCGGTCATCAGTGATGGTCATCGACGACAGGACCGCGTCGATCTTCCTCACCTTTAGTGCGGGAATCAGCCCGTCGAACTCTTGCTCGACCCAGGTGCATTTGACCTTCATCTGCGCGCACAGGGCGTCGCCGATATCCACATCGAAGCCGGTCAGCTTGCCATCAGGGGTTTTCATCGAAAAAGGTGGATAACCGGCCTCGATCCCGAGGCGGATCGGCTTGGCGTCTTCGGCCACGGCCGACAGGGAGAGTACGGACAGTGCCAGGGCACCGAACATGACAAGCTTCTTCATTTTTGCTCCTGAGTGCGCAGGTTTTTTTGATCGTTATGGGCAGATTTGGAAACAGCGTTCGGTCAGCGAGAACCGAAGTGAGCGGGAGTCTAGAGGGGCACTCGGGAGCGGAATTGCGTATAGGCGACAAATAGTTATAGAGATAGAGAGCATTTGCAAAACCGAAAGCAGTCAGCCCTTGTGGCGAGGGAGCTTGTTCTCACCCCAAGGAGGACGCACCGTTCAACAATCGCAGCTGACCGCCTGCTCCGTCACGCGCTCCACGGAACCGGTCAGGCGGAAACCTTCGTCGAGCCAGCCCATGACACCACCGATCATTTCCTTGACCGGGTACCCCAGGGTCGCCAGGCGCACCGCAGCCTTGTTGGCGCCGTTGCAATGCGGCCCCGCGCAATAGACCACGAACAGGGTGGCCTTAGGATAGGCCGCAAGCGCCTCGGCAGTCAGCGTGCGGGTCGGCAGGTTGATCGCCCCGGGCACGTGCCCGCGTGCATAGGCCTGCGGCCCGCGCACATCAACGAGGACAAAATCGATCTCACCGGCGTCTTGGCTGGCACGTACGTCGGAACAATCGGTTTCGAACATCAGGCGCCGGCTGAAATGCTGCAGGGCAATGTCGGACGGCGCAGCAGGCACTTCGCGAACAAGGCTGGTCATTGTGTTACTCCAGGGACGGATAAGGGCTTGGAGAGACTTTATCCACCCGCCGCCAACCGCTACAGTGGCGTACAAGACACTCTGTGGGAATTTTCCGCCAAATGCAGCCTACCCCTGGCCTCGTCGCGATTCTCGCCTACGACGGGCTGTGCACGTTCGAATTCGGCGTCGCCGTCGAGATATTCGGGCTGGCACGGCCCGAGTTTGATTTTCCCTGGTATGAACACCGCATCGTCGCTGTCGACGACGGCCCGATGCGCGCCATGGGCGGCTTCCGGGTATTGGCTGATGGCGGCATGGAGCTGCTCGACAGCGCGCGAACCATTATCGTGCCGGGCTGGCGCAGTCGCAGCGAACCGCCCTCCGATGCCCTGCTCCAGGCCTTGCGACGAGCCCATGCCCGTGGCGCTCGCCTGTTGTCGATCTGCTCGGGGGCTTTTGTCCTGGCGGCCACCGGGCTGCTCGACGGCTTGGGCGCCACCACGCATTGGCGCTACACCGACGAACTCGCCGACAGCTACCCGACCATCGAAGTCGATCCCGACGTCCTTTACGTCGACTCCGGCCAGATCATCACCTCGGCTGGCAGCGCGGCCGGCATCGATGCCTGCCTGCATCTGGTGGCGCGGGATTTCGGCGCCCAGGTCGCCAATGCCGTGGCGCGCCGGCTGGTCATGCCGACCCAGCGCACCGGTGGCCAGGCGCAGTTCATCCCCTCGCCGGTCAGCCGCACGCCGCGCAGCGATTTGTCCGGCGTCATGCAATGGGCCCGGGAACGTCTCCACGAGCCGCTGGGAGTGCGCGACCTGGCCAGTCACGCCGCCATGAGCGAACGGACCTTCCTGCGTCGCTTCACCCAGGCTTGCGGCCTGTCGCCCAAGGCCTGGCTGCAACACGAGCGCCTGGCACGGGCGCGGGAATTGCTGGAAAGCACGCAAGACAACACCGACAACATTGCCCAGCTGTGTGGCTATCGTTCGGTGGAAAGTTTCCGGGTAGCGTTTCGCAACGTGGTGGGGCTGGCGCCGTCGGTGTACCGGGAGCGGTTTGGGCGTGGGTGACGACGTCTTCGAGGTCCTCCGTGGCGAGGGAGCTTGCTCCCGCTGGGTTGCGCAGCAACCCCGATGCACAAGATGGCTGATGTCTTGCGCCTGCTTCGCAGTCGAGCGGGAGCAAGCTCCCTCGCCACGGGTTGATCCGCACCATCAGGGTTTGCGCAACAAATACGTATCCATGATCCACCCATTCGCCTGTCGCGCCGCCTTGCGGGTGCGTTCGATGTCGTCGGCCACGTCCCCCAGCCGTCCGGCAATGAGCAATTCATCCGCCATTCCCACGTAGGCGCCCCAATAGATCTGCGTATCAGGATCGCTGACCTGGCGATACGCATCCTCGGCATCAAGCATCACCACCGTGCTCGCGGCATCGCCAACCTGCCCCGCCGCCAGCCTGCGCCCCGTGGTGATCTCCAGCGAGCCGCCGATACTGTTCAACGGCACCTTGTGTCGCGCCGCGAGGGCCTGGACGCTGGTGATCCCCGGAACGACATCGAACTCGAAGACGCAGCGCCCCGAATCAAGGATCGCCTGCAGGATGCGCAGGGTGCTGTCGAACAGCGATGGGTCGCCCCACACCAGGAAACCGCCACGCTGCCCGTCAGACAATTGCTCATTGATCAATCTTTCGAACATTGCCTGCTTCGCCCGGTTAAGTGCCTCGACACTGGCCGTGTAGTCCAGATCCTCGCGCTGGCGCTCGGGACTGCCGGCTTCGACAAAACGGTAGGTGCGATCAGTGATGTAGCGGCGACAGATGTCGCGACGCAGGTCCAACAGCGCGTCCTTGCCGGGCCCTTTGTCCATCAGGAAAAACACATCGACCTGATTCAGGGCCTTCACCGCTTGCATCGTCAGGTGATCGGGATCACCGGCACCGATGCCTATCACCGACAATCTCTTCATGCTTGCGGCTCCCGGCCAGGCCCCTGGGTGCGAAATCGCCACACCCCGTTGAAACGCAACTCAGTGACGGAAAGCGATTCGATGTCGATCCGGTGGAACATGCCCAGCGGGCAACCCAGTACGTTCACCAGGGCAGCGCGAATCACGAACGGATGGGTAACGGCCAGCCAGTGGCCCGGAGTGTGTTGCAGCGTCGTCAGCCAGTCGCCGACCCGGCGACATACCCCGCTGACGGACTCGCCGCCGTGGGGCGCGGCGTCCGGATCGTCACGCCAGGCTTGAAGGCATTCCGGCTCCGTCTTGAGCAATTCATCGACAGACATCCCGCGCCAACGCCCGAAATCACAATCGGCCAACGCCTGGACCACCTGCGGATCGTCGCCCAACAGCGCCGCGGTCTGGCGGGTGCGCAGCTCTGGCCCGCAAAGCGGGCGGCGGACGTTCCGGTATTCATGGCCGATCTCGGCACGCGTCGCCAGCCAGCCGGCGTCCAGCGGTTCGTCCAAGCCGAAACGTGCATCTTTCTGGGCGGCGGTGCGGGCATGGCAGATCAGGGTCAGGCGAGTGGCTTGCACGTTGGATACTCAGGCTGTCGGACGGCTCAACACAGCAACCCTCCCGTATTTTCTTGTACAACACCTTATATGAAATCAAATAACCCGGACAAAAAGGCGGTATGTCTGACACAGACGGGAGCGATAGCTGACATACATTGGCGTTCCAACCAAACCCTTGCCCTACAAGGCCTCTGCATGACTTGAGGCTTTTTAAACGGGAAGTAAAAACCTCTGGACACGCGGCACCTGCTGCCCAAATACTATTTTCGGCGCTAGAAAAGAAACCAGCACTCATCCCGGCAAGGAGCACGGATGCCTCTCTTCAGAGACCCGATCACTGATCCATGCCTGGCTATGATGCTTTCGGTACACAAGATCATATGTGCCCTGTATGGCCGGGCGCCGCCCGACGCCTTGCCCCAGGCGCTGTCACCAGCCGAACTTTGTGAGCACTATGCGTGAATCCATTGAATGTGCCGAATCGGGCCTCTATACCAAGCCTGCTTTCCGGTTGCTGCGTGAAGACTCCGAGCATCCATTATTGCTGGTTTGCGAGCATGCCAGCCGCTACATTCCTGATGCACTGAACGACCTGGGCCTGGATGAAACCGCCGCCCAGGAACATATTGCCTGGGACATCGGTGCGCTGGCCCTGGCCGAGCGGCTGTCCGAAACCCTCGGCGCCACCTTGCTGTCGGCCAACTATTCAAGGCTGTTGATCGACCTGAACCGTCCGCTTCACGTCGCCGACAGCATTCCGGCGCAAAGCGAGATCTACCAGATTCCTGGCAACCAGTCCTTGGATGAAGCTACGCGCGCGTATCGCCAACGGTGCCTCTTCCATCCATTCCATGATCAATTGCGCGCCTTGATCGACCAACGCCTGGCCGACAAGCGGACCGTGCGAGTGGTCGGCATCCACAGTTTCACCCCGGTGTTCTACGGCCAGCCGCGGGCCCTTGAGGCCGGGGTATTGTTTGGCGAAGCCCGGGAATATGCCCAGCGCATCGTCGGCGGGTTGGCGCGCCATTCGCTGCGGGCCGCCGGCAATCAGCCCTATAAGGTCAGCCCGTTGAGTGACATGACGGTTCCAGTCCACGGCGACGGCCGCGGCCTGGATTCGGTGCTGATCGAAGTACGCAACGACCTGTTGCGCAGTCCCGAATCGGTGCGGACCTGGAGTGCCTATCTCGCGCCGCTGCTGTAACGCGACCGTGTCAAATCTTTGCTACAAGCTTCAACGCGTGGACATCGACAGTGATCGTCAGGCCCGGCACCTCTCGGCGGGCTCTTTGAAACAGGAGTGTTATCCATGCTGGCTTTACGTCCAGTTCAGTTAACCGATTTGCCGCAGTTGCAGCAGCTGGCCCGCGACAGCCTGGTGGGCGTCACCTCGCTTCCCGACGACACTGATCGCCTGCGGGACAGAATCCTCAGCTCCTGCGCCTCGTTCGAAACCGACGTGCAACGCCCCGGTGCGCAGAATTACTTTTTTGTCCTGCAGGACCTGATGTCGAGCCGCCTGCTGGGCTGCTCGGAAATCGTTGCGGCCACCGGTTGCGACGAGCCGTTCTACAGCCTGCGCAACCGCCCGTTTTCCAGCGAGTCCCGGGAGTTGAACATCCAGCATGGCGTACCGGCACTGTCGCTGTGCCAGGACCTGAATGGCCAGACGCTGCTGCGCGGCTTTCATATCGACGCCGCACACGTGCACACGCCGCAATCGCAATTGTTGTCCCGCGCCCGGCTGATGTTTGTCGGCGCCCATCCCCAACGCTTTGCCGACTCGGTGATCACAGAGATCGTCGGGTACAGCAGCGAGGAAGGCCATTCGCCCTTCTGGGATGCCATCGGCCAGCACTTTTTCGACCTGTCCTACACCGAAGCCGAACGATTGTGCGGCCTGCAGAGTCGGACCTTTCTCGCCGACCTGATGCCGCAATACCCGATCTATGTCCCTATGTTGCCGCCTCAGGCCCAGGCTTGTATCGGCCGGATCCACCCCGACGGCCAGGAAGCCTTCGACATTCTCGAACACGAGGGTTTCGAAACCAATAGCTACGTGGACATCTTTGACGGCGGGCCGACGATGCATGCCCGGGTCGCGAACATCCGCTCGATCATTCACAGTCGCTCGGCCGTCGTGCGTCCGAGCCAGCAGGTTGACGCCACGGGGCGCTACCTGGTGAGTAATGATGGCCTGGGTAATTACCGGGCCATCATCGCCGACCTGGACCTTGACGCCGAAGGCTTCGTGCGCCTGTCCCCTGACATGCTGGCAGCGCTTGACGTTGCCGACGGTGACCGGGTCCGGGTGGTCAGCCTATGAACTGCATACGACCGCGCATCGTGCAGCAGCGTCGCGCCCGGCCTGTTGAAGGAGGCGCTTCGTGGTAGTCCGCCCGGTTGCCCTGACCGACTTGCCCGCATTGATGGACCTCGCCCGTTGCGCCGGCCCTGGGTTCACCAGCCTGCCGGCCAACGAGGAGCGCCTGGCGCACCGGGTACGCTGGGCCCAGCGCACCTTTGCCGGACAGGTCGAACGGGCGGACGCCGACTATCTGTTCGTGCTCGAAGACGATGACCGTCAGGTACTGGGTATCAGCGCTCTCACTGGCGCAATCGGACTGCGCGAGCCCTGGTACAACTATCGGCTCGGGGTCACGGTCAGCTCGGCGCCCGAGCTGGGCATCCAGCGGCATATTCCGACGCTGTTCCTCAGTAACGAGATGACCGGGCAGTCGGAAATCTGCTCATTGTTTCTTCATCCCCAGCACCGTCGCGGCCATAACGGGCGGCTGCTGTCCCTGGCGCGCCTGCTGTTCGTGGCGGAGTTTTCCGGGCTGTTTGGCGATAAGCTGATCGCGGAATTACGCGGCCACGCCGATGAACAAGGTTGCTCGCCGTTCTGGGACAGCCTGGGACGACACTTTTTCCAGAAGGACTTCAGCCACGCCGACCAGTTGTCCAGCATGGGCAACAAATCCTTCATCGCCGAGCTGATGCCCCGCCAACCGCTGTACACCTGCCTGCTCACCGAACAGGCCCAGGCCGTGATCGGCAAGGCTCACCCCAACACCGAGCCGGCCTTGAAGATCCTTGGCGATGAGGGTTTTGCCCATAAAGGGTACGTGGATATCTTCGACGCCGGCCCGGTGATCGAAGCGCCGGTATCGAACATCCGCAGCGTCCGCGACAGCCAGTCGCTGACGCTGACCATAGGCACCCCGGACGAACGGGCGCCGGTCTGGCTGATTCATAACAGGCGCCTGGAAAACTGCCGCGTCACCAGCGCCCGGGGGCACCTGCACGGCCAGGGCCTGGTGGTCGATCGCCTGACCGCCAAGCGCCTGCAAGTACAACCGGGTGACACGGTGCGCGCCGTGCTGCTGTTCAAACAGGATCGCCAGGCGGTGGCGGCATAGCGGCGCGGCGCCTGCCATATCTCACGGGATCGACTTCGGCCAGCCTGTCCCTGTAAATTCGTCATCATCCTTGGCCGTCCCGCGTGATAGCTTTCCATCCTTAGGCGTTGACACTTTTGCTCAAGCCCTTCCATTCCATTGGTGGAACTCATATGTCCAGGCTTTCCCATCAAGATTTGCGTCGAAATTTCCGCCAATTGCTGGCTTCCACAAATTGCTACCACACAGCGTCAGTGTTCGATCCGATGTCGGCGCGCATTGCCGCCGACCTGGGTTTCGAGGTAGGCATCCTTGGAGGCTCGGTGGCGTCACTGCAGGTATTGGGCGCGCCGGATTTTGCCCTGATCACCCTCAGCGAATTTGCCGAGCAGGCCACCCGCATCGGACGCGTCGCGCAACTACCGGTGATCGCCGACGCCGACCACGGCTACGGCAACGCACTGAACGTGATGCGTACCATCATCGAGCTCGAACGCGCCGGCGTGGCGGCGCTGACGATTGAAGACACCTTGCTGCCGGCACAATTTGGCCGCAAATCCACCGACCTGATCAGCGTGGCCGAAGGCGTCGGCAAGATTCGCGCGGCTCTGGAGGCGCGGGTCGACTCGGAAATGGCCATCGTCGCCCGCACGAACGCGGGGATTCTGCCGGTCCAGGAGATCATCAGTCGCACCCGGCAATACGAGCGCGCCGGCGCGGACGGCATTTGCATGGTAGGCGTGCAGGATTTCGAGCATCTGGAGCAGATCAGCGAGAACCTGAACGTACCGCTGATGCTCGTGACTTATGGCAACCCGCTGCTGCGCGACGATAAACGCCTGGCTGAACTGGGCGTGAGAATCACGATTGACGGCCACGGCGCGTATTTCGCCGCGATCAAGGCTACCTACGACAGTCTGCGGGAACAGCGTCAGATCTTCACCCAGGCGTCAGACCTCAGCGCCACGGAACTGACCCACACCTACACCCAGCCCGAGGAATATATCCGTTGGGCAGAGGAGTATATGAGCGTCAAGGAATAAAAGGACTCCCACAGGGCTCGGCAGCGGACAATATCTGCTAGACCTCAGCAATTGCCTGTGGGAGCGGGCTTGCTCGCGAAGGCGGTGTGTCAGGCACCCTCATCTCTGTAGATATATTGCATTCGCGAGCAAGCCCGCTCCCACAGAGAGGCACCTGAGGGTGCCAGAATGCTTAGCGCCCGCTACGCAACATCTCCTTGGGCACATACTTGCCGATCTCGAACTTGCCGATAGCCGCCCGATGGACCTCATCCGGACCATCGGCCAGGCGCAGCGTGCGCTGCATGGCATACATGTAGGCCAGCGGGAAATCGTTGGAGACCCCGGCCCCGCCGTGGATCTGGATCGCCCGATCAATGACTTTCAAGGCCACGTTCGGCGCGACGACCTTGATCTGGGCGATTTCGCTCTTGGCCACTTTATTGCCGACCGTGTCCATCATGTACGCCGCCTTCAAGGTCAGCAGGCGCGCCATGTCGATTTCCATTCGCGAGTCGGCGATCTTGTCGATGTTGCCACCCAGGCGCGCCAGCGCCTGGCCAAACGCGGTTCGACTGATGGCGCGCTGGCACATCAATTCCAAGGCACGCTCGGCCATGCCGATGGAGCGCATGCAGTGGTGAATCCGGCCCGGCCCGAGGCGACCCTGGGCAATTTCAAAGCCGCGTCCTTCGCCCAGCAAGACGTTTTCGTACGGCACCCGCACGTTATCGAACAGCACTTCGGCGTGGCCGTGAGGTGCATCGTCATAGCCGAACACCGGTAGCGGCCGGACGATTTTTACCCCGGGGGTGTCCACCGGCACCAGGATCATCGAGTGCTGGGCGTGACGAGGTGCGTCGGGATTGCTCAGGCCCATGAAGATCAGGATCTTGCAGCGTGGGTCGCAGGCGCCCGAGGTCCACCATTTCTTGCCGTTGATGACCCATTGATCGCCGTCACGCTCCGCACGGGCAGCCATGTTGGTGGCGTCCGACGAAGCAACGTCCGGTTCGGTCATGGCAAAGGCCGAACGAATGTCGCCCCGCAGTAGCGGTTCGAGCCAGCGCTGCTTTTGTTCCTCGTTGGCGTAACGCACCAGCACTTCCATGTTGCCGGTATCCGGCGCCGAACAGTTGAACGGCTCCGGGCCCAGCAGCGAACGCCCCATGATCTCCGCCAGCGGTGCATATTCCAGGTTGGTCAGGCCGGCCCCCAACTCGGACTCGGGCAGGAACAGATTCCACAACCCTTCGGCTTTGGCCTTGGCCTTGAGCTCCTCCATGATCGCAGTCGGCTGCCAACGGTCGCCTTCAGCCACTTGCCGTTCGAACACGGCCTCGGCCGGGTAGACATAGGCATCCATGAACGCCGTGACGCGCTCACGCAGTTCCTGAACCTTGGGGGAGTAGGCAAAATCCATGGGCAGCACCTTCTTGGCAGAGGTTGTTTTTAGGTCATGAAATCGATGCTAGTTCAGCTACGAAAATTTACCTAACCTATTCTCAGCGTGTATTAACATTCATCACCGATATATGGTTCACTGATTCGCATCGCCTTCCGGCACCTCACAACAAGCCCAAGAACAAGAGTGCAGCGCCATGAATCTGAGCAAGGTCGACCTCAACCTTTTCATTGTCTTTGATGCGATCTACACCGAAGCCAACCTGACCCGGGCCGGACAGATCGTCGGCATCACTCAACCGGCGGTGTCCAATGCCCTGGCGCGTTTGCGCGAGACGTTCAACGACCCGCTGTTCGTGCGTACTGCCCAAGGCATGGTACCCACGCCGATGGCGCAGAATATTATCGGGCCGGTGCGCAACGCCCTGTCGCTGCTCCGGGTGTCGGTGCAGGAAAGCCGGATCTTCAACCCGCTGCAAGCCGTCAAGACCTATCGCATCAGCATGACCGACCTCACCGAGGGCGTGATCCTGCCGCCGCTGTTCCAGCGCCTGCGCCGCCTGGCGCCGACGGTGGCCATCGAGAGTTTCCTGTCCAAGCGTCGGGAAACCACCAAGGAGCTGGCCGCCGGGCGCTTGGATTTCGCGGTTGACGCTCCACTCAATACCGATCCGCAGGTGCGCCACGTCAAGCTGATGGAAGATCGCTACGTGTGTGCCATGCGCAAGGGCCACCCGTTGGCGGGCAAGGAAAAACTCAGCCTGGATGATTACCTGGCCCAGACCCATGTACATATCTCCAGCCGCCGCAACGGCCTCGGTTATGTCGACCTGGCATTGGGCAAGATGGGCATCCAGCGCAAGATCGCCCTGCGCTCGCAGCATTATCTGATGGCTTCCCAGGTGCTCCAGCAGACCGACATGGTCATGACCGTTCCCGAACGTTTCGCCCGTCGCCACGACCTGCATGCGTTCCTGTTGCCCGTCAACGATGTGCCGCCGGTGGAAACCCATCTCTACTGGCACGAAAGCACCGACCAGGACCCGGCCAACCGCTGGATGCGCGAGCAGATGATCGAGCTGTGCCAGCAGGTGACGGCGCATGAGAAGAAGCTTGATAAGGTTTAGCCCGTCCAATGTGGGAGCGAGCCTGCTCGCGATAGCGTCGGATCAGTCACTATTCATATTGGCTGGACTACCGCTTTCGCGAGCAGGCTCGCTCCCACAGGTTTCGCCGACAGCTCATTGCTTGACGTGAACGTCAACCTGCCATTAGCTTAGCGCCAACCCCTTTCGTTTCGAGCGCTTCCATGAGCAGCCAGACCTACAGCATCTCCGACCTCGCCCGCGAACTGGATATCACCACCCGCGCCATCCGCTTCTATGAAGAACAGGGTCTGTTGCGCCCGGAGCGCCGTGGTCAGGAACGTATCTACTCGCCGCGGGACAAGGTCAGCCTGAAACTGATCCTGCGGGGCAAGCGCATCGGTTTCTCTCTCGCCGAGTGCCGTGAGTTGATCGAACTCTACGACCCCAGCAGCGGCAATCAGAAACAACTGCATAGCATGCTGGCGAAAATCGCCGAACGGCGCGAACAGCTCGAACAGCAGTTGCTGGATATCGAACAGATGAAGCTGGAGCTCGACACCGCCGAAGAACGTTGCATCCAGGCGCTGGAGCAGACGATCAAAGGCGAGGAAGTCGTCCAGTAACACGACACGTCCCCTGTGGGAGCGAGCCTGCTCGCGATGGCGGTGTGTCAGTCAATATCAATGTTGTCGGTTATACCGCGATCGCGAGCAAGCTCGCTCCCACAGGGGGTGCTCATCATCGTTCTCGATGTTCTGGCAACTCACTACAGGTCAATCCCCATGTCCCTCCCCTCCTTTGTACGTTTGATCGAAGTCGGCCCCCGCGACGGCCTGCAGAATGAATCCCAACCCATCAGCGTGGCGGACAAGGTGCGTCTGGTTGACGCCTTGAGCGATGCGGGCCTGGGTTACATCGAAGTCGGCAGTTTTGTCTCGCCCAAGTGGGTGCCGCAGATGGCCGGTTCGGCCGAGGTATTTTCGCAGATCCAGCGCAAGCCTGGCGTGACCTATGGCGCCCTGGCACCGAACCTGCGGGGTTTCGAGGACGCACTGGCGGCGGGGGTCAAGGAGGTCGCTGTATTCGCCGCGGCGTCCGAAGCGTTTTCCCAGCGCAACATCAATTGTTCGATCAAGGAAAGCCTGGAACGCTTCGCACCGATCATGGAGGCGGCGAAGCACAGCGGCGTCAGCGTGCGCGGCTACGTGTCCTGCGTGCTGGGCTGCCCCTATGAGGGCGAGGTCAAGCCCGAGCAGGTCGCGTGGGTCGCCTGGGAGCTGTACGCCATGGGCTGTTACGAGGTGTCCCTCGGTGACACCATCGGCACCGGCACCGCCGGTGCAACGCGCAGGATGTTCGAGGTAGTCGGCGCGGACGTGCCCCGGGACAAACTGGCGGGACATTTCCACGACACCTATGGCCAGGCCATGGCCAACGTCTACGCCAGCTTGCTGGAAGGTATCGCCGTGTTCGACAGCTCAATCGCCGGCCTGGGCGGCTGCCCTTATGCCAAGGGCGCCAGCGGTAACGTCGCCACGGAAGACGTGCTGTACCTGCTCAACGGCCTCGGCATCGAGACCGGCATTAATCTGGATGCGCTCATCGCCGCGGGCCGGCAGATCTGCGACGTGCTGGGTCGCTCGACCGGTTCGCGGGTGGCCAAGGCGCGCCTGGCGCGGTGAGGTGTTACCGCCCCGCTTGTAACGGGGGCGAAACGAGTAACACGGAAACAATTTGTCTGGAATCGTCGTACCGGGTTTTCATCCAAAAAACCTAATCTATTGATTTAAAAGGTTTTTAAAAAGTTGGCACGGCACCTGCTATATCTCCAGTACAACAAGAATAAAAAAAAGCGACAAACCCAATAAAAACAAGACGAAACGACTCTGACATAACAAAAACAACACGGCAGAGACGCAGCTAACAGATTTTTTTGGAGAAGATGTGCTTTTCAGGGTGCTTCCAGGAGCAACCCGCAACCGGGCAGAGAACAATAAAACTACCTCCAGGTAGCTCCCGAATCGGTTGGATCGCAAGGCGAAAAAGCAGATCAGCGCTCAAAAAAATACGTTTGCTCTTGATCCCGGATGGGGATCGCCAAAAACAGCGGTAAAGGGTCACGGCTGCCAAAAACAACAACAGGCCGCCCCTCAATAATAAAAAAAGAGCACGCGACGACAAAATTAAAGGGGAGCTTCGGCTCCCCTTTGTGCTGTCTGGGGTTTGGGGTTTTCCTGTGGGAGCGGGCTTGCTCGCGAAAGCGGTGGGTCAGGTTGTCTTGATGTCGATTATGCTGCCGTCTTCGCGAGCAAGCCCGCTCCCACACAAGCCCGCTCCCACATGCCTGCCTCAGCCCTGGTGATTGCGCAGCTCTTCGATGCTGATTTCGCGCATGCGAAATTTCTGGATCTTGCCGGTAACCGTCATCGGGAACTGCTCGACAAACTTGAAATGACGCGGTGTCTTGAAGTGAGCGATGCGTTCCTTGCACCACGCTTGCAGCTGCTCCTCGGTGACGCTGTGGCCGGGATGAAACTTGATCCAGGCCACGATCTCTTCACCGTAGCGTGGGCATGGAATGCCGATCACCTGCACATCCGCCACGGCGGGATGGGTGAAGAAAAATTCTTCCAGCTCGCGGGGATAAACATTCTCGCCGCCACGGATGATCATGTCCTTGTTCCGTCCGACGATGCAGACGTAGCCCTGCTCATCCATGCTCGCCAGGTCGCCGGTGTGCATCCAGCCCTGCGCATCGATCGCCTCGGCCGTGCCCTTGGGGTTGTTCCAGTAGCCGAGCATCACGCTGTAACCGCGCGTGCACAATTCGCCGATGGTGCCGCGAGGGACAACCTCGCCGTTCCCGTCGATGATCTTGCTCTCCAGCTGCGGCTGGGTACGCCCAACGGTCGTGACACGCAACTCCAGTTCATCCGTGGGACCGGTCTGCAACGACACCGGGCTGGTTTCCGTCATGCCGTAGGCAATCTGCACTTGGGCCATGTGCATCTCGCTGATGACCCGCCGCATCACCTCGATCGGACAGGTGGCTCCGGCCATGATCCCGGTGCGCAGGCTGGACAGGTCGAAATCCCCGCGCTGCGGCTGGTCCAGCATGGCGATGAACATGGTGGGGACGCCGTACATCGCGGAGGCTCTTTCTTCGGCCACGGTCCGTAGCGTCAGCAACGGATCGAAGGCATCGTTGGGGTAGATCATGGTACTGCCGTGGGTCATGCACCCCAGGTTACCCATGACCATGCCGAAGCAGTGATACAACGGCACCGGGATCACCAGACGATCGCCGGCGGTCAGGCCGAGGCTTTCACCGACCATGTAACCATTATTAAGAATGTTCTGGTGACTGAGGGTCGCGCCCTTGGGAAATCCGGTGGTGCCGGAGGTGTACTGGATATTCACCGGCTGCTCGAAATGCAGGCTGTCCTGGCGCTCGGCCAATTGCCCAGGCGAGATGGCTGCACCGAGGTCGGCCAGCTGCGATCAGGGCAGGAAGCCTGAAGGCGGCTGGGAATCGAGGCTGATCACGCCGCGCAGATCCGGCAAGCGTTCGCTTCGCAGCTGGCCGATCGATTGCTCTGCCAGTTCCGGCGCCAATGCCTGCAACATGGCGTGGTAATCCGAAGTCTTGAAAGCCCCCGCACACACCAGCCAGCGGCATCCGGACTGCTTGAGCACGTACTCCAGTTCCGAGGCCCGATAGGCCGGGTTGATGTTGACGAGGATCACGCCGACCTTCGCGCTGGCAAATTGGGTAATGCACCACTGCGCGCAATTGGGTGCCCATATGCCCAGCCGATCGCCGGTTTCCAAACCCAGCGCGAGCATGGCCCGGGCGTGCAGATCGACCGCCGCGGCCAATTCGCGCCAGCTGTAGCGCAATGATTGGTGGCGAACCACCAGCGCTTCGCCGTCAGGACAGTCGGTCACCGTCTGGTCAAACGCCTCGCCGATGGTTTGGGCCAGCAAGGCCTTGGCCTGGGAACCGCGGGTATAGCTGAGTTGCGTATGCGAACCGGGTTGATCCATGACGCCCCCTGTTGTCTTTATTAGTGGGTGTATCGGTGGAATCTCACGACTTCGAAAGCTGTTCAAGCGGCCTTACTCTGGCCCAAGTTGACGTTAACGTAAAGAGCGATTGACAGCCATGGATCGCGCGCTTACGTTAACGTAAAGGTGAGAGCGCTCCCGCCGCTCCCCGCACCCGACAAAAAATCCAAAAGGTGTCCCATGAGCTACCCATCCCTGAATTTTGCCCTCGGCGAAACTATCGATATGTTGCGCGACCAGGTGCAATCCTTCGTCAAGGCAGAGTTGGCGCCTCGGGCGGCGCAGATCGACATCGACAATCTGTTCCCCGCCGATATGTGGCGCAAGTTCGGCGACATGGGCCTGCTGGGCATCACCGTCCCGGAAGAATATGGCGGCGCTGGCCTGGGTTACCTGGCCCATGTGGTAGCGATGGAAGAAATCAGCCGCGGCTCGGCCTCGGTCGCCCTCTCCTACGGCGCCCACTCCAACCTGTGCGTCAACCAGATCAATCGCAACGGCAACCATGAGCAGAAAACCAAATACCTGCCCAAGCTGATCAGCGGCGAACACATCGGCGCCCTGGCCATGAGCGAACCGAACGCCGGCTCCGATGTGGTCTCGATGAAACTGCGCGCCGACAAACGCGGCGACCGCTACGTTCTCAACGGCAGCAAGACCTGGATCACCAACGGGCCTGACGCCAACACCTATGTGATCTACGCCAAGACCGACCTGGAAAAAGGCGCCCACGGCATTACCGCGTTCATAGTCGAACGCGACTGGAAAGGCTTCAGCCGCAGCAACAAGTTCGACAAGCTCGGCATGCGCGGCTCCAATACCTGCGAGCTGTTTTTCGACGACGTCGAGGTGCCGGAAGAAAACATCCTCGGCGCACTCAACGGTGGCGTGAAAGTCCTCATGAGCGGCCTCGACTACGAGCGCGTGGTCTTGTCCGGCGGCCCGACCGGGATCATGCAGGCCTGCATGGACCTGATCGTGCCCTATATCCATGATCGCAAGCAGTTCGGCCAGAGCATCGGCGAATTCCAGCTGATCCAGGGCAAGGTTGCGGATATGTACACCCAGCTCAACGCCAGCCGCGCCTACCTGTATGCGGTGGCCCAGGCCTGCGAGCGCGGCGAAACCACGCGCAAGGACGCCGCCGGGGTGATCCTCTACAGCGCCGAACGCGCGACGCAAATGGCCCTTGATGCCATCCAGATCCTGGGCGGCAATGGCTATATCAATGAGTTCCCGGCCGGGCGCCTGCTGCGTGACGCCAAGCTGTATGAAATCGGCGCCGGCACCAGTGAGATCCGACGGATGCTGATCGGCCGCGAACTGTTCAACGAAACCCGCTAACGGAGCTGACCATGGCCACGCTGCACACTCAGCTCAACCCACGCTCACCGGAATTCAGCGCCAACCGCGACGCGATGCTCGGCCAGGTCGAGGCCCTGCGTACTTTGCTCGCCCACGTCCAGCAAGGCGGCGGAGCCAAGGCCCAGGAACGGCATACCTCACGGGGCAAATTGCTGCCCAGGGAACGCATCAATCGCTTGCTTGACCCGGGTTCGCCGTTCCTGGAGATCAGTCCGCTGGCGGCTTACGAAGTGTACGGCGAAGACGTTCCGGCCGCCGGCGTGATCGCCGGGATCGGTCGAGTAGAAGGCGTCGAATGCATGATTGTCGCCAACGACGCGACCGTCAAAGGTGGTTCGTATTACCCGCTGACGGTGAAAAAACACCTGCGCGCCCAGACCATCGCCCAACAGAACCGCCTGCCCTGCATCTACCTGGTGGATTCCGGCGGTGCCAACCTGCCGCGCCAGGACGAAGTCTTCCCCGATCGTGAGCACTTTGGCCGGATCTTCTTCAACCAGGCCAACATGAGTGCCCAGGGCATCCCGCAAATTGCCGTGGTCATGGGTTCCTGCACCGCTGGCGGCGCGTACGTGCCGGCGATGGCGGACGAGGCGATCATGGTCCGCCAGCAGGCAACGATTTTCCTCGCCGGCCCGCCGTTGGTAAAAGCGGCGACTGGAGAGGTGGTCAGTGCCGAGGACCTGGGCGGCGCCGACGTGCATTGCAAGGTTTCCGGTGTCGCCGACCATTACGCCGACAGCGATGAACACGCCCTGGCGCTGGCCCGTCGCAGCGTGGCCAACCTCAACTGGCGCAAGCTCGGTGATGTGCAGCAACGCGCGCCCATCGCCCCGCTGTATTCGAGTGAGGAGCTGTACGGCGTGGTTTCGGCCGACGCGAAGCAGCCATTCGACGTGCGGGAAGTGATTGCACGTCTGGTGGACGGCTCGGTGTTCGATGAATTCAAAGCCCTGTTCGGAACGACCCTGGTGTGCGGTTTCGCCCACTTGCACGGTTACCCGGTCGCCATCCTGGCCAACAACGGCATCCTGTTCGCCGAGGCCGCACAAAAAGGCGCGCACTTCATCGAACTGGCCTGCCAGCGCGGCATACCGCTGTTGTTCCTGCAGAACATCACCGGTTTCATGGTCGGTCAGAAATACGAAGCCGGCGGCATCGCCAAACACGGCGCAAAACTGGTAACCGCGGTGGCCTGCGCCCGGGTGCCGAAATTCACCGTGATCATCGGCGGCAGTTTCGGCGCCGGTAACTACGGCATGTGCGGCCGCGCCTATGACCCGCGCTTTTTGTGGATGTGGCCGAATGCACGGATCGGCGTGATGGGCGCCGAACAGGCGGCCGGCGTGCTGGTGCAGGTCAAACGCGAACAGGCCGAACGCAGCGGCCAGCCGTTCAGCGCAGTTCAGGAGGCCGAGATCAAGCAACCGATCCTCGACCAGTACGAAGAACAGGGGCATCCCTACTATTCCAGCGCGCGGCTGTGGGATGACGGCGTCATTGACCCGGCGCAGACGCGCGATGTGCTGGGCCTGGCCTTGTCCGCGTCGCTGAACGCGCCCATCGAACCGAGCCGCTTCGGCGTGTTCAGGATGTAACCGGGGAACGCCATGAATCATTACAACACGCTCCAATTGCAGATGGACCCGCGCGGCTTCGCCACCTTGTGGCTCGACCGCGAGTCGAAAAACAACGCGTTCAACGCCGAGATGATCCGCGAGCTAATCCTCGCCCTGGATCAGGTCGGCAGCGATCCGACCCTGCGTTTCCTGCTGATCCGTGGTCGTGGCAAACACTTCAGCGCCGGCGCCGACCTGGCCTGGATGCAGCAATCGGCCGAACTCGATTACCACACCAACCTCGACGACGCTCGGGAACTGGCGGAGCTGATGTACAACCTGGCCAAGCTGAAGATCCCGACACTCGCCGTTGTCCAGGGCGCGGCATTCGGCGGCGCGCTGGGTTTGATCAGCGCCTGTGACATGGCCATCGGTGCCGATGATGCGCAGTTCTGCCTGTCCGAAGTGCGCATCGGCCTGGCGCCGGCCGTGATCAGTCCATTCGTGGTGCAGGCCATCGGCGAACGGGCGGCACGGCGTTACGCCCTGACGGCTGAACGTTTCGGTGGGCAACGGGCGAAGGAAATCGGTTTGCTGGCGGACAGTTACCCGGCCGAGACCCTGGATGATCAGCTCGGCCAGTGGATCGACAACCTGCTGCTCAACAGTCCGGCGGCCATGCGCGCCAGCAAGGAACTGCTGCGCGAAGTCGGCAACGGTGCGTTGACCCCGGCGTTGCGGCGCTACACCGAAAATGCCATCGCGCGGATACGGGTCAGCCCTGAAGGCCAGGAAGGCCTGCGGGCGTTCCTGCAAAAACGGCCGCCGAGCTGGCAAGTCGAGTCCAACAACAAGGAGCCGCGTCGATGAGCGCCCCTGCCCTCACTACCCTGTTGGTCGCCAACCGCGGCGAAATCGCCTGCCGCGTCATGCGCACAGCCAAGGCCATGGGCCTGACCACCGTTGCGGTGCACAGCGCCACCGACCGTGACGCGCGTCATAGCCGAGAAGCCGACGTGCGTGTCGATCTGGGCGGCAGCAAGGTCGCCGACAGCTATTTGCAAATCGACAAACTGATCGCTGCGGCGCAAGCCAGTGGCGCCCAGGCTATCCACCCAGGCTACGGTTTTCTTTCCGAGAATGCCGGGTTCGCCAGGGCCATCGAAAATGCCGGGTTGATCTTTCTCGGCCCACCCGCCTCGGCCATCGAAGCCATGGGCAGCAAGTCCGCCGCCAAGGCCTTGATGGAAACCGCCGGTGTGCCGCTGGTACCCGGCTATCACGGTGAGGCCCAGGATCTGGAGACATTCCGCGCCGCCGCCGAGCGCATCGGTTATCCGGTGCTGCTCAAGGCCACGGCAGGCGGCGGCGGCAAGGGCATGAAGGTTGTCGAGGAAGTCAGCCAACTGGCCGAGGCATTGGCCTCTGCGCAGCGTGAGGCGCAATCGTCGTTCGGCGATGCGCGAATGCTGGTGGAAAAATACCTGCTCAAGCCACGCCACGTGGAAATCCAGGTGTTCGCCGACCGGCACGGCAACTGCCTGTACCTCAACGAACGCGACTGCTCGATCCAGCGTCGCCATCAGAAGGTCGTGGAGGAGGCACCGGCGCCGGGCCTGAGCCAGGAACTGCGCCGGGCGATGGGCGAAGCCGCCGTACGGGCGGCCAAGGCGATCGGCTATGTCGGCGCGGGTACGGTGGAGTTTCTGCTGGACTCGCGAGGCGAATTCTTCTTCATGGAAATGAATACCCGGCTGCAGGTCGAGCATCCGGTGACCGAAGCGATCACCGGGCTCGACCTGGTGGCCTGGCAGATCCGCGTCGCCCAGGGCGAGCCATTGCCGATCACCCAGGAGCAGGTGCCGCTGCTGGGTCACGCCATCGAAGTACGTCTGTACGCCGAAGATCCGGCCAATGATTTTCTTCCCGCCACGGGGCGCTTGTCGCTGTATCGCGAGTCGGCCGAAGGCCCAGGTCGCCGGGTAGACAGTGGTGTTGACGAAGGCGATGAGATCTCGCCCTTCTACGACCCGATGCTCGGCAAGTTGATTGCCTGGGGGGAAAACCGTGAACAGGCACGTTTGCGGTTGTTGGCCATGCTCGACGAGTTCGCCATTGGTGGGCTGAAAACCAACATCGGTTTTCTCCGCCGTATCATCGCTCACCCCGCCTTCGCGGCGGCGGAACTGGACACCGGTTTCATCCCGCGTTACCAGGCGCAATTGCTGCCGGAGCCCGGCGAACTGGATGACGATTTCTGGCGCGCTGCGGCCCAGGGTTTCGCCTTGAGCCTGACGCCACGTGTCCGCGCCGATGACAGCAACTCGCCATGGGCCGCTACCGCCGGGCTGCGCCTGGGGCTGCCAGCGGAAATCACCCTGCACCTGAGTTGCGATGGCCAGGACCGCGCCGTGACGCTGGATGTTGCTGGTCGCGGCGCCGAGCTCAGGGGCGAGCAGTTGATCATCGAGCACAACGGTGTGCGCCGCGAACATCGAGCCATTCGCCACGACGACAGCCTCTACTTGCAATGGAAGGGCGATCTGTATCGAGTCGACTCCTACGACCCGCTGGCGGCGGCCGAGGCCAGCCACAGCCAACAGGGCGGCCTGGTCGCCCCCATGAATGGAAGCATCGTTCGGGTGCTGGTGAGCGCTGGCCAGGCGGTGGAAGCCGGCGCGCAACTGGTGGTGCTGGAGGCGATGAAAATGGAGCACAGCATCCGCGCGCCCAAGGCTGGCGTGATCAAGGCGGTGTATTGCCAGGAGGGAGAGATGGTCAGCGAGGGCAGCGCGCTGGTGGAACTGGAAGAATAGCCATTCGGCCCGGTTTCCGGGCCGATCCAGTCAGAACCTGATGGTTGCCTGTACGACCACGCCGATGATGCGGCATTGGTCGGTAAACAGGGTTTTCGGATAAGTCGGATTGAGCGGAACCAGGTAACGCTGCCCGCTCTCTTCCATCAGCTTGCGGAAAGTCGCTTCGCTGCTGCCTGGCAATCGGGCAATCACCAGTTTGCCGGGCACCGCTTCGATCGCCGGATCCACCAGGATCGACATGCCCTCGGGAATGCTCAAGCCGCTTGGCGCCGTCATCGCATCCCCCATCACCACCAGCCAGAACGCGTCGCCCCGTGCATGGTAATCCGTCAGCTCATAGCGCGGCTGGCCGTAGTCCGCGACATTCTCTTCGCGAACGAGACCGATGTCGCGCCAGTCACTGACCGGGTAGCGAAAGTACGGGTTGTACTTCTGCGCCAGGGCCATCCCCTCGTCGGTGGAAGTGTCCGGCTCGCGGATCACCATTGCCACCTCGAGGAACTCCAGCCCCAGCTCCTGCAGCACCCGGTTCATGTCTCCAAGACTGGGTTGTCGGCGCTTGGTCAGCCAATGGCCGACCCCACCCTGAGACATCCCCAGACGCTCTGCGAGCACCACTTGCGTGATGTGCTGCTCCTTCATCCTGGCCTTGACCAACTCTATCCATTTATCCATGAGCGGCACGATACGTGGCTGACGCCGTCCAGCAAAACACAAGTTGTAGTATTTAAATTATCGTCACAATTACGCCGAGTACTAAGCTGGGATCAGGATTTCCAAACCCGCACGGAGAAACTCGACATCATGGACAAGCCCAACAACGATGAGCCCGCAGCCCCCTCGAACAACCCATTTTTGTCGCTTCAGGATTGTCCGGCAGCCAAACGCGCCCTGGACCATTACCTGAAACCGGATATTGCCGACAACCCGGCGGAACATCGCTTCTTCGACGTCAACCGAAACATCAGTGGGGAGGAAGCCCTGGTTCATGCTTGCGACCTGCTACGTTGTGCAGCCGCTACCGCCCACGAATCCGCCAGCCGATTGAACGGCCCGAGCCGTGACCTGGCATTTTCGGTGGTGCATATGATCGACCTGGTCAAGGTCATGCTCGACCGGACTCTGGACGGCTATCCGGCACGCTAGTCGCAACGCTTGAATGGCGCCGCGAACGCGGGCCACGAGAAATAATTTCCAATTGAGGCAATAAAAACATTTGACTTGCAAATGATAATGATTATTATTGCATCAGCTGGTCGCGAGATCAGTCGATAGCCCAGAGGACCTTAGGTCGGACCTCTGGAATATCTCCTCATCAGGCTAATCACGGTTTTTGACCCGGCTTTTTGCCGGGTCTTTTTTTGCCGATTTTTCGGCTTATGGCTTCAGGCTAATGAAGTCTTTGGATGTTGCTGATTCGTTGACGGCGATGATAGCAAACGCACTTCGCTCGCCAAAGCATCTGCGCTGCAACAGAGTGAATGAACGACAGGCAGCACTTGAGAATCATTCAGGGACTGTCTAATCTGCTTAAGCGTCCAGGGAGGGCGCCCCCTTCTTTTCATGGCGCTAATCGTCCCGGTTCGCCCGTCCTGCGTGTAAAGTAACGGCCACCAGATCCTCTACCGGAACCGTGACCGTGGCTAAATCTTCCTTTGATATCAGCGCCAACTTCGACAGTGGCAATATTGACGTCGTGGACATCAGCAACCCGTTGCAGTCGCTGCTGAAAATCAGGCCAGACACCCGTAGCGCGCATTTCCAATGGTTTCATTTCAAGGCCAGTGGCCTGCACGTCGGCCAGGAATATTCTTTCCGCCTGCTCAACGCCAGCCAATCGTCCTACAACAAGGCGTGGACAGGCTACCAAGCCGTAGCGTCCTACGATCATGTCAACTGGTTCCGTATTCCTACGCAATTCGAGGGCGACGCCCTGCGCTTTCATCTGGAAGCCGAACAGCCCCACGCCTGGTTTGCCTATTTCGAACCCTACAGCCGCGGCCGGCACGACTGGCTGATCGAACAGGCGCAGCACAAGGCCGGTACCGAACTGCTGGCGATCGGCAAAAGCGTCGAGGGCCGTGATATTCAGTTGCTGCGCAAAGGCAGCGGTGCCGAGGGCCGACGCAAGATCTGGATCATTGCGCAGCAGCACCCCGGCGAGCACATGGCCGAGTGGTTCATGGAGGGAGTAATCGAACGTCTCCAGCATCAGGACGACGCCCAGCTGAACCGTTTGCTCGCCAAGGCCGATCTGTACCTGGTGCCGAACATGAATCCGGATGGCGCGTTCCACGGGCACCTGCGCACCAACGCGATGGGCCAGGACCTCAACCGGGCCTGGCAGAGCGCCAGTCCGCAAATCAGCCCCGAGGTCCATTTCGTACAGCAGCAGATGGAAAAGTACGGCGTCGACCTGTTCCTCGATGTCCACGGTGACGAAGAGATACCCCACGTCTTCACTGCCGGTTGCGAAGGCAACCCGGGCTATACGCCGCGCATCGCCGGACTCGAAGAGCGCTTTCGCAGCCACCTCAAGCGCCAGACCAAGGACTTCCAGACCGCCCATGGTTACACCCGCGACGAACCGGGCCAGGCCAACATGACCTTGGCCTGCAACGCGGTTGGCCAGAAATATGATTGCCTGTCCCTGACCCTGGAAATGCCGTTCAAGGACCACGACGACCACCCGAACCCACGCACGGGCTGGTCCGGCAAACGCTCAATGCAACTGGGCAAGGACGTGCTGAGCACGGTCGAGGACATCATCGACGAATTGCGCTGATATTCCCCGGCGCCCCGCTCCCCGTGGCGAGGGAGCTTGCTCCCGCTGGGTGGCGTAGCCACCCCGAATGGATTGATGCAGTTTTTCAGACATATCGCGTCAGCCGGTTTTACGACGGCTGCGCCGCCGAGCGGGAGCAAGCTCCCTCGCCACGGGTTATGCGTCAGTCCTTGCCGCGCAACATGCTGCCCAACACCTCATCCCGGCGCACCCACCCATGGAACAGCGCCGCCGCCAGATGCACCAGCACGGTCAGGAACAACAGATAGGCCAGGTAGCCATGGGCCTTGCGCAGCCACGCAAAAGTCTGGGCATCCGCTGGCAGGATGGAGGGCAACCGCAGCGATTCGCTAAGCATCACCGGGTCGCCTGCTGCCGAAATCATGCTCCAGCCCAACAGCGGCAGGATCAGCATCAAGGCGTACAGCAAGACATGCGAGGCCTTGGCCGCCAATACCTGCCACCCCGGCAGATCGGCTGGCAGCGGCGGCGTACGGCGGGTGAAGCGCACCACCAGGCGCACGATCACCAGCAACAGAATCGCGATGCCCAGAGGTTTGTGCAGTTGGAGCAACCATTCGTGGCGCTCGGACACCGAGGCGACCATGCCTGCGCCGATAAACAGCATGGCGATGATCATCAGGGCCATCAGCCAATGCAGCAGCCGAGCCAGCGGTGCGAAGTGTCGAGGGGCGTTCATTGACGGGACTCCTGGGTAGCGGGCAATTGGCTGACTTCGCTGGTGCGCCGCAGGTAGGAACTGGCATAGGCTGCCGAGCGGGCGGCCAGCAGCGGATCATCCGAGCCTTCGATGCCACTGGGCAGGATCAGCGGGTCATAGTTGATGTCGCGGCAATCCCCGTTGTCCTGCGCCTGGGCGCGCTCCAGTACCAGGGTACCGGCGTTGAGCGCCTTGCGGTCGCCGGGCCAGGCCTTGCTGGCGTCGTTGACCGGGTCGCCCGGATTGGCCAGGGTAATGTTCAGCTGCCAGCGCAGTGGCCCGGCAGCCAGGCGTTTCGTCAGGTCCTGCTCAAGGAAATCAGCGCCTTGGGGCGGCGTGGTCTGAGCCGCGTCCTGGCTCGTTGGTACTACCGCCCAGCGCACCGCCTGGCGCTCCCCCGAGGGGTTGACCAGATAGAACGCGTTAATCCCGTTATAGGTTTCGGTGGCATAGCTGGCCGAGGGTTTTGCGGTCTTGATCCATTGCAGGAACGGCATCGCCTCGGGATGCGCGGCAAAAAACGCCGGCACCGCCGCCGGGTTCGGTTTACCCGTGGCCGGATCCGGCGACTGGGCCTGTTGAAGCTGGAAGAACGCCTCGGGCGTCCCCACCGGGAAAACCGGCATGCTGTTCATGCCCGTGCGCCATTGCTGGCCATCGGACTGGGTAAAACGCAACGCCAGGCTGCGGATCGGCACGCTGCCATCGGGTGCGTAGGGGTTGCCGCTGGGCAGTGCGAAACGACCCACCACCGGCGTCCGCGCATCGTTGAACACCTGCGCGCTGGAGTAGGCTCGCGCCTCGCCGCTGTTCTCAAAATAGCCCGCAACGCAGACACCTTTGGAGTGATTGCGCCGAAAACCCGGATGAACCCCGTTATTGGTTTCCAGCACGTTGACCAAGGCCTTGGGCGTCAGCCGTTGCGGGTCCAGGGTACCGTTCACGTAGGCGAATGCCCCGGCCAGCGCGGCGACGACCGCGGCGATGCCGGTCAGGCGCAACGCCAGGCTGGCAGCGCTCAACGGCGGCCGACTCGATTCAGAAGAAGGGTCAACCATTTGCAGACTCCAGGGCACACGGCCATCTGTGGAAAGGACCTGTCAGACGAAAGCCCGACGGGTTTATTCCCACGTCGCGTATTTATTTTTCCTGCGCTGGAATAATCTCGTTCCCGGGTCGTCTTTCCAGTCCCAACTCAGCGATTGCCAACGAAGCTGCCCGCCCATGAACGAACTCGACGACCAGTTGCGCCTGCTCATCCCACGGCTACGACGTTTTGCCGTGTCGCTGACCCGCAATCCCAGTAATGCCGATGATCTGGTGCAGGCATGCCTGGAACGGGCCTTGTCGAAATGGACCGGCAAGCGCCCGGACGGCGACCTGCGGGCCTGGCTGTTTTCGATTCTCTACCGGCAGTTCCTCGACGCCCATCGCCGCTCCCGACGTTATGCGCGGATGCTCGAACTGTTCACCGGCCGCGACGATGCGCACCCTTCGGCCGAACGCAGTGTCATCGCCCAATCGTCACTCCAGGCCTTCGACAAACTACCCACCGAGCAACGCGCGCTGCTGTTATGGGTCTCGGTGGAAGGCTTGAGCTACCAGCAAGTGGCCGACATTCTGGACGTGCCGACGGGCACCGTGATGTCGCGTCTGTCCCGTGCGCGCCAAGCGTTGCGTCAACTCAGCGAAGGCGAAATCGCCCGCCCTGCCCTGCGGATACTCAAATGATCAGCATGCCCCCCAGCGACAGCGACCTGCACGCCTATGTCGATCGCCAGCTCAGCGAAGACGACCAACGCCAGGTGCAGATCTACCTCGACAGCCATCCCGATGTCGCCGCGCGGGTCCGCGGATGGCAGCAAGACACCCAACAATTGCGCGCGGCCATGAGCGCGGCCCTGCAGCAATCACCCAACCCTGGCCTGGATCCGGCGATCATCCGGCAACGCCTCAGGCATCGGTCCCGACGCCAGCTGGCCAGTGCGGCGGTGCTGGTGCTGGCGGTCGGGGTCGGTGGATTCGGCGGATGGCAGGCCCGGCAGATGACCCTGCTCAGCGCCGCAGCGCCCATGGCTGATGCGCTGCAGGCCTATCGCTTGATTGCCCAGCAGGGCGTCCTGCCCGCCGACTACCAGACGGGCGACGAGCAAAGCATGCAAGGCTGGCTCGACCGCTACTTCACCCAGGCCGACCGCTTGCCGGATCTCTCGGCGGCGGGCTTCAAGCCGGTCAGCGGACGATTGCTCAGTACTGACCAAGGCGCCGCTGCGATGGTGGTCTATCAGGACCCGAGCGGCCTGAAGATCAGTTTCTACGTGCGTCCACCTGGCCCGAAAAACTACCTGCTGCCCCGTGGCAGCCGGCGCGACGGTGAATTGCAGGCCGAATACTGGTCCGGGCCGGGATACAACTATGCGATGGTCATCCCGAGTGATATGCCGGCGGCGCAGAAGCTCAAGCAAACCCTGAACTTCTAACAGCGCCAACCCCTGTGGGAGCGAGCTTGCTCGCGATGGCGGTGGTTCAGTTGGAAATAATCTCGACTGACCCACCGTTATCGCGAGCAAGCTCGCTCCCACAAAGGATATAGGCCGTTCTTGGGTTTGTACTCACCCCTGCCTGAACACCTGCGAAGGCCTGCGCAGCAGCGGGTCGAACGGGTTGATGCGCGGACCGATCGCCGCGGCTTCGCGCTTGAGCATCTCCACTACCGTCGGCAGGCGATCCGGCCCGAGCCGGTCGCTGATGGTCGCCACGCTCAGCGCTGCGACGGCCCGGCCGTCACGATCGAGAATGGGCACCGCGACCCCGGCCATGCCTTGCAACACACCCGTGTTGCGTCCGGCGTAGCCCAGTGTCCGCACGTTCTCGACCTCGGTGCGCAGGAAGACTTCATCGTACAAATGAAAATCCTTGAGCCGCGGCAGGTTGTAATGGATCACCGTGTCGCGCTCCTCCTCCGGCAGGAATGCCAGGATCGCCAGGCTGCCCTGCCCCACGCCCAGTGCCACGCGGCCGCCGATGTCGCCGGTGAACGTGCGGATCGGAAACGGCCCCTCGCTGCGATCCAGGCAGATGGCATCGAAACCGCAACGCGCCAGCAGAAACAGCGAATCCCCCAGCGACGCCGACAGCCGCAACATGGCGGGCCTGGCCAGTTCACGCAGGTTACCGGTATTGCCGGCGCGGGCAGCCAGGGCAAAGAAGTCCAGGCTGAGCCGATAGCGTTTGCTGCGCGCATCCTGCTCGACCATGCCCTCGTCCATCAGGTTGCGCAGCAAGCGGTGCGTGGTCGGCTGGGACAGGCCGATGCGCTGCGCCAGTTGCGTTACGCGCTCACCGCCTTCAACGGTCTCGCCCAGGCTGCGCAGCACCGCAAACAGCCGTGAAACCGAGCCGACCCCAACTTCACCTTTGTCTATATTCCGCTCAGTGGAATCAGGCATGTCATTTCTCTTAAGATAATTTACTCACCGGATGAAACTGAAAATAGTCGTCGTCTCAGTGAAATAGTCCATTGAGCCCATCCTATTCTTCGTCCTACTCTGCGTCCATACAGGGGCGATTCGAACAACAGCGGCAGCCGACTTGATCTCGAGCGCCAACGCACCCCGCGACATCCTTTCGTATCTGCCCATACAAAAAAGCGCGCCTCGCGGCGACGCATAACAATCTCAGGTGGAGCGCAGTCATGGCTTTCGTGCAACTTGAAAACTTGAGCAAACGTTATGGTGACCTCGACGCTGTGGTCGCCACCAACCTCTCGGTGGAAAAAGGCGAGTTCGTCTCCCTGCTGGGGCCATCAGGTTGCGGCAAGACCACGACGCTGCAAATGATTGCCGGCTTCGTCGAAGCCAGCAGCGGGCGCATCCTCCTCGACGGTCGCGACATCACTCACGCCAAGCCGGCCAGCCGGGGCCTGGGCGTGGTGTTCCAGAGCTACGCGCTGTTCCCCCACATGACCGTCAAGGACAACGTTGCCTTCGGCTTGCGTATGCGCAAAGTGCCGAGCACCGAATTGCAGACACGGGTCGATCGGGTACTCAAGCTGGTGCGCCTCGACCAGCACGCCGAGCGCTACCCGCGTGAACTCTCCGGCGGCCAGCGCCAGCGCGTGGCTTTGGCCCGGGCGCTGGTGATCGAACCGCCGGTGCTGCTGCTCGACGAACCATTGTCCAACCTCGACGCCAACCTGCGCGAGGAGATGCAGTTCGAGATCCGCCGCATCCAGCGCGAGGTCGGCATCACTACGTTGATGGTGACGCATGACCAGTCCGAGGCGCTGTCGATCAGCGACCGGGTGGTGGTGATGCAGGCCGGTCGGATCACCCAGATCGACGCGCCCTACACGCTTTATGAACACCCGCGCACCGAGTTCATTTCCGGTTTTGTCGGCAAAGCCAACCTGCTCCCGGGCCAGCGGGACAGCGCCGGCGTCGTGCAAGTCTGTGGCGCCGGTCAAGGCGAGCTGACCCTGAGCCTGCGCCCGGAGAAAATCGATCTGTGCGCCGCCGGCGCGGGGCGGCTGCAAGGCACTGTCACCAGCCGTTTTTTCCTCGGCAGTCAATGGCTGTACGGCGTCGACACCACCCTGGGCGAGCTCAGCGTGGTGCGCCGCAACGACGGCTCGGCGCCCCTGACCGAAGGCACCGCCGTCGGCCTGGACTGGGATCCGGCGCTGCTGCGGGTGCTGAGCGTGGACGAGGTGTCGGCATGAAGCTGATCGATGCCATCAAGCGCGGCCGCCAGGGTTACCTGATGTCGGCCCCGGCCCTGGCCTTGTACCTGAGCCTGCTGGTCATTCCCCTCGGGTTGACGCTGGTGTTGTCGTTCAACGTCTTCGACTACGGCTCGGGCATCAACAGCGAGGCCTACACGTTCGAGCATTACACCAGCCTGCTGGGCGATCCGTACTTTTATGAAATCTTCCTGCGCACGTTGTGGATCAGCGCCCTGACTACCGTGCTCTGCGTGCTGATCGGCGTGCCCGAGGCCTACATCCTCAGCCGCATGGGCGCGCCCTGGCGCTCGATTTTCCTGATTCTGATCCTCACGCCGCTGTTGATCTCGGTGGTGGTGCGGGCCTTCGGCTGGAGCCTGCTGCTCGGCGCCGACGGCCTGGTCAACCAGACGTTGCAGGCCCTTGGCGGCTCGCCGATGAAGCTGCTCTATACGCCGTTTGCCGTGGTCATCGCCCTGGTCCATGTGATGTTGCCGTTCATGATCATTCCGGTGTGGACCTCGTTGCAGAAACTCGACCCGGCCGCCGAACAGGCCGCGCTGTCCCTGGGCGCGAGCCAGTTCACGGTGATCCGCAAGGTCGTGTTGCCGCAGATCATGCCCGGCGTACTGTCCGGCACCCTGATTGTGTTCGGCCTCGCCGCCAGTTCTTTCGCGATACCCGGCCTGCTCGGCGGGCGTCGCTTGAAGATGGTCGCCACGCTGATCTACGACCAGTACCTGTCGGAACTTAACTGGCCCATGGGCGCGGCCATTGCCGTCGCGCTGCTGCTGCTCAACCTGCTGATCATGCTCTCGTGGAACCGCATGATCGAAGGCCGCTACAAGAAATCATTGGGGTAATTCTTCATGTCCAGGAACGGTCCTTTCGCCCTGTTGTTTCACGCCCTGGTCGTGGTGTTCATGCTGGCGCCACTGGTGGTGGTCTGCCTGGTAGCCTTCACCCCGGAAAACACCCTGAGCCTGCCCACCACGGAGTTTTCCCTGCGCTGGTTCCGTGCCGTGTTCGAGCGCGCGGATTTTGTCGATGCGTTCTACAACAGCCTGGTCCTGGCGTTCTGCGCGGCGTCGCTGGCGACATTGATCGCGGTGCCGGCGGCGCTGGCAATCACCCGGCTGGAGTTTCCTGGCCGGGATTTTATCAATGGTCTGTTCCTGTCGCCGATCATCATTCCGCACCTGGTGCTGGGCGTCGCGTTACTGCGCCTGTTTGCGCTGATAGGCGTGAACGGCAGTTTTACCTGGCTGATCTTCGCCCACGTGCTGGTGATCACGCCCTATGTGCTGCGCCTGGTGCTGGCGTCGGCCATCGGCCTGGACCGCAGCGCCGAACAGGCTGCGCAATCGCTGGGCGCGGGGCGCTTCACCCTGTTCCGGCAGATCACCTTGCCGATGATTCTGCCGGGCGTGGCCGGAGGCTGGTTGCTGGCGTTCATCAACAGCTTCGATGAAGTCACGCTGTCGATTTTCGTCACCTCGCCGGCCACGCAAACCCTGCCGGTGCGCATGTATGTGTACGCCACCGAATCCATCGACCCGATGATGGCGGCGGTGTCGGCGCTGGTTATCGGGCTGACTGCATTGACGATGATTCTGCTCGATCGGGTCTATGGCCTGGATCGGGTCCTGGTGGGCAAACAATGAGGGCGCCATGGCTCTGCTGAAAAGACTGGCCGAGCGCGATCGCCCGGCCCTGGACTTCACGCTCGACGGCTTGCCTGCCAGCGGTCTGCTCGGCGATACCGTGCTGACCGCCGTGCTGACCTGCGCTGAGCACTTGCGCGGCAGCGACTTCAGCGCCGAGCCCCGGGCCGGTTTCTGCCTGATGGGCGCTTGCCAGGACTGCTGGGTCCGATTGGGCGACGGTCGCCGCGTGCGCGCCTGCTCGACGCCGCTCGAAGCCGGCCAGCAGATCAGCCGCGAACCGGGGCGCAAGGTATGAATGACTTTGGCAGACGCGGCCTCTTCGCGAGCAGGCTCGCTCCCACAGAAGAGCCGGCATCATTACAACCCCATTGTGGGAGCGAGCCTGCTCGCGAAGGCGGCATCAGCCACTCCACCGATCTCCAAGCATCGCCAACGAGGAGGCCATGAACCCCATAGCCATCATCGGCGCCGGCCCCGCCGGCATCCGCGCTGCGCAAACCCTGGTTGCCCATGGCGTGTACCCGGTCCTGCTGGACGAGGCGGCACGCGGCGGCGGTCAGATCTACCGGCGCCAGCCGGCCAACTTCACGCGCATGCCGGCCCAGCTCTATGGCTTCGAAGCGCACAAGGCCAGCGCCCTCCACCAGACCGTGGATGAATTGCGCGAGCAGATCGACTATCGCCCCGACACGCTGGTGTGGAACGCCGAGGGCGGGATGCTGGATACCTTGCATGAAGGCCGCGCCGCGCGCCTGGCGTATGCCAGCGTGATCGTCGCGACGGGCGCCACCGACCGGATCCTGCCGGTCCCTGGCTGGACGCTGCCCGGGGTGTACAGCCTGGGCGCGGCGCAAATCGCCCTGAAGTTCCAAGGCTGCGCCATCGGCGAGCGAGTGGTGTTCGCCGGCAGCGGGCCGTTGTTGTATCTGGTGGCGTACCAATACGCCAAGGCCGGCGCCAATGTCGTCGCGGTGCTCGACAGCTCCCCCTTGAGCGCCCAGGCCCGCGCCCTGCCCGGCCTGCTCGCACAACCGGCCACCCTCGCCAAAGGCCTCTATTACCGCGGCTGGCTCACAGCCCACGGCATCGCCGTGCAGCAAGGCGCCAGCCTTTCGCGCATCGACGGCGAACGCCGGGTGCAGTCGTTGTCATGGCAAAACGGAAAAGGCCAGCACCGGCTCGATTGCGATGCGGTCGCCTTCGCCCACGGCTTGCGCAGCGAAACCCAGCTGGCCGACCTGCTCGGTTGTGAATTTGCCTGGAACCCGCTCAACCGAGCCTGGCTGCCGCAGCGCGACCGCGCCGGGCGCAGCAGCTCGCCAGGGGTCTACCTGGCCGGCGATGGCGCCGGGATCATGGGCGCCGATGCCGCCGAAATGGCCGGCGAACGGGCAGCCCTGGCATTGCTCGAAGATCTCGGTTACCAGATCGACCCGCAACGCTGCGCCCAGCTGGAACAATCCCTCGAACGCATCGGCCGTTTCCGGCAAGGCCTGGAGCGCGCCTTTGCGTTTCCCGAGGACTGGGCGGACCGCGCCGCTGATGGGCTGATGATTTGCCGCTGCGAAGAAGTCAGCGTCGGTGACATCCGGCAGGTCGTCGATGAAGGTCATTGGGAGATCAACCGGGTCAAGGCCCATTGCCGGGTCGGCATGGGCCGCTGCCAGGGGCGGATGTGCGGTGCCGCGGCGGCGGAAATCATCGCTCGGGAAAGTGGACGCAACGTTCAGGAAATCGGCCGTCTGCGGGCACAGGCGCCGATCAAGCCGGTACCGTTTGGCCTGGAGGTCGAGTCATGATCGAAGTGGATGCGCTGATCATCGGCGGCGGTATCGTCGGCGCCTCGGCGGCGTTGTTCCTGAGCCAGGCCGGGCGGAGCGTGGCGCTGCTGGAGCGGGACTTCTGCGGTTCGCATTCCAGTGGCGTGAATTACGGCGGCGTACGGCGCCAGGGGCGGCCATTGTCGCAACTGCCGTTGTCGCAACGCGCGCATGAGATCTGGGCGCGATTGCCGCAACTGATCGGCATCGACGGTGAGTATCAGCGTAGCGGTCATCTGAAGCTGGCCCGCAGCCTCGATGACCTGCGTGCGTTGCATGATTATGCCGCGAGCAGTCATGGCTTCGGCCTGGATCTGCAATTGCTGGATCGCGATGAACTGCGCAGGCGGTTTCCCTGGGTCGGCGACGTCGCGGTCGGCGCCTCGCTGTGCCCGGACGACGGTCACGCCAATCCGCGCCTGGTCTCGCCGGCATTTGCCCAGGCGGCCCGCAGGCATGGCGCAAAGGTTTACGAACAATGCCCGGTCAACCAGGTGACGCACGACGGCCAGCGCTTTGTCGTGCGTACCGAGACAGGCCTTGAGCTGCGCGCGCCGTGGCTGCTGAACTGCGCCGGGGCCTGGGCGAGTCGGTTCGCCGCGCAATTTGGCGAGGCCGTACCGATGCACGCCGGGCACCCGGCGATGCTGGTCACCGAGCCGCTGCCGGTGGTGATGGACGCCAGCACTGGCGTGGAAGGCGGCGGCATTTATGCGCGCCAGGTCGCCCGGGGCAATTGCGTGTTGGGTGGCGGCCAGGGTTTCGCCCTCGATGACGCCCGCGCCCGCCCCGGCCAGAGCGCTGTCATCGAGATCTTGCGCCAGGCCGTCGAACTCTACCCGTTCCTGGAGGGCGCCCAGGCGATTCGCACCTGGAGCGGCACCGAAGGTTACCTGCCCGATCGCCAACCGGTGATCGGCCCGAGCAGTACCCAATCCGGTCTGTTGCATGCGTTCGGCTTTGCCGGCGCCGGTTTCCAGATCGGCCCGGCGGTGGGCCAGGCGCTCACTGAGATCATCTGCTGCGGCGCCTCAACGACGCCGCTGGATGCGTTTTCCATCACCCGGTTTCACTCCATCTCCGTTGCTTGATAGAGGAAGGTCGCGCCAATGAATAACGTCAAACGCAGTGCACTGTTCGGTTTCTGCTCGCTGGGTTCCGCTTGCCTGGGCGCCCTGCTCCCGGTCACCCAGGCGTTGGCCGAGCCGACGCTTTACCTGGGCATGAACGGCGGCACCATGGAGCGGCTGTATGCCGACAAGGTCCTGCCGGCCTTCGAGAAAGCCAACAACGTCAAGGTGGTGATCGTGCCAGGCACCTCGGCCGACATCCTCGCCAAGGTCCAGGCCAGCAAGGGCAACCCGCAGATGCACGTGATGTTCCTCGACGATGGCATCATGTACCGCGCCATCGCCATGGGGCTGTGCGACAAGCTTGAAGACAGCCCGCCCCTGGCGCAGATTCCGGCCAAGGGCCGGATCAAGGACCAGGCCGTAGCTGTCAGCCTCGGGGTCACCGGGCTTGCTTACAACACGCGGCTGTTCAAGGAAAAAGGCTGGAACACACCCACCTCGTGGATGGACCTGGCCGACCCGCGGTTCAAGGACAAGGTGGTGTTCCAGTCCATGGCGTCGTCGACCTTCGGCCTGCACGGTTTCCTGATGTTCAACCGGATCCAGGGCGGCAGCGAAACCGACGTCGAACCGGGTTTCAAGGCCTGGCCGAACACGATCGGGCGCAACGTGCTGGAGTACATTCCCAGCTCGGCGAAAATCTCCGAAATGCTGCAAACCGACGAAGCCGCGCTGTTCCCGCTGACGCCGACCCAGGTGACCGCCTTGAAACTCAAGGGCATGCCAGTCGAGTATGCACAACCGAAGGAAGGCGCAGTGGTGCTCAACGTCGCGGAATGCGCGGTGGCCCACAACAGCGAACCCGAACTCGCGCAGAAACTTGCCGCGTTCCTGCTCACGCCTGAAGCCCAGGCCATTGCCCTGGAGGAAGGCGACCAGATCCCGTCCAACCCCAACACCCCGACCACTGACAAGACTCGTGGCCAGGTGGAAGCGATGAAGCAATACCTGGAAACCGCGATCGCGGTGGATTGGGACCAGGTCAATGAGCAACGTCCGGCCTGGAACGCGCGGTGGAATCGCAGCATCGAGCGCTAGGCAACAGGCGCCGGTCTTTTTGTTTATCATGCGGGTCAACAACGCCAACGAACTCGACGCTTGATCCCTGTGGCGAGGGAGCTTGCTCCCGCTGGGCTGCGAAGCAGACCCCGAATCTGGCACCTCGGTGTGTCAGGTTGATGGAGTTGCAGCTTTGGGGCTGCGCTGCAGCCCAGCGGGAGCAAGCTCCCTCGCCACAGGTTCGGTGCCGATTTCGATAGTTGCGCTCTTCTCAGCCTATATGCGACCCCGCCCATGCACACCCTCACCCAACTGCGTACCGGCCAGCTATCAGGCATTACCCGACTGAAGCTCTCGTGCGGCCTGACGGAGTTTCCCCGGGAAATTTTCAACCTGGCGGACTCCCTCGAAATTCTCGACCTGAGCGGCAACCAGCTCGATACGCTGCCCGACGACCTGTATCGGCTGCCGCACCTGCGCGTGCTGTTCTGCTCCGACAACCACTTCACTGAATTGCCCGAATGCCTGGGACGCTGCAGCGCGTTGACCATGATCGGCTTCAAGGCCAACCGCATCGAGCACGTGACCGCTCAGGCTTTGCCGCCACTGCTGCGCTGGCTGATCCTGACCGATAACCGCGTCAGCCAGTTGCCGGATGAACTGGGCCATCGCCCGCACCTGCAAAAGCTGATGCTGGCGGGCAATCGTCTTCAGCAACTGCCCGAGAGCCTCGCCCAGTGTCATCGCCTCGAATTGCTGCGCATCGCCGCCAATCAACTGACCGAATTGCCGTCCTGGTTGTTGGAGCTGCCGAGCCTCAGTTGGCTGGCCTACGCCGGGAATCCCTTGGAAGCCCAGGCCGAGGCCGCCGCGCTGCATGCCGCCACGCCTGTCGACTGGCTGCAACTGAGATTGCAACACACTCTCGGCGAAGGTGCTTCGGGGGTGATTCATCAAGCGCTGTGGCAAGCACCGGGCCGCCCCGCGCGAAACGTCGCGGTCAAGCTGTACAAAGGCCAAATGACCAGCGATGGCTCGCCACTGCATGAAATGCATGCCTGCATCACAGCCGGCAAGCATCCTAACCTGATCGAAGTATTGGGCCAGGTCAGCGGTCATCCCGGGCAACAGGCCGGGCTGGTGATGGCCCTGATCGGACCCGATTACCGCAACCTGGCCGGGCTGCCGAGCCTGGCGTCCTGCACCCGCGACGTCTACGACGACGAGCTGCGGCTGAGCGCAGCGGCGGCCTTGCGCATCGCCCAAGGCGTTGCGTCGGTGGCGGCGCACCTGCATCGCCAGGGCATCACCCATGGGGATCTGTACGGCCACAATATCCTCTGCAACGACCAGGGCGATTGCCTGCTTGGCGACTTCGGCGCGGCGTCTTTCCATGCCACGGCTGACACGCCACAAACGCGCGCCCTGCAACGCATCGAGGTGCGGGCGTTCGGGATTCTGCTGGGGGAGTTGCTGACGCGGATCGAGCCGGCGCTCGCGGATGAGACGCTTGAGCGGTTGCGACAGCTGGAGACGCGCTGCTGTCAACCGGACGTACTGGCGCGGCCGGGATTTGACGAGATAGCTGGCTTGTTCGGCGACCGTGGCGAGGGAGCTGCCTCCCTCACCACAAGGTAAGTCGCTTAACCGGCCAGGCCGACAAACATGTCCTGCACATCGTCATGGTTGTCGAGGCCTTCCAGGAACGCCTCGACTTCGGCCATCTGCTCGTCGCTCAGGCCGCTGACCGGGTTTTTCGGCTGATAGCCCAATTTGGCCGACAGCACGGTGAAACCCTGCTCCGGCAACGCTTTCTGAACGGCGTCAAGGTCGGCAGGTTCGGTGATGAAAAGCGTCGCCCCGTCTTCGCCCGGCTCGAAATCCTGGGCACCGGCCTCGATGGCGGCCATTTCCGGATCAGCGTCAGGGCTGTCCGGCGCAGCTTCGATCATGCCGACATGGTTGAAATCCCAGGCGACCGAACCGGAAGCACCCAACTGGCCCTTGCGGAACGCGACACGGATTTCGGCGACGGTACGGTTGATGTTGTCGGTCACACACTCAACGATCAGCGGCACCTGATGGGGCGCGAACCCTTCGTAGGTCACGCGATGATACTGGACGGTTTCACCGAGCTGGCCGGAGCCTTTCTTGATCGCGCGCTCCAGGGTCTCGCGGGGCATCGAGGCCTTTTTCGCCTGCTCAACCACCAGGCGCAGGTGCGCATTGGTAGCGACATCGGCGCCGTTACGCGCCGCGATGGTGATCTCCTTCACCAGCTTGCCGAAAATCTTGCCTTTAGCGTTGGCAGCCGCTTCTTTGTGTTTAACCTTCCACTGTGCGCCCATTACTCACTCTCTTGTCTGACGCGCCGAGACATCTGCCGGCCGGCGCTGTGGCGCCAAGTTTATACGGCCTAAACCGGCTGATCGACCAAAAAATCGCGATCGCCGGATCGACATTTTCGCAAACTGATGTAGGGGGTTTCTGAAAGTGTCATTCGGATACACCGTAGTGCACAGCGGTTTCGTACCCTCAGCGCCCTCTCCCTGCAAATACAGAGCTGCGATGCGCAACGATACGGATTATTCCTTCAGCCTCACACTCACGAAAAGCAACCTACGGCTTCATGTCCAGAGATTCAGCGGACGAGAAGCCCTCAACCAACCGTTTCGGTTCGACCTCGACTTGATCGGCCTGGCGCCTCCGATAAGCCTCGACATCATTCTCGGCCAACAGGCGTTTCTGCACCTGAGTGCCGAGTCGGGTGTGCATGGGATCGTCGACAGCGTCAGCCTGACCTCTCATTCCCAGCACCGCGTTGGCTATCGCCTGAGGCTGGTGCCTTACCTGCAGCGTCTGGAGCAAAGCCCGCGACGCCGAGTCTTTGGCCAACTCAGCCCAATCCAGCTGCTGCAACACTTACTGGAAGAACACGAATTGCCCGCCCACAGTTTCCGGTTTGAATTGCCGCACGGGCACTACCCGTGCCGGCCGTTCTGTGTCCAGTACGACGAAAGCGATCTCGAACTGTTGCAACGGCTGTGTGAGGAAGAAGGCATCCACTATCACTTCGAGCACACCCCTACCGGCCATGTCCTGGTATTTGCAGAAGATGCGACAAGTTTCCCTGATCAGCCGTTCGGGTTGAACCTGCATCAGGAGGAAGGCCAACCGGCCATTGAGCGCCTGTACCAGCGCCATCACCTGACGCCACCTTTGTTGCCGGCCAACGCCAGGGATCGGGCGTTGGCCGGGGTTTCTGAAACCTCGGCAGCCAACCACCCTTTCACCCCCACGCTGGAGGCGGCCTGCACCAACGTTGCGCAAGCCCAACAGGCAGGTCGCCGTACCCTCGAGCGGCTGCGCTGCACGCAAAGGGAAATCCACGGCCAGAGCAGCCAACCGACCTTGCGCAGTGCCTCCATCGTGCAGATCGGTGGCCATCCGATATCTACGTTCAACGATCAATGGTTGATTACCGAGATCAAGCATCGCGGGCGACAGCCTTCGATCCTCGAAGCCCCGTCTTCCTCTCCTGCATCCCGACACTATCGCAATCGGTTCCTGGCCATTCCCTGGTCCACTGTGTTCAGGCCAGCCCTCAAGCACCCGAAGCCGCCCATCGCCGGCAGTCATCTTGCCTATGTGCACGGTCAGCATGGGCATGGTCAGGTTAACGTCAGCCTTTGGACCCGGGAGGGCGAAGTCATCACATTGCCTCTGTCGCGGTTGACCTTGCATGACTGCCAGGCGCCGCCGGCTGGCAGCCAGGTGCTGGTGACTTTTCTCGACGGCGATCCCGACAGGCCAGTGCTATGCCCCGGAGTATTCAGCCCCCCGGGACCCGGCGCCAGCGACATCGGCGGGCCAATCGTCGGCCCCTCAACGCCGCCCTGTCGTGATGCGGGGTTATTGCTGGACTGGCTGCTGAACCGCCCTGACCCCATCGCTTGAACGCGCGGATTATTGAGCGGCCGCCCCCCTTCGATGTGGACCACTCGAAGCGTCGGTACCGCCCGGCAAGGTTGCGAAATGATGTAAAGGCATCAATTGATTTTATGGTGATCTTTATCCAGCAAATCCCCGTCGGGATACAACACGCTGCCATCCGGATATTGAATTTCGCCACTGGCGAAAACAATAGTTCCATCAGGATGCTCCACTGTTCCGTCATCATACTGAATAATCCCATCCGGCCGCGTCACGGAAGTTTTTTCAGCATCGACCACACTGCCATCGGGTAAAGAAGTGGTTCCATTATTGTTCTTAATACTTCCGACCGCATCGACTAGATTTACAATAGCGACAGAAGCGTCAAGGAGATCCAAAACAGGCCAGGGGTTCAACGGAGGCGACGGTGGGAGCGTGGGCTTAGGCTTATTTTGTGGAGGAGTTGACGGCGCGTCGTTTGGTTTGGGCTTGGATACTGGTCGATTGCCCGGCTTATTTGGGGGTGTGACCGGTGGCTTGACCGGCTTTGGCGGTGCGACCGGCGGTTTGACCGGCTTTGGGGGGGTGGCCGGCGGCTTGATTGGCGGTTTGACCGGTGGCTTGACCGGCGGTTTGACCGGTGGCTTTACCGGCGGCTTGACCGGCGGTTTGACCGCTGGCTTTACCGGCGGCTTGACCGGCGGTTTGACCGCTGGCTTGACCGGCCTCGGCCTCGGCGGCCCGATTGCCATCAGTTTGCTCGCGATACCTTTATAACCGTAGCTGCCACAAAACTTATTCATCTTTTAATTCCTTTTAAAAATTAAGTACGATCCGGCCATGCTGAATCGTTAGTTCGCCAATCCAGCAAACTTGCGGACAACAGTAAATAGATCCCCCCCATCTTACAAATGATAAAAAGCGTACAAATATGAATCCAGCCAAAACCAGCAATACTCACCTGCATTGCTGGGTATAATGCCGGAACATAGTTGACGGTCGATTAATCGAACCCGCGGCGACCTTGCAAGCCGCCGGTGTGAACGAAAATCAAGCGAGTGCCGGCGACAAATGTCCCGGCTTCAATCCGGGCCCTGAGCAGCATCAGCGCCTTGCCCGTGTACAGCGGTTCCAGTTCGATAGCGCTGGTGGTTTCGATGAACTCGCTGAGTCCTGTATCCACCCGGGCAAAACCGCCACGACTGCCATCAAGCAACTCATAACGCGCATTGCCAATGCCCGCCTCCACCAGAATACTTTCAACATGTTGCAGCACCCCATGGTCTTCAGGCACCGCCAGGACACCATGAACCGGATGCTCGCCCGCTTCAGCCAGAACCAGCCCCGCCAGCGACGTCCCGGTGCCGCAGGCCAGCCACCAACCGTGATAATCCTCCCAACCCAACGTGGCCAATTGGCTGCGGGCGGCCGTTACCCAGGACATGCAGCCTTGCGCGCCGGGCAACCCCGAGCCCCCTTCAGCTACCGGCCATAAATGCGGGTACTTTGCCTGCCAGGGAGCCCAGAACCCCGGCTCATGCCGCTCTCGATACCCGCCGTAACCCAACCAGTGCAAGGTCATGCCGAACGTCTGTAGATCAAGCGTCGTAGGCGTCTCCCGGGGATGGCCGCGCAATAACCCCACCGTCTGGAAACCGAATCGCTGCCCCGCCGCAGCCAACGCATGCAAATGATTGGAATAGGCGCCGCCGAGGCTCATCACGCCCTCGGCGCCGTTGGCATGGGCAGCACGCAGATGATGAAGCAGCTTGAACCATTTATTGCCGCTGATGAGCGGATCGATCCGGTCCAGGCGCAAGACCGCCACCTCGACACCGGCACGAGCCAGCCAATCCAGATGAAGGGGTTCGAGGCGCGGTTGAGGATGCCAGTCGAGGGCAGACAAAAGCATTGCAGCAGACCGGATGGGAAGGTGCCAGGATCTTATCAGCTTGGTGGCGGCCGGTATGAGGATCCGGATACACCCCCGTCACCCTGTGGGAGCGAGCTTGCTCGCGATAGCGCCAGGTCAGTCGACACTCATGCAAATGACTGACCGCTATCGCGAGCAAGCTCGCTCCCACAAGGGCAAACCTTTCCCGGAAGGTTGAGCGCTACAACTGCGCCGCCAACCGCGAGCCCTGGTTGATCGCGCGCTTGGCATCCAGCTCCGCCGCCACATCCGCGCCGCCGATAAGGTGCACAGTCTGCCCCGCCGCCTCCAGGCCTTCCTGCAACTCGCGCAACGGATCCTGGCCGGCACAAATGACCACGTTGTCGACGGCCAGCACTTGTGGCTCGCCCGTTTCGCCGATGCGAATGTGCAGGCCTTCGTCATCGATCTTCAGGTATTCGACGCTGTTGAGCATCTGCACCTGTTTGTTCTTCAGGCCGGTGCGATGAATCCAGCCGGTGGTCTTGCCCAGCCCGTCACCGACCTTGGATTTCTTGCGCTGCAACAGGAACACCTGCCGCGCCGGTGCATGAGGTTCGGGCTTGATTCCAGCCACGCCGCCGCGAGCCTGCAGCTGGGTGTCGATGCCCCACTCCTTCCAGAACGCCTCACGGTCCTGGCTGGTGGCAACCCCCTGATGAACGAGAAACTCCGACACATCGAAACCGATCCCGCCGGCCCCGATCACGGCGACACTGCGGCCCACCGGCTTGCGTCCAAGGATCACGTCCAGGTAGCTCAGCACCTTGGGATGCTCGACACCCGGGATCGCCGGTACGCGCGGGGCGATGCCGGTGGCCAGGATGATCTCGTCAAAACCGCCGGCCACCAGTTGCGCCACATCGACCCGGGTATCGAGGCACAACTCGACGTGGGTCGTCTGCAGCTTGCGTTTGAAATAACGCAGGGTTTCGAAGAACTCCTCCTTGCCCGGAACGCGCTTGGCGACGTTGAACTGGCCGCCAATTTCGCTGGCCGAATCGAACAGCGTCACTTGATGACCGCGTTCGGCCGCCACGGTGGCCGCGGACAATCCGGCAGGACCGGCGCCCACCACGGCGATTTTCTTCACCTGGGTTACGGGCAGGTAATTGAGTTCGGTTTCATGGCAGGCCCGCGGATTCACCAGGCAACTGGTGAGCTTGCCCCCAAACGTATGGTCGAGGCAGGCCTGGTTGCAGCCGATGCAGGTGTTGATTTCGTCTGCGCGGCCAGCGGCGGCCTTGTTGACGAACTCCGGGTCCGCAAGGAACGGCCGCGCCATGGACACCATGTCGGCGTCGCCTTCGGCGAGGATCTGTTCGGCCACCTCAGGGGTGTTGATGCGGTTGGTGGTAATCAACGGAATACTCACCGAGCCGCGCAGCTTGGCGGTGACTTTACTGAACGCCGCCCGCGGGACCTTGGTGGCGATAGTGGGAATACGCGCCTCATGCCAACCGATACCGGTATTGATGATAGTTGCGCCGGCCTGTTCGATGGCCTTGGCCAACTGGACGATTTCATCCCAGGTGCTGCCACCTTCAACCAGGTCGAGCATGGACAGGCGAAAGATAATGATGAAGTTCGGCCCCACCGCTTCGCGTACACGGCGCACGATTTCCACCGGCAGACGCATGCGGTTTTCGTAGCTACCACCCCAGCGGTCGGTACGGTGGTTGGTATGCGCAGCCAGGAACTGGTTGATGAAATAGCCTTCCGAGCCCATGATTTCGACACCGTCGTACTCGGCCTTTTGAGCCAATACCGAACAGGTGACAAAATCGCGGATCTGTTTCTCGATGCCCTCTTCGTCCAGCTCCTTGGGCTTGAACGGGTTGATCGGCGCCTGGATCGCGCTTGGCGCCACCTGCTTGGGGCTGTAGGCATAACGTCCCGCGTGGAGGATCTGCATGCAGATCTTGCCCCCCGCTTCGTGCACGGCCCGCGTGACGACCTGATGCTTGAGGGCCTCTTCCTCGGTGGTCAGCTTGGCCGCGCCGGAGTACACGCCACCTTCATCGTTCGGCCCGATTCCACCGGTGACCATCAGGCCGACCCCACCCCGGGCCCGCTCGGCGAAGTACGCCGCCATGCGCTCGAAGCCGCCGGGCTTTTCTTCAAGGCCGGTGTGCATCGATCCCATCAGGGTACGGTTGCGCAACGTGGTGAAACCCAGGTCCAACGGGGCCAGCAAATGCGGGTAATGAGGGGCGGTCATCGATAACTCCACGGGCGATCACGGAAAAATGCGGAAGCTCTGCGGCTTCCATTAGTCATGACCGACAGCGTAAGAGTCGGGATGCGAGCGCTCAATGGCCGTAACTGACAACTTGATGATCGAAATGTACAGAGCCCGCGCCGGCAGACGGTTCCCGAAGTGCACGCACGCGCCCTTTCGCTAAACCGTTGTTTTACCGTACCCTGCCGCGTGACTTCTGATGAAAATCACGAACCTGTACGCGGCCATCGACTGTCCCCATGCGCAAATTTCTGTACCTGCTGTTCTCATTGGCCCTGACGGCCGTCCTGATCACTTATGCACTGTGGACAGCAGACCGTCCGGCGGGCCATTACCTGTCAGACCTGCGGATCAACCTGGCGGTCGACCGGGGCACGCCGGCCGACCGAGGCAACCTGCTGGGCATCCAGCCGGAATTGTTCCCCACCGACTACCAGAGCCCCGAACGCCTGCATCGCAAGCTGGCAGCGTACCTGCAGACTGCCCGCGACCAAGGGTTCGTCAACGAAAAAACCGTCGTGGTCCTGCCCGAGCATATCGGCACCTGGCTGATGGTCAGCGGCGAAAAGGACGAGGTGTACCAGGCCACTACCTTCAAACAGGCCATGAACTGGCTCGCCATCAGCAATCCGCTGGCCTTTATCCGCGCATTGGCGGGCGCCCAGGGCGACAGCCGGCTGGACGATGCGTACCTGCGCATGAAGGCGGACAGCATGGCCCATGACTACCAGGCGCTGTTCGGTGGACTGGCCAAGGAGTTCGGCGTAACGCTCGTGGCCGGCTCCATCGTACTGCCCGAGCCCAGCGTCAGCGAAGGCGAGCTGAAAATCGGTGGTGGCGCGTTGTACAACAGCAGCCTGGTGTTCGGCCGCGATGGCCGGCCGATCGGCCAACCACAACGCCAGCGACACCCGGTGTTTGACCAGCAGGACGTGCTTGGGGCCGAACGGCCGGACGTCACCCATGTCATTGACACGCCGGCTGGGCGCCTGGGCGTGCTGATCGGCAGCGACAGTTGGTATCCGCTTCATTATCGACAACTCGACGAACAAGGGGCCCAACTGATCGCCGTGCCCGCCTTTGTCATCGGCCGCGACGCCTGGAACAAGCCTTGGGCTGGCTACAAAGGCCTGTCCACGCCAAGCGAAGTGAGCCTCAAGCCCGGTGAGGTGAGTGAAGGGCAGGCCTGGCGTCGACTGACGTTGACCAGCCGGTTGCCCATCAGCCAGGCCCGCGGCGGCGTCAGCGTATTCTTGCGTGGGCAGTTCTGGGACAACGGCAGCGCTGGCCAGAGCTTCATCAGCCACAACGGCGAGCAATTCACCGATGGTGAAGCCCGTGGCGCACGCCTGCTGAACTTGTGGCTTTAGGTATGCAAAAGCCTATGCGCCTGGGTGACCTGTCCGTAGGTTTCGTCCATAGCCTGGCGGACGCAGTGGCCAGTCACGGCCATGACCCACAGCCATTGCTCGAACAATACGGCCTCGATGCCGCGCGCCTGGCTGAGCCCGGGGCGCGCCTGTCGATCCCGCGCTACATGCGCCTGGGCCATGCCGCTATCCAACTGACACAGGACCCGGCCTTGGGCCTGCGCATGGGCCAGCTCAGTCGCCTGAGCCAGGCCGGGCTGGCCGGCGTCACCGCGGCCCAGGCGCCCACCGTCCGTGAAGCCGCACGCTGCATGATCCGCTTCGAGCCGCTGTACGGCTCCAATTACCGTGGTCAATCGAGTCTTCACGAGGATGCCCGGGGCGCGTGGCTGCGGTTCTACTCCATCAGCCCGTATAACGCCTACAACCGCTTCGTCGTGGACTCGATCATTGCGGGCTGGCTCCAGCAACTGTCCAGCGTCTGTGACGTGGTGTTGCGGGCCGAACGTATCGAAATCGAATTCGAGGAGCCAACTTACCTCGAAGCCTACCGCAGCCTCGGCGAAGGCCCGATCCAGTTCGCAGCCGAGCAGAATCAATTGCGCCTGGGGCTGGACAGCCTCGCCCTGCGCAACCCACAGCATTGCCCCAGCACCTGGCGCCATCTGGTTCAGTTATGTGAACGGGAACTGGAACAGCTGACTCGCACCCGCACTCTGCGCGAGCGCATCATTCAATTGCTGGGGCCGCTGCTCAACGGCGGACGGGAGCCGGATCTGGAAGAAGTGGCGATGCGCCTGAAGCTGCCGACCTGGACGCTGCGCCGCAAGCTGGCGGAAGAAGGTACGCAGTTCCGGGCGATCCTCAACGACACTCGCCGAGACCTCGCCATGACGTACATCCGCGACACGGAGCTGGCCTTTGGCGAAATCGCTTACCTGCTGGGGTTCGCCTCGGCCGAGGCATTCCAACGGGCTTTCAAGCGCTGGAACAACCAGACGCCGGGAGAGTTCCGGCGTAGCCGTAGAGCGACTTGAACACCAGGCTCCCGGCCTGCACTGTAATGTCTGCTACCTACAGTTCCGTGGCGTCTTCGGCAGGTTCCAGGGGGTCCAGTTCATAAGCCTGATATTCGAGCAGCTCTTCCTGATAATCGTCCATTGCCTGTCCTTCCCAATAATCGTTGAAACCGATGCCTGATGGCCTTGGAATCAGCATAAAGCTGCTTGATGAACAAAACATGAAGCCAAGGCTTCATGAATCAAACGTAGCACAGCATTGGGAATTTAATCAGCGCAGGTGTGGCAAGGCGTTACCGCCCCACCACAGGGTCAGGATGCAGGAAGCGGCTGGATCGGCTCGGTTGGCGCCGGCAAGGAACTGGGCGGTGGCGGAGTAATGCTCTCTGTCGACGGGGGTGCGTAGGACTCCGGCTCGCTGGGAGCGATTGGCGCAGGCTCGGCAGGTGGCGCGACCGGCTCGGAAGCGGCCGGCGCGGTTTCGACAGGTGCTGGAGCAGCCTCTTCGACCGGCGCAACGGGAGCAGGAGTCGGCTCGGGTGCCGGGATTGTCGCGGGCGCTGGAGTTGCGGCGGGAGCCAGGGCAGCCGGCTCCACCTTCGGCTCTGGAATGCCCAGTTCGGCTTTCGGTTTGTCGACGTTTCCAGCGGCTTTTTTCGCTTCGGGAGGCAGGAACACCTCCACCAGCGCAAAGAAACGCTCATAGAATTTGGCTGCGGACACCGTTTCGCTGGCGACCTTGACCATCGAATCGTCCGACGAGCCAATCGGCATCGACACCGACCCCAATACACCCACGCCCAGGCTGGCGGAGTTATTGGTCTTCTTCAGGGCATAGCGGTCCTGTAGAGCGTTGGCAAAGATCGTGGCGCGGTGGCCCGGACCGCCATCTTCGGCACAGACCAGGTTGAAACTGATCTCCATGTGCGTGTCGCCAGTCTGCTGGAAACTCTTGTGGCCGCTGACGAGCTTCGGATCGCTGCTGGTGATGATGTACCCCTGGCTCAGCAGCGCACGACGTCCTGCTTCACAAGTCGCCACGTCAGTCACCGGATAGGTACGCGAGAACGTGCCCGAATCATCGAAGTTCTCGTGCTCGTAAATGGCCGCTTTCTTGGAAGAGCAACCGGTCGCGACGACCAGCAGCAATGCCAGCCCAACGGTGCGCATGTGAAATGATCTGAACATTGAACATCCTGAGGAAAACAGTCGGGGCGTATTGTGCAACAGAATGCGGCCGGACAGCTTGGGTAATCTTGTCTCAAAGGGCTTACAAGTCTACGGGGGGATGCCAGCGGGAAAAAGAAGCAATCCTGATGAATCGACGAACATCGCCGTCCTGGCAATACACGGATACAAAAAGACCCCGACCTTTTGGCCGGGGTCTTCAGGGTCACGCATCAAGTCAGAAGCGCTTGATGTCTGCCTCGCTTTCCAATTGCTTGCGATAAGCCGCGAAGTCCTGCTGGCCGACACGGGACGCCAGGTACCGACGGTATTCGGCCTTTTCTTCCTCGGTCGGAGCAGCACCTTCGTTGACGCCGTTCAAGCGCAGGACCGTCACGCCGCCGTCAGGCAGGGTCACGCTGGCGAATGTCGGCTTGTCCTTCGACTCAGGCTTGGACATGCGGAACAGCGCCTGCAGCACCGCAGGGTCGATACCTTCCTGGCTGCGGGTCGCCGCCTCGACGACTTTCCAGCCTTGACCGTTGACAGGCTTGTCCAGCGCCGTCTTGCCATCACGCAGGCTGGCAATCAACTCATCGGCCTGAGTCTTGGCGGCAGCGCTGGCGTGTTCCTTGGCCAACTGGGCGCGGATCGGCCCGGCCACGGTTTCCAGCGGAAGCTGCTGAGGCTTGCGATGCTCCTTGGCACGCAGCACCACGACGGTTTCCGGATCCAGCTCGATGGCGGTACTGTTGGCCCCCTCTTCCAGCACTTCCGGGCTGAACGCAGCGGTGATCACGGCACGGTTGGCCGCGATCCCTTCGCCGCCTTCACGACCGAACGGTGCCGAGGTATGGACGGTCAGCTTAAGGTCCTGGGCTGGCTGGGCCAGGTCGGAAGCCTCGAACGAAGCGTCTTCCAGTTGCTTGGTCGCCTCGACGAACCGCTGCTCCACTTGCTGGGTCTTCAGATCGCGGGTCAGCTTGTCCTTCAGGCTCGCAAAACTCGGAACCTCAGGCGCTTCGACACCCAGCAGCTTGATCAGGTGCAGGCCGAAATCGGTTCGCACCGGTGCCGAGACCTGATCCTTGTTCAACGCATACAGCGCCTTTTCGAACTCCGGATCATAGACACCTGGACCGGCATAACCGAGATCGCCGCCGTTGTTGGCCGAGCCCGGATCCTGGGAGAATTCCTTCGCCAGCGCCTCAAACGACTCGCCTTTGGCCAGTCGAGCCTGGATTTCCTCGATCTTGGCCTTGGCCTGGGCTTCGGTGACCTTGTCGTTCACTTCAATCAGGATGTGCGCAGCACGACGCTGTTCGGAAAGATTGGCGATCTCTTTCTGGTAAGCCGCCTGCAGATCTTCATCCTTGACGCTGACCTGATCGAAGAACGAAGCCTTCTTCAGCTCGAGATAGTCGATGACTACCTGATCAGGCGTCATGAACTCCTTGGCGTGCTGGTCGTAGTAAGCCTTGACCTCATCGTCGGTCAGCTTCACGGCCGCCGGATCCGCCTTGACGGTGAGCGTAGCGAAATCACGGGTCTGCTTTTCCAGGCGGGCGAATGCCAACACCTGGGCATCGGTGACAAAACCGCTGCCAGCGAGACCGGCACGCAATTGGCCAATGAGCATTTCCTGCGCCAGCATCTCGCGGAACTGCAGTCGGCCATAACCCAACTGGCGAATCACCTGGTCGAAACGCTCAGGACTGAATTTACCATCGACCTGGAATTCCGGCGTTTGCAGGATCACCTGGTCCAGCGCGGCTTCGGAGAAAGCGAATTTCGCATCGTGTGCGCCTTGCAGCAACAGCTTGCGATCGATCAGCCCTTTGAGCGCAGAGTCACGCAGCATTTTCTCGTCCAGCAGGGAGGCGTCGAAATCCTTGCCCAGCTGTTGCATGAGCTGACGGCGTTGCATATCGACCGCCTGGCTCAGCTCGTTCTGGCTGATTTTTTCGCCGTTGACCTTGGCCGCGTCATTGCTGTTGGTGGTGGCTTGAAAAATAGCTTCGAAACCGGTCAACGCCATCAATGCGACGATGATTCCGATGATGGTCTTGGCAATCCAGCCTTGTGAATTGTCCCTGATATTCTGCAGCATGCGTCCCCCAGAAACGGTTGAACTTCAAAATTAGGCAACCGTGGAGCGTGGGTAGAATCCGGATAGAAGAAAGGCGCATCCGAGGATGCGCCTTCTCGTAACTGGCGGAGCGGACCGGGCTCGAACCCGCGAGCCCTGGCGTGACAGCCCGTTTGTGCCGGCTGCATTACCGCTCCGCTGCCAAGCCAGGCATGACCCCGACCCGGATAAACTCAATGAAACCTTAGTTGACGGCTTCTTTCAGCGCTTTACCAGCTTTGAAGCCTGGCTTTTTGGCAGCGGCGATTTGCAGCGTCTTGCCAGTCTGCGGGTTGCGACCAACACGAGCTGGACGATCGGTAACGGAGAAAGTACCGAAACCCACCAGAACAACAGAGTCGCCAGCCTTGAGAGCGCCAGTGACGGATTCGATTACAGCGTCCAGCGCACGGCCAGCAGCAGCTTTCGGGATATCAGCGGATGCAGCGATAGCATCAATCAGTTCCGACTTGTTCACTCTAAGTCCCCTTATATCTATTTGAGATGATTCTAAGTTTTTTTGGTGAAAGCAAAAACGAGTGCTGAATGGCCTGCAGACACTTAAGAGCCGCTTTATAACAAGGGCTCTAAAAAACTGTCAAGGAAGCCCCCCAGGCAAATGCGTATTAATGCGTGCTAATTCTTTCCTTAGAGTCAGACTCTCGCTTTTCTTCCTTTGCGACAATCTCCGGAGCCACATCCGGCAAGGGCTCCGGCGCGTATTGCAGCGCAATTTGCAGGACTTCGTCAATCCATTTAACCGGTTTGATCTGAAGATCCTGCTTGATGTTGTCGGGAATTTCCTTGAGATCACGGACATTCTCTTCCGGAATGATCACAATCTTGATCCCGCCACGGTGAGCTGCCAGAAGTTTTTCTTTCAGGCCGCCAATCGCCAAGACCTGGCCACGCAGGGTGATTTCACCGGTCATGGCGACATCCGCACGCACCGGAATGCCGGTCAATGCAGAAACCAGGGCGGTGCACATGCCCACGCCGGCGCTCGGTCCATCCTTGGGTGTAGCCCCCTCCGGCATGTGGATATGCGTGTCCCGCTTCTCATGGAAATCCAGGGGAATGCCCAGGCTGCGCGCACGGCTGCGCACAACTGTCAGCGCCGCGGTGATCGACTCCACCATGACATCGCCAAGGGAACCGGTCTTGATCAATTGGCCCTTGCCCGGAACCACGGCGGCTTCAATGGTCAGCAACTCGCCGCCGACCTGCGTCCACGCGAGGCCGGTCACCTGACCGATCTGGTCCTGTTGCTCGGCGAGCCCGTAGCGGAACTTGCGCACACCGAGGAAGTGCTCCAGCAGGTCGGATGTCACCTTGACCGCGAAGCGTTTTTCCAGCGCGTGCTCCTTGACCGCCTTGCGGCAGACCTTGGCGATCTGCCGCTCGAGACCACGCACACCGGCTTCACGGGTGTAGTAACGAATGATGTCGCGAATCGCCTCCTCGTCAAATTCCAGCTCACCCTTTTTCAAGCCGTTGGCCTGGATCTGCTTGGGCGAAAGGTACTTGACGGCGATGTTGATCTTCTCGTCTTCGGTGTAGCCCGGCAGACGAATCACCTCCATCCGGTCCAGCAACGCTGGCGGGATATTCATTGAGTTGGAGGTGCACAGGAACATCACGTCGGAGAGGTCGTAGTCGACTTCCAGATAGTGATCGTTGAAATTGTGATTCTGCTCGGGATCGAGCACCTCAAGCAACGCAGACGCAGGATCACCACGCATATCGCTGCCCATCTTGTCGATTTCATCCAAAAGGAACAGCGGGTTGCGTACACCCACCTTCGTCATCTTTTGAATCAATCTTCCTGGCATGGAACCGATGTACGTGCGGCGATGCCCACGAATTTCCGCCTCGTCACGCACCCCGCCAAGCGCCATTCGCACAAATTTGCGGTTGGTGGCGTGGGCGATCGATTCCGCCAGGGAAGTCTTACCGACACCCGGAGGACCGACCAGGCACAGGACCGGGCCACGAATCTTCTTCACGCGTTTCTGCACGGCGAGGTATTCAAGGATGCGTTCCTTGACCTCTTCCAGGCCGTAATGGTCCGCATCGAGGATGTCCTCGGCACGCGCCAGGTCCAGGCGGACTTTGCTCTGGGCTTTCCACGGCACCTGGACCAGCCAGTCGATGTAGGAACGCACCACGGTGGCTTCGGCAGACATCGGCGACATCTGCTTGAGCTTGTTCAGCTCGGCCTGGGCCTTGGCGAGCGCATCCTTTGGCAGGCCAGCGGCATCGATGCGCTTCTTCAGCTCTTCGATTTCATTGTGACCTTCGTCGCCATCGCCGAGCTCTTTCTGAATGGCCTTCATCTGCTCATTCAGATAGTACTCACGCTGACTGCGCTCCATCTGTTTCTTGACGCGACCACGAATGCGTTTTTCAACCTGCAGCAGGTCGATTTCGCCGTCGAGCAATGCCAGTACGTGCTCGACACGCGCCGACAACTCGATAATCTCGAGGATTTCCTGCTTCTGCTCGATCTTGAGGGCCATGTGCGCCGCCATCGTATCGACCAGGCGTCCTGGCTCGTCGATGCTGTTGAGCGACGACAGGACCTCGGCAGGCACCTTCTTGCCCAACTGCACATACTGTTCGAACTGCGACAGCAGGCTGCGGACAAAAACTTCCGACTCACGCTCCGGCGCCTCGACTTCGTCGATCAGCGACACCTCGGCACGGCAATGCCCGTCCACTTCGCTGAAACGCTCGACCGCCCCGCGCTGTTCGCCCTCGACCAGGACCTTGACGGTGCCGTCAGGAAGCTTGAGCAGTTGCAGGACCGTTGCAATCGTACCTACGCGATAAAGTGCGTCTTCACCGGGATCATCGTCGGCAGGGTTTCTCTGAGCGATCAGAAGAATCTGCTTATCACCCGTCATCGCGGCCTCGAGGGCTTCGATGGACTTCTCGCGCCCCACGAACAGCGGGATAACCATGTGCGGATATACCACGACATCGCGCAATGGCAGGAGAGGCAATTCGATGGTTGTCTTCATGATTTCGCCTCTACGGCGGCCGTAAGGCCGTGAACAGATGGAAGTAAGCTTGAAACCAAGATGGGGGCAGCTTTCAAAAAAAACAAGCGCTAAGACACGTCTAAAACGCGCTAATAGCAAAGGGGCCCGAAGGCCCCTCCTTTATTCCGACAGCGGGACACTTATGCGTCCGGCGCAGCCTTGGCAGCCGGCTCACTGTTTTCGTAGATATACAGTGGCTTGGACTTGCCTTCTATGACGCTTTCGTCGATGACGACTTTACTCACCTCGGATTGCGAGGGGATTTCGTACATCGTATCGAGCAATACGCCTTCGAGAATCGAACGCAACCCACGGGCACCGGTTTTACGCTCCAGGGCACGCTTGGCGACGGATTTCAGCGCGTCGGAACGGAATTCGAGGTCTACGCCTTCCATTTCGAACAGCTTGGCATATTGCTTGGTCAGGGCGTTTTTCGGCTCGGTCAGAATCTGCATCAACGCAGCTTCATCCAGCTCGTCCAGTGTCGCCAGGACCGGCAGACGACCGACGAATTCCGGAATCAAGCCGAACTTGACCAGATCGTCAGGCTCGACTTCACGCAGGGATTCACCGACCTTCTTGCCCTCTTCCTTGCTGCGAACCTCGGCGTTGAAGCCGATACCGCCACGGGTGGAACGGTTCTGGATGACCTTTTCCAGGCCGGAGAACGCACCACCGCAGATGAACAGGATGTTACGTGTGTCGACCTGCAGGAATTCCTGCTGCGGGTGCTTGCGACCGCCTTGTGGCGGAACGGAAGCGACCGTGCCTTCGATCAACTTGAGCAAGGCCTGCTGCACGCCCTCGCCGGAAACATCCCGGGTGATGGACGGGTTGTCGGACTTGCGGGAAATCTTGTCGATTTCATCGATGTAGACAATGCCCATCTGGGCCTTTTCCACGTCGTAGTCGCACTTCTGCAGCAGTTTCTGAATGATGTTCTCGACGTCCTCACCCACATAACCCGCCTCGGTGAGGGTGGTTGCGTCGGCGATGGTGAACGGAACGTTCAGCAAACGGGCCAGGGTTTCGGCAAGCAGGGTCTTACCCGAGCCTGTCGGGCCGATCAGCAGGATGTTGCTCTTGCCGAGTTCGACTTCGTCATTCTTCTTGTCACGCTGGTTCAGGCGCTTGTAGTGGTTGTACACCGCTACGGCCAGTACCTTTTTCGCGCGCTCCTGACCGATTACATACTGGTCAAGGATGCCGCTGATTTCTTTGGGCGAAGGCAACTTATGCGCGCTGCTTTCGGCCTGGGCTTCCTGCACCTCCTCGCGGATGATGTCATTGCACAGGTCGACGCACTCGTCGCAAATGAAGACCGAGGGGCCGGCAATCAATTTGCGTACTTCATGCTGGCTTTTGCCACAGAAGGAGCAATAGAGCAGTTTGCCGTTGTCCTCGCCGTTGCGGGTGTCAGTCATTCGATCGATCCAAATCCGATAGGCTTGCAACACAAGATGAAGGCAATTGCGGGCTTTTTCAAGCCCGCAGATGATCGGACCTGCCGATCAACCTTATTTTGAGCTGCTTATTTTAAGCGGGGCGCTGGCTGATCACTTCATCGATCAGACCATATTCACGTGCGGCTTCAGCGCTCATGAAATTGTCGCGATTGGTATCGCGCTCGATTTCTTCAAGCGTGCGCCCGCTGTGCTTGGCCATCAACGTGTTGAGGCGCTCGCGGATGAAGAGGATTTCCTTGGCATGGATTTCGATATCAGATGCCTGGCCCTGGAAACCGCCCAAAGGCTGGTGAATCATCACGCGGGAATTCGGCAGGCAGTAACGCTTGCCTTGGGCACCGGCGGTCAGCAAAAACGCACCCATGCTGCACGCCTGACCGATGCAGGTCGTCGAAACGTTAGGCTTGATGAACTGCATGGTGTCGTAGATCGACATTCCCGCCGTCACCGAACCGCCCGGGGAGTTGATATAGAGATGGATGTCCTTGTCCGGGTTTTCGGCTTCAAGGAACAGCAATTGTGCACAGATCAGGTTGGCCATGTAGTCCTCTACCGGACCTACCAAAAAGATCACTCGCTCCTTGAGCAGACGCGAATAGATGTCATAGGCACGTTCGCCACGGGCGGACTGCTCGATAACCATAGGGACCAGGCCGCCTGCGGCCTGGATGTCAGAGCTCTGCTGATAAAAAGAATTGCGGGACATGTCTCGCAGTCACTCCCAAATAGTTATGTCTTGAATACGCATAAGCCAGCGCGAAGGCTGGCTTATGGTGTGTATTTCTTACCGCAGAACCATCAATCGGCTTGTGGAGCTTCCACCGGCTTGACCGCTTCTTCGTAAGAGACCGCTTTGTCGGTCACGCTAGCTTTCTGCAGAACAGTATCCACAACTTGCTCTTCCAGCACAACCGAACGGACTTCGTTCAGCTGCTGCTCGTTCTTGTAGTACCAGGACACTACCTGCTCAGGCTCTTGGTAAGCCGAGGCCATTTCCTGGATCAGCTCGCGAACGCGGGCTTCGTCAGGCTTGAGTTCGAACTGCTTGACCACTTCAGCGACGATCAGGCCCAGCACGACGCGGCGCTTGGCTTGCTCTTCGAAGAGTTCGGCGGGCAGTTGGTCAGGCTTGATGTTGCCACCGAACTGCTGAACGGCCTGCACGCGCAGACGGTTCACTTCGTTGTCCAGCAGAGCCTTCGGCACTTCGATCGGGTTGGAGGCCAGCAGACCGTCCATGACCTGGTTCTTGACCTTGGACTTGATGGCCTGACGCAGCTCGCGCTCCATGTTCTTGCGAACTTCGGCGCGGAAACCTTCCAGACCGGTTTCCTTGATACCGAACTGGGCGAAGAACTCTTCGTTCAGCTCAGGCAGCTTAGGCTCGGAAATGCTGTTGACGGTCACGGTGAATTCGGCGGCTTTGCCGGCCAGATCCAGGTTCTGATAGTCCTCTGGGAAGGTCACGTTCAGAACGCGCTCTTCGCCAGCCTTGGCGCCAACCAGGCCGTCTTCGAAGCCCGGGATCATGCGACCGGAGCCCAGCACCAGCTGGGTAGCCTTGGCGGAACCGCCAGCGAACACTTCACCGTCGACCTTGCCGACGAAATCGATGTTCAGCTGGTCTTCGTTCTGGGCGGCACGATCAGTGGCTTCGAAACGGGTGTTCTGCTTGCGCAGGATGTCGAGCATCTTGTCCAGGTCGGCATCCGAAACGTCAGCGCTCAGGCGCTCGACGGCAATGGACTCGAAACCGGCGACGGTGAACTCGGGGAACACTTCAAACGTGGCAACGAACTCGAGGTCCTTGCCTTTTTCCAGCACTTTAGGCTCGACGGAGGGAGCGCCAGCCGGGTTCAGCTTCTGCTCGACCACCGCTTCGTAGAACGAAGACTGGATCACGTCGCCCACGGCTTCCTGGCGCGCATCAGCTTCGTAACGCTGACGGATCACGCTCATTGGCACTTTGCCTGGGCGGAAACCTGGGATTTTGGCCTTTTGGGCAGTCTGCTGCAGACGCTTGTTGACCTGAGTCTCGATACGCTCAGCTGGCACGGTGATGCTCATGCGGCGCTCAAGAGCAGAAGTATTTTCAACAGAAACTTGCATGGATATTCCTCGTTGCACAGACGTTGGCCGGGCGTTTCCGACCCCAGAATCAAGGGCATGCATTCTAGTAGGTCAAACTCAAGAAGTCACCCTACTGAAAACACGCAGGAAACAGACGCCGAATTTATAAGCAGGGCCATGGTTCATGCCCCGCCCGGTTTGCTAATACAGTCGATCACCGCCAAGGCTCTGCGCAGCACCTCCCTATATAGAAGTACCGCAACCGCGCGCTTGGCATGCGGCCTTTTATAAAAAGACCGACGGGCATGCCGAGTATCATCGCGAAACACAATCGCGAACACTGCCGCCGCGCGCGCCCCAAGGAGCGACGCCGACACGTAACCGGTGAAAACAAAAACGGCGCAGCCCCTTCTCAGGTTCTGCGCCGTTCTCTGCTAATTAAATAGCGACTTGTATGGTGCGGACGGAGAGACTCGAACTCTCACACCTTGCGGCGCTGGAACCTAAATCCAGTGTGTCTACCAATTCCACCACATCCGCGTATCAAGCTTTTAAAGCAAAGGCGCCAGATTGTTAGATCTGGCGCCTTTCTAGAATATGGGGTGGACGATGGGGATCGAACCCACGACAACGGGAGTCACAATCCCGTGCTCTACCAACTGAGCTACGCCCACCATATTGCCTTGTAGCGTTACTTGTGCCAAAGCTGCCTAATTGGCGCACCCGGCAGGACTCGAACCTGCGACCATCCGCTTAGAAGGCGGATGCTCTATCCAGCTGAGCTACGGGCGCCTTTTTAATCTGTATTCTTGGACGATTACAAACTAAGTGCTTTCAGTTTTGCCGAGTTTAAACTACCAACTCCGCTCAACCTTCTTAACCAGTGCTAGGCTGTGCCCGACAAGTGCGACGAATGTTATAGACGGCCCGATAGGTCGTCAACTCTTTTTTAAAAAAAATTCATTTAATTAAAGGGCTTAGGGGAATTTGCAGACCAAGCGCCTTTGCCCTCAAGCCTTGGCATGCGAGAATGCGTTCTCTTTTTTTCCCCTCTCGATGGTTAACCACGCGCAATGACTGCACAACTTATCGACGGCAAATCGATCGCCGCCAGCCTGCGCCAGCAGATCGCCCAACGAGTCACCGAGCGCCGCCAGCAAGGCCTGCGCACGCCCGGCCTTGCGGTGATCCTGGTCGGCAGCGATCCTGCCTCTCAGGTTTATGTCTCGCACAAGCGTAAAGACTGTGAAGAGGTCGGCTTCCTTTCCCAGGCCTACGACCTGCCTTCCGAAACCACTCAGCAAGCGCTGGCCGATCTGATCGACCGCCTCAATGGCGATCCGAACATCGATGGCGTGCTGCTCCAGCTACCGCTGCCCGAACACCTTGACGCCTCTAAACTGCTGGAGCGTATCCGCCCGGACAAGGACGTCGACGGTTTCCATCCTTATAACGTCGGTCGCCTCGCCCAACGCATCCCATTGCTGCGCCCGTGCACGCCCAAGGGCATCATGACCTTGCTGGAAAGCACCGGCGTGGATCTTTACGGGCTCGACGCCGTGGTCGTGGGCGCCTCCAACATCGTTGGCCGGCCGATGGCCATGGAATTGCTGCTCGCTGGCTGTACCGTCACCGTGACCCATCGCTTCACCAAGGACCTGGCGGGCCACGTCGGTCGGGCTGACCTGGTGGTGGTGGCCGCCGGCAAGCCGGGCCTGGTCAAAGGCGAATGGATCAAGGAAGGCGCCATCGTCATCGACGTCGGCATCAACCGCCAGGACGACGGCAAGCTGGTGGGCGACGTGGTCTATGAGACCGCCCTGCCCCGCGCCGGCTGGATCACGCCGGTACCCGGCGGCGTAGGACCGATGACCCGGGCCTGCCTGCTGGAAAACACCCTTTATGCGGCCGAGACGCTGCATAGCTGATTAACCGTTTCAACTCAGCCACAAACCCTGTGGGAGCGAGCCTGCTCGCGATAGCTTGGGATCAGCCGACATCAATGCTGGCAGAGACACCGCTATCGCGAGCAGGCTCGCTCCCACAGTATTTTGTCATCTGATCCCTGATCGGCGAACGTTGGCCCGTGCAGCGCGCCCCCGAATCTGCCAATTTACAAATTTTTCAGATCCGATTCGCCAGAATCGCCTTCATTAAACTTTATTTATTGATGCGCCCCGACGGCACAGGCATATAGCGCTGGCGTCGCCCATACTCCTAAAATGCGGCGCTTTTTCAACAAGCCGCTGCTCGACAGCACCTTCAACTCCATCGAGTCTACTCGCGTGAAAATCCGTCTTTCGATCCTCAGCCTGTTTTTCCTTTTCACGGGCACCTTCATCACGCAGAACATCAGCGCGCAGGAAACCATTGCCCCGCCACGAGACACTTCAAAACTGCAGGTCGCCTCCGGCAGTGCGATCCTGCTGGACCTGCAGACGGACAAGGTGGTCTATTCGAGCAATCCGGACGTCGTGGTGCCGATCGCATCGGTAACCAAGTTAATGACCGGACTGATCGTGCTGGACGCCAAGCAGAACCTGGACGAATACATCTCCATGACCATCGCCAACACGCCGGAAATGAAAGGTGTGTTTTCCCGGGTCAAGCTCAACAGCGAACTGTCACGCCGGGACACGCTGCTGATCGCCCTGATGTCGTCGGAGAACCGCGCCGCCGCCAGCCTCGCCCATCATTATCCGGGCGGCTACGCGGCGTTCATTGCGGCGATGAACGCCAAGGCCAAGGCGCTGGGCATGTCCAGCACCCACTATGTCGAGCCCACTGGCCTGTCCATTCACAACGTCTCGACCGCCCGGGACCTGACCAAGCTGTTGATCGCCGCTCGCAAGTATCCATTGCTGAGCGAATTGAGTACCACCAAGGAAAAGACCGTGACGTTCCGCAAGCCGGCCTACAGCCTGGGCTTTCGCAACACCGATCATCTGGTCCACAAGGCCAACTGGGACATTCAGTTGACCAAGACCGGCTTCACCAACCAAGCCGGTCATTGCCTGGTGCTGGTGACAAAAATGGGTAATCGTCCGATGGCGCTGGTGATTCTCGACGCGTTCGGCAAATACACTCATTTTGCCGATGCCAGCCGTATTCGCAGCTGGGTCGAGACAGGCAAAAGCGCCAGTGTCCCGGCCGTGGCCTTGCAATACAAGGCCGCCAAGAACCTCAAGAGCCGCCAGAGTGGCGTGGTAGAAGCGTCAAAATAATTCGGCCAGGCGCAAACAGATAGCCCCGACTCGTCGGGGCTATTTTCGTCAGGGCTTAAGGTTACCCAGTGGGTCATAGGCTCTCGAAGAAGGTGGCTCCTCATCCTCCTCGTCCCGGGGCGCCTTGGCCGGCCCTACCGGGTCCACTTGCGGATCGTCGAGATCCGGCGAGTCCGGATCGAATCCCAAGTCATCATCACCGGATGAATGTTCGGAAGAATGCGGCCCTGATGGTGTTTTCGACTGTGCCATGGTTGCCTCCTTGAATCATGGCCCGGAAATTCCAGGCCCTGACGTTAAGAACCCGAGACATGCGAGGTCGTGCCCGAGAGCTGACGAACGGGGACGCGACTCAGCGTGCGGAGCCCAGCGCCTTGGTGGCCCGCGCGGCGGCCTGTTCCTGCCCTGCCCCGGCCAACTCGTCAGCGGCCTTCAGCCAGCGCTGGGAGTCAACGTTGGCCGGAAGTTGCGTGGGTTGCTGGATCAACACCGCCCAACCGCCCGCGCCTTTGAACGCCGATTCGAATGCATCGAAACTCATCAACGACCGCCGGTTCATCCCCGACCGCAGCAGCACGGTACGTTTTTGTCGGTTGTAGCCAGCCAGGATCGCGTAGCGTGGCCCGGACCAGAACGCCGAACCCTCGGTGTAGCGCAACAGCACGGGATAACCCGCCGCCACCTGTTCGAGCAACGCCGCGAGCTCATGGTCGAGGGGATAGACGACCAGTCCGTATTCACGTGCCAGGGTTTGCAGACTCTGCTGCAAACGCGCCTCGCCACCGGGCAGGTGTAACGGTTTCTCCAGCAACCCGGGCGTGATGACCGTTCCTTGCAAGGTCAACAAGGCCGCCAATGATTGCGGCGCGCCCTGATACATCTCGCCGCGAAAGAACGGCACGCTGTTGAGTTCGACCCGCTCGGGCAGACGCTTTATCTGCGGCGATACGCCCCCCGCGCACCCCGCCAGGACGGCGGCGCAGGTCAGCGCCACTACCAGTGATCGAAAAGATGAAATTACCGGCACCATTAATGACTCTCTTGTTCAGGCAGACCCGGCATCCGGGCCGGGATTGGGCCGACGATCATAAAGTGCGCGCCCGCCTGGGTATAGCCACAAGCAAGGGTTTCACAACCGCGATAGAACGAACCGATCCGTCGCCACTGCCGGCGATCGACTGCTCGTAACACTCGAGCGGCTAGACTGTCCATTGTAATGAGTGCATTGCCCGAGTCCGGGCTGAAGGAGGCACAGATGAGCCTGACGACGACTATTCTGATGCTGATATTTGGCTGGCTGAGCGTAGCGACCGCCATGTTGTGGGGCGTAATGCGGATCGCCCGGCGCCATCATCACGCACCTCCCCCTCAAGCGAAACGGCCCTCCAAACCCGCCAGGCGCCACGCCACCGCACACTGACATTATCGCCGCGCATGAAAAAGCCGCCCGGGCCTTGGACCCAGGCGGCTTTTGTCTGCCTGGTATCAGGCTTTGTCGACGAGCGCTTTCTCCCTGGCGCGTCGGGACAGCATGTTCAACACCTCGATCGCCGCCGAGAAGGCCATGGCCGCGTAGATATAGCCCTTGGGCACATGGGCACCGAAACCTTCGGCGATCAGGGTCATGCCGATCATGATCAGGAAGCCCAGGGCCAACATGACCACGGTGGGGTTGTCATTGATGAACTTCGCCAACGGCTCGGCGGCCAGCAGCATCACCAGCACCGAAACCACCACGGCGATGATCATGATCGGCAAGTGTTCGGTCATACCCACCGCGGTAATAATGCTGTCGATGGAAAACACCAGGTCGAGCATCAGGATCTGACCGATCGCAGCAGCGAACCCGAGGGTCACGCCCGATGTGGCCGACTTGGGATCGTTCGGCGCCGGGTCCATGCTGTGATGGATCTCGGTGGTCGCCTTCCACAACAGGAACAGGCCACCGGCGATGAGGATCATGTCTTTCCAGGAAAAGGCCTGGCCAAGGATTTCAATGACCGGTTCCGTCAACTGCACAATGAACGCGATGGTGCTCAGCAGGCCCAGGCGCAGGATCAGCGCCATGCCGATACCGATCCGCCGCGCCTTGGCGCGATGCTGCTCGGGCAGCTTGTTGGTCAAGATCGATATGAAGATCAGGTTGTCGATGCCAAGCACGATTTCCATGACGACCAGGGTGGCCAAGGCAATCCAGGCGGTGGGGCTGGCGGCAAGCTGTAACAGATAATCCATGGGTCAGTCCTGACTCGATATGACGGGGTTAGATGGTCTTGGTGGAGGATTCGGATTCTTCAGCGTCTTTCTCCGGCTCTTTTTTGGGGCTTATCAGCCCACCAGTAGCCTCGCTGATGGCCTGCTCGGCAGCTTTGTGAGTATCGTCGATTGCCTGCCTGGCCGTTTCGACTGCTTGTTCCTTAAGTTGCTGGGCCAACTGCTGGGCGCTTTTTTCCGCCTGTTCACAACCCACGAGCGCTATCGATGACAGCGACAGGAAGGCTGCAAGACCCAAGGATTTATACGTCATGGACAGTGCCTCTTCAGAAAATGGATGGAGCACAAAGATGGCTCACCGATGGCCCGGCATTCTAGAGAGGCAGATACTTCAGGAAAATTCGTATTTTCAGCGGTTATACTTCGGTTTTTACGAATCGGCGAAAACCATGCTCAATTACCGACAGCTGCATTATTTCTGGGTGGTGGCAAAAACCGGCAGCATCGTGCGCGCCTGCGAGCAATTGAACCTGACCCCGCAAACCATCAGCGGGCAGATATCCCTGTTCGAACAAACCTACGACATCAAATTGTTCCAGCGCGTCGGGCGCCAGTTGGAGCTGACAGAAGCCGGTCGCCAGACGTTGCCTTACGCCGAACACATGTTCCAACTCGGCGGTGAACTGGAATTGATATTGCGCGCCCAGCCCAACGAGCAGCAGACACTGTTTCGGGTCGGGGTGGCGGATGTCGTGCCCAAGTCCATCGTCTATCGGCTGCTGGCCCCGACCATGGAACTGAGCGAGCCACTGCGTATCACCTGTCGCGAGGACAAGCTCGAACGGCTGCTGGCGGACCTGGCAATCCAACGCCTGGACCTGGTGATTTCCGACAGCCCGATGCCGACTCACCTGGATATCAAGGGCTACAGCCAGAAACTTGGAGAATGCGGGATCAGCTTTTTTGCCACCGCCGCGCTGGCCGATCGTCATGGGCGGGATTTTCCCCATGGCCTGCATGACGCCCCGCTGCTGATCCCGGGACCGGAAACCGTCGTACGCAGCCGCCTGCAACGCTGGTTCGCCGAACAGCAGATCCAGCCGCGGATTGTCGGCGAGTTCGACGACAGCGCGTTGATGCAGGCATTCGGCCAGTCAGGCAGCGGGATTTTTATCGGTCCCAGCGTGATTGCCGAAGAGGTCAAGCGGCAATATGGGGTGCAGGTCATCGGCCAGACCGAGGCAGTGAGCGAGTCGTTCTACGCCATTTCCGTGGAACGCAAGGTCAGCCACCCTGGCATCGTCGCAATTGCCGAAGGGGCACGCCGCGAGCTGTTCAGCGCCTAGCAATCAGCGCAGGCATTGCGCGGCTTGAACGTCATCAGCAACAGCGCCAGCAGGATCGATACCAGGATGAATCCGGCCGCGGCGAAACCGACGCTGCCCAGGCCCAGAGTATCGATGACTCGGCCGCCCACCAACGCCCCCAGGCCAATGCCCAGGTTGGCCCCGGCGATGTTCAGCGAAGCAGCAAACGCCGGCGCTTCAGGGGCCGCTTTCATCAGCCGCACATGGCTGACCAGGAACAGCGCCGCCTGGGTCACGCCCCAGATACCCATCGCGGCGGCCAACCCCAGCGTCGAATGAATGCTCGGCACCAGCGCCACCATGCCGCCGATCATGAACAGGCAGAACACCATTGAGGCGATCAGCGGATGCCGGTCTACCGCGCGCCCCCCCAGGGAGTTGCCGAGCAGGCCCACGGCCCCGAAGCCCATCAGGCACCAACCCACGAGCGTACCGTCGAACCCGGCCAGGCGTTCGAGGATATCCGCCAGATAGGTATAGGCGGTAAACATGCCGCTGAATACCAGGATCGACAGCAGCACATGCCCCTGCATCAGGGGGCTGCGCAGGATCTTGAATTGCGAGCGAAAGCTCACTTGGTGCTGGTGCAGATTGGTTTTCGGCAGGTAGATAAACAGCAGCAGCGCCTTGGCAAACGCGATGACCGCCAGGATTGCAAAAGCGCTGCGCCAGCCGAATGCGTCGGAGATCAGGGTGCCGACCGGAATGCCGAATACCGTGGCGCAGACGATACCGAAGCCGATCCGCGCGATGGCTCGCCCGGCAAACTGCGGCCCGACGATGTCCACTGCGGTTTCACTGGCCAACGCCCAGAATACCGGCAGGCCCAAAGCCGGGACCAACCGGGCAATGGCCATGACCCAGATGTTCGGCGCCAGCGCCGCCAAAGTGTTGGCCAGGCCGAACATCACCAGCACGCTGATAAACAGCCGACGCCGCTCGACACGGGCAAACCACGCGGTCAGGAACGGCCCGAACGCCGCGACAGTAAACGCGAACAAAGTCACCAGCAGTCCAGCCTGAGGGATGGTGACTTGCAGGTCCCGGGCGATGGCTGGCAACAGGCCGACAATGATGAATTCCGTGGTCAACACCGTGAAGCCGGCGGCGGACAACAGGAAGATGGACAACAGCATGCAGAACTCCAACAAAACGACGACACCAGCGTTAGCCCAAGGGCCCGCTGGAAAACAAATGAAGTGAGAGTGGCAAAGCCTAACAGATTGGGGCCGTTAGAAAAAAGCAGATAAACAGGCAGGTGACGGATCGTCACAGGTCCGTCAGATTTTTCGCCGGGCTGTGATAAAGTCCGCGGCCTGCAAATGCTCCACACTCTTTACGGTCCCGATCATGTGGCCTGCCCGCTTGTTGCCCTGATTGACGGACCGTTGCACATAAAAAATCAGAGATACCGTCATGACTGCTGTGTCCTCTTCCCTTCTGCACCGCTTCAAACGCACCAGCCTGGTGACGCAAATTGTCATCGGCCTGATCGCCGGCATTGTCCTGGCGTGGCTGGCCCCTGACGTGGCGAAATCCACGGCGTTCATCGGCAAGGTCTTTGTGTCGGCGCTCAAGGCCGTGGCGCCGATCTTGGTGTTCGTACTGGTCATGGCGTCGATCGCCAACCATAAGCACGGCCAGGAAACCCATATCCGTCCAATCCTCTTCCTTTATCTGTTGGGCACTTTCGCTGCGGCCGTGGTCGCGGTCATTGCCAGCACGCTGTTTCCCTCGAGCCTGGTGCTGAGCGCCCAGGACGTTGCCGTTACCGCGCCCGGCGGGATCAGTGAAGTGCTGCAGAGCCTGTTGCTCAGCGTGGTGGACAACCCCGTTCGAGCGCTGATGGACGGTAACTTCATTGGCATCCTGGCCTGGGCCATCGGCATGGGTATTGCCATTCGCCATGCCGGCGAAACCACGCGCACCGTACTCGAAGACTTGTCCAATGGCGTGACCGTGATTGTGCGGCTGGTCATCCGCTTCGCCCCGCTGGGTATTTTCGGCCTGGTAGCCTCGACCCTGGCCACCTCCGGCTTTGGTGCGCTGCTCGGTTACCTGCACCTGTTGACCGTGCTGATCGGCTGCATGCTGTTCGTGGCACTGGTGGTCAACCCGCTCATCGTGCTCTGGAAACTGCGTCGCAACCCCTTCCCGCTGGTGTTCACCTGCCTGCGTGAAAGCGGCATCACCGCGTTCTTCACGCGCAGCTCGGCGGCCAACATTCCCGTGAACCTGGAGCTGAGCAAGCGCCTCGGCCTGCACGAAGATACCTACTCGGTCTCGATCCCGCTGGGCGCCACCATCAACATGGCCGGGGCCGCCATTACGATCACCGTGTTGACGCTGGCGGCCGTACATACCCTGGGCATCGTGGTGGATGTGCCCACGGCCGTGCTGCTCAGTGTCGTCGCCGCCATCTGCGCCTGCGGCGCGTCCGGGGTCGCCGGCGGTTCGCTGTTGTTGATTCCCCTGGCGTGCAGCCTGTTTGGCATCCCCAGCGAAATCGCCATGCAAGTGGTCGCGGTGGGGTTCATCATCGGCGTGCTGCAGGATTCAGCTGAAACCGCGCTCAACTCGTCCACGGATGTGCTGTTCACGGCGGCGGCTTGCCTGGGTGAAGAAGAGCGGGCGCGGCGTACTGCATAAACCGTGCGTCTTCATCGCGAGCAGGCTCGCTCCCACAGGGTTCTTGCGACAAACATCAATCCAGTGTGGGAGCGAGCTTGCTCGCGATAGCGATGGAACAGACGCTGCGGAACTGACAGCCACAAAAAAGCCCGGAACGGCTCACACCGTCCCGGGCTTTTTCATGCTCGCGGGTTTAGAACGCGCCCATGTAATCGCGCTTGCCTACTTCCACGCCATTGTGACGCAGCAGTGCATAAGTGGTGGTGACATGGAAGAAGAACTGCGGCAGGCCGTAGGTCAGCAGGTAGGTTTGACCGCTGAAGCGTTTTTCCTTCGGGGTGCCCGGACGGGTGACAATTTCAATGCCTTCCTTGCCATCGATCTGCTCGGGGCTGATGCCGTCGATGAAGGCCAGCACCTTGGCGATCAGCGCTTGCAGCTCAGCGAAGGTGGTCTCGCTGTCGTCGTATTTCGGCACTTCGATCTCGGCCAGGCGCGCGGACACGCCCTTGGCGAAGTCGACGGCGATCTGCACCTGACGCACCAGCGGGAACATGTCCGGGAACAGGCGTGCTTGCAGGAAAGCGTTCGGATCGATGTTTTTCGCGGTGGCGTGGGCTTCGGCCTTGTTCAGCACATCACTCAGGGCGTTGAGCATCTGTTTGAAAACCGGGACGGAGGCGGCGTACAGGGAAATAGTCATGGCGATCTCATGCGGGTGGTAGGAGGAAACAAATCAAACGTCGGCGATTATAGCCACGGCTTGTTGCGCTCCTTGTCTTTTATTACGCAAGGATTAGGCTAGGCGGCTTCCACGGCATAGGGAAACGCGCAATGAGCATCGAAGAACAAAGCCAGGCCGAAGAACCACGGCTCAACAGCACGGAAATCCGCATCCTTGGTGCCCTGATCGAAAAACAGGCCACCAACCCCGAGACCTACCCTCTCACCCTCAACGCGCTAGTGCTGGCCTGCAACCAGAAGACCAGTCGCGAACCGGTGACGAATCTCAGTCCGGGCCAGGTCGGCCAGAGCTCGCGGGCCCTGGAAGGCCGCGGTTTTACCCGGCTGGTCATGGGCAGCCGCGCCGACCGCTGGGAGCACCGGGTCGACAAGGCGCTGGAATTGGTGCCGGCCCAGGTGATCCTGATGGGATTGCTGTTCCTGCGCGGCCCACAGACCGTCAATGAACTGCTGACCCGCAGCGGCCGCATGCATGATTTCGAAGACACCGAGCAGGTCGTGCATCAGCTTGAGCGCCTCATCGCCCGAGGCCTGGCGCTGCTGGTGCCGCGCCAGGCTGGCCAGCGTGAAGACCGCTACGTGCACGCCATGGGCGACCCCGCGGACATCGAGGCCATCCTCGCCGCTCGCCAGCACCCGGTAGAACGCAGTGGCGCCGGCAGCGGCGTGTCACTGGAACGCCTTGAAGAGCTCGAAGCGCGGATCGCCGCGCTGGAGGAGCGTCTGGCGCGCCTGGAGTAATCAGGACCGGGCGAAAGCCACGGCCTTGTCGAATTGCTCCAGGTTGGGCCGCACGCCCGTGTACAGCACAAACTGCTCCAAGGCCTGGATCGCGATCACCTCCAGCCCGGTGATGACCCGCTTGCCTTCTGCCCGGCCCCGGACGATCAACGGCGTTTCCGACGGAATCGCCACCACGTCGAATACCGTCTCGGCTGCCTCGAGGGCATCGGGCTCGAACGCCAGGTGGTCCGCTTCAGGACCGCCGGCCATGCCGATCGGCGTCACGTTGATCAGCATTTGTGGCCGGCGATCGCCCAGCTCGGCTTGCCATTCGTATCCCAGGGAGTCGGCCAGGGCTCGGCCGGTGGTTTCGTTGCGGGCGACGATCAGGCCATTTTTATAGCCGCCATCGCGCAAGGCACTGGCGACCGCCTTGGCCATGCCGCCGCTGCCACGCAGGGCGAAAGTCGAATCCTTGGGTACGGCATGGGTCTGCAGCAATTGGGCGACGGCAATATAGTCGGTGTTGTAGGCCTTCAAATGGCCGTCAGTGTTGACGATGGTGTTGATCGACTGGATCGCGGCGGCGGAAGGATCCAACTCATCGACCAGGGCGATGCAGGCCTCCTTGAACGGCATCGACACGCCACATCCACGGATGCCCAGGGCGCGAATGCCACGCACCGCACCCGGCAGGTCGCGACTGCTGAACGCCTTGTAGTAGAAATTCAGGCCCAGTTGTTCATAGAGGTGATTATGAAAGCGCAGGCCGAAGTTGCCCGGGCGCCCCGATAGTGACATGCACAGCTGGGTATCTTTGTTGGGGTTCATCTGCATGCTCGTCTCCTTGAAACACTTTCGGATAAACGCGATCGCCGTACCGACCGGTCCTGTTCGATGCTCAGACCTCGGGCGCAGCGCAGCGACTCGCCATCCGCTGTAAAAAAATCAGCCACAGACCTTACACAATATTTACCCAACGGCGGTGCAAATCCTGGGAAAATCGCTGTCAGAGCAAGTATCCCCGCGCCCCTTAATCGGGTCTGTCGCAGGCCACAGGCGCCGGGGCCGGAACGAGGAATCGCCATGAAACGCAAACTTCCCATTATCGCCCTGCTCGTGGGGGCACTCGCGGTCACCGGCCAGGCATCCGCCCATGGTCGCGGTGGTTGGGAGGGTCCCGCGGTGTTTGGTGCAATCGTCGGCTCGGCCATTGTCGGCTCCGCGCTCATCAGCCGCGACCGACCGGTTTATGTCCAGCAACCGGTGTATGTCCAGCCACAACCGGTCTATGTGCAACAACCTGTCTATGTGCAACAACCGCCACCGGTCTATTACGCGCCGCAACCGGTATACATCGAGCGCCCGGTCTACTATCGCCCGGCGCCGGTGTATTACGGGCCACCACGGGGCTATTACGATGGCCCGCCGCGCGGCCATTACGGTCGCTGGTAGTCCGTTCAGGGTCATAAAAAAGCAGCCGGTGATCGATGATCACCGGCTGCTTTTGTTTCCACTCCTTGGCGATCGCCAGATCAGACGTGCTCGCTGCTCTTCAGCCGCACCGGGCCGTGCTCTTCCGACGAGTGGGCGGGTTCCGCCACCACTGGAATCTCGTTGCCGTCGCAGTCATGCAATTTTCCGTCGCTGAAATAGTCGCCTTCACGCAGTGCAGCCAGGTCCTGGTAGCGCAGCACCCGCTCGGTACCGGCGGCAAAAACTGACTGCTGGTCGGAGTTGCCGGTGGTGAAATGGTTGAACGCCAGGTTCAGGATAATTGCCATGATTGCCGAAGAGCTGATCCCCGAATGGAAGATCGTCGCGAACCAGCTGGGGAAATGGTCGTAGAAGTTCGGTGCGGCGATCGGGATCATGCCGAAGCCAATGGAAGTGGCGACGATGATCAGGTTGACGTTGTTGCGGTAGTCAACCTTCGACAGGGTTCGGATACCACTGGCGGCAACCGTACCGAACAGCACGATACCAGCACCACCTAGCACCGAGGTCGGCACGGCGGCGATCACCCGCCCCATGAACGGCAGCAGCCCGAGCACCACCAGGAATATCCCGCCAGTTGCCACGACAAAACGGCTCTTGATACCGGTCACCGCCACCAGCCCGACGTTCTGGGCAAAGGCACTCTGGGTGAAGGAGCCAAAGATCGGGGCGATCATGCTCGACAGCATATCGGCTCGCAGACCATTGCCCAGACGGCGGGAATCGACCTTGGTGTCGATGATTTCCCCCACCGCCAGGATGTCAGCGGAGGTTTCCACCAGCGTCACCATGATCACGATGCACATCGACAGGATCGCCGCGATATGGAAAGTCGGCATGCCGAAGTGGAACGGCGTTGGAAACCCGAACATCGGGCCTTCGCTGACGGACGAAAAATCCGCCATGCCGAGGAATACCGCGATGACGGTGCCGATGACCATCGCCAGCAGGATCGACAGGCGGGAAATCGTCGCACTGCCCATTTTGCTCAGTACCAGCACCAGTACCAGGGTCAGCGCAGCCAGGCCGATGTTCGCCATGCTGCCGAAATCCGCGGCGTGGCTGTTGCCGCCCATGGCCCAGCGCGCCGCCACCGGCATCAGCGTCAGGCCTATGGTGGTGATGACGATGCCGGTGACCAGCGGCGGGAAGAACCGGGTAATGCGCGAGAATACTGGAGTGATCAACAAGCCGATCAGGGACGCCGCGATTACCGCACCAAGGATGGCCTGGAAGCCCCCTTCCCCGCCGGTTCCAACGATCGCCACCATGGTCGCGACGCCGGAGAACGAAACGCCCTGCACCAGCGGCAACTGGCAGCCAAAGAACGGCAAGCCAAGCGTTTGCAGCAACGTCGCCAGCCCTCCCGCGAACAATGACGCGGCGATCAGCAGACCGATGTCCGCCGGCGACAAGCCGGCCGCCTGGCCGATGATCAAGGGCACCGCGACGATGCCGCCGTACATGGTCAACACATGTTGCAGGCCGTAAGCCATATTCGCGCCGACGCCAAGGTTTTCGTCCTCGGGCCGTGGGAGTGAAACATGGGGCGTTTTCATGGTTCGGGGGTTCCCTGTTTTTTGTTATGCGCACACTGTATTCAAAACTTAGGACAAATGTCCATAGAGTTGTATACAACTTGTTGCACACGGATCACGGACAAGGTTGCAAATCCCGAACCAGATTGCCTTCAACTTCGCGCTATCAGCCCTTCCAGCGCCGGCCGCAGCAGTTCCCGTGGCGGCACCCGCAGCCCGAACTCCGTCTCCAGCAGGTCGATCAACTCGTCGACGTCCATGATTGTGCGTCGCTCACTTTCCTGCCCGATCTGGTGCACGGCATAGCTGTTGCCGTTGAGGGTCTTGCGCAAACCGTCACCCGTGCGGGCGACCATCAACCGGTCCTTGAACGGGGAATCCGGATGACTGCAGACGTACCAATTGCCGACGATGTAATCGATCTCTTCCTGGCGCTGCAGGTCGAACAGGTACATCGGCCGCCATTCGCCCCCTACGTTGGCGCGCAGCATGTAGCCGTCTTCAGTGGTCTCGATGCGGTATGGCTCGTGAGGAGTGGCCTGGACCTCGCGACTGTCCAGCAACAGTGGCGCGGTCGGCACCATGCCACCGAAGCCGACGTCGGTTACATAGCGCACGCCGTCAAGCGTCACCAGGCTCAAGCGATGGGTGCGTGCGGTCCAGGCGCCTTCAGGTGCGTTCATCACTACTCGCCCGGTAATGCCGCGGGCCTCGAAGCCCAGGTCCTGCAAAAGGGCCAGGAATAGCTGATTGAGCTCGTAGCAATAACCGCCGCGCCCTTGCTCGAAGATTTTTCGTTCCACCGACTCAAGGTCGATCGGCACCGGCTGCCCCAGCAGCGTCGCGAGGGTTTCGAAGGGGAACTCGGCCGTATGACGCCACTGCAACTGGCGCAACGAATCGAGCGTCGGGGGTGGCGCCGTGTCGAAACCCAGGCGCCGCAGATAACGACCGCAATCACTCAGTCGAGGTTGGTTCATGGGGTGTCCTTTCCTGTTCAGGTGCAGGGCTTGTGCAGGCACCCCGCCGTTGGCACAGGTATAAGGCATTTCCCCTGGGTGGACAATGATCCGGCGGCTTCAACGGTGCTTGCGCGAAGACAGACGAATCCACGTCGGGGCATGGTCGCTGGGGTGTGGCTGGTTTCTGACCCAGGCATCCACCCCCGCCTCGCTCAGGTAGGCACTGGCGGCAGGGTTGAGCAACAGGTGGTCGATACGTAGCCCGGAGTTTTTTTGCCAGTGCTGGCGGAAATAGTCCCAGAACGTATAGATCCGTTCTTGCGGGTAGAGATGTCGCAGTGCATCCGTCCAGCCCTGGTCCAGCAGGCGCTGGTACCGCTCGCGACTTTCCGGCTGCAACAGGGCATCCTTGAGCCAGGAGCGTGGGTTGTAGATGTCGAAGTCGGTGGGCACGACATTGTAGTCGCCCGCCAGCACCACCGGGTGATCGCTGGCTTGTAGTCCCTGGGCATAATCGATCAGCCGCTCGAACCATGCCAGCTTGTAGTCGAACTTCGGACCAGGCTGCGGATTGCCGTTGGGCAGATAAAGGCAACCTACCAGGACGCCATGCACGGCTGCCTCGATATACCGACTGTGACTGTCTTCCTCTCCGCCCGGCAGGCCGCGCCGACTTTCCAGCGGTTGCGCATCGCGGGCCAGGATCGCGACGCCATTCCAGGAAGCCTGGCCGTGCCAGATCGACCCGTAACCGGCCGACTCAAGCTCCGCCGCCGGGAAATCCTTATCGGCAGCCTTCAACTCCTGCAAGCAGGCGATGTCGGGTTTCTCCCGCTCCAGCCACTCCAGCAGGTTGGGCAGCCGAGCCCGGATACCGTTGATATTGAAGGTCGCGATTCGCAGCTTTTTCATGGGCAGGCAACTCGAAAAACCAAAGTACTAGCTGTGACCGATGACAAGCCGCGGAGGTTGCAACAACCGCTCAGGAACCGGTTTTCGACAGGGGTGGAGCGCTCTCCAGCAGATGCGCGAACGCCTGCTTGTCGATGGGGCGGCTGAGAAAATACCCTTGCACTTCGTGGCATTCATCCGAGCCCAGCGTACCCAGTTGGGCCAGGGTTTCGACACCTTCGGCGGTGACCGTCAGGCCCATGGCCTTGCCCAGGTTGATGATCGCCTGGACCACGGCGCGGTCGTTGCTGCTGTTGCTCATGGAGGCGATGAAGCGCTTGTCGATCTTGATGCCATCAAACGGATAGGTGCGCAAATAACCGAGCGACGAATAGCCGGTACCAAAATCATCCATGTTCAGGCGCACCCCCAGCTCCTTGAGCGCATTCATGACCTGGAGCGCACCGTCCACATCGTTCAGCATGACGTTCTCGGTGATTTCCAGCTCCAGGCGACTCGCCGGGAAGTGGGTTTCGATCAATACCTGGCGCACGTCCTCGACCACATCGCTGCGTTCGAATTGCGCAGGCGAGAGGTTGACCGAGACCATCAGCTCGCCCGGCCAGGTCAACGCGGTTTCGCAGGCCTCGCGTAACACCCAACGCCCAAGCGGGACAATCAGGTCGGTTTGCTCGGCCAGCGGGATAAACGCGTCGGGCCCCAGCAAGCCTTGGGTCGGATGTTGCCAACGGACCAGCGCCTCGACAGCGACGATGGTCTTGCCATCCACGGTATAGCGAGGCTGAAAATGCAGGACGAACTCATTTTTCTTCAATGCCTGGCGAAGGTCGCTTTCCAGCTGGCGACGATGCTGGATCTGATCGTTCATGTGCGAGGCGAAGTAGCACCAGGTCTTCTTGCCCTCGGATTTGGCCTGGTACAGGGCGATGTCGGCGCAACGGATCAACTCGCCCGGCAGATAACCTTGGCGCCGGCTTACGGCAATGCCGATGCTGGCGCCAATGTGCAACGAATGGGTCTCGTAATGGATCGGTTGCTGCAGGCTGTCGATCAGCCGTGCGCAAAACCGGTCGATTTCGGTGGAGTGCTCCACTCCGCTGAGCACCACCACGAACTCATCCCCACCCAGGCGCGCCACCAGATCGTGCTCTCGGGTGCAGTCGCGCAGGCGCTGTGCCACTTCCAGCAGCACCGCATCGCCGGCCGGGTGGCCCAGTGAATCGTTGATCGGCTTGAAGTTATCCAGATCCACCATCAGCAAGGCCAGCGGTACGGAATGCTCCTTGGCAAGCAATGCATCGTCCAGGTGCCGGGCCAACTTGTTTCGATTCGGCAAGCCGGTCAGCGCATCGTGCATCGACAGATGCTGGACCTGGGCGTGGGCGGCCACTTCATCGGTGATGTCGCTGGCGGTGCCGCGATAGCCCGTTACCACGGCCTTGTCGTAGATCGGCCGCGCCGATACCCGACAAAATCGCAACTGTCCGGAATGGTCGCGGTAGGAACACCGCAGGTTGCTGGCATTCTGTTCTTCGACCAGTTTGCCCAGCCACAAGGCAATCGGCGTGGTGTCGCAATACAGCAACTGTTCGATGTCCTGTCCCAGCCATTGCTGATCGGAAAAACCGGTAACGGTGTTGAAGCGCCCCGACAGATAGGTGATGCGCTGCTGGCTGTCGATTTCCCATATCCAGTCCGACGCCGCCTCCGCCACGGCACGGAAGCGTTCTTCGCTCGCCTGGAGCGCCTGCTTTGAGGTTTCCAGGCTGTCGTAGCTGGCGTCCACCTGTCGAGCGGTACGCATGGCATAGCGGAAAAAATAAGCGGTGAGCAACGCCAGGATCAGCAACGCCCCGCCCAATGGCGGAACCAGGGACCACAACAATTGGTGGCCTGGCCGCTCCAGCCGGGATACCAGGCTGTAACCGGTGCTATCCAGCGGTACGGCTGGCTGACCGGGCGCCAGCGCCGTATCTTTCACCAGGTTCAATTCGTTCAGGCCGTAGCTCTTGCCTACCTTGCGAAGCTTGACCGGCGTCAGCTGGTCGATAAAAAGCAGCACCGACGTCCCCTTGGCCTCGACCTGAGGACGTTCGTCGTTGGGCAGGATCACCGAAGCCGTGACGATGGCCGGCCAGCCTTCGAACAAGGTGTAGCGGATCATGGGCCTGGTCAGGTCCGGTTGCGCCTGGAGCTGATCGACAAGGTCCCTCAGCGGTGTATCGATGTAGGCCGTCGCCTCTGCCTGGACATTTTGTCCCCGCACCACCGCATATTTGGTGCGTTCACGGTCGATGACGAACACCCCTTCGTATTCATCGTTGGTGAACAGGGTCTTGCCGATGTTCTGTTCGGCATAGGCCCATTGCACATCGACCTCGCCGTTAAGACGCTCATAGCCGGTAGTCCAGTAGGCGTAACTGGCCATGTAGTTTTTCGACGCGGTGATGCGATTCTCGAGCGCGCGCTCAATGTAGAAGTGGGTCTTGCCCACGTCGTCCGCGTCCAGCTTTTGCGCAATGTTGAACAGCGCGGCGACAGCCATCAGGACACCCATTACGAACAGCACGCCGACCGCCACCACCAGGCGACGGGTAATCGGCGTGTGACGCGTGACGTCAGGGGGGATATCGGCAGCGGTGTCCATTGACCTGCTCCTGTCCTACGGCGTTGGCTTCGCCGTGCAAACTTCACTGCATGAACTGCGTTTGACCCTTGGGTTTTCTTAACCTTAGCAGCCGCTGCCGCGTCAGTTGGCGAGCCTACAGAGTTTGACGAAAAGGGCTACGCGCCGCCTGTGGGTTGAACAATGGACCTCGATCCGCCGCCGATGATTCCGACGAATCTCAGCGATCGGAACGCTCCAGCGCATCGAACGAGTCTTCCCTGGACAACGCCGCGACACAGTTGCGACCGCTGTGTTTGGCCTGATACAGCGCCGCATCGGCTCGCTGGATGAAGACTTCCGTACTGTCCAGGCTGCTGGGCACGAAGGCATGGCAACCCAGGCTCACCGTCAGGTAGCCGGAGGGGGCAGCCGAATGGGTAATCTGCCTGTCGATGACGCGGCGGCGGATCTGTTCGGCCAATGCCATGGCGCCGTGCAGGTTCGTATCGGGCAGCAGGACAGCAAACTCTTCGCCACCATAACGCACCGCCAGGTCGGCCTTGCGATGACAGCAGCCCTTGAGCACCTTCGCGACCTCCGCCAGGCAATGATCACCCGCGACATGCCCGTAGGTATCGTTGTAGCGCTTGAAAAAATCGATGTCGAGCATGATCAGGCTCAGGGGGCTGCGCTGGCGGGCGCCTCGGCCGAACTCGATGCCCAGGGCCCGCTCGAACAGCCGGCGGTTCGCCAGCCCGGTCAGGCTGTCATGAGTGGCGATCAGTTCCAGCGCTTGCTGGGCCTTGCGCAGGTCCGCTTCAATCCGCTCGCTGTTACGCACCTGATGCACGAAAACCCAGCCAAACAGACAGATACCCAGCACCACCAAGGCCACGATCAGGCTCGATTGCACCGCCCGGTCATACCAGCCCGTCAGGATCGCTGACTCGGACATCGCGGCAACGACCACCAGTGGGTAGGCTTGCAGATGCCGATGGCCATAGAGCCTGACGATATTATCGGTGCCGGAGCGAATCATCTCATCGCCGGAAGCCCCCACCACCGGATCGTGCTGGAAAATATGATGCCGCGCCATGGACGCACCAATCAGCGCCTCGTCGAAGGGCCGGCGCGCCAGCAAAGTCCCATCGGACAACGCCAGGGCCATCTCGCCTTGATCATCGAGATTAAAACTCTTCAGGAACTGGTCGAAATACGACATCTTGATCCCAGCCATCAGCACGCCCTGAAAATTGCCTTTGCGGTCATTCAGCCGACGGGAAACGGGGATGATCCATTCGCCGTTCTGCCGGCTGCGGATCGCCGGGCCGATATGGGCGACGAGCGAGGCGTTCTCCTGGTGAAACTGGAAATACTCACGATCCGCGATACCGGATCCCCGGTGCAGCTTTTCAAACGAGGTGATGATCCACTGGCCGCTCTTGTCGAACAGAAACAGGCCATGCAGTTGTTCCAGAGACTGCACGCGCCGGGCAAATGTCTGTTGCAGGCGCGCGCGCACGGCCGGGCCATAGCCATCGATCTGGATCCCGTCTGCCAGGCTGTCGAGCACGAGATCGGCCTGCAGGAAAGTATCCTGGGCCTGCTGGGCCATGGCACGGGTAAGGTTGGCCGAAGCAATCCGCGCCGACTCCAGGTCGTGACGACGAGATTGCTCAAGTTGCAGATAGAGCAAACCGCAGAGGCACAGGCATACCGTCGCGATAAACGCCACCGCAGCCTTGAGCAACGGCAGGCGCTTGAGGGTGCCGCCGGGCGCATGGAGCGGATCGTTGATGGGGATAGGCAAGCGAATTCCTGAAGAGGGCAAAGCATGAGCAAAACGCTCAAAGCCCCTAATATTCGTGAGCTTAGCGTACCGCTTGGAGGCCGGCAATTTGCCAGTGGGGCGAAGTCGATGGATGGCGCAGTGGATCCAAAATCCCCCTCATCATCTGGCAATTCCGCCGCCCCTTGGCGCGTTTTTTTTACACGCGAACCTTACCGGGGCTATCTAAAACGTGTCTCGCCCCATAACGTAGGTGGCCTTTATATCAAGGCCCCGCGGACCATGAGCACTCCGAACCCGAGCACTGTAGAACAGGTACAGACCAGACCGTCGACCGTCAGCCTGCGAGAGGCCTTCTGGTTCTGGCTGAAACTGGGTTTCATCAGCTTCGGCGGACCGGCGGGCCAGATCTCGATCATGCATCAGGAATTGGTGGAGCGTCGGCGCTGGATCTCCGAGCGTCGCTTCCTCCACGCCCTGAACTACTGCATGCTGCTGCCCGGCCCCGAGGCCCAGCAACTGGCGACGTACCTGGGCTGGCTGATGCATCGAACCTGGGGCGGAGTAATCGCCGGGGCGTTGTTTGTCCTGCCCTCGCTGTTCATTCTCATCACATTATCCTGGCTATACGTCGCCTTTGGCGAAGTGCCGGTGGTGGCCGGCATTTTTTATGGCATCAAGCCCGCCGTGACGGCGATCGTCGTGCATGCCGCGCACCGGATAGGCTCGCGCGCGCTCAAGAACAACTGGCTGTGGGCAATCGCCGCCGCGTCGTTTACGGCGATCTTCGCCTTCAACGTACCCTTCCCGCTAATCGTACTGGGGGCGGCGGTCGTCGGTTACTTCGGCGGTCGCTGGGCACCGGCAAAGTTCAGCCTGGGCGGCCACGATGCCAGGCACAAGTCGTTCGGCCCGGCCCTGATCGATGACGATACACCGACCCCGGAACACGCTCGTTTCAGTGCCACCCGCCTGGCCCGACTGCTGATCGTCGGGGCGCTGCTGTGGATTCTGCCGATAGGCCTGTTGACCGCGATGTTTGGTTGGGAAGGAACCTTGACGCAGATGGCCTGGTTCTTTACCAAGGCGGCACTGCTGACTTTCGGCGGCGCCTATGCGGTTCTGCCCTACGTGTATCAAGGCGCCGTCGGACATTTCGGCTGGCTGACACCGACTCAGATGATTGACGGCCTGGCCCTGGGCGAAACCACTCCGGGACCGCTGATCATGGTAGTCGCGTTCGTCGGTTTCGTCGGGGGTTACGTGACGCAGGTGTTCGGCCCCGAACAGGCGTTTCTGGCGGGCGCGGTTGCGGCCACGCTGGTGACCTGGTTCACCTTCCTGCCCTCGTTCCTGTTCATCCTGGCCGGCGGTCCGCTGGTGGAATCGACCCATGACGAGTTGAAATTCACCGCGCCGCTCACAGCGATCACCGCGGCGGTGGTGGGGGTGATTCTCAACCTCGCCTGCTTCTTTGGTTATCACGTGCTCTGGCCCAAGGGCTTACACGCAGCACTGGACTGGCCATCGGCAATTCTTGCAGTCGCGGCGTTCATTGCACTGTTCCGCTATAAACGCGGCGTCATCCAGGTGTTGCTGGCCTGCGGCCTGGCCGGGCTGGCGGTGCATCTGCTGCGCTAAGAGAGGCGCTTGAGTCGGATCAGCGGCCCATGCCCGGGGCCGCTGACGGCAAGAAAATTGAACGGGCCTCTGCCACCTGCGAACTAACCAAGTTCATGGCCCGGCCGGTGCGGCCAGGGCACAACCTGAACAGAAATGGCACAGGTGATCCATCCATGGACTCAAGCTCCCTCGATATTTTTACCGACACCCAGGTACTGGGCATTTCCATCGCCAATTGGCTGCTGGCACTGAGCGTGATGACGGTGAGTTTCATCATCGCCAGGGCTGGCGTCGGTTTTCTGTTGAAAAACGTGCGTGCCCGGGCACAAAAACCCGACGCTTATGTCAGCCACATCGCCGTCGAAGTACTGTCCAGTACCAGCAATACCTTGTTATTGCTGGCCTCGATCCTGATCGGCGTTGGCGTACTGGACTTGCCGGAACGCTGGCTGAGTCGAGTCAGCAGCCTCTGGTTCGTGGTGGCGGCCCTGCAGGTGGGATTATGGGCAAACCGAGCGATCGCCCTGGCGTTGATGCATTATTTCGCCCGCCACAGCCACTCCGACATCCACCAGAAAAGCGCCTTGGCCACCCTGAGCCTGTGGGGCGCGAAAGTATTTCTCTGGGCGGTGGTGCTCCTGGCGATGCTTTCCAACCTGGGCGTGAACATCACGGCGTTCGTTGCGAGCCTCGGCGTGGGCGGCATCGCCGTGGCGCTCGCGGTGCAGAATATCCTGGGGGACCTGTTCGCTTCGCTGTCGATTGCCGTGGACAAACCTTTCGAAGTCGGCGACTTCATCGTCGTAGGCTCCCTGGCCGGGACCGTGGAACATGTCGGCCTGAAGACCACGCGAATCCGAAGCCTGGGTGGCGAGCAAATCGTCATGGCGAACGCCGGCATGATCAGCACCACCATCCAGAACTACAAACGCCTCCAGGAGCGCCGCATCGTCTTCGAATTCGCCCGGCCCCAGGAATGCTCGACAGAACAACTGCGGCAAGTGCCGGTCATCGTCGAAAAGATCATCAAGGCCCAGGAAAAAACCCGCTTCGACCGCGCGCATTTTCGCGGTTTTGGCGAAAGCGCACTGGAGTTCGAAACGGTCTATATCGTGCTGGACCCCAGCTACAACGTTTACATGGACATCCAGCAGGCGATCAATCTGGGCATGATGGAAGAGTTCGCCAGGATCGGCGTGCGCTTCGCCATGCCGTCGCGCGCGGTGCATGTGGCTTCGTTGCCGGATGCGGTGGAGCGGATGGCCAGCAGAGGCAACGAGAGGACCCCCACGCAAAGCGCCCCCTCGTTTCGGGCGCAACACTGAGTCCACTCAGACGTTGGAGATTGCCGTTACAACTCACCAGATGAATAGGGGAGCTGCGTCCTATAGCATTGTCCGCCGGTGATCAACGCAAGGCGTTGAAAATGATCGTCGAGCAATGGAGATAACCATGAGCAGATTTTTCGATGAGCTGATGGAAAGCGTGCAACAGATGGATGAGATTGTCCGAGGAGAGCGTCAGCCGTCCCGGGAATTCATCGTCGATGCGCTGCAGGTGAAGGAGATACGAAAAGCCACCGGCCTGACCCAAGCCAAGTTTGCAGCATTGATCGACGTTCAGTTGGGCACGCTACGCAATTGGGAGCAAGGGCGGCGCGAGCCAACCGGTCCCGCGAAAGCTCTGTTGCGCGCCATTCATAACGACCCTGAACACGTCATCAATGCCCTCGCTATATAGGTCACCAGATTCGAAAGGATACTCGCATATGGCTGCGAAACGCCCGAAATCAGCTCGCTGCGCAAAACGAAACCGCGCCATGACCCAGCGCAACTGAGCCCCCCACTCCATCAGCTACGCTCAACCTATCACCACGACAGGGAATCGACATGAGCAAGGCAGACGAACTCGCGGCGAAGCTGAGGCAGGCCCAACGAACCCCAGCCGGCGTCGACAACTGCGCCGACCTGGCCATCGAACACTGGCCCGGCCAGGTCTACGACTTGTACCGTCAGATCGAAACGTGGCTCGCGCCGGTGTGCGAGGCGGGCCTGGTTATCCGGCGCAATCCGACCCACGTCTTCGAGCGCCACTCCAGCGGTTCGACGTACAACTACGCCATTGACCAATTGGTGATCGAGGGCAACCACCGGCGCATCTCGCTCGATCCGATCGCCCGCTTCTCCACCAGCGCAGAGGGATGCATCGAAATCCATATGCAAGGCGTGAAGCACTGCATCCTGCGCACCGTGGGCACGCATGGCGAATCGCTTTGGCAGCTGCGGCCGGCCGGGCAACACACCGAACCCGTAGCGCTGAATGAAGATGCTCTTCTCTTGATCATCGAGGAAGGGTTGGGGCTTTAAAGCAAATGGGCGACCTATTGAGTCGCCCATTACTGAAGAGAGGAGGATCAGCCGGCAGCCGACTCAAATGCTGCATCGGGCCCGCTTTGCACGGGATTGCCAGGCGTAGCCGTATGCCGGCCGACCAGGACCGCCAAGGCGTTATCGATCTCGTCAGCCGCGCCTTGAGCGTGCTGGGCATCCGCCCAGCTCCAGTAGCGCTCGGACACCAGCCCGCCCACAGCCTGCGCGCAAAGTTCATCACAACTGACGCCCATCTTGCCCGCGGCCGCAATGACCGCCAGGAGCGCCTGCTCCAATTGGGAAATTCTTTCAGTAGACACAACTAACCAACTCGGTAGGTAACGAGCTTGAAGCTTACCAAGATATCAATATGCCACCAAACTGCAGGCGCCCAACGGTCTCGTCCAGCTTCGGTTGCCCGATAACATCAGGGATTTTTTTCCCCTGCTTATGGATCAACGAAGCCTGCATTGGTTTCGATCAGTTTGACTCTCGCACCGCGCCATATGTCGCGTCGCTCGACGCTTGCGAAGACTTGCGAGCCGCGGCACGGGCCGCCAGCATGGTCAGCACCGCCGCAACAACCAACACGCCCGCGCTGGTTTCAAACGTCGCCCGATAACCGCTCAGGTCGAACAGGACGCCACCCACCGTGGCACCAGACGCAATGGCGAGCTGGACGATCGCCACCATCAATCCGCCGCCTGCCTCGGCATTTTCCGGCAACGTCCTGGCCAGCCAGGTCCACCAGCCAACAGGCGCCGCCGTTGCCACCAGCCCCCAGACACCCAGCAGCACCGCCGTCATTACCGCTGACCCGCCGAACGCAACCAGCGCAAGAGCGATTGCAGCCATCAACAACGGGATGACGATGAGGGTCCGATACAGGCCGTTCCTCAAGAACGAACCGATCAGGAAGGTTCCGAACAAACCGGCCAAGCCAATCACCAACAACATGAACGACAACAGCGACACGCTCACCTGCGTCACCGTTTCGAGGAAGGGACGCAGATAGGTGAACAACATGAACTGGCCCATGAAGAACGTGCTGACGGCCAGCATGCCCAACGCAACCGGTGCCTGAGTCATCAGTTTGAAAGGATTGCCGCTGTCCTGCTTCACCCGCGAGGGCAGCGAGGGCAGGCTCAACAGCAACCACGCCAGGGCGAGCGCGGCGACAGGCACGATGCAGAAGAACGCGCCACGCCAACCGATGATTGCGCCCAGGAAGCTGCCCAATGGCGCAGCGACTACCGTCGCCAAGGCATTGCCGCCGTTGACGATGGCCAATGCGCGGGGGACCTTGTCCTCCGGCACCAGGCGCATGGCCGTAGCCGCCGACAGCGACCAGAAGCCGCCAATCGCAACGCCGATCAAGGCGCGGCCGACCATGAACGTCACGTAGTCGGGGGCCAGCGCAGCCACTGTGCCGGAAACGATCATCAGCAGTGTCAATGCCGAGAGCAGCCATTTGCGGTCGACCCGGGCGGCAATCGAGGCGACGAACAGGCTGGTGACCAGGGCAAAGGCGCCGGAGACGGCGATGCCTTGGCCGGCCTGCCCTTCGCTGACATGAAGGTCCGCCGCTACCGGTGTCAGCAGGCTGACCGGCATGAATTCCGAGGCGACCAGCGCGAAGGCAGCCAATGACATGGCCAGCACCGCGCCCCACGCAGGCTTACCCTGCGGGGTGGGCGATAAAGTATGGGTCATGGATAACAACCTGAAATTTATGGAAGGGCTCGAAACCCTTGGGCGAGCAAGCTCGCTCGCGATGACGACGGCACAATCCACGCACAGGCGACTGGAACACCGCGATCGCGAGCAGGCCCGCTCCCGCATCAATCGGGCCTGAACGCTTTGAGGCTTACATTCAACCGGCCAACGTAGCGTTGTCGATCACGAAGCGATACTTGACGTCGCCCTTGAGCATCCGCTCGTAGGACGCGTTGATCTGATCGGCACGAACCAGCTCGATGTCGGCAACGATGCCGTGCTCAGCGCAGAAGTCCAGCATTTCCTGGGTTTCGGCAATCCCACCGATCATCGAGCCGGCAATGGTTCGACGCTTCAGGATCAAGTTGAAGACATTGGGCGACGAATGAGGCGTCGCCGGAGCGCCCACCAGGGTCATCGCGCCGTCGCGCTTGAGCAATACCAGGAAAACGTCGAGGTCGTGGGGCGCCGCCACGGTGTTGAGGATGAAGTCGAAGCTCTTGGCGTGGGCGGCCATTTCATCAGCATTGCGCGACACGATGACTTCATCGGCGCCCAACTGCCGGGCGGCCTCGCGCTTGGATTCCGAAGTGGTAAACGCCACGACGTGTGCGCCCATCGCGTGAGCGAGCTTGATGCCCATGTGCCCCAGGCCACCGATCCCGACCACGCCGACTTTCTTGCCCGGCCCGGCGTTCCAGTGACGCAATGGCGAATAGGTGGTGATGCCTGCACAAAGCAGTGGCGCGACGGCGGCCAATTGCTCTTCGGGGTGACGGATGCGCAGCACATAACGCTCATGCACCACGATGTTCTGCGAGTAGCCACCCAGGGTCCAGCCCGGTTCGTCCGGCGTCGGGAAGTTGTAGGTACCGATCATGCCGTCGCAGTAGTTTTCCAGGCCGCTTTCGCAGTCCTCGCAGTGCTTGCAGCTGTCGACAATGCAGCCGACGCCGACCAGATCACCGGTCTTGAACGCGGAAACATGGGCGCCCACCGCCGACACGCGGCCGACGATTTCGTGGCCAGGGACGCAAGGGAACTGAGTGCCTGCCCACTCGGCGCGCACCTGGTGCAGGTCCGAGTGGCAGATCCCACAAAAGGCGATGTCGATCTGCACGTCGTGCGCGCCGGGTGCGCGGCGATTGATTTGCATCGGTTCAAGGGGTTTGTCGCCCGCGTGGGCGCCGTAGGCTTGTACACGCATGAGATGACTCCTTGTTGAGTTGAATTCGACTGGCAGTTTCAGGGACCGGCGCCATTCGCCGGTAGAACATTTCGCTGAAGTTCTTGCCCGATCCTGTGAGCCTGCTTATTTGCCGTAGGCAGCGCTTCGCTTGGCGAGTTAAGGTTCTGCCTATAACTATCACCCCGACAGACAATCGACATGACCAGCCACGGCAAATCGCCGCAAAAGATGCTCGCGGACCTCATCGCTCCCCGGACCACAGAATCGGGAGACGTCGAAACGTCGATGCCCGGCCTCTGCCTCTTCCGGCGCGACGCCCCTGCCCCGCCCGCGACCTGCATGATCGAACCGAGCATCGTCCTCGTCGCCCAAGGGATGAAGCAGGTCTGGATTGGTGGCCAGGCGTATGGTTACGACACCGGGCGATTCCTGATGACTTCACTGGATATGCCGGCGAACTCCGAAGTGATGGTCGCGAGCCCGGAACAGCCATGCCTGGGCCTGGTCCTGAGGCTGGATTTGCGCATGGTTGCCGATCTGGTCGCCCAAGGCGGGCTGGCGCCGCGTCTTGAGCGCCCGGTCGGGATTGGTGCGGGCATCGGCACCAGCACAGCGGACTTCCTGGCGCCGTTCGTACGCCTGCTGGCATTGCTGGATGAACCCGAGGCGATCCCCATCCTGGCGCCGCTGATCCAGCGCGAGATCCATTACCGATTACTGATGAGCGACCAGGCGGCGCGGCTGCGCCAGATCGCGTCCGTCGACAGCCAGGGCTACCGGATCGCCAAGGCCATCGACTGGCTGAAGTTGAACTACGCCGCGCCAATCCGCGTGGATGACCTGGCGGCGCGGGTGCAGATGAGCGCCCCGACCTTTCACCATCACTTCCGCCAGCTCACGGCGATGAGCCCCCTGCAATATCAGAAGTGGCTGCGGCTAAACGAAGCAAAACGGCTGATGCTCAACGAACAGCTGGACGTGGCCAACGCCGCCTACCGAGTGGGTTACGAAAGCCCCTCGCAGTTCAGCCGCGAATACGCCCGCCTGTTCGGTGCGTCGCCCAAGCGGGACATTGCGGCGTTGCGCAGGCCGATTACATCCGGCAGATAAAGCCACGGATGAGCGCATGGACTGATCTTGAAATGAATGAATCTCAAAACCCTGAAACGAGGACACACACTTCGCCGTATGGTTGAGGCAGTCGCCTTGGCTGACCAGACGAAAGAGCTGACGCAGGGTCTTTTTTATACATATAGAATATGCATAATGAAAACATTCAGAGTTCAGTATGACCCGGCGAAAAACGTTGCGAACAAACGGAAACACAAAGTAAGCCTGGCGGACGCCGAAGCCGTATTTTATGACGATATGGCCCTTGAACGTGAGGACAACGATCATGATGAAAAACGGTGGATTATCATGGGGCAAGACGCAACTGGTCGTGTCCTCGTCATTGCGTACACCTACCGCGAGCCGGATTTCGTTCGCGTCATCAGCGCCCGCGTAGCATCCAAAAATGAACTTCATCAGTACCTGGGGGGTGACCTATGAAAGAAGAATATGATTTCAGCACCGCCAAGCGCGGGCCCGTTGCGAGCAGTAAAGGCAAGACTCGCATCACCATCATGCTTGACGACGACGTGATCGAAGCGGCTCGCGAGTGCGCCGAAAGCGCTGGCACTGGGTATCAAACCCTCATCAACAATCTGCTGCGTCAGGCCCTGGTGTCTGAAACTGCCCACAACCTGGCACCAGCAGCAGCTCGGAAGCGGGAGCGGACAGTCAAGCCCTATGCAAATGGTATCACCCGATCCGACGTGAAGGATCTGGAGAAAAGGCTAGCCGCCATGACTGATGAATTGCATAAGATGATGGATGCACCTAAGCCCCGCAAAACCAAGGCATTAGTATGATCTAAGAAACACTGGTTCACTCGGAACAAGGCGCCGCCTTAAACCGGTGCCTCTACCACGCCCCCTACGACAATCCGCTTACCCATCTTCTCCCCCACCTCCAACGCCTGCCCATCCCTCTGCTTCCCCTGCCGCGCCTGCCCCACCAGTTGAGGAATCAATTCCCCTTCAGGCAAATGCTTCCAGAACCGCCCGGGCATGTGCTGGCGCAACGCGGTCGGGTTGAGCCTCGCCGGGTTGAAGATGTGCCTGTAATAGGTGCGCCACAACTCGGCGCCGGGGTCTTCGGCGTGGCGGGCCCATTGTTGCCATTGCGCGGGGCAGTGGCGCTGGTAATCCAGCGATTGGCCGTCGAAACGAATACCGTCGCGAGGCGTTGCAATCAGCCAGCGTTGCCGACCAAGCCGCTCGGCAAAATGGCCGCTCGCGCTCTCAAGGATGTCGTGCGCCGGCTGGTGGAACGCCACCAGGTCCAACTGCAATTGATCGGTCAGGGCTGGCGACAAGGGAATGAAGCGCACGAAGGCGTGCAAGTGATGAGCCTCGCGACTGACTTGCTTGATGCGCCGTTGCAACTCGCTGCCCAGGCGATCGCCCGCGAGCATGGCGGTGCGGTCGCCATGCGCTACGCGCCAGAGCACTTCGTACAACAGGTTCCAGCGCTGTTCGCCGTGATAACGACTGGCCTGTTGCAACTGGCTCAACAACGCTGCCGGGACGCGAGTGCGGAACGGACCCGGGCCTTGCGGCAAGGGCGTCGGCATTGCCAACAGATCGGCCATGGGGCCCTGGGCCCAAGCCACATCACAGGGGTCTATTCCGTGACCAAGCAACGTCCGGGCTTGGTCGCGCCAGATGGCGAAATCGTCATCGCAATCCAGCGCGATCATCCCCACAGCCCCATTTGCACAGGTCTTTGCGGATCGCGCAAACGTGCCCGCAGCAAGCCGCTGCGCGTTTGCGCGTCAGCGGGCCGGTAATCGCTGGTCACAATAAACGGGCGGGCCTTTTCCAGCACGCAGCGCAACTGCACCAGATCGTCATACCGAATCCGCCGCTCCCTGCGCAGCGTCACCAGGCGCTGCACGCTACGCAGGCCGATCCCGGGAATGCGCGCCAGCAGCGCCGGCTCGGCACGGTTGAGGTCGAGTGGAAACACATCGCGATTAGCCAGCGCCCAGGCCAGCTTCGGGTCGATGTCCAGGTCCAGGTTGCTGGACGTGTTCAACAGTTCGCCCGCCTTGTAGCCGTAGCCACGCATCAGGAAGTCGGCTTGATACAGCCGATGCTCACGCAGCAACGGCGGCGCGGCGAGCGGCACACTGGCGGGGCTGTCGGGAATCGGACTGAAGGCGGAATAGTAGACCCGCCGCAAACCATAGCCCTGGTAGAGCGACTCGGCGTTGCTCAGGATGGCATGGTCGTCGGTGGCATCCGCTCCCACGATCACCTGGGTACTCTGCCCGGCCGGCGCAAAGCGCGGCGCCCGCGGCTCGCCAGCCACCGCCTGCTGACCGTCATGGATGGTGCCCATGGCCTGACGAATCGTGATCAATTGCTTTTCCGGCGCGAGGCGCTTGAGGCTCACCTCGGAGGACAGTTCGATGTTCACACTCAGGCGATCCGCTAGCCGACCCGCCTCCTCGATCAATAGCGGATCGGCATCGGGAATGGTCTTGAGGTGAATATAGCCTCGGAATTGATGCTCCTCCCGCAGCAAGCGCGCCACGCGAACCAGTTGCTCCATGGTGTAATCGGCCGAGCGAATGATGCCGGAACTCAGGAACAGCCCGCTGATACAATTGCGACGATAGAAATCCAGCGTCAACCGCACCACTTCCTCCGGCGTAAAGCGCGCCCTCGGCACGTTGCTGGAACGACGGTTGACGCAATACTGGCAGTCGTACAGACAGAAATTGGTCAGCAGCACTTTGAGCAGCGAGACACAGCGCCCATCCGGCGTGTAGCTATGGCAGATCCCCATGCCATCCGTGGCCCCAAGCCCGTCGCGACCACGCGAACTGCGCTTGGGCGCCCCACTGCTGGCACACGACGCGTCATATTTGGCGGCGTCTGCAAGAATGCCGAGCTTGGCGATGAGCTGCATGGAGAATTCCCGAATACTGGATGCATGAACAGTATTTGGAGATACGCCGATATGCAAGCCCCGTTGGTCAATCCGTTTGCCGATGGAAGACTGAGCCCGACCGCGACATAGGCCTTGCCGGGGCGATGGGCTATAATTCGCCAACCAACGCGATTCGAGGTCCACCCCGATGGGCACTGTCAGCCTGGAAACAAAAAAGGCCTACGCGGCCAGGACTCGCCGGTCCAACTACGCGGCCAGCCTGCGCCTGGAAGGGTTCAAGGTGTCTGCGCAAGACAGCGAAGACAAGCTGCCTTCCCGTGAGGAAGTCCTGAAGACCTTCACCAAGACTCGAGCCTGATGCCCGACAAATACGGCGTCGGCGAAGACGCCTATTGTTATCCGGGCTCCACGGTCCTGCGCAATAAACTCGATATCCGCGATGAACAGACCTTGAGCGAAGCCGAACAACAGCTCTCGGCCATCGCTGCGAGCCATGTCGAATTCAACCCTCCTCCTTACAGCCTGCCTTATTTGCAGAATATTCATCGAGCGCTGTTCTCGGACCTGTTCGAATGGGCCGGAGCGCTGCGGACCGTTGGCATGGCCAAGCAAGCCACGCGTTTTTGCCAACCTGAATACATGGAAAAGGAAGCCAACAAGATATTCGCCAACCTGGCGGCGTCGAACTGGTTCGAGGGATTGAGCAGAACAGAGCTGATCATCGCCGTGGCAGATGCCTATTCCGATATCAACATCATCCACCCATTCCGCGAAGGCAACGGCCGCGCCCAGCGCATCCTGTTTGAACACCTCATCATGAATGCCGGATTCGAGATCAGTTGGTGGGGGATCGATAAGGACGAATGGATCGACGCCAATATCGCGGCTTATAACTGTGTGCTGGCCCCCATGGAGGCGGTTTTTGAGAAGTGCATTGGGGAAATGATTCAGACCTGAGCCGCGGACAGTTGCACTTCATCACTGATAAACTGCGCCGATCCGCCCTTCTGATCCAAATTCCCCAATGCCTTTACACGCCGCTCCGCTGTCCCGCCGCTTTTCTGTTGCACCCATGATGGACTGGACTGACCCCCATTGCCGCTACTTCCTGCGCATCCTCTCCAAACACGCCCTGCTCTACACCGAGATGGTCACCACCGGCGCCCTGCTCAACGGTGATCACGAGCGTTTCCTGCGTCACCACGAAACCGAGCACCCGCTGGCCCTGCAATTGGGCGGCAGCGTTCCCGCCGACTTGGCCGCCTGCGCCCGAATGGCCGAGGAACATGGCTACGATGAGGTCAACCTCAATGTAGGTTGTCCGAGCGACCGGGTGCAGAACAACATGATTGGCGCCTGCCTGATGGGCCATCCGGGGCTGGTGGCCGATTGTGTGAAAGCCATGCGTGATGCGGTGTCGATTCCAGTGACGGTGAAGCATCGGATTGGAATAAATGGTCGAGACAGCTACGAACAATTGTGCGATTTCGTCGGGACAGTGCGTGAGGCCGGGTGCGGCAGTTTTACCGTGCATGCGCGAATCGCCATTCTGGAGGGGTTGTCGCCCAAGGAAAACCGCGACATTCCACCGCTACGTTATGACGTGGTGGCGCAGCTGAAGGCTGACTTCCCTGAGCTGGAAATCGTCCTCAACGGCGGGATCAAGACGCTGGAGGCGTGTCATGAACACCTGCGGACGTTCGACGGGGTGATGCTCGGACGCGAGGCATACCACAACCCTTATCTGCTGGCCGAAGTGGACCAGCAATTGTTCGGCAGCACTGCGCCGGTCATCAGCCGCGCCGAGGCCTTGGCGCAATTGCGGCCTTATATCGCCGCCCACTTGGCGGCTGGCGGCGCCATGCATCACATCACCCGGCATGTGCTGGGGCTGGGCACGGGGTTTCCGGGGGCGCGGCGGTTCCGGCAGTTGTTGTCGGTGGACATTCACAAGACCAAGGATCCGTTGGCGCTGCTGGATCAGGCCGGGCAGTTGCTTGAAGGGCGTTAACCATCACTTGCTTTGAACCTGCGCGCTGTTTTGGCATCGTATCTACCGATAGTTGCCCCGGCCTTTCAAACAGCCGTTTCCGGGTTGTTGCCGCTGGGGCCATCGATACCTCTTCACGCCCTTGAGTGGCTGCCGGCCCTCGGGTAATGTCAACGGACCCATAGGACAGAGCACGCTCATGACTTCCAAGCTGGAACAACTCAAGCAGTTCACTACCGTCGTGGCCGATACCGGCGACTTCGAAGCCATCGCCCGCATCAAACCGGTGGACGCCACCACCAACCCTTCCCTGCTGCTCAAGGCTTCGGCCATTCACGGTTATGCCGAGCTGCTGAACGCCTGCGTGGCGGATTGCAAGGGTGACGTGGGCCTGGCCAGCGACCGTTTTGGTGTAGCGGTCGGGCAAGAAATCCTCAAGGTGATTCCGGGGCGCATCTCCACCGAAGTGGATGCACGCCTGTCGTTCGACACCGAGGCCATGTTGAAGCGCGCCCATCGCTTGGTCGACCTGTACGAAAAGGCCGGTGTGGGCCGGGATCGCGTGCTGATCAAGATCGCCTCCACCTGGGAAGGCATCCGCGCCGCCGAGCAACTGGAGCGCGAAGGCATCCAGTGCAACCTGACGCTGCTGTTCTCCTTCGCCCAGGCCGCGGCCTGCGCCGACGCCGGTGTGTTCCTGATTTCGCCATTCGTGGGCCGTATCTATGACTGGTACAAAAAGGCCAACGGCAATGACTACACCGGGGCCGACGATCCCGGCGTGCAGTCGGTGACGCGCATCTACAACTACTACAAGGCCAATGACTACAAGACCGTGGTCATGGGCGCCAGCTTCCGTAATCTCAACCAGATCGAGCAACTGGCCGGCTGCGACCGCTTGACCGTCAGCCCCGAACTGCTGGAAAAACTGGCCGCCGACGAGGGCAAGCTGGAACGCAAGCTGGCGCCTGGCCAGGCCGGGGAAGCGCGCCTGAGCCTCAATGAGGCGCAGTTCCGCTGGTTGTCCAACGAGGATGCCATGGCAACCGAGAAACTGGCTGAAGGCATTCGTCAGTTCGCTCGGGACCAGGAGAAGCTGGAAGCGTTGCTGCAAGCCAAGCTTTGAGCTGAACCGGCGGCATGCAAAAGGGCGAACCTGGATGGGTTCGCCCTTTTTTGTTCTGTTTGGCTCAAGAGATATGGCGGATCGATAAACGCCATTGCGAGCAAGCTCGCTCCCACAGTTTCTGACCGAGTCCAACCTTGATCCCTGTGGGAGCGAGCCTGCTCGCGAAGGCCTCAGCTCGGTCTACAACACCCAGGAATCAGGGCCGCTCCAACGCACTCACCAGGTCATGGAACGCTTCACGATTGGAGTCGTTCAGCCCCATGAGGATCTTGTGCGCTTCAAGCACCTTGATCCGCACGTCCTCTTCGGACTGGTCCTGATCAGGGAGATCATCCAGGCATTCCGGGCATGGCACCGGATCGCCGACGATGTTGAACACCTGATCGAAGCCCATCGACTGCAGCAAACGGGTAATGTCGTTGTGGGTGGTGACAACGGTCGGCAGCAGGCCGACCTTTTGCCGCGACAGGATCGACAATTTGGCCAGCAGGCCCAGGGTGGTGCTGTCGATGCTGCGGGTTTCGGTCAGGTCGATCACGATGGCGTTGAAGTTCAACGCGGTGAAGATCTTCTCGATTGTCGCATCCAGCGCCGAACACAAGGTCAGGCGCACTTCACCGACAAACTTCAGGACGAAGGTGCCGTCCTGCTCGGCGAACTGGATTCTACCGGTACTCATCAAAGATTCCTGCTCAACACTAACAGGGCGATATCATCCGGCATCTCCCCTAGCGTGGCTAATCCAAACACTTGCCGCAGGCCTTCCAGGCTGCCGCCCGCCGCACTTACCCGTTCAGGCAAGGCCGCTTCTTTCTCTTTGAGTGTAGGTTCCGACAAAAGGTCCAGAATGCCATCAGACATCAGCGTCAAGCTGAAAGCCGGAGGCAGTTCCAGCACGTGATCTTCATAGGTGGCCTCGTTGAACAGGCCTACCGGCAAGCCACGCCCTTCCAGGTAACGAACACTGTCAGGTGTGTACAAAACGGGCAACGGCAGGTGACCGCCGATGCTATACGTCAACAAACCAGTCTCCTCGTCGATGACTCCACCGACCATCGTGACGTGTTTGCCCAGCTTACAACTGATCAGGCCTCGGTTGATATGCCCAAGGACCTCCGAGGGCTTGAATTCGGGCAACGTACCATTGCGCTTGGATTCGAACAGCAGGCGCGTGGTCATGAACTTCAGCAGTACGGTCACGAATGCCGACGAAGCACCGTGTCCGGAAACATCCGCCAGGTAGAAAGCCACTCGGCGCTCATCGACCCGGAAATAATCGACAAAATCACCCGACAGGTACAACGACGGGATGATCTGGTGGGCAAAACGGAAACCGTCGACGGTCCAAGGGCTGACCGGCAGCATGTTCATCTGCACCTGACGCCCGGCGTTCTGGTCTTCCTGCAACAGGTTCAGGCTGGCTTCCAGCTCACGGTTGGCCGTTTCCAGCTTCTCGCGATAGCGCTGGTTCTCGACCAACAGGCGCGAGCGGTCCAGGGCTCGACGCACCGAATGCTCGAGCACGGCAAGGTCTTCGAGGGGCTTGATCAGGTAATCCGCCGCGCCCAGGCGCAATGCCTCGACCGCGTCGTTCATCACCCCCGCGCCCGACACCACGATCACCGGAGTCTGTGACGACAGCTCGGTGACCTGGCGAATGAGTTCGAGTCCGCCCATCTGCGGCATGCGCAGGTCGCAGATGACCAGGTCGGGCTTGTCCTGCTCGAATACCTGAAGACCCTGCTGGCCGTTGCTGGCCTGCAGGACGCTGAAACCACTGTCTTCCAAGTAGGCTGCGAGGCTGGCTCGCACCACTTCGTCATCATCGATTATCAGCAGCGTGGCACTGGTTTTTGGCATGTGGGCAAACGGCGCCAGAATTAGGTTGGCGTAGGGGGCTGGGCAACTGGGCCTGGCACGCACTACTGGATTCGCTTTCTAGCCTCTCTGTCGTACAGGTTTCAGGCGTTTGCCCTACACGCATATACATCAGAGGTGCCCTTCTAAGGCGCAGACGGTACTCCCATCCGCGGGGCGTTTCAAGCTCATGCAGATAGCCCGCTCGAGCTCTTTATTTGTCAAAGCACAGAGAGTTATAAGAACCGAGCGAAGCGTAACTCAATGGAAGGTTGATTCCGGCTCTGGACAAAAGCCAAAGCACGAAAGGCGGCCTTTCGGGCCGCCTTTCACATTCAACCGGCCGAAATCAGAAATCGTCTTCGACCTGACCATCCTTGACCTTGAATTCACGGTTCTGCAGGAAGGCGTTGCGCAGGAACACATACTTGTCGCCACTGACCATTTTTTCGGCCGACAACAGGCTGGCGCGGGTGTCGACGATGTTCAGGCCCCAGATCGAATTACGCACCGAGACGTTGTCGATGTAGGGGTATGGGGTGGCGTAGCTGTCGACCAGCTTGGCCGGCGCATCACGCAGAGTGCTCGGCCCCAGCAGCGGCAGCATCAGGTAGGGTCCGCTGCCCAGCCCCCAGTATCCCAGGGTCTGGCCGAAATCTTCGTCGTTGCGCTGCAGCCCCATCTGGGTGCCGACATCGAAGAAGCCCAGCAGGCCGAACGTCGTGTTGAAGATCAACCGGGCAGTATCGACCCCGGCGGCAGCCGGCTTGGCTTGCAGCACATCGTTGGCCAGGTTGCCGACGTCACCGATGTTGCGAAACACGTTGTGGATGCCGTCTTCGAGGAACTGCGGCGTCACATACTGGTACCCCTGGGCCAGCGGCTTCAGCGCGTAGGTGTCGATGGTGTCATTGAAGGTGAATATCGGACGGTTGACGCTTTCCCAAGGATCTTCTTCCGTGGCGGCGTGAGCGGCGAACGGCACCAGCAGAACGCTGGCAGATAGACACAGCTGAGCTAGACGATGGCTCCAGCGCATAGGGAAAAACTCCTTGGATTATTCAGGCAAGGGCGCCGAGCCCAGGCGGTAAGGTGGCTAGTATAAGGCGGAACGCGTGGATAGGCAGCACAGAAAAAGGAAGCTCTCCGTAGGAATTTTCCATACGGGTCGCCTTCATCCCACTGTAACCGGACTGTCATCGTGCCTCGTTAGGCTGCGGGTTATTTCAAGGACGTCCACATGCCCCGCGCCGAAACCAAGCCCCTCCCCGCCCCCAGCCTGACGGCCGTCCTGTTTGGCCTCAGCGGATGCCTGGTTGATTTCGGCTCGCGTGCTCGTCAGCCAGGGATTATGCCGGCCGAGCACACGCAACTTACACCCGGGGCGTTGGAAAGCCTGCAACGCCTGCGGCAGCTCGACATCCCCTGCGCCTGGCTTGACGAATTGCCACCCGCCATCAGCCGCGGGTTGGCGGCCTCACTGCCGGCATGGGTGAAATCTCCGCAACTTCCTGCAACAAATAATCCGTGGCCAGCGCCCCATGCCTGTTGGCAAGCCCTTATGGCGCTGGATGTCAGGCAACTGGATGGCTGCGTATTGGTCAGCGGCGAACCGAAGCTGTTGCAGTCGGGGCTAAACGCCGGTCTATGGACCATCGGGCTGGCATCCTGCGGCTCGCTGTGCGGCCTTACGCCCGCCGAATGGCAAGCCTTGAGCCAGCAGGAACGGGAAATCAAACGGGCCAAGGCCACCGTGGAGTTGTTCGGCCTGGGCGTGCATTCGGTGATCGATCACCTGGGCGAACTCGATACCTGCCTGGCCGATATCAGCCTGCGTCGCCTCAAAGGCGAGAAGCCGTGACCAGGATCATGCAGGGCGCTTGAGTGTGGATTACTCTTAAGGCAAGCCACGGACTTTTGACGCAGCGTCGCGGTCCATGGCAGTGCCTATCAATAAAGGGAGTACGCCAATGCCTGCCCGCGAATTGCAAGAACAGCTCAACAAACTGCGCGAGCAATTGGAACAGAACCCGCCGCTGTCCGAAGCCGAACGTACTGATCTGCACGCATTAATGCAGCAGATCGAGCTTGAGCTTGAACTGGAAACCAGAACACAGGACTCCAACATCGCTGACACCGTCAACCTCGCCGTCGACCGCTTCGAGCTGGAGCATCCAACGATCGCCGGAACACTGCGCAATATCGTTAACACCTTGGGCAGCATGGGGATCTAAGCCCGTCAAACGCCAAAAGCCCTGCTATCGCCAGCAGGGCTTTTTAGTATCTGCATATTGAAATGCAATCCACTGTGGGAGCGAGCCTGCTCGCGAAAGCGGTGTGAAAGTCAGCAAATGTGTTGAATGTACGGCCGCCTTCGCGAGCAGGCTCGCTCCCACAAAAGTCCTTCCACAAGAACTCTTCAGCAAGAAATTTTATTGCCGAACCAGACGCTGGTTCGGCAGTTGCACATCCTCGGTGCTGCGATACGGATTGATATCCAACCCACCCCGGCGCACATACCGCGCATATACCGTCAATTTCTCCGGCTTGAGCAAGCGTTGCAGGTCTAGGAAGATCCGCTCGACGCACTGCTCATGGAAGTCCGAATGCTGGCGGAAGCTGACGATGTAAGCCAGCAGACTGGCGTGGTCCAGCGCCGCGCCGCGATACTCCACCGCCACGCTGCCCCAGTCCGGCTGGCTGGTTACCGGGCAGTTGGACTTGAGCAGATGGCTGTGCAGGCTTTCCTCGACGATACGCGATGCATCGCAACGCAGCAGCTCCGGACGCGGGTGCTCGTAGGAGTCGACAGTGATGTCCAGGTCGTCAACGCAGACACCGGGTAATGCAACGATGCCTTCGCTCTCGACATCCTTGAGGCTGCGAATCCGCACACCTACCGGCTTGCCCGCCGCGGCGGAAAGGTCCTGGCGCAGCGTGGCTTCCAGGCTCGCGCTGTCGTTGAACGAGGTCTGGTTCAAGGAGTTCAGGTACAACTTGAAGGACTTGGATTCGATGATATTTGGCGAATCCGCCGGGATCGCGAATTCACCGATGGCGACAACCGGCTTGCCGGACGGCAGCAGCCATGACAGCTCGAAACAGTTCCAGAAATCCACGCCCTTGTACGGCAGGGTCTCGGCCGTCAGGCCCAGTTCCGCCCATTTCGCGGTTCGCGGGATCGGAAACAGCAGTGACGGCGTGTACGTGGCGATGTATTCGCTGGATTTGCCCAGCGGCGAGTGTTCGGCTGCGGGATGCATGACGGAAACCTGACTGAAGAATCAGCGGATTCTACCAGCCTTTACGGTTTCCTTGAGCGCTTGCTCCCCCAACTGGCTTGCAGTTGCATTACAACTTTGTCAGCTTGCCCCATGACACCATGCGCCACGGTATAACGCCCACGTTCAAACACAGCCTTGAGCCCGACCATGAAACTGCTGATCGTCGAAGACCAACTGAAAACCGGCCAATACTTGCGCCAAGGCTTGAGCGAAGCCGGGTTCAACGCCGATCTGGTGGCTGATGGCAGCACCGGCCAGCAACTGGCCGTGAGCGGTGAATACGCGCTGTTGATTCTTGACGTGATGCTACCCGGCCGCGATGGCTGGCAGATTCTGCAAGCGGTGCGCGGCGCCGGGCTGGACACGCCGGTGCTGTTTCTCACCGCGCGGGATGCGATAGAGGATCGTGTGCATGGCCTGGAACTGGGTGCCGATGATTACCTGATCAAGCCCTTCGCCTTTTCCGAACTGCTGGCCCGGGTGCGCAGCCTGCTGCGCCGAGGCAGTTCGGCGGCCCAGGAAACCAGCCTGCAACTGGCGGACCTGCGGCTGGACTTGATCCGGCGCCGGGTAGAACGCGGCGGCAAACGCATCGACCTGACCGCCAAGGAATTCGCCCTGCTGGAGATGCTGCTGCGGCGCCAAGGCGAGGTATTGCCAAAGTCGTTGATTGCCTCACAAGTCTGGGACATGAATTTTGACAGTGACACCAATGTCATCGAGGTGGCGATCCGGCGTCTGCGGATCAAGATCGACGACGAGTTTCCCGACAAGCTGATCCACACCGTGCGCGGCATGGGCTATGTCCTTGAAGAGCGCAACCTGTGAGTCGCCGATGGTCGCTGAGCAATCGGCTGGCGCTGCTTTTCGCCGCCTGCACCGCCATCGTGTCGTTGTTTGCCGGCGTGCTGTTCAGCCGCGGCAGCGAGGCGCACTTCATCGAACTAGACCAGCAGTTGCTCGAGGCCAAATTGACCGGCGTGCGCCGCGCCCTGCAAGATGGCCCCAACCCCGAGGCGCGCCTGGCGGACGAGTTGAGCCGCCAGCCGGACCTTGCCTTGCGCATCAAGGACCGCGATGGCGTGCGCTGGCATGACAGCTCGATCCGCCTGCCGGTCCAGGTGCCCGAACGGCCCGGCCTGTCGACCCTCAACGACACCGACAATGACTACCGCGTATTAAACGCGCCGCTGGATCCCAATCGTGCGGATTCGCCCCAACTGACACTGCTGCTGGACATCACCCACCACCAGCATTTCCTGCAACGCATGCAGCGTCTGATCTGGCTGACCGTCGGCCTCTCGGCGCTGGCGACCGCCCTGCTTGGCGCCTGGGCCGCCCGGCGTGGCTTGCGCCCCCTGCGCCGTATGGGCGCCATTGCCAGCAGCGTCTCGGCACGTTCGCTCAATGCTCGACTGCCAGAAGAACACATGCCCGCCGAACTGGCGGAACTGGCCCACAGCATCAACGACATGCTTGGACGCCTCGACGATGCCTTCCAGCGCCTCTCCGCCTTCTCCGCCGACATCGCCCATGAGCTGCGTACGCCGTTGTCGAATCTGCTGACCCATACCCAGGTCACTCTCACCCGCGAACGCTCGCTGGACGACTATCGCGAAGCCCTGCACAGCAATCTCGAAGAGCTGCAATGGATGGCACAACTGGTCAACGACATGCTTTACCTGGCCAAGGCCGACCATGGCTTGCTGGCCGTCCAGCGCGAACCGCTGGAGCTGGCGCTGGAAACGGACCTGCTGCTGGAGTTTTTCGCGCCACTGGCCGAAGACGCCGAGGTAAAGCTGAGCCGCGAAGGGAACGGACGTATCGAGGGCGACCGCAGCATGCTGCGCCGCGCGCTGTCCAATCTGCTGGACAACGCCCTGCGCTTCAGCCCCGGTGGTGGCGAGGTGCGGATACGGATTGTCGACGGGCCGCAGACTGTGCGCATCGATGTGGAAAACAGTGGCGGGGAAATTCCGGCGGCGCTGCTGCCGCGCCTGTTCGACCGTTTTTACCGCGCCGACCCGGCTCGCCAGGAAGGCAGCAGTGAACACGCCGGGCTGGGGCTGGCCATTACCCGCTCGATTATCCGCGCCCATGGCGGGGATATCCGCTGTGAATCGGCCGATGGCTGGACGCGGTTCGTGATCGAGTTGCCCAAGGATAATTAGGCCGGACTCAACCCCTGTGGCGAGGGAGCTTGCTCCCGCTGGGCTGCGCAGCAGCCCCAATCTCACTAGTGATAGGAGGAGTTTAGATTTTTGGGAGCGCTGCGCACTCCAGCGGGAGCAAGCTCCCTCGCCACGGGGGCTTCCCGCGTTATCAGGAATACCGCAACGCCTGCGCAGGTTCGATCTTCGCCGCGCGCCAGGCCGGGTATACGGTGGCGAGGAAGCTGAGGATGAACCCGGCGGAGCAGATCAGCAGCACGTCGCCACGCTGCAGTTCCGACGGCAGGTTGCTGACGAAGTACACATCGGAACTGAAAATGTGCTGGCCGCTGACCCTTTCCAGCCAACCCACCAGCGCGCTGACATTCAACGCCGCAATCACCCCCAGCACCCCGCCGATCAACGTGCCCACCACGCCGATCACCGTGCCCTGGACCATGAAAATCGCCATGATCTGCCGCGGCGTGGCGCCGATGGTACGCAGGATCGCGATGTCCGCGCCCTTGTCGTTCACCACCATGATCAACGTGGCGATGATGTTGAACGCCGCCACCGCGACGATCATCAATAGCAACAGGCCGATCATGGTTTTTTCCATTTTCATCGCACTGAACAGACTGCCCTGGGTGTGGGTCCAGTCGTCAGCCTTGTAGGCCGCGCCAAGCCCGCTGGCGATGTCACCGGAGACTTTCGGCGCTGCGTACAAATCTTTCACCGCCAGACGCACGCTCTGTACCTGGTTCGGTTGCCAATGCTGCATCTGCGCGGCGTCGGCCAAGTGAATCAGCGCCATGGAACCGTCCAGCTCGGCGCCGACCTTGAACACCCCCACCACATTCAGTCGTTGCATCCGCGGGGTGATGCCCCCCGGCGCGGTGCTGACTTCCGGCACGATCAGGGTCACCTTGTCGCCGACATTCAAGCGAAAGCGCCGCGCGGTGATCTCACCGATCACCACGCCGAACTCGCCGGGCTTCAAGGCATCGAGACGCCCCTGGACGATGTGCTGGGCGACAATCGAGACCTTGCCTTCCTGGGCCGGATCGACGCCGCTGATCTGGATCGGCTGCATCGAACCTTTATGGCTCAACATCCCTTCCATCTCGGTGAACGGCACCGCAGCCGTCACTTCAGGATTTTTTAATGCCGCGGCGGCCACCGGTTGCCAATCGTCGATCGGGTTGACGCCGACGATAGTGGCGTGAGGCACCATGCCGAGGATGCGCGAGCTCATTTCGCGCTGGAAGCCGTTCATCACCGACAACACGACAATCATCGCCAACACGCCAAGGGCGAGGCCGATCATCGAGGTCATGGAAATGAACGAGACAAAACGATTGCGGCGCTTGGCGCGGGTATAGCGCGTGCCGATGAAAATCGATAACGGTCTGAACATTCGCTGGGCACCGTATGAAATAAAAGACCCGGCGCCGTATCAGCTACCGGGTTTTGGTCGGTCAGATCGGCGTCAGGCAACCTTCCTGCAAATGCAGGACGCGGTCCATCTGTCGAGCCAGGTTCATGTCGTGGGTCACCACCAGGAACGCCGTGCGCATCGAGGTGCTGAGTTCCAGCATCAAGTCCTGGATGCCTTGCGCGGTATGGGAGTCGAGGTTGCCGGTCGGCTCGTCGAGCATCACCAGCCCAGGCTTGTTGACCAGGGCCCGGGCAATCGCCACGCGCTGGCGCTCGCCGCCGGACAGCTCGGCCGGCTTGTGCTCCAGGCGATGGCCCAGTCCCACCCGCTCCAGCAACGCCGTAGCTCGCTGGCGGGCTTCAGGAATTGCGGTGCGGCCGATCAACAGGGGCATGCAGACGTTTTCCAGCGCGGTGAACTCGGGCAGCAGATGGTGGAACTGATAGACGAAGCCCAGGGAGCGGTTACGCAACAGGCCGCGGGCCTTTTCGTTCAGCGCCGAAAGCTCTTCGCCCGCCAGCCAGACACTGCCAGCGGTCGGCGTATCGAGGCCACCGAGCAAATTCAACAAGGTACTTTTGCCCGAGCCGGAAGTCCCGACGATCGCCACGCGCTCACCGGGGTGCAGCTCCAGTTGCAGGCCCGACAACACCACCACCGATTCCGGGCCTTCCTCGTAGGACTTGCCCAGGTTGCGGCAGCTCAAGATTGCTTTTTCACTCATGCCCGACTCACTCATAACGTAACGCCTCCGCCGGCTGGGTGCGCGCGGCACGCCAGGCTGGATACAGGGTGGCGAGGAAACTCAGGATCAACGCGGCGCCGCAGACCATCAACACGTCATCGGCCTGCAACTGCGAGGGCAGGTAGTCGATGAAGTACACGTCGGCGTTGAGAAACTTGTGCCCGATCAGCCCTTCGAGGGCGGCAATCGCGGCGCTGACATTCAGTGCGGCGAACATCCCTACCAAGGCGCCTACAAACGTGCCGATGACGCCGATGACGGTGCCCTGGACCATGAAGATCCGCATGATCTGCCCCGGCGTGGCGCCGAGGGTGCGCAGGATGGCGATGTCGCCTTTCTTGTCGTTCACCACCATCACCAGCGTGGAGATAATGTTGAACGCCGCCACGGCGACGATCAGCAACAGGAGCAGGCCGATCATGGCTTTTTCCATACGGATCGCCTGATACAGGTTGCCATGGGTGCGGGTCCAGTCGCGGGCGTAATAACGGTCTTCGCCGAGCTGCTGGGCGATGTTCCACGCCACGCGCGGCGCCTGGAACAGATCATCGAACTTCAACCGCAGGCCCTGGACCTGATCCGGCTTCCAGCGATGCAGACGCGCGAGATCCTGGAGGTTGGTCACCCCCAGGTAACCGTCCAGCTCGCCGGCGCCGACATGAAAGATGCCGACCACGGTGAAGCGCTTCATGCGCGGGAACATGCCGCCTGGAGTGACAGTGACTTCCGGCGCGACAAACGTCAGCTTGTCACCGATGGCCACGCCGAGCTTGGTCGCCGCCTTGTCGCCGATCACGATACCGAAGCTGCCCGGCGCGAGGTCGTCGAGTTTGCCCTGCCGCATGAAGTTGTCGATGATCGACACCTGCCGCTCCAGCCCGGGATCGATGCCATTGAGCAAGACCTTGGAGACCTTGCCGTCGTTGGTCAGCAACCCCTGCATCTGGGTGAAAGGCGCAACGGCCAACACCTGCGGGTTCTGCTTGACCTTGGCGGCCAGGCTTGGCCAGTCGCTGATGGCTTCGCCGGTTTCGAGGGTCGCGTGGGGCACCATGCCGAGCACGCGGGTGCGCATTTCATGGTCGAAGCCGTTCATGACCGACAGCACGACGATCATCACGACCACGCCAAGGGCAAGGCCGATGATGGACGTCAGGGAAATGAACGATACGAAATGATTGCGACGCTTTGCACGGGTATAACGCGTGCCGATGAATACGAAGAGAGGTCTGAACATGTCGGGGCTTGTTCGGAGGGAAAAGGAACGTCCTTGTGGCGGGGGTCACAAACCAGCTTTACACTCAGACCACCGCCGCTACCATGGGTTCGCCATGTCGACATTAGATGAAGAAGATCGCCGCGAATACTACCGTATCGAGGACACGATCGCACTGGAAATTCGGCCCCTGTCCATTCCTGAAGCAGCCAGCCAGGAAGTGTTGCAGGATGAGTCCCCACTGTTCAACCTGCTCAGCGAGCTGCACCTGAGCGAGTTCGAATCACAACACCTGTTACGCCAGATCAGCGAGCGCGAGCGCAGCATCGCGGCCTACCTCAAGGCCATGAACAAACGCATCGACCTGCTCAGCCAGGTCATCGCCGTAACGGTGCTCGGCGAAATCGGCGATCCCCAGCCGGTGATCATTTCCGAAGGCGGCATCGATTTCCAGTACCCCAGCGCCATTGCCGTCGGCGCGCACCTTTCGGTCAAGCTGGTGCTGATGCCCCAGGCCCTGGGGCTGTTATTGCGTGCCCGCGTCACCCATTGCGACCCCAAGGGCAACGGTTATGACGTAGGCACCGAGTTTGAGCACCCGACCGACGCCCAGCGCCAATTGCTGGCCCGCTACATCCTGCAGAAGCAGGCGCAGGAACGGCGCCTGGCCCGGGAACTGAATGAATCTGGCATCGATAAGGAATAACCGTGACCCTCATTTATGGCCACCGCGGCGCCAAGGGCGAAGCACCGGAAAACACCCTCACCGGTTTCCAGGAATGCCTCAAGCACGGCGTACGCCGTTGCGAGCTGGACCTGCACCTGTCCATGGACGGCGAGTTGATGGTGATCCATGACCCGACCCTCAAGCGCACCACCGATCGCCGGGGCAAGGTGGTCGAACACACCGCTGCTGAACTGGTGACTTATGACGCGCGCAAGGGTGGCCCGGGCTGGATCAAGCCGTGCCCGATTCCACGCCTGGAAGAGTTGTTCGAGAAGTGTGATTTCGAGCACTGGCAACTGGAGGTGAAAAGCGCCTCACGCACCCGCGCCGCCGCCACCGTGCTGGGCATCCGTGAAATGGCCCAGCGCTTCGGCCTGCTGGACAAGATCACCATCACTTCCAGTTCCCGGGAAGTGCTCAAGGCCGCGCTGGATCTGACGCCGGACATTTCCCGTGGACTGGTCGCCGAATACGCCTGGCTCGACCCGTTGAAGGTCGCCCAGAGCTATGGCTGTGAGATTCTGGCGCTGAACTGGACCCTGTGCACGCCGGAACGCCTGATCAAGGCGCAGCGCCAGGGGCTGCATGTGTCGGTATGGACCGTCAACGAGCCCGCGCTCATGCGCAGGCTCGCCGACTTTGGCGCTGACAGCCTGATTACAGACTTTCCCGGTTTGGCCACCGCCACCCTCGAGAATTGCTGAAATCGGTCTCCCCGGCCGGCTCAGGCCACCGGCCGGAGCCGCTCAAAAAAGCCGGTTGAGCCCGTCGTAGGCCGCTACCCGATAGGCTTCGGCCATGGTCGGGTAGTTGAACGTGGTGTTGACGAAGTACTTCAACGTGTTCAGCTCGCCCGGCTGGTTCATGATCGCCTGGCCGATGTGGACGATTTCCGAGGCCTGGTAGCCGAAGCAGTGCACGCCCAGCACTTCCAGGGTCTCGCGGTGGAACAGGATTTTCAGCATGCCTTGCGGCTCGCCGGCGATCTGCGCCCGCGCCATGCTCTTGAAGAAGGCCTTGCCGACCTCGTAAGGCACCTTGGCCTGGGTCAGCTCCTGCTCGTTCTTGCCGATCGAGCTGATCTCCGGAATGGTGTAGATGCCGGTCGGCACGTCATTGACGAAACGCCAGCTGCCGTTGTCGACGATGCTGCCGGCGGCCGAACGGCCCTGGTCGTGGGCGGCACTGGCCAGGCTCGGCCAGCCGATCACGTCACCGGCGCCATAGATGTTCGGCACGCAGGTGCGGTAGTTCTCGTCGACCTCGATCTGGCCGCGGCTGTTGACCTTCACGCCGATGTTTTCCAGGCCCAGGGTGTCGGTGTTGCCGGTGCGGCCGTTGCACCAGAGCAAGGCGTCGGCCTTGATCTTCTTGCCGGACTTGAGGTGCAGGATCACACCGTTGTCCACGCCTTCGACGCGCTCGTAATCCTCGTTGTGGCGCACGGTGATGTTGTTGTTGCTGAAGTGGTAGCTCAGGGCCTGGGAAATTTCCGAGTCCAGGAAGCTCAGCAACTGCCCACGGTTGTCCACCAGTTCCACCAGCACGCCCAGGCCGCTGAAGATCGAGGCGTATTCGCAACCGATCACGCCGGCACCGTAGACGATAAGTTTGCGCGGGGTATGCCCCAGGCTCAGGATCGTGTCGCTATCGTAGATACGTGCGTGGTTGAAATCGATGTCCGCCGGGCGATACGGACGCGAGCCGGTGGCGATGATGATGTGCTTGGCCACCAGTTTCTCGACTACGCCATTGCCGCAGACCACTTCGACCGTTTGCTCGTCGGCGAAGCTGCCAGTGCCGAAAAACACGTCCACACGGTTACGGGCGTAGTAGCCGGTACGCGAGGCCACTTGCTTGGAAATCACCTTCTCGGCGCTCTTGAGCACGTCCGGGAAGGAGAACCAGCGCGGCTCGCCGATTGCCCGGAACATCGGGTTGGTGTTGAACTGCATGATCTGCCGGACCGAGTGACGCAAGGCCTTGGACGGGATGGTACCCAAGTGGGTGCAGTTGCCGCCAACCTGCCGACGGCTGTCGACCATCGCCACCTTGCGCCCTGCCTTGGCGGCGTTCATTGCCGCACCTTCCCCCGCCGGGCCGGAACCCAGTACCACCACGTCGTAGTTGTAGACAGCCATGCGTACTCCTCAGAACAGGCCGCGATGCCACAGTTGGCACCGACGGCTAAATCATGCCGGCCGGCGGCATGAAGGAACAATTTGGGACCGGTTCACGCGCCCGGCCACAGTCTATAGAAGCGTCAACGCCGCGCACATTACCCCTTGGTCGCGTCGTAGGCTAGTTTTGCCTGCGCTATTTCGCCACAGGTGGGCTTTCATAACCCTGTCAGCATTGCGTGACAATCATCTCAAGTTCAACTGAATCATCGTGGCGAGGGAGCTTGCTCCCGCTGGGCTGCGCAGCGGCCCCTTTTGTGAGCGCTTCGCACTCAAGCGGGAGCAAGCTCCCTCGCCACGAGTACAGCGCTGAACAAGCTCATCGTCATCATTGGGTTTTTTCGCCGGCCATCCGTTCAAACGCATCGTTTGTACGTACGACGAAACGCTCCCCATCCCGCAGCACAAAAAATACTCCGATGCCGTGCTCCTGGGCATAATCCCAACCCTCTTCGGGACCGAGAATCAGCAGCAGCGTCGATAGTCCATCGGCCAACATCGCTGAAGGATGAATTACCGTGACTGACGCCAGGTTGTGTAGGACCGGCGCCCCGGTGCGCGCATCAAAGGTGTGGGAGTAACGCTTGCCGCCCTGCTCGAAATATTTACGATAGTCGCCCGACGTTGAAACCCCGTAGCCGTTGACCTTGATGACACGCTCAGCCATTTGCCGATCGTTCCGAGGCTCTTCCAGGGCGATGCGCCAGGCCGACCCATCCGGCTTGTGCCCGACAGCCTTGAGCTCCCCGGTGGCTTCGGCCAGGTAGCTGTCGATGCCCAAAGCCTGGAGCTTCGCGGCGATGCGGTCGACGGCATAACCCGCCGCGATGCTGTTGAAATCGACTTCCACCGCGGCGTCCTTGCATAACCGGTCGCCTTCGATCCGCAAGTAGCCATGGCCAACCTGTCGTCGCGCCAGGGCCAGGGCCTCGGCGCTGGGCACCGCCTCTCGCCGGGATTGCGGGCCGAAGCCCCACAGGTTCAGCAAAGGCTCCACCGTCAGATCGAATGCGCCATGGCTTTGCGAAGATAGCTGCTCACCCACCCGGACAAGTTCAAGCACAGGTCCCGGCATGGTCAGGCAACTGCCGCCAGGCAGCGCATTGAAGCGCTCGATTTCCGAATCGCTGCGATAGGTGGAAAACAGCCGATCCACTTCAGCGAGAATTTTTTCCACCTCGGCCTGCACCACGTTCGGACCGGGCGTGGCGGCATGCCTGACGTACTGGACGGAATAACGGCTGCCCATGGTAGGGCCATTGAAGCGTTCCAGGGTATCGCCCTGGCCGCAGCCGGACACAACGCCGGCCAGCATCACAAGCCCAATCCATCGTCCAGTTAACAAATCTTCATCTCCCCACAAAACCACGCCGGCCATTATGGGCTACAGCGCATGCAAAAAACCTGTGGGAGCGAGCCTGCTCGCGAAAGCAATGGACCGATCAACGTCAAGGGGCCTGACACACCACCTTCGCGAGCAGGCTCGCTCCCACATGGATTGCAGCGCTTTCATACGAGATTGCCAGAGTGAGTACCTACACATGCCTTCCAACACGAGCAACGGCAAGGCGATTTTTCGCGTTGTCAGCGGCAACTTCCTGGAGATGTTCGACTTCATGGTCTATGGCTTCTACGCCACGGCCATCGCCAAGACGTTCTTCCCGACCGACAGTGCCTTCGCCTCGCTGATGCTGTCCCTGGCCACGTTCGGCGCCGGGTTCCTGATGCGTCCGCTGGGCGCGATCTTCCTTGGCGCCTACATCGACCGTCACGGCCGGCGCAAAGGCCTGATCATCACCCTCGCGATGATGGCCGCCGGCACGGTGCTGATCGCCTGTGTACCGGGTTACGCCACGTTGGGCGTGGCGGCGCCGCTGCTGGTATTGCTGGGCCGATTGCTGCAGGGCTTTTCCGCAGGCGTGGAACTCGGTGGGGTCTCGGTGTACCTGGCGGAAATCTCTACGCCGGGGCGCAAGGGCTTTTTTGTCAGTTGGCAGTCCGCGAGCCAACAGGCCGCCGTGGTCTTTGCCGGTCTGCTGGGGGTTGGCCTCAATCACTGGCTGAACCCGCAAGAAATGGGCGAATGGGGCTGGCGCGTGCCGTTCCTGATCGGTTGCCTGATCGTACCGGTCATTTTTGTAATTCGCCGCTCGCTGGAAGAAACGCCGGAATTCCAGGCGAGAAAACACCGCCCTACCCTGTCGGAAATCGTCCGCTCCATTGGCCAGAACTTCGGCATTGTCCTGGCCGGCATGGCACTGGTGGTGATGACTACGGTGTCGTTCTACCTGATCACGGCCTACACGCCGACATTTGGCAAGGCTGAGCTCAACCTGTCGGAGCTGGATGCGTTGCTGGTCACGGTGTGTATCGGCTTGTCGAATTTCTTCTGGCTGCCAGTCATGGGCGCGCTTTCCGACAAGATCGGGCGCAAACCCCTGCTGCTGGCTGCGACAATCCTGGCGATCCTGACCGCCTACCCGGCGCTGTCCTGGCTGGTGGCGAACCCCAGCTTCAGCCATTTACTGATCGTCGAGCTGTGGTTGTCGTTCCTGTATGGATCGTACAACGGCGCCATGGTGGTCGCCCTGACGGAAATCATGCCGGTTGAAGTGCGTACTACTGGCTTTTCCCTGGCCTATAGCCTCGCGACGGCAACGTTCGGCGGGTTCACGCCGGCGGCCTGTACCTATCTGATCCATGTGCTGGATAACAAAGCGGCGCCGGGGATCTGGCTCAGTGGTGCGGCGGTGTTGGGGTTGATTGCGACGTTGGTACTGTTCAAGGGTAATCGGCATGAACTGCGCACGGCGCAGGCCTCTGTAGTGGGCGGTGCCTGATAAATCGTCATCGTCGGATCGCCGCCCGGAGCAAGCTCGCTCCCACAGTTGACCGAGTTGTTGCTGATGTATGCGGTCCAATGTGGGAGCGAGCTTGCTCGCGATGAGGCCCGCCCAAACACAGCAAAACCCAGACAAAAAAACGCCCCGACAAGTCGGGGCGTTTTTTCACCAGCAGCTAAAGCTTTAAGGCTTAGCGCGGAAACGCAGGCGGATTCACATCAGCCATGTCTTCCATTACGCGAACTACCTGGCAGCTGTAGCCGAACTCGTTGTCATACCAGACGTACAGGACAACACGATTGTCCTGGACGATGGTCGCTTCGGCGTCGACAACGCCAGCGTGGCGCGAACCGACGAAGTCAGTGGACACCACTTCCTGCGAGTTGACGAAGTCGATCTGCTTGTGCAGGTCGGAGTGCAGCGCCATGTAGCGCAGGTACTCGTTCATCTCTTCACGGGTGGCGGCTTTCTCAAGGTTCAGGTTGAGAATGGCCATCGACACGTTCGGCGTCGGCACACGGATCGCGTTGCCGGTCAACTTGCCAGCGAGCTCAGGCAAGGCCTTGGCGGCAGCAGTGGCGGCACCGGTTTCGGTGATGACCATGTTCAACGCGGCGCTACGGCCCCGGCGATCGCCCTTGTGGAAGTTGTCGATCAGGTTCTGGTCGTTGGTGTACGAGTGAACGGTTTCGACGTGACCGTTGATGATGCCGAACTTGTCATTCACGGCTTTGAGCACCGGCACGATGGCGTTGGTGGTGCAGGAAGCGGCAGAGATGATCTTGTCGTCAGCGGTGATTTCGGTGTGGTTGATACCGTGAACGATGTTCTTCAGCTTGCCCTTGCCAGGTGCGGTCAGGACAACGCGGTCGATACCCGGGCAGGCCAGGTGCTGGCCAAGGCCATCGGCATCGCGCCATACACCGGTGTTATCCACCAGCAGGGCGTCCTTGATGCCGTACTGGGTGTAGTCCACCTCGGTCGGGTTCTTCGCGTAGATCACCTGGATCAGGTTACCGTTGGCGGTGATGGTGTTGTTTTCTTCGTCGATGGTAATGGTGCCGTTGAAGGAACCATGCACCGAGTCGCGGCGCAGCAGGCTGGCACGCTTGGTCAGGTCGTTCTCGGCGCCCTTGCGCACGACGATGGCGCGCAGGCGCAGGCCGTCGCCACCACCGGTTTTCTCGATCAGGATACGCGCCAGCAGACGGCCGATACGACCGAAGCCGTACAGGACCACGTCGGTACCTTTACGAGCCGAAGCGTTCTGCTGACCAACCACGTCAGCCATTTCTTCGCGCACGAACTGTTCGGCGCTACGGCCATTGGCTTCGTTACGGAATTTGAACGCCAGCTTGCCCAGGTCCACCGAGGCCGCGCCGAGCTTGAGCTCGCTCATCGCCTTGAGCAGGGGGAATGTTTCGTGGACGGAGAGTTCGCTGTCGTCGGAAGAACGGTGGCGAGCAAAGCGGTGGGCCTTGAGGATCGCGATGACAGACTGGTTGATCAGGCTGCGGCCATAGATCGAGCTCACCACGTTGTTATTGCGGTAGAGCTGACCGATGAGAGGGATCATCGCTTCTGCGAGTGCTTCACGATCAATCCATTCACCAAGACACTGGTCGGGCTTCTGAGTCACGGTAACCTTCCACATGTAGGGGCTGAAAAAAGGGGCTACATTATGCCGCCGAGTCATCGGCGGAGCAATGCGCGCCCGTCGCGCCGTGGTTTTGCGTTCCTGCAGCATAGTCCGCGACTGACAGAAGCCCCCTTCCCCCGCTACAATTGTCGACTTTGTCGCAACGCTGGAGCTCAACCTTCCGTGCCCGTTCTGCGTCTTCCGCTTCTCCCTGCCGCGGCAGGTAAACAGCACTGGGGCAACCTGCCCGGTGCCGCCCTGAGCCTGGCCATCGCCGAGGCTGCCAGCGCTGCAAAGCGCTTTACCCTGCTGCTGACCGCCGACAGCCAAAGCGCCGAGCGGCTGGAACAGGAGCTGGCTTTCTTCGCCCCGGATTTGCCAGTGCTGCATTTCCCGGACTGGGAAACCCTGCCCTACGACCTTTTTTCGCCGCACCAGGACATCATTTCCCAGCGCATCGCCAGCCTTTACCGGCTGCCGGAGCTCAGTCATGGCGTTTTGGTAGTGCCGATCACCACAGCCCTACATCGCCTGGCGCCGACCCAGTTCCTGCTAGGCAGCAGCCTGGTGCTGGACATCGGCCAGAAGCTCGACGTCGAGCAAATGCGCACCCGGCTTGAGGCCAGCGGCTACCGCTACGTCGATACCGTGTACGAGCACGGCGAGTTCACGGTCCGCGGCGCGTTGATCGACCTGTTCCCGATGGGCAGCAAACTGCCCTATCGCATCGACCTGTTCGATGACGAGATCGAGACCTTGCGCACCTTTGATCCGGAAAACCAGCGTTCCATCGACAAAGTGCAGTCGATCCGCCTGTTGCCGGCCAAGGAATTCCCTCTGCAAAAAGACGCGGTGACGCGTTTCAAGGCGCGGTTTCGCGAGCGCTTCGACGTAGACTTCCGGCGCTGCCCGATTTTCCAGGACCTGAGCAGCGGCATTACCCCCGCCGGCATCGAGTACTACCTGCCGCTGTTCTTCGAAGAAACCTCCACCCTGTTCGATTACCTGCCCCAGGATACCCAGGTATTTTCCCTGCCCGGCATCGAGCAAGCGGCGGAAAATTTCTGGAATGACGTGCGCAACCGCTACGAAGAGCGGCGTGTCGACCCGTCCCGTCCTCTATTGCCACCCGCCGAGTTGTTCCTGCCGGTTGAAGACTGCTTCGCCCGCCTCAAGAACTGGCCGCGCGTGGTGGCGAGCCAACAGGATGTGGAAACCGGCGTCGGTCGCGAACGCTTCCCCGCCAGAGCGCTGCCGGACCTGGCGATCGAAGCCAAGGCCACGCAACCGTTGGCGGCCCTGGCCGGTTTCCTCGACCAATTCCCTGGCCGCGTGCTGTTCACCGCCGAGTCCGCCGGCCGTCGCGAAGTATTGCTGGAGCTGCTCGAACGCCTGAAGCTGCGACCGAAGACTGTCGACAGCTGGCCGGATTTCGTCGCCGGCAAGGAGCGCCTGGCAATCACCATCGCGCCGCTCAATGACGGGCTGGTCCTGGATGATCCCGCCCTGGCGCTGGTCGCCGAGAGCCCGTTGTTCGGCCAGCGGGTGATGCAGCGTCGCCGTCGCGAGAAGCGCGCCGACGCTGCCAACGACGCGGTCATCAAGAACCTCACCGAGTTGCGCGAGGGCGCGCCGGTGGTGCACATCGACCATGGCGTGGGCCGCTACCTGGGCCTGGCGACCCTGGAGATCGAAAACCAGGTCGCCGAATTCCTCACTCTGGAATACGCCGAGGGCGCCAAACTTTATGTGCCGGTGGCGAACCTGCACCTGATCGCCCGTTACACCGGCAGCGACGATGCGCTGGCGCCGCTGCATCGCCTGGGCTCGGAAACCTGGCAGAAAGCCAAGCGCAAGGCCGCCGAACAAGTGCGCGACGTGGCCGCCGAATTGCTTGACATCTACGCCCGTCGCGCCGCGCGCGAAGGCTACGCGTTCGCCGACCCGAAAGCCGATTACGAAACCTTCAGCGCCGGCTTCCCGTTCGAGGAAACCGTCGACCAGCAGACCACCATCGAAGCCGTGCGCGCCGACATGCTCGCGCCCAAACCGATGGACCGACTGGTCTGCGGCGACGTCGGCTTCGGCAAGACCGAAGTGGCGATGCGCGCCGCGTTCATCGCCGTGCATGGCGGCAAGCAGGTGGCAATCCTGGTGCCGACCACCCTGCTCGCCCAGCAGCACTACAACAGTTTCCGCGACCGCTTCGCCGACTGGCCGGTGACTGTGGAAGTGATGAGCCGATTCAAGTCGACCAAGGAAGTGAATGCCGCCGTGGCCGACCTGGCCGAGGGCAAGATCGACATCGTCATCGGCACGCACAAACTGCTCCAGGACGACGTGAAATTCAAAAGCCTCGGGCTGGTGATCATCGACGAAGAACACCGTTTCGGCGTGCGCCAGAAAGAACAGCTCAAGGCCCTGCGCAGCGAAGTCGACATCCTGACCCTCACCGCCACGCCGATCCCGCGTACGCTGAACATGGCAGTGTCGGGCATGCGTGATCTGTCGATCATCGCCACGCCGCCGGCCCGCCGCCTGTCGGTGCGTACGTTCGTGATGGAGCAGAACAAGAGCACGGTCAAGGAAGCGCTGCTGCGGGAGTTGCTGCGCGGCGGCCAGGTCTATTACTTGCACAACGACGTGAAGACCATCGAGAAATGTGCCGCCGACCTCGCCGAGCTGGTGCCGGAAGCCCGTATCGGCATCGGCCATGGACAAATGCGCGAGCGCGAACTCGAACAGGTGATGAGCGACTTCTATCACAAGCGTTTCAACGTGCTGATCGCCTCGACCATCATCGAGACCGGCATCGACGTGCCGAGCGCCAACACCATCATCATCGAGCGCGCCGACAAGTTCGGCCTGGCCCAGTTGCACCAGTTGCGCGGCCGGGTCGGCCGTAGCCACCACCAGGCCTATGCCTACCTGCTGACGCCGCCGCGCCAGCAGATCACCCCAGACGCGGAAAAGCGCCTGGAGGCCATCGCCAACACCCAGGACCTCGGCGCCGGCTTCGTGCTGGCCACCAATGACCTGGAAATCCGTGGTGCCGGCGAATTGCTCGGCGACGGCCAGAGCGGCCAGATCCAGGCCGTCGGCTTTACGCTGTACATGGAAATGCTCGAACGCGCGGTCAAGTCGATTCGCAAGGGCGAGCAACCGAACCTCGACCAGCCTCTGGGCGGCGGGCCGGAGATCAATCTGCGGGTGCCGGCACTGATCCCGGAAGACTACCTGCCAGACGTCCATGCGCGGCTGATCCTCTACAAACGCATCGCCTCGGCCGCCGACGAGGAAGGCCTGAAGGACTTGCAGGTAGAGATGATCGACCGCTTCGGGCTGCTGCCGGAGCCGACCAAGAACCTGGTGCGCACCACGCTGCTCAAGCTCAAGGCCGAGCAACTGGGCATCAAGAAAGTCGACGGTGGGCCCAACGGCGGCCGCATCGAATTCGAAGCCCAGACGCCGGTCGATCCGCTGGTATTGATCAAGCTGATCCAGGGCCAGCCCAAACGCTACAAGTTCGAAGGCGCCACGATGTTCAAGTTCATGGTGCCCATGGAACGCCCGGAAGAGCGTTTTAATACCGTGGAGGCGCTGTTCGAGCGCCTCACTCCGACCACTGCTTGAAGGACGCCCAATGCGCCTGTTTCGCTCCTTGACGTTGTTGATGACCCTGGTCGCCCCCCTGGCCTTCGCCGACGACCTGTATCAGGTGGAAATGATCCTGGTTCGCCAGAATGCCGAGCCGGCGATTCTCAGTCGCGCCGCGCCGGAAGACTGGGACGCCGGCGCACAACGCCTGCCCCCGGACAGCCAGCGCACGCCAGCATTGGGCAATATCGTCGAAAAACTCAACGCCAGCGGCCAATACAGCGTGCTGATGCACAAGGCCTGGCAACAGAACCTGGGCGAACAGGGCAGCAAGGTCGCCGTCAGCGACGGCACCGAACAGTTCGGCCAGTTTCCCATCGAGGGCACCCTGGAACTGAAACTGGGACGCTTTACCGACGTCGACGCCGACTTCTGGGTCAACCAGATCGACGCCAATGGCCTGGTCACCGCCAGCGAACGCCTCAAGCAACAGAGCCACACCAAGAACGGCCAGCTGAATTTCCTCGATAACGGTCACCTCGGTCTGCTGATCAAGATCACCTCGCTGACCGCGCCCGCGCCACGGCAGGCGCCCGAAGCGATTCCGGACTGACCGGCGCGCCTATGCCCTCGCCCCTGAGCAAACCCCTGGCACCCTCCTGGGTCAATCGATTCAAGGAACAAAGCCTGGAGCGCGGACGCCGATACGCGCTGGAAAATCGTGTCAGGATCGTCGAGACCGGAGACAGCACCATCATCGCCAGTTGCGAAGGCTCTGGCGGCAGCGTCTATCGTCAGACCATTCGCCTCAAGGAGTCAGCCAAGGGCACGCTGATCCTGCTCGAAGCGGCCTGCTCCTGCCCGGTGCGCATCAACTGCAAACATTGCGCGGCGGTGTTGTTGCAGGTCCAGGAAACCCTGGCCTACCCAGCCGCCGAGAAAGACGCGCATCTGCTGGAAAAACTCCAGACCGTGCTCGACAACCGCAGTCCCAAGGCCCCGCCGCAGGTGCTCGTGGAAAACGTGCAACCGATGCCGCGCCTGTGGCTGGCGAGTATCGAGTTCAGCGCCTTCGAGCCGCGCAACGGCAAGATGCAGCGCTACATCCAGCACCGCGCTGCCCTGTCCTTCAGCTATCTGGACGAATACGTCAGCGGCCAGCGCAACACCGACGTACTGATTCGCCAGGAAACCCAGACGCTGCGAATCAAACGCCAGACCGATGTGGAACAGTCCTACCGCGAACAACTGCGAATCCTCGGTTTCAAGGTCGCCACCCGGCAAAGCAAGGCGCTGCCGGAAAGCGCCGGCGAGCTTTACGAGATGGTGAACGACAGTGCCTGGTTGACCTTTACCCTCAATGACCTGCCAAAACTGCGCAACCAAGGCTGGGAGCTGCAGATCGACGAAGACTTCGGCTTCGACCTGACGGCCGTGGACGAGTGGTACGCCACCGTCGAGGAAACTCCGGAGCGAGACTGGTTCGATCTGGAACTGGGGATCATCGTCAACGGCGAGCGCTTGAGCCTGCTGCCGATCCTGCTGAACCTGATGCGCTCGCACATCGAGCTGTTCAACCCGGAACGCCTGGCCCGGCGCCGCGACGACGAACTCATCCTGGTCAACCTGCCGCACCGTCCCAATTCGGAATTCGGCCCGCAGCAAGTCGCCCTGCCCTATGGACGCCTGAAGCCGGTGCTGGCGACCCTCGGCGAGTTTTACCTGCAAGAACCCGGCACCAGCAAACTGCGCCTGAACAGCGCGGACGCCCTGCGCCTGAACCCGCTGCAAGACATGCCGCTGCGCTGGGAAGGGGGCGAACACATCCGTGGCCTGGCCCAGCGGCTGCGCGACATCAAGGACTACACCGCGGCGGCACCGGAAGGCTTGAACGCAACGCTGCGGCCCTATCAGCTCGAAGGCCTGAGCTGGATGCAATCGCTACGACAACTGGAGGTTGGCGGCATTCTCGCGGATGACATGGGCCTGGGCAAAACCCTACAGACCCTGGCGCACATTCTTAGCGAAAAAAACGCCGGCCGCCTCGACAGGCCGTGCATGGTGGTGATGCCGACGAGCCTGATTCCCAACTGGCTCGATGAAGCCAGCCACTTCACCCCGCAGCTCAAGGTATTGGCCTTGTACGGTGCCGGACGCAAGAAACATTTCGAGCGGTTGGCCGATTACGACCTGATCCTGACCACCTATGCATTGCTGCCCAAGGATGTCGAGCGCCTTAAAGCGCAACCGCTGCACGTATTGATCCTGGATGAAGCCCAGTACATCAAGAACCCCACCAGCAAGGCCGCCCAGGCCGCCCGTGAGCTCGATGCCCGACAGCGGTTGTGCCTGTCCGGGACACCGCTGGAAAATCACCTGGGTGAATTGTGGTCGCTGTTTCATTTCCTGTTGCCGGGCTGGCTCGGCGACATTAAGGATTTCAACCGCGACTACCGCGTGCCGATCGAAAAACGCGGGAGCGCCGTACGATTGCAGCACCTTAACGGTCGGATAAAACCGTTTCTGCTGCGCAGGACCAAGGAACAGGTCGCAACCGAATTGCCGCCCAAGACCGAGATCATCCATTGGGTCGAACTCAGCGACGCCCAACGGGATGTCTATGAAACCATGCGCCTGGCGATGGACAAGAAGGTGCGTGACGAAATCACCCGCAAAGGCGTGGCGCGCAGCCAGATCATCATCCTCGAAGCGCTGCTCAAGCTGCGCCAGGTGTGCTGCGACCTGCGCCTGATCAGCGACGCCGCCCTGCCAGCCCGCGGCAGTGCTTCGGGCAAGCTCGACAGCCTGATGGAGATGCTCGAGGAGTTGTTTGAAGAAGGTCGGCGGGTGCTGCTGTTTTCCCAGTTCACGTCCATGCTGGCGCTGATCGAAGACGAACTGAAAAAGCGCGGTGTGGAATACGCCATCCTGACCGGCCAGACCCGGGACCGACGCACTCCGGTGAAGGAATTCCAGAGCGGCAAGCGTCAGATCTTCCTGATCAGCCTGAAGGCCGGCGGCGTGGGTCTGAACCTGACGGAAGCGGACACGGTGATTCACTACGACCCGTGGTGGAACCCGGCCACCGAAAACCAGGCGACCGACCGCGCTTATCGCATCGGCCAGGAAAAGCCGGTGTTCGTCTACAAGCTGATAGCCCGGGGAACCGTGGAAGAAAAGATTCAACTGCTGCAGAAGGAAAAATCCGACCTCGCGGCCGGCGTGCTGGATGGGCGCGTGGCCGGGGACTGGAAACTGCAGAACGAAGACATCGATGCGTTGTTCGCACCGCTGCCGGATAAGCTGGAGAAGCGCTGAGGTTCGTTTATGCCTGTGGGAGCGAGCCTGCTCGCGATGGCTACTTCACAGCCACCCTCGTAACAACGGTTAACCGCTTCGCGAGCAGGCTCGCTCCCACCCTGCGTCAAGATGGCCGGATCAGCCTGTCGCCAACACTCGCGCCAGGGTCGACTTCACCTTCCCCATCCCGTCATGCAGCGCTTGCTCGATCTCGGCCATGGTGATCACCGCCGTGGATTTGCCTGCCGCGGGATTAACCACTAGGGCCAGGCACGCATAGTCCAAATCCAGCTCGCGAGCCAATGCCGCTTCCGGCATACCTGTCATGCCGACGATGTCGCAGCCATCGCGTTCCAGGCGGGCGATTTCAGCCACCGTTTCCAGGCGCGGCCCCTGCGTGCAGGCATAGACGCCATGGCTGCTGTAGCCGCAGCGCTCGGCGGCCAGGGCGGCAATCAATTTCTGGCGCAGCGTCTCCGTGTAGGGATAGCTGAAATCGATATGGGTAACCGCTTCCAGCTCATCGGCAAAATACGTGTGCTGGCGGCCACTGGTGTAATCGATCAACTGATGGGGCACGCAGAAATGTCCGGTGCCCATCGCCGCGTGGATCCCGCCCACGGCGTTGACCGCCAGGATGGCCTCGGCACCCGCCTGCTTCAGTGCCCAGAGATTGGCGCGATAGTTGACCTGGTGCGGCGGAAAACGATGAGGATGGCCATGACGGGCCAGGAACAGCACCTCACGCCCGGCATATTCGCCAATCTGCACGTCGGCCGATGGCGCGCCATAGGGCGTTTCCACCGCCAGGGATTGGCGAATGGTCAGGCCTTCCAGCTGGGTCAGGCCAGTGCCGCCGATAATTGCGTAAACGGTCATAACAAACGTCCTTAATCGATCAGTTGGGCAGCTTTTAACGCGCCGATCGCTGTCAGCCAGCGTGGATCCTGGCGATACTCGGTACTGGCGAAGGCTTGGCCACGCATGCGGGCGATCCGCGCCGACGGCTTGATCTTCAAGCGTTGGGCGGCGCTCAATGCCAACTCTGCGGCCGCGCGATCGTTGCACACCAGGCCCATGTCGCAACCCGCCGTCAATGCGGCCTCGATACGACTCGCGGCATCACCCACCACATGGGCACCGGCCATTGACAGGTCATCACTGAAAATCACCCCGTCGAACTGCAACTCGCCCCGCAGGATGTCCTGCAGCCAACGTCGGGAAAACCCGGCCGGGCTGGCATCGACCTGCGGATAGATCACATGAGCCGGCATCACGGCGGCAAGCTGCTTGCTCAGCCTGGCAAACGGCAGCAGATCGTTGGCGCGGATCTGTTCCAGGCTGCGCTCATCATTGGGAATGGCCACATGGGAATCCGCCTCGGCCCAGCCGTGCCCAGGAAAATGCTTGCCCGTGGCGGCCATGCCCGCGGCGTTCATGCCCCGAATGAAAGCACCGGCCAACAATGCGGCGCGTTCGGGATCGCCCTCGAATGAGCGGCTGCCAACCACGGCACTGCGCTGATAATCGAGATCCAGCACCGGGGCGAAACTCAGATCGAGGCCGACCGCCAGCACCTCGGTGGCCATGATCCAGCCGCATTGTTCGGCCAGGTATTCGGCATTCGGGTTATCGGCAATGGCCCGCATCGCCGGCAGACGCACGAACCCTTGGCGCAGGCGCTGGACACGCCCCCCTTCCTGATCGACCGCCAGCAACAGGTCGGGACGAATGGCGCGGATCGCCGCACTCAGCTCGCGCACCTGGCGCGGATGCTCGATGTTGCGAGCGAAGATGATCAAGCCGCCCACTTCGGGCTGACGCAACAGATGGCGATCCTCGGCCGTCAGCCAGGTACCGGCGACGTCTACCATCAACGAGCCTTGCAGGCCAGCAGTCATAGCAATTCCTTAATAACGATGGATGCGCACGGCGACGCATGCACGATGACGCCGCCAGGCTCCAGGCCTGGCAGGTCGCGCATCGGCGATGAAATTTGATACGAACTCAAAGGCAGAATCGGCATGGGCGGCTAGCTTAGCGGATGTAAGCAGCCGCGCCCACCCGTGGCCTTACGCCTTGGCGAGCGCCGGGGCGGATTTGCTGCGAGGACGCAACTGCGCTGTCGCCATTGCCTCATCGGTGACGCCGCTTTCGGCACGCATGCCAGCAGCCAGAAACGGCACCATCAGACGCATGACCTGTTCGATGGATGTATTCACGCCGAAATCGGTTTCGGCGATGGCCCGCAGCGCCTTGATCCCAGACATGCTGAACGCAGCGGCGCCCAGCATGAAGTGCACGCGCCAGAACAGTTCGATCGGTGGTATGCGTGGCGCGGCTTCATTGACCAGCAGCATGTAGCGACGGAACACCTTGCCGTACATGTCTTCCAGATAACGCCGCAGGTGACCCTGGCTTTGACTGAATGCCAGGCCCAAAAGGCGCATGAAAATGGAAAGATCATTGCCGCTGCGGGGCTGGACCACAAGGGCCTGCTCGACCAGAATCTCGAGCAGCTCTTCCAGGGTGGGCTTGACGTCAGGCTTGGCCTGGCGACGTTCCAGTTCACGGTCGAGGCTGATACAGAACGGCCCCAGGAAACGTGAGAACACCGCCTGGATCAGCGCCTTCTTGGAACCGAAGTGATAGTTCACCGCAGCCAGGTTTACCCCGGCCTTGCTGGTGATCAGACGCAAAGAGGTTTCGGCAAAACCTTTTTCCGCGAACAACTGCTCGGCAGCATCGAGAATGCGTTCAACGGTTTCCGACTGGGCCATGGCTACTCCGCCTGACAAACACTTGTTTGAAACATACGTTTCAGCCCTGGGCTTGTCAAGCCTGCCGGGACGTTTTGCGAACGCTCGGTCAGCTATTTAACCACACCTTCATCCGGGCTGTAGCCCTGCCCTTCATAGCGGCCGAAACGACCATCGAGCGGCGCAGGAAAAAAGGGGCATTGCCAAGCGGCTCGCACTGTATATAATTCCAGTCACTGTATAAAAAGACAGAGCGATCGATATGCTAAAGCTGACGCCACGCCAAGCAGAGATTCTGGCCTTCATCAAACGTTGCCTCGAAGACAATGGCTACCCGCCAACCCGCGCGGAAATCGCTCAGGAATTGGGCTTCAAGTCGCCCAACGCGGCGGAAGAACACCTCAAGGCATTGGCCCGCAAGGGCGCGATTGAGATGACGCCCGGTGCCTCGCGAGGCATTCGCATCCCCGGCTTCGAAGCCAAGGCTGACGAAACCACCCTGCCGATCATCGGTCGTGTAGCCGCTGGTGCCCCGATCCTCGCCCAGCAGCACGTTGAGGAATCCTGCAACATCAACCCTTCGTTCTTCCACCCGCGGGCTGATTACCTTCTTCGCGTGCACGGTATGAGCATGAAGGATATCGGCATTTTCGACGGCGATCTGCTGGCTGTCCACACCACCCGCGAGGCTCGCAACGGGCAGATCGTGGTGGCGCGCATCGGCGACGAAGTCACCGTCAAGCGGTTCAAACGCGATGGCAGCAAGGTCTGGCTGATAGCCGAAAATCCCGAGTTCGCCCCCATCGAAGTGGACCTGAAAGATCAGGACCTGGTCATCGAAGGCTTGAGTGTCGGCGTCATTCGCCGCTAAAGGAGGCTTTATGCAATTCCCTCACACACCACAGCACACGCAACTTCCGCTGTTCGAGGCATTCATGGCCCAACCGCTGGTTCCAGTCCTGAAAGAGGTCATCGAATCGCCTTGGGGCATCGAGCCCGAGGCCTTCAGCGAATTGTCGTTGCGTGGTGCGGCCGGGAATTGCCTGAACCTGCTGGCACCTATTCTGCGGGAGTTGAGCCAGGACCAGGACGCTCGGTGGCTGACGCTGATCGCGCCACCCGCCAGCGTTACCCAGGCCTGGTTGCGGGATGCCGGTCTCAATCGCGAGCGGATCCTGTTATTGCAACCGCGCGGCACACAGAGCGCTCAACAATTGACGTGCGAAGCGTTGCGCCTGGGCCGCAGTCATACGGTGGTCAGCTGGCTCAACCCCCTGACCGCGACAGCTCGCCAACAGTTGATCAGCGCCGCACGCACCGGGGACGCACAAAGCCTGAATATTCGATTGGGTTAAGACAAACGCAGGGCTTCTCCAGGGCAGAGAAGCCAGAACAGCTACCAGATCTCAAAAGTCGCCGAACGGGATCAATGAAGAACCCGTGGCCCCTCTTCCTTGTTGAATTCGCCTTCAACCAGGCGGCCGGCCATCTGGACACCCACGCTCAGCATCGCCTTGGCGACCTCAACGTGTTGACCTTGCAGGAATACCTTGGCGTCCTCAGAGAAGTTCAGGGTAACCAGAGACCCCTCGTCTTCGGCCCGGCGCAGCTCGATGCGGCCATCAGGAAGCTCGACAATTTCTAGAAAGGACGTAGGCATAAAAGTCTGTTCTCCACGAAAGGCGGGAATTATATAGTCATCGGCCAGGCTTCGCTCGGGATCTTGACCAAGCGTCGTTAGCGAACGTTACGGGACGAACTGAACTCAGCACTCGTTCAACCCTTCGCGAAAGCGAATGGCCAGGTTCTTGAGATTCTGCCGCCAGCTCTCCAACTCTTCCCGATTCAGCTCTTGCTCTGGCTCTTCTTCGTCAAGATTGACCGCCACGATCAGCGGCTGGGTCACGTCGCCCTTGGGCTTGCGCGGAGCCCGTGGTGGCTGGAACAGCGCCTGGTGGGCCGCCAGCAATCTGGCCAGCCAGGTTTCCGGGTTCTGCGCCAGCTCGACCATTTCGGCCAGCTCCGGAATTGCGATGGTTTCCAGCACCTCACGAGTCAACACCAGCTCGGCCCGTGACGCATTCGCCTGGGGCAAGCGATAAAAACCGGCGATTTCGTGGCACAGGCCCAACAACGCACCGTACAGATGAAACAACGCTGATTCGCGCCCCGCCTGGACCAGCGCAGGGGAATTCATTGCACGCCCATCCTCCGCCCGCGCAAGCGCTTCAAGCGAAAGGCCGGCGAAGTAAATTTTCTGATTGGTGCGGGTATAGAGTTCGTGGGCCATGGCGGCATCTCCCCAACGAAATAAAAGCGTCACGCAGGTGCGACAGTGTCGTGGATCAACCGAGGCCACTGCAAGCCAAAAACAGCAAGGCCGCATGAAAACCCATAGGTTGTCATGCGGCCTTTTTTTGCCTGAAGTGCAGGAGGACGACCACGTCGGCGAATGAGAGCAAGCTCCTTCGCCATCAAGGCCCTTACGCCATCCCGATCAGCGCTTGTCTTCGACGGTCCACTTACCGCCGTCGTAAAACGCCTTCCAACCGGTAGGCTTGCCGTCAACCTCGGTCTGCACGTATTGCTCTTTGGTCTTGCGGCTATAGCGAATCACCGCCGGGCGGCCGTCCGGATCTTTCTGCGGTGCGTCGCAAAGGAAGTGATACTTCGGATCGATTTCGTCCTTGTGCGGAACGATCTCCATGACCAACGGCGCACGAGTTTCACGATTTTTCGGGAACTGGCTCGCCGCCAGGAACAGGCCAGAAGCACCGTCGCGCAAGATGTAGGTGTCATTGACCTTCTCGCACTTGAGCTCGGGCATCTTCACCGGGTCCATTTTTGGCGGTGCCGCATCGCCGCTCTTGAGTAGCTTGCGGGTGTTCTTGCAGGTCGGGTTCGTACAACCGAAGAACTTGCCGAAACGCCCGGTCTTCAGCTGCATCTCGCTGCCGCACTTGTCGCATTCCAGACTCGGACCTTCATAGCCCTTGATACGGTAGCTGCCCTCTTCGATCTCGTAACCGGCGCAATCCGGGTTGTTACCGCAGATGTGCAGCTTGCGCTTTTCATCCAGCAGATAAGCGTCCATTGCCGTGCTGCAGATCGGGCAACGATGCTTGCCGCGCAGCACCAGGGATTCCGATTCACCTTCGTCGTCCGCGGCGATTTCATCACCTGGCACCAGGTTGACCGTTGCCTTGCAGCGTTCCTTTGGCGGCAGGCTGTAGCCCGAGCAACCCAGGAATACACCGGTCGAAGCCGTGCGGATCTGCATCGGCCGCCCGCAAGTCAGGCACGGAATATCGGTCATTACCGGCTGGTTGGCGCGCATGCCACTGTCAGGGCTTTCGGCTACTTCGAGCTTCTTCTTGAAGTCGCCGTAGAACTCGTCGAGCACGTTTTTCCAGTCCCGCTCACCCTGGGCCACGTCATCGAGGTTCTCTTCCATGCCGGCGGTGAAGCCGTAGTCCATCAGGTTCGAGAAGCTCTCGGACAGGCGCTCGGTCACGATGTCGCCCATCTTCTCCGAATAGAAACGTCGGTTATGCAGCGCCACGTAGCCGCGATCCTGGATCGTCGAAATGATAGCCGCATAAGTCGAAGGGCGACCGATGCCACGCTTTTCCATTTCCTTGACCAGGCTGGCTTCCGAATACCGGGCCGGCGGCTTGGTGAAGTGCTGGGTCGGATCCAGCTTGAGCAGCTTCATCACGTCGCCCTGGGCCATGTCGGGCAGGACGTCGTCATCCCCTGGCTTGGCGATCTGCGGCATGACACGGGTGTAGCCGTCGAACTTCAGGATACGGCCCTTGGCACGCAGCTCGAAGTCGCCAGCACCGACGCTGACGGTGGTCGACAGGTATTGGGCCGGCAGCATCTGGCAAGCCAGGAACTGGCGCCAGATCAGCTCGTAGAGACGCTCGGCGTCGCGCTCCATGCCAGACAGCTTGCTTGGCGTGGTGTTGGCGTCGGATGGACGAATCGCTTCGTGAGCTTCCTGGGCGCCTTCCTTGCTGCTGTAGACGTTTGGCGTTTCCGGCAGGTATTTCTTGCCGAACTCGCTTTCTATATAAGTGCGCGCCATCGCCACGGCATCGACCGAGAGGTTGGTCGAGTCGGTACGCATGTAGGTGATGTAGCCCGCTTCGTACAGACGCTGGGCCATCATCATGGTTTTTTTCACGCCGAAGCCCAGGCGGTTACTCGCGGCCTGCTGCAGCGTGGACGTGATGAACGGCGCCGAAGGCTTGCTGCTGGTGGGCTTGTCTTCACGCTTGACGATGCTGTAGCTGGAAGCCTTGAGCTTTTCCAGCGCGGCCATGGCCTGCGCTTCATTGAGCGGCTTGAAGGCCTCGCCTTTCTCGCGGGCCACTTCGAAGCGCACGGTGGCGCCCTTGGCGGTACCCAGATCAGCGTGGACTTCCCAATATTCTTCAGGGATGAACGCGCGGATTTCCCGCTCGCGCTCCACTACCAGTTTCACCGCGACCGATTGCACACGTCCGGCGGACAGGCCGCGAGCGATCTTGGCCCACAGCAATGGCGAGACCATGTAGCCCACCACGCGGTCAAGGAAACGTCGCGCCTGTTGGGCGTTGACCCGATCGATATCCAGCTCGCCCGGCTGGGAGAAGGCTTCCTGGATGGCCTTCTTGGTGATTTCGTTGAACACCACACGCTTGTAGCGGCTGTCATCACCACCGATGGCTTCGCGCAGGTGCCAGGCAATGGCTTCCCCTTCGCGGTCCAAGTCCGTCGCGAGATAGATGGTGTCGGCATCCTTGGCGAGCCGGCGCAGCTCTTCGATGACCTTTTCCTTGCCCGGGAGGATCTCGTACTTGGCTTTCCAGCCGTGTTCCGGATCAACCCCCATGCGCGAGACCAACTGCTTGCGCGCCTTTTCCTTCGGCGACAACGCTGGCGCTTCGCCGGCGGCAGCCTTGCCGCGCTTGGCAGCAGGCTCTTTGCTGGCGCTAGCCGAACCGCTGGTGGGCAGGTCTCGGATATGGCCGATACTCGACTTCACCACGTATTGGTTACCCAGATACTTGTTGATGGTCTTGGCCTTAGCCGGGGATTCCACAATGACCAGCGATTTGCCCATGGATCAGAAAATTCCTGAATTCTAAAAAGTGAAAGGCGGTTGGCGCCTGACGCGGCACCGCTATATATAGTGGCTGCAAGGTGAGGTCAAGGGCAGGCTCGCCCTCATGTTGGCCTCAAGGCCTGGAAAAAATGCTCTCCTCGGCCTGCACCAAAGCAAAGCGTGGCACCTGTTCGCCGTCAACCTCGACGGACTCCTGGAACATGCTCAACGGACGCACCCAGAAACCGTAATCGCCATACAGGGCTTGATAGAAGACCACTTCTTCCTCGGTCTCGGAATGCCGCGCAATACTGAATACGCGGTACTGCGGGCCTTTGTAATGTTGGTAGAGCCCAGGTTGTATCGGCATGCTTTGGCCCTCGCTGAATCTTTCCAAAATAAAAACAAAATTTTTCTTGTTGAAAACCCAGAAAAACAAAAACCGGGGCACTTGGCCCCGGCTTCCATCGACGTGACGCTTAGATGCGCTCGAAGACGGTGGCGATGCCTTGGCCGAGGCCAATGCACATGGTGGACACCCCAAAAGTGCCGCCGTTCTGCTTCATGACGTTGAGCAGCGTGCCGGAGATACGCGCACCGGAGCAGCCAAACGGATGACCCAGGGCGATGGCGCCGCCGTGCAGGTTAACCTTCTCGTTCATCTTGTCGAGTATTTTCAGATCTTTCAGCACTGGCAGGGCCTGTGCGGCGAAAGCTTCGTTGAGCTCGAAGAAGTCGATGTCGGAGATGCTCAGGCCCGCGCGCTTCAAGGCTTTCTGCGTGGCCGGTACTGGACCATAGCCCATGATTGCGGGATCCACACCGGCGACGGCCATCGAACGAATCACCGCCATCGGCTGGATGCCCAGGTCCTGGGCACGCTGGGCCGACATCACGATCATGCACGAAGCACCATCAGTGATCTGCGATGAGGTACCGGCTGTCACGGTGCCGCCCTTTGGATTGAAGGCCGGCTTCAACGTCGCCAGGCTTTCCAGGGTGGTTTCCGGACGAATGGTCTCGTCATAGTCGAACAGCTTCAGGAAGCCGTTCTCGTCGTAACCCTGCATCGGGATGATTTCATCCTTGAACTTGCCGTCCACCGTCGCCTTGTGGGCGAGTTGGTGGGAGCGCACGCCAAAGGCGTCCTGCTGTTCGCGGGTGATGCCGTGCATCTTGCCGAGCATTTCCGCGGTCAGGCCCATCATGCCCGAAGCTTTTGCCGCGTACAGCGACATGTGCGGATTCGGATCGACGCCGTGCATCATGCTCACGTGGCCCATGTGCTCGACACCGCCGACGACGAATACATCACCGTTGCCGGTCATGATCGCCTGGGCGGCGGTGTGCAGCGCGCTCATGGACGAACCGCACAGGCGGCTGACGGTCTGGCCGGCCGCGGTGTGAGGGATCTGGGTCATCAGCGAAGCCATGCGGGCGATGTTCCAGCCCTGCTCCAGGGTCTGGTTCACACAGCCCCAGATCACGTCCTCGACCTCGTTGGGGTCGACCTTCGCGTTGCGCTCCAGCAGCTTGCTGATCAGGTGCGCCGACATGTCCTCGGCACGGGTGTTGCGGTGCATGCCGCCCTTGGAGCGGCCCATCGGCGTACGACCGAAGTCGACAATCACGACGTCTCTAGGATTCAAGCTCATAAATGTTCTCTCGCTCTAGTCGTTGGGCGCTTAACCGAAGAAACGCTGGCCGTTCTTGGCCATTTCACGCAGCTTCGCGGTCGGGTGGTACAGCGCGCCCAGATCAGCGTACTGGTCAGCCAGGGCAACGAACTCGGCGACACCGATCGAATCGATGTAGCGCAGCGCACCGCCACGGAATGGAGGGAAACCGATACCGTAGACCAGACCCATGTCGGCTTCGGCGGCGGTTTCGACAATGCCGTCTTCCAGGCAACGCACGGTTTCCAGGCACAGCGGGATCATCATCCAGTTGATGATGTCCTCGTCGGTGACTTCGCGCTGCTCGTAGACGATCGGCTTGAGCACTTCGAGCACCGACGAATCGGCGACTTTCTTCTGCTTGCCGCGCTTGTCGGTCTCGTAGGCGTAGAAGCCCTTGCCGTTCTTCTGGCCAAGGCGCTTGGCTTCATAGAGCACGTCGACAGCCGAACGGCGATCGTCCTTCATACGATCCGGGAAGCCTTCGGCCATGACATCGCGACCGTGGTGGCCGGTGTCGATGCCAACCACGTCCATCAGGTAAGCCGGGCCCATCGGCCAGCCGAATTTTTCCATGATCTTGTCGATGCGCACGAAGTCCACGCCGGCGCTGACCAGCTTGGCGAAACCGCCGAAATACGGGAACAGCACGCGGTTGACCAGAAAGCCCGGGCAGTCGTTGACCACGATCGGGTTCTTGCCCATTTTTTTCGCGTAGGCCACGGTGGTGGCGATCGCCTGCTCACTGGACTTCTCGCCACGGATGACTTCCACCAGCGGCATCATGTGCACCGGGTTGAAGAAGTGCATGCCGACGAAGTTTTCCGGACGCTTGAGGGCCTTGGCCAGCAGCGAGATGGAAATGGTCGAGGTGTTGGAGGCAAGGATCGTGTCTTCCTTTACCTTGTCTTCGACTTCAGCCAGTACCGCCTGCTTGACCTTCGGATTCTCGACAACGGCTTCGACCACCAGGTCGACATGGCCGAAATCGCCATAGGACAGCGTCGGGCGAATGCCGTTGAGCACTTCGGCCATCTTCGCGGCGGTCATGCGACCTTTGTCGACACGGCCGACCAGCAGCTTGGCAGCTTCGGCCAGGCCTTGTTCGATGCCATGTTCGTTGATGTCTTTCATCAGGATCGGCGTGCCCTTGGACGCCGACTGGTAGGCGATACCACCGCCCATGATGCCAGCACCCAACACAGCCGCCTGCTTCACGTCGCGAGCGATTTCGTCGTAGGCCTTGGCCTTTTTCTTCAGCTCCTGATCGTTGAGGAACAGGCCGATCAGGCTTTGCGCAGCCGAGGTCTTGGCCAGCTTGACGAAACCGGCGGCCTCGATTTCCAGGGCCTTGTCGCGACCGAAATTCGCGGCTTTCTGGATGGTCTTGATGGCTTCGACCGGCGCCGGGTAGTTCGGGCCAGCCTGACCGGCGACGAAGCCCTTGGCGGTTTCGAAGGCCATCATTTGTTCAATGGCGTTGAGCTTGAGCTTTTCCAGCTTCGGCTGGCGCTTGGCCTTGTAGTCGAACTCGCCGCTGATGGCGCGCTTGATCGTCTCAAGGGCCGCTTCCTGGAGCTTGCCAGGTTCGACCACGGCATCCACGGCGCCGACTTTCAGCGCGTCTTCGGCACGGTTTTCCTTGCCAGCGGCAATCCACTCGATGGCATTGTCGGCACCGATCAGGCGCGGCAGGCGCACGGTACCGCCGAAGCCCGGGTAGATGCCCAGCTTGACTTCCGGCAGGCCGATCTTGGCGGAGGTGGACATGACACGGTAATCGGCCGCCAGGCACATTTCCAGGCCGCCACCCAGGGCGATGCCGTTGATGGCCGCAACCGTTGGCACACCAAGGTCTTCGAAATCGCTGAAGATACGGTTCGCTTCGAGGTTGCCTGCGATCAGTTCGGCGTCGGGCAGCTTGAAGTTGTCGACGAATTCGGTGATGTCGGCGCCGACGATGAACACGTCCTTGCCGCTGCTGACGATCACACCCTTGATCGAAGCATCTGCCTTGATAGTGTCCACGGCCTGACGCAATTCGTTCAGGGTTAGACGGTTGAACTTGTTGACGGACTCACCCTTGAGATCGAACTTCAGTTCGACAATGCCACTTTCAAGAGCCTTAACCGTGATGGCTTTACCTTCGTAAATCATCAACTGATCTCCACGATATGGAAGCTGAACAGTACACGTTGAACGCTGACCGCTGGTTCGGCATGGACATTACCGTCGATGCTACGCCAATCCGCCAGGCACACCCGCCAACGCGATCGTCGGGTTCTGTAGGAACGTTCTGAAAATACAAACGCTCAATTCATACGCCCGTTTGATTTGGGTACGTCACCTTCACGGAATTTCCGTCAATTGTCAATCGCCCTAAACAAGCGCTTGAACGCGACTTTACGGTCATTTCCGTACCCTGCGGATCCGCAACACGACGCCGCATGGGCAGCCATTCATAGAATCAATAATTAGAAAAGTCGCCCTAATTCCGAGCGCGCCTTATTCAACCGGCTAAGCTGGTGACAAGACGTTTGAGCCGAATGAAGAAAGGACGTTCGAATGAACGTCCCGAGGAGATGGTTTACCGGCCTGCCTGGCCAACCCGCCCGATGAATCTGTCGGGCTTTTTTACGCCTCAAGCCAATGCGTTGAGCACTGCGGATATATCCTGCAAAACACTCGCCTCGCCCTTTTCGCCCCAGTACAAGGTAATCATCTGCTTGTCGGCTTCGATTTTGTACACGTTGGCGGGCAGCTTGTGGAAATGCGCCAGCAGCGACTCGTCCAGACAGGGCTCGCGCCACTGATTGACCCACACGCCAGGGGCGCTCTGCCAGTAGCTCCAGAGGGCCGGCTGCTTGCCACGTCGGGGCCGGTGGTACTGAGCGCAAGGGTTGGGCGGCGGCTGACTGAGCCAATGGGGCCACTCCTGGGAAGCCAGTTGCATGGCCAGGCCGAGGCGTCGCGCCTCCATGCGCAGGGCCATGCGACCGCTCTGAACACGCGATGGCCGCAACCATGCCAAGGGGCTCAATACCACCAACAGGATTGACACCACTATCCAGACCGTCATATCTGTACTCCCGAATTCTGATGAGCCCGTTGACCCGCATCGCCGTCAATGCGCTTGAAACCAGCCATACTTACCGTATCGCCATTCTCTGGAGTGCTTTTCATGTACTACGAACACGTCCTGGTCGCCGTCGACCTTACTGAAGAATGCGATCCTGTCGTCAAGCGAGCCCTCGCTCTCTGCGAAGGCCGGGACAACAAACTGTCGCTGGTGCATATCGTCGAGCCGATGGCCATGGCCTTCGGCGGCGACGTCCCAATGGACCTTTCCCAGTTGCAACAGCAACAATTTGACCAGGCCAAGGAACGCCTTGATCGACTGATCGTGAAATACCCGGCATTAAAAAAGGAAAACAGTCACCTGACCTACGGCCAACCGCGCCAGGAGATTCATCACCTGGCCAAGGAGCAGGGCTGCGACCTGATCGTTGTCGGCAGCCATGGCCGCCACGGCCTCGCGCTGCTGCTGGGCTCCACTGCCAACGACGTATTGCATGGCGCGCCATGCGACGTGCTGGCGGTGCACCTGGTCAAGCGCTCGTAAACGGCAAACCGGAGGGAGCGAGCCTGCTCGCTCCCACAAGGGCAAGCGTTTCGAACAAAAATCCCGGTACTCATCGCTGAGTGCCGGGATTTTTTACGTCAACGGATCAGGCGTCCAGCTCAGCCCAGCGCTCGACCAGCGCATCCAGCTCGGCCTGCAACTGCTCCAGGCGGGCAATCACCTTGGCGGTTTCGGCCGCGGGTCGCTGGTAGAAACCGGCGTCAGCCATCTCGGCCTCCACCGCTGCAATCTGCTGCTCCTTCGCCTCGATATCGCCAGGCAATGCCTCCAGCTCACGCTGCAGTTTGTAGCTGAGCTTCTTTTTCGCAGGGGCAGGCGCGGCAGTGGCGGCAACCGGAGCCGGCTCAGCCTTGACGACCGCCGAATTCAGGTCGGCCTTGCCGGATTTGCTCTCGGTCACCCCCAGGAGACGTGGCGAGCCTCCCTGGCGCAGCCAGTCCTGGTAACCTCCGACGTACTCGCGAACCAGCCCTTCGCCTTCGAAAACCAGGGTGCTGGTGACAACGTTGTCGAGGAAGGCCCGGTCGTGGCTGACCATCAGCACGGTGCCGTTAAAGGTCAGCAACACCTCTTCCAGCAGTTCGAGGGTTTCCACGTCCAGGTCGTTGGTCGGCTCGTCGAGCACCAGCAGGTTCGCCGGCTTGCTGAACAGCTTGGCCAGCAACAGACGAGCGCGCTCGCCACCCGACAACGCCTTCACCGGGGTACGGGCGCGCTGCGGGCTGAACAGGAAATCGCCGAGGTAACTCAACACGTGGCGGCTCTGGCCGTCGATATCGATGAAGTCGCGACCTTCGGCCACGTTGTCGATCACGGTTTTTTCCAGATCCAACTGGTGGCGCAACTGGTCGAAATAGGCGACATCGATTTTTGTCCCCTCTTCCACCTTGCCGCTGGTCGGCACCAGACCGCCAAGCATCAGCTTGAGCAAGGTCGTCTTGCCGGTACCGTTGGCGCCCAGCAGGCCGATCCGATCGCCGCGCTGCAGAACCATGGAGAAGTCCTTGACCAGGAACGGGCCACCCGGGTGGGCGAAGCTGACGTTCTCCAGCACCATGACCTGCTTGCCCGACTTGTCGGCGGTTTCCAGCTGGATATTCGCCTTGCCGGTGCGCTCGCGTCGCTCGCTACGCTCAACGCGCAAGGCCTTGAGGGCGCGTACGCGCCCTTCGTTACGGGTACGTCGGGCCTTGATGCCCTGGCGGATCCAGACTTCTTCCTGGGCCAGGCGCTTGTCGAACAGCGCATTGGCGGTTTCTTCCGCCGCCAGCACTGCTTCCTTGTGAACCAGGAAACTGGCGTAGTCGCCGTTCCAGTCGATCAGGCCGCCGCGATCCAGTTCGAGGATGCGGGTCGCCAGGTTCTGCAGGAAGGAACGGTCGTGAGTGATGAACAGCACCGCGCCCTGGAAATCCTTGAGGGCCTCTTCAAGCCAGGCGATGGCGCCGATGTCGAGGTGGTTGGTCGGCTCGTCGAGCAGCAGCAGGTCGGGTTCGGATACCAGGGCCTGGGCCAGCAGGACGCGGCGACGCCAGCCACCGGACAGCTCGGCCAGGGTCTTGTCGGCCGGCAGTTGCAAGCGGCTCAGCGTGCTGTCGACCAACTGCTGCAGGCGCCAGCCGTCACGGGCTTCGAGGTCGTGCTGGACATGCATCAGCTTGTCCAGGTCGGCATCGGTGACGATGTTCTGGCTCAGGTGATGATATTCGGCCAACAGCGCGCCGACACCGTCCAGGCCTTCGGCGACCACGTCGAATACCGTCCGCTCGTCGGCTACCGGCAGTTCCTGGGGCAATTCGCCGATCTTCAGGCCTGGCGCGCGCCAGACCGAGCCGTCGTCGGGCTTCTGGTCGCCCTTGACCAGCTTCATCATGCTGGACTTGCCAGTGCCGTTGCGGCCGATGATGCACACCCGCTCTCCACGGGCGATCTGCCAGGACACCTTGTCCAACAACGGCATCGCGCCGAAAGCAAGGGACACATCGCTGAATTTGAGCAGGGTCATGAGCTTCTCCAAAAACCGGGCGCGCATTCTACCTGAGAAGAGGCCTCAAAGGTCCGCCAATTTCGCCTCCGAAGCACTCTGCACAACAATTGTTGCGAACTTGCGCGAACGGCCCTGCAAAGCTTTCGCCGGTTGCTGGCAAAAGGCTAAGCTACAGGCAGTTACCCCGGGCTCCCCCCGGGCTTGTCTTGTTTTTTCTGCCCGGACGTATCATGCGCAGTCGCCTTTTCAGTGTCTTATCTTGTTTGTTTGTGTGTGCCACTGCCGTTCAGACCGCCCAGGCGGTGGATATTTCCACCCAGCGCCAGTATTACGATGAGGCCAAGCGCGCCCTGGCCAAAGGTGATTCCGGCCCCTATTTGCGCTACAGCCAGGCCCTGCGCGATTATCCGCTGGAGCCCTACCTCGCCTACGATGAGTTGACCGCTCGCCTGAAAAGCGCGAGCAATGCCGAGATCGAGAAATTCCTCGCCGAACATGGCGACCTGCCCCAGGCCAACTGGATGAAGCTGCGCTGGTTGCGCTGGCTGGCGGAGCGTGGCGACTGGGCAACCTTCGTCAAGTATTACGACCCCAAGCTCAACTTCACCGAACTCGATTGCCTCAACGCTCAATATCAACTGAGCCATGGCCTCAAGGCCGAAGGCTACGCCAACGCCGAGAAACTCTGGCTTACCGGCAAATCCCAGCCGGCGGCCTGCGATGCGCTGTTCGGCATGTGGGCGGCCCAAGGCCAACTGACTGAACAGAAACGCTGGGAGCGCGCCAAACTGGCCGCCCAGGCGCGTAACTATCCGCTGGCCAACAGCCTGGTGAGCGGCCTGACCACCCTGGCGCCTCGCGGCAGCCTGTTGATCGACGTGGCGCAGAAGCCCGAACTGCTCAACCAGCCTTCGCGCTTCGCGCCCGCCGATGAACCGATGTCCGATGTCGTGAGCCTCGGCTTGCGACGCCTGGCCCGCCAGGACCCGGAAAAAGCCATGGCGTTGCTGGACGGGTATGCCAGCACCATGCATTTCTCTCGAGACGAGAAAGTGGCAATCGCCCGGGAAATCGGTCTGACCCTGGCCAAACGCTTCGACAGCCGCGCCCTCGACGTGATGACCAAATACGACCCGGAGCTGCGCGATGACACTGTCTCGGAATGGCGTTTGCGCCTGCTGTTGCGCCTGGCCCGCTGGGAAGATGCCTATCAGTTGACCCGCCGCCTGCCCGAGTCGCTCGCCACCACCAACCGCTGGCGTTACTGGCAGGCCCGCAGCCTGGAGCTGGCTCAGCCACAGAATCCTCAAGCAGTGACGCTCTACAAGCAACTGGCCCGGGAGCGTGACTTCTATGGCTTCCTGGCGGCCGACCGCTCCCAGTCACCCTATTCGCTCAACAACAAGCCGCTGGTGATGAGCCAGGCGCTGATCAACAAAGTGCGCAACACCCCGGGCGTGCGCCGCGCGCTGGAGTTTCATGCGCGTGGACAGATCGTCGATGGCCGCCGCGAGTGGTATCACGTCAGCCGCCATTTCAACCGGGACGAAATGGTTGCCCAGGCAAAACTGGCCTATGACCTGAAATGGTACTTCCCGGCCATCCGCACCATCAGCCAGGCCAAATACTGGGACGACCTGGATATCCGCTTCCCGATGGCCCACCGCGACACCCTGGTACGCGAAGCCAAAATCCGCGGCCTGCATCCAAGCTGGGCGTTCGCCATCACCCGCCAGGAAAGCGCATTCATGGACGATGCCCGCTCCAGCGTCGGTGCCAGCGGCCTGATGCAGTTGATGCCAGGCACCGCCAAGGAAACCGCCCGCAAGTTCAACATTCCCCTGGCATCGCCTCAGCAGGTGTTCAACCCGGACAAGAACATCCAGCTCGGCGCGGCTTACCTGAGCCAGGTGCACAGCCAGTTCAACGGCAACCGGGTCCTCGCCTCCGCCGCGTACAACGCCGGCCCTGGCCGCGTGCGTCAATGGCTGCGTGGCGCTGACCACCTGAGCTTCGACGTCTGGGTCGAAAGCATCCCTTTCGACGAAACCCGCCAATACGTACAGAACGTGCTGTCCTACTCGGTGATCTACGGCCAGAAACTCAACTCGCCACAACCGTTGGTGGACTGGCACGAGCGGTATTTCGATGATCAGTGAGTATTAGCGAGAAGCTGTTCCTGAGAAGAAAAAAATGCCCGCATCGAAAGATGCGGGCATTTTTTTTTGGTCGGTTACTTGGTCGGTGCTGGACCTTGTGGGAGCGAGCTTGCTCGCGATGCCGTCGGCACCTTCAACATGGATGCAAGCTGACCCACCGCTATCGCGAGCAAGCTCACTCCCACAAGGGATTCGTGTAGACGCTGCGCTCAGTCGGCTGCCGACTCCAAGCTAACGTTGAACTGCAACGCCGCCAACCGCGCATACAGCGCATTACTCGCCACCAACTCCTGATGAGTGCCCACGGCGACCACCCTGCCCTGGTCCATCACCGCGATCCGGTCGGCATTTTTCACCGTGGCCAGGCGGTGGGCGATGACCAGGGTGGTGCGGTTTTTCATCAGGCTGGGCAGGGCTTGCTGGATGAGGTGTTCGCTTTGTGCATCGAGCGCGCTGGTGGCTTCGTCCAACAGCAGGATCGGCGCGTCGATCAGCAATGCCCGGGCGATGGCCAGGCGTTGGCGCTGGCCACCGGACAAACCCAGGCCGCCATCACCCAGATGGGTCTGGTAGCCATCCGGCATTTTCTCGATGAAGTCATGGGCGTAAGCGATCCGCGCCGCTTCGCGTACCTGTTCGTCGGTGGCTTGCGGATTGCCGTAGCGAATATTTTCTTCCACCGTGCCGAAGAACAGTGCCGGGCTCTGCGAGACCAGGGCGAAGTGACGACGCAGGTCCAACGGGTCAAGCAAGGTCAGCGGCACACCATCGAGGAATATCTGCCCCTGCACTGGATCGTAGAACCGCAGCAGCAGGTCGTACACGGTGGATTTGCCCGCCCCGGACGGACCGACCAGCGCGACGGTTTCGCCAGCGTTGACGCTCAGGTTCAGGCCATCGACCGCATAGCTTTCCGGCCGCGACGGGTAGGAAAACCGTACACCTTCAAGGCGCAGGTCGCCGCTGACCCGCTGCGGCAACGTGACAAGGCCCGTCGCCGGAGGCTGGATGATGTTCTGCGAACGCAGCAACTCGGCAATTCGCTCAGCGGCGCCAGCCGCCCGCTGCAGCTCGCCGATCACTTCGCTGAGCGTACCGAAAGCGCTCCCGACAATCAGGCTGTAGAACACGAATGCCGCCAGCTCACCACCGGAAATGCGCCCGGCGATCACGTCCATGCCGCCGACCCAGAGCATTACGCCCACCGCACCCAGTACCAGAACGATCACCAGGGTAATCAACCAGGCGCGCTGGGCGATGCGCTTGCGGGCAGTGTCGAAGGCCTGCTCCACGGTAGCAGCGAAACGGTGCTCGTCCTGGACCTGGTGGTTATAGGCCTGCACCGTCTTGATCTGGCCGAGGGTTTCGGAAACGTAACTGCCGACATCGGCGATGCGGTCCTGGCTTTCGCGGGAGAGGCTGCGCACTCGCCGGCCAAAGACCAGGATCGGCGCCAGCACCAGCGGCAGCGCAATCACCACGATGCTGGTGAGCTTGGGATTGGTGACGAACAGCAGCACGATACCTCCGACCACCATCAGCGCGTTGCGCAGAAACAGTGACAACGACGAACCGATCACCGATTGCAGCAGCGTGGTGTCGGCGGTCAGGCGTGACTGGATTTCCGAACTGCGGTTGTTTTCGTAGAACCCGGGATGCAGATACACCAGGTGGTTGAAAACCTGTCGGCGGATATCGGCCACCACCCGCTCGCCAATCCACGACACCAGGTAAAAACGGGCAAACGTACCGACCGCCAACCCCGCCACCAGGACCATGAACAACCCGATCGATTGATTGAGCAGATGCGGCGAGCGCGTCATGAAACCCTGGTCCACCAGCAACCGGATACCCTGCCCCATGGACAAGGTAATGCCGGCGGTGACGATCAGGGCCAGCAAAGCGCCAACGACCTGTTTGCGGTAAGGAGCGATGAAGCCGCTGGCCAGGCGTATGGCACGGCGTTGTCGGGAAGAAAGCATCGAGGGCATCCGATAATGCAACGGGAAAAGGAATCGGTCAGGAGCACCGAAACGCAGCGGAACCAATTTGAATCAGGATGAGTCAGGTTAGATATGACCGCCAAGATCAGGCTCTAGATGTTATCGGTCTAAAGTCTGGCTGGAAATGCGTCGGCGTTTCTGGTTGAGTGAAGCTGTCGCCGTGAACCTTCAAGGAGTGTCATGGCTCGGTCACCTGGCGACATTACTATAGGCACGCAACCTGATGAGGAGACAGGCCATGTCCTTGCAACACAGCAGCGAAGACAAGATTCAAGTGATCCGCACGCAACCGGACCAGTCCCTGGGCTGCTCGTTCATCGATGCCCAAGGGCGCGAAGTACCGATCACCGAAGACATGATCCAGAAAGCCTGCAGCGAACTGGAAAAACGACTGGTCAAACCTGCCGAACAAAAGTGATACAGCCCCGTCTTCAACTGAACCCGACCTTGATGTCGGGTTTTTTATGCCTTTGATTTGCCGGCTTGCGGGGTGAAGGAGCTTGCTCCGGCTGGACAGTTGCAGTCGGCGACTGCTTCGCAGCCGAGCGGGAGCAAGCTCCCTCGCCACAAGGCGCTCTATGCTCAAGCAATGGTGGCGCCCAGGGCTGCCACGATATTTTCCAACGTCGGCGATTGCCCTTCGATCCGCACCTTCAAGCTGTCGATTTCCCGGCGTGGCGGATAATGCTTGCGCAAGGCATCAAAGGCGCTACGTTGCTCGCTGTCGGTGCCGATAAGGCTGCGGCGAAAGTCCGCATCGTCACGGCGCGGGTCGTAAACGCTCCGGCACAACGCCGCCAGGGCCCAGGCCGGGTCGGTGGCGGCATCCAGCGTGAGGCCGGCGAGCCACGGCCGTGGCAACAGCTCGGCCAGGCTGACTTCCACCGGCCGCTGCAGGAATCCGCACAAGGCTTCATAAATCTGCGCCGTGCCACGCTGGCGACCGTCAAGGCTATAGCCGGCGATGTGCGGAGTGGCGATCACGCAGAGGTCGGCCAGATCGACGTCGACTGTCGGCTCCCGCTCCCAGACATCCAGCACCGCTTGCAGATCTTCACGCTCCAGCAGCACCTCGCGCAGCGCCGTGTTGTCGATGACCGGGCCGCGCGCGGCGTTGATCAACCAGGTCCCCGGCTTGAGGTTGTTCAATCGTTGCTCGTCGAAAAGGTGCCAGGTCGGTTGCTCGCCATCGCGGGTCAGGGGTGTGTGCAGGCTGATCACATCGCACTGCTCGATAATCTGCTCCAGGCTCAGATAATCGCCGCCTTCGGCAGCCTGACGCGGCGGATCACAGACTTTCACGACCCAGCCCAGGTCTTTGAGTACCTTGATCAATCGCCCGCCCACCTGCCCCGCGCCGACGACGCCAAAGGTGCGCTGCGCAAGATTCGCGCCTTCGATTTCCGCCAGGGTCATGAGACTGCCCAGCACATAGTCCACCACACCGCGGGCGTTACAGCCCGGGGCACTGGCCCAGCGGATGCCGGCTTCGGCGAAATATTCCAGGTCCAGGTGATCGGTGCCGATGGTGCAGGTGCCGACAAAACGCACCTTGCTGCCTTCCAGCAGCGCCCGATTGACCTGGCTGACCGAACGCACCAGCAGCACGTCAGCCTGCTCGACCAACGCCCGGTCGATGCCCCGCCCCGGCACCCGGCGGATTTCACCAAAACCTTGAAAAAACGCATCGAGCAGGGGAATGTTTTCGTCGGCAACGATCAGCATGGCAAAGCTCCTTTGGCGGGATGGGCAGTGTAGGCGTTCCGGTTGCTTCGCGCATTACCAGGAGCGAGCAGTACCATTGTGGCGAGGGAGCTTGCTCCCGCTGGCCTGCGAAGCGGGCCCAAATGCCAGCGACTGCTGCGCAGCCGAGCGGGAGCAAGCTCCCTCGCCACGAAAGCTGCCGTACTGCCCGATTACAAATCCCCAACACAGGTTTTTTCCTGACCGATGCGTCAAGGCGTAGAATTCGCCGCCTTGCGCTTAATATTTTCGGATGCTTGCCCTGTGAATCCTGCGATCGACACCGCCACCACTCTCTCCCGCCCGGCCCGGGTGCGCCTGGAGCTAAAGACCCTACTGGCCCTGGCCCTGCCGATCATGGTGGCGCAATTGGCGACCACCGCCATGGGCTTTGTCGACGCGGTGATGGCCGGCCGGGTCGGGCCGCGGGATCTCGCGGCGGTGGCGCTGGGCAACTCGATCTGGGTTCCGGTATTCCTGTTGATGACCGGCACGCTGTTGGCTACCACGCCGAAGGTGGCCCAGCGTTTCGGTGCCGGTACGTTTGAACAGATCGGTCCATTGGTGCGTCAGGCATTGTGGCTGGCACTCGCGGTGGGGCTGATCGCAACGTTGGCGCTGCTCAGCGCCGAACCGATCCTGCATGTCATGAAAGTCGATCCCGAACTGATCGGCCCTTGCATGGAATACCTGCGCGGCATCGGCAGCGGCCTCCCGGCGGTGGCGCTCTATTACGTGCTGCGCTGCTTCAGCGACGGCCTGGGGCGTACGCGACCGGCGATGGTGCTGGGGCTGTGCGGGCTGGCCCTGAACATTCCGCTCAACTACATCTTCATCTATGGACACCTGGGCGTCCCCGCCATGGGCGGTGTCGGCTGCGGCTGGGCCACGGCCATCGTGATGTGGTTCATGGCGGCGGGCATGGCCGCCTGGACACGCTGGGGCCCGATCTATCAATCGAGTCAGCTGTTCAGCCGCTTCGACTGGCCGCAATGGTCGGTCATCAAGCGCCTGCTCGGCATCGGCCTGCCGATCGGCATCGCGGTGTTTGCCGAATCGAGCATCTTCGCGGTCATCGCCCTGCTGATCGGCAGCCTCGGTGCCACGGTGGTGGCCGGACACCAGATCGCCCTGAATTTCAGCTCGCTGGTGTTCATGATCCCCTATTCCCTGGGCATGGCCGTGACCGTACGGGTCGGCCAGGCGCTGGGGCGTAGCCAGCCTCGAGAAGCGCGCTTTGCGGCGGGTGTCGGCATGGCCACGGCCCTGGCGTACGCCTGCCTGTCGGCGAGCCTGATGTTCGCGTTGCGTGGGCCTATCGCGGCGATCTATACCGCTGACCCCGTGGTGATCGAAGTGGCATCGATGCTGATCGTCTACGCGGCGCTGTTTCAGTTTTCCGATGCCATCCAGGTCACGGCGGCGGGCGCGTTGCGCGGTTACCAGGACACCCAGGTGACGATGATCCTGACGCTCTTCGCTTACTGGGGCATCGGCTTGCCGGTGGGTTACGCCCTGGGCCTGACCGACTGGCTCGGCACCGCCAGCGGCCCAAGCGGATTGTGGCAGGGTTTGATCGTGGGATTAAGCTGCGCGGCGTTGATGCTGTCGATCCGACTGACGCGCAGTGCCCGCGGGCAGATTCGCCTCAGTCGCTCGACGGGTTAGGCGAGCTTCTTGCGGATCCAGTAGCGGTAGGTGCCGTCCACTTCATCCTGGCTGACCAGTTCGTGATCGAGAAACACGCAAAACTTGGGGATATCACGGCGCGTCGACGGGTCGGTGGCAATGACTTTCAGCAGTCCGCCGGGGGCCAGGTCACGGATATGCTGATGCAGCATCATCACCGGCTCCGGACAGTTGAGGCCGGTGGCGTCCAGCGTGCCGTCGACCGGCGTTTCGTTCATTTCACTCATGTTCTACTCCTGAAACTGGCCGCTATTGTCGCGCAATGTCGGCGCTCTTAACAAATGCGCATCCAACTGTGGCGAGGGAGCTTGCTCCCGCTCGGCTGCGCAGCAGTCGTCGCTCTTGGAATCCGACAGGGCATTGGGGTCGCTTCGCAACCCAGCGGGAGCAAGCTCCCTCGCCACAAAGGCTAGCTCTTTGGCTTTAGCGAGACTTCGGCTTCCTGCTATCCAGCCGCCGCAGATGGCACGTCACTTCCTCACGGTCGTGATACAGCTGCTTGCAGCCAATCTCTACCTTGATACCCCGGGCCTTGAAACCCTCGGCGATGCGTTCGAGCAGACGCTTCACCTCGGCGTAACGCTGCTTCATCGGCAGTTTCAAGTTGACCACCGCCTCACGGCAATGCCCCTCGCCAATCCACTCTTCCAGCATCGCCGCATTGCGCGCGGGTTTTTCGACGATGTCACAGACCATCCAGTCCACCGGCTGCTTGGGCTTGAACGTGAAGCCGTCCGCCATCAAGTGCTGCACCAGGCCGGTGTCCATCAGGCTTTCAGCCATCGGACCGTTGTCGATGGCCGTCACCAGCATGCCCCGGTTGACCAATTGCCAGGTCCAGCCACCTGGCGCGGCGCCGAGGTCCACGCCGGTCATGTCGCTGTGCAGCCGCTCGTCCCATTGGTCACGGGGGATGAAATGGTGCCAGGCCTCTTCGAGTTTGAGGGTCGAGCGGCTCGGCGCTTCCCGAGGAAATTTAAGCCGCGGAATACCCATCGGCCACATTGCCGAATTGTCGGCTTCCGCCAGGCCAAGGAACACTTCGCGGCCACTCTTGAACGTCAGCAGCAGGCGCGGCTTGTGCGGGTCGTCCACCAGCTTGCCGGCGCCACTCAAGGCCTTGCGCAACGGACCTTCGAATTTCTTGCAGAAGTTCGACAGCTCTTTGCCGTCGTTGGTATCGACCACTTCCAGCCACAGGCTGCCGCACGTCGGGAAAGCCGCCAGATGGGCGAGGATGACGCTGATGCGGTCAGTCTCCGGCAACTCGATGAACGAGCCACGCGCCCATTGGCGCGGAAAAATCAGCTCGGCAAAGCGCTGTCCACGCATCAGCCGCTCGGCGCCGTCTTCTTCAGTGCAGACGAATTCGGCGCAGGCGCTGGCCGGCTTGGCCTTGGCGTAGCCGGCCACGTTCAGCCGCGCGGCATGTTCGGCGATCTCGGAACAGACCTCGCCTTCGAAGCCCGGTCGGCAGTGCATAAAAAGCGTGTTCATTGAAACTCCGTAGCAAAGCCTGTCACGAAAACCGCCGCATGATAGCGGAGTTCGGAACCGCGAACCTGTCCATAGAGTCCAGTGATTAGTCATACGCTCAAAACAGGGCTAGGTTAAAGGCTCTGTCCGTTCCGTCAGTCCGTAGCCGTGCGGACTCAAAGGAGTGATTTCAATGCCGTCCCTCGATAGCCTGAAAACCCTTAAAACATTGCAAGTCGACGCCAGGACTTATCACTATTTCAGCTTGCCGGACGCCGCGCGAAGCCTCGGTGATCTGGATAAACTGCCAATGTCCCTCAAGGTACTGCTGGAAAACCTGCTGCGCTGGGAAGATGAAAAAACCGTCACCGGCGCCGATCTCAAGGCCCTGGCCGGTTGGCTCAAGGAGCGCCGCTCCGACCGCGAAATCCAGTATCGCCCGGCACGGGTGCTGATGCAGGACTTTACCGGCGTGCCCGCCGTGGTCGACCTGGCCGCCATGCGCGCCGCCGTGGAAAAGGCCGGAGGCGATCCCCAGCGAATCAATCCGTTGTCACCGGTCGACCTGGTGATCGACCACTCGGTGATGGTGGACAAGTTCGCCAGCCGCCAGGCCTTCGAGCAGAACGTCGACATCGAAATGCAGCGCAACGGCGAACGTTATGCCTTCCTGCGCTGGGGCCAGAGTGCCTTCGACAACTTCAGCGTGGTGCCACCGGGCACCGGCATCTGCCATCAGGTGAACCTCGAATACCTCGGTCGCACCGTCTGGACCAAAGAGGAAGACGGCCGCACCTACGCCTTCCCGGACACGCTGGTCGGCACCGACTCTCACACCACCATGATCAATGGCCTCGGCGTGCTCGGCTGGGGCGTCGGCGGGATCGAGGCGGAAGCGGCGATGCTCGGCCAACCGGTATCGATGCTGATCCCCGAGGTTGTCGGCTTCAAGCTCACCGGCAAGCTGCGCGAAGGTATCACCGCGACCGACCTGGTGTTGACCGTCACGCAGATGCTGCGCAAGAAGGGTGTGGTGGGCAAATTCGTCGAGTTTTATGGCGACGGTCTCGCCGACCTGCCCCTGGCCGACCGCGCCACCATCGCCAACATGGCCCCGGAATACGGCGCCACGTGCGGTTTCTTCCCGGTGGACGATGTAACGCTGGATTACTTGCGCCTGTCCGGGCGCCCCGCGGAAACCGTGAAACTGGTGGAAGCCTATTGCAAGGCCCAGGGCCTCTGGCGTCTGCCCGGCCAGGAACCGGTGTTCACCGATACGCTGGAACTGGACATGGGCAGCGTCGAGGCCAGTCTCGCCGGCCCCAAGCGTCCCCAGGATCGGGTCTCGCTGCCGAATGTCGGCCAAGCCTTCAGTGATTTCCTCGGCTTGCAGATCAAACCCACCAGCAAGGACGAGGGCCGCCTGGAAAGCGAAGGCGGCGGAGGCGTCGCGGTAGGCAATGCCGATCAGGTAGGGGAAGCCGAGTACGAATTCGAAGGCCAGACCCATCGCCTGAAAAACGGCGCGGTGGTGATTGCCGCCATCACCTCTTGCACCAACACCTCCAACCCCAGCGTGATGATGGCCGCCGGGCTGGTGGCAAAAAAAGCCGTGGAAAAAGGCCTGACGCGCAAGCCCTGGGTCAAGAGCTCCCTGGCGCCTGGCTCCAAGGTGGTGACCGACTACTACAACGCCGCGGGCCTGACCGAGTATCTCGACAAGCTCGGCTTCGACCTGGTGGGCTACGGCTGCACAACCTGTATCGGCAACTCCGGCCCTCTGCCCGACCCCATCGAAAAAGCCATCCAGAAAGCCGACCTGACCGTGGCTTCGGTGCTGTCGGGTAACCGCAACTTCGAGGGCCGGGTGCATCCACTGGTGAAAACCAACTGGCTGGCCTCGCCGCCATTGGTGGTCGCCTACGCCCTGGCCGGCACCGTGCGCATCGATATCAGCAGCGAACCGCTGGGCAACGACCGGGACGGCAATCCGGTCTACCTGCGCGACATCTGGCCGAGCAGCAAGGAAGTAGCCGACGCCGTGGCCCAGGTCGACACCAGCATGTTCCACAAGGAATACGCCGCCGTGTTCGCCGGTGACGAACAGTGGCAAGCCATCGAAGTGCCGCAGGCGGCTACTTATGTATGGCAAGACGACTCGACCTACATCCAGCATCCGCCATTCTTCGACGACATCGGCGGGCCGCCACCGGTGGTCAGGAATGTCGAGGGCGCGCGCGTCCTTGCGCTGCTCGGAGACTCGGTGACCACCGACCATATCTCGCCAGCCGGCAATATCAAGACAGACAGCCCTGCCGGCCGTTACTTGCGCGAACAAGGCGTGGAACCGCGGGACTTCAACTCCTACGGCTCGCGACGGGGCAATCACCAGGTGATGATGCGCGGCACCTTCGCCAATATCCGTATCCGCAACGAGATGCTCGGCGGCGAAGAAGGCGGCAATACGATCTATATCCCCAACGGCGAAAGAATGTCGATCTACGATGCGGCCATGTTGTACCAGGCCACCGGCACGCCCCTGGTGGTCATTGCCGGGCAGGAATATGGCACCGGTTCGAGCCGGGACTGGGCGGCCAAGGGTACCAACCTGCTGGGCGTGAAGGCCGTGATCGCCGAAAGCTTCGAACGCATCCACCGCTCCAATCTGGTGGGCATGGGCGTGCTGCCGCTGCAATTCAAGCTCGATCAGAATCGCAAGAGCCTGAACCTCACTGGCAGGGAGACCCTTGATATCCTCGGGCTGAGCGATACCGAGCTGACGCCGCGCATGAACCTGCCGGTGGTCATGACCCGCGAGGATGGCAGCCAGGAGCGGATTGAAGTGTTGTGCCGGATCGACACCTTGAACGAAGTGGAATACTTCAAGGCTGGCGGGATCCTGCATTTTGTCCTAAGGCAAATGTTGGGAGCGTGAAAGATTCCTGACGAAATCCGGAAGGCAGCCAGGTTTTAATAAGCTGCCTTCCTTGGAATCCGACCGACGGAATCCGTCGCCCCAACTGCTGCTATAACTTCACCGAACAGGCCAGATTACCTTTGGCACAATTTTCGCTAGCTCAGTCGCGGGTTGAAAATTTCCGGGTAACTTGAAGTCAAGTTCAAGTGTGGGTTTGCACCGATGCCGGCTCAGAGGCGTTCCCAAAAATATCCAAGGCGCGAACCTCGAATAGGTGAACGCCAGCAGATAAAGGATGGTATTGCCGGTAAGTACCGCGCTGAGTATCGAGGAGCACCTTGTCGAGGTAGACGGCATAACCCCACATGCAGACGTCGTCTGTTGATTCCTCCCACGTCAGGACGGCCAATGCAGGCGCTGAAAAAGTTACACGAAAGTTGCGCGGCACACTGGGCGGAGTGACGTCTTCAGGACCACCAATGATTTTGCCAACTAATGCTGGCTCGGAGGTATTACCAAAAGCATCCACGGCCACGACTTCAAATAAATGGAAACCGGGTACCAGATCGACGGCGGTGTACTGACCAAGCGTTGTACTGTCGACATATTCATGATTGTTGTAGATGACATATCCATACATACCGATATCGTCCGTTGATTCATCCCAGGCCAGCGTAGCTGAATCGGGGGTTGAAGAAATAATCCGTAACCTGCCCGGAACGCTCGGCGGTGCAGTGTCCGTCTGCTCAAAGGTAAGAGTAGTGGGCTCGGAGAATTGTCCATTTAACCAATTTAGAGTAATCAGCGTGATTGAATACTCAGTCCCCGGAACTAAATTTTCCAGTTGCTTTTGATAGTGAGGCTCCAGAACCGGATCCAGATATTCGTCATCAACTTTGATGACCACACCCAGAACCCCGGTTCCTGCATGCTCGAATGACCAGTTGATTTCAACTGAAGTTGACGACGTGTGAACGATATTTATGTCGATCGGCGGCGTTGGGCGGGGCTTGGACGCCACCCCAGTGGTCTGGAACCAAACCTCACTTGGAACGGAGACGTTTCCAGCCTCATCCTCCGCACGCACGGTGGCGAGGTACCAGACACCGCGTTTCAGTTGGGTGAATGTTGTTGTCGTGAGCGATACGTTCTTAGTTACCAGATTGCAGCGTATCTTGTAAGCAGTTACACCTTTATTATCGCTCGACGGTGCCCACGCCAGCGTCGCCGAAGTGTCCGTTATATTACTCAACACTGGGATCCCGGGCTGATTCGGGGGAAGAATGTCGTCGACCACTGCTTCCAAATTACTCGCTTCGGAATAATTATCACCCAGCTTGGCACGAACCGAAAACTCTAAATGCAACGGGACGGGGCCTGAGGTTACCTCCGCCAGTTTGAACTTGAAACTCAAACGACCCGGACCTGTACTAAAGGCGTGGCCGCTTATGGTCCCCTCATGCGACGGAAAATTCCAGTAGTATGGAGCCCACGCCAGCCTGCCGACTCCGTTACGTTGGCTGAATTTCAGTATAGGTGGACGCAACAACGTCTTAAATTCCAAGGAGGCGAACCTGGAAGCACGCTTTGTTCCAGTCTTGATAACCGCCCCTATTCGAACGTGGTAGACAGCAAGATCCTTGAGACAAGAAATTGTGTAAGTCAGCTGTTTGGTCTCTGCTCTGAGGACGCCATTGAGATAAATCAGGTAAAAAATTTCGCCGCTGTGGCTCTCTGATGCCCCCCAACTGAGTTCTGCACTATTGTGTGTCACTCCACTAGCCTTGAACGCCCTCGGCTTGGTAGGAGGCACTCTATCGCGGGTCACAACAAGAATGGAATGCGGGGTCCCTGGTGGATTGCCGTCACCTCTGTATGGCGTGACTTGATAAACGTATTCAACCTCTGGTGTCAGGCCCCTATCAATGTATTCACATAACGTAGTATTGACCAGTTCCCGACCGGGGCAGCTAATTTCGTAGCCAAGCAGATCCGAGGAATCGACAGGAGGATCCCACGTTAACCATACCTCGCAATAAGTTTTCCCTGGGTTATGAAGGTTACGAGGTTGTGTCGGGTCTGCAACCAATGTCGCAATGGTTTCCTGAATCTTCGGTACGCCTCTCCCACGTTCAGCGCTGTGGCGTGGAAGAAAGGGACCCGCTTCGTCGGTGCTGTTCATATTTAATCTCCGCTGAGCTTGGAGTTTCCATTGCGCAAAAGCGTCCATTGCCGTCCCAGCTGACATTGCCGGAAATCCAGGCGATGCTTGACTGGCAACACCGCGCCGGCATGGTTCTCTCTTGGCTGAAGTAAGCATGCTTTTCTCGTGCATCGAAACTGTCAGAGTTGACAGTTGTGGATGCTGCCGACGAAGCTCCATATGGCAAGACTGTGATATCAAGCGCGCCAGGCATGGCCTCCGAACATTTGGGCGAGAAATCGCCCCCTACGAAAATTCCGTTACTTCAAAGTCGATGTTTTTGTACTCATCTGCTTATAAACTCCCGCCCCTGATAGCCTCTCATTGCAGAATTTTCCCTCAAGGACGTTTATGCCCGCCCTACCCTGGCCGTACCTGGCCCTTCTCTCGATCGGTTATGGCCTGGCCCTCGCGTACGGCCATCTGGCCTGGACTGCCATCATCTCGGTCGCGCTGCTGCTGTTCGCCGGGTACGCGGTTCGCCAGCGGCAGACGCCGGTCGGGCAGTTTCTCGGGCATTGCCTGTTCATCGTCCTGGCGGTCGCGTTGGCATTGCATTGGATGCCGGGTTTCTTCAACGGCCGGGCGATCGCGGCGCAACGTTTGAGCGATGACGCCGTGCGATTTGCGATGTATCTGAACCAGGACAAGCCCCTGATCGGTTTCTGGCTGTTGCTGGCGTGCCCCTGGATCGTTGGCCGCCGCTCGTTTCGTGGCGCTGTCTACGGCACGGCGCTGGGGCTTGCGCTAAGCGCGATAATGGCCTTGGGCGGGGCCATGTTGCTGGGCATGATCCATTGGGCACCGAAATGGCCGGACCAGGCCTGGATCTGGGTGCTCAACAATCTTTTAGTGGTGACCTTGGTCGAGGAAGCACTGTTTCGTGGCTACATCCAGGGCGGCCTGAGCCGACGCTTCGAACATCTGCGCCATGGCGACAACCTCGCATTGCTGCTGGCCTCGCTGCTGTTCGGCCTGGTACATGCCGGTGCCGGCTGGCAGTGGGTATTGCTGTCGGGGCTGGCCGGGATCGGTTACGGCCTGGCTTATCGGTTTGGCGGCCTGGGCGCGGCGATAGCCACACATTTCGGCCTCAACCTGCTGCATTTCGCCCTGTTTACTTACCCGATGCTGGCGGGTTGACGGCTCAATTTTCAATAGCGACGCTAGCCGTGTCCACCACCGCGATAAGCTTTCCGTACGCCTAATGGCATTTGTAACTTCATTTTTCGCAATGGCATAAGCTTTCAGGCGTGACGGGGCTCCCAAACAGCCCACGTGAAGCGCTCGCCGGGAATTTATGTGACCCTGCCCCGCTCACAGGGGCTGGCCTGCTCCCCACCAAAGGCCTGTCAAGTGAAATAACATGAATTTTACTAGATGGCACACAATGCATGAAATGGTATCCTTTCGCTGCTTGGAATTCTCCCACACTGAATGTAGGCGATTCCGAGAGTACTGGAGAATTTTCATGGCCACGGAGTGCGCTAAAGCCACACCTCTCGTCTTCTCCCCATACGCAAGCCAACGCACCGTAGCGTATTGCGGTGTGCCGTATTCGCCCGTCTACCTTTGGAATGGATATCTGATCGCCTGCCCAAGCATCGCATCCTGACATCGGTACACCGTTGTACTGTCAAGAAGTGTTCAATATGCCCCTCAAGACCCTGTCTATTTTCGGAACCCGGCCCGAAGCCATAAAAATGGCTCCCTTGGTACTCCAGCTGGCAAACGACCATCGTTTCGACTCCAAAGTCTGTGTCACCGCCCAGCACCGCGAGATGCTCGATCAGGTACTTGAACTGTTCGATCTGACGCCGGATTTTGACTTGAACCTCATGAAACCTGGGCAGACATTGACCGACGTGACGACCGCGGTCATTCAAGGTCTCAAATCCATCCTTGAAGAATTCAAGCCCGACGTGGTCCTTGTCCACGGGGACACCGCAACGACTTTCGCCGCCAGCCTCGCCGCCTATTACCAGCAGATCCCGATTGCCCACGTCGAAGCAGGCCTGCGCACCAACGATCTCTATTCTCCCTGGCCGGAAGAAGGCAATCGACGCCTGACAGGCAGTCTGGCGAAGCTTCACTTCGCGCCCACCGAGACTTCGCGTCAAAACCTGCTGAAGGAAGGAATTGCCTCCTCGGCCATTTTCGTTACCGGCAATACGGTGATTGACGCGCTGCTCAGCGTGGTCGAGCGCCTGAACAACCCGGCCTCGGCGCTGCTGGGGCAATTTGATGAGCAGTTTGCGTTCCTGCCCCCAGACAACCGCATGGTATTGATCACAGGGCATCGGCGTGAAAATTTTGGTGGCGGCTTCGAGCGCATTTGCCAGGCGCTGGCCAACACCGCCCGGAAATTTCCAGATGTCGAGTTTGTTTATCCCGTGCATTTGAACCCGAACGTTCGCGAGCCCGTGCAACGGCTGCTGGCAGATATTGGCAACGTACACCTGATCGAGCCGCTGGATTATTTGCCATTCGTGTATCTGATGACCCGCTCGTACCTGATCCTCACGGATTCTGGAGGCATCCAGGAAGAAGCCCCGGCGCTGGGCAAACCTGTCCTGGTAATGCGTGACACTACCGAGCGCCCCGAGGCCGTGGATGCCGGCACGGTCAAGCTGGTAGGGACGGAAGTCGAGTCAATTACGCATCAGCTTAGCGAACTGCTGAGCAATGAAGCGACGTACCAACAGATGAGCTTCGCTCACAACCCCTACGGCGACGGCACGGCATGTGCCCAAATTCGTGAGGCACTGATGGTTCTGGTCGTTCAACAAAACGAGACTGCTGCATGAATTTTCCACGTGTGTCTGTCATTGGGCTCGGCTATATCGGCCTGCCTACAGCGGCAATTTTTGCCTCGCGCAAGAAGCAAGTGATTGGTGTCGATGTCAATAAGCGCGCCGTTGACATCATCAACCGCGGCGAGATTCATATTGTCGAACCCGAACTGGACATGCTGGTTCACGCAGCGGTCACCGAAGGCTTTCTGCGGGCGACTACCGTCCCCGAGCCCGCCGATGCGTTTTTGATTGCCGTACCGACTCCGTTCAAGGAAAACCACGAGCCGGACCTGGGTTACATCGAAGCGGCCAGCAAATCGATTGCCAAGGTGCTGAAAAAAAACGATCTGGTTATCCTGGAATCGACCTCCCCGGTAGGAGCGACCGAGCGCATGGCCGAGTGGCTTGCCGAAGCACGCCCGGACCTGACCTTTCCCACCACGCACGGCGAAGATTCCGATATCCGCATCGCTCATTGCCCCGAACGTGTGCTGCCCGGCCACGTCCTGCGCGAACTGGTGGCCAACGACCGCATCATCGGCGGGATGACACCCAAGTGCTCACAAGCCGCAGTCCGTCTCTACCAGACCTTTGTCGAAGGCGAATGCATCATCACCGACACCCGGACGGCCGAGATGTGCAAGCTCACCGAGAACAGCTTTCGTGATGTCAATATCGCGTTCGCCAATGAACTGTCGATGATCTGCGCCGAATTGAAGATCGACCCTTGGGAACTGATTCGCCTGGCCAACCACCATCCACGAGTCAATATCCTGCAGCCCGGCCCCGGCGTGGGGGGGCACTGCATAGCAGTCGATCCGTGGTTTATCGTCAGCAAGACTCCCGAGCTGGCACGCTTGATCCGCAGCGCCCGCGAGGTCAACGACGAGAAGCCGCGATGGGTTATTCAACAAGTAAAATTGGCCGTAGCCGATTACTTGCTCCGTCATCCAGCCAAATCCGCTCGCGACATTCGTATCGCTTGTTATGGCTTGGCATTCAAACCGGACATCGACGATTTACGGGAAAGTCCGTCTCTTAATATTGCTCGGCAGTTAGGCGATGAGCTGGGTGTGGAGTTGCTGTTGATTGAGCCCAACATTGAAGAGTTGCCCGAAGACTTGAACATGCACCAATTCGTGGGTGTTGCCCACGCGCTGGACAGCGCTCATGTCCACGTGTTGCTGGTCAAGCACCGTGAATTCACAACAATGGCCAAGATGCGTGACGAGGCCGTTGTGATCGACGCCGCTGGCGTGTTTGCAGCTTGAGAAGGGAATTAGAAAGATGAATAGCGTTCAACTCCCCCCGCAGCCGGAAGGCCCTACGGCACTGGCAGACATTCACGACCGTGTCATGGAGGCTTACTACGGGAAGTTGGGCGAGCATTTCATGCGCGAAACCCAGGCGCGCATTCACTGGATCTGTGCGCAGGTCGCGGGAAAGAAAGTGCTCGACGTCGGTTGCTCACAGGGCATAGTACCGCTATTGCTGGCCCGCGAAGGCTGCGAAGTCGTTGGCGTCGACACCAGCCCTCAAGCCATTGAGGAAGCCAAGTCATACCTAGCAGCCGAGCCGACTCATGTGCAGGCCAAGATCTGCTATGTGAATGCTGACTTTCTCTCGCTGGATACTACCGAAACAGCGCCTGACACCATCGTCATCAGCGAAGTGCTGGAGCATCTGGTTCGTCCGGAGATGTTTGTGGAGAAAGCCGCAGCGCTGCTCAAGCCCGAGGGGCGACTCATTATCACCGTGCCATTTGGTGTGAATGACTTCATCGACCACAAGCACACCTTCTATCTGCTTGAGCCTTTCCGGTTGTTGAATGAATACTTGCAAATCACCGATATCAAAGTGCTGGGCAAGTGGCTAGGCATGGTCGCGATCAAGAAAAGCGATGCGACGGCTCCTCGCGAAGCGCAGTTGGATATGGCCCAGATCCGAAACCTGGAAAAAGCCTTCGAAGCCATCGAGCGCAACTTGCAGGACAGCCTGTCCAGCACGAGCAAGAACCTGGCTGAAGCCAACAGGAAGTACCGGGCTGCTACCGAGCAAATCGCCGAACTCAAGGTACAGGCGCAAAGAGTCGAGGAACTGACAAAACAGAACCGGGCGCAGGAAGCCCTTCTGTCCGAGCAGGCCGATATCAAGCTACATCTGGAGGAAGCGAATAAAAAATACCGCGCAGCCACTGAGCAAATCGTCGAACTCAAGCTACTGGCGCCAAAAGTTGAGGAACTGACAAAACAGAACCTCGCGCAGGAAGCGAGCCTTTCCAAGCTGGCCGATATCAAGTCACGCTTGGAGGACGCCAATGAAAAATACCGCGCAGCCACCGAACACGTGCAACTTCTCAAGCAGGAAGTTCAGACGCTAACCGCCCAGAACGCACTGTTACGCGAGCAAGTAGCCGAGGAGCAATCCGGCCGCCATCAGGCCGAGAACGCACGAATCAGCGCCATTCACGATGCCGAACAACAACGACATGCACACGAAGCCATTCAGACGCGTCTGGAGCAGGACATCGATACGTTGCTGATGCAGGTTGATGACCTAACCCAGCGTCATGAGCGCGAAACACAGGATCTCAACGCCCAGTTCGAAACCGAACGGGCGGCCAGGCAGCAACTGGAATTGACGCTCAACGAACTTGAGCACCAGGCTCAGGAAGCCCTGTTGCAACGAGAGGAACTTGCAGCAGTTCTGGAGCAACAGACTTCTGCCATGGCGGAGCTGAATCAGCATCCTGCAGCCTTGGAAGAGCTCCGCAAGCAGAACGCCGAACTGCAGCTTCGGGTTCAAATGGAAATATCCAGCCGCGAAGCCGCCAACCAGAAATATCGCGAAGTCGCGGGTACGCAAATCCCACGCTTGAAAGCCAACGTGGAAAAACTGCTTGAGCAAACAACCGCCCAGCGGCAGAAAATCGAAGAGCTCAGCGACAACCTGCATCGTGCCAACGCCAAGCGTCATCTGGCCGAGCAGCGCCTGATCAAAACTCGCTCAAGTATCACCTATCAACTGGGATATCAATTAAAGGCCAGCGCCAGCTCGCTGGGTGGGTTCGTACGGCTGCCAGGTACACTGTTCAAGTTATATCGCCAGGCCGGCAAAACCCGTAACGACACCACGCCGAAAGCTATCGGCTTCGACGGTCGGATAGCAACACTGCCCGCACCACAACACACCGCCCTGCCCGCCGCACTTGAGGACACCGAACATGTGCGCCACGTTCTGCTTAATCCGAAGCAGGACAACGCAACGGCATTGAAGGTTGCCTGCATCATGGACGAGTTCACCTACGGCTCGTACCGCCATGAGTGCAACCTGTTGCAACTGACACCGGAAGACTGGCAGACGCAACTGGAACAGTTCCAGCCAGAACTGCTGTTTATCGAGTCTGCCTGGCGCGGCAAGGATGCTTTGTGGGGCAGCAAGGTCGGCCACAACAGCCATGAGCTGCAAGACATCCTGATCTGGTGCAAAGGGCACAACGTGCCTTCCGTCTTCTGGAATAAAGAAGACCCGGTCCACTTCGAGACGTTTCTTTCTACCGCCAAACAGTTCGATTTCGTGTTTACCAGCGACATCGACTGCATTCATCGCTACAAAGGCGCGCTGGGCCATGAACAGGTCTACCTGCTGCCGTTCGCCTGCCAGCCCGCCGTACACAACCCGGTTGAACTGTACGAGCGCAAAGATGCGTTCTGCTTTGCGGGTGCCTATTATGCTCGATACCCCGAGCGCACCCGTGACCTGGGCAATTTTGTCAGCGAACTGCCTCGTTTTCGTCCACTGGAAATCTTTGACCGAAACTTCGGCAAGAACGACGCCAACTATCAGTTTCCTGCGCAATATCAGCCGTACATCGTCGGTACGCTGAATTTTGAGCAAATCGACCTGGCCTACAAAGGCTATCGCTACGCGATCAACCTCAACTCGATCAAACAGTCGCAGTCAATGTTCGCCCGCAGGGTGTTCGAGTTGCTAGGCTCCAACACCGTCACGGTCAGTAACTTCTCGCGCGGCATGCGCCTGCTGTTTGGCGACCTGGTGATCACCACCGACAGCGGCCCGGAAATGCTGCGGCGCTTGAATACCTTGGCCGGCAACGAGCGAGACTGCGACAAACTACGCCTGGCGGCCCTGCGCAAAGTGATGCAGGAACACACCTATGCGCACCGTCTAGGTTACGTAATGAGCAAGGTGACCGGCAAAACCCTGGAGGACAATCTGCCGCGCATCTGCGTCATCGCCAGCGCCGCCGACAGTGCCGAACTCGAAGCATTGCTCCAGCAACTGCAACGCCAGCGTTATACCAATGTGAACATGCACGTGGTCGTTGACGACAAGATCGCCAAATCCGAAGTTAAGGATCCACGCGTTAACCTGATCTCCCGCAAGCAACTGGAAAAAATCAGCCTGGGCGAACTCGCCGACGATGCGCCATTATTCGCAGCGATGGTCGGCGAAGATTATTACGGCCCGAACTACCTGCTCGATTTGGCCTTGGCGACACGTTACAACCAGGCTCAAGTGATAGGCAAAGTGGCCCATTATGTTAGCGACGAGCAGGGTATCCATCTGCAAAATCCGGGTCAGGCCTATCGCAGCCCAAGCCATATCGCCGCACGGGCCGCCCTGATCAAAACGGCGTTGATCGCCGAGCAAACAGCCGGCGAGTGGCTGGAACAGCTTCCGACGCTGAACTACGAATACGAGTACTCATTGGCGATCGATGCGTTCAACTACTGCAGAAACGGGTCAGGCGCCAACGAGCAGGACGTAATTGGGTTAGTTAACGATCTCGATCTGTATACCGGTATCAGTATTGGTGAGCTGCAACGCCATGCCGAAGCAATCATGCCCTTGGAAGTCAGCCATACCTGCGCGGAAATCTGCGGTCGTGAACTGGCGGAGATGTTCGGACCGATTCGCAGCAAGCAATTGAAAGAACACATCGACACGGATTCCTGGCAGATCACTTCTTCACTCGCCGACGGCAAGCATGAATACCATTACGCCAAGCAGGAGCTGTCTGTCGACGAGGTGGCAAAGGGAGAGCAGCTCGAACTGTTCCTTGACGCGACCCCCGGCCTGAATATCCAGTTGGTCATTTTATTCCTTGATGCTCAGAAACAACGCATTAGTCACGTCATGCAGCACGCCAATCGCAACCAGACCAGCGACATCCCGCCAGAAACCGCCTTCATTCGCCTGGGTATCCGCGCCTATGCAAACGGCTGCGCGGACATCAAGGCGCTGGTTCTGGGGCATCGTGATCTTCAGCCAACGGAAATGCTCGGCAAATCCGAATACTTGTTACTGACCAACCATTACCCGGCCTATGACGATCTGTACCGCAATGGTTTCGTCCACACTCGCGTCAAGGCCTATCGGGAGCAGGGCATCAACGTCGATGTATTTCGTCTGCGCAAACATGAGTCGGTCAGCTATCACGAATTTGAAAACATCGACGTCATGACAGGCTCTCAGGCAACCTTGTCGAAAGTGCTTGAGTCGGGAACCTACAAAACTGTCCTGGTGCACTTTCTGGACCCAGACATGTGGGAAATACTGCATCGCCACCTCGACACCACTAAGGTGATCGTTTGGGTCCATGGCGCGGAAATCCAACCGTGGTGGCGGCGCGAGTACAACTTCACTACCGACGAACAATTGGCGCTTGGCAAGCTAGACAGCGACAAGCGTATGAGCTTTTGGCGCAATCTGCTGCAACCCATGCCTGCAAACCTGAAGCTGGTGTTCGTTTCACGCTATTTTGCGGAAGAAGTGATGGAAGATCTTGGTTTCCGCCTGCCGGAAAGCCAGTACGAAATTATTCATAATCCGATCGACACCGAGCTGTTCTCCTACGTCGAAAAGCCGGAGGAACAGCGTAAGAAAATTTTGTCGATCCGACCGTACGCATCAGCAAAATACGCGAACGACCTGAGCGTCAAAGCCATCGAACTGCTGGCCGAGAAGCCCTACTTCTCCGAACTGGAATTCCACATGATCGGCGATGGGGTGCTGTTTGAAGAAACCTTGGCACCGCTGCGGAAATTCTCGAACGTGAAGATTGAAAGACGATTCATGAAACACGCGGAGATCGCAGCGCTGCACAAAGAGTATGGTTTTTTCCTCTGCCCTACCCGCATGGATGCTCAAGGCGTGTCGCGTGATGAGGCAATGGCATCGGGCTTGATTCCTGTGACGAACGGCGTAACGGCGATTCCAGAATTTGTGGATGAGACTTGCGGTGTGCTTGCCTTCGCTGACAATGCTGAGTTGATGGCGCAAGGAATTGCACGAATTATCGAATCCCCTGCTCTGTTTGCAAAACTATCAAGAGCGGCTCGTGAGCGAGTGGAGAAACAGACTTCGATGGGCACGATTATTCAACAAGAAATCACATTGATGAATAAGGCCAACGATCAATGAGTCGTATTCGGTCACGAACATCAGGCGGCATCGGTGAGCGCTAAAATTTTAATTTTCGGCAGCTGTGTCAGCCGAGACATACTCAATTATGATAAGGACAGTGCCCTCGAGCTGTCCGCTTACTACGCGCGCAGCTCGTTCGCAAGTGCGTTCGCGCCTGTGGCAACAGCGGACAAGTACAGCCATACGCTCAAATCAAAATTTCAAGCTGGCATTGTAAAGGCAGACCTGCAGAACAGCTTCAGTACTTCATTGAAAGACTTGGACTTTGACATTCTGTTAATCGACTTGATTGATGAGAGATTCAACATTGTTCTCGAAGGCAACGGTGGAATTTTCACTTTATCAAATGAGTTGATCAGCACCGGCCTCGATGCCAGCGCCGAGAATGGAATAATCGTCAAGGCCCACACCGATGAGTTCTACAGCCTATGGGAAAAGGGTTGGAGCACGTTCATAGCGCGCATCAAGTCCATGGATCGTCTGAAGGACGTGTTTATTCATAAAACATTCTGGAGCCCGACAACTCAATCGGGCGACGATTACAGCTCAATCTACAGAAAAGAGCAAATAAGCACTGCCAACAACTTTCTGCAACGGCTGTACACTCGTATCGCTTTGGACCTCCCTGCCAACCAGCTCATTGAGCCTGCCCGCGAATTTTTATATGGTGCGGACAATCATAAATGGGGAATCAGCCCATTCCATTACGTTGACGATTACTATAAATTCATGCTTGAAAAACTGAAAAACATAACCTCCAGATTCCGAAAAACCGAGCCTGAAGTTCACTATCACTCGCCGACTGTCAGTGCCAACAACGCTGACAGGGATCTAGAGAGCAGTCTACACTTCACGCACGACGTGAAAAATGAAAGCGAACGCCCTCTAGACGCGCGGCTATTCAAAGGCAACGCCACCACTACCGCAACGGAAAACGGACTGAGCTTTTTGTTTTCTGGTGATGGCGAAAATCATCAGATTCGCTTTGCAGTTCCGATTAAATTCTCGGCAAACGGATTATCCATTCGCTTTAAAATATCAGAATGGGCATCACTCAGGTATCTCGCAATCGGTTATGTGATCGGCGAACATTATCATCATGTGAAACTGGTGCATGCAGCACGAAACGCTTGGATCGACTTTTCAATCGGTTATTCCGATCTAGCTTTCGGAATACAAAACAATTGGCATACCCCAGTAACCTCTGAAGTATCAGAAATCAAACTTTATTTTAAGGGCCGTCCTTTGCCAGAGGGCTCGACCCTCGAAATTGAGTCTATATCTTGCTGGAAACAGAGTGAGAACGTCCCTCCATGGCTTCGACAGGCAGAAAATAGCGGCACCCCAAGCGAGCATCCAACCCCTCGCTTATCTGAAATTTTTATTGGAAAAATATACAGCTACTTAGAAAAATGCTTTCGCGACTCCGATCATCAAGTGGAATCATTCCTAAAGAATGGAACCTGCCCACTTTACGGCAACCAAAATCTTTCGTGGCCATCAAAGAATAAACTACCTGAAACCTTTCAAGAAGTAGGTACTTATAGATTTTCATGGCACGCACTGCACCCAGCCGCCATGTTAATGATCTACTCGCGAAATAACGATAGCCTTACGGCTCTGTTTTCAGCGCGTGAGTTCATTAGCAACTGGCTGGAGCAGAGCTACTTTTCAAATGACCTTGATAAAAAATTCTGTTGGTACGATCACGGCACCGCTGAGAGAGTGCTTACGTTCATTCTGATGTGGGACGTTGGCACTAAGTACAATTTTGACAGCCGATTTATGAATCGCTTGCGTGAAGCCACTTTCAAACATGCACAGCTTCTGTCATCCGAGATGTTTTATGCTTCACATCAAAGCTCTCGCTACCATAACCATGCCTGGTTCCAGGACATGGCGCTTTTGGCTGCCGCACTGGCAATGCCAGACTTGCCTTGCGCTAACCAATGGACGTCGACTGCCCTGACCCGTCTGGAAGATCAATTGGAAAAGTTGATCATACGTGACAGCGGCTATTCCGTATTTATCGAGAACTCAATTGGCTACCATCAAGGTGTACAGCGCCTTATCGCATTCGCGGGAGAGCTAGCCCTGTTGAGCAGTCGCGAGAGCACAATTCCCGATATCGCAGACGAACTCGTCAAATTTTCGGATCTATTAAAGTACCCTGACGGAAGATCACCGGCGCAGGGCGATACATTCCGCAGAAGCAATCCTGTAACGGCCTCGCCACGGCGCCCTGCACTCTATGAGCAAGGCTCGTTTACAATACTCCCGGAGGCTGGCTACGCTATTATAAAAGGTAATCATGACAACAGCGCTTTCATGATCTCCATGTTTTCCACATCGTTGTGCAAAACACATAAACATCAGGACAATCTGTCGTTTACACTTTTCCTGGGGGGGGTAGAGTGGCTGATTGACCCCAGCTTCTATTCTCACGAATACGCAAAACCCATTGAGAATTTTTTAAGAAGCGCGTGGGCACACAATAATCTGGCCATAAAAAATGCAAACTATACGATAGACCCTGGGCACTCGAGAATTGTCGGCAACTGCGTGGAATCATCATTCAATATACAAGGCACTCATACGGCGTATGAAGGCCATGAAGTATCAAGGTACATGAAGGGTTCTACGGAGAGATTAGACTTTTCTATAACTGATTTTTTCGTCGGTGACTTCAACGCCGAAGCCTATACTCTCTTTCACTGCGGCGAAGGCGTTATCGTCACCCCGGCAGAAAATGGTGTTACCCTTACCCACCCCACAGCAAATGAGGCCATCAGCATCATTAGCACCTACGCATATTCTGTCATTACCGGCTGGAACGAAGACCGCGCTGACAACGCGGGGTCGGGGCTGGGTTTTATGGAAAAGAGCGAAACCACCATTATTGCCTTCAAAGTTCACGCCGACACAAAAGCAACCTTCAATATTGTAGCCTATTAATCAACAAACCCATCAGCCACCCACTTAAAGACCGACACAATGAAAAACGTTTTTATCTGCTCCACTGTATTCCTTCTTTTGGCAGGATGCGATAATTCGGCTACCGACACCAAAGCAGGTATCGAGCTTCAAGGTGGCTTGAGAATTCCTTCAAGCGGCACCATGATCAAGGATTATATTGCAGAAAAAAATTCAGCCGAACGCCAGCATTATATTTTTGATTACAACAAACCAATGACTGTTGTTTCTGACGAATTGACCAAAACGCTGGAAGGCCAAGGCTACTCTCATCGCCTCAAGAGTAAAACAACAGAATTGGTTCAGTTCTACTTCAACAAGAACAACACTTCAACTGTTGTAGCGAACCTTAAGCCAAGCAAAGAAAACAGCACCCGAGTTTCTCTTTCCTGGGAGCTTGATAAATAATTCTTATACATTAAACAGCAAGCGAGCGTTTCGATGCAGACCACAAATATCAGCCCCCTACAGTCCATGCGTTGGTATTACTCCATCTCCGCAAAAATCGCTCGCATTGTTCCCGGCTACACGCTCAGCTTAATAAGCTTAACCCTTGTGTCGCAACTCAGCCTATTGGCGGCATCATTCCTGCCGTTGAAAGCGATCATTCTTATTGGTTCCCCCGGCATTCCCGAGTACTTTCCTGAAGCTTGGAAACCATTAGGACGTGAAAACTTATTCATCGGCCTTAGCGTTGCGGCGATAACGTCATATTTTTTTCATTTATTAGCGGAAAAATCAATTCGAGAGATGACCGAGGCTGGTTCCAAAATCCTGTTGGCGAACAGCAACAAGATGACGTTGTTCGAAGATCAGGAAAATATCGCCAGTCGCGCCTACCTGCGTTTCACGAGAAGCCTTGCAAGTGTCTTCTTTGTTACCGTTACCTTTTTCCTGCTCGGCACTTTATACAATGACTTGATGCTCGCAATTTTCGCGTTCTGGCTCGGATTGGCAGCTCTGTATTTTTTCATGCGGGCCACATCCAAGCTCCAGCATGAAAAGCTCCTTAAAATCATTAACGAAGCGCCAAGCACTGTCGCTTCGCTAGGTTTCCTTGCTGCTTTCGGCTTCATGATCTACGACTTTCTTGATGAAAGCCCTCCAGAGGTTTTTGCCGCGCTTATTGGCGTTTTGCTTTCCAGGCAAATAATGCATCGCGTGGCAATCTTCGCGCATGACACCCACTGCCTGATCACGCAGCATCTTCAGCTTTCCGCGCTATTTTTTCACGCTCATAAAATACATTTACATCAGGGGAGCGAAGATGCGAATTTCTGGAGCCTCTTCGACAAAGAAAATCACCCTGACGTGCTAAGCGGTTCAATTTCTGAAATAACAGGTCGAACTTTTGTTATCTGCGAGGCGCGCTGGCATCAGACTGGCGTACACGACATTGCGGCCCTTGAAGTGTCGGCAAAATGTACACAGAGCGGAAATATCGAACTTTTTCTAGTAAAAATCTTCAGTTTAAAGCGAAGCATCCTGGCCATCAATGAAGCCACTTTATTGGCTGAGTCCTCCCCCTGCAACTTACCAACACTACCTTTCATTGGAGCGGGCTCCATAAGCGAATTTCATTGCCATTTATTTCAATGGGGACAACTTAAAAAATTTGACCCACTGGAATTCAAAGCGCCCACTTATGAAATCCTCCAGCGGATGATGCTAACGACACCCCCACCCAGCTTGGTGAAGTTATTTTCCCGATCCCGCCCACTCATCTGGGACAGGCTGAGCGTGAGCAAACTATCGCACTTCACATTGGCCATCAGCACTACAAAACACAAAGACAATATGAATGCATTCCTCGCGTCTCGAGAGAACATACTCGGCGTCTTGAAATCTCTACCCTTGCAAATCACCAACATAGACATTGCCAACGATCATCTGTTATCTGATTTTGAAGGTAATACATTTGTCAGCCACTGGGGACTGTGGAGCCTTGAGCCGGTTGGTGCTGGCTGGCCCACGTCAAAAAAAGAGCTACTGAGACTTGAAAGTGTCTTTAATGAGCTCCAGCACGTGCGACCCGCCATGACAAGCGTATCTCTCCATGCCGTAAAACTATCAGCACTCATCTTCACTTTCGACAAGTTACTGACAAAGCAACATTTCATTTCTGCAAGCCAATTACTTCCAGAAATTATCGGCGCTTACGCTCAACAAAACGAATTCAGAACTCCGGAGACATTACGTTGACCCGCATAGCCATGATCGTCTGGAATGAATTCCGCAACGATGCCCGTGTATTGAAAGAGGCCCAGACGCTGCAATCCGCCGGCTATGCCGTCACCGTGTTTGCCCTGCACACGCCGGGGGTCACGTTAGAGAAAGAAACGTTGCAGAACGGCATCGATGTCGTGCGCGTCGCGCGCAGTCCGCTCTGGAAGCTGCGCAAGCCCAAGGCTGGCGCGCCCGCCGCCGCCTCGGCAGCCAACGGCGCCATAGGTCGTTTAAGCCCCATCCGACAAGTATTGCGAATTGCCGCGCGGTTATGGACACATGCCGGTCTGCTTGCGCGCATCGCCAGGCATAAGGCGGCGGTCGTTCACGCCCACGACGTCAACACTTTGCCAACGGCGTGGCTGGCGGCCAGGCTGAGCGGAGCGCACCTGGTCTATGACGCGCATGAAATCAGTACCAGCCGCGAGGGTTACAACAGTTTCCGCGGGCTGGTAGCGAAGGTCGAAAGCCTATTGATGCCTCGGGTCCAGGGCAGCATAACCACCACTGATGCGCGGGCGAAGTTTTTCGCCCGGGCCTACGGCGTCCCGCGCCCGGTGGTGCTGCAAAACCGGCCACGTCTAACCGTGAGCCCGGATAGCCAGCGGATTCGCCATGAGCTGCAGTTGCAACACCCTTGGCCCATCATTGTTTACCAGGGTGGTTTGCAACAGGGCCGTGGTCTGGAACGATTGGTACGTATCGCGGCCTCGGTAGACAACGCCTACTTCGTGTTCATCGGCGGCGGCAGGCTGACTGCGCCATTGACCGCCCTGAGCCGTGAACTCGGGCTGACTGAACGGGTGTACTTCATTCCCACGGTGTCGCTCGCCGACCTGCCCAGTTACACCGCATCCGCCGATATCGGCGTACAACCCATCGAAAACACCTGCCTCAACCATTTCACGACCGACTCTAACAAGTTGTTCGAGTACTTGATTGCCGGCCTGCCGGTCGTCGCGACAGACCTGCCGGAAATTCGCCGTGTCGTGAAAGCCTATGACATAGGTCTGCTGGTGCGTGAAAGCGATGACGAACAATTGGGCGAAGCAATCAACCGTTTGGTCAAGGATTCACAATTGCGCATGAAGTTGGCCGCCAATGCCAGCGCAGCAGCCCTGCAATTGAACTGGGAGCAACAGGAAATGCGACTGGTGGACCTTTATAGCTGCGTACTCAAGGGCCGGCCTTATAGCAATGGCGTTCACCCATGACAATGCGTGTTTTACTATTGAGTTTCTATTACCCGCCGGATCTGGCGGCGGGGTCGTTCAGAGTCGAGGCCTTGGTAAAGGCGTTGCTCTCGCAAAATGAATGCAAGCTGCACATTGATCTGATCACCACCCAACCCAATCGGTATCAGTCGTACTGCGCACCGGATGTATGCGAACCCGAGTCGCCACAGCTATCGATCAAACGCATTGCCCTGCCCCCTCATCAGAACGGCATGACTGACCAGGCCAGAGCCTTCCTCACCTATGCCTCGGGCGCTTACAAGACTGTCAGCGGCAAAGATTACGATCTGGTAGTAGCCTCCTCCTCGCGCTTGATGACTGCTGCGTTGGGTGCATTGATTTCCCTGAAGAGCAAAACGCCTCTTTATCTGGACATACGCGATATCTTCGTCGATACCTTGCCCGAATTGGTCCCGGGCGCGGCCGGCAGAGCCATGACCTTTTTTTTCTCTTGGGTGGAGCGCCTTACCATTCACCAAGCCACTCAGGTCAACCTGATTTCACCGGGATTTCTGAGTTACTTCAACGAGCGATATCCGAACAGGACTTTTTCCACCCACACAAATGGTGTCGATGAACTTTTCCTGAAACCTCCGAATGACATTGTTGCCCCAGATCCGGCAAAAACCGAGTTGAAGATTGTCTATGCAGGCAATATCGGCGCCGGCCAAGGGCTGGAATACATCGTTCCGGCGATGGCCGAACAGCTTCAGGGGATCGCTCATTTCGACATCATCGGTGATGGCGGTGCCGCCAGTAAGCTTCGACAGGCCCTGGAAAGAAAAAACATTTCAAACGTCAAGCTCATCGCTCCGACCAAACGATCGGATCTGCTTGAGCATTACCGCAAGGCAGACATTCTTTTCCTGCATCTGAATACATTCAAATCGTTTCGACGGGTCTTGCCTTCCAAGCTTTTCGAGTATGCAGCCACCGGCAAGCCCATACTGGCGGGCCTGGCGGGCTACGCAGAAAAATTCACCAAGTCCAGGATCGCCAATGCAATGGTGTTTGAACCCGGCGATATCGACGGCGCGATCACTGCACTGAATCGACTGGACTTGGCGCCTGTCAAAAGAGCCACGTTCGTCACGGATTACTCCCGGGTTTCGATCCAGCAACGCATGGCGCTGGATGTGCTGCGTACGCCTGGACTGAACGATGGACGGGCACAATGGTACCTGCGCCTGAAGCGCTGGTTGTACATCCAGATTGACTGGGTCGGAGCGACTTGCCGCTATCCTGTCGTAGCCGAGGTCCTGACGGCTTCGATGCTCGGTTGAGGTCGAGTTTTTTCCAGGCGTCTAGAGGTACTGCTCGGAAAAAGGCCAGGATCTTCCCCGGGAAAAAGCTCTTTAATAATTACCCAAGCCTGCCGACAACCTTTCAAAGCCTTGCGGACTACACCACCATGCGTAACAACCAACCTATTACACAACGCGAAAGGACCTTCCCGGCCCAGCAGAGATTGATTTCCACCACCAATACCAAGGGTGTGATCACCTACTGCAACGACGCGTTCGTTGAGATCAGTGGGTTCTCGAAGGAAGAGCTGATCCATGCGCCGCACAACCTGGTACGCCATCCCGACGTTCCGTCGGCCGTGTTCGCCCACATGTGGGACACGCTGAAACAAGGCTTGCCATGGATGGGCATCGTCAAGAACCGCTGCCAGAACGGTGACCATTACTGGGTCAACGCCTACGTCACGCCTGTATTCGAAGGCAATCAGGTGGTCGGCTATGAATCGGTACGGGTCAAACCCAGCGCCGAGCAGATCTCCCGAGCCGAAGCGCTCTATCAACGCATCAACCAGGGCAAGGCCGCGGTACCCGGCAGCGACAAATGGCTGCCGATCCTGCAGGACTGGCTGCCATTCATCCTGGTCAGCCAATTGAGCTTCGTCGTCGGCGCGTTCCTCAATTCTTCCTGGGGTTTTGCCCTGGCTGCGCTGCTGTCGGTGCCGTTGGGGTTGATGGGCCTGCAATGGCAGCAACGCGGGATCAAGCGCCTGCTGCGCCTGGCCGAGCAGACCACCTCCGATCCGTTGATCGCGCGGATGTACACCGACAGCCGTGGTGTCCAGGCACGCCTGGAGATGTCGATTCTCAGCCAGGAAGCACGTCTCAAAACCTGCCTGACCCGCCTGCAGGACACCGCCGAACATCTCAACGCGCAAGCGCGGCAATCCAATTCCCTGGCCCACGACAGTTCCACTGGCCTGGAGCGTCAGCGGGTGGAAACCGAGCAGGTGGCCACCGCCGTCAATCAGATGGCCGCGACCACCCAGGAAGTCGCCAGCCACGTGCAGCGCACCGCCGATGCCACCCAGGAGGCCAATCGCCTGACCAGTCGCGGTCGTGACATTGCCGGAGAAACCCGTGAAGCCATCGAACGCCTGTCGGTGGTAGTGGGCGAGACCGGGCAGACCGTGACCCAGCTCGCCAAGGACAGCGACGAAATCGGTGGTGTGGTCGACGTGATCAAGGGCATTGCCGACCAGACCAACCTGCTGGCGCTCAACGCCGCCATTGAAGCGGCCCGCGCCGGTGAGATGGGCCGCGGCTTTGCCGTGGTGGCCGACGAAGTGCGGCAACTGGCCCAGCGTACCAGCGAATCCACCGGGCAGATCCATGCCCTGATCGCCAAGCTTCAACAGACCGCCAACAACGCCGTACAGACCATGGACGCTGGCCATCGCCAGGCCGAAGAAGGCGTGGCGCGGGTCATGGAAGCGGACCAGGCGCTCGTCGGGATCAGCGAAGCCGTGGCCCACATCACCGACATGACCACCCAGATCGCGGCTGCCACCGAGGAGCAGAGCTCGGTGGCTGAGGAGATCAGCCGCAACATCAGCAACATCTCGGAACTGGCCGACCAGACCTCGGGACAGGCCCACAGCTCGGCGCTGCTCAGCGAAGAACTGACTCGAACGGCCAATACCCAGTATTCGTTGGTGGAGCGGTTCAACCGCTGATTTCAGTGGCAAACTGAAAACCCGGACAGCGAAAACTTCCGGGTTTTTTACGCTCTGAAAGATCGCTTTCGCGAGCAGGCTCGCTCCCACCCTGGATTTGCAGCGTTCACTCCCCTGTGGGAGCGAGCCTGCTCGCGAAGAGGCCGGAACAATCAGCATCAGTCTTGAAAAAGAAACCCAGCCACTCTCTGCGCCGCCGCCTCCAGATGCTGCTCGTGACTGAATCCCGAAGCCTTCAGCGGCTTCAAGTCATGATCCCCGGCCGCCAACCACAGCACTTCGATGCCAGGTGACAAGGCATAACCTTCGACCGCCTCACGATTACCCAGCGCATCCCGCTCGCCCTGGACAATCAGCGCCCGGGTGTTCAACGCCGCCAAATGTTCGACCCGCGGTTTCTCCGGTTTGCCCACGGCATAGAAGGGATACCCGAGGCACACCAGCGCATCGGCACCCAGCTCATCGGCCACAAGGCTTGCCATGCGCCCGCCCATGGATTTGCCGCCAATCGCCAGCCGCCCAGCGACATAGGGTCGCACCGTGGCGTAGACCTCACGCCAGCATTCCAGCAGCTTAGGCGCCGGGTTGGGTGGGCGCTTGCCGCCGTCCAGGCGCCGTTGGGCCATGTAGGGAAACTCGAAGCGCAGCACATTGACGCCTTGTGCGGCAAGGCACGCGGCCATTTCGTTCATGAAGCCGCTGTCCATCGGCGCACCCGCACCATGGGCCAAAATCAGCGTCGGCGATTCGGCACCAGCACCGGGTTTCGCGGCTGTCCACAACCAGCCGCGCTCGGTCACGCATCGCGCCCATTGATCCCCGTCAATACTGGCCTTGTGCTGTTTGTTCATGCTTGCCTCGCTTTTAGTCTGCCTATAACTCCAGGCGAAGAACGCTGCACCTGCCCTGCGCGGGCGCGCACTTCGGCTGAACCGTGGATGGGGAACCATGAACACTTCAATCAGTACCGCCTACAACTACAAGGTGGTCCGCCAATTCGCCATTATGACGGTGGTGTGGGGCATCGTCGGCATGGGCCTCGGGGTTTTTCTCGCGGCCCAATTGGTCTGGCCACAGCTCAATTTCGATTTGCCCTGGACCAGCTTCGGCCGCCTGCGCCCACTGCACACCAACGCGGTGATTTTCGCCTTTGGCGGCTGCGCCCTGTTCGCCAGTTCGTTCTACTCGGTGCAACGCACCTGCCAGACCCAGCTGTTTGCGCCGAAACTCGCCGCGTTCTGCTTCTGGGGCTGGCAACTGGTGATCCTGCTGGCGGCCATCAGCCTGCCACTGGGCTACACCAGTTCCAAGGAATATGCCGAGCTCGAGTGGCCAATCGACATTCTCATCACCATTGTCTGGGTCGCCTACGCCATCGTGTTCTTTGGCACCGTCGCCAAGCGCAACACCAAACACATCTACGTCGGCAACTGGTTTTTCGGGGGTTTCATCCTGACCGTGGCGCTCCTGCACATCGTCAACAACCTGGAACTGCCGGTGAGTCTCACCAAATCCTACTCGGTGTATGCCGGCGCCACGGACGCGATGGTGCAGTGGTGGTACGGGCACAACGCCGTGGGCTTTTTCCTCACCGCCGGTTTCCTCGGGATGATGTATTACTTCGTGCCGAAACAGGCCGAGCGCCCGGTATATTCCTATCGCCTGTCCATCGTGCACTTCTGGGCGCTGATCACCCTGTACATCTGGGCCGGCCCGCACCATCTGCACTACACCGCGCTGCCGGACTGGGCACAGTCGCTGGGCATGGTGATGTCGCTGATCCTGCTGGCGCCCAGTTGGGGCGGCATGATCAACGGCATGATGACCCTCTCGGGGGCCTGGCATAAATTGCGCAGCGACCCGATCCTGCGCTTTCTCGTGGTATCCCTCACGTTCTACGGCATGTCGACTTTCGAAGGCCCGATGATGGCGATCAAGACCGTCAACGCCCTCTCCCATTACACCGACTGGACCATCGGACACGTACACGCCGGTGCACTCGGCTGGGTGGCGATGATTTCCATCGGTGCGCTGTACCACATGATCCCGAAAGTCTTCGGCCGGGCGCAGATGCACAGCATCGGCCTGATCAACGCGCACTTCTGGCTCGCGACCATCGGTACCGTGCTGTACATCGCCTCGATGTGGGTCAACGGCATCGCCCAGGGCCTGATGTGGCGTGCGGTGAACGAGGACGGCACGCTTACCTACTCCTTCGTCGAAACCCTGGTGGCCAGCCACCCCGGCTTCATCGTGCGGTTGGCGGGTGGGGCGATCTTCCTCGCTGGCATGCTGCTGATGGCCTACAACACCTGGCGCACCGTGCGGGCCTACCAGCCTGCCGAAGCGGCCGCTGCCGCGCAGATGGCTTGAGGAGTCCGCCATGAAACACGAAACAATCGAAAAAAACGTCGGCCTGCTGATGCTGCTGATGGTCCTGGCCGTGAGTGTCGGCGGCCTGACCCAGATCGTGCCGCTGTTCTTCCAGGACGTGACCAACAAACCGGTGGACGGCATGAAGCCCTACACCGCCCTGCAGCTCGAAGGCCGCGACATCTACATCCGCGAAGGCTGCGTCGGCTGCCACTCGCAGATGATCCGTCCGTTCCGCGCCGAAACCGAACGTTACGGGCACTACTCCGTCGCCGGCGAAAGCGTCTGGGACCACCCCTTCCTGTGGGGCTCCAAGCGCACCGGACCGGACCTGGCCCGGGTCGGCGCGCGTTACTCCGATGACTGGCATCGCGCTCACCTGTACAACCCGCGCAACGTCGTCCCCGAGTCGAAAATGCCGGCCTACCCATGGTTGGTGACCCAGGCAGTCGACAGCAATCACACCGAAGACAAGCTGCGCGCCATGCGCACCCTTGGCGTGCCGTACAGCGACGACGATATCGCGGGTGCGACGGCCTCGCTCAAGGGCAAGACCGAGATGGACGCACTGGTGGCCTACCTGCAAGTGCTCGGCACTGCCATCAAGAGCAAGAGGTAAGCGCGATGTTCCTTGAAATGAGCACTGGAATGATTCGCGGCCTGGGCACGGTCGTGGTGTTCGTGGCCTTCATCGGCCTGACCCTGTGGGTGTTCAGCAGCAAGCGCGGCCCGGAATTCGCCCAGGCGCGCCTGCTGCCGTTCGCCGACGAGCCGCCCGCTGACGCTACCCCCCAAGACCCCGCACCAAGGAGTACCCGGTCATGAGCACTTTCTGGAGTACGTGGATCTGCGTACTGACCCTTGGCAGCCTCATCGGCCTGACCTGGTTGCTGATCGGCACCCGCAAGGGCGAGACCAAGGGCAGCGTCGACCAGACCATGGGCCACAGCTTCGACGGCATCGAGGAGTACGACAACCCCTTGCCGCAATGGTGGTTCCTGCTGTTTGCCGGCACCCTGGTGTTCTCCGTCGGCTACCTGATCCTGTATCCCGGCCTGGGCAACTGGAAAGGTATCCTGCCCGGCTACGAAAATGGCTGGACCGGCGCCCACGAATGGGAACGAGAAATGGCCAGGGCCGACGCCAGGTTCGGGCCGATCTTCGCCAAATTCGCCGCAATGCCGGTGGAAGAGGTCGCCAAGGACCCGCAAGCGTTGAAAATGGGGGGCCGCCTGTTCGCCTCCAACTGCTCGGTCTGCCATGGCTCGGACGCCAAGGGCGCCTTCGGCTTCCCGAACCTGGCCGACAGCAACTGGCGCTGGGGCGGCACTGCCGAGACCATCAAGGCAACCATCATGGGCGGTCGCATGGCGGCAATGCCGGCCTGGGGTGAAGTGCTGGGGGACGCCGGGGTCAGGAACGTCGCCGCCTATGTGCGCCACGATCTGGCTGGCCTGCCTCTACCGGCCGACAGCGGTGCCGACCTGCAAGCCGGCCAGCAAGCCTTCAACACCACTTGCGTGGCTTGCCACGGCGCCAACGGCCAGGGCACCGAAGCCATGGGCGCGCCGAACCTGACGCAACCGGCCGGTTTCATCTACGGCACCAGCCTGGCGCAGTTGCAGCAGACCATCCGCCATGGCCGTCAGGGCCATATGCCGGCGCAGAATGAACTGCTCGGCAACGACAAGGTGCAACTGCTCGCCGCGTATGTGTACAGTCTTTCGAAAAGTGATGAGCAGTTGAGCGACAAGCCGCAAGCTGCAAGCCTCAAGTAGTGTCAAAAGCAGCGACAAAGCTGCAAGCGACAAGTGCCTACTTGAAGCTTGCAGCTTGAAACTTGTAGCTGCTTCTTTTTGTCGCACCCCTTCCAAGGTCTTCCTTTCGGTTCGCTGCAATCGCGTCTAAGCTTGCCCCAAAGCATGTGGGCGACTGCCGGGATCTGGTCGAGCCGACCCGATGTGTTTGCCGCTCGTTCGACAAAAACCCCGCGAAGTCAGGTAGATACCGACGGTTGCGAGGACACCTGGGCACCCCCCGAACGCAGCGTTTGAACACACCCCGTTACAACCGACCCGCCCCCCTCGCCTCGTACATTTGACGCGACAATTTGTCGGGGGCGATTTTTGTCCCTACGCGGCGCATGGAAAGGCCGCAGAATCAGCGTTGGAAAGCATTGACGCAGGTCATGGCGCGTTGCAATGACCCCCCGCTTTCTCCATACTTGCGGCCGATTTTTATCCTAATAAAATACCCAAACCGTGGAACCTTAGAATGAGCACAGCAATCAGTCCGACTGCTTATAACTATAAGGTAGTCCGCCAGTTCGCCATCATGACGGTGGTCTGGGGGATCCTTGGCATGGGGCTCGGTGTCTTCATCGCCTCGCAACTGGTCTGGCCGGAGTTGAACTTCGATCTGCCATGGACGACATTTGGACGCCTGCGCCCGCTGCACACCAACCTGGTGATCTTCGCCTTCGGTGGTTGTGCGTTGTTTGCCACCTCCTACTACGTCGTGCAGCGAACCTGCCAGACGCGACTGATTTCCGACAGCCTCGCCGCCTTCACCTTCTGGGGTTGGCAAGCGGTGATCGTCGGCGCGATCGTGACCTTGCCAATGGGTTTCACCACCACCAAGGAATACGCGGAACTGGAATGGCCCCTGGCTATTCTGCTCGCCATTGTCTGGGTGACCTACGGTCTGGTGTTCTTCGGCACCATCGTCAAGCGCAAGACCAAGCACATCTACGTCGGCAACTGGTTCTACGGTGCATTCATCGTCGTGACCGCCATGCTGCACATCGTCAACCACGCGTCGCTGCCGGTCAGCTTCTTCAAGTCCTACTCGGCCTACTCGGGCGCGACCGACGCGATGATCCAGTGGTGGTACGGCCACAACGCCGTGGGCTTCTTCCTGACCACCGGCTTCCTGGGGATGATGTACTACTTCGTGCCGAAACAGGCCGAGCGTCCGATCTATTCCTACCGCCTGTCCATCGTGCACTTCTGGGCGCTGATCACCCTGTACATCTGGGCCGGTCCGCACCACCTGCACTACACCGCGCTGCCGGACTGGGCGCAATCCCTGGGCATGGCAATGTCGATCATCCTGCTGGCGCCAAGCTGGGGCGGCATGATCAACGGCATGATGACCCTGTCGGGCGCCTGGCATAAGCTGCGCACCGACCCGATCTTGCGCTTTCTGGTGGTATCCCTGGCGTTCTACGGCATGTCGACCTTCGAAGGTCCGATGATGGCGATCAAGACCGTCAACTCCCTGAGCCACTACACCGACTGGACCATCGGCCACGTACACGCCGGTGCGCTCGGCTGGGTGGCGATGATCTCCATCGGCGCCATCTACCACATGATCCCGAAACTGTTCGGTCGTGCGCAGATGCACAGCACCGGCCTGATCAACGCGCACTTCTGGCTCGCCACCATCGGTACCGTGCTCTACATCGCCTCGATGTGGGTCAACGGCATCACCCAGGGCCTGATGTGGCGCGCGATCAACGACGACGGCACCCTGACCTATTCGTTCGTCGAAGCACTGCAAGCCAGCCACCCCGGTTTCATCGTCCGTGCCCTGGGCGGCGCGTTCTTCGCCAGCGGCATGCTGCTGATGGCCTATAACGTGTATCGCACCGTTCGTGCCTCTGACCCGGTTGAAGCAGAAGCCGCCGCCAAGATCGCCGTAGTTGGAGCTCACTGATGAAGCACGAAGCAGTAGAGAAGAATATCGGCCTGCTGGCCTTCTTCATGGTCATCGCCGTCAGCATTGGCGGCCTGACCCAGATCGTTCCGCTGTTCTTCCAGGATGTCACCAACAAGCCGGTCGAAGGCATGAAGCCGCGCACCGCCCTTGAACTGGAAGGCCGCGACGTCTACATCGCCAACGGTTGTGTCGGCTGCCACTCGCAGATGATCCGTCCGTTCCGTGCTGAAACCGAACGCTACGGCCACTATTCCGTTGCTGGTGAAAGCGTCTGGGACCACCCGTTCCTGTGGGGCTCCAAGCGCACCGGTCCGGACCTGGCCCGCGTCGGTGGTCGCTACTCCGATGACTGGCAGCGTGCGCACTTGTACAACCCGCGCAACGTAGTGCCTGAATCGAAGATGCCGGCCTACCCGTTCCTAGTAGAAAACAAGCTCGACGGCAAAGACACCGCCAAGAAAATGGAAGTCCTGCGCGCCCTCGGCGTGCCCTACACCGACGAAGACATCGCCGGAGCCAGGGATGCCGTGAAAGGCAAGACTGAAATGGACGCGCTGGTGGCCTATCTGCAAGGCCTGGGCACCATCATCAAAAGCAAACGGTGATCTGGATGGATATCGGGATGATTCGTGGCCTGGGCACCGTCGTCGTGATGGTGGCCTTTATCGGCCTGGCCCTGTGGGTGTTCAGCCCCAAGCGCAAGTCGGAGTTCGAAGACGCGACCTTGCTGCCGTTCGCGGATGATCCCGAAGCCATCAAGCACGTCGAGCAAGCTTCTAGGAGTAACAAAGAATGACTACGTTCTGGAGTCTGTACGTCACAGTCCTCAGCCTGGGAACGATCTTCGCCCTGACCTGGCTGCTGCTGTCGACCCGCAAGGGCCAGCGCAGCGAAGCCACCGAGGAAACGGTTGGCCACTCCTTCGACGGGATCGAGGAGTACGACAACCCGCTGCCGAAATGGTGGTTCATGCTGTTCATCGGCACCATCGTGTTCGCCCTTGGTTACCTGGTGCTCTACCCTGGCCTGGGCAACTGGAAAGGCCTGCTGCCAGGCTATAACTACCTGGACACCGAAAAGCAGACCCCCTTCGCCAACGGCCAGACCGGCTGGACCGGCGTGCACGAATGGGAAAAGGAGATGGCCCGCTCGGATGCCAGGTTCGGTCCGATCTTCGCCAAGTTTGCCTCCATGCCGATTGAAGAAGTCGCCAAGGACCCGCAGGCCCTGAAGATGGGTGGCCGCCTGTTTGCCTCCAACTGCTCGGTCTGCCACGGCTCCGACGCCAAGGGCGCCTACGGCTTCCCTAACCTGACCGACGCCGACTGGCGCTGGGGTGGCGAGCCAGAGACCATCAAGACCACCATCATGGGCGGTCGTCATGCCGTCATGCCGGGCTGGGCTGCCGTGGTTGGCGAACAAGGCGTCGCCGACGTGGCTGCCTATTTGGTAACCAGCCTGCACAGCCGCAAACTGCCAGAAGGCGCCAAGGCCGATCCGGCCAACGGCCAGAAGCTGTTCGCCGCCAACTGCGTGGCCTGCCACGGCCCCGCCGGCAAAGGCACGCCCGCCATGGGCGCACCCGACCTGACGCACCCGGCCGGTTTCATCTACGGTTCGAGCTTCGCTCAGTTGCAGCAGACCATCCGTTACGGTCGCCAAGGCCAGATGCCGGCCCAGGCCGATCTGCAGGGCAACGACAAGGTCCACCTGCTGGCTGCCTATGTCTACAGCCTGTCCCACGGCGAAAAGGCTCCGGCTGCTGACGCTCAGTAAGGCAAGCAGCTGATACACGAAGGCCCCGCCAATCACATTGGCGGGGCCTTTTTTGTCCACTGGGAAACATGCTGCACCTGTTCACCCTTGCTTGCATCCGGCGCCGGTAGTAACGTGCCTACATTCCCACTCAATGGGGGACGCCGCCGTGTCCATCACCACCATTTCCAGCCGCGAGTTCAACCACGACACAAGCGGTGCCAAAAAAGCTACCCGAGAAGGCCCGGTCATCATCACCGACCGTGGCAAGCCGGCCCATGTGCTGCTAAGCATTGAGGAGTACCAGAAACTGACCGGCGCTGGCACCAGCATCGTCGAGTTGCTGGTCATGCCCGATGCGCCGGATATCGACTTCGATCCCGAGCGCGCCGTCATCACGCCCCGCTCGGTGGACCTGTCCTGAATGTTCCTGCTCGATACCAACGTCATCTCGGAGCTGCGCAAGCCCCAGGCCGATAAAAACGTACAAGCCTGGGCGCGCAGTGTCCCCGCTCCCAGCCTGTATGTTTCGGCCATCACCGTGTTGGAACTGGAAACCGGAGTCTTGCGCTTTGAGCGCAAGGACCCGGCGCAAGGCAGCCGTTTGCGTGCATGGCTGGATAACCACGTCATGCCCGCGTTTGCCGGCAGGATCCTCGCGATCGACCGCGCCGTGGCCCTGCGCTGCGCCCGCTTGCACGTCCCGGACCGCAGCAACGAGTGTGATGCGCTGATCGCCGCCACGGCGCTGGTCCATGGGCTGACCGTGGTAACCCGCAACGTGGCGGATTTCAGAAGCAGCGGCGTGGCGCTGATCAATCCATGGGTTAGCTAGCCAAGCAACAGATGCGCGCGCCGGAAACCATGACATGACTATAGTCAATTGATCTGGGTCATGAGTTGTTACATCCGCTACACCATTCGGCGCCGACGCCCAACGCGACCAAAGGTCGCAGCCTTGAGCCAGAGCGACAGGCGTATCATTGCGCCATTGCAACACCCTTTCTGACCGTGGTCGGCACGTACTGGCCTCGGCATTTTTCCACTGCCGTGGGATGCAATTGATGAGCAACCAGATTCCGGTACATGACGTTACCCCGCCTGCCAAGGACGCCAACAAAAGCGTCGACCTCTATGCCTCTCGGGAAAAAATCTACACCCGCGCCTTCACTGGCCTGTTTCGCAACCTGCGCATGGTCGGCGGCGCGGTTCTGTTCCTGCTGTATTTCGGTACCGTCTGGCTGAACTGGGGCGGTCATCAGGCCGTCTGGTGGAACCTGCCGGAACGTAAATTCTTTATTTTTGGCGCGACCTTCTGGCCCCAGGACTTCATCCTGCTCTCGGGGCTGCTGATCATCGCGGCCTTCGGCCTGTTTTTCATTACCGTCTATGCCGGTCGGGTCTGGTGCGGCTATACCTGCCCACAAAGCGTATGGACGTGGATTTTCATGTGGTGCGAAAAGGTCACCGAAGGCGACCGCAACCAGCGCATCAAGCTCGACAAAACGCCCATGAGCGCCAACAAATTCCTACGCAAGTTCGCCAAGCACAGCCTGTGGCTGCTGATCGGTTTTGTCACCGGCATGACCTTCGTTGGCTACTTCACCCTGATCCGTGAGCTGGTCTTCGAGTTCTTCACCGGCCAGGCCGATGGCTGGTCGTATTTCTGGGTCGGTTTCTTCACCCTCGCCACCTATGGCAACGCCGGCTGGCTGCGTGAGCAAGTGTGCATCTACATGTGCCCGTACGCCCGCTTCCAGAGCGTGATGTTCGACAAGGACACCCTGATCGTCTCCTACGACCCGCGTCGCGGCGAAGCCCGAGGCCCGCGCAAGAAAGGCATCGACTACAAGGCCCTGGGCCTGGGGGACTGCATCGATTGCACCATGTGCGTCCAGGTCTGCCCTACCGGCATCGACATCCGCGACGGCCTGCAGATCGAATGCATCGGCTGCGCAGCCTGCATTGATGCCTGCGACAACATCATGGACAAGATGGATTATCCCCGCGGCCTGATCAGCTACACCACGGAACACAACCTCTCGGGGCAGAAAACCCATAAACTGCGCCCGCGCCTGATCGGTTATGCCCTGGTGCTGCTGGCAATGATCAGCCTGTTGGTGACCGCGTTCTTCATGCGCTCGCTGGTGGGTTTCGACGTCAGCAAGGACCGCGTGCTGTACCGCGAGAACGCCGAAGGCCGGATCGAGAACGTCTACAGCCTGAAGATCATGAACAAGGACCAGCGTGACCATACCTACGTGCTGGAAGCCACCGGTTTGCCGGATCTGAAGCTACAGGGTAAACGGGAGATCAAGGTCGCGGCCGGTGATATCTACAGCCAGCCGGTAGAGCTGTCCAGCGCACCCGAACAATTGCCGTCCAGCACCAATGAGGTGACCTTCATCCTCAAGGATGCCGATGACGACAGCGTCCATGTTGAAGCCAAGAGCCGGTTCATCGGCCCACAGACTCGTTGAGAGAAATGCACATGCCTGCAGCAACCGCCACCAGCCCTTGGTACAAGCACCTCTGGCCGTGGATCATCATCGGGATCCTCGCTTGCTCGGTGACGCTGAGCCTGACCATGGTGACCATCGCGGTGAAGAACCCGGACAACCTGGTCAATGACAACTATTACGAAGCCGGCAAGGGCATCAATCGCTCGCTGGAACGCGAACTGCTGGCCCAGACCCTGCAACTACATGCCAACGTGCAACTGGACGACCTCACCGGCGAAGTGAGCCTGCGCCTGAACGGCAACAGCCGGCCCCAGACCGTGGAGCTGAGCCTGATATCCCCAACGCAGCCGGAGAAAGACCGCAAGATCGTGTTGACCCGCAACGACAGCGAACCAGGACGCTACGTCGGCCAACTGGCGGACAAGATCGAAGGTCGGCGTTTTGTCGAATTGCTGGGCGTGGAACACGATCGGACCTGGCGCTTGTTCGAAGAAGAACAGATCAGCCACGGCCAGGACATCCAGCTTGGCGACGAGCCGCTGCAAGGCGCTGAAGACCTGAAAAAGTAGACCGCTGTTGTGTGGCGAGGGAGCTTGCTCCCGCTGGGCCGCAAAGCGGCCCCGTTTTTTAATCCAGGCATTCCTCAGGCGTATTGTTGTACTCAGACTGCGACTGCTTCGCAGCCGAGCGGGAGCAAGCTCCCTCGCCACAAAAAGGTTTTCACGCGACAACATGACCACTCCACAGCCCTGCTACCACTGCGCCCTGCCCGTACCTCCCGGCAGTCGCTTCACCGCCGTTGTCCTCGGTGAGACCCGCGAGCTGTGTTGCCCCGGTTGCCAGGCGGTGGCCGAAGCGATCGTTGCCGGCGGCCTTGAGCACTATTACCAACACCGCAGCGAAGCGTCGGCCAACCCGCAAACCCTGCCCGTTCAATTGACCGACGAACTGGCGTTATACGATCGCCCCGACGTGCAGCAATCGTTCGTCCGCCATGAAGGCGAGCTGGCCGAAACGACTCTGCTGATGGAAGGCATCAGTTGCGCCGCCTGCGGCTGGCTGATCGAAAAGCAACTGCGCAGCCTGCCCGCCGTGGCCGAGGCGCGATTGAACCTGTCCAATCACCGCCTGCACGTACGCTGGGCCGACGCGCAACTGCCGCTGAGCACGCTGCTCGCCGAACTGCGCCAGATCGGTTATGCCGCGCACCCGTATCAGGCCGATCAGGCCAGCGAGCAGCTCGCCGCGCAAAACCGCCTGGCCCTGCGTCAGTTGGGCGTGGCCGGGCTGCTGTGGTTCCAGGCGATGATGGCGACCATGGCGACCTGGCCCGAATTCAACATCGACCTGAGCCCGGAGATGCACACCATCCTGCGCTGGGTCGCACTGTTTCTCACCACGCCTATCGTGTTCTACAGTTGCGCGCCCTTCTTCAAAGGTGCGCTGCGAGACTTGCGCACCCGCCACCTGACCATGGACGTTTCGGTGTCCTTGGCCATCGGCAGCGCCTATATCGCCGGGATCTGGACCTCCATCACCGGGGTGGGCGAGCTGTACTTCGATGCGGTCGGCATGTTCGCCCTGTTCCTGCTCGCCGGCCGCTACCTGGAACGCCGGGCCCGGGAGCGCACTGCTGCGGCCACCGCCCAACTGGTCAACCTGCTGCCAGCGTCGTGCCTGCGCCTGGACGAGCGCGGCCAGAGCGAACGCATCCTGCTCAGCGAACTGCGCACCGGTGACCGGGTGCTGGTCCAACCCGGAGCGATCCTGCCCGCCGATGGCACGATTCTCGACGGCCAGTCCAGCGTCGACGAATCGCTGCTGACCGGCGAATACCTGCCGCAACCGCGCCAGGCAGGCGACGCGGTAACGGCAGGCACGCTCAACGTCGAAGGCGCCCTGACGGTCGAGGTACGGGCGTTGGGACAGGACACGCGGTTATCGGCCATCGTGCGCCTGCTGGAACGGGCCCAGGCCGAAAAGCCACGACTGGCGGAAATCGCCGACCGCGCCGCCCAATGGTTCCTGCTGTTCTCCCTGGTCGCAGCGGCGGCCATCGGCCTGTTGTGGTGGCAGCTGGATGCTTCACGTGCGTTCTGGATCGTCCTGGCGATGCTGGTCGCGACCTGTCCTTGCGCGCTGTCCCTGGCGACACCAACCGCTCTGACAGCTGCCACCGGAACCCTGCACAAACTCGGCCTGCTGCTGACGCGTGGTCATGTGCTGGAAGGCCTTAACCAGATCGACACGGTGATTTTCGACAAGACCGGCACCCTCACCGAAGGCCGCCTGGCGTTACGCGCCATCCGGCCATTGGCCGCCCTCGACGGTGATCAGTGCCTGGGCTTGGCCGCGGCCCTGGAAAACCGTTCGGAACACCCCATCGCCCGAGCTTTTGGTCGCGCACCATTGGCCGCCCAGCAGGTACAAAGCAGCCCAGGGCTGGGACTCGAAGGCCTGGTCGCCGAACAACGCCTGCGCATCGGCCAGCCCGGTTTTGTCTGCGGACTGAGCGGCTCGGCCGTACCGCCGATGCCGGACGAACCCGGACAATGGCTGTTGCTGGGCGACGACATCGGGCCACTGGCCTGGTTCGTCCTCGATGACCGCCTGCGCGCTGATGCGCCGGCGCTGCTCGCCGCCTGCAAGGCGCGGGGCTGGCGTACGCTATTGCTCTCCGGCGACAGCTCGCCGATGGTGGCCAGTGTCGCCGCCGAGCTGGGCATCGACGAGGCCCGCGGCGGCTTGCGTCCGGACGACAAGCTGGCCGTGCTCCAGCAGTTGCACCAGCAGGGTCGCAAGGTGCTGATGCTCGGCGATGGCGTGAATGACGTGCCGGTGCTGGCGGCGGCGGACATCAGTGTCGCCATGGGTTCGGCCACCGACCTTGCCAAGACCAGCGCCGACGCAGTGCTGCTGTCCAACCGCCTCGATGCCCTGATTCATGCATTCGGCCTGGCCCGGCGTACCCGCCGCGTGATCATTGAGAACCTGGTCTGGGCCGGGCTGTACAATGGCCTCATGTTGCCGTTCGCCGCCCTCGGCTGGATCACGCCGGTGTGGGCCGCGGTCGGCATGTCCATCAGTTCGTTGACCGTGGTGCTGAATGCCTTGCGGCTGACCCGCCAACCGCGAGCGCAGGTTGGCGAAACCACGCCCGATACCCGTCCGCTGCCGGCCTGAGCCGCGCGGGCATGGAGTTCCGAGATGCCAGCTCTCTACGTGATGATCCCGGCCGCACTGTTGATCGTGGCCGTCGCCGTCTACATTTTCTTCTGGGCCGTGGACAGCGGCCAATACGATGACCTCGACGGTCCGGCCCATAGCATCCTGTTCGACGACCAGGACCCGAACCACAAGGCGGCCGTCGAGGAAGCCAGCAGCGCGGACCACAAACCGGACGACAAGGCGCCGCCCCATGCTTGACCTGGCGCCGATGCTGGTTTCCGCCGTCATCCTCGGCCTGCTCGGCGGCGGCCATTGCCTGGGCATGTGCGGTGGCCTGATGGGCGCCCTGACCCTGGCGATTCCCAAGGAGCAACGCAGCCGCCGCTTGCGACTATTGCTCGCGTACAACCTGGGACGCATCGTCAGCTACGCCGCGGCCGGCCTGCTGATCGGCCTGGCCGGCTGGGCCGTGGCGAACAGCCCGGCGGCGATGATCCTGCGCGTGCTGGCCGGTTTACTGATGATTGTCATGGGACTTTACCTGGCAGGCTGGTGGAGCGGCCTGACCCGTATCGAAAGCCTGGGCCGTGGTTTGTGGCGGCGTATCCAACCCATCGCCAACCGCCTGCTGCCGGTGTCGAGCCTGCCCCGGGCCCTGCTGCTCGGCGCGCTGTGGGGCTGGCTGCCCTGCGGACTGGTCTACAGCACCCTGCTGTGGTCCGCCAGCCAGGGTAACGCCCTGGACAGTGCACTGCTGATGCTCGCCTTCGGCCTGGGCACCTGGCCGGTCCTGCTCGCCACCGGCCTCGCGGCAGAGCGCGTCACGGCGCTGCTGCGCAAACGCAGCGTGCGCATGGCCGGCGGATTGCTGGTGATTGTCTTCGGCATCTGGACATTGCCGGGGCCGCATCAGCATTGGCTCATGGGGCATTGAACAAGCTCACAGACAATGAGGAATGCCCGGCAACCCTGTGGCGAGGGAGCTTGCTCCCGCTGGCCTGCGAAGCAGGCCCCAACAATCTTCAGGCAGAACGCATTTGCTGATATTGCGTCTGCTGCGCAGCCGAGCGGGAGCAAGCTCCCTCGCCACGGGTTTTGAGTTGCCTGGGCTGGCATGATCACTGACTACCCCATGCCCCGTTGACGCAAATCAACACGCCCCTTCCCTTCGCCTCATAGACTTCAAGCATGCCAGCCTAACCGGGGAACGCCCGCATGCTCGACGCCATTCGTTGGGACTCAGACCTGATCCGCCGCTACGACCTGGCGGGACCGCGCTATACCTCGTACCCGACCGCGGCCCAGTTCGCCGGCCAGGTGGGCACGTTCGACCTGCTCCATGCCCTGCGCGACAGCCGCAAGGCCCGCAGGCCTTTGTCGCTTTATGTGCACGTACCGTTTTGCGCGAACATTTGCTACTACTGCGCCTGCAACAAGGTCATCACCAAGGACCGCGGCCGCGCCCATGCCTACCTGCAACGCCTGGAGCAGGAAATCCAGCTGATCGGCTGCCACCTGGACCCGGCCCAGCGCGTGGAACAGTTGCACCTGGGCGGTGGCACGCCAACCTTCCTCAGTCACGACGAGCTGCGCCAGTTGATGGCCAGGCTGCGTGAGAGTTTCAACCTGATGGACGATGACTGCGGTGACTACGGCATCGAGATCGACCCGCGAGAGGCGGATTGGTCAACCATGGGTCTGCTGCGGGAATTGGGTTTCAACCGGGTCAGCATCGGCCTGCAGGACCTTGACCCTACCGTGCAGCGTGCCGTCAACCGCCTTCAAAGCCTGGACGAAACCCGTGCGGTGACCGAAGCCGCCCGGACCCTGCAGTTTCGCTCGATCAACATCGATCTGATCTATGGCTTGCCCAAGCAGACCCCGGAAAACTTCGCCCGTACCGTCGAGGAAGTGATCAGCCTGCAACCGGACCGTCTCTCGGTGTTCAACTACGCCCACCTGCCGGAGCGCTTCATGCCGCAGCGGCGCATCAACAGCCAGGACCTGCCGAATCCTGTGCAGAAACTGGCCATGTTACAAGGCACTATTGAACAGCTGACCGCCGCCGGTTATCGCTACATCGGCATGGACCACTTCGCCCTGCCCGATGACGAACTGGCGATCGCCCAGGAGGAAGCGACCTTGCAGCGCAACTTCCAGGGCTACACCACCCACGGCCATTGCGACCTGATCGGCCTCGGGGTCTCGGCCATCAGCCAGATCGGCGACTTGTACTGCCAGAACAGCAGTGACCTGAACCAATACCAGAACGCCCTAGCCGACGGGCAATTGGCAACCAGCCGGGGCATTGTGTGCAATGCAGACGACAGGCTGCGACGCGCGGTGATCCAACAACTGATTTGCCATTTCAGCCTGGCATTCGCCGAGATCGAGCAAGTCTTCAATATCGATTTCCGGGGGTATTTCGGCTCTATATGGCCGCAACTACAGGCGATGGACGACGACGGGCTGGTTGAACTGACGGCTACGCACATCAAGGTACTCCCTGCCGGACGTCTGTTGGTGCGTTCGGTTTGCATGGTATTCGACGCGTATCTGCAGCAGCAGAATCGGCAGCGTTTCTCCCGCGTCATCTGAGCGCGACAATTTGACGGCAATACCACACTGGCCGGTGTTTGCGTGCTGAGTTACCCTTACGGCTTATGTGTGTTTTCCCACAAGGATTTAAGAAATGTCCGAGCCAGTCAAATCGCGCGCTCATAACCAGGCCCATTGCAAGGACTGCAGCCTGGCCCCTCTGTGCCTGCCACTTTCGTTGAATCTGGAGGACATGGACGCGCTGGACGACATCGTCAAACGAGGCCGCCCGTTGAGAAAAGGCGAGTTCCTGTTCCGCCAGGGCGATGCCTTCGATTCGGTCTACGCCGTGCGCTCGGGCGCCTTGAAGACCTTCAACCTGAGCGACGGTGGCGAAGAGCAACTCACCGGTTTCCACTTGCCCAGCGAGCTGGTCGGCCTGTCGGGCATGGACACCGAGACCCATCCGGTCTCGGCCCAGGCGCTTGAGACGACCTCGGTATGCGAAATTCCGTTTGATCACCTGGACGAACTGGCCTTGCAACTGCCGCAACTGCGTCGTCAACTGATGCGGGTGATGAGCCGGGAGATCCGCGACGACCAACAGATGATGCTGCTGCTCTCGAAGAAAACCGCCGACGAGCGCATCGCGACCTTCCTGGTCAACCTCTCGGCGCGTTTCCGCGCCCGTGGCTTTTCGGCCAATCAGTTTCGCCTGAGCATGTCGCGCAACGAGATCGGCAACTACCTGGGCCTGGCGGTGGAAACCGTGTCCCGGGTGTTTACCCGTTTCCAGCAGAGCAAACTGATCGCCGCCGAGGGCAAGGAAATCCATATCCTTGACCCCATCCAGCTGTGCGCCCTGGCCGGCGGCTCGGTCGAAGGCTGATGCGCCTGCGCGGCTGAGGCTTTTGCTGCCGCCGCGCTATACTGCCGCGTTTGCAGCCAGCCAGGACACCTCGACGATGGTCTTCGACTCCTTCGACATCAAATCCCTGATCCGCCCGGTGATCGACTTCCCCAAGCCAGGCGTGATCTTTCGCGACATCACCCCACTGTTCCAGTCCCCCACCGCGCTGCGGCTGGTCATGGACAGCTTCGCCCATCGCTACGTCGAGGCCAGCTTCACGCACATCGGCGCGATGGACGCGCGCGGCTTCCTGATCGGCTCGATCCTGGCCTATCAGTTGAACAAACCGCTGGTGCTGTTCCGCAAGCAAGGTAAATTGCCGGCCGACGTGCTGGCCGAGGGTTACCAGACCGAGTACGGCGAGGCTTTTCTGGAGGTCCACGCCGATAGCCTGTGCGAGGGCGATTCGGTGGTGATGTTCGATGACCTGATCGCCACTGGCGGCACGCTGATTGCCGCCGCCAACCTGATCCGCCGCATGGGCGCCACGGTCCATGAAGCGGCCGCGATCATCGACTTGCCGGAATTGCTCGGTTCCCGGCGGCTGGAGGACATGGGAATACCGACGTTCTGCCTGACCCGGTTTTCGCTTAGCGAAAAATAACCTCAGGGCGATGAATAGCCCTGTGGGAGCGTGCTTGCTCGCGATAGCGGTAGATCAGTCGATACCTATACCGGCTGACACACCGCTATCGCGAGCAAGCTCGCTCCCACAGGGGATTTGTGTTGCGACTATAAGGCGATCGGCTTGCGCCCGGCAAACGAATGCGCCAGCGTCCCGCCATCCACCAGCTCCAGCTCGCCACCCAATGGCACGCCATGGGCGATGCGGGAGGCAACCAGGCCCTTGTTGCCCAGCAACTGAGCGATGTAATGGGCGGTAGCTTCGCCTTCCACCGTCGGGTTCGTCGCGAGGATGACTTCGGTGAACGTGCCCGCCTCTTCGATGCGCGCCATCAGTTGTGGAATGCCGATGGCCTCCGGCCCCAGGCCGTCAAGCGGCGACAAGTGCCCCTTGAGTACAAAGTAGCGGCCACGGAAACCGGTCTGCTCCACCGCGTAGACATCCATCGGCCCCTCCACCACGCAGAGCAGGCTGTCGTCCCGGCGCGGGTCGGCACACTGCGGGCAGAGGTCGTCTTCGGTGAGGGTGCGGCATAAGCGGCAATGCCCTACCCCTTCCATGGCCTGGCTCAAGGCCTGGGCCAGGCGCGACCCGCCGCTGCGATCACGCTCAAGCAATTGCAACGCCATGCGCTGGGCGGTTTTCTGACCCACACCCGGCAAGGTTCGCAGGGCATCGATCAGTTGGCGGATCAAAGGGCTGAAGCTCATGGAGGAAACGTCCGACATAACAACGAGACGCGGTTTATACCCGCGCCTCCGTTTAGCGTCAAATACTCAATCCTTCGACACGCGTATCACCAATTTGCCGAAGTTGCGCCCTTCCAGCAGCCCGATGAAAGCCTGAGGCGCGTTCTCCAGGCCATCCACCACATCTTCGCGGAACTTGACCTTGCCATCGCGCACCCACGGCGCCATCGCGCTGATGAACTCCGGCTGGCGGTCGCCGTAGTCGTCGAACACGATGAAGCCCTGGATCCGCACGCGTTTGGTCAGCAACGTGCGTTGCAGCTGCGGCAAGCGATCCGGACCGCTTGGCGGCTGATGATCGTTGTAGGCCGCGATCAAGCCGCAAAGAGGGATGCGTGCCTTGGCGTTGAGCAGCGGCACCACCGCGTCGAAGACTTTGCCACCGACGTTTTCGTAATAGATATCGATGCCCTGGTCGCAGGCCCGGGCCAGTTCGTCGGCGAAATTCGCACTCTTGTGATCGACGCAGGCGTCAAATCCCAACTCGTCGACCACGTATTTGCATTTTTCACTGCCACCGGCCACGCCCACCACCCGCAGCCCCTTGATCTTCGCCACCTGGCCGACCACCGAGCCCACGGCGCCCGATGCCGCCGCGACCACCAGGGTCTCGCCTGCCTTGGGTTGGCCGATGTCCATCAGTCCCATGTAGGCGGTCATGCCCGGCATGCCCAGTACGCCGAGCGCCATCGAGGGGCTGGGTAATCCGGACGGGATGGGGATGACGTTGCGGCCATCGCTGATGCAGTGGCTCTGCCAGCCCGTAGCGCCGACCACCAGATCACCTTCCTGGAATTTCGGGTGCATCGAGCGCTCCACACGACTGACGGCGCCACCGGTCATCACTTCGTCGATTTGCACTGGCGCTGCGTAGGAAGGCGCGTCACTCATACGCCCACGCATGTAGGGATCGAGCGAAAGGTACAGCGTCTTTAGCAGGATCTGCCCGTCCGCCAGGTCCGGCAGCGTCACGTCTTCAAGACGAAAGTTTTCCGGGGTTGGCGCACCTTGGGGGCGCGAGGCCAGGACGATGCGCTGATTGGAAATCGATGACATGGAGGCGGTCTCCTTGTTCGGTGAGTGGACACGTATAGGGAGCAGACCATTGCCGAGGGGGCGGCGTTCGATGTTTGTTCAGTTGGTCCGCAGTGGCCGCATCGCGAGCAAGCTCGCTCCCACAGGGTTCATGGGTGAACACACATCTTGTATTCATCACAATCCACTGTGGGAGCGAGCTTGCTCGCGATAGCGATCTGGCATCCACCGCTATCTCTGAAGCAGAAACAAAAATGCCAGGCGCGATGCCTGGCATTGTATGTAGCCCATCCCGAGCGGGATGGCGAATCAGAACGGCAGCTTCATGCCCGGCGGCAGTTGCATGCCGGCGGTCATGCCGGACATTTTGTCCTGGCTGTTGGCTTCGATCTTGCGCACCGCGTCATTGACGGCGGCGGCAAACAGGGCCTCGAGCATTTCCTTGTCGTCTTCGCTCAAGCCCTCGACCACGCTCGGGTCGATGCTGACGCGCTTGATGTCGTGGCGACCGGTCATGACCACGGTCACCATGTCGCCGCCGGACTTGCCGGTGACTTCGGCGTTGGCCAGCTCTTCCTGCATCTTGGCCATTTTTTCCTGCATCTGCTGCGCCTGCTTCATCAGGCCGGCCATGCCACCTTTCATCATGGGAATCACCTCGAAAGTACGTGGATAAACACAGCGCCCGGCGTTCAGGCCGGCGCTTTCAATTATGAGCCCTGGGTAACCGGGGCCTCGACAGGTTCGATAGTATCGTGACGGACCACGGCGCCGAACTGTTGCATCATCTGCTGGATGAACGGATCGTTGTGGATCGAATCCTCGGCTTCGCGCTGGCGGTCGGCACGCCGGCGGGATGCAGCCTGGGCCGGGGTTTCCTGCTCGGGCTTGATCAGCTCGATGGTCAACGTCAGGGTGCGCTGATGATATTGGTTCAGCGCATCGTTCAGGCGACGTTGCTGGGTCGCGTTGAACAGCGCGCTGTGGGCCGGATCCAGGTGCAGCAGCCAATGGTCGCCGTCCACCGAAATCAAAGTGCAGTTGGCGGCGATGCTGCCGGTCATGCCACTGATCTGCAGTTTCGGGAACAACTCCAGCCATTGCAGCGCCAGCCCGGTGGCCGGCATTGCCGCCGGTTCCGGTTCGGGCTCCGGCGCCGGCTCGGCGGCGTGCTCGCTGGCCAGGTCGTCCAGATAGCTGTAGGCCGAGTCCATGTCCGGCTCGATGTAGTCCTCATCCAACGGTGGCTCATCGTCCAGGTCGATGCCCGGCGTGGCGACAGCAACGTCAGCCACCGTCGGCTCAGGCATCGGCGCGGCCACCCACTCGGGTGCATCGGGCACCACGCTGTCAGGCGTGGGCATCGGCATCGGCGGCAGCTCAGGCTGCTCGGCGATGGTTTCCAGCACCGGTTCCACGGCAGGTTGCTGGACGATCTCCGGCTCGACCGGATCATTCCAGGGCAGGTCGATAATAGCTTCGGCGACCGGCTCGGATGGCGCCTCGACAGCCGGCTCAGGCTGCGCCTCGACGACCGGCTCGGGTGGAGCGACGACAGCTGTCGGCTCGGCTATGGGCGCCACCGCTGCCGGGGCAGAAGCCGCTGCCGACGCAACAACAGGCGTGGCAGCCACTGGCTTGGCGGAATCAGCTGTGGCCTGGCTGATCCCCACTGGCTTTAGCGCTTGTCTCGGCGCGTCCGGCGTATCGGCCGGCCGGAACGCGAGCATGCGCAGCAGGACCATTTCGAAGCCGCCGCGCGGATCCGGGGCCAAAGGCAGGTCGCGTCGACCGATCAGGCCCATCTGGTAATAGAACTGCACGTCTTCGGCCGGCAGCGCCTGGGCCAATGCCAGTACGCGATCGCGATCCCCGTGACCGTTATCGACACCCTCGGGCAAGGCCTGGGCGATGGCGACACGGTGCAGTACGTTGAGAATTTCCGAGAGTACGCCATTCCAGTCCGGCCCCTGCTCGGCCAGGTGACGCACCGCTTCAAGCAGCGCCTTTGCGTCACCTTCTATCAGCGCGTGCAACACGTCATAGACCTGGCCGTGATCGAGGGTACCGAGCATGGCGCGCACATCGGCAGCCATGACCTTGCCCTCACCAAAGGCGATCGCCTGGTCGGTCAGGCTCATGGCGTCGCGCATCGAACCATCGGCAGCGCGGCCCAGCAGCCAGAGCGCGTCGTCCTCGAAGGGTACGTTCTCGACGCCCAGGACGTGCGTCAGGTGCTCGACTACCCGTTCCGGCGTCATGTTCTTCAGAGAAAACTGCAGGCAGCGCGACAGAATCGTTGCCGGAAGTTTCTGCGGGTCGGTGGTGGCCAGGATGAATTTGACGTAGGGCGGCGGCTCTTCGAGGGTCTTGAGCAGCGCATTGAAGGAATGGCTGGAGAGCATGTGCACTTCGTCGATCAGGTAGACCTTGAAGCGCCCACGGCTCGGGGCGTATTGCACGTTGTCGAGCAGCTCGCGGGTGTCTTCGACCTTGGTGCGGCTGGCGGCGTCGATCTCGATCAGGTCGACGAAACGACCTTCGTCGATTTCCCGGCAGACCGAACATTCGCCGCAGGGCGTCGAGGTGATACCGGTTTCACAGTTCAGGCACTTGGCAATGATCCGCGCAATGGTCGTCTTGCCCACGCCACGGGTGCCGGTAAACAGGTAGGCATGGTGCAGCCGCTGGCTGTCCAAGGCATTGATCAGAGCCTTGAGCACATGGGTCTGGCCGACCATTTCGCGGAACGAGCGCGGACGCCATTTACGTGCAAGAACCTGATAACTCATCGAAAACCGTCGCAACGAAGGAACATAAGCGGCTAATGCTAGCGGAGCAGGGCCGAAATTGCATCCGGTGTGCTCGTCTAATCTGACTAAGCTTGAGTTGGGGCTCGGTTGTCGACGCGGTTTTGCACAGTCAGGAGAGTTTATGCGCTCAGCCATGGGGGCTTTGCTGTTGCTGGGTACAGGATGTTTCGCCGCCGAAGGGCCCCTGCGCTTCGCCATTACCGATGGCTGGGCCATGCCCATGGTACAGATCGAACGGGGCCGTCCGACCCAGGGCATTCTTCCGGACGTCATGACCAGCCTGGCAACTCAGGTCGGTATACCGGCACAGTTTCATGTCCTTGCCCGCGCGCGATTGGACAGCGCCATGGAACACGGCGAAATAGACATGCGATGTTACGTCTCGCCCGACTGGGTGAAGGATAAAGGGGGCGATTACCTTTGGAGCGTCCCGCTGTTCTTTCAGCGCGATGTGCTCGTTGGCTCGGCCAGCGCCCCCGCCCGAGTGACACCGGCAACACTCGCCCAGCAATCCATCGGCACAGTGCTCAGCTATCGCTACCCGACGCTGCAACCCTTGTTCGACAGCGGCCATCTGCGTCGTGACGACGCGCGCAGCCAGGACCAGGTGCTGGCGAAACTGCTGGCCGGCCGCTACCGCTATGCGGTCAGCAATCAATGGGCACTGGACTGGTTCAATCAACGGCATGGCGCCGACCGGCAACTGCATGAGGTTGCCGTCCTCCAGGAACAGCAACTGAGCTGTTATGTGCGCAATGACCCGGACATCCCGGCGCAACGCATTCTGCGCACCTTGTTAAAAATGAAAATGTCCGGGGAAATCGACGCGATCATCCAGCTTTATACCGGCCGCAACGAAGGGTCGCAGGGCGCCTCCCCTTGACTGCCCGGGTGGGCCTGCCACTGCGGCGGCGAGATGAAGTCCCTTACCCAACCCGGTATCTCGTCGGCCGGCATGGGCCGGGCGATGAAGTAACCTTGGGCCACTTCGCAGCCCAGGCGCAGCAACAATTGCCCATGTTCAAGACTGTCCAGGCCTTCCGCGACCACTTGCCGGCCGAACGCCCGGGCCAGACCGATCACTGCCTCGGTCAGTGCCAAGTCGTCCCGGTCGTCGAGGATGTCGCGCACGAACGTCTTGTCGATCTTGATGGTTTGCGTGCGCAAGTGCTTGAGGTCATTGAGCGAGCAATAACCCGTACCGAAACCGCCCAATGAAAACCCTACACCCAAGGCCTGGCACGCTTGGAGGCAAGCACTGACATGGGCCAGATTCTCCACGGCGACCGACTCGACGATCTGCAGATCGAGCATCCGCGGCGGCACCGTCGGATGCCGTTCCAGCATGCGTTGCAGCCGCTCGACGAAATCCGCCCGCTGGAAATGCCGCGCCGAAATATTGATGCTCACCGGCCAGCCCTGCCCCGCCTGCTGCCATTGCTGAAGCAGCGTCAGGACCTGGCCCATGACCCATTCGCCGATCTCGACAATCAGGTCGGTCTCTTCTACCAGTGGCAGGAATTCGCGCGGCGGCACCAGGCCTCGTTGCGGATGCTTCCAGCGCAACAAGGCTTCGAGACCGACTACCGCGCCGTTGCGCATATTGACCTTGGGCTGGAAATGCAGCCGCAACTCATCGCCGGCGAGTGCCTGCCGCACCCGATCGACAATCTGGTAAGTGGCCCGCACTTCCTTGTCCCGGGATACATCAAACAGATGAAAACGATTGCGGCCGCTCTGCTTGGCGACATACATCGCTTGATCGGCGTGGCGCAGCAACGTATCGGCGTCTTCGTTATCCCATGGCGACAACGTGACACCAATGCTGGCGAAGACGTTGATACTCTTGCCGTCGATCGCATAGGGCATGGAAACCGCAATCAGTACCCGGTTCAATGCGGCATGCAGCTCGTCCATTCCAAGCACATGACGCAGCACCAGTACGAACTCGTCGCCAGCCAGTCGCGCCACCACATCCTCGCCGCGCACAATGCTGCGCAGCCGCCGGGCGACTTCCACCAGCAGCCGGTCACCGCTGGCATGGCCATAACCGTCGTTGACGGCCTTGAAACCATCCAGATCGAGCATGCACACCGCCAGGGGCAGACTTTCCCCCCGCGAAAAGTCCAGGGCCTGGTCCAGCAGCTCGGACAGGTAGGTGCGATTGGGCAACCCGGTCAGCACGTCGTGCCCGACACGCCATTGCAACGAGTGCAACAACCGGCGCTTTTCGCTGACATCGAAGCGAATCGCCAGGTAGCGCTCGATATGCCCGCTCGTTTCGTCGGCTACCGGTACCAGGGTGGTATCGACCCAATGCAGCGTGCCGTCCTTGGCCCGATTGCAGATTTCACCTTTCCAGACATTACCCAGGGCGATGGTGCGCCACATCGCACTGAAAAATTCGCTGGGGTGCTGCCCCGAGTTGAGCAACCGGTGGTTGGATCCCAGCAGCTCATCGCGTCGGTAGCCAAACAGGGCGCAGAATTGATCGTTGACGTAGGTGATGCGCCCGCTCAAATCGGTTTCGGAAAAGATCGCGGCGGCGTCAACAGCCCTGCGGTACTTCTTATCCATCGAAGCAGTCATCCATGAGTCAGGCTCGTTTGTCGCGCGCGGTTGCACCGCCCCCGGACGGGCGAAAATCAACTAGGCTCAAATACCTTGAGAAAGCTGGAGCACGGACGCTGGCGGTGCGACCTGCATGCTCCAGGCCCCGCCTTGTGTCGCTGCAAAGAAGCGCGAGCCCCGGTCTTTTCGCACACCCGGCTTCTGAAGCAGGTCACCAAATCCCCATGCCAAAGGCTGATTCTACGAAACGCATCACATTTTGCAAAGCAAGGTGATGGAATACGCGGTTGCCTAATGCGAAAATCTATCGTTAAGTTCTTGATTCTGAATGGGAATTAAGCGATGCAAATTTCAAGTCTGGGCTCGGCCATCAGACGCTACCGCAAAGTAGCGGGGCTCACTCAGGCTGAACTCGGCGAAAAGACCGGTTTTGACCCCAAAACCATCAGCCGCTTCGAGACCGGCACCTACACTCCCAGCGTCGAAGCCTTGTTCCTGCTGGCCGACGCGCTGGACGTACAGCCCAAGGCTTTTTTCGCCGACATGGGCGAGGAAGATGAACAGCGGGCATACCTGTTCAATGTCATTCACAAAGCCACTTCGAAGGATCTTGGGAAGCTGATTGCCGCGGTTGAGCAGGCGTTGGCCAAGTCTTGAGGCGCCGTCACAGCCTCCGAAATGTATCCATCCGATCATGGAGCACACGAACAATCACAACCCCGTAGGTTGTGATTTTTAAGTAAATCATGTGCCGTTCGATACTACGCCGACGGTACCCAACTCGGATGTGGTCACATGCTGGAGCTGTTTCCGGCTGTTGCGCCAGTTCCTGGAACGCCGTTGAGATGACATCGATGTATCGATTGGCCTGCCCTACGCCCCAATGCTGGACGGTATAAGTCCAGACTTTTTCAAGATAACGCTCGGCGGCCGGTGCAAGGCGATACTCAGCCATGCGCTTCCAGCATTCTCTTTTTGAATGCATCGGGATCGAATGATTGCGGATTTCCGCTGGACTCACCCTCTTTCAGGGCTGACCGGATAGCTTCGAGTTCGGCGCTACGCTCCTGCTCGCGCCGAATCAGATCGCGGATGTATTCGCTGTCATTGGTGTAGTGTCCCGCTTCGATCTGAGACTTGATCCAGCCGTCCTGCTGGTCGGTAACGGTGATGGTTTTTCGCACGGTACCCATGAATAGCCTCCGGGGAGAATGGCCGATTCAGGCGAAATTATCATACTATTGGTGCGATATCGAGATAGCCAAGGGCTTATCCCAGCCCAAATCTGGACAATGGAAACCGCCGCCTCGATCAGACCTCGAACCGAGCAGTGAAGCAAAAAATAAGGGATTGGCAAACCTTGCGAACGAAGGCCTGGGGCGTTATGGAGGCAACCCCACCAGCCACACCCCGGCACACAATGTTCCCGCTGTGGCTGCTTCCTTCCGGATCTGACCAGGTTCACGGGTAATCGTTGCGGGGGGACCGATGGGGTCACCATAACGACGCCCGCCTGACGGCGAGCCGCGCCATTGTACCTATCTGACAAGAAGTTACAACCGTTCGTGAGGGATTAAAAACTGATTAAGCTCAAGCACTTGCTTGGGCTGATCTGCACACATCAACCCGGATGCAGGCGGGCCGGACGCTTTCGCGAGCAGGCTCGCTCCCACAGAACAGATAAGGTATCCAAAGGTGGGAGCGAGCCTGCTCGCGAAGGCGTCGGTACATTCGAGATAGGGGCAGCCTCCTTCCACAGGCTACAACAGCACCTCATCCGCGCGACCACCCTCCTCCTGAATCACCAGATGGATGAAATGCAGCTTGGTGATCACCGCCGCCGGCACGACGAACGGGTAGAAATCCGGCTGGCCCATACTGCGCGAGAGCTCGTTAAGCATGCCGGCCAGTTCGATCCAGGCGTTGACGAATGACAGGAACGCCGCGCCGCCGGTGTGCTCGGGGTCGAACAGGGTTTCGGGGGGAAATGGCTGGTAGTCGAAATCCATTTCCCGCGCGCTCATGCCAAAGCCCAGCGCCGTGTCCACCGCGTCCATCATGTGCAGGTAATGAGCCCAGGTTTCGGCCCAGTCCTCCCACGGATGCATGGTGGCGTAGGCGCTGACGTAACGGGACTGCCAGTCCACCGGCGCGCCTTGCTGGTAGTGCCGCTCCAGGGCTTCGGAATAGCTGGCGCGCTCGTCGCCGAACAGCTCGCGGAAAGGTTCCAGCCAATGGCTGTCGCCAATCAGGCGATCCCAGTAGTAATGACCCACCTCATGGCGAAAGTGCCCGAGCAAGGTGCGATACGGCTCGCGCATCTGCTGACGCACGTGTTCGCGGTGAGCATCGTCGGCCTCTTTGATATCGAGGGTGATGAGTCCACTGGCGTGCCCGGTCGTCGGCGGTTTGCCGTCGAGGTCGACGCCGATGAAATCGAAGGCCAGGCCGATATTCTCGTCGACGGTCTTCGGAAGGACCGGCAAGCCGAGGGTGATCAGTTGCGCTACCAGGCGACGCTTGGCGGTTTCGACCTTGCGCCAGCGCTCGGGATTTTCCGGGACCGACAGGTCGGGAATCGTGCGGTTCAGGCTGCAAGCGATGCACAGCGTGTCTTGCCCGTTGGCAGGCAGCAGCCAGTTACACGACGCCGGGGTATCGAGATTGGCGCAGCGACGAAACAGTCCCGCCTGCGGATCGACATCCAGGGTCCAGGTATCCGGTTGCGCGTCGGGTTGCAGGGACGACAGGCGGCTCTGCTCCGGCTGATAGCCCAGCGCCGCCAGGCAGGCCAGGCACTGGCTGTTGCGAAAGAACAATGACTGGCCGCAGCGACACGGCCAGATCTTGCTGTTGCGTGATCGGTCGCCCAGGAACGGCGCAGCGATGCGTGAGCTCAGTTGTTCGAAGAAGCGGTACATGGCGATCTCTCCCTGGAGCCTGCAAGACTAGATCACCCTGCGTGCATGATCGTTCCCACGTTCTGGCCATGGACCACAACCCGTGGCGAGGGAGCTTGCTCCCGCTCGGCGGCGCAGCCGTCGTAAACCGGCTGATGCGCTCCACCTGGAGGGTGCGTCGTTCCGGTTGGGGCGGCTGCGCCACCCAGCGGGAGCAAGCTCCCTCGCCACAAGAGCGGGCTGCCCACTCACACTGTGATGCCATGCCCCTTCAAGAAATCGACGAAGGCTTGTTCGTCGAGCACCTTGAGCCCCAGCTCATTGGCCTTGGCCAACTTCGAGCCGGCGCCCGGCCCGGCCACCACGCAATGGGTCTTTGCCGACACGGAACCGGCCACCTTGGCGCCGAGGCTTTCCAGCTTGTCCTTGGCGACGTCGCGACTCATCAATTCCAGCGAGCCGGTCAGCACCCAGGTATGCCCCGCTTCAGGCAAACCCTCGACGACTTTTTTCTCGCTCTGCCAGTGCATGCCGAAATCGCGCAATTGCTGCTCTGCGGCCACGGCCAGCTCGCGGCTGGCGGCGCTGGCGAAGTACTCCCGCACGGCGTTGGCCTGCTTTTCCGGCAATGCCTGGCGCATGTCCAGCCAGTCGGCATTCATGACCGCTTCGAGGGAGCCGAATTTGTCCGCCAGTTTTTGCGCCCCGCCCGGTCCGACCGAAGGGATGTGCAGCTTGTCGAGGAAGCCGCCCAGGGTGGTGCTGGCGGAAAACTCGGCGCCGAGTTCGCCCTGGTCCTGAATCTCCAGGCCATGACGCAGCAAATCCTTGATGACCTGGCGATTGTGCGGATCCTCAAAAAAGCTGTGGATCTCATGAGCGACTTCCAGGCCGACATCCGGCAAGTACGTCAGCACTTGGGGCAAGGCCGCCTGCACGCGCTCCAGCGAACCGAGGGAGCGGGCCAGGACCTTGGCGGTTTCCTCGCCCACGTCCGGAATGCCGAGGGCATAGATGAAGCGCGCCAGGCTCGGCTTCTTGCTGTCGACGATAGCCGCCAGCAGGTTCCTGCTCGACAACTCGGCGAAACCTTCCAGATCGACCACTTGCTCGAACGTCAGCGCGTAGAGATCGGCTGGCGAGCCCACCAGACCTTCATCCACCAACTGCTCGACGCTTTTTTCACCCAGGCCTTCGATGTCCATCGCCCGGCGCGAGACAAAGTGGATGATCGCCTGCTTGAGTTGCGCGCCGCAGGCCAGTCGACCGACGCAGCGGTACACCGCGCCTTCGCTGACGGTTTCGCGGCCCTTGCTGCGTTTGATCAGTTGCGTGCGCTCGACATGGGAACCGCAGACCGGACACTGTTCAGGCACCTGCACCGCCCGGGCGTTGTCCGGACGACGCTCGGTGACGACTTGCACCACCTGCGGAATGACGTCGCCGGCGCGGCGAATGATCACCGTATCGCCGATCATCAAGCCCAGCCGCGCTACTTCGTCCATGTTGTGCAGCGTGGCGTTGGCCACGGTCACGCCAGCCACCTTGACCGGCTTGAGCCGCGCCACGGGGGTGACGGCGCCGGTGCGGCCGACCTGGAACTCCACGTCCAGCAACTCGGTGAGTTCTTCGCTGGCGGGGAATTTATGCGCGATGGCCCAGCGCGGCTCCCGTGCCCGAAAACCCAGCTCGCGCTGCGAGGCGATGCTGTTGACCTTGAACACCACGCCGTCGATTTCGTAGGGCAGCGAATTGCGCCGCTCACCGATGTCGCGATAGTAGTCCAGGCATTCGTCGATGCCGTGGGCCAGCTTCAGCTCGCGGCTGACGGGCATGCCCCAGGCCTTGAGCTGCTTGAGGTTGCCGATGTGGGTATCGGCGATGTCCGAGGTCACCTGGCCGATACCATAGCAGCAGAACTCCAGGGGACGGTTGGCGGTGATCCTCGAATCCAGCTGGCGCAAGCTGCCCGCCGCGGCGTTGCGCGGGTTGGCGAAAGTCTTGCCGCCCGCCTCCAGTTGCGTAGCGTTGAGCCGCTCGAAACCGGCCTTGGACATGTACACCTCGCCACGCACCTCCAATACCGGTGGCCAGCCGCTGCCCTGCAGCTTGAGAGGAATATTGCGCACGGTGCGCACGTTGACACTGATGTCCTCGCCCGTGGTTCCGTCACCGCGCGTCGCCCCGCGCACCAGCATGCCGTCCTGATACAACAGGCTGACGGCCAGACCATCGAGTTTCGGTTCGCAGCTGTACTCCACCGCCGCGCCAGCGCCGAACAAATCGCCCGTGGGCAAGTCCAGACCTTCCGTCACCCGGCGGTCGAACTCACGCATGGTGTTTTCATCGAAGGCGTTGCCCAGGCTGAGCATCGGTATCTCATGACGCACCTGGCTGAACGCCGACAGCGCCACGCTGCCGACCCGCTGGGTCGGGGAATCGCTGGTCACCAGCTCCGGATGCTGCTCTTCCAGGGCCTTGAGTTCGTGGAACAGGCGATCGTACTCGGCGTCCGGGATGGTCGGTTCGTCAAGGACGTGGTAGCGATAGTTATGCTGGTCCAGCTCGGAGCGCAGCTCCAGGATGCGGGTTTCGACGGCGTTCATGGGTGTTCTCTCATAAAGCAAAAGAGCAGCCTGGGCTGCTCATTTTTCAAGAATTTTTTGGGGAGGGCTTCGCCCTCCAGCGGGAGCAAGCTCCCTCGCCACAAAAAAAGCTCCTGGCCAAAGACTGACTTCAGCGCTTCTGGGTCAGTGCCCGGCGCTCGAACTCGACGATGCGCTGGCGGTAATGCTCGATGGTCTGGGCGGTCAGCACGCTGCGCTGGTCATCCTTCAATTCACCGTTGAGTTCCTGGGCCAGCTTGCGAGCCGCGGCCACCATCACATCGAAAGCCTGTTTTGGATGGCGCGGGCCTGGCAGCCCGAGGAAGAAGCTCACCGCCGGGGTACTGAAATGATCGATGTCGTCCAGATCGAACACGCCTGGCTTGACGGCGTTGGCCATGGAAAACAGCACCTCGCCATTGCCTGCCATGCTTTCGTGGCGATGGAAAATATCCATTTCGCCGAAACGCAGGCCACTTTCGAGGATGTTCTGCAGCAGCGCCGGGCCCTTGAAGCCGGCTGGATCGCGGCAGATCACACTGATCACCAGCACTTCTTCAGCCTGGGCCTGGTCCTTGTCACCGTTGGAACCGGAGGCCTTGCTCTCGTCCGGGAAATCACCGTCGCGGCTGCTGAAGCCTGGACCGCCATCAAGATCCAGGTTCAGGTTCAGGTCGCCCTGGGACGGCTCGCTGTTGCGCTTGCCGCGCTTGGAGCCCGACTCACGTGGCTCGCGCGCCGGCGCGCTCATGGACGGCAGGTCGTGTTCGTCCAGCTGCGGCTCCTTGTGGGTATCCAGCACCCGGGGCGGGCCCAGCAGTTCGGCACTGTCATCTTCATCCGGCAGGTTCGACAGGCTGCGATCCAGGCGAAACTTGAGTTTCCCCTTGCCGCCGCGCATGCGACGCCAGCCGTCGAAAAGAATACCGGCAATGACAATGATGCCGATGACGATCAGCCACTCGCGCAGACCGATTTCCATGTAATCCCGTGCCTCTATAAAAATGCTGATAAATAAGGGGCTTAGCTATTTGCAAACCGCTTTAAAACGTGGCGCCAACTCTATGTTCTGAATGGCGTTTTGCCCACGCACACGAAAAATTGACATTAAACTAGCACGACCAAAGACAACTTTACACCGTCTGTCGCATTGGCTTATGCCCAATCTGTGAATTGAGTGACAAGCCAAAAGGGTAAAAAGGCCTACAACGCCCTACGCAAAGCGCCTACAGACATGCTTTACGCATCAACCATCGCCATGGCCTCTTCCACATCCACCGCCACCAGTCGCGAGCAACCCGGCTCGTGCATGGTGACGCCCATCAACTGATCGGCCATTTCCATGGCGATTTTGTTATGGGTGATGTAGATGAACTGCACCGTTTCAGACATTTCCTTTACCAAGCGTGCGTAACGGCCGACGTTGGCGTCGTCCAGTGGCGCATCGACTTCGTCGAGCATGCAGAACGGCGCCGGATTCAACTTGAAAATGGCAAAAACCAGGGCCAATGCGGTCAGGGCCTTTTCGCCACCGGAAAGTAAATGAATGGTGCTGTTCTTCTTGCCGGGAGGACGCGCCATGATTGTCACCCCAGTATCGAGTAGATCTTCGCCCGTCAGTTCCAAATAGGCACTGCCGCCGCCGAAAACTTTCGGGAAAAGTGCCTGCAAACCGCCGTTGATCTGATCAAAGGTATCCTTGAAGCGATTGCGGGTTTCCTTGTCGATCTTGCGAATGACGTTTTCCAAGGTCTCCAGCGCCTCCACCAGGTCATCGTTCTGGGCGTCGAGGTAGCGCTTGCGCTCGGACTGCTGCTGATACTCGTCGATGGCGGCCAGGTTGATCGCGCCCAGGCGCTGGATGCGCGCGGCGATGCGTTCGAGTTCTTCCTCGGCCTCTTTCTCGTTGGCACCTGCCACGAGGGTGGCGAGCACTCCGTTGAGGTCGTACCCGTCCTCCAGCAACTGGTCCTGCAAGGCTTTGCGGCGGACCGTCAGGGCCTGCCATTCCATGCGCTGCTGCTCCATCTGGCCGCGAATCAGCTGGGATTGCTGCTCGGCCTGGCTGCGGCGCTTCTCCGCGTCGCGCAGTTCGCGGTCGGCGTCCTCCAGCGCGATCTGCGCGGTCTTGAGTTCTTCGTCGACGCTCATGCGCTTGTCGAGCAATTCCTCGAGTTTCAGCCGCAGCTCCTCCAGCGGCGCCTCGCCCTCCTCCAGGTTGAGGCTCAGCTGTTCGCGCTTTTCGGTGAGGCGTTCGGATTGCATTTCCAAACGTTCCAACGCCTGGCGCGTGGAATCGTACTGGGCCTGGAGCGAGCCCAGGCGCACTGCCAGCTGATGGGCATGATCCTTGTGTTGGCGCGCTTCCTGGCGCACCCGATCGAGGCGTTCGCGCAGGCTGTCACGCTGGGCCAGGAGCAATTCGCGTTGTTCGGTGTCCAGCGCCATGGCGTCGAGGGCTTCCTGCAGTTGCAGGCGCGCCTCGCCGATCTGTTCGTGCTCCAGCGCTCGCTGTTCGCCCAGCTCGGCGATTTCTTCATCGAGACGGGTGCGCCGCAGGGCCAGTTGTTCAACCTTGGCCTTGCCGGCGGACAGCTGCGCCTTGAGTTCGCCCTGCTGGCGCGCCTCGTCCTGCAACAACCGGCGCAGGTGTTCGCGACCGTTTTCCTGCTGGCGCTGTTGCGCCCGCAGGTTCTGCAATTCGGTTTCCAGGGCTTCGACGCTGGCCTCGCGCTCTTCGCGCTCGGCGACCAGACGCTGGATTTCCTGGCCACGGGCGAGCATGCCGCTTTCGGCCTCGCCGGCCCGGCGCACCCGCAGGAAATGCCGGCCGAGCCAATACCCGTCACGACTGATCAGGCTCTCGCCGACGGCCAATTGACCACGCAAGGCCAGCGCCTGCTCCAGGCTATCCACGGGTTTGACCTGACCCAACCAGGGCGACAAGTCAACCTGGGCCTCGACTTTGTCCAGCAGGCTTCCAGGGATCCGCACGCCATCGCCAGCCGGACTGAGCAGGCGCAAATCGCCTTGGGCAAACCCCGAGAGATCGAAGCCGGCGAAATCGTCCACCAGCACCGCTTGCAGGTCGGCGCCCAGCACGGTTTCCACCGCCAGCTCCCAGCCCGCGTCGACTTTCAACCCCTCGGCCAGACGCGGGCGCTCGGCCAGATGTTGGTCGCGCAACCACTCGGCCGTGCCGGTGCCGGGGTCCAGCGCGGCCTGTTGCAAAGCTTCCAGCGAGGCCAGGCGGCCGTTGAGGCGTTGCAGTTCGCCCTGGGCCTGCTGCTGGTTCTGCAAGGCCATTTGCAAGGCTTGGCGCAGTTGCTCCAGCCGCTCGACCTGGGCGTCCTCGCTGGCCTGCAAATCTTCCAGGGTCGCTTCGCTGGTGGCGAGCTGCTCGCTCAGGTCGAGGATCGCCGCGTCTTCCGGATCCGCAGCGAGCAACGCCCGCTCTTCAGCCAGGCGCCGTTGCCGTTCAGCCAAACGCTCCATGCTGGTTTCGAGCTGCTGGATGCGCGACTGCTGCACCTCGGCCTGGCGCCGCGGTTCGGCGGAGGTCAAGTTGAAACTGTCCCACTGCTCCTGCCATCCGTGCATGGTCAGCTCGGCTTCTTCCAGGGCTGCCGCGGCCTCTTCGGCGGCAGCGCTGGTGATTTCCTGTTCCGGCACAAGACGGTCCAGCTCTTCACCAAGGGTCAGCAACAAGGTGCGGTCGTGGCCCAGGTGGGATTCGGTTTCCAGGCGCGCGCGCTCGGCTTCCTTCAAATCGTCCTGCAACTGGCGCAAACGCTGCTGGCCGTGCTGGATGCTCTGTTCGACCCGGGCGATGTCGCCGCCCACCGAATAGAAGCGCCCCTGCACCAGATTGAAGCGCTCGGACAGTTCGTGGTGCCCGTCGCGCAAGCGCTCGATCGCGGCATCGGCATTGCGCTGCTCGGCCACCAGTGCTTCGAAGCTGACTTCCTGGTTGCCGATGATCGCCTCACGCTGGCCGACCTGTTCGTTCAACGCCTGCCAGCGCAAGGCCGACAGTTGGGCCTTGAGCTGGCGCTCTTCGCCCTTGTATTCCTGATACTTCTTGGCGGCCTCGGCCTGGCGATGCAGTCGTTCGAGCTGACGTTCGAGCTCTTCGCGCAGGTCGGTCAGGCGCGCAAGGTTCTCGTGGGTACGGCGGATGCGGTTTTCGGTTTCGCGGCGCCGCTCCTTGTACTTGGAGATGCCGGCGGCTTCCTCGATGAAATTACGCAGGTCTTCCGGCTTGGCCTCGATCAGCTTGGAGATCATGCCCTGCTCGATGATCGAGTAGCTGCGCGGGCCCAGGCCGGTGCCGAGGAATATATCGGTGATGTCGCGGCGACGGCATTTGGTGCCGTTGAGGAAATAGCTGTTCTGGCTGTCGCGGGTCACTTTGCGACGAATGGAGATTTCCGCGTAGGCCGCGTATTCACCGATCAAAGTGCCGTCGGAGTTATCGAACACCAGTTCGATACTGGCCTGGCTCACCGGCTTGCGACTGGTGGAGCCGTTGAAGATGACGTCGGTCATCGATTCGCCGCGCAGGTTCTTGGCCGAGCTTTCGCCCATCACCCAGCGCACGGCGTCGATGATGTTCGACTTGCCGCAGCCATTGGGCCCGACCACCGCCGCCATGTTACTGGGGAAGTTCACCGTGGTCGGGTCGACGAAGGATTTGAATCCCGCCAGCTTGATGCACTTGAGCCGCACGTCAGGCAGCCGTCAGGGCCGAAACCACCAGATCGCAACTGCGCTGGGCATAGGCCGTCAGCACGATGCGGATCTGCGGCAGATCGCGGGCCAGCACCGCAACAAGCAGGCGCTGGAACAGGTCGAGGAATTCGCTCATTTCAGCCTTGCGCTGCTCAAGTGCCAGGAAATAGGCGCGGCTCATTGCCGGCTGCAGGTTCTCGACGGTCTCCTGCAAATACGGATTGTCGGCAAACGGATAGGCCGCGCGCATCACGCTGAAGCTTTCATCGACAAAGGTACGGATGTCCTGGCGCTCGTAAGCTTGCTGGAGGCGCTGCTGGATCGCCACGAACGGGGCCATGTCGGCCTGTTCCTTCCAGCCATGAGCCACCGCGTTGCCCAGCAGGATGTAGAGTTCGCTCATCAACGCGCACAGGCTGCGCACCTTGTGTTCGGTAAGCTCGGTGACGTGGGCGCCACGGCGCGGCAGGATAGCGATCAGATGACGCCGCTCGAGGATCAGCAAAGCCTCGCGGACCGAGCCGCGACTGACATTGAGCGCCAGCGTGACCTTTTGCTCCTGGATGCGCTCTCCCGGTTTCATTTCGCCGCGAATGATGCGTTCGGCGAGGTAATGGGCGATTTGCTCGGCGAGGCTGTCCGGGGCCTTGAACGTCATGGTTGTCCTTCAAACTCTTCGATCTGCACAAGCGGCGCAGTGTAGCGCACTCGATACGTCATGGCGCAGGGCCTGCACCGGGTTTTTGGCACGATATAAGCAAAAAAACCTGTAGGAGCGAGCCTGCTCGCGAAAGCGCCGTAGCAGCCGGCGAATGCTTCAACTGAACCGGCGCCTTCGCGAGCAGGCTCGCTCCCACAGAGGGACCATACTGAATACGTTGAGTATCGACAAAACAGCTTTTCTTGACCTTTAAGTCAGAAAATCGTTGACCGAAAAGTCAGAACTGCTAAATTCAGCCCACGTCGATACAACAATAATGAATCTGCGAGGCCTTCCGTGATCCAGTTTTTACTCAACCAGGAACTCCGTAGCGAGCACGCCCTGGACCCGAACCTGACCGTGCTCAACTACCTGCGCGAGCATGTAGGCAAACCCGGCACCAAGGAAGGCTGCGCCAGCGGCGACTGTGGTGCATGCACCGTGGTGGCGGGCGAACTGGAAACGGACGCGAACGGTAGCGAGCGCATCCGCTACCGCAGCCTCAATTCGTGCCTGACCTTCGTCTCGTCGCTGCACGGCAAGCAACTGATCAGCGTCGAAGACCTCAAGCACAATGGCCAGTTGCACAGCGTCCAGCAGGCGATGGTCGACTGCCACGGCTCGCAATGCGGTTTCTGCACCCCGGGCTTCGTGATGTCACTGTTCGCCCTGCAAAAGAACAGCGAACAACCCGACGCCCACAAGGCCCACGAAGCCTTGGCCGGCAACCTGTGCCGCTGCACCGGCTACCGGCCGATCCTGGCGGCGGCCGACCAGGCCTGCTGCGGCAAACAACCGGACCAGTTCGACGCCCGCGAAGCCCAGACCATCGCCCGCCTGAAAGCCATCGCCCCGACCGAAACCGGCGAGCTCAACAGCGGTGACAAGCGTTGCCTGGTGCCGCTGACCGTGGCCGATCTGGCTGACCTCTACGACGCCTATCCGCAGGCGCGGCTACTGGCTGGCGGCACCGATCTGGCGCTGGAGGTCACGCAGTTTCACCGCACCCTGCCAGTGATGATCTACGTAGGTAACGTCGCCGAACTCAAGCGCATCGAGCGTTTTGAGGACCGTTTGGAGATCGGCGCCGCCACCGCGCTTTCCGATTGCTACGAGGCATTAAAAGCCGAATACCCGGATTTCGGCGAACTGCTGCAGCGTTTCGCCTCGCTACAGATCCGCAACCAGGGCACATTGGGCGGCAACATCGGCAACGCCTCGCCCATTGGCGACTCCCCGCCTCTGCTGATCGCCCTCGGCGCGCAGATTGTGCTGTGCAAGGGCCAGACCCGCCGCACCCTGGCCCTGGAAGACTATTTCATCGACTACCGGGTAACCGCCCGCCAGGAAAGCGAATTCATCGAAAAGATCATCGTGCCCCGAGCCAGCGCCGAACAGACGTTCCGCGCCTACAAGGTTTCCAAGCGCCTGGACGATGACATTTCCGCGGTCTGCGCGGCGTTCAACCTGCGCCTTGAAAACGGTCTGGTGGAGGACGCCCGTGTCGCCTTCGGCGGCATGGCCGCAACGCCCAAGCGTGCCAGGCACTGTGAAGCCGCATTGATCGGCGCGCCGTGGAACGACAGTACCGTCGAACGCGCCTGCGCGGCCCTGGCCGAGGATTTCACGCCGCTGTCGGACTTCCGTGCCAGCAAGGAATACCGTCTGCTCAGCGCCCGCAACCTGCTGCGCAAATACTTCATCGAGCTGCAAACGCCGCACATCGAGACTCGGGTGACCGCTTATGTCTAACCATCACGCCGCAGAGAAGACCCAGGCCGAACTGGCCGAGCTGTTCGCCCGCGACCTGACCACGGGCGTGGGCCGCAGCGTCAAGCACGACAGCGCTGCCAAACACGTGTCCGGCGAAGCCCAGTACATCGATGACCGGCTGGAATTTCCCAACCAGTTGCACGTCTACGCTCGGCTGTCGGATCGCGCCCATGCGCGAATCCTGCGTATCGACACCACGCCCTGCTACGCCTTCGAAGGGGTGCGCATCGCCATTACCCATCAGGACATACCAGGCCTGAAGGACATTGGCCCGTTGTTGCCCGGCGACCCGCTGCTGGCGATCGATGACGTGCAGTTCGTCGGCCAACCGGTACTCGCCGTGGCGGCCAGGGATCTGGAGACCGCACGCCAGGCAGCCATGGCCGCGATCATTGAATATGAAGACCTCGAACCGGTGCTGGATGTGGTCGAGGCGCTGCGCAAGCGGCACTTCGTGCTCGACAGTCACACCCACCAGCGCGGCGATTCGGCCACGGCGCTGGCCACCGCCGAACATCGCATCCAAGGCTCGCTGCACATCGGCGGCCAGGAACACTTTTACCTGGAAACCCAGATTTCCTCGGTGATGCCCACCGAAGACGGCGGCATGATCGTCTACTGCTCGACCCAGAACCCCACCGAAGTGCAGAAGCTGGTGGCCGAAGTGTTGGGCGTGTCGATGAACAAGGTCGTGGTGGACATGCGCCGCATGGGCGGCGGCTTTGGCGGCAAGGAAACCCAGGCCGCCAGCCCGGCCTGCCTGTGCGCCGTCATCGCGCACCTCACCGGCCAGCCGACCAAGATGCGCCTGCCCCGGGTGGAGGACATGCTGATGACCGGCAAGCGCCATCCTTTCTATATCGAATACGACGTTGGCTTCGACGACACCGGGCGCCTGCATGGCATCGCCCTGGAACTGGCCGGCAACTGCGGTTGCTCGCCGGACCTGTCGGCCTCGATTGTCGACCGGGCGATGTTCCATGCCGACAATGCCTACTACCTGGGCGATGCGACCATCAACGGCCATCGCTGCAAGACCAACACCGCGTCGAACACCGCTTACCGTGGTTTCGGCGGGCCCCAAGGCATGGTCGCCATCGAAGAGGTGATGGATGCCATCGCCCGGCACCTGGGGCTCGACCCGCTGGCGGTGCGCAAGGCCAACTACTACGGCAAGACCGAGCGCAACGTCACGCACTACTACCAGACCGTCGAGCACAACATGCTCGAGGAAATGACCGCTGAACTGGAAGAAAGCAGCCAGTACGCCGAGCGCCGCGAAGCGATCCGCCGCTACAACGCAGGCAGCCCGATCCTCAAGAAGGGCCTGGCGCTGACGCCGGTGAAGTTCGGCATTTCCTTCACCGCCAGTTTCCTCAATCAGGCCGGGGCTCTGATCCACGTCTACACCGACGGCAGCATCCACCTGAACCACGGCGGCACGGAAATGGGCCAAGGGCTCAATACCAAAGTCGCCCAGGTGGTGGCCGAGGTGTTCCAAGTGGAAATGGACCGCGTGCACATCACCGCGACCAATACCGACAAGGTCCCGAACACCTCGCCCACCGCCGCGTCCAGCGGCGCCGACCTGAACGGCAAGGCCGCGCAGAATGCCGCCGAAACCATCAAGCAACGCCTGGTGGAGTTCGCCGCGCGGCAATACAAGGTCAGCGAAGAAGACGTGGAATTCCACAACGGCCACGTGCGGATGCGCGATCACATCCTGACCTTCGAAGCGCTGGTACAACAGGCCTACTTCGCCCAGGTCTCGCTGTCGAGCACCGGGTTCTACAAGACCCCGAAAATCTACTACGACCGCAGCCAGGCCCGTGGCCGGCCGTTCTATTACTACGCCTTCGGCGCCGCGTGTGCCGAGGTGATCGTCGACACCCTCACCGGCGAATACAAGATGCTGCGCACCGACATCCTCCACGACGTTGGCGCCTCGCTGAACCCGGCCATCGACATCGGCCAGGTCGAGGGCGGTTTCATCCAGGGCATGGGCTGGCTGACCATGGAAGAACTGGTGTGGAACGACAAGGGCAAGCTGATGACCAATGGCCCGGCCAGCTACAAGATCCCGGCCGTGGCCGACATGCCGTTGGACCTGCGGGTGCGACTGGTGGAAAACCGCAAGAACCCCGAAGACACGGTGTTCCATTCCAAGGCCGTGGGCGAGCCGCCGTTCATGCTCGGCATCGCCGCGTGGTGCGCCATCAAGGACGCCGTGGCGAGCCTGGGGGATTATCGGCAGCAACCGAGAATCGACGCGCCGGCGACGCCGGAGCGGGTGTTGTGGGGATGTGAGCAGATGCGCCAGTCAAAGGCTGTGAAGCCTGCGGCAGCCGAGGCTGAGCTGGCTCCGCTTTAGACCGCGACGCGGCCTTCGCGAGCAGGCTCGCTCCCACAATGGATCGGTGTTCACAAATCCCTGTGGGAGCGAGCCTGCTCGCGAAAGCGGCCTGACAGACAACAAAGATGTCGAGGTGAATATGTACAACTGGATCAGCGCCCTCGCCGACCTGCAAACCCGCGGCGAACCCTGCGTGCTGGTGACGATCATCGAGGAGCTCGGCTCCACCCCACGCAATGCCGGCTCGAAGATGGTCATCAGCGCCCGCCAGACATTCGACACCATTGGCGGCGGTCATCTGGAATACAAGGCGATGGAGATTGCCCGGCAGAAGCTTGCCAGCGGCCAGCAGAACACCCATCTCGAGCGCTTCAGCCTCGGCGCCAGCCTGGGCCAGTGCTGCGGTGGCGTTACCGTGTTGCTGTTCGAACCCATGGGCCAGGTCCAGGCGCAGATTGCCGTGTTCGGTGCCGGTCATGTCGGCCGCGCCCTGGTGCCGCTACTGGCGAGCCTGCCTTGCCGGGTGCGCTGGATCGACTCGCGGGAAGCGGAATTTCCTGAGCAGTTGCCCCACGGCGTACAGAAAATCGTGACTGAAGACCCGCTGGACGAAGTCGATGAGCTGCCCGCCGGCAGCTACTGCATCGTCATGACTCACAATCACCAGCTCGATCTGGAACTGAGCGCCGCGATCCTCAAGCGCAACGACTTTGCCTACTTCGGCCTGATCGGCTCGAAGACCAAACGCGTCAAGTTCGAACATCGCCTGCGTGATCGCGGCTTCGACAGTGGCGCCCTGCAACGCATGCGCTGCCCGATGGGCATCGGCGAAGTCAAAGGCAAGCTGCCCGTGGAAATCGCCATCTCCATCGCCGGCGAAATCATCGCCACCTACAACGCAGATTTCGGCCAGCACACCTCCCGCGCCGAACCCATTGCCAGGTTGCTGCCGGTTTCGCGCCGCAGCCAGCGTTAACCCTGTTATCGAGAATTCCCATGCCCCTGACACGCAAAGCCTACCGCGCCGCCCTGCTCCACAGCCTCGCCGATCCGGCCGAAGTCGGTATCGAGGCGTCCTATGAGTATTTCGAGGATGGCCTGCTGGTAGTGGAAAATGGCCTGATCAGCGCTATCGGCCACGCCAGCGATCTGTTGCCGACCCTTCCGGCGGATATCGAGATCACGCACTACCAGGACGCCTTGATCACTCCCGGCTTCATCGACACCCATATCCACCTGCCGCAGACCGGCATGGTGGGCGCCTATGGCGAGCAGTTGCTGGATTGGCTCAACACCTACACGTTCCCCTGCGAAAGCCAGTTCGCCGACCCGGCCCACGCTGAGGCGGTGGCGGACATTTTCGTCAAGGAATTGCTGCGCAACGGCACCACCACAGCCCTGGTATTCGGCAGTGTGCACCCGCAATCGGTGAACGCATTTTTTGAGGTTGCCGAGAAACTCGACCTGCGGATGATCGCCGGCAAGGTCATGATGGACCGCAACGCGCCGGACTACCTGGTCGACACCGCCGAATCCAGCTACACCGAGAGCAAGGCGCTGATCGAACGCTGGCATGGCAAGGGTCGCCTGCATTACGCCGTGACCCCGCGCTTCGCGCCGACCAGCACGCCGGAGCAGCTGACCCTGGCTGGCCAGTTACTCGGCGAATACCCGGACCTGTACATGCAGACGCACATCAGCGAGAACCTGCAGGAAGTGCAATGGGTCAAGGAGCTGTTCCCCGAGCGCAAAGGCTACCTGGACGTCTACGACCACTACCAATTGCTCGGCGAGCGCTCGGTGTTCGCCCATGGCGTGCATCTGTGCGACGAAGAATGCGCACGCCTGGCGCAAACCGGCTCGGCCATCGCGTTCTGCCCGACCTCGAACCTGTTCCTGGGCAGCGGCCTGTTCAACCTGCCGATGGCCGAGAAACACAAAGTCAACGTGGGCCTTGGCACCGACGTGGGCGGCGGAACCAGTTTTTCGCTGCTGCAAACCCTGAACGAAGCCTACAAGGTCATGCAGTTGCAAGGTGCGCGACTGAGCCCGTTCAAATCGCTGTACCTGGCCACCCTTGGCGGCGCCCGCGCCTTGCGCCTGGAAGACCGGATCGGCACGTTGCAGCCGGGCACGGACGCGGATTTCCTGGTGCTGGACTACAATGCCACGCCGCTGTTGAGCTATCGCCTGAAGCAGGCCAAGGACATGGCCGAGCGGTTGTTCGTACTGATGACCCTGGGGGATGACCGGACGGTGGCGCAGACTTATGCGGCAGGCCGGTTGGTGCACCAGCGCTAACTTTCAGCGCCTGCCAGACCGCTTTCGCGAGCAGGCTCGCTCCCACAGGGTTGCCTGACCCCAGAAGCCAGATTGGTGTCCAACTTTTTGGAGACAGTCCAGGATCAGTGTGACCAACACAAATCCACTGTGGGAGCGAGCCTGCTCGCGATGGGCGCGCCTCGGCATCGCTGACTCAACTCAATCAGAGCTTGGCCGTCGACCGCCCCGGCTTCTTGCTCTGCAACAAATGCGAGAACACTGCATGCAGATCATCCGACGCGCTTTCTTCGTCGAGGTTGAGCTTGCTGTCGATGTGATCCATGTGATGCATCATCAGGTTCACCGCCAGGGCTGCGTCACGGGCCTCGATGGCGTCGATCAGCTGGGTGTGTTCGTCATAGGAACAGTGGGAACGGTTACCGCTTTCGTACTGGGCGATGATCAACGAAGTCTGTGATACCAGGCTGCGCTGAAAGCTGATCAGCGGCGCGTTTTTTGCCGCCTCGGCCAGCTTGAGGTGAAACTCGCCCGACAACCGGATGCCGGCGCCACGGTCCCCCCGGGAAAAACTGTCGCGCTCGTCGCTGACCATTTGCCGCAGCTCGGCAAGCTGTTCGGCGCTGGCGTGCTGTACCGCCAGCTCAGTGATTGCCTTCTCCACCATGCGCCGGGCAAAGAATACCTGGCGTGCCTCTTCGACACTCGGGCTGGCGACCACCGCACCGCGATTCGGGCGCAGCAGCACCACGCCTTCATGGGCCAGGCGCGACAGCGCGCGACGAATGATGGTGCGACTCACCCCGAAAATCTCCCCAAGCGCCTCTTCGCTCAACTTCGTGCCAGGCGCCAGACGCTGTTCGAGGATGGCCTCGAAAATGTGCGCGTAGACAATATCGTCCTGGGTTCCGCTGCGGCCGGCTTTGCCTGCTCGCGGTTGTTTCTTGAGGGGTTGCAACTGTTCGTTCATGGGCACTCGAGTCGGGAGAACTGCGGCGATTTAACCGTGACTGTAATACGGCACAGCGGGTCGCTGGCAAGTATCGCGTAATAAACACGGCGATTGTACACAACCTCTGATGGCAACACGACTGTACGGCTCTTTGCGGGCATGGCTGTATTGCAATCGACAACTGCGTTGAGTTTAGGCTTGATCCGGCAATCCGTGGCTCCGCCAGTCCAGCCAATCTACAACAAGGACAACCGCTCACCATGACCGAAATCAGCACCGCGCCACTTCGCCCCCTGGCCGATACCTCGCCCTCGGCCATCGTCGCCGGTTTCATCGCCATGATGACCGGCTACACCAGCTCACTGGTACTGATGTTCCAGGCCGGGCAGGCGGCGGGGCTGACCAGCGGGCAGATTTCATCCTGGATCTGGGCCATCTCCATCGGCATGGCGGTGTGCTCCATCGGCTTGTCGCTGCGCTACCGCACGCCAATCACCATCGCCTGGTCAACACCCGGCGCAGCCTTGCTGATCACCAGCCTGGGCGGCGTGAGTTATGGCGAAGCCATCGGCGCGTACATCACCTGTGCGGTGCTGGTGACGATCTGTGGCCTGACCGGCAGCTTCGAGCGCCTGGTCAAACGCATTCCGGCTTCGCTGGCGGCCGCGCTGCTGGCGGGAATCCTGTTCAAGATCGGCAGCGAAATATTTGTCGCCGCGCAACATCGCACCGGCCTGGTGCTGGGGATGTTCTTTACCTATCTGATCGTCAAGCGCCTGTCACCCCGCTATGCGGTATTGGCCGCGCTGCTGGTCGGCACCGCCTTGTCGGGCTTGCTCGGGCTTCTCGACTTCAGCGGTTTCGCCCTGGAAGTGGCGACACCGGTCTGGACCACGCCAGAATTTTCCCTGGGGGCCACCATCAGCATCGGTATCCCGCTGTTCGTGGTGGCGATGACCTCGCAGAACATGCCTGGCATCGCCGTGCTGCGCGCCGACGGCTACAACGTACCGGCCTCGCCATTGATCACCAGCACCGGCGTTGCGTCGCTGTTGCTGGCGCCATTCGGTTCCCATGGTATCAACCTCGCCGCCATCAGCGCGGCGATCTGCACCGGGCCACATGCCCATGAAGATCGCGACAAGCGCTACACGGCGGCCGTCTGGTGCGGGATTTTCTACGGCTTTGCCGGGGTTTTCGGCGCAACGCTGGCGGCGCTGTTCGCTGCGCTACCCAAGGAGTTGGTGCTGTCCATCGCGGCATTGGCGCTGTTCGGCTCGATCATCAATGGCCTGAGCATCGCCATGAGCGAAGCGAAGGAACGGGAAGCGGCGTTGATCACCTTCATGGTTACGGCGTCGGGGTTGACGCTGTTTTCCATCGGCTCGGCGTTCTGGGGGATTGTCGCGGGGGTGGTGACTTTGCTCATCCTGAACTGGCGGAGTGCCTGAATCTTGAAAGCTTCGCGAGCAGGCTCGCTCCCACATTGGGTCGGTGTTCACACATCCCCGGTGGGAGCGAGCCTGCTCGCGAAAGCGACCTGAAGGACAACAATTACCCAACCGACAGGCACAAAAAAACCGGCACCCAAACGGGTTGCCGGTTTTTTTCAGACCATCAAGCCTTGTTGATCGGCTTTTCCGGATACCAGACATCCATCAGCGGGCTGACTTCAACACTGGTCAGCTCAGGACGGGCCTTGAGCCAGGCTTCAACGGCAGCGCGCTGCTCTTCGGTCACCGAGCCACGCTTTTGCAGGCAGACCAGACCATAGTCGTCACCGCCGACATAGCCCAGGCCATTGGCTTCCATGGCTTCTTTCAGGAAAGCGTCGAGGAAAGCGTCAATAGCCTCATCGGCCAGATCTTCTTTGAAATCCAGGTTCAGTTCGAAACCCAGCTCTTGAAATTCATCCACGCACAGCTTTTTGCGCAGACGCTGGGAACGGTTAGTCGCCATTGGAACAATCCTCATAAGTAATAACGGCCGGCACTTTACCAGTTTGGTGCGTCGATTGCCCGACTGATCGGGCAAGTCCGCCTACCGCCGGTAAAAAAATACCGCTTCGCTGGGCTTGGGCACGGCACAAGCCGTTGCGCCTTGGGGCATAATGCCGACACTTTCATGACCGTTGAGGGCGTTCATTTTCATGTCCTCGTTCTTTTCCCCCTCGCCTGCAGGGTTTTATTTCACATGATCAAATCTTTGCGCCCATTGCTTCTGGCCAGCCTTCTTCTTCCTTTGGCCCTGCCTGTCTCCACCCAAGCCGCCACCATCAACACCGCCCTGTCGCCGAATGTGCAAAAGGCCCTGAAGAACAGCAAACTGCAAGACAACGCCCTGTCCCTGGTGATGGTACCGCTCAACGGCCCCGGCACCCCGACGCTGTATAACGCCGATGTCTCGGTGAACCCGGCGTCCACCATGAAGCTGGTGACGACCTACGCAGCCCTGGAAATGCTCGGGCCGAACCATCAGTGGAAAACCGAGTTCTACACCGACGGCACCCTCAGCGGGGGCATTCTCAACGGCAACCTGTACCTCAAGGGCGGCGGCGATCCCAAGCTGAACATGGAAAAGCTCTGGCTGCTGATGCGTGACCTGCGGGCCAACGGCGTGCAGCAGATCACCGGCGACCTGGTGCTGGACCGCAGCTTCTTCATCCAGCCGCAATTGCCCGAGTTCAACGACGACGGCAATGACGAAAACAAACCCTTCCTGGTCAAGCCCGATTCGCTGCTGGTCAACCTCAAGGCGCTGCGCTTCGTGGCCCGCAATGACGCTGGCCGGGTGCTGATATCGGTCGAACCGCCCATCGCCAGCATCCGCATCGAGAACGTGGTCAAGGCCGCCAACTCCAAGCAATGCACCGGTGGCGTGCGCTACAACCCGGTGGCCCAGGCGGACGGCAGCATGACCGTGACCGTCAGTGGCCAACTCGGCGAGGGTTGCAGCTCCCAGACCTACCTGTCGCTGCTCGACCATGCCACCTACACCGCTGGCGCCGTGCGAGCGATCTGGAAGGAGCTGGGCGGCAGCATCCAGGGCAGCGACCGCCTGGCCGCGACGCCGAAGAACGCCAAACTGCTGGCCCGGGCGTTCTCCCCGGACCTGGCGGAGATCATCCGCGACATCAACAAATACAGTAACAACACCATGGCCCAGCAACTGTTCCTGAGCCTGGGCGCGGAGTTTCGCAACGAGGCCGACGGCGACGATGCCAAGGCTGCGCAGCGGGTGGTGCGCCAGTGGCTGGCCAAGAAAGGCATCACCGCGCCGCACCTGGTGATGGAAAACGGCTCCGGCCTGTCCCGCGCCGAACGGGTCAGCGCCCGGGAAATGGCGGCGATGCTGCAGGCGGCATGGCGCAGCCCGTATGCGGCGGAGTTCATCAGCTCGATGCCCATCGCCGGCACGGACGGCACCATGCGCAAACGCCTCAAGACCACCGCCATGGCCGGCGAAGCGCACGTCAAGACCGGTACGTTGAACACAGTCCGCGCCATTGCCGGCTATAGCCGCGACATCAATGGCAATACCTGGGCGGTCGTGGCGATCCTCAACGATCCGAAGCCATGGGGCGCCTCCTCCGTGCTCGACCAGGTGCTGCTGGACTTGTATCGCCAGCCGAAACTGCCGCAGACGGCGTCGGTGCTCTGAGCCAGCCCCAACACAAAACCAGATGTGGGAGCGAGCCTGCTCGCGAAAGCGCCGGAACATTCAGCCTCTTCATGGACTGAATCACCGCTTCGCGAGCAAGCTCGCTCCCACATCGTCTTGGGGTGAAGTAGCTATCCCAACTGCACCTCGACCCGATCCCGCCCGGCCTGCTTCGCCGCGTACACACCTGAGTCGGCGCGCAACAGCAGCGCGTCGGCACCTTCGCCGACGCGCCAGCTGGCGATGCCAAAACTGGCGGTGATGGTGCCGATGTCGTCGATCGGCGAACGCCGCAGGCCGTCCCATAACCCCAACGCCAGGGTGTAGGCACTTTCATTGTCCGTATCCGGGCAGAGCACCACGAACTCTTCGCCGCCCAACCGGCAGAATACGTCGGTGCGGCGCAGCCGTTGGGTGATGCGCTGGCAGACCGCCTGCAACACCCGATCACCCACCGCATGGCCATGCTGGTCGTTGATGCGCTTGAAGTGATCGATGTCGAGCATGATGACCGCCAGCTCGCCGGAGCCCCGTTCAACCCGGGCCATCTCCGAAGTCAGGCGCTCCTGGAAATAGCGTCGGTTGCGAATGCCGGTCAAGGCGTCGGTGATGGACAGTGCCCGCAGTTCTTCTTCCACGCGCTTGAGGTCGGAGATGTCCGAGACATAGCCGTGCCACAACACACCGCCGCCAGGCAATTGCTCGGGCGTGGCCTCTCCGCGTACCCAGCGCAGACCGCGCTGCGGAAGTTGCACCCGGTACTCTTCGCGCCACGGGCTCAATGTATCCGCCGAGATGCGGATCGAAGCACGCACCCGCGCGCTGTCCAGCGGATGGATGCGCGAAAACACCGCTTCGGCGTGCCGTACCAGCACGTCAGGCTCCAGTTCGTAGATGTCGCGGATGCCGTCGCTGGCATAGATCACGCTGAACTCACCGGTAAAGTCCATCTTGAACTGATAGATGCCGCCGGGGACATGGGCGCTGAGTTTTTTCAACAGCAGGTCCCGTGCGGCCAAGGCTTCGTGGACGCGCTTGCGTTCGGTGACGTCGATGCAGATTGCCAGGTGCCCGACCCACAACCCTTGGTCGTCGAGCACGGGCGTGGCCAGCATGTTGACCGTAAGGTGGCTGCCGTCGCGGCGCACCAGGGTCCACTCCCGAGCCTGTTGGCCGCCCTGCTCACCGCCTTCGAGCAGCATCGCATGGCACGTCGGGATTGGCTTGCCGAAACGCACGGCCAGCTGTGCGGCCCGATGCTGCAGCTCACGCGGAACGTGAAGACTTTCCAGGGTCATGCTCTGCAAGACATCGCAACTGCGGTAGCCGAGCATCTGCTCGGCGCCGGCATTGAAGGTGGTGATGACACCGCGCAGGTCGGTGGCGATGATCGCGACTTGCGTCGCGGCGTCGAGCACGCCCTTCAGTTGGCCGTGGGTGCCGCGCAGTTCCGATTCCCGGGCGTGCAGTTCCCGGGTGCGCTGTTCCACCAGCGCCAAGGCCCGCTGTCGCTGGCTGACCAACGTATACAGCAAGACGCTGAGCATCAGGCTGAGCAGCCCGCCCAACACCGTGACGCTCACGACGCTGGAATGATTGTTCGACAGGAACGCGAGACTGGGCCGCAACTCCACGCGGAAGTCATGATCGGCCAGGCGCAACATCCGGACCGCCGACAGCTCGCTTTTACCCGGTCGATTGGATGTTTCGAACAGGACTTCCCAAGGGGTATCGTGGGAGGAATCAATCACACGCATCGTCAGACTGTCATCCTCCGCCTCCGGCAGCCCATCGGCGACCAACTGGCGCATGCTGATGGCCGCCACCACGTAGCCGAACGGCTCGCTGGCCAGAGGCTTGAGAACGGGCGCCGCCAGCATCACACCTCGGGCAAAGGCCGGATCGCTCCCGATCAGATCAATGGGCTCGGAAACTACCAGGGCGTTACGCTGGCGCGCCCGTTCCAGCGTGGCACGGCGCAGTGGATGCGAAAGCAGATCCAGGCCCAGCGGCGCGCCATAGGATGGCTGGCTCTGGATATACAGCAGCGGCGCGTATTCATTCCGCTCAGCGGCCTGGCGCAGGATTCCGGCCTCGTCTCGTTCACGAACGGTAAAGGTAGTGGATACTTCGGCTCGTGCCTGTTGCTCGAATGCCTGGCGCTCCTCCCGCAGCACCCGTGGTGCCCAGGCAAAGGCCCGGGTACGCCGCAAGAGGGCTTCGGTATAGCCATGGAATTCGGCGCCAGACACTCCCGCGGAGTTGGCAAAAAACCGCCTCAGACTGTCGAGACGTTGCTCCTGGTCCTGGAAACGCTCGTCGAGGCGGCTATAGCGTTCTTCGGCGAGCAATTCGAAGCGCTGGCGCAATTGCTGGTTGAACTGCTTCAACGTGCCCCAGGCCAACAAACCGGTCAGCAGCAGGCCTGCCATCAGGACGACGCAAGCCACGAGCCATGCTGAAACATCTTCGCTGATAAAGCCCAGGATCCTGGGACGCACCTGATGTAATGCCATAAACATGACTCAGAAAGGACCAGGCATTGGTCCAGCCCCGGTCACACACTAAGTTATAGCTATTTGCCATTACTTTTGCCAGTCCCAAAAACGCCTGCAGGCCTTGAATTTCAAGGCCTGCATGGATCCAATCGACCGCCGGTCAGCGCGCCATGATTTTCCAGGCGCGGTGAATCTTGCTGTTTCGGACAAAATCCGGGTCGATGGTCCCGGCGGTGATTTCCTCCACGGCGTAACGCTCGCCCAGGTTGTCTTCGAGCTGGAACTTGCGGAAGTTGTTGGAAAAATACAGCACGCCACCCGGCGCCAGGCGCGCCATGGCCAGGTCCAACAGCTGGACGTGGTCGCGCTGCACGTCGAACACGCCTTCCATGCGCTTGGAGTTGGAGAACGTCGGCGGATCGATGAAGATCAGGTCGTACTCGTCGCGACTGGCTTCAAGCCAGGCCATGACATCGCCCTGCTCCAAGCGGTTCTTGTCGGAAAAACCGTTGAGCGACAGGTTGCGCCGCGCCCAGTCCAGATAGGTTTTCGACAAATCAACGCTGGTGGTGCTGCGCGCCCCGCCCTTGGCGGCATGGACGCTGGCGGTCGCGGTGTAGCAGAACAGGTTGAGGAAACGCTTGCCGGCGGCCTCTTTCTGGATCCGCAAGCGCATTGGCCGGTGATCGAGGAACAACCCGGTGTCGAGGTAGTCGGTGAGGTTGACCAGCAGCTTCACGCCGCCCTCGTTGACCTCGGTGAACTTGCCCTGGGCGCTCTGGCGCTCGTACTGCTTGGTGCCGCTCTGGCGCTCGCGACGCTTGATGACAACGCGGCTCTTGTCGACATTCAAGGCTTGGGGAATGGCGGCCAGCGCATCGAACAACCGGGCCGAGGCCTTTTCCGGGTCGATGGACTTCGGCGCGACGTATTCCTGGACGTGCACCCAATCGTGGTACAGGTCGATGGCCATGGAATATTCCGGCATGTCGGCATCATAGACCCGGTAGCAGTCGACGCCTTCACGCTTGGCCCACTTGCTCAGCAGCTTGAGATTTTTCTGCAGGCGATTGGCGAACATCTGCCCGCCTTCGCTCAACCGCGCCTGCTCGACCACAGGGGCTGGCGCCGGGGCCGGTTTGATCGGGTTGCCATTCTTGTTGTACTGGCGCTCTTGCGGTACTTCAGGGGTTTGATCGTAGACAGCCTGTTCACGCTCGGCCTGGCGTTGTTCCGGGGTGCGACGCTCGCCAGTGACGAACTGATCCGGGAGCACCTTGATCAGCAGCAACTTGCACGGCAAGGCGCCGTTCCAGAACGAATACTGCTTGTGGCTGCGAATACCCATGCGCTTGCCCAGGTCCGGCGCGCCAGTGAACACCGCGGCCTCCCAGTTCAGGCAGGCCTGGCGCAGGCGTTCACCGAGATTCTGGTACAGATAGAGCAGGCTGGCTTCGTCGCCCAAACGCTCGCCGTACGGCGGGTTGCAGATCACCAGGCCCTTCTGGTTCTGGTCCGGGCGCGGCTCGAAGGTGGCGACTTCGCCCTGATAGATCTTGATCCACTCGCTCAGGCCCGCACGCTCGACGTTGTTGCGGCCCGGCTGGATCAGCCGTGGATCAGCTTCGTAGCCGCGAATCCACAACGGTGGCTTGGCCAGCCCGGCGGCGGCGCGCTCGCTGGCTTCTTCGTGGAGTTTTTTCCATAACGCCGGCACGTGGCCGAGCCAGGCGGTAAAGCCCCATTGCTGGCGACGCAGGTTCGGCGCCATGTCGGCGGCGATCATTCCGGCTTCCACCAGGAACGTGCCGACGCCGCACATCGGGTCCGCCAGTGCCCCGCCTTCGGCGGCAATGCGTGGCCAACCGGCGCGAATCAGGATGGCGGCGGCGAGGTTTTCCTTCAGCGGGGCGGCGCCCTGCTGCAAGCGATAACCACGTTGGTGCAGGCTATGGCCCGAAAGGTCGAGGGACAGGATTGCTTCGCCACGGTCCAGGCGCAGGTGGATGCGCAGGTCCGGGTTGAGCTTGTCGATGGATGGCCGCTCGCCCGACGGCGTGCGCAGCTTGTCGACAATGGCATCCTTGACCTTCAAGGCGCCGAAATGCGTGTTGTCGATGCCCGAGCCGTGACCGCTGAACTCGACCGCCAAGGTACCATCGGCGAGCATGTGGTCTTGCCAGTCGACGTCCAGCACCCCGTGGTACAGGTCTTCAGCGTCTTTCATCGCGAAGCGCTTGAGCACCAGCAATACGCGGTTCGCCAGGCGCGACCACAGGCACAGGCGATAGGCCGTTTCCATGTCGGCGATGCCGCGAACGGCCGAGGTGTGCTCGCGCGCCTCTTCAAGGCCAAGCCCGACGGCTTCCTCGAGAAGCAGGCCTTCGAGGCCCTTGGGGCAAGTGAGGAAGAGTTCGAAACGATCGGACATGGGATTCAGAGCCTTTGGCTAAGTGGGCCGGGCAACGCATTGCCGGGCCGGGTTCAATCAGGTGCTTTTCTCAAGAGCACCCGCGTGGCACGAACGTGTGCCGTTCCGTACTCGCCGCTCAGGTTCAAAGAGCTTAGATGCGAGGACAGATAAAAAATTCTGTGCAACAAATTGTGAAAAGTTGTCCCTTTCGTCGAATAGTACCCGAGTGCAACGGGGGGACATTCTCATTCGATATCGGCGACCGCCCTTCGGCGCAGGGCTGATCATACAGGGGTCTGACGCAAAAGCGGGCGCCGAACATGATGTTACTTATCGCACTAACATCTTTCTTGTTACGTGCTTATGACAAAACGATCATTCCATCCATGTGACGCTTTGGTTAGAACTCACCACAGGTTGGCGTCGCAACGGCGTCAACACCCTTGGCTCGTCACGCCGGCAACGAGCCACCAACGGCAGAATGATTCTGCCCCGGCCTCGATAGAGGTCGACGCTAAGCAACAGTCAACAAGTGAGGGCAACACCCTATGAGAAGACTTAAGCGTGATCCGTTGGAAAGAGCATTTTTACGCGGTTACCAATATGGCGTTGGTGGTAAATCCCGTGAGCTTTGCCCCTTTACTCTACCGTCGGTACGTCAAGCCTGGATCAACGGCTGGCGAGAAGGACGCGGCGACAACTGGGACGGTATGACCGGCACTGCGGGTATCCACAGACTCAACGAACTTCACGCCGTCGGCTGACACAGGGCCCTGATAATCAAAAACCCGACAATCTGACATTCAAATCGTTTTAACCACGCACGTCCCATCCGGGCGGCGGGCTACGGCCCAGAGGGCTCCCTTGAGGAGCCCTTTTTAATGGGCATGACAAAACCCATGGGATCTGCTCAGTGACCAGCCTTGGGAATCAACCCAACGCGGCAATCGCATCCACCGACTCGCGAATCAACGTCGGGCCCTTGTAGATGAACCCGGAATAAACCTGCACCAGGCTCGCCCCTGCCGTGATTTTCTCGGCGGCATGCCGGCCTTCGGTAATACCGCCCGCCGCGATGATCGGCAAGCGTCCCGCCAATTCGCCGGCCAGCACTTTCACCGTGTGGGTGCTCTTGTCGCGCACCGGAGCGCCGGACAGGCCGCCCGCCTCGTCACCATGCTCCAGGCCTTCTACACCTTCGCGGCCCAGCGTGGTGTTGGTGGCGATCACCGCATCCATGCCGGTCTCGATCAAGGCCTGGGCCACTTGGACGGTTTCTTCGTCGCTCATGTCCGGGGCAATCTTGATGGCCAGCGGCACATGCCTGCCGTGCGTCACCGCCAGTTCCGCGCGACGTCGCGCCAGGTCGGCCAGCAATTGCTTGAGCGAATCGCCGAACTGCAGGCTGCGCAGCCCTGGCGTGTTCGGCGAACTGACGTTGACGGTCACATAACTGGCGTGAGCGTAGACCTTGTCCAGGCAGATCAGGTAATCGTCGACGGCGCGCTCCACCGGCGTATCGAAGTTCTTGCCGATGTTGATCCCCAGCACACCCTTGTACTTGGCAGCAGCCACACGGGCCAGCAGATGATCGACGCCCAGGTTGTTGAAGCCCATGCGGTTGATGATTGCCTCGGCCTGCGGCAAACGGAACAGCCGTGGTTTGGGATTGCCCGGCTGCGGACGCGGCGTCACGGTGCCGATTTCAACGAAGCCGAACCCCAGCTGGGCGAACCCGTCGATGGCCGCGCCATTCTTGTCCAGGCCGGCGGCCAGGCCGACCGGGTTGGGAAATTCCAGGCCCATGACTGTCACCGGCAATTTTGCCGGGGCCTTGCACAGCAACCCGTTGAGCCCCAAACGTCCACCCGCGCCGATCAGGTCCAGGGACAGATCATGGGAAGTTTCCGGGGAAAGTTTGAACAGCAGTTCACGGGCCAGGGTGTACATGGGCGGCTTTGACTCGGGCGACGAAATGAGGCGGCGATTATAGCCGGGCAACGGCAACGCAAGCGAGGCGCCCGCACAAAACAATAGCGCTGGCATATGCCTTGCACCCTTTTGGTCATCAGCGCCCATGCCAGTGACGGAATGAGCGCCACACTGATTTAAGGGACAACGGCGTCGTCGTCCGGCTTCCTCGGCCCGGAAGCGGCGCTTTTTTATGCGGAAGGTGATGCGCGATGAACGAAATTCCAGCCACCCCCCTGGCTTGGGTCAATGGCAGCGATGCCCCGGAAAAGAGCGCGGTCAACCTCGGCTTCATGGCCCTGAGCGACTGCGCCCCGGTGGTCGTGGCCGCCACCCAGGGCTTCGCCCAGCCCTACGGCTTGACGCTGAACCTCAAGCGCCAGGCCTCCTGGGCCAACCTGAGGGACAAGCTGGTCAGCGGTGAAATCGACGCGGCCCACAGCCTGTACGGCCTGATTTATGCCGTGCACCTGGGGATCGGCGGCGTCGCGCCGACCGACATGGCCGTGCTGATGGGGCTGAACCAGAACGGCCAGAGCATCAACCTGTCCCATGGTTTGCAGGCGCAAGGCGTGACCAGTCCTGAGGCACTGGAGCAGCATGTGCACCAAACTCGCCCGAAACTGACCTTCGCCCAGACCTTTCCCACCGGCACCCATGCCATGTGGCTCTATTACTGGCTCGCCGCCCAGGGCATCCATCCGTTGTCGGATGTCGACAGCGTAGTGGTGCCACCGCCGCAGATGATCGCGCACCTGCAAGCCGGGCGCATCGATGGTTTCTGCGTCGGCGAGCCCTGGTGCGCCAGCGCCGTGAAGCAGAACCTCGGTTTTACCCTGGCGACTACCCAGACCATCTGGCCCGACCACCCGGAGAAAGTCCTGGGTTGTACCCGCGCGTTTGTCGAGCAATACCCCAACACTGCCCGCGCACTGGTGATGGCCATCCTCGAAGCCAGCCGCTTCATCGAACAAAGCACTGAAAACCGCCGCAGTACCGCGCAATTGTTGAGCGCCCCGGAATACCTGGACGCTCCGCTCGATTGCATCGAGCCGCGCCTGCTCGGGATTTATGCCGACGGCCTGGGCAACAGCTGGCAGGATCCCCACGCCATGCGCTTTCATGGGGACGGCGAGGTGAACCTGCCGTACCTGTCCGACGGGATGTGGTTCATGACCCAGTTCCGGCGCTGGGGTCTGCTGCGCGAAGACCCGGACTACCTGGCCGTGGCCCGCCAGGTCCAACAGCTCAAGCTGTATCGTGAAGCCTGCGCGGCGCTGGGCGTGACGTCGCCTCGCCAGGACATGCGCAGCAGTCAACTGATCGACGGCACGACCTGGGACGGCTCGGACCCGGTCGGGTATGCCCGCAGCTTCAAACTGCACGCCTTGAGCGATGCGGCTCCCCTTCTCGCCAGCCGCTGACAGGAGCCTCGATTATGCTGCGTATCCTGCTGATCAACGACACCGCGAAAAAAGTCGGGCGTCTCAAGGCGGCCCTGATTGAAGCCGGATTCGAGGTGATCGACGAATCCGGTTTGACCATCGACCTGCCGGCGCGCGTCGAAACGGTGCGTCCGGACGTGATCCTGATCGATACCGAGTCACCCGGGCGCGACGTCATGGAGCAAGTGGTGCTGGTCAGTCGTGACCAGCCACGACCGATCGTCATGTTTACCGACGAGCACGACCCGGATGTGATGCGCCAGGCGATCAAGTCAGGCGTCAGCGCCTACATCGTCGAAGGCATCCATGCCGCACGCCTGCAACCGATCCTCGACGTGGCCATGGCCCGCTTCGAAAGCGACCAGGCCCTGCGCGCGCAACTCCTGGCCCGGGACCAGCAACTGGCCGAACGCAAGCGCATCGAACTGGCCAAGGGCATGCTGATGAAGATGAAGGACTGCAACGAGGAACAGGCCTACACACTGATGCGCCGCCAGGCCATGAGCCGCCAGCAGAAGCTGATCCAGGTGGCGGAGCAGATCATTGCCATGAACGAGTTGCTCGGCTGAAAGCCTTGTAGCGCCTGGCCAGCCGCCTTCGCGAGCAGGCTCGCTCCCACAGTTCCGGGCACACCTCAGGTCCCTGTGGGAGCGGGCTTGCTCGCGAAAGCGGTCTTACTTCCAACATTGATATGACTGACCCACCGTCTTCGCGAGCAAGCCCGCTCCCACAGGGTTTGCGGGGTGAGCACGACATTTGCGAACAACCACAATCCCTGTGGGAGCGAGCCTGCTCGCGATAGGCCTCCCCCCAATCTCCCGGGTTGGCACAGATCTCGCTTAAGCAACCCCACAGGTAACCAACGGCGGTTGCCCCACCTACGACAAAGACGTCGCACACCCTCCTCGCCTCTCTGGCGATCCGGGTTGCGGCGTTTTTTTGTTTTGGCCCCGCGGGGCCGGTGGTGCGACCACAGACGGCGCACTGCTCAAAGCACTGACTCATTTCTCGAGACTTTTACAGCTGAGGTGCGCGATGAATTCAAGCTTCTGGAAATCCGGCCACACCCCGACATTGTTCGCGGCCTTCCTCTATTTCGACCTGAGCTTCATGGTCTGGTACCTGCTCGGCCCATTGGCGGTACAGATCTCCGCCGACCTGCACCTGACCACCCAGCAACGCGGCCTGATGGTCGCGACGCCAATCCTCGCCGGCGCCGTGCTGCGCCTGTTCATGGGCCTGCTGGCCGACCGCATTTCACCGAAGACCGCCGGCATGGTCGGCCAGGTGATCGTGATCGGCGCGCTGTTCTGCGCCTGGAAGCTGGGCATCCACAGCTACGAACAAGCCTTGCTGCTGGGCCTGTTTCTGGGCGTGGCCGGCGCTTCGTTCGCCGTGGCCCTGCCGCTGGCTTCCCAGTGGTATCCACCACAGCACCAGGGCAAGGCCATGGGCATCGCCGGTGCCGGTAACTCGGGCACCGTGCTTGCCGCGTTGATCGCTCCGGTGATGGCGGTGGCCTTCGGCTGGACCAACGTGTTCGGCTTCGCGGTGATCCCGCTGGTGATTACCCTGGTCCTGTTCGCCTGGCTGGCCAAGAACGCACCGGAGCGGCCCAAGGCCAAATCCATGGCTGACTACCTCAAGGCCCTCGGTGACCGCGACAGCTGGTGGTTCATGTTCTTCTACAGCGTGACCTTCGGCGGCTTCATCGGCCTGGCCAGCGCCCTGCCCGGCTACTTCAACGACCAGTATGGCCTGAGCCCGGTGACCGCCGGCTACTACACCGCGGCCTGCGTCTTCGGTGGCAGCCTGATGCGGCCCTTGGGTGGCGCGCTGGCGGACCGTTTCGGCGGCATCCGCACCTTGCTGGGCATGTACACCGTGGCGGCTGTCTGCATCGCCGCGGTCGGCTTCAACCTGCCGAGTTCCTACGCGGCGCTGGCCCTGTTCGTCTGCACCATGCTCGGCCTGGGTGCGGGCAACGGCGCGGTGTTCCAACTGGTGCCACAACGTTTCCGTCGCGAGATCGGCGTGATGACCGGGCTGATCGGCATGGCCGGCGGCATCGGCGGCTTCGCCCTGGCGGCGGGCATGGGCGCGATCAAGCAGAGCACCGGCAGCTACCAACTGGCGCTGTGGTTGTTCGCCAGCCTCGGTGTCCTGGCCTGGTTCGGCCTGCACGGGGTCAAGCGTCGCTGGAGGACCACCTGGGGTTCGGCAGCGGTCACCGCGGCTCGGGTATAACCTGCAACCATGAGCCTGCAACTGAGTTTTGCCGAAGCCAGCGCCACCGGTCCCCGAGAGGAAAACCAGGACGCCCTGCGCCTGGTCACTCCCGCCCCGGCCCTGGCCGCCAGCAAGGGTTACCTGTTCGCCATCGCCGACGGCGTGAGCCAATGCGCCGATGGCGGATTGGCCGCGCGTTCGACCTTGCAGGCACTCGCCTTGGACTATTACTCCACGCCGCAGACCTGGGGCGTGGCCCAGGCGCTGGACCGGCTGCTGCTGGCGCAGAATCGCTGGCTGCAAGCCAACGGCGGCGGCCAACCGCTGCTGACCACGGTCAGCGCGCTGGTCCTGCGGGGGCGGCGCTTCACCCTGGCGCACGTCGGCGATTGCCGGGTCTACCGGTGGCACGCCGACTATTTGCAACGGGTCAGCGAAGATCACGTCTGGGAACAACAGGGCATGCAACATGTGCTCAAGCGTGCCTTGGGGCTGGATCAGCATCTGATACTCGATTTCCTCGACGGTGAGCTGCGTGAAGATGAAACCTTCGTGCTGCTCAGCGATGGCGTCTGGGCGGTATTGGGAGACACGGCCATTGCCGGCATCCTGCGCGACCAGCCAGACCTGGATCGCGCGGCGCAGACGCTGGTCAACGCCGCGCACCTGGCCGGTAGCCAGGACAACGCCAGCGCGCTGTTGGTGCGGGTCGATGCGGTGGGCGAAGCGAGCATCGGCGACGCGCTGATCCAACTGCAACAGTGGCCGCTGCCCCCTTCACTGAAGGCGGGCCAGGCGTTCGAAGGCTGGCAGATCGAAAGCCTGCTCGGCCAGAGCCAGCAATCGTTGCTCTACCGGGTACACGATGGTCAGGGCCAACCCTGGCTGTTGAAAACCTTGCCCGTGCAGCTACGGGACGACACCCGCGCCGGCCAGGCGCTGTTGTCGGAGGAATGGTTTCTCAAGCGGGTCGCGGGTCGGCAGTTTCCGGAGGTGCATGGCGTCCCCCAGCGCCAACATCTGTACTACGTGATGCGTGAATACTCGGGCGTGACCCTGGCCGAGCTGTTCAACCAAAGCGGTCCGTTGCCCCTGGCTCAATGGCTGGAGCTGGCGCAGCGACTGGTGCGCGCGGTGGGCCTGTTGCATCGAAGGCAGATCTACCACCGCGACATCAAGCCGGAAAACCTGCACCAGGGCAACGATGGGGAGTTGCGCTTGCTGGATTTTGGCCTGGCGTACTGCCCCGGTTTGTCCGAAGACCAGGCCAACGTCTTGCCTGGCACCCCCAGCTACATAGCGCCGGAAGCCTTCGGCGGCGCCGCGCCGACGGCGCAACAGGACTTATATGCGGTCGGCGTGACCTTGTATTTCCTGCTGACCGGGCATTACCCCTACGGCGAAATCGAAGCGTTCCAGCGACCGCGCTTTGGTGTGCCCGTGAGCGCCAATCGTTATCGACCGGACCTGCCCGAATGGCTCGGGCAGAGCCTGGAACGCGCCGTGGCGGCAGACCCTGCGCAGCGCTTTGAAACGGCTGAAGAATGGCTGTTGCAGCTGGAACAGGGCGAGCGGCGAAGCTTGAGCGTCAGGCCCCGGCCATTGCTTGAGCGGGAGCCGCTGAAGGTCTGGCGGACGTTGGCGCTGGTGTCGTTGGTGGTGAATGTTGTGTTGTTGTTCCTGGTGTTTCACTCATAACCACCGTGGCGAGGGAGCTTGCTCCCGCTCGAGCGCGCAGCGGTCGCCGTTTTTTTGAGTCTGCTTCGCAGCCCAGCGGGAGCAAGCTCCCTCGCCACAAGAGCCTTCTCGCCAGCCCTGCCACGCTCCATTACCGGGCAACACGCTTTGATTCGGTGCAATAAATCCCCCCGCAACGCGGCCAATCCGCGCCTCCTCCAGTAAATCCAAGCCCTCGCGCCACTTGGCACAACCACTGCATAACCTCTTCCACCATACATAAAGCAACGCCTCCAACGATGAAGGCGGTGCTTCCCGAGAGAACGGGACCAGGACAAAGGCGTCCTCGCTAGTTTGCTAGCGAGACGCCTTTTTTTGTTTTCGAAAAAATTGCCGAGCCAGCCCGACCGCCGTGATGAAACGTGACGAAACCGGTCTGGGCTTGCGGAGAACCCTGATGAAAAAACTCAAACTGGTAATGATCGGCAACGGCATGGCCGGGGTTCGCACCCTCGAGGAACTGCTCAAACTGAGCAACGAGCTCTACGACATCACGGTCTTCGGCGCCGAGCCCCACACCAACTACAACCGCATCCTGCTCTCGCCGGTGCTGGCCGGAGAACAGACGTTCGAAGAAATCGTGCTCAACGACCTGAGCTGGTACCTGGATAACAACATCAAGCTGCTGCTCAACCGCAAGGTGGTAGAGATCGACCGGGTCAAGCGCCGGGTCATCGCCGAAGACGGCAGCGAAGCCGAATACGATCGCCTGCTCATCGCCACCGGCTCCACGCCGTTCATCCTGCCGATCCCTGGCAACACTCTGGATGGCGTGATCGGCTATCGCGACATCGCCGACACCCAGGCCATGATCAATACGGCCAAGACCCACAAACACGCGGTGGTCATCGGTGGCGGCCTGCTCGGCCTGGAAGCCGCCAATGGCTTGAAACTGCGCGGCATGGACGTGACCGTGGTGCACATCGGCGAATGGCTGCTGGAACGCCAACTGGACAAGACCAGCGGCCTGCTGCTGCAAACCGCCCTGGAAAACCGTGGCCTGAAATTCCGCCTCAGCGAGCAGACCCAGGCCTTGCACGACGCCGGCAACGGCCGGGTCGGCTCGGTCCAGTTCAAGAACGGCGACATCATTCCCGCCGACCTGGTGGTGATGGCTGCCGGTATCCGGCCCAATACCGAACTGGCGGAAAAATCCGGCATTCCGTGCAATCGCGGAATCCTCGTCAACGACACGATGCAAACCTATGACCCGCGCATCTACGCCATCGGCGAGTGCGCCAACCATCGCGGCACCGCCTATGGCCTGGTGGCGCCGCTGTTCGAGCAAGCCAAGGTCTGCGCCAATCACCTCGCGCAACTGGGCTTCGCCACTTACAAGGGTTCGGTGACGTCGACCAAGTTGAAAGTCACCGGCATCGACCTGTTTTCCGCCGGCGACTTCATGGGCGGCGAAGGCACCGAGACCATCACCCTTTCCGATCCGATTGGCGGCGTCTACAAGAAATTGGTGATCAAGGACGACGTGTTGGTCGGCGCCTGCCTGTACGGCGATACCGCAGACGGCGGCTGGTATTTCCGTCAGATCCGTGAGAACCACGGCATCAGCGAGATCCGCGATCACCTGATGTTTGGGGAAAACGCTTTAGGCGACGTCGGCCACCAAGGCCAGGACAAAGCCATGAGCATGGCCGACACCGCCGAAGTCTGCGGCTGCAATGGCGTGTGCAAGGGCACCATCGTCAAGGCGATCCAGGAACACGGCCTGTTCAGCGTCGATGACGTGAAAAAGCACACCAAGGCCGCGAGCTCCTGCGGCTCCTGCGCCGGCCTGGTGGAACAGATCCTGATCAACACCGTCGGCGGCGCGGCGGACGTGAAGCCGAAAAGCGAAAAAGCCATCTGCGGTTGCAGCGACCTCAACCATGGGCAGATCCGCCAGGCGATCCGCGACCAGCACCTGCTGACCATCGCCGGGACCATGGGTTACTTGAACTGGCGCACCCCGAACGGCTGCGCCACCTGCCGTCCGGCCCTGAACTACTACCTGATTTCCACCTGGCCCGGCGAAGCCCAGGATGACCCGCAGTCGCGCCTGATCAACGAACGCGCCCACGCCAACATCCAGAAAGACGGCACCTACTCGGTGGTCCCACGGATGTGGGGCGGCGTGACCAACCCATCCGAGCTGCGCCGCATCGCCGACGTGGCCGACAAATACAACGTGCCCATGGTCAAGGTCACCGGCGGCCAGCGTATCGACCTGCTGGGCATCAGGAAGCAAGACCTGCCCGGCGTCTGGAAAGACCTCGACATGCCGTCCGGCCACGCCTATGGCAAATCCATTCGCACCGTGAAGACTTGCGTGGGCAGCGAGTTCTGCCGCTTCGGCACGCAGAACTCCACCCAATTGGGCATCGAGCTGGAGCACGACCTGTTCAACATGTGGTCGCCGCACAAGGTGAAGCTGGCGGTCTCCGGTTGCCCACGCAACTGCTCGGAAGCGGGCATCAAGGACGTCGGCATCATCGGCGTAGATTCCGGCTGGGAGATGTACATCGGTGGCAACGGCGGGATCAAGACCGAAGTCGCCGAGTTTTTCGTCAAGCTCAAGACCGCCGAAGAAGTGCGCGAATACAACGGCGCCTTCCTGCAGCTGTACCGCGAAGAAGCCTTCTACCTCGAACGCACCGTGCACTACATGCAGCGCGTCGGCATGGAACACATCAAGAAAGCCGTGCTGGAAGACCCCGAGCGGCGCAAGGCCCTGCACGAGCGCTTGAAGTTTTCCCTGTCGCTGGAGCAGGACCCCTGGAAACAACGGCTGGAACAACCGCAGCTGAAAAAAGAGTTCGAGGTCATCCCCGTGAAGAACCTGGAGGTACTGGCATGAACTGGCTGGATATCTGCGCGCTGGAAGACATCAACGCCTTGGGCTCACGCATCATCAACGGGCCGAAAGGCGATATCGCGATTTTTCGCACCAGCGACGATGAAGTATTCGCACTCGACGACCGTTGCCCACACAAGGGCGGCCCGCTGTCCCAAGGCCTGATCTATGGCAAGCGCGTGGCCTGCCCGCTGCACAATTGGCAGATCGACCTGGAAACCGGCCAGGCCCAGGCCCCGGACGTGGGCTGCGCCCATCATCATTCGGCCCGCGTCGAGAACGGCCGGGTGATGCTGGCCCTGCGGGACGCAAGCTGATGAACCGCCAGACGACTGCCTCGACCTGCTGTTATTGCGGGGTCGGTTGCGGCGTGCTGATCGAACATGACGGCGAGCTCATTCTCGGCGTCAGTGGCGATCCCACCCATCCGGCCAACTTCGGCAAACTGTGCAGCAAGGGCTCGACCCTGCACTTGACCGGCGACCTCGCCGCGCGCGCCCTCTATCCCGAACTGCGGCTGGGCAAAGGCCTGGCCCGTGGCCGTACCGATTGGGACAGCGCCCTGGACCATGCCGCCAACGTCTTCGCCGACACGATTGCCGAGCACGGACCGGACAGCGTGGCCTTCTACATCTCCGGCCAACTGCTGACCGAGGATTACTACGCCTTCAACAAACTCGCCCGGGCGCTGGTCGGTACCAACAACATCGACAGTAATTCCCGGCTGTGCATGTCTTCCGCCGTGGTGGGCTACAAGCGCAGCCTGGGCGCCGACGCGCCACCGTGCAGCTATGAGGATCTGGAGCTGAGCGACTGCGTGATGATCGTCGGCAGTAACATGGCCTACGCCCATCCCATCCTGTTTCGTCGGCTCGAAGAAGCCAAATCCCGCCGGCCGCAGATGAAAGTCATCGTCATCGACCCTCGGCGCACCGACACCTGCGACCTGGCAGACCTGCACCTGGCGATCCTGCCTGGCACCGATGTCGCCTTGTTCCACGGGATCTTGCATCTGCTGCTGTGGGAAGACTGGGTCGACCGCAGCTTCATCAAGGCCCACACCGAAGGCCTGGCGGACCTGAAGAACCTGGTGCGCGACTACACCCCCGCCATGGTTGCCCAGCTGTGCGGGATCAGCGTCGAGCAACTGCACCAATGCGCCGAGTGGGTCGGCACCTCGCCAAGTTTCCTCTCGTTGTGGTGCATGGGCTTGAACCAGTCCACTGCCGGCAGCGCAAAAAACAGCGCCCTGATCAATCTGCACCTGGCCACCGGCCAGATCGGCCGACCGGGCGCGGGACCGTTCTCGCTGACCGGCCAGCCCAACGCCATGGGCGGCCGGGAAACCGGCAGCCTGTCCAACCTGCTGCCGGGCCATCGCGAAGCCGGCAATCCGGAGCATCGCGCCGAGGTCGCCAGCTATTGGGGCGTTGAGCAATTGCCGAGCACCACAGGCTTGAGCGCTATCGAATTGTTCGAGCAGGTTCGCAGCGGCAAGATCAAGGCCCTGTGGATCGCCTGCACCAACCCGGCCCAGTCGATGCCGAACCAGGCCTCTGTGCGCGAAGCCCTGCAAGCCTGCCCGTTCGTGGTATTGCAAGAGGCCTTCCGGACCACCGAAACCGCCGCCTTTGCCGACCTGCTGCTGCCGGCGGCCAGTTGGGGCGAAAAAGAAGGCTCGGTCACCAACTCCGAACGACGCATTTCCCACGTTCGCCGGGCGATAAACGCACCGGGGGAAGCACGGCCGGATTGGGCGATCACGGTAGATTTCGCGCAACGACTGGAGAAACGCATGCGCCCCGGCCAGCCCAGCCTGTTCGCCTTTGAAACCCCAGCCCATTTGTTCGATGAATACAAGCAACTGACCCGTGGCCGCGACCTGGACCTGTCCGGCATCAGCCATGACGTGATCGACCGCCTCGGCCCTCAGCAATGGCCCTTCCCGGAGGGCGCCACGGTCGGAACGGCGCGCTTGTACGGGGACGGGATTTTCCCGACTGACAGCGGCCGCGCCCGATTCGTGGCCGACCCTTATCGCGCCGCCAAGGAATTGCGCGACGCACGCTACCCCCTGACGCTGAACACCGGTCGGCTGCGCGACCAGTGGCACGGGATGAGCCGTACCGGTACCGCCGCGCAGTTGTTCGGCCATGTGAACGAAGCGGTGCTCAGCCTGCATCCCGACGAATTGCTTCGGCATCGCCTGCAGTCCGGCGACCTGGTCAGTCTGAAGAGCCGTCGCGGCAGCGTGATCGTGGCCGTGGACAGCGACGACAGCGTGCGCCCCGGCCAGGCCTTCCTGCCCATGCACTGGGGCGACCGGTTTCTCAAGGGCGGGGTCAACACCCTGACTCAACCGGCATTCGACCCGTTGTCGAAACAGCCGGAACTCAAGCACAGCGGCGTACGCCTGGAACCGGTGAACCTGCCCTGGCAGCTTTTCGCCCTGGTTGAAGGCAACGTTCAACAGCATCTGGAGGCGTTGCGTCCGCTGTGTGAGGCGTTTGCCTACGTCAGCCTTAGCCTCACCGGCCGCGACCGTCCAGCGTTGCTGATACGCGCTGCCAGCGCCGTGGCGCCCGAACCGCAGCTTTTGCAGGCGATCGACGAACAGCTGGGGCTGATCGAAGGCCCGGTCCTGGCCTATGACGACCCGCGCCGCGCCATTGGCAAGCGGGTACGGATCGAAAACAGCCGCATCACCGCCATTCGCCTGGCCGGCGAAACCCTGGCCCGGCATTGGTTGCAAAACCTCTGGTTGGAAGGGCGCGCCGACGACCAGTTGCGGCGCTGGCTGCTGGCCCCCTTGAGCGCACCGCCGGGTAACACCGGCGCCGCCACGGCTGGTGGGAAGACTCTGTGCAATTGCATGAATGTCAGCCAGCGTGCGGTTTGCGCGGGCATCGAGCGCGGCCTGGATTTGCAGGGCCTGAAAAGAGAACTGGGCTGCGGCACGCAGTGCGGTTCCTGCGTACCGGAAATCAAGCGCCTGCTGGTTGCCACCGCGCAACCGGTCGCCGCGATCTCGTGAGGAAAACACTATGAACGCAAAAGTCTGGCTGGTAGGTGCGGGTCCTGGCGACCCTGAATTGCTGACCCTCAAAGCCGTGCGCGCCCTGGGCGAGGCCGACGTGGTGTTGATCGACGACCTGGTCAACGACGCGGTGCTGGAGCATTGCCCCAGTGCGCGCATCATCGCCGTCGGCAAGCGCGGCGGCTGCCGCTCCACTCCCCAGGCGTTCATCCACCGGCTGATGTTGCGTTATGCCCGCCAAGGCAAATGCGTGGTGCGCCTCAAAGGCGGCGACCCGTGCATCTTCGGCCGGGGCGGTGAAGAAGCACAGTGGCTGCGCGAGCACGGCGTCGAGGTGGAGCTGGTCAATGGCATCACCGCCGGTCTTGCGGGCGCGACCCAGTGCGACATCCCACTGACCCTGCGCGGGGTTGCCCGGGGCGTGACCCTGGTAACGGCTCACACCCAGGACGGCAGCAGCCTGAACTGGCAAGCCCTGGCGCAAAGTGCGCACGACCCTGGTGGTGTACATGGGCGTGGCGAAACTGAGCGAGATCCGCGAGCAACTGCTGGCCGGCGGACTGGCAGCGGACACGCCGGTAGCGATGATCGAAAACGCCTCCCTGCCCCATCAACGTGACTGCCGCAGCGACCTGGCCTCGATGGAGACCGATGCCGTCGCGTTTCAACTCAAGAGCCCGGCGATCCTGGTGATTGGCGCGGTGGCCGGTGCAGCCGAACTGGCTGCCTCCCCGCCGGTCTTCGCCCAGGCATCAGCCATCTGACAGCCCTGCACAATGTGGGAGCGAGCCTGCTCGCGATGCAATGTATCAGCAACCTCACTGGTGACTGATTTACCGCATTCGCGAGCAGGCTCGCTCCCACAATGGGATTGGGATACGACTGGGAGAGATAGGCCGACTGTCAGGCCGTCTTCGCGAGCAGGCTCGCTCCCACAATGGGATTGAGGTACGACTGGGAGAGATAGGCCGACTGTCAGGCCGCCTTCGCGAGCAGGCTCGCTCCCACAGGGAAACGCGGATCCACCCAAAACCAGGTCGGCTATAAGGCCGCCTCGCGGTGGACGTTGATTTCGGCGCCCCGTTAACCACGCTGGCCGAACGCAGGCAGTGCGCAGTGGGCATCCCGGCATGGATGCCGGGATAGCCGCGCTGGGCCAGGGACGGCCCTTCGCGGCGGGCCCACGGAGCAATGCCGGAGTGAGGGCACACCGAGCCTGAGCGAGGTGCCGAGTGGTGGGGCACAGGCGTTTTGCTTACTTTTGACTGGGCCGGCTTCCGGGCCTCTTAAAAGTGAGCCGCTGTAAAAGCGGAACCATAAGCCGCCGTTACCGCAGCAACGGATACGTACCCAGTCAACAAAATCCTGGCCGACTGTCAGGCCGCCATCGCGAGCAAGCTCGCTCCCACAATAGAATCGGAGTACGACCGGTAAAGATATGCCGGTTGAAAAGCCGCATTCGCGAGCAGGCTCGCTCCCACAGGTTCCTGGTTTTTCCAGCCGGCCACTAATCCACCAAATCGCAGGCAAAGAAAAGCCCGGCCTGAGCCGGGCTTTTCCAAAGCTTTGGGCTAATTACTTAGCTTGGGCTTCAACCTGCGCTTCTACGCGACGGTTAACTGCACGACCAGCTTCAGTGGCGTTGTCAGCAACTGGGCGGGATTCGCCGTAGCCAACAGACTGAACGCGGGACGATTCAACACCGTACTGGTTGGTCAGAACCTGCTTGACGGCGTTTGCACGACGCTCGGACAGCTTCTGGTTGTAAGCGTCAGGACCGACGGAGTCAGTGTGACCTTCAACAGTGGTGCTGGTGGATGGGTACTGCTTCATGAAATCAGCCAGGTTCTTGATGTCGCCGTAGCTGTTTTCTTTAACGACCGACTTGTCGAAGTCGAACTTGACGTCCAGCTCAACACGTACGACTTCAGCAACAGCTGGGCAGCCATCAGCGTCAACGGTTACGTTGGCTGGGGTGTCAGGGCACTTGTCGACGTTGTCGCACACGCCATCGTTGTCGCTGTCGGAGCAGACTTCAGCAGGTGCTGGAACTGGAGCAGCGGCTGGCTTGGAACCGCCACCGAAGTTCACACCGATACCAACGCTAGGCGCCCACTCGGTGTCGCCCTGGTCGATGTTGTACTGAGCTTCAACGCCGGCACGGGCGTAGAAGTTGTCAGTGAAATACAGCTTGGCGCCGCCACCAACGTTGGCGAAGGTAGAACGGTTACGACCGTTGCTGCCATTCTGGTCGATGCTCTGGTCCGAGAAACCGGCAGAGACGTAAGGACGCAGCATGTCGCCTGGGTTGTTGAAGTGGTACAGAGCGTCCAGAGCGGTGTTGGCGCCCTTGACGTTAGTGCCGTCGTCGGTACGTGCGTTGTGCACTTCGTCGTAGGCCAGACGCAGTTCAACGTCGTCGGTCAGGAAGTAACCAACCGAACCGCCAAACAGGTTGCCGTTGTTCTTGAAATCACGAGCGCTGTCGAACATTTCTTTCTTGGCGAAGCCTTCGATTTCAACTGCGCCTTGGCCTTGTGCCAGAGCGCCGAACGAAGTGGCAGCAATCAAAGAACCAATGGCAAAGCCCAAGGTGTTTTTCAGTTTCATCCGTTAAATCCCCATCTGGTGATTGTGAAGCAGTCCCGCAAACCGGGGGACAACTCGGCGGCAAGTCTATCAGAACTTGCCTACACGTAAGAGATATTTGCGCCGAACTAAGTTTCGGCAATGCCTGCAAATTTCTCACGCAGCTTATCGAGCGCGCGCTTGTAACGCATTTTTGTCGCGCTCAAACCCATATGCATTATGTCTGCGATCTCCTGGAATTCCAGTTCTGCGACAAATCGTAGCACCAGAATCTCCCGATCGATCGGGTTCACATAAACCAGCCAGCGGTCGAGCCCACCCTTTTCCTCGGGCTTGGGCGCCTTTTCTTCAGACGCTTCCTCGAGGGGGTCCAGGCTCAAAGCGTCCATCAAGCGACGCTTTCGCCGTTCCTTTCGATACTGCGTGATGCATTCGTTGTAGGTGATGCTGTACAGCCAGGTCTTGAACTTCGATTTCCCCTCGAAGTTCTTCAACCCGTAAAGCACCTTCAACATCACCTCCTGACAGACATCATCAGCATCGCGATCGTTCCCAAGATATCGTGCACAAACGTTAAATAAAGTTCTCTGGTAACGGCGCATCAACTCTTCATAGGCGCGCGTGACGTGGAACAGCTCCGTATGCGCGCGCGCGACCAACTCCTCATCAGAGAGATCACGGGGGTCGTAGCGCGTGGATAGCGATTGGGGTTTGTTCAAAACAAGTCGGGCCGACAGTCTAGGTCAATGTGCGCCGCAACCCGCCGTGGCGGGCATTTTGCGGCGGCATACATTAGCAGGATTTGCCGGGTTAGCGGCTACTCACATGCTGCTCCAGCAGGATCCGATTAGACAGCGATACCAGTTCCCCCTCCTCGGTCAGCAATGTGGTTTTCACCGTGCCGATCTCTTCGATCTGGCCTTCGACCTCGCCAACACGCACTTGTTGCCCAACCTCATACAATTCACGCACATAGATTCCCGCAAGAATCTGACCGGCGATTTCCCGGCTCCCCAACCCCATTGCCAGCGCGACTGCCAGACCAACGGTAATCAGGACGATCACGATCACGTGGTTGAGCAGGTCCGTCTTGACCTCCAACTGGCTGATCGCAACCGAAATACTGATGATGATCACCAGGCCCTGGGCGATACGCCCAACGCCCGAGGCATAGTCCAGCCCGACGCCCTCGGCCGCGCCACGCACCAGCCCGTTGGCCAGTTGCGCCAGCAGTACGCCCACCAGCAGCACCAACGCCGCACCGAAGACCTTTGGCAGATAGAGCGCAAGCATGTCGAGCGTAGCCGAGACCCGCTCCAGCCCCAGGGACTCAGCCGCCGAAACCAGGAAAATAAGCAGGACGAACCAGTAGACAATCTTGCCCACCAGCGTCGAGATCGGAACCTGGATGCCACCCCGCGACAGCAACTTGGTCAGGCCGGTACCGCCCATCAGGCGGTCGAGGCCAAGTTTGGCGAGCAATTTGGAGAGCAGCGTGTCGAGGAGCTTGGCCACCACGAAACCCAGCAACAGCACCACCAGGGCGCCAAAGAGGTTGGGGATGAAGTTAGCCACCTTGGTCCACAACGCAGTCATTGCCGTGACGAGGCTCTGGGTCCAGAGATCAAGTTCCATATTCAGTCAGCCTTATCAGCGGTGCGAGTAACGGGTTTGCGACGGGAAACCGGCGAGACATGGGCCGACCCGTTGTTCAGGGCGATCATCAGCGCGGGCAGCCAGCGGCCCAGCAGGCTGAAAAGATCACCGGCGCCAACCTGACGGTTGGCGGTTTTGAGTACGCGTCCCAGGCATGCGTCGTCGTCCCGGCTGGACGGCGAAGCCTTGAGCATGTCGCGCAGAGACTGTTCAAACGGATCGTGCATACGCGCACCTCTCGTGATGTCTGTGGAAGACGCGATCAGATTTCGTCGGGTCACATGAAGCCTCGTCACACCCAGCGCAAACGGCGAAACAGCCACCACTGCCCCAGGGCCACGCACAGCATCAACAGGCAGGCAACGAGGAAACCGTAGGGGCTTTCCGAAAACGGAATGCCGCCGACATTGATCCCCAGCAGCCCGGTGAGAAAGCTCATCGGCAGGAAGATGCCGGTGATGATCCCGAAGCGATACATCGTACGGTTCATGCGCACCGAAAGACGCCGGTCCTCGGCCTCCAGCACAAGCCCCACGCGCTCCCGGGTCAATTCCAGCTCTTCCAGGTAACGGGTGAGGCTGTTGTTCAATTCATTCCAGTAGTCGCCGTCGTCCTCGACGAACCAGGGCAATTTGATCCGTGACATCTGGCCGAAGATATCCCGCTGCGGGGCCAGGAACCGCTTCAGTCCGGCCGCCCTTCGACGGATATGCAAAATGGCGTCGTGCTCGGGAGTGTACCGTTCGTCGGTATCGAGTTTTTCTTCCTCGCCGTCGACGATTTCCGAGAGACAGGTGACCAGGTCCTGGACTTTGTTGGTCAGGTATTGCGCCATATAAAGGATGAGTTCCGAAGCCGTCTTCGGCCCCTTGCCCTCGGCCAGTTCCGCCAGCAACTCATCGGTGGCGCGCAACGGGCGCAACCGCAGGGAAATCACCCGCTGGGCCGAGGCGAAGATGCGCACCGAGACCATGTCTTCCGGTTCCGCGCCCGGGTTGAGGTTGATCCCGCGAAGAAACAGCAGCAGCTCGGCATTGGGCAGCGGCAGCAGGCGCGGCCGGGTGTTCTCTTCCAGCAACAGGTCGCAATTGAATTCGCTCAGGCCGCTGGATTTGCGCAACCAAGTGTGGGTTTGCGGATGACTGCGGTCCCAATGCAGCCACAGGCTTTCATGAGCCTGCAACTGCAAGTCGTCCAGTTCGGTCCGGGCTATCGAACGCGCGCCGCCTTTACCATCCAGCACCAGGGCATGCACCAATCCCCACTGCGCGTTTTCTTCCTCGAACATCCTCATCCCTTATGGCTGTAGCGCTTCATTCAGGCATTTTCAGCGGGCTCGGCGAAACAATCACGCCGTTGTTGTCCGCATAGACATACTCGCCCGGGCGAAACGTCACGCCAGCGAAGGTCACCGGTACATTAAGATCACCAATGCCGCGCTTGTCGGTTTTCATCGGGTGGCTGGCCAGGGCCTGGACCCCGAGGTCGGTCTGGGCAATGACGTCGACATCGCGGATGCAGCCGTAGATCACCAGCCCTTCCCAGCCATTCTTCGCCGCTTTCTCGGCCAGCATGTCACCCAACAGGGCCCGCCGCAGCGAGCCGCCACCATCGACGACCAGCACTTTGCCCTTGCCTTCGAGTTCAACCTGTTCCTTGACCAGTGAGTTGTCTTCGAAGCACTTGATGGTCACGATTTCACCACCAAAGGAGTCGCGGCCACCGAAATTGCTGAACATCGGTTCCAACACCTGCACCAGGTCCGGGTAGGTATCGCACAGGTCGGGCGTGAGGTAATGGTTCATCGGGCAGCTCCTGCAAGGGTTGGACGTCTGGCTGAATGAATAACCGTTTGTGACCGAAACAACGTAGCGCGTCATATCTTAGCCGCAAGCCGACCAGAGCGGAATGCCCTTGTCAGAGCCTTCCCCTCAAACCGCTTCGGCCAGGCGAGGCTGTTCTGCCGACAGCGGCGCGCGCTGATCTTCCAGCCAGCGCGCCACCAGCGGCCAGACCTCGGCTTGCGCGGCTTTGCTGACAAGCATTTCGACATGGCCGTAATCATCACCGAAGCCCTGCGCCCGGCCCAGGCAGACAAACTGCTTGCGCTCGGAACCGATCTGCTCGAAAAGTTTTCGACACGCCCAGGTCGGATCCTGCTGATCGCCGGCAGCACTCACCGCCAGTACCGGCACTTGCACGTCCGCCAGGCCGGCCCACCAGTTCTTCTCGGCATCGCCGAAACGCCCGAACAGGCCATACCAGCGCATGCTCTCCAGGGCCAGGCCGATAGGCTCGTCTTCCGGGCCGCGCTTGAGCCTTGGGCCGGACAATTGGGAAAAACGCTTGAGAATGAAGCGCCCGCTCCACTCCACCGGGGGGATTTTCAAGGGCCAGTAAGTGCGGCTGACCTGAGTGCCGAAAAACGCCGCCGACGCCACGGCGGGCTCGCCCAGGTAATGGCCGCCCAACGCTGCCGCCAGGGTGATGCCACCCAGCGAATGGCCAATCCAGTGGGGCACTTGCCCGCTTTGCTCGCGCACAAAAGCGCCGATGGCTGGCAAGTCGTAACGGGCATAGTCCGCGACCCGGTTATTGCGGTAGCCCTGGTTGCGCTGGGATAACCCATGGCCACGCATCTCGGGAATCCAGACATCGAACCCCAGGCGCACCAGGTACGCTCCCAGCCCCAGGCCCTTGGGCGAATACCAGAAGCGCCGGTTGGAAAAACTGCCGTGGAGCAGGATCACCGGAACACCACGGACCTCGCCGGCATCGGCCATGCCCAGGCGGGTAACGGCCACTTCGACGCTGTAGTCCGGGCTGTTGCCAGGTTTCAGGCGATACACATCTTCGCTCAGATCACCGCGCCGCTCGGCGCTGATCAGGGCGACAGGAAATAGGTTGCTGCTGCTTTGCATGATCTTCTTGCACAAAAAAGGGCGGCGTCCTGGTGGAGCCCGCCCTGCTTCAAATCAAAAGGGACTGGGAGACTGGTCGCCCGCGCACCTGTGGGAGCGAGCCTGCTCGCGAAGACGATGGGTCAGTAAAACCCGTATCGGCTGACACTCCGCAATCGCGAGCAGGCTCGCTCCCACAAGGCATTCCTCGGTTTACATCACCAGCGAAGCCCCTTCACTCAATCAGACCGCAGCCTGACCCTCAGCCAGGAAGAACCAGGTTTCCAGCACGGAGTCCGGGTTCAACGAAACGCTCTCGATGCCCTGCTCCATCAGCCACTTGGCCAGATCCGGGTGGTCGGAAGGGCCCTGGCCGCAGATGCCGATGTATTTACCGGCCTTGTTACAGGCGGCAATCGCATTGGCCAGCAGCTTCTTGACCGCCGGGTTACGCTCGTCGAACAGGTGGGCGATGATCCCGGAGTCGCGGTCCAGGCCCAGGGTCAACTGGGTCAGGTCGTTGGAACCAATGGAGAAGCCGTCGAAGAACTCAAGGAACTCTTCGGCCAGGATCGCGTTGGATGGCAGCTCGCACATCATGATCACGCGCAAGCCGTTTTCGCCACGGGCCAGGCCGTTTTCCGCCAGCAGGTCGACCACCTGGCTCGCTTCGCCGAGGGTGCGCACGAACGGCACCATGATCTCGACGTTGGTCAGGCCCATCTCGTTACGCACGCGCTTCAGAGCCCGGCATTCGAGCTCGAAGCAGTCACGGAACGACTCGCTGATGTAGCGCGAAGCTCCGCGGAAGCCCAGCATCGGGTTCTCTTCTTCCGGCTCGTAGAGCTTGCCGCCGATCAGGTTGGCGTACTCGTTGGACTTGAAGTCCGACAGGCGCACGATGACTTTTTTCGGCGAGAACGCCGCCGCCAGGGTGCTGATGCCTTCCACCAGCTTCTCGACGTAGAAACCGACCGGATCGTCATAGCCTGCAATGCGCTTGTCGACGCTGTCCTTGATTTCCTGCGGCAGGCCGTCGTAGTTCAGCAGCGCCTTGGGGTGCACGCCGATCATGCGGTTGATGATGAATTCCAGGCGGGCCAGGCCCACACCGGCATTCGGCAACTGCGCGAAGTCGAAGGCGCGGTCCGGGTTGCCGACGTTCATCATGATCTTGAACGGCAGCTCCGGCATCGCGTCCACGGAGTTCTTCTTGATGTCGAAGCCCAGCTCGCCTTCGAAGATGTAGCCGGTATCGCCTTCGGCGCAGGAAACGGTGACGCCCTGGCCGTCCTTGAGCAATTGGGTGGCGTTGCCGCAACCGACCACGGCCGGGATGCCCAGCTCACGGGCGATGATCGCCGCGTGGCAGGTACGCCCGCCGCGATTGGTGACGATGGCGCTGGCGCGCTTCATGACCGGTTCCCAGTCCGGGTCGGTCATGTCGGAAACCAGTACGTCGCCGGCCTGGACCTTGTCCATCTCCGAGACGTCCTTGATGATCCGCACCTTGCCCGCGCCGATGCGCTGGCCGATGGCCCGGCCTTCCACCAGCACGGTGCCGGTTTCCTTGAGCAGGTAGCGCTCCATGACGTTGGCCTGGGTGCGGCTCTTCACGGTTTCCGGGCGGGCCTGGACGATGTACAGCTTGCCGTCGTCACCGTCCTTGGCCCACTCGATGTCCATCGGGCACTTGTAGTGTTTCTCGATGGTCATCGCCTGCTTGGCCAGTTCACTGACTTCGGCGTCGGTCAGGCAGAAGCGCGCGCGATCAGCCTTGTCCACCTCGACGGTCTTGACCGAGCGACCGGCCTTGGCCTCGTCGCCGTAGATCATCTTGATCGCCTTGCTGCCGAGGTTGCGACGCAGGATGGCGGGGCGGCCGGCTTCCAGGGTGCCTTTGTGGACATAAAATTCGTCCGGGTTCACCGCGCCCTGCACGACGGTTTCACCCAGGCCGTAGGCGCCGGTGATGAACACCACGTCACGAAAGCCCGACTCGGTGTCGAGGGTGAACATCACACCGGCGGTGCCGGTTTCGGAGCGGACCATGCGCTGCACGCCGGCGGACAGGGCGACCAGCTTGTGGTCGAAGCCCTGGTGCACGCGGTAGGAAATGGCGCGGTCGTTGAAGAGGGAGGCGAAGACTTCCTTGGCGGCCCGGATGACGTTTTCCACGCCACGGATGTTCAGGAAGGTCTCCTGCTGACCGGCGAACGAGGCGTCAGGCAGGTCTTCAGCGGTGGCCGAGGAGCGGACGGCGACGGCGATGTCGGGATTGCCTTCGGACAGCTTGGCGAAAGCAGTACGGATCTCGGCGTTGAGTTTCTCGGGGAACTCGGCTTCCATGATCCATTGGCGGATCTGGGCGCCGGTCCTGGCCAGGGCATTGACGTCATCGACGTCGAGGGCGTCGAGCGCATCGTGGATCTGCTGGTTCAGGCCGCTCAGTTCCAGGAAATCACGATATGCCTGGGCGGTCGTGGCGAAGCCACCTGGCACCGAGACACCGGCGCCGGCGAGGTTACTGATCATCTCGCCCAGGGATGCGTTCTTGCCCCCCACATGCTCTACATCATGGACGCCGAGCTTATCGAGGGAAACTACGTACTCTACCAAGGTGATCTCTCCACTGACTGTGTTGGAAAAGCTCAAGTACCGGCAGCTCCAGGGAGCAATCGCCGGCGATATGGCCTGGACCTGGAAAATAAGTGAGAATGCGGGCCATGGGCGGCCGGCAAATCGCGCCTATCATATCCAAGAATCGTTACTAGCTCACTAGCTTAAGGCCCAAGGCGCAAATGAAACGATCCGCTTTCTTTATCTCCGACGGCACCGGCATCACGGCCGAAACGCTGGGCCAGAGCTTGTTGGCGCAGTTCGAAAACATAACCTTCACCAAGCTGACACGGCCGTATATAGACAGCGTCGACAAGGCGCGGGCCATGGTACAGCAAATCAATAAAGCCGCCGAAACCGACGGTTTTCGCCCGATCATCTTCGATACCATCGTCAATCAGGACATCCGTGAGATTCTCGCAACGTCCAATGGTTTCATGATCGACATTTTTTCCACGTTCCTGGCGCCCCTGGAGCAGGAACTGAGCGAACACTCCTCCTACTCGGTCGGCAAGTCCCATTCCATTGGCCACAACTCCAACTACATGGAGCGGATCGAGGCGGTCAACTTCGCCCTGGACAACGACGACGGCGCCCGCACGCATTATTACGACAAGGCCGACCTGATCCTAGTGGGTGTGTCGCGCTGTGGTAAGACGCCGACGTGTCTGTACATGGCGATGCAATTTGGGATCCGCGCTGCCAACTATCCGCTGACCGAAGACGACATGGAGCGGCTGCAACTGCCCAACGCCTTGCGCGCCCATCAGCACAAGCTGTTCGGCCTGACCATCGACCCGGACCGGCTCACCGCGATTCGCAACGAGCGCAAGCCCAACAGCCGCTATTCGAGCTATGCCCAGTGCGAATTCGAAGTGCGCGAAGTGGAAAACCTGTTCCGGCGGGAGAATATTCCCCACATCAACTCCACGCATTTTTCCGTGGAGGAGATTTCGGCGAAGATCCTGGTGGAGAAAGGGGTGGAGCGGCGGTTCAAGTAATCTAGACGCCCAAAACCAAAACCTGTGGGAGCGAGCTTGCTCGCGATAGCGGTGGATCAGCAACATTAATGCCGGCTGACTCTCCGCTATCGCGAGCAAGCTCGCTCCCACAGGGGTGTTCTCAGAACTTCTGTATCAATGGGCCACAGTCGCCTGCTCTTCCATCTTCTTGCGCAAGCTCAACGGGCGCATGTCGGTCCAGACCTCTTCGATGTAGGCCAGGCACTCCTTCTTGAAGCCGCTCTTGCCCACGGTCCGCCAACCTTCCGGAACGGCCTTGTAGTCCGGCCAGATCGAATACTGCTCTTCGTGGTTGACCACGACCTGGAAGAGGATGTCCTCGCGGTCGAATACTGAAGTCATGGTGTTTCTCCGTCGTTGCTCAAGGTTCGCCGCGCCATGGGCGCAGCCAAGGTATGAAAAGGAACGTACCGGGCCGGATGAAAATTAGGCGTCGGCCACGGCAGCCTCCAGGGCGCGCCGGAACAGCTCGGCCACACGGTCGATTTCCACCGCCGTAATGATCAGTGGCGGCAGGAAACGCACCACGCCACCCTGCCGTCCACCCAGCTCCAGGATCAGGCCGCGCTTGAGGCATTCACGCTGCAACCGCGGCGCCAGCCGTGCGTCCACCGGAGGATGGCCCAAAGCGTCCGGCTTGCCGGCCGGGTCCACCAGCTCGACGCCGAGCATCAGGCCGCGACCGCGGATGTCGCCCAATTGCGGAAAATCCCTCTGCAGGATATGCAGGTGCTCGCTCAAGCGCTCGCCCATGGCGGCGGCGTGGGCCGGCAGGTTGTGTTCGACCAGGTAGCGCATCACCGCGCTGCCCGCCGCCATCGCCATCTGGTTACCGCGGAAGGTCCCGGCATGGGCGCCCGGCAACCAGGTGTCGAGCCAATCGCGATACACCACCACGGCCAGTGGCAGGCTGCCGCCAATGGCCTTGGACAGCACAACCACATCCGGAATGATGCCGGCGTGCTCGAACGCGAACATCTTGCCGGTGCGACCGAAACCACTCTGGATTTCATCGACGATCAGCGCCACCCCGGCCTGCTCGGTGATTCGCCGCAAGCCGCGCAGCCAATCAAGATCGGCCGGTATGACCCCGCCCTCGCCCTGCACCACCTCGACGATCACCGCCGCCGGTAACTGCACCCCGGCCTCGGGATCGTTCAGCAGGTTTTCCAGGTAATGCAGATTGGCCTTGACCCCCTCGACGCCACCAAGCCCGAACGGGCAGCGATAATCGTAGGGGTATGGCATGAACTGCACGCCGTTGCTGAGCAATGCCCCCAAGGGCTTCTTCGGCCCCAGGCTGCCCATCAGGCTCAGCGCGCCCTGGCTCATGCCGTGATATCCGCCCTGGAACGACAGTACGGTGCTACGCCCGGTGGCGGTGCGCACCAATTTGAGTGCCGCCTCCACCGCGTCGGTCCCCGTGGGGCCGCAGAACTGGATCTTCGCCTCGGCGGCGAGGCTCGCCGGCAACAGGCCGAACAGGTCCTGGACAAACCGGTCCTTGACCGGCGTGGTCAGGTCCAGGGTATGCAGGGGCAACTCGTCGGCGAGCACCTGCCGGATCGCCTCGATCACGACCGGGTGGTTGTGCCCGAGGGCCAGCGTGCCGGCGCCGGCCAGGCAATCGATGAAGGTCCGGCCTTCGACATCCTCGACGTAAAGGCCCTTGGCGCGCTTGAGGGCCAGGGGAATCCGCCGTGGATAGCTGCGGGCATTGGATTCCTGCCGGCTCTGGCGGGCCAGCAACGGTGATTCGTTGAATTGATAGAGCGTCTCGCCCGACGCGGGGCTGACCCGCGCTGGCGCTGCTTCGACAGAAGGATTGGCGACTGACATTTCTCGACCCCGCGATGAGTGACCAAACGGCACACCGGACAGGTGCGCATTCAAGGCGCACATGCAGGTTTCCTGTTGTGGAAACGCATCAGCGAGGCAAGGATTTACTATCACCCTATCCCGTGGCGAGGGAGCTTGCTCCCGCTGGGCTGCGCAGCAGCCCTCTCAAGCCAGAGCACGCGGTAGATCAGATTGACCGAGGTGAAAAGTTTGGGCCCGCTGCGCGGTCCAGCGGGAGCAAGCTCCCTCGCCACGAGATCTACTGGCCCGAAGAGACTTGCACTGGCACGGTCAGTTCGACCCGCAGCCCATCCGGGCGGCTGTCGAAATGCAGGCCGCAGCCGCAACGCTGGACGATCGCCTGGACGATCGCCAGGCCCAGACCGCAGCCGGTGCTGTGGCCGTTGCGCCAGAAGCGCTGGGTCAGGTGCTGGATATCGTCGGCGGCAATTCCGTCGCCATGATCACGCACCAGGAAACGCACGCGCTGGCCGATCATCTCCAGGCTCAGCTCAATGTCGGTATCGGCCGGGGTGTGGCGCAAGGCGTTCTCCAGCAGGTTGCGCAACGCGGCGATGGCCAGTACCGCCGGCATCTGCACCGGCGCATCGGACAGCGGCGGCGATACGTGCAGCCTGATCCGCTGGGGCGCGCCACCGGCCGCATCCTGGATTGCCAGCCGGGCGACCTGCTCGGCGTTGCATTGCACGCCATCATCAAACGAAAGGCTGCCCTCGACCCGCGCCAGCAGCAACAGTTGCTCAAGGGTGCGGTGCAAGCGGTCGGCGCCCTCCTCCGCACGGGCCAGGGACTGATCGCGCGCTACCCCCTCGGTCATGCGTGCCACTTGCAGGTGGGTCTTGATGGCGGTCAACGGGCTGCGCAATTCATGGGCGGCGTCACCGGTCAACCGGCGCTCGCGCTCGATGGTCTTGCCGATACGCTGGAACAGCTGGTTCTGGGTTTCCAGCAAGGGCCGCAGCTCGCTGGGCAGCGGATGGATCTGCAGGGGTTCGAGGGAGTCCGCGTTACGGCGCATCAACGCATCACGCATGCGATTGAGCGGCGCCAGGCCCTGTCCGATGCCCAGCCACAACAGGCACAGGCAACCGAGCAACGCCACGCCGACCGGCACCGACGCCGCCAGCAGCACCGACAGGTTCAACGCTTCGCGTTCGATCTGGCGATCGGCCGTGGTAATGCGCAAATCGCCTCGAACCAGGGTAAAGCTGCGCCATGGCGCACCGTCGATCATCTGGTCATGGAAGCCTGTCTTCTCGGCTTCCAGGGCCTGTTCCGGGTTACCGTGGCTGCGTGCCAGGATCTCGCCGCGCAAGGAACTGACCTGGCAGGCCATGCCGCCCGGGATGCTCAACTGCTCCGAGCTCAAGTGCGTGCCTTCACCTTTGCTGGGCACCGGTGGCAACTGCTCCAGCAACCCGGCGACCATCCGCGCCGAAGCCACCAGGCGCTGGTCGAGGGAAAACATCATCTGGTTGCGCAGGTCGCTGAGCATCCAGGCCGCGGCCAGGGCCCAGATCAAGGTAAAGGCCGCGCCGAGCGTCAGGCTCAGCCGTAGCCGCAGGCTCATCACTTGGAGGATTCCCCGCCATCGGCCGGCCCCAGCCGATACCCCAGGCCACGCACGGTCTCGACAATGCCGTTGCCCAGCTTGCGGCGCAGATGGTGGATATGCACGTTCAAGGCGTTGCTTTCCAGCTCGTCACTGAATCCATAGACACTGTCCTTGAGTTGCTCGGTGGACAACACACGACCGCGACTGTGCAGCAGCGCCTGCAACAGCGACTGCTCGCGGCGCGAGAGGTCCACCGGCTGGCCGCCCAGGGTGGTTTCGCGGCTGCTGGGGTCATAGGTCAGGCGACCGTGCTCGATCAGGTTGACGCTGCGCCCCGCCACGCGCCGCAGCAAGGTGTGCAGGCGTGCCGCCAGTTCCCGCAGATCGAAGGGTTTGAGCAGATAATCATCGGCCCCGGCCTGCAGGCCGTCGACCCGATCGGTCACCGAGTCCCGCGCGGTGAGGATCAACACCGGCGTCTCCAGGCCTTGCTGGCGCAATTGCTTGAGCAGCTTGAGACCATCTTCATCGGGCAGGCCAAGATCGAGCACCATGACATCGAATTCGGCGACACCCAGCATCGCCCGCGCCGCCGAGGCGGTGGCGACATGTTCGACGGTCAGGCCTTGAGCCGTGAGCCCGGCGACAATGCCGCTGGCGATCAACTCGTCGTCTTCGCAGACCAGTACGCGCATGGTAAGCCCCGTGGAAAAAGGTACATTAGGCCGCCGGCCGATTAAGTCGACATTATGCGACGAGTACGCCAGGCATGGGGGATCTTCGCTGTAAACCGGCCGTCGCCGGGTTAATCGACGGTTAATCGCCAGCCACCAATGTGCATTCCACTTGCTTCGTTCTAAGGCTTTATCCATGCGTCGATTGTTTTTGCTGTGTCTACTGCTGGTCTCGGGTCTGGCCCACGCCGCCAATCCCTTCGAGACCAAACCCGACTTCCTGCCGGTGGAAAAGGCCTTCGTCTTCACCTCCGAACGCCTGGACTCGGGTGAGACCCAGTTGTTCTGGCAGATCGCCGACGGTTACTACCTGTATCAGCAACGGCTCAAGTTCGACGGCCTGGCCGACGCGCAGAAGCCCAGGCTGCCCGAGGGCGAAGCTCACAGCGATGAGTTCTTCGGCGACCAGCAAGTCTATCGCCAGGCACTGGAGCTGAAGATTCCCGCCGGGGCCACCGGCAAGATCAAGGTCGGTTTCCAGGGTTGTGCCGACGCGGGCCTCTGCTATCCGCCCCAGACCCAGGTGGTCGACCTGGGCGGCGACGCACCGGCCACGGCCAGTGGCGAGGCGCAGGACCAGGCCCTGGCCAGCGGCCTGCAACAGCGCGCGCTGGGCTGGAGCCTGCTGGTGTTCTTCGGCCTGGGGCTGCTGCTGGCGTTTACCCCGTGCTCGCTGCCGATGCTGCCGATCCTGGCGGGGCTGGTGGTGGGCAGCGGCGCCGGGCCCCGGCGCGGCCTGGCACTGGCCGGCAGTTATGTCATCAGCATGGCGCTGGTGTACGCCGCCATGGGCGTGCTTGCTGCGCTGTTGGGCGCCAATCTTCAGGCATTGCTCCAGCAACCCTGGCTGCTGGGCACTTTCGCCGCGGTATTCGTGGTGTTGGCGCTGCCGATGTTCGGTTTCTTCGAACTGCAACTGCCGGCCGCTCTGCGTGATCGATTGGAAAATGCCGGCCGCCAGCGCCGCGGCGGCAGCCTGGTGGGCGCGGGCATTCTCGGGGCGTTGTCCGGCCTGCTGGTCGGCCCCTGCATGACCGCGCCCCTGGCCGGCGCGCTGCTGTACATCGCCCAGAGCGGCAACGCGCTGCATGGCGGGTTGATCCTGTTCACCATGGGTGTCGGCATGGGTCTGCCGCTGCTGTTGCTGGTGACCGTCGGCAATCGCTTCCTGCCCAAGCCCGGCGCCTGGATGAACCTGCTCAAGGGCGTGTTCGGTTTCCTGTTCCTGGGCACCGCGCTGCTGATGCTCCGCCCGGTCATTGATGGCTCATTGTGGATCGGACTGTGGGGCGCGTTACTGGTTGTCGCCGCCTATTGCGCCTGGCGCCAGACCCAGGGCTTCGGTCGCGCCGCCTATCTGTGGGGCAGCGTATCGCTGCTGTTCGGCCTGTGGGGTAGCGTGCTGGTGATCGGCGCCGCGGGCGGCAGCGACGATCTGTTCCGGCCGCTGCAGGTCTACAGCGGCGCCAGGGGCAGCGCCACCGTCAGCGCCCACGATGCCTTCGTCACGGTCAGCGAGCCCGCCGCCCTGCAGCGCGAACTGGACGCCGCCAAGGCGCAGGGCCAATGGGTGTTGCTCGATTACTACGCCGACTGGTGCGTGTCCTGCAAGATCATGGAAAAACAGGTGTTCGGCCGCGCCGAAGTGCTCGACGCCCTGAAAGGCGTGCGCCTGCTACGCCTGGACGTCACCGCTGACAACGCCGCCAGCCGTGAGCTGCTGGGTCGCTACAAAGTGCCGGGGCCGCCGAGCCTGTTGTGGATCGGTGCCGAGGGTGAAGAGCGCCGCAGCCAGCGGATAACCGGAGAAGTGGACGCCGAGGCGTTCCTGGAACGTTGGAACATGACCCGGAACGCACGCTGATGCTGACGTTTACCCTGGGCACCTTTGCCATCGCCCTCAATCATCTGCTGCTGATCAGCGCACTGGCCTTGGCGACTTTCGTCGGCTGGCGCGTGGCCAAGCGCGGCGGCGAGAACCCCGAGTCGGTGCTGTTCGGGCTGTTCCTGCTGGGACTGCTTGCCGCGAGAATCGGCTTCGTCGCCGCGTACTGGAACCATTACCGGGACGACCCGTGGCAGATCGTCGATTTACGCGACGGCGGATTCCTGGCCTGGCCTGGCATCATCGCCCTGCTGGTCGCCGCGCTGCTCTGGGCGCGTCGCCGACCCGCCCTGCGCCGGCCCCTGGGCTTCAGCGTCGGCAGCGGTCTGCTGTTCTGGCTGGTGGCGACGATGTCGCTGACGATCTACGAGCAAGGCACCCGGCTGCCGGAGATCGAGCTGCGCAACGCTGAAGGCGAAACCGTGAACCTCGCCGACTACCAGGGCGGCCCCTTGGTGATCAACCTGTGGGCCACCTGGTGCCCGCCTTGCCGACGGGAAATGCCGGTCCTGGAAGAGGCGCAAAAACAGCGCCCGGACCTGACGTTCCTGTTCGTCAATCAGGCCGAAAGCATGCAAAGCGTCAGCACCTACCTCGCTACCCAGGGCCTGAGCCTGACCAACGTGCTGTTCGACGGCAGTGGACGCCTCGGCCAGGCCGTCGGCTCCATGGCCCTGCCGACGACCCTGTTCTACAGCGCCGAGGGTCGCCTGCTGGGCAGCCACCTGGGCGAACTGTCGGAAGCGAGCCTGGCCCGCGCCCTGGAAAATTTCGAAACGCCGGGTTCCACCACGGCGATCCACCCCGCGACAAGGAAATTGCCATGCCCCGCCTCCACCACCTGCTGACCCTGGCATTCGCCGGCGCACTGCTACAAGCGCCGCTGCTTCAGGCCGAAGAGCTGCCCGCGGCGATCAGGAAGATCGAAGCCAAGGGCGCAAAGATCGTCGGCACCTTCGACGCACCGAACGGCTTGCGCGGCTACGCGGCGCAGTACCAGAGCCGCGGCATGACGCTCTACCTGACGCCGGACGGCCAGCATGTGCTGCTGGGCAACCTGTACAACGCCGATGGCAAGGACCTGAGCCTCGAACCCCTGAAAAAGCTGGTCTACGATCCGATGTCGAAGGAGATCTGGGCGAAGATGCAAGCCAGCAGCTGGATCGCCGACGGCAGCAAGGACGCACCGCGCACCGTGTACCTGTTCAGCGACCCGAACTGCCCGTACTGCAACATGTTCTGGGAGCAGGCGCGGCCGTGGGTCAATGCCGGCAAGGTGCAGTTGCGCCACATCATGGTGGGCATCATCCGCGAAGACAGCCCGGGGAAATCAGCCGCATTGCTAGCCGCCAAAGAGCCGGAAAAAGCCCTGGCGGACCACGAAAAGGCCGGCAAGGGCAGCCCGCTGAAACCGCTGAAAGAAATACCGCCGGCGATCCAGGCCAAACTGGACGCCAACCAGCAGTTGATGGATGAACTGGAGCTGTCCGCGACCCCGGCGATTTTCTACCTGGACGACCAGGGCGACCTGCAACAGCAGCAAGGCGCGCCCTCGCCGGACAAACTGGTGAAAATTCTCGGGCCGAAATAAAACCCCGGCCACCTGTGGCGAGGGAGCTTGCTCCCGCTGGGTTGCGCAGCAGCCCCAAAAAAGCATAGGCAATCAATCTGAAGAACCGCAGCAAGAGAACCAGGGGCTGCTGCGCAGCCCAGCGGGAGCAAGCTCCCTCGCCACGGGTTTGAGCAGCAATCAATGCCTGTGTTTCAGGAACCCCAGCAACGCCTCGGTCACAAACGCCGGGTTCTCCAGGTTGGAAATATGCCCCGCCTCGGGAATCAACACATGCTCGCAGCCGATCAATTCAGCCATCTCCAGCGCCTCGGACGGTGGCCGTGGCTTGTCCTGGTCACCACACATCACCAACGTGCGCTCGGCGTTCAACTCACGCAATTGCCCCAGGATGTCGTCCCGACCAAAGATGATCCGCCCCAGCGGCACGATACTGTCGCGCAGACGCTCGGCTGGCAACGCCGCCAAGGTGGCGCGAAACTGCTGGTAAAGCGCTGATTGCGGGTCGATGCCGGGCCGGAAGAAAATCGGCACGACGATGTCCAGCAACGGCTCAGGGATGCTACCGCTGGCCTCGATCTTGTCGAACAGCGAAAAGTAGTACAGACGGGTCGGCTCCGGTTCGACGCCCACATAGGTGTCCATCAATACCAGCGATTGCACGCGTTTGGGCGCCGCCAGCGCCAGGCGCGCGCCCCACATGCCGCCCACCGACAGCCCCACCAGGCTGAAGCAATCGATGCCCAGCTGATCGAGCAACGCCAATGCCTGGCGAGCCAGATCGTTCAGCGAGGACGTATTCTCGGGCAAACGTCCGGACTGGCCGTGGCCCCACAGTTCAGGGACGATGACCCGATAGTGCCTCGACAAGGCGTCAATCTGCGGCGCCCACATGCTGTGGTCCCACAAATAGCTGCTGCCAAGCAGCACCACCGGGCCCTGGCCCTGGTCGAGGTAATGGAGCGGTTGTCCGTCGATCGTTGCAAAGGGCATGAGTGAATTCCTTGATTGAGTCCGGAAAAACCTTCGGGAGACTGGGCCGCGATGAGCGGGTCGTCAACTTTGGGTTTTGCGTTGTTCATGCAGACGCCTTCGCGAGCAGGCTCGCTCCCACATGGATCATGTCCACCAATCCACTGTGGGAGCGAGCCTGCTCGCGAAAGGGTCCTTATAGACGCCGCAAAACTACATTCCTTCCAATTCCGCCATCAAATCATTCAGTCGATCGACTTTCTCCTCGGTGATTTCACTGGCCCCCAGCCCTGCGATGTATTCGGCCAGTTCCTGCACCGTGCTGCACTCGAACATGGCCCGGAGCGGCACGTTGCGCTGCAAGGCTTTTTGCACGCGCGAGGCGATCTGTGTGGCCAGCAATGAGTGTCCGCCCAGCTCGAAGAAGTTGTCGCGCACGCCCACCCGCTCGACCTTCAGCACCTCGGCCCAGATGTCCGCCAGGGTCTGTTCCAGCTCATTGGCCGGGGCCTGGTAATCCTGGCTTTGCAACTGGCCGATCTCCAGGGCCGGCAAGGCCTTGCGAACGAGCTTGCCGTTGGCGTTCAGGGGCAGGCGGTCGAGCCACAGCCAGTGCAGCGGCACCATGTATTCCGGCAATTCGCTGCGCAGGCGCTGCTTGATGCGATCCAGCCGCTCGGTCGGGCTCAGCGTCGCGTCGGCGGCGACCAGATAACCCACCAGATGTCTGCCATTGGCGCCTTCCTGCACGCCCACTGCCGCATCGCGTACTTCGGGCTGTTCATGCAGCCGCGCTTCGATTTCCCCCAGTTCGATGCGATAGCCGCGAATCTTCACCTGGTGGTCGATCCGCCCGACATATTCCAACACCCCATCGCTGCGGCGGCGCGCCAGGTCACCGGTGCGGTACAGCCGGTCGCCCGGCGCCCCGAACGGATCGGGCACGAACACCGGCGCAGTGCGCAGCGGATCGCCGACATAACCGCGCCCGACCCCGATGCCGGCGACGCACAACTCGCCCACCGCACCCAGCGGCACCAGCTCCAGCGCACCGTCGAGCAGGTACAGGCGGTTATTGTCGGTCGGCGTGCCGATGGGCAGGTAGCTGCCGCGCGTCGAAGCCAGGTCGACCCGGAAGAACGCCACGTCATCGGAACATTCGGCCGGACCGTAGGCATTCACCAGGCCGATGTCCGGATAACGCAACAACCATTGATGGGCCAGTTCCGGCGGCATTGCCTCGCCGGTCGGAAGCATCCAGCGCAGGCCTTCCAAGCCGATGCGTTCCTCGGCGAGCATGCCCTGGATCAACGATGGCACGCTCTCCAGCACGCTGATGCCCTGGCGTTTTACGTGCTCCAGCAGCCCTTGCGGATCGTGGGCGATGGCATTGGGCACGATGTCCACCCGAGCACCGAACAGCGGTGCGGCAAGGAACTGCCACACGGAAATGTCGAAGCTCTGCGACGCCGTCTGGGCGATCACATCCGTCTCGTCCAGCGCCAGGTATGGCACCTTGCTGAGCTGGTTATTGAGCATGCCCCGCTGTTGCACCATGACGCCCTTGGGCAAGCCGGTGGAACCGGAGGTATAGATCACGTAGGCCAGGTTGTCCGGCCCGCTGTAGAGGCGCGGATTGTCCCGCGACACATCGCTGGCCTGAACGGTTTCCCAGACCAGCAGCTTTGGCCGGCCGGCGCAGGCGAACTCTTCCAGCAAGGCCAGCGCCTGTTCATGACAGGCCTGGGTGCAGACCAGCAACGGCGTGCGGCTCAGTTCGATGATGCGGCTCAGGCGCTGGCTCGGCAGGCCCGGATCAAGCGGCAGGTAACCGCCGCCGGCCTTGAAGCTGCCGATGATCATGCCCAACAGGTCGAGATCGCGTTCGGCCAGCAGCGCCACCGGTTGGTCGAGCCCGACGCCAGCGGCGACCAACGCGTGGCCGAGGCGATTGCTGCGCTCGTTCAGCTCGGTGTAAGTGCAGCGGTCCTCCAGGCAACTGGCGGCGATGCGTTGCGGATGGGCCGCCACCTGGGCCTCGAACAGCTCGACGTAACTGCGCTCCAGCGGATAGGCGCGCTCGCTCTGGTTGCAGCCTTCGATCAGGAAGTCCTGTTCCGCGCTGCCAATCAGCGGCAGCTCGGCCACGTCACCGTGAAAACCTTCCATCAAGGCCAGCAGCAATCGCTTGAACTCGCCCAGCAGGCCCTGGACGGTGGACTCATCGAAATAGCGCTGGTCGTAAGACAGGTGCAGGCCCAGGTCATCGCCCGGATAGCAGACCGCCGTCAGCGGGAAGTTGGTGTGGGTGCGGCCCGAGTCCGAGGTGGCATTGAGACTCTGGGCACGATCCAGCACCGAGACTTCCACCGGTGCGTTCTCGAACACGAAGAGGCTGTCGAACAGCGGCTGGCCCTTGGGCAGTTCGCTGACTTCCTGGATGCTCACCAGCGGCAGGTATTCGTATTCGCGCAATTGCATGTTGCTGTCCAGCAAGCCGTTGAGCCACTGACGCACGCTGCAACGCTGTTCATCGCCCGGAATCTGCACCCGCAGAGCGACGCTGTTGATGAACAAGCCCACGGTGCGTTGCATCTGCGGCAATTCCACCGGGCGCCCGGCCACGGTGACGCCGAAGAGTACGTCCCGATCGCCGCTGACCCGGCGCAGCACCAGGGCCCATGCGGCCTGGGCGAACGTGTTCACGGTCAGCTGATGGGCCTGGGCTAGTTCTCGCAGTCGCGCGCCGTCCCGAGCGTCAAGCCGGGTGTAGCAGTCACCGACGACCATGCCGCCACTGTCACCGGCGTGTTCGCGCAGGAACGGGCGATCGGCGGGGATCGGCGTGGTCCGCTCGAAGCCTTGCAGGTTCTGCTTCCACCATTGCCGGGCTTCAGCCAGGCCCTGGCGTTGCAACCAGCCGATGTAGTCGCGATAGCGCGGCGGCACGGCCAGCCGGGGCTCGCGATATTCACCGAGGGCGGTGTAGATCTCGAAGAAATCATCCATCAACAGTGAACGGCACCATGCATCGATCAGGATGTGGTGGTTGCTCATCATGAACCAGTAGCGCGCCGCGCCGACCCGGATCAATCGCAGGTGGAACGGTGCCTCGTTGAGCAGATCGAAACCGGCCTCGCGCTCGCGCTTGAGCAGCGCCTGGAGCTTGGGCTCCTGATCGTTCTCAGGCACGTGCAGCCAGTCGAGGTATTCCACCGGCGTGCGCCCGGGCTTGTGGATGATCTGCAGCATGTCTTCGCCGACGTTCCAGCAGAACGAAGCGCGCAAGGCTTCGTGGCGGGCAATCACCGCCTGCCAGGCCTGGGCGAAACGCTGTGGGTCCAGCTCGCTGTTGATGCGGTAGCGGTCCTGCATGTAGTACAGGCCCGTGCCCGGTTCGAGCAGGGTGTGCAGCAACATGCCTTCCTGCATCGGCGTCAGCGGGTAGACATCCTCGATCTGCCCGGCCGGCACCGGCAGGTTGTCCAACTGTGCCTGGGTCAGTTTTGCCAGCGGGAAATCCGACGGCGTCAGGCCGCCCGCCTCGTCCGCCAGGCAATGTTCGATCAGCCGCTGCAACTCGTCGAGATAGGCCTCGGCCAGCGCGACGATGCTTTCACGGTCATGCCGCTCGGCGCTGAAGGTCCAGCGCAACAGCAGTTCGCCGCCGCTGACCTGACCGTCGACGCTCAGCTCGTTCGGCAGTGGCGCGTCAGGGTCATGAATGGCGCCAAGAGGCGCATCCAGCGGTTGGAACAACGCGTCCTGGCCGAGCGTATGGTCAAGCTGACCGAGGTAATTAAAAGTGATCGCCGCTTGCGGCAAACCGGCCATCGCCTGGCGTGTGCCGGCGTCCGCCAGATAACGCAGCACGCCGTAGCCGAGGCCCTTGTGGGGCACCGCGCGCAGTTGCTCCTTGATGGCTTTGATCGACGCGCCGACATCATTGGCCGCTGGGCTCAGGCGCAGCGGATAGACACTGGTGAACCAGCCCACGGTGCGCGTCAGGTCGACGTCATCAAACAGCGCCTCGCGGCCATGGCCTTCGAGCTGGATCAGCGCCGATTGCTGATTGCCTTGGCGGCACAGCACGCGGGCGAGCGCCGTGAGCAGCAGGTCGTTGACCTGGGTGCGATAGGCGCTCGGTGCCTGCTGCAACAGTTGCCGGGTACGCTCGGCGTCCAGGCGCACGCTGACGCTTGCGGCGTGTCGCTCCTGCCGCCCGCCGCCAGGGTTCGCGCAAGGCAGCGTAACGTCCGGCCCGCTCAGTTGGTCGCGCCACCAGTTCAATTCCTCGCGCAGGGATTCGCTGCCGGCGTAGGCCTGCAACCGCGCAGCCCAGTCACGCAACGGGCTGGTCTTGGCCGGTAACCGCAGCGGCTGCCCGCCGGCAGATTGGCGGTAAGCCGTCTGCAGATCGTCCATCAACACCCGCCATGAAACTCCGTCCACCACCAGGTGATGGATGGCGATCAGCAGGCGCTGCCGACCGTCCGGCAAGTCCGCCAGCACGGCGCGCAGCAACGGCCCGCTCGACAGCTGGAAGCCAAGCTGCGCCTGGGCAAACAGCGCTTCGCAGGCTTGTGTGGACTGCCCCGAAAGATGCTGCAGCAACGCCCCATCGAACAAGGGCTGGTGCTCGGCGCGCCAATGCCCGGTGGTATTGGCGAAGCCAAGGCGCAAGGCATCATGCTGCTGGAAAACAGCCTGCAGCGCCTGCTCCAGAAGCTGCGGTTCGAGCAGCGTGGTCGGCTCCAGCAGCAACGCCTGGTTCCAGTGGTGACGGTTGGGTATCTCGCTGGCAAAGAACCAATGCTGGATCGGCGTAAGCCCCGACTCACCGCTCAACAGCCCCTGCTCGACACTCACCTGCTCGCTGCGGGTGGCGATGGCGGCCAAGGCCTGCACGGTCTGGTGCTGAAACAGGTCTCGCGGCGTGAAGTGGATGCCCTGCTGCCGGGCACGGCTGACAACCTGGATCGACAGGATCGAATCGCCGCCCAACTCGAAGAAGTTGTCGTTGAGGCCAACCTGTTTGACGTTCAGCACGTCGCACCAGATCGCTGCCAGCGCTTGCTCCAAGGCATTGCTCGGCGCCACGTATTGCTGGCGATTGAGCTCCGGATCGGGCATCGGCAAGGCGCGGCGATCGAGTTTGCCGTTGGCGGTCAGCGGCATGCTCGCCAGCAGGATCAGGTGAGTCGGCACCATGTACTCCGGCAGTTGCGCCTTGAGGTGCTGCTTCAGCGCTTCGCGCAGGGCCACTTGTGCCATGGCGTCCTGCTCGGCGATGTCGCTGGCCAGATAAGCGGCCAACTGCTTGCCGCCCGGCATGTCGAGGGCCAGGACCACCGCTTCGCGCACGGCAGCGTGCTCCAGCAGGCGGTTTTCGATTTCCCCCAGTTCGATGCGGAAACCGCGAATCTTCACTTGATGATCGATTCGTCCCAGGTACTCCACTTGGCCGTCGGCACGCTGGCACACCAGGTCGCCGGTGCGGTACAGCCGACCGCCATCAGCGGCAAACGGATCGGCGACGAAGCGCTCGGCGGTCATGCCCGGACGCTGGTGATAACCCTGGGCCAGGCCGGCACCACCAACGTACAGCTCACCCGTCGCGCCTGGCGGCACCAACGCCAGGTCCGCGTCGAGAATGTAGGCCCGCCGGGCGCCGATCACGCTGCCGATCGGTACGCTGCCCGCGCCCTCCTCCAGTTGTTCCGGCGCCAGGCTCGCCAGCGGCATCACCACCGTCTCGGTCGGACCATAGGCGTTGAAAAACAGGCTCGGGCTGAACGCGGCGCGGATGCGCTGCAGGTGTTCGCCGGTCAACGCTTCGCCACCGGTGATGCACATGCGCACCGGCAACGTTTGCCCTTGGGTCGCCAGCCATTGCGCCAACTGGCTGCCATAACTCGGGGTAAAGCCAAGAATATTGATGCGGTGCTCACGGATCAGCCCGCAAATTTCCTGAGCATCCCACTGGCCCTGGGCGCGCAGCACCAACTGAGCGCCGCTGAGCAACGGCACCAGCAGGCGCTCGGTGGCCGCGTCGAAATTGATCGAATAGAAATGCAGCTCGCAGTCGTCCGGACGCATGCCGAAACGGCGGATCACCGCCTGGCAATGCATGGCGATTTCACCGTGGGACACGACCACGCCCTTGGGCTTGCCGGTGGAGCCGGAGGTGTAGATCAGGTATGCCTGGTGCTGCGGCAGATTGATTAGCGATGGCGACTGGTCCGGGTACTGCGCCAACGCCTCGCTGTCGTCCTCCAGGCACCAGCGCTGCACGCCCGGCGGCAATGGGCCGAGGGCCTGGAACATGGTCCGGTCGCTGAGCAGCAGACCGACGCCACTGTCTTCGATCATGTAGTGCAAACGGTCCAGCGGGTATTCCGGATCCAGCGGCACGTAGGCGCCACCGGCCTTGAGGATCGCCAGCAGGCCGATGACCATTTCCAGCGAGCGCTCCAGCGCCAGGCCCACCCGTACCTGCGGCCCGACGCCGCGCTCGCGCAGCATCCAGGCCAGGCGATTGGCGCGGCGTTCGAGTTCGGCATAGCTCAGGGTCTGCCCGGCGAACGTCAGCGCGGCTGCGTCGGGACGCGTCCGGGCCTGTTCTTCGAACAGCACGTGGAGGCATTGATCGAGGCGATGCTCACCGGGCTCGACGCCCAGGCTGTCGAGCATTTGCTGCTGCTCGCCGACGCCAAGCAACGGCAGTTCGCTCAGCCGCCGAGCCGGATCAACCAGCAACGCCTCCAACAGGTTGCGCCAATGACCGGCCATGCGGGCGATGCGCGGCTCATCGAACAGATCGGTGCTGTAGGTCAGGCAGCAACCCAGGCGCTGGTCGAGGTCGGTGACTTCCAGGTTGAGGTCGAACTTGGTGGCGCGGGCGTCGTTGACCAAGTAGTCGACGCTCATGCCGGCCAACGTGCGGCTCTGTTGGAATTCCCAGCGCTGGACGTTGCACATCACCTGGAACAGCGGGTTGTATGCGGCACTGCGCGGTGGTTGCAGGGCCTCGACCAGATGATCGAAGGGCAAGTCCTGGTGGGACTGGCCTTCGATCACGGTGTGGCGCACCTGCTCGAACAGTTCGCCCACCGACATTTGCCCATCGAGCTGACAACGCAGCACCTGGGTATTGAGGAACGCGCCGATCAGCCCTTCGCTTTCCGGGCGTATGCGGTTGGCCACCGGCGCGCCGATGCGCAGGTCGGTCTGGCCGCTGTAGCGATAGAGCAGCACGGCCAGGGCGGCGATCATGGTCATGAACAGGGTCAGGCCACGTTCGGCATTGAAGGCGCGGACCCGCGCGGCCAACTCATCGCTGAGGTCGAAACGGAACAGTTCGCCACGATGACTTTGCACCGGCGGACGCAGGCGATCGGCGGGCAGCTCCAGCAAGGGATGTTCGCGGCCCAGTTGGGCGGTCCAGTAGTCCAGCTGACGCTGGCGCTCGCCGGATTCCAGCCATTGGCGCTGCCAGACGCTGTAGTCGAGGTATTGCACCGGCAACGGCTCCAGCGGCGACTCGCGATCATCGACGAAGGCTTCATACAGCGCGCTCAGCTCACGGGCGAAAATATCCATCGCCCACCCTTCGGTGACGATGTGGTGCAAGGTCAGCACAAAGTAATGCTCATGCTCGGCGGTCTTGACCAGGCAGGCCCGCAGCAGCGGCCCGGCTTCCAGGTCGAAGGGTTCGTGGGCCTCGCTGTCGGCCAGTTGCCGGACCCGTTGCTGGCGCATGTCGGCGTCCAGCATCGAGAAATCCTTCCAGCCCATGCGCAGGCCCGTCTCGCCGTGTACCTGTTGGCGAGGCACGCCATCAATGCTCGGGAACGTTGTGCGCAGGGTTTCGTGGCGCAGGATCAGGGCCTGCAACGCCGCTTCAAAGCGTCCGACATCCAGCACCCCGCGCAACCGCGCCATGCCGCCGACGTTGTAGGCTGGGCTATCCGGCTCCATTTGCCAGAGGAACCACATACGCTGTTGGGAATAGGACAGCGGCACCGGTTGGCTGCGGTCGACTTTCTCGATCGGCGGCTGGCGGTTGGTCTGGCCGCTGGCCTGGATCAACCGCACCTGCTCAGCGAAGGCGCCCAGCTCACTGGCTTCGAACAACGCGCGCAGCGGTAGCTCGACATCGCAGGCCTGGCGGGTGCGGGAAATGATCTGGGTCGCCAGCAACGAATGGCCGCCCAAGGCGAAAAAGTCATCGCGCAAGCCAACGCGCTCCAGACCCAGCACGTCGCGCCAGATGCCGGCGACCCGCTGTTCAAGGGCGCTGACCGGCTCGACGTGCTCGCGCACTTGCCACTGCGGCTCGGGCAAGGCGCGACGGTCGAGCTTGCCGCTCGGACTAAGGGGCATGACGTCCAGGCGCAGCAATTGCGCAGGCACCATGTAGTCGGGCAATTCACCGACGAGGGCGTTTTTCAGGCGAGCAGCCTGGACGGTTTCATCTTCATCGACATCGACCGCGGTGTAGTAGCCGATCAATTGCGCACCGGCCGCGGTGTCACGCACCAGCACCGCCGCCTGGGCGACGCCCTGTTGGGCGAGCAGTCGCGCTTCGATTTCCTGCGGCTCGACCCGGAAGCCGCGTAGCTTGACCTGCTGGTCGAGGCGGCCGAGGTATTCGATGACGCCGTCAGCGCCCCAGCGCGCCCGGTCGCCGGTGCGGTACAGCCGCGCGCCGGCCGAACCCAGCGGGTCGGCGACAAACCGCTCGGCCGTCAGCCCTGGTCGCCCCAGGTAACCCCGGGCCAGGCCGAGGCCACCGATGCACAATTCACCCGGCACACCGACCGGCACCGGATTGAGGTCACTGTCGAGGATGCGGCAGAGCACATTGGCCAGCGGACGACCGATCGGCGAGCGCTCGCCATCGGCCTCGCTGCAGTGCCAGTGCGTGACGTTGATAGCGGTTTCGGTCGGGCCGTAGCGGTTGTGCAGCTGCACCGCCGGCAGTTGCGCCAGCACCCGGTTGCGCAACTCGGCCGGCAACGCTTCGCCGCCGGAAAAGATCCGCCGCAAGCTCGTGCAGCGGGCGCTCAACGGCTCCTCGAGGAACAGGCTGAGCAGCGGCGGTACAAAATGCAGCGTGGTCACGCCAAACCGCTCGACCAACTGCGCGATGCGGTGCGGGTCGCGGTGCTCGCCGGGGCCGGCCAGTACCAGTTGGCAGCCGTTGATCAGCGGCCAGAAGCACTCCCACACTGACACGTCGAAACTGATCGGCGCCTTTTGCATGAGCACGTCGGTTTCATTCAGCCCATAGGCGGCCTGCATCCATTGCAGGCGCTCGGCCAGGGCGGCATGGGTGTTGCCGACGCCCTTCGGCTGACCGGTCGAACCGGAGGTGTAGATCACGTACGCCAGATGCTCGCCATGCAAATGCAGCCCCGGCGGGTTGCTCGGCCACTGTTCCAGGTGCAGGGCGTCCATGGCGATGACGCTGACGCCTGCGCAGGCCGGCAAGCGGTCCAGCAAGGCGGTTTGGGTCAGCAGCAGATCGACGCCGCTGTCACCCAACATGTAGGCCAGGCGCTCGGCCGGATAATCGACATCCAGCGGCACATAGGCGCCCCCCGCCTTGATGATCGCCAACACGCCGATCAGCAACTGCGGCGAACGCTCGGCGGCAATCGCCACGCAGACGTCCGGGCCGACGCCTTTGTCCCGCAGGTAATGGGCCAGGCGATTGGCCTGGGTGTGCAGCTCGGCATAGTCCAGCGCACCACCGTCCCACTGCAACGCGGTACGTTGCGGGGTGCGGCGGGCCTGTTCGTTGAGCAGTTCCGGCAGCCACTGGCTGGCCGGCTCGCAAGGCGCCGAGCCCCATGGCAGCTGTTGGGCGGATTCAGCGTCGCTCAACAGCTGCACGTCGCCGATCGCCTGCTGCGGGTTGCTGCAAACCGCCCGAAGCAGGCTGCAAAAGTGTTCGGCCAAGCGGGTGATAGTCGTGGCCTCGAACAGCTCGTCAGCGTAATCGAACGACAGCGCCAACCGTCCGTTGCGGTCCTCTTCGCTATGCAACTGCAAGTCGAGCTTGGCTTCGCGGCTGTGCCAGGGCAACTCATCGGCCAACAGCCCCGGCAGGCGCCGCAACGCGCCGAGGTCGCGCTGCTGATGGTTGAACATGACCTGGAACAGACCTTGTTCCCGCGCCTGTGGGTACGCTTCCAGCAGTTGTTCGAAAGGCAGGTCCTGATGCGCCTGGGCGCCCAGCGTGGCTTCCCGGGCCTGGGCCAGCAGCGCGGCGAATGGCTGGCGCGAATCGATTTGCGCGCGCAGCACCTGGGTGTTGATGAAGAAGCCGATCAGGCCCTGGGTTTCCCGGCGCGGGCGGTTGGCGTTGGGCACGCCGATGCGGATGTCGGACTGGCCGGTGTAGCGCTGCAGCAACGCCTGGAATGCCGCCAGCAAGAATATGAACGGCGTGGCGTCATGAGCCAGGGCCGTCCGGCGCAGGGCATCGCCGAGGTCCTTGTCCAGGCGCAGGCTGTGGCGCGCGGCGCTGCGCTGATGCAGGGCGCTGCGCGGATGATCGGTGCTCAGTGCCAGGGTCGGATGCTCATCGCCCAGTTGCTGTTTCCAATAGGCCAGCTGGCGCTCAGCTTCACCTTGCCCGAGCCATCGGCGCTGCCAACTGCCGTAGTCGGCGTAGTGCAACGGCAACGGCGCCAACTCGGCGACCTGCCCCTGGGACGCCGCGGCGTAGAGCCGTGAGAACTCCTCGATCAGGACGTTCATCGACCAGCCATCGGCGATGATGTGGTGCATCGTCACCAACAGTTGATGGTCGTCCTGATCCAGGCGCAACAAGGTGACCCACAGCAGCGGACCCTTTTCCAGATCGAACTGGGTGGCGGCTTCGTCTTCGCGGATCTGCCGCGCCCGCGCTTCGCGCTGGTCAGCAGGCATGTCGCAAAGATCGATCACCTGAAGATTGAACTCGCCGGCCGGATCGATTTGCTGCAAGGCCACCCCATCGCGTTCCAGGAACCGCGTGCGCAGGGACTCATGGCGCTCGATCAATTGCTGGAAGCTGGCGCGCAAGGCGTTTTCGTCCAGCTCGCCGCGCAGGCGGATGGCGCCGGGAATATTGTAGGCACGGCTTGCCGGATCCAGCTGCCAGGTCAGCCACAAGCGGTTTTGCGCCAACGATTGCGGCAGCGGCTCGTGGCGTGGCAACTGGCTGATGGCGCCCTGGGCCTGGCCGCCGTCCTGCTGCAGGTTCGCCACCGCCGCGGCAAAAGCGCCGAGCGTTGGGGCTTCGAAGAGCAGGCGCAGGTTGAGTTCCAGGCCGAGGGTTTCGCTCAGCCGCGCAATGACTTGGGTGGCGGCGATGGAGTTGCCGCCTAGCAGGAAGAAATGATCGTCGCCCTGGACCTGGTCGACCTGTAACTGCTCGCACCAGATCTGGCCAATCAGCGTATGCAGCTGTGATGAAGCGCGCGCCTCATGGGTTTGCTCCACCTCGACCGAAGGGAACAGCGCATAGCTGTCGAGGCTGCCGTCAGCCAGTCGTGCCCGGCAGGCCGAGCGCTGCAGCTTGCCGCTCGAAGTCTTCGGCAAGGCTCCCGGATTGAGCAGCACCACCACGCTCGGGGCTTGCTGGCAGGCATCGGCCACGGCCTGGCGAATCGCTTTGATCAAGGCCTCGGCCGGGAGGATTTTCTGCACACTGCGGCTGATTTCCGCGGCAATCCCGATCCCCTCTTCGCCGCCGTTGTCGACCGCGAATGCAGCGACCCGTCCCTTGCGCACCACCTCGACCTCGCGTTCTACGGCTTGCTCGATGTCCTGTGGATAAAGGTTATGCCCGCGCACGATGAGCAAATCCTTCAGGCGCCCCGTGATGAACAGCTCGCCTTCGCGCACAAAGCCAAGGTCGCCGGTGCGCAGCCAGGTGCGGCCGGCATGCTGGACGAATGTCCTGGCGCTGGCCTCGGGGTTGCGCCAGTAACCGTGGGCGATGCTCGGCCCGGCGGCCCAGACTTCGCCGACCTGATTGTCGGCCAGCGGCTGCAACGTGGCGGGCTCGACGATCAGTACCGCGTGGTCCGGCTGGCTCACGCCGCAACTCATCACTGCGTTGCCCTGCCCCGGCTCGGCGCGGTTTTGCGCCAATGCCGCGTCATCCATTCGCATCGCGGGGATCCCTCGGCCACGCGGCGTGCCGGCGACGAACAGGGTGGCTTCGGCCAAGCCATAGGAAGCCATGAAACTGTCCGGCGTGAAGCCGCACGAGGCAAACTTTTCGGCGAAGCGCTCCAGGCTGTCGAGGCGAATCGGTTCGGAGCCGGAATAGGCCACGCGCCAATGGCTCAAGTCGAGGCGCTCCAGGGCCGACTCGCTGACCCGCTCGCTGCACAGCCGGTAGGCGAAATCCGGGCCGCCGCTGATGGTGCCGCCGTACTCGCTGATCGCTTCCAGCCAACGCAACGGTCGGGCGAGGAAATACGCCGGCGACATCAGTACGCACGGCACCCCGCTGAAGATCGGTTGCAGTAAACCGCCGATCAGGCCCATGTCGTGATACAGCGGCAGCCAGCTGACAATGACGTCGTCGGGATTCACGTCAATGCCGAAGCCATGCCGGATCAGCGCTTCGTTGGCCACCAGGTTGCCGTGGCTCACCTGTACTCCCTTGGGCAACGCAGTGGAGCCGGAGGTGTATTGCAGGAAGGCGATGTCATCGTCTTGCAGGTTCGGCGCCCGCCATTGGCCGGCGTGGGCCGGATCGAGGATATCGACACAGAGTACCGGCGGTGCCGATTCGATGGCCTGCAGCGTGTCGCGCACCTCACTGCTGGTGAGCAACAGCCGCGGCTGGGCGTCGGCGATGATCGACAGCAGACGCTCCTGATGGTGGCGGCGGGTGGACTCGGGTGGGTAGGCCGGAACGGCGATCACGCCGGCGTACAGGCAACCGAAAAACGCCGCGACGTAATCCGGGCCGCTCGGGAATAGCAGTACGGCGCGATCACCCAGTTCCGCCTCGGCCTGCAAAGCGGCGGCGATGGTCCGGGCGCGCAAGTCCAGGTCGCGATAACTCAACACGACGCCCTGCTGCGGGGTGTCGGCAAGAAAGCGCAAGGCCACCCGGTCCGGCGTCAACGCGGCGCGGCGCTGGAGGGCATGGGCCAGGGTGCTGGGGAGTTCGAACGCGTCGGTCATGTGGGGTTCCTGCCTGGATTCGGCTTGCAAGTGGTCACCCTTGGGAACGGATTACACCGGCAAATAATTAGTCGCAGGCCTTGCCTCCGCGCATCCGGATGATCATCGGTCGGCGCCACGCCGCGGCAACCGGTCGCAGTTTCCAGGCTGGACTTCCGCCCATCAATAATTCTTCTTCTCAATTGACAACGATTATCATTAAGCCTAATTTGGCGCTCGACATGTAGGACGGATCCGATGCACGGGTCGTCCCGCTAACTATTTGCAGTAAGGTGAATTCCATGACGGAACAAGTATCCACAAGCAGGTGCGACTCACCGCTACTCCAGGCCTTCGTCGACAACCGGATGATCCTGGTCAAGATCGCAGCGCGCATCACCGGTTGCCGCTCCCGCGCGGAAGACGTGGTCCAGGATGCGTTTTTCCGGTTGCAATCGGCGCCCCAGATCACCTCGTCCTTCAAGGCTCAACTCAGCTACCTGTTCCAGATCGTGCGCAATCTGGCGATCGACCACTACCGCAAACAGGCGTTGGAACAGAAATATTCGGGGCCGGAAGAAGAAGGGTTGAACGTGGTGATCCAGGGTGCTTCGCCAGAAACGTCGCATATCAACTTTTCCACCCTCGAGCACATTGCCGACGCGCTGACCGAGCTGCCTAGCCGAACCCGTTATGCCTTCGAGATGTACCGGCTGCACGGCGTACCGCAGAAGGACATCGCCAAGGAACTGGGCGTCTCGCCGACACTGGTGAACTTCATGATCCGCGACGCCCTGGTGCATTGCCGCAAGGTGTCAGGGGTGCGTGGGGATACGTTCGCCCGGCGGTGAAATCTGCAGTGAGTCTGCTGTCCTCATCGCGAGCAAGCTCGCTCCCACAGGGTTCACGACCAAACTGTGGGAGCGAGCTTGCTCGCGATGGGGCCTTGAAGCCCTACATCAACGAACACCGGTCAAAAAACCGCTCGCGCCCGAGAATCATCAGCGCCGCGCGCTTGTGCGGGAAATCGAATTCCTTCTCACAGTGAAAACACTGGTTATGCAGATGCCCGATCATCCGCGCATTGTCGGCCCGAGGCTCGGCCACCACGCGCTGGGTACGCGGATCGTCGAGAAACAGGTAATGCACCAGCGCCGATAGCCAGCTTGCGACCTTGTGCGGACCTCGATGCTGCTCTTCGCCCACCAGCATGTGGATGCCGCGGTCATAGGCGTGAGCGTCATAAAACGGTGCGATTCGATCCTCCTTGGCCCAATAGGCTTCGAAGTAGGCGAATGGGTGCTCATCGAAACAACCGATCAAGGTCAAGACCCGAGGGTCATGCTCAAGCCCGGTCAAGTACTCGCGGTGCTGTTCCAGGCTGCCCTCCTCCTGCCAGAAGCTCGCCACCCTGGGGCTGTTCTGCCAGCGGTTGAATCGCGTCAGGTCTTGCTCGATTTCAAGCGTGCGCAAAGACACCCAGGCCCCTAGCCGCGCGTCGAAACGGCGATACACCTCGCCGCGCGGCTTGATCGGGCGACGTGGATGGCGCTTGCCGTCGGTGACGATCATCTGTTGCGGATAACTGCCGCTGAACGACTCTCCCAGCCAGGGCTGCGGCAGTTGCCAGAACAGCGTGCGTTCGCAGATGTATTCGTCGCTGAGTTCCCCGCCCGTCAGCAAACCGCTGAGCAGGGCCTCACCGGGACGCTCATTGAGGTGCCAGACCAGGCGCTGACATTCGGGATCCCTGGCAAACAGCCAATAGCAGGCCGCCCAGAGTGCCGGGCCGACCGGCCGGTCGTTGTTTTCCTGCAAATGCACGTGCAACTGGGGACCGCGCTCCAGGCGCAGGCGGATCAGCGGCGCGCCTTCGAGCATCAGGCTCAGGTGGCGTTCGGTTTCATCGGCACCCAGGCTGCGCCCGCCGGGCAAGGGCAATAGGGTCGGCTGATTGAGGTTGGACATGGGAGCTCACGTTTTCGTCGGTGGTCAACGTGTGACGTGAGCCAGGCAGATAAATTTAAGGTCCGCTTTTAATGGGCGTGGGTCGGCACCAGCTCGATCCGGTAGGGCTGGAAGATTTCCAGCAACTGGCCGTCGTCCCGCAACTTCTGCAATATCTGGCCGAACGCTTGAGGAGAAATGGGCGCCTGGGGCCGAATCAGTGCGTAATGGTGGTAAATCTGGTCGATGCGTTCGGATACCAGCAACTGCGAGGCCACTTGCGGATTGCGCAACACGTAATCGCTGAGGTAGGAACGGGTCACCAGGGCAATGTCCGCGCGTGTGCGCAACACCATCTGCAGGTTGCTGTCGTGGGAATAGGTCAACGTGGCGTTGTATTGGCCGATGAGGAACTTCGGGTCGGCGTTGAATTCGGCGAACGCATAGTGATAACCGCTGAACAGGGCCAGGCGCTTGCCCCTGAGATCGGCGAAATAGCTCTGCTGGCGATCCGGCTGGCGTTGGGCGACGAATATCTCCGCATCCTCCAGGCCCATGTCTACCGGAGTATGGGGCACATCCTGCCAACCCCAGTCGGGGTTCTCGAAAATCGCCATGTCGACCCGGCCCTGCTTGAAATCGTTGAACCGGCGCGGAATCGAAGTGGGTACCAGCACGAATTCATAATCGGCCTGTGACCGGTTCAAGGCTTCCACCAATTGCGGTAACAGACCGGTGTCGGCGCCGTTTTCGGGACGAACCGTATAGGGCGGGAAATGCGCCGCGCCGATCCGGACCACTTGTGCAGCTTCAGCTGACACGGTCAAGAACATGGCCAGGACGGCAAGCAAGGTACGTGAGGTCATCCCCATCGGCGAACACGTCAAGATAACCACTCCCCCAAAGTCCCCATCACTCTTCACGCTAGGCGGTTTCAGCCGCTTAGCCAGCCGCACGGTCAATTTAAAACAGCGGCTCGATCATTGTTCTTCTTTCATCCGGTCGCGCGGGGCAATTTAAGCTGGCCAAGGCAACCAAGCAAGCGCTCGGACAGCGAACAGCCATCTTCCATGCAGGACAACCTCCATCAGGCCGGTCTGGTCGCTCGCGCGTCATCAGGGACTAGGCGGATGCTTCGGGTTTGACTACGCTCAAACCCATCTGCACGCCGATACCGGGAACCTTGCAATGCCTTACTGGCTGGTGATTGATCTGGAAGCCACCACCGACGAAGGTGGCTGGCCGGTTACCGAAATGGAAATCATCGAAATCGGCGCCACCCTGGTGAATCGGGATGGGCGCGAGGTGGATCATTTCCAACGGTTTGTACGGCCGCTGAGGCGCCCGTTGCTGACCTCTTTCTGTCGCACGCTGACGCATATCAGCCAGGCCAATATTGACGGCGCCGCACCGCTGACCGAGGTCTGGCCGGCATTCGAACACTGGCTGGCGCCTTATCGAGCGAACCTCGAAGGCTGGGTCAGTTGGGGGGACTACGACCGCAAGCAATTGCTTCAGGAATGGCAAGGCCAGCACTTGCACAGCGCGCTCGGCCAGGTACCGCACATGAATCTCAAGCAGCGCTTTGCCAAGGCCCGTCGGCTGGAGCGACCGCTGGGGCTCAATGCGGCGTTGCAACTGGCCGGCCTGCAGTTCTGCGGCCAACAGCACCGTGCATTGGAGGACGCCCGTAATACGGCGCGATTGTTGCCGCTGGTGCTGACCGGCTGAGCGCCCTGCCAGGCGCGACAGATGACGACTGTTGTGGCCTTGTGCATACTGGCCGGCCTTTTTCAGCCCTTTCTCGAGGAATCGCCCATGTTCAAAGTCAACGAGTACTTCGACGGCACCGTCAAGTCGATCGCCTTCGGCACCGCCGAAGGTCCAGCGACCATCGGCGTCATGGCACCGGGCGAATATGAGTTCGGCACTGCGCAGCGGGAAATCATGCATGTTGTTTCCGGCGCCCTGACGGTGAAACTGCCCGACAGCACCGATTGGGAAACCTTCGCCGCCGGTAGCCAGTTCAACGTCCCGGCCAACAGCAAGTTCCAGCTCAAGGTAGCCGTCGACACTGCTTACCTCTGCGAATATCGCGGCTGAGCCGTGGCGAGGGAGCTTGCTCCCGCTGGACGCGCCAGCGTCCCTTGCATGCGAGGGCTGCTGCGCAGCCAGCGGGAGCAAGCTCCCTCGCCACAAAAAGCGCCTGCATAAATAAAAATGCCCGTGTCCAGCGACACGGGCATTTTTATTCAGGGATCTTCTATTCCAGCACTTCGACCGGCATGCCGACCTCAAGTCGGCCATTGCCATCGTTGACCAGATTCTGGCCGAACATCGCACCATCCGGGGTAGAACGGTACTGCTGCAACGTGGCGAAAGGCTCGCGCTGCGGATCGCGTTCGCCGGTTTGCGGATCGACCGTGGTCATGATGCAGCGTGAACACGGCTTGACCACCCGGAACTCCACCTCGCCGATACGAATACGCTTCCAGCCGTCTTCGGCGAACGCCTCGCTGCCCTCGACCACCAGGTTGGGACGAAAGCGCAGCATTTCCAGCGAGCGGCCGACCCTGCCCGATAAATCCTCCAACGAGGCCTGGCCGATCAACAACAAGGGAAAACCGTCGGCGAAGGCCACCTTGTCATCATCCTTGCCGTAGCCGGCTGCCGTGGTGCGAGCCAATTCCACCGGCACATGGACCAGCCGGGTGCGATTGCCGATGAATTCACTGACCCAGGCTGCCGTCGCGTCACCGGCATCCGGCACACGCAGAGTATCGCGCCAGATGATCACGCCACGCCGTTGTTCTTCGAGAGAAGGCGGCAGCGGCACCTCGATGGCGCCGTAGCCCGGCGCGCTGAGTGTCAGTCCGCCCGCCGCGTTCCACAACGCCGAAAGCTGGCTCATCTTTGCCACGGCCCGCTGGGTCAGGAAGCGCCCGGTGGCCTCATCCACCAGCATCCAGCGTCGATCACCGTCGAGCCCGAGCTTGTCCAGGCCGATGCCCTGCAGCGGCTGCCCCTTGCCGGACTTCAACGGATACCGATACAGCGCGCTCAGCCGCAACATGATCAACTTTCCCTGGTGACGAAAAAGCGCAACCTTATACGAGCGAGCCGGTGAAGCAAACCTCGATCAGCCTCAGCCGAGCATCAACCGCTGGCGCACCACGTCGACCAGCTTGTCCGGCTGGAATTTGGAAAGGAAGTTGTCACAGCCAACCTTCTTGACCATCGAATCGTTGAAGCTGCCGGACAGCGAGGTGTGCAGCACCACGTAGAGCCCACGCAGGCGTGGATCGTTGCGGATTTCCGTGGTCAGGCGGTAGCCGTCCATCTCGGGCATTTCCGCGTCGGTGAAAATCATCAGCAACTTGTCGGTCATCACTTCGCCGGTGTCGGCCCAGGCCTTGAGCATGTTCAGTGCCTTCAAGCCGTCGCTGGCGATGTGCATCTTCACGCCCAACTGGCCCAGGGTGTCACGCAACTGCGAGAGCGCGACATTGGAATCGTCCACCAGCAGGACTTCTCGACCGCGGGCTCGTTCCAGCACCGGATCCTCGAGCTTGTCCCGTGAGACCTTGGCGTTGTAGGGGACGATTTCGGCGAGGACTTTCTCCACGTCGATGATTTCCACCAACTGGTCGTCGACCTTGCTGATAGCCGTCAGGTAATGCTCGCGACCGGCACTGGTCGGAGGCGGCAGGATGGCTTCCCAGTTCATGTTGACGATGCGGTCCACGCCCCCTACCAGGAACGCCTGTACCGAACGGTTGTACTCGGTGACGATGATGGTGCTGTTAGGTCCCGGCACGAGCGGACGCATGCCGATGGCCTGGGAAAGATCGATCACCGGAAGGGTCTGGCCACGCAGATTGACCACACCACAGACGAACGGGTGGCGCTGGGGCATCAAGGTCAGCTTCGGCAGTTGCAGCACTTCCTGGACCTTGAATACGTTGATGGCGAACAATTGGCGCCCCGCCAGGCGAAACATGAGAATTTCCAGGCGATTCTCACCCACCAATTGGGTTCGTTGATCTACTGTGTCGAGAATGCCGGCCATCGATGACTCCTGGGCTTGTTCGGATGAATCTGTAAAGACGCTATCGGCGGTATGCGCCGGATCTTGACCCCGACATTAAATACCGCCGCGGGCATTGATGTCACATAGACATCATGCTTTACTGGCCTTCCGTTTTACATCCGTTTTTTCCGCTGCGCGACTTCCGTTGATGCAGTAAGTTCCCCTGCCTAAGGGATTCCCCTAGGCACAATCAGGTCTAACCTGATATTCCCGATATCCAATAGCCATTAATGTGACGCCATTCTCATTGCTGAACGGAGTCAGGCTTTTGTGCGCGACTGCAGAACAACGGATTTCCAGCCTCCCAACCGATTTCAGTGCAATCGTTTGCGAGGCCGAGTTTGCGATCCGCAAGGCACCTTCGTTCGTACCGGCCATGAGACCCAGCCGTTCGCCACACGCGATCTACTTTCGCCTGACATGATGTTGTGGAGATAAGCATGCCGAACGATCGCAACAATTGGAGCCAGCGCCTTCCCGAGTTCCTGATTGAAGCCGAGACACTCTTGGCCAAGTCGGAGGAATGCCTGAGCCATCTGGAGCTGATCAACAACGACAAGGATGCCATCGACTGCATGCTCAGCACGTTGCTGAAGCTGGCAAACAAGGCCGACGCTCTCGCATTGGAGGCCGTTTCGGAGTTTTCGCTGCATATCCATGGCTTGCTCAGTCATGCGCAACACCACATGGAGCTGCATGACCAGGCACTGGTCGCGCTGAAAGATTGTTTTACCCTGATGGCCTGGCAGTTGGAGCTCGTCGACCGCACCACCGGCAAACTGAGTCTGGACAACACTGAACAGACTTCCCTGATCGAAGCATTTGCCTTCCAGGTAGGCCAGAGTCCCTGCGAGGCGTTGCCGACGCCGCGTCCGATGGCGTTGGTTCCTTACGCACAAAAACAAGCGTGAGCTGGTAGCAGCCGACCAACATCATGTGCCTGGCCCGTCGTGCTTTGCCGCCGCCAAGCCGGGCGCGACCAACGAAATCCGAAGTGGTACTATGTCTCGCGTCAGTCGCCTCGGACAGCGGCGCAAGAAGCCGCCAACCGAAGCCGTCCCCGACCTGAAACATTTACCCGACCCGGCCCGTCAGATGCGCTGACTGGCCTGCCCGCAGCGAACATTCATTGGCTCCATCCGTTATGCACGCCAGCTTCAAGTCAATCATCACCTGGCCACCGTCCCGAGAAAACGCCCGCCGGTTCACATTGCTGCTGTGTATCTGCTCGACCCTCGGGTGCCTGCTGGCCTACTTGTTGGCCCATCCGCTGCCGTTGGGCTTGCTGGTGCTCAATGGCGCGGCGCTGGCCTGTGTCTGGATCCACTATCGACTGTCGCGCAAGTCCATCAAGTTCCAGCCGCAGGAACTGGCCGACCGACTGCTGGAGGTCCAGGAAAACGAGCGTCACCGGCTCAGCCGCGAACTGCACGATGACATTGGCCAACTGCTGACCGCGGCAAAACTGCAAAGTGAATGGCTCAAGCGCCGCCTGCCGGAAGACTTGCAGGGCCAATGCAGCGTACTGAGCGACACGCTGGACGAAACCCTGAACAAAGTGCGTGATGTCTCGGCGATCCTCAATCCCAGGCAACTGACCAGCCTTGGGCTCGAAGCCAGTCTCCGCGCTCATCTACTCAAGACATTGGCCAATACGCCGGTGAAATGGAGCCTCGATTGCCAGCAGCGCATGACCGGCATCCCGGACGAAATGACCGTCGCCGCCTTTCGGATCACCCAGGAGGCCGTCACCAACATGTTGCGCCACGCCCAGGCGAGCAATCTGCTGGTGCGCCTGCAACGCCTTCCTGAAGGGCTGACGTTGCTGATCAGCGATGACGGCCAGGGATTCGTCCCGGCCAGCCACCCCGGCCGCGAAGGACAGCGCGGCATGGCCGGCATGTCGGAGCGAGTCGAACAGTTGGGCGGCACCCTCAAGGTCACCAGCGAGGCCGGCAAAGGCACGCATATCGAAGCTCGTATTCCCTGGGCACCGCGTGCCCTTGAGCGGGCCAGCAAGAATAAGGTTCTCCATTGACTTGTAATTTGCTTCTGGTAGATGACCACTCGCTGATCCGGGCCGGTGTACGCGCCCTGGTCCTGGATCTCCCTGGCTACGCCGTCGTCGGCGAAGCCAGTGACGGCGCGCAATTGCCGGAACTGGTAGAACGCCTCAACCCCGATATCGTCCTGCTGGATATTTCCATGAAGGATACCGGCGGCCTGGAAGCCTTGCAGCAACTCAGGAAGGTACGCCCCCAGAGCAAGGTGCTGATCCTGTCCATGCACACTGACCCCGCGCTGATCATGCAGGCGCTGGAATCAGGAGCCCATGGCTACCTGCTCAAGGACACCACGGCCACCGAGCTGGCGCACGCCCTGGACGCGTTGCGCAACAACGAACGCTACCTGAGCCCGGCCATCGCCCACACCGTGATCAACCAGGCGCTGACCCGCGTTCAGAAACATCAGCCCGATCCAGCCCAGAACCACAACCTGACGGCGCGCCAGCTGGAGATCCTGCGACTGATCGTTCGTGGCAAGTCCACCCGGGAAATCGCCAACGGCCTGAGCCTGAGCATCAAGACCGTGGAAACGCACCGGGCCCAGATCATGAAGCGCCTGCAGATTCATGACGTGGCCGGACTGGTACTGTTTGCGGTCCGCGAACAGATCATCAGCCTGGATGATTGAGCAGCGCCGCACCCTCCAGCAATGGCGAATCCGACGGCAGGTGCACCCGTAGCGCTTTCGGGCGCACGGTGAAACGCAGATCGTCGACCTGCAACGGCTCGCCATCCAGATTGATGTCCAGGCCCTGCGCCACCTTGATTTCCACCCAGGGCAAACGCGCTCGTACGAACATGTTGTCTATGCCCAGGCCACCGGCCAGCAGGTCCTTGAGCGTACTGACAACCTCTTGAGGCGCCGGGAGGATGCTGATATCGAGCAAACCGTCGTCGGCAAACGCTTGCGGACAGAGCAAATGCCCCCCACCCGCCTGCCGACCATTGCCGATGCCCAGCGCCAGCAAGTCGCCGCGCCAGTGAAAATCGGGGCCCTGCAGTTCGCCATAGGCTGCGCTCAACTCACTGAAACGCGACAGGCCGGTAAACAGATAAGCGGCGCCCCCAAGGACTTTCTTCAAGTCCTCGGAGGTATTGGCGGTCACCTGGCTACCGAAGCCGCCCGTCGCCATGTTCAGGAAAATACAGCCGCCGACCTCGCCCACATCAATCGCCCTGGGCGTGACATCCAGCAGATCCAGGGCCTGGTCCGGCTCCAACGGGACGCCGGCCGCCCGGGCAAAATCGTTAGCAGTGCCCAGGGGGAGCAACACCAGGCTGGCATCGCCAGGCCGCTGGACCATCGCCTCGGCGATATCGCGCAGGGTTCCGTCACCGCCGCCGGCGATCAATCGGGTGTAACCGGCATCCAGTGCTTCGTCGACGCATCGCCGGGCATCCCCTGCTTCCCAGGTCAACCGTACCGCCAGGTCCCAGCCCTGTTTGCGCTTGAGCATCACTGCCGCGCGAACCTCTTCGTTGAGCGCTTGCTTGCCGTGCAGGATCAGTAGCGCCTTGCCTTTGCTCATCGTTGTCTCCGTCATTGGAAGGTTCAGGAAATGGGACCGCTCATTCAGCCGAAAAAGCCCGGCGCTGCTCAATTTATACAAAATAAGACCCAGCACCTCGAAGGAGGCGGCGGACTGCCTCGTCTCGGCAACCCTTCATTCAAGGACTTTTCCTACAAGATCTGGCGAATCAGCTCAATTGACCCTCCAGCCGTATTGGAACACCTTGGCATTCTGTTGCGCTGAATCGAAAAAACACCCAATAGGCAAGGATGAATAACCCATGGATGGATACATCAAGGCCCGCAGGGGCAGGACCAATCATTTGAAGGCTCATGGAAACAGCGGAGGAGCGCCTTATGCCCGGCCATGAATTCAAATTGTCCCCCCGGCAATTTGGCCCGCTCAGGAGCGAGCGGGCCGATAAGCAAAACGAAGGCAAAAGTTGCATTAATCCCGTAGGAGGAATTGATTTGGAACCGCGCGTCGTTGAACTGGAAACTCACCTCAAATACATCCGCAGGGACATGGATGAAATCCGTACCGATGTGAAAGCGGTCCGACACCGGCTCGCCTATCTGGCCGGCGCAGCCGCAGTGGTGGTCGGCCTGCTGGGCTGGGTGGCGAACAGCCGCTTCGATCAGGTGGTGACGTTGCTGTCGCGATAAAGGCCGGCATAAGGCACGGTTACTCACTCGGGGCGGACAACGTTGCCAGGATTAATCCAGCACTTCGCTCAAGGGAATGAAGCTCACTTCATCACCCTGGACCAGTGTTCGCCCTTCGAGGACTTCAACCAGCCCCTCGGCCCAGGCGGCGCTGCGCAGGACACCTGAGCTCTGGTTGCGGTAGATGATCGCCTGACCGTTTTCAATGCGACCTCGCAAATACTCTCGGCGAGAGCCCGCCTTCGGCCAGGTGAAGCCTGCAGGTATCTTGAACTTGAGGGGCGCCACTGACTGAACGCCCTGGCGCCGCAGCAGGTAAGGCCGAGCCAACAGTGCAAAAGTCACCAGCGTAGAAGCGGGATTTCCCGGCAGGCCTATTACCGGCAGGCCACGGAAGTGCCCGAACGTCAGCGGCTTTCCAGGCTTGATAGCGAGCTTCCAGAGCGTCAACTCGCCTTCTTCGCGCAATGCAATGCCGAGAAAATCCGCCTCCCCCACCGATACGCCGCCGGTGGAAAGGATCAGGTCGACATCCGACAGCCCGGCCAGACAGCGACGCGTAGCGGGCAAATCATCGGGCAGGATACCTGCGTCGACAACATCGCAACCCAGGCGCTGCAACCAGCTACAGAGCAGGACACGATTGCTGTTATAGATCTGGCCTGGACCCAGGTTCTGACCAGGCTCCACCAGTTCGTCACCGGTCGACAGCACCGCAACGCGTACTTTGCGCACCACTGGCAGCGATGCGCACCCCAGGGATGCCGCTAGACCCAACTCGATCGGACCCAGGCGGGTGCCGGCATCGAGGACTCGCTCCCCGATGGTTGTTTCCTGTCCTTGAGGTCGAATGTTCTGTCCGCTGACCATGGGCTGGGTGAATCTTACCCGCTGATCATCGTCGACAATGGCGTTTTCCTGCATTTCGACGCAATCGGCACCCGGCGGGACCGGCGCACCCGTGAAGATACGCGCGCAGGTACCGGCGGCGAGAGCGTCTGGAGCCTGCCCGGCGAAAACCCGCTGACTGACGACCAACGCCTCGCCGCTCCAGTCATTCAGGCGCAAGGCGTAGCCGTCCATCGCACTGTTGGGCCAGGGCGGCAGGTCAAGTGTCGAGACCAGGTCCTCGGCCAATACTCGCCCCTGCGCCTCAGCCAGCGGCACGCGCTCATGCTGAGTGATGGGCGTGGCTGCCGCCATCTCGAGCAACCGCTCCAGCGCGACCTCGACGGCCATCAGGGCGCCGGCCTTGCCCGGTTTACCCACGGGATTCACAAGGGGCAGCCTGTTTCAGATGGGCGACGAAATTACACGGCCGATGGCGCGCGTCCAGTTGTTCGGCCAGGATCCCGTCCCATCCGGTACGCACCGCATTGGTCGAACCCGGCAAGCAACAGACCAACGTACCGTTGGCCAGGCCGGCCAGCGCCCGGGACTGAACGGTAGAAGTGCCAATGTCCGCCACGGATATCTGCCGGAACAATTCACCAAAACCATCGACCTGCTTGTCCAACAGGCACGTAACGGCCTCGGGCGTGCTGTCGCGTCCGGTGAAACCGGTGCCACCGGTGATCAACACCACTTGCACCACGTCGTCGGCGATCCAGGTGGCGACTTGTGCGCGGATCTTGTACAGATCATCTTTAAGCAGTACCCGGGCCGCAAGGTTATGCCCAGCCTCCGTGAGGCGGTCGACAAAAACCTGTCCCGACGTGTCGGTTTCCAGAGTACGGGTATCACTGACAGTCAGCACCGCGATATTGAGCGGTACGAAAGGTACATCAGCCTTGGCTTTCATAGGCTCGTCCAGTTGTAGGGGAAACAGCCCGGTGTTATATCACAGCGCCCCATTTTTTCGCCTGTGCGGAGACACATCATGACCTCGAACGATCCCTTGCCAGCCTGCTCGATCCTGCTCCTGGCGGGTGGCCGCGGACAACGCATGGGAGGCCAGGACAAAGGCCTGCTGGAATGGCAAGGCGAACCGTTGATTGCCCACCTTCATCGGCGGACCCGGGCCCTGAGCGACGATCTGATCATCTCTTGCAACCGCAACCCGGAGCGTTACGCATTGTATGCCGACCAGCTGGTGCATGACGCCGAAGGGGATTTTCCCGGGCCGCTGGCAGGCATCCGGGCGGGCCTCAAGGTGGCGCGGCATGCGTATGTGCTGGTGCTGCCTTGCGATGTCCCGCAAATCGACTCAAGCCTGCTCGACAGCATGCGCGAAACGGCAAGCCGCCATCCCGGCAAGCCGTTGATGGTGCGTCAGGGGGAGCATTGGGAGCCGTTGTTATGCATCATCCCACGGGTCCTGGCAGCAGACTTTGAAAGGGCCTGGGACGAAGGCGAACGCAGTCCCGGCCGCATCATGCGCACACTGCATGCCGTCGCCTTGCAATGCCCGGCCAACGATGCCCGGCTGGCCAATCTCAATACGCCGGAACTGCTGGCCCGGCATACAGGCGTGTCAGATTGACACTAGCCAGGAACTAACATGCGATGTATACGTCTTACGGTCAGTAACTTGAAGAATCCATTTCGGAGAAACACCATGACTCAACGGACCCTCGCCACTTTCATGCTCGCGCTGGGCCTCGCCACTCTCGCCGGGTGTGCATCGCCAACAGTGATTACCCTGAATGACGGTCGCGAAATCCAGGCCGTCGACACGCCAAAATACGACGAAGACAGCGGCTTCTACGAATTCGAGCAACTGGACGGCAAGCAGACTCGCGTGAACAAGGACCAGGTTCGTACCGTTAAAGACCTGTGATCTTCAGCGTTACAGCCAGATAGAAAAAAAGCCCGCAAGCATTGCGGGCTTTTTAATGCCTGGCGGAAAGTGCGATGGCTACCAACGCAGGGCAATATCACTCTTGAAGACCCGCTCCTGACCCGTGATCGGATCGATGAAACCTAATCTCTTGGCCAACAGCTTGAGCGGGTTGGCATAGTCATCCTGGGCATCTCTAATCACATCGGGATAAAACGGATCGTTGCAGATGCCAGCCCCCAAGGCACTCATATGCACCCGCAGCTGGTGCTTTTTCCCGGTAACCGGATACAGGCCGTACCGCCACAGGTCCCCGTTCCTCTCAAGCACTTCCATGGCCGTCTCGGTATTGGGCTCGCCTGGCCCCTCCTGCATCCGGAAAAAAGGCTCGCCGTTGATCATCCGGCTTCTGTGCACACACGGAAAAGCCACTCCGGGCAGTGCGGGGGCAATGGCTTCATAACTTTTTTCGATTCGCCGCGTCGGAAACAACGATTGATAAGCCGAACGCGTCTGCGGATTGGCTGAGAACAAGACCAGCCCGGCCGTGTGCCGATCAATACGGTGCAAGGGCACCAGATGGGGGTTGTCCAGGCGACGGATCAAACGGCGCAGCAATGTCTGCTCCACGTATTCCCCCGCAGGCGTGACAGGCAGGAAATGCGGTTTGTCCGCCACCACCAGATGCTCGTCGATGTAGAGAATCGACTCCACCACAGGGATCGGTTTTTCATCGGGTACTTCGCGAAAATAGTGGATCCGCATGCCTTCGCGATAGGGCAGGTCAATACCGATCGCCCGCCCCTCCCCGTCCAACACCCGCCCCCGGACAATCCGATCCAGCCACTGCTCGCGGCTGATCGTGCTGAAATGCTCGCAAAGACATTCCAGCACCGTCTGCCAGGAGCCAGGCGGCAAGTACAGTGTGCTGGCCTGATGGTGCGCGGCGGAAAATGATGAACCGGACATTAAAAACTCTTGAGCGTTTACGGGGCCGGTATTATCCGCCACTCGCACAAGCCGGCACAGTGCTTATTGGCTCATGCGCGAATTGAGTCGGTTTTTCCGCTGCCTCGGTGAACTCCTTCAACCAGCGCAGCACCTCGACTGCCTCCCAACGTCCCGGGTCGTACAATGCATACAACAGCCCCTGGTAACCCACCACGTCCAATTGCTTGTGGTAACCGGCACGCTGGAACAACGCTTCGATCTCGGCAAAACAGGTGTTGAAATGCAGCTTGTTGAAGGGTGTCTTGCCTTCGGTTACCAGACCATCCAGGCGCAACTCCAGGACCGCCTCGCGCACAACGTCCGCGGACATCCTGTTCACGCTGTTTTTCAATTGTTCGACATTGACCAAGGGACGCACTCCGGATTGCTGTATGGGCATACAGTAACCGAAGAATGTCATTTCGCCAATGGCGGTGGATGGACTCAGGCGATGGAAGGTATCAACGCAGAAACGCCGCAACCCGATCAGGGTCATCGAAGGGCCAGTCCAGCTCCGCCCCTGTATCGATCCGACGGAGCACGGGGATGCGCAAGCCATAGGCTTCGGACAAGGCCTCGCTTTCGGCGATATCCACCAGTTCTACCAAGAGGCCATGCTCGACGAAAGGCATCAGCACGCCCTCGGCAACTTCACACAGGTGGCACCCCAGGGTGCCGAACAACTGGCATTCAGGCGGCATGGCAGGTAGACCCGAAAAAATAGACCATCATTCTAGGCTCGCTCCACGTGGCCGTCGAGCGGCGTACCGTGGCTCACCATGTTTCAGTAAAACACTGACGCAAATCATTGAGCCCAAATGTCTTTTCGGCAATGCTCGACGTATTTTCTCTCCTAAGCTGGATGTCAGCGTCTTGAAACGGAGTTCCTCTTGTTCGCCAACCTGCTGATCATCCTAGCCTCGTCCCTGGTAGTCATCGCCCTGTTCAGGCGATTACGCCTGCCACCGGTGCTCGGCTACCTCTGCGTCGGGCTGGCGGTCGGCCCCACAGCCCTGGACTGGGTGAACGACAGCGAGCAATTGCCGGATCTGGCCGAGCTCGGCGTGGTCTTCCTGTTGTTCTCGCTGGGGCTGGAATTCTCGTTGTCGAAGATGCTCGAACTGCGCCGGGTGGTGTTCGGCCTCGGCAGTTTGCAGGTGGTGTGTTCGGGGGTGCTGCTGGGGGGCGTGCTGGTGATCTGCGGTGCCCCGGCGCTGGCGGCACTGCTCCTGGGCGCCGGGCTGGCGCTGTCGTCCACGGCCATCGTCAGCAAGGAGCTGACCAGCCTGGGGGAAATTTTCAGTAGTCACGGCCAGAACGCTATCGGTGTGCTGCTGTTCCAGGATGTCGTTGCGGTATTACTGCTGACCCTGGTGCCGGTCTTTGCCGGCAGCAGCGAGTACGCCTGGTACTGGGCGCTGCCCCTGACCCTGGGCAAGACTCTGTTTCTGTTCGGCGGTCTGCTGCTTGCCAGCCGCTGGCTGCTGCCCCGGCTATTCCATGAAGTAGCCGCGTCCCGGTCCGCCGAACTGTTCGTGCTGCTGGCGCTGGTGATCGTACTGCTCACCGCATGGCTGACGCACCTGCTCGGCCTGTCACCGGCCCTGGGGGCATTCCTGGCCGGCATGCTGCTGGGAGAAAGCCATTACCGGCACCAGATCGAGGCCGATATACGTCCATTCCGCGACATCCTGCTGGGGCTGTTTTTCGTCAGCATCGGCATGCTGATCGACCTTCGACTGTTCATCGACGATGGCCTGCAGATACTCGGATTGACCCTCGGCTTGATGATCATCAAGGGCTGCGTGGTCGCCGCACTGGTCAAGTGGCGCGGCAGCGACGGCGAAACCGCGTGGCGCAGCGGCCTGGCCCTGGCTCAAGGTGGCGAGTTCTGTTTTGCCCTGATGGCATTGATGCAGCAGAACCGCCTGATGCCCGCCGACATCGGCGGCCTGCTGTTGGCCGCGACATTCTGCTCGATGCTGCTGACCCCGCTTTTGCTGCGTGCAGCGCCGGGGATTGCCGCGCGCCTGCACCGCAAACCCAACCAGGAAGCACAACTGGACCAGATCAGCGAGCTCAATGCAGGCTTGTCGGGTCATGTGGTGATCTGCGGGTATGGTCGGGTGGGCCAATCCATCGGGCGGTTCCTGCGCCGCGAAGGCCTGGCCTTTGTCGCCCTCGACGACGACCCGGTGATCATTCAGGAAGCCACGGTCGATGAGCGTTGCGTACATTACGGGGACTCACGCCGGGCAGACCTGCTGGCCGCCGTGGGACTGAGCCGCGCCCGGCTGCTGGTCATTGCGGTCGACAAGACGGACATCGCGCTGACCGTGCTCAGGGCAGCCCGACGCGTCAACCCGCAGGTACCGATCCTGGTGCGCACTCGGGACGACAGCCAACTGGCCGAACTGCAGGCCGCCGGAGCGACCGAAGTGGTCCCGGAACTGCTTGAATCGAGCCTGATGCTCGCCTCTCACGCGCTGGTCATGCTCGGGCTGCCGGAGCAGCGGGTCCGGCATCATGTGGATCAGGTTCGTCACGAACGCTATGGCCTGCTGCACGGGTTCTATCCCGGCAATCAGGACAAGGAACCGTAGCGCAGTGTTCAGTCCTGACTGACGGCACCGATCTTGTGGATCGACAGATCGGCGCCGTAGTACTCCTCTTCCTGGGTCAGCCGCAGGCCCAGCACGAACTTGATCGCACCATAAACCGCGAACCCGCCAACCAGGGCAATGACGACGCCCAACGCGGTGCCGACCAGTTGACTGACCAGGCTGACGCCGCCCAAGCCACCCAAGGCTTGCTGGCCGAAAATGCCGCAGGCAATGCCACCCCAGACGCCGCACAGGCCATGAAGGGGCCAGACCCCGAGCACGTCGTCGATTTTCCACTTGCCCTGGGCCGCGGTGAAACACCAGACAAACAGCGCGCCCGCGATGGCTCCGGTCGCCAGCGCCCCCACCGGATGCATCAGGTCGGAACCGGCACAGACCGCCACCAACCCGGCCAACGGGCCGTTATGCAGGAAGCCGGGGTCGTTGCGCCCGATGATCAAGGCCGCCACGGTCCCGCCGACCATTGCCATCAACGAGTTGACCGCCACCAACCCACTGACTCCAGGCAACGTCTGGGCACTCATCACGTTGAAACCGAACCAGCCGACAATAAGAATCCACGAGCCCAACGCCAGGAACGGGATGCTCGAAGGCGCGAACGCCACCAGGCGCCCGTCCCGGTAGCGACCATTGCGCGGCCCGAGCAACAGTACCGCGGCCAATGCCAGCCAGCCGCCCATGGCATGCACGACCACGGAGCCGGCAAAGTCATGGAAACTGGCGCCGAAACGGGCTTGCAGCCAGCCTTGCAGGCCGTAGTTGCCATTCCAGACCAGGCCTTCGAAAAACGGGTAGATGAACGCTACTATCAACACCGTGGCGCACAACTGCGGTACGAACCGGGCACGCTCGGCGATCCCTCCGGAAATAATGGCCGGGATCGCGGCGGCAAAGGTCAGCAGGAAGAAAAACTTCACCAGGCTGTAGCCGTGGTCAGCGCTGAGCACCGCCGCCGGCTGCAAAAAAGTCACGCCGTAGGAAATCCAGTAGCCTATGAAGAAATAGGCCAAGGTCGACACTGCGAAATCGCTGAGAATCTTCGACAACGCATTGACCTGATTCTTTTGTCGGACGGTGCCTACTTCAAGGAACGCGAAGCCGGCGTGCATGGCCAGAACCATGACCGCACCGAGCAGGATGAACAGCGTGTTGGAGCTGTGGACCAGATTGTCCACGGCGCTTTGCAGATTTTCCATGGTGTTGGCAGACCTGAGAAAGTTGAAAAGGCACCAAAGCGGTTCAATCGAGCGGCCGACGCACCAAGTTGAAACGCCTCATTCCCCTGCGAGCCGCTTTGGTGCACGAAAACCGCTGTCACGACGTTGCGCAGCGTGGTGCTTCGCGGGTTTTGATTATTTGAGTTAAGGTTCTGCGGGCTTTTGCCCAGCTTCAGCGCACCGGCGCATGCTGACGCACCAGTACATGGCGGATGCCAGAGCAAAAGTTGTACCAGCAGTTTCACTGAACCTTCCGGCAAGGCTCATACTCGAACGCTTCAGACGTCACTTACGGAGATGCACCAATGGCCAGAACCCAGGCAAAGACTGCTCAAGAAACCTTGAAGGAAGACTTCCAGACGCTGGTCAAGGACACCGAACGGTTGCTGGACCACACGGCGACCCTGGCTGGTGATCAGGCTGACGAATTGCGCAGCCAGATCCACGAAACCCTTTTGCGCGCCCGTGAAACCCTCCAGCTGACCGAAGACTCGGTACGCGAGCGCGGTCAGGCTGCAGTGATTGCCACCGAAGAATATGTGCAGGCCAATCCTTGGCAATCGGTCGGCATCGCTGCGGGCGTGGGCTTTTTGATCGGACTGCTGGCGACACGGCGCTAATGATGGGCATCGACGAATCCGGCTCGCCCGAATCGGGCACGAAGCCTACCGCGCGGCGCCTGGGCGCGGCGTTCCTCGGCTTGCTGCACAGTCATGTCGAACTGTTCGGCATCGAATTGCAGGAGCAGAAGGCCCGCACCGTCAGCCTGTTGTTGTTTGCCGGGCTTGCGCTGGTTTTCGGTTTGCTGCTGCTGGTCGGGCTGTCCGCACTGGTGCTGATTCTGGTGTGGGATACCTATCGCCTGGCGGGGATCATCGGCCTCTGCCTGTTTTATCTGCTGGCGGCGTTGTTCTGCGGGCTTCGGCTCAAGGCAGCGATTTTTGATGAGTCCTCGCCTTTCCATGCCACCCTCGAAGAACTCGCCAACGACCGGGAGCGCCTGTTGCCATGAGTCGGCCCGATATTCCCCAAGCCCGTACCCGGCAGGAGATGCGCAAGGCGCTGGTGCGCCTGCGCATGGAGATGCACCGCCAGAAAATTCGTCAAGAAACCCGGCAACTGCTGCACCCGCTGCAACGGGTGCGCGGCTTTACGCAAAGCTGGCATGAGGGCTTCGGCCTGAAGCATGCGTCACTCTGGGGCGTGGCCGCCGTGTCCTTGCTCGGCTTCCTCGGCGGCAAGCGGACCCGAAGCGGACGCTCAGGTGGCTTCTCGCGACTGATCCGGCTAGCAACCGCGCTGCTGCCGCTGATCAAGCTGGCCAAGACTGTACGCAAACCCTGACGGCCGTGTCCTCGGGCCGACCCTGAACGGGCCTTTCCATTGGAACGGCCCGATTGACCCGTCCGTGCAACACCCGGGTACAACAGGTCGATGCCTGCGGCCCTTGCAGGACGCGTCCCGAACCGGGAAGCTAGGGCATCGACTCACCAAACGGAGCAACTGGCCTTGGATTGGCACACCCTGCTGACTCGCGAACGCCTGGGAAAACCCCTGCACAGTCCGGAAGAACTGGGCCGCAGCCCTTTCCATAAAGACCACGACCGCATCATCTTTTCCGGTGCATTCCGTCGCCTCGGACGCAAGACCCAGGTGCATCCGGTCTCCAGCAACGATCATATCCACACGCGCCTGACCCATTCGCTTGAAGTCAGTTGCGTCGGGCGCTCCCTGGGCATGCGCGTGGGAGAAACCATCCGCGGCGCCTTGCCAGACTGGTGTGAACCCAGCGACCTGGGCATGGTGGTGCAATCGGCCTGCCTGGCCCACGACATCGGCAACCCGCCGTTCGGCCACTCCGGTGAAGACGCCATCCGCTACTGGTTTCAACAGGCGGCCGGACGAGGCTGGCTGGATGCCATGAGCGAGGCCGAGCGCAATGACTTTCTCAATTTCGAGGGTAATGCCCAAGGATTCCGGGTCCTCACGCAGCTCGAATACCATCAGTTCGACGGCGGCACCCGGCTGACCTACGCGACGCTTGGCACTTACCTGAAATATCCCTGGACTGCCCGCCACGCCGACTCCTTGGGCTACAAGAAGCACAAGTTCGGCTGCTATCAGAGCGAACTGCCGTTGCTCGAGCAGATTGCCCACAAGCTCGGCCTGCCGCAAATCGAGGACCAGCGCTGGGCAAGGCATCCGCTGGTCTACCTGATGGAGGCCGCCGACGATATCTGCTACGCGCTCATCGACCTGGAAGACGGCGTGGAAATGGAGCTGCTGGAATACCCGCAGGTGGAATCGCTGCTGCTGGATCTGGTCGGCGATGACCTGCCGGAGACTTATCGGCAGCTTGGCCCGCTGGATTCCCGGCGGCGCAAACTGGCGATCCTGCGCGGCAAAGCCATCGAACACCTGACAAACGCCGCCGCCCGGGCGTTCGTCGAGCAGCAGGAGGCACTGCTGGCAGGCACGCTGCAGGGAGACCTGGTGGAACACATGCATGGCCCGGCCAAACGCTGCGTCTTGAACGCCAAGGACATGGCCCGCAAGAAGATATTCCAGGACAAGCGCAAGACTCTGCACGAAATCGGTGCCTACACCACGCTGGAAATTCTGCTCAACGGGTTCTGTGGTGCCGCCCTGGAACAACACGGCGGCCGTACACCCTCGTTCAAGAATCGGCGCATCCTCGATCTGCTGGGTAACAACGCGCCAGACCCTGACGGCCCCTTGCACAGCGCGTTCCTGCGAATGATCGATTTCATCGCCGGCATGACCGACAGCTATGCCAGCGAAATGGCACAGGAAATGACCGGTCGCACTCGTCAATGAGCTCAGCGCCGCCTTTATCGGCGGCTCACTCAACAACAGATAAACAAACTTTTCTAAAACTCGCTATCTCTACGAAATGAGCGAAACAAGCTACTGACGGACTACGCGTGCCTGATTAAAAGTTAAACACCTTGCCTTGAATAGAATATAAGACGCGCTCGTCCCACTCCATTCGCCTACCAATAACCTAAATACTTCGTAGTACCTTTCCTCTTTTCTTGTAGGAAACTTCCGAAACTGGAAATGTAGCCCCGTCTCCTCGTACGACCCTGACTTAACTGGGCTAAGGTGCGCGCTTTATTCAGTTCGCAGGGGATTTATTCATGAACTCCGTTTTCATTGTCGACGATCATCCGGTCATCCGCCTCGCCGTTCGAATGCTGCTGGAGCATGAAGGTTATAAAGTTGTAGGAGAAACCGACAACGGCGTCGACGCGATGCAAATGGTCCGTGAATGTATGCCGGACCTGGTCATACTGGACATCAGCATTCCCAAGCTTGATGGGTTGGAAATTCTTTCACGTTTCAACGCAATGACCGCCCCGATCAAGACGCTGGTGCTGACGGCGCAATCACCGACGCTGTTTGGCATCCGCTGCATGCAATCTGGTGCCTCCGGCTATGTGTGTAAACAGGAAGACCTCAGTGAATTGATCAGCGCAATTAAGGCCGTACTGTCCGGCTATAACTATTTCCCGAGCCAGGCGTTGACGCCCCTGCGTCATGATGATCCGCGCAGTATCGAGCTGGATCTTTTCAAAAGCGTCAACGATCGCGAATTGATGGTGCTGCAACTTTTCGCGCAGGGCCGTACCAACAAAGACATCGCCAAAGGCATGTTTCTCAGCAATAAAACCGTCAGCACGTATAAAAAACGCTTGATGCAGAAACTCAAGGTCAAGTCCCTGGTAGATCTGATCGAGATGGCCAAGCGCAACGCACTTGTTTGAGAAATAACAGCATGTACAGATGTCTACGCGAATTTCTTCTGCTGTCGTGCGCAGGACTCTATGTCGCGACTCTCATGGCCGCCCCGCAGTTGCCCGAGCGTTATACGCTGCTGAGTCGGGCGACGGCGGATCCCATGCAGATCAGACTCGACGCTCCCCATCGCGCCTGGCTGCAAGGTCGTCAGGAGCTGGTCCTGGGTACATCCGCACCGGATTATCCCCCGTTCGATCTTTCCACCAGTGGCCGCGATTATGAAGGCATGACTGCCGATTACGCGGGTGTCGTCGCCCAGGCGACCGGTTTGCCCATGAAGGTATTGCGCTTCAGTTCCCGTGGCGACGCGATTGCCGCGCTGGAAAGCGGGCAAATCGACTTGCTCGGCAGCGCCAACGGTTTCGAGGCCAGCAATCCGGGCATCGCCCTGTCGAAACCCTATGCAGTAGACCAGCCCGTCCTTGTTACCCGGACGGGCGACCGCCCGTCCCTGACCGAAGATCTCGAAGGGCTGCGGCTGAGCATGGCCTATCACTACCTGCCCCTGGATGAAATCAGAAAACTCTATCCCAAGGCGCAGATCACCACCTACACCTCTTACCAGAACGCCATCAATGCCGTCGCCTTCGGCCAGGCCGACGTATTTCTCGGCGACACCGTTTCTACCCACTATCTGATCAACAAGGGCTACCTGAGCAACGTCCGCATGGCCAGCTTCGGAAAACACGAAACCTACGGTTTCAGTTTCGCGGTCCGCCGGGATAATGCCCTGCTGCTGGAAATCCTGAACGCCACGCTGAGCCAGCTCCCGATTGCGGAGCAGACGGCGATCTCAAAACGCTGGAGTGCCGGCAGCGACCTGTACCTCACGGATCAGCGGATACAACTGACTGACCGCGAACAACGTTGGCTGACGAAGCATCCCGTCGTTCGCGTGGCCGTAAACGAAACGTTCGCGCCGTTTACGTTCTTCGATCCGGACGGTGATTTTCGCGGTATCAGCGCCGACCTGCTGGAACTGATCAGGCTGCGTACCGGCCTGCGCCTGGAGATCCAGCGGCGCCAGACTGACGGCGAAATGATCTCCGCGGTGGTGAAAGGCGAGGCCGACATGATTGCCGCGCTCCTGCCCAGCAGCGAACGGCAACAGTCCTTGAAGTTCAGCCGTCCCTACCTCGACAGCGCCTTTGTCCTGCTGACCCGCAAACAATCCGACACGCCCGCAACCCTCGACCAGCTCGCCGGCAAGCGTCTGGCAATCGCCGCGGGCAATCCCATCATCGACTGGCTGCGCAGCGAATATCCGCATATCCAACTGGTCGAGGCCGCCGACTCCCTGCGGGCCGTCGATATGCTCGCCCAGGGGGAGGCCGATGGCAGCGTCAGTTCGCTGGTCATGGCCAATTATTTCCTGTCTTCCCACACGCTGCGCGACACATTGCAGATCAGCAGCACCGTAGGCACCCGACAAGCCCTGTTCTCGTTGGCCAGCGCAACGAACTCACCAGAGTTGAGCTCGATCCTGGACAAGGCCCTGACCAGCATCGAACCCGCCGAACTGGGGGTCATCAACAACCGCTGGCGAGGGCATATCTCGGCGGCGGAGCTTACCTGGCGCACCTATCACCGGGTATTCCTGCAGTTTGTCGCAGGCGCCGGCCTGTTATTGCTGCTGTCCCTGGCGTGGAATGCGTACATGCGGCGGCAGATCAGGCAACGCCAGAAGGCGGAGCTGGCGCTCAACGACCAGCTTGAATTCATGCATGCCCTGCTCAACGGCACCCCCCATCCGATCTACGTGAGGGACCGCCATGGGCTTCTGCAAAGCTGTAACGACAGTTACCTGGAATCGTTTAACGCAACACGCGAAGAAGTGATCGGCAAGGACGTCGCGGCGGTATCCATGAGCAATGTTTTCGAAGCGCAGGAATATCGGGCGGACTACCAGCGTGTCATGGCCGAGGGCACCGCCTTGATCACCGACCGGCCGCTGCAGATTGGCGCTCGGAAGCTGACGATCTATCACTGGATCCTCCCCTACCGTAACGCCGCGGGACACGTACAAGGCATCATCGGTGGCTGGATCGACATCAGTGAACGGCGCCAGCTTGTCGAGGAACTGCATGCCGCCAAGGAACAGGCCGACGCCGCCAATCGCGCGAAAAGCACCTTCCTGGCGACCATGAGCCATGAAATCCGTACGCCTATGAACGCAGTGATCGGCATGCTGGAACTGGCCCTCAAGCATGCCGACAAGGGACAGGTCGACCGTTCGACCATAGCGGTCGCGTACGAATCGGCCTCAGGCATGCTGGAGCTGATCGGCGATATCCTGGACATTGCCCGCATCGAATCAGGCCACCTGACCCTGGCCCCCGAACGAGTGAATGTCAGCGCCTTGCTGCGCTCGGTGGTCAGGGTATTCGAGGGACTGGCCCGGCAAAAGAATCTGCTGTTGTCGCTGCAGGTAGAGCCCGCCGACGACAAACACGACGTCCTGATAGACCCATCGAGATTCAAGCAGGTGATCTCGAACCTGATCAGCAATGCCTTGAAATTTACCGAGCAGGGCGAGGTGAAGGTCCGCGCCAGGCTTTCCCGAACCGCTCATGAAAATACGCTGCGGATGCAGATAGAAGTCAGCGACAGCGGCATTGGCATCAGTCCGGTGGACATGCAGCGCCTGTTCGAACCGTTTGCCCAGGCCGACAACAGCAGCCGGATGGCCCGCAAAGGCGCGGGGCTGGGCCTGGTGATCAGCCGCCAGTTGTGCCAGATGATGGGCGGTGAGTTGTCCCTGGACAGCCAACCGGGCGTCGGTACCCAGGTCCGGCTTACCCTGGAGCCGAGCATCCTGCCCGAGACGACGATCGGCGTCCCGGCGGAGCCTGCGGTCGAAACGGCCACGGCCCGATTGAGCGTCCTGGTGGTGGATGATCACCCGGCCAATCGTTTATTGATGACGCAGCAACTGGAATACCTCGGTCATCGCCACTCCCTCGCCAACGATGGCGCGCAAGGGCTCAAGGCTTGGCATGAGGGTGATTTCGACCTGATCATCGCCGACTGCAACATGCCCGTCATGAGCGGTTACGAGCTTGCCAGGGCCATCCGTCGGTACGAGGCCGAACATCAACAGCCGCGCTGCACCATCCTCGGGTTCACCGCCAATGCGCAACCCGAGGAGAAGCAGCGCTGCAAGGAGGCCGGAATGGACGACTGCCTGTTCAAGCCGATCAACTTGAGCACCCTGAGCCAATGGATGAACACGATCAAGCCCGCGAGCCGCCCAGCCGTGTTCAATGTCCGGAGCCTGCACATGCTCACCGGCGGCGACCCGATCTCCGTCCGGCGGCTGCTGGCGGAACTGCTGAGCAGCAACCGTTCCGACCGCCAGGAGCTGCTCCAAGCCGCCCGTACCGGCCCTTCCCAAGCGGTTGCCGAAACGGCGCACAAGATAAAAGGCGTCGCCCGTATCGTGCAGGCAAATGGGCTGATCGAATTGTGCGAGGCTCTGGAAATCGCCTGTCATCAGGAGCAGGCACCCGGACAAATCGACGCCTGCGCGAAAGCGCTCCACCGAGCGATGACCGAACTGGAACAGGCGCTGGAAACGGAGATCGCCAAGGCAGGATAATCCAGTGTTTACTATGCTGTTGGCTCAGCAGTGCGTATCAGGGGGCGATCTCCCCCCGAACACTTGGAGTGACGGATATGCCCAGCGCACCGCGTCCGGAAAAACGCCGGTTTCCCCTGCACGTCCATATCAGCGTGATGTTTACCCTGCTCCTGCTGCTGACCGGCGTCGTGCTGGGCGTCTTCAACTACCGGCAAACCACCCAGATCATCCTGTCCAGCAGCGAAAAGCTGTTCAATCGAATTGAACAGGACGTACGCTTGGACCTGTACGACACCTACGAACCGATCCGTCATCTGCTGGGCCTGCTGGCCGATTACCCGGCGACGCGTGCGCCTGGGATGGCGCAACGGCTGGACCTGCTCGTGCCCTTCAGCCAGGCGCTGCGAGACAACCCGAACCTGGCGTCGCTGTACCTGGGTGACAGCAAGGGCGAGTTTTTCATGGTCCGGCCGTTGCGCACCGATGCCTTGAGGGCTGCGATGAAGGCACCGGTCGGCGCGCTGTATCAGGTCTGGACCGTGGAGCGCGCCGGCAGCGAAGACCTGGTTCGCTCGCAATCGCTGTTCTATGACCGGGACCTGAACCTTCTCAGCCGCCTGCAACATCCTGACGAAACCTACGATCCGCGCAGCCGGGGCTGGTTCCGTAGCGCCTTGAGCAGCCCTGAACAGATCACCACCGAACCCTACGTGTTCTTTTCCACCCGAAACATCGGCACCACCCTTGCGCGGCGCAGCGGCGAGCAGGCCGTCATCGGCGCTGACCTGACCCTGGCCGCCCTGTCCCAGACATTGGCCAAGCACAAGGTGAGCGCCGGCACCGAAATTGTCCTGATCGATCCCCAAGGCAACGCGGTGGGCTATCCGGACAGTCCCCGGTTGATCGCCGACATTCAGTCGTCCCGCCTGATCAAGGCGCGTGACCTTGCCCCGGCCATCGCCGCTGCGCTCGATGACCACTCTGACACGCCACGCCTGGAAGCGGCCGGACGCCAATGGATCGTTTCCCGCAGCCACATGCAGGAGGGCGGGCCGCAGGGTCTGGAGTTGGCCTTGCTGGTGCCGGAGGATGAATTGCTCGCCGATGCCTATCGCCTGCGCTGGCAAGGCGCGCTGATCACCCTCGCCACGTTGCTGCTGTGCCTGCCCCTCGGCTGGCTGACCTCGCGAATCCTGGTCAAGCCCTTGCGCGCACTGGTCAAGGAAGCCGACGCCATTCGCAGCTTCGACTTCAACTATCCGGTGTCCCGCCGTTCTCCGGTGCTGGAGGTCGATCAACTGGGTGTTTCGATGGCCCGCATGAAAGAAACCCTGGCGAGTTTTTTCGAGATCACGGCCAGCCTGCGCGCTGAAACCCGCTTTGCCCCGCTATTGGAGCGGGTGTTGTTCGAGACGGTGAAAATCGGCCAGGCCCAGGCCGGCCTGATCTATCTGCGCGAACACGACGAGGAGCAAGTCAAGCCCTACGGGCTGGTGATCGATGGGACACCTCGGGACCTGCAAGCCTTCGCCCTGCGAGGCTACGCACTGAATGGCGCGGACAGCCCGCCGTGGTTACAGGAACTGGCCACCGCGGAGACCCTGGTGTCCTCGCTGGGCTTCGAGCAGGCTGCCGATTTGCGCAGCGTCCTGCTGGAACTGGATGCCCCGCGCGTGCACCTGATCGGCATCCGCCTGCGCAACCGCCACCAGGAAACCGTTGGCATCTTGTTGCTGTTGATCACAGACAGCGGCGCTGAAGCCGACCTGGAGAAACTCCAGCCGGACCGCATCGCCTTTCTCCAGGCCGTTTCCGGCACCGCGACGGTGAGCATCGAAAGCCAGCGCCTGCAAGCCAGGCAAAAGCAGCTGCTGGACTCATTCATCCAACTGCTCGCCGGGGCGATCGATTCCAAGAGCCCTTACACCGGTGGCCATTGCCAGCGAGTGCCGGCCCTGACGCTGATGCTCGCCCAGGCCGCGGCCGCCAGCCGGGCACCGGCGTTCGACGCCTACCGGCCAACGGACGATGAATGGGAAGCGCTGCACATCGCTGCCTGGCTGCATGACTGCGGCAAGGTCACCACACCCGAGTATGTAGTGGACAAGGCCACCAAGCTGGAAACCCTGAACGACCGGATCCATGAAATCCGTACCCGCTTCGAGGTACTCAAGCGCGACGCCTGGATCGATTACTGGCAGGCCCTGGCAACCGGTGGCGAGTCGTCAGCCCTGGCCCGCCAGCGCGACGCGACGCTGGCCGCCCTCGATGATGACTTTGCCTTTGTCGCACGCTGCAACCTGGGCTCCGAAGCCATGGCCGAGAATGATTTGCAGCGTCTGCAACGCATCGCCCAGCGCACGTGGACGCGCACTTTGGATGATCGCCTGGGCGTTTCCTGGGAGGAAAGCCGACGCCAGGCGCGCACATCCACGCCGACGCTTCCGGTGACTGAATCGCTGCTGGCGGACAAACCCGAGCATCTGATCGAGCGGCATGCAGCCGAGCTGATTCCGGCAGACAACCCATGGGGCTTCCAGCTCGATGTACCGCGCTGGAAATACAACCGCGGCGAACTCTACAACCTCAGCATCACGCGCGGCACACTGACCCGCGAAGAACGTTATGTGATCAACCACCACATGGTGCAGACGATCCTGATGCTCAGCCAGCTGCCCTTCCCCAGCCACCTGGAAAACGTTGCGGAAATCGCCGGCGGCCATCACGAGAAAATGGATGGCACCGGTTATCCGAAGCGACTCAAGCGCGAGCAGATGAGCCTGCCGGCTCGAATGATGGCGATTGCCGATATCTTCGAAGCGCTGACCGCAGCGGATCGCCCGTATAAAAAAGCCAAGAAACTGAGTGAAGCCCTCGGCATCATGGCCACCATGTGCCGCGACGCCCACATCGATCCCGAGCTGTTCCAGCTGTTTGTCGACGAGCGAATCTACTTGCGTTATGCCGAGGAGTTCCTGGACCCGAGCCAGATCGATGAGATCGACCCGGGCAGCCTGCTGGTCAAGGCCGGGCTGAAGGTGTGATCAGCAATCGGTCAGCCGCAGGAAGATTGCCGCCAGTTGCTCGATGCCGGCCTGGTCATGCTCGGTGAAGCGCGCCGGTTTCGGACTGTCCAGGTCCAGCACGCCGATCAAACGTCCCTCCTTGACCAGCGGCACCACCAGTTCGCTGTTCGAGGCGCTGTCGCAGGCAATGTGCCCGGGAAATGCGTGGACATCTTCGACACGCTGGGTTTGGCGAGTCGCCGCCGCCGTGCCGCAAACACCACGACCGAAGGGAATGCGCACACAGGCAATCTGACCCTGGAACGGCCCCAGCACCAGTTCCTCGCTGCGGTTGAGGTAGAAACCGGCCCAGTTCAGATCATCCAACTGACTGAACAGGAAAGCCGAGAACTGCGCGGCATTGGCGATGAAGTCGCGTTCATCCGCCAGCAACGATTGCAGCTGTGCCGACAACAGGCCGTAGCCTTCGAGGCCGTCACCGGTGTGGGTCAAATCGATCATGCCTTGTGCTCCAGGAGTTTGAGGCCCACCCAATAACGGGCAAACTGATAGGCGCAACGTCCGTTGCGGTTGCCACGCCCGGTTGCCCAGCGCACCGCCTGCACATCCAGTGCTTCGTCACGCTGCCAGTCGAGCCCGGCCTTGGCCGCCAGCTCGCCGATCCAATGCTCTACCACATCGAGGAAGTGCTCCTGGGTAAACGGATAGAACGACAGCCACAACCCGAAGCGGTCGGACAAGGCGATCTTGTCTTCCACCGCCTCGCTGGGGTGCAGCTCGCCGTCGACCCGTTTCCAGTTCTCGTTGTCGCTTTCCTTTTCCGGTACCAGGTGACGGCGGTTCGAGGTGGCGTACAGCAGCACATTGTCCGGCGCCTGTTCCAGGGAACCGTCGAGCACACTCTTGAGCACGCGGTAGTCGCCTTCGCCGGACTCGAACGACAGGTCATCGCAGAACAGCACAAAACGCTGGGGCAGTTTTGCCACCTGCTCGACTACCCGGGGCAGATCGGCCAGGTGGTCACGCTCGATCTCGATCAAGCGCAGGCCCTGCCCGGCATGCTCAGCCAGCAAGGCCCGTACCAGCGACGACTTGCCGGTGCCGCGCGAGCCCCAGAGCAAAGCGTGGTTGGCCGGCATGCCATCGATGAACTGACGGGTGTTGCGGCCCAGTTGTTCAACCTGACGGTCGACACCGATCAGGTCCGACAGGCGCATGTCGAGGCTGACCGTCAACGGCAGCAGGAAACCGCTGCGCCCGTCACGTTGCCAGCGCGCGGCCAGGGTCTGGTTCCAGTCGATGTAGGGCCGCGGGGCGGGCAACAAGGGCTCGATACGGGCAAGCACCGCATCGGCGCGCTCAAGAAAAGCATTCAATCGGGCGTCCACGTCTTTTCCTCGGACAAGTTCACGGTAATGATGACGCTACAGCGACGAAACGACGAGGCCAGCGGCGGGTCTGTTTCAGACAACGCAAACCGGCCGCACCGGTATTCGGAAATGATCAGCTATGCTTGACCGGCGAAGGGAAACGTAAGTGGTTCACCATCCCATGGACATCAGATTCACCCAACGGCTGTCGTACAAACAGGCTCGACTGACCGTCATGGTGGGTTTCGTGCTGGGCACCTTCCTAAGCCTGGTACAGATCGGCATCGATTATGCCAGCGAAGACGCGTCGATCAACCGTGAAATCCTCTCGTTGCTGGAAATCAGCCACAACCCGGCCTCGCGCATCGCCTATAACATCGATGCCGAGCTTGCCCAGGAACTGGCCCTGGGCCTGTTGCGCTCGCCGGCCATCGTCGGCGCCGAACTGATCGATAACAACAATACGGTGCTGGCCAGCGTCAAGCGACCCGAGCTGCAAAGCAGTTACCGATTTATCAGCGACTCGCTTTTTGGCGCCCAACGACAGTTCGAAGACCGGCTCTACCTGAATCATTCGCCGGGCGAGTCCCTCGGCGTGCTGCGACTGGATGTAGACACCTATGCGTTCGGCAGCCGTTTCCTGCGCCGGGCCGAGGTGACACTGCTCAACGGTTTCGCCCGCAGCCTGATCCTGACCGGCCTGCTGCTGGCGCTGTTCTATGTCATGCTGACCAAACCCTTGGTGCGGGTCATCCGCGAACTCAGCAGCCGCGACCCGGGCAGCAGCGAACAGCGCCCGCTGGAATGTCCTTCCGGCCACCAACACGACGAAATCGGCGTGCTGGTATCGGTCGCCAACCAGCAGTTCGAGAATGTCTCCACTGAAATCCAGCAACGGCGCGCGGCTGAAAATCGTCTGACCGATTACCTGGCGCAACTGGAGAATATCGTTTCGGCGCGCACGGCCGAGCTCAAGGCCATCAATGCCCGGCTCAGCCAGTCCAACGAGGAGCTGGATATTGCCCGGCGCACCGCCCTGGACATGGCTGACGCGCGCTCCGCGTTCCTGGCCAACATGAGCCATGAGATCCGCACCCCCCTCAATGGCTTGCTCGGGATGATCGCCCTGTCCCTGGATGGCCCGTTGACGGCCGAGCAACAACAACAGCTGTCGATAGCGCATGACTCCGGCAAGGTATTGGTCGAACTGCTCAACGACATTCTCGATCTGTCCAAATTCGACGCCGGCCAACTGGAACTCGAACGTATCCCGTTCGACCTTGGCGCGCTGGTCGAAGACACCGCCAACCTGCTGTCGCAGAACGCGGCGCCAAGCGTCGAACTGGCGTGTCTGATCGACCCGCAGTTCCCAGCCCAGGTACTGGGCGACCCGACCCGCGTTCGCCAGATCGTCAGCAACCTGCTTTCCAACGCGTTGAAGTTCACCCGTTTCGGTCGGGTCGATGTGCGATTGAATCACTATGAAGGCGGCGTGCGGGTCGAGGTCTGGGACACCGGCATCGGCATTCCCCAGGAGGACCAGGCGCGGATTCTCCAGCCGTTCACCCAGGCCGGCGCGGGCATTACCCGCCAGTTCGGCGGCACCGGGCTGGGCCTGGCACTGACCTACAACCTCTGCGAGGCGATGCGGGGCCGGTTGACGATCAGTTCCGAGGCGGGCTTCGGAAGCCAGTTCTGCGCCGACCTGCCGCTGCCCGCCCACAGCCCGGCCGCGCCCGTCGAGACCTTGCGGGGCAACGTGGTCGCCATCACCACCGCCAACAGCGGGCTGGCCGAATTGCTGGGCATGCTGCTGCCGGTCTGGGGACTGGACTACATACAACGCACCGTGGACGACGGCTTGCTGGGGCTCAAGCCGGACATCCTGATCACCGATTGCCCGGAATGCCTGTTCAATTTACGCCCTACCTTCGACGCGCCGATTCTGCTTGTCACCGCCTATGGCAGCTTCATGCCCAGCGAAGAAGCCGCCGCCCTCGCGCCTTTGCTGCAGCAGGCCCGACCGCTGGCGCGCCACGCGCTTTACCAGATCCTGCGCCGGGCCCTGCAAAGCGAGGCGACGACCATCAACGACGCGCAAATCGAAGCACTGGCGCCCTCGCGGCGTGGCCGGGTGCTGCTGGTGGAGGACAACCCGGTCAACCAACTGGTGGCCAAGGGCATGCTGGTCAAGCTGGGCTGTGAAGTGGTGGTCGCGGCCCATGGCGCCGAAGCCCTGGATCAGCTCGAACAACAAACCTTCGACCTGGTCCTGATGGACTGCAACATGCCGGTCATGGATGGTTACGAAGCCAGCCGGCAGATTCGCCGCAGCGGCCGCTGGCCGGACCTGCCGATCGTCGCGCTGACGGCCAACGCGATGCCCGAGGAACGCGAACGCTGCCGGGCCGCCGGCATGAGCGATTACCTGTCCAAGCCGTTCCGTCGCGAGGAACTGGCGGCATTGCTGGACCAGTGGGTGCCGACTACGTCAGCCCTTTGATCTGCTTGAGCAGGTGATCCAGGCCATCGCGCAACTCGCCCACGCGATCCAGATCGATCCCGCTGTCGCACAGCAGGCGCGCCTTGAGCGGGCCGACCTGCTCGCGCAAGGCGCGGCCCGCATCCGACAGGCTCAAATGCACCTCTCGCTCATCCTGGACCGAGCGTTGGCGGCGGATCAGACTCAGTTGCTCCAGGCGCTTGAGCAACGGCGTCAGCGTGCCGGAATCCAGCAGCAAACGCTCTCCAAGCGCCTTGACCGTGGGCTGCTCCGGGGTGTTGTCCTGCCATTCCCACAGCACCAGCATCGCCAGGTACTGCGGATAGGTCAGGCCAAGCTGATCGAGCATCGGCTTGTAGCCACGAATCACCGCCCGTGATGCGGCGTACAGCTTGAAGCACAACTGACTGTCGAGCTTCAGCGAATCGACTGACAGGTCGCTCATTTGAGCAGGGCTTCGATCTCGCCGGTGAGATCCTCGGGCTTGGTGGTCGGGGCGAAGCGCTTGACCACCTGGCCGTCCTTGCCAATCAGGAACTTGGTGAAATTCCACTTGATGCCCTTGGACCCCAGCACACCGGGCGCCCGCTGCTTGAGCTGGACAAATAGCGGATGGGCGTTGGCCCCGTTGACATCGATCTTCTTGAACAGCGGAAAACTCACGCCGAAGTTGAGCTCGCAAAACTCGGAGATCGCCCCTTCGTTGCCTGGTTCCTGCTTGCCGAACTGGTTGCAAGGAAAGCCCAGCACCACCAGGCCCTGGTCCTTGTAGGATTGCCACAAAGCCTCAAGACCTTTGTACTGAGGGGTGAAGCCGCATTGGCTGGCGGTGTTGACCACCAGCACGGCCTTGCCGGCGAAATCGGCGAGCGTCTTCTGCTCGCCCTTGATGGTGGTGCAGGGAATGCTCAGCAGATTGTCGGTCATGGGACGGCTCCAAAGGGAAGTTGGATGCCGAAGATAGCGAGCAATTAAATTGTGTGCAATTTAATTGTCATTAATGCGGCTCCAAGGCTCCCGTGGCGAGGGAGCTTGCTCCCGCTCGGCGGCGCAGCCGTCGTAAGACCGGCTGGCACGATCAACCTGAAAAAACTGCGCCAGGTTGTTATGGGGCGGCTGCGCCACCCAGCGGGAGCAAGCTCCCTCGCCACGAAGGACTGCGCAACGCTTACTCGCGAGGGACCAGATCCAGGCACACCGAGTTGATGCAGTAACGCAAGCCAGTGGGCGGTGGGCCGTCGGGGAAGACATGGCCCAGATGCGCGTCGCATCTGGCGCAGACCACCTCGGTGCGAATCATGCCGTGGCTGACATCTCGCACCTCCACCACCGCGCTCCCCTCGATCGGGGCGTAGAAACTCGGCCAGCCGCAGCCGGAATCGAATTTGGTCGTCGAATCGAACAACGGCTCGTTGCAGCAGATGCAGTGGTAGATGCCATCGGTCTTGGTCGCGTTGTACTTGCCGGAAAATGGGCGTTCGGTGCCTTTGAGGCGACAGACGTTGTACTGCTCCGGATCGAGCATCTCACGCCATTCTTCAAGGGTTTTCTGCAACTTTTCCATCGTCCTACCTCGGCAATTGAAAAAGCCCGATCCGACGCTTTTCCGCAGATCGGGCGGCACGTATGATTGCGCCTCGTCAGGCGCCAGTCTGGCAGTCACGTCATGCGCATTCAAATGGATTGTGGCGCATCTACCGCGTCCGGCCCGGGCACAGACGCAGGATCCCCAGTACGGTAGTTCATACGCCGCCTGGATCGTTCATTTTCGGGAACACATCGCCATGCAGGTCAGCAAATCGAACAAGCTCGCCAACGTCTGCTACGACATTCGCGGCCCGGTGCTCAAGCACGCCAAACGCCTGGAAGAGGAAGGCCATCGCATCCTCAAGCTGAACATCGGCAACCCGGCGCCCTTTGGTTTCGAAGCCCCCGATGAAATTCTCCAGGACGTCATCCGCAACCTGCCGACCGCGCAAGGCTACAGCGACTCCAAGGGCCTGTTCAGCGCCCGCAAGGCCGTGATGCAGTATTACCAGCAGAAGCAGGTCGAAGGCATCGGCATCGAGGACATCTACCTGGGCAACGGCGTGTCCGAGCTGATCGTGATGTCGATGCAGGCCTTGCTCAACAACGGCGACGAAGTGCTGGTGCCGGCGCCGGATTATCCGCTGTGGACCGCCGCCGTCAGCCTGTCCGGTGGCAACCCGGTGCATTACCTGTGCGACGAGCAGGCCAACTGGTTCCCTGACCTGGCGGACATCAAGGCCAAGATCACCCCGAATACCAAGGCCCTGGTGATCATCAACCCGAACAACCCGACCGGCGCGGTGTATTCCCGCGAGGTGCTGCTGGGCATGCTCGAACTGGCCCGCCAGCACAATCTGGTGGTGTTCTCCGACGAGATCTACGACAAGATCCTCTACGATGACGCCGTGCACGTCTGCACCGCCTCGCTGGCACCGGACCTGCTGTGCCTGACCTTCAACGGCCTCTCCAAGTCCTATCGTGTCGCCGGCTTCCGCTCCGGCTGGATCGCCATCTCCGGCCCCAAGCACCACGCCCAGAGCTACATCGAAGGCATCGACATGCTGGCCAACATGCGTCTGTGCGCCAACGTGCCGAGCCAGCATGCGATCCAGACGGCGTTGGGTGGCTACCAGAGCATCAACGACCTGGTCCTGCCCCAGGGCCGTTTGCTGGAACAGCGCAATCGCACCTGGGAACTGCTCAATGACATCCCCGGCGTCAGCTGCGTCAAGCCGATGGGTGCGCTGTATGCCTTCCCGCGAATCGACCCGAAGGTCTGCCCGATCCACAACGACGAGAAATTCGTACTCGACCTGCTGCTGTCGGAGAAATTGCTGGTCGTCCAGGGAACGGCGTTCAACTGGCCATGGCCGGACCATTTCCGCGTCGTGACCCTGCCGCGGGTTGACGACCTTGATCAGGCCATTGGCCGCATCGGCAATTTCCTCAAATCCTACCGTCAATGATCCAGACGGAGTGCGGGGCGTTTGCCTCGCGCTCTGTTTGATTCAGCAACATATCCATTTTCCTGCCTCCGCAGGTTTCTGACGCGGGGACTCGTTGTCCGATGGACGACGAGACGCAACGTTCACGGGGCGCAGCGGCCACATTTCTTTTCCGGCGCAACTTTCAGAAAAGTCTTTCAAACAATGAGGACCGCTGTAGGACACAGTTTGAAATAGAAGGCGAGTTGAATAGCCTGCGGCAGCACCTTATATACCCCGCATAACGCTACATCTTTAGCATGAGGAGATTGCTACCACCATGATGCGCATCCTGCTGTTCTTGGCCACTAACCTGGCGGTCGTGCTGATTGCCAGCATCACCCTGAGCCTTTTCGGCTTCAACGGGTTCATGGCGGCCAACGGGGTTGATCTCAACCTCAATCAGCTGCTGATCTTCTGTGCGGTGTTCGGTTTTGCCGGTTCCCTCTTCTCGCTGTTCATCTCCAAATGGATGGCGAAGATGAGCACCGGCACCCAGATCATCAGCCAGCCGCGCACTCGTCACGAACAATGGCTGCTGCAGACCGTCGAGCAGCTGTCCCGTGAAGCCGGGATCAAGATGCCGGAAGTCGGGATCTTCCCGGCGTACGAAGCCAACGCCTTCGCCACCGGCTGGAACAAGAACGACGCCCTGGTCGCCGTCAGCCAGGGCCTGCTGGAACGGTTTTCGCCAGATGAAGTGAAAGCTGTGCTGGCCCACGAGATCGGCCACGTCGCCAACGGCGACATGGTGACTCTGGCGTTGATCCAGGGCGTGGTGAACACCTTCGTCATGTTCTTCGCCCGCATCATCGGCAACTTTGTCGACAAGGTGATTTTCAAGAACGAAGAAGGCCAGGGTATCGCCTACTACGTGGCGACCATCTTCGCCGAGCTGGTCCTGGGCATCCTCGCCAGCGCCATCGTCATGTGGTTCTCGCGCAAACGCGAGTTCCGCGCCGATGACGCCGGTGCGCGCCTGGCCGGCACCAGCGCCATGATTGGCGCCCTGCAGCGCCTGCGCGCCGAACAAGGCCTGCCGGTGCACATGCCCGACACCTTGAACGCCTTCGGCATCAACGGCGGCATCAAGCAGGGCCTGGCTCGCATGTTCATGAGCCACCCACCGCTGGAAGAGCGAATCGACGCACTGCGTCGTCGCGGCTAACCGCCAACTGATACAAGAAAGCCCGCAGCGATGCGGGCTTTCTTTTGCCTGCTAAGTCAAAAGCGGCAGCGGGCCCGTCCGGGACGGGGTCATTGAGCGCACCCCACGACTGGACACCAGATATACCCGCTCATCCAGCCGCTTCACGCCCGCCTGCAAGAACTTCCAACTCTCGCCCAGCACATCCTGCTCCTGCAGAACTTGCAATTGCCAAGCCCTGCCCAGCAACCGCTGCACCTCTTCATGTCCTACCGAGAACGGCGGCCCAGGCATCTCGTCCTGGTTGTAGTCCAGGGTAATCAGCAGCCCGACGCAGTCCGGCATTATGTTCTGCAGATGGGCCGCATAACGCTCGCGCATCGGTGCAGGCAGGGCGATCAGTGCCGCACGGTCATACAACGTCGCGCAATCCGCGACGTCCAAAGGCGTCAACGCAAAGACATCACCGCAGCGGATCTCGATGGCACCAGAACGAAATACCTTGAAGGCGCCCTCCTCACTCACGTTTGGCTCAAGCTGATGCTCCTGGAAAAAATCAGTGACGGCCTTTTCCGATAGCTCCACCCCCAGCACGGAAAAACCCTGTTGCGCCAACCACAGCAGATCCAGCGTCTTGCCGCACAAGGGCACCAATACTCGAGTTTCTTCAGGCAATCCCAACTGTGGCCAGAAACGCTGCAAGTAAGGGTTCACTTCCGGCAGATGAAAACCGATCTGGTTGGTTGACCAACGCTTGTGCCAAAACTCGGGGTCCATGGGAATCGCTCCATAAATTCGATCAAAACGGGTTAAAACTTATATTAGATTTCGATCGTTGACCTGACCGAAGATGAACCCATCTTAACGCTCAGGAGCCCGTCCATGCTGCCCAGCCTGTTTATCTCCCATGGTTCACCGATGCTTGCCCTGGAACCCGGCGAGAGCGGCCCGGCCTTGGCTCGCCTGGCCGCGCAAATGCCGAAGCCCAAGGCCATCGTGATGGTGTCCGCCCATTGGGAGAGCAATGAACTGCTGGTCAGCGCCAACCCGCGGCCGCGTACATGGCATGACTTCGGTGGCTTCCCGAAAGCGTTGTACGAAGTGCAATATCCGGCGCCAGGCGATCCCCTGCTGGCAACGCAGGTCGCCGAACTGCTCAATGCAGCGCAATTGCCGGCACGCCTGGAGACAGGGCGGCCATCGGACCACGGCGTCTGGGTGCCGCTGTCGTTGATGTACCCCGAGGCCGATATTCCCGTGGTACAGGTTTCCCTGCCCAGCCAGCGCGGCCCGACACTGCAGACGCAGGTCGGCCGGGCCCTGGCAGGACTGCGCGAACAGGACATCCTGCTGATCGGTTCCGGCAGCATCACGCATAACCTGGGGGATCTGGACTGGAACGCCGGCCCTGACAGCATCGAGCCCTGGGCCAAGGCATTCCGCGATTGGATAGTGGCGCAACTGGCGGCCAACGACGAGTTCGCGTTGCATGATTACCGCCGCCAGGCCCCCAATGCGGTGCGTAGCCATCCCAGCGACGAGCACCTGCTGCCGCTGTATTTTGCCCGGGGTGCGGGTGGGAAATTCAGCATTGCCCATGAAGGGTTCACGATGGGAACGTTGGGGATGGACATTTATCGGTTTGATTGACGTACCGAGTCGCTCCAATTCGCGAGCAGGCTCGCTCCCACAGGCAATACAAATCCAGTGTGGGAGCGAGCTTGCTCGCGATTGGCTTCAACACCGCGCTCCCGGCAGGAACACCAAATGACAGGCAAAAAAAATCCCCGAACCAGTCGGGGATTTTTTCATGCTCGATCAATCAGCCTGCGGGCCGATCAATCCTCGCGATAACGACGCAGCTTGAGCTGCTTGCCAGCCACGCGAGTGTCCTTGAGCTTGGTCAGCAACTTTTCCAGGCCTTCTTCCGGCAGTTCCACCAGGCTGAAGCTGTCACGCACCTGGATGCGACCGATCGCTTCGCGGGCCAGGCCGCCTTCGTTGAGGATCGCGCCCAACAGGTTCTTGGCGGCAATGCCGTCACGAGCACCCAGCGCGGTACGGCAGCGGGCACGGCCTTCGCCCAGCGGGATCGGCGCGCGACGCTCGCGATCACCACGGTCCGGACGATCACCGGTACGCTCGGGACGATCGCCACGCGGCACGCTGTTCGGCACCAGTGGACGTTCCTTCTCGATCGCCGCCAGGGTCAGCGCCTGACCGTTGGTAGCCTTGCGCAGCAGGGCAGCGGCCAGGGCACGCGGGGTGCAACCGATGTCGGCGGTCAGGCGATCGAGCAGATCACCGTGGGTCGATTCGGCGTCAGCCACCAGCGGCGACAGGCTGTTGGTCAGTTTCTTGATGCGGGCATCGAGAACGGCCTGGGCGTCCGGCAGGCGAACTTCCGCGACCTTCTGACCGGTTACACGCTCGATCACTTGCAGCATGCGGCGCTCACGCGGAGTCACCAGCAGCAGCGCGCGACCTTCGCGACCGGCACGGCCGGTACGGCCGATACGGTGGACGTAGGATTCCGGATCGTACGGCATGTCCACGTTGAACACGTGGGTGATGCGCGGAACATCCAGACCACGGGCAGCAACGTCGGTCGCCACAACGATGTCCAGACGGCCATCCTTGAGGGAATCGATCACGCGCTCGCGCTGGTTCTGGGCAATGTCACCGTTCAGCGCAGCGGCTTTGTAGCCTTTGGCTTCCAGGGCGCTGGCCAGGTCCAGGGTCGCTTGCTTGGTGCGCACGAACATGATCAGGGCGTCGAAATCTTCCACTTCCAGCAAGCTGAGAACGGCGGAAGTCTTCTGGTCAGCGTGAACCAGCAGGTGAGCCTGCTCGATCGCGGTAACGGTCTGGGTCTTGGTCTGGATCTTCACGTGTTGCGGATCGCGCAGGTGGCGCTCGGCAATGGCACGGATCGATTGCGGCAAGGTGGCCGAGAACAAAACAGTCTGGCGAGTCGCTGGCAGGGCCTTGAAGATGACTTCCAGGTCATCCATGAAACCCAGCTTGAGCATTTCGTCCGCTTCGTCGAGAACCAGGTGGTTCACGGTAGCGAGGACTTTCTCGTCACGACGCAGGTGGTCGCAGAGACGGCCCGGGGTGGCGACAACGATCTGCGCGCCATTACGGATTGCTTTCAGTTGTGGGCCCATCGGGGCGCCGCCGTAAACGGCCACAACGGTAACGCCAGGCATTTGCTTGGAGTAGGTTTCGAAAGCGGTTGCTACTTGCAGCGCCAACTCTCGGGTTGGCGCCAGGATCAGGGCTTGCGGCTCGCGCTTGGCAGGATCGATGCGATGCAGGATCGGCAGGGCGAACGCAGCGGTTTTACCCGTACCGGTTTGCGCCTGGCCAATCATGTCGTGGCCGGCCATGATGATCGGGATCGACTGCTGCTGAATAGCCGAAGGTTCTTCGTAGCCAGTCGCAATGACGGCAGCAAGAATGTTCGGGTTGAGATTAAAAGCGGCGAAGCCGCCGGTTTCCTGGGTCATGGGTCTGCCTCTAAGTGCATCCGCAAAGACCCATGCTCCAAAGCTGCGCATGCCGTGTTGAGACTCAAGAGTCGCCCTGGCTGCTTTGTCGGCGGGGATTTGCGAAAACGAATGAATGAAAAAGAACGTCGTGGAAGCATCCGTTGTGCGGACATGCAACCGAAGCTGGCTTCGGGGAATTGCGCTACCGTGACGCGGCCCGGCTAAAGGCCGGCGCGCACTATACCGGAATTCGTTGAAAAAGGGAGATTTTTTTATCGACGAAGGGTGTGGTGGCGCGCTGTCCAGCAGGCGTCGAGGGCGTTAGCTAAAACGGTTCACCTTTGGCTGGCTAAGCCCCTGTGATGAGCTCCCTGTGGCGAGGGAGCTTGCTCCCGCTCGGCTGCGAAGCAGACGCCTGGGTTGATATCTGGAATCGAAGGGGCCGCTTCGCGGCCCAGCGGGAGCAAGCTCCCTCGCCACGGGGGGAACCCATCCAAAGAACTCTTGCAGATCCTGATCAAGTCGCCGGGCGGATTGCCTTGATCAACGATTGCAGCGAATAACCCAGCCGCGGCGCGAGCCCTTCGGCACGGGCGACCAGACCTTGCATGTCCAGTGCCTGGTCCAGGTCCGCCGGCACGATCAGGATGACGTTGCCCTCCTTCACCGGCAACTCCCAGTAGTGCCGGTGATACAAGCCGCGCAAGAGCGCCGCGCCCAGCGGCTTGCCATCGTCGGTGGCCCACTGGTTGATCACCAGCCAGCCGCCGGGATTGAGGCGCTTCTGGCAGTTTTCCAGAAATCCCCAGGCCAGGTGACCGACGCCGGGACCGACGTCCGTATAAAGGTCGACGAAAATCAAGTCCGCCGGCTCCGCCGTTTCAAGCAGCTCCAAGGCATCACCGACACGAATGTACAGGCGCGGATCATCGTCCAGCCCGAGGTATTCGATGGCCAGGCGCGGCACGTCGGGGCGCAGTTCGATGGCCTCGACATCCTCCAGCGGCAGGAACTTGAGACAGGCCTGGGTCAGCGTACCGGCCCCCAGCCCGAGGAACAGCGCGCTCTCCGGTTGCTCGTGGCACAACGCACCGATGAGCATGGCGCGGGTGTAGTCATATTCGAGCCAGCTCGGATCAGCCGTGAACACGCAGCTCTGCTCGATCGCATCGCCAAATTCGAGAAACCGGTAATCGGCCACTTCGAGTACGCGGATCATGCCGAACTCGTCGTGCACCTCGGCGAGCAAATGCTCGACGCGCTCCTCTGTCATTTCCTCTCCTGATGTTGCCGTGCTGGCTCAAGCCCGCGCAAACGGGGCAAAGGCGCGATTGTCGGCGAAGCGAGCGGAACAGGTCACGCACTAATTTGCTGATAACATGAGCGCCCGAGCGTAAATCACCTAGAGATCATGATGAGCCAACCCTGGAGCCCTGACAGCTGGCGCGCCCTGCCGATCCAGCAACAACCCCGCTACCCCGACGCGGCGCATCTGCTGCAGGTGGAGCAGACCCTGGCCAGCTATCCGCCCTTGGTGTTTGCCGGTGAAGCCCGGGAATTGCGTCGTCAGTTTGCCGAAGTCACCCAGGGTCGGGCCTTCCTGCTGCAGGGCGGCGATTGCGCCGAGAGCTTTGCCGAATTTTCCGCCGCCAAGATCCGCGACACCTTCAAGGTGCTGCTGCAAATGGCGATTGTCATGACCTTCGCCGCCGGTTGCCCGGTGGTCAAGGTCGGGCGCATGGCGGGCCAGTTCGCCAAACCGCGCTCGGCCAACGATGAGACGATCGATGGCGTGACACTACCGGCCTACCGGGGCGACATCGTCAACGGCATCGGCTTCGACGAGAAAAGTCGCGTGCCGGATCCGGAGCGGCTTTTGCAGTCCTATCATCAGTCCACCGCAACCCTCAACCTGCTGCGGGCGTTCGCCCAGGGCGGGTTCGCCGATCTGCACCAGGTGCACAAGTGGAACCTGGACTTCATCGCCAACTCGGCCCTGGCGGAAAAGTACAGCCACCTCGCCGACCGCATCGACGAAACCCTGGCGTTCATGCGCGCCTGCGGCATGGACAGCTCGCCGCAACTGCGCGAGACCAGTTTTTTCACCGCCCACGAAGCGTTGTTGCTCAACTATGAAGAAGCCTTCGTACGCCGTGACAGCCTGACCAACGATTATTACGACTGCTCGGCCCACATGCTGTGGATCGGCGATCGTACCCGCCAGCTGGACGGAGCGCATGTGGAGTTCCTGCGGGGGGTGAACAACCCGATCGGGGTCAAGGTCGGCCCGAGCATGAACCCTGACGACCTGATCCGCCTGATCGACGTGCTCAACCCGGACAACGACCCCGGTCGACTGAACCTGATCGCGCGGATGGGCGCCAACAAGGTCGCTGATCACCTGCCGCAACTGTTGCGCGCCGTGCAGCGAGAAGGCAAGCAGGTGCTCTGGAGTTCCGACCCGATGCACGGCAATACCATCAAGGCCAGCAGCGGCTACAAGACCCGGGATTTTGCGCAGATTCTTGGCGAGGTGAAGCAGTTCTTCCAGGTGCATGAAGCCGAAGGGACCTACGCCGGCGGGATTCATATCGAGATGACCGGGCAGAACGTCACCGAATGCATCGGCGGCGCCCGACCGATCACCGAGGATGGGCTGTCGGATCGTTACCACACGCACTGTGACCCGCGGATGAATGCCGATCAGTCGCTGGAGCTGGCGTTCTTGATTGCCGAGACGTTGAAGCAGGTACGGCGGTGAGTCAGTAGGGGCTTCTTCGCCTGCTCAATCGCTTCGCGATCAGGCTCGCTCCCACAGGTGACTGGCTGCGTACACAAGTCAGTGGTCATCACAATTACCTGGTGGGAGCGAGCCTGCTCGCGAAGAGGCCAGTTCAGTCACCATCAACCCGCGCCAACGCCACCGCCAACCGCACCCCACCCTCCCGCTCGCAATTGAGCTGCACCCGCTCCAGTCCCAACCAGTCAGCCATGCGCCGCAGATTCATCGCCAGCGCCTGCATGCCCTCCTCGTCAAGCCCAGGCTCTTCCTCGTGCACGGCATGCACGGCCAGCCGCCCCAAGGCCCGCTCCGCACGAAGATCGACCCGCGCCGCAATCCGCTCATTGTGCAAAAACGGCAAGACGTAATAGCCATACACGCGTTTGTGCACCGGCGTGTAGATTTCCAGGCGATAGCGGAAGTCGAACAAGCGCTCGGTGCGGCTGCGCTCCCAGACCAGCGAGTCGAATGGCGACAGCAAGGCACTGGCAGCGACCTTGCGGGGGATTTTCACGGTGGGTTGGCACCAGGCCGGCTGCTTCCAGCCCTGCACCTGACATCGCAACAACTCACCCGCCGCCTCCAACTCGGCCAGTCGAGCGCGGGTGTCGGCCGGATCCAGGCGGAAGTAATCACGCAGGTCCTTCTCGGTGCCGACGCCCAAGGCCTGCGCCGCATGCAGGAGCAACGCGCGTTGGGCATGGGCTTCGTCCAGCTGCGGTTGGCGCAGGACCGACTCGGGCAGCACCCGCTCAGGCAGATCATAGAGCCGCTCGAACCCCCGCCGCCCGGCTACGGTGACTTTGCCCGCGGCGAACAGCCATTCCAGCGCATGTTTCTCGGCGCTCCAGTCCCACCAGGGACCGGCCTTCTCCTGACGGGTGGACAAGCTGCCGGCGCCAAGCGCGCCCTGCTCCTGAACCGCCTGAAGGACCCGATAAATCACGTCCTGCTGCTCACGACCAAACCGCGCTAACTGCTGGTAAATGCCTTCGCCACGGGCCGCCCGCGCCATGCGCCAACGCATCAGCGGATACATCGCAACCGGCAGGAGCGAAGCTTCATGCCCCCAATATTCAAACAACGTACGGCGGCGCCCCTGGCTCCAGGCTGCCTGATCGAGCAAGTCGCGATTGTAGTGACCAAGGCGGGAGAACAGCGGGAGGTAATGCGAGCGTACCAGCGCATTGACTGAATCGATCTGCACGACGCCGAGGCGCTCGATCAGACGGTTGAGGCGTGAGGGTTGCACCGAAGCTGGCGATGGCCGCCCATCAAATCCTTGGGCGGCCAACGCCAGGCGTCGGGCCTGTTTGAGGGTAAAGGATACAGTCGCGGGCATGGATATCTCCTTGTCTGCTCGCAACCTACCTCACCATTAAGCGGTTTGTGTAGGGAAGGATGGCTCATTTGTGCATCGGGTCATCCCAGAATGGCCGAACCACTTCCTTTTCAACATCGGCACGGCTGACACCTATGTCCTTGAGCGCCTCATCGCTCATCGAGGCGAGCAGTTCACGCTCGTGGTGCAATTCGTACCAGCGGCTAAACTTGTGCAACAGCGCGCTGAGCGAAAAACCGTGGGATGAGAATTTATCAATCAGCAAATAACCTTTTTGACCTTTCATCGTGATGTCCTCCGTTGGGGATGGCTCTAGTCTCGCGCCAGGGATAAGATCAATCCAACGAATGTTTCTTATGCAATACATCTCGGAGATTGATCAATTGTCGAGTTACCCGAGCATCGATACGGAAGTGCTGCGGACCTTCGTCGCCATCGCCGACCAGGGCGGCTTCACTCGCGCCGGGGAGCTGGTCAACCGTACGCAATCGGCCGTCAGCATGCAGATGAAGCGCCTGGAAGAGGACGTCTTGCAGCGCCGCCTGTTCGAGCGCGACGGGCGGCAGGTCAAGCTCACCGCCGAGGGCCAGGTGTTGCTGGGTTATGCCCGGCGGATCCTCAAGCTGCACAGTGAAGTGTTCAACACGCTGCGCGAACCGCACATGGTCGGCACGGTCCGCATCGGCACGCCGGACGATTATGTGATGCGCTTTTTGCCGGGAATCCTGCAGCGCTTCGCCCAGTTCTATCCACTGATCGAAATCGAAGTGCACTGCGAATCGTCCAAGCAACTGCTGCTGCGCCAGGATCTCGACCTGTCCATCGTCACTCGCAAACCAGGCGACGAGATCGGTCAGTTGCTGCGCAAGGAACGTTTTGTCTGGGCCGAGGCGGCCTGCTTCAACACTCATGAACAAACACCGCTGCCGCTGGCGATGTTCAACAGTGATTGTTTCTGTCGGCAATGGGCGTGCAATGCGCTGGACGCCATGGGGCGTGATTATCGCGTGGCGTACAACAGCTCAAGCCTGTCGGCGATCATGGCGGTGGTCGGCGCGGGTCTGGCGATCACCGCGCAACTGGAGAGCCTGCTGACCCCGGACATGCGCGTCCTCGGCGAGGCCGAGAACCTGCCGGAGCTGCCCGAGGCCAGCATCATGTTGATCCGCAACCTGCACAATCCGTCGCCGATCACCGAGTGCCTGGCCGAACACATCGTCGAAGGTTTCAAACTTTAAGCAGGAGCAACACCGCGCACAGCACCAGGAAACCGCAGAACAGCCCGCGCAGCAATCGCTCCGGCATCGCGTGGGCGACCTTCACCCCCCAACTGATGCTCATCAGCCCACCGACAGCCAGGGGCAGCCCGATCCACCAGTTCACCTCATGGTGAAACGCATAGGTGGCAAGGGTCACACCCGTGCTGGGCAAGGCCAGCGCCAGGGACAACCCTTGGGCGACGACCTGGGAAGTGCCAAACACGCTGGTGAGTATTGGCGTGGCGACAACTGCTCCGCCCACCCCAAACAGACCGCCCATGGTGCCCGATGCCGCGCCCAGCACGGCGAGCCAAGGCCAGCCGTGGCGCATCCGCGCCGAAGCCGGCGCCGTCGCGGCGAACATGCGGATCAGGTTGTAGGCCGCCAGGACCACCAGGAACACCACAAAACCAATCCGCATGCTTTGCGCGTCAATGCCCACGGCCCAGATGGAGCCAAGCCACGCGAAGCAGAAGCCCATGGATGCCAGCGGCAGGACATGGCGCATTTCGATACGATTACGCTGGTGATAACGCCACAGCGCCAGCATCACGTTGGGGACGACCATCACCAATGCCGTACCTTGGGCGAGATGCTGATCCAGGCCGAACCATACACCCAGCACTGGAATCGCGATCAGCCCGCCACCAATGCCGAACAATCCCCCCAAAGTGCCCAGCGCGGCGCCCAACAGCAAATACAGCATGACCTCGATCACAGACGACTCTCCCCTTAATCAGGGCGCCTATCCTACCCAGTTGGCGGTCACCAGGAAACGTAACGGCTGAGCAATACGTCAGAATTATCTGGTGCATTAAAGGTTTGTCCGCTAGATTCGTAACGATCATTGATGAAAGGTTTTGCCATGACTACCCAACACGACACCCCCGACCCTTGCGAAGCCCTGCTGCTGGAAAACCAGGTCTGCTTCGCCCTGCACTCCACGTCGCTGTTGATGACCAAGGTCTACAAGCCCCTGCTCCAGGCGTTGGGCCTGACCTATCCGCAGTACCTGGCGATGATGGTGTTGTGGGAGCAAGACGGGCTGACCGTCGGCGAAATCAGTAACCGCCTGCTCACCGACCCTGGCTCCCTGACCCCGCTGCTCAAGCGCCTGGAGGCCGAAGGCCTGTTGAGTCGCACCCGCAGCCGTGAAGATGAACGCGTGGTCATTGTCGAGCTGACCGAACAGGGCCGCGCCCTGCAGAAAAAGGCCCTCGACATCCCCCAATGCATCCTCGCCGCCAGCGGCCAGACGTTGGAACAACTGAAAAAACTGCAACATGACCTGCAGGAACTGCGCGGGCATTTGCAGGACAGCCTTTGATTTTCTGACGCAACCAATCCCTCTGGGAGCGAGCCTGCTCGCGAAGGCTCCGGCACCTCCGGCATCGCTGCCAACCGAACCACCGCTTTCGCGAGCAGGCTCGCTCCCACATTGACCTTTATTGGTCAAAAAATCTGTGCATACCACCAATCCCACATTGAACACCAGTGGTCACAAAATCTTGTGCCCACCACCAATCCCCTGTGGGAGCGAGCTTGCTCGCGAAGGCGCCGGCACCTCCAGCATCGCCGCCAACTGAACCACCGCTTTCGCGAGCAAGCTCGCTCCCACATTGACCTTTACTGGTCAAAAAATCCGTGGCCACCACCAACCCCCTGTGGGAGCGAGCCTGCTCGCGAAGGCGCCGGCACCTCCAGCATCGCGGCCAACTGAACCACCGCTTTCGCGAGCAGGCTCGCTCCCACATTGACCTTCACTGGTCACAAAATCCGTGGCCACCACCAACCCCCTGTGGGAGCGAGCCTGCTCGCGAAGGCGCCGGCACCTCCAGCATCGCGGCCAACTGAACCACCGCTTTCGCGAGCAGGCTCGCTCCCACATTGACCTTTACTGGTCAAAAAATCCGTGACCACCACCACCCCCCTGTGGGAGCGAGCCTGCTCGCGAAGGCGCCGGCATCTCCAGCATCGCCGCCAACCGAACCACCGCTTTCGCGAGCAGGCTCGCTCCCACATTGACCTTTACTGGTCACAAAATCCGTGGCCACCACCAACCCCCTGTGGGAGCGAGCGGCGTTTTTCAAGGTAGTTGTCGCGTCAGCGGTGTTGCTATGCCACTTTCGCGAGCAAGCTCGCTCCCACATTGACCTTTACTGGTCACAAAATCCGTGGCCACCACCAATCCCCTGTGGGAGCGAGCCTGCTCGCGAAGGCGCCGGCACCTCCAGCATCGCCGCCAACTGAACCACCGCTATCGCGAGCAGGCTCGCTCCCACATTGACCTTCATTGGTCAAAAAAACTGTGCATATCACCAATCCCATATTGAACACCAGTGATCACAATATCTTGTGCCCACCACCAATCCCCTGTGGGAGCGAGCTTGCTCGCGAAGGCGCCGGCACCTCCGGCATCGCCGCCAACTGAACCACCGCTTTCGCGAGCAGGCTCGCTCCCACATTGGCCTTTTACTAGTCACAAAATCCGTGGCCACCACCAATCCCCTGTGGGAGCGAGCCTGCTCGCGAAGGCGCCGGCCGGCCTGCCAGACCTCGCACATCAAAAAAATTCAGCCCCCCTAAACCGCTCTAAAACAAGGCTTTCAGCCATCCAGGGTTGATCTGTTCAGACTCATCTCAAAAATTTATCTTGCGCGCAAAATACATGCGCATTACATTCTCTCCACACCTACTTAGCGCACAAGCATTTAGCGCAACAAACCAACCATAAAACGAGGCGTCCACCATGAAAACTCTCTACACCGCAATCGCAACCTCCACCGGCGGCCGTGACGGTCGTGCCATCTCCAGCGACAACATCCTCGACGTCAAACTTGCCACGCCCAAGGAACTCGGCGGTGCGGGCGGTGCTGCGACCAACCCAGAGCAACTATTCGCCGCCGGCTACTCGGCCTGCTTCATCGGCGCGCTGAAATTTGTCGCCAGCCAGAGCAAACGCAAGATCCCGGACGACGCCTCGATCACCGCTCACGTCGGCATCGGCCAGATCCCCGGTGGTTTCGGTCTCGACATCGACCTGCACATCAGCCTGCCAGGTCTTGACCAGGTCGACGCCCAAAGCCTTGTGGAAGCCGCTCACCAGGTTTGCCCGTACTCCAACGCCACCCGCGGCAACGTTGACGTTCGCCTGCACGTAACCGTCTAAATCCCCTACCCCGGACCGACCTTCAAGGAGACTCACATGAACACCTTCAGCAAAGCCCTGACCGGCACCCTTCTCGCCCTGAGCATCAGCAACGCCTTCGCCGACGGCATCGTCGAGCACAACACCCAGGCGTTCCTCGACGCACTGAATGCCGGCACCGGCAAACCGCTGGAGCAGTTGTCGCCAAAAGATGCCCGTGCCGTACTGGTCGGCGCCCAGGCGGGGGTGAAATTGACGCTGCCCAAGGCCGACGTCAGCGAGAAAACCATCCAGGTCGATGGCCAGTCGATCAGTCTGACCATCGTTCGTCCGGCCGGGGTCAAGGGTGAGCTGCCCGCGTTCATGTTCTTTCACGGCGGTGGCTGGGTACTGGGCGATTTCCCCACCCATGAACGACTGGTTCGGGATCTGGTGGCGGGTTCGGGTGCCGTTGCGGTGTTCGTCAACTACACACCATCGCCCGAGGCGCATTACCCGGTAGCGATCAACTAGGCCTACGCCGCGACAAAGTGGGTGGCCGAGAATGGCAAACAGATCAATGTCGATGGCAAGCGCCTGGCCGTAGCGGGCAACAGCGTCGGCGGCAACATGGCGGCGGTCGTCGCGCTGATGGCCAAGGACAAGGGTACGCCGGCGATCCGCTTCCAGGCCTTGTTGTGGCCAGTGACCGACGCTAGCTTCGAGACGGCGTCCTACAACCAGTTCGCTGAAGGGCACTTTCTCAGCAAGAACATGATGAAGTGGTTCTGGGACAACTACACCACCGACGCCGGGCAGCGTAACGAGATCTATGCCTCGCCATTGCGGGCAACCACCGCACAGCTCAAGGGCCTGCCGCCGGCGCTGGTGCAGACCGCCGAAGCTGATGTGCTGCGCGACGAAGGTGAAGCCTACGCCCGCAAACTGGATGCGGCAGGCGTGCCCGTTACAGCAGTGCGCTACAACGGCATGATCCACGACTATGGCTTGCTCAACGTAGTGAGCCAGGTGCCGGCGGTGCGCTCGGCAATGTTGCAGGTGTCTCAGGAACTCAAGCAACACCTGAAGTGATACTGCCCCAGTGCACCAAATGAAAAAGCCCGACTCAATGGTCGGGCTTTTCTTTCATACAGAAGGCTTCGCTTACTTGGCGCGGCCTTTGTAGGAACCGCCTTCGCGGGTATCGATCTCGATCATGTCGCCGATCTCGATGAAGTCAGCGACCGACAGTTCGGTGCCGTTCTTCAGTTTGGCAGGCTTCATGACCTTGCCGGAAGTGTCGCCGCGAGCGGAGCCTTCGGTGTAGTCAACCTGACGCACGATAGTGGTCGGCAGTTCCACGGAAACCAGGCGCTCTTCGAAGAATACGGCTTCACAGACGTCGGTCATGCCTTCTTCAACGAATGGCAGGACGCTTTCGATGTCTTCGGCGTTCAGTTCGTACATGGTGTAGTCAGTGGTGTCCATGAACGTGTAGGTATCGCCGCTGATGAAAGACAGGGTCGCCTCTTTACGGTCCAGGATCACGTCGTCCAGCTTGTCGTCCGCACCGTAGACGGTTTCGGTCTTGTAGCCGGTCAGCAGGTTTTTCAGCTTGGTCTTCATGATCGCGCTGTTACGACCCGACTTGGTGAATTCAGCTTTCTGAACCAGCCAAGGATCGTTGTCGATACGAATCACGGTACCGGGTTTGAGTTCTTTACCAGTTTTCATTGCGAATATCCGAATTTGGATGGGATTTACAAAAATCTAGGCCGCGTATCATATCCAATTTCGGTAAAACTTCACCAGCGCCGTGGCAAGATGGGCTCGAGAGGCCTGTTTCTGGCACCACGCCTGGGCATGTTCGGCGAGCACCTGGTGTTGCTCGCAGGCGGCGCTCCAGTGCTCTGCCACGCCTTGGCCGGCGTTCCAGGCCCGCCAGAGACCGCTGATCGCTTTTTCCGCAGCCTCCGGGAGCCCCTCGGTATACAAGCGGAGAAACGCCTCGAGTTTTTCCAGGTGGACGTCTTCTTCCTGTTGATAGATATGCCAGAGCAGCGGCCGGCCGGCCCACTGCGCGCGTACGAAGGAATCTTCGCCACGCACGGCGTTGAAATCACAGCACCACAACAGTTGGTCGTATTCATCCTGGCGCACGAAAGGCAGCACCTGCACGGTCAGGGCGCCACGGCGATGCACGGCACCGGCTTTCAGGCCGTCGATACCAATCCAACGCTGCACATCGGCGAGGATGCGGCTTTCCGGAACCAGCACATGCGACGGACGAGCATCCGCCGCCAGCGCATCAAACCAGCTGGCCAAACCGTCGTTCTCATAGGCAAACAGCGAAATCAGCCGCGCCCCGGACTCGCGCTCGACGCCCAATCCTTGCAGGAAAGCCCTTTGTGCCTCGCCATCCTGCTGAAATTCTCGACGGCGCTCCAACAAGCCGGCCTCACGCAGCAAGCCACCGGTGCCCTCCTGAAAGCCCGGAAAAAAGAAATATTTCTGCACATGTTTGTACTTCACCGACGGCAAACCGTGACAACCGATCACCCAGTCCTCGGCGCTCAGGTAATCGAGATTCATCCACAAAGGCGCCGCCGGACGCTCGGCCATCGCGTCCATGTAGGCGCTGGGCAACTGGCAGGCAAATGCGGCGATCACTACATCGGCAGCTTCGGTGGGCTGCCAGTCCTTGGGCCAGTGACGCACCTGTACGCCTTGCTGCCATTGCTCGGTCAGCGTGACATCGATAGACGGACATAACCGCTCGAAGGCGCGCAGGTCGTCGACCCACAGCCGCACCGCGCATTGATGCTCGGCGACCAATTGCCGAGCCAGGCGCCAGGTGACGCCGATGTCGCCATAGTTATCGACGACGGTGCAAAAAATATCCCAACGCACAGTCATTCCCGACTCCCTGTGGCAAAGCCTGATTGTCCCGCATTAAAGCCGTGAAGCAGAAGGGCCGACGGCGATTAATCTTCATGCGACAATCAACGCATCCTCCATGTTCATCGCCAGGAAGCAGACATGCCCGACCACTCCTCTCCCCGCCTCACAACGTTGCAACTGACGCTGGGCATCGCCTTGGGTTTGTGGCTGGGATTCCTTGCCATCGTGCTGACGGGATGGCTGCTGTCCAGGTTTCTGTTCGATGAGCAACTGGCCCCGGTGGCCGCCGCGGTTCATCAATTGGCGCAGCCGCCCGCAGCACCGCCAGCCCCGGAGCCGACCCCAACGCCAACACCAATGTTCGAGCAGTATCAACAGAACCTGCAGAAGAACGAGCAACGCCAGGCCCTCGACCAGGCCCGCAGCAACCCTCGCAACCTGTCCAACCCCAAGTGTCAATTCTGGCTCCAACAGGACCAGAACGCGCCTAGCGAGAAAAGCCGCGCCAATGTCCTGCAATACTGCGAATGAACATGAACAAACAGACCGTCCACCAACTGATTCTCGACAAGCTCAGGATTGACCTCGATATCGCCGAACGCGCCGCGCAGACCGCCTACGAAACCGCGACCCACGAGGAAAATATCGCCGAAAACAAATACGACACCCTGGGCCTGGAGGCTTCGTACCTTGCGGCCGGGCAAGCCAGGCGCGTGGAGGAAATCCGCCAGGCACTGGTGCTCTGCCAGAACTTGGCGCTGAGACCTTACGATGAAGAACGCGGCATCCAGGTCGGCACATTGATCGGGCTGGAAGATAAGGAGGGTCGCCAGCAGTGGCTGTTCCTGGGACCCGACGCGGCGGGGCTGAAGGTCTCGCTGGTGGGGCAGCCGATTACCGTCATCACCCCTCGCTCACCACTGGGACGAGGCCTGTTGGGCAAATTCGAAGGGGATGAAGTGGAGATCGTCGTGGCAGGCGCCCGGCAACAGTTCGCTGTCACCGAGGCGATCTAGAGGTCTGCTTAATGCACCGGCAGTTCGACGCCGTCGAACAGTTCTTCGAGTTCCTGCTTGTTGTGGCACTGGATGGCCTTGGCCATGACTTCCCGAGTCAGGTGCGGGGCAAATTTCTCGATGAAATCGCACATGAATCCGCGCAGGAACGTACCGCGGCGGAAACCGATCTTGGTCACGCTGGATTCGAACAGCTCGCTGGCGTCCAGAACCACCAGGTCATTGTCGAGCTTGGTGTCGACCGCCATCTTCGCGACGATGCCCACGCCCAGTCCGAGACGCACGTAGGTCTTGATCACGTCGGCGTCGGCAGCGGTGAACACCACTTTCGGGGTCAGGCCGCGATGGCTGAAGGCTTCGTCGAGTTTTGAACGACCGGTGAAACCGAACACATAAGTCACGATCGGGTATTCGGCCAGCGCTTCGAGGGTCAGCTTCGGCAGCTTGGTCAGCGGGTGCCCCTGAGGTACGACCACGCAGCGGTTCCAGCGATAGCACGGCATCATCACCAGGTCCCCGAACAGCTCCAGGGCCTCGGTGGCGATGGCGAAATCGACGGTGCCGTCAGCGGCCATTTCGGCGATCTGCATCGGCGACCCCTGGTGCATGTGCAGCGCCACGTCCGGGTATTGCTTGATGAAATTGCTGATGACCGGCGGCAAGGCATAACGCGCCTGAGTGTGGGTGGTCGCGATGGACAGGGTGCCTTTTTTCTCGTTGGAGAATTCCTGGGCGATCTGCTTGATGCTTTCGACCTTGCGCAGGATCTCGCCGGCGGTGGTGATGATGCGTTCACCGGCGGGAGTGACGCGAGTCAGGTGCTTGCCGCTGCGGGCGAAGACTTCGACGCCGAGCTCGTCTTCCAGGAGGCGGATCTGCTTGCTGATGCCAGGTTGCGACGTGTAGAGGCTTTGAGCGGTTGCGGAAACGTTGAGGTCGTGGTGCGCCACTTCCCAGATGTAGCGCAGTTGTTGAAGCTTCATATGTATCCCTCAAAGCAGTTGGACGTCACGGGCATCAGCGACGGTGTATATAACTATATGAATGGTCGCACCAATAAATCTAGAACTTTTTATAAAAAGCCATCATTTAGCCTCAAGCTTCGCCCTGGCGCCTGCGCTGGACCAGCGGCACCAGGTAGACCGGCACGCGGGATAACTGCAATACCCGCGCGGCGGTCCTGCCCAACGGCGTCTCGCCGCTCGCCCCCTGGCAATGACTGCCTACGATCAGCAAATCGACGGAGAGTTTCGCAGCCTGTTCAAGAATGACCTGGGAGGGGTCGCCCTGGAACACCCGAACCGACTTGATCAATTTCAGGTCCTGCTGCCCCTCGCCCAACTCTTCGCGAAAATTGTCGAGGACCCGCTGCTCGATGTTAGCCATCACCGTACTCAGACCCTGGCGATGAAATTCGTTCAACGCCTGCTCGTCGAGATAGCTCTGCAACACCGATTCGGCGAACAGCCCCATCGGCTCTACCGCATGCACCACATACAACTCGGCTTCAAACGTCCGTGCCAACGCCAAGGCATGCTGCATCACATACGGGGCGTACAGCCCCAGGTCCGTGGCATACAGCATCGAACGAATCATGTGACCTCCTCGAGTGCCAGGATGGCGGAGATTGATTCAGCTTAGCAGCGCCCCGGGGAACGGGCGCTCAGGGCTTCACTTCGTTACTGATGCCGTGGGGCACATGCCCGGTGGCGACCACTTCCCGGGCAAGTTCGCAGTGCCCGGTCTGGTCGTCGAAAAACACGTCGGCGGCAAAGGCTTCGAGGAAGGCGGACTTGGTCAGGCCGCCGAGAAACAGCGACTCGTCCAGGCGGATGTCCCATTCGCGCAACGTGCGGATGACCCGCTCATGGGCCGGCGCCGAACGGGCGGTGACCAGCGCGGTCCGGATCGGGCAGGCGTCCTCCGGGAATTCGCGTTGCAGCGCATTGAGCGCCGCCAGGAACCCCTTGAACGGCCCTCCTCGCAGCGGCTCGCGCGCGGCCTGGCGTTCGCTGGCCTGGAACGCCTCCAGGCCACCAGCCTGATAGACACGCTCAGACTCGTCGGAAAACAACACCGCGTCGCCGTCAAAGGCAATGCGCAGCTCTTCGCTGGCGGCGCGGCTGGCACCGCCCGAAAGGATCGTCGCCGCGGCAAATCCGGCATCCAGGGCATTGCGTACATCTTCAGCGTGAGTGGACAGGAACAGATCGCAGCCGAAAGCCTTGAGGTACGGGTATGGGCTGCGACCGCCGACAAACGCGGCACGGGAAATCGCCAGTCCATAATGGTGAATCGAGTTGAATACCCGCAGGCCGGTGTCGGCGCTGTTACGCGAAACCAGGATGACCTCGACGCGGGCACGGCCCAGGTGCTCGTTGAGGTTGAGCAGTTTCTGCACGAGCGCGAAGGCATCCCCCGGTTCAAGGACTTCATCCTCGTGTTCGATCTGGTATTGCCGATAGGCTTCGACGCCCCCCGACAGGTAAACCTTGTGGCTTTCGCTCAGGTCGAACAGCGCTCGCGACGAAATCGCCAGCACCAGCCTGTCATCGATATTGTTTGCCATGCTTCCCCCGTTTCGTCCGATCAGCGGTTGCGTCGATCGATGAACGCCAGCGCCTGATACAAGGCTTCGATTTTCGGCAACTCGCACCCCGCCGCCCTGGCCCTCGCCAATGGCCGAGCGTAGATCGCCTCCAGCTCCAACGGGCGCCGTTGGGAATAGTCGTGGTACATGCTGGGCCAATAGTCGGGCATTTTTCCGGTCATCGTGAACAGATATTCCGCGTAGCCTGGCGCGATCTCATGACCGCAGGCTTGTGCGCCACGCACCACTTCAGCCATCAGCGCCTGGATCAGTCCACGACTGTGGTCGTCGGCCATCAGCGGCGTGGTGCTCGCGCCGAGCAGAACCGAAAGGCCGTTATAGGGCACGTTCCACACCAGTTTCTGCCAGCGTGCCTGCCCGAGGTCTGGCATGGCCTGGGAATCCAGGCCCGCTGCCCGGAACAGCCCCGCTCCCTCCTCGACGATCGCCATGCGTGCGGCCTGATCCGTCCCTGGACCGCTGTGGTAACCGATGTTGATTGCCCCGAGCGCCTGGTGGGCAATGACGCCCGGGCCGACCCGATTGACGCAGATCAGGCACAAGCCGCCAAGCAGGTGCAGTGAATCGGGTAACAGTGGTCGCAGTTCCTCTTCGACATCGAGGCCATTCTGCAGCAACAGGACTTTCGCGCCGTCGGCCGCGGCCTGGATGATGGCTGGGGCCAGGTCGGCATTGCTGGTGGTCTTGGCACCGACCAGCAGCCAGTCGCAAGGCGGCATGTCGGCCGCCGAGCGATAGGCCTGGGCCGGCTGGAGCGTCAGCGCGCCATGCACCGCGCTGTCGACCCGCAGGCCAGCCTCGGCCACGGCGGCAAATTCGCTGCGCAGCAGAAAGTGAACGTCGTAGCCGGCACGAGCCAGCATCACGCCATAGAACCCGCCAATCGCGCCTGTGCCGATCACCCCGATCCTCGGTTTACCGCCTGCCTGCATCACACGACTCCTCTGGTGAACAATCCCTGCACACTATCAGCGCGAGCGGCCAGGCATGCAAACGTCCTTACACCCGGTTACCTAATCCTTCGCGGGCCGACCCGATCACGGTTACCCGGAAAATAGGGGAGTAAACCCGCCCCTGCCCATTGTCGAGCCACCTCTTAACGCGCTAAGGTTCGGCTCCCCGCCGCGCTTAAATCCGCTGTGCACCGCCGCGCGGGGATCGCTGGCGGCCGGCACCCGTGACCTGACGAGTAACACGATGGCTGATTTACCGATCAATGACCTTAACGTCGCCTCCAACGAGACCCTCATCACGCCTGACCAGCTCAAGCGCGATATCCCCCTGAGCGATGCTGCACTGCGCACCGTGACCAAGGGCCGGGAAGTCATCCGCAACATTCTCGACGGCACCGACCATCGCCTGTTCGTGGTCATCGGGCCCTGCTCGATCCATGACATCAAGGCCGCCCATGAATATGCCGAGCGCCTGAAAGTGCTCGCGGCGGAAGTCTCCGACACCTTGTACCTGGTGATGCGGGTGTATTTCGAAAAGCCCCGGACCACCGTCGGCTGGAAAGGCCTGATCAACGACCCTTACCTGGACGACTCCTTCAAGATCCAGGATGGCCTGCACATCGGTCGCCAGTTGCTGCTGGACCTGGCCGAAATGGGCTTGCCCACCGCCACCGAAGCCCTGGACCCGATCTCCCCGCAATACCTGCAGGACCTGATCAGCTGGTCGGCCATCGGCGCGCGCACCACCGAATCCCAGACCCACCGCGAAATGGCTTCCGGCCTGTCATCGGCAGTGGGCTTCAAGAACGGCACCGACGGCGGCCTCACCGTGGCGATCAACGCCTTGCAATCGGTGTCCAGTCCTCACCGTTTCCTGGGCATCAACCAGGAAGGCGGCGTTTCGATCGTCACCACCAAGGGCAACGCCTACGGCCACGTCGTGCTGCGTGGCGGCAACGGCAAGCCGAACTATGACTCGGTCAGCGTCGCGCTGTGCGAGCAGGCGCTGAACAAGGCGAACATCAAGCCGAACATCATGGTTGATTGCAGCCACGCCAACTCCAACAAGGATCCGGCATTGCAGCCGCTGGTGATGGAAAACGTCGCCAACCAGATCCTCGAGGGCAACCAGTCGATCATCGGCCTGATGGTCGAAAGCCACTTGAACTGGGGCTGCCAGGCGATTCCGAAGGACCTTGCCGATTTGCAGTACGGCGTCTCCATCACCGATGCCTGCATCGACTGGAGCGCCACCGAGAAGACCCTGCGCGGCATGCACGCCAAACTCAAGGACGTGCTGCCAAAGCGTCAGCGCAGCTGATCGGGCTTTATCCACCAAACATCAACACATAAAAAAACGCCGGGCTTCTCAGTCCGGCGTTTTTTTATCGGGAATCATTGCGTCAGAGCTTCGCCGCGTGCCGCTGGTGCCGCTCCATGTAGCGCTCCACATAGGAGCAGGACGGGATCACCGTGTAGCCCATTTCTTCAGCGTACTTCAACGCCTCTTCGGTCAACTTCGCAGCAATCCCCCTGCCACGCAGCGCGTTAGGCACGAAGGTGCGATAGATGTCCAGGGTCTGTTTGCCCAGGTCCATGTAGGTCAGATAGGCACGATGACCGTCCACAATGGTCTCGAACTGATGACCAGCCTGGTCATGGTGGATGGAAACCGCCTCGCTCATCACTACTCCTCGCGGGTCTGAATGCCGACCCCTACCTTACCGATGTTTTTCCGGCGAAGGAACATCTACGCCACCCCGTGCCTGCCTGGTCACCGAGCGCAAAAAACCAATCGCTCAAACCCGAGCACGTCGTGAATAGTAGGCACCAATGACGCAAATGCTCAAGGCACGCCTGTCACCGAGGTGTTAAACCTCGACGGGTTTATCGATTGAGCGACACGGTCGCGCGGTAGTCGCCCAAGGCGCAATAGGTGAACATCGCCAGTTGTTGAGTCTTGGACGAGCGCCGATTGTTAAAGTCACCGTCACCGGCAATAAAAAGATGCCGGGACGATTGCACAAAAAATGAACAAAACTCTAAGGGAATCAATAAACAGCGACTTTAGCGCAGGCCTGTGAGTTGTCGCGTCAACGGAACTTTTCTTCATCGCCGTGCTCCATTCCGGGGCTTGGCGCTGGATATTTTTCAAACACCGCTCGGAAAAGTTGCTTGAAAAAGAATCACCGCCTACAATTTTTTTGCTTCTTGCGCTACGTCAGTTTACTTACTACAAGTAATGAGTAGTATGTACGCCGGCTAACTCCTCACTCTGGGGAGACAGTCACTAAATAGAAAGTCCTTTGAAGGGGAACACGATGAACAACGTTCTGAAATTCTCTGCTCTGGCCCTGGCCGCAGTTCTGGCTACCGGTTGCAGCAGCGCATCGAAAGAAACCGAAGCACGTCTGACTGCCACCGAAGACGCAGCAGCTCGCGCCCAAGCTCGTGCAGACGAAGCCTACCGCAAAGCTGATGAAGCTCTGGCTGCTGCTCAAAAAGCACAACAGACTGCTGACGAAGCTAACGAGCGTGCTCTGCGCATGCTGGAAAAAGCTAGCCGCAAGTAATAGTCCTTCGGGATTGTTATCGAGCCGACCCATTACTGGGTCGGCTTTTTTATTGCCCGGCGTTTTCCCCGGCGATAAAAAACCCGCCGACATCCTTGGATGTGGGCGGGTCAGGTTGGCGCGTCGCCCTATTGCGTCAGGTCGATCGGCGCGCTCGATACCATCGGTGCCGAGGCACTCGGAACAGCGATCTCTATCGGCAGGCCGTCTTCAGCGGCCACCACGTCACGCACCACATCCCAGTTCATGCGCAAGTTGCTGGTGATGTCCTCACGCTTGAGCATCGCGTTGATGACCGCGGTGTGTTTGTCCACCACCGACGGGTTGCCCTTGTCGTCCAGCGGAGTGTGGGCTTCCAGGTAAACCTTGCCGCCACTCAGGCCCAGTTTGTACGGGTCGTTGATGATCCGGACCGAAGTCCCCACCGGCACCATGCCGGCCATCTCCAGCACGTTGTTGTTGAACATCCGGAAGCAGCCGTGGCTGGTACGCATGCCGATGCCGAATTTCTTGTTCGAGCCATGGATCAGGTAACCCGGCGTTCCCAGCGTGAACTTGAACGGGCCCAGCGGGTTATCGGGGCCGGCCGGAACCACATTCGGCAAGGGATCGCCGTCGGCGGCATGTTCAGCCTTGATCGAGGCCGGCGGGGTCCACGTCGGGTTTGGCGTCTTGGCGATGATGCTGGTGTGGGCGATGGGCGAGCCCCAACCTTCGCGACCGATTCCCAGCGGGAAGGTGTAAACCACGTTCCGCCCCTTGGGGAAATAATAGAGACGGTATTCCGCGAGGTTGATCACGATGCCTTCGCGCGGGCCCGGTGGCAGGATAAAACGGGTCGGCAAGACGATTTCAGTGCCAGCACCCGGCAACCACGGGTCAACGCCCGGGTTGGCGGCGACCATCTCGGTGTAACCCAGGTCATAGGTGGTGCCCAGGTCAGCGAAGGTGTCTTCGTACTTGGCCTTGATGACCTGCACCTGGCCGATGATGTCTTCACCCGGTGGCGGCAGAGGCAACTCCAATGCAGCAACGGGCCCCGCCATACACAGGGCGGCAAGAGACAGGCAGCGGGCGACGGCAGGCAAGCGCGGCAACATCCGGGAAATCCTTCGCAGATCGAACAGAGGGTATGAAAACGCGATTGTACACTGCGTCCCGTTATTTCGGGGAGAGCGGCGCCGAAGCGTCCGATGTGTAGCAGTCTGGACGGGAGCGCAATCCCGTGGGAGCGAGCCTGCTCGCGAATGCGATGGATCAGCTTGCATGGATGCCCGACGTGCGGCCGTCTTCGCGAGCAGGCTCGCTCCCACAAGGGCGTCGGATCAAGGGATCACAACTCGAACCGCAGCTCCGGCCAGATCGGCGAGGTACCGCGCTTCTGCGATTCCAGGATCGCTCGGCACAAGGAACAGAGGCGATGGTCCTGGAAAATCCTGCGGTCGACGGCCGACCAGCGTGGCTGCGCCGGCAAAAGACTGCCGCAAAGGGTCCGGTCGGCCGAGCCGCCGAGCTCCAGCTGCCGGGTCACCAGATGCACCCGCACTTCCTGGCAGGCGAACAGATCCAGCTGTTCGTCAGGCTCGATCAGTTGGTAGGCAAACAGGGACCAGGCGGGACGCGGCATCGGGGGCTCCAAATCGGGGGCGCCACATTAGCCGAAAGACCGCCTGTAGAAAAGCGTCAAAGCAGCGGTTTCAGCGTCGGCCAGACATTTTCCAGCAACTTGCCCTGGGCCGCGACGGACGGGTGCAATCCGTCGCCCTGCATCATTCCCTGAACGCCGCCGACATCCTTGAGGAAAAACGGCACCAGCGGGACGTTCTTCTCCTCGGCCAAGCTGCTGTAGACCTTCGAGAAAGCCTCGGTGTAGCGTCGCCCATAGTTCGGCGGCAACTGCATGCCCAGCAAAAGCACCTTGGCACCGCTGGCGCGGGAGCTGTCGATCATCGCTGCAAGGTTTTGTTGCAATTGTGTTGGCGGCTGTCCACGCAGGCCATCGTTGCCTCCCAACTCCAGGACCACCAGCTCCGGCTTATGGGCTGCAAGCAGCGTCGGCAGGCGCGCCAGGCCGCCTGCGCTGGTGTCGCCACTGATCGATGCATTGACCACTTTGTCGTCGAAACCCTCGGCCTTGAGCCGTTGTTCCAGCAACGACACCCAGCCTTGGCGGGTATCCAGGCCGAAAGCCGCGCTGATACTATCGCCAACGATCAGGACTGTACCCGCCGCTGCGTTCTGGACCATGCACATCAAGGCCAGGCCGGCACTCAAAAACCACACTCGCATCGGATTCTCCATGGGCTCAAGCATTCTCACCGCGAAGGACCTTAGCAAAGTGGTTCCCAGCGCGGAAGGTGAACTGACCATCCTGCACGAACTCAGCCTGGAACTGAACAAGGGCGACAGCCTGGCCATCGTCGGCGCGTCCGGTTCCGGCAAATCCACGCTCCTTGGGCTGCTGGCCGGCCTCGACTTGCCCAGCAGCGGTGAAGTGACCCTCGCAGGCCAAGCCCTCAGCGCACTGGACGAAGACCAGCGCGCCCGGGTTCGCGCCGAACACGTCGGTTTCGTTTTCCAGTCGTTCCAACTGCTCGACAGCCTCAACGCGCTGGAGAACGTCATGCTGCCGCTGGAACTGGATGGCCGCAAGGATGCCCGGGAGCGCGCCACACAACTGCTGCAACGGGTCGGCCTCGGCCAACGACTGACCCACTCGCCACGCCAGCTCTCGGGCGGCGAACAACAACGCGTCGCGATTGCCCGCGCCTTTGCCGCCGAGCCGGACGTGCTGTTCGCCGATGAGCCGACCGGCAACCTCGACAGCCACACCGGCGAACGCATCAGCGATCTGCTGTTCGAGCTGAACAAGGAACGCGGCACCACCCTGGTGCTGGTGACCCACGACGAACGCCTGGCCCATCGCTGCCGGCGCCTGATCCGACTTGAAGCCGGCCTGATGGTCGCGCCCCTGGAGCCTTGATGGCACGCTTGCCCTTGTTGCGCCTGTTCAGCCTTGCCCTGCGCCAGTTGCTGCGCGATGCCCGCGCCGGCGAGTTGCGCGTGCTGTTCTTCGCCCTGCTGGTGGCCGTGGCGGCGAGCACCGCCATCGGTTACTTCGGCGCCCGCCTGAATGGCGCGATGATGATGCGCGCGACCGAATTTCTCGGCGCCGACCTGCTGCTCGAGGGCAGCTCCCCTGCCCGCCCGGAGCAGATCCGCAGCGGCACCGAACTGGGCCTGGAACATGCCCGAGTGGTGGAGTTCTCCAGCGTTGTCGCCACCGACAACGGTATCCAGCTGTCCAGCGTCAAGGCAGCCGATGACATCTATCCCTTGCGCGGGGAACTGAAAAGCGCCCCGGCGCCCTTCGCTCCGGAAGAGACCGGTGGACGACCAGCCCCCGGAGAGGCCTGGGTCGAAGCACGGCTGCTGACCGCGCTGGACCTGAAGATCGGTGACAGCATCGATGTCGGCAACAAGACCGTTCGCCTCAGCCGCGTGCTGACTTATGAGCCGGACCGCGCCGGTAATTTCTACAGCCTGACCCCGCGCGTCATGATCAACCTCAAGGACCTGGACGCCACGGGCGTGGTGCAACCCGGCAGCCGGGTCAGCTATCGCGACCTGTGGCGAGGCCCGGCGTCGGCGCTGCAAACCTATCGCGACCTGGTCAAGCCAGGTCTTGAGCCGAACCAGCGCCTGCAGGACGCTCGCGACGGCAATCGCCAGATCGGCGGCGCCCTGGGCAAGGCCGAGCGCTACCTGAACATGGCCAGCCTGGTGGCGGTGCTGCTGTCCGGCGTTGCCGTGGCCCTCTCCGCCAACCGTTTCGCCACTCGACGCTTCGATGCCAGTGCATTGCTGCGCTGCCTTGGCCTGTCGCGCCGGGAAACCATGGTGCTGTTCAGCCTGCAACTGGCCGTGCTGGGCCTGTTGGCGAGCATCAGCGGTGCGCTGCTGGGCTGGGTGGCCCAGTTGGGATTGTTTGCCTTGCTGCATGACTTGCTACCCACCGCCGTCCCCCCGGGTGGCCTGTTGCCGGCGGTCGCCGGGATCGGCACCGGGCTGGTGGCACTGGCGGGTTTTGCCTTGCCGCCGCTCGCCGCACTGGGCCGGGTCCCACCGTTGCGCGTGCTGCGTCGGGACATGTTGCCGATTCCCTCCAGTAGCTGGGTGGTCTACGGTGCGGCCCTCGGTGCGCTCGGGCTGATCATGTGGCGCCTGAGCCTGGACCTGGTGCTGACTTTCGCGCTGCTCGGTGGTGGGGTGATTGCCGCACTGGTGCTCGGCGGACTGCTGTTGCTGGTGCTGCAGAGCCTGCGTCGGATGCTGGCCCGGGCCTCGCTGCCCTGGCGGTTGGGACTCGGTCAGCTGTTGCGCCATCCCTTGGCGGCAGCCGGCCAGGCCCTGGCGTTTGGCCTGATCCTGTTGTCCATGGCCTTGATCGCGCTGCTGCGCGGCGAGTTGCTGGACACCTGGCAAAACCAGTTGCCAAAAAACGCCCCGAACTATTTCGCCTTGAACATCCTGCCCAACGACAAGCAGGCCTTCACCGACAAGCTGATGGCGTTGTCGGCGCAGTCGGCCCCGCTCTACCCCGTGGTACCGGGACGGCTGATCAGCATCAACGGCGAGCCGGCCAAGGAGTTCGTCACCAAGGACTCGGCCGGTGACCGTGCGCTGCAACGCGACTTGAGCCTGACCTGGGCGGCGGAGCTGCCGGCGGGCAACGTCGTCACGGCCGGGAACTGGTGGCCGCAACAGCCTTCGGACGATATCCCGGGGGTTTCGGTGGAAGGCAAGGTGGCCGAGAATCTCAAGATCAAACTGGGCGACCGCCTGGTGTTCAACGTCGGCGGCCTCAACCGGGAAGCCAAGGTCACCAGCCTGCGGGAAATCAACTGGGACAATTTCCAGCCGAACTTCTTCATGATTTTCCAGCCCGGTACGCTGAAGGACCTGCCGGCGACCTACCTCACCAGCTTTTATCTGGCTCCCGGCCATGACCAGCAGATCGTCGACCTGTCCCGCGCCTTCCCGGCCGTGACGATCCTGCAAGTCGAGGCGTTGCTCGAACAACTGCGCAGCATCCTGGCCCAGGTGACCCTGGCCGTGGAATACGTATTGCTGTTTGTGCTGGCGGCGGGGATGGCGGTGCTGTTCTCCGGCTTGCAGGCCACCCTCGACGAAAGGATCCGCCAAGGCGCGCTGCTGCGTGCCCTGGGCGCCGAGCGGTTGCTGTTGACCAAGGCCCGGCGCATCGAATTCGGCCTGTTGGGTGCGGTCAGCGGTTTGCTCGCGGCGCTGGGTTCGGAACTGGTCAGCCTGGTGCTCTACCGTTATGCCTTCGACTTGCCGTGGCATCCGCATCCATGGCTGCTGGTATTGCCGCTGGTGGGCGCGTTGCTGATCGGTGCGGCGGGCGTATTTGGCACTCGCCGGGCGCTCAACGCCAGCCCACTGACAGTGTTGCGCGAGGGTTGATAGACTTCGGGCCTCGCCATCACCAGAAGTTGCCATGAGCCGCTATCGTCCACCCCGTACCGCCGGCACCGCGCTGATCACCCCCGAGGGTGAAGCGCGGATGCGCGCTGAACTCCATGAACTGTGGCATGTCCGCCGCCCCCAGGTGACCCAGTCGGTCAGCGAAGCGGCGGCCCAGGGTGATCGCTCGGAAAATGCCGAATACACCTACGGCAAGAAGATGCTGAGGGAAATCGACAGTCGCGTGCGTTTCCTCACCAAACGCCTCGAAGCACTCAAGGTCGTCAGCGAAAAACCCAGTGACCCGAACAAGGTGTATTTCGGCGCCTGGGTCACCGTTGAGGATGAGGACGGCAAGGAATCGCGCTATCGCATTGTCGGGCCTGACGAGCTGGACCTGAAGCAGAACCTGATCAGTATCGACTCGCCCCTGGCCCGCGCCCTGATTGGCAAGGCGCTGGACGCTGAAGTCAGGGTCCAGGCGCCAACCGGAGAAAAGCTCGTCTACATCGTCGATATCAGCTATCCGTAGCCCGACTCGCCTCAACGGCGAGTGATCAGCCCCTGCCGTGCAACACGGGTCAAGTGCCGGATCATTTCGGCAGCGTCCGCCGCCGTCGGTGACTGGATTACCGCCAGGTCGAAACTGTCATTGGCGAAACGCGCCAGCGACTCACCGTCTTCGACAAACTGGATCAGGAAGGCCGCGGGGCCATGGCTGCGTCGCGGCCAGCCGTCGAGATAACGCAACAGCGTAGGCTGATGGGTACCGCCCAGGAGAATTTTCGGATTGCGTTGCAGCAGGTTCGCCGTGATCGGCGCCAGACGTACGAGGGGGCTGGGTGCGTTCATTGTGTCGTGTCTCTGCCTCAAAAGTCTGCATGGCAGGTGAGAGGCAACACCGAACCAGCGCTTTAGCGGTATTTCGAAGCCTTGTTTCACGGCTTCTGTCAGTGACTGGATGAGTCACCTGGCGCCCCGCAAGTAGCTGTTTAAATCGGCGCATGAGCGGCATCCTAGAGAAGCTGACTGGCCAGTGTCAAGAATCGACGCGCACAAAAAAGGCCCGTACTGGACGGGCCTTGTTGTCTTGGGCGAGTTATCGACGGGCGATGGCGTTGTCCGCTGACAGTTTGCCTGCACCTTCGATCAACACCGCGATACTGCCGGCCAGCAAAGCCAGGGCAAACTCATAACCGTTGTTGGCCATGAACAGACCGTTGCCGATGTGCACGGAGAAAATCGCCACCAGTGACAGGAAGGCCAGACCCAAAGCCGCCGGGCGCGTCAGCAGGCCGATGATCAAGGCCAGCCCGGCGAAAAACTCGGTGCCACCGGCCAGGGTTGCCATCAGGTAGCCAGGCGTCAGGCCGATGCTGTCCATCCATTGCGCCGTGCCCGCCAACCCGTAGCCGCCAAACAGCCCGAACAGTTTCTGCGAGCCATGGGCGGCAAAAATGACCCCGACGACGATGCGCAGGACAGTCAGGCCGTAGCCGGCGCGGGAAAACAGAACCTTGTTGATGAAAGTGCTCATGAGGTGCATTCCTTGGGAGATGTGTGTGTTGGGCGCCATATTAATCAAATAATCGTGAGCAAAAAGCGCAAAAAACCCACCAGACCAATCTATAAATTAGATTATTTAGTCGAAGCCACTTTCCGCTCTTGCGGCTCCAGGGATTCACGCTCTCGATCAAACGCCAGGTAATACTTGTTCACGCTGTTAACGTAGCTGACGGCGCCCATGCCCACCTGCTCCATGGCTATTCGCTCGACCTGGAAAAACCACTGGTCAGGGTTCAAGCCTCGCCGCCGGGCCTCGGCTCGCATGCCTTGGACGCGTTCCGGCCCCATGTTGTACGCAGCCAGGACAAACGCCATGCGTTCGCGCTCGTTGAGCTTGGGGCTGGAGAAGAATTTGCGGCGGATCATGGCCAGGTATTTGGCGCCGGCCTGCACATTGGCATCCAGGTCCTGGATGTTGTTGACCCCGACCCGCTGGGCCGCGGACGGCGTGATCTGCATCAGGCCGGTTGGGCCGCTGCCGCTGCGCGCGTTGGGTTGCAAGGCTGACTCCTTGAACGCCAGGGCCGCCAGGTTGAGCCAGTCCATGCCCTGGGCCTGGGCATGTTTTTGCAGCACCGGCCGAAGTTTTTCCAGGCGTTGGCGATTGGCCCGGGCCAGCGGATAGTGAACCTGGTACAAGCGTCGGTAGATACGCAGGAATGCAGCGTCCTGGTTGTCGGGGACTTTATAGGTGGTGAGGAATCGATCAATGCTCGCCCGCAGCATGGCGGCGTCGCGGCGGACGAACCAATATTCATCGCTCGGCTCGCCGATGAGCACCTGGCGGTCGAAACGCAACTTGGGCAGGATCTTGCCCCAGCGTTCGGCGATGGGCTGTTCGACGATGGTGAGGTGGAAGATCCCGCCCTGGACCATCTCCAACACATCTTCCACCGCCAGGGTGGGATCGACCCATTCGATTTTCACCGGCGGCAACTTGAGCAACGCCAGCTTCTGGTTGATCTGGCTGACCGCATCCCCCGCCGCACTGCCGTTGGGCAGCGCCAGGGTCTTGCCAGACAATTGCTCCACGCGCGAATAACGCTTTTCGCCCTTGATCCCCACCAGCAGCAACGGCACATCGGTGCGTATCGGCTCACTGGCGCTCACCGCATGGCCGGCTTGCGGCTCAAGCAATTCGCCTGGCGCCACCAGATCCCCTTCCCCGCGCTGCAGTGCGCCGAGCAATTGATCCTTGGCCTTGGGAATGATTTTGAGGGTGATTTCCTGGCCATCCCGGGCATGACCATTGAGGTACTGCTCGAAGGCCCGCAAGCGATGGTATTCGACACCGATGGGCTGGCCCTGGACTTCACCGGAGCTGTTGCGGCTCTGGTTGACCAGCACCTTCAGTACCCGGCTGCTGCGGATCTGCGCCAGGTCACGCACGGTGCCCGGCGCCACCACCTGCAACGGTCCGGGCAGGCGTGCTTCGGCCGCCATTGGCAACAGCAGCGAACAACACAGCAGTAGCAATACCTGGGGACGAACCATCCACACTCCGGAAGGATGTTGCCGAGCCAACCCGGTGGCAAACCGTGGTTGATTCGGCAAAACAGAGCACCGTGGGGCGCTGAAAAGTGCGAAAGACTGGCACAGCGATGGCATTCCTACCACCCCGACCTGTCTCGTGGCCTCAACAGACAGCCGCAACTCATTGTAGTTCTTGGCTTTTCTTATAAATCTACAGCTCTGGTATGCTTTCCGGCCTTTGGGCCGAGGTAGCACCATGCAACTCATCGATATCGGCGTCAACCTGACCAATCCCAGTTTCGCCGAAAAACACCAGGCGGTGCTTGAGCGCGCCTATGCCGCCGGGGTCTGCCAGTTGGTGCTGACCGGCACCAGCATCGAGGGCAGCGAACAGGCCTTCGAACTGTGCCAGCAGCTCGACGAGGACGGGACGCGACTGTTCTCCACCGCCGGCATCCACCCCCACAGCGCCAGCGACTGGACAACTGACAGCGCCAGGCATTTGCACGAGTTGCTCAAGCAGGACCGTGTGCGCGCAGTGGGTGAATGCGGGTTGGATTTCAATCGTGATTTCTCGCCCCGCCCGCTGCAGGAAAAAGTCCTCGAAGAACACCTCGCGCTCGCCGTGGAGTTGCAAATGCCGGTGTTTCTCCATGAGCGCGACGCCGACCAGCGACTGCTGGAGATTCTTCGGGACTTTCGCGACCGATTGCCCGCCGCTGTGGTGCATTGTTTTACCGGTGAGAAAAAAGCGCTGTTCAGTTACCTGGACTTGGACTTGCACATCGGCATTACCGGGTGGATCTGCGATGAGCGCCGAGGCACACATCTGCATCCGTTGGTGCGGGAAATTCCCCGCGGCCGGCTCATGCTCGAAAGCGACGCCCCGTATCTGCTGCCCCGCACCCTGCGCCCAAAGCCCAAGAACGGTCGCAATGAGCCGGCCTATCTGACAGACGTATTGCGTGAAGTCGCCTTGCACCGGAGCGAAAGCGAGGAAGACCTGGCGGCCCACAGCACGGCGTGTGCCCGGGCGTTTTTCGGCTTGCCGGTGATTTCCTGACCGGAATGGGCCCCTGTGAGAGCGAGCCTGCTCGCGAAAGCGGTCTGTCAGTCAGATTATCTGCAGTAGATCGATCGCCTTCGCGAGCAGGCTCGCTCCTACAAGGGTTCTCTGGTATCCATTGACCCACATCAAAACCCCGCCCCCTGAATAGCAGCAGAATACTGGCACCTTGCCAAAACTGTTTCCGCTATCAGAGAAGACCTTCCATGGGTGCCTGGCTTAGCAATATCTCGCTGAAGTACAAATTCTGGGCGGTCAATGCGGTCGCCTTTGTCACCACATTGCTGTTGGTGCTTTATGCCATGCACCTTGAACAGCAGGTCCGAGGGGTCAGCCTGGGCCAGGTGTTCGGCGAACGCTTCAACCAGTATGCCGTGGCAGTATTCGTGCTGATGCTGGCGATGTTGGGAGCATCGCAGCTATTGATCCGCTTTCTCCTCAGTCAGCTCAACACGTTGAAAGACGTGATGCTGCACGTGGAGAAAAGTGGTGACCTGTCCGCCCGCGTGCCCTTGGCCTGCGAGGACGAAGTGGGCCAGATGGCCGCTGCGTTCAATGCCATGCAAGCTGGCTACCAGCGGGTGGTGGACACCGTTGCCAGCACTGCTCGACAGCTGGATAGCGGTGCGACGCGCCTGGCTTCGAGCATGAACGATGTGCGCCAGGGTATGCTCGGCCAGCAGAGCGAAACGGATCAGGCCGCCACGGCCATCAATGAGATGACCGCCACGGTCTATCACATCGCCCAGCACGCCGGCGCCACCCGCGACCTGTCGAAAACCACGGATATCCTGGCGGGTAACGGACGGCAAGTGGTCAGTCGCGTGCAGCAATCGATCACCGGGCTGTCCACTGGCGTGCAGCAGACCGCCGAGATGATCCAGCGCCTGGCCGAAGACAGCCAGAAGATCAACGGTGTGGTCAATGTGATCCACAGCATCGCCGAGCAGACCAACCTGCTGGCACTCAACGCCGCCATCGAAGCGGCGCGAGCCGGCGAAATGGGCCGGGGTTTCGCAGTCGTGGCCGACGAAGTCCGCAACCTCGCCAAGCGGGTCCAGACCTCGACCGACGAGATTACCGCCATGGTGTCAGCCTTGCAGGCAGGCACTCGCGATGCGGTGGAGTTCATGCAGGAAAGCTCGCACAAGGCCGACGATTGCGTGCAACAGGCTTGCGAGGCCGGCGACGCGTTGCTGCAGATCACCGAGGCGGTGGCGCAGATGCGCGAAAGCAACACGCAGATCGCGGTCGCCGCCGAACAGCAAAGCCAGGTGGCCGAAGACATGAATCGGGCGGTGGTGAGCATCCGCGACGTGACCGAAAATACCGTGCGCCAGACCGTGGATTCGGCCACCACCAGCGATGAGCTGGCGACGCTGGCGGGTGAGTTGAACAAGGCGATTGGGCAGTTGAAGCTGTAATTCCGGATCTGCTGCACATTCCCGTGGCGAGGGAGCTTGCTCCCGCTGGGCTGCGCAGCGGCCCCAGGATTTTACGGTCGCTGCGCAACCGAGCGGGAGCAAGCTCCCTCGCCACGAGAGCGGGTTCTGCTCATGAAGAAAGTCTTTATCATCAGGACACGGAGATTCACAACAGCCTTATGCCTATGACGCCTATCGTTACGATAGCCAACCGTGATTCGCCGCTCTGCCCGGCCCGGCCTATTCTTGGGTTATTCGGATTTCACGGACTCAAGGACAAAGCATCATGGGCAAACGTCACCCCAACCTTCCGGCCTGGCAATGGCGCGCCTACCCCGAGAATCACCGCCACCCGGCCAACCTGGTGTTGCATCTGATCGCGGTGCCGCTGTTCATTGTCGCGTTTCTGTTGATCGTATCGGGCGTCTTCAGCCTGAGCCTGGGCGATGTCGCCATCGGCGTGATCGGTGTACTCGCCGCACTCGGATTGCAGCGCCACGGCCACGGTCTCGAGGCGCAGGCCTCAGAACCTTTCAGCGATCGCAAGGACGCCATGTCGCGCCTGCTGGTGGAACAGTTCCTGACCTTCCCACGCTTTTTCCTCAGCGGCGGATGGTGGCGGGCCTGGCGGGATCGCCACCGTCACTGAATCGCCGTAACGCCTCAGCCGAAAATCGTCACCGTCTGCCGGCTCATGGCGATCAAGCGGCCATCGGCGCTCCAGAACTTCGCCGCGACATGGCCATACCCATCCTGGGCGTGCTCGATCTCGGCCAGGTACTGGCACCAATCCAATGTCGTGAGCTCAAGCAATGGCTGGACGAACTCGATGGTCCAGGTCAGCGTGCTGCCCGGTGCCATTTGCGTCAGGTGAGGCAACAACGCCGGCGGCCAGGCGTCCACCAGCGCCAGGATATGGCCTTCGTTCAGCGACTCCTCTTTCACATCACCACGCAAGCGCACCCAGCCGCCCATGCTTCGGGATTTGTTACCGGAAAACGGCAGGCCGCCGACGCTCCAGCGCATCGCCAGATGCCGCATGAATTCCGGTGTCCCGCCTTTGATGTAGGGCAGTTCCTGGCATTGCTCGACGTCCTTGAACGGTGGCGCGGGATCAGCCTGTACCGCCACCACCGAGTTTCGCGATGCGCCAAAGCTGCCTTGTACCACGGTCACCACCTGGCCTTTCTGCACAGCGCGCCCCAGCACCTGGCTAACAGCCTTGCCCTCACGCAATATATCGACCTCGAAACTGACCGGGACATCCGGTTCGACCGGGCCGACAAAGGTGATCGCCAGCGAGCGCACCGGGCGATCGGCCGGAACCCGGGCACGCATCGCCTCGTATTGCAGCGCCGCCACCAGGCCGCCAAAACTGGCCCGGCCCTGACCCCACTCAGGTGGAATGGTGACGGCGCCTGGCTGATGACGCACGGCATCGATCAAATCGGAAAAGCGCATGGCAACCTCGAAAAGATGGGAAAACGATGATGGATATTAACTATCCCGAGCGGGCAGTACAGCGCTCATTCCGGCCAAAGAGGCTGACAGAAAAGCCGTGGGCTTCGAATCCACTACCAATCCTGTTGCGAGGGCGAGCCTTTGTGGGAGCGAGCCTGCTCGCGAATAGCGGTGTGTCAGCCTGAACAAGTTGACTGATACCACGCTATTCGCGAGCAGGCTCACTCCCACAGGAAAAAATGCAAAGTCAGGATTTCCCGAAGCAGCTGACGATTAGCTTTTCGAGTACCCGGTCGGACTTGGCCTCGGCCTTTTCCATGGTGATCCGCCAGACCGGTACGCAGGCCCGCAAGTCGGCTTCCTGCTCGGCACGCGCCAGCCATTGCCAGCAATCATGCCAATCGCCCAACGCGCCTTGGGCGGCCTTGAGTCGGGGCATAGCCGCTTCCGGCAGGCGGTCGAGTTCGGGATAGGCTTCGATGGCATAACGCACGCGCTTGATCAGCAGGCGCAGTCGGTGGCGGTCGTGAGCCGGATCGCGTAAGGCTTCGCCGAGCTTTTTCCATTGTTTGTCGAGGCGCTTTTCGACACGTTTGCGCAACCCTGCAAGCAGACCCTGGCGCTGGGCAGCGCGGATGAAGCGTGGGAACGCATCGAGGATCATCAGCAAATGCGCCAACTCCGGACTGCTGGCCACGGCGGGATAGGCCTCGGCCATTTGCAGCTGGCGTCGTTGCGCGGCCTCGGTCTTGCCGTGCTGCTGAAGATAAGCTGCCAGCACCTCACGGTCGCGCAAGGGGGTGGTCAGGCTGCCGACTGCCGATGCGGCTGTCTCCAACTGCTCGACGCCGGGCAACCCGCGCAGCGGACGAAGCAGGCTGCGCAGACGGCGGACGGTGGTCCGCAGGTCATGCAGAGCTTCGCTGTCGGTGTGAGCATTCAAGCGGGCCTGACAGGCCAGCAGGCGGACTTCCAGGCCCAGAATCCGGGCCACCAGCCGATCAATCATCGGGCGTACTCCGTACGCAGCTTCGAGTTTCGAGCCACAAGCCGCAAGAAAAAGCAGTTTCGCTTCTGCTTACAGCTTGCAGCTCGCCGCTGTGTTTATCGCCCCGCGCGGGATTCGCGAATGTAGAAACGCGCCTTCTCGGCTTTCTTGGCGCAGCCCTCGAAAGCTTCGAATTGCTGCTGGGTCTTGGCCCCGGTCAGCAATGAAAGAGCCTTGGAGTAGCTGACGGTGCCAGCGAAGCCTTCGGCCTTGGCCAGGTCAAGTTCGCGCCACGCGCTGTCGAGCTGGCTGCCGCAACTGTCGCGGTAAGCGGTCTTGCCGGCACAACCGGCCAGGGCCAGAACCATCAGGGACGCCACCAGGGGCAGGCAGATCCGGGCTTTCATCGATAACACCTCAAGTCAGGTCAACAGTCGTGCTGGTAAGACGGTTTCGCCGGCAAAAAGTGCCTCGGCGCGGCCGCTATATTCAAGTGGGCACGAGCATACGCAAATGCTGCTGCGACGTGTCAAAAAACGACGCCTGCGCCACAGCGATTGAGCCGGCCCGTCGATGAGTGCATTGTTGACGTCTGTTTGACAAGAGGCCTGCTCATGACAAAACGTGTCGCATTGGTATTGGGCTCGGGCGGCGCCCGGGGCTATGCCCATATCGGAGTGATCGAGGAAATCGAACGACGCGGCTATGACATCGCCTGTATCGCCGGTTGTTCCATGGGTGCGGTCGTAGGCGGGATCTACGCGGCGGGCAAACTCGAAGACTACCGCAACTGGATCGAAAGCCTCGACTACCTGGATGTGCTACGGCTGGTGGATGTCAGCTTTCGCCTTGGGGCCATTCGCGGCGAAAAAGTCTTCGGGCAGATCCGCAAGATCGTCGGCGAGCTCAATATCGAAGACCTGCGCATTCCTTACACGGCGGTAGCCACCGACCTGACCAACCAGCAGGAAATCTGGTTCCAGGAAGGTTGCCTGCACCAGGCGATGCGCGCCTCGGCGGCGATTCCCAGCCTGTTCACCCCGGTGATGCAAGGCAACCGCATGCTGGTGGATGGCGGCTTGCTCAATCCGCTGCCGATCGTGCCGGTGGTGTCGAGCCATTGCGACCTGATCATCGCGGTCAACCTCAACGCCACCAACCAGAAACAATACCGGTTGCCTGTGATCCAGCGCCCCGCCGCGTTCCGGCGGCGCTTCGACACCTTGGTCAGTTCCCTCGGTTCACGGTTGCCGTTTCGCCGCAAACAAGCCGAGCAACTGTTGCTGTTGGAACAGGAAGCGCTGAAGGCCGAGGCGGCCGATATCAACCCATGGCTTGATTCCGCCGAGCCGGAAGGCCAGCAACCGGCCGCCGCGCCGGAAATCGAAGGCGCGCCGAAATCCGCCACCGGCTCTTTCATCATCGATAACGTCGGACCGGCCTCGTTGCTCGATCTGATCAACCAGAGCTTCGAGGTGATGCAGACTTCGCTGGCCCAATACAAGATCGCCGGCTACCCGCCGGATGTGCTGATCAACGTGCCAAAACGGGTGTGCCGGTTCTTCGAGTTCTACAAGGCACCGGAGCTGATCGCGCTGGGACGGGAGATAGCCAGCGATACGCTGGATCGGTATGAGAGCGAGCAGAGCTAACAATCGCAAGACTCCCGTGGCGAGGGAGCTTGCTCCCGCTGGGCTGCGAAGCGGCCCTAAAACCTGAACACTCGGTGTGTCAGGCAAAAATCATGTCTGAAGTTTTTGGGGCTGCTTCGCAACCCAGCGGGAGCAAGCTCCCTCGCCACAACAGCACTTGGCTTGAAACTCAAGCTCCACCCTCCTCCAACAACCGATACCCCACGCCCGCCTCAGTCACGATGAACCGCGGCCGAGTCGGGTCGTCGGCGAGTTTGTGCCGCAGGTGACCGATGACGATGCGCAGGTAATGGCTGTCTTCGACGTGGGTCGGGCCCCAGATGTCCTTGAGCAATTGTTGCTGGGTGATGACCCGCCCTGGATGCCGCGCCAGTTGCGCCAGCACCGCGTATTCCTTGCGGGTCAGGGCCACTTCGGCGCCGTCCAGCAGGACCCGGCGGTAAGCCAGGTCGACCGTCAGCGGGCCGAACGTCAATGCCGCCGACGGTGCCTCGCCCGCCGGCGCCTGGCGCAGGAGCGCGCGCACCCGGGCGAGGAACTCCTGGATGCCGAAAGGCTTGGTCACGTAGTCATTCGCACCGTTGTCCAGTGCCTCGACCTTCTGCGCTTCGCTGGCGCGTACTGACAGGACCAGCACCGGCACGGCAGACCATTGGCGAAACTCGCGCAGTACCTGCTGGCCGTCCATGTCCGGCAGGCCAAGGTCGAGCACCAGAAGATCAGGCTTGTTCAACGCCGCCTGGGCCAGGCCCGCTGCGCCGGTCTCGGCTTCGAGCACCTTGTAGCCTTGCGAGGTCAGGCTGATCCGCAGGAACTTGCGGATCTGCGGTTCGTCATCGATGACCAAAAGGGTCGCGTTCTGGCTCATGGGGTCCGTTCATTTCCATCAAGTGGCGAGAGCATAACGCAGCGCCAGTCAGGCTTCATCGTCCATGCCCGGTTGTGCCTGCAAGGGCAGGTGCAAGGTGATGCAGGTGCCGCGCCCATCGAGCCCCTCGTCGACGCTGATCCGCCCGCCATGGGCGCCGACCATGCCCTGACAGATCGCCAGCCCCAGCCCGGTGCCCTGCCCGCCACGGTCGCCGCGCGCAGCGGTGTAGAACATGTCGAAGATTTTCTCACGCTCCGGCTCGGGAATTCCGGGCCCTTCATCGGCCACGGCGAAGCATATTTCATCGGTCGTCGCTGCGGCGCTCAACAGCAACCGACCATGGGCCGGCGAAAACCGCGCGGCGTTTTCCAGCACGTTGACCAGCGCCTGTTCGATCAGCGCCGCATGGACATACAACAGCGGCAATCCGGTTGGCACTTCGATGCTGACCGCCAGTGGCGCCAGTACCGCCCGCAACCGGTTCAACGCACTGGCAACGATGTCGGCCGGCGATACCCAATCGCGCGCCAGCTTCAGCGCACCGTGGCCGAGGCGGGTCATATCGAGCAGGTTCTGGATATAACGATCCAGGCGTTCGGCTTCGTCGCGGGTGCCTTCGAGCAATTCGCGACGGTCCTGCAGCGGGATCGCCTCGCCCAGCGCCAGCAGGCTGTCGATGCTGCCGCGCATGGAAGTCAAGGGCGTGCGCAAATCATGGGAGACGGAGGCCAACAAGGCGCTGCGCAATTGCTCGGTTTCGCCGTGCAGCCGCGCCGCTTCCAGGTCCTGCGCCAGCTGCGCCCGAGCCAGCGCCTGGGCCAGCGGCTGGCTGAGCGCCGCCAGCAAGCGGCGACGTTGACCGCTCAACGGCTTGCCGTCTTTCAGGCAGACTCCCAACAGGCCCAACGGGCCACCCTCGGACGACAAGGGCCACCACCACCAGCGCCCGGACGGCAGCGTCGCGGTGCCGGCGCCGGCCGGCTGATCGTGCTGCCAGGACCAGTCGGCGGCAGCGCGCTCGGCCTCGGTGAAGGTCAACGGTTCGGCCGTCTCGACGTGCCAGCCGTGCTGTGCGTCGCGCTTGAGCAGGCACAGTTGCAAATCGCCCTCGCTGTTGAGGTGCTGCACGGCGGCGCTGATTACGGCCTGGCGATCGGTCGCGGCCGTCAGTTTGCGCGACAGATCGAGCAGCTCAGCGGTTTCCTGCTGGGTGTCGCGCAGCGCCTGCAATTGCCGACGCTGGCGCGCCGCGAGGTTGCCGGTCAGGGCGGCCATCAAGAGGAAAAAAACCAGCGTCAGCACGTCTTCTTCGCGCTGGATCGTCAGCGAAAAATTCGGCGGGATGAACAGAAAGTCGTACGCCAGGAACGACAGCGCCGCACAGGCCAGCGCCGGGCCGAGGCTGCTGCGCACCGCCACCAGCAACACCGCCATCAGGAATACCAGGGAGATATTGGGCAACGCAAGCAACCCGGAAATCCCCCAGGCCAGGGCACTGGCGGCCAGCGTAGCCACCACCGCCAGCGCATAGTCGAACCCGGTCTGGACGGTGCCCGGACGCAGGCGGGGCGGCGGCGGTGTTTCATCGCCGTCCAGCACGTTGATCTCCAGCCCACGGGCATCGCGCAGCAATCGCGAAGCCAGGCCGCCGCCGAACAGGCGCCTGCGCAAACGCCGGCGGGACTGCCCCACCAGCACCAACGTGGCACGCCGTTGCATCGCGTGCTGGATAAGCGTCCTGGCGACCTCTCCCGCCCGCAGCAGCACCACCTCGCCGCCAAGGCGTTCCGCCAGTTGCTGGGCGCTCTGCAGACGCTGGCGCGAGGACTCGTCCCGTGCCGTGCCGTTGTCTACATGCACCACGCTCCAGGGCAGATGCCGGCGCTGGGCGACCCGGCTGGCGTGGCGCACCAGCCGTTCGGCCTGGTGATCAGCGTCCACGCCCACCAGCAACCGGCCCTGGACCGCCGGGGCCGACTGGCCCAGTTGTCGATAACCCTGGGCCAGGTCGTTGTCCACTTGCGCGGCAGCGGTCTGCATGGCCAGCTCACGCAGGGCGGTGAGATTGGTCTGGGTGAAAAACGCATCGATCGCCGCGCGGGCCTGTTCCGGCACATAGACCTTGCCGTCGCGCAGACGCTCCAGCAGTTCGCGCGGTGGCAGGTCGATCAGCAGCAGCTCATCGGCTTCCTGCAAGACCCAGTCCGGCAAAGTCTCGCGCACCTGCACTCCGGTGATGCCACGAACCTGATCGTTGAGGCTTTCCAGATGCTGGACGTTGACCGTGGTGAAGACGTCGATACCGGCGGCGAGCAGTTCCTGGATGTCTTGCCAGCGCTTGGCATGGCGGCTGCCGGGAGCGTTGCTATGGGCCAGCTCGTCCACCAGCGCCAGGCTCGGGCGTGCGGCAAGCAGGCCGTCGAGATCCATCTCCTCGAGCATCACGCCGCGGTATTCCGAACGCACCATCGGCTGCTGCGCCAGGCCATTCAACAAGGCTTCGGTCTCGGCGCGCCCGTGGGTCTCGACGACCGCGGCGATGACGTTCGTTCCTTGGCGCAACCGGGTATGGGCCGCTTGCAGCATGGCGTAGGTCTTGCCCACGCCTGGGGCGGCGCCGAGGAAAACCTTGAGGCGGCCACGGTCGTTGCGTGGCAGGTTGGCTAACAGTGCATCGGCGCGGCCGGAGTCGCTCATGCTGGCTCTCTTTCAGATTTGATGAACACCCTGTGGGAGCGAGCAGGCTCGCTCCCACATGGGTTTACAGGTTTTCCAGGGCCAGGTTCAGCGCCAGCACATTCACCACGGGCGGGCCCACCAGGGACCGCTCGATATGGCTGTCAAGCAACTGCTGCAACGTCGACACCGGCAAGTTGCGCGCCGCGGCGACACGCGCCAGTTGATAGGCAATCGCGGCCGGAGGCAAGTGCGGATCCAGGCCGCTGCCGGAAGTGCTCAGCAGCGCCAGGGGCACCGGTCCCTGGCCGGGCACTTGCAGCTTGCCGGCGTCATCGATGACCCGGGCGGCCAGCGCCGGGTTGCTCGGGGAAAAGTTGCTCGCGCCGCTGGCGACCGTGGCGAAGGCGCCGGCCGAAGGGCGCGGATGAAACCAGGCATCGCCGGTGAAGTCCTGGGCGATCAACCGGGAACCGCGGACCTTGCCGTCGGCATCATGGATCAGACTGCCGTTGGCCTGCTCCGGAAAAGCGATTTGTGCCACGCCGGTGACGAACAACGGGTAGGCGACGCCAGTGATCAGGGTCATCAGCAATAACAGGCTCAGGGCCGGGCGAATCATGGTGAACATCTCAAATCCTCAGTTGAAAATACATCTGTGATGGATGTCTTCAGGCTCAAACCAATCCCAACCCCGTCAGCAACAGATCAATCGCCTTGATCCCCACGAACGGCACCGCGATCCCGCCGAGGCCGTAGATCAGCAGATTGCGTCGCAGCAACGCGGCCGCACTCGCCGCCTGCACTCGCACGCCACGCAAGGCCAGGGGGATCAGCACGACGATGATCAGGGCATTGAAGACGATGGCCGAGAGGATCGCGCTCTGTGGGCTGTTCAGGTGCATGACGTTCAACACGCCGAGCTGTGGATAAATCGAGGCGAACAGCGCCGGCAAAATCGCAAAGTACTTGGCGATGTCATTGGCGATGGAAAAAGTCGTCAGGGCCCCACGGGTTACCAGCAATTCCTTGCCGATCTGGACCACGTCCAGCAACTTGGTCGGGTCGCTGTCGAGATCGACCATGTTGGCCGCCTCCCGCGCCGCCTGGGTGCCGTCGTTCATCGCCATGCCGACATCGGCCTGGGCCAGGGCCGGGGCGTCGTTGGCGCCGTCGCCGCACATGGCGACCAGCCGGCCGTCGTTCTGTTCGTGACGGATGCGCGCCAGTTTTTTCTCCGGCGTGGCCTCCGCCAGTACATCATCGACGCCCGCCTCGGCGGCAATCGCGGCAGCGGTCAGCGGGTTGTCACCGGTGACCATGACGGTGCGGATGCCCAGCTTGCGCAGTTCGGCAAAGCGCTCGCGGATCCCGGGCTTGACCACGTCCTTGAGGTGAATGGCACCGAGCAATCTGCCGTCCACGCAGACCAGCAACGGCGTGCCGCCGCTCTGGGCGATCTTGTCGATTTCCCGCGCCAGTACCGGCGGCAGCTCGTTGCGTGGCAGGCCGATGAAACTCAGCAAGGAATCCACCGCGCCCTTGCGATAGACGCGCCCCTGATGATCCACGCCGGACAATCGGGTTTCCGCGCTGAATGGCACTGCCGTCAGCGCGTCCAAAGCCGGCTCGGGCTGGGGATGCAAGCCGCGCAGATACTCGACGATGGATTTGCCTTCGGCCGTATCATCGGCCAACGAGGCGAACAACGCGCCTTCAGCCAGCTCCTTGGCGCTCACCCCAGGGGCGGCATAGATCGCCGCACAGCGACGGTTGCCAAAGGTGATGGTGCCGGTCTTGTCCAGCATCAGCACGTGGACATCGCCCGCCGCCTCCACCGCGCGGCCGGATTTGGCGATGACGTTCAGGCGCACCAGACGGTCCATCCCGGCGATGCCGATCGCCGACAGCAGCCCGCCGATGGTGGTGGGAATCAAGGTCACCAACAGCGCCACGAGGAACACCAGCGGCAGGCTGCCATTGGCAAAATGGGCGAAGGGCTGCAGCGTCACCACCACCAGGAGGAAGATCAGCGTCAGGCCGATCAGCAGGATGTCCAGCGCCACTTCGTTCGGGGTTTTCTGGCGCTTGGCGCCTTCGACCAGGGCAATCATGCGGTCCAGGGTGGATTCGCCGGGATTGCTGGTGATGCGTACCAGCAACCAGTCGGAGACCAGCCGCGTATTGCCGGTGACCGCCGAGCGATCCCCGCCGGATTCGCGGATGACCGGTGCCGACTCCCCGGTGATCGCCGCTTCGTTGACCGCCGCGATGCCCTCGATCACTTCCCCGTCGCCAGGGATCATTTCCCCTGCGGCGACACGCACCACGTCACCTTTGCGCAAACGGGTGGCGGGAATCACTTCAAAGCCGTCCGCCGTCTGGCGACGAGCGCTGAGGCCTTCGCTGCCGGCCTTGAGGCTGTCGGCACGGGCCTTTCCACGACCCTCGGCCAGGGCTTCGGCGAAGTTGGCAAACAACACGGTGAACCACAGCCACAGGGCGATCTGCGCAGCGACGAAAGTCGGTACGGCGTCGTCGGGAACCAGGCAGAGCACGGTGGTGAGGATTGCGGTCAGCTCCACCACCAGCATTACCGGGGCGCGGTGCAACTGACGCGGATCGAGCTTGACGAAGGCTTGCACCAGCGCCGGCCGCCACAGCGCCGACAGCTGGGTTTGCGGTTGTTCCGGCGCCTTGGCGACGACGGTTTTGCTCATTGGCATATTCATCATCTGTTCCTCAGAAACCCATGCTCAGGTGTTCGGCGATCGGCCCCAGGGCCAGGGTCGGCAAGAACGTCAGGCCACCCACCAGGAGGATGGTCACGGTCAGCAGGGTCACGAACAGCGGGCCGTGGGTTGGGAAGCTGTTCTGGCCGATCGGTGCGGTTTTCTTCAGCGCCAGGCTGCCGGCCAACGCCAGCACCGGCAGGATGTAGCCGAAACGGCCAATCAACATGCCAAGGCCCAGCATCAGGTTATGGAACGGCGTGTTGGCGCCGAAACCGGCAAACGCAGAACCGTTGTTCGCCCCCGCCGAGGTGTAGGCGTAGAGCAACTGACTGAAGCCATGAGCGCCAGGATTGCTCACCGCCGCGGCGGGCCCGGGCAGGCTTGCGGCAATCGCGCCGAGCACCAGCACACTCACCGGCATCACCAGCAGCGTCACTACCAGCAACTGCACTTCCCGGGCGCCGAGTTTCTTGCCCAGGTATTCCGGCGTACGACCGATCATCAACCCGGCCAGGAACACCGCGATCAATACGTTGAGCAACATCCCGTAGAGCCCGGCGCCAACACCGCCGAAAATCACTTCGCCCAGCATCATGTTCACCAGCGCGACCATGCCACTCAGCGGGTTGAGGCTGTCGTGCATCGCATTGACCGAGCCGTTGGACGCCGCCGTGGTGGTCACCGACCAGAGCACCGTGGCCGTGGTGCCGAAACGTGACTCCTTGCCTTCCAGCGGCGCGGCCTGTTCAACGGCCGCGTGATCAAGGGCCGGGTTGGGTTGGAATTCCGCCCACAGCGACGTTGCGCCGCCGATCAGGAACAGCGCCAGCATGCAGGCGATGATCGCCCGGCTCTGGCGCAGGTCCTTGACGTAATGGCCGAAGGTGAACACCAGCGCCGCCGGGATCAGGATGATCGACGCGACTTCAAACAGGTTGCTCCAGGCCGTCGGGTTCTCGAACGGGTGCGCCGAGTTGACACCGAAAAAACCACCGCCGTTGGTGCCCAGTTGCTTGATCGCAATCTGGCTGGCGGCCGGGCCCAATGGAATCACCTGGTCGACGCCCTGCATCGTCACCCCGTGCACATACTGCGCGAAGGTTTGCGGCACGCCCTGCCACACCAGAAACAGCGCCAGCACCAGGCACAGCGGCAACAGTCCATAGAGGGTGGCACGGGTCATGTCGACCCAGAAATTGCCCAACGTCGCCGCGGACTTGCGCCCGATCCCACGACACAGCGCCACCAGCACGGCCAGGCCGGTGGCGGCGCTGACGAAGTTCTGCACCGTCAGACCGACCATCTGGCTCAAATAACTGAGGGACGCCTCGCCGCTGTAGGACTGCCAGTTGGTGTTGGTCGCGAAGCTGACCGCCGTATTGAAGGCCTGGGTCCATTCCATGCCTGGCAGCTTTTCCGGGTTAAGTGGCAAATGACCCTGCAACAACAGGATCGCAAACAACAGCACAAATCCCGCCAGATTGAACGCGAGCAAGGCCAGGGTGTACTTCTGCCAACTCTGCTCGGCAGTCGGATCAACGCCGGCCACCTTGTAGCAACCGCGCTCCACCGGCCCAAGAATCGGCGACAGCCAGGTACGCTGGCCCTCCATCACCCGGTAGTAAAACCGTCCCAGAAACGGTGCCGGAATCAGCACCAGAGCAAAAAAGCCGAGGATCAGCCCGAAGTCATAACCGTGCATAACCGCTCCTAGTTCCGATCCGCGCGCAACAGCGCAACCAGCAGATAAATGAACAGCGCCACTGCCAGCAGCAATGACACCCCGTCCAGAACACTCATGGGATTTCTCCGTGGTACGGCGTCGTGCCGTGTGTGGGGGGATTGTCGGCAGGGAGGGTGTAAAGGCGCGAGATCGAGGCAGGGGGTGGGGGATAAAGAATCTGTAAAAAATGGGTAATCGGGGTGGACTCGCAAGCCCGCCTCAGACGGCGTCACTTATTTTCCCATCGACTAGGCTCTACAAATCCCGAATCGGGCCGACACTTCTATTGCGCTACCCGACTCATGCCGACAAGCTACGGTTCATGCGTCATCGACTTACTGGGAAAAGGCTGGACTCATATGCGTATCCTCATCACCGGCGGTGCCGGTTTCATAGGCTCTGCCCTGATTCGCGAGCTGATCGAGCACTCTGGTCATCAAGTCCTCAACCTGGACAAACTGACGTACGCTGGCAACCTCGAATCGCTCGTCAGCGTTGCCAGTAACAGTCGCTACGAATTCGTGCAGGCCGATATCGTTGACCAGGCGACCGTCAGCGCGGTCCTGGCGCGTTTCCAACCCCAAGCGATCATGCATCTCGCCGCGGAATCCCATGTCGACCGATCCATTGACGGGCCATCGGACTTCATCCAGACCAACATCGTCGGCACCTACAGCCTGCTCGAGGCCACCCGCGCCTATTGGCAAACCCTTGCCGAGCCGGAGCAAAGTGCCTTTCGTTTCCATCACATCTCGACCGACGAGGTCTATGGCGACCTGCACGGCGTCGACGATCTGTTCACGGAAACCACTCCCTACGCCCCAAGCTCGCCCTACTCCGCCAGCAAGGCAGCGTCCGATCATCTGGTCCGCGCCTGGCATCGCACCTATGGCCTTCCGGTGCTGCTGACCAACTGTTCAAACAACTATGGACCGTTCCACTTCCCCGAGAAGCTCATTCCTCTTGTCATCCTCAACGCCTTGGCTGGCAAGCCTCTGCCGGTATATGGCAACGGCCTGCAGGTACGTGACTGGCTATTTGTCGAGGATCACGCTCGGGCGTTACTCAAAGTGGTCACCACGGGCAAGGTCGGCGAAACCTACAACATTGGCGGGCACAACGAGCAAAAGAACATCGACGTGGTTCGGGGCATCTGCCAGTTGCTGGAAGAGCTCGCACCGCAAAAGCCTGAGGGCATCGCCCACTTTGCCGACCTGATCACCTTCGTCCAGGACCGCCCCGGTCACGATCAGCGATACGCCATCGACGCCGGGAAAATCGAGCAGGAACTGGGCTGGGTACCGCAAGAAACATTCGAGTCCGGCCTGCGGAAAACGGTCAGATGGTATTTGGAAAACCTCGAATGGTGCCGTCGCGTTCAAGACGGCAGTTATCAAGGCGAACGCCTTGGATTCATCAATAAAAAGGAGCTGCTCGCATAATGAAAGGCATTGTATTGGCGGGTGGCTCGGGCACGCGTTTGCATCCCATCACTCTTGGCGTATCGAAACAGCTGTTGCCGGTTTATGACAAACCGATGATCTATTACCCGATATCGGTATTGATGTTGGCTGGCATCAGGGAAATATTGGTTATTTCCACTCCTCAGGATTTGCCGCAATACCGGAATCTACTGCAGGACGGCAGTCAGTTCGGGGTCAAGTTCAGCTATGCGATCCAACCGTCACCGGATGGCCTGGCCCAGGCCTTTCTGATTGGCGAAGAGTTCATCGGCACGGATCCGGTGTGCCTGATTCTTGGTGACAATATCTTCCACGGAGCGTACTTCGGTGCACAGCTGCAACGGGCAGCCGAACGCCCCTCAGGCGCGACAGTGTTCGGTTATTGGGTGAAGGACCCGGAGCGCTTCGGGGTGATCGATTTCGACAGCAATGGTTGTGCCTTGTCGATTGAGGAAAAACCTCAGAAGCCAAAATCCAACTACGCGGTTACCGGCTTGTATTTCTACGACAACGACGTGATCGACATTGCCAAGGCAGTCAAGCCCTCGCCACGTGGTGAGCTGGAAATCACTGACATCAACAATGCCTATCTTCAGCGTGGTGACTTGCAGGTAGAGCGCTTCGGTCGCGGCTTCGCCTGGCTCGACACCGGGACTCATGACAGCCTCCTCGATGCCTCGCAATACGTGCAGACCATCGAACATCGCCAGGGACTGAAAGTGGCCTGTCTCGAAGAGATCGCTTATCACAATGGCTGGATCAGCCGCGAACAGCTGCTTGAGCGCGCCCGTTATTTCGGCAAGATCGGCTACGGTCAATACCTCGCCCAAGTAGCGGGAGAGGAGATCAACTCCGTCGGGCTGCGGCCATGAGAGTGCTTATCTGCGGCCAACATGGCCAGGTATCCCGTGAGCTGCAGCGGCGGCTGCGCAACGTCGGGGAATTGATCGTCATGGGGCGCGACCAACTCGACCTGGCACAGCCGCAGTTGATCCGCCAAACGGTCCGAAACCTCCATCCGGACCTGATCATCAACGCTGCTGGACACACAGGCGTCGACCAGGCGGAAAGCGAGCCAGAGGCAGCCTTCGCTCTTAATGCAGTAGCACCTGGCGTTTTAGCAGAGGAAGCGTTTGCACTCGATATACCGCTGATTCATTACTCCACTGACTACGTATTTGACGGCAATAAAACCGAGCCTTACAACGAAGATGACGCACCTAACCCGCTCGGCGTTTACGGCAAGAGCAAACTGGCAGGTGAGCAAGCCGTTTCTGCTGTCAACGGTAAGCACCTGATTCTTCGAACCAGCTGGGTGTATTCGTCCTATGGACGCAATTTTCTACTGACCATGCAGCGGCTTCTTCAGGAAAAATCCGAGTTGCGAGTCGTGGATGACCAGATAGGTGCCCCAACGTGGACGGGCTCAATCGCTGCCAGCACCCTGGCGCTTATCGAAGGGTGGCAACGCGGAACAGCGAAATGGGGGACCTATCACTTGACCGCTCAAGGCCAGGTATCCTGGTATGGGTTCGCCCAGGCTATCGGCGATACGTTGCAACGACAGGGCAAACCTTGCGCAACTTTGCTACCTATTTCCTCCAGTGAGTATCCAGCGGCAGCGGTACGTCCGCTTAATTCAAGACTTGATTGCAGCCGGTTGGAGCGTGATTGGGGAATCAGCCAGCCCCACTGGAAAGCGGCGCTGCTTGAATGCCTTGATGACCAGACCGAGCTTTTCTCGAAGGGCGCCCGTTTGTAGAAGCCGGTGGTGCCACAGGTCTGCACGAGATAACGGCAAGCCGTGGCTCCAGGGCGCTGAACTGGGGCACCGAATACCACAATTCGGTGTGGAACATCCCCGATACGACCTGATTCGACCCATTACGACCGCGACTGCCTTACTGGCACGCCCACTGCACTGCCCTCTCCCCAGCGCTTTTGCTATTTATCGAGGGGAGCCACCGATGAACACACAACTCAAACCCACCCTGGGCACCCTGCACTTATGGGGCATCGCCGTTGGCCTGGTGATTTCCGGTGAATATTTCGGCTGGAGCTACGGCTGGGGAGTCGCCGGCACGCTGGGCTTTCTGGTGACGTCGTTCATGGTCGCGGCCATGTACACCTGCTTCATCTTCAGCTTTACCGAACTGACCACCGCCATTCCCCACGCTGGCGGCCCGTTCGCCTACAGCCGTCGAGCCTTTGGCGAAAAAGGCGGCTTGATCGCCGGCCTGGCAACCCTGATTGAATTTGTCTTCGCACCACCGGCCATTGCCTTGGCCATCGGCGCCTACCTGAACGTGCAATTCCCGGCGCTCGACCCGAAACACGCTGCCGTCGGCGCCTACATCGTGTTCATGGGCCTGAACATCCTCGGAGTGAAACTGGCCGCGACCTTCGAGCTGATCGTCTGCGTACTTGCCGTGGCCGAGTTGCTGGTCTTCATGGGCGTGGTCGCGCCTGCGTTCAGTTTCAGTAGCTTCGCCTTGAACGGCTGGGCCGGTTCCGACGTATTCGGCGCCCCGGCCATCGCCGGCATGTTCGCCGCCATTCCCTTCGCGATCTGGTTCTTCCTCGCCATCGAAGGCGCGGCCATGGCCGCTGAAGAAGCCAAGGATCCGAAACGCACGATCCCCAAGGCCTACATCAGCGGCATCCTGACCTTGGTGTTCCTGGCCATGGGCGTGATGTTCTTTGCCGGTGGCGTCGGTGACTGGCGCACCCTGTCAAACATCAACGATCCCCTGCCGCAAGCCATGAAAACCGTGGTCGGTGAAAGCTCCGGCTGGTTGCACATGCTGGTCTGGATCGGCCTGTTCGGCCTGGTAGCCAGCTTCCACGGCATTATCCTCGGCTACTCACGTCAGTTCTTCGCCCTGGCCCGCGCCGGCTACCTCCCCTCTTCCCTGGCCAAACTGTCACGTTTCCAGACCCCGCACCGGGCCATCATCGCCGGCGGCCTGATCGGCATCGCGGCAATCTACAGCGACGGCCTGATCAACCTCGGCGGCATGACCCTGACCGCGGCGATGATCACCATGGCCGTGTTCGGCGCCATCGTCATGTACATCATGAGCATGCTCAGCCTGTTCAGGTTGCGCAAAACCGAGCCGAATCTCGAACGTACGTTCCGCGCCCCCGGCTATCCGATCGTACCGGGGATCGCCCTGGCACTGGCGGTGGTATGCCTGGTGGCGATGGCCTGGTTCAACACGCTGATCGGGCTGATCTTCCTGGGGTTCATGGCGGTGGGTTTCGTGTATTTCGTGATGACTGCCCAACTGCGCGCAGATGCGCCGGCCGATGCGATGTTGACCGGGCTATAAGGTGGACCCGGGATAACCGGCGTAGTATGGAACCACTGCGAACAGCCTTCGCTCATAAGTGGTAGCGGCAATGGCCAGCGAATACTCGCTTGGCCATTGCCCACTCAAGGAGAACCCTATGCCCTGGTATGCCTGGTTAATCCTGATCGTCGCCATCGGCTCGATCGTTGGCGGCCTGATGATGCTGCGTGACACCGCCAACAAGGTGGAGCTGACGGATGAGCAACGTAAACGCGTGGCTGAGCGTAATGCGGAAATGGATGCGAAAGAAGCCAAGGATCGCTGATTCACACCGCTTTCGTGGCGAGGGAGCTTGCTCCCTCGCCACAGAGGCAGCCGCGGTCACTTCTCCCGGGAGTGTCAGATTTTTTGTGTGCGGGCCGGTAACGGCCTGCCGTTAGGCAGACCTTCATTTACCACGTCGGCCTGATGAACCGATCCCCGTACAGGATCGCGAACTGATTCATGGCGCTTTTCCAGTCATGGGCTGCACTGCCCCAGTTTGCGGTTATATTGCGCAAGCCCAGCCAGATTAACTTGGTGGCAGCTTCATCGGTTGGGAAGTGCCCCCTCGTTTTAATGATCTTGCGCAGTTGAGCGTTGATGCTCTCGATTGCATTGGTCGTGTAAATCACTTTCCGGATGGCGGGCGGAAAGACAAAAAACGGGATGACTCGATCCCAGGCGCGTCGCCAGGCAGCTACGATGGTTGGGTACTGTTTGCCCCAGGGGCCATTTTCGAACGAGTCCAAAGCCGCTTCGGCGGCCTCGGCGTTGATCGCTTGATAGATCGGCTTAAGCGCTTTGGCCAGTTCCCGACGTTTGTCCCAGGCTGCATAGTCGAGGCTGTTGCGGATCAGATGTACGATGCAGGTTTGCAAAGTCGTCTCAGGAAACACCGCGCTCAGGGCTTCTGGCATGCCTTTGAGACCATCGGTCACGGCAATCAGCACATCTTCGACTCCGCGTGTCTTGAGGTCATTGAAGACCTTCATCCAGAACTTGGCGCCTTCCGTTGTCTCGATCCAGATGCCCAAGATATCGCGGGTTCCGTCCGGTAATACGCCCAAGGCCAAGTAGATGGCCTTATTGCGGACCAGTCCTTCTTCCCTGATTTTGACCCGCAACGCGTCGAAGAAGATGACCGGATACATCTGCTCAAGCGGTCGTTGCTGCCAGGCGCCGATCTCCTCCATCACCGCGTCGGTGACCGAACTGATGAAGTCGTGCGAGACATCTGTCCCGTACTGTTCCAAGAGAAACGCGCGAATCTCGCGAACCGTCATGCCCCGAGCGTACATGGCGATGATCTTGTCATCGAACCCGGTAAAGCGCCGCTCATGCTTGGGAATCAGGATCGGCGCAAAGCTGCCATCGCGATCACGGGGAATCTCCAGACGAAGCGGACCGTCGTCTGTCAGAACGGTCTTGCCGCTTTTACCGTTGCGCTGGTTACTCGACTCCTCGGGACGCTCCGCGCCCTGAGGATAGCCAAGATGGTGGCCCAGCTCTGCGCCCAGGGCTCGCTCGATAAGCGCCTTCTTGAAGGCCATCGACGCATCCTGAATCGCCTCGGCAGTCATTGGGCCTTTGACGAACTGATCAATCAGCTCCTTCGGGATCGAAGGGAGCTCGGCTTTGGCCTCCAAGGCCGTCTTCTTTTTGGTTGGCATACATGCACCTCTTCAGCATGTTATGCCCGAACACAAAATTTCTGACAGTCCCCTTCTCCCAATCGGCCTTGGCAATATGCAACCCATGCAGCCCCTTGTAAGCCGCCCGCTCCGGCTGACTCCAGCCCTGCAGCAACGAATCCTCCAACCGATAGATCTCCACCCCCAGCGGACGACAAACGCTTAAAGGATCCTGCGCATCCGGCCCCCACATCGCCAACGACAGGTCACCACCAGGGCACGTCGACAGCGCACACAACAAATCAATCTCAGCGAAAAACTCCAGGTAGTCGCCCTTCTGCGCAGGACAGGCCTTCATGAAATACATGTCGTCATGATTCAGCCCGGTGCATTGGAAAATATTCAACACGTCGTGTACATCGAACTCGGTCAAACCATGAGGCAACACCGCCCGGGTCAGATTCGAGTGACAATGGTGGTGGAAATCCTCACCGGTCAGCATCTTGTTCACGTAAGGATCACACCGAGTCCCCAGCAAGTCGTGCAAACGCCCGCCATGCTCGTCAATGCCGTAGCCGGCCAGGCTGTCATCCGTGATCGTCACCAGAGGACGTAGAAACGGCAGGTTTGACCATAACCGATCGTGAGTGCTGACATGAGCGCCCTGAAGTTGCCGAGTACGCGCAGCCCACAGGCGCTCCCGCGGATCATGGGCATTCCAGACGTTGAAGTCCCCCACTTGCGGCCCCACCGGCGTGGTGACACGAAACACATACCCGGCCGGCACATGCCAAGCGCGACCGGTACGGATCGGCACCTCGAACTGCTCGATCAGCGTGCGCTTGTCTTGATCGGTGCGGATGCGCTCGTAGAAGGGTTTGTCTATTTGCAAGGCTGAGCCTTTGCTGGGTTGGTAGGCGGCTGGGTAGTTTTTGTGCATGGCGAAGTCCTTTGATCATTGAGGTGTGGCGCAAGCCAACAATTGGAGAAGCAACTGTTCGGAATCGTCGAGATAAAGGCTCATACCTTCCAGGGCCGCGAGCTTGTTGCCTTCAGCCAACCAGTCATGGATCTGCCGATCTCGGGCGAGCCAAGGCACCTGGAAACGGGCCTCATCAGGAGCGGAACAAAACACCAGGCGCAACTGAGCGACCACTTTGGTGAAAAACTCATCAAGCAGAGGACTGCGCATCAGCCCGACGATGTGCTGATGGAAGGCCAAGCCGTGAGTCCCAACGGCGCGCCAGTCCTCGCGCTCCCGAGCCAGTTCGGCCGCTTCAAGGGCTTCAAGCATCCGGTCGGACTGGTACTCGCTCAAGGGCTCGCTGACAACTATGGCCTGTAGCTCCAAGGTACGACGGACCTTGAACAGATCCCGCACGTCATCGCTACCCAACCTCCGGACCATCACCCCTTTGTTACGCACATAGCGGGTGAGCCCTTCCTGGCCTAGACGGTGTAAGGCTTCGCGAATGGTGTTGCGTGAGGCGTTGTAGGCCGATACCAGGTTATTTTCTATCAGCGCCATGCCTGGGATCAGGCGACCGCCGATGATATCCGCGCGCAGTTCGAACGTGATCTGGTCGGCCAGAGAAAGAGAGTTGGTCATGGGCAAACCTCGGATTGTTGAACAATCAGTTGGCCGTAACCAACCATTTATCGTGCCAAGACCCAACAGACATAAAAAAGGCCAGTCGATTCGACCGGCCTCCTTCGTTACCTCAGTTCACTTGCAGCTTGTCGCGATTCCTGTCGAGAATCGCCTTCCCGATCCCCTTGACCTCTAGTAACTCTTCTACCGATGAGAATGGCCCATTGCTGTCACGATACGCAACAATCGCCTCAGCTTTGCCCTTGCCGACCCCGGACAGCTCCCGCTGCAGCGTCGCAGCATCTGCCCCATTGAGATCTACCCTGGCGCTTTGCGTTGTGGCCGATTGCTCCACCGCTTGTGGCGCAGCCAGCGTTACAGGCTTGGCCGCTGGGGCCGCGATGGCAGCGACCGAAGCGCTGGTGAGGAAGGCAAAGATAAGCGAGTAGAAGTAGCCTTTACGCATAAAATGACGCTCCATGACATCGTTGAGAGAGAAGCAGCTTTTCCGAAGCTGCTCCTTAAACTTAGGTGAAGGAGGCAGGTTGTCAAAAATCGGAGTGTTGCAGGAAGCGTAATACTCATAGCTAAGCGCTCTATGGTCACAGTAAACCGATGCCCCACCTGGAGTAGGTGGGGTATGGATCACACTTGGTAGATGAGTTTTACGGATCGCAGAAAAACTTCACAACCAAGGCAAACACGAGCGAGGAAAGATAGCCTATAGAAGTAGAAAAACTTCCTAACTTTTTGAGGGAACAGCATCTCTACGCTGCCGGAGTTAAGTTTCCACAAAGCAAAAAAACAATTAACGCAAAATGCGAATAGCCATTCTCTAGAACCTCACGAAAAATGTTCTGACAAGCACGTCAAATATATATAGAAAAATTTAATTCGTATCCCGCGCAAGCTTAACGACGCTTCTTATATAAGCAAAGCAAACCGGTGATGAAAACTTTGTAAGAATCCATAACACCATGCATCTGCACCCAACGAAGCCAAGCCTAACCCCGACATCCAACCCGCCAAACTAAAAACCAATTATCCGCCCAAATTTAAAACGCGCCAGCAATGACACGAATATATAGGAAAGAAAAAAAACAATTAATGAAATTATAGGAAACCTCCAAACAAGCTCCAGAAAACCACCATCAACATAACAACAAAAAAAGTCAGCAACAAGATCCACAAAAATCACATGAACAAGATAAATCCCAAAACTCGCATTACTTATACTAATCACAAACAGTTTAAACCAATTAATATTAACTAAAGAAAATCCGCCACTAACATATTTTATAAAAACAAACCAACCAGCAGAGCCAAATATAACGGTCGGTGAGAAATTAGACGTAAAATCAGCAACCAACACACCCCTATTTTCCAACGTTAGCAAGGAAGTGAAGTAGCTAGTCATAAACGTTGACAGAACAATAACAACAACAGACGAGAAGGCATGAATTATATTATAGCTTCGTTTTCCAAGTAGATAGCCAAGTACAAAATAACCCATGTATCCGGTGGCGACAGACAAGTCAAGCTGGCTCCTCAGCGAGTAATATTTCTGTAGCAATGGAAGAACTGAAACCGCACAAAACCAAACCCCACAGTAAAAGATCAAAAGCGAGAGATCACTACCAATCGAAATCTTGCGCATCATTGGCAGAAAAAGATAACAACCGATTAGCGCATACATAAACCATAGATGATAACTCACAGGAAAAAAAAACATTTGCAAAACGCCGCCAAAATCCACATATCGCTGACTTTGATAGTAGATTTTCCATAAAACATAAATGACAGTCCAAAACGCCAAAGGAATTGCAATCCTACTGAACCGTTTAAAAAAAAATTTGGTTGCAGGCTCATCGAGATTTAATAGCAAAAAACCTGACGCCATAAAGAACAATGGCACGCAAGGACGCACTATAGCCTCATACAAATTGACCACCGCCCAATTTGAAGGACCTATCGTATTTAACTGATAATGATATGGCGCCGCGACATGTAGAAGGACCACCATTACAATCGCAACTAATTTAACCAAATGGATCCAGAAGTGCGTCTCATTATTCAATTCTGCGGCCCTTTATGTTTAAGCGGCATGCACCAAAGATTAGAAAACAGCAAGCAAAAATATTAACAGGTCGACACACTAACGCCGCGGATAGAAGACTACAAGATCCTTACACATGAGAATGAAAAAAAATTGTCATCGCAGGTTGCTTTTTTTAGGGCGGTTTCGACTACCTTTTTTGAGGCACGCATGGCAATAGCTTTTATCCATTGAACGCTCCCTCCGCTTGTCATGCTCGTACACAGATACGTTAATATCACATTGACAATAGCGACTCCAACAGAGTTTTTAGGTAGAATTGACAATTGATGCCGAACCCTGTGTATCATCTGGATGACTAACACAAAAAATCTATGCAGGCGCAGTGATCGCGTCGATAATGAGCCAAAACAATGAACTTTGAATACAATCCGGAAACAATAATAATTTCCTCAACAACAATTCTATTGTTTATTATTTTCTCTTACTTATGGAAACATAAAATTGAAAGCGCTGAGATCCCTCACCAGTATAAGTTCATCAACGGTCTTCGTGGGCTAGCAGCAATATTTGTATTCATTAATCATGCACCATTTGCCCTCACAAATCTTGGAATTAACAATCAAATATTTTCCTCTTGGGGCCAGATATATCCAAATCTCGGCTCGTTCGGAGTGCAGATCTTTTTCTGCATTACCGGCTTTCTATTTTTTGATAAAATAATGAGTTCTGAAAAAATAGACTGGAACTCATTCTTCATTTCACGATTAAAAAGAGTTACACCACTGTATTATTTCTCATCCGCAGTAGTTCTATTAATCGCCCTTTCATTTACTACGCAAACGGTTTTCACAAAGGAAACCTTATTAACACTTGCAGGCATTAGCACTTTCAACTTTATTGACAACCCCCTCAAAATAGGCAATATCTCACTGATACCTTTAAGCTCTGTGACTTGGACATTAGTTCACGAATGGAGATTCTATGCCGCACTGCCAATAGTGGCTATATGTTATCGCAGCAAATATAAGTACGTGGCTCTGACGGCTGCTTTAACTCTCGCCGCGATAGACTTAGGAACCTCCGCAGTAGTTTGCTGGGCTTATTTTCTAACGGGAATAATCACAGCAGCTGTTCATAAGAAAAAAATCAACTACATGTTAAAGTTTTTTGCAGCCATTGTTGCCGCGATTACATTTGTAGTTACTTGCGGGGTATTGGAGATACCAGGTTACGGCTATATGAGATTTGCAATAACATCATTATTTTTTGTATGCATTACTATCTCAAACCCTCGCATACTCCACTTCCAATTCCTGAACAGACTAAGCGATATCAGTTATAGCATATACTTAATGCACTTACCTATAATATACATTGCGTTCAAATGCGCATCCACCTTTGTTGACTTATCTCAGATAGACAAAATTACTTTTTGGACAATCAATATAATAACTGTACCTGTGATTGTTGCCGTATCCACCTTAACTTTTGTGCACATAGAAAAAAAATATATGAACCCTCAAAAAAATATGATGACCGTTAAATAGACCAAGGGCCGCCCGCTCCTTGGTACGTATTGCGAACGCGGAAAGAGGTCGTGTCGGTCATGACAAGGCCTCTCAATAAGCTTAAGGGTCTAGACGCCGTTGCTGATAGATATAATCAACTATTTCACCGTCAGGTGTATAGCCGCTGACAGTTTCCCTTAGCATCTGGCGCACTAAGCTGTAGTCATCATTGCTAACCGCGGCAATAAGTTCAGCAAGTTTAGTCTTTAAAGTGTCCCAAGGAATAAAATCTTCATTCGCGCGCATTATCATAGGGTGCTGGGTTGCAGCCACATTGTCGCCTATTAGAAGCTCTTCATATAGTTTCTCACCAGGACGCAAGCCAGTAAATTCAATGGAAATATCGCCGTGGATGTTTTTCTCCGAGCGAACGCTAAGTCCAGATAAATGCACCATTCGCTCAGCTAGTTCAACAATTTTCACCGGTTCCCCCATATCTAAAACAAATACATCCCCACCCTGCCCCATAGAGCCAGCCTGAATTACTAACTGCGCGGCTTCTGGTATCGTCATGAAATATCGAGTAATTTTGGGATGCGTAACAGTGAGAGGTCCACCAGACTGTATCTGCTTATGGAACAAGGGAATGACCGAACCAGAGGAACCTAAAACGTTCCCAAACCTGACCATGGTAAATCTTGTTTTGTTTAGCCGAGATATATTAGCTCCATCTTCAAACATAACCGGAGCCGCTTCCCGACTTAGTGCTTGGAGAGTTAACTCGGCTAAACGCTTTGTACTGCCCATTATATTAGTTGGGCGCACAGCCTTATCGGTAGAGATAAGAACAAAATTTTCCACTCCGGCTTGCACCGCTGCTTGAGCAGTGTAGAGTGTACCCAGGACATTATTTAATATACCTTCGGCAATATTGTGCTCCACCATTGGCACATGCTTATAGGCAGCAGCATGATACACGGTATTCACATGCCAAGATTTCATAATATCTAAAAGCTTTGATTGGCTCCGCACCGAACCGAGAATCGGTAGCAGTTTAATTGATAACGACTCCCTCGAAACGCGTTGCTCTAGCTCAGTTAAAATACTGTATAAATTAAATTCGCTGTGTTCTAACAATAAAAGCGTGGTCGGTTGTAGTTCTACAATTTGCCGACACAGCTCAGATCCTATAGACCCACCTGCACCAGTAACGAGAACCACTTGATTCTTGATGCAATGCTCAAGTAGCTCGTTTTGGGCAGGTACAGGATCGCGCCCGAGCAAGTCTGCAATATCGACTTCTTGAATGTCATCAACCTTAACTCGGCCACTCGCTAGATCCATGAAACCTGGTACGCTACGAACATGGAGAGGGAATCCTTCAAGAAAACTTAGAATCTCTCTCCGACGAGCCCTATTGGCGGATGGAATAGCTAATAGTATTTCTTGGGCCCCCGTCGCTTCAATCATTTGCTGAACATGCTTGGGCTTATAAACCTGCAGGCCAGAGATGATCCTATCAGCAATACTGCTATCATCATCAATAAACGCAACTGGCCTCATTACTCGTCCCATCCGTAAAGCCGCGACAAGCTGGTTTCCCGCCGCGCCAGCTCCGTAAACGGCTACTCGAGTTAAACCATTATCTCTATTTGAAAATGGAGCATATTGAGCGGCGGAGAACCAATCGCCTAAAAAATACTGTCTCATAGCGAGTCGCAGACCACCAACCATTATTAGACTTAGCCACCAATAATTAAATATGATGGACCGAGGGACTACATTCTCATGATTGCTATACCAGAATACCACTACACCGAGAGTGAGCGAGGAGAGTGAAACCGCTTTTATAATGGCCACAAGCGCATCATTGCCAAAGTAGCGCATCACCGCACGATACATTCCGAATTTCACAAATAACGGTAGGGCAACAATAGGCGCACTTATGAAAAGCCATAGGTGCTGGATAAAAGGATTGATCAGTTCGTCCACGCCTAAACGCACAACAAACGCCATCCACAGCGCCATCCACACCAGAAGAACATCAGTGCCAACTTGAAGCAATCGTTTCTGTCGGCGCGGCAAGCCTAGAAGCAACTCTCGTATCTTATCCATTAACCCCCCAACCACTTTAACTACGCCCTTAGCCCATATTGCAACAATTATATCTGAGCACCTTTTTTTTGGCCGGAGTCATTTATGCTCGAGGTCACCGGCGTTAAATTTGGCGGCTATCAGTATGAGTGGGATATAAGTAACAAGTAAAGCGAATACTCCATCCACGACACCAACCGTAACGAGATATGCGATGGGCAATAACCATACGATATTAATAACTGCTATCGCCAAAGTAACTATTTTATGGCTACCGAATCGACGCGAAGCAAATTGATAGGCATGACTACGATGAGCCTCATAGACCTTGTCCCCTCTTAATATCCGGCGCAAGAGTGTAAATGTCGCATCGACAATAAACACCCCTAACAGTATCAGCCAAACCCACAAAAATTTAGCAGAAGCGGCAAAAGCTTGCAGAGATAACGTTGCGAGGATGACACCTAAGAACCCACTTCCCGCATCCCCCATAAATATTCGAGCCGGCGGAAAATTCCAATATAGAAAACCTATAACGGCAGATCCCAAGAACAGCGGAGACCAAATCAAATACTCGAATCCACTGATATAGTACAGGAAGGCCGCGCCAAGGCACGCTGTGATTGCTTCAATACTAGCAAGGCCATCTATGCCATCCATAAAATTGTATAAATTCAACAACCAGACTATATAAAACAGCGCAAATATATAAGCAAGAATACCTAGATCAAAATTCAGGCCAAATAGAGTAAGAGGCGGTAAGCTTCCGTTCCAATAAAGCACCCAGCAACCTGACAAAAAATGTCCGACAAGCCTCCATCGTGCCGCTATATGACCGTGATCATCGAAAAACCCTAATAATGCGACGGCTCCACCTGCGCCAACAACTGAAACAGTGTGTTCCCAAGATATAAAGCCGCCGAAATGAAGTATGGGCAGGCATAATAGAAAACTTAAGACAATAGCTACCCCTCCACCACGAGGGGTGGGGACGGAGTGTGAGCTACGAAGATTAGGAATATCTATAAGGCTATGAGACATAGCATAATTTCGGAGCTGTTTAGTCAGCCATAAAGAACAAAGACAGACTATGGGCAAAATCAGCCAAGCGCTCATCGGCTTGTATTCCCTTTAAAATGGATTACAGTTTTTCTTAGCGCCTCGTTTAAAGCAACGGGTGGTGTCCACCCCAAAAGCTCGCGATTTTTTGTAATATCTACTTGTAAATTACCGCAAAGCCTATCGGAAAGACTTTTTTTACCGACTATAAAAAAAAGCACTTTGATAACGTTTGCTGGAAAAGGGAACAATCTACTACTTCTCCCTAAGGCACAAGCGATTCTTTTCAATAGTTCAGAGGTTGATACATCTTCGCCATCGCTAATCAAAAAAGTTTCATTGGCCGCTGCGGGGTGCCCCAAGCAGTGAAAGATAAAATCGACCAGGTTGTCTAAAGCGACAAAGCTCCTTTGGTTACGAATCCGGCCAAACGGAAGTGGTATCCCCTTGTCGATCACGTTCATCATTGTCAAAAAATTTGCTTTAACTCCTGGACCATACACCAAGGTAGGCCTAATAATCACAACCTGCATTGATGTTTCAGCTGCAATTTTTTTGAGTCCCAACTCAGCTTCGTATTTTGAAATACCATATTCGTCCACCGGATTAGGGGGGGAGTCAGCTCTATACGGCTTATTAAGCGGCGAGCCCTCACCATTCACTTTGATAGAGCTTATAAAAATAAACCGTTGTACTCCGCATGCGGCCGCTTGAGACGCAAGCTGCAACGTTCCGGCGACATTGACTTCTCTATACAGAGCCATGGAGTTGGCTCTCGTGGAATTCATGATATGTACACGTGCTGCGGAATGCACTACGAGATCCACTCCTTCCAGCGCTTGACTCCAACATTGCTCAGAACTCAGGCCGTTAATTACTGCGGACTCAATCGCAGGCCCGAATTTTGCGCTACTGTCACGAGTGGACACCCGTATATTGAACAGACTACGTTGGGACAAATCATTAAGAATTGCTCTTCCAACAAATCCGGAAGCTCCGGTCAAAAGCACTGTTTTTTTTGAAGAATCCATAACTCACCATGAACGGCGTATAAAGAACTACTTAAATGAAGTAGCTCATTAATCGGTCATTGACCAAACGAGCATCATATTTTTGCTGTGCTAAATTAAAACTCTGCAGGCCCATGATCCTAATTTGCTCTGGATTATCCACGAAATATAACATTTTTTCCGCCAGTGCCTGTGAAGACCAAGGCGGTACGAGAAAGCCATTGACTCCATCATTAACAGTATCTCGACAACCAGGCACGTCAGTCGTGATGACCGGGCGACCGATAGCCATCGCCTCCTGAGTGCTCCTTGGAACCCCCTCTCTGTAAGAGGGGAGTACAAATACACTTGCGTTATTTATCCATGCCGTAACGTCATCCACGTGGCCTTGGTGGTCTACTAGGCCCTCCTTAATAAGTGCCTTCAACTCGTCCTTTGATAGACTGCCAGGATTGGTCTCATCCAGTCCACCTAGCATTATGAACTTAGATTCCGGTGATGTTTGTTTAACAAGCCTCGCTGCATGAATAAACTCATTTATGCCCTTGTCGGCGAGTAAGCGTCCAACAAAAATAAAGCTCACCGGATCTGTTGGAGGGGGAGTGTACGGGTAGTCTGACAACTTCAAACCTATCCCTCCCAAAACGTCTATCTTTGATACTTTCAGCCGATACCGAGCAATGAGATCAATCGGATCATCATTATTTAGAAAGATTACTCGCTCCAAGAAGGGAAAAGAAATTCTGTATAGCGTTACCTGTACATGCTTCAGAATTTTATTTCTGATATGACTACCACCCGGACGCTCTGTAAACACGTACCCGAGCCCCTCCAACATTGCTATGCGTCTTTTTACGCCAGCAACAACGGCCGCGAGCGTGCCAAAAATGACCGGCTTAGAGAAGTAGCTGAACACCAAGTCTGGTGAAATATGCCTCAGAATTTTAGATAATTTATATGTATTAATTATATCGGTTAAAGGATTTAACCCAGCACGGCTAAACATATAATTAACCGGTTCCGCCCCTAGAGCCCGGACCCTCTCTCGAGTATCCGGATTGAAGTCTAGAGCTAAAGCAAAAACCTGATGGCCCTTTTCGACTAAAGCACTAATCAAATCTGCTCTGAATCCTAGAACACAAGCTGCTGTGGTTCCGATTAAAACTATTTTCATCAAATTATCCAAAAATCCTGGCAGTTAATCAAAAAGCACCGATCAACCAGTACGGCCTTCACCAAGCAAAAACTCGGGGAGCCCCTTCTCTACGGGCGAAATGACAGCTACATAGCCGCCCATATGGTCCCACAACGAGAATATCAGCTATTATGCCTGAATCAATTCTGATATAGCTGCAACCACTTGGCAACAATTGTCTCAATAGAGTAATTTGCGATAATTCTTTCCTTGGCACGATAGCCCAGTGATCGGGCGTCAGCCGCATCCAGCTTTAGCGCCGACTCCATAGCAGTGGCCAGATCCTTAGGGCGGCCAGGAGCAACCAAAATCCCTTGCTCGCCCACTACCTCCCTGACCCCGCCGCAGTCAGTAGCAACTACGACCCTCTCAGCGGCCATAGCCTCAGCTACCACAAGCCCGAATCCTTCCCATGCCGACGACAAAACGTAAACGTCAGCCGAGCTGTAAAACAGCTCAACATCCTGCCTCATCCCCCAAAATTTTACTCTATCACCTATATTAAGCCTTTGGCTAAGTAAGATAAGCTCCTCCATCAGCTCACCATCGCCAATTATCCAAAGAGTTAAATTTTTGTTGTTTTGATATACAACACTAAAAGCGACAAGTAACCCAGGATAATTCTTTGCTTCAACTAAACGCCCCACAGCTAGTATGACTTTATCCTCATCCCCGATGCCTTCTGCTCTCCTGATACACGAGCGAACTTCAGGCTTAAAACTAAACTTATCGATATCTATGCCGTTGGGAATAGCGAGCATATGACCACGCCTAACTGCTCCTTTACGCTCGAAGGCATCGACTGCCCCTTGGCTCACGTTAGTAGTGATACTGGCTATAAAGTTTGTTATACGGTACGCAAACATACGAAGACGACCGCCTTCGTTATTACTATGGGCTGTACAGATTAGTCGCGGCACGCGGACGATCAGTCTAGCTATACGAGCAACAATGTTAGCGTGATACATATGCGAATGCATCACATCAGGCTTAAACTGACGGACTAACGATTGAACACGAAATATACAACGAATGAAGCTTAGGCCAGACTTAGTACAACCTAACCCCAGAGTTGTGATACTCATACCCGGAGAAATTAAGGCGCCGCGACCTGTCATGTAAGCAATCAATACCTCGTGACCTTTTTGTGTTAGCCGCTCAGCTAGGTCAAGTACTTGTCGCTCTGCGCCACCTACATCCAAGCTCGTAATAAGAAATAATATTTTCATGACAACCTTTTCAGCAGCATGTAAAAATAGCACTGAGCGGAACGTATGAGGTATTTAGCTTTGTACAGGGGGTTACTTTCGCGATTTATCTGCGCCCAATAGAAAACTAAAAACCCATTTGGATTCTTGCGCAAATTTGAAGAAAAATTCTTAGAATATCCATCTTCTAAGTAATCGCACAAATACAATATAGTCTCCGAAAAAAACCAAACCGCTCCTTCGTCTGCAATCTGATTCCAAATATATAATTCAGGTACAAATTTTTCGCCAGAAAACACAGGGAAAGGATACTTTAAAAAACATGCCGTTTTGAACAAGTACGCTAGATCCCCTTTGAATAAATGTCCAGCTTCAGTCGGTGCCAGAACCAGCGGTAAATTATCAGACTTTATTTTTTCCCCCACCAGACGCATGTCAAAATATGCTTTTCGGTAACATAAACCTACTACCGAACTGTTCTCGGGAGGTAAAGCACCGGTAATGACCTCTACGGCTACAGGCACTAAAGCATCATCACTGTCTACTACTAGCACCCATGAACCACGTGCGTACGTCACCCCTTTGTTTAGAGCAATGTGCTTTCCGCTATTAACTTGGCTAATGATTCTAACGTCGAAGCCAGCCAAGTGGGAATATTCGTTCAGCAATTCTAAGCTGCCATCGCAGCTACCATCGTCCACGACCACCCACTCAAAATTCATTGACGTTTGAGCGCGCAAACTATTGAAAAGCCTAGGTAGCGTATTCTCTCTATTGTATGTAGCCGTAAGTATCGTAATCACACGTCATTTCCGTTCGCAGGTTTCATGGCAAGATGTAAGACTACCCAAATCAATACTATAAACAAAAAAAACTCGGCTACTACAAACCCCACCACAGCCCCATGAACACCATGCCAAAATGATAACAACGCCGCGAGCACCAGTGAGGCGACTGAAAAAAACATCATAAGGAAGCTCATTATTTTGTCTTTCCCCATGGGAATGAGCATACATAGGCTAAGAGCTTGATTAGCTAATCTAAAAGGAATTATCCAGACAAATATCTCCAATATGCCGCTTGCGATTAAAAACTCTTTACCAAGCACCAACTGTATTATGAAATCTCCCAAGCTAAATATCAATCCAGCAAAAAGACTCCCCAACAAGAACATTGCAATCACAATAAGGAACGAAAGGCGAAGAGTCTTAGCTTCAGAAGAAATAAATTGACGATTTAAATATGGAAATAAACCTATAAGAATAGGATTTACAAAACCGACAAAACCACGAATTATTTTCTCTGCGGGGACATAAGAAGCTACCGCAGCTGCGCCGGAGGTCGCCCCCACGAGAGACGGCCCCGCGCTCAACAGTATATTATTTGAGCTTTTATAAATGAATACGTGAAACCCGATTCTAAGTTGCTCAACTCCACCGCGAAGCATCAGCCTAAGACTACTGACATAATTAGCACACATAATATTGCCAATGAGTGTATTGGCTAACCCGAACGCTGCCATGATTCCGAGAGCCAGAACGGCATCCGAACTATTGTTAACAAACAGATACAGGCAAAACAGACTGGAAAACCGGATAATTACCTCTAACGTAATTACCAAGCTAATTTTTTCAAGCCCCTGAAAAAACCAAAAAGGACTGAAGCCGAACGCCAAAAAGTAAAGGTAACCAGCCAAAACCATTTTACTATCAAAAACCGGTGATCCTTTGACAAGGTAGGCTAGAGCGCCCAGTGTAGTTACTGCAGTCACAATAATCAGTTTCGCAGATAGTACTTCACAGAAAAGCTTAGACAATTCAGTAGTATCGTTCCGAGCCAATGCTATTTGGCGAGATCCGCTTAAGGAGAATCCATATTCAACGACCAAGGAGCATAATAACGCTACCGACTGAATGAGGACAACTTTCCCATATTCTTGGACTCCTAATGCTCGAGCCAGGATAGGAATTTCAAGTATAGGTATCAGGTATGCGCTCAGCTGGGCAAAAAATAGGAACCCCATATTTTTAATAAGATACTTCATAGTCAGTTATTTGCCTGAGCCACAGAAACTGGCGCCGAGTCAGTGTATGCATTCTCCCTACCCAAACGAGAGAGCCAAGACAACATAATGGCCCAATATCCCCACTCCGACATCTCTGAACTTAGAGGATGAAAAAGCAATACAAAACAATAGCAAGCGGCGCCTAAAATTGCCGCCAATTTATAATAAGACGTTGCCTTGAGGGTTGCCCCTCCAAACCACTCTCGCAAAGAGAACAACAATGGAGGAGTAATTACGATAATAAGCAGCCCGACTTCACCAAAAATGCCGAGATCGCCAAGTATCGCTAGATACACATTATGGATCACCATTGGTAGCCCATTTACAAGCGAAGTGGATGTCTGAAATCCGCATCCAATAGGGAGGCATTTTTCTGCGTTCAGCACCCCATCAATGATCATTTTTGATCTAATGGGATCACCTTCAAATAGTCTATTAATGACCAACAGAGAGTTGTTATCAAAAAAACTATAGATGATATCTAAATTAAACATCGCCAGCAGACCTGCACAAAACAAAATCACCGCTATACTGGAAAGAAGTTTTGCCGTATTAACTACAAACATCAACGAAGCGTATGCCGCTATTATTATCGCGAACCAGAGAAAACCTGTACGACTAGAATCTGCTAGCAATAAAAAAACAGAAACCAATATTAGACTTGCCGGCACTAAATTTTTATAGGTAACACCACTAAGAAGCTTTGCTATAAGAAAGGAAACAAAAAAAGCGTTTGTTTTCCAAAGCACCCCTGGGTAAGCGAATACGCTACCTTGGCGTCCATCTCCCAACTGGATATAATATTCTGTAAAGATGTATTTACACAAAACAAAAACCGTGAACCCCATTACCGTCGATATCGCGGCGATATCATATAGATGTTCTATTTTCAAGTGACTACAATTGGCACATAACACTATCAATAGAGCATAAATCAATAAAATCTTTAACGCTTGATAGGCCGTGTATGGTTCAAAGTTAACTATGCTGACGAGCAAAAGGGCAAAAATCAATAGAGCAAATCCAACTGTTGCGCTGAGAAATGTTAAATCCTTGAATACCTTACTCAAGCCTCCAGTAGTAACGCCTATCAGAAAAACGACACCCCATAAAGCCCAATAACCCAAAGGAGTGATGACATTCCGAAGATCACCAAGTGTCACAAGAAGACAAGCAGATAGAACAATATAGAATGGAATCCCTCTCTCAATTACCATACTGTTCATACTCCAGCCACACAGCAACCATCCAACCTAGGCACAACACGTTTTTTGTTAGGCATCCCTTTGATTACCACACACACCTAGTACCTCAGTACATATCCGAAATTTTACAACTTTCAAGGGGCTGTTAAGTCTTCGGACAAGATTTATTCCCAATCTTTCCCGCATAGCAGCCCCCTTAAATTTATCAGCATTTTTTACTTTTACTGGTCTCTGTAAGATATTTAATAATAGAGATCAGAAAACCCAGCATCAGCCCCAGTATCAACCCCAGCGCTATAATTAGATTTTTCTTAGGTTGAACAGGAGTATCAGGTCGACTCACTTCACCGTCTTGTCTGTACACCCATACATCGGAAGACTTAACTTCAAGACTCTTGTAGAACTCATATTTTATTTGAAGATCTCTCAAATCTTTCACAAATGGGTCGTCTGATTGTCGTTGCTCTAAATTTTGAATCTCAGCCTTTAGCGCTTTGGAGCCACGCATATAAAGGACTTGCCCGTCCAAACTTCCCGCTAATTCGGCAGTAGGACTACCCGTGATTATAGGCGGCTTATCCAAGCCGATTTGTTCGGCTACACGCAACGCTTCGCGTAACTTGGCTATCGAGTCTTGTCGGCGCCGCACTCCGCTTTCCCGAATGGAATTTATTTGTTGCAGTAGATTCCGCGCTCTAACTTGACATTCCGTGGTGACATTCTTTATTAATTCGTCTTTCGCCATCTCGCTAGCGCGCTCAACGTAAAGCTGTACCCATTTGCTAGCTAAATCCGGATCCAAAGCCTGTACGGCAATCGCTGATTGATCTCCCGCGTCTCTGGCCGGAAGCGTTACAACCAACATTTTAGAGAATCGGGAATAGAGAGCATCCTTTGCTCCTTTTCGTTCTTCATCCGAGAGGGATGGTAAATATACACTGTCGAAGAACTCGCGACGTAGGGACTCAGAATTGAGTATCCGGAGAAAAATGGTATATACATCTTTTATAGTAAGAGGAACGAGATCGTATTCGGGGGTCCGACCATAATTAAAGTTTGCAATATCATTTTGCGTTGGTGGTATGGTAAAAAGTTTTGCCTCGTAGACTGGCTTTGCTGTAAACGCATAAGCCGCAGCAAAAATTGTTGACAGAAGAGCGACAGATAATATCAGCCATTTTTTCCGCCAAACTGAATGAACCAACGCTTGTAGATTAATTTCTACGTCACTCCCTGCCCCAGATGTGCCGCTTTGCATACCCCACTCGCCCTTCTCTTTATGGCACTCACCACGGGTGAGGTGCACGTTGCCCTTAATTTACGTTTTGAGGAACCCTTATTTCGCATCGGCTGCTAGCTACTGTCATGCCTATGACCGAGGATATAATTTCAAGCAGATTATAGGACTATTTAGTGTCCTGATCTTCGAAAACTTTTATTTTGTCTACCTAGAGCCATCGCGACAGCTACGCTAGCTGGCCCAATAAACATACCTATCAAGAAAGAAACGACAATATAGAGAGATATTGGGAGCGAGGCGGTAGTGAAGCTAAAAAAGTTCAGCTCTAAGCGCTGTTGATTTTCCAACACAAAAACAAGTGTTATCGCGATGATGGATGATAAAAAGAAAATCATAGCTATACGTTTTATTAATCGCATTTTACCCTCCAAACTAAACGACTCAATTTTCCTCCTCATTCACCCGATCCCTAAGCTCCTTCCCCGGCTTGAAATGCGGAACAAACTTCCCATCCAGGCTAACCGACTGCCCGGTCTTGGGGTTGCGCCCCACTCGCGGCGCGCGGTAATGCAAGGAAAAGCTGCCAAACCCGCGAATCTCAATCCGGTCCCCGGTCGCGAGGCATTGGGACATCTGTTCAAGCATGGTCTTGATGGCCAGCTCCACATCCTTGGACGAGAGCAACCCTTGATGGGTGACAATTCGTTCGATCAACTCCGACTTCGTCATGTTTTTCCCTTCTTTTTCAAGCAGCTAGGAAAATCGCTTCGAAGGTTTTAGCATGCCCGGAAGTATTTGAACAGCCCGGCTATTGACATATCTTCTGTACGTCGTAGGCGCCCTTTTTTCGTGCAGAGCAAAGAGAATCTGTAAATCAGCGGCACATGACCAACATGGTACGGGTCACATAACCTGCCGGGTTGAAGCCAAAGGGGTATTGATCCTGGTCTTTTGCGTCGTCAGACCGGGTTATCACCTTGTAACCCGCGCCCTTGCACTCCTTGGCGGCCCGCTTCTGGCACTTCTCCCATCCGGAGCCCAACCCAGAGCAATCGATCTCGATGCCGCTGACACCGCGCACTGCGTGGGTCTTGGCGCTGGTAGCACAACCCGACAGTATCAAAGCCATCGCGACCAATAAGAGCTTGTTCATTCAGATCCTTAGACAGGTCGACAGAGCACTTCCCAGGATATATTTGATTTACTTCATAAAAGAGACAGCGCGACGGGTCGGTTGGTTTCGCTATGCCTCGAAAGATCGTAGCGTTGAGCCACCCATGACGCTTAGCTGTGGAGAAATCGCAGGCACAAAAAAGGGCGACCGAAGTCGCCCTTTTTTATGGTCTGACAGAACTCAGTTCTGCTTTTCCATCTGTGCACGCAGCAGGTCGCCCAGAGTGGTAGGACCAGGAGCATCAGTAGCTGGCTTCTCGCGCAGGCTCTGGATTGCTTCTTTCTCTTCAGCATCGTCTTTCGACTTGATGGAGAGCTGGATTACGCGGCTCTTGCGGTCAACGCTGATGATCTTGGCTTCTACTTCTTCGCCTTCTTTCAGAACGTTGCGCGCGTCTTCAACGCGGTCACGGCTGATTTCGGAGGCTTTCAGAGTCGCTTCGATATCGTCGGCCAGGGTGATGATGGCGCCTTTGGCGTCAACTTCTTTCACGATGCCCTTAACGATTGCGCCTTTGTCGTTCTCTTGAACGTACTCGGAGAACGGATCGCTTTCCAGTTGCTTGATACCCAGGGAGATGCGCTCGCGCTCTGGGTCAACCGACAGGATAACGGTGTCCAGCTCGTCGCCCTTCTTGAAGCGGCGTACGGCTTCTTCGCCCACTTCGTTCCAGGAGATGTCGGACAGGTGAACCAGGCCGTCGATGCCGCCGTCCAGACCAATGAAGATACCGAAATCGGTGATCGACTTGATGGTGCCGGAGATTTTATCGCCCTTGTTGAACTGGCCAGAGAAGTCTTCCCATGGGTTGGACTTGCACTGCTTGATGCCGAGGGAGATACGACGACGCTCTTCGTCGATGTCCAGAACCATGACTTCCACTTCGTCGCCGACTTGTACGACTTTCGAAGGGTGGATGTTCTTGTTGGTCCAGTCCATTTCGGAAACGTGTACCAGGCCTTCAACGCCTTCTTCCAGCTCAGCGAAGCAGCCGTAGTCGGTGAGGTTGGTAACACGAGCGGTGACGCGGGTGCCTTCTGGGTAACGGGCTTTGATAGCGACCCATGGATCTTCACCCAGTTGCTTGAGGCCCAGGGAAACACGATTGCGCTCGCGATCGTACTTCAGAACCTTGACATCGATCTCGTCGCCAACGTTGACGATTTCGGAAGGATGCTTGATACGCTTCCAGGCCATGTCGGTGATGTGCAGCAGGCCATCGACGCCACCCAGATCGACGAATGCGCCGTAATCGGTGAGGTTCTTGACGATACCCTTGACCTGCTGGCCTTCCTGCAGCGATTCCAGCAGAGCTTCACGCTCGGCGGAGTTCTCGGCTTCCAGGACACTGCGACGGGAAACGACAACGTTGTTGCGCTTCTGGTCCAGCTTGATGACCTTGAATTCCAGCTCTTTGCCTTCCAGGTGCGTGGTGTCGCGCACTGGACGGACGTCAACCAGGGAACCTGGCAGGAACGCACGGATGCCGTTAACGTCGACAGTGAAGCCGCCTTTAACCTTACCGTTGATAACGCCCTTGACCACTTCCTCAGCTGCGAAGGCCGCTTCCAGAACGATCCAGCATTCAGCACGCTTGGCTTTTTCACGGGACAGCTTGGTTTCACCGAAGCCATCTTCAACCGAGTCCAGCGCAACGTGAACTTCGTCACCGACGTTGATGTTCAGTTCGCCAGCGTCGTTGTAGAACTGCTCAAGCGGGATCAGCGCTTCAGACTTCAGACCAGCGTGAACGGTTACCCAGCGAGCCTGGTAATCGATATCAACGATAACGCCGGTGATGATAGAGCCTGCCTGAAGGTTCAGGGTTTTCAAGCTTTCTTCAAAGAGTTCCGCAAAGCTTTCGCTCATTTTAATTCCTGTTGATTAGGGCGAAGTAAACGCCCATCTCCACACCCCAGACGATGTGGGTTAGTTTCATATAAAAGAAGCGCCGCAGGACTATGACTGGTCCCCTGCGGAGCTTCCTGTCACCCGGCGATATCGCGAAGCGCGATCTCGCTCATGATGCGTCGCAACACCTGATCAATGGACAACTCCGTGGAATCCAGCTGAATCGCATCGGCCGCCGGCTTTAGCGGGGCTACTGCGCGCTGGGTATCACGCTCGTCGCGTGCACGGATCTCATCTAGCAGACTCGACAGACTAACATCCTCGCCTTTGCCCTTCAACTGCAAATATCGGCGGCGAGCCCGCTCCTCCGCGCTGGCGGTGAGGAATATCTTCAGCGGCGCATCCGGAAATACCACCGTGCCCATGTCGCGGCCATCGGCCACCAGCCCCGGCGGCTCCTGGAACGCCCGTTGACGCTGCAGCAGCGCTTCACGCACCGCCGGCAGCGCGGCGACCTGGGAGGCCCCGGCGCCAACGCTTTCGGTGCGAATGACGTCGCTGACTTCGTCACCTTCCAGGATGATGCGCTGCAACTGGCCATCGGTGGCGGCGATGAACTGCACGTCCAGATGGGCGGCCAGGGCCTTGAGCAGTTCTTCGTTGGTCAGGTCGACGCCATGGTTCTTGGCGGCGAAGGCCAGCAAACGATAGAGGGCACCGGAATCGAGCAGATTCCAGCCCAGTTGCTTGGCCAGCATGCCGGCGATGGTGCCTTTGCCCGAGCCGCTTGGGCCATCGATGGTGATGACCGGTGCCTTGATGTTCACGACTGCGCCTCTTGTGCTACTCGAATACCGACCTGCGCGCACAACGCCAGGAAGTTCGGGAACGACGTGGCGACGTTGGCGCAGTCATGGATGCGGATCGGCGCGCTGGCGCGCAGGGACGCAACACTGAAGGCCATGGCGATGCGATGGTCGCCATGCCCATGGACTTCGCCACCGCCAATCTGGCCGCCGTCAATGATGATGCCGTCCGGCGTCGGTTCGCATTTGACACCAAGGGCCAGCAGGCCGTCGGCCATCACCTGAATGCGATCCGACTCCTTGACCCGCAGCTCTTCGGCGCCGGTCAGGACTGTGCGGCCTTCCGCGCACGCAGCTGCCACGAACAACACCGGGAACTCGTCGATCGCCAGGGGAACCAGCGCCTCGGGAATCTTAATGCCTTTAAGCTTAGCTGCTCTTACGTGCAAGTCCGCAACGGGCTCGCCGCCCACTTCGCGCTGGTTTTCCAGGGTGATGTCGGCGCCCATCAGGCGCAGGATGTCGATCACGCCGGTACGGGTCGGGTTGATGCCGACGTGTTCGAGTACCAGGTCGGAGCCTTCGGCGATCGACGCGGCCACGAGGAAGAACGCCGACGAGGAAATATCGCCCGGCACTTCGATGTGGGTCGCGGTCAGCTTGCTGCCCGATTCGACAGACGCGGTGGCGCCGTCAACGCTGACCGGATAACCGAAGCCACGCAGCATGCGCTCGGTGTGGTCGCGGGTCGGCGCCGGCTCGGTGACGGTGGTCTTGCCTTCGGCATACAGGCCGGCCAGCAGCAGGCAGGATTTCACCTGGGCACTGGCCATCGGCATGGTGTAGGTCAGGCCCTTGAGTTTGTTGCCGCCGCGAATGGTCATCGGTGGACGACCGTCGGCCGCGGTCTCGATCACTGCGCCCATTTCCCGCAGCGGGTTGGCGACGCGGTTCATCGGACGCTTGGACAGCGAGGCATCACCGGTCAGGGTGCTGTCGAAATCCTGGGCGGCCAGCAGGCCGGACAACAGGCGCATCGACGTGCCGGAGTTGCCCAGGTAGATCGGGCCCGGAGCGGGCTTCAGACCGTGCAGGCCAACGCCATGGATAGTCACGCGGCCGTGGTGCGGCCCCTCGATGACCACGCCCATGTCGCGGAACGCTTGCAGCGTTGCCAGGGCGTCTTCGCCCTCGAGGAAACCTTCCACCTCGGTCACGCCTTCAGCCAGGGAGCCGAGCATGATCGAGCGGTGGGAAATCGATTTATCGCCCGGTACACGAATCCGCCCACTCAGGGAGCCACCAGGTTGTGCCAGGAAAATCAGATCGTTGGAGTTCATAGCGTCCACATAGGCCCGACGGGCCAGGATTTTACTGAAATGCTCGCGGGCCACCCTGGCGCGTGTGAAAACGCCCAGCAATTGGTGCCCGTCCCCTGCATCGACCGCGTCGCGCAAGGCGTCGAGATCGCTGCGAAATGTATCGAGTGTGCGCAGGACAGCTTCGCGGTTGGCGAGGAAGATGTCGTGCCACATGACCGGGTCGCTCCCCGCGATTCTCGTGAAATCGCGGAAACCGCCGGCAGCGTAACGGAAGATCTCAAGATTTTCATTGCGTTTGGCCAATGAATCCACCAGACCGAACGCCAACAGGTGCGGCAAATGGCTGGTGGCGGCCAATACTTCGTCGTGTCGCTCGACCTGCATGTGCTCGACATCGGCCCCCAACTCGCGCCACAGACGGTCCACCACCGCCAATGCCGCGGGATCGGTCTGGTCCAGCGGCGTCAGAATGACCTTATGACGACGGAACAGCTCGGCATTGGATGCCTCTACCCCGCTCTGCTCGGAGCCGGCAATCGGATGACCGGGCACGAAGCGCGCCGGCATCCCGCCAAACGCCTCGGTCGCGGCCCGCACCACGTTGCCCTTGGCGCTGCCGACATCGGTGAGAATCGCTTGCCCGAGGTCCATGCCGGCCAACCGGGCGAGCAATTTCTCCATGGCCAGGATCGGCACCGCCAGCTGGATCACGTCAGCCCCTTGGCAGGCAATCAGCAGGTCATCCTCGCAGCGATCCACCACGCCCAGCTCGACGGCGAGCCTGCGCGATTGCGGATCGAGGTCGACCCCGACGACTTCCCGGCACAGCCCGCTTTCACGCAGGCCCTTGGCGAACGAACCGCCGATCAACCCCAGGCCGACCACCACCAGGCGACCGATCATAGGTGCCGCAGGTTGCAGCGAGGTGACATCAACCACGAGCCAGGACCTTGCTCAGCGCCTCCAGGAAACGGCTGTTTTCCGCCGGCAGGCCGACGGTGACCCGCAGGTGATTCGGCATGCCGTAATTGGCCACCGGACGGACGATCACGCCTTCGCGCAGCAAGCCTTGGAACACCGGCGCCGCGACACAGCCCACGTCGACACAGATGAAATTGCCCTTGGAAGGAATCCAACCCAGTCCCAGCTCACGGAAGCCGGCTTCCAGCTGCTGCATACCGGCCTCGTTCAAGCGGCGGCTCTCGGCCAGGTAGGCCTCGTCCTGCAAGGCGGCGCAGGCGGCGGCCAGGGCGAAGCTGTTGACGTTGAACGGTTGGCGCACGCGGTTCAGCACATCGGCCACCACCGCGGTGGAGAGGCCGTAACCGACCCGCAGCGACGCCAGGCCATAGGCCTTGGAGAACGTGCGCGACACCAGCAGGTTCGGGTACGCGGCGAGGAAATCCAGGCCGTCGGGCAGGTCGCTGCCCTCGGCGTATTCGATGTAGGCCTCGTCCAGCACCACCAGCACGTGCTCGGGCACGTCCTGCAGGAAGTCGTCCAGGGCCTGGGCATCGAACCAGGTGCCGGTCGGATTGTTCGGGTTGGCTATGAAGACCACGCGGGTGTTGGCGTCGATGGCGGCCAGCATGGCCGGCAGATCGTGCCCCCAATCCTTGGCCGGAACCACATGGGCATCGGCACCAACGGCCTGGGTGGCAATCGGATAGACCGCAAACGCATGCTCGCTGAACACGGCGTTGAGGCCTGGCGCCAGATAGGCACGGGCGACCAGCTCGAGAATGTCGTTGGAGCCGTTACCCAGGGTCACCTGGCTCAGCTCGACGCCGCAGCGCTCGGCCAGCAGGCTTTTCAAGGCAAAGCCATTACCGTCGGGGTAGCGGGTCAGTTCGGCCAGTTCGTCGCGAATCGCCGCCAATGCCTTGGGGCTCGCGCCCAGCGGGTTTTCGTTGCTCGCCAATTTGACGATGCTGGCCGGATCCAGATCCAGCTCGCGAGCCAGTTCGTCCACAGGCTTGCCTGGAACGTAAGGCGAAAGTTGTTGCACGCCTGGCTGCGCCAGTGCGAGGAAGTTGCCACTCATTGCTATCCGCCCTTAAAGAACTGCCTTGGGGTAGGAACCCAGCACCTTGAGTGCCACTGCTTCCTGACTGATTTTCTCCAGCACACCCTTGACCAGCGGATCGCGGTGGTGGCCGACAAAATCGATGAAGAACACGTAGGTCCATTTACCGCTACGCGACGGACGGGTCTCGATCCGCGTCAGGTCGATCCCGTTGTCATGGAACGGCACCAGCAATTCGTGCAGCGCGCCCGGCTTGTTGCTCATGGAAACGATGATCGAGGTCTTGTCGTCGCCGGTCGGTGGGACTTCCTGGCTGCCGATCATCAGGAACCGGGTGGAGTTGTCCGGACGGTCTTCGATTTTCTCGGCCAGGCGCGTCAACCCGTAGAGGCCTGCCGCCATATCGCCGGCGATGGCCGCCGAGTTCCACTCGCCCTTGACCCGCTTGGCCGCCTCGGCGTTGCTCGACACCGCTACCCGCTCGACATTCGGGTAATGCGCATCCAGCCATTTGCGGCACTGAGCCAGGGACTGGGCATGGGAGTAGATGCGGCTGATGCTGTCAGTCTTGGTGCTCTCGCCCACCAGCAGGTGGTGGTGAATGCGCAGCTCGACTTCGCCACAGATCACCATGTCGTGTTCGAGGAAGCTGTCCAGCGTGTGGTTGACCGCGCCTTCGGTGGAGTTTTCCACCGGCACCACACCGAAATTCACCGCACCGGCGGCCACTTCGCGGAAGACTTCGTCGATGGCCGCCATCGGCTTGCTGACCACCGCGTGACCAAAATGCTTCATGGCGGCGGCCTGGGTGAAGGTGCCTTCCGGCCCCAGGTATGCAACCTTCAGCGGCTGTTCGAGGGCCAGGCACGAGGACATGATTTCGCGGAACAGCCGCGCCATCTCTTCGTTGCCCAGCGGGCCTTTGTTGCGCTCCATGACGCGCTTGAGCACCTGGGCTTCGCGCTCCGGCCGGTAGAACACCGGTACTTCGCCTTCAGCCAGGGAAGCCATTTTCACCCGGGCGACTTCCTGGGCGCAGCGTGCACGCTCGCTGATCAGTTCCAGGACTTTTTCGTCCAGGGCGTCGATGCGCAGGCGCAGCGCCTTGAGTTCTTGCTCGGACATCAGCCGTGTTCCTTCTCGAACTCTGCCATGTAGGCAATCAGCGCGTTGACGGCGTTGATATCTACGGCGTTGTAGATGGAGGCGCGCATGCCGCCGACCGAACGGTGGCCCTTGAGGTTAAGCAGGCCACGCTCATCGGCGCCGGCCAGGAACGGCTTGTCGAGACGATCATCGGCCAGGCGGAACGGCACGTTCATCCACGAGCGGTCGGATTTGTTGATCGGGTTGCTGTAGAGGCCGCTGGCGTCGATGAAGTCATACAGCGTGCGCTGCTTCACTTCGTTGAGCTTGCCGATGGCTTCGACACCGCCCTGCTCTTTCAGCCACTCGAACACCAGGCCGGACAGGTACCAGGCCAAAGTCGGCGGGGTGTTGTACATCGAGCCATTATCGGCCGCGACCTTGTAGTTGAGCATGGTCGGGCACAGGGAACGGGCGCGACCGAGCAGGTCTTCGCGGATGATCGCGACCAGGATGCCGCTCGGGCCGATGTTTTTCTGGGCGCCGGCGTAGATCATGCCGAAACGGGAGATATCCACAGGACGCGAGAGGATGTCCGAGGACATGTCGGCCACCAGCGGCACGTCACCGGTTTCCGGGATCCAGTTGAATTCCAGGCCACCGATGGTTTCGTTCGGCGCGTAGTGCACATAGGCCGCGTCCTTGGACAGGTTCCACTCGTTCTGGCCGGGAATCGCGAAATAATCGTAAGGCTTGGCGGTTGCGGCAACGTTGACGTGGCCGTAGCGCGACGCCTCTTCGATGGCTTTCTGCGACCAGATACCGGTGTCGATGTAGTCGGCCTTGCCACTTTCCGGCAACAGGTTCAATGGAATCTGCGCGAACTGCTGGCTGGCGCCGCCCTGCAGGAACAGCACTTTGTAGTTGGACGGGATGTTCAGCAGATCACGCAGGTCCTGCTCGGCCTTGGTCGCGATGGACACGAACTCATCGCTGCGATGGCTCATTTCCATGACGGACAGGCCCTTGCCATGCCAGTCGAGAAGTTCACCCTGGGCGCGCTTCAGGACCGCTTCAGGAAGCGCCGCCGGGCCGGCACAGAAGTTATAGGCTCTCTTGCTCACATCCAATCTCGCTCTGATCTGGTGGTCACTTAAAACTTTTGATTTGCACCGCTCCCACAGGGGCTACCGCTCACTCAAGGCATGGATGAATCCGTGGCGAGGGAGCTTGCTCCCGCTTGAGTGCGAAGCGCTCACAAAAGGAGGGGCCGCTGCGCGGCCCAGCGGGAGCAAGCTCCCTCGCCACAATGAATCAAACAAGCCTTAAGATAAGGGCAGCACCCTTGGCAACGTGCAGTGTCGCAAATTTTCAAACGGAACAAACAACAAGGGGGCGAATCTTCATCCGCCCCCTGTGTGTCCGCTTAGTCCTGCGGTTCTTCTTCGTCTGCGGCGGCATCGAGCTGTTGGTCGCCGACGGCGTCATCGACCTCGGCACCGAGGGTGCCGTCGAACGCCACGCCTTCCTCGCCTTCCAGTTCCTCGCCTTCGACTTCCGACGGCTCCTGGACCCGTTCAAGCCCGACCAGCGTTTCGTCGCTGGCGAGTTTGATCAGCGTCACGCCCTGGGTGTTACGACCCAGGCTGGAGACTTCCGCGACACGCGTGCGCACCAGGGTGCCCTGGTCGGAGATCAGCATGATCTCTTCGCCATCGAGCACCTGGACCGCGCCGACCAGGCGGCCGTTACGCTCGTTGCTGACCATGGCGATCACGCCCTGGCCGCCACGCTTGTACTCGGGGAACTCGCTGATGGCGGTACGCTTGCCGTAGCCCCGCGCGGAAGCGGTGAGGATCTGGCTGCCTTCTTCCGGAATCAGCATGGAAATCAGCTTCTGCCCTTCCGGCAGACGCATGCCGCGAACACCACGGGCGGTACGGCCCATGGCGCGGACGTCGGATTCCTTGAAGCGCGTGACCTTGCCGCCGTCGGAGAACAGCATGACTTCACGCTCACCGTCGGTGATGGCAGCGGAAATCAGCACGTCGCCTTCGTCCAGCTCCAGTGCGATCAGGCCGACGCTGCGCTGACGGCTGAAGGATTCCAGCGGGGTCTTCTTCACGGTGCCCTTGGCGGTCGCCATGAAGATAAAGTGACCTTCTGTGTATTCCTCCACCGGCAGCATGGTGGTGATGTATTCGTCACTGTCCAGCGGCAGCAGGTTCACCAGCGGACGACCGCGAGCCGCACGGGACGCCTCAGGGATTTCGTAGGTCTTGAGCCAGTACACCTTGCCCTTGCTGGAGAACAGCAACAGCGTGGTATGGCTGTTGGCGACCAGCAGGTGAGCGATGTAGTCCTCGTCCTTGACGCCGGTCGCCGACTTGCCCTTGCCGCCGCGACGCTGGGCCTGGTAGGCGGCCAGCGGCTGGGTCTTGGCGTAGCCGCCGTGGGAAATCGTCACCACGCGCTCTTCTTCCGGGATCATGTCGCCCAGGGTCAGGTCGAGGCGCGCATCGAGGATCTCGGTGCGGCGCACGTCGCCGTACTCGGCGCGGATCACTTCCAGTTCTTCGCGGATCACTTCCATCAGGCGCGTGGCGCTGTTGAGGATGCGGATCAGCTCGCCGATCTGGTTGAGGATCTCCTGGTACTCGGCCAGCAGCTTCTCGTGCTCCAGGCCGGTCAGGCGGTGCAGGCGCAGTTCCAGGATGGCTTGCGCCTGTTCCGGGGACAGGAAGTACTTGCCTTCGCGCAGACCGTACTGCGGATCGAGATTTTCCGGACGGCACGAGTCGGCGCCGGCGCGCTCGACCATCGCCACCACCGCGCTGGATTCCCAAGGGGTGCTGATCAGCGCTTCCTTGGCTTCCGACGGGGTTGGCGAGGCCTTGATCAGGGCGATGACCGGGTCGATGTTCGACAGGGCAACGGCCTGGCCTTCAAGGATGTGGCCGCGTTCGCGAGCTTTACGCAGTTCGAACACGGTCCGCCGGGTGACCACTTCGCGACGGTGACGCACGAAGGCTTCCAGCAGGTCCTTGAGGTTCAGGATCCGCGGACGGCCGTCGATCAGCGCGACAATGTTGATGCCGAACACGCTTTGCAGCTGGGTCTGGGCGTAGAGGTTGTTGAGGATCACCTCCGGCACTTCGCCACGGCGCAGCTCGATCACGACGCGCATGCCGTCCTTGTCGGACTCGTCACGCAGCTCGGTGATGCCTTCGAGTTTCTTTTCTTTCACCAGCTCGGCGATCTTCTCGATCAGGCGGGCCTTGTTCAGCTGGTACGGCAGCTCGGTGATGACGATCTGCTGGCGGCCACCGACCTTGTCGATGTCCTCGACGGTCGAGCGGGCGCGCATGTAGATGCGACCGCGACCGGTGCGGTAGGCCTCGATGATGCCGGCGCGACCGTTGATGATCGCGGCAGTCGGGAAGTCCGGACCGGGGATGTATTGCATCAGTTCATCGACGGACAGCTCGGGGTTGTCGATGAGAGCCAGGCAACCGTCGATGACTTCACCGAGGTTGTGCGGCGGGATGTTGGTCGCCATGCCCACGGCGATACCGCTGGAGCCGTTGACGAGCAGGTTCGGGATACGCGTCGGCATGACCGCCGGGATCATCTCGGTGCCGTCGTAGTTCGGCACCCAGTCGACGGTTTCCTTGTGCAGGTCGGCCAGCAGTTCGTGGGCCAGCTTGGTCATGCGCACTTCGGTGTATCGCATGGCCGCGGCGTTGTCGCCGTCCACCGAACCGAAGTTGCCCTGGCCGTCCACCAGCAGGTAGCGCAGGGAGAATGGCTGGGCCATCCGAACGATGGTGTCGTACACGGCAGTGTCGCCGTGGGGGTGATACTTACCGATCACATCGCCGACGACACGGGCGGATTTCTTGTACGGCTTGTTGAAGTCGTTGCCCAGTTCGCTCATCGCGAACAGCACGCGCCGGTGCACGGGCTTCAAGCCATCGCGCGCATCCGGCAGCGCCCGCCCGACGATCACGCTCATCGCGTAGTCGAGGTAGGACTGTTTCAGCTCGTCTTCGATATTGACCGGGAGGATTTCTTTGGCCAGTTCGCCCATGAGAAGCCTGATTCCTTTTTCTGGTGAAACCTCGCTACATCCAGATGGGATGAACGAAGCTCGCCGCTGCAGGACAAGTGCCGTGCAGCGACTTACGACAAATCAACGAGTTATGCCATGGATCTGCGCAGTAAAGGCCACCTCGCGAGGCAGCCTTGGAAACCGCCGGATGTTATCACAAGAGCCGCCACGCACCTATCCCCCTGATGCGCATGGTGCGTAGTTAGTTGACCGATGACAGGCTGGAACGGGACGAGAGGGGCTCAGAGGCGCTGAAACGCAGATTTTGTGGCTGGATTTGGATTTTTTCTGACTTTGCCGGCCCTATCGCGAGCAAGCTCGCTCCCACAATGGAGCCATATCGCAATCAAATGTGGGAGCGAGCTTGCTCGCGATGGGGCCAGCTCAGGCGCCGAAAGCCTTCAATGCAACCGCTTGCGACACATCAACTGCGCCATCTTGGCCGTATCCGGCCGCTCGACGATGCCCTTCTCCGTCACGATCGCATCGATCAGGTCCGCCGGGGTCACGTCGAACACCGGGTTGAACGCATCGGCATCCGCCCCGACCCGCTTGCCGCCGACTTCCAGCAGCTCGCGCCCGTCGCGCTCTTCGATCGGGATGTCATCACCGCTGGCCAGGTTCATGTCGATGGTCGAGCTTGGCGCCACCACCATGAAACGTACGCCGTGGTGCATGGCACAGACCGCCAGCTGGTAGGTGCCGATCTTGTTCGCCACGTCGCCGTTGGCCGTGATGCGGTCAGCGCCGACGATGACCCAGGTCACGCCCTTGGTCTTCATGATGTGGGCAGCGGCGGAATCGGCGTTGAGCGTCACCGGAATGCCCTCGTTCGCCAGCTCCCATGCCGTCAACCGTGAACCCTGCAGCCATGGACGGGTTTCGTCGGCGTAGACCCGTTCGACCATGCCCTCCAGAAACGCCCCGCGGATCACTCCGAGGGCCGTTCCGAAGCCGCCGGTGGCCAGGGCCCCGGTGTTGCAATGGGTCAAGATGGCCTGGGCGTTGCCCTGATGCTTGCGGATCAGGTCGACGCCGAGCTGGGCCATGGTCAGGTTGGCTTCGCGGTCGCTTTCATGGATCGCAATGGCCTCGGCCTCCAGGACCGCCAGTGGTTCGGCATGCTCCTTCAAGCGCCCCAACCGGTCGCGCATGCGATCCAGCGCCCAGAACAGATTGACCGCCGTCGGCCGGGAATCGGCCAGCAAGGCGAAATCCGCTTCCAGCGCCGCTTGCCAATCGCCGCCCTCGGCCATCCGCGCACGCGCCGCCAGCACCACGCCATAGGCGGCGCTGATGCCGATAGCCGGCGCACCGCGCACCACCATCGAACGAATGGCCTCGGCCACACCGGCCGCGCTGGTGTAGGCGATCCAGTTTTCCTCGAACGGCAAAACACGCTGATCCAGCAGGTAAAGAGCGCCATCGCGCCAATCGATGGCCTTCACCTTCTCCGCAGCCAACAGTCGATCGCGCATCCCTCACCCCGCACTCAAGAACAAAAGCCGCCGATTATAGCGATCCCTCCGCGAAGACGCTCGGGTATACTTCGTCATCCTTTATAACCCATGGAACCGTTCCACGATGCCCAAGCCTGCCGTTGCGCTCGACTTATTATTGCTGCCGACCTGGTTGGTGCCTGTCGAACCCGCCGGTATCGTGCTCAAGGATCATGGCCTGGGCATTCGCGACGGTTGCATCGTGTTCATCGGGCCACGGGCCGAAGCCATGCAATGCGCTGCCACGGAGGTTCGCGAACTGCCCGGCATGCTGCTCAGTCCGGGCCTGGTCAATGCCCACGGTCACGCGGCAATGACGTTGTTCCGTGGCCTGGCCGACGACCTGCCGCTAATGACCTGGCTCGAACAGCACATCTGGCCCGCCGAGGGCAAATGGGTCGACGAGGATTTTGTCCGCGACGGTACTGACCTGGCGATCGCCGAGCAGATCCAGGGCGGCATCACCTGTTTCTCCGACATGTACTTCTATCCCAAGGTGGCCAGCGAACGCGTGCATAACAGCGGCATCCGCGCGCAGATCGCCATTCCGATCCTCGACTTTCCGATCCCCGGCGCCGCCAGCGCCGACGAAGCCATTCGTCAGGGCATCGAATTGTTTGGCGACCTCAAGCACCATCCGCGGATCAAAGTCGCATTCGGCCCTCACGCCCCGTACACCGTCGGCGATGAGAACCTGGAAAAGATCCGCGTGATCGCCGAGGAACTGGACGCGGCCATCCACATGCACGTTCATGAAACCGCCTTCGAAGTGCAGCAGGCTGTGGATAACACCGGCGAGCGGCCGATGGCCCGGTTGGCGCGCGTTGGCTTGCTTGGGCCGCGCTTCCAGGCGGTGCACATGACCCAGGTCAGCGACGAGGACCAGGCGCTGCTGGTAGAACACAATTGCAGCGTGATCCATTGTCCGGAATCGAATCTGAAGCTGGCCAGCGGTTTCTGCCCGGTGGAACGCCTGTGGCAGGCCGGCGTCAACGTCGCGGTCGGCACGGACGGCGCGGCAAGCAACAATGATTTGGACCTGCTGGGCGAAACCCGCACCGCCGCCCTACTGGCGAAAGCCGTTGCCGGTTCGGCCACGGCCTTGGATGCCCATCGGGCGTTGCGCATGGCCACGCTCAATGGCGCCCGCGCGCTGGGCATCGAGACGATCGTCGGCTCGCTGGAAGTCGGCAAGGCCGCCGACCTGGTGGCCTTCGACCTGTCCGGCCTGGCGCAACAACCGATCTATGACCCGGTGTCGCAACTGATCTACGCCACCGGCCGCCATTGCGTGAAACACCTCTGGGTGGCCGGCAAGCCGTTGCTGGAGGATGGCCGCCTGACGCGCATGGACGAATCGCAGCTGATCGCCACGGCCCAGGACTGGGGCCGTCGGGTCAGCGGCCAGAACGAATAGCACAGCCCTTGAGCCACGGCTCGGGACCACCGATTTTTCAAGTTTTTCGAGGAACTGCACATGAGCAACGTCGACCACGCTGAAATTGCCAAGTTCGAGGCCCTGGCCCATCGCTGGTGGGACCGTGAAAGCGAATTCAAGCCGCTGCACGACATCAACCCGCTGCGCGTCAACTGGATCGACGAGCGCGTCGGCCTGGCCGGCAAGAAAGTCCTCGACGTCGGTTGTGGTGGCGGCATCCTAAGTGAAGCCATGGCCCTGCGCGGCGCCACCGTGATGGGCATCGACATGGGCGAGGCGCCGCTGGCAGTGGCGCAACTGCATCAGCTGGAGTCCGGCGTCAGCGTCGAATACCGGCAGATCACCGCCGAAGCCCTGGCCGAGGAAATGCCCGGCCAGTTCGACGTGGTCACCTGCCTGGAAATGCTCGAACACGTACCGGACCCCTCATCGGTGATCCGTGCCTGCTTCCAGATGGTCAAGCCCGGCGGCCAGGTGTTCTTCTCCACCATCAACCGCAACCCGAAGGCGTACCTGTTCGCGATCATCGGCGCCGAATACATCATGAAGCTGCTGCCACGCGGCACCCACGACTTCAAGAAATTCATCCGGCCTTCGGAGCTGGGCGCCTGGAGCCGCATGGCCGGGCTGACCGTCAAGGACATCATCGGCCTGACCTACAACCCGCTGACCAAGCACTACAAACTGGCCGCCGATGTGGACGTCAACTACATGATCCAGACCCTGCGCGAGGAATAAGTCGATGCGTCTCAAAGCGGTTCTCTTCGACATGGACGGCACGCTGCTCGACACCGCGCCAGACTTCATCGCCATCTGCCAGGCCATGCGCGCCGACCGTGGCCTGCCGCCGATGAACACCCAGCACATCCGCGACGAGATTTCCGGCGGCGCCCGGGCGATGGTCGCAGTGACGTTCTCCATGGACCCGGAATCGCCGGGTTTCGAGGAGCTGCGCCAGGAGTTCCTCGACCGCTACCTCAAGGGTTGCGCGGTCCACAGCCATCTGTTCGATGGGATGGCCGAAATACTGGCTGATATCGAGGCGGCCAATCTCATCTGGGGCGTGGTCACCAACAAGCCGGTGCGCTTCGCCGAGCCGATCATGCAGCAGTTGGGCCTGGCCGAGCGGTCGAAAGTGCTGGTCTGCCCCGACCATGTGAAAAACAGCAAACCGGACCCCGAGCCGCTGATTCTCGCTTGCAAGATGCTCGACCTCGACCCGGCCAGCGTGCTGTTCATCGGCGACGACCTGCGGGACATCGAGTCCGGCCGCAGCGCCGGGACCAAGACTTGCGCGGTGACCTATGGCTACATCCACCCGGACGACAACCCCAAGCACTGGGGCGCGGATGTGGTAATCGACCATCCCCTGGCGCTGCGCGAAGTGCTGGATAACGCGTTGTGCAGTTGCTGACCTCGTTCGGCGAAATTGCTCTTGTGGCGAGGGAGCTTGCTCCCGCTGGACCGCGCAGCGGTCCCGAGTCTGGCGACGACTTCGTCGCCGAGCGGGAGCAAGCTCCCTCGCCACGAAAAGCTCACCTGCCATGACTACTCTGCGTGACAAGTACGTGCTGCCATTTGTTGAGGTTTTTTATGTTTGACTACTCCGCCCGCCCCGACCTGCTCGAAGGCCGGATCATCCTGGTCACCGGTGCCGGTCGTGGTATTGGCGCCGCTGCCGCCAAGGCCTATGCCGCCCATGGCGCCACCGTGCTGTTGCTGGGCAAGACCGAAGCCAACCTGACCCAGGTCTATGATGAAATCGAGGCGGCTGGTCATCCGCAGCCAGCGGTGATCCCCTTCAATCTCGAAACCGCCCTGCCCCATCAATACGATGAACTGGCGGCGATGATCGAGACCGAATTCGGCCATCTGGACGGCCTCCTGCACAACGCCTCGATCATCGGCCCGCGCACGCCGCTGGAACAACTTTCAGGCGAGAATTTCATGCGGGTGATGCAAGTGAACGTCAACGCCATGTTCATGCTCACCAGCACCTTGCTGCCGTTGCTCAAACTGTCCAAGGATGCATCGGTGGTGTTCACGTCCAGCAGCGTCGGTCGCAAGGGCCGGGCCTATTGGGGCGCTTATGGCGTGTCCAAGTTCGCCACCGAGGGGCTTATGCAGACCCTGGCCGACGAAGTCGACACCGTAGCGCCGGTGCGCTCCAACAGCATCAACCCCGGCGCCACCCGCACCAGCATGCGCGCACAGGCCTATCCGGGAGAAAATCCGCTGAACAACCCGACGCCCGAAGAAATCATGCCGGTGTACCTGTACCTCATGGGCCCGGACAGTACCGGCGTCAACGGCCAGGCTTTCAACGCGCAGTAAGCGCCAGACTCGACGTCGCGGCGGTTTGCCGTCGCGGCGTGCCTCTCCTTGATCCCCCGGCCAGGCGAAACGCCAAAGCCCTGCCGCCCGTTGCTCACGCTACGAGCCTGCAACTTATTGATTCGTCGGCAAGTTTTATCACTGTGAACTGAATGGCACGACTTTCGCTCTAATCCATTCAAACACGCCGTGTCCGGCGAGTCGGGACATTGGGACGAGACCTCCGCCAGCACAGTGAAGCGGACTAGACTCAACTCAGTGTCCTTCGGGACTGATGGATCAGTACGACGCGCAGCCCAGAGCCGCTTCACCCTCGCCGGTCAGGACCGATTCAGTTCAGGGGCTCACGCCATATGAAAACGCCCACGCAGACCAATGCTATTGATTTCGACAGCGCCAAGTTGCAGCGCCTGGGCCTCACCCAGCCGTCGGCGCTCGTGACGCGGCCGATCAGCCTGACGCAGCTGCGCCAGCAATTGGGCCAGCAGTTGCAGACCAGCCTGGAGCCGCAAAGGATTCTCGGTTTGTTCTTTCGTGAAATCCAGCGGCTGGTGCCTCTGGACGCACTGGTTTACCAGCACAAACCCAGCGACCTGCGCCTGGAGTTTGGCCAGCGCGGGCACCACAACCTCAGCTACAACCTCAGCCATGAGGGCGAGCATCTGGGTGAGCTGGTGTTTCGGCGCAACCAGCGCTTCAGCAGCGCGGAACAGAGCGACCTGGAGTCAATCCTGTCGGCGCTGTTTTTCCCGCTGCGTAACGCATTGCTCTACCGCGCCGCCACCCAAAGCGCCCTGCGCGATCCACTGACCGGAACCGGCAACCGCATTGCCATGGACCAGACGCTGGAGCGGGAAATCGACATGGCCAGGCGGCACATGCAGCCGCTGTCGTTGCTGATGCTGGACATCGACCATTTCAAACGCATCAACGACAGCCATGGGCATGGGGTCGGCGACGAAGTACTCAAGGCCGTTGCCGACTCGATCAAGGGCCAGTTGCGCAATGTGGATATGGTGTTCAGATTCGGTGGTGAGGAATTCCTGATCCTGCTGGCCAACACCAGCCGGGAAGCGGCAGCCATGGTCGGTGAACGGCTGCGTTATGCCGCCCAGGCCCAGGATTATTTTGCCGACGGCACGAGGATCGAATTGACGGTGAGCCTTGGGTGCGCGACGTTGCTGCCGGGCGAGTCCGCTGAAAGTCTCGTGCGCCGGGCGGACAATGCGCTGTATGTAGCCAAGCGCGAGGGGCGGAACCGGTTGACGATGGCGGGCTGAAACCAGGCTTCTCTGCTGGCCGACACTCCGCTTTCGCGAGCAGGCTCGCTCCCACCCAACTCCACAAAACCAATGTGGGAGCGAGCCTGCTCGCGAAGGGGCCGAACCAGTCAACGCAAGGTTGTCAGGCAGACCGCTATCGCGAGCAAGCTCGCTCCCACAGGGTGAAGCTATCGGGTATCAGTTACTGGCCAGCGCCAGCCGTTCACGGCCAGCCGAGGCTTTTTCGCCAGCGCCCGAGTGTTCCAGCTGCATGCACCTTTCCAGAAACAGATACATGTAGTCGTAGCTCTTGCAAACGGCCTGGCGCAGTTCCATCTGCCACGCCTTGCTCGGGTTCATGCCCGCCAGCGTACAGATGATTTCCAGCGCTTCCCACGGGTGGGCATCGTCATACTGGGCATGCATCTTCAGCCACTTCATGGCCCGCTTGCGGTCTTCCTCGGCGAACGCCGACGCATAGACACCGGTAGAGCAGACCAGTGCCGACCACTCCCCGGTCGCCCCCTCGATGGCGTAGTTGGTCGCGGCAATAGCCACGATCAGCGAGTCCGCCGAACTGGTGTGCCAGCACCAATGGCTCAACGCATGAAGCTCAGGCGGCACCTGCTGCGCCTGCAGGTCTTCGAGCGTCACGCCGTGAGCAGCGCTCCAGTTGACCCAATAATCGGCATGATTGAGCTCGACACGAATGTTGCGCATCAACCAACGACGCGCCATGTCCTCGCCGGGGTGGCGAGCGAAGCGGGTCTTGGTAAGGTTCTGTGCCATGTACAAGGCGAACTGTTCGACGACCGGCCAACCACCGATGAGGTAGTGGCGCATGGTCTTGGCGCTGAGCTTGTTGTCGCGCATGCGTTGATACAGTTCGTGTTCGACAACCCGGCGCTTGCTCTCGCTGCAGTCGGCAATGAGCTGCTGTGCCCATTGTGGATAACTGGCGGCGTCCATGAGCGGGCCTGTTCGGTTGAATGTGTCGATCACTGTCGGGCTCCTTCTGATTGTGATTTTTTTCGGATCAACAAGAGGTTCAGCGAAACGTGCCGGGGGCCTTGAACAACAATGGCTGAGGCCTGGCCGGCCGGCATTGCAACGTGTCACAGGTAAACAGTTGTGGACGCTCGATGACATAACCCTGGGCGAAATCCACGCCGATTTCCAACAATGCCTGTTCGATCTGAGTCGTTTCCACGAACTCGGCAATGGTGCGCTTCCCCATGACATGGCCGATGTGATTGATCACCTCGACCATTGCCCGGTTAATCGGGTCGTCCAGCATATCCTTTACGAAACTCCCATCGATCTTCAGGAAGTCTACAGGTAAATGTTTCAAGTAAGCGAATGAAGACATTCCGGCACAAAAGTCATCCAGCGAGAAGTAACAACCCAAGCTCTTGAGTTCGTTTATAAAACGAATCGCGCTGCCCAGATTGGAAATGGCACTGGTCTCGGTGATTTCAAAACAAATCATTTCCGGGGGAATCGAGTAGGCAGCGAACTGTTTACGCAGGAAATCCAGGAACGCCTGATCGCCAATGGTGGTGCCTGACAGGTTGATGGCACACATGGCCAACGGACCTTGCCGCGACTCATTCAGGCATTGGCGAATGATCTTGAACACATTCTCCACGACCCAACGGTCCAGCGAGGTCATCAAGCCGTAACGCTCCGCCGCCGGAATGAAGCTGTCCGGCAGGATCATTCGCCCTGCCTCGTCATGCAGGCGCAACAGGATCTCGATATGCCCGCCATCATGGTCACCCGGGCCCAACGCGGCGATTTCCTGGGCGTAGAGGCAGAAACGGTTTTCCTCCAGCGCCATGTGCAAGCGCTGCACCCAGGCCATTTCGCCAAAACGCAGGGACAACTCCGAGTCGTCGGCATGGTAGACCTGGACCCGGTTGCGCCCTTTCTCCTTGGCCATATAGCAGGCCATGTCGGCGGCACGCAATGAGGCTTCCAGCGTCGTCGGGCTTTGGGCGATGTGCACCAGGCCGATGCTAACGGTGGTCACGAATGGCCGGCCTTTCCAGACAAAATGCAGGTTCTGCACAGTCTGGCGCAGGCCTTCGGCGATCTTTTCCGCCGCCTCGGGCGAGCAGTTTTCCAGCAGGATGCCGAACTCGTCCCCGCCCAGCCGGGCAAGCGTGTCGTTTTCCCGCAACCCCGATTGCAGCAAGGCACAGATGTGTCGCAGCAACTCGTCGCCCGCCGCGTGGCCGCAGGTGTCGTTGACCAGTTTGAATTGGTCCAGGTCGAGAAACATCAACGCGTGGCGCCCGACCTGGCGCGTGAGGTTGTGCAGGGCCTGCTCGAGGCGGTATTCGAATTCCCGGCGGTTCGCCAGGCCGGTCAGGGCGTCGTGGGTAGCCTGCCATGACAGGTTGGCAATGTACTGGCGCTCCTGGGTCATGTCATGCAGCACCAGCACCGCGCCGCTGACTTTGCCGGCATGACGGATCGGCGCCCCCACCAGGGTCACCGACACCGTGCTGCCGTCAAGTCGCTGGATCAACTTGGAATGCTCGCTGCCGCCGCCGAGTCGTCCGCTGAGGATGTGCTCGATCAAGGTCAGGCCTTCGGTCTGGGCATTGTCGTCGAGCAGGTTGAACAGCGCCGCCAGGGGCAGCCCGGTGGCGTGCTCGGCTTTCCAGTGGGTCATCGCTTCGGCAGCGGGATTCATGTACGCAATGGCGCCTTCGACATCGGTGGTGATCACGCCATCGCCAATCGATTGCAAGGTGATCTGCGCCCGTTCCTTCTCCAGTTGCAGCGCATTGGCGAAGACCTGCCGCTGTGCCAGTAACTTGTGCGTGCGCAACAGCGCCAGCACGATCAATCCCAGCGCGGTGGCGAAATTGGTCACCAGCAACAGGCGCAGGATAAATCGCGATCCTTCGCCCAGCGCGTCGCTGAACGCCTTGGCGGCAGGGGTAACGGAATCGTTGATGGCGAAAATCTGCGCTTTCCAGCCGCGGACATCGGCCTCGGAGGCTTCTCCCATCGTGATGCTGCGATGCATCTGCCGGGCGACGTTATCCAGTTCGGTCAGGTAACCATCGCCAACCGTCCACAGATCGATGGCTTCTTCCAGATAACTGAAATGGCGAAAGTTGAGGTACAACCAGATCAGGCTGGCCACGTCGTCCGGATGATTGCCGCCCTGGAGAATCCCGACCCGCGCCGCTTCCAGATCCGGCGGCTGGCGATCCAGGGCCACGCGTAGATCGTGTCCACCCTCGGGCACGGCGATGGCCTGCTGGTATTTACGAAAAATCGCCTCGTCACGGCTGTCGGCGTAAAGATTGAGGTAATAGATAGCGTCCTTCTGGCCCTTGGACCAAAGGCTCTCCCCCGCCACGTAGCCGCGAACTGCGGACAGGACATAAAGGCTGACGCCTCCTAGCAATGCTTGAAATAGCACGACGGCGATAAAGGGCCAGACGATGCCCAACAACCGAGGCGTTCCGAGAGTCCGCTTTTGCTTCATGAGGTCCCTTGCACAGGCATTGCCAATAGAGCACCCGCGAGAATTCCGTTCCTGACTCAACAGCCTAGGCTAGTTTTCGACCCTTCGAAGGACTGGATGTTCGGATCGCCCGGCTCAGGATGGAGATTTGGAAAAATCGACGGATTTGGCTGATTTTTTTCCGATACTAAGCACAGAAAAGTGCACGAAACTCAAGGTCGCTGTATTTGTTGCAAATGACCGTAGAGCCGGGCGTAAAGGCCACCCTCGGCAATCAGCTGCAAGTGGTCGCCGTCTTCGGCGATCTGCCCGCCGTCGAACACCAATACCCGGTCAGCCTGTTTCACCGCCGACAACCGATGGGCGATGATCAACGTGGTGCGCCCGCTCAGGAACCGCGCCAACGCCTGGTGAAGGTTGTATTCCGTAGCCGCGTCCAGCGCGGACGTGGCTTCGTCGAGAATCACCACGCGCGGATCGGCCAGGACCATACGGGCGATCGCCAGTCGCTGGCGTTGCCCGCCCGACAGCCTCACACCGGAACGCCCGACGATGCTCTCCAAGCCCATGGGAAGCGCACGCACTGTTTCGTCCAGTTGGGCAATCGCCAGGGCTCGCCAGCACGCCTCATCGCTGCGCTCACGGCCCATGGACAGATTGGCGCGCACCGTGTCGTTGAACAGCGCCGGATGTTGCAGGACCACCGCGACATTTTCGCGGATGGTTTCCAGGCCGATCTCTTGTTGCGTTGCGCCGCCGAAGCGGATGCTGCCGGACTGTGGCGTGTAGAGCCCCAGCAGCAGTTGCACCAGGGTACTTTTGCCGCCCCCGCTGGCCCCGACGATGGCGACCTTTTCCCCCGGCGAAATGGACAGGTTCAATTGGTCGAGCACCTTTTCCTCGCCGTAACCGAAGCTGAGCCCCTGGATGTCGATGCCCACGGTGTCGCGCCCCTTGAAAGGATCGACGCCACCGCTGTACTGGGGCTCATCGGCGCGCGCCAGCAGTTCGTTGATACGGTTCAATGCCCCACCCGCCGCGTAATAGGCGTACTGCAAGTTAAGCAGTTGCTCGACCGGGCCGATCATGAACCACAGGTAGCTGAACACCGCGAGCATCTGGCCGATCGACAGATCGGAGAACAGCACGGTCAGCATGGCCGCCGCGCGAAAAATATCGATGCCGAACTGGAACAGCAAACCACTGGCGCGGTTCGAGGCGTCGGTTTTCCACTGCGAGCTCACCGCATAGTCGCGCACTTCCCGGGCGCGCGTGCCCAGGCGTCCAAGGAAAAACCCCTGGCGATTGCCGGCGCGCACTTCCTGGATCGCATCCAGGGTTTCGGTCAGGGCCTGGGTGAAGCGCGAGGTGCTGTCATTCTCCAGCTTCTTGAGGTGCTTGACCCGTTTGCCCAACTGCACCGTGGCGTAGATCACCAGCGGGTTGAACAGCAGGATCAGCAGCGCCAGTTCCCAATGCATCCATACCAGGATGCCCGCGGTGCCTACCAGGGTCAGCATCGCCACCAGGAACCGGCTCAGGGTTTCGCCAACAAATTTGTCGAGGGTGTCCAGGTCGGTGACCAGATGCGTCGTCACCGTGCCGCTGCCCAGGCTTTCGTATTCGCCGAGGGAAATCCGCTTGAGGCGCTCGATCAACCGAATGCGGATGCGATAGACAATGTCCTTGGCGAGACTGGCGAACAGCCGCGCCTGCAACACGTTGAACAGCAATGCGCCGCAGCGCAGGGCCAAGGTCACCAGCAACATCAATCCGATGTAGCCGGCAGCGCTCTGCCAAGCGCTCGGCAACGCCTGATTCATGACCTTCAATGCCGCGTCGCCGTGGCCCAGCAGGACTTCGTCCACGAGCAGCGGCAGCAACAACGGGATCGGTACGCTGCACAGCGTCGCCAGCACGGCGACGCCGTTGGCGATCCACAGGGCTTTTTTGTGCGTAAGGGCCAGGCGACGGATTTCCGTCCAGCTCAACCGGTCGATGCGCCGCGAGGTCGATGCGTCATCTGCGGGCAGGTCAGGCACAGGCCGCACGCTCCAGCCAGCGTCCCAGCAATGGCGACAACTGGTCCAACGGTTGGTAGCCGTTGGTCAGCAAGGCCAACTGGCCGTCCCGTTCGGCCAGCATCGTAGGGAATCCGGCGATGCCAAGGTCTTGCACCCAGGTGAAGTCGGCGGCGGTGGCGGCATGCTGGTCGGCGCGGTCGAATGCCGCGGCAAACTCGATGCGTGGCAGCCCGGCCTGTTCGGCCAGTTCCACCAGGACGCTGGCGTGGGTCACGTCGCGACCTTGCACATAAAATGCCTGCTGGATCAGCTTCAGTAACTGCCAGGCCAGGTCCGGCGCCAGGCTGCGGGCCGTCACCAAGGCGCGGCATGCGGGTTCGGTGTCATAGACAAAACCGTCCGGCAACGCGCCTTCAAGCTTGAACGGCTGGCCGGTGGCTTGGGTAACGGCCTGCCAGTGTTCGAGAATGTAGCGTCGGGTCGTCGGCTCGAGAGCCGAACCGCTGCCGGTGCGCAAGCCGCCCACCACCAGGTGCAACTCCACGCCCGCCGCCTGCGCCTGCTCGGCCAACGCTTCGGCCACTGGCGCGAAGCCCCAGCACCAGGAACACATCGGGTCCATCACATACAGCAGGCGCGACGCCATGGCTCAAGCCTCGGAAGATGATTGCTTGTAGTTGTAGCCGATCGGATGCGGCATGTTGCGCGCCTTGGCCAGTTCGATCTGCTTTTGCCGGTCGATGGCGCTGCGACGGGTCTTTTCGCTCAGTTTGTCCCAGCAATGCGGGCAACTGATGCCAGGCGAATAATGCTCCGAAGCACGATCCTCTGCGCTGATCGGGGTGCGACAGGCATGGCACTGATCGTAGTCGCCTTCGCTGAGATCGTGGCGCACGGTCACGCGGTTGTCGAAGACAAAGCAGTCGCCGAGCCATTTGGTCTCTTCCTGGGGCACCTCTTCGAGGTATTTGAGGATCCCGCCCTTGAGGTGGTAGACCTCTTCGAAACCCTCACCGAGCATGAAGCTCGAGGCTTTTTCACAGCGGATGCCGCCGGTGCAGAACATCGCGACTTTCTTGTGCCGGGCCGGGTCGAAGTTGGCTTTGATGTACTCGGGAAACTCACGGAAGCTGGCGGTCTTGGGATCGATAGCGCCTTCGAAGGTACCGATGGAGACTTCGTAATCGTTGCGCGTGTCGATCAGCAGCACTTCCGGATCGCTGATCAGCGCGTTCCAGTCTTGCGGTTCGACATAGGTGCCGACCCGCTTGTTCGGGTCCACGCCTTCTACGCCGAGGGTAACGATCTCTTTCTTGAGCTTGACCTTGGTGCGGTAGAACGGCTGCTCGTCGCAGTAGGACTCCTTGTGGTCGATGTCGTCCATGCGCGGATCGTTCTTGAGCCAGGCCATCAGCCCGTCGATGCCTTCGCGGGTGCCGGAAACGGTGCCGTTGATGCCTTCCTCGGCAATCAGCAAGGTACCTTTGATGCCGTTGTCGAGCATCGCCTTGAGCAGGGGCTCACGCAGCTCGACGTAATCTTCCAGGGTGACGAACTTATACAGTGCCGCCACGACAATCGGTGGTGTCATGGGTATCTCTCCAGGTGGCTACCCTCGCAAAGGGTGAACCGGATGCGAAAAAAAACGCGCCGGGGTGAGCGGCGCGTTGCGGATTCTAGCAAAAAACATGTGGCTTTTGGAGCAAGAGCCTTTGTCTCAAATATCAGTGCTTACTGCCGCCGGCACAGGTCGGCGACGCCGGGGCTGCGTCGACCTGGGCCCATTCTTCAGGCGTGTAGGTGTGCAGCGCCAGCGCATGGAATTCGCCCATCAGCTCGCCCAACGTACCGTAGACCTTCTGGTGCCGCTTGACCCGATTGAGCCCCTCGAACTGCTGGCTGACCACCACTGCCTTGAAGTGGGTCTCAAGCCCACGGCTGTGCATGTGGCTTTCATCGAGCACTTGCAGGTGCTCGGGCTGCAGCAGCCCGAGGGTCGATTCAATGCGTTGTTGCATGCTCATGCCAGGGCTCCGCTTATGGCTTTTTCTTGGCCGGGGCGGCGGCTTTCGGCTCAAGCTCGGCGGTCATGTCGGCCAGCAGCTTGTTGACCACCGGCACCGCGCTTTCCAGCTTGGCCTGGGTCAGTTGCGCCGATTGCTGGGTCAGCTGCGGCATTTTTTCCAGGACTTTCTTGCCCAGAGGAGACTGATAGAAGGACACCAGGTCCTTGAGCTCCGATTCGCTGAAGTTGGAGGTGTAGAGCTTGACCATGTCCGGCTTGAGCTTGTTCCAGCCGATCGCCTGGTCCAGCGCGGCATTGGCCTTGGCCTGGTAGGTTTCCAGGGTGGCTTTTTTCGACTCGGGAGCCTTGGTCTGCTCAAAGCGCTGGGCAAACATCTGCTGTACTTGCATGTACACCGGGGTACCCAGCTTGTCAGCGTGCGCCAGGGTCAGGAACGCTTCGGCACTGGCGTTGTGGCTGGCGGTATCGGCAAGAACAGGGCCGCTGGCACACACCAGAGCAACTGCGGTACAGATGGCACGAAGACGGGTCATCGAGTTTCCTTTTCTAACAGGCGAGGTAAAACCCCAAGGGCGACCATTCTGCGCCTAAAAAACGCCGGGGCTCAACCCTGTACTTGGCTCGACTGATTGACGGGCCGAACCGGCCAGCCCTAGATTGAGGGAACCGGTGACGCCCGTCAGGGCCTAAACTGCGCATTCAGCCCTACAGGAGTTTGACCCGATGAGCCGTATCGAAACCGACAGCCTTGGCCAGGTTGAAGTCCCGGATGAAGCCTATTGGGGCGCCCAGACACAGCGCTCGATGATCAACTTTGCCATTGGCAACGAACGCATGCCGCTGTCGGTGCTGCATGCCCTGGCGCTGGTCAAGAAAGCCGCCGCGCGGGTCAACGACCGCAACGGTGACTTGCCCGCCGACATCGCCCGCCTGATCGAACAGGCGGCCGACGAGGTGCTGGCCGGCCAGCATGACGATCAGTTTCCCCTGGTGGTCTGGCAGACCGGCAGCGGGACCCAGAGCAACATGAACGTCAACGAGGTGATTGCCGGGCGCGCCAACGAGCTGGCGGGCAACCCCCGTGGCGGCAAGAGCCCGGTGCATCCCAACGACCATGTCAACCGGTCCCAGAGCTCCAACGACTGCTTCCCCACCGCCATGCACATCGCCGCCGCCCAGGCCGTGTACCAGCAATTGCTGCCGGCCATCAGCGAGTTGTCCGGCGGCCTCGCGGAACTGGCGGCGCGCCACATGAAACTGGTCAAGACCGGCCGCACCCACATGATGGATGCCACGCCGATCACGTTCGGCCAGGAACTGTCCGCTTTCATTGCCCAACTCGACTACGCCGAGCGGGCGATCCGCGCTTCGTTGCCGGCGGTCTGCGAGCTGGCCCAGGGCGGCACGGCGGTGGGCACCGGGCTCAATTCGCCGCACGGTTTCGGCGAAGCGATTGCCGCTGAACTCGCGGCGCTGTCCGGCCTGCCGTTTGTCACCGCGCCGAACAAGTTCGCCGCGCTGGCAGGTCATGAACCGCTGACCACATTGTCCGGCGCGTTGAAAACCCTGGCCGTGACGCTGATGAAAATCGCCAATGACCTGCGTCTGCTGGGCTCCGGGCCACGGGCGGGATTTGCCGAAGTGAAATTGCCGGCCAACGAACCGGGCAGCTCCATCATGCCTGGCAAGGTCAATCCGACCCAGTGTGAAGCCTTGTCGATGCTGGCGTGCCAGGTATTGGGCAATGACGTGGCGATCGGTTTTGCCGCCAGTCAGGGACACTTGCAGTTGAACGTGTTCAAGCCGGTGATCATCCACAACCTGCTGCAATCGATCCGCCTGCTGGCCGATGGCTGCAGCAACTTCCAGCAGCACTGCATCGCCGGCCTCGAACCGGATGCCGAGCAGATGGCCGCGCACCTGGAGCGTGGTCTGATGCTGGTGACGGCGCTGAATCCGCATATCGGCTACGACAAGTCGGCGGAGATCGCCAAGAAAGCCTACGGCGAAGGGCTGACGCTACGGGAGGCAGCGGTGCAGCTGGGGTATCTGACGGATGAAGAGTTCGACGCCTGGGTCAGGCCGGAGAACATGCTGGAGGCGGGTGGCCAGGGCTGAGTTGTGCGTTGATCAATAGCCCGCCATCGCGAGCAAGCTCGCTCCCACAGGGAATTTGTGTGAACCGCGCTATCGCATCCACCCAAGCTCCACTGTGGGAGCGAGCTTGCTCGCGATGAGGCCGGCAGGCTCGACATCACTGTGCCTGACAGTCCGATCCCACAGGGGGCTAACGCCCGAGCGCCAGGCGTTCGCGCCGGGCCCTGAGCCCGGCGATGAGCGATGGCCCCAGCGCCACCAGCGCCGACCCCAATACCACCAACACTGCCCCACCGTAACCCAGCAGATTGATCTGCTCGGCATGCACATAGTCGGGCCACCACCAGGCAGCCATCGCCACGGCCGCGAAGGTCACCAGCGGCGTGATCGCCAGCGTCGCGCTGACCCGCGAAGCCTCCCAATGCGCCAACGCCTCGGCGAACGCGCCATAGGCAATCAGCGTATTGAGGCAGCAGGCCAACAATAGCCAGCCTTGCAGCGGGCTCAGTTGCAACGCTTCCAGTGGATGCACCCAGGGCGTGAGCAACAGCGCGCAGAACAGGTAGATCACCATCATCACCTGCAGTGAATTCCACACCGTCAGCAATTGCTTCTGGCCCAGGGCATAGAACGTCCAGACGGTCGAGGCCAGCAATACCAACAGAACGCCAGCGGTGTACTCGCTCAGGGATGTCAGCAATTCGACGAGGCGCTGATTGAAGAACAGCGCAAAACCGATCAGCAGCACCAGCAAACCAATGCCCTGCCCCACGCTGAAACGCTCCTTGAATACAAACAGGCTGGCGACCAGCAGCATGATCGGCCCCATCTGCACCACCAGTTGGGCGGTGCCGGGGCTCAGGCGGTTCAGGCCCATCAGGTACAGCACATAATTGCCCACCAGCCCCAGCACCGCCATGCCTACCAGCCAACCGCCACGGGGCCCGAGCACCTTGCGGCTGGGCAGGCGTCGGGTTGCCGCCAGGTAGATGAACAGCAGGCCACCGGACACCGTCAGCCGAAACCAGGTCACCGTCACCGGATCCATCACCTGCAGCACTTGCTTGAGCTTGATCGGCAGGATTCCCCACAACAAGGCGGTCAGCAGGGCGAGGAACAGGCCGTAGACCCAGCGACCGGACGATATGTGCATGCAACCCTCGAAGCCAAGACATGAACGAGCATTCTAGGTCCGAATCGCTCGGCAACACAGGGACAGTTGGCGCTGCGACGCTGATGGAATTGTAAGGGTCGTAGCCGTCGATCGGCTGGACAGGCGCAAAACGGCGGCACCACATATGCTCAATTGAAACGACCACGCAGCCCCCAAATGGAGACCGAAATGCCTGGAACGCGCGCCGAAGATACAGATGCTCCCAAGACGATTTACCGCAGCAGCGATCGGATCGTCCGGGAAAATGGCAAGTTCTATTTCGATACGCGCGAAGGCACCCAGGAAGGTCCGTTCGAAAGCCGCGAGGCTGCGGAGCGGGAGATAGCGGCGTATATCCAGCGGATGCTGCAGCTGACCAAGGTTGCCAGCTAAGCAGAAAAACCCGTGGCGAGGGAGCTTGCTCCCGCTGGGCCGCGAAGCGGCCCCCTACGGTTTACCCCAGGAAAAAAGCGGCGACTGCTTCGCAGCCGAGCGGGAGCAAGCTCCCTCGCCACGAAAGGCTTGGGCTGCGTTTATCTGACCGCCTCGAACAACCCCGTTGCCCCCATCCCGCCGCCCACGCACATGGTCACGACGCCGTAGCGCAGGCTGCGCCGTTGCAGCTCACGCACCAGATGCCCCACCTGCCGCGAGCCGGTCATGCCGAACGGGTGACCGATGGAAATCGAGCCGCCGTTGACGTTGTATTTCTCGTTATCGATCTCCAGTCGATTGCGGCTGTACAGGCACTGGGATGCAAACGCCTCGTTGAGCTCCCACAAATCGATATCGCCGATCTGCAAACCCTTGACCTGGAGCAATCTAGGCACCGAGAACACCGGGCCGATGCCCATCTCGTCCGGCTCGCAGCCGGCCACGGTAAAGCCACGGAAAAATGCCTTGGGCTTGAGCCCCAACGCCAGGGCTTTTTCCAGGCTCATCACCAGGGTCATCGAGGCGCCGTCGGATAACTGCGAAGAGTTGCCCGCCGTCACCGAACCGTCTTCGGCGAACACCGGTTTCAGCCCGGCCAGGCTTTCATACGTGGTATCGGGGCGGTTGCAATCATCGCGATCAACCACCCCGTCAACGATCTGCACCGCACCGGTGGTCTTGTCCTCGACCCGGTATTTCACCGCCATCGGCACGATTTCATCGTCGAACAGCCCGGCTGCCTGGGCCCGGGCAGTGCGCTGCTGGCTCTGCAAGGCGTAGCGGTCCTGCTCCTCGCGGCTGACCTGGTAACGGCGCGCGACGATCTCGGCGGTCTGGCCCATGGGGAAGTAGATCCCTGGCACCTGCTCCTTGAGCAACGGGTTGATCAGGTTGTCAGTGTTGACGCTTTTCATCGTCAGGCTGATGGATTCCACGCCACCGGCGACGATGATCTCGCTGCAGCCGGAGGCGATCTGGTTGGCGGCGATGGCGATGGCTTGCAGGCCCGAGGAACAGAAGCGGTTCAGTGTCATCCCGGCCGTGCCGATGCCCAGCTGCGAGAGCACCGCCACGTTGCGCCCGATGTTATAGCCTTGGGCGCCTTCGTTGGAACCCGCGCCGACGATGCAGTCCTCGACACTGGCCGGGTCGATATCATTTCGCGCCAGCAACGCGTTGACGCAATGGGCCGCCATGTCGTCCGGGCGGGTCATGTTGAACTTGCCGCGAAAGGACTTGGCCAGGCCGGTCCGTACGCTGTCGACGATCACCACTTCACGCATGGCGGATACCTCATTGTTGTTATCGGTTCAGGAGTGGATTCGAGGATAAATCCAGCCCATAACCGAACGCGACAATCATTCACCCCGCGTATGCGCCGCCATCGGCCTATTTCTTTTTGCGCGCCTGCCTGGCGGAACGTTCGAACGCGGCCTCCAGCGCGTCGTTGAGCGTGCGCAATACCTTGACCCGGGCCCAACGCTTGTCGTTCGCTTCGACCAGGGTCCACGGCGATATCTCGGTGCTGGTGCGATCGACCATGTCGCAGACCGCCGACCGATAGGCATCCCACTTGTCACGGTTGCGCCAATCATCCTCGGTGATCTTGAAGCGCTTGAACGGGATTTCCTCGCGCTCCTGGAAGCGCTCCAGTTGGGTCTCCTTGTCAATGGCCAGCCAGAACTTCACCACCACCACGCCGGCATCGGCCAGTTGTTCTTCGAAGTCGTTGATTTCACCGTAGGCCCGCAGCCAGTCGGCACGGCTGCAAAAACCTTCGACCCGCTCCACCAGTACCCGCCCATACCAGGAGCGGTCGAACATGGTGAACTTGCCCCGCGCCGGAATGTGCCGCCAGAAACGCCACATGTAGGGGTGGGCGCGTTCTTCCTCGGTGGGCGCGGCAATCGGCACGATGCTGTACTGACGCGGGTCGAGCGCCGCGGCGACCCGGCGGATCGCCCCGCCCTTGCCCGCCGCGTCGTTACCTTCGAACACCGCCACCAACGCGTGCCGGCGCATGCGCTTGTCCCGCAGCAGGCCGGCGAAGCGGGCCTGCTCGGTGATCAACTGCTCCTCATAATCGGCCTTGTCCAGGCGCAGCGTCATGTCGAGGCTGTCGAGCAAGGTTAGTTGGTCGTCCAGTGCCGGCAATGCTGCCACGTTGACTTTTTCCGGGCTGATCTTCGGTCGGTCCAGGGCCTGGCGCAGGCCTTCGAGCAAAATCTGCCCGACCGCGAGGCTGCGATAACAGGCATCCACGCCTTCGATCACATGCCAGGGTGCGTAGTCGCGACTGGTGCGGCGCAGCACGCGCTCGCCGTATTTGACGAACTTGTCGTAGGTCTGGGACTGCTGCCAGTCCAAGGGGCTGATCCGCCAGCTGTGCAGCGGGTCGTCCTTGAGACTTTTCAGGCGGGCCTTCATCTGCTTCTTGGAGAGGTGGAACCAGAACTTGAAGATCAGCGCGCCCTCATCGCAGAGCATCTTCTCCAGACGCTCGGCGCCGTTGATCGCCTGATCGAGCCGCGGGTCCTTGAACTCGCCGTGCACCCGCCCCTGGAGCATCTGGCTGTACCAGTTGCCAAAAAAGATCCCCATCCGCCCCTTCGCTGGCAGCATCCGCCAATAGCGCCAGGCCGGCGGCCGCGCCAGTTCCTCGTCGGTCTGCTGGTCGAAGGTGCGCACCTCGATCAGCCGCGGATCCATCCATTCGTTGAGCAGCTTTATCGTCTCGCCTTTGCCCGCGCCTTCGATGCCGTTGATCAGGATGATGACCGGGAAGCGGCCTTGCTGATGCAACTCGTACTGAGCTTCGAGCAATGCTTCACGCAATGCCGGCACCTCGGCTTCATAGGTTTCTTTGTCGACGACGTGACCGATTTCAGCGGATTCGAACATGGACAGCTCCTTCCAGGAATGGGGCAAGACTAGCGGATTGGATACGCCGCTGCGCAGCAGATTCCCTTCAGACATGCCCACGCTTGCCGTGGATCAGGCATTGCGGCGCTGATCGGCTAGAATGGCGACCTTGTTTTGACCGAGCCAGCCATGACGCCCATCCAGCACCACGCCCAACTCGACTGGGATGACCAGGGTCGCCCCCGCTCCCGGGTATTCGGCGACGTGTATTTCTCCGACCAGTCGGGCCTGGAAGAAACCCGCTACGTGTTCCTTGCGCAGAACAACCTGGCCGAGCGTTTCGCCGCGCTGGCGGAGCACGGACGACTGGTGATCGGCGAAACCGGATTTGGCACCGGGCTGAATTTTCTCTGCGCCTGGCAGCTGTTCGAAGAATGCGCACCGACCGGTGCGCGCTTGCATTTCGTCAGCGTCGAAAAATTTCCCCTGAGCCCCGAGGACCTGCGTCGGGCCCTTGCCCTGTGGCCGGAGCTCAAGTACCAGGCTGATCAATTACTTGAGCAGTACGTCGCGATTCACCAGGGTTTCCAGCGCATGACCCTGGCGGGCGGGCGAGTGACATTGACCCTGTTGATTGGCGATGCACTGGAGCAACTGCCGCAGCTGGACGGACAGATCGACGCCTGGTTCCTCGACGGTTTTGCCCCGGCGAAAAACCCGGAGATGTGGACCGCCGAGCTGTTCGCCGAACTGGCGCGGCTGGCAGCGCCCGGCGCCACCCTCAGCACCTTTACCAGCACCGGTTGGGTGCGCAGGCTGCTCAATGCGGCGGGCTTCAAGATGAAGCGCACCCCGGGCATCGGCCACAAGTGGGAAATTCTCCGTGGGGTATTTCTCGGCTGGCCGGACCAGGTGCCCAAACCCGCCCCGGCCAAGCCCTGGTACGCCCGCCCCGCCCCGCCGGCTGGCGAACGCCATGCGCTGGTGATCGGCGGCGGCCTGGCCGGTTGCGCCAGCGCGGCGAGTCTCGCGGCCCGCGGCTGGCGAGTGACCTTGCTGGAGCGTCACGCCGGGTTGGCCGAGGAAGCGTCCGGCAACCCCCAAGGCGTGCTGTACCTCAAGTTGTCGGCCCACGGCACGGCGTTGTCGCAGATGATCCTCAGCGGTTTCGGCTACACCCGGCGCTTGCTCGAAAACCTGCAACGGGGCCTCGACTGGGACGGATGCGGAGTCTTGCAGCTGGCCTTCAACGAGAAGGAAGGCCAACGCCAGCGCCAACTGGCCGAGGCGTTTCCCGCGGGTCTGCTGCGAATTGTCGATCGCGCCGAAGCCGAGGCGCAGTCCGGTATCGGCCTGGCCTGTGGCGGCCTGTTCTATCCCGAAGGCGGCTGGGTACACCCGCCAGCCCTGTGCCGCTGGCAAGCCTCGGCTGCTGCGATTACCGTGCAGCCACATCGCGAAGTGCTTGAACTGCGACGTGTCGACGGCCAATGGCAGGCTTGGGACGGCGAACGTTGCCTGGCCAGCGCCCCGGTGGCAATCCTCGCCAGCGCTGCCGAGATCAAACGCTTCGAACCGGCGGCCGAGTTACCCCTCAAGCGCATTCGCGGGCAAATCACGCGGCTGGCGCAAACCACCCGCAGCCAAAGCCTGGCGACAGTGGTCTGCGCCGAAGGCTACGTGGCGCCACCGCGAATGGGCGAGCACACCCTGGGCGCCAGTTTCGATTTCCACAGCGATGACCTGACCCCCACCGCCGCCGAGCACGCCGGCAACCTGCAGATGCTCGAAGAAATCTCCCACGATCTGGTGGACCGCCTGAACGCCGATACCCTCGATCCGCAGCGCCTCGAAGGCCGCGCGGCGTTCCGTTGCACCAGCCCCGATTACCTGACGATTGTCGGACCGCTGGCTGACAGCCGGGCGTTCGTCGAAACCTACGCGGCCCTGGGCAAGGATGCGCGCCAAGTGCCGGACACGCCGTGTCCCTGGCTCGACGGCCTGTACGTCAACAGCGGGCACGGCTCCCGAGGCCTGATCACTGCGCCGCTGTCGGGCGAACTGATCGCCGCCTGGCTGGACAACGAACCGCTGCCACTGCCGCGAAGCGTCGCCGAGGCCTGCCATCCAAACCGGTTTGCCTTGCGGGCGGTGATTCGCGGCAAGGCCAATTGACGACTGGCCACCCCTTCCCCTGTGGGAGCGAGCTTGCTCGCGATAGCGGTAGATCAGCTGAGATGGTAGCGCCTGACACGACGTCATCGCGAGCAAGCTCGCTCCCACAGGATCCTCACTAGTCTGAATGACCTGCGATCCCCACCCGTCGGCTTATAACGCATCGATATAAAACTCAGAGCAATCCCTCCGGTCAGTTTCAGAGTACCCGCCATTTCGGTGTGTACGGCTTGACCCCTCCCCAACGGAAAAACCGGTAAGGACTTATGTGCGGATTAGCTGGAGAGTTACGTTTCGATCAACAACCTGCGGACCTTGCGGCCGTAGAGCGCATCACCCATCACCTGGCCCCTCGCGGCCCTGACGCGTGGGGTTTTCATAGCCAGGGGCCGATCGCCCTCGGCCACCGGCGCCTGAAAATCATGGACCTGTCCGATGGTTCGGCCCAGCCGATGATCGACAATCAACTGGGCCTGTCCCTGGCGTTCAACGGCGCGATCTACAACTATCCGGAACTGCGCAGCGAACTCGAAGGCCTGGGCTACACCTTCTACTCTGGCGGCGACACCGAAGTGTTGCTCAAGGGTTATCACGCCTGGGGCGAAGCCCTGCTGCCCAAACTCAATGGCATGTTCGCCTTCGCCATCTGGGAACGCGACGCCAAGCGGCTGTTCATTGCTCGCGACCGTCTCGGCGTCAAGCCGCTGTACCTGTCGCGTACCGGCCAGCGCCTGCGCTTTGCCTCGGCGCTGCCGGCCCTGCTCAAGGGTGGCGACATCAATCCGGTGCTTGACCCGATCGCCCTCAATCACTATCTGAATTTCCACGCGGTCGTCCCGGCGCCACGCACCTTGTTGGCGGGCATTGAAAAACTGCCACCGGCGACCTGGATGCGCATCGAAGCGGATGGTCGCACCGAGCAGAAAACCTGGTGGACGCTGCCCTACGGCCCACGGGCCGATGAACAGAACCTCAACCTGGAAGACTGGATCGATCGCGTGCTCGACAGCACCCGCGAAGCCGTCGCCATTCGCCAGCGTGCCGCCGTCGACGTGGGCGTGCTGCTCTCGGGCGGCGTCGATTCGAGCATGCTCGTCGGCCTGTTGCGTGAAGTGGGCGTGGAAGACCTGTCCACCTTCTCCATCGGCTTCCAGGACGCCGGCGGCGAGCGCGGTGACGAGTTCCAGTATTCGGACCTGATCGCCAAGCACTACGGCACCCGCCATCATCAGTTGCGCATCGATGAGAAAGAAATCATCGAACAACTGCCGGCTGCGTTTCGCGCCATGAGCGAGCCGATGGTCAGCCACGACTGCATCGCCTTCTACCTGCTGTCGCGGGAAGTCGCCAAGCACTGCAAGGTGGTGCAAAGCGGCCAGGGTGCTGACGAACTGTTCGCCGGTTACCACTGGTATCCGCAAGTGGACGGCGCCAGCGACCCGTACGCCGCCTATCGCGCCGCGTTCTTCGACCGCAGCTATGAAGAATATGCCGCGACCGTGCAGCCTGAATGGCTGACGGCCAACGACGCCGCCGGTGACTTCGTCAAGGAGCACTTCGCCCAGCCGGGCGCCGATGCGGCCGTCGACAAGGCCCTGCGCCTGGACAGCACCGTGATGCTGGTGGACGACCCGGTCAAGCGCGTCGACAACATGACCATGGCCTGGGGCCTGGAAGCGCGCACGCCGTTCCTCGACTACCGGCTGGTGGAGCTTTCGGCACGGGTGCCGGCGAAATTCAAGCTGCCCGATGGCGGCAAGCAGGTACTCAAGGAAGCGGCCCGCCGGGTGATTCCGAGCGAGGTCATCGACCGCAAGAAAGGTTATTTCCCGGTCCCGGGCCTCAAGCATTTGGAAGGCAACACCCTGGCCTGGGTTCGCGAACTGCTGCTGGACCCGAGCCAGGATCGCGGCTTGTTCAACCCGACCATGCTCGACCGTTTGCTGACCGACCCCAACGGCCAGCTCACGCCTTTGCGCGGCTCGCGGTTATGGCAATTGGCGGCGCTGAACCTGTGGCTCAGCGAGCAAGGAATCTGACTGATGAAACCCCACCCGACCCTTCACAACCAACGTCTCTTGCGTGGACAACCACCGTCCTACGAACGCTTGCAGGCGCGCCTGGCCGAAGATGGCAGCGAACTGGGCGCCGCTCCGATCGCCGTGCATTGCGGCTGGGGCCGCTTGCTCATCGGCCATACCTTTCCGGACCCGGCGACCCTGGCCCAGGAGCTGCTCAACGAGCAGCCCGGCGAACGTGACATTGCCTTGTATGTCGCCGCGCCGCAGCAAGTGCTGGGGCTGGAACCGGCGCACCTGTTCCTTGACCCGTCGGATACCCTGCGCCTGTGGTTCAGCGATTATCGCCAAGCCACGCGAGTGTTTCGCGGCTTCCGGATCCGCCGGGCCCAGAGCGAGAGCGACTGGCAAGCCATCAACCAGCTCTACCAGGCTCGCGGCATGCTGCCCATCGATCCCGAGCGCCTGACCCCGCGTCACCAGGGCGGCCCGGTGTACTGGCTGGCCGAAGACGACGACACCGGCGCGGTGATCGGCAGCGTCATGGGCCTCAACCACCAGAAAGCGTTCAACGACCCGGAAAACGGCAGCAGCCTCTGGTGCCTGGCGGTGGACCCGCAATGTTCGCGGCCTGGCGTCGGCGAAGTGCTGGTGCGCCATCTCATCGAGCATTTCATGAGCCGTGGCTTGAGCTACCTGGACCTGTCGGTGCTGCACAACAATCGCCTGGCGAAAAATCTCTATGCCAAGCTCGGTTTCCGCAACCTTTCGACCTTCGCCATCAAGCGCAAGAACGGCATCAACCAGCCGCTGTTCCTCGGGCCGGGGCCCGAGGCGCAATTCAACCCGTACGCGCGGATCATCGTCGAGGAAGCGCACCGGCGTGGCATCGAAGTGCAAGTGGATGACGCCGAGGCGGGGCTGTTCACCCTGGTGCATGGCAGCCGGCGGGTGCGCTGCCGGGAATCGCTGAGCGACTTGACCAGTGCGATCAGCATGACCCTGTGTCAGAACAAGAGCCTGACCCACAAGGTGCTGAAAAATGCCGGTCTGAACCTGCCGGCGCAACAGCTGGTGGGGAATGCCGACGACAACCTGGCGTTTCTCGACGAACACGAGCGCGTGGTGGTCAAGCCGCTGGACGGCGAACAGGGCCAGGGCGTGGCGGTGGACCTGCGGACCATCGAGGAAGTCCAGAACGCCATCGAAACGGCCCGACACTTCGACAGCCGCGTGCTGCTGGAGAGCTTCCACGAAGGGCTCGACCTGCGCATCCTGGTGATCGGTTTTGAAGTGGTGGCGGCGGCGATCCGGCGTCCGGCGGAAGTGATCGGCGACGGCCAGCACACCATTGGCGCGCTGATCGAGGCGCAGAGCCGGCGGCGGCAGGCGGCTACCGGGGGTGAAAGCAAGATCCCGATGGATGCCGAGACCGAGCGAACGCTGAGCGCGGCCGGGTATGCCTATGACAGCATGCTGCCGGCGGGTGAGCATCTGTTTGTCCGACGCACCGCAAACCTGCATACCGGCGGCGTGCTGGAAGACGTCACCGCGATCCTGCATCCGACCCTGGCCGATGCAGCGGTGCGCGCCGCGCGGGCGCTGGACATCCCGATGGTCGGCCTCGACTTGCTGGTACCGGCGGCCGATCAACCGGAATATGTGTTCATCGAAGCCAACGAACGCGCCGGCCTGGCCAACCACGAACCGCAACCCACTGCCGAGCGCTTTGTGGATCTGTTGTTTCCCCATAGCCAGGCAGTGGTCTGACTCAAATCTCTCCGTGGCGAGGGAGCTTGCTCCCGCTCGGCCGCGAAGCGGTCGCTCAGGCCCCGAGGTCTGAAAAGAAGGACCGCTTCGCGGCCCAGCGGGAGCAAGCTCCCTCGCCACAAGGTTCCCCTATGCAAAACTTAACGTTCCGCGAGGAGTTTCCATGATCAGCAAAATTCCCGAACCGGATCTCGCATACCTGCAGAAAGTCCTGTTGGAAATGCTCGCCATTCCCAGCCCGACCGGCTTCACCGATACCATCGTTCGGTACGTTGCCGAGCGACTCGAAGAGCTGGGCATCCCTTTCGAAATGACCCGGCGCGGCACGATCCGCGCCACCCTCAAGGGCCGCAAGAGCAGCCCCGACCGGGCCGTATCGGCTCACCTGGACACCATCGGCGCCTCCGTTCGCGCCATCAAGGACAACGGCCGCCTGACGCTGGCGCCGGTGGGCTGCTGGTCGAGCCGCTTTGCCGAGGGCAGCCGGGTCAGCCTGTTTACCGACACTGGGGTGATCCGTGGCAGTGTGCTGCCGCTGATGGCTTCCGGGCACGCGTTCAACACCGCCGTGGATGAGATGCCCATCAGCTGGGACCACATCGAACTGCGCCTGGACGCCTACTGCGCCACCCGCGCCGATTGCGAAACGTTGGGGGTGGGCATCGGCGACTATGTGGCGTTCGACCCCTTGCCGGAGTTCACCGAAAGCGGCCATATCAGCGCCCGTCACCTGGATGACAAGGCCGGGGTCGCCGCGTTGCTGGCGGCGCTCAAGGCGATTGTCGACAGCGGCGAGGAACTGTTGATCGACTGCCACCCGTTGTTCACCATCACCGAGGAAACCGGCAGCGGCGCGGCGGCCGCGCTGCCTTGGGACGTCAGCGAATTCGTCGGGATAGACATTGCACCGGTCGCGCCAGGCCAGCACTCCAGCGAACATGCGGTAAGCGTGGCCATGCAGGACTCGGGAGGCCCGTACGACTACCATCTGTCGCGACATTTGCTGAAGCTGGCCAAGGAGCACGAACTGCCGGCGCGCCGCGACCTGTTTCGCTATTACTTCAGCGACGCCCATTCGGCGATTACCGCCGGGCACGACATCCGCACTGCCCTGCTCGCCTTCGGCTGCGACGCGACCCATGGTTACGAGCGCACCCACATCGACAGCCTGGCCGCGCTGAGCCGCCTGCTCGGTGCCTACATCCTGAGCCCTCCGGTATTTGCCAGCGACGCCCAACCGGCCCAGGGATCACTGGATCGCTTCAGCCATCAGATCGAGCACGATGCGCAGATGGAAAGCGACACACGGGTGCCGTCGGTGGACAGCCTGATCGGGCACCGTTCGGATAGCTGAACCAAGCCCTTATCGATTCTTACGATGCTTTCGCGAGCAGGCTCGCTCCCACAGGGTAATTACGCCATCGAGGTGGGAGCGAGCCTGCTCGCGATGAGGCCCGCATGGCTCTACAGAACTCAGGCTAGCCGCAGCAGCGCATCCACCGTAGCATCCGCTCTATTGTTTTGCGGAGCCCCACCATGCTGATCCCCTACGACCAACTCGAAGTCGATACGCTCACCCGCCTGATCGAGGATTTCGTCACCCGTGAGGGTACTGACAATGGCGACGATACCCCGCTGGAAACCCGCGTCCTGCGGGTCAGGCAGGCCCTGACCAAAGGCCAGGCCATGATTGTCTTCGATCCCGAAAGCGAACAGTGCCAATTGATGCTCAAGCACGATGTGCCCAGACATCTGTTCGATTAACCGACCTTGCGGTCGGACCCGGCCTTTTTTCTTTGGATCCTGTCGTAGACCTCGGAACGATGAACCTCCACATGCCGAGGCGCTTCTACGCCAAAGCGCACGGTGCCGCCGCTGATCGACAGCACACGGACGGAAATCTCATCACCGATGGAAATCAACTCACCTACGGTACGGCTTAATACGAGCATGGTCTTGTCCTTAAGAGTGATTGGACATTGACCATGCACGGCCTGTTTTCCGAGCACAAGATACCGGCGGGAATTCAGTAAACCCCTACGAACAACTGTCCATTGGCTGAAGGAAACGTCCTGCAAAACCACGCCGAAACGGCAGTTTATGGCCCCGAAAAACGCGGACCGAACAGAATCACGCTGGCCCCCACGACACAGAGGGCCACGCCGATCCAGTCGGAACCCAGCGGCCGCACCCGTTCCACCACGGCCAGCCAGCCGATCGAGGCGATGATGTAAATGCCACCGTAGGCGGCGTAGGCACGACCGGCATAAGTGGCTTCGATGCGCGTCAGCAACAGGGCGAATAACGCAAGGCTGAGCAGCGCCGGCACGATCCACCAGGCACTCTTGCCCTGGCGCAACCACATCCAGAAGGCGTAGCAGCCAGCGATCTCGAACAGCGCGGCGAGAAAAAACCACAGGTAATTGAGCATTGCTATGTCCATCAGGAAGGCACGAATGGCGCCATCCTGAGGACACCCGGCAATCAGGTCAACTCAGGCCTGCCGTGCCTTGGCGCGCATCTTGTCGGCCATGGCGGTCATTTCGTCGTACAGCAGTTGTGGATTTTTCTGTTTGAGGGCCCAGGCCATGCGCCCCTGCTCGTGGGGCAGGATCATGAATTCACCCTGGGCGACATGCTGGTAGATGTAATCGGCAATGTCCGCCGCGGTGATCGGCGAGCTTTCCAGCAGTTTGCCCACCTGGGCCTTCATGGCCGGGGTCGGGCCACGGAACGAGTCCAGCAGGTTGGTCTGGAAGAACGACGGACATACCACATGTACGCCGATTTCCTGCTGGGCCAGCTCGACCAGCAGGCTTTCCGACAGCGCCACGACGCCGGCCTTGGCCACGTTGTAGTTGCTCATGGCAGGCCCCTGCATCAGCGCCGCCATGGAGGCGATGTTGATGATCTTGCCGCGGCTTTTTTCCAGCAGTGGCAGGAACGCCTTGCAGCCCTTGACCACCCCCATCAGGTTGATTGCGATCTGCCAGTCCCAATCCTCCAGCGAGAGCTCGCTGAAGAACCCGCCCGAAGCCACGCCAGCGTTATTGACGATGATGTCGATGCCGCCAAGCTTCTCCTCGCAGGCCTGGGCGAATGCGGTGAGCTGGCTGTAGTCGCGCACGTCACAGCGCTGGACGAAACCCTCGCCACCGGCATCGCGCACCAGCCTGAGGGTTTCCTGAAGGCCGGGCTCGCTGACATCGGACAGGGCCAGGCGCCAGCCTTCACGGGCCCAGCGCAGCGCGATTTCGCGGCCCAGGCCGGAGCCGGCACCGGTGATCATCATGCGATTTTGCATAGGGAAACAGCCTTGTTGTTCCGGGAGAGATGCGCCGAGTGTAGCGAAGGACCCGAACAGACCCATGCACCATCAGATTGCTGAATGGCGAGGGCAAACCGTGGAAGGTTGAGGTACCTGGGCGAGGGAGTGCTCTCGCTGGGCGGGCTGGCGTTCCAGCGCGGAGCGGCCCCCATGATGCCGCCTCGTTAACGGAGTCGGTTTCAATTAAAGGGCCGCTACGCAGCCCAGCGGGAGCAAGCTCCCTCGCCACGGGGTTTCAGTGCTCTTGTGTTTTACGCTCAACAATAAAAACTTTTGAATTTTTTACAGGACGTTACGGTCGGACTTAATAAGCCGCCCGGATTCAACGCACGCGCGCTGGCAGTTGAAAGTTACATCACTCCAGAACTGACCAATAAGGAAATCAACAATGGGCACTATTCTTATCATCATCCTGATCCTCCTGCTGATCGGTGGCCTTCCGGTCTTCCCGCACTCCAGAAGTTGGGGTTATGGCCCGTCCGGTATCATCGGCGTTGTGCTGGTCGTGCTGTTGATCTTGTTGTTACTTGGCAAGATATAAAACACCAAGCGTAAAAAAAGAGGCCTTTGAGGCCTCTTTTTTTATACGTCGCGATTATCAGTCCGGCTTGCCGTCAACAACACCGGCGGTGTTATCCAGCAGGCTCTTGGTCGCGGTTTGCAGGAACGCCTCGAGCTTGAGTTTCATCTCTGCGGTGTCAGGTGCGTCCGGGATGATCTCGGCATGCGGATTGGCCCCCAGCTGATAGCGGAACAGCTTCGCTGGCATGGCCTTTTCTTCCGGCAGCACCAGGATCCTGTCGTCGCGAATAATCGCGGTGGTCTGGTCGCTGCCCGACGGCTTGATCACGCCAAACCCGGTGTCGCCTGACGGCAGGTTCAACAGGTCACGGCCCCAGCACTGGTTACGCACCTGCCCACCGAGCCGTCCCATGATGGTTGGAACGATATCGACCTGGGTGCCCACCGTGTGGCTGCGCTGACCGAATTTTTCCTGGATGCCCGGGCCGATCAGCAACATCGGCACGTTGAAGCGGCCAAGGTCCATTTCGGTGATCTGGCGCTCGTTGCCGAAGCCATGGTCGCCAACCACGACAAACAGGGTTTCCTTGAAGTAAGGCTCCTTGCGCGCCTTCTCGAAGAACTGCCCCAGCGCCCAATCGGAGTAACGCATGGCGGTCAAGTGTTCGTTCAGGCGACCACGGTCCGTGACCGGCTCGACCGGCAACGGCGTCGGCAGTGCGTAAGGCGTGTGGTTGGACAGGGTCTGCAACAACGCATAGAACGGCTTGCCGTTCTCGCGCGCCTTGAGCTCGATCAGGCCACGGTCGAACATGTCCTGGTCGGACACGCCCCAGGTCGGGTCGGAGAACACCGGGTTCACATAGTCATTGCGTCCGATGAACGTGGTCATGCCCTGGTTGCTGAAGAAACCCGACTGGTTGTCCCAGGCGAAATCGCCGTTGTAGACATACACATCGTCGTAGTCCCGGGCGCTGAGCAGTTGCGGCAGGCCCGAGAGCTTGTGACTGCCTTCCGGTGTCTGCATCAGGTATTCAAAACCGGGCAGGTTCGGGAAACACGCCATGGTGGCGAACATGCCCTGGTGGGTGTGGGTGCCGTTGGAGAAGAAGCGGTCGAACAGCAGGCCTTCCTTGGACAGCTTGTCCAGGTATGGCGTGATGTTACCCGGCGCGCCCAGGGCGCCTACCGAGTGACCGGCCATGCTTTCCATGAGGATCACCACCACGTTCTTGATCGGCAGTGTCTTGTCGGCCGGCGGCGTGTAGTCGCGTCTTACCGCGGCAGTCCCGGCGTCGACGAGCTTGTCGTCGGGCATCACCAGCATGTCGCGCACGGTCTGCTGCGCCAGCGACGACTCGAGGGTGGCCTTCCAGACATTGTCACGGTGTTCGGACATCCGGCTCTTGGCCGCCGCCACCAGCGAAAGCGTACCGTTGAGGCCCAACTGGTTGGCGAAGTTCGAATCGGTGGTATAGACGTCGCCCCAACGCAGGGGCGGGCCTTGGCGCAAGGTGCCACGGGCGGCGGCGACGGCCACCACCAGGCAGACCAGGAACACCGCGACGCGGCCATACCACGGGGCGATCTGGCGGGTGCCGATGCTGCCGCCACTGAACGGCCCGCGTGGCCGGGTAGCGCGATCAGCACCCTTGAAGGCCAGGGCCAGGATCAGCGTGCCGCCGGCCCAGGCCAGCAGGTAGCGCACCACCGGGAAACCGTACCAGAGCATGCTCATGACGGTTTTCGGGTCTTCCTGCACATATTGGAAGACCAGGCCGTTGAGGCGCTGGTGGAACTCGCGGTAGAAGTCCATTTCCATCAAGCCGAGAAACAGCGCGATGCTGGACGTGACGGTCAGCCAGAAACGAAAGAATCCACGTGCCGCCATCGCCCGTGCGCTGAACAGGGCCAGCAGCAGCGGGATGCACAGGTAGACCACCAGGCGCACGTCGAAACGCAGGCCGTTGGCGAACGCTTCAACGAAGGTAGAGGCCGGTGTATCAAGGATCATCTCGCGGTTGTAGACCAGCAGCGCAACGCGCAGCAGGCTCAGCATGACCATCATCACCAACGCACAGAGCAACGTGTAGGCCAGGTGCGATTTGACGGTCGGTTGCAGCAGGCGATGCGTGGTGCGCTGCTGACTCAGGGCGTCCGGGATTGCCATGTCGTTTGAGGACCTATTGGAGTTGGAGTGACAAATAGAACAACGGCGCGCCCTCTGTTGGCCAGATATCAGGCCCGGGGCTTGCGCAAGTGCGCGAATGTCGCACGAACGGCCATGGCATTGCCATTAAATAACCGCTGGCGACAGAGCGCGGGGGATTGTCGACAAGACTTAGTGAAAATTTCGTTCAATGAATATCTGGAAACACAAAAGCACCCCAGCGCTCTTGTGGCGAGGGAGCTTGCTCCCGCTGGGCTGCGAAGCGGCCCCCAACACACGCTGAGGCAACTGGGTGTGTCAGGTAGATCCAGGAGGGCCGCTTCGCGCCCCAGCGGGAGCAAGCTCCCTCGCCACAGAAGGATCTCGCCTCAATTGCGGGGCTTCAGTCGTTGCTCGGCTTGTTGATCGCCTGCAGCACATACTGCGGCATGGCGAACGCGCCCAGGTGGATCTCGGGGTTGTAGTAGCGCGTCACGATACCGCTGCCAATGAAGCGCTCGCGCAGGGTTTCGCGAGAAAGCTTGCGGTGAGCGGTATCAGTCGAGCCCCAGGCGAAGGTCATGGCGCCGCCGATGTAGGTCGGCACAGCGGCCTGGTAGAAATGCCAGTCGGCGAACAGGCCGTGCAAGCGTCCGGCGGTGGTCTGCACTTCGCCCAGTTGCATGAACGGCGTGCCGTTCTGGGTCACCAGGATCCCGCCTTCGTTCAGGCAGCGATGGCAAGCCTGGTAGAAGTTTTCCGAGAACAGCGCTTCGCCCGGGCCGATCGGGTCGGTGGAATCGGAAATGATGACGTCGAATTTCTCCTGGGTGGTGGCGACGAAACGCATGCCATCGTCGATCACCAGGTTCAGCCGCGGGTCGTCGTAGGCACCCTTGGAGTGGTTGGGCAGGAACTCCTTGCACATGTCCACCACCGTGCCATCGATCTCGACCATGGTGATGTGTTCGATGCCAACGTGCTTGGTCACTTCACGGAGCATGCCGCCGTCACCGCCACCGATGATCAGCACGCGCTTGACGGCGCCATGAGCGAGGATGGGTACGTGGGTGAGCATCTCGTGATAGATGAATTCATCGGCTTCGGTGGTCTGGATGACACCATCCAGGGCCATGACCCGGCCCATGCGCGGGTTCTCGAAAATCACCAGGTGCTGGTGCTCGGTGCGCACTTCGTGCAGCAGCTTGTCCATGCGAAAACGCTGGCCATAGCCTTCGTAGAGGGTTTCCAGGTAGTCGCCGGTCGGGGTGGTCGTCATGGTCAGGTGCTCCGATCAATACGCGTTGGCCAGTTAAGGCTCGCAAAGGCGCGCATTCTACGACGCTGGGGATGACAGGTCGAACCTTCTACTGTCTGACGCCGCAACGCAACCTTCGTGGCGAGGGAGCTTGCTCCCGCTGGGCTGCGCAGCAGCCCCCGGAAGAACTGGGCAGGCCTGGCTGAAATACCGAGGAAAGCTCAGGGCTACTTCGTAGCCCAGCGGGAGCAAGCTCCCTCGCCACAAGGGCCGGCAATGGGCTTCAGTGAAACTTCTGTCCGAGCCCCGCCGGTACGCCTTCGATAGTGGTTTCTTCCCACGGGCCGTTCGGGCTGACGGAGCGGCTCCAGCCGTTGTTCCAACGATAATAGGTGCGCTGGCGATAGAACGTGTTGGGCTGCTTGTCCAGCACATAGACCCCGAGCTTGGCGTCCCAGTGGCTGTTGCCGCCTGGTGGTGGAGCGAAACTGGCGGAAGTGCGCGGCAGCGGCTTGGCCGGTTTGTTCGGGGTCACGGGTTTGCCGGGCGCGGTCGACGGGCCTGGTTTGGTGGTCGGCGTCGAAGGCGGAATCGGTGGCAATGGCGCCGAAGGCTCCGGTGGACGCTGGACCGCACAAGCGCTCAGGCCCAGGATGAGGGTGAGCAGGGTCATACGAGCGATGGCGGTCATGGTGCGAATTCCTGTCATTGGTCCGGACTGTCGATAATCAATTGTTGTAGCGCCGTGGTGCTGCTCGCCAGGGGCTGGCTGCGACCGATCCACTCGCCGGCGGTGGGTTGGCCGGCTCGGGAGATGCGCGCCACCAGTTGGACTTCAGGGAAGTTCGACAGTTTCAGCTGCGGCATCATCGCGTCAGCGTCACCCAGCTCGACGCTGGCCGGCAGGTCGGCGACGGTCAGGCGCCTGGCCGCCAACGGCGCGGGCGGGCCGGACACGGCGCGAGCAAAAATGAACACGCTGTCGCCCGGCTGCACCTTGGCTTTGAGGGCCGGATCGAGCTCGACACGGACCTTGAGCAGCGCCGTAGCCTTGGCGACTGGCGCCTGGGCAACCTTGCCGCCGTTGGCTTGGAGCTTCTCGGTGGCGCGAGTGATGCCCCCCTGCAACGCCTCCCGCGACTTGTCGTCTTCGGGCAACTGCGCCAGCAGGCGGCCCCAGTAATCGATCGCCTCCTGATAGCGCTCGCCTTCGAACGCGGCGATGCCCAACAGGCCGAGGCTGGTGACTTCCTTCGGATCGAGCTTCAGCGCCTCGTCGGTGAGGGCCTGGACCTTGTCCGACCATTTCTTGCCGTCGGCAAAATACTGCGCCTGGGCCCACTGTCCGAGCAGCTCGGGCTGGCGGCCGGCCAGTGCCACGGTGCGCTCGAAGATCTTTGCCGCATCCGCCGGCCGATCCTGCGCCATGTAGGTACGCCCGAGGAAATACAAACCTTCGGCGGAATCCGGTTGTGCCGCCACCGCGCGCTCCAGGCGCAAAGTCATTTCTTCCATGGACTTGGGCGCCTGGGCGAATTCACGGGTCAGCTCGACCTTGTCGCTGGCGCCGAAATGCAGGTACAGCGCCAGGCCCAATACCGGCACCAATACCGCCGCGAGCAGCGGCAACGGCTTGCCCAGTCGCGATTCGCGCGGCGCCTCGGCGCCCTCGGTGTCGGCGAGCAATTCACGGGCGGCCTCGGCGCGACCGGTGTCCAGTTGCGCGGCGTTGAGCACGCCCTCCTCCCGCTCGGCCTGCAGTTCGGCGACGCGCTCCTGGTACAGCGCCACGTTCAGCGCAGTACGGTCTTCTTCCAATTGGGCGCGGCGGCCACGCAACACGGGGATCAACAGAAAACTCAGGGCAACCAGGAGAAGCAGACCTGCGGCGAGCCAGAAATCAATCATGCTTGGTTTTATCCAACAGTTGGTCGAGGCGCTGGCGCTCTTCGACAGAAAGCGTGTCCGGGGCGGCAGTGCGCTGGACCCGGCGGCGACGCACGATCACCGCGATGACGACGAAACCACCGAGCAGCAGCCCGGCGGGGCCGAACCAGAGCAGCGCGGTCTTGGAAGACAGCGCCGGGTTGTAGCGCACGAACTCACCGTAGCGATCGACCATGAAGTCGATGATCTGCTGGTTGTCCTTGCCCTCGCCGAGCATGCGGAAGATCTCCTTGCGCAGGTCGGCGGCAATCGGCGCGTTGGAGTCTGCGATGTCCTGGTTCTGACACTTGGGGCAGCGCAGTTCCTTGGTCAGTTCGCGAAACCGCTCACGCTCGGCATCGTTGGCAAATTCGTAAGTGTCGATGGCGGCGTGGGCCACACCCGCCAGGCTCAAGCCGAGGACGGCAGCCGCTAACCAGCGCCTCATGGCTTGGCCTCGTCCACCAGTGCCTGATATTTGCCGGCCAGCTTCTCGCGCCAGACCTGCTCGTCGATCACCCCGATGAACTTGTCCCGGATGATGCCCTTGGCGTCGATAAAGAAGGTTTCCGGCGCACCGTAGACGCCCAGGTTCAGGCCGAGGGTGCCCTCCTCGTCACGGATGTCCAGTTGATACGGATTGTGGAACTCGGCCAGCCACTTCAAGGCATCGGCGTTGACGTCCTTGTAGTTGACGCCGTAGATCACCACGCCGTTCTGGGCCAGTTTGTTCAGCACCGGATGTTCGACCCGGCAGGAAATGCACCAGGTGCCCCACACGTTGACCAGCGCCGGCTTGCCCAGCAGGTCGGCGCGGGTCAGGGTCTTGTCGCCTTGTACCGATGGCAGGGAGAACTCCGGAAACGGTTTGCCGATCATCGCCGAGGGCAATTCGGACGGGTTCAGGTAAAGCCCGCGGTACAAGAACACCGCCATCACCAGAAACAGCGCCAGCGGCAACACCATCAACCAACGTTTCATGCAGTGGCTCCCGTCACGCCCAGGGCTTCGCGCACCCGGGTTTTCACTTTGACCCGATAGCGTCGATCCAGCGCAGCCAATACGCCGCCCAGGCCGGTGAGCAGGCCACCGAACCAGATCCAGCGTACGAACGGCTTGACGTGGACGCGTACCGCCCAGGCGCCATCACCGAGGGGTTCGCCCAGCGCCACGTAGAGGTCGCGGGTGAAACCGGCGTCGATCCCGGCTTCGGTCATCACCGAGTTCTGTACGGTGTAGAGGCGTTTTTCCGGGTGCAGCACGGTGATCTGCTGGCCGTCGCGAATGACCCGTACGGTGCCTTTGTCGGACGTGAAGTTCGGACCTTCGAAATGCCTGGCGCCCTCGAAAACGAACTGATAACCGCCCAGGTCCATGGACTCGCCCGGTGCCAGGCGCAGGTCGCGTTCGGCGCTGTTCTGGCTGGACAGCACCACACCGAGGGCGCAGACGGCGATCCCCAGGTGGGCGAGTTGCATGCCCCAGTAACTGCGGGTCAGGGTCGGCAGGCCTTTGACAAGGCCTTTATGGCGGGTCTTGTCGAAAATATCCCGCACGCCCGCCAGCAATACCCACGCCGCCAGCACGAATGTCGCCAGCACCGCCCAGTTGAAATCGCCATAAGCGATGCCCGCCACCACGGCCAGGGCGGCGGTGCCGAGCAGCACCGGCGTGAGCATGCCCAGCAGCCAATTGACCGGCGTGTCCTTCCAGCGCACCAGCATACCGATCGCCATCACCACCATCAGGATCGCCATCAGCGGAATGAACAATGCGTTGAAATACGGCGGGCCGACCGACAGCTTGGCGCCGGACAACGCATCGAGCACCAGCGGATACAGCGTCCCGAGGAGGATCATGGACGCCGCCACCACCAGCACCAGGTTATTGCCCAGCAGCAGGGTTTCCCGGGACCAGAGGTTGAAGCCGACCTGGCTTTTCACCACGGGTGCACGCAGGGCGAACAGCGTCAGCGAACCGCCGACCACGAACAGCAGGAACATCAGGATGAATACGCCACGCTCGGGGTCCGAGGCGAAGGCATGCACCGAGGTCAGCACGCCGGAGCGCACCAGGAAGGTCCCGAGCAGGCTCAGCGAGAACGCCGCGATCGCCAGCAGCACGGTCCAGCTCTTGAACACGCCGCGTTTTTCGGTGACGGCCAGGGAGTGGATCAGCGCCGTGCCGACCAGCCATGGCATGAAGGAGGCGTTCTCCACCGGGTCCCAGAACCACCAGCCGCCCCAGCCGAGTTCGTAATAGGCCCACCACGACCCGAGTGTGATGCCGATCCCGAGGAAGGCCCAGGCGACAATGGTCCATGGCCGCGACCAGCGCGCCCACGCGGCGTCGAGGCGACCACCGAGCAAAGCGGCGATGGCGAACGCGAAGGCCACGGAAAAGCCGACGTAGCCCATGTAGAGCATCGGCGGATGGACGATCAGACCGATGTCCTGAAGCAACGGGTTGAGGTCGCGCCCGTCCATCGGCACTTGCGGCAGGATGCGCTCGAACGGGTTTGACGTGAGGATGAGGAACAGCAGGAAACCGATGCTGATCATGCCCATCACCGCCAGCACCCGGGCCAGCATCACTTGCGGCAGCTGTCGGGAGAACACGGACACCGCGAAGGTCCAGCCGGCAAGAATCAACGCCCAGAGCAGCAACGAACCTTCGTGGGCACCCCACACCGCGCTGAACTTGTAGTACCAGGGCAAGGCGCTGTTGGAGTTGCTGGCGACATAGGCCACGGAAAAATCGTCGGCCATGAACGCGTAGGTCAGGCAGCCGAACGCGAACAGCATGAATGCAAACTGCCCCCATGCCGCCGGCTGGGCGAGGCTCATCCACAAGCGGTCGCCACGCCAGGCACCGAGCAACGGCACAACCGCCTGGACCAGGGAAAAACACAAGGCCAGGATCATCGCCAGATGGCCCAGCTCAGGAATAAACAGACCGGCATTCATCGATCAACCCTCCTTCACGGGAGCGGGAGCGGGCGCCGACTGGCCGCTGTCTTTCAGGGCCTTGGTCACTTCCGGCGGCATGTATTTCTCATCGTGCTTGGCCAGCACTTCGTCGGCCACCACCACGCCATCGGCGTTGAGTTTGCCCAAGGCAACGATGCCCTGCCCTTCGCGGAACAGGTCCGGGAGGATCCCGCGATAGGTGATGGTCACGGTCTTGTTGAAGTCGGTGACGTTGAACTTCACGTCCAGCGAATCACCGGAACGCGCCAGCGAGCCCTGCTCCACCATGCCGCCAGCGCGGATGCGCGTATCCTTGGGCGCTTCGCCATTGGCGATCTGGGTCGGGGTGTAGAACAGGTTGATGTTCTGTTGCAAGGCGCTGAGGGCGAGGCCGACCGCCGCGCCGACGCCGACCAGGATCGCCAGGATGATGACAAGACGTTTTTTGCGCAGCGGATTCACTGACCGTTCTCCCGACGCAGACGACGCGCCTCTTGTTGCAGATACCGCTTGCGGGCCAGGATCGGCGCCGCCACGTTGAGGGCCAGCACCGCCAGGCAGATGCCATAGGCTGACCAGACATACAGGCCGTGATGGCCCATGGCGAGGAAGTCGCCGAATGACGCGAAACTCATCGAGCGGCCTCCAGGCTGTTCTGTACTTCGGCTTTCACCCAACTGGCGCGGGCTTCGCGCTTGAGCACTTCGAGGCGCATGCGCAGCAGCAACACCGCGCCGAAGAAGCAGTAGAAACCCAGCACGGTCAGCAGCAGCGGCAGCCACATCTCGACCGGCATCGCCGGTTTTTCGGTGAGGGTGAAGGTCGCGCCCTGATGCAGGGTGTTCCACCATTCCACCGAGTACTTGATGATCGGGATGTTGATCACGCCGACAATCGCCAGCACCGCGCAGGCCTTGGCCGCGCTGTCACGATTGCTGATGGCGTTGCCCAGCGCAATAAGACCGAAGTACAGGAACAGCAGGATCAGCATCGACGTCAGTCGTGCATCCCAGACCCACCATGAACCCCAGGTCGGCTTGCCCCAGATTGCCCCGGTGACCAGCGCCACGGCGGTCATCCAGGCACCGATGGGCGCTGCGCATTGCAGCGCGACGTCGGCCAGCTTCATCTTCCACACCAGCCCGACCACACCGCAGATCGCCAGCATCACGTAGACCGACTGGGCGAGCATCGCCGCCGGAACATGGATATAGATAATGCGAAAGCTGTTGCCCTGCTGGTAGTCCGGCGGCGCGAAAGCCAGGCCCCAGACCAGGCCGATGCCGATCAGCAACAGGGCGGCGATACTCAACCAGGGCAGCATCTTGCCGCTGATGCCGTAGAACCACTTGGGTGAGCCGAGCTTATGAAACCAGGTCCAGTTCATTGCAGTTTCCATCACGGTTGCGGCTCGTCTTCACGAGCCGCCAGGTCAGCCTTCGCTTCCAGTGGAAGTGGTCAATTCCTGACCAGGCCGCATTATTATTCGCCGACGCTGATCTTCAGGCCAGCGGCTATTGCAAAGGGTGTCAGGGTTATCGCCAGGGCGGTCAGGCTCCCAAGCCACAGCAGATAACCGGTTGCCGGCAGGCCTTGCAGCGCCGCTTGCAAGGCGCCACTGCCGAGGATCAGTACCGGTATGTACAGCGGCAGGATCAGCAGCGCCAGCAACAAGCCGCCACGCTTGAGCCCTACCGTCAGCGCCGCACCCACCGCGCCGAGCAGGCTCAGCACCGGCGTGCCGAGCAACAGTGACAGCAGCAGCACCGGCATGCACGCGGCGGGCAAGCCCAGCATCATCGCAAGCAGCGGCGAGAGCAGCACCAGCGCCAGGCCGGAAAAAACCCAGTGTGCCAGTACCTTGGCCAAAACCAGAAGGGCCAGGGGGTGCGACGAAAGGACCCACTGCTCCAGGGAACCGTCTTCGAAATCACTGCGGAAAAGCCCGTCCAGCGAGAGCAGGACCGACAAAAGCGCGGCCACCCAGACCAGTCCCGGCGACAAGGTTTGCAACAATTGAGTCTCCGGACCGACCGCCAGAGGGAACAACGCGATGACGATCGCAAAAAACACCAGCGGATTGGCCAGTTCAGCCGGACGCCGAAATAGCAGGCGTGCTTCACGGGCAAGCAACAGGCCAAAGACGCTCATACCGCCCAGTTCCCCAGGTCAATGCTGCGATAGCCGGCGGGCATCCGGGTCAACGTGTGATGGGTCGTCAACAACACCATGCCGCCGCTCTCGCAATGCCGGGCCAGGTGTTCTTCGAGCTGTGCGACGCCCTGCTTGTCCAGTGCGGTGAAGGGTTCGTCGAGAATCCACAGCGGCGGGCTGTCCAGGTACAACCGGGCCAGGGCCACGCGGCGCTGCTGGCCGGCCGACAATGTGTGGCTGGGCACGTCCTCGAAACCCTTCAGACCTACCGCCACCAGGGCCTGCCAGATCGCCTCGCGACCGGCCGGCCGGTGCAAGGCGCACAGCCAGCTGAGGTTTTCTTCCGGCGTCAGCAGGTCCTTGATACCGGCGGCATGGCCGATCCAGAGCAGGTTGCGGGCCAGTTCGCTGCGCTGGCTGTCCAGGGGCTGGCCGTTGAGCAGCACCTGGCCCGCGGTGGGTTGCATCAACCCGGCCAGCAGGCGCAACAGGCTGGTCTTGCCGCTGCCGTTGGGGCCACTGACTTGCACCATATCGCCACGCGAGAGTCTCAATTCGAGATTTTCGAAAAGCAGCCGCAGGTCTCGCTCGCAGGCGAGGCCGATGGTTTGCAAGAGAGGACTGGTCAAGGGATCGCGGGCCTTATACGGTTCAAGTCGGCAGTGCAGCGGCCGTTAAAGTGATGCAGCATAGATGCATTGACGGCCCGTTCCACAGAGCTGCGTCAAACAATTGCAAGATTTTCGCCGCTCTCTGGAAGGCGGGCGGCATTATACATGTGAAGCCTCGCTCCAAAGAGCGCTGATTTCCCCAAGGTAAGACCGCAGATGACAGGCGACATGAACATCCCGCCGCTGCCCCAGCCCACGGCAACGACACGCATGCCGGCAGTGACTGGCGAGCTGCTCAAGTTGCTGGCGCCGGCCGAGGGGCTGATCGGCCCGGGCCAGACAGCCAAGGCCGAGGTATTGTCACTCAAGCAGGCGGACCAGGCCTTCCAGCTGTTGCTCAAGCTGACCCTGGAGAGCGGCCGGCAGGCCACGGTACAGGCCACCAGCACCCAGCCGTTGCCGCAAGGTACCAGCCTGGCCGTGACCCAGCCGTCCGCCAGCAACCTGGCGATCACCGTGCAACAGGCGCTCGCATCCAGTGTCGCCGCCCTGACCCGCATCGACACTGCGCAATTACCCGTGGGCACCTTGTTGCAGGGTAAAGTCCTGACCAGCCAGGCGCTGCCGCAATTGCCAGGGCAAGCGGCGGTATATCGCTCGCTGGTGAGTTTGCTCAACACCGTCCAGGCCGGCAGCACCCTGGACATCGACAGCCCCCAGCCCCTGCGCATCGGCACGTTGTTGAGCGCTCAGGTGCAGGATGCGCAGACCTTGAAGTTCGTCCCCCTGAGCACCCGCCAGGAGCAATTGGCGGTCAGCCAGCAACTGGTTACGCAGGTGAGCCGCCAGGGTTCGCTGGACAGCTTGCTGACTGCCCTGCAAAACCTTCCCGCCAGCGACGACGCCGGCCCCGAGCTGCGCGCGGCAGTAACGCGCCTTTTGGCCGGTCTGCCGGACATCCAGCAGCTGAGCACACCCAAGGGCCTGGCCCAGGCCATGGTCGCCAGCGGCATGTTCCTGGAGAGCAAACTCCTCGCCGGGCAGCCGCCGAGCCTCGCCCCGGACATGAAAGGCGACCTGCTGAAACTGATCGCCCAACTGACACCGGCCCTGCCCGCTTCCACCAATCTCAGCGCCATCATCGCCGCCAACACCCTGGCTCAGGCGCTGCCCAGCTTCGTGCGCAGTGCCTTGGGGATGCTTGGCCAGGTCAGCGCCAAGCCGCAACCCACGAGTTTTCCGCTGCCCTCACGCCTGCTCAAAGGCCAGGACGAAGAAGGCGATCTGGAGCACCTGTTGCGTCTGGCCGCAGCCGCTGTCTCGCGCCTGCAAAGCCACCAGTTATCGAGCCTGGAGCAGACCGGACTGACCGACGATGGCCGGCTGATGAGCACCTGGCAGTTGGAGATCCCGATGCGCAACCTGCAGGACATCGTGCCATTGCAGGTCAAGTTCCAACGCGAGGAAACCCCTGCCCGGGAGCAGCCGGACGAGCGCCGCGAACCACGCGAAGCGAAACAGCAATTGTGGAGGGTCGAGTTGGCGTTCGACATGGAGCCGCTGGGCCCGTTGCAGATTCAGGCCCAGTTGCTCGGCGGCAGCCTGTCCAGCCAGTTGTGGGCGCAAAGGCCGTACACGGCAAGCCTGATCGAAAGCAACCTGACCGCCCTGCGCGAGCGCCTGGTGACCTGCGGGCTGAACGTCGGCGACCTGGATTGCCACCTCGGCACCCCGCCCCAGGGGCCCAAGACCCGACTGGATCAACGCTGGGTGGACGAAACCGCATGACAACCCATACCGAACCCCGCCAGGCCATCGCACTCAAGTACGACGGCCACCACGCCCCCACCCTCACCGCCAAGGGCGACGAAGCCCTGGCCGAGGAAATCCTGCGCATCGCCCGGGAAAGCGAAGTGCCGATCTATGAAAACGCCGAATTGGTGAAATTGCTGGCGCGGCTGGAGTTGGGCGATAGCATCCCCGAGGAGCTGTACCGCACGATCGCCGAGATCATTGCCTTTGCCTGGAACCTGAAGGGCAAATTCCCCCAAGGCTTCGACCCCCACGCGCCGGATGTCGAAAAGGACGTGACGGACCGCGGGGATGATTACTGACCAGCAACGACGCTACCCCCGTGGCGAGGGAGCTTGCTCCCGCTCGGCTGCGCAGCGGCCGCAAAAGCCTGGGGCCGCTGCGCGACCCAGCGGGAGCAAGCTCCCTCGCCACGGGGTCTGGGTAGGAATGACTATTTCTAAACGCCAGAAAAACCTGTGGGAGCGAGCCTGCTCGCGAAGGCGTCGGGTCAGTCAGCATCTTTATTGACTGTCACGCCGCTTTAGCGAGCAGGCTCGCTCCCACACAGAAATCACGGAACACGGGAATGGTTACTGACCAGCCACGGGGGTAGGAATGACTATTTCTGAACATCAGAAAAACCTGTGGGAGCGAGCTTGCTCGCGAAGGCGTCGGGTCAGTCAACATCTTTATTGACTGTCACGCCGCTTTCGCGAGCAGGCTCGCTCCCACACAGAAATCACGGAACACGGGAATGGTTACTGACCAGCCACGGGGGTAGGAATGACTATTTCTGAACGCCAGAAAAACCTGTGGGAGCGAGCTTGCTCGCGAAGGCGTCGGGTCAGTCAGCATCTTTATTGACTGTCACGCCGCTTTCGCGAGCAGGCTCGCTCCCACACAGACGTCACGGAACACGGGAATGGTTACTGACCAGCAACGACGCTACCCCCGTGGCGAGGGAGCTTGCTCCCGCTCGGCTGCGCAGCGGCCGCAAAAGCCTGGGGCCGCTGCGCGACCCAGCGGGAGCAAGCTCCCTCGCCACGGGGTCTGGGTTGAAATGACTATTTCTGAACATCAGAAAAACCTGTGGGAGCGAGCTTGCTCGCGAAGGCGTCCGGTCAGTCAGCATTTTTATTGACTGTCACGCCGCTTTCGCGAGCAGGCTCGCTCCCACACAGAAGTCACGGAACACGGGAACGGTTACTGACCAGCCACGACGCTACCCCCGTGGCGAGGGAGCTTGCTCCCGCTCGGTCGCGCAGCGGCCGCAAAAAGCCTGGGGCCGCTGCGCGACCCAGCGGGAGCAAGCTCCCTCGCCACGGGGTCTGGGTAGGAATGACTATTTCTGAACGCCAGAAAAACCTGTGGGAGCGAGCTTGCTCGCGAAGGCGTCGGGTCAGTCAGCATCTCCATTGACTGTCACGCCGCTTTCGCGAGCAGGCTCGCTCCCACAGGGTTCAGGGGGAGAAATAGCTTCAGCCGCCCTTGTGCAACTTGCTCATCAATTCCGCTTCGGCCTGGGTCAGACCACACGCCTGGGTCAGTTCGTCGACGCTGGCGCCCATGCCGACCAGGCGGGCGGCCTGGGCGAAGGACAGGCTGGAGGGGTCGCGCTGTTCCAGCTGCGCCAGTTTGTCCGGCAATGGCCCGACCACGGCACGCAGCTCATGGAGCGCTTCGCCCATGCGCACGGTGCCGTTCTGATAGTCGTCGACGCGCTTGGCCAGGTCGCGGATGCGCTGATCGCGCAGCGCATCGCCCTGGGCCTGCTGAGCGGCGATCTGCCGCTGGCCGCGTATATAGGACACGAACATTGCCAGCGTGCCTGCCCAGAAAAGGAACAGGACAATGACTGCTACCTCAAGAATCAAATCAGATACTCTCCAGTTCCGACCACTCTTCTTCGCTCATCATCTTGTCCAGTTCAACCAGGATCAGCAACTCGTTGTTCTTGTTGCACACGCCCTGAATGAACTTGGCGGACTCTTCGTTACCGACGTTCGGCGCGGTTTCGATTTCCGACTGACGCAGGTAAACCACTTCGGCGACGCTGTCGACCATGATGCCAACCACTTGCTTGTCGGCTTCGATGATGACGATCCGGGTGTTGTCGCTGATCTCGGCGTTCATCAGGCCGAAGCGTTGACGGGTATCGATCACGGTGACCACGTTGCCACGCAGGTTGATGATCCCCAGCACATAGCTTGGCGCACCTGGAACCGGGGCGATTTCGGTGTAGCGCAGCACTTCCTGAACGCGCATCACGTTGATGCCGTAGGTTTCGTTATCGAGCTTGAAGGTCACCCATTGCAGAATCGGATCTTCAGAACCCTTTTGAGACGACGCCTTATCATTCATACCCTGACCCCTCGAAAAACCGCCTGTGGCGGTGTGTGTTCTGTCCGGCGGCGCCCTGCGCCCCCGGTTGTCTTATTTCGGTTTCTGGACCGGCTTGCTGCCGCCCAGGTGTTTTGCCCCGCCGCTGGCGATCAGCTCCGCCAGTTCGGAAACGTCCAGCAAGGCGCACATGTGTTCGATCACCGTACCGGCCAGCCATGGCCGTTGTCCTCGATGGCTGCGCCATTTGATTTCGTTCGGGTCCAGGCGCAGCGAACGGCTGACCTGATGCACCGCCAATCCCCACTCGTAGCCTTGCACTGAAATCACGTATTGCAGGCCCTGGCGAAAATCATCGCGATAACGGTCCGGCATGACCCAGCGCGCGGTGTCCAGCACCTTCAGGTTGCCGGCCTGGCTCGGCAGGATTCCGAGGAACCATTCCGGTTGGCCGAACAACGGCGTCAATTCCTGCCCCGCCAGGGAATAAATCGATCCCAGGCACACCAGCGGCACCGCCAGGGTCAACCCGGCCACATCGAACAACAGACACTCGAACGGCTCGGCGGCCCAGGCCGGACGGTCGTCGCCCTGCACCGGCGGCGGTGTGTTGCTCGGCGGCGGCAAGTGGATTTCGACTACCGGCGTCACCAGGCCCTGCAACAACGGTGCAACGGTCGAGACCGGCGCCAGGATCGGCGTGGGCGCTTCCATCACGGCCACCTTCGGCTTGACGAGCGGCGCCTCGACCGCTGCGGCAGTCATGGAAATCCGTGCATCACGGGCCTGCTCTTCGAGCACGGCCGCCTGGAACTCGTCCAGTACAGCTTCAGCTTCGGCTTCGACGACGGGCTCGGGCAACGCCTCGGCCGCGCTCGGCGGCGCTGGCAATTCTTCGGTCGCTTCCTGCAAGAGCCCGTCCAGGTAGGACTGCAAGGCCAGTTGCGGACGCGAGGTTGTCTTGATCGGGCGGTTCATGAGAACTGTGCGCCACTTGAAAAGGTTATCGGCATGGATACGTCAGGACTTGAGCGCCCGCAAGCAAGCACAACGGCTGTGGAAAACTTCGTCACTTCAAGCCACCTGCTGCGGAACGAGCTGCTGGGCCAGCAAATGCTTGAGAAGCGCGCGATAGGCCAGGATGCCACGGCTTTTTCCATCGAATTGCGAAGGGGTCACGCCGGCGCGGCTGGCGTCTCGCAGACGCGTATCGACCGGGATATAACCTTGCCAGATGTCCTCGGGGTACATATCGCGCAGCACGCGCAGGGTACCGAGGGACGCCTGGGTGCGACGGTCAAACAGGGTCGGCACGATGTTGAACGCCAGGGATTGCTTGCGCGAGCGGTTGACCATCGCCAGGGTGTTGACCATGCGCTCCAGGCCTTTGACAGCCAGGTGTTCGGTCTGCACTGGTATCACCAGTTGCTGGCTCGCGGCCAGGGCGTTGACCATCAATAGCCCGAGCAATGGTGGGCTGTCGATGATTGCGTAATCGAAATCCTGCCACAGCTGCGCCAGACTCTTGGCGATCACCAGGCCCAGGCCGCCCTGCCCGGGCGACTGGCGCTCCAGGGTGGCCAGGGCCGTGCTCGATGGCAACAGGGAAATCCGCTCGTCACTGGTAGACAGCAACAACTGGCCCGGCAGGCCCTCGGGCACGCTGCCCTTGTGCAGGAACAAGTCGTAGTTGCTGTGCTCCAGGCTATCGGGATCGTAGCCGAAATAGCTGGTCATCGAGCCGTGGGGGTCCAGATCGACGATGACCACGCGCTTGCCCGCCTCGGCCAGCAAACCGGCTAAAGCGATGGAGGATGTGGTTTTGCCCACACCACCTTTTTGATTGGCGACTGCCCAGACTCTCATTCGGATCGTTCCTCCCGGTCGAAACGGGTTCGACCGAGAAATAGCTCGGTTATAAAGCCGGTGACGGAGAATTGACGGCGTTCTGTCTTTCCGGCGACTTGACCGGGGTCGGTGCAGTTTGTGTGCCAGCCCGCTTCAATGCCGCATCGGGTTTTGCATTGGCGGTGCCGGTACCGGTCAGGCTGCGCCGGACATCAAGGTTGCGCGACACCACGAGCACTACCCGCCGGTTGCGCGCGCGCCCTTCGGCGGTGGCGTTGTTGGCCACCGGCTGGAACTCGCCATACCCCACCGAGGCCAGGCGTCCGGGATTGACGCCCTGCATGGCAAGCATGCGCACGATGCTCGCCGAACGTGCCGACGACAGCTCCCAGTTGGTCGGGTACTGCGCGGTGCGGATCGGCTGGTCATCGGTGAAACCTTCGACGTGGATCGGGTTGTCGAACGGTTTCAGGATCGCCGCGACCTTATCGATGATATTGAACGCCATGTCGCTAGGCATCGCGTCGCCGCTACCGAACAGCAGGCTGGAGTTGAGCTCGATCTCGACCCACAACTCATTGCCGCGCACGGTCATCTGGTTGGAGCTGATCAGGTCGCCGAACGCCGCGCTGATGTCGTCGGCAATGCTTTTCAACGGATCGCTGCCACCGGCAATGCCAGCATCAACCTGCTCGCTGTCCTTGACCAACGGCTTGGCCGGGGTCGTCGTCTTCGGGCGTTCGTCGCCGATGGGAATCGGCTTGAGAGCACGGTCCGAATCAGTGAAAACGCCAATCAACGCTTCGGAAATGACCTTGTACTTGCCCTCGTTGACCGAGGAGATCGAATACATGACCACAAAAAAAGCGAACAGCAACGTGATGAAGTCGGCGTAGGAAACCAGCCAGCGTTCATGGTTGACGTGTTCTTCACGATGTCTGCGACGTGCCATGTTCCATGTCTCCCATCAGTCCATGAAGCCCTGGAGCTTCAATTCGATGGAGCGCGGGTTTTCACCTTCGGCGATCGACAGGATCCCTTCCAGCAGCATTTCGCGGTAGCGCGACTGGCGCATGGCGATGGACTTGAGCTTGGCCGCGATCGGCAGCAGCACCAGGTTGGCGCTCGCCACACCATAGATGGTAGCGACGAAGGCCACGGCAATGCCGCTGCCCAGCTGCGACGGGTCGGCCAGGTTGCCCATCACATGGATCAGGCCCATCACCGCACCGATGATGCCGATGGTCGGCGCATAGCCGCCCATGCTTTCGAAGACTTTCGCCGCTTCGATGTCGCGACTTTCCTGGGTGTAGAAATCCACCTCCAGGATGCTGCGGATCGCTTCCGGCTCGGCGCCGTCGACCAGCAACTGCAGACCCTTGCGCGAGTAGCTGTCGGGTTCGGCGTCGGCCACCCCTTCCAGACCCAGCAGACCTTCCTTGCGGGCGGTCAGGCTCCAGTTCACCACGCGGTCGATGCCGCCGGCCAGGTCGACCCGCGGCGGGAACAGAATCCACACCAATACCTGCATGGCGCGCTTGAAGGCGCTCATCGGCGACTGCAACAGCGCAGCGCCTACGGTGCCACCGATGACGATCAACGCGGCCGGGCCGTTGGCCAACGCGCCGAGGTGACCGCCTTCCAGGTAATTGCCACCAATGATGGCGACGAACGCCATGATGATGCCGATCAGGCTGAGCACGTCCATTACAGGCACGCCTCGACCAGATGTTTACCCATGTCGTCCAGGCTGTAGACCGCGTCGGCCAGGTCGGCCTTGACGATTGCCATGGGCATGCCATAGATCACGCAACTGGCCTCGTCCTGGGCCCAGATCGCGCTGCCGCCCTGCTTGAGCAGGCGCGCGCCCTCGCGACCGTCGGCGCCCATGCCGGTGAGGACCACCGCCAGAACTTTGTCGCCGTAGGATTTCGCCGCGGAACCGAAGGTAATGTCCACGCAAGGCTTGTAGTTGAGACGCTCGTCACCTGGCAGGATTTTCACCGCGCCACGGCCGTCGATCATCATCTGCTTGCCACCCGGCGCCAACAGCGCCAGGCCCGGCCGCAGGATGTCGCCGTCCTCGGCTTCCTTGACGCTGATGCGGCAGAGTTTGTCCAGACGCTCGGCAAATGCCTTGGTAAATGCCGCGGGCATGTGCTGGATCAGCACGATGGGCGCCGGGAAATTCGCCGGCAGTTGGGTCAGGACCCGCTGCAGCGCCACCGGACCGCCGGTGGACGTACCGATGGCAACCAGTTTGTAGGCCTTGCGCTTGGGTGCCGGCGACGCTGCGCTGGCCGGTGCCGAGCGCGCCGGTGCAGGTGCCGGAGCACTGCGAACCGGTGCCGGATTGAAGCTGCTTGACGCGGATGCAGACGCGGGCGCGGACGTCGGCGCAACAACCGGCGCGGGCGCCGGTGGGCTGTAGGCACTGACCCGGCGATTGCTGCGGGAAATGCTGTGGACTTTCTCGCACAGCAACTGGCGGACCTTGTCCGGGTTGCGCGAGATGTCTTCGAAATTCTTCGGCAGGAAGTCGACCGCCCCGGCGTCCAGCGCATCGAGGGTGACACGGGCGCCTTCATGGGTCAGGGACGAGAACATCAATACCGGGGTCGGGCAGCGCTGCATGATATGCCGCACCGCCGTGATGCCGTCCATCATCGGCATCTCGTAGTCCATGGTGATCACGTCCGGCTTGAGCGCCAGCGCCTGATCGATCGCCTCTTTGCCGTTGGTCGCCGTACCGACGACCTGAATGCTGGTGTCCGCCGAAAGAATTTCCGAGACGCGGCGGCGGAAGAACCCCGAATCGTCCACCACCAGGACTTTAACTACCATAAACACTCCGTTAGACGAGGCGCGGCGCCAGGCCGCACCCCTCCAGAATCAAATACGCCGGGCGGCGTAGCGCTTGAGCATGCTAGGCACATCGAGAATCAACGCGATGCGGCCGTCGCCGGTGATGGTGGCGCCGGACATGCCCGGGGTGCCTTGGAGCATCTTGCCCAACGGCTTGATGACCACTTCTTCCTGGCCCACCAGTTGGTCGACGACGAAGCCGATCCGCTGGGTGCCCACAGAAAGGATCACCACGTGGCCCTCGCCCTGCTCGACATGGGCGGCGGAGCTGACCAGCCAGCGCTTGAGGTAGAACAGCGGCAGCGCCTTGTCCCGCACGATGACCACTTCCTGGCCGTCAACCACGTTGGTGCGCGACAGATCGAGGTGGAAGATCTCGTTGACGTTGACTAGCGGGAAGGCGAAGGCCTGGTTGCCCAGCATCACCATCAGGGTCGGCATGATCGCCAGGGTCAACGGGACCTTGATGACGATTTTCGAGCCCTGGCCCTTGGTCGAGTAGATGTTGATCGAGCCGTTGAGCTGGGAAATCTTGGTTTTCACCACGTCCATGCCCACGCCACGACCCGACACGTCGGAGATCTCGGTCTTGGTCGAGAAGCCCGGAGCGAAAATCAGGTTGTAGCACTCGGTGTCGCTCAGGCGATCGGCCGCGTCCTTGTCCATTACGCCGCGTTTCACCGCGATCGCCCGGAGTACGTGCGGGTCCATGCCCTTGCCGTCGTCGGAGATCGACAGCAGGATGTGGTCGCCCTCCTGCTCGGCGGCCAGGATCACCTTGCCGCTGCGGACCTTGCCCGAGGCCTCGCGCTCTTCCGGCGACTCGATGCCGTGGTCGACCGCGTTGCGCACCAAGTGGACCAGCGGGTCGGCCAGGGCCTCGACAAGGTTCTTGTCGAGGTCGGTCTCTTCACCCACCAGTTCCAGGTTGATCTCTTTCTTGAGCTGGCGAGCCAGGTCACGAACCAGGCGCGGGAAGCGCCCGAAGACTTTCTTGATCGGCTGCATCCGGGTCTTCATGACCGCGGTCTGCAGGTCAGCCGTGACCACGTCGAGGTTCGACACGGCCTTGGACATCGCTTCGTCCTGGCTGTTGAGGCCCAGGCGCACCAGGCGGTTACGCACCAGCACCAGTTCGCCGACCATGTTCATGATTTCGTCCAGGCGCGCGGTGTCGACCCGAACGGTGGTCTCGGCTTCGCTGGCCGGTTTCTCCGCAGGCGGCGCAGACGGCGCACGGGCTGGGGCCGGCGCTGCGGCGGCGGCAGGCTTGGGTGTCTCGGCCTTCGGCTCCGGTGCCTTGGCAGCCGGCTTGGGCGCGGCCTTGGCGGCCGGCGCAGCAGTGGCGGCGGCAGGCGCGGCGGTGGCCGTGCCGACTTCGCTGAACTTGCCCTTGCCGTGCAATTCGTCGAGCAGGGATTCGAATTCGTGGTCGCTGATCAGGTCGCCACCGGCGGCGGCCGCCGCGGTTGGCTTGGCCGGGGCTGGCGCAGCAGCGATGGCCGAATCCAGCGCATCGACGGCAAAGGTGCCCTTGCCGTGCAACTGGTCGAGCAATGCTTCGAATTCGTCGTCGGTGATGTCGGAGTTATCCCCCGCGGCCTTCGGCGCGGCCGGTGTTGCCGGAGCGGCAACGGCATCAGGGGCGAACTGGCCTTTGCCGTGGAGCTGGTCGAGCAACGACTCGAACTCGGCGTCGGTGATTTCATCACCGCCGGCGGCAGCGGCTGGCGCAGCGGTTGCGGCGGGTGCGGCCGGAGCCTCGGCCTGTGCCTTGACGGCACTCAGCGAGTCCAGCAGCGATTCAAATTCGTGATCGGTAATGTCACCCGATTCCTCGGCAACCGGCTCTTCAGCCACAGCCTCGGCAACCGGCGCGGCTTCGTCAGCCGACTGCGGCTCGGCCAGCCGCGCCAACGCAGCGAGCAGCTCAGGCGTGGCGGGGGTGATCGGCGAACGCTCGCGCACTTCGCTGAACATGCTGTTGACCGCATCCAGCGCTTCGAGCACGACGTCCATCAATTCCGAGTCAACGCGACGCTCACCCTTGCGCAGGATGTCGAACACGTTTTCGGCAATGTGGCAGCACTCCACCAGCTCATTGAGCTGGAGGAAGCCGGCGCCTCCTTTTACAGTGTGGAAACCGCGAAAAATTGCATTGAGCAGATCCGCATCATCAGGTCGGCTTTCCAGCTCGACCAGCTGTTCGGACAGTTGCTCTAGAATCTCGCCGGCCTCAACCAGGAAATCCTGAAGGATCTCTTCATCGGCGCCGAAGCTCATTAATGGCTGCTCCTAAAATAGGGCTAAAACTCAAAATCCAAGGCTGGACAGCAAATCGTCCACATCGTCCTGACCGGACACAACGTCTTCTCTTTTATCGGCATGAATCTGCGGACCTTCACCCTGAGAGAGATGTTTTTGTGGATCTTTTTCAGCAAGCATCGCCTCACGGTCGTGTTCGATGCCGGCAAAGCGATCGACCTGGCTAGCCATGAGCACCAGTTTGAGCAAATTGCTTTCCACTTCGGTGACCAACTGGGTCACGCGCTTGATCACCTGGCCAGTCAGGTCCTGGTAGTCCTGGGCCAGCAGGATGTCATTGAGATTGCTCGCCACGGCGCGGTTTTCGCTGCTGCTGCGCGTCAGGAAACCGTCGACCCGACGGGCCAGCTCGCGAAACTCCTCGGCACCGACTTCGCGACGCATGAAGCGCCCCCAATCGGTACTCAACGCCTGGGCTTCCTCGCTCAGGCCGTTGACCAGCGGAGTAGCGCTTTCCACCAGGTCCATGGTGCGGTTGGCCGCGGCTTCGGTCAGCTTGACCACATACCCCAGGCGCTCGGTGGCGTCGGTGATCTGCGAGACTTCCTCGGCCTGTGGCATGTTCGGATCGATCTGGAAATTGACGATCGCGCTGTGCAGTTCACGGGTGAGCTTGCCGACTTCCTGGTACAGACCGCGGTCACGGGTCTGGTTGAGCTCATGAATCATTTGAACCGCGTCACCGAAGCGGCCCTTTTCAAGGCTGTCGACCAGTTCGCGGGCATGTTTTTTCAGGGTCGATTCGAAATCGCCCATTGAAGATTCGTTGTCCATAGCTCCCCCGTGGCGCCGTTAACCGATGCGTTCGAAGATTTTTTCGATCTTCTCTTTCAACGCCTGGGCCGTGAAGGGTTTGACCACATAGCCGTTTACACCGGCCTGGGCCGCTTCGATGATCTGCTCGCGCTTGGCTTCGGCGGTGACCATCAGCACCGGCAGGTGCTTGAGTTTTTCATCGGCGCGCACGTGGCGCAGCAAGTCGATACCGGTCATGCCGGGCATGTTCCAGTCAGTCACCAGAAAGTCGATGCTCCCGCTGTTGAGGACTGGAATGGCAGTGGTGCCATCGTCAGCCTCGACCGTGTTGGTGAACCCGAGGTCACGCAACAGGTTTTTTATGATCCGCCGCATCGTTGAGAAGTCATCAACGATGAGGATTTTCATGTTCTTGTCCAATTCGACCTCCAAGCAGTCTTAAACGCGCCCAGCACCTGGACGCGCCATTTCAATCAATCCGGCACAACACTCGACAACTGTATGGAGTCCCACGGATGGAGACTGGCCCGGCACATGCCATGCCAGCCCCGCTCGCAGCGTCCCCACACTGCCTGTCAGCGCGCTCGCCACTCCCCCAAACGCCCCCGCAAGCGGGCCGCGCACTGGCTGTGTAACTGGCTGACCCGCGATTCGCTGACCCCCAGGACCTCACCGATTTCCTTGAGGTTCAGCTCTTCGTCGTAGTACAGCGCCAAGACCAGTCGCTCACGCTCCGGCAAATTGGCAATCGCATCCGCCAGCGCGCTCTGGAAACGTTCGTCTTCCAGGTCACGCGACGGCTCCATGTGAGCACTCGCATTGTCCTCGTGCAGCCCTTCGTGCTCGCCGTCCTGCAAAAGGTCGTCGAAACTGAACAGGCGGCTGCCCAAGGTATCGTTCAAAATCCCGTAATAATCATCGAGACTCAATTGGAGTTCGGCCGCAACCTCGTGATCTTTAGCGTCACGCCCGGTTTTAGCTTCAATCGCGCGGATCGCGTCACTGACCATACGGGTATTGCGGTGCACCGAACGCGGCGCCCAGTCGCCCTTGCGGACTTCATCGAGCATCGCTCCGCGAATCCGGATACCGGCATACGTCTCGAAACTGGCGCCCTTGCTCGCGTCGTATTTGTTCGACACTTCGAGCAGGCCGATCATGCCCGCCTGGATCAAGTCTTCGACCTGGACGCTGGCCGGCAAGCGTGCCAGCAAGTGATAGGCGATGCGCTTGACCAACGGCGCATAACGCTCGATCAGTTCGTACTGGGCGTCCCGTGCCGATTTTTTGTAGAGATGGTTGTAACCGCTGGCTGTCATAACACGGGCCCTGCCGTTTGTTGCACGAGACGCTCGACGAAAAATTCCAGATGCCCGCGAGGGTTGGCCGGCAGCGGCCAGGTATCGACCTTCTGGGCGATAGCCTTGAACGCCAGCGCGCATTTGGAACGTGGAAAAGCTTCATAGACGGCACGTTGCTTCTGGACAGCCTTGCGTACACTTTCGTCGTAAGGCACTGCGCCGACATATTGTAGGGCGACGTCCAGGAAGCGATCCGTGACCTTCGTCAACTTGGCGAACAGGTTGCGTCCTTCCTGCGGACTCTGGGCCATGTTGGCCAGGACGCGGAAGCGGTTCATGCCATAGTCGCGGTTGAGCAGTTTGATCAGGGCGTAGGCATCGGTGATGGAGGTCGGTTCGTCGCAGACCACCAGCAGGACCTCCTGGGCGGCGCGGACAAAACTGACCACCGAGTCACCGATACCGGCGGCCGTGTCGATCACCAGCACATCGAGGTTGTCGCCGATGTCGCTGAAAGCCTGGATCAGGCCGGCGTGCTGCGCCGGGGTCAGGTGAACCATGCTCTGGGTACCGGAGGCGGCCGGCACGATGCGAATCCCGCCAGGTCCCTGCAGGAGCACGTCGCGCAGTTCGCAGCGGCCCTCGATCACGTCCGCCAGCGTGCGCTTGGGGGTGAGCCCCAGCAGCACGTCGACGTTCGCCAGGCCCAGGTCGGCGTCCAGCAGCATGACCCGTCGGCCAAGCTCTGCCAGAGCCAGGGACAAGTTCACTGACACGTTAGTCTTCCCGACGCCACCTTTGCCGCCGGTCACCGCGATCACCTGTACGGGATGCATGCTGCCCATGTTCGTTCTTTACCTTGTCTTACTTAGACGGAGGCCACATTACTGGCTGCGCGTTCGCATACGGAACAATGCATGGCAGACCATCGATGTAGGTACAAAAAATATTCATGATTACCTCAGCCGACCTGCTTGGTCGGGCTGTGGTAGATGTCAGCGAACATGTCAGCCATGGCTTCGTCGCTGGGTTCTTCCTGCATTTGCACACTCACGGCACGACTGACCAGTTGATGACGGCGCGGCAGATGCAAATCATCCGGGATCCGCGGCCCGTCAGTCAGGTAGGCCACCGGTAGTTCATGACCGATCGCCAGGCTCAACACCTCGCCCAGGCTTGCCGTTTCGTCCAGCTTGGTCAGGATGCAACCGGCCAGCCCGCAGCGTTTGTAGCTGTGGTATGCGGCGGTTAGAACCTGTTTCTGGCTGGTGGTTGCCAACACGAGATAATTTTTTGACTTGATGCCACGCCCGGCCAGGCTTTCCAGCTGCATGCGCAGGGCCGGATCGCTGGCTTGCAGGCCGGCGGTGTCGATCAGCACGACGCGCTTGCGCAGCAGTGGTTCCAGCGCCTGGGCCAGCGATTGGCCCGGATCCACATGGGTCACCGACACATTGAGGATCCGGCCCAGGGTCTTGAGTTGCTCCTGGGCGCCGATGCGGAAACTGTCCATGCTCACCAGGGCGATGCTCTGGGCGCCGTACTTGAGTACATAACGAGCGGCGAGCTTGGCCAGGGTGGTGGTCTTGCCCATGCCGGCCGGGCCGACCATGGCAATCACCCCGCCCTCTTCCAGCGGCTCGACTTCCGGCGTGGCGATCATCCGCGCCAGGTGCGCCAACAGCATGCGCCAAGCCTGGCGAGGTTCTTCGATATCGTTGATCAGTGCCAGCAGGTCGCGGGACAACGGGCCGGACAAGCCGATGCGTTGCAGGCGGCGCCACAGGTTGGCCTGGGCCGGACGGCTGCCTTGCAGCTGGTTCCAGGCCAACGAGCCAAGCTGGACTTCCATCAGCTCACGCAGGCTGTTGAGTTCAAAGCGCATCGAGTCCAGGGCACGTGGGTCGACACCCGCGGCTGGCGCGGCTGGCGCCGGTGCCGGACGACGCGGCTCGGCCTGGGCTGGCTCGATCAGCGGTTCGGCAGCGGTCAGCGGCAGGCCGGCCGTCAGTGGCTGGCCGGCGAACAATTGACGATTGGTCCCCGCGCTGCCTTCGCCTTCGCTGCTGCGCAGGCTCAGTTCGGCCTGGGCGCTGGCGATGCGCGACTGAGTCTTGCGCAGCTCATCCTCAAGCTCCATGTTCGGAACCCGTGGGGCCAGCGCCGACAATTTGTAATCCAGGGCAGCCGTCAGCTCGACACCGCCGGCGATCCGGCGATTACCGATGATGGCTGCTTCAGCGCCCAGCTCGTCACGTACCAGCTTCATGGCCTGACGCATATCGGCGGCAAAAAAACGCTTCACTTGCATAAACCACTACCTCAGCCGTTGGGCCCTACTGTCGCAACGATGGTCACTTGCTTGTTGTCCGGTATTTCCTGGTACGCCAGCACATGCAGCCCCGGGACCGCGAGGCGACCGAACCGCGAGAGCATCGCGCGAATCGGACCGGCCACCAGCAGGATCACCGGTTGGCCTTGCATCTCTTGCCGCTGGGCTGCTTCGATCAACGAACGCTGCAGCTTCTCGGCCATGCTTGGCTCCAGCAGAACACCCTCTTCCGAGCCTTGTCCTGCCTTCTGCAGACTATTGAGCAATATCTGTTCCAACCTTGGCTCCAGAGTGATCACAGGCAGCTCAGACTCAGTGCCTACAATGCTTTGGACGATTGCGCGGGATACGCCGACCCGCACCGCAGCGACCAACGCGGCGGTATCTTGACTCTTCGAAGCGTTGTTGGCGATGGCTTCGGCGATACTGCGAATGTCGCGCACCGGGACCTGTTCGGCCAACAGCGCCTGCAATACCTTGAGCAACTGCGACAGCGACACCACGCCCGGCACCAGCTCCTCGGCCAGTTTTGGCGAGCCTTTGGCCAGTACTTGCAGCAATTGCTGGACTTCCTCGTGACCGATCAGCTCGCTGGAGTGCTTGTACAAAATCTGGTTCAAGTGGGTCGCCACCACGGTGCTGGCGTCTACCACGGTATAACCGAGCGATTGCGCCTGGGCCCGCTGGCTGATTTCGATCCACACCGCTTCCAGGCCGAAAGCCGGATCCTTGGCGGTAATACCGTTGAGCGAACCGTAGACCTGTCCTGGGTTGATCGCCAGCTCGCGGTCGGGATAGATCTCCGCTTCGGCCAGGATCACGCCCATGAGCGTCAGGCGATAGGCGCTCGGGGCCAGATCGAGGTTGTCGCGGATATGCACGGTGGGCATCAGGAAGCCTAGGTCCTGGGACAGCTTCTTGCGCACGCCCTTGATCCGGGCCAGCAGTTGACCACCCTGGTTGCGGTCGACCAGTGGGATCAGGCGGTAGCCGACTTCCAGGCCGATCATGTCGATCGGCGTCACATCGTCCCAACCCAACTCCTTGGTTTCCATGGCACGCGCCGGCGATGGCAGCAGTTCCTGCTGACGCTTGACCTCTTCCAGCGCCTGGACCTTTTGCCCGTTCTGCTTTTTCCAGAACAGGTAGGCGCCACCAGCAGCCAGGGCAGCCATGCTCAGGAACGACACGTGGGGCATGCCCGGCACGATACCCATCACCGCCATCAGGCCGGCCGCCACGGCCAGGGCCTTGGGCGAAGCGAACATCTGGCGATTGATCTGCTTGCCCATGTCTTCGGAGCCCGAAGCACGGGTCACCATGATCGCGGCAGCTGTGGATAACAACAGTGATGGCAATTGCGCCACCAAACCGTCACCGATGGTCAGCAAGGCGTAAACCCTGCCAGCATCACCGAACGTCATACCATGCTGGAAGATACCAACGGCCATCCCGCCGATGAGGTTGATGAACAGGATCAGCAGGCCGGCAATGGCGTCGCCACGCACGAACTTGCTCGCACCGTCCATGGAACCGTAGAACTCGGCCTCCTGAGCCACGTCAAGACGACGAGCCTTGGCCTGGTTCTGATCGATCAGGCCGGCGTTGAGGTCGGCGTCGATCGCCATCTGCTTGCCGGGCATCGCATCGAGGGTGAAACGCGCGCTCACCTCGGAAATCCGCCCGGCACCCTTGGTCACCACAACGAAGTTGATGATCATCAGGATGGCGAAAACCACGATACCGACCACGTAGTTACCGCCGATCACCACTTCACCGAAGGCCTGGATCACCTTACCGGCGGCAGCGTGGCCGTCCTGGCCGTGGAGCATGACCACGCGAGTGGACGCCACGTTCAGCGCCAGGCGCATCAGCGTGGCGACCAGCAGGATGGTTGGAAACACCGCGAAATCCAGCGGCCGCAGAGCGTATACGCAGACCAGCAGTACCACGATGGACAGCGCAATGTTGAACGTGAAGAACACGTCGAGCAGGAACGGCGGTATCGGCAGCATCATCATGGCGAGCATGACCAGCAGCAACAGCGGCACACCCAGATTCCCCCGGCTGAGGTCGGCTACGTTGCTGCGTGCGGTGCTGAATAACTGAGAGCGATCCACCAATATTCCCCGTTCCTGTGAAGCAAGTTTTTGACGCCCGGAGGGGGCGCAGACGGGGTATTGCAAGAAGCTTTCCAACTTTTGCAAAAGCTTGAAATAGAAAGGCCGAAGCGACTTCAACCCTGTGGGAGCGAGCCCGCTCGCGAAAGCGGTTTGTCAGTCGGCGCCTGTATCGACTGGATCACCGCATTCGCGAGCAGGCTCGCTCCCACAGGGTGATGCGGTTCACTTGAGAAGAAGGGTACCCGTGGCGAGGGAGCTTGCTCCCGCTCGGCTGCGAAGCAGTCGCAAACCGGCGGGTGCGGCGTGTCTGATGCCCCGCATCTGTCGCTTTCCAGGCAAACCTAACAGTTCTGCTAGTTTTCCCTTTGCATCCGAACCTCGATAATCCGGCGGAGCCTCGTCCGAACGGATCGTCGACCGTGCCAGCCACACTCCTCTGCATTTACCGCTATGACCCATTGGATCGTCTCACCCACCACACGGTGGCGACTCATATTCCCATCCAGCGGTTCTACTGCAAATCGCGCCTGGCCACCGAAATCGACGGCGTGATCAACCGATCAATAGTTCAACACGCCGACCAGCTGCTGGCCCTGACTGAAACCCAGGGCAACCTAAGGCAGGCAACACTATTGGCGACCGACCAACAACGCTCGGTACTACAGGCCATTGCCTGCAATGAATCGCAATCCCATGCGTATTCGCCTTATGGCAACCGAACTATCGGCAGCGGTTTGTTGAGCCTGCTCGGCTTCAATGGAGAACGACCGGACCCGGTGACCGGGCATTATTTGCTGGGGAATGGTTATCGGGCGTTCAACCCGGTTTTGATGCGTTTCAATAGCCCGGACAACCTAAGCCCCTTCGGCAAGGGTGGTCTGAACCCTTATGCCTATTGCCACGGCGACCCGGTCAATCAAAGCGATCCAACCGGACATGCGATAGTGCAGTTTGGAAGTCTTCTGCGTGCAATGATTGTCCTGAAACGCGGCGCTAGAGCTTTTAAAGCTGCTAGAGCTGCTAGAGCTGCGGCGCCTTCACCTGCGCCTGTGGCTCAATCGAGCACCGCGATGCTCGACGCGCCAAGTGGGCCTTCATCAACTATCAGCCCCCGCTTTCGTGATGAGATGGCACGCCTGCATGATGGGAATCAGCAAATAATAGACCAGCTACTTGCAACAGCGCGATCAAGCGTGCCATTACCGCAAACGCGCAGGAATTATTCGCTACAGCTAGCAACAGACGATGTAGATCTCGAAATTTATGCCCAAGCAATCGATGCAAATTCGATGCGGCAAAATTGGAACAGTGCGCAACGCCAGGCCGCTCTGAACGGAGCCGAGCGAGGTCGGCTAACAGCCGAGCGACATCTGCTGGCAACCGAGCGAAATGTGCTACGAGCCGAGCGACATTCGCGGCTCGTTACGCGTTCTCGGCGCATACGCGCGTATGGACGGCCAGAACGTGGTTGAGCCCCGAGCAAACAGATATTCTTCGCCGATGCGACCTTTGTCGAGCCGCATTATCCGAGCGCATCGGCAAGCTCGCGATGGGGTCGGGACTATCACCGCAGCGATTATGAGTCACGCCGCAAATCCGGCGGGATCGGCAGGTCCTTGAGCGGTTCGGGACGCTTGCCCTTGCCGGCGCGGTGCTGGCGGATCTGGTAGACGTAGGCCAGCACCTGGGCCACAGCCAGGTACAGACCTCCGGGAATTTCCTGATCGAGTTCGGTGGAGTAGTAGATCGAGCGCGCCAGCGCCGGAGATTCGAGCAGCATCACTTCGTTGGCAACGGCGATTTCGCGGATCTTCAACGCCAGGAAATCACTGCCCTTGGCCAGCAGCACCGGCGCATTGCCTTTTTCAGGATCGTATTTGAGCGCCACCGCATAGTGGGTCGGGTTGGTAATGACCACGTCGGCGTCGGGAATCGCCGCCATCATGCGCCGCTGGGAGACCTCGCGCTGCAATTGGCGAATCCGCTGCTTGACCTCCGGCTTGCCCTCCGAGTCCTTGTGCTCGTCGCGCACTTCCTGCTTGGTCATCATCAGCTTCTGCTTGCTCTGATAGAGCTGGATCGGCACATCGATGGCAGCGATCAGGATCAGGCCGCAAGACATCCACAACGTGCTCCATCCCACCAGCTGCACGCTATGAATGATGGCCTGTTCCAGCGGTTGATGGGCGATGCGCAGCAGATCGTCGATGTCGCCCTCCAGCACCACCAACGCGACGGACAGGACCAGCAGGAACTTGCCAAAAGCCTTGAGCAGCTCAACCAGCGCCGTGGTGGAAAACATGCGCTTGATGCCGGCGGCCGGGTTCATCCGACTGAACTTGGGTGCCAGGCTGCCGGCGGCGAAGAGCCATCCACCCAGGGAAATCGGGCCGATGAATGCCGCCAACAATAAAAAAATCAGCACGGGCTGAATCGCCAGAAGTGCGATCTTGCCCGAATGCAGCAGGTACTGCGTCATGGCGCCAGGGGTCAGCAATACTTCCCGAGGCAAGGAAAAATTCAGGCGCATGATTTCCAGCAGTTCCAGCGCCAGCCCGCCGCCATAGATCAGTAAGCCGCCAGCGCCGGCGAGCATGATCGCCAGGGTATTGAGCTCCTTGGAGCGGGCGATCTCACCCTTCTCGCGGGACTCCCTGGTGCGTTTCTCCGTGGGGTCTTCTGTCTTGTCCTGACCGCTTTCGCTCTCAGCCATGGTTCAGCGCGCCTGTGCCATGTCGCGTAGCAGCTGCAAGGCCTGGGTGGCCAATGGCTGATACTGGTTGAGAATATCCCCCAGGCTGACCCAGAAGATCACCATGCCCAGCACCAGCGTGAGGGGGAAGCCGATGGAAAAAATGTTCAGCTGCGGCGCCGCGCGGGTCATCACGCCAAAAGCGATGTTGACCACCAGCAGCGCGGTGATGGCTGGCAATACCAGCAGCATCGCCGCCCCCAGGACCCAGCCGAGCTTGCCGGCGATGTCCCAGAAATGATTGACCAGCATCGCACTGCCCACCGGCATTGTGGTGAAGCTCTCGGTGAGCACTTCAAACACCACCAGATGCCCGTTCATGGCGAGGAACAGCAACGTCACCAGCATCGTCAGGAACTGCCCGATGACCGCGGTGTTGACGCCGTTGGTGGGGTCGATCATGGAGGCGAACGCCATGCCCATCTGGATCGAAATGATTTGCCCGGCCACCACGAACGCCTGGAAGAACAGCTGCAGTGAAAACCCCAGCAGGACACCAATGAGAATCTGCTCGGCCACCAGCATCAGCGCACTGAGGTCAAGGGCATTGACCGGCGGCATCGGCGGCAGTCCGGGCGCGATGACCACGGTGATTGCCACGGCCAGGTACAGGCGCACACGGCCTGGCACCAGGGTCGTGCCGAAGACCGGCATGCTCATCAGCACGGCGGTGACGCGAAACAGCGGCAGGATAAACGACGCCACCCAGCTGCTGATCTGGGTGTCCGTCAGTTCGAGCATCGACATCGGGTCAGCCGATCAACTGGGGAATACTGCCGTACAGCTGCAGGATGTATTCCATGAAGGTTTGCACCAGCCACGGGCCGGCGACGATCAGCGTCACCAGCATCACCAGCAGGCGCGGCAGGAAGCTCAGGGTCTGTTCGTTGATCTGCGTGGCGGCCTGGAACATCGCCACCAGCAAGCCCACCAGCAGGCTCGGAATTACCAGGATGGCAACCATCATGGTGGTCAGCCAGAGTGCTTCGCGGAACAGGTCTACCGCTACTTCAGGCGTCATATCGAGCTACCCGCGCAATTGGTCTAAACACCGCCGAAACTGCCCGCCAGCGTACCGATGATCAAGGCCCAGCCATCCACCAGCACGAACAGCATGATCTTGAACGGCAATGAAATGATCAGCGGCGACAGCATCATCATACCCATCGCCATGAGGATACTGGCGACCACCAGGTCAATGATCAGGAACGGGATGAAGATCATGAAACCGATCTGGAACGCCGTTTTCAGCTCGGACGTCACGAACGCTGGCACCAGGATGGTCAATGGGGCCTGGTCGGGGCTGGCGATGTCGGTGCGCTTGGACAGGCGCATGAACAGCTCCAGGTCGCTGCTGCGAGTCTGGGCGAGCATGAAATCCTTGATCGGCACCTGGGCCCTGGCCACCGCGTCCTGGGCGCTGAGGGTTTCGGCCAGGTAGGGTTGCAGCGCATCACGGTTCACCCGGTCGAAGACTGGCGCCATGATGAACATGGTCAGGAACAACGCCATGCCCGTGAGTATCTGGTTCGACGGCGTCTGCTGCAAACCCAGGGCCTGGCGCAGGATCGAAAAGACAATGATGATCCGGGTGAAACTGGTCATCAGCATGACGAACGCCGGGATGAAACTCAGCGCGGTCATGATCAGCAGGATCTGCAGGCTGACCGAATACTCCTGAGCCCCTTCGGCGTTGGTGCCCAACGTGATCGCCGGAATCGACAACGGGTCGGCGGCAAACGCCAACGGTGCAGCCAGCAACAGGGCCAGCGCCAACAGAATGCGCAACGGCATTACTTTTTATCCTTTTGATCTTTACCCAGCAGTTCCATGAGCCGCTGGGCAAATTCGGGGGTGGCCTGCTCGGTGGCGGGCACCTGCACCGGCTCCTTGAGAACGTGCAAAGCGGTGATCGTGCCAGGGCTCAGGCCGAGCAGGATCTGCTCGTTGCCAACTTGCACCAGCACCAGCCGATCCCGCGGGCCGAGCGCGCGGGAACTGATGATGTCGATGACCTGGCCTTTGCCGGCAGGCCCCGCCTGTTGCACGCGCCGCAGCATCCACGCGAGGAAAAAAATCAACCCGAGCACCACGAGCAGGCCCAGCACCAACTGCGCCAATTGCCCGGCCATGCTGCCGCCACTTGCCGGCGCAACCGCCGCCGTGGCCGCGGGCTCGGCCGCCAGCACGCTGAACGGCAGCATCAAGGCTGCGGCGAGAAAGCCTTTCATTCAGCGCAGCTTCTTGATGCGTTCGCTCGGGCTGATCACGTCCGTCAGGCGAATGCCGAACTTCTCGTTGACCACCACCACTTCGCCATGGGCGATCAGGGTACCGTTGACCAGTACGTCCAGCGGTTCACCGGCCAGGCGATCCAGCTCGATCACCGAGCCCTGGTTGAGCTGCAACAGGTTGCGGATGTTGATGTCGGTGCTGCCCACTTCCATGGAAATCGACACCGGGATGTCGAGAATCACGTCCAGGTTCGGCCCGTCGAGGGTGACTTGCTCATTGCTTTTCGGCACGCTGCCAAACTCTTCCATCTGCATGCGATTGGAAGCGTGGTTGCCGGTATCGGCGGCCAGCAGCGCATCGATATCGGCCTGCCCGGCGTCGCCGGTTTCTTCCAGGGCCGCAGCCCATTCGTCGGCCAGCGCCTGGTCATCCTGGGTATTCATATCGTCAGCCATCATGTTTCCTCGGCGGGCAAGAATCGGTAAAGAACTAGAAATCCGTTACAAACGTAAGCGATTGACAGCACTCAGCGGCGTTCGATCGGCTCGATCACTTGCAACGCGAGGTTGCCTTTGTGAGAGCCCATCTTGACCTTGAAGGCCGGCACGCCATTGGCGCGCATGATCATGTCTTCCGGCATCTCGACGGGGATGATGTCCCCCGGCTGCATATGCAGGATGTCCCGCAGGCGCAGCTGGCGCCGGGCAACCGTCGCGCCGATCGGCACGTCGACGTCCAGCACGTCCTGGCGCAACGCATTGATCCAGCGCTCGTCCTGGTCGTCGAGGTCCGACTGGAAACCGGCGTCGAGCATTTCGCGCACCGGCTCGATCATCGAGTACGGCATGGTCACGTGCAGGTCGCCGCCGCCACCGTCGAGTTCGATGTGGAAAGTCGACACGACAATGGCTTCGCTCGGACCGACGATGTTGGCCATGGCCGGGTTCACTTCCGAGTTGATGTACTCGAAGTTGACTTCCATGATCGCCTGCCAGGCTTCCTTCAAGTCGATGAAAGCCTGCTCCAGCACCATGCGCACGACGCGCAGCTCGGTCGGCGTGAATTCGCGGCCTTCGATCTTGGCGTGACGGCCGTCACCGCCGAAGAAGTTATCCACCAGCTTGAACACCAGCTTGGCGTCAAGGATGAACAGTGCAGTGCCGCGCAACGGCTTGATCTTCACCAGGTTGAGACTGGTGGGCACGTACAGCGAGTGCACATATTCGCCGAATTTCATCACCTGCACGCCACCAACGGCCACGTCGGCCGAACGGCGCAGCATGTTGAACATGCTGATGCGGGTGTATCGGGCAAAACGCTCGTTGATCATTTCCAGGGTCGGCATGCGTCCGCGAACGATGCGATCCTGGCTGGTCAGGTCGTAGCTTTTGACGCTGCCCGGTTCAGCAGCGTTTTCGGTCTGCACCAGGCCGTCGTCGACACCATGCAACAGCGCGTCGATTTCGTCCTGGGACAACAAGTCCTGCACGGCCATGTCGTGTTCCTACTGCAATACGAAGTTAGTGAAGAGCAACTGTTCGATCACCACTTTGCCAAGCTCTTTCTGAGCCACTTCCTGAACGCTGGCCGTGGCTTTCTGACGCAGCATTTCCTGGCCGACCGGAGTGGCCAGGGTGTCGAAACTCTGTCCGGAGAACAGCATCACCAGGTTATTGCGAATCAGCGGCATGTGCACCCGCAGCGCTTCCAGGTCAGCCTGGTTGCGGCCCAGCAGGGTGATGCTCACCTGCATGTAGCGCTGGCGACCGTTCTGGGTGTAGTTGGCCACAAATGCGGGAGCCATCGGCTCGAAAATCGCCGGCTGCTTGCCCACCGGCGCGGTTTCCACCACTTCTGCCGGTTTGCTTTGAGCGCTGTGCATGAAATACCAGGTCGCCCCCACGGAAACACCCATCGCCAGGAGCAAACCCACCACGATCATGATGATCAGCTTGAGTTTGCCTTTGGTTGCGGGGTCTTTTACAGCTGCTGCTTCACTCTTCGCCATGCCAATAATCCGTCGCTAATCGGGGGTTTCACTGTTGCACGGCTTGGCTGGAGCAAGTGTTATGCCAGAAGCGCAAGGAAGGCGTCAGATGCATTCTCCGGAACACCGCAAATGAATGTGGGAGCGGGCTTGCTTGCGAAGGCGATGCATCAGTCACATATCGTTAACCGACACACAGCCTTCGCGAGCAAGCCCGCTCCCACATTGGGTACCGCGTTGGATCAGGCGTAGTAGTCGACCGCGCTGGTGCCGATGACGCTGGTGGTGTTGGCCGCCACTTCGGCAACGCTGGCCGGCAACTCTTCGTCTACCGAATCCACTCGGCCACCAGAGGAAGAGCTCGTGCGACCAGCCTGGGCCTGCTGCTGGGCTTGCTGTTCCTGACCCTGGGAGCCACGCGACTGATCCGACACGCTGACGTCGACCTGGCCCATACCCTGCTGGGCAAAGCTGTCGCGCAGGCGATGCATCTGGCCTTCGAGGGCTTCACGGACGCCTGAATGGGCGCTCATGAACGTGACCTGGGTCTGCTGGTCGGGGACCATGTTCACGCGAATATCCAGGCGCCCGAGCTCGGCCGGCTGCAGTTGGATATCAGCCGCCTTGAGATTGACGCTCGACAGGTACATCACCCGGTTGACCACTTCTTCGGTCCAGCCGCTCTGGTTCATGGCGATGGGCTGGTTGACCGGGACCGCGTTGGCGGTTTTTGGCGTAGCCGCCTGGGTCAATGCCGCCAGGCGGTTGGCGAAATCATCTACCCGCGTGTCGCTGGAGGCTGCGGTCAGGTCCTTGAGGCCTTCGTTGAGCAAGCCACCGAACGCCTTCTCCCCGCCCTGGCTGCCGGCACTGGTACTGTCCTGGTCGGCTTGTACATTGAGCATGCTCGCCATGCCGGCTGCGAAGGTCTGGGCCGACGTCGGCTCGCCATCGACGGACGCTGACGCCGTTGCCTTGGGCTGCGCCTGGCTGGAAGCGGACACATGGCCGCTCTGCTCCATCGCCAGACGCAACGCCGGCAGGGCGTCAAGCGGATCGGCCTGGGGGTCGAATTCCGGATCGGTCACCGGGGCCGACGTGGCCGAAGCCACCACGGGCGCCGCGACTGCCGCGACGACTGGCGCCTCGGTTGTGTCAACCACAGGCGCGGGCAGCGCCTCGGCAACGACTTCAGGCACGATGACCCCGGGCAGCAAGGCCGGGTCGAGTGTCGGATCGACTGGGGCGGCGTCGGCTACAGGCGTCTCGGCCGTATCGCTATCGTCCTGCGTCGGCTTGTCGTCGGCCGTGGCCGGCTTGTCGGCGGGCAAGGGTTTGCCGCTATCGGCAACCGCCGGCTCAGGAGCGGCAGCCGTGTCGCTGCCTGCATCCTTTTTGACGGTGTTGTCGGAGGCCTTGTCGCGCACCGGCTTAATCGCCGGTTCAAGGGCCGTCGAGGGTTTGACGGGGGCCTGCTTGGCGAAGACCTGGGCGAAACTGGAGGCTTTATTCCCGGCGTCCGGGCCAGCTGCCAACGAATTGACGGTGGCCTGCGGCTTGGCCTGGGTAACGGCCTGAAGGAGTGTATTAGGCGTAACGGGCATGAAATGGTCTCCGCTGCACTGGGATCTTTGATGCAGTCGAGACAGGACAATGCAAGGGATGGGCCAACGCGCCGAACAACAACTTTTTAACAGTGAAAGCCTTCGCGCTCTTCCTTGCAAAGCTTTCGAACGTAGGTAAATTCGCTGTTGATCTCGCTGACCAGTTTCTCGATTCCACCCAGCGAGGGCTGCTTGGCGCGTTGTTCCAGCTCGCCGCACAGTTCAGCCAGGCGGATGGCGCCCATATTGCTGCTACTGCCCTTGAAACTGTGGGCGGTGGCGCTCAATTGCTCCGCATCCCTGGCCTCAAGCAACACACGCAGGCGTGCCTCGGAATCGTTGAGGAACGTATCCAGCAATTCCGGATACCCTTCCTCCATGACTTCCTTCAACGTGCTGAGCACGTCCCGATCCAGATGAATCTCGCTCACTTGTTCGCTCCTTGATCAAGAATGGCCCCGATTATGCCAGAGCCTCCCAGAAAAACTCCACGCGCGCACTACGACCATCGTCGGACCAACTGGCCTCGTGGCATAGCTGGCGCACCAGGCTCACACCGCGCCCGGATAACCGGTCACGATCCACAGGCCGGGCCAGCACACGGCTGACATCGAACCCCTGGCCGCTGTCCTCGACCTCAATGACCAGGCGCCCACCCTCCCCTTGGGGAGTCACGTGCAGATGCACGCGGATATGGCCGCTGTCCAGCTCATCCAGACGGATGCCGCGCTCCGTATAATAGCGGGCAAAACCCGCCGCATCACGCTTGAGGCCCGAATCGAGCCCCAGTACGCCGTGCTCCAGTGCGTTGGAGTAAAGCTCCGTGAGGACACTGTACAAGGCGCCACTCTGGCCCCTGAGCCCATGGACCTCAAGCAATAACTGCAACAGGTAAGGCATCGGGTTGAAGCGCTTGAGCGTCTGTGCGCGGAACTCGAAACTCACCGACCAGTCCAGCGGGCTCGACTGGCCGCTATCGGAATAGACCGGTGGCGGCGGACTGAGTTGCGTCGGCGCGACCAACCGCACCTCGACCATGCTGAAGTCGTCGCGGGCCTCGCCGCGAAAATCACCGAGGGCCTGCTGGATATCTTCGAACAGTCGATCGGGCTCGCGGTTGGCCGCAAACACCTGCTGCAACCTTTCCACGCCAAACGGCTGATCATCGCGGTCGCTGGCTTCGATGACGCCGTCAGACAACAGGAATACCCGGTCGCCCACCGACATCGGATGCACTTCAGTGCGATCATCAAACAGTTGCGGCGTGAGCACGCCCAACGGCAAGTGCCGCGCCGGCAACGGCGTACGCACGCCACTGAGGCTGTCATGCAGGTAACCATCGGGCATGCCGCCGTTCCAGACTTCGACGGTGCAGCGCTGGAAGCTCAGGCACAGCAGCGTTGCGCAACAGAACATGTCCACTGGCAGGATGCGCTTGAGCTTGGCATTCATCTCTCGCAGGATCTGCGCCAGGCCGTAGCCTTTCGCGGTCATCCCGTAGAACACTTCAGCCAGCGGCATCGCCCCGACCGCCGCCGGCAAGCCGTGGCCGGTAAAATCCCCAAGCAGGATGTGCATGTCACCAGCCGGGTTGAAGGCGGCCAGCAGCAGATCGCCATTGAACAAGGCATAGGGCGATTGCAGGTAACGGATATTCGGCGCGCTCAGGCAACCGGAGTGGGCAATCTTGTCGAACACCGCCTTGGCAACCCGCTGCTCGTTAAGCAGGTAGTCGTGGTGCCGGGCGATCTGGTCACGTTGTTGGACCACCGTGGCCTGCAACCGACGCAAGCGGTCCATGGCCTTGATCTTGGCAGCCAGGATCACTTGGTTATAGGGCTTGGCGAGGAAATCGTCACCGCCAGCCTCCAGGCAACGGGCCAGCCCTTCGCTTTCGGTCAACGAGGTGAGGAAAATGATCGGAACCAGTTGGTCCCCGGCCAGTTGCTTGATCTGCTGCGCGGCTTCGAAGCCATCCATGACGGGCATCATCGCGTCCATCAGCACCAGGTGCGGACGCTGCTCCCGGTAGACTTCGACCGCCTCGGCGCCATCCGCTGCGGTGAGCACCTGATGGCCTTGACGGCGGACGATGGTCGACAACAGCAGCCGGTCGGCGGCGCTGTCTTCGGCAATCAGGATCGTCAGCGGCTCCGGCGACGATTGCATGGTAATCAACTGATATCGAACAACTTGTCGAAATTGGAAATCGCGAGGATTTTCTTGACGTCGCTGCTGCTGTTGACCACACGGATATCCGACTCGTCGCCACCGGCATGATCGCGCAACAGCAGGAGCATGCCCAAGGCAGAGCTGTCGAGGTAGGTGGCTTCTTTCAAATCCACCACGATGGACTCAGGCTTCGTATTGAGCTTTTCGTAAGACTCACGAAATTCCTGGTGCCGGCCAAAATCGAATCGACCTTTGATCGAGATCGTCAGCTTTTGTCCATCTGGGGACACTTCAGTTACGACAGACATATTCACTTCCTTGTCGTGGACATATGTGTACAAGGTGTAGCATCAGGTAGAGGTCTGAGCAAGGAATCAAACCCTCCAACCGACAGAATTCCGCTTTCATGTTCAATACGGATCATGGCGCGGCAGACGCTGAGACAGTTCATCAAGCAACTTCTGCTCGCGCTTGTCTTCCAGCTGCCGAGCTTCATCGATATAACGCTGTACAAGTTTGCGCAGCCCTTCGACCCGGGCGAAGGCTTCCTGCCAGCTCTGGCGAGCCTTTTCCAGGTTGTTCTGGTGCCAGACGAGGCTTTGGCGCTGCTGATCGATCGCGGTGCCCAGCTGTGCGAGGAACCCCTGGTAGCCCAACAGCCATTGCCCGGAAACGCCATGGCTGCCGCGGGCGATCCACTGCTCCTGGTATTCGAGACGAAAATTCTCCAGGTCGGCCAGCTTGCTCTCGGCCACGACCACTTGTCCCTGGAAATAAGCCAGCCGCTGAACGGCGGTCTTCTCGGCTTTTTCCGCCATGTCCACCACCGGCGCCAGGCGCGCCGCACGACTCGTGGCCATAGGCGGTTATCCGCCCGCGACGGGGGCGAAGATGGTTTGCAGGTGCGCTTCGCTGGCGGCCATGCCGATGTTGTCGTTCAAGCCTTGGCGCAGGTAGACCGCCATGGCCGGATAAAGATTGATGGCCATGTCGGTTTCACGATCACCGCCAGGCACATAGGCGCCCACGCTGATCAGGTCGCGACTCTGCTGGTAACGTGACCAGTATTGCTTGAACTGCTGGGCGCGCTTCATGTGCTCGGCACTGATGACCGACGGCATGACCCGGCTGATCGACGCTTCGATATCAATCGCGGGATAATGCCCTTCTTCGGCCAGGCGCCGGGACAGCACGATGTGGCCGTCGAGTACACCTCGGGCCGAGTCGGCGATCGGGTCTTGCTGATCGTCACCCTCGGACAGCACGGTGTAAAAAGCGGTGATGGAACCGCCGCCCTTCTCCGCGTTACCGGCCCGCTCCACCAGTTTCGGCAACTTGGCAAACACTGAAGGCGGATAACCCTTGGTCGCCGGCGGCTCGCCGATGGCCAGGGCGATTTCCCGCTGGGCCTGGGCGAAACGGGTCAGCGAATCCATCAGCAACAGGACGTTCTTGCCCTTGTCGCGAAAATACTCGGCGATGCGCGTGCAATACATCGCGGCACGCAGGCGCATCAACGGCGCATCGTCCGCCGGCGACGCCACCACCACGGAACGCTTGAGCCCTTCTTCGCCGAGAATGTGCTCGATGAATTCCTTCACCTCGCGGCCCCGCTCGCCGATCAGCCCCACCACGATGATGTCGGCTTCGGTAAAGCGAGTCATCATGCCCAGCAACACACTCTTGCCCACCCCGGTACCGGCGAACAGGCCCAGGCGCTGACCGCGACCGACCGTCAACAACCCGTTGATACAACGAATGCCCACGTCCAGCGGCACGCTGATCGGGTCACGCTTGAGTGGGTTGATTGTCGGGCCGTCCATCGGCACCCAATCTTCAGCCTTCATGCCACCCTTGCCGTCCAGGGCCCGCCCGGCCCCGTCCAGCACTCGGCCGAGCATGCTCATGCCCATGGGCAGCCGACCGGTATCGGCCAGCGGAACCACGCGGGCACCGGGCGCGATGCCGGCGACACTGCCCACCGGCATCAGAAATACTTTGCTGCCGGAAAAGCCCATGACTTCGGCTTCGACCTGCACCGGGTGATAACTGTCATCGTTGATCACCATGCACCGGCTGCCCATCGCAGCGCGCAAACCTTCCGCTTCGAGGGTCAGGCCGACCATGCGCAGCAGGCGCCCTTCGAGGATCGGCTGGCCGGCCAGTTCAGTGGCCTCGGCGTAGCTGCCCAGGCGCTTGCCGAAGCTGGTGCGGTCAAGGCGCATTACGGCCGTCCAGTTCAGGAGCAATCAGTTCGGCCGCGTCCGGGTCAACGATGGCGGCGGCCTCCGGTTCGTCCGGCAACTCCAGGCTCAGGTCGGCCGGAGCCGGATGCAGGGCCTGCTCGTGCAATTGGTCGAACAGCTTGGCCATGACCTGGCTGATACGTGTTTCGACTGTCGCATCGATGCGGCTGTGCTCGGTTTCCACCCGGCAACCGCCGGGCAGCAAGGTTTCATCCTCGACGATGCGCCAGCTTTCCTCGTGACGCTCGCGCAAGGCCTTGACCAGCTCGAAGTCCTGCGGATTGATGTACAGCCGCACGTTGCCCACGCCCAGGGGCAGAAGCTTGAGGGCCTCGCGCATGACATGCTCGATCTGGCTCGAATCGATGGCCAGCTCGCGCTGGATCACTTGCCGGGTGATGTGCTGCACCAGCCCGACCAGGGATTTCTCGATTTGGGTGTCCTGCTCGGCGATGGGTTCGAACAGGTTCAGCATCAGCGATTCCAGCGCCCGCAGCTTGGCCGTCAGCGCCACGTCGGCTTCCTGGCGGACCTTGAGCGTGGTGCTGTGGAAGCCTTCCTTTTCGCCGATGGCGAAGCCCTCGTTGTAGGCCTCCTGGCGAATGCTCTCGACTTCTTCGAGGGTCAGCGGCTGGACTTCCTCCAGCGGCACCTCTTCCATCTCCGGCAACTCTTCCACCGGTGCAGGCTCAGGCTCGGGCACAAAGGGATCGAAGCTGGGCAGCGACCAGACGTCGAAACCACCGACGTCGCGGGCGCGGATCAGGTCGCTGGGTGAATCATCGCTCTTGGCAGACATAACGACCTTAGATCATCTCTTCGCCGCCCTTGCCACCGAGCACGATTTCTCCGGCTTCGGCCATACGGCGGGCGATGGTGAGGATTTCCTTCTGTGCGGTTTCCACATCGCTGACGCGCACCGGGCCCTTGGCCTCGAGGTCGTCGCGCAACAGTTCGGCCGCCCGTTTGGACATGTTCTTGAAGATCTTCTCCTTGACGCCTTCGTCCGAACCCTTGAGGGCCAGCACCAGCACATCGGAGGACACTTCGCGCAACAGTGCCTGGATACCGCGGTCGTCGACATCGGCCAGGTTGTTGAAGACGAACATGAGGTCTTCGATCTGACCGGACAGGTCTTCGTCGACTTCGCGGATCGAGTCCATCAGTTGACCTTCGATCGAACTGTCGAGGAAGTTCATGATGTCCGCCGCGCGCTTGATACCGCCCAAGGTGGTGCGCGAAGCATTGGAGTTGCCCGAGAACTGCTTCTCGAGAATCTGGTTCAATTCTTTCAGGGCCGCCGGCTGCACGGTGTTCAACGACGAAACCCGCAGGATGATGTCGAGGCGCACTTTATGGTCGAAGTTGCCGAGCACCTCACCGGCCTGGTCCGGATCGAGGTACGCGACGACGATCGCCTGGATCTGCGGGTGCTCGTAACGGATCACGTCGGCGACCGCGCGCGGCTCCATCCACTTCAGGCTGTCCAGGCCGCTGGTATTGCCACCCAGCAGGATCCGGTCGATCAGGCCGTTGGCCTTGTCCTCGCCCAGGGCCTGGGTGAGCATCTTGCGCACGTAGTCGTCGGAACCGACGCCCAGGCTGGTCTGATCGCCGACGATGTCGACGAACTCGCTCATCACCTGCTCGACCTGCTCGCGGTGCACATTGCCCATCTGCGCCATGGCCACGCCGACGCGCTGGACCTCTTTGGGTCCCATGTGGCGCAGCACCTGGGCGGCGTCCGTCGAACCCAGGGACAGCAGCAAAATCGCGGCTTTGTCGACCCGGGACAATTTGGCAACAGCGGCTCGATTATCACTCATCTGCGTTAATCCACTCTTTCACGACCTGGGCCACACGACCCGGATCCTCTGCCACCAGACTCTTGATGGCGTTCAACTGAGCGTCATAGCCTTCGCTCGGGCTTGGCAGCAGAATGCTCTGCGGCCCGCCGAGGCTGACGCGATCGTTGGCCAATTCGCCATCCAGGCCGCCCATGCCTCCCAGCTCTACATCGCCCAAGCCTGCCAGCTGCTTGTTCTTGCCGCCACCGGTGATGTTGTTGAGCACCGGACGCAGCACTCCAAATACCAGTATCAGGATGAACAACACACCCAATACCTGCTTGACCACATCCCAGAACCAGGGTTGCGAATAAAACGGGATATCGGCGATTTCTTCACCGCGCTCCAGGGAGAACGGTACGTTGATCACGCTGACGCTGTCGCCACGGCTGGCGTCGAAACCGACGGCGTCCTGCACCAGGCGAGTGAAGCGCGCCAATTCGTCGGCGGTCCATGGCGCGCGGCTGGTTTCGCCGTTGGCCGGGTTGACCTTGACCTGATCGTCCACCACTACTGCGACAGACAGGCGATTCAAACGGCCCTGCTGCTGCTTGGTGTGGCTGATGGAACGGTCGAGCTCGAAGTTCTTGGTCGATTGCTGACGCTTGTCGGCCGGGTACGGCGCGAGCATCGGCTGGCCGGTGGCCGGGTCCATGATCTGCTGGCCATTGGCGTCGATCAGCGGCTGGCCTGGCTGCACCATGCCTGCGGCGGCGGTAGCGCCACCGGTGGTTTGCGGCGCGCTGGCCGGTGCTGGTGGCTGGTTGCTCAGGGCACCCGGTACACCTTGCGGGCCATTGCTGGCGGTCCGTTGCTCGTTCACCGACTGCTCGCTGCGCAACGCCGGTTGATCCGGGTTGAACTGCTCGGAAGTCGATTCGACGGCGCTGAAATCCACGTCCGCCGAGACTTCGGCCTTGTAGCGGCCGTTGCCGAGGATCGGTTGCAGGATGTTGTGCACCCGCTGGGTAAACATGCCTTCCATGCGGCGGCTGTAATCGTATTGCTTGCCGGCCATGGTCAGTTCGGAATTTTCCGCCTGGTCGGACAACAGGTTGCCCTTCTGGTCGACCACGGTGATCTGCGACTTGCTCAACTCGGGAACGCTGGTCGCCACCAGGTTGATAATGGCAACGACCTGGCCTGGCTCAAGCGAGCGGCCGGAATACAGTTCGACCAGTACCGAGGCACTCGGCTTGCGCTCGTCGCGCACGAACACCGAGCTTTTCGGGATCGCCAGGTGCACGCGGGCACCCTTGACGTTGTTGAGGCTGGAAATGGTCCGCGCCAGTTCGCCTTCCAGGCCGCGACGATAACGAGTCGCTTCCATGAACTGGCTGGTGCCCAGGCCCTGGTCCTTGTCGAGGATCTCGAATCCGATATTGCCATCGGTCGGCGTCACGCCGGCGGCAGCGAGCTTGAGGCGCGCGCGCGCGACGTCGTCGGCCTTGACCAGCAAGGCGCCGGAATTGGGTTCGACGGTATAAGGAATGTCGGCGGAAGCCAGGGTTTCCATGACTTGTTTGGCATCCATGCCCTCCAGGCTGCCGTACAGCGGACGGTAGTCCGGCTGCTGGGACCAGAGGACCACGGCGAAACCAATCGCCACGCTGGCAGCCAGGCCGACCAACAGGCCAACCTGACGCAGCATGGTCATCTCGGAGAGGTTTTCCAGGAAAGACAGGCCGAACAACGGCGGTTTGCCGTCTACCGGAGTTGCCTTGGCTGGAACGTTATCAACGGCTGCTTCTGCCATGACTCAATAGTTTCCTTAGACCGGCATCTGCATGATGTCTTGATAGGCTTGAACCAGCTTGTTGCGAACCTGGGTCAACGCCTGAAACGAGACAGTGGCTTTCTGCGAAGAGATCATTACGTCCGTCAGGTCGACGCCACTTTTGCCAATCTCGAAAGCACTGGCCAACTGGTTCGAAGCCTGCTGGGTATCGTTCACTTTATTGACGGCCTGACCGAGCATGTCGGAAAAGCTGCTGCCGGCCACTTGGGGCACCGCGACCGATTTAGGCTGGGCCATGGCGTCCATCTGCATGGAGCGCATGTCCAGCATCAACCGGTTAAATTCAATACCTTGGCTCATGATCTATTCTCTCTGGCGGCCCGCATTTTTTTGACACTTACTCAGCGGGTACGTAGGTAGTAGCAACAAGGGTGCCAGCTCCGTGGCCGTCGGAAACAAATGCGCGCGCGGATCCTTCCAGGCTTCTGTGGGAGCAAGCCTGCTCGCGATAGCGGTGTGTCAGCCGGCGCCCACGTCGCGAGGACTATTGTCTTCGCGAGCAGGCTCGCTCCCACAGGGTTTGTTTAATGCTTCAACTGGCGAAGAGATAAGCCTCTACATCCATCCCGGCATCACGCATCTGCGCCAGCTTGTAGCGCAGGGTCCGCGGGCTGATACCGAGGCGCTCAGCCGCCTCCTTGCGTCGGCCGCGTTCGGCGCGCAGGGTGTCGATGATCATTTGGAATTCGCGACGGCGCAGGTCATCTTCCAGGGCGCCGGCGGTTTCCCCCATCACTTCCCCGGGAGGAATCTGCACCGGGGCGGACTGCAACACCGGTAAAGGCGCGCAGGCCACCGGGCCGGCCAGGCAGAAATCTTCCGGCTGGATCAAGCCGCCCTGCTGCAGGATCAGCGCCCGCTGGATGGCGTTGTCCAGTTCACGGACATTGCCCGGCCAGGGATAGGCGATCAGACAGGCCTGCGCCTCGGCGGACAACCGCGCCGCCGCGTGCTTCATTTTATTGACGTGTTTGGCCAGCAGGCGCTCGGCCAGCGGCAGGATATCGGCGGTGCGCTCACGAAGTGGACGCCAGGCCAGCGGAAAAACCGACAGTCGGTAATAAAGGTCTTCACGAAAGCGCCCCGCCGCTACTTCCCCGGCCAGGTCGCGGTTGGTCGTCGCCACCACGCGAATGTCCAGGCTGATGGGCTTGCGCGCGCCGACCCGCTCCACTTCCCGCTCCTGCAAGACGCGCAGCAGCTTGGCTTGCAGGCCCAGCGGCATCTCGGAAATTTCATCCAGCAGAATGGTGCCGCCATCAGCCTGCTCGAACTTGCCAGGCTGGGCCGCGATAGCGCCGGTAAACGAACCTTTCTCGTGGCCGAACAGTGTCGCCTCGAGCATGTTGTCGGGAATCGCCGCACAGTTGATGGCAATGAACGGTTCGCTGGCGCGCCGGGATTGCTGATGGATATATCGGGCCAGGACTTCCTTGCCCGTGCCGGATTCGCCGGAAATCAGCACGGTTGAATCACTGCGGGCCACCCGCGCGGCCAACTCCAGCAACTGTGCACTGGCCGGCTCGATGGCCACCGGCCCCTCGCCCTCGACGGCGGGGCTGCCCAAGGCATGGCGAGCCACCAAGTCCAACAGCGCCTTGGGCTCGAACGGCTTGACCAGATAATCCGCCGCCCCTTGGCGCATGGCATCCACCGCCCGCTCGACGGCGCCGTGGGCGGTCATCAACAGGACTGGCAGTTGCGGCTGGCGTGCGCGCAGAAGGCCGAGCAATTGATGGCCGTCCATGCCCGGCATATTGACGTCGCTGACCACCAGGCTGAATGGCTCACGGGCCACTGCGAGCAATGCCTCTTCCGCCGAACCGACAGCGGCATAATCATGCCCGGCCAACAGCAACGTATCGGCGAGTGCTTCGCGTAGCGCGCGATCATCTTCAACCAGTAGAACCTTGGTCGCCATTTGCTCACTCCACCCCTTGCGCGCTGGAAAACAGCGGCAAGCACACCGTCGCGCACGTACCGCGCCCCAGCCGCGAGCGCAGCCGCAACTCGCCCTGATGGGCACGCGCCACCGCCTTCACCACGGTCAGGCCCAGGCCGGTCCCAGTGGTCTTGGTGGTAAAAAATGGCTCGCCCAGACGTGCCAGCACGGACGGCTCGATACCGCTGCCGCTGTCGCTGACACACAGGCGCAAGGTGTTGTCGCGGGTATACAGGTGCACTTTCAGACGGACATCAACGTCACTGGCCTGAATCGCGTTTTCAATAAGATTTAATACCGCGCCAACCAGCGTGTCACGGTTGCACAGCACCTCGCCCGCATGACTGTCGCACTGCCAGCGGATCGACACGCCCTGCACATGAGTCAGTGCTGCGGCCTGCAAAGACTGCAGCAGCACCTTGGGCGCGACGCGGTCGGTCAGCGGCAACTCGCCGCGGGCGAACACCAGCATGTCGCGCACCTGGTGTTCCAGCTCATGCAAGCGCTCCTTCAAGCGGCCGGCAAAGCGCTGCTGGGTCTCCATCGGCAGTTGCTGCTCGGTCAGGTGGCTGGCGTACAACAACGCGGCGGACAGCGGCGTACGGATCTGATGGGCCAGCGACGCGACCATCCGCCCAAGGGAAGACAGACGCTCGTGGCGGGCCAATTGGTCCTGCAAGTGACGGGTTTCGGTCAGGTCGTTGAGCAGCACCAACTGTCCGGGCTCGGCATCCAGCGAACGGGTCGAAATGGACAACCGTCGACCATCCTTCAGGGAAACTTCGTGGCCGTCGTCATCGCGGGGCGCGAAGCAGCGAGCGATGACGTGCCGCCAGAGCTGGCCTTCCAGAGGCAGGCCGAGCAGCTCGCACGCCGCCGGGTTGGCTTCGCGCACAAAGCCATGGGCATCGATGACAATGACGCCGCCGGGCAGGAGGTCGAGCAGATTCTGCAGCCGGTTGGCCAGGCGTTCTTTTTCCGCCAGTTCCTGCATGCGTTGGGCACTGACCACCGCCAGCTCACCCTTGAGCTCGGTAACCCGCGCTTCAAGCAGGCTATAGGAGTCGGTCAACTGGCTGGACATCTGGCTGAACAGCGAAAACGCCTGTTCGAGTCCAAGCCGGCCAGCCTGTTCGGCGGACGGCATATGTCCCGGCTCGGGGACAGAAGACATCAGGGCGGCTTGGGTCATCGTGCTCTCTCGCTTGGCTGACCGTCAGTTAAACGGAACGTTGCGAGAGCTGTAGCAATACCCGTGCCGAAAAAAAACCGCCTGAAAATCAGGCGGTTGCAAAACAGGCGTCAATCATCCGCCTGTTCATCTCCTTCGCGGCGGCTCATGCCGTACTTGCGCATCTTTTCCACCAGGGTGGTTCGACGAATGCGCAAGCGCTCTGCCGCGCGGGCGACGATGCCGTTGGCGTCGTCCAGAGCCTGCTGGATAAGGCCTTGCTCCAGGCCGCCCAGGTAATCCTTGAGGTCCAGGCCTTCCGGCGGCAGCAAGGCATTGGTGGTGAAATCCGGCGTATGGCCGTTGATCGCCACCCGCTCTTCCAGGTCGCTGCGCAGGCTGTCGACCATTTGCTCGTCTTCGTCATCGACGTAGCGGAATTTCTTCGGCAGCTCATTCACGCCGATCACACCGTAGGGGTGCATGATCGCCATGCGTTCCACCAGGTTGGCCAGCTCGCGGACGTTGCCCGGCCAGCCGTGACGGCAGAGGGACATGATCGCCGCCGAGTTGAAGCGGATCGAACCACGCTTCTCATGCTCCATGCGCGAGATCAGCTCGTTCATCAACAGCGGGATGTCTTCGACCCGCTCGCGCAACGGCGCCATTTCGATCGGGAATACATTGAGACGGTAATAAAGGTCTTCGCGGAAGCTGCCGACCTCGATCATGGTCTCGAGGTTCTTGTGGGTCGCGGCGATGATCCGTACGTCGACGCTCTGGGTCTTGTTGCTGCCCACGCGCTCGAAAGTGCGCTCCTGCAAGACGCGCAGCAGCTTGACCTGCATCGGCAGCGGCATGTCGCCGATTTCATCGAGGAACAGCGTGCCGCCATTGGCCAACTCGAAACGCCCGGCGCGGCTGGTGATTGCACCGGTGAACGCGCCCTTCTCGTGACCGAACAATTCGCTTTCGAGCAGCTCGGCGGGAATCGCCCCGCAGTTGACCGGCACGAATGGCGCTTCGCGGCGCTTGGAATGGTAATGCAGGTTGCGCGCGACCACTTCCTTGCCGGTGCCGGATTCGCCGAGGATCAGCACGCTGGCGTCGGTATCGGCCACCTGCTGCATCATCTGGCGCACGTGCTGGATGGCACGGCTGGTGCCGACGAGGCTGCGGAAAAGGTTGGGTTCGCGATGCCGGCCGCGCTCACGCGCCTGGTCGTACATTTCGCGATAAACCTGGGCGCGGTGCAGCGAATCGAGCAATTTGCTGTAGCTCGGCGGCATCTCCAAAGTGGAAAGTACCCGGCGGCGCTGGTCTTCCGGCAGGTCGAGGGAAGAATTTTCGCCCATCAGCAAAACTGGAAGGAACTCATCCCAGGTCGAGAGTGTCTTTAGCAAGCCCAAAAGCGACGCGGGAGCATTGACCGTCCCGATAAGGACGCAAATGACTTCACGACTGGACGACAGAGAGCCGACAGCCTGCTGCCAATCATGGCTACTGCAGGGTAAATTTTCTTCGCCAAGAAAATTCAGGATCACCGCCAGGTCGCGGCGGCGGACGCTATCGTCATCGATCAGGAGAATTTTGGTTTCACGCCACATGCAATAGCAACTTCCCTAGTCAACTCAGTGCCCGGATTTGGGGGCAAGCTAGACGCTTGCAGACTTGTCATGCCTGTAGACGCCTGAAATCTGTAAACAGCCACTAGTTAAGTCAAAAAATCGTGCACAGTCAAATTTATGGCGCACTTTGTTCGGTATTAACTGAAAATTAAATCAGCCGAACAAGTGATAAACCTTCGCCGCGTTCTGTGCCTGATGAATCTGCGACATTTCGCTCACGATTGCCTGACGCTCGCCCGTCGCCGCTTCCAGCAACTGGCGATAAACCCCCAGCAGTTCTTCCAGATTATTACGCAACGCCGCCTCGTCCACCTCGGACTCGCTCAAGACGTCCTCCATGCAGGAACGACACGCCAGGTCCAATTGACCAATGGCTTCCCAGTTACGTTCAGCCAAGGCACCAACCAGGGCATCACGGGTTTGTTCGATTCGCTGCAGGACAAGACTCATGAGAGCACTCCTTAGAATTGCGGACCAGGCGTGGCGATGGCATCCCAACCTTCCTTGACCGTGCGAAGCAGATCGGCGACTTCGTCGAGGATCTTCGGATCAGCCTTTACGTTGGCTTCGGCCAGGCGTTTCATCATGTAGGTGTAGAGCGCATCCAGCTCGGCGACCGACTCGGCCTGGTTTTCCAGGTCGAGGCCTTCACGCAGGCCACCGACGATGCCGATGGCCTTGCCGATCAATATGCCTTTTCCGGCAATGTCCTTACGCTCCATCGCACCTTTGGCCTGGGCGATACGGTCCAGACCACCTTCCATGAGCATTTGCACAAGACGATGGGGACCTGCTTCGGAGGTTTGCGCCTGAGCACCAATTTTCTGGTATTGGCGAAGGGCTAACATCGGATTCATGTTCTACCTCATCAAAAATTCGGTTCGTATAAACAGCGTATCGACGTCGCGTCAAAAAACTTTAGATCGAAAAAGCCGAAAGCCCGGGAGCGCCTTGCGACGTTTCCGGGCTTTTTCGTGTCAGCTGGAATCAGCTGTTTCTTTGCTGCGCGTTCATCGCTTCGAACATGGAGGTGATGTTGTTGGCGGTGGCTTTGAGCTTGCCGACCAGGGTATCCATGTCGTTGTACTTCTTGGTCAACACTGCGGTCAGGTTCTCAACCCGACGATCCAGGGCTTCCTGATCGTTCTTCAGTCGCGTCTGGGTCCTGGTCAACGCCGTAGTCCGCTGATCAAGGACACCGCCGGGCTGACTGAAGGGCAGGATCGCTTTTTCCATGCGCTCCAGCAAGCCGTCAGGTCCGGTGAACATCGTCTGGACCTCACCACTGAGCTTTTTGTCAGTCATTGCTGCAGTGAATTTGGTGCCATCGAAGTTCAACGCACCGGTCTTCTGATCGGTTGTAACACCCAGTTGGGCCAGCGACGTCAGCTTGTCGCCAGCGCCTGCTTCTGACAAAGGACCGCGCATCGCCGCCAGGAGCGAGCGAGGCAATGCGTCACCGGTCAACTTGGCCGGCACCGTCGGGTTACCATCATCATCGAGCGACGGCTTGGTCAGCGCGGTGATGCTGTTGGCGACCGCGTTATAGGCATCGACGAATTTCTGGATCGAGGCTTTCAGGCCATCATTGTTCGGCGCCACGGTAACTGTAGAAGTTGCGTCCGTCCCTCCAGCCACCAGGTTCATGGTCAAGCCGGAGATCGCCTGGTCAACCTTGTTGCTTTTGCTGGTCAGTTCCATGCCATCGACGGAAAACTTGGCATCGACCGCCACGGCACCGATGGCCCCAGCCGAAGTGGCCGTCATCGGACTGCCAGGCGTACCCACGACATTGGTCCCATCGATCTCCAACCCGGCAATGCCACTGACCGAAATGTCGGAGCCGGCGCCGGTAGTACTGGACCCCAGCACCAGGCGAGAACCGAAGGAGTCGGTCACGATGTTGGCACTGATACCCGCAGCCTTGAGCGAAGAATCAGCGTTGATCGAATCACGAACCGATTGCAGGGTCGAGCCGTCCGGCACCGCGAGGGTACGATCGACGCCGTTCTGCTTGATGGTCATGGTGCCAGAGGGAATGGCACTGGTAGTGCCGCCGGCAAAGGCTGCACTGGCGACCTTGGACGAAGTGGCGATATTTCCCACTTTGATCGTGTACGTGCCGGCGACCGCCGAGTTGGTGGCGGTGGCGGTTACAAAATTGGTGGCAGAAGAAGTTGCGGCAAAACCCGAAAACGCTGGATTGGTCTTGCTTGACAGCTCCGTCATCGCGGACCTGAAGGCGGCCAGCAAAGACTTCAGGCTTCCAATCCCGGAGATGTTATTGCTCGTGGTCGTCGTTGCACGGGTGATCTGGCCTTGCTTGGCCGCTTTGTCAGAATCCACCAGCGCCTTGACGATTGCACCGGTATCAAGGCCTGAGCCTAGACCCAGTCCCGGAAGAATTGGACTTGCCATTGTGATACTCCCTTCAGTATGTCGCCGGCCTTTTGGCCAATACAACGCCCAAAAGAATAGAGCAACAAAATTCGTGCCAGCTGTCAGGCTTCAGCGCTGAACAACAAGCTGTTTGCATCATTTAAACTGTGGGCCAATTTCAGAACTTCTTCGTTCGGGATCTGACGAATCACTTCACCGGAACCACTGGCAATCACTTTGACGATTACTTTGCCAGAAGGCTCATCAATAGAGAACTCCAGGTTACGCTTGACCGACTGGACGAACTTTTCGATTTCCTGGACGGCTTTCTTCAGTTTGTCCTGCTCGGCGGCAGCGTCTTTCGGAGTTTCCTTGACCGGTGTCAAAATAGCCACGTCAGCCTGAGGCTTCTCCACTGGCTTGTCGACCACTGTAGGCGCCGGCTTCGCCGCTGGATAAGACAAGTTCAGCTTCACGCTCATATCCATGTCCATCACCTCTTGAACGGAAAAAGCGAGAGAGCACGCAAGCGCACCCCCCCGCTAAAACTCATCCGGCTATTACTGAAGCAGCTTCAGTACAGCGGATGGCAGTTGGTTGGCCTGAGCCAGAACCGAAGTAGACGCTTGCTGCAGAGTCTGCTGCTTGGTCAGTTGTGCAGTTTCAGCAGCGAAGTCGGTATCTTGTACGCGACCCAGTGCAGCACTGGCGTTTTCGTTGATGTTCTGCAGGTTGGAGATGGTGCTGGAGAAACGGTTTTGTGCAGCACCGAGGTCGGCACGAGCACTGTTGATGGTATCAATTGCGCTGGTGATTGCGCCCATGGCGGCCGAGAAGTTGGTCTCGGCAGTAGCGCTGTCGGAACCAACGATGGTGATTGCCGAACCGACACCCAGGCTCGTAGCGTCGAAGCTGGCGCTCAGGGTCAGGGAGATCTGGTTGTCAGCACCGGTGTTCGAACCGACCTGGAAGGTCATGGTGCTGGCGGTACCGTCGAGCAGGTTCTTGCCGTTCAGGTTGGTGCTGTCGGCGATACGGGTCAGTTCGTCGCGCATTTGCGAGAACTCTTTGTTCAGAGCGATACGGTCGTCTGCGCTGTTGCTGTCGTTACGGGCCTGGATGGCCAGTTCACGCATACGTTGCAGAATGTTGGTTTGCTCTTGCATCGCGCCTTCAGCGGTCTGCGCCATGGAGATACCGTCGTTGGCGTTTTTGATCGCCATGTTCTGACCGCGGATTTGCGAGGTCATACGGGTAGCGATCTGCAGGCCGGCGGCGTCGTCTTTGGCGCTGTTGATTTTCAGGCCGGAAGACAGGCGGGTCATCGAAGTGGACAACGCATCGGAAGCCTTGTTCAGGTTCTTCTGAACGTTCAACGATGTGACGTTAGTGTTTACTGTTAAAGCCATGACGAATTCCTCGTTGGGTGGGTACTGCGGCTTCCGGCCCTGGCAACCGCCGGGTGTGGCCTAGAGAACCTTCGTAATAGTTATCGTCGGATTGGGAACTTGCTTGAGGGCTTTTTGCAAAAAATTTACTAGCAGTCTGCCACCCCCGTAAAAACAAAGACTTACCGGCCAATAAAAGCCCGAAAAATGGCGTCAAGAAAACCTGCGACGATCGCCAGGCAAAAAAATAGCGCCCCAGGCCAAGCCTGGAGCGCCATTCAGAGACCCGCGCGGGCTCAGTCGCGATAGAGAATCGCCGACCCCCATGACAGGCCCACACCGAAACCGCTGATCGCCACGCGCTTCCAGTCAGCGTCCAGCACATGCTTTTCCAACAGCAGCGGAATGCTCGACGACACGGTATTGCCGGTCTCGACCATGTCCTTGATGAATTTCTCGGGTTCGCCCTCGAAACGCCGCGCCACGGCATCGACAATCGCCGCACTGCCCTGGTGGATGCAGAACGCGTCGATGTCGCTGGCTTGCAGCGAGGATTCGTTCAGCAGCTCGTGCAAATGCGCCGGCACCTTCAGCAAGGCAAAGTTGAACACCTGGCGACCGTTCATGAAAAACACCCCGTCGCTGACCTTCAGGTGCGGCGCGCCAGAACCGTCGGTGCCGAACTTGGCCTTGCCCAACTGCCAGCTGGCGCCTTCAGCCATCCAGGTGGCCGTGGCGGCATCGCCGAACAGCATAGTGGTGTTGCGATCTTCCGGGTCGACGATTTTCGAATACGGGTCGGCTGTAACCAGCAGCCCGTTCTTCAGCCCTGCAGCTTCCATGAAGCCTTTCAAGGCATAGATGCCGTAGACGTAGCCCGAGCAGCCCAGCGATATATCGAACGCCGCCACATGGGTCGGCAGGCCAAGCTTGTCCTGCACGATTGCGGCGGTGTGCGGCAACCCCTCTTCATCGCCGTTCTGGGTGACGACGATCAACGCGTCGATCGACTCGCGCGAAAGCTGCGGGTTGTTGGCGAACAATGCGTTCACGGCTTCGACACAAAGGTCCGAGGTTTCCTGGTCTGCGTCTTTGCGCGGCAGGAACGCCGAACCGATCTTGCCAAGGATGAATTCTTCATCCTTCTCGAATTTGGCACCCTGAGCGTAGTTATCCACACCAGCGGTCGGCACATAACTCGCTATGCTTTTTATGCCAATCATCATGGCTTCCCGATCATGTACTGCGACTAGGTTCACCCCCGAAAGCTCAGGGGCGCTAAAAAAATGGTTGATTTCCAGGGGCGGACGCCTTGTCCAGCGAACGAACAGGCCTCCACTCCGGGGAATACAATACAGTGAAGATGCACTTTGTGACCTATGCGTCACGCCGTTTTGTCCTGAAGGAGCATTTTTTCATGACAAACGCAGCCGCGTCACTCCCGCAATGGTGCGCGATGTCGGCAGGAAATCCTGGGGAATGGTGGTGAAAATCCGGCGAAGGCGCCGGCAGGTTTTACCTGCCGGCTTGGCTGGGAAGCCTCGCAAGGCAGGGTTATGCGGCAGGCTCGTCCAACAAGTCGGTCCACGGTACGTTGCGCACCGGGCCCAAGGTGAAACCGGCACCGTCCAGTGCCAGGTTGCCGTTGTAGAAACGATCCTGGGCAAACGCCTCGGACCACTTGGCGCGCAGCGCCGCCAAAGTCTCAGGCGTACTCGCCAGCACACCGGGCTGGATGACCAGCACGTGTGGCGTCCATACCGTCAGGTAGCCGGCCTGGCCAACCCTGAGGCACAGGTCGACATCACCCAGGGCCTCGTTGAACAACCCGCTGTCTACGCCGTCGGCAGCCTCGAACAACTGCTTGGAAATCATCAGGCAGGCAAACGACACTGCCGAACAGTTCTGCTCGACCACCAGCCTGTTCATGTAGCCTCTGGCGTGCTTCGGCTCGCCGACGAAGGCTGAACCCACTGCGTCATTCAAACCCAGGATCAGGCCGGCCTGGGTAATACGTCCGTCGCGCTCGATCAGTCGGGGACCGACCACGCCGACTTCCGGACGCAACGCCTGGTTGAGCAACGATTCGATCCAGTTGACGTTGACCATTTCGCTGTCAGCCGCCAGGGTAACCAGGTAGTCGCCCTTGGCCTCCTGGCTGGCAGCGTTGATCAGCGACCCGGTCGCGACGCCCGCTTCGATATCCAGCAAACGAACGCGACTGGCCTGGTGCCCCTGGCCGTCGAGCCAGGTGCGCAGCACGGAATGGTTTGCCGCGCCGGTAGGCACCAGTACCTCATAGCGCTGATAGCGGGTGCGTTGCAGCACGCTGAGCAGGCAGCGTTGCAATACCGGAAGGTCAGCACTGCCATGGACGATGATCGACACCAGCGGTCGCTCGGTAAAGCGGTAGTCGATCTTGTGCGTACCCGTTATGACCGCGCTCACGTCCGCTTGATAACCACGAACCGCCAGATGACGCAGCAATGTCTTGCGCTCATCGACGTTGTCTTCCACCGGTGGCGCCTGGCCTATCAGCAGGGGCTCATTGAGGTGGGCAAGCCCTTCAAGGCCGTCCTGCTCGATCAGACGCAACAGCAGGTCGAACTCCATCGCTTTCTTGAACTCGCGGTAATAACCGCCGAGCTTCACCAGCGTCTCGCGGCGTACCAGCCAGTGACGGGCCATCAACGCCGGGTAGTTTTGCAGCAGGTCAAGGTTGAAACCGGGCCGGAAGATATCGGCCAGTGTTCCATCAGGCTGGCGCTGCAACTCATCCATCGCCACGGCCTGGCACTGTGGAGCGGCGAGCAATTCCACGCTCGCCCTGAACAGGCCACCCGGCGTCAGCTCATCGCCGGCCTCGGCCATGACCATCCAGTCGCAATCGCTCTGGTTGACCACCTGGTTGATTTTGTCGACGTAGTTGCTTTCGTTGACTTTGACGAAGTGCAGGACGTTCTGTGGCGTCGTCTCGGCCGGCAAGTCACCGGTGGTAAACACGACAATCTTGAACGCCCGGCAATAGCCATTGATTACGCTGTCGAAGGTGGCCTGCATCTTGAAGATGTCGGCGTCAAGGTCGAGGATCAAAATGCCAAACGTAGGGCCGCCGTTACGGGCAGCCAGGTACTTGGAGACTTTGCGGGCTTCACTGGCGCTTGGTTCGCGCGCCTCGAGCCAGCGCAGCAGCTGGCCGGAACGCGAGGCATCGAACAAGCGCGCAGTATTTTCAAACGCCGCCGCCTCGAGCCGTTGCTTCCACGCCTGGAGCATCTGCACGTAGCGCTCGTCACCCTTGGCCTGCATGACTTCAAGCAGTGGTTGCAGCAGATCCTGGTTGAAGGCATAGCTCAGGAAGGCTCTGGCCAGCTGTTCATCAAGCGGCTCGGCGCTGGTGTTGCGCTGGGGGCGAGACAGCTCTTTCTGCTTGAGCATGACGGCTTCCAGTTCCTTCAACTGCACCAGCCCGCTCGGTGCCGCATGAAGCAGGAATTCCAGTGCGGTGAGGACGTCAAAAAAAGCCTGGTTATAGAACGGCAGCTCAACGTATTGCGTCGGTTCGAAACGCCGCACCGGTTCGCCACGTCGCGAATCCCAGATCGACTCGAACAGCTTTCCGGCCTGCGGCACCGAGCGCTCGTCCAGCTTCTTGACGATCGCCTTGGCGTATTCGCGCACCGACTCATCCGGGCCGAGGGCACTGGCCAACGTCGTGGCCAGGCGTTCCTGTTCAGCGACCGCCAGCATGTCCTGGGCGCCAGGCGCCACTGCGGGAAGGCTTCGCGGCTTCGCCACGCGATTGCGCTCATGCAAACCGTAGGGAATGTCCAGCAAGCGGACCCTCGCCTGAGCCAACACCGCCAGGGAGTGGCCGGCTTCCTGTAACCGCGAATCAAAATCGGCGGGCAACGAAGCGTAACTGCGCCGCAGGGTTTCAGTGCGCGTCAGGGCGTTCACCAGGGACGGGCAATCCTCGGCAAACACTGCCAGGCGGGCTTGCACCGATGCGTCGCAATAGTCTTCACAGCCCTTGCGGTCGAGCAAGTAATAGTCGACACGGTCGGCATGGGCCTCGAACGCCAGGCTGTAGCCTTGGCAGGCGCTGTAATCGGTCTGGGTTTCGAGGAAACCCAGCGCCTGTTCGAGTGCCTGGGGCAACAGGAAACTCTCGACATCGACGATCGCCACGTAAGGCGTGGCGACTCCCTCGACGGCCTGGCGAACCTTGTCACCAAAACCCTTCGCGGCGGGCGCGTGCAGGTATTGCACGGTGGGAAATGCTGCCCCGATATCAGCTTCGATCCGGCTCGACGAGTCGACAACCAGCAGTGCGAACGAACTGTCGCGGTAATAGCGCAACGCTCGCCGCAGGGCAGTCGACTGGTCGTGAGCGAGCAGCACCAGGGTAATCCGTTCATTCAACGGCGCAGTCGATCCGGTTGAGACATTGCTTTGCATATTGATTCCTTAACGAGTGGGTGGCCGCATCAGCGACGCCGGAGTTTCGAGCTTGCAACCCATCAATCCGGCAACCATCCATTGGCCCAGTACTGCAGGTTATCGCCGCGCAAGATAAAGTCGCGCAGCACCACTTCACGTAATTCGTCGCCCATCCGGTAACTGGCAATTGGATCCGCCAGGTGCATGCGGATGGCCTCAAGCCATTCTTCGGTGCTGTTGCTGAGGACCCGTGTGCAAGGCAGGTGCCCTCGGTAAGCTTCGGTATCCGAACAGATGACAGGATAGCCGCACGCGCCGTACTCCAGCAGGCGCAGGTTGCTTTTGCAGTCGTTGAAAATATGAAATTCCAGCGGTGCCAGGGCCAGGTCGAGATTGAGGCTGGCAAGCTTCGCCGGATAAGCCGCCAGGCTCACGCCGGGATGAAACTCATGGATATAGGGCTTGAGCAGATCCGGGCACATGCCAAAGAAAACCCATTCGACTTCATCGGCCAGTTCCCGCACGACATCGGCGATGAGTTCCAGGTCGCCACGGTGGCTGGTGCCGCCGCCCCAACCGATACGTGGCTTGTTGGAGGTTGCCCGCTGGGGCCTGAGTTGGTTCCACAGGCCGGCAGCCAACATGTTCGGCACGACGCGAATGTCGTGGTGCATGCTGGACAAGACGTCCGCCAGTGGATGGGTGGAAACCACCACCCGATCACACAGGGCAATCCCTTTGCGCAGCAAGTCCTCGAGGTTGTCCGGCATATTACGACGGTGTTCGTTTTTTTCCGGAACCTTGGCAATGTAGTCATCCAGCTCGTAGATGCGCATGGCCTTGGAGTAAGTCTTGACCTGGGCGATGTCCTTGAATTTGCCGACGTTATAGCGACCTTGAAGAATGATCACATCCGGTGACTGGCGCTCGATGTCGATGATCGAGGGCGTATCGTAGGCGACACGCCCGACGATTCGTCCCGCTGCTTCGAGTTCGAACAACGGTTGGCTGACCCGGTAATGCCCTACCGCCGAGGTATTCACCGCAAGCCCGAGGATCGAAGGTACGTTGCGGGTGATCAGCGGATTCCATCCGGTACGTGGGCCGGGCTCCAGACTGAAACTTTTCCCGGTCAGGGTCAGGTTATGGTTGTAGGCCGGATCGTTGGCGATCCTGGGCAACCAGCGCTGATAGAACGCCTCCTGTTCATGCTCCAGCCGCTGCTTCCAGGAAGCATCGCGGCTGGCTTCCACGCCGGACGCCAGGACAACGTCACAGTAAGGCGTGGTGACGATCAGGTAACCGTTTTTACCGACTTGTTGGCATAACTCCAGAGAGTTGATGCGCTGCGTTGTGATCGATTCATCGAACCCACCGGCCTCATCCAGGACCTGCTTGCGCACCAACAGGCAATGATCGCCGATCGCACTCCAGTTCTGCACAGCCTGCAAGCGCTGCATATAGCCGCCGGACGTTACCGATTCGTTGACGAACGCCCTGCCCGCCAACCCACCCAGCCCCATGATCATGCCGGAGTCGATGACCCGGCCCTGCAGGTTGAGTGTACGTGGGCCGACGATGCCGACCTCGGGACGTTGGCCATGATTGAGCAGTTCGTCCAGCCAGGCGGCTTCCAGCACGACGCAATTGGGGTTGAGCAACAACAGGTATTCGCCGCGAGCCTGTTGCGCGGCAAAGTTGCGGATCACGGCTTCGCTGGCATGTTCGGAATGAGCAAATATTCGCAGCTTTTCACTGCCCAACTCGGCCATCGCCCGCAGCCAATGCTGCAACTCGGGATCTTTACTGGCGTTGTCGACAATGATTATTTCGTAGTGCGGATACGCGGTGAGACTGATCAGGCTGTTGACGCAACGCTCCAGCGCGCCCAGGTCATCCTTGACGCTGATGATGATCGACACCAGCGGTCGCTCGGAGAACAGGTATTCGATGCGCGGGATCAACGCCAGGAGCGGCCCGGGATGCAGCTGGTGGGGCACGCCGATACGCGTCAGGTGGGTGGTGGTCAGCCGGGCGTTCTGCTCGATGACTTGCGGTAGCGACAGCCACTGCGCAAACGAAAACGTCGACTCGACCTGGACCTCCGGAATATGGCCGATGACCTGCGGCCCGTCCGTTTCCACCAGTCGCCAGATCAGGTCATGGGGCGCCAGTTCGCCCAGGCTCGGATCGAATCCACCCGAGGCGAGGCATCGCGCACGCTCGAAAGCCAGGGTCCGACCGACATAAGGATAACCGCGCATCAGGTCGAGGTTGAAGTCGGGCTTGAAGATTGGCTCCGCCGACCTGTCATCCACCAGCGCGCCTTCATCGCTGTAGATACAGGCAGCCGCCGGCGAGCTGACAATCCGGTCGGCCAATATCAGCAGCGCCGAATCGGTCAAGCGATCGCCGGCACGCAGCAAATAGAACCAGTCGGCGCCGTCCAATTGCGGCAGCAGCCCATTGAGCTGCTGCGCCCAGTCCGCTTGCAGGCCGAGGCGCAGCACATGGTTGTCCAGCGCCTGGCGACCGTTGGATAACAGCAGCACCGATTCGCAGGCATAGGTTTGGGCGGAGATACTCTGCAGGGTAATACCCAACGCACCAGGATCGTCCTGCTCGTCGATGATGACGGGCACGATCATCGGACGATAGGCCCAACGGGCTATCTGGCGGGACAGGACCTGCTTGCGCAATGGGCTGAAACGCCGACATTCCAACCACTGCACATAGAGGTCCGCGTAGCTTTCGATGTCCGTGCCGACTTGCGAACCGATGACACCCTGCCGAGTCGCAATGACCGAATAGACGTTGATTTCTTCCCACTCGGAGGGACCTTGCACCTTGTCCCGCTCCAGAGCCTGGTAGCGCACCCAGCCACTGGCGGGCGCCGGCTCGCTGCCGCGCTGGGCGAGCATTTCCTTGAGCCATGTCAGCTCCACCGTGGCCGCCTCAAGCATCCTGGCCTGACGCGCGAGACGGTCCGGATGCAAGCGCTGGCCACTGCCCTCGGCATACAGCTGGACCAGATTGCCCCGGCGCAACAGGCAGATGAACAAGGCAAAATCGAGGATCGCCTCAAAGCCTTCACCGGGCCGCGCCAACGCTGGCAGCAAGGCCTCGACATCGGTGCGGCGCATCAATGCGCCGCTCAAACCGCCGAGAATGTTACGGGTGGTTTTTTCAAAATACGCCAGCATGTCGCTGCCGTTGAACATCGCATCGAACTGCGTGATGCCGGTGTTTTCAACGCGGATCGGCAGGGCAAAGTTGTCTGCATCGATTAAATGATGCTTGTTGATCACCAGCGATACTTGCGGATGCTCCTGCAGAATGTCGGCCTGCTGGCTGACGCAGTGCGCCAGCAACTGGTCGTCATCGCAAAGGAACTTGATGTACTCGCCCCGCGACTCATCAAGGCAGCGCAACAGGTTTTGCTGGAACCCCAGCCGAGTCGGGTTGGGCAGGTAGCGCAACGCAACCTTCGAGTCGACGCCGACGTCCTGAACGATCCGCTCGATTTCATCGGTACGGCAGTCGTCGCAGATGACGACCTCAAGGTTTTCGTAGGTCTGCTCGAGCGCGCTTTGCAAGGCGAGGCGGAAAAAGCGTGGGTTGAACGCGGGGATGGCGATGCTGACAAGAGGAGCTGATTTCACACGCATGGCTCTCAACCGGTGGGCGTCAACTCAGGCGAGAGCAGGACGTCCTGAATCGTACAGAGGGACGGGTCAGGGACCGCATGGCTTTACGGCCCCTGCCCTTGGATCAGACTTTGTTGAACAGGCCCAATTGAGCGATTTTGCTGAACGCCAATTGCGACGCCTGCAGCATCGTCTGCTGCATGGTCAGGCGCACCAGCACTTCAGCCGAGTCGGAATCACGGATGGCCGACTGGGTCTGGGTGTTGGCCAGGACAAAACTCTGGTTGGTCTCGTTCTGGGTATCCAGCGCCTGCCCACGCCCACCGACCGAACTTCGGGCGCTGGTCAACTGGTCAGTACCGCTGGCGAGGTTACCAATACCCGAGGCCAGCGCCGCGTTGAACTTCTGCAAGCCGATGCTATCGCCGTCAACCGGTGTGTTCAACGCTGTCCGCAGTTGGCTCACGGTGTCCAGGATGCTCTGGTTCTCGTGAGTATTGACCGCGATGTTGAACTGGTCGTTGGCGCCGGGTGTACCGTTGAGGGTAAAACTCACGCCGGAAGCGGTGGCGACGTTGCCGGCCAGGGTCCCGCTGGAAACAGGCTGGCTGTTTGGGGTCAATGGTGCCGCGTAAAGCTCGAAATCGGTGGCGCTGGTGAACTTCAGCACGGCCGAGCCGGACGGGAAACTGGCGTGGTAGGCCACCGGATCAGTGACCGAGCTGCCGGTGATTTCCGTTGCGTTGGAGTTGCTCGGGCTGCGACCCGCGACGAAGGTATCGGGTTTCGCCGCCAGGGTGAATGTATGGCCGGGCAATGCCGTGGCAGGATCGTCGCCGGCCTTGAGGTTGACGTTCAAGGTCAGGTCGATGCCGCGAAACTTCACGCTCTGCCCGGCCTGGGAGTTCGGGTCGATCGAGCCCCCCTGGCTGGCCTCGGCAGTCACGTCGTTACCCGACGAATCGGTGATCTTCAGCTGGGTACCGCTGACGAATTCCACCGTGTACGGCTCGCCGCTGCGGAACTGGTTGTTATAGGCAACGCTGGAGTTCACCTGGCCGTTGGAAAACACCACGCGCCCGTCGTCCACCGCAGGGGCGGTCATCGTCATCTGGCTGCGGCTGGTGTTGATGGCTTGTTGGAATACTTCCCACCCGGTGCTGTTGGTCGCCATGGACATGGTGTCGCCAACCGGCAGGTCGAGGGTGGTCTGATCGCCGTTGTAGCTGTAGGTGCCATCGGTGTTGCGGGTGAACGGTACGACATCGCCCTTGGAGCCGGCGAAGATGTACTTGCCGTTTTCGTCCTTGGTGTTCATCAGGCTCAGCAACTGCTCTTCGATCTGGCCCAGCTCCGAAGCATTGGCTTGACGGTCGGCGTCGGTGAGGCCGGCGTTACCGGAGCTCACGGCCAGTTCCCTGGCACGCTGCAGCACGTTACCGATGCTCTCCATGACCGCCTCGGTGGTGCCCAGGGTCGCCTTGATGGTCTTGGTGTTGGTCTCGTACTGCTCGAGCATCGCCGCCTGGGTACCCAACTGCAGCAGACGCGAAGCGCCCACCGGATCATCGGCCGCAGTGTTCACGCGCACACCGCTGGAGCTCTCGTCCATGGTCTTGAGGACTTTTGCGAAGTTCCTCTGGTAGTTCGCAGCCGAGGTGTCATAAAACTGGGTGGTGGAAATTCGCATGGGCTACGACTCCTTAAAGACTGTTGATCAAAGTGCTGAAGATTTGCTGCGCCGCCTTGATGATCTGCGAGGACGCGGTGTAGTACTGCTGGAACTTCACCAGGTTCCCGGTCTCTTCATCCAGGTCGACGCCGGACAGCGAATCGCGAGCGTCCGAGGCGTTTTTCAGGATCGCGCCGGTGGCGGCGCTGTCGAGCTTGCCCTGGGAGGCCTTGGCACCGACGCCCTCGACCAGTTTGCCGTAGGCATCGCTCAGGGAAATACCTTTGCTGTTGCTGTTGGTGTCGACGGTCTTGCCGGTCTGCAGGTTGGCCAGCTCGGTGCCGTTACGGTTGTCCAGGCTGCCGGCCTGGGTGAGCGTGACGTTGATGCCGGCACCTTTGGTCGGCGAGCCGGCGATCGTCATCTCAAAGGCGACCGTGCGTTGTACCGGCGGGGTCGCGCCATCCGTGATCGGGTTGCCATTGGCATCCTTAAGCGGAATGGTCAGGTTCAAGGTGTTGCTTTCGCCGGGCTTGATCGAACCGGCACTGATCTCGTTACCCTGGGCATCGAGCAACTGGTACGGCTGGCTGGTGCCGTCGGCGGACGGATCACCGAACACCACCTTGACCGGCGTGGACGTCTTGATGCCATTCTGGATAATGGTGGTGGTGGCGGCGTCGTAGATGTCCAGCTCGGTCGTCAGGGTCGGCTGGCCGCTGGCCGGAATGGTCAGCGTGCCGCTGCCGCCGGGTGCGATGGCAGCGCCCAGCGGCGCGGCGATCGCCAGCCGCTTGGAGTCGGTCATCTCGGTCTTGATGCTGGCCGCCGCGTTGCGGGTCGGGGTCAGCTTGAACGAGTCGCCGGTTGCCGCCGTGCCGTTGACAAATTTCATCGAGAAACCGTCGATTTCCGGCGGTGGATTGGTCGTGGTGCTGAAGCTGCCCATCGACGTACCGTCGGGCAGGCGCTGCACGGTGTAGTCGGTGCCGCTGGTGAAGGTGACCTTGTAGTCATTAGTGCTCAGCTTGCCGGTGTCCTTGATGGCCACTTCGAAGTTGCCGGACCCGGTGCTGTTGTTCAGCGACGCCACGCTGCGCTGGCTTACCTGCGCGGCGCTGTTGATATTGGAGAACAGGTTGGAGCCAAAATCACCGTTGCGGTCGATGCCCGAGGCCTGGATGGCGTTCATCTGGTCGGCAACGACCAGGGCCACGCGCCCCAGCTCGTTCATGGCCGGGTCGAGCACGGTGCTGCGGTAGCGCATCAGGCCGCCGATCTCGCCGCCAGTGAGCACCGAAGTGAGGTCCATGACGCTGGAACCGCTGTTGAGCTGGATGCCCAGGCGTCCCGGATCGTTCTTGTCCGGCGAGGTTTCCAGTTTGTTGACCGTGGTGCCCAGCACCAGGGGCTGGCCGGAGCCCAGGTAGATGTCCAGGCTGCTGCCATTTTCCACGACCTGGGTGCCGGTCAGGCTGGACATCTGCCGAATGACTTCGCCGCGAGCATCGAGCAAGTCGTTGGGTGCGCCACCGCTGTTGGAAACCTCGGCGATTTTCTTGTTCAACTGAGCCACGGTATTAGCCAGGCTGTTGACCTGCTCGACCATGGTCTTGATGTTGCCGTTGATGGTCTCGCTCTGTTTGTTCAGCTCGCTGGCGACGGAATTGAACCGGGCGCTCATGGCCTGGGCATCGCTGAGCAGCAACTGGCGGGACGCATCGTCGCCCGGCTTGGCGTTGACGTTCTGCACCGAGGCGAAGAACTTGGTCAGGGCACCATTGAGGCCGGTGCCGGTGTCCGACAGCAGCGCATCGAGCGGGGAAATCTGCGACTGGTAGGCCGCCGCGTCGCTGTTGAGCGAGGTGGTGGTCTTCAACTGCGCTTCGAGATAGGCGTTGTACACCCGACGCACGTCAGCCAGGGTGGTGCCGGAACCGATGAACACGTTGCCGTATTGATTGGACGCCTTGGTGCCCTGCACGGTCTGCTGGCGCGAATACCCATCGGTATCGACGTTGGCAATGTTGTTACCCGTGGTTAACAGGGCGAACTGACTGGCCGACAGGCCCGACATCCCTATGTTGAGCAGACTCATGGTTCAATCCTTATAAAATCGTGGTAGCGCTTGCCGAAGCGAAGTTCTGTGGACTCGTCATCTGCCGAGCTATCTGCGAAATCTTGCTGGCGTAGTTCGGGTCGGTGGCGTAACCGGCCTTCTGCAACTCGCGTACAAACTGTTCCGGGTTATCGGCCGACTTCAGCACAGCTTGATAGCGACTGTTGCTTTGCAGCAGATTGACCAGGTCATGGAAGCTGTCGCGGTACGACGCGTAGGAGCGGAACTCGGCGGTTTCCTTGACCATCTCACCGTTGCGGAACTCGCTGGTGATTGCCCGCGCCGAATCGCCCGTCCAGTTCTTGCTGGCCTTGATGCCGAACAGGTTGTGACTGCTGCTGCCATCAGGCTGACGCATGACCGATTTACCCCAACCGGTTTCCAGGGCGGCCTGGGCCACCAGGTAACGCGGATCGACACCGATGCGCTCGGCGGCCTCCTTGGCCATCGGCAACATCGCATTGACGAATTCATCGGCATCGCGGAACGCTTTGCGGGCCGGCGCCAGTGGCGGTTGTGCCACGGCGCGCCCATAAACCTGTACCTGCCCTTTCGACTCGGAATCCTTGAGCGCGGCCAGCCAGTCACCATTGGCCAATTCGCCGGTGGCCGGCTTGACGGCGGCAACGGCGCGGTCAGGCAGGATGTTCTGTGCGGGCGCCTCGGTCGAGGCCGCAGCCGCAGGCACCAGCCCGGCGAGCAGGCGGTCGGCCAGTTTCGGCGGCAGCGCCAGGCGACGCTGGTTGAGCAATTCCATATCGTTGCGGTGCACGCCCTCGCCTGCACCTTGCGGCGCGTTCACGGCCCGCGAAGCCCACAGCGGGCGCTGGCCATTGGTGCGGGGCAAAGGCCCGTCGGTGGGCAGCGTTCCGGCGGCCACCGGCGTTATAACCGGCTTGGCCACCTTGTCCAGCGCCTCTTGCTGCTTGGCGGCGGACAACGTCGCCGCCTCACCTGGCGCCGTCGGTTTGTTCTTCGACATCTGGCGCAGCAGCACATCTGCCAGGCCGATACCACCGCCCTCGCGGGACATCGAAACGGCCAGCTGCTGGTCGTACATTTCCTGATACTGCTTGGCTTCGGCAGTATTCATCGGATTGTCCTTGCCCATCGCTTCGGTGGCCGAACGCATGGACTTGAGCATCTCGCCAAGGAACAGCGACTCGAACTCCTGCGCCACCTTGCGCAGGTTACCGTCGCTGTTCTTGTCGCCGACCTTGAGCTGGTTCAGGCGGTTGAGGTCCGAGTAGGACCCCGAATCGCCGCTGATCAAAGCGCCCTTGCGCATATCCATGGCTCGTTCCTTAAATCACGATCAGGTCGGCTTGCAACGCGCCGGCCTGCTTCAAGGCTTCGAGAATCGCCATCAGGTCGCCCGGTGCCGCGCCGACCTGGTTCACCGCCCGGACGATCTCATCCAGGGTGGTGCCCGGGCCGAACTTGAACATCGGCTTGGCTTCCTGTTCGGCATTGACCCGCGAGCGCGGAACCACGGCGGTCTGGCCGTTGGACAATGGCCCCGGCTGGCTGACGATCGGGTCTTCGGTGATGGTCACGGTCAGGCTGCCGTGGGTCACGGCGGCCGGCGAAACCTTGACGTTCTGGCCGATCACGATGGTGCCGGTGCGCGAATTGATGATGACTTTCGCCACCGCCTGGCCCGGATCGACCTCGAGGTTTTCGAGGATCGACAGGTAGTCGACGCGCTGGCTCGGATCCAGTGGCGCGGTGACGCGAATCGAGCCACCGTCGATGGCCTGGGCCACGCCTGGGCCGAGCATGTCGTTGATCTTGTCGACGATGCGCTTGGCCGTGGTGAAGTCGGAACGGTTGAGGTTCAAGGTCAGGCTGTTGCCCTGGTTGAAGCCGCTCGGCACGGCACGTTCAACCGACGCACCGCCGGGAATACGGCCGGCCGACGGAACGTTGACGGTGATCTTCGAACCGTCACGCCCCTCGGCATCGAACCCGCCCACCACCAGGTTGCCCTGGGCGATTGCGTAGACGTTGCCGTCGATACCCTTGAGCGGGGTCAGCAGCAAGGTCCCGCCACGCAGGCTCTTCGAGTTACCGATGGACGAGACAGTGATATCCACTTGCTGGCCGGGCTTGGCGAACGGCGGCAGGTCGGCACTGATCGACACCGCCGCGACGTTCTTCAACTGCACGTTGCCGGAGCCGGCCGGCACCTTGATGCCGAACTGCGACAGCATGTTGTTGAAGGTCTGCAGGGTGAACGGAGTCTGGGTGGTCTGGTCACCGGTACCGTTCAGGCCCACGACCAGGCCGTAGCCGATCAACTGGTTGGAACGCACGCCGGAAATGCTGGCGATGTCCTTCAGGCGCTCGGCTTGAGCGGTGAAGGCTGCCGACATCACCAGGGCACCGATCAACAGCTGTTTAAGATTCAACTTGATCACCTAGAAAGGGAACTTCGGGCTGAGGAAGAAACGGTCGAACCAACCTGGCTGACTCGCATCGGCAAAGGCACCAGTGCCCGAATAGGTGATGCGCGCATCGGCCACGCGGGTCGACGGAACAGTGTTGTCGGTGGAGATGTCATCGGCGCGGACCATGCCGGCAATACGCACCAGCTCATCGCCGGTATTGAGCGTCAACCATTTCTCGCCGCGCACGGCGATGATGCCGTTGGGCAGTACATCGGCGACGGTCACGGTGATCGAACCGGTCAGGCTGTTGCTCTGGCCAGACTGGCTGTCGCCCTTGGAGGCGCGGTCGGAACCGTAGCCGGCGTTGAGGCTCAGGTCGCCGCCACCGATCGGGTTGTTGGTGGTCAGGCTGGAGCCGAACAACGACGTCAGGCCGACGCTGGTCTGGCTGGTCTTGTCGATCTGCGAGTTGGCGTTCTTGCTGGCCTGGGTCCGCTCGTTCAAGGTGATGGTGATGATGTCACCGACCCGGAAAGCCTTGCGGTCGCTGTACAGGTTCTGTTCGAAGCCAGCCTGGTAGATCGAGCCGTTATTGGCGGCAGCCGGCAACGGCGTGCGTGGCAACACCGGAGCGTAATACGGGTCATTGGGCTTGGGCGTTGGCGCGACACAGCCCGCCAGCGCGGTAACCCCACTCAATGCCAGAACAGATACAAAGCGATTCATGACCCTACCTCTTGGTGTTGCAGGCGACCCTGGGGCCGCCCTATCTACCTAATGACGGATTTAGCGACGTATTACAGGTTCTGCGTGACGAACGAGAGCATCTGGTCGGCGGTGGAGATCACCTTGGAGTTCATCTCGTAGGCGCGCTGAGTGGTGATCATGTTGACCATTTCCTCGACGGTGCTCACGTTGGAGGTTTCCAGGGTGTTCTGCAGCGTAGTGCCGAAACCGTTCAGGCCCGGGGTGCCGACTTGCGGCGCGCCGCTGGCGGCGGTCTCCAGGAACAGGTTGTTACCCACCGCCTGCAGGCCGGCCGGGTTGATGAAGTCAGCGGTCTGCAGGTTACCGATCACCTGTGCGGCCGGGTTGCCCGCGATGGTGATGGACACGGTGCCGTCACGACCCACGGTGAATGTCTGCGCATCGTTCGGGATGACGATGGCCGGCTCCAGGGCGAAACCGCTGGCGTTGACGATCTGGCCGTTGGAGTCGAGGTGGAAGGTACCGTCACGGGTGTAGGACGTGGTGCCGTCCGGCTGCAGGATCTGGAAGAAACCGCGACCGTCGATGGCCATGTCCAGCGGCTGCTCGGTGGTTTGCAGGCTACCGGCGTTGAAGTTTTTCTGGGTGCCGACAATCCGCACACCGGTACCCACTTGCAGGCCCGACGGCAATTCGCTGTCCTGGGTCGACTGGGCGCCTGGCTGGCGTTTTACCTGGTAGAGCAGGTCCTGGAACTCGGCGCGATCACGCTTGAAACCCGTGGTCGAAACGTTCGCCAGGTTGTTGGAAATAGTGGAAAGGTTGGTGTCCTGGGCGGACAGACCTGTTTTGGCAACCCAAAGAGCCGGAAGCATTCGATTCTCCTCATACGCCTGTTTTTCGGCGCAGCGCTGTAATTAATGATTAGATCTGCAAGACCCGAGCCATGGCCTCATCGCCTTCTTTGGCGGTGGTCATCATCTTGACGTGGAGCTCGAACTGCTTGGCCAGGGCCAGCACCGAAGTCATCTCATCCACGGCATTCACGTTGCTCGCTTCCTGGAAGCCCGACACCAACTGCACGTTGCCATCGATGGGCGCCGGCTGGCCGTCCTTGGAACGGATCGAGCCGTCCAGGCCCTTGGTCATGGTCTTGAGGTCCGGGTTGACCAGCTTGATGCGGTCCACCTCAGCCATCACCCGTGGGCCTTCACCCATGGCGCGGATGCTGATAGTGCCGTCCTGGCCGATTTCGATTTTCTGCTCTGGCGGCACGGCAATCGGACCGCCGTTGCCCATCACCGGCATGCCGTTGCCGGCGCGCAGCACGCCAAGGGCGTCGACGTTGAGGCTGCCGGTGCGCACGTAGCTTTCGCCACCGTCGGGGTTCTGCACGGCCATCCAGCCCGGCCCGCTGACCGCCACGTCCAGTTCACGGCCGGTTTCAATCAGCGCACCCGGAGTGAAATCGGTAGCAGGCCGTTCGGACATGGCAAACGCCCGCGCCGGAAAGCTGTCGCCGAACACCGGCATCGAACGTGCCTGCTCCAGGTCTTTCTGAAAACCGTTGGTGGAGATGTTCGCCAGGTTGTTGGCATGGGCCCGCTGCGCCAGTGCGTTCTGGCTGGCGCCGGTCATTGCCACATAAAGGTACTTGTCCACTGTCGTTCCTCTGCATGCCGGACGTTTGCCGTCCACTGCTGTGTTGCAGAGCCTTAAGCAATTAGCAGACCAACTTTTTTCTGGCGGGCCCAGGCCCGTAAAACAAAGGGCTCTGGGGTTTAAGCGGACATTGGGGGGTGGTGCCGAAGTCGAAAAACCGGCGGTGTCATGCCGCTAAGTGGCAAGCGCAGCCAAAGCATTGCCAAGTACATCCACTACCCGGTCTTGCTGCTCAGTGGTCAAACCGAGCCACATCGGCAAACGCAACAGACGCTCGGAATAACCGTCGGTGATGTCCATCGAGCCATGCACACGCCCATAGCGCACGCCTGCGGGGGATGAGTGCAGCGGCACGTAATGGAACACCGGATAAATGGCGTGCCGCTTGAGCTCATCAAGAATGGCCTGGCGATCCACCTCAGGGGCGAGGAGTACGTAGTACATATGCGCGTTGTGCTGGCAATCTTCAGGAATTATCGGGCGACGCAGCGCTCCTTGTTGCTCGAGGCCTGCCAGCGCCGCGTGGTAATGGTCCCAGATTGCCAGGCGGCGGTCGGTGATGGCCTGGGCGTCTTCCAACTGGGCCCAGAGGAAGGCGGCGGTCATTTCGCCGGGCAGGAACGAGGAGCCCACCTCCTGCCAGGTGTATTTGTCCACTTCGCCCCTGAAGAAACGACTGCGGTCGGTGCCTTTCTCCCGGATGATCTCGGCTCGCACCGCCATGGCGGGATCATTGACCAACAATGCCCCGCCCTCCCCCGAAATCACGTTCTTGGTCTCGTGAAAGCTGAAGGCCCCGAGGTCGCCGATACTGCCCAGCGCACGACCTTTGTAGGATGACATCACCCCTTGCGCGGCGTCTTCGACGATCGCCAACCCATGCTTTCGCGCGATCGCCAGGATGCTGTCCATTTCGCAGGCCACGCCGGCGTAATGAACGGGCACGATAGCCCTGGTCCGCGAAGTGATCGCCGCCTCGATCAGGCGCTCGTCCAGGTTCAGCGTATCAGGACGTATATCGACGAAGACCGGCACCGCGCCGCGCAGTACAAAAGCGTTGGCCGTAGAGACGAAGGTAAAGGAAGGCAGGATGACTTCGTCGCCGGGCTGGATGTCCAGCAGCAACGCGGCCATCTCCAGGGCAGCGGTGCATGAATGGGTGAGCAATGCCTTGTCGCAACCCGTGTGCGACTCCAGCCAGCGGTGACAACGCTTGGTGAACGGGCCATCGCCGGCGAGCATGTTGCCGAACTTGGCCTGGGCGATGTAATCCAGTTCCTTGCCGGTCATGTACGGGCGGTTGAAGAATATCGTTTCGTTGCTCATTGCAAACGTCCCCAGGTGGGCAGGGTGATGGGTGGCGCATAGCAGAAAACCTCAAACCGCACTGATCCGCCCACCTATCTGACTGCCTGTTTCAAGATTTTCGTAGAAGTATGGCGTGAACCCGGCCCTGTTCATGGCCTGCTGGGTTTCACCGATATCGTAGTCAACCCGGTGCAGGTTGAACGCTTCACCGTCCCAGGTCGCGAAACCCGCACGGGGATCACCATCACGGGGCTGGCCGACCGAACCGGGGTTGCAATAGACCTTGTCCTGCCCGCTCCACAAGTACTGGACATGGGTATGGCCCGAGGCGAAATACCGCCCGGGGAAAGGCGCGAAATACGCGTCTGAGGGCCGCACGTATTCGTCCAGCGGATCGTTCCATCCGCCGTGGACGATGCTCAACTCTTGCTGCGTCGAGCGCTCCGGGAGCGAGCCCAGCCAGGCCAGGTTCTGTGAAGTGATGACGCCCCGCTGGTAGTCCAGGCAGGCATTGGCGCTGTTGGAGCGAGGGCATCGCTCATTCCTCGCCAGGTACCAGTCATGATTGCCCATCACGGAAAAAATATTCCGCTCGCGCAAGGCCTCGCAGCACTCGTTGACTTGGCTGTAATAACCGGCCGTATCGCCCAGGCAGATAATTTGCGATACACCCAGCTCATCCAGACTGGCAAGCACCGTCCGCAGGGCACTGTAATTGCCATGGACGTCAGAAATGATCCCGATCATAGATAACGAAGTCCTCTATATAACGAACGGCGAAGCCATTGCGGATGGCTGGCTGGCTGGGCGTCTTGCCGTCGAGGTAATAATCCAGGCACATCGCCGCCTCGTTGTAGCCGAATGCGCGACGTATCGAACTGGTCGAGGATATTCGCGGATTGATCTCCAGCAGACTCCATGAGCCGTCGCTGCCACGCCGGAACTGCAGGTTGGTCGGCCCCACCGGTTTGAACGCGCGGCACAACCTGATCACCGTCCGGTCCAGCGAGTCATCCTGATACACCCAAGCCTTGGCGGTGGACCCGTCCGAGGCCAGCCTGCGCTGGAACGCGATGATCGGCCCGGCATCGCCCCGACCATCGCCAAACGCCGCCACGGTGAATTCGTCGGCCGCGCTGCCAATAATCGGTTGCGCCATCAGATGGTCGCCGAGTAGCGCCGCGTGAGGCGTGAAATCGCGCTCCTGGTGAACCCAGACCAGCCCTTTGGAAGCGTAGCTCCTGCGCGGCTTGAGCAGGAACGGCAACCCCAGAGCCGCCTTGAGCGAGTTAAAATCCCCCGACAGCAGGCTCGGAATACGACTGAGATCACCAAGTTCCCGCAGCGCCTGGTCCATGGCCCACTTGTCCCTGGAAAGCTCAATCAGGTTCTGGGTGTTGAGCACCACCTGGCAGTCGAATGTGGCCAATAACGCTCGGTTGTCGGAGAGCCAGTGGATGTCCTGTTCGATCCCCGGGATCAGCAGATCCACCTGGTGCCCGGCCAGTGTCTCGCCCAGCCATCGGCCGTACTCCGGGGCGGAGGTCAACGGGGCCTGCACGAACACATCGCTCCAGCCGCGACCAACCGCGTCGTCGTAGATATCGGTGCCGACCAGGTGCACGCAAGGGTCCGCCGCACGCAACGACTTGAGCAGGCCGTAGCCCATGATGGCGCCTACGCCCGTCACCATGACGGTCTTCATGACAGATTCTCCCGCTGCGCTCTCATCAACTCGAAGCCTTGGCGAACATCTACTCTCGGAGTGAAACCTATTTGTTCGTACAGGTCATGGGCGCAGACGAAGGGCGGCAGATCGGGGATGTCGCTTTTGTCTGGCAGGAAGCGCACATCCAGCGGGTTGCCAAACGCCTCGAATGCGGCCTGGGCGATTTCGGAAAGACGCGGAGATTCTGGATGGCCGCAGTTGTACAGGCCAACAATGCCTTTCTCCGCCACCCGCCCGCAGACCTCGGCGAGGTCACTCAGATGCAGGTAGTTGCGCCTGGCGTCGTTCTTCCCATACAACTGGACGGTTTGCCCCGCCTGAGCCTTGTCGGCGATAGCGTATAACAACGGTTGGTGCGGCCGGCACTGCTCGCCGCTGTCGTAGACCTGGCTGATGCGCAGGATGCTCAATGCCATGCCCCGTTCCTGGCAATACAGGCTCGTCACTTCTTCAGCATGGCGTTTGGAAAGCGAATAGATGCCAAAGTAGGGATCCGTCGGCTGATGGCTGGCCCAACGCGACGACAGCAGAATGAAATGATGCGCCCCACATTGTTCGGCCAGGCGACAGGCAGCCAATGCACCGGCACTGTTGACCCGTTCGGCGCGAATCAGATCATCTGGCTGGCTGCCGCCGAAATCAGCCGCTGCCAGCACAACCACGTCGAAGCGCTCGTCGCAGGCGCAGGGCTGCTGGCTATTCAAGTCAAAGGCAATATCGGCGTCTCGGCGCCCCGCCAATTTGACCGGGCCATGGCGCGACAACGCCTGGGCGATGGCCTTGCCGATGACCGAAGTACTCCCTATGACCAGGCTTTTCATGACGGCGCGACTGTCGCTTCCAGCATCATTGCACAACACAGCTCTGGATAATCGATACCCACGGTGCACATGGCCTGGATGATGTCCGGGCTCAAGTTCAGCTCTTTCAATTGCCCAGTGGTGAAGGGTTTGAGAAATACGCCTTCCTTGCGCACAACCTGGAGCCCGGCGGCTTCAAGCTCCGCGGTCAGGGTCTGTAGTGAGTAGCTGCGCACATGACCCAGCTCAAGATCACCACCGCCCAGCGCCGTCATGTCGCCAAGCAGCCCGGCAGCATGACCGAATCGCCGATGCAGGGACTCGCCGTTGGGAACCAGCACGAAGCAACGACCACCGGGGGCAAGAAAACGCTTGAACCGTTGCAGTACAGTCTGTGGATCATCGACATGTTCAAGGATAAAACCCATCACGATCAGATCGAAACGCTTGTCGGTGTCAAATGTCTCGAAATAACTTTCAACGATCTCGGCCGCATTGTCCGGGTATTGGGTCTTGAACTGGGCGATGACCGAGGCAGAACCATCGATGACTGTGTGCTCACTGAAGAACTGCGAAAAGCGCTGGGTGCTGAAACCATGGCCTACACCCAGCTCCAGCAGGCTTTGCGCCTGGGTACACAGCGCCATGATGCGTTGGGGATACCAGTTAAGAATGATGTTGTTGTCGTACGCGTAGCCAAAGCTGTCGCTGTAGGCTGCGATGAAGGTATCGAGATCGTTGCTCATGTCACATGCTCTCCGCTGAGTGACCAAGGTCATAATTAATAGAGATCAATCGGCTAACCAGGCTCGGCGCCAGGCATCCAGGCGCTCGCCTTCGAGCAGCCACTGCGCACGCACGCTCGACTGCAAGGCGTCCCCCAGGGTCGCAGAGGCCTCGCGGTCATCCAGATGCAAGCGAATGGTGCGGATCCAGTCTTGCGCCTCGTTACTCACCCGGGACAGCGGCAACACCTCACCGCCGATAAAACCCGGCACCCGGCTGCAAATGACCGGATGGCCGCAAGCGGCATGCTGCAGGACACGCAGGTCCCCGGAACAGGCGTTGCCCAATGTTTGCGCCATGGGCACCAGCGCCAGATCCAGGTTCAACGCGGCCAGGGCCGTCGCCAATTGCTGCTGCGCGACACTCGGGTGCAGCTCCTTCAGGAAAGGTTGCAGTGCCACGGGGCAGTCACCCAGCACCACGAAATCCACTTCGCCAGCGAACGCAGGCAGCACCCCGGCCAGCAACTCGGCATCCTTGCCACCCAGCCAGCCCAGGCGCGGCTTGGCGCCGATGCGTCGCTTGCCTTGTACACGCCCCCAGGCGGCCGGCAACAGGGTTTCCAGCACACGGATGTCGTCGTGCTGGCCTTGCAACAGTTCGGCCAGCTCAGGTGTGGGCACCAGCACCCGATCAGCCTGCATCATCCCGAACCGCAGGCGCTCGAGCAGCTCATCGGCGGAGTAATCACCCTTCAATTCCATCTGCGGCAGATAACCGTCCAGGTCGTAGACGGTGAATGCCTTGGAGAACGCTCTCAGACGGCTCAGGGCCAGCAACCCGGCATCATCCAGCGGACGCTGCAAAACCACGGTGGTCGGAGCCAGACGCTCGATCTCCACCGGCGACAGCAGGCTTGAAACAGCCGCGCCTTCGACCTGGCCCGCTTCAACCAATGTGCTGAAGGGCTGGACCAGTCGCGAATAAGCCCCCACCTGCTGGTCAGTGACACACACCAGCACCCTCGGCACGCTGCCTTGCAGCGGGTACCAACACAGGTCCTTGTTCTCGCGGACAAAACCTTCGCCTGTGCGCAGCGAAAAGTTGGCGTTGTAGACCGGGTCGCGGGCCAGCTGCGGCAACCAGCGGGCGAACAACGCCTCTTCCTGCTCGCTGTTGGCACGGGTGGTGTCTGGCAAAGCGTCCATCAACAGTCGTGCGTAAGGCGTCCAGACGTTCAGGTAACCGGCCTGCTGCAACTTCAGGCACAGGTCGACATTCGTCCAGGGCGCCAACAGCGGATCGGTATCGAAACCACCGGCCTCAAGGAACAGCGTTCGCCCCAGCATCAGGCATTCGCCGCCGACCGCGGAGCAGTTCTGCTCAAGCCCGAGCCGGCCCATGTAACCCTCGGCCTGGGCTGACAAGCCTGCAAAAGCCCGACCGACAATGCCACCCAGCCCCAACACCAGACCCGCCTGGCGTAGGCGCCCCTGGCTATCCTGCAAGGTGCCGCCCACCGCGCCGACTTCCGGGCGCTGGGCGTGATTGAGCAAGGCTTGCAACCAACCCGGCTCAAGCACAGCGCTTTGCGCATCGAGCCAGAGCAGGTACTCGCCGCGTGCCTCTTGGGCCGCCGCATTGCACATCGCCGCACGGGACTGCCCCGGCATGAAACGCAACGCCTGGAAACGGCCTGCGCCCATTTGCTCGACCAGGCCCAGCCACTCCAGCAAGGCGGGATCGTCGTTGCCCGGCTCAATCAGCAAGACCTCGAAATCCACCGCATCAGTCTGCGTCAGCAGGCTTTCCAGGCAGCGCTGGAAATTCCCCAACTGGCCTTCCAGGTAGATCAGGATACTGACCGAAGCCTGCCGCTCGTGACCGTAATCGATACGATAACGACCCGGCGCGTTGTCCAGTGCAACGGCTCGCGCCTGAGCGTAGCCACGCGCCTTGAGATGCGCGTCGATGACCGCGCGCTCATCGGCGCATTCCGCCTGGCGCACCTCGTTGGCGATCAACAGGGGTTCGCTGACGTGGCCAATGCTGCCCAGCCCTTGCTCGCTGATCAGGCGCAATTGGTAGGCCAGTTCAAAAGCTTCACCGCAGGCAGGGTCAAAACCGCTCAAGCGCACCAGCGCCTCACGACGGAACATCCAATGACGGCAAAGCCCGGCCGGAAACGCCAGGAGCAGATCCAGGTTCAGGTCGGGCCGCAACGACAGGTCGACCACTCCGCTCATACGCAGTGCCTCGTCGGCGTACACCGCCAGGCAGCTGTCAGGCGCATCCAGCAGATTCTGAGCCGTCACCAGCAGCCCCGCGGCGGTGAACTCCTCGCCCGCATCAACCAGCAGGAACCAATCGGTCTGGATGCCTTCGAGCAAGCCATTAATCGCTGCCGCCGGTTGCCGCGGATCACAGGCCAACCACTGGACGTTGGCACGCACCGGATCAACATCCCCCGTCACACACACATGGATGCGCTGGTACAACTGGCGATCCAGGCTGTCGAGGGTGTGAGCCAGCGCCAACTGATTGCCGTTATCGCGGACCAGGACCGTGAAGCCAGGCGCCGCCGCGTTCGCCAAGCGCTCATTGACCAGGCGTAATTGCTGCGCCGTCGGGTAGCGTTGGCGCAACCAGTCAAGCGCGCCCAGACGGTTGCCAACCGCTTCTCGGGAGGCGGTTGCCTGGGTTTTCGTGATAAACACGTCCAACTGCTGCCAGAAAGAGGCGGTGCGTTCAACGTAGCGGTGCAAGGCCTCACCGAGGCCTGCACGGGCATGCTCCAAGGCGTCCGGCTGATCGGACATGGCAAAGCCGACACTGCCGAAGAAACTGTTGTCGAGCAGTGGCTGGTCGACACCGTGCCCTGGGATGAAGATCACTGGGCAACCGCACAGCACGGCCATCACGCACGTCATCGACCACTCGTAGCTGTACATCACCTCTGCGCTGCGCAGAACCTTGGCCAGCTCGGGCAGCGACAAAGGATTGGCCATGCTCAGCAGACGGATATCCGCTGGCAGCCGCGAGTAATCGATCTGATCCAGCGGGTGGCGGTTCTGGTAGAGGTAGCTGCCCTTACGCTCGGCTCCAGCGCCGACAGTCGAGAACATTTCGATATCGATCGCTGGCAGGCACAACAGGTCGCCGTCAGGGTCGCCACGGTGTTCGGCGAGCCTGGCTGCGTAATAGAAAAACAAATCGTTGGGCGCGGCGTCCATGCCTTTTCCCGTGAGGAAGCCTTCGAAATTGAGCAGGAAACGCGCCACCACCGAACAGTTGAGCGGATTGCCCGGGAACACTTCGGGATAGACCGCGATCGGCACCTTGCCCGCTGCAATATGGCGCTGCTTGATCGCGGAGCTGATCACCGGTGTCTTGAGGTCTGGATTAACCACTTCAGTGCCGCAGATGTAGGCCTCGCGACCACTGAGGTTGAGCATATGGCAGAGGTAGTGCAGCGAGACGACGCCCGACGACGATTCCCGGTAGGCAGGTGCCAGGAAGTAGTATGGATGCTCGGGTTTGGCATACATCAGCCGTAGACGCGCCAACGCCTGTTCGAGCGAATGAGCGTCCAGCTGCGCGAGGTTCGACATCGGGTGCAATCTCCAGAATCAAATCAAAAGGGTGTCACTGGCAAAGGCACCGTCAGGCAGCGCCTTTCCCCAGAAAAGCCGATGCATCCGCGCCGGTGTTGAACAACAGGTCGATGACACTGACTGCATGCTGGAAGTCGCCGTAAACCTGCGGATATTCGGGATAGCCGGTATAGGTCATATACGAAATCTCGATACCGCTGGCGGCAAAGGCGGCTTCGTCGAGGTAATGACTGGCCGCGGGTCCCGAGAGGTATTCGCTGGCGCCAAGGGTCTGGCAGAGGTGGATCAGGCGCTCATTCTTGCCCGCCACACCACCCAGTTCCTCGGAACGGTAGAGCGGTGTATGAATGCCCAACAGGGGACACAAGCCGGCAATGAACAGCTGATTGATGCGGGTCAGGTGGGTAAAGTCGGCAGCCTGCTCGTAGAGCGCGCGAATTGGCGCCTCCATCTGCGCAAAACACGCCGCGCGCCGGTAGCTCTGCTCGATGGTCTTCCAGTGCGCGGCGGCCCAATCCGGACTGCTGACCTGGGCTTCATTGATCAACTGGCCGAGACGGCCCTTCGTCGTGACCGGGATGCTCAGCCAATGCTCGCCCTGGGCAGTCTTGATCTTGTTGCGGTTGCGCCAGTCGTTGCGGGTGTACTGGACGTCGTCATAGAGGATGAACGCATCGACGCTGCGGATCATGTCGAAATACCCCTTCCAGGGAATGTAGTTCGACTGCACCACAGCTATTTTCTTATGCATCCTGAACCTCACGTACGCAGCGGAAACCGGGGGCTCTGCCCTGTCAAAAAATCGCCACCGAACATGAATAAGCGGGGGACAGGACGGGATACAGCAAATCTCATACCAGCTGCTGCCAGCGAGCGCGCCCCGCCCGCTGTGGTTGCGCGCTAGGGCTCGGTCTTGCCCACCTCATACTCGCGCAGCTTATTGGCAATAGTCGTATGGGAAACCCCCAACCGCTTGCCCAGCTGGCGACTGCTCGGGTGTTCGGAGTACAAGCGCTCCAGCACCGCTTTCTCGAAACGCCCGACGATCTCGTCCAGCCCACCCTCCAGGGAAAAGTCGCCAAGGGGTTGGCGCACGCCGTAGTCCGGCAGGCGGATGTGCTCGGCCTTGACCTTTGCGCCGTCGCACAGGGAAACGGCCTGGAACAGCACGTTTTCCAACTGCCGGACGTTGCCTGGCCAATGGTAGTGGCTGAGACGTTCCATCGCCGCCGGGGCAAGCCTTGGCAGCGGACAGCCGATCTGACGGCTGGCCTGGTCGAGAAAATGTTCCACCAATGGCTCCAGCCCATCGAGGCATTCGCGCAGCGGTGGGATGTGCAACGAAAGCACGTTCAAGCGGTGGTACAGATCCTGACGGAATTCCCCTCGGGCGCAGAGTTCGGACAAGTCGACCTGGGTCGCGCAGATCACCCGGACATCCAGGTAGACCTCTTCGTCACTGCCGACGCGACGAAAACATCCGTCCTGCAAGAAGCGCAGCAGCTTCACTTGCAGGCGCGGGCTCATTTCCCCAACGCCGTCGAGGAACAACGTGCCTCCCGCGGTCAGCTCCAACAGGCCGAGCTTGCCTTCGGCCCGGGCGCCTTCAAAGGCCCCGGGGCCATAGCCGAACAACTCGGTCTCGGCCATGGACTCCGGCAGCCCGGCGCAGTTGAGCGCCATCAGCGGTGACTGCCCGCGCGGACTGGCCAGGTGACAGGCGCGGGCCAGCAGTTCCTTGCCGGTGCCGGTCTCACCTTCTATAAGCAGCGGCGCGTCCAGCGGGGCCATGCGCCGTGCCTCGCGAACCACTGCCGCCATCACTTTCGAACTCTGGAAAATGCTGTCGAAGCCGCGCAGCTCCTGCTTGCGCACATTGTAGATACGCTCGCCGACCCGGTCGGCGCGGTGCAGGGTCAGCACCGCGCCGGCCATGGCTTCGCTGTCGTCGTGCTCCGACTGCAGCGGGGCGATGTCCGCCAGGAACACATCGCCCTTGACCTTGACCCGCAGCCCGTTGATACGCGACTGGTTGGCGCGCACCAGCTCCGGCAAATCGAAATCCTCGGCGTAGCGGGACAGCGGGATGCCGGGCACTTCGTCGACCCGCACCCCGAGCAACTGCGCCGCCGCCCGGTTGGCCGCGACAATAGAGCCGCCCATGTCGATGGACAGCACCGGAAACTCGAGAGCGCCGAGCAAGGCGTTGAGCTCCATGTGCCGACGCTCGCTGGGCATCAGCCCTACCCGCTTGACGCCGAATACCCCGGCGATCCCTTCGAACTTCGGACGCAACGCCTGGAACTGGATATTGATCAGGTTCGGACAGTGCAGGTAGATCGCATTGCCGTGCTCGCCCCCCACTTCGCCACGAGCGACGTTGATGCCGTATTCCACCAGCAGGTTGAGGATGTCCCGCAGGATACCGATGCGATTCTGGCAATGGACTTTGATGCGCATAAGAGGACCCAGGTGCATATGAGATAGAAAAGCGCGCCATTCCAGCCCCTCTGTGGCGAGGGAGCTTGCTCCCGCTGGGCTGCGCAGCAGACCCAAAACAGGGGCCGCTTCGCGCCCCAGCGGGAGCAAGCTCCCTCGCCACAAGTTTTTTCGGCGCAACAGCGCAAATAGCCGTCAAGATTATGTGACAGTTGTAGGACCTTTTACAGCCTGCTATCCCTTCAAAGCGGCGATACCCGCAAATACGTAACGAAAAGTTTACAGAATTGCCGCAGATAAGCCTTTCAATCTTGAATCGACCTGCTGCACCCGCTCCCGCTTCGAGTTATCTCTAATGCATCGCTGGACATAACAAAAAACAAGTCTTCCCTTGAGGGATATCAGCAGGAGAGCAGCATGAAGCAGACGCAATACGTGGCCCGCGAGCCCGATGCGCAAGGTTTTATCGACTACCCCGCCGAAGAACACGCGGTGTGGAACACGCTGATCACCCGCCAGTTGAAAGTCATTGAAGGCCGTGCGTGCCAGGAATACCTGGACGGCATCGACAAGCTTGGCCTGCCCCACGACCGCATCCCGCAACTGGGGGAAATCAACAAGGTGCTCGGCGCGACCACGGGCTGGCAAGTCGCCCGGGTACCGGCGCTGATTCCGTTCCAGACGTTCTTCGAACTGCTCGCCAGCAAACAGTTTCCGGTCGCGACGTTTATTCGTACCCGTGAAGAACTCGACTACCTGCAAGAGCCGGATATTTTCCACGAGATCTTCGGCCACTGCCCGTTGCTGACCAACCCATGGTTCGCTGAATTTACCCACACCTACGGCAAACTTGGCCTACAGGCTTCCAAGGAAGAACGCGTTTACCTGGCGCGCCTCTATTGGATGACCATCGAGTTCGGCCTGGTGGACACCCCGCACGGTCGGCGCATCTACGGCGGCGGCATCCTGTCCTCCCCCAAGGAAACCGTTTATTGCCTGTCGGACGAGCCGGAGCATCAAGCCTTCGACCCGCTGGAGGCCATGCGCACGCCGTATCGCATCGACATCCTGCAGCCGGTGTATTTCGTCCTGCCCGAGCTCAAGCGCCTGTTCGACCTGGCCCACGAGGACATCATGGGCATGGTCGGGCGCGGCCGGGAACTGGGCCTGCACGCGCCGAAATTTCCACCGAAAGCGGCGTGAACCGCTACTTTTGCTTTCAATTGAGTCTGTTGCGCCACGCGGCTTTGCTTTAGCGTGGGCGCATCGACGTTTTCCAAATATTCGATCCGGGAACACACCATGAACACTCTGAACCAAGCCCATTGCGAAGCCTGCCGCGCCGATGCCCCGCAGGTCAGCGACGAAGAACTGCCGATCCTGATCAAGCAGATCCCCGACTGGAACATCGAAGTGCGCGACGGCGTGATGCAGCTGGAAAAGGTTTTCCTGTTCAAGAATTTCAAGCATGCCCTGGCGTTCACCAACGCGGTCGGCGAAATCTCCGAGGCTGAAGGGCATCACCCCGGCCTGCTCACCGAGTGGGGCAAAGTCACCGTGACCTGGTGGAGCCACTCCATCAAGGGTCTGCACCGCAACGACTTCATCATGGCCGCCCGTACCGACGACGTCGCCAAGACTGCCGAGGGCCGCAAGTAATGCATTTCGATGCCATCGGCCGCGTGCCCGGCGACCCGATCCTCGGCCTGATGGAGGCCTACGGGGCGGACAGCAATCCTGGCAAGTTCGACCTGGGCGTGGGTGTCTACAAGGATGCCCAGGGCCTGACGCCGATTCTCCAGTCAGTGAAACAGGCCGAACAGCAACTGGTAGACCGTCAGTTCACCAAGACTTACATCGGTGGCCATGGTGACGCCGCGTTCGGCCGGTTGATCAATCAACTGGTGCTCGGAGCAGACTCGCCGCTGCTCGCCGATAAACGCGCCGGCGCCACCCAGACGCCGGGCGGTACCGGCGCCCTGCGCTTGAGCGCCGACTTCATCGCCCAGTGCCTGCCGGGCCGTGGCGTCTGGCTGAGCAACCCGACCTGGCCAATCCACGAGACCATTTTCGCCGCCGCCGGCGTCAAGGCCAGCCACTACCCCTACGTCGGTGCCGACAACCGCCTGGATTTCGAGGCAATGCTGGCAACCCTGAGCCAGGTGCCAAAGGGTGACGTGGTGCTGCTGCACGCCTGTTGCCACAACCCCACCGGTTTCGACCTGACCCATGAACAATGGCGCCAGGTGCTCGACGTAATGCGCAGCCGCGACCTGCTGCCGCTGATCGACTTCGCCTACCAGGGCTTTGGCGACGGGCTGGAGCAGGACGCCTGGGCTGTGCGGTTGTTCGCCGAAGCGCTGCCCGAAGTACTGATCACCAGCTCATGCTCGAAGAACTTCGGTCTTTATCGCGACCGCACCGGTGCGCTGATCGTCTGCGCGCGCGATGGGGAGAAACTGATCGACATCCGCAGTCAACTGGCGAACATCGCTCGCAACTTGTGGTCGACGCCACCGGACCATGGTGCGGCGGTGGTTGCGACGATCCTTGGCGATCCGCTGTTGAAAGGCCTGTGGGCAGATGAAGTGGAAGCCATGCGCCTGCGCATCGCGCAGTTGCGCAGCGGCCTGCTGGAAGCGCTCGAACCCCACGGTCTGCGCGAACGCTTCGCCCATATGGGGGTGCAACGCGGTATGTTTTCCTACACCGGACTCTCGCCGGAACAGGTCGGGCAACTGCGCGAGCGCCATAGCGTCTACATGGTCGGCACCGGCCGGGCCAACGTGGCCGGCATCGACGCGACGCGCCTGGATGCGCTGGCGCTGGCGATTGCGGATGTTTGCCGTTAACCCAGCGGGCTATTGCCGTTGTGGCGAGGGAGCTTGCTCCCGCTCGGCGGCGCAGCCGTTGTAAATAGGCTAACGCGTTCCGTCTGAAGGATTGCGTTGCCGCCTTCTGGGTCTGCTGCGCAGCCCAGCGGGAGCAAGCTCCCTCGCCACGAAAGCAACGCCAGGGTTTATGCCTGTGGCCCGTTCCATTCCTGCACAAACTGCCCGATATCTTCCTGCGGCGCCGCGCGCGCCTCTTTCTGCGGTGTACCCAGGTAAAGGAAGCCGATCACCTCCTCCCCTTCTTCAAGCCCCAGCCCCCGCGCGACGTGGGGCGAATAGGCCAATTCCCCGGTACGCCACACCCCGCCAACGCCCTGGGCATAAGCGGCCAGTAAAATCCCATGGGCCGCGCAGCCGGCTGCCAGCAATTGCTCAGGCTTGGGAATCTTGAAATGGTCCTGCAATCGCGCGATCACCACCACGACCAAGGGCGCGCGCAATGGGCCGTTAAGGGCCTTCTCCACCACGGCTTCCGGCACCAGCGGATCATTGAAGCGTGCCGCCTCGGCCAGCAGCTCACCCATGCGGTGACGTGCTTCGCCTTCGACGGTCAGGAAACGCCACGGGCGCAGTTGGCCATGATCCGGCGCACGCATCGCTGCGGCGAACATGACCTGGCGTTGTTCGGGCGTGGGCGCAGGGTCCACCAGACGCGGAACGGAAACACGGTTGAGCAAAGCGTCGAGAGCCTGCATCGGCGACCTCCTGGAAAAATGTTCGGCTATTCTAGTGGCTTGTGCCGCCAGTTCGTTAGTGCAAATTCAGTTGCAAGCAGCGCCGGGCGCCGGTTTACATGCCGCTTGTCACAGGTAGAATGGCGCCCTTTCCCCTATCAGCCCGAGCGGACTTCATGGCGTTGCCGACCCTGCGGATCATTGGTTTCATCATCGGCATCTTCCTGATCACCCTGGCGATCTTCATGATCGTGCCGATGGCCACGTTGCTGATCTACGAACGCACCAGCGACCTGCCATCATTCCTCTGGTCGAGCATGATTACCTTTGTCGCCGGCCTCGCGTTGATTCTTCCCGGACGCCCCGAGCACATCCACCTGCGCCCCCGGGACATGTACCTGCTGACGGTCAGCAGTTGGCTGGTGGTGTGTGTCTTTGCCGCGCTGCCGTTCTTGCTGACTCAGCACATCAGCTACACCGATTCTTTTTTCGAAAGCATGTCGGGCATCACCGCCACTGGCGCAACGGTCCTCAGCGGCCTGGACACGATGTCGCCGGGGATCCTGATGTGGCGCTCGCTGCTGCACTGGCTCGGCGGTATCGGCTTCATCGGCATGGCGGTGGCGATTCTGCCGTTGCTGCGCATCGGCGGCATGCGGCTGTTCCAGACCGAATCATCCGATCGCTCGGAGAAAGTCATGCCGCGCTCGCACATGGTGGCGCGGCTGATCGTGGCCTCCTACGTCGGCATCACCATTCTCGGCACGCTGGCACTGTGGTGGGCCGGGATGAGTCTGTTCGATGCGATCAACCATTCGATGTCAGCCATTTCCACCGGCGGTTTTTCCACCTCCGACCTGTCCCTGGCCAAATGGACGCAACCGGCCGTGCATTGGGTCGCCATTGTCATCATGATCCTCGGCAGCCTGCCGTTTGCCCTCTACGTCTCGACCCTGCGCGGCAACCGCCGGGCGCTGATCAAGGACCAGCAAGTCCAGGGGCTGATCGGCGTGCTGCTGGTCACCTGGCTGGTGCTCGGCACCTGGTACTGGGCCACCACCGACCTGCATTGGCTCGACGCCCTGCGGCACGTGGCGCTGAACGTGACGTCCATCGTCACCACCACCGGTTTTGCCTTGGGCGACTACAGCCTGTGGGGCAATTTCTCGCTGATGTTGTTCTTCTACCTGGGTTTCGTCGGCGGCTGCTCGGGTTCGACCGCCGGCGGGATCAAGATTTTCCGCTTCCAGGTCGCCTACATCCTGCTTCGGGCCAACCTTAACCAACTGATTCACCCGCGCGCGGTGATCAAGCAGAAATACAACGGTCACCGCCTCGACGAAGAAATCGTCCGGTCGATCCTGACATTCTCGTTCTTCTTCGCCATCACCATCTGCGTGATCGCGCTGCTGCTGTCGCTGCTGGGCGTCGAATGGATGACGGCACTGACCGGCGCGGCCAGTACCGTGTCCGGTGTCGGCCCGGGGCTTGGCGAGACCATCGGCCCGGCCGGCAACTTCGCCCCGCTGCCGGATGCCGCCAAGTGGATTCTTTCCGGCGGCATGCTGCTCGGCCGGCTGGAGATCATCACGGTGTTCGTGCTGTGTATTCCGGCGTTCTGGCGTCACTGACCGGCGTCGCTACAGCCCGCGCCCGGTATTCGCCGGGCGTGGTCCCGAACCAGCGCCGAAAGGCCCGGAAAAAATTGCTCGGGTCGGCAAACCCCAACAGATAAGCCACTTCCAGCAGCGTCATGGTCGGCTGCGCCAGGTACTGCTCGGCCAGTTCGCGGCGCGTATCGTCCAGCAAGTTCTGGAAACTCGTGCCCTCATCCTGCAAGCGCCGCTGCAAGGTACGTTGCGACAAGTGCAGGGTCTGCGCGACCACGTCCCGCTTGGGCTCGCCCCGGGGCAGCAGCCGGCAGAGCACCTGCCGCGCCTGGTGGGTCACGCGGCTTCCGGAAAAACGCGCGAGGTATTCGCCGGCAAACCGATCGTGGAGCTGCGCCATGGCCTCGTTGGCCGTGGGCAGCGGCGCCTCCATGTCTTCCTGCTGGAAAATCAGCGCGTCGTAGGGAGCATCGAACACCAGTGGCGCGCCAAAAGCCTGTTGATACGGTGCCAGGTCAACGGGTTCGGAACCCTGGAACAGTACCTTTACCGGATGCAAGGTGCGTCCGGTCAACCAACTGCACAAGGACAGCGCGCAGGCCAGGGAGGCTTCGGCACTTTGCCGGGTCGGCGGAAGGTGATCGCCATGCACGGTGAGAATCAGCCCATAGCTCTCCTCCAGATGACGAAAACTCAAGTCGGCGCTTTCGGCAATGATCCGCTGGTAGCGCACCAGCCGCTGGAAGCCTTCGACCAGCGTGCGACTGGACATCAATGCGTAACCGACCACATGGAACGATGCCGGGCGTACCACCTTGCCCATGTTCAGGCCGATGGCGGGGTTGCCGGAGCGAGCCACCGCCAATTGCCAGAGCCGAGTCATCGAGTCCTGGGTAAAGCGCGCGTCGGGATCTTCCAGCGCAGCAAAATCCAGCGCCAGTTGCTTGAACAGCGCTCGACAGTCCAGGCCGTCCATTTCCAACGCCTTGACAATCCCCATCGCCCAGCTTGAAGAAGTCGTTCGTTCGCTCATGACGTTTTGCTTGCATGACGAGCCGCAGGGTACGGCTGGATTTGCGAAGGATACTAAAGTGGCGCTGATTGTCACTGGCTGTTGCGTTTGGTAGCTCTAGACTTCAAATATCAGAACAATAACCAAAGAGCCTGCATTCTTGGAAAACACCAAACGATTCAACACCTTCGCCGAGTTCTACCCGTATTACCTCAGCGAACACAGCAACAGCACCTGCCGGCGCCTGCACTTCATCGGCACCTCTCTGGTCATCCTGGTTTTCGCCCTGGCCCTCGTCGTCGGCGCCTGGTGGCTGTGGGTTGCGCTGCCGGTGGCCGGCTACGGCTTCGCCTGGGTCGGGCACTTCTTCTTCGAAAAAAACCGCCCTGCGACTTTCCAACACCCTCTCTACAGTCTGCTCGGCGACTTCGTCATGTACCGCGACATGCTGCTGGGCAAGGTGGCGTTCTAAGGAGATTGCCGATGACGTCTCACGCGCGCTTCACCCACATGCAGGACGGCAGCCGGGAAGACTGGGCAATCATCGCCGCCGACTTCAGCGCTTACGCGCGGCAGTTGCCGGGCCGGATTCTGACCCACCTGAGATTGCTCGATGGCGACTTCGGCGGTTTCCCCGTGGATCGCCTGACCCACTCCCTGCAAACCGCCACCCGTGCCTACCGCGACGGGCGAGACGAGGAGTACGTGGTCTGCGCCCTGCTCCACGATATTGGCGACACACTGGGTTCGTACAACCATCCGGACATCGCGGCGGCGATCCTCAAGCCGTTCGTCAGCGCCGAGAACCTGTGGATGGTGGAAAAACACGGGATATTCCAGGGCTACTACTTCTTCCATCACCTGGGCATGGACCGGCACCTGCGCGAGCAGTTTAGGGAGCACCCGCAGTACCAGGCGACGATCGATTTCTGCGCAGAATACGACGCCGCGGCGTTCGATCCCGAGTACGACACGCTGCCCCTGAGTTTCTTCGAACCCATGCTGGAAAGGCTGTTTGCGGCACCGAAGCAATCAATCTACAAGGCGGCGATGGCCGAAACGTGAAAAACACACTTCCCTGTGGCGAGGGAGCTTGCTCCCGCTGGGCTGCGCAGCAGCCCCCTCTCGGTGTGCCTGAATGATCACGGATCCAGTGATTATTCTTAGGACTGCTTCGCAGCCCAGCGGGAGCAAGCTCCCTCGCCACAAAAGCTCCTCTGCACTAAACGTTTAAAGTTCAAGCAGGCTCAGTCACTTTCAACTCAGCCTTGACCAGCGCTTCGCGCGCCTGGGCGTCCGCCAGGCGATAGAGCTCGATCGAGCCGTCCCAATGCTCGATCAGCGCCGTGCACGACTCGACCCAATCGCCGCAGTTGAGGTACTCCACCCCGCCCACCGTGCGAATCTCGGCATGGTGGATGTGCCCGCACACCACGCCATGCAATTCACGCTTCACACATTCATGGGCGATGGCTTCTTCAAAGTCGCTGATGAAGCTGACGGCGGTCTTGACCTTGTGCTTGAGGTACGCCGACAGCGACCAGTAACCGTAGCCGTAACGGGCCCGCCAATGATTGAGCCAGCGATTGAGGGTCAGGGTGAACTCGTAGGCCGAATCCCCAAGAAAGGCCAACCAACGGTGATAACGGGTAATCACATCGAACTGGTCGCCATGGATCACCAGCAGGTGTCGACCATCGGCGGTGACATGCACCGCTTCGTCCACCAGTTGAATGTTGCCCAGGATCAGCTTCGAATAGCGTCGCAGGAATTCGTCATGGTTGCCGGTGACATAGATCACCTCGGTGCCGCGCTTGCTCATGGTCAGCAGGCGACGAATGACGTTGGTATGGGCCTGGGGCCAATACATGCCACTGCGCAGTTTCCAGCCGTCGATGATATCGCCCACGAGGTAGACCTTGTCGGCGTGATAGCCCTTGAGAAAGTGCGACAGGTGCTCGGCCTGGCAATCTCGCGTACCCAGGTGAACGTCGGAAATCCACAGGGTGCGGACACGCTGTTTGCGGCTGGGCCTGGCGAGCTCGGCGCTGGTCATTGGGCAACCCTCTGATCGTTTTCACCACAGTGCACCCCAGCGGTTAATGGCCCATGACACTAATACGTCGGTTGCATGACAGCGCGAGGCGGCGCGCCCTCGGTGTAGACTGGCCGCCTGCCACGGGAGACCGCGATGAGACCGATCCTCACGCTACGCCACTACAGCCACGATCTGATTGTCCACAGCCACGATCATGCGCAGCTGGTGTTCGGCTTGTCCGGCGCGCTGGACTTCGAAGTCGAAGGGCGTGGCAGCCAGGTGGTGCAGCAGAGTTTCGTGGTGGTACCCGCCGGCGCCCATCACGCCTGCGGCAGCCCCCAGGGCAGCCGTTGCCTGGTGCTGGATGTGCCTGATGATGACTGGGTCGGGCAGTGCCTGGGCGATCACGCCGATGCCAGCCGGCGCTTGCTCGACCGCAATATCCGCCTGCCCCTGGATACGGGGCAGAGCCAGTTGGTAAGTTGGCTCGCGGGCAGTCCGGTGGACGATCCGCTGATCGCCCAGCAAGGCGCGGTGCTGCTGTTGGCCAGCCTCAACGGCACCCGCCAGCAAACGAGCGGCAGCCGGCGCCTGCCCTATGCCGCGCTGGACGCTCATATCGACCAGCACGCGGCCTATCCGCTGCAAGTGGCGGACCTGGCGCGGGTCGCCGGGCTTTCCAGCGCGCGCCTGCATGCGCGCTTCGTCGCCGAACGCGGGCAGACGCCAATGGAATACATCCGCAGCCGCCGCCTGCACAAGGCCGTGGGACTGTTGCGAGACTCAAACCTGCCCATCGGCGAAATCGCCCATCAGGTTGGCTACAGTTCGCAAAGTGCCTTCGCGGCGGCGGTGCTGCGCGAGTTCGGTGTTTCGCCGGGCAAGCTTCGGCGCTAGATCCGCGCTAAAAATCGCTAGGTTCGCGACAGACAGAAGCGGCTGGCAAAGGGTTCAATAGCCGGACGCTCAACCGCTCAACAAGGATTGCAATGACTCCCCGTACCGCCCTCGGCGCCTTGCACATCGGCGCGCTCATGTTTGGCCTGACCGGCGTGTTCGGCAAACTGGCCGCCGCCTCGCCGGCGGTCATTGTGTTTGGCCGTGCGGTGTTCGCCGTGCTGGCCCTGGCGGTGTTTGCCCGGTTCGCCAGCCGCACCCGCTGGCAAAAACTGCGCGGCCGCGACGCTCGCCGGTTGCTGCTCGGCGGGCTGTTGCTGGCCGGACACTGGGTCAGTTTTTTCATCTCGGTAAAAGTCGCCGGGGTGGCCATCGCCACGCTGGGGTTCGCCAGTTTCCCGGCCTTCACCGTATTGCTCGAAGGGCTGATTTTCCGCGAGCGGATCCGTGCCAACGAAATTTTCCTGGTGGTGCTGGTGAGCGTCGGCCTGGTGCTGGTCACACCGGATTTCGACCTGGCCAGCGGCGCCACCACCGGTTTGCTCTGGGCCGTGGCTTCGGGACTGTTGTTCTCGCTGTTGTCGCTGACCAATCGCGCCGGCTCCGCGCACGTACCGCCGGTGCAGGCCGCGCTGTGCCAGAACGTGGTCGTGGGGTTATGCCTGTTGCCGATGGCCGCGCCACAACTGAGCGATGTGCGCCCCATCGACTGGTTGTGGATCGGCCTGCTCGGGGTGTTCTGCACCGGCCTGGCCCACAGCCTGTTCGTCGCCAGCCTCGCGGTGATCAAGGCGCGCACCGCGGCGGTAGTGTTCGCCATGGAACCGGTCTACGGCATCACCATTGCCTGGCTGCTGTTCGATGAAAACCCGACGCTGCGCATGCTGCTCGGTGGCGCGCTGATCATCGTTGCGATCGTCGTGTCGAGCCAGCTCGACGGCACGAAAAAATCCAGCGCCGGCGCCCAGGCCTCGTCTCACTGAGCCAGGTTACTGAAACGAGTCACTGGACCCGGTCGTTGTGCCCCAGGTCGCGCTCCGGGTCGATCCGGTCGCGGACCCGCTGTTTGAGGACCTTGGCCTCGGGAAAACCGCCGTCAGCCTTGCGCTCCCAGACCTGCGTACCGTCACAGCGGATATGGAACACCCCGCCGGTGCCCGGCACCAGGGACACCTTGCCCAAATCGTCGCCAAACGTGCTGAGCAACTCCTGGGCCAGCCAGGCGGCGCGCAGCAACCATTGGCACTGCGTGCAGTAAGTGATGACGACTTCCGGTTTGTGAGCGGTCATTGCGGGTGAACTCCTGCGGTCAAAGGCCTCGTTATACTACCGCCTTTGACCGCCTGCCCCGAGATTGACGATGCGCCGCCTGCTGCCATGCCTGCTCCTGCTACTGCTGCCCCTGTTCGCCAACGCGGTCGAAGCGCCGCGACCGAAGATCGGCCTGGTACTTTCCGGCGGCGCGGCCCGTGGGCTGGCGCATATTGGCGTGCTCAAAGCCCTGGAAGAACAAGGCATCAAGATCGACGCGATCGCCGGCACCAGCATGGGCGCGGTGATCGGCGGCCTATACGCCTCCGGGTACAAGATCGACGAGCTGGAGAAGCTCGCCCTGGGCATCGACTGGCAGCAGGCGCTGTCCGATGCCCCGCCGCGCAAGGACGTGCCCTTCCGGCGCAAGCAGGACGATCGGGATTTCCTGGTCAAGCAGAAACTGAGCTTTCGCGACGACGGCAGCCTCGGCCTGCCATTGGGCGTGATCCAGGGACAGAACCTGGCCCTGCTCCTGGAAAGCCTGCTGGCCCACGCCAGCGATACCCGGGATTTCGACAAGCTGCCGATTCCCTTCCGCGCCGTGGCGACCGACATCGCCACTGGCGAAAAAGTCGTGTTCCGCAAGGGCCACCTGCCCAAGGTCATCCGTGCCAGCATGTCGATCCCGGCGGTGTTCGCCCCGGTGGAACTGGACGGGCGGCTGCTGGTGGACGGCGGCATGAGCGACAATATTCCCTTGGACGTGGCCCGGGAAATGGGCGTGGACATGGCCATCGTCGTCGATATCGGCACGCCGCTGCGTAACCGCAAGCAATTGGTCACGGTGGTGGATGTGCTGAATCAGTCGACCACCCTGATGACCCGCCGCAACTCGGAGGAACAACTGGCGACGCTGAAAAACAACGACGTGCTGATCCAGCCCGCCCTGGCGAGCTTTGGCTCCACCGATTTCGGCCGCGCCACGGAAATAATCGACGCTGGTTACCGCGCCACCCGGATACTCGAGGCGCGCCTGGCGCACCTGCGTCGCCCTGAACCGGCCGACGCCGAGCTGATGGCGGCGCGCACCCCCAGCGAACGCACGCCGGTCATCACCGCGATACGGGTGGAAAATGATTCGAAAGTCGGCGACGACGTGATCCGCTATTACGTTCGTCAACAGATCGGCGAGCCGTTGGACCTGGGTCGGCTGCAAACCGACATGGGCACCTTGTACGGCCTGGATTATTTCGAGCAGGTGCAATACCGCGTAGTACACAAGGGCGCGGACAACACCTTGGTGATCAGCGCCCGGGGCCGACGCACCGGCACGGACTACCTGCGCCTGGGCCTGAGCCTGTCGGACGACATGCGCGGCGACAGCGCTTTCAACCTCGGTGCCAGCTACCGGGTCAACGGTATCAATCGCCTCGGCGCCGAATGGCTGACACGGGCGCAGATCGGCGACAAGCAGGAGCTGTACAGCGAGTTCTACCAGCCGCTGGACGTCGGTTCGCGCTACTTCATCGCGCCCTACGGACAATTCGAATCGCGCAACGTCGAGTCGATCCTCGATAACGACCCGGTCGCCCAGTATCGGGTCGAGCGCTATGGCTTCGGCCTGAACCTGGGCCGGCAGATCGGCAACAGCGGGGAAATCCGCTTCGGTGTCGGCCAGGCCTGGGGCAAGGCGGACGTGCGCATCGGCGATCACGACCAGCCCAGCGAAAACTTCAACGAAGGCTTCTACGAGCTCAAGTATTCATTCGACTCGCTGGACAACGTCTACTTCCCCCATGAAGGGGAAGACATCGGCTTGTCCTGGCGCCAGTACGAACCCGGATTAGGTTCCGACCAGCGTTATCGCCAGTGGGAATTCAGGTTGGACAAGGCCCTGAGCAGCGGCCCGGATACCTTCATCCTCGGCGGTCGTTATGGCCGGACCCTGGACACCGCCGAGGTCGTGACGTCGAGTTTCGTCCTCGGCGGCGCCCGACAGCTGTCGGGCTTTCGTGAAGACGGGGTATCCGGCCAGAACATGAGCCTGATGCGCGCCGTGTACTACCGCAGGCTCACGCCGCGCGCCTACCTGCCGCTGGATTTCCCGCTGTATGTCGGCGGTTCGCTGGAGCGCGGCCGGGCCTGGAACAACGACAATGAATTCGACAGCGGCTACATCAACGCCGCCAGTATTTTCCTCGGGTTCGACACGCCGCTGGGGCCACTCAACTTCAGTTACGGCTTCAACGACGATGATGAGCAGGCGGTGTATCTGAATCTGGGGCAGACGTTCTAGCGTCATGCACCAGCCCCCCTGTGGGAGCGAGCCTGCTCGCGAAGAGATGGTTCAGCCATGGAGATCCTGCCGCCATTTTCGCGAGCAGGCTCGCTCCCACAGGGGTAATCAACGAATCCCGGCCAGCAGCACCCGGGCCGTCTCCTTGAGCGGCTCGTCGCCCTCTTCCACCAGTTCCTCCAGCAGCGTAATAGCGCTCTTGAGGTCTCCCTCATCGATACGATTCTGGGCTTCTTCGAGCTTTTCGGAATGCTGCGAGGGTTGCGCCTCAAAGGACACCGGTTCGAGCGACAGGGAGTCGAATTCCGGTTCGGCGGTCAGCGGCTCCAGCTCCAGCGACTGCTCTTCGTCGGCAAACCCGTCGAGAAAATCATCGTCCAACGACTCGGTTTCCAGAGGCGCGCCCCATTGCAGGTCGGGCTCATCGAACCCCGAGAGCGACAAGGTGCCGGTTTCGAAGGTTTCCAGGGGTTTCGGTTCAGCGGCTGCCTGCGGGGTGTCGGTCAGGTCCCAGCTGTTCTCCATGGACAAGCTATCGAGCTTCAGTTCGAATTCGTCGCTGGGGGGACTGGGCGGTTCGGGCTCTGGGATGCGTGCCAGGGGTTCTGTCGGCGCAGGCGCATCAAGCGGCGTATCACGCGGCGTATCAAGGGAGGTCTCAACGGCCGCGGTAACCATGGAGATCCTCGGGTAGCGCCCGCGGACTTCTTCCAGCGCCTGGCGATCGATACCCTGGGCCAGCAGGTGGTTCTCCTGGGCCTGGAAACCGATGACATCGCCCTGCTTGCCCAGCACGTCGAGCAACTTGAGGCCCAGGTCGGTACGCTCCGGCTCCGCCAGCAACGCGGCGCGCAACAAGCCCGCCGCTTCGGTGAAGCGGCCATAGGTCAGGTAGATTCCCACCCCTTCGAGCACATCGCCGAGAGGCGCATCGCCGTTGTTGAACGACGCGGCGACTTCAGGGCGTTCGGCGTCCGATTGCCCGTAGGTTTCGGGTTCGTCATCGTCCAGGATCAATTCGCGAGGCTCGGACATCGGCTGCGGATCCGCCAGATCCTGCTGTTGCCGACGGCGAAGAATCAACAACACGACGAGCAACCCCAGCAGCCCCACCAGCCCCGCCACCCACACCCAATCGATGCCCTCTGCCTCGTCGGCCGGCGCCGCCTCGACCACCGGAGTGGGCTCGACGTTTACCGCTGGCGCCGCTGTCGCGGCAACGGCATCCGGCGGCTCCTGGGCCAGTTGCGCCTGCAACTCGCTGATCTGCTGGCGCTGGCCGGCGATTTCCGCGTCCTGGGCCTGAAGCCGAGCTTGAAGTTCGTCGATGGTTTTCTGTTGTTGCTGGTTTTGCAGCACCGAGGCGGCGAGTTGCTCGGCATTGCTGTCGGGGGCGACAGAGGCCGGCGTTGAAGGGGTTGCGGCGGGAGGCGGCAATATGGCCGAGTCGGGCAGCAACAGGCGCTGACCGATGGAAAGCCGCTCGCTGCCAGGGTTCAGCGCCTGGATGCCCTGCATGAGCTCATTGACAGAGGCATTGCTGCCGGCGTCATGCAGGCGTTTGGCGATGATCCAGGGGTTGTCGCCCTGCACGACGGTGTAGCGCTTGCCTTGTGTGGCCGGTGGCGGCTTGATCGCGGGTGTCGCTTCGGCCGCAGCGGAAGGCTCGTCCATAGCCGGCACAATCCCTGGCGTGCCCGGCGGATCGATCAGCACGGTGTATTCGCGCAGCACCCGGCCGTTAGGCTGGTTGAGCTGTACCAGGAAATTGAGGAAGGGTTCTTCCACCGGCTTGCTGGAAGTCACCCGGATGAAGCTGCGCTCGCCGCGCAACACCGGCGTGAAACGCAGGCTGTTGAGAAAAAATACCCGCTCCACCCCGGCGCGACTGAAATCGTCCGGACTCGCCAGGCTGGCCGACAAATCCCCCTCGCCCAGGCCGGCCGCATCGACCAAAGCAATATCGGCGCGCAACGGCTGGTTCAGCGCGGAATGAAGCGTGATCTCACCCAGCCCCAGCGCCGACGCCAGGGCCGGAAAGCCCAGGGCACCCACGACTATCAACACGTTGACCCAGTTGCGCAACGTGGACTGCAGACTTTCAAGCATGGGCATCCCTTTCGATTACCAGAACCAACCTCGGCGCAAACGCTTCCATTAGGAGCGCTTACTACTGGTTATAGTTCGCTAACCGGCGAATCTCAAAAAGCTGGTGTCAGGGATGTGCCTCAGGATTTTTCCAGGTTGGCCAGGATTCTGCCGTGAACCCGCATGCACACCCGCATATCCTCTTCGTCAACGCCTTCAAACAACTCCCGACGCAGCTGCGTGGCAATGGTTTCGATCTGTTCAATCAGCGGCAAGGCCGGCGCGCAGAGCACGATTTTCTTGGCGCGGCGGTCCTCGGCCACGGCCTGGCGCTGCACCAGTCCCTGGGTTTCCAGGCTATCGAGCAAGCGGGCCAGGGTCGGGCCTTCAACGGCGACGCTCTGGGCCAGCTCACGCTGGGTCGGCGCCTGTTCAAAGCGGGCCAGGTGCAGCAGCACCAGCCAACGCGCCTGGGACAGGCCCAGCCCGGCGAGGCGACGGTCCAGCTCGGCTCGCCAGCCCCGGGACATTTGCGCCAACTGCATGCCAAAGCGGTGTTGATCGGTTAGAGGCATAAAAAACTCATCAGAATCTAAATAGAGAAATACTAATTATTAGTCAGCTAAGCATGAGCTTCGGATTCAAGCAAGGCTGGCACTGTAGTGAATCGTTAAAGGAGCGTAACCATTTGATCAGACTTCAAATTCCGATTGCAGTGCAGCCCTGACGCAATACAGGACGCCTTCCGGAACGCGGCCTGCAAACAGCGCGGCAACGTCAGATACCGCGGGCAATTCACCCTCGCCGTCGAGAAACGCGTCCTGGATTTCGCCCATCAGTTCTTCGGGCAAATCCAGCGCCTGCTCCAAGGAAAGCTGCTGCTGGCCGATCGCCTCGGCCAGCATCGTGTAGACATTCTTTTCCGAACACTGCAGTTGCCCGGCGATCTGTAGCGGGGTCATGCCGGCACGAGCCAGCGTGATGAGTTCGTGGCGTACATCGGCCACGGCTTTCGGCGCTTCGGCTTCGCCGCCGAGCACCTGCAGGAAAGCCTCGCCGTAACGCTCCAGCTTGCGCGCACCAACGCCACTGACCCGGGCCATTTCCGCCAGGGAAGTCGGTTGGCTGCGGAGCATTTCCAGCAAAGTCGAATCGGGGAAAATGACATAGGGCGGCACGCCATGCTCCTCCGCCAGCTTGCGCCGCAAGGCGCGCAAGGCCTCCCACTGATCGCGCTCCTCGCCACGCACCAGTTGGCTGGCCTGGCTCTTGCTGCTCTTGATCGCTGTTGCGGGCTTGAGGTCGCGGCGCAGTTCCAGGCTGACCTCGCCTTTGAGCAAGGGCCGGCAGGTCGCGCTCAGGCGCAGGCCGCCATAACCTTCCAGGTCGATGTCCGCCAGGCCGCGCGCCACCAGTTGCCGAAACAGCGAGCGCCATTCGCTCTCGGCGCGGGCCTTGCCCACGCCGAACACCGAAAGGTGCTGGTGGCCAAAACTGCGGACCTTCTCGTTGTCCTTGCCCAGCATTACATCCACCAGATGCCCCACGCCATAGCGCTGGCCGGTGCGATAGATGGCCGACAGCGCCTGGCGGGCCGGCTCGGTGGCGTCCCAGGTCTCCACGCCATCGACGCAGTTGTCGCAGTGCCCGCAAGGCTCGGGCATGTCTTCATCGAAATAGGCCAGCAAGGTCTGGCGGCGGCAACGGGTTTCCTCGCAAAGCGACAGCATCGCGTCGAGTTTGTGCTGTTCCAGGCGTTTGTGGCGCTCATCGCCCTCGGAGTTCTGCAGCATCTGCTTGAGCATCACCACGTCCTGCAGGCCGTAGGCCATCCAGGCATCGGCCGGCAAACCGTCACGACCGGCACGGCCGGTTTCCTGGTAATAGGCCTCCAGGGACTTGGGCAGATCCAAATGCGCGACGAACCGTACGTTGGGCTTGTCGATACCCATGCCGAACGCCACGGTGGCGACCATGATCAGGCCTTCCTCGTTGAGAAAGCGCTTCTGGTGATAGGCCCGCAGATCGTTGGGCAGGCCGGCATGGTAGGGCAATGCCGGAAAACCTTGCTCGCTGAGGAACGCCGCCACCTCCTCGACTTTCTTGCGCGACAGGCAATAGACGATACCCGCGTCGCTGCGGCGCTCGGCGAGGAACGCCAGCAATTGCTTGCGCGGCTGTTCCTTGGGCACGATGCGGTAGAAAATGTTCGGGCGGTCGAAGCTGGAGAGGAACCGCTCGGCGTTCTGCAGGTGCAGGCGCTCGACGATTTCTTCGCGGGTACGTTTGTCGGCGGTGGCGGTCAGGGCGATGCGCGGCACGTCGGGAAACAGCTCGGCCAATTGCCCCAATTGCAGATATTCACGACGGAAGTCATGGCCCCATTGGGATACGCAGTGGGCTTCGTCGATGGCAAACAGGGCGATTTCCAGGCTCTGGAGAAAAGCCAGCATGCGCGGCTGCACGAGACGTTCAGGCGCCAGGTAAAGCATTTTCACTTCACCGCGCTTGATGCGTTCCGCCAGGTCCCGCTGCTGCTCGGCGCTCAGCGTGGAGTTCAACGCGGCGGCGGCCACGCCCAGTTCTTCGAGGGTCGCGACCTGGTCGTCCATCAAGGCGATCAGCGGCGACACCACCACCGCGAGGCCGTTGCGCAGCAGCGCGGGTACCTGGAAGCACAAGGACTTGCCGCCGCCGGTAGGCATGAGCACCAAGGCATCGCCACCGCTGGCCACGCGCTCAATGATGGCACCCTGGCGGCCACGAAAACTGTCGTAGCCGAAGATGTCCTTGAGGACGCGTTGAGCCTGTTCGAGCATAAAAACTCCAAAAATCACCGAAACATCCCTGCAAGGCTGGTCCAGAAACACAAACGCTGCACCAGCGAATCGTAAGTGCACGTTTCGAACCGCCGGGATGCCGCAGGGCATCACAAAACGCGGCAGTATACCCGAGGGCTTCGTTGCGAAGGGGGTTGCTGACAGGAGGTTTCAGGGCAAATGCCGGACAAGCCCCACCCCGTGGCGAGGGAGCTTGCTCCCGCTGGGTGGCGAAGCCGCCCCAAAAAAACAGGGCCGCTGCGCGACCCAGCGGGAGCAAGCTCCCTCGCCACAGGGACTCTGTAGGCTCGAGACCAGGTGATGCATGACCGGCAAGAAAGCAAATCCACCACGCGGCTGGCCTGAGCGCTCAAGAAAGCCTAGAATTCCCGCATTGTTTATTCCCCAAGGTAGCCTGTAATGTCCTTCGCTGAGCAACTGACCCGCCTGCAAGTCTTCCTCGACGCCGATGAGCTGCACGAAGAAGCGCTGGATTACGTGGCCGCTCATGGCTACCTGACCGCCCTGTCGATCTGCTCCGAGCAGGTGCCGGAGCGTGAATGGATCGACGCCCTGTTCGCCGAAGAACCGCACTACAGCGACGAAGCCCAACGCGCCGAAATCGAAGCGACGCTGGTCGGCCTCAAGGCTCACATCGCCCGCCAACTGGCTTCCGATGAAGAATTCGAGCTGCCGTGCGAGCTGGACCTGGGCGACGATCCGGACGATTCGGAACTGCGCGGCTGGTGCATCGGCTTCATGGAGGGTGTGTTCCTGCGCGAAGCGGCCTGGTTCGAAACCGCCGAAGAGGAAGTCAGCGAAATGCTGTTGCCGATCATGGTCGGTTCCGGCCTGTTCGACGAGCAACCGGAGTTCTCCGACATTGCCGCCGACGCGAACCTGATGGACGACATGATCGTGCAAATCCCCGAAGCGCTGACCGCCTTGTACCTGCTGTGCAACGCCCCGGACGAGAAACCGGCGATCCTCAAGCCGCGCCACCACTGAGTCAGCGGGTGCCTGCGCCCCTCGGCAATCGCCCGCTGATCCTGCGCTACGCTCTGCTCGCCATCGGCTGGCTGAGCGTGGTGCTGGGCGTCATCGGCATCTTTATTCCCGTCCTTCCCACCACCCCCTTCCTGTTATTGGCCGCGGCCTGCTTCGCCCGCAGTTCGCCACGCTTCTACCGCTGGCTGGTGGAGCATCCGCGCCTCGGCCCCTGGATCGGCGACTACCTCAGCGGCAACGGCATCCCGCTCAAGGGCAAGGTCTACGCTATCGGGTTGATGTGGGCGAGCATCCTGCTGTCGTGCTACCTGGTGCCCCTGCCATGGGCGCGGGTGTTCATGCTGACCAGCGCGGTGCTGGTGACGGTGTATATCCTCAGGCAGAAGACGCTACGCAAACCTGATTGAACGCCCTTGTGGCGAGGGAGCTTGCTCCCGCTGGGAGGCGAAGCCGCCCTGAAATCAGCTGATGCGATTCCCCAGGCAGACCGCGCCTGCCGATTTTACGACTGCTGCGCAGCCGAGCGGGAGCAAGCTCCCTCGCCACGACAGCTGTGTCTTCAGGCATGCCTGGGTCCGGGAAAATTTTGCGCGGGCCAAAATGAAAAACCCGCCATCTCCAGAGCAGAGATGGCGGGTTTTGTCGTTTCAGCTCATCTCACACTGTGTCGACCTTCAACGAATGGTCGTTCAGCATGCCGTTGATGATGGTCGCGGTATCCGCGCCGCCGATCATCCCGCCCGCGCCCGGCGTGACGCCGTAGTGACTGGCGAGGTTGACGCCGGCCAGGTCGATGGTCTGGTTCGGCGTGGCGCCGGCGGTGCTGCTGACGTCGATGCTGGTGATCAACGAGGCTCCACTGCCGGTCACGCTGAAGTGCAGATAGTCATCAAGCGACGCCGCGCTGCCGTTCTCGCCCAGCAGCAGTTGCGACAGGTCGAGTTTGTCGAGGCCCGGGGTGAAATCCGTGATGACGTCGTGACCGCTGTTGCCCGCTTGCCATTGGAACGTGTCGGCGCCGTTGCCACCGGTGAGGGTGTTGTTGCCCAGGCCGCCGATCAGCAGGTCATCGCCGTCACCGCCGTTGAGCACGTCATGGCCGAGGCCGCCGTCGATGCGATTGCTCAGGCTGTCGCCGGTCAGGTGGTCGTTGAAGTTCGAGCCGACCAGGTTCTCGATGCCAGCCAGGGTGTCGGTGCCGGCCCCCAGGGTGTTCTGTCCGGCCAGCAGGCCGAGATTTACCGTGACGCCGCCGGTGGCATGGGCATAACTGGCGGTGTCGTTGCCAGTGCCGCCGTCGAGCAGGTCGTTACCGGTACTGCTGTAGAGCAAGTCATCGCCAGCCCCGCCATGCAAGGTGTTGTTGCCCGCGCCGGTGCTGAGGATGTCGTTGCCGTCGCCGGCGTTGAGCACGTTGTTGCCATTGCCGGCCAGCAGTACATCGTCGCCCGTGGTCCCCGTCAGGGTGTGGCCCGCCTGATAGCTGATGCCCACCCCGGCGGAGTCACTGCCGCCGTGGTTGTCGCTGGCAGTGTAGCTGCCGTGATAATCGGGTGCAGTGTCCTGGGCACCGGCGTAGTTGACGGTCAGGGTCAGTTGGTAATTTTCCGAGGCATTGGCGTTGCCATTGCCGGGGTTGGGAATGTTGGTGACGTGGATCTGATAATTGCCATCCGCCGCCGCGGTGAACGAGGCGCCGTCGTTGATTGCGATGAAGGGGCCGCCGTTAAGCGAATATTCCATGGCGATGCGACCGGCCGTGAGATTGTGATCCAGGGTCAGGGTTTCGCCTTGCTTGAGGCTGATGTTGAGCCGGTCTTCATCGTTGGCGTTGTTGTTCGACACCGCTCCCAGCGCCCCGCTGACCACCAGCACTGCGGTCATGCTCGCGGTGTTGGCGACGAAGGCACTGCGGTTGAGGCTGATCGACTGGGCGTTGTTGCCAGTGAAACTGGCGGTACCGGTGCTGCCGGTGAAATCCGCGCCCCTGGCCACCCAACCGGTGTTAAAACTGGTCGGCGATGCGGAGAGCGGGTCGCCGTTGGCGTCGCTGTCATTGCCCAGCAGCAGTTCACCCGGAACCACGATGTTGCCCGAGAGCACGTTGGTGATGACGTTGTCATCGACCGCCACGGGCGCACTGTTGGGTTGGACCTTGATCACCAGGTTGGAGCCCGCCAGGTCACCATCGTTATCGCTGAGGGTGTAGCCGATGTTCTCGGTGATCAAAGTGCTGGTGGTGGTCTGGGAGGTGTAGCTGAACGCGCCGGTATCAAGATTCACCACGAGCATGCCGTCATGCCCGGTGGCGATGCTGACGGTGTTGGTCGCGGTGTTGAAGGTGCCGTGGTTGGCCCCGCCGCTGACGGCCAGCGCGCCCTGGCCACCGTTGGCATCGGGGTTGTAGCTGTAGGTCGTGCCGTCCACCACCAGGCTTTTGATAAACCCGCCGTCGGCACCGAACGAGCCGCCTTCGCCAAACAGGCTGCCGGTAACCGGCACACCTTGCACCGTGCCGGAAAGCACCGAATTGAGCTGGTTCAAGTCAGTCACCACCACCGCGTTGGTGTTGGTGTGGGTGCTGCCGTCGTAGGCCAGAGGGTCAAGATTGACGTTTCTGGCGCCGCTGCCCAGGCCGACGGCGTAATTCTTGATGCTGTTGGCGTCGAGGAAGGCCTTCCACGCGGCCTCGTCCGCCGGGCCGATGTCGCCCTTGGTCGGCTTGCCGTCGGAGAAAAAATAGCCAATGTTCTGGGCGCCGGTCAGTTGCCCCGGTGTTGCGAACGCCGTCTTGGCCATCTCCACGGCCGCATCGTAATTGGTGTCACCGTCCGCCTTCAGCGCGGCGATCAGTGTCTTGGCGGTTGCCACGTCCACCCACACGGCACTCTGGCCGGTGGCGCTGCCGCTGAAGGTCACAAGCTGGACTTTCACGTCGCCCATGTCGTCGTATTTGTCGAGCAAGGCGCTGATCGCCTGTTTGGCCAGGTCCATTCGCGAGAGGCCCGGCACACCGGAATCGTCTTTCATGCTGCCGGACACGTCGAGCACGATCAGCAGGTTCGAATCGATCTCCACCGCCGTGACCGAACGCTCGGACGCGACAGCCTTGGGCACATCGTCGACGATACTCACCACCAGGTTGCCGGTGGTGCTGTTGCCCAGGGAATCGGTGGCCTGATAGGTGAAGCTTTCGGTCAATACGTTCGGGCCATTGTTGGCATGCGGCGTGGTATTCGCCGGCGAGGTCAGCGTATAGGTGTAAGAGCCGTCGGCATTGAGCAGCAACTGGCCGTGGGCGCCATTGGCGTCTCCCACCAAGGCAAATGTCACGGCGCCGGTTGCACCGCTGACCGAACCGACCAAGGTGCCGGTGGCGGTTTCGCCGGTGCTGCCCGGCTCGCTGCCGGTGGCGGTGCCGGGGGCCAGGTCCTGGCCATCCTGTTTCAGGTCCAGGGCTTTTTCGTAAACGGTGACGTCATGATCGGTTTCAGCCACCAGGCAACTGTTGTGCACGTCGATGGTGATGGTCGTGGTGCTTTCATCCCCATCGGCGTCGCGCACGGTGTAGGTGAATACATCGGTGGCACCCGGTACGCCAACGGAGTCCGGATTGCTGTGATAGACCGCGTTGCCATTGGCATCCAGGGTCAGGTAGCCGTAGGTGCCGTTGATCTGGCTGTTCAGGCCGCCGTTGGCCGGGCTTGACGTATCGTTGCCGGACCGCACGCCGATCACCACGCCACCATCGGCGCCGAGCACGTCGTTATCCAGCACGTTGCCGCTGACCGTCCCGCCCTCCACCACCGCGGCGGTATCACAATGCGCCTTGGGCACGTCGTCAACAATGTTGATGACGATGGTGCTGGTGACGCTGTTGCCGAGGGAGTCCGTAGCTTGATACGTGAAGCTTTCGCTCAACACGTTCGGACCATCATTGGCGGCGGGCGTTGTCGTGGCGGGCGACGTCAGGGTGTAGGTGTACGAACCGTCCGGGTTGAGCAACAGTTGTCCATGGGCGCCAGTGGCATTGCCGATCAGGGCGAAGGTGACGGCGCCGACGGCACCGGTCACCGAGCCGACAAGGCTGCCGCTCGCGGTTTCACTGCTGGCATTCGGCGCACTGCCGGTGACGGTGCCGGGGGCCAGATCCTGGCCATCCTGGTTGAGATCCAGGGCTTTTTCATAGACGCGGATTTCCTGGTCAGGGGTTGCGGCCAGGCAGCTGTTGTAGACGTCAATGGTGATGGTCGTGGTGCTCTCGTCGCCATCGGCGTCGCGCACGGTATAGGTGAACACATCGGTGGCGCCCGGTGCGCTGACGGCATTCGGGTTGCTGTGGTAGACCGCGTTGCCGTTGGCGTCCAGGGTCAGGTAGCCGTAGGTGCCATTGATCTGGCTGTTGAGGCCGCCTACGGCGGAGGTCGATGTATCGCTGCCGGCGCGTACGCCGATCACTGCGCCGCTGGCGGCAGGCCCGTCGGCGCCGCCCTCGTCGTTGTTCAGCACGTTGCCGCTGACCGTCGCGCCCTCTTCCACCGAGGCGGAGTCGGCGTGGGCCTTGGGCAAGTCATCGACAATGTTCACGTCCAGGTTGCCGGTGGCCGTGGTGCCGTTGTCATCGGTGACCACCACGCTGAACTGCTCGCCCAGGCTGTTCGCGCCGTTGGCATTTGGATGCGCTTCGTTGTCGAGCAAGGTGTAGCTGTAGCTGACCACGCCCGTGGCGGCGTTGAAGCCGGTGACGGTCAAGGTGTTGCCCAACGCGGTGGTGATCGATTGCGGGAAACCGGCGGCGACGCCACCGCTGACCACAGTGATACCGCCGACGCTCAGGGTCTGCACGCCGTCCAGCGCGGTGATGGTGAACGTGCCGCTCTGGGCCAGCGCCGAGGCGTCCGGGTTGCTGCCGTCGCCGAGGTTTTTCTCCTGCACCGTGAGCTCGCCGCCCTCGGTGTCGAGGCCGTTGATGATCACCGGGTCGTCGTTGTTGTGCACTTGCAGCACCAGGTTGGCGATGCTGGTATCGCCGTCGGCGTCGGTCAGGGTGTAGGTGAAGGTTTCGCTGCCGTTGCCGCCGCCGTGCAGGCCTTTGAAATCGGTGTCGCCAGGGTTGAGCGTGTAGGTGTAGGAGCCGTCCGCGTTGAGCACCAGCGTGCCGTAGGTACCGGTGAAAGTGCCGGGAGTAATCGGCCCGGACGCCACCTGATCGGCGCCTTGGCTGTCGTTGGGCAGCACGCTGCCGGTCAGGGTCAGGTTGTTTTCCGAGGCGATCCCGGCGTTGCTGTCGTCGATGGCTTGAGGCACGTCATCGACAATGTTCACGTCCAGGTTGCCGGTGGCCGTGGTGCCGTTGTCATCAGTGACCACCACGCTGAACTGCTCGCCCAGGCTGTTCGCGCCGTTGGCATTTGCATGCGCTTCGTTGTCGAGCAAGGTGTAGCTGTAGCTGACCACGCCCGTGGCGGCGTTGAAGCCGGTGACGGTCAAGGTGTTGCCCAACGCGGTGGTGATCGATTGCGGGAAACCCGCAGCGACGCCACCGCTAACCACAGTGATGCCGCCGACGCTCAGGGTCTGCACGCCGTCCAGCGCGGTGATGGTGAAAGTGCCGCTCTGGGTCAGCGCCGAGGTGTCCGGGTTGCTGCCGTCGCCGAGGTTTTTCTCCTGCACCGTGAGCTCGCCGCCCTCGGTGTCGAGGCCGTTGATGATCACCGGGTCGTCGTTGTTGTGCACTTGCAACACCAGGTTGGCAGTGCTGGTATCGCCGTCGGCGTCGGTCAGGGTGTAGGTGAAGGTTTCGCTGCCGTTGCCGCCGCCATGCAGGCCTTTGAAATCGGTGTCGCCAGGGTTGAGCGTGTAGGTGTAGGAGCCGTCGGCGTTGAGCACCAGCGTGCCGTAGGTGCCGGTGAAAGTGCCGGGAGTAATCGGCCCGGACGCCACCTGATCGGCGCCTTGGCTGTCGTTGGGCAGCACGCTGCCGGTCAGGGTCAGGTTGTTTTCCGAGGCAGTACCGGCGTTGCTGTCGTCGATGGCTTGAGGCAAGTCATCGACAATGTTCACGTCCAGGTTGCCGGTGGCCGTGGTGCCGTTGTCATCGGTGACCACCACGCTGAACTGCTCGCCCAGGCTGTTCGCGCCGTTGGCATTTGGATGCGCTTCGTTGTCGAGCAAGGTGTAGCTGTAGCTGACCACGCCCGTGGCGGCGTTGAAGCCGGTGACGGTCAAGGTGTTGCCCAACGCGGTGGTGATCGATTGCGGGAAAACCGCAGTGACGCCACCGCTGACCACAGTGATGCCGCCGACGCTCAGGGTCTGCACGCCGTCCAGCGCGGTGATCGTGAAAGTGCCGCTCTGGGTCAGCGCCGAGGCGTCCGGGTTGCTGCCGTCGCCGAGGTTTTTCTCCTGCACCGTCAGCTCGCCGCCCTCGGTGTCGAGGCCGTTGATGATCACCGGGTCATCGTTGTTGTGCACTTGCAGCACCAGGTTGGCGGTGCTGGTGTCGCCGTCGGCGTCGGTCAGGGTGTAGGTGAAGGTTTCGGTGCCGTTGCCGCCGCCGTGCAACGCAACGAATTGCGGGTCGCTGGTATTCAGGGTGTAGGTGTACGTACCGTTGGGGTTGAGCACCAGCGTGCCGTAGGTACCGGTGAACGTGCCGCCGATGATCGGCCCGCTGTCGGGGCCGGTGGGTATGCGATCAGCGCCCTGGTCATCGTTGGGCAACACGTTGCCAGTGAGGGTGACGAGGGTCTCCGATGCGCTGCTGGCGTGGCTGTCGTCCACGGCTTGAGGCACGTCGTCGGTGATGTTGACGTCCAGGGTTCCGTTGGCCGTATCGCCGTCGTTATCGACGGCCACGACCGGGAATTGCTCGCTGATGGTGTTGGCACCACCGCCCGCCGGATGGGTTTCGTTGTCGGTCAGGGTATAGGTGTAGCTCACCACGCCAGCGGCCGGGTCATAGCCGGTGATGGTCAGCGTGTTGCCCAGCGCCGAGGTGACGGACTGCGGGAAACCTGAAGCCACGCCGCCAACGATCACGCTGATACCGCCGATGCTCAGGCTGTTCAAGCCGTCGGGGGCGGAAATGCTGAAGGTGCCGCTTTGCACCAGCGCACCAGGATTGCTGGCGGTACCGTCGGCAAGGTTGGCCTCGTTGGTGCTCAGCTCTCCGCCGTCCACGGTCACGCCATCAAGGGTGACGGGGTTGTCCGGCGTTTCAGGAATGACCGGCGGCACGGTTCCATCGCCATCATCGCCATCGTTGGCGTCCGGATCAGCCGCCAGCTCCAGTTGTGGAAACTCGGGAATCCCGTTGAACCCGGCGGTTGGGAAGCCAATCAGAGGATCAACCTCCCCGGCTACCTCCTCCAGCAGCACAAAGCTGTGCCCACCGCCCACTCCGCCCGGGTTGCCGCCCTCGGCGCCCGCCGCCGTGGCCTCGCCCGTCTGGGTCGGGTCGGCGCCGGCGGCGATGGCTTGCTGCAATTGCTGCACATCGGTCAGTTGCGCATTACTTGGCACTGGCGCTTCGGGCGTGTCGACAGGCGCTGCCTGGTTGGCGAGTAGCTGCGGGGTCAGGGTCAGGTCACTTTCGCGGCCCAGGGTCAGTTCCCGGCCGTTCTGCAACTGCACCGCTACCGCCCCCTCAGTGCCGGTGATCAGGTGCTCACCGGCGTACAACCGATCACCTTCGATCAACGGGCGCCGCAGCCCACCGGCGGCCTCTGCGAAAACCTGCCCTACGACCTTGCTGACGGTACCGATGAGCGCTGCCATGTGCATTTCCTCCGTTGCCAACCGTAGTCGGCACCTGTGCTGGGTGAAGAAGCGAGACTCAGGCTGGCCGTCAGAATCTGGAAAATCTGCCAGCTTTCGCGAGATCGGAAGGTAGCGGATTTTCGCCACAACGACAAAAAACCGTCACGTATACCGCCTCACTTTTAAATCTTTTTGCCCTTCTTCACATCGTTTCGAAATTTATCTGGAACTTTTTATTGACGTCTGTAATCCGTCAAGAGCCTTAAATACAAAGGCTTTCCCGTTGAACAATGTGCCGGTTTTTTCCGAGCTCATAAGTTTTTTTTGGAATAAGTATTATGAGAAATTCTTCTTAGGCTTTTCCTGGAATGTTCTTAGCTGTGTTGTTACAAGGTTGAAACGGTTTTGATCTTTTACACGTCAATATTCTGGCGACAACGAAGCACAACAGACCTCAGGAGATGCATCCCATGCGCGTTCTTACCCCTCTCTGCAGCGCGGTTTTGCTGGCCATGGCCTGCTCTTCTCAAGCGCAGGCCCTGTCCTTGACCGAAGCGATACAGAGCACCATCGCGACCCACCCGGAACTCGCACAGCGGGTGGACAGCCGTTTGTCGGCCAATGAAGACGTCAAGGTCGCCCGGGGCGGTTTTTTCCCGTCGGTGGATTTGAACGCCGGCTACGGTCGGGGCTACAGCGACAACACCAACACCCGGGCGCTGGGCAACCATCACACCAATATCCTCACCTACACCCAGTCGGAGCTGCGCCTGCGTCAGATGATCTTTGACGGGTTCAATACCGCCAACGAAGTGGAACGCACCAAGGGTGTGGTCAACTCCCGCGCCTATTACGCCCAGGGCACCGCGCAGGACCTGGCCCTACGGACCATCGAGGTCTACCTGGAAGTACTCAAGCGTCGCGAGCTGGTAACCCTGGCCAAGAACAACCTGCAGGCGCACCTGCGCGTCAACGACCAGATCGGCCTGCGCACCGAGCGTGGGGTGGGCAGCACGGCCGACTCCGACCAGTCCAATGCCCGTCGGGCCCTGGCGGAAAACAACTACGATACCGCCCAGGTCGACCTGGCCGATGCCGAGGCGAACTTCTACAGCGTGGTCGGGCGCATGCCCGATGAGCTGGAAGCCCCGCCGTCGACCAAGGGCGAAATCCCGGTTGACCTGCGCGAAGCTCAGCAGAGCATGGTGGATAACAACCCGTACCTGAAATCGGCCCAGGCCGACATCCAGTCCGCCGAAAGCCAGTATGAAGTGGCGAAATCACCCTTCTACCCACGCTTCGATGCGGAAGCGGCGGTGGGTGCCAACAACAACCTCGGCGGAGAAGAGGGCCACGACAACAACTGGCGGCTGGGTGTGGTGATGAACTACAACCTGTTGCGCGGTGGTAGCGACAAGGCCCGGCTGGCCTCCAACGCCCACCAGATCAACCAGGCTATGGACATCCGCAACAACGCCCTGCGCCAACTCAACGAAGACACGCGCCTGGCCTGGAACGCGATGCTCAACGCCCGCAAACAGACCCCGACGGCCCGTGAGTACGCCGACACCACCGCCCGCGTGCGTGCCGCTTATCAAGACCAGTTCGGCCTCGGCCAACGGACCCTGCTCGACTTGCTCGACAGCGAAAACGAGCTGTACAACGCCAACCGTCGCTACACCGAGGTGCGCTACACCGAGGAATACTCCATGTACCGCGTGCTGGCGAATATGGGCCTGTTGTTGAGCAAACAGCGGATCGTGCTGCCGGCCGACGCGGTCGCCCAGACCGAAGTCAAGAACCAGGCACGGCTGCCGGAACTGAAGTAGTCCATGGGAGCGATCGACATGACCCGCATGGAACCGGTAATCCCCGGCGCCGACCCGCGCCTGAACTTCGATGACCCGTTGCTGGACGGCTTGTTGATCCTCTGCAAACTCCATGGCGCGACTGTCAGCCGCGCCAGCCTCAGCGCCGGGTTGCCAATGGCGCACCAACGCCTGAGCCTGGACCTGCTGCCTCGCGCAGCGGCCCGGGCCAGTCTGCAGGCGCGGCTGCTGCGTCGCGACCTGGCGGACATTTCAGCGCTCAATCTGCCGGTGATGCTGATTCTGGCCGGAGGTCGCTGCGCGATATTGCGCCGCTGGGGTGATGACGGCCAGGCGCTGATCCTGCCCAGCGAAGCCGATGGCGGCGAACAATGGGTCAGCCGCCAGGAGCTGGCCGCCGACTACAGCGGCCAGGCCTTGTTCGCCCGACCGCGCCACGAACTGGAAGATTTGCGCGCGCCGCTGGTGCCGCGAGTCGAGGCCTGGTTTCGTGACACCTTGAAATTGTCGCGCTGGCTGTACAGCGACGCGATCCTGGCGAGCTTCCTGATCAACCTGCTGGGATTGATGGTGCCGCTGTTCGTAATGCAGACCTACGACCGCGTGGTGCCGAACCAGGCCACGTCGACATTGTGGGTGCTGGCCGTCGGGCTGCTGATCGGCACCGGGTTCGAACTGGTGTTGCGGGTCGTGCGGGCTCATCTGCTGGACAGCGCCGGCAAAAAGACCGATGTGATTCTCTCCGCCACGCTGTTCGAACGCATCACCGGCATGGCGATGAAAGCCAAACCGGTGACCATCGGCGGCTTCGCCCAGAGCATCCACGACTTCCAGGGCCTGCGGGAATTTCTCACCGCCGTGACCCTGACCAGCCTGATCGACTTGCCCTTTGCCGTGCTGATGCTGGTGGTGATCGGCCTGCTTGGCGGCTGGCTGGTTGTGATACCCGTGGTGGCGTTCCCGATCACCGTGGTTTTCGCCATGATCATCCAGGCGCGCCTGCGCGACACCGTGCAGAAAAGCCTGGCCCTCGGCGCCCAGCGCCAGGCCTTGCTGATCGAAACCCTCGGCGGCCTGGAAACCCTCAAGGCCTGCAGCGCCGAAAGCGAACGCCAGCATCAGTGGGAAAGCACTCATGGCGCCCTCACCCGCCTCGACAGCCACGCCCGCAACCTTTCGGCGCTGGCAACCAATGGCACGCTGTTCCTGCAACAACTGGCCGGCATGGCAACCATCGTTGCCGGCGTCTACAGCATCATTGCCGGCAACCTCAGCGTCGGCGCACTGGTGGCGACCTACATGCTCGGCAGCCGGGTCCTCGCGCCGCTGGGCCAGATCGCCGGGCTGATCACTCGCTACCAGCAAGCCCAGCTCACCATGCGCAGCACCGATGCCTTGATGGCCCTGCCCCAGGAGCGCGACGCCAGCCAGCGTCCGCTGGAGCGCACCCAATTGCAGGGCGCCCTGGATGTCAGCGGCGTGACCTTCCACTACGACGGCCAGAGTACTCCGGCGTTGGCGAACGTCAGTTTCAGCCTCAAGCCTGGCGAGCGCGTCGGGATCATCGGCCGCAGCGGCTCGGGCAAAAGCACCCTGGCGCGCCTGGTGATGGGTTTTTATGCCCCGCAGGAAGGTCAGTTGCTGCTCGATGGCCTGGACCTGCGGCAACTGGACGTCGCCGACCTGCGTCAACAGATCGGCTACGTCGCCCACGACCTGCCTCTGCTGGCCGGCAGCCTGCGCGACAACCTCACCCTTGGCGCCCGCTACATCAGCGACGGCCGCATGCTGGAGGTGGCGGAACTCACCGGCGTGACCGAACTGGCGCGCCAGCACCCGCAAGGCTTCGATCGCCCGGTCGGCGAGCGCGGCCAGCTGCTGTCCGGCGGTCAGCGCCAGGCCGTGCTGCTGGCCCGGGCCCTGCTGCTCGACCCGCCGATCCTCTTGCTCGATGAACCCACCAGCGCCATGGACAACAGCAGCGAAGATACCTTGCGGCAAAAACTTCACGCCCATGTGCAGGGCAAGACCGTGCTGCTGGTCACCCACCGTACCTCGATGCTGAGCCTGGTGGATCGCCTGGTGGTGCTGGAAAACGGACGGGTCGTGGCGGACGGACCGAAGGACGCGGTGATCGATGCGCTGCGCAAAGGGCGGGTGGGGTCTGCGGCGGTGTAGAAGCCGACACATATCCTGTTTGGTCCGGGGAAACATGGCGAGGGAGCTTGCTCCCGCTGGGCTGTGAAACAGCCCCAAGGCCATTCACCTGGTTGTGTCAGGCAGACCGCGTCGGCAGGTTTTACGACGGCTTCGCCGCCGAGCGGGAGCAAGCTCCCTCGCCACAAAAAGCAGCACTGTGAATCTATTAATCAACGGGTACCGTCCATGCCAGCTCAAACACCTGATTCAGCCGCCCGAAGCTACTTCGGCAGTTTCAGCAAAAGCGCCGAAAGCGAGTTCATGCCGGAAACCGCCAGCGCGACATTGCAGGACTCGCCCCGGCGTTCGCGCGTGACGGTGTGGCTGGCCGCCGGGCTGATTGTCAGCGGGTTGGTCTGGGCCAAACTGGCCGTGCTGCAGGAAGTCACCACGGGCGAAGGCAAGGCGATTCCATCAAGCAAGATCCAGGTGATCCAGAACCTGGAAGGCGGCATTGTCACCGAGATTTTCGTGCGCGAAGGCCAGATGGTGAACAAGGGCGAGACCCTGCTGCGCCTGGATGACACGCGGTTCCTGTCAAACAAGGGCGAGAGCGAGGCCGATCGTTATGCCCTCACGGCCCAGGTCGAACGCCTGTCGGCCGAGGCTGAAGGGCGGCCGTTTGCGCTGTCGGCAGAGGTGACCGCCAAGGCCCCGCAAGTGGCCGAGGACGAACGTTCGTTGTATCAACAACGCCAGCGGCGCCTGGCCAGCGAGCAACGCACCCTCACCGAACAGCTGCGGCAGAAAACCCAGGAACTCGCCGAGTTTCGCTCCAAACAAGGCCAGTTCAGCTCCGCCCTGTCCTTGCTGCAGGAAGAAATGAACATGTCGGCGCCGCTGGTGCGCACCGGGGCGGTTTCACCGGTGGAAATCCTCCGGCTCAAGCGCAGCGCGGTGGAGGCGCGCGGCTCACTCAACGCCACCACCCTGGCGATCCCTCGGGCCGAGTCGGCGATCAACGAGATCAAGAGCAAGATCGACGAATCGGAGCAGTCCTTCCGCTCCGACGCGGCCAAGGAGCTCAACGAGAAACGCACTGAACTGTCGAAAATCACCGCATCGAGCATCGCCATCGATGACCGGGTGACCCGCACCACCGTGGTCTCGCCGGTGCGTGGGGTGATCAAGCAGCTCAAGGTCAACACCATTGGCGGCGTGGTCCAGCCGGGCAGCGACATGGTCGAAATCGTCCCACTGGAGGACAACCTGCTGATCGAAGCCAAGGTCCGCCCACAAGACGTGGCCTTTCTCCACCCGGGCCAGAAAGCCATGGTCAAGTTCAGCGCCTACGACTACACGATCTATGGCGGCCTGAGCGCCAAGCTCGAACTGATCGGCGCCGACACCATCACCGATGACAAGGGCAACAGCTTCTACCTGATCCAGGTGCGCACCGATAAAAACCATTTGGGCGGCGATGCCAAACCGTTGCTGATCATCCCGGGGATGGTGGCCACGGTGGACATCATTACCGGGGAGAAAAGTGTACTGGATTACCTGCTCAAGCCGGTGTTGAAGGCGCGGACCGAGGCGATGCGTGAGCGCTGAGCCGGATTCCACTCAACCCGTGGCGAGGGAGCTTGCTCCCGCTGGGTTGCGTAGCAGCCCCGAGACCATTCACCTCGTTGGGTCAGGCAGACCGCGCCAGCGGGTTTTACGACGGCTGCGCCGCCGAGCGGGAGCAAGCTCCCTCGCCACAGGGTTCTTCTAACCTCCATGGTTTTTTTGGAAGATCTCCTCCCCCATCGCCGCGATCTGCCCCTCGATCAGCGCCTCGAACGGCCTCAGCAACGGCTCGAAACTTGTCGGTGCTTCGAGGGTTTGCAGTGCCTGGACAATCGCCTCCACCGTCGACAACGCGCCCGGCCCGGGCGCCTTGCGCAAGCGGTAACGGGACACGCCGCCGTTGGCCAGGGTGACCCTCGGCAGCGCCGCCAGCAACGGGTTCAGGTGCAGCAGCTTGCGCGCCTTGCGCCAGGTGCCGTCGGGGACGACCAATAACAGCGGGTCATCGCTGGGACCGTAGGTTTGCATCGGCTGCGCATCGTCGGCGGGAAACAACAACCGCGCCTGATACCCCGGTTGATCAAGCAACCTGGGCAAATCCTCGAACACCTCGCCGACGATCAATTCGGCGTTGTTCAGGCCCAATGCCGCCAACCGCGCCGTGTTCAAGGCATGGCTCACCTCGCTGGGATGCTGCAACAGCAGAACGCGGGTGCGGCTGTCGAGACTGGGGACCAACGGGCACAGGCAATGGCTTTGCGGACGGTGGCAACGCGGACATTGAATTCTGGACATGGTCAGGCCTGGTTCAGTTGAGCTTTGAGCAGATCACGGAAGGTCTGGATCAGCGGCTCGCGGCTGCGGCCACGGCGCACGATCATCGAAAACGGCGCCTGATAACCAAAGGTCGCCGGCAGCAGCACGCGCAGATCGCCCTTGTCGACCCAGGCCTGGGCGTAGTGCTCGGGCAGATAACCGATGTAGGCACCTGACAGCACCAGAATCAGTTGCGCTTCCATACTTTCTACCGTCGCCGCGCTGTGCTTGAAGCCGTGGCGCGCCAGTTCGGCCTGGCTCCAGTAACCGCGCCCGACCATACGCTGCTGGGTAATGAGTTGTTCGGGGATGCGCCGTTCGTTGAATAACGGATGCCGGTTGCTGCAATACAACCAGTGCTGTTCGCGGTACAGCGGCATATAGACCAGCCCGCTCATGCGCGTGGAAAACGCGCCGATGGCCAGGTCCAGGCGATTGTCCTGCACGCCGAGTTGCAACTCGTAGGGGCTCATGACCGACAAGTGCAAATGCACCGCCGGGTGCTCCTGGCTGTAGGCGCCGATGGCTTCGGCGAACGGCAACGCCTTGTCGCTGACCGTCGAATCGATCACGCCCAGGTTCAGCGTACCGCGCAACTCGCCCTTGAGCGCCGCGGCGTATTGCTCGAAACCTTCGAGCTCGCCCAACAGGCGCAGGGTTTCCTGATGGAACAGCTCGCCTTTGCTGGTCAGGCTGAACCCGCCCCGCCCACGATGACAGAGCACCAGGCCCAGGGCCGATTCGAGTTGGCTCATGTAGGTGCTGATCGCCGACGTGGAAAGGTTGAGCTCGTGCTGGGCATTGGCAAACCCCTGGTGCCGGACCACGCTGACGAAAATGCGCAGCAGTTTCAGGTCGGGTAGAGCGTTGGCCATGGGGGTATCTCCAGATCACACATATACAGAGCCTGCCGTGCTTTTGTGGCGAGGGAGCTTGCTCCCGCTGGGCTGCGAAGCGGCCCCAAAACCATTCACCTTGATGTATCAGGCAGACCGCGTTGGCTGGTTCTGCGATGGCTGCGCCATCGAGCGGGAGCAAGCTCCCTCGCCACAGAGGTTAATCGTCTGCCCCAGGATTGCGCTGCTGCGGAGTCTATCGCCCCACTTACCATTAGTTTAGAAAAATCTGAACTAAGTATTTGCCACCAGCGATTCTTCACGGCGAAGGCTTTTCGCAGAATCGGCCCCTGATAAATAAAACAAACGATGAGGCCCTACCCGTGGACAAGATTCTTCACCAACCACTGGGCGGCAACGAAATGCCGCGCTTCGGCGGCATCGCCACCATGATGCGCCTGCCCCATTTGCCCACCGCCGCCGGCCTGGACGCAGCCTTTGTCGGCGTGCCACTGGACATCGGCACCTCCCTGCGCGCCGGTACCCGCTTCGGGCCCCGCGAGATCCGCGCCGAATCCGTGATGATCCGTCCCTACAACATGGCCACTGGTGCCGCGCCGTTCGACTCGCTGTCGGTGGCGGACATTGGCGACGTGGCAATCAATACCTTCAACCTGCTGGACGCGGTGCGGATCATCGAAGAGTCGTACCACAAGATCCTCGAACACAACGTCATCCCCCTGACGCTGGGCGGCGACCACACCATCACCCTGCCGATCCTGCGGGCGATCCACAAAAAGCACGGCAAGGTCGGCCTCGTGCACATCGACGCCCACGCTGATGTGAACGATCACATGTTCGGCGAGAAAATCGCCCATGGCACCACCTTCCGCCGCGCCGTGGAAGAAGGCCTGCTCGACTGCGATCGCGTGGTGCAGATCGGCCTGCGCGCCCAGGGTTATACCGCCGAAGATTTCAACTGGAGCCGTAACCAGGGCTTCCGTGTGGTCCAGGCCGAAGAATGCTGGCACAAGTCTCTGGCCCCATTGATGGCCGAAGTGCGCGAGAAAGTCGGTGGCGGCCCGGTGTACCTGAGCTTCGACATCGACGGGATCGATCCGGCCTGGGCGCCAGGCACCGGCACCCCGGAAATCGGCGGCCTGACCACCATCCAGGCGATCGAGATCGTCCGTGGCTGCCAGGGCCTCGACCTGGTCGGTTGCGATCTGGTAGAAGTTTCGCCGCCGTACGACACCACCGGCAACACCTCGCTGCTGGGCGCCAACCTGCTGTACGAGATGCTCTGCGTACTGCCCGGCGTGGTCCATCGCTGAGGCGCCGCCATGAGCCATCCAGATCAGGTTCTCAAGGCCGCCGCCGAGCTGGTGTCGGCCTTTGCCCGTAATGACCGCGAGGCTTACTTCGGCGCTTTCAGCGCTGATGCGAGCTTCGTGTTCTACACCCTCGAACAGCCGCTGCTGTCACGCGAGGCCTACCAGGCCTTGTGGGACCGCTGGCGCGCCGAGGATGGCTTCGAGGTGCTGCGTTGCACCTCGAGCAACGCCTTCGTCAGCCTGCAAGGGGACGTGGCGATTTTCATCCATGACGTGGCCACCGAGCTGCGCATGCAAGGGGAGCTGCACTTTAGCCAGGAGCGCGAAACCATCGTGTTTCGCCAAGAACAACAAGGCCTATGGCTGGCCTGTCATGAACATTTGTCCGCAATGCCGGAAGGGCTGCCACCCCCTTAGCCAAGCAGGCGACGTTCACATCCGATGAACGCGCCTCGATGATCGGAGCAGATCATGAATAACAATAACGATAAAAGCCTTACGCAAATTGAAACCAACGGGGTCGAACAGATCCCCGACCACCAACGAACCGCCGGCCCAGGGGATCTGTTTCGACTGATCTTCGGCGGCGCCAACACCTTTGCCACCGCAGTGCTCGGCAGCTTTCCGGTGCTGTTCGGGCTGTCATTCCAGGCCGGGGTCTGGGCGATCGTGCTGGGGGTACTGGTCGGTTCGATCATCCTCGCGCCGATGGGCCTGTTCGGCCCGCTCAACGGCACCAACAACGCCGTGTCCTCGGGTGCGCATTTTGGCGTCCATGGGCGAATCGTCGGCTCCTTCCTGTCGCTGCTGACCGCCATCGCGTTCTTCTCGCTCTCGGTGTGGAGTTCAGGCGATGCGCTGATCGGCGGCGCCAAGCGACTGGTCGGCGTACCGGAGACCGACCTGAGCCTGGGCCTGGCCTACGGCCTGTTTGCCCTGCTGGTATTGACGGTGTGCATCTACGGCTTTCGTTTCATGCTGTGGGTCAACCGCATCGCCGTATGGGCCGCCAGCCTGTTGTTCCTCTTGGGCATCTTCGCCTTCGCGCCGAGCTTCGACAGCCAGTTCGCCGGCACGGTCAGCCTCGGCCAGCCGGGCTTCTACGCGGCCTTCATCGGCGCGGCGCTGGTGGCCATGAGCAACCCGATTTCCTTCGGCGCGTTTCTCGGCGACTGGTCACGCTACATCCCGCGCAACACGCCCAAGCCACGCATCATGCTGGCGGTCATCGCCGCTCAGTTGGCCACGCTGATCCCGTTCCTGTTCGGCCTCGCCACCGCCACCATCGTCGCGATCAAGGCGCCGGACTACATCGCCGCGAACAACTACGTGGGCGGCCTGCTGGCGGTCTCGCCGGGCTGGTTCTTCCTGCCGGTGTGCCTGATCGCGGTGATCGGCGGCATGTCCACCGGCACCACCTCGCTGTATGGCACCGGGCTGGACATGTCCAGCGTGTTCCCACGACTGCTGTCGCGGGTCAAGGCGACGCTGCTGATCGGCGTGCTGTCGATTGCGTTCATCTTCATCGGGCGCTTCGCCGCGAACCTGGTGCAGAGCGTCTCTACCTTCGCCGTGCTGATCATCACCTGCACCACGCCGTGGATGGTGATCATGATCATCGGCCTGGTGGTGCGCCGCGGCTTCTACTGCCCGGACGACCTGCAAGTGTTCACCCGTGGCGAAACCGGCGGGCGCTACTGGTTCAGCCATGGCTGGAACTGGCGCGGCCTGGGGGCGTGGATTCCCAGCGCACTGGTGGGGCTGTGCTTCGTCAACCTGCCGGGGCAATTCGTCGGGCCGTTGGGAGAGCTGGCCGGTGGCATCGACGTCAGCCTGCCGGTGACCCTGGGGCTGGCTTCGGTGGTGTACCTGCTGTTGCTCGGGCTGTTTCCGGAACCGGCGGCGGTGTATGGGCCGCAGGATCCGCGAAGCGCTGATCCGCTCAACCCGTCAGAACTGCGACAGGCCGCCTGACTGACCAATTCCCGTGGCGAGGGAGCTTGCTCCCGCTGGGTTGCGCAGCGACCCCAAGGTTCCTGACTTTGAAAAGCGGCGACTGCTGCGCAGTCGAGCGGGAGCAAGCTCCCACGCCACGAAAGCCCGTTCGCACCGAGGCTGCGGTGTCAGCGCCAGCAGCCTCGCCCCCATAAAAAAGACAACCGGAGACACGCCATCATGGCCTTGGATTTAATCGTCGTTCTCATCTACGCCACCGGCATGATCGCCCTGGGCTGGTACGGCATGCGCCGCGCCAAGACCCGTGACGACTACCTCGTCGCCGGGCGCAACCTCGGTCCGGGCTTTTACCTGGGCACCATGGCCGCCACTGTGCTGGGCGGCGCGTCGACTATCGGCACCGTGCGTCTGGGTTACGTCCACGGCATTTCCGGGTTCTGGCTATGCGGCGCCATCGGCCTGGGCATCGTCGGGCTGAGCCTGTTCCTCGCCAAGCCGTTGCTCAAGCTGAAGATCTACACCGTAACCCAGGTGCTGGAGCGTCGCTACAACCCGGCCGCGCGCCATGCCAGCGCGGTGATCATGCTGGTCTATGCGCTGATGATCGGCGCCACCTCGACCATCGCCATCGGCACGGTCATGCAGGTGCTGTTCGGCCTGCCCTTCTGGGTTTCGATTCTGGTGGGCGGCGGCGTGGTGGTGTTGTATTCCACCATCGGTGGCATGTGGTCGCTGACCCTGACCGACATCGTCCAGTTCCTGATCATGACCATCGGCCTGGTGTTTCTGCTGATGCCAATGTCCATCAGTGACGCTGGTGGCTGGGACGCGATGGTGGCGGCCTTGCCGGCGCGTTATTTCGATTTCACCGCCATCGGCTGGGACACCATCCTCACGTATTTCCTGATCTACTTCTTCGGCATCTTTATCGGCCAGGACATCTGGCAACGGGTGTTCACCGCCCGTAGCGAAGGCGTGGCGAAAGTCGCCGGCACCGCGGCCGGCCTGTATTGCGTGCTCTACGGCCTGGCCGGTGCGCTGATCGGCATGGCCGCCAAAGTCTTGCTGCCGGACCTGGAAAACGTCAACAACGCCTTCGCCAGTGTGGTGCAAACCAGCCTGCCCAACGGCATTCGCGGCCTGGTGATCGCAGCCGCGTTGGCGGCATTGATGTCCACCGCCGCAGCAGGCCTGCTCGCGGCATCCACCACGGTGGTCCAGGACTTGCTGCCCCGCTTGCGCCAGGGCCGTGAAAGCGGCGACGGCGACGTTCACGAAAACCGTATCGCGACCCTGCTGCTGGGCGCGGTGGTATTGGCTATCGCCTTGGTCGTCAGCGACGTGATCAGCGCCCTGACACTGGCCTACAACCTGCTGGTCGGCGGCATGCTGATCCCGTTGATCGGGGCGATCTACTGGAAACGCGCAACCACCGCCGGCGCGATCACCAGCATGTCGCTGGGCTTCGTCACCGCGCTGTTCTTCATGTTCAAGGATGGACTGGATGCGAACACGCCGATCTACTACAGCCTGAGCGTGGCGTTGGTGAGCTTCGTGGTGGTGAGCCTGCTATCGCCACGGTCGGAAGTGGTGGCCAAGGCGGTTTGATCAGGTAGCGGAGAGTTTTCTTCGAGGGGTATGGCGTCGGTGGCCATGCCCCTTTTTTGCCAAATCGATCCCCGTGGCGAGGGAGCTTGCTCCCGCTGGGCTGCGCAGCAGCCCCAAGATGCATCTATCACCACGGTGTGTCAGACGTGACGCCGGGGCCCGCTGCGCAGGCCAGCGGGAGCAAGCTCCCTCGCCACAGGAGGGCTCATGACACAAATAAAAAAGATCGCAGTCTCGGGCCGTTTCAATTGAAACGGCCCGAGACTGCGATCTCTCCAAAAAAGTGGGTTTACCGGCGGCGCGGCTGGCGGCGGCGTTGCTCGTCGTCGGTGCGGATCGGAATCGGCTGCATGGGCGGTTCGATCAGGCCGAGCGCGACACCCAAGTCGTGAAGCCAGTTCTGGATTTTCTCTTTCATCGTGGTGCCCCCTCAGGGTGGTGCGAGCGGCAGATTTCTGTGGCCCCTTCGCACTGATAATAGTCCGAAGTCCTACGCAATGCTCGTTACAGATTGCAATGATCTGTTACTGAATTGATCCAAATCCCACGCGGGGAGTTCAAGCCGATTGCGCCGTGATCATTGGCGCCCGCGGCCACGCTTGTTGCTGCAACTCGATCCAGGCGTTCAGGTTGGCGCCGACCATGCCTTTGCGCCACATCAACCAGGTCGTCGCGCTGGCAAACGGCTCGGCCAACGCATGCACATTTACCCGTTCCCGCCCCGGCAGGCTGGCGAGCATCGACTCGGACATCAGCGCCACTCCGGAGCCGGCAATCACACAGGCCAGCATCCCCTGGTACGACTCGATTTCCATCGCCCGGCCCATGGTCGCATGATCATGGGCGAACCAGGCTTCCAAGCGCATCCGGTAGGAACAGCCACGCCGGAAGGTGAACACTGCACGGCCTTGCACGTCCAGCGCGCTGCGCACCGGTGGATGGTCGGCCTCGGTGATGAGCACCAGTCGCTCGTCGCACAACGGCACGCCATCCAGCCCGGCCAACTCCAGCGGACCGTCCACCAGCGCCGCATCGAGGCGATTGGTGAGCAGACCTTCAAGCAATTCTCCACTCGGCCCCGATTGCACTTGCAGGTTCACCGCCGGGTAGGCCCGGTGGTAAGCCGCCAGCAAGTCCGGCAGATGGGTCGCCGCCGTGCTGTACATCGTGCCCAACACAAAATCCCCGGCCGGCTGGCCGCCCTGCACCGCCGCATGGGCTTCGTCATGCAGGGCGAACAGCTTGGTCGCGTAGTCCAACAGGACTTTTCCCGCAGGCGACAATTGCAAACGCTGACGCTCGCGCAGGAAAAGGTCCACGCCAAGCTGCTCTTCGAGCTGCTTGAGCCGGGTCGAGAGGTTCGAGGGCACCCGGTGCAAGCGCTCGGCCGCCCGGGTGATGGAACCTTCCTCGGCCACGGCCTGGAAAATCCGTAACTGGCTGAACTCCACGACATTCTCCAAAAAAGAACAAGTTACTCACTATTATTCATTTTTAATGAAAGTCAATCGGTTCTAGCCTGACGGTCAATCACCTCGACGCCGGAGATCGACCATGTCGCCCTTGATTCGCCTGCTCGCCAGCTTCATTGCCTTGATGATGGCCATGGGCATCGGCCGCTTCGCCCTTACACCGCAGTTACCTCATTTGATCGGCGAAGGTCAGGTCGACTTGACCGCCGCCGGTCTGATTGCCGCCGCCAACTATCTGGGTTACTTCCTCGGCGCGCTGGACGCCATGTTCGCCCGTCGCGCCGAACAGGTGCAGCGACGGCTGTTGGGCGGCCTGTGGTTATGCGTGCTGCTGACGCTGGCGTCGTTCTGGGCCTGGGGCTTCTGGCCGCACCTGGCGCTGCGCTTTGGCACCGGCGTGGCGAGCGCCTGGGTGATGGTGATGATCACCGCGTTGAGCCAACCCCTGGCGGCGGCAGCGGGACGGCCTCGGCTGGGCGCGTTGGTCTTTGCCGGGCCGGGCATGGGGATTTTTCTTACGGGCTTGCTGGCCCTTGGCTCGAACCTGTTGGGCCAGACATCCGCCACCTTGTGGCTGGTGTATGCCGGCGCGGCACTGCTGATGCTGCTGGTCATCCTGCCGGCCCTGCCGAAACCCGCGCCGGCGGCCACCCTCGCAGCGCCAGTCGTCGCTTCCGGCAGCAGCGGCATCGCCCGTCTTTGCGTGGTCTACGCCTTGTATGGCGTGGGCTACATTATTCCAGCGACGTTTCTGTCGCAGATGGCTTCGGCGCAATTTCACGGGCAATGGCAGGCCGACCTGTTCTGGCCCTGCTTCGGCCTGGCCGCCGCCACCGGTGTGCTGCTGGTGAGCCTGCGCCGGCCAAACCCGAACACCACCAGTCGCTGGCTGATGGCGACGTTGTGGCTGCAAGCCGCTGGCGTGTTTGCCTGCCTGCTGGGCAGCGGCTCGGGTCTGGCCCTGGGCGTTTTTCTCTGTGGCGCGCCGTTTCTCGCCTGCATGCAACTGATGGTGATGCGTGCCCGGGAACTGGCGCCCCACGCGACTCAGCGCAACATCGGCCTGCTGACCGCGTGTTTTGCCATTGGCCAACTCAGCGGCCCCCTGCTGGCGGCGCTGAGCAGCCATTTCAGTGGCGACCTGCAACCGGCACTGATCGTCGCCGGCAGCGGACTGCTGTTGGCCGGCGGACTGTTGCTGCGGCCCGCCAGACGTGGCGCGACGAGCCCCTGCGCGCAGACCGCCCTGCGCTGATCAGGCCTGGCCAGCCGGGTTGAGCGAGGTATTCAGTTGTAGGGCTGGCTCACGCCGCGCCAAGGCGAAATACAGCACCCCGCCGAGGAAACACCCGGTGAACCAGGCAAAGTTGGCCATCGGTTGCAGCAGCGGTGTGAAGGTGATTGCTACGCCCATCAGCGTCGCCGGAATCAACGCCTTGACCGCCGTCCAGTTGATGCCGCCGCTGTAGTAATAACGCCCGCTCGGCCCATCATTGAACAGCGCGTCGACGTCGATCTGCTGCTTTTTGATCAGGTAGTAATCCACCAGCAAGATGCCGAACAACGGGCCGATAAACGCCGCCAAAACGTCCAGGGTGTAGTGGATTACTTCAGGGTTGTTGAACAGGTTCCACGGCGTGATGAAAATCGAGGCCACCGCCGCGATCATGCCGCCGGCGCGCCAACTGATCTTGCTCGGTGCCACGTTGGCGAAGTCGAAGGCCGGGGACACGAAGTTGGCGACAATATTGATGCCGATGGTCGCGGTCACGAAGGCAAAAGCCCCCAGCAACACCGCTACGTCGTTGTCAATGCGCGCCACGGTGGCGATCGGGTCATGGAGCATTTCGCCGAACACTGGCAACGTCCCGGACACAATCACCACGGTGACCAGCGAGAAGGCCAGGAAATTTACCGGCAGCCCCCAGAAATTGCCCCGACGCACGTCAGACATGCTCCGGCAGTACCGGCTGAAATCACCGAAATTCAGGGTCGGGCCGGAAAAATACGAGACCACCAGGGCTGTTGCCACGATCACTTGGCCGAACGCCTGCCAGCCAGACAGGGATTTCTCGGCCAGGGTAAAGCTGATGTTGCTCCAACCGGCCTTCCAGACGATCCAGCCGGCCAACAGGAACATCACCGCATACACCACCGGCCCGGCCCAGTCGATAAAACGCCGGATCGACTCCATGCCCGTCCAGAACACCAGCGCCTGGACAAACCACAACCCGAGGAAACCGAACCAGCCCAGGTAGGACAAACCGGCAAAATGCGGCGTTGCGTAGGCTTCCATCGAAGGAAAGAACCGCAGCACCACAATGATCAGTGCGCTGGACGCCAGATACGTCTGGATGCCATACCAGGCCACGGCGATCAAGCCGCGGATCACGGCCGGAATATTCGCCCCAAACACGCCGAACGCCAGCCGGCATATCACCGGATAAGGCACCGCCGCCTGTTGGCTCGGCTTGGCGACCAGGTTGGCGATCAACTGCACAATGCAAATCCCGCCGAGCAGCGCGATGAGCACCTGCCAACTCGCCAGGCCCAGAGCGAACAAGCTGGCGGCAAACACATAGCCGCCGACGCTGTGCACGTCGCTCATCCAGAACGCAAAGATGTTGTACCAATTCCATTTCTGCGGCAGCGGCCCCAGGTCTTCGTTATAGAGACGGGGGCTGTAGCCGTTGGGCAATTGCTCGGACATTGCGGGGCTCCTTTTGAGTACCGCCGTGCCCCCGAATTGATTGTCCACCACACTGCGCACGGGAGCCGGCATGGTTTGTATACGGGTTGCTACGCAGAATGCGTGCCACAGGTGCAAGATCCGCGACAAACCGCGGTTTGCAGAGCAAGGGAAGGCCGAGCGAGCACAGGCATGCGCCCACGAACGGGGCGCGGGTGCATGCTTAGGGTGCAGATTTTTGTATACAGGGGAAATCACCGTGGCGAGGGAGCTTGCTCCCGCTGGGCTGCGAAGCGGCCCCAAACAATGTCCTTATCGCCACGGTAGGTCAGGAAGGACGCCGGGGCCCGCTGCGCGGGCCAGCGGGAGCAAGCTCCCTCGCCACGAGATAAAAAGCCCACGAGCCCACGAGATCAAGAGCCCAGAAGCCCACAGGTCACAAGCCCAGTAGTGCGATCAGGCCAACTCAATACGATCCGCATGAATGACAATCTGCCCGTTCTTGTACAGCGCACCAATGGCCTTCTTGAAGTTGCCCTTGCTCACGCCGAACAGGCTGCTGATCAGCGCCGGGTCGCTCTTGTCGCTGACCGGCAGCGTGCCGTTGTTGTCGCGCAACTTGGCGAGGATCTTCGCATTGAGGCTGGTCGCCGCTTCCTGGCCCACTGGCTGCAAGCTCAGGCTGATCTTGCCGTCCGGGCGGATTTCCTTGATGAACCCCTTCTCCTGCATGCCGGCGCGCATGAACTTGAAGATTTCGTTCTTGTGGATCAAGCCCCAATGCTTGTTGTTGATGATTGCCTTGAAGCCCATGTCAGTGGCTTCGGCAACCAGCAGATCGACTTCCTGCCCAGGCGTATAGTTGGCCGGAGTCTTGTCCAGATAACGGTCCAGGCGCGCCGTTGCGGTGATGCGGCGGGTGTGTTTGTCGAGGTAGACGTGCACCACGCAGTATTCGCCGGCGGTCATCTGGCGTTTTTCTTCGGAGTACGGCAGCAGCAGATCCTTGGGCAGGCCCCAATCCAGGAACACGCCGATGCTGTTGACCTCAACCACTTTCAGGCTGGCGAACTCGCCCACCTGGACTTTCGGTTTTTCCGTGGTAGCGATCAGTTTGTCGTCGCTGTCGAGATAAATGAAAACATTGAGCCAGTCTTCATCTTCACTCGGAATATCCTTGGGGATATATCGGTTGGGCAGCAGGATTTCGCCGTCCGCACCGCCGTCCAGATATAAACCGAAGTTGGTGTGCTTAACCACTTGCAAACTGTTGTAACGCCCGACTAAAGCCATTTCCAGATACCCTCATTACGTGGGCGGCATTCTACCCGGTTTTGCCGCGTGATTCGTGGTCGCCGGTGCAGCCATTGATTTTCCTGGGTTTTCACTGAGGGAGCGGCCATTCGTCAGACGCCGGCTAGGGCGAATCGCCCCATTTCGAGCCCGAACCACGTCAAAGGTTGTTATTTAAAACAGTGGCTTAGGGCGATAAACGTACATAAATCGGTAATATTTCCGGCCTCGCTGCGCTATATTCCGGAGGGATATTTACCAAGCAATTGTCAAGTATTTCCTGTACGATGCCTGGCCCAATTAATTATCCATAGGTTAATGGCCGTCATGCGCGTAAAAGCATCCAACAGCAAAGCAAAGCCAGCTCCAGCCGTTGAAACCAGCGAGTCGATCAACGACCAGATCGCTGCGTTCCTCAAGTCCGGCGGTGAAATCCAGCAGATTGCCAAAGGTGTCAGCGGCCAGACCTTCGGTCCGTCCAAGCAGATCAGCCTGGGCAAGAAGTAATCCCCGTTTCACCTGGTCCCAAAGCGCTTTGAATCTCGAAGCGCTTGGACTGGAACCTCCCCCGCTTGATCCCCTTCACGCATAAATCGACGAACGGCCATCGCTGCCGGGTATTCGCCGGTATGCTTGCACCTCTCTAGCTCAAGCGTTTCAGCTTGGTTACGATTCCCTGCTCCTCGCTATTCATGGAGTGAAGCATGCGCATTCCTGTTGTCCTGCTGACGTTCAGCCTGCTCGCTTGCCCCGCTTCTTATGGGCAGGTGTTCCAGCGCGAGCTCGGCGACTTCGATCTCAAACTCGGCACCACACCCAGCCGCAGCATGGCCCAAGGCCTGGTCACGCCGTCGAGCACCGGCTCGTTCCACGGTGGCCTGGACCTGAGTCATGACAGCGGTTGGTACGTCGGCCAGTGGTCACCCAGCGCCGGCGTATCCGCCGACCTTGAGATCGATTCCTACATGGGTTTCAAACAGCCCTTCGACCAGACCCTGGGCTACGAAGTCGGCTTGATCCACTACAGCTACCCTACCGTCGATACTCTCGACAGCCAGGAATTCTACGGCGGCCTGACCCTGCTCGGCAGCCGCTTCGGCGCCGCCTTGAGCAACGATCCGGACAAACAGAACAGCACCCTGTTCGCCGACCTGGGCGGCAACGTGCCGTTCGGCATTGGCATCAGCGCCAAATACACCACCCACCAGCTCAACTCGCCGGTTTCCGTGGATAACGGCTACGTAAGCAGCTTCAGTGACTGGTCGTTGAAAATCTCCCGCCCATGGAAAGGCATCGACCTGGACCTGATCTACAGCGACTCAAGCCTCAGCGGCAGCAGTTGCTCCGCCTACTCCGGCCACAACAGCGAATGCGACAGCTTGCTGACCCTCAAGATGGCCCATCCTTTTTACTAAGCGTTACTTATTAATCGGCTGAACTGCCGCGCGCCTGCCATGCTCAAACAAAGCACCTCCGCCTTCGCAAGGACTCGCTCATGTCGCGCTGGTTAACACGCACCGCCATGTTCATCGCCCTGCTGCTGACACTCACCGCTTGCAGCCGCGTCGGCCTGGCCTACCGCAACCTCGACTTGATCATCCCCTGGACGCTCAACGATTACCTGGAGATCAACGGCGAGCAGAAAGACTGGTTCAACGACCGCCTCAAGGAGCACCTGAGCTGGCATTGCACCACGCAGTTGCCCGGCTACCTGGATTGGCTCGATCGCCTCAAAACCATGGTGCAGACCGACCAGGTGACCGACGAAGCCCTGCAGCAACGCACCCGCGAAGCCAAGGCCGCCATCGCCGAAACCGCCCGGGAAATCACCCCATCGGCCACCGAACTGTTACAAGGCTTGAGCGATGACCAAGTGGCCGACATGGACTCCGCATTCATCAAGGATCAACGCAAACGCCAGCGGGACTACCTCAAGCCGACCTTGCAACAACAGATCAAGGAACGCGCCGAGCGCATGGAAAAACGCCTGAACGACTGGATCGGCCTGCTCAACGACGCCCAGCGCCAACGCGTACAAGCCTGGTCGACCGCGCTTGGCGATCAGAACCAGCAATGGATCGCCAACCGCGCCCACTGGCAGAACCAGTTCAGCGAAGCCGTCGCCCAGCGCCACAGCCCCGACTTCCCGAAACGCATCGAGCAACTACTGGTGAACCGGGAAAGTCTGTGGACGCCCGCCTACCGCGAGGCCTACAACAAAACCGAAGCCCAGGCCCGCAGTCTGTTGGTGGACCTGATGGCACAGAGCACCCCGACGCAGCGTGAACAGCTGTTGAAGAAGATTGACGGGGTGAAGAAGGATTTCAGCGATCTGAAGTGCCTGAAAGCAGCACAGCCCTGAAGCCCACCACACATCCCATGTGGGAGCGAGCCTGCTCGCGAAAGCAATCTGACAGACAACTTGTCTTTGACTGTCAGGCCCCTTTCGCGAGCAGGCTCGCTCCCACAGGAGAATGGGTGAATCCCATCAGGCAATCTCCGCCTTCGAAGCCAGATCATCAAAAGTAAACTCATCCAGCGCATCTTCCTGCTCATCCAGCACCTGGCGCGGATGATCATTACCCGGAATGCTGCTGTCGATCAGGCTCAACAACCGCGAGCCACGTGGCGTCAGCACAAAATTCTCGCCATTGCCGCCCTCTTCCTCCGGCCGCGGCTCGATGTACCCCCGCTCCAGCAGCAGTTTTTCATACTCCCCGGCAACCGCTTTCAGATCATCGAGGTTCTCGATGTCCTCGCCCAGAGCCGCCTTTTCCGCCGCGTACTGCTCCGCATAGGGCCGAGGGGTAAAACTGTGGCCGGCGCCGTTTTGCACTTCGTGCAGCAACCGTTCGATCAAGTCCCAGTTGTAAGTCGTCATCCTGGTCCATCCTCTAGAGAGTGAGATGCCTACTCAGTTTGTGACCGAGGCGGTGCGGCGCCGTTCAGCCGGGTTTACCGGCGGCGTCTTTCCCACGCCGACCAACGGATTGTCGAATCCGCCGGCCGCCAGACGACTAGCCGTTGCAATCGTCGATCAATGAGTCTCTGAGGAGAAGCCCCATGAACATCGAGCACCATCAGGTCGTCTCGCGGGAAGCCTGGCTCGCCGCCCGCCGCGAACACCTCGCCCACGAGAAAGCGTTCACCCGCGAACGGGACAAACTCAGCGCCGAACGCCGCGCGCTGCCCTGGGTAAAAGTCGAAAAATCCTACCGCTTCCAAGGCCCTCACGGCGAACTGAGCCTGGCCGACCTGTTCGGCGGCCGCAGCCAACTGATCATCTACCACTTCATGTTCGGCCCCGGCTGGACCGAGGGCTGTCAGGGTTGCTCGTTCCTGTCCGACCACATCGACGGCGCCAACCAACACCTGGCCCACCACGACGTCGCCGTCGTGGCCGTCTCCCACGCCCCGTTCGCCGAATTCCAGCCGTTCAAACGGCGCATGGGCTGGGCCTTCGACTGGGTCTCATCGGCAGGCTGCGACTTCAACCACGATTTCGGCGTCAGCTTCAACTCACAAGACAGCGCCGCCGGAACAGCCACCTACAACTACGAAAAAACCGACAGCGCCGAAAGCGAACTCCCAGGCCTGAGCGTCTTCTATCGCAACGAAGCCGGCGACATATTCCACACCTACTCCACCTACGCCCGCGGCCTCGACATCCTGGTCGGTACCTACAACTACCTCGACCTCACGCCAAAGGGCCGCAACGAAGACGAAATCATGGACTGGGTGCGCCATCACGATAAATACCAGGAAGCCAAGCCCCACGGCTGCTGCCATGGCTGAAGCGCCAACCACCCCAGTCGAGCGCGATCCCGTGGCGAGGGAGCTTGCTCCCGCTCGACTGCGCAGCAGTCGCCTGCTTTAAGCCGAAAAATGCCAAGCGAAACGCCCTACATGAAGCTCGGAAAATGGTGTCTTGTGGCGATGGAGAAGGTCGGCCTATAGTCCTTCGTCGCCCAAAATAGCGACCGGGTTTGGTGACCCGAATCAACAGAGAGACTCATCAACCTCCGAGGCTCTTGCTATGACCAGATACATGCCCATCACCGGCGTCGACTGCACACCCGCCACCCTGCTCATCGACACCGAAGCCCCACTCGACGTTCTCTTTGAAACTGCCGACTATCGCATCCGCTGCGTAACCCAAGTCCTGGAAAATATCGCGTTCCGCTCAGAAATCAGCTCCGATACCGTCGTGCTATCCGACTTTTGCAAGCTGTTGACGATTTCTCTGCGCGATGGATGTGACGTGATGGATGTGATCGGAATACGGTTGCGGGCGCAGGCTGCCGGGTAACGAAAACGGGCGACCTTCGGGGTCGCCCGTTTCACATTATGGGCTCACGCTTGCTGCTAAATATGCAGCCTTGCTTTTTCTGTATTTTATAGACTACATTTTATGAAGAAGATCGAATCCAGCAAATTCCGATCCTGGCTGAAAAAGCTTAAGGATGACACCGGTAGAGCTCGTATCACCTCACGGATCAATCGACTGATAGAGGGTTTACCCGGCGATGTCGCTCCAGTCGGCCATGGTATCAGTGAGCTACGAATTCACTATGGGCCTGGCTACAGGGTGTATTTCTACCGGCAGGGCGACATGCTGGTGATTCTGCTCTGCGGGGGTGACAAGGGCAGTCAGAGCCGCGACATTGAAACCGCCCACCAGATAATGCAGGCGTGGAGAGCACAAAATGACTGAGATTTTTACCGAATTCGACCCAGCAGAATACCTCTGCACTCCCGAGGCCATCGCGGAGTTCATAAGCGATGCCTTGGAAACCGGCGATGCAAGTTATATCGCCAAAGCGATGGGAGTCGTCGCACGAGCCAAGGGGATGACCGAGTTGGCCAGGGAAACGGGCCTGTCGCGCGAACAGCTATACCGCTCCTTTAGCGAACATGGTAATCCCACTCTGAAAACAATGCTGGCGGTCATGAAGGCACTTGGCGTCGACATGACGGCTCGGCCACACACGCATACGGGGTCGTGAAAAAAAAGGAAAAAAGGGGACAGATTTATTTTCCGATCAGCTTTGCCCCTACACAATCAACCAGGGCCTGATCACTCCGCTTCATCACACTGCAAAGCAGATCGAGATGTGGAGCGCTCCGCTAGTCACGAGAAAAATAAAATCTGCCCTCTTTTTCCTTTTTTTTATTACTCGAATTCTTTATTCTGCAATTCAGCTTTTAGAAAAAGCTGAGCACGTTCAGATAGCTCACTCCACTGATACATGTTTAGAACTACATTTCTCTTACTCGAATAAAAGTTAAATTCAATAACCCCCTTCTCAGATATTCCAATATCCATAAACGGCTCACTCCCACCCTTAAAATACACACACAAATATGGAAAAAAATATTTATATCACCTACCTTCTCAAACTCTAGCTGCTTATCATTGCACTCCACGAAAGCCGATATTTTCGCAGAAGGTGGCCAAAAAAAAGGACCACCAAAAAAGCAAAACTGCGTTAAATAAATCCGTCCTCTTTTCTCCGGTCCCCTTTTCTCCGACAGTCCCCTTTGCACCATTTTATTCGTGCTCTCGCCTAGAGTATAAAAATCCACTAATCGGATCTAAATCTCGCTTAGCACCCTCCGCATGCACGCACTGGATATCAATTTTTTTGATCGCCTGCTCTTTCCCTCCCAGCGCATCTAAATTTGTAGCTACAACCTCTAGGCTCTCCAAATCAAAGTCTGTTGGCTGACGATCAAGATAGTATCGAATTAACACAGAACCACTATTATGATATCCGACGGCGATGGCTCTAATATTAGGGTATATCTCGCCAAGTAGCGCAACGCGGAAGCACGCCACGAGCCAATCCGGCAATTTTTTCGCGAATAGCATCTCAGTTCCTCGCTGGAACAATATGGGCACCATTTTTCCCATAGTGGGAAAAAAGGGGACAGATTTATTTTCCGTTCTTCCCCCTTGGCCGCCCCTGACCTCGTTGTTCTACCCGAATACCAACAATTCGCTCTACTTCATCAACGAAGCGCCCTGTCCCGGTCAACTGACCTCGCTGCAATGCATCACGGATCAATCGGACCTGCTCTGTAGGTATGGCCTCATGCACGAAAGCCTTATATCTACGACGCCGATCCACAGTCGTAGCGCCTAGAGCAACGAAGCAGGGATCGACATCCAGCCATCCGCTGTCAGGCCCATCACCCAACCGGCTTCCGTAGCTCGACCATTGGTAATCTGCTACGTCGGCCACCATTTGAGCGCGTACAGGATTCAATTCTATGTAACGACAACAGGCAAGGAGATAAGCATCTGACTGCACGACACTGGATTTGTAACGGCTTTCCCATAGCGTACCGGAGCGCCCTTCCAGCCGATTGCGGTAACGTGTGGCACGTGCCGCTAAAGCCTTCATCATCTGCCCCAACCCAGCGATCGACTCACCCGGGGCCAGCAGCAGATGGACATGATTGGTCATCAAACAATAGGCGTAGACCCTAACTCCAAAAGCATCCTTGAGCTCGCGCAGATCCGCCAGGTAGCGTTGATAATCCTCGGGAGCCGCAAAAACCACCTGACGGTTATGGCCGCGCTGCACGATATGGTGTGGATAATTCGGCAAAACAATACGTCCCATCCTGGGCATATTTGACCTCTCCTCCGTGGAAGCTTTCAGCGTAGCAAAGGTTCAGAAAATAAATCTGTCCCCTTTTCTCCGATGCCCTGATCGCTCAGGCCACGACCAAGGCGAGCAGTGAAGGACGGGAGGTTTTGCAGTAAGCGGAAAAAACAACACCGGCGCAAGGCCGGTGCCAGATCAACTCGAAACTTCTACACATTAAGTGCACCGACTAAAAGCCAAGCGCAACGCAGCACCTACATCAGAAGGGCAACTACCACAGGGGATAATGACATAGTCACTCTCACTTACGCCCTTGCCACTCCAGGCTTCTAGCTTTTCGTGATGGCTAGGGCGAATAGTTATCTGTCCTCTCTTACTTTCGATACTGCATTTTTTCATATCTTTAAATAATGCACGCTTGGTCTTGTAGCCATAGCGTTCCAAAGTGCTGCCAACCCATTGATCATATCGTTGATTGGTCAGGTTGTAGTCGTAGAGTTCCATATCAAAAGTAGCTTCAGGATGAATCCAAACATCCTTTCGCGGCTCGGGAAGCACAAATCGGCTATGAGCCAAGGCGTCAAGCACAGCAAGGCCTAGCTCTTTATCGGCAGCGTCAGGGCTGAAAAAATGCTCCACACCTTGCGGATCTGCTTGGCTACTTCGATAGCCAGAAAAAGTTTTTACGGAAATAAAATCTTTATTAATTTTCGCATCTGCCCAAGCTGTTTTTACGACATCACTCATCTTAATCTACCTTGGTAATTTTCACCGTAACGCCTTTGCTCTGACCGTACTCAATAGCTCTATTAATTTGATCCCACTGAGCACTCGTCGTAGCCTTTGGAACTGCCACTTGCAATTCACGACTAGTAATTTGACTAGAGGATACTGTTATGTCTTTCAAACCGTACTCAGTAAACCCTGCGGCGGTATCAATATTTCCTTTGAGCGACGAATAAACCTGACTTGGATTGGCCATTTTAGCCGCAGTGGTCGTATCAAGTGTTTTTGCACTAGTCGCAACACCGGTCGCTCTATCAAAAAAATCAAACGTTTTGAAGTTTGGCGGTAGTCGAGAGCCAGCTGGCAGTTGCGTCCCAAGGTAATCCTCCCAAGGCATGCTCTGCCCTTGGATACCTTTACCCCACTCACTCCCAGTAGTAGCACGGTCTACCGCCCCGCCAGTTGCTTTGCACCCACCAGCACCGTATCAGCACCACCAGCCGCAGCAAGCCGCCTAGCCAGCAACGCCCTTAATACCGCAGGCGCCCCCGTAGCTGCAAGCGCAGCTTCCAGATCCCAAGTGACGCTTTTGATCCCACCGCCAACGATGGTTGAAACCCTTTGCACCAAATCGTTGAACTCGTCCCTGCTACTGGAAACCCCAGCAATTTCCCTCAAGTAAGCGGTAGCGCTCTCCTCGCCAAATTGCTTCTTCCAAGTTTCAGGGACCTTGCCAGTCTCGGTCCGGGACCACAAAGAATCCGTATTACAAAAAGGGGACAGATGTATTTTCCGTTCTTCCCCCTTGGCCGCCCCTGACCTCGTTGTTCTACCCGAATACCAACAATTCGCTCTACCTCATCAACGAAGCGCCCTGTCCCGGTCAACTGACCTCGCTGCAATGCATCACGGATCAATCGGACCTGCTCTGTAGGTATGGCCTCATGCACGAAAGCCTTATATCTACGACGCCGCTCCACAGTCGTAGCGCCTAGAGCAACGAAGCAGGGATCGACATCCAGCCATCCGCTGTCAGGCCCATCACCCAACCGGCTTCCGTAGCTCGACCATTGGTAATCTGCTACGTCGGCCACCATTTGAGCGCGTACAGGATTCAATTCTATGTAACGACAACAGGCAAGGAGATAAGCATCTGACTGCACGACACTGGATTTGTAACGGCTTTCCCACAGCGTACCGGAGCGCCCTTCCAGCCGGTTGCGGTAACGCGTGGCACGTGCCGCTAAAGCCTTCATCATCTGCCCCAACCCAGCGACCGACTCACCCGGGGCCAGCAGCAGATGGACATGATTGGTCATCAAACAATAGGCATAGACCCTAACTCCAAAAGCATCCTTGAGCTCGCGCAGATCCGCCAGGTAGCGTTGATAATCCTCGGGAGCCGCAAAAACCACCTGACGGTTATGGCCGCGCTGCACGATATGGTGTGGATAATTCGGCAAAACAATACGTCCTATCCTGGGCATATTTGATCTCTCCTCCATGGAAGCTTTCAGCGTAGCAAAGGCTCAGAAAATAAATCTGTCCCCTTTTATCCTTTCGACCGACTCACCCGGCGCCAGCAGCAGATGGACATGATTGGTCATCAAACAATAGGCATAGACCCTAACTCCAAAAGCATCCTTGATGCTCGCACAGATCCGCCAGGTAGCGTTGATAATCCTCGGGAGCCGCAAAAACCACCTGACGGTTTGGCCGCGCTGCACGATATGGTGTGGATAATTCGGCAAAACAATACGTCCCATCCTGGGCATATTTGATCTCTCCTCCATGGAAGCTTTCAGCGTAGCAAAGGCTCAGAAAATCAATCTGTCCCCTTTTTCCCTTGTCCCCTTTTTCCCTTCAGCTTGAGTGCAAGAGGACTACAGGATAGGTATAGGAAGGGTGCAGACAGGGTGCAAAACACCGGCGCAAGGCCGGTGCCAGATCAACTCAGGTCATTTAAAATTGGCTTACTTCAGACCTTACTTACAGAGAAAGTTCCTGACGCACTTTATCGACTATTTTATCAATAATAAACTCAGGCCCGAATATAGTAAGACCTACGAATGTTTCTGACTCAATTTTAACTTTACCACCCATCAACTCAACCTCTGCGACTTCAATTTCTTGAGAGCCTCCAACCGCCCATGACTTATCAAGTCCTACAGCACCAAGCCTGACTAAAACAATGTGTAGGGCGTTACGCAACACCGCATCGTATTCATCACCCAGTACTATTGATGTAAATTCATCACTCATATTTAAAAACCTAAATCCTTCCCGCCTGAACGACTTGCAGACTCAGTTATCTGCTCCCAGCTTTTGCCTTTAGCTCTCAGCCAATCAATGGATGGCCCAAGTTTGTCCCCGTATACTCGCAAGTTTCGCTCATAAATCTCTGCAAGCTTATCAGGTGGTGTTAGATCCTTATATTGAACACCTAACTCACGGCGTGTCTGATGGAGTTGGCGAGCGACTTGCTCTGGTGTTGCACCCGCTGCGCGCATACTGAGACTAATCTCTGACAAACTATTAACTTCATCGACATATGCTTGCCGTAGAGGTGGAAGCTTATCTACCGGACCAGTTGCTTTTGCCCCCACCACCACAATATCAGCACCACCAGCCGCAGCAAGCCGCCTAGCCAGCAACGCCCTTAATACCGCAGGCGCCCCCGTAAATGCAAGCGCAGCTTCCAGATCCCAAGTGACGCTTTTGATCCCACCGCCAACGATGGTTGAAACCCTTTGCACCAAATCGTTGAACTCGTCCCGGCTGCTGGAAACCCCAGCAATTTCTCTCAGGTAAGTGGTAGCGCTCTCCTCGCCAAATTGCTTCTTCCAAGTTTCAGGGACCTTGCCAGTCTCGGTCCGGGACCACAAAGAATCCGTATTAAATAAATTCGGATCAACGAACTGAGCCGTCGTCGACTGAAACGCATGCACCTCGGAGCCATTGGCGACGATTGTGCGGCCATCACCCCACGTAAGTGTCGTGTTCTGAGCAGCCAAACCTCGGATGCTTTTGGTCGCCGTTAACAAGTCTTGCGCAAGATGCTGACCTTCAGGGTTGCCCGGGGGGAAACTGTTCACAAGTGCCTGCAACCGCGCGTTTTCGGTAGCGTCAACTTGTGTATAAAAGGGGACGGATTTATTTTCCTTCACTGCAAATCAGGTTCAGGATGCGGAGCATCTGCTGGTCGCCAGAGGGAAATACGCACCGTTTTCCTCGAAAATAAATCCGTCCCCTTTTTGCGGTCCCCTTTTTGCTACTTTTTGCTCAGAAAATAAATCTGTCCCCTTTTATCACACTTTTATCACCTTTTATCCTTTTATCCATTACTCAGGAGCTCCATCTTCATAGGCCTCAAACTCCCAAAAACCTAATCTTGATACTTTTTTTGCAACTTCGCTCCAGCTCGCTCCCGAACAACCCAACAAGAACTTTTCAATTGCCTGAACAATTTTTTTATAGTTGTACTCACGAACAATAAGGTAATGCATTCCAATTAGAACATCCCCTTCTCCAAGGTTCTTTTCAATCCATTTTGGAGTGCAAACCTCAATCTCAAAAGACTCCTCACCGTCCTCACCTGCCGGCCCAATCATCGCTTGCAGGAGGAAGCCAAAATTATCCGAGCATTCAGGATGGTAACTTTCAAGATTATAAATGTCGGGGCTATGAACCCGTTTTAACTCTGCATTCATAGTTTAATCCGTAATATCTAAGTGAGCATTTGACTGCCACTTCTTTGTTTCCTGACCTGGAAACCTTTGCTCAAAATTAGCCTGGGTTTCCTGCCGATTTGGTTTGTAAGTAGGTGGCCTATACTGCCTCAAACCATCTTGACTAACCAAAGTTTTTCCGTCACTAGCTACTTTATACCCATTACCAACCCAAGCTTTTCCCATAACATCTGCTTGCTCTCTGGTCCCTGAACCAATGCCGAAATTACCTTTCCCTTTCGTAGCCTCAGTGAGTTGGCCACTCAATTTTGCCCAATCGCTTGCGCCTTTTGGACCATCACCTATAACCCCAAGCTTAACCCCAGCTGTAGCACCCTTCCCCCCAGCAGTCGATGAGAACAGATCCGCCCCAGGATACAGCGCATCCAAAGCCACGTCCGTCAGCAGCCCCACCACCTCGCCGTTTTCAGACCGAGACTTTTCTACAATGCCGGTATTAATGGCTTGCTGGTTATTCTGTGCAGACAGCCAAAGCTGTATCGAATGCACAAAACTATTTTTGCTACCAGAGCCCCTAACCTCTTTCAGAAATTTGTCATTAGCAGGCACTTCATCTGCCAACTGCTGCGTAACGCTCGCGCAACCCGTTGGGTTCTGACGATAGTACTGCCCAAACTCCTTGTTCCGAACAATGTCAAGGTTGTTGTAATAATCCCGGATGGACTGGCATTCGGCTTGCGTTGTGCAAGCATTCAGTTTTTGTTCTCTTTCGACCAGCTCCGCGTGAAACAGATAGTTGAAGGTAGTCGCGTTCTCGGCGATCTTGGAGCCTGTATCCAGATCGCCTCCGACCGCGGCTGCCGCCAACAACCCCGTCAGCTGCGATAGCGCAACTTGCAGCTCCTCGTTCCCGTTTGCAATTTTGGTCATGCCGGGAATGAGCGCTTCATTCAAACCAGCGGCCACCGCCCCTGTCTTGAAATCACTCCCCGTTAGCTCAGCCAGCAACCCTCCCATGATCGCGTGTGCAACGATTTTCTGAAGGCCGCCATCGGGGAACTTGATGGTATCGCCAACCCATTTGAACCCAGTGGCCATCGCCACACTGCCGGCCTCCCCCAACAGTGCCGAACCCAGATTGTCGCCAAAACTGCCGCCACCGATTGCGGTTGAGATACCGCTAGAGAGCACCGCCCGGCCCCCCGCCCGGATAGCGATATCAGTGAAATTAGTACTGGTCAGCAGGTTGGCGAATTTTTGACCTTGCGATGCAGCGGCGAACCAATTGGCGTCTGCGTAATTAAGTACGCCAGCGGTGACCCCGGCTATAGCAGCCCCCTTCAGGCTATCCGAACTAAACGTTTCCTTAAGCGCAGCACCCAGGTCGCCTTTGTTGTTGATAGTGCTGGTGACCGCTGTAGTCGCCAGACTGGTAGCAACGACGCCGCCGGCACTAGCACTCACTATGCCCAGCCCTGCCGGCCCCATGACGACCGACATCAAAATGGCAATAATGAGTTGCGAAGCAGGCCCCAGCCCGGAATTGCTGTACTTGAACGACTCGTGAATCTCCTTCACTTGCCGCCAGTCGACGTCACCCCGCGCTTCTGCTTCTTTCAGCCAGGCCAGTTTCGGATCCGCTTTGACCATCGCATCGATGGATTGGCTGACCGTTTCCTGATTGACTTGCTTGACGTCGATTTGGAGGCCATCGACGGCGTTGATCATGATGTTGCCTTTGGCAATCATCTGCGTCTGACGCAACGTCTCGTCGGTATTGCCTTTCCCCTTCGACGATGTCCAGAAAGCATCACCATCACTTTTCAGATGGCTCTCGTCATGCAAATCCTTCAAAGCTTCGAAAGTAATCGAACCACCACTGTCGAGCGAAATATCCCCACCACTCTCCAGTTTCGCCACCTGATACCGCTGATCACCCCCACTGACCAACGTCAAATCCCCCCCAGCGCTGATCTCGCTCCCGATGTTCTTCACATCCGTCACTTCATCGCGCTGAGTCTTCTTGCTCCCCCAACCGCCCTTCTTTTCCATGTCATACGGAGTTCTGTGCGGCCAGCAGTTGCAGTTTGTTCTGCGCCACCAGATACGCTTCGTTCGCGGCGCTGATGCGGCTGGCGATCAGGGTCATGTCGTTGCCGGCGCCCAGCACGACGTCGCCGCCGGCTTTCACGGTGGTGGCGACCTGGCTGACGTGGTCTTCCTTGCGGGTGACGCTTGAGCCTTTGTTGTACGAATGCACTTCATCCGCCGCCGACGCCAACGTCATGTCGCCGCCGGCGCTCATGCCTACGTCGCGCTTGGCTTCGAGTTCGCTGGCGATGGCTGTCAAGTTGCGACCGGCCGTGACATCCAGGTCCCGGCCTGCCGTCACTTCGGAAGCGAGCTGTTTGATCGCCGAGTCATCGTGATCGCCGTGGTCGGTGATGCGGTCGGCTTTCTGCGCCGAGACGATGTTCACGTCGCGGCCGGCTTCGAGGGTCAGGTCGTTGCCGCTGCGCACGATGCTGCCGATGGTGTTGAAGTCGCGTCCGGCGTCGATGCTCAGGTTGTTGCCGGCCTCGATCCGGGCGGCGCTGTCGGCAAAACCCATCGACCATGACCAGGCGCCGTTCTTGTCGTCGTAGTTGGTCACCGTGCGTTCGTTGACCACGTCGCCCCGCGCCGTGGTGAGCGACACGTCGCGCCCGGCGATGATGCCGCCGGCCTTGTTGGTCAGGTCGTTGCCGGCCAGCAGGTCGAGGCGGTTGCCGGCCTCCATCAGGCCGCTGTTGGTCAGGTCGTTGGCGGCGGTGGCCGAGAGGTTGTTGCTGGCGCGCAGGGTGCCGGCGTTGCTCAGGTCCTTGCCGGCGATCAGGGTCACGTCCTGGCCCTGGATCAACGCGCCGTTGGCGGCCAGGCGGTTGTTGGCGTTGGCCAGGTACAGGACCGGCGTGAGGACTTGCTCGCCGTTGACCTCGACGTTTTCCATCCAGACGATGTCGTGGGTCAGGGCGGCGACTTGTTCGGAGGTGATGGCGGCTGTCTGTCTTCAGTCCCTGCCTAAAATTCCTACGCAAACCTCGGAAACCGGTGCCTTGTGGCATTGGGAAAATGAGGCCTATAGTCCCTGCGTCGTCCACATGGCGACTCGGGTTTGGCGACTCGATTGAATGAAGTGCAAAAGCTCCTGCTACATTGCAGGGGTTCTTGCACCCGCAGAACTGTTCAATGGCAGTTGTGCGCGGGAGACCTCAGGGTCTGCCGGTTCGCTTCATTCCCGGTTCGCCAACCCGCGTACAACTGCCACCCATTCGTTTGGCGACGCATGAGTGGTAGTCCTTTCAACTGAATGAAGGTGCTGCTCATGAACCGATACATGCCCATTACCGGCGTCGATTGCACTCCCGCAACTCTGCTCATCGACACCGAAGCCCCGCTCGACGTTCTCTTTGAAACCGCCGATTACCGAATCCGTACCGTGACCCAGGTGCTGGAAAATATCGCATTTCGTTCGGAGATCAGCTCCGATACGGTGGTGCTTTCTGATTTTTGCAAACTGCTGACGATATCGCTGCGCGATGGATGTGACGTGATGGATGTGATTGGGAGGCGATTGCGGGCGCAGGTAGCGGATTAATGAAGGATGGGCGACTGTAGTCGCCCGGCTTACGCTATTCTGAACTTTTCACCAAATGCGCTTTGAGTTCTCGCAGACCCGCGAGGTAGCGCTGATAATTTTCGGCCACTGGACACCATCTGACGGTTATGGTCGCGGTTGGCCACATGGTGCGGGGTTATTTGGCAAAAAATACATTCCATTTGGAGCTTTCTCACTCTTCCTTCTGCGTAGCTATCAGCGTAGCAATAGAACAGAAAAATAATTCCCCTTTTTCCGCAACACAGATTGATTCCGTTGTGCGCTACCATGCTCACCCTCGCAGGGCCTTCTGGCGGCTATAGCGATTGGGCAGCGCGACGGTAAACTGGTAGCTCTGAAGCTTGCCCCCCCTGAGATGCCCCAACAGTAATTATTTTTTAAAAATCGAAATTGTGTTTGGATTAACCAAGACAGCCCCCAACTAAGCTTCGATTTGATCTGAAACCCGACTTAATGCAAACGATTTTATCGAGTAATAACGTTCTACAGGAGCACCAATCATGTACAAAAGGGTTACGGGAGTCGTTTTTTTCCTAATGAGCGGCTGCTCACTGCACCCGTATACCAAAGAGGACCTTTTGAACGCCGGTATAACCAGCCCCGAGTATTGCTTGACGCAAGAGCGGACGATGGTTGAAGAACGAGTGCAGAACTATCTGAACCACTGCTTCCATCCGCAAATAACCGAGCTTACTACCGGTGGCACACTCGTCAACACCATTCAATTGAAAGTTGACAGGAATACCGAAAGGAGCGATATGACGCTATGGGCACCGACGATTTATGGCAATCAGTTTTATATGAATGTTATCGTCTCGAAAAAAAAACCCGCCTGCGCAACCACCATGACAGCCGTGGCTTCGAGCTGGGTCTTTGAGCGAAATTTCCAGAAGATCTTGGAGCGTGCAAATGGTGGAAATCCTTGGTGTCCAATATGATTTCTAGCCTCCCCCACACATCTACTTGCGAAGATCGGTTGCTGACAAATGGCATTTGTGATGCCTAGCGCACTGCTATGCAGTGGCGTTTCTCTTATATGTCACCGCTGTAGTTCAGGCATAAAAATTTTAATTTTTTTCTTTAAAAATCACATGAAAAATCATGTTCAAAACTCACAAAAAGAAAAATTATTTTCATTGCGACGATCTAATAAAGATAAGAACACCCGCTCGACATAAGTTAAAAATTAACTCACCTCTTCTCTGGTCGCAGACCAAGGCAACCTTTTTTATTTTATTACAGAGCTTTCTGTTAGTTAGCCGTTAAGTCCCACTCAGCCCCGTCCCTTACCCTAAGGATTAACGATTTTTTTGACGGATTACCTTATACCACTGAAAGGGTCGCTAATTGAACATCCAAATTCGGATAACGCAGAGCGTATTTCCAAAGCCACCTCCGGGGACAAGCTGTCATCGCTTTGGGAGCAGACATAAGTAAATAATCCTTCAAGCCCTAATTGCGCAGCCACACAAATAGTTTTTTCTGCTGTCTCCAGATCATGCCCATCCCAGCAAGATAATAATGAAACCTCCACTCTCCGCCGCAGGTCCTCAGGAAGTATTGTATAGGTATGCCATTGACGTTCGCTTAGCTCAGAGACCGCGTTTAGGAAGACAGCAGCGGTACATCCTAAACGTTCGAAGCAGTTCACCACCTCAAGAAACTCACTATATAACTCTGCCTTATGCATACTATCAGGCAGGGCATAATAATACGCTATGTCTTTCATTTAAAATCCACCGGAATATGCGTTAAATTTGATGGCTTCCTGTAAAGCACCCCATCCTGACCTAACAGTTTGTTACCAATTTTTATTTGCGCTGTCCATCCCGCCCCTGAATTAGACTCGGGAAATTTCGCTGCGGCACTAGCGTCGGGCGCATGCCACTTAACCTCAACTCTTTGTCCATTCCATACGTACTGGTATTTTCGACCTTCAGTGATCGAAGCAGATGCCTTAAAAGTATCCGGAATTCCTGGAGGCATCAACTTCTCTAAATCCGTTGCATTAATTCGCCCGTTCTTTATAAATTTCGTCGCGGAACCTTGAGGGTCAAAAAAAGCAGGATTGGTAGCAGGTCCTGGTTGGTTTAGGTACCCAAAATTGTTATCGGCTTGGGACGCAGCGTTGTCCAGCGTAGAATTTGCTTTCGTCGATGCGCCTCTTGAGCCTGCGCCACCATTCATATTTCCAGAGGTGCCAATCTTTGGAATCCCAAGGCTCGCGGCATTCATCGCTCCGACCACGATATTGCCAATGCCGTTCCATGTATCACCATCGTCGACTTGGCCCACACCGTGGCCAGCCTGAAGTACACCATTCGCCGCAGCTGAGATCCGAATCATCGTGCCGAGGTTACCCGTCAGAAAATACAGAGCAGGCGCACCCACGTCGCCCATAGCTTGCATTTCCCCATTGATGCGCAGGTAGCCTTGAGCATCGCGATACAACATCTCACTGGCGCTTTGATCTCTGGACCAGAAGATATTGCCGATAGATACACCGTCTTGGGCTCGCAAGGCATCCGCGTAGGCAATTCGCTCTTGCGTAGTACCGCCCGCAAACGGGTAATCCCTATAAGGACTCGGCCCGTTCATAAGCAAATTGTCGATGCTGGTTCGAGCAGCCGCTTCCCCATACTTGAGGCTTTGCTCATAGCCATACACCTGAAGGTAGGCGGCTAACTCAGTCTTTTCTGAGGTAGACAGGGAGCCAGGATCGGTGTGAAAGCGCTCCAATAGTCCATCGCTGCGTTGATCTGCCCCTTGCAGCACAATCATCTTTTTGGCGGCGTCTAGGCTTTTGGTTTCGTCATATTCTTTGAGGGCTCTGTCTCGCTCTGCTTGGGAGTGATTGCCTAAAAAGTTGTAACGCGTGCCATTTTCAGCCACTTGCGCAGCAACGGCCAAATCCCCGTTCGAAGCTGCTGCTCCCAGTACGCCGACAATTTTTGAAAGTGCGACCAAGTACTCTTGGGCTCGAATATATTCAGCCGTACCGGGTTCCAGATGCGAGGGCAGTAGCGTATCCCCGAGCAAGCCGACCACAACTTCGTTTGCTCCACCCGCTATCGCCCCCGTGCGGAAATCTCCTCCCATAACCTCTGCCATCAACCCGCCCAAGGCCGAATGAAGGAGAATTTTCTCAAGCCCCCCTTCCGTTAGTGGCAAATCACCTATTTTTCCAGCGCCATAAGCCCCAGCAATGCTCGCGGCCGTTCCGGCCAACGAAGTTGCGAGGTTGTCCTTGAAACTACCCCCGTAGACAGCTGTCTTGATCACTGCGTCAGCCGCCGCTTTCATCGCAACCGTCTTCAAACTCTCAACATTCAGGCCGACTGTGCCGGGATTGTAATTCAGCCCCTGCGTAATACCCGCTGTAGCTACCGAGACGGCGTACCCTTTCAGGCTATCTTTAGAGGTAACGTCCTTGAGCACGGCGCCGAGATTGCCTCGGTTGTCGATAGTACTTACCGTTGCTTTAGTTGCGACACTGAGTGCTCCAGCCTGAACCATCATATTCATGCCAGCCATCATCGGTCCCAACACGGCGGCCAAAGCAATGGCAATGATTAGTTGGGAAGCAGGCCCCAGCCCGGAGTTGCTGTACTTGAAGGACTCGTGGATTTCCTTCACTTGTCGCCAATCCACGTCACCTCGCGCTTCAGCCTCTTTCAGCCAGGCCAATTTCGGATCGGCCTGGACCATCGCATCAATGGCTTGGCTAACCGTTTGCTGATCGACGTGCTTGATATCAATCTTCAGCCCTTCAACCGCCTTGATGGTGATACTTCCTGCCGCCACCATCTGCGTCTGACGCAACGTCTCGTCGGTATTGCCTTTCCCCTTCGACGATGTCCAGAAAGCATCACCATCACTTTTCAGATGGCTCTCGTCATGCAAATCCTTCAAAGCTTCGAAAGTAATCGCGCCACCACTGTCGAGCGCTATATCCCCACCACTCTCCAGTTTCGCCACCTGATACCGCTGATCCCCCCCACTGACCAACGTCAAATCCCCCCCAGCGCTGATCTCGCTCCCGATGTTCTTCACATCAGTTACTTCATCGCGCTGAGTCTTCTTGCTCCCCCAACCGCCCTTCTTCTCCATGTCATACAGCGTGTAGTCGGAGTTCTGTGCGGCCAGCAATTGCAGTTTGTTCTGCGCCACCAGATACGCTTCGTTCGCGGCGCTGATGCGGCTGGCGATCAGGGTCATGTCGTTGCCGGCGCCCAGCACGACGTCGCCGCCGGCTTTCACGGTGGTGGCGACCTGGCTGACGTGGTCTTCCTTGCGGGTGACGCTTGAGCCTTTGTTGTACGAATGCACTTCATCCGCCGCCGACGCCAACGTCATGTCGCCGCCGGCGCTCATGCCTACGTCGCGCTTGGCTTCGAGTTCGCTGGCGATGGCTGTCAAGTTGCGACCGGCCGTGACGTCCAGGTCCCGGCCTGCCGTCACTTCGGAAGCGAGCTGTTTGATCGCCGAGTCATCGTGATCGCCGTGGTCGGTGATGCGGTCGGCTTTCTGCGCCGAAACGATGTTGACGTCGCGGCCGGCTTCGAGGGTCAGGTCGTTGCCGCTGCGCACGACGCTGCCGATGGTGTTGAAGTCGCGTCCGGCGTCGATGCTCAGGTTGTTGCCGGCCTCGATCCGGGCGGCGCTGTCGGCAAACCCCATCGACCATGACCAGGCGCCGTTCTTGTCGTCGTAGTTGGTCACCGTGCGTTCGTTGACCACGTCGCCTCGCGCCGTGGTGAGCGACACGTCGCGCCCGGCGATGATGCCGCCGGCCTTGTTGGTCAGGTCGTTGCCGGCCAGCAGGTCGAGGCGGTTGCCGGCCTCCATCAGGCCGCTGTTGGTCAGGTCGTTGGCGGCGGTGGCCGAGAGGTTGTTGCTGGCGCGCAGGGTGCCGGCGTTGCTCAGGTCCTTGCCGGCGATCAGCGTCACGTCCTGGCCCTGGATCAGCGCGCCGTTGGCGGCCAGGCGGTTGTTGGCATTGGCCAGGTACAGGACCGGCGTGAGGACTTGCTCGCCGTTAACCTCGACGTTTTCCATCCAGACGATGTCGTGGGTCAGGGCGGCGACTTGTTCGGAGGTGAGGCTGACGCCCACGGACAGGTCGAGCGCCTGCTTGCTGGCGAGGGCGTTGTTCATCAGGTACTTGAACATGCCCTCGTTGGAGGTCTGGCCTTCGAGGAAGCGCTGGCCGGTGCGGGCGATGACGGCTTGCTGAACCAGGCGCTGTTCATAGAGGCCGTCACCCAGGCGCTTGGCGCTCTGGTCGGGGTCGTAGCCGAGGCTCTGCAGCAGGTAGTCCGAGCTCATGAATTGCTTGAGCTCGGTGAGCGCCGGGTTGGTTTCGATCAGGTATTTGTGCGGGTTGGAGGTGACTGTCGCATCGGGCAGGGCTGCCACGCGCGCCACCGTCTGGCTGGCAACAGGCTTGGGAATTGCCACCGAAACATCAGTCGCACCAGCGCCTCCGGTGCCGGTGCCTTCGTGGGTATGTCCAGGCAACTGAGGCATGCCAGTAGCGGGGTCCGTCGGGATTGCGGTCTGGATGGTTGAGGCGCCGACGGTAATGTCAGCACCTTCGCGAGCCAGTAATTGCAACTGCCGATCGGCCGCCGAAACCTGCCCGACGTCAGCAATCTGAAGGTTGCGCCCGGTGAGGGCCGGTATACCGGTGGTCCGGTCCGAGGCGCTCACGCTGGCGCCGCCTATCGTCCAGGTGGATGGCACCACCGGCGCCTGAGAGGCCGGCGCACTGCTGCTGCCCTGCCCGCTCAAGCGGAACAGGCCATTCTGGCCTTGGGGCATGACAAAGCCCGGCAAAGCCAGCGGGTCGACCCGTTGCTGGGCCAGGTCAGGTGGAAGCTGGCTGTTGAGATGAACAATGAACGGGGTGGTTGCCCGCAGCGTGCCGGTGTCGTCGACCTTGCTGTCGCTGGTGAGAATTGGCGCGTTGACCGTTTGTACGCTGTTGTTCAGTGAGGTTGAGGCAATGATCGTGGTGCTGCCGCCGGACTGGATCACCGCGTTGACGCTTTTGCCGGTGCTGGCCGTCTGCGTTGCGGAGAAAACGCCGTACCGGGTGACTTCCACGGGCACGGGCATGTTTTTCGACGGGTCGTAATCCGGATTCAGCTCGGTGCTTAATCCGCTTTCCTGCTGGTAGAAGTAGCCGCCATCGGCCCGTCGGTACAGCGGCACGTATTTGGCGCTGTATTTGTTGTATTCGTTGACCGCACCGCCCGGGCCGATCAGCCCCAGGTAGATGCTGCCCGGCTCCCTGTCGGCCGGGTTCCGGTAGTTGCTGCGGTAGGTGATGGTCTCGAGGTTGACGCCTTCGTTCTTGAACGTATCGACGGTGATGTTGATGTTCTTGGCTGCCGACACCGAGCTGTACTGGTTGAGGAAGTTCGAGCCGGTGACGGCCAGGTTGCCGCCGGACGTGATGAAGGCGGTCGGCGAATCCTTGTCGAGCGTGGTTTCGTAGACTTCGTTGACGTAATACCAGACGTTCCACTCGTCCGAGCAGTGGGCGCAACTGTGAGTGATGTAGCCATTTACCCGTTGCTGCGTGTAACTCAGCTCATCTTTGCGGTTGGTGATGGAAGTGGCGAGCAAGCGCATGTCGCCGGCGCTTTCCAGGGTGCCGGAAATGTTTTCGATCACATCTGCCCGGGCTCCTGCCGCGTTTCGGGAGATGGTCAGGTCACCGAAGCTGTAGATGTCCGCGTAGTTGTTTTTCAGCGTATCGCTGCGCAGTTGCATGCCCGCGCCGCTGAAGATCAGGCCCCTGTCGTTGAGCAATTGCGTGGCATTGACGGTGAGGTCCTGGGCACTGCCCAAAGTGCCGTAGTTGTTCAAGGACGACGTATTGAGCAGCAAGTCGTCATTGGCGGTCATGCGTCCACGGTTGATGATCGAGCCCGCGCTGATGTCGGTCGATCCGCCCCCGGTAATACGGCCGGCGTCAGGCAAGGACACACTGGCCGCTTTCAGCGAAAGACGCCCCAGGCTGCTGACTCGGCCAACACCCGAATAGGTCCCGCCCAGGCTCAACTGCAGGTCGCCATCACTGGCGATCAAGCCGTTGTTCACCCAATTCCCACCGGTACCCTCCAGCCGCGTCGAAGCCAGCAACTGGCCGGTTTCCGTCTGGGTGAAGTTGTTGACGTTCACGTTCAAGCGCCCAGCCTGGATGGCCGTGGTGTTGGTCCAGGTATCGGCGTTGAGCGTCAGGCCGCCGCGGGTGACGAGGGTACCGCCGGCGCCGGTGACGTTCGGCAGGGAGATATCGAACGTGCCGTCACCCAGGTGCAGCAGTTGGCCGCCGCTGTTGAGAAAGCTGTTGGCGGCCAGGGTCAGGTTGGTGTTGGCCGTTTCCAGGCTACCGTTGCGGTTATCGAACAGACTGCCGATTTGGAAATCCGTCGTTCCGCTGGTCCCCAGGGCGCGCAGTTTGCCGCCCTGGTTGTCCACGCTCGCCGCGCGCAGCGCCATCGTGCTGTCGCTTTCGAGGATGCCGCCAGAGTTGGTCAACACCCCGCTCAGGCCCAGTTCGATACGGTTGCCGGCGATCTGGCCGGCGCTGTTATCCAGGTTGGCGCCGCTAACATTGACCAGCCCGGTGGCGTAGAGGCCACCGTTGCGGTTGTTCAGGTCGGTGGTGTTGATGATGACATCGCCGGCCTGGGCCGCGATTCGCCCGCCGTTGTTGTTCAGGCCCGCCAAGGCGCGGATGTTCAGGCGCTGGCCCTGGATCACGCCGCCCTTGTTGTTCACGTCCAGACCGTTGCGCAATACGCCCACGGTGCGCGCTTCAATCGCGCCTTTGAGTGCGGCGAGGGTGCCGCCGCGGTTGTCGGTGCTGGCAGCGCTGACGCTGACGTCGCCGGTCTGGGCGATGAGTTTGCCGCCCTGGTTGTCGAGGTTGCCGCTCAGTTCGAGGTCCAGGCCGGTCTGGCCCTGCATCTCGCCCTTGCCGTTGGCAAGGCTTGCGGCATTCAGTTCGACATCAGCCGTCTGGCTGTAGATCAGGCCGTTGGTATGGTTCAGCACGGCGCCGGTGGCGGTGATCGCCAAGGCATTTTTTGCCGCGACGGTGCCGGTGTTGCTGTTGTCCAGGGCGCCGGTGAGCAGGGTCAGTTGATCCTGGCTGGCGATCTGGCCGCCCTGGTTGTTGATCGCGGTCGCGCCTTTTACGGTCAGCGGACCGGCGCTGGCAAGCTTGGCGCCGCTGTTGTCGAGCACGCCATTCAGGTTCAGGTTGACGGCTGCGTTGCCGATCAGGCTGCCCTGGCGGTTATTCAACCCGGCGGTGTCGACTGTCAGCGCCTGCTGAGCACTGATAGCGCCACTGACGTTCGCCACGGAAGTGGCCTTGATGGTCAGGTCCGCGCCGCTGTCGATCAGGCCGCCCTGACCGTTATCCAACGCGCCGCTGAGGGTGAGGTTCTGCGCACCGCCGCTGCTGAGAATGCCCTTGGTGTTGTCCACCGAACCGGCCGTCACGCCCAGGCTGCCCTGGCTGACCAGCGCCCCGCCGTTGCCGTTGAGCAGGTTGCCCAGCAGGTTGAGGTTCACATTGCCGTTGCGGCTGGACAGTGTGCCGTTGTTGCGGTTATCCAGGCTCGCGCCGTTGACCAGCAGCCCCTGCCAGCCGGAGATCAAGCCGTTCTGGTTGACCAGCGCCTGGCCGTCGAGGCCCAGGTTCTGGCTGCTGATCAGCTTGCCGCCGCTGTTGTCCAGGGTCCGGCCTTTGAGGTTGAAACTCTGGCTGCTGGAAATTTCGCCGCCCTGGTTGGTCAGGTCGCGCAAGGCATTAAACGTCAGCGGACCTTTGGCGGTGATCAGGCCGTTGCGATTGTTCAGGTCGCCGTTGCCGAGGTTCAGGGTGACGGCTTTTTCGCCGAGCAGGCGACCGCCGTCTTGGGTCAGCGATGCCAGGGTCAGGTTGATGTCGCCCTTGGCCGACACTTCGCCGCCATCGCTGGAATCCAGGGAGTCGGCGCCGAGGGTGAGGTCGCCTTGGGCATTGATCAGGCCGTTGGCGCTGTTGTTCAGGGCCATGGCGTTGAGGACCAACGCGCCGCTGGCCAACACGCTGCCGCCCTGGTTGTTCAGGTCACCACTGTTGAGGGTGAGCAGTTGCGCCGCGCTGATCAGGCCTTGGGCCTGGTTATTCAGCTGTTGATCGACAGTCAGCTCAAGGCCGCCGCGGCTGGTGATCGTGCCGCCATTGTTGTTCAGGTTTTGCGCCTTCGCATCGACGCTGGCCGCGCCGATCAGGCCCTTGACGTTGCTCAGCGCCTGGGCGATGCGCAGGGTCAGGCTTTGGCTGCTCAGCAGCTTGCCGCTGTCGTTGGTGAGGTTTTGCGCCGTCAGGGTAAAAGCTTGCGCGCTGGAAATTTCACCGCCCTGGTTGTTCACACCGTTGAGGTTTTTCAACAGCAGGGCGCCCGGGGCGTTGATCAAGCCGCCCTGGTTGTTGAGCTGGCCGTTGTGCAGGTCCAGGCTCAGCGAGGTGTTGCTGAACAGTTGACCGCCCTGTTGGTCCAGGCCGGTGACCGACGCGGTCAACGCGCCTTGGCTGCCGATGCTGGCGCCGTCCTGATTGGTGACCTGGCCCGCGACGAGGTTCAGCGTGCCGCCGCTGTTGAGCCGGCCCTTCTGGCTGTTGTCGAAGGCACCGGTGGTGACGTTTACCGCACCTTTACCGCTGAGGTTGCCCTGCTGACGATTGTCCAGCGCGGCGCTGGTGAGCAGCAACGCGCCGTCGGTGAGCAGTTCGCCGCCCTGGTTGTCGACGCGACCCAGGCTGTGCACGGTCAGGTCCGCCGCGCTGGACAGGCTGCCGCCGGTGTTCGTCAGGTTCGCGGCGGTGACGTTCAGGGTGCCTTCGCTGCTGAGCTGGCCTTGGTTGTTGAGCAGGTCGCGGCTCAGGTTGATGCGCTGGTTCTGCTGGCTGATCAGGTAGCCACCGCTGTTGTCGAGCGAGCCACCGTTGAGCTCCAGTTCGGTCTTGGCGCTGAGCAGGCCTTTGGTGCGGTTGAGCAGTTTATCCACCGTCAGCTTCAGCGCTTGTCCGGCGAACACCTGGCCGCCGTCGCTGTTGTCGAGGCTCTGGCTGACCAGCGTGACGTCGGCGTTACTCGACAGCTCACCGCCACGGTTGTCCAGCTCATCCACGTCAAGATCCAGCGCTTTTGTCGCGCCGACCAGGCCGGCCTGACGATTGTCGAGGCTGGAGGCCTTCAGCGTCAGGGCATCGGTGCTGATCAAGGTGCCTTGACGGTTATCCACCGCGCTGACGGTGGCATCGAGCCCGGTCTTGCCGGCGATACTCCCGGCGCGGTTGTCCAGGCGATCAGCGACCAGCAACAGAGCGCCGTCGGCGATCAACGAGCCGCGCTGGTTGTCGAGCAAGGTGCCGACAGTCAGGTCGAGTCCGTCGCGACTGCTGATCAAGCCGTCGCTGTTGTCCAGGCGGTTGCTGCGACTGTCCAGCGAGGCGGCGGAAATGGCGCCCCGGGCGTTGCTCAGCACTTGGGCAATTCTGAGCATCAGGCCTTGGTTGCTCAGCAGTTTGCCGCCGCTGTTATCGAAGTTTTCTGCCGCCAGCGTGAACGCCTGTTTGCTGGAAATTTCCCCGTCCTGGTTATTCACGTCCTTGAGGTTACTCAGCAGCAACGCACCCGAGGCGTTGATCAAGCCGCCCTGGTTGTTCAACTGGCCCTGGTTCAGGTCCAGGCTGAGGCTGGTGTTACTGAAGAGTTCGCCGCCCTGTTGATCCAGGCCGGTGACACTGGCCTCCAGCGCCTTGGCACTGGCGATGCGGCCGGCGGCGTTGTTCACCTGCGTGGCGTTGAGCGTGAGGGTATTGCCCGAGGTCAGGAGCCCGCCCTGGCTGTTGTCGAGGGCCCCGGTGGTGACCTGGGTCGCGGCCTTGCCCGATATCAGGCCTTTCTGGCTGTTGTCCAGGCTGGCGCTTTTGACGGTCAGTGCGGCGTCGGTGCTGATGGAGCCGCCCTGGTTGATCAACCCTGCACCGCTGGCAATCGACAACATCGCGGCGCTGCTCAGGCTGCCCGCGGTGTTGTCGAGGCTGCCCGCCTCGACAGTCAACTCGCCTTCGCTGCTGATCAGGCCTTTGCTGTTCAACAGTGCGTTATCGAGGGTGATCACCAGGCCGTTGAGGCTGTTGAGCAGGCCCTCGCTGTTGTCCAGCGAGCTGCCGCTCAAGGTCATGTGGCCTTGGGCGTGAATCAGCCCTTTGCTCTGGTTGATCAGCTCGGCAACTTTCATCTCCAGGTCGGTGCCGACGATGAGCTTGCCGCCGTTGCTGTTGTCCAGCCGCTGGCCGCCTATCGTTGCGCCAAGACCGGCGGACAATTCGCCCGCCCGGTTGTCGATCTGCCCAACCTGCAGATCCAGTGCTTTTGTGGTGCCGACCAAACCGCCGTTGCGGTTATCCAGCGTGTCGGCGCTCAGGCTGAGGTTGCCTTGAGCGACCAGCGCACCGCCCTGCTGTTGCAGGGCGCCGAGGTTGGCGGTGAGTTGGCCTTGGCTGGAGATGCGACCGAGGCCGTTCTGAACTTCATGGGCCTTCAAGGTCAGCGGGCCGACGCTTGTCAGCAACCCCGCGCGGTTGTCCAGACGCGCGCCGTCGAAGGTGACGCTGCTTTTGCCGGAAATGACCCCGGCATCCCGGTTGTCCAGTTGATCGACCGTCAATTGCAAGGCCTTGTCGGCACGCAGGTTCCCGCCACGGTTATCAACGGAGTCGCTGTGCACGCTCAGCAGGTCAGAGCCGGCCAGACGACCGCCGCGGTTGTCGAGATGACCGGTTTGCAGGTCAATCCCCCCCTTGGCAACCACTTCGCCCTTGTTCTGATTGTCCAGCACACCGCTGATGCGTGCGGTCAGGCTGCCGTCGCTGATCAACTGGCCGCCGGCGCTGTTGTTCAGGCTGGCCGCCTTGATCGTTACAGCCTTGCCCGAACCGAGCACGCCGTTGCGGTTGTCCAGCGCACCGCTCAGGTCAATGTCCAAGGCGTTATCGCCGAGCACCTGGCCGTTGCTGTTATTCAAGGCCAACGCGTTGAGCCGGGTCAGGCCCGCGCTGGAGATTTCGCCATCGACGTTGGTCAATGTGCCGTCGATGTTTACCGTCAGGTCTGCATTGCTGCTCAGGTTGCCGCCGCTGTTGTCCAGGCTTGTGGCGTTCAGGCTGAACGCCTGGTCGCTGGAGATTTCGCCGTCGCGGTTGTTCACGGCCGCCAGGTTTTTCAGCAACAGGCTGCCGGGGGCATTGATCAGCCCGCCCTGGTTATTCAACTGCCCATGGTTAAGATCGAGCGCAACGCTGGTGTTGCTGAACAACTGACCGCCCTGTTGATCCAGGCCGGTGACACTGGCGTCCAGCGCCTTGGCACTGGCGATGCGGCCGGCGGCGTTGTTCACCTGGCCGGCCTTCAGTTGCAGCGTGTCGCTGCTGATCACGCTGCCCTGCGCGTTGAGCAGTTGCCCCGCCAGGTTCAGGTTCAGCCCCTGTTGGGTCGAAAGAGAGCCCTGGCGGTTATCCAGCGACGCGGCGCTCAATTGGGCGTTCTTGCTCGCCGTGAGGCGCCCGCTCTGGTTGTTTATCTGGCCGCTGGCGCTGATGTCGAGCATCTGCCCCGCCGCCGCCAGACCCGCGACGTTATCCAGCGAGGCAACGCGCAACGTGATGTTGCCCAGGCTACTGAGCTCACCGGCGTTGTTGATCAACTGCCCGACATTGGCCGTCAGATTACCATTGCTGCTGACAATGCCCTGCGTGTTGAGAAGTTTGTCGGCAGTAACGCCCAGCGCGCCGCTGCTCAGCAGCCGGCCCTTGTTCTGGTTGTCCAGCGTCCCGGCTTTTACCGTGGCGGTTTGTACGGCGCTGAGGGTGCCGCCCTGGTTGTTCAGGGTTTGCGCAACGTTGGCGGTGAGGTTACGGCTGGCGACGATGCTCTTGCCGTTGTTGTTCAGGTTCTGCGCTGTAACGCTCACATCACCCGAAGCATTGCGCGTGGTGTCGGCGTTGACCCCGGCTTCAATAATGCCGTTGTTGCTCAACTGCCCACCGGCATTCAAAGTGATGCTGTCCCGCGCGGCGAGGGTTTGCCGGTTGCTCAGGTCACCCTGAGTCTGCGCATTCAACGTCGTGCCGGCGTAAACCGGCCCTTTCGCGTCAAGACTCGCCGCCTTGACGTTGACCGCCCCGCTGGCCGAGGTATCAACCATGCTCAAATGCCCATTGGCATCGAGCTGAATATCCCCGCCACTGGCAATCAACTTGCCGTCCAGCTTCACCCCAACCCCAGCCTCGGTGCCGACCAGCTTGATCGCGCCGGCGTACATGCCACCCAGGGCCGAGGAGTCGATCGCCAGTTCCGGCTTCACACTGCCGTCGTCGGCGCGGGCAGTAGCGTTGAGGGTGTCGGCGTTGACGTCGTTGCGCCCAGCGACAATCGTCAGGTTCCTGGCCTGAATCTCGGCATTGATCTTGGCGCTGCGGGTGATGATTTCGAAGTGGTCGACATTGCTCGCATTGAGGCCCGCGCCTTCGATGGCGACGCTGCCCTGGTCCACCTGGTAGCGGTCCAGCCGACCGTTTTCCACCACCGGCTTACCGGTGCTCAAGGTCACTTTCGGGCTGTTGATAAAACCGCAGCCGTTGCAGGAGATGCCGTAGGGGTTGGCGACGATGACGTGGGCCGATTGCCCGGCCACTTCGGTGTAGCCGCGCAACTGGCTGGGGCTGCCGCCGTTGACTTCGTTGAGGATGGTCGTGGCGGCCGCGCCTTGGAGGTTCGGGTTGCCGACGATGATCCCACCCAGTTGCGTGGATTGGGTGCGGGAGGTGGCGTTGTTGAGGATTACGCCGTTGCTGCCGACGTTGTAGTCCTTGAACTGGTTGTGGGACAGGCCGTTGGCATTGGGCTTGGCGATGTTGACGATGGGCACGCCGTTGCCCGCCCGGTCCAGGCCGGTGCCCGGAGCGCTGACCACGATACCTTCAGCCTGGGCCCACATCGGTTGCCAGAACATGACGTTGGCCAACAGGAACGCCAGGCCGCGCTTGGGCATCCCGAGAAACCGCTCGCGGTTTTCCAGGGCAGCAGAAGGTTGGCGGGCCAGGAAGGCGTATTGGCGGTCGTCCATGATCAGGTCTCGTTGCAGCAGATTAAATGGATACGTCTACGCGGAAGTAGATCGGCGCTTCGCGCTCGGTCAGGGCATCCGGACGTTCCAGGGAATGGGCGAAGGTGACGCTGGCGCTCAGGTGCTGGCCACGGGCGAACAGCTCCAGCGAGTTGCTCGACATACGCCCGTGCTGATCGTCGTTGTAGCGATCGCCACGGATCACGCCTTGGTCATAACCAAGGCTGGTGCCGTATTCGGCGAACACCGGGCGCAGCCATTCCAGCGTCACCGGGCGGCTCCAGCGCAGGTCGTTGCGCCAGTAGCCGCCGCTGTCGCCGGACAACGATTGGTCCTTGTAGCCACGAATCGACGACTGCCCGCCCAGGCTCATGCGTTGCGGGCTGAACAGCACGTCTTCGCTGCGCTGGCCGGTCATCAGGCTGCTGAAGCTGAACGACTCGCCCCACACCTTGAAGGGTTGCAGGTAGCTGGCGGTGGCCGTGTACTTGCGGTAACGCGCGTCGGCCTGGCCGGGGCCCGGGTCGTTATCACCCTGGGCATCGAAGGCACCGATGCCTTGCTGCACGCCCAGGTCCAGGTTGACGAAGGCGTTGCCGATCCGGCGGCCATGGTTGATGCCGAACTGGCCTTCGCTGAGGCGATTGCTGCTGACATCGAGCTTGCTGTCTTCGATGAAGTTGTTGGTGCGCAGGTACGCCAGGCCCGTGTTGAGGGAGGTCTTGCTGACGGCGTCACGGTGGATCACCCGTTCGACGCGCAACTGATGGTTCTGGCTGTCGCCGGTCTGCTTGAAGTTGAAGCCGTTGGCCGGGATCTGCGAGCGATATTCGCTCTGGCTGTAGGTGTAGCTGAAGTTCCACCAGCCCCAAGGCAGGTTGTAATAAAGCATGGCGTTGTTGGAGGTGTGCTGGTGGTCGGTCATCGCGTCGTGACCGCCGCGCAACATCAACTGATCGGCCAACCCCAACGGGCTGTCCCATTCAAAGCTGGTGCCCCACTGTTGCTCGCCGGTGCTGCGCTGGCCGTCGTTGCTGCGGGACAGGCCGGCACGCCAGGGCTTTTGCGGATCGTTGGTCACCTGAACTTCGCTGCCACCGACGTTCTGGCCGGGGGTCAGCTCCATTTTTGCCTGGTTCGAGGGCAGGCGATTGAGCTGGTCCACCAGTTGTTCGATTTCCCGCAGGTTGACCAGCTCGCCGGTCTTGCCGGGAAACGCCATCGCCAGCTCCCGCGGTGACAACCGGCTGTTCTCGGCGCCCTTCAGGCCTTCCAGACGCCCCTCCACCACCAACACACTCAAATGCCCGGCGGACAGATCCTGTTGCGGCAAGTAGGCGCGGCTGGTGACCAGGCCTTTTTCGATGTAGTGGTCGGTGATGACTTTGAGCAGTTCGTTAAGCTGCGGCACGCCCAGGCATTGGCCGATGTAGGGCTTGAGCAACTGCTCGCGCTCGCTGGCGGACAGGCTGTCGGCGCCTTTGAGTTCGATGGTCTTGATCGTGAAACAGCGAGTCTCGGCGGGCGTCGTCGGCTGGGCCGGTTGCGCCTCCTTGCCTGGCAAGTCCTTGAGTTCCTCGAGACGCCGGCGTTGCTCTTCGAGCAAGCGGTTCTGGCGCTCCCGGATCAGGTCGGTGTCACCGGGCGTCGGCGCGGCGAGAGCAAGGGTAAGCGGAGAGAGGCACAGCAAAGCCAGGCACAACCTCGCCCAAGGGGCGGGTGAGAACATGTTCGATCCCTCGAAATCAGTGACATCAAAATAGTGGCGCGATATTAATGAGCCATCATTTTGACGTCAACCAACCGTTCAAGCTTTCAGGTAAGCGCTGCGACCATTCATCCGAAATCAGACGATCCTGAAAATCGGGAAACCTCGTTGCCGGGAACCGCGCAAATGAACTTTCCCTGGTAGCCCGGCCTCAACCGTTTACCTGCCCAACAAAGGAATACGAGGCCCGAGCCCATGAAAAACCTCATCCAACTCACCCTCGCCGCCACCCTCACCTGCGCCCTGCCGGCCTGGGCGACTTGCACGCCCGAAGAAGCGACCATCAAGCGCGAGCAACTGGCGGATAAGGTGACCAAGCTCACCGAACAGGATCCGGCCAAGGCCAAGGAAATGAATGAAGAATTGCAGGCGATGAACCTGGAAACGTCCAGCAAGGACGTACCGGACAAATGCCAACTGATCGATAAGCGCCTGAAGGAGCTTGAAGAGGCGCAGAACAAGGCCGAGTGATCAGCCTGGCGCGGATAGGAATGGACTGCCCAGGCCGGGCTGGGGTCGCCCGGTCAATTCGCCGCGAGGCCGAGCGCAACCCCGGGCTGGGCCAACCTCAGGAACCGGATCAAGGCCTCGCGTTGCGCCAGGGCATCCTGTCGCCCCAGCTCGATCAGTTCGCTGCAATAGCCTTTCTCGAATAACAGATAACTCAACACACTCGCACCGCTGGTCTTGGTCGCACCCGGCCCGCGCAGGAATACCCGCAACGCTCGGGGCAGCTCCTGGCGATGCCGCGCGGCAATTTCGTCGATCGGCTGGCTCGGGGAAATCACCAGCACTTCCACCGGTGCCGCGCCGAGGGCGTGGGCCGGCACATCGTCTGGCAGCATGTGGCTGAATCTGTTCAGGCGCTCAAGCAGCTCGATGTCGCTTTCCAGGCTGTCAATAAACGTGCTGTTGAGCATGTGCCCGCCGATCTGCGCCAGGGTCGGTTGCAGGCCGGTGTAGCTGCGTTCCAGTGGATCCTGGGCCGACACGCCGCGCGGGTTGCCGCTGACGCCGATGACCAGCACGCGGTTGGCCCCCAGGTGCAGGGCCGGGCTGATGGGTGCCGATTGGCGCACCGCGCCGTCGCCGAAAAATTGCGGGCCGATCTTCACCGGCGCGAACAGCAAAGGGATCGCCGAGCTGGCGAGCAGGTGTTCCACCGACAGCTGCGTGGGCACACCGATACGCCGATGACGCAGCCAGGCGTCGATGGTGCCGCGGCCCTGATAGAAGGTCACCGCCTGGCCGGATTCGTAGCCAAACGCAGTGACCGCCACCGCGCGCAATTGGTGCTCGGCAATCGCCTGCTCGATACCCGCGGCATGGAATTGCGCCTGGAGCAGTTCGCGCAGCGGCGAACTGTCGATCAGCGCCACCGGCAGCTTGGCTCCCAGGCCGAGCAAGCTATGGCCGATGAACCGCGTCGCCTGGCCCATGACCCCGCGCCAATCGCTGCGCATCACCTGGTGGCTGCGCACGGCTTGCCAGAAGACCGTCAGGCGTTCGATGGCGGTCTTGAAGTCCATCGCCCCGCTCGCCAGGCTGACCGCATTGATCGCACCGGCAGAGGTACCGACAATCACCGGAAACGGGTTGCGACCGCCCTCCGGCAGCAACTCGGCAATCGCTGCCAATACACCGACCTGATACGCCGCTCGAGCCCCGCCGCCGGAAAGAATCAAACCTGTTACCGGTTCAGCTGGGGTCATCGCGATACTCCGTGTCCAGTCATAGGGCTATATGATCAACCGCGTTTATCGTACAGCTTCGGCTCGCCGAGCGGCCGGGTCTTGAAGCGCCGGTGGGCCCAGAGGTATTGCTCGGGACACTGGCTTACCGAGCGCTCGACCCATTGGTTGATGCGCAGGCAATCAGCCTCTTCGGTCTCGCCGGGAAAATCCTCCAGCGGCGCCTGGATCACCAGACGATAGCCGCTGCCATCGGCCAGGCGCTCCTGAACGAACGGCACGACCAATGCCTTGCCCAGGCGCGCGAACTTGCTGGTCGCGGTGACCGTGGCCGCCTGGATGCCGAACAGCGGCACGAACACGCTTTGCTTGGCGCCGTAGTCCTGATCCGGTGCGTACCAGATTGCCCGGCCGGCGCGCAGCAACTTGAGCATGCCGCGCACGTCCTCACGTTCTACGGCCAGGGAATCGAGGTTATGCCGTTCGCGGCCACGGCGCTGGATATAGTCGAACAACGGGTTCTTGTGCTCGCGATACATGCCGTCGATGGTGTGCTGCTGGCCGAGCAGCGCCGCGCCGATTTCCAGCGTGGTGAAATGCAGCGCCATCAGGATCACGCCCTTGCCGTCGCGCTGGGCCTGCTTGAGATGCTCCAGGCCTTCGACATGGGCCAGCTTCGCCAGCCGCGAACGCGACCACCACCAGCTCATGGCCATTTCGAAGAACGCGATGCCGGTGGAGGCGAAATTTTCCTTGAGCAGACGCTTGCGCTCAGCGGCGGATTTCTCGGGAAAACACAGCTCCAGGTTACGGCTGGCGATGCGCCGTCGGTCGCCGGCTGCCCGATACATCAACGCCCCCAAGGCGCGACCGATCCGCAACAGCAGCGGATAAGGCAACTGGATGATCAGCCACAACAGCCCCAGGCCGCACCACAGCAGCCAGAAACGCGGATGAAAAAAAGCAGCTCGAAAACGCGGGCGATCCATTACAGCTTCCATTAATACCTGGGCCGCGCATTCTACATCGTTCGTCCCGGCTTGCGGCTCGCGGACGATCTCGTTATAAGTCTCGGCACTTTTAGTGACAAGCCGTTGTACGCCGACCATGAGCCAAACCGAACCGCTAGACCAAGATCCCGTGTTCCAGCTGAAGGGCAGCATGCTCGCCATTACGGTGCTGGAGCTGGCCCGTAACGACCTGGAAGGCCTTGACCGGCAACTCGCAGCGAAAGTCGCCCAGGCGCCGAATTTTTTCAGCAATGCCCCGCTGGTACTGGCGCTGGACAAGCTGCCGGCCGGTGAGGGCTCGGTCGACTTGCCGGGGCTGATGCGCGTTTGCCGCCAGCATGGGCTGCGCACCCTGGCGATCCGCGCCAGCCGCATCGAAGACATCGCTGCCGCCATCGCCGTGGACATTCCGGTGCTGCCGCCCTCCGGCGCCCGTGAACGCGTGCTGGAGCTGAGCCCGGCGGAACCGAAAAAACCGGAAAAACCGCCGGAGCCGACCATCAAGCCGACCCGCGTGATCACCTCGCCGGTACGCGGCGGGCAGCAGATCTACGCCCAGGGCGGCGACCTGGTCGTGGTGTCCTCGGTCAGCCCGGGTGCGGAACTTCTCGCCGATGGCAACATCCATGTATACGGCCCGATGCGCGGCCGTGCGCTGGCCGGTGTCAAGGGTGACACCAAGGCAAGGATCTTCTGTCAGCAGTTGAGCGCTGAACTGGTCTCTATCGCCGGGCAATACAAGGTTTCCGAGGACTTGCGGCGCGACCCGTTATGGGGCGCCGGGGTCCAGGTCAGCCTGTCAGGCGACGTGTTGAACATCATTCGGCTTTAACGGATACTGCCGCATTTTCCAAGCATCTCTAAAACCTAGCGAAAACGGCTTGAATGACGTAGGAAAAAGGACCAGGCAGTGTTTACCCAAGGTAGACCCCGCCCGCATCCGATTCCAGCCAAGCCTGTCCAGTTGCAGCAGTTTTTCCAGAGATGTTTTTCAGGGGCTGACAAAGTCCTTTTTCCTTAGGGGTGAAACACCTTGGCCAAGATTCTCGTGGTTACATCCGGCAAGGGTGGTGTGGGTAAGACCACCACCAGCGCCGCTATCGGTACCGGCCTCGCCTTGCGCGGCCACAAAACAGTCATCGTCGACTTCGACGTCGGCCTGCGTAACCTCGACCTGATCATGGGTTGCGAGCGTCGCGTAGTCTATGACTTCGTCAACGTGGTCAATGGCGAAGCGAACCTGCAGCAGGCCCTGATCAAGGACAAGCGCCTTGAGAACCTCTACGTACTGGCCGCCAGCCAGACCCGCGACAAAGACGCGCTGACCCAGGAAGGCGTGGAAAAAGTCCTGATGCAACTCAAGGAAGACTTCGAATTCGTGGTCTGCGACTCCCCGGCCGGTATCGAGAAAGGTGCCCACCTGGCCATGTACTTCGCTGACGAAGCGATCGTCGTGACCAACCCGGAAGTCTCGTCGGTACGCGACTCCGATCGCATGCTCGGCCTGCTGGCAAGCAAATCCCGGCGTGCCGAGAACGGCGAGGAGCCGATCAAGGAACACCTGCTGCTGACCCGCTACAACCCGCAACGCGTCAGCGACGGCGAAATGCTCGGCGTCGAAGACGTCAAGGAAATCCTCGCGGTGACCCTGCTGGGCGTGATCCCGGAATCCCAGGCGGTACTCAAGGCTTCGAACTCCGGCGTGCCGGTGATACTTGACGACCAGAGCGACGCCGGCCAGGCGTACAGCGATGCGGTCGATCGTCTGCTGGGCAAAACCGTCGAGCATCGATTCCTCGACGTCACGAAGAAAGGTTTCTTCGAGCGCCTGTTTGGAGGTAGGTAATGAACCTTTTTGACTTCTTTCGTGCCAACAAAAAGCCCAGTACCGCCTCGGTCGCGAAAGAGCGTCTACAGATCATCGTGGCGCACGAACGCGGCCAACGCAGTACCCCGGACTACCTGCCTGCCTTGCAGAAGGAACTGGTGGAAGTGATCCGCAAGTACGTCAATATCGGCAACGATGACGTGCATGTCGCGCTGGAAAGCCAGGGCAGCTGCTCGATCCTGGAACTCAATATCACCCTGCCGGATCGCTGATCGACCCAGCAGGTGCCACGGCGGCTCGGGCCTTTCTCCCCCCTCACAAGACAAGGAGAAGGGTTCGAGCCGCCGTTGGCGTTTGTTACGAGACTGTTCAATGCCCCTGTCCAACATCCGCATCATCCACCAGGACGCCGCCGTACTGGTGGTCGACAAGCCGACCCTGCTGCTCTCCGTGCCTGGCCGGGCGGACGACAATAAAGATTGCCTGATCACCCGCCTGCAGGAAAACGGTTATCCGGAAGCGCGAATCGTGCACCGGCTGGATTGGGAAACGTCCGGCATCATCCTGCTGGCCCGTGACCCGGACACCCATCGCGAACTGTCCCGGCAATTTCATGATCGAGAAACCGAAAAAGCCTACACGGCATTGTGCTGGGGCCAACCGGAGCTGGACAGTGGCAGCATCGACCTGCCCTTGCGCTACGACCCGCCGACCAAGCCCCGCCATGTGGTCGATCACGAACAGGGCAAGCATGCCTTGACGTTCTGGCGCGTGCTGGAACGTTGCGGTGACTGGTGTCGGGTCGAATTGACACCGATCACCGGGCGCTCGCATCAATTGCGCGTGCACATGCTCTCCATCGGCCATCCGCTGCTGGGCGACGGGCTCTATGCCCACCCGCAAGCCCTCGCCGCCTGGCCAAGGCTGTGCCTGCACGCGAGCATGCTCAGCTTCACCCACCCGCAAAGCGGCGAGCGCCTGCGCTTCGAGTGCCCTGCACCGTTCTGAAAAACACCTCCGACACAGTGGCGAGGGAGCTTGCTCCCGCTGGGTTGCGTAGCGACCCCTTTTTGGGCCTGCTGCGCAGTCCAGCGGGAGCAAGCTCCCTCGCCACAGTTCCGCCTGGAGTGCTCACCGACGCTGCTAATACGGTAAACTCCCGCCCATTGCTGTCTGGAGTTCTTTATGCGTGCACAGTTGAACCAGGGCCTGATCGACTTCCTCAAGGCCTCCCCTACCCCGTTCCATGCCACCGCCAGCCTTGCCCAGCGCCTGGAAGCGGCGGGTTACCAGCGTCTTGATGAGCGCGAAACCTGGGCCACCGAGGCCAATGGTCGTTATTACGTCACGCGCAACGATTCCTCGATCATTGCCTTCAAACTGGGCCGCAACTCACCGCTGCACGACGGCATCCGCCTGGTTGGCGCCCACACCGACAGCCCCTGCCTGCGGGTCAAGCCGCAGCCGGAACTGCAACGCCACGGGTTCTGGCAACTGGGCGTGGAAGTCTACGGCGGCGCGCTGCTGGCGCCGTGGTTCGACCGCGACCTGTCCCTGGCCGGGCGGGTGACCTTCCGCCGCGACGGCAAGGTCGAGAGCCAATTGATCGATTTCAAGGCGCCGATCGCCACGATCCCGAACCTGGCTATCCACCTCAACCGTGAAGCCAACCAGGGCTGGGCGATCAACCCGCAGAACGAACTGCCGCCGATCCTCGCGCAATTCGCCGGTGACGAACGCGTCGATTTCCGTGCCGTACTCACCGACCAGTTGGCCCGGGAACATGGCTTGAACGCCGACGTGGTGCTCGACTACGAGTTGAGTTTCTATGACACCCAAAGCGCAGCGGTCATCGGTCTGCACGGTGACTTCATCACCGGTGCGCGCCTGGACAACCTGCTGTCGTGTTATGCCGGCCTGCAGGCCTTGCTGACCGCCGACACCGAAGAAACCTGCGTGCTGGTGTGCAACGATCACGAAGAAGTCGGTTCCACCTCGGCGTGTGGCGCCGACGGTCCGATGCTCGAACAGACCCTGCGCCGCCTGCTGCCCGAAGGTGAAGAGTTCGTACGCACGATTCAGAAATCCCTGCTGGTTTCGGCGGACAATGCCCACGGCGTACACCCCAACTATGCCGACAAGCACGACGCCAACCACGGCCCCAAGCTCAACGCCGGCCCGGTGATCAAGGTCAACAGCAACCAGCGCTACGCCACCAACAGCGAAACCGCCGGGTTCTTCCGCCATCTGTGCATGGCCGAGGAAGTGCCGGTGCAGAGCTTCGTGGTGCGCAGCGACATGGGTTGCGGCTCGACCATCGGCCCGATCACCGCCAGCCAGCTGGGCGTACGCACGGTCGACATCGGCCTGCCGACTTTCGCCATGCATTCGATCCGCGAGCTGTGCGGCAGCCACGACCTGGCGCACCTGGTGAAAGTGCTGAGCGCGTTCTACGCGTCTCGCGAATTGCCGTAAGCCTTTGTGTGGCGAGGGAGCTTGCTCCCGCTGGGTGGCGCAGCCGCCCCAGATCCGCGACTGAACGCGGATTTTGCCAGTGCTGCGCACTGGAGCGGGAGCAAGCTCCCTCGCCACAAGAGCATGCGTCACGGTGTGTGCATACCCGCCTTCCTCGCCAAACCCCAACTAGACTGACCTTATCCCTCCCGACAAGGCTGTCGCCATGATTTCCATGACTTCGTTCAACGCCATGCTGGTGCCCATCATCGCCGGCATGATCCTGCTCGCCATCGGCTTCAATTTCCGCGACAAGAACGTCGGCGTGTTTGCCATGTGGATCGGCATGTTGCTGATTCTCGTCACGGTACTGTTCAGGATCCTGGCCAAGCTCAACGACGTCTCCTGAACGCGCCTCAGGCCGACTGTTCCGGCACGTCCACCCCGACATGGATCGCATCGTGGCGCCAGAACTCCAGGTCGCAATCGATCAGCCGCTGATGCTGGTCGTAATTGACCCGGGCAATCCGCAGGCCGGGGCTGCCGACCGACACTTTCAGCGCCGCCGCGGCTTCCGGCTGTAGCGATGTCGGCACGATTTCGAATTTCACCCGGCCGTAGCGCAGGTCGTAGTGGCGGGCGTAAAGCTCGGTCATCGACTGGTTGAGATCAAATTCGAGGATGTCCGGGAAGTAGGCGGGATTCAGGTAGTGCTCGACGTACAGCACCAGGCGTTCGTCGATGCGCCGGGTGCGGCAGATCTGGATGACGCTGGACAGCGCCGGCAATTGCAGCCAGGCACAGACCGCCGCCGACGCGGGTTGCAGGCGGGCCGAGATCACCTGGGTCGACGGCACTCGTCCCTGGGCACTGACCATCGCGTGGAAATGACTGCGCTGCATCAGGTTGTAGGCCAGCCGTGGTGGCGACACGAACCAGCCCCGGCGCTCTTCCCGGTAGATCTGCCCCTGGGCCTCGAGCTGCAACAGCGCCTCGCGCACGGTAATCCGGGTGGTGCCGAACAGCTCGCTGAGCTTGCGCTCGGCCGGCAACTTGCTACCAGGCGCCAGCAAGCCGTGATCGAGCTGCTCCTGCAGGACCTGCCCGATGGTTGTCACCGCTTTGGTTGTCTCAACGCGCATCAACGTTACCTATCTGGACTAGACCAGCACTGTTTCGGGGCAGGATTCGATCACACATCAATCCACGGCTCATGCCTGCAGCCTAGGCACTGCGCATGACTGATAGATGACACAACCGCTGAACGGTCAACACATCGGCTTGCAAATTAACGGCCAAGGCCTTGCAGATCAGCTGCTTACTCATGGTCTACGCTTATGACGCAGCGACGCTTCATGAGCCCGACGATTGCTGGCGAACCCTGCATCGACATCAAAATGTCATGGGACGCGCCTACATTGGCTCAGGTATTGCTGACCTAGACCAACACCATCGCAATCGCAGCGTTGAAAACGCCCATAGGAGCTTCGGATGAAACAGCTTTTCCTGGCATCACTGTTAGGCTCGACCATTGCCATGTGCACCGCCGCCATGGCCGCTGATACCGATCTGAAAACATTGGAAGCCGCTGCGAAAGCGGAAGGCGCCGTCAACAGCGTCGGCATGCCCGATGACTGGGCAAACTGGAAAGGCACCTGGGACGACCTGGCCAGACTCTATGGCTTGAAACACATCGACACCGACATGAGCTCGGCCCAGGAAATCGCCAAGTTCGCCGCCGAGAAGGACAACGCCAGCGCCGACATCGGCGACGTCGGTGCCGCCTTCGGCCCGATCGCGGTCAAGCAAGGCGTGGTCCAGCCCTACAAACCAAGCACCTGGGAACAGATCCCGGACTGGGCCAAGGACAAGGACGGCAACTGGGCCCTGGCCTACACCGGCACCATTGCGTTCATCGTCAACAAGAAACTGCTGCACGGCTCCGAAGTGCCGACCAAATGGGCCGACCTGAAGACCGGCAAGTACAAAGTCTCCATCGGTGACGTGAGCACCGCCGCCCAGGCCGCCAACGGCGTGCTGGCTGCGGCCCTGGCCAATGGTGGCGACGAGAAGAACATTAAACCGGCCCTGCTGTTGTTCGCCGATATCGCCAAGCAAGGCCGCCTGTCCATGGCCAACCCGACCATCGCCACGATGGAAAAAGGTGAAGTCGAAGTCGGCGTGGTCTGGGACTTCAACGGCCTGAGCTACAAGGCCAAGATGGCCAGCCCGGATGACTACGTCGTGCTGATTCCGTCCGACGGCTCGGTGATCTCCGGCTACACCACCATCATCAACAAATACGCCAAGCACCCGAACGCCGCCAAGCTGACCCGCGAATACATCTTCAGCGACGCCGGCCAGATCAACCTGGCCAAGGGCAACGCCCGGCCGATCCGCGCCGAGCACCTGAAACTGCCGGAAGAAGTCCAGGCCAAGCTGCTGCCGAACGAGCAGTACAAAGGCGTGACGCCGATCAAGGATGCCGACGCGTGGGAGAAGACCTCCAAGGCGCTGCCGCAGCAGTGGAATGAAGAAGTCATCGTCGAGATGAAGTGAGGCGCTAGCTCCCGCTTGGAGATCCAACAGAGATCCAATTGTGGGGGCAGGTCCTGTGGGAGCGAGCCTGCTCGCGAAGACGGTGGCACAGCCAACACCTGTGCCAATTGACCCGCCGCCTTCGCGAGCAGGCTCGCTCCCACAGGGGCCCGCTCCCACAATCGACCTGTGGAAAATTCGAGTTATCTGGTATCTGCCCGGAGTCCCGGTCCCCATGAAGCACAACGTCATCCTGGTGGTGCTCGACGGCCTCAACTACGAAGTCGCCCGGCATGCCATGGGACATTTGCAGGCGTATGTCGGCGCAGGACGCGCGGCGCTCTACACACTGGAATGTGAACTGCCCGCCCTGTCCCGCCCACTCTACGAATGCATCCTCACCGGCGTCGTGCCCATCGACAGCGGGATCGTGCACAACAATGTCTCGCGCCTGTCGAACCAGCGCAGCATTTTCCATTACGCCACCGACGCCGGCCTGAGTACGGCGGCCGCGGCCTATCACTGGGTCAGCGAGCTGTACAACATGTCACCCTTCGTCGCCGGTCGTGATCGCCATACCGAAAACCCCGACCTGCCGATTCAATACGGACATTTCTACTGGAATGACCACTACCCCGATTCCCATCTGTTCGCCGACGCCGAACACCTGCGTCAACGCTACTTGCCGAATTTCCTGCTGGTGCACCCGATGAACATCGACGACGCCGGTCACAAGCACGGCCTCGACACCCCGCAGTACCGCAACAGCGCCCGCTCGGCGGACATCAACCTGGCGGTTTACCTGCAAGCCTGGCTCGACGCCGGTTATCAGGTGCTGGTGACTTCCGACCATGGCATGAACAACGACCGCTCCCACAACGGCCTGCTACCGGAAGAACGGGAAGTGCCGCTGTTTGTCCTCGGCGATGGCTTCAGCCTTGACGCCAACGCGACCCCCCGGCAAACCGAACTGTGCGGCACCATTTGCCAGCTGCTCGGGGTCGCCCACGACAAACCTTATTGCCAGGAGTTGCTCAAGTGAATGCCATGACGCGCGGCAAATGGCTGGCAGTGCTGTGCCTGGTGCCCTTCGCAATTTTTTTCATTGTGTTCCAGGTCGCCCCGCTGCTCTGGGTGCTGGTCAACAGCCTGGAATCGGAAGAGTTCGGCTGGGGCCTGGCCAACTTCAGCAAGATCTTCAGCTCGAAATTCTACCGACAGGCGATCCAGCACAGCCTGGAAATCAGTTTCTGGTCCAGCGTGTTCGGCATCATCATCGCCGTGCTCGGCAGCTACTCCCTGCGCCGCGTCGATTCGCGGCTGCGCAACTTCGTCAACGCCTTCGCCAACATGACCAGCAACTTCGCCGGCGTGCCCCTGGCCTTCGCGTTCATCATCCTGCTGGGGTTCAACGGCAGCATCACGATCATGCTCAAGCAAGCGGGGATCATCGAGGATTTCAACCTGTATTCGAAAACCGGGCTGATCATTCTCTACACCTATTTCCAGATCCCCCTCGGCGTGCTGCTGCTTTACCCGGCCTTCGACGCGCTGCGCGAAGACTGGCGTGAGTCGGCGTCCCTGTTGGGCGCCAGCGGCTGGCAGTTCTGGCGGCACATCGGCTTGCCGGTGCTGACCCCGGCGCTGCTCGGCACGTTCGTGATCCTGCTGGCCAATGCCCTCGGCGCCTATGCCACGGTCTATGCGCTGACCACCGGCAATTTCAACGTCCTGCCGATTCGAATCGCGGCGATGGTTTCCGGCGACATTTCCCTCGACCCGAACATGGCCAGCGCCCTGGCCGTGGTGCTGGTGGCGTTGATGACCCTGGTGACCGTCATCCATCAGTTGCTGCTCAAGAGGAGCTACCATGTCTCGCGCTGAATCGGGCCCGGCCGGGGTCTATCATCGAGCGGTGGTGTACCTGCTGTTCGCCATCCTGCTGCTGCCGCTGGCCGGCACGCTCATCTACTCCATCGCCAGCAGTTGGTCGGCCACCGTGCTGCCCAGCGGCTTCACCTTCAAGTGGTACTTGCAGCTGTGGAGCGACCCGCGCTTTCTCCATGCCTTCGGCCAATCGCTGATTGTCTGCGTGGGCGCGCTGGTGCTCTCGGTGGTGCTGATCCTGCCGCTGCTGTTCGTGGTGCATTACCACTTCCCAAAACTCGACGCGCTGATGAACATCCTCATCCTGCTGCCCTTCGCGGTGCCGCCGGTGGTGTCTTCGGTGGGGTTGTTGCAGCTCTATGGCTCCGGGCCGCTGGCGATGGTCGGCACGCCGTGGATCCTGATTGGCTGCTACTTCACCGTTGCCTTGCCGTTCATGTACCGGGCAATTACCAACAACCTGCAAGCGATCAACCTGCGCGACCTGATGGACGCCGCCCAACTGCTCGGCGCCAGCACTTTCCAGGCCGCGTTGCTGGTGGTACTGCCGAACCTGCGCAAGGGCCTGATGGTGGCGCTGCTACTGTCCTTCTCGTTCCTGTTCGGCGAGTTCGTGTTTGCCAACATTCTCGTCGGCACCCGCTATGAAACCCTGCAGGTGTACCTGAACAACATGCGCAACAGCAGCGGCCATTTCACCAGTGCGCTGGTGATTTCCTACTTCTTCTTCGTACTGGTCCTGACCTGGGCGGCCAACATCTTGAACAAGGACAAAAGCCAATGAGCTACGTCAGCGTCCGACATTTGCAGAAAGGCTACGCCGGCACGCCGGTGTTCAGCGACATCAACTGCGAAATCCACAAGGGCGAATTCGTCACCCTGCTCGGCCCTTCCGGGTGCGGCAAGTCCACGCTGCTGCGCTGCATTGCCGGCCTGACAGCGGTGGATGCGGGCCAGATCCTGCTGGACGGCCAGGACATCGTGCCGCTGAGTCCGCAGAAGCGCGGGATCGGCATGGTCTTCCAGAGCTATGCGCTGTTCCCCAACATGACCGTGGAGCAGAACGTCGCCTTCGGCCTGCGCATGCAAAAGGTCGACGCTTCGGACAGTCGCCAGCGTGTGCTGGAAATTCTGCGACTGGTGGAGCTGCATGACTTTGCCGCCCGCTACCCGCATCAACTGTCCGGCGGCCAATGCCAGCGCGTGGCCCTGGCCCGCTCCTTGGTCACCCGGCCGCGCCTGTTGCTGCTGGACGAGCCGCTGTCGGCGCTGGACGCGCGGATTCGCAAGCACTTGCGCGAACAGATCCGTCAGATCCAGCGGGAACTGGGCCTGACCACCATCTTTGTCACACACGATCAGGAAGAAGCCCTGACCATGTCTGATCGGATTTTCCTGATGAATCAGGGAAAGATCGTACAGAGCGGCGATGCCGAGACCCTTTACACTGCCCCCGTCGATGTCTTTGCCGCCGGCTTCATCGGCAACTACAACCTGCTCGACGCCGACGCCGCGAGCAAGCTGCTGCAACGCCCGGTGAACGGTCGCATCGCCATTCGCCCGGAAGCCATCGAGCTGAGTCGCAACGGCGAACCCGACGCGCTGATCCGCAGCCACAGCCTGCTGGGCAACGTGATCCGCTACCGGGTCGAGGCCCGCGGCGTGGAATTGGTGGTGGATGTGCTCAACCGCTCGGCTGCCGACCTGCATCCCGATGGTGCACGGCTGGCACTTTCCATCGATCCATCGGCGCTGTGTGAGGTAGCCTGATGGTCTGGTTGATTTTGAAGATATCTTGAAAAGGGAAGCGCGTTGATGGCTCTGGCAATTTTTGATCTGGACGAAACCCTGATCCACGGCGACTGCGCCACCCTCTGGAGCGAGCAGATGGGGCGCCTGGGCTGGGTCGATCCCGAGTCGTTCATGCGCCGCAACAACGAACTGATGGACGCCTACAGCCACGGCAAGCTGCGCATGGAAGAGTACATGGACTTCAGCCTGGAACCGATGATCGGCCGCACGCCGGAAGAGATCGAACATCTGGTGGCGCCGTGGGTAGAGGACTTCATCGAACCGATCATCTTCAGCGACGCCACCAAGGCCATCGCCGAGCACCGCAAGGCCGGTGACCGGATCCTGGTGATCTCGGCCTCGGGCACGCACCTGGTCAAGCCAATCGCCGAACGCCTGGGCATCGATGAGATCCTCGCGATCGAGCTGGACGTCGCCCATGGCGTGTACAGCGGCAAGACCGTGGGCACCCTGACCTATCGCGAAGGCAAGATCGCCCGACTGCTGGATTGGCTGGACGCCGAGGAAGAAAACCTGGAAGGCGCGAGTTTCTATTCCGACTCGCGCAATGACCTGCCGTTGCTGCTCAAGGTCGATCACCCGCACGTCGTGAACCCGGACCCGGTCCTGAAGGCCCACGCCGAATCGGCCGGCTGGCCGATTCATACCTGGAAGTGAAGCAGATCAACTCCACAATACCTAAGGCCATAATGGCTTGTGGCTGTTGTGGCGAGGGAGCTTGCTCCCGCTCGGCTGCGAAGCAGTCGTAAAGCTGGCTGACGCGATCCTTCCGAACAGTCGCGTCGTCCGGATTGGGGCGGCTACCGCCGCCCAGCGGGAGCAAGCTCCCTCGCCACAGGGGACCGACTCCCGATCAGCTCAGGCTGTCATCGACCACCAGGACCAATTTCCCGGACACCTGATTGGTCGCCAGCTCGGCAAACGCCGCCTCGGCATCGCTGATCGCAAACGTCCTGGCCAACTGCGGGCTCAGGCGCTTGTCGGCGAACAACGGCCACACCTGCTGCCCCAACTCGGCGATCAGGTCGGCCTTGAACTGATCATTGCGACTGCGCAAAGTCGAGCCCAGCAACTGGATACGCTTGCCCAACACCTGGGCCAGATCGAGTTCGGTGGTGCGCCCGCCCATGAGCCCGATCAATACCCAGCGCCCGTCAACTGACAAAAGTTTCACGTTGAGGCTGGCGTAGTTGGCGCCGACCGGATCGAGGATCACGTCGAACGGCCCGAAGTCGTTCAGGCTGTTGATGTCGTCGGTGCGCACCACGCCGCCCTGGGCACCGAGCGCTTCGCAATAGGCCAGCCGCTCGGCCGAACCGACGCTGACCCAGCACGGGTTGCCGAACGCCTTGCACAGCTGGATCGCGGCCGAACCGACGCCGCTGGCGCCGGCGTGCAGCAGCACTTTTTCACCCGGCCTGAGCCCGGCCAGCTGGAACAGATTCAGCCACGCGGTGGCGTAGACCTCAGGCAGCGCGGCGGCTTCGGCCAGTGACAGGCCTTCCGGCACGGGCAACACATGCCGACCATCGACCACCACTTCCTCGGCCATTGCGCCGCCTGCCAGCAAGGCGCAAACCCGGTCGCCGACCTGCCAGGAGGAACCCGGCCCGACTTCACTGATCACCCCGGAACATTCCAGTCCCAACACCTGGCTGGCGCCGGGTGGCGGTGGATAATGTCCGGCTTTCTGCAACAAATCGGCCCGATTCAGGCCAGCGGCCGCCACACGGATGCGAACTTGCCCGGCATCACACGTCGGACTTGGCTCATCTGCCCATACCACTTGGCCTTCAACGCCTTGCAATGCTTTCACGGTGCCTCCATAGTGAGTCTCGACTGGGCCCGCTGCTGTAACAACGCCGGGCTTTCTTGCATTATGCGCCCGGGCCACATGGAACCGGCGACTTCAAAGACGGCCTAATATGCGTGATCAATTGTCCCTGCGTCGAATCAGCATGAAGCACTTTTTCCCCAGCACTGCACTTGCCCTCTTCATTGGCCTTGGCGCTTCAGCGCTCTCGAACACTGCGTTCGCGGCCAACAGCTGGGACAAGCTTCAGCCCGATCGCGACGAGGTGATCGCCAGCCTTAACGTGGTTGAATTGCTCAAGCGCCATCACTACAGCAAGCCGCCACTCGATGACGCGCGCTCGGTCATCATCTATGACAGCTACCTGAAGCTGCTTGATCCGTCGCGCAGTTATTTCCTGGCCAGCGACATCGCCGAATTCGACAAGTGGAAGACCCAGTTCGACGACTTCCTCAAGAGCGGCGACCTCAACGCCGGGTTCATTATCTACAAGCGCTACCTGGACCGCGTCAAGGCGCGCCTGGACTACGCCCTTGCCGAGTTGAACAAGGGCGTCGACAAGATCGACTTCAATGCCAAGGAAACCTTGCTGGTCGACCGCAAGGACGCCGCTTGGCTCAAGAGCACCGCCGAACTCGACGACCTGTGGCGCAAACGCGTCAAGGACGAAGTGTTGCGTATGAAGATCGCCGGCAAGGATCCCAAGCAGATCCAGGAAACCCTGACCAAGCGCTACAAGAATCAACTCGCGCGCCTGGACCAGACCCGCGCCGAGGACGTCTTCCAGGCCTATATCAATACCTTCGCGATGTCCTACGACCCGCACACCAATTATCTGTCGCCGGATAACGCGGAGAACTTCGACATCAACATGAGCCTGTCCCTGGAAGGCATCGGCGCGGTACTGCAGAGCGATAACGATCAGGTCAAGATCGTGCGCCTGGTGCCGGCGGGCCCTGCCGACAAGACCAAGCAGGTCGCCCCGGCGGACAAGATCATCGGCGTCGCCCAGGGCAACAAGGAAATGGTCGACGTGGTCGGCTGGCGCCTGGACGAAGTGGTCAAGCTGATCCGCGGCCCGAAAGGTTCGGTGGTCCGCCTGGAAGTCATTCCGGCCAGCAATGCGCCGAACGACCAGACCAGCAAAGTCGTGTCCATCACCCGTGAAGCAGTGAAGCTGGAAGAACAGGCCGCGAAAAAATCGGTCCTCCAGCTCAAGCAGGACGGCAAGGACTACAAGCTCGGCATCATCGAGATCCCGGCTTTCTATCTGGACTTCAAGGCTTTCCGCGCCGGGGATCCGAACTACAAGAGCACCACGCGCGACGTCAAGAAACTGCTCACCGAACTGCAGAAGGAAAAGGTCGACGGCGTGGTCATCGACTTGCGCAACAACGGCGGCGGCTCGTTGCAGGAAGCCACGGAACTGACCAGCCTGTTCATCGAAGAAGGCCCGACCGTGCTCGTGCGTAACGCCGATGGCCGGGTCGATGTGCTCGAGGACGAAAACCCCGGCGCGTTCTACAAGGGTCCAATGGCCCTGCTGGTCAATCGCCTGTCGGCCTCGGCCTCGGAGATTTTCGCCGGCGCCATGCAGGACTACCACCGCGCGCTGATCATCGGCGGCCAGACCTTCGGCAAAGGCACCGTGCAGACCATCCAGCCACTGAACCACGGCGAACTGAAACTGACCCTGGCAAAGTTCTACCGGGTTTCCGGGCAGAGCACCCAGCACCAAGGCGTGCTGCCTGACATCGATTACCCGTCGATCATCGACACCAAGGAAATCGGTGAGAGCGCCCTGCCCGAAGCCATGCCGTGGGACACCATCCGGCCTGCAATCAAGCCGGCCGTGGATCCGTTCAAGCCGTACCTGGCCCAGCTGAAATCCGAGCATGACGCCCGCACAGCCCAAGACGCGGAGTTTGTGTTCATTCGCGACAAGCTGGCCCTGGCGCAGAAGTTGATGATGGAAAAAACCGTCACCCTCAACGAAGCCGAGCGCCGCGCGCAGCATGCCGACATCGAAGCCAAGCAACTGGCCATGGAAAACCTGCGTCGCAAGGCCAAGGGCGAGGAGCCGCTCAAAGAGCTGAAGAAGGAAGACGAAGACCTGATCACCGAGCCGGAAAAAACCAAGCCGGAAGACGACGCCTATCTGAGCGAAACCGGTCGGATCCTGCTCGATTACCTCAAGCTCAATACGGCGGTCGCCAAACATTGAGGTGATGGCCTTTTAATGGTGATGCTCGTCGGAGTGTCATCAAACTGACATCAGTCTGTCGTGAAATACAGGACCGGGCGCACCCCAGCAGGGGTTGCGCCCAGTCCTTTTTTTATCGCCAGAGATCGCCATGACCACGACAGAACAGCTGAGTGCCTTGAGCTCAATCCTGAGTCAAAGCGGTTTGCACAGCCTGTTCCAGCCGATCATCTGTCTTTCCGAACGACGCATCCTCGGCTACGAGGCCCTGACCCGTGGCCCGTCGAACAGCCCGCTGCACTCCCCCATCGCGTTATTGTCCGTGGCGCGCCAGGCCGGACGCCTCAGCGAACTGGAGCTGGCCTGCCGACGCAGCGCCTGCCAGCGCTTCAATGAACAGAAGCTGCCGGGCAAACTGTTCCTCAACGTCTCGCCAGAATCGCTGCTCGAATCGGCCCACCAGACCGGCCGCACCCTGCAGCTGTTACAGGACTTCGGCATTCCGCCCAGCCAGGTGGTTATCGAACTGACCGAACAAACGCCTATCGATGACTTCCAGCTGCTGCAAACCGCCCTGCATCACTATCGAGCCATGGGTTTTTCCATTGCCCTGGATGACCTTGGTGCCGGGTATTCAAGCTTGCGGCTGTGGTCCGAATTGCGACCTGACTACGTGAAGATCGACCGGCATTTCATCGATGGCATTCACCAGGACGCACTCAAGCGTGAATTCGTCGGTTCCATTCTCAAGATCGCCCAGGCTTCACGGGCCCAGGTGATCGCCGAAGGGATCGAATTGCCGGAAGAGCTCGCCGTGTTGATCGAAATGGGCGTCGACCTGGTCCAGGGCTACTTGCTCGCCCGGCCCCAGGAGCATCCATCCCAGGACGCCAAGGCCTTGATGCCCCGCCAGGACAGCGGCGTGGTGCCGCTGGGCGATGAGGTCAACGACCTCACTGCGCTGCTCAACGAGCAACCGGCAGTCGCCCACGACACACCGACGGCAGCGGTACTGGAAGCGTTCCGGCGCCAGGCCAACCTCAATTCCCTGGCGGTGCTGGACGATCGCGACCAACCGTGCGGGATCGTCCATCGTCATTCGCTCTCGGATGCCCTGCTCAAGCCTTTCGCCACCGACCTGTTCGCTCGCAAGCCCATCAGCCGCCTGATGAGCGATGATTTCCTCGCGGTTGAACTGAGCCAGTCACTGCAACAAGTCAGCCGCCTCATCACCAGCCGCGCCCGCCAGCGCATCGAAGAAGACTTCATCATCACCCTCAACGGCGGCTACCTGGGCCTGGGCCGGGTGATCGATGTGCTCAAGCTCATCACCGAACTGAAGATCCAACAGGCGCGCTACGCCAACCCGCTGACTTTGCTGCCAGGCAACGTGCCCATCCAGCAGTGCCTTACACGCCTGCTGCAGCAGCGCCAGGAGTCGGTGATCTGCTACGTAGACATCGACAGTTTCAAACCCTTCAACGACATCTACGGCTACGGTCGCGGTGACGAAGTCCTGCTGTGCCTGGCCCAATGCCTGAACGAACGCATTGACCCCAGCCGCGACTTCGTCGGCCACATCGGCGGCGACGACTTCCTGCTGGTCCTCGGCCCGGACGATTGGCGCAAGCGCCTGACCCAACTGCTGAGCGACTTCCAGAACCACTGCCGCCGCTTCTACCGGCCCGAGCATCTGGAAGCCGGATGTTTTACCGCGTTGAACCGACAGGGCATACGACAGGACTTCGCCTTGCTGTCGTTGTCGATCGGGGTGGTGCACCTGCGCGCCGAGGCCTGTGCAGAGCTGGATGCCAGCCAGTTGGCGGAAATGGCTTCGCAGGCCAAGCACCATGCCAAGGAGATCGTCGGGGGGAGTTTGTATTTGATTAACGGGCTGGTTGAGCAGGCGCCCGTCGCGGAGCTGGGTTTCTCAGCGTGAGCTCCAGGTGAAAACCCTGTGGGTGATAATCACGCTGTGAGAGGTGATCATCCCGTGGCGAGGGAGCTTGCTCCCGCTGGGCTGCGTAGCAGACCCTCTGGACAGCGCCTCGGTGTGCCTGCTTGATCGAGCAGACTGGTTTGGGGCGGCTTCGCCGCCCAGCGGGAGCAAGCTCCCTCGCCCCGAAAAAAGCGATTTCAGGGTTCCTTGCTCTCGAGCGCCTTGAGCTTGATCTCGGCCAGCGGATGCCCGGCCTTCAGGGCCAAGGCCCACCAACGCGCCGCTTCGTCCGGATCCGGCGCCTTGGTGGTAGAGCCTGCCAGGCTGATGACGCCGACCTGGTAGGCGGCCTTGCCGTCACCGGCCAGCGCCGCCAGGCGGAGCAAGCGAATGCCTTCTTCCCGTGCGCCGAGCCCTTGGCCGCGAAATGTCAGGATATGCCCGTAGAAGCTCTGGGCGTCGACGTCGCCCAGGTTCGCCATGCGCGCAAACTGGCCTTCAAGCCAGGCCCAGCCACGGGGCTGCCGAACCATCCATGACCAATGGAACAATCGGCGCGCCAGCCAATAACCGGCCCGGGCCTTGATCCGCCAGAGCACTCAGGCCTCCGCCGACTCGGGGTACTCGTATTCGAACACCCGGACCACTTCCGACGCATGCCAGGATGCGGCGGCGACGCCGTCGGAGGGGCCGGAAAAGCGCCCGAGGCGTTCAACACATTCGAAAAAACCGGTGCGTGGCAGGCGACTGGCCCCTTGGCTGATGACCAACGAACTGCGCAATGGCTGTTCGGCCCGGGCGTCCAGCGCCGCCAGGTGTTCGAGTGCGGCGGTCAATGTCTGCATGGCCGGGCTGGGCAGCTGCAAGCGCTCCAGCAAGGCGCGGTACGTCAATAAATGGCGCTGGCGACGCGCCTGGTCCAACTCACCCAACAACCCGTCCCAATGTTGCCGACTGATGCGTACACTCACGATTCATCCCTCCAACCCGGCACCGTCAGTTCCCAGGCCAGACTGCGCTTGATCGCGGCATCGGGCTGACGCTCGCCGCTTTCGATCATGGCCAGATAAGACGGGCTGATGCCTACCGTGCGGGCCAGCGCCTCGATGGCGATGCTCTTCCCTTCGCGCAAACTGCGTAGTTGATCCAGGCCAGGGAGAACCTGGCCGGGTGCCGCCGCATGGCGGACCGTGGCTTCTTGCGGTGCTTGATTGATGCCGGCTGCCTTCAGCAGCGCCTGGTACTGATCCCACGGCAAAACCGCGTACTCGGGCTCTCCGTCGCGCGTGATTATTTGAATATCCATGATTACCCCGTAGGACAACAACACTTAGCAAGTAAGCTTTTTCTTGGAAGTGTAATCCTAATAGCGGCCAAGGTCGCGGGGCGATCAAATCTCGCAGGGAAACGGGCCAGATCAGCTTTTTTTCGGCCCTTGCAACTGGAGTTGTTCCGGGGTGTCGGGAAGCCTTTCAACTCGCGCAAGCTTCTCCGGCGACTGCTGTTCGCGCCAGGCACGGAAGGCCCCCAGCTCGTCATCGAGGGTTTTCATGATCCAGGCCAGCACCGCGATGTCGTCGAACATGCCTAGCATGGGCAGCAAGTCCGGGATCGCATCCAGCGGGCTGAGGAAATACATGAGGCCCGCCACCACCGAGAGCATCGATTTGGCACTGACGGCGCGGTATTCGCCCCGCCAGTAAGCCAGACACAGAGCCTGCAGCAGACGCAGGTCCTCCTTGAGCTTGCCGAGGCGACCGCCCTCCCGGGCGCCCTTGCTGGCAACGGCGAACAGCAGCGTGGGCAGTCTGCCGCGGGCCAGGAGCCGTCCCGCCAGGGGAAGAAATCGCGCGAAATTCCACGGGGCCTTCATTTTTTCTCCCACTGAAATGTTATCCACACAAATTGTGGATAACCTTGTGAACAGAGCTGCATTTCAACGCTGCGCCCCCCGTTTCATAAGGGCCGGGCTTAGATCGGGCGTTTTTTACTCACATAAATAAACGGCAACCACCTACCCGACGGGTCGACCGCATCCAGCACAGCGCTGTACTGCCTATGACTGTAGCTTGCCCTGCGCGTTCGGTTTTTTTGCCTCGTCGAATGCCAGATACAAAAACGCCCCGCATGAGCGAGGCGTTTTCATCAAGACAGGCGCAATTACTTGGCTGCGCCTTCTTTTGCCGGATCCTTGATTGCCAGCAGTTCCAGGTCGAATACCAGGACCGAGTTGGCAGGGATCGCCGGGCTCGGGCTCTGGGCGCCGTAGGCCAGGTCGCTCGGGATGTACAGCTTGTACTTCTCGCCGACGTGCATCAATTGCAGGCCTTCGACCCAACCCGGGATCACACCGCTGACCGGCAGGTCAATCGGGCTGCCACGCTCCACGGAGCTGTCGAACACAGTGCCGTTGGTCAGCTTGCCGGTGTAGTGAACGGTCACCACGTCGGTCGGCTTAGGCTGCGCGCCGCTGGCCTTCTTGACCACTTCGTACTGCAGGCCGGAAGCGGTGGTGGTAACGCCGGCCTTCTTGCCGTTTTCCTCAAGGAATTTCTTGCCGGCGGCTGCCGACTCTTCACTCATCTTGGCCATGCGCTCTTCGGCACGTTTTTGCAGCGCGGCAAAGGCTTCGACCAGTTCTTCGTCTTTCAGCTTCTGTTCTTTCTTGCCGACGGCATCTTCGATGCCCTGGGCGACTGCCTTGGAGTCCAGGTCATCCATACCTTCCTGAGCCAGGCTTTTGCCCATGTTCAGGCCGATACCGTAGGAAGCTTTCTGCGCCGGGGTTTTCAGCTCTACGCTGGTCTGCGAGTCACAACCCGCGAGTACCAGGCCAACCAGGGCTACCGCCGCCGCCAACCGATGCTGTTTCATGCTATTTCCTTGTTCATGCGCCTAAAGGGCAATCGAGTAAAGCCGCGAGCTTATCAGGCGGCCACGACCAATGGCTACCGGCATGTGAGCCACAAAGCGATGATAAGTTCAGGTCGGCAAACGCTTTTTGATCCCCGGCAGATGAAGCATCTGTCATCTGTTTCATACACGGCCAGATCGGCCGCTACTCGTAGCGCGGGATAATGGCCACTTGCCGGCCAAGCGGCGCTGAGGCATAAGGGCATATTAAAAAAACAAGGACGTAAACCGTGCGCCTCCTCTCTCGCTTTTTATTGCTGATCCTTGCGCTGGTCATCGTGGTCGTGGCCGTGGTGCTTTATTACGTGGCCAACCCGCGCCTGCCGGCCTACACGCCTGTCCAGCAGGTGCACTACCTGGACCAATGGAGCGCCGCCGAGCGACAGACTTACTATTTCACGCCTCAGGGCACTCAGGTCAAAGGCCTGCGTTACGAGTGGTTCACCGCGCTTGAATTGCCGTTCTCGCAACAGCGCTTCGCTTCGCCGGAATACCTGGCGCGCTTCGGTTTTCTGGTCGATCCGGCGCAGAAAGCCACGCCACTGAACCCCGGCAACTTACCGGTGGGCTTCACCCGACACCAGAACGCCGGCAGTAACGAGCAATACCTCGACATTACCTGCGCCGCCTGCCACACCGGCGAATTGCATTTCAAGGGCCAGGCGATCCGGATCGATGGCGGCTCGGCCCAACACGTATTGCCATCGACTGTTCCGACATTGCGCGGCGGCAGTTTCGGACAGGCACTGGTGGCAAGTCTCGCCTCGACTTACTACAACCCATGGAAATTCGAACGCTTCGCCCGCCAGGTGCTGGGCAATGACTATGACGCTCGCCATGAAGAGTTGCGCAAGGCCTTCAAGGTGTCCCTGAATGCGTTCCTGCGCACTGCCTGGAACGACACCCATCGCGGTCTCTATCCCACCGAGGAAGGTCCGGGCCGTACCGACGCCTTTGGCCGTATCGCCAATGCCAGCTTTGGCGATGCCATTTCGGCAGAAAACTACCGGGTCGCCAACGCACCGGTGGATTACCCACAGTTGTGGGAAATGTGGACGTTCGACTGGGTACAGTGGAACGGTTCGGCGCAGCAGCCGATGGCCCGCAACGTCGGCGAGGCGCTGGGGGTTGGCGCCACGTTGAGTTTCTTCGATGCCCAGGGCAAGCCGCTGCAAGGCGATGCGCGCTACCCTTCCAGCGTGCGGGTGCGCGACCTGAACAAGATCGAAGAGACCTTGCAACTGCTCAAGCCACCCGTATGGCCGGAAGCGTTGCTGGGTTCGATTGACAAGCCCCTGGCGGCAAAGGGCAAGGCGTTGTTCGAAGAAAACTGCGCCGGCTGCCATGTGCCCAAAGTCGTCCAGGGCCCTGACCGGCCGGTGCAACAGTTGCATATGCTGCCAGTGAAGGTGATCGGCACGGACCCGGGCACCGCGAACAATATTGCCGATCACCGTTTCAACCTGACCAGCCTGCAATGGGACCCGGCCGAACTGGCGAAGCTGGAAGTACAACTGCACCCTGCCCCGACAGCGCCGCTGGACCTCAGCCGGGTCTCGGTCGCCAAGGGGTTGGCCTACGTCACCGCATTCGTCGAAAACCGCGCTTACCGGGATGCCGGCGTCACGCCGGTGGAACGTCCGGCACTGGACGGTTTCGGGCTGCCCATCGGCGTCCGTGAATTACGCGCCTACAAGGCCCGGCCATTGGCCGGCGTGTGGGCAACACCGCCGTTCCTGCACAACGGCTCGGTGCCGACGATCTATGAGTTGCTGTCGCCGCAGGCCGAGCGGGCGACCACCTTCTATAAGGGCAGCTTCGAATACGACCCGCGGCACCTGGGCTATCGCACCGAAGCGTTTGCCAATGCCTTCCTGTTCGACACCCGCATCACTGGCAACCATAACAGCGGCCATGAATTCCGCGCCGGCGAACGGGGCAATGGGGTCATTGGCCGTTTGCTGCAACCGCAGGAGCGCTGGGCGCTGCTGGAGTACTTGAAGGTGCTGGGCGGACCGCTGGAGTCGCAACTGTGATGATGAATCTTTCAGGTAAAAGGATTGCGCCATGCTCATAAAGCTCTGGCTGCGCCTCGGCGCCTTTCTGGGCAAGACGCTCCTCTGGCTGCTGGGCATCGGCCTGCTCGGCTGGGCCCTGGCCACGGCCTGGTTCGCCTGGCAACACAGTGGGCCGGTCGCGGACAGGGAGCAGATACCGCCCGGTGAAAGCGCCATGACCCAGGACATCATCCAGACCGCCATCCGCATCGTCGACCAGCACCGCGACGGCACGCGCTACCTGCGCGATGCCCATGCCAAGGCCCATGGCTGCGTGATGGCCGAAGTCCAGGTGCCCGGCGATCTGCCGGCACCGTTGCGCCAGGGCGTATTCGCCGAACCGGGCAAGACCTGGCAGGCGACGATCCGCCTGTCCAACGGCAACGCTTATCCACAGTTCGACAGCCTGCGCGATGCACGTGGCATGGCCATCAAGCTGCTGGATGTGCCTGGCAAGCAATTGCTCGCTGACCGGCAATCGCAGGGCGAGCAGGACTTCGTGATGTTCAATCATCCGAACTTCTTTGTCAGCGATGTCGCCGAATACCGTCAGAACGTGGCGGCCCAGGCTGACGGAAAAAAGGCGATGGCTTTCTTTCCGAGCCTGGACCCACGCAGTTGGCAGATCCGTCATCTGTTCATCGCCCTGGCGACACTCTCCCCGCCTCCGGCGAGCCCGACCCAGACCACTTATTTCTCGGTATCGCCGTACAAGTTCGGCGCGGCCAATGCCAAGTTTCGCGTCGCGCCGGATCCGGACAACTGCCCAGCCTATACCCTGCCCAAGCAGAACCAGGACCTGCCGAATTTCTTGCGCAGCGCACTGACTCAGCAGTTATCCACAGACCGCGTGCCAGCCTGTTTTGTGCTACAGATCCAGCGTCAGGACCCGGGCAAATACATGCCGATCGAAGACACCAGTATCGAGTGGCAGGAAAGCGATGCGCCATTCGAGACGGTGGCGCGAATCAAGGTGCCGGCCCAGGATTTCGATACACCCAAGCTGAACCTGGCTTGCGACAACCTGTCGTTCAACCCGTGGTTTGGGCTCGAGGCGCATCGGCCTATTGGCGGTATCAACCGTTTGCGTAAAGCGGTGTATGAGGCGGTCAGCGATTATCGGCATAGTCGCAATGCTGAGCAGTAGGCTGTGGTGTGGTGTGTATATCCGTTTCTGCGGTGATACTCGCGAAGCGGCGTCATGGCTGATTAAGATGTCGCACGTGCCGGCCTCTTCGCGGGCAGGCCCGCTCCCACAATTAATGCTGTTCACTTAAGAAAAAACGACGGACCTGTGGCGAGGGAGCTTGCTCCCGCTCGGCTGCGAAGCAGTCGTATTTCGGCGGGTACGGTGTGTTTGATGCTGCGTATTCGGCAGGTTTTGGGGCCGCTACGCAGCCCAGCGGGAGCAAGCTCCCTCGCCACGGGAATGTCGATACCTTAAGTGAACTGCATTACGCTCCCACAATGGGCTCTGCGTTCGACCCTGGATTTGCCTGAACAATATCGAAAGCAAAAAAAACGGCGCCTTCCCTCTCTTTAAGGAAAAGCGCCGCTTCTGGCGGGTACCTGGCGTTCAGCGTTCCAGATACCAAATATGGCGCAGCGGACGGGACTCGAACCCGCGACCCCCGGCGTGACAGGCCGGTATTCTAACCGACTGAACTACCGCTGCGCGTAACATTGAAAGTTTGGTGGGTGATGACGGGATCGAACCGCCGACATTCTGCTTGTAAGGCAGACGCTCTCCCGGCTGAGCTAATCACCCTGCACTTTCGATGCGGGGCGCATTCTCTCACAGTTTTTTATAACGTGCTGATTTAATTGATAAATCCAGCAAAAAAAATGTGATTCACGCGCACCACGGAAACTCCAGACAGCAAAAAGCCCGCGTTAGCGGGCTTTCTGTGGTGACCTGGCGTTCAGTGTTCCAGGTTACCGAATATGGCGCAGCGGACGGGACTCGAACCCGCGACCCCCGGCGTGACAGGCCGGTATTCTAACCGACTGAACTACCGCTGCGCATAACACTTGAAGCGAATGGTGGGTGATGACGGGATCGAACCGCCGACATTCTGCTTGTAAGGCAGACGCTCTCCCGGCTGAGCTAATCACCCTTCGCTTTCGGTGTGGCGCGCATTCTACGGAGCACTTCCTAAGCTGGCAAGCACTTTTTAATTTAATTTTTTCAGGCCTTCCAAAGGCTTAGCGAAGGGTTGGCCTATGGCGCCGCGAAGAGAATAATGCCCCCCTTTGTATAAAGGAGAGACTCACCCCATGTGGTTCAAGAACCTGCTTATCTATCGCCTGACCCAAGATCTGCCTGTTGATGCCGAGGCGTTGGAAACTGCACTGGCGAGCAAACTGGCACGCCCCTGTGCAAGCCAGGAGTTGACCACTTACGGTTTCGTCGCGCCATTTGGCAAAGGCGAAGACGCCCCCCTGGTGCATGTCAGCCAGGACTTTTTGCTGATTGCCGCACGCAAGGAAGAACGCATCCTGCCGGGCAGCGTCGTCCGTGACGCGGTCAAGGAAAAGGTCGAAGAGATCGAAGCCGAGCAGATGCGCAAGGTCTATAAGAAGGAACGGGACCAGATCAAGGATGAAATCATCCAGGCTTTCCTGCCTCGCGCCTTCATCCGCCGTTCGTCCACGTTCGCCGCGATCGCGCCGAAACAGGGCCTGATCCTGGTCAACTCGGCGAGCCCGAAACGCGCCGAAGACCTGCTTTCGACCCTGCGCGAAGTCATCGGCACGCTGCCGGTGCGCCCGCTGACAGTGAAGACGGCCCCGACCGCGATCATGACCGACTGGGTCAAGACCCAGAAAGCCGCAGACGATTTCTTCGTGCTGGACGAATGCGAACTGCGCGATACCCATGAAGATGGCGGCATCGTCCGTTGCAAGCGCCAGGACCTGACCAGCGACGAAATCCAGCTGCACCTGAACACCGGCAAGGTGGTGACGCAACTGTCGCTGGCCTGGCAAGACAAGCTGTCTTTCGTGCTCGACGACAAAATGGTGGTCAAGCGCCTGAAGTTCGAAGACCTGCTGCAAGACCAGGCGGAACAGGACGGCGGCGACGAAGCCCTCGGCCAACTGGACGCCAGCTTCACCCTGATGATGCTGACGTTCGGCGAGTTCCTGCCGGCGCTGGTTGAAGCGCTGGGTGGTGAAGAGATTCCGCAAGGGATCTAAAAGTAGCGGATAGCCCTTGTGGGAGCGAGCCTGCTCGCGAAAGCGGTATGACAGCCACAGCGATGCTGACTGACACCCCGCTTTCGCGAGCAGGCTCGCTCCCACACGGGTATTCGGTGTTTTTTATAACAAGGATCAGATCATGCGTGCACTGGCTGCATTGAGCCGCTTCGTCGGCAATACGTTCGCTTACTGGGTGTTGCTGTTCGCCGTCGTGGCGTTCTTTCTGCCGACCTGGTTCATCGGTCTCAAAAGCGCCATTGTGCCGCTGCTGGGCCTGGTGATGTTCGGCATGGGCCTGGCACTGAAGCTGGAAGACTTTGCCGAAGTGGCTCGTCGCCCTGGACGGGTGGCCCTGGGGGTGATTGCCCAGTTCGTGATCATGCCGGGGACAGCATGGCTGCTTTGCCAGGTATTCAGCCTGCCGCCCGAAATCGCCGTCGGCGTGATTCTGGTGGGTTGCTGCCCGAGCGGCACGTCCTCCAACGTGATGACCTGGCTCGCCCGCGGCGACCTGGCCTTGGCCGTAGCGATATCCGCCATCACAACCCTGCTTGCCCCGCTGCTGACCCCGACGCTGATATGGCTGCTGGCCTCGGCCTGGCTGCCGGTGTCGTTCTCGGCATTGTTCTGGTCGATACTGCAAATTGTGTTGCTGCCCATCGCACTGGGTATCGTTGCCCAACGTTTGTTGGGTGCGCGGGTCCGTCATGCCGTAGAGGTGCTGCCGCTGGTATCGGTGGTCAGTATCGTGATCATCGTTGCGGCGGTGGTGGCAGCCAGCCAAGCGAAGATCGCTGAGTCCGGCCTGCTGATCATGGCGATCGTGATCCTGCATAACAGCTTCGGCTACCTGCTGGGGTATTTCACCGGTCGGCTTTTCGGGTTGCCGTTGGCCCAACGCAAGACGTTGTCGCTGGAAGTCGGCATGCAGAACTCGGGCCTCGGTGCGGCATTGGCCAGCGCACACTTTTCGCCGCTGGCGGCAGTGCCCAGCGCGCTGTTCAGCGTCTGGCACAACATTTCCGGCGCCCTGCTCTCGACCTGGTTCCGGCGCATGAGTGAAAAACAGGACCGCGAAGAGCTCACCCGACAAACCGCGGACTGACCGAAGGACTTGACCGAATAGTCAGCATTGGGCACTCTTGCGCCCAATGCGGGGACGACCCCGCAATGCCATGAAGTTTTTATCCGGGGACGACCCCATCCATCGATGAGGTGTGTGATGTCCTGGATCATTCTGTTTTTCGCCGGCCTGTTCGAAGTCGGCTGGGCTGTCGGCCTGAAGTACACCGACGGCTTCAGCCGCCCGCTCCCTACCGCACTGACAATCGCCGCCATGGCGATCAGCCTCGGCCTGCTCGGCCTGGCGATGAAGGAGTTGCCGCTGGGCACTGCCTATGCCATCTGGACCGGGGTCGGTGCCGTCGGCACGGTGATCGCCGGGATCATCCTGTTTGGCGAGTCGATGGCGCTGATTCGGCTGGCCAGCGTTGCGCTGATCATAGCCGGGCTGGTCGGGCTCAAGGTCAGCGCTTAAGCCACTACACCTTCGCGAGCAGGCTCGCTCCCACATTAGATCAAATGCCTTTGTGGGAGCGAGCTTGCTCGCGATTGCGGTCTGTCAGCAACATCAATGTCGACAGGTATATGGCCATCGCGAGCAAGCTCGCCCCCACAGGTTTTTGGTTTATCTGACCGCCCCGCGCAACTCTCCGACCAACGCCTGCAACTTCGCCGGCTCCGCCGCCTCGACCGCCACCGCCGTCCCCGCCACCAGCGTCACCCGCGACCAGAACCGCCGAAACAGCCCCTTGCTCGGATCACGGCTGAAAAAGCTGCCCCACAAGCCCTGCAATGCCAGGGGAATCACCGGCACCGGGGTTTCTTGAAGGATGCGCGTCAGCCCGCTCTTGAACTCGTTGATCTCACCGTCGGCGGTCAACTTTCCTTCAGGGAAGATGCACACCAGCTCACCGTCCTTCAGGTATTGGGCGATGCGGCTGAAGGCTTTTTCATAGATGTGGATATCCTCCTGGCGCCCGGCAATCGGAATGGTCCCGGCGGTACGGAAGATGAAGTTCAGGATCGGCAGGTTGTAGATCTTGTAGTACATCACAAAACGAATCGGCCGACGGACAGCGCCACCAATCAGCAAGGCATCGACAAACGATACGTGATTGCACACCAGCAACGCTGCGCCCTCATCCGGGATCGTTTCCAGATTGCGATGCTCCACGCGGTACATGGAATGGCTGAGCAGCCAGATCATGAAACGCATGCTGAACTCGGGGACGATCTTGAAGATGTAGGCGTTGACGCCGATGTTCAGCAGCGACACCACCAGGAACAGCTGCGGGATCGACAGCTTGGCCAGGCTCAGCAGGACGATGGAAACGATCGCCGAGACCACCATGAACAAGGCGTTGAGGATGTTGTTGGCGGCGATCACTCGCGCCCGCTCGTTTTCAACGGTGCGCGACTGGATCAATGCATACAGCGGCACGATGTAGAAACCGCCAAAGATACCCAGCCCGAGGATATCGATCAGCACCAGCCAGGCGTGGCCGAAACCCAGAATTTGCAGCCAGCCATGGCCGTCGACGCTGGCGGGGATTCCACCGGAATGCCACCACAACAGCAAGCCGAACACCGTCAGCCCGAACGAACCGAACGGCACCAGGCCGATCTCCACTTTGCGCCCCGAGAGCCTTTCGCAGAGCATCGAGCCCAGGGCGATCCCCACCGAAAACACCGTCAGGATCAGCGTCACGACGGTTTCGTCGCCGTGCATCCACTCCTTGGCATAGGCCGGGATCTGGGTGAGATAGATCGCGCCGACAAACCAGAACCAGGAATTGCCGACAATCGAGCGGGATACCGCCGGGGTCTGCCCGAGGCCCAGCTTCAGGGTCGCCCAGGACTGGCTGAAGATGTTCCAGTTCAAACGCATCTGCGGCGAAGCGGCCGCCGCCCGCGGAATGCCGCGGCTGGCCAGGTAACCGGCCACGGCAATGCCGACAATCGCCACCGAGACCACGGGCGCGTAATTGGCCGAGGACATCATGATCCCGGCGCCGATGGTGCCGGCGAGGATCGCCAGGAACGTCCCCATCTCCACCAGGCCGTTGCCGCCGACCAGCTCATCCTCGCGCAGGGCTTGCGGCAGGATCGAATATTTCACCGGCCCGAACAGCGCCGAGTGCGTGCCCATGGCGAACAGCGCCACCAGCATCAGCCACAGATGATCGAACAGGAAACCCACCGCGCCGACCGCCATGATCGCAATTTCGCCAAGCTTGATCAGGCGAATCAACGCATCCTTGGCGAATTTTTCGCCGAACTGGCCCGCCAGCGCCGAGAACAGGAAGAACGGCAGGATGAACAGCAGCGCGCAGAGATTGACCCAGATCGAGCGATCACCCTCGATGGTCAATTTATAGAGGATGGCGAGGATCAGCGACTGCTTGAAGATATTGTCGTTGAACGCGCCGAAGGACTGCGTGATGAAGAACGGCAGGAAACGCCGCGTGCGAAGCAAGGTGAACTGCGAGGGGTGACTCATCTTCCATGTTCCTGAGTGGCTTGGACGCTTATTGGAATGACGCTTTTTCGATCCAGGCCACACATTACCTGTCTTTGACGATTATTTCCCCAGCCCCGCAATACAAGGCGACACGAACAACTCACCGTGCCAGGCGCCCAGCACCGTGCGCCGGGCGACGATCAGCCACATCACCGCCAGCATCACCACCAGTGCGCAACCCAGCAGGTTGAAAAATACCAGCCCCAGCACGCTCGCCAGTTTCAGCGTGGTCAGTGCGTACACGCCCAAGGGAAAGGTGAAACCCCACCAGCCGAGATTGAACGGGATGCCTTCGCGCAGATAGCGCCGGGTGATCAACAGCGCCATCAACATCCACCACAAACCCAAGCCCCACAGGGTGATGCCGGCCACCAGCCCCAGCCCCGAGGCAACCTCGCCCACGCCCGGCAAGCCATTGGCAGCGAAAATCATCGGGGCCTCGCCTCCCAGCAGCAACATGCCCAGGGCGCCTGTGCCGATAGGGCCGAGGGCCAGCCAGCTCGAAGCGGCCATGTTTTCATGCGGCAGTTTGTGCAGGGCCATGCGCAGCAGCAGGATGGTCAGAATGCTGAACGCCACCGGTAGCGAAAATGCCCACAACACATAGCTAGTGACCAACGTGACCAGTTGCGCATGGGCGTCGCCAAGGTGTGGCGCCAGCAACCCGCCACTGGCAGCGGCCACCTCGGCGGCCACCACGGGCAACAGCCACACGGCGGTCATCTGGTCGATGCGGTGCTCCTGGCGGGTGAACATCAGGAACGGAATCAGCACGCCGCAGGCCAGCGACATCACCACGTCGATCCACCACAACACCTCTGCCACCGCCACCACGCCATCCCCCCAGCGCGGCAACCCGAACACCAGAAAGCCGTTGATGATCGTCGCCAGGCCCATGGGAATGGTGCCGAAAAACATCGAGACCGTTGAATGGCCGAAAACTCGCCGGGCCTCGTTGAAAAAAAGCATCCAGCGAGCGCCGTACAGCCCGGTGAACAGTGCAAACAGGAAAATGTTGAACAACCACAGCCCTTCAGCAAATGCGTGGAATCCGGCATTGCCGCCTGGCACTTGCGCCAGGGCCAACGCCAGCACACCAGTCCCCATGGTGGCGGCGAACCAGTTCGGGGTGAATTGTCGGACGACCTCCAAGGGTCCGGCCAAGTGGCTCAGCGGGCGTAAACGGTTTTTTGCAGCGCAGCTAGTCATGGTCAATCCTCGTTATCGGATGAGGTAAAGCCATGCTAGAACTGAAAAGAATATCTATATAACGGGTAATTTCTCTATATCTATTCTGTTTTACAGATAAACCCTCACGATCCCACCCCCTCCGCCAGCGGTTCTGCAGGCTGGCGCAGCAAGCCCGCCAGCGCACCGACTGCCATCACAATCAGCACGGCGCCGTAGCCATCGGTGGTCGGAATCAGCCCGAAAGTACGCGTGAGGTTTCCCGCCAGCAACGAAGGCAGGCTGAAGGCCAGGTAACTGAGCACGTAGAACGCCGACATCAGGCCGGCCCGTTCGTGGGGCAAGGCTAGCGGCATGATGCTGCGCAGGGCGCCGAGGAATCCGGCGCCAAAACCGCTGCCAGTGATCAAGGTGCCAATGAAAAACCACGGCAGACTGGCCGTGTGTACGGCCGTCAATACCAGGCCCAGGCCGAGCACCAGCAGACTGGCGCCAAGCCGCAGCATCGTTCTTGCCGCCCGGTTACGCAGCGTGTAGATCGACAAGGCACCACTGAGAGTGAGCACAGCCACCAGCGCGCCGCCAATCAGGTTCGATGTCGAACCGGTCGCGGCCCGCACCAGTGATGGCGCGAGGGACAAATAGAATCCCCCGACCGCCCAAGCCGCCAGGTCCAGAGGCAATATCAGCCACAAGGCGCGCCGGGCCTGGACAGGTACATGCAAAGTCGGGCGCAACGATCGCCACGCCCCGGGCTGCGGGCTGACGCTTTCCGCCAGGCGCCACAGGTAAATCGCCTGGAAGAGAAACAATGCCAGCAGCAGCCAATACGTCAATTGCAGCGGCATCGGCGCGAACTCAGCCAGCAGGCCGCAGCCCATCGCGCCACACGCCATGCCGAGCAATGGCGCCACGCTGGTGATCAGCGGCCCCTGCTGACGATCGAAGTCCAGCAACGCCGCCCCCAATACACTGGTGGCCATTCCGGTGGCAAAACCCTGAATCAAACGCGCACCGATCAACCAGGCGACGCTGTCGGCGTTGATAAACAGCAGCATCGCCAGCATGTTGAGCAGCAATGCCGCAAAGATCACTGGCTTGCGACCGAGGTAATCCGACAGCGAACCGACGACCAGCAAAGCCGCCAGCAGACTGAACGCGTACACGCCGAAGATCAGTGTCAGGATCGCCGGGGAAAACTGCATATGTTCCTGGTAGAGATGATACAACGGCGTCGGCGCGCTGGACGCCGCCAGGAAGCCGAGCAAGGTGAGCGCCAGAAATATCAGGCTGGCGCGGGTCGAAGCTGGACGAGACATGGGCACGCTCCACAAGGCATTCACAAAAGCTAATTTTTTGCTTTTGCGGAGTGTGCTACCGGCATGCGCTTAAAGCAAATTCTTTGTGTTAAGGTCCGATTCATGGCTATTAAAGAAGGTTTACGCCCCGGCGGCAGAAGCGCCCGGGTCCAAGAGTCGATTCATTCGGCCGTTCACGCGTTATTGCAGGAGCAGGATCGCGCCAGCCTGACCGTGCCGCAAATCGCCGCGCGCGCCGGGGTGACGCCGTCCACCATTTATCGGCGCTGGGGCGATCTGCAAGCGCTGCTGGCCGATGTCGCCATCGCACGCATGCGTCCGGACGGCGAGCCGGCCAATACCGGCAGCCTGCGCGGCGACTTGCGTGCCTGGGCCGAGCAGTACCTGGACGAAATGAGTTCCGAGCCCGGCCGCAACATGATGCGCGACATCCAGGCCTGCGCCACGCCGGGCTATTGCGTGGGCATTATCAGCGGTCAGTTGCAGATCATCCTGGACCGCTATCCCGATGAGCCGAATCCGGGCATCGAGCGGCTGGTGAATGTGATCGTGGCGCCGACGGTGTTTCGTATCCTGTTTGCCACTGCGCCGTTGGAGGTTGAGGAGTTGTATCGGTTGGTTGACATAGCGTTGGGTCAGTAGGGCCGCTTTCGCGAGCAGGCTCGCTCCCACATGGGGTCTCCGGCGGGCATAAGATTTGTGTGCCCCGCAGATCCACTGTGGGGGCGAGCCTGCTCGCGAAGAGGCCCAAAAGAACACCCGATAACCCGAGCACTCCACCCCACCCGCGACACCCCGCCACGCCCCGACCTTGGTCGACACTGACGAACCCGAGCGGGCATGCGAGACTGTCGTGCCGGGCCCGAGCCCGGGGATATTTGTCCGGGAGTTTCCATGTCGCTGTCCAGCGGGCTGATTGCCGTTGTCGCCCTGGCCTATATGGCCATCATGTTTGCCATCGCCTTCTACGGCGACCGACGCAGCACGCCGTTGCCGCCGCGCGTGCGGGCCTGGGTCTACAGCCTGTCGCTGGCGGTTTATTGCACCAGCTGGACCTTCTTTGGCGCCGTGGGCCAGGCCGCCGAACAGCTCTGGTCGTTCCTGCCGATCTACCTCGGACCGATCCTGCTGCTGGTGTTCGCGCCGTGGGTCCTGCAGAAGATGGTGATGATCAGCAAGCAGGAGAACATCACCTCCATCGCCGACTTCATCGCCGCCCGCTACGGCAAGTCGCAGTCCCTGGCGATTGTGGTCGCCCTGATCTGCCTGGTCGGGGTGCTGCCCTACATCGCCTTGCAGCTCAAGGGCATCGTGCTCGGGGTGAACCTGCTGATCGGCGCCGGCGCCGACGCCATGGGCACCCGGGCCCAGGACACCGCCCTGATCGTCTCGCTGATCCTGGCGCTGTTCACCATCGTCTTCGGTACCCGCAACCTGGACGCCACCGAGCACCATCGCGGCATGGTCCTGGCGATTGCCTTCGAGTCGCTGGTCAAGCTGTTCGCCTTCCTGGCCGTCGGCGCGTTTGTCACGTTTGGCCTCTATGACGGTTTTGATGACCTGTTCAACCAGGCGATGCTGGCGCCCCGCCTGGAGCAATACTGGAAGGAAACCATCAACTGGCCGTCCATGGTCGTGCAAACCGGCGTGGCGATGATGGCGATCATCTGCCTGCCCCGGCAATTCCACGTGACCGTGGTCGAGAACATCGACCCGCAGGACCTGCGCCTGGCCAAGTGGGTGTTCCCCGCGTACCTGGCGCTGGCCGCGCTGTTCGTGGTGCCGATCGCCCTGGCCGGGCAGATGATGTTGCCCAGTTCGGTGCTGCCGGATTCGTTCGTCATCAGCCTGCCGCTGGCCCAGGCGCACCCGGCCCTGGCGGTGCTGGCGTTCATCGGCGGCGCGTCGGCCGCCACCGGCATGGTCATCGTGGCGAGTGTCGCCCTGTCGACCATGGTCTCCAACGACATGCTGCTGCCCTGGCTGTTGCGCCGCAACAACGCCGAGCGGCCCTTCGAGGTGTTCCGCCAGTGGATGCTGTCGGTACGCCGGGTGAGCATCGTCGTGATCCTGCTGCTGGCTTACGTCAGTTACCGGCTGCTGGGGTCGACGGCGAGCCTGGCGACCATCGGCCAGATCGCTTTCGCCGCCGTGACTCAGCTGGCGCCCGCGATGCTCGGCGCGCTGTACTGGAAACAGGCGAACCGACGCGGCGTGTTCGCCGGCCTCGCCACGGGGATCTTCCTTTGGTTCTACACGCTGGTGCTGCCGATCGCCGCCCACAGCCTGGGCTGGTCACTGAGCAGTTTTCCCGGCCTTGCCTGGCTGCACGGCAACCCGCTGGACCTGCCGATTACTCCGCTGACGCAAGGGGTGGTCTTGTCCCTGGCCGGCAATTTCATCCTGTTCGCCTGGGTCTCGGTGTTGTCCCGCACCCGCGTGTCGGAGCACTGGCAGGCCGGGCGCTTCATCGGCCAGGAAATCAGCGCCCGCCCCAACCCGCGTTCGATGCTCGCGGTACAGATCGACGATCTGCTGCAACTGGCCGCCCGGTTCGTCGGAGAAGAACGCGCGCGGCAGAGCTTCATCCGTTTCGCCTACCGCCAGGGCAAAGGTTTCAACCCGAGCCAGAACGCCGACAGCGAATGGATCGCCCACACCGAGCGCCTGCTGGCCGGTGTGCTGGGCGCCTCTTCGACGCGGGCGGTGGTGAAGGCGGCAATTGAAGGGCGGGAGATGCAACTGGAGGACGTCGTGCGGATCGCCGACGAAGCGTCCGAGGTGCTGCAGTTCAATCGCGCGCTGCTGCAAGGCGCCATCGAAAACATCACCCAGGGCATCAGCGTCGTCGACCAGTCCCTCAGGCTGGTGGCCTGGAACCGTCGCTATCTTGAGCTGTTCAATTACCCCGACGGCCTGATCAGCGTCGGCCGGCCAATTGCCGACATCATCCGCTACAACGCCGAACGCGGCCTCTGCGGCCCCGGCGAGGCCGAGGTCCACGTTGCCCGGCGCCTGCACTGGATGCGCCAGGGCCGCGCGCATACCTCGGAACGGCTGTTCCCCAACGGCCGGGTGATCGAGCTGATCGGCAACCCGATGCCCGGCGGCGGCTTTGTCATGAGCTTCACTGACATCACCGCGTTCCGCGAAGCCGCCCAAGCCTTGACCGAGGCCAACGAAGGGCTGGAGCAACGGGTGGCCGAGCGCACCCGGGAACTGTCGCAGCTGAACCTGGCGCTGACCGAGGCCAAGAGCACCGCAGAAGCCGCCTATCAGTCCAAGACCCGCTTCCTTGCCGCCGTCAGCCATGACCTGATGCAACCCCTGAATGCCGCGCGGCTGTTCTCCGCCGCGCTGTCCCACCAGCATGACAGCCTGCCCGGCGAAGCCCGGCAACTGGTGCAGCACCTGGACAGCTCGCTGCGTTCGGCGGAGGACCTGATAACCGACCTGCTCGACATCTCCCGCCTGGAGAACGGCAAGATCAACCCCGATCGCAAGCCCTTCGTGCTCAACGACCTGTTCGATACCCTGGGTGCCGAATTCACCGTGCTGGCCCAGGAGCAAGGGCTCAAGTTCCGCGTTCGTGGCTCGCGGCTGCGGGTCGACAGCGATATCAAGCTACTCCGGCGGATCTTGCAGAACTTCCTCACCAATGCCTTCCGCTACGCCAAAGGTCCCGTGCTGTTGGGCGTGCGCCGCCGCCAGGGCGAGCTGTGCCTGGAAGTCTGGGATCGTGGCCCGGGTATTGCCGAAGACAAACAGCAGGTCATTTTCGAAGAGTTCAAACGCCTCGACAGCCATCAGACCCGCGCCGAAAAAGGCCTCGGCCTGGGCCTGGCGATCGCCGATGGCCTGTGCCGCGTGCTTGATCACCGGTTGCGCGTGCGTTCCTGGCTAGGGCGCGGCAGCGTGTTCAGTGTCAGCGTGCCGTTGGCCAGCACCCAGGCCGCTGCTCCCAGTGCCGCGCCCGAACCCAACGGCCAATTGCCGAGCGGGGCCCAGGTGCTGTGTGTGGATAACGAAGACAGCATCCTGATCGGCATGAGCAGTTTGCTGACGCGTTGGGGGTGCCAGGTCTGGACCGCGCGCAACCGCGAAGAGTGCGAGCATTGGCTCGCCCAGGGCGGGCGTCCGCAACTGGCCCTGGTGGATTTTCATCTGGACGACGGCGAGACGGGCACCGAGCTGATGGCCTGGCTGCGCACGCGCCTGGGCGAGCCGGTGCCGGGGGTGGTGATCAGCGCCGACGGCCGGCCGGAGACGGTGGCGCAAGTGCATGCGGCGGGGCTGGATTACCTGGCCAAACCGGTGAAGCCGGCGGCGTTGCGGGCGTTGTTGAGTCGGCATTTGCCGTTGTAGTAAAGCGGGGGCACGGTCTCCCGTGGCGAGGGAGCTTGCTCCCGCTTGAGTGCGCAGCACTCATAAAAGAGGGGCCGCTGCGCAGCCCAGCGGGAGCAAGCTCCCTCGCCACGGGGGGGGGCGCTTTCAGGCCTTGAGAAGTGCTTCAGCCTTGGGTGTCCGTGCTGGGTTCTTCCGCCACCTCAGGCAACCCATCCACATCCGCCATTGCCCGTTCCAGCAGCTCCGTCGGCAGGCTTTTGCTCGCCCGGGCGCCGAGGAGTTTCAGTTGTTCGCTGCGGCTGATCAGGTTGCCGCGCCCTTCCGTCAGCTTGTTGCGCGCGGCGCTGTAGGCTTTGTCCAGTTGCTGCAGGCGATTGCCGATTTCATCGAGGTCCTGGATGAACAGCACGAACTTGTCGTACAGCCATCCGGCGCGCTCGGCAATTTCCCGGGCGTTCTGGCTCTGACGCTCCTGCTTCCACAAGCTGTCGATGACCCGCAATGTCGCCAGCAGCGTCGTCGGGCTGACGATCACGATGTTGCGGTCAAAGGCTTCCTGGAACAGCGTTGGCTCGGCTTGCAGCGCGGCGGAAAACGCGGCCTCGATCGGCACGAACAGCAACACGAAATCCAGGCTGTGCAAACCGTCGAGGCGCTTGTAGTCCTTGCCGGCCAAGCCCTTGACGTGGGCTCGCAGCGACACGACATGCTGCTTGAGAGCGAGCTGGCCGATGGCGTCATCTTCGGCGGCGACGTATTGCTGGTAAGCCGTGAGGCTGACCTTCGAATCGACTACTACCTGTTTGTCGCCGGGCAGGTAAATCAACACGTCCGGCTGGAAACGCTCACCGTCCGGGCCCTTGAGGCTGACCTGGGTCTGGTATTCGCGGCCCTTTTCCAGGCCTGCGTGTTCGAGCACCCGCTCGAGGATCAGTTCGCCCCAGTTGCCTTGGGTTTTCTGCCCCTTTAGGGCACGGGTAAGGTTGGTGGCTTCATCACTCAGACGCAGGTTCAATTGCTGCAAGCGCTCAAGCTCCTTGCCCAAGGAAAACCGCTCGCGAGCCTCGGCCTGATAGCTTTCCTCAACGCGTTTCTCAAACGACTGGATGCGCTCCTTAAGCGGATCGAGCAATTGCCCCAGGCGCTGCTGGCTGGTTTCGGCGAAGCGCTGTTCACGTTCGTCGAAGATTTTTCCGGCCAGCTCGGCGAACTGCGCCCGCAACTCGTCGCGCGAACCTTGCAGGTCATTGAGGCGCTGCTGATGGCTTTCCTGCTGCTCGCGCAGCTCGGCGTGCAACGAAGCCGCCTGGGCATCGAGCCGCCGCAGTTCCGCTTCCTTGTTGGCCCGTTCGAGATTCCAGGCGTGGGCCGCGTCCCGAGCATTGTCGCGCTCGATCTGCAGCAATTCGACTTCGCGACTGGCCGCCGCGAGCTCGGCCTGTTTGGCGGCATTGGCCTGGCTCAGGTCACTGATTTCGTCGCGGCAAGCATCCAGCTGGGCGTTCAACCCGTCGTGGGCCATGTGCGCGGTCGCCAGGCGTTCTTCCAGCAGGGCGAGTTCGGTCTGCGCCGCGCTGGCCTGTCGTTGCAGATGCCAGGCCAGGGCCAGCAACGGCAGCGCAGCGCCCGCCAGACCAAGCAACAGGCTGGTCAAATCCATAGCCATGACAATTTCCGCGGATGAAATAAAGCCCGAAGGTTAACCAAGCAACCCGGCGTTGCCCAGCTCAGTCTTCGATTTCACCCAACGCCTGGCGAGCGCGGTGATCACCTGCCCGGGCAGCCTGGCGCAGCAGGTCCTGGCCGATGCGCCGGTCCCGAGCGTTACCGCATTCGCGGCACATCAGCTGGCCGAGACGGCTCTGGGCCGCCACCACGCCTTCACGGGCCGGTTGCTTGAGCAGGCGGCCGGCCAGGTGCTTGACGCTGGGGCTGTCCCCCAGGCGCGGGCTGTCGAGTAACCATTCGGCCACGCGCATCGAAATACGCTTGGGTGGGGTAACACCCTGGGGTGTGGAGGTAACAGGATTTGATACTGAGCGGAACTTCATAACGCACTACGGTGACAGGTCAGAAGGCGCGCCACTCTACTCCTTTTTTCGTACGGGTAAAGTCGAAAAAAACCGGCACGCCCGTCCTAGAGCAAGCGCTTGGGACAATCCACAGAAGCTGTGGATAACTCAGTGGACAACCTACCCTGAACTCGCCGCAAGCCCTGTGGAACGGGGCCTGCGCTCAAACTGACGATTTTTTCACCAGCTAAAAAAAGCGATGTTTTTCATTGACTTAAATTTTGGATACAGGCACCCACCTCAGAATGTTCCTACATGACAGTTCGGTGACAAGCCTCGTCGCAAGTGTGCACAAGTAACACGCGAACGGTTATATCGCCGCGCTTTTTGAGGCATTCGCAGAGGTGGGACCTGGGGATAACCCGGGAGAGTGCCTTGGCTGATCGCCCGGGCTCGCCAGCCACGCAAGGCAGAGCGCGGCGTCCCACTGGTCGGGTTTGAATATTTATTGATCGATGGCCTTCCCTTCGGTATTCCGATCCGTTAGTATCCGCGGCGTTAGTACCAAGCTGAAAGTCAATTCCGGGTCGAACACATCTCCACGGTCAGCCACCCTCAAGGGCAGCCCCACCGATAAAAAGAGACCGATCCCCTCGATGGTTTCCAGGTAAATCTTGCGTCAGCACTGCCTTTGATCGAATGCAAAGGGTGCCTGCCAGGCTCGTTACTCTGACCGAACCAACCTGCAAAATTGATCAGGATCTTCACCCCGGGCCCAGAACCTTTGCCCTTGATGTGTTGCCTGCCCTCCTAAGTACCTACCTGCCAGCCCAAGCGCGCCTTTTTATAGCGCTCAAACTGGCTGCTTTGTTCCAGTCGGGTTCTTCGTTCGACCAATGGTGGTCGACGTTACTGGAACGTTTTAACGCGGCACGGTTCTTAACCGTGTCATTTGCAGGAACACCCATAACATGTCTACTCAAATCCATACCCAGGATGCCATCCGCACCCTGACCAACGCTTTTGCCCCAATGAACTGCCTGATCATGGCCGCTCGCAAAGGCTGCTTCAGCTTCACGCTGGTCAACGAACACGGCATCGCCCGTCACAGCGAACGCCTGTATCCCGACCAGTACTCCAGCGCAGAACCGCTGCAGGCCGTGATCGAGCGTACCCGCCAGGCACTGGTTGCCTGAGACGCCCGGAAAGCTGAAACCGAAGACCCCGCCCCGAAAAGCGGGGTTTTTTATTGCCTGGCATTTCTCGATAAAGCGCAACGGCTTAAGTACAAAGCGCTATAACGACCATAACCGTTCGATGAAGATGGTTTAAAAACAGTCCTTTACAGCAGGGATATGACACTACACTTCAAGTCAAGCGGCCTGATCCGCTTCCGGCGGAGCCTGAACCGATCCACTGCTGCCAAGGCCACATCTTCAGGCTTCGCCCCTTTTCCCGTCTCGAGGGTTTTATGGGTATCGCTGCCAGCGAACTGTGTCGATACGTGATCCGTCCGACGCTCCTCTACCTGGGGAGTCACAGCACGACGGCGGAGACCTTGCTGCTGGGCATCGCCGCCAGCCAGTCCGGGCTTGGCGCGGCGTTGCACGATCGGCGCGGGCACGGCCTATACCGCATCACCGAACCTCGCCACCGAGCCTTATGGGACGACTATCTGGCGCTGGACCCGGAGCGGGCCAGCCTGGTACGCGGCCTGGCGAGCCAGCATGCGTTCCTGAGCGGTCCCCATCTGGAACTGACCGTCAACCTGCGCTACGCCACGGCCATCGCCTGGCTGCTGGTGGAGGAGCAGGCCACACCGCTGCCCGAGGCCGGCGACCTGTTGGGCATGGCGCGGATCTGGCGGCAGACTTTTCACCCCCAGGGACGCCTGCGAGATTTCACCTGTGCCTGGCAAAACTGTGTTTCCCCACTGAATCAGGTCGCTTGCTGAATGGAAAATCAGAAAGTTCCTACAACTTCAGTGAATTTGGTCAGATTGTCCTACAAAACCCCTCTAAATCAAGCCATACAAGCTATAGCGCTTGAAGGAAAATGTTGGTAATTTTCGCGTCGGTGATCACCTGGAGTTCTAACAATGAAAAAAATGATGCTCAAAACCACCCTTGGCCTTGCCGTTACCTTGGCATCCACCCAACTCTTTGCCAGTGGTTTTGCCCTGAACGAACAAAGCATCAGTGGCATGGGCACTGGCTTCGCGGGTCGTTCTTCTTCTGCCGATGATGCAAGCACCGTGTTTGGCAACCCTGCCGGCATGTCGCGCCTCAAGCGCGAGCAAGTGACCGGCGGCTTCGCCGTGATCGACGCGTCCACCGATATCAACGATGCCAGCGGTACCCGCTCCGGCACCAACGACGGCGACATGGTTCCGTTCACCGGCGTTCCGATGGGCTACTACGTCAAGCCTATCGATGACAAATGGGCATTCGGCCTGGGTGTCTACGCCCCGTTCGGCCTGATCACCGATTATGAAAACAGCTTCCAGGGCCGCAACTTCGGCAGCAAGAGCGAAGTGAAGGTCGTGACCTTCCAGCCAACCATCAGCTACGCCTTCAACGACAAGGTTTCGATCGGTTTCGGCCCGACCATCAACCGTATTTCCGGCTCGCTGGAATCGGCACTGACCACACCGTTCTCGCCTAACGACGGCAACGTCAAGATCAAGGGCGATGACATCGGCTACGGCTACAACATCGGCTTGATGGTCCAGGCTACCGACAGCACCCGTGTCGGCCTGACCTACCACTCCAAGGTCAAGTACAAGCTCGAAGGCCACACCGAAGTGAGCCCGGGCGCCGGTACGCCGGGCTTTCTGTTGAGCCGCGCACGTTATGACGCTTCGCTGGACATCACCACGCCTGAATCGGTGGACTTCTCGGTTACCCAGGAAATCAATGACGCCTGGACCGTCTATGCAGGCAGCACCTGGACCCGCTGGAGCCGCCTGAAGGACATCACCGTCGATAACGACCTGACCGGCGGCGGAGCCCTGAACCCAGCCCTCTTCGGCACCATCACCGAAGAACAGAACTGGCACGACACCTGGGCCTACGCCATCGGTACGTCCTACCAGTTGAACAAACAGTGGGTACTGCGCACCGGCCTGACGTTCGACCAGTCGCCTGCCAACAACGAAGACCGCTCGCCACGCATCCCTACCGGCGACCGGACCATCTTCAGCCTGGGTGCCGGTTGGAGCCCGACCGACGACCTGACCATCGACGTGGCCTATTCCTACCTCAAGGAAGAAAAAGTCAACGTCAACCGCAGCAACGCCTTGGGTCAGGCCTACAACGCTGAATACGAAAACAGCGCCAACGGTTTTGGTGTCGGTGCAACCTACCGCTTCTGATGATTCACGGCGAAGCTGAACACTTCGCCAGCTGAAGCGAAAAAAAGCCCCGCGCTCTGCAAAGAGGCGGGGCTTTTTCGTGGCTGGCGGTCAGGGTTTCGAAGCGATGGCCGTTTCCACTGCCTTGATGAAGTCAGGATCGTCGGGTTTGATCCGGCTGGAAAAACTGCCGACCACCCTGCCCTGGCGATCTACAACGTACTTGTAGAAATTCCATTTCGGCGCGCTGGACTGTTCGGCCAGGTGCCTGAACAAGGGGATCGCGTCCGCGCCGCGCACTGGCTGCGGCTCGGTCATGGTGAAGGTCACGCCGTAGTTGACGTAGCAGACCTTGGCCGTCTCCGCGCCATCCTTGGACTCCTGCTTGAAATCGTCAGAGGGTACGCCCAGTACTTCCAGCCCTTGCCCCTTATAGTGCTGGTTCAGCGCTTCGAGGCCTTTGAACTGCGGTGCAAAACCACAGAAGCTGGCGGTGTTGACCACCACCAGGGGCTTGCCGGCGAAGCGCTGGCACAGGTCGATGGTTTCCTTGGCCCGCAGCTTGGGCAGCGAGCCCTCCAGCAGCGGCGGACAATCAGCCCCCCAAACTTGCCCGGCCGCAGCCAGCAACAGGGTGGGAACAGCAAGCCAGCGCATCAGCATGTCGGATTTTCCTTGAAAGCCTGTCAGACCAGGACGTTACTCCGCCCGCCCGACGCCGTCCATTGTTCAGCAGTTACCCATGCCCAATTGCATCAAGGCCAACCCGCCCTGGTGCCAGCCCCACCAGGCGAAGGCCAGCAACAGCGCGGCGCCGGCCGCGACCAACCACGGACCGACGCGACTCATGCGGCACCGGCCTGTGTTTGCAGCCGCGCCACCGGACGCTCGCGCACCGGCCAGTTCAATGCCGCCGCCAACAGGCTGAGCAGGATCGACACTTGCCAGATCAGGTCATAGCTGCCGGTGCGGTCGTACACCACCCCGCCCAGCCAGCCTCCCAGGAACGATCCCAACTGGTGAAACAGGAACACCATCCCACCAAGCATCGAGAGGTTTCGCACACCAAACAGGGTCGCAACCGTACCGTTGGTCAACGGCACCGTCGACAGCCACAAAAAGCCCATCGCCATGCCGAAGACATAGGCCGTCGTTGTGGTCACGGGGAGCCAGAGGAACAGGCCGATCACCACCGCCCGCGCCAGATACAACGCGGTCAGCAGCCGCGGCTTGGACATGCGTCCACCCAGCCAGCCGGCCGTGTAGGTACCGAAGATATTGAACAATCCGACCAGCGCCAGCACCGTTGTGCCGACACTGGCCGGCAAGTGCTGATCGACCAGGTAGGCCGGCAGGTGTACACCGATGAACACCACCTGGAAACCACAGACAAAAAAGCCCACGGCCAGCAGCCAGAACCCCGAATGACTGCAAGCCTCGCGCAACGCTTCGGACAGCGTCTGCTCATGCCCGGACAGGGGCGCCGGTGCGTCCTTGAGCATGCTCACCAAAGGCACGATCAACGCCACCAACAGACCCAGCGCCAGCAGCGCGGCGGACCAGCCGAGCCAGCCGATCAGGCCCAGCGTGCCCGGCAGCATGGCGAACTGGCCGAAGGAGCCGGCGGCGCTGGCGATGCCCATGCCCATGCTGCGTTTTTCCGCTGGCACGGCCCGCCCGACCACGCCGAGGATCACCGAGAACGAGGTACCGGACAGGCCGATGCCGATCAACAGACCGGCGCTCAACGACAGCGACCAGGGCGAGTCGGCCATGCCCATCAGGAGCAGCCCGACGGCGTAGAGAACGCCACCGATCAGCACCACTTTCGCCGCGCCAAAGCGATCGGCCAGCGCACCGGTAAACGGCTGCGCCAGGCCCCAGATCAGGTTCTGCAAGGCAATCGCGAAGGCAAACACCTCGCGGCCCCAGCCGAAATCCGCGCTCATCGGCGCCAGGAACAGCCCGAACCCATGCCGCACACCCAGCGACAACGCCAGGATCAGCGCGCTGCCCACCAGGACCCAACCACAGGTACGCCACATCGATGTCATTATTGTTCTCCGGTCGCGGGTATATACCCACTTATCAGCGGACGAACCGGCATCACGCCAGTTCATCCAGCAAGGCCAACAGGGTCGCACGCTTTTCCGCGCCCAGCTTGTCGATCAGTTTCTGTTGCGCCGTTTCCCAGGCCGGCTGCGCCGCCGCCAGTCGGGCACGTCCGGCCTCGGTGAGCTCGACGATACGGTTACGCAGATCCTCGCCCTCGGCCAGCTTCACCAAGCCCTCGCCTTCTAGCACCCGCAAGTTGCGCCCCAGCGTGCTGCGGTCCAGGCCCATGGCCTCGGCCAGGGAAGAAATGCTCGGCTGGTCCAGGCGCGCCAGGTTGTTCAGCAGAGAATACTGGGCAACGTTGATCCCGAAGCCGTCGAGGGCGCCGTCGTAATACCTGCTGACGCCACGGGCGGCACGACGCAGGTTGATGCACAAACATTGAGAGGCAAGCATGGTGCGTGTATATACCCGCGATTAAGTTAACGCAAGTTAATTCAAGGAATGTCACTGCTCCAACACACGGCAAGCAAGTCCCAGCGATATGTCCTACAAGCTGCGTGACCTCGGCCTGACAGCCTTTTCCCAGTGACCTGCTTAAAGTCCGCACCTGTCAATCCTGACAGGTTCTGCCGGGATTGAATCCCGATATAAGGAGGTATCCCCAGTCCTGACCCAGGCCTGGGGGGCGCCGTGCAAGCGACAGCAGGACAGCACCGCGTCCACGCCATCAATGATGATGAATGGGAGATTCAATCATGTACCAAGCCAGCACTGCTTCAAGTCGTTCGCCAGCAGGCTCTATCCGACACCGCTGCCTCTCGCCTTCAAGACAGCTACTTTTTCCAACATAACCCAAGAGCAGGCCGAGCAAGGCATCGTTTGGCTCATCGAGCCGTATGGCGTTCATATCCTGCCAATCTGGGACCCAGCCAACCAGATAGGTAAAGGCGAAGTGGCCTATCTCATTGAAGGTAAACCTGCCAAGTCCACTCCAACCAACACCAAGGTAGGGCTAGCGCAGGGGGAAGGCAGCTGCAACGTCCCGGCTAATCCTTGACCTGACAATCATCGCTGCGCGACAGACAGCTGCCTTGTCGAGGCGACTGTCTGTCATGGCTTTGATGTTCTCTCGGCACATTTCGGAAAAATCCTACATACGGGTCGCATCCTGCCCTATAGCCTGCGCCGCCTTCTGTAACTGCTCGCCGATGGTGCCCTATGTCCACTGCTCGCTCGTTCAAGCTGCATCCTTTGTCCCGTACTTTGAAACTGCTCTCCTGCGCACCGCTCTGGTTGTTTTCCGACGTTGCCCTGGCAGCGCGGGTGCTCGTTCCCGGGGAAGTCCTGACCATCGACAACAGCACGCCTGCGGACAATTATGTGTTGAATGGTGCCTCGACGCTGAACGTCAACGGCGCCCAGACCCGGGATATCCTGGTCAATGAATCGACCCTGAATCTCACTGGCGCAGCGGTACAGGCCACGGACGAAAGTGGCGTCCACGTTGTGGCGGGCACAGCGAGCATCGCCCAAAGCAATATCTCCTCCAGCGACCGCACCGGATTGGCGCTCTCCAGCGATACGGCCGCGACCAAGGGGGCCAGTGTAACCGTCTCCGATAGCCTCATCAGCGGCGCGATCGCCGGCGCCAGCGTCAATGCCTTGACCACCTTGACGGTGCTGCGCTCGACACTGTCAGGAACCGGAACCGGAACCGGAAGCAGCGGTGATGGCCTGCGCATCTTCAACGGCAGCGTAACGGCCGTAGACAGTCGCATCAGTGGCAGCAGCGAGGGAATTCTTTTTGCCGGCGATGCCAGGCTGGACGTACCCGGTACATTGGAGTTGAACAATACCCACGTGGAAGGGCTCAACGGCTCGGCGATTCTGGTCGACACATTGGGTGTAGGACCGGTGCAGGCCGATATCGCCGTACTCAACGGCTCTACCCTGACCGCCAGCAACGGTATCCTGATGGATGTGCGCCGTGGCGCCGAGGGCAACCTGCGGGTGGGCAACAGCAACACCACGCTGGTCGGCGACATCCGTGCCGACGACACCAGCACGGCCAACGTGACCCTGGAGCAGGGCGCGAGCCTGACCGGCCGGCTGATCAACGTCGATGCGCTCGCGGTCAACAGCGGTGCGACCTGGGCGATGGTCGAGGACGGCGTGGTGGATAGCTTGACCCTGGATGGCGGCAACGTTCAGCTGGGTAGCCCTACCGAGTTTTATAAGCTCTCGGTAGGCAATCTGTCCGGGACTGGCAATTTCATCATGGACGTCGATTTCGCCACCGGCCAAGTCGATACGCTCGAAGTCACCGGCACCGCGACCGGCCGCCATACCATTCTCATGGGCAGCAGTGGCCAGGATCCACTCGCGCCAGGCACTATCCCGGTGGTGCATATCGCAGACGGCGATGCGCAATTTTCTCTGCTCGATGGTGCGGTGGATCTCGGGACCTATTCCTACGACCTGGTCAAGCATGGTGACAATGATTGGTACCTGGACACCACGTCCCGAGTGATCAGTCCTGGTACGCGCTCGGTGCTGGCGCTGTTCAATACCGCTCCAACCGTATGGTACGGCGAGTTGAGTACATTGCGCAGTCGCATGGGCGAGGTGCGTATGAACCCCGACAAGGCCGGCGGCTGGATGCGCTCCTACGGCAACAAATTCGACGTCAGTGCCAGTTCCGGCCTGGCTTATCAGAAAGTCCAGCAAGGGGTGTCGTTCGGTGCCGATGCGCCCTTGCCGTTCGGCGATGGGCAGTGGCTCGTCGGGCTGTTGGGGGGCTACAGCCAGTCCGACCTGGATTTGAGCCGGGGTACCAGCGGCACGGTCAACAGCTATTACCTGGGTGCCTACACTACTTGGCTGGATCAGCAGAGCGGCTACTACCTGGATGCCGTCATCAAGTTCAACCGTTTCCAGAACAAGTCCGATGTACAACTGAGCGATGGCAAAAAGGCCAAGGGCGACTACAACAACCATGGCGTTGGTGCCTCCCTGGAAGTCGGTCGTCATATCAAACTGGCGGATGATTACTTCATCGAGCCGTTCACCCAGCTTTCCGGCGTCGTTATCCAAGGCAAGGATTACGATCTGAACAACGACCTGGCTGCCGAAGGCAGTCGCACCCGTTCAATCCTGGGCAAGGCGGGCGCTACCGCCGGGCGCACTTTCAGGCTTGCTGAAGGCAAGACGGTGCAACCCTACCTGCGTGCAGCCTATGTCCATGAGTTCGCCAAGAACAACGAAGTCGAGGTCAACAACAACGTCTTCAATAACGACCTCTCGGGCTCCCGTGGCGAGTTGGGCGTCGGTGTTGCAATGACCTTGACCGACAAAGTCGCAATCCACGCCGATTTTGACTACAGCAACGGCGACAAGATCGATCAGCCGTGGGGAGCCAACATCGGCGTGCGCTATCTCTGGTAGCGCGGGCTGAACGGGCGCCAAACGTCGGGGGGCGACCCTGGCGTTTGCCCCCTGCGGCATTCGAGTGTTCATCAAGCGTGTGATGCCCCGCTCTCGGGACTGGGGATTCTGATTGCCAGCAACGGAGAACATGAAAGATGTCATCAGCCCAGTTCAACCAGCTCCCGTGCACGATGACCGCGCCCTGGACACAGCCCAAACCACTGCCTGATATTCCCGGGGGGGAGCCGAACCTGCTGCACCGTACGGCCTGGAGTGACCCGAGCAACCCCTTGAGGCTAGAGTTCAAGCCCTGGTACGAATCTCCTCCGCTAACGGGTGAGGAGCGGGTGGATGTTTTCCTTGACGATGACGAAGGCAATATCATCGCTACCCGAACATGGGTACTGCCTATGCGAGCGGATGATTATTACGTTGAGATCAGCGCCGACCGGTTGTTGCCGGGTTGCCGATACTCGGTTTCGAGGCGAGCGAAACGAGCGGCGTAACGTTCGCGCAGGTACTGGGTCCAGAATGGCTGGAGCTGGCCGTAGTTGAGCAGGCCTCCCAAGCGCTCCTCCTCCAGAACAATCTGTACCACCCTGGACAGCTCGCCGTGCCTGATCCGGGCAGCGCCGGCAAATGCCATGCTTCCAGGCGCGACAAGAAGGCCGAGGGGCTCGCGCGTGCCGATCAGGTAAGCCATGCGTACCTCGGCAACATCACGTCCCCCGGCCTGCCGATTGGCAATGACCTCGACCGCATCGGCCCGATACTTGGCCCGTAGCCGCTGGTAGAACCAGGCCCCTCGTTGCTCCTCCGGCATGCCGGCCGGCAGCGCCTGATGAACCATGGCCTCGGTTTCGATCCGGGCGAATTCGACACGCAAGCCATCCACACAGGTTTCCCCCTGCGCGCGCATCCGCGCGCCCTCCTCGGCCATATCATTCAATCGGCGCCGCAACACCGCGTCGTTGCCAGCTTGTTCAAGGACCGTCCAGACCGAGCCGATCAGTTCAGGTCGGCGGGCAGCGTGGAAAAAATCGTTGGTTTGCCGCAGTTGATTGATCATGGTCATGAGGTTCGAAGCGCCTGCCCGCCCGATGTCTTGCCATAGTTGCCGGCGACGTGCCGCTTCGAGTTCATCGAGTCCTTCGAGCCATGGGTCGACACTGGGCGTAGGGACCGGTCCCGGTTGAGCGAAATGATCAAGCTGCAAGTCATCCAGTTCGAAGGTAAAGCGAGGGATACCCGGCTGCACCGCGGCCATCGAGTCGAGCAATCGCTGGGAAAGCTCGGGATCGAGCGGGTTGCCGGCCAGCACTACTTCGGTGGATGCCTGGTGATTGCCTCCGTTGCTGAATACATCTTCCGGAATGTGGGTGAGGAGATTTTCGGACAGGTCGAGTTCTTCCAGGCTCGATAGCAAGTGTGCGTCTATCCAGCGGGGAAGCCGCCGGCGGCAGGGCCTTGCCCCTGCAACTGGACGTGCGCGACGAGACGGCGGTAGGCGCGGCCATGGACAGGGCCGCCGAACACTTCGGCGGTATCGATGCCCTGGTCAACAACGCGGGAGCGATTCGGCTCATGGGCGTCGAACATCTTGTGCCGAAACGCTTCGACCTGATGTATCAGATCAACACGCGTGCAGTGATGGTCTGCAGCCAGGCGGTCCTGCCCTACCTCAAGCGCAGCGGCGGCGGCCACATCCTCAACCTCTCGCCACCGCTGAGCCTGTCGTCCCGCTGGTTCGCCCAGCACGCACCCTACACCGTCACCAAGTACGGCATGAGCATGCTCACCCTCGGCATGAGCGATGAGTTCGAGAAATACGGCATCAGCGTCAACTCGCTATGGCCGAAGACCGTCATCGCCACCGCCGCCATCGAGTTCGAACTCGGCGGACGCCAGGCCTTCAAGCGCGCCCGAACCCCCGCGATCATGGCCGATGCCGCCCATGCCATTCTCTCCAGCAGCAATCGCCACGTCACCGGCCGCCTGCTGATTGATGAAGAGCTGCTGGCGGAACAAGGCCAGACCGAGTTCGGACAGTACCGCTACGACCCGCAAGGCGGCCCGCTGACACCCGACCTGTTTGTCGATTGATCTCGGCGCCGTCCTGTAATCAGCTCAATGCCCAACCCACCAGAACCGCCATCTCCAGCAGTTCCAGCAAGGCCCCCGCCGTGTCTCCGGTGCACCCGCCCAAGCGGCGCAGCATTATCCGGCGCAAGCCGATAAAGCCCAGCGCCGCGACCAGCAACGCCACCAGGCCGGCCCAGCCCGCCACCAGCCCGGAGGCCAGCGCAACGGCGCACAGCACCTGCCAACCGACGCGGCGTGGCAGGTGGTCGGCGAGCGCCTGGCCCAAGCCACCGGCACGTACATAGGGCGTGGTGAGGAACAGTGCCAGCAACGCACCACGCCCGAGGACCGGCACGATGAGCAGCGCCAAGGTCTGCTGCTGTTCGATCAGCGCCAGCAACGCGCTGAATTTGAGCAACAGCACCAGCACCAGGGTGACCACCGCGATCGGTCCGCTGCGCGGGTCCTTCATGATCAGCAGCGTACGCTCGCGATCACCGAAACCACCGAGCCAGGCATCGGCGCTGTCCGCCAGGCCATCGAGGTGCAGGCCGCCACTGAGCAACACCCAGGCCGTCAGCAGCAGCGCCGCATGCAGCAGCAACGGTGCGCCTGACAACCAGGCATCGAGCCCGCAGAGCAAGCCGCCGAACATCACCCCTACCAGCGGATAGAACAGCAGCGAACGACCCAGTTGCGCAGGTTCGGGCATGCCCGGCAAGCGCACCGGCAGGCTGCTGAGAAATTGCAGGGCGATCCAGAAAGGCAACATCTTCAGACCGCCTCTTCGAGGACTGGACCGGACGCCACCAAGAGAGAAAACAGCGCGCCGTGGGCGACTTCGACATTGAGCAATTGCTCGCGCGGCAGGCCGCGGGCGCGGGCCAGCAGCAGCCGCATCACGCCGCCATGGCTGACCAGCAGGATGCGCTGCCCGGCGTAGGCTTGATGCAAGCGTTCAAGCGCCGCCAGCACTCGCGCCGAAAACTCGAGTACCGGCTCACCTTCCGGCGGCGTGAAGCCGTAGGGATCGGCCCAGAACCGCCCCAGCGCCTCGGCGTCAGTCTCCATCAATGCCGCCGCGCTACGGCCTTCCCAGGCGCCGAAATGCAATTCCTGCAGGTCCTTGTCCAAGTCCACCGGCACGCCGAGTCGCGCACCCAGCTGTTCGGCGAAACGCGCGCAACGCTGCAAGGGCGAACTCACCAGCCGATCCCACGGCCCGCCCGCTGCGACCGCCGCGTGCATCTGTTCCCAGCCTCGTGGCGTCAGGGCGTCGTCGAGACTGCCGCGCAGCCCGCCGCCCAGTTCGGTCTCGCCATGGCGCAACAGGTCCAGGCGCAAGGTCATGCCGGGCGATCCGCCACGGCCGCTTCGGCGAAGGTCGCCATCTGCCCATGGAGGTCACAGGCCAGGCGCAACAACGGCACCGCCAGCGCCGCCCCGCTGCCCTCGCCCAGGCGCAAGCCGAGGTCCAGCAGCGGTTCGGCAGCGAGGGTTTCCAGCACGTGGCGGTGTCCCGGTTCGGCGCCACGGTGGGCGAACAACAACCAGGGCCGGCACGCCGGATTGAGCCGCACCGCCACCAGGGCCGCGACGCTGCAGATAAAGCCATCCACCAGCACGGCGATGCCTTGTTGGGCACAGGCCAGATAGGCGCCGATCAACGCGGCGATTTCAAACCCGCCAAGGTTGCACAGCGTTTGCAGCGGGTCGCCGTTCGACCCACCGTGCACGGCCAGGGCGCGTTCGATGACCTGGACCTTGCGGCTGATACCCGCCGCATCCAGCCCGGTGCCCGGCCCGACCAGATGCGCCACCGGGCAATCGAGCAAGGCACAGGCCAGCGCGCTGGCCGCCGTGGTATTGCCGATGCCCATCTCGCCACCGATGAACAGTTGCGTGCCGCTGGCAGCGGCGCGCATGGCACTGTCGCGTCCGGCTTGCAGGGCCTGTTCGCCCTGGACCAGGGTCATGGCCGGGCCCAGGAGGAAATTGGCGGTGCCCGGGCCGACCCGCAAATGCCGCACGCCGGGCAAGTCCAGCGAAGGCGTCACGGTGCCCAGGTCGACGACCTCCAGGGAAGCGCCCAACCGCCGCGCGAGCACGCTGATGGCCGCGCCGCCGCTGACAAAGTTGAGCAGCATCTGTCCGGTCACTTCCTGGGGATAGGCCGAGACGCCTTCGGCCACCACACCGTGATCGCCGGCAAAAATCGCGATCCACAATTGTTCAAGACTTGGCTTGACCTGCCCTTGCAGGCCCGCCAGTTGCACCGCCACCGACTCCAGGCGCCCGAGGGAGCCGGCCGGTTTGGTTAGTTGTTGTTGCCGCGCCATCGCTTGCTCCAGCACTTGGCTATCAACGGGCTTGCACGGGTCCAGCCACCAGCGGTGATTCATAACGCAATACCTTTGAGAGTCAGGGGCAGGCCGGCAACGGTCAGCACAACGCGCTGGCAACGTTCGGCCAGGGCTTGATGCAGCCAGCCGGCTTCATCGACGTAACGGCGAGTCAGCTCGCCCAGCGGCACGACACCCAGGCCGGTCTCGTTGCTGACAAAAATGATTTCACCGGGCAGCGCGCCGATGCAGTCCAGCAGGGCTTCGCGCTCGGCAGCCAGTCGGTCGGCATCGTCGAGCACCAACAGGTTGGTCAGCCAAAGGGTCAGGCAATCCACCAGCAGGCAGCGCTCGCTCGCGGCGGTTTCGCGCAACACCTGCGCCAGCGCCAGCGGTTCCTCCACCAGCGCCCAATCGGTCGGGCGCCGGGCGCGATGCTGAGCGACACGCTGGTTCATTTCGCCGTCCAGGGGTTGGCTGGTGGCGATGTAGGTCACCGGCAAGCCGGTGCCCGCAGCGAGTTTCTCAGCCAGGCGACTCTTGCCGGAGCGGGCGCCGCCGAGGATCAGTTGCAGCATGGGTCATTACCTTCTATCTGCCGGTGTGGCGACTGGCGCCATCGCGAGCAAGCTCGCTCCCACATTTGAAATGCATTCCAATGTGGGAGCGAGCTTGCTCGCGATGAGGTCAGCCCGGCCACCTCAAATCCCACAGAGTTCACGCAACACCCCGGTATCCAGATGCCGCTCCACCAGGTCCGCCAACCGCTCGATATCCCGCTCGCGCAACCCGTGGTAATCCACCGCCTGCACGTCCTGCACGCCCGCCCAGCGCAGCAACGCGCTGCTCGCCGCTGGCGTTTCAAACAGCCCATGCAGATAGGTGCCGAAAATCTGTCCGTCGAGGCTTCGGGCGCCGTCGCAACGGCCGCCGTCCAACGTCACCGCAGGGTTTTCCAGGGCCGGGCCAGTGGTCACACCCGCATGAATCTCGTAGCCGCTGACCTCGGCATCCTCCACGGCCAACCGCCCGCGTACGTTGCGCAACTGCTTCTCATGCTCCAGCGTCGTCTCGAAGTCCAGCAGGCCCAGCCCGGCACTCGAACCGGCCGCGCCTTCCAGCCCGAGCGGATCGTGGACCTGGCGGCCAAGCATCTGCAAACCACCGCAGATGCCCAGCAACTTGCCGCCGTAGCGCAGGTGCCGATTGATTGCTGTCTCCCAGCCGTTGGCGCGCAGGTAGGCCAGGTCGCTGCGCACGCTTTTCGAACCGGGCAGGATGATCAGGTCGGCCGGCGGGATGGTCTGGCCGGGGCCGATGAACTGCAGGTCGACCTGCGGGTGCAGGCGCAGCGGATCGAAATCGGTATGGTTGCTGATGCGCGGCAGCACCGGCACCACAACCTTGAGTACCTGTTCGGCCTTGTCGGCCTGACGCTGATCGAGACCGTCCTCGGCTTCCAGGTGCAGGTCCAGCACATAGGGCAATACGCCAATCACCGGTTTGCCGGTGCGCGCTTCGAGCCAATCCAGGCCGGGTTGCAGCAACGCCAGGTCGCCACGAAAACGGTTGATGATGAAACCTTTGACCCGGGCCTGTTCGCTGGGCGAAAGCAACTCAAGGGTGCCGACCAGGTGGGCGAATACGCCGCCGCGATTGATGTCGGCGATCAGCAGCACCGGGCAATCGACGGCCTCGGCAAAACCCATGTTGGCGATGTCGCCGGCACGCAGGTTGATCTCCGCCGGCGACCCCGCGCCCTCGACCATGATCACCGGATACGCCGCGCGCAAACGCTCATGGGAAGCCAGCACCGCTTGCATCGCGATGGCCTTGTAATCGTGATACGCCACGGCGTTCATGCTGGTCACGGCGCGGCCATGGATGATGACTTGGGCACCGGTGTCGCTGTTGGGCTTGAGCAGCACCGGGTTCATGTCGGTATGCGGTTCGAGGCCACAAGCCTGGGCCTGGACCGCCTGGGCCCGGCCGATTTCGCCGCCATCGGCGGTCACCGCGCTATTGAGCGCCATGTTCTGCGGCTTGAATGGCACCACGCTCACGCCCTGGCGCCTGACCCAGCGGCACAGCGCCGTGACCAGCGTGCTTTTGCCGGCATCGGAGGTGGTGCCCTGCACCATCAAGGTGGTCATTGAATGTCCTTGGCGTAGGCCTCGAAAGCCTGTTCGAGACGCAGGAATTCTGCGTCATTGGCCGGCAGCCCGAAGCGCAGACTGCTGGTGTTGATGAACAGCCGCAGGAGAATGCCGCGCTGGGCCATGAATTCATAAAGGGCCCGGGCGTGCTCGGTAACCACCCACTGGAACAACCCGCAACCGCCATCAGGCTTGAAACCGTAATGCTCGAGCAGCAGCGCCAGGCGCTCGCTGGTTTCTTCGCAACGCTGGCGCTGGCGGGCGTGGGCCTCGGTATCCAACAGGCACGCCTGGCCCAATATCCGCGTCGGCCCGCTGACGGCCCACGGCCCGACCTGTTCGGCGAGCAGCCTGAGCAAGCGTCGCTCGGCCAGGACGAATCCGAGGCGAACCCCGGCCAGGCCGAAAAACTTGCCGAACGAGCGCAGCACGATCAATCCGACCTGATGGGCGTAGGCGGCAAGGCTCAGGTGCGGTGTGATATCCATGAACGCCTCGTCCACCACCAGCCAGCCACCCCGCTGGGCCAGCCGCGCATGCCAATCCAGCAGGCGTTCGGGGTCCAGGCTCAGGCCCGTGGGATTGTTCGGGTTGACCACCACCAGCACGTCGAGGCTGTCGAGAAAGAAATCCACTTCCGCTTCCAGCACTTCGCGCACGATGTAGCCGCTGCGGCGCCAGGCTTCGGCGTGCTCGGCGTAACAAGGCGACAGGACCCCGACCTTGCCCGCTCGGCGTAGGCGCGGCAGCAGTTGGATGGCCATTTGCGAACCGGCCACCGGCAGCACATGCGTCGCTTCGTAATAGTCGCAAGCGGCCTGTTCCAGACCATCGTCGGTCTCGGGCAGGCGCGCCCAGGCGCGCAATGGAATCGCCGGGATCTCGAACGGCCAGGGCGCGAGGCCACTGGACAGGTCGAGCCAGTCGGCCTCGGCAATCCCGTATTGCCGGGCGGCGTTGCGCAGTCGTCCACCATGCTCAAGCATAAAACTCGGCTCCGAGGCAGAGAATCAGCAGCCATAACCATACGCCGCGTTGCACCAATTGCCAGCCTCGGTCAATCGAATCGGCACTGGCCGGCACGCCCTCGCCCAATGGCGGGCGTTGATGCAGTTCGCCGTGATACACCGCCGCGCCCCCCAGTTCCACACCCAGCGCGCCGGCACCGGCGGCCATCACCGGCCCGGCATTCGGGCTGTCCCAGGTCGGGCCCTGGCTGCGCCAGCATTTGAGTGCCAGGCGGGTCTTGCCGAGCGCAGCGTAGGTCAACGCCACCAGGCGTGCGGGGATGTAGTTGAGCAGGTCGTCGATTTTCGCCGCCGCCCAGCCGAAACGCTCGAAGCGCTCGTTGCGATAGCCCCACATAGCGTCGAGGGTATTGCTCAACCGGTACAACACCACGCCGGGCGCACCGGCCACGGCGAACCAGAACAGCGCGGCGAACACCGCGTCGCTGCCGTTTTCCAGGACCGACTCGGTGGCGGCGCGGGCAACGGCGGCTTCATCCAGCTCGGCGGTTTCGCGGCTGACCAGGTAACCGACGCGTCGGCGCGCCTCGTCCAGCTCACCGCTGCGCAGCGCCCGGGCCACCGGCTCGACATGCTCGCCAAGACTGCGCAGGCCGAGGGCGCAATACAGCGCCAGAATCTCCACCAGCCAGCCAATCATCGGTGCCCAGGACAGGGCCGTGGCGAGCAAGGTCAGCGGCACCACGGCGATCACCCACGCCGTCACTCCATGGCTGCGCCAGCCACGCCCGCCGGAGTTGAAACGTTGTTCGATGCGATCGGCAAAGCCGCCGAACGCCACCAGCGGATGCCAACGCCGGGGCTCACCCAGCAGCGCATCCAGCGCCACCGCGGCGGCACTGAGCAACGCTACGCTCATGGGCGCACTCCCCAGTGGTTTTCGTAAAGCAGTTCAGTGAGCGGACGCGGTTGCGCCCAGCCTTCCAGGGCCAGCATCGGCGCTGGGTAGAAGCCTTCGACCGGCCCCAGGCACAGGACCGCCAACGGCTTGGCCCCGGCGGGCAGGCCCAGCAGGTCAGCCAGGGCCTGGGGCTCGAACAGCGACACCCAACCCATCCCCAGCCCTTCGACGCGGGCCGCCAGCCACAGGTTCTGGATGGCGCAGGACAGCGAGGCCAGGTCCATTTCCGGCAAGGTCCGGCGACCGAATATGTGCCGCTCGCGGTCGTCCATCAACGCCGCCACCAGTACCTCGGCGCAGTCATTGATACCTTCGACCTTGAGCTGCATGAATTCATCGCTGCGCTCGCCCAGGGCTTCGGCGGTACGGATGCGTTCCTCTTCCACCAGTCGCTGGATCTGCCCACGCAAGGCGCGGTCGCTGATACGGATGAAGCGCCACGGTTGCATCAGCCCGACGCTGGGCGCCTGGTGCGCGGCTTCCAGCAGACGGCGCAGCAACGCCGGCTCGACGGTGCCGCCGCTGAAATGGCGCATGTCGCGGCGTTCGGCGATGGCGCGGTAGACGGCTTCGCGTTCGGCTGAAGAGAAAGCGTTGTCAGTCATGACGGCTTCGCGAGCAGGCTCGCTCCCACAGGGTTCAGGTGATCAAATGTGGGAGCGAGCCTGCTCGCGAAGACGGCCGCAGGGTCGGGCGCAAGCAACGCGGCAATCGCCCCGGGATTGGACGGAAAGTAAAAATGCACATAGGAAGCCGTCATCCGCCCCAGGCGGAAAACCGCCTCAGCCCCTCGCCCACCGTTCGGGCTGTGCCCACGGGCGATCGGCTCGAGTTCAGTGCTGGTCAAGGAGTGATGATAGGTATGCCCGCGCAGCGTGCCTTCCGGCAGCTCGACTGATTGCAACGCCAAGGCCGCAAGGCGCTTTTGCATCTGCGCTTCACCGCTCAACAGGCCGAGCAGCTCGGCGCGATTGCCCTCGACGTCGGTCAATGAATCGAGCAGGTAGAGCATGCCACCGCATTCGGCGAGCAGCGGTTTGCCGGCTGCGTGGTGGGCACGGATCGCCGTCAGCATCGGCACGTTCCGCGCCAGTGCAACGTGGTGCAGCTCCGGGTAACCGCCAGGCAGATACAGGCTGTCCGCCTCGGGCAGTTCGGTGTCATGAATAGGGGAAAAGAAGGCCAGTTGCGCGCCCATGGCCCGCAGCAGGTCGAGGCTCGCGCCATAGGTGAAGGCAAACGCTTCGTCGCGGGCGACAGCGATGCGCACACCGTCGAGCCACGGCTCGACGGTTGTCAGTTCGGGCGCGGCGAACTCGACCTGGGGCGGCAGCGACACTTCACAACTGCCGGCCAATGCTTCGGCCGCTGCGTCGAGGCGAACGTCCAGGTCATTCAGTTCGCTGGCCTGGACCAGCCCCAGGTGGCGGCTCGGCAGCTCGATGCCGGTTTCTCGCGAGAGCGCGCCGTACCAGCGCAGGCCTTCGGTCAGGCTGCCTTCGAGCAATTGCGCGTGGCGCAGGGTGCCGACCCGGTTGGCCAGTACGCCAGCGAACGGCAAGTCCGGCTGATAACGGGCCAGGCCCAGGGCCAGGGCACCGAAGGTCTGGGCCATCGCCGTGCCGTCGATCACGGCCAGCACCGGCACGCCGAAGTGGCGCGCCAGGTCAGCGCTGGACGGGGTGCCGTCGAACAGCCCCATCACGCCTTCGATCAGGATCAGGTCCGCTTCGGCGGCGGCTTCCCACAACAGTCGGCGACTTTCCTGCTCGCCGACCATCCACATATCCAGTTGATAGACCGCTGCGCCACTGGCGCGCTCAAGGATCATCGGATCAAGGAAATCAGGTCCGCATTTGAACACACGCACCTTGCGCCCCTGGTTGCGATGCAACCGTGCCAGCGCCGCAGTGACGGTGGTCTTGCCCTGGCCGGAAGCCGGCGCGGCAATCAACACCGCCGGACAGTGGCGGCTGGTCATCGAAGCATCATTCACAGTTCGACGCCCTTCTGCGCCTTGATGCCGGCCTGGAAGGCATGCTTGATCATGCCCATTTCGGTCACGGTATCGGCCAGCTCGATCATTTCCGGCTTGGCACCCCGGCCGGTGACCACCACGTGTTGCATCGGCGGACGGGCCTGCAGATCGCTCAACACCTGATCGAGATTGAGATAACCGTGCTTGAGAGCGATGTTCAGCTCATCAAGCACCACCAGGCCGATCGATGGATCGCCGAGCAGTTGCCGCGATACCGCCCAGGCCGCTTCGGCGGCGGCGATGTCGCGCTGACGATCTTGGGTTTCCCAGGTGAAGCCTTCGCCCATGACGTGAAAGCGCACCTGCTCCGGGAAGCGTCGGAAAAACAGCTCCTCGCCGGTGCTGTTGCGCCCCTTGATGAACTGCACCACGCCGCACTGCATGCCGTGGCCCATGGCACGGGCGAGCATGCCGAACGCCGAACTGCTCTTGCCCTTGCCGTTGCCGGTCAGCACCAGCAGCAGGCCACACTCGTTCGGTGAATTGGCGATGCGCTCGTCAATCACGGCTTTCTTGCGCAGCATGCGCGCCAGGTGGCGTTCGTCGCGATCGGGCGTATCGGTCATGAGGGGAGCTCTCCGTTGGGACTGGATAACGGCGGGCGGGCAGAAAAAAGGACGGCAGCGAGCCTGGCATCGCCCACCGTGATGCCGTTGGATGAATCAGGCCGGTCTCCGGGCTCATGAGCGGCGTAATGCCTGGCTGCGCGCCTTCCCATGTCTTGCGACACAGTGGCCTAGGCACAGCGTTGACTCATTTACCGTTGCGGGGGCAGCGCCGGGTTCGCGTTCGCTCACCGGCTTCCCTGTTTCACTCTGTCGGCCGCGACCGCGCCACAGAGCACCTGAAACAAGCCGCGAAGGTTAGAGGGTTGGGGATGGAGCGTCAATTAAAGCCGCCACCTGTATCCACTCGTTGACTGGCCCTGATCAATAAACTGACAGCGATCTTGTGTGAAGCTGCGGCAAGTGATATCAAATAGACACCACGACCCGATATCACAAGAACAAGAGGGCAAACGCATGCAAGGCATGATCATCAGCAATCCGAAGCTGGAGTTTCTACGCCCGGTGCTGGAACGCTGGTTCGACTGTATCGATCGCTACAACGCCGTGCGCGGCGATAACGACACCCCCTACTGGCATGATCAAAAAGCCAACCTCGGGTTGCTGTCTGCCGCTGCCTGGATGGCTGAGATGGTCACGCTGCAGAACGCAGCGACGCGCAAGCAGAACGAAGAAGGCGAACGCAACGTCAGCGCCGACCTGTTCATTGCCAGCGCCGATGAGCGCGCCTTTATCCAGGCCACCCAGCGCTGGCCGAAGGTCAACAACCTGAACCTGACCCAACCCTTGCTCGAAGCCGCCAGCGACGCCAAGCGCATCAGCTACGCCAGCGACCTGAAACTGGGCTGCCTGTTCGTTGCCCCGCAAAAAGCCCAGCAAAGCGCCACGCCAGAAGAGTTGCAGGACATGATCGACGACCTGCAGAAGGAGAACACCTGCGCCGTGGCCTGGTACTTCCCCTACGCCTATCGCAAATTGCGCAACGAGGCGGGCCAGTACCATCCGGGTATTGCGCTGCTGCTGAAACAGGCGCACGGCTGACTTCTTAAGGGTCTGCGGGGACCCTGTGGGAGCGAGCTTGCTCGCGATGGCGGTGCAACAGTCGACATCGATTTGCCGGATAGACCGCTATCGCGAGCAAGCTCGCTCCCACAGGGAAACTCGTCTGTCTGGAGGGGCATTATCCTCACCGTTGAACCATCCCACGTCTACGCTCCTCTATGAATAACCACATGCACTCATAGGGAAGCCCGCATGCTCAAGCCACCTCATCTGTTAATCATTGCCCTGGCTACGGGGCTTGTCGCGTGTGGCGAGTCTTCCACATTGCAGGTTTCCGACGGCACCGGCCCGTCGCCGAAACTGCCCGAACCGAACAAGACCCTGATTCCCACGGTGAATATCGCCGAAGCGGTCGGCTGGCCGGACGGCGCCAAGCCAACCCCGGCCCAAGGCCTGCAGGTAGTCGCGTTTGCCGAAGGGCTGGATCATCCGCGCTGGCTTTACGTACTGCCCATTGGCGATGTACTGGTGGCCGAAACCAACGCCCCGCCCAAGCCCGACGATACCCAGGGCATTCGTGGCTGGGTCATGAAAAAAGTCATGGGCCGGGCCGGTGCCGGCGTGCCCAGCCCCAACCGCATCACCCTGCTGCGAGACGCCAATCACGATGGCGTCGCCGAGACCCGGACGATTTTCCTGGAGAACCTCAATTCGCCGTTCGGCATGACCCTCGTCGGCAATGACCTGTACGTGGCCGACACCGACCGGTTGATCCGCTTCCCATACAAGGAAGGCGACACACAGATCAAGGCACAGCCAACCAAGGTGGTCGACTTGCCGGGTGGCACTTTGAACCACCACTGGACTAAAAACGTCATCGCCAGCCGGGACGGCAGCAAGCTGTATGTGACCACCGGTTCGAACAGCAACGTTGGCGAGAACGGCATGGAAGCGGAAGAAGGCCGGGCGGCGATCTGGGAAGTCGACCGGGCCACAGGCACTCATCGCATCTTCGCCGCGGGCCTGCGCAATCCCAATGGCCTGGCGTGGGAGCCACGCAGCGGTGCGTTGTGGACGGCGGTCAACGAACGGGACGAGATCGGCAGCGACCTGGTGCCGGACTACATCACGTCGGTGAAGGATGGCGGCTTCTATGGCTGGCCTTACAGTTATTACGGGCAGAACATCGATGTCCGGGTCGAGCCGCAAAACCCCGAGCTGGTGGCCAAGGCCATCGCCCCCGACTATGCGGTGGGCCCGCACACCGCCTCCCTGGGGCTGAGCTTCGCCGAGGGCAGCAAATTGCCCGCGCCGTTCACCGAAGGGGCTTTCATCGGGCAACACGGTTCCTGGAACCGCAAGCCCCACAGTGGCTACAAAGTGATTTTTGTTCCGTTCAGCGGCGGCAAACCGGTCGGGCAACCAGTAGATGTGTTGACCGGTTTCCTCAATGCAGACGAAAAAGCCCAGGGCCGGCCGGTGGGCGTGGTGATCGACAAGCAGGGCGGGTTGTTGGTGGCGGATGATGTCGGGAACAAAATCTGGCGGGTGTCAAAAAACTAGAGCTGAAAACCCGTGGCGAGGGAGCTTGCTCCCGCTCGGTTGCGTAGCGACCGCTAAAAGCTTGGGGCTGCTGCGCAGCCCAGCGGGAGCAAGCTCCCTCGCCACAAGAGCCTACCCGGCAGAAATCAGGGATTACGCGCCAGATGATCCGGCTGCAGTACGCGCTTGGCGCCCAGGTAGGCTTTCTGCCAATAGGCCTTTGACAGGCTGTCGAGCTTGACCGTCCCGCCCGTGGCCGGCGCATGGACGAAGCGCCCCTCCCCGACATAGATTCCGGCATGGCTGACCTGAGAGCCGCCATTGGTGGCAAAGAACACCAGATCGCCGCTCTGCAACGCATCCTTGCCGACTTCCGGCGCGCGCATGCTGATCATTTCGCGCGTGGAACGTGGCAGCGAGATGCCGGCGGCGTCACGGTACACATAGCCAATCAAGCCACTGCAATCAAAACCTGAATCCGGCGTGTTGCCGCCCCAGCGATAAGGCGTGCCCACCAGGCCCAAAGCCCGGAACAGCACGTCTTCGGCGGCGGGAGAAAAAGTCTGGGAAGGTGCGAACACCACCGGGGCCCGCACTGGCGCGGGAGGCGGGGTGCGACTGGCGCACGCGCTGAGCAGTGCAGCAAGAAACATGAGAGCGAGGCGGGCCGACGTCGACATAGGCACAACAATCCTGATCTGGATGCGGCTATTTCTGCCGTGGAGATGGAAACAAGTCCGCCCGCGTAGTACGCAGGCGGATTGCCATCAATCAATGATCATGGATTCTAGCGGCTATGGGCCAAACTTCAAGTAAGACTTTAAGTTTGCCCTACAAACTGTGCGTTTACTTGCGAGCCGTCACTACAGTCGGTGCCATGGCGAGGGCACGCTTGGCTTCGATGAAGGTCTTGCTCCAGTAGCTGTCGCCCAGGCTGTCGATTCGCACCCCACCGCTACGGCGGCTGCTGGAGTGGATGAACTGGTTGTCGCCCAGGTAGATACCGGCGTGGCTGACGCGACCGCGACGACCGTTGGTGCTGAAGAACAGCAGGTCACCGGGTTCGAGCTGGTTGCGAGCGACCAGCGGGGCCTTCACGTTGATCATTTCACGCGTGGAACGCGGCAGGGTCATACCCGCTTCTTCGCGAAACAGGTAGCCGATGAAGCCGCTGCAGTCGAAGCCGGCTTCGGAGGTCCCGCCAAAACGATAACGTGTGCCGATCAACGACATGCCGCGCTCCAGGATGCTGTCTGCCAGCACTGGAAGCTGATAAGGCTTGCTGCCGGCGAAGTCTGCCAGCTCTTTGTCGGAGGCCATTTCTTCCTGGAACGCAACGGCGGAAGACTGGGCGGTAACGGTGTTATTCACCTGTGGTTGGGGCGCTTGCTGGGTCACTGGGGAGTGGGCAGCGCAACCGAACAACAGGGTAACGAGTGCGAGAGGCACGAGGGGTGCGAAGCGATTTAGCATGGGCACGACCGTGGCTGAGGTAGTAAAGATGGCGAGACTATGCCTTCTATCAACCTCATTTGCAAATTCAATCGATGCAAATGTGACTTCTTGATTTCTCGTTTACATCTAAGCGCTTAAGCCCGTATTGAGCGGCTTGCAGGCCTCCAGCCCAGTAAAACCGCGGGCTTCGTCGGGTCAAGAAGAGGCTTTAAGCCATCATCTCGCGACCGTTTTACCAGCCTAAAGTTTCTTTCAAAAAAGGAATGGTCAGCTTGCGCTGGGCCTGGAGTGAGGCCTGGTCGAGACGTTCGAGCAGTTCGAACAGCGCGCTCATGCTGCGGGTGCCACGGGTGAGGATGAAATGCCCGACCTCGTCGGTCAGGTGCAGGCCGCGTCGAGATGCACGCAATTGCAACGCGCGAAGCTTGTCTTCGTCGGAAAGCGGGCGCATCTGGAAGATCAGCGCCAGGGTCAGGCGGGATTTCAAGTCGGCCAGCTTCACTGGCAACTCCCGTGGCGAGGTCGATGCGGCAATCAACAGGCGCCGGCCACTGTCGCGCAACCGGTTGAACAGATGGAACAACGCCTCTTCCCAATCGGCCTTGCCGGCCACTGCCTGGAGATCATCCAGACAGACCAGTTCGTACTGCTCCAGGTTGTCGAGGATTTCCACGCCGCGATCCAGCAGCTCGGCCAGTGGCAGGTACACGGCAGGCTCACCCAACTGCTCGAAGCGCAAGCACGCCGCCTGTAACAGATGCGTGCGCCCTACCCCGTCCTTGCCCCACAGATAGATCAGGCTCTCGGTCCAGCCGGCGTCGGCTTCGCAAAGCCGCTCGACATAGCCGAGTGCAGCGGCATTGGCGCCTGGGTAGTAATTGATGAAGGTGGCGTCGTCACGCAGACGCACACCAAGGGGCAGCTGAATCGGTTTCATGCTGACTGAACGGTTCCAAGGGAACCATTAGTGGCCTCTGTGTAAAGTTTGCAAAGTTTATACCCGTGGCGCGGACCGCACAATGCGCCGGACCACGAGCAAAATCAAAGGTTTGCAGCAGCAAGGGCACGGAGCGTCAGTTTCCCTGACGCCGCGCCTGCCATTTGCCCTAGAGGTCGGGGTCCTCTGCGCCGCTATATATGTCGGAATCCTTGTACAGATCGTGCATATGACGCACCAGCACCATGATCACCGCCGCCACCGGCAGCGCCAGCAGGATCCCGGTGAAGCCGAACAACTCGCCACCCGCCAGGATCGCGAAGATCACCGCCACCGGGTGCAAGCCGATACGATCTCCCACCAGCAACGGCGTCAGCACCATGCCCTCCAGCGCCTGCCCGACCATGAACACCGCGACGATGCCGACCATGGGATACAGGTCGCCGCCAAACTGGAACAGCCCGGCGATCAACGCCGCGCCAATCCCTATAACAAACCCCATGTAGGGCACGATGGCCGCCAACCCGGCGATCAGGCCGATCAACAGGCCCAGCTCCAACCCTACCAGCATCAGCCCCGCCGCGTAGATGAAACCCAACGCGACCATGACCAGCAACTGCCCCCTGACAAACGCCCCCAGCACTTCGTGGCATTCGCCAGTCAGCGTCATGATGCGTTCTTCGCGATGACGCGGCAGCAGGCTGCGGATCTTCGCCATCATCAGGTCCCAATCGCGCAGCAGATAAAAGGCCACCACGGGAATCAGCACCAGGTTCGCCAGCCAGCCGATCAGCGCCAGGCTCGAAGCCGTGGCCTGGCTCAATACCACGCCGACGATATCGGTGGTCTGCCCCATGTGCTCACTGATGGCGGCCTTGACCTTGTCGAACTTCCAGAAGCCGTCCGACAGGCCCAGCTTCGATTGCACCCAGGGCACTGCGGTGTGCTGCAGCCAATCGAGCATCTGCGGGGCCAGCTCGTACAGGCGCACCAGTTGCTTGGCCAGCATGGGTATCAGCACCAGCAGCAGAGCGCTGACGATCAAGGTAAACAACGCGAACACCGCCACCACGCCCCAGGTCCGGGACAGTCCGAGTTTTTCCAGGCGATCCACCACCGGATCGAACAGATAGGCCAGTAACAGCGCAACCAGGAACGGCGTGAGGATCGGGTGAAGCAAGTAGATAAATGCAATCAGCAGGGCGACCCCACCCAACCAGAACCAACGCCGCGTATCGCCCATGAACCACTCCTGCCCCTATAAAAGAAAGAAAACTACCAGCGGAATCGCAAGTTAGCCGCCGGCGACGGTGTCGGTGTCGCGACGGGAACCGTTCCGTCGGCGGCCGGCTGCGCCGCAGGCGCTTGCGCGACGGCTTCACCCGGCGGCAATTCCTGCAGTTTGGCCAGGGCCAGTTGTGCCTTCAATTGCTCGGCGCTGCCGTTGACCTTGTAGACGATCATGTCGCCCTCGACCCGCTGCACCTGGCCAGCGAACGGTTCGAGCAGGCGCCCCAACGCCGCGTAACGCTCAAGATTCATACCTTGGACTTCCAGCAACTGCTCGGTCGCCACGCCCGGCCTGGCCACGAAACGCGGCGCCAGGCGCTGGCTCACCGCCAACATCACGGCATCGGCCAGCGCAGCGGGATCGGCGCCCTGGGCGCTGCCCTGTTCGCGCTGGTCGCCCAGCCACAGGCGCCAGGTGGCCTGCCACTGGCCACCCTCCTCCTTGGCATGGACTGCCAGCAAGGCATCCGAGCCATACCGGTCCGACGCCTCACGCAACGGCGCCGGGTCGTTGCCTTGCAACGTCGGCGCGGTGGCGACAATCTGCTCACTCAAGTCCGCCAACGGCAAGTGCAACGGCAAGCCCCGGTGCTGGGCCGCGCGGCGCAGAGGCGTGGCGCTGGCCTGGCCATCGCCGACCAGGCTGGAGCCTTCTGCCGAGTCATTCAGCCACCAGCCTAGAATAGATGGACGATTCGCGCCCCAGAGCGGCAGCCCCGCCGAACGCAATGCCCGGTCGGTGCTGGCGGGATCGAAGTCCACCTGCAGGCTTTCCGGAGGACCGGCCTCGTAGCCGTACTGCAGAATGATCTGCTGCGGGTCCTTGCGGATCGCCGCCAGGCCGGAGTTCTGCGCGGCCTTGGCGTCGCCGGTCAGGCGCAGCACCAGGGTGTCCAACGCTCGCAACGTTGCCTGGTTACGCTCATCCGGCGCCTGGCTGCTGACCGGCTCACGCACCTGATAAAGGTTATTGAGGGTTTCGGCATGGCTCGCCAGGCTGATCAGCGACAGGCAGCCCATGGACAAGAATTTGAAAAGACGCATGGAAGATTCCCGGACATAACGGCTGGCACCGGCCGTGTGGAGAAGATTGAGCATGGCTGTGACCACGGCACCGGGGAAAACATTCACCACCCGGCGCAGTTTTCTACTGTCATAACCATAGCCGCTTACCGCTACACCTTATACAGACGCGTCGCCCAGTACCAATACAAGAAATAACGGTTTTTTTTGGCGGATATGTCCCTGCCCGTCGGCGCGAGGATGGCCGCTGGTCCACAAGCCTGATAAAATCGCGCGCCTTCGCAGACCGGCAATGGCTGGGCTCCCGGAATAATTCGTACAACGGTTATTCAATGGCCCCGGCGATCGGTCGTTACCCAGAAATCCCCCCTTTAAAGGCCTGGATCATGAGCAAGCAACCCTCCCTGAGCTACAAGGACGCCGGTGTAGACATCGACGCCGGTGAAGCATTGGTCGAACGCATCAAGAGCGTCGCCAAGCGCACCGCGCGCCCGGAAGTCATGGGCGGCCTGGGCGGTTTCGGCGCCCTCTGCGAGATCCCGGCCGGCTACAAGCAACCGGTCCTGGTCTCGGGTACCGACGGCGTCGGCACCAAGTTGCGCCTGGCCTTGAACCTGAACAAGCACGACAGCATCGGCATCGACCTGGTGGCCATGTGCGTGAATGACCTGGTGGTCTGCGGCGCCGAACCACTGTTCTTCCTCGACTACTACGCCACCGGCAAACTCAACGTCGACACCGCCGCCCAGGTCGTGACCGGCATCGGCGCCGGCTGTGAATTGTCCGGCTGCTCCCTGGTCGGCGGCGAAACCGCTGAAATGCCAGGCATGTACGAAGGCGAAGACTACGACCTGGCCGGTTTCTGCGTCGGCGTCGTGGAAAAGGCCGAGATCATCGACGGTTCGAAAGTCGCCGCCGGCGACGCCCTGCTCGCCCTGCCATCTTCCGGCCCGCACTCCAACGGCTACTCGCTGATCCGCAAGATCATCGAAGTCTCGGGCGCCGATATCGAGAACACCCAGCTCGACGGCCAGCCACTCGCCGACCTGCTGATGGCCCCGACGCGCATCTACGTCAAGCCCCTGCTCAAGCTGATCAAGGACACCGGCGCCGTCAAGGCCATGGCCCACATCACTGGCGGCGGTCTGCTGGACAACATCCCGCGCGTGCTGCCAAAAGGCGCCCAGGCCGTGGTCGACGTGGCGAGCTGGACCCGCCCGGCGGTGTTCGACTGGCTGCAGGAAAAAGGCAACGTCGATGAAACCGAAATGCACCGCGTGCTGAACTGCGGCGTGGGCATGGTCATCTGCGTGGCCCAGGAGCACGTCGAAACCGCGCTGAACGTCCTGCGCGACGCGGGCGAGCAGCCTTGGGTCATCGGCCAGATCGCCACCGCGGCCGAAGGCGCCGCACAGGTCGAGCTGAAAAACCTCAAGGCACACTGATGTCCGCAACCTGTGACGTCGTGGTGCTGTTGTCCGGCACCGGCAGTAACCTGCAGGCCCTGATCGACAGTACACGGACCGGCGACAGCCCGGTCCGGGTCCGCGCGGTGATTTCCAACCGCGCCGATGCCTACGGCCTGCAACGTGCCAAGGAGGCGGGTATCGATACCCGCGTCCTCGATCACCAGGCGTTCGACGGCCGCGAGGCCTTCGATGCCGCGCTGATCGAACAGATCGACGCCTTCAATCCGCAACTGGTGGTCCTGGCCGGTTTCATGCGCATCCTCAGCGCCGGTTTTGTGCGTCACTACCAGGGCCGCCTGTTCAATATCCATCCGTCGCTGCTGCCCAAATACAAAGGGTTACACACTCACCAGCGTGCGCTGGAGGCCGGTGACACGGAGCATGGCTGCTCGGTTCACTTTGTCACCGAGGAACTCGATGGCGGACCACTGGTCGTACAGGCAGTAATACCGGTAGAGTTGCACGACACGCCGCAAAGCCTGGCGCAACGGGTCCACGCCCGCGAACACCAGATCTACCCGATGGCCGTGCGTTGGTTTGCCGAAGGCCGGCTGACACTCGACGATCGCGGAGCCTCACTGGACGGCCAGTTGCTCGCCGCCAGCGGCCATTTGATTCGATACTAGGAGATTTTATGCGTCGCGCCCTGCTCTTCGCTTGCGCTCTGCTTGCCCTGCCCCTGGCACAGGCCGCAGACCTTCAACCGTTCTCCGCCAGCTATACCGCCGACTGGAAACAGCTGCCCATGAGCGGCACCGCCGAGCGCAGCCTGACCAAGGAGGCCAACGGCACCTGGAAGCTGAGCTTCAAGGCATCGATGATGATCGCCAGCCTGACCGAAGAAAGCACCCTGACCCTGGACAAGGACACCCTGCTGCCGCAGTCCTATCACTTCGAGCGCGGCGGCCTGGGTAAAGCCAAGAAAGCAGACCTGGACTTCGACTGGAACGCCAAGATGGTCACCGGCACCGATCGCGGTGACGCGGTCAAGCTGCCATTGAACCGCGGCATGGTCGACAAATCCACGTACCAACTGGCCCTGCAGCACGACGTGGCGGCCGGTAAGAAAAGCATGAGTTATCAGGTCGTCGATGACGGTGAAATCGATACCTATGACTTCCGCGTGCTTGGTTCGGAAAAAGTCGACACCAAGGCCGGCCAGATCGACGCCATCAAGGTCGAGCGCGTGCGCGACCCGACACAAAGCAAGCGCATCACCGTGCTCTGGTTCGCCAAGGACTGGGATTACCTGCTGGTACGCCTGCAGCAAGTCGAGACCGACGGCAAGGAGTACAACATCATGCTGCAGGACGGTACGGTCAACGGCAAGGCTGTGAAAGGCAGCTGATCAACTCCGAATGCAAAAAGCCCCGCAGATGCGGGGCTTTTTAATGCGAGGATTTCAGGTTCACTGTGGGAGCGAGCCTGCTCGCGAAAGCGGTGTGTCAGTCAACATCCTTACCGGCTGATCCGACGCTTTCGCGAGCAGGCTCGCTCCCACAGGGTTAGGCGTCCGCTTGACGACATGAAATTTTCTTCATGAACGCCACCTGCGACCAAACGCCGCGCCCTGCCTGGCCTGCACGAGGGCTGCGCGCTTCATGAAAACTTCTTAATCGCCCCGGCCATTTACTTAGCTCGCTATCCAAATCTATAACAAAACCCTGCACACGCCTTGCTGCAGATAACAGAGATTGGAGCTTGCAAGATGACTGTGAAAGTAACTGAACGCGACGATGCCCACATGTCCCACGAAGGTATTGCCGCCGGGATCCGGATCTGGGATGTGCATCAACAGGATCTGCTGGTGGGCATGTTCCATTCCGAGACGGACGCTCATAACTACAAGGCCGAGCTGGAACGTGAGGAGCGGCAGCGTTTGCGTGAGACCGTAGAATCCTGAACCACACAAAACACCTGTGGGAGCGGGCTTGCTCGCGAAGGCGGAGTGTCAGGTAACGATTATGTCGACTGATCCACCGCTTTCGCGAGCAAGCCCGCTCCCACACTAGGTTTTGCGTTTAGCTTGCTGCCCCGCTTACCACATCAAATCATCAGGAATCTGATACGCCGCGTACGGATCATCGGCATCCACTTCTTCGGTCTGGGTGTTGAGCTGGACGATGCGCTTGGGGTCGCGTTCCTGGATCTTCAGCGCCGCTTCGCGCGGGATCACTTCATAGCTCCCGGCATGATGGACGATCGCCAGGGAACCGCTGCTCAGCTTGTTACGCATCAGCGCATTGACCGAGATGCGCTTGACCTTCTTGTCGTCGACGAAGTTGTAGTAGTCATCGGTGGTCAGCTTCGGCAGGCGCGACACCTCGATCAATTGCTTGATCTGCGCGGCACGGGCCTTCTGCTCGGCCTTTTCCTGCTGCTGGCGGTTGAGCTCCTGGTCGCGCTTGACCTTCTCGGCCATGGCTTCCTGGGCCGCACGCTGCTGGGAGTCGTCCAGTTCGACCTGGCCTTTGTGGGCCAGGCGTTGCTGCTTCTGTTTCTCTTTGCCGACCTGCTTGGCCTGCTTTTGGTTGACCAGCCCTGCTTTGAGCAACTGGTCGCGAAGGGAAAGGCTCATGGTGCTTACTCACTTAGGCAACGGCCTCAGCCACAGCTGGGCAAATTCTTTTCCTGACGTTTGGCTTCGCCCCACAAGGCGTCCAACTCTTCGAGGGTGCAATCTTCCATGGGACGGTGGGTCTCGCGCAATGCCTGTTCGATAAATCGGAAACGTCTTTCAAACTTTGCATTGGCGCCACGCAGGGCCGTTTCGGGGTCGACTTTCAAGTGTCGAGCCAGGTTCACCACGCTGAACAGCAGGTCACCCACTTCGTCGCTGATGGCCGCGGTGTCATTGTCCGCCATGGCTTCGAGCACTTCGTCGAGCTCTTCACGGACCTTATCGAGCACCGGCAGCGGTCCCGGCCAATCGAAACCGACCTGACCGGCGCGCTTCTGCAACTTCGCCGACCGCGACAAGGCCGGCAATGCCGCCGATACATCATCAAGCAGTGACAACTGCTCGGGCACCGAGGCCTTCTCGGCGCGCTCCTCTGCCTTGATTTCCTCCCAACGCTGCTTGACCTGCTCTTCGCTCAGGCGCGGGGTATCCACGGCTGCGTAAAGGTCACCGGTGGGAAACACATGGGGATGGCGGCGAATCAGCTTGCGGGTGATGCTATCGACCACGCCGGCGAATTCGAAACGGTTTTCTTCCCGGGCCAGCTGGCTGTAATACACCACCTGGAACAGTAAATCGCCCAATTCACCTTGAAGGTGATCGAAGTCGCCGCGCTCGATGGCGTCGGCCACTTCGTAGGCTTCCTCCAGGGTGTGAGGGACGATGGTTGCGTAGGTTTGCCTGATGTCCCACGGGCAGCCGTATTGCGGGTCGCGCAAGCGGTTCATCAGGTGGAGCAGGTCTTCGAGGCTGTACATCAATCATCCCACCACAAAAAATCCCTGTGGGAGCGAGCCTGCTCGCGAAAGCGGTACATCAGTCAAAACATACCAGCTGACACACCGCCTTCGCGAGCAGGCTCGCTCCCACACTTTTGGACTGTGCCTGACCTTTAGCCCGGTGTCCGATTACGCCGGGTCTCGATGATGTTCGGCAACTGGGAAATCCGCCCCAGCAACCGCCCCAGTGCATCCAGCCCCGGAATCTCGATGGTCAGGGACATCAGCGCGGTGTTGTCCTCCTTGTTCGAGCGGGTGTTGACCGCCAGCACGTTGATCCGCTCGTTGAGCAGCACCTGGGACACGTCACGCAGCAGGCCGGAACGGTCGTAGGCGCGGATGATGATGTCCACCGGGTAGGTGAGCACCGGCACCGGGCCCCAACTGACCTGGATGATCCGCTCCGGTTCGCGACCGGCCAGTTGCAGCACCGAGGCGCAATCCTGGCGGTGAATGCTCACGCCACGGCCCTGTGTGATGTAGCCGACGATCGCATCCCCCGGCAGCGGCTGGCAGCAGCCCGCCATCTGGGTCATCAGGTTGCCCACGCCCTGGATCTGGATGTCGCCGCGCTTGCCGGGCTTGTAGCCGGTGGCCTTGCGCGGGATCAGTTCCAGTTGCTCGTTGCCGCGTTCCGGCTCAACCAGTTGCTGGGCGAGGTTGACCAGTTGCGCCAGGCGCAGGTCGCCGGCGCCAAGGGCGGCGAACATGTCCTCGGCGGTCTTCATGTTGGCTTTTTCAGCCAGCTTGTCGAAATCCACCTGCGGCAGGCCCAGGCGACTCAGCTCGCGCTCGAGCAGGGTCTTGCCGGCGGCGACGTTCTGGTCACGGGCCTGCAACTTGAACCAATGGACGATTTTCGCCCGCGCCCGCGAAGTGGTGATGTAGCCCAGGTTCGGGTTCAGCCAGTCGCGGCTCGGCGTGCCGTGCTTGCTGGTGATGATTTCGACCTGCTCGCCGGTCTGCAGGCTGTAGTTGAGCGGCACGATCCGCCCGTTGATCTTGGCGCCACGGCAGTTGTGACCGATCTCGGTGTGCACCCGGTAGGCGAAGTCCAGCGGCGTCGAGCCCTTGGGCAAGTCGATGGCGTGGCCGTCGGGAGTGAAGATGTAGACCCGGTCCGGCTCGATGTCGACCCGCAGCTGTTCCGCCAGGCCGCCGATGTCACCCAGTTCCTCGTGCCATTCCAGCACCTGGCGCAGCCAGGAGATTTTCTCTTCGTAATGGTTGGACCCGGACTTGACGTCGGTGCCCTTGTATTTCCAGTGGGCACAAACCCCCAGCTCGGCTTCTTCGTGCATGGCATGGGTGCGGATCTGCACCTCCAGCACCTTGCCTTCCGGGCCGATGACCGCGGTGTGCAGGGAGCGGTAGCCGTTTTCCTTCGGGTTGGCGATGTAGTCGTCGAATTCCTTGGGAATGTGCCGCCACAAGGTATGGACGATCCCCAGCGCGGTGTAGCAATCGCGCATTTCCGGAACCAGCACGCGCACGGCGCGAACGTCGTAGATCTGGCTGAATTCGAGGCCTTTGCGCTGCATTTTGCGCCAGATCGAATAGATGTGCTTGGCCCGGCCACTTATATCGGCTTCTACGCCGGTGGCCTGCAATTCCTCACGCAACTGAGTCATGACATCGGTGATGAAGCGCTCGCGATCCAGCCGTCGTTCATGCAACAGCTTGGCGATCTGCTTGTACTGGTCAGGCTCCAGGTAGCGGAAGGACAAGTCCTCCAGCTCCCATTTGATGTGACCAATACCGAGACGGTGGGCCAGCGGCGCGTAGATGTCGAACACCTCACGGGCGACACGGTTGCGCTTTTCATCGTCGGCGGATTTCACGGCGCGGATCGCGCAGGTGCGCTCGGCCAGCTTGATCAGCGCGACACGCACGTCGTCGACCATGGCCACGAGCATCTTGCGCAGGTTTTCCACCTGGCCCTGGGTGCCCAGGACCATGGACTGGCGCGGGCTGAGGCTGGCGCTGATGGCCGCCATGCGCAGAACGCCGTCGATCAGCTTGGCGACCACGGTGCCGAAACGCTGGTTGACCATCGGCAGCTGGATCTGCCCTTCACGCACGCCGCGGTACAGCACCGCGGCGACCAGCGAGTCCTGGTCGAGCTTGAGGTCGGCGAGGATTTCGGCGATCTCAAGGCCCGTCTGGAAACTCGAGGTGCCTTCGGACCACAGGTTCTTCGCCGCGTTGTGTTGCTGTTCTGCCTCGCGAGCGAACTCGCAGGCTTGCTTCAAGGCTTCGCGATCCAGTGCCGGATCGATACTGACCGCGTGATCGAGCCAAGCCTCGAGATTGATACTGCCGTCGGTGTTGATCGGCTGGTGTGCTCTCACCTGTACCATCTTTACTTACCTTCCCTATGACGCAGATTCAATGCGTCCACATCGCTGACCTTCGTTGCCCGTGTTTCCGCCCAGGGCTGTGGCGGGTCGGCACGAACGGGTCAGTCGGACAAGCCATCCTGGCTCGCTTCAAATAACGCCATGGCCTCGACATGCGCCGTCTGAGGAAACATATCGAGAATCCCGGCACGTTTTAACCGGTAGCCCTGCTTGATCAATTCGACCGTGTCCCGGGCCAAAGTTGCCGGGTTGCACGACACATAAACCAGCCGCCTGGCACCCAGCGAGGCCAGCTTGCGCACCACCTCGAAAGCACCATCACGGGGTGGGTCCAAGAGTACCGCAGAAAAGCCTTCGCCGATCCACTCGGCACCCGCTAAAGGCTGGGATAAATCGGCCTGAAAAAAGGCAGTGTTATGCAAATTGTTGCTGAGGGCGTTCGCCGCCGCGCGCTCGACCATGGTCTGCACACCCTCCACCGCCACCACCTCGCGCACCTGCCTGGCCAGCGGCAAGGCGAAGTTGCCCAGGCCACAGAACAGGTCCAGCACTCGCTCATCGGGTCGAGGCGCCAGCCATTGCAGCGCCTGGGCGACCATCGCCTCGTTGACGGCGGCGTTCACCTGGATGAAATCCCCCGGCCGGTAAGCCAGCTCCAGGTCCCAGGTTTCCAGGCGATAACCCAGGGCCTGCCCCGGATCGACCGGTTGCGGCTCGCCTTCGCCATGCAGCCACAATTGGGCTTGGTGGAACGCGCAGAAATCCTTGAGGATCGTCAGGTCGGCTTCCGACAACGGCACCATGTGCCGCAGCAATAACGCCAGGGACGAGCCGGCGAACAACTCGACATGGCCCAAAGCCTGAGGTTTACCCAAACGACGAAGCATTTCCGGCAAGCGGCTCATGATCGGCTGCAAGGGCTGTACCAGCACCGGACATTCGCCAATGGCTACGATGTCCTGGCTGCCGACGGCACGGAAACCCACTTCAAGCTTTTTCGCTTTCTGGTCCCAGCGCACCGCCACCCGGGCGCGACGACGGTAGCCGAATTCCGGCCCGCTCAACGGCGCGGCCCACTCATCCGGCTCGACACCCGCCACCCGCGACAGTTGCTCGGCGAGCATGCGCTGTTTCAGGGCGAGCTGTTCGCCATGGGGCAAATGCTGGACGCTGCAACCGCCGCAGCGACCGGCATGCACGCAGGGCGCTGCACGACGCAGTTCGCTGGAGGAAAACACCCGTTCGGTGCGGGCCTCGACCACTTTGCCGTGGGCACCGAGCACCCGCGCCTCGACCTCTTCACCCGCCAGGGCGCCGATGACAAACCAGGTCCGCCCGTCGACAAACGCAATGCCCCGGCCATCGTTGGCCAGGCGTTCAATGGTCAGGCGCTGCTTCTTGCCGGTGGGCACTTGCGGGGCCCGGCTTCCGCCGCTGGGCTGGAAGCGCAAGCCTCTTTCTTGTTTGGCCATCAGTTGGGCGCGTCGAAGATGCCGGTCGACAGGTAACGGTCGCCACGGTCGCAGATGATCGCGACGATCACTGCATTTTCCACTTCCTTCGACAAACGCAGCATGCCCGCCACGGCACCGCCCGAAGACACGCCGCAGAAAATACCTTCTTCACGGGCCAGGCGACGGGTCACGTCTTCGGCTTCGCTCTGGGCCATGTCGATGATGCGATCCACGCGATCGGCCTGGTAGATCTTCGGCAGATATTCCTCGGGCCAGCGGCGAATGCCGGGGATGGCCGAGCCTTCCATCGGTTGCAGGCCGATGATCTGCACGTTCGGGTTCTGTTCTTTCAGGTAGCGAGAAGTACCCATGATGGTGCCGGTGGTGCCCATCGAGCTGACGAAATGGCTGATCGTGCCGTCGGTCTGGCGCCAGATCTCCGGGCCGGTGGTGGTGTAGTGGGCTTCTGGATTGTCGCCGTTGGCGAACTGATCGAGCACTTTGCCCCGGCCCTCGGCCTGCATGCGCTCGGCCAGATCACGGGCACCTTCCATGCCCTCTTCCTGGGTCACCAGGATCAGCTCGGCGCCATAGGCCGTCATCGCCGCCTTGCGCTCGGCGCTGGAGTTGTCGGGCATGATCAGGATCATCTTGTAGCCCTTGATCGCCGCCGCCATCGCCAGGGCGATGCCGGTGTTGCCGGAGGTCGCCTCGATCAGCGTGTCGCCGGGGCGGATCTGCCCGCGCAATTCGCCACGGGTGATCATCGACAGCGCCGGCCGGTCCTTGACCGAACCCGCCGGGTTGTTGCCTTCGAGCTTGAGCAAAAGCGTATTGCTGGTCGCGCCAGGCAGGCGCTGCAAGCGAACCAGCGGAGTGTTGCCGACGCAATCGGCGATGGTTGGGTACTGCAAAGTCATGGCGTATTCGCAATCCGGGCTGCGGGGGCGCCTATCATACCGGCAAACCCGGCGAGGCCATATCACGCAAAGTGTGGTGGTTATGGCTTATGGGAATAAGCAGCTCCAGCCCAAACGCATTCACGTGGCGAGGGAGCTTGCTCCCGCTGGGTGACGAAGTCGCACCAATTCGGGTTTGGTGGTGTCAGGCAGGTTGCAGGGGGCCGCTGCGCGCCCCAGCGGGAGCAAGCTCCCTCGCCACGGGGGCGGTGGCTGCTTGAGTGGCGACCAGACGCAGGTTCAACCGCAAGCCCTTCCTGCCGTTCTGCGCCCACAGCCGCCCACCCTGGCGCGCCAGCGCATTACGGGCAATGCTCAGCCCCAGCCCGAAACCGCCGTCTCCCGGGCGAGAGCCATCGAGACGGGTGAACGGGTCGAAGATACGCTCAAGATCCTGCTCGGCCACGCCACCGCCTTCGTCTTCAAGCCACAGCAGCCAGAAACCGCTCTCACGTCGACCGTCCAGCCGCACCACGCCGCCGGGCGGCGAGTGACGGATGGCGTTGCGCAGGATGTTTTCCAAAGCTTGCGCCAAGGTATTGAGGTTGCCTTGGACCCAGCAATCGGCATCGACCGCACATTGCAGTTGAGCGCTGGGCCAGCCGCTTTCGTAACAGGCATTTTCCGTGAGCATTTCCCACAAGGCCTGGACCTGGATCGCCTCGACCGCCAACGGCGCGCGTTCGGTGTCCAGCCAGGCCAGTTGCAGGGTGTCCTCGACCAGTCGCTGCATGCCCTCGACTTCCCGGGCGACGCGCTCGCGCAACTGGTCCAGGTCCTGCTCGCTGTCGCTGGCGACTTGCAGGCGACTCAGCGGTGTGCGCAGCTCATGGGACAGGTCGCGGAGCAGTTGTTGTTGCAGCGCGACGGTCGATTGCAACCGCTCGGACATGTGATCGAACGCCCGACCCAGCTCACCCAGTTCGTCGGCACGCTCGGTGGTGCGGCTGGACAGGCGCACGCCCAACTGATCGGCCCGCCAGGCATTGGCCTGTTCGCGCAGTTGATTGAGCGGCACCACCAGCAGGCGATACAGCCCGACACAGAGCAACAGGGTGAACAGTCCGGGGATCACGCCGTTGGTCATCACACGCCAGAACAACTGGTACTGCCCCGGCAGGAAACGCTCGGGCAGTTCGATCACCAGGCTGCCGACGGACGGGTCGCCGGGGAACGGCACCCGCAGCCACGGTCGCCCCTTCTTGTGGATCGGCCAATCGAGGCCACGGAGGAAGGTCAGCCGCTCGACCTCTTTCTCGGTCAACGGCTGCCCGCTCAACGATTGCAGGTCGGGGCCGATCACCCCCACCCAGCTTGCCTCGCGCGGCTGCATGCCTTGCAACCAGCGGTCCACCCCCGCCTGTCGGCCGGAACGCCAGGCGTGCTCGGCCTCGGCGGCGTAACGCGTGAGGGTGCCGCGGGCCTGGTCCGAGAGAAACTGGTTGCGCTCCTCCATATAACGGCCCCAGGACCAGCTCAGCCAGATCATCAGCAGACAGAACGCCACCAGCAGGCATGCCAGTTTCCAGAACAACGAGTGCCGCCCAGGCAGATCAGACCACTTCATCGACGGCACTCAACACGTAGCCCTTGCCCCACACCGTGCGCAGCTCCCGCGCGGTGTAGCCGATAGACTTGAGCTTGCGGCGGATCTGGCTGACATGCATGTCCAGGCTGCGATCATGCGGTGCATAGCCGCGCTGCAACACATGCTGATAGAGGAAGGCCTTGCTCAGGACTTCACTGTCACTGCGGTGCAGGACGTCGAGCAAACGGTATTCGCTGCGCGTCAGCCCTGCCCATTGGCCCTGGACCTGTACATCGCTGCGCTGCTCATCAAAGTCCAGGTCCTGCGCCTGGGGCAGAGTCATCATTTGAGCCGGGCGCCGATCCAGCGCCACTCGGCGCAGGATGGCCTCGATGCGCACACGCAACTCCGCCATGCTGAACGGTTTGGGCAGGTAATCGTCGGCGCCGAGGCGAAAGCCGCTGATGCGATCCGCTTCCGCGCCGAGGGCAGACATCAGCAACACCGGGGTCGAATGACTCAGGCGCAAACGGGTCAGCACTGCAAGGCCATCCAGCCCGGGCAGCAGGATGTCCATCAGCACCACGTCGAAAGCCTGCCGGCAGGCGATATCCAGGCCATCCTGGCCGTTCTGGCACCAGGTCACTTCGAAGCCGTTGCGGGCCAGGTGCTCATGGACATAAGCACCCAGCACGGGGTCGTCTTCGATGGCAAGGATGCGCGGCGGCACAGCGGGGATGGGATTCATCAGTATCTGCAAACAATTCTCAGTTGGACGATTATTCAAGATCGGCTCCCGACAGGCAACCGCCGTGTATCGCCACGGCAAATGGCCAGCCGGTCGGGATGCGCGAGGACATGAATTTTACGAAGAAGGCTCGCCTGCAAATCGCTACACTGCGCAGATGTTGCGCGCCGGATGCGCGCAAAGCTCAATCGGACCGCTGGATGCAGGAGACAAGTGTGCTCAAGAAACTGGGAATCAAAGGCCGTGTGCTGCTGCTCACCCTGCTGCCGACCACCTTGATGGCGCTGGTCCTGGGCGGTTATTTCACCTGGATGCAGCAATCGGACCTGCACGCTCAGTTGCTGCAACGCGGTGAAATGATCGCCGAACAACTGGCCCCGCTGGTCGCTCCGGCCATGAGCCGCCAGGACATCGAGCTGCTGGAACGCGTCGCCACCCAGTCTCTCGAGCAAGCCGACGTTCGCGCGGTGACCTTCCTCGCCCCCGACCGCACACCGCTCGCCCATGCCGGCCCGACCATGCTCAACCGGGCGCCGGAGGGCAACAGCAGCCAACTGCTGCAACGCACCGGCAACGATGCCACACGCTACCTGCTGCCGGTGTTCGGCAAGCATCGCAACCTGGCTGGCGAACTGATTCCCGAAGAAGCCGATCGCCTGCTGGGCTGGGTCGAGCTGGAGCTCTCCCACAGCGGCATGTTGCTGCGCGGTTACCGCAGCCTGTTCGCCAGCCTGTTGCTGATCGCCGCCGGCCTGGGTTGCACCGCGCTGCTGGCCCTGCGCATGGGCCGCACCATCAATCGACCGCTGAGCCAGATCAAACAGGCCGTGGCGCAGCTCAAGGACGGGCATCTGGAAACCCGCCTGCCACCGTTGGGCAGCCAGGAGCTGGATGAGCTGGCGTCGGGTATCAATCGCATGGCCGGCACCTTGCAGAATGCTCAGGAAGAGTTGCAGCACAGCATCGACCAGGCCACCGAAGACGTGCGCCAGAACCTGGAAACCATCGAGATCCAGAACATCGAACTGGACCTGGCCCGCAAGGAAGCGCTCGAAGCGAGCCGGATCAAGTCCGAATTCCTCGCGAACATGAGCCATGAAATCCGCACGCCGCTCAACGGCATCCTCGGTTTCACCCATTTATTGCAGAAAAGCGAGCTGACCCCGCGCCAGCTCGACTATCTGGGCACCATTGAAAAATCCGCCGACAGCCTGCTCGGCATCATCAACGAGATTCTCGACTTCTCGAAGATCGAGGCCGGCAAGCTGGTGCTCGACAGCATCCCCTTCAATTTGCGGGACCTGCTGCAGGACACCCTGACCATCCTCGCCCCCGCCGCCCACGCCAAACAGCTGGAGCTGGTGAGCCTGGTCTACCGCGACACGCCGTTGTCGCTGGTGGGTGACCCGCTGCGGCTCAAGCAGATCCTCACCAACCTGGTGAGCAACGCCATCAAGTTCACCCGTGAAGGCACCATCGTCGCCCGCGCCATGCTCGAAGATGAGCACGAAGACAGCGTGCAGTTGCGCATCAGCATCCAGGACACCGGCATCGGCCTGTCCAGCCAGGACGTGCGGGCGCTGTTCCAGGCCTTCAGCCAGGCCGACAACTCCTTGTCCCGGCAGCCCGGCGGGACCGGTCTGGGCCTGGTGATTTCCAAGCGACTGGTGGAACAGATGGGCGGTGAGATCGGCGTCGACAGCACGCCGGGCGAAGGCTCGGAGTTCTGGATCAGCCTGCGCCTGCCCAAGACCCGTGACGACGCCGAAGACCTGCCCGGCCCGCCGCTGCTGGGGCGCCGCGTGGCGGTTCTGGAAAATCACGAGCTGGCCCGCCAGGCCTTGCAGCACCAGTTGGAGGACTGCGGTTTGCAGGTGACGGCGTTCAATACCCTGGAAAACCTGACCAACGGCGTCACCGTCGCCCACCAGACGGATCAGGCGATTAACCTGGCCGTACTCGGCATCACCAGCAACGACATGCCGCCGGAGCGTCTCAACCAACACATCTGGGACCTCGAGCACTTGGGCTGCAAGGTGCTGGTGCTGTGCCCCACTACCGAACAGACGCTGTTTCATCTCTCGGTGCCCAACCCCCACAGTCAATTGCAGGCCAAGCCGGCCTGCACCCGCAAGCTCCGCCGGTCGCTTTCCGACCTGGTCAACCCGCGCCCGACCCGCAACGAACCCAATGAACCGGTGGCCAGCCGCGCGCCAAAAGTGTTGTGCGTGGACGACAACCCGGCCAACCTGCTGCTGGTGCAGACCCTGCTCGAAGACATGGGCGCCCGGGTGCTGGCGGTGGAAAGTGGTTACGCGGCGGTCAAGGCCGTGCAGAAGGAAACCTTCGACCTGGTCCTGATGGACGTACAAATGCCCGGCATGGATGGCCGCCAGAGCACCGAAGCGATCCGCCAATGGGAAAGCGAGCGGCATTGCACGCCACTGCCGATCGTCGCCCTCACCGCCCACGCCATGGCCAACGAGAAGCGCGCCCTGTTGCAAAGCGGCATGGACGACTACCTGACCAAGCCTATCAGCGAGCGGCAATTGGCCCAGGTCGTACTCAAGTGGACCGGCCTGGCGCTGCGCAACCAGACCCCGGATCGGGGCGCTGATGCCCAAGGCAGCAGCGAGCTGCTGGTGCTCGACCACGAGGAAGGCCTGCGCCTGGCCGCCGGCAAGGCCGACCTGGCGGCGGACATGCTGGCGATGTTGCTCGCGTCCCTTGAAGCCGACCGCGAAGCGATCCGCCAGGCCAGCGAGGCCAACGACCACAACGCCCTGATCGAACGGGTCCACCGCCTGCACGGGGCCACGCGCTATTGCGGCGTACCGCAACTGCGCGCCGCCTGCCAGCGCAGCGAAACCTTGCTCAAGCAGCAAGACCCGCGGGCTGCCGCGGCTCTGGAAGACCTGGACCGTGCCATCCACAGGCTGGCCAGCGAGGCGCGCATCAGCGCCTGACCCAGCGCAATGGTCACCGGCGCAATGGCTGTTAAGCTCGGTTCATCCCAGCGCCAGGAGGCCGCCATGCGTGCAATTCTATTCAGCAGCCAGACCTACGATCGTGACAGTTTCAGCAAGGCCGCCGTACCCGCCGGCCTTGAATTGCAATTCCAGCCGGCACGCCTGAGCCTGGACACCGTGGCCCTGGCCGAACGGTGCGAGGTGGTGTGCGCCTTCATCAACGACGACCTGAGCGCGCCGGTGCTGGAACGACTCGCGGCCGGCGGCACCCGGCTGATTGCCCTGCGCTCGGCCGGCTTCAACCATGTCGACCTGCCCGCCGCCAAGCGTCTGGGGCTGAGCATCGCCCGGGTGCCGGCCTACTCGCCCCATGCGGTGGCTGAACATGCGGTGGCATTGATCATGGCCTTGAACCGCTGCCTGCACCGCGCCTGCAACCGCACCCGGGACGGCAATTTCAGCCTGAATGGCCTGACCGGCTTCGACCTGGTGGGCAAGACCGTTGGCGTGGTCGGAACAGGACAGATCGGCGCAACCTTCGCCCGGATCATGGCCGGTTTCGGTTGCCAGTTGCTGGCCTACGACCCGTTCCCCAACCCTCAGGTCGAAGCCTTGGGGGCCCGCTACCTGCCTTTGGCCGATCTGCTGGCGCAGGCGCAGATCATCAGCCTGCACTGCCCGCTCAACGACCAGAGCCGACACCTGATCAATGCTCATTCCCTGGCAACCCTGCAACGCGGCGCCATGCTGATCAACACCGGACGCGGCGGCCTGGTGGATACGCCGGCACTGATCGAAGCGCTGAAAAGCGGCCAGCTGGGTTACCTGGGGCTGGATGTCTACGAGGAAGAGGCCGAATTGTTCTTCGAGGACCGCTCCGACCTGCCGTTGCAGGACGATGTGCTCGCGCGGCTGCTGACCTTTCCCAATGTCGTGGTGACCGCACACCAGGCGTTCCTGACTCGCGAAGCACTGGCCGCGATTGCCACCACCACCCTCGACAACATCGCCGCCTGGGCGGCTGGCGCTCCGCAGAACCTGGTGGATGGCTGACCCCAGCAACAAGACTTGTGGGAGCGAGCTTGCTCGCGATGGCAATGGATCAACCTGCCTTGATGTCGACTGACACACCGCCATCGCGAGCAAGCTCGCTCCCACAGGGATGGAGTTTCGTCGGCTTGACCTTCATCAGGCCCGCCATCTGGATCATCCCAAGCCAGCCCCCGTGCTAGCATGTCGCGCCTATCTGGAGGACCCATGGCCGAACACGATTTTCGCTACACCCTGATGAACCCGCAGCACACCTTGACCGAGGTCCGCGCCCTGGCGCCGGGCCGTTACCAGGTCACCGGCAATGGCGGCTCGATCCAGGCCAACGATGTATTGCTCGTCACCCTCAAGGGCAGCAAGGATCTTTCCATGCGCCTGACCGTCGACACCGTTCGCCATCTGCTCAAGCCGATCGGCCAATGGACCGCCATGACCACCGGTCCGGTGTTCGGTGAACTGGCGATCCACACCTGGCAGGTCAAGTGCGACCAATGCGCCAAGGAACTGAGCTTCGAGTTCGCCGTCGATGCCAAGCTCGGCACCAAGGCCCAGAAACCGGCCGCCAGCGCACGCATTGCCGAGCTGGGCTGGACGACCGACGGGGAGAAACACCGGTGCCCGAAATGCCAGGAAGCCGCCTGATGAAACATCTGGTCCTGGCCACGCTGATGGGCGTCGGCCTGATGGGCTGCGCCGCCGATCCGGTGCAACTGCAACACAACCGCAGCTACATCCTCGAATGGATCGGCGAGCGGCCGTTGATGGATTACAGCCACCTGACCGTCACCCTCGACGACGATGGCCGTGCCTACGGCAATGCCGGCTGCAACCACTGGTTCGCGCCCTACACCTTGGAAGGCGACCGCTTGAGTTTCGGCAGGATCGGCAGCACCCGCAAACTCTGCGCCCCGGCGTTGATGGAGCAAGAGACGCGTTTCTTGCAGGCGCTGGAGAAGGTCGAACGCTGGGACGTATCGCCTACGGGCCAGACGCGTTTCTGGCCGGCCCAGGGCAAGCCGCTGCGGTGGTGGTTGGAAGAGGGTTGAACCTGGGCTGACCGATGCACCAGTCCGGACTAGAGAAAAGGTTGACTCCTGTGGCCTGGTTAACCCCCCTGTGGCGAGGGAGCTTGCTCCCGCTGGGCTGCGAAGCGGCCCCAAAATGGATCTGCCACTGCGCTGTGTCAGATAGAAAGCAGGGGCCTGCTGCGCAGTCCAGCGGGAGCAAGCTCCCTCGCCACAAAAAACCTGCCTCGCCATGGAGTGCTATTTCAGCGCCTGCAACGCCTCCAGCCTGGCCATTACCGCCGCCGCCGTCTGCTCTCCCAGCAGTTGCTCACGCACCTTGCCCTGGGTATCGATGATATACGTCACCGGCAGGCCTTCGCTGCGCGGGACATCAAAGAACTCGGCCGGATCCCGGGCCAGTACGGTGAAGCGGATGCCCAGCTTCTCGCTGGCACTCTTGAGTTCTTCGCCTTGCACCTGATCGAAGTTGACCCCGAAGACACTTACGTTGCGTCCCTTGAGCTGTTCGGCCAAGGCATTAAATTCGGGGATTTCAGTGCGACACGGCGCGCACCACTCGGCCCAGTAGTTGAGCACCAGCCATTGGTTGTCCAGCCGCTGCGCGGCAATTGGCTGACCGTTCTGGTCCACGCCGTAATCGTTGCCGCAGCCGCCGAGCAATAAAAAGCCGATGAATGTCAGTGCCGCCGCCAATCGCCTTGCCATGTGCCGATCCTTGTCTGAATGTGAACAGCTGCGCGCCCCATCAGGTGCTAGGGGCCTCGCAGCACAGTAGAATAGCCGCCACCTTACGCAAGATGCGACCCGCTCATGACTGATCTGACGCTTTATCACAACCCGCGCTGCTCGAAATCCCGCGGTGCGCTGGAACTGTTGCAAGCCCGTGGCCTGGCGCCAACCGTGGTCCGCTACCTCGAAACCCCGCTGGACGCTGCGCAGCTGGAGCGGCTGCTGGGCAAGCTCGGCATTGAGGCACGCCAGTTGTTGCGCACCGGCGAAGATGAATACAAGACCATGGACCTGGCTGACGAAAGCCTGAGCCAGGCGCAGTTGATCGCCGCCATCGCCGCCCACCCGAAACTGATGGAACGGCCGATTCTCGAAGTCGGCGACAAAGCGGTGATCGGCCGCCCACCGGAAAAGATCCTGGAGATCCTGCCGTGAGCACGCCCTATATCCTGGTGCTGTATTACAGCCGCAGTGGCTCTACCAACGAAATGGCCCGCCAGATCGCCCGCGGCGTCGAGCAGGCCGGGCTTGAAGCCATGTTGCGCACGGTGCCGGCGATTTCCACCGAATGCGAGGCGGTGGCGCCGGATATCCCCGAACAGGGCCCGCTCTACGCCAGCCTCGATGATCTGAAGAACTGCGCCGGCCTGGCCCTGGGCAGTCCGACCCGCTTCGGCAACATGGCCGCGCCGCTCAAATACTTCCTCGACGGCACCAGCAACCTCTGGCTGACCGGCGCCCTGGTGGGCAAGCCGGCCGGGGTGTTCACCTCCACCGCGAGCCTGCATGGCGGCCAGGAAACCACGCTGTTGTCGATGATGCTGCCACTGCTGCACCACGGCATGCTGATCACCGGCCTGCCCTACAGCGAGTCGGCCCTGATCGACACCCAGGGCGGCGGCACACCCTACGGCCCGAGCCACCACGCCGGCGCCGACGGTAAAAGCGGCTTGAATGAACACGAAGTCGCCCTGTGCCGCGCCTTGGGCCTGCGCCTGGCAAAAACCGCTTTGTTGCTGGAGAACCGCCGTGGCTAAGAAGCCGAAGATCCTGCCGCCGGTCGAGTGGCTGGAGCCGCGTGTGCACATCGCTCGTAACCTCAGCCTGCTGTGCTTTTTCGGCCTGGTGGGGCTGCTCAGTGGGTATTACCTGCTGATCGCCGATCTGCACGGCGCGCGCCCCTGGGTGATTCTGCTGATCGAACTGGTGCCACTGCTGCTACTCGCGCCGGGCATGCTCAGCGGCAGCGCGCGCGGGCATTCGTGGATGTGCTTCGTGGTGAATCTGTATTTCATCAAGGGCGCGCTGGCGGCCTACGATCCGAACCGGCAATGGTTCGGCGTGCTGGAGATGGCGGCGAGCGTGGCGCTGTTCTGCTCGGCATTGCTATATGTGCGCTGGCGTTTCCAGTTGAACCGGCGGTTGGCTGGCGAGGGCGAGATCTCCGTCGCCTGAGAAACCGCTTTCGCGAGCAGGCTCGCTCCCACAGGGGATTTGTGACACCACAGATCCAGTGTGGGAGCGAGCCTGCTCGCGAAAGGAGCGACGCGGTCTCAATGATTCACTGTATAAGCCAGCATCATCGAGATCTGGCTCAGCGGCCGCCCGCCACTCTCTTCATGCCACTGGTTGAACGCATTCTGCACGGTAGCCAGGTCCCGCAGGCTGGTCGGGACTTTATCGATGAGGTCCTGGGCATTGAGCGCCGCCACGACGTCATAGCTGGGCACGAACGTATCCTTGCCCATCATCCGCAGGAAACGCGGCGCCGACAGGCCGCCCAACTGATGGCCGTGTTTTTTCAGGTAGGTCCACAAGCCGACGATATCGGTCACCGGCCAATCGGCGATCATCGCACCGAAGCTGCCCTTTTCATGGGCCACATCCAGCACCAGCTGCGCGTTGCGCGGCACGCTCTTGAGCTTACCGAGGTGGCGGATGATCCGTGCATCCTGCATCAGCCGCTCCAGGTGCTCGGCACTCATCAGCACGACCTTTTCCGGGTCGAACCTGAAAAACACCTCTTCGAACGCCGGCCATTTCGCATCGACCAGGCTGTGCTTGAGCCCCGCGCGAAACACCCGCAGCGCCATGGTCGAGAGGTAGCGATCATCGCTGATCTTGCGCAGTTGCGCCGGGGTCTTGGGTACAGGCAGGTGGGCTTCCAATTCAGCCGCCGAACCGAAGCGGTTCAGACAATACTCGTGCAGCCACTTGTAATCGCGCATGCCCTCTCCTGGGATTGAAATGAAAACGGCGCTTGCAAGCGCCGTGAATGCAAGCTGTCGGTAGCGTCAGAGATTCACCACATTGACGAACCGAGGCGTGGCGCTTTCGTCGATGCGCAGGTTGGCGAAATCGAACAGGTTGCGGTCCGCCAGTTGCGACGGAATGACGTTTTGCAGGCCCCGGAAAATGCTCTCGGTACGGCCCGGGGTCTTGCGCTCCCATTCCTGGAGCATCTCCTTGACCACCTGGCGTTGCAGGTTTTCCTGGGAGCCGCACAGGTTGCAGGGAATGATCGGGAACTGCTTGAAATCCGAATAGGCCTGGATGTCCTTCTCGCTGCAATAGGCCAGCGGACGGATCACCACGTTGCGCCCGTCGTCGGCGCGCAGCTTGGGCGGCATGGCCTTGAGCGAGCCGTTGTAGAACATGTTGAGGAAGAAGGTCTCGACGATATCGTCGCGGTGGTGACCCAGGGCCATCTTGGTCGCGCCGATCTGGTCAGCGAAGGTATAGAGCGTTCCACGGCGCAGGCGCGAGCACAGCGAACAGGTGGTCTTGCCTTCGGGGATCAGTTCCTTGACCACCGAATAGGTGTCTTTCTCGACGACGTGATATTCAACGCCCAACGATTCGAGGTAGGCCGGCAGCACGTGCTCGGGAAAGCCCGGCTGCTTCTGGTCCATGTTCACGGCAACGATGTCGAACTTGATCGGCGCAACTTTCTGCAGATGCATCAGCACGTCGAGCAAGGTGTAGCTGTCCTTGCCGCCGGACAGGCAGACCATGACCTTGTCGCCATCCTCGATCATGTTGAAATCGGCGACGGCCTCACCGGCCAGGCGGCGCAGGCGCTTTTGCAGTTTGTTCTGGTTGACCGTGAGAGTGCCCATGACGCGAAATCCGTGAGGTGTGACGAAAGGCCGGCATTTTACGCAAAAAATCCCTCCCGTGGCACCGCCCTTCGTGGCGAGGGAGCTTGCTCCCGCTGGGTTGCGAAGCGACCCTCTGGGACTGCCCTGTTGGCGTCTGCTTCGCAGCCGAGCGGGAGCAAGCTCCCTCGCCACGGGGCGGATTTGCCTGGCATGGCGTACAGCGCACAGATCAGGTCGCGATTAAGCCGCTTCGTTACAGCGCGATTTGCTCTAAGCCGCCCATCCCCTTGGCGGTCACTCCTTTCTATACTGCGGCATAAGGTCGCACACACTTACAGACCTTTACTTACCCGGCCCTTTGGCCCGTAGGCGCTCCGTTGGGGGGCGATGGCAATAACAAAGGAGTGACTGACTATGATCCATCATGTCGTGGGGCTCTTTACCCACCCTGATCAAGAATGGAAGGAAATCCGTGGCGATCAGGAGGAAAGCATCAGCCACATGTACCTCACCCACACGCTGATCCTCGCGGCTATCCCGGCGGTGTCGGCGTTCATCGGCACCACGCAGGTGGGATGGGTCATCGGCAATCGCCCACCGGTCATGCTCACCCTGGAAAGCGCGCTGTGGATGACCATCATGTCGTACCTCGCGATGTTGGGCGGCGTGGCGGTGATGGGCGCGTTCATCCACTGGATGGCTCGCACCTATGACGCCAACCCGAGCCTGGCCCGTTGTGTCGCGTTCGCCACCTACACCGCGACGCCGTTGTTCATTGGCGGGCTGGCAGCGCTCTACCCGCACATGTGGCTGGGGATGATCGTCGGCACCGCGGCGATCTGCTACACGGTCTACCTGCTGTACGTGGGTTTGCCGACGTTCATGAACATCCCGCAGGACGAAGGCTTCCTGTTTTCCAGCTCGGTGCTGGCCGTCGGCCTGGTCGTGCTGGTCGCCATCATGGCGTTCACGGTCATTGTCTGGGGATTGGGCGTGGGTCCGGTCTATACCAACTGAAGGCTTGCACACGCCCTCCGGGAAAAAAGACGATCTGCCAACACAGGCCGCCGCAAGGCGGCCTTCCTGTGCCTGGGGCCGGCGAAACGACCGCTGGGCAGCTGGGCGATTCGCAACGGCCAGCGCTTGCGGCATACTCGGCTTTCTGGAGACCCGTAAAGCATGCTCGAGCAACTCAATACCCGCGTCGAAGAGTGTTACCAACAAGCCGAATCCTTTTTCAAACGTCCTTTCAAACGCCCGGTGGTCAGCCTCAAGTTGCGCGGCCAGAAGGCCGGTGTCGCGCACCTTCATGAAAACCTGCTGCGTTTCAATCCCCAGCTGTACCGGGAAAACGCCGACGACTTTCTCAAGCAGACCGTTGCCCACGAAGTCGCGCACCTGATCGCCCATCAGTTGTTTGGCGACCGCATCCAGGCCCATGGCGAGGAATGGCAACTGATCATGCGCGGGGTCTACGAACTGCCGCCCAACCGTTGCCACACCTACGAGATAAAACGCCGCACCGCCACCCGCTACATCTACAAGTGCCCGTGCGACGGCAGCGACTTCCCCTTTACCGCACAGCGCCACAGCCTGGTCCGCCAGGGGCGGCGGTACTTGTGCCGAAGTTGTCGCAATACGTTGGTGTTCAGCGGGGAGACGCGGGTCGAGTAGCTGGTTTTTGTAGTGTCTGGGTTGGCCCCTTCGCGAGCAGGCTCGCTCCCACACAGGGTCTGCGGCGTTCACAATCCCTGTGGGAGCGAGCCTGCTCGCGAAAGGGCCCGAGAGAGCACTACACAACCACCCCGTCATCCCGCAGCCGGGCAATCCGCTCATCACTGAACCCCAACTCCCGCAACACCTGCTCCGTATGCGCCCCCAGCCTCGCGCCTATATGCCGAGGCTCGGGCAAGCCTTCGGAAAACTTCAACGGGCACGCCATCTGCGCCTGGCTCGACCCGTCGCCACGGGGCACCTGGGTGACCGGATGCCTGGCCTTCAACTGCGGATGCTCAAGCGCTTCGTCCAGCTCCAGCACCGGCTCGACGCAGGCATCCACCTCGGCGAATAGCGCGCAAAGGTCAGCAAAATCGCGCTTCTCGAACTCGGATCGCAATTGTTCTTTGAGCCGTTGCTGCTGCTCGGGCGCCAGCCCTTGGGCGGCGAGCTCCGGCCGCCCAAGGGCCGCGCACAATGCCTGCATGAACCCTGGCTCGAGACTGCCCACCGACATCCAGCGACCATCCCGCGTGCGGTAGTAATCATAAAAACTGCCACCGTTCAGCGCATGGTTTTCCCAACCCGGTTTCACACCGCAGGCCAGGTAACCGGCGCCGGCCAGTGCGTTCAGGCTGAAGACGCAGTCGGTCATGCTCACGTCCAGGTGCTGGCCCTGCCCGCTCTGCTGACGGGCAATGACCGCCGCCAGCAGGCCGATCACCCCGTGCAGCGAACCGCCGGCGATGTCCGCCGCCTGGATGCCCAGCGGCAGCGGCCCGCTGTCGGCCCGACCGGTGTGGCTCGCCAGCCCGGCCAGGGCCAGGTAGTTGATGTCGTGGCCGGCGCGATCCTTGAACGGGCCGGTCTGGCCATAACCGGTGATCGACACGTAGATCAGCCGGGGATTGATCGCCTTCAAGGCTTCGTAACCCAGGCCCAGCCGCTCCATCACGCCGGGGCGGAACTGCTCCAGCAGGATGTCGTGGTCGTCCAGCAACCGCTTGATGATCTCCAGTGCCGCCGGCTGCTTGAGGTCCAGGGCCAGGCTGCGCTTGTTGCGGTTGAGGTAGGCATGGCTGGCCGAGGTGTCCTGGTCGTGGGGCGGCAATATCCGCAGCAGGTCAGGACGCTCCGGCGACTCGATGCGCAGCACCTCGGCGCCCATGTCCGCCAGCAACAACGAGGCGAACGGGCCGGGCAGCAGGGTGGAAAAATCCAGAACCTTGAGCGATGCCAGTGGGCCTTGCATGGGCGATCTCCGCTTGAATGGTGCGTTCAAGACTAGGCAGGGCCTGGCGATTGGGCAATTACCGGGGGCGTCGTTCGGGCTGACAAATCCGCTCAGCGCGAGGGCTGTCGTGGCGAGGGAGCTTGCTCCCGCTGGGTTGCGAAGCAGCCCCAGGATCTATCTGCCACCGCATAGCTTCAGGTCATACGCAGGGGGACTGCTGCGCAGTCCAGCGGGAGCAAGCTCCCTCGCCACAAAAGCGCCTCACCTGGAAAATGCGGCGCAACAAAAAACCCGCCGAAGCGGGTTTTTCGTTGCAGCCTGAAGCTTACTTCACAGCGCCTGGAGCAGCGGATTCAGCCGCGACAATCTGCGCTTGCGCAATCTGCTCGTCATCTTCACGCACGTCGGAGATACCGCGACCACCGGAAGCCAGCTCGGTCTGCAACTGGTCTTCGTCCAGTTCCTTGACCCACTTGGCAACCACGATGGTAGCAACGGCGTTACCGACCAGGTTGGTCAGCGCACGAGCTTCGGACATGAAGCGGTCGATGCCGAGGATCAGCGCCAGGCCGGCAACCGGCAGGTGGCCCACGGCCGACAGGGTGGCAGCCAATACGATGAAGCCGCTACCGGTTACGCCGGCAGCACCTTTGGAGGACAACAGCAGGACCAGCAACAGGGTGATCTGATGCGTGATGTCCATCGGGGTGTCGGTGGCCTGGGCAATAAACACCGCAGCCATGGTCAGGTAGATCGAGGTACCGTCGAGGTTGAACGAGTAGCCAGTCGGGATCACCAGGCCCACCACGGACTTCTTGGCACCCAGGCGCTCCATCTTGATCAGCATGCGTGGCAGGGCCGATTCCGACGAGGAGGTGCCCAGCACGATCAGCAGTTCTTCACGGATGTAGCGGATCAGCTTGATCACGCTGAAGCCGTGGGCGCGGCAGATGGCGCCAAGCACCACCAGCACGAACACCACGCAGGTGATGTAGAAGCAGATCATCAACTGGCCCAGTTGCACCAGCGAACCGACACCGTAGGCACCGATGGTGAAGGCCATGGCACCGAACGCACCGATCGGCGCGAGCTTCATGATCATGTTGATGATGATGAACATGACGTGAGCGAAGCGATCGATGAAGTCCAGCACCGGCTTGCCGTAGGCACCCAGGCGATGCAGGGCGAAACCGAAGAGCACCGAGAACATCAGCACTTGCAGGATGTCGCCGTTGGCGAAGGCGCCGACGATGGTGTTCGGAATCACGTTGAGGATGAAGGCAACGATGCTCTGGTCTTTACCGGCATTGATGAAGCCGGCGATCTTGCTGGTGTCCAGGGTCGACACGTCGATGTGCATGCCGTTGCCCGGCTGCACGACGTTGACCACGACCAGGCCGATCAGCAGGGCAATGGTGGAAACGATTTCGAAATAGAGCAGTGCATAGCCGCCCGTCTTGCCGACCGATTTCATGTTCTGCATGCCGCCGATGCCGCTGACGACGGTACAGAAAATGATCGGGGCGATGACCATCTTGATCAGTTTGATGAACCCGTCACCGAACGGCTTGAGGGCAACGCCGGTCTGCGGGTAGAAGTGGCCGAGCAGAATGCCGATGGCAATGGCTACGATCACCTGGAAATACAGGGATTTGTACAGTGGCTGACGAGTCGTCATGGCAAACCTTCCTCAAGAGTCCCGCGTGACAACATCCACCTGTTGTCCACGACACCTCAATTGCGAACCCTCCTGCACTGGAGGGATTTGTTTTTTGTCGGCTGCACGCGGCAGACCTGTGTATGGCATCGCAAGGCCCGTGCCATTTTTACGAAACGTCCTACAAGTGCCGGGGCAGACGGCGTTTGCTTCTTCCCCGGAAATTAAACGCACGCCCAAACTTGGCGGTTTTCCGCCAACCTCCCGCGTCACGTTCCTGGATTTGGCGGATATCCGCCTTGTCGAGCCCAGACGCCCTGTTACCATCCGTCCGCTCAACGGACGGATTTGTGCCATGCGCCAACGCACCATCGCCAGCCACTTCGCCCGCGCCGCCCTGGGTGGCGCGCGTCGCCAGGGGTTCGACTACGTTCCCCTGCTGCAGCAACTGGGAATCAGCCCGGAGCTGCTGGACGAGCCGCGCGCGCGAATTGCCCCCGAGCAATTCGCGCGCCTGTTGCAGGCGCTGTGGGTCGCATTGGCGGACGAATACCTGGGATTCGGCCGGGCACCGAGTAAACCCGGGACGTTCGCCATGATGTGCCACACGTTGATCCACTGTCGGACGCTGGGCAAGGCGCTGCAGCGCGGCCTGTTGTTCTACAGTTTGTTCCCCGACGCCCCGAGCCTGACCCTCGAAGCTGAAGGCGAACGGGTAAGGCTGAGCCTGGACGAGTCGACACTGCGTGATCCCGACCACTTCCTGACCGAAAGCCTGCTGGTCATCTGGCATCGCCTCGGCAGTTGGCTGATCGGCCAGCGGATCGGCCTGGAACAAGCGACGTTCAGCTATGCCAGGCCAAGCCACGGCGCGGAGTACGACTTGCTGTTCCCCTGCCCCTTGGTCTTCGAGGCGCGAAGCAGCAGCCTGTTATTCCATGCCCGCTACCTGGAAATGCCGTTGCTGCAGGACGAGCGAACCCTCAAGCACTTTCTCGAACGCTCCCCCGCCGACCTGCTCTCGCGCCCGGACGATGGCCACAGCCTCACCAGCCAATTGCGGCGCCTGCTCAGCCGCGACACGGCGCGCTGGCCGGACCTGGACACGGTCGCTGCGCATCTGCATATCAGCTCGCAGACCCTGCGCCGGCATTTGCGCGAGGAAGGCACCAGCTTCCAGGAGCTCAAGGATCAGTTGCGGCGGGATATCGCCATCTACCACTTGGGCCGCGCAGACCTGTCGTTGCAGCAGATCGCCGAACAGCTGGGGTTCTCCGAACCGTCGGCGTTTCATCGGGCGTTCAAGAAGTGGACGGGGGTGACGCCGGGGGCTTATCGGGAGCAGGAGAACTGATTTTCCGGGGATTTTTGCCGTCTGGACTGGCCTCATCGCGAGCAAGCTCGCTCCCACAGGGGATTTGTGCGTACCGAAATCCAATGTGGGAGCGAGCTTGCTCGCGATGGCGCCAGTGAGCCCACCAAAGATTCAGTCAAACCACCGAAAAATGAATCCGGAACGCCGCTCCGCCCAGCTCTGAATCTCCCAGCGTCAACCGGGCGCCATAGCTCTCGATGATGTCTTTTACCACCGCCAGGCCGATCCCCTGCCCCGGGTGCTGGCGATCCAGCCGTTCACCCCGCTGCAGGATCCGTGCACGCTGGTCCGGTGGCACGCCCGGTCCGTCGTCCTCGATACTCAACTCCGTCCCGCCGAGCGTCTGGTGCACGCTCACCCGCACGTGCCCCAGGCACAGCCGATAGGCGTTTTCCAGCAGGTTGCCAAGCATCTCCAGCAAGGCGCCCTGCTCGATCGGCACCTGGCAATCCTCCGGCAGGTCGAATTCGACCTGCACGCGCTTGTCGCGATAGACCTTGTCGAGCGTGTCGCAGAGGCTTTGCAACACCGGGCGCAAGGGCACCTGATGGCGCACCAGGCCGCTTTTGCGCAGGCTGGCGCGCTGCAACTGGTAGCCGATCTGCTGGCTCATGCGCTCGATCTGGGTTTGCAGCACCCAGGCCTGCCCACGATCCTCGGGACGCCGGGCCATGTCCTCGCTGACGCCTTGCAGCACCGCCAGCGGAGTCTTGAGGCTGTGCGCCAGGTCATCGAGGGAGTCCCGATAGCGGCTGCGCTGCTCACGCTCGCTGTGCAGCAGGCGGTTGAGCGAGCCGGTCAGGCGCAGCAGCTCGCGGGGATGCGCGGTGCTGAGGCTTTCGCGGGTGCCGGTTTCGATCTCATCCAGCTCCTGGCTCAGACGGCGCAACGCCCGCAAGCCCCAGGTCAGGCCGATCCATAACAGCGCCAGCAGCACCGCCAGCGCGGCGCCGAACCCCAGGTAAAGGTTTTCTCGCAGGCCTTGCAGCGTCATTTCGTAATCGTGCACCGGCTGCAGGGTGACGATGCTGAACGCCGCGCTCTGGCCCCCGAGCAGCTTGACCTCGACGTCGTAGACAAAAAACTCCTGGCCGTTGTCCTCGCGGATGCGCGCAAACTGGTTGCCCAGCCCGTCGTAGCGCGGCGCGTAGTTGATGTGTTCTTCCTGGGTCGCCTTCGAACGCCAGACCAACCGCCCTTCGCGATCATAGATGTAGCCCAGCAGGCGGGCATCGGCGAGGTTGAAGCGCTCATCGGGCAATTGCGCCGGCATCTTCAGGCGATTGTTTTCGACCCGGGCGGCGGAGATCAGCGTGGTCACGTCCGAAGCCAGGCGCTGCTCGATGGATTCCTGCAAGGCCAGGCTGAAGGCGCCCTGCATCGCCGGCAGCAGCGCCAGCATGAACAGCACCGCCAATGTCATGGCGGCCAGCATCAACCGCAGCCGCAGCGAACGAATCACTGGCAGCGCTCGTTGAACAGGTAACCCAGGCCACGCACGGTATCGATCGGCTTGAACCCGGCGGGGGCTTCCAGTTTGCGGCGCAGGCGCCCGACCAGCACTTCGATCACATTGGGATCGCGCTCGTCGTCATCGGGATAAAGCTGCTCCATCAGGCGATCCTTGGCGACCACCTGCTGGTGATGGCGCATCAGGTACTCGAGGATGCGGTATTCGTAGGCGGTCAAGGCCAGCGGCTCGTCGCCGAGGGACGCCTGCTTGCGGTTGAGGTCGAGCAACAACGGACCGGCCACGATGGTCGATTGGGTGAAACCGCTGGAGCGACGCAGCAGTGCATTCAGCCGGGCTTCGAGCTCTTCGAACTGAAACGGCTTCACGACGTAGTCATCGGCCCCCGCAGCCAGGCCTTCGACCTTGTCCTGCCAATTGCCGCGGGCGGTCAGGATCAGGATCGGGAAGGTCTTGTCCTGCGAGCGCAACCGGCGAATCAGTTCCAGGCCGCTGATGCCCGGCAAGCCCAGGTCGATCACCGCCAGGTCGTGATTGAATTCGCCGACCTGGTACAAGGCCTCCTCGGCATTGGCCACGGCCTGGACCACATGGCCGCTGTCGGTGAGACGGGTTTGCAGGTGGTGGCGCAACAACGCTTCGTCTTCGACAACCAATAGTTTCATGGGCCTCTCCCAGGCGAATCAAACAACCAATTTCCAACCAAAGGCGCCGGATCGTACGCGCCGATCCGGCTTCACGTCATCATTGCCCTGCCGCCTAGAACGTATAGTTGGCGGACAGGTAGGTCTGGGCGCTGCTGGTCAGGTCCAGCGATCCCACCTTGGCGCCATCGCGCGGGCTCATCTCGGTGCTGGCATTGCTGCGCAGGTAACGGTAACCCAGTTCCACCGAGGTGTTTTGCGAAATCTGCTGCAGCACGCCGCCTTGCAGGCCAACGGCATAACCGATATCGCTGTCGCGGCTGAAGCCTGGGGAATCCTGGGTCAACTTGGTCAGCCCCGCCGTGCCACCTCCGAACAATTTGGTGCTGGCGGTCACCGGATAGAACAGATCGTAGCTGCCCAGCAGGTTCTCCTGGCGCAGCTTGATTCCGTTGTGGGTGCCCGATACGTTGTCGTAGGTGGCGTAGTAGCGGCCCTGGTCATTCTGCCGACCCAGGCGCAGGCCGTAGGTGGTGTCCTTGCCGATGATACCGTCGGCGTTCGGGTTGTTCAGCGCGCTGTCCAGGGCATTGGATTTCTTGACCTTGTCGCTGGTCTGGCCGAGGGTCAGGCCGGCGAAGTTGTCATCGGCATGGGCCAGGGCGCTGGCGCCCAGCACGGTGAAGGCCAGCAGCAGTTTTTTCATATGAGTCATGGTCAGGTTCCTTGTGATGCGGTGGTTGTGTGAAGTCGCAGCCACGATATCCAGGGGTCCCTGAACCCCTCTTGAACGTTCTCTGAACCTGGGCTGAATGAATCGGCTAGTCTGTTCCAACAAACTTTTTAAGGAGATCGATCATGCGCAGGTTGCTTGCTGTTGTACTTCTGGCCTTGAGCGGCGCGAGCCACGCCGCCATCCAGACCCAGGAGATCCCCTACACCAGTGCCGACGGCACGAAGCTGATCGGCTACTACGCCTATGACGACGCGGTCAAAGGCCCGCGCCCCGGCGTGGTGGTAGTGCATGAATGGTGGGGCCTGAACGACTATGCCAAGCGCCGCGCCCGTGACCTCGCCGGCCTGGGCTACAGCGCCCTGGCCATCGACATGTACGGCGACGGCAAGAACACCGAGCATCCGAAGGACGCCCTGGCCTTCATGCAGGCCGCGCTCAAGGATGGCAAGGCGGCCAGCGCGCGCTTCCAGGCCGGCCTCGACCTGTTGAAGAAACAACCGCAGACCGACCCGGACAAACTCGCCGCCATCGGCTACTGCTTCGGCGGCAAGGTGGTGCTGGACGCGGCGCGCCAAGGCGTTCCACTGGCCGGCGTGGTGAGTTTCCACGGCGCGCTGGTCACCAACACGCCGGCCACCCCCGGCAGCGTCAAGGCCAGGATCCTGGTGGAGCACGGCGCGCTGGACAGCATGGTCACCGAAGACAACGTCACCGCGTTCAAGAGCGAGATGGACAAGGCCGGCGCCGACTACAGGTTTGTCAGCCTGGAAGGCGCCAAGCACGGCTTCAGCAACCCCGACGCCGACCGCCTGAGCCATGGCGGCCATGGTGGGCCGGACATCGCCTACAACAAGGAAGCTGACGAGAAGTCGTGGGCGGATATGCAGAAGTTCTTCAAGAAGATTTTCAACTGACGGCGGGTCTTTCAGCTGAAACCATCACCCGTGGCGAGGGAGCTTGCTCCCGCTCGGTTGCGCAGCGACCGCAAGATTTCAGGGCCGCTTCGCGCTGGAGCGCCAGCCCGCCCAGCGGGAGCAAGCTCCCTCGCCACAAAAGCCTCCTCGCTCACAGCCCCTGCCACTACCCAGGCGCAAGCCAACCCGGCAAAATGCCCGGCATGAACCCACTCCCTGCCCTGCCCGCCTGCTGTTCGCCCCTGGATGACCAATGGCTGCTGCCTGACGCCCTGCCCGATACGGTGCTGCTCAGTACTCGCTTCGATCCGCTGTTGCTTGTCGCTGACGATTTTCCCAACAGCGCCATCGAGCCTCCGGCGAGCATCCGGCGTTCGGTCGCCAAGCGTCAGGCGGAGTTTCTCGCCGGGCGGATCTGTGCCCGGGCGGCACTGCTGCGCCTCGACGGTCAGGCCGACGTGCCGGCCATCGGCGAGGACCGCGCCCCGGTGTGGTCGGCCCATGTCAGCGGCTCGATCACCCACAGCACCGGCCGGGCCGCGGCAATCGTCGCGCAAAAACGGGATTGGCAAGGGCTGGGCATGGATCTGGAAAACCTCCTCGACCCCGAACGCGCCGAGCGCCTGGCCGGTGAAATCCTCACCCCGGCGGAACTGCTGCGCATGGCCACCGCGCCGCAGGATGATCGCGCATTGCTGGTCACCCTGACTTTTTCGATGAAAGAAAGCCTGTTCAAGGCGCTGTACCCCATCGTCGGGCAGCGTTTCTACTTCGAGCATGCCGAAATAGTCGAGTGGTCCCACTCCGGGCAAGCGCGGCTGCGGTTATTGACCGATCTGTCGACCGAGTGGCGCCATGGCAGTGAGCTGCAGGGGCAGTTTGGGGTGAAGGATGGGCAGCTGTTGAGCCTGGTGGGCGTCAAGGCCTGAGATTTCTGGCGCTTTACAGGGCCTCATCGCGAGCAAGCTCGCTCCCACAGGTGGGATGCATTTCAATGTGGGAGACTTTCGGGGACCTCTTCGCGAGCAGGCTCCCACATGGATTCGGGGTTGGGCACGGCATTGGTGTTCACCAGATCTACTGTGGGAGCGAGCTTGCTCGCGATGACGGCAGGTCGGGCACCCCATATTTCAAGACCGATCCTGATGCCTCGGCCAGCTCAAGCTGAAACACGCCCCGCCCAAGCGCTTGCTCTTGCCGATCAGCGCCCGGCCGTCGTGCCAATGGATGATCCGCCGCACAATCGACAGCCCCAGCCCATGGCCGCCCGACGCGCGTGCGCGGCTGTCGTCCAGGCGCAGGAATGGCTTGAACACCCGCTCCCAGGCCGCCTCCGGTACGCCCGGGCCGTCATCCTCGACATCGACCCGACAGCGCAATTGGCCGACCTGGTAACTGACGGTCACCTGGGATCTGGCGTGGCGCATGGCATTCCCTACCAGGTTCTGCAACGCCCGATGCAAAAAGCGTGGCTCGGCCTCGACCCAGGCGCCGTCGCAATCGGCGGCGGACAGGCACAGACCGCGCTCCACGGTAACCCCGGCGCGCAACGGGCCCAGTTCTTCGATGACCTGGTTGACCAGCGCATCCAGGTCGACCCGTTGGAAATTCAACGCCGGCGACCCTTGCTCCAGCCGCGCATACGTGAGCATTTCATCCACCAGCCGATCCAGGTCTTCAATGTCGTGATCCATGCCGGCCAGGTACTTGTCCCGGGCCTCGGGCGTGCTGGCGCTGCCGAGCATTTCCAGGCCGAAGCGCAGGCGCGCCACCGGTGTACGCAGTTCATGGGACACCGCGCGCACCAACTCGCGCTGGATCGCCAGCAGTTGCTGCAAGTGCTCGGCCATGCCGTTGAACGCTGCGGCCAGGCGCCCGACCGAGTCAGCACCCCGAGCGGGTACGCGGGTCTCCAGGCTACCCTGGGCGATCTGGGTCGCGGCCGACTCCAGGCCACGCAGACGCCGCTCCAGCTGGCGCACCAGCAGATAGACAATCAGGCCGATCAGGCTCAACCCGAGCGCGGCGATCAGCACCAGCCACTCGGGCGGGTACGGATTCATCTGGTACAGCGGGCCGATTTCCAGCACCCACGGCGTCCCCACCATGCCGGCGAACACCCGGATCGAGTCGGCGCCCTTGCCCAGGGCCATCACCGTGTCGCCCTCGGCCACCCGCCGGCGCTGGTCGTCGTCCATGTCCGCCTGCTCGACAGTCATCAGGCGCAGGTCGAAACCGAAGCCTTTTTCCTGCTTGAGTTGCGCCAGCCGCTCGGGTTGCTCGGCTACCGGATAGCGCACCAGTTCGTCGGCCAACAGGTAAATGGTCGCCCGGGCCAGTTGCTCGCTGATCTGGCGAACCTCCCCGACCAGGGTCAACTGCTCGCCATCGCTGACCAGCCGATAAACCTTCGCCGCATGCGGCCCGATCTGCTCCACCAGGACCTGCCCGCGCAATACCCGGGTGCGCTGGCCCAGGTCGAGGTCGGTCTGGCTGAACGTCTGCAACGCCAGCGGAATGCCCAGCAGGCGCTCCCACACCGCCAGGGCCCGGCGTCGTTCGGTGTCGTTCATCGGTCGCAGGTTGTCGGCCATCAAGGAAAACGTGCCATGGGCCAGGCGCTCGCGGTATTGCTCGCCGCGCGTCTGGTTGAGCAGGTGCAGCGCCAGCACGCCAAGCACCGCCACCAGCACCAGTGCCGCGCACATGCCGCCATAGATGCGCAGGAAGATGGAGTTCACGGGGTCGCGTCTACGCAGGCTTCAGGGACGAACAGGTAGCCTTTGCTGCGGATGGTCTTGATCAATCGAGGATGGTCCGGGTCGTCGCCGATCTTCGGACGGATGCGCGAGATGCGCACGTCGATGGAGCGATCCTGGCCGTCATAGCCGATACCGCGCAGGGCGGTGAAGATTTCCTCGCGGGACAGGATGCGCCCGGCGTTGGACACCAGCAGCCAGAGCAGGTCGAATTCGGCGCTGGTCAGCTCGATACCGTTGCCCTGCAGCCAGGCTTCGCGCAAGGCGTTGTCCACCACCAACGGGCCGAACTCCAGGCGCCGCTGCTTCGGCGCTGCGGACGGCTCCGGCTCGCTACGCCGCAACAGGGCCTGGATGCGGGCCAACAGGACGCGCGGGCGCACCGGCTTGCAGACATAGTCGTCGGCGCCCAGGTCCAGGCCCTGGATCTGGTCGGTGTCGTCAGCCCGCGCGGTGAGCATCAGGATCGGCCCGTCGTAGTGCTCGCGCGCCTTGCGACAGATGCTCAAGCCATCTTCGCCGGGCAGCATCAGGTCGAGAATGACCAGGTCCGGCTGCTCGTCGATGATCCGCTGGGCCGCCACCGCGCCGTTGCCCTCGATGGCGACGCGCAGGCCGTTGCTTTCCAGGTATTCGCGGGTCAGCTCGGCCAGGCGCTGGTCATCCTCGACAATCAATATCTGCCAGGCTTCTTGTTCCACGGAGGGGCCTCGTCTTGTTGTAGCTATAAAAAGAAAGGATGAACGCTCACCCTGTGGCGAGGGAGCCTGCTCCCGCTCGGTTGCGCAGCGACCGTAAAATTCTGGGGCCGCTACGCAACCCTGCGGGAGCAAGCTCCCTCGCCACAACAGTGCCCAGTGGGAAACCTGCGTCCTCCCATCTTTTTGTCATATCAAAGGAGGATCATCGCGCTCATGCACCGGCCGATTGTATAAACGGCGGCTGCATGGAAAACAAGCGGACAAATGCGTTCGGTCGAGCCGGATGTGTGTGGTAACGTGCGCGCCCGCAAAAACACCAAGCTGTTTTCGGCCGCTCGAAATCGTTGAAAAAAGGCTCGCTCCAGCAAGGTCGCGGCCTACAGAGCAGTTCCACGTTTCGCACACAAATTACGCACAGGCTTATCCACAGGTAGCACGTTGATTCATCCCCAAAAACGCATTATCTTGTAGCCCGCCGCGCAAAAAACCCTACATGTAGGGTTTCAGGCCAAAAACCAAACACAAGTCGGATAGAGAATTCAAGCGCTTTTCTTGCCTCTGTCTTGCTGCAACAGCGCATTTTTCCAAACCCAGACCGCCCCTGCGGATGGCAACTGTTTCCAAGGTCGAAAACGACCGGAACGGTACGGGTGTTGCAGTCCTTTGCTGCCCACCTTGGCAAACCCGGTTTCGAGCCCAGGCTCGCGACCCGAGAACTTCGGATGGAAGCGGCGCCACCGGCCCGCTTCCTACTGTCCCGAAGTTGTTATACCCGGCGCCAGCCGGTTGTAGTGCTTCAGGACGGAACGGTGGGCACCGTGATGGTGCCCAAATAAACATAGAGAACGTGGAGACACCCATGCACACCGACACAACTCGCGAGAACCCGCAGGGCACCGCGCCGCTGGCCGCTGATTCGAGCCCGGATCTGTCCGCCACCGCGCCTGGCCAGCTGCGCGTGATCAAGCGTAACGGGACTGTCGTTCCTTACACCGATGACAAGATCACCGTCGCCATCACCAAAGCGTTCCTCGCAGTTGAGGGCGGCACCGCTGCCGCCTCGTCGCGAATCCACGACACCGTGGCCCGCCTGACCGAACAGGTCACCGCGACCTTCAAGCGTCGCATGCCGTCGGGCGGCACCATCCACATCGAAGAAATCCAGGACCAGGTCGAACTGGCCCTGATGCGTGCCGGCGAGCAGAAAGTCGCCCGCGACTATGTGATCTACCGTGACTCCCGCGCCAAGGAACGCGCCATCCGCGCGCCGGCCGACGCACCGGTCCAGGCCCACCCATCGATCCGCATCGCCCGCGCCGACGGCAGCCTGGCGCCGCTGGACATGGGCCGCCTGAACACCATCGTCACCGAAGCCTGCGAAGGCCTGGAAGAAGTCGACGGCGACCTGATCCAGCGCGAAACCCTGAAGAACCTCTATGACGGCGTCGCCCTCAAGGACGTCAACACCGCGCTGGTGATGACCGCCCGCACCCTGGTAGAGCGCGAGCCGAACTACTCGTTCGTGACCGCCCGCCTGCTGATGGACACCCTGCGCGCCGAAGGCCTGAGCTTCCTGGAAGTCGCCGAGAGCGCGACCCACCACGAAATGGCCGACCTGTACGCCAAGGCCCTGCCGGCCTATGTCGCCAAGGGTATCGAGTACGAATTGCTGAACCCTGTCCTGGCCGAATTCGACCTGGAAAAACTCGGCAAGGCGATCAACCACGAGCGCGACCAGCAGTTCACCTACCTGGGCCTGCAAACCCTGTACGACCGTTACTTCATCCACAAGGATGGCGTGCGTTTCGAACTGCCGCAGGTGTTCTTCATGCGTGTGGCCATGGGCCTGGCGATCGAAGAGAAGCAGCGTGAAGACCGTGCCATCGAGTTCTACAACCTGTTGTCGTCCTTCGACTACATGGCGTCGACCCCGACTCTGTTCAACGCCGGCACCCTGCGTCCACAACTGTCGAGCTGCTACCTGACCACCGTGCCGGACGACCTGTCGGGCATCTACGGCGCCATCCACGACAACGCCATGTTGTCGAAATTCGCCGGTGGCCTGGGCAACGACTGGACCCCGGTTCGCGCATTGGGCTCCTACATCAAGGGCACCAACGGCAAATCCCAGGGCGTCGTGCCGTTCCTCAAAGTGGTCAACGACACCGCCGTTGCGGTCAACCAGGGCGGCAAGCGCAAGGGCGCGGTCTGTGCCTACCTGGAAACCTGGCACATGGACATCGAAGAGTTCATCGAGCTGCGCAAGAACACCGGTGATGACCGTCGTCGTACCCACGACATGAACACCGCCAACTGGATCCCGGACCTGTTCATGAAGCGCGTCTTCGATGACGGCAAGTGGACCCTGTTCTCGCCATCCGAAGTGCCAGACCTGCACGACCTGACCGGCAAGGCCTTCGAAGAGCGCTACGAGTACTACGAAGCCCTGACCGAGTACAACAAGATCAAGCTGTTCAAAGTCGTCCAGGCCAAAGACCTGTGGCGCAAAATGCTCTCGATGCTGTTCGAGACCGGCCACCCATGGCTGACCTTCAAGGACCCGTGCAACCTGCGCAGCCCGCAGCAGCACGTGGGCGTGGTCCACAGCTCGAACCTGTGCACCGAGATCACCCTGAACACCAACAAGGATGAGATCGCAGTCTGCAACCTGGGCTCGATCAACCTGCCGAACCACATCGTCGACGGCAAGCTGGACACCGCCAAGCTGCAACGCACCGTGAATACCGCCGTGCGCATGCTCGACAACGTGATCGACATCAACTACTACTCGGTGCCGCAAGCGAAGAACTCCAACTTCAAGCACCGTCCGGTCGGCCTGGGCATCATGGGCTTCCAGGACGCGCTGTACCTGCAGCACATCCCGTACGGTTCGGACGCTGCGGTCGAATTCGCCGACAAGTCCATGGAAGCGGTCAGCTACTACGCGATCCAGGCTTCCTGCGACCTGGCCGACGAGCGCGGTTCGTACGAGACGTTCCAGGGTTCGCTGTGGTCCCAGGGCATCCTGCCGCTGGACTCGCAACAGATCCTGATCGCCCAGCGCGGCCAGAAGTACATCGATGTCGACCTGAACGAATCCCTGGACTGGGCTCCGGTTCGCGCCCGTGTGCAGAAAGGCATCCGTAACTCCAACATCATGGCCATCGCACCGACCGCGACCATCGCCAACATCACCGGCGTGTCGCAGTCGATCGAACCGACCTACCAGAACCTGTATGTGAAATCGAACCTGTCGGGCGAATTCACCGTGATCAACCCGTACCTGGTTCGCGACCTCAAGGCTCGCGGCCTGTGGGACTCGGTCATGATCAACGACCTGAAGTACTACGACGGTTCGGTACAGCAGATCGAGCGCATCCCGCAGGAACTCAAAGAGCTCTATGCCACCGCGTTCGAAGTGGACACCAAATGGATCGTCGACGCCGCCAGCCGTCGCCAGAAGTGGATCGACCAGGCTCAGTCGCTGAACCTGTACATCGCCGGCGCTTCGGGCAAGAAGCTCGACGTGACCTACCGCATGGCCTGGTACCGTGGCCTGAAAACCACCTACTACCTCCGTGCCCTGGCCGCCACCAGCACCGAGAAGTCGACCATCAACACCGGTAAGCTGAACGCGGTTTCCGCTGGCGGCAACCACGGTGACGATTCGGTCCTGGCTGCTCCAGCCGGCCCTGCGCCAGTGCCAAAAGCCTGCGCCATCGACGAGCCGGATTGCGAAGCTTGCCAATAAGCTGAGCGGGTGGGCGCTGAAAGGCGCCTGCTGAGGAAAGCCCCCGATAGACCGCTGGTTTATCGGGGGTTTTCTTTTGTCTGGAATAAAGTGTTGACTGACCCAGCGCTTTCGCGAGCAGGCTCGCTCCCACATTGGAATGTGTCCTCTCGTGGGAGCGAGCCTGCTCGCGAAGAGGCCGGCACAAACAATACAAAACCATCACCCATGAAAAAGCCCCTCTTGCGAGGGGCTCCTTGTGCAGCTTCAAGCAACCATCGGCATCAAGTCATCTGAATAATGGTCTGCATGATGGTGCTCTGGGTGGAGATGGTCTTGGCGTTCGCCTGGTAGTTGCTCTGGGCCTTGATCAGCTCGACCAGTTCGTTGGTCAGGTTGACGTTGGACTCTTCCAGGGAGTTGGAGACGATCGAACCCAGGGTGCCGGTTTCCGGAGAGTCGTAGCCCGGGATGCCCGACGCGAAGGTTTCTTTCCAACTGGTGCCGCCTACCGGCTGCAGGCCTTGCTCGTTGGTGAAGCTGGCCAGGGAGAGCTGGCCGATCGGCTTGGTCTGGTTGTTGCTGAAGTTCGCCAGCAACACGCCGCTGCCGTCGATGGTCAGGTTGGTGATCTGGCCAGTGGCGTAGCCATTCTGAGTAGGAATCGTCCGCGAGGTGTCAGCATTGAACTGCGTGGTCTTGGCCAGGGAAAGTGTGATGGTATCAGCGCCATCGGCACCGTTGGCGCTCCACACACCATCTTTCACGGTGCCTGGAATCCAGCCTGTGAGCAGCAGATCGCTACTCTCGCGCGGCGCGCCCGACGGCATCGGCGTACTAACCTTAAGCAACTCGCCGCTCTCGCCAAAAGTCATGGTCGAAGGGACCGCAAGGGTGGTTGCGTCGGTCGGCGAATTACCGTCCAGGTTACGACCATCGATCAGGGTGTAGACGTCCCAGGTGTTGGCGCCCGTCTTGACCATGTACTGGTCCATGGAATGCTGGTTACCCTGGGCATCGTAGACCGGGGTGGTGAACTGCTTGGTGAAGGTGGCGGTATTGGCCGGATCGAACTTATAGGTCGCCGTCTTCGGAATCGCGTCTGCCGTCGAGTTCAGGTTGATGGTCGACGAAATCAGGTCGGTGGGCTTGGGCGGCAGGTTGGACGTGTCGATGCGCAGGTCGGTCAGGATGCCGTTCTGGATCTTGCCGTTGGCATCCACGCCATAACCCTGCAGGCGCGCGGTGCCTTCGCTGTTGGTGATGAAGCCTTCCTTGTCGGTCTTGAAGGTACCGGCACGGGTGTAGCTCAGCGAACCGTTGTTGCTCAGGACAAAAAAGCCCTGGCCCTGGATACCCATGTCCAGCACGTTGCCGGTGTTGTTCACGTCACCCTGGCCGAACTGCTGGGAAACGTTGGCCAGGCGCACGCCGTTGCCGACGGTCTTGGAGCCCGAGCCCAGCTTGGTGGCCGAGTAGACGTCGGCGAATTCCGCGCGGGACGACTTGAAACCGGTGGTCGCCACGTTGGCGATGTTGTTACCCGTCACGTCCAGCTGTTTGTTGGCTGCATAGAGACCGCTAAGGCCGATATTGAAAGACATATTGCACTCCTTTTTGCCGGGTTAGTCGGCTCTTACATACCAATAGTTTGTACGCGTGACAGCGGGATGCTGCCCAGGCCGGCGAGGTTGAGCATCAGCTCGCCGCCGGTCTGGCTGATCGTGACGCTGCTGACCGTGGCCGGCAGGTTGGTGACCAGCGAAGTCGCCTTGCCATCGATGGTGGTCGAGGCGGCGAAGGTATAGGTGCCCGACTCGAGCGGGGTGCCGTCTTCGCCCTTGCCGTCCCAGATGAAATCGGCCTTGCCGGCGTTCTGGCTGCCCAGCTCGATGGTGCGCACCGTCTTGCCGTCCTTGTCGTTGATCTTGATTGAGAGGGAAGACACCGATGTCGGTACCACCACCGTGCCGTTGAGGCTCTTGGAGGTGTCGACCACCGCCTTGTCGCCCGGGGCAATGACCGAACGGCCCACCAGCGAAGAAGCCTGCAGGGCCTGGGACGAGTTGTAGTTGCTGGCAATACCCCTGACGGTGTCGTTGAGGGTGGTGATGCCTTCCAGGCTGCTGAACTGCGCCAACTGGGCAACGAACTCGCCGTTGTCCTGTGGCTCCAGCGGGTTCTGGTTATTCAGCTGAGTGACGAGCAACTGCAGGAACGCGTCCTTGCCCAGCTCTTTCTTGCCCGTCGCCGCAGCCGACGCCGCGCCCAGGCCATCGGTCGTGGTGTTGGTCTTGACCGAGGAGTTGGCCAGTACTTCGTTGAGGCTCAAACCGGTGGTATTGGTGACGCTCATGTGACTCGCCCCTTATCACTGACCGAGGGTCAGGACCTTCTGCATCATGGCTTTGGCGGTGTTCATCATTTCGGCGTTGGTCTGGAACGAACGACTGGCGGAAATCATGTCGGCCATTTCTTCAACGACGTTGACGTTCGGGTAGTAGACGTAACCCTTGGCGTCGGCGGCCGGATGATTCGGCTCGTAACGGGCGTCGAGGTTGCTCTGGTCTTCAACCACGCCGAGTACCTGTACACCCTGCCCGGCCGCGTCCTGGTTCTGGAACAACGAGTCGCTGCCGCCGGACTGGCCGCCCTGGAACATGGTGGCGAATACCGGGTGGCGGGCGCGGTAGGTCTGGTCGATGCTCGACGAGACGGTCTCGGCGTTGGCGATGTTACTGGCGACGGTGTTCAGGCGAGTGGTCTGGGCACTCATGGCACTGCCGGCGATGTTGAATACGCTCGCGATCGACATGACTTACTCTCCACGCAGGGCTGATACCAGCCCTTTGAATTTACTGTTGAGCAGGGTGAAGCTGGCCTGGAAGTTCACGGAGTTTTCCGCGTAGTTGGACTGTTCCAGTTGAGCATCCACGGTGTTCTGGTCGATCGACGGCTGCATGGGCGTGCGATACATCAACGATCCGTCGCCACTGCCAACGCCCTCGGCTTCGATATGACGGTTGTTGGTCATGTTCAAGGCGAAGTGGCCGTTCTTGGTTTTTTCGTTCTGCTCGGCGAGCACCTTGGAAAAGTCCAGGTCACGGGCCTTGTAGTTCGGGGTGTCGGCGTTGGCAATATTGTTGGCCAGGACTTCGGCACGCTGGGCGCGGAAGCTCAGGGCCTGTTCGTGGATACCGAGCGCTTTATCGAAGCTGATGCTCATGGCGGAAACCTTTGGGTGACCAGAATGTTCGTACGATGGCTTTAGCAATCACCGTGCCACTTTCCAAAAGCCCGTAAACCGGGGCTTTGCGGGGATCGGCAAAGCGGCAATGCCAGAAAAGCGGCAATCGGTTTCCGCTGGCTGCCGCTTTTCTGCCGCTTCTGCAGGATGAATGCATTTCTTTTGTGGGAGCGAGCCTGCTCGCGAAAGCGCTGTGTCAGCCACATTGGTGTCGCCTGGGATAAAGCTTCGCGAGCAGGCTCGCTCCCACGGGGGGACGGTGGTGGCCGGAGGGCAAAAAAAACGGGAGTCCCGTAGGGCTCCCGTTTTTTACAACCCAGGCCAATCACTTCGCCTGATAGATGATCCCCGGACTGCACTGGACCATCTGGTAATGATCCGGCAAGCCGTTCAACGCCTCGGACGCGCCAAGGAACAGGTAGCCGCCCGGCTTCAGGGTGCTGTGGATACGCAGCAGGATGTCTTTCTTCACCTCGGCGGAGAAGTAGATCAGCACGTTGCGGCAGAACACGATGTCGAACTTGCCCAAGCTGGCATAGCTGTCCAGCAGGTTGAACGAGCGGAACTCCACGCGGCTCTTGATCGGCGCCTTGACCACCCACTTGCCCGGCCCTTTCGGATCGAAATAGCGTTGCAGGCGATCAGGCGACAGGCCACGGCCGATCGCCAGGCTGTCGTACTCACCGGTCTTGCAGTTGTTGAGCATGGTCCCGGACAGGTCGGTGGCGACAATTTGCACGCCCATCTTCAGCTGGCCGAGGTTGGAGCGTTCGAACTCATCGATGGACATCGACAGCGAATACGGTTCCTGTCCCGACGAGCAGGCCGCCGACCAGATGCGCAGGCGTTGCCCCGGACTGGCCTTGATGGCCGCCGGCAACACTCGGTTCTTCAATACCTCGAAGGGATAGGTATCGCGAAACCACAGGGTTTCGTTGGTGGTCATCGCATCCACCACCATCTCGCGCAAACCGCTGCGGGGCTGGGTCTGGATGCGCTGCACCAGTTCGCCCAGCGACTTGAGACCCTGTTGTTCCATCAATTTGTTGAGACGGCTCGACACCAGGTACTGCTTGTTTTCACCAAGCAAGATGCCACAGGCTTTTTCCAGGAAGACCCGGAACTGTTCGAAATCCAAATTACCCGTAGACAAGATACCGCCTCTTTTCACTGTGTTGACTTGCCGGGCGCACAACGCGCCCGACCTTTATTCTGCTGCCTTGATTCGCTCGACCACCCGCGACGCCAGGTCATCGGGCCGGAACTTGGCCAGAAAATCATCGGCGCCGACTTTCTTGACCATCGCCTGGTTGAAAACCCCGGACAACGAAGTATGCAAGATGATGTGCAGCTTCTGCATGCGCGGGTCGCTGCGAATCTCCGACGTCAGCGTGTAGCCATCCATCTCCGGCATCTCGATGTCGGAAATCATCATCAGGAACTCTTCTTCCGGCTTCTTGCCCTCATCGACCATCTGACGCAGGTAATCCAGCGCTTGCCGTCCGTCGTTGAGGGCGACCACTTCGACGCCGACCGTTTGTAGACACCGCGTGACCTGCTTGCGTGCCACTGAAGAATCGTCGACGGTCAGGACTCGCAGCGAAATCGCCTTGTGCTGGGTCTCGGCATCCACCACGCCGACGGAAATCGTCTCCGGGGTCGGCGCCACTTCGGCGAGGATCTTCTCCACGTCGATGATTTCCACCAACTGGTTGTCGACCCGGGTCACCGCCGTCAGGTAGTGATCGCGGCCGGTGCCCTTGGGCGGCGGATGGATCTCTTCCCAGTTCATGTTGACGATGCGCTCCACCGACCGCACCAGGAACCCTTGGGTCTTGGTGTTGTACTCGGTGATGATCACAAACGGATTGCTCTGATCCAGCAGCCGACCGGAACCGGTCGCCATTGCCAGGTCGAGAATCGGGATGGTCGCACCCCGGATATTCGCAACACCGCACACGACGGGACTGGATTTCGGCATCAGGGTCAGCTTAGGGCATTGCAGCACTTCGCGAACCTTGAATACGTTGATCCCATACAGTTGTTGGCCATCGAGACGGAACAACAACAGCTCCAGGCGATTCTGACCGACCAGCTGTGTGCGCTGGTTTACCGAATCCATCACTCCCGCCATGCCCTGACTCCTACCTAACGCTAATGTGTCCGACGCGCATTCATCACTAAACGGCACGGGGCTTGCTATTGAACCGGCATGAACGCACAAACGACATTTTCTCGACGCCTGACCACTCACTGCCGCCACTGGCTCGGTGCACTGTTGGCCGTCTGCCTGTTCGCGGTCGGCGGACGCGCCGTCGCTGATGTGCCGGTTACCTTGCCTGATCTCCTTATCGGCGTCACGCAGGGCTTTCTTGAATTCACCGTAGAAGACTACCTGGCAACCAGTCAAACCGAAGGTCGCTACGAGATTGAAGTCAACCAGCTCGACCCGCGCCTGCGCATGCCGATGTGCGACAAGGAATTGACTGCCTCGCTGGAAAGCCCGGCAAGGCCCCTGGGCCGGGTCACGGTGAAGGTACGTTGCGACAGCGCCGCGCCCTGGACGGTTTTTGTGCCCGCTCAAGTGCGGCTGTTCCGCGAGATCGTCACGACCACCCGTCCGCTCAAGCGCGCCGGGATTGTCGAGCCGCAGGACGTGGTGTTGCGTGAACGCGACATCAGTCAGATCAGCCAGGGTTTCCTGACGTCCGTCGATCAGGCCATCGGGCAGAAACTTGTCCGACCAATGGTCGCCGATCAGGTCGTCACCCTCGTGCACCTGGAGCAGGCCGAAGTGATCCGCAAGGGCGACCAGGTCGTCATTACCGCCCGCAGCGGCACCCTGGCCGTGCGGATGCCCGGCGAGGCGCTGGCCAATGGCGGCGTACGCGAGCAGATTCGGGTAAAGAACCTCAATTCGAAACGGGTGATCAAGGCGCAGGTGATAGCGCCCGGCCACGTGGAAGTGGCCATGTAACGGGGGTAGACAGGCTGGCGCTTGACCTCGGTGTTCCCTAGACTGTGCCTTACGCAAAGGCAAGCGCAGACGTGCGCACGTTCATTTGATAAATGAGCCTAAAGTTATTTTGGGAATGGCCGAAAACATGGCAAGCGTCCAAATACCCAGAGGTTTTTTACCATGGTCATCGATTTCAATCGTTTAAACAGCTCCTCGCCGCTGACAGGCACAACGCGCACTGGCGCCAGCAAGGAAACCGTCGAAACCGACAAGTCCAAGCCAGCTGACAAGGCCGTCACTGTCAACAACGGGGAGTCGGTACACCTCAGCAATGAGGCTCAGCAGTTGCAGAAGGTCACTGACAAGCTGCGCGATCAACCTGTCGTCGACGACGCCCGCGTGGCGCAGTTGAAAGCAGCAATCGCCGATGGCAGCTATAAAGTCGACAGCAACCGTGTAGCCAGCAAACTGCTCAACTTCGAAGCCCAGCGCTAGGCTGATGCCAGCGCCAGGCTTTTGGACGCTTAAGACCCAAGGCCAGCCATGCACGATACTAATTTGTTGCAATTGATCATCGACGACTTTGCCCCGGCGCAACAATTGCTGGAGCTGTTGCAGACCGAAGCCCTGGCATTGCACGGGCGGGATATGCCTCTGCTGGAAAATCTTCTGGCGCAGAAACAGGCATTGATCATTTTGCTCGATCAGCATGGCCGCAAGCGCAGCGAGATTCTCGCCAGCCTCAACCTGCCCGCTGACAACAACGGCCTCGCGCAACTGGCCAGCCAGTCGTCGGTTGGCGATCAGCTGTTGTCGCAAAGCGCGGTGCTCAATGACCTGCTCAGCCAGTGTCAGGCCGCCAACGCCCGCAACGGTCAATCCATCCAGATGCAGCAAGTCGCTACCGCCAACCAGTTGCGGATCCTCAATGGCGGCGAAATCCCGACGCTCTACGACGCTCGCGGTTCGACCGCAAAAATGGTCAAGCACCGTCCGCTCAGCCAGGCGTGAAACGAACGATGCCTGCGCACTATCAACGCGCGATACATGCTGGCAAAATGCTGGCTCTTTGTAGTCGTATTTTGCCTGGAGATTGACCCACCGTGTTCAATGCCACAAACGCGGATGATGCTCCGCAGCCGCCCATGGTCCTCACCACCCCCTTGGAAATCTCCGGCAACCTGCGGATGCTGCAAGAGAGCCACGACCCCCTGATCATTACCTTTCATGAGCGCACCCAGCGTTTCCAGAGCTACCTGGTGGATGTCGATCGCGAGACCAACACCATCGCCCTGGACGAAATGATCCCACGGGACGGCGAGCGTTTCCTGCTGGCCGGCGAGCCGTTTCGGGTCGAGGGTTTTCACGACGGCGTGCGCATTGCGTGGGAAGGCAACGGTCCGCTGACCATCCAGGACTCGAAGGACGGCCGCTGCTACCGCGGCGCCCTGCCTGAAGAAGTGGTTTACCACCAGCGCCGCAACGCCTTCCGGGCCGCACTGAAACTGGCGCAACTGGTGAATGTTGAACTGGGTGGCGACAAGCTCAAGTCACCGGTGAACGGCAAACTGCTGGATATCTCCGCAACCGGCTGCAAGCTGCGCTTCGATGGCGACATTACCGCACGCCTGCAACTGGGCCAGGTCTACGAACGCTTTGTCGCCGCCCTGCCCTTCGGCAACATGACCGCGCCGGTCGAACTGCGCTACCTGCATTTTGAAGAGCGGATCAATACCACCTTCGCCGGCGTGCGCTTTCACAACATCAGCGGCCTGGTGCAGCGCCAGGTCGAACGCTTCGTGTATCAATTGCAGCGTGAAGCCCGGCGGTTCGACAAAGACGATTTCTGATTTTTCGCGGGCGATAAAAAACGGGCAATCCCTTGCAAGGGTTGCCCGTTTTTTTATCGCCGCTTCAAGGCCTGGCCCGGGTGAAATCCGAAGGTGGCGGTTCGTCTTCCGCGCCTTCGGTGACCGGCTCCAATTCCGGCTCAGGCTCAGGCTCCACGTCAGGGTTGGGCGAGGTCTGCATCTGATCCTGGACAACCTGCTCGTCTACCCGAGGGTCGAGGCACGCCACCAAGGGTGAGCTGGTCATGTTGTCCGGCATGGCCACGTGGTGCAGCGGCGCATCATCGACCTGATGCAGGTTGGTGACCGCTTTCGGCCGGATCCGCCACACCAGCACCAAAGCGAACAAGGCGAAAAATCCGTACAACATCTGGCTACCGAACAGCTTCATCAGCACCCCGGCCGCCAACGGACCGATACTGGCTCCCACGCCGTAAGTCACCAGCAACATGGCCGTAAGCGACACTCGGCGATCGCCTTCGACGTGGTCGTTGGAAAACGCCACCGCCAACGGATACAAACAGAACTGCACCAGCGAACAGCAGAATCCCGCGATGAACAGGACCTCCACCGGCACCTTCGACAGGATCGCCAGTGGTAACGCGCACACCACCAGGATCAGCGCGAAGCAGCGGATCAGCAGCGCACGATCATAACGATCCGACAGCCAACCCAGCGGCCACTGCACCAGCAGGCCGGCAAAGATGCAGCTACCCATGAACAGACCGACCTGCTCGGTAGTAAGCCCCTGCTGGGAAGCGTACAGCGGCGCCAGGCCGTAGAAGGAACCGACGATCAGCCCCGAGCCAAGCACCGTGGTCAACGATTGCGGCACGCGTTTGATAAAGAAGCGCGGCTCCATCGGTGCCGGATGCAGCGGCGCCGGGTGAATCCGCCGAGTCAGCGCCACGGGCACCAGGCACAGGGCGAAACACAACGCCACCAGCATCAGCAGCTCCAGGCCCAGGGCCGGGTGCATGACCAGAATCAGCTGGCCCAGCACCAGCCCCAGGTACGAGGCGATCATGTAGCCGCTGAACACCACCCCGCGCTGCTTGGCCTCCGCCTGCTCGTTGAGCCAGCTCTCGATGACCATGTACTGGCACATCATCCCGAGACCGACAATCATCCGCAGCACGATCCAGGCCGGCAGCCAGTTCACCAGGCCGTGGCCCAATACCGCCGCGCCGACGATCCCGGCGCACGCCGAATAGGCGCGAATATGCCCGACCCGGGCGATCAGCCGATGGCCGATTTTGCCGCCCAGCACCAGGCCGAAATAGTTGGCGGCCATCAGCGCACCGACCCACAGGCTGTCGACGTTGTCGGCAGCCAGACGCAAGGCCAGGTACGTACTCAGGAGGCCCGAGCCGATGAGCATCATCAGCGAGGCGAAATAAAGCGCTCGAAAAGGTTTCCAGATTTGGCGCATCGGCGTTCCGAGCGGCTCCTTGAGGTGAGTGAGGGCTATCTTCTGAAGATAGCCCGAATGCGACGGTTGGTTATGCCTGGGCCGCCAGGACGCGCCGCTCCCAAGGCGTGATCTCGTCAAAGAAACTGGTCAGTTCCAGGCTCTTCGACGCGATGTAACCTTCGATGAACTCGCTGCCGAACAGTTCCTTCGCCAAGTGGCTACGCTTGAGACGCTCAAGGGCCGCATGCAAGGTACATGGCAGGGAGAGATTCTCCGGCACTTCGAATTCGCCCTGGATTGCGGCGCTTGGCTCCAGCCGGTTTTCGATGCCATGCAGCCCGGCCGCCAGGCTCGCCGCGATCGCCAGGTACGGGTTGGCGTCAGCCCCCGGCAAGCGGTTCTCGACCCGTCGGGCCGCCGGCGAACTGGCCGGAATGCGCAACCCGGCCGAACGATTGTCATGGGACCAACAGGCGTTGTTTGGCGAAGCAAACGGGTGGCACAAGCGGTGGTAGGAATTCACGTTCGGCGCGAACAGTGCGGTGAAATCCGCCATGCCGGCCTGCTGCCCACCAATGAAGTGACGGAAAACAGCCGTTGGCTCGCCCGCCTCGTCGCTGAATACATTCCGCCCACTGTCCAGCTCGACGACGCTCTGGTGAATGTGCATCGAACTGCCTGGCGTCTGCGCCAGGGGCTTGGCCATGCAGACCACCGTCAGGCCGTGCTTGAGCGCCACTTCCTTGAGCAAGTGCTTGAACAGGAACGTCTGGTCGGCCAGCAACAGAGGGTCGCCATGCAGCAGATTGATTTCGAACTGGCTCACGCCCATTTCATGCATGAACGTATCGCGCGGCAAACCCAACGCCGCCATGCATTCGTAGACTTCAGTGAAGAACGGGCGCAAGCCATTGTTGGAGCTGACGCTGAACGCCGACTGGCCGTCTTCGCGGCGTCCGTCCAGGCCCACCGGCGGTCGGAACGGCTGGGTCGGATCCGGATTGGCTGCGAAGACAAAAAACTCCAGTTCCGTCGCGACGACCGGCGCCAGCCCAAGCGCCGCATAGCGCGCTATCACAGCCTTGAGCTGACCACGGGTCGACAGCGGCGAGCTCTCCCCGCTGAGCTCGTCGGCGTCGCAAATCGCCAGGGCACGGGGCGGATGACTCCATGGCAAGCGATGGATCTGTTTCGGATCGGCCACCAGCGCCAGGTCGCCATCATCGCTGCCATAAAAACGCGACGGCGGGTAACCGCCCATGATGCATTGCAGCAGCACGCCCCGCGCCATCTGCAACCGCCGGCCTTCGAGGAAGCCCTCGGCGGTCATCACCTTGCCTCGCGGCACGCCATTCAAATCCGGCGTGACACATTCAATCTCATCAATGCCCGTCAGTCGCTGTGCGAGTGAACGCTGGCCATCGGTCGTCATGACGCAATCCTTGTTATGTGCGAGCCGCGAACGGCAACCCGTACAAAATAGGCTCCAGCTGTTCGGAATATCAAGCAGCTACAAAAATAAACAGCTGCTACTGAAACAACTGTGGGAGCGAGCCTGCTCGCGAAGGCGGTGGATCAGCCAACTCAGTATCGAATGGGCGGACGCCTTCGCGAGCGGGCTCGCTCCCACAGGTGAGGGAAGTGTTGCGAGAGGTTTTGTTCAGGGCAGATAAAGCCTGAATACCCCGCCGCCCAGCACGCCGCCATTGGCAATCTCGGTACGCCCGCTCAAGCCACCCCGCTGATGCAGACCGGCGATCCTCGCGGCGAAATACAGGCCCAGGCCGGTGCTGCCGGAGCTGTGGTTGATGCCCTGCACATACTCGGCCTGACGCTCGATCATCGCAGCTGGATAGCCTTCGCCGTCGTCATTGATGGTCAATACCAGTTGCCCGGCCTCGTCGCTCACGCTGATCAAGAGCGTCTGCCGAGCATGGCGAATCGCGTTGTTGATCATGTTGTCGAGCACCGAGGCAATCAACTCACGATCAAAAAAGCCCAGCGGACTCAGCGGGTCGACTTCGTAGGTGGCCATGATTCCGCGGCTGCGGAACACGTCCTGATGGCCGGCCAGCTGCGCTTCGATGAAGTCATCCAACTCATGATAGGCCGGATGCAACGGCAACTGGTTGACCCCCAGTTTGTACAGCCCCAGCAGTTGCACCAGCAGGCCGTTGAGGTGGGCGAACTCGAAGTCCATCACGCCCTGCTCCGAAGTCTGCCGCTCGGACTCCGGCAAACGCTCGAGCCATTGCGTATGAGCCTGCATGAGCAAGGTCAGGGAGTTCTTCATATCGTGCACGGTAGATGCAATCACCGTGGAAAAATCGAGAGCCTGTTCGCTGTCATTCATCGCCAAATGCCTTGCTTCGCAGTTTCTGATAGCGCGCAAAACGCGCATCGGTATCGGGCATCATGCCCACCAGTTTCAGGCAGGCGCGACATTCCTGGAGCAGCTCCGATTCGACGCTGGTATCGGTGCCGTGCAGCAGGGATTGCGCCATGTTCAGGGCAATACTGATGTTTTTTGGTTGCAGCTTCAGGGCGCGCCGGAACAGCTCTCGCGCCTCGGGCAAGGCGCCGGTCTTGTAGACGCGCACACCTTCACGGTTCAGCTCGGCGGCGGCGTTGCCCTGATTGAGAATGTTCGGGTCATCGGTGAGCTTGGCGATGCCTTGCATCACTGTCGGATCATCGCCGTAGATTTCCGCGCAGTTCTTCAGCATCGACTCGCCGGCGCTAGTCTGCCCAAGCATCTGCAACTGCTTGGCCACCAGCAAGGCGGCTTCGGCGCTCATGAATTGCTCCATGCCGTCGAGGCGCTGCAACGCCTGCTCGGTGAGCTTCTCGGCGGTTTCGGCATCGTTGAGCAACAGGCTCGTGGCCTTCATCAGCCGCGCCCGGACTTGCAGCCCCGGATCGCTGGGGTTTTCCTTGGCCACGGCGCTGAGCGTCGTGTTGATTTCCAGGCGAGTGCGGGTATCCAGGCCTTTCTCGCTGCCCTTGCTGATCAGCGCATGGGCAAGGCCGAGGTTGGTTTCCGGGTCCTTGAAGCGCGACTGCGCGCCCTGCCCCACCGCCTGGCGGTAGGCTCTCGACGCGGTGTCGTAATCTTCGTTGGTCATTGCCAGCTTGCCCAGCAGCGCTTGCCGGCGCACCGCCAGGGGCGACAGGCGCACCGCCTCTTCCAGCACGTTTTGCGCCTGCTTCGTATCACCTTCGGCCACCAGCACATCGGCCATGCCGTCGTACAGGGCGGGCATCATCGGAAAAGCTTTCAAGGCTTTTTCATAGACAGCCTTGGCCTCGCCCACCTGCCCGCGCTTGAACAGCAGCTTCCCCAGCCCCGCGTACGCCCAAGGCAACGGACGATCCGCGATGATGGAGTTGTACAAACGTTCAAGGGCCTCGTTCTGATTCAGGTCGCGTAACGCATCGGCGCGATAACGCAGGCACAGCGGCCCGTAGCGAGGGTCCTGCTTGCAAAGGGCGATACAGGCATTGAGCACCTCCATCGGCTTGCCACGGTCAAGGGCTTGCAGGATCGGCTTGAGCAAGGTCTTGCGCTGCTCGAGCCGCTCCAACCGCTGGGCCAGGCCGGAGCGATTGAACGGCTTGGTCAGGTACGCATCCGGCTCATGTTCCAGGGCACTGAGCACCATCGCCTGGCTGGTCTCGGCGGTCACCATGAGGAACACACTTTCATGGCTGATCAGCTTCTCGACCATCAGGTCTTCCAGCACCTGCTGGCCATTCTTGCGCCCGTCGCCCAGGTGATAATCCTGCAGGATAAAGTCGTAGCGCTTCTGCGAGCACATGCGCAGGGCCACTTCACCGGTATCGGCGGTATCCACGTCCTTGACGCCCAGCTCCCGCAACATGGACCGGACGGAACTGCGGAAATCCGAGAAATCATCGACGATCAGAAAACTTTTTTGGTGGTACGCCAGCATCGAGGATGTCCAGGCAAATAAGAAAAAATGAACTCAATGGCGAAACAAACGAAACACCGCTCCACAACGCCGGGACGTCAGGAAAGGAGACTCATCGGGTTATCGGCAGCAGATGGCGTTCCGTTAAGGGAGAGTAGATCGGCGTTGGGGGGCTGGTGCGAAAAATGGTGTCCCAGGGCAGGTTCGAACTGCCAACCTTCCCCTTAGGAGGGGGATGCTCTATCCAATTGAGCTACTGAGACACGGGTCGACCGCGAGAAACGCGGTGCGTTGGACGGCGTGCATGTTAACGGCCGCTCTCGCGTTTGTCATGTCGTCGTTGCCTGATAAGTGTAGGCAAATGGTGCGGCTGGGCCGCTGCGCAGAGCACAGACCTGGCGAATTCAGCCACCATTCATCCATCCCCGGCTCGTCGGCCTAGTAAATCGGCATTTTGCCACTATCCTATACAAAGCAAGGACAGTCGCCATTGTGCTCCGTAGCGGTTATCCGCCAAACGGTATGGCACAACGACACGATGCAGTGGTCACAAATGCGGAACCTGTATGTTTTTTCAAACCAGTCCGCATTTTTTGACGAAGGGTGCTGGCATAACGCCTTTACCCGGATCAGAATTTGTCACAGAATTGGCGCCAATGATCTGGCAATTTTGAGGCATCATGCGGGCCTCTTAACAATTCAGGTTGAACATTTGGCTGCGGACCTTGTCCTATCGACATCCTGCGGCCAATCCCGAGAACCGCTCCCCTGAACTAACCGGTTAAATAAATATGCGCCCAATGAAACAGGCAATTTATTCCAGCCGTACGGCTGACAAGTTCGTCGTGCGTCTGCCAGACGGAATGCGGGAACGCATTGCCGAGGTGGCTCGTAATCATCACCGCAGCATGAACTCCGAAATCATCGCGCGCCTTGAGCAAAGCCTGATTCAGGAAGGGGCACTGGGTGAAGAGTTGAGCATGCGCCTGGACAGCCCTGAGCTGTCGTTGCACGAGCGCGAGTTGCTTCAACGCTTCCGACAACTTTCCCATCGTCAGCAGAACGCCCTCGTTTCGCTGATTGCCCACGACGCAGAAATGGCCGCAGACGCGTCCTGATCACCACCCAATTATTAAAGCCAGCCTTGTGCTGGCTTTTTTTTCACTTGAAAAAAATGAAGTACCCGTGGCGAGGGAGCTTGCTCCCTCGCCACGGGTTCGTCGGTTGCCTTAAGTGAACAGCATTACGCCAATCAAGCGGGCTTTTTGAGGAGCCATTCAGAGCAGGAAAATCGTCGCCAGGCCCAGGAAGATGAAGAACCCTCCACTGTCCGTCATGGCGGTAATCATCACGCTGGCGCCCATTGCCGGGTCGCGCCCCAGGCGGGCCAGGGTCATCGGGATCAATACCCCCATCAACGCCGCCAGCAGCAGATTGAGCGTCATCGCCGCGGTCATCACCACACCCAGCGACCAACTGCCGTATAGCAGGTACGCCACCACGCCGATCACGCCGCCCCAGATCACGCCGTTGATCAATGCCACAGCCAGCTCCTTGCGCATCAATCGCGAAGTATTGCCGGTGCTGACCTGGTCCAGCGCCATGGCGCGAACGATCATGGTGATGGTCTGGTTGCCAGAGTTGCCGCCAATGCCGGCTACGATAGGCATCAACGCCGCCAGCGCTACCAGTTTCTCGATGGAGCCTTCGAACAGGCCGATGACGCGAGAAGCGACAAACGCCGTAACCAGATTGACCGCCAGCCAGGCCCAACGGTTGCGCAGGGATCTCCACACCGAAGCGAAGATGTCTTCCTCTTCTCGCAGACCGGCCATGCTGAGGACTTCGCTTTCGCTTTCCTCACGAATCAGGTCAACCATTTCGTCGATGGTGAGACGGCCAATCAGTTTGCCGTTCTTGTCCACCACCGGCGCGGAAATCAAGTCATAACGCTCGAATGCCTGAGCCGCGTCGTAGGCATTTTCGTCGGGATGGAAACTCACAGTGTCGCTGGCCATGACCTCGGCAACCTGCTTCTCCGGGTCATTGACGAGCAGCCGCTTGATCGGCAGCACGCCGGTGAGCACGCCGTCGTAATCAACCACGAAAAGTTTGTCGGTATGCCCCGGGAGCTCCTTGAGGCGACGCAGGTAACGCAAGACCACTTCAAGGCTGACGTCCTCGCGGATCGTCACCATCTCGAAGTCCATCAGCGCACCGACTTGCTCCTCGTCGTAGGACAACGCCGAGCGCACACGCTCGCGCTGTTGCCCATCAAGGGCTTCCATCAGCTCATGGACAACGTCGCGCGGCAGTTCGGGGGCGAGGTCGGCGAGCTCGTCGGCGTCCATCTCCTTGGCCGCCGCCAGCAGCTCGTGATCATCCATGTCGGCGATCAGGGTTTCACGAACCGAGTCGGACACTTCCAGCAGGATGTCACCGTCGCGATCGGCCTGGACCAGTTGCCAGACTGTCAGACGTTCTTCCAGTGGCAAGGCTTCGAGGATGTAGGCGACGTCGGCCGAGTGCAGGTCATCGAGCTTGCGCTGCAACTCGACGAGATTCTGCCGGTGGACCAGGTTCCCGACCCGATCGGAATGAGGGCCTTCCTGGCGATGCGTCAGGTCTTCCACGACCCGCTGACGATGCAGCAGCTCAACGACTTGAGCGAGGCGATCCTGAAGGCTTTCCTGCGTTTTTTTTACTTCTACTTCGGTCATAGGCGAACTCCACTCCCAGCAGTGGAGCACGCCGGAAGGATCAATCAGTCAATTCATGATTGGTAAAACGCGATATTGAGTAACTACTGGGTAAGTCCATGAAGATATTCCAAAGCCCCGGCGGGGCTGACGGCCGCAATCATACACCGCTTGACGCTCTAGAACGTTAAAAAATCGTGGCAAGAACAAGCGCTTGCGAGACAAACCTGAACACAGGCTGAACCTCTGCATTTACGACGACTTATTCTGAAAAGAAAACACACGCTGCGGCGCAAATGTAGCGGCTACCCTTCTTTACCAACGGTCAAGGAGGAAGCCCGGATGCTCGCAAACCGCTGTCTGTTTCCACTCGCCGCCTTAGCCTGCTTGCCTCTCTGGAGCGTCGCACAAACCGTGCATCGCTGCGAAAACGGCGCCGGGCAGGTGACGTTCACGAGCCTGAGCTGCCCGTCCGGGGAGATCCTGTCCGTACAGCAAATAAACTCATTCAACCCAGGCCACGTCGCACCGCTGCTGCCGGAAGCGCAGCCGCTGAAAACATCCGGCAACACAAACAGACGCAAGGCACCGACCATCGTTGGCCAGTTGGAGGACGACTGCGGGAATCTGATCGACGCCAGTCAGCGCCGGGAGGCAATCATGGATCGGCGGGTAATCGCTGGCATGAGCCAGCAAGACGTGGAGAGCGCACTCGGCAGGCCCGACACGATCAAGGTGCGGAATTCGAACACGCGCTATACCTACAAAAAGAGGAACGGCCGCAGCACCGAGGTCGCGTTCGATGGAAAAGGCTGCGTGAAACGTTAAATCCCAGACAGCAAAAAGCCCGCGTTGAACGCAGGCTTTTTGGTGTTTGGTGCACTCGACAGGATTCGAACCTGTGACCGCTCGGTTCGTAGCCGAGTACTCTATCCAGCTGAGCTACGAGTGCAAGTTGTGGTTTTATACCAGATCACAACTGGTTGTAGCCAAGTTATTTGCATCGCTGCAAGCAACTCTTAAATGGTGCACTCGACAGGATTCGAACCTGTGACCGCTCGGTTCGTAGCCGAGTACTCTATCCAGCTGAGCTACGAGTGCATTTGTTGCCGCGCATTATAGGTCGCCGAATCTTTTTGTAAAGCGCTTTTTTCAGTAATTTCAAACACTTACCGATCAAGCCAGAGACAGCGCACTAAACGAATAATGGCGGAGAACGGGGGATTCGAACCCCCGACACCCTTTTGAGGTGTACTCCCTTAGCAGGGGAGCGCCTTCGGCCACTCGGCCAGCTCTCCGCAACACGGGGCGTATATTAACCACCTTCATCCCCGTTTGCAAACATAAAAATCGATAAAAATTAATGGCTTGGTTCGTCGTCCTTCTCTTTCTTGATACGCAGGTAAATTTCCTCCCGGTGCACAGCGACCTCTTTCGGCGCGTTGACGCCGATACGCACTTGGTTTCCTTTGACGCCGAGCACGGTCACGGTGATTTCGCCATCGCCAATAATCAGGCTCTCTGCGCACCGACGGGTCAGAATCAGCATACCTTTCTCCTCACGCGATTCAGTTCAGGAACAACAGTCTGCAAAAAAAGGGCATGACACCTACAACCGAAACGGTCGCAGCCCACAGGCCTAGTATTGACCAGCGGGCGCAAAAGAACAGTTTTGGGACATGCCATCCGGAAAAACAAAGGGCGCGGTCGAAACCGCGCCCTCAAGGCAACGCCTTACTCGCCCTGTCGGGCCGCAGCGTCGAGCTCAAAAGCCGTGTGCAGGGCGCGCACGGCCAGTTCCAGGTACTTCTCTTCGATCACCACCGACACCTTGATTTCCGAGGTGGAGATCATCTGGATGTTGATGCTTTCCTTGGCCAGCGATTCGAACATGCGGCTGGCCACGCCTGCATGAGAGCGCATGCCGACGCCGACGATCGAGACCTTGGCGATCTTGGTGTCGCCCACCACTTCCCGAGCGCCAATCTCGCCAGCGGTCTTTTTCAGAACGGTTTCAGCGGCCTGGTAATCGTTGCGGTGCACGGTGAAGGTGAAGTCGGTGGTGTTATCGTGCGCGACGTTCTGCACGATCATGTCGACTTCAATGTTGGCCGCGCTGATCGGGCCGAGAATCTTGAACGCCACGCCGGGAGTGTCTGGCACGCCACGGATGGTCAGCTTGGCTTCATCGCGGTTGAAAGCGATGCCGGAAATGATCGGCTGTTCCATGGATTCCTCTTCATCGATAGTAATGAGGGTGCCCGGACCCTCCTTGAAGCTGTGCAGAACGCGCAGCGGAACGTTGTACTTGCCGGCGAACTCTACCGCGCGGATCTGCAACACCTTGGAACCGAGGCTGGCCATTTCCAGCATCTCTTCGAAGGTGATCTTGTCCAGGCGCTGAGCCACGGGCACGACCCGCGGATCGGTGGTGTAGACGCCATCCACATCGGTGTAGATCTGGCATTCGTCAGCCTTGAGGGCTGCCGCCAGGGCCACGCCAGTGGTATCGGAACCGCCACGGCCGAGGGTGGTGATGTTGCCGTGCTCGTCCACGCCCTGGAAACCGGCGACAACCACGACGCGGCCAGCCTTCAGGTCACCGCGAATCTTCTGGTCGTCGATCTGCAGGATACGCGCTTTGTTATGCGCACTGTCGGTCAGGATACGCACCTGGTTGCCGGTGTAGGACACCGCCGGTACGCCACGCTTGATCAGCGCCATGGCCAGCAAGGCGATGGTCACCTGCTCGCCAGTGGAAACGATTACGTCCAGCTCACGGGGGACCGGTTGCTGGTCGCCGCTGATTTGCTTGGCCAGATCGATCAGACGGTTGGTCTCGCCGCTCATTGCCGACAGCACGACCACCAGGTCATCGCCAGCGTCACGGAATTTCTTAACCTTGTCGGCGACTTGTTCGATTCTCTCGACGGTGCCGACCGAGGTGCCTCCAAATTTCTGTACGATCAAAGCCATTTCAAAGCCGCCTCTGCCCATGAAGGGCGCCCAAATAATCTCGACAGCGCCCGGGCCCGCCTTGGCGAACCCGGGGCGCTGCCTTAAATGCCCTGCTCTACAAATGCAACGGTCTGGGCCAGTGCCGCGTCCAGAGCGCTGGCGTCGGTACCGCCGCCTTGCGCCATGTCCGGACGACCACCGCCCTTCCCGCCCACTGCCGCAGCGGCCTGCTTCATCAAATCACCGGCTTTGAGTTGGCCAGTCAGGTCTTTGGTCACGCCTGCGACGAGAACGACCTTTTCCTCATGGACACCGCCGAGCAGGATCACTGCGCGGCCGAGTTTGTTTTTCAGTTGATCGACCAGCGCCAGCAGCGCCTTGCCGTCCTGGCCGTCGAGACGCACGGCCAGCACCTTCACGCCCTTGACGTCCACCGCCTGGGCCGACAGATCGTCGCCCGCGGCGCTGGCAGCCTTGGCCTGCAACTGTTCAAGCTGCTTTTCCAGCAGGCGGTTGCGTTCCAGCACAGCCGACAGCTTGTCGATCAGGTTGTCACGGCTGCCCTTGATCAGGCTCGCCGCTTCCTTGAGTTGTTCTTCAGCCGCGTTGAGGTAGGCCAGCGCAGCAGCGCCAGTGACCGCCTCGATACGCCGCACACCGGAGGCCACGCCGCCTTCACTGATGATCTTCAGCAGGCCGATGTCGCCGGTACGATTGGCGTGGATGCCACCGCACAGTTCCACCGAGAAATCGCCCATGCTCAGCACGCGCACGTTGTCGCCGTACTTCTCGCCGAACAGCGCCATCGCGCCTTTGCGCTTGGCGGTCTCGATGTCGGTTTCCTCGGTCTCTACCGGGGAGTTCTTGCGGATCTCGGCGTTGACGATGTCTTCCAGCGCCTTGAGTTGCTCAGGCTTGATCGCTTCGAAATGGCTAAAGTCGAAGCGCAGGCGCTGGCTGTCCACCAACGAGCCCTTCTGCTGAACGTGTTCGCCCAGCACCTGGCGCAACGCTGCGTGCAGCAAGTGTGTGGCGGAGTGGTTCAACGCAGTCGCGTGACGGACCTCGGCGTCGACATGGGCGGCCACGGGCGCTGCGACCATCAGGCTGCCGGAGGCCAGCACGCCGTGGTGCAGGAACGCGCCGCCGGTCTTGGTGGTGTCACGCACATCGAAGCGCGAGTTGCCCGCCTGCAAGTAGCCGCTGTCGCCGATCTGGCCGCCGGACTCGGCGTAGAAAGGTGTCGTGTCCAGCACGATCACGCCTTCCTGGCCTTCGCTCAGGATATCGACCGATTGCCCGTCCTTGTAGATCGCCACGATCTTGGCCGAGCCGGTGGTCGCGGCGTAACCGGTAAATTCGGTGGCCACGCCAACCTTGACCAGGCTGTTGTAGTCCATGCCGAAGGAACTGGCGGAGCGCGCACGCACGCGCTGGGCTTCCATCTCGCGCTCGAAACCTTCCTCGTCGAGGGTCAGGTTGCGTTCGCGGGCGATGTCGCCGGTCAGGTCCATCGGGAAGCCATAGGTATCGTACAGCTTGAACACCACGTCACCGGGAACCACGTTGCCCTTGAGCTCGGCCAGATCCTGCTCGAGAATCTTCAGGCCCTGCTCCAGGGTCTTGGCGAACTGCTCTTCTTCACCCTTGAGGACACGTTCGATGTGCGCCTGCTGAGTCTTGAGTTCCGGAAAGGCCTCGCCCATCTCGGCCACGAGCGCCGCGACGATCTGATAGAAGAAGCTGCCCTTGGCGCCCAGCTTGTTGCCGTGACGGCAGGCGCGACGAATGATCCGGCGCAGCACATAGCCGCGACCTTCGTTGGAAGGCAGCACGCCGTCGGCGATCAGGAAGCCGCAGGAACGAATATGGTCGGCCACCACTTTCAGCGAGGCCTGGTTGTCGTTGGTGCAACCGATGGCCTTGGCCGAAGCGGCCAGCAGGCTCTGGAACAGGTCGATCTCGTAGTTGGAGTGGACGTGCTGCAACACCGCACTGATCCGCTCCAGGCCCATGCCGGTGTCTACCGACGGCGCCGGCAGCGGATGCAACACGCCGTCGGCGGTGCGGTTGAACTGCATGAACACGTTGTTCCAGATCTCGATGTAGCGGTCGCCGTCTTCTTCCGGCGAGCCGGGTGGGCCGCCCCAGATGTCGGCGCCGTGATCGTAGAAAATCTCGGTGCAAGGGCCGCACGGGCCGGTATCACCCATGGTCCAGAAGTTGTCGGAAGCGTAAGGCGCGCCTTTGTTGTCGCCGATGCGCACCATGCGTTCAGCCGGGACACCGACCTCTTTGGTCCAGATGTCGTAGGCTTCGTCGTCGGTGGCGTAGACCGTGACCCAGAGCTTTTCCTTCGGCAGGTTCAGCCACTTTTCGGAAGTCAGGAAGGTCCAGGCGAAGGTGATGGCGTCGCGCTTGAAATAGTCACCGAAGCTGAAGTTACCCAGCATTTCGAAAAAGGTGTGGTGACGAGCGGTATAGCCGACGTTTTCCAGGTCGTTGTGCTTGCCACCGGCACGCACGCATTTCTGGCTGCTCACCGCGCGGGTGTAGGCACGTTTTTCCTGGCCCAGGAAGCAGTCCTTGAACTGGTTCATCCCCGCGTTGGTGAACAGCAGGGTCGGGTCGTTGCCCGGAATCAAAGAGCTGGAGGCTACTCGGGTGTGGCCTTGCTCTTCGAAGAAGCGAAGGAAGGCTTCACGGATTTCTGCGCTTTTCATTAGGTTCTTCCACGGAGGCTGCGGCCAAAGGCCTGTGCAAAACGTCAACAGACGAAGCAACGGCAAAGGGCCGCATTATATCGGCCCTTTGCGTGGGGTACAGTGTGTTATGCGATAGAAACCGTCAATCGGACCGCTGAAAGGATCAGTTGCGGGAAAATTCGACGAAAGTGCTGATCACTTGGTCGATTTGCCCGGCGCCGACATCCATGTGGGTGACCATGCGCAGACGGGGCGCGGCACTGAGCTGGATGCCTCGCTCGGCGGCATAGGCCTTGATCGCCTCGGCCCGTTCGCCGATCTGCACGTAGACCATGTTGGTCTGCACCGGCTCGACGGAATAACCCGCCGCACGCAAGCCTTCGGCAAGCCGCTGGGCATTGGCGTGATCATCGGCCAGGCGCCGGACGTTATGCTCCAGGGCATACAGGCCCGCCGCCGCGAGAATCCCGGCCTGGCGCATGCCGCCACCGACCATCTTGCGCAGCCGACGGGCCTTGCCGATCAATTCGTCAGTGCCGCACAGCACCGAGCCCACCGGAGCACCGAGCCCCTTGGACAGGCACACCGACACCGAATCGAAATGCTGGGTGATCTCCCGGGCGTCCACGTTCAGCTTGACGGCGGCGTTGTACAGCCGCGCGCCGTCCAGGTGCAGCGCCAGGCCATGTTGCCGAGTGAAACGCCGGGCTTGCGCCAGGTATTCCAGCGGCAACACCTTGCCCTGCATGGTGTTTTCCAGGGCCAGCAGGCGGGTGCGGGCAAAATGGAAATCGTCGGGCTTGATCGCGGCGGCCACTTGCGCCAAGTCCAGCGAGCCGTCCGCCTGCACTTCCAGGGGCTGGGGCTGGATCGAACCGAGCACCGCCGCACCGCCACCCTCGTATTTGTAGGTGTGGGCCTGCTGGCCGACGATGTATTCATCGCCGCGTTCACAGTGGGCCATCAACCCCAGCAGGTTGCTCATGGTGCCCGTGGGCACGAACAACGCCGCCGCGAACCCCAGGCGCGCGGCCAGCTCGGCTTCGAGACGATTGACGGTCGGGTCTTCGCCATACACATCGTCGCCGGTCGGCGCGCTGGCCATGGCATCCAGCATGCCGGCGCAAGGTTGGGTCACCGTGTCGCTGCGAAGGTCGATAACGCTCATGAATCTGGCCTCGGTTTCAGATGGGGAAATTCCCTTTCGAAGGGCAATTACTGCGGGCATGGGCAGGAATAATCAAGCCCGGTGAAAGGAAAAGAACACCTGTCCTGAAGATTGATCAGTTCCCTGTGGGAGCGAGCCTGCTCGCGAACGCGTTGGGTCAGCGACATTTATTTAGCTGACACACCGTATCGCGAGCAGGCTCGCTCCCACAGGGGGTTATGTGTTAAAAAACCTGCGCCGCCACAAAACGTGACGGCAAAACGTTCTCAGGGCGGGGTGCAACTCCCCACCGGCGGTAATTGCGCGCAATGCGCATAGCCCGCGAGCGCTTGGTGCTACACGGTCTTTACAGTGCAGCGACAAGGTCAGCAGACCCGGTGTGATTCCGGGGCCGACGGTCATAGTCCGGATGAAGAGAGAACGGGATTGACACCCAAGGGCCGCCTGCGACTGTCTTGTGCGCTGCGTACCCTCGAATCCCCTTCGATTCATGACGCCCTGTTTTTCACACAAACAGGAACCAGAACATGCAACCCACCGCAATCGACAGCAAGACCAAAACCCATCCGGGCGAGCGCGTCGCGTTCATCCAGGCCTGCTGGCACAAGGAAATCGTCGACCAGAGCCGTAAAGGCTTCGTCACTGAGATGATCAGCCAGGGTTATCAGGAAAGTGACATCGACTTCTTCGAAGTCGGCGGCGCCTTCGAAATCCCGCTGCACGCCAAGCTGCTGGCCAAGTCAGGTCGTTACGCCGGCATCGTCGCCGCCGGCCTGGTGGTGGACGGTGGCATCTATCGCCACGAGTTCGTCGCCCAATCGGTGATCAGCGGTTTGATGCAGGTTCAGCTGGAAACCGAAGTGCCGGTATTTTCGGTCGTGTTGACGCCGCATCACTTCCACGCTGGCGAAGAACATCAGAAATTCTTCTTCGAGCACTTCGTGCACAAGGGCCAGGAAGCGGCAAAGACCTGTGCCGATACGCTGCACAAGACGCGGGCGTTGCGCCGCAGTGAGCAGCGGGCGGTAGCGGTCTAAAGAAACACTGAGACCCTGTGGGAGCGAGCTTGCTCGCGATAGCGGACTGTCAGTCACCTTCAACATTGACTGAAGCACCGCAATCGCGAGCAAGCTCGCTCCCACATTGGTTCTGCGTTGGCTTTAGGCCAGGTTCTCGTCAGTCGCTGGCACGATCAGGATGCCCGCCCGCAAGCCATTCTTGACCTTGGGGTTCGGGAAGATGATCCGCGCGCCGTCTTCTTCGATCACCCAGCGGGTCTGGGCGATGTCCTCGGCCAGGACGTAACCTTTTTCAAGCTCCGAGAAGTTCTCGATGTCCGCCGGCAGGTTCAGGCGGAAGCTGTCGCTGTGCTTGATGATTTCTCGCGCGACGCTGAACAGTTGCAGACCGTCCAGGCTTTCTTCCAGCTCTGGCTCGTTGCCTTCGATGATCTGGTGCAGGCGGGTTTCCAGCGGGTTCACGTTGACGCCATCGTTCTGCCCGAACGGCCGGGCCTTGCCCAGCTCCAGGGTGAAGGACTCGGCGCCGAGCTGATCGTAGGTGTACGCGCTGAAGACGATGGACGGTTTGTTCTGCAGCAACACTGCCTCCATGCCTGCCGCGCGCAGGCGCGCCAGCTCGCGACGTGAGTGTTGGCGACCTTCCTTCCAGGGGTACAGGGCGAACTGCTCGATCTTCGAACCGCGAATGGCGGTGTGCAAGTCGTAGTGCAGACGGCTGCGGTCGGGCACGCTGAAGAAACTCGCGGCCAGCCGTTCCAGCTCGCAGGCGCGCAACGCCTCGGGACCGCCGCTCAGCTCGTGACGGCCATTGAACAGCCGGTTGACGTCCTGCTCGACAAAACGCTCGCCGCGACGGATCGCCTCGGGGTTGCCGAACAGGAACAGAATGCGCGCCCGGGGCTTCAGGTCGCCACGGGCAATGCCATGCAGCAGGCGATCGAGCAATTCGATCGGTGCGGTTTCATTGCCATGGATACCGGCCGACAGCAGCAGGTCCAGGCCGTTGTCCCGGGCTTCGGGCGGCTTGACCTCCAACGCGCCTTCGCTCAACCAGCGCATCCGTACGCCTTCGACAGTCAGTTGAGTCTTCTCCGCCGGTTCGCGGCCGGCGAGGGTCAGTTCAAGCAGTTTGCCGAGGGCGAGCATAGCGCGGTTTCCTTAGTGGTCGTGGCCGCAGTCAGGGCCATGGACATGGTCGTCATCGCCGATGTCGGCCGGTTCCATTTCCAGTTGCAGGCTGACCAGGTTGGTCGCCAATGGACGCAGCAAGAGGTTGGCGTATTCCGCGTCCCCTTCCTCGACGTCGACGCCGATCAACAGCTGGCCACGGCCGTCCTGCTGGATCCACAGCTCCTTGCCCTGCCACATCACCGCGACGCGGGTGCAGGAGGTTTCCAGTTGCGTGCCGTCGGTGTCTTCGAGGATCAGCTGCAGGGTATCGCTCATGTCTTTACATTCTCGTCTGGGATAAGGCAACGCGCCCTGCTTTGACTGTAGTCAGGTCGCGCGCGCTTTCAATTGATCTGGAAAGGATAAACCGCGCCAAGTTTAAGGATTTGTGTCAGTTCATCCAGTGCCGACCGGCATTCAAGCAACAATTGCGGGTCCGCCAGGTCGTTTTCGGTCATGCGGTCGCGGTAATGGCGCTCGACCCATTGGGTCAACGACTCATACAGCGGCGCGGTCATGATAACCCCTGGGTTGACGGCCGCCAGTTCGGTTTCGTTAAGCGCCACGCGCAACCTCAGGCAAGCGGGGCCGCCGCCGTTCTGCATGCTTTGCTTGAGATCGAAGACCTTCACTTCGCGAATCACCCCGCCAGAGCCCGTCAGGCCTTGCAGGTAGTTCCAGACGCGTTCGTTGCCACGGCATTCTTCCGGCACGATCAACAGCATCGAGCCGTCGGCACGCGACAGCAACTGGCTATTGAACAGGTAGGAACGTACCGCATCATCCACCGTGACCGCCGAACGCGGTACGCACACTGGTTGAAATTTCCCACCGACCTTGGCGATTTTATCGCTCAGCTCGGCCAGCATCCGGTCCGTGTCGAGGAACGCGTCCTCGTGATAGAACAACACTTCGCCGTTACCGACCGCGATCACGTCATTGTGAAAGACGCCCTGGTCGATCACCGCCGGGTTCTGTTGGGCGTACACCACGCCCTCCTCGCTCAGGCCGTGCAGGCGGGCAACGGCGCGGGACGCTTCGAGGGTCTGGCGCGCCGGGTATTTCTGTGGCGACGGGTAGCGGCTGTCGAAGGCGCTGCGGCCGAAGACAAAAAACTCGACGCCGGCCTCGCCATAGGCACGGCAGAATCGCGTGTGGTTGGCCGCGCCTTCATCGCCGAACTGCGCCACCGCGGGCAACGCGGCGTGATGGGCGAAGTGCTGCTGGTCGGCGAACATCGCGCCCAACACACGGCTGGTGGTCGGGTGCTCGATGCTGCGGTGGTACTTGCAATTGAGGTTGGCGGCGGTGAAATGCACCCGGCCGTCAGCGGTGTCGGCGCTCGGGCTGACGGTGGCGGCGTTGGCCACCCACATGCTCGAGGCCGAGCAACTGGCAACCAGCAGCGGCATCGCTTCCTTCGCGGCGCGCTGGATGACCTGCGCATCGCTGCCGGCAAAGCCCAGCCGACGCAAGGCCGCCACATCCGGACGCTCCTGCGGCGCCAACACGCCCTGCTGGAAGCCCATGTCCATGAGCGCCTTCATTTTCGCCAGGCCTTGCAGCGCCGCCTCCTTGGGGTTCGAGGATTGCTGGCTGTTGCTCTGGGACGCGACGTTGCCGTACGAGAGCCCGCCGTAGTTATGGGTCGGCCCCACTAGACCGTCAAAGTTGACTTCATAGGATTTCATCAGCGAGGCTCCACGAGAATCTGTTTTTTTATAGACATCAAGTAACAACCGCGGCGCGGCTTTCGTCGGATCGCCGCCCGGAGCAAGCTCACTCCCACAGGGTTTTGCGCAATCCTTTGTGGGAGCGAGCTTGCTCGCGATTGGGGTTCACACCATTCTCACGCCAGGAGTGAGGGCAGCCGGCATCGCCAGGCTTGGTGTCTCCAGCGACGCAACCGGGTACGCGCAGTAATCCGCCGCGTAATAAGCACTGGCGCGGTGGTTGCCCGAGGCGCCGATGCCGCCGAACGGCGCGCTGCTGGCGGCGCCGGTCAGTTGTTTGTTCCAGTTGACGATGCCGGCGCGGCTTTGCAGCCAGAACTGGTCGTAACGTTCTTGCGAATCCGAGAGCAAACCGGCGGCCAGGCCATATTGGGTATTGTTGGCTTCGCTGATCGCGCCGGCGAAATCCTTGTAGCGGATCACCTGCAGCAGCGGCCCGAACAACTCTTCGTCGGGGCGCTCGGTCACGGCGGTCACGTCGAGGATCCCAGGGGTCAGCAACGCGGCCTGGGGCTGCGGCTGGGTCATGGCGAGCAGTGGCACGGCGCCCTTGCCCAACAAATGATTTTGCGCATCCATCAGCGCCTTCGCCGCGCCTAAGGAAACCACCGAGCCCATGAACGGCGCCGGTTGCTGGTCAAAGGCGCCGACTTCAATCGTCGAGCTGACCTGCACCAGGCGCGCCAGCAAGGCATCGCCCCAGGCACCCTCCGGCACCAACAGGCGGCGCGCGCAGGTGCAACGCTGGCCGGCGGAAATGAACGCCGACTGGATGATCGTGTAGACCGCCGCATCGACGTCGGCCACTTCATCCACCACCAGTGGGTTGTTGCCGCCCATTTCCAGCGCGAGGATCTTGTCCGGACGACCGGAGAATTGCTGATGCAACAGGTTGCCGGTGCGACTGGAACCCGTGAAGAACAGCCCGTCGATGCCCGGATCCGCCGCCAGGGCGATACCGGTTTCCCGCGCGCCCTGCAGCAGGTTCAGCACGCCCGCCGGCAGGCCGGCCTCGACCCAGCATTGAACCGTCAGCTCGGCGACTTTCGGGGTCAGCTCGCTCGGCTTGAACAACACGCAGTTACCCGCCAGCAGCGCCGGCACGATGTGCCCGTTGGGCAAATGGCCGGGGAAGTTGTAGGGGCCGAATACCGCCACCACACCGTGAGGTTTGTGCCGCAGCACGGCGGTGGCGTCGCCCAGGGGGCCGCTCTTTTCGCCGGTGCGCTCGCGGTAGCTCTGTACCGAAATCGCCACCTTGTTGATCATGCTGGTGACTTCGGTGGCTGCTTCCCACAGCGGCTTGCCGGTTTCCTCACCGATGCAACGGGCCAATTCGTCAGCATGCGTCTTCAAGGTGCCGGCGAAGGCTTCGAGCACCTGGATGCGTTCATCCAGCGAGCGCCGCGCCCAATCCGGGAACGCCTGGCGCGCCGCCTGCACGGCCGACTCGACCTGCGCCGCCGTGGCGCCCTTGCCCGTCCACAACACTTGCTGGGTGACCGGGTTCAACGACTCAAAGACGTCGCCTTGGCCTTCCAGCCAGCTTCCCGCGATGTACAGCGATTTCATTATTTGGTCTCCCGAGCGGCGGACAACGCCACGGCACGCACCTGGTCGCCGGCGTTGAGTTGAAGACGTTTGGCGGTCAGCGGATCGACCACCAGAGTGCCCGCGGCGAAGCGCGCAGGCGCAGCGGTGATGCGGCAGTCCTGGCACTTGCGGTTATGGATGAGGAACGGCGTGGCGTCATCGCCCGGCGTACCGATGGCCAGCACCAGTGCCTGGCTGTCGCGAATCGCGCGGATCTTGCCGGTCTCGCATTCGACGGCGGGGCCGGCGTCGAAGATGTCGACATAGCCCTGATAACTGAAGCCTTCGCTCTTGAGCATCGACAGCGCCGGTTCGGTGTCGGGATGGACCTGGCCGATCACGGCCCGGGCATCCTCGGACAGGAAGCAGGTGTACAGCGGAAACTTGGGCATCAATTCGGCAATGAAAGCCTTGTTGCCCACGCCGGTCAGGTAATCGGCCTGGCTGAATTCCATCTTGAAGAAGTGCCGGCCGAGGCTTTCCCAGAACGGCGAACGGCCGTTTTCGTCGGACATGCCGCGCATCTCGGCGATGATCTTGTTGCCGAACAGCTGGGAGAATTCGGCGATGAACAGCAGCCGCGCCTTGGCCAGCATGCGACCGTTCAGGCCGTTGCGGTAGTCGGCGTGCAGGAACAGCGAGCACAGCTCGGAATTGCCGGTCAGGTCGTTGGCCAGGAACAGCGTCGGGATTTCCCGGTAGATGTTCAGCTCCTGGGAAGCGCTGACCGTCAGGCCGACGCGGAAGTTGTACCAGGGCTCGCGCAGCCCCACGGCACCGGCGATGGCGGAAATGCCCACCACGCGACCGTCGTCGTCTTCGAGCACGAACAGGTAGTCCGCATCGCCGCGCCCGGCTTCGCCGCGAAAGGTCTTCTCGGCCCAGCCGACCCGATGCGCCAGGCGCTCTTCGTTGGCCGGCAAGGTGGTCAGGCCGGTGCCGGTGCTGCGGGCCAGGGCGATCAGCGCGGGTAAATCGCTGCTGCGTACGGGACGAACGATCATGCTATCTCCTCAAACGGGCCGCTCAAGCCACCCGCGAAAAACTCGTCTGTAAAGCGTTATACGGCTACCAGGCGCACGCTGGCACCCTCGCCGACGCCCAGGGCTTCGGCCGCTTCCATATCCAGTGTCACGGGCTTGCCCGGCGCGTAATCGAGTTCGAGCAGCACGGCGCGGTAATCCTGCAGTTGGGCATTGGCCACCAGGTACTGGCGGCCCACGCCCTTGACCGTTTCACCGATCTTGACCGGCACCACGCGGCTCTGGGCGATCGAGCGGATCCCCGAGACACGCGCATGCAAGGTCGGACCGCCGTCGAAGATGTCGATGTAGTGATCGGTCTCGAAACCTTCGCGCATCAGGATGTCGAAGGTGATCTGTGCACGCGGGTGGACCTGGCCCATGGCTTCCTGGGCGGCGTCCGGCAACAGCGGCACGTAGATCGGGTAATGCGGCATCAGCTCGGCGAGGAAGGTCCGGCTTTTCAGCCCGCACAGGCGCTCGGCGGCGGCGTAATTGAGGTCGAAGAAATTGCGACCGATGGCGTCCCAGAACGGTGAATCGCCATTCTCGTCGCTGTAGCCGACGATCTCGGTCACCACCGAATCGGCGAAGCGCTCCGGATGGCTGGCCACGAACAGCAGGCGTCCGCGAGAGTTGAGCTCCGCCCAGGGCGAGCCGACCAGTTCCGGGACCACGTAGAAACTGGTCAACAGACTGTTACCGGTCAGGTCGTGGCACTGGGACAGGACGTGAATCTTGTTGTGGATCTTCAGCTCGCGGGAGGCATGGACGAACGTCTCGTTGCGAAAGCTGTAGAACGGCTCGGAATAGCCCGCCGACGCGACGATGGCCGAACAGCCCACCAGCTTGCCGGTGGTGGTGTCTTCGAGGACGAAGAAATAACTTTCCTCGCCGTTGAAACTGACTTCGGCGGCGAACGAGGCTTCGCTTGCAGCGATCTTGTCGCTCAGGCGTTCCACGTCGTCCGGCAAGGAAGTGACACCGATCGGACTGTCCGCAGCCAGCCGCTGTACCTCGCCCAGGTCAGCCATTTGCGCGGGGCGCATCACCAGCATGGTGTCACTCCTTAACTTGAAATAAACGGTTCGACCGTGAGGCCGATACACAGAGAATAAAAACCGGACACTGAAGTGAACCTCCTGTGGGAGCGAGCCTGCTCGCGAAGCAGACGACTCGATCTGCCTGGCGGACCGAGGCGATTCCATTCGCGAGCAGGCTCGCTCCCACAAAAGCCCGACCCCCACCGGGGCCGGTCAAGTCTGGATCAGGCTTGCGTCAGCTTCGCCGCAGCCCGCTCGAAGCGGTCCAGGCCGGCGTCGATGTCGGCGTCTTCCACTACCAGGCTCGGGGCGAAACGAATCACGTCCGGGCCGGCTTGCAGAATCATCAGGCCTTCCTGCTCGGCGGCGTTGAAGATGTCCTTGGCCTTGCCTTTCCAGGCGTCGTTCAGCACGCAGCCGATCAACAGGCCCAGACCGCGCACCTGGGTAAACAGGCCGTATTTCTCGCCGATCTGCTCCAGGCGCGCCTTGAATTTCTGATGCTTGGCTTTGACGCCGCCGAGCACTTCAGGCGTATTGACCACGTCGATCACCGCTTCGGCCACCGCGCAGGCCAGCGGGTTACCGCCGTAGGTAGTGCCGTGGGTGCCGACCACCAGGTGCTTGGCCAGCGCTTCGGTGGTGAGCATCGCCGCGATCGGGAAACCACCGCCCAGGCTCTTGGCGCTGGTGAGGATGTCCGGAACCACGCCGTAATGCATGTAAGCGAACAATTCGCCACTGCGGCCCATGCCGGTCTGCACTTCGTCAAATACCAGCAGCGCATTGTGTGCATCGCACAGCTCGCGGGCGCCTCGCAGATAAGCCAGATCGCCCGGCAACACGCCGCCCTCGCCCTGGATCGGCTCCAGCACCACGGCGCAGGTCTTGTCCGAGACCGCCGCCTGCAAAGCCGCCAGGTCGTTATAAGGAACGTGGGTGATGCCGGTGATTTTAGGACCGAAACCGTCGGAGTACTTCGACTGCCCGCCAACGTTGACGGTGAACAGGGTGCGCCCGTGGAAACTGTTGAGCGCGGCGATGATCTCGTATTTCTCGCTGCCAAACCGATCAAAGCCGACGCGACGGGCCAGCTTGAACGCGGCCTCGTTGGCTTCGGCGCCGGAGTTGCAGAAGAACGCGCGCTCGGCAAAGGTCGCGTCGACCAGCTTGTGGGCCAGGCGCAAGGCCGGCTCGTTGGTGAGGACGTTCGACACATGCCACAACTTGTTGGCTTGTTCGGTCAGGGCTCCAACCAGGGCCGGGTGGGCATGGCCCAGTACGTTGACTGCGATACCGCCAGCAAAATCGATCAGCTCGCGACCGGACTGGTCCCACACGCGGGAACCGGCACCACGCACAGGGATAAAGGCAGCAGGTGCATAGTTGGGAACCATTACCTGGTCGAAATCGGCGCGTTGGACCGCGGCTTGCTCAACGGACATCGGAGTCTCCTGAAGAGGAACACCCGCCTGGAACTGGCGAGCTTGGTGAGGATTGTAAGGACAGTTTTCAGCCCGGCCTTGCCGCCAAGCGACAACTTCTTATAGCGCCAACCCACGATTTTCGCGGGTTTACGCCAATGCGACAAATAGCATCGCAAAGGCGCAGTTTAAACGTTGGCGCAGGATTTGCGGCGACAGCGTCGAGATTTGCTTCAAGCATCGGCCGGCATCGCCCATGCCATACATATGTAGTGCCTTTGCGTTGCGCAAATCAGGTTTGCTGGCGTACCGATCCCACGGGTATCGGCCTCCATCAACCTATTCGGAATCAACCATGAACACGCCCATCACCGTCGTGCTTCCCAGGCGCAAGATCGCCCATCACAAGCTCATTGAAAAAGCCCTGCCGGAGTGGATCGCCAAGAGCCCGCTCAAGCAACTCGAGCGATTGAAAACCATCCGGCCCGAACTTCCCGATTGGTTCAAGCAGGCCACGCCGGCACAACACAAGGAACTGAGAGGTACACACACAGACAGCTGGACAAAACGTAACGAGGTCGAAAAGGAGCTGGAGCGATTACTGGATGTGCATTCGTTTGCCGAGCCGCTGCTCAAGAAACACATCAAGCAACGCTTCAACATCGATCTGGATGTCAGGGAAACATTCATAAACCTCTATATTCCGACCAGACTTCCAATCATTGACCTGCCCACGGACGGCTCGAAGCAATGGCGTGTGTCGGTACTCGATGCAGCCTTGCATAACTTCGAGGCCTTCGAGGGAAAAGCGGATGCACACCTTCCCGAGTCCGGCTTCATCACCCGTCCTGACGCACATGGCCGGTTCAGGATACTCGACGAGGTCACCGGCAAGCTTCCGGTCGATCAGTTCGTCAGATTCTGCCGGGAGCTGGATATCGGTCGGCGCTACGACATCCATTTGAGGGAGGAGCTGGGCCTGGATGACCATGGCAAACAACTGCGCCTCAAAACCCGGATCATCGCCAGCCAACTAGCGGACCTGAAAGCCGCACTGCACCACGCTAGCCTGACTCTCGCCATCCAGAAAAGCAGCCTGCAGTCGCTGCTGGCCTTTATCGCGGGCCGGGATAATACATGGCAGACCTATGACCTGACCTTGCTCTCGACGCCATTGACCGGCCCCATGATCTTCTCCCCCGGTAATGAGTGGTCAGCCTCCGCCCCCGTCGTCGTCTACATCCCCCACGACCCGAAGGTCCCTCTCAAGGAATACCCATCGATGGCTGCGTTCATGACGCACCTCACCGAGAAACTACGCGGCGACAGCTACAAAAAGTTTTTCAGCCGCTTTATCCAGCACGACCAACTGGGCAGTTTTCACGGGGCCCTCAAACGCAAATACTTCCACGTCATCGAGGATCGCCCCAATGCCCCTGACTTCGCCATGCCGGAGTATGGATTCGATGAAGAGTTGAAGCCGATTGAACACCCAAGCCTGGACTACTCGGCTTCGAAAATATCCGGGAATTTCCTGGAAGAGCTCTACAGCAAACAATTGAGCAAGATCTTCAAGGACGCGAAAGTCATTGCTGTGTCTACCGACAGTGAAGACCGCAAGACCCGCCATGATCGCTGGGAGCGAATAAAGAGTATCGGCCTTGCGCTGTTCAACGCCGCGCTATTTGTCATCGCACCTTTTGTCCCGGTCGTCGGCGAGTTGATGTTGCTGCAGATGGCCTATCAACTGCTCGAAGACGCTTACGAAGGTGTACGCGACTGGGTGGCGGGCAAATCGATCGAAGCTTTTGAACATTTATTCTCCATTGTCGAAACCACTCTTCAGGCGGCCGGGTTTGCCGTAGGGGGCAGCATTGTCGGGGATTGGCTCGCGAAACCATCATCGTTCGTCAAAAACCTCAAGCCGGTGATTTCCACCGATGGCAAAACGCGGCTGTGGAACCCTGACCCGGCACCCTATGCACACCCGATCGAAGTACCGCCCACCTCGAAACCCGACACGCTTGGCCTGCACGAACATGACAGCCGCATCTTGCTGAAGCTGGCAGCGGATGACGATTCACAGCACACCCTGGCCCTGAGCAAAACCGCCGAAACAGAACGCTATACCCTGACTCACCCGACCCGGCCGGACGCCTACAGCCCGCGAATGGAACATAACGGCCAGGGCGCCTGGTTGATGGAGGGTGAACAACCGCAAGCCTGGAAAAGCCAGACACTGATGCGGCGCCTGGGCCACGCGACGGATGGCTTCAGCGATGCCGAACTGCAACAGCTGCGCATCATCAGCGGCACCGACGAAGGCGTTTTGCGCAGGGTTCATCTGCAAAACGAAGCCATGCCGCCTTTGCTGGACGATACCTTGGCGCGCTTCAGAACCTACCGGACTGTCGACCAGAATATCGGCCGTATCCGCGCGGGCGAAGCGCTGGACACCCAAGGCGGCTGGTTTGAACCCCTGGTAACCGAACTGGATGGCTGGCCCAGCGACAAAGCCCTGGAGGTATTTGCCGACTCCACATTAACCGGCACACCTCATCACTACGGGGCATCCGTCCCGTCCGACGACACCTTCAAGATCTCCCTGGCAGACTTGAACGGCGGAAAACTTGCTCCGCTTATTGTCGAGGGTCTCGATGAGCAACACCTCAGCGACTTGGTCGGATCGCAAGCCCCGAAAGAACAGGCGCCACAGCGGCTGAATGAAAAACTCGCCGACCGCGCCGCGAGCCGCAAGATGGAAATTTTCGAGCAGGAATACCGCGAACAAGAACCCAGGCAGGCGCCAGAAGCTGCACTGATCGAAAACACGATTGCGGACCTGCCTGCGCCAGTGACCCGGGTATTGCTCGACACGGCAACGCCTGCGGAAAAGACCGTTATGACCGACCAGAACCGCGTTCCCCTGCGACTCCGGAACCTGGCCGAGGAAATGCACGTACAAACCCGGATAACCCGCGCCCAGGAAGGTCTTCTTGAAGATGACCTGCTCACCCCAGAAGGTGAAACGCTGACGCTCGACACCCTCAAGGCTTTTTCCGACGCGATCAGCGATGTCCACATTGAAGTCCGCGACAAAGTAATTGACGGCACGCTGCGCGCAAACCATCAACCGCAGCGCGCTACGCTCAAACGCGTGCTGGTGCGCACAGAGCCAGGCAAATATGAAGTGCGTGACACGGATGACCAATTGCTGCATCCGGCCAAACGTTTCCACAACGCATTGCTCAATGCCCTGCCGCCGAAAAATCTCGGCAAATTGACCTCGCGCTTCAAGCCAGGCGAAAAATTCAAGCACTGGCTTATCGACCAGTACCAGAACACCCGCCAGATCCGCACCGCAATGGATTTCCCAGCCGTCGGCGCCTCCACCGCCCGCGAAACCGAAACCCTGCTGCGTGGGCCGATTTATAGCCGTTTATGGCCTGCGGCCGAAGCCGTCCCCGCCGAAGTCGACCCATTGGCTGAACGGCTGAAAGAAATCTATCCGACTCGAGATGAAGAGCAGATCGCCAACATGGCCAGCAGGCTCAACTCCGAGGAGCAACTGCAAAAACTCACAGAGTTGGAGACCGAGAAGGAGCAGCTTTTTGATGAGCTGGATAAGTGGGTCTCCACTCTTCCCAGACACATGGAGGTCCGCAGGATCCGCGCCGCACGACGAGAGGTCGCCGCTGAAATCAAGCAGTCCTGGCTACGGGGTGAAAAAGCACACATCTACACTGAGGGTTTTATCCTGGAAGAGGACTCGACACTGCGCCTGGAGGGGATATCGCTCGATAACGTAAAGCTCGAAGACCTCACGTTAAGTACGAAGCTGGCGCATGTTAAAAAGTTGAGCCTGGATGGTTGCGACCTGTCCTCACTCAGCGCGGATTTCCTGTCGAACTTTCCCAAGCTCCGGATCCTGACTGCCTCCGGCAACAATCTTCAACGCCTGCCGGAGGCATTGAACGCCCTGCCAACCCTCAGATTCATTGACCTTTCGCAGAACCGGATCGTTATAGATCCTTCCACGGCAGTTGGGCTGCAAAGGCTGCCGTTGCTGCGTTTTCTGAACCTCAGCCAAAACCCACTGGGACTCGCTCCCGACATCAGCCGACTACCCAATCTCGAAGCGCTCATACTGGACAGGACACAGATCACCGACTGGCCTGAGGGGCTGTTTTCGCGCCCAAGACCCGAGCATTTTGAGTTGCGGTTGCTGGGCAACGAGATAATCACTGTCCCTGCCTGCGAAGGCGCATCCCCCGAAGCCTGGATCGTGGCCCAGACCCATCTGGACCGGCAGAAACTCGATTTGCAAAGCGATAACAAGCTCGCCGAGTACCGCCGTTCCTGGGGCCTTGACCCTAATCGTACGTATCCACCGCGAGGCGACGAAGGCAGTGCTTTCTGGCTAGAGGGCTACCGGGGCCGAGACATAGAGGCGAAGAAAATCACCTGGGATCTTTTAGAACATGAGCACGGCTCCCAAGGTTTTTTCGAAGTGATTGCCAGGATGGAAATAAGCGACGACGTTTTCGAGACCGAACAAGATCAACAGGCCTATGAACAAAACCGCCCCGAGCTCACTCGGCAGGTCTGGCGAATCATAGATGCCGCCAGTGACGACACCAAGCTGCGCGAGAAGCTGTTCACAATGGCCGACGCCCCCACCAACTGCGCAGATGCCGGGGCGCAGATTTTCAATGCCATGGGGATCGAGACCATGCTCTCTGAGTTCTCTCACGCAGGCAGCGATGCGCCGACGCTGGAAAAAAACCTGATCGGCCTGGCCAGGGGCAAAGCACGGCTCAACAAGCTCTACGAAATCGCCCGCGCCGACGTGGCGCATCGTGTATTGCCTGTGGAAAAGGGCGGCCTGGGCCTGCGGTTCACCAGCGAGGTAATCAACGGCGAACCCGGCACGGTGGACGAGGTCGAGGTGCACACGGCCTATCAGGCTCGTTTCGTCAATAGCCTGGAGCTGCCGTGGGTATCGAAGCACATGGTTTATCGGAACACGGCGAACGTCAACAACCCGGAAATCGTCAAGGCGTATAGCCTGGTGCAGGAGGGTGAGCGTAATGGCGGCCTGGTCAATCAGATCCTTGATGTCGAGTTCTGGGACACTCACCTGAGCGACACCTACACCGATAGACTCCAGGCCAACGATGAACTCTACGAAGACCAGGCCGAGCAGCTAGAAGAACTGCGGGACCTGCAACACGAGTGGGTCGACTCCAACACCCGCCTGGAAGACAGGAATCCGGCAAAAAAACAGAGGCTGATTGAGCTCGCCAGCCAGTTGAGCGTGCCTGAAGCTGATGTGCTGACCGCAGGTAAAATGCCGGACAGCACGTATAACCGAGCCTACAGCGCCATCGCCGACCGGCGGAAAGAGCTCAGGCGCCAACTGACCAGTGAAGCGCTCACCCGGGCCCGCCTGATTCGACACTCGTCTGCACCTGGCAGCGATGGGCTCGGCGAGCCACCCTTCGCGAGCAGGCTCGCTCCCACAAGGGTTTAGGGCTGCCGCAGGTTCCGTATCCACAACAAAAAACCTGTGGGAGCGAGCCTGCTCGCGAAGCTCTTGAAACTGTGTACACCGCATCCACGCCGCGCCGCAGATAACGCAACACCGCGCGGCGTGCCATGCATTTCAGGCGCTATACATATGTAGTGCCTTTGGCTTGGGAAATTTTGTTTTGCTGGCGCCTTCACTTACTTTTGAAGGCCACGTTATGCCGCCACTCAACCTCTCAGTGGACACCGCCATCGCGGTTAAATCCCATTACCAGCACATGCTTGATGCCATCCCGTCCTGGGTGGGCAAGGCCCCCGCACAACAACAGACTGAGCTCAGGCAGGCCAAGCCGCTATTTGCTCCCTGGCTGCTCGGCGTACCCGCCTCTCGGCACGCGCAGATGAAGCGCTTGAACGCCGCCCAGTGGCGCGCACGCAATGGGCTCAAGGAGCAACTGCAAGCGCTGCAGGACATCAATGCCTTTGCCAAGCCGCTGCTTGAAGCCGCGATCAGGACTCAGTTCGGCTTGACGCTGGACGTCGAGAAAACCCAGTTATGGCTGTACGTACCACTGAATATTCCATGGCTGCCGATCCCCTCCGGTGGCGCGCGAACGTGGAAGGTTTCGTTGCTGGATGCTGCTTTGCACAACTTTGAACCGGACGAGGCAAAACCCGATGCCTACGAACCAGACTCGACCTATGTCGCCGAGACCACGAAGAGCTCGGAGGAAGGCGAGACGGGACGTTTCAAACCGCTGACGTCGATCAGGCAGCAGATGCCGATTCCGGCATTTATCCAGCTGTGTCGGGAACTGGATATCGGCGGCCAGTACCAGCGTCACCTTCAGCAACAACTGGGCATCGGCGACACCGTTGCAACCCGCGCACTGCAGCGCCAGGTCAGCGAAAGCCAGGAAGCGGCACTCAAGGCCGCCCTGCACCTGGCGCTGATGAAAAAAGACATCAGCGCGCAAAGCCACTCGCAGGTCCTCGGCCTGCTGGACGGTTTGCCAGGCATGCAGCTCGACGGCCAGCCACTGCGCAGCCATGACTTGAAGATCATGGACGTTGCGCTGACCGGCATAGTGCTGTTCGCCCCGGACTTCGAACAGGCGCAGCACACCGTGCCATTGGTGGCCTATATTCCCGACGATCCCCAAGGCGCGATCCAGGAATACGCCTCTTCAACGCTGTTCAGCTCGGCGTTGACTCAAAGGCTACGAGAAAAAAACTACCAGCAATTCTTCAGTCGCTTTGTCGGACACCAGGAACGCCCGTTGTTTTTCTTCGAGCTGAACCAGCGGCTGGCTTCCATCCAATGGCACCGACCGGCTCCCGGTGATTCCCGCCCACCATGGCGAGAAACCCCGGCCGATAAGCCCAACCTGCTGTTCAGCGCACAGTTGACCCCAGGCGACCTGATGCGGCACCTCTATCAAGGCAAGCTGAACAAAATCCTCAATGACGCGCGAACCATTGCCGTTTCCACTGCCAGCGCCGACCGCAACGCCCGCTGGAAACGCTGGGACGCCCTGTCCAGGATTGCCAGCGAACTGGTCAGTATCGCCGCGTTCATCGCCACGCCTTTTTTCCCGCCGCTGGGCGCCTTGATGCTCGGCTATGCCGCTTACCAACTGCTGGACGATACGTTCGAAGGAATCGTCGATTGGGCCGAAGGATTAAAACAGCAGGCTTTCGAGCACCTGATGAGCGTGATGGAAACTCTGGTCCAGCTGGGCGGCTTCGCCGTTGGCGTACCGATAGCCGAAGGTATGCTGCGCCAGGCACTGCCAAAGCAATTATGGACCTTCATCGACAACCTGATGCCGGTCACCCACCCTGATGGTCAGCAACGCTTGTGGTACCCGGACCTGACACCCTACCACCAGGATATCGAACCGGTCAGCAGCGCCGGCCCCGATCAGATCGGCTTGCATGAGCACCTCGGCCGAAAAATCCTGAAGCTGGACACGCAGCGTTTTGTCGTCAGGCAAGATGCTGGCGAAGGCATTTATCAGATCGAGCACCCGACACGCGCGGATGCCTACACTCCACAGCTCAGCCACAATGGCGCCGGCGCCTGGCGAACGGAGCTGGACCGCCCGTTGACCTGGGACGACACCACGCTGGTGCGCCGTCTAGGCCAGCAGACCGACGCATTCTCCGACGAGCAACTCCAGCAGATGCTCACCGTCAGCGGCACTCACCTCGATGCGCTGCGCAAATTGCACATCAACAACGAACCGCCACCGCCGCTGCTGGCCGATACGTTGGAGCGCTTCAAGATCGCCCAGGATCTTCAACGCTTCATTGACCTGATGGGAAGTGACGATCCGCTGCTTTATCGCCGCGTCGATGTGCAAACCCAAGTACAACTGTTGACCAGTTATGGACTGCTGCCATCGACCCGGGGGCTGCGCTTTCTCGATGGCGCCGGAAAAGTCGTCTGGAGTTATCCGCCCGCCTCGCGCCTGCCCATGATCGACATCCCCGAAGCGCAGATGAACAATGGGTCCATGCTCGATACGATCATGCAAAGCTTGAGCGAACCGGAAATCAAGACGCTGCTGGACGAGGAACCCGGCCTGCCGCCCACCAGCCTCGGCGCCCGAACGGCCCGGTTGCGCAAGCAGATGGCAAAACTGGCCGATGACAGAAGGACATCATTATTCGAAACGCGCTACAGCGCGAAGCAGGTCCCCGCCGATCCCGTGACACGAAACCTGATGGACCGTTATCAGGGCTTGCCTCGCAGCGTCGCCGAAGAGCTGCTGCGCACCGCCACGGTCGAGGAATACAAGGGCATCGGCGCCAACCGCTTTTCGCCGCGCATCGATGAACTGGCGCGCTGGACGCTTCTGGAAACCCGCACCGTTCGCGCCTACGAAGGCCTGTATATCGACAACCTTGGCGGGGCCGACACTGATCGGCTGGTCCTGCACTCTTTGGATCGACTGCCCAACTGGTCCCCGGACGTCCGCCTGGACATGCGCGCCTATTCCTTCAAGGGCATCGTGCACGACAGCGTAGGTTCCCCCCAGGCAAGGATCGTCAGGACCTTGGTTCGCGGCGACAACCTGGCTTATACCCCCTATGACGATGCCGGTCTCGAACTGCATGGCCCGACAGACATCTACCAAAGCGTGCTGCAGGCTTTGCCCGATGCGCAACGCAACGCGCTGGACATCCACATTGGCCAAGGCGACCGCCTGCGCCAGGCCATCGGCCGCTCCCCGCTGGACCGCGACAGCATGCGAGTACTGCTGGCCAGCGACCCAGTCCGCAAACCCCACTACGACAGCAAAATCATGCGCCTGCCCGGCGGCATGGATGGCTATCGGCCTGGCGCGTCGGCCAGTGGACCGAGCGCTTCACCAACGCCGGAGGAGCGCGCGCAAGACCTGTTTCCGACGTTCAATGCAGAGCAGATCCGCAATCTGGTCAGGTCTCTGGAAAGCCGCCCTGGAGGTGCCAACTCGACCTTGGTGGCATTGCAACAATCCTACTCGGCACTGGAGGTGGACCTTTCCCGATGGGTGAGCGATACGCCGCAACCTGCCCCCGAGACGGGAGTCATCGTGAACCGCAGCGAATATCTCGCAGCCAGACTCAACCGTCAGCGCTGGGCTGAAGAGATCAAGCGATGCCTGCGGCGGGAAACGGACATGGACGAGTTTCCCGGCAGCCACAACAGCCCCAGCCATGTATTGAAACTGGGAGAACCGATGCCAGGCCCCTTGCCGACCCTGAGGATGCGCTTCAGGCATGTGACCTATCTGCGATTCGCTGGCGACAACACCACCCAGGGCCTCGTCGAATTCCTGCAAGCCTTTCCCGGCCTCCGTCACCTGGACATCAATGGAATACCGATGCGAACGCTGCCGGAGCAGATCACCAGCCTGCCCAACCTGAGCGTACTGACATTGAACAATTGCCGGATTACGCTGGAAGCCAACAGCCATGCCGCGCTTTCGTCCATGACCCGGTTGCGTATGCTGGACCTGTCCGATAATCCACTCGGGGGGGCCCCCGATGTAAGCGGGATGGCAGAGCTGCGGCAGTTGAAACTCAGGAATACAGGTATCGATCAGGTGCCAGCAGGGCTTGAAACTCGTCCGCACCTGACCACCGCCAGGCTCGAACGCAACCGCATCACCGACCTGCCTCCCGCGCTGTTCGAGCTGCCGGGTGAGGTCACCAAAAAGATCGACCTCACCGGCAACCCACTTTCCCGGGCGACGCTCGACCGAGTGAAAGCCTATGCGCTGAAAAACGCCGAGCACATGAGTGTCGATGCCCCCCATGAATTGAGTCGCCGGGTACAGGCGCTCTACCCGTCACTTAGCCGCAGGGACGCCAATCGATTCATTTTCAGCCTGCCGGGTACGCTCGGCGAGGTCCCTGAGGGGCTGTCACGGCTGGAAAGCGAACTGGCCCAGCTCACGGCCGACCTGGAAGAATGGCAGCAGGACGTGTACTTGCTGGATCCGATCGACCTGGCAGAAGAGCAGCTCAGGCGCAATGCGCTCAAAGAGAAGCTTTTGGATTGCTGGCAACGCGACTTCTATCAAGACCCCGCCGAGCTTCCCGATAGGTTCGCGTTCGCCGGGAACATTCATGGCGCGATGCCCGGGCTCAATGCGCGGTTCGAGCACATTACGATAATCGACCTGCAAGGCGGCGTCGCCACGACCGCAGTGGATGGCCTGCTCCAATGCTTTCCCAATCTCCAGACCATGGCCCTGGCCGACTTCAACCTGGGGCAGTTGCCCGAATCGATATTCAACATGCGCCAGCTAATCGACCTCACCCTGCAAAACTGCAGGATTCGGCTGACACCTGCCGACGCAGGGCGTCTCGCCGGATTGACCGGGCTGGAAGACCTGGATTTGAGCGACAACCCGCTGGGTACTATGCCTGAGGTCTGGCGCATGAGCCGGTTGAAAACCTTGTTGCTACCCGACTCGCAACTGACGCGGGTGCCGGAAGGCGTTTTCAGCATGTCCGCGCTGGTGACACTCGACCTCAGCAATAACCTGATCACCGACCTGCCTGCCGATATTCTCGAAATGCGCGCCAAGGCCGGCGAGGACTTCTATCTGGACGGCAACCCGTTATCGGAACAGGGCCTGGGCCTCCTACGAATACGCTACCAGCAAACCGGCAACGACATGGGCGTGGTCGCGGCCAGGCTGGATGCACAAGGTAACCCGCTGGAGACGACTCCGTAGCAAATCTCAGCCACGTTCCGACGGCACCGACGATAATTCGAACGGACTGCTGCTGCGTCGCTGGTTGCGATCTTCCCGCGGCGTGGCGCCGAAGAAGTTGCGGTAGGCGCTGGAAAAATGCGGCCCGGAGGAGAAACCGCAGGACAGGCCGATCTGGATGATCGATTTACTGGTCTGCATCAGCATCTGCCGGGCCTTGTTCAGGCGCAGCTCCAGGTAGTACTGGCTGGGCACGCGGTTGAGGTATTGCTTGAAGATTCGCTCCAGCTGCCGACGGGAAACGCACACATGCTGGGCGATTTCGTCGGTGGTCAGCGGCTCTTCGATGTTGGCCTCCATCAGCAACACCGCCTGGGTGAGCTTCGGATGACTGGAGCCGAGGCGGTTCTGCAACGGGATGCGCTGGCGCTCGCCGCCTTCGCGAATGCGCTCGACCACCAGCTCCTCCGAGACCGCGCCGGCCAGCTCGGCGCCGTGATCGCGCGCCAGCACCGCCAACAACAGGTCGAGCACCGACATGCCGCCGCAGGCGCTCAGGCGATCGCGGTCCCAGTCGAACAAATGGCTGGTGGCGATAACCTTGGGAAAACGCTCGGAGAAATCGTCCTGCCAACGCCAGTGCACGGCGGCCCGGTAACCATCAAGCAAACCCAACTGCGCCAGCGGATAGACACCGGCGGACAAGCCGCCAATGACGCATCCGGCGCGCACCAGTTGCTTGAGCGCGCTGCTCAGCGGCGAGGCCAGCGACGTCGGCGGCTCGTCGGCCAGCAGGAACAGTTTCTGCAGGCCTTCGAGCTTGCCGGCCCAGGGTTCGCCCGGCAGCTGCCAGGCACCCTCGGCCGGCGGCTCGGCGTGCAAAAACGACAGCTCGTAGACCACGTCCGGATGCACTCGCTGCGCAACACGCAAGGCCTCCTCGGCCAGCGCCAGCGTCAACGCTTTAGTGCTGGGCCAAATCAGGAAACCTATTCGATGGGCAGTCATGGCAAGCGATCCGAAGCGAAAACAGTGTTAAAGCCAAAAGCGGCTGCAACCAAATTAGACCATCTGGCGCGCGGTGCGCAGCATGACCCAAATCAGGTGCGTACGGGAGCGATTACTTCAGGCTGCCCGACAGGAATTGTTGCAAGCGCTCCGATTGCGGATTGACCAGCACTTCGCGCGGGTTGCCGCTTTCTTCGACGATGCCTTTGTGCAGGAACACCAGTTGGTTCGACACCTCGCGGGCGAAGCCCATCTCGTGAGTCACCACCACCATCGTCCGGCCTTCCAGGGCCAGGGCCTGCATCACCTTGAGCACGTCGCCGACCAGCTCCGGGTCCAGCGCCGAGGTTGGCTCGTCGAACAGCATCACTTCAGGCTCCATCGCCAGCGCCCGGGCAATCGCCACGCGCTGTTGTTCGCCGCCGGACATGTGGCCCGGGTAGGCGTCCTTGCGATGCGCCACACCGACCTTGTTCAGGTAATGCTCGGCCTTCTCCCGCGCCTCGGCCTTGGCCACGCCCAGTACGTGCACGGGCGCTTCGATGATGTTTTCCAGTGCGGTCATGTGCGACCACAGGTTGAAATGCTGGAACACCATCGACAACCGCGAACGCATGCGTTGCAGCTGCTTGGGATCCGAGGCCTTCATGGCGCCGTCCTTGCCCGCCACCAGCTTCAGCTCTTCGTTGTTGAGCAAAATCTTGCCGGCGTGGGGTTGCTCAAGCAGGTTGATGCAACGCAGGAACGTACTCTTGCCGGAGCCACTGGAGCCGATGATGCTGATCACATCACCGGCGGCGGCTTTCAGGGAGACGCCCTTGAGCACTTCATGACTGCCATAGCGTTTATGCAGGTCTTGGACTTCAAGCTTGTACATGCGGTCGGTTCTCACAAAACGTCAGTCGTTGAGCAGTCGATCGGATCGATGCGTTATCAGTGCTTGCGCGGGGCCAGGTAACCCAGCCAGCGGCGCTCGGCCAGTTTGAACAGGCGCACCAGGATGAAGGTCAGGCACAGGTAGAAAACGCCGGCCGTGATGTAGGCCTCGAACGGCAGGTAATACTGCGCGTTCACCGTGCGCGCGGCGCCGGTGATGTCGATCAGGGTGACGATGGACGCCAGGCTGGTGGTCTGCAGCATCATGATCACTTCGTTGCTGTATTGCGGCAGTGCCCGGCGCAACGCCGAAGGCAGCAGGATCCGGCGGTACAGCTTGTAGCGCGACATGCCCATCGCCTTGGCCGCCTCGATCTCGCCGTTGGGCGTGGCCCGCAGGCTGCCGGCGATGATTTCAGCGGTGTAGGCGCTGGTGTTGATGGCGAACGCCAGGCACGCGCAGAACGTCGCGCTGGACAGCCATGGCCAGAGGAAGCTCTCACGCACCACCTGGAATTGCGCCAGCCCGTAGTAGATCAGGAACAGCTGCACCAGCATCGGCGTGCCGCGGATCACGTAGGTGTAGAGCCAGGCCGTCATGTTGACGATCGGCTGCTTGGACACACGCATCAGCCCCAGGGGCAACGCCGCCAACAGGCCGAAGAACAGCGACAGGGCCAGCAGCTTCAAGGTGGTCAGCAGGCCACTGAAGTACAGCGGCAAGGCTTCATAGATGACGTTGTAGTCGAAGATCATAGATCAGCCGCCCTTACGCCTACCGAGTAGCGCTTCTCAAGGTGACGCAATGCCAGCAACGAGACACTGGTGATCACCAGGTACATCGCCGCCACTGCGAGGAAGAAGGTGAAAGGCTCGCGGGTGGCATCCGCCGCCTGCTTGGCCTTGAACATCATGTCTTGCAGGCCCACTACCGAAATCAGCGCGGTGGCCTTGGTCAGTACCAGCCAGTTGTTGGTGAAGCCCGGAATCGCCAGGCGGATCATCTGCGGCACCATCACCCGGAAAAACACCTGGAAGCCGCTCATGCCATACGCCATGCCCGCCTCGGCCTGCCCCTTGGGGATTGCCATGAACGCGCCGCGAAAGGTCTCGGACAGGTACGCACCGAAGATGAAACCCAGGGTGCCGATACCGGCCGCCAGCGGGTTCAGGTCAATGTAGTCGTCATAGCCGAGCATCGGCGCAACGCGGTTGATCAAGTCCTGGCCGCCGTAGAAGATCAGCAGGATCAGCACCAGGTCGGGAATGCCGCGGATGACCGTGGAATACAGGTCGCCCAGCCACGCCAGCCAACGCACCGGCGAGAGGCGCAACGCGACACCGATCAGCCCCAGGACAATGGCCAGCGCCATGGACGACAAGGCGAGCTGAAGCGTCAACCATGCGCCATCGAGGATGACAGCCCCGTAGCCTTTCAACATGATTCAGGTCCTCGAAAGTGGGATGAAAAAATGGCGCAAACCGCAGAGATCCTGTTGCTTGCGCCATTTCGCCGCAGTGGCGGGACGTGGTTACTTGCCGTAGATATCGAAGGCGAAGTATTTGTCCTGGATTTGCTTGTACTTGCCGTTCTCGCGAATGGCGGTGATCGCGGTGTTGATCTTGTCTTTCAGCGCATCGCCCTTGCGAACCGCGATACCGATGCCGTCGCCGAAGTATTTCTCGTCGGTGAAGGCCGGGCCGACGAAGGCGAAGCCCTTGCCCGCGTCAGTCTTCAGGAAGCCGTCATCCAACAGCGTCGCGTCGGCCACGGTGCCATCGAGACGACCGGCGGAAACATCCAGGTAGATTTCGTTCTGCGAACCGTACGGCTTGATCTCGGCACCCAGCGGGGCCAGGACTTCACGGGCGAAACGCTCGTGGATCGAGCCGCGCTGCACACCGATGTTCTTGCCCTTGAGCTCGGCCAGGCCGTCGCTCACCTGGGTACCGGCCTTCATCACCAGACGGGCCGGGGTGTTGTAGTACTTGTTGGTGAAGTCGACGGACTTCTTGCGATCTTCAGTGATCGACATGGACGACAGGATCGCGTCGATCTTGCGTACCTTCAGCGCCGGGATCAGGCCGTCGAACTCTTGCTCGACCCACACGCACTTGACCTTCATCTCTTCGCACAGCGCATTGCCGATGTCGTAGTCGAAGCCGACGATGCTGCCATCCGGGGCTTTCGAGGCGAACGGAGGGTAAGCCGCTTCGATACCGATCTTCAGGGGTTTCTCATCGGCGAATGTCGGCAGGGACAGCACGGACAGTGCCAGGGCGCCAAGCAGCACAAGTTTCTTCATCTTGGAACTCCATCGGTAAAGGGCGAAAACGGCAGAGTGAGCAACAGCCCAATATGCGAATGGGTGGAACGAACTTGCGTCCTAGGAAGCTCACGATTTATCCAACGCGAGCCACGACGAGCGAGTGATCGGCATTCTAACGACAGGCCCGAAGCCGATATTTCTTCAATGCGACAACTAATTACAGAAGCACCGAGAAAGCTGTTCGAGCACATTGACAGCTCCGCAAATTCATGCAAGAGCAAAAGACAGGGAACCGATCCATGCTGCAAATAGCGGGCCCATTATTCGCAAACCCTTCTAATCCGGCAAGCACAGCGTGTCGGCTTGTTTTTCCATCGGTCCGAAACGGCCCTGAAACGGGGCTTTGCGTTTCACTTCGCCCCGTCGTGGCGCCTTCGGTTACACATTTCGAAACACCGGTAACGTTCAGACACCTCCTACTTTGAAGCCCGATATTTATTCAAACGCCTCCCGTGGCGAGGGAGCTTACTCCCGCTGGGCTGCGTAGCGGCCCCAAAACCAGGCACGCGGTCGCTCAGACATATCGCGCCGGCCGGTTGACGACTGCTGCGCAGCCGAGCGGGAGCAAGCTCCCTCGCCACAAAGGCGCCCCAAACCCAGGCACCGCGGCTACTGAGCTACACCCCATCGGCCGACCACCCTATCCATTCAAACACCGAACCCGTGGCGAGGGAGCTTGCTCCCGCTGGGCTGCGCAGCGGCCCCAAAACCAGGCACGCGGCTACTGAGCTACACCCCATCGGCCGACCACCCTATCCATTCAAACACCGAACCCGTGGCGAGGGAGCTTGCTCCCGCTGGGCTGCGTAGCGGCCCCAAAACCAGGCACCGCGGTCATTCAGGCATATCGCGCCGGCCGGTTGACGACTGCTGCGCAGCCGAGCGGGAGCAAGCTCCCTCGCCACAAAGGCGCTTGTTCCCGAGCCACATCGCGCGGCGGGCGCGCACAAAAAAGCCCCACCCGGCAAAACTGCCAGGCGGGGCTTTGTGTGTTGCACTGAGCGTCAGGCGACGTTCATGGTCTTGTGCGTCTCGATCAGGTGCGCCACCACACCCGGGTCGGCCAGAGTGGAGATATCACCCAAGCCATCGTATTCCGCCGTGGCGATCTTGCGCAGGATGCGGCGCATGATCTTGCCCGAACGGGTTTTCGGCAGCCCCGGCGCCCACTGGATCACGTCCGGCGAAGCAATCGGGCCGATCTCCTTGCGCACCCAGTTCTTCAGTTCCAGGCGCAGGGCTTCGCTGGTTTCTTCGCCAGCATTCAAGGTGACATAGACGTAGATGCCCTGCCCCTTGATGTCGTGCGGCACACCCACCACCGCCGCCTCGGCGACTTTCGGGTGAGCAACCATGGCGCTCTCGATCTCGGCGGTGCCCATGCGGTGGCCGGAAACGTTGAGCACGTCGTCCACCCGACCGGTGATCCAGTAGTAGCCGTCCTCGTCGCGACGAGCGCCGTCACCAGTGAAGTACATGCCGCTGAAAGTCTTGAAGTAAGTATCGACAAAACGGTCATGGTCGCCGTACAGCGTACGTGCCTGGCCAGGCCACGAATCGAGGATCACCAGGTTGCCTTCGGCGGCGCCTTCGATCAGGTTGCCGAGGTTGTCCACCAGCGCCGGCACCACACCAAAGAATGGACGCGTAGCCGAACCCGGCTTCAACGCGGTGGCGCCTGGCAGCGGGCTGATCAGCACGCCGCCGGTTTCGGTCTGCCACCAGGTGTCGACGATCGGGCAACGCTCCTTGCCGACGTTCTTGTAGTACCAGTCCCAGGCTTCCGGGTTGATCGGCTCGCCCACCGAACCCAACAGGCGCAGACTGCTGCCATCGGCACCTTCGACAGCGGCGGTGCCCGAGGCCATCATCGCGCGGATCGCGGTCGGCGCGGTGTAGAGAATATTGACCTTGTGCTTGTCGATCACCTTGGCCACCCGGGTGACGTCCGGGTAGTTCGGCACGCCTTCGAACAGCAGCGTGGTCGCGCCATTGGCCAACGGGCCGTAGACGATGTAGCTGTGGCCGGTAACCCAGCCCACGTCGGCGGTGCACCAGTAGATGTCACCGGGCTTGTAGTCGAATACGCGTTCATGGGTCAGCGCCGCGTACAGCAAGTAACCGGCGGTGGTGTGCTGCACACCCTTGGGCTTGCCGGTGGAACCGGAGGTGTAGAGGATGAACAGCGCTTCCTCGGCGCCCATCTCTTTCGGCGCGCAAACGGTGCCAGCCACTTTCATCAAGTCTTCGTACCAGATGTCACGATGCTGGTTCCACTTGATGTTGCCCGACGTGCGCTTGCACACGATGACTTTCTGGATGCTGCTGGTTTCCGGGTTGGTCAGCGCGTCATCGACGTTGGCCTTGAGCGGGATCTTCTTGCCGGCACGGATGCCCTCGTCGGCAGTGATCACCACTTTCGATTTGCAATCGATGATCCGGCCAGCCAGGGCTTCCGGCGAGAAGCCGCCGAACACCACCGAGTGGATTGCACCGATTCGGGTGCAGGCCAGCATGGCGACCACAGCCTCGGGAATCATCGGCATGTAGATAGTCACCACGTCGCCGCGGTGCACGTCCTGACCGCGCAGGGCGTTGGCGAACTTGCAGACTTCTTCATGCAGTTCGCGATAAGTGATGTTGCGGCTCTCGGACGGGTCGTCGCCCTCCCAGATGATCGCAACCTGATCGCCGCGCTCTTCCAGGTGACGGTCGAGGCAGTTGTAGGAAACGTTCAAGGTGCCATCGGCAAACCACTTGATGTCGACATGGTGATCATCGAACGAGGTCTGTTTAACCGTGGTGAAAGGCTTGATCCAGTCGAGGCGCTTGGCCTGCTCGCGCCAGAAGCCATCGGGGTTGACGACCGACTGCTGGTACATGGCCTTATAGGTCGCCTCGTCAGTCAGCGTACTGGCCGCAACCTCGGGACGAACGGGATACACAGAAGCCGCACTCATCTTTCTTACCTCGGTGACAATAGTTGTTTTTGTATGGTTCCGTTGTAGCTTGGGGCGGGCCTATAGAACCATTCGACGATGGTAGTAACAAGTCCCTACAAAATGTCGGTACTAACCTGCAAATCCACCTGAAGATATCTTCATGTGGGAGCGAGCCTGCTCGCGAAGGCGCCCTGGTGAGCCAACATCAGTCCAACGGGTAATCAGCCGATTGTTACCAGATCAACCAACAGTGTTTATCAAAACCAAGTCTGTTTACCCCTCCCCTCGCCTCCTAAAATCAACCCCGCCAACCGGCAAACCCGATTGACGCAACACAGCCCCCACGAAGGCCGTTGATCCAACTTCCAACACTTGCTCCACACGCAGCCTCAAAAAGTCTGCGTGACCCCACTCGACCTCAAGAAAGGTGAAATACAGATGAAAGCTTTATGGGTTCTGGTCCTTGGCAGCCTTTGCGCCACCGCCATGGCGGATGAGGCCCCGACCGATGTCGCACAGCAAAAACCGGCGATCGAGGAGTACACCTACTCCACCCACCTGGACATCGCCAAAGTCATTTCCATGAGCACCATCCCGAATGTCTGCGAAGTGGTCCCGGCAAAAATGGAATATGAAGATTCCAAGGGCCAGCGCCACATCATGCGCTACAGCGTCATGGGCACCGGCTGCTCCAACGGCTGATCACAACTGATAGTTCTCAGGGCCCGATTTCGATCGGGCCTGGTTGTGTCTGGAGCCACCAAAAACCGCCAGCAAACACAACATGTAGTGCAAAACGGCAAAAATCGATCATTTTCTGAGCAAAAAAGCCCGCCATCCGATCCATGCAAAAAAAATCTTCAACGGCCAAAGCCTTGTAAACCCTCGCTCCCATGCGGGTATGCCCCCCGCGACCTCTTCTGTGAGCTATTTCGCCGCACCACGTAGGCAAAAAAGTCCTTATAATGCCGCCTTAAACGGGCCTGCAATATCCCCTTACAGGGATCAAAGCCAACCTGAAGCCTGCGTAACGGCCGACCATGCCGATGCGTGCAAGCCGCTTCAGTACAACCCGTACATTTTTCTGTTTATTGCCTGCGTCAGCTGCTGCAACAAACGACTTTCCAAGATCCACCGCGGCCAGTAGGCCTTTCAATGGGCATCTGGCCCTCACGCAGGAGACGACACGTCATGCTGAGCTGGGACGAATTCGACAAAGAAGACGACGGCGAAGTCGCGGTAAAAGGCGCCAACGCCGGCCACGCTTCTGAAGCCAACATGGACCGCCTCGACAGCGCCGGCGGTGCCGCCGCGCTCGAAGCCCGCGCCGTGACGGCCAGCGACTCGGCCGCGATCATTCGCGCCAAGGCCGCCCTCGACAAACTCGACGTCGCCGAAGGCCTCGCCGAACTCGAAGGCGCCTCCGCCCGTGTCGCCGTCGATGAAAAGCGCATGATCAACTGCCGCGCCGACCTCAACCAGCTCGTGCCTTTCAAATACGACTGGGCCTGGCAGAAGTACCTGGACGGCTGCGCAAACCACTGGATGCCGCAAGAAGTCAACATGACCGCCGACATCGCCCTCTGGAAAAACCCGGAAGGCCTGACCGACGACGAACGCCGCATCGTCATGCGCAACCTGGGCTTCTTCTCCACCGCCGACTCCCTGGTTGCCAACAACCTGGTCCTGGCCGTGTACCGCCTGATCACCAACCCGGAGTGCCGCCAGTACATCCTGCGCCAGGCCTTCGAAGAGGCGATCCACACCCACGCCTACCAGTACTGCATCGAATCGCTGGCCATGGATGAAGGCGAAATCTTCAACATGTACCACGAGATCCCATCGGTCGCGAAAAAAGCCGCCTGGGGCCTGAAATACACCCGTTCGATCTCCGATCCGAAGTTCGAAACCGGCACCCCGGAAACCGACAAAGAGTTGCTGCGCAACCTGATCGCCTACTACTGCGTCCTGGAAGGCATCTTCTTCTACTGCGGCTTCACCCAGATCCTCTCCATGGGCCGCCGCAACAAAATGACCGGCGTCGCCGAGCAGTTCCAGTACATACTGCGCGACGAATCCATGCACCTGAACTTCGGCATTGACGTGATCAATCAGATCAAGATCGAAAACCCACACCTGTGGGACGCCGAAATGAAGGAAGAAGCAACCCAGATGATCCTGCAAGGGACCCAACTGGAAATCGAATACGCCCGCGACACCATGCCTCGCGGCGTGCTGGGCATGAACGCGGCGATGATGGAGGACTACCTCAAGTTCATCGCCAACCGTCGCCTGTCGCAGATTGGCCTGAAGGAAGAGTACCCAGGGACGACCAACCCGTTCCCTTGGATGAGCGAGATCATGGACTTGAAGAAAGAGAAGAATTTCTTTGAGACTCGGGTGATTGAGTATCAGACGGGTGGGGCTTTGAGCTGGGATTGATTTCTAGTCCTCATTGCACCATCAGCATTCTATTAAAAGCCCCGTGAAAACGGGGTTTTTAGTTTTCTACGGGAGCAAAACTGCGTTTAGCTCTGAGGCTGTAACGCTGTCTTTGCCCTACGCAAAACTCAGAATCGTTCCGTATTGACGCCGTATCGCCTCGTTACCTATCTTAGTCGCAGGTGCCTAAGAAACGCCCAACGTAGTAGCTAATCGCCGAACATAGAACCGCATACTGTCTAAGGACATTTGCATTTCTGTGTGGAGAAGAAGCTGGTTGGGATTTCTTACATCCTCTACGTCGGGCTCGCGCCGCTAACCTTCTAACGTAGAGGTCGTCATGCCCACAAAAACGCAGCTCTGTTCTCCGTGCACCTCGGAGACCCATCATGTCTGATGCTTACATTCCGGCGGTTTTCACCCGTCATAGTCTCAATCTTCATGCCCTTCTAGTTGAAAACCAGGCCTGGTTCAGCGCATCCGATTTGGGTCGTTTGATGGGTAAGCACCTTGATGAGCGCATGACCCGCAAGCTTGATCCTGACCAGCGCAGGATGATGCTCATGCACATCCATGGCTTGACCGAAGAGCGTCTGATGCTGAGCGAGTCGGGCGTCTATGCATTGCTGGTTTATCACTACTGCCCTGAGTATCGGTTGCTGCGTGAATGGATCACGCATCAGGTGGTGCCAACCCTGCGGGATGAGCGCTACTCGCATAAGGTGGAGCGGCCGATGTTGAGTGTGCTGGATTGGCCGAAGATGTCGCTCTGCATGCTGCACTGGCAGGATGAGCCATGGATTCGTTTGCGGGATATGCCAGCGGTGTTGGTGGATGATCCGTTTAGCCAGCATGAATCCTGGTGGCGGAAAGCTTCTCGGATTTTGCGAGGGTTTTGAGTATTCAAGCAGAAGCCGTCGTCCGTGTTCGGGCGACGGCTTCTTGTTTGGGATTGGAGTTGGGGCTGCTGCGCAGCCCAGCGGGAGCAAGCTCCCTCGCCACAGGTATGGCTGAGGTATTTTGTTGAAGTCTCGGATCAAAAAGATTCGTCTGCACTCAGAGCCGGCCCTCAAAACCATCGGTGACGTCAACGGGAGTGCGGTCGAAATCCGCCGACATCCGGATCTTCCCCTTCAACCGCCCAGGCTTGCGCGCCTGCGGTGTATCAGGATGGGGCAGCAGATCCAGATAAGGCTTGCCGGCGTTGGTGATCACCACCCTGTCGCCCCGCCATGCACGTGCACCCAGTTGAAAGAGCTGGGACTTTGCTTCGTGTAGGGTTACTCGCAGTTGCTCTCTCATACACCGCTCCATTGATTTAGCTGGACCAAGCTTGAGCGCTCGATAGGTTCTAGCTGGCGCTTCTAGTCGCTGTCCTGAGGATTGTCACTTAATCGGCCTTGCCGCCATCCTTGGTCTTCGTAACAACGCTACCAAGCTGTGCTGCGGTTTTGCGTCGGGGATTAGCGCCGCGAACAGGCGTTTCAGGATCCGTTTTTCGTTTCTGTGGAGGCGGTGCGTAGATGGATGTTGCAGCCTTCGTCAGCCCCAGTCGCAGCCCGAACTTTCTCAGAATACATTCGAGCGTGTTGATGGTCGGGTTACCCTTGTCCTTCTCGATCTGGTACAGGGCCTTGGTCGACATCTTGCACATGACAGCAAAGGTTTCCTGATCCAGCCCGGTCACCTCAAGCCGTAGTCGGCGAATAGCGGTTCCCAGGGTTTCAACTCCCGTCACATGCTGCGTGACGATGTCATCGATGATCTCCCTGCGTTGTTCGACGCTTGTCTCTTTCATCGAAGTTTCCTAGTCGCTGTTTCAGGTATTTTATTGCCGACTATCTGAGAGATCGGGCTATAACCGGCATTATGGTACCGATTGCTTCGTGTAAGGAACTGCAGAACGAGGGCTGCTTCGCAGCCCAGCGGGGATAAATCCCCTCGCCACGGGTTGCTGTCAGGGCACAAGTACAGGGCAGGCTTGATGGTCGGATTGGGGATTGGGCATCGCAAGCAAGCTCGCTCCCACAGAGTTTTGTGGTGTGCTTGAAACTTTGGGTGCAGCCCGCCGCGTCCTTCGGTATTAATACACTTCCTTTCACGGACCCGAGCCTCGATGAAATTCGACACTGCCTACTGCCTCAGCCTCGATGCCAAGCTTTCGATCTATGACGTTCGGGATCTTAATTTCGACGAGACCATGGCATTCGACTCGGCCAAGGAGCGCTTTCAGTGCCCCAACGATGTGTGTCGGGCGGCGTTTGATGAGGAGAATCGGCTGACGACGTTCAACGCGAAGAACGTCAATTACATCCGTACGCCACATTTCAAGAATCAGCCAACTACCCGGCATATCGAGGGTTGCCCGTATGTCAGTCCGAAGACGCCGGGGTTGGATCTGGGGAGTGGCGAGGCAGGAATGGATGACGGCCGTGAAGAGCATTTTCCGTCGGAGCTGTTGCTGACTCGGCGTGAGTACATTCGCAAGCCGGCGGATCAGCCGAAGGATGTTGATGCGACTCGGCCCACGTCGAACCTCCCATCGTCCCACGGCGACAACGCCCATTTCGCTCAGGACTCAACGCCCGACAAGACCAGCGTCTTCGCCCACCCGGTGGAGTGTTTCGTCTCGAATTTCGACAACAAGGATCTGCTCAAGCGCATGCCGCTGAAGATTGGCGAGCACACCGCGCCCTACAGTTCTTTTTTCAAGAAAATCGATTTTTTGCTGGATAACAGAGGACTGATCTACTGGGGCAAGATCAAGGAGATCAAGGATTACACCCAAAGCTTTCGCATCGATTTCGAAGCGAAGGTCTGGTTCAAACAGCCGGACGAGGCGAAGAAGAAGCCTTATTCGGTCAACGTCTACCTGAGCAAGAAGCTGATCGATAACTACCGCAAGCGCAAGGCGTTCCTGGAAGAGATCAAGCACGCCATCGACAGTGACGCGCCATTGTATTGCTTCTTTTATGGCGTGACGCCGGAGTTGAAGCAGGTGCCGAGCAAGAAGAACCCCGAGCAGACGTTCGGGGTGTTCAGCGCCAATATCGAGAACCTGGATCACTTCCTTATTCGGGAGGCGCCCGGACTGACTGAGTCACTTTAAAAAAGCCAGGGCCTTGATTCGGGCAGCAAATTCCCGACCTTCAGTTCATTGCGTTTCCCGGGCAAGTTCGCGTTCGTACGCCCAGATCTCCTGTTTCACTTCAATGTGCCGCTCATGTGCTGCCTGGGCCGCTGATTCATCCAGGCCGCCATAACGTCGTAACCAGTGAACAATCATCTCTTCATCCGGGTACTGATAGCCCTTGTATTCCTTACTGCCTCTGGGGACGTCGTTCATGCTGCCATCGAAGCGGCCTGCAGAGACCTCATTAGAGGGTAACGTGCCCCATTCAGCGGCGCAGTCCTCGAACGTCCAGGAAATCTCGTTGATGTGCTTTTGCGCACCGCGATGACCGCGCCTGTAAAAAACGTATTCGCGACAGCTCTCCTGGAAACGCTCCATCATCAGTTCGTCGTCAACCCAGTCAAGAAGATCGTGCAGCCCCGCCTGACGCATCAGGCCATCTATCCATCGTTCGGAAAACCGCCGGATAAAACCTTCGATGTCAGCCTTTTTAGCATCGGCGAAAATCATGCAGTAGCGGGTTCGTACGTGGATGACGAACAACACGTGTTTGCGCTGCACAGTGATCGCGTGAACCAGCCATTGTTCGTCGAGTTCACCCAGCTCATCGTCCTCGATAACAGGCGATGGTGGTTTTTCCATCGGGGTGATTTTCTTGCCTTTGCTCATACGGCTGAAAAAGTTGCTCGCCGCTTCGGTGCAGTTGAAGATCAACATTTGGGCTCTCGGAAAATGCTGGAAATACTAGGCGTCTTCGGCCCATTCAATCTCGAAGGGTGGCGATCAGCTTCAGAAATCCTTTCACGTAACTCCTCGCCCAGAACCGCCAATTCCTGATCGCTCAGCAGATCATATGCAACCAGCAATCTCAAAGAGTTTCGTCGGGTACTAGGCCACGCACCGAGCACCTGGCCGGAAACGACCGTTGGTCATTGATCAAGAAAATGAGATTGAAGCGGGATCAAAACAACTGTACAAAAACCCAGTATTTTTGAATCCACAGCTTTGGAGCACCCCCATGGCCTCTCTCGCAATCAAAACCACCCTGGAACGCATCGCCGTCTATCAATTCACCCCTGCCCACAGCGCACAGGCCCGAGCCATGCTGGGGTGGAGTGTCGACGAGCTGTCCCGTGAATCCGGGGTCTCGGTCCAGGCCATCCGACGTTTCGAGGCGGGCGGCGAGTTGCTCGATGTCACCCGCCTGGCCCTGGCGTTTCGATTCGAGGCCGAAGGCCTGGTGTTTTTCCCCGGCTTTACTCCTGGGCGCGGCATGAATATCAAGGGCGCGACGCCCAACCCGATGGAGCGGGCGGACTACGCCATGATCGAGTAGCGGCCCGCTATCAAGCCACGCCGGTCTGGTTCTGATAAACCGAGGGCTCCACGTCCAGCCACCAGGCGCGACCCCGTTGCGGTTGCGCCAGGTTGAAGGCCTCGCCCATTTGTGGCGTGGTGATGCTGACGTTGCGCTCCCAGGCCAGGGCCAGAATGCGATCGAAGGGTTCATACCAGGCGTGCATCGCCAGGTCGAACGTGCCGTTGTGGATCGGCAGCAGCCAGCGGCCCTTCAGGTCGATATGTGCTTGCAGCGTCTGCTCCGGCTGCATGTGGACGTGGGGCCAGTCGACGTTATAGGCGCCGGTTTCCATCAGCGTCAGGTCAAAGGGGCCGTATTGTTCGCCGATGCGTTTGAAACCGTCGAAGTAACCGGTGTCGCCACTGAAGAAGATCCGCGTGGCACCGTCGATCATGACCCAGGACGACCATAAGGTGCTGTTGCTGTCGAACAGGCCGCGTCCGGAAAAGTGCTGGGAAGGCGTAGCGATGAACTCGATACCGTCCACCTCGGTGCCTTGCCACCAATCCAGCTGACGCACCTTGCTGGCATCGACGCCCCATTTTATCAGGGTGTCGCCCACGCCAAGGGGCGCCAGGAAGTGGCGAGTCTTGGCCGCCAGCTTGAGGATGGCCTGATAATCGAGGTGGTCGTAGTGATCGTGGGACAGGATCACCGCTTCGATCGGCGGCAATTCTTCCAGGCTGATGGGCGGCTGGTGAAAACGCTTCGGACCGGCCCACTGCACGGGTGAGGCACGCTCGGCGAACACCGGGTCGGTCAGCCAGAACTTGTCTCTCAGCTTGAGCAGCACCGTGGAATGGCCAAGGCGGAAGACGCTGTGGTTCGGTGCGGCCAGCAGAACGTCCCGGGTCAGCGGCTTGACCTCGATGGTGCCTGCGGGCCGTGTGGTTCGCGGCTTGTGAAAAATCATGTTCCAGATGACGCGCAGGGTCGTACCGAATCCTTCGCGCGGAGTGAAGGCATGATTGCGAAACTTGCCTTGCTCATGCCGTGATGAGGGGTTGTCGGTGCGAAACGAGGGAGTGGTCATGGTGCGATAACTCCAAGGGCGTCAGCGCTGATGCGCTTCGCCGTCGTGGGACGCTGGATGGCCGTTGCATGCACGCTCAGCCGCTTGGCAAAAATTACACCGCACGGTGTAGTTTCTAGATTGCATGAATCCCGGGAGCAAGTAAACTGCCGAGTGTAAGTTCTCCCTTTCCAGCCGACGAGTGCCCATGACCGTACCGCAACGCCTTACCGAGCGAAAACGCGAAGCTATCCTCCAGGCCGCGATTGCCGAATTCCGCAGCAGCGGCTTCGAGATCACCAGCATGGACAAGATCGCGGCGACCGCGGGGGTGTCCAAGCGCACGGTGTATAACCACTTCCCGAGCAAGGAAGAGCTGTTCGCCGAGATTCTCAATCGGTTGTGGAACAGCATCACGGCGGAACAGCTCACGCCCTACAATTCGCAAACACCACTGCGCGATCAGCTGCGAACGCTGCTTCACGCCAAACTGCAGATGCTGGCCGACGAGAATTTCCTCGACCTGGCGCGCATCGCCATCGCCGCCACGATTCATTCCCCCGAGCGGGCCCAGGACATGGTTGCGCGCATGGGCGAGCGTGAAGAAGGCCTGACCGTCTGGGTTCGCATGGCCCAGGCCGATGGCCGGTTGAAACCCGTCGACCCGGCATTCGCGGCCCAGCAGATGCATGGGCTGATCAAGACGTTCGCTTTCTGGCCGCAGATTTCCATGGGCCAACCAAGCCTGGCGCCCCATGAGCAGACGCAGGTGATCGAATCGGCACTGGACATGTTCCTCGCCTGCTACCAGCTCTAAACCTCAGTTCAGCCGCAGGTTGCGCCCCAGCTCGTCGAACAGCGTCACCACCGAGCGCAACGCGCGGCAATCCGGCCGGGTCAGCAACCAGAGCGCCGTGTCATACCCGGCCAAGGGCTCGCCAATGGGCGTCAGGCCCTGGTTGCCATCGATCAGGAAATCCGGCAGCGCCGCAACGCCCAGACCGGCCCGCACCAGTTCAGTCACCGAGAGCATGCTGTTGCAGCGATAGGCAGGCACCACGCCAGGCAAGTGCTGGCGGCGCCAGGTCACGGTGGGGTGATCCGGCAGGAAATCGTCCGGCGCGATCCAGGTCATGGCGGCCAGGTCATCCGCATTGGCCGAGGGCAAATACGTGGCGCCGGCACATACCCGGTAAACCACGGGACCCAGGTTTCGACCCACCAGATGCTCCGGCGGCGTGCGGGTCAGCCGCAAGGCAATATCCGCATCGCGACGGCTCAGGTTGGCGAAGTCATTCGTGGTGCTCAGCTCCAGCGTCAACGCCGGATAGGCAGGCATGAACCTCGCTAAAGCGGGCAACAGCAATGCCTGCAGCACCGAGTCGGTACAGGTCAGGCGTACCGTGCCGCTGACCACGTTGCCGCCCTGCTCCACCCCGACACGCGCGGCCTCCAGCGCCTGCTCAGCGCGCTCGGCCTGCTCGGCCAGTGCCTGCGCGAGGCTCGTGGGTAAATATCCGGCACGGCTTTTCTCGAACAAAGGCTGGCCCAAAGCCGCTTCCAGACGGCGCACCGAGCGGAAAACCGTCGACACATCCACCTCCAGCAGCCGCCCGGCCCGGGCCAGCGAGCCGCCACGGACCAGCGCCAGGATCAGGGATAAGTCGGGATAACCGAGGCGATATTGCGTCGCTGCATTGAACACTTGGATAAACGCCAATATTGATTGCGTGAACGCCAATTTATAGTGGCGACCAGGAATCAACAAGCGGCGAGACTCTCATGGAAAAACAGCGCCCCATCCATATCGCCCTGATCGGCGATCATGACCCGCAAATCACCGCTCACCAAGCGATCCCCCTCGCACTTGAGCTGGCTGGCGAGCGAACCGGCTGTGACATCGGTTTCCAATGGCTGGCCACCGATCTCATCGTCGACGACACGCAGCTTGATAACTTCGATGGCATCTGGTGCGTGCCCGGCAGTCCTTACCGGAACGAAAGCGGGGCCTTGCAAGCCATCCGCTTTGCCCGCGAACAGCGGCGCCCGTTCCTCGGCACCTGCGGTGGTCTTCAGCATGCCGTACTGGAATATGCCCGCAATGTGTTGGGTTGGACCAACGCCGCCCATGGCGAAACCTCTCCAGAGGCGGAACGGGCGCTGCTGACGCCGCTGAGCTGCGCCTTGATCGAAACCATCGACAGCCTTCAGCTCGAAGTGGATTCGCTGATCGCCAAGGCTTATGGCTGCGCGACAGCGTTCGAGGGTTACCGTTGCCGCTTCGGGGTCAATCCGCATTTTGAACAGGACTTGCTGAATGAGCGGCTGCACGCCGTAGCCCGAGATTCGGCCGGCGACCTGCGAGCGGTGGAGCTGCGCGATCATCCGTTTTTTGTCGCAACGCTGTTCCAGCCTGAACGTGCCGCGTTGGAAGGCCGGGTGCCGCCGCTGGTCAAAGCGTTTGTCGAAGCCTGCGCGAGGCAAATGCCATGAACGACCATTATTACGCAGTGATCTTCACCTCGTTGCGTACCGAAGGGGACCAAGGCTACGCCGAAGCCGCCGAACGCATGCTGAACCTTGCCCGAGAGCAGCCCGGATTCCTGGGCGTCGAAACGGCCCGTGGCGATGATGGTCTGGGAATCACCGTGTCCTACTGGCGCGATGAAGCAGCCATCCTGGCCTGGAAGCAGCATCCGGAACACCGCGCGATCCGTGAGCGTGGTCGCTCCACCTGGTACAGCCAATGCCATACGCGGGTGTGCAAGGTCGAACGGGACTATGCCTTCCAACGCTAAACCTGATGCCAGGAAACAAAACACAAAACCTGTGGGAGCGAGCCTGCTCGCGAAGGCGGTATGTCAGCCACCGCTATGTTGACTGATCCAACGCCATCGCGAGCAAGCTCGCTCCCACACGGTTCTCGGTTCAGTTCAGGTTTTGTAGCTCAACCTCCCACCATCTGCCGCACCGCTACGATTTCCGGCAAGTCTTGGCGGGCCATGTACACCCACAGCGGTTCGGTAAGGTTGATCCGGTCGTCGATGTTCTGGTCAAGCAGCAGTTGGATTCGCTCGCGCCTGAGCGCCATGGCGCCGTCTGCCGCAGGAGCCCAAACGAATTCGCAGGTGGGGATGATGCCGTCGGCGGCCACGTCCATGCCAAAGGAGTCTTCGCTGAAACGCACGATGTAATGGCCGGTCTTGCGATTCAGGCCAACGAAGCCCCTGAGCTGGTCGGCGGCCTGGCAGATGAGTGTCGAAGTGGTGCGCATGGTAAACCTCATGGATGCGTCCCGAGAGACGTCTGATCGATGGTTTACACGCAAGGCAGGCGAACAATGAGGTTTCCCTCTACCGGGGAAACTGGTGACCAAGGGTACTTCAAAGCGACTCGAAAATGCGTGGGAAAATTCCTCTTGCATAGGTCAATGTCGGTATGGCGATAGCGTCCGCAGCGTTCAATTGTTAAAAGAGAGGTTTTACAGAACCCACGAAAGGAACTCGAGCATGCCCGTCACCTTTACCCGTAGCGCATTGATGCTGAGCCTGATGCTCGGTTTCGGCCCGGCACACGCCGCCGAGGTGCCAAGTCCCAAGGCCCTGGCAACCCAGCAGGGCATCCCCCATCCCGCGGTCATCGCCCATCGCGGCGCCTCGTTCGATGCGCCGGAGTCCACCGCCGCGGCCTACAAGCTGGCCCGTGACCTGGGCGCTGATTACCTTGAGCTCGACCTGCAACGCAGCAAGGATGGCGTGCTGTTCGTCCTGCACGACGATAGCCTGCTGCGCACCACCGATGTCGCCACCAAGTTCCCCGAGCGCAAGGACAGCACCGCCAACGAATTCACCATGGCCGAACTCAAGACGCTGGACGCCGGCAGCTGGTTCAACGCGGCCTACCCGGAGCGTGCGCGTCCTGCCTTTGTCGGCCTGAGGATCCTGACCCTGGATGAGGTCATCAATATCGCCGAGGGCAACCCGCAACAGAAGCCGGGGCTTTACATCGAAACCAAGGAACCGAAGCTGTTCCCGGGCATCGAGCGCGACCTCAAGGACAAGCTCCAGGACCGCGGCTGGCTGAGCCCGTCCGGTTCCAAGCTGGCCAAGCGCGCCCTCGGTGTGGGCCAGGGCAAAGGCAAGGTGGTATTGCAGACCTTCGAAAAGAGCAGCCTGGAACTGCTGCACAAGGAAATGCCCAAGGTGCCGAAAATCCTGTTGCTGTGGGTCGGCGAAGGCAATATCGAGCCCAAGTCCAAGGTGCCGTTTGCCGAGTCCGGCGAGACCGACAAGGCGGTTTACTACGCGAAACAGGAGCCCAAGGACAAGGCCGAATTCGAAAAATGGGTCCAGTACGCCAAGGCCCAGGGCGCCATCGGCACCGGCCCTTCGGCAGCATTGACCCACGGCGGCAGCCAGAGTTATGCGGATCTGGTGAAACCCTGGATGAACCAGTACACCCACGATCAGGGTTTGCTGGTACATGTCTATACGGTGGATGAGCCGGTGGACTTCAAGAAAGTCATGGATGCCGGTGTGGACGGCATTTTCACCAACCGGGCCAGCGAATTGCTCAAGTACTTCAAACGTCCTGAAACAGGCAGCGTGACGCAACTTCTGCAGAAGAACGGTTACTGACGGACAGCAGCGGATCGGCGCATTCGCTGCAAGTTTTCCGAATTAAGGGTGAGTTAAGTTGCCAGAGATAATCTGAACCCACTTAAACGAATCAACCTTAACGACACCAAGGAAAGACAATATGAAAACTTTGACTGCCCTGTTCACCGCTGCCGCCCTGACCCTCACCGCCGGCCTGGCCCAGGCTGATGTACGAATCGACCAGGTTCCTCAGTTGGTCAAGGACGGCAAGATCAAGTCCTTGGAATCGATGAATGCCGAAGCCCTGAAGTTGCACCCAGGCGCTACCATCACCGATACCGACCTGGACAATCACTTCAACGGCTACGAATATGAAGTGGAACTGAAAACTGCCGATGGCAAAGAGTTCGACGTTGACTTCGATGCAACAACCGGCAAAGTCCTGAGCAACAAACAAGATACTTAATCAGTCGTACAAAGAAGCCGCGCAACTTCCAGGTTGCGCGGCTTTTTTGCATCCGAAAATAAATCGCTGCTGACCCGCCAACCCAGTCCAACCGTCACAAAACATTCAAACAACCCTGCAATGATGCCGCTCAAGTGAACCTGTCATCGCCACGACAGGCACTCCCGCCAGCGAGCCCGCATGAATCACAGCATCGATCAAAGCCACCGCGATCCGGATCTGTTCGGCCTGCTCTACGGGTTTCGCTTCCGCCCCGGCGAGCGCGGGCGAGAGATCGATTCGGCCCAGGCCCTGCGATGCCTGCAGCAACCGGAGGACGCCGACGAATTCCTCTGGCTGCATCTGAACCTGGCTCATGCCGCTTGCGAGCGCTGGATGAAAAACCATCTGGCCTTGCCCGAGGAGTTTTTCGAAGCCCTGCACGAAGGCTCGCGCTCGACCCGCATCGAGCACGTCGACTCGGCCTTGCTGGCCGTGGTCAACGATGTGGTATTCAACCTCAGCAACCTGGTGTCGTCGGACGTGTCCACGTTGTGGGTTTGCGTTCACAGTCGGCTGATAATCAGCGCACGCCTGCAGCCATTGCACTCGGTGGACAAGCTGCGTTCGTCGGTCAAGGCTGGCGAGTGCTTCCGTTCGCCGCTGGAATTGCTCGTGCATCTGCTGCGTGACCAGGGCGAAGTGCTGACCCAGATCGTGCGCAAGACCAGCCTCAGCGTCGACCAGATCGAAGACCAGTTGCTGTCCTCGCGGGTGTCCAACAACCGCGCCGAATTGGGTAGCCAACGGCGGATACTGGTGCGTCTGCAACGCCTGCTGGCATTGGAGCCGGGTTCGTTGCTGCGGCTGCTCAATCGCCCGCCACAATGGTTGCAGAAAGAAGACGTCAAGGAGCTGCGCAAATCCACCGAGGAATTCGCCCTGATCATCAACGACCTCACCGCGTTGGGCGAGCGGATCAAATTGCTGCAGGAAGAAATCGCCGCCAACCTCAATGAACAGAGCAACCGCACGCTGTTCACCTTGACCGTGGTCACGGTGCTGGCCTTGCCCATCAACATTATTGCCGGTTTTTTTGGCATGAATGTCGGCGGCGTGCCGCTGGCCGATGATGCCCATGGCTTCTGGATTCTTGTCGCACTGGTGGCGACGTTCACGCTGATCGCCGGACGCTGGGCGTTCCGCAAGCGCCGTGATTATTGAATCGATCCCTGTTTGCCGCTCGTATGAGCTTTTGTGGCGAGGGAGCTTGCTCCCGCTCGGCTGCGCAGCAGTCGTAAGTTTTTTCCTGATGCACCGCATTGAATGGCTAAGGGGCTGCTACGCAGCCCAGCGGGAGCAAGCTCCCTCGCCACAGGTTTCAATCAGGCCCTATTCCAAGCGGTCAATGCACTCAAGCACTCAACCGCGCCGTCACTTCATTCAACTGCCCGGACAACCCGTGCAGATCCCGGCTCGCCGCTTCGGTGCGCTGCACGTTGTCCAGGTTGGTGCTGGCAATGCAGGTGATTTCCGTCAGGTTGCGCGAGATGTCCTCGGCCACCGAGGTCTGCTCTTCCGCTGCCGTGGCGATCTGGCGGTTCATGTCGCGAATCGCCTCGACTGCCTGGGTGATGCGTTCGAGCATCTCGCCGGCCTGGGTCACCTGCTCGACACTTTCCTCACTGCGCGACTGCCCGCTTTCGATGGCCTGGGCCGCGTCCACCGCCCCGGTCTGGACGGTCTGGATGATCTGATTGATCTCGATGATCGACGACGCCGTGCGTTGAGCCAGGCTGCGTACTTCATCGGCGACCACCGCAAAACCACGCCCCGCCTCACCGGCCCGGGCGGCTTCGATGGCAGCGTTCAGGGCCAGCAGGTTGGTCTGTTCGGCGATCCCGCGGATCACTTCCAATACCTTGCCAATGCGCCCGCTATCAGCTTCCAGGCGACGAATCACCGTGGCCGTGTTGGCAATTTCGCCACGCATCTGCGTGATGGTGTGGATAGTACCTTGCATCACTTTCTCGCCCTGCTGCGCCGAATGATCGGCGTCATCGGCAGCGCGCGCCGCATCGGCGGCATGGCGGGCAACTTCCTGGGCGGTGGCGGACATCTCGTTCATCGCCGTCGCCACCTGATCGGTACGCTCGAATTGCTCGCTGGTGCCCTGGCTCATCAGGCTGGCAATGGCATTCAACTCGCCGCTGGCACTGTCCAGCTCGGTGGCACTGCGTTGCAGGCGGGTGAAGGTTTCGGCAAGGAAATCGCGCAGCGTGTTGGCCGCCAGGGCCAGGTCGCCCAGCTCATCCTGGCGCGTGCTGGTGACACGCTCGGCGAAACGCCCGCGGCTCAGTTGAGTCACGTACTCGATCAGCTTACGGATCGGCTGCACCAGGTTGCGGTTGACCAACCACAGACTCAGCAACCCGATCAGCACTCCCGAGACGAGCATGATCACCGTCCCCAGCAGGATCGTGCGATCGGCACCGGCACTGATCAGCGCCGACTGCTCATCACCCAGTTTGTGCAGCTCGACCACCAGCTCGCTCATCTGCTCGCTGGTCGCACGGTCCACGCCCTTGACCGCGGCATCACCTGCCGCCGCGTCGGCGCCCGCCGCAACATAGGCATCACGGCCCTTTTGATAGGCCGCGCCCAGTTGGGCATGCTCGCCCCGCAGGCGTTCGATGCGCGTCTTGACCTGCGCCGGAACACCCTCATGTTTGATCAGGTCGCCAAGGATGCCCTGGACATCGCGTTGACGGTCTTCGAATTGCTTCCAGTATTTCTCCAGATCCGCCGGCTGCTTGCCACGCAGCAGGACGTTTTTCCATTCCTGGACCTGGACCTTGAATTGCAGGTTGGCCTCGTCGATCAATTGCGACGCACGCAACGGGCCATCGATCAGGTTGCGATAATTCTGGATACCATCGGACAGAAAATGAAAGGACGCCAGGGCGATCAGCAGCATTGCCAGCAAGCTGCCGCTCAGCAACGCCAGAATCTGGGCTTTCAGGGATTTTTGTAAAAACATGAAGTCGATCTCTCGGCAAAAAGGACCGTCCATGTCCAAGGTCCACTGTCGCAACTGAGCGTGCGGGATATAGCATGCCATCGGCACGTATACCCTGTTCTTGAGCCTTGGCGACCACCGGTAATGGCGTCGTTTTCCGTGAGTGAACATGACCTGTCCGGACAACTCCTTTTGTCGCTCCGCCTGGATTAAAAAGTCTTTTTGTCATTTCTTCTGGGGTATCCTGCCCACGCTTTGTACAAGCGCGGATCTACCCGATCGATCAACAGACTTTGCGAGGAGCGCGAAATGCACGAGATTCCGAATCTCCCCTTCCCAAGCCTGCACGAACCTGAGCAGACGCCCACGCTACAAGCCGGGGGGCAACCCGACGCCCAGCAACCCGAGCCGCCGCAAGCCACTGAACGCCGCCAGGCCGACAGCGAAGACTGATACACCCGCACCAACAGACTGTGTGGAAAGCGCTAAGATGCGCTTTCCACACCGCCTGAATCCGAGCCCTGCACCATGACCGACGACACTTCCTCCTTCAGCCCGGCCCAGGCCAGCGTACTGATCGACACCGCCGAGAAAATGGTCGACATCTGGACCCGCCTCTCACCCGAGAAACAAGCCGCCCTGCTGGCCCGCTTCGGCACGGAAGAAAATGCCCTGGCCGCTCTCGTCACCACGCATCTGGTCGCTGGCAAAACCCCTGGCGAGACGCCGTCCGGCAAATAGTTCTACTTTTCCAAGCTTCGCCCGCACGGTCGCCGTTATCATAAGCAGCCTATCTATCCAGCTGCCCCGTGGACCTTTCACCCATGCCAGATTCCCAGCGCCCCTTGGCGGTCACGCTGCAAGTCGTCTCCATCGTCCTGTTCACCTTCATCGGTTATCTGAACATCGGTATTCCCTTGGCCGTACTGCCCGGCTTCGTTCATGGCGAGCTGGGCTTCGGCGCGGTGATCGCCGGGCTGGTCATCAGCGTGCAGTATCTGGCCACCCTTCTCAGCCGGCCTTATGCGGGGCGCATCATCGACAACCTGGGCAGCAAACGGGCGGTCATGTTCGGCCTGGCCGGATGTGGCCTGAGCGGCGTGTTCATGCTGGTCTCGGCCTGGACCGCGGGCATGCCGGCCCTGAGCCTGGGCAGCCTGCTGATTGGACGCCTGGTGCTGGGCAGCGCGGAAAGCCTGGTAGGCTCCGGCTCGATTGGCTGGGGCATCGGCCGGGTCGGCGCGGCCAATACCGCCAAGGTGATTTCCTGGAACGGTATCGCCAGCTACGGCGCATTGGCGATCGGCGCGCCGCTGGGGGTCTGGCTGGTCAAGTCCCTGGGGCTGTGGAGCATGGGCGTCAGTATCATCCTGCTGGCGGTGCTCGGGCTGGCACTGGCCTGGCCGAAAACCGCAGCGCCGATCGTCACCGGCGAACGCCTGCCATTCATGCATGTGCTCGGGCGCGTACTGCCCCATGGTTGCGGCCTGGCCCTGGGCTCCATCGGTTTTGGCACCATCGCCACCTTCATCACCCTGTATTACGCCACCCGGCATTGGGATAACGCCGTGCTCTGCCTGAGCCTGTTCGGTGCGAGTTTCATTGGTGCACGCTTGCTGTTCGGCAACCTGATCAACCGTCTCGGTGGCTTCCGGGTGGCGATCGCCTGCCTCTCGGTGGAAACCCTGGGCCTGCTGCTGTTGTGGCTGGCGCCGGATGCGCAGTGGGCCCTGGCGGGGGCTGCGTTGAGTGGTTTCGGGTTTTCGCTGGTATTCCCGGCGCTGGGGGTGGAAGCGGTCAACCTGGTACCGGCCTCCAGCCGTGGGGCGGCAGTGGGCGCGTATTCACTGTTCATCGATCTGTCGCTGGGCATCACCGGTCCGTTGGCCGGCGCGATTGCCGCGGGTTTCGGCTTTGCCTCGATCTTTCTGTTCGCCGCGCTGGCAGCCCTCGGTGGGCTGGCATTGAGTGTCTACCTGTATCGCCAGGCCCCTCGGTATCGCGAGGAGCGGGACAGGCGCTAGAAATCCACTTTGCCGCGCCCGGCCTTGATCGAGCCGCGCTTGGTCTTGGATTCGAGACGACGTTTTTTCGAACCCAGGGTCGGCTTGGTCGGACGGCGTTTCTTTTCGACCTTGGTGGCGCTGAGGATCAGCTCGACCAGGCGCTCCAGCGCATCGGCCCGGTTCTGTTCCTGCGTGCGGTATTGCTGGGCCTTGATGATCAATACGCCGTCGCCGGTGATGCGACTGTCGCGCAGGGCCAGCAGCCGCTCCTTGTAGAACTCGGGCAGCGACGAGGCCGGAATGTCGAAGCGCAAGTGCACAGCGCTGGAAACCTTGTTGACGTTCTGCCCGCCGGCGCCCTGGGCGCGGATGGCCGTCAGCTCGATCTCGGCGTCCGGGATGTGCACAGTGTTGGAAATGACCAGCATGGAAAGCGTCCGGTGTCAGGCTCCACAGGATACCGCGAATTCCCCATCCACCCCCTGCCCTTTGGGAATGGTTGGGAACCAACTCTATGAACACTGCAGAACCAATGTGGGAGCGAGCCTGCTCGCGAAAGCGGTGGGTCAGTTGTAGTGATATTGACTGTACTGCCGCCTTCGCGAGCAGGCTCGCTCCCACAGGGGGGTTGTGTTTGGCGTTGAATAACAAACCCGGCACTTGGCCGGGTTTGTCGTACTGGCGAAAAACTTACTTGGCGGCAGCCGCCACGGCCAGTTCATGCCGGGCACTGCGCTTGTTCTTGATCACGTAGCACACCCACATGAACACCACCCACACCGGAATCGCGTAGACCGAAACCTGGATGCCCGGGATCAGCAGCATCACGCCGAGGATGAACACCACGAACGCCAGGCAGACGTAGTTGCCGTACGGGTACCACAACGCCTTGAACAGCGGCGTCTGGCGAGTCTGGTTCATGTGCTGGCGGAACTTGAAGTGCGAGTAGCTGATCATCGCCCAGTTGATCACCAGAGTGGCAACCACCAACGACATCAGCAACTCCAGCGCATGCTGGGGGATCAGGTAGTTCAGCAGCACCGCCACCAGAGTGATCGCCGCCGAAGCGAGGATCGACCGCACCGGCACGCCACGCTTGTCGATTTTCGCCAGCGCCTTGGGCGCATCGCCCTGCTCGGCCATGCCCAGCAACATGCGGCTGTTGCAGTAGGTGCCGCTGTTGTACACCGACAGCGCGGCGGTCAGCACCACGAAGTTGAGGATGTGCGCCGCGGTGTTGCTGCCCAGCATCGAGAACACCTGCACGAATGGGCTGCCACTGTAGGCATCGCCAGAGGCGTTGAGGGTGGTCAACAGACTGTCCCATGGTGTCAGCGAGAGCAGCACCACCAGCGCACCGATGTAGAAAATCAGGATCCGGTAGATCACCTGGTTGATGGCCTTGGGGATCACGGTTTTCGGCTTGTCGGCTTCGGCAGCGGTGAAACCGAGCATCTCCAGGCCGCCGAAGGAGAACATGATGATCGCCATGGCCATCACCAGGCCGCTGACGCCGTTGGGGAAGAACCCACCGTGGGACCACAGGTTGGTAACCGAAGCCTGCGGGCCGCCGTGACCGCTGACCAGCAGGTAACTGCCCAGGGCGATCATGCCGACGATCGCTACCACCTTGATGATCGCGAACCAGAACTCAGCCTCGCCAAACACTTTGACGTTGGCCAGGTTGATCGCGTTGATGAGGATGAAGAACGCTGCCGCCGAGGCCCAGGTCGGGATGTCCGGCGCCCAGTAATGGATGTATTTGCCGACGGCGGTCAGCTCGGACATGCCCACCAGGATATAGAGGATCCAGCAGTTCCAGCCCGACAGGAATCCGGCGAAACCGCCCCAGTATTTGTGCGCGAAGTGACTGAAGGAACCGGCCACCGGCTCTTCGACAATCATTTCGCCCAACTGGCGCATGATCATGAAGGCGATGAAGCCGCAGATTGCGTAGCCGAGGATCATCGACGGGCCGGCTGATTTCAGCACCCCCGCCGAGCCGAGGAACAACCCGGTACCGATCGCGCCACCGAGGGCGATCAGTTGGATGTGGCGATTTTTCAGGCCGCGCTTCAGCTCGCCTGAATGCGTATTTTCTACAACGGTCATGCGTCACCTATTTGTTTTTATCTGTGACGAAATCGGACCCGACACGCTTGTGGCGTGGCGGAGTGAACAAGGCGGATAACCTTGAAAGTGCGTGGGTACGCGAAGGGTCACAGTAAAACGCGGCGCATTGTACACTGCACTACCCTCGCTGCCAGACACCAGCAGACCAGCGTCTCACCCCGCACTTGAGGTCTGGCGCGCATCTGACCCTTCCCGCGGGCTTGAAACAAGCGCTGCGCAGTATCAAAAAACGCGTCAAGCCGAGCCACTCGGCAGTTTTTTCTTACAGCCCTCCCAAATGCCGATACCGGTTCGCTCGACCGGTCAAAACCGTCAGTATTCCTTTACAAGCCGTAACGTAAACTTTCCATGCAGGAATTTTCCGTAGGCTGACTGCAAATTGACGGTAGCTAGCTACCTATCAAAAAAAGCACCTCAGCCAGCTGTTTTTCAACGGGTAAATTCGCTTAAAAAAATAGAACAAAAAGTTCAAACGAAAAAAATAAAATTTTTTTTTGCATTCCAAAAAACCCTCGACTAGGTTTTCAGCCACTTGCCCAGGCATCGTGCCGGCGAGTTTTTGCGGTGCCGATTCAGTTGGGTCCTGCCCGCCGGATCGGCCCGCGTTTTCCGCAAAAGTCATCTAGGAGATTCACTATGCAAGCACTGGACAAAGACTTGGAAACCGAACTGCAACTGGATGAATGGTTCGAAGCACCGACCCATGAAGCCGCCGTTGAAATGATGCAAGCCGACGCCGTTGTGCCGTTCGGCACGGCAATGTGGCCCCTGTAAGCGCTACCCGGCGGAGCTGATCCGGCCGGTCGGCTCTGCCATTTACCGCGAGGGACGCCACATCAATCGCCAAGGAAGAATAAGCATGGACACCCAACGAGCCATCTCCCATTTCCTTTACTACCTCGAACATCATCCCGCCCTGGCCGGCATCCAGCCCGCCAAGGTATTGCTCGGCCACACGGCCGACTACGAAGCCCTGACCGGCGCGATTGCCGAACAGGCCGGCAGCGGCTCACCGTTCAGGTTCAGCGCCATGCGCCTGGATCTTGAACCTACGGAGCGCCTGTCCCAGGCAATTGCCGACAGCGATCTGTACATTTTTTTCTATGACTCTTCGACCCTGCCCAATCCCCGCCCCGACGGCCCGGACTTTGTCCGTGCGCTGCAAGGCGTGATGGCGGAAAACTGGAAGAAATCGCTGCTGTTCAAGGATTACGGCGAATATTTCTACGACACCTTCAGCGTCATTCCGCAACGCATCGCCGGGCTCAACAGCCACCTCATCCGCCGCATGTCCCAGGCTACGACGTTGAGCTTCGAGGATGAGCACGGCTCGTATTTCGACACGGCGCTGAACAGCGTCAAGAAGTGGACCGATATCAATGGCGTCGGCAATTACGACCTGGCGCCAGGCGAAATCGCTACCCACAGCGACACCATCAATGGCCGGGTGAAATTTGTCGGCACGTTTCTCAGTACGATTCCCTTCGCGCGCAAGTACGGCGTGTTGCAATCGCCGCTGGAGCTGTGGATCGAAGATTCCACCATCCAGAAAATCGCCACCGACGTACCGGGCCTGGAGCACGACTTCAACAAGTACCTGGACGCCAACCCGTCCAACCGCCGCATCGAGGAACTGGGCATCGGCACCAACGAAGGGGTCAAGGGCCTGTACGCGCGCAATGCCGGTTTCGAAGAGCGCCATTGCGGCTTGCACCTGGGGCTCGGTGGCGGGGCCAAGGGTAGCCATCACCTGGATCTAATTTTCCAAGGGGGTGTGCTGGCGCTGGACAAGGAGCCGGTGTTTGAGGGGCGGTTTGTGCTTTAAAAGCAGCTTCGAGCGGCGAGCTTCAAGCGGCAAGAAGAAAGGACAATCTTTTGAATAGCGGTGGGATTGCTGGCCTCTTCGCGAGCAGGCTCGCTCCCACAGGGGCGCTCAATGAGGTCAAATGTGGGAGCGAGCCTGCTCGCGAAGGCGGACCCAAAGGCACCACATCACTGAAGCCAGACCAAAAAAAACGCCAACCCAACGGTTGGCGTTTTTTCTTGCAGCTAGAAGCTTGTAGCTCGCAGCTGTATTACTCCGGCTTACGACGCCCAAACCCCGGACGCTGCCCCGAACCTGCCGGCGCGCCACGGCGCTTGCCCGACGGTGCATCACGGTCGGCCAGGATGATACCCGGGCGTTTTTTTGGCGCCGGCTTGGCCGGACGCTTGGTGTCGGCCGGACGATCGGCGACCGGCGTACCACGACCCGCCGGCGCACCACGACCTTCGCCGCGCTCGGTACGACCGTTGGCCGGACGTGGCGTACGCGGGCCGCGCTCGCCGTCCTGGCGTGGCGCGGGTTTGCGGGCCGGACGCTCGCCTTCGATCTGTGGCTCACGGGAAGGACGCGGGCCAGTCGCTGCGCCTTCGGCCGCCGGACGCAGCGTACGCACGCGCTCGGTCTTGCCCATCGGACGCGAGGACTTGCGCTGCATCCGCTCCAGCTTGTCCTTGCTCTTGGCGGTCATCTGCGGCATGGAGACAGGCTTGAGGCCCACTTCGGCTGCGAGGATGTCGACTTCCTGCTGGGTCATTTCACGCCAGCGGCCCATCGGCAGGTCGGAGTTGAGGAACACCGGGCCGAAACGCACGCGCTTCAGGCGGCTGACCACCAGGCCCTGGGATTCCCACAAGCGCCGCACTTCACGGTTACGGCCTTCCATCACCACGCAGTGGTACCAGTGGTTGAAACCTTCACCGCCCGGCGCCTGCTTGATGTCGGTGAAACGCGCCGGGCCGTCTTCCAGCACGACGCCAGCCTTGAGGCGCTCGATCATCTCGTCATCGACTTCGCCACGCACGCGCACGGCGTATTCACGGTCCATCTCGTAGGACGGGTGCATCAGGCGGTTGGCCAACTCACCGTCCGTGGTGAACATCAGCAAACCGGTGGTGTTGATGTCCAGGCGACCGATGTTGATCCAGCGGCCTTCTTTCGGACGCGGCATCTTGTCGAACACCGTCGGACGGCCTTCCGGGTCGTCACGGGTGCAGATTTCGCCGTCGGGCTTGTTGTACATGATCACGCGGCGCACCGTTTCGGCGGCCTCTTCGCGCTTGATCACCTTGCCATCGATGGTAATGGCGTCGTGCATGTCGACACGCAGGCCCAAGGTGGCGTCTTTGCCGTTGACCTTGATGCGGCCCTGGGTGATCCAGGCTTCCACGTCACGGCGCGAACCGACGCCTATACGGGCGAGGACTTTTTGCAGTTTCTCGCCTGCTGGGCCGATTTCCTGGCTGTCGTTCTGGTCTAGGTCTTTCATTTCTGGGCACCTCCCGGTGTGGTCGAGTCAGGCTTGGCCTGACACTTTGAAAACGGGTCTTTCGGCGAAGGGATCGCCAAAGGGTCGCGAATCATACGCTCGTTGAAGGATTCGCGCATCAGAGACTAGCTGATGGAAACGCGCTCAGCGTTTTTTCCGCCGACCGGTGGCACCCAGCTTGATCAGGCGTAGCGCCGCTTCGGCCAGCACGGCGCGCTTGTCGTCCTTGTCGAGTTTTTTCCAGGCCTTGATCTCGCGCTTGCTGCGCCCGCAACCGATGCAAATATCTTCGTCGAACTTGCAGAGGCTGATGCAGGGGTCTTTGGTGGAGCTCATGATTCACCCAACAGTTAATGTGGGAGCGAGCCTGCTCGCGAAGGCGGCGTATCAGCCAAAATCATGTTGACTGAGCGGACGCTTTCGCGAGCAGGCTCGCTCCCACAAGGGACGGCGGTGTGTCAGTCGTCGAACTGGCGCCGTTCGTTTTCGATCGCTTCGGCCAGGGCGCGGGCTTCGGCTTCTTCGTCGCTCAGCTCGGGTTCTGGCGGCTCAAGGGCGGCGACGGCGGCCAGCAGTTTTTCCCGGGCTTGGGCAACGCCGAGGATGTCTTCTTCAGGTTCAGGTTCCCATTCCGCTTCAGGCTCGGGCTCCACCGCGCTATCGGGCTCCGCCAGCTCATCCGACTCACCTTCAGGACCAGGAGCGTCACGCAGCAGGTCATCGAAGTCGGTCTTCAAGCCCTCCTCCATGGTGTCCAGCTCCAGCAGCAACGAGTGGAAACTGGTCTCTTCCTTCGGCTCTTCGGGCTCGGCGCTGGCGTCGGCCAATTCCTGCAAGGCCTGGGGCACCGGGGCGTCGTCGAATTCGAGCATCGGCTCGGGCTCCAGTTCCCGCAGTTCGGCCAGCGGCGGCAGGTCGTCGAGGTTCTTCAGGTTGAAGTGATCGAGAAACGCCTTGGTGGTGGCGAACATCGCTGGCTTGCCCGGCACATCGCGATAGCCGACGACGCGGATCCACTCACGTTCCAGCAAGGTCTTGACGATGTGGCTGTTGACCGCCACGCCACGCACGTCCTCGATCTCGCCCCGGGTGATCGGTTGGCGATAGGCGATCAGCGCCATGGTTTCGAGCATCGCACGGGAATAACGCTGCGGCCGCTCCTCCCACAGGCGCCCGACCCAGGGGGCGAATTTTTCGCGGATCTGCAAGCGGTAACCGGACGCTACCTCCTTGAGTTCGAAAGCCCGGCCTTCGCAGGATTTACCCAGCAGCGTCAGGGCTTTCTTGAACACGGCAGGCTCAGGCCGTTCGCCTTCTTCGAAGAGTTCGAACAGGCGCTCCATCGACTGTGGCTTTCCAGAGGCCAACAAGAAAGCTTCAAGCAAGGGCGCCAGTTCACGGGGTTCGGTCAGATTCATCGGTTTGCTCGTTATTCGGCTCGGGCCCGCACATGGATCGCTGCGAACGGCTCATTCTGCACCAGCTCGATCAAGGATTCCTTGACCAATTCCAGGACCGCCATAAACGTCACCACCACGCCCAGCCGCCCTTCCTCGGCGGTGAACAGCTCGACAAAGGGCACAAAACTGCCGCCCTTGAGCCGCTCCAGCACATCGCTCATGCGCTCGCGGGTGGACAATGCCTCACGGCTGACCTGGTGACTTTCAAACATGTCGCCTCGGCGCAGGACCTCGGCCATGGACATCAGCAGTTCTTCCAGGCTCACGTCCGGCAGCAACTTGCGCGCCCGCGCCTCGGGTGCGTCGAGCCTGGGCACCAGCACATCGCGCCCGACCCGACTCAAGCCGTCGATGCCTTCGGCCGCGGCCTTGAAGCGCTCGTACTCTTGCAGGCGACGGATCAGCTCGGCCCGAGGATCGTCCTCTTCCGCCTCGACCTCGGCCGAGCGCGGCAGCAGCATGCGCGATTTGATCTCGGCCAGCATGGCCGCCATTACCAGGTATTCCGCCGCCAGCTCCAGGCGCACCGACTGCATCAATTCGACGTAGCCCATGTACTGCCTGGTGATTTCCGCCACGGGGATGTCGAGGATGTTGATGTTCTGTTTGCGGATCAGGTACAGCAACAGGTCGAGCGGCCCTTCAAAGGCTTCGAGGAAAACTTCCAGCGCATCCGGCGGGATGTACAGGTCCAGGGGCATTTCCATGACCGCCTGGCCATAGACCATGGCGAACGGCAGCTCCTGTTGCGCGCCGGCCTGGCTGTCGACATTTTCGACCGCGGTTTCCACAACCGACATTCAGGCCTCGACCATGAACGGCGTCGGATCGCCGCAGCCGACGCGTACCACTTGCGGTTCGCCGTCGGCCAGGTTGATCACCGTGGACGCCTTCATGCCGCCGTAACCGCCGTCGATGATCAGGTCGACCTGATGCTCCAGCAGTTGGCGCATTTCATAGGGGTCGGTCAGCGGATCGGTCTCGCCGGGCATGATCAGCGTCACGCTCATCAACGGCTCACCGAGTTCCGCCAGCAGCGCCAGGGCAATGGGATGGCTCGGCACCCGCAGCCCGATGGTGCGCTTCTTTGGGTGCAGCAACAGCCGCGGGACTTCCCGGGTGGCATTCAGGATAAAGGTATAAGGGCCCGGCAGATGGGCCTTGAGCAGGCGGAAAGTGCCGGTGTCGATCTTGGCGAACAAGCCCAACTGCGAGAGGTCGCTGCAAATGAGCGCGAAGTTGTGCTTGTCGTCCAGCTGACGCAGGCGTCTTACCCGCTCGACCGCGTTTTTATCGCCGATCTGGCAACCAATGGCATAGGACGAGTCGGTGGGATAGACCACGACGCCACCGCCACGGATGATTTCCACAGCCTGTTTGATCAGGCGCGCTTGCGGGTTTTCCGGATGAATCTGGAAAAATTGACTCACGTGTTCTACCTGTTCAGACGGCGGCGATAACGGGATCATGTTTGAATCTACACCATAGTGGTGGCAGATCTTCCGGCAACGGGCGGTATTCGCCAATCTCGGACCAGCCTCCGGGGCCGTGGAAATCACTCCCGGCGGTCACCAGCAGGCCAAACTCCCGGGCGAGGATCGCCAGGCTGCCGACCTGCTCGGCCGGCTGATGGCCATTGACCACTTCGATGGCATGGCCCCCTGCTTGAATATAGTCGGCTATCAGGCGGCGGCGCTTGCTGCGGGTGAATTCATAATGCCAGGGATGCGCCAGGCTGACCCACGCCCCGGCGGCCCGCAGAGTCTCGACCGTTTCTTGCAGGGTGGGCCAGTGCTGCTTGACGTCCCCCAGCTTGCCGGCCCCCAGCCATTTTCGGAAGGCTTCGGCGCGGTCCTTGACGAAGCCCTCGCGCACCATCCAGTCGGCAAAATGCGGCCGGGCCGGGGCGTTGCCGCTGTCGCCCAGTTCCTGCTGGACCTGCCGGGCGCCTTCCAGCGCGCCGGGCATGCCCTTGAGGGCCAGTTTGCGGCTGATCTCCTCGGAGCGCAGCCAGCGACCGTCGCGCAATTCGGCAATGGCCCGGACCAGTGACGGTGCATTCACATCAAAGCCGTAGCCCAGCACGTGGATGGTCGCACCGCCCCAAGTGCAGGACAGTTCGACGCCGTTGACCAGTTGCATGCCCAGCGCGGTGGCGGCGCTACGCGCTTCGTCGAGGCCTTCGAGGGTGTCGTGATCGGTCAGGGCCAGGACTCGCACGCCGTGCTCGAACGCCCGCGCCACCAGAACCGCAGGCGCCAGGGCGCCATCGGAGGCCGTGCTATGGCAGTGCAAATCAACATTCACGAGACTTTGTTACCTCAAATCAGCTGGCCCTATCGCGGCCAAGGATGTTTGTTATTATGCCGCCACATCCTGCTTCTGGCTGCCACTGTGAAACAATTCATCGATTTCATCCCGCTCCTGCTGTTTTTCATCGTCTACAAACTTGATCCACGGACCGTCGACGTCGCCGGCCACTCCTTGACTGTAGGCGGTATCTACAGCGCCACCGCGGTGCTGATCATCAGTTCCCTGGTGGTCTACGGCGCGCTGTTCGTGTCCCAGCGCAAGCTGGAGAAGAGCCAGTGGCTGACCCTGATCGCCTGCCTTGTATTCGGCAGCCTGACCCTGGCCTTCCACAGCGAGACCTTCCTCAAATGGAAAGCCCCGGTGGTCAACTGGCTGTTCGCCCTGGCCTTCATCGGCAGCCACTTCGTCGGTGATCGCCTGCTGATCAAGCGCATCATGGGCCACGCGCTGAGCCTGCCGGACGCGATCTGGACCCGATTGAACATCGCCTGGATCGCCTTCTTCCTGTTCTGCGGCGCCGCCAACCTGTTCGTTGCGTTCACGTTCCAGCAATACTGGGTCGACTTCAAGGTCTTCGGCAGCCTGGGCATGACCTTGCTGTTCCTGATCGGCCAGGGCATCTACCTGTCCCGTCACCTGCACGATGCCGAACCCACCACGCCAAAAACCGAGGACTGACATGCTCTACGCAATCATTGCCACCGACGTCGCCGACTCCCTGGAAAAACGCCTGGCCGCGCGCCCGGAGCATCTTGAGCGCCTGCAAAAGCTCAAGGCTGAAGGTCGCATCGTACTGGCCGGCCCACACCCGGCGGTGGACAGCAACGACCCAGGCGCCGCCGGTTTCACTGGCAGCCTGATCGTGGCCGAGTTCGAATCCCTGGCTGCCGCACAGGCGTGGGCCAAGGCCGACCCGTTCGAGGCGGCCGGCGTCTACGCCGAGGTCGTGGTCAAGCCGTTCAAGCAAGTCCTGCCGTAAATCCCCAGGGGCAATGAGCCTGCGCGGCTCATTGTCCTGTTGCTCATCTTTCTCATTTGCCTGCCGACAACCTGTCTAATCTCGATTGGAATTCAGGAGTTGCAATGCGCAAAGGTCGGTTGTGCCTGTTGTTGGTCTCGTTGGCGATTGGAGCCCCCGCCCACGGCGAGGAAAGCACCGAGGCTGCTCATTCGGCGCCCTTGTCCCTGAGCGCGGGCGGCCAGATCGCCGAATTGCAGCAGCGCCTGAAAGACAGCGAGCGCATGCGTGAAGCACTCACCCAGCAACTGCAGAACACCAACGGCGAACGCGAGAGCGCGCTGGTGGGACGGCTGCGCCAGGAGAACCAGCGCCTGAAGTTGCAACTCAAGGAAGCCCAGTCCAGCCCGCTGCCGCGCCTGCTGACCGAACAGCAACAGTGGTTCGTCGTCGGCGCCGGGGTAGCGCTATTGGCCCTGCTCTGCGGTATCTTTGCCAGCGGTGGACGTAGACAACGTCGGCAATGGCTAAATTGAGTGAGTCATGAGCGAGCTGTTACTGATTGATGATGACCAGGAGCTGTGTGAGCTCCTCGGCAGTTGGCTGGGCCAGGAAGGTTTCCAGGTCCGCGCTTGCCACGATGGCCAGAGCGCCCGCAAGGCCCTGGCCGAAACCGCCCCGGCGGCGGTGGTGCTGGATGTGATGCTGCCCGACGGCAGCGGCCTGGAACTGCTCAAGCAGTTGCGCAACGATCACCCGGAATTGCCGGTGCTGATGCTCTCGGCCCGCGGCGAACCGCTGGATCGCATCCTTGGCCTGGAGCTGGGGGCTGACGATTACCTGGCCAAGCCTTGCGACCCGCGAGAGCTGACCGCCCGCCTGCGCGCCGTGCTGCGCCGCAGCCATCCCGCCGCGGTTTCCAGCCAGATCGAACTGGGTGACCTGACCTTCAGCCCGGTGCGTGGCGTGGTCAGCATCGATGAACAGGAACAGACCCTCACCGTCTCCGAAAGCCGCCTGCTCGAAGCACTGCTCAAGCAGCCGGGTGAGCCGCTGGACAAGCAGGAACTGGCGCAGATTGCCTTGGGCCGCAAGCTGACCTTGTACGATCGCAGCCTCGACATGCACGTCAGCAACCTGCGCAAGAAGATCGGTCCCCACCCCGACGGCCGCCCGCGCATCGTCGCCCTGCGTAGCCGGGGCTACTACTACAGCCTCTGAGAACACTGCTTGGACCGAGGAACATGGCTAACCCTGTGGCGAGGGAGCTTGCTCCCGCTCGGTTGCGCAGCAACCGCAAAAGCTTGGGGCCGCTTCGCCCGAAGCGTCGGACCGGCCCAGCGGGAGCAAGCTCCCTCGCCACAAAAGCGCCCTCACCCTAGCAAGCTCCCTCGCCACGGGGTTTTGTACAGGCTGTTTGTCAGCATTGCACCAAACCGTCTTTACCCAAGCTTTACCCACCCCTGACCGCCGCTGACCTTGATCTTTGTAATCTGCACACATCCGGAACTGACCGGGAACGAGACAAGGAGAGACACCATGCGCAAGACCCTTACCGCTCTGATGTTCGCCGCCGCCCTGCCGACCGTGGCCATGGCCATGCCCGAAGGCCCGGGGCCGATGGGCCCGATGGACGGTTCGCGTCACGGTGGCCAGATGCACGATAAAGGCCCCTTCAGCCAACTGGACCTGACCCGCGAACAACGCGAGCAGATTCGCCGGATCATGGGTGAACAGCGCCATGAGCAACGCGAACTGGTCGACAAGTACCTGGCCAAGCTGTCGCCAGCCGACCAGAAAGCCATGCAGGACGAAATGGAAGCCCGGCACCAGAAAGTCGATGCCCAGATCCGTGGCTTGCTGAAGCCCGAGCAACAGAAAGAGTTTGACGCCATCCAGAAAAAACGCGCCGAACGTCGGGCCGAGTGGGCCGAATTCAAAGCCTGGAAAGCGCAACAACCGCAAAAAGCGCAATAATGCGCTGAAGCACCCCTAGCCCAACGGCATGCCGCCGTTGGGCTTTCCTGGTTTTCGAGGATAAATCCGTGCGTTCACTGTTCTGGCGCATCCTGGCCAGTTTCTGGCTGGCCATCGCCCTGGTCGCGGGGCTTTCGATCCTCATGGGCCACATGCTGAACCAGGACGCCTGGATCCTCAGCCGCCATCCTGGGCTCAACACCCTGGCCGAAGAATGGACGCAATCCTACGAAAGCCAGGGCGAAGAGGCCGCGCAAGACATCCTGCAACAGCGCAAGCGCAAGTATCACATCGACGTCCAGGTGCTCAACGAGAGCGGCGACCCGGTGGTGCGCGGCACCTTTCCCCATCGCGCCGCGGCTTTCGAAGCGCGCCAGAACAACGACGACCGACGCCTCCCCTGGCGGCGCTTGACTGACGAGTTCACCAGCGCCAAGACCGGTGACACTTACCTCTTCATCTACCGCATCCCCCATCCCGAACTGGACGCCTGGCACCGCGACAGCCTGCTCTGGCCCCTCAGCGCCCTGGCCATTGCGCTGGTGGTACTGACCTTATTCAGCCTGTTAGTGACGCTCTCCATCACCCGCCCGCTGAGCCGCCTGCGCGGCGCGGTGCATGATCTGGGGCAAGCCACGTACCAGCAGAACAGCCTCGCCAAACTGGCCAACCGCCGGGACGAATTCGGCGTACTGGCCACTGACTTCAATCGCATGGGTGCGCGCCTGCAAAGCCTGATCGCCAGCCAGCGCCAATTGCTGCGCGATGTTTCCCATGAACTGCGCTCGCCCCTGGCCCGGCTGCGCATCGCCCTGGCGCTGGCGGAGCGGGCGAGCCCCGCCGAGCGTGAAAAACTCTGGCCGCGCCTGACACGCGAATGTGACCGCCTGGAAGCATTGATCAGCGAAATCCTGGTGTTGGCCCGGGTCGACGCCGACAACGCCAGCGCTGAGGAAGTCGACCTCAACGGTTTGCTGGAGAACCTGCAAAAAGACGCCCAGCTGGCTTCACCGGAGCAACACGTGCGCCTGGAAACCGAGCCGCAACTGACGCTCAAGGGCTGGCCCACCATGATCGAGCGGGCGGTGGACAATCTCCTGCGCAACGCCCAGCGCTTCAACCCTGCCGGGCAGCCCATCGAAATGCGTGCCGCGCGCCAAGGCGAAAGGATAGTGATCAGCGTGCGCGACCACGGCCCCGGCGTAGAGGCGGAACACCTGGGCCAGTTGAGCGAACCGTTTTATCGCGCCCCCGGCCAGACCGCCCCCGGGCATGGTCTCGGCCTGGCGATCGCGCGCCGTGCGGCGGAACGGCATGGCGGAACCCTGGGATTGGCGAACCACCCCGACGGCGGATTCATCGCCACCTTGGAATTACCGCTGGTGCCGGGCGCGGTGGTGCAACCTTGAGCACCAAATGAAGGCTTGACCTTTCGAGTAGATGATAAGCATTATCATCTACTCGAACCGGACCGAGCCCTACCGTGAGCCAATCACGCTTCCATCATGTGTTCCTCGCCCAGCGCCTGCCGCTGCTGCGCACCCTCGAACGCATGGTCAACAACCCCAGCACCGCCGAAGACCTGCTCCAGGAAACCTACCTGCGTGTCACCCGCGCCCTGAACGAGCGCACGGTCGAGCATCTCGAACCCTTCGTCTTCCAGACCGCCCGCAACCTGGCGCTCGACCATTTGCGCGCGCGACGCATCCAATCACGCACGCTGCTGGACGACGTGCCGATGGATGTGGTGAACAACGTCATCGCCCCGCAAAGCAGCGCCGAGGATGCCGCCCATGCCGGCCGGTTACTCGAACAACTCAACCTCAGCCTGCAGTCGCTGAGCCCGCGCCAACAGCAGATCTTCATCCTCAACCGCCTGCATGGCCACAGTTACCAGGACATCGCCGAACGCTTGGGCGTGTCGATGAGCACCGTGCAGAAAGAACTGAAACTGATCATGGCGATTTGCGTGGGCGTAGCCGAACGCCTGGACGCCGATTGAGTCTGCAGGACACTGGCGGCCAACGACCACGCCGATTGCGTTGGCCGACGAGCCTGCTAGTCTTGGTCGCCTGATTACAAGCAGCCGTGCACAGACACTGCCGAGGAACCACCGTGACGGACAACCATCGCTCCCCTGAAGCCGCTGCGGCACAGGACACCACCCACGCCATGGACCAGGCGCTGGATTGGCTGGTCCTGCTCGACAGCCCCAGCGATGAACAGACCCGACAGTTCCAGGCCTGGCTGGCGGCAGATCCGCGTCATGGCGAAGCGTTCTCCAGAGCCCAGGCGATCTGGAACGGCCCGCAGATCATCGAAAGCGCCCGGCAGCTCCAGGCCCGCCCCAAGGCCACCGCGCTGTCGCGTCTTCGAGCCCATTGGAAACCCCTGGCCACCGCCGCCGTGCTGTTGCTCGGGTTGTTCAATTTCAGCGACCTGCCCCTGCAATTGCAGGCCGATCACCTGACCGTGGTCGGTGAGCGCCAGCGGCTGCAACTGGAAGATGGTTCCAAGGTCCTGCTGAATACCGACTCGGCGTTTTCCAGTTCCTTCGACGAACAGCGGCACGTGGCCCGCCTCTACAAGGGCGAGGCTTTTTTCGAGGTGCCGGCCAGTCGCAATGTGCCGTTGGAGATCGACGCCGGGCCGGTCACCGCCAGTGTCAGCGACACCACGTTTGCGGTGCGTTACCTGGACGGCGTCGCTCAGGTCCAGGTGCAGCGCGGCGATGTCGACCTGCGTGCGACCCGCTACGATGCCCATGTCCGATTGTCGGCAGGAGAAAGCATCCGCATTGGTCCCAACGGCTTCGACCGCCCGGCACGCCTCGATGTCGGTACGGACCTGGCGTGGGTCCAGGGTCGGCTGGTGTTCGAGAATCGGCCGCTGGGCCAGGTACTGGCGGAGTTGCGACGCTACTACCCGGGCTGGATCATCAACAACAACCAGCAGTTGGCCGGCGTGGCAGTGACAGGTAACTATCGCCTCGACCAGCCGCTGGACGTGGTGCGTTCCCTGGCCCATATCACCTCTGCCCGCCTCCAGGAATTCCCGGCGCTGGTAATCCTGAACTGAATGAGAATTATTTTTACTCGATAGCTTTCGCTGGTTCGTCTCGTTATAGCCAATGCAATTGATTCGCATCTCGCGATGCGATCTGCACCTATAACAGATGCGACACGGAGCGCTATCGATGTCCTCTCGCCTTACTTGCCGGTTTCTTGCCCCCTCTTGCACGCTGTCACTGCTGACCGCCGCCATCCTGATGGCCGGTACCGCGCCGGCGGCCCTGGCTGCCACCGCCGAGCAACCGCCAGCGCGCAACATGGGCGACTACACCTTCAGCATCGCCCGGCAACCACTGGTTTCCGCCCTGAACGCATTTACCGCCGTCACCGGCTGGCAGGTGGGGCTGCCGGCAGAGCTGGCCGAAGGCGTCGCCTCGCCGGGGGTGAACGGCTCGCTGCCGCCGGAAAAAGCCCTGGAGCGCCTGTTGGTGGGGACCAACCTGAGCTATCGCAAACTGGGCAATAACAACATCGTCCTGGAAAAGCGCAGCGCCAGCAGCGCGCTGGAGTTGCAACAGGTGACCATCAGCGCCACCCGCCAGGAACAAGACATCGCCAGCGTACCGAGCACCGTTTCGATCCATGATCGCCAGGAGCTGGACCGCAACAACGTCAACACCATCAAGGACCTGGTGCGCTATGAGCCCGGCGTGTCGGTGGGCGGCGCGGGCCAGCGCGGCGGCATCAGCGGTTACAACATCCGCGGCATCGACGGCAACCGGATCCTGACCCAGGTCGACGGCGTGGAAATCCCCGGCGGTTTCTTCAACGGCCCGTACGCCAAGACCCAACGCAACTACGTCGACCCGGAAATCATCAAGCGCGTGGAGATTCTGCGCGGCCCGGCCTCGGTGCTGTACGGCAGCAACGCGATCGGTGGTGTCGTCAGTTATTTCACACTCGATCCGGACGACATCATCAAGCCCGGCAAGGACGTCGGCGCGCGTCTCAAGACCGGCTACAGCTCCGTCGATGAGAGCTGGCTCAAATCCGCCACCGTCGCCGGCCGCAGCGGGCCGTTCGACGGGTTGTTGCATTACAGCCAGCGCGACGGCCACGAGACCGAGTCCTACGGCAGCAACAACGGCACCGGCCTGGACCGCACCGCCGCCAACCCGGAAGACGTGCGCGCCAACAACGTGCTGGCCAAACTCGGCTGGGACTACAGCGATGACGCACGCCTGAGCCTGGTGTACGAGAAGTACAAGGACGATCGCGACGTCGACCTGAAAAGCGCTTACGGCGGGCCCTATGCCAACGGCCAACCAGCCATTTCCGCCTCCATCCTGCCCGGCGGCATGTACCAGTGGCGCACCGGTAACGATACGATCACCCGCGAGCGTTTCGGCCTGGAGCACAGCTTCGCCCTCGACAGCCTGCTGGCCGACAACATCAAGTGGAGCCTCAACCACCAGATCGCCAAGACCGACCAGCGCACCGCCGAGTTTTATTTCCCGGTCACCCGCCGGGTGTTGCGCACCCGTGAAACGCTCTATGAAGAAAAACAGTGGGTCTTCGACGCGCAGGCAGACAAGTCATTCAGCTTGGCCGACACCGATCACACACTGACCTACGGCACCACGCTCAAGCATCAGAAAGTCACCGGCTCACGCAGCGGCAACGGCGTGTGCCTGGCGATCGGCGTGGGCTGCCCCGCCGTCGGCGCCATCAGCACCCGGGACGTATTGGCAAAAGCCAGCGACTTCCCCGACCCGACCATCAACACCTACAGCGTTTTCGCCCAGGACCAGATCAGCTGGGACAAATGGACCTTCACGCCAGCGCTGCGCTACGACTACACCCGGCTCAAGCCACGCCTGACCGAGGAATTCCTGCGCACCGTGGACCCCACCAACGGCGGTACGGTGAGCGGCGAGGACAAGAACTGGCATCGCGTCTCGCCGAAGTTCGGCCTGACCTACGCCCTGACCGACCAGTACACCTGGTACGGCCAGTACGCCGAAGGGTTCCGCACCCCGACCGCCAAGGCCTTGTACGGACGTTTCGATAACGCCGGCGTGGGCTACAGCGTGGAACCCAATCCCGACCTGGAACCGGAAAAAAGCAAAAGCTACGAAACCGGCCTGCGCGGTCGTTTCGACTCCGGATCGTTCGACGTGGCGGTGTTCTACAACAAGTACCGCGATTTCATCAACGAAGACGCCATCACCCCCGGCGCCGACCAGTTGACCTTCCAGAGCAACAACATCAAGCACGCCACCATCAAGGGCATCGAAGCTAAGGGACGCCTGGACCTGGACGTGTTCGGTGCGCCAAAAGGCCTCTACACCCAAGGCTCGGTGGCGTACCTGTATGGCCGCAACAACGACACGGGCGAGCCGCTCAACAGCGTCAACCCGCTTACCGGCGTGTTCGGCCTGGGCTACGACCAGGAGCAGTTCGGCACCTTGCTCAGCTGGACCCTGGTCCAGAAGAAAAACCGCGTCGACGACAGCAACTTCAATTCGCCCGACGGCGTCAGCGGCCAGTTCAAGACGCCGGGCTTCGGCATTCTCGACCTGAGCGGCTACTACAAGGTGACTCACGACGTCACCGTCAGCGGCGGTCTCTACAACCTCACCGACAAGAAGTACTGGCTGTGGGATGACGTACGCGGCTACGACAGCGTCGGCGAAGCGGCGGTGCTGAGCCCGGCCAACCTCGATCGCCTGACGGCGCCGGGGCGCAACTTCGCGGTCAACCTGATCTGGGATATCTGATCCGGTTCCAGGCAAAAAGCCATCCGTGGCGAGGGAGCTTGCTCCCGCTGGGGTGCGAAGCGCCCCCAAGATCTAACGGTCGCTGCGCACTGGAGCGCCAGCCCGGCCGAGCGGGAGCAAGCTCCCTCGCCACGGTGTATTTCACTCCAAGGAGTTTTTCATGACCACCCCACGCCCCACTCTACGTTCCCAGCGCCTGAACCAGATCACCCACGAGCCCCACGGCAAGCTCGACGCCCTGGTCAAGGCCCACGCCCCATTCGAAACCAAGGCCAGCTACGCGCGCTTCGTCGTCGCCCAGTACCTGTTCCAGTCAGAACTGGTGGCGCTGTACAACGACGCGCAACTGGCTGCCCTGATACCCGACCTGGCGGCCCGCTGCCGCGCCGAAGCGGCCAAGGCGGATCTCGCGGACCTGGACACCGAAGTGCCCGCGCCGGTGGCCGGAGCGGTAAAAAACCCGAGCCAGGCCGAAGCGCTGGGCTGGCTGTTCGTTTCCGAGGGCTCGAAGCTCGGCGCCGCGTTCCTGATCAAGCGTGCCGTGGCCCTGGGAATGAACGAAACCTTCGGCGCCCGGCACCTGGCGGAACCGGCGGGCGGCCGTGCCGAAGGCTGGAAAACCTTCACCCGTACCCTCGACGGCCTGGCCTTCACCGAACAGCAGGAAGCCGAGGCGGACAAAGGCGCGCTGGAGGCCTTCAACCGGTTTACCGTGCTGCTGGAACACGCCTATGCGGCCGAGTTGGCCTGAAAACTCTTCTCCGGGCCTTGGTGGGAGCGAGCCTGCTCGCGAAGACAGAAGATCATCCGCCACAACTGTTGGCTGACACACCGCCTTCGCGAGCAGGCTCGCTCCCACAGGGATTTTGCACATGATCAGAAACCCCCCATGAACCGTCCCCGAAAACCCAGCCAACTGCTCTTCGCCCTGCTCGCCTACACCAGCCTGGCCATCGGCCTCATCGCCTTGGTCGTGCCCGGCCTGCCGACCACCGAGTTCATCCTGCTCGCCGCCTGGGCCGCGACCCGCAGTTCGCCGCGTCTGAGCGCCTGGCTGGAGCACCATCGGTTATTCGGACCGATGCTGCACAACTGGCGCAACGGCAAGGTCATCCCGCGCCGGGCCAAGGTCGGCGCCACGATCAGCATGCTCGGTTGTGCCGCAATGATGTGGCTGATGCTTGCCCACGGCTGGCCGATGTACCTGGCCATGGCCGGCATGGGCCTGGGCAACCTGTGGATCTGGTCACGCCCGGAAACTCGTGGCGAGGGAGCTTGCTCCCGCTGGGGCGCGAAGCGGCCCCCTACGCAATTTTGAACTATGATCGCTCTCTCGCCTGGAGGGCTTTCGATGTCAGATCTGCTCACATCCATGCAAACCGCCCTCGGTTTGCCCACGACTCCGATCCCCTTCACTGGCGAAGGCGCCCTGCCCTCTGCGTTCGCCGTTACCGAGTTGGCCTGCGCCAGCATCGCCACGGCCGGTCAAGCAGTCGCCGAACTCATTCATCAGCAGACCGGCCGCCTGCCGACGCTTGAAGTCGACCGGCGCCTGGCCTCGTTCTGGTTCGCCACGTCCCTGCGGCCCGTCGGCTGGAGCGTACCGCCGCTGTGGGACCCGGTGGCTGGCGACTACGCCACCGCCGACGGTTGGATTCGCCTGCACACCAACGCACCGCATCATCGTCTTGCCGCGGACAAGGTCCTCGGTACCTGCATCGACCGCGCCGACATGGCGAGCAAAGTTGCCCGTTGGAACAAGGCCGAACTGGAACAGGCCGTGGTCGACGCCGGTGGTTGCGCCGCACAGATGCGTTCCTGGCAGGCGTGGCAGGCCCATCCGCAAGGTTTGGCGGTGAACGCCGAACCGCTTGCTCACTTCGATGACATGAGTGCAGCTTCGCTTGAACCCTGGCTCGGCTCAGTCGCCCAGCCGCTGGCGGGCTTGAAGGTGCTTGACCTGACCCGCGTGCTGGCCGGCCCGATTGCCAGCCGTTTTTTGGCCGGGCTGGGCGCCGATGTGCTGCGTATCGACCCGCCGACCTGGAACGAACCCGGCGCGGTTCCGGAAGTTACCCTTGGCAAACGCTGCGCCCGCCTCGATCTGCATCAGCCCGCCGACCGCGCGACGTTCGAAGCATTGCTCAAGGATGCTGACATCCTCCTGCACGGCTATCGCGCCGACGCGCTCGAACGCCTGGGCTACGGCGCCGCACAACGCCGCCGACTGGCGCCTGGGCTGATCGACGTCAGCCTCAACGCCTACGGCTGGAGTGGCCCCTGGCAACACCGACGCGGCTTCGACAGCCTGGTGCAGATGAGCAGCGGCATCGCCGAGGCCGGCATGGCCTGGAAACAGGCAGACAAACCGACGCCGCTGCCCGTTCAAGCGCTGGACCACGGCACCGGCTACCTGATGGCGGCCAGCGCGATCGTACTGCTGGCTAGGCGCTTGGCCGATGGCCGTGGCGGTTCGGCACGCTTGTCGCTGGCCCGCACGGCGAAGCTGTTGATCGAGGCTGGCACCGGCGATGGGGCTGCGTTGCGCCCCGAAGACGAGGCCGACCAGGGACTGCTGGTGGAACAAACGCCCTGGGGCCCGGCGCACCGCCTGCAGGTGCCGCTGAAAATCACCGGCACACCGTTGCAGTGGGCCCTGCCAGCCACCGAACTGGGCGCACATCGCCCTCAGTGGTGATCGTTCGATCGCCATCGCGAGCAAGCTCGCTCCCACATGCTATTTTTTCGACAAACGCAGATCCCACGACCTACACAGAATCACCGTGGGAGCGAGCCTGCTCGCGAAGAGGCCGGCACATCCAACATCTCAATCGACTGACACACCGCCTTCGCGAGCAAGCCCGCTCCCACAGGTTTTGCATCCAGCCCTTTCAGCTCATGCTTCGCGGTTGAACTGACCCAGATCAGCTGTCGCCCCTTTGAATCGACTTAGGCTGTTGACTCTCCTTCGCATGAGAGTCCTGCAATGTCCGATACCCCCGGAAAACTTCGACTGGGCGCGCTGGTTGCGCTGGTAGTGGGTTCGATGATTGGCGGCGGGATCTTTTCCCTGCCGCAGAACATGGCCGCCAGCGCCGATGTCGGCGCCGTATTGATCGGCTGGGCCATCACCGCAGTCGGCATGTTGACCCTTGCATTCGTGTTCCAGACCCTGGCCAATCGCAAACCCAATCTGGACGGCGGGGTGTACGCCTACGCCAAGGCCGGGTTTGGCGACTACATGGGGTTTTCCTCGGCCTGGGGTTACTGGATCAGCGCCTGGCTCGGCAACGTCGGCTACTTCGTCTTGTTGTTTAGCACCCTGGGCTATTTCTTCCCGGTGTTTGGCGAAGGCAACACCGTGACGGCAGTGATCGGCGCTTCGCTGTTGCTGTGGGCCGTGCACTTCCTGGTACTGCGGGGCATCAAGGAAGCGGCGCTCATCAATCTGGTGACCACCGTCGCCAAGGTCGTGCCGCTGCTGCTGTTCGTGCTGATCGCGGTGTTCGCCTTCAAGCTGGATATCTTCACCGCTGACATCTGGGGCTTGAAAAACCCGGACCTGGGCAGCGTGATGGATCAGGTGCGACACATGATGCTGGTCACCGTGTGGGTGTTCATCGGCATCGAAGGCGCGAGCATTTTCTCGGCCCGCGCCGAAAAACGCAGCGACGTCGGCAAGGCCACGGTCATCGGCTTCATCACGGTGCTGTTGTTGCTGGTACTGGTGAACGTGCTCTCGCTGGGCATCATGACCCAACCTGAACTGGCGAAGCTGCAGAATCCGTCCATGGCCGCCGTACTCGAGCACGTGGTCGGTCACTGGGGCGCTGTGCTGATCAGCGTCGGCCTGGTTATCTCGCTGCTCGGTGCCCTGCTGTCCTGGGTCTTGCTGTGCGCCGAGATCATGTTTGCCGCCGCCAAGGACCACACCATGCCGGCCTTCCTGCGCCGGGAAAATGCCAATCATGTACCGGCCAACGCGCTGTGGCTGACCAACGCGATGGTCCAGCTGTTCCTGATCGTCACGCTGTTTTCCGCCAGCACCTACCTGTCGCTGATCTACCTCGCCACCTCGATGATCCTGGTGCCGTACCTGTGGTCGGCGGCCTACGCACTGCTGCTGGCGGTACGCGGTGAAACCTATGAAAACGCCCTGGCCGAACGGCGCAAGGACCTGTTCATCGGCGCCATCGCGCTGATCTACGCGATGTGGCTGCTGTATGCCGGCGGGATCAAGTACCTGCTGCTCTCCGCCCTGCTCTACGCCCCCGGCGCGATCCTGTTCGCCAAGGCCAAGCGCGAACTGGGCAAACCGGTTTTCACCTCGGTCGAGAAGCTGATTTTCGCCGCCGTGGTGGTCGGTGCCCTGGTGGCTGCCTACGGCCTTTATGACGGCTTCCTGAGCCTGTAGCCGGCTGACTGTTTCATCTGGAGGATTTTTAATGACCACGGAAAAAGTGAAATACGGCGTCCATTCCGAAGCTGGCAAACTGCGCAAAGTCATGGTCTGCTCACCAGGCCTCGCCCACCAGCGGCTGACGCCGAACAACTGCGACGAACTGCTGTTCGATGACGTGCTGTGGGTCAACCAGGCCAAGCGCGATCACTTCGATTTCGTCACCAAGATGCGTGAACGCGGTATTGACGTGCTGGAGATGCACAACCTGCTGACCGACATCGTCGCCATCCCCGAAGCGCTCGACTGGATCCTGCATCGCAAGATCACCGCCAACTCCGTGGGCCTCGGCCTGGTGCATGAAGTGGGCGCCTGGTTGCGCAGCCTGGAGCCACGCAAGATCGCCGAATACCTGATCGGCGGCGTCTCGGCCGATGACCTGCCGGACAGCTTCGGCGGCAAGACCATCCAGATGTTCCGCGACTTCCTCGGGCACTCCAGCTTCATCCTGCCGCCGCTGCCCAACACCCAGTTCACTCGCGACACCACCTGCTGGATCTACGGCGGCGTGACGCTGAACCCGATGTATTGGCCGGCCCGCCGCCAGGAAACCTTGCTTACCACCGCCATCTACCGATTCCATCCCGAGTTTACCCAAGCCGATTTCCAGATCTGGTACGGCGACCCGGACCTGGACCACGGTAAAGCCACCCTCGAAGGCGGCGACGTAATGCCCATCGGCAATGGCGTGGTATTGATCGGCATGGGCGAACGCTCGTCGCGCCAGGCCATCGGTCAACTGGCACTGAACCTGTTCAAGCACAACGCCGTCGAGCGGGTGATTGTCGCGGGGCTGCCACGTTCCCGCGCAGCGATGCACCTGGACACCGTGTTCAGTTTCTGTGACCGCGACCTAGTGACGATTTTCCCTGAAGTCGTCAGCCAGATCGTCGCGTTTTCGCTGCGCCCGGACGAGAGCAAACCCGGCGGCATCGACGTGCGGCGCGAGGAAGGCAGCTTCCTCAGTACCGTCGCCAGCGCCCTCAAGCTGCCCGCGCTGCGGATCGTTGAAACCGGCGGCAACAGCTTCGCCGCCGAACGCGAGCAATGGGACGACGGCAACAACGTGGTCGCCCTCGAGCCAGGCGTGGTCATTGGCTACGACCGCAATACCTACACCAACACCCTGCTGCGCAAGGCCGGGGTGGAAGTCATCACCATCAGCGCCGGCGAACTCGGTCGTGGCCGTGGCGGCGGCCATTGCATGACCTGCCCGATCGTCCGCGACCCAATCGACTACTGACCTCTGAGCCTGGGTCGTTTTATCGAAAACGGCCCAGGGGATAACCGACACCCAAGGAGATCCATGATGGCTTTCAATATGCGCAACCGCAGCCTGCTGAGCTTGATGCACCACACCCACCGCGAGCTGCACTTTTTGCTCGACCTGTCCCGCGACCTCAAGCGCGCCAAGTACACCGGCACCGAGCAACCGCACCTCAAAGGCAAGAACATCGCGCTGATCTTCGAGAAGACCTCGACCCGCACGCGTTGCGCCTTCGAAGTCGCGGCCCATGACCAGGGCGCCCACGTCACCTACATCGACCCCGTCTCGTCACAGATCGGCCACAAGGAAAGCATGAAGGACACCGCCCGGGTGCTGGGGCGGATGTTCGACGCCATCGAATACCGTGGCTTCGAGCAGGAGATCGTCGAGGAACTCGCCAAGTTCGCCGGCGTGCCGGTGTTCAACGGCCTGACCGCCGAATTCCACCCCACGCAAATGATCGCCGACACCCTGACCATGCGCGAACACAGTGACAAGCCGCTGCATGACATCAGCTACGCCTACCTGGGCGATGCGCGCTACAACATGGGCAACTCGCTGCTGATGATCGGCGCCAAGCTGGGCATGGACGTGCGCATCGGCGCGCCAAAAGCCCTGTGGCCGCATCAGGACTTCATCGACCAGTGCCAGGCCTTCGCCGCCCAAAGCGGTGCACGGATCACCATCACCGAAGACCCGGAAGAAGCGGTCAAGGGCGTGGACTTCATCCATACCGATATCTGGGTCTCCATGGGCGAGCCGGTGGAGGCCTGGGACGAGCGCATCCAGCAACTGCTGCCCTATCAGGTCAACGCGCAAATGATGAAAGCCTCGGGCAATCCGCGGGTGAAATTCATGCACTGCCTGCCGGCCTTTCATAACAGTGAAACCAAGGTCGGCAAGGACATCGCCGCGCGTTATCCGAACCTGGCCAACGGCGTGGAAGTGACCGAGGACGTCTTCGAATCCCCGGCGAACATCGCCTTCGAACAGGCGGAGAACCGCATGCACACCATCAAGGCGATCCTGGTGGCGGCATTGGCGGATATCTGAACACCGGCCCGATCCCCTGTTGGAATGCTCTTCACTGTGGGAGCGAGCTTGCTCGCGATGGCGGAGTGTCAGCTTGCATTGATGTTGGATGTGCCGCCGTCATCGCGAGCAAGCTCGCTCCCACAAGGGAACTGTTTTGTTCGATCTGACTTGAAAGGACAGCACCATGCGCATCGTCGTTGCCCTGGGCGGTAATGCCCTCCTGCGTCGGGGTGAACCCATGACCGCCGACAATCAACGCAGCAACATCCGCACCGCGACCGAACAGATCGCCAGGATCCATCCCGGCAACGAGTTGGTCATCGCCCACGGCAACGGCCCGCAGGTCGGCCTGCTGTCGCTGCAGGCGGCGGCCTACACCTCGGTCACGCCGTATCCGCTGGACGTGCTGGGCGCCGAAACCGAAGGCATGATCGGCTACATCATCGAACAGGAACTGGGCAACCTGCTGGACTTCGAAGTGCCCTTCGCCACGCTTTTGACCCAAGTCGAAGTGGACGCCAACGACCCGGCTTTCCAGAACCCGACCAAGCCCATCGGCCCGGTCTACAGCCGGGAAGAGGCGCAGCAACTGGCCGCAGAAAAAGGCTGGGCGATTGCCGCCGACGGCGACAAGTTCCGCCGGGTGGTCGCCAGCCCACGGCCCCGGCGCATCTTTGAAATCCGTCCGATCAAGTGGCTGCTGGAAAAAGGCAGCATCGTGATCTGTGCCGGCGGTGGCGGCATCCCGACGATGTACGACGCCGACGGCAACCTGCAAGGCGTCGAAGCGGTGATCGACAAGGACCTGTGTTCGGCACTCTTGGCCGAACAGCTGGAAAGCGATCTGCTGGTCATCGCCACGGACGTCAACGCCGCTTTCATCGATTTCGGCAAGCCGACCCAGAAAGCCATCGCCCAGGCTCACCCCGACGAGATGGAAAAACTGGGCTTCGCCGCCGGGTCCATGGGGCCCAAGGTGCAAGCCGCCTGCGAATTCGCCCGCCACACCGGCAAGGTCGCGGTGATCGGGTCGCTGTCGGACATCGAGGCTATCGTCCAGGGCACCGCCGGCACGCGCATCAGCACGGCAACGCCGGGGATTGTTTATCGGTAACCACAAAACTTATACGGCAGGCGCGGTGTCTGCCGTTCTCCACGCCTTCGAAGGAGAGACCCTTATGGCCACGTTCCAACCCGGTCACCTGCACATGGAACGCCATGCGCTGAACAAGGACGACTACAGCTACAACCTGTGCATCGATTACGAGGTGATCCAGGATCCCGAGGAAGGAACGGGCATGTCGTTCCGGCTGCACGGCACGGTGGAAGACAAGAGCGTGGACGAGACGTTTTTCCTGGCCAAGGACCAGGCCTTCGACTTCGCCCGCCACGCCACGCGCATCGCCCAGCAGTACGGCATGCCCAAGACCGCCAGCATCGGCTCGATGCACAAGTATTACGACGAGATGTTCGAAGACGTGCGGCACCAGCTCGACGTCAAGCCGGGTGATCCGATGAAGCCTGAGCATTTGGAATAATCCTGACACCCACTTCGGGCCTGCAAAGCACCTGTGGCGAGGGAGCTTGCTCCCGCTCGGTTGCGCAGCGACCGCAAAATCCTCGGGCCGCTGCGCAGCCCAGCGGGAGCAAGCTCCCTCGCCACAATGAATCCCTGCACCTGGCGCTATCAGTGGCCTGAATACCGGGCTACACACAAGACCCGCCCGACTGGCAACTCGCCATGGCTGACCTATGCTGAAAACAGTACCCCCGGGTATTCGTTCAGAGGTCATCGCCATGAACATCAAAACAAGAAGACGCCTCGCCATTTTTGTCACCTGCACGGCCACGCTAGCGCTGTATGGCACCGCGGCTTATCGGGTCGAACAGGCCAGGCAATTGCCCCGTGAATACGCCAGCTGCAACTTTGAACGCTGCATACCGCACAACGCATCCCTGAACGCTCTGCGCTGAAGCGGTTTCAGTCGTCCTGCTGATCGGCCTTTAGCCGGTCGCGGAAGGCCTTAGGCGAAATGCCCACACGCCGGCGAAACAGCCGGGTGAAATTGGTCGGGTCGGAAAAGCCGAGCAGTTCGGAGATCTCGTAGATGGTCATGCCGGTGTAGGTCAGCAGCCGCTTGGCCTCCAGCAGCTGACGCTCGTGCATGATCTGCAACGCCGGTTGCCCGGCCAGTTCGCGACAGGTGCCGTTGAGGTGCGATACCGAGATGCCCAGGCGATGGGCGAGGTCTTCGACCTTGACGTGCTGGCGATAGGTTTCCTCAACCAGTTGGATGAACCCGTTGAGATATTCCCGGGCCCGTTGCGGGCGCTGCGACGAGGTACGCCTGTCCATTACCTGGCGACTGACCCAGACCATGATCACGCTGACCAGTGCATGCATCAGCATTTCCCGGGCCGGTTCGTGGCCAACATATTCCGCCTGCAAGGCGCTGAAAAGGCTGTTGAGGTAGTCGGCGTTTTCGCCGGCCGGGTAGGCTTCGGCCTGGGCCAGGACATTCACCGAATGCCCGAGCTGCCCTTGCAGATGCGTCACCAGCGGCGCCGCCAGGGTAACCACGTAACCTTGCACATCCTCGGAAAAGCGAAAGCCGTGCACTGACAAGGGCGGCAGGATCTGCACGGCCGGCTCGTCGAGCCGGGTGCGCTGGCCTTCTATTTCCAGCTCGGCCTGGCCCTTGTAGACAAACAGTAACTGACACAGGTCCGCATGCCGATGGGGTTTGATTTCCCACTGGTGTTCGCTGCTGCGCGTGGAAATGGTTTCGCAATGCAGCAGGTCCGGCGTCGGCCAGTCCTGGCTCTCGCCGTAGAGCTTGAACACCGGTATCGAAGGCAGCTCGGTTTTCTTCATACGAGGGTTGGCCTCGGGTTACGGGCGGTAATCGCACCGATTGGCAGAAAGTACAGGTTTCAGCGCAGTTTTCCCCTTCAATTGACAGGTTCGCAAGCGAAAAATGCAGGCCAGGATTACTAATAATAAACACCGACCCTGGTCGCGTGCTCTTGCGAGTCATAACAACAATGAAAACCCTCAAGACCCAAGTCGCCATTATCGGCGCCGGCCCCTCTGGACTGCTGCTCGGCCAGTTGTTGCACAACGCCGGCATCGACACGCTGATCCTGGAACGCCAGACACCCGACTACGTCCTCAGCCGCATCCGCGCCGGCGTGCTTGAGCAAGGCATGGTGCAGTTGCTGCGCCAGGCCGGGGTCGGCCAGCGCATGGATGCCGAAGGCCTGCCCCATGATGGCTTCGAGCTGGTCCTCAATGGCCGGCGCGTGCACATTGACCTGAAGGGACTGACCGGCGGCCAGAACGTCATGGTCTACGGCCAGACCGAAGTCACCCGCGACTTGATGGCCGCCCGCGAGGCCTGCGGCGCGCAGACCATGTACCAGGTCGATAACGCCCAGCCCCACGACCTGCAGACCGACCAGCCCTTCGTGACCTTCGAGCATGCGGGCGAAACCTGGCGTCTGGACTGCGATTACGTGGCCGGCTGCGACGGCTTCCACGGTGTTGCGCGGCAATCGATCCCGGCGGAAAAACTCAAGGTCTTCGAGCGCGTCTACCCGTTCGGCTGGCTCGGCATCCTGGCCGACACCCCGCCGGTCCACGAGGAGCTGGTCTACGCCCGCCATGAGCGCGGCTTTGCCCTGTGCAGCATGCGCTCGCGGACCCGCACCCGTTATTACCTGCAAGTGCCCGCCGAGGAACAGATAGCCGACTGGCCGGACGAGCGTTTCTGGAGCGAGCTGAAAAACCGCCTGCCCGCCGACCTGGCCAAAGCGCTGGTGACCGGCCCTTCCATCGAAAAAAGCATCGCGCCGTTGCGCAGTTTTGTCGTCGAACCGATGCAGTACGGGCGAATGTTTTTGGTCGGCGACGCCGCCCACATCGTCCCGCCCACCGGTGCCAAGGGGCTGAACCTGGCCGCCAGCGACGTCAGCACGTTGTTCAACATCTTGCTCAAGGTCTATCGCGACGGTCGCGTGGATCTCCTGGAACGCTATTCGGCCATTTGCCTGCGGCGGGTCTGGAAGGCCGAACGGTTCTCCTGGTGGATGACTTCGATGCTGCATCGCTTCGACGACGATGCGTTCAACCAGCGCATCAGCGAAGCGGAGCTGGAATATTTCGTCGACTCCGAGGCCGGTCGAAAAACCATTGCGGAAAATTATGTCGGCCTTCCTTACGAGGCTATCGAATAGCCAACTATCGATTTAAACTGCGGGCTCCCGTCTATTCGCCTCCCCGGCGCGATGCCCGCAGGTCCAGCCTTGAATCAGCTCGATACGCCTCAAGTCCCGCAACCCGCCATCCGCAGCGTGCTGGTGGCGCTGATGCTGGCGATTTTCCTCGGTGCGTTGGACCAGACCATCGTCGCCGTCTCGATGCCGGCGATTTCCGCGCAATTCAAGGATGTCAGCCTGCTGGCCTGGGTGATCTCCGGCTACATGGTCGCGATGACCGTTGCGGTGCCAATCTACGGCAAACTGGGCGACCTGTACGGCAGGCGGCCATTGATGCTGTTCGGCATGGGCCTGTTCACGCTCGCCTCGCTGTTCTGCGGCCTGGCGCAGGACATGCAACAACTGGTAGTGGCGCGGATTTTCCAGGGCATCGGCGCTGGCGGGATGATTTCCGTGAGCCAGGCGATCATCGGCGACATCATCCCGCCCAGAGAACGTGGCCGTTACCAGGGCTACTTCAGCAGCATGTATGCGGTGGCCAGCGTCGCCGGGCCGGTGCTGGGCGGCTACATGACCGAATACCTGTCCTGGCGCTGGGTGTTCTGGATCAACCTGCCGCTGGGCCTGGGCGCCTGGCTCGTGGCCCGGCGCACGCTGGTGGGGCTGCCGGTGCCGCAACGCACACCCATCATCGACTACCTGGGCACCGTGTTGCTGATCATCGGCCTGACCGCCTTGCTGCTGGGCATCACCCAGGTGGGCCAGGGCCACGCCTGGCACAGCCGCGAAGTGCTCGGGCTGCTGAGTGGCGCCGTGGTCGTGCTGGGGGTATTCGCCTGGCATGAGCGCCGCGCCCGGGAGCCGTTGCTGCCCATGCACCTGTTCGTCAACCGCAGCGCGGTGTTGTGCTGGTGCACGGTGTTCTTCACCAGTTTCCAGGCGATCTCGCTGACGGTGCTGGTGCCGTTGCGCTTCCAGAGCGTTACCGGCGCCGGGGCCGACAGTGCCGCGCTGCATCTGCTGCCACTGGCGATGGGCCTGCCGATGGGCGCCTATTTCGCCGGACGGCGCACCTCGATCAGCGGTCGCTACAAACCGATGATCCTCAGTGGCGCCCTGCTCTTCCCGTTCGCCATCCTCGGCATGGCCTTCACCCCGCCCGCGGCATTCTGGCTCAGCAGCCTGTTCATGCTGCTTGGCGGCATCGCGTCCGGCATGCAATTTCCCACCTCGCTGGTGGGTTCGCAGAATTCGGTGCAGCAACGGGACATCGGTGTGGCCACCAGCACCACCAACCTGTTCCGCTCACTGGGCGGCGCGGTCGGCGTGGCATTGATGTCGGCGTTGCTGCTGGCGCTGTTGCAGGACTCGGGTTTCGCCCAGCTCGCCGGTTCGTCAATGATCGGCGAAGGGCATTCCGGCAACGTGCTGCTCGACGGCCTGAACGCCGCGCCGGGCGCGGCACGGGATGCCTTGCGCGAGGAACTGCAAGCGACGTTCCGGCATTTGCTGATGATCAGCGCGGCGGTATCGTTGCTGGGGTTGGCGGCGGCGCTGGCAATGCCCGATTGCCTGTTGCGCGGGCGAGAAGAAAAAACTCGCTAGTGCGGATGGCACTGACCCCTGTGGCGAGGGGATTTATCCCCGCTGGGCTGCGCAGCAGCCCTAAAACCGACGCCGCAATGTGTCAGGTTAGCTGAGTGTTTTTCTGGGGCTGCTCTGCAGCCCAGCGGGGATAAATCCCCTCGCCACAAAAGCTGTTTCGCCAGCAGTTAGTCTCAAGCAGTCGCCGCCACCCCACCCGGTTCCACCACCGCGCTCATCCCTTCCTTCATCCGCTGGGCATCGCGCACGAAGCAGCGAGAGGCCAGGAACAGGAACACCATGGTCAACAGCAGCGCCACCGGGATCAGGTACATCGCGTCATGCAGGCCGATCGCCTTGAACGCTTCGGTCATCTGCGGGGCGCCTGCGGCCGCCATGGCCGTGCGGGCGAAGTAATCCGACAGGCCGCCGACCACCACCGGCCCCAGGCCACCGCCGAGCAGATACAGCCCGGCAAAATACAACGCCATCGCCGTGGCCCTCAGGCGCGGCTCCACCACGTCCTGGATCGCGGTGTAGACGCAGGTGTAGAAGTTATAGGCAAACAGCCAGCCGACGCTGAACACGGCGACAAAAATGCCGATTTCGATGCGCCCGGCATGCAGGGCCCAAGCGGTAGTCACCGTGGAAATCGCCAGGCTGAAGGCCGCGAACAACAACCGGCCATTGGGCACGCGCTGGTGAATTTTGTCGGCCACCCAGCCGCCAAGGGTCAACCCGAACAACCCGGTCACACCGACCATGATCCCGGTCGCCACGGCCGCCTCGTGCAGCGGCATCCCGAAATAGCGCTGCAGCATCGGCACCAGGAAGGAGTTGCAGGCATACGTGGCGAAGTTGAAGCACAGCCCCGCCAGGATCAGCCAGAGAAAGGTCGGAATCGCCAGCAACCGGCGAATCGGCTTGTCGACCTTTTCCTGAGACACCGCCACGGTTTCCGCCGCGCCGCGCTTGGGTTCCTTGATGAAAAACATGAACACCGCCAGCACCAGGCCCGGCACCGCCGCAATGAAGAACGGCGCGCGCCAGCTGTCGAACGCCTTGACCATCGCGCCAATGGTAAAGAAAGCCAGCAGCAGGCCCAGCGGCAGCCCCAGCATGAAAATGCCCATCGCCCGAGCCCGACGGTGCGCCGGGAACAGATCGCCGATCAACGAGTTGGCCGCCGGCGCATAACTGGCTTCACCGATGCCCACGCCCATGCGCACCACCAGGAACGCCCAGAAACTGCCCACCAGGCCGTTTACCGCCGTCAGCCCACTCCAGGCCGCCAGGCCCCAGCCCATCAGTTTGCTGCGCGAACCGGTATCGGCCATGCGTCCCAATGGCAGGCCCGCGATGGCATAGACGATGGTGAAGGCGGTACCGATGATGCCGATCTGAAAATCGCTGAGGCTCCACTCCATGCGGATCGGCTCGATGATGATCGCCGGGATGGTGCGGTCGAAAAAATTGAACAGGTTGGCCAGGAACAGCAGGAACAGAATGCGCCAGGCATTCGCCGCTTGGGTCGAGTTCTGCATGGGTCCGTCTCTTCTTATTGTTGGGCGAGGCATCCGAGCCCGGAGTCTGCAATCTAGACAGCAGCGTGCGCGCTGTCTTCAATCATTCGCGCGGCTGATACCCGACCATGGTGAATGGCGCATCCATGACGACGGTCATTTTTCTGTAGGAAATGCCATCATTTTGCCCCTTCATGATTAAAGATCGTCCTACAGATGCCGATCCAGATAATCAGGAAAGATTCTCCCGAGCGGGGCCCAGGCATTGCCTGGACGCTTGGGCCGACCTTCGCGCGATCAAAAGACGCGAGCTCCCATCCGCGATGGTTCGATGACCCAATCGTCGAACCGACCAGTCAGGCATACGGCGCACAATGACCTCCAAAAAAACAGCCACTGCGGTTTCCGATCTGACCCTGAGCCCGGCCGCCAACGGCGCGGACGCCTCGGCGCTGTCGAGCAGCTCGCGATCCCTGGCGACCCAGCAATATCTGTATTTCACCGAGACCAACACCGACCGCATCCTCGACAACCTCGATGGCCTGCGTGATGCCGTATTCCCCCGCCCGCCGCACCTGGTGGATGACGAGAGCGAACGTGGCCAGCAGGAATTCCCCTCGGTGTGCCTGATCGGCCTCGGGCGCTGCGGCTCCAACATCGCCCTGGACGTAGCGGAACTGGTCTACAACGCGCGCAAGTTCTATCTCAACGAATTCAACGCCGAAGACAAGCACTACGGTGACAAGGGCTATCGCCCCGCTCAGTGGATGCGCAACCTGCGCCTGGGGACCGGCAAGGCCAGCAAACCGGTGTTCCTGGTGGAACCGCTGGTCATGCTCGGCGACCTGGACAAAGACATCGCCGGGCGTATTCGGTTTTCCCGCAAGGGCGAAAAAAGCGGGTTCTTGCGCGACTACAGCAAGATGAAAATCATGGACCTCTCCGAAGTCCACGCCGGTGGTGCCGGTAACGCGCCGATCCTCGGCCAGTACCTGGCGAAGATAATCCTGAACAAGGACACCCAGCGCTTCTCCAGCCCCGACTGGAAAATGATCCACTCGTACCTGATCGACAGCTGCGGCATCAAGGCCAACCAGTCGCGCCTGTACTTCTCGATCTTCAGCGCCGGCGGCGGTACCGGTTCGGGCATGGCTTCGGAGTTCGGACTGGCCCAGCAGTACTCGTACATGAACAAGACGTTCGACACCAAGCCGATGGACGAACACGACAGCAAGAGCGGTCATTCCTTCGTCTTCGAACCGATTTTCACCAGCGGCATCTGCGTGCTGCCGAACATTTCCGATCACCGCAGTGAAATGTCCGAGGCGCTGCACATCAACGCCGGACGGCTGCTGTGCAAATACCTCTCGGAAGAATGGGATTTTTCGTACAACTTCGCCAATGAAGACAGCAGCGAAGCCAGCGTCATGGGCCGTATCCGCCCATGGAACGCGATGATGCTGATCTCCAACGACATCATGCGCTACGCCGAAGAAAGCGATGACGGCAACATCCAGAACATCGATGTCAATGCCATGGAAAAGCACGCCAACCAGTACATTTCCCAACAGATCTTCAACATCCTCACGGCCCAGGCCGTGACCACCGACTACGACCAGAACTACTTCCGGCGCGCCGGCATCGACATCGGCGAAACCATTCGCCTGGATGCCAACGACCTGTTCATGAGCCTGGCCGGCCCGGTGGCGATTGCCTACGCCGAATCCGTCGTTCCGGAAACCCCGGCGCCGAGCGGCGACAAGTTCAAGGTGTTCGAAAAAGAGCCGCCGCGCCTGAACATCGACGACCTGTTCTTCCGCTCCATCGACCTGCCGCACTTCAACAAGGTCACCCAGGCCATCGAAGGCATCAGCCTGTTGCCGATCGAGTCAAAGCGTTACCGGGCCTCGCTGGAGCAATACAAGAATTCCGGCTATGACGCCGCCGCCCTGCACGACCTGCACTTCTTCAAGAACTGCTCGTCGGTGGTGTCGATCGTCTCGCTGCCCAAGGACTACAAGCTGTCCTACATGGACCTGAACCGGCTCAAGACCCACCTCAACAGCCTGTTCCCGAACACCACGCTCAAGCGCTATGCGCTGGTGATCGGCGCCTCGGCCAACTTGTCGCTGACTACCCTGATCGCCAAGAGCCCGTGCCTGTCGGATGACTTCCTGACCCTGATCGTGGCGTTCATCAAGCGCTGCTTTGCCCGCACGCCGTATCGCTTCGACGAGACCCTGGACAACTCGATCCTGGACTTCATCATCAATGAAGAATTCGATGAAGGACGCATCGATGAGTTGCTCAACGAATTCGAGAACCCGGCGAAGATCCTCGACACCAACTGGTACGCGATCAAGCCGATGTACGAGAAGAAGTACCGCGAGCTGATCAGCGACAAGGACAAGTTCGTCTCGATCAATGACATCCGCCTGTCCCGCGACTGCGTGAAGAAGTCCATCAAGTATCTGCGTGAGATCTACCGTCACCGGATTGGCAAGACCAAGGTTATTTCGCTTAATAACCATACTGGCAAGAGTTACTGAGGCTGGCGTGACACCGAGGCGCCCGATTCGCGAGCAGGCTCGCTCCCACAGGATTTGTGAACACAGATCCCTTGTGGGAGCGAGCCTGCTCGCGAAGGGGCCTTGAGCGGCACCGCAAAAACAATATCCAGAAACAATTAGGCAGCCCACCGGCTGCGCAAAAAACTGTTCCCGTTACGTATACGTCACCCTGCCCTGTGGCGTTTCGCCACGGCAGGCTGCCATCACGCTACTCACCTACACACTTTCGAAGATGCAAAAACACGAACCAACTTGGTGCACCGATCAATTCGACGCCCTTTCCTGGACCATTATCCACGGCGAAACCACCACGGCCCACAGCAGCGGATCACGCTCGAGAAAATCCAGCGCCCGCGTTTCAGACAGCTTGGCGAGCTGCCCGCCGGCCAGCCAGGCGGCGACTTTGGTACCTTCGTCCTCGGCAATGGCCTCGGCGGCGGCGATCAGATCCAGTGCTGGATCGACCCACAATAGGGCACCCTTGGCAAAGAACGGTTCCAGCTCCTTCCAGGTAATGGATGCGGTTTCACCGAGCAATTTGGCATAGAGGGTGCTAGGTTCTTGATTCATGGGAGCTGTCCGGAAAAGAAATCGGCGCGAATGATAACGTCGGTGGTCTGGCAGAAAAACCCGGTTGCAATTGCAGCACCGATTGAAAAGCGCAGGAAAGCCAAGGATTGCCGATTTGACCGGACAAACCCCGCCGCGAATCTGTCTTTTTCTTTCAATAAAGCGACACCCCCAGGTTTTGCCCCCAAGCGCCAGCTTCCCTTGCCAACAATCGGCGCTCTACACTGTACCGGTACAGTTGCCGGGGGCATTTTCCGCGAGGGTATCCAAGATATCTGACCCGGTTCTGCTGCTACGGCGCCAGGACTATAAAAACTACAACAGCATGAGTGGAGCACTATGACTAAGGCTACTAAGCAGATTTCCAAACTGTTTGCCGCTATGGTTCTGGCCGGGGTTGCCAGCCATTCGTTCGCCGCCGACACCATCAAGATCGGCATCGCCGGCCCGAAAACCGGCCCTGTAGCCCAATACGGCGACATGCAGTTCAGTGGCGCGAAAATGGCCATCGAACAGATCAACGCCAAGGGCGGCGTCGACGGCAAGAAACTCGAAGCCGTTGAATACGACGACGCCTGTGATCCAAAACAAGCGGTCGCGGTCGCGAACAAAGTCGTCAACGACGGCATCAAGTTCGTGGTCGGCCACCTGTGCTCCAGCTCCACCCAGCCCGCTTCCGACATCTACGAAGACGAAGGCGTGATCATGATCACTCCGGCGGCTACCAGCCCGGACATCACCGCTCGCGGCTACAAGATGATCTTCCGTACCATCGGCCTGGACAGCGCCCAAGGTCCGGCGGCAGGCAACTACATCGCCGACCACGTCAAGCCGAAAATCGTTGCGGTCCTGCACGACAAGCAGCAGTACGGCGAAGGCATCGCCACCGCTGTGAAAACTACCCTCGAGAAGAAAGGCACCAAGGTTGCCGTGTTCGAAGGCGTCAACGCCGGCGACAAGGACTTCTCCTCGATGATCGCCAAGCTCAAGCAAGCCAATGTCGACTTCGTCTATTACGGCGGCTACCACCCGGAGCTGGGCCTGATCCTGCGTCAAGCCCAGGAAAAAGGCCTGAAAGCCAAGTTCATGGGTCCGGAAGGCGTGGGCAACGACTCGATCTCGCAGATCGCCAAGGAAGCTTCCGAAGGCCTGCTGGTGACCCTGCCGAAATCCTTCGACCAGGATCCGGCCAACGTCGCCCTGGCTGATGCGTTCAAGGCCAAGAAAGAAGACCCGAGCGGTCCGTTCGTATTCCCGTCCTACTCCGCTGTGACCGTGATCGCCGACGCGATCAAGGCTGCCAAGAGCGAAGACGCGACCAAAGTGGCTGAAGCCATCCATGCCGGCACTTTCAAGACGCCAACCGGTGACTTGAGCTTCGACGACAAGGGCGACCTGAAGGACTTCAAGTTCGTGGTTTACGAGTGGCATTTCGGCAAACCTAAAACCGAAGCTTCGCCTCAGTAAGGCCTGGCCTGACTGACTGCCAATAAAGCCCACGGCGTGCCGTGGGCTTTGTTTTAAATGTATTGGGCCGCGCTGGCGTGATCCGCCAGTCTCCCCACCTGAAAATCTCAAAACCGTCATCAGCGGTTCGCTGGCAAACCTCGTGTTCGAAGTGGATGCAGATCCACGGGACCCGGGCGGGAAAATGACTCCACCAGTGAAATGCGTATCAGGTTTTTAGGAGCGCTGTAATGCCTGACATCTATCACTTCTTCCAGCAGCTGGTTAACGGCCTGACCGTTGGCAGCACGTATGCCCTGATCGCCATCGGCTATACGATGGTCTACGGCATCATTGGAATGATCAACTTCGCCCACGGCGAGGTATACATGATCGGCTCCTACGTGGCGTTCATCGCCATCGCCGGGCTGGCCATGATGGGACTCGACAGTGTCCCGCTGTTGATGACCGCAGCTTTCATCGCGAGCATCGTGGTTACCAGTTCCTATGGCTACAGCATCGAACGGATCGCCTACCGCCCGCTACGCGGCAGCAACCGTCTGATCCCGCTGATTTCCGCCATCGGTATGTCGATCTTCCTGCAGAACACGGTACTGCTTTCGCAAGACTCCAAGGACAAATCCATTCCCAACCTGATTCCGGGCAACTTCGCCATCGGGCCAGGCGGGGCACATGAAGTGCTGATTTCCTACATGCAAATCGTGGTGTTCGTGGTGACCCTGGTCGCCATGCTCGGCCTGACGCTGTTCATCTCCCGTTCCCGCCTGGGCCGCGCCTGCCGCGCCTGCGCCGAGGACATCAAGATGGCCAACCTGCTGGGCATCAACACCAACAACATCATCGCCCTGACCTTCGTCATCGGTGCGGCCCTGGCGGCCATCGCCGCGGTGCTGTTGAGCATGCAATATGGCGTCATCAACCCCAACGCCGGTTTCCTCGTGGGCCTGAAAGCCTTTACCGCCGCGGTGCTCGGCGGCATCGGCAGCATCCCCGGCGCGATGCTCGGCGGATTGGTGCTGGGCGTGGCGGAAGCCTTTGGTGCCGACATCTTCGGCGACCAGTACAAGGACGTCGTGGCGTTCGGCTTGTTGGTTCTGGTTCTGTTATTCCGGCCGACCGGCATCCTGGGCCGTCCGGAGGTTGAGAAAGTATGACTAGGCATCTCAAATCGGCGCTCTTCAGCGCCCTGCTGGTCTGGGCCGTGGCCTATCCGGTACTCGGTCTCAAACTGACCATCGTTGGTATCAACCTGGAAGTGCACGGCACCAGCCCGACCATCCTGGCGACCATCGCCGTATGTTCCGTCCTGATGTTCCTGCGGGTGCTGTTCAGCACGCAGATCGGTGCGGCGTGGAAAGCGTCGCCCGGCGTGCCGGTGATCCCGGCCAAGGCCAGCAACTTCCTGACCCTGCCGTCGACCCAGCGCTGGATCGTGCTGGGCCTGATCGTCGTGGCCCTGGTATGGCCGTTCTTCGGCTCTCGCGGCGCGGTGGACATCGCCACGCTGATCCTGATCTACGTGATGCTCGGCCTCGGCCTGAACATCGTTGTAGGCCTGGCCGGCCTGCTGGACCTGGGTTATGTCGGCTTCTACGCCGTCGGGGCCTACAGCTACGCGCTGCTGTCGCACTACTTCGGCCTGAGCTTCTGGATCTGCCTGCCGATCGCCGGGATGATGGCCGCCACCTTCGGTTTTCTGCTGGGGTTCCCGGTCCTGCGCTTGCGCGGCGACTACCTGGCGATCGTGACCCTGGGTTTTGGCGAGATCATCCGTCTGTTCCTGCGCAACCTGACCGACATCACCGGCGGCCCGAACGGCATCAGCAACATCGAGAAGCCGACGTTCTTCGGCCTGACCTTCGAACGTAAAGCCGCCGAAGGCCTGCAGACCTTCCACGAGTACTTCGGCCTGCAATACAACTCGATCAACAAGGTGATCTTCCTCTACCTGGTTGCCTTGTTGCTGGCCCTGGCCGCGTTGTTCGTCATCAACCGCCTGCTGCGCATGCCGATCGGCCGTGCGTGGGAAGCCTTGCGCGAAGACGAAATCGCCTGCCGTGCGCTGGGTCTCAACCCGACCGTGATCAAATTGTCGGCCTTTACCCTGGGGGCTGCTTTCGCCGGTTTCGCCGGTAGCTTCTTCGCCGCTCGCCAAGGCCTGGTGACGCCCGAATCCTTCACCTTCATCGAGTCGGCGATCATTCTCGCCATCGTCGTACTGGGCGGGATGGGCTCGCAGTTGGGTGTGATCCTGGCGGCGATCGTGATGATCCTGCTTCCCGAAATGATGCGTGAATTCAGCGAATACCGCATGTTGATGTTCGGCGCCTTGATGGTGCTGATGATGATCTGGCGTCCTCAAGGTCTGCTGCCTATGCAACGCCCGCACATGGAGCTGCGCAAATGAGCCGCGAGATCCTGAAAGTCGAAAATCTGAGCATGCGCTTCGGCGGACTGCTGGCGGTCAACGGCGTGGCCCTGACCGTGCAAGAGAAACAAGTGGTTGCCTTGATCGGGCCGAACGGCGCGGGCAAGACCACCGTGTTCAACTGCCTGACCGGTTTCTACCAGCCTACCGGCGGCACCATCCTGCTGGACGGCGAGCCGATCCAGGGCCTGCCCGGTCATCACATTGCCCGCAAGGGCGTGGTGCGGACCTTCCAGAACGTGCGGCTGTTCAAGGACATGACGGCGGTCGAAAACCTGCTGATCGCCCAGCATCGTCACTTGAACACCAACTTCTTTGCCGGTCTGTTCAAGACCCCGGCGTTCCGCAAGAGCGAACGCGAGGCCATGGAGTACGCCGAGTACTGGCTGGACAAGGTCAACCTCACCGAGTTCGCCAACCGTACCGCCGGGACCCTGGCCTACGGTCAGCAACGGCGCCTGGAAATCGCCCGCTGCATGATGACCCGTCCGCGGATCCTCATGCTCGACGAACCGGCCGCCGGCCTGAACCCGAAGGAAACCGAAGACCTGAAGGCGCTGATCAGCGTGCTGCGCGAGGAGCACAACGTGACCGTGCTGCTGATCGAGCATGACATGAAGCTGGTCATGAGCATTTCCGACCACATCGTCGTGATCAACCAGGGCACGCCCCTGGCCGACGGTACGCCGGAACAGATCCGCGACAATCCTGAAGTGATCAAAGCCTACCTGGGGGAAGCGTAAATGCTGCAGTTCGAAAACGTTTCCACCTTCTACGGTAAGATCCAGGCGCTGCACAGCGTCAACGTCGAGGTCCGCCAGGGCGAAATCGTCACGCTGATCGGTGCCAACGGTGCCGGCAAGTCCACCCTGCTGATGACACTCTGCGGTTCGCCGCAGGCCCACAGCGGCAGCATCCGCTACATGGGTGAGGAACTGGTGGGCCAGGACTCGGCGCAGATCATGCGCAAGAGCATCGCCGTGGTGCCTGAAGGCCGTCGGGTATTTGCCCGGCTGACCGTGGAAGAAAACCTCGCCATGGGCGGTTTTTTTACCGACAAGGGCGACTTTCAGGAACAGATGGACAAGGTGCTGCACCTTTTCCCACGCCTGAAAGAGCGTTTTACCCAGCGCGGCGGCACCATGTCCGGCGGCGAACAGCAGATGCTCGCCATCGGTCGTGCACTGATGAGCAAGCCCAAGCTGCTGCTGCTCGACGAGCCGTCGCTGGGCCTGGCGCCGATCATCATCCAGCAGATCTTCGACATCATCGAACAGCTGCGCAAGGATGGGGTGACGGTGTTCCTGGTGGAGCAGAACGCCAACCAGGCGCTGAAGATCGCTGACCGGGCGTACGTGCTGGAGAACGGTCGCGTGGTGATGCAAGGCACCGGTGAAGCACTGCTGACCGACCCGAAAGTGCGCGAGGCGTACCTGGGCGGTTGAGTCTGTCGCGATAGAAAAAACGGCCTTCGGGCCGTTTTTTTTTGCTCGGATGTTGGACGTAGATCCCTGTGGCGAGGGAGCTTGCTCCCGCTGGGCTGCGTAGCGGCCCTAAGATTTTTCGGTCGCTGCGCAACCGAGCGGGAGCAAGCTCCCTCGCCACAGGGACCGACTACAACCGATCCAGCGCCTCCCCGCTGCGTTTGAACCATTCAATCAGATAATCAGCCAGCACCTGCGTCCGCTTGGGCAACCCGCCCTGATATGGATGCACCAGGTACATCGGCATGCGACGGGTCTGAAAGTCCCGCAGCAACCAGCGCAGGCGGCCGTCGGCCAGTTCCTGGTCAAGCAGATACGACGGCAGACGGGCGATTCCAGCGCCGGCCAGGGCGGCTTTTTTCAACAGGCTGTAATGGTTGCTGGCAAACGGCCCGGACACCCGCACCCGCAGCAATTCATGTTGCTGGTGGTACAACCATTCCTCACGGCCGCTGTAATGACTGTTGAGCAGGCATTTGTGCTCCGCCAGGGCCTGGGGAACCGCGGGCTCACCGAAGCGTTCCAGATAGGCCGGGCTGGCGCAGGTCAGTTCATGCCAGGCCAGCAGCGGGCGAGCCACGAGCCGCTCGTCGATCGCCGCATCCGAGCGGATCGCCAGATCAAACCCATCGCGCGATAAATCGCGGTAACCGTTATTGAGCTCCAACTCGATCTGCACGTCGGGGTAGGCGAGAGCGAACTCGGTCAGCAGCCCTTCAAAAAAGGTTTCGCCCAACGAAACCGGCACCGTCATCCGCACCGGCCCGGAAATTTCACCCTTCAAGCGGGCCAACGCCTGACGCGCCCTTTCCACTTGCACCAACAAGGCCTGGGCCTGGGGCAACAGCGCCGCACCCGCCGCCGTCAGGCTCAGACGTCGCGTCGTGCGCTGGAGCAGGATCACTGAAAACCGCTCCTCCAGCAGGCTGATGCGCTTGGACAGTTGCCCCTTGCTGCATCCCAACCGCTGCGCCGCCAGGGTAAAACTGCCGGCCTCGACCAGCACGGCAAACGCTGCCAGATCATCGATCTCGCTCAATTGATTGTTTCCAAATGAAAACCAAAGGTTTCCTATTAGCACGCTTATCCCGAGGAAAATCCACTCTAGACTGCAACCTCGTCTACCCCATTTGAGGATCAGCCCATGAAAATCCTGTTGATCGGCGCCAACGGAACCATCGGTTCGGCCATCGCTAACGAGTTGTCGCCCCGTCATGAAATTGTCCGTATCGGCCGCCACAGCGGTGATGTGCAAGTGGATATCAGCGACAGCGCCTCGATCCGCGCCCTTTTCGAAAAAACCGGCCGCTTCGATGCTTTGGTTTGTGCGGCGGGCAACGTCACTTTCGCGCCGCTGGGCGACATGACCGAAGAAAGCTTCGCCCTCGGTTTGAAAGACAAGTTGATGGGTCAGGTCAATCTTGTATTGATCGGCCGCGAATTCGCCAATGACGGCGCAGCCTTTACCCTCACCACCGGCGTACTCAGCCACGACCCGATCAAGAGCGGCGCCTCGGCGGCCCTGGTGAACGGCGCCCTCGACAGTTTTGTGCGCGCTGCGGCAATCGAGCTGCCCCGGGGCCTCAGGCTCAACTCGGTAAGCCCGAACGTATTGCTGGAAGCGATGGACAAATATGCGCCGTACTTCCGCGGCTACAAGCCGGTTCCTGCGGCTGAAGTGGCATTGGCCTATGCCAAGAGCGTCGAAGGCCTGCAAACCGGGCAGACTTTTCACGTCGGCTGACCCCTTGTGATGAAGGATCAGTCTGAGTAACGTGGCGGCACTTGTCTGGAGACCCAATGATGCGTGCCGCCCGTTCCCTGTTGTGTATTGCCTCGCTTGCGCTTTTCGCCGGCTGCCAGTTGCTCGACGCCCCGCGCCAGAGCGCCTCCCATGCCGGCCAGACGCGCATGCAGGGCGAACTCACGGCGGCCGATGGCAAGCTGGTGTTCCAGCCATGCCAGGAACAGCGCCGCTACATCGTCAACGACACCGGCGGCACCAGTGTGCTGCAACAAGCCGCCACCCTGGCGGATGATCGCGGCAAACTCTTCGCCGATTTGCGCGGGCGTATCGTTTCCAGCGCGGCGGCCGGCACCGACAGCCAGCTGGACGTCGAGCAGCTGTATCGCCTGGAACGCTCCGGGACCGCTTGCGATGATGTTGACTTCAAACGAGTGATTCTGCGGGCAGCGGGACATGCCCCTGAATGGACACTCAAGGCCAGCGGCAAGGGCCTGGTCCTGGACCGCCAAGGGCAGCCGCCGCTGGCGGTGCCTTACGTCGAGGAGCAGTTGGGCGATGGCCGCTTCAACCTCGGCACCGAGGCCAACGGCCAGAAGGTCGAGTTGTGGGTCACGCCGCAACGCTGCGTCGACAGCACCAGTGGCAGCGTGCAGCACATGAGCGCCGAGTTGCGGGTCAACGGTCAGGTCCAGCGCGGTTGCGCCTACTTTGGTGGCGCGCGCGACGACTGATTCGACGCATGACGGGTTTTAACCTCACGGAAAACCGGGATTGCGGCTTATAATCGCCGGTTTGAAGAACGCCTTGGCGCAGTTGTGCGCCCCGCGAACCGGACCCCGTCATGTTACGAATCACCGAACTCAAGCTGCCGATCGACCATCCCGAAGAAGACTTGCGCCCTGCCATCGTGCAGCGGCTGGGCATCGCCAGTGATGACCTGCTCGACTTCACCCTGTTCAAGCGCAGCTACGACGCCCGCAAGAAATCCTCCGAGCTGTGCTTCATCTACACCATCGACCTGTCGGTGCGCGATGAAGCCGGTGTGCTGCGCAAGTTCGCCGATGACCGTAATGTCAACGAAGCGCCGGACATCAGCTACAAGGTGGTTGGCCAGGCACCGGCGGACTTGAGCGAGCGGCCGATCGTGGTCGGCTTCGGGCCGTGCGGCATCTTCGCCGCCATGCTGCTCGCGCAGATGGGCTTCAAGCCGATCATCCTTGAGCGCGGCCCGGAAGTACGCCAGCGCACCAAGGACACCTGGGGCCTGTGGCGTAAAAGCGTGCTCAACCCCGAGTCCAACGTGCAGTTCGGCGAAGGCGGCGCGGGGACATTCTCCGACGGCAAGCTCTACAGTCAGATCAAGGATCCGAAATTCCTTGGACGCAAGGTCCTGCATGAGTTCGTCAAGGCCGGGGCCCCTGAAGAAATCCTCTATGTCAGCAAGCCGCACATCGGTACGTTCCGTCTGACCGGCGTCGTCGAAAACATGCGTGAGCAGATTCGCGCCCTGGGCGGTGAAGTGCGCTTCGGCGAGCGAGTTACCGACGTTTTGATCGAGGACGGCCAACTGGTTGGCGTCGAGCTGGCCAGTGGTGAGCAGATCCGTTCGAAACACGTGATCCTTGCGCTGGGCCATAGCGCCCGGGATACCTTCCGCATGCTCCACGGCCGTGGCGTGTACATGGAAGCCAAGCCGTTCTCGGTGGGTTTTCGTATTGAACATCCGCAATCGCTGATCGACAGCGCACGCCTGGGCAAGTACGCCGGCCACCCGAAACTCGGCGCCGCCGACTACAAACTGGTGCACCACGCGAAGAATGGTCGCTCGGTGTACAGCTTCTGCATGTGCCCGGGCGGCACCGTGGTGGCGGCGACCTCCGAGCCGAACCGCGTCGTGACCAATGGCATGAGCCAATACTCGCGCAACGAGCGCAACGCCAACTCGGGCATCGTCGTCGGCATCACGCCGGAAGTGGATTATCCGGGTGGCCCGCTGGCGGGCATCGAGTTGCAGGAGCGCCTGGAGTCCCACGCCTTCGTGCTCGGTGGCAGCAACTATGAAGCCCCCGCGCAACTGGTGGGTGATTTCATCGCCGGCAAGCCGTCCACGGCGCTGGGCAGCGTCGAACCGTCCTACAAGCCTGGGGTTGCCCTGGGCGACCTGGCCCTGGCTCTGCCGGATTTCGCCATCGAGGCCATCCGTGAAGCGCTACCGGCGTTCGAGAAACAGATCCGTGGTTATTCACTGCATGATGCGGTACTCACCGGCATCGAGACTCGCACCTCATCGCCGCTGCGCATCACCCGCAACGAAACGCTGCAGAGCTTGAATGTCAAAGGCCTGTTCCCGGCTGGCGAAGGTGCCGGTTATGCCGGCGGGATCTTGTCGGCGGGCGTGGACGGGATCCGGATCGCCGAAGCGGTGGCGCGGGATATTCTTGGCTTGAAGGACTGACATCCATTCACTGTGGGAGCGAGCCTGCTCGGGAAAGCGATGAATCATTCAGCATGTATATTGAATGTTAATCCGCTTTCGCGAGCAGGCTCGCTCCCACAGGGTTTTCTGAGTGTTCCAGTCAGATATTGGCCCGCAACACGCTCTCCGGCAGCGCTTCTCCGCGCTCCGCACATGCCGCCACCGCATCGATCAATGGGTCCAACTCATGCCCCTGGGCCTTGAGCCACGCCGGATCGTAATAAGTCGTGGCATAACGCTCCCCGCCATCACACAGAATCGCCACGATCGACCCCGACTCACCGCCCTCCACCATTCGCTTCGCGGCGATCAGCGCGCCGATCAGGTTGGTGCCGCTGGATCCGCCGACCCGCCGTCCCAGCCGCTGGGCCAGGTAGTGCATGGCCGCGAGGGACAGGGCGTCCGGCACCTTGACCATCGCATCGATCACCTTGGGCAGGAACGAGGCTTCGACCCGTGGCCGACCGATCCCTTCGATCCGCGACCCGCAATCCAGGCGCAGGCTGGCATCGCCGCTGCGGTAGTAGTCGAAAAATACCGAACGCTCGGCGTCGGCACACAGCACACGGGTACTGTGCTGGCGGTAGCGTACGTAGCGCCCCAAGGTGGCCGTTGTACCGCCCGTGCCAGGGCTGGAGATCAGCCAGGTAGGCTCCGAATGCCGCTCGAAGCGCATCTGCTGGAAAATCGACTCGGCAATGTTGTTGTTCGCCCGCCAGTCCGTGGCCCGCTCGGCGTAGGTGAACTGGTCGATGAAATGCCCGTCATGCTCGCGGGCCAGACGTTCGGATTCGGCGTAGATCTGCGTAGGGTCATCCACCAGATGGCTTTGGCCACCATAGAAGGCGATCTGGGCGATTTTTTCCCGGGAGGTAGTGGCAGGCATCACCGCGATGGAAGGCAGGCCCAGCAACCGCGCAAAATACGCCTCGGAAATCGCCGTCGAGCCGCTGGAGGCCTCGATCACAGGTGCACCGGGCTTGAGCCAGCCATTGCACAATGCATACAGGAACAGCGAGCGGGCCAGTCTGTGCTTGAGGCTGCCGGTGGGATGGCTGGACTCATCCTTGAAATACAGCTCGATGCCCGGCAGTCCGGCCAACGGCAATGGGATCAGATGCGTATCGGCACTGCGTTGGAAATCCGCCTCGATGATACGGATGGCTTCACGCGCCCATTGGCGGGGATTGTTCATGGTGTTTTCTCGCAGGGCCGGTAGGACTTTCAGGCAGACCGATGGCCGGGGGCACGATCTATTCAGGAAATACGAGACACCAGCTTAGGAAAAAACCGACATCCCGCACAGGTACAGCTAAGGTCCAATGTGCCCGGCAACTGCCAGAATGCCCGGCGCAGGCGCTGTAACGACATATAACAAAAAAGAATATAACTTTTGTTTTAACAACAAACAGTACGGGTTAGGGTGTGCCATCTTTTTGATTTGATGAATGGAGAGCAACCTTGGCTCTACGTAACTCACTGACGCGGTTTTTCCAGCTGGAAGCTGCCAGCGGCCTGCTCTTGATTGCCGCCGCCGTGCTGGCCCTGGTCATCAACAACTCTCCGCTGTCCTGGCTGTATGGCGGCCTGCTGGACACGCCCGTGGTCGTCCAGGTCGGTGCGTTGAAGATCGCCAAACCGTTGCTGCTATGGATCAATGACGGCCTGATGGCGCTGTTCTTCCTGCTTATTGGCCTGGAGGTCAAACGCGAGGTGCTCGACGGGCAACTGTCGAAACCTTCGCAGATCGTCCTGCCTGGGGCCGCGGCCATAGGCGGCATGCTGGTGCCGGCGCTGATCTACTGGTTTCTCAATCGCGACAACCCCGCCGCGCTCGCTGGCTGGGCGATTCCTACGGCTACTGATATTGCCTTTGCCCTCGGCGTGCTGGCCTTGCTTGGCAAGCGTGTACCGGTATCGCTCAAGCTGTTCCTGATGACGCTGGCGATCATTGATGACCTGGGCGCCATCGTCATTATCGCGATGTTCTACTCCGGCGAGCTGTCGACCCTGTCGTTGGGGCTGGCCGCGGCCTGCATCGCAACCCTGGTGGCAATGAATCGGCTGGGCGTGGTCAAGCTCGGGCCGTACATGGTGGTCGGCTTGATTCTCTGGGTCTGTGTGCTAAAGAGCGGCGTGCATGCCACGCTGGCGGGGGTGACGCTGGCATTCTGCATCCCACTGCGCACGAGAAACGCTGAAACCTCCCCCCTGCTGACGCTTGAGCATGCGCTGCATCCTTGGGTGGCCTACATTATCTTGCCGCTGTTCGCATTCGCCAACGCTGGCCTTTCGCTGAGCGGCGTCACGGTCGAGAGCTTTACCCATCATGTCCCGATGGGCATCGCAATCGGCCTGTTGCTGGGCAAGACTGTCGGCGTGTTCAGCCTGACCTGGCTGGCGGTGAAAATCGGCATCGCCAGTCTGCCTGCCGGGGCCAATTGGGGGCAGATACTTGGCGTGGCGATTCTTTGTGGCATTGGTTTTACCATGAGCCTGTTCGTCGGCTCCCTGGCGTTCGTGCCGGAGGTGAGTGAGTATGCGGGAATGGATCGGATGGGGATTCTCACCGGGTCGATCCTGGCGGCGCTGATTGGATATGGGGTGACGGCGATGGCTAGTCGCAGGTCTGCTGTGGTGGCTTCCTGATGGGGTGTATATCCGTTGCTGCGGTCACGGCTGCTTAGGGTTTCGCCCTTACGGCGAGTCACTTTTGGAGAGCGCCAAAAGTAACCAAAAACGCTCTGCCCCACCACTCGGCACCTCGCTTGGGCTCGGTGTGCCGAGATCAAAGTCAAAAGCAGAGCAACAGCAACAGCAACAGCAACAGCAACAGCAACAGCGCGACAAGCGCTTAGCATCTCCGTAGCTGAGCCACCGCCATCGCGACCGGGATGGAATCCCTGTGGGAGCGAGCCTGCTCGCGAAGGGGCCAGCCCTACCAATATATTCATTGGCTGACACACCGTCTTCGCAAGCAAGCCCGCCCCTACTGCGAAAACGCAAACCTATCAAACCAGGTCGGTTTTATATTTTTGCGCTCTTCAAGAATGACCCGCTGTAAGAGCGGAACCTCCAGCAGCCATTACCGCAGCAACGGATACATACCGATAGCCTTTAGTGCGATACGCGACTCGTACCATCGACAGTCGAAATCCGCACCCGCTCACCTACACGGAACACTTCGTTCTCCTGAACCTGCTGGACATAGGCACGCATGCTGCCGTCATCCTCACGCACAGTGATCTCTACACCCTGGGTACGGGTCAGGCCTTCTTCAGTGGCGGAGCCGATCAGGCCACCGGCCACGGCGCCGATCACGGCTGCCACGATGCTGCCACGACCACCGCCGATAGCGCTGCCGCCAACACCGCCCACCACCGCGCCGGCTGCGCCGCCGATCGGGGTCTTGGTGCCTTCGATCTTGACCGGGCGCAGGGACTCGATGGTGCCCATGCGAATCGTCTGCACGCGACGCGCTTCGTCACGGGAATAGGAGTCACCGGTCAGGCTTGACTGGCAGCCTGTCAGTAACATCGCCATCGTGGAAAAGGAAGCAACCAGCAAAACAGACTTGCGCATAGCATCAAACTCCAAAAGACAGTGATCCATTAAACTCCCCCGGCTTGATGCCTGTCACGGCCTTGCCGGGGAAAAATTGTTTTCATTCAGGTGGGATACAGGCGCACCCGAAAAATTCACCCAACAGTAGCGCCAATTTCGAAAGTTCGCGTCATCGATACCGGGATTTTCCATGGATTACTTCATCATAGTCGCCACCACCGTCGCCGGTCTGTACTTTCATGGATGGCTCTACGTACGTATCAAACGCTGGATGGACCGCGACCTGGCCTTGTCGTTGGCGGGGCAGGATGGACGGAAGCGAGACTACATGCTGCAACAACTGGCCCTCGCCCGCGAACAAGGGATCAAGCGTCGGGACCTGCCGCACTGGCTCCAGGCCGCTGCGGCAGGTTACTCCGACGTCAGGGCGCCAGACGCTCGCGAATCCAGTCCGCGCCTTGCAGGCGATAGTTGAGGCGATCGTGCAGGCGGCTCGGGCGGCCTTGCCAGAATTCGATGCGCTCGGGCAACAGGCGATAGCCGCCCCAATGCTCGGGGCAATGGGGTTGGCTGTCGCTGAAGCGTTGCTCAGTGGCCTTGAGCAAGTCTTCCAGCTCACCGCGCCCGGCGATCACCCGGCTCTGGGGTGAGGCCCAGGCACCGAGACGGCTGCCCAGCGGTCGTACCTGGTAATAAGCGTCCGACTCTTGTGGGGTGACCTTCACGACCTTGCCTTCAATGCGCACCTGGCGCTCCAGCGTCGGCCAGAAAAACGTCATGGCCGCGAACGGATTCGCGGCCAGTTGCTGGCCCTTGGCGCTGTCGTAGTTGGTGAAGAACGTGAAGCCCTCGGCATCGAGCCCCTTGAGCAGCAGGATCCGGCAGTGAGGCCTGCCGTCTGCGTCCACCGTCGCCAGGGTCATGGCGTTGGCTTCCACCGGTGCCTGTTCGGTTTTCACCGCCTCGGCAAACCATTGGTGAAACAAGGCGAACGGCTCGGCTGGGGCTTGCGCCTCGGTCAGGCCATCGCGGGTGTAGTCACGGCGCATATCAGCCAGGGTTTGGGTCATGGCGCGTTCCTTGTGTTCAGCCAATCACTGTTTGGCGGTATCGGCGGCAGCGACTTTCTTGCCGTCGGCAGCGGCCTTGGCCGGCTCGGGCTTCTTCGCGGGCGTAGCCTTCTTGGCCGGGGTCTTCTTCGCGGGTGCCTTCGCCGGAGCCTTCTTGGCCGCTGCTTTCTTGGCAGCCGGAGCGGCAGCCTTTTTCGTCGCCGGGGCCGGGGCCGGCGCGGCGGGTTTCACGTCCTGGGCAGCTACCATGGTTACTGGCGCGGGGGCCGGCATGTTGTACTTGCTCAGCAATGCAACCATGGTGTTCGCTGGCGTAACCAGCAACTCGACGCGACGGTTCAAGGCCCGGCCTTCAACGCTGTCGTTGGCCGCACGCGGAGCCACCGAGCCCATGCCACGCAGCATCAGGCGATCACGCTGCAAACCGCTGAGACGGAAAATCGCCGCCACCGATTGAGCACGTTCCTGGCTGAGCTTCAGGTTGGCCGGCGCCGCGCCCGACGTATCGGCGTGACCGAGGATCAGTACGGCGGTTTTCGGATCGGCTTCAAGAATCTTGGCGACGCGAGTGAACGGACCGAGTGTCACCGGCAGCAGCATGGCCGGACGATCAGGGTTGAACGAACCGTCCGCGGGAGCGGTAACCACCAGCACGTTATCGCGACGCTCGAGTTCGAGCTTGCTGTCCTTGATCGCCGTACGCAGCTTCGGCTCATAGTCGTCGAGCCAGGCCTGGGTGACTTTCGGGTCGGGCATCGGCACCGCCTTGGCGGTCTCCTGTTCCTTGCCGCCGAACGGCCACCACCATTTGCCGTTGCTTTCGGCTTCGGCCTTGGCCACGGCTGGCGCCTTGGCTTCAGGTTTGGCTTCAGGTTTCAGCGGTTCTTTTTTGGCGACATCATCCGCGGCGGATTCATCCGAAGAGAACGGCCACCACCAGTGTGTGGCTCCCTCGGCCTTGGCCTGCGGTGCCTGGGCGGTGGGTTTCAAAGGAGCCGGTGGCGCCGCATCCTTGCTCGCAACCTTGTCGGACGAGCCGAACGGCCACCAGCCACCGCCGCCCTCGGCATCATTTTGTGGGTTTTGTGCGCAACCGGTAATAGCGAAGCACAGCGCCAGAGCGAGGGTTTTATTCGATGACATTGGATATCCACAAAATGATCAGGATGAAAAAACAGAGGCCATGTTCCGGCCGCATAAACAGACGCTTGGAAACCGCAAAGGAGCCGAGGTTCCTGTATGCATTACCGACAACCACTATTTACAGACAAGTGGCAAGCACCCGCGCGAGATTCTGCGCGCGCGGGTCCATCAGGACGTAAGGTCCCAATGTGTTGGTCACGAAACCGAACGCAACGTCATGCTCGGGATCGGCAAAACCGATGGAGCCCCCTGCCCCAGGGTGACCAAACGCCCGCGGCCCGAGGCCGTAGGTCGCGTTGGGCACATCCGCCTGGTCGAGCATGCAACCCAGGCCGAAACGGGTCTGGGTCAATAAAGTCTTGTCCTCGCCGAAGCTGTGCTGGCGGGTCAGTTCGTCGAGCATTTCGCCTTCCAGCAGGCTGCCGTCGAGCAGACCGGCGTAGAACCCGGCGATGCTCCGGGCATTGCCGTGGCCGTTGGCGGCCGGTTGCTGCATGCGGCGCCACTCGGGTTTGTTGGTGCTGGTCATGATCGATGGCGGGTTGGTGAAGGCTCGGGTGGTCATGGCCGAAGGTTCACGCATCGTCACCTGCAACAGGCGCTGTGCCGCCGCATCTCCGGCGTTGCCTTTGCCACGGGCGATATGCGCCACGCGATGAAATTCTTCGTCCGCCAGGCCGACATGAAAATCCAGCCCCAGCGGTCTGGCGACCCGAGCCACGATGGACTCACCCGGCCCTCGGCCATCAGCCCTGCGCAGCAACTCGCCGATCAACCAGCCGTAGGTGATCGCGGCATAACCGTGGCCCTCGCCAGGCGTCCACCAAGGCGTTTCAGCCGCCAGGGCATCGGTCATGGCCTGCCAGTCATAAAGTGCTTCAGGCGCCATCAACTCTCTCAGCGCCGGTAGTCCGGCCTGATGGCAGAGCAATTGCCGCAGGGTGACGGACTCCTTGCCGGCGGCCGCGAACTCGGGCCAGTAGCGGGCGACCGGCGCATCGAGCTGCAGCTTGCCCTCGGCTACCAGTTGCAAGGCAGTTACGGCGGCGAATGTCTTGGTGCAGGAAAACAGATTGGCGATGGTGTCGCTGTGCCAGGCTTCATGACCATCCTTGTCGGCGGTGCCGGCCCAGATGTCGACGACGGTGCGGCCGCTCACCTGAATGCATAACGCCGCGCCGCGCTCCTGGGAATTGTCGAACAGCGCCGCAAACGCTTCACGCACGGCCTCGAACTGAAGCTCGTAATGACCTTGAATTTGCACCCGTAACTCCCTTGGAACAAAAGCTTTTTTGTCAATGGCTGGCATTGTTTCAGCGATTGGGGCTTTTGGGAACCGCCGCAAGACGGCTGGTTGAACGCAGCCCCCTGTGGCGAGGGAGCTTGCTCCCGCTGGACTGCGTAGCAGGCCTTGGAAAATTCAACGCGTTTGGCCTGATACACCACCGCGTCAGGTTTTGGGGCTGCTGCGCAACCCAGCGGGAGCAAGCTCCCTCGCCACGCAAGCCCCCTCGCCAGACGTCTAGGAAATCTCCCGCCGAAACGGCGGCAGCGCGTTGAGGATCGCCTTGCCGTAGCGTTGAGTCACCAGCCGGCGATCGAGCAGGGTGATGGTGCCGCGGTCTTCCTCGGTACGCAGCAAGCGGCCACAGGCCTGGACCAGCTTCAGCGAGGCATCCGGCACGGAAATCTCCATGAAGGGGTTGCCGCCACGGGCTTCGATCCATTCGGCCAACGCGGCTTCCACCGGATCGTCCGGCACCGAGAATGGAATCTTCGCGATCACCACGTGTTCGCAATAGGCCCCCGGCAAATCGACGCCTTCGGCAAAGCTCGCCAGGCCGAACAGCACGCTGGAATCGCCGCCATCGACCCGGGCCTTGTGCTTGTTCAAGGTTTCCTGCTTCGACAGGTTGCCCTGGATGAACACCTGCTTGCGCCAGTCACGATCGAGACCGTCAAAGACGTCCTGCATCTGTTTGCGCGAGGAAAACAGCACCAGGGTGCCGCGCGAACCTTCCACCAGCGCAGGCAGCTCGCGAATGATCGCGGCAGTGTGGGCGGCGGCATCGCGCGGATCGGCCTTGAGGTCCGGCACTCGCAGCACGCCGGCGTCGGCATGGTGGAAGGGGCTCGGGACCACGGCGGTCACGGCTTTTTTCGGCAGGCCGGCGCGCATGCGGAAACGGTCGAAAGTGCCCAGGGCCGTCAGCGTGGCGGAGGTTACCAGCGCGCCGTAGGCGACGTTCCACAGGTTGCGCCGCAGCATGTCCGCCGCCAGGATCGGACTGGCATTGACCTCGATGTCGAACAGCGAGCCGCTCTCGGCCAGCGTCAGCCAACGCGCCATCGGCGGATTGTCTTCCGGGTCTTCGGTGGTGAACGCGGTCCACAGCTCCCAGTTACCCTGGGAGCGGGACAGCAAGCTGCCGAACAATGGATACCACTCCTCGGCCTGGTTGCTGGCGATGCCGATATTGACCTCGCCATCCATGCCTTCCTTGAGCAGATCGGTCAGGCGCGTGAACAGGTCGGTCAGGCGCGCGAAGCCCTTCTTGAGTTCGATGCCCATCTCGCGCATATGCTCGGGGATCACCCCGCCGACAAACCGATGGCGTGGCCGCTCGCGGCCCTCGACATCTTCGCCGGGCTTGAAGTCGGCCACCTGCTCGCAGGCGGTGAACATGAACTGCTGGTTCGTCTTGATCTCCCGCGCCAGCTCCGGCACCTGCTCGATGAACTTGCCCAGGTCGCCGGGCAACGGATGCTGGGCGAGCAGTTTGGTGAGATTCTTGGCAGTGGTTTCCAGCCAGTCGGCGGTTGAGCGCAGCCGGGTGTAATGGGCGAAATGGCCGATGGCCTTGTCCGGCAGGTGATGACCTTCGTCGAACACATAGATCGTGTCGCGCGGGTCCGGCAGCACGGCGCCGCCGCCCAGGGCCAGGTCGGCCAGGACCATATCGTGGTTGGTGACGATCACGTCGACCTTGCCCATGCCTTCGCGAGCCTTGTAGAAAGCGCACTGGCCGAAGTTCGGGCAATGGCGATTGGTGCATTGGCTGTGGTCGGTGGTCAGGCGCGACCAGTCAGCGTCTTCCAGGGCCGTGGACCAGCTGTCGCGGTCGCCGTCCCACTTATTGCCGGCGAGCTTTTCGATCATGCTGGTGAACAGCTTCTGGCTGGCCTCGTCGACCTCGATCTTGAAACCTTCCTCCTCGAACAGCTGGGCGGTGGCGGTCTGCGCGTGGCCTTCCTGCAACAGCATGTCGAGTTTGGACAGGCACATGTAGCGCCCACGACCCTTGGCCAGCGCGAAACTGAAATTCAGCCCGCTGTTGCGCATCAGGTCGGGAAGGTCCTTGTAGACGATCTGCTCCTGCAGGGCGACGGTGGCCGTGGCGATCACCAGGCGCTTGCCGGCGGCCTTGGCGGTGGGGATCGCCGCCAGGCTGTAGGCCACGGTCTTGCCGGTACCGGTGCCGGCCTCCACCGCGACGACGGCAGGCTCGCCGCTGCGCCGGCCTTCGTCGTCGGTGTCGATGTCACCTAGGACTTTTGTCACTTCGGCAATCATCAGGCGCTGGCCATATCGCGGCTTGAGGCTCTTGGCTTCGAGAAAACGCGAATAGGCGCCCTGGATCGTGGTTTTGAGTTCGGTGCTGATCATGAATGGTCGGGCGCAAAAAACGCTGGATAAATTTTCAGTGGTTCGGATCGGCGGCTATCATACCCCGCTAATTAATCCTGCGCAGAACGGAGTGACCCAATGACACCCTTTGCCCTCGTCTACACCCTGCATTTGCTGGCGGCCCTGGTCTGGGTTGGCGGTATGTTTTTCGCCTGGATGATCCTGCGACCCGCCGCAATCACGGCGCTTGAGGGTCCTGCCCGGCTCAAGTTGTGGGTAGAAGTGTTTCAGCGTTTTTTCGTCTGGGTCTGGGTGGCCGTAGTGCTTTTGCCGATCAGCGGCGTGGGGCTGATCCACATGCGCTTCGCCGGTTTTGAAACCGCGCCGCGTTACGTGCAGGTAATGATGGGGTTGTATGTGGTGATGGCGGCTTTGTTCATCCGTATCCAGGGCCTGCAACTGCCAGCATTGCGTAACGCTGTGACGGCGCAGGATTGGCCGACGGGTGCGGCGGTGCTGGGGAAGATTCGCAGGCTGGTGGGGATCAATCTGTTGATCGGGTTGCTGGTGGTGGCGATCGGCGCGGCTCGGCCGATGTTCTGAAACAGTTATCCAACCCTGTGGGAGCGAGCTTGCTCGCGATGGCGTTTTGTCAGTCAGTGGAATATTGACTGATACACCGTCATCGCGAGCAAGCTCGCTCCCACAGGTTCAGGGCAAGTTTTCTTCAGAACCGCTGCACCGTCACCGCACCCGCCGCGCCGGCAGGCCCTGGCTGGCCATCGGCACCGGGACGGCCGCTCTTGCCGCCGTCGGCGGTGTAGACCAGGCAGCCCTTGGCCTTGCCTCCCGCGCCAGGCTTGCCGCCAGGCCCGGCCGCGCCACCAGCGCCGCCATCTACCATTACCTTGATCTGTTCGTCGGGATAAGCGCGGGGCAATTGCAGCCGAACCAGCGCGCCGGCCGCGCCCGGCTGGCCATCCGCGCCGTTGCTGCCGTCGGCGCCGCGACCGGCCGAACCCCAGGTGCAACCCGGTGCCTGGCCGTTGGCGCCGTCAAGGCCCACGTAACCTGGCGCACCGGTACCGCCGCGGGCATCCACCGACAGCAGCGGCGCGTTCAACGCCTCGAAGCGCAGATTGAGGTTACGCCCCGGGCGCGCCGCCTTGGTATAGGTTCCCGGCGCGCCACGGGCGGTGATCTGGCTGCCTTCAGCCAGTTCGGCCTGGGTGACTTTCATCTCCAGCGCCTGTTGTGCCGGAACGATCGCGATCCTTGCCTCCCGCCCCAGGTGCAATTGGCCAATGGACAGCTCAGTGACGTTCGAAGGCACCAGCAGCGTGCCGTAGTCGGCCACGTCCAATCGCTCCAGGGCAAGCGTGCTGGTGGTGTTGGGCAAGCGCATCAACGAGTGGCTTTCCACCTGGACCACTTGAGCGCTGGCCCACGGGCATACGAGTAATGCGAGCAGACACAGTTTACGCATGGGAGGCCTCTGGCGCGGTCGGGAGGGTTTGCAGGTGAAAGATGCCGAACAGCAGCACCCTGAGGCGATCACGGCCAGGAGCGGGACGACCACGAAACCGAGCCCTGAACAATAGAAGTTCGAGCAGATGGATCGCCAGTAACGACACCCCGGCCAGATTGACCAACAGATGCAGCGGATGGACGAACGGCATGACCAGATTGACCAGCACCACCAGCCAGAACAGCAGGGTCAGCACGCGCCCCAGCCACCAAAACACCTTCATACGCCCCCCGTTCGAGAATTATTCTTTGCGCGCACAGTAACGGCTTGCGCGCAGGATATGCCAGAGGGCCCGGCAAATTTAATCCAGGCCCAGCGGACCGCCTTCCTGGCGATCCGACGGCTCTGGCCCGCTTGGGCGATGATGTTTAACGCTGGATATGCAATTCGACCCGACGGTTCTGGGCCCGCCCCTCATCAGTCTCGTTGTCGGCCACCGGTTGGCTTTCGCCCTTGCCTTCACTCGTGAGTTTTGCCGGGGCCACGCCCTGGGTCAGCAAATACTCCACCACGCTACCGGCCCGACGTTCCGAGAGGCCCTCGTTATACGCCTCGGTACCGACACTGTCGGTGTGGCCCACCACGCGGATACTGGCGACGTTGGCGTGACTCAGTTTTGCCGTCAGCTCATCGAGCTGGCTTCTGGCCGCGGCGGTGAGGTCGGACTTGTCAAAATCGAACAGCACCTTGCCAGCGTCGTTCAGGGTAATGACTTCGCTGGTAGGCATGTCCGGCTCGGCCGGTGGCGTGCTGGCCGGGTATTGCGGCAGCGGGCAGCCGTGATGTTCGACGGGGGTATTGGCCGGTGTATCGGGACAACGGTCGCGACGATCGAATACACCATCGTCGTCTTCGTCGCCGTCCTGGGCGTAACAGATCAAACCACCGCCCAGCAGCCCCAAGGCAGCGCCACCGGCGGCCCAGCCACCGCTTTCGATGGCCCCGAGACCACCGCCGACAAGCCCGCCGATCAAGCTGCAGATCGGCCAGGTACGCTGATTGAGCGAGGCACTGCCATCACTGTGAGTGGCGCATCCGGACAGCAGGCTGCTTGCCAGCAGTAGCGGTAAGGCGGCCTTGATTAGAACGTTCATGGTGAATGCTCCTGTGTCACCGGCCCATACCGGTCACACAGGAGTAAAGACCCGCATCCGCGACTGTACAAGCCGCGGAGAACGAGGGGTTCAGCGGTTTATCTTGATTTCGGTGCGACGGTTCATTGCGCGACCATCGGCGGTTTTGTTATCCGCCACCGGTTGGCTTTCCCCGGCGCCGGCCACCGAGACGAAACTGGCGCGAGGCACGCCGCTTTCGACCAGGTATTGAACCACCGAGTTGGCGCGTTTTTCCGACAGTTTCTGGTTATAGGCATCGCTGCCGACGCTGTCGGTGTGCCCGGTCACTCGCAGTTGTGCGGTGGAGGTTTCCTGCTTCAGCCGGGTCGCGATGGTGCTCAGCACTTCTTTATCCGTCTGCGTGAGGGTGGCCTTGTTGAATTCGAAATGCACGTCGCGGACCACGATCGTTTCTTCCTGGACCATCACGGGCGCTTCAGCCACCGGTGTCGGTGCGGGTGCCGGTGGTGGGCAGCCGTCGGCATCAACCTGCACGCCCTTCGGCGTGCCCGGGCATTTGTCACGACTGTCCGGCACGCCATCGCCGTCCTCGTCGCCATCGCCATGGGCCCAGCACCAGCCTGCCGCCACCGTACCGGCGACCAGTGCGCCCGGGCCGATCCAGGAACTGCTTTCGATGGCGCCCAATCCTGCGCCGACCACACCACCGGTGGCCGCACAGATCGGCCAGTCGGTTTTTTGCAAACCTGCGCAACCAGTCAACACACTGGTTAGCAGAACCAGGGGTAACGCTGTCCGAACTATGCTCATCGGGTTTTCTCCTTGAAGGATCGGCTTCGCGCCGATTCAGGGGAGTAAAGACCCGACTCGGGTTCTGCGCCAGCGTGACGCAACCACAGCTTTGGCCGCCTGTTTACGGCGGATCGCGGCGTTCGAAGACAAACCGCTCTAGGCCCGTGCGTCCACGCGCGCTATCGTGGCGGTTCTGACTGAGGAACTTCGATGACCGTTGCCATTTCTTCGCGCACGCCCCAGCAGGCGCTGGCCGCCGTGCTTGACCGCTATGCCCCGCAAAAGCTGCTGCTGATCGGCGCCGGCAGCTTCCCCGCGCTCGAGGCATTCCAGCAGGCGCATCCCGACACCGAGGTGGTCCATGCTGCCCCCGGCCCCTTGCCGGCGGATCTGGCTGCGCGGCGTTTCGACCTGGCCCTGGCGCTCGATTGCCTGGAGCATTTGCCCAAGCGCGACGGTCTGAACCTGTTGGGCGGCATTCGCAACCTCAACGCCAGCCGGATTGCCGTGCTGGCCGACCTCAACGCGTGCGGCTGGCAGGAAACCGACTTCTTCTCCCTGGCCCTGCAGGCCAGCGAACGCTTCCAGCGCGAAGATCAGGTGCTGACCCTGTTTACCTACGATCTGCTTGAATACAAGCAGGTCCCCGACTGGCTCAACTCACGTTTCTGGGCCAACCCGGAAAACTTTGGAAAATATTGGTGGTAGCTGTGGACACTAGCCTGCATACAACCATTTGCCCCTGCGGCAGCGGCAACCCGTTGGACGCCTGCTGCGGCCATTATCACGACGGTCATCCGGCGCCCTGCGCCGAAGCCTTGATGCGCTCGCGCTACAGCGCTTATGTGCTGGGCCTGGTGGATTATCTGGTGAGCACCACCCTGCCCGCCCAGCAGGATGGCCTCGACCGCCAGGCCATCAGCGAATGGAGCGCCGGCAGCACCTGGCTGGGCTTGGAGGTGGAGAGCAGCGAGGTATTCGGCGGCCAGCCGGAACATGCCTTCGTCACTTTCACCGCACGCTGGCACGACGGCCAGGGCGAACACAGCCACCGCGAACAATCTTCGTTTGTGCAGAACGGCGGGCGCTGGTATTTCATCGACCCGACCGTGCCGGTCAAGACGGGACGCAACGACAGCTGCCCGTGCGGTAGCGGGCAGAAATTCAAGAAGTGCTGCGCCAGTTACTTCATTCGTTGATTTTCGGAAACGTCCGACGCTCGTCCACCGACCAAGGGGGCTAGACTGGAAACAAACCAGAGGCACGGACATGACCCAGACATCTCGATTGCTGCGCATCACTTGCCTGCTGCTGTTCGTCGGGCTAGGGGCGTGTGCGTCCTGGCGAGGTGAAGAGGCACCCGAACCACAGGTGCATCTGGTCAAGGTGGAGGTGGTGCGGGCCCGGTTGCTGGAGCAGAAGTTCATGTTGCACTTTCGCGTCGACAACCCCGGCGAAGACGACCTCACCGTACGCGGCCTGACCTACCGGATCCACCTGGACGACTTGCTGCTGACCGAAGGAGAACATGAACACTGGTTTACGGTGCGCCCCGGACACAGCGCCTATTTCAAGGTGCCGATCCGCACCAACCTGTGGCCGCAGGTGCGCGAACTGGTGAAAATGCTGAAGAAACCCCGGCAACAGATTCCCTATCGTCTGGAGGGGGAGCTGGAAACCGGTTTATTCATCGCCGACTACGTGCACCTGGAGCGCAATGGCGTGATAATCGCCGCCGATCTAATTGCGGAGTAACCCCGATGACCCAACAACCCCACGTCCATGGCCCTGATTGCAACCACGACCATGATCATCACCACGACCATGATCACGGCCATGTCCACGGCCCGAACTGCGGCCACGCCCATCAGGAACCCGTGCGCAACGCCCTGAAGGACGTCGGTCGCAACGACCCTTGCCCGTGCGGCAATGGCAAGAAATTCAAGAAGTGCCACGGGGCTTGATGGACCAGGCAAAAAAATTTTTCGCCTGCTAGGCCGCCTTGGCGAGCAGGCTCGCTCCCACACTGGTTCTGCGGTGCACCACTTTTCCCTGTGGGAGCGAGCCTGCTCGCGAAGAGGCCAGCACATTCAATCTCGGTTTATCAGCCCGCCGCCAGAATCCGCTCCACGCTGATCACCGTCGCATACTCCCCATGCAGATTCCCCAGGGACATCGCATGCACCTCGGCAGCCGAACGGGCATAACCGAAGAAGTCGGGCTTGTCGAAGGTGTAACAGGCATTCTCGGCTACCCACGTATCGAACCCCAGGTTGCCAGCCGTGCGCGCGGTGGACTCCACCGAATTGTTCGTGGCCACGCCAACAATCACCAGTTGCCCGATACCCGCACTGCGCAAATCCGCCTCCAGGGTCGTGCCGCAAAACGCATCGGGCATCTGCTTCTGGACCAGCCCTTCCCCAGCCATGGGCCTGAACCGCTCCTGAACCTCCACGCCTGATTGTCCAGGCCAGAAGACTGACGCCTCGGACCGGGACAAATGGTGGACATGGATGATTGGCCGCGCCGACTCTCGCCAGCATCCGAGCAATTCCAGCATGCGCAGCTCCGCCCCGGGATTGTTGCGCGGGCCAAGCCTGGGATGGAGGATGCCTTTCTGCTGATCGATAAGGATCAGCGCCGCGTTTTTCTGTAGCTCCATTCCGGATCTCTCGGTCGTCGGTTTTTCCCACACTTGAGCACCACCTTCTCTTACAAGCAAGTCTCTGGTGGCCCGGGCTTTCATCGCAAAACATCAAATAACCCCAAAGCCCGCTTGCGCGCCCTTCTCCTGCTCACTAACGTAGCGCCTTTATTGGTGCCACCCCCTCCCGCAGGAGCTTTGCCATGGCCTCGCCAGCCTCGATTTCTTTCTTTCCCAAGCTCGGCGTTGCCGCAGCAGTGGCCAGCCTGCTCGGTTTGAGCGGTTGCCAGGCCTGGAATACCCAGGACACGGTCGCGCCCACCACCGGCGTACAACCGCTCAAGGGGCTGGCGCAGAATGTCTCGGTCCGGCGTAATGCCTTGGGCATGCCGCTGATCGAGAGCAACAGTTTTCATGACGCCCTGTTTGCCCTCGGCTATGTGCATGCCAGCGACCGGATCACACAGATGGCCACCCTGCGCCTGCTCGCCCAGGGCCGCCTGGCGGAAATGTCCGGCGCCGAACGGCTGGACGTCGACCGCTACATGCGCGCCGTCAACCTGAAGAAAAGCGCAGATGAGCTGTACAAGGCATCTTCGCCACGCCTGAAGCGCTTTTTCGAAGTCTATGCGCGAGGCGTCAACGCCTACCTGTTCCGCTACCGCGACAAGCTGCCGGCGGACCTGGCCGCCACCGGCTACAAACCCGAATACTGGAAACCGGAAGATTCGGCGCTGCTGTTCTGCCTGCTTAACTTCACCCAATCGGCGAACCTGCCGGAAGAAGTCGCCGCCCTGGTGCTGGCCCAGAGCGTAACCAACGATAAACTGGCCTGGCTGAGCCCGTCCTACCCGGACGAGCCATTGCCCTTGACCGAAGCCGAAAAGCTGCAGGGCGTCCGGCTCAATGGGCAGATTCCCGGTTTGAACGAAATCAGCAAGGCCAGCGCCGAGTTGGCCAACCTGAACCTGCTGGGCGCAGCGTCTTCGAGCAACTGGGCCATCGGCCCGCAGCGCAGCCGCAACGGCAAGAGCCTGTTGGCCGGCGACAGCCATGGCCCGCTGGGCGTGCCGTCGCTCTGGAGCCCGGTGCAGATTCGCGCGCCCAAATATCAGGCTGCCGGGCTTTCCGTGGCGGGCATCCCGATGATCCTCGCGGGCTTCAACGGTAACGTCGCGTGGAGCATGACCAGTGTTCTCGGCGACAACCAGGACCTGTACCTGGAAAAGATCCGACGCCAGGGCAACGGGCTCTCCTACGAAGCCAACGGCAAGTGGGAGCAGGCGACCGTGCGCAACGAGACCTACTTCATCAAGGGCCAACGGTCGATCAGAGAAGCGGTGTACGAAACCCGCCACGGTCCGTTGCTCAACAGCGCCCAAGGTCCGGCCATGGCCAACGGTCTGGGCCTGGCCCTGCAATTGCCGAGCTTCACCGACGACAAGACCCTGGACGCGCTCTTCGATCTGTCGCGCGCGCAGAACGTCGAGAAAGCCTCCGACGCGAGCCGGGAGATCCGCGCCCTGGCAGTGAACATGGTGTTCGCCGACGCCCGCAATATAGGCTGGCAGGTCACCGGTCGCTACCCGAACCGCCGCGAGGGCGAAGGCCTGTTGCCGTCGCCGGGCTGGGACAGCCGTTACGATTGGGACGGTTACGCCGATCCGATGCTGCACCCCTACGACCAGGATCCGGCGCAGGGTTGGCTCGGCACCGCCAACCAGCGCGTCATTCCTCATGGCTACGGCATGCAACTGTCCAACTCCTGGGCGGCGCCGGAACGTGGCGAGCGCCTGGCCGAACTGGCCGGCGCAGGCAAGCACGACGCGCGCAGCCTGATCGCCATGCAATACGACCAGACCACGACATTCGCCGCCAAGCTGAAAAAGGTCTTCGAAGCCCCGGGCATGGCCCAGCCACTCAAGCAAGCCATCGAAGCCCTGCCGGTGGCGGACCGCACCAAGGCACGCGAGGCCTATACCCGCCTGATGGCGTTCGATGGCAGGCTCAGTCCGGTTTCTGCCGACGCAGCGATCTATGAGTTGTTCCTGCAAGAAAGCATGAAGCAGACGTTCCTGGATGAACTGGGCCCCGAGGGCAGTCCGGCGTGGAAAGCGCTGGTCGCCAACGGCCAGCTGTCTTATTCGGCCCAGGCCGATCATTTGCTTGGTCGTGAGGACAGTCCGTTCTGGGACGATGTGCGCACGCCGCAAAAAGAAGACAAGGCCGTTATCCTGGCTCGCAGCCTCGCGGCGGCCGTCAGCGCCGGTGACAGTCTGCTGGGCACTGACCACAGCGCCTGGCAGTGGGGCAAGCTGCACCGCCAGGAATGGAAAAACGCCAGCGGCCAGACCGTACGCGGCCCGCTGGCAGCCGGCGGCGATGGCAGCACGCTCAATACCGCCGCGTTCGCCTGGGGCCAGGATTTCAACACGACCCTGGCGCCGGCCACGCGCTTTATCGTTGATTTCAGCCAGCCTGAGCCATTGACGATCCAGGGCGGCGCCGGCCAGTCGGGCAACCCGGCCAGCCCGAACTATCTGAACGGCCTCGACCCGTGGCTCAAGGGTCAATATCAAAGCCTGCCCTTGCAACCGCAGAATTTTGATCGGGCGTATGGCAAGACTCGTTTGACCTTGGTGCCGGGAAAATAGGCCGATCTGCCTCTAATGCTATTCACTTAAGGCAATCGAGGATCCCGTGGCGAGGGAGCTTGCTCCCGCTGGGCCGCGAAGCGGCCCCAAAAACCTGCCATGTGCGGAGCATCAGGCACACCGCACCCGCCGGTTCACGACTGCTTCGCAGCCGAGCGGGAGCAAGCTCCCTCGCCACAAGTGCATCCTTTCTTAAATGAACCGAATTAACCTGTGGGAGCGAGCTTGCTCGCGATGGCGTCAGCCCATCCCACCAGGAAAACCGATCGAACTTCTCCCTCCTCCGTTGCCTCTACCGGACAAACCCATCGCCCCGGTAACCGCATGGATCTGGTCATTGCCCGCCCCGAAGGCCTGTATTGTCCGCAGGGAGATTTCTACATCGACCCATGGCGTCCGGTGGACCGCTCGGTCATCACCCACGCCCACGGCGACCACGCCCGCGGCGGCAACCAGCACTACCTGGCAGCGGCACCCGGCGAAGGCATCCTGCGCTCCCGGCTGGGCCAGGACATCAATCTGCAAACCCTGCCCTACGGCGAACGGCTGCTGCACCATGGCGTGACCTTGAGCTTTCATCCCGCCGGCCATGTGTTGGGTTCTGCCCAGGTGCGGTTGGAATACCAAGGCGAGGTGTGGGTCGCGTCCGGCGATTACAAAGTCGAGCCCGACGGCACCTGCGCACCGTTCGAGCCGGTGAAGTGTCATACGTTCATCACCGAATCCACCTTCGGCCTGCCGATCTATCGCTGGCAGCCCCAGGCGCAGGTGTTCGATCAGATCAACCAGTGGTGGCGCGGGAACATCGCCGCCGGCCGGGCCAGCGTGTTGTTCTGCTATTCCTTTGGCAAGGCCCAGCGAATCCTCCACGGCATCGACGCGAGCCTGGGGCCGATACTCGCCCATGGCGCGGTGGAGCCGCTGAACCGGGTCTATCGCGAAGCCGGCGTGCACCTGCCGCCGACGATCTATGCCGGCGATGTGAAAAAGACTGATCCGATCATGAGCCAGGCGCTGGTCATCGCCCCGCCCTCCGCCGGTGGCAGCACCTGGATGCGACGTTTTGGCGATTACAGCGACGCCTTCGCCAGCGGCTGGATGCGCTTGCGCGGCACCCGTCGGCGACGGGGCGTGGATCGGGGCTTCGTGCTTTCCGATCACGCCGACTGGCCCGGCCTGCTCTGGGCCATCGAACAGACCGGCGCCGAACGGGTCATGGTCACCCATGGATCGGTGGCCGTGCTGGTGCGTCATCTCTGCGAACAAGGCCTCGACGCCCAGGGCTTCACCACGGAATACGGCGATGACGAAGAGGACGTCGCGGTGGCGAGCGACAGCGGCGAGGACGCTTCATGAAAGCCTTTGCCGAGCTGTACGCCGAACTCGACGCCACCACCTCAAGCAACGCCAAGCTCGCGGCCATGCAGGATTACTTCAGCAAGGCGCCACCCGAGGACGCCGCCTGGGCGGTGTATTTTCTCTCGGGCGGGCGTCCCAGGCAGTTGGTACCGGTGAAAATCCTCCGGGAGCTGGCGGTCCAGGTGTCCGGCCTGTCTCTTTGGCTGTTCGAAGAAAGTTACCAGGCCGTGGGCGACCTGGCCGAAACCATTTCGCTGGTACTGCCCGAATCGCCCCACAGTTCCGATGAAGGCCTGGCGGTGTGGATCGAGGAAAAACTCCTGCCGTTGCGCGGTGAGTCGCCAGAGGTACTGGCGCAGCGGCTTCCGGCGCTGTGGGCAGAACTTGACCGATCCAGCCTGATGCTCTGCATCAAGCTCATCACCGGCAGTTTCCGCGTCGGGGTGTCCAAGCTGTTGGTCACCCGGGCGCTGGCTACGATGGCCGGGCTCGACAGCAAACGGGTGGCCCAGCGGCTGGTGGGCTACACCGATCTGTCCCATCGCCCGACCGCGGCCAGTTACCTCAAGCTGATCGCCGGCGAATCCGCCGATGAACATGCCCAGCGCGGCGGCCAGCCTTATCCGTTTTTCCTGGCCCATGCCTTGTCACAACCGATTGAGCAATTCGACACCTTGTTGGGGCCGGCCAGCGACTGGCAGGTGGAGTGGAAATGGGACGGAATCCGCGCCCAGGTGATCAAGCGTGACGGCCATTTGTGGGTCTGGTCCCGTGGCGAGGACCTGGTGACCGAGCGCTTTCCTGAATTGCATTGCCTGGCGCAGGCGTTGCCCGACGGCACGGTGATCGATGGCGAAATCGTGGTCTGGAAAGCCCCGCAGGCGATCACCGAGGATGCCTTTGATCCGGACGCGCCGCTGCAGCCGGCGGTGCAACCTTTCGCCCTGTTGCAACAGCGCATCGGTCGCAAGACCTTGAGCAAGAAAGTGCTGGAAGACGCTCCCGTGGTGGTGATGGCCTACGACCTGTTGGAATGGCAAGGCGAGGACTGGCGCAGCCGGCCCCAGGCCGAGCGTCGCGAGCAACTGGAGGCCCTGATTGCCCGCTGCCACAGTCCGGTGCTGTTGCCGTCGCCCATCGTCACTGGCCAGGATTGGTTCGACCTTGCCCGCCAGCGCGAAGCGTCCCGCAGCCTCGGCGTCGAAGGCATGATGCTCAAGGCGCGCAACGCGCTGTACGGCGTCGGCCGGACCAAGGACATGGGCGTGTGGTGGAAATGGAAGATCGACCCGTTCAGTGTCGACGCGGTGCTGATCTATGCCCAGCGCGGCCATGGCCGGCGCGCCAGCCTCTACAGCGACTACACCTTCGCCGTGTGGGACAACCCGCCCGGCAGCCGCGAACGCACGCTGGTGCCTTTCGCCAAGGCCTATTCAGGGCTGACCGATGCAGAAATGCGCCAGGTCGACAGCATCGTGCGCAAGACCACGGTGGAAAAGTTCGGCCCGGTGAGCAGCGTCACGCCGACCCTGGTTTTCGAGCTGGGCTTCGAAGGCATCGCCTTGTCCAAGCGCCACAAGAGCGGGATCGCGGTACGTTTCCCACGGATGCTGCGCTGGCGCCAGGACAAGACCGTCGAAGAGGCGGACACGCTGGCGACGCTTCAGGATCTTCTCAAGTAACCCCGCTCTCGTGGCGAGGGAGCTTGCTCCCGCTGGGCGCGAAGCGCCCCCTGATTCTGAAGGACGCACCGCAGAGGGAGGCTGCGCCTCCAGCGGGAGCAAGCTCCCTCGCCACGAAGAGCAAAACCGGACAAACGCACGCTCCATCCCGGTGCGCTTTTTGATGTACGCTCACCCCCGCGCACCATTGCGTTCCGTCTCTCGCCGCCAGTGCTTTTAAAACACTTGTTCGGCACTATGGTTCGGAAATTGCTACCTTTATGCCGTCATACCGTTCAGACCTTCACCGGTAACAATCTTACGCGCCACAAGCGCTCAAATTGGTTTTAGGGACTCAATAATGAAAAAAGCACTGCTGACCCTTTCTGCACTGGCGTTGTGCATGGCCGCCGGCGTCGCCACGGCCAAGGAATACAAGGAACTGCGTTTTGGTGTCGACCCGTCCTACGCCCCGTTCGAATCCAAGGCCGCCGATGGCAGCCTGGTGGGTTTCGACATCGACCTGGGCAATGCGATCTGTGAAGAACTGAAGGTCAAATGCAAATGGGTCGAAAGCGATTTCGACGGAATGATTCCGGGCCTCAAGGCCAATAAATTCGACGGCGTGATCTCCTCCATGACCGTTACCCCGGCCCGTGAAAAGGCTATCGACTTCTCCAGCGAGTTGTTCTCCGGCCCAACGGCCTATGTATTCAAGAAGGGTTCGGGCCTGAGCGCAGACGTTGCCTCGCTCAAGGGCAAGACCGTTGGCTACGAGCAAGGCACCATCCAGGAAGCCTACGCCAAGGCCGTGCTGGACAAGGCCGGCGTCAAGACCCAGGCCTACCAGAACCAGGACCTGGTCTATGCCGACCTGACCTCGGGTCGCCTCGATGCCGCGATCCAGGACATGCTCCAGGCCGAACTGGGCTTCCTGAAGTCGCCAAAAGGTGAAGGCTACGAAATCAGCCAGCCGGTAGACAGCGAACTGCTGCCATCCAAGACCGCCATCGGTATCAAGAAAGGTAACAAAGAGCTGAAGGCACTTTTGGATAAAGGTATCAAAGCGTTACACGACGACGGCAAATACGCCGAGATCCAGAAAAAACACTTTGGCGATCTGAATCTGTACAGCGGCAAATAATGCGCGGCGCCCACCCTGAACCGGGTGGGCGCTTTTTTCCTGCCAAAGGCAATGTCCATGTTCGAACAATTCCTACAAAGTCTGGGGCTCTCGGCCTTCAGCCTGCAGGGCTTTGGCCCGCTGCTGATGCAAGGCACCTGGATGACCATCAAGCTGTCGGCCCTGTCCTTGCTGCTTAGCGTCCTGCTCGGGTTGCTCGGCGCCAGCGCCAAATTGTCCAGCGTCAAACTGCTGCGTATTCCGGCCCAGCTCTACACCACGCTGATTCGCGGCGTACCCGACCTGGTGCTGATGCTGCTGATCTTCTACAGCCTGCAAACCTGGCTGACGTCTTTTACCGATTTCATGGAATGGGAATACATCGAGATCAACCCGTTCGGCGCCGGGGTCATCACCCTGGGCTTCATTTACGGTGCGTACTTCACCGAAACCTTTCGCGGCGCGATCCTCGCGGTGCCTCGCGGGCAGGTCGAAGCGGCCACGGCCTACGGTCTCAAGCGTGGCCAACGTTTCCGTTACGTGGTGTTCCCGCAAATGATGCGCTTTGCCCTGCCGGGGATCGGCAACAACTGGATGGTCATGCTCAAGGCCACCGCCCTGGTGTCGATCATCGGCCTGGCCGACCTGGTCAAGGCCGCCCAGGATGCGGGCAAAAGCACCTACCAGCTGTTTTATTTCCTGGTGCTGGCGGCGCTCATCTATCTGCTGATCACCAGTGCATCCAACTTTATCCTGCGCTGGCTTGAACGCCGCTACGCCGCCGGAGCCCGGGAGGCCGTGCGATGATCGAACTCCTGCAAGAATACTGGCGACCGTTTCTCTACAGCGACGGCGTCCACATCACCGGCCTGGCAATGACCCTGTGGCTGCTCAGCGCCGCGCTGTTGATCGGCTTTGTGGTGTCGATTCCGCTGTCCATTGCCCGGGTTTCACCCAAGGTCTACGTGCGCTGGCCGGTGCAGTTCTACACCTATCTGTTTCGCGGTACGCCGCTCTATATCCAATTGCTGATCTGCTACACCGGCATCTACAGCATCGAGGCGGTGCGTGCCCAACCCGTGCTCGACAGCTTCTTTCGCGACGCGATGAACTGCACCATCCTGGCGTTCGCGTTGAACACCTGCGCCTACACCACGGAGATCTTTGCCGGGGCGATTCGCAGCATGAACCACGGCGAAGTCGAAGCGGCCAAGGCTTACGGATTGACCGGCTGGAAGCTCTACACGTACGTGATCATGCCGTCAGCGCTGCGTCGTTCGCTGCCTTATTACAGCAACGAAGTGATATTGATGCTGCATTCGACGACCGTGGCGTTCACCGCTACCGTTCCAGACGTGCTGAAGGTCGCCCGGGACGCCAACTCGGCCACCTTCCTGACGTTCCAGTCGTTCGGGATCGCCGCGTTGATCTACCTGACCGTCACGTTTGCACTGGTGGGCCTCTTCCGTCTCGCCGAACGCCGCTGGCTGGCCTTTCTCGGGCCGACCCACTAAGGCTTCCGTTCCCAGGACATACATGTAAATGCGCCACCAGATTCATGACCTGCTGGCCCCGCTGCCGGGGACCGCACGCAAGATCCACAGCTTTCACTTCGGCCCGGAAAAAGCCGTCGGCAAAATCTATATCCAGTCGTCCCTGCATGCCGATGAATTGCCCGGCATGCTGGTCGCCTGGCACCTCAAGCAGCGCCTGGCCGAACTCGAGGCTTCGGGCCACCTGCGGCACGAAATCGTGCTGGTGCCGGTCGCCAACCCGATCGGCCTCGAACAGGTACTGATGGACGTGCCCCTGGGCCGTTACGAACTGGAGAGCGGGCAAAATTTCAACCGCCGGTTCGTCGACCTGAGCGAAGAGATCGGCAACGAAATCGAAGGCCTGCTGACCGACGACCCGCAGCACAACCTGATGCTGATCCGCACCAGCCTGCGCGACGCCCTGAGTCGGCAGACCGCCAGCACCCAACTGCAATCCCAGCGCCTGGTCCTGCAACGCCTGGCGTGTGATGCCGACATGGTGCTTGACCTGCATTGCGATTTCGAAGCCGTCGCCCATCTCTACACCACGCCCGAGGCCTGGCCGCGGGTCGAGCCGCTGGCGCGCTACATCGGCGCCGAGGCCAGCCTGTTGGCGACCGACTCGGGCGGCCAATCGTTCGACGAATGCTTCACGCTGCTCTGGTGGCAGCTCAAGGAGCGTTTCGGTGAGCGCTTCGAAATTCCCCTGGGCAGCTTTTCGGTAACTGTCGAATTGCGCGGCCAGGGTGACGTCAACCATGGCCTGGCGAGTCTCGACTGTCAGGCCCTGATCGAATACCTGATCCACTTCGGCGCCATTGACGGTGAGCCGGTGCCGGTGCCCGACCTGCCCTACCCGGCCACGCCGCTGGCCGGCGTCGAACCGGTGGCGACACCGGTCGGCGGCCTGCTGGTGTACAGCGCCCTACCCGGTGAGTACCTGGAGGCGGGACAGCTGATCGCCGAAATCATCGACCCGGTCAACGATACCGTCACCCCCGTTCATTGCCGTAATGCCGGGCTGCTGTACGCCCGCTCGCTGCGTCGCATGGCCACCGCCGGCATGGTCATCGCCCATGTCGCCGGGACCGAAGCCTACCGCAGCGGCTACCTACTTTCGCCTTGAGGATGCCTGTTCCATGTACAAACTGACCATCGAAGGCCTGCACAAAAGCTATGGCCACCATGAGGTGCTCAAAGGGGTTTCGCTCAAGGCCAGGGCCGGCGACGTGATCAGCCTGATCGGCGCGAGCGGCTCGGGCAAAAGCACCTTCCTGCGCTGCATCAATTTCCTTGAACAACCCAACGACGGCGCCATGAGCCTGGACGGCCAATCGATCCAGATGATCAAGGATCACCACGGCATGCGCGTGGCCGACGCCGACGAGCTGCAACGCATCCGCACGCGCCTGGCCATGGTGTTCCAGCACTTCAACCTGTGGAGCCACATGACCGTGCTGGAAAACATCACCATGGCGCCGCGCCGGGTGCTGGGCGTCAGCAAGCAGGAAGCCGAGGATCGCGCCCGCCGTTATCTCGACAAGGTCGGCCTGCCGGCACGTGTTGCCGAGCAATACCCGGCGTTCCTGTCCGGTGGCCAGCAACAACGCGTGGCGATTGCCCGCGCCTTGGCCATGGAGCCTGAGGTCATGCTGTTTGACGAACCGACCTCGGCCTTGGACCCGGAACTGGTAGGTGAAGTATTAAAAGTGATCCAAGGCCTGGCCGAAGAAGGCCGGACCATGATCATGGTGACCCACGAAATGAGCTTCGCCCGCAAGGTGTCCAATCAGGTGCTGTTCCTGCACCAGGGCCTGGTGGAAGAAGAAGGCGCGCCGGAAGACGTGCTGGGCAGCCCGAAGAGCGAACGGCTCAAGCAGTTCCTCAGTGGCAATCTGAAATAACCCCCCGCCACCCGTGGCGAGGGAGCTTGCTCCCGCTGGGCCGCGAAACGGCCCCCCTGGCCTTGGCTGACAAGCTGCTGGGGAGGCTGCGCCTCCAGCGGGAGCAAGCTCCCTCGCCACAACAGCGCGCCTGCCACAACCAGGTCATAAAACCTTTCATCTCCTGCCGTGGTCTCTGAAGAAGGACTTTCAGGGCATGCACGGCACCCATGGCGACATCCAGCAACTTCGCGAAACAGTGGTTCGATGCCCGCGGCTGGAAGCCGTTCGCCTTTCAAAAGCAGGTATGGGCTGCGGTCAAGCGTGGCGAGTCGGGGCTGTTGCATGCCAATACCGGCGCCGGCAAGACCTACGCCGTCTGGTTTGCCGCACTCAACCGTTTCGCCCGCAGCGTGCCGCCACCGGACAAGCCTCGTAAACGCAAACCGCCGAGCGAACCGCTGACGGTCTTGTGGATAACGCCGATGCGCGCGCTGGCCGCCGACACCGGCAAGGCTCTCGAAGCGCCCCTCGATCCGCTGCAGATTCCCTGGAGCGTAGGCCTGCGCACCGGTGACACCAGCGCCAGCGAACGCGCCCGGCAAGGCCGGCGCTTGCCCACGGCGCTGATCACCACGCCCGAAAGCCTGACGCTGATGCTCGCCCGCGCTGATGCGCAAACGGCCGTGTCGACCCTGCGCATGGTCGTGGTAGATGAGTGGCACGAATTGCTCGGCAACAAGCGCGGCGTGCAATTGCAACTGGCCCTGGCTCGCTTGCGCTACTGGCACCCCGACCTGATCGTCTGGGGCGTATCCGCGACCCTGGGCAACCAGGCCCACGCCGAGCAGGTATTGATCCCACAAGGCAGCGGAATTAGTGTGCAGGGCGCCGATGCCAAGGCGTTGCAGGTCGATACGCTGTTGCCGCCAACCCTCGAACGGTTTCCATGGGCGGGGCATATCGGCCTGAAAATGTTGCCCCAGGTGGTCACTGAAATCGACACCAGCAGCAGTTGCCTGGTCTTTACCAATACTCGCGCGCAAGCGGAAATCTGGTACCAGGCCATTCTTGAGGCGCGCCCGGATTGGGCCGGGCTCATCGCGTTGCACCATAGTTCTCTGTCCCGCGACACCCGCGACTGGGTGGAACGGGCGTTGAAGGACGGCCAGCTCAAGGCAGTCGTGTGTACCTCCAGCCTCGACCTGGGGGTGGATTTTCTGCCCGTGGAACGCGTGCTGCAGATTGGCTCGGCTAAAGGCGTCGCCCGCTTGATGCAACGCGCCGGACGCTCCGGTCATGCGCCGGGGCGGACCTCGCGAATAACCTTGGTGCCAACCCACAGCCTGGAACTGATTGAGGCCGCCGCCGCCCAGGACGCCGTGGCGCAGCGGCGAATCGAGCCGCGTGAATCGCCCCACAAGCCTTTGGATGTACTGGTCCAACATCTTGTCAGCATGGCCCTGGGTGGCGGTTTTGTTCCAGATGAGCTGTTTGATGAGGTACGCGGCGCCTGGGCCTACCGCGACCTGAACCCGGCCGAGTGGGCCTGGGCGCTGGCGTTCGTGCGCCACGGCGGCCTGTCGCTGACCGCCTACCCTGATTATCGGCGGGTCGAACCGGATGAACAGGGGATCTGGCGCGTGCCTGACGCCCGTCTGGCACGGCGCCATCGCATGAGCATCGGCACTATCGTCAGTGACGCCAGCCTGCAACTGAAATTCTGGAGCAAGGGCGGCGGCGGCAAGACCCTGGGCAGCGTGGAAGAAGGCTTCATCGCACGCTTGCGCCCCGGCGACGGATTCCTCTTTGCCGGGCGGTTGCTGGAGTTGGTCCGGGTCGAGGACATGACCGCTTACGTACGCCGCAGCCAGGCGAAAAAAGCCGCCGTGCCGCGCTGGAATGGCGGACGCATGCCGCTTTCCAGCGAGCTCGCTGCCGCGGTCGTCGCGCGCTTGAGCGAAGCCGCCAAGGGCCGTTTCGACGGACCGGAAATGCAGGCCGTAGAGCCGCTGCTGTCAACGCAGCTACGTTGGTCCGGCCTGCCGACGCAGGGAACGCTGCTGGCCGAAGCGCTCAAATCCCGGGAAGGTTGGCACCTGTTCCTGTATCCGTTCGCCGGGCGCCAGGTACATCTGGGTCTGGCCAGCCTGTTGGCCTGGCGCGTCAGCCAGCGCCAACCGGTGACGTTCTCGATTGCGGTCAATGACTACGGCCTGGAATTGCTCAGCGCCACCGAACTGGATTGGTCAACGCATCTGAACCCGGCGCTGTTGCGCACCGATGGCTTGCTGGCCGACGTTCTCGCCAGCCTGAACGCCGGAGAACTGGCCCTGCGCCGCTTCCGCGAAATCGCCCGGATCGCCGGGCTGGTGTTCGCCGGCTACCCCGGCGCACCGAAGAGCACCCGCCAAGTGCAGGCTTCCAGCGGGTTGTTCTATCAAGTGTTCAAGCAATATGACGCCGATAACCTGCTGCTGGCCCAGGCCGGCGAGGAAGTTTTGCGCGAAGAATTGGATATACGCCGACTGGAGCAGACCTTGGAACGGCTCGATACCTTGAAGCTCGACCTGCATCTCATCAAGCGCCCTACTCCGCTGGGCTTCCCCTTGCTGGTGGAGCGATTTCGCGAAAGCATGAGCTCGGAAAAGCTCGCCGATCGTATCCGGCGCATGGTCAGCGAACTGGAAAAAACCGCTGATCGAGGAAGCGCCTGATGCCCGCGCCGTATCCCGTCAACCTCGCGGGCGAAGAGCTCTGGCTGTTGCCGCAAAAAGCCCTGTACTGGCCGGCCCAGGAAACCCTGATGGTGGCCGATGTGCATTTCGGCAAGGCCGCGGCCTACCGTAGCCTCGGCCAACCGGTACCCCACGGCACCACGGCGAACAACATCGCCATGCTTGACGAGTTGCTGGCGAGCCTGCCGTGCCGACTGCTGATATTCCTCGGGGACTTCCTGCATGGGCCCGGTTCTCATGCCCCAGGCACTTTGAAGGCCCTTGCCGACTGGCGTGAACGGCATCGCAAACTAGCCATCACGCTGATCCGCGGCAATCACGACAAGCGCGCCGGCGATCCGCCAGCGGCACTCGATATCCGCGTCGTCCCCGAGCCGTTGCTGTTGGGCCCTTTCGCCGTGCAACACGAGCCTACCCCGCATCCAAGTCGACACGTGCTCGCCGGTCACGTACACCCGGTCTACCACCTGAGCGGCAAGGGGCGTCAACGCCTGCGCCTGCCATGTTTCCGCCTCGGTAGCGAGATCAGCCTGCTACCGGCCTTCGGTGCCTTCACGGGAGGCTATCGGGTCGATCAGGACAACGACTGCAAGATCTTCGTGGTGGGCGACAACGAAATATGGCCCGTCAGTTGAAGCGATCAGGCTTCAACAACTGAGGGGCCATTGGCTGATCAGGCTACGGGCGCGGGAGGCGGTTCGTCCGGAAGAGTCGGTTCGCCGGGTTCGGTAGGCTGTTCGTTAGGGGTATCGGGATCGGGCTGGCCAGGGATGCCGCCCGCCGCTTCAGCAGGGTGGGCCAGTAATGACCAAGCCAGGACGCCGATCTGATTGGGCTCAAGCCTTGCCAGTTCGGCACTGATTCGCGGATCGATCTTCATAGAGCAACTCCTGAGCGAAGGCCCGTTGCGCAGACGCAAAAACGGGCAGTACACCCAATAGAGTGCCTGCCCGCTCAGGAATTCCAACAGCTCGTCAGAATCAGGTACGCGGCAGGGTCACACCGCGCTGGCCCTGGTATTTACCGCCACGGTCCTTGTAGGAAACTTCACATTCCTCATCGGACTCAAGGAACAACATCTGCGCCACGCCCTCGTTGGCGTAGATCTTCGCCGGCAGGGTCGTGGTGTTGGAGAACTCCAGGGTCACGTGGCCTTCCCATTCAGGTTCCAGAGGTGTCACGTTGACGATGATGCCGCAGCGGGCGTAGGTGCTTTTACCCAGGCAGATGGTCAGCACGTTGCGCGGGATGCGGAAGTACTCGACGGTGCGGGCCAGGGCGAAAGAGTTCGGCGGAATGATGCAAACGTCGCTCTTGATGTCGACGAAGCTCTTCTCATCGAAATTCTTCGGGTCGACGGTGGCCGAATTGATGTTGGTGAACACCTTGAATTCATCGGCGCAGCGCACATCGTAGCCGTAGCTGGAAACGCCGAAGGAAATCAGCCGCTCGGCGCCTTCGCCACGCATCTGGCGCTCTACGAAGGGCTCGATCATGCCGTGCTCTTGCGCCATGCGGCGAATCCACTTGTCCGATTTGATGCTCATGGCGGGTTTCCTGAAATAGCGAGGTGGAAAAAACTGTCCGGCATCTTACCGGGCCGCGGGGCGGGTTCAAAGTGCGAGACGCAACTCTCGCCGATCCGCCTTGATTTCCGGGCTCTGACGGCTATCGCCATTGCCGTCAGTCATTAAAACCGAGAAACCTTCGCAAAGACCATTGGCACGTTTCGGAAAAAGGGGTAAGGTGGCGTCACTGTGTTGCTTGTGTCACTGAGAATCTCTACACGATATGTTGAATTTCGATCCAACCATCTACAAGAATTTTTCCTGCTCTTTGCACTCAGTCTCGGCCAGGGTTCTTCCTGAGTCGCAGTTATCTTTGTTCAAGGAGTTACACCATGTCTAATCGCCAAACCGGTACCGTTAAGTGGTTCAACGATGAAAAAGGCTTCGGCTTCATCACCCCACAGTCCGGTGACGATCTGTTCGTTCACTTCAAAGCTATCCAATCCGACGGCTTCAAAAGCCTGAAAGAAGGCCAACAGGTTTCTTTCATCGCTACCCGCGGTCAGAAAGGCATGCAAGCTGAAGAAGTTCAAGTTATCTAACTTGTCCTTGCTTTAGTAAGAAGCCCCGCCCTCAAAAGCGGGGCTTTTTTGTGCCTGGGTGTTTTTGGAAACCGAAAACAGTGTGGGAGCGAGCCTGCTCGCGAAAGCGACGGACCAATTGCATCTGTGACAACTGGTGTACCGCTTTCGCGAGCAGGCTCGCTCCCACAGGGTCTGGTGGTGGATACCGCGGTTACCAGGTCACGCCAAACCCGGCGGTGTAGCGCGTCTTGCTCAGGTCGCTGTCTTCGGTCCCTTCGATGACGTCCTTCTCGGCCTTGAGATTGAGCGACGCCCAGTCAGTGACCTTGTAGCGCAACCCGATTTCGGCGTCATAGGCGTATTCAGCCACGCCGGACAGCGGCTTGCCCACTTCGCCGTTGGTAAACAGCTCGACGCGCTTGCCGATCAGGTAACGGTTGTAGTCCCACTTCATCGCCACGGAATAGAAGTTGTCCTTGCCGCCATCGCGGTATTCATAATCGGTGCGGTTGAGCAGCGAACCCAGGGAGAAAGCGCCCAGTTCGTCGTCCCAGAACTGATAACCCGGACCAGTACCAACCACGCGCTGGCGTGCCAGGTCTTCGACCTTGTCACGCTTGTAGTTCAGGCGACCTTGCCAAAACCATTTTTCCGTGAGGAAGCGGTCGAGGGAATACTCCAGCCGCCAGTTGTCAGCCGACACCACATCATCCTGAAATTCGCGGTTGTATTCGCCTTCGGCGGTGTGCCGCCATCTGCCGTGGCGCGCCGAGGTCTTGAAGTCGATGTCGTAATCGTCGGTATCGGCTTCCGCGCGCTGGTAATCCAGTGCAGCGTCGATGTTGCCCTTCCACACGAGGTCCTCGACCACCGGCTTGGGCTTGAGGATCTGCTGGATGCTTGCCAGCTCGACGGTCTTGGGCGCATCACCGTTGGCCAGGGTCACCTTGCCATCCTCGGCCGCCTGCAACGCCTTGGCTTTTTCGCCGGTATAGGCATCCTGCTTGACCAGCAGTTGCTGGTCGCTCTCAAGCGTCTTGACCTGCTTCCAATCAATCGGGATCGCGCCCGCGTAATCGGTCTGGATCAACAATTTGCCGCCGTCGAAAACGGTTATCTTGCCACTGAGCTTGTCGCCGTTCTTCAACCAGACGGTATCGGCAAGCAAAGGCATGGAGGCACTGGTAACAGCTAGGCACAACAGGGTTCTGGACAACATAAGCGATAATGGGCTCAGGTTTGCGAGGAAAAGGCGGCATTATCCCCCAGGATGACACCTCAGCAACGACTGACCTGCATAAGAATGATGAGTTCATTTATCAATTGGCCCGGCAGGCACTAATCTACAGACGGACATTTCCAGGAATCCTCTACGTGACCGACACCCCAGCGGCCCCCGAAAACGCCGCCCAGATCCGCCGCACCACGCTTTACCTGACCCTGGCCCAAGTGCCGGCCGGCCAGGTCGTCACCTATGGTCAGCTCGCCGAAATGGCGGGTCTGGGCCGCGCCGCGCGCTGGGTCGGACGAACGCTCAGCCAGTTGCCGAACGACACGAAGCTGCCGTGGCATCGAGTCCTCGGTGCCGGTGGTCGGATCAGCCTGCCGGCAGGCAGCGCCTCGGGGGACGAACAGCGCGCACGCCTGCGCATGGAAGGGATCAGTGTCCTGAATAATCGTGTTGATATTCAGCGTCATGGCTGGCGCCCGGTAGAGCACAGCGGTTAGAGTGCGCGCTTTGTTTTCGCAATTTTTGAGGCAGACTCCAGCCCATGCCCCGTAAAACCTGGCGCGCCGCCCTTGCCGCCTATGCCAGTCCTTCGACGCTCGTGCTGTTGCTGCTTGGCTTCGCCGCCGGCCTGCCTTACATGCTGGTGTTTTCCACGCTGTCGGTCTGGTTGCGCGAGGCCGGCGTGGCCCGCGAAACCATTGGTTATGCAAGCCTGATCGGCCTGGCCTATGCCTTCAAATGGGTCTGGTCGCCTCTTCTCGACCAATGGCGTCTGCCATTGCTCGGCAAACTGGGACGTCGACGCTCGTGGCTGGTGCTCTCCCAGGCTTTGGTGATCCTCGGCCTGGTCGGCATGGGTTTCTGTGACCCACAAAAACACTTGTCCTGGCTGATCGCGATTGCCGTCATCGTGGCCTTCGCCTCGGCCACCCAGGACATCGCCGTCGATGCCTACCGATTGGAAATCGCCGACGACACCCGCCAGGCCGCCCTGGCTGCCAGCTATATGTCCGGCTACCGCGTCGCCGCGTTGCTGGCCACCGCCGGCGCGCTGTTTTTCGCCGAGGGGTTCGGCTCCACCGGGTTCAGCTACAAGCATTCGGCCTGGGCCGGTACGTACCTGCTGTTTGGCGTACTGATGGTCCCGGCGCTGCTGACCTCGCTGTTCATGCGCGAGCCGCCAGTACCGTTGCGTACTCAATTGCAGGCCGGCCGCTATACCTTCGTTCATCAGTTGGCTTCGGTATTCGTATTGATCGTGCTGCTGGTGTCGGTCCCGGCGATGTTCACCCAGCTCTACAACACCGACTTTGCCAGCGTGCTGTTCGAAGGCGTCAGCCTGCTCGACCTGCTGCTCCAGGACCGCGCCTTCCTGCGCGCCATCCTCTATATCATCCTGACCGCCCTGTGCCTGTCGTCCATGGGGCGTCGCGGCCTGGCGCCGGTGCTGACGCCGGTCAACGATTTCATCCTGCGCTACCGCTGGCAGGCCCTGCTGCTGCTCGGCCTGATCGCGACCTATCGCATGTCCGACACGGTCATGGGCGTCATGGCCAACGTTTTTTATATCGACCAGGGTTTCACCAAGGACCAGATCGCCAGCGTCAGCAAGATCTTCGGGCTGATCATGACCCTTGTCGGCGCCGGCATGGGCGGCCTGCTGATCGTGCGTTTCGGCATCCTGCCGATCCTGTTCATCGGCGGCGTGTCGTCGGCCGCCACCAACATCCTGTTCCTGATGCTGACGGACATGGGTGCCAACCTGAAGATGCTGATCGTCACGATCTCCCTCGACAACTTCAGCTCCGGCCTGGCCACCTCGGCGTTCGTCGCCTATCTGTCGAGCCTGACCAACCTGAAATTCTCCGCGACCCAATACGCCCTGCTCAGCTCGATCATGCTCTTGTTGCCGCGCCTGATCGGCGGGTACTCAGGGGTCATGGTGGAAAAATTTGGCTATCACGATTTCTTCCTGATCACCGCGTTGCTCGGCGTTCCGACCTTGCTGCTGATCGCCTTGCATTGGTATCAGGAGAATCGCCGAGAGGGCTCGACGCCTGAATCGGCGCCAGAGTCGGAATCGCCGCCGACCCGGCCCGCTCAAGAGTTGTAGGAAATCTCAACAGGCGCCGACGAAAGCGGCGCCTGAATCCGGCGACCGGCCACGCGCCTGTACGCCAGGGCATCTCGCCCGTACAATGCTGCGTCACTTCTCGTCATCAGCAACCGACAACGGCCAACCATGCGCACCAGTCAATTTTTGCTCGCCACACAGAAAGAAACGCCTTCCGACGCCGTCGTGATCAGCCACCAGCTGATGCTGCGCGCAGGCATGATCCGCAAGCTCGCCTCCGGCCTGTACACCTGGCTGCCGATGGGCCTGCGGGTGATGCGCAAGGTCGAAGCCATCGTCCGCGAAGAAATGGACGCCGCCGGCTCTCTGGAAGTGTTGATGCCGAGCACCCAGCCGGCCGAGCTGTGGCAGGAGTCGGGGCGCTGGGAGGAATACGGCCCGGAGCTGCTGCGCATCAAGGACCGCCATGGTCGCGATTTCTGCGCGGGCCCGACTCACGAAGAAGTGATCACCGACCTGATGCGCAACGAGTTGAGCAGCTACAAGCAACTGCCAATCAACCTGTATCAGATCCAGACCAAGTTCCGTGACGAGATCCGTCCACGCTTCGGCCTGATGCGCGGTCGCGAATTCATCATGAAGGATTCTTATTCGTTCCACGCCGACCTGGCCTCGCTGCAAGTCACTTACGACCGCATGCACCAGGCGTACTGCAACGTGTTCACCCGCCTGGGCCTGAAGTTCCGCCCGGTTGAAGCCGACAACGGCTCCATCGGCGGTGCCGGCTCCCACGAATTCCATGTGCTGGCCGAGTCCGGCGAAGACGACATCGTCTTCAGCAACGGCTCCGACTACGCCGCGAACATCGAGAAAGCCGAAGCCGTGCCACGGGAAACCTCCCGCGCCGCACCGGCCGAAGAATTGCGCCTGGTAGACACGCCGAACGCCAAGACCATTGCCCAATTGGTGGAAGGCTACAACCTGCCCATCGAACGCACCATCAAGACCCTGATCGTGCGCGCGGAAGAAGAAGGCAAGCTGATTGCCCTGATCATCCGCGGCGATCACGAGCTGAACGAAATCAAGGCCGCCAACCAGCCTGGCGTCGCCAGCCCGCTGGTCATGGCCACCGATGCCGAGCTGCGCGATGCCATTGGTGCCGGTGCCGGCTCCCTCGGCCCGTTGAACCTGCCGTTGCCGATCATCATTGACCGCTCGGTGGAATTGATGAGCGACTTCGCCATCGGTGCCAACATCGATGACAAGCACTATTTCGGCGTGAACTGGGAACGCGACCTGCCGGTCCCAACCGTCGCCGATCTGCGCAACGTCGTGGCCGGCGACCCGAGCCCGGACGGCAAAGGCACGCTGGAAATCAAGCGCGGCATCGAAGTCGGGCATATCTTCCAGCTGGGCGACAAGTACAGCAAGGCGATGAAGTGCGAAGTGCTCGGCGAGAACGGTAAGCCCGTCACGCTGCAGATGGGCTGCTACGGCATCGGCGTGTCCCGCGTGGTGGCTGCGGCCATCGAGCAGAACAACGACGAGAACGGCATCATCTGGAGCGACACGCTGGCGCCGTTCCAGGTTGCCCTCGTGCCGCTACGCTACGAAACCGAACAGGTTCGCGAAGCGACCGACAAGCTCTACGCCGAACTGACGGCCGCCGGCTTCGAAGTACTGCTGGACGACCGCGACAAGAAAACCAGCCCCGGCATCAAGTTCGCGGACATGGAACTGATCGGCATCCCGCACCGGATCGTCGTCAGTGACCGTGGCCTGGCCGATGGCAACCTGGAATACAAGAGCCGTACCGAGGCCGAGGCGCAAGCGCTGCCGGTCGCCGACGTGCTGTCCTTCCTTCAGGCCCGTATCCGCCGCTGAGACCAGATAGAGACGTCATGTTCAAGCGAAACACCTTAGGCCTCGGGGGCGCCGCACTGTGCGGCGCCCTGCTGGTCAGCGGCTGCGCCAACCAGATGTCGCAACGCAACGAGCACGAAGAACGGATCGAGCGCAAATTGCTCGACCATAGCCTGCAGATCGATGTGGGCGAACCCAAGGTGCTCGACCTGCCGCAGCGTCGGGTGCGGATCAACGAGCAGAAGACCTTCGAGGTCACCGAGTTCGAGGTCACTCGCCATTACGATCGCTACACGCCGTACCAGCCTTGGCGGGAGGTCTACGAGATCCCGCTGGGCGCGGTGGCGGTAGTGGCCGGCGTCGGCGCGAACGTGGTCAATGTGTTCGCCCTCGGCAGCTTGCCGGACAGTGCGACCCGCGACTGGATCAGCTACGGTTTTGCCGGACTCAATCCGTTCATGAACGTGCCTTCCAATGGCCGTGCCCAGCAGAACCTGGCAGGTATCGATGAGGTCCAGCGCGACAAACGCACGGAGCATTCGAGCCTGCCCTGGAGCGAGCGTCCGGTACAGGTGAAAGCCGCCCGGCAGACCTTCGAGCTGAGCACCGACCGTAACGGCGTGCTGCGCTTGAACCTGCTGGAAAGCCCGTTCGCCGAGCATGACCTGAGCCAGTTTGGCAAACTGCAGATCAGTGTGACGGACGCCCAGGACGAGGTGCACACCGACTCATCCCTGAGCGTCAGCAGTACGTTGCGCAGCAAACTGGTCGAAGCCCACGCCTTGATCTACGACGATCTGGAAGACGACGAAGTGAGCCAATGGGTTCATCGGGTCAAGCGTCTCTCGGAGCTGGGGCTTGAAGAAGAGGCCAGCGAACTCGAACAGAGCCTGATCGAACTGACCCGCAACGATCCGGAACTGCAGGCCGAATTCATCAAAGCCCTGACCAAGGATGGCGGGCGGTTGGTGGCGGACCCGGGCGCGAGCTGACTCTGGATGCTCCCCCCGTGGCGCGGGAGCAAGCTCCCTCGCCACGGGGGTCGTTTATTTGCGCAGTGGCGGCTTTACCGCTCAAACAACTCCAACTGCTCAAACCCGCCCCGCAAATCCTCCAACCTCACCCCTATCCCCAACAATCGCACCGGCTTGCCGCCGCGGTTGAACGCCTGGGTCAACAGTAGCTGGTAACTGCCCAGGTCCCGCCCTGCCCCGGCCTGCTCAAGGGTGGTCTGGGTGAAGTCATGGAATTTCACTTTGACGAACGGCTTGCCCGGTCGATAGCTGCTGTCGATCCGCGCCATGCGCCCGCCCAGGGTTTCCATCAGTTCGGGCAGTTTGTCGAGGCAGCTCTGCAGATCGGGCAAATCGACGTCGTAGGTGTTTTCCACGCTGATGGATTGCCGCCGGCTGTCGTTGTGCACCAGGCGCTCGTCAATTCCACGGGCGAGGCTCCAGAGTCGCTCGCCGAAACTGCCGAATTCACGCACCAGTGCCAACTTGTCCCACTCGCGCAAGTGCAGGCAGTCAATAATCCCGAGCCTGTTCAACTTGTCGGCGGTGACCTTGCCGACGCCGTGCAGCTTGCTCACCGGCAGCGCCGAGACGAAATCTTCCACTTGGTCCGGAGTGATGACGAACAGGCCGTTGGGCTTTTTCCAGTCACTGGCGATCTTGGCGAGAAACTTGTTCGGCGCCACGCCTGCGGAAACGGTGATGTGCAACTGGTTGGAAACACGCCGGCGAATATCCTGGGCGATGCGCGTGGCACTGCCGCCGAAATGCGGACTGGCGGAGACGTCCAGATAAGCCTCGTCCAGCGACAGCGGTTCGATCAGGTCGGTGTAATCGCTGAAAATCGTCTGAATTTCCCTGGAGGCCTCCCGATAGGCGTCCATCCGCGGCTTGACGATGGTCAGGTCGGGGCAGAGCTTCAGCGCGTGGCCAGAAGACATGGCTGAGCGCACACCGTAGGCCCGCGCCTCGTAATTGCAGGTCGCGATGACCCCACGCCGGTCCGCCGAGCCACCGACCGCCAGGGGTATGCCGGCTAGCCGCGGATCATCGCGCATTTCGATCGCGGCGTAGAAGCAGTCGCAGTCGACGTGGATGATTTTGCGTTGCGTCATATAAGCAGCGGTACATGCGATGGATCGGAGCGCCAGTATCTCACTCGAACCTGTACATAGCACCAGTAGTTTGAAAGATCCTTCGACAGATCTGGAAAATGCCTACATGAATGTGTTTCTTCAATCGCAGCGAACCGCCCAATAGAGCGCCAGGCCTTGCCAGGCCTGCGTCACAGCGCTGTCATATTGTCTTGGCGCAGGCTAACCGATTGAAGCTGAACAGGTTTTTCCAGCAAAGGGGTTGACAGTCGGGCGATTCGCTGTAGAATGCCGCCACACAGACGCGGGATGGAGCAGTCTGGTAGCTCGTCGGGCTCATAACCCGAAGGTCGTCGGTTCAAATCCGGCTCCCGCAACCAAACATCAGAAAAGGCTACTCGAAAGAGTGGCCTTTTTTGTGCGCGCCTGTTTTCCCCTGCCGGTGCATTCCATGTCACTACGGCCGTCGCAAAACGTGGAAGTTGTAGGACGATTTCCGTTTGTTTTCGCGCATTTAGGTGAACCGGCCGTTTATTTCATCCGGCGCTCTATTAACGGTTGACAGTCCGGCGTTCGCCTGTAGAATGCCGCCACACAGACGCGGGATGGAGCAGTCTGGTAGCTCGTCGGGCTCATAACCCGAAGGTCGTCGGTTCAAATCCGGCTCCCGCAACCAAATATCAAGAAAGGCTGCTCGAAAGAGTGGCCTTTTTTGTGTGTGCCGAAAAAGCCTCATTACAAATATTTTGTAATTATTTTCCGCCGCAGGGATTGGTAACTTGGCTGGATACCCCCATCCTGTCGCGCATAGCTCAAGAGGTGATTGATGCGCGCCCACTCGTCTGACCCACAAGACACTGTCAATGCGACACAACCGATCAAGGCCGAGCGATTGCGCTGGCTGGACCGGATCAGCCAGTACCGGCAACCGATCGGCCTCGCCGTCACGCTGCTGCTGTTTGCGATTGCCTTGATCGCCTGCCGTCACCTCTTGAGCGAACTCGACCTCTACGCCCTTCACGACTCGATCCTCGAGGTGCCGAGGCCGGCGCTGCTCGGTGCGATAGCCGCCACCGTGGCCGGCTTCATCATTCTGCTGGGCTATGAATGGTCCGCCACTCGCTACGCCGGCGTGAAGCTGCCCACCCAAACCCTGATCCTCGGCGGCTTCAGCGCGTTTGCGATCGGCAATGCGATTGGCCTGTCGCTGCTGTCGGGCGGTTCGGTTCGCTACCGCCTGTATGCCCGCCACGGCCTGGGGGCGGCGGATGTCGCCCACATGACATTGTTCGCCAGCCTGTCACTGGGTTGCGCGCTACCGCCACTGGCGGCCCTGGCGACGTTGAGCAATCTGCCTGCCGCCTCTGCCGCCCTGCACCTTCCCGCCACTTTGCTGGGGGTGATCGCCGTTGCCGTGCTGCTGCTGACCAGTGCGCTGGCCATCGGCATCTATCGCCGCCGCCTGCCGGAACAACCCTATCGGGATGCCCTGCTGGTCAAGGCCGGTCGCCGCACGCTGCGTCTGCCGGGCCGCCGTCTGACGTTCCTGCAACTGATCATCACCGCGCTGGATGTCGCCGCCGCTGCAACGGTGCTCTATCTGTTGCTGCCGGAGGCGCCACCGTTCGGCCCCTTCCTGCTGGTTTACCTGCTGGCGCTGGCCGCCGGCGTCCTCAGCCATGTGCCGGGCGGCGTCGGGGTGTTCGAAGCGATCCTGCTGGCCGCGTTCGCCGACAAACTCGGGGCTGCGCCGCTGGCGGCCGCCCTGCTGCTGTATCGCCTGATCTACGTGCTGCTGCCGATGCTGGTGGCGTGCGTATTGTTGTTGATCAATGAGGCGCAACGGCTGTTCCAGACCCGCCAAACCCTGCGGGCGGCGTCCGGTTTCGCGGCGCCAATCCTGGCAGTGCTGGTGTTCCTGTCCGGCGTGGTGCTGCTGTTTTCCGGCGTGACGCCGGAGATCGACACGCGCCTGGAGCACATCGGTTTCCTGATCCCGCATCGCCTGGTGGACGCCTCGCACTTTGGCGCCAGCCTGGTGGGCGTGTTGTGCCTGTTGCTCGCCCAAGGCCTGCGTCGCCGCTTGTCCGCAGCCTGGATGCTGACCACTGTCCTGTTGCTGGTGGGCGCCCTCCTCTCGCTGCTCAAGGGTTTCGACTGGGAAGAAGCCACCCTGCTGACGCTGACCGCAGCCCTGCTGGCGGTCTTCCGGCGTTCCTTTTACCGCCCAAGTCGCCTGACCGAGCTGCCCTTCTCGCCGTTGTTCCTGATTGCCAGCCTGTGCGTGCTGGGTGCGTCGATCTGGCTGCTGCTGTTTGCCTATCAGGATGTGCCCTACAGCCATCAACTGTGGTGGCAGTTCACCCTGGATGCCGACGCGCCGCGTGGCCTGCGCTCGCTGCTGGGTGCCGCGGTGCTGTTGGTGGTGGTGTCGCTGACCTGGCTGCTGCGCACCGCTCGGCCGGTGATTCATCTGCCTACGGCTGAAGAGCTGGAGCGCGCCAGGACGATTCTCATGGCGTCTTCGCAACCCGACGGCGGCCTGGCCCTGACCGGCGACAAGGCGCTGCTGTTTCATCCCAACGATGAAGCCTTCCTGATGTATGCCCGCCGTGGCCGCAGCCTGGTCGCGCTGTACGACCCGATCGGGCCGACCCAGCAACGGGCGGAAATGATCTGGCAGTTTCGTGACCTTTGCGACATCTACCACGCCAGGCCAGTGTTCTATCAGGTGCGTGCCGAGAACCTGCCTTATTACATGGACATCGGCCTGACCGCGATCAAGCTCGGCGAAGAGGCGCGGGTCGATCTCAAGCGTTTTGATCTCGAAGCCAAGGGCAAGGAGATGAAGGACCTGCGCTACACCTGGAATCGCGGCACCCGTGACGGCCTGTCACTGGAGATCCATGAACCGGGCCAGGCGCCGATGGACGAACTCAAGGTTATTTCCGATGCCTGGCTGACCGGCAAGAATGTGCGCGAGAAAGGTTTCTCCCTGGGGCGATTCAGCCATGATTACCTCAAGCACTTCCGCATCGCGGTGATTCGTTTCGAGGGGCGTCCGGTGGCGTTCGCCAACCTGCTGGAAACCCATAGCCATGAGCTGGCCAGCCTTGACCTGATGCGTGCTCATCCAGAAGCCCCGAAGCTGACCATGGAGTTCATGATGGTCGGCCTCATCCAGCATTACAAAAACCATGACTACGCCCGCTTCAGCCTCGGCATGGTCCCGCTCTCGGGCCTGCAACCGCGTCGCGGCGCTCCATTGACCCAGCGCCTGGGTTCGATGGTGTTTCGCCGTGGCGAGCAGCTCTACAATTTCCAGGGCCTGCGCCGCTTCAAAGACAAATTCCAGCCTGACTGGGAACCTCGTTACATGGCCGTGCCCGCCGGACTCGATCCGCTGGTGGCGCTGGCCGATACCGCCGCCCTGATTGCGGGCGGCCTGACTGGATTGGTGAAACGCTGATGATGCAACGCTCCTGGCGATACGTAGTGGCCGCCCTGCTGGTGCTGGCGGTGATTCTCGGTGGCGGCTACTGGTACTGGAACCGCCCGGCCCCGCAACCGACCCTGGAACAACTGGAGCCGGCCGATGGCGTGCCGATGACCCGAGTCATCCCCGGCACCAAGGCACGCGCCCAGGTGCTGGTGGCGGTCAACGAGGACCAGAAGCTCAGCGACACCCAATTGACGACCCTCAGCCGCAGCGGCTCGGCGCAGATCGTCCAGGTGATCCTGCCCAAGGACTGCATGCTCCAGGGGCGCGCCTTGCAAGCCGGCCTGCGGCAGCTGCACGGCCCGGCCACGCTGGTCAGCGGCATCGGTCCCGGCGCGGTGCTGGCCTGGCGCTGGCTGGCTGAACAGAAGGACGACAAGGCCCAGGCCGTCTCGGTCGACTTGGCCCTGGAAAAACCCGGCTGCACCCACCTGCTGCCCAAAAGCGCCGCCCATGGTCGCTGGCTGGTGGCCTGGAACGATAACCCCGACGATACCAGCGCCGCTTTCGTGCGCGACCAGAAGAATGCCGAAACCAGCATCAGCGACTACGACATCAACCTGGCGCAGGTACTCAACAACGAGCTGCGCAAGATCCTGGTGGGCGCCGACAAGGGCAAGGGCGGCCTGAGCATTCCGGTGGTGGAAGTCCCCGCCAGCCAGGCCCGGGACACCGTGACGCTGTTTCTCTCCGGCGACGGTGGCTGGCGTGACCTGGACCGCGACGTGGCCGATGAAATGGCCAAGGTCGGTTACCCGGTGGTCGGCATCGACACCCTGCGCTATTACTGGCAGCACAAGAGCCCCGAACAGAGCGCGACCGACCTGACCGAGCTGATGCAACACTATCGCCAGATCTGGGGCACCAAACGCTTCATCCTGACCGGCTATTCCTTCGGAGCCGATGTCCTGCCGGCAATCTACAACCGCCTGCCGGCGACAGAACAGCAACGGGTCGATGCGATTATCCTGCTCGCCTTTGCCCGCACCGGCAGCTTCGAAATCGAAGTCGAGGGCTGGCTCGGCAACGCCGGCACCGAAGCCGCCACCGGCCCGGAAATGGCCAAGCTGCCGGCGGAAAAAGTGGTGTGCATCTATGGCGCGGAAGAAGCCAACGAAAGTGGCTGCACCGACAAGACCGCCGTAGGCGAAGCCATAAAGCTGCCCGGCGGCCATCACTTCGATGAAAACTACCCGGCCCTGGCCAAGCGGTTGATCGATGAGATCAACAAACGGCAGACCACACCTGCCGCGCAGTGAGCTGATACACAGCTGACAAAAAGCCCCTGCAACCTCACGGTGCAGGGGCTTTTTTGTTGCCCGCTTGATGCCCCCCCTCTGTGGGAGCGAGCCTGTGTGGGAGCGGGCTTGCTCGCGAAGACATCGGCACAGTCGACATCAATACAACCTGACCCACCGCCTTCGCGAGCAAGCCCGCTCCCACAAGGGTTTCGCCCCGGCATCAGCAGCAGTAGCCAAAAAGCCCCTGCCGCCGCAAGGCAATAGGGGTTTTCAGTCTACAAGCCTACATCTCCACCTGCGTCCCCAACTCGATCACTCGGTTCAACGGCAGATTGAAGAAGCGCAGGTTGCCGTTGGCGTTCTTAAGCATGAAGGCGAACAGCGACTCGCGCCAGCGGGCCATGCCTTCGAGCTTGGAGGCGATGACGGTCTCGCGGCTGAGGAAGTACGTCGTGCGCATCGGGCTGAAATCCAGTTCATCCAGATGGCAGAGCTTGAGCGCCTGGGGCACGTCCGGTTCGTCGGTGAAGCCGAAATGCAGGATGACCCGGAAGAAGCCCTCGCCGTAGGCATCGACCTCGAAGCGCCGCTGCGACGGTACGCGGGGAATGTCCTCGTAGACCACAGTCAACAACACCACTTGCTCGTGCAGCACCTGGTTGTGCAACAGGTTATGCAACAGCGCGTGGGGCACGGCATCCGAGCGCGCGGTCAGGAACACCGCGGTGCCCTGCACACGATAGGGAGGTTGCACGCGGATGCTGCTGATGAAAACCGGCAACGGCAACGCACCTTCGTCCAGGCGCTCCACCAGCAGTTGTTTGCCGCGCTTCCAGGTAGTCATCAGCACGAACAAGGCGATACCGGCAATGACCGGGAACGCGCCGCCCTGGATGATCTTCGGCACGTTGGCGGCGAAGTACAGCCCATCTACCAGCAGGAAACCGAACAGCACCGGCACCGCTAGCAGCGGCGGCCATTTCCATAACAACAGGATCACGGCGGAGACCAGGATCGTGGTCATCAACATCGTACCGGTCACCGCCACGCCGTAGGCCGAAGCCAGCGCTCCGGACGACTCGAAGCCCAGCACCAGCAGCACCACGCCGACCATCAACGACCAATTCACCGCACCGATGTAGATCTGGCCCTGTTCGGCACTGGAGGTGTGCTGGATGTACATGCGCGGGATGTAGCCGAGCTGGATTGCCTGGCGCGTCAGCGAGAACGCGCCGGAAATCACCGCTTGCGAAGCGATCACCGTCGCCAGGGTCGACAGGCCCACCAATGGCAGTAATGCCCAGCTCGGCGCCAGCAGATAGAACGGGTTGCGCGCCGCTTCAGGGTCGCCGAGCAGCAAGGCGCCCTGGCCGAAATAGTTGAGCATAAGGCCCGGCAGCACGAGGATAAACCAGGCGCGAGCGATCGGCTTGCGACCGAAATGCCCCATGTCGGCATACAGCGCTTCAGCCCCGGTCAGCGCCAGCACCACCGCGCCAAGGATCGCCACGCCCATGCCCGGGTGGACGACAAAAAAAACGCACGGCCCAGGCCGGATTCACCGCCTGCACCACCTCCGGATGTTGAACGATGCCGTACACGCCCAAGGCGCCGAGCACGAGGAACCAGGTCACCATGATCGGGCCGAACAGAATGCCGATCCGCGCGGTGCCGTGGCGCTGGATCAGGAACAACGCGACCAGCACCACCACCGAAAGCGGCACCACCCAGTGATCGATGCCTTCAAATGCCAGGCCGAGGCCTTCCACCGCCGACAGTACCGAGATCGCCGGGGTGATCATGCTATCGCCATAGAACAGCGCCGCACCGATCAGGCCGCAGATCACCAGCAACGTGCGCAACCGCGCCCTGCCGGCCGCCGCCCGCCGCGCCAGGGCGGTCAGGGCCATGATCCCGCCCTCGCCCTGGTTGTCGGCGCGCAGGACGAACATCATGTATTTGATCGACACGACCCAGATCAGCGACCAGAAAATCAGCGACAGAATCCCCAGCACCCCGTCATGGTTGACCGGCACGCCATAGCCGCCGGAAAACACTTCCTTCAGGGTATACAGGGGGCTTGTGCCGATGTCGCCATATACCACTCCGACCGCCGCGACCAGCATGCTCAGCGGCTTCGTTGCCGAATGCTCGGCAGTCGCCGCCTGACTACTTGCATGACCCATCCAACACTCCTGATTCCCGATCTGTCTTCTCTGTAAAAGAAGCCGTACGCTTTGTGCCGCAGCATGCGCTGTTTTACGCTTTGTTACAGACGTTTTGTTGACTGTAGCAATCGCCAGAAGGCAAAGGCGCGAAGCATAGCGCAGCACTCGTCGTTTTTCCCTGCATAAAGCTGGTCAAGTGCGCCCGCCATGGATAGAATTGCGCACTTTTTGATCAGAGGCGCGTCAGGCGCCCTGTCTCGCACGAGACGATCCCCCTTATACCGAGGTTAGACATGTCCACCACTCCCGCGCCAGCCAACCCGAAGGTTGGCTTCGTATCCCTGGGTTGCCCGAAGGCTCTGGTCGACTCCGAGCGCATCCTGACCCAACTGCGCATGGAAGGTTATGACGTGGTGTCCACCTACCAGGACGCCGACGTGGTAGTGGTCAACACCTGCGGCTTCATCGACTCCGCCAAGGCCGAATCCCTCGAAGTCATCGGCGAAGCCATCAAGGAAAACGGCAAGGTCATCGTGACCGGCTGCATGGGCGTGGAAGAAGGCAACATCCGCAACGTGCACCCGAGCGTGTTGTCGGTGACCGGTCCGCAGCAGTACGAACAAGTGGTCAATGCCGTGCACCAAGTCGTGCCGCCGCGCCAGGACCACAACCCGCTGATCGACCTGGTGCCGCCGCAAGGCATCAAGCTGACCCCGCGTCACTACGCCTACCTGAAGATTTCCGAAGGCTGCAACCACAGTTGCAGCTTCTGCATCATCCCGTCGATGCGCGGCAAGCTGGTGAGCCGTCCGGTCGGTGATGTACTCGACGAAGCCCAGCGCCTGGTCAAGTCTGGCGTCAAGGAGCTGCTGGTGATTTCCCAGGACACCAGTGCCTATGGTGTCGACGTGAAATACCGCACCGGTTTCTGGAACGGCGCGCCGGTGAAAACCCGCATGACCGAGCTGTGCGAAGCGCTCAGCAGCCTCGGCGTCTGGGTCCGCCTGCATTACGTCTACCCGTATCCGCATGTCGACGAGCTGATCCCGCTGATGGCCGCCGGCAAGATCCTGCCGTACCTCGACATCCCGTTCCAGCACGCCAGCCCGAAAGTGCTCAAGGCGATGAAGCGCCCGGCCTTTGAAGACAAGACCCTGGCACGTATCAAGAACTGGCGCGAAATCTGCCCGGACCTGATCATCCGCTCGACCTTCATCGTCGGCTTCCCCGGCGAAACCGAGGAAGACTTCCAATACCTGCTGAATTGGCTGACCGAAGCCCAGCTCGACCGCGTCGGTTGCTTCCAGTACTCGCCGGTCGAAGGCGCACCGGCCAACGACCTAGACCTGGACGTGGTCCCGGACGAAGTCAAGCAGGACCGTTGGGAACGCTTCATGGCGCACCAGCAGGCGATCAGCTCGGCCCGCCTGCAAATGCGCATCGGCCGTGAAATCGAAGTGCTCGTGGACGAAGTCGACGAGCAAGGCGCCGTGGGCCGCTGCTTCTTCGACGCCCCGGAAATCGACGGCAACGTCTTCATCGACAACGGCAGCAACCTCAAGCCGGGCGACAAGGTCTGGTGCAAGGTCACCGACGCCGACGAGTATGATTTGTGGGCTGAGCAGATCGGTTGAGCAGGGCCTGGACTCAAGGGGTAATGCGGTTCACTCAGGGAAAATGCTGTACCCGTGGCGAGGGAGCTTGCTCCCGCTCGGCTGCGAAGCGGTCGTAAACCGGCGGGTGCGGTGTGACTGACGCTCCGCATGCGACAGTTTTTGGGGCCGCTTCGCGGCCCAGCGGGAGCAAGCTCCCTCGCCACGGGAATGTGCATACTTTTCCGGGTGCCCTGGACTTAAAAAATCATGAAGCCCTGCTCTGTAACAAGATGCGGGGCTTTTTTACGGCTATCGTATGCAGACATAACATTCCACCATAAGGAACAGGCGGACATGCGTCAGCATTCGGTCATCCACACACCGAAACCGAGCGATTACGAGGAATTGACCCGGGTCTGGGAAGCGTCGGTACGCGCTACCCATGACTTCCTGCCGGACAGCTACATCGAGCTGCTGAAGAACCTGGTACTCACCCGTTACCTGGACGCGGTGATGCTGATCTGTACTCGCGACCACCGTCAACGCATCACCGGGTTTGCCGGTGTGGCGGCCGGCAAGATCGAAATGCTCTTCATCGACCCGCAACACCGGGGCCAAGGCCTGGGCAAACAACTGCTGCGCTATGCCATGGAGCACCTGAACGCCAACGAGCTGGACGTCAACGAACAGAACCCGCAAGCCCTGGGCTTTTATCTCAAGCAAGGCTTTGAAGTGGTCGGGCGTTCCGCACGGGATGGCATGAACCAGCCGTACCCGTTGCTGCACATGCGCTACAAACAAGCCGACCTGAAGGCCGGACGCGGCTAAAAGCTGCCTGAGGCAAATGGACCCGCGATTAACCGGCGCCAGACAGGTACAATGCCCACCCTCTTTTTGTTACGGCCCCGTCATGACTGACCCGATTCGTCTCTCCAAACGCCTCATCGAACTCGTCGGCTGCTCCCGTCGGGAGGCTGAGCTGTTCATCGAGGGCGGCTGGGTCACCGTGGACGGCGAAGTGATCGACGAGCCGCAGTTCAAGGTCACCGGCCAGAAGGTCGAACTCGACCCGCAAGCCAAGGCCACTGCGCCGGAGCCGGTGACGATCCTGCTCAACGTCCCGGCGGGCATGGACGTCGACACCGCCATGGCAACCCTCGGACCGGAGACCCTGAGCGACGAACATCGCTTCGGCAAGCGCCCGCTCAAGGGCCACTTTCTGCGCCTGACCGCCAGCGCCGACTTGCAGGCCAATGCCAGCGGCCTGCTGGTGTTCACCCAGGATTGGAAGATCCTGCGCAAGCTCACCGCCGACGCGGCCAAGATCGAGCAGGAATACGTGGTCGAAGTCGAGGGTGAAATGGTCGCCCACGGTCTTAATCGCCTGAACCACGGCCTGACCTACAAAGGCAAGGAATTGCCTGCGGTCAAGGCCAGCTGGCAGAACGAAAACCGCCTGCGCTTCGCCATGAAAAATCCGCAACCAGGCGCCATTGCACTGTTTTGCCAGGCGGTCGGCCTCAAGGTCGTCGCTATCCGCCGCATTCGCATCGGCGGCGTGTCCATCGGCAAGGTGCCGTTGGGCCAATGGCGCTATCTGTCCGCCAAAGAAAAATTCTAGATACGACTTTACTGGCGCCACACCGAGCTGGGGCGCCCACTGCCGATTGATCAGGACTGCACTCATGATTCACAACGACGTACTGCGCAGCGTGCGCTACATGCTCGACATCAGCGACAAGAAAGTCATCGAGATCATCAAGCTGGGCGGCCTGGATGTTTCCCTGGAAGACCTGACTGGCTACCTCAAGAAAGACGAGGAAGAAGGCTTTGTGTTCTGCCCGGACCTGGTCATGGCGCATTTTCTCGATGGCCTGGTGATCTTCAAGCGCGGCAAGGACGAAAGCCGTCCGCCGCAGCCGATCGAAGTGCCGGTGACCAACAACATCATCCTGAAGAAACTGCGCGTGGCGTTCGAGCTGAAGGAAGACGACATGCACGCCATTCTCAAGGCCGCCGAATTCCCGGTATCAAAGCCGGAGTTGAGCGCGCTGTTCCGCAAATTCGGCCACACCAACTATCGCCCATGCGGCGACCAGTTGCTGCGCAATTTCCTCAAGGGCCTGACGCTGCGCGTGCGCGGCTGACTTTCCAGACCTCCTGGGCCTTTGTGGCGAGGGAGCTTGCTCCCGCTGGACGCGCAGCGTCCCCTCGCAGTATGTCAGACAAAACCAGGGGGGCTGCTTCGCAGCCCAGCGGGAGCAAGCTCCCTCGCCACAGAGAACAGAGCCAACCTGGCCCTTCGCGTTATGATGTCTTTTCAACCTCGCTCCGATTCCAACCCATGAGCTACAACGTCTCCCCCATCGGCTTCGTCCGCTCCTGCTTCAAGGAGAAGTTCGCCATTCCGCGCCAGCCACACCTGGCCCCGGCCGCGCGTGGCGTGCTGGAGCTGGTGGCGCCGTTCGACCAGGGCGAAGCGGTGCAGGGCCTGGAGCAGGTCAGTCATGTCTGGCTGCTGTTCCTGTTCCACCAGGCCCTGGAGGAAAAACCAAGATTGAAGGTACGTCCGCCCCGACTGGGCGGCAACAAGTCCATGGGCGTATTCGCCACCCGCGCCACCCATCGCCCCAACGGCATCGGTCAGTCAGTGGTGAAGCTGGAACGGGTCGAAGCGGGTCGGCTGTGGATTTCGGGCATCGATCTGCTGGACGCGACGCCAGTGCTGGACATCAAGCCCTACGTGCCCTACGCCGACATCATCGGCTCGGCGACGAACAGCATCGCCAGCGCAGCGCCTGCATTGATTCCGGTGCAATGGGCGGACTCAGCCCTGCTTCAAGCCCGCGAGCATGCCCTGCGTCTCGAAGAGCCGTTGGTGGAGTTGATCGAACAATGCCTGGCCCAGGATCCACGTCCGGCGTATCAGGTCCCCGCAGCCGAACGGGAATACGGCGCGCAGTTCTGGGACCTGGATGTGCGCTGGCATTATCCGCAGCCGGGATTGATTCGGGTACTGGAAGTGATTCCGGCGCAGGAATAATCGCCGGAAACGAAAAAGCCCGCGCGGCCTGGATCAGGCGGCGCGGGCTTTTTTGTGGGCTACTGCCGAACCGAGTTGCTTTCTTCGCGAGCAGGCTCGCTCCCACATTTGGTCGAGTTGTTACAAAACCTTGTGGGAGCGAGCCTGCTCGCGAAGGCGGTAGGTCAGCCACCGCATGAACCGCGGTTTATTTCTCTACAAACGCCCTCTCGATCAGGTAATCACCCGGCTCACGCATACGCGGCGAAACGGTCAGGCCGAAGCTGTTGAGCACTTCGCTGGTCTCGTCGAGCATGCTTGGGCTGCCGCACAACATGGCGCGGTCGTCCTGCGGGTTGATCGGTGGCAGGCCGATGTCGCGGAACAGCTTGCCGCTGCGCATCAGGTCGGTCAGGCGGCCTTCGTTCTCGAAGGGCTCGCGGGTCACGGTCGGGTAGTAGATCAGCTTTTCGCGGAGCGCTTCGCCGAAGAATTCGTTCTGTGGCAGATGCTCGGTAATGAATTCGCGGTAGGCGACTTCATTGACGTAACGCACGCCGTGGCACAGGATCACTTTCTCGAAACGCTCGTAGGTTTCCGGATCCTGGATCACGCTCATGAATGGCGCCAGCCCGGTGCCGGTGCTGAGCAGATACAAATGCTTGCCAGGCTTGAGGTCGTCGAGCACCAGCGTGCCGGTAGGCTTCTTGCTGATGATGATCTCGTCACCTTCCTTCAGGTGCTGCAGTTGGGAAGTCAGCGGACCGTCGGGAACCTTGATGCTGAAAAATTCGAGATGCTCTTCCCAGTTCGGGCTGGCAATCGAGTAAGCGCGCATAAGCGGGCGGCCGTTGGGCTGCTGCAGGCCGATCATCACGAACTGACCGTTCTCGAAGCGCAGGCCCGGATCGCGGGTGCACTTGAAGCTGAACAGAGTGTCGTTCCAGTGATGAACACTGAGGACACGCTCGTGGTTCATGTTGCTCATGTACGGGGGACTCCTGGAAATGATGCCTGCGCCGATAATCTGCGCAATTGCATCGCATTCTAATCGCGGCGACAATATCTGTTAAATGGATTATTAAGATAAGGGTTATCGGTTATATCGATATGCGATTTACTCTACGTCAACTTCAAGTCTTCGTCGCCGTCGCCCAGCAGGAAAGCGTGTCCCGTGCCGCGGGCCTGCTCAACCTGTCGCAGTCGGCCGCCAGCACTTCCATCACCGAATTGGAGCGCCAGTCCAGCTGCCAGCTCTTCGACCGCGCCGGCAAACGCCTGAGCCTCAACGCCCTCGGCAAGCAATTGCTGCCCCAGGCAGTGGCGCTGCTGGACCAGGCCAAGGAGATCGAAGACCTGCTCAACGGCAAGTCCGGCTTCGGCTCACTGGCGGTCGGCGCCACCCTGACCATCGGCAATTACCTGGCGACCCTGTTGATCGGCGGCTTCATGCAGCGCCATCCGGAAAGCCAGGTGAAGCTGCATGTGCAAAACACTGCCAACATCGTGCACCAGGTTGCTCACTATGAAATTGATCTGGGTCTGATCGAAGGCGACTGCAGCCACCCGGACATCGAGGTGCAGAGCTGGGTCGAGGACGAATTGGTGGTGTTCTGCGCGCCCCAGCATCCATTGGCCAAACGCGGCCAGGCGACCATGGAGGAGTTGACCCGCGAAGCCTGGATACTGCGGGAACAGGGCTCCGGCACCCGCCTGACCTTCGACCAGGCCATGCGTCACCACCGTAGCGCGTTGAATATCCGCCTGGAGCTGGAACACACCGAAGCGATCAAGCGCGCCGTGGAGTCCGGCCTGGGGATTGGCTGTATCTCGCGCCTGGCTCTGCGTGACGCCTTTCGCCGCGGCAGCCTGGTGGCCGTGGAGACCCCGGACATGGATCTGGCGCGGCAATTTTATTTCATCTGGCACAAACAGAAATACCAGACATCAGCCATGCGTGAGTTTCTTGATCTGTGCCGGGCGTTCACCGCCGGGGTGCAGCGTAGCGACGAGATCGTCCTTCCCGCCATCGCCTGAAACTCAGAGCAGTATCAGGCCCCAAACCAACGCAATCATCGTCAGGGCGACCAACTGGGCGGCGCTGCCCATGTCCTTGGCGTTTTTCGACAGTGGGTGCAGCTCCAGGGAAATGCGGTCGATGGCCGCTTCCACCGCCGAGTTCAGCAACTCCACGATCAGGGCCAGCAGGCACACCGCAATCAGCAAGGCCTGCTCGACGCGGCTGACGTTCAGGAAGAACGACAGCGGAATCAGGATGACATTGAGCAGCACCAGTTGACGGAAAGCGGCTTCGCCAACGAACGCCGCACGCAGGCCGTCCAGGGAATAGCCGGAGGCATTGAGGATGCGTTTCAGGCCGGTTTGGCCTTTAAAAGGTGACATAAGGTAGGCACTGATCGAAAGGAATGGAGAAGCTAATGGAACCGCAGTCAAAAAAGCGTGAATTCAGACACTACGACTGCGGCGAAATTGACTCGAGTTGTTGCAGCAACAACGCCGCCTGCGTTCGGGTGCGCACGTTGAGTTTACGAAAGATCGCCGTAACGTGGGCCTTGATAGTCGCCTCGGACACGTTCAGCTCATAGGCAATCTGCTTGTTCAGCAGGCCTTCGCAGACCATGGTCAGCACCCGGAATTGCTGCGGTGTGAGGCTGGCCAGCCCTTCGCTGGCGGCCTTGGCTTCCGCGGAAACACTCACTGCCTCGAACGCCTGGGGCGGCCAGGATACATCGCCATCGAGGACGGCCTTCACCGCTCTTTGAATCATTTCCAGGGAGCTGGATTTGGGAATGAACCCGCTGGCGCCGAACTCGCGGGCCTTGACCATCACCGAGGCCTCTTCCTGGGCCGAGACCATCACCACCGGAATCTGCGGGTATTGCCCACGCAACAGCACCAGGCCAGAAAAACCATACGCACCGGGCATGTTCAGATCCAGCAGCACCAGGTCCCAGTCGGCCTTTTCAGCCAATCGGCTTTCCAGTTCTGCGATGCTGGCCACCTCCGTCAACCGGACATCCGAGCCAAGGCCCAGGGTCACTGCCTGATGCAACGCGCTGCGAAAGAGCGGGTGGTCATCGGCAATCAGGATTTCGTATGTGGCCATTTTTCCAATGATCCTGTTTTTAGTGGCAGGCCCGATGCATTCGCGCCTCGCCGAACAACTCAAGACACCGCCATGCAGCGGTATCAACAGGGGGCACGTTCAACGCCAATCACAGCGTTTCAAACTCCAGCCGCACCCTGGTCGGCGCCCAGCATGCCCAGCGAAGCCGGGGTGGTCAAGCAGCACGGTCACGGCCTTATCCAGTATGGGCCACTACTCGGCCAACAGCGCAGGAGCCGCGCGAACGAAGGGCTGCAGCTCGGCATGGGCCGGCGTGGACTCGTTCACCTCCTGCTGGCGCTTGGCGCCGAGGTAATGCTGGCTGAACACATCGAAATAGGCGTCCAGGGCCGACGCCGCGTCGCTGTCCCCCGCCAGTTCCAGGCACAGCGCCGCCACTTCGGCGGTACACAGGTGTTCGCTGCGGGTCGAGCGACGCAAGCGATAACGAGACAACTTGTCGGGCAACAGGCTCAGAATGGGCAATCGATCGAAATACGGGCTTTTTCGAAACATCTTGCGCGCTTCCGTCCAGGTCGCGTCCAGCAGAATGAACAACGGACGCTTGCCCTGATCGAGCGCCACCGTGTGGGTGACACGGGACGGTTCGACATACTCGCCTGGAAACACCAGATAAGGCTGCCACTGCGAGTCATTCAGCAAAGCCAGCAATTGCCCGTCGACCTCGGTACGCGACCAGATGAAGGCATGGTTGTCGCGCACCACATCGGCGATCAGCCAACCGGTATTGCTCGGCTTGAAGACTTCTTTGTTGGTCATGATCAGGCAGACCCCGGAACGGGTCTCGACGCTCGGGCGCCAGGCACACAAGCAATGGCTTTCGATCACCCGACACGCGCTGCAACGAGGCGCGCGCCAGCCACGGGCCTGGAGCGGCTTGATGCCATCGTCGACGCGCTGGTCGCGCAGGCGGGCTACGGCGTTGGGGGCATGGGTCATAGCGGGCGACGCCCACGGACAAGAGAACTCGACACGAACAACACTCGGCAGGACAACAGAGCCCGGCAGTCTACCAGAGCGCGCAAGCCTGTACCGTCTACCCGGGCTCCCCTATAATCGCCGCCACTGAACGCACAGTCACGTGACCGGTCGAACCCCCTGTCACTGAACCAGGAGAGTTTCATGCTGCGCCTTATCGTCCCAACCGTTGCCGTTCTGCTGGCGACGTCCATCAGCGCTCAGGCCGCGTCGCTGAAAGAACTCGAACTGAACAAGATGCTGCAGAACGTGGCCACGCAAAGCAGCGTCGGCACTCCGCGCGCCATCAACGAAGACATTCTCGACCAGGGTTATACCGTCGAAGGCACCGAGCTGATCAACCATCTCAGCGTGCAAAGCAGCCACGCCCAGAAAATGCGCGCCGACCCCAAGGCGGTCTACTTCCAGCTGGGCTCCACGGTGTGCACCAACCCAGGCTTTCGCAAGCTGATGGCCAAGGGCGCAACCATGCGTTACGAATTCACCGAAGTTAAGACCAATCGTCCGGTCGCCACCGAACGCTTCCAGGAATCGGACTGCCCGAAACCGGCCAAGACCAAGAAATAATCAACCCGAGCTGGCGCGCCGCTGCTCATCGTCGGCGCGCAGTTCCGCCACCAGCGCCTGCAAATAGCGCGAGCGCCATTCCCTGCCCTCCAGCCGACGGCAGCACTCCTCTTCAAGGCTCAACTGATTGGCCTGAGCCGCTTCCAACAGCATCAGGTACAACTGCTTGTCGAATTCCAGAGTTACCCTGGTCATTTCTCCCGCCTCCCTGCCCCCGAAAATGCTTAACTCCCCGGCGTGGACGCCCAACCCTGGACGTCGAATAACGTCAGCACGCTTGTTATTGAGTAAATCAGAGCGGGACGTAGCCAGTCGGTGAACTGACGAGCGGCGCATTACCCACTATCAGAGCTGGAGCGCCGGACGCCTTCGCGAGCAGGCTCGCTCCCATAGGAATTTTGCCGAACGCACACCTGATGTTCACTGGAGATCAATTGTGGGAGCGAGCCTGCTCGTGATGACGGGTTCCAACAAGGCCAGGTTACGGTTGCAAACCGTCATCTGCGAGCGCCATGATCAACAAGAGGCTAGATTCAAAATATCGCCTGTTACCGGGCAGAACGAGGCTGCCCTTGCCAATACCCTGACGCTTGATTTTTTCATCCAAGGGAAACAGCAGAATCCGTTGGCTGGCTTGATCGCCTTGCTGCAATTTGCGTCGAGCCAGGTTGAATGCCCGAGCATACGCCGGGCTGACGACGGCACAGGAAGTGCCGTGGCCCTGACGAATCTCTCGTTCGGGCCAGGTTCTGTTCAGAAGGAGAAGCTGAATGCCTTACAAACCGAATGACCTGCTCAGTCGGCATTTTGAGAACCATGGCCACGACCTCACCCGCAAGGTCGAAGAGCAACTCAACCTGGTATCACCCAACAGTCCCAATCTTCCCATTTACCGCGACATGATCCTGACCGTGCTGCGCATGGCCCAGGAAGATCACAACCGCTGGAACGCCAAAATCACGCTGCAGGCCCTGCGCGAACTGGAACATGCCTTCCGCACCCTCGAACAATTCAAGGGCCGTCGCAAAGTCACGGTCTTTGGCTCGGCCCGAACGCCCATCGAGCATCCGCTGTATGGCTTGGCGCGAGAACTGGGGGCGGCGCTGGCCCGGTCGGACATGATGGTCATCACCGGCGCAGGCGGAGGCATCATGGCCGCCGCCCATGAAGGCGCAGGCCGCGAGCACAGCCTGGGTTTCAACATCACCCTACCCTTCGAACAACATGCGAACCCGACCGTCGAAGGCACGCAGAACCTCCTCCCGTTCCATTTCTTCTTCACCCGCAAGCTGTTCTTCGTCAAGGAAGCAGACGCGTTAGTGCTCTGCCCAGGTGGTTTCGGCACCCTTGATGAAGCATTGGAAGTCTTGACGCTGGTGCAGACGGGCAAGAGCCCATTGGTACCGATAGTGCTGCTGGATGTGCCGGGAGGTAAATTCTGGCAGAGCGCCCTGGATTTCATCCATGAACAATTGGGAGAAAACCGCTACATCCTGCCTACCGACATGAAGTTGATGCGCCTGGTGTACACCGCCGAGGATGCGGTGGAAGAAATCAATCAGTTCTATCGCAACTTCCACTCCAGCCGCTGGCTCAAGCATCAGTTCGTGATCCGCATCAATCATGCGCTCACCGAACAGGCGATGCAGCAGATGCAGGTCCAATTTGCCGATCTATGCCTGAACGACTGCTTCCATCAGCATGCCTACAGCGGCGAGGAGCCGGAGGAGGCGCCTTTCAGCCACCTGACGCGCCTGGCATTCACCTTCAACGCCCGCGATCATGGTCGACTTAGAGAACTGGTTGACTATATCAACCTACCGGAAAACTGGGCCCAGCCTGCCGCCCAGCCCCACCCGTTGACCTGGGAACCAATCGAGGTGACTTGAGCCCAAAAAAAACGGCCCGCTATCGAAATAGCGGGCCGTTTTATCTAGTCATCCATGCTACGACCGCTGAACAGCCGATTGATCATTTCCATGGAGTATCCTCGATACGCCAGGAAACGCCCTTGCCTGGCCCGCTCCTTCGCATCAATGGGCAGATGCCCTAAGAACTTGCGACGCCAGGTATCGATTAACTGTTCCTGCCAATCGATACCGCTTTCACGCAAGGCAAGTTCGATATCCGGTCGTTGCAAGCCACGCTGGCCAAGTTCTTCGCGAATTCGCATCGGGCCATAACCAGAGCGGGCGCGATAAGAAACAAAGCTTTCAAGGTAGCGCGACTCCGACAACAGCCCTTCTTCCGTCAAACGGTCGAGGGCCGTGTCGATCAATTCGTCAGGAGCGCCACGCTGGCGCAGTTTACGCGTCAGCTCGACTCGACCGTGCTCGCGTCTTGCGAGCAGGTCCATCGCGGTTCGCCGCACTGCGACGAGGGTATCGAGTACGGCGGTCATCGGATCGATCAGATGTCAGCGTCAGCCAGATCGTCTGCAGTCTCGCGGTTGGCCACGGCCTTGACGTCTGCAACCGGGCTCAACAGTTTGTCGCGCAGTTGCTTCTCGAGAGCTGCCGCGACTTCCGGGTTGTCCGCCAGGAACTTGGCCGAGTTGGCCTTGCCCTGACCGATCTTGGTACCGTTGTAAGCATACCAGGCGCCGGATTTCTCGACGAAACCGTGCAACACACCCAGGTCGATCATTTCACCGTTGAGGTAGATGCCCTTGCCGTACAGGATCTGGAATTCGGCCTGACGGAACGGCGATGCCACCTTGTTTTTCACGACCTTGACGCGGGTTTCACTGCCGACAACCTCGTCACCCTCTTTCACCGCGCCGGTACGACGGATGTCCAGGCGAACCGAGGCGTAGAACTTCAGCGCGTTACCACCGGTGGTGGTTTCAGGACTGCCGAACATCACGCCAATTTTCATGCGGATCTGGTTGATGAAAATCACCAGGCAGTTGGCATTCTTGATGTTACCGGTGATTTTGCGCAGGGCCTGGGACATCAGGCGAGCCTGGAGGCCCACGTGCATGTCGCCCATTTCACCTTCGATTTCCGCTTTGGGTACCAGTGCCGCTACGGAGTCGACGATGATCACATCAACCGCGTTGGAGCGCACCAGCATGTCGGTGATTTCCAGGGCCTGTTCGCCAGTGTCCGGCTGGGAAACCAGCAGGTCATCGACGTTGACGCCCAGCTTGCCGGCGTATTCCGGGTCCAGGGCGTGTTCGGCGTCGACGAAGGCGCAGGTCGCACCGGCTTTTTGAGCCTGGGCGATCACGGACAGGGTCAGCGTGGTTTTACCGGAGGATTCAGGACCGTAGATTTCAACAATACGACCTTTTGGCAAGCCGCCGATGCCAAGCGCGATGTCCAGGCCCAGGGAGCCGGTAGAGATGGAAGGAATAGCCTGGCGGTCCTGATCGCCCATACGCATTACGGCACCCTTGCCGAATTGACGTTCGATCTGACCCAAGGCCGCAGCCAAGGCTTTCTTCTTGTTGTCGTCCATTAAAGTCCTCACGTAATCAATAAGGCCTGACGGCCAACACCTGTATAAGTAGCCAGTATTATTCCACAGCGATTCAGGATCGCCTACCCCTGATTTGAGATTTCTGTGGCGGCATGTTGTAACAGCCCGTCTAGCGCGGCCTTCACCGTTTGTCGGCGGACCTCGTCGCGGTTGCCTGGAAAGAAGCGCTGCTCGCTGAACACCGCCTCGCCAACACCCCAGGCGAGCCATACGGTGCCCACCGGCTTGCTCGGCGAGCCTCCGTCCGGCCCGGCCACGCCGCTGACCGCCACGGCGAAGCGCGCCAGGCTTTTCTGCTGGGCGCCCCGCGCCATCGCCTCCACCACCTCGCGACTGACCGCGCCGACTTTATCGAACAATTCGGGAGGCACACCCAACTGCTGGGTTTTCTGGCGATTGGAATAGGTGACGTAACCGGCTTCGAACCAGGCCGAACTCCCCGGAATCCGCGTGATCGCCTCGGCAATCCCGCCACCGGTACAGGATTCGGCGGTAGTGACATGGGCATTGAGCACCTGCAAGCGCCTGCCCAGTTCGGCGGCCAGTCCGGTAATGTCATCCATGCTGCTCTCCTGATTCGACGCGGTTGGCGCCTACCGTACACCAGCAGCCGCAGCTTGCAAGGTCCGGCAGATTACCGGCCCAACGCTCTGACATAGGCCTGGCAGGCCTGCAAGGCGATCAGTCCACGGTCGCCCTCGTTGGTGATGGCGATAATTCGTTGAGCATGCGCCGGGTCAAGTCGGGCGCGTGGGGCGCCATGATCCATGCCGCCGGTGCCGGTGGCGGCAGGCATTGCACAACCGGCGGCAACATCGTCGGCGTCGAGGAGGACTGACAGCCGGACATCGGCAGTAGCAAGGCGATCGCGCAGGCGATCCTGGTCACGTTGGGCATCGCTCAAGGCTCGGTAGTGGGTTTGTTCGCTGGCGGAGAGTTGTTGTTCCAGGGCGAGGCGTTTGTCCTGCTCGGCCTTTTGCTGCTTCGCTGCGGCCTGGGTCATTCGATTGAGCGTCTCGGACTGCGACTGCGCCAGTTGCGCCAGTTGCCTGCCGTACCGCCAGTCCTGGAGCCGCCACGCCAACATGGCCGGACCACCGATCAGCAGCGCCACCAATACAACGACACCTAGCGTCCGGCAGGAAAACAGCATCAGGCTGAAGGCTGGCATAACACTTCCCTCGCCCGCGCCCAGAGTTGCAAGCGATCCTGTAAGCCATTCAAGCCGCCATTGATGCGTCGGGTAATGCTGTTGAACTGGTCACGATCAGCCAGCTCGTTCAGGCCGTTCTGCGCCCAGAACCAGGCGGCGGATTGCGCGGCCCATTGCGGTTGTTCGAGCAGTTCGGGCAAGGCCAGCAAGCGCTCGTCACCAAACAACCCCAGGCTGCAACGAAGGTAATTGTCGTGGCCGGTAATCTGGATCAAGCCCCGGCCGCGATACTTCTGACCGTCACCGTCGGGCTGGGGCGAGTTGCCCAGGCGAACGGCCAGGGTTCCGGTGTCGTATTTGCTCAGGTAGTGCTCGCTGCCCAGCTCTCGTACATAACGCAACTGCCCCGATTCGTGACCGACCTGGGCCAGAAATGCGGCGATGCGCTTGGGAGTGTCAATGCGGTAACGAGACATTGCGGTGTTCAACGCTGGAATAAAAACGCCCGCTTGGGCGCGGGCGTCGGGCATGATCTTGATGAGTTGCTGTTGCGTAAGGTCCATGTTCGGGTCATCGCACATACATGATCAAAGCCGCCCGGCCAGCCAGGACGGCGCGGCCGGACGGTGTTCGGCGGCTGGAAAGTGCTCGTCCTGCGGCCATTCCCTCAGGGCCCGGCGATAAGCCTGCAACTGCGTGTACTGCGCCTGGTCCAGCGTCGTGCCACCGCCGTCGTCCATTTCGTCGCGATCGCGCGCTATGAGGCGGTCGGTTGCGGTGAGTTGGGCGTTGCGCCACGCATATTCATTTTCCGAAGCCTGGGCCAATGTCAGAGCAGGGGGATCAACGAGAATGGGATAACCGTTATCGGGGTTGGCTGAAACACGCTTGGGTGAAATGGCGAGTTGCTGAAGCAGCGACAGCCAGTAGGCCCTGGGGATTTCGATCACATCGTCCGGAATATCGGAAACATTGATTCCAAGAGCATAGGCTCCACACGTGCTTGGACTGAACAACAAAGTGAATTCATTCATTCAATAACCCTTCGCAAAATAGTAAACGCCCCATCCCGCGTTGACGTGCCCAGCATAGTCCCGGACTTTCAGGCGCACGCCTTGGCGGGTAGCGGTTCCACTTACCACCATCACCATCGCTCCATCACCGCCCACATGGTTCGCCACAACCGAAACAAAAGTATTGGGGAATGAAATCGGGAACGTAACAAACACCTCCCCATTAGCGTCAGTTGTACCGTAACCCCATTGATCGATGTTTCCGCTCGCGTACCTTTGGTAACCCGGATTTCCTAACTGACCTGAAAACAACGAGGTGTATTTCAAAAGGACGGTGCCGCCTATCAACCGCCATTGATTGTCCAGCTTGACGAACTCTGCCGTTTCGCCACGGCCCAGATCGATGGGTCCAAGAGCTGAAGATGAAGGTCCCAGAGTATCGGTAGGCGAGGCTGTCGATACCTTCACCGCGGTCCCTACGTTGATAAGCGTGAGCGTCGCCCCATGCAAGATTCCCACTGTGTTGGGAAGCGTGACGTCGATTGCGGTGGTACTGGAAAAGCTGACGGCACCGCCGACATGGGCCGGTGTCAACGCTGTACTGACTGCGTACGCGAAAAAACCGGAGTATTGAATCCCGCTGCGCCTTACGAACTCAGTCGTCGCCACGGATCTGTCGTTATCAAATTGAGGCGCCGTGGTGAACAATTCGCTGCCACGCAAGGCCGTTAACAACTGATTGTTCAATTGTTCCGACGGCGTCTGACCGGCAGCTTGAATAACATTAAGCAACTCCAGCGTTACACCATTGCCCCAACTGGCGGGAATCAACGATCCCGGCGTTCCCGCCAAAGGATCTTCATCCACGAACCTGCCGTTCGATAGACCTGCGCTGGGCACACTTTTTGGATAGTCCACTTTTCACTCCTGATGGGCCAAAGACAAAAAACAGGCGAGACAAAGCCTCACCGGCAATACGTGATGGCGTGGGATTGTTTGGGAAATTCTGAGAGGCTGCCCCAGGCTGGTTAAAGGGCAGGCTCGGGCAGGACAGGCCAGGTGATAGCGGTTGGAAAACCAGCTTGATGCTGGATGCGATTCAACTCGACGCTATAAAGCTTCCACTCCATCAGGGCCAGTTGCTCCTGGTCGCTGGCGTCGCCGATGTCTTCGGCGTACTGAAGCGGGGCAATTTTCTGAACAGCCTCACGCAGCAGTTTGTCGCGTTTTGCCAAGACCTCGCGCTTGAGATCAGCCTGCTGAAGCGTCTCGTCAAATACCCAGCTGTTCTCTCGCCAGACATGATAATTGCCAGGCCACGGTTCGGCGGTATAGGTGTCCGGCAACTCGCCGAATTCGGTCCACTGCAGTAGAACGCCGTTGTCCTTGCGGTACACCGCGCCGCGCCAGTCGACCATTTCTCGCGGAACGCCATTAACCATGACCCATGAATGATGATCCTGGGCAGCGGGCAACTGAAAGGAGAGCTGGACGCCGTTGCTTGGAATCTGGATGCCCATGCCCGGCGTGACCGGAAGTTCAACCGGGCCGGACAGAACACCATCGTCGTCAAATAAATAAATGAACATAGTGGCCTCAGATCAACTTGATTCGAGCGGGATAGGCGACGTTTCTGGGGCGAGTTTCGCTGCTGAAACTGCCGATACTGCCGACAGAATCGCCGCCGCTATAAGCCGGATTAGGAAATGTCGTGCCAAGGGTGCCTGACACAGGGGCCGAATTAACGTCATGCGTCAAGTCCCATAGGCTGTCGGGAATACTCGGCGTTGGGCGCACAGTACTGCCCGAACTGGTGGGCAAAAAGTGGTTGTGGTTTTCAAGGGCGTACATTTGCCTGCTGCCCGGCGAACGATCGATATCCACGCCTCTGGCTTCATCCAGCACACGCAGGAATTCGCCACGAATATCGGGAACCCGAAAAGTTGTCGCCCCGTCACCGGTCGTCCACGCGCCTTCATTTCCCGGTCTGCTGGCTTCGCTCACCAACGCACCGGACGACTGCGCGTAATCCCACAACCACGGCCAATCGCTACGCACCAGCAGGTTGCCGTTGAGCACGGCATACCCACCGGGAATGACTTGGCGTGTGCTCTCGAACGAGACGCGCCCCAGCGCCGTTGCATCAAACCGGCCCACCGGCCACCAGGATCCGCTTTCATCACTGCGCAAATGCCACCAATCGCCGCTGCCCATCAACACCAGAAATGGATAACCGCTGGCCGCCAGGTGCGTGTGAAACCGTATCCTGTCGGTACCGGCGGCGCGCACCGTCAGGCGGTTACCACTGTTATCGACGCGTCGCACAATCACATCACGAATGCCTAGCGCCGCGTTGGCCGCCGGCAAGGTCAAGGTACTCGCGCCTGCGCTCGCGTCGATCAACACAAGGCCTGACTCCTCGGCCTTCAGGACTTGAGAGGTGCTGATCCGCGTGATGACTGAACGCATCGGACTGCTACGCCCGATAATGCTTTGCAGCGCCTTGATCAACTGCCCGGTGTCCGCTTCGGACGGGGTCAGGTTTGCGGCGGAAATAACGCCCAGGATCTCCTGCGTGACGCTGTTTCCCCACACAGCCGGAATCAAGGATCCCGGCGAGCCTTCGACGGGATTTTCATCCACGAACCGACCGTCCACCAGCCCGACGCTGGGAACACTTTTTGGATAATCCATGTTTTGTCTCTCTATGAGATGGGAATCAAGCCCGAAGGCGTAGCGTCCGGATGGCCGCGAGCGCGTCATCGGCGGCTTGAGTGGCAAGATCCGATTTGCCCTTGGCTAGGTGCGCGCGAATCTGCGTCTTGGACTTGAGGCGTAACTCGCGAAGCGCCAGCAGGTTCGCGTCGAATTCAGCGGCCTTGGCGAGGATCTGGTCCGCCGCCTGCCTGGCTGTGCGGCCCTTGACGACCCAGGCAGAAACCGACAACGGAACAGCTTTTTTCGGGTAGCCCTGATCCTTGAACGCCTGCGCTTGCAGGGCCGCTTGTTGATATTCCAGGGCCCGTAACGGATCACCGGCCAAAACGCGACGGGCGCTGTCGGCAGCGGCATCGATCTTGTCGCACAGGCGCTCGCCTTCCAGGCGCAGCAGTTCAGCAGCGCTCTCGTCGGTCAGTATCCATGTACCGTCCTCCCAGAAGTGGGCCGCAGAAGGTGGAGGCGGACGCAGTCCCTCTTCGTACTGGTGCAGTTCTTGAACGACTTTCATCGGATCAGCTCCCAGGACAGATGGACATTGACGGCGGTGGTGAAGTTGATGGCGATACCGGCGCTGTAGTCGGTTAACGCCTGATGTCCTTTGATCCCCATGCTAAAGAGCAATTCGTCACTTTCCGCACTGGTTGAGCCCAATGTGTGCTCGGCCTGGTAGGACTGCCAAAGCGAACGCAATTGGTTATGGTCGAAACTCGCGGTGACCGTGGAAACCGTGACGTCATTGACAACGTTGTTGGAAAAGATCGCGCACATTGCCATCGGCACACTTGTAGGGTTCGCCCAACCCACTGAGTTGTTGCCGGGATTTTCCGAGACGGGGGACAGGTAGCTGTAATTGCCCCCAACCCATCCAGCCGGAGCGAACGTCACCGTTGTCACCCCATTCGGTGGGGGTGTCGGATTACCCGCCACAAGCCGCCCCGCACGCGCATGCGGATCCAGCGGCAGGTACACCACCCCGGTGCCATTTACCGTTTGCGTCCAGCTCAATTGAGCACGGTTGTAAATCGTGCGGATCGTCGGCAGGGAGCCAGGCGTCCCGGTCACCACCCAGGCCAGGCACATGTCCAGGGGGGTCGATGGGAACCCACCGCCTGCCGCTCCGTTGACGGTGCCTTTCAGGGATTCCGGAGCAAGGTCATACAGGCTTCCTCGCTGCACATAGAACGTCAGCGCATCACCGACTATCTGCGCCCGCAAAAAATAACTGGCGCTGGGCAACAGATCGGCGCTGCTCCAGGCCGTCGTCACGTAGGTACGTGTCCGCCCCAACCGTCCTGCCACCACCTCTTGCCCGATGCTGACGTACACACCCGCCGGAATCGAGACACGTCCGCCGCTGGTGGACAGCGCTGCTGGAGTGACGGCCAAACGGCTGTCCGCCGTGGCAATCGTCGGCAGCGGCAACGCTGCGATCGGCAGAGCGAAGTCCTGGTTCCAGCCCTTGGCGGTTACCGTCCGAATCGCCGCGAGCAATTGATCGCTGCGGGTCTCATCCGGCGTCAGATCTCCCGCCTTGATGACATTCACGATCTCCTGCGTCACCCCATTCCCCCAATCCGCCGGAATCAACGATCCCGGCGTCCCGGTCAACGGGTTTTCATCGACGAACCTCCCATTCACCAAGCCGGCGCTGGGTACACTTTTCGGATAATCCATCCGTCTACTCCCTAGTCATAGTTGATGTGAACCTTGGTATGCGCCGGTGCACTGCGGTGAATAAGGCACTCCAGCGCCGACCCCGGATTGACGCCAAAACGTTCGCCCCAATAGCTCGCACCAAAGCGCCGTCCCAGCAGCAGCCGGCCGCCGGTGTTGAGGGTCCACATGAACTGCGCCTGCCACGTTCCGAAGTGCGCTTCGCCAAACCGTGCGCGGCCCATGCGCGGCGCCTTGAGTTCGGTAATCGTTGCGTTGGGGTAGCCCTGGCTCCTGGCGATTTCCACGTAATAGGCGATGGCCTGGCTGCCCACCGCCAGCAACCGCCGCCGCACCGCCAGACGGCGATCGTCATACAGCGGCGTGGCGCCAAGGCACGGATCCGGCAGCTCCATCACCCGTTCCCAATCCGGCACCAGCTCGCTCACTCCCGCCGGGTCCATCTCGTTGAGCAGGTCGGCGGCGCGGGCATCCAGGCGCGCCAGCTCCTGGGCGATGCCTTGCAGCACTTCGTCCAGTTCCGGCACGCGCTCCGGGTCCCACGCCGGGCCGCTGGGCAGCAGGCTGCGCAGTTGGGCCTGGTATTGTTCGACGGTTCTTATCCCAGCCATGTGCAGCCTCCGAAGGTCAGCAGCTGGTTGCTGGCGGCGACGACATCGGCGGCGGGTGCGCTGAGCTTGTGGTCGGTTTCGCCGGTGGCGCTGCTGATCGCTTCGGCGATATGACTCAGCAACAGCGTTTCGCCGAGGCCGGCTTCGCGGTTATGCAGGTCGCGCAACTGGGCCTCGATGGCGGCGCGCACGGCGCTGGTGTCCGGGGTGATGCGCAGCTTGTAGTTCACCGGCACCTGGGTCGGGGCCAGCACATGCAGTTCGGCGGTCACCGGGCGCAAGGGCTCGATGTAGGCCTGCACTTCCTCCAGTTGCTCGGTGTTGGGGATCGGTTGCGGATCGTCGTCGCGCATCACGAACAGGCCGACGGTCCCCGGCCCCAGATAACTGCCGCGACACCAGGCGCGGGTAACGCCGGGACACTCCAGAGCCCAGGTCTCGTAGTCCTGGGCCGAACCGCCGTGAGGGATGACCCGATAGGAACGGATCACCCTCGACCGCAGGGATTCAAGGCTTTCCCGGGCGACACCGCCGGTCAGCCCTGGCGCCAGGACGGTGAAGCTGTTGCCGATACCCAACAGCGGCTGCACCGGCGTGAGCACCAGGCCGGCATCGGCATTGCCCAGGCTACCGGCCTCCAGTGCCGCAATGGCGGCGGTGTTCAGGCCATTGCTGGTGGTTCGCGCGGTGGTCACTTTATAAGTACGGCCATCGGCCGCTTGCAGCAGCGTGTCGGCATCCAGCACGGCACCCGCCGTGGCGGTGAAGCTGACGCTGCCGGTGGCCACCTGGGCGGCCTTGCGCGCCTGGTTCAGGCGCAGCGCGGCGATGCGTTCCAGGGTCGATTCATCGGCCTTGTCCGGGAGGATCTGCTCGGCGATCCAATCCAGATAGCCATAAAGGCCATAGGCGGCGCCGCCGAGGGTACGCGCCAGGACCTGGGCGTCGGACTGGCGCAGCGAATCGCTGGCCAGGTCGCTTTGGGCGCGCTTGATCAGCACCGGCAGCGAAGGGGTTTCAAACGGCATAGGTCACCTGCCAGCTGTGGTCGGGGTTGATGTCCAGGCGCTCGCCATTGGCCAGGGTCAGGACCGTGCGCAGGTTCAGACGCTGGGCGTCGAGGCGTTCGCTGATGATGTCGATGGCGCTGCAATGACCGTCATCGATCAACCATTGCAGCGCCTCGCGGGCATAGAATTCGGCGTCGAGTTGGGTCTGGCGGGTCAGCTTGACCCGCCGCAACAGCCACAGCCGTGAGCCGATGCGATCGTCGGCGACCGTGGGAAAGGTGTCGCCCCACCAGCCGAAACGCTCGTCGTCATCGACAGCATCGCCAGCCGCGGCGCGGCGCCAGGTGAACAGGCTGATCAGCACCGAGCGGGTCAGCGCGGCGTGCAGGTTCTGGCTGATGAACATCACTGGCCTCCCGCCGGCGCACCGGTCTGGCCGTTGCCGGCCTGTACGCCGACGTGCACGTGCTTGATCTGGCTGATACCGCCGGCGATCTGGTCGCCCTGGGAAACGATCTTGCCGGTGTGGTTGATGACCGGGCTGTCGATGTTCACCGCGCTGCTGGCGCGGATGTTCAGCGTCGCGGTCTCGATGTCGATGACCCGGCCGCGCTTGAAGTGGAGCTTGTCGCCTTCATCGGTGTAGAGCGCGACTTCGCCCGGGGCCAGGGCCTTGAGACGAAAGCGCCGATCGGCGACCACCAGCACCACCGCGTGGGAGCGGTCGCCGCCGAGAAACGTGGCGATGCCCTCGGCGCCGGCCAGCGGGTTGCTGGTGAAGCCGTAGGGCTCGAAATGCTCCATGTCGTCGCTTACTTCGCCAGCGGTGAGGCGCATTTGCAGTGATTGCAATTTATTCGCCGAATGGGCGAGCACGACAGTGCCGCGCGCCAGGAGGCGGGTCAGTAGGCTCATTGAGTTTTTCCTTCGGAATCGGGTTTAACGGCAGAGCACTGTGGGAGCGAGCCTGCTCGCGAAGGCACCGGCACATTCAACATCGATGCAAGCCGAACCACCGCTTTCGCGAGCAGGCTCGCTCCCACAAGGAATCTGTGCTGGGCAGGAATCTGGGGGCGGGCTCGCTCCCACAAGGGATTTGCCCAGGGCGGGTATCGGCGTCGGGCTCAGGCCTTGGGCGGCACCGGGTTCGCGTCGAAGGTGTGCGGCGGGGCGACTTGCAAGGTGGTGACGGAACCCTGGGCGGACAGCGAATAGGTGACCTTGGAGATCAGCATGTCAGCGTCAAACCCCAGCACCGGATCGATCACCCGCACCAGGGTGTTATGCCGCCAGAGATCGCCGTTGGCCTGGCGCCAGCCCTGCACGCGGTAGGTGGTGGTCAGGGCGCGGCCGCTGCGAATCGCGCTTTCCCAGTCGGCCCGTTGCTGGGCCAGCGCCGGGGTCAACTGAGCACTTTCGCTGATGACGGTCACCCGCTTGCGCTTGAAGCCCAGGTCAGTGGCGGTGCCCGAGACCTCGCTCACCGCCGCCCCGCTCTGCTGGTCATTGCCTTTGTGCTGGCCAATGACCCGGTATTCGGAAAATACCTGGCTGTAGTCCATCGGCGCGTTGCCCGAAAGAATATTCTTGCCCAGTTCCAACACATCGCTGGCCCGCCCACCGCTGCCGGGCTTGGCCAGCAGCACCCGGCCCTGCGGGTCATCGGTGGAGAACACCCGGAACAATGTCAGCAAACGGTCGATGGATTGAAACACCGTTTCTCCAGGCACGATGCTGTGCTCGCTCAGGCGCGCGGTTTCCGGGATCTCGCTGACCACCCCCACGGCATAGGGCGATGCCAGCGCCTGGACGATGCTCAGCAATGTTTGCCCGCGCCATTGCGTCGGGCGGTTGATCGCCGCGCAGTCCACCAGGTCCTGGGTCTTGGAGCCGCCTTCGATGCTCAGGCTGATCTGCCGGCCGTCGTAGCTGATGGGCGCCTTGAACACGTAGCCGCTGAGCAGCAGGTCGGCGCCGATGCGCACCTGGCATTCGTCACCGGGACGAATCGGCACCGCCTGGGTCTGCCCCGGCCATTGCCAGGTGATGTCGAGTTTGAAGGTGCGGAACTGGCGCTCCAGGTCCGCACTGATTTCCACGCTTTTCCAGCCGCCGTAATCCAGCCCGCCGACGGTGAGCGTGACAGCGTTGTCGAGCTCATTCATGGCTCACTCCCCGGAGACTTTCAGGTCGTTGGGCGGCAGGAAGCCAGGATGCGCCACGCCATTGCGCTGGGTCACCTCGGTCACCCGGGTAGCGTCAGCAAATTGCTGATACGCCACCACCAGCGCCGGCAGGCTTTGCTTGAACGACAGGTTGATCAGCCGGACACCGGACGACGCCACGGCCGTCAAGTGCGCGGCCATTTGCTGACGCAGGTTGTTCATTGTCTGGTAGTGATCCGGAGCGGCCTTGAGGGAAGCCTGCCAGATGGCTTCGTTGAGGGCATCGCGCAAGGCGAGCACGTCATCGGCCACCGGCACGTCTCGGCGCTGGACCGGTTGCACCGCCTGTTGCGCCACCGATGGAGTGGCGTCCAGCTTGACCACCGGCGCCGCCACCGGCATCGCCGCAATCCATTGCGCCGCTTGCACCAGCAAGGTGTCCTGGACCAGATCGGCAACCGCCTGGGCCGCCGCCGTGGTGTCCTTGCCGGTGGTGAGTTTGGGCGCGTCCGCCTGACGGATGGCTTCCACCTGTTGCGACACGCTGGCAATCACGCCGCGATAGCCGTCACGGGCAAAATCCTTCAGCTCCCGAATGTCACCCAGCAGTCCCTTGAATTCCGCCGCCACTTCCTTGGGCAGCTCCTTGACCGCCTTGACCAGATCGCTGAGTTGCCGATAGGTCTCGATCAATGGTTTGAGCTCCTGCTCGATGACGCCATAAACCTCCTTGAGGCTGTTGCGCAGATCCGCGATGCCGATCCGCGCCGCCTTGATCAGGCTCATGGCGTCTTCGAAACGCCGCACCGCCGAGCCGAGGAAACTGTCGGCCGAGACCAGCAGCAGTTTCTGGCTATTGATCGCCGCCGAAGGAAACTGCAGCGGCTGGTCGGGGTAGAACTTCAGGGCAAACGTGACCAGCCCGCCGTCCTGGCGGGTCTGGGTCATGTCGCATTCGCCCACTTTGACCTGCAAGCGCCCCAGCCACGGGTGCACCAGTTCACCGCTGCCCTGCTCCAGGGCTGCGAGCAGTTTGTCGCGCTGCTCCAGGCAATCGGGGCCGACGATGAACGCCGTCAACTCGTGGATGCGTGCCTGCCGGCCGAGCCCCTCGAAATACGGCAGGTCACGCTGCGGGTACTCATGCAACTGGCCTTTATGACCGATCGGGGTTTTCGCCTGGTCGACCCAGAACCCGACGCCACGAAACGACGCCGGCAACAAACGATCACGCCAGCTCATTGGAACCTCCTGCGGAAAGTGAGCGATAACCGATGCGCGAACTCACCGCCAGGCCCGGTTGATTGGTCTGGGGCGGGTCGGCGCGCAACCCCGCCGGCGCGTTTTCGAAGCGCACCGTCAGGCCGCCTTCCAGTTGCGTGCGGTTGTTGGCGGCGCTTTGTTGCACCAGGGCTCCGGAAGTTTGCGGCAATGCCCCTGGGGTCAAGGACGCTCCGGGAGACGCCGTGGCAGGCGTCGGCGCAAGGCTTGAAGACAGCCCCGAAGGCTGCTCGCTGGCACCGCCAAAAAACGCCGGTGCCAGCTCACCCTTGCCTTCGGCATTGGTGGCGCGCTGCGCCTCGGCCAATCCCTCGACCTTGCCGGTGAACGAGGCAATCACCTCGCCAAAGCCGCCATTGAAGAACGCCTTGATTGGCGCGATCACGCCCTGCAGCTCGTCCCACCATTGGCTGAACCATTCGCCCACCGGTCCCCACTGCCGGGTCAAGCCCTCGATGGGCGACCAGTCGAACAGGCCGCTGAACACCGCCAGCATGATCGAAACCTGATTGCGAATGCCCTCCCAGATCCCGGCGAAGACTTCGCCAATCGTGCCCCAGTTGGCCATGATCAGCCCCAACGGTGTCCAGTCGAACAGGCCTTTCAGCGCGTCCATCACCGGCACGGTCAAGGCCTTGAGCAAATTCCAGATTGCCGCGAACATCCCGCTCAGGGGCGTCCAGTTGGCAATGATCAACCCCAGGGGCGACCAGGCGAACAGCGTCTGCATGAAACCGATGATCGGCGTCGCCGCCGCCACGATCACATTCCAGAGTGCGCCAAAAAAGCTGCTGATCGGCCCCCAGTTGCTGATCACCTGCCCCATCGGGGTAAAGGCGAACAGCGTCTTGAAGAACTCGACCATTGGCAGGACGATCGGCGCCAACCGTTGCCAGAGCCCGGCAAAAAACGCCGAGATCGGCGTCCAGTGGGCGATGATCATCCCTGCCGCCAAGGCGATGCCCATGGCAATCAAGCCGATGGGGTTCATCTTCAAGGCCAGGTTGATCACTTCCATTGCCTGGCTCGCGCCGCTGACCGCCGTCTGGATCGCGTTGAACGCGACGACGCCATTTGCCAGGCCCTGGACCAGTTGCGGGTTGTCCTGCAGTACCTGGGCCACGCCGCTGACCATCGGCTGCAAACCGACCGCCACCGCGTTGACCGCAGGCCCCAGCGCCGAGCCGAACTGCACCGACACATTGCTGATGGAAGTCTTCAATCCCTCCAGGTTCTGTGCCGCTACGCGAGGCGCTTCCGGCGCCTGGACGGCACTGGCTGCCGCGCTCGCTGCACCAGCTTCGTCCTTGAAGGCCAGTGCCGACTTGAGCCCGTCCATGAACGGTTGGGCCAGGCCGCCGCTGGGCAGCAGCCCGGAAATATCCAGGCTGCCCAGGCCCGTGGCATCGAGGTTCTGCTTGAAACTCGCGACCTTCGCTCGCAGGCTGGCGAGCTTGGGCGACAGCTCGTCGATACCGGTCAGCAGTAGCGCTTTTTTCTCTACCTTCTGTGTCTCTGCCATCACTGCACCTGCTGCATCGCATTGATCCGTTGCGCGTGCTCCAGGGATTCGCGGAGCACATCCAGTGGCCTGGCCATCATCTGTTCGGGGTCAACCTTCCAGAACCAGGCCAGGTCATAGGTGGCGGTGATCAGGTCGCCGATGGCTGCGACGCCGCACTCATGAAAAAACTCGCGACGGCCCAGCTCAGCGCGTTGAGGTCAGCCAGGTCCAACTGGTTGACCGACGATGGTGGAATACCGGCGCAGACCGCGATGTATCTGGCCGCGACATCCATGTCCAGGCTGACCTCCTCGCTCTTGTCGATCTTGTACGGCAGCGCCTTGATCGCACGGACCTCCTGCACCGTCGGACGGCGCAGAGTCAGTTCGCTCAATGGCTCGCCGTGGGCCTCGATGGCCACGCGCAACGCCACGACATCAGTCATTGCCAGGTCCCCTTGATGCCTTCGAATTTCAGCTCGATGGTAGCGTCGTCACCTTTGGATACCGGCTCTTCCACCAGATACGCGCCAGCCAGCACGTAGACCTTGCCGTTGCTGAATTCGCAGGTGACGGTCATGTCAGTGCCGGCGACCAGCTGCTTGAGCGGGAAGTCGGCGGTGTGCAGCGCGGTGACCTTGAACGACGGCGCGATGTCGGTTTCCTTGTAGAAACCCGGTACGACGGTCTCGCGTTTGGTAAACATCAGTGGCGCTTCGCAGCCGCCGTTGATGGTCAGTTGAGCGCCGTCCACTTTGACGTAGCAGGTGCCCGCAATCAGTTGACCCATGGTGTTTCTCCCTTCAATAAAAAGCCCACGCCAGGTGGGCTGAATTCATGCAACTGAGTGCCACTGTCAGGCGGCGGCGTCGTATTGCAGGCGGAATTGGTTGAGCAGCGCGAACACGCGCAGGCCGTTGATGTAATCCGGTGGGAACAGCACGTTGACCCGGCTCGGGTCCTGGCTGTCGCGTTCGACGATCAAGTGCTCGGCAAACAGCTCGGCGTTTTCCACATGGCCTTCCAACTCAAGCTTGGCGTACTGGGCGATCAACTCACCGCGAATGGTGCTCGGGGTGACGATGGGCTGGCCGGCGCCGAAACGAGTGCCGTCGGAGGCCAGTTTGTGGCGACCGTATTTGCTGGTGATCACGCTTTGCAGGCGCCGCACGATGAACGCCGACTGGTGCATGGTTTCGCTGTCCAGGTAGGAGTTGTCCGCCTGGCCGAAGGCATTCTTCTGATAGGTGGTGATGGAACGCTGGATACGAACGTAGCCGCCTTCGTAGTAAGCGGTCGCGATGCCGTAGTTGAGCAACGACTGTCGCTCGGTCAGGGTGAAACGCTCGCTGGCCGATGCCGGATCGAGCCCCGGCAGGCTGCCGCTTTGGGTCGGGCGGCTGGCGTCGGCGGAAATGAACACCGCAGTGCGCGCGGCCAGCGCAGCGGCCTGGACCCAGAACGGTTGCGGCACGCCTGGCTCCAGGGCCTGGATGGTCATGTGCTGGTCGTTGCGGGCCTGCCCGGCGGCGACAAGAGTGCCGAGGGTGCCGCGCTTGGCGCTGTAGACGTGACCGAACAACTGCTTGGCCCAGGACCAGCGACCGGTGCTGTCATCCATGACCGTTTGCCAAGTGTCGAGGCTCGACACGTCGGACCACGGCATGGCGATGAATTCGAACGGCTCATCGCCCAGGGCGGCGACGGCGGCGGTCTGGTCCGGCACGCCGGCGCCGCCGGCCATGGCAGTGATGGCCGTGGTCAAGCCGGCCGGGGTGTCTTCGCCGTTGCTCTTGCCCAAGCGATTGAATTGCAGGCTGATGTCATTGCCGCTGGCGCCGGTCCATTTGGCACTCAGGGTCACCACGCCTTCGGCGGCCGCGGCGGTCACCGGCAGGTCGGCGGATGCGTTGATCTTGAGGGTCAGCGCCGTGGCCGCCTGGGCAGCGCTGGCACCTTTGACGACGGCGGCCTGGACACGCACACCACCGACGTACAGGTTGAGCACGCCGCTCTCCGCAGCGCTGCCGGTCAGCGTCAGCGTACCTTGGGCAATCGCCCCTTCGACGTTATGCAGCGGCAGGCACCAGATCTCACCGATCGGGTCGGTCTTGCGCCAGGTTTCGTACATTGACGCCAGCATCGAGCCTTGCCCGCCAATGCTCTTGGCCAGCGCGACGCTGGACACCAGCACCAGCTTGCCGGCTTCGGCCGGGGCGATGTTGTCGTTGACCTGGGCGACGATCAACCGGCGCATGGCCGACGACGCGCTATTGGCGGCCGAATTGTCCATCTCGGCGTAGAACAGCGGAACACGAATGTCCGCGGGAATGTTGCTGAATCCAATCGCCATTATTTGGCTCCCTTTGGTTTTGCCGCTTGCACGGCTTTGGTAGTGATATCGCCATCGGCCAGACGTCGACGCCACCAGGCGTTGTCCGGCACTTCACGGCCTTCGAGGGGCAACAGATCGCCCGCTTCCGGGTCCGGTACGGCGCGGCCAGGGGCCGGCAGCACGGTGATGCGTTTGCTCATGGGGTTACGTCTCCAGAAAAAGTCAGTTCCAGGCGCCCGTCGGGGCCGGGACGTTTCAGGTTGGGGTCCGCCGGGTCGATGGCATCGACGCGCACGGTGGCCCCGGTAAAGGACGACAAGCCGTCCAGTTCACGCTCATGCCAGCTTTCGGCAAGCTGGCCCGGCAGATTGCGGCCCAGCTGGAACTCGGCGAAAAAGCGCAGCCGGTACAACACGCGACTGCTATTGATGGAAACCAGCTCGCTGCCGTCGTACTCGACGCCGGTGTACTCAGCGCCCGGCTTGAACCCCACCAGCGCGCGCCACAGTTCAGCCCGTAGGTCGTGCAACAGATCCAGCGCTTTTGTCGCGTCAGTCGCGTCGAGCACCAGCACGGCATCGAAACGATCACGCACCGCTTGCAGCGTGACGTTCTGCGCCGCGTTCTTGCTGGCAACGTCGGCGGTTGGCAGGACATAGGCGCAGGGGAGTTGCAGCGGGGCCTCGGCTTGCAGCGTGGCGAGGTCAAAGCCTGCCGCCACGCGACGGGCGAGCGTGGGGCACTGCTCACGCAGTTGCGTGAGGATCGGGGTGATCTTCATGGGGGAATTCCAGTGGTATGGAAAGTAGCGTCAGGGAAACCTGTGGGCGCGAGCCTGCTCGCGAAAGCGGTGTATCAGTCGATGGAGATGTTGGATGTCAGAGTGCAATCGCGAGCAAGCTCGCTCCCACAGGAGATAAGTGGCAGGCCCTGGCATCCAGGCAAGTCGCCTCGATCTTGCAGCGGCGGCGGGAAATCAGTCGGAACGGGAATCGCGCGGCGGTAGCTCACTGATGCCCATCCGCTTGGCGGCCCAACGCTCGTAAAGCCCGATGGCCACGTCAGCCCCGGCCATCGCGGTCAGGCAACCGAAGGCACCGGCGGCCCAGATCGACAGGCCCATGGCGTACAACAGCATGATCGCCGAGACGCCACAGATCATGCAGGCGCCGGAGCGCAGGGCCAGGCGCCGCAGCAGTGACCAGCCACGGGCGCCCTCCTTGTCGGCACGCCACATCTCGCCAGTCACCCCGCCCACCAGGGCGAGCACGATGACCAGCCAGATCGGCATGTCCAGCAACGCTTGTTGCTCGTTTGTCATGTCTCGTTTCCTGGGGGTGATTAAGATTGGGCGGGCAGGTTGTTTGAAGTTGAATGAGATGTGGGTCGGTGCAACCCACTAAGTTGCTAGAAACAACGTTCAACCCTTTGTCAGGTCATTGAAAGCTGACATCACTTTGGCGGAGCGCAGGTCGCGCCTTTGTAAGTCATGGTGTAGGTGTAGTGCCGGTCCCAAGGCAGCGGTAGCGCACTCGGTGCTGCCCATTCCGCGTAGTTGCCCGACATCGAACCAGCCACAACCAACTTACTCGTGCCTATGGTCGCGAGATTGTTGGCGCTCCCGGCACCCGGCATTGGCACACTCCCGTTCCATTGGAAATTGTCCCCATTCTGGAACCATGCGCCCTTCCAACCGGCCTGCGAACTCGAGTACCAGGTATTGTCTGCTTTGAAACAGTACGTTTGGTTGGCATAAAAACCGCCGCCCGGAACGTGGTAGAAAGCGGATTGCCAGGAACCGACAGGTGAAGTTTCGGCAAGCGCGTTAAGAGACTGGGAGGCCAAGACAGCTACGACCAGCACATTGAAAATTTTTTTCATCTGCTACGTCCTTTTAGATAGGTGAGTTTGTTGAAACCATTTTTATCTGGGCATTTCCTTGGCTTCACGGATAAGTGCATGGAAATGCCCCTGCCTGTTTGATGTACCTCGCGGCACAGGCATTCCAAAAAGCCCGGTCGCCCAGGCTTTTCAGTAATGCGCTTGATCTTTCGGCGCGACTGGCGCGGTACGGATCCATTCAAATTGTTCCTCCGACCGCGGTCCCTGCCCGCCGGATAACTGCTTCTGGTGCTTTACGCTGCACACCCGGGTCAGTTGCCAACCCTCTGAACCGTTAAGGCCGGTTCATCGCTGCCTGTTGGTGGAACTAAAGAGCTTTGTTGCCAGCCGCTTTGTCGAGCGGCTTGGACACAGAATATGCATGGATGCATATACAGTCAATGCGTAAATGCATTTATTTATGCGCAAGGAATGCGTAAATGCATGGAGCCCGCGTAAGTACCGGGTTGAAGGTTTTCAGATGGCGAAAAAAAACCCGCACGACGGCGGGTTTTATCTGACAGCGGAAGGATTAACGGGCGTACATGCCCCACCAGAAGACGTGACCGAGGATGACGATCTGCTCGTCCTGCATTTCCTGGAACGTGTAGTCCTCGTCCGGATGCTCATCGCGGTTGAAGCTGCGCAGGCGAATGCCGGTGGGCAGGCGATATAGCTGCTTCACCCGCAGTTGGCCGTTGTGATTGATGGCGTAGAGGTCACCGTCGACGATGTCGCCGATGCCGCATTTGCCCGCGTTCACCCCGACCGTGGCGCCGTCGCGCAGCACCGGCAACATGCTGTTGCCACGCACCGTCACGCACTTGGCCTGGTCGAACTGCACGCCGTTATGGCGCAGGCTGCGCTTGCCGAAACGCAGGCTAGAGCGCTCGCTTTCCTCGATGACGAATCTTCCTGATCCAGCAGCCAATTCAACCTCACGCAGAAAAGGAACGGACACCTCGTCTTCCTCGACGGGCGTGTCATCGTCCCACAGGCTTATGTCCTTGAGTTCGGAATGTGGCTCTTCGCGGCGGCTGTTGCCGGCAGGCGCAACGTCGACCCGCCCACGCAACTGGTCGGTGCTCACGGCGAAATATTCGGCGATCTTCGAGATGTGTTTATCCGAAGGGTCGACGATCTTGCCGCTGAGGATCCGCGAGAGGGTGGACTGAGGCACGCCGGTACGCCGGTGAAGCTCCGTGGGGGAGATCCCGTGCTGATCGAGCAATGCTCTTAATACGGTAGAAACGTTGCGTTTTTGCATAACGCGCATAATGCTTGTTCTTTTCGCGGAAGACAAATGCTGTTTTGCATAAATACGCAAACACTGTGCTTAAGCTCTGCCAGATGCTTTTGTGGCGAGGGAGCTTGCTCCCGCTTGAGTGCGCAGCGCTCACAAAAGGGGCTGCTGCGCAGCCCAGCGGGAGCAAGCTCCCTCGCCACGGGATTTGCCCTACAAAGTTCTAGGAAAAACCTCCCACCCCGTCCTTCAAATGCGAATCGCGAGACTACGTTGCCTTGCGCCTCTGCCTACAACTACGCCAGAATCCGCCGGCTTGTGCGCCTTGGGCCCCAGCGGTACTTTTGATCTTGTCACTGCCCATCAGTGATCGGGTTTAGTCGCTCGGCATTCCAAGGCGCTCATTGCTCCATTCAGTCAGGAACTCATATCCCTGCACTTGATGGTAGCTGTGCGCAGGGCGCCCTCGGGCGCGCCGGTTCCTTGGATCCCCGGTCGACTAACCTGCGTACAGCTGCCACCCCTCGTTTAGTCGCGAGTGAGTGGTGGCTCAACCTCAAGGATCCGAAAAGATGCCCCAGCACACACCCAACTCCCCGGACGAAGACCTCAAGCCAAAAGCCGACGAGGAAAGGTCCGATACCCTCTATCTAATTGCTCCCAACATCGACACCGAATGCCTGCTCGCCAACCTCAGCGAAACCCTGGCCTCGGCCAACGCCATGGTCAGCGATCTCGCGTTTGACCTGGAAGGCTCGCGACGACATATCGCACTAGGGATTTTGCAGATGATCGAGCTGAGCCAGTTGCTGGCGAATCGGGCATTGGATGTGGTGGATCCCAGGTAGCCGCTGTTGACGCGAACCCAAGCGATGCGTCAGCAACAGAGGTGTTGAATTCGCTGCCGTCATCGCGAGCAGGCTCGCTCCCACAGGAGAAACGCGAACCAACCGAAATCAGGTCGGCTATCAGGCCTCCTCGCGGTGGACGTTGATCTCGACGCCCCGTTAACCACGCTGGCTGAACGAAGGTATTGCGCAGTGGGCAACCCGGCATGGATGCCGGGTTAGCCGCGCTGGGCCAAGGATGGCCCTTCGCGGCGTGCCCACGGAGCAATACCTTCGTTCAGGCATGCCGAGCCTAGGCGAGGCACCGAGTGGTGGGGCAAAAGCGTTTTGCTTACTTTTACGCTTCATAAAAGTGAGCCGCCGTAAGGGCGGAACCTTAAGTCGCCGTGACCTAAGAAACGGATATGCACGCATCCTCATCAACCCAATCCCAAAAACCACTCACATATGGGTCGCACCAGACCGCCCATGTTAACCTTGCGCCCATCGCGGAAAAGCCGGGCCAATGCCCCACTTTTGCCCCACACCTTTCAACGAGCTTTGCCTGACACCCATGAATACAGCCGTGAACGACCTGTCCTCCCACACGCCGATGATGCAGCAATACTGGCGCCTGAAGAACCAGCACCCCGATCAGCTGATGTTCTATCGCATGGGCGACTTCTACGAGATCTTCTACGAGGACGCGAAGAAGGCCGCCAAGCTGCTGGACATCACCCTGACGGCGCGTGGGCAATCGGCGGGCATGGCGATTCCGATGTGTGGGATTCCTTACCACGCGGCGGAAGGCTACCTGGCGAAACTGGTCAAGCTGGGCGAGTCCGTGGTGATTTGCGAACAAGTCGGCGATCCGGCCACCAGCAAGGGCCCGGTGGAGCGCCAGGTCGTGCGGATCATCACCCCGGGCACAGTCAGTGACGAGGCATTGCTGGATGAACGTCGGGACAACCTGATCGCCGCCGTCCTCGGCGACGAGCGCCTGTTCGGCCTGGCCGTGCTGGACATCACCAGCGGCAACTTCTCGGTATTGGAAATCAAGGGCTGGGAAAACCTGCTGGCGGAACTGGAGCGGGTCAATCCGGTGGAGTTGTTGATCCCGGATGACTGGCCCAAAGACCTGCCAGCGGAAAAACGCCGTGGCGTACGTCGCCGGGCGCCGTGGGATTTCGAGCGCGACTCGGCGTTGAAAAGTCTCTGCCAGCAGTTTTCCACCCAGGACCTCAAGGGCTTCGGCTGCGAGAACCTGACCCTGGCCATCGGCGCCGCCGGCTGCCTGCTGGCCTACGCCAAGGAAACCCAGCGCACCGCCCTGCCCCATCTGCGCAGCCTGCGTCACGAACGCCTGGATGACACGGTCGTGCTGGACGGCGCGAGCCGACGCAACCTGGAACTGGACACCAACCTCGCCGGTGGCCGCGATAACACCCTGCAATCGGTCGTCGATCGCTGCCAGACCGCCATGGGCAGCCGCCTGCTGACCCGCTGGCTGAACCGACCGCTGCGGGACCTGACGGTACTGCAAGCACGCCAGTCTTCCATTACTTGCCTGCTGGACCGGTATCGTTTCGAGCAGCTGCAACCGCAGCTCAAGGAAATCGGCGATATCGAGCGGATCCTCGCGCGGATCGGCCTGCGCAACGCCCGTCCTCGCGACCTGGCGCGCCTGCGCGACGCCCTCGGCGCGCTGCCCGAACTTCAGCTGGCGATGACCGACCTTGAAGCACCTCACCTGCAGCAGCTGGCGTGCACCACCAGCACCTACCCGGAACTGGCCGCGCTGCTGGAAAAAGCCATTATCGACAATCCGCCAGCGGTAATTCGGGACGGCGGCGTGCTGAAAACCGGTTACGACGCCGAACTCGACGAGCTGCAATCGCTGAGCGAAAACGCCGGCCAATTCCTGATCGACCTCGAAGCCCGGGAAAAGGCCCGTACCGGCCTTGCCAACCTCAAGGTCGGCTACAACCGCATCCATGGCTACTTCATCGAGCTGCCGAGCAAGCAGGCCGAGCAAGCCCCGGCCGATTACATTCGCCGCCAGACCCTCAAGGGCGCCGAGCGTTTCATCACGCCGGAACTCAAGGCTTTCGAAGACAAGGCCCTGTCAGCCAAGAGTCGTGCCCTCGCCCGGGAAAAGATGCTCTACGAAGCGCTGCTCGAAGACCTGATCAGCCAGCTCCCACCGTTGCAGGACACCGCCGCCGCCCTGGCGGAACTGGACGTGTTGAGTAACCTGGCCGAACGCGCGCTGAACCTGGACCTCAATTGCCCACGCTTCGTCAGCGAGCCGTGCATGCGCATCAGCCAGGGTCGTCACCCGGTGGTCGAGCAGGTATTGACCACGCCGTTCGTGGCCAACGACCTGAGCCTGGACGACAATACCCGCATGCTGGTGATCACCGGTCCGAACATGGGCGGTAAATCCACCTACATGCGCCAGACCGCGCTGATCGTGCTACTGGCTCACATCGGCAGCTTCGTCCCGGCGGCCAGTTGCGAACTGTCCCTGGTGGACCGGATCTTCACCCGGATCGGCTCCAGCGATGACCTGGCCGGTGGGCGTTCGACCTTCATGGTGGAAATGAGCGAAACCGCGAACATCCTGCACAATGCCACCGAGCGCAGCCTGGTGCTGATGGACGAAGTCGGTCGCGGCACCAGCACCTTCGACGGCCTGTCCCTGGCCTGGGCGGCCGCTGAACGTCTGGCCCAGTTGCGCGCTTATACGCTGTTCGCCACGCACTATTTCGAATTGACGGTGTTGCCGGAGAGCCAGCCGCTGGTGGCCAACGTCCACCTCAACGCCACCGAGCACAACGAACGCATCGTGTTCCTTCACCACGTACTGCCCGGCCCGGCCAGCCAGAGCTACGGCCTGGCGGTGGCACAACTGGCCGGTGTGCCGAGCGACGTCATCACCCGCGCTCGCGAGCACCTCAGTCGCCTGGAGACCACCAGCTTGCCGCACGAGGTACCGCGCCCGACCAAAGGCAAACCGGCCGCGCCGCAGCAAAGCGACCTGTTCGCCAGCCTGCCGCATCCGGTGCTCGACGAACTGGCCAAGCTCGACCTCGACGACATGACCCCGCGCCGGGCGCTGGATTTACTCTATACATTGAAGACACGGGTCTAACGCACAGGCTTTCAAGCTGTTAGAATCTCGCGCGGTTTGGGATGCTGTGGCCTATTAGCCTGGGTTTGCAGACAATCGCTCCCGAACCTCGCGACCCCTACCGTGATGGGGCTTCGCCGCAGCCGCCTGAGGAGAGAATTAGAAATGACCTTCGTCGTCACCGACAACTGCATCAAGTGCAAGTACACCGACTGCGTAGAAGTCTGTCCGGTGGACTGCTTTTACGAAGGCCCGAACTTCCTGGTCATTCATCCGGACGAGTGCATCGACTGCGCCCTGTGTGAACCGGAATGCCCGGCGAACGCCATTTTCTCGGAAGACGAAGTGCCAGCCGGTATGGAAAACTTCATCGAGCTGAACGCCGAACTGGCGGATATCTGGCCGAACATCACCGAGAAGAAAGACGCCCTGCCCGACGCCGAAGAATGGGATGGCAAGCCTGGCAAGATCGCAGACCTGGAACGCTGATTACCCAGCGTTCGCTGAAAAGGCCCCTTGCGGGCCTTTTTGCTGCCTGGAACAAAATCGCGGGCAAAAAAAAGGGGCGGTTTGACCCGCCCACATTTTTTCCATAATCCCTTTAATCCTTTTCATCGTCCTGATGAATCGCGTCCTGCGATGTCCTTCCTGTCCCATCGTCCTTGACGGGTGTGTCTGTCCGTCGACACAGGATTGATATTAGTGTTTTCCCAAACGAGTGCAATGCCTCGGCGGCGCTCCGCCGGCACTGTCACGAGCCATTCACACTTATGAAAATCTTTTAAAAACAGTTACTTGCATGTTTATGAAACGCTTTATTAGCAATCTGTCCCATCGTCGTGGAACCGAACGCTTACGTAACACTAGGCAAAAGCTTACAAACTGAAGCTACAAAATGGGCTGATGAGAAGTTCTCTCTGCGGCAAAAGCAAAAGCCCCGAACTCAGTCGGGGCTTTCTCTGCTGCGCTTGCCTGATTTACTGGAACAACGACTCGCTAGACAGGCCGTTCTTCTCCAGGATCTCCCGGAGGCGCTTGAGGCCTTCGACCTGGATCTGCCTGACCCGCTCACGGGTCAAACCAATCTCCAGACCCACGTCTTCAAGGGTGCTGCTTTCATGACCGCGCAAGCCGAAGCGGCGGATCACCACTTCCCGTTGCTTGTCCGTGAGCTCCGAAAGCCATTGGTCGATGCTTTGGGACAAGTCATCATCCTGGAGCAACTCGCATGGATCGGTCGGACGATCGTCGGTAAGGGTGTCGAGCAGCGTCTTGTCCGAGTCTGGCCCCAGTGAAACGTCAACCGATGAGACCCGCTCGTTGAGACCGAGCATGCGCTTGACCTCGCCCACCGGTTTTTCCAGCAGGTTGGCGATTTCCTCGGGTGAAGGTTCGTGATCGAGCTTCTGGGTCAACTCGCGGGCGGCTCGCAGGTAGACGTTGAGCTCCTTGACCACGTGGATCGGCAGCCGGATGGTCCGGGTCTGATTCATGATCGCCCGTTCGATGGTCTGGCGGATCCACCAGGTCGCATAGGTCGAGAAACGGAAGCCGCGCTCGGGGTCGAACTTCTCGACGGCGCGAATCAGGCCCAGGTTGCCCTCTTCGATCAGGTCCAGCAGCGAAAGCCCACGATTGACGTAGCGTCGGGCGATTTTCACCACCAGGCGCAGGTTGCTTTCAATCATGCGTTTTCGACCCGCCGGGTCGCCACTTTGCGACAAGCGCGCAAAATGAACTTCTTCCTCGGGGGAGAGCAATGGTGAGAAGCCGATTTCGTTGAGGTACAGCTGAGTGGCGTCCAGCGCCCGGGTGTAATCGATGTACTTATGTTGTTTAAGTGAAGCGGAGTGTTTGGATTTGGCACGAACGGAAGGTGGAGTCGCCCCTTCATCATTCGACATCGAATCCATAGCGATGCCGGTCTCCATAAGGAGGACCTCATCGTCGATGTCAAACTCCGGCACTTCTTTACTGAGAGCCATTGTTATAGTCCTTTGGTGAGTTCGACCTCAAGCTCAAGCGACGCCTTTATCCTTGGCAACGCTGGAGCCTGTTCCCTCTACGCGACGGAACAGGCTGACAAGCAAATCAACGACGTGGCAGGAATTGCAGCGGATCCACAGGTTTACCTTGTCGGCGAATCTCAAAATGCAGTTTCACTCGATCCGTACCCGTTGAGCCCATTTCGGCAATTGTCTGTCCGACCTTGACCTGCTGCCCCTCCCGAACCAACAGCCTGCGGTTGTGACCGTAGGCACTGACGTAGGTATCGCTGTGTTTGATGATCACGAGTTCGCCGTAGCCCCTTAAACCACTCCCGGCGTACACGACCGTGCCATCAGACGCTGCCAAAACAGGCTGTCCCAAATCCCCGGCGATATCAATTCCTTTATTCAAACTACCGTTTGAAGAGAATTTTCCAATGAGAACGCCATTAGAAGGCCATCCCCAGCCGGTCGGGGCGGGGCCCGCCGGAGGCATCGGAGCGGGTGCCGGCTTGTTCGCGACGGACGGTACAGTCGCCGTTGCGGCACCGGCCGGACGACGGATAACCGTGGTTTTGCTCGAGGATGACGGGGTCGAACCCGACTGCGTCACGACCGCGGTAGGCGTTGAGGCACTGCGACCGTCAAAGCGAATTGTCTGACCCGGATGGATCGTATAAGGCGCAGGAATGTTGTTGCGAGCCGCGAGGGCTTTGTAGTCCCAGCCGTAGCGAAACGCGATGGAAAACAGCGTATCGCCGCGACGGACTACATACTGGCCGGTCGTCACTGTAGGCCGCTGCGGTGTCGCATTGTTGCGATCGACCACCCGGACATTACCCGACGGAGTACTGGAACAACCGACCAGCAAGGTACTCAAGAGAAGGCCAGTCACCAGGCGCTTGAAGCTCGTGATACCCATACGCTGCGCAATGACTGTGAGACTCACCCGCCGCTCCCTTTGTGGTGGCTGAAAAAATTGCACACTGCCTGTCCAGGCAGAAATATTGCCCCGTGGCGAGCCGACACCACGCTTCTATATAGGAAGCGCGAAAAGCTGCCGCACACGTTTGCTCGACGCTGTTGAACGCTGTTTGGCAAACCAGCGCTTGTCGAACAGCTGCTGCCGTAAGACACATGTCGTGCCCCGGAATTCAGCGTCTGTCTATAAATGCTCAGGCCAATGGCCCGTTGAGCAACGGCACGAAACGCACCGCCCCGAGGACGTGTCGTGAAAAACCGTGTTCTTCACGCACGATCAACATCAGTTGCTGGACTTCGCCCGCACCCACCGGAATCACCAGTCGCCCGCCGGGAGCGAGTTGGTCCAGCAGAGCCTGGGGAACATCGGTGGCAACGGCCGTGACGATGATGCCGTTATAAGGCGCCAGTGCCGGCCAGCCTTCCCAACCGTCGCCCCAGCGAAACACCACGTTGCGCAGGTTCAGCTCCACCAGGCGCTCCTTGGCGCGATCCTGCAGGACCTTGATTCGCTCCACGGAAAACACCCGCTCCACCAACTGCGACAATACCGCGGTCTGGTAACCCGAGCCCGTGCCGATCTCCAGCACCTTGTCCAGCGGCCCCGCCTCCAGCAGCAACTCGCTCATGCGAGCCACCATGTAGGGCTGGGAAATGGTCTGGTTGTGGCCGATCGGCAACGCCGTGTCTTCATAGGCGCGATGGGCCAACGCTTCATCGACGAAAAGATGACGCGGCGTACGGCGAATCACCTCGAGCACCTGGGCGTTGGACAAGCCTTCTTCGTACAGCCGCTGGATCAACCGCTCCCGAGTCCGCTGGGAGGTCATGCCAATTCCGCGGCGCAGCATATCGTCTTGTTCACGACCCATCAGCGCAGCCCCTCCAGCCAGCCATCGAGACTTCGAAAGGCATCGTTGAAAGTGCGATCGAGCTGCAAGGGTGTGATCGAGACATAGCCCTGCATCACTGCATGGAAGTCGGTGCCAGGCCCGCCGTCTTCGGCATCCCCGGCGGCGGCGATCCAGTAGCCGGCCTTGCCGCGCGGGTCGACGACATGCATCGGCCTGGCGGCACGGGCGCGGTGGCCCAGGCGAGTGAGCTGGATGCCACGGATATGATCAAGCGGCAGATTCGGGATATTCACGTTCAGCACCGTACGCGGCGGCAGGTCCAGCTCGCCGTGGGCCTGCACCAGTTTGCGGGCGAAGTAGGCGGCAGTGGGCAAATTGTCGACCTGCCGTGAAACAAACGAAAAGGCAAACGACGTATGGTTGAGGAAACGACCTTCCAGGGCGGCGGCGACCGTTCCGGAATACAGTACGTCATCGCCCAGGTTGGCCCCCAGGTTTATCCCGGAAACCACCATGTCGGGCTCGCGCTCCAGCAGGCCGTTCAGGCCCAGGTGCACGCAATCGGTCGGCGTACCGTTGAGGCTGATGAAACCGTTGTCCAGGTAGCAGGGATGCAGCGGACGGTCGAGCGTCAGCGAGCTGCTCGCGCCGCTTTTGTCCTGGTCCGGGGCGATGACCACGCACTCGGCAAAATCCGCCAGCGCAGCATAAAGCGCGGCAAGACCGGGTGCTGTCACCCCGTCGTCGTTAGAAATCAGAATACGCATGGGCTGTCCGTCTGCCCCACCGGCACCAGATCGACGAGTTCGCGCACCAAGACAGTGGCGAAACATCCGGCCGGCAGGACGAATTCCAATTGCAGAATGTCAGGCGAGGGATAATGCCACGACAGCCCGCCAATGGGCAGTCGCAGGATGCGACGTTCGTGACTCATTCCCGCGTTTATCAACCAGTCCCGCAGATCGGCCTCGTCAGCGGCGATGGCTTGCTCCAATTCGAAGGTTGCCCCGGCGGCGGGCGAAGGTCCTTCGCCCCACTGCGGCCCGGTCGGGTGCAGATCGAGAATGGCCAGGCGCGGATCGCTGCACTCAGCCTCACCGGCAGGGAAAAAACTGCGGCTGTCGGTAAAGGCGAGCAAGTCGCCCACCTGCGCTTGCCGCCAGGTACCGTCGGCGACTCGCGCCGCCAGCACCCGGTTGAACAGAAAGCTGCGCGCGGTGGACAACAGCCGAGAACGCACGTTGCGCTGCTCCGGCAAAGCCTTGCGCGCCGCCCAGGCACGGGCATCGACGACGTTGCCGCCGTCATGGCCAAAGCGCTGGGCACCAAAATAATTCGGAATGCCTTGAAGGGCGATGTGTTGCAGGCGTGTCTCGATAGACTCTTTGTCGCCTGAGAATTGGGTCAGGCGCAAGGTAAAGCCATTGGCCGAGTGCGCGCCGCGCTGCAGCTTGCGTCTGTGGCGTGCGGTCTTGAGGATCTTCAGCGTATCGTTTTCTGCCGTCGACAGGTCTGGGTCGGCCTTGCCGGGTAATTGCACGCTGAACCATTGCCGGGTCAGGGCCTGACGATCCTTGAGCCCGGCGTAGCTGACCGTGCGCAAAGGCACGCCGGCGGCCTTGGAGATTCGCCGGGCAGCCTCCTCGGTATTCAAGCCGCGTTTTTCCACCCAGATCCACAGATGCTCGCCATCACCGGACAACGGGATATCAAGCACTTCGTCGACCTGGAAATCCTCGGCGGTAGCCTTCAGTACCGCACGGCCCAATGTCTCACCGTAGGCCCGCGGGCCCAAGAGTTCCAGTTCGGTCATGGGCGCTGCAACAAGGCGACGGAATGAACGGCGATGCCTTCTTCGCGGCCAACGAAGCCAAGCTTCTCGGTCGTGGTGGCCTTGACGTTCACCTGGTCCAGCTCAACCTGGAGATCCTCGGCAATCCGCTGGCGCATCGCTTCGATGTGCGGCGCCATCTTGGGGGCCTGGGCAATAATGGTGTTGTCGACATTGGCGACGACCCAGCCCTTGGCGTGGATCAACGCGAGCACGTGGCGCAGCAGTACACGGCTGTCAGCGCCCTTGAATTGCGGGTCGGTGTCCGGGAAATGCTTGCCGATGTCGCCCAGGGCAGCCGCGCCGAGCAGAGCGTCGCTCAAGGCGTGCAGCAACACGTCACCGTCAGAATGCGCAAGCAGCCCGAAGCCGTGTGCGATACGCACGCCGCCCAGAGTAATGAAGTCGCCTTCAGCGAAACGGTGAACATCGTAGCCGTGGCCAATACGCATAAAAAAACGCCCCGATTTTTGTCAGGGCGTGATTCTACCTGCATTAGGCGTTCAGAGCGCGCGCATGATGCTGCAAGTGCTCATCAATAAAGCTGGCGATGAAGAAATAGCTGTGGTCGTAGCCTGGTTGCAGGCGCAACTCCAGCGGATGACCGGCCGCTTTGGCCGCCTGCTGCAGCGCTTCGGGCTTGAGCTGATTGGCCAGGAAATCATCGCGATCACCCTGATCCACCAGCAGTGGCAGCTTTTCCTGCGCCTCGGCAATCAATGCACAGGCATCCCACTCACGCCATTTCGAGCGGTCTTCCCCCAGATAGCGGGAAAAAGCCTTCTGCCCCCACGGGCAATCCATCGGGTTGTTGATTGGCGAAAAAGCCGACACCGAACGGTAGCGCCCAGGGTTGCGCAAGGCGCAGACCAGCGCGCCATGGCCGCCCATGGAATGACCGCTGATGCCGCGTTTATCCGAGGCAGGGAAATGTGCTTCGACCAAGGTCGGCAATTCCTGCACCACATAATCATGCATCCGATAGTGCCGCGCCCAAGGATCCTGCGTGGCGTTCACATAAAAACCCGCGCCCAGGCCAAAATCCCAGGCGCCGTCCGGATCGCCCGGCACGTCGGCCCCACGGGGGCTGGTGTCCGGCGCAACGATGATCAGCCCCAACTCGGCGGCCATGCGCTGGGCACCGGCCTTGTGCATGAAGTTTTCATCGGTGCAGGTCAGTCCGGACAACCAGTACAGCACCGGCAGCTTACCGCCCTGCTCGGCTTGCGGCGGCAGGTAGACGGCAAAGACCATGTCACAACCGAGCACTTCGGAACGGTGGCGGTAACGTTTGTGCCAGCCGCCGAAGCTTTTCTGGCAGGAGATGTTTTCCAGGCTCATGACCGACCTCAGAAATGAATAACGGTACGGATGCTCTTGCCTTCGTGCATCAGGTCGAAGGCCTTGTTGATATCTTCCAGGCCCATGGTGTGGGTGATGAAAGTATCCAGCGGGATCTCGCCCTTTTCGGCCATTTCCACATAGCTTGGCAACTCGCTGCGACCACGCACGCCGCCAAAGGCCGAACCGCGCCAGACGCGGCCGGTCACCAGCTGGAATGGACGGGTGGCAATTTCCTGGCCGGCCCCGGCCACGCCGATAATCACCGACTCGCCCCAGCCCTTGTGGCAGCATTCCAGCGCGGCGCGCATCAACTGGACATTGCCGATGCATTCAAAGGAGAAGTCCACGCCGCCATCGGTCATGTCGACGATGACTTCCTGGATCGGGCGATCGAAGTCTTTCGGGTTGACGCAATCGGTCGCGCCGAGCTGCCTGGCGATTTCGAACTTGGCCGGGTTGATGTCGATAGCGATGATGCGCGAGGCCTTGGCTTTCACCGCGCCGATCACTGCCGACAGGCCGATGCCGCCCAGGCCGAAGATTGCCACGGTGTCCCCTGGCTTGACCTTGGCGGTGTTGAGCACGGCGCCGATGCCGGTGGTGACGCCGCAGCCCAGCAGGCAGACTTTTTCCAGCGGCGCTTCTTTTGGAATCTTCGCTACGGAGATTTCCGGCAGCACGGTGTATTCAGAGAACGTCGAAGTGCCCATGTAGTGGAAAATCGTCTCGCCCTTGTAGGAAAAGCGCGAAGTGCCGTCCGGCATCAGGCCTTTGCCCTGGGTGGCGCGAATCGCCTGACACAGGTTGGTCTTGCCCGACTTGCAGAATTTGCACTGGCCGCACTCCGGTGTGTACAGCGGAATCACATGGTCACCCACCGCCACCGAAGTCACGCCTTCGCCAATCGCCTCGACGATCGCGCCGCCTTCGTGTCCGAGGATCGACGGGAAGATCCCCTCCGGGTCGGCGCCCGACAACGTATAGGCGTCGGTATGGCAAACGCCCGAAGCCACCACGCGCAAAAGCACCTCGCCGGCTTTCGGCATGGCGACGTCGACTTCAACGATTTCCAGGGGTTTCTTGGCCTCGAAGGCAACGGCGGCGCGCGACTTGATCATTCGGATTCTCCGGCAAATAAAAACAAGACCGGGAGTGTAATCCTTCGCCGAACGATGAATAATCCAACCAAAAGCAAAACATTATTGCTGTATAGGGACAATCTTCCATGTCTGACAATCGCTGGGAAGGCATCGACGAGTTCGTCGCCGTGGCCGAATGCAGCCAGTTCACCGCGGCGGCCGAGCGCCTTGGGGTTTCGTCTTCTCACATCAGTCGACAAATCGTACGGCTGGAAGAGCGTCTGCAGACACGATTGCTCTATCGCAGTACCCGGCGTGTGACCCTCACCGAGGCTGGTCAGACTTTTCTCCAGCATTGCCAACGCCTGCAGGACGGACGCGAGGAAGCACTGCGGGCGGTGGGTGATCTCACCAGCGAACCCAAGGGCATGCTGCGAATGACCTGCGCCGTGGCCTACGGCGAGCGCTTTATCGTGCCACTGGTGACGCGGTTCATGGGGCTGTACCCGCAACTGCGAATAGACATCGAACTGAGCAATCGCCCACTGGACCTGGTTCACGAAAGTCTTGATCTGGCGATTCGCCTCGGCCGCCTGCAGGACTCGCGCCTGGTCGCGACACGCCTGGCGCCGCGGCGCATGTACCTCTGCGCTTCACCGTCCTATCTGGAACGCTACGGTCGGCCCCACAGTGTGTCGGAACTGAGCCGTCACAACTGCCTCATCGGCAGCTCCGACATTTGGCAACTGGAGCAGAACGGGCGGGAATTTTCTCAACGGGTGCAGGGAAACTGGCGTTGTAACAGTGGGCAAGCGGTGCTTGATGCGGCGCTGCAAGGGGTGGGTTTGTGCCAATTGCCGGATTATTACGTGCTTGAACATCTGCACAGCGGTGCGTTGATCTCTTTGCTGGAGGCTCATCAGCCGCCGAACACAGCGGTTTGGGCGTTGTACCCGCAGCAACGGCATCTGTCGCCCAAGGTGCGCAAGTTGGTGGATTACTTGAAGGAGGGGTTGGCTGAGCGGCCGGAGTATCGGGGGTGAGCGGGGTCTTTGTTGCCTGGGCCGACGCCATCGCGAGCAAGCTCGCTCCCACAGGGGATTTTAGCTGTACACAAAATTTGTGTCTGCTGAAGATCCAATGTGGGAGCGAGCTTGCTCGCGATAGCGTCGGCCCAGATGATGGCGATCTAAAGAGGAAACAGACTCAGCTCAGCGCCGATTCGCCCAGCGCTGGCGCAACCACTCCAGGTCTTCCGGCCGGGTGACCTTGATGTTGTCCGATCGCCCTTCGATCAGCCGAGGCGCCTGCCCCGCCCATTCCATGGCCGAAGCTTCGTCGGTGATCAGTGCATCCGCCACCAGGCTGTCGGCCAGGGCCCGATGCAAGGCGCCGAGGCGGAACATCTGTGGCGTGTAGGCTTGCCAGATCACGCTGCGATCAATTGTTTCCAGCACACGGCCATGCTTGTCGACGCGCTTGAGCGTATCGCGGGCGGGCACTGCCAATAGTCCTCCGACCGGATCGTTCGCCAGCTCATGGAGCAATGTGTCGAGATCGCCCCGCGCCAGATTGGGCCGCGCGGCGTCATGCACCAGCACCCAATCGAAATCGTCGGCGCCGTGTTCATGAAGGTGCAACAAGGCATTGAGCACCGAATCGGAACGCTGCTCACCGCCGTCCACACGCTGGATTCGAGGATCGCTGGCGCAGGCCAGTGCCGGCCAGTAAGGATCATCCTGTGCAACGCTGACCACCACGCCCTTGACGGTTGGGTGGTCGAGAAAGCAGCCAAGGCTGTGTTCGAGAATGGTATGTCCGCCCAGCTGCAGATATTGCTTGGGACGGTCCGCGGCCATGCGGGCACCAACGCCCGCGGCAGGAATCACGGCCCAGAAGGCCGGCAAACGAATACTCATTGGGCCAACTGGTAGAGGGTTTCGCCCTCCTTGACCATGCCCAGCTCATGTCGAGCCCGCTCTTCAACGGTCTCCATGCCTTTTTTCAGCTCTGTCACTTCGGCGTCCATTACCCGGTTACGCTCCAGCAGCGCCTCGTTTTCAGCGTGCTGGTCGGCAATTTGCTGAGTCAGGTCGGCCACTTGCGCCAGGCTGCCATTACCCACCCACAGGCGGTACTGCAAGCCGGCCAGCAAGAGAAGCAAGACAAGAAACAACCAATTTGGACTGCGCATCGAATATCAGTATCCAGTGAAAAAAGACCGCCATGCCAAACTTGAAGGTCTGATAGCACGAAGCCTGGAAAATCCAGGCTTGTGCTTGATAAGGCATCAGATTAGAGGCAAAACCGTCGCCTTGGCGACCTTTGCGACACAATCCGCTGTCTTTTTACCATTTACCGCTTAGCCGCGAAACTCGGCACGGCCGTTGTACTTGGCCTTGCCATTCAACTGCTCTTCGATACGCAGCAGTTGGTTGTACTTGGAAACGCGGTCGGAACGGCACAGGGAACCGGTCTTGATCTGGCCTGCCGCAGTACCCACGGCCAGGTCGGCAATGGTCGAATCTTCGGTTTCACCGGAACGGTGGGAGATGACCGCGGTGTAGCCGGCAGCCTTGGCCATCTGGATGGCTTCCAGGGTTTCGGTCAGGGTACCGATCTGGTTGAACTTGATCAGGATCGAGTTGGCGATCTTCTTGTCGATGCCCTCTTTCAGGATCTTGGTGTTGGTCACGAACAGGTCGTCACCCACCAGCTGGGTTTTCTCGCCGATCTTGTCGGTGAGGATTTTCCAGCCAGCCCAGTCGGACTCGTCCAGGCCATCTTCGATGGAGATGATCGGGTAGCGCTCGGTCAGGCCCTTGAGGTAGTCGGCAAAACCTTCGGCGGTGAACACCTGGCCTTCGCCGGACAGGTTGTATTTACCGTCTTCGAAGAACTCACTGGCCGCGCAGTCCAGGGCCAGGGTCACGTCGGTGCCCAGCTTGTAGCCAGCGTTGGCCACGGCTTCGGAGATCACTTTCAGCGCGTCTTCGTTGGACGCCAGGTTCGGCGCGAAGCCGCCCTCGTCGCCAACTGCGGTGCTCAGGCCACGGGCCTTCAGCACAGCCTTGAGGTGATGGAAAATCTCGGTGCCCATACGCAGGCCTTCGGAGAAGGACTTGGCGCCAACCGGCTGGACCATGAACTCCTGGATGTCGACGTTGTTATCGGCATGCTCGCCGCCGTTGATGATGTTCATCATCGGCACCGGCATCGAGTAGACGCCCGGGGTACCGTTCAGGTTGGCGATGTGCGCGTACAGCGGCAGGTCCTGGTCCTGGGCGGCAGCCTTGGCGGCGGCCAGGGAAACGGCGAGGATCGCGTTGGCGCCCAGGGTCGCTTTGTTTTCGGTACCGTCGAGTTTGATCATGGCCTGGTCGAGGGCTTTCTGGTCGGCAGGGTCCTTGCCCAGCAACAGGTCGCGGATCGGACCATTGATGTTGGCGACGGCTTTCAGCACGCCCTTGCCCAGGTAACGGCTCTTGTCGCCATCACGCAGCTCCAGCGCTTCGCGCGAGCCAGTGGAAGCACCGGACGGCGCGCAGGCGCTGCCGATGATGCCGTTGTCGAGAAGCACGTCCGCTTCGACAGTGGGGTTGCCACGGGAGTCGAGAACTTCACGACCTTTGATGTCGACGATTTTTGCCATTGTTGTGAACACTCCAAAGTTGACGAAAACGACGCAGCGAGAGGAAATCTTTTACCGTCGGCGGGTACAGAGCAGCGGGCAGGTTCGCCGACGATAACGCCCGGCCCGCAGGCCAGAGCGTTTATCGAGCGGTACTTTACCGGAGAAAGCCGTGTTACGCGGTTTCTATCGTCGGAAAACCCTTGACCAGCTCGTCCAGCGCCTTGAGCTGAGACAGGAAAGGTTCCAGCTTGTTCAAGCGCAGGGCACAAGGGCCGTCGCACTTGGCGTTGTCCGGATCAGGGTGGGCTTCGAGGAACAGGCCCGCCAAGGACTGGCTCATGCCGGCCTTGGCCAGGTCGGTTACCTGGGCGCGACGACCGCCGGCGGAATCGGACCGACCACCGGGCATCTGCAGCGCATGAGTGACGTCGAAGAATACCGGGTACTCGAACTGCTTCATGATGCCGAAGCCGAGCATGTCTACCACCAGGTTGTTGTAGCCGAAGCTCGAACCGCGCTCGCAGAGGATCAGTTGATCGTTGCCGGCCTCTTCGCACTTGCTCAGGATGTGTTTCATTTCCTGAGGCGCGAGGAACTGGGCTTTCTTGATGTTGATCACCGCGCCGGTCTTGGCCATCGCGACCACGAGATCGGTCTGGCGCGACAGGAAGGCCGGCAGCTGGATGATGTCACAGACCTCGGCGACAACCGCGGCCTGGTCAGGCTCGTGCACGTCGGTGATGATCGGCACGCCGAACGCTTGCTTGATGTCCTGGAAGATCCGCATGCCCTCTTCCAGGCCCGGACCACGGTAGGACGTCACGGATGAGCGGTTGGCCTTGTCGAAGCTGGCCTTGAACACGTAAGGGATGCCCAGCTTCTGGGTGACCTTGACGTATTCCTCACAGACCTGCATTGCCATGTCGCGGCTTTCAAGCACGTTCATGCCGCCGAACAGCACCATGGGTTTGTCGTTGGCAATCTCGATGTCGCCGACGCGGATGATCTTCTGGGCCATGGTCTTATGCCTTCTTCTGGTGTTGAGCCAAAGCGGCTTTCACGAAACCGCTGAACAACGGATGACCGTCACGCGGTGTCGAGGTGAACTCCGGGTGGAACTGGCAAGCGACGAACCACGGGTGATCCGCGGCCTCGACCACTTCAACCAACGCACCGTCACCGGAGCGGCCGGAGATTTTCAGGCCGGCTTCGATCAGTTGTGGCAGCAGGTTGTTGTTGACTTCATAGCGGTGGCGGTGACGCTCGACGATCACGTCCTTGGCGTAGCAATCGTGCACCTTGGAGCCAGCTTCAAGCAGGCATTCCTGGGCACCGAGGCGCATGGTACCGCCCAGATCGGAAGTTTCGGTACGCACTTCGACCGAGCCGGTGGCGTCTTCCCACTCAGTGATCAGGCCCACGACCGGGTGGCCGCTGGCGCGATCGAATTCGGTGGAGTTGGCGTCCTTCCAGCCCATCACATTACGCGCGAACTCGATGACGGCCACTTGCATGCCCAGGCAGATACCCAGGTAAGGCACCTTGTTCTCGCGAGCGTATTGCACCGCGGTGATCTTGCCTTCCACGCCCCGCAGGCCAAAGCCGCCCGGCACGAGGATCGCATCGGCGCCTTCGAGCAGGCCGGTGCCCTGGTTCTCGATATCTTCGGAATCGATGTAGCGCAGGTTGACCTTGGTGCGGTTGCTGATGCCGGCATGACTCATCGCCTCGATCAGCGACTTGTAAGCGTCCAGCAGCTCCATGTACTTGCCGACCATGGCGATGGTGACTTCGTGCTCCGGGTTCAGCTTGGCATCGACCACCGCGTCCCATTCGGACAGGTCGGCACTGGCGCATTGCAGGCCGAAGCGCTCGACGACGAAGTCATCCAGGCCCTGGGAATGCAGGATGCCGGGGATCTTGTAGATGGTGTCGGCGTCTTCCAGGCCGATCACCGCACGCTCTTCGACGTTGGTGAACTGGGCGATCTTGCGGCGCGAGGAAATATCGATCGGGTGGTCTGAGCGGCAGATCAGCACGTCCGGCTGCAGGCCGATGGAGCGCAGCTCCTTGACCGAGTGCTGGGTCGGCTTGGTCTTGGTTTCACCGGCGGTAGCGATGTAGGGAACCAGTGTCAGGTGCATCAGCATCGCGCGCTTGGCGCCGATTTCGAAACGCAGCTGGCGGATGGCCTCGAGGAACGGCTGGGATTCGATGTCGCCCACGGTACCGCCGATCTCGACCATCGCCACGTCGGCGTCGCCGGCACCCTTGATGATGCGGCGCTTGATTTCGTCGGTGATGTGCGGAATGACCTGGATGGTCGCGCCCAGGTAGTCACCCCGACGCTCCTTGCGCAACACGTGCTCGTAGACACGGCCGGTGGTGAAGTTGTTGTTCTGGGTCATGGTCGTGCGGATGAACCGCTCGTAGTGGCCCAGGTCCAGGTCGGTCTCGGCGCCGTCGTGGGTGACGAACACTTCACCGTGCTGGAACGGGCTCATGGTGCCCGGGTCGACATTGATGTACGGGTCCAGCTTGAGCATGGTGACCTTAAGTCCCCGCGCCTCCAGGATGGCCGCCAATGAAGCCGAGGCAATGCCTTTCCCCAATGAAGAAACAACACCGCCCGTGACGAATATGTAGCGCGTCATGAAAAACCCTAGAAGTCTGCGTTAAAGCGGTCCGAGCCGCCGGGGAGAGCGAAGGAAGGCCGAAGCCCCCGATCACCTGCATTAATCACAGTGCACCTTTCAAAAAAACCGCCGCGTCGGGACAGACCGGAGGTGAAATCACCGGTACGTTGCTCGCTACACATTTTTTGGAATCGCCCAGCAAAGACTGCTTGGTAATCGGCAACTCCTGCAATTCAGGCGAATCCACAGAAGTTGTATCAAGAAGGGAGCGTAGTCTACCGGAAAGCCCCTTTCAGCTCAAACCCAGATCTTGGCTTCCTGGCGTCCAGATCAATTGCCAGCTGCCATCAACCTGCGCGTCGAGCCCGGCCAGATTGGCCACCGCCAATAATTGTTCACCTTGATAAAGCAGCGGCAATCGACCGCGGACGAACGCCGGCAGGCCGCTTTCATTGAGCAGGCGCTTGAGATCACGGTGACCACGGCCGGGAACGTCAAGCACTTCGCCGCCTTGGCGATAACGAATACAGAGTGGGCCGACAGGGCCCTTGCCGCGCAGGATCACCCTGCCGTTATCGGGCAATGACAGGGGCTGATCAACCCGTTCCCAGGCTACGGAGCCCGAGACCGGGCGCAGCCAGTGGTCGGATAACCACCAGACTCTTGCGCCGGCCCGGTGCAGTTCGCCGCCGGCCAGTCGCCAGATCGGGCGGGCGTCCTCTTGCGCGTCACGCAGTGAGTCCCAGCCGACCCAATGATCGCTGTCGGGAAGGGTCGTAAGCGGCGCCAGCCAATGACTCAGCGCATTGCGCTGGCGAGCCGGCGAGAGGGCCCGCAATGGCGCCAGTTCAAGCGACTGCAGCCCGAGCCAGTCGAATGCGCCCGGGATGCGGGCGCGGTGCAGATCAAGCTGCGCCAGCTCGTCCAGCAAGCCCTGGGCCTCGCTCAAATGCGCGGCGCTGCGGGCCAGGGTCAACGACGCTTGGGGCCACTGCGCGGACAACAGCGGGAAGACCCGCTGGCGCAGATAATTGCGCGCGTACCGGAGATCGTTGTTGGAGGGATCCTCGATCCAGTCCAGGCCTTGCTCCGCCGCGTAGTTTTCCAACTCTGCCCGGGACACGTCGAGCAATGGCCGCAACAAATGCCCCTGGCCCAGGGCTCGCTGCCGGGGCATCGCCGCCAAGCCCCTCGCCCCTGCCCCGCGCAGCAAACGAAACAACAGGGTTTCTGCCTGATCATCACGATGCTGGCCAGTGAGCAACACTTCGTTGCCCTGCGTCGCGGCAATGAACGCCGCATACCGCGCGTCACGGGCGGCTCGTTCGATGCTGGCGCCGGGGCGGACTTGCACACTGACCACCTCCAGAGCCACGCCAAGGGCTGCGCAAACCCGATGACAATGTTCAGGCCAGGCATCGGCCACAGCCTGGAGGCCATGATGGACGTGGATGGCGCTCAGCGCAGGCAACGAATGGTTTTTCGAAAGGGTCGCGAGCAGATGCAACAGGACAGTGGAATCGAGGCCACCGGAGAAAGCGATGCGCCAGGTGGCGGCGTTGCGCCAGGGGGATAGTTGGGTGAGGAGCCGGGTTGGCAGATCCGCGCTGGAGTTCATAGGAGTCAGCCTGGGCACAAACAATTGTGGGAGCGAGCTTGCTCGCGATGGCGGTATATCAGTCAACTCATCTGTTGAATGTTAAACCGCCATCGCGAGCAAGCTCGCTCCCACACAGGGTACAGCGCTTGAGTCAGAGACCGTAGCTCATCAACCGCTCGTAGCGACGCGCCAGCAGCGCGTCGTTATCGAAGTTCTTGAGCATCGACAGCTGGGAGCTCAGCTCCGCGCGAATCAGCGCTGCGGCCGCGGCCGGGTCGCGATGGGCGCCGCCCACTGGCTCGTTGATCACCTTGTCGACGATACCCAGGCCCTTCAGGCGTTCGGCGGTGATACCCATGGCTTCTGCGGCGTCCGGCGCCTTCTCGGCGGTTTTCCACAGGATCGAGGCGCAGCCTTCCGGCGAGATCACCGCGTAGGTGGAATATTGCAGCATGTTCAATTGGTCGCAGACGCCGATGGCCAACGCCCCGCCGGAACCGCCCTCGCCGATCACGGTAGCGATGATCGGGGTCTTCAGGCGAGCCATCACGCGCAGGTTCCAGGCAATCGCCTCGCTCTGGTTGCGCTCTTCGGCGTCGATACCCGGGTAGGCGCCCGGCGTGTCGATGAACGTCAGGATCGGCATCTTGAAGCGCTCGGCCATTTCCATCAGGCGGCAGGCCTTGCGGTAGCCTTCCGGACGCGGCATGCCGAAGTTGCGGCGTACTTTCTCGCGCACTTCGCGGCCTTTCTGGTGGCCGATAATCATCACCGGCTGGTCATCCAGACGGGCGACACCGCCGACGATCGCGGCGTCATCGGAGAAGTGACGGTCGCCGTGAAGCTCATCGAACTCGGTGAAGATGTGTTCAATGTAGTCCAAGGTGTAGGGACGACGCGGATGCCGCGCCAGACGCGCGATCTGCCAGCTGGTCAGCTTGCCGAAGATGTCTTCGGTCAGCGTGCGGCTTTTGTCCTGCAGCCGAGAGATTTCATCGCCGATATTCAGCGAATTGTCGTTACCGACCAAGCGCAACTCTTCGATCTTGGCTTGAAGGTCGGCGATCGGCTGTTCGAAATCTAGAAAATTCGGGTTCATAGGCGTCCGTCTTGGGTCGACGACCAAGTGAGCTTGGGCCGGCCGGTTGTCTATTCGCGCCTACCTTAAGGGAGAGGCGCGTTCAGGTCGAGATTAAAAATTCGAGTCGAGGTCAGGGGCGCTCCAGGTTCAGGAGTGGCCCCTGGCCGTCAACGGTATTGGAGGAAGACGTTGTCTTTGCCGAACTGGTCACGCAAGGCTTGAATCAACGCATCCGCCGGGTCGATCCGCCAGCCCTCGCCGAACTGCAGCACGGCCTTGGCATCGGGGCGCACGTATTCCATAGTGATCGGGCACGCACCACGGTGGCGCTTGAACAACTCGCCCAACCAGCGTAGCTGATCGCCCTTGAGGTCTTGGGTCTGCAACTTCAGGCGCAGGCTCTCGGCCAGGTTGGTACGGGCATCCTCCATGCTCATCACCCGCTTGACCCGCAGCCGCAGGCCACCGGAGAAGTCGTCGTTGCTGACCTCGCCTTCCACCACAACCATTGCATCGGTCTGCAACAGCGACTGCGCCGAATGGAACGCATCGGCAAACAACGACGCTTCGATACGCCCGGAGCGGTCGTCGAGGGTGATGAAGCCCATCTTGTCGCCCTTTTTGTTCTTCATTACCCGCAGGGCGATGATCATGCCGGCGACGGTTTGCGTATCGCGAGCGGGCTTGAGGTCGATGATGCGCTGGCGAGCGAAGCGGCGGATTTCGCCCTCGTATTCGTCGATCGGGTGGCCGGTCAGGTACAGGCCCAAGGTATCTTTCTCGCCCTTGAGGCGCTCCTTGAGGGTCAGCTCCTTGGCCTTGCGATGGTTGGCATACACATCGGCGTCTTCCTCGACAAACAGCCCGCCAAACAGGTCGGCGTGGCCGCTGTCGTGGGTACGGGCGGTCTGCTCAGCAGCCTTGATCGCCTCCTCCATCGCCGCCAGCAACACCGCGCGGTTGCGGTCGATGTTGGCCTGGTAGGCCTTGGGCTCATCCTGGAAGTACGGGCCCAAGCGGTCCAGCGCGCCACTGCGGATCAGCCCGTCGAGGGTGCGCTTGTTGATGCGCTTGAGGTCGACCCGCGCGCAAAAATCGAACAGGTCCTTGAACGGCCCGTCCTGGCGCGCTTCGGTGATCGCCTCCACCGGACCCTCGCCCACGCCCTTGATCGCGCCAAGACCGTAGATGATGCGGCCTTCGTCGTTGACCGTGAATTTGAACTCCGAAGCGTTCACATCCGGCGCGTCGAGGCGCAGCTTCATGGTCCGCACTTCTTCGATCAAGGTCACGACCTTGTCGGTGTTGTGCATGTCCGCCGAGAGTACCGCGGCCATGAACGGCGCCGGGTAGTGCGCCTTCAGCCACGCGGTCTGGTACGAAACCAGGCCATAGGCGGCGGAGTGGGATTTGTTGAAGCCGTAGCCGGCGAACTTTTCCACCAGGTCGAAGATGTTGCCCGCCAGGTCCGCATCGATGCCGTTGTTCGCACAACCCTCGATGAAACCCCCGCGTTGCTTGGCCATCTCCTCGGGCTTTTTCTTACCCATGGCTCGACGCAGCATGTCCGCGCCGCCGAGGGTATAACCGGCCATCACCTGGGCGATCTGCATCACCTGTTCCTGATACAGGATGATGCCGTAGGTCGGCGCCAGCACCGGCTTGAGGCCGTCATACTGGTAGTCGGGGTGCGGGTACGCCAGCTCGGCGCGCCCGTGCTTGCGGTTGATGAAGTCATCGACCATGCCCGATTGCAGAGGGCCCGGACGGAACAGGGCCACCAGTGCGATCAGGTCTTCGAGGCAGTCGGGCTTGAGCTTCTTGATCAGCTCCTTCATGCCGCGCGATTCAAGCTGGAACACCGCGGTGGTTTCGGCTTTTTGCAACAGGCTGTAGGTCGGCTTGTCGTCCAGCGGAATAAACGCGATGTCCAGCGGCTCTTCGCCGACCTTGGCCCGGTCGCGGTTGATGGTCTTGAGCGCCCAATCGATGATCGTCAGGGTCCGCAGGCCGAGGAAGTCGAACTTCACCAGGCCGGCCGCCTCGACGTCATCCTTGTCGAACTGGGTCACCAGGCCGTCGCCCTCTTCGTCGCAATAGATCGGCGAAAAGTCAGTCAGTTTGGTCGGCGCGATCACCACGCCACCGGCGTGCTTGCCGACGTTACGCACCACGCCTTCGAGCTTGCGCGCCATCTCCCAGATTTCCGCCGCTTCCTCATCGACCTTGATGAAATCGCGCAGGATCTCTTCCTGCTCGTAGGCTTTTTCCAGGGTCATGCCGACTTCGAAGGGGATCATCTTCGACAGGCGATCCGCCAGGCCGTAGGACTTGCCCTGCACCCGCGCCACGTCACGCACCACCGCCTTGGCGGCCATGGAACCGAAGGTGATGATCTGGCTTACCGCGTTGCGGCCGTACTTCTCGGCGACGTAATCGATCACCCGGTCGCGACCGTCCATGCAGAAGTCGACGTCGAAGTCGGGCATGGAGACCCGTTCCGGGTTGAGGAAACGTTCGAACAGCAGGTCATATTCCAGCGGGTCGAGGTCGGTGATCTTCTGCACATAGGCCACCAGCGACCCGGCACCCGACCCCCGCCCTGGGCCGACGGGCACGCCGTTGCTCTTGGCCCACTGGATAAAATCCATCACGATCAGGAAGTAACCGGGGAAGCCCATCTGGATGATGATATCCAGCTCGAAATTCAGCCGGTCGACATAGACCTGGCGCTTGGCTTCGTAATCTTCGGTGGTGTCCTTGGGCAGCAGGACCTTGAGGCGCTCGTCCAGGCCGTCGAACGACACCTTGCGAAAATACTCATCGATGGTCATGCCATCGGGAATCGGGAAGTTGGGCAGGAAGTGCTTGCCCAGCTTCACTTCGATGTTGCAGCGCTTGGCAATCTCGACGGTGTTTTCCAGCGCTTCGGGCAGGTCGCTGAACAGCTCCGCCATCTCCTCGGCGCTCTTGAGGTACTGCTGGTCGCTGTAGTTCTTTGACCGACGAGGATCATCAAGGGCCCGCCCCTCACCGATGCAGACACGGGTTTCGTGGGCTTCGAAATCTTCCTGCTTGATGAACCGCACGTCGTTGGTCGCCACCAGCGGCGCGCCCAGCTTGTCGGCCAGGGCCACGGCGGCGTGCAGGTGCTCTTCGTCATTCGGACGGTTGGTGCGTTGCACCTCGATATAGAAGCGGTCCGGGAACACCGTCATCCAGTCGCGAGCCAGTTGCTCGGCTTCCTCGGTGTTGTCGCTGAGCAGGGCCAGGCCGATCTCACCTTCCTTGGCCGCCGACAGCATGATCAGGCCTTCGCTCGCCTCGGCCACCCACTCGCGCTCGATGATGATCGAGCCATTGCGCTGGCCCTCGATAAAGCCGCGGGAAATCAGCTCGGTGAGGTTGCGGTAGCCGACGGCGTTCATCACCAGCAGGCTGATACGGCTCAGCGGCGCATCCGGGTCCTTGTTCGCCAGCCACAGGTCGGCACCGCAGATCGGCTTGATCCCGGCGCCCATGGCGTTCTTGTAGAACTTGACCAGCGAACACATGTTGTTCTGGTCGGTAACGGCCACGGCAGGCATGTTCATGCCGACCAGGGTCTTGACCAATGGCTTGATCCGCACCAGGCCGTCGACCAGGGAATATTCAGTGTGCAGGCGTAGATGAACGAATGAAGCCGGCATAGTGATCCTGCGTTAAGTCATGAAAACAACAAGGCCCGGATTGTACCGGGCCTTGGGTAAAACATCAGCCAGCAACCGCGCTGTCCACTCGAACCCGTGGCGAGGGAGCTTGCTCCCGCTGGGCTGCGCAGCAGCCCCTTCTTATGGGCGCTTCGCACCCAAGCGGGAGCAGCTCCCTCGCCACGATGAATCAGGTGAACCCCTCGCTTTCGATCAACCCATCACGGGCTTCATAAGCCAGCCGCACCGGGGCGAACGAGCGCCGGTGGATGGGCGTCGGCCCGAGGCGCGCCAAGGCCTCCAGATGAACGGGGGTCGGATAGCCCTTGTGGCTGCCGATGCCATAGCCCGGGTAAATCAATTCGAACGCGGCCATTTCCCGGTCGCGGCTGACCTTGGCCAGGATCGAGGCCGCTGCGATAGCCGGCACCTTGCCGTCGCCCTGGATGACCGCTTCAGCGCGCATCGACAGCTGGGGGCAACGGTTGCCGTCGATCATCGCCAGCTTCGGCGTGACGTGCAGGCCGTGTACCGCCCGCTGCATCGCCAGCATGGTGGCATGCAGGATGTTCAACTCGTCGATCTCTTCGACCTCGGCCCGGGCAATGCACCAGCTCAAGGCTTTTTCGCAGATCTCGTCGTAGAGTTTTTCACGCCGGGCCTCGGTGAGCTTCTTGGAGTCATCGAGCCCCAGGATCGGCCGCTTCGGATCGAGGATCACCGCCGCCGTCACCACCGCACCGCACAACGGGCCACGGCCCACCTCATCAACACCCGCGACCAACTCTTCGACTTCGGCGACCAGGTTGAAATCCAGGCCCATCTGCAGCTTCACGTTGCTCATCGTCTGGCGCCGATCAAGGTCAGTACCGCGTCTGCTGCCTGGTTGGAAGCATCGCGACGCAAGGTACGGTGGATTTCGTCAAAACCCCGGGTCTGTTCCTCGCCGCCATCGATCAACGGCAAAAGCGTGCTGGCCAGGGACTCGGCGGTCGCGTCATCCTGCAGCAGTTCAGGCACCAGCAGGCGCTGGGCCAGCAGGTTCGGCAGGGAAACGTAAGGGCTCTTGACCATGCGCTTGAGAATCCAGAACGTCAACGGCGCCAGGCGATAGGCAACCACCATCGGGCGCTTGTACAACAATGCCTCAAGGGTAGCAGTGCCGGAGGCAATCAACACGGCATCGCAGGCCGCCAGCGCTTGATGGGATTGGCCGTCAAGCAGCGTGACCGACAAATCGCGATCGGCCAGGAGCGCTTCGAGCTGGACCCGCCGCTGTGGACTGGCGCACGGCAAGATGAATCGTACGTCCGGACGCATCGCCCGCAGACGCTCGGCGGCGTCGAAGAACAGCCCGCCCAGGCGACTCACTTCGCCGCCTCGGCTACCGGGCATCAACGCCACCAGCGGGCCCGCGGCCAGGCCCAGCGCCTGGCGAGCCGCCTCGCGGTCCGCCTCCAGGGGAATGGTGTCGGCCAGGGTGTGACCGACAAATCGCACGGGCACGCCTTTTTCTTCGTAGAACCGGGCTTCGAACGGCAGCAGCGTGAGCATCAGGTCGCAGCCCTCGCGGATCTTCAACACGCGCTTCTGTCGCCAGGCCCAGACCGACGGGCTGACGTAATGCACGGTCTTGATCCCTGCCTGGCGCAGCTTGAGTTCGATATTGAGGGTGAAATCCGGCGCATCGATACCGATGAACACATCCGGTTTTTCTTCGATCAGCGTCTGGATCAGCTTCTTGCGCCGGGCCAGCAGCTCACGCAAGCGGCCGAGCACTTCCACCAGCCCCATCACCGACAGGCGCTCCATCGGGAAGTAGGACACCAGTCCCTCGGCTTCCATCAATGGCCCACCCACCCCGATGAACTCGACCGCCGGGTGCTGCGCCTTGAGCGCGAGCATCAGGCCGGCGCCCAGGATGTCACCGGAAGCTTCGCCCGCCACCAGTGCGATACGCAGGTTCGCCATGATCAGCGGGTGATGCCGCGGGTCGAAGACAGGATGGAATCGCGGAATATTGCGACTTCCGGAAACTGTGCCGCTGCCTCGGCCAGTTCGGCGAGCGCCTGCTCGACCGTCAGGCCCTGGCGATACACAACCTTGTAGGCGCGACGCAGGGCAGTTATGGCCTCTTCGCTGAAACCACGCCGACGCATGCCTTCGAAGTTCATGCTGCGAGCCTCGGCCGGATTGCCGAACACGGTGACGTAGGCAGGGACGTCCTTGCCGATGGCGGTGCCCATGCCGGAGAAGCTATGGGCGCCAATGTGGCAATACTGATGGACCAGGGTGAAACCGGACAGGATCGCCCAGTCGTCCACGTGCACATGTCCGGCCAACGCGGTGTTGTTGACCAGGATGCAATGGTTGCCGATGACACTGTCGTGGCCGATGTGGGCATAGGCCATGATCAGGTTATGGTCGCCCAGCGTCGTTTCGGAACGGTCCTGGACGGTGCCACGGTGAATCGTCACGCCTTCGCGGATCACGTTGTGATCGCCAATCACCAGGCGGGTTTCTTCACCTTTGTACTTGAGGTCGGGCGTGTCCTCGCCTACCGATGAGAACTGGTAGATGCGGTTGTGCCGGCCGATCCGGGTCGGCCCCTTGAGGATCACATGGGGCCCGATCACCGTGCCCTCGCCGATTTCCACACCTGCGCCGATGATCGACCAAGGGCCAACCTCGACATCGGCGGCCAGTACGGCCGTCGGATCGATGATTGCGCGAGGGTCAATCAAACTCATAGCTTGCGTTCCGCACAGATGATTTCAGCGGAGCAGACCGGCTTGCCATCGACCGAAGCCTGACATTCGAATTTCCAGATCTGGCGCTTGCAACTGATGAACCTGGCTTCGAGGATCAACTGATCGCCCGGAGTGACCGGCTGGCGGAAGCGCAGCTTGTCCGAGCCAACAAAGTAGTAAAGCGTACCGTCGGCAGGCTTCACGTCGAGCATTTTGAAACCAAGGATCCCGGCAGCCTGAGCCATCGCCTCGATGATCAATACGCCCGGCATGATTGGATGCGCGGGGAAGTGACCATTGAAGAAGGGTTCGTTGATGCTGACATTCTTGTAGGCGCGAATGCGCTTGCCTTCAACATCCAGGTCCACGACCCGATCCACCAGCAGGAACGGGTAACGGTGAGGCAGGTATTCGCGAATCTCGTTGATGTCCATCATTTCGGGGGGAAGCCTATGTAAAGATTGGGAGCGCACGATTGACGCGCACCCCGCTAGCAAATCAAGGAGGCCAGGGCCTAGCGGCTGTGCACACTTGATATGGAAATGGTATCAGCCATCTGATGAAGCATTACCGCCAGGGGTCACGTCCCCTACACGCTTTTCCACCTGCTTGAGGCGCCGCGCGATGTCGTCGAGCTGGCGGATACGCGCCGCGCTCTTGCGCCACTCGGCTGCCGGTTGCATGGCTGTGCCGGAAGAATAGGCACCTGGCTCGGTAATCGAGTGGGTCACCATGGTCATTCCGGTCAGGAACACGTTGTCACAGATATCGATATGGCCCACCAGGCCCACGCCACCGGCCAGCATGCAGTGCTTGCCGATTTTGGTACTGCCGGAGATGCCCACGCAGGCGGCCATGGCGGTGTGGTCACCGACCTGGACGTTGTGGGCGATCTGGATCTGGTTGTCGAGTTTGACGCCATTGCCAATGACCGTATCGGCCAGCGCGCCACGGTCGATGGCGGTGTTGACGCCGATCTCCACGTCATCGCCGACGGTTACGCCACCGATCTGGGCAATCTTTTGCCAGACGCCTTTCTCATTGGCAAAACCGAAGCCTTCGCCACCGAGCACTGCGCCAGACTGGATCACTACCCGCTTGCCGATGCGCACATCGTGATACAGCGTCACCCGGGGCGCCAGCCAGCCACCTTCGCCAATCTCGCAGCGCGCGCCGATGAAGCAATGGGCGCCCAGCGTCACACCGGCGCCAATCCGGGCCCCGCTTTCAATCACGACAAACGGGCCAACGCTGGCCGAGGGATCCACCACGGCGTCCGCTGCGATCACTGCAGTCGGGTGAATACCGGCAGCCGACTTGGGCTTGGGATCGAACAGATGGGAAATCCGCGCATACGCAAGGTAGGGGTCGGCCACGATCAGCGAATCACCGGCAAACCCTTCGGCATCACCGGCCTTGAGCAACAGCGCGGCAGCCCGGCTATCAGCCAGGTATTTGCGGTATTGAGGATTTGCCAGGAAGCTCAACTGAGCTGGGCCAGCCTCTTGCAAAGTGGCTAGCCCAGTGATGACCTTCTCCGGGTCGCCACGCAGGGTGGCGCCGAGGAACTCGGCCAACTGGCCGAGCTTGATAGTCGCTGTCATGGATTACTTCAGCTGATTCATGCGCTCGATAACCTGGCGCGTGATGTCGTACTGAGGCTTGACATCAATCACTGCACCACGCTCGAACACCAGGTCAAAACCACCCTTCTTGATGACTTCTTCCACAGCGCTGTCGAGTTTCGGCTTGAGCTGCTTGAGCATTTCGCGGTCGGCAACGGCTTTCGCTTCGTTCAGTTCCTTGGACTGGAACTGGAAATCGCGGGCCTTTTGCTTGAATTCAAGCTCAAGGCGCTCGCGCTCACCCTGGGCCATTTTGTCGCCACCGGCCACCAGACGATCCTGGATACCCTTGGCGCTGCTTTCCAGGCCTTTGAGCTTGGTCAGTTGCGGGCCGAATTTTTTCTCGGCGTCCACAGCGTATTTCTTCGCCGCGTCGGATTCCAGCAGGGCCATCTGATAGTTCAGGACGGCGATCTTCATGTCGGCAAAAGCCGGACCTGCGACCAGTACGGTCGCCAGGAGAACCAATTGAGTCAACTTACGCACGATGTACTCCTACAAAATCCATTGTCGTTATCTTGGGTCAGACGCTTAGAACGTCTGACCGAGGGAGAATTGGAAAACCTGGGTTTCAGCGTCATCCGGTTTCTTGATCGGCATCGCCAACGCGAAGCTCAACGGGCCCAGCGCGGTGACCCAGGTCACGCCGACGCCGACGGAGCTGGCGAGGTTGCTCAGGCTGATGTCGTTGCACTCTGCGTTGGATGACGTGCCATTGTTGTTAGTAGGCTTATCGCAGCTGGAGTCGAATACGTTACCCACGTCCCAGAATACCGAGGTACGCAGGGAGCGCTGATCCTTGACGAACGGCATCGGGAACAGGAGTTCGGCACCGCCCTGGATCAGGACGTTACCACCGAACGGCAGTGGATCCTGGTCCGGATCCCGGATGGTCCCCTGGTTGCCAGTGACAGCTGCACCTCGGCTCGGGGTACTGCGCGGGCCCAGGGTGCTGTCCTTGAAGCCACGCACCGAGTTGAAACCACCGGCGTAGTAGTTCTCGTAGAACGGCAGGCCGTCGGTCGAACCGTAGCCATCGCCATAACCCAGCTCGGTGTGCAGGCGCATGGTGTAGTTGTCAGACAGCGGCTGGAACAGCTGGCCGCGGTAGTCGAGCTTGAAGAACGACAGGTCGCTGCCAGGCGTGGTGGTTTCCAGGACCAAGCTCTGGGAACGGCCACGGGTCGCCAACACACCCTTGTTCAGGGTCGACTCGGACCAACCAACAGACGCCTTGAAGTTCAGGTACTTGTCGCCCTCTTTCTCGACGAAATCGAAAATTTCGTCAACGGTATAGCGGCCAGTGCTGATCTCGTCCTGCTGGGCGGTGAGGCCGAAGGTCAGGCGCGACGTTTCGCTGATCGGATAGCCGATGTTGACGCCGGCACCCAGGCTGTCCACCGCATAGCTGGAGATGTCAGAGTCGAGCTCGTCGTAGTCGGTGGTGCGATAGAAGGCGTTGTAGCCCAGGCTCACACCGTCGGCAGTCCAGTAGGGGTCCACGTAACCGAAGTTGTAGCGGGTCTGGTACTCGCTGCGGGTCAGGCCCACGCTGACGCGGTTACCGGTACCGAGGAAGTTGTTCTGGGTGATCGAACCACCCAGGATCAGGCCCGCGCTCTGGGCGAAACCGACACTGGCGGTGATCGAACCGGAGGCTTGTTCCTCGACGCTGTAGTTCACATCCACCTGGTCATCGACGCCCGGTACGGCCGGGGTCTCGACGTTGACTTCCTTGAAGAAGCCCAGGCGCTCCAGGCGGGTCTTGGACTGGTCGATCAGGTAGGTCGACGCCCAGCCACCTTCCATCTGGCGCATTTCGCGACGCAGCACTTCGTCCTCGGACTTGGTGTTGCCACGGAAGTTGATGCGGTTGACGTAGGCACGCTTGCCGGGGTCCACGCCGAACGTGATGTCGACGGTATGGTCTTCATCGTGCGGTTGTGGCACGCCGTTCACGTTGGCGAAGGTGTAACCCTCGTTACCCAGGCGGCGAGTGATCAGCTCGGACGTGGTGGTCATCAGCTTGCGCGAGAACACCTGCCCCTTCTGCACCAGCAACAGCGATTTGACCTGGTCTTCCGGAACTTTCAGGTCACCACTGAGCTTGACGTCACGAACGGTGTACTTCTCGCCTTCGTTGACGTTGACAGTGATGTAGACGTGCTTCTTGTCCGGGGTGATGGACACCTGGGTCGAAGCAATGTCCATGTTGATGTAGCCACGGTCCAGGTAGTAGGAACGCAGGCGCTCCAGGTCACCGGAGAGTTTTTCACGAGCGTACTTGTCGTCGTTCTTGAAGAACGACAGCCAGTTGGTGGTCTTGAGTTCGAACAGGTCGATCAGGTCTTCATCCGGGAACACCGTGTTGCCGACCACGTTGATGTGCTGGATGGCGGCGACGGTGCCTTCGTTGATGTTGACCTTCAGGCCGACGCGGTTGCGCGGCTGCGGCACGACTTCGGTGTCGACAGTCGCCGAATAACGGCCCTGGGCAACGTATTGGCGTTGCAGCTCGTTACGGACGCCTTCGAGGGTCGCGCGCTGGAAGATCTCGCCTTCGGCCAGGCCGGATTGCTTGAGGCCTTTCATCAGGTCTTCAGTAGAGATCGCCTTGTTGCCTTCGATCTCGATACTGGCAACCGATGGGCGCTCGACGACCGTGATGACCAGGACATTGCCGTCGCGGCCCAGCTGGATATCTTGAAAGAAGCCGGTCTTGAACAGCGCACGAGTGGATTCCACCAGGCGCCGATCATCCGCCTGCTCGCCGACGTTCAACGGCAAGGCACCAAAGACGCTACCCGCGGAAACCCGCTGGAGGCCGTTGACGCGAATATCAGAGATAGTGAAGGACTCGGCGTGAACTTCGGCGATCATCAATACGGTGAGAACCGCAGTTAGCAGCAGACGTTTCATGAAGTCCTTTCTTATTCCAACTGGCAATAAACAAACTGCCGCAAAATGCGGCAGATTCGCAATTCAGCGAAGCGTTACAGACGACCCAGATCGTTGACCAGAGCAAGCAACATCACCCCGACCACCAAGCTGATACCGATCTGTATCCCCCAACCTTGCACCCGATCCGACAAGGGACGACCACGCGCCCACTCGATCAGATAAAACAGCAGATGCCCCCCATCCAGTACCGGAATGGGCAGCAAATTCAGAACCCCCAGGCTAATGCTCAGATAAGCAAGGAAATTCAGGAAATCAGCGACGCCCGACTGGGCAGAAGCGCCCGCCACTTTAGCAATGGTTATCGGTCCACTCAAGTTTTTTACCGAGAGCTCGCCGAACAACATTTTCTTCAGCGAGTCCAGGGTCAGGACACTCATGGTCCAGGTACGACGCGCACCCTCGCCAATCGCCTCAAGAGGGCCGAAGCTGACCTCGCGGATCATTTCCGGCGGCCACTCGACCGCCTTGACGCCCGCCCCCAGGTAACCGGTCGGCGCCTTGCTTTCGCCACGGGCGGCCAGAGTCACCGGGACGTCGATTGAAGCACCGTCGCGTTCGACGCGCAGCAGGATTTTGGTATCAGGACGTACACGAACCGAATCAACCACCTGTTGCCAGTCATTCACCGACTGGCCATCGAATGCCAGCAATCGGTCGCCGGTTTTCAGACCTGCGGCGTGAGCCGGGCCTTTCGGATCGAGCTCGGCCAGCACAGGCGGCAGCGCCGGACGCCATGGGCGGATCCCCAGGGAACGGATCGGATCCGGCTCGTCGGCGCCCTTGAGCCAGTTGTCGAGAATCAGCTCTCGCGGCGAATCCGCCGTCGAGCCCTGCTCGCGCACCAGCAATTGCAGCGAGCCACTTTCGCCCAGGCGGCGCACCAACTGCAGGTTGACCGCCGCCCAGCCCGAGGTGGGTTCACCATCGATGGCGACAATTTCCTGGCCTGCGCCCAACCCGGCCCGAGCCGCCACGCTGCCGGCCTCTACCGCACCGATGACCGGGCGCACCTGCTCGCTGCCGAGCATTGCCAAAGCCCAGAAAAACACCAGGGCCAACAGGAAATTGGCGATCGGGCCCGCCGCCACGATAGCGATACGCTGACGAACGGTCTTGCGATTGAAAGATTGGTCAAGCTGATCGACAGGCACTTCGCCTTCGCGCTCATCGAGCATCTTGACGTAGCCGCCCAGCGGGATGGCCGCGACGACGAACTCGGTGCCCTGCTTGTCGTGCCAGCGCAGCAAAGGCATGCCGAAGCCAACGGAAAAACGCAGAACCTTGACGCCACAGCGACGCGCGACCCAGAAATGGCCGAATTCGTGAAAAGTGACCAGCACCCCCAGCGCAACCAGGGTGCCGACAATCATATAGAGCGCGCTCATCTGTTTTCTCCACAATCCTGCCCGGGACAACCCTGGCTAAGGTACCGCAGTCTCAACGCCCGTGGCGCTTCAACCAATGGCCCGCCAGCTCACGAGCCCTGGCGTCGACGGTAAATACCGCATCGAGATCATCAAGCGAAACCACGGCCTCGAGATTCAAGACCTCCTCGATGATACTCGCGATCTCGAGGTAACGGACACGCCCATCGAGAAACGCTGCGACCGCCACTTCGTTGGCCGCGTTAAGCATGGCCGGGGCACTGTCGCCGGCCTCGGCCGCCTGCCGAGCCAGGCGCAGGCAAGGAAACCGCTGCTCATCGGGCGCCTGGAAATCCAGACGGGCGATGGCAAACAGGTCCAGCGGCGCCACCCCCGAATCGATCCGCTCCGGCCAGGCCAGCGCATTGGCGATCGGCGTACGCATGTCCGGGTTCCCCAGCTGGGCGAGGACCGAACCATCGACATAATCCACCAGGGAGTGGATCACGCTTTGTGGATGGATCACCACCTCGACCTGGGACGGCCGGGCATCGAACAGCCAGCAGGCCTCGATCAGCTCCAGCCCCTTGTTCATCATGCTGGCGGAGTCCACGGAAATCTTGCGTCCCATGGACCAGTTCGGGTGGGCGCAAGCCTGCTCGGGCGAAACATGCACCAATTCTTCCAGGGGTGTCTGCCGGAATGGGCCGCCAGACGCTGTCAGAAGAATCCGCCGAACGCCGACCGCCCCCAGGCCGCGGGAAAAATCCTGCGGCATGCATTGGAAAATCGCATTGTGTTCGCTGTCGATGGGCAGCAGTACCGAGCCGCTTTTGCGCACCGCCTGCATGAACAGTGCACCGGACATCACCAGCGCTTCCTTGTTCGCCAGCAGGATTTTCTTGCCAGCCTCCACCGCCGCCAGCGTCGGACGCAAGCCAGCCGCCCCTACGATTGCCGCCATCACGGCGTCGACTTCAGGGTCGGAAGCCACCTGGCAAAGGCCCTCCTCCCCCACCAGCACACGGGTTTGCAGGCCAGCGGCGCGCAGGTCGTCCTGCAGCGCCCGCGCCACATCGGCATGTGGCACCACGGCAAAGCGCGGCGTGTGGCGGATGCACAGCGCCAGCAGCTCGCTCAGACGGGTGAAGCCACTGAGAGCGAATACCTGATAGCGCTCCGGATGGCGACCGATGACATCAAGGGTACTCAGTCCGATGGAGCCCGTGGCCCCCAGAACGGTAATCTGCTGAGGACGACTCACGGTGCCGCCATCCACAACAGCACGGCGAAGATCGGGATTGCGGCGGTCAGGCTGTCGATACGGTCCAGTACACCACCGTGGCCCGGCAGCAGGTTACTGCTGTCCTTGACCCCGGACTGACGCTTGAACATGCTTTCGGTCAGGTCACCGACGACCGATACGAAAACCACCAGGGCCGCGCCGAACAGGCCCATCAGCAATTGCGCGACGGTCCAGTCCCGCACAAAACCGACCACAGCGGTGATGACCAGGCTCAGGGCCAGGCCACCATAGACACCTTCCCAGCTTTTGCCCGGACTGACTTTCGGCGCCAGCTTGCGCTTGCCAAAGGCACGACCGGAGAAATAGGCGCCAACGTCAGCCCCCCAGACCAGCACCATCACCGCCATGATCTGCCAGTTACCCAGTGCGCCCTGCTTGATCCAGATCAGCCCTTGCCAGGCCGGCAGCAGGATCAACAGGCCGATCATCAGCTTGGTCGCGGCATTGGCCCAGTGGTGCGTAGTGCGTGGATAGGTCAGCACCAGGAAGGTTGCCGTCGCCCACCACAGCACTGCCGCCCCCAGCACCCACGGCGCGATGCCAGGCACCAGGTACATGATGAACAGCATGACGGCGACCACTGCCGCGTAGATCATGCGCGCCGACTGCGCAACAAAACCTGCCAGCCGCGCCCATTCCCAGGCGCCCAGCGTCACGACCAGGCCGATGAACAGGGCGAAGCCGGCTCCTTCAAGCAGGAAAAAGCCAGCCAAGGCGATAGGCAACAGGATCAGGGCGGTGATGATTCGTTGTTTGAGCATTAAACCCGGGCTCCAGCTTCGATCTGCTCGCTCGTTTTACCGAAACGACGCTGACGGGAAGCGAAATCGGCCAGCGCAGTGCGCATGGCTTCGTGTTTGAAGTCCGGCCAGAACAGGTCGGAGAAGTACAGCTCGGCGTAAGCCAGCTGCCAGAGCAGGAAATTGCTGATGCGATGTTCGCCACCGGTGCGGATGCACAGATCCGGCAACGGCAGGTCGCCGGTTGCCAGGCAGGTTTGCAACAGCTCGGGCGTGATGTCTTCGGGCCGCAGGTGACCGGCCTGGACTTCCCGCGCCAGGCGCTGGGCCGCCTGGGCGATATCCCACTGACCGCCGTAATTGGCGGCAATCTGCAGCACGAACCGATCGGCGCCAGCCGTGGCGGTCTCGGCTTCGCGCATCGCAGCCTGCAGTTCCGGGTGAAAGCGCGAGCGATCACCGATGATCCGCAGACTGATCCTGTTCTCGTCGAGCCGCTTGGCTTCACGCCGCAACGCCTTGAGGAACAGGTCCATCAAGGCGCTGACCTCATCGGCCGGACGCTGCCAGTTTTCGCTGGAAAACGCGAACAAGGTGAGCACCTCGACCCCGGCCTCGGCACACACCTCAATGACCGCCCGAACCGCGTCGACCCCGGCTTTATGCCCGGCAACACCGGGCATAAAGCGCTTCTTGGCCCAGCGGTTATTGCCGTCCATGATGATCGCCACATGGCGCGGTACCGCGAACGGCACGGCCTGCTTGGTCTTATCCATGAAAACGAGACCCTTATACGGCCATCAGGTCTTTTTCTTTCTCGTCCGTAGCCTTGCTGATCAGGGCCTCGGATTCTTTGGTCAGCTTATCGATATCAGCGATGGCACGACGCTCTTCGTCTTCACTGATTTCCTTGTCCTTGACCAGCTTCTTCAGCTCACCCAACGCGTCACGACGGATATTGCGCACGGCAACACGCGCATCTTCCGCGGCGCTACGGGCCTGTTTCGTGAAGCCTTTGCGCGTTTCCTCGGTGAGGGCCGGCATCGGGATCAGCAGCAGCTCGCCCAGGTTGGTTGGGTTGAGGTTCAAACCGGCGCTCTGGATCGCCTTGTCTACAGCGGCGAGCATGTTGCGCTCGAAAGCCACGACCTGCAGGGTGCGCGAGTCTTTCACGGTGACGTTGGCGACGCTGCTCAGCGGCGTGTCAGTGCCGTAGTAAGGCACCATGACGCTACCGAGGATGCTCGGGTGAGCCTTGCCGGTACGAATCTGGCCGAATGCGTGGTTCAGAGACTCCAGGGATTTCTGCATGCGCTCTTGAGCGTCTTTCTTGATGTCGTTGATCATTGCTTGCCTTCCTCGATCAGTGTTCCTTCGGCGCCACCGTGCACGATGTTGAGCAGGGCCCCGGGTTTGTTCATGTTGAAAACGCGCAGCGGCATCTTGTGGTCGCGGCACAGGCAGATAGCGGTCAGGTCCATTACACCCAGCTTGCGATCCAGCACTTCATCGTAGGTCAGATGATCGAACTTCTCGGCATGCGGGTCTTTGAACGGGTCAGCGGTGTACACGCCATCCACCTTGGTAGCCTTGAGCACGACATCGGCGTCGATCTCGATCGCTCGCAGGCACGCGGCCGAATCCGTGGTGAAGAACGGATTGCCGGTACCCGCGGCAAAAATCACCACCTCCTTGGAATTGAGGTGGCGCATGGCCTTGCGGCGATCGTAGTGATCGGTCACGCCAACCATGGAAATCGCCGACATCACGATCGCGGAGATATTGGCACGCTCCAGCGCGTCGCGCATAGCCAGGGCGTTCATCACAGTGGCCAGCATGCCCATGTGGTCGCCCGTGACCCGATCCATGCCCGCCGCGCTCAGCGCCGCGCCACGGAACAGGTTGCCGCCGCCGATGACCAGGCCGACCTGAACGCCGATCCCGACCAACTGACCAACTTCCAAGGCCATGCGGTCCAGCACCTTCGGGTCGATCCCGAACTCTTCCGAGCCCATCAGGGCCTCGCCGCTAAGCTTGAGTAGAATGCGTTTATAGCGAGCCTGATAACCACTGCCCTGCTGAGCCATTGCGAATCTCTCCTGCGGCGTATTTTTCAAAAAATTCTGTTGCGGGCTGTTTGCAGCCTGCGTTCACTCTAGCTTGACGCTGACACAGCGCCATCGGAACACGGCTTTGTAAGCCAGTTCCGACAGGAAACCAATATAAATCGGCATCCTTATCCGAAAAGAGGCTGCGCGCGTGAGCGGGCAGCCTCTTCAGGGCGACAGTTATACAAACTGTCTTATTGCTTGCTGGCAGCCAGCTGAGCAGCTACTTCTTCAGCGAAGTTGTCTACTGGCTTCTCGATGCCTTCGCCCACTTTGAAGTAGGTGAAGGAAACGATTTCAGCGCCGCCCTTCTTGGCCAGTTCACCGACCTTGATTTCAGGGTTCTTGACGAACGCCTGCTCAACCAGGCTGGCTTCAGCCAGGAACTTGGTGATACGACCGGCAACCATTTTTTCAACGATTTCGGCTGGCTTGCCTTTGATCTTGTCTTCGTTGAGCTGCATGAACACAGCTTTTTCACGCTCGATGGCGTCAGCGGAAACTTCCGACGGCAGCAGGAACTCAGGGTTGCTGGCAGCGACGTGCATTGCGATGTCTTTGGCCAGCTCGACGTTGCCGCCTTTGAGGGCCACAACAACACCGATCTTGTTGCCGTGCAGGTAAGAACCGACAACATCGCCTTCGACGCGAACCAGACGACGGATGTTGACGTTTTCGCCTACTTTGGCAACCAGGGCTTCACGAGCCGATTCCTGAGCGGCGATCAGCGGAGCTGCGTCGGTCAGTTTGTCGGCGAATGCTTTTTCGACGCTGGCGGCAACGAATGCCTTGAAGTCGTCTTGCAGGGCCAGGAAGTCGGTCTGCGAGTTGACTTCGATGATAACGGCAGCTTTACCGTCATCCTTGATGCCGATCGCGCCTTCAGCGGCAATGTTGCCGGCTTTCTTGGCAGCCTTGATGGCGCCCGAAGCGCGCATGTCATCAATGGCTTTTTCGATGTCGCCGCCAGCCTTGGTCAAGGCTTTCTTGCAGTCCATCATGCCTTCGCCGGTACGCTCGCGCAGTTCTTTGACCAACGCTGCAGTAATCTCTGCCATTTCAAAATCCTCTTGGATAGGTTTTCAACCATTCCACCCGACCGAACGGGCGATCAATTCTTCCTGAAAAACCACTGCTTATAGACCGCTGCAGGTTACAAACAGGTAGCTGCGCTGGCGACAAGTGGTTTTCGAGGTGGCAAAAAGGGGGCCAAGCCCCCTTTTTGCTTACTGAGTCAACGCCAGGGCGTCAATTACTCAGCGGCTGCTGCCGGAGCTTCTTCAGCGAAGACTTCGGTGCCGCCATTTACATTGTTGCGACCACGGATGACAGCGTCAGCCATCGAACCCATGTACAGCTGGATGGCGCGGATGGCGTCATCGTTGCCTGGGATGATGTAGTCAACGCCTTCCGGGCTGCTGTTGGTATCGACAACGCCGATGACCGGGATACCCAGCTTGTTGGCTTCGGTGATCGCGATGCGCTCGTGGTCAACGTCGATCACGAACAGCGCGTCAGGCAGACCGCCCATGTCCTTGATACCGCCCAGGGAGCGGTCCAGCTTCTCAAGATCACGAGTGCGCATCAGCGCTTCTTTCTTGGTCAGCTTGGCGAAAGTACCGTCTTCGGACTGGACTTCAAGGTCACGCAGACGCTTGATGGAAGCGCGAATGGTCTTGAAGTTGGTCAGCATGCCGCCCAACCAGCGGTGATCGACGTACGGCGAACCGCAACGTGCTGCTTCTTCAGCAACGATCTTGCCAGCGGAACGCTTGGTGCCGACGAACAGAATCTTGTTTTTGCCCTGGGCCAGGCGCTCTACGAAGGTCAGTGCTTCGTTGAACATCGGCAGGGTTTTTTCAAGGTTGATGATGTGGATCTTGTTGCGCGCGCCGAAAATGTACTTGCCCATTTTCGGGTTCCAGTAACGGGTCTGGTGGCCGAAGTGCACACCGGCCTTCAGCATATCGCGCATGTTGACTTGGGACATGATAGTTCCTTGATAAGTCGGGTTTGGCCTCCACGTATCCCAATGACCAACCAGCGACTGTAAAAGCCGAAGGCACCCAGGTCATCGTGTCGACACGTGTGTGGATTTAAGCTTACGGGGTCATCCCCGGAAAGCGGCGCATTTTATACCACAGCAAGGATTAAAACGAAACCCGGATTCTGAAAACCTGGCGAAGCGCTTGCACGCCGCCCGTTCATTGCCTGGGAATACGCACCCTTATAGAGAGAAGCGATGCACGCGGGCGCGGATTTGCGCTGATCGTCTGGTAGAATCGCCTTTTTCAGGGCCGCAACGACATCATCCGCCGCCCATTTCGTTTTGAACAGCGCCGTCGGGCGCAGAGAGAGCCTGTATGACCGTCACCCTCAAGACTCCCGAGGACATCGCCAAAATGCGTGTCGCCGGCAAACTCGCCGCCGAAGTGCTGGAAATGATCGCCGACTACGTCAAGCCGGGCGTCACCACCGAAGAGCTGGACCGCATCTGCCACGATTACATCGTCAACGAGCAGAAGGCCATCCCGGCTCCGCTCAACTATAAAGGCTTCCCGAAGTCGATCTGCACCTCGATCAACCACGTGGTCTGCCACGGCATCCCCAACGAGAAACCGTTGAAGGATGGCGACACCCTGAACATCGACGTCACCGTCATCAAGGACGGCTACCACGGCGATACCAGCCGCATGTTCCACGTCGGCAACGTACCGGAGTGGGCCGAGCGCCTGTCCAAGGTCACCCAGGAATGCATGTACATGGCCATCGAACTGGTGAAGCCGGGCTGCCGCCTGGGTGACATCGGCGAGGTGATCCAGAAGCACGCGCAGAAAAACGGTTTTTTCGGTGGTGCGTGAGTTCTGCGGCCACGGCATCGGCAAGGTGTTCCACGAAGAACCGCAGATCCTCCACTACGGCCGCGCCGGTACCGGCATGGAACTGCAGGCGGGCATGACCTTCACCATCGAACCGATGATCAACCAGGGCCGCGCCGACACCAAGGTACTGGGCGACGGCTGGACCGCCATCACCAAGGACCGCAAGCTGTCGGCGCAGTGGGAGCACACGCTGCTGGTCACCGAGACTGGCTACGAGATCTTCACCCTGCGCAGCGATGACACCATTCCCCGTGTTTCCGCCTGATCAGAACCCAGCCTGACCGATCCGATAGATATAGATAGAAAGGAAAGCCATTCAATGCCGCAGGTGGATCCCGAACTCTTCGACCGCGGCCAGTTCCAGGCTGAACTGGCCCTGAAGGCAAGCCCCATCTCGGCATTCAAGAAGGCGATCCGCCAGGCCCACGAAGTGCTCGACCAGCGCTTTCGCAGTGGCCGCGATATTCGTCGGCTGATCGAGGACCGCGCCTGGTTCGTCGACAACATCCTGCAAAAGGCCTGGGAGCAATTCAACTGGAGCGAGGACGCCGACATCGCCCTGGTGGCCGTGGGCGGCTACGGGCGCGGCGAACTGCACCCCTACTCCGATATCGATCTGCTGATCCTGCTGGAGAGCGCCGACCACGAGATTTTCCGTGATTCCATCGAGCGTTTCCTCACGCTGCTGTGGGACATCGGCCTGGAAGTCGGCCAGAGCGTGCGTTCGGTGCAGGAATGCGCCGACGAGGCCCGCGCCGACCTCACGGTGATCACCAACCTGATGGAAAGCCGCACCATTGCCGGCCCCGAGCGCTTACGCCAGCGCATGCTCGACGTCACCAGCACGGCGCACATGTGGCCGAGCAAGGACTTTTTCCTTGCCAAGCGCGCCGAGCAGAAGGCTCGCCATCACAAGTACAACGATACCGAGTACAACCTGGAACCCAACGTCAAAGGCTCGCCAGGCGGGCTGCGGGACATCCAGACCATCCTGTGGGTCGCCCGTCGCCAGTACGGCACGCTGAACCTGCGCGCACTGGCCGGCGAAGGCTTCCTGGTGGAAAGCGAGAACGCCCTGCTGGCCTCCTCCCAGGAATTCCTCTGGAAGGTCCGCTACGCGTTGCACATGCTCGCCGGGCGCTCCGAGGATCGCCTGCTGTTCGATCACCAGCGCTCCATCGCCGGCCTGCTGGGTTTCGAAGGCCAGGACGCCAAGCAGTCCATCGAAAACTTCATGCAGCAGTACTATCGCGTGGTGATGAGCATCGCCCAGCTCAGCGAACTGATCATCCAGCACTTCGAGGAAGTCATCCTCGCGCCGGAAGACGAGGCGCCGCCGCAGCCGATCAATTCCCGGTTCCAGTTGCACGACGGCTACATCGAGGCGCGCCACGCCAACGTGTTTCGCCGCACGCCGTTCGCCATGCTCGAGATTTTCGTGCTCATGGCCCAGCAGCCGGAAATCAAGGGTGTGCGCGCCGACACCATCCGCCTGCTGCGGGAAAACCGTCACCTGATCGATGACGACTTCCGCCACGATATTCGCAACACCAGCCTGTTCATCGAACTGTTCAAGTGCAAGATCGGCGTGCACCGCAACCTGCGGCGCATGAACCGCTATGGGATCCTCGGGCGTTACCTGCCGGAGTTCGGCTACATCGTCGGGCAGATGCAGCACGACCTGTTCCACATCTATACGGTCGATGCGCACACGCTGAACCTGATCAAACACCTGCGCAAGTTGCAGTACACCCAGGTGTCGGAGAAATTCCCGCTGGCCAGCAAGCTCATGGCCAAGCTGCCCAAGCCCGAGCTGATCTACATGGCGGGGCTGTATCACGACATCGGCAAGGGCCGCCAAGGCGACCATTCGGAGATTGGCGCGGTGGATGCCGAGGCGTTCTGCCAGCGGCACCAGTTGCCGGTGTGGGACAGCCGGCTGATCGTCTGGCTGGTGCAGAACCACCTGGTGATGTCGACCACCGCCCAGCGCAAGGACTTGTCCGACCCGCAGGTGATCCACGATTTTGCCCAGGCGGTGGGCGATGAAACCCGCCTGGATTATCTCTACGTGCTGACCGTGGCCGACATCAACGCCACCAACCCGACCCTGTGGAATTCCTGGCGCGCCAGCCTGTTGCGCCAGTTGTACACCGAGACCAAGCGTGCCCTGCGCCGTGGCCTGGAGAACCCGGTGGATCGCGAAGAACAGATCCGCCGCACCCAGAGCGCGGCCCTGGACATCCTGGTACGCGGCGGCACCGATCCGGATGATGTCGAGCAACTCTGGTCGCAACTGGGCGATGACTACTTTCTGCGCCACACCGCCGGCGATGTGGCCTGGCACACCGATGCGATTCTCCAGCAGCCGGCCGATGGCGGGCCGCTGGTATTGATCAAGGAAACCACCCAGCGCGAATTCGAGGGCGGTACGCAGATCTTCATCTACGCCCCGGACCAGCACGATTTCTTTGCCGTGACCGTGGCGGCGATGGACCAGCTCAACCTCAACATCCATGACGCCCGAGTCATTACGTCCAGCAGCCAGTTCACTCTCGACACCTACATCGTGCTCGACACTGACGGCGACTCGATCGGCGACAACCCGGCGCGGGTCAAGCAGATTCGCGACGGTCTCACCGAAGCCCTGCGCAACCCGGCGGACTACCCGACCATCATCCAGCGCCGGGTGCCACGCCAGCTCAAGCATTTCGCCTTTGCGCCGCAGGTAACGATCCACAACGACGCACAGCGCCAGGTCACCGTGCTGGAACTCAGCGCGCCGGACCGCCCAGGCCTGCTGGCGCGGGTCGGCCATATTTTCCTGGAATTCGATCTGTCGCTGCAGAACGCCAAGATCGCGACCCTCGGCGAGCGGGTGGAAGACGTATTCTTCATCACCGACGCCCATAACCAGCCGCTGTCCGACCCGCAGCTGTGCAGCCGTTTGCAGGAAGCGATCGTGCGGCACCTGAGCGTCAACCAGGAACCCGACATCAACCTGACGCGCATCAGCATCTGAACGAACATATTCCCCCTGTGGGAGCGAGCTTGCTCGCGAAAGCCGCGGATCAGTCAATGATTTTGTCGACTGACACAGCGTATTCGCGAGCAGGCTCGCTCTCACAAGGGGCAGTGCCCCACATTGAACGAGGCCCCCGATGAACAACGCCCTGTCCCAGCTCCAGCCCTACCCGTTCGAGAAGCTTCGCGCCTTGCTCGGCAGCGTCACGCCCAATCCGGACAAGCGCCCGATCGCGTTGTCCATCGGCGAACCCAAGCATCGCTCGCCCGCTTTCGTGGCAGAAGCCCTGGCCGGCAATCTGGAAAAAATGGCGGTGTACCCGACCACCCTTGGCATCCCCGAGCTGCGCGAAGCCATCACCGGTTGGTGCGAGCGCCGCTTCAACGTGCCAGACGGCTGGCTCGATCCGGCGCGCCATGTGCTGCCGGTCAACGGTACCCGTGAAGCCTTGTTCGCCTTCACCCAGACCGTGGTCAACCGTGGCGATGACGCCCTGGTCGTCAGCCCGAACCCCTTCTATCAGATCTACGAAGGCGCAGCGTTCCTGGCCGGGGCCAAGCCACACTACCTGCCATGCCTGGACACGAACGGCTTCAACCCGGATTTCGATGCCGTCTCGCCGGACATCTGGAAACGCTGCCAGATCCTGTTCCTCTGCTCGCCGGGCAATCCGACCGGCGCCTTGATTCCGGTGGACGTGCTGAAGAAGCTCATCGCCCTGGCTGACGAGCACGACTTCGTCATCGCCGCGGACGAGTGCTACAGCGAGCTCTACTTCGACGAACAGACCCCGCCGCCAGGCCTGCTCAGCGCCTGCGTCGAACTGGGTCGCAAGGACTTCAAGCGCTGCGTGGTGTTCCACAGCCTGTCCAAGCGCTCCAACCTGCCGGGCCTGCGCTCCGGTTTCGTTGCTGGCGACGCCGACATCCTCAAGGGCTTTTTGCTCTACCGCACCTATCACGGTTGCGCGATGCCGGTTCAGACCCAATTGGCGAGCATTGCCGCGTGGAACGACGAAGTGCACGTCCGGGCCAACCGCGCGCTGTACCGGGAAAAATTCGACGCGGTGCTGGAAATCCTCAGCCCGGTGCTCGACGTGCAACGCCCCGACGGCAGCTTCTACCTGTGGCCGAACGTGGCCGGCGACGACGCGGCATTCTGCCGTGACCTGTTCGAACAGGAACACGTGACGGTCGTCCCAGGCTCGTACCTGTCGCGCGATGTGGATGGCGTCAACCCCGGCGCCGGTCGCGTGCGCATGGCCCTGGTCGCGCCATTGGCCGAATGCGTGGAAGCGGCGGAACGAATCCGCGCATTCATCCAGCGCCGGGGTTGATGGCTCTATCGAGCCGAAACGGACCGCTGTCGTGGCGAGGAAGCTTGTTCCCGCCGGGCTGCGCAGCGGCCCTAAAAGCAGACAACTCAATCTGTCTGATGCATTCGATCCATACAACACGCTGCCCGTACAGCAAATTGCGGTCATGGGCTGCTGCTTGTGAATGCTTGCAAAAGTCCCACCCTGGGACTACATTCTCACCCATGAGAATTATCGCCCTCAGTCATCTGAAAGCCTTTTGGGAGAAATACCCAGATTCCGAACAGCAACTTAAGGCTTGGCTTGACGATGCCAAAAAAGCCACTTGGACCAACCCAAACGACATCAAGGCGCAATACGGTAACGCAAGCATTCTCAAGAGTCGCCGCGTGGTGTTCAACATCAAGGGTAACGACTACCGCCTGGTGGTCGCCATTGCCTACCGCTTCGGCGCTGTGTACATCAAGTTTGTCGGCACTCATCGCCGATACGATGAGATCGACGCAAACACCGTGGAAATGGAGTAATCATCATGAACATTCGCCCAATCCGCACCGATGAAGAATACCGGGTAGCTCTCAAAGAGATCTCTCCCCTGTTTGAGAATGAGCCTGAACCTGGCACCCCGGAAGGCGATGCTTTCGAAGTCATGGTCACTCTGATCGAGGCATATGAAGCCAAGCATTTCCCGGTGGATCTGCCCGACCCAATTGAAGCCATCAAGTTTCGCATGGAGCAATCCGGACTCACCGCGGCCGATCTTGCTCCGGCTATCGGAAAAACGAACCGCGTATACGAGGTGCTCAACCGTAAGCGCTCGTTAACTCTGCCCATGATCTGGAAGCTTCACGATATGTTCGGCATCCCAGCAGAAAGCCTGATAAAGCCAATAAAAGCTGCCTGATACTAGCCCGGCCCGCCGGGCTTTTTCAAACCAGCAAGGACAAGAAATGGCCTCAACCAAAGAGAAAGAAATACCAGAGGTCGACCTGGGTGAGTTCGTAAAGCACATCGGGCCAAAACTACTACCTCACGACAACACGTGCGAAACACGATCAGATGCTGCTCAAGATTCTAGATTCGCCGGCTGAAGCAATCCAAAAATAGCAGTACAGGATCGCCACCATTCGTATTTGACTATGCCCATCGCGAGCAAGGTTTGTTAATAGAGCCTGTGATCGACCCCAGGCTATTCGGGAAATGAGGCCAGTATTTATTTACCCAACCCCAAATTCGCCGTAACCGTCCGGGCAACACACCTTCCTAACACCGTCGCTTGAGGCGATGGTGTCCACCTAAATTTAAGTGGACACCATTTTTAGCCTTTTTAAGCGGACGCCTATGCCACAAGAACGCCGTTCCTATTCAAAGTCCTTCAAGGCCCAGGTCATCGCCGAATGCGCTCAGCCTGACACCTCGATCGCCAATGTCGCGTTGACCCACAATCTCAACGCCAACCTCGTCCATAAATGGATACGCGTGCATGCGCAGAAAAACCTGACACTTCAAACCGCCTTCATCCCGGTCAAGACACCGCCGCCGGTGCCGATGCATCAGGCCCTTCCTGCCACGATCCGAATCGAAGTGCCGCATTCAAAAGGCGTAGTCGTGGTGAGTTGGCCGGCAGAAAATGCAGCGGCGTGTTCTGCTTTCCTGCGAGACCTGCTGCGATGATCCGCATCGACTCCATCTGGCTCGCCACCGAGCCCATGGACATGCGCGCCGGCACTGAAACTGCGCTGGCGCGGGTCGTGGCGGTGTTCGGTGCGGCGAAGCCGCACTGTGCTTATCTGTTTGCCAACCGTCGTGCCAATCGCATGAAAGTGCTGGTGCATGATGGCTTGGGGATTTGGCTTGCAGCCCGGCGCTTGAATCAAGGACGTTTCTTTTGGCCGGGCGTGCGGCACGGCTCTGAAGTCGAGTTGGATGCAGAGCAACTTCAAGCCTTGGTGCTCGGCTTACCTTGGCAACGCGTCGGTTCCGGAGGAGCTATCACGGTGCTCTAACTTGTCTGCCATAGTGCGCTTGCCAGCGCAATTGGCCCATCAGTCTATCGCCGCCACTAGCCCTCTCTGGCAAAATCGGCTGCATGACTTCGCATCCGAATCTCGATCAATTAAACCCTGAAGAATTGCGTGCCTTGGCGGCGCAGTTGATCCAGCGCGTCGAGACGATGGACAAGCAAATCACTCATCACAAGTCGGTCAACGAGAAATTGGCCCACGAGATCGCGCTGCTCAAACGCTTCAAATTTGCCAAGCGCAGCGAGCAGTTGAGCCCGGATCAAGCCAGCCTGCTCGACGACTTGATCGATACGGATATCGCCGCTATCGAAGCCGAACTTGAGGCGCTGCAACCGGCACCTGTCGAAGCCAAAGTGCGCCAGCAACCCAAGCGCGCACCGCTGCCACCGCAGTTTCCTCGCACACTGATCCATCACGAACCGGACAACAGCCACTGCCAGTGCGGCTGCGCCCTCAAGCGCATCGGCGAAGACGCCAGCGAAAAGCTCGACTACACGCCCGGCGTGTTCACCGTCGAGCGCCACATCCGTGGAAAGTGGGCCTGCGAACAGTGCGAAACGCTGATCCAGGCGCCGGTACCGGCGCACGTCATCGACAAAGGCGTCCCGACCGCAGGCCTGCTGGCCCACATCATGGTGGCCAAGTTCGCCGACCATCTGCCGCTGTATCGCCAAGAGAAAATCTTTGGCCGCGCCGGGCTGCCCATCGCCCGTTCGACCTTGGCGCAGTGGGTGGGCAACTGCGGCGTGCAACTTCAACCGCTGGTTGATGCGCTGCGCGAAGCCGTGCTGACGCACGGCGTCGTTCACGCCGACGAGACGCCGGTACAAATGCTGACGCCTGGCGCGAAAAAAACTCACCGCGCTTACGTCTGGGCCTATGCCACCAGTCAGTTCTCCGACCTAGCGGCGGTCGTTTACGACTTCAGCCCGAGCCGCGCTGGCGAACATGCCCGAGCCTTCTTGGGCAGTTGGAACGGCAAGCTGGTCTGCGATGACTTTGCCGGCTACAAGGCAGGCTTTGAACTGGGCGTTACAGAAATCGGCTGCATGGCCCATGCACGCCGAAAGTTCTTCGATTTGCACGCGACCAACAAGAGCCAGGTCGCCGAAAAAGCGCTGCACTACATCGCGGCATTGTACGAAGTTGAACGAGAAGTCCGAGAGCTGGAGCTGAGTGATCGGCAGCGAATACGGCAGGAAAAAGCGGCGCCAATCGCCGACGCACTTCATACCTGGATGATCGCCCAAAGACAGCTTGTGCCTGAGGGTTCGGCCATCGCCAAGGCGCTGGATTACAGCCTCAAACGCTGGGTAGCGCTGACGCGCTATCTCGATGACGGTGCTGTGCCCATCGATAATAACTGGTGCGAGAATCAAATCCGGCCGTGGGCTCTTGGGCGCTCGAACTGGCTGTTCGCGGGCTCGTTACGCAGCGGTAAACGTGCGGCGGCGATCATGAGTTTGATCCAGTCGGTGCGGCTCAACGGGCATGATCCGTATGCTTACTTGAAGGATGTTCTTACACGCCTGCCGACGCAGCGGGCGAGTGAGATTACCGCGCTGTTGCCACACAGGTGGACGCCCGTTTAATCACACAAGGTGTGTTGGGCGGACGCTTACAATTCGCCTCCGCCAAATCCAGCTCCGCCAGCACCTCACGCAACACGTCATCGCCTATCTGGTGCTGGCGACTGAGGCGATACAGCTCCAACCGCTGCGCTCGGTACGCCTTCAAACGTAACCGGCGCTCCAGCAGGTCCATTTCGAACGCCAGCGCCTGGGCTTCGGCCGAGTCGTTGAATACTTCAAGCTGATGACGATACTCGGACATCAGCCGCGCCTTGACCTCCGCCGCCAGCGCCGCCGTGGCCGCGTCAGGCGCGGCTGTCTCGGCCGGTTCCTCCACTTCCAAGGCATGAATCGCCGCTTCAGCGGTTTTACGCCAGGCCTCACGGACTTCGTTGCGGCGTTTATCGTCCGGCCCCTTCTCGACGCCGCGCAACAGCAGAGGCAAAGCGATGCAAGCGGCGACCAGTGACAGCAGAATCACCCCCGCAGCGATGAAGATCAGCAAGTCGCGCTCGGGAAACGCCTCACCCGCCCCCAACAGCAACGGCACCGACATCACGCCCGCCAGCGTTACCGCCCCGCGCACGCCGCCAAACGTCAGCAACCAGCAAGAGCGCGCGGTCGGCACCAGGGTCAACTCGCCCTTGCCGCGCCAGCGGCGCAACAGCCCGGACAAGCGCCAGATGCTTTGCACCCAGACAAAACGCAACACCAGCAGCACCAGGAAAATCGCCACCACATCCAGGCAGCGGTAGAACAACATCGGCCACAACGTGGTCTCGTGGCTGGTCACGGCTTTGATGATGTCCGGCAGTTGCAAGCCCAGCAGCAAGAAAATCAAGCCATTGAAGGCAAATTCCAACAGCGCCCAGACGCTGCGATTGAGCAACCGCGTACCAGTCTGGCGCGGCAGCAGGTCAAGCCAGCTCTGCATCATCCCAGCCGCAACCGCCGAGAGAATGCCCGAGGCGCCCAGGCGTTCAGCCAGCACATAAGCGGCAAACGGCAGCAATAACATGAACACCACATGGGTGGCGGGGTCGTCCCAGCCCCGGGCGATCATCCATGCCCGCAAGCGTCCCACCAGCCAACTCAGGGCCACACCTACCAGCAGGCCACCGACAGCGACCAGGACAAAAGTCAGGCTGGCACTGGCCAGGGAGAACACCCCGGTGATGGCCGCTGCCACAGCGAACTTGAAAGTCACCAGGCCCGACGCATCGTTCATCAGTGCCTCACCCTGGAGCATGTGCATCAACGGCGCGGGCAAGCGGTCCCGGGCAATTGCCGACACGGCCACCGCGTCAGTCGGCGACAGCACCGCCGCCAGGGCGAAGGCCACCGGCAACGGAATGCTTGGCAACAACCAATGAATGAAATAACCCGCGCCGACCACCGTGAACAACACCAGCCCGACCGCCAGCGTCAGGACCGGCCCGCGCAGGCGCCACAGGTCACGCTTGGGCATGCGCCAACCGTCAGAGAACAGCAACGGCGGGAGGAACAGAAACAGGAACAACTCGGGATCGAGCGCCACATGCAGCCCCAGCGACGGCCAGGCCAGCACGGCACCGGCAGCGATCTGCACCAGGGGCAGCGGCAGCGGGATCAATCGCCCGACCAGGCGCGAGACGCCCACCAGCATCAACAGGATCAGGACGGTATAGGCGCTTTGCATAACAGCTTTCCAGTAACAGCCACACACATCCGGCAACAGCTTGCCGTTGAAGTGCCATGTTAACCGCTTGGCATTGGCCTGGCCGTTACACCTATGTCGCAGTCCTCCCTAATTTGGATGCCAGCAGATCTGGAGCGCGGCGACACCGCCAGGCCGCCACAAGATGTCTTCGTCGCGTACCTCGGCACCAGCGCAAAGGGTCCGGCCACGCCACACTTCTCCGGGCTTGGCGTGACCGGTCACTACCCAAGCTAAACTGCCCGCTCCGCAGCATTGAGGGTCGAGCGTGCCGGCACGATATCGTCGCCTTCGCTCTCGCTATCACTACCGAGCCGTTCGGTCGCATTCGTTTCGACCAGGGGCAACATGCCTTGTAGCTCATCTGGATGCGCGGGCCCGGTGGTAAGCCTGTCCAACGCAGCGGAAGCCTTGTCCGCCAAGGGCTGCGTCATCACAGCCGTGGTCACCCATGCGGCGACCACAGGGGCCATAGTCGCGGTGACGGTCGCCTTGCCCGCCGCCGCTATTCCCGCCGGCGAAACCCCGGCACGCCTGGCCGCGTTGACAGCCGCCGTCTGGGCCATGCCGATCGCGGTGATACCACCGGCCAATGCACCGAGGCCACTGACCAGCCCCGTGGGTGTAACCAGCGCTTGCAGCGATTTGCTGCCGTCGCGCACCGCGTCCAGGGGTAAGCTGCCGACCCGCTTCGCAATTCCCATGGCGGCACTGCCCACGCCATAGCCCTTGAGGTCCTTGTAGCGCTGGTGCCAGTCGTGGCGACCCAAAAGGTATTCCGGGCCAACCCGATGTTTCGATTTATCAATGGAATGTTGCAGATCATAGGCGGCCATGCCGGAAAGCGGAGAACCGACGGCAGCTATCACCGAGTCCACTTTGCTCCCCGTCTGGGCATCGACGGTCTTCGTCACGATGGGTTGGATAACCGTGCGCAGTACGTTTCGCGCGGAAAAGGTCTGGAAGGTCAGGCTGCCTTCGATCGCCTGAGTCGCCAGGCTCGGCTTCACCGCCTGGGCCGCCTCCTGCATGACCGGCTCCAGCTGGGTATCCTCTGCAACGAGCCATTGGGTATCACTAGTCGCACGTTTCATCAGCCCATTGCCGACGGTATCGGCGGCACTGCTGACCAGGCCGGAAATCGCCGACAACGCCAACGGCGCTGTTATGGAGCCATTTCCCGTTACCGCTGGGGCGAAGTCCAATGCGATGGACGCGGCACCGAAAGGAACCGAGCGCACGAATCCAACAGCATCATGGGCCGCGCGATCCAGCCGCGAACCCTTGGCCAGAACGGCGTCGACGCTTTGCGCAGTTTCCCCATCATTGGCCAAGGTACGCGAACGATCGTCGATCAGCGCTTCGAAGGCTTCGCGATTGGCGCCGTTCATATGGGGCTCGAAAACCCTGGTGAGCTGGGCTTTGATGGCGCCCGCCCGATCTGCCAGGTCCTGTTCAGCCGTGACCGGGCCAATCGGGACGGATGCAGCGGTCCCGGTGCTCGCCGTTGTTGAATGAGCCGGCACGCCGTGTTGCTGGGGCGGGAGTGTTTCTTGGGATTGATTCGTCAAGGCATGAAGCGGTATCGGTAAGATGGCATCCATGGGGAGTCTCTTATGCGAAATAAAGTGCTGGGGTTCACCTGTGCTGTGTGGTCGCCTTGGCCTATCGGTTCCGTACCGTCCGATCCGCCGACAGTCGAGGCACGCAGTGGAACGACGTGGCATAATCGTCGGCTGATTTTCAGGACGATACCGGGAACGTTTTGGGGGAGCATTCATGCCCAATGAAATCAAGCACTTAAAGCTTTACGGCATCAAAGCCTGCGACACGATGAAAAAGGCCCGCACCTGGCTCGATGAACACGCGGTGCATTATGACTTTCACGATTACAAGACTGCCGGCATCGACCGTGAGCACCTGGCCCAATGGTGCAACGAGCATGGCTGGCAAGTGGTGTTGAACCGTGCCGGTACGACCTTTCGCAAACTCGACGACGAACGCAAAGCCGATCTCGACCAGACGAAAGCCATCGAACTGATGCTCGCCCAACCCTCGATGATCAAGCGCCCGGTGCTCGATCTCGGTGACCGAACCCTGATTGGCTTCAAGCCAGATATCTATGCGGCAGAGATCAAGTAAGCCTGCCCAGTCCATTTTGTTGAGGTAATTTTCATGTCCACTACCCTGTTCAGCCTGGCCTTCGGTGTCGGCACTCAAAACCGTGAAGGCGCCTGGCTGGAAGTCTTCTACGCCCAACCGCTGCTCAACCCGTCGGCCGAGATCGTTGCCGCCATTGCGCCGATCCTTGGCTACAGCGAAGGCAACCAGGCCATCACGTTCACCACGGCCCAGGCCTCGCAACTGGCTGAAGCGCTGCGCAACGTCGACGCCGCGCAAGCCAAGCTGCTGACCCGCCTGGCTGAAAGCCACAAGCCGCTGGTCGCCACGCTGCTGGCCGAAGATGCGCAACTGGCATCCACGCCTGAGGCGTACCTCAAGCTGCACCTGCTGTCCCATCGCCTGGTCAAGCCCCACGGCCTGAACCTGGCCGGCATCTTCCCACTGCTGCCGAACGTGGCCTGGACCAGCCAGGGCGCGATCGACCTGGCCGAACTGGCCGAGCACCAGCTCGAAGCCCGTCTGCGTGGCGAGTTGCTGGAAGTGTTCTCGGTGGACAAATTCCCGAAGATGACCGACTACGTGGTTCCGGCCGGCGTGCGTATCGCCGACGCCGCGCGCCTGCGCCTGGGCGCCTATGTGGGCGAAGGCACCACGGTGATGCACGAAGGTTTCGTCAACTTCAACGCCGGTACCGAAGGGCCGGGGATGATCGAAGGCCGGGTCTCGGCGGGTGTGTTCGTCGGCAAGGGCTCGGACCTGGGCGGCGGTTGCTCGACCATGGGCACCCTGTCGGGTGGTGGCAACATCGTGATCAAGGTTGGCGAAGGCTGCCTGATCGGTGCCAACGCCGGCATCGGCATCCCGCTGGGCGATCGCAACACCGTGGAGTCGGGCCTGTACGTGACCGCCGGCACCAAGGTTGCGCTGCTGGATGAGAACAACCAATTGGTCAAAGTGGTCAAGGCTCGCGACCTGGCCGGCCAGCCGGACCTGCTGTTCCGGCGCAACTCCGAGACCGGCGCAGTGGAATGCAAGACCCACAAGTCGGCCATCGAGCTGAACGAAGCACTGCACGCGCATAACTGAACCGCTTCACACCTCACCTGTGGGAGCAATCTTGCTCCCACAGGGTCCGGCGTAACTCCAGCAGGGCCCGAAAGCATGTTAATTCCATCCCCCTGGCGTGCCGATTTTCCGGCCCTCGCCGCCCTGCAACGGCAAGGCCAGACCTATCTGGACAACGCCGCCACCACACAGAAACCCCAAGCCCTGATGGACGCCCTGGCGCATTACTACGCCAACGGCGCGGCCAACGTGCACCGGGCGCAGCATCTGCCCGGCGCACTGGCCACCCAGGCGTTCGAGGACAGCCGACTCAAGGTTTCCCAGTGGCTCAATGCGGGAAATTGCGGACAGATCGTTTTTACCCACGGCGCCACGTCGGCGCTGAACCTGCTGGCCTATGGGCTGGAACACCTGTTCAACCCGGGCGATGAAATTGTCATCAGCGCCCTTGAGCATCACGCCAACCTGCTGCCCTGGCAGCAACTGGCCGAGCGCCGCTCGCTGGCGCTGGTGGTGCTGCCCCTGGATGCCGACGGGGTGATCGATACGGAGGCCGCCACCAGGCTGATCGGTCCGCGCACCCGCCTGCTGGCGGTGAGCCAGTTGTCCAACGTGCTTGGCACCTGGCAACCGGTGCCGGCGTTGCTGGCGATGGCCAAGGCGCAAGGTGCGCTGACGGTAGTCGATGGCGCACAGGGCGTGGTCCACGGGCGCCATGATGTGGAAGCGCTGGGCTGCGACTTCTATGTTTTTTCCAGCCACAAGCTTTACGGTCCCGAAGGCCTGGGCGTGCTGTTCGGCCGTACCGACGCCCTCGCTCGACTGCGTCATTGGCAGTTCGGCGGGGAAATGGTGCAAACGGCTGATTACCACAGCGCCACGTTCCGCCCGGCGCCGTTGGGTTTCGAAGCCGGCACGCCGCCCACCGCCAGCGTGATCGGCCTGGGAGCGACGCTCGACTACCTGTCCGATCTCGACGGGCAGGCGGTAATCGATCACGAAACCGCGCTGCACGATTATCTGCTTCACGGGCTGCTGGCGCGCAACGGCGTGCGGCTGGTGGGCAACCCACAACTGGCGCTGGTCAGCTTCGGCGTCGAAGGCGTTCATAACGCTGATCTGGCGCACCTGTTGACCGAGCAAGGCATTGCCGTGCGCGCCGGGCATCACTGTGCGATGCCGCTGTTCAAGCAGTTGAAGCTTTCCGGGGCGATTCGTGTGTCGCTGGCGCTGTACAACGACTCCGCCGATATCGAACGGTTCTTCGAGGCGCTGGATCAGGCCCTGGAGATGCTGCGATGAGCCTGCCTGCCGATGCCGCTGCGGCACTGCGGATTTTCCAGGACGCCTCCGGCTGGGAGCAACGCGCCCGGCTGCTGATGCAGTGGGGCGATCGCTTGCCACCGCTGAGCGATGCAGACAAGTGCGAGGACAACCTCGTCAACGGCTGTGAAAGCCAGGTATGGCTGGTGGGTCGGCTGCATGATGGGCACTGGCAGTTTTCCGCCAGCAGCGATGCGCGCTTGATACGCGGGTTGGTGGCGTTGTTGCTGGCGCGGGTCAACGGGTTGTCGGCTGAGGATTTGCGCCAGGTCGATTTGCCGGACTGGTTCAATCAGTTGGGGTTGTCACGGCAGTTGTCGCCTTCGCGCAGCAATGGCTTGAATGCGGTGTTGAAGCGGATGCGCGAGTTGGCTGGATAACCGCCAAAAAGCATCGCGAGCAAGCTCGCTCCCACAGGGGCTCAGGATATACGCAATACTGTATCCAGCCCGATCCAATGTGGGAGCGAGCTTGCTCGCGATGAGGCCATCAGCCCCACCTTCAAACCTCAGGCTTAAGCCGGTCCGCCGGACGCCGCACGCCCGCGACGATCTTGTCCACAGCCTTGGTCGCCGCGACCATGCCGAACGTCGCGGTGACCATCATCACTGCGCCGAACCCGCCAGCGCAGTCGAGCTTGACGCCGTCGCCGACAAAACTCTTCTGCAGGCAGATGCTGCCGTCCGGTTTCGGGTAGCGCAATTGCTCGGTGGAGAATACGCAGGGCACGCTGTAATGACGGGTCACGGTGCGCGAGAAACCATAGTCGCGGCGCAAGGTGGAGCGCACCTTGGAGGCCAGCGGATCGTTGAACGTACGGTTGAGGTCGCAGACCTGGATCAGCGTCGGGTCGATCTGCCCGCCTGCGCCGCCGGTGGTGATGATCTGAATCTTGCGGCGCTTGCACCACGCGATCAACGCAGCCTTGGCGTTGACGCTGTCGATGCAGTCGATCACGCAGTCGATGTTCGGCGTGATGTACTCGGCCATGGTGTCGCGGGTGACAAAGTCGGCCACCGCGTGCACGGTGCAATCGGGGTTGATCCCCCGCAGCCGCTCGGCCATCACTTCGACCTTGGGCTTGCCGACGGTGCTGTCCAGGGCATGTAACTGACGATTGGCGTTGCTGACGCAGACGTCATCCAGGTCGAATAGCGAAATCTCGCCCACGCCACAACGGGCAATCGCTTCCGCCGCCCAGGAACCAACGCCGCCGACGCCGACAATCGCCACATGCGCCGCCCGCAGGCGCTCCAGGCCTTCGATGCCATACAAACGGGCAATGCCGGCGAACCGTGGATCTTCTGTACTCATGACCATTACCCCAAAAACCGGCGCGCATTATAGGGCTTTGCCGTGGTAATTCGAGCCTCAGGCGACCGATCGCGAAATGTTCCCACCCGATAATTTCTTGTGGGAGCGAGCCTGCTCGCGAAGGCGTCGAATCAGCAGCATCAAATGTTGACTGACAAATCGCTTTCGCGAGCAGGCTCGCTCCCACAGGTTTTGAGTTCCAACTGAGGGGAGCGGCGGCCCATGGCGATCGTTTTGCTATAAGATAACCGCCATTTTGCGCGAACCAGCCCGCGCCAGTACAAGCCTTGCGTCCATACTATATTCCGGAGTTTCCATGACGGCCCACGCCGACCTCTCGCCGACCCTGCAACTCGCCTGCGACCTGATCCGCCGTCCGTCGGTGACGCCGGTGGATGCCGATTGCCAGAAACTGATGATGCAGCGCCTGGGCGACGCCGGTTTCAAGCTCGAACCCATGCGTATCGAGGATGTGGATAACTTCTGGGCCAGCCATGGCAAGCATGACGGTCCGGTATTGTGCTTCGCCGGTCACACCGATGTGGTCCCGACCGGTCCGGTACAGGCCTGGCAGCTCGACCCGTTCGATGCGGTCATCGACGAACAGGGCATGCTCTGCGGCCGTGGCGCGGCGGACATGAAAGGCAGCCTGGCGGCGATGGTGGTGGCGGCCGAACGGTTCGTCGCCGACTACCCGGATCACCAGGGCTCGATCACCTTCCTGATCACCAGCGACGAAGAAGGCCCGGCCCACCATGGCACCAAAGCCGTGGTCGAGCGCCTCAAGGCCCGCCAGGAACGCCTGGACTGGTGCATCGTCGGCGAACCATCGAGCACCACGCTGGTGGGTGATGTGGTCAAGAATGGCCGTCGCGGCTCCCTCGGCGCAAAACTGACGGTGCGCGGCAAGCAAGGCCACGTGGCTTATCCACACTTGGCGAAGAACCCGATCCACCTGGCCGCGCCTGCCCTGGCCGAATTGGCCGCCGAGCATTGGGATCACGGCAACGATTTCTTCCCGCCGACCAGTTTCCAGATCTCCAACCTCAACTCCGGCACCGGCGCGACCAACGTGATCCCCGGTGACCTGGAAGCCGTGTTCAATTTCCGCTTCTCCACCGAGTCCACCGTCGAAGGCCTGCAGCAGCGGGTCGCCGACATCCTCGACAAGCATCAACTGGACTGGCACATCGACTGGGCGTTGTCCGGCCTGCCATTCCTCACCGAGCCGGGCGCACTGCTCGACGCCGTGTCGTCGAGCATCAAGGACGTCACCGGCCGCGAGACCAAGGCCTCCACCAGCGGCGGCACCTCCGACGGTCGCTTCATCGCGACCATGGGCACTCAAGTGGTTGAGCTGGGGCCGGTCAACGCGACGATCCACCAGGTCAACGAACGCGTGCTGGCCGCCGATCTCGACGTGCTGACCGAGATCTACTACAAGACGCTCATCAAGTTGCTCGCCTGATGCTCGCCTGCCCGATCTGCAATGAACCCTTGAATGCGGTGGACAACGGCGTGGCATGCCCCGCCGGGCATCGTTTCGACCGCGCGCGGCAGGGTTACCTGAACCTGCTGCCGGTGCAGCACAAAAACAGCCGCGACCCCGGCGACAATCAGGCGATGGTCGAGGCCCGCCGCGATTTCCTCAACGCTGGTCATTACGCCCCGGTCGCCCGGCGCCTGGCTGAACTGGCCGCCGAACGTGCGCCCGGACGCTGGCTGGACATTGGCTGTGGCGAAGGTTATTACACCGCGCAACTCGCCGACGCCCTGCCCGACGCCGATGGCTACGCCCTGGATATTTCCCGCGAAGCCGTCAAGCGCGCCTGCAAACGCAACCCCCAACTGACCTGGTTGATCGCCAGCATGGCGCGGGTACCGCTGGCGGACGGCTGCTGCCAGTTCCTCGCCAGCGTGTTCAGCCCGTTAGACTGGCAGGAGGCCAAGCGCCTGCTCAGCCCCGGCGGCGGCTTGATGAAAGTCGGGCCTACCAGCGGCCACCTGATGGAGCTGCGCGAGCGGCTGTATGATGAGGTTCGCGAATACACCGATGACAAACACCTGGCCCTGGTGCCGTCGGGGATGGCGCTGGATCACAGTGAAACCCTCGAGTTCAAGCTCACGCTCGACAACAGCCAGGATCGGGCCAACCTGCTGGCGATGACGCCCCACGGCTGGCGCGCCAGCGCCGAACGCCGCGCCAGCGTGATCGAGCAGGCCGAGCCGTTCGAGGTGAGCGTGTCGATGCGCTACGATTATTTCGTTCTGCAGTAACCTTCTTTTATTCCGGGCTTCGGACAACTGTCCGGGGCCAGTTAAATCCGCGAATGGATTTTTCGAGACCGCAGTGAGGACATCCATGCGCCAACCCGATATCGAGATTTACCTCAAGGACGCCGACGTCGACCACAAGGCGATCGCCGCCTGGCTCGGCCAGGCCCTCGGCCCGTGCAGCGACTGGGTGCAGAAAGGTCAGACGTACAAGTGCAAGGCCGGCGACATCCCGGTGACCTGGTTGCCCAAGGCTGTAGGCAAATGGAACAGCCTGTACCTGGAAAGTGACCAGACCCCGTGGGAAGACGACATCGCCTGCGCCCGCGCCGCCTTCGCCGCGCTGAACGTCGAAGTGCGCTGCGCGCCTGGGTCGTGGGTGGAAGAAGAAGGTGAGGATTCGGCGGATCGCTGGATTCGCATCAGCGCCGATGGGGAAGAAGAGATTACCTGGAAGACGGCGTGACGGCTTGGAGGCATGCCACAATCGCCATGCCTATGAAAGATCCATGTGAACAGTGACCCTATGTGGGAGCGAGCTTGCTCGCGATAGCGGTGTGACAGTTGATGAAGTATTGCCTGATACACCGCTATCGCGAGCAAGCTCGCTCCCACAATGGGTTTTGTGTAGCAGTGAATGCGGCTTACAACCCCACCACATCCTCAGCCTGCAAGCCCTTCTGCCCTTCCACCACCGCGTATTCGACCTGCTGGCCTTCGGTCAGTGAACGGTGGCCTTCGCCACGGATCGCGCGGTAGTGGACGAACACATCCGCCCCGCCTTCGCGCTGGATGAAGCCATAACCCTTGGCGTCGTTGAACCACTTCACACTGCCAGTTTCGCGTGTTGCCATGATGCTCACTCCCGTTCTTGTTTTCTGAGCCGGCTTTTCGAGGGAAAGCCGTACGCGTTTCAGCCGCCGTCCCACCATCCGTCGGAAGGCCGGGGCAGTAACTGGCCGAGTATATGACACCCGGAAAAACTCTCAACTGACTTTACTTCGCCGCTTTTTTGCCGATTTTCGGTGAATCCGGCACACTAGTACCGCTTGCTCTTATCCACTCACGCAGAAGCCGTATGACCCGCTCCCCGTTCCGCCGTCTTGTGTTTGGCACCCTGCGCCGACTGTTGTACCTCTGGGTTCGCTCCGAGACCATCAACCAGTCGTCCTTCACCCTCAACCTCGACCGCAGTCGTCCGGTGTTCTACGTCCTGCAAGATCCTTCGCTCACCGATCTGGCGGTGCTCGACACCGAATGCACCAAGGCCGGCCTGCCACGTCCGGTGCTGCCCGTCTCGGTGGGCGGCCTGCTGGAGCCGGCGGCGTTTTTCTACCTGACGCCGGCGCCGGACTGGCTCGGGCGCCAGGACAAACGCGGTGCGCCGCCGACCCTGACGCGACTGGTCGACGAGTTGACCCACAACGCCGCCGAGGACGCCCAGATCATTCCGGTCAGCGTCTTCTGGGGCCAGTCGCCCGACAGCGAATCCAGCCCCTGGAAGCTGCTGTTCGCCGACAGCTGGGCGGTCACCGGACGCCTGCGCCGCTTGCTGAGCATCATGATCCTCGGGCGCAAGACCCGCGTGCAGTTCTCCGCGCCCATCCATTTGCGCGAACTGATCGAGCACGACAAAGGCCATGAACGCACCGTGCGCATGGCCCAGCGGATCCTGCGGGTGCACTTTCGCAATCTGAAAGCAGCGGTTATCGGCCCGGACATTTCCCACCGGCGCAACCTGGTCAAGGGGCTGCTGAACCAGCCGCTGGTCAAGCAGGCCATTCTCGAAGAGGCCGAGCGGGAAAAGATCCCGGCCGAAAAAGCCAAGGCGCAGGCCCTGCGTTATGGCAATGAGATTGCCTCGGACTACACCTACACCGCGATCCGCTTCCTGGAAGTGGTGCTGAGCTGGTTCTGGAACAAGATCTACGATGGCATCAAGGTCAACCACATCGAAGGCGTGCAGAACGTTGCCCAAGGCCACGAAGTCATCTACGTACCCTGCCATCGCAGCCATATCGACTACCTGCTGCTGTCGTACCTGCTGTTTCGCAATGGCCTGACCCCACCGCACATTGCCGCCGGCATCAACCTCAACATGCCGGTGATCGGCGGCCTGCTGCGCCGTGGCGGCGCGTTTTTCATGCGTCGCACGTTCAAGGGCAACCCGCTTTACACCGCCGTGTTCAACGAATACCTGCACACGCTGTTCACCAAGGGGTTCCCGGTGGAGTACTTCGTCGAAGGCGGCCGTTCGCGTACCGGGCGCATGCTGCAACCGAAGACCGGCATGCTCGCCATTACCCTGCGTAGCTTTTTGCGCTCCTCGCGCATGCCGATCGTCTTTGTGCCGGTGTACATCGGTTACGAGCGCGTACTGGAAGGCCGCACCTACCTCGGTGAGCTGCGGGGTGCGAGCAAAAAGAAGGAGTCGATCTTCGACATCTTCAAGGTCATCGGCGCCCTCAAGCAACGCTTTGGCCAGGTCGCGGTTAACTTTGGCGAGCCAATCAAGCTGGCGGAGTTCCTCGACGGCGAACAACCCGGCTGGCGCCAGCAGGAGCTCGGGCCGCAGTTCAAACCCGACTGGCTCAACGCGACCACCAACCGCCTCGGCGAACGTGTCGCCCGCCATCTGAACGAAGCCGCGGCCATCAACCCGGTCAACCTGGTCGCGCTCGCGCTGCTGTCCACCAGCCGTCTGGCCCTGGACGATCACGCCATGGCCCGCGTACTGGACCTGTACCTCGCGTTGCTGCGCAAAGTGCCATACTCGCCTCACACCACCTTGCCCGAAGGCGATGGCCAGGCGCTGATCGCGCACGTCAAAGGCATGGACCTGCTGTCGGAACAGAAGGACGCCCTGGGCAAGATTCTGTATCTGGATGAGCAGAACGCGGTGCTGATGACCTACTACCGCAACAATGTCCTGCACATCTTCGCCCTGCCGGCGCTGCTCGCCAGTTTCTTCCAGAGCAGCTCGCGCATGAGCCGCGAACAGATCCTGCGCTACACCCGTGCCTTGTACCCCTACCTGCAATCGGAGCTGTTCATCCGCTGGTCGCTGGAAGAACTGGACGCGGTGGTCGACCAGTGGCTCGACGCGTTCGTCGAGCAGGGCCTGCTGCGTTTCGAAAAAGATCTCTACCTGCGCCCGGCGCCGAGTTCGCGGCATTTCGTGCTGCTGACGCTGCTGTCGAAAAGCATCGCCCAGACCTTGCAGCGTTTCTACATGACCGTCTCGCTGCTGCTCAACAGCGGGCAGAACAGCATCAGCGCCGAAGAACTGGAGGACCTCTGCACCGTCATGGCCCAGCGCCTGTCGATCCTGCATGGGCTGAACGCACCGGAGTTCTTCGACAAAAGCCTGTTCCGCCACTTCATCCAGACAATGCTCGACCTCGACGTCCTGCGGCGCGACGAAGCAGGCAAGCTGAGCTATCACGAACTGCTCGGCGAGTTGGCTGAAGGCGCAGCCAAGCGGGTGCTGCCGGCGGAAATTCGTCTGTCGATCCGCCAGGTGGCGTTGCATCGCAGCGAAGATGCGGCGGATCAGAGCGTTCCAACGGCTACGGACTGAACCCTGGGCGCCTGGTTGCATTCGGGCGCCCTGAATATGAAGATCCCTGGCAATGCCGTACGCTGATTCTTTTCCAAACGTTCAAGGAAAGTGCCCATGCTCCGCCCTACCCTCCGTTTCACCGGCCTCTGCGCAGGCCTGGTGATCTGCGCCAACGCCATGGCCCTGTCGCTCGGTGATCTCTCGCAGAAGGACGCCACGGGCGGTCTGAAGGATGCCCTCACCCAAGGCGCCCAGATCGCGGTCAAGCAACTGGGTAAGCCTGGCGGTTTCAGCAACAACCCCGACGTGAAGATCGAGCTGCCGGGCAAGCTCGGTAAAGTCGCCAGCAAGATGAAGGCCTTCGGCATGGGCGCTCAGGTCGACCAATTGGAAACCAGCATGAACCAGGCTGCCGAAGCCGCCGTGGTGCAGGCCCAGCCGATCCTGGTGGATGCGGTGAAGAACATGAGCGTGACGGATGCCAAGGGCATTCTGAGCGGCGGCAACGACTCGGCCACGCAATACCTGAACAAGAGCAGCCGCGAGCAGATTCGCGCGAAGTTCCTGCCGATCGTCAAGCAAGCCACCGACAAGGTCGGCCTGGTCCAGAAGTACAATGCCTTCGCCGGCCAGGCTGCGACACTCGGCGTGGTGGACACCAAGAGCGCCAACGTCGAGAACTACGTGACCGAGCAGGCGCTGAACGGTCTGTTCGAGATGATCGCCAAGCAGGAAGCAACGATCCGCCAGAACCCGGCGGCCGCGGCGACCAGTTTGGCCAAGAAAGTGTTTGGCACCCTCTGAGCCCTATCCGACAAATACAATAGTTGTGGCGAGGGAGCTTGCTCCCGCTGGGGTGCGTAGCGCCCCCAGGTCTTTTGCGGTCGCTGCGCAACCGAGCGGGAGCAAGCTCCCTCGCCACAGGTTCGATGTGCGCCTGTGGGTCAGGTTTTCCTGACCCTGAACCACGCCGCATACAACGCTGGCAGGAACAACAGCGTCAACGCCGTCGCCACGATCAAGCCGCCCATGATAGCCACTGCCATGGGCCCGAAGAACAGGCTGCGCGACAGTGGGATCATCGCCAGGACCGCCGCCAGTGCAGTCAGTACAATCGGCCGGAAACGGCGCACGGTCGCTTCGATGATCGCCTGCCAGGGGGCGAGCCCCGCCTTGATGTCCTGTTCGATCTGGTCCACCAGGATCACCGAATTACGCATGATCATCCCAGACAACGCGATAGTGCCGAGCATGGCGACAAAACCGAACGGCTGGCGGAACACCAGCAGGAACAGCGTGACGCCGATCAGTCCCAGCGGCGCGGTGAGAAATACCATCGCCGTGCGCGAGAAGCTGCGCAGCTGCAGCATCAGCAACGTCAGCACCACCACGATGAACAGCGGCACGCCCGCATTCACCGATTTCTGCCCGCGGGTTGAATCCTCCACCGTGCCCCCGACTTCCAGCAGATAGCCGTCCGGCAACTCTGCGCGGATCGGGTCCAGGGTCGGGAAAATCTGTTGCACCAGCGTCGCCGGTTGCTCCTTGCCATAGATGTCGGCCCGTACGGTCACGCTGGGCAGACGGTTGCGGTGCCAGATCACCCCTTCTTCAAAGCCGTATTCCAGCGTCGCGATCTGCGACAGGGCAACGCTCGTGCCGTTGTCGGTAGGCACCGCCAGGCTTGGCAACAGTGAAAGCTCGGTGCGCTCATGCACGGTGCCGCGCAGCAGGATCTCGATCAGTTCGTTGTCCTCGCGGTACTGGCTGACACTGGAGCCGGTGAGGGAGCTTTGCAGGAAGCTCGACAGGTTGGCGGTGGTGACGCCCAACGCGCGGGCGCGATCCTGATCGATGTTGAGGTACACCACCTTGCTCGGTTCTTCCCAGTCCAGATGGACATTGGCGACGTAGGTGTTTTCGCGAACCTTTGTCGCGACTTTCCGGGCAAGCGCGCGGACTTCTTCGATGTGCTCACCCGTCACCCGAAACTGCACCGGATACCCCACGGGCGGGCCGTTTTCCAGGCGTGTGACCCGCGAGCGCAGGGTCGGGAACTGCTCGTTCAGTGTGCTGATCAGCCAACTGCGCAGGGGCTCGCGGTCCTCGATGGTCTTCGCCAGGACGACGAACTGGGCAAAGCTCGGCGCCGGCAGTTGTTGATCCAGCGGCAAGTAGAAGCGTGGTGAGCCGGTGCCGACGTACGCCACGTAATTGTCGATGCCAGCGTGGTCCTTGAGCAGCGCTTCAAGGCGCTTGACCTGCTCCGCGGTGTTGACCAGCGAAGCGCCTTCGGCCAGCTTCAGGTCGACCATCAGCTCCAGTCGTCCCGACGCCGGGAAAAACTGCTGCGGGACAAAACGGAACAGCACCACCGAGCCGACGAACAACAGCACAGTCAAGGTGATCACCGTCTTGCGTCGACGCACGCACCACTCCACCGTTCGCCGGACTCGCTGATAGAACGGCGTGCCATAGGGGTCCGGCTGGCCGTCAGCGGTGCCATGCCTGGCCGCGTGAATCTTCGCCAGGTCCGGCAGGAGTTTTTCCCCGAGATACGGCACGAACACCACCGCGGCCACCCAGGAAGCGAGCAGCGCGAGGGTCACCACCTGGAAAATCGAACGGGTGTACTCACCGGTGCCCGATTGCGCGGTGGCGATCGGCAGGAACCCCGCCGCGGTGATCAGGGTACCGGTGAGCATCGGGAACGCCGTGCTGGTCCAGGCAAAGCTGGCCGCCTTGATCCGGTCGTAGCCCTGCTCCATCTTGACGGCCATCATCTCCACCGCGATGATCGCGTCGTCCACCAACAGCCCCAGCGCCAGCACCAACGCGCCAAGGGAAATCTTGTGCAAACCGATGCCCAGGTAATACATCGCAGCGAAGGTCATCGCCAAGACCAGCGGAATCGCCAGCGCCACCACCATTCCGGTGCGCAGCCCCAGGGAAAAGAAGCTCACCAGCAACACGATCGTCAGTGCTTCCACCAGTACCTGGACAAACTCGCCGACGCCAGTCTTCACCGCAGCCGGCTGGTCGGAAACCTTGCGCAGTTGCATGCCGGCCGGCAGGGTGTTCTGGATGCGGGCAAACTCGGCTTCGAGGGCCTTGCCGAGGATCAGGATGTCGCCGCCCTCCTTCATCGCCACGGCCAGGCCGATGGCGTCCTCCGCCATGAAACGCATGCGCGGCGCCGGTGGATCATTGAAGCCGCGACGAACATCGGCCACGTCACCGATGCGGAAGGTCCGGTCGGCCACGCGGATCGGAAAGTCACGGATTTCGTCCACGGTCTGGAAATTCCCCGAGACCCGTAGCTGCAATCGCTCGCTGCCGGTCTCGAAGAAGCCGGCGGTCGATACCGCGTTCTGCGCCTCCAGCGCCTGCTGGACTGCCGCCAGGGGCAGGCCGAGGGTCGCCAGCTTCACGTTCGACAGCTCGACCCAGATTTTCTCGTCCTGCAGGCCGACCAACTCGACCTTGCCCACGTCCTTGACCCGCTGCAGCTGGATCTGGATACGGTCGGCGTAATCCTTGAGCACGCCATAATCGAAGCCGTCGCCGGTGAGCGCGTAGATATTGCCGAAGGTAGTGCCGAACTCATCGTTGAAGAACGGTCCCTGGATACCCGGCGGCAAGGTCTGCCGGATATCGCCGATTTTCTTGCGGATCTGGTACCACAGCTCGGGAATCTGCTTGGAATGCATGGAGTCGCGAGCCGCAAAAGTCACCTGGGATTCTCCCGGGCGGGAAAACGAGACGATCTTTTCGTAGTCGCCGGTTTCCATGAGCTTCTTTTCGATACGCTCGGTGACCTGGCGCGACACTTCCTCGGCCGTGGCCCCTGGCCAGACGGTACGGATGACCATGGCCTTGAAGGTGAATGGCGGATCTTCGCTCTGACCCAGCTTGGTGTAGGAAAGCGCGCCGACGATCGCCAGCAAGAGCATCAGGAACAGTACGATCTGGCGGTTACGCAACGCCCATTCGGAGAGATTGAAGCCCATCGGGGATTACTCCTTGGCCGCCAGGTTGACCACGCGATTGGAGCGATCCACCGGCCGAACCTGCTGGCCGTCCAGAAGCACATGCACGCCAGCGGCCACCACCCAGTCATTGGCGCTCAGGCCTTCGAGCACCGGCACGGTCTTTTCACCGAAGGCGCCAACACGCACCGGGACTTTCCTGAGCGTGTTGTCGGGCTTGACCACCCAGACGAAGGTGGCGCCGTTCTCGGCGGTGAGGGCCGACAATGGCACCGACAGCGGCGCCTTTTCAGCGGTCTGGATAAACACCCGAGCGCTCTGGCCCAGTTCCGCCGGGACGCTGCCAGCGGTGAAGGCGACGCGCGCGGCGAAGGTACGGGATTTCGGATCGGCGGCCGGCGAGAGTTCGCGGATGCGTCCGCTGAAGCGCTGATCGGGCTGGCTCCACAATTCAACCGACACTGGCTGGCCGATCTTGAACCGACCAAATCCCTGCTCCGGCAGGCTGATCAACACTTCACGCTCGCCCTCGGTGGCCAGGGTGAAGACGGTCTGTCCAGCCGACACCACCTGGCCGACTTCCACCGCCCGCCGGGCCACCACGCCGTCCTGGGGTGCACGCAACACCGAATAGCTGGCCTGGTTGCTGGCAACGTCGAATTCGGCCTTGATCTGCTTGAGCCGCGCGGCACCGGAGCGATAGAGATTCTCGGCGTTGTCGTATTGGGAGCGGCTGACCATCTGCCGCTCCATCAACGTCTTGTAGCGGTCACGCTCGGCTTTCACCAGGCTCAGGTTGGCCTCGGCCGCGGCGACCTGGGCCCGACTGGCTTCCAGTTGCAGGCGCACATCCTCGGGGTCGAGTTCGGCCAGCGCCTGGTTGGCCTTGACCCGCTGGCCCTCTTCCACCAGCCGGCGGCTCACCTTGCCGCCAATGCGAAACGCCAGGTCCGGCTCGAATCGCGCCCGTACTTCGCCGGGATAACTGTCCATTGCCTGGGCCGAAGGCTCCGGCTTGAGGACCATCGCAGGGCGCACGGCGACCGGCGTCGGCTCCTCATGACCGCACGCAGACAATAAAAAAGCCAGGCTGACTGGCACGGCGAGGGGCAGGACATAGCGGAACATGGTGGATGACCTTTCGCTAATGGTGCTTGGAATAATTATACTGGCGAGTATGTTATTAATAGCAAACTCACCAGTCCAGTATTAAAAGCGAATAATGTCGAACAATCCTCCCTCCTCCAGCGGCCCTGGTCGCCCCAAGGATCTGGCCAAGCGCCAGGCCATTCTCGACGCCGCGAAACGCCTGTTCCTGAGCCTGGGCTACGCCAGCACCAGCATGGACGCCGTGGCCACCGAGGCCGGCGTCTCGAAGCTGACCGTCTACAGCCACTTCAATGACAAGGAAACGCTGTTTTCCGCCGCCGTGATTGCCAAGTGCGAGGAACAGGTGCCGCCGCTTTTCTTCGAATGGGCCGACGGTGTTCCGATTGAACACGTGCTGCTGAACATCGCCCGCGGCTTCAACCAACTGATCAACAGCGACGAATCGGTGAACCTGCATCGGCTGATGGTGGCGTTGGGTAGCCAGGATCCGAAGCTCTCGACCATCTTCTACCAGGCCGGCCCGCAGCGAATGCTCTCAGAGATGGAAAGGTTGCTGACCAAGATCGACCAGAGCGGCGCCCTGAGCATCGACAAACCGCGCAACGCCGCCGAGCATTTTTTCTGCCTGATCAAGGGCGCGGCAAACTTCAGGTTGTTGTATGGCTGCGACGGGCCGCAGGACGCCGAAGCGGCCGAAGCGCATGTGCAGGAAGTGGTGGGGTTGTTTGTGCGGGCTTATCGGCCTTAGTTCGACCGGTCACTTTCGCTGGCTGGGAGGGCCTCTTCGCGAGCAGGCTCGCTCCCACAGGAGAACTGTGGTGAATATGGATTCTGCTGAACAGCTCCCTCCCAAGACCCTATGTGGGAGCGAGCCTGCTCGCGAATGAAGTCACCCCGGTCTCAGGCCTTGAGCGCTTTCTTCGGATAGATATCGTACCGACTGGACTTGCCTTCCAGCCCATGGCTCGGCTTCGGCCCTTCAATGCAGGGGGCCTTGCGCGGGCGCTTGACCACCACCCGGTGGGTCGCCAACGCCAGCGCGGCGGCAAGCAGCGCCGGGGCGTCGGTATCATCGCCCACCAGCGGGCGGAACAGGCGCATCTCTTTTTTCACCAGGGCGGTTTTCTCCCGATGGGGAAACATCGGGTCCAGGTAGATCACCTGGGGCGGCTCGCCTTGCCAACTGCGCATCACTTCGATGGAATTGCCCTTGAGCAAGCGCATCCGCGCCACAATCGGCGCCACATCGAAATCTTCCGCACCGCGAGCCAGGCCATCCTCCAGCAAAGCACCGATCAAGGGTTGACGCTCGATCAGGCTCATCTCGCAGCCGAGACTCGCCAGCACGAACGCATCCTTGCCCAACCCCGCCGTGGCATCCAGCACTCGCGGACGCACACCCTGGGCGACACCGACTGCCTTGGCGATCATCTGGCCACTGCCGCCCCCGTACAAACGACGATGGGCTGCGCCGCCCTCGACAAAATCCACCCGCACCGGTCCCGGCGCATCGGGACCCAGCTGCTGCAATTGCAACCCGTGCTCGCCGACCTGCAAGGCGAACTCGCCGTCATCCATCTGCAACGGCAGGCCGAGCTGCTCGGCCCACTGCTCGGCGCGGGGCTGGAACGCCGGGGCCAGGGCCTCGACATGGATGCGGCAAGCCGCGAGTTGCTCAGTCATGAAAACATGCTCAAAAAATTAAGGATCGGCAAAAACGGCCGATAACAACGGTGAACGGCATTTTGCCAGAGCTGAGCGTCGACCGAGAAAAATGTCAGACATTCAATCCACATCGATAGGCGTTATCTCCCCTTACGGCGATTACAGCCTGCGCAACACCCAAGCGCTGAGCGGCGTCAGTCACCTGTGGCAGGATTTTTTTGCCCGGGCCCTGGCCGACCAGTTGGGTGAAAACGCACCGGCGCCCGGCAGCTACCAGCCAGTCGCCCTCGATGAAGCGGTTGAACCGACCCTGGGCGCCGAGCTGCTGGAGCATATCGTCAGCCAGCGCACCTGCGACGTGACGGAAACCCAGGTCAAGCCACCCGAGCCGTTATTCCTGCCGATCGCCGAGTTCGAACTGGATTTGCTCGACAAGCCGTTCCCGCCCTTCCCGCCAGAAGAAATCGTCGCACAGCAAAAGCAGCAGGCCTTCGAGAGCAATTGGGTTCGCCCGATCGTCCTCGCCGCCGGTCAACCGTTGCCAGAACCGGGCCCGGCACCACAGCCGCGTCGACTGCCCCTGCCGATTGCCGAATTCGAACTCGACCTGTTGGACAAGCCATTCCCTCCATTCCCGGAAGAGGAATTGGTGGCGCAGCAGAAACAACTGGACTTCGACACTCGCTGGGCGCGTCCGATCGTACTGCAGAACCTGCGCATCGCTGCCTGATCCCTCAACGACAAATCCACCACGGCCCCACATCCAGATGAAAATGGTTGCGGTGCGCCGCGTTGTAATCCGGACTCAAGACCACACTGAACATGTCGCAGGCGCCATCGCGCACCTGCCGTAGAAACTGCGCATCGGTGTTGTCCTTCGGCCAATCCCTGAGCACGCTGACGGCTCGTCCATCGGCCAGGCGAAACCCGGCGATGTCCAACGCGCTGGCAGTGGCGTGCTGGCTGCGCGCGCCGCTTTCACGACCGTACATGTTGCGACAGGCAAAACTGCCCAGGTGATCGACCCGCGTGACTTGCTTGCCATAGGCGGCCATTGCCGCCGGCTGCAACGCATGGCGCTCGAACAGCGCGAAGGCCACCGCCAGTGGGCAACTGGCGAGGAAGCTGCTGCTCAGCGCCACCTCACCGCCCTGCACCCGCAGCACATTGGTCAGCGGGCACGAGGTATTGGCGCCGCTGTCGGCCTGGCGAGCGGTGCGCAGCCCCGACGTGGCGAGCGCCTGGTCGCACAGTTGCGGATCGTTGCGCAGCGCCATGAGTTTGTAGCGGGTCAGCAGATTTGGCGGCGCTTTCACGTCCAGCGGCGCCCAGGGGTTCCATTGCGGCGGCACGGCCAGCCAACCGCGCCATACCGCCACCACCGCGACGCCAGCGATCAGCGCCAATACCATCAGTCCTTTCAAAAACCGCACGTCAACGCCTCGGGCTTCAACCCTTGAATAATTGATTGGCCTGGTTGAAAGGCATTGAGCGACGGGTGAAGGTGAAGGTCCCCTGCCGTTGGATTTCTTCGGCGGCGCGGAAAAACTCGCCATACGCCGCCAGCGCGAGGGCCGATCCGACACTGATGCGCTTGACGCCTAGTTCACTCAGCTGGGCTACCGTCAGGTCCAGCGCGCCGGACATCAGTACGTTAACGGGCTTGGGCGCCACGGCCCGGACCACCGCCAGCACTTGCTCGGCGCTGCTCAGCCCCGGCGCGTACAGCACATCGGCGCCGGCGTCGGCGAAGGCCTTCAGGCGTCGGATCGTGTCGTCCAGATCCGGCCTGCCATGCAGGAAGTTTTCCGCTCGCGCGGTCAGCAGGAAAGGGAAAGGCAGACTGCGCACCGCCTCGGCGGCGGCCTTGACCCGCGCCACGGCGAGCTCGAAATCGTAGATCGGGCTGTCTTCGCGGCCCGTGGCATCTTCGATGGAGCCCCCTACCGCGCCGGCTTGTGCCGCGCGGAGCAAGCTGCGGGCGCAGTCTTCGGGCGCATCGGCAAAGCCGTTTTCCAGGTCGACGGCCACTGGCAGGTCCGTGGCCGCAACAATCGCTCGCACATTCGCCAGCGTGTCATCCAGGCCCAGGGCGCCGTCAGGTCGTGCCAGGGAAAAAGCGTGACCGGCACTGGTCGTCGCCAATGCTTCAAAGCCGAGGCTGGCGAGCATCTTTGCCGAACCGGCATCCCATGGATTGGGAATGACAAACGCCCCATCGCGTTCGTGCAAGGCCTTGAACGCCTGGGCTCGGCGGGTTTGTGCATCCATGAAAGTCGCTCCTGAGCAATTTTGCGGAGTTCGCCTCAGAGCAGACCGAGTTGCTCGGCGGCGGGTTCTCTATATAGCTCAGGCAGCGCCGGCAAGCCAGGCAAACGCTTCATCAGGCTGCTGTGAAAATGCATCGCGAGTTTCGCCGCCAGCAGATTGTCCGCGGTGTGCAGGAACATATACGGCGTGCGCCCCTCTTCGATCCACACGGCGATTTTTTCTACCCATGGCGTCAGGAACGGCTCGTTGGCCTCCACTACCGGATGACCGACGAAGCGCACCTGCGGGTATTGAGTGAACGCCGCCGGTCGCGTCGGCACCCGGGGCTTCTTGTATTGCGCGTGAATGACTTCAGGGGCGGTCGACGCGCAGCTGAACAGGCCGCGGGGATCGAGACAGATGCGTTCGACACCACGATCGAGCAGCAAGCGGTTGAGCTGTCGTTCGGCGTCGCCTTTGGCAAAAAAATCATCGTGACGCACCTCTACGGCCAACGACCGTGGGAACGCGTCGATGAATGCCGCCAGCTCCTGCAATCGATTGGGCGTGAACGCCTTGGACAGTTGCAGCCAGAACGGCGAGACGCGCTCGCCCAAGGGGCTTAGCAACTGGACAAAGGTTTCGGTGGCGGTCAGGTGTTCGCGCAGGTCGCCGCCGTGGCTGATGTCACCGGGGATCTTGGCGGTGAAGCGAAAGTGCTCGGGCATGATTTCGGCCCAGCGCTGAACGGTGGACGCGGCCGGGCTCGCGTAGAAGGTCGTGTTGCCTTCCACGGCGTTGAATACTTGAGAGTAGAGACCGAGGAAATCGGAGCTTTTGGCGTCCTGGGGATAAAGATAATCGCGCCAGGCGTTTTCGCTCCAGGACGGGCAACCCAGATAGTAGGGCAACCGCATCAGATGTAGAGGTCGAGGCCCAGCACTTCCATATCCCAATCAACAAAACCGGCGGTGCTCAGGTAGCTGGCCAGCGCCGTGGCGACACTGCGGCTCATGGCGCGGTGATACAGCATGTCTTGCTGACGGGCGGGAAGATTGCTCAGGCGTTGCGCAGAGGCTTTGGCGGCGCGGGCGGCCAGTTGCTCTTCGGACGGAAATTCCAGCTCACCATCGATGTCATCGAAGTTTTCCGGCTCAGCGGCTTTACCCGCACGAGGCCGACGCTTGATGGGGTAGGACTGGGATGAAACGCCGTCTATACGCATAACAGAATGCTCGGTATCAATGATGGCAATTTAGCGGCACATTCGTATCCGCGCAAATGCGCAAGTGATAACTAGAACACATAAAGGCAAAAAGGTTTAAAAACCGGCGAAAAAAGTGACGACTGGCAATTTTGGGTGTGACTTTTGGGTCTTGGGACGACTTTGGCGGATTTTGAGCCGGAGCAACGCCTTCGTGGCGAGGGAGCTTGCTCCCGCTGGGTTGCGAAGCAACCCCAAGACTTAATTTCAGCCCGACCAGTAAGGATACCAAGGAGATTTCAGGGCCGCTTCGCGCCCCAGCGGGAGCAAGCTCCCTCGCCACAATGGTGCTCGCTCGAGAGTGTGGTCAAGTTTGGGTTTACCGTTCGGACTTGGGCGTCGCGACCTTGTCCCGCAGGTACACCGGCTGCGCATCGTCGGCAGGGATGGCTTCGCCGCGTTCCCAGGCAAAGCGTGCCAGGGCCAGCAGGTCTTCGGCATGGGGCAACATCGAGGCATCCTGGCCGACAAGGCTGACGCCGATTCGCTCGCCGTAGCCCCAACCGGTACCGGCGCCGAACCAGTCGCCGCTGGTGTCAGCCGACAACGCCGCCGCTTCGGGTGGCAACACCGCCTCGGCACCGACCAGGCGCATCTCGCCAGCGGTTTCGCGATAGCAGCCCCAGTACACCTCGTCCATGCGCGCATCGATGGCGGCCGCTACCTGATGCGCGCCGTGCTCGCGCAAGGCGCGCTGGGCCAGTACGGCCAGGTTCGAGACCGGCAATACCGGGCGTTCCAAGGCGAAGGCCAGGCCCTGCACGACGCCAATGGCGATGCGCACGCCGGTAAACGCCCCTGGGCCGCGACCAAAGGCGATCGCATCCACGGTTTGCAAGGTGATCCCGGCATCGCTGAGCAATTGCTGAATCATAGGCAGCAATTTTTGCGCATGCAGGCGCGGGATCACCTCGTAGTGGCTCGTGACCTTGCCGTCATGCAGCAAGGCAACGGAGCAAGCTTCAGTCGCGGTGTCCAGGGCCAGCAAGGTGCTCATCGATATGTCCGTAAATCAGGTGGGAAAAAGTGCGCCAGTATAAACAACTACGGCCCGCAAGCGGGCCGTAGTTGAGGCTGCGATCAGCGTTTTCAGCTCAGTGCTTCAAGCACCTTGCCGGTGATCGCGTCGACCGAGCCGACGCCCGGGATGTGGCTGTACTTCGGCTTGCCCTGGGCAGCGGACAGCTTCTGGTAGAAATCCACCAGCGGCTTGGTCTGGGAATGGTAGACCGACAGGCGATGACGCACGGTTTCTTCAGTGTCGTCCTTGCGCTGCACCAGCTCGTCGCCAGTCACGTCGTCCTTACCGGCGACCTTTGGCGGGTTGTAGACGGTGTGATAGACACGACCGGACGCTTCGTGAACGCGACGCCCGGCAATACGCTGGACGATTTCCTCGTCATCGACCGCGATCTCGACAACATGGTCGAGCTCCACGCCAGCGCTCACCAGGGCTTCAGCCTGAGGGATCGTGCGTGGGAAGCCATCAAACAGGAAGCCGTTGGCGCAGTCGGCTTGAGCAATGCGGTCCTTGACCAGCGCGATGATCAGGTCATCCGACACCAGGCCGCCGGCATCCATGATGCTCTTGGCCTGAACACCCAGTGGGGTGCCAGCCTTGACCGCGGCGCGAAGCATGTCGCCAGTGGAGATTTGCGGGATACCGAATTTTTCGGTGATGAACTTTGCCTGAGTACCTTTACCGGCCCCGGGAGCTCCCAGCAGAATGACGCGCATCGATGTGCTCCTCAATTTTTTTATGTAAAACGCTCGGATTCGCCTCGTGGGGCCAATCTTCGAAAAACTTGATCGTGACCGCCCAAACGGCCAAAGGCTGATCAAGATACACAGCGGGCCCGACCCACACAAGCCGCCGAAAGTCGGAGTAACCCGCGCCGCACGCGACCTTCGTAGGGGGTAGTGAGAGTCGCAACCGGGCAACAAACTGTCGCCTGGCCGACCTCCCTGCCCCTGCCAACAGCTACGCCCGGACAGACCGGGCGTGCTGTTTTTTAACCCTCCGGGAGATTAGCCGGTGTTGCGCAAACCGGCGGCAATCCCTGCCACAGACACCAGCAACGCCTGTTCCACAGGGCTGCCCTGGGCCACGTCCTGCTGCCGCGAACGTGCCAGCAGCTCGGCCTGCAACAGGTGCAGCGGGTCGAGGTAGGTATTGCGCAGGCGGATGAATTCCAGCGTGTCTGGGCTATGTGCCAGTAGCTGCGACTGGCCGGTCAGGCCCAGGACCACCGAACAGGCCTGCGACAATAGGTCGCGTAAATGCTCGCCCAAAGGCAGCAACGCCGGTTCCACCAGACGCTCGTCATAGGACTGGGCAATATCGGCGTCGGCCTTGGCCAGGACCATCTCCAGCATGTCGATGCGGGTGCGGAAGAACGGCCATTGCTCACGCATCTGCCCGAGCAGTTCGCCCTCGCCGCGCTCCAGCGCCTTGCCCAGGGCGGTTTCCCAACCGAGCCAGGCCGGTAACATCAACCGGGTCTGGGTCCAGCCGAAAATCCACGGGATCGCCCGCAGGCTTTCGATACCGCCGGCTCGACGTTTGGCCGGACGGCTGCCCAAGGGCAGGCGGCCCAGTTCCTGTTCCGGCGTGGACTGGCGGAAATACTCGACAAATTGCGGATTTTCCCGCACTACGGCCCGGTAGGCATTGACCCCGTCGGCAGCCAGTTCATCCATCAGATGCCGCCATTGCGGGGTTGGCGGCGGTGGTGGCAGCAAGGTCGCTTCGAGCACTGCGGCGAGGTAAAGATTGAGATTTTGCTCGGCGATGTCCGGCAGGCCGAATTTGAAACGAATCATTTCGCCCTGTTCGGTAGTGCGGAAACGTCCGGCCACCGAGCCCGGCGGCTGGGACAGGATTGCCGCGTGCGCCGGGCCGCCGCCACGGCCGACGGTGCCACCGCGGCCATGGAACAACAGCAATTCGACTTGCTGCTCGCGGCAGATGTCCACCAACCGCTCCTGGGCGCGGTATTGCGCCCAGGCTGCCGCCGTGGTCCCGGCGTCCTTGGCCGAGTCGGAATAGCCGATCATCACTTCCTGGGGACCTTGCAGGCGCGAGCGATAACCCGGCAGCAACAGCAGGCGTTCGATCACCGGCCCGGCGTTGTCCAGGTCGGCGAGGGTTTCGAACAGCGGCACTACGCGCATCGGCCGCAATACGCCGGCCTCCTTGAGCAGCAACTGCACCGCCAGCACATCGGAAGCCGCGCCGGCCATGGAAATCACATAAGAGCCCAGGGACGCTGCCGGTGCCGCCGCAACCTCGCGGCACGTGGCCAGGACTTCCGCCGTATCGGCCGACGGCTTGAAGTAAGGCGGCAACAAGGGCCGGCGATTATTCAGCTCGCCCAAGAGGAAACCGATGCGCTGCTCTTCGTCCCATTCCTCGTAACGCCCCAGCCCGAGGTAATCGGTGATCTCGGTCATCGCCGCCGTGTGCCGCGTCGAGTCCTGGCGCACGTCGAGGCGCACCAGGAACAGGCCGAAGGTCACCGCGCGGCGCAGGCAATCGAGCAACGGCCCGTCGGCAATCACGCCCATGCCGCACTCATGCAGGGACTGGTAGCACAACTCCAACGGATCAAGCAGTTCACGGTTGTCCTGCAACACCTCGACGGTGGCCGGCGTCGTGCCCTTCAGGGAGGCCTGGGCCCAGTTGCGCGTGGCTCGCAGGCGTTCGCGCAATTGCTTGAGCACCGCGCGATAGGGCTCGGCGCTGTCACCGGCCTGGGCGCGCAAGGCCTCGCTGGCTTTCTGCATGGACAAATCGGCGGCCAGATGGTCGACGTCGCGCAAATACAGGTCCGCCGCCATCCAGCGCGCCAGCAGCAACACCTCGCGAGTGACCGCGGCGGTGACGTTCGGGTTGCCGTCCCGGTCGCCACCCATCCACGAGGCAAAGCGGATCGGCGCGGCCTCCAGCGGCAGGCGCAACCCGGTGGCGGCATGCAGGGCATGGTCAGCCTTGCGCAGGTAATTGGGGATGGCGTGCCAGAGCGAATGCTCGATCACCGCGAAGCCCCACTTGGCCTCGTCCACGGGCGTCGGGCGGGTCCGGCGAATCTCTTCGGTGTGCCAGGCTTCGGCGATCAACCGCTGCAAGCGTTCGTGGATCTGCGCGCGCTCGGCACTGGTGAGGTCGCGATGGTCCTGGGCGGCCAGTTGCGCGGCGATCGCGTCGTATTTCTGGATCAGCGTACGCCGGGCGACTTCCGTGGGGTGCGCTGTGAGCACCAGTTCGATTTCCAGCCGGCCCAACTGCCGCGCCAACGCTTCGGCGCCATGGCCTTCGGCTCGCAGGCGCGCCAGCAGCTCGGGCAGCACGCGTGCTTCGAACGGCGCCGGCCTGGATTCTTCGCGGCGGTGAATCAGCTGGTATTGCTCGGCGATATTGGCCAGGTTGAGGAACTGGTTGAACGCCCGCGCTACCGGCAGCAACTCGTCCTCGCTCAACTGGTTGAGGCTGGCGCTCAGTTCCGCATCCATCGAACCGCGTCGGTCAGCCTTCGCGCCTTTGCGAATCTGCTCGATCTTGTCGAGAAAGGCGTCTCCGTACTGGTCGCGAATGGTATTGCCCAGCAGCTCGCCGAGCAGGTGGACGTCCTCGCGCAAGCGGGCATCAATATCGGTCATCAGCAGGTCTCCAGCAAAAAGGTCCGGACAGCTTTGTAGGAGAGAGTGCCGATGCCGGTCGCTTATGACAAGCGACGAAGGGACTTTAAACCTTGTCAGCCAAAGCTAGTCTCATGGGTAAGCCACACAACGGCTTGTCACTGTCGCGCCCGCCACGAGCGGGTCCATTGAGGCGCCATCATGAAAATCCGTGAACTTGCTCAGCACTGGGAAGAAAACGCCAAGGGTCACCTGACCCAGACCGGTTATACGATTCATCTGGATGTAGAAGCCGCCGCACGCCTGGCGGCGATCTGCGACATGTACCCCAAGCGCCAGCCCGAAGAACTGCTCGGCGAATTGATCGGCGCGGCGCTGGAGGAGCTGGAAGCCAGCTTCCCCTACATCAAGGGCGCGCAGGTCGTGGCCACCGATGAAGAAGGCGACCCGCTGTACGAAGACGTCGGTCCGACCCCGCGATTTCTCGCCTTGTCCCGTCGTCATCTGCGCCAACTCTCCTCGCAAAACGACAAGTCCAAGCACTGATTCCCCTCCCCCCGCATCGCGTTATCCCGGCACCGCTACCGAGTTTGTGGTGCCGGAATACCGCTGCGCACCTTGAAAGTTCAGCTTTTTGGCAACTGACCGATCAGTCAGCATTTCTTTTGGCGATTGGCCATCCTTACCTGAACTTTTGAAAAACGCCTCGGGTCACACCGAGTAACCATACTGGAACGGTCGTTTAAATAAACGCGCCCTGGCGCCAGCGCCAAAACAGACGTCACGGCTTCGGTCCCAGCATGGATTAGTGTTTTTTCAGGAGTTTTCCAATGGAGTTGAAGCCTATGAATACCTGCACTGCCAAACCCTCATCCACTGGCTTGCGCGGCCTGAAGTTGGCTGCCCTGGCTATCGGTAGCAGCTTCATCCTGGCCGGTTGCGCCGGCAATCCACCTTCGGAGCAATACGCGGTCACGCAATCGGCGGTCAACAGCGCCGTCAGCGCAGGCGGCACCGAGTTCGCAGCGGTGGAAATGAAATCCGCCCAGGACAAACTCAAGCAGGCCGAGATCGCCATGCACGACGAGAACTATGAAGAGGCCAAGCGTCTGGCCGAACAGGCCGAATGGGATGCGCGCGTTGCCGAACGCAAGGCCCAGGCAGCCAAGGCCGAACAGGCCCTCAAGGATTCCCAGAAAGGGGTTCAGGAACTGCGTCAGGAAGGCATGAACAAGGTTCAGTAACCCTGTTCGAGCCACGACGTACTTCTCATTGATAAAAGGACGACAGACTATGACGCACAAACATTTCATGATGCCCGCCCTGCTTGCCGCCTGCGTAGCCCTGGCCGCTTGCTCCCACGACCCGAACGCGAACCTGGAACAGGCCCGTACCAACTACAACGGCCTGCAGGCCGACCCGGCGGCCACCAAGGTCGCGGCCCTGGAAACCAAAGAGGCCTCCGACTTCCTGGCCAAGGCCGACAAGGCCTACCTGGACAACGAAGACGAAGCCAAGGTTGACCAACTGGCCTACCTGACCAACCAGCGCGTCGAAGTGGCCAAGCAGACCATCGCCCTGCGCAACGCCGAAGCCGAGCTGAAAAACGCCGGTGACGAACGCGCCCGCGCACTGCTCGACGCCCGCAACGCGCAGATCAAGCAGTTGCAGGACAGCCTCAACGCCAAGCAGACCGAGCGCGGTACGCTGGTGACCTTCGGTGACGTGCTGTTTGCCACCAACAAATCCGACCTGCGCGCCAGCGGCATGACCAATGTGAGCAAACTGGCGCAGTTCCTCCAGGAAAACCCGGATCGCAAGGTGATCATCGAAGGTTATACCGATAGCACCGGTTCGGATTCCTACAACCAGTCGCTGTCCGAACGCCGCGCCAGCTCCGTGCGCACCGCCCTGGTAAAAATGGGCGTCGACCCGGCCCGCATCGTGACCCAGGGTTACGGCAAGGAATTTCCGGTCGCCGACAACACCAGCGTCTCGGGCCGTGCCATGAACCGTCGCGTGGAAGTCACCATTTCCAACGACAACCAGCCAGTCGCCCCGCGCTCGACCATGAGCGCCAACTGATCGGCTGACTGCAACGCAAAAGCCCCGCCTGACTTCAATCAGGTGGGGCTTTTTATTGGCTGAATATTTTTTAGCTGACCATCCCCCTGTGGGAGCGAGCCTGCTCGCGAAGACGGTCATCCAGTCGATACATCTGTCGACTGAGCTAGCGCTTTCGCGAGCAGGCTCGCTCCCACAGGAAATCGAATCGGTTACGGTTGCAACTTCTGCGGCGTCTCCTGCCCCATGCAGCGCACCGCGCGTTTCTTCTCGTTGATCAGCACACCGGTCAGGCCTTTCTGCTCGGTGTCGAACAGCACCAGTACGCCATCGATGCATTGGGCGACCTGGGGTGCCGGCTCCAGGGCGACTTTATAGTCTTCGCCCGGCACGGTCTTGAGCATGGTGAACTGGTTGAGCAGCAACGCATCCTCGGGCTTGGCGAAATGCAGATAGCCGTAGTACCAGAGCGCCGCGACAGTGCCGAGAATGCTGCAGATACCGGTGATGATCAGGGGGATGGCGTTGCGTTCTTCGCTCATTGCGGGTTCTCGGATGATTCAACGGAAGATTTCGGGTAGTTCGGCACCTCGCCCAGGCGGCGCAAGCCATCGAAGTGCAGGGGATCGTCGAGGTAGCGCAGCATCACGGTTCGCCAGGTCGGGTCGGCGAAAGTCTGCACGTGGCCGCCCCGGGTCAGTTGCAGGACCCGGGGCGGCGGCGCAGCTTGATACAAGCGGATGCCGTTGGAAAGGGGCACGATGGGGTCGTCAAGGCTGTGGTAGATCAGTTTCGGCACGCCGTTCAATTGTGCGATCGAGCCAATGGCGCTGTCGCCGTCCGGCACCAGCCAGGACAGCGGCACCTGCAACGCCCAGGTCAGCCATGAAGTGCTCAGGGCAAAGCGTCCGACGTCGCGATAGCTGGCGGGCACGCCATCAAGCACCAGCGCCTTGAGCTGCTGTTGACGCTGAGGATGCTCCACCAGGTAATGCACCGCCAGCGCGCCACCCAGGCTCTGGCCGAGCAGCACCAGCGGCTTGCCTTGGACCTCGGGCGATTGGTCGAGCCATTTGAACGCAGCGTCGATGTCCCGGTAGATCGCCGGCAGGCTCGGCTCGCCCTCGGACACCCCATAACCCCGGTAATCGACCATCAGCACTTGATAACCCTGCTCCGGCAACCACCAGCTCCCGCCGAGGTGCCAGGACAGGTTGCCGCCGTTGCCGTGCAAATGCAGCACCGTGCCCTTGACCTCGACACCCGGCTTCACCGGCAGCCACCAGCCACGCAGCTTCAGGCCGTCGGCCGTGGTCAGGGTGACGTCGCGGTATTCGAGCTTGGCCCGCTGCGGCGTGAACGGCAGGCCGCGTTCGGGGTAGAACAGCAGGGAGCTGCAGCCACTCAGGGCCAGCAGCAGGCAAATGATGCCGAGGGTTCGCATCCGGTGAAGCCTCGTAAAAATCAGAAGTTATACGCAGCCCCCCTGTGGGAGCGGGCTTGCTCGCGAAGGCGGTGTGTCAGTCGAAATTGTCATTAACTGACACACCGTCTTCGCGAGCAAGCCCGCTCCCACAAGGAAACTGTGTTGTGCTCAAAGAATGTTCGAATAATCCGCTTCGATCCGGTCCAGGCTCAGGTGGTTCAAGAAGTTGGAGAAGCACATCCACGCCGACAGGGCGTTCATGTCGCGGAACTGCTCCGGAAGGTATTTGGGCGGCACGACCAGGCCCTCATCCACCAACTGGCGCAGGGTGCGCATATCCTCCAGGGTGGTCTTGCCACAGAACAGCAGCGGCACCTGCTCCAGCTTGCCTTTGCGCACGGCCAGCTGAATGTAGTTGTAAACCATGATGAAGCCCTTGAGGTAGGACAAGTCTTTGGTAAATGGCAGACCGGTCGGCACCGAGCCACGGAAAACGCGGCTGGCGTTGCCGTAGCTTTCGGCCATTTCGAAGCCCTGCTCGCGGAAAAACTCGAAGACCTGCAGGAAGTCGGCCCCCTCCTCCACCATATGGATGGCGCGGGTGCGGTTGGTGAGTTTGCGCAGGCGACTCGGGTAGGAGGCGAAGGTGATGATTTCCATCAGGATCGCCAGGCCTTCCTGGGTCACCGTCGACGAGGGCGGGCCCTTGGACAGGAAGGTGCAGATCGGCTGGTTCAAACCATTGAGGGTGGTGCCAACGTGCACCAGCCCTTCGTGGACCTCCAGGGCGCGCACATCCCGCTCGTTGAACATCGCGTCGGTGCGGATCTTGATGTAGTCGGCGCCCGCCGCCGCGTCAGCAACGATACCGTCGGATTCGAATACGCGAATGGTTTCCTCGGCCTCGCCAAACACCCGGTTGAGGCGATGCTGCAACAGGCTGACGGCCTCCTTGGCACTAAGCACCTTGGGCTCGTCCTTGAGGTCGCCACGGCCATCGATGTTGTTCAGGTAGTCGGAGAGCATCAGGCCCAGGTCGGCCAGGGTCGGGTCACCGGCGTGAAAGGCGTCGGAAGCGGCGCCGTACAGCTCCTGGGAAATCAGTCCGAAGTCCTCGGTGCCGCGCGCTTCGAGCATGCGCACCACCATGCGGTACTCCTTGCACATGCGCCGCATGATCTGGCCCACCGGGTTGAACTGCCCAAGCTGGCGGGTGATGTCGCGCTCGATGTTCTGGAACTCCAGCTTCACTTTGCTGGAATCGAAGGACAATGGCCGGTTGAGGTAATAATCACGATCCACCGCAGGCATTTCCTTGCCCTTGGCCTTGAGAAACCCCTTGCGGATGCTCTCGTCCCACTTCACCGCGTCGAGAATGCGGATCGGTGTCTGCGCCAGCACAATGCGATCGGACAAGGTGCGTATCGTCTGCTGGTAATCGTCCACCCGAAACTCCTGTGAAAAAACGTCCGCGTGTAGCCGTTATTGGGATTTGCTCAGTCGCTGGTAGCGCACGGCTTCCGAGAACACATCGGAATTGGCCGGGTCGTCGAGGTAGCTGAAAACCTTGTTCATGTCGCTGTCCACCAGCACGCCATCACCCTCCTCGCTCTGGTTTGGCTGGCCGCTGAGGAGCTTCTGGCCGATGGCCTGGTTGATCTGTTCCATGTCCAGGTTGTAGACCACCAGTTCCTGCTTGTCGGTCAGTTCGAAACCGGCGATGACGAAATGGCCGCCGAAGCGAGCCGGCACCTTGGCCGACAAATACCAGCGACTGCCGTGGCGGGAGACGGTCAGGGGAATGGCTTCGCGCTCCTGAGGCCTGGCCCTGAAATAACTGACGGCCTGGTAGCGATGCTTGCCGACCTCCGTCAGCTCCAGGTTCACCGGCTCACCCCAGGCGTTGGTGCTGGTCCAGTGGCCGAGCAGGCCCTTGGGCGCGGCTTCGCTGTCGGGCAACGGCGCCTTGAACGACACCAGGCAGCCACTGAGCAGCAGCAACGACACGGCCAGTGCAACGGCACGCCAGGCTTTCATTGGAACTCCCTATGGCTTCAGCGCCTTGTCTTTGTGGCGAGGGAGCTTGCTCCCGCTTGAGTGCGCAGCGCTCATAAAAGAGGGGCCGCTGCGCAGCCCAGCGGGAGCAAGCTCCCTCGCCACAGGGGACCGTAATAACCCACCAGGGTCACACCGACGCCAGTACCAAGTGCATGTAACGGGTCAGGATGCCGAGCATGTCTTCTTCAGCTACCGGCTCGGCGCCATTGAGCAAGCCCTGATATTCCATCCGTCCGATAATCGCCGTCAACACTTTGGCATCCTGTTGTGGCTCGCGGGAGCCTAGGACCTGGAAAAACTGACAGGTGCCGTGCAACAAAATCTGCTGGTGAGAACGCACCAACACCGCCAGGCGCGGGTTGAGCAGTGCTTCCTGGCGGAAGGCCTGCTCGGCCATCAGATAGTCGCGACGACTGTGCAATTGATGCTGCACGTAGTCCGCCGTCATCCGCGCGATGTCGTCCGCCAGTTGTGAGCGCGACGCGGCGCTGCCATCCCCGTAGGCGACCATCTCGCGCAGCAGGCCTTCATTGTTGGTCCACAGCTTGGCCATGAACGCCGCGCTGCGTTCCACGTACTGGGCGAAGGTGTCGGTGAGCAGGTCGTCGATGTCCTTGAAATAATAAGTGGTGGCCGACAGCGGCACGCCCGCTTCGGCGGCCACCGCGCGGTGGCGCACCGCACGCACGCCATCGCGCACGACAATGCGCATGGCCGCGTCGAGAATCTCCTGGCGGCGCTGTTCACTGCCCTGTCGGCTGGCCTTGCGACCCTGGTACTGAACACTTTCAGCGACAGCAGTGGCGACGCCCGCTGCACCTTCTGGAGCCATTGCACGATTCACGACAGGTCTTTCCTCGCTATTTCAGAAGTAACCAATTGATACGTTTGTACCAGACAGGCATTAAAAAGCCGCCCATCAAGGCGGCTTTTTAATTGAAACACTTACGCTTGGGGCCGCATGTGCGGGAACAGGATGACATCCCGGATCGACGGTGAGTTGGTCAGCAACATCACCAGGCGATCGATACCGATGCCCTCGCCAGCCGTCGGCGGCATGCCGTACTCCAGGGCGCGAACGAAGTCGGCGTCGTAGTGCATGGCTTCGTCGTCACCGGCGTCCTTGTCGGCCACCTGGGCCATGAAGCGCTCGGCCTGGTCTTCCGCGTCGTTGAGCTCGGAGTAGGCGTTGGCGATTTCACGGCCACCGATGAACAGTTCGAAACGGTCGGTCACGCTCGGGTTCTCGTCGTTGCGACGGGCCAGCGGCGACACTTCGAACGGGTACTGGGTAATGAAGTGCGGCTGCTCCAGCTTGTGCTCGACCAGCTCTTCGAAAATCATCACCTGCAGCTTGCCCAGGCCTTCGAAGCCGAGCACCTTGGCGCCGGCCTTCTTGGCGATGGCACGCGCCTTGTCGATGTCCTGCAGGTCGGCCGCAGTAATTTCCGGGTTGTACTTGAGGATCGAATCGAATACCGACAGGCGCACGAACGGCTCGCCAAAGTGGAACACCTTGTCGCCGTACGGCACGTCGGTGCTGCCCAGGATCAACTGTGCCAGCTCGCGGAACAGTTCTTCGGTCAGGTCCATGTTGTCGTTGTAATCGGCGTAGGCCTGGTAGAACTCGAGCATGGTGAACTCGGGGTTGTGCCGGGTCGAAACGCCTTCGTTACGGAAGTTGCGGTTGATCTCGAAGACCTTCTCGAAACCACCGACCACCAGGCGCTTGAGGTACAGCTCCGGCGCGATGCGCAGGAACATTTCCATGTCCAGGGCGTTGTGGTGGGTTTCGAACGGCTTGGCCGCCGCGCCACCCGGAATGGTCTGCAGCATCGGCGTCTCGACTTCCAGGAAGTCACGCTTCATCAGGAAGCTGCGGATGTGCGCGATGACCTGCGAGCGCACGCGGAACGTGTGGCGCACGTCTTCGTTGACGATCAGGTCGACGTAGCGCTGGCGGTAGCGCTGCTCGGTGTCGGTCAGGCCGTGGTGCTTGTCCGGCAGCGGGCGCAGGGACTTGGTCAGCAGGCGCACGCTGGTCATTTCGACGTACAGGTCGCCCTTGCCGGAGCGGGCCAGGGTGCCTTCGGCGGCAATGATGTCGCCCAGGTCCCAGGTCTTGACGGCGGCCAGGGTTTCTTCCGGCAGGGTCTTGCGGTTGACGTAGACCTGGATGCGACCGGTCATGTCCTGGATCACCAGGAACGAACCACGGTCGAGCATGATGCGACCGGCAACCTTGACCGGAATCGCCGCCTCGGCCAGCTCTTCCTTGGTCTTGTCCGCGTACTTCTTCTGCAGGGCATCGCAGTACGAATCGCGGCGGAAGTCGTTGGGGAAGGCCTGGCCCTTGGCGCGCTCGGCAGCAAGCTTTTCCTTGCGCAGGGCGATCAGGGAGTTTTCTTCCTGTTGCAGGGCTTGCGGGTCGAGTTCTAGGTCGCTCATGTCTTTAAGGTTTCCATCACAGGTTCGTTGCCCCCGGCCCGGGCCGGAGTCTGCCGGCGAGCCGCGCTTCGAAAGCGTGCCCGCCCGCCACGTGGGTGTCGCGTTACAGCCCTTGCTTGAGGCTGGCGATCAAATATTCATCGATGTCGCCGTCGAGCACCTTGTCGCAGTCGCTGCGTTCAATGCTGGTGCGCAGGTCCTTGATCCGCGAAGCGTCGAGGACGTACGAGCGGATCTGGTGACCCCAGCCGATATCGGACTTGGTGTCTTCCAGGGCCTGGGACGCCGCGTTGCGTTTCTGCACTTCCTGCTCGTACAAACGCGCCCGCAGCATCTTCATCGCGGTGTCTTTGTTCGCGTGCTGGGACCGTTCGTTCTGGCAACTGACCACGGTGTTGGTCGGTACGTGGGTGATCCGTACGGCCGAGTCGGTGGTGTTTACGTGCTGGCCACCGGCCCCCGAGGAACGGTAGGTGTCGATACGCAGGTCGGCCGGGTTGATCTCGATCTCGATGTTGTCATCGATTTCCGGCGAGACGAATACCGCCGAGAACGAGGTGTGACGACGGTTGCCGGAGTCGAACGGGCTCTTGCGCACCAGGCGGTGCACGCCGATCTCGGTACGCAGCCAGCCAAAGGCGTACTCGCCCTTGATGTGCACGGTAGCGCCCTTGATCCCGGCGACTTCACCGGCGGACAGTTCCATGATGGTTGCGTCGAAACCGCGTTTGTCGGCCCAGCGCAGGTACATGCGCAGCAGGATATTGGCCCAGTCCTGGGCCTCGGTGCCGCCGGAGCCGGCCTGGATGTCCAGGTAGGCGTTGTTCATGTCCATCTCGCCGCTGAACATGCGGCGGAACTCCAGCTTGGCCAGGTTCTCGTCCAGGCGCGTCAGCTCGGCGACCACATCGCCGACCGCGCCTTCGTCGTTTTCCTCGACGGCCATGTCCAGCAGGTCGCGGCAATCGGCCAGGCCGCTGGACAACTCGTCCAGGGTCTCGACGATCTGCGCCAGCGCAGAACGCTCGCGGCCCAGTTCCTGGGCGTAGGAAGGGTTGTTCCAGACATTCGGATCTTCAAGCTCGCGATTGACTTCGGTCAGACGCTCATGCTTTTGATCGTAGTCAAAGATACCCCCGAATAGTTTCGGAGCGCTCGGACAGGTCCTTGATGGTGTTCAGGATCGGGTTGATTTCCATGGCGGGCAGCACTCGTTGGCGAACTTTTGAAAGCCGGCGAGTATAACGTAATCAAGCGTCGGCGGCAGCCCGCCTGGCGGCTTTAGGGGGAATGAGATTGAGCGTACGGCCCCTGTGGCGAGGGAGCTTGCTCCCGCTGGGTTGCGCAGCAGCCCCAAAACGGCCCCCTCAATCGACCTGGCACACCGAGCCAACTGGTTTCAGGGCCGCTGCGCGCCCCAGCGGGAGCAAGCTCCCTCGCCACAAAAGCAATCTCGCCAGGCAGGTTTATTCAACCCCCACCCGATTGCGCCCATTGTGCTTGGCCAGGTACAGCCCCTTGTCCGCCGCCGAGATCAGTTGGCGGCACTCGCCGCCCTGTTGCGGGGTGAAGGTCGCGACGCCGATGCTGATGGTCAGGTTTTCGCCGCCGTCGGGCGTGGCATGCGGGATTTTCAGGGCAACGACGCTCTGGCGCAGCTTTTCGGCCATCAGCCGTGCACCGCCAGGCGAGGTGCCGGGCAGGACCAGGGCGAACTCCTCGCCGCCATAACGGGCCGGCAGGTCGGACGGACGACTGCAGGCATCGCGAATCGCCGTGGCAACCTTGCGCAGGGCTTCGTCGCCTTCAAGGTGACCGTAGTTGTCGTTGAACGACTTGAAATAATCCACATCGATCATCAACAGCGACAGCTGGGACTGGTCCCGCAGCGCCCTTCGCCACTCCAGCTCCAGGTATTCGTCGAAGTGCCGGCGATTGGACAGCCCGGTCAGGCCATCGGAGTTCATCAGCCGTTGCAGCACCAGATTGGTGTCGAGCAACTGCTGCTGGCTGACCCGCAACGCACGGTAGGCCGCGTCGCGCTGCAACAGCATCATGTAGGAGCGCGAGTGATAGCGGATCCGCGCTACCAGTTCGATATTGTCCGGCAACTTGACCAGGTAATCGTTGGCTCCGGCGCCAAACGCCGCGCTCTTGATCAGCGGGTCCTCCTTGGTCGACAGGACGATGATCGGGATGTCGCGAGTGGCCGGATGGTTGCGGTATTCGCGCACCAGGCTCAAGCCGTCGAGACCGGGCATCACCAGGTCCTGGAGAATCACCGTCGGCTTGATGCGCACGGCGTGGGCGATGGCCTGGTGAGGGTCGGAGCAGAAGTGGAAGTCGATGTTCTGCTCGTTCGACAACCCGCGTCGCACTGCCTCGCCGATCATCGCCTGGTCATCGACCAGCAAGACCATGGCGGCGTTCTCATCGCGCTTGAAGTCGTCGAGCTGTAATTCATTCATGGGGCTCACCTGAGTACTGCTGGGGTGCAAGAGGGCATCATTGGCTGAAAATTTCCACCAGGCGTGGCGCTATCCGGTCCAGCGCGAGTATCTGCGCCGCCGCGTCGATAGCGGCGGCCGCCTTGGGCATGCCATAGACCGCGCTGCTCTGCTGGTCCTGGGCGATAGTCACACAGCCCTGCTGGCGCATCAGTTTAAGCCCTTGCGCACCGTCGCGGCCCATGCCGGTGAGCAACACGCCTACCGCCTCACCACTCCAGAAATTGGCGACACTCTCGAAAAACACATCGATGGAGGGCCGATAGATTTCGTTGACGGGCTCCGCCGTGTACGCCAGCGTGCCGTTTTTCAACAGGCGCAAATGATGATTGGTTCCGGCCAACAGCACCACCCCGCCTCGCGGTGTCTCGCCCTCGCGGGCCAGCCGGACCTCAAGGCCCGACACGCCACCAAGCCACTCGGCCATGCCGGCGGCAAACACTTCGTCCACATGCTGGACCAGCACGATGGCCGGGGCGAAATCACGGGGTAGCGCCTTGAGCAGCACTTCCAACGCGGCGGGGCCGCCGGCAGACGAGCCGATCGCCACCAGGCTGTTGCGTGACACCGAGGCCCGCTGCGCAGCCGGCGCGGCGCGCTCACGGTTGCCCCGCTCGCCGATCAGCCAGCCGATGTTGGCGATCTTGCGCAGCAAGGGGGCAGCGGCGTCCTCGGGCCTGCCGACGCCCAGCGCCGGGGTATCCACTACGTCCAGGGCGCCATGGCCCATGGCTTCGAACACCCGATGGACGTTCTGCTGGCTGTCGCCAGTGACGATCACGATGGCGCACGGCGTGTCGGCCATGATTCGCCGGGTCGCCTCGACACCGTCCATGATCGGCATGAACAGGTCCATCAGGATCAGGTCCGGCGTGTATTCATGGCAACGCTGCACCGCCTCGGCGCCGTTGGCGGCCACCCAGACCAACTGATACGCGGGCTCGAATGCCAGCGCGCGGCGCAGGGCCTCGACCGCCAGGGGCATGTCATTGACGATGGCGATCTTCAAGCGCGCGCTCCTCCGATCAATTCGACCACGGCATCGAGCAAGGCGTCGTCATGAAAACTCGCCTTGGCTAGATAATAGTCGGCTCCGGCATCCAGGCCACGGCGGCGATCTTCCTCGCGATCCTTATAGGAAACCACCATCACCGGCAGCGATTGCAGGCGGTTGTCGCGGCGCAGCAGCGACACCAGTTCGATACCGTCCATGCGCGGCATGTCGATGTCCGTGATGAGCAAGTCGAAATCCTCCGAACGCAACGCGTTCCAGCCATCCATGCCGTCTACCGCCACCGCCACGTCATAACCGCGATTGAGCAACAGCTTGCGTTGCAGCTCTCGCACGGTCAGGGAATCGTCCACCACCAGGATCCGCTTGCGTGGGGCCTGGGCCTCGTTCTGCCGGGCGATGCGTTCCAGGCGCCCGGTGTCGAGCAACTTTTCTACCGAACGCAGCAGGTCTTCGACATCGACGATCAACACCACCGAGCCGTCGTCGAGCAAGGCACCGGCGGAAATGTCCTGGACCTTGCCCAGGCGCTCATCCAGGGGCAGCACCACCAGGGTTCGCTCGCCGATGAAGCGTTCCACCGCCACGCCATAGATCACTTCACGCTCGCGGATCACCACGACCTTGAGACTCTGGCCGTTATTGGGCGCTACCGGGCGGTTGAGCAATTGCGTGGCGGCGACCAACCCCACATGGCGGCCTTCATGCCAGAAATGCTGGCGGCCTTCGACCTGGACGATGTCCTCGGGCGCCAGGTCGCACATGCGTTCGATATGGGCCAACGGAAACGCATAGGCCTCGCCGCCGACTTCCACCACCAGGCTGCGCACCACCGAAAGCGTCAGCGGCACCTCAAGGTGGAAGCGACTGCCCGCGCCCGCCGTCTGCTCCAGCACCACTGCGCCACGCAACTGCCGGACCATATGCTGGACAGCGTCCAGGCCGACACCGCGCCCGGACACCTCGGTGACTTTATCCCGCAGGCTGAAGCCGGGCAGGAACAGGAAAGTCAGCAATTCCTCTTCGCTCAGGCTGGCGGCGGTGTGCTCGGGAGAAAGACCACGCTCCACGACGCTGCGGCGCACCCGTTCCAGATCCACGCCGACACCGTCGTCCGCCAATTCCAGCACCAGCAGGCCGGCCTGGTGCGAGGCACGCAAGCGAATCAGGCCTTCGGCAGGTTTGCCAACCAACAGCCTTTGCTCCGGCGTCTCGATGCCATGGTCGACGGCGTTGCGCAGCAGGTGAGTCAGGGGCGCTTCGAGTTTTTCCAGTACGTCGCGATCGACCTGGGTTTTCTCGCCTTCGATTTCCAGGCGTACCTGTTTTCCCAGGCTGCGCCCCAGGTCACGAACCATGCGCGCCTGGCCCGCAAGCACATCGGCAAACGGACGCATGCGGCAGGCCAGCGCCGTGTCGTACAAGACTTGCGCGCGCTGGCCGGCCTGCCAGGCAAACTCGTCCAGCTCAGCGGTTTTTTGCGCCAGGATCTGCTGGGTTTCCGCCAACAGCCGCCGGGCATCGTTGAGTGCCTCCTGGGCCTGCAGACTCAAGGCATGGTCCTTGAGATGCACATTCAGGTCTTCAAGAGCACGCAGGCCATTGCCTTGCTGGCGCTTGAGCCGCAGCAGGGTCGCCAGCCAAGGCTTGAGACGCTGGGTTTCGACCAGCGACTTGCTCGACAGGTCCAACAGGCTGTTGAGGCGCCCGGCAGTGACCCGCAAGACCCGTTCGCCCTCCTCGGTGACATGCTTTTTCCTTGCCGCCGGCTCTACAGGCTCCATGGGCATGGGCACAGGCTCAGGCATCTCGACCCGCACGGGCTCGAGGGGTATCTCGCTGGTCGGCGACATGGCGCCTGAAGCCGCCTCAGCGGCAGGATCCAGCAGGCGCCCCAATAACGCGACATAGGCCTCGATGTCCTCGGCGCCGACGCTGTTGCCTGGGGTCGCGATGCGCGTCAGCAGGTCGGTGCCTTGCAGCAAGGCGTCGATATGCTCGGCACGCAATACCAGGCGGCGTTCCTGGGCGCTGACCAGGCAATCTTCCATGACGTGGGCCACGCTGACCCCGGCGGGGATCCCGACGATTCGCGCGGCGCCCTTGAGCGAGTGGGCCGCGCGCATGCATGACTCAAGGTGGTCAGCCTGGGTCGGGTCACGCTCCAGGGCCAGCAGGCCGGCGCTGAGTACCTGGGTCTGAGCCTCGGCTTCCAGGCTGAACAGTTCGAGCAACGAGGCGTCGCGCATCTGATCGGGGGTCATGACAGGCTCCGGGACACGGCGGACAACAACTGCTCTTCATCCAGCCAACGCAGGCTGCGGCCTTTGTACTGCAACACGCCACGGGTGTACTTGCCCGCCGATTGCGAAGCACCCGCCAGGATGCGTTCGTCAATCGCATGAATGCCGTCCACCTCATCCACCGGCACCAATACCGGTCCGCCCTGGGCGGCGATAATCAGCATGCGCGGCATGATTCGCCCACCGGAAGGCGCAGCCGAACCAGGCTCCAGCCCCAACAACTCGACTAGCGACAGGCAGGCCACCAGGGCGCCGCGCACATTCGCAACGCCGAGCAAGGCACGCGAACGCTGGTGCGGCAGCGAATGGATCGGCTGCAACGGCGCCACTTCCACCAGGCTGCGAGTACTCAAGCCCAACCATTCTTCGCCCAGGCGGAACATCAATACCGAGCGCGTGACGATGTCACTGTCGACCGGTGCAAGAGCCAGCTCTCGATCACCCTGGCGCAGGGCATAACGGTCGAGCAAACGGGTGGCCGCCGCCGAGTACACCGAACAGTTGCGGCAATGGATATGTTCGACCAGCAATGGGCAGGACTTGTCGCCGTGAACCCCGATGCGGTTCCAGCAGTCATCGATGGCCTGGGCATCGTCATGAGTCACGTTATAGGAAGCCGAACCACTCATCGTTTGCGCTCACTCTCAGCCGGGCGCCCACTGCGGGCCGCACGTTCCTGCAATCGACGGGCACCGGCCACGTCTCCCTGGGATGCCAGCAGCGCCGCCAGATGCACCAGGGCCTCGGCGTGTTGCGGTTCAAGATACAGCGCCTTGCGATAAAAACCCTGGGCCTCGAGCGCGTTGCCGGCCATGTCGCTGAGCAGGCCCAGCCAATAGAACACCTGCGCACTGGGCGCATGGCTGCGCAAATATTCTTCGCAAGCCGCACGGGCCTCGGCACTTTTGCCGCCGTTGGCCAGGGCGGCGATATTGGCCAGCAAGGTCACCGCGTCGCTGCTCCTGGCTGGGGCGATTGGCGTCACACTAGCTGCAAACGGTCGAGGCTGAAGCGGCGGCGCAGCGACTCGTGGTGGCGGCTGGCGAATCGGCAACGGACTTGGCAACAGCGTTGGCAGCGGTTGCGGCTCGGGCGCGCCCTGGCGGCTGAAGGCGAACGATTGGGGGATGCCGATCGAGCGCATGCCCAACCGCCCCAGCAAACTGCCCTCGGCGGGGCCGATGAACAACACGCCGTCCTGATGGGTCAGGCGCTTGAGCACCTCGAATACCTGTTGCTGGGTCGGCTGGTCGAAATAGATCAGCAGGTTGCGACAGAATACAAAATCATACGGCGACTCATTCACCAGCAAGGCCGGATCCAAGAGGTTGCCCACTTGCAGGCGCACCTGTTCACGTATGCGCTCATCGAGGTAATAGCCGTCCTCCTCGGCACTGAAATACCGTTCGCGAAAACCAAGGTCCGCGCCACGGAAGGAGTTCCTGCCGTAACGCGCTTGCCGGGCTTTATCAACGGACAGCGGGCTGACGTCCATCGCATCGACTTTGAACTGATGCGGCCCGAGGCCTGCGTCGAACAGGGCCATGGCGATCGAATACGGCTCTTCGCCAGTGGAGCATGGCAGGCTGAGGATGCGCAGCGCGCGCAGGTGCTTGATCGCGGCGAGGCGCTGGGAGGCCAGTCGCCCCAGCGTCGCGAAGGATTCGGGATAACGGAAGAACCAGGTCTCCGGGACGATCACCGCTTCGATCAGCGCCTGCTGCTCCTGGGCAGAATGCTGCAGGCTTTGCCAATAGTCATCGGTGGTCCGGCCGGGCACGGCAAGGACGCGCTGGCGCACGGCCCGCTCGATAATCGCGGTGCCGACGGACGTCACGTCCAGGCCGATGCGCTCCTTGAGGAAATCGAAAAAACGCTGGTCGTTGTTCATCGCCGATCCTCGAAACCATCAAGGTCCAGCGGCAGCGTGGGGAACAGCACCGCACGCACCGACTCGTCGAGCAAATCGTTGACTCGTACCCACTGCAACATTCCTTGGGCATCCTCCCGTACTGGGCCCAGGTAAGGCGCCTGGGGGTTATCCAGGCCATAAGGCTTGAAGTCGGCCGGATCACAACGCAGGGTGTCGGTGGCCTGTTCCAGGATCAAACCCAGCACGTGTGCTGCGTGCTGCGCCTGGGGCCGGTAATTGACCAGCACCAGCCGGGTGCTGGTGCGCGCCTCGGCGGCCTGGCCGAAGGTCAAGGCGCACAGGTCGAGCACCGGCACCACCCGGCCACGCCAGGCGAAGACCCCGGCCACCCAGGACGGCGTCCGGGCAATCGGCTTGAGCGGCAGGCGCGGTAGCACCTCCACCACATCGATGGCTTGCAGGGCGTAGCGCTCGTTACCGATGCAAAACACCAGGAACAACGCCTGCCGAGCCGCCGGCCCGGTACCACGTCGGGCATCGAAATCGCTCATCAGACTTTGAAACGCGAGACGCCGCTGCGCAGGCCCACGGCCACCTGGCTGAGCTCGTCGATGGCGGAACTGGCCTGGCGCAGGGACTCCACGGTCTGGCTGCTGGCATCGCCCAGTTGCACCAGGGCGTGATTGATCTGCTCGGCACCGGTGGCCTGGGCCTGCATGCCTTCGTTGACCATCAACACCCGCGGCGCCAGCGCCTGGACCTGATGGATGATCTGCGACAATTGCTCGCCGATCTGCTGTACCTCGGCCATGCCACGGCGCACTTCTTCGGAAAATTTGTCCATGCCCATCACACCAGCCGAGACAGCGGACTGGATCTCGCGGACCATCTGCTCGATGTCGTAGGTGGCGACAGCGGTCTGGTCGGCCAGGCGCCGCACCTCTGTGGCGACCACGGCGAAACCGCGCCCGTACTCACCGGCTTTCTCGGCCTCGATGGCGGCGTTGAGCGACAACAGGTTGGTCTGGTCGGCAACCTTGACGATGGTCACCACCACCTGGTTGATGTTGCCGGCCTTCTCGTTGAGGATCGCCAGCTTGGCGTTCACCAGGTCGGCGGCGCCCATGACCGAATGCATGGTTTCTTCCATGCGCGCCAGGCCTTGCTGACCTGAGCCGGCGGCGACCGAGGCCTGGTCGGCGGCGCTGGAGACTTCGGTCATGGTGCGCACCAGGTCGCGAGAGGTGGCGGCGATTTCACGGGACGTCGCGCCGATCTCGGTGGTGGTGGCTGCGGTTTCGGTGGCCGTGGCCTGTTGCTGCCGTGAGGTCGCGGCGATCTCGGTCACCGAGGTGGTGACCTGCACCGAGGAACGCTGGGCCTGGGACACCAGCGACGTCAACTCGGCCATCATGTCGTTGAAGCCGGTCTCCACAGCGCCGAACTCGTCTTTGCGCGCCAGGTTCAGGCGTCCGCTCAAATCGCCGCTGCGCATGACATCGAGTATCTCGACGATGCGGCTCATCGGCGCCATGATCGCGCGCATCAGCAACAGGCCGCAAAGAACAGCCACCAGCACCGCGACGACAAACGACAGGCCCATGGCGACCTCGGCGGCGGTCACCGCACGGCCGATGGTCAGGGCGGCCTGCTCAGCCAACTCACGATTGCGCTCGATGATCTGGTTCAAGTGCCCACGACCGTCGAGCCATGCCGGCGTCAGGTCTTTTTCCACCGCCAGCCGAGCGCCTTCGTAGTCCTTGCGCTGGTACATATCCAGTACCTTCGCCAGGGCTTTGTTGAAGTCCTGGTGATTGACTTCGAATTCATCGAATGAGGCCTGGTCGGCCGGGTCCTGGATCAGCTTCTGGTATTGCTGCATTTCATCGCGCAGATGCTGCTCGTACCGCTGGTAGAGCGCCTTGTCTTCGTCGGTGATTTCCCGGTGATCGGACAGACCCACGAGCTGCTGGGTCTTGACGTAACTGTCGACCCAGCCCCCACGGATCATGGAACTGTAATACACCCCTGGAACGGCGTCGGTACGTACTTCCTGTTCACTGGCCTCGATCTTCAACAACCGCGAGTAAGTGACCACCACCATCAGCAACATGATGGCAATAATCACCGCAAAACTCGCCAGAATGCGTTGGCGCAACGTCCAGTTCTTCACAGGAAAACCTCGGGTACTTTGAATTGCCGGGAGTATAGCCGAGGGTGGTGGTGCGTCTGTATGGCGGTCTGGGGGAATTTGACGAAGCCGAGGATCGCGATTTTTCAGGTTGAGCGATGCTCCTGTGAGAGCGAGCTTGCTCGCGATAGCGGTGGGTCAGTGAATAAAATACTGACTGACCGGACGCCATCGCGAGCAAGCTCGCTCCCACAGGGAAAGTGGTGGGCAATTATTGTTCAAACATCACAAAATTATTTCCTGAGACAGGATCATGCAGCCGCCTGACGCACCTGCTTCTCCAGTTCCGCCTTCAGCCCAGGTTCCAGCTTGAGTTGTCGCGCCAGTTCGTCGAGATAGGATTTCTCCATGAAGTTTTCCTCATCCACCAGCATCACGCTGGCGATGTACATTTCGGCGGCGATTTCCGGTGTGCTGGCCGCCCGGGCGACGTCGCCGGGATCCAGCGGTTTGTTGAGCTCGGCGTGCAGCCAGTGTTGCAGTTCCTGGTCGTTGTCGAGCTTGGTGAATTCGCCTTCGATCAGTTGACGCTCGCGTTCGTCCACATGGCCGTCGGCCTTGGCCGCCGCGACCAGGGCCTTGAGGATCGCCTGGCTGTGCTGCTCGACTTGCGCCGGCGGGACGCGATCCAGGGTCTGCGGTTCGGTTTTCGGCGCATTGCCCTGCTGGGCCTGCCAGTTGCCGTAAGCCTTGTAGGCAATCACGCCCAATGCAGCCAGGCCGCCATAAGTCAGGGCCTTGCCGCCGAAGTTACGGGCTTTCTTGTTGCCCAGCAGCAACCCCATGGCGCTGGCCGCCAGCGCCCCGCCCCCTGCGCCAGAGAGCATTCCGCCGAGGTTGCCGGAGCCGCCGAGCAAACCACCCAGACCGCCGGACGACTTGCCCTGGGAGCCGCCGGCCTTGTTCTGCAACATCTCCTGGCCGGACTTGAGTAACTGATCGAGCAATCCACGGGTGTTCATTTGCTGCCTCCACGCATTCGGGTTAACCGGATCATAAGGCCCCCAGCGTAGATCGAAAGTGCCCCACCGCCCTCGGCCAGATTGCTTCGAGATGTTGCCTGCGGACTTGCCGGTGATTTGAAGGCAGCCACAGCCATTCGATAAAAACGATATACACTCCAAGACATCGATAAATACGTCTCCTGGGTATCCAAAAATGATGACCCTGCGCCAGATCCGTCATTTCATCGCGGTAGCCGAAACCGGTTCGATTTCCGCCGCCGCGCAAACCGCGTTCATTTCCCAATCCACCCTGACCCTGGCCATCCAGCAACTGGAAGAGGAAATCGGCGTCAGCCTGTTCAACCGTCACGCCAAGGGCATGACGCTGACCCACCAGGGACATCAGTTCCTGCGTCAGGCGCACCTGATACTCGCCACCGTCGACAACGCCAAGCGCAGCCTGCAACAAAGCACCGATCAGGTTGCCGGACAGGTCACCATCGGCGTGACCAGCCTGGTCGCCGGGTACTATCTGGCGGACCTCTTGACCCGTTTCCAGCGCGCCTACCCCAATGTGGCCATCCGCGTGATGGAGGACGAACGCCCCTATATCGAACATCTGTTGGTCAGCGGCGAAATCGACGTCGGCGTGCTGATCCTGTCCAACCTGGAAGACCGCCACGCCCTGCAGACCGAAGTACTGACCCACTCGCCCCATCGTTTGTGGCTGCCGGCCCAGCATCCGTTGCTCGAACACGACAGCATCAACCTTGCGGATGTGGCTCGCGAGCCGTTGATCCAACTGAACGTCGACGAGATGGATCGCAACGCGCAACGCCTGTGGCGCGGTGCCGGCCTGCAACCGCAGATCACCCTGCGTACCGCCTCGACCGAGGCGGTACGCAGCCTGGTGGCGGCCGGGCTGGGGGTATCGATCCAACCGGACATGACCTACCGCCCATGGTCGCTGGAAGGCGACATCATCGAGGCACGACCCATCGCCGACCTCAACCAGACGCTGGATGTCGGACTCGCCTGGCGCCGAGGCACGGCACGCCCGGCCTCGGTCGACCCGTTCCTGGCTGTTGCCCGCGAACAGCCCCACGGACGCAAGCCATCTATTTAATCGAATGCTGCCTTGAGTATTTCGAATTTGTCGGCCTGGCGACTGGGCACTAGTCTTGCTGCAGCCCCACAATCCAATGTGGGAGCGAGCCATTGTGGGAGCGAGCTTGCTCGCGATAGCGGTCTTTCAGTCAATTTAATGCTGCCTGTCATACCGCTATCGCGAGCAAGCTCGCTCCCACAGGGCCTGTGTTCACCGTTATAAAAAAGAGAAGGCGAATATGGCCGGCACGCAAACTCCGTTATGTACCGCGTTGTTGATCGACGGCGAAAGCGTACCCGGCGAGGGCTTTGTCGAGCCGATCCTCAACCCGGCCACCGGTGAAGTGCTCGCCCATATCGCCGAGGCCAGTACCGAACAGGTCGAAGCCGCGATCCTCGCGGCTCATCAGGCCTTTGACGGCTGGTCGCGCACCACGCCGCAGCAACGCTCGAACCTGCTGTTGGAGATCGCCGGCGCTATTGAAAAAAATGCCGACCACCTGGCCCGTCTCGAATCCCTGAACTGTGGCAAGCCACTGCACCTGGCGCGTCAGGACGACCTGAGCGCCACGGTGGATGTGTTCCGTTTTTTTGCCGGCGCCGTACGCTGCCAGACCGGCCAGCTCAGCGGCGAATACTTGCCGGGCTACACCAGCATGGTGCGTCGCGACCCGATTGGCGTGGTGGCGTCCATTGCGCCCTGGAACTACCCGATCATGATGGCGGCCTGGAAAATCGCCCCGGCCCTGGCCGCCGGCAATACCCTGGTGTTCAAGCCTTCGGAACACACGCCGCTGTCGATCCTGGCCCTGGCGCCGATCCTGGCCGAGATCCTGCCGCGCGGCGTCATCAACGTCATCTGCGGTGGCGGCGAAGGCGTTGGCAGTCATCTGGTCAGTCACCCCAAGGTGCGCATGGTCTCGTTGACGGGCGATATCGTCACCGGCCAGAAAATCCTCCAGGCCGCGGCAAAAACCCTCAAGCGCACGCACCTGGAACTGGGCGGCAAGGCCCCGGTGATCGTCTGTGACGACGCCGACCTGCAGGCAGTGGTCGAGGGTGTACGCACCTATGGCTACTACAACGCCGGCCAGGATTGCACCGCCGCGTGCCGGATCTACGCCCAGGCCGGGATTCACGACCGGCTGGTGGCTGAACTCGGCGCGGCGGTCGGCAGCCTGCGCTTTGCCGGCAAGCGCGACGCCGACAACGAAATCGGCCCGCTGATCAGCACCCGCCAGCGCGACCGCGTCGCCAGTTTCGTCGAGCGTGCCCTCGGCCAGCCGCATATCGAGCGCATCACCGGCGCGGCGGTGCATTCCGGCGCCGGTTTCTATTACCAGCCCACGCTCTTGGCGGGCTGCAAGCAAAGCGACGAGATCGTCCAGCGCGAAGTATTCGGCCCGGTGGTCACCGTGACCCGTTTCGATGAACTCAGCCAGGCGGTGGACTGGGCCAACGATTCGGAATACGGCCTGGCCTCCTCGGTCTGGACTCAGAACCTCGACAAGGCGATGCAGGTGGCGGCGCGGCTGCAATACGGCTGCACCTGGATCAACAGTCATTTCATGCTGGTCAGCGAGATGCCCCACGGTGGCCTGAAACGCTCGGGCTATGGGAAGGACCTGTCCAGCGATTCGCTTCAGGACTACAGCGTGGTGCGCCATATCATGGCCCGGCATGGCCAACATCTGTAGGGAACAGCACTACTCTAATAACAGGCCAGCCATGGCGCTTTACCCCCGTTCGAAAACTGCCCCGACCATAATTAAAGCAAGAGGGATTTTCATGTACGCGCACAAGACCGCATTGCTCAGTGCAATCACCACGGCGCTGCTGGCCAGCGCCAGCCTCCAGGCCGCCGAACCGCTCAAGGCCATTGGCGCTGGCGAAGGCCAACTGGATATCGTCGCCTGGCCGGGCTACATCGAACGCGGCGAAAGCGACAAGGCCTACGACTGGGTCACTGGTTTCGAGAAAGAGACCGGCTGCAAGGTCAACGTCAAGACCGCCGCCACCTCCGACGAAATGGTCAGCCTGATGACCAAGGGCGGCTACGACCTGGTCACCGCCTCGGGTGATGCCTCGCTGCGGCTGATTGCCGGCAAGCGCGTACAGCCGATCAACACCGCGCTGATCGCCAACTGGAAAAACCTCGACCCGCGCCTCAAGGACGCGCCGTGGTACGTGGTCAGCCAACAGACCTACGGGACGCCGTACCAGTGGGGGCCGAACGTACTGATGTACAACACCGAGGTGTTCAAGCAGGCGCCGACCAGCTGGAGTGTGCTGTTCGAGGCGCAGAACCTGCCCGACGGCAAGCCGAACAAGGGCCGGGTGCAAGCCTACGATGGGCCGATCTACATCGCCGACGCGGCGCTCTACCTCAAGACCGCCAAGCCCGAGCTGGGCATCAAGGATCCGTACCAGCTCGACGAAGCCCAGTACAAGGCCGTGCTGGAATTGCTGCGCGCCCAGCAGCCGTTGATCCACCGCTACTGGCATGACACCACCGTGCAGATGAGCGATTTCAAGAACGAAGGCGTGGTGGCATCCGGCGCCTGGCCCTACCAGGTCAACGGCCTGATCAACGAAAAACAGCCGATCGCCTCGACCATCCCCAAGGAAGGCGCCACCGGCTGGGCTGACACGACGATGCTGCACGCCGAAGCCAAGCATCCCAACTGTGCCTACAAGTGGATGGACTGGTCGCTGCAGCCGAAAGTCCAGGGCGACGTAGCCGCCTGGTTTGGCTCGTTGCCGGCCGTGCCCGAGGCGTGCAAGGCAAGCGAACTGCTGGGCGCCGAGGGCTGCAAGACCAACGGGTTCGACCAGTTCGACAAGATCGCCTTCTGGAAGACTCCGCAAGCCGAGGGCGGCAAGTTCGTGCCGTACAGCCGCTGGACGCAGGATTACATTGCGATCATGGGTGGGCGCTAAGTCGCAGTCACCTGTCTGGACCGGGGGGACATGGTTAGCCCTGTGGCGAGGGAGCTTGCTCCCGCTGGCGCGCGCAGCACGCCCAAAACCGACCGACGCGGTATGACCTGCCCACCGCATCGGCTGGTTTTGGGGTGGCTGCGCCACCCAGCGGGAGCAAGCTCCCTCGCCACGGGACCGCGTTCCAACCGTTGAGATTTCATATCCGCCCCGCTTTCTGGAGCACCGCACCATGACGCTTGCCGTCCAGTTAACTCACGTTTCCCGTCAGTTCGGCGAAGTGAAGGCCGTTGACCGGGTCTCCATCGACATCCAGGACGGCGAGTTCTTTTCCATGCTCGGCCCGTCCGGCTCGGGCAAGACCACTTGCCTGCGGCTGATTGCCGGGTTCGAGCAGCCCAGCGCCGGTTCGATTCGCATCCATGGGGAGGAAGCCGTCGGGCTCGCGCCGTATCAGCGGGACGTCAACACGGTGTTCCAGGACTACGCCCTGTTCCCGCACATGAACGTACGCGACAACGTCGCCTACGGCCTGAAAGTCAAAGGCGTCGCCAAGGCCGAGCGCATCAGGCGCGCCGATGAAGCGCTGGAGATGGTTGCCCTGGGCGGCTATGGCGAACGCAAGCCGGTGCAACTGTCTGGCGGCCAGCGCCAGCGCGTTGCCCTGGCCCGCGCGCTGGTCAATCGCCCGCGTGTGTTGCTGCTGGATGAGCCCTTGGGCGCGCTCGACCTGAAGCTGCGCGAACAGATGCAAAGCGAGTTGAAAAAACTGCAACGCCAGCTGGGTATCACCTTCATCTTCGTTACCCACGACCAGACCGAGGCCCTGTCGATGTCCGACCGCGTGGCGGTGTTCAACAAGGGCCGGATCGAACAGGTCGATACCCCACGCAACCTGTACATGAAGCCGGCCACCACCTTCGTCGCCGAATTCGTCGGCACTTCCAACGTGATTCGCGGTGAGTTGGCCAGGCAACTGAGCGGTTATCCACAGCCGTTCTCGATCCGCCCGGAACATGTGCGCTTTGCCGAAGGTCCGCTGGCCGGCGATGAAATCGAAATCAGCGGTCTGCTTCATGACATCCAGTACCAGGGCAGCGCCACGCGCTACGAGTTGAAGCTGGGAAACGGCCAGACCTTGAGTCTCAGCCAGGCCAACAGCCAATGGAACGACAGCGGCGCCCAGCACCATACCGGCCAGCACCTCGCCGTGCGCTGGGCCCGCGAGGCGATGGTTGCCCTGCACGATACCGCCGGCAGCGAGGCCTGAGATGAGCACCCTGGCCATGACTGAAACCGAGACGCACGGTTCGCCGTTGCGACGCTTTTCGAACCTGTTGTACCGGCGTCCCAACCTGTACCTGTCGCTGTTGCTGGTGCCACCGCTGATCTGGTTCGGCGCGATCTACCTGGGCTCGCTGCTGACCTTGCTGTGGCAAGGCTTCTATACCTTCGACGACTTCACCATGGCGGTCACGCCGGACCTGACCCTGGCCAATTTCTCGGCGCTGTTCCAGCCGTCGAATTTCGACATCATTGCGCGCACGTTGACCATGGCGATCGCGGTGTCCATCGCCAGCGCCATTGTCGCCTTCCCGATCGCCTACTACATGGCGCGCTACACCAGCGGCAAGACCAAGGCGTTTTTCTACATAGCGGTGATGCTGCCGATGTGGGCCAGCTATATCGTCAAGGCTTACGCCTGGACACTGCTGCTGGCCAAGGGCGGCGTGGCGCAGTGGTTCATCCAGCACCTGGGGCTGGGGCCGGTGTTGCAGTTCGTGCTGGGCATTCCCGGCGTCGGTGGCAGCACGCTGTCTACTTCGCACCTGGGGCGCTTCCTGGTGTTCGTCTACATCTGGCTGCCGTTCATGATCCTGCCGATCCAGGCCTCCCTGGAGCGCTTGCCGCCATCGCTGCTGCAAGCTTCGGCGGACCTCGGCGCCAGGCCACGCCAGACCTTCATGCAGGTAATCCTGCCGCTGTCGATCCCGGGCATTGCCGCCGGCTCGATCTTCACCTTTTCCCTGACCCTGGGGGATTTCATCGTGCCCCAGCTGGTGGGCCCGCCGGGCTACTTCGTTGGCAGCATGGTCTACGCCCAGCAAGGCGCCATCGGCAACATGCCCATGGCCGCGGCGTTCACGCTGGTGCCCATCGTGCTGATTGCCATCTATCTGTCTGTCGTCAAGCGACTGGGGGCTTTCGATGCACTCTGACTCCAAGGCTTCGTGGGGCTTGCGGATAGCGGCATGGGGCGGGCTGGTGTTCCTGCATTTCCCGATCCTGATCATTTTCCTCTATGCCTTCAACACCGAAGACGCTGCGTTCAGCTTCCCGCCCAAGGGCCTGACCCTGAAGTGGTTCAGCGTCGCCTTCTCGCGCCCGGACGTGCTGGAGGCGATCAAGTTGTCATTGCAGATCGCAGCCGTCGCCACCCTGATCGCCATGGTGCTCGGCACACTCGCGTCGGCGGCACTGTACCGCCGTGATTTTTTCGGCAAGCAGGGTATCTCGCTGATGCTGATCCTGCCGATTGCGCTGCCAGGGATCATCACCGGCATCGCGCTGTTGGCGACCTTCAAGACCCTGGGCATCGAACCCGGCATGTTCACCATCATCGTCGGTCATGCGACCTTCTGCGTGGTGATCGTCTACAACAACGTCATCGCCCGTCTGCGCCGCACCTCCCACAGCCTGATCGAAGCGTCGATGGACCTGGGCGCCGACGGCTGGCAGACCTTTCGCTACATCATCCTGCCTAATCTGGGGTCGGCCCTGCTGGCCGGCGGGATGCTGGCGTTTGCCTTGTCGTTCGATGAAATCATCGTCACCACGTTCACCGCCGGTCATGAGCGCACGCTGCCGCTCTGGCTGCTCAACCAGCTCAGCCGCCCTCGCGATGTGCCAGTGACCAATGTGGTGGCGATGCTGGTGATGTTGGTGACGATGCTGCCGATACTCGGCGCGTATTACCTGACGCGCGGCGGGGAGAGCGTGGCGGGGAGTGATGGGAAGTAAAAGGGCTTTTTGTGGGAGCGAGCTTGCTCGCGATGACTGACAAATACTCAACACAGATGTCGACTGTAAGACCGCTATCGCGAGCAAGCTCGCTCCCACAGGGACCGGTTCCAGCAGACACAGAACTGCTTCGATGAGGACAACACTATGCAAACCAAACTGTTGATCAACGGCCATCTGGTGAACGGCGACGGCCCTGGCCAGGCCGTTTTTAATCCGGCGCTGGGCCGGGTCCTGGTGGAAATAAATGAAGCCAGCGAGGCCCAGGTCGATGCCGCCGTGCGCGCCGCCGACGGCGCTTTCGATGCCTGGTCGCAAGTGCCGCCCAAGGACCGCTCCCTGCTGCTGCTCAAGCTGGCCGATGCCATCGAGGCCAATGGTGAAGAACTGGCCAGGCTCGAATCGGACAACTGCGGCAAGCCATTGAGCGCCGCGCTGAACGATGAAATCCCGGCGATCGCCGACGTGTTCCGTTTCTTCGCCGGCGCCAGCCGTTGCATGAACGGCTCGGCGGGCGGCGAGTACCTGCCGGGGCACACCTCGATGATCCGTCGCGACCCGGTGGGCGTGATCGCTTCCATCGCCCCGTGGAACTACCCGTTGATGATGGTCGCCTGGAAAATCGCCCCGGCCCTGGCCGCCGGTAATACGGTGGTGCTCAAGCCGTCGGAACAGACGCCACTGACCGCGTTGCGCCTGGCGGAACTGGCGTCGGAAATTTTCCCGGCAGGTGTGCTCAACGTCGTTTTCGGACGCGGGCAAACCGTCGGCCAACCGCTCGTCACGCACCCGAAAGTCCGCATGGTTTCCCTGACCGGGTCCATCGCCACCGGCTCGAACATCATTTCCAGCACCGCCGAGAGCGTCAAGCGCACGCACATGGAGCTGGGCGGCAAGGCCCCGGTGATCATCTTCGATGACGCCGACATTGATGCTGCGGTGGAAGGCATCCGCACCTTCGGCTTCTACAACGCCGGCCAGGACTGCACGGCCGCCTGCCGCATCTATGCCCAGCAAGGCATCTACGACAAATTTGTCGAAAAACTCGGCGCCGCCGTCGCCAGCATCAAGTACGGCCTGCAGAGCGAACCCGATACCGAGATGGGACCGTTGATCACCGCTCAGCACCGTGACCGCGTGGCCGGCTTCGTCGAGCGGGCCATCGCCCAGCCCCACATCCGCCTGGTCACCGGTGGCAAGGCCGTGGACGGCAACGGCTTCTTCTTCGAACCGACGGTGCTGGCCGACGTCCAGCAGGACGACGAAATTGTCCGCCGCGAAGTGTTCGGTCCGGTGGTGTCCGTCACGCCATTCCTTGAGGAAGCACAAGTGCTGGCCTGGGCCAACGATTCGGACTACGGCCTGGCCTCATCGGTGTGGACCGCCGACATCGGCCGTGCCCATCGCTTGTCGGCACGCCTGCAATACGGCTGCACCTGGGTGAATACGCACTTCATGCTCGTCAGCGAAATGCCCCATGGCGGTCAGAAACGTTCTGGCTATGGCAAAGACATGTCGATGTATGGGCTGGAGGATTACACGGTGGTGCGGCATGTGATGTTCAAGCATTGACACGAGACAATGTTGGCAACACATGCCAACGCCTGCCATGAGTTCGTCCTGCTAAGGTTTTCGTCGATCGGTGCACGCTCGCCGGTTGACGGAAAACCTGGTACCGCCTAGGGTGTCTACAACGTATACACTTTGGAGATCCCCCATGGCCTCGCCCGTTTTGTCCTTCCGCGTGGAAGAAGGTTTGGCCCAGCAGCTGGACTTGCTGGCTGCCGCCACCGACCGCGACCGTCAATATCACCTGAAGCGTGCATTGGTTCGATACGTAGAGGCCGAGTCCTGGCACCTGCAAGCGATCAGCGAAGGCATAGCGGATGCCGACGCCGGGAATCTGACCGATCTGGATGCCGTGAAGGCTAAGTGGGCAAAGCGTGCCGAGCATCGTACTGACCAACAAAGCACAAAGTGACCTCGACTCTATCCACGAACATTACCAAAGCGCACTCGGCGCAGAAGGCGCTGACGATGTCATCGCCACGATTCTGGAATCGCTGCGCCAACTGCAACGTTTTCCCGGCTCGGGGCGTCCTTCAGTGGTCCCCGATATTCGGGAGCTGGTGCTGACGCGCTACCCGTTCGTTGCCCCCTATCGGCTCAAGGACGGACAATTACAGGTCTTGCGGATACTGCATCAACGCAGCGAACGTCCTCAGGACTGGTCAGTACAATAAGGGCGCCGGGCTGCTAGCCCCGTTGCAACGACCTTCAAAACCGCGAAACACGGCCCATCGCATCCATCAGATAACGCATGGCGATCCGGTCGCTTTCCGACAACTCTCGATAACGTTCGACCAGCCTCGCTTCCTCCAGGCTGAGCGGGCGTTTGCTCCGTATTCTGGTCAGGCCAGGAAAGATCCCCAGTATCTCGGTAATGCTCTGTATTTTGGTCATGGGTTGTCCTTCGTTACGTCGATTCAAAGCGTAGAAAGACAGTCTTAAAGTAATTGATCAAAAAATTCCCGAATCCTCACAAAAACAGAAATAACTGTAAGAATTTTTAACCAAGCCACGCTTTCCCATCTCTCCAAGCGGGCATTTCCCCTATGATTTTGCGTTTCGGTGAACCGATCCAGCTCTCAGGCATCTGTTCTAACGTTCGTCGCGTTTGGCCAAAGGCATGTCCGAACTCCTTTACCAGTCTCTGTAGCCAGGATCGGCTCGGGATTGTCTTCAGATAAGGTTGTATTTATGCACCGCAGGAATCTGCTCAAGGCCTCCATGGCCTTCGCCGCCTACACCGGACTGTCGGCCTCCGGGCTCATGGCCGCGCGTGCCTGGGCTGCCGATCAGACCGCCGACGGCGAAGCCCGTCCCTTCGATTTCAACCAATTGAAAGACCAGGCCCTGCGACTGGCCGCAAGCCGCTACGTCGACACCAAGCAAGTCCTGCCGCCGACGCTGGCGCAGATGTCCCCCTTGCAGTTCAATGCCATCCAGTACGACGCCAATCATTCGCTGTGGAATGAACTGGACGGCAAGCTGGACGTGCAGTTCTTCCATGTCGGCATGGGCTTCAAGCAGCCGGTGCGCATGTACAGTGTCGACCCGAAGACCCGCATGGCGCGTGAAGTGCACTTTCGCCCGGAACTGTTCAACTACGAGAAGACCACCGTCAATACCTCGCAGCTCACCGGCGACCTCGGGTTCGCAGGGTTCCGGGTGTTCAAGGCACCGGAGCTGGACCGGCACGACATCGTTTCGTTTCTCGGCGCCAGCTACTTCCGCGCGGTGGACGCCACCGGCCAGTACGGCTTGTCTGCCCGCGGCCTGGCCATCGACACGTATGCGAAAAAACGCGAGGAATTCCCGGACTTCACCAAGTTCTGGTTCGAAACGCCGGACAAGAACAGCACCCGCTTCGTGGTCTATGCCCTGCTCGACTCACCGAGCGCCACCGGTGCCTACCGCTTTGACATCGACTGCCAGCCTACCCGGGTGGTGATGGAAGTCGACGCGCACGTCAACGCCCGTACCGCCATCGAGCAGCTGGGCATCGCGCCGATGACCAGCATGTTCAGTTGCGGCACCGTCGAGCGACGCATGTGCGACACCATACACCCGCAGATCCACGACTCCGACCGCCTGGCCATGTGGCGCGGCAACGGCGAGTGGGTCTGCCGCCCGCTGAACAACCCCGCCACCCTGCAGTTCAATGCTTTCGCCGACAACAACCCGAAAGGTTTCGGCCTGGTGCAGACCGACCACGACTTCGAGAGTTACCAGGACACCGTGGACTGGTACAGCAAACGGCCAAGCCTGTGGGTCGAACCTACGACCGCTTGGGGCGAAGGCTCGGTCGACCTGCTGGAAATTCCTACCACCGGCGAGACCCTGGATAACATCGTTGCGTTCTGGACGCCGAAAAAACCGGTCGCTGCCGGCGATTCGTTGAACTATGGCTACAAACTCTACTGGAGCGCCCTGCCGCCGGTCAGCACGGACCTGGCCCGCGTCGACGCCACCCGTTCCGGCATGGGCGGCTTCATCGAAGGCTGGGCTCCCGGCGAACACTACCCCACCGTCTGGGCACGGCGCTTCGCGGTGGACTTCACCGGTGGCGGTCTCGATCAGTTGCCAGCGGGCACCGGCATCGAGCCGGTGGTGACCTGCTCCCACGGCGAGGTCAAGGATTTCAACGTGCTGGTGCTGGACGCGATCAAGGGTTATCGCATCACCTTCGACTGGTACCCGACCGACGACCGCGTGGACCCGGTGGAGATGCGCCTGTTCATTCGCTCCAAGGACCGGACGCTGAGCGAGACCTGGTTGTACCAGTACTTCCCGCCGGCGCCGGATAAGCGTAAGTACCCCTGAGCCCTGCTGCGTCAGGAATGACGCCTTCGCGAGCAGGCTCGCTCCCACAGTGGACAGCCCTCTGTGATCCTTTTGTGGGAGCGAGCCTGCTCCGGGCGGCGATCCGACGATGAGGCCGGTACAAGCACCAAATTTTTTCAATCAGACAAACAAAAAGCCCCGGTCAATGAGACCGGGGGTTTTTGTTTCAGCGGCCGCTCAGTCGCGCAAATCCGACTCATGGATCGGCTGGTCCCGATGCGTCGCCCGCTGGTACTGCGCCGGCCAGGTGGCCTTGCGTCCGCCCAGGTCATCGTCGGCATGCAGCGCCCAGTACGGATCGCGCAACAGCTCGCGAGCGAGGAAGATGATATCGGCCTGGCAGGTGCGCAGGATGTGTTCGGCCTGGGCCGGCTCGGTGATCATCCCGACCGTGCCAGTGGCGATTTCCGACTCCTTGCGCACCCGCTCGGCGAAGCGCGTCTGGTAGCCCGGGCCGGTGGGAATCTCGGCGTTGGCGGCGGTGCCGCCCGACGACACATCAATCAAGTCCACCCCCAGCGCCCGGAATCGCCGCGCCAGTTCCACCGTTTCATCGGGGTTCCAGCCGTCTTCGACCCAGTCGGTGGCGGATACCCGAACAAAAACCGGCAACTCCTCAGGCCATACGGCCCGGACCGCTTCGGTCACTTGCAGTACCAGGCGGATACGATTTTCAAACGACCCACCGTATTGATCCCGCCGCTGATTGCTCAACGGCGACAGGAACTGGTGCAGCAGATAGCCATGGGCTGCATGGACCTCGACGACCTTGAAACCAGCCGTCAGGGCGCGTTTGGCCGCGTCGACGAATGCCTGGATGACATCGGCGATTTGTCCTTCATCGAGCTGCTTCGGTTGGGTGTGCTGGGGGTCGAAGGCAATCGGCGAAGGGCCGACCGGAACCCAGCCGCCCTCTTCCGGTTTGACGCTGCCATGCTTGCCCAGCCAGGGCCGCCAGGTGCTTGCCTTGCGCCCGGCGTGGGCCAGCTGGATGCCGGGCACGGCGCCTTGGGCGGTTATGAAGCGGGTGATGCGTTGCAAAGGCTCGATCTGTTCATCGTTCCACAACCCGAGGTCCTCGGCGGTAATCCGGCCATCGGCCGTGACGGCGGTGGCTTCGGTGAACACCAGGCCGGCACCGCCCACGGCACGACTGCCGAGGTGCACCAGATGCCAGTCGTTGGCCAGGCCATCGGCGCTCGAATACTGGCACATCGGCGAAACCGCGATGCGATTGGGCAGGGTCAGTTGACGAAGGGTATAAGGTTCCAGCAGCAGACTCATGGGGCACCTCTCGAATCAGTGGGCAGGCTCCAGGGTTCTGTTTGAAAAGTCGACGAGTGACAAACGGTGCAACACCCGCCCCCGCGGGCAAAACAATCGACAAGACGTCACAAGGCCTATCAAGCAGTGCTTAGAGACTAGTCGACAACCGGGGAGGAGGAAGGGTTCAGAGTCAAAAACCGCCCTTTCGAAGCCAAGCTTTGTCTTCAAGGCTTGTGTGAACTCCCGTGGCGAGGGAGCTTGCTCCCTCTCGGCTGCGCAGCAGTCGTAAAACCGATCATTGCGGTTTACCTGAAAGAATTGCTTCACGCCAACAGGGGCCGCTTCGCAGCCCAGCGGGAGCAAGCTCCCTCGCCACGGGGGCGGTAAGGCTACCGCGGTTCGATATGAGCAATCATCAACTGCACCGTTTCCTGGCCACGGAACTCGTTGAGGTCAAGCTTATAGGCCAGCTCTACCCAGCGCACGGTGGGGTTGGGCCAGATTTCCCGATCAATGCCGAAGGCTATGCCATCGAGTTTCACCGAACCGCACTCAGTCTTGAGAATGACCTTCAGGTGCCGTTCACCCACCACTCGCTGCTCGACCAGCTGGAACACGCCGTGGAACACCGGCTCCGGAAAATGCTGTCCCCACGGCCCGGCATGGCGCAGTGCCCGGGCCAGTTCCAGGTGGAACTCTTCCACCGCCAGAGAGCCATCCGACAACAGCCGCCCCGTCAGGTCTTCTTCACGTAGTTGCCGGCGCACCTCCGCGTCAAAAGCCTCGGCAAACAAGGCAAAGTTCGCCTCCGGCAACGTCAGCCCCGCCGCCATGGCGTGACCGCCGTATTTGCTGATCAGGGTCGGATGCTGCGCCGCGACAACGCTCAACGCATCGCGGATATGAAATCCCGGCACCGAGCGGCCCGACCCTTTGAGCAGGCCGTCCCCGGCATCGGCGAAAGCAATGGTCGGACGGAAATAGCGCTCTTTCATGCGTGACGCCAGGATCCCGATGACGCCTTGGTGCCATTGCGGATCGAACAGGCACAAGCCGAACGGCATCGACTCCACCGGCAGATCCTTGAGCTGGGCCATGGCTTCACGTTGCATGCCCTGTTCGATGGATTTGCGGTCCTGGTTCATGCCATCCAGCTGCGCCGCCATGTCCCGTGCCAGAGCCGGGTCGTCGGTAAGCAGGCACTCGATGCCCAGGCTCATGTCGTCCAGCCGCCCCGCCGCATTCAGGCGCGGCCCGAGGATGAAACCGAGGTCGGTGGACGTGATGCGCGAGTGATCGCGCTTGGCTACTTCGAGGATGGCCTTGATGCCGGGCCGGGCGCGTCCGGCGCGAATACGCTCCAGGCCCTGGTGCACCAGGATCCGGTTGTTGGCATCCAGCGGCACCACGTCGGCGACGCTGCCCAGCGCCACCAGGTCGAGCAGTTCGCCGATGTTCGGCTGCGGCTTGCTGGCATACCAACCGAGGCTGCGCAGACGGGCCCGCAGGGCCATCAGCACATAAAAGATCACCCCGACGCCCGCCAGTGCCTTGCTCGGGAACTCACAACCGGGCTGGTTCGGGTTGACGATGGCATCGGCCGCCGGCAATTCGAGCCCCGGCAAGTGGTGGTCGGTGACCAGCACCTTGAGGCCGGCCGCTTTCGCCGCTGCCACGCCTTCCACGCTGGAGATGCCGTTGTCCACGGTGACCAACAATTGCGGCGCGCGTGTCAGGGCGACTTCGACGATTTCCGGAGTGAGGCCATAGCCATATTCAAAGCGATTGGGCACCAGGTAGTCGACATGGGCCGCACCGAGCAGGCGCAGACCAAGCATGCCCACGGTACTGGCGGTCGCGCCATCGGCATCAAAATCGCCGACGATGAGGATGCGCTGACGCTGCTCCAGCGCCGCCACCAGCAGGTCCACCGCGGCATCGATCCCCTTGAGTTGCTGATAAGGAATCAGGCGCGCCAGGCTCTTGTCCAGCTCCGCTTCGGACTGCACGCCACGTGCTGCGTAAAGACGGGTCAACAACGGCGGCAGGTCACCGAGAAACGGCAGGGTGGCGGGTAACTGGCGGGGTTCTATGCGCATGGGGTAACGATCATTTCTCTATTTTTGTAGATCCTGTGGCGAGGGAGCTTGCTCCCGCTGGGCTGCGTAGCGGCCCTTTTTTGTGGGCGCTGCGCACCCAAGCGGGAGCAAGCTCCCTCGCCACAAAGCGTTCACTTGATACAGGGTCAACGGCTCAACCACGCTCGCCCAGCAACCATTGCAACTGAACCTCATGCTGGCCACGGTCGTCGGTCACGAAAATCGTCCCTTCGCTGATCATCACGTCCCACTTGATCACCCGTGGCATGTCCTTGGCCAGGGTTTCGAGCACTTCCTGGGGGACGGCGGCGATGTTCACGTTCTTCAGGTTCTTCACCGCGGGGATCACCTTGCCTTCCCACACCCGCAGGCTGCCGTAGGCCAGCAGGCTGGTGCGCTCGGTGCGGCGCGAGCACCAGGTCAGGCGATCGGCATCCGGCTGGCCGACTTCGATCCAGTGCAGCACACGGTCATCCAGACTTTTTTCCCACAGCGCGGGTTCGTCGACATCCGACAGCCCACGACCAAACGCCAGCAGCTCGTTGTACCAGAACGCGTAGGCCAAGAGGCGCACGGTCATGCGCTCTTCGGTTTCCGAAGGATGGCGGGCAATGGTCTGCTTCACATTCTCGTACACGCTGCGGTCGAGGTCAGTGAGGTTCAGTTCAAACTTGTAGGTCGTGGACGGCTGGGCCATGAACGGGCTTCTTGATACGAGGAAAGGCGGCAAGTCTAACCGATGCGACGGCTAATCCACGAATTGCCGACCATCAACCTGCGGCGACGATGGTCGGCCTATGATAAAACGCTCTATTCGTTCTGCCTTTGTCCTACAGGATCCGTCATGTCGCTTACTGCCAAACCTCTTGCCGGCGTCAAGGTCATCGAACTCGGCACGCTGATCGCCGGCCCTTTTGCCTCGCGTATCTGCGGTGAATTCGGTGCGGAGGTCATCAAGGTCGAATCTCCGGACGGCGGCGATCCGCTGCGCAAGTGGCGCAAATTGTATGAAGGTACGTCCTTGTGGTGGTTCGTCCAGGCACGCAACAAAAAGTCCGTGACGCTGAACCTCAAGCACCCCGAAGGCCTGGCGATCCTGAAAAAACTGCTTGGCGAAGCCGACATCCTGATCGAGAACTTTCGCCCCGGTGTGCTGGAAAAGCTCGGCCTGGGCTGGGACGTGTTGCACGCACTGAATCCGAAGCTGGTCATGGTCCGGCTATCAGGCTTCGGCCAGACTGGGCCGATGAAGGATCAGCCCGGGTTCGGCGCCGTCGGTGAGTCGATGGGAGGCCTGCGCTACATCACCGGCTTCGAGGATCGCCCACCGGTGCGCACCGGCATCTCCATCGGCGACTCGATCGCCGCGCTCTGGGGGGTGATCGGCGCGCTGATGGCCTTGCGTCATCGGGAGGTCAACGGCGGGACCGGCCAGGTGGTGGACGTGGCGCTATACGAAGCGATTTTCGCCATGATGGAAAGCATGGTGCCGGAGTTCGACGTGTTCGGTTTCATCCGCGAACGCACCGGCAACATCATGCCCGGCATCACGCCGTCGTCCATCCACACCAGCGCCGACGGCAAGCATGTACAGATCGGCGCCAACGGTGACGCCATCTTCAAGCGTTTCATGCAGGTCATTGGCCGGGACGACCTGGCGAACGACCCCCAGCTGGCCAGCAATGATGGCCGTGACGAACGCCGCGACGAGTTGTATGGGGTCATTGATCGCTGGGTCAACTCGCTGCCGTTGGATGCCGTCATCGACCAGTTGAACCAGGCCGGCGTGCCGGCGAGCCGGATCTTCAGTGCCGAGGACATGTTCAGCGACCCGCAATTTCTCGCCCGCGAGATGTTCCTGCAAGCCAGGCTGCCGGATGGCAAGGCGTTCAAGATGCCTGGGATCGTACCGAAGCTTTCCGACACACCGGGAACAGCCGAATGGGTCGGGCCAGCATTGGGCGAGCACACGGCAGAGGTGCTCGGTGAGCTTGGCTACGATGCGCAGCAGGTCGCCAGGCTGCGCACCGACGGCGCCGTCTAAGGCAAATGCTTCGGATAGCTGAAGATCCACGGTGGGAGCGAGCCTGCTCGCGAAGGCATCGGACGAGTCAACATGCTATTGACTGACAAACCGCTTTCGCGAGCAGGCTCGCTCCCACAAGGGTTCTGTTTTGCCTGATGCAGAGCACCGTGGCCATAAACACCAGGCAAAAAGAAACCCCGAGAAGTGGGGAGACAACTCGGGGTTAAACGTGACCCTTAAAGGTCCGTACAACAAGCTACAAGCACCGGAGCACAATGCTTGCTCTTGTTGGTAAAAAGTCTGACTCGCTAGAACGTAGGAAGGTTCCCGCGGGATGTCACTCAATTGGCAGCAAGCATGACCTTGTCGCGCGCCACGTTACGTAACGCCGCGATGACACACGGCTCCAGCCGCCCCTCGGCAATCAGCACATCGCGATGCAGGCCGTCGACCACGTCGGTCAGTTGGCGCTTGTCGGTCAGCTGGGCCTGGTTGAACAGCCGTTCGACCATGATGGCCCCCGAGGAATTCTTCAGCGTTACCAGGCATTCGCCTTTGGTACCGGAGGGCGTGAGCGTGACCTGATACGGGCTCAAGGCTTCATTGAGCAACAGGCTGATACTTTCCATTCGATCACCCTTCAATAGTCAAAAAAAAATCAACTGCACATTAAGTGACCCCGCGGCCCGGCGGAAAGTTCGCCAGCGCAACGAACCGGCACAACGGCGACCTGTTCAACCGAGCATGCGCGTTCAATATGACAGCTGGATATCAGCCTCAGCGGATGCAATCGATCAAGCCGGCAGCCGCTTGGAACGATCCCTCCGGCGTCCAACCTCGATCCAACCGCCCAGGACACCGCGCAACCGGCCATCGGCGGCATAAAAGGGCACCGACCAGTGATAGATGTCCTGCAATCCACTGCGCAACATCAGCTGGCGTTCGACAAACCGAGGCTGACGGGTTCGCAGCTGCTCCATCAGCTCCTCGTGCAACAGTTCGGCGGTCGCCGCCGGCATTGCCGCAGACTCCGTCAGACACGTGCCTCGCAGCTTCTCGAAGCGAGTCGCGAACCGCTCCTCATAACTTTTGTTGCACATGATCAGCCGCCCTTCGAGATCTCGAATGAAGATCGGATCGGGAATGGCATCCATCAAGGCGCGCTGGAACGCCAATTGGTCGTTGAGTACGGTCTCGGCCTTGAGGCGCTGTCCGATCTGGCCCTGCAAGCGGCGGTTCCACAGCAGCGACAACAGGCCGAACACCCCTGCCGCGATTACACACCAATAGCCCTGCAGGGGGATGCGTGACCAGAACGACGGCTCCTGATCAAGTGTTTTCTCGGCGAACCACTTGAAACGTAGCGCGCGCATATCTTCGGCGGGAAACGCTTCCAGCGCCTTGTTGAGGATCTCCAGCAATGTTTGGGAATCCTGCCGTACAGCGAGATAGTCCGGTTCCCACATGCCTTCGAGACTGCCCCCCACCTGCAGTTGCCCTGAAGGATAGAGGTGCACGGCGGTTTCGCTTTCGATGGTGGCATGGGCTTCGCGATTTTCCACTAACGCCCTTGCCTCGGCAGGGGTCATCACCGTGCGCAGCGCTATGGTCGGATGCTCGCGGCGGATTTCCGCTTCCAGGGCATGCCGTGCCGGCAACGCCAGCACCTTGCCCGCCAACTGATCCAGCGAACGAAGCGCGGGCTCCCCCTCACGGCCAACGAATACCCAGTCGAAACCGCCGAACGCATGGCTGAAATTCAGCACAGCCCGGCGCTCGTCATTCATCGCCAGGACACTAGACATGTCGGCTTCGCCGTTTTCCAGCATCTCTATCAATTGATCGGCAGAGAACGACTCCCGATGGATGAATTCAAGTCCGGTCATTTGCTCAATGGCATGGAGCATGTCAGCGTTCAGGCCGCTCCATTCCCCCTGTGCATTCTTGAACAGGTACAGCGGGATTTGCATCGACGCCACAACGACACGCGGGTTCTGCCTGATCCAGTCCAGCTGCCGGGCGTCGAGCACCAGTCTCTCGCCGGCTTCGAGCGGTGACTGTCCGGGAGTCGTCGACGGGTCAGCGCCGCCCCATTGGGTCCAGTACATCAGGGCCAGGCCCATCATCCAGCTCAACGCCGGCTTGCATCGGTTAACGAATAGCATCTGCATTCCTTCGAGATAACTCACCCGTCCTTCCTTGGGCGAAACCCGGCCAGTTTGGCATGCAGAAACAAAGAAGCCCGTCAGGAGACGGGCTTCAAGATGTGACAGCTTCCAGCGATCAGAGCGGTTTGCCGCGGTTGCCATGCTGGCTGACAAAGGCCTGCACGGCCTTCAGATCATTAGGCAATACGGTGCAACGCTCATCTCGCTCAAACAAATCAGAAAGATGTGCAGGCAGCTCAAGCGCTTTTCCTACGCCAGCTTTCTCCACGGCCTCTGGAAACTTCACCGGGTGAGCGGTGCCCAGGATGACCATCGGGATATCCAGGCTGCGGCGGCATTCGCGCGCCGCTCGCACCCCGATGGCGGTGTGCGGATCGAGCAACTCACCGCTCTGCTCGAACACTTCGGCGATGGTTTCGCAGGTCTGCGCGTCATCCACCGCCAGGGAGTCGAACAGCTTGCGGGCTTCGGTCCAGCGCTCGGCCTCGACGCTGAAACCACCGCCCTGGCGGAAGCTGTCCATCAGGCCCGCGATCGCCGCGCCATTGCGCCCGTGCAGGTCAAACAGCAAACGCTCGAAGTTCGACGACACCATGATGTCCATCGACGGCGACAACGTGGCGTGCAGGGTTTCCTTGACGTACTGGTTACCGCTCATGAAGCGGTGCAGGATGTCGTTGCGGTTGGTGGCGACGATCAACTGGTTGATCGGCAGCCCCATGTTGCGTGCCAGGTAACCGGCGAAGATATCGCCGAAATTGCCGGTGGGTACCGAGAACGCCACCGAGCGGGCCGGGCCGCCCAACTGCAGGGCCGCGTGGAAGTAATAGACGATCTGGGCCATGATCCGCGCCCAGTTGATCGAGTTCACCGCCACCAGCCGGGTGCCCTTGAGGAAGCTCTGGTCGGCGAAGCTGGCCTTGACCATTTCCTGGCAGTCATCGAAGTTGCCTTCGATGGCGATGTTATGGATGTTGTCGCCGAAAATCGTCGTCATCTGCCGACGCTGCACTTCCGAGACGCGGTTGTGCGGGTGCAGGATGAAAATATCGACGTTCTCGCAATGCTTGCAACCTTCGATGGCGGCCGAGCCGGTGTCGCCGGAGGTGGCACCCACAATCACCACGCGCTCGCCACGCTTTTGCAGCACATAGTCCAGCAGGCGGCCGAGCAATTGCAGGGCGAAATCCTTGAAGGCCAGGGTCGGGCCGTGGAACAGCTCCATCACCCATTCGTTACCGTTGAGCTGACGCAACGGCGCGATAGCGTTGTGGGAAAAGACGCCGTATGTCTCTTCCAGGATCTTCTTGAAATCAGCGTCCGGAATGCTCCCGGTGACGAACGGGCGCATCACTCGGAAGGCCAGCTCGTGATACGGCAGGCCGGCCCAGGAAGCGATTTCTTCCTGGGTGAAGCGCGGCAGGTTCTCCGGCACATAGAGGCCGCCGTCCGTGGCCAGGCCGGCCAGCAGGACATCTTCGAAATTCAGGGCCGGTGCCTGGCCGCGGGTACTGATATAGCGCATAGGGGCAAACCTTCGGTTTGAGCTGCGAGCTGTAAGCTACAAGCTGCAAGTAAAAGCGGATCTGCTTTTACTTGGAGCTTGCAGCTTGAAGCTCGCCGCTGCTTAGTTCAAATGCTCGACGCGGATACGGACCACCGGGCCAACGACTCCCTGAAGCGCCTCCAACGCTGCGATCGCATCGTTGATGCGTTGCTCGACCACGCGGTGGGTCAGCAGGATCATCGGCACCAGGCCGTCGTGTTCCTCGACTTCCTTCTGCATGATCGACTCGATGTTGATGCCGCGTTCCGAAAGAATGCTCGCAACCTGGGCCAACACCCCCGGATGGTCCTTCGCCTGGATACGCAGGTAGTAGGCACTTTCGCACGCTTCGATCGGAAGAATCGGGTGGTCCGACAGCGAGTCCGGCTGGAACGCCAGGTGCGGCACGCGATTTTCCGGGTCGGATGTCATGGCGCGAACCACGTCTACCAGGTCGGCAACCACCGAAGAGGCGGTCGGCTCCATGCCGGCGCCGGCGCCGTAGAACAAGGTCGAGCCCGCGGCGTCACCGTTGACCATTACCGCGTTCATCACACCGTTGACGTTGGCGATCAGGCGATCGGCCGGGATCAGCGTCGGATGCACACGCAACTCGATGCCGCTGGCGGTGCTGCGCGCCACGCCCAGGTGCTTGATGCGATAGCCCAGGGCCTCGGCGTAGTTCACGTCGGCGGTGGTCAGCTTGGTGATGCCTTCGGTGTAGGCCTTGTCGAACTGCAGCGGAATACCGAAGGCGATCGACGCCAGGATCGTCAGCTTGTGCGCCGCATCAATGCCCTCGACGTCGAACGTCGGGTCCGCTTCGGCATAGCCCAGCGCCTGGGCTTCGGCCAGCACGTCTTCAAAAGTGCGGCCCTTCTCGCGCATCTCGGTGAGGATGAAGTTGCCGGTGCCGTTGATGATCCCGGCCACCCAGTTGATCCGGTTGGCCGACAGCCCTTCGCGAATCGCCTTGATCACCGGGATACCACCGGCTACGGCGGCCTCGAAAGCCACGATCACGCCCTTCTCGCGGGCCTTGGCGAAAATTTCATTGCCGTGAACGGCGATAAGCGCCTTGTTCGCGGTGACCACATGCTTGCCATTCTCGATGGCCTTGAGTACCAGCTCGCGGGCAACGGTATAGCCGCCCATCAGCTCTATCACGATGTCTATCTCAGGGTTCGTGGCCACTTCGAAGACATCGTTGGTAATCGCAATACCGGTCGTCTGGAACTGAGGCTTTGACGTGCGCATGGCAATTTGTGCCACTTCGATCCCACGCCCGGCACGACGAGCAATTTCCTCGGCGTTGCGCTGAAGTACGTTGAAGGTGCCGCCACCGACGGTACCTAACCCACAGATGCCTACTTTGACCGGATTCACTCTTGACTCCCCATGAAACGGCCGACACAAGGTCGGCCGTGAATACAGCCGCGCAGCAACGCGACTTTGTGTTTAACGGCCCGGCAAAGATTTTCGCCAGGCCGTGATCTTCTGCAGCGCATTGGCCACGATCATTTCGCCCCAAGGGCCAGTTTGGCGACTTGCGGCGCCGGCTGGTAGCCCGGAATCACCTGGCCATCGGCCAAAACGATGGCCGGCGTGCCGTTCACACCAATGGACTGGCCGAGGGCGAATTGCTTGGAGACCGGGTTCTCGCACTTGGCGGCTTTGATTTCCTTGCCGTCGACCATTTTGTCCATGGCCGCTTTCTTGTCCTTGGAGCACCAGACTGCCTGCAATTGCTCATCACCCGGCGAGCCGAGGCCCTGACGCGGGAACGCCACGTAGCGCACCTCGATGCCACGCTTGTTCAGCTCTGGCACTTCGGCGTGCAGTTTGTGGCAGTACGGGCAGGTGGTGTCGGTGAACACGGTAATGTGCGACTTGGTTTCGCCCACCGCCGGGTAGACCACGGTTTCGGCGACCGGGATACCGTTGATCAATTTGGAGATGCCTTGGCGCTCGGTGATCTCGGTGAGATTCACCGGCTTGCCGTCCTTGAGCGCGAACAGGTTGCCCTGGACGATGTACTGACCGTCGGCGCTGGCATACAGCACACGGCTGCCCTGCAGCTTGACCTCATACAGGCCGGACATCGGGCTGGCGGAGATGGCCTCGATCGGCACTTCAAGCTCGAGGTTGGCGAGGCTTTTGCGGATCGCCTGGTCGGCCGCGTCATCGGCGATGGCAAAGGTACTGGCCAACGCAATGGCGGCGGCGGTGAACATCTGGATCAAACGCATGAGGACTCCTGAGGCAAACAAATAGGCGGGGACACCGAGGCAGAGATTCGGGTTCCAGCCGCCCACTGTGCAAACCGGGAAAGCCTACCACATAAGGCCCGTATGGCCGAATTCACCTGTCGCAAGACAACACACGATGTCGGTGTACCAGGTCCCCTGTGGCGAGGGAGCTTGCTCCCGCTCGGCTGCGCAGCAGTCGCAAATGGAGTCACTCCGCTCTGAGGGAAGATCGCGGCTGCTGCATTGGGGCGCTTCGCGCCCAGCGGGAGCAAGCTCCCTCGCCACAAAAGCGGGTGTTCATTCAGCCGCGCGGATGGTGCCTGGCATGCAACTCCTGCAACCGCGCCCGGGCCACATGGGTATAGATCTGGGTGGTGGACAGGTCGCTATGCCCCAGCAGCATCTGCACCACCCGCAGGTCGGCGCCGTGATTGAGCAGGTGCGTGGCGAAGGCATGGCGCAGCGTGTGGGGCGAGAGCGATTTGTTGATCCCGGCCACCTTGGCCTGGTGCTTGATGCGGTGCCAGAAAGTCTGGCGGGTCATCTGCTCGCCGCGCAGGCTGGGAAACAGCACGTCGCTGGGACGCCCGCCCAGCAAGTCATGACGGGCATCGCGCATGTAGCGCTCGACCCAGACGATCGCTTCTTCGCCCATCGGAACCAGGCGCTCCTTGCTGCCCTTGCCCATCACCCGCAACACGCCCTGGCGCAGGTTCACTTGTTCCAGCGTCAGGCTGATCAGTTCAGTGACCCGCAAGCCACAGGCGTACAACACTTCCAGCATGGCCCGGTCGCGCTGACCGATGGGGTCGCTGAGGTCCGGTGCCGCCAGCAGCGCCTCGACGTCCGCTTCCGAAAGGGATTTGGGCAGCGGACGCCCCAGTTGCGGCATTTCCACGCGCAAGGTCGGGTCCACCGCGATCAGCTTTTCCCGCAACAAATAACGATAGAACCCACGCAAGCCAGAGAGAAACCGGGCAGTAGAGCGCGGCTTGTAGTTCTGCTCCAGGCGCCACGCCAGATGATCGAGGATCAACTCCCGCCCGGCATTGGCCAGCTCCAGGTTGTTTTCCTGGAGCCAGCCGTGGAACAGGGCGAGGTCGCTGCGATAGGCATCGCGGGTGTTATCGGACAACCCCTTCTCCAGCCACAGGGCATCGAGAAACTGGTCTATCAGCGGGTGATCGATGGCAGGCATAAAGACTCTTGGGACGGGCGCACACGGCTACGAATGAGAATGAAGCCATGCAGGGTGCGCAAAGACCAAATCACAGGCAACAAAAAAGCAGCCCGCAGGCTGCTTTTTTTGCATCGGAAGCTGGGCTTAAGCCAGTTTTTCCTTGATGCGAGCTGCTTTACCGGACAGGTCACGCAGGTAGTACAGCTTGGCTTTACGCACGTCACCGCGACGCTTCACAGCCATGCTGTCGATCTGCGGGCTGTAGGTCTGGAAAGTACGCTCTACGCCAACACCGTTGGAGATTTTACGAACGGTGAATGCACTGTTTACGCCGCGGTTACGCTTGGCGATAACAACGCCTTCGAACGCTTGCAGACGTGCACGGTCGCCTTCCTTCACTTTCACCTGAACGACAATGGTGTCGCCCGGGGCAAAGGGAGGGATTTCTTTCGTCATCTGCTCTGCTTCGAGTGCAAGGATGATTTTGTTAGTCATGCTGTGCTCCTAAGGCAAGTCATCGGACTTACCATCGATACGTTGTTAACTATCGTCCCGCTCGCGGATGTATTCCTCGAGCAGCTTCTTCTCTTCTCCAGAAAGCGAGCGGCTTTCCAGAAGATCGGCGCGTCGTTCATAGGTCCGACCAAGGGACTGCTGTAAACGCCAACGCCGGATGTGCGCGTGGTTGCCACTTAGCAACACGTCGGGAACACGCTGATCCGCATACACCTCCGGTCGGGTGTAGTGCGGGCAATCCAGCAGACCATCCGTAAAGGAATCTTCCTCGGCGGAATCCGCATGCCCTAAAGCTCCAGGCAGCAGTCGTGTAACCGCATCGATCAGGACCATCGCCGGCAGCTCGCCGCCAGACAGTACATAGTCGCCAATCGACCACTCTTCATCGACATGAGCTTCAATGAAACGCTCGTCAATGCCTTCGTAACGGCCGGCAATCAGGATCAATGCATCCGATTTCGCCAGCTCGCGTACCGCCGACTGAGTCAGTTGACGGCCTTGGGGCGACAGGTAGATCACCTTCGCACCCTCCCCGGCTGCCGTCCTGGCCTGAACCAGTGCATCTTCCAGGGGCTTGATCTTCATCACCATGCCCGGACCACCGCCAAACGGGCGATCGTCCACAGTGTGATGTCGATCCGTGGTGTAGTCCCGCGGATTCCAACAAGTGAGCTGCAACAGCTCCTGTTTCACCGCGCGGCTGGTTATGCCGTATTCGCTGATGGCGGAAAACATCTCGGGAAACAACGTGATGACTTCAACGCGCAGATTAGCCACGTCTAGAAATCCGCATCCCATTCCACCTTCATCTCGCCTGCTGCCAGGTCAACGGCCAACACGCATTGCTCGGTATAGGGCAACAGGCGTTCGCGATCATCCAGGCTGCCGACGCAAGGCTTTACCACCATGACATCGTTCGAACCGGTCTCGAGCAGGTGATCGATCTTCCCGAGCAGTTGCCCGAGGTGGTCGATGACCTTCAGACCTACAAGCTGGTACCAGTAGTACTCGCCGTCGGTCAGTTCAGGGAACAGGTTGCGCGGCACGCAGATCTCATAACCGGCCAGAAGACGCGCTTCTTCACGATCATCAAGACCCTTGAGCTTTGCGACCAGGAACTTGTCGTTCCCACGTCCGCTGACCAGCTCAACCTGTTTCACGCTACCTTCGCGCTTGAGCGTCCAGGTTTTGTAGTCCAACAGGTTTTTGATCGGATCAGTAAAGGAGTAAACCTTCACTTCGCCGCGAACGCCATGAACAGAATAGATCTTGCCGACAACGATCAGATCATCAGCATCTTTTGGCGTCGCGTTCATATTGCTCAGGCCGCAGCCTTAGCCGATTCCTTCAACAACTGAGCAACACGCTCAGAAGGCTGTGCACCAACGCTCAGCCAGTAGGCTACGCGCTCTTGGTTCACGGACAGACGGATTTCCTGACCACGGGCAACAGGGTTGAAGAAACCAACCTGTTCCTTGTGGGAACCGTCACGCGGATTGCGGCTGTCGGTTACGGTCAGGTGGTAAAACGGGCGCTTTTTGGAGCCGCCAAGGGCAAGACGGATTGTTAGCATGTGAACATCGTTCCTGTAGTCGGTGCTGCAAATCTAAATGCACAGCGGGCATAGGTGCCCGAAAGGCCGCATATTCTAAGGAATATCCGGACTTTTGCAAATGACTTTTTCCGGCGCATGGCGCCGTGCGATCAAGATTTGCCGTAGAGCCGTCATGAAAAACGGCAGGTAGCTCCCGCATAGCACGGGTTTGCTGGAGATCCCCGCATCCGTGCGGGGCAACGCCGACATGACAGCCGGCGCAGATTCTTTACATTTTCGGCATACCGCCGCCGGGCAACATACCGCCCATGCCGCGCATCATCTTGGCCATCCCGCCCTTGGCGGAGAACTTCTTCATCATCTTCTGCATCTGCTTGTGTTGCTTGATCAAGCGACCGATGTCCTGCACCTGCGTGCCGGAACCCATGGCGATACGGCGTTTGCGCGAACCGCTGATCAGGTCAGGGTCGCGACGCTCGGCCGGGGTCATGGAGTTGATGATGGCTTCCATCTGCTTGAACTGCTTCTCGGCCGCGCCCTGTGCATTGCCCATTTGCGCCAGGTTCACGCCACCAATGTTCGGCAGTTTGTCCATGAGGCCGCCGAGGCCGCCCATGTTCTTCATCTGTTGCAACTGGTCGCGGAAGTCTTCGAGGTCGAAGCCCTTGCCCTTCTTCAGCTTCTTGGCCAGTTTGTCGGCCTTGTCCTTGTCGAGGGTCTGTTCGGCCTGCTCGATCAGGCTGAGCACGTCGCCCATGCCGAGGATACGCGAGGCGATACGCTCGGGGTGGAACGGCTCGAGCGCCTCGCTCTTCTCGCCCATACCGATGAATTTGATCGGCTTGCCGGTAATCGCGCGGACGGACAGCGCGGCACCGCCACGGGCATCGCCGTCGACCTTGGTCAGGATCACGCCGGTCAGCGGCAGTGCGTCGCCGAAGGCCTTGGCCGTGTTGGCCGCATCCTGGCCGGTCATGGCGTCGACCACGAACAGGGTTTCCACCGGGCTGATCGCGGCGTGCAGTGCCTTGATCTCGCCCATCATCTCTTCATCGATGTGCAGGCGACCGGCGGTGTCGACGATAACCACGTCGATGAACTTGAGCTTCGCTTCCTTTATAGCAGCCTGGGCGATGTCCACCGGCTTCTGGCTCAGGTCGGACGGAAAGAACGTCACGCCGATGTCGTTGGCCAGGGTTTCCAGCTGCTTGATCGCCGCCGGGCGATAGATGTCCGCGGACACCACCATCACCGACTTCTTCTTGCGCTCTTTAAGGAAGCGCGCCAGCTTGCCGGCAGTGGTGGTCTTGCCCGCGCCCTGCAGGCCGGCCATCAGCACGACCGCCGGAGGCACGGCGCTCAGGTTCAGGTCTTCGTTGGCGGCGCCCATCAGGCTTTCGAGTTCGGCCTGGACAATCTTCACGAAGGCCTGGCCCGGCGTCAGGCTGCGCGACACTTCGGTGCCGACGGCGCGTTCCTTCACCGAATTGACGAAGTCCTTGACCACCGGCAGGGCGACGTCGGCTTCGAGCAACGCCATGCGCACTTCGCGCAGGGTGTCTTTGATGTTGTCTTCGGTCAGTTTCGCCTTGCCGGTGACATGGCGCAGCGTCTGCGAGAGACGGTCGGTTAGGTTTTCAAACATGCGCGATCCTTTCAGGCCCAGATAAGACCGGGATAATGGCGGCCCAGACCGTGAAATATGTGCTCGGCGAGCCTGCGGCGTGGGCAGGTCGCGGATTATAGCGAAGAAGCGTGCGACGTACACCTCGCCGTCGGTTGCGGTGGTCTTTCGTGCGGTGGGGGTTCTATGCCAAACTCAGCGCCTTTCGGGCTTGCCTAACAGGATTTATGCTCCCCTTGTCACCCAGCTTGCTTGCTTCCCTCGCCGCCGCTTGTCTTTATGCCGCTGCGACCTTCTATCAGGGCACCCGCCTGGCCTCCGGCGCCAAGGCGAACAAGCGCCTGCTGGTCGCGCTCGGCGTGCTGGCGGTGCTTGTCCACGCGGCCAGTCTTGTCACCCACCTGATGACGCCGATCGGCCTGGGCCTGGACTTCTTCAATGCCGCCAGCCTGATTGCCGTGGCCGTGATTGCCCTGACGCTGCTGGCCTGCTCGCGCATCCCCGTGGAAAACCTGCTGGTGCTGCTGTTCCCGCTGGGACTGGCCACGGTGCTGCTGGCGCAGTTCGCGCCGTCGGGCACCGTGCAGATCATCGACGAAGAGCCAGGCATTCTCGCTCATATCCTGTTGTCGATCCTCGCCTACGGCCTGTTCACCATCGCGGTGTTCCAGGCATTGCTGTTGCTGGTGCAGGACCATCAGCTCAAGCACAAGCACCCGTCCGGGCTGATCCGCAACTTTCCGCCGCTGCAAACCATGGAAAGCCTGCTGTTCGGTTTCCTCTGGGCCGGCTGGACGCTGCTGTCGCTGTCGCTGATTTCCGGCTGGCTGTTCGTTGAAAACCTGTTCGCCCAACACCTGGTGCACAAGACATTGTTGGCGTGCCTGGCGTGGATCGTGTTCAGTGTGCTGCTGTGGGGGCGTAATCGTCTCGGCTGGCGGGGCCACAAGGCAATTCGCTGGACCCTGGCCGGATTCTGCCTGCTGATGCTCGCCTACTTCGGCAGCAAGCTGGTCCGCGAATACATCCTGCATGTCTGACGGACGACACTGATGGATAGGCTGCCCTTGGGGCCATTGTTTGCGGTAATGGTCGTGCTGATCCTCTGGTCGGCGCTGTTCACGGCCATCGAAGCGGCCCAACAGTATCTGCTCGCGCAACGCAAAGCGTCGCGCTCTGGCGACAAGCCACTGGCGAAGCTGAACTTCCCTATCGCCAGCCTGATCCTGGGCAACACCCTCTGTCGTGCGCTGGCCGTGGTAATCGGCACCTGGCTGGCGATTTTTGCCTGGCTGGAAAACGGCCCGTGGCTGGCCTGGCTCGGCACCAGCGCGGCCTTGCTGGTTTTTGCCGATTACCTGCCTCGCACCCTGGCGACCCGCTACCCCGACGCGGTGCTGGGCCTGGGCAACAGCTTGCTTGCCCTGCCGCTGAAAATTGTCTATCCGGCCGCCTGGCTGCTCAACGGTTTCAGTCAGTTGCTGCTGCGCCCGTTTGCCCGCAAGACCGGCGCTGTCCAGCACAGCGACGATGAGATGCCCGCACCGCCACGCGCTGAGCATGAACAGGAACACAGCGGCCGGGTCCATCCGGTATCCGGCATCCACGCGCTGGACAACATCACCGTCAACGACATCCTCGTGCCCCGCAGCGAGGTGGACGGGATCAACCTCGACGACCCTATCGGCGAAATCATCGAACAGCTGCGCCTGAACCGTCGGACCCGCCTGCCGGTGTTCCACAGCGACATCAACCAGGTCGAAGCGGTGCTCAACACTCGCCAGATCCGTCACCTGCTGGCGGACGCGAGCCTGACCAAGGAAGCGCTGCTGGCCGCCTGCCACGAGCCTTACTTCGTCCCCGAGAGCACGCCGCTGCAGCTGCAGTTGCTCAACTTCCACAAGCAGCAGCGACGCCTGGGCATGGTGGTGGATGAATACGGCGAAGTGCTGGGCATCGTGACCCTGGAAGACATCCTCGAGGAAATCGTCGGCGAGTTCGAAAGCGAGCACAGCCTCGACAATCCCCATGTCCATCCCCAGCCCGATGGCCGCCTGATGATCGAGGGCGCGGCGTCGATCCGCGAGTTGAACAAGACCCTCGGCTGGCACCTGCCTTGCGATGGCCCCAAGACGCTCAACGGCCTGGTCACCGAGGCCCTGGAAACCATCCCCGAAAGTCCGGTCTGCCTGAAGATCGGCCGCTACCGGCTGGAGATCATCGAGACCGTCGACAACCGCGTCAGCCAGGTGCTGGTGTGGCATAACAGCTCGGTGCCGGTGGTAATCTAACCGCCGTACCCGTGGCGAGGGAGCTTGCTCCCGCTGGGCGGCGCAGCAGCCCCAAAGCATCCACCCCAACCTGCCTGACACACCGAGTGATCAGGTTTCAGGGCCGCTGCGCGGCCCAGCGGGAGCAAGCTCCCTCGCCACAAAAGCTCAGCACACGCTTCAATATTGTGCGCAGGCTCTCTTGTCGATTCGTTAGCCCCCTTCCTATACTCAACCCGCTTACCCAGCCCCGCCCGAACCCAGTGCTTACCCGGCACTCAGACCGTTCCGGGCAGCCCACCGGCAATATCCGCTGTAACCCTGCGACTGTTCCTACCCGAAACAGCGACAGCGCCCCAACCCACATCCCTGGGTGTTCGACCATAATAATTCGCTCCAACGGAGCACATGACTGTCAGGGATAACCGCATGACCACCACCACTTGCAATGACGCCGTGGCGAACCCACCGACCAACTCGGCCACCCGCGTGGCAACCGCGAGTTTCATCGGCACCGCCATCGAGTTCTACGACTTCTACGTCTACGCCACCGCCGCCGCCCTGGTGATCGGGCCGGTATTCTTTCCGCAGACCTCGGGCACGGCACAGATGCTGTCGTCGTTCCTGACCTTCGGTATCGCCTTCCTCGCCCGCCCGCTGGGCTCGGCGCTGTTCGGCCATTTCGGCGACCGGATCGGGCGCAAGTCCACCCTGGTGGCCTCGCTGCTGTTGATGGGCGTGTGCACGACCCTCATCGGCGTGCTGCCCGGCTACGCCAGCATTGGCGCGTGGGCGCCGATTCTCCTGTGCCTGCTGCGTTTCGGCCAGGGCCTGGGGCTGGGCGGTGAATGGGGCGGCGCGGCGTTGCTCGCCACCGAGAACGCCCCGAAAGGCAAGCGCGCCTGGTTTGGCATGTTCCCCCAACTGGGCCCCTCCATCGGCTTCCTGGCGGCCAACGGATTGTTCCTGACCCTGGCCATGACCCTCGACGACGAGCAGTTCCGCTCCTGGGGCTGGCGAATTCCGTTCCTGCTGAGCGCCGCCCTGGTCATCGTTGGCCTTTATGTGCGTCTCAAGCTCCATGAAACGCCGGTCTTCGCCAACGCGGTGGCCCGTCAGGAACGGGTGAAGATCCCGCTGGTCGAGCTGTTCAGCCAGTACTGGGCGCCGACATTGCTCGGCGCGGCCGCGATGGTGGTGTGTTACGCCCTGTTTTATATCTCGACGGTGTTTTCCCTGAGCTATGGCGTGTCCACCCTCGGCTACAGCCGCGAGACCTTCCTCGGCCTGCTGTGCTTTGCCGTGCTGTTCATGGCCGCCGCCACGCCCCTGTCGGCCTGGGCCAGCGATCGCTACGGGCGCAAGCCGGTACTGGTTATCGGCGGCGTCCTGGCGATTGCCTCGGGTTTCCTCATGGAACCGTTGCTGACCCACGGTTCCACCGCCGGCGTGGCATTGTTCCTGTGCATCGAACTGTTCCTGATGGGCGTGACTTTCGCCCCCATGGGCGCGTTGCTTCCGGAGCTGTTTCCGACTCATGTGCGCTATACCGGCGCCTCGGCGGCCTACAACCTGGGGGGCATCGTCGGTGCCTCGGCCGCGCCATTCTTCGCCCAGAAACTGGTGGCGATGGGCGGCTTGAGTTATGTCGGGGGCTATGTTTCAGCGGCCGCGCTGCTCAGCGTCATCGCCGTGTTGTGCTTGAAGGAAACTCGCCATAACGACTTGAATCGGGTCGCCTGATAATCGCATCGCGAGCAGGCTCGCTATCCTATTTAAATCGTCGGCAGACACAGATTTATCTATGACGAAGATTCATTGTGGAAGCAAGCCTGCCAGTGGGGACCGCGACTCGGTTATTCATCTTACAGACACCAACACTGCCGCCCCTCAGCCTCGCTCAAACGACCTCTACCTAGCAGCTCTGTTAGTTGACACCTTCCGCATAAAATTCGAACCTAACGCCCTAAATCGCAGCCTCGGTATGCACCTCATGGCTCTCCGTAAAAATACTGAGCTTTGCCATTACTACTACGATCCACTGGACCGTTTGGTCAGTACTGCCTCCCAGAAACAGATCACACTTCAGCGCTTCTACTGCAAAAACCGGTTGACTACAGAAATTCAAAACCAAGTGGAGCACTCGATATTTCAGCAAGGTGACCAGCTCCTGGCACAACAATGTCAAGGTCTCGAGACGGCTCTATTGGCGACTGATCAGCAACGTTCAGTATTATTTGCTTTGAGGGCTCAGCCTCATGGAATTGCTTATCTGCCTTACGGTCATCGGCCCTTTAGCAATGGACTAATGAGTGTGCTGGGTTTCAATGGCGAGCGCTCGGATTCGGTGACGGGACATTACTTGTTGGGCAACGGGCATCGAGCGTTCAGTCCAGTAATGATGCGGTTCAACAGCCCCGACAGTTTGAGTCCGTTTGGTAAGGGGGGATTCAACTCATATGCCTACTGCCATGGAGATCCGGTTAATTTTAGGGATCCAACGGGGCAGTTTGCTGGGGCATTGATCAACGCCTTCAGGATTTATAAGACCGTAGCGAAGCGTACATGGAAGTTGTATGCAACGTTTTTACGTCCACGCTCAGCTGGCCTTCAAACCCTTGCCCAAAACACCAACAGGGCTGGTTTTACACTCTTGGGTATGGGAGAACTTGCGCAAGCCGCAGGCTATCCGGCCGGAGTCTATGCATCCAATACTGGGACGGTTCTATTGGGCTTGGGCAGCACTATCAAAACGACGCAAAAGCTTGTCAAAGCTGTTAGAAGTTCAGAGCTAGCGGGGACCGTCAAAAGAAGAATAATCGGCCTGGCTGGAGGCAGTGGAACTTCCGACGACGCCATCCTAACCGGAGTAAAGGTAGAGCCTAGATCACATTCTTCAACCGCAACGCCCCGTTCATCCGTCATCCCATCGGCCAATGAAGTGCGTGGAATCAAGGAGGCTTAACGATAAATCTAATATCGCGAAAAAATAGGGTACTTATTACGACTCCAAGACCGCGCTCGCTAGAAGCAGACGTAAATCGGATCGCCAATTCCGAGGCTTACCCGAGAAGGCATATTCTTAGGCAGCCAGCTGAACCGGTCGGCCTGCAACCTGTCGCCCCCCCCTAAATGCCACACATAAATACCTGTTAACAATCGCACCATTGAAACCACCCCCCACCTGCCCCATCTAAGACCCATACCCCATTGCGCAGGTGCCCCATGAGCGACCAGCACTCTACTGAAGCCACTCACGAATACGCTGACTCCGAACAGATCGAACACACCGTTTCCGGTACGGGCCTGGCCCTGCCCGGCCAGAGCCTGCCGGACAAGGTCTACATCATCCCGATCCACAATCGCCCGTTCTTCCCGGCCCAGGTACTGCCGGTCATCGTCAACGAAGAACCGTGGGCCGAGACCCTGGAGCTGGTGGCCAAGTCCGATCACCATTCCCTGGCGTTGTTCTTCATGGACACGCCCCAGGAAGACCCGCGCCACTTCGACACCTCGAAACTGCCGCTGTACGGCACACTGGTGAAGGTCCACCACGCCAGCCGTGAGGCCGGCAAATTGCAGTTCGTTGCCCAGGGCCTGACCCGCGTGCGCATTCGCACCTGGCTCAAGCACCATCGCCCGCCGTACCTGGTGGAAGTCGAATACCCGCATCAGCCAAGCGAGCCGACCGACGAGGTCAAGGCCTACGGCATGGCGCTGATCAATGCGATCAAGGAACTGCTGCCGCTCAACCCGCTGTACAGCGAAGAGCTGAAGAACTACCTCAACCGCTTCAGCCCCAACGATCCTTCGCCGTTGACCGACTTTGCCGCCGCGCTCACCTCCGCCACCGGCAGCGAATTGCAGGAAGTGCTCGATTGCGTGCCGATGCTCAAGCGCATGGAAAAAGTCCTGCCGATGCTGCGCAAGGAAGTCGAAGTGGCGCGGCTGCAGAAAGAGATTTCCGCCGAGGTCAACAGCAAGATCGGCGAACATCAGCGCCAGTTCTTTCTCAAGGAGCAACTCAAGGTCATCCAGCAGGAGCTGGGCTTGACCAAGGACGACCGCAGCGCCGACCTGGAACAATTCGAACAGCGCCTGGAGGGCAAGGTGCTGCCGGCCCAGGCACAGAAACGCATCGAAGAGGAAATGAACAAGCTCTCGATCCTGGAAACCGGCTCGCCGGAATACGCCGTTACGCGTAATTACCTCGATTGGGCAACATCGGTGCCGTGGGGCGTGTATGGCCAGGACAAGCTTGACCTCAAGCACGCCCGCAAGATTCTCGACCAGCACCACGCCGGCCTGGACGACATCAAGGACCGCATCCTGGAATTCCTCGCGGTGGGCGCTTACAAAGGCGAGATCAGCGGTTCGATCGTTTTGCTGGTTGGCCCTCCGGGTGTGGGCAAGACCAGCGTCGGCAAGTCCATCGCCGAATCCCTCGGGCGGCCGTTCTATCGTTTCAGTGTCGGCGGCATGCGCGACGAGGCCGAAATCAAGGGCCACCGGCGCACCTACATCGGCGCCCAGCCGGGCAAGCTGGTGCAGGCGCTCAAGGACGTCGAAGTGATGAACCCGGTGATCATGCTCGACGAAATCGACAAGATGGGCCAGAGCTACCAGGGCGACCCGGCTTCCGCACTGCTGGAAACCCTCGACCCGGAACAGAACGTCGAATTCCTCGACCACTACCTGGACATGCGCCTGGACCTGTCGAAAGTGCTCTTTGTGTGCACCGCCAACACCTTGGACTCGATTCCCGGCCCGCTGCTGGACCGGATGGAAGTGATTCGCCTGTCGGGCTATATCACTGAAGAAAAAGTCGCCATCGCCAAGCGCCACTTATGGCCCAAGCAACTCGCCAAGGCCGGCGTTTCCAAGGGCAGCCTGAGCATCACCGACAGTGCCCTCAAGGCACTGATCGACGGTTATGCCCGGGAGGCCGGCGTCCGTCAGTTGGAAAAACAGCTGGGCAAACTGGTGCGCAAGGCGGTGATGAAGCTGATCGACGAGCCGAAAGCCGTGATCAAACTCGGGCCGAAGGATCTCGAGGCGTCCCTGGGCAAACCGGTATTTCGCAATGAGCAGGTGCTGTCCGGCGTGGGTGTGATCACCGGACTGGCCTGGACCAGCATGGGCGGCGCGACCCTGCCGATCGAGGCAACGCGTATCCACACGCTCAATCGCGGCTTCAAGCTCACCGGGCAACTGGGCGAAGTCATGAAGGAATCGGCTGAAATTGCCCACAGCTACGTCAGTTCGCACCTGAAGCAATTCGGCGGTGATCCGAAGTTTTTCGATGAGGCTTTTGTTCACCTGCATGTACCGGAAGGCGCCACGCCCAAGGACGGCCCGAGTGCCGGCGTGACCATGGCCAGCGCCCTGCTGTCCCTGGCGCGTAACCAGCCGCCGAAAAAAGGCGTGGCCATGACCGGTGAACTGACCCTTACCGGGCATGTCCTGCCGATTGGCGGCGTGCGCGAAAAAGTCATCGCGGCGCGTCGGCAGAAGATCAATGAGTTGATCCTGCCGGACGCCAACCGGGGCAATTTCGAGGAACTGCCGGACTACCTCAAGGAAGGTGTCACGGTGCACTTTGCCAAGCGGTTTGCGGATGTGGCGAAGGTGTTGTTCTGACGGTCCTGTAGTGCCTGTGCTGGCGCCTTCGCGAGCAGGCTCGCTCCCACATTGGATAAGTGTCGTTCACAGCGTTTGTGATCCACACCGAACCCTGTGGGAGCGAGCTTGCTCGCGATGGGGTCCTCACAAGCAACACACCCTCATCTGACACACCCGGTAGCATCTTCGGTTATGCTCGCCGTTCGTCGTGAACGCCGGAGCCCTTATGTCTCTCACCCGCCTGCTCGTACCTGTCAGCCTCGCCTTGTTGAGTGCCTGTGCCATGCAACCGAAACACAACGTGACGGTGGAGAAGCTTAGCCAATGCCCGGTGCAGCTCAATAACGGTCAGAACCTGATCCTGAGCCTGCCGACCAACCCCAGCACCGGCTACCGATGGACGGTTCAGGATTCAGCCGGCGGCGTGTTGAAGGCATTGGGCCCGGAGGTCTATCGCAACCCGGAAGACGCCGGTATCGTCGGCGCCGCCGGGGTATCAACCTGGCGCTTCCAGGCATTCAACGCCGGCACCGGGCGCTTGCGCCTGACGTATCAACAACCCTGGGCGCCTGAAGTCCCCCCCGTGGAAACCTTCGACTGCGCCATTTCGGTGAATTGAACGTGGGTTGGCTGATACTCGTGCTGATGGGGGCGGCCACCTTTCTCCTCCAAAAACATCACTAACAGAGATTAAATGTGCGAGCGAGCAAGCTCGCTCCCACAGGTTTTTTGGTTAAAATGCCGGCCTTTTCACTATCCCTGCCGCCGGAACCGTCGTGAGCAAAGAACCCGATCGCCTATTCGCCCAGCCCTTGGCCCAGGTGCCCGACTTCGCCTTCAATGAAGACGTGGTTCGAGTGTTCCCGGACATGATCAAGCGCTCGGTGCCAGGCTACCCGACCATCGTCGAGAACCTCGGCGTGCTCGCCGCGCAGTTCGCCCAGCCCAATAGCGTGCTGTATGACCTCGGTTCGTCCCTGGGCGCGGTGACCCAGGCGCTGCGCCGTCATGTGCGCACCGACGGTTGCCGGGTGATCGCGGTGGATAACTCGGCGGCCATGGTCGAGCGCTGCCGCGAATACCTCAACGGCCAGGACTCGATGTTCCAGGAGCTGTTGCCGGTGGAGGTGATCGAAGGCGACATCCTTGCGCTGGCGTTCCAGCCGGCCTCGGTGGTGGCGTTGAACTTCACCCTGCAATTCATCGCACCCGAACAACGCACCGCGTTGCTGACCCGCATCCGTCAGTCCTTGCTGCCCGGCGGCGCCTTGATCCTCTCGGAAAAACTGCGCTTCAACGATGCCGAGGAACATGCCCTGCTGACCGACCTGCACGTGGCGTTCAAGCGCGCCAACGGCTACAGCGAACTGGAAATTGCCCAGAAACGCAGCGCCATCGAAAACGTCATGAAGCCCGACAGCCTCGAAGAACACCGCGAGCGCCTGCTGGCGGCCGGCTTTTCGAAAGTCGTGCCGTGGTTCCAGTGTCTTAACTTCGCCTCGTTGATTGCCTTGCCATGATTGATCTGTCCCCCCTCGCCCGCCATCTGGCCGGCACGCCCCTGGCCGACTGGGCCGCGACACTGCAAACGCAGCTCGATATCAAGATGGAAAAGGGCCACGGCGACCTGGAGCGTTGGCAAAGCGCCCTCGATGCGCTGCCGGCCTTGCAGCCCACCACCGTGGATCTGCTGAACGAGCTGACGCTGGACGCAGATTGCTCTGACGAAACCCGCGCCCAGATGCGTACCGCGCTGATGGGTCTTTCTCCGTGGCGCAAGGGCCCGTTCGATCTGTTTGGCGTGCACGTGGACACCGAATGGCGCTCGGACTGGAAATGGTCACGCGTCGCCCCGCATCTGGACCTCAAGGGCAAGCGCATCCTCGATGTCGGCTGCGGCAACGGCTACTACATGTGGCGGATGCTCGGTGCCGGCGCGGACACGGTGATTGGCGTCGACCCGAACTGGCTGTTCTTCTGCCAGTTCCAGGCGGTGCAGCGCTACCTGTCACAGCCCAACGCCTGGCACCTGCCGTTCCCATTCGAAGCCCTGCCGCCGGAGCTGGAAGGTTTTGACACGGTGTTCTCCATGGGCGTCTTTTACCACCGCCGCTCGCCGATCGAGCATCTGTTGGCCTTGAAGGACTGCCTGGTAAAAGGCGGTGAGCTGGTGCTCGAAACCCTGGTGATCGAAGGCGACGAACACCAGGTGCTGGTGCCCGAGGACCGCTACGCGCAGATGCGCAACGTCTGGTTCCTGCCATCGGTCCCGGCGCTTGAGCGCTGGTTGCGCCGCGCCGGGTTCAGCGACGTGCGCTGCGTGGACGTCAGCCTGACGACCGTGGAGGAACAGCGCAGCACCGAGTGGATGAAGTACCAGTCACTGGGTGATTTCCTCGATCCTGCGGACCACAGTAAAACCATCGAAGGACTGCCGGCGCCGATGCGGGCGGTGATCGTGGCGCGTAAGTAAACAGCCCAAGCAACACGACATCCTGGTAGGGAGCAATGGGCTCTAAAGGCTTGCTTATCATCGTGGCGAGGGAGCTTGCTCCCGCTGGGCTGCGCAGCAGCCCCCGCCCCTTCACCACGATGCACCTGGAAAAACCGGTTAGCAGGTTTTACGACTGCTGCGCAGCCGAGCGGGAGCAAGCTCCCTCGCCACAGGGTTGTGTGTTCAATCTTGGGATCTGGCTCGCCTGGCCTTGAAAAACTCGCTCAACACCGCGCTGCATTCCTCAGCTAACACCCCGCCCTCGAACATCACTCGATGATTCAAGAATCCCTGGCTGAAAAACTGCCCCTGGCTCTGCACGATCCCAGCCTTGGGTTCCAGCGCCCCGTAGACGACCCGGGCGATGCGTGAGTGGACGATAAGGCCGGCGCACATGCTGCACGGTTCCAGCGTCACATACAGCGTGCTGCCAGGCAGACGATAGTTGCTCACCGCCTGGGCAGCGGCGCGGATGGCGACCATCTCCGCGTGGGCGCTGGGGTCGTGGCCACTGATCGGGCAGTTGAAGCCACGCCCGATGATCTCACCGTCCTGCACCAGCACCGCGCCCACCGGTACTTCGCCCAGCGCGGCGCCTTGGGCGGCGAGGGCCAGGGCCTCACGCATGAAATCCTGGTCGCGGCTGCGGTCGATGATCCGCGCGGGACGAATCTGGCGCATCACGCCACCTCGATGGCGGCCATCAGGCCGGTTTCCATGTGATCGATCACATGGCAGTGGAACATCCACACGCCGGGATTATCCGCCACCAGCGCCACCTGTGCCCGCTCGTTCTTGCCCAGCAGGTAGGTGTCGGTGAAATACGGAATGACCTTGTGCCGGTTCGACGCAATCACCTTGAAGCTCATGCCGTGCAGATGGATCGGGTGCTGGTACTGGGTCATGTTCTTCAATTCGAATATATAGCTCTGGCCTTTCTTCAGCGTGGCAATCGGCCGATCGGCGCAGGTCTTGTCGGTGATATCCCAGGCCTTGCCATTGATTTGCCACAGGCTCGGCGGCTTGCCATTGTCGACATTGACCGAGACCGAACCGACCCATTCGAAATTGAAGTTGAGTTTCTGCGCATTGGCCAGGTCCGGCTCGGCCACCGGGTTAGGCGGCAGCGCCGGCGGCCACTGGCTCGGTGCGTCATTGTTGGGCACCGAACGCAGCGTCCCCAGGCGCACCGGGCCATTGCGCAACGACAACTCTTCACCGGCCGGCGGCGCCTTGATCGCCAGGCAGATGCGCATACCCGGGCCCAGCCAGTACTCCTTGCCCAACGGGCGCGGCGCGACGGGATTGCCGTCGAGTGCATAGATCTGCGCCTCGACGCCGGGGATATTGATGCGGTAAGTCAGCGTGTTGTCGAGGTTGAGCAAACGCACCCGGGTAATCTGCCCGGCCGGCAAATCAATAACCGCCTGGGGCACGCCGTTGATCGTCGACAGCCGCCCGGCGGTGCCGCCACGCGCCGCCTCGCGAGGGATGCTGAACGCGACGAACTCGCCCTGCATGTCCACATGCCAACTCTTGAGGCTCAACGTCTGCTCGTATTTGAAGCCGGTAGGCTCACGCTCTTCGATGATCAACGGCCCCACCAGCCCGCGTCCGAGCTCCTCGCTGCTGTTGACGTGCGGGTGATACCAATAGCTGCCGGCGTCCGGCACGCGGAATTTGTAATCGAAGTACTCGCCTGGCAACACCGGCAGTTGCGAGACATACGGTACGCCGTCCATCTCCAGCGGCAAGCGGATGCCGTGCCAGTGAATGGTCGTCGCGACCGGCAAATGGTTGATGAATCGCACCCGCAACCACTCGCCCTGGCGCACCCGCAACTCGGTGCCCGGCGCTGACGGACCAAAGGCCCAGGCCTGGGTCTTGTGCCCGGCCACCAGTTCCACATCCAGCGGCGCCGCGATCAGTTCATAGTCGTGACCGGCCTCTGAATCGGCCATCTTGCCCAACCAATACCGCGACGCGCCTCCCGCACCTACGCCAACGACAACAAGACCGGCCAGGCCACCGAGTATTTGGCGACGGGTAAAGGACATGAACGCGACTACCTCTTGAATCTGGGACGGGCCGGTGGGGCCCGGAAAAGGCGAATACGATACACCTGCAATTGAGAAATATTAAGTGAAGGATTGTCGCGGGGCGCGCTCGGGCGATGAACCCCTTTTTCAAACTTGATGTCCAGGCAATGGATTTGTGTTGCTTCGTCCCACCGGAAAATGTTCGGATACCGGTCTAAGCGGGACCGCACGGTATCTTTCATACAAAGGGATTTATTCATGAGCAAAATTGGCGCTTGCATCACTCTGTCTGCAACCCTGGCATTTGCCGTATCCACAGCTTTCGCGGCGGTTCCCACCGATATTTCGGGTGTCGCCCTTGGCTCGACTCTGGAAGAAGCCAAAGATGCGATCATGAAAGCCAACCAGGCCTATACGATCAGCCCGCTGAAAACTGTCGATGGCACCGAGGCCGGCGTGACAGCCGTGACCAACAAGACTCTTGCCCAAGCCGACCAGTTTGCCGCGCTTCAAGACGATGCTGGCAAGGTATGGTTTGTCGGGCATATGAAGCACTACGAAGAAGGGTCGCGTATCCCACTCGACAATCTGGTGGCATCGCTGACCGAAAAATTCGGCCCGACCTCGTTCCGCAATTCCCAGATGGGAGAAGTCATGTACTGGGAGTTTGACCGAAACGGCAAGCTGTATAAGGGTGTAGACCAAGTCTTTAACGACCGTGGCATTGGTCCTTGCGCGCAGGTGCACTTTAGCAATATGCACATTCCTGGCGTTTCCTTCCCTGCACCACAAAACTTCCCATCCGAGTGCAGCCTTCTGATCATGGCTTATTCACAACCTGATCAGGACAAGATGGTGCGTGAGTTCTCTCTGAGCGTAACCGATGTCAAAAGCATGTATGACCAGTTGAATGCCAAAGAGACGCAAGCAAAGGCGGAACAGGCCAGGAAACTGGAGGAAGAAAAATCCAAGGCGGCCAAACCGAACATCTGACCCCTCAAATGCAAAAGGCCCGCATCACCCGGGCCTTTGCTTTTTTGCTAGCGACTACCGCTCAAAACATTCCCACTCAATCGTCGTAGGCGGCTTGCTCGACACGTCGTATCTCACGCGAGACACGCCTTCGATTCGTTGACGAGTTCCAGGACTGTCTCCCAACCAAAGCCTCCAGCTCTTTGGAAGCCATGCCAGGCAATCGCCGGCCTTCTTTCGCCACGCTGACCTGCAACGCCACCTAGGCCACATCCAATACGTTCCCGGTAAGCGGATAGTTGCCTCTGGCCTGCAGCCAATCAACACGATGCGCAGAAGGCGGCTCCTTGAATGTCAAAAAATAGCGGGCTCCTTTTCGCGATCCGTGATCGACCGTCTCGATATCGCATCCGACACCGGGATCTGCCTGCCATTCGTGATGGATTTGCAGGAGAGGCGCGTGATTTGGGCCGATCTGGGGCTCACGTCATCGCCGCGGTGGAACAACGTTCAGAACAACCTGAGTGGGATATCGTTGATGCTGCGGGCTTTGGTGCATACACCACGTCCGGATTTGGAGACGCTGTTCGATTTACATGCACGAGCCCGAGGAGAACGGGTGGCTTCGCCACAACAGGCACAGGCGGTATTTGCGCCTCATCAAGGGGTAACTCCGTTCGATACGGACTTGATTCGATCACAATTTCTCTAATAGCTAAGCCAGCCGTTGCCATCCAATCCAGGCGTAACGAACTTCGCATGAAGGGCTTCAGCGGTCGACGGGCTTCCCCGGACGATATCGGTCAATCACAGCAGCCCCCGCTCCGCCGTCCTCCGCAAACGCCCGCGAGACGGCGTCAACGATTTCAGCCCACACCCCGACCTGTTGCAGGACAGGCATTTCCTTGGCAAGCACATTGCTCAACTCGCCGCGATTCTGCTCGATTGAGCGCAGCACTCGATCCGCCTGGTGATCGGGCATCTCGACCACCTCCTTCAGTACCGCCCGCGCCCGCGCGTGGCTGCGCAGATAACGAGACTCTTCGCGCATCTGCTCAGTCAACGTCCGGCCAATGATATTGGCCAGAAACACGGTATGAGGTCCGAGATCCGGATAACGCCACAGCGGTCGGGCCTGGTCAGCGCCCTGAAAAGAGAAGTTCGACACCACACCATCTGGATAGGTGGCCTGCATGGGCTCGAAGACTACTCGCTCGCGTACAGCCTGCATGAGCGGCTTGGACACCTGGTCCAGCACCCGGTCGTAGCTGCGGCGCTCGCCCACGTCATCTGTAATGACCGCTGAGATCGGCAGAATTACCGGATCCGGAATCGCGCCGTCGCGTCGCAGTACGTCGTTGACCAAAAACCGGTGCACACGACCGTTGCCGTCAGCGAGCGGGTGTATATAGACGAAACCAAAGGCTGCGACTGCGCTGCGCATTACCGGCGACTGGCCCTGCGTCCTCTCGAGGAACACTCCCAGCCCTTCAAGCATCGCGTCGATTTCATCGGCCGCCGGGGCGACGTAATGAACGACCTCCTCGTAGCGCACCGTTTCGCCGACGAAAACCGGAGACTGACGCACGCCGAAGTGGGTGATCGTCGTCCGATCACCGAGAATTTCCTGCTGCAACTCTGCCAGCGCGGCATTGCTCAATGGGACCGCACCTTGCCCTGTACGACGCGCCATCACGTCGGCAAAGCGTTGCACCCGCCCTAGCCGGTCGGCCTCGCCTTCGATGGCGAAGCTGGCCTTGCTCTCGCGTAGCGTCATCCAGACCGCCGACCGCATCAACAGATCCTCGCCGAACTCGTCTTTCAATTCACCGAACAGGCGTGGAACGTCCAGTTCGACCGCACGCATTACCGCCTCGGTCTTGATCACGCAAGGACAGAATTCGCGCGTGCCGGGCAGGTTGTCATTTACCCGCCAGCGCTGCACCTTGACCACTCGGTCGCGGGATGCCGACACCAGCTTGGCCTCGTCAATGGCATCGACGTAATTGCCGCCCAAGCGCTCGGGCACGACCAGAGTGTCTCCGGTCAGCCATTCATATAGAAACGCAGCACGACGCGCGTACTGCCCAGTAGGCTCGACCGTAACCCAGTCCTGGACGAAAACAGGCCCGGTCTTCTCGAACAGACGGGCAAGGAACTCCAGATGCGGGACTTCATGACGCAGATGGAACTGCAAATGTGCAGCCGGCTCCTCATCCGGCCGCATCGCCTCGGTGTAGGTCTCCAGACGAAAGCCATCGATGACTTGAGTTGCGCGTCGCCCGCCTACTTGACTCATCACCGGCAGTCGCCCCAAAGGCCGCACATCATAGATTTGGGCCAGCCAGGCGGCGCCTATCGCGTCTGCGGGCAAATCGGTCATATAGGGCTTCCGCGGACAAGTTGAGTTTTAGGGGCTAAAAAATGATGTCGTGCCGCCTGATCTGGTCAGCTAACGATTAAGATGGGATAAAAACGATTAGATAACAAGAGCTGTGCGCAAAAACGATTATTTCAACAACCGGCTCGTCAGAGCAGAGAAAGAGGCTGAACCCGCCCCTTTCTCCCTCCGATCGCAAAATCGACGTTGCATCGACTCAGGACAACAGGGAGGTTACCCCCTGTTGAGGTTCCGTTATTCCCACTCAATCGTCGCCGGCGGCTTGCTCGACACGTCATACGTGACGCGGGAGATGCCTTCGATTTCGTTGATGATCCGCCCGGACACGGTTTCCAGCAGCTCGTACGGCAGGTGTGCCCAGCGAGCGGTCATGAAGTCGATGGTTTCCACGGCGCGCAGGGCCACGACCCAGGCGTAGCGACGGCCATCGCCGACCACGCCGACCGATTTCACCGGCTGGAATACCACGAATGCCTGGCTGACCTTGTGGTACCAGTCGGCCTTGCGCAGTTCTTCGATGAAGATGTGGTCGGCGCGACGCAGCAGGTCGGCGTATTCCTTCTTCACTTCGCCGAGGATCCGCACGCCCAGGCCCGGGCCGGGGAATGGGTGGCGGTAGACCATGTCGTAGGGCAGGCCCAACTCCAGGCCGAGGCGACGTACTTCGTCCTTGAACAGTTCGCGCAGCGGCTCGACCAGTTTCAGGTTCATCTCTTCCGGCAGGCCACCGACGTTGTGGTGGGACTTGATCACGTGGGCCTTGCCGCTCTTGGCGCCGGCCGACTCGATCACGTCGGGGTAGATGGTGCCCTGGGCCAGGTACTTGATGTTGTCCAGCTTGCAGGATTCGGCATCGAACACGTCGATGAAGGTGCGACCGATGATCTTGCGCTTCTTCTCCGGGTCGGACTCGCCGGCCAGGTTGTTCAGGAACTGCTCTTCAGCGTTGGCGCGGATCACCTTGACGCCCATGTTCTCGGCGAACATGGCCATCACTTGCTCGCCTTCGTGCAGGCGCAGCAGGCCGTTGTCGACAAAGACGCAGGTCAGCTGGTCGCCAATGGCCTTGTGCAGCAGCGCGGCAACCACCGAGGAATCGACACCGCCGGACAGGCCGAGCAATACGTTGTCGGTGCCGACCTGGGCGCGAACCTGGGCGATGGCATCTTCAGCAATCTTGGAAGGCGTCCACAGGGCTTCGCATTCGCAGATGTCGAGGATGAAGCGCGACAGGATGCGGCCGCCCTGCTTGGTGTGGGTCACTTCCGGGTGGAACTGTACGCCGTAGTAGCGGCGATCGTCGTTGAACATGCCGGCGATCGGGCAGCTCGGGGTGCTCGCGAGGATGTGGAAGTCTTCCGGCATCTTCGTGACCTTGTCACCGTGGCTCATCCACACGTCGAGGCCGAACAGGCCGTCGGCGTCGATGTGGTCTTCGATGCCGTCCAGCAGGCGGCTCTTGCCGACCACGTCGACACGGGCATAACCGAACTCACGCAGGTCGGAACCTTCGACCTTGCCGCCCAATTGCTCAGCCATGGTCTGCATGCCGTAGCAGATGCCGAACACCGGTACGCCGAGGTCGAACACCGCTTGCGGGCAGCGCGGGCTGTCGGCTTCGTGCACGGACTCGGGGCCGCCGGCGAGGATGACGCCTTTGGGAGCGAACTCGCGAATCGCTTCTTCATCCATGTCGAACGGATGCAGCTCGCAGTACACGCCGATCTCACGCACGCGGCGGGCGATCAGCTGGGTGTACTGGGAACCGAAGTCGAGGATCAGGATGCGGTGAGCGTGAATGTCGAGGGCCATGACTCATTCTCATGTAGTGAATCAGAAACAACTCGGGGCTGAATGAACAGCCCCGGTGATTAACGTTTTGCTGGAAGCCTTAACCTACACGGTAGTTCGGCGCTTCCTTGGTGATCTGTACGTCGTGGACATGGGACTCGGCCATGCCGGCGCCGGTGATGCGCACGAATTCCGGCTTGGTGCGCATCTCTTCGATGTCCGCGCTGCCGGTGTAGCCCATGGAAGAACGCAGGCCGCCCATCAGTTGATGGATGATCGCGCTCAGGGTGCCCTTGTACGGCACGCGACCTTCGATGCCTTCCGGCACCAGCTTCTCGGCACCCGCGGAGGAGTCCTGGAAGTAACGGTCGGAAGAGCCCTGGGCCTGGGACATGGCGCCCAGCGAACCCATGCCGCGATAGGCCTTGTAGCTACGGCCCTGGAACAGTTCGATCTCGCCCGGCGCCTCTTCGGTGCCGGCGAACATCGAACCCATCATCACGCAGTACGCACCGGCGACGATGGCCTTGGACAGGTCACCGGAGAAGCGGATACCGCCGTCGGCGATCAGCGGCACGCCAGTGCCTTCAAGGGCGGCGGCGACGTTGGCGATGGCGCTGATCTGCGGCACGCCGACACCGGCAACGATGCGGGTGGTGCAGATCGAGCCAGGGCCGATACCGACCTTGACCGCGTCGGCGCCAGCTTCGGCCAGCGCCTTGGCGGCTTCGCCGGTGGCGATGTTGCCGCCGATCACCTGTACGTCAGGGAAGTTCTGCTTGACCCAGCGAACGCGGTCGATCACGCCTTTGGAATGACCGTGGGCAGTGTCGACCACCACCACGTCAACGCCGGCATTGACCAGGGCGGCGACGCGATCGCCGGTGTCCTTGCCGGTGCCGACCGCCGCGCCAACGCGCAGACGACCCTGGTCGTCCTTGCTCGCCAGCGGATAAGCCTTGGCTTTTTCGATATCGTTGACGGTCATCATGCCTTTGAGGGCGAACTTGTCGTCGACGATCAGCACGCGCTCGATGCGGTGCTTGTGCAGCAATTCACGGACTTCGTCCTTGCTGGTGCCTTCCTTGACCGTGACCAGGCGCTCTTTCGGCGTCATCACCTGGCGAACGCTGGCGTCCAGGCGATTCTCGAAACGCACGTCACGGGAGGTGACGATGCCGACCAGGTCGCCATCGTGCAGCACCGGAACGCCGGAGATGTTGTGCATGCGGGTCAGTTCGAACAGATCCCGGACCGTGGCGTCAGCCTCGATGGTGATCGGATCCTTGACCACGCCAGCCTCGAACCGCTTGACCTTGCGCACTTCGGCGGCCTGCTGTTCGATGGTCATGTTCTTGTGGATGATACCGATACCGCCTTCCTGGGCCATGGCAATGGCCAGACGGGCTTCGGTCACGGTGTCCATGGCGGCGGAAACCAGCGGGATATTCAGTTCGATGCCACGGGTGAGACGGGTTTTGAGACTGACTTCGTTAGGCAGTACCTCGGAATAACCGGGCACTAGGAGAATGTCGTCGAAGGTCAGAGCTTCTTGGCTGATACGCAGCATCGCGGGGGCTCCCGAGCGGGAAAATGGAAGCGCGCCATTATACTCATGGACCCCGTCTGGCTCAATGTAAAACTCTGTCTATTATTGGCGGGGTGATTGAGGGGCTGAAACCACTGCGTTTCTGACCCACACATTGAACCCTGTGGCGAGGGAGCTTGCTCCCGCTCGGTTGCGCAGCAACCGCCAAAAAGCCGGGGCCGCTGCGCAGCCCAGCGGGAGCAAGCTCCCTCGCCACAAGGGCTGCGCAGAAAGGGAGTGTCCTCGCTACAACTCCACCCTCACCCAACTCACCGGCTGGTCCAGCCAATCGGCGAACTCATCGATGAACTCCTGCTTGAACCCCGCCTCCAGCCAGTTGTTGAAGATGAAACCCAGGTTGGAGAAGGCGCAGGGTTGCAGGAACAGGAACCCGTTGATGTCATCTTCATGTCCGCACTCAGGGCAGGTGAAGTTGTCGGTGCGACCAGGCATCCACTCCTCCAGGCTTTCGAACAGCGCTTCGCCAATTTCCTTGCGGCACTCGGCGCAGCCGGCTTCTTCAAGAAAGCCTTTGGCCGGCGTGTAGATGCAGCGCTTGGTGATGATCTCCAGGCCGTTGACCGGTTCGCCGAACGGCAACGCGTCGGGATGCAGGACTACCTGGCGGGCGCCGGGGGCGATGGCGTGGGCTATGCGATTGCCAGTGCGACCGCAAGTGGTCAATTGCTCTTCGACGATGTTCTTGCGCACCAGCCAGCGCACGATCGCCCGAGCCCGGGGCTCGTGAACCGGCAAGGTGGAAATTTTCGGGACGATGATGCTTTGCGAATTCATGGCGAGGCCTGGCTGTTTCCCTGGCGGGTCTTATAAAAGGCCGGCAGCTTAATCCCTGGCCCGGCCAGGTCAAGCACTCAGATAGCGCCCGATCAATGCCAGGCCGCTGGCGAGCACCAGCCAGGTGACCAGTCGTACAAACGCCTCTCGCGACATCTTCATGGTCAAGCGGCGCCCAACCCACAGCCCTAGCGCCATGGCCGGCAACAAACACAGCGCCAGTACCAGCAAGGGTAGCTCGGCATACACCCCGGCGACGATGAACAGACTCAAGCGCACCACCGTGCTGCAACTAATCAGCGCACTCTGGGTCGCCCGGGCCGCCTCCTTGGATAACCGGCTATTCAAATAAATGGCATATAAAAAGCCGCCGCTGCCAAACAGCGCGCCGAACATTCCGCCGACCGTGCCCATCGGCAGCGCCCACAGCGCCGACAGTTGCGTCGGCCGGGTCTTTATCCACAGGCTGTAGATCGCATAGGCGCTGATGAACAGGCCCATCAACAACAGCAACAGGTCGGATTTGAGGTTGAGCAGGAAAATCACCCCGAGGGTGCAACCCACCGCCATGCATGGCAACAATCGCAGCAACTCGGGCCGGGCGACGTCCCGACGCGATGGCAACAAGTTGCCGAATGCCGCGACAAAATCCAGCAGCACCAGCAGCGGGATGATTTTCGCCAGTGGCATGTACAGCAGCAGGATCGGCGCGGCCACCAGTGCCGTGCCGAACCCGGCGATGCCGAACACGATGTAGGCCAGGGTAATGGCCAGCCCGATCACCAGCCATTGCGTGGGGGCGAACGCCCACTCACCCAACCACGAGAAAAAATCCATCCGGCACGTCCTTGTCGAGAGCACCGGCGACTTTAGCCAGATTTATTGCGGCATATCCACTATTACCGTGGTGCGCCATCGCGAACACATGGCTTGCCGCAGGCGCCCGCGTGCCAGATGCCCCCTGCGCTCAATGCGCCAACATGTTGTGATGCACGCTGTACATGATCCACAGCGACAGCCCGACCAACAGCGCAATCACCACGGTCGAGAACGCCAGGGCCGTCAGGTTCCAGCGTTGTTGCGGTGAGAAGTTCAGGTGCAGGAAATAGATCAGGTGCACAACGATCTGGATCACCGCAAAAATCGCCACGATCCCGGCCGTCAAGGGCTTGGGCAATGTGGGATACATCACCAGGGCGAACGGGATAACGGTGAGGATGACCGACAGAACGAACCCGGTGAGGTAGGATTTTGCGCTGCCGTGGCTGGCATCGACGCTGCTCTGATGACTGCTCATTTACATCACTCCAAACAGATAGACCACGGTAAACACACAGATCCAGACCACGTCGAGGAAGTGCCAGAACAGGCTCAGGCAGCCCAGGCGGGTGGCGTTGACGGTGGTCAGGCCGTTGCGTTGCACCTGGAACATCAGCACGGCCATCCACAGCAGCCCCGTGGCGACGTGCAGGCCGTGAGTGCCCACCAGCGTGAAGAAGCCGGTGAGAAAGGCGCTGCGGTTGGGGCCATAGCCTTCGGCGATGAGTTTCTGGAACTCATGGATTTCCATGCCGATGAACGCCAACCCCAGGACGAAGGTCAGGCCGAGCCAGGCCAATACCTTCTGCTTGTTCCCGGCGCTCAGCGCGAGCATGGCGAAGCCGTAGGTGATGCTGCTGAACAGCAGGATGAAAGTTTCCGTGAGGACGTAGGGCAATTCGAAGATATCGGCGGCGCCGGGCCCGCCGGCGACGCTCTGACCGAGTACCGCATAGGTCGCGAATAACGTTGCGAACAGAATGCAGTCGGTCATCAGGTAGATCCAGAACCCGAACAGGGTCATGGAGCTTGCGTCCGAATGCCCGTGTTCGGATTCCGGCGCGGTGGCGTGTGGCTGAACGAGATTGGACATGGATCAAGCCTCCGCCAGTGCCTTGATACGTTGGTTTTCGATGCGTGCTACCTCTTCGGCAGGCACGTAGTAATCGATGTCGTCATCGACGCTGCGCCAGATCACCCCACCGATGGTCGCAACCAGCCCGACGATGGCCAGCCACCAGATATGCCAGACCAGGGCGAAGCACATGATCAGGCTGAACAGGCTGATGACCAGGCCCATCGCGGTGTTGCGCGGCATGTGGATGGCTTGGAAGTCGGCTTCGACAGCGGTCTTCTGGCCGCGCTCCTTCATGCCCCAGTAGGCGTCGATGCCCTCCACCACCGGTTGTTGGGCGAAGTTGTAGAACGGCGGCGGCGAGGCGGTGGACCATTCCAGGGTGCGACCGTCCCACGGATCGCCTGTCAGGTCACGGTTCTGGTGACGCTGGCGAATGCTGAAATAGAACTGCAGGATCTGGCAGACCACGCCGCAAAGGATGATGCCGACGCCGAGCAACTCCAGCTCCAGCCAGGGCCGCCATTCGGGTACGTCGAAATGGTTGAGGCGCCGGGTCATGCCCATGAAGCCAAGGAAGTAGGACGGCATGAAGGCGAAGTAGAAGCCGATGATCCAGCACCAGAACGCCGCCCGGCCCAGGCGATCGTGAAGCTTGAAGCCGAACGCCTTGGGGAACCAGTAAGTCAGTCCACACAGGTAGCCGAACACCGCACCGCCGATGATCACGTTATGAAAGTGCGCGATCAGAAACAGGCTGTTGTGCAGCAGGAAATCCGCCCCGGGCACCGCCAGCAGCACCCCGGTCATGCCGCCGATGCTGAAAGTGACGATGAAGCCGACGGTCCACAGCATCGGCGTTTCGAAGCGCACGCGCCCCCGATACATAGTGAACAGCCAGGTGAATATCTTCACCCCGGTGGGCACGGCGATGATCATGGTCATGATGCCGAAGAACGCGTTGACGCTCGCCCCCGAACCCATGGTGAAGAAGTGGTGCACCCAGACGATGAAGGACAGGATGGTGATGACAATCGTCGCCCACACCAGCGAGTGATAACCGAACAGGCGCTTGCGGCTGAAAGTGGAAGCCACCTCGGAGAAAATACCGAACGCCGGCAGGATCAGGATGTACACCTCCGGATGGCCCCAGGCCCAGATGAGGTTGACGTACATCATCGGGTTGCCGCCCAGCTCGTTGGTGAAAAAGTGCATGTCCAGATAGCGGTCGAGGCTGAGCATGAACAGCGTCGCGGTGAGGATCGGGAATGACGCCAGGATCAGCACAGCCGTGCACAGTACCGTCCAGGTAAACACCGGCATGCGGAAGAGGGTCATGCCCGGCGTACGCATTTTCAGGATGGTGACGAAGAAATTTACCCCGGTGAGCAACGTCCCGACGCCGGATATCTGCAATGACCATATGTAGTAGTCCACCCCGACCCCGGGGCTATAGGACAACCCGGATAACGGCGGATAGGCGACCCAACCGGCGCGCGCAAACTCGCCGACCGCCAGGGAAACATTCACCAGCATCGCGCCGGCCACGAACAGCCAGAAACTCAACGCGTTGAGGAACGGGAACGCCACGTCCCGGGCGCCAATCTGCAACGGCACGACGATGTTCATCAAGCCCACCACCAGCGGCATCGCCATGAAAAAAATCATGATCACGCCGTGGGCAGTGAAAATCTGGTCGTAGTGTTCCGGCGGCAGGTAACCGGGCGAACCGTCGGACGCCATGGCCTGTTGCGTGCGCATCATGATCGCGTCGGAGAAACCGCGCAGCAGCATCACCAGCGCCACGACGATGTACATCACGCCGATGCGTTTGTGGTCCACCGAGGTAAACCACTCTTTCCACAGATAGGTCCATTTGCGGTAGTAGGTGATGGCACCCATGCCGGCCAAGACGACCAGTCCCACCACCGCCAGCGTCCACATGATGATCGGCTCATCCGTCGGGATCGCCTCAAGCGTCAGTTTTCCAAACATGTCTTACTCCTGCGCTGATCTTTGAGCCCCGACGGGAGACCCGATGCTGCCCTGCATGTCGTGCATGCGATGCTCGACTTCACGGGAACGATTCATGCCTTCGTATTTGTCGATAATGCTCTGGAACAAGTCCGGCTGGACCGATGCGTAATGTTCAACCGGGTGCTTGAACGTCGGCTTGGCAAGTCGGGCATAACTGTCCTTGTCCAACCGTCCTTGCCCCGCCCGCACGTCGGCGACCCACTTGTCGAAGCCCGCCGCATCGGTGGCGAGGGTCCGGAAATGCATGTCGGAGAAACCCGGGCCGTTGTAGTTGGCGGCGATGCCCCGGTACTCCCCGGCCTCGTTGGCGACCAGGTGCAGTTGGGTCTGCATGCCGGCCATGGCGTAGATCTGCCCGCCCAGCGCCGGAATGAAAAAGGAGGTCATGGCGCCGTCCGAGGTCACGCGAAAATTCACCGGTGTGTCCAGTGGCATGGCCAGTTCGTTGACCGAGGCAATGCCCAGCTCCGGATAGATGAACAGCCATTTCCAGTCGGTCGCGATGACCTGCACCACCAGCGGCTTGACGTCCGAATCCAGCGGTCGGTACGGATCCAGCGCATGGGTCGACTTCCAGGTAACCACGCCGAGAATGATGATGATCACCAACGGGACGCCCCAGACCACCGTTTCGATTTTGCGTGAATGGGCCCACTCCGGCGTGTACCTGGCCTTTGTGTTGGAGGCGCGGTACTTCACGGAAAAGACCAACGCCATGACGATGACCGGCACCACCACCAGCAACATCAACAGCGTCGAGAGAATGATCAAGTTGCGTTGGTCAACGCCGACCTGTCCCTTGGGATTGAACAACACCATGTCGCAACCGCCGAGCAACAGCATCCCGCCGACCAGCAACAACCTTGATAAATGCCAAGGCAGTCGAGTTCGCATGTCTTACACTTCGCTTATTGAGTGTTAGCCAGTTGCCGAGCGATCCTGTCTTTGATCGACAGGCGCTGTTCCTTGAGTCTGCGGATGTCATCATCCTCGACGTTGCCCGCCGATATCGATTCGGCGGCCAGGACCTGGTTATCCACGTCCGTGTATTCGTCCAGCAGCCGAGCAAGTTCCGGGTCTTGCTGGCGACGCTGTTGGACCGTCTCTTTGCTGCAATTCAAATCCTGGTAGAGATCATGAGAAGCAGGCATGGCCTTCTCCTTTAGCAGTGTTGTTGGGTACACGATTTTTAGAATTGCCCCCTCCGGCTAAGTTGAGAGAAACATCCGGAAACGGTGACGAACGGCACTGCCGACAAAAAAAAGCCCACGAGACGTGGGCAAAAGGGAAAGCTGTTTTTTCCCCTGGGCGGCTCAGGAAGATTGTCTGCCGGCGGCCGGCGACATGGCGGTGGAATCCACCCGCACCGTGTGCGCCTGGTTTACGGCCCGCTCCCATTCCCTGGCATCGTGACTGCAGAAAATCTCGACGTGCCCGTTCTGGACTTGCGCCAACTCGCGAAGGCGATCCTGATTGCGCATCCGTGCCGAACGGTAGGTGTCCATCATGTATTGGTAGAACCTCAGCCCCGGCGGGCAATGGCGCTCGGGTTGATGGACCTCGTCATGGAAAAAATAGGCATCACCGGCGTGCAGCAGCCAACCGTCCGGAGTGCGCAGGGCAATCCCGGCATGTCCGGCGGTGTGCCCCTGAAGCGGCACCAGGAAAATGTCCTCTTCTTCGGCGCCGATCAGCGCGCGCACCGAATCGAAGCCGAACCAGGTATCGCCTTCGGGGGCATAAAACTCCCAGCTATCGACGCCCTGCCACTGCCGCGCCTGGAACCGTCGTCGGCTTATCCAGGTATCGGCGCTGCGGGCCGTCGCCATCTCGTCGCGCATCACATGCACCCGGGCCTGGGGAAAATCCTGGAGCCCGCCGGCGTGATCGAAATCCAGGTGCGTCAGCAGGATGTGCCGTACATCGTTGGCCTCGAAACCCAAGCGCCGCACCTGCTCCAAAGCCGTGAGGCGATGCTCGAACTGGATATTATTGAACACTCGAAAGAATCGGCTCAGCCGTTGCGGCGTCTGCACATCCCGCTGGCCAAACCCGGTGTCCACCAGGACCAAGCCGTTGGTGTCGGTTTCAACCAGCAGGCAATGACACACCAGGCACGCCGTCAGCCCCCGGCTGTAACCATCGAACAGCGCCCCGCCTACCGGGCACATGCATCCGCAGTTCAGGTGATGGATACGCATGGATGGCCTCCTTTCGCGGGGATATTCGTCTCTTGAAATCGACTGGAAGCAGGCGCGGTGAATTCCGCGCAGGCGACGGGCGGCGCAACCCACAAGCGGTGGAAACGGGCTCGCTCGAAGCAGGCGACTCCGCTTGACTGGCGGTACGCAGGAGGAAATTGCTACATACATGGAGATTCGCAAGCGAATCCCCTTATCATGCCGCCCATGATTAAAGATCCCTTTGCCCGACTGGGCCTGGACCGCGAGGTCCTGACTGTCAGCCAGCTCAACGGCCGTGCGCGGGTGTTGCTCGAAGACGTGTTCAGCAACATCTGGGTCGAGGGCGAGATTTCCAACCTGGCCCGCCCCGCCTCCGGCCACGTGTATTTCACGCTCAAGGACAGCGGCGCCCAGGTGCGTTGCGCGCTGTTCCGACAGAACGCCGCGCGGGTGCGCCAGGCATTGAAAGACGGGCTGGCGGTAAAGGTACGCGGCAAGGTCTCGCTGTTCGAGGGCCGTGGCGACTATCAGCTGATCCTCGACACCGTGGAGCCGGCCGGCGATGGTGCCCTGCGCCTGGCGTTCGACGCCCTGAAGGAAAAGCTCAGCGCCGAAGGCCTGTTCAGTGCCGAGCGCAAGGTACCGCTGCCGGCCCATCCGCAACGCATCGGCATCATCAGTTCGCCCACCGGCGCGGTGATCCGCGACATCATCAGCGTGTTCCGTCGCCGCGCGCCGCAGATTTCCCTGACGCTGATTCCGACCGCCGTGCAGGGCCGTGAAGCCACCGCACAGATCGTCCGCGCGCTGAAACTGGCCGATGCCCGAGGCTTCGATGCGCTGATCCTGGCCCGGGGCGGCGGTTCGCTGGAAGACTTGTGGTGCTTCAACGAAGAAGCCGTGGCTCGTGCGGTAGACGCCTGCGTCACGCCCATTGTCAGCGCGGTAGGCCATGAGACCGACGTCTCCATCAGCGATTTCGTCGCCGATGTGCGCGCCCCGACTCCGTCCGCCGCCGCCGAACTGCTCGCACCGGACGCCGGCGACCTGGTGCGCCGGGTCGAAAGCCTGCACCGGCGCCTGGTGATGCGCATGCGCGACCGCCTGATGCGCGACCAGTTGCGCCTCGAAGGCCTCACCCGCCGCCTGCGCCATCCCGGCGAACGGCTGCGCCAGCAAGCCCAGCGCCTCGACGACCTGGACATGCGCATGCGCCGGGCCTTCGAACGCAGCCTCAACACTCGCCGCGAACGCCTGATTCGCCTGGAAACCCGCCTGGCCGGGCAACATCCGGGCCGTCAGCTGGCCATGCTGCGCCATCGCCTCGACAGCCTCACCGAACGCCTGCCCCGAGCCATGCGCGAAGGCCTGAAAACGCGCCGCGTACAGTTGCACAACCAGATGCAGACGCTGCACATCGTCAGCCCACTGGCGACCCTTGGCCGTGGCTACAGCATCCTGCTCGACGAACGCGGCCATGCGATCCGCAACGCCGGGCAAACCCGCACCGGCCAGCGCCTGACCGCCAGGCTCGGCGAAGGCGAACTGCTAGTGCGGGTCGAAGACAATCACCTGACACCGGTCACCCTTTCTCTACTGGATTGATTCATGCCGCGATTTCTCGCTCCGCTGCTCTTGCTGTGCCTCGTCGCCAACGCCCAGGCTGACAGCTACATCACTCGCCTGCTGAACAAGCCGGTGCCCGGCGGCGTGGCCGTGGTGGATCTGGGCAGCGCGGCCCAGGCGCCGAAAGCCACGTACCAGGGCAAACCGGTGCTGGTGGTCAAGGAACAGCAGAACTGGTTGGCAATTGTCGGCATTCCGCTGACCGTCCAACCCGGCACCCAGCAGATCAGCAGTGGCGGCACCACCCAACCTTTCGTGGTCGGCTACAAGAAATACCCCGAGCAGCACATCACCTTGAAAAACAAGCGCCAGGTCAATCCGGACCCGGCGGATCTGAAGCGCATCGAGGGCGAGCTTGCGGTGCAGTTGAAGGCCTACCGCAGCTTCAGCCCCAACATCCCCAGCAACCTGCTGCTGGACAAACCGGTGAACGGCCCGCTGTCGAGCAAGTTCGGGGTGCGCCGCTTTTTCAACGGCGAAGAACGCAACCCTCATTCCGGCCTGGACTTCGCCGTGCCCGCCGGCACGCCGATCAAGACCCCGGCCGCCGGCAAGGTGATCCTCACCGGCAACTACTTTTTCAATGGCAACACCGTGTTCGTCGACCATGGCCAAGGCTTCATCAGCATGTTCTGCCACATGTCGAAGATCGACGTGAAGGTCGGCCAGCAACTGGCGCGCGGCACCGTGGTCGGCAAGGTTGGCGCCACCGGCCGCGCGACCGGGCCGCACATGCACTGGAACATCAGCCTGAATGATGCGCGGGTGGATCCGGCGATTTTTATCGGGGCGTTTCAGCCCTGAGTGTTTGTGGTGAGGCTACTGGCCTCATCGCGAGCAAGCTCGCTCCCACATAGGGATCTCAGTGACAACATTTGCAATCAACACAGATCCCCTGTGGGAGCGAGCTTGCTCGCGATGACGGCAGCCGCATCACCACTATCCAGGGAATTGCCAAGCCTTAAATATCGACGCAATCCTTAGGATACAAACTGTCTATATGCGCGATTAAATCTCGCAAAGTCACCCAAAAACAGAACTTCTCCCAATTTTTCCCGACTGCTTGCAACCCCCCGGCCACGCGGTTAGGGTTGAGGGCATGAAAACCTCTCACACCCTCATTCAGCTTCGCCAGCACCGCAGCCTGTGCCTCGTCAGCGCACGACTGCCGGGCTGAATCGCGGCACCTCGTCCAGGCGTGAAGCCAACCCGTTCGAACCACCGGCAGGCCGCCTCTTTCCGGCCACGACAATAAGGATTTCCCCATGAGCATGCTCAAAGACCCGTCTTCGAAGTACCGCGCCTTCCCGACCATCAACCTGCCGGATCGCACCTGGCCGTCGAAGACCATCACCGCCGCGCCGATCTGGTGCAGCTCCGACCTGCGCGATGGCAACCAGTCGCTGATCGAGCCGATGGATGCGGCCAAGAAGCTGCGCTTCTGGAAAACCCTCGTTGCAGTGGGCGTGAAGGAAATCGAAGCATCATTCCCGGCCGCTTCGCAGACTGACTTCGACTTTGTGCGCACCCTCATCGAAGAAGGTCACATCCCGGACGACACCACCATCCAGGTGCTGACCCAGGCCCGTGAAGACCTGATCGCTCGCACCTTCGAGTCCCTGCGTGGCGCGAAGAAAGCCATCGTCCACCTGTATAACGCCACGTGCCCGTCGTTCCGCCGCATCGTGTTCAACCAGGACAAGGAAGGCGTGAAGGAAATCGCCGTGAACGCGGCCAAGCTGTTCGTCAAATACGCCGCCCAGCAGCCGGAAACCCAATGGCAGTTCGAGTACTCGCCAGAAACCTTCAGCGCGACCGAACTGGAGTTCGCCAAGGAAGTCTGCGACGCGGTGATCGAAGTGTGGAAGCCGACGCCTGAGCGCAAGGTGATCCTCAACCTGCCGGCCACCGTCGAAGTCGCCACCCCGAACATCTACGCCGACCAGATCGAGTGGTTCCACCGCAACATCACCCGGCGTGACAGCGTGCTCATCAGCCTGCACACCCACAACGACCGTGGCACCGGCGTGGCCGCCACCGAGCTGGGCCTGATGGCCGGGGCCGACCGTGTCGAAGGCTGCCTGTTCGGCAACGGCGAGCGCACCGGTAACGTCGACCTGGTGACCGTGGCGCTGAACCTCTACACCCAGGGCATCGACCCTGAGCTGGACTTCTCCGACATCGACGGCGTGCGCAAAGTCGTCGAGGAATGCAACCAGATCCCGGTCCATCCACGTCACCCGTATGTCGGCGACCTAGTCCACACCGCGTTCTCCGGCTCGCACCAGGACGCAATCCGCAAGGGCTTCGCCCAACAGAAACCGGACACCCTGTGGGAAGTACCGTACCTGCCGATCGACCCGGCCGACATCGGCCGCAGCTACGAAGCGGTAATCCGCGTGAACAGCCAGTCGGGCAAGGGCGGCATCGCCTACCTCCTGGAACAGGAATACGGCATCAGCCTGCCGCGTCGCATGCAGATCGAGTTCAGCCAAGTGGTACAGCGTGAAACCGATCGCCTGGGCCTGGAAATGACTGCCCAGCAGATCCACGCCCTGCTCCAGCGCGAATACCTGCAAGCCAACACTCCGTACGCGCTGGTCAGCCATCGCCTGCAGGAAGAGAACGGCAACAGCGCCGTGGAAGTGGAAGTCGCCAGCAAGGGCCAGGGCGAGACCAACCTGCACTGGCGTGGCAGAGGCAACGGCGCGCTGGAAGCGCTGGTGGCCGGGCTGCCGATTCCGGTGGAAATCATGGACTACAACGAACACGCCATCGGCGCCGGCACCAACGCCAAGGCTGCGGCGTACATCGAACTGCGCGTCAACGGCGAACGTGCGGTGCATGGCGTGGGCATCGATGAAAACATCACCACGGCGAGCTTCAAGGCGCTGTTCAGTGCGTTGAACCGCTCGCTGAGCCAGCCGGAAGCCAAGGCGGCTTGATCGGTCGCTGAAAAACAAAAGGCCCCGGGGTGTGAACCTCGGGGCCTTTTGTTTGGCTTGGTTTTGGGTTGGCTGTTCCGGCCTCTTCGCGAGCAGGCTCGCTCCCACAATAGTCGGCGTTATGCAAAACAATGTGGGAGCGAGCTTGCTCGCGATAGCGGCCTAACAGGCAACACAAATATCAGGCATGGGTATCGATCGAAACCGTCATCGCCTGCAGCAACGCGGCCTGAAGGGTTTGCAATGTGGCCTGGGTCCCCATGATCTGGGTCTGGATCGCCATGGCCTGCTGGGCTTTCTGCTCCTCGTCGGCCCGGCTTTTCTGCACGCGGGCCAATTGGGCCTGCTGGTCGGCCAGCAACTTTTCGGTCCGCTCGATCTGCTTCTTCAGCTGCTCGATGATATTGCTGCCGTTGCTGCCGCCAACACCGGCGATATTTGCGCCGCTGGTGTCGACTTTCAGTTCCTTGTCCTTCTCTTCGCCGGTGTCAGGCGATACCACCGGACTGACGGCTTTCTCTTCCTCGGCGCCCCTGATGGAGACTTTGGGGGCCGACAGCGGATAAGGGTTTACGGTCGTTGCGCTGATACTGGTCATAGGGACTCCTCCTTGGCTGACCTGTTATCGGCGTGCAATACCGTTCCTTGAGGGCTGAATCGTTTCAATAGATGAATTCGAAGCGATCAGCGTCCAGGTTCGCCGGAAAGCGTGTGCGATACGCTGCCAGGTCCGCCGCGCTCAGGCACACCATGAACACGCCGTCGGCCTCGCCGGCACTGAGCAGCGTCTCGCCCTGGAAGTCCAGCACCTGACTGTCACCGGTATAAGCGAAGCCCTTGCCGTCGGTGCCGATCCGGTTCACCGCCGCCACATAGCAGAGATTTTCGATGGCCCGTGCCGGCAGCAGCCGGTTCCAGTGCTGACGCCGGGCGCCCGGCCAGTTGGCGGTATACAGCAACAGGTCGGTGTCCTCGGCATCACGACTCCACGCCGGGAAGCGCAGGTCGTAGCAGATCAGCGGCCGAATCCGCCAGCCCTTGAGCTCGAACAATACCTGCTGGTCACCCGGTGTGTAATGGTTGTGCTCGCCGGCCATGCGAAACAGATGGCGCTTGTCGTAATGCAGCACCTCGCCATCCGGACGCGCCCACAGCAAGCGATTGCGATGGCTGCCGTCGGCGGCCTGGATGATCACGCTGCCGGTGATCACGGCGTCCAGCTTTGCCGCCTGGGACTTGAGCCATTGGCTGGCGGGGCCGTTCTCCGGCTCGGCCAGGGCCTCGGACTCCATGGAAAAACCGGTGGTGAACATTTCCGGCAGGATGATCAGGTCCGCCCCGCGCGCCTGTTCGAGCAGCGCGTCAAAATGTTCCAGGTTGGCCCGGCGGTCATGCCAGGCCAGCGTAGTCTGGATCAAGGCAATGTTCAGATTGGGCAACGCGCTCAGATCACGCATAGTTTTTCCGCCGCTTCGCGCAGCGTCTCCTCGCGTTTGGCAAAGCACAGGCGCACCAGGCGCTGGCCCTGCGGCGGGTTCTGGTAGAACACCGAGATCGGAATGGTCGCCACGCCGTGTTCGCGGGTCATCCAGAGCGCCATGTCGACGTCATTGAGGTCCGGGCGGATCTGCGAATAATCCACCAACTGGAAATACGTGCCGGCGACACGCTGGAAAGTGAAGCGCGACGGCGCCAGCAGATCGCAGAACAGGTCGCGCTTGGCCTGATAGAAATCCGGCAGTTCATCGACATGCTCCGGATGCTCGGCCATGTAGTCGGCCAACGCGTATTGCAACGGTGTCACCCCGCAGAAACTGACGTACTGGTGCACCTTGCGCAGCTCCGCCGTCAGGGCCTCTGGCGCGACCACATAGCCGGTTTTCCAGCCTGTGACGTGGTAGGTCTTGCCGAACGAACTGACAACAAAGGCACGGCGATACAGCTCTTCGTGGGCAAGGACGCTGACATGGGGCACGTCGTCGAATACCAGGTGCTCATAAACCTCATCGCTGATCAGGTAGATGTCGCGATCGCGAATCAACGCCGCCAACTGGTCCAGCTCGGCGCGGCTGATCAATGCGCCGCTGGGGTTGTGCGGCGTGTTGAGGATGATCATCCGTGTGCGCGGGCTCAGGGCTTCGCCAAGCTTCTGGAAGTCGATGGCAAAATCATCCAGGCCCAGTTGCACATGTACGCAACGCCCGCCGGCCAGTTGCACGGCAGGTTCGTAGCTGTCGTACGCTGGGTCGAAGACGATCACTTCGTCGCCGCTGTGTACCACCGCCGCGATGGCGCAGAAAATCGCCTGGGTCGCGCCGGGGGTCACGGTGACTTCCTGATCGGCGTCGACGCTGGCGCCATAGCTGCGGGCGATCTTTGCTGCGATCTGCTGGCGCAGGGCTGGCAGGCCGGTCATCGGCGAATATTGATTGTGGCCTTGGGCGATATGCCGGCCCACTGCATCGCGCAGGGCCTGCGGGCCATCGAAATCGGGAAACCCCTGGGACAGGTTCAGCGCACCGGTCTGCGCGGCAAGCTGGGACATCTGGGTAAAAATGGTGATGCCGACATTCGGCAACTTGCTGGTGATCATCGAGGGTTCCCTGGGTCTGCACCCGGCTCTGGCGCGGCGCGGGAGAGGTCGAGGATAGCCCAATCGCCGGGCATGAAAAAGGGTGCCCCGTGGGCACCCTCTTCAATTGTTGCCGAACACCGTGGCGAGGGAGCTTGCTCCCGCTGGGTTGCGAAGCAGCCCCAAGATGTATCCACCACAGCGGTGCATCAGACAAAACGCAGGGGGCTGCTGCGCAGCCCAGCGGGAGCAAGCTCCCTCGCCACAAAAGCGGTCCTGAGCAGCCAGGATCAGCGCTTGTCGCGGCGCTTCTTGTCGGCCTTCTTGTGGTGCGACATCAAGCGGCGCTTCTTGTTGACCTGGCGGTCGGTGAGCGTGTTCTTGTTGCCTTCGTACGGGTTCTCGCCGCCCTTGAACTCGATGCGGATCGGCGTGCCGACCAGCTTCAGGACGCGACGGTAAGTGTTTTCCAGATAACGAACGTAGGACTTGGGCACCTTCTCGATCTGGTTACCGTGGATCACGATGATCGGTGGGTTGGCACCGCCCAAGTGGGCGTAGCGCAGCTTGATCCGGCGGTTGTTGACCATCGGTGGCGCATGCTCGCCGACCGCGTCTTCGAGAATCTGGGTCAGGCGGTTGGTCGGCCAGCGGGTAACCGCCGACTTGAACGAGTTCTGCACCGAGGCGTAGAGGTTGCCCACGCCGGTACCGTGCAGGGCCGAGATGAAGTGGATGTCGGCAAAGTCGACGAAGAACAGCCGACGCTGCAGTTCGACCTTGACGTAATCGCGCTCGCTCGGCGTCATGCCGTCCCACTTGTTGATCGCGATGACCAGTGCACGACCGGCTTCCAGGGCGAAACCCAGCAGGTTCAAGTCGTGATCGACCACGCCTTCGCGGGCGTTCATCACGAAGATCACCACGTTGGCGTCTTTGATCGCCTGCAGCGTTTTGACCACGGAGAATTTTTCGACTTCCTCGTGGATCTTGCCGCGCTTGCGCACACCGGCCGTGTCGATCAGCGTGTACTTCTCTTCGTTACGCTCGAAGGGAATGTAGATGCTGTCACGGGTGGTGCCGGGCTGGTCGTAGACGATGACCCGGTCTTCACCGAGCATGCGGTTGACCAGCGTCGACTTGCCGACGTTCGGGCGGCCGATGATAGCGATCTTGATGCCGTCCTTTTCGCTCGGACCCGGAATGCGCTTGGCTTCCTCGCCCTCGGCAACGACTTCTTCCTCGCCCTCTTCCGGCTCGTCTTCATCGTCCTTGGGGAAATCAGCCAGGGCGATTTCCAGCATCTGGGTGATGCCGCGACCGTGGGCACCGGCGATCGGAATCGCCTGGCCCATGCCCAAAGGTGCGAACTCGGCGCGAGCCATGTCCGGGTCGATATTGTCGACCTTGTTGGCGACCACATAGGAACGCTTGTTACGTTTGCGCAAATGCTCGGCGATCATCTGGTCGGCGGCGGTAAAACCGGCCTTGGCGTCTACCAGGAACAGCACCACATCGGCTTCTTCGATGGCGAGCAGCGACTGCTCGGCCATTTTTTCGTCCATGCCGTGTTCATCACCGGAGATGCCACCGGTGTCGACCAGAATATAGGTACGCCCTTGCCACTTGGCCTCACCGTATTGGCGATCACGGGTCAGACCGGACAAGTCGCCGACGATAGCGTCGCGAGTCCTGGTCAGGCGGTTGAACAAGGTGGACTTGCCGACGTTCGGTCGGCCCACCAGGGCGATTACGGGAACCATGCGGCTCTCCACTTCGTTATTTCAGAAAATACAAAAGCCGCTGCGAGGCAGCGGCTGGTGCTCGGGGGCCACCTTGTGGGAGCGAGCCTGCTCGCGAAAGCAGTGGGTCAGTCGACATACAGGCCGCTGGACCAGCGCATTCGCGAGCAGGCTCGCTCCTACAAAGGTGAAGCCGCTTGGGAATTAACCCAAGCATAGTCTTACTTGATGGTCAGGGCTTCCAGTTTGCCGCTGTTGCCATACACATAGATCATGTTTCCCACCACCAGCGGACGGGCACGCAGGCCGTCGCTGTCGATGCGCTCGCGACCGACGAAACGACCGTCAACCTGGCTGAGCAGGTGCAGGTAACCTTCCAGGTCACCCACTGCAACGTAGCTGGAGAACACTTCCGGGGCCGACAGTTGGCGACGGGCCAGGGAGTCGTTGCTCCACAATGCGGTGGTGGAACGCTCGTCAACGCCTTCGACGGTGCCCGAGGACAGGCTCACGTAGACGCTGCCGAAACCTTGGGCGACACCGGCGTAGCTCGACGCATCGCGCTGCCACAACGGACGACCGCTTTCCAGGTCCAGCGCCGCAACGCGGCCCTGATAACTGGCGACGTACAGCGTACCGCCGGACAGCAGCAGGCCGCCGTCGATGTCGACCACACGCTCCAGCTCCGAACGACCTTGCGGGATCGCTACGCGCTGTTCCCAGACCGGTACGCCGTTGGAAATATCCAGGGCCACGACTTTACCGGTCGACAAGCCAGCCACCGCGAGGCGGTTGGTGACGATCGGCGCACTGGTGCCACGCAGGGTCAGTACCGCCGGAGTGCTGTCGTACAACCAGCGCTGGTTGCCGGTGGCGGCATCCAGGCCAATCAGGCGGTCGTCCTGGGTCTGCACCACCACCACGTCACCGTTGGTAGCGGGCGGCGCGAGCACTTCGCTGGTCACGCGGGCGCGCCATCTCTCTTCACCGCTGCTCGCGTCCAGGGCGACGATCTCGCCCTTGAGCGTGCCGATCATGACCAGCCCGTAACCCACGCCAACGGCGCCGGACACAGGCAGCTCAAGATCCTTTTCCCATTTGACGTCGCCGCTCATGCGATCCATGGCCATGACGACGCCAGTCACGTCGCCGGCATAGAGGGTGTCGCCGTCGATGGCCGGCACCAGCATGTTGTAGGTTTCACCCTGGCCGTCACCGACGGAGCGGCTCCATTGCTTCTGCAGCACGACTTCTTCTTTGAAATCGGTCAGTTCGGCCGGAGGCAGTTCTTTCTTGCTGTTGCTGCTGCAACCCGCGGCCAGAATGGCCAGGGCCAGCAATGCTGCATGTTTCCAACGGATCACGTCACGCATCCCCTTTGGCCAGGTCGTCCAGCTTGATTTGCAGGCCACCGACTGCGGCTTCATCCGACAGCGCAGCCTTGGCTTTTTGGTAGGCCGCATGGGCCTCATTGGCACGGCCCAGCTGTACCAGCAGGTCGCCCTTGAGTTCTTCGCGGGTCGCCAGGAACGCCTTGTCGGCGTCGCCGTCGAGCAGCTTCAGCGCGTCTTCGGCCTTGTTCTGTGCTGCCAGCACCTGCGCCAGGCGCTGACGCGCGACTTCGCCCAGGGTCGGGTTGGCCGGTTTGTCGACGATGGCTTTCAGCTCGGTGACCGCGTCGTCCAGCTTGCCGCTGTCGACCGCGACCTTGGCCACGAACAGGCTGCCGTACTGGGCGTAGGCGGTGCCGCCGAACTCTTTGTTGAGCTTGCCGGCCAGGTCCGCCACGCGCGCCGCGTCAGGCTTGCCGTCGGGGGTCAGGGTGGTTTCCAGCAGTTGCTGGTAAAGCAACGAGGCACCTTGCGACTGGTTGCTCTGGTATTTCTGGTAGGCCTGCCAGCCGAACACGATGACCAGCGCCAACAGGCCGCCAGTGACCAGCGGCTTGCCGTTGCGCGTCCACCAGTCCTTCAAATCCGCCAGCTGTTCATCTTCGGTACTCGACACCCCAATACTCCTTAATCGCTAAATCGGCTGTTTGACAGCTTCAACCCTGCACGACGCAGGTGGCCAGGTGTGCAGCAAGCGCATCCCAGGCAATGCTTTGTTGTTCGCCCTGGCCACGCAGGGGTTTGAAACCTACCACTTGTTGAGCCAGTTCGTCGTCACCAAGAATCAGTGCGTACAGTGCACCGCTCTTGTCGGCCTTCTTGAATTGGCTCTTGAAGCTGCCGGCGCCGGCGTTGATCTGCAGGCGCAGGTTGGGCAACTGGTCACGGATCCGCTCGCTCAGGGCCAGGGCGGCCAGTTCTGCGGCCTCGCCAAAGGCGCACAGGTAGACGTCGACCTGACGGGACAGCTCTTCGGGCACTTTATCCAGCGCCTCAAGCATCAGCACCAGACGCTCGATGCCCATGGCGAAGCCCACGCCCGGGGTCGGCTTGCCGCCCATCTGCTCCACCAGCCCGTCGTAGCGGCCACCGGCGCATACGGTGCCCTGGGCGCCGAGCTTGTCGGTGACCCATTCGAAGACGGTCTTGCTGTAGTAATCCAGGCCACGGACCAACTTGGGGTTGATCACGTAAGGGATGCCGACGGCGTCCAGACGTGCCTTCAGCCCTTCGAAATGCGCGCGGGATTCGTCGTCGAGGTAGTCGGCCATTTTCGGCGCGTCCACCAGGACCGCCTGGGTCTCCGGGTGCTTGGTATCGAGCACGCGCAGCGGGTTGGTCTTCAGGCGGCGCTGGCTGTCTTCGTCGAGCTTGTCGACATGGGCGGACAGAAACTCCACCAACGCCTCGCGGTAGCGGCCACGGGATTCGCTGGTGCCCAGGCTGTTGAGCTCAAGCTTGACCGCATCGCGCAGGCCCAGCTCGCCCCACAGGCGCCAGGTCATCACAATCAGCTCGGCATCGATGTCCGGACCTTCAAGGTTGAATACTTCGAGGCCGATCTGGTGAAACTGGCGATAACGACCTTTCTGCGGACGCTCGTGGCGGAACATCGGGCCGATGTACCAGAGTTTCTGCACCTGGCCGCCGCCGGTGATGCCGTGCTCAAGCACTGCACGCACGCATGCTGCCGTGCCTTCGGGGCGCAGGGTCAGGGAATCGCCGTTGCGGTCGTCGAAGGTGTACATCTCTTTTTCGACGATGTCGGTCACTTCACCGATGGAGCGCTTGAACAGCTCGGTGAACTCGACGATGGGCATGCGGATCTGCCGGTAACCGTAGTTATCCAGCAGGCGCGCGACGGTGCCCTCGAAATAGCGCCACAGGGGCGTCTGCTCGGGCAGGATGTCGTTCATGCCACGAATGGCTTGCAGAGACTTGCTCACGTGTATTCCTTAATCTTGCGACTTAACCGCGCGCGATGACCGCTGCGTCGGCTTCGACCTTTTCGGCCGCTTTCTGGCGGATCAGCTTTTCCAGCTCATCCACCAGATTGTCATTCGTCAGTTTCTGCGACGGCTTGCCGTCGATGTAAATCAGGTTCGGCGTGCCGCCCGTCAGGCCGATATGGGCCTCCTTGGCTTCGCCGGGCCCGTTGACCACGCAACCGATCACCGCGACATCCAGCGGCACCAGCAGGTCTTCAAGGCGCCCTTCCAGCTCGTTCATGGTCTTGACCACATCGAAGTTCTGCCGCGAGCAGCTCGGGCAGGCGATGAAGTTGATCCCACGAGAACGCAGGTGCAGGGACTTGAGGATGTCGTAGCCGACTTTCACTTCCTCGACCGGGTCCGCCGCCAACGAGATGCGGATGGTATCGCCAATCCCTTCGGCGAGCAGCATACCGAGGCCGACGGCAGATTTCACCGTACCCGAGCGCAACCCACCGGCTTCGGTGATGCCCAGGTGCAACGGCTGGACGATTTCCTTGGCCAGCAGGCGGTAGGCTTCGACGGCCATGAACACGTCGGAGGCCTTCACGCTGACCTTGAAGTCCGGGAAATTCAGGCGTTCGAGGTGCTCGACATGGCGCAGCGCCGATTCCACCAGCGCGGCCGGAGTCGGTTCGCCGTACTTCTTCTGCAGGTCTTTTTCCAGGGAACCGGCGTTGACGCCGATGCGGATCGGAATGCCCCGGTCACGGGCGGCATCCACCACCGCGCGCACCCGATCTTCGCGACCGATGTTGCCCGGGTTGATGCGCAGGCAGTCGACGCCCAGCTCGGCCACGCGCAAGGCAATGCGGTAGTCGAAGTGAATGTCGGCCACCAACGGCACCTTGACCAGCTGCTTGATCTTGCCGAACGCCTCGGCGGCGTCCATGTCCGGCACGGATACGCGCACGATATCGACGCCGGCGGCTTCAAGACGATTGATTTGCGCGACCGTGGCGGCCACGTCATTGGTGTCGCTGTTGGTCATGCTCTGCACAGCGATTGGCGCATCGCCGCCCACGGGCACGTTACCGACCCAGATCTTCCGGGATTCGCGACGCTTGATAGGAGATTCGCCGTGCATGACTTATTGACCCAACTTCAGGCGAGCGGTCTCGCCACTGGTGAACGGAGCCACATCGACCGGCTGGCCGTTGTAGCTGACCTGCGCGCCACGGGCATAGCCCAGGCGTACGGCAAACGGCGGCCGGCCGTTGACGGACGTGCTGTCGCCCTTGCGCTTGAGGCCGCTGAACAGGACCTTGCCGTTGCCGTCGGTAATCTGCGTCCAGCAATCGGCGGTGAACTGGATCTGTACCTGGCCATCGCCGGGCGCAGGAGCCGGGGCCGCCGGGGTTGCTGGCGCTGCTGGCACGGCCGGAGCGGCCACGGTTGGCGCTAGCGTGACGGGGGCTGGAGCCGCCGGGGTGGTCGGCGCGCTGCCGGCATGGGCCGGAGCCGTGGGGGCGGCGGGTGTTGGGGCTGGCGCGGGAGCGGATGGCACGACAGGCTCGGCACCCGCGGCGGCATCGGTCTCGCCGCTGTCCTGGCCTTGAGGCAATGCCAGGGCGGTTTCACCCTCGGTCTGCCCCTCGACAACAGCCTGGTCTTCCGGCTCATCCAGCGGATGAATCTGGGTGGTGCCGTCGGCGCCTTCGACTTCGACATGCTCAGGGTTCATCGCAACCGGCTCCTTGCTGCGCAAGGAAGCCTGATCCTGCCACCAGACGAAACCGCCACCGATCACCGCGATCAGCAGCAACAGGCTGACGATACGCAAAATGGTATGGGAAACGCGCACTGGCTCCTCGATACGGCCCAGGCTGTGCACACTGCTGCCCTGGGCGTCGGAACCGGTGTATTGATCGAATTGCTGGACCAGCACGGTCTGGTCCATGCCAAGCAACTTGGCATAGGCGCGGATGTAGCCCCGGGCGAAAGTATGCCCAGGCAATTTGTCGAACGCGCCGGCTTCCAGGTTGCTCAGGGAAGTCACGGTGAGATTGAGCTTGAGGGCCACTTCGGCCAGCGACCAACCATTGCTTTCGCGGGCTTGACGCAGGGTCTCACCGGGATTTACGCGAGTCGCTGCTACAACTTCGGGATGCGCCGCTTTCATCATTGCTCCGACAGGTATTGCTGATATTCCGGCGTACCGGGATAGAGTCTTTTGAGTTGCAGGCCATAACTGGCGGCCTTGTCACGATCTTCAAACACATGCGCCAGCCGAACGCCGAGCAATAGACTACGTGCATTTTGCTCGCTGAGCAGGCTAAACCGCTCGTAATAGTCGCGAGCGGGCACATAATGCCTGTCTTCGTAAGACAACTCAGCCATTTCCAGCAACGCGCGCGGTTGCTGGCGGTTGAGCCGCAGCGCCTTTTCGAGCTGCTGGCGGGCCAGGTCACGCTGGCCGAGTTTCGCGGCGGTCATGCCGAGGTTCTCGAACACCCGCGAACGCTCAGGGTAAAGGGTATCGGCGGCCGCTTGCTCGAAGCGCTCGTAGGCTTCCTTGTAGCGTGCCTGCTCGTAGAGGAAGCTGCCGTAGTTGTTGAGGATCCGGGCGTCTTGCGGGCGGGCGGACAACGCCTTGCGAAAGTGTTCATCGGCCAGTTCCGGCTCCATCTCGGCCTGGAACACCAGGGCCAGCGCCGCATTGGCATCGGCGTCCGAGCTGTCCAGCTCCAGGGCCTTCTTGAGCGGCACCTTGGCCCGCTCGGTCATGCCCTGTTGCAAATAGCCGATGCCCAGCTGCACATAGGCCTCGCGCGCTTCGTCACGGCCCTTGCTGGTTTTCATCGGGTTATAGTCGCCCGACAGAACACAACCGGAACAAAGACCGGCCAGCAGCAACAGCAGCGCAAAGCGCAGGGACATAGAGTTCCTCTCTTAGTGACTGTTCGCAGCGTTCTGTACTGCATCGTCCGCGGCGTTCAATTCGCGCACGGCAATGTAGCGTTCGCTGCGACGGGTGCGATCCAGCACCTGTCCTACCAATTGGCCACACGCGGCATCGATGTCTTCGCCACGGGTGGTGCGCACGGTGACGTTGAAGCCAGCGTGGTGAAGCTGATCCTGGAACCGACGAATCGCATTGTTGCTCGGACGCTCGTAGCCGGAATGCGGGAACGGGTTGAACGGGATCAGGTTGATCTTGCACGGGATGTTCTTGAGCAGTTCGATCATCTCGACCGCATGTTCAACCTTGTCATTCACGTCCTTGAGCAAGGTGTACTCGATGGTCAGCACGCGCTTTTCGCCCAGGGACGACATGTAGCGCTGGCACGACTCGAGCAGCATCTTAAGCGGATACTTCTTGTTGATCGGCACCAATTGGTTACGCAATGCGTCATTCGGTGCGTGCAGCGACAACGCCAGCGAGACGTCGATGTGCTTGGCCAGCTCATCGATCATCGGCACCACGCCTGAGGTGGACAGGGTCACGCGGCGCTTGGAGATGCCGTAGCCCAGGTCATCCATCATCAGGTGCATGGCGGCGACGACGTTGTCGAAGTTCAGCAGCGGCTCACCCATGCCCATCATCACCACGTTGGTGATGGCACGGTCGACGGTTGCCGGGACGCTGCCAAAGGATTTGTTGGCAATCCACACCTGGCCGATCACTTCGGCGGCGGTGAGGTTGCTGTTGAAGCCTTGCTTGCCGGTGGAGCAGAAACTGCAATCCAGGGCACAGCCTGCCTGGGACGAAACGCACAAGGTGCCGCGCTTGCCCTGGGGAATGTAGACGGTCTCGACGCAGCTGCCGGACGCCACGCGCACCACCCACTTGCGGGTGCCGTCGCTGGAAATGTCCTGGCTGACCACTTCAGGGCCGCGAATCTCGGCAACGGCCTTGAGCTTTTCGCGCAGGGCCTTGCCGACATTCGTCATGGCGTCGAAATCGTCGACGCCAAAGTGGTGAATCCATTTCATCACCTGACCGGCACGGAAACGCTTCTCCCCGATCGAGTCGAAGAATTTCTCCATTTCCGGCTGGGTCAGGCCCAACAGGTTGGTTTTGCCGTTCGATGTAGTCATGGATTCACCTTCACTCAAAAGCCTGGGCTTAGCGAGTGGTTACTTCAGTAGCGGAGAAAAAGTAAGCGATTTCGCGAGCAGCGGCGGCTTCGGAGTCCGAACCGTGGACGGCGTTGGCGTCGATGGATTCAGCGAAGTCAGCACGGATGGTGCCGGCAGCAGCTTCTTTAGGGTTGGTAGCGCCCATCAGCTCACGGTTGCGAGCGATGGCGTTTTCGCCTTCCAGCACCTGAACGACAACCGGACCGGAAGTCATGAAGGCAACCAGTTCACCGAAGAAACCGCGCTCGCTGTGCTCAGCGTAGAAGCCTTCGGCTTCGGCTTTGGACAGTTGCTTCATTTTCGAAGCTACAACGCGCAGGCCAGCGTCTTCGAAGCGGGTAACGATCTTGCCGATCACGTTTTTAGCAACGGCGTCAGGCTTGATGATGGAGAAAGTACGTTGAACAGCCATGGTGTAACTCCAGAAACGGTAATTTACGAAAAATTAAACCCGCGAATTATACGCGGGTTCTTGGGTATTGCCTAACCTGCGAGGCGATCAGTCCAATTCTGCGGCCCAGAGCTCCTGAACCGCTTCCAACACCTTCTCGCCGACTCGGCCAGAGGTGGCATCGAAGTCAGGCAGCTCAAGGATCATCTGCTGCAGACGGACGAAACCTACAGAGTACGGATCGAGACCCTCGTGGGCTTCGGCCAATTCTTCCGCGATGCGTTGTACATCATTCCAACCATAGCTCATGACAGTGTCACCATCAGTGCGGCGCTTCGGCCGCATGGTTAAGTGAGTATCTCGGGATTTCGACGGTCAGGTCTTCAGTGCCGACGATGGCCTGGCAACCCAGACGCGATTGCGGCTCAAGCCCCCAGGCGCGGTCAAGAAAGTCTTCTTCCAGCTCGTCCGCCTCTTCCAGCGACTCGAAACCTTCACGAATGATGCAGTGGCAGGTCGTGCAAGCGCAAACGCCGCCACAGGCACTTTCCATCTCGATGTGGTGTTTGTGGGCCAGGTCAAGAATGGACGTTCCGGGCTCGGCTTCCACGACCATGCCGTCCGGGCAGAACTTCTCGTGGGGCAGAAAAATCACCTGCGGCATCAGTTATTCCTCGATTTCATTCAGGTTGCGCCCCGCCAGGGCGGCTTTCACCGTCGAGTCCAGGCGGCGGGCAGCAAAGGCATCGGTGACTTGCGACAGACGCTTGGTCTGCTGCTCGATGGCATAACCATCGGTGCCCTTGATCAATTCGGAGAGTTCTTGCATCTGCATTTCGATGACCATGCGCTCCTCGGCGTCGAGCAAGCGCTCGCCGTCGGCTTCGAGGGCGGCTTGCACGGCTTCGACCAGGCGCTGGGCATCGACCTGCTGCTCGCGCAGCACACGTGCGACTTTGTCGTCGCTGGCGTGCTGGAACGAATCCTTGAGCATCTTGGCGATTTCGCCGTCGGTCAGGCCGTAGGACGGCTTGACCTGGATGCTTGCCTCGACGCCCGAACCGAGTTCGCGGGCGGAGACATTGAGCAGGCCATCGGCGTCGACCTGGAAGGTCACGCGAATCTTCGCCGCGCCGGCAACCATCGCCGGGATGCCGCGCAATTCGAAACGCGCGAGGGAGCGGCAATCGCTGATCAATTCACGCTCGCCTTGCAGCACATGAATCATCATGGCCGACTGGCCGTCTTTATAAGTAGTGAAATCCTGGGCGCGGGCGACGGGGATGGTGGTGTTGCGCGGGATCACCTTCTCCATCAGGCCGCCCATGGTTTCCAGGCCCAGGGACAACGGAATCACGTCGAGCAGCAGCAATTCGCCGCCCTCGCGCTTGTTGCCAGCCAGGGTATCGGCCTGGATCGCGGCACCGATGGCGACCACCTGGTCCGGGTCGATTTCAGTCAGCGGCTGACGGCCAAAGGCTTCGGCAACGGCTTCGCGAACCCGAGGCACACGGGTCGAACCACCGACCATGACCACGGCCTTGACATCTTCCAGCTCGACGCCGGAATCACGCACGGCACGGCGGCAGGCCTTGAGGCTGCGGGCGACCATGGGTTCGATGAGGGCATTGAAGGCTTCGCGGGTCAGCGTGGCTGTCCATTCGCCGTAAGTGACTTCAACGCTGGCGGCGTCGGTCAAGGCTTCCTTGGCGGCGCAGGCGGTTTGCAGCAGATGGCGCTGGGTACCCGGATCGAGATCAGCGGACAAGCCCGCCTGCTCGATGATCCAGCCGGCAATAGCGTGATCGAAATCGTCGCCGCCCAGGGCGCTGTCGCCACCGGTGGCGAGGACTTCGAAGACCCCGCCGGTCAGGCGGAGGATCGAAATATCAAACGTGCCGCCGCCCAGGTCGTAAATGGCGACGAGGCCCTCGGCATGCTGGTCCAGCCCGTACGCCACCGCAGCCGCCGTCGGCTCGTTGAGCAGACGCAGCACGTTGAGACCGGCGAGCTTGGCCGCGTCCTTGGTGGCTTGGCGCTGGGCGTCATCGAAATAGGCCGGGACGGTGATCACCGCGCCCACCAGTTCACCGCCCAACGCGGCTTCGGCGCGCTGACGCAGGACCTTGAGGATATCAGCGGAGACTTCTACCGGGCTTTTCGGGCCTTGCACGGTTTCGATGAACGGCATGTGGGATTCGCCGCCGACGAAACGGTACGGCAGTTGATCGCCCAATTGCTTGACGTCGGACAGACCACGACCCATCAAGCGCTTGACCGACACGACGGTATTGAGTGGATCGGTGGCGGCGGCCAGCTTCGCCGACTCGCCAACTTCGACGCGATCGGCGTGGTAGCGCACGGCAGACGGCAGGATCACCCGCCCCTGCTCGTCGGCCAGCGGCTCGGAAAGACCGCTGCGCAAAGCAGCGACCAGGGAATTGGTGGTACCCAAGTCGATCCCGACAGCCAGGCGACGCTGGTGCGGTTGTGGACTTTGGCCGGGTTCGGCGATCTGCAGTAGGGCCATCGTAATCAGGACTTATCTGTAATCAGGCGTGCGACCGGAGCGGCACTGGGTTAATCGTCGAGGCGCTCTTCCAGCTGGCGCACTTCGTAGGTCAGCTTGTCGAGGAACTGCATGCGCCGCATCAGGCGTTCGGCCTGTTCGCGTTGCGCAGCGTCGTTCCAGCAGGCGGCGAAGCTCTCGTTGAGTTCTTGCTGGGCGTCTTTCAGGCGACGCTTGAAGACCGCGACACCCGCCAGGTCGGCGCTGTCCTGCAGGTCTTCGAGCTCCTCGCGCCATTGCATCTGCTGCAACAGGAACTCGGGATCGTGCACCGTGACTTCCAGGGGCAGCTCATGACCGCTGATGGCGAGCAGGTAACGCGCGCGCTTGGCCGGACTCTTGAGCGTCTGGTAGGCCTCGTTGAGGTTCGCCGACTGCTCGAGCGCCCGCCGCTGCTCAGCCTCGGAGGCATCGGCAAAGCGGTCGGGGTGGACACCACGGGCCAGTTCCAGATAACGCGCGGACAACTGATCGAGGTCCAGCTGGAAAGCAGGCTGCAACTGGAACAACGCAAAATGACAAGGAGTACCCACGAGCAGCCTCAGATGTTGAAGCTTTCGCCGCAGCCACATTCACCGCGCACGTTGGGGTTGTTGAACTTGAAGCCTTCGTTCAACCCTTCCTTGACGAAATCCAGCTCGGTGCCGTCCAGGTACGTCAGGCTCTTGGGGTCGATGATCACTTTCTGACCATGACTCTCGAACACCTGATCGTCTTCACCGACTTCGTCGACGAATTCCAGTACATAGGCGAGGCCGGAACAACCCGTGGTGCGAACACCCAGGCGGATACCCTCGCCCTTGCCGCGCCCCGCAAGTGAGCGCTGGATATGGTTAGCTGCCGCTTCTGTCATCTGGATAGCCATGGAAACTCCTTACCGTAACGCGGATCAGATCAAGCCTTTCTTCTGCTTGTAGTCGCGAACGGCGGCCTTGATGGCGTCCTCAGCGAGTACCGAGCAGTGGATTTTCACTGGCGGCAAGGCCAGTTCTTCGGCCAACTGAGTGTTCTTGATGGTTTCGGCTTCGTCGAGAGTCTTGCCCTTCATCCACTCGGTGGCCAGGGAGCTGGACGCGATGGCGGAGCCGCAGCCGTAGGTCTTGAACTTGGCATCTTCGATGATGCCTTGTTCGTTGACCTTGATCTGCAGACGCATCACGTCGCCGCACGCCGGGGCGCCGACCATGCCGGTGCCGACGTCAGGATCCTGCGCGTCCATCTTGCCGACGTTGCGCGGGTTCTCGTAGTGGTCGATGACCTTTTCGCTATATGCCATTTGCTTCAATCCTCATCAGTGGAGCCGCTCTGGTGGCGACTTCTCAGTGCGCCGCCCATTCGATTTTCGAAATGTCGACGCCGTCTTTGTACATGTCCCACAGCGGCGAAAGAGCACGCAGCTTGGTAACGGCCTCGCAGACTTTCTGCGCGGCGTAATCGATTTCTTCTTCGGTGGTGAAGCGGCCGAAGGTGAAGCGGATCGAGCTGTGAGCCAGTTCGTCGTTGCGGCCCAGGGCACGCAATACGTAGGAAGGCTCCAGCGACGCCGAGGTGCACGCCGAACCGGACGACACGGCCAGATCCTTGAGCGCCATGATCAGCGACTCGCCTTCAACGTAGTTGAAGCTCAGGTTCAGGTTGTGTGGAACGCGGGCGGTCATGCTGCCGTTGACGTAGAGCTCTTCGAGGTGCTCGACCTGCTTGAAGAAACGGTCGCTCAAGGCCTTGATGCGCACGTTCTCGGCGGCCATGTCTTCCTTGGCCACGCGGAAGGCTTCGCCCATGCCAACGATCTGGTGGGTCGCCAGGGTACCGGAACGCATGCCACGCTCGTGACCGCCGCCGTGCATGGTCGCTTCGAGGCGAACACGCGGCTTGCGGCTGACGTACAGGGCGCCAATGCCTTTAGGGCCATAAGTCTTGTGGGCCGAGAACGACATCAGGTCGACTTTCAGCTTGGACAGGTCGATGTCGACCTTGCCGGTGGACTGCGCGCCATCGACGTGGAACAGGACGCCCTTGGAACGGGTCAGTTCGCCGATGGCCGCGATGTCGTTGACGGTGCCGATTTCGTTGTTCACGTGCATGATCGAAACCAGGATGGTGTCGTCGCGCAGTACGGCTTCGACCATGGCCGGGGTGATGATGCCGTCTTCACCGGGCTCGATGTAGGTGACTTCGAAGCCTTCACGCTCCAGTTGGCGCATGGTGTCCAGGACAGCCTTGTGCTCGATCTTGGAGGTGATCAGGTGCTTGCCCTTGGTGTGGTAGAAATGCGCGACACCCTTGATTGCCAGGTTGTCGGACTCGGTGGCACCGGAGGTCCAGACGATCTCGCGGGGGTCGGCATTGACCAGGTCGGCGACCTGGCGACGGGCGTTTTCGACCGACTCTTCGGCTTTCCAGCCGAACACGTGGGAACGCGAGGCCGGGTTGCCGAAGTTTCCGTCGACCAGCAGGCATTCACTCATCTTTTGCGCGACACGCGGATCAACCGGGGTGGTCGCAGAGTAATCAAGGTAAATCGGCAATTTCATGGACTCTCTCCTAAATCAGGCTGGCTGGCGTTCCGCGTGCTCTGCGGCAGTCATTCGACGGCGGACGCTTCAATCTTGTCCAGGTGCGGCGCCTTGCCATTGCAACGGCGCTGGTCCTGACGCTGGGCTACTTCTTGCACCTCACGGCGAGTCACAAGGTCGGCCAAGCTGATACCACTCAGAAATTCGTGAATCTGCAGGCTCAAGTCGCACCACAGATGATGGGTCAGGCAAGTATCGCCGCCGTGGCAGTCGCCCAGCCCTTGGCATTTGGTCGCATCGACCGATTCGTTCACGGCATCGATCACCTGGGCGACCTGGATGCCTTGCATCTCGCGCGACAGCTGGTAGCCGCCACCGGGGCCACGAACGCTGGAGACCAGGTTGCTGCGGCGCAGCTTGGCGAACAGCTGTTCGAGGTAGGACAGGGAGATGCCCTGGCGTTCGGAGATATCGGCCAGGGACACCGGCCCGTGCTGCGCATGCAATGCCAGATCCAGCATTGCGGTCACGGCGTATCGGCCTTTTGTAGTCAGTCGCATGGACAATTACCACGAAGTTCGGAATGGGGGCGAGTATGCAATTCCCGAGTATTTAAGTCAAGTATAAGACCTAGTGCTTTACTCGGGTTTACCCGCAAAAGAGCGCGCGCATGATAGCAAACGTAGGCGGCTAACGACCAGCTGTACCGCGTTATCGTTCTTCGCGAGCAGGCTCGCTCCCACAGGGGATTGGCGGTCCAGCGCAGATCCAGTGTGGGAGCGAGCCTGCTCGCGAAGAGGCCTGCCGGGTTTCAGCTAGCCTGGCTTTGGTCCTTGTCCTTCACGCACGCAAAGTCTTCCTCGCGCAGTTCCGGCAGATCCTTGGCACAATAATCACTCCCCAGCTCCTTCAGTGCGCCGCACATCCCCTCCAGGCGCCCGTCCACCGCTTGCAGGTGATCGAGCAACTGGTTGATGGCGCGCGCCACCGGGTCGGGCATGTCTTCGCCGACACCGTAGGCGTCGAAGCCGATCTTCTCGGCCATGGCCTTGCGCCGGGCGTCCTGCTCTTCGTCCGACTTGACGATGATCCGCCCCGGAATACCCACCACGGTCGCGCCGGGCGGCACGGCCTTGGTGACCACGGCGTTGGAGCCGACTTTCGCTCCCGCGCCCACGGTGAACGGGCCGAGCACCTTGGCGCCAGCACCGACGACAACGCCGTTTTCCAGGGTCGGGTGGCGCTTGCCTTTGTTCCAGCTGGTGCCGCCAAGGGTCACGCCCTGATAGAGCGTCACGTCGTCGCCGATCTCGGCGGTCTCGCCGATGACGATGCCCATGCCGTGATCGATGAAGAACCGCCGGCCGACCTTGGCGCCCGGATGGATCTCGATGCCGGTCAGCCAGCGGCCGAAGTTCGAGACCAGCCGCGCCAGCCATTTCCAGCCCATGTTCCACAAGGCGCCGGACAGGCGATGGATCCAGATGGCGTGCATGCCGGGATAGCAGGTCAGCACTTCAAAGGCATTGCGCGCCGCCGGGTCACGATGGAAGACGCTCTGGATATCTTCACGCAAACGTTCGAACATTTTATTCCTTCCGCTTAATCAGCTCGCCACGGGCCGCTTTCTGGGTTTCCGTGAGGATGCCGCGCAATATATTCATTTCCGCCCGGCTCACCGAGCTTCGTCCGTACAACCGACGCAGGCGCGCCATCAAGTGCCGAGGCTTGTCCGGGTCGAGGAATTCGATGTCCACCAGGGTCTGTTCCAGGTGTTCATAGAATCGCTCCAGCTCGTCCATGGTCGCCAGTGTCTCACTGCGCGGCGACGTCGCCTCGAATTTTTCCACCTTGCTGGGCTGGCCTTCGGCGTGCAGCCAGGCCATGCGCACTTCATAGCTCAACACCTGCACCGCCGCCCCGAGGTTCAGCGAGCTGAAGCCGGGGTCGGAGGGGATATGCACGTGAAAATGACATCGCTGCAGCTCTTCATTGGTGAGGCCGGAATCTTCACGGCCGAACACCAAGGCGATTTCCGCGCCCTGCCCCGCTTCCTCGACCACCTTGGTGCCGCATTCGCGAGGATCGAGCAGCGGCCAGGGGATACGGCGGTCGCGGGCGCTGGTGCCGAGCACCAGGTTGCAACCCACCAAGGCGTCTTCCAGGGTGGCGACAACCTGGGCATTGGCGAGAATGTCACCGGCGCCGGATGCCCGCGCGTCGGCTTCGTGATGGGGAAACGAGCGCGGCTCAACCAGCACCAGCCGCGACAGGCCCATGTTCTTCATGGCCCGCGCAGCTCCGCCGATGTTACCCGGATGGCTGGTATTGACCAGGACGACACGAATGTTCTGCAACAAGGGAGGCGCTCTCGAACATATAAAAGGGAGCAAATCTTACCTAAGCACCTACCGTTAAGCTATGAAAGCGAACACCAACCTTCTCCTGAGAAAACTTTCTGATAGAATGCGCGGCTTTCTTTAACAACCTTAGGTGACACATCCATGCAGCCCATGCTGAATATCGCGCTGCGCGCCGCCCGCAGCGCCAGTGAACTGATCTTCCGCTCCATCGAGCGCCTGGATACCATCAAGGTCGATGAAAAAGACGCCAAGGACTACGTGTCCGAGGTTGATCGCGCCGCCGAACAGAAAATCGTCGACGCCCTGCGCAAGGCTTACCCGAACCACTCCATCCTCGGTGAAGAGACCGGCATGCACGCCGGTACCGGCATCGAAGGCGAAGAGTACCTGTGGATCATCGATCCGCTGGACGGTACCACCAACTTCCTGCGCGGCATTCCTCACTTCGCTGTCAGCATCGCCTGCAAATACCGTGGCCGCCTGGAACATGCCGTCGTGCTGGATCCGGTTCGCCAGGAAGAATTCACCGCCAGCCGTGGCCGTGGCGCCCAACTGAACGGTCGTCGCCTGCGCGTCAGCGGCCGCACCAGCCTGGACGGCGCCCTGCTGGGCACCGGTTTCCCGTTCCGTGATGACCAGATGGACAACCTCGACAACTACCTGGGCATGTTCCGCGCCCTGGTCGGCCAGACCGCCGGCATCCGCCGCGCCGGTGCCGCGAGCCTGGACCTGGCTTATGTAGCTGCCGGTCGTTTCGATGCGTTCTGGGAATCGGGCCTGTCCGAGTGGGACATGGCGGCAGGCGCCCTGTTGATCCAGGAAGCGGGTGGCTTGGTGAGCGACTTCACCGGCGGCCACGATTTCCTTGAAAAAGGCCACATCGTTGCCGGCAACACCAAATGCTTCAAGGCTGTACTGACGGCGATCCAGCCGCACCTGCCGGCTTCGCTGAAGCGCTAAGCCGCTCGGCTCAAGAGAAGCACCCTTCGGGGTGCTTTTTTTTGCCTGTCACTTTACCCGGATACAGGTAATCCGTGGCGAGGGAGCTTGCTCCCGCTCGGTTGCGCAGCGACCGCAAAATCTCGGGTCTGCTGCGCAGCCCAGCGGGAGCAAGCTCCCTCGCCACGATGGGTTACACCTTGAATATGGAGCAGACTGAGCCACCGCCTTCGCGAGCAGGCTCGCTCCCACAGGGAATACGGGGTGGGCGCGGGACAGAAAATACGGGCAAAAAAAAGCACCCCGGAGGGTGCTTTTTCATAGCGGTGGATTACTGGGCCGGTTCGTTCTGGCCCAGGATCAGTTGACCTTCCTTGCTGACCGGGATCTGGTTGCCCGGGTCGCGGTCCATACGGACTTTGCCTTCCTTGCCGTCGAGCATGTAGCGAACGTCGTAGCCTACAACCTTGTCGCTGATGTCATTGACGGTGTTGCAGCGAGTCTGGGTGGTGGTGTACGTGTCGCGCTCCTGCATGCCTTCCTGAATCTTGTTACCGGCATAACCGCCGCCGGCCGCACCCGCGACGGTGGCAATCTTCTTGCCGTTGCCGCCGCCGATCTGGTTACCCAACAGGCCACCGGCCACGGCGCCGAGCACGGTGCCGGCGATCTGATGTTGATCCTGAACCGGCTTCTGCCGGGTCACTGTCACGTCCTTGCACACTTCACGCGGGGTCTTGATCTGGGTCTTGACCGGTTCCACGGCCAGTACTTGCGCATACTCAGGGCCACTTTTTACCAAGCTGTAGGTGGCGACCGCACCACCGGCTGTTACACCGACAGCACCCAATACCGCACCAACCAGCATCGATTTGTTCACTTGAACCTCCAGGCCATTACAAGCGGATTAATCCGCGCTTCTCCCAGCCTTGGAGCACAAAAAAAGGCGCGAGTTCAACTCGCGCCTTTTGAGCGGTGACGGACGGAAAACCGAGCCTTACGGGCGGTCATCCACCTCGGTCTCGGTGGCCGCCGGAGGAATCAGATCCTCGGAGCTCAGGTTCAACCAGATCAGCACCACGTTGGCGATGTAGATCGACGAGTAGGTACCCGCCATCACACCGATGAACAGCGCGATGGAGAAACCGAACAGGTTGTCGCCGCCAAACACTAGCAGCGCGACAATCGCCAGCAAGGTGGAGATCGATGTCGCCATGGTCCGCAGCAGGGTCTGGGTGGTCGAGATGTTGATGTTCTCGATCAACGAGGCCTTGCGCAGCACTCGGAAGTTTTCGCGCACCCGGTCGAACACGACGATGGTGTCGTTGAGCGAGTAACCGATGATCGCCAGCACCGCCGCCAGCACCGTCAGGTCGAAGGTGATCTGGAAGAACGACAGGATGCCCACGGTCACGATCACGTCGTGGATCAGCGAGACAATCGCGCCGACCGCGAACTTCCACTGGAAGCGGAAAGCCAGGTAGAGCATCACGCCGCCCAGCGCCAACAGCATGCCGAGGCCGCCCTGGTCGCGCAGCTCCTCTCCCACCTGCGGACCGACGAACTCGACGCGCTTGACCTGGGCCGGGTTATCGCCACCGGCCTTCTGCAAGGCCTCGGCGACCTGGTGGCCCAGTTGCGGGTCTTCACCCGGCATACGCACCAGCAAATCGGTGGTGGCGCCAAAGCTCTGCACCACGGCATCGCTGTAGCCCGAGCTCGCCAGTTGCTCACGCACCTTGGTGACGTCGGCCGGACGCTCGTAGGTCAGCTCGATGAGCGTACCGCCGGTGAAATCCAGGCCGTAGTTCAGACCCTTGGTGGCCCAGCTGAACAACGCCAGTGCCGTGAGGAACAATGTGACGCCGAACGCAATGTTGCGAACGCCCATGAAGTTGATTGTACGTAACATGGCAGCCCCTTAAATCCACAACTTCTTGAAGTCACGACCGCCAAAGATCAGGTTGACCATTGCGCGGGTCACCATGATGGCTGTGAACATCGAGGTAAAGATCCCGAGGGACATGGTCACTGCGAAACCCTTGACCGGGCCGGTGCCCATGGCAAAGAGAATCCCGCCGACCAGCAACGTGGTCAGGTTGGAGTCGAGAATCGCGGTGAATGCCCGGCCGAAGCCTTCGTTGATTGCCCGCTGGATCGACATGCCCGCGGCGATCTCTTCACGTATCCGCGAGAAGATCAGCACGTTGGCGTCCACCGCCATACCCATCGTCAAGACGATACCGGCGATACCCGGCAGGGTCAGCGTGGCGCCCAGCAACGACATCAGGGCCAGCAACAGCACCATGTTCACCGCCAGCGCAACCGTGGCGATCAGGCCGAAGAAGCGGTAGATGGCGATGATGAACAGCGACACGAACAGCATGCCCCACAGGGACGCATCGACGCCCTTGGTGATGTTGTCGGCACCCAGGCTCGGGCCGATGGTGCGTTCTTCAGCGAAGTACATCGGCGCGGCCAGGCCACCGGCACGCAGCAGCAGGGCCAGCTCCGAGGATTCGCCCTGGCCGTTCAGGCCGGTGATGCGGAACTGGCTGCCCAGTGGCGACTGGATGGTCGCCAGGCTGATGATCTTCTTCTCTTCCTTGAAGGTCTGGACCGGTACGTCTTTCTCGACGCCGTTGACCACCTGTTTGGTGTAGGTGGTGGTCGGCTTCTGCTCGATGAAGATCACCGCCATGCTGCGCCCGACGTTGCTGCGCGTGGCGCGGCTCATCAGTTCGCCGCCGTGGCCGTCGAGACGGATGTTCACCTGTGGACGACCTTGCTCGTCGAAGCCCGCCTGGGCGTCGGTCACCTGGTCACCGGTGATGATCAGGCCGCGCTCGATCTGCGCCGCCGGACGACCGCCTTCGCGGAACTCGAAGCTCTCGGAAGTTGCCTTGGAAGCACCCGGCCCAGCGGCCAGGCGGAATTCCAGGTTGGCGGTCTTGCCGAGGATACGCTTGGCTTCGGCAGTGTCCTGCACACCCGGCAACTCAACCACGATGCGGTTGGCGCCCTGGCGCTGGACGATCGGCTCGGCCACACCCAGCTCGTTGACGCGGTTACGCACCGTGGTCAAGTTCTGCTTGATGGAGTATTCGCGGATTTCCGCCAGCTTGGCCGGGGTCATCGCCAGACGCAGCACCGCCTGACCATTGAGGTCGGCCGGCACAATGTCGAAATCGTTGAAATTCTTGCGGATCAGGGCACGGGCCTGTTCGCGGGCATCTTCATCGCTGAAGCCCAGCTGAATGGCACCTTCGAACTGCGGCAGGCTGCGATAACGCACGCGCTCTTTACGCAGCAGGCTCTTGACGTCGCCTTCGTAGACTTTCAGTCGCGCGTCGAGGGCTTTTTCCATGTCCACTTCCAGCAGGAAGTGCACACCGCCGGACAAGTCCAGGCCCAGCTTCATCGGGTGGGCGCCAAGATTGCGCAGCCACTGCGGGGTGGTCTGGGCCAGGTTCAAGGCCACAACGTAATCGTCGCCCAACGCCTTGCGAACCACATCCTTGGCCGGCAACTGGTCTTCAGACTTGACCAGGCGCAACAGGCCGCCCTTGCCGTTTTCGGCGATGGACGCAGCCTTGACCTCGATATTGGACGCCTTGAGCGCAGCGCTCGCACGGTCCAGATCGGCCTGGGTGACCTGCAACGCCGTGCTGGCGCCGCTGACCTGAATGGCCGGGTCATCCGGGTAGAGATTGGGAGCGGAATAAATCACACCGACCGCCAGCACTGCCAGGATCAGTAGGTATTTCCACAGAGGGTATTTGTTCAGCATCACGCCGCCCGCTTATGACGCGGGGCGCCTTGCGCGCCCCGTCGATTGAAGAGAAGTTGTTACTTAGATCGCTTTCAGCGTGCCTTTTGGCAGCGTGGCCGCGATGGCGCCCTTCTGAAACTTCATTTCAACAGTGTCGGACACTTCCAGAACCACGAAGTCATCCGCCACTTTGGTGATCTTGCCGGCGATGCCGCCGGTGGTGACCACTTCATCACCTTTCTGCAAGCTGCCGAGCAGGTTCTTCTGCTCTTTGGCGCGCTTGGCCTGTGGACGCCAGATCATCAGGTAGAAGATGACCAGGAAGCCGACCAGGAAAATCCACTCGAAACCGCCACCCATAGGGCTGGCAGCAGCAGGTGCAGCCGCGTCAGCCATGGCATTAGAGATAAAAAAGCTCATTTAGCACTCCAGTTGCAAATATTGAATCTAGGGATCGGAAAACTCAGTCCAAAGGCGGAACAGGCAACCCGCGCTTGGCATAGAAGGCCTCGACAAAGGCGGCCAATGTACCCTGTTGGATAGCCTCGCGCAAACCAGCCATAAGCACCTGATAATGGCGCAAATTGTGGATGGTATTGAGCATGCTGCCGAGCATTTCGCCGCACTTGTCCAAATGATGCAGATAAGCGCGGGAGAAGTTCTGGCAGGTATAGCAATCGCACGTCGGATCGAGCGGCGAATCATCATGGCGATGGAACGCGTTACGGATCTTCAGCACACCAGTGTCGATGAACAGATGCCCATTGCGGGCATTACGGGTTGGCATCACGCAATCGAACATGTCCACCCCGCGGCGCACACCCTCAACCAGATCTTCCGGTTTGCCAACGCCCATAAGGTAACGAGGTTTGTCAGCGGGCATCTGGCCCGGCAGGTAATCGAGCACCTTGATCATCTCGTGCTTCGGTTCGCCCACCGACAGGCCGCCAATCGCCAGGCCGTCGAAGCCGATCTTGTCGAGGCCTTCGAGCGAGCGCATGCGCAAATCCTGGTGCATGCCGCCCTGGACGATGCCGAACAGCGCCGCGGTGTTTTCGCCATGGGCATTCTTCGAGCGTTGGGCCCAGCGCAACGACAGCTCCATCGACACCCGCGCCACGTCTTCATCGGCCGGGTACGGCGTGCATTCGTCGAAGATCATCACGATGTCCGAGCCCAGGTCGCGCTGCACCTGCATCGACTCTTCCGGGCCCATGAACACCTTGGAGCCGTCGACCGGCGAGGCGAAGGTCACGCCCTCCTCCTTGATCTTGCGCATGGCGCCGAGGCTGAACACCTGGAAGCCGCCGGAGTCGGTCAGAATCGGGCCTTTCCACTGCATGAAATCGTGCAGGTCGCCGTGGGCCTTGATCACTTCCATGCCCGGACGCAGCCACAGGTGGAAGGTGTTGCCGAGAATGATCTCCGCGCCCGTGGCAACGATGTCACGCGGCAACATGCCCTTGACCGTGCCGTAGGTGCCCACCGGCATGAACGCGGGGGTTTCCACCGTACCGCGGGGGAAGGTCAGACGACCGCGACGAGCCTTGCCATCGGTAGCAAGCAACTCGAAGGACATGCGACAGGTGCGACTCATACGGTTTCCTCGGGCCCGCGTGGCGCGGGGTTACGGGTGATGAACATCGCATCACCGTAGCTGAAAAAGCGGTACCCATGCTCGACGGCGGCCTGGTAGGCGGCCATGGTCTCGGGATAACCGGCGAACGCCGAAACCAGCATCAACAGCGTGGATTCGGGCAAATGAAAGTTGGTGACCAGGGCATCGACCACATGAAACGGCCGGCCCGGGTAGATAAAGATGTCGGTGTCGCCACTGAACGGCTTGAGCACGCCATCGCGCGCGGCGCTTTCTAGGGAACGCACGCTGGTGGTTCCTACCGCCACCACCCGCCCACCGCGGGCGCGACAGGCCGCCACGGCATCGACGACTTCCTGGCTGACTTCCAGCCATTCGTTGTGCATGTGGTGATCTTCGATGCGCTCCACGCGCACCGGCTGGAACGTGCCAGCGCCGACGTGCAGCGTCACGAACGCCGTCTCCACGCCCTTGGCGGCAATCGCCTCCAGCAACGGCTGGTCAAAATGCAGCCCCGCCGTCGGCGCCGCTACCGCCCCCAGGCGCTCGGCATACACGGTCTGATAACGCTCGCGGTCCGAACCTTCGTCCGGGCGGTCTATATAAGGAGGCAACGGCATGTGCCCGACACGGTCGAGCAGCGGCAACACTTCTTCGGCAAACTCCAGCTCGAACAACGCATCATGCCGCGCCACCATCCGCGCCTCACCGCCGCCGTCGATCAAGATCGACGAGCCCGGCTTGGGCGACTTGCTCGACCGCACATGGGCCAGCACCCGATGCCCGTCCAGCACCCGCTCCACCAGAATCTCCAGCTTGCCGCCGGAGGCCTTCTGGCCAAACAACCGCGCCGGAATGACTCGGGTATTGTTGAACACCATCAAATCGCCCGGGCGCAAATGCTCAAGCAAATCAGTGAATTGACGGTGAGCCATGGCACCGCTGACCCCGTCCAGGGTCAACAGTCGACTGGCGCGACGCTCGGCCAGAGGGTGGCGAGCGATCAGCGAATCCGGGAGTTCGAAGGTAAAGTCAGCAACACGCATGATGGGGTTCGTCTAGCAGGGCCGGAAAGTCTAGCGGAATTATCAAAAATTCACCATGAAACGTGATTGACCAACGGTAGGCACCTCTCTATACTTCGCCGCCATTGAGCCCTGATGGCGGAATTGGTAGACGCGGCGGATTCAAAATCCGTTTTCGAAAGGAGTGGGAGTTCGAGTCTCCCTCGGGGCACCATCTTAAAGAAAGACCTTGAAATTCAAGGTCTTTTTTTTCGCCTGCAGGAAAGTGGCTTTGCCGCGAGCAACGCAAATCCCACCCCAGGGCGCCCGCGGTTGTGGCGAGGGGATTCATCCCCGCTGGGCTGCAAAGCAGCCCCAAATACCCAACCCCTAATGTGAAAGGATCTGTGGCAAGGAAGAACTGGTGGTAGGAAAAAACCCGTGGCGAGGGAGCTTGCTCCCGCTTGAGCGCAAAGCGCTCACAAAAGAGTCACTGCCCACACCGATACTGCGAGTTGCCACCGCCAAGGCATAAACCACCACCCCACCCTCCTCACCCAGTCACCAAGGATTTCACCTCATGGAATTGCTGCTGGAAACGGTCGCTCTTTACTCGCTCAAGCTGGCTTATGAGACGGAGGGTCACAGCCCGATTTTGCGGGATGATCCGTTGATGGGGGGTTGTGATCGGGAGGTTTTTGGGTTGTTGGTGCGGCGGGGGGATGTGGCTGGGATTCAGATTGAGATCAGTTGGTGCTTGGATTTGGCGCTAGGGGCGGTTGGAGGAATGGATACGGTACTAGGCCGAGAACTGCATCATCTGACGGCGGCGTTTACCGCCGTGCAGGAGATGGATGGCCTCAATGCTCCGCTCACGGCGCTTAAAGCCTATCTGAAAGACATTTTGTGAACCGCAGCGCTCGATAGGCGAAACGCCAGGGCCTGAGAGAAATGGCTAGCCCCGAAACTACACATGTTTCAGGACCAGACAATCCAGCGCAACCCACGCGGAACCAACTCTTACATTACGGCATGGAAATCCTGTACTCGGCGAGCTTGGCCTTATGCTCCTCACGCACGTACTTCTTGTCGACGATCTGCGAGAACTTCACGAAGTCAGTCTTGGCGTCGTCCTTATCGCCCAAATGGTCGTAAGCGATCCCACGCGCGTAATAGGCCCAAGCATAGTCCGCCTGGCGCTCCAGGCCGGTGCTGAATGCTTCAGCGGCCTCTCGGTACTGACCCAGGTCAGTCAGCGCGAGGCCCAGATGATAGTAGGTCGGCATGTGGAAGCCCGAACCCTTTCCGGCTTCTCCCAGCCCGTTGTCGAGGTTGTATTGCACAAGTTCCAGCGCTTTTTTGGGATTGCCAGCGTCACGATACATGCCGCTCAAATCCAGGTTGGCGCGCGCATCAGGCTTGCCCGCCAATTGGATGGATTTTTCCTTGGCAGCCACGGCTTCAGGGAAATGCTTGAGGTTACTGTGGGCGTCGGCCTGCACCGCGTAAATCAAACTTCGCAGCGAGGCGGGCAGGGTATTTTTCTGCAGGCATAGATCACCCTCCTGCAGCACCAGAGGGTAATTTTCGGCTTTGGATGCCTTCATCTGATTTGTACAGTGCGCGAGGTTGGCTTTTTGCGGGTTCTGCATCCCGGCACATCCTGTAAGGATGAAGGAGCAAGCGATCAGTGCGGGCCAGCGAGCATTCATGAAAAGCATCCTTGTCAGTCGAACAGACGAGCGTTGAGGTCAGGGCGATATACCTGCAATAGCGGCGGGGTCACGGTGCCTTGCAGGGAGCAGAACACGGTGGTGTGCCCTGCCAGCGGCGGTGTTGTGTCGCCCGTGTCGACCATCAACACGCGGTCTACGAAACCAAACGGAGTGGCGACGCCGGGGCCGGTCAATCCTTCGGTGCGCCATTGGCCGATCGGGTCACCGACGCGGCGAATTTCGGCGCGGGTGATGGCTTTGCCCTGACTGACAAAGCGCGCGTTATCGACGATCAACGGCTTTAGTTTCGCGGCTACCTCTTGCGGTGAGCCATCGGCTACGAAACCCCAGAACAGAAAGTTGCCGGCATTCTTGATGGTTTCGGCCTGGTTGTAATAGCCAACCATATGCACGCCGTTGACGATCAGGGGCGTTTCGAAGCGTTGGTAAGTGCCACCTTCCTGCAGCGGGCTCATGATGGTCGGCGCCTTGACCGAGCCATAATCACTCAGGCGCACGGTACCTGCCGGCAAGCGGGCGGCGCGCAGGCTCTCGAAGAAATGCGCATCGCAACGAGAAAACTCCGTCAGCAGTTGTTCGGGCGTAGTGACGGTCTGAGCCTGGGCAGTGTTCGAAGTGGCGACAGCGAGCAAAGCAACGCCGAAAAAAACGGAGCGGAACATTAGAATCATCCGTGAGGTGGAAACGAAGGCTGTCGGCTTATGAGTCGAGAACTTTAGCAACGCGGCCGTGTGGGAGAAGTCCAGGGGGCTGGAGCATCCAGATAAGGGCACGCAACCAAGGAATGTCTACCGCATTGAAGGACTCAGATTGATGTCAATTTCCATAGGGACTTTCTTCTACCCTTACCTAAATTTTCTCCACGGCGCGGCCTACAACCTGCACCAGATCCTGGAGGGGCTTGGCGTCGTCTCATCGACCTTCACCGGGCGTAACGACGCAGGGCAAATCGTCGGAGCCTACAGGTCGCCCGACGAAGCGATGGTGAACACGCTTGGCTATCTGATGATGCTGTCACTGCTGCTGACCCCCTTGCTGGCAGCAGCCGCCTATACGGTGGGCAAGAAAAGAGGCGTGCTCATCTTCTTCGCGCTCTTACTCCTACCGGGAGCGTTGAACTGCCTGGGTCTTTTTCCCAACATCAATTACCTGCCCATCCGTTACGCCATCAATGGCGTGGGGAAACTGGGCAGCGAGATCGGGCTGATCCCCTTGTTGATGCTTTGCGCCATCACCGGATGGGCCGTCATGGTGCTTATCTATGACAACCTCAACCTGACCGAACGCTTCCGTCAGATATACGATCACTTCTGGTTTCCACCACGCCGCCTAATCCGCTTCCTGTTCGTCAGGCCAGCATTTTGCCTCGGGCTTCCTTCGGATTCGCAGTCACCCGCGACACCCTTGCCTCTGGCTAACACTTCCCCTTGCCGGGTGTGTAGAGGACTTGCACTTCCAAGTCACCAGCGTGGCCACCACAGCCAAGCTGGTTGCGCTTGCGCGCAACGCGCCATGCCTGGCGCACGCACAAAAAGAGGCCTTGCTAGGCAAGACCTTTTTTCTAATCCAGGCGGCGCGTAGCGCTGCTGCCCTACCTCACCTCAACAATATCCAAAGCCCGATTCGCCAACAGCTCACTCAACTCAATCACCTGCAAAATCCCCAACGCAACATGTCTCCTCGACCCTTCCAGATCAAACGCCAAATCACTGATCATCGCATTCGCCGAAGCCAAGCTCTCGCTCAGATTCGCAAGCAAACACTCCGTGTCCACATCAGGATCAATACGAAAAAGCGTGCTGGAATTCCCGGACGTTTCGCCCTCAGGCTTGGGTTTCAGATAGAAATTCAACGCGCGGTTGGTGGCGTCTTCGAGTTTCTTGTTGCGGGCGGATTCGGCGCGGGATACGGATTCGTCTGCCGCAGGTGGGTTTGGAGTAACTTTTGCCATCGTCTTGCTTCCTGTAGTTGGAGCCATCACCCGCTCGCGACTAAACGATGGGAGGCAGCTGTACGCAGGTTAGTCGACCGGGGAAACAAGAAACCGGCGCGTCCGAGGACGCCCTGCGCACAGCCACCATCAAGTGCAGGATGGGAACCCCGACTGGATGACGCCTTGCACAACCTGTTTCACCCTGGGCGACTAAACCCGATCACTGATGAGCAGTGACAGGACTCAAACTACCGACGCGGCCTGGGGCGCACAAGCCGGCGGATTCTGGCGTAGTTGTAGGTAAAGGCGCAAGGTGATGTGGGCTTACGGGCGGGGGGCGTCCGGTGTCTGACAGCCCCGGCTGACGCAACGGCCATCCATCGCCCCTGAACCATGAGGCAGCACTGCGGTTCGCCTGGGCAGTTATTGTTTCAGGTCTTCAATCAGCTTGCCGACTGCCAGATCGGATACCCGGGAAAACGCCGCGCGCAGTGCTTCGGGATCGGTGGCGTACTGTTCAGGGGTGTAAGCGAGGGTATTGCTTTCATTGAATGGCGAGATGGTATTGAAGTTGCGCCAAACCGATGTACCGCCGCGCTTCATGAATCCGTTCACGCCAATGACCGGGTAAAGCACGGTGCTGTAGTTTTTCAGGCTCAGCCCCCACTGCATGACCATGATCTCAACGTCGGCGTCCGCTTTCTCGCCTTCGGCCACAATGGTGAACAGCCCTTCTTGCTTGATGCGCCTTTCGAAGCTTTCACGCACCAGCTTGCCCACATCGATACCATGGGCCTGCATGTTGTTCAGGATCGCCTGGGAAATATCCACCGTCGCGCCGTCTGCCGCCTTGGTGCCCGCGACCGAGCCGGCGCCGGTCAATGCGCTGGTGGCGGCGCTGGATGCTCCGGCCGCCATGCCGGTTGCGGCACCTGCCCCGGCACCCAAGCCTGCTCCCCAGGCCTGAGTCATGCTGGTGTACTTGAAGTTCTGCACCGCAAAGTACACCGGAAGGATCTTGATGGTTTTGATCTGGGGGCGGTCTTCGACACTCAACGACTTGGTGACACACCCGGAAAGCAGGGCGACCGAAAGCAACGCGAGAAACAGCTTTTTCATGGGAGGGAAAACCGATTACGTGGATGAATGAAAGCCCTGGGGTGCAAGACCTACCAGTCTTTCAATAGAGGCGGTCTTCTTCCTTCATCCGGTAAATCCGACCGAACGTCATGAAGGAGATCCCGAGAAACACTAACGTCAGCAACACCCCGCCAGCCATGATGAGGAAGCCAGAGCGATACGTATGGAGCTCGGCGGCGATGCTGCTGATTCGAGGAAACCAGCTTGAGTAAAGCAGCGGAACGTCCCCGCCTACTTCGAACTGATGGTGTTCGTTATAGCGTTGGTCCGCGTAATCGTCTTCGTGGACTTGCTGGTCACTGTCGGTATACCGGTAGTGAATGATCATGCCGTTTTCATTCATGGGAATGCTTTCAAGTTGCGTCACGGTGCCTTTCACCTCGACAGCACTCCATTGAATGGCCCCATAGATGGTCCCGGAGTGTTTTGCCAGGGAGGCCAGTAGCAGCAACACACAGCAAGCCACGGTCAGCAGAACTATTCGGTTATAGAGATGATCTTTTTCAGCTTCACGTGGGTAGAACATGCTCGGTCCTTCGTTTGAGTGTTTCTTGCGCAACGCTATCGGCGTCCGATCCGACTACTTGAATTTGATCCAGCGCTTCGCCCAAATTGGCTGAGGCGCTCAGGATGGGAGAATCAGGAGTATCCCAGCGCAAGCGTCCTCGCACGGGTTGAAGTGCCGGCATTGCTAGCCAGAACGTTCTCAACGGCGCAAGGCGACGTGGCCTTGCGAACGCGGGTCGTCAGCGTCTGTAGGCCTTTACTGACGCGACCTGCCTCATAAGCCAAAACCAGCTTTCTGGCCTGTGGCTATCTGCGCCAACCAATCCCGAGGGGACACTCCGACCTTGGCTGTGAACGCCCGTGAAAGTGCCGATGGGGTGGTGTAGCCAAGCTCTTCGGTCAGGCTCTTGATGGATTCGCCTTGGCGCAAGCGGCTCTGGGCCAGGGCGATGCGCCAGGTGGTGAGGTAGTCGGCGGGGGTTTGGCCGACGATGTCGCGGAACGTGTTGGCGAATGCGGTGCGCGACAGGCAGGCCTGTTCGGCCATGCGCTCCAGCGTCCACGCGGCGCCCGGGTCTTCGTGAATGGCGACGAGCACTCGCGCCAGTCGCGGGTTTGACAGCCCGGCGATGAGACCCGGGCGGATACCGGCTTCCTGCTGGTGATCAAGCAGCCAGCGCAGCAGTTGCAGCACCACGACTTCGAACAATCGGTCGGCGAGCATTCGCTGGCCGCAGCGCACGTGGTCGGTCTCGGCGAACAGCAGCTCCAGCGCGGCGTGCAGGCCCGGTACCTGCGCCAGCGGCAACGCGATCAAGGGCGGCAGTGCCCGCGCCAGGGGGTTGCGTGCGCCGCCCTCGAACATCAGTCGCGCACAGGTGAAGTCGGAGCCTTCCGCCGGGGGGTTATGGAATTGATGGGTGATCGGGCAGGGATAAAACAGCAGCGACGGTTCTTCGAAGCTCATCGAGGGCAAGCCTTGCCCACCGGGGTGGCTGACTTTTAGCTGACCGCGACGAAGCACGTGCAGGTAGCCGAACCCCTCGCCGGCATCAAAGCGATTTACACCACACAGGGCGCCGGTGTGGTGCAACTGCGCTTGCACGCGGAAGTGGTCGAGGATGCCGGAGAGCCGGTCCAGGGTTGGAAGTGTTTGCATTCTGAACGAATAGCTACGTTAGGCGTACGTTAAGAGCCAAATAGTACAGACCCGCTCCTTATACTGCCAGCACCACCTCACTTGGCAGAAGGGCCCACCATGAAACTCTCTCGATCTCCCCTCTTTTGCGCCTCGTTGTTGCTTGGCTTGAGCGCCAGCGTCAGCGCGCACGACGCCGCACATCAAAACGGCATAACCAGCAAACCGGCGAAGGCTGTGAAGGCGCCTTTCGATATCGTCCACACGAGCATCACCACTGAAGGCAATGTGGCGATTTTCCACATGGCCGTTTCCGGCAAGGCCGGCACCGTACGCCCTGCCGCCAGCGGCAAACTGGCCGGCAGCAGCGTGTTCTCGTATGTCTGGCCAACCAGCCTGGACCCTTCGGTGATCGGTTTCGAGCCGAAGTCCGGAATCCTGGCCTTCGCCGTCACGTCACACCCCGACTTCGACGATACCCCGCTGTTCGACGAGAACCGCGACGGGCGCCTGGATAACGATGGTGATCTTTGGCATTCGCATTGGGTGGTGCTGCAGCCCGACCCGGCCTGTGGGAAAGATGCGCTGAAAGTCGTCGACATTCCCGCAGGGGCCAAGCCTCGCGTGCCCAAGACCTGGCCAGGGTTGCCGATCCTGATCGACAGCCCGGGGTGGACCCCGACGATCAATCAGAAAACCGTCGAGGTGCGCGTGCCGTTTGACGACATCGGCCCGGTCGAGGCCGGCGCGTTCGATGGCGTCACGGCCGCCCTGCGCGTGAACGCGAGCGTGCACAACCCGCTGCTGTGTGTCGCCGACGTGTTCAAGGTGGCCTCGGGCGATCTGTCCCTGCCCGGCAAGGTCAAGCACTGACACCGCCTCGCCTCCCTGTATTGCCCCCCGTCCCATCACTGGAGAAACACATGACTCGTATCAACATTCAGCCACAACAAACGCCCGCCGCCAGCCAACCAATGCTGGCCCAGATTCAACAGGCCTTTGGCGCAACGCCCAACATGTTCAAGGGCGTAGCCAATTCTCCGGCCGCGCTGCAAAGCATGTGGGCGGCCTTCGGCGCCCTGGGCCAAGGCACGTTGGGTGCCCGGCTTGGCGAGCAGATTGCGGTAGCCGTGGCCAACCGCAACCGCTGTGAATACTGCCTTGCCGCGCACACGGCCCTGGGCCAAAAGGCCGGTGTGTCTGCGACCGACATGGCCGCCGCCCAGCGCGGAGAATCCAGCGACCCCAAGACGGCAGCGGCCCTGGCGTTCGCCCTGATAGTGGTCGAGCAGCGCGCACAGGTGACTGACGCCGATGTGCAGCGCCTGCGGGACAACGGTTTTGGCGATGAACAGATTGTCGAGATCATCGCTCATGTCGCGTTGAACCTGTTCACCAACTACATCAACGTCGCGTTGGACATTCCTGTCGACTTTCCCAAGGTCGCCCTGAGATAAGCCTGACCGAGTCCCGCCCGGTATCGGGCGGGCTCACGTTGGCCGTGGTCCTACTCCGCCGCTTCGGCGCTGTGCACAACAACCAGCAATTGGGCCTGGACGTCGCCAACCGAACGCAGGCGATGGGGTTTCTGGGCATTGAAATGCAAGGCGTCACCGCGGTTCAGCAGCACGCGCTCGTTCATGAAGTCCACTTCCACCTGGCCTTCGTGAACAAACAGGAACTCCTCGCCCGTGTGTTCCTTGAACGCATGATGCGCCGCGAATTCGGCCGGGGGATAAAGGATGAAGGGTAGCAAGGTTCGCTCGGAAACCTGATGGGCCAACACTGCGTATTCAGAGCTGCCAGGGTTCGCCGCAAGCGATTGGCGATCTTCACACCGCACCAGGCTGTAGCTGTCGAGCGGGACGTTTTCCTCGGAAAACAATTCCTCGACTTTCACGTTCAACGCCTTGGACAGCTTGAGCGCCGTGGCGATGGAGGGCGTGCTCAGACCCCGTTCCACCTTGGACAGGTAGCTCTTGGTCATCCCGGTTTTTTCGGCCAGGACGTCCAGCGTCACGCCGAGTTTTTTTCTGAGCAGTTTCAAGCGAATGGACATAGATAACCATCATTTCCATGGAAGCGGACAATCGGCGATTGCCAATGACACTTTGTGTCATATAGTCTACTTAGTGTCATTAGCACAGCCATCCCCAAGCTTCAGTGACGCGAATCAGGAGAACGGATATGAGCAAGACCCTGGCGACACCAAAGGACCAATTGGTCCAGCATGCTGTTAACCAGATGCAGAAATCACTGCCGGATAATACGTGGACTGTACGACAAAAGCTGGCACTGACCTGCCGCATTCTGTTCGAGAACGGCCACGACTCAGGCCTCGCCGGGCAGATCACCGCGCGCGGGCCGCAACCCGGCACTTACTACACCCAGCAATTGGGTTTGGGATTCGACGAGATTACCGCTGGCAACCTGCTGTTGATCAACGAGGACCTGGAGGTGCTGGAAGGCCATGGCATACCCAACCCGGCGAACCGCTTCCACAGCTGGGTCTACCGCGCCCGGCCGGATGTGAATTGCATCATCCACACCCACCCTACCCACATCGCCGCGCTGTCGATGTTGGAGGTCCCGTTGCAGATTTCCCACATGGACCTCTGCCCGCTGTACGAAGACTGTGCGTTCCTGGAAGGCTGGCCGGGCGTGCCGGTGGGTAACGAGGAAGGCGACTTGATCGCCGGCGCCCTGGGCGACAAACGCGCCATCCTGCTTTCCCACCATGGCCAGTTGTCGACCGGCGAGACCGTGGAAGAAGCCTGCAACATCGCCCAACTGATCGAGCGCGCCGCGAAACTGCAACTGCTCGCCATGGCCGCCGGCGAGGTGAAACCGATCCTGCCGCACCTGGGTCGCGAAGCCCACGACTGGATCGCCCGCCCCAAGCGTCACGCCGCCGCCTTCAACTACTACGCCCGGCAGAACCTGCGCCAACACGCCGATTGCCTGAACTGATCCCATTAGGAGCGAAGCCATGCCTACCCCGAACATCCACGGCATCATCGGTTACACCATCACCCCTTTCTCTGCCGACGGCCAGGGCTTGGACCTGGACGCCTTGGGCAGGTCCATCGACCGCCTGATCGAAAGCGGCGTGCATGCTATTGCACCCTTGGGCAGCACCGGCGAAGGGGCCTACCTCAGCGATGCGGAATGGGACCAGGTCAGCGAGTTCAGCATCGCCCACGTCGCCGGCCGAGTGCCGACCGTGGTCAGCGTGTCTGACCTGACCACCGCCAAAGCGGTGCGCCGCGCGCGTTTTGCCCAGGATCACGGCGCCGATGTGGTGATGGTCTTGCCAGCTTCTTACTGGAAATTGAGTGAGGCGCAGATCCTCACGCATTATCAGACCATCGGCGCCAGCATCGACGTGCCCATCATGCTCTACAACAACCCGGCCACCAGCGGCATCGACATGTCCGTGGAGCTGATCCTGCGGATTTTCAACGCGGTGGATAACGTCACCATGGTCAAGGAGAGCACCGGCGATATCCAGCGCATGCATCAGCTGCATCTGCTGGGCGAAGGCCAGGTACCGTTCTACAACGGCTGCAATCCACTGGCGCTGGAAGCCTTCGCGGCTGGCGCCAGAGGCTGGTGCACCGCTGCGCCGAACCTCATCCCGCAGCTCAACCTCGACCTGTACGAAGCCGTGCTGGCCAACGACCTGAACAAAGCCCGGGCGCTGTTCTACCGACAATTGCCACTGCTGGACTTCATTCTCAAAGGAGGCTTGCCCGCCACCATCAAGGCCGGTTTGCGCACCCTCGGCCTGGAAGTCGGCGACCCGCGCTTGCCGGTCTTCGCGCTCGACGATGCGGGCAACAGCCGATTGAACGCGATGCTGAACCAGCTGCGCTGATTTCTTCCTGCCCTTGCGACCCGAGCGGATCAACGTGACCTGCTCGGTCGCTCCGGCAAGCTGCCTTGATACCCTCGCGACGGAGAGAACCTCATGACCATCAAAGTCTATGACACACATGTCCGCACCCAAGACGGGCGATACCTGCATTTTGACGTGCTGATCGACCGCAACGACCTGGATTTTGCCCAATCCTGCGCGCGACGTTTCCTGGCCGAACAGGGCATCGAAGATCAGGACATTACCTTGAACGACTGCCGTTTCTGCCACGTCGAGCCGAGCAACCCCGAGATAGTCGAGGCCATCAACCGGCAGGGCTTTTTCATTCTCAAGCTGCAAGGCTGCGAGGCGTGAAATGGATACCTACAAACCGCTGCACTGCGACCTGCATGACTACCTGGAAATCGCCTGCCTGTGCGGCTACACGCTGGACATCGAGCTGACTGACGGCCAATGCCTGACCGCCCGCGCGATCACCACGCGGACCGCCAGCACCGGGGAGGAGTTTCTCGAAGTTGAAACTGTTGATGTTCGTCAGGAGATCCGCCTCGATCGCTTGCTGGCGATTACGCCGCTGAACAGCAACGCCAGGTTCGGCCGAGTTGTGCTGGCGGTGGGTGAACAGGTAAGTCGTTCGTATGATGGATAAGTACGTAAGGCAGCCCGTATTGTTTCCTTTCGCCGTCAAGAGATGGGATAGGCCGCGTTAAACGCCGATGCAAAATCTTCCGCTTTCGAAAAGAGCAGCATCTCAACGTCGCCTATCTCGACATCGAGTTTTCGAGAGACGTCCACCAGCAATCCGATGTAGGTCGGGTAGACATCGGTCGTTGCAACTCGAGGCCAGCCCTGTTCCCGCGCCCGGGTCTTCAAGCGCGGCCAGCAGGCGTTGAGCTGCGTATTTCGCCCCGCCAAGTGCGGAAACCACCAGCGTTGCTCATCACCGTGAAGCATCTGCAGAACGTTCAGAGAAAATGAGACCCGCGCATCGAAGATGGCGTGCTCGTTTGGATTCGAAAATGCCGCCACCTTCGACCACGAGGCGATTCCCTTGTGATTTACCGGCACTTGTCCCTGCGAAACGATTTGAACGTAGCCCTGCATCGTCGCCGGCGCATTTCTTTTCACACCTCCCCAGACTCGCACCGCGTAGTCCGCGAGTACCGCCCTTTGTTCGGGCGACGCCGCCCATTCTCGGGAGGCATGTCGCTTCAGTGCGCGCGTCTTTTCGTACCAGTTCGAGCCAGCTATCGCCCATTCAAACGATTGGTGAGCGAGAGCGGTATCAAACTTCCAAGTGTATATATGGGGAAGTGATGGCAAGTGCTGCGTGGCATAAGAAAGCAGCGTTTTTTCGAGAGACTGCATCGACAGGGACCACGTATTGAACGAGGCGGCCATGTTAGTTGACTTCGTTACGTGCAGCGAACTTTCGATGTCCTGCTTGTTTTCAGCAACCACAGCCAAAAATAGTCCTCAGCTCGACAATGGCACTGAGGCATCAAGCTCGGTTATCCTGCCCTCACTTCAATCTGATCGATCAAGGACGAAATCACCATGAAAGCTCCCGGGAAATTCGATCTTGAGGCGCATGGCGCAGGCTGGTACCCCTGGGCGGAAATCAGCAATTGCTTCTGGCCCGGGGTCGGCAAAAGATCCGCCGGCGTGGACCCCGTTCTCGCGCAGATGGTTGCAGCGAAGGGTGTCTACTGCATTGCCTGGAGAGCCACCGGGAAGGTGGCTCCTGACAATCCGACCGTCCAGTACATCGGGCAAACGACCAGTTTCAAGTTTCGCATGGGGCAATTTGCCAGGTCTGCAGGTCTTTGGGGTGCCCAGGCTCCTGGCCATTCGGCTGGATGGCGCTGGCATGACAAGAAGGAAAAACAGTTGTCCGTGGCGTTCTTTCCGCTGCGTGGCTCAAACATCCCCAAACACATGTTGAATGGCTATTTGCATTGGTACGAGGCACTGGCCCTTGAAGCCCATCATCAACGATGCAGTGCGTTGCCGTTCGTGAACGTTCCCAAAAACGGCATCGTTGCATTGGACTGATGAAACTTTCCCGTGTCGAACAAGGTTCGGTCTAATTTTGACCATGGTCTTAGCTCTCTCTGGTTGAGGCTACGACCCGTTCGCGACTAAACGATTGAGAGGCAACTGTACGCAGGTTAGTCGACCGACGAGCTAAGAAATCGGCGCGCCCGGAGGCGCCCTGCGCACAGCCACCATCGAGTGCAGGGATGGGGATACCTGACTGATGGACGCTTGAGCGACTTAGCAACGTCGGGCGACTAAACCCGATCACTGATGAGCAGTGACAGGACCCAAGCTACCGACACCACCCAAGGCGCACAAGTCGGCGGATTCTGGCGTAGTTGTAGGCAACGGCGCAAGGCGCTGTGGGCTGGCGGGCCATTGTTGCTAGCGTCTGTCAGTCGTTACTGACACGGCTCCAGCTTCGGTGCGAGGCGCTCACGACGGGGGAACTCGTTACAGTTGCGGTTTGCTATATGAGGCGCGGTCTGGGCTGACGGCGGGCAAAGCTTCAAAAACCTAACAGAACTGCTAGCTATACAAGCTTGATAAACAAGCGGACGCTGATAGGAGATCAGTGTCGCTGGAGCCTGCCAAATGAGTGTCCCGCCCGCGCCCTCCATCAACGTCTATCAATACGATCCGCTGGATCGCTTGATCAGCGCTCATTCGATACAACGTTTTTACAACCGCACTCGTATTGCGACCGAAGTTCAGGGAGAGAGAACGACGTGCTTTTTCGAACAGGGCAACACATCACTTGCCGAGGTAAAACCCGGCGACACCATCACTTTACTCGCCACTGATCTGCAAAAAACTGTGCTGTATAACGTCCACCCTACCTTCAATCTTCCGCAGGTCTACAGCCCTTACGGCCATCGCCCGGCGGCAGACGGATCACTGAGCTTGCTAGGATTTAACGGCGAACGGCCTGATCCGGTGACCGGTCATTACTTATTGGGACAAGGTTACCGAGCGTACAACCCGGTGCTGATGCGCTTTAACAATCCGGACAGCTTCAGCCCATTCGGAAAAGGCGGCATCAATGCTTATGCCTATTGCGGGAATGACCCAATCAACTACATGGATCCGTCAGGCAGAGTGAAACTTTTCTTTTTTGCACGCAGGCTTTTCAACCAATCGAACATTTCCGGCGCGCTGAAACGGATTCAAAAAAGCGTGGGCGGTATAAAAAAAACAAAAGCGATAACAACACCAGCAAAAAGTACAACGCAAAGAGCAAGGCAAGCAGCAGCATCCCACCGTGCAGCTACGGAGCAACCAGCCGCTTTGGCGTCAAATCGCCCTCCGATTGGGGCGCCTATGACCCGGTCAAGGGAGCTCGCAATTGAAACCCTCAGTACTCCAGTCAGTAACGCTTCTACAGCTCGAAGTAGCACCGCCTTGCGCCCTATTTACAACTATGCATCGCCTGATCAATGGGACGTGCAACTCATCAGGGGTCCATCGCAACCTGCCGCTATTGCTCCAATAAAAAACTACGCTCACCCTGGCTCATGGGAAGTGCAACTGGCCCCTGATCCTATGCAGCCCTGGGTTGTTTTAGACCGCGTGGACTTTCAGGGTCGTAAATTGCCCGGCTGACATGCCCGAAACCCACACACAAAAAATCTTTCCAACCTTTCCCCTCCCGCAAAGCCCCCATCCCCTCCAGCAAACGCCCCTCCACTCCCCCTCCCCGATAATGCCCGCCTCCACTCACCCCCAACCGCTGCAACCCGAGCACCGTGTACCTCCCATGAACCTACGCACCTTCATTCGCAGCTATTGCCTCAATTCCAGGCTCGCTACGAGTGCCCTGACCCGTCTGCATAAATCCCTTTCTTCCCTGGCCGCCTATCTGGCGCAGCAGGGTTTTGATTCCAGGACTTGGCCCGCGCCCCGTGACGAAGGCGCGCTGGACCGTCACCTCAGCGACGTTTGCCCGGAGCTGGCCGCGACGGTGTTCAGCCATGCCCGCGACGGGGTGATCATGGTCGATGCGTTTGGTCGGGTCATCGGCGTGAACGAGGCGTTTACGCGGCTTACCGGTTACGCGCAGGACGAGGTGCTGGGGCGGGAGTTGAATTCTCATCGCATGGTGCGGCGGCTCGCGGCGTTTTATGCGCCGATGAAAAATGCGCTGGATTTCCACGGGCATTGGTCCGGTGAGATTCAAAGCAGCCACAAGGATGGCCGGGAGATGACGTCGCGGATCAGCATCAGCGCGGTGCATGACCGTCACGGCAACGTTCAGCACTACGTGGCGCTGTGCAGCGACATGACGCAGATGAAGCAGCGCTTGCAGTTGCTGGAGCGGGATGCGCGGTATGACGCGCTCACGCAGTTACCCAATCGCTTGTTGCTGGCCGAGCGGATGCGTCAGGCGCTGGGCAAGGCGCGCCTGCATCAGCAGAAGGTGGCGATCGCGTTTATTGACCTGGATGGGTTCAAGGCGCTGAACGACAGCTATGGCCATGACTGGGGCGATCGGGTGTTGCAGATTGTCGCGGCGCGGATCAACGCGACGTTGCGTGAGGGCGATACGTTGGCACGCCTCGGCGGTGATGAGTTTGTTGCCGGGCTGGTGGGTTTGCAGGAGGTGGAGGACAGCGAACCGTTGCTCAAGCGGATGCTGGCGGCGGCGAATGCGCCGATCCTGATTGGTGCGCAGACGGTGGAGATTGCCGCGAGTATCGGCGTGGCGTTTTACCCTGAGCATGGGCTGGAGGTCGATGCGCTGATCAGCAAGGCGGATCAGGCGATGTACCTGTCGAAGAAGGCCGGCGGTAATCGTCTGGCGTTCTGCCCGACGCGGTTCATTTCGGTCAATAGCGAAGTCTGACGGTGGTGCCGAGGGTGCGTTCGCTGCCGGTCATGACGCCGTAGTCACCGGCGCCGAGCAGTGAATAGACGGCGGTGATGTAGTTGCGGTCGAAGACGTTGCGCACCCAGCCTTCCACTTCCCAGGCGCGGTCCTGGCTGCGCAGGCCGAGGCGCAGGTTGGTCAGGCCGTAGCTCGGTTGATAGCTGCCTTCGCCGCCTTCGAGGGTGCCGTAGTAGCCGGTGCGAAAGCTGTAGTCGATGCCGCTGAAAGCTTCCAACCCGTAGGGCAGCGGATGGGTATGGTCGAGGCCGCTGCTGAGGTTCCATTCCGGCGCGTTGTAGAGGCGGTCGCCGCTGAGGTCGCAGGTCCATTGGCCCGAGGCCGGCGGGCACGGCGCGTTGGGGAAGCTGCGGTAGCGCGCATCGCTCCAGGCCAGGCCGAGGCGCCCGGTGAGTTGCGAGGTGAGTTGCCAGGCGGAATCCAGTTCGATGCCGCGCAGGCGGACTTTGCCGACGTTGATCAGATTGTCCCGCAGCGGCGGCGCGAACAGCGAGGTCGGCGGGCTGTAGGTGAGCGCCTGGTAGTTGTCGACGTCGGTCTGGTAGACGGCAAGGTCGAGCAACGCGCGCTCGTTCCAGAAGCGCGTTTTCACGCCCAGTTCCAGGGACGTGGCCCGCTCCGGCTCGAAGGTCGGCGCGGTGAACGGGCCGACCACGTCGAAGTTGATGCCGCCGGCCTTGTAGCCCCGCGACCAGCTGACGTAGCCCATCACCGCTTCGCTGAAACGGTAGCTGGCGCTGGCGAGGCTGGAGACGTTGTGTTCTTCGATCGAGTCCTCGCGGTAATAACCACGGCCGAGGGCGATGTCGCGCAGCAATTGTCCACCAGCCTGGAACACCGGCGGCAAGCCGGTCAGCGGGGCGAGGTTGCTGACGTCGCGGGAGATCCAGCCGTCCTTGCGCTCATGGCTGTAGCGCAGGCCGCCGGTGAGTTCCAGCGGGTCGATCGGGCGCCAGGAGAGCTGGCCGAAAATCGCTCGGCTGTCGCCCTTCTGCTCGCCGTCGTAATGTTGTCGGGCGCCATTGAGCAGCATCGAAGGCACCTGCCTCGGATCGGTGAAATTGATGCCGAAGAGTTTTTTCAGTTGGTCGAGCTGATCACCGACGAACCAGGGCGCGGCGTCCTTGCCGAATTCGGCATCGATATCACGGTCAAGCTGCTGGCGCAGATAGTAGAGGCCGACGACGTAGTCGACGGACGAACCGGCCGTGCCGGACAGGCGCCATTCCTGGCTGAACTGCCGATGGCCGAGCTCGGTTTCGGACTGCGCCACCGCCAGCGCGGTGCTGTCGCCGTCGCGGGTCGCGCGGTAGTCCCAGTCGCGATAAGCGGTGATGCTGGTGAAGCGCATCGCCTCGTCGAGATCCCAGTTCAATTCCAGCGACACGCCGTTCTGCACGGTCCGCGGACGGCCCGGCGCGTCGATGCGGGTCTCGCGTTTGTAAGGGTCGGGCTCCGCCAGCGGATAACCGATGAACTGGGCGCGCTTGCGGGTTTGCTGGCTGTAATGATTGGCCAACAGGACGTTGCCGGCTTCGTTTTGCTCGGCGTAGTCGGCGATCAGCCGAGCGCTGAAGTCCGGGGTCGGCGTCCACAGCAACTGGCCGCGCAGGCCCTGGCTGTCGGCGTCGCCGAGGCGGCTGCCGTCTTGCAGGTTTTCGACGCTGCCCTCGGCCGCGCTGTCGAAAACGTTGAGTCGGCCGGCCAGCACGTCGTCCTGCAGCGGCCCGGAAATCGTCCCGCGAAACTCACGCAGACCGCGCTCGCCATAGCTGGCTTCCAGGTTGGCTTCAGGCTGAAAGGTCGGCTGGCGGCTGATGATGTTCAAGGCGCCGGCGGTGGTGTTCTTGCCGAACAAAGTGCCTTGCGGCCCGCGCAGGACTTCGATGCGCTCGATGTCCATCAGCTCGGTGAAGGCCATGCCCTGGCGCGCCTGGTAGACGCCATCGACATAGGTGCCGACGCTGCCTTCCAGGCCATCGTTGTAGGCGGTGGCGCCGAAGCCGCGCAGGCCGAAACCGGCGTAACGGGCGTCATGGCCGGAGACGATCAGGCCGGGCACACGCTGTTGAATGTCTCGAAGCGAGTGCAGGCCGGCCTCGTTCAACTGTTCGCCGTAGAGGACGTTGATCGGGATCGGCACGTCCTGCGGGTCTTCTTCGCGGCGTCGGGCGGTCACCGTGGTTTCGTCGAGCGTGAGGGCGCTGGGCGCTTCTTCGCCGGCAGTCACCGATGCCCAAGGCCATGCTGAAAGACTGCCGATCAAGAGCAAGCGGTAACTCAAACCCGGCATCCTAGAACTCCCGAGCCAACGCACGACGCGCCGTGTCCGGGCAGGCCAGTGCCTTGACCCACGCCAGCAGTTCGCGGCTGTCGGCGGGTTTGAGCAGTACCGCGTTGAACTCCAGATCCTCTGGATAATCCTGCGGCCTGCGTGGCGGCACCGCCGAATAAAGCATCACGGGCAGATGACGCCAGCGCTTGCGCACTTGTCGCAGCAGTTCCCAACCGTCCATGCCGGGCATCATCTGGTCGCTGATCAGCAGGTCGACCGGTTGTTCGGCCAGGCAGGCCAAGGCCGCTTCGCCGTGGGTCGCGATGCTCACGTCAAAGCCGTAGCCGGCCAGCAGATCGTAGAGCCACTCGCTGTTCTGCTCGATGTCATCTACCAGCAGCACGTGCTTGCCCTGGCCATCAAACGGCGCGGGGTTGTTGTCGACGATGCCGTTTTCGAGGTCGTGTTCCTCGGCGCATTTGAGTTGCAGGCGAAAACTGAAGTGGCTGCCCTGCCCGATGGCCTGGGGTTCGAGGCGACTGTCCATGCGTTCGAGCAATTGCGTGACGATGGACAGACCGAGCCCGCTGCCTTCGTAGCGCTGCGCATTACGGCCGCGGCGGAACGGTTGCAGCAGTTGTTCGAATTCTTGCGGGTCGATGCCGATGCCGCTGTCGATCACGTTGAAGTGCAGTTCCACGGTGCCGGCGGTGGCGCCTGGACCTGCGCTCACTTCAAAGCGGATCTGGCCATCGCGGGTGAATTTCGCCGCGTTCGCCAGCAGGTTCATGAGCACCTGCCGAAGGCGTTTGAAGTCGGCTTCCACCAGCGGCGGCAGGTCATCGGCCAAGTTCCCCTCGAAAGTATTGCCCTGGCGCGCGGCGAGGAAACCCGCCTCGTCGGCGATCTCGTTGAGGAAGCCGTACAGGTAGCCCGGTGCGAGGGTCAGTTGCATCTGCTCCAGCTCGCCACGGGAAAACTCGAGCATTTCGTCGATCAGCTCCAGTTGCTGGCGGGCGTTGCGCTCGATCGTCGCTTGATAGTCGCGGTTGGGCCCGGCGTGCAGCAGGCGTGCGTAGTCGATGATGCGCACCAGCGGCGAACGCAGGTCGTGGCTGATCCGTGCCATCAACGCGCTGCGGGCCGCCAGGGATTCACGCAGTTGCGAGGTGCGCAGCGCCACGGTGCTTTCCAGCCGTTCGTGTTCGGCCTGGCGTTGTTGTTCTAGGGTGGACAGGGCGTGCTTCTCGCGGTTGCGGCTACGGGCGACTTCCATGAGCAACGTACACACCAGCAGGACCACGCCGGCCAGGGTCGACGACAAGCTGTACTTGCTCTGCGGAGACTGCCAGGGCAATTGTTCTTGAGGGAAGAAAATCCGCATCAGCAGTTGCCCAAGCAATAGCGCCGGCACCAGCCAGGCCATCCAGCTGTAGCTCAGGCGTCTGCGCCAGGCCATGAACAGCGTGGCGAGCAGCACACCATAAAAACTGAACAGGGCTATCTGGACTAACAGCGCGCCCTGGACCGGATCGACCTTGAGCCACCAGAGCCGGCCGAAGATGCAGCCCAACAGCGGCACCCAATAGCTCCAAGCGATGATCCTGGGCAGTTGGGATACCTGCAGCAGCACGCGGAAGTAGGCCAGGAACAGGACGAAAGAGATCGCGCTGGCGCAGGTCAGCAGCTCACGCGTCCAACCCAGCGCGCTCGGCCAGTAGATCAAATATCCGTTAAGGATGCAGGTCAGCAGGATGTAGCTGAGGACCGCGCCGGCGTTCACGCTGAGCAGTCGCGAACGGAGGATCCAGCCGACGATCAGGCCGAACGGGACGACCAGCAGGACGATGCCGAGGGTGAGCCCGTCGCTCAGGTACGTCTGTTGCTGACTGCGCAGCAGCGCCGCTTCGGACCACAGTTCCGGCTCCAGCAGCATCTGGAAGTTGCTCGTCACCCGGACGAACACCGTGGTGCTCTGCCCTGCCGCCAACGTTACCGGGAATGCCGGCTGACGCGCCGCCGGCTGCGGCCATTCGGCCAAGGGATAGGCGCCGCCGGCATGGGCGTCATGCCCCGGCTGATAGACGCGAATGTCTTCCAGGCGCGGCGCCCCGACGACCAGCATGCGCGAGCACGCCTCAGCGCTCGAATTGGTGAACTGCCATTTCAACCAGAACGCGGACCGGCTATAGCCCTGGGTCGGCCAGTGCGCGGTTGCAGCTTTGAAAGCGTTTTCGGGCAGTTGAGCGACGCGTTCCAGGCTCAGATTGGCCTGGGCGTCTTCGAAAATCTGCGCCGAGGGCATCAGGTCCAGTTGGTCAGCCCGGCAGATATCCACAGGCGCCGCGCGCAGCAGGCCTGTGGATAACATCGTTATCGTCAGCAAGAAAAACTGTAGTAGCCGCATCAGGCGCGCCCGGCCGACTCGATTTCGCTGGTGCCCAGGGTCTGCTGGCGAAACTGACTGGGCGTCATGCCGATTCGCTGGCGGAACGCCGTGGTGAAATTGCAGGCGTTGCGAAAACCCACCAGTTCGGCGACGTCTTGCACGCTCATGGCGCTTTCGGCGAGCAGATCCTGGCCGCGCCGCAAGCGGGCGTCGCGGATATAGGCAAACACGGTCATCCCCAGGTGTTCGCGAAAAATCGCCGAGAGGCGTTTTTCATGGGTGCCGACTTTTTGCGCGAGAATGCCGAGGGACGGCATGTCGTCCAATTGGTTTTCGATCAGGCGCATCGCCGCGCGCAGCACGATTTCATCGCCTTGCGGTTCCGGATCGGCCGGTCTTTCGTGGAGTGCCGGTGGCGCGCGCCAGGTCAGTTGCAGGTGGATCTTGATCCGCGCCAGCACCTCTTCGGGGGCGCAGGATTTGGGAATGTAGTCCACCGCGCCGACCGTCAGCCCTTCGAGGCGCTCCAATGAAGTATTCGCCGACGACAGGAACAGGATCGGCGTCTGCCGGGTGGCCGGTGCCTCGCGCAACAGCCGGCACAGGCTGAAGCCGTCCATTTGCGGCATGTGCACATCCAGCACGATCAGGTCCGGGCGCAGGGCGAGTGCCCGTTGATAGCCTTGATAGGCGTCGCTGGCCAGGGAGATGCGCCAGGGCTGGGTCTTCAACAGGATGAGCGTGGCGCGGATGTCTTCAGGGACATCGTCGATCAGCAGGATATGCGGCAACGCGTCGGACGCCGCCGAGCCCCCTGCCGCCGCTGCCGGCCTTTCGTATCGTCCGTTGTCCATTCGCCAGGTCTCTTGTTGTGTTCAGCCAGGTCACTGTCGCGAATTGCCAAGCGAGGAATTATGTACCGGGCCGGCAACAAATCGATATAGCGGCAGGTAAAGCGAGAACTGAAGCTACCAAATTTTTGACGGGCGATAAACGGTCGTACGATTTGGGGCGTTCACTGATGCGCGGGGATGCCGTTCGCTAAACCCTGTGGCGAGGGAGCTTGCTCCCGCTGGGCTGCACAGCAGCCCCAAAGTAGCAAACCCAATTTTCCTGACACACCGAGGTGCCTGGTTCAGCGGCCGCTTCGCAGCCCAGCGGGAGCAAGCTCCCTCGCCACGGGGTTAGTGTGAATACTTGAATGAACAGTGTTGCCACCGTCGATTCGCGGGCAGGCCCGCTCCCACAGGAATTCGGTTTCTTTTTCAGATCCGGTGGAGGGATGGCAAGCACGATTGGCTGCGCCTGGACGTCAGCCCAGGCGAGTTTTGATTGAATCCAACAGGCGAGATGGCCGACGCAGTTGATGCTGTTCACTCAACCCGTGGCGAGGGAGCTTGCTCCCGCTGGGCTGCGCAGCAGCCCAAAGCAGCAAGCCTAATTTTCCTGACACACCGAGGTGCCTGGTTCAGGGGCCGCTTCGCAGCCCAGCGGGAGCAAGCCCCCTCGCCACGGGGTTAGCGTGAATCCTTGAATGAACAGTGTTGCCACCGTCGATTCGCGGGCAGGCCCGTCCCACAGGGATTCGGTTTCTATTTCAGATCCGGTGGAGGGATGGCAAGCACGATTGGCTGCGCCTGGACATCAGCCCAGGCGAGTTTTGATTGAATCCAACAGGCGAGATGGCCGACGCAGTTGATGCTGTTCACTCAACCCGTGGCGAGGGAGCTTGCTCCCGCTGGGCTGCACAGCAGCCCCAAAGCAGCAAACCCGATTTTCCTGACACACCGAGGTGCCTGGTTCAGGGGCCGCTTCGCAGCCCAGCGGGAGCAAGCTCCCTCGCCACGGGGGCTTTATGCAATCAGAACGAGTAGCCGATCTGAGCGAGCAGTTGCGGGTTTTCCTGGCGTGTATCGCTTTGCGCTTCGCCGCCGGAGTGGCGCCACGCGACCGTTGCGTCGAACGACAGCTGGCCGTATTGAGCGCGCAAGCCGACACCGCCGCCGGAGATGCTGCGGGTGTTTTCCTCATCGGCCCACTCGTTGTGGTTGATGCGCACCTTGCCGGCGTCCCAGAACAGGTAAGGCGTGAGCTTCTCGATCGGGTAGCGAAGCTCGATCTGGGTCAGCATGCCTTCGTCGCCCGAGCCTTCGCTTTGTGGATAAGCACGTACGCCATCGATGCCACCGAGGCTGAAATCTTCGGAGGAGTCGAGGTTGTCGTTGCTCCACTGGCCGAGGAAACGGGCGAAGAGCGTGAAGTTGGCCGGCAGCGTTTGCAGGCGGGCGAGGTCGACATTCACTTTGCTGAAGTCGCCTTCGGTCTGGGCGGTCTGACGGTCGCCTTCGCGCAGGGCCGAATCCAGCTTCAGGTCACCGTAGGTCAACGTCGCGCCGCCGTAGGTGATGCCGCCGCCCAACAAAGTGTCCCTGACGTCAAACTGCAAGCTGATGGGCAGCGAGTTGCTGCTTTTTTCAAAGCTCAGGCCGAGCACTTCGTATTTGTCTTCAAGGTCCTTGTGCTGGTACTGCCCGGCCAGCATGAGGTTCGCCTGGTTGCTGCGCAGCAGTGGATAGCTCAGGCCGATGCTGCTGACTTCGGCGGTACCGGTCGCCCCCAGGTCGGCGAATTCGGCGCCCAGGTCATAAGAGCTCTGGGCGTAACCGACGTTGCCACGCAGGCCAGAGGTGCCCAGTGGCATCGAGTAGCCGAGACTGCCGAAATACAGGTCTTCATCGGTCGCCATCACCGCGGCGCTGAGGCGATCGCCCAACATCAGCGGGCTGTTCCAGTCGCCTTGTACCGTCAGGCGATTGCGCCCCGAATAGCGGTTGCCGTGGTTGTCCAGCGTGGCCTTGCCCTCGAAGGCCTCGGTTTTGCTCACCTGGGCATTGAGGTCTCCGGTGCCGAGCGCTTCACCCGGACGGATGACCGGACGAACTGCCACGCCCGGCAAGTCGGAGAGCACCAATATGCTGCGCTCCAGGCGCTCACGCTCGATCACGTCGCCCGGCTGCAAGTCATCCAGGAACGGCTGCGCCTGGGCGGCCAGTTTTGCATCGTTGTTGACGGCGGTGACTTTGCCATAGCGGCCTTCGATCACGGCGATGGTCAGCTCGCCTTTTTCCATGCGTTGTGCCGGCAGGTAGGCGCGGGCGAAGGGGTAGCCTTGCTCGCGGTAGTAAAGCGTGACCTGCCGGGCCACTTCGCGCAGCGCATCCAGATCAAGGGCCTGACCGATGGCCGGGGCAACGACGCGTTGCAGGCTGGCCTCGTCGATGCGGGTGTTGTCGGTGAAGCGCACGGCGTTGAGCTGGACTTTGGCGCCGCCGACTTTTTCCTGTGCCGGCTGTGGTGCCTCGACATCCAGGCGAATGCTTTGCGGCAGCTCCTGCTGCGGAATCGGCAATTCCTGCAGGATGCGACCGGCGTCGGGAATCGGGCGTGCCGGCAGAGTCGCCGCCCAGGCCGGGGAAGTGGACAACAACGCCAGACCGGCGGCGCAGGACATCAATTTGTTATGCATTGGATCAATCTCGAAAAATTCGGCTTGCCTGAGCCCATGACCACGTCCGCGGACGTGGCCAGGGGGCTCCTTCAAATGAAAAGGTGGATGTCAGGGTTCAGGGACGCATGGCCAGGCTTGGCAAGCGCACACCGCCGCGTACGACGAACACGGTCTGCGGCGGATAGGCCGCACACGCGCCGCCGGCGGATACCCCGCCGTCGGAGCAGACGTTCCCGGCCAGTTCCCGCTCGCTGGCGGTGTCCTCGGCCTGGGCGGCCGAATCGCTGTCGCCCGCATTGCCGTTCGCCCGAGTGCCGCCCTGGTCCACCAGCAGGAGACCGCCGTCCTCGACGCCGTAGTCAGACCAGTCAGCCGGTTTCGGCTGGGCCGGATCGAGCTCCGGGGCATGCGGCGAATTCTGCTGCGCGCCAACGCGGGTTGCATCGGCGACGCTCTGCCGGACGGCCTCATAGTCAATGGACGAGCTCACGGTGAGGTTGGCGTTGGCCGGGTTGCTGACGATCAGGTAACCCAGGTCTGCCAGCCCACCGATGTTGATCAGGTGCGAGCCTGGGCCGGAAGTCCCCACCGAGTACAGCGGGTTGCCGAGCATCTGCTTGGTGTCGCCGTTCCACAGACCGTTGGCGTCATAACCGCCGATACCGCCGCCGTCGAAGGTGGTGCTGCCGTCGAACACCTTGGTCTGGGTGGTCGTACCGTTGGTGGAAACCACCAGGGTCGGTTGCTCGCGGTACACGGCATGCACGCCGCTGTTGCCCAACGCCCTGCCGAAGTTGCTCTGCTGCTCGTCGCTGTTATAGCGGAAATTGCCGCTGCCACTGCCGACCACATCGACCATCCGGGTGCTACCGGCCAGGCTGCCGGTGTAGATCACCGCCCGACCACCAACGCCGGTAGACACGGTCACGCCGGCATTAGCCTTCACATCACCGCCCGCGGCCACGCCCGCCGAAGCCGATTGACCGGCGTTGAGCACGATCGCATCGGAAGCGTTACTGGTGGTGCTGACGTTCTCGGCCAGGGTGATGTTGCCGGTCGTCGTTACGACCTGGACCTTGCCGGTGTTGCCGATGCCGACGATCTGGTCCAGCTGGGTGCCGTCCAGTGCCGTCTCGGTCAACCTGCCGACGGTGACGTCGCTGCGGTTGACGAAGTTGACGTCCTTCGCTCGGCTGGCGATATCGCCGACCCAGTTGCTGGCATTGCGCAGGTCGAAATCACCACCCTTGAGGGCCAGGCCGTCGGCGGTGATGTTGCCGTTGCCGTCCTGGGTGGTCTTGCCGCCGATGTTGAGGAACACGTTGCCGCTGGTGGCGAGCCCTTCGTTGATCGCCAGATTGCCTTGAGTGCCGATGCTCACGTCACCGCTGTTGTTGACGCCGGTGGTGGTCCTGACCACGTTGCCGTTGCCGTCGGTTTCAGTCAGCGTGCCGACCTTCAGGTTGCCGGTGTTGTTGAACGCAACCTTGCCCGCCTCACTGGCGATATCACCGACCACGTTGCCGTTGTTGCGCAACTCGAAATCGCCGCCGTTGAGCGCGAGGCCGTCTGCAGTGATGTTGCCGTTGCCGTCCTGAGTGGTTTTGCCGCCGATGTTGAGGAACACGTTGCCGCTGGTGGCGAGCCCTTCGTTTATCGCAAGATCGCCTTGGGTGCCGATGCTCACGTCGCCAGTGTTGTTCACGCCAGTCGTGGTCTTGACCACGTTGCCGCTGCCATCGGTTTCAGTCAGCGTGCCAACCTTGAGGTTGCCGGTGTTGTTGAAGGCGACCTTGCCGGCCTCGCTGGCGATATCACCCACTACGTTGCCGTTGTTGCGCAACTCGAAGTCGCCGCCGTTGAGGGCGAGGCCGTCGGCAGTGATGTTGCCGTTGCTGTCCTGCGTGGTCTTTCCGTCGACGTTGAGAAACACGTTGCCGCTGGTGGCTAGCACTTCGTTGATTGCCAGATTGCCTTGGGTGCCGATGCTGACATCACCCGTGTTGTTCACGCCGGTGAGGCTGGTTTGCGTGCCGTCGGCATGGGTCGCGGTCAGCGTGCCCACCTTGAGGTCGCCGCTGTTGTTGAAGCGGACTTTGCCCGCCTCGCTGGCGATATCGCCGATCACGTTGTCTGAATTGTTCAACTCGTAGTTGCCGCCCAGCAGTACCAGGCCGCTGGCATCCAGCTTGGCCCCGACGTCGCTGGACTGGGTGGTGTTGCCCCCTACTTCCAGGGTGATGATGTCGTCGGCACGGGTTTCGCCATTGTTGGCGTCATCCCGTGGGCCGTTATCAATGGTGATGCCTTTGGCCAGCGTCAGGTCGTGATCGGTTTTCAGGGTGACCGCCTCATCGGAGGTGATCCCCACGGTACCGCCCACGACGCCCACCGTCAGGTCACCGTTGCCGGCGAATTTCAGGCTGCCGACATCCGCGGCGATGACACTCACGTCATGCCCGCCCTTGCCCAGGTTGAAGTCACCTTCGCCGCGCAAGGCCAGTTCGTCTGCGGTAATGGTCGCACCAGTTGCCTGGGTCGCGCCTTTGCCCGCGTCGACGCTCAGGGTCAGGCCCTTGCCGGTGGCGCCGTCTTCATCGCTGCCTTCGGGGTCCTTGAGCGCCAGATTGCCCAGCAGGTCGAGGACGCCGTTTGCGACCAGGGCCAGGTCGTCCTTGAAGGTCGCGCCTTCATCGTCGACGGTGATGTTGCGCGTCTTGTCGTTACCGATGACGACCTTGTCGAAGCCATCCTGGATATTGGCCAGGTCGGCGTCAGACAGCACCAGCGGATCGTTTGGCCCGGTGACTTCCGGATCGTCGCTGCCGCCCAGGTGGATATCCAGGCCATCGGTCTTCTGCTGCAGGGTGAGGCTGCCGCCACCGGCGACGCTCGCAGCGAGGTCGATTTCGTCGGCGGTCAGGCTCGTATCGCCCTGGGTGACCAAGGCCTGGCCGACGGTGAGGGTGTCAGAGACAAGGTTCAGGTCACCGGTCTGGGTCATGCCGGCAACCGGTACGCCTTGCGGGTTTGCCGGAGTCTGGCTGTCGGGAATGGTCACAACGCCAACGGTCAGGTCATCGACATCGGCAAAGCTGACCGTGCCGGTGTTGCTGGCGATGGTATTGACGTCGTTGCCGGCGTTGTCCAGGTCATGGACGGCACCGTTACCCAACAGCACCAGGCCATCGGCAACAATGGCGCCGCCAGCGGTCTGGTCGATCTTGCCGCCATTGCTTTGCAACGCCAGGACCGGAGCCGGTTTGTTGTCATCGTTACCGGTGCCCGGTGCGTCCGCCACGGTCAGTTGGTCATTGATGTGGATATTGCCGGTACCGGCATCGAGGACCAGGCTGTCATTGAAGCGGGTTTGCTCGATGACGTTGATGTCACCGGTCATGTCGGCGCCACCGATCTTGACGGAAGTGAACCCGTCGCTCAGCGCGCCGATGTCGGTGCCGGTCAGCTCCAACGCTCCGGGGGCATCGCCGGTGCTGCCGCCCACGGCAATGTTCTTGCTCGGGGTGTTGGTTTCAAGGGCGATGCTGCCGTTGCCGGTGACGCTGCCAACGCCACCGTTGAAGTTGATATCGTCCGCCTTGATGGCCAGGTTGTTATCGGTGCTGTTGAGGCTGCCGTTGAACGTGATCGAACTGCCCTGCAGGCCCTTGCTGCCCGAGGTGTTGGTCTTGATGTTGTCGACGTACAGCGAGCCACCGACCTGCTTGCCGGCGGTCTGGTCGAAGCTGCCAGAAACGAAGACGAACTTGTATGTGCCAGCCCTATCAGCCGTTGCCGTGCGGGTTTGCCAATTCACCGCGCCGGTACCGTTACCCGTTTCGTTCAGGATGATCTGGTATTCGCCGGTGTTGACGTTCAACAGATAGCCGAAGACATCGTAGGTGTCACCGCCAGCGACCGGTTTGTAATCGAAACTGACCGCTTCCCCTGCCGCCAGCGAAACCGTGCCCTCGCTCACGACCGAAGGGCCGCGCATGATGCAACCGGCGGGCGCGTTGAGGCAGTTGGAATTGTTCTCGGTACCCAGCAGCAGCGCAGCGCCGCCGTCCTTGCCCTGGCCAGCGGCGGCAACCGGGGTGAGCGGTTTGTAGTTCATGTCGCCCTGGTCGCCAGGCGAAACACTCGGCGCATTGCCGTTGGTTGGCGAGGTGGTCGGGAGCGTCGGGTCATCTGGCGATACCACGCCGTCGACCACGGTGACGCCGGTGAAGAACTGGGCGATGGACGTCTGCCAGCCGACCAGGCCGTTTTCGAAGTCGGCGTTCAGGAACTGCGAAGTGCCCAGCTCGACGGCGCCGGTGTAGACCTGCTCGCCGCTGGTGAAGACTTTCGCGCCGTTGATATAGGTTTTGCCGGCGCCACTGGTGGTCGCGTACAGCGAGCCCAACGCGCTGTTACCGCCGACCATGTCGCTGAAGATGATCGAACCTGAACCGGCATCGACACGCAGTTGGCGGTTGTTGGCCACCGCGTCGGAGTCCACCACGCCGGCAAACACGACATTGCCGCCGTTGCTCTTCAAGCTCACATCGGTGTTGAGCGCGATCTTGCCGTTGAGAATCAACGCGAGGCTGTTGCCATTGCCGGCGCCACTGGCGTCGATATCACCGTTGAGGAAAATATTGCCGAAGACGTAGCGGCCGGTTCCGCCGTCGTTGTGTCCGGACTGCAAGGTCAGCGTCCGCTCACCGCTGATGCTCGACGGGGTGTAGTCGCCATTCCAGTGGATGCTGTTGTCGGCCTTGATCGCCACGTCGGTGCCACCGGCCAGGGCCGTATCGATCGCGTTGAAGCCAACCGTGGCTTCTGTCCCGTTGGCGCCGCCGGTCAACCCTCCGTTACCCGGCCCCACCGTGACGCTGTCCGGGTCGAGCAACCACAAGCCGCCCTTGCCGTTTTTAGCCGAAGCATCGGCCGCCTTGCTCACCGCCAGCTTCGCACCGCTGGTCTCGATCTTGCCGCCGTCGCCGCCCTTGGCGCCGCCGGTGGCTTTCAGGGTGCCGTCCACGCGGGTCACGCTGCCCGCTTTCTTGACATCCGACCAGGTCACCACGGTACCGCCCTTGCCGTTGTCGGTGGCCGATGCGTCGAGCACGGCACCTGCGGCGATGGTGGTCTGGCTGGCCTGTTTGATCGACGGGTCCTTGCCTTGCCAGCTGCCGCCCACATTGATTTCGCCGCCGCCCTTGGCGCCGGTGGCGTCGAGCCCGGCGCCTGCCTTGATCGCCACGCGCTCGCCAGTCACGACGATCTTGCCGCCCTTGGCGGTGTCGGAGGACACATCGATACGCCCAGCGACTTGCACATCGCCATGGTCACCCATCAGCGTGACCAGGCCGTTTTCACCGATGTCCAGGGAACGCGCTTCGATCAACCCGGTGTTGTTGATGACGGTGCTTGCGAGGGTTTCCGCCGCACGGGCGGTCAGCAGGATGCGGCCGGCATCGGCACGAATGGCACCGCCGTTTTCGATCAACGCTTGAAGCGCGCCTTCTTTCACTTCCAGTTGCACCGGCCCGCCCAGGTCGAGCGTCACGACACTGCCGGCGCCGAGCAGGACATTGCCCTTGTGCGCGGTGATATTGCCTTCGTTGACGATTTTTGCGGCGATCAAGGCAATGGTGCCGCCCTGCGCTGCATTGATGTTGCCCTGGTTGACCACCGAGGCGGCACTGTTGCCACTGAAACGGTAGTTGCCAGCGAGAAAATCTTCGGTGCTCAAGTTGAGCGTGGAGGCCACCAGGCCGCCCACATCAACCTGTGCGCCGGGGGTAAACAATACGCCGTTGGGGTTGACCAGGAACACCTGGCCGTTGGCTTTCAGCGCGCCCTGGATTACCGACACGTCCGAGCCCAGCACACGGTTCAAGGCGACCGACGCCTTGCCAGGCTGGACGAATTCGACGGTGTTGCCTTTGCCGACGGAAAAGCCCTGCCAGTCGATCGCGAGCTTGTCGCTGCCCTGATGAATGGCCATGTTGCTGCCATTCTGCTGAATGCTGCCGTTACCCGCGACGATGTTGCCGCCGGTGGGCAACGCTCCCGCCGCCGCTACCGAGGCGAAAAGTCCGCCGCCCACGCCGATGACGAGGCTGAGCGAGGTACGGCTTTTGTCCTTGCCGTGGCTCTTGACCAACTCGGATGCCACCTGCCATGCGCCCATCACGGCATTCCAGACGACTCGGTAAACTCTGTTCATTTTTGTTCACTCATCCTTAATACGGCGGGCCGTGCCATGACGACCAGGCGGTTCGCTGTCGACAAATCAAATGGAAAACCGCCTCCGGACGGATGACGGCTCGAAAATCCCCACAGTGCTCCGCGCCATCATCTCTGCCGCCTGCGGAGCGCACCTTTGCTTGAGCGCCCGCGGCTTTTGATTGAAGGGATCGAGTGAACTTTTTTTCACAAAGGGTGGGTAAAGTGCGGTGGAAGGAGGCTGGTCGCCTCGTCGTGGGCGACCTATGCTGAGGCGGTCCCACTTCGACAGGCAGACGTTGATGATCCGATGCAAGCGCGCCTACGAAACCGCCAGCGCCGAGGACGGCGTGCGGGTTCTGGTTGATCGCCTGTGGCCGCGCAATTGCCGCAAGGATGCGCTGGCGATCGATACATGGCTGCCAGAAGTTGGGCCTTCTCATGAGTTGCGCAAGGCGTTCAAGGCGGGGGCGGTTTCGTTTGCCGAGTTCGATGTGGCGTATCGACGAGAGCTGGCGGCCCGGCCGGAACATTGGTGGAAGTTGGTGGATATTGCGAGGGACGGGACGCTGACGTTGGTGTATGCGGCCAGGTCGCCGGTTGAGAATAATGCGCTGGTGTTGGCGCGGTGGCTGGAGGACGAGGTTGAGAAGCGGGCGGATTCGAGTTCGCCGGTTTGTTATCTGGGGGAGTTTCCGGGGCGTTGAGTGGGCCGGGTTGGGGCTGCTGCGCAGCCCAGCGGGAGCAAGCTCCCTCGCCACGGGGTTGGTCGCCGTCCTCGCCCCCACAGTAGTCTGTACCCGACCAATCAATCAAAATCGGCTTATTGGTTTGCTTGAGGTTGGTGGTGTGCAGCTGGGATACGCAGAGAAACCACAAGGAAACAGCCGTGATGGCAGCTCGTTTTGATCCATTGGTTCATATCGATTGGAAAACACCGGGCAGCGACTTGCTCGGACTGTTGCAGCATTACTATCCCGACGTCGGTGTGTTTGCCGGACCGGAATTCGAGGCGTTGTTGGATGAGCTGTCCAACGAGATGCCCGAGGTCTGCTTCGAGGCGTTGGCACCGGTGTTGGCGGGTCAGGGTTATGACTTGTGGAACCTGGATGCCGGTGGCGACGATTATCGGCCGGTGATTTTTCCTTCCGATCAGCGTGAGGCGTTTGCCCAGCATTGGCAAAGCCCTCGCGGGGAGCCAAGGTTCACGGCGACGTTGATCGAGCCATCTGCGGTAAAAGCACCCAAGCCGGCCAAACCCAAGCGCGGCAAAGTCAAGTGGTTGCAGGAAGTCCATGACTATCCAGGCCCCACCTACGTGCATGAATACAACTACCGCAACGGCTGGGCCGCGATTACCGAGCAGGACGAAAACCGTTGGCTGTGCTTCCTGATCGACTACAACCAATGGCCGCCCGCCGAACAGGACATGCTCGATCAGCGCGCTGATGGCGTGGACGGCGCCGATCTGCGGCTGATCGACGCCAACGCCCAGCGCAGCCTGTGGAGGCGCCAGGTCAAACACGGCGATTACAATGCGGATGATCGGTTCAAATACGAGGTCCTCCGGGGCGATGCCATCAAGGATTTCGGCCCTGCCGAAATGCAATGGCAGGCATTCGAAGAGCCTTGTGTCGTGATGGACGAGGAGATTTTCGAACGTCAGCGTATTTACCAGCCCGAGCATCTGACGCGAATCTGGCGGATCACGGGGGACAGCAGCGAGGTGATCTTCGAGGATTCGGAGGAGCTGACAATCCTGCCCATCGGCCCCCGCCGCTTGCTGTTCATGCAGCACAACGGCAAGCGCTGCTGGGTCTGGAACCTGGACCCGCCGCACCAGGCCATCGCCGCCAAACCGATGCCATTCGAGGCCTACAAGCTGCGGCCAGCCACGGCGTATCTGGGCGGTGACGAGATTCTGCTGTTCAGCGAAGGCGCGCGGCAGAACCTCGAGCACGCGGGGTATCAGGAGACAGTGTTGCTGGCGTGGCGCTTCAACTTCATCACCGGCGCCAAGACCCAGGCGACGCTGGACGGCTTCGGCAGTGAGCTGCGCCAGGACACCCGCCTGCTGGTCACCCAGCCCAAACAGGTGATCACGTTGCGCACGTTTCATGGACAACTACACGTCGCGCGTGGGCATGGCGACTGGTGGGTTTGGAGCTATCGCGCCAACACTTTCGGCACACACACGCTGGCGTGGTTCTGGAACCAACGGAGCAACCAGGTGCTGAAGCTGACGTCCAAGGACCTGCCGCGGATCAAGCCGGAGATTCGTTATGTGCCGGCGCAGGATCGGTATCTGGCGTTCGAGACGGAGTTTGTGGCGCGCATGCCGGAATTCAGCGACATGGTCGAGGCCAAGGGCTGTGAAGTATTGAGCTTCGAGTGAGCCACCGCTGCCGCATCGCGATCCGTTGAACCACATCAATCCCGTGGCGAGGGAGCTTGCTCCCGCTCGGCTGCGCAGCAGTCGCAAACCTGCCAACCTTTTTTTCCTGACACACCGCCAGGGGGCTGCTGCGCAGCCCAGCGGGAGCAAGCTCCCTCGCCACGGGGGATATGTGCTGCCTAGCAACCCGCGAACCCGCGCGCCGGTGCGACTGGCCCGACATATGCCGCAACGGTCCTTGCATTGCTGGTCATGGAACGCCTCACCAGAATGGCCCGCCTACTTGAAACGCAAAGGAACGCAATGCGCTTGATAAGGTGGGAGGAAAAAGGCTTTGAGTCGACCGTGGCTGCCGATGTTGCCGCGCTTACGGTCGAGAGCGCGCTGATGAACGGCCTCACCGTCTATGGGCCGGATCAGTATCGAATACACTCGAGACTCCACGGAGGCATCGATATCGTCAAGGCCGTCAGGAACGGCGACTTGTTATTGGTGAGCATGGCGTTCGGCGGTTCAAGCGGCGGTTCCATGCCACGCCAGAAACCGGAACCCGAACCGGTTCGCAGGCCCCCGGAACGATGGCCGCAGCCCAAGCCACGCGAAGACCTGCTGTTCGCCAAATCCTGCAGCGCGGAAAACTGGTGCCGGACAGGCGCCGGCGTCATCCGCGAACCGGCCTCGAACTTCGGCCGGATCATGGTGGCGGGCGCCATGCTCATGCCCTCGGCGAGTACCGCCATTGCCTCGGCCCTTGGCGCTGACCTGGCGCTGGGTCGCATCGCCGGCGGCGGGATCATGCAACAGCGCCTGACCTGGGCGCTACGCGGCGCCGGCGGCCCAGCCAGCGTCTTCGTCCTGGGCATGCTCCCGGCCAAGATGAACGACGGCACGCTGTACACCGATGACCAGCTACGCCGCCTGAGCCACGCCACCACCCGCGTGCGCTTCCAATTGCGCCGCGATGCCGCAGGCGTGCTCCAGGTATATGGCATCCACAGCGGCCCATCCGGCGACGACTCGGTGCGCACCGTACAGGTGACTTGGAACGCCGACCACACCGCCATGGAAGCCAAGCTCAACGACGTCACCCTCATCTGGACGCCACAGCAAACCCCGCATGGCTCGCTTCCGCCGCTGACCTATCCGGAGGATATTGGCAAACAGCTGGACACGATCTTCGTCCATCCGATAGCGGAGGATGTCGACAGCCAGATTGATGGGCTGCCGGGGGAAGACATCACGGCCGAAGACTGGATTCTGGTGTTTCCGGCGGATACGGGGCTGAAGTCGCTTTATGTGGTGCTTTCAAAACCCGCTCAAGGAGATCATAAATACTACCCACCTCCAAAGGGGCTTATTGCGTTTCCTGATGCAATAATCGCCCCCCGTAAGACGCCTATAAAAGGCGGAGGTGGCCTGCGGAAGCGATGGAAAACAAAGGATGGGACTATTTACGAATGGGATAGCCAGCACGGGAGAGTCGAAAAATACAATAAACGTGGAAAACACCTCGGGGAATTCAATTCCGTAACAGGTGAACAAACCAAAGAAGCGGACGATACACGCGAGGTGGAACCTTGAAATACATTGTTGAGGCTTTTGACAGATCGAGCGAGTTCCTGGCTTTTGAGGTTGAGCTCCCCGAAAACTGCGACGTACGACTGAAACAAATCATGGGGTGGACGGCGCCGCAGCGTGGCGATGAAGGTTATGACCTGAGCCCCAGCCAAGCCGCCGCTATTGAAGCACTAGTCGGCAAAGAATTTTACGACGACGATCATATTTTCCAACTCACCTGCAACGTTGATTGAGGAAATACGTACCGAGTGAATTGAGAAATAGGAGCTCTATGTACCTATCTATCAGTGGATTCTTACCGGACGAGGAGGAAGATGATTCGCTTCAATTCGATCTCGATTTGGATGAATCCTTCGATGATCAAATTGTGCAGTTTTTAGGTCATAGAAGTCTTAACGCAATGGCTAAAGGGGAATGGCTGCTGACGAATGAATAGGTCAAAGAAATTTCTAATTTATCGGCGTACCTCTCCCAACAAATGGATTTGTTTATTGGTGTCCTAGCCTAGCTGGCGTCCAGCTACCGCACCGCCTCCCCCTGTGGATAAACATCACTGACATTCAGCGATAACTGCGCAGCCACTTCGTAGCCATCGGCCTTGGTGAAGTTCAACTGGAATTCCTGGTACGTGGGGCCCTTGGTCCAGCGGTTGACTTGCAGGTCCTGATACCGGGAGCTTTCTCCCGGCGCAAGCTGGCCGAACTGTGGATAACCCGCGTCGGCAAAAATCCTGTCTGCGTCGAACCAGTCCAGTTCTTTTCCGAGACTCACCGCGGGTCCCACCGCCGCCCACGCCTCTGGCGTGACTTTCTGGCCAACGTCGAGGAAGAGCACTTTGCTCTCTTTCGCAGCGATCAGGAATGGCAAGGTCATCGGCATTCCCGTGGAATCGAGCAGCTTGGATTTCATGCCGATGTACTGCCCGCCGCCCTCCTCCCGGCGCTCCCATATTCGCCAGTCAATGACGCTTTCCGGATTGAAGCTGTTGTTAGTGAGGATGATCTTGTAACGCTGTTTGAAGAGTACCGGGAAGTCGGCGTGGGGCTTGAAGAACGAGACTTTGTCGTGTTCAGCACCGACACGGACGATGATCGGCGTCTTTCGACTGGCGATGCCGTGCTGGTATTGCTGGTAGCTGAAGAACGCGGACGCGATGGAGACGACCAAGGCGAGTGTTGCAATGACATCCGTTCGGGTGAGGGTCTTGAACCATTTGATCATGGGTGGCTTATCCGGCACTGAGTGAAGTCCATCGCCTATTTCCTTCGACCACTGCTGCGCGCCGCTGTGGCCGCACGCTCCAGCGCTTCGCTGAAGACTCGCTGCTGGTCGTCGTCGAACTGCGCCAGGAACAATTCGTCCACCGCCTCTTCGTAGATTTTCCACATTTTCTTGCGCAGCACTTTCCCGCTCTCGGTGATGGCGGCATACGCCCCTCGGCCGTCATCACTGGCGCGGCTGCGGGTGACCAGGCCTTCCGCCTCCAGGCGGTCCACCAGGCGGGTGAGGTTGTAGCGCTCGATGGCCATGACATCGGCCAGTTCGCTCATCCGCCGGGCGCCGTCGGGGCCGCTTTCCAGGCCCCATAACGCGTCGTACCAGGCGTAGGCCGGCAGCCCGGCGGACGCCAGCCGACGCTCGATTTCGCGGATCAGGCAACGGTGGGCCCTGACGAATCTGAACCAGGTATCCGGCTCGCTGGATGACATGCAGCACCTTTCTCAAGAAATCGATTTAGTTGCAATTGTAGCGCGCGGCAGGCTAAGTTCTCGCACGTAGTTGCAAGTGCAACTACAAAATTCTCGAAGGTTGGCGTCGACCCACGCCCCTTAGTCAGGCACCAAACGACTCGGTGCTGCTGCACTGTCCAGGAGACGACAACGATGGCACAACAATCCATGTTTCTCGACGAGGATCCACAAGAGACTCGCGAATGGCTCGAATCCATTGAATCGGTGGCGAGTGTCGAAGGGCGCTCTCGTGCCCACTACCTGATCGATCAGATGCTTGATTTCGACGCCAACCGCCACGGTGATTTCTACGGGCGCGTGACGACGCCCTACGTCAATACCATCCCGGCCGACCGCCAGCAGCCCTACCCCGGCGACCTGGCCGTGGAGCGCCGGATCAATGCCTATATCCGCTGGAACGCGCTGGCCATGGTGCTGCGCGCCGGCAAACATTCGAACGTCGGCGGGCACATCGCGTCCTACGCGTCGGCGGCGGTTTTGTATGACGTCGGCTTCGAGCATTTTTTCCGTGGCCGCACCGAGCAGTTCGCCGGTGACATGGTGTACATCCAGGGCCACTCATCACCGGGCATCTATGCACGCGCTTATCTGGAAGGACGCCTGAGCGAAGAACAGTTGGATAACTTTCGCCGCGAGACCGACCGCGACGGCGTTTCGTCCTATCCGCATCCACGGCTGATGCCTGACTTCTGGCAGTTCCCGACAGTGTCCATGGGGCTGGGTCCTATCACGGCCGCGTATCAGGCCCGGTTCATGCGCTACCTGGAAGATCGCGGCCTGAAGGAACACCAGGGCCGCAAGGTCTGGGCGTTTCTCGGTGATGGTGAAATGGACCAGCCCGAATCCCTGGCGGCGATTTCCCTGGCGGGCCGGGAGAAGCTCGACAACATCATCTTTGTCGTCAACTGCAACCTGCAACGCTTGGACGGCCCGGTGCGTGGCAACAGCAAGGTGATCCAGGAATTCGAAAGCCTGTACCGGGCGGCCGGCTGGAATGTGATCAAGGTGATCTGGGGCAGCGGCTGGGATGCCCTGCTCGATAAAGACAAGAGCGGCCTGCTGCGCCAGCGGATGATGGAGTGCGTGGACGGCGATTATCAGAACTACAAATCCCAGAACGGCGCCTATGTGCGCGAGCACTTCTTCGGCAAGTATCCAGAGCTGCTGGAGCTGGTCAGCGACCTGAGCGACGACGATATCTGGAAGCTGTCTCGCGGCGGCCACGACCCGGAAAAAGTCCACAACGCCTATGCCGCCGCCATGCGCCACACCGGCGGGCCGACCGTGATCCTGGCCAAGACCGTGAAGGGTTTCGGCATGGGCGAAGCCGGTGAAGGCCAGAACATCAACCATCAGCTCAAGAAAATGGGCGACGACGCGGTCAAGGCGTTCCGTGATCGGTTCGGTCTGGAACTCAGCGATGACCAGTTGGGCGACATGCCTTACCTCAAGCCGGCCGCGGACAGCGTCGAGGCGCTGTACCTGCAAGCCAGGCGCAGCCAGTTGGGCGGCTATATCCCGGCCCGTTTTAATGCCGTGGCGCCGTTGCAGGTCCCGCCTTTGTCGTCGCTGGATACACAACTCAAAGGCACTGGCGAACGGGCGATCTCTACCACCATGGCGTTCGTGCGCATCCTCGGCACACTGCTCAAGGATCCGAATATCGGCAAGCTGATCGTGCCCATTGTCCCGGACGAATCACGGACCTTCGGCATGGAAAGCCTGTTCCGCCAGATCGGTATCCATTCCCACGTCGGCCAGCTATATACGCCGCAAGACGCCGGCCAGTTGAGCTATTACAAGGAAGCCCGGGACGGCCAGATCATGCAGGAGGGGCTGAACGAGTCCGGCGGGATTTCTTCATGGATCGCCGCGAGTACGTCCTACAGCACCCACGGCGTGATGACGGTGCCCTTCTACATCTTTTATTCGATGTTCGGCTTCCAGCGCGTCGGCGACCTCGCCTGGGCCGCCGGTGACGCCCGGGCTCGCGGCTTCCTGCTCGGCGCCACCTCCGGCAGGACCACGCTGATGGGCGAAGGCCTGCAACATGACGACGGCCACAGCCATCTGCTGTCCTCGACCATCCCCTGCTGCGTGTCCTACGACCCGACCTACGCCTATGAATTGGCCGTGATCATCCAGGACGGCATGCGGCGGATGTATGCCGAAAACGAAGACATCTTCTATTACGTCACCGTACTCAACGAAAACTACGCACAACCTGCAATGCCCGAAGGTGTCGAGCAAGGCATTCTCAAGGGCATGTACCGGCTCTCGGCGCCTGAAAAGCCTGTCGAAGGCAAGCATGTCCAACTGATGGGCTGCGGTTCGATTCTTCAGGAAGTGGTCGCGGCGGCGCAGTTGCTGGAACAGGACTTTGGCGTCAGCAGCGAAGTCTGGAGCGTAACCAGCCTGACCGAACTGCGTCGCGACGGCCAGGAAGCCGAACGCTGGAACCTGCTGCATCCCGAGCACGCGCCGCGTATCGGTTATGTGGAAAGTTGCCTGCAGGACAAACAGGGGCCGGTGGTGGTCGCGACTGACTACATGAAGATATTCGCCGACCAGATCCGCCCGTTCGCACCCAATCGACGCTTCGTGGCCCTCGGCACCGACGGTTTCGGCCAATCGGATACCCGTGAGTCACTGCGTAGATTCTTTGAGGTGGATCGTCATTTCATCGCCCTCGCGGCGTTGAAGGCCCTGGCCGACGACGGGGAAATACCGCGGGAAAAAGTAGCCGAGGCCATCAGGCTTTACGGCATTGATCCGCAAAAGCAGAACCCTGCGAAGGTTTGATTCTCAGCCGCATGGCGGTGACCGTCGGGCACAACCATGCGCATTGACTAACGTTGTGGGAGCGAGCCTGCTCGCGAAATCGGTCTGTTAGTCAGCGCAGAGGTTGATGTGGATTCCGTGGCGAGGGAGCTTGCTCCCGCTCGGCTGCGCAGCAGTCGCAAAAAAAGCGGGGGCCGCTTCGCAGCCCAGCGGGAGCAAGCTCCCTCGCCACAACAGCCCCCGCCGCTGCAGAGAAGCACTCCATGCGGGCTTGTTCGCGAGCAGGCTCGCTCCCACAGTGGTGCGCGGTTACGGCGCCTTCGACTCCACCACACCCCGGACCCGCTGCTGCATGTTGATCAGATGCAACCGCATCGACGCCCGCGCCGCTTCGCCGTCCCGTCGCGCCAATGCCGCGTAGATCTGCTCGCGTTCACGCACCACCAATGCTCGATTTTCAGTTGCCATCGCTGGCAGCGCCTGCTGGACCACGGCGATCAGGGTATTGCCGACGTGCGCCATCGCGTCGATAAAAAAGCTGTTGCCGGTGCATTGGGCAATCTGCCGATGAAATTCGAAATCCATCCGGGCGCTGTTGTCGTCCGTTGCGTCGGCGGCATTCGCCGCATCCAGCGCTTCGCGCATTGCCAGCAACTGCTCCGGCGTGGCGCGTTGCGCAGCGATGCCGGCCGCTTCCACTTCCAGGCTCAGGCGCAGTTCGATGACGGCCAGCGCGTCATGGGCGCCGCCCTTGATGTGCTTGCCGCCCTGGAAATCACCCGGGCGCGCGGTGTCGACGACGAAGGTGCCGATGCCATGGCGCGTCTCGACCAAGCCTTCGGCCTGCAGCCGCGACATGGCTTCGCGGACCACGGTCCGACTGACGCCGCGCTCTTTGATGATCACCTGTTCGGTTGGCAGTTTGCTGCCCGCCGGCAGCTCGCCTGCGAGTATCTGCTGCGTCAGGTCGACCACCAGTTGCTGAGTCATGCTCAGGCGTCGATCGGTTGTGACACGCTCCATTGCACCTATCCATCAAGCCAGACGATCGCGGCATTATAGCCGCGACCTTGGGCCAAAACTCACTATAATGCCCGCTGATCACACTAGAGCACGCCGATGACGGACCAAGCGTTATCTCCATTGAACAAGCCGCGCCGCCTGGCCGAAACACTGGTCGACCGTTTTGCCCAGCGCATGCGCGACGGCATTCTGAAATGCGGCGAAAAGCTCCCCACCGAAGTGCACATCATGGAAGCCGAGGGTGTCAGCCGTTCGGTGGTGCGCGAGGCGCTGTCGCGCTTGCAGGCGGCGGGGTTGGTCGAGACCCGCCATGGCGTCGGTACGTTTGTCCTGGATATGCCGGCACCGGAGGGGTTCACCCTCGGGCCGGCGACCATTGCGACGTTGTCGGACGTACTCAATTTGCTGGAGTTTCGCCTGAGCCTGGAAGTGCAGGCCGCCGGCATGGCCGCAGAACGCGCCACGCCCGAAGCCCTGGCCGAACTGGCCCAGGCGCTGGAGGCGTTGCTGCAAGGGCCGGAAAAATCCGGCACCACGATCAATGCCGATTTCCAGTTCCATCTGAAAATCGCCAAGGCGGCCGGCAATTACTACCTGATCGACATCATGAAGCACCTGGGTACAAAGCTGATCCCGCGCACCCGGATGAACTCCGCCTACTCCGGGCAAAGTGATCGCAGCGCCTACCTGCAGGGGATCAACGCCGAACACCAGCAGATTTTCGATGCCATCGCCAGCCGCAATGCCGACGCGGCGCGGGCGGCCATGTACCTGCACTTGAGCAACAGCCGCATGCGCCTGTGTGAAACCCAACAACGCCAGGCGTTCTACAACGAATAACCTTTGTTCCCTGTGGGAGCGAGCCTGCTCGCGAAGACGGTGGCACATCCAACATCACCGCCCCAGACAGACCGCTATCGCGAGCAAGCTCGCTCCCACAAGTTGATCCCGGTGATCTCGCGACTCAAAAAAAGTTGTATTGAATACCCACCCGCAAGCGCAACTGCCGATCGCTGTCCACCGAATTGACCTTGATGTCACCGACCTCAAAGAACGGTGCCCAACGCTTATCCCACTTGTACTTGACCACGGCATTCTGCTCATAGTCGTCAGTACCGCCGTTGTAACGAATGTAATCGGCATCGAAGTAAGTCAGTTGGTATTCATAGGCCCACGGCCCCTGGTTCGCATAGTTGATGTAGACGTCGTAGCGATGGATCGTCTGGTCGTCCTGGCCATTGTCCGGCACGTCGTGATCCACCTTGTCGCGGTCCAGTTTGCTGGCGTCGTAACGGTAACGCCCGGCGATGCTCAGTTCCTTGGTGATCTTGTAGCCCAGGCGCAAGCCCATCTTGTAGGTGGTGGACTCCTCGTCGCTTTCCATGGCGAACGAAGGCGTCAGCGTCCAGCGGTCGTCGATCTTGTGCTGGTAGTTGACGGTGAACTCATGGCCGCTGCCGACAGTGTTGTCGAAGGCGACATCTTCCCGATCCCCGGCGGTCTTGTATTTGAGTTCGCCTTCCAGGCCCACACCGTTATCCAGCCTGATGCCGAACTTGGCGCGGTCGGCGTGCATGCGGGTCTTTTCGGCGTATTGATGGCGAACGTTGATGTAACCGGTATCGGCCTGAACGACAAACGAAGTGAACAATGAAGCGATCGACAAAACGGTGAATATCTTTTTCATGTTTTTTATTCTTGTTGGTTGAAATCAATAGTTGGGGTGAACGTCAAATCGCAGGCGAGCGCGTGCGCGCATTGAAACTTGCGGTTCAACGTGTGCTGCGGTTTAAAACAGTTACAGCGGCTTGGTTACTTCATACGGCGATGGGTATTCGCTGTATGTCGCGACTGGCTTGCACCAGCAAACGGGTGTACTCGTGGGCGGCGCCATCGCTCGCCAGCAGCTGGCTGTCGAGGGTTTCCACCACCCGGCCCTGTTGCATCACCGCCAGCCGATCACACAAGTGCGCAACGACGGCCAGATCATGGGTCACCATCAGGTAGGTCAGGCCCTCCTGACGACGCAGATCAGCCAGCAGATTGAGAATTTCCGCCTGCACCGAGACGTCCAGTGCCGAGGTTGGCTCGTCCAGCAGCAATACCCGCGGCCGCAGGATCAGCGCCCGGGCAATCGCCACGCGCTGGCGCTGGCCGCCGGACAACTGATGCGGATAACGAAAGCGGAAGCTGTCGTTCAAGCCGACCTTGCGCAGGATCTCGCTGACCTTTTGCCCGCGCCCGTCAATGCCGTGGATGCGCAGCGGTTCCTGCAACGCGGCGTCGATGGTGTAGCGCGGATGCAATGAAGCGTAGGGATCCTGGAAAACCATCTGCACGGTGCGGTAGTGGTCCAGCGGCAGCTTGCGCGTCACCGCCCGCCCGGCGATCTGCAACCGTCCCGCCCAGTGCTGGTACTGTCCGGCCAGGCAACGCAGCACGGTGGTCTTGCCCGAACCGGACTCCCCCACCAGGCCGAATGCCTCGCCTTCGCCAACGCTCAGGTCGACGTCGTGCAGTACCGCGTTCAGTGCCGCGCCGGTGCCGAAACTGAGGTTCAGGCCGGCGATTTCGATCATGTTCATGACAGGCTCCTCAAGCGTTCAACCAACGTGGGTCGCGCTGCAGCACCGGCAGCGTGGCGCGCGGGTGATCCAGGCTTGGCAACGCGGCCAACAGGCCTCGGGTGTAGGGATGGGTGGCGTTATCCAGGTCAGCGGCGGCAATCGACTCGACCACCCGGCCGGCATACATCACCAGCACGCGATCACAGAAATGCCGCACCAGGTTCAGGTCATGGCTGATGAAGATCAGTCCCAGGTCACGCTCGCTGACCAACTCCTCCAATACGTTGAGCACCTGCCGGCGCACCGACACGTCCAGCGCCGAGGTCGGCTCGTCGGCGATGATCACCTGAGGATCGGTAATCACCATCATGGCGATCATGATCCGCTGGCCCATGCCACCCGAGACTTCATGGGGGTACAGGTCATAGACCCTTCGAGGATCACGGATGTGCACCTTGCCGAGCATGTCCAGCGCCCTTTCGCGGGCTTCGCGATGGGGCACCTTGTGATGGGCGAGATAGGCTTCGGCGATTTGCTCGCCGACCCGCACCACCGGGTTCAGCGAGTATTTCGGATCCTGCATGATCATCGACATGCGCGCGCCACGAATCGCCTGGATCTGCTTTTCGCTGGCCTTCAGCAAATCGATGTCGGCAAAACGCAGGGTCTTGGCGGTGACCCGCGCCGTCGGCGGATGCAGGCGCAACAAGCTGCGGCCGACGGTGGATTTGCCCGAGCCGGATTCACCGACGATGGCGAGTTTTTCCCGCCCCAGGGTGAACGACACATCACGCACCGCCAGGGAGGTTTTGCCGGCGTTGCGAAACTCCACGCACAAATCCTGCACGGCCAGTTTTATCTCAGTCATGGGACTTTCCTCAGGATTGGCTGCGGGGGTCGAGGACGTCGCGCAAGCCGTCGCCCAACAGGTTGAAGGCCAGGCTGACCAGCATGATCGCCGCACCCGGCGCCGCCACCAGCCACCAGCTTTCGAGCATGTAGCGCCGGCCGGTGGAGATCATCGCGCCCCACTCCGGCAGCGGTGCCTGGGCGCCGAGGCCGAGAAAGCCCAGGGCGGCGGCGGTGAGGATGATGCTTGCCATGTTCATGGTCAGGCGGATGATCACCGACGACAGGCACATCGGGATGATATGGCGCAGGATGATCCGGGCACTCGACGCGCCTTGGAGCTGCACCGCGACGACAAAGTCGGCGTTGCGCAGCGGCAGGGTTTCTGCGCGAGCCAATCGGGCGATCGGCGGCCAGGCCGTCAGCGCGATGGCAATCACCGCGTGCTCCAGGCCCGGGCCAAGCGCCGCGATGAAGGCCAGCGCCAGCACCAGGCTCGGAAACGAGATGAAGATGTCGGTGATGCGCATGAACAGGCTGTCGACCCAGCCGCCGAAGTAACCGGAGATGGTCCCGACCAACAGGCCGATGGGACCGACAATCACCGTCACCAGCAAGACGATGTACAAGGTGATGCGCGAGCCGTACACCAACCGGGCGAACACATCGCGACCGTATTCATCGGTGCCGAACCAGTGCGCGCTGCTGGGCGCTTGCAACGCGCCGGCGAGGTTCTGCAACAACGGGTCGTGGCCGGCGATCCATGGCGCGAACGCCGCGACCACCATCAAGGTCGCGACGACAACCAGGCCGGCGAACGTCATCGGGTTGCGCAGCAGAAAGCGCAGCAGCCGGGCGGCGCTGGCGACCAGCGCTGCCGTACTCGAAGCGGGCAGCGCGGTATCGCCGGCTGCGCTCGAAGCAAGGGGCAGATTCATTAGCGGGTCCTCGGGTCGAAGAGCTTGTACAGCGCATCGCTGATCAGGTTCAGCGTCACGAAGATGAGGCCGATCAGCAGCACGCAGGCCATCACTGCGTTCATGTCGCCGAGCAACAGACTGCTCGTCAGGTATTGGCCGAAGCCCGGCCAGGCGAACACGGTTTCGATCAGCACCGCGCCCTCCAGCAGCCCGCCGTAGGCCAGCGCGACAATCGTCAACAGCTGCACGCGGATGTTGCCGAAGGCGTGACCCCAGACAATCTTGCGTTGGGACAGACCCTTGACCCGGGCAGTGATGATGTACTCCTGGGACAGCTGCTCGAGCATGAAGCTGCGAGTCATGCGGCTGATGTAGGCGACCGAGTTGAAACTGAGGATCACCGCCGGCAGCAGGATGTGCCGCAGCGCACTGCGAAAGGCTTCCCAATCGCCGGACCAGGCGGTGTCGATCAACAGCAGTCCGGTGTGCCTCGGAATCAGCCCGTCGTAGGCCAGGCCGATTCGCCCGACGCCACCGGCCCAGCCCAACCAGGCGTAGAACACCAGGAAGGCCATCATGCCGATCCAGAAGATTGGCGTGGAATAGCCGAATAGCGTGATCAACCGCGCGACGTGGTCACCGGCGCGGCCCTGATGAGTCGCCGCGTAGACACCCAGCGGCAGGCCCGCCAACACGCCGAACAGAATGGCCAGGGTCGCCAGTTCCAAGGTGGCCGGGAAGACCCGGGCGATGTCGCTGATGACCGGGTTGCCGGTCAGCAAGGCCATGCCGAAGTCGCCGTGGAGCAGGTCGCCGAGGTAGATCGCGAACTGGGTCCACAGTGGCTTGTCCAGGCCCAGCTCCTGATAGACCTGGGCGTAGGCCGAGGCGTCGGCGTCCGGGCCAACGATTGCCAGCACCGGGTCCAGCGGCATCACCCGGCCGATAAAAAAGGTCAGCAGCAGCAACCCCAGCAGCGTCACCGCCACCGAACCGCCGCGCCGGGTCGCCGAGGCGGCCCGGGTTGTCCAGATTGAAAAGGATGCAGTCGACATGTTCATTTCCTGCCTTGGCCTTGAGGCCGTCGATTTCAGCGCTGCTTGTAGACGTCGCGAAGACGCGTGGTGGCGGCGGTGTGGCCGATGTAGTTGCGTACGTCGGCGTGAATCACCACCTCGTCCACCATTTGCGAGACCGGCATGATTGCCCCGGCCTGTTGGTCGTAGAGGGTCTGGATCTGGGCATACATCTGCCGCTGCCGTTCGGGGTCGCGCTCGCGCTCGGCCTGTTCAATCAACTGATTGAGCTGCGGGTTGAAGAACGAGGTGCGCCAGCCCTGGAAGTTGCTCAATTTGGCTTCGCTGCGGTTGTCCGGGTTGTACACCAGAGCCCGCAGGCTCGAATGCGGATGGCGCTCCGCCCCACCACCGCCACGCCCCACGAGGATGTCGAACTGGCGGTCGCGCATCGCCCCGTAGATCTGGTTGCCGGTACCGGTGATGATCGTCGCCTGGATGCCCGCCTGGGCCAGCGTCGCTTGCAGGCTGGTGGCGATGTTGATGAAGGGCGGGTCGGTCAGCGAACGGATGCTCACCTTGAAGCCCTCGGCGTGACCGGCTTCTGCCAGCAGGCGGCGAGCCTCGGCCACGTCCAGGCGATAACCCGGATCGTCCAGGCGTGCCGGCAAGCCCAGTTGCATCGGGCGCTGGTTGATCACGCCGTAGTGCGGCATCACCACGTCGTTGATGCCCTGGTAGTCGATCAGCAGACGGATCGCCTGGCGCACCCGGATGTCCTGGAACAGCGGCTGCTGCATGCTCATCGCCACGTAGTACAGCGTGCCGCGGGCGATACTCTGGATGCGCACCGCATCCACCTTGCCCAGCGCCTTGATGTCGGTCGCCGCCATGCCGCGGGCGACATCCAGGTCACCGCGCTCGACCATCAGGCGCAGGGCCTGGGACTCGGTCATGTTGCGCATGATCACCCGGCGCAACTTCGGCGCGCCGCGCCAGTAGTCCTCGTTGCGGCTCATCAGGATCACGTCGTTGGCGCGCCAGATATCCAGCTTGAACGCACCGGACCCGGCGGTGTGCGTCGCCAGCCAGGCCGCGCCCTGGTCGTCACCGACCTGATGCTGCAAGGCCACCGAGCGGTCGATGATGAACGCACTCGGCGAGGTGGCCAGGGTGTTGAGCACCAACAGCGGGTCGGTGACGCGTGGCAGCTCCATGACGAAGGTGTGCGGCCCTTCGGCGCGCATCAGCCGGGCGACGTTGTCGGCGCTGAAACCGTAGGCTTTCCAGGTGGACGCCAGGGCGCGGTTGAGGGTGACCACACGTTGCAAGGACCAGGCGACATCTTGCGCAGTAAGCGGCGCACCGGAGTGAAAACGGACGTCGTCACGCAACTGGAAGGTGAGACGCATGCGGTCCGGGCTGACTTCCCAGCTTTTCGCCAGGGCCGGCACCAGCGTGTCCGGCTGCGCCGCGTCCTGCTCCAGGAGCATGTCGTAGACATTGGCGTTGACCTCGGCAACTTCCAGGCCGGTCGCGGCCGCCGGGTCCAGGGACAGCAGGTTGATCATGCTCATGCCCACCACCAATTGGTCGGCGGGCGTTTCGCCTTGGGCCAGGCTGACGGGCACCTGCACTGCGCACAGCGCCACGATGACACACAGCAGCCTGGTCAGGCGCTTGGGCCAGAGTTTCATGGTTCAGTCCTTTCTTATATTTATAAGACTTGTCGCCCGGGCCGCTCAGCCTCGGACGTGGTGCGCCATCAGTGTCGAGACAAGGTGTTGGCTTCGATATACGCGAAGTTGATGTCCTCGCCCAACCCCGGCCGATCAGACAGATGCACGTAACCGTCGGCATCCATCGGGTCGACAATACTGTTGAGGTGCGCTGGTACTTCCTCGTAATCAAGGAACGGGTGCAGCAGGCCGCGCTCGTACCACCGGCAGTTGCTGATCGCGCCCACCACCGCCAGGTTCGCCGCGCCGTTGCCGTGGACCTCGCAATCCATGCCGAACGACTCGGCCAGGTGCGCCACTTTCAGGCAAGGGCCGATACCGCCGACGCCAGCCACGCCGGCGCGCAGGATGTCACAGGACTTCTGCGCCACCCAACTGGCGCGGCTGTGGAATTTTCCGGCAATGCTTTCCGGGCCCAGCACCGGGATGTCCAGGTTGGCGGCCAGCCAGGCGTACGACTCGGCAGAGTCTTCCATCATTGGTTCTTCGAACCAGGCGAAATTCAGTTTCTCCAGGGCCTTGCCAATGGTCAGTGCATCCATGCGGCTGTACCAGTGGTAGCCATCGAGCATCAGGGCGATGTCCGGGCCGACCGCCTCGCGCACTGCCGCGCAGGCCTGGATGTCCATCTGCGGATTCGGCGCGAAGGAAATCGGCGGCATCCAGGTGTGCAGCTTGATTGCCTTGTAGCCGCGCTTGACGAGCTTTTCGGCGAACTGGCCGTACTCATCCGGCGTCGACAGACCGCCCGGCAAATCATCGCCGCACATGGTCGAGCCGTAGGCCAGGACTTTGTCACGGTAACCGCCGATGAGCTTGTGCACCGGCAACTTCAGCTTGCGCCCGGCCAGATCCCACAAGGCTTGCTCAACCAGCGCCAGCGCGCGGTCGGTGAACTGGCCCGCGCTGCCGCGCTGCCAGTGCGCCAGGTCTTGCCAGATGCTCTCACGGTCCATCGGGTCGCGGCCGATCAGCACCTTGCGCACGAACGATTCGATGATGTGTGGACGAATCAACTCGGGCGTACCGAAGGCGTAACCCTCCGAGCCATCGTCGCAGCTGATGCGCAGCAGGGCCATCTTGATCATGACTTCGTCGCCTGGATGGGCGTGGCCGGCGCTGTCCTGGGCGCGGCGCGACGGGGTGGAAAAGATTTCGACGTGAACGCCTGTGATTCTCATAAGAAGGAGCCACCGTGTGGTTATTTTTATTTGTATGTCGTCATACAACGTGGCGGATTATTTGTACGTTTACTCGGAGCTGTCAAGCCTGTACATCAGCTAAATATGAGGTTTTTCGGATAGGCTCTATTTTTGAAAAGATGATGACTTAAAATGTCGTCATACCACGCCATGATGATAAGCTCGTTTCCCTTGGGAAATTCTGGTGGCCCATTTGTGCCCGCCTTGTGGAGACCGGTATGAAAAATTTCACCATCGAGCGCATCGACCACGTCGTACTGCGCGTGACGAACATCGAGCGCAGCCTCGCCTTCTACACCTCGGTGCTCGGTTGCGAACTGAAGAAGCGGCGGGACGATCTGGGGTTGGTCCACCTCGGCGCCGGGGCGTCGATGATCGATCTGGTGGATGTCGAAGGACCGCTCGGCCGTCAGGGTGGCGCGGCGTCGGGTAGGCAGGGGCACAACGTCGATCACTTCTGCCTGCGCGTCGAACCGTTTGACGAACAGGCCCTGCTCGCTCATCTGGGCGCAGCCGGGCTGGAGGTCGAGAAGGCACAGATGCGCTATGGCGCGGAGGGGCAAGGCTGGTCGATCTATTGCTTCGACCCGGATGGCAACCAGATCGAGTTGAAGGGACCGGCGCTGGAGCCTTGAGCTCCAGCGGGACTTACGCTGCCGGGGTGCGCTTGTATCGACTCAGACCAAAAGGTGTCTGGAAATGACCTTGGAGATTTCGACGATGCCGGTCTTGCCGGTGAATTCGAACTTCACCTTGCCCAGGGACGAAAAATAAATCTCCAGTTCGGAATCCAGGTCGAAGGTGCCGGAGGTTTCCACCGAATACGCAACGATATTCTTGTAGGGCAGCGAGGTGAAATCCTTCTTGCTGCCGGTAATGCCCTGCACGTTTACCGCGATGATGCGTTTGTTGGTGAACACCACGCCATCACGCATCGACTTGTAGGCGTCGATCACTTGTTCACCGTCCAGCAACAGATCCGAGACGCGTTCGGCGTATTCGTTGTTTTGCTTGAGCTTGAAGAAGCCTTTGTTGTTGAAATCGATCATCGCTGAATCCGTTGTTGAGTTTTTTGAAACGTCCTGTCCAGTGATCCCGGAGGCCAAGCCTGACAGGCGCGGCTGGTTCTCCTCCAGGATCCGCAACTTTCCGGCAGCCCGCATTTTTTGCTCCTAGACTTGCCAGTGTTTGCAGTTCGTCGGGGCTGGAATGAGCTCGTACAATAAACATAAATCGAAGGGATACGCCATGCTCGAACCTTTATGGAAAGCGCTCATCTGCACCCTGGTTTTCAGCGCACTGGGCAGCGCCTACGCAGCCGACCCCCTCGTGATCAGGTTTTCCCATGTGGTGGGCGAACAGACGCCCAAGGGCCAGGGCGCCCTGATGTTCAAGAAGCTGGTGGAGGAGCGGTTGCCGGGCAAGGTCACGGTGGAGGTGTATCCCAACTCCACGCTGTATGGCGACGACAAGGAAATGGAAGCGTTGCTGCTGGGAGACGTGCAGATCATCGCGCGGTCACTGGCCAAGTTCGAGCAGTACACCCGCAAGGTGCAGTTGTTCGACTTGCCGTTCCTGTTCGATGACATTACCGCGGTGGACCGTTTCCAACAGAGCCCCGAGGGCCAGCAACTGCTCAAGTCCATGGAGAGCAAGAACGTCACCGGCCTGGCCTATTGGCACAACGGCATGAAGCAGCTGTCGGCGAACAAACCCCTGCGCACGCCCGAAGATGCGCGCGGCCTGGTCTTCCGTGTGCAGACTTCCGCGGTGCTGGAGGAACAGTTCAAGGCGGTGAGTGCCAAAGGCCAACCGATGATTTTCTCGGTGGTGTATCAGGGCTTGCGTACGGGCCTGGTCAACGGCACGGAAAATACCTATTCAAATTTTTACAATCAGAAACTGCATGAGGTACAGAAATACGTTACCGAGTCCAACCACGGCATCCTCGACTACATGCTGATCACCACATCGGATTTCTGGAACGGCCTGCCGCCGGATATCCGCAGTGAGCTGGAAAAGATCGTGGTCGAATCCACCGCTCATGCCAACAAGGAAGCGGAGCGATTCAACCAGCAGGACAAACAGCACGTCCTGGACGCCAAGACCACCGAGATCATGACCCTCACGCCGCAAGAGCGAGATGCCTGGCGAGAGAAAATGAAACCGGTATGGGCGAAGTTCGAAAAGGATATCGGCCCGGAGCTGATCAAAGCCGCCGAAGCGTCCAACAAGACGCAGTAAAGCCCTGCACTTGATGTCACAATGCCCCGGCAAGCTGTTTTTCTGCCTAGACTTGCAAGTGTCCCACCGTGCGTCGTGTTTTGAATGAGCCCGCACGTGAAAAACTAAAAATAAAAGGAACCCCTATGTTTAAACCTATGTGGAAAGCACTCGTCTGCACACTGGCCCTCAGCGCGTTGAGCAGCGCCATGGCGGCTGATCCGGTGGTTATCAAATTCTCGCACGTGGTGGCCGAACAAACCCCCAAAGGCCAAGGCGCGCTGCTCTTCAAAAAGTTGGTAGAAGAGCGATTGCCGGGCAAGGTTAAGGTCGAGGTGTACCCCAACTCGTCGTTATTCGGCGATGGCAAGGAAATGGAAGCCCTGCTCCTGGGTGACGTGCAAATGATTGCGCCATCGCTCGCCAAGTTCGAGCAATACACCAAGACGGTGCAGTTGTTCGACCTGCCGTTCCTGTTTGATGACATTTCTGCCGTGGACCGTTTCCAACTGAGCCCTGAAGGTCAGAAACTGCTCAAGTCCATGGAAAGCAAGAACATCACCGGCCTGGCCTATTGGCACAACGGCATGAAGCAACTCTCTGCCAACAAACCACTGCGCGAACCCAAGGATGCCCGTGGCTTGAAGTTCCGCGTGCAGGCGTCTGCCGTGCTCGAAGAACAGTTCAAGGCCGTCAATGCCAACCCGCGCAAGATGAGTTTCGCCGAGGTGTACCAAGGCCTGCAGACCGGCGTGGTCAACGGTGCGGAAAACCCCTACTCGAACATCTACAGCCAGAAAATGCATGAAGTGCAGAAGTACATCACCGAGTCCAACCATGGCTTGCTCGACTACATGCTGATTACCAACACCAAGTTCTGGAATGGCCTGCAGCCGGACGTACGCAGCGAACTGGACAAGATCCTTGTGGAAGTCACCGCCCATGTGAACAAGGAAGCGGCGCAACTGAACCAGAACGACAAGCAGCGCATCCTCGACGCCAAGACCACCGAGATCATTACCCTCACGCCTGAAGAACGCAACGCATGGCGCGACAAGATGAAACCGGTCTGGAAGAAGTTCGAAGGTGACATCGGCGCTGACCTGATCCAAGCCGCCGAAGCCTCCAACAAGGCTCAGTAATGGGTTGGTCGGCGCTGCCGCCGTGGCAGCGCCGGCCTGTCGTCCTCCCTGCAGGAGATGCCATCCATGAACGCCCTTCGGCGCACCTGGGAACATTTCGAGGAAGGTTTCATTGCCTTCCTTCTGGCCGCCATGACGTTGGTCACTTTCGTCTACGTGGTCCTCAACAACCTTTATGCAGTGTTCTACAGCCTTGGCGACAACTGGCCAGCCGCCAGCGAACCGATGTTCGCCATTGGCGACGGCATCATGGGCATGGCCCAGGCCATGACCTGGAGCAGCGCGCTGACCAAGGCGCTGTTTGGCTGGCTGATTTTCTTTGGCCTGTCGTATGGCGTGCGCACGGCCGGCCACATCGGCGTCGACGCGCTGGTCAAACTGGCGAGCAAACCGGTGCAGCGCATTATCGGCGTGATCGCCTGCCTGTGCTGCCTGGCCTACGCCGGGTTGCTGGCCGTGGCGAGTTACGAATGGATCAATACCTTGATGATTGCCCAGATCGGCGCGGAAGACCTCGGCCATTTCGGCATCATGCAATGGCACGTAGGGTTGATCGTGCCGGTAGGATTCGCCCTGGTGTTTATCCGTTTCGCGGAAATCCTGGTGCGCATCCTGATGAACCGTCAGACGGGCCTGGGGCTGGCTGATGAAGCGGCCGAAGCGATCAAACTGACCGAGATCGAGGAAGACAAGCCATGACCATTGCCTTCCTCTTCCTTGCGCTGTTCGTGTTGATGTTCATTGGCGTGCCTATCGCCATTTCCCTCGGGCTGGCCGGTTCGCTGACGATTATTTTCTTCAGCCCCGACTCCGTACGCTCCCTGGCGATCAAGCTGTTCGAGACATCCGAGCACTACACCCTACTGGCGATTCCATTCTTCCTGCTGGCCGGTGCGTTCATGACCACGGGTGGCGTGGCGCGACGGTTGATCGACTTTGCCAACGCCTGCGTCGGACACATCCGCGGTGGCCTGGCGATTGCGGCAGTGCTGGCGTGCATGCTGTTTGCCGCACTGTCCGGTTCCAGTCCCGCGACGGTGGCAGCGGTGGGTTCGATTGCCATCGCCGGCATGGTGCGCTCAGGTTATCCCCAGGCGTTTGGTGCCGGTATCGTCTGCAACGCCGGGACCCTGGGCATCCTGATTCCGCCGTCGATCGTCATGGTGGTCTATGCCGCCGCGACCGAAACCTCGGTAGGCAAACTGTTCATGGCCGGTGTGATACCAGGCCTGTTGCTCGGCACAGCGTTGATGGTGGCGATCTACATCGTCGCCGTGAAGAAAAACCTGCCGGCAATGCCCCGAGCCACGTTTCGCGAATGGCTGACCACGGCCCGCAAAGCCATTTGGGGCTTGCTGCTGATGGTCATCATCCTCGGCGGGATCTATTCCGGGATGTTCACCCCGACAGAAGCAGCGGCGGTGGCGGCAGTGTATTCGGCGTTTATTGCGTTGTTCGTCTACAAGGACCTGACGTTCCGCGAAACCCCCAAGGTGCTGCTGGAGTCGGCCAAGCTGAGCATCATGCTGATGTTCATCATCGCCAACGCCATGCTCTTCGCCCACGTGCTGACCACCGAGCAACTGCCGCAGCAAATCACTGCGTGGGTGATCGAGGCCGGGCTGACGCCAGTAACCTTCCTGCTGGTGGTCAACATCGTGCTGCTGATTGCCGGTGCGTTCATGGAGCCGTCGGCGATCATCCTGATTCTGGCGCCGATCCTGTTCCCTATCGCCATGAAGCTGGGCATCGACCCGATCCACCTGGGCATCATCATGGTGGTGAACCTGGAGATCGGCCTGATCACGCCGCCGGTGGGCTTGAATCTGTTCGTCACCTCGGCGGTGACCGGCATGTCGCTGACGGCGACCATCCGCGCGGCCATGCCGTGGCTGATGATTCTGCTGGCGTTCCTGGTGCTGATTACCTATGTACCGTGGATCTCGCTCGCGCTGCCTAACTGGTTGGGGATGAGCTGATTATTCCGAGCTGAACATACCGCCCTGTGGTGAGGGAGCAATGCTCCATTGCCGCAGGTGCGCATGCCCCCTCCCAGCGTACGCATGCGTTATGATCCCTGCTTTATTCTGAAGCAGAGCTTTTCCCACGCATGTTGCCGGCCCCTTCCGATACCCCGATCACCCTCCCCCCCGTCCTTGTCGGCCCGCTCTTGCGACGACTGGAGCCGACGCGGCTGGTGATGTGGCTGGTGGGGACACGAGCGTTGGCGTTGACGCTGAGTATCGACGGCGTCGGCGACCTGGCGCTGGATGCGTCGCGCTGCACCGTGGTGCCGGTGGGGCAACGAGCGTTTGTGCATTTGATCGATGTGACACTCGATACGCCCCTGCCCCAGGACGTGGCGATTGACTACGACCTGCTGGTGGACGGCGCTCCCATTGCCGAATGGGCGCCGCATCTGTTGTACGGCGACGCAAAGCGTCCGAACTTCATGCTGCATTCGCGCATAGAACAGCTGGTCCACGGCTCTTGTCGTAAACCCCATTTCCCGGCCAATGATGGTCTGCTCTGTGTCGACCGCTTGTTGGCGCAGTCTGCGGAGCAGCGTCCGGCATTGCTGATGATGAGCGGCGACCAGGTGTACGCCGACGATGTCGCCGGGCCGATGTTGCGGGCGATTCATGCCCTGATCGAGCGCTTGGGCCTGTTCGAGGAGTGCCTGGAAGGTGCGGTGGTGGAAGACAGCGCCAAACTCTACCAACACCCGGCCAGTTATTATCACCGCGCGGATCTGTTACCGGCGCTTGAGAGCAACGAAACCCTGCGCGAACGGTTTTTCGGCGGGGCGCGCAAGCCGATCTTCACCAGCAGCAGCGCCGACAACCATCTGGTGACCTTCGCCGAGGTCATGGCGATGTATCTGCTGGTGTGGTCGTCCGTACCGTGGACGCTGATCGATCCGCAACCGCCTGAATTGACCGCAGAACGGCGCCAGCGCTACGACCTCGAACAACAGCGCATCGAGGCATTCAAGACCGGGCTGGATGGCGTGGCACGGGTGTTCGCCCATCTGTCGTGCCTGATGATTTTCGATGATCACGACATCACCGATGACTGGAACCTGTCCGCGCAATGGGAGGAAACGGCCTACGGCCATCCCTTCTCCAAACGCATCATCGGCAACGCGCTGATCGCCTATCTGCTCTGCCAGGGCTGGGGCAACAACCCGGATGCCTTTGGCGAAGTGATCGAGCAGACCGTGGCCTTGAGCGACACCGCCCGGGACCGCTACATCGACAGCGGGCCCCAGGATGCGTTGATCGACACCCTGCTCGGTTTCCAGCAATGGCATTACGTGTTGCCGAGCACGCCGGCGCTCGTGGTGCTCGACACCCGCACCCGCCGCTGGCGCAGCGAGAACAGCCTCAAGCAGCCGTCGGGCCTGCTGGACTGGGAAGCCCTGAGCGAACTGCAGCAGGAACTGCTGGACCATCCCTCGGCGATCATCGTCTCGCCGGCGCCGATCTTTGGCGTCAAGCTGATCGAGACCGTGCAGCGGCTGTTCAGCTGGTGCGGCTACCCGCTGTTGGTGGATGCGGAGAACTGGATGGCCCACCGTGGCGCGGCCCAGGTGATCCTGAATATTTTCCGCCACTCGCGCACGCCGGGAAGCTACGTGGTGTTGTCCGGCGATGTGCATTATTCCTTCGTCTACGAGGTGCTGATCCCGCACCGCAAGGGCGGCCCACGCGTCTGGCAGATCACCAGCAGCGGTATCAAGAACGAGTTCCCGCCGGCGCTGCTGGAATGGTTCGATCGTCTGAACCGCTGGCTCTATTCACCACGCTCGCCCTTGAACTGGTTCACCAAGCGCCGCAGCATGCGCATCGTCCCTCATGTCCCGGAACATGCCGAAGCCGGGGAACGGCTGTGGAACTCGGCGGGGATCGGCCAGGTGTTTTTCAACGAACAGGGGCAACCGGCGCAGATCTATCAACACAACGCCAACGGCAAGCCGCCCACGCGCATGCTGGCGCCGAAGTCGCCCTTGAGCTGAACGGCTACTTTCGCGAGCAGGCTCGCTCCCACAGGGATTGGGCAGGGTCAGGGTTCAGAACGCCAGTTGCAGGCTCTGTTGGCCTTCGAGGCTCAGCAGGAACCGTTTGGCGGCAAGGCCGCCGGCGAAACCGGTGAGGCTGCCGGAGGTGCCGATGACCCGATGGCAGGGCGCGATGATCGAGATCGGGTTGCGTCCGTTGGCGGCGCCGACCGCGCGCGTCGCGGTCGGCTGACCGATCTGGATGGCAATGTCGCGATAGCTGCGGGTTTCGCCGAACGGGATGGTCAGCAGAGCCTGCCAGACCCGCACCTGGAAGTCGGTGCCGGCGAAATCCAGTTCAAGCTCGAAACGGCGGCGTTGGCCAGAAAAATATTCCAGCAGTTGACGCTCGGTTTCCTTGAGGGTCGGATGATCACTGTCCTGCTCCAACGGTCCCAGGCGCACCCGATTGAGCCGCTCGTTCTCCCACAGGATGGCCGCCAGCTTGGTGCCGCGGGCGACAAGGATCAGCTCGCCTACGGGGGATTGGATGGTTTGGTAAAGGGGCGGCATTCAAGTGGTTCCTTGGCTCACGCTCATTGGCTTTTGTGGCGAGGGGATTTATCCCCGCTGAGTTGCGGAGCAACTCATAGCTTGCCACACCGCGCTGTCAGATCTTAGGGTCGCTTCGCAACCCAGCGGGAGCAAGCTCCCTCGCCAAGGGAGTAAAGAACTCAGCCCAACAACCCCAAGGCCTTCGCCCGCGCTACGGCCTGGGTGCGGCGTTCGACGCCAAGTTTGCTATTGATGTGGCTGGCATGGGTTTTTACCGTGTGCAGCGAGATGAACAACTGCTCGCTGATTTCCTGATTGGAACATCCCTGGGCGATCAGTTGCAGCACTGCCCTCTCGCGGCTGCTGAGGGTTTCGACCGGGACCGAGGGTTCGATCGCTGGCGTCGCGGTCGACGGCAAGCATTCGAGCAAGTGCTGGCGCACGTCACTGGGCGGCGCGTGCAGCAACTGTTCGCGCAGCCATTCGCGATGCTCTCGCAACAACCATTCGAAAGGCTGCAACACGCCGCCGATGGCGGCATCGAACGCCTGGGCCAGGGTGCTGCGGGCCTCGGGCTCGCGGCCCAGGCGCAGCAGCAAGGCCACCTTCTGGTTGAGCACCATCACACTGAGCATCTGCCGCCCGGTTTGCTGTGCGTGCTCAAGCAAGGCATCGAGGCGCCCCTCGGCCTGCATCGGTTGGCCCTTTATGGATTCCAGCAATGCCTGCTGCAGCTCGACATGCAGCGGCAACTGCGGGTGGAATTCCGGTGGCGCGGCGGCCCGTTCGCCGGTGTAGGTCTGGCCCAGCCGCGCCAGCCAGGCTTCGGCCAGCTCGGTACGGCCCTGGGCCAGCCAGAGCTCGCATTTGACCAGGGTGATCATCGCCAGGTAGTAAACCGGTGGTACATCCCAGATGTGCATCAGGCGCTCGGCCTCGGCCAGCTCGGCGAAGGCCCGGGCGAATTCGCCGTTATAGCCTTCGACCCGGGCAATCACGCAGTGGCCGATCAACACACTGATATCGCGACAGGCCCGGGCTTCGGTCAGGCCGGCCTGCAACCGTGTCAATCCGGCCTGGGACTGCATGCGCAGCGTCAACAGGAAACCTTCGTACAGCACCAATCGCGCGCGCACCGCATACAGCCGTTGCGGCGACAATCCATGCAGCCGCTGCAGCCCCTGCTTCACTTCATCGAGCGCGCGCAGAATCTCCCCTCGCGCCTGCAACACCCGCGCACGATCGTAATGGGCCAGCGCCTCGAACAACGGATTGCCGACCCGCTGCGCCAGTTCGAGGGAGTCGCGGTTCAGCGCGCGGGCGCGCCACAGGTCACCGTCGGCAATCGCCAGGTTCGACAGGGTGGACAAGCACATCAGGCGCTGGCCATAGCGTTTCTGCGGCAGGCTTTCCAGGGCTTCGGTGCAATAGCGCAGCGTGGCCTCTCGGTCGCCACGCCCGCGGGCGACGATGCCGCTCAGGGCCAGCCACTGGGCGAGCATGGATTTTTGCGCGGTGGCCGACGGCGCCGGCAGGAAGCGACTCAAGTGGGCGGCCAGTTCCTCGGCGGCATCCAGTTGGCTGGCCAGGCCCAACGCCCAGCTGTAGAGCACGATCAGCCGTGGGGTGCTGATGAGCAGGCTATCAGGCAGGTCCATTTTCCAGCGCAGCAACATGCCGACGTTCTGCTCGGCCAGCAGTTGTTCTTCCGAAAGGTTCTGCACCAGGTTCGCCGCCACGTCCAGGTGCCCGGCACGCAACGCCTGCTCCACGGCTTCGTCGATGAGACCCTGGGCATTGAACCAGCGACAGGCGCGCAAATGCAGGGTCGCGGCCGGCACCATGGCCGGTGCGCTGGGGCGGCTGCGCAACAGGTCGGAAAACAGGTGGTGGTAGCGATACCAGTGGCCGTGCTCGTCCAGCGGCACCAGAAAAACCTGGTGGGCGGCCAGGTACTGAAGAATTTCGTGACTGTCATGGGCGTCGCGCACCGCATCGCACAGTTCGCTGCAAAAGCGCTCCTGTGGTGCGGTGTCGTAGAGAAACGCCTGCACCTCGGGGGGCAGGCAATCGATGACTTCTTCGAGCAGATAATCGCGAATCAGCCCTTCACCGCCATGCAGCGCCTGGGGCAGCCGGCCTTCGCTACCGGCCTCGGAAGCGGCCAGCAGCCAGAAACGCAGCCCGGCGACCCAGCCTTCGCTGCGCTGGATCAGGCTCTCCAGTGCCTCGCCACGCAGCGAGCTGCTGTGGTGCTGGAGCAAGGTCAACGCTTCGTCATGGGTCAGGCGCAGGTCCTGCTCGTTGAGTTCGAGCAATTGCCGCGACAGGCGCAGGCGCGCCAGGTGCCAGTCCGGACGCTGGCGGCTGGTGACCAGTACCAGCAAGCCCTCGGGCAGGTGATTGAGGAAAAACTGCAGGCAACGATCCAGCACCGGACTCTGGGCCAAGTGGTAATCGTCGAGTACCAGCAACAGCGGGGCGCGGGAGGAAAGGTGGCTGGACAGTTCATCCAGCAAGCCGTCGAGCCACTCCTCGAAAGCAAAGGGCTGGTGCCGCTGGCGCATCTTCAGCAGGCCCAACGCCCGTCCGCCCAACTGCGCATAAAAGGCCTGGAGCCCTTCGAGCAGCCGCTCCAGGAAGCGACCCGGATCGTTGTCCCGGGCACTGAGCCCCAACCAGAGACTCCGCCAATGGGCCGGCAGGCTCTGGCAGAACTCCACCGCCAGGGAGCTTTTGCCGAACCCCGCCGGTGCACTCACCAGCAGCAGGCGACCGCCGAGCCCAGCGCTCAGACGCTCGCACAACCGCGGCCGCGGGACGTGACCGTCGGGCAAGGGCGGGCGGTAGAAACGCCCGTCCTGTACCGCGATGGCTGCGCGGGCAGAATCCGCAGATGAAGACAAATCAGTCATGGCCGGCTCTTGTTGGAATGCGGGTGGCGGCGTTGCAGATGTCCGCAGACTAGCGGTAAACGAGGAGGTATTGAAGGGAGTGCTACAAATGGCTACAAAAAGGCTACAAGCGGTTGGCCGCTATTGTGGCCAGGAAGCTTTTGTTCAGGCAAAAAAACGCCCCGAACCAGCCGGGGCGTTTTTTCGAGGATGCGGCCTCGGGTGGAGCGTTTAGCGGATGCCGTCCTGACGCAGGGCGTTAGGCGTGAAGTCGGCGGTGCTGGCGGTGAAGCCGAAGTCATAGGCCGATTTTTCTTCGTTCTTCATGCCCAGGGCCAGGTAGCGACCGGACTGCAGGTCGTAGATGGTTTCCAGGGCATACCACGGCACTTGCTTGTCGTAGTAGTTCTCGGCATGGGCCTCGGCTACGCGCCACAGTTGACCACGGCCGTCGTAGTGGTCGATGACCGCGGCTTGCCAGGTGTCTTCGTCGATGTAGAAGTCACGCTTGGCGTAGATGTGGCGCTGGCCTTCCTTCAGGGTCGCGGTCACGTGCCAGACACGACGCAGCTCGTAGCGCGTCAGGTCCTGGTTGATGTGGCCGGCCTTGATGATGTCCGCGTACTTGAGCTGCGGCGAATCGATCTTGTGGCTGTTGGAGGCGATATACAGCTCTTTTTTGCCTTCAAGCTTCCAGTCGTAGCGGTCCGGCGCACCGTTGTACATGTCCAGGTTATCGGAGGTACGCAAGCCATCGGCGGCGGTACCCGGGCCGTCATAGGACACTTGCGGGGCGCGACGCACACGGCGCTGGCCGGCGTTGTAGACCCACGCCGAACGCGGTTCCTTCACCTGGTCGAGGGTTTCGTGGACCAACAGCACGCCGCCAGCCAGACGCGCCGGAGCGGTCACTTGCTGCTTGAAGTAGAACAGGATGTTGCCAGGGTTGGCCGGATCGAAATCCTTCATCTTGTCGCGGAACACGAACTGGTCACGGAAGTACACCAGGCTGTAGGAGCCGTTGGGCTGCGGCGTGGCCTGGGTCACCAGGCGCGTCACGCTGCCGCCGCGATAGCGGGTGATGTGGTTCCAGATCACTTCGACGCCACTCTGGGGAATCGGGAACGGCACAGCCGTCTCGAAGTTCTCCAGACCGTTGCCGCCGGAGACCAGTTTGGTGGTGACCGCGTTTTTCTTGATGGAGGCAAACACTTCGTCCGGCACGGTAGCGCCGCGATGGGTCGGGTAGACCGGCATCTTGAAGGTTTCCGGGTAGCGCTTGAACATCGCGTACTGGCCGGGCGCAAGCTTGGCCTTGTACTGCTCGACGTTCTGCGCGGTGATGGTGAACAGCGGCTTCTCACTGGCGTACGGGTCGGAGAGGAAGCCTTTGCCGTCGACGCTGCCGGCGTTCTTGGCCATGGGTTTCCAGGCGGAAATCGAACCATCGGCGTTGCCGGCCATTTCGGCGCCCATCGGCGTCAGGCTCTTGCCCAGTTTGTCGGCTTCGGCGGCAGGCACGGCGGCCATGACGCTGGCCGCCAAAAGCGACAGCCCCAGCACACCGACTTGCAACAGATTCTTGGTTATTTTCATAGTGTGTCGTCCTGAAATACGGTGCTTAGAAGTTCACGCCGACGCTGAGCGCCAGGAAGTCGCGATCATCCACGGTGCTGAAGTCGCCACCAAAGAAGTTGGTGTAGGCCAGGCTCGCGTTGTAAGTGTTCTGGTACTCGGCATCCAGCCCGAGGCTGACGGCTTTGCGGCCTTCCTCGAAGTTGGCGCCAGGACCTGGCGAGTAACCCTTGACGTCATGGGACCAGGCCACGTTGGGCTTGAGGTTCACACCGGCGAAGACATCCGGGTATTCCCAGATGGCGCGAGCGCGGTAGCCCCACGAGGTCGACGTGGTGAAGCCGTCGTTGTTGCAGTTGCTGTTCACCCCGCTGATGGTCTGGCCGCCACCTGCCGCAGTCGAGGTGTTGAGGGTATTGCAGAAGCCGTTGGGCAGTTCGCCCGGGCCGAACACCGGATCACGGCCGTAGCGCGCTTCGGAGCGGCTTTCCAGGCCGCCAACGTGGGTCACGCCCAACTCACCGACGAGGGTCAGGCGGCTGGCGCCCATGACCTGGTCGAGGAAGTGGGTGAAGGTGGTCTGGAACTGGGTGATTTCCTTGCGGCGATAGCCATGCAGGTCCTGGCCCGGCGCGCCGTCCAGTACGGAGGCGTTACCAAAGCCCGGAATTGGCGTGACACCGGCGAACAGGATGTCGGTGGTGCTCAGTTGTACCGGAGCGTTCGGCCGATAGCTCAGCTCACCGCTCCACGCGGTGCCGGTGGGCAGCGTGGTGGAAAAGCTCAGGCCATAGAGCCGGATGTCTTCCGGGTACTCGACGAAGTAGTTCGAGTTACCCGCCACGATCACCGGACGCAATGCGGCCAACGGCCCCAGCGGCTGGGTATAGAACCGTGACGCGGCGCCCGTGGCGCTGAAGATTGGCGCCCGGCTGTGGTAGTTCATGAAGTAGGCGCCGAACTCGGTGTCCAGCGGCTCGAAGTTGTATTTGAACGACAGGCCCCACTGGCCGCTGTCACGGGCATCACGGTCGGGACCACGGCGAACCAGCACGCCCTCCTCGTTCACGTTGACGCCCAGGGCGGTCAGGGTCGGCAAGGCTGCGCCCGGAATCCGCGAACGTTTGTTCAAGACGCGCAGGTTGTCGTCACAACCGTCGGCGATGACGTCCGGTTGCGAGAAGAACGTGCCGCAGTTGTCGACGACAGTCTGGTCCCATTCCAGTTGGTAGAACGCTTCGGCCGACAGGTTGTCGGTCAGGCTCTGGGACACGTAGAACATGTTGACCGGGATCAACCCTTCCTTGACCTCGGCACCGGGGCGACGGAACGCGGACACATCGACCGGGTTGATGGCGTTGATACCGCCCTGGATAAAGGTACTTTCACCCCAGCTGACCACTTGCTTGCCGAGGCGGACCGAGCCCGGCTGATCGGCGATATCGTAGTTGTGGTAGACGAACGCATCGAGGATCTGCCCGCCGGACGACTTGGCGCCTTCCTTGCGGTTGCTGTCGCTGATGTCCTTGTACAGGCGGTTTTCATCCTTGAGTTCGAAGTCGTACCAGTACTTGCCACGTACAAACACACCGGTGTCGCCGTACTTCAGCTCCAGGTCATGGATACCCTTGAAGATCTTCGAGAAGGTCTCCCCGCGCTTGAAGTTCAAGTGACCGTCGTCGGAGGTCTGGGACAGGCCCTTGCCACCGTTGTTGACGCCGATCAGGTCGCGGTTGGCCTTGGCCGTGGACCAGCTTGCGCCGACCGACAGGGCCGAGTCGAACTGGCCTTCGATTTCACCGATGTTGAAGCTGACGCCGAATGCCGGGCCGGCGAGCGAAGAGGCAAGACTGACGGCCAGAGGCAGTTTTGCCCGGCGCCAGAAAGTGTTTGCTGAGGTCATCGACGCAACTCCATGTGTTTTATTGTTATGGCAGTGGGCATTTCCGGAAACCCTTCGCCGTGCTGGCACGCGCGTCCCATTCCGAAAATCCTTGAGCGGACTATAGCCAGCAGGTAGTACGGCTTGATCCCTCTAAAGTGTGATTTGCAGCCTTCGACCACTCTGGAACAGTCCTTCGCCAGGCCGACGGATGTCGGCACGGCAAGGATGGCTGAATTTTCCGGTTTGACAAGACAAGCGCTTGCCGGGTGGGCCTGCCGTGCCCTTTTCAGGCACGGCGGGTACGCTCAGAGCGTCGAGAGGAAGGTGCTGTTGTTGCTCTGCCATTCGCTGATGTCGACGCGGATGCGCTTCTTGTCGAGCTTGCCGACGCTGGTCTTGGGAATTTCCGTAACAAGGGCGATCTGGCTCGGGATTGCCCACTTGCTCAAGTGCCCCAGCTCGACAAATGGCTTGAGGTGTTCCTTGAGCTCGCGAGCCCCGAGCTGGTGCCCTTCGCGAATGACCAGCAAGGCGAACGGGCGCTCGCCCCACTGCGGATCGGGGATGCCGACCACTGCTACTTCGCGTACCGCCGCATGACGGCTGATGAGGTCTTCCAGGTCCAGGGACGAGATCCATTCGCCGCCGGTCTTGATCACGTCCTTGATCCGGTCGCGAATATCGATGAAGCCCATGCCGTCGAGCGTGGCGACGTCGCCGGTGTGCAGCCAGCCGCCCTTCCAGAGCTCGGCGCCTTTCTGCGGTTCGTTGAAATAACCTTCGGTGAGCCACGGCGCGCGCAGCACCAGTTCGCCCTGGGTCTCGCCGTCCGCGGGCAGGAAACAGCCCTCGCCGTCGACGATCGCTGCTTCCACCAGCGGCCCTGGCACGCCGGCCTTGATCCGGTAGGTGATGCGTTCGTCTTCACCGCCGGCCATCAGCTCGTCGTTGAGGTGCGCGCAGGATACCAGCGGCCCGGTTTCGGACATGCCGTAGGCGGCGGTGAGCTGGATGCCCTTGGCCTTGGCCGCCTCGTACAGGCTGCGGTTGAGGGCGCTGCCGCCAATGACGATTTTCCAGCCGCCGAAATCGGTTGGCTGGGCGCCCTTGGCGTTGAGGACCATCTGCAAAATGGTCGGCACGCAATGGGAAAAGGTGACCTTTTCCTTGCGCCACAGCTCGACCAGGAACTCCGGATCGTAACGCCCGGGGTAGACCTGCTTGAGCCCGAGCATGGTCGCCACGTACGGCAGGCCCCAGGCATGTACGTGAAACATCGGCGTGATCGGCATGTACACATCGTTGGTGCCCAACAGCCGCACGCTGTCGATGGAGCCCATGATGGTCGACACGCCCAGGGTGTGCAGCACCAGTTGCCGATGGGTGAAGTACACGCCCTTGGGATTGCCCGTGGTGCCGGTGGTGTAGAACGTGGTGGCGACGGAGTTCTCGTCGAAATCCTGGAAGTCATGGGTCGGGCTGGCGGCGGCCAGCAGCTGCTCGTACTCGCCCACGAGGTCCGGCAGGCCGGCGGTCTTGTCCGCCAGGTCGGTCAGCAGCAGCGTCTTCTTTACCGTGGTCAGCTGGCCGGCGATCGCCTGGTAGAGGCCGACGAACTCGCTGTTGACCAGCACGAAGCGGTCCTCGGCGTGGTTCATGGTGTAGAGGATCTGCTCCGGTGACAGGCGCACATTGATGGTGTGGATCACCGCGCCGATCATCGGGATCGCGAACATGCATTCCAGATAGCGATGGCTGTCCCAGTCCATCACCGCAACGGTGTCACCGGCCTTCACTCCGGCCTCGGTCAGCACGTTGGCCAGCCGCGCGACGCGCTCGATCAGCGTCGGATAGCTGTAGCGCAACTGGTCGCGGTAGACGATCTCGCGGGTTTTCTCGTAACGCGCACCGGACATCAGCAGCCGTTTGATCAGCAACGGGTATTGGTAGGCGCCTTCGGCTGGAGGAATAACGCGAGTCTGCAACATAAGGGTCCCTTTTCTGACTGCACGGTCTTGGCTGGAAGGTAAGCACTCTAAAGTGCCTGCCCGCGGATCAAATCAGCCGAAGGAATGATTTGATCCGCCCGCAAATACTAGCCTTGAGCCATCTCAGGGACATTCAGGCGCGGTCAGTGCGCCTCGGTGAAGGCCAGTTTCACGCCAATGGCCACCAGCACGGCGCCCATGGTCCGGTCGAACCAGTGGCCCATGCGGGCGAAACCGGCACGCACCCGCGCCTGGCTGAACAGCATCGCCACCATGCAGAACCACGCCGCCGTGGCGATCGCCAGGTACACGCCGTAGCCGGCCTGGATCGCCAGCGGCGTATGGGGATTGATCACCACGGTGAACAGCGACAGGAAGAACAGCGTTGCCTTGGGGTTCAGGCCATTGGTGACAAAGCCTGCGGTGAACGCACCGCGAGCGGTACGCTCGCCAGCCTCCTTGTGCAGGTTTTCTCCAGAGGCCTTGGCCGGTTGCGCGCGCAGGGCCTTGAAGCCGATGTACAGCAGGTACGCGGCAGCGGCCCACTTCAGCGCGTTGAACAGCACGATCGATTGCGACACGATCAGGCCGATGCCCAGCAACGAATACCCCACATGCAGGAAAATCGCCGTGCCGACGCCCAGCGCCGTCCAGGTCCCGGCACGTCGGCCATGGGTCACGCTTTCGCGCACCACCACGGCAAAGTCCGGACCGGGGCTGGCGACCGCCAGCAGGTGGATCAGGGCGACGGTGAGGAATTCGGTGAGGTACATGGTGGGCTCCTTGCGACATCTCTTGGTGAATGAAATCCCGTGGCCAGGGAGCTTGCTCCCTCGCTACGATTCATCTGATAGGCTCGCCACATTACGCCTTCGGTTCTTTACATGACAGGTACAGCTGATGACGAACACCGCCCGCGCCGTTTTTCTCGACCACCCTTCCCTGGACCTCGGCGACCTGGACCTGGGCCCGTTGCGCGATTGCTTCAGCGAACTGCAATTGTTCGCCGGGACCCGCCAGGACGAGGTGACCGAGCGACTCAAGGGGGCGACGGTGGCGATCACCAACAAGGCAGTGATCGACGCGGCAGCCATGGCCGCCAGCCCCGAACTGGAGCTGATCCTGATCAGCGCCACCGGCACCAATAACGTCGACCTCGCCGCTGCCCGCCACCACGGCATCACCGTGTGCAATTGCCAGGGCTACGGCACGCCGTCGGTGGCCCAGCACACGATCATGCTGTTGCTGAACCTGGCGACGCGCCTCGCCGACTACCAGAAAGCCGTGGCTGAAGGTCGCTGGCAACAGGCTTCGCAGTTCTGCCTGCTGGACTATCCGATTGTCGAGCTGCAAGGCAAGACCCTGGGTCTGCTCGGCCATGGCGAACTGGGCGGCGCCGTCGCTCGGCTGGCGCAAGCCTTTGGCATGCATGTGCTGCTGGGGCAGATTCCCGGGCGTCCGGCACGGCCGGACCGCTTGCCGCTGGATGAGCTGTTACCGCAGATCGATGCCCTGACCCTGCACTGCCCGCTCAACGAGCACACCCGCCACTTCATCGGCGCGCGCGAACTGGCGCTGCTCAAGCCCGGCACGTTCGTGCTCAACACCGCCCGTGGCGGCCTGATTGACGAACAGGCCCTGGCCGACGCCTTGCGTAGCGGTCACCTGGGCGGCGCGGCCAGCGACGTGCTGAGCGTGGAGCCGCCGACCCAAGGCAATCCCTTGCTGGCAGGCGACATTCCGCGGCTGATCATCACCCCGCACAACGCCTGGGGCAGCCGCGAGGCGCGGCAGCGGATCGTCGGCCAACTGACGGAAAACGCCCAAGGCTATTTCAGCGGTACAGCGCGCCGGGTCGTCAGTTGATAAACTGCCGCACTTTTTTACAAGGAGCAGACCATGGATCCGCGCAGTGAAGTACTGCTTCGTCAGCCCGAATTGTTCCAGGGCCCGGTCCTGCTGGCCGGCCTGCCCGCCGACGACCTGCTCGGCCGGTTGCCCGAGGCCCATGGCTGGTGCTGGCATGCCGGCGACCAGGCCGCGCTGGATGAGCGCTTTGCGCAACGTAGCCACTTTGGCGTGAACGTACCCGAGCGGGAATTCGAAACGGCCGTGGTGTTCCTGCCCAAGGCCAAGGACCTCACCGACTACATTCTCAACGCCGTGGCCGCACGCCTGGCCGGTCGCGAGGTGTACCTGGTGGGGGAAAAGCGCAGCGGCATCGAAGGTGCTTCCAAGCAGCTCAACCCGTTCGGTAAGCCACGCAAGCTCGACAGCGCCCGGCATTGCCAACTGTGGCAAGTCACCGTCGCCAACGCCCCGCAGGCCAAGCCGCTGGAAAGCCTGGCGCAGACCTACGAGCTGCCCCTGGCCGAAGGCCCGTTGAAAGTGATCAGCCTGCCGGGGGTGTTCAGCCATGGTCGGCTGGATCGCGGCAGCGCGTTGCTGCTGGAGCACCTGGACAAGCTGCCCAGCGGCCATCTGCTGGATTTCGGTTGTGGTGCCGGTGTACTGGGCGCGGCGGTCAAGCGCCGCTACCCGCACAATACCGTGACCCTGCTGGACGTGGACGCCTTTGCCGCCGCCAGCAGCCGCCTGACCCTGGCCGCCAACGGGCTGGAAGCCGAAGTGTTGACCGGTGATGGAATCGATGCCGCGCCCATGGGCCTGAACGCAATCCTGAGCAATCCACCCTTCCATGTCGGCGTGCACACCGATTATCACGCCACGGAAAACCTGCTGCGAAAAGCGGCCAAACATCTGAAAAACGGCGGCGAACTGCGCTTGGTCGCGAACAGTTTCCTCAAGTACCAGCCGCTGATCGAGGAGCATCTGGGCACGTGCACGATCAAGGCCGAAGGCCAGGGTTTTCGCATCTACCGAGCCAAGCGCGGCTAAGGCGTTTTTGAAAAACAGCGCTTGCCCAAACGGATTTGCCTAGGCAGAATCCGCTCCGTCCTAGGGGAGTAGTCTCCCGCGAGCGCCATGCTCGCCCGGCATACGTCAACATACTTGGTCAGCAGACCATGGCGTATGCGGCCCAAGCGTCCACGCAGATGGTCGCTGGGTTTGACAAGACCTATGACACGCACACCTTACCCGGGGCGGGAAGGCTGTACGTGTCATAGCCGTGTCGACCCGCCCCTCTTAGGAATCACCTGATGCTGGACTCTTTCCTGGTACCCACCGCCATCGTTGCGCTGGCCGAAATCGGCGACAAGACGCAATTGCTCGCGCTCATCCTCGCCGCACGCTTTCGCAAACCCTGGCCGATCATTGCCGGCATCGTCGCCGCAACCCTGGCCAACCATGCGGCGGCCGGCGCGGTAGGTGCCTGGGTCAGCGGGTTCTTCTCCGACTCGGTGTTGCACTGGATCCTCGCGGCGAGCTTTGCCGCCACCGCGCTGTGGACCCTGGTGCCGGACAAGCTGGACGACGAGGAAGCCAATACGGCTCGCAGGTTCGGACCTTTCCTGACCACGCTGATCGCGTTTTTCCTGGCGGAAATCGGTGACAAGACCCAGATCGCCACGGTGATGCTTGCCGCGCAGTACCCGGAGTTGTGGCTGGTGATCATCGGCACCACCGTGGGTATGTTGATCGCTAACGTGCCGGTGGTACTGGCGGGCAATTTCGCCGCCGAGAAACTGCCGCTCGCCCTCATTCGCCGCCTGGCCGCCTCGGCGTTTTTCATCCTGGCGATCGTCGCGGTGTACAAGGCAATGCAGAGTAGTGGGTGGGTTTGATGCTGTTGTGGCGAGGGAGCTTGCTCCCGCTCGGTTGCGCAGCGACCGCAATATTTTGGGGCCGCTTCGCAGCCCAGCGGGAGCAAGCTCCCTCGCCACAAAAACAGTTTCACCGCATGACGATGATTACTTCCTGGCCTGCTGGTAAAGCGGCATCACCTTCGGAATCGCCGCCTGCAACGAGGCGATCCGGCTGGTCGACGAGGGGTGGGTGCTCATGAATTCCGGTGGTGCCCCTTCCGAAGCCTTGGCCATCTTGTTCCACAGGGTGATCGCCGCGTTCGGGTCGTAGCCGGCCCGGGCGGCCAGCTCGAGGCCGATCAGGTCGGCTTCGTTCTCGTTGCCACGGCTGTTGGGCAAGGTCATGCCGTAGTTGGCCACGGTGTCGGCCAGCGCCAGGCTGTCCTGGCCCAGGCCGAATATGGCACCGGCGCCCTGCTTGGCCATTTCGATGCCATAGGCCTTGGACATCGCTTCACGGCCGTGCTCGCGCAAGGCGTGGGCGATTTCATGACCCATGATCGCGGCGATCTCAGCGTCGGTCAGCTTCAACTGATCGATCAGGCCGGTATAGAACATGATCTTGCCGCCAGGACCGCAGTTGGCATTGAGCTCATCACTCTTGATCAGGTTCACTTCCCAGTTCCACTGCGCCGAATCCGGGCGGAACACTGGCGCCTGGGCAATCAGACGGTCGGCAATGACTTGCAAGCGCTTGGCATCGCTGCTGGTCTTGTCCAGGGCACCTTGGGAGCTCGCCTCACCCAACGTCTTCTGATAGGACTGCGCATACATCTGGTTGACCTCAGCGGTCGACAGCATGCTGAACATGTACTGCTTGCGTTCCACCCCCACGGCTCCGCCGCTGGTGGTATTGACCGATTGGCAACCGGCGAGCAGCAGAGCCGCGCCCAGAGCGCTCACCATCAAAGTCTTGTTCATACAAAAGAAGCTCCATGGAATCGTGGGCGTATCCTAGGCCCTGATTGGTATCGGCGCCAGATACGAAGCGAGGGATTACCGATTTTCGGACAAGTCCCCCTTGGCCCGATTGCGACACCGGTCTAGCCAAAACAGTCATCCGACGAACAGTGCCTCATGCCATGCCCCGGAAACGCCGATAAAAAGTCCAGACGTCACTTCCGCGTCCGGAGCCTTTATGAAATTCAGATCGATCCAGTTTTCCGTTGCCGCCCTGGCTGGTGCCATCGTGCTCAGCGTGGTCGGCGCCCTGGTGCTGTACGCATTGTTCGCCGGCGCCCGCACCCAGGACATGGTGCAACAGCGGACCAAGGCGCAGTTCGAACAACTCATCGAACAACGCCTCAGTGCGCTGGCCCGCACCCAGGCCAGCCTGATCCAGCGCGAACTCGAAGCGCCGCTGCTGCTCGCTCGTGGGCTGGCCACCAGCAACGCCTTGATGGGCATGAACGGAACGGACGGCAACCCGCAACTGAACATCCCGCGCGAGCAGATGATCAGCCTGCTGCGTGAAACCGTGGTGCGCAACCCGAAGATTCTCGGTGCCTACATCGCCTGGGAACCGAACGCCATCGACCACGACGACGCCCGCTATGTAGACAGCCAGGTGCTGGGCATGGAAACCAACGGGCGCTTCCTGCCGTGGTGGTTTCGCAATCAGGACGGCACCCTGGGCCTGGAAAAACTCGCCGACGTGACGGACCAGAAACTGCTGTCCACCGGCATTCGGGCCAGTGAATATTACCTGTGCTCCCAGGACAGCAAAAAAGCCTGCGTGATCGATCCCGCGCCGTACCGCGTCGGCGACACCATGACCATGCTCGCCTCGTTCATCGAGCCGATCCTGATCGATGGCAAGTTCCAGGGCATCGTCGGCGCCGACCTGTCGGTGAACTTCATCCAGGACATGCTCGTCGCCGCCGACGCCAAGCTGTACGACGGCGCCGGGGAAATGGCCCTGCTCGCCAGCAACAACCGGCTGGTGGCCTTCACCAAGGACCCAGGCAAACTCGGCGAGAAAGCCAGCGACCTGCTGGACGCCAACGAACTGGATAACCTGACCCGGCTCGGCATTGGTGAAGTGCGTTACGACATCGATGAAGAACACGGCCACATCGAGGTGTACATGCCTTTCGGTATCGGCCAGACCGAGGCGCGCTGGACGTTGATGTTGCAATTGCCGCTGAATGCCGTGATGGCGGATCTGCAAGCCTTGCAGAAAGACCTCGACGATCAGCGCGAAACCGACATCTTCGGCATGGCCATGGTCGGCCTGGCGATTGCCGCGATCGGCCTGCTGGTGATCTGGCTGGTGGGCCACGGTATCGCCCGGCCGCTCAAGCAAATGGTGGCGATGCTCGACGACATTGCCCAGGGCGAAGGCGACCTGACGCGCCGGCTGACCAGCGACCGCGCCGATGAATTGGGGGCCATCGCCAAGGGCTTCAACACGTTCCTGAGCAAATTGCAGGGGATGATCACCCAGGTAGTGACCTCGGTGCAGAGCGTCAGCGATTCGTCGGAGCACACCGCCGACATCGCGATCCGCACCAACCAGGGCGTACACAAGCAGATGTCGGAAATCGATCAGGTTGCCACCGCCGTGCACGAGATGACCGCCACCGCCCAGGACGTGGCGCGGAATGCGAGCCAGGCAGCCCAAGCCGCCAGCCACGCCGACCAGGCCGCCAGCCAGGGCATGCAGATTGTCCGCGACACCTCCACGTCCATCGGTGCCTTGGCGGTGGAGATCGGCAAGGCCGTGGGCGTGGTGCAGACGCTGGCCAAGGACAGCGAAAACATCAACGCGATTCTCACCGCCATCCGCGGGATCGCCGAACAGACCAACCTGCTGGCGCTCAACGCGGCCATCGAGGCTGCACGGGCCGGTGAGCAGGGTCGGGGTTTTGCCGTGGTCGCCGATGAAGTGCGCAACCTGGCGCAGAAGACCCAGCAGGCCACCGAAGAAATCCAGTCGATGATCCAGCAGCTGCAGCAGGGTACGCGGGACGTGGTACGGGTAATGGAAGACAGCCGGCAGCGTACCGATGAAAGTGTGCAACACGCGGCAAAAGCGGCTCAGGCCCTGGAGACGATTACCCAGGCCGTGTCGGTGATCAGCGACATGAACACCCAGATCGCCAGCGCTGCCGAGGAACAAAGCGCGGTGGCCGATGACATCAACCGTAACGTGATCAACATCGGCCAGGTGGCAAACGAAGTGGCAAGCGGCGCCGACGAGTCCAGCGCGGCCAGTGCCGGGCTGACCAGGCTGGCAGAGCAGCAACGGCGGTTGATCAATCAGTTCAGAGTTTGAGGCTATAGATCTCCCACAGGAGGATTGCGGGTTGCCACATTTTTTTGTGGGAGCGAGCCTGCTCGCGAAGAGGCCAATGCTGTCGCCAAAGAACTCAGGCCGGGGTCAGACATTCCGGCCCATTGAGTTTCGGGTCGTTGACCATGTTCGCCAGCACCCGCTCGCGCAGCTGCCCTGGCTCGCTCGCCAGCAACCCTTGCAAGGCATGCAAGGTCGTCTCGGGGTCGAGCCACAGGCGCTGGCCCTCTTCATCCAGAATCAACGGTCGGCGCTGGCCGGCCGCCGGCTGGGTGATGACCGCCGTGCTCAGCCACACCTGTTCCTGCACCGGGTACGCTTCCCAGATCGCCGCAAAGAACAGCGATGAGCCCTCCCCCGGCGTCAGCCAGTACGGGCGCTTGCGCGTACCGCCGCGCCACTCGTAAAAACCATTGGCGGGCAGCAGGCAACGACGCAAACGCAGGGCTTCGCGGAACATCGGTTGCTCGGCCACGGTTTCGGCGCGGGCGTGCGCCGGGGTGCGGGACAGATCGGTCAGCCACGGCGGCGTCAGGCCCCAACGCGCCCGTGCCAGTTCGCGCTGGCCATCGGCGCCGGCGCGCAGCATCAGGACCGAGTCATTGGGCGAGATATTCCATTGGGCCTTCTGGTCGGCGGGGAAGCCGGGCAAGGCCGCGAAAGCGGGGTTCCAGCGAAACAGGGCATAACGTCCACACATGGGGCAACACGACTCTTGTATCAAACGGCCGCCAGCCTAACAGACCAGCGTACCGGGGTAACTGTCAGGCTCATCGCCCGGCACCGGCATTGCAGCATTGTAGGCGGCGATCAGCTCCCGGGCGTATTGCGCCTGCTCGTCCTCCACCGCCAGCCCCAGCAGGCCGTACATCGGCAGCTCACCCGCGCCGCCCACCAGATCGCGGCCCACCAGGTGCGCCGTGATGCCTTCGCTGGCGAGCATGCCCTGGAGCAATTCGCCGTCCATCAGGTTTTCCAGCTCGTAGATTCGCTGCATGACCGCCCCATCATTCGTTTTCGCTGAAGACCTCAAGGTGCCATTCGTCTTCGTGGACCTGCAGGACGAAAGTAATCGGTCGGCAACAGACCTGGCAGTCTTCGATGTAGGTCTGGTCGCCGCCGGACAAATCCACGGAAGACTCCACCTCTTCCCCACAATACGGACATTCATAATGAGCAGCTTCCAGCATCGCGGTCTCCCAAGTGACTTGTGCGTATAATCGCCGGTCTATTTGCTGGGCTATTTTTGCCTGGACTATCTTCCAGGTCGTGCCCCGTCGGTTTTTCGATCGAACCTTTACTTACCCTAGCCGTTTCCAACAAGAGAGCATGATGGGCGAATTCGATGCCATCCGACCTTACAACGACAGCGAAGTCCCAGCGGTGCTGGCACGGCTGCTCAGCGACAAGGCGTTTCTAGATATCCTCACCCACTTCCGCTTCCCGCGCCTGTCCGGCGCTTTCGGCTGGATGCTCAAACCTCTTATAGCGCAGAAGTTGCGTCGAGAGTTCGCCGGTGTGACCTCCGTTGCCACGTTGCAGGACAAAGTCGAGTTCTACGTCGACCACACCATCGAGCGTGCCACCGATGGCGTGACCTACACCGGGGTCGAGCAATTCAAGTCCGGCAATGCCTACCTGTTCCTCGCCAACCACCGCGACATCGTGATGGACCCGGCCTTCGTCAACTATGCCGTGTACCACGCCGGCCTGCCGACGCCGCGCATCGCGATTGGCGACAACCTGCTGCAAAAGCCCTTCGTCAGCGACCTGATGCGCCTGAACAAGAGCTTCATCGTGCACCGCTCCATCGCCGGACGCCGGGAAAAAATGGCGGCGTACCAGTTGCTGTCGGCCTACATCAACCACTCGATCCGCAACGATTGCGCCTCGATCTGGATTGCCCAGGCCGAGGGCCGGGCGAAGGACGGTGATGACCGGACCGAGTCGGCGATCCTGAAGATGTTCCACATGAGCCGCAAGGACGAGCCGTTCGGCGAGGTCATCCGCTCGTTGAACCTGACGCCGGTGTCGATCAGCTACGAATATGACCCGTGCGACCAGGCCAAGGCCCGCGAGCTGTACATCCGCGCCACCACCGGCACGTACACGAAGGCGCCGGGCGAGGACGACGTCAGCATTGCCAAAGGCATCACCGGTTACAAGGGCCGGGTCCACGTGAACTTTGCCGCGCCGATCACCGAACTGTTCGAGGACACCAAACAACTGGCCATGGAGATGGACCGGCAGATACTCGGCGGCTATCGCCTGTTCCCGGTGCATTACCTGGCCTACGCGCAATGGGCCGATGCCGACCCGCAGTTGCAGGTTCCGACGGCGGCCGAGGTGTTCGGTGCCGAAGAACTGGCCAAGGCTGAAGAAGAATGGCAGCGCCGGCTGGAAGCCTGCCCGGAGGAACACCGACCGTTCCTGGTGCTGCAATACGCGACGCCGGTGCGTAACCAGTATCGGGTCAGGGCGGGGCTGGCGCTTTGACGCGGAATCTTGTGGCGAGGGAGCTTGCTCCCGCTCGATTGCGCAGCAATCGCAAAACGGTTTGTGTTCAGAGGGGGCCGCTATGCACTGGAGCGCCAGCCGGCCCAGCGGGAGCAAGCTCCCTCGCCACAAAAGCAGTGATCAGAACTGCGTGCTGATCCACGACATCAGCAGCGCCAACCCCAGGCAAGCGAAGCCGAAACGGTAGAAAAACCGGTTCATGCGTTGCGTCGCCAGGTCCAGCAGCGCTTCGAATCGTTCATTGCCTTCGCTGCTGCGCTCCGCAAGACAGGCCCGCGCGCGCAGTTCGCGGCGACGCGTCGCGTGCAGCACCCAGCCACCCGGACAGGCAAACAGCAGCGCGAGCAGGTTGATCAGTTTGGCGGGGTGGGCAGCGAACAGCGAGAACAGTTGCAACGACATCACAAACCTCAAGCGAAAACGGACGCGCTGCGCCCGGAGCCTACGAACAGGGCGCGGATTCTACCGAAAGCTCGTCACACTGAGGCGTTTTTTCCGACCGATAACGATCCCAATGCCCGCAATGCGGTTCACTTAAGAAAAATGATGGACCCGTGGCGAGGGAGCTTGCTCCCGCTCGGCTGCGAAGCAGTCGTAAGCCGGCGGGTGCGGTGTGTCTGATGCTCCGCATTTGGCAGGTTTTGGAGCCACTTCGCGGCCCAGCGGGAGCAAGCTCCCTCGCCACAAGACCAAGTGCAAACTTTCTAATTCTTCATGTCACGGTTTCGTCATATGGATAGGCCACCCTGTCGCCCTCCAAAACCGTACGGAATCCGTCATGCTGCACGCCGAAAACCAGGATCGTCTCTACCTGATCAGCCCGAGCGATGAACAACAGAACCTTGTCGGCAGTCTGTCCTTCAATGTCCAGGATCGTCATTGGCTGGTGTACTGCGCCCTCGGCGGCCATCAACATGCGGACCTCCCGGAGACAGACCTGCTGACCGGGATCAGCGTGCTGGAGCTCTATTCCCAGGCTGCGTGAATCACGCCCATAAAAAACCCTGTGGGAGCGACTGTGGGAGCGGGCTTGCTCGCGAATGCGTTGTGCCAGTCAACATTTATGCAACTGATCCACCGCCTTCGCGAGCAAGCCCGCTCCCACACAAGCTCGCTCCCACAGGGATATCAGACTTGCTGCTTACTCCGCCAACACCTGACCAATGGTCGGGTCCTTGAACAGACGGGTCAGGGCATCGCTCAACACGTCGCTGACCAGCTTGGTGTTGGTGTCCTGGTTGGGCGCCATGCCGAAGCGTTGATCCAGCGACGCACCGTAACGACCGCTGTAGCGGCGGTTGGCGTTCTGCACGTCGGAACGGAACGTCGCGCCGATGGTGGCTTCGGTCACGTACATGCCTTCCTTGGGCGACTGGTATTTCAGTTCGGCCAGGGTCACGGTCAGTTGCGGGGCGTTCATTGCGTTCTGCGTCGGGGTGAAGCCCAGCAGACGCACGGCCGCTTCAGCCTGGGCCTGCAATTTTGGCAGGACCTGTGCGCCCTGCACCGTGATCACGCTGGTTTCAGGGTACAGACCACCACGCGTGCCGAGGGTTGGCGACGGGCGACCGTCCACGACCCGCACCACCACCGGCTGGCCGCGACCCACTGGCGCCAGCTGGGCGTTGAGCTTGGGTTCCGGGTTAAGTTGTTGCGGGCTGTGGGCACAGCCGACAAGGGTCAGACTGGTCACGGCGATCAAACCGAACAACAGGCGTTGCAACATGCTCTTCTCTCCAGAATCGGGCACAAACAGGCCGGCAGTATAGCGGTGCGCCATCGCGGCGAACTAGCGTCGCCGCATGAATACTGAAATGTCTGACAGGGGCCGCGGTGGCCGGTTCCTGTCACCGTGTTGTCATTGTCCTTACATCGGGGTGTCATGCCGGGCTGTCAGGCTGGTCCCAAGTTCCCCGGACACGGTATCCGACCATGCGTTTTCTCATCTCCCTGTTTACCCCGCGCCCGCATCACCGCTGCTTCGCCCTGCTCGACCGCACTGGTCGTTGCCAGGCATTCAAGCAATGCAGCCTGCAGCCCATGGGCGATGGCTGGGTCGAAATCGAAGAGATCCGTCTCAATTGGCTGCATCAGCCGTTGCCCGCCAGCGCCCTGGTACAGGCGCCCCGCGCTCGTGCACGCAGCCGCCAGTTGTTGGCCGTCTGACCGCAAGGCTAATAAAAGTCATAAAACACGACCATTTCCGCGCGTTTCTTCGCTACAATCTCCCCCCGATTATAAGGACGTCTCCTGATCGGGCCCCGCAACGCCGCTGATGCGCTTGTATTGGCACCCCGCACCGCCCACAGAGAGCCGCCCACACAGATCGAGTGAAGCTGGCGCGCTTGCTGTTTCCCTGGCAAATCACTGCTTTTCGCGAATCTGCAGAGCTGTCATTACGCACGGTCACTGAGCTGTCTGCCCGTTTTGCCTGTCATGTATTACATGAGGGGCATCCAGATCGGGCGCGGTGCCAGGCTGGGACAGCCCTTTTTGAGGTTCACGTCTTCAAAAGAGCGTGAAAAAACGGGTTTTCACAACTTCACAAGAGTGTGGCGAGCAAATGAAGAGTTTTGCGTCTGAACAAGCACCATTGGCGTCTGGAACAGCCCAACGAGACAGGACCGGATATCGCTCAAGAACCGGCGCCTGAAGCCTGTCCGCTACGGATTTGGTTGCACGAACGGATGTCTCGGCCATAAGTCGAATTGCCCGCCCGGCGCTTAAATGAGTTCATGGGACTCTTGAGGCCAGGCTGCATGCATCCGCAGTGTTGCGAAAAATTGCGAAGATTCGGACATGGCGATCCTGGCCATGGATACCTGGGGCGCAACTGACCTGCCCCGCTTCCTGGCCGCTATGCCGACAATTTGGTGCTGCAGATTTTGGAGACGCGTTAAATGGCGCATAACGAAGCAGTCGACGTAGTTCTGGTAGGGGCCGGCATCATGAGTGCCACCCTGGCCGTGCTGCTCAAGGAGCTCGACCCGGCGATTTCGCTGGAAGTCGTCGAGCTGATGGATTCGGGTGCCGCGGAGAGTTCCAATCCCTGGAACAACGCCGGTACCGGCCACGCCGGGCTGTGTGAGCTGAACTACACACCCCAGGCCGCCGATGGCAGTGTCGACATCAAGAAAGCCGTGCACATCAACACCCAGTTCGAGGTGTCGAAGCAGTTCTGGACGTACCTGACCAAAAAAGGCACGTTCGGCTCGTCGAAATCCTTCATCGCCCCGGTGCCGCACCTGAGCTTCGTGCAAGGCGAGAAAGGCGTGGAATTCCTCAGGAAGCGCTTCGAGCTGATGCGCCAGCACCACGCGTTCGCCGACATGGAATACACCGAAGACCGCGAACAGATGGCCGAGTGGATGCCGCTGATGATGCCAGGCCGCCCGGCTGACGAAGTCATCGCCGCGACCCGCGTCATGAACGGTACCGACGTCAACTTCGGCGCCCTGACCAACCAGTTGCTCAAGCACCTGGGCAGCGCGCCGGACACCCAGATCAAATATTGCAAGCGCGTCACCGGCCTCAAGCGCAAGGGCGATGGCTGGACCGTGAGCATCAAAGACGTCAACTCCGGCAGCACCCGTGAAGTCGACGCCAAATTCGTCTTCCTCGGTGCCGGCGGCGCCGCGTTGCCGCTGCTGCAAGCTTCGGGCATTGAAGAGAGCAAGGGCTTCGGCGGTTTCCCGGTCAGCGGCCAGTGGCTGCGTTGCGACAACCCGGAAGTGGTCAAGCATCACCAGGCCAAGGTCTACAGCCAGGCCGCGGTGGGCTCGCCGCCGATGTCGGTGCCGCACCTCGATACTCGCGTGGTCGATGGCAAGAAATCCCTGCTGTTCGGGCCATACGCCGGCTTCACCACCAAGTTCCTCAAGCACGGCTCGCTGATGGACCTGCCGTTGTCGGTACGCGCCGGCAACATCGGCCCGATGCTGGCCGTGGCCCGGGACAACATGGACCTGACCAGGTACCTGATCAGCGAAGTGATGCAGTCCATGGAGCAGCGCCTGGAATCCCTGCGGCGCTTCTACCCCGAGGCGAAAGCCGAGGACTGGCGCCTGGAAGTGGCTGGCCAGCGCGTGCAGATCATCAAGAAAGACCCGAAGAAAGGCGGCATCCTGCAATTCGGTACCGAATTGGTGGCGGCCAAGGACGGCACTCTCGCCGCCTTGCTCGGCGCTTCACCAGGCGCTTCGGTCACCGTGTCGATCATGCTCGAACTGATCGAGCGCTGCTTCCCGGAAAAAGCCAAGGGAGAGTGGGCCGCCAAGCTCGCGGAAATCTTCCCGGCCCGGGAGAAGGTGCTGGAAACCGATGCGGCGCTGTATCGCAAGGTCAACGCGCAGAACAACATCGCGCTGGAACTGGTTGAAGCAAGCAGCGAAACCCAAAGCTACGCTTGATCTCCCGGATGAAAAAAACGCCCCGTTCTCCATGAGAGCGGGGCGTTTTTTTTTGCAGCTTTTCGTGGCGAGGGAGCTTACTCCCGCTGGCCTGCGCAGCAGGCCTGATCAATCAACCGCGAGCTTTCTTGATCAACTCAATATATTCCTCTGCATTGCGCTGATCATGGATCAACGCAACGAAATCGTTACCCTGTTCGTCCTTGCCATTCAGGTCGTAACCCGCCTCGACGAAAAACCCCAGGAAACGCTCGAAATCGTCGACACGCAGCCCACGGTAGGCCTTGATCAGTTTGTGCAGCGACGGCGAAGTGGCATCGACGGGCTCGAAATTGAGGAACAGCTTGATCTGTTCGTCGCCAATCTCGTCACCAATCACTTGTTTCTTGTCTTTACGCATTGCCGGCTCCAGCTCGCACAGTTCACGGGGCGGGCAGTTTACCCCCGGCGGGCCTCGGGGCTCAACGCGGGCGTGCGGCGCCAGTGTGCAGGTCGGCCCAGATATGGCCGTTGGCGTAGCTGAGGAACTGCACGTAGACCGTGTCGTTGCGCAACAGATCGATCACCACCCGGTACTGGGCCTGTGGATAAGACAGCGTCAGGGTCTTGCTCGCCTCATCGAATACCGGTTTCTTCAGGCTTTTGCTTTCGCCATCAAAATTGAGGATCACCTGGCTGATGATGGCTCCCTTGTTCAGGGGCTTGCCCTTGAGCCGCACCATCAGCGGCGAAGTGACCGGGATCGGCTGCTGGTTGGATGGGCGCTGGTTGCCCAGCACCACCGAATACTCGGTGACTTGCAGCAACTGCTGCTGTTCGGGCTGTTCCTGACGCGCCACCAGGTCATCGGGGGGCAGGAACTGGCTGTGCATCGGCGCGGCCACCGCCAGCAATGGCAGGCCGCAGATCAGCAGCAGAGCGGCACAGCGACGGATCGATACACTCATGACAGGCTCCGGAAGGCATGGCCGGGCACGCTAGCATCCCTTGAAAAAATATGCGACCCGGGTCAATACAGCGGGGTTTGCGGCGCGGCATACTCCGTGAGGCCATCGGTGTCGGCCCGCTGGCATATGCCGTTGTGGCGAGGGAGCTTGCTCCCGCTCGGCGGCGCAGCCGTCGTATCGGCTAACGCGTTCCGTCTGAAAGATTTCAATGGCCCGTTTTGGGTCTGCTGCGCAGCCCAGCGGGAGCAAGCTCCCTCGCCACGGGTTTATTGTCCAGTCTATGCGAGGAGCATCATGGCCTTCTCCGCCCCACCCCTGTTCGCCGCCTGGCGCCAAGCCTGGCGTGCCGGTTACACCCTTGAGCGCCTGCGCGGCGACCTGGTAGCCGGGCTTACGGTCGGCATCATCGCCATCCCCCTGGCCATGGCCCTGGCAATCGCCGTTGGCGTGCCGCCACAACACGGTCTTTACACCGTGCTGGTGGCCGCCCCCTTGATCGCCCTGACCGGCGGCTCGCGATTCAACGTGAGCGGGCCGACGGCCGCATTCGTCGTCATCCTGCTGCCCATCACTCAGCAATACGGCCTGGGCGGCCTGCTGCTGTGCACAATGCTTGCCGGCCTGATCCTGATTGCCCTGGGGCTGATGCGCGCCGGGCGCTTGATCCAGTTCATCCCTTATCCGGTGATCCTCGGTTTCACCGCCGGGATCGGCGTGGTGATCGCGACGCTGCAATTGAAGGACCTGTTGGGCCTGAGCACTGCGGGCCAGGCCACGCATTACATCGAACAGCTGGGCGAATTGATCGTGGCGCTGCCCGGCGCACGGCTTGGCGACGCCATTATCGGCGGGGCATGCCTGGCCGTATTGATTGTCTGGCCGCGCTGGGTGCCACGCGTTCCGGGCCATCTGGTCGCGCTGCTGATCGGCGCGTTGCTGGGGCTGGCCATCGAACGCGGCGGGCTGCCGGTCGCAACGCTGGGCGAACGCTTCAGCTATGTCGTCGACGGCATCGTCTACCCCGGCATCCCGCCTTTCCTGCCGCGCTTCGACTGGCCCTGGAACCTGCCGAATGGCCAGGGCGGTGCGTTGATACTTTCCTATGACCTGTTCCGCCAATTACTGGGCCCGGCCTTCGCCATCGCCATGCTCGGCGCCATCGAGTCATTGCTCTGCGCGGTGGTGGCGGATGGCATGACCGGGAGCAGGCACGACCCCAACGCCGAATTGATCGGCCAAGGCCTGGGCAACCTCGTGGCGCCGTTGTTCGGCGGCATCACCGCCACCGCCGCAATTGCCCGCAGCGCAACCAACGTGCGCAGCGGCGCGTCATCGCCCCTGGCGGCAATCATTCACAGCCTGGTGGTGCTGGTGGCGATTGTGTTGCTCGCGCCGCTGTTCAGTTACTTGCCGATGGCGGCACTGGCGGCGTTGCTGGTGATGGTCGCCTGGAACATGAGCGATGCCGGGCATGTGCTGCATACCCTGCGCATCGCCCCGCGCAGCGATGTGCTGGTGCTGCTGACCTGCCTGGGCCTGACGGTGCTGTTCGACATGGTCCTGGCCGTCGCCGTCGGCCTGTTGCTGGCCGCCGGGCTGTTCATCAAGCGCATGAGCGAACTGACCGACAGCGCTGAACTGCCACGCCATGCCCACCAGGCCTTGCTGGACATGCCCGAGCATGTTCGCTGCTACGCCATTCGCGGGCCGCTGTTCTTCGGTGCGGCGGAGAAGGCCCTGGATGTATTGCGCCGGTTCGACCCGAGTGTCCGGGTGGTGGTCGTGGACATGAGCGCCGTGCCGATGCTGGACATGACGGCCCTGGCCGCGCTGGAAAATATCCTCAGGGACTATCGAAAGCAGGGCATCGGCCTGATCCTGGTCGCGACCGCACCGAGGGTACGCCTGAAACTGCGCCGCGCCGGGGTCCACCGCGAGCAGCGGCAGTTGGCGTATGTGCAGACGCTGGAACAGGCGCGGAGTAAAAGTGAGCGCTGGCTGGCCGCGAGCGCAGCGCACTCAAGACTGGTTTGATTGTGTGGCGAGGGAGCTTGCTCCCGCTGGGCCGGCTGGCGCTCCAGTGCGCAGCAGGCCATCTTGCGGTTGCTGCGCAACCGAGCGGGAGCAAGCTCCCTCGCCACAAAAGCGTCCTTGCCACAGGGGATGCCGATCAATCGAACTGAGCGCGCATCCAGGCCTGGTATTGCGCCACGCCGGGCTCACCTTCGCGGGGCGCCCAGTGAGCCAGCTCACCGTCGCCCACCGGCCGGTACGGGCCGGCCTTGCATTCGAACATCAGGCTGTCGGCTTCAAGCACGACCAGGCCGTGATATACCCCGGCCGGCAGGTCGATGCCGAGGCAGTCACCGCCGGCCTGGAGGATTCGCTTGTCGATCACCGTCCCGGTTTCATCGAAGATCAACACACCGAGCCGGCCCCTGAGCACCAACAGGGTTTCCGCCTTGTCGGCGCTCAAATGGCGATGCGGCGGGATGTAGGTAGACGGCTGCAAGCCCACCGCCATGCGATGGCACGGTTCGTCCATCTGGTGAAGGTTGTGGTGTTGCCGTCCACGGGGATTGGCCGCGGCTTTCTCGGCCAGTTCATCGAACAGGGCTTGATCCAGGAACGTCGGCCGATCCATACGGTTACATCCCCTTGACGGCAAAAATACCATTGGCGTTACGCCAGTAGCCTTTGTAGTCCATGCCGTAGCCAAAAATGTAGCGATCGATGCACGGCAGCCCGACGAAGTCGGCCTTCAGGTCGGGACGGGCCTTGCGGTCGTGGTCCTTGTCGATCAGCACGGCGGTATGTACGGCACGGGCACCAGCGTGTTTGCAGAAGTCGATGATCGCGCCCAGGGTGTGACCTTCATCGAGGATATCGTCGATGATCAGCACGTCGCGGTCGATGAACGAGACTTCCGGCTTGGCTTTCCAGAACAGGTCGCCGCCGCTGGTTTCGTTGCGATAGCGGGTGGCGTGCAGATAGGAAGCTTCCAACGGGAAGTTCAGGCAGGTCAGCAGTTTGCCGGAGAAAATCAGCCCGCCATTCATCACGCAGAACACCACCGGGTTGCGGTCAGCCAACTGATCGTTGATTTGCGCACCGACACGGACAATGGCCGCTTCGACTTCAGCTTCGGTGTACAGGCAGTCAGCCTCTCGCATGACTTGACGGATATGCTCGAGATCAGCGGACATGGCGCTCTCCAAGGGTGGCGTTTGCGGAAAAGCGGGCAAAGGTACGCATCCCGCCCGGCCAGATCAAGCGTTTGTGGACTAACGTTCTGTATTGTCTATAGGACAACACCCTCGGATAGATTAATCTAGGCCGGTTTTTTTGCCCGCCGCCGGAGCCTTCCCCATGCCCATCCTCGAGATCCGCCACCCGCTGATCAGACATAAACTCGGCCTGATGCGCCGCGCCGACATCAGCACGAAGAACTTCCGCGAGCTCGCCCAGGAAGTCGGTGCCCTGCTCACCTACGAAGCCACCAAGGACCTGCCGCTGGAGTCCTACGAGATCGCCGGTTGGGCGGGCACGGTGCAGGTGGAAAAAATCGCCGGCAAGAAGATTACCGTGGTGCCGATCCTGCGTGCCGGTATCGGCATGCTCGAAGGCGTCCTGAGCCTGATTCCGGGTGCCAAGGTCAGCGCCGTCGGCGTGGCCCGCAACGAGGAAACCCTGCAGGCCCATACCTACCTGGAAAAACTGGTGCCGGAGATCGACGAGCGCCTGGCGATGATCATCGACCCGATGCTCGCCACCGGCAGCTCCATGGTTGCCACCATCGACCTGCTGAAAAAAGCCGGTTGCCGGGACATCCGCGCCATGGTCCTGGTCGCCGCGCCCGAAGGCATCCAGGCCGTGGAAGATGCCCACCCCGACGTGACCATCTACACCGCCTCCATTGACCAGAAACTCAACGAGCACGGCTACATCATCCCCGGCCTGGGCGATGCCGGCGACAAGATCTTCGGCACCAAGCAGAAGGACGCCTGAGCATGCAGGACGAATTCAACGATCCGCTCTGGCGTCAGGTGCTGTCCGGCGCACAGATGCTGTTCGTCGCCTTCGGCGCGCTGGTGCTGATGCCGCTGATCACCGGCCTGGACCCGAACGTGGCGCTGTTCACCGCGGGCCTGGGGACGATCCTGTTCCAGATCGTTACCGGGCGTCAGGTGCCGGTGTTCCTGGCGTCGAGTTTTGCCTTCATCACGCCGATCATTCTTGCCAAAGGCCAGTTCGGCCTGGCGGCGACCATGGGCGGCGTGATGGCGGCCGGTTTCGTCTATACGTTCCTGGGCCTGGCGGTGAAGATCAAGGGCACCGGCTTCATTGACCGGCTGCTGCCACCGGTGGTGATCGGCCCGGTGATCATTTCCATCGGCCTGGCAATGGCGCCAATCGCCGCCAACATGGCGATGGGCAAGGCCGGCGACGGCACCGAGCTGATTCACTATCAGACGGCGATGCTGATCTCGATGCCGGCGTTGCTCACTACCCTGATCGTCGCCGTGTTCGGCAAAGGCATTTTCCGCCTGGTGCCGATCATCTCCGGCGTATTGGTGGGTTTTGCCATGGCCTTTTTCTTCGGCGTCGTCGACACCGCGAAAATCGCCGCCGCCCCCTGGTTCGCCCTGCCGGCCTTCACCGCGCCGGAGTTCAACTGGCAAGCGATCCTGTTCATCGTGCCGGTAGCCCTGGCGCCAGCGATCGAACACATCGGTGGGGTAATTGCCGTGGGTAGCGTGACCGGTCGCGACTACCTGAAAAAACCCGGCCTGCACCGCACCTTGTTCGGTGACGGCATCGCCACCACCGCAGCCGGCCTGTTTGGCGGCCCGCCCAACACCACCTATGCCGAAGTGACTGGCGCGGTGATGCTGACCAAGAACTACAACCCGAAGATCATGACCTGGGCTTCGATCTTCGCCATCAGCCTGGCGTTCGTCGGCAAGTTCGGCGCACTGCTGCAAAGCATTCCGGTGCCGGTGATGGGCGGGATCCTGTGCCTGTTGTTCGGTTCGATCGCGGCGGTGGGCATGAACACACTGATCCGCCACAAGATCGACCTGGGCGAAGCACGCAACCTGGTGATCGTTTCGGTGACGCTGGTGTTCGGCATCGGCGGCGTACTGGTCGGCACCGGTACCGGCCCGGACGACTTCGGCCTCAAGGGCATCGCGCTGTGCGCCGTGGTGGCGATCGCGTTGAACCTGATGTTGCCGGGCAACGATGGCTGGAAGCAGAAGAAGGCGGATGAGCCGCTGATCTGAGTTTTGTGTCGTCAGTCAGAAAGCTATCGCGAGCAAGCTCGCTCCCACAAGGGGATCTGTTGTGAACACAAATTTTGTGACCACTCGAGATCCACTGTGGGAGCGAGCTTGCTCGCGATGAGGCCCTTGAACCTCACAAAGCAATCGGTGCCCGCTCGCAAAGGGTGCTCAACACCTTCGCCCACTGCGGATCGTCATTGAGACACGGCACCAGTACCAACTCCTCCCCTCCCGCTTCGCGAAACTGCTCGCGCCCGCGGTCGCCGATTTCTTCCAGCGTCTCGATGCAATCGGCAACGAATGCCGGGCACATCACCAGTACTTTCTTCACGCCGCTTTTGGCTAGTTCGTCCAGGCGCGCCTCGGTATACGGTTCGATCCACTTGGCCCGTCCCAGTCGCGACTGAAACGACACCGACCATTTTCCATCCGCCAGCCCCATCTGCCGGGCGAACAGCTCGGCGGTACGAATACACTGGGCGCGGTAACACGTGGCCATGACTTCCGGCGGCGCGTTCCGGCAGCAATCGGCGTCCTTGAAGCAGTGATAGCCCGTAGGGTCGAGCTTGGTCAGGTGCCGTTCCGGCAGGCCATGAAAACTCAGCAACAGATGATCGTAATCCTGCATCAGGTAGGGCTTGGCGCTGGCAGCCAAGGCATCGATATATTCCGGCTGGTCATAGAAGGGCTGGAGAATCGAGAACTGCACCTTGAGCTTTTTTTCGCGCACTACCCGCTTGGCTTCTTCGATGACCGTGGTTACGGTGCTGTCGGCGAACTGCGGATACAGCGGCGCCAGGGTGACTTTCGTGTGCCCCTGGCTTGCCAGGCGCACCAGGGTCGATTCGATCGATGGCTCGCCATAACGCATCGCCAGCTCCACCGGGCCCTGGGTCCATTGCGCTTTCATGGCCTGTTGCAGGCGGCGACTGAGGACCACCAGTGGCGAGCCCTCTTCCCACCAGATCGAGGCATAGGCGTGGGCCGATTGCTCGGGGCGCTTGACCAGGATCAGCGACACCAGCAGCCGCCGCACCGGCCATGGCAGGTCGATGACGTAGGGGTCCATCAGAAATTGGTTGAGGTAGCGGCGTACATCGGCCACCGAGGTGGAGGCAGGCGAACCCAGATTCACCAGAAGCAACGCGTGATCGGTCATGCAACGTCCTATTTCAAAGGCGACCCGACAAATCTTCCAGGGCCGCAGACAACTCAGTGAACCGGAATGAAAACCCCGCCGCCTGCAATCGGGTGGGCGTGGCGCGCTGGCCTCCCAGCAACAGCAATGACAACTCCCCCAATGCGATTTTCAACGCAAGCTCCGGCATCGGCACCACGGCCGGGCGATGCAGCACGTGCCCCAGGGCCTTGGCGAAATCGCGGTTGCGCACCGGGTTCGGTGCGCAGGCATTATAAGGACCGCTGGCATCGCTGCGGTGCAGAAGAAAATCAATCAGGGCGATTTGATCGTCGATATGGATCCAGGGCATCCACTGCCGCCCGCTGCCGATACGCCCGCCTATTGCCAGTTTGAACGGCAGCAACAGCCGCGACAAAAAGCCGCCCTCGGCAGACAGGACCAGGCCGGTGCGAACCAGCACCACGCGTATGCCCAGGGCTTCTGCACGTTGCGCGGTTTCTTCCCAGGCGATGCACAACTGGCTGGCGAAGTCTTCGCTGACCGGCCCGGATTCTTCGGTCAACTCCCGCTCGCCGCCGTCGCCATACCAGCCCACCGCAGAGCCGGAAATCAGCACCCGCGGTTTCTGTTCGCAACGCTCCAGCCAGGCCAGCAGATCCTCGGTCAGCGTGACGCGGCTGCTCCACAGCAGCATCTTGCGTTTATGGCTCCAGGGCCGGTCGCCAATAGGCGCGCCGGCAAGGTTGACGACCGCGTCCACCGGCTCGCCAAGCTCATCGAGGCTGGCGATACCGCGCACCTGCGCGCCACAGATTTTCGCCACCTGTTCGGGCCGACGACTCCAGACCGTCAGGCGATGTCCCTGCTCCAGCCAGTGCCGGCAGAGTTGACGTCCGATCAAACCAGTACCGCCGGTCAGCAATATGTGCATGAGATGTTCCTCGGCTCGCGTTTTACCTGGCCCATTAGTCTATTTTTATAAGTAGGCATTTTTCATATCGGACAGGGTCTGTACCTAACAATAGGACAACCCGCCAAAACGCGAACGGTAAAACTTATACCAAAAACCAGAATTGTACAGGATTAAACGACGGCGTAGTCTGTACAGAAAGGTAAACGAGGCCCTCATGACTGTACCCATCGCAATCATCGGCACCGGCATCGCCGGACTTTCAGCCGCCCAGGCCCTGACGGAGGCCGGGCATGTCGTTCAACTCTTCGATAAAAGCCATGGCAGCGGCGGCCGCATGTCGAGCAAGCGCAGCGACGCAGGCGCGCTGGACATGGGCGCACAATATTTCACCGCCCGGGATCGGCGCTTCGTCACGGAAGTCCAGCGCTGGCAAGCCAACGGCTGGGCGGCGGAATGGAACCCGCAGCTCTATCACTTCCAGGACGGGCAGATGAGCCCCTCGCCGGACGAGCAGACCCGCTGGGTCGGTACCCCGCGCATGAGCGCGATTACCCGCGCCCTGCTCGGCGAGCTGCAGGTGCAGTTTTCCTGCCGCATCACAGAGGTCTTTCGTGGCCAGGAACACTGGCACCTGCAGGACGCCGAAGGATTTACCCACGGCCCGTTCGGCCAGGTCGTGATTGCCACGCCCGCGCCTCAGGCCACGGCATTGCTCGCCGCCGTGCCGAAACTGGCCGGCGTCGCCGCCGGGGTGAAGATGGACCCCACCTGGGCAGTGGCGCTGGCTTTTGAACAACCCTTGGATACGCCCATGGAGGGCTGCTTCGTCCAGGACAGCCCCCTCGACTGGCTGGCCCGCAACCGCAGTAAACCAGGGCGCGATGCCAAGCTCGACACCTGGGTGCTGCATGCAACCAGCGACTGGAGCCGCCAGCACATCGACATGCCCAAGGAAGCGGTGATCGAGCATTTGCACGGCGCCTTCGCAGAACTGCTGCACAGCGCGATGCCCGCGCCGAGCTTCAGCGTGGCCCATCGCTGGCTCTACGCCCGTCCCGCCGGCAGCCACGAATGGGGCGCCCTGGCCGATGCCGACCTGGGCTTGTATGTGTGCGGAGACTGGTGCCTGTCCGGCCGGGTCGAAGGAGCATGGCTCAGTGGCCAGGATGCCGCCCGTCGCTTGCACGCCAGCCTTCAGTGAGCGCATTCCCCAAGCCATCCGCTGCTGTCGCGAGAGGCAGCAGCCGGCGGCCAGGTCACGACACCGCCCTTCGGCCTGGAACAATCGGTTGACTTGTTCGCGTACCGACCTATGATGAAAATATTGTACAAACAATAGTATATGTACAAGATTTACCCAGCAGAGGTCGCCCCATGCCCAACGAAGCTATCGCCAAACCGAAAATTGCCATCAGCGCCTGCCTGATGGGTGCCGAAGTGCGCTTCAATGGTGGTCACAAGCAATCGCCGTTGTGCAGCCGCACGCTGGTCGAGTACTTCGATTTCGTGCCGGTGTGTCCGGAAGTTGCCATTGGCCTGGGCGTCCCTCGCGAGCCGATCCGGCTGGTTGGCAACCCCGCGCGCCCCGACGCGGTCGGCACGGTGAAGCGAGACCTCGACGTGACCCAGCCATTGACCGATTACGGACAACAAATGGCCGCTGAGCTGGATGACATCTGCGGCTATATCTTCATGCAGAAGTCGCCGTCCTGCGGGCTGGAGCGGGTCAAGGTCTACGACCACAACGGCGTCCCGCAGGACGGCGGCGGACGTGGTGTCTACGCCCAGGCCTTTTGCGAGCGCCACCCCGATCTGCCGGTGGAAGAAGACGGCCGCCTCAACGATCCGGTACTGCGCGAGAACTTTCTGACCCGTGTATTCGCCTATGCCGCCTGGCAACCCCTGCGCCGCCGGGGGCTGACCCGACGCGACCTGATTGAATTTCACTCACGCTACAAGTACCTGTTGATGGCCCACAACCCTGAGCAATACAAGGCGTTGGGCAACATGTTGGGCAACATGGGCAAGGCTGATCCCGACGAACTGGGCCAGCGTTATTTCAGCGCGCTGATGGCGGCCTTGAAGAAATGCGCCACCCGACGCACGCATACCAACGTCCTGCAGCACCTGAGCGGTTACCTCAAGCGCGCCATCGATGCCGATGACAAGCAGGAGGTGCAGCACCTGATCGGGCAGTACCGTCTTGGTATCGTGCCACTGGTGGTGCCGCTGACGTTGCTCAAGCATCATCTGCGTCAGCACCCAGACCCCTATCTCGCGCAACAGGTCTACCTGCAACCGCACCCAGAGAACCTCAGCTTGCGAAACGCCATCTGATGAAAGACGAACTCGACTCCAGCGCCAGCGAAGACCTGGGCGCCGATTTCGCCAAGGCCCTCGCGCAGGGCTGGCTGCCCATCCGCGAAGTCGCCCGGCAAACCGGCGTCAATGCCGTCACGCTGCGAGCCTGGGAGCGGCGCTACGGGTTGATCGTGCCGCACCGTACGCCCAAGGGCCATCGCTTGTTCAATCGCGAACATGTGCAGCGGATCCTGAGCATCCTCACCTGGATCGATCGTGGCGTGGCAGTGAGCAAGATAAAACCGTTGCTCGACACACCGCAGCCGTCAGGCGAACCGTTGGAAGACGACTGGCAACGTCAGCGCCATGCCCTGATGCTGGCGGTGACGCAACTGGCCGAGCGTCAGGTCGATGAGTCGGTGAACCAGGCCATGGCGCTGTATCCGCCTTGGACTGTTTGTGAACAGTTGCTCCTGCCCTTGCTGGGCGAGTTGCAATTGCGCTGGCAGAGCCAATTCGGCGCGCAGCTGGAAAAGGTCTTCCTGTACTCCTGGCTGCGCAGCAAATTCGGCAGTCGGATCTACCACAACAACCGCCAGTTGCGCGGCGCACCGCTGTTGATGATCAACCAGTCCGAGGTGCCGCAGGAGCCCCAGTTGTGGCTCACCGCCTGGCTGGCAAGCAGCGCCGACTGCCCCGTGGAGGTGTTCGACGGGCCGCTCCCGGCCGGTGAGCTGGCGTTGGCGGTCGAACGGCTCAAGGCCCGCGGCGTGCTGCTGTATTCCAGCCAGGCACTGAATCTGTCGCAATTGCCCAGGCTGCTGAGCGGGCTCGACTGCCCGATCATCATCGCCGGCCCCGCCGCCTCGATTCACCAGGCCAAGCTGTCTGCAAGCGCGGCAATGAGCAACGTCAGCTGGGCCGAAGACCCGCTATCGGCTCATCGCGAACTGAGCCGCAGAGAACTTCTTTAGTTGGAAAAATCCATGCAATTGATCTGGCTGCGCAGCGACTTGCGCCTGCACGACAACACCGCCCTGGCGGCCGCCGCTGCCCGGGGGCCCTGCGTAGCGGTCTACCTGCCGAGCCCGAAGCAATGGGCGGCCCATGACGATGCACCCTGCAAGATCGATTTCTGGTTGCGCAACCTCGCGGCATTGAGCACGGCCCTGGCGGAACTGAACATCCCATTGCTGATCCGCAACACGGAGTATTGGAATCAGGCCCCGCAAGTGCTGGTCACTTTATGTCGCGAGCTGGGCATCGGTGCCGTACACGTCAACGAGGAATACGGCCTGAATGAAACCCGGCGCGACGCCGACGTCGCCCGGGCGCTAAAGGATGAGGGCGTGGAATTTCACAGCCATCTCGACCAGCTCCTGTTCAAGCCCGGTAGCGTCCTGACCAAGACCGGCAGTTATTTCAAGGTGTTCAGCCAATTTCGCAAGGTCTGCTATAGCCGTCTGCATTTTTCGTTACCGAGCCTGGTGCCCGCGCCTGTCCGCCAGGCGCCTACCGCCATCACCTGCGATCCGCTGCCGACGCAGGTCGAAGGATTCAACCCGCCAAATGCGGCGCTGCGCGATCTCTGGCCCGCCGGCGAAAGCGAAGCCCGGCGCCGGCTCGAGTCGTTCGTCGAGCAACACATCGATTACTACCAGAGCGAACGGGATTTTCCGGCCAGACCCGGGACCAGCCAGCTGTCGGCCTATCTGGTGGCCGGCGTGGTTTCACCGCGCCAGTGCCTGCACGCCGCGCTACAGGCCAATCAGGGCGAGTTCGAAAGCGGAAACGTCGGAACCGTGACCTGGATTAACGAACTGCTCTGGCGCGAGTTTTATAAACACGTTCTGGTGGGATTCCCCCGCGTATCGCGCCACCGCGCGTTCCGCCCGGAAACCGAGGCCCTGGCCTGGCGCAACGACCCCCAGGCACTGGCGGCGTGGAAAGAAGCCCGTACAGGCTTGCCGATCATTGACGCTGCCATGCGCCAATTGCTGGAGACCGGCTGGATGCATAACCGCCTACGGATGGTGGTGGCGATGTTCCTGACCAAGAACCTGTTGATCGATTGGCGAGAGGGCGAACGCTTTTTCATGCAGCACCTGATCGACGGTGACCTGGCGGCAAACAATGGCGGCTGGCAGTGGAGCGCCTCGACCGGCACCGACTCGGCGCCCTGGTTCCGGATTTTCAATCCGTTGAGCCAATCGGAAAAATTCGACCGCGAGGGGTTGTTCATCAAACGCTGGTTACCCGAACTGAACGATCTCGATAAGCCGGATGTCCATAACCCGAATACCCGTGGCGATTTGTTTGGCGCGGTGGACTACCCCGCTCCGATCGTCGACCTCAGCCAGTCCAGGGCCCGTGCCCTGGCAGCATTCAGAAACCTGCCGTCACGGCAGGACGCCGGTTGAGGATTTTTGCGGTGAACGAACAGGGGTCGGCCGATGCGGGCTGCCATTCTCAATAGTATGACGATATAGTCGTTAAAAAAGGCGCATCGTCCGGTAAACAAGGAGTGAGGAATGGGTTCGACACCGCCACGGCGATACTGGCTGACCGGCGCCGGTAACGGAATTGGCGCCACTTTGGCCGAATCGATACTGCGTACCGGCGCCCATCTGGCTGTCAGCTCACGCTTGCCGTGCGATGCGCTTTTGGCAAGATATCCAGGACAGGTCCTGGTCGTGGCCGGCAATCTGACCGACAGTCAGGCCGTACGCGAGGCGGGCGAGCGAATCGCCCAGGAATGGGGCTCCCTGGATACCGTGATCATCAACGCCGGAACCGCCGAATACATCAGCGGACAACCCGTTAACCCATCGATCATCGAACACATCGTGCGCAGCAACCTGCTGGCCGCCAGCCTGTGTATCGAGGCGGCCGCGCCATTGCTGCGCGCCGGCAACGGGACCCATCTGGTGGGCATCGCCAGTCCGCTGACCTATCTGCCGCCCTCGCAATTCGAGGCCGGGGACCAAGGGATGCGCTTTCTATTCGAATCGGCTCGCGGCAAACTGGCCCGCGATGGCATCGACGTGACCATCGTGCACCCAGGGTTCGACAACTCATCGCCGGCCATCGACGATGGCTTGCCGCCGTCGATTCGCTGGTCTGCTGAAGCGGCAGCCGATCACATCCTGACCCAACTGACCGAACGTCCGCCTGAAGTGATCCTGCCTGCCATGACCATGAACCTGCTTTGGCCATTGCCATCGAACGACACGGTGCTGGCGGGCGCGCATTCACGTTCGGACAGTTACCAGTGCCCGATCAAGGGACACCCCTGAACAGCGCGCTTGCCTTACACTGCGCGCCATGAAGACCATCCCGCTGCACGAAATCCCCGCCCCGGCCGTCACGTGTTCAACGTGTGCGGCGTGCTGCTGCCAACTGGAAGTCATGTTGATCACCGACACCGGCGTGCCCGAGCGCTTCATCGACACGGATGACTGGGGTGGAGAAGTGATGCTGCGTCTTGACGACGGCTGGTGCGCGGCGTTGGATCGCGACACCATGAGATGCACGATCTACGAAAGACGTCCGCTGATCTGCCGGGAGTTCGAGATGGGTGCGCCAGAATGCCTGGAAGAGCGACAGGGCATTGCAACGGCATACAGGTAGAAGAAGCTTTTTGTGGGAGCGAGCCTGCTCGCGAATGCGCCGGGTCAGCCAATATTATCCAGGCTGACCCAACGTTTCGCGAGCAGGCTCGCTCCCACAGTGCCAAGCGCTTTGTTACAGCGGCATTGTGTAATGCAATGCGTAGCTTTCCACACCATCGTTGGTCGACTTGATCCCGGCGTTGGAATAGTGAGTGGCACGGATGCCGACTTCATGCCCGCCATTGAAGCGCAGGCCAAAGCCGATGCGGTCTTCGAACTGGAACGCAGTGCCGAGCTTGTTGCTTTCGATTTCAGTGTTTTCAAACAGCGCAACACCGACGCCTGCCTCGATGTAAGGCTTCACGTTCTGACCGGCAAACTCATACACCAGGACTGGCGAGAACGACAGGCTGTGGTTGCTCGAAGTTTCGTCCCCCTCCCAGTACGTATAGGCACCGCTCCAGTAACCGGTCAGGCGACCCACGTCGCTCTGCAGCCAGCTCTTGTCCCAATCGAATTGCATGCCCAGGCGATAGGTCATGGTCGAGTCGCCGGTCTGGCCAACCCCGAATTCCACGCCCGCCGCCTGTGCGGTGTAAGTGTGCCCCAGCAACGCAGCCGCAAATGCGGCAAAGCAGAATAAACGCTTCATTAGAAACATCCTTTTCCGACAGCCTTAGTTAGTTTTTCTTACAGAAGACACAGCTATAGAAATCCACGCCAAATCAGAAGTTCAGCACGATTCACATAATTTTCACGTTTTTTTACAGAACGAAGCTTCGCACAATGCCAGACGAATTCCATAGCATCGGTAGGATATTTCTTAAATGTATCGGATCAGCGCTACTCCAGAACTGAGTTTCGCTGGCAGGCCCGTCAGCCAGTAGCGCCCGCTCCGCCAACAAGCGCTGGAGTTGCCGGGCCACGGCGGCGCCCGTATCGATCAGGCTGATATGGGCCGGGATCATCTGTTTGAGCAACGGCTTGAGGAATGGATAGTGGGTACATCCAAGGATCAGTGTGTCGCAGCCAGCCGCCAGCAACGGGTTGACGTAGCCCTGTAGCAGTTGGTGCAAGGCCGAACTGTGCAGGTCGCCCGCCTCGATCAATTCCACCAGCCCCGGACAGGGCTGCGTGATCACGCGGACATCCGTGGCGAAGCGGTCGAGCAACGCGGCAAATTTGGCGCTCTGCAAGGTGCCAGTCGTTGCCAGCACGCCAACGATGCCGCTTCGCGTCGCGGCGGCAGCCGGCTTGACCGCCGGCTCCATACCAACGATGGGCCAGTCGGGGTAGTCGCGACGCAGGTCAGCCACCCCGGCAACTGTCGCGGTGTTACAGGCCACCACCAGGGCCTTGGCGCCCTCGCGCTGGAAAAAGTCGGCAATGACCGCGCAGCGCTGCCGGATGAATTCCGGGCTTTTTTCGCCATAGGGAATATGCCCGCAGTCACCAACGTACAGCAGCGACTCATTGGGCAACAGCCGACGGATTTCCCCCAGCACCGACAGCCCGCCGACACCCGAGTCGAACACACCGACCGGCGCCTCACGCATGCCGGTTACCGCAGACACCGCAGCGCGGATCGCGCTTGACGCGTAGTTCGCGAAAACGCGTGCCCAGGGCATCGATCAGCAGCAGGCGCCCCACCAGGGGCTCACCGAAACCCGCCAGCAACTTCAAGGCTTCCAGCGCCTGGAGACTGCCTACCAAACCCACCAGCGGCCCAAGCACACCGGCTTCGCTGCAGGTCAGCTCGGCTTCGCTGCCATGCCCGTAAAGGCAGTGGTAACAAGGACTTTCGGGGCGACGTGGGTCGAATACCGACAGTTGCCCTTCCAGGCGAATCGCTGCGCCGCTGACCAGGGGCTTGGCGGCGGTGACACACGCCGCATTCACCGCTTCGCGGGTAGCAAAGTTGTCGGAACAGTCGAGCACCACATCCACCGCCGCCACCGCGCCGGCCAGGGAGTCTTCATCCATGGCGGTCGAATGGGAAACCAGGCGAACCTCGGGATTGATGGCGGTCAGGCGACGCACCGCCGAATCGACCTTGGTGAGGCCGACGCTATCGGTGTCGTGAATGATCTGTCGCTGAAGATTGGTCAGGTCGACCGTGTCGAAATCCGCCAGGTGCAACTCGCCGACGCCGGCGGCGGCCAGGTACAACGCCACCGGGGCGCCCAGGCCCCCGAGGCCGATGATCAATACGCGGCCCTGCTTGAGGCGCAGCTGCCCATCGATGTCGATGTGCTGCAACAGAATCTGGCGACTGTAGCGCAGCAGTTCTTGATCATTCAGCACGGCAGGCGTCCCAGGCTGATGCGTTCGTGATTACCCAGATCCTTGCGACTGTGGACTTCGGCAAACCCTTGCTTTTGCAACAGACCGCGCACCGCCTCGGCCTGGTCATAACCGTGCTCCAGTATCAGCCAGCCGCCTGTCTCGAGATGATCGGGGGCCTGGGCGATGATTGCACGCAAGTCGTCGAGACCGTCCGCCCCCGCCACCAGCGCACTGGCCGGCTCGAAGCGCACATCGCCCTCGGCCAGGTGCGGATCGCTGGCGGCTATATAAGGCGGGTTGCTGATGATCAGGTCGAAACGCTCGCCTTCCAGGGCGCTGAACCAGTGACTGCTGAGCACCGTGACATTGCGCAGGCCCAGGCGCTGACGATTGCGCTCGGCCAGGGCTACGGCTTCCAGCACCCGGTCGACCGCCGTGACATTCCAGGCCGGACGCTCGCTGGCCAGCGCCAGGGCAATCGCGCCGCTGCCGGTGCCAAGGTCGAGGACCCGGGCGGGCGTGGCTGGCAACAATGCCAGTGCGGTCTCGACCAACAGTTCGGTGTCGGGTCGTGGGATCAGCGTATGGGGCGCGACTTCCAGATCGAGCTTCCAGAAACCCTGCTGCCCGAGAATATAAGCCACCGGCTCGCCGGAGCGACGGCGACGCAAGTATTCGGAAAACAACAGCGCCGCCTCGCTCGGCACGATTCGCTCGGGCCAGGTGTGCAGGAAGCTGCGGGACTTGCCCAGGGCGGCGGCCAGCAACAGCTCGGCGTCCAGTCGTGGGCTGGGCGAATCCGGCAATTGCGCGGCGCGAAGCAAGCTGGCGATGATGGTCATGGGTTTACCTCTGCTTACTCGCCAATCGCGGCCAGCTGGTCGGCCTGGTATTCAGCGAGCAAGGGCTCGATGACGGCGTCGACACCACCTGCAAGAATTTCGTCGAGGGAATACAGGGTCAGGTTGACACGGTGGTCGGTGACCCGGCCCTGGGCAAAGTTGTAGGTACGGATCCGCTCGGAACGGTCGCCCGAGCCCACCAGCAGCTTGCGTTCGCTGGCGATGGCATTGGCGGCGGCGCTGGTTTGCTGGTCGTTGAGCTTGGCCGACAACCAGGCCATCGCCCGCGCGCGGTTCTTGTGCTGGGAGCGCTCTTCCTGGCACTCCACCACGATGCCCGAGGGCAAGTGCGTGATGCGGATCGCCGAGTCGGTCTTGTTCACGTGCTGGCCGCCCGCGCCGGAGGACCGGTAGGTGTCGACGCGCAGGTCCGCCGGGTTGATCTCGATGGCTTCCTGTTCGTCCGGCTCGGGCAAGACCGCCACGGTGCAGGCGGACGTGTGGATGCGCCCCTGGGATTCGGTGGCCGGCACGCGTTGTACGCGGTGGGCGCCGGACTCGAACTTCAACTTGCCATAGACGTTATCGCCCTCGACCCGGGCGATGACTTCTTTATAGCCGCCGTGTTCGCCTTCGTTTTCCGAGAGGATCTCGACCCGCCAGCCGCGACGCTCGGCGTAGCGCGAATACATGCGGAACAGGTCGCCGGAAAAGATCGCCGCCTCGTCGCCGCCAGTGCCGGCGCGGATTTCGAGGAACACGTTGCGCCCGTCGTTCGGGTCCTTGGGCAACAGCATGCGTTGCAGGTTGCTTTCCAGCTCGACCAGTTGCTCCTTGGCTTCGCGAACTTCTTCCACGGCCATCTCGCGCAGGTCCGGATCGCTGTCCTTGAGCAGCGCCTGGGCGCCCTCAAGGTCGCTCTGCACCTTGAGCAACTGCTTGTAGGTCGCAACGATCGGCTCGACTTCCGCGTACTCCTTGGAGTAGGTGCGAAATTTGTTCTGGTCGGAAATGACTTCGCCATCGCCCAGCAAGGCGGTCAGTTCCTCGAAACGGTCCTGGAGAATATCCAGCTTATTGAGCAGTGACGCTTTCATTGCGGTTTCTTATCCGATAAGCCATCCGGTGAAGCTTCACCGAGGGCGAAAAGTTCCTGGGCCATGGCCAGCGCATCGAGGCGGCCTTCGGCGGTCAGCTTCTTGAGCTGGACACTGGGCGCGTGAAGCAATTTGTTGGTCAGGCCACGCGCCAGTTGCACCAACACCTCTTCGGCGCTGCCGCCGTTGGCCAGCAGGCGCTGGGCCTTTTGCAGTTCTTCGTCGCGCAGCCGCTCGCTTTGCTGACGATACGCCTTGAGCACATCCACCGCCGCCAGCTCGCGCAGGCGCACCATGAAGTCCTCGGCGCCGACGGTGATCATTTCCTCTGCCGCCTGAGCCGCGCCCTGACGGCTCTTGAGGTTCTCGGCGACGACTTCGTGCAGGTCATCGACACTGTAGAGGTAAACGTCGTCGAGTTCGCCAACTTCCGGCTCGATGTCGCGGGGAACGGCGATATCGACCATGAAGATCGGCTTGTGCTTGCGCAGCTTCAGGGCACTTTCCACCGCGCCCTTGCCGAGGATCGGCAATTGGCTGGCGGTGGAACTGATGACGATGTCGCTGTGCACCAGCTCGGCGGGAATGTCCGAGAGCAGCACTGCATGAGCGCCAAACTGCTCGGCCAGGGTGCTGGCGCGCTCCAGGGTGCGGTTGGCGACCACAATGCGCTTCACGCCGAGGTCGTGCAGGTGCCGGGCGACCAGGGTGATGGTCTCGCCCGCGCCGATCAACAGCGCCTGGCTGCGTTGCAGATCACTGAAAATCTGTTTCGCCAGGCTGACGGCGGCGAACGCCACGGACACCGGGTTTTCGCCAATGGCCGTGTCGGTGCGTACTTGCTTGGCGGCATTGAAGGTGGCCTGGAACAGACGCCCCAGCAGCGGGCCAACCGTTCCGGCCTCGCGGGCCACGGCGTAGGCCGATTTCATCTGGCCGAGAATCTGCGGTTCGCCCAGCACCAGCGAATCGAGCCCGGAGGCGACGCGCATCATGTGACGAACTGCCGCATCGTCCTCATGCACATAGGCACTGGCGCGCAGCTCTTCAAGGCTCAGATCATGGTATTGGGCCAGCCAGCGCAGCACCGAGTCGGCCGAAACGTGATCCTGCTCTATATAAAGCTCACTGCGATTGCAGGTGGAGAGAATCGCGGCTTCTCGGCTGTCGGTGAGTCGGCAGAGCTGCTGCAGGGCCTCCACCAGCTGCTCAGGCGTAAAGGCCACGCGCTCGCGGACGTCTACTGAAGCAGTCTTGTGGTTGATACCAAGTGCAAGGAAGGCCATTCAAGGTCGCTGGTGGTGACGTGAAGCCGGCAATTGTCCTACTTCGTCAGATTCAGAACAACCACCACCGACTATTGTCACAATTACCTGTGCCTATGAGGCATCCACCGAGACTCGGTTATGTTTGGCCGATGGCTTGTGTCATGATGATCCGACCGCAGGTTAGTCGCCCTCTTCCTATATGAATAGATCTTTCGCGTTGCTCCTCGCTTTTGCCTTCCTCGGCGGCTGCCAGTCCATGGCCCCCGTCTCGACGGACGGTACGCCACCGGTCGAAGACACCACCCCGACCCCCGAAAAGCCCAAGGTCTACGGATCGTTCAGCGAAGAAACCATCTTCAGCCTGTTGAGCGCCGAACTCGCCGGCCAGCGCAATCGCTTCGATATTGCCCTGGACAACTACGTGACCCAGGCCGTCAACACCCAGGACCCGGGCATCTCCGAGCGGGCCTTTCGCATCGCCGAATACCTGGGGGCCGACCAGCCCGCGCTGGATACGGCGTTGATCTGGGCCAGGAACGCACCGGACGATCTCGAAGCGCAACGCGCCGCCGCCGTGCAACTGGCGCGCGCCGGCCGTTACGACGACTCCATGATGTATATGGAGAAAGTCCTGCTGGGCAAGGGCGATACCCATTTCGATTTCCTCGCGCTGTCTGCGGCCGATACCGACCAGGAAACCCGCGACGGCCTGATGAAGAGTTTCGACCGCCTGCTGCAGCGTCACCCGAACAACGGGCAGCTGATTTTTGGCAAGGCCTTGCTCTTGCAACAGAACGGCGACTCCCAGGGCGCCCTCACGCTGCTGGAAGACAACCCGCCGGAACCCGGCGAAGTGGCGCCTATCCTGCTGCGCGCCCGCCTCTTGCAAAGCATGAATCGCGGCGATGAAGCCCTGCCGCTGATGGAAAAAAGCATCAAGAAATACCCGGACGACAAACGCCTGCGCCTCACCTATGCACGCATGCTGGTGGAAAACAACCGCATGGATGATGCCAAGGTCGAGTTTTCCAGCCTGGTCCAGCAGTACCCTGAAGACGACGACCTGCGCTATTCGCTGGCGTTGGTCTGCCTGGAAGCCAAGGCCTGGGAAGAAGCCAAGGGCTATCTGGAAGACCTGATCGCCCGCGAAAGCCACGTCGATTCGGCCCACCTGAACCTGGGGCGCATCGCCGAAGAACGCAACGACCCCGAAAGCGCGCTGATCGAGTACGCCCAGGTCGGCCCGGGTAACGACTACCTGCCCGCGCAGTTGCGCCAGGCCGACATCCTGATCGGCAATGGTCGGGCGGCCGAGGCCCAGAGTCGCCTGGCCATCCAGCGCGACACCCAGCCGGACTACGGCATCCAGCTCTACCTGATCGAGGCCGAGACCCTGGCGGCGAACAACCAGAGCGACAAAGCCTGGGCCGTGCTGCAACAAGCCTTGAAGCAATACCCGGACGACCTGAACCTGTTGTATACCCGATCCATGCTGGCGGAAAAACGCAATGACCTGGCCCAGATGGAAAAGGACCTGCGTCTGATCATCCAGCGTGATCCCGACAACGCCATGGCGCTCAACGCCCTCGGCTACACCTTGTCGGATCGCACCACCCGCTACGATGAAGCCAAGGTGCTGATCGAGAAAGCCCATCAGATCAATCCGGAAGACCCTGCTGTGCTCGACAGCCTTGGCTGGGTGAATTTCCGCCTGGGCAATCTCGACGAAGCCGAACGCCTGTTGCGCCAGGCCCTGGAGCGCTTCCCCGACCAGGAAGTAGCCGCTCACCTGGGTGAAGTCCTGTGGGCCAACGGCAAACAGCGCGAGGCCCGGCAAATCTGGAGCAAATTCCTCAAGGAACAGCCCGACAGCCCGATTCTGCGCAGCACCATCAAACGCCTGACCGGATCAGAGACTCTTTAAGCCATGTTTTTGCGCCACTTCATCGTCTTCAGCTTTATCGCCCTGCTCGCCGGTTGCGCGGGCTTCGGCGCCCGTGAATCCGTCCAGGGCCAAGGCAACCAGGCCCAGTGGCGCGCGCACAAGGAACAACTGAGCGGCCTCGACGGCTGGCAGATCGACGGCAAGATCGGTATTCGCGCGCCTAAAGACTCGGGCAGCGGCACCTTGTTCTGGTTGCAGCGCCAGGATTACTACGACATTCGCCTTTCCGGCCCGCTGGGTCGTGGCGCGGCACGGCTGACCGGCAGGCCAGGCCAGGTTTCGCTGGAAGTCGCCAACCAGGGACGCTACGAGGCGCCCAGCCCCGAGGCGTTGCTGGAAGAACAGCTGGGCTGGAAACTGCCGGTATCGCACCTTACCTGGTGGGTCCGCGGCCTTCCGGCGCCGGACAGCAAAAGCCGCCTGACCTTGGATGCCGACAGTCGCCTGTCCAATCTGGAACAGGATGAGTGGCAGATCGAATACCTCAGCTATGCCCAGCAGAACGGTTACTGGTTGCCCGAGCGCATCAAGCTGCACGGCAGCAACCTCGACGTCACGCTGGTCATCAAGCAATGGCAGCCGCGCAAGCTGGGGCAATGACATGAGCGCAACACGCCTGACGCTGCCCTCCCCGGCCAAGCTCAACCTGATGCTGCATATCCTCGGCCGGCGTCCGGACGGTTACCACGAATTGCAGACGATTTTTCAGTTCCTCGACTACGGCGACGAGATCACCTTTGCCGTACGCGATGACGGCGTGATCTATCTTCACACCGAGTTCGACGGCGTACCCCATGACAGCAACCTGATCGTCAAGGCCGCGAAAAAACTCCAGGAGCAATCCGGTTGTTCACTGGGCATCGACATCTGGATCGAAAAAATCCTGCCCATGGGCGGCGGTATCGGTGGCGGCAGTTCGAATGCGGCGACGACTCTGCTGGGCCTAAACCATTTGTGGCAGCTTGGCTGGGACCTGGATCGCCTGGCAGCGCTGGGCCTGACACTGGGCGCCGACGTACCGGTTTTCGTGCGTGGCCACGCGGCTTTTGCCGAGGGCGTCGGGGAAAAACTCACCCCGGTGGAACCCGAAGAACCCTGGTATCTGGTACTGGTGCCGCAAGTATCTGTAAGTACAGCAGAAATTTTTTCAGATCCGCTGTTGACACGTAACTCGGAGCCCATTAAAGTGCGCCCCGTTCCCAAGGGAAACAGTCGAAATGACTGCTTACCGGTGGTAGCAAGGCGTTATCCAGATGTTCGTAACGCTTTGAATTTGTTAGGTAAATTTACCGAAGCAAAACTCACCGGAACTGGAAGTTGTGTGTTTGGGGGCTTCCCAAGCAAAGCTGAAGCTGATAAAGTCTCGGCCCTTCTGACAGAGACCCTTACAGGGTTTGTAGCAAAGGGAAGCAACGTTTCGATGTTGCATCGCAAGCTGCAAAGTCTGCTCTAAAAGGAATCGAGTGCTGGGCACTCGCAGCAACAGATACAGGGGCGTCGCCAAGCGGTAAGGCAGCAGGTTTTGATCCTGCCATGCGTTGGTTCGAATCCAGCCGCCCCTGCCATTTTCCTATACTCATCCAGGTATACCCTCAGCCTTCAGGTACTGCGCGTGTCCAAGATGATGGTCTTTACGGGGAACGCTAACCCCGATCTGGCTCGGCGTGTAGTACGTCAGCTGCATATCCCTCTCGGTGACATTTCTGTCGGTAAGTTCTCCGACGGCGAAATCACTGCCGAGATCAATGAAAACGTTCGCGGTAAAGACGTCTTCATTATTCAGCCGACTTGCGCTCCGACCAACGATAACCTGATGGAACTCGTCGTGATGGCTGATGCCTTCCGCCGCTCCTCGGCTACTCGTATTACTGCTGTTATTCCTTACTTTGGTTATGCCCGTCAGGATCGCCGTCCGCGTTCCGCACGTGTGGCTATCAGCGCGAAAGTCGTCGCCGATATGCTGACCGTAGTCGGCATCGATCGTGTACTCACGGTCGATCTGCATGCTGACCAGATCCAGGGCTTCTTCGATATTCCCGTGGACAACATCTACGGCTCCCCGGTCCTGGTGGATGACATTGAAGATCAGCGCTTCGAAAACCTGATGATCGTGTCCCCGGATATCGGCGGCGTCGTGCGTGCACGGGCTGTTGCCAAATCCCTGGGCGTGGATCTGGGTATCATCGACAAACGCCGTGAGAAGGCCAATCACTCCGAAGTGATGCACATCATCGGCGACGTCGAAGGGCGTACCTGTATTCTGGTCGATGACATGGTCGATACCGCCGGCACCCTGTGCCACGCGGCCAAGGCCCTGAAAGAGCATGGCGCTGCCAAGGTCTTTGCCTACTGCACACACCCTGTGCTGTCGGGTCGAGCGATCGAAAACATTGAAAATTCCGTGCTGGACGAGCTGGTGGTAACCAATACCATCCCGCTGTCCGCTGCAGCACAAGCCTGTGCGCGTATCCGTCAACTGGATATCGCACCGGTGGTTGCCGAGGCGGTTCGCCGCATCAGCAATGAAGAATCGATCAGTGCGATGTTCCGTTAAGGGCCCTGCCCTTTCCAGGATGTCTCGTTGACGAAAAGCGCCCCGCCCCGGCATCACCTGTCGGGGCGGGGCTTTTTTGCCCATACCGTGCCTGGCGCTGGTCGCAAACGCCACTCGGTTATGGCTATTTTGGAGATACAACATGAACGATTTTACTCTGAATGCTGAAGTGCGTTCCGACCTGGGGAAAGGTGCGAGCCGCCGCCTGCGTCGTCTCGCAAGCCTGGTTCCAGCTGTAGTCTACGGTGGCGACAAAGCCCCTGAGTCCATCAGCATGCTGGCCAAAGAAGTTGCCAAACTGCTCGAAAACGAAGCGGCCTACAGCCACATCATCGAGCTGAACGTTGGTGGCACCAAGCAAAACGTCGTGATCAAAGCCCTGCAGCGTCACCCGGCCAAAGGCCACGTGATGCACGCTGACTTCGTCCGCGTTGTTGCCGGTCAGAAGCTGACTGCTGTTGTTCCAGTGCACTTCATCAACGAAGCTGCTCCGGTCAAGAAAGGCGGCGAGATCTCGCACGTGACTTCCGAGCTGGAAGTTTCCTGCCTGCCGAAAGACCTGCCTGAATTCATCGAAGTCGACCTGGCTGACGCCGAAATCGGCACGATCATTCACCTGTCCGACCTCAAGGCCCCTAAAGGCGTTGAGTTTGTTGCCCTGGCTCACGGTGATGACAAGGCTGTTGCCAACGTCCACGCTCCACGTGTTGCTCCAGAAGCTACTGAAGAAGGCGCTGCAGAGTAATTTCACTCTGTCGCCGGGGTGACCGGAAACATCGCGGACTGGAACGTAGCGAGACAACGGGCAAGAACGCGAAGTTTACTTAACGGTAGATCCGCAATTTTCGTTCGTTGTCGCCATACACCTGACCGCGACATGTTATCCACACTCCAGGAAGGGCCCCTATCGTGACTGCCATCAAACTGATCGTTGGCCTGGGAAATCCAGGCGCTGAATACGAACAGACCCGGCATAACGCAGGGGCCCTTTTTGTTGAGCGCATCGCGCACGCCCAAGGCGTCAGCCTGGCTGCCGATCGCAAATATTTCGGCCTGACCGGGCGCTTCTCGCATCAAGGTCAGGATGTTCGCCTGTTGATTCCCACCACCTACATGAACCGCAGCGGCCAGGCCGTGGCGGCATTGGCCGGTTTCTTTCGCATCAAGCCTGAAGAAATCCTGGTGGCCCACGACGAACTCGATCTGCCTCCGGGCGTTGCCAAGCTCAAGCAGGGCGGCGGCCATGGCGGTCACAACGGGTTGCGCGACATCATCGCGCAACTGGGCAATCAGAATACGTTCTACCGCCTGCGGCTCGGCATCGGCCACCCGGGCGTTGCCAGTATGGTTTCAAACTTTGTCCTGGGTCGCGCGCCTCGCGCCGAACAGGAAAAACTCGATGCCAGCATCGATTTTGCCCTCGGCGTGCTGCCGGATATCCTCGCCGGTGAATGGAACCGTGCGATGAAAAACCTGCACAGCCAGAAGGCTTGACACTTATCCGAGGGGAAACACCATGGGATTCAATTGCGGCATCGTCGGCCTGCCTAACGTCGGCAAGTCCACCCTGTTCAACGCCCTGACCAAATCCGGGATCGCGGCCGAGAACTTCCCCTTCTGCACCATCGAGCCGAACAGCGGCATCGTGCCGATGCCCGACCCGCGCCTGGAAGCTCTGGCAGCCATCGTCAACCCCAAGCGCATCCTGCCGACCACCATGGAATTCGTCGATATCGCCGGCCTGGTGGCGGGCGCCTCGAAAGGTGAAGGCCTGGGCAACAAGTTCCTGGCGAACATCCGTGAAACCGATGCAATCGCCCACGTGGTGCGCTGCTTTGAAGACGAAAACGTGATTCACGTTTCCAACAGCGTCGACCCGAAACGCGACATCGAAATCATCGACCTGGAATTGATTTTTGCCGACCTCGACAGTTGCGAAAAACAACTGCAGAAAGTCGCTCGCAACGCCAAGGGTGGCGACAAGGACGCAGTAGTCCAGAAGGGCCTGCTTGAGCAGTTGATCGCCCACTTCACTGAAGGCAACCCTGCCCGCAGCTTGATGAAGAACATGAGCACCGATGAAAAACTGGTGATCAAGGGCTTCCACCTGCTGACCACAAAGCCGGTCATGTACATCGCCAACGTCGCTGAAGACGGCTTCGAGAACAACCCGCACCTGGACGTGGTCAAGGCCATCGCCGAAGAAGAAGGTGCCATGGTCGTTCCGGTCTGCAACAAGATCGAAGCGGAAATCGCCGAGCTGGACGACGGTGAAGAGAAGGACATGTTCCTCGAGGCCCTGGGCCTGGAAGAGCCTGGCCTGAACCGCGTGATCCGCGCCGGCTACGAAATGCTTCACCTGCAGACCTACTTCACCGCCGGTGTCGAAGAAGTCCGCGCCTGGACCGTTCGTGTTGGCGCGACCGCCCCGCAAGCCGCCGGCGTGATCCACACCGACTTCGAAAAAGGCTTCATCCGCGCCGAAGTCGTCGCCTACTCGGATTTCATCCAGTACAAGGGCGAAGCCGGTGCCAAGGAAGCCGGCAAATGGCGTCTGGAAGGCAAGGAATACATCGTCAAGGATGGCGACGTGATGCACTTCCGCTTCAACGTTTGAAATAAAAAAAACACCGCGTGGCAGCAACTGTCACGCGGTGTTTTTTTATGGGCGTCAACTCAACAAATGCCATTGATCGACGTCTGGCACCACCCCGATCAGGCCTAATTCGGCGTCGGGAGCCGCAGCGGGAGCAAAGACCATGTTGTCTTCGCCAAGGCTTTCCCGCCAGTCCCCAGCCAGCGCAATCTGGAACGCATGGCCTTGCGCGTCCGCTTCCGCATCCTTCAGGTAAGTGCGGTCCAATGCCTCGTTGTAAACCAACTTCAGCGTCGTGTCCGTCCCCTCTCCGAAGCCGGTATAGCCCAGTGCCGATACATCGATCTTGTCGTCAACCGTAAAGCCCTCGATAAGGTCGGCAAAGCTCTGGCTGTCGGTACGGTAGCTGTCTTCGGTGGAGAGATAGCGGAATACGTCGGCGTTTTCCCGATTGTCCGTCCACAACGAAATGTCGGCCCTGTCTCCGCCGTTGAGACGGTCGGCGCCCGCGCCACCGATGATGACGTCTGGTCCGGCGCCGCCATTGATACGGTCATTGCCGTCCAGGCCACGGATGATCTCTGACAAGGCCGAACCGGTGATCGTATCGTTGGCAGACGTACCTTCGACGGTGGGCGCGGTAAACACCAGATTGGTGCTGTTCAGTTGCCCTACCAGATTGCCGTCCAGGGACAGTTCAAAGCGTTGCCCGGCGGCATCGGCGTCGTAGCTCTTGAGGTAGGTGCGGGAGCCGTCCGCGCTGGCCTGGATGGCCAAGGTGCCGTCATGGCCGTCGCCAATTCCGGTGAAGCCCAGGCCAATCAGGTCGATGCGGTCCTGTGACACATCGAAGTCCCGGACCCGGTCGCTATTGTTCAGCGCAGCCGTGCGGAAACTGTCGCCCAGTTCGGTAAAGCGGAAGATGTCCGCGCCAGCGCCACCTTGCAGAACGTCACGCCCGCCATTGCCCTGGAGCACATCGTCGCCGGCCAGGCCGTGGATGATTTCGGCGGCAGCGGTCCCCCGCAGGATTTCCTCACCGGCGTGCCCATCCACATGGAGCTTGCCATCCTGGCTGCCGAAACTGCTGTCCAGACTGCCATCGGCGTTCAAGCGGATGACATTGAAATCGCCGTTGCTCGTGCCGGCGGCCAGGATCCTGCCATCTGCCTGTACCGTCAATGCCACTGGCGTGTCGGCCTCGAAGGTCACCCTGCCGTTATCGCCAAAGTGGCTGTCGAAGGACCCGTCAGCGTTAAGCCGCGCGATGGTGGCCAAGGTACCGCCCTGAGCGTGGCCCATGACAACGATCTTGCCGTCAGCCTGAATAGTGACCGTCGAGTCTTCGCCAAAACCCATCGCAGCGCTCAAGCGCAGGACACCGTTGTCACCAAAACGGGTGTCCAATTGACCGTCGGGGTTGTAGCGCTGTAACGCGAACGTCGGATCACCCGCCCCGGCGGCATTGTAGGCAGCCCCGACCACGACACCTCCATCGGCCTGCACCGCAGTAGAGATTGCTCCGTTGAAATACGGGTCTTCGGCAATGTTGACGGTCAGCACGCCCTCGCTGCCAAAGCCGTCGACGAAGGTGCCGTCATCGCCGACCTTGGTGATAGTGGCCTGGTCGAACCCGCGCGCGCTGACCTGGAAGGTGCCGTCCGTGTTGGCTGTCAGGTCGATGTCCTTGAAGTCATGGCTGATGGCGACCGTCACGGCGCCGTTCTGACCAAAGGCTGCATCGCGTGTCCCGTCGCTGTTGAAGCGCTCCACCTGTATGCCGGTGTTCAGCGCGACAGCGACAAGCACCTTGCCATCGGCCTGCACCGCCGTCAGCTCGTAGCGGGACGACGGGGCTATTGTGGCAGGAACAATGTCGACGCCGCCGTCGTGGAAGCCGGTGTCCAGGCTGCCATCCGCGTTCAGGCGGACAACCGAATGGTTCTGTTCGTAGCCGTAGCTTTCCTCGCCTGGCGCGCCGGGGTAACCCCATGCCAGGTATTCGGTATAACCGCCAATCAGTATCTTGCCGTCCGGCTGGATAATGATGCTCTGGTTGTCATCGGAATGGCCGGTGAGGTCGACCTGGACAGTGCCCGGGCCCGTTCTCACGATATGGGAACCGGTTCCCGTGCTATCGGTAGTTGCCATGGTTTAATCCTTTAAATGGGTGCTGGATTCGTCACTCTAGTAAAGCGATCAGGGTTTGCACGCCGCCCGCCCCTGAGCAAGACCAGTGGTTTTGGTGGCCACTGGCCTCGTCGGAGCTGATCGAGATGATCGCTTTTTTACGGAGATATCAACGAGCGGCAAGTTCACTTGCGGCTGGAGGAAGACGACCAAAGGAACGTCTGGCGTCGGGGTGCACTGGTGACGGAAACCATCGACTCGCTCCCGTACATGGAGCGAGCCAACGACTCAGTCAGGTGAAGGGTGATTCGTCTATTCGAACCTGGCAACGGCTACGGATCGGTGACGGTGGGTAGCAAAGCGCCTTGTGCGATCAACCCCGCCGTGGCTAAAAAAGATAGCCCATATAGATCGCAGCGCCACCACCGGCCTGCAGGCCAGCGTTCACCCCCCCCATGAGCAGCGCTCCCTTGGCTGACAGAGCCAATCGGCGACTGACGGTGGCGGACGCAATGAGCGAGGTCGCCGGGTTGGAGCTCAGGGCCACCGACAATGCCAACAGCTTCGGATCGAGCCCGAACAGCAGAGCAGTGCCCGAAACGCCTCCCACCAAGCCGAAGCCCGCCTCGGTATACATGCAAGGCCCCGTGATATCGTCGCTGGTGAGGTCGCGATCGGCCAGGGCGTCGCTGACAAACACCCGGCCAATGCTGAAAAAAGACTCCGCCGCACCCGCACCCGATACGCTCTTGCCCTTGATCTGGATATTGATCTTGCCAAAGCGCGGCAATCGCGCGCCAATCCCCGCACCTACACCGACGCCGCCATAGCGGTAACTGATGTCCTCGCCCTGGGGCGAACGCAGGATGATCGAACCGCCACTGCCCGCCACCATGACCACGGTCAGACCGCCACCGCTGGCGGTCTGATATGTCCAGCGACTTTTGTTGACCGGGATCGGGATGTTATAGCTCATACGTTCAAAGTCCTTTAAGTGAATGAACCGCACCGCGACCGCGCTGGCGGATGGCTTTCAGCGAGCCGACCAGCGTGAAGAACAGCCCCATTGCCCCCAGCATCACAGGCGTCCCCCACAGGGCGCCTCGATCAACGATGATGGGGTTGTCGGCCGGCTGCTCGGGCAAGTAATACACTCGCACCGGCTGCCCCGGCTCATAGCCGAAGATGAAGCCACCCTGGGGGTAGGAAATTTTTTCACCTTTGCCGGTAGTGAACGCGATTTCGGGGTGAGAACCACCGGCATTCAACCGACTGACGATGCCATCGGCGATCTGCGCTCGGGCGAGAAATTCGTGGCGTTCGAGGATGAGAAGAACGGTGCCGCCCAACAACACAATGCCAATCAGGGCGAAGAGCAGGCCCAGCAGTGTTTGTCCAAGGCGTGAAGGGGCGTGTCCAGCCATAGCGTGTCCAGTATCCGTCCATGATAGAAGGCGCTCAGAGTAGCAAAGAAGCCTCACCGTCCGCATCCGTGCCAGATTATTGCGAGTGTCTGAGGACCGTAGCGAGGACGCTTGCTCACTCGCCACGGTCAGAAACGAATATCAGGAAGGAGCATTGCGCCCGACTCAGGCCTTTTTGGTCCTCGGCAGGAAAATCGCCAGCACCCCAAGCAGCGGCAGGAACGAACACAACCAGTACACATATTCGATGCCACGGATGTCTGCCAGATGCCCCAGCAGCGCGGCACCGATCCCACCGAAACCGAACATCAGGCCGAAGAACACGCCGGCAATCATCCCGACATTGCCCGGCACCAGTTCCTGGGCATACACCACGATGGCGGAGAATGCCGAGGCCAGGATGAAGCCGATCACCACGCTGAGGATACTGGTCCACAGCAGATCAACGTGAGGCAGGATCAGCGTGAATGGCGCCACGCCGAGGATCGAGAACCAGATCACCGCCTTGCGTCCGATCCGGTCACCGATCGGTCCGCCAAAAAACGTTCCGGCCGCTACCGCGCCAAGAAAGAGGAACAGGTGCAACTGGGAAGACGCCACCGACAAGTCGAATTTCTCGATCAGGTAGAAGGTGAAGTAGCTGGTGAAACTGGCCATGTAGAAATACTTGGAAAACACCAGTAACCCCAGCACCACCAAGGCGCTCAAGACCCGGCCCCTGGATAAGCCGTGGGTCGCCGCCTGGCCTTGCTTGAGCTTGAACAGGTTCAGGTGATTGGCGTACCAGCGGCTGATGCGGTACAGCACGAACAAGGCGAACAGCGCGAACAAGCCAAACCAGGCCACGTTGCCCTGCCCGTAGGGAATGATGATCGCCGCCGCCAGCAACGGCCCGAAGGCGGAACCGGCGTTGCCGCCCACCTGGAACGTCGATTGTGCCAGGCCGTAGCGGCCGCCGGAGGCCAGGCGTGCCACGCGCGACGCTTCGGGGTGGAAGGTCGAGGAGCCGATTCCGATCAATCCGGCCGCCAGCAGGATCAAGGCAAAACTGCCGACCATCGACATCATCACGATACCGACCAAGGTGCAGATTGTTCCTGCCGGCAAAAGCCAGGGCTTGGGGTGTCGATCAGTGTGGTAACCCACCCAGGGCTGCAGCAGCGAGGCCGTGAGCTGGAAGGTCAGCGTGATCAGGCCGACCTGGGTAAACGTCAGGCCGTAGCTTTCCTTGAGCATTGGATAGATTGACGGCAGCACGGCCTGGATCAGGTCATTGATCAGATGGGCCAGCGCCACCGCACCAATGATGCGCATGACTAACGGGCTGCTTTGAGGCGTAGCGGCTGGCGACGTCGTGTCGGCCTGGGTATTGCTGATAGCCATGGGAGTTTCCATACGGCGGATGGGTGCACACGGGCAGGTGCGTCAATGTGCCATTTTTCGGTGCGGCAAGGCTATCCCCTTAGCTTGCTATCTACCTATAAAAAATAGTCGCCGAACAAGGTGATAGCGCAACGCCATGGTCTGAATCTTGCCTTGTTTATGCTCTACGACGCGGCTCCTTACAAAGGGGACCGAGAATGGGAAGTTTCGCTACAGAGCAGGCCCACAGAGCCAGCCTGGACAAACTTTCGAGGCCTTTTAAAAGGGCACCTGTTTCGACAAGCGTGTCGAAACGCACAAAAACAGTGCAAAGGGTGTTCAGGGGAGTATGGGCATGCAGGCTTTTCTATCACCGGGCATCCGGTTGCTGGGGCATTTTGGTTTCGCCCGTAAATTCCAATTGTTGTTCCTGTTGTTCATCCTGCCGCTCATGGGCAGCCTGTGGCTGATCGGCCAGGATTACCGGGACAAGCTCAACCTAATTTCCGGGGAACGTGCCGGGGTGCGTCAGTTGCTGGCGCTGGACAACCTGGACAACCTGCTCGCCGCCCAGCGCAATCGCGCGGCGCGCTGGAGAGCAACGGAAACCAACCGCCAACCGACCCCGGCGACACTGGCCGCCATGGCCGCGTTCGATGCCGTGCAACCGGCGCTCAACCAGGCCGCCAGCGACCTCGGCGCGACCCTGCAAGCCGAAGGCGCGGAGGCCGACACCCTCGCCCGCTATCAGACATTGCAAACCAGCCTCAACGGCCTGGATTCCAAAAGCCTCGGCACGGTCGGTTGGTGGCCGGACGGCTATGATCGTTTCACCGCGGCCCTCGGCGCGCTGCAAGCGTTGCGTGAACAGATCGTCATGGACAATCGCCTGACGCTCGCCTCCTGGCTGGAAACCTATCTGCTGACCCAGATCTCGACCCAGCAGACACCCGACCTGATCGAACGTGTCGGCCGCCTGGCCAGCGTTGGCCAGGCCTCGGTGGTGTCAGGCCAGTTCACTTTGCAGAGCCGCCTGCAACTGCGCGACTTGCGCAGCCGCATCGGCGATGCCCGGGACCAGTTGGTCAAGACCGGTGCGCTGCTGGAAACGCGCCTGCCCAGCGAGCTGCAAACCTGGGCCGGCCAGTTCCAGGGCAGCCTGAAAAACCTCGACGGTGGTTTGAAAATCCTCGATGACGGCGTGTTCGGCGGCGCCATCAATCTCAAGCCGGAAGGCTTCGAGAAACAGATGGATGCCCTCCTCCTCGATCTGGCGACCCTGCGCCAACAATCATTGACCGCTCTGGATAACCGGCTGGAGCACTATCACAGCTCGGCGATCCGTCAGTTCACCTTGGTGGCCACCGTGCTGGGCTGCCTGCTGCTGGCCGCGCTGTATCTGTTCATCTGCCTGCAGACCTCGATCCGGCGCAGCGCCAGCGGCATCACCGTGCTGGCCGAAGCCCTGCGTGACGGGAACCTGAGCGTGCAAGTGCCGGTGCAGGGCCGCGACGAACTGGCGGCGATCAGCACCGCTCTCAACGTCGCCGTGGTGCAATTGCGCAACAGCCTGCTGGGCGTCGACCACGAGACCCTGCAACTGAGCGATGCCGTGCGCACCCTCAACACCCATTCCAGCGGAGCCCTGGGCGAGGTCGAGGCACAACAGATACAGATCAGCCAGATCGCCGCTGCCGCGACGCAACTGGCGGCAACGTCCCAAGGCGTCGCGAGAAGTTGTGAACAGGCATCCGACAGCGCCCAACAGACCCGCCAGATCGCCGCCGACAGCAGTCGCGACAGCCAGCGCACCACGGCGAGCATCCAGCAACTCAACCAGCGTCTCAACGAAACCGCCGCGGCGCTGGGCCGGGTCAGCGAGCAGGGCCAGCAGATCCAATTGGTGGTCGACACCATTCGTGGCGTGGCCGAGCAGACCAACCTGCTGGCGCTCAACGCCGCCATCGAGGCCGCCCGCGCCGGCGAACAAGGCCGCGGGTTTGCCGTGGTTGCCGATGAAGTGCGCAGCCTGTCGCAGCGCACCCAGTCCTCGACGCAGCAGATTGCCGGCACCGTCGACAGCCTGCGCGCCACGGTCAACGAGGCCGTCAACCTGATGGAAGCCGCCTGCGGCCAGGCCCAGACCGACGCCCAAGCCGTCACCGGGCTTGGCGAACGACTGGGCGAAATTGCCAGCGCCGTGCAAAGCGTCACCGATACCCTGGCGCAAATCGCCACCGCGGTTGACGAACAGGCCAGCACCGCCGACGAAGTCAGCGGCAATATCCAACAGGTGGATCAGGCCGCCATGCGCTTGCTGGAAGGTGCCCGCGCCGTGAACCTGGCGGCGGACACATTGAGCCAAGGCAGCCAGGCCTTGAGCGCGAACACGGGGAGATTTCAACTCAACTGACGAGCGCTGGCGGCGGGGATGGATAAGCGGTTGAAAGCGCAGAGAAATATTTTGGATTCACGCTTGACACATCTTCGTTACCAGCGAATAATGCGCGCCACTTGGCTACATAGCTCAGTTGGTTAGAGCATAGCATTCATAATGCTGGGGTCCGGGGTTCAAGTCCCTGTGTAGCCACCAAGTCCTGTTCAAAGATGTTCTCGAATGTCTTTGAACAACAAGAAGCCCGCCTAGTGCGGGCTTTCTTGTTTCTGGCTGTATCTCCTTCTCCCCTCCTTCGTATATCCCTCCAGGTTGCAGTGCGGTTATGCAGTCTCCTGGAAATCCATCTCCGGTGGCTGGCGCTGGAAGCCGCCCGTCAGCACCGCCAGGTACACCACGCCGATCGCCAGCCAACTCAGGCCAAGATAGATCGCCAGGTGGTCGAGGCTGACCATCAGCCACACATCCGCTGCCAGCCCTATGAACGGGAACAGCAGGAACAATACGAATTCACGCGGGCCCTTCTTTTCTGCGCCGATCCAGTAGTGAAAGATCACCGACAGGTTCACCAGGCTGAACGCCAGGAACGCGCCGAAGTTGATGAACGAGGTGGAGGTGGTGACGTCCAGTTTCAGCGCCAGCAACGCGACCACTGCGCACAACAGGATGCTGTTGATCGGCGTCCCGAAGCGCTCATGCAAGGTACCGAAGAAGGATTTTGGCAGCACACCGTCACGGCCCATGGCGAACAGCAGCCGCGAGCCGCTGGCCTGAGCCGACAGCCCCGACGCGAACTGACCAACGATCAGGCCGATCAGGAAGATCGACACGAACAGGTCGCCACCGATATTGCGGGCAATTTCATAGGCCGCCGCATCGACGCTGTCGAACTGGAACGACGGATGCGCGGCCTGCACGAAATACGACACGCTGACGAAGATCAATCCGCCGATCAGGGTGATCAGCATGATCGCGCGCGGAATGGTCCGGCGTGGGTCGCGGGTTTCTTCGGTCAAGGTGCTGACCGCGTCGAACCCGAGGAACGAATAACAGGCAATGGCCGCACCGCTCATGATCAGCGGCATCTGCATGTCTCCATTGAAGAACGGCTTGACCGACCACAACGGTGTGCTCGCATCACCACCGATGTAATGGACGCACAGCGCAACGAAGGCGATCAGTACCAGGAACTGCACCAGCATCAATAACGCGTTGATACCGTTGGCCAGTTTCAGACCGACGATATTGATCGCACTGGTTATGCCGATGAACAGCAGCACCCAGATCCACTGCGGCACCGCCGGGAATGCGGAATGGAGGTAGGCCGCGCCGATCAGCCAGATCGCCATGGGCAGGAACAGATAATCGAGCAGCACCGCCCAACCGGCGATGAACCCGAGTTTCGGGCTGATCGCCTTGCGCACGTAGCTGTAGGCCGAACCGGCGACGGGAAACGCTGCGGCCATGCGGCCGTAGCTCATCGCGGTGAAAAACATCGCCACCAATGCCGCGAGATAAGCGGCGGGGACCATGCCGGCGGTGGACTGAGCGAGGATGCCGAAGGTGCCGAGGACAATGATCGGTGTCATATAAGCGATGCCGAACAGCACCACCGACCCCAATGACAGGGTGCGTTGTAAACGAGCCATGAGCGACTACTCCGAATTATTGGATTTATGGCAGAGCCGAGTTCGGCGCAAGTTTTCGGGTGTTACGTTGTTGTTCTGGTTTTTCTTCAGCAAAGAGATTTTGCTGCTCAGGGCCTCTTCGCGCGCGGGCCCGCTCCCACAGTTGATCTCTGGCGTTCACACACCCAGTGTGGGAGCGGGCCTGCCCGCGAAGGCGTCAGCCCTACCCACACAGGATCAGGATCAACGCGCAGGAATCAGCAGCTCGCGCAACCCACAGGCATGCTCGACAATTTCCCCCGGCAACTTCAGGCGCTGATCATCCAGATACCGATAATCATGCCGCGCCGCCGTCAGCTGGTTCAGGTCCAGCTCCACCGCAAACTGCCCTTCCTCCCGCCCGGCCTCGAACAACAATTTGCCCAGCGGGTCCACCAACGCACTGCCGCCTGCAAACACCAACCCGCCGTCGCCCTCTTCCACCCGGTTGACCATCAGCGCAAACGCCTGGTTTTCCTGGGCGCGGGCCATGATCGCGGTGCGGTGGGTCGGGCCGTAGGGGTCCATGTTGCCGTTGGTGACGATCAGCAGTTCGGTCCCCAGTTGCGCCAGGGCCCGGGCGGTTTCCGGGAATTCGATGTCGTAGCAAATCAGCAGGCCGACCCGCACACCCTTCCATTCACACGTGGCGTAACGGTCGCCGGCCTCGAACACCCCGCGATCCGACGCCCACAGGTGTGTCTTGCGATATCTCAGCGCAATGCCTTGTGGCGTGACCAGCAGCGTGGTGTTGTAAAAGCGGCCGCGGTCGTTCTCGGCCACGCCGATCACCACGGCAACGTCATGTTCCCGAGCCGCAGCGAGCACCGCGCTGACGGTCGGACCGTCCAGCGGTTCGGCGGTTTCTGCCACCGTCTCAAGCGACGGAAACCCCATCAGGTGGGTTTCGGGGAACACGATCATCTGCGTATTGGCGGCACACGCGGCAATCGCCTTGAGCGCGCGTTCGAGGTTGTAAGCCGTGGCGTTATCACGGCCCGCCAACTGGGCGAGTTCGACTTTCATGGGTATTCCTTGTTCTTGATCGGCGGGTAGAAAGATTGCCCGCTCGGTGTCTGTGCGCCAGTATGCGCAGCAAGCCCGCGGCCGGGAAATCACGCCGCTGGGGTAACCCGATAGGGGTAGGGGCATGACACTTTCGCTGGATGACATCGCGTGGCACCGCTCGGTCGGGCAACTGATCGACGCCTTGGACAAGCCCAATTTCTGGACGCAGCTGGTACGGCTGTTGGATCAGTACGTGCCCTTCGACAGTTGGGTGGCGCTGCTTTTCAGTGCCGACCAGCGCCCGCAAGTGTTCGCCGAGTGCCCGGGCGCGGACGGCAGCCCCGATCAGTTGTTCCAGGATTACCTGCGCGGTTTGTATCTGCTCGATCCGTTCTACATCGCCTGTCGCGAGCAGTCGCGCACCGGGCTGTATCGCCTGTCGGAAGTCGCACCGGAACATTTCGAGCTGACCGAGTATTACCAACGCTACTTTCGGCTGAATGTGGTATCCGATGAAATCCAGTTCAATTGCCAGCTCGAAGGCGACCGCACGCTGTGCCTGTCGTTGGGCAGCAAGCAGCGCTTCAGTGGCGAGCAGATTGCGCTGCTGTCGCTGATCCAGCCTTGGGTACTCGGCTTGTTGCGCCAGCGCCTGCCTTACGAAATTAATGAAGTCGTGGCCCTCGCGCCAGCACCGTCGCAAGTCGACTGGCGAGTGCAGCTGGAAGCGTCAGTGCAGCAGCTCAAAGGCGCGCAATTGACGGCGCGGGAATTGGATGTCGGGCGCTTGATGCTCAGTGGCTGCTCCAGCAAGGAAGTCGCCCGCAAGCTGGAAATTTCTGTCGAGACCGTGAAAGTACATAAGAAGCACATGTACAGCAAACTGGGGATCAAGTCCCAGTCCGAGCTGTTTTCGATTTTTCTCCAGGCGCAGAATGCCTGACGTGTCTATCGGAGCGACGCTGAAAAGCGCTTATTGAAAGAAGCACGCCCTTGCTGATTTGCGCCCCACGTCCCGCATCGCTACAGTCGGCCTCAATATCCCTGGCCCATGGATGGAGCGACACGTGCTTTCAGACCTCAAACCGAATCTTCATCGCCTGTCAGCCGTTTCGCTGCTGGCCGTCGCCCTGACACTTGTTGCCTGTAAGACGCCGCCCGCCTCCACGACTGCCCCGCCATTGCCCACCGCTCCGGAAATCGCTTCCGGCTACCGCACCGACCTGCAGACTCGCCACGCCGACCGGCACATGGCCGCTGCGGCCAATCCTCTGGCGGCCGAGGCCGGGCGGGAAATGCTCCGGCGTGGAGGCTCGGCCATCGACGCGGCGATTGCGATGCAGGCAGTGCTGACGCTGGTGGAGCCGCAGTCTTCCGGCATCGGCGGTGGCGCGTTCATTGTGCTGTGGGACGGCAAGGCGGTGCGCACCTACGACGGTCGCGAAACGGCACCGGCCGGCGCCAGCGAAAAACTCTTCATCCAGGCCGACGGCAAACCCATGCCGTTCACCGCCGCGCAGATTGGCGGCCGTTCGGTAGGCACGCCTGGCGTGTTGCGCGCGCTGGAACTGGCTCATCGCAAACACGGTCGCCTGGAATGGTCGACGCTGTTCGAGCCGGCCATCAAACTGGCGGAACAGGGCTTCAGGATTTCCCCCCGGCTGCACTCGATGATCGCCGCCGATACAGCCTTGCCCAGCTCGCCCGAGATGGCCGCCTATTTCCTCAACGCCGATGGCAGCCCGAAAGCGGTGGGCACGCTGCTGAAAAATCCTGCCTTGGCCGGCGTACTTTCGCGTATTGCCCACGAAGGTCCCAGCGCTTTGTATGAGGGGCCGGTGGCTGCGGAGATCGTCGCCAAAGTGCAAGGCCATGGCAATCCCGGCAGCCTTTCGCTGAGCGACCTCAAGGGTTACGCCGCCCGGGAACGCGCGCCGTTGTGCACCGACTACAAGCGCTGGCAAGTCTGTGGCATGGCGCCACCGTCGTCCGGCGGGATCGCCGTGGCGCAGATCCTCGGGACATTGCAGGCCCTGGAACATCGCGACAGCCGCTCGGCCCTCGCGCCGTTGAAACCGCTACCGTCAGACAAGCCCGCGGGTATCGAGCCGGCGCCGCAAGCGGTGCACCTGATTTCCGAGGCTGAACGCCTGGCCTACGCCGACCGCGCCCAGTATGTCGCCGATGCGGACTTTGTCCCGGTGCCGCTCAAGGGTCTGGTCGACCCGGCTTATCTGGCCAGTCGCGCGAACCTGATCGGCCCACGCAGCATGGGTATCGCCAAGCCCGGCACACCGCCGGGTATTCAGGTGGCCTACGCACCGGACCGCTCGCCCCTGCGCATTTCCACCTCGCAAGTGGTGGCGGTGGATGACCAGGGTGGCGCCGTGTCGATGACCACCACGGTGGAGTCGGCCTTCGGTTCGCACTTGATGGTGCAGGGCTTCATGCTCAACAACCAGATGACCGATTTCTCGTTCATACCCGAAGAGAACGGACAGAAAGTCGCCAACCGCGTCGAGCCCGGCAAACGCCCGCGATCGTCCATGGCGCCGACGCTGATCTTCGATCGCCAGAGTGGCGAATTCCTAGCCGCGATTGGTTCGCCGGGCGGATCGCAGATCATCGAATACGTCGCCAAGTCGGTGATCGGCCTGCTGGACTGGAACCTGGACCCGCAAGCCGCCATCAACCTGCCCAACTTCGGCAGCCGCAACGGCGCCACCGAACTGGAGCAGGGCCAGTTCAGCCCGACGCTGATCCAGGCGCTGAAAGACCAGGGCCACACGGTGAGCGAGATCGACATGACCAGCGGCACCCAGGCCATCGTTCGGGTGCGCGATGCGCAAGGCAAGGCTTCACTGGCTGGCGGGGCGGATCCGCGGCGTGAGGGAGAGGCGCTGGGGGATTGAGCGCGCGGGGATCAGGTGAGGCCCGCTTGGTTTGATGGTGGATGGGTTGACGCCTTCGCGAGCAGGCTCGCTCCCACAATGGATCTGCGTGATACCTGTGACAACCCCGATCAACTGTGGGAGCGCGCCTGCTCGCGAAGGCGGCTCACTCAGCAAGTTCTCAAGTCGACAGCTGATTGGCGAACTGGCTCACCGCATCCACCACCTTTTTCGCCCCGTCCTGGATCTCGACGATGACCGTTCCCGCCTCGGCTGCCAGGGCCAGGCCCTGTTCGGCCTGATGTTGACCATCGGTCATCAGCGCCACGGCATTGCGAGCCATGTCCTGGTTCTGGCGGACCACGCCGATGATCTCGTCGGTCGCCTGACTGGTTCGCGAAGCCAGTTGCCGGACCTCATCGGCGACCACTGCGAAACCCCGTCCCTGCTCACCGGCCCGAGCAGCCTCGATGGCCGCGTTGAGCGCCAGCAGGTTGGTCTGCTCGGCGATGCCGCTGATGGTCTTGACGATGGTCCCGATGACCAGGGATTGCTCGTTCAGGGCCTCGATACCTTGACCGGCGGTTTGCATGTGTCGGGCCAGGTCACGCATCACGTCCACCGCCTGGGTCACGACTGTGGTTCCGCGCTGGGCGCTGCTATCGGTCTGCAATGACGTGCTGTAGGCGATGCTGGCGGCTTCGGCGACGGCTTTTTCCTGGTTGACCTGATCGGTGATATTGGTCGCGAACTTGACCACTTTGTAAAGACGCTCGTTGGCGTCGAGTACCGGATTGTAGGACGCCTCCAGCCACACCTCACGGCCATTGCTGTCGATGCGCTTGAAGCGGCCGGCGACAAATTCCCCGTTGTTCAGGCGTTTCCAGAAGTTCTGGTAGGCCGCGCTGTTGTACTCCTCGGGTTCGCAAAACGTGCGGTGGTGCTTGCCCTTGATCTGCGCAAGGTTGTAGCCCATGGCATTGAGAAAACGATCGTTCGCTGTCAGGACGTGGCCGCCCAGGTCGAACTCGATCACCGCTGTCGAACGCACCAAGGCGCCGATCAGGTTTTCATGCTCGCGGGAATTTTCGATGGTGCGGGTCAGGTCACTGGAATACATCGAGAAATAGCGGATTCGCCCATTGGCATCCCGTACCGGCTGGAGGATCGAGCGTAGCCAGGCCTCGTCGCCGTTGCCTCGTACCAGGCGAACGGCACCGGAGAAGTGCTCACCGCGGGTCAGCGCGGTCTTGAAACGAATCTGGAATTCGTTGGACCTCAGGTAGGCCGGCACCAGGTCCTCGACAGCGCGGCCAATCAAGTCCTGGCTCTTGTAGTGCATCTCATCGAGAAAGTTCTGATTGACCGATTGCACCCGCCCCTCGGCGTCCAGGGTCAGCGCCAACATCTCTCGATCCAGGCTTTCCTTGACTTGCATGATGCTCGAGAGTTCTTGGCGAAGAGCCAGCAGCTCCTGCTTGAGGCGGGTGTTGAACATGGGCATGCTCCGGCAGGCAGAGAATCTGTTGTGTTCCCATGCCATCGGCTTGGCGATTTGTTTCTGAAGAGTGCCGCTGGTCGGCCTGAAAAATAATCCAGTGGCGCTCGAACGCCGGTCCGGCTTCCACGGTCATTGGAATGTTCCGCCGTTGGCGTCCGACCGCTGATGCTTCGTCGCACCAGATACCCATAACCATAAAAACCGAGGTGATTGCCGTGACCACTGACATTGAAGACAGCCGCTCCGCCCGCTTCGCATTGCGCTGCTCCAGTTTCGCCGAGCGCTGGTTTCCCGACTCCTGGGTCTTCGCCGCGCTGGCGGTGCTGGTGGTCGCAATCGCCACGCAGTTCATCGGCGCGACGCCCACGGCAGCGGCGATGGCGTTTGGCGATGGCTTCTGGAGCCTGATTCCGTTCACCATGCAAATGGCCTTCGTGGTGATTGGCGGTTACGTGGTCGCCAGTTCGCCGCCCGCCGTCAAGCTGATCGATCGCCTGGCACGGATTCCAAAAAACGGCCGCAGCGCGGTGGCCTGGGTGGCCTTGATTTCCATGGTCGCGTCGCTGCTCAACTGGGGCCTGTCGCTGGTGTTCGGCGGCCTGCTGGTGCGGGCACTCGCCCGGCGCAGCGACTTGAAAATGGATTATCGCGCCGCTGGTGCCGCCGCCTATCTGGGCCTGGGCGCGGTGTGGGCGCTGGGATTGTCTTCATCGGCCGCGCAACTGCAGGCCAACCCGGCCAGCCTGCCGCCATCGATCCTGTCCATCACGGGCGTCATTCCGTTCACCCAGACCATTTTCCTCTGGCAGTCCGGGGTGATGTTGCTGGCGCTGATCGTGATTTCGCTGATCGTCGCCTACGCCACCGCTCCAGGGCCCAACAGCGCCCGTGATGCCGCCGCCTGCGGGATCGATCCGAGTTTCAGCATGTCGGCGTTGCAGCCTCGCACCCGTCCAGGAGAATGGCTGGAACACAGCCCGCTGTTGACCATCGCCTTGGTGCTGCTGGCTGCCGGCTGGCTGTTCCATGAGTTTTCCACCAAGCCTGCGATCAGTGCCATTTCCGGGCTGAACACCTACAACTTCCTCTTCATCATGCTCGGTGCATTGCTGCACTGGCGCCCGCGCAGCTTTCTCGACGCCGTGGCCCGCGCGGTGCCGACCACCACCGGGGTGTTGATCCAGTTTCCGCTGTACGGTTCGATCGCCGCGCTGCTGACCACGGTCAAGGGCAGCGACGCGCAGACGCTGGCCCACCATATCTCGACCTTTTTCGTACAGATCGCGTCGCATGACACCTACGCCTTGTTGATGGGCGTCTATTCGGCGGTGCTGGGCTTCTTCATTCCCTCGGGCGGGGGCAAGTGGATCATCGAAGCGCCCTACGTCATGCAGGTGGCCAATGACCTGAACTATCACCTGGGCTGGGCGGTGCAAATCTATAACGCCGCCGAGGCGCTGCCGAACCTGATCAATCCGTTCTACATGCTGCCGCTGCTGGGTGTCCTGGGGCTGAAGGCCAGGGATCTGATCGGTTTTTCGTTTGTACAGTTGCTGGTGCACACCCCTCTGGTGCTGGTACTGCTCTGGGCCTTGGGGACCACGCTGACCTATTTGCCGCCGGTGATGCCATAAAGCCATAAAAAAGGGCCGATATTTACATCGGCCCACTTCTTCTTCGGCTCCGTCTGTTTCAGTATGGATACACCCTGTTCAAAGGGACCCACACGCTGAAAAGGATCTGAGCATGTCCAAACTCGCCGTATTCTCTCTCGCCGCCCTGGCCTTCAGTGCCGCCGCCCATGCCGCCGACATCGATGTACAACTGGGCAGTACCGAACGTGTCACCCGTCTCTTCGCCTACCCCAACAACTGCAACGTCATCTGTTTTCGCAACTGGACGCTGGAGCAGACCGTCGAGCATTACCTGACGCAAAGCGTGCAACGCGACGGCTACGGTGCGGCCAAGGTCAGCGTCAAGCGCGATAACGACATCGTCTACGCGAACATCAGCGGGGTGCCGAAAAGCTACGGCCAACCGCTGGCCGCCCTGCTCAACGCCGGAGACCTGGCGTACAACGGCGCGACGAAACTCAACAATGACAAAAAGTGGGCCTACAACTGGTACCTGTTCCTGCCCCTGGGCATGGCCCTGGAAAACCGCAAGAGCGTCGAGTTGCTGCACTTCCCGCCGGATTACTCGCTGACCCAGGCCCAGGATTACCTCGAATCGGCCACTACCGACCGCTGGGCCACGCTGCTGACCGCCAATGGCATCGCCGCCGACCAGACGCCGGCTTACCAGACGATCATCGACATCGCGCCGATCGCCGCCCCGTCCAACGCCGGCCAGGCGCTGGAAGGCGTCTACGATTATTTCAACGACTACCAGACCACCATGGTCAAGCAGGTCAGCCAGAACGCCAGCGGCAATGCACTGCCGATGGTGGCCTTCGGCGCCCCGGTTCGGAACTGGATCAAGACCCAGTACGGCCCGACCGTGAATGTGCTCGGCCTGGCGACCATCACACCGACAGAAGGCGTCAAGGTTCCGGTACTCGGCTCCAATCACCCCAGCTATATCTGGTACGCCGCCGACCCTGAAAGCTATGACGGTGACCAAGCCAAGGCAGATGCTGCCGGCTTGAAAGTCATGGGACAGGACCTGAGCGCCGCATGCTGGCAAGCCGGGATGGGCAGCAAGCCCGATACCGATCCGACCCAGCAACTGAGCCAATGCACGCAGACCTGGCAGGTTACCCAGAAAGAGAAGACCTGCGAGTTGTTCTATACCTCGATTCGCAAACTGACGCCGGCCGAAGCGGCGACAAAATGCGCGGCGCCGGCGATCAAGTCGCAACTTCAGCAATTGAAGGTGCCGATGCCGCTGCCAGCTGAATCAGTCTGAACCTGACGGAGCCTTCCCGCGTGAGCCTTGGCTGACGCGGGAAAGCGCCGCTGCCGTCAATCAGCGACGATGCTGATCACTGACGTCTACGCTCAGGGCGCGTCTACAGGACGCAAGCGATACTGCGGCGGCAACTGCTCGAAACCGCTGATCGTGGTGTCCAGGCTTTTCCAGCGCCCGTCCTTGATCCCGTAGATGCAACCATGAATGGACAGTTTCTGCCCGCGGTGCCAGGCATTCTGGACGATGCTGGTGTGACCGACGTTCGCCACCTGCTGGATCACGTTGAGTTCACATAGGCGGTCGACCTGTTCCTCTTCGGTCGGCAATTTGGCCAACGCTTCGCGGTGCTCGTAGTACAAGTCGCGAATCGAGCGCAGCCAGCCGTCGATCAGGCCGAGCTGGCGGTCCTGCATAGAGGCACGCACGCCGCCGCAGCCGTAATGGCCGGTGACCAGGATGTGCTTGACCTTGAGCACGTCCACCGCGTACTGGATCACCGAAAGGCAGTTCAGGTCGGTGTGCAACACCACGTTGGCCACGTTACGGTGCACAAACAGATCACCTGGCAACATGCCGACAATTTCGTTGGCCGGCACTCGCGCGTCGGAGCAGCCGATCCACAGGTATTCGGGGGTTTGCTGACGAGCCAGCTTGGCGAAGAAGTCAGGATCCTCCTGCTTGATCGCATCGGCCCAGCGCGCGTTGTTATCAATCAGATCTTGTAATTCATTCATGCTGTCCAGCCTCGATAGAGAGTGCGCAACTGTGACAGACGACCGCCGGTCGAGGTCACGTCGGCAGCGCGTTGGAATTCCTGGCACCGCAGCCGGTCGACTCATAGTAAGGCCCACAGTATGAGGAATTGCCATGAATGATTCACGACGTCCCTACGATGCGGTGCAACCGGAACCCATCGACGACAACGAAGACCGCATGGGCTCGATGCGCGAGCTGGAATTCGATGACGATGAATACGAGGCCAGGATCGGCGACGAGCTGCCTGAAAACGAGCGCGAGCAACTGATACCGGACGAACGTGTGCGCGAAGCAGGCATGACGGGGGCTTCGATGGATGACCGCCAGCCGACCGACGATGATCTGAGCCCCGAGACCCTGATCCGTGATGATGGCGCCAGGGACGCCCTGGAGGCCGGTGAAGGTGAACAGGCCGATTGGGACCTGAGCGTCGTGGATGAAAATGATATCGGCGGCGGCGACGGCCTGGACGAAGCGGAAATGGCCGATATCGACCCGTTGAATGGCAAGCGCTGAACAACCTCGCCAGTCCCTTGTGGGAGCGAGCCTGCTCGCGAAAGCGGTGGTTCAGCTTGCAGTGATGCCGACTGTACTGCCGCCATCGCGAGCAAGCTCGCTCCCACATTAGCCTTCTGCTTGCCTTAAATCTGATGTACGCCGCCAATCCCCTGTGGGAGCGAGCTTGCTCGCGATGGCGGTGATTCAGCTTGCATCAATGCTGAATGTACCGCCGTCTTCGCGAGCAAGCTCGCTCCCACATGGGTCGTGGCAGTTCAGTCCACCAAGGTACAGGCCATGACCACCGCATCTTCACGCCCGCCCACCGCCGGGTAGTAATCCCGCCGCCGGCCAATCTCGTTGAAACCGTAACGCTCATACAACCGGAACGCCGTGCGATTGCTGTCGCGCACTTCCAGGAAGCATTCGCGTGCCTCCGCCTTGTAGGCAATCGACATCAAGTGTTCCAAGAGCCGCAAACCCAGGCCGCGCCCCTGGTTTTCCGGCTTGACGGTGATATTGAGCAGGTGCGCTTCATCGAGGATTATCTGCACCACGCCATGGCCGACTTGCTGCTGGCCTTCGAACATCAACCAGATCTGGTATTTGCCCAGCCCGTCGAGAAATATCCCGCGGGTCCAGGGATGGCTGTAGGCCGCGTATTCGATCTTCAGTACAGCGTCGAGGTCCGCCTCGGTCATCGGGCGGAACGATACAGCGTCACTCATTCGATTCTTTCCAGCGCGCCATCAGCCGGCGCATGGCTTGCCAGACGTCAGCCTTGTGGCGTGGCGTTTCCATTAACGATTCCAGTCCAGGCAATGCCCAGGCCGAGCCCAGGCCTTCGACCTGCAACTCACGGTTGAACGCTTCGGCATCCGCCTCGCCGGCGAACCTCACTGCCGGCAGGCCGATCAGCCACAGACACACGCACGGTTCATCTTCCAGACGCGCCGAAACAAATCCCTGGACAAAATCCCGCGCCGCCTCCGGCCCCTGGTCCATCGTGCCGCGCGACAACAATGGCCAGCGCACCGGCTCGCCGATGATTTGCGGGCTGTCCGGCAGGCCGGCGGCACGCAGCATGTCCTTGAGCAGCAAATAGGCTGGATCGCGGCTCTGGAAGGGTTCGCCGGTGGGTAACTCCACCAGCAGCAGGCAACGCCCGGCTCGCAGCAGTTGCAGGGCGAAACGTGGCGGCGGCACCTGTGCAACCTTCACCGGGGCCGGCGCTTCGTCGACCTCTTCCACCGGTTTGGCGTTGGTCCGGGTCGAGGCCAGGCTCGGACGCGGGACTTCGACTTTCGGCCGTTCGACAGCGGGCGCCAACGGTTCGGCAACGGTCTTGGCGACGGGCGCGGCCTGGGGCGGCGCGACCTCCATCGGCTCAGGCGCTTCCAGCAGCTCGGGCCGCGACGGGGCGGCAAATGGCAATTCGGTACGCGGCAGCCAGTTGACCACCTGCATGGCGGTCAGATAGGCGCGGCGGCGGGACTCGATAAGCAAAGGGTCGGCCACTTGTGGATAACTGAAGTGGGGAGGATTCTACCGCCCTTCGGCGCGGATCGCTTCCCTGTTGAGCCGATAGTTGAGCGATACGCGACGACAGTCCGTCTCGGGGGTGAATAGCAACCGGCGCGATGCAGTACAATCGCCGCTTTTAATTGCCAACCCGACGGCCATTGCGATGATCGAACCCAAGCGCGTCTTGCGCGCCCTTGCTGAACACTGGGCATTGCTGGAACCTTTGTGCGAGCACTTCGACCAGGGCACCCTGAGCCTCAACGAACTGCGTTCACAACTGGCCGCCCAACAACTGGACAGCACGCCCCAGGACATTACCCACCTGCTGGACGTGTGGATCCGCCTGGACATCCTCGTGCCGGTGGCGAAAAGCCCCAACCGTTTCGAGCTCAACGCCCAGATCCACGACTTCCTCGCCTACCTTCGCCGCGAACACCGCCTGGGCCTGTGCCTGGAAATCGAAGCCTACCTGCGCCACCTCGAGCGCCTGGCCGGTTACATCCAGGACGCTTTCGAGGTGCGCGACGGCAATGACCTGGCCCGCCAGTTGCGCTTGCTGGACATGCGCGTGCGCGACGTCCTGAAGAAGCTCGCCAACGATGAGCAGGCACTGGTGGCCGTGGCCGAACGGGCCAAGACCAGCGACCGGCAGATTCCGCTGCGCCAGCGCTACGCCGAAGTACTGGCGACCTGGGACGAATACGTCGAACCGATGATTCAGTTGGTGAACGCCGACGGCGCCTTCGAGCAAGGCGTGCGCAAGGTCGAGAACGTGCTGTTGCGCATGCTCACCGAACAACAGCGCCTCGGCCACCTTGTCGACGACGACATGCTGCTGCGCACCCATGCACGCATCCTCGAAATGCAGACCAGCGCCCAATTGACCCTGCGCCACGCCCGGGAACTGCTCCTGCCGCTGCGTGAAGAGGCCCGCCGCCACAACGCCGTGACCCGTGGCGCGGCGCTGGCCCTGGCGGCCATTCGCCGCAAGGGCATCGATGCCGTGCCGCAAGCCGCCATGCCGCTGTTCACCCGGCCGCAAAGTACGTTTTTGGGCAGTGCCAGCCAGGTCGAAGCCTATGTCTACGCCCTGGCCCGTTTCGAGCCCAAACCGGCGCGCTTTCCAAAGTCCCACAAGACCCACAAGGGCGGTGAGGCACCACGGGCGCCGCGAACCGTGCGCGAGATGGTCGAGCGTTGCGAAGACGCCCTGCCGATGCCGGACCTGATGAGCTGGCTGCTGGAGCAGGAACCGGACGGCGCCACCGACGAATTGCTGTACTGGTTCTCGCGCCTGTCGCGGGAAAAACGTTTCAAGCGCGAGCGTCTGGAACGCCGCGATTATCACACCCACGAGCATCAGGTCAGCCTGCGCTCCTTCGCCCTGCTCTCGGCCGGCGACACCGCCGCCGAGGATTCTGCGAGCATCCCCCATGCATCTTGATCTATCCGAACTGTCCCAGCTGGCGCCGATCTTTCGCGAGCTGTTCAAGGGTTACCACGTCAGCCGCCGCGACCCGGAGCTGTACGCGCAACTGTCGAACTTCCAGGACCAGTACCGCACGCTGTTCAAGGCCCTGGGCTTCGAACTGGTGTGCGATACCCGCGGCTTCTATTACTTCGTCCCCGACCTGGCCGCCGCCGCGGTGAACAAGACCGCCCAGCGCCTGGCCCTGTTCACCTTCATCCTCGTCGAACACCTGGCCGATCAGGGTCGCGACCCAATCGCCGTGCTCGACGGTGGCAGCCTCGGCCGCGATGAGTTGCCGTCGCTGCTGGAAAAATACCGCGACCTGTTCATCCAGGCCGAAGTACAGACCCAGGAAGAGCTGGAAGAAAAAATCATGCGCCGCATGACCCAGCTGGGTTTTGCCAGCGAAGAAAACGGCGTGTATCGCTTCCTGCCGCCGATGCATCGTTTTCTCGACGTCTGCCTGTCGGTCCAGCAGGACCGCGACCTGGCCGCTAGCCTGCACAGCGTGTTGCCGCTGCCGGCGCCGGTACTGATCGACGAAGACAGCGACGAAAAACTGCTGCAGACCGATGACCCGCTGGACCTCAGTGAATTCGACGGTGAAAGTGAAGAAGACGCACTGGCCCGTGCCATTGCCGAAGAACAGGAGACCGACGCATGAGCACGGAACGCTACGGCATCCGCCGCTTTGCCCTTTTGAACACCGCCGGCTATAGCCTCGGCCTGTTCCCGCTGGAAGAACCGTTATCAGTTTACGGCGCGAACAACCTCGGTAAATCCGCCTCGATCAACGCTTTGCAGTTCCCGATCCTGGCGCGCATGTCGGACATGAGCTTCGGCAAGTACAGCCTGGAGCAATCCCGGCGTTTCTACTTCGCCTCGGACACCAGCTACATCCTCGTGGAAGTTGCCCTGCCCCACGGCCCGCACGTGATTGGCGTGGTCGGTCGCGGCCCTGGCGGCGGTTTCGGCCATCAGTTCTTTGCCTACGCCGGCAAACTGGACCTGGCCCACTATCAGAAAGATGACACTTGCCTGCGCCAGAAAGAGCTGTTCACCAATCTGGAGCGCGAAGGCCTGAAGGCCTACGAACTCAAGCCGGATGAACTGCGTCGTCTGCTGGTCGGCGGACACACCTCGATTCCCCTGGACCTGACGCTGATCCCGCTGCGCTCCACCAGCGAGCAAAGCCTCAAGACCTTCCGCGCGTTGTTCATCAACCTGCTGCACATGCGCGAAATCACCGCCGCCAAGCTCAAGCAACTGTTCCTCGATGCCTTCGAGCACAGCCTGCGCTCCGGCAGCGTGGACTACATAGCCGCGTGCGAAGAAGCCTTCCGCGACGTGCGACGCATGGAACAGGACTACAACTCCCTGGTGGCGGCCGGCCCGTTGGTGGAAGCCTTGGCCAACGGCGTGAAGCAGCGCGATATCCTGCGCGGCAAACTGCATCGCCTGTCGCCATTGCTCGACTCGCTGCTGGGCACCTGGTCGGACTATGCGAGTGCGCGCAAGGAAGAGCTGACCATCCAGGCCGAGCACTACCGCAACGAGCAGGATTCGCTGCAGAACGACCAGCGCGGCGGCACCCAGGAGCTGATGCGCCTGGAGCGTGAAATCAGCGGCATCCAGCGCTGGCTCGGCGAACTGTCGGTGCTCAAGCATCGCTTTGCCCTGGTGGACAACGTCAAGGTCCTGGAGCAGCAACTGCTCGCCGCCAAAGACGCCCACGACGAACTGGCCGGCGCTCTGGCTCAGTCCCGGCAGTTCAGCGCCGAAGACCTGGAAGAGCGCCTGCGGGATCTGGAAAAACGCCTGAAGTCGGTCAAGCAGCAACTCGATCACGCCGACAACAACAGCTACGCCCGCCTGCGCGAAGAATTCTCCCAGCAGGACGTCGAGCGCCTGATGCGCCTGTTCAACAGCGCTTTGTTCAGCCTGCCGCTGGGCGAACACGGCATCGCGCTGGACGAGAATGGCGAGTGGGTCAAATCCATGGAGCTGATTCTCGACGGCTTCAAGGGCGAGCGCTTCGAAGTGCCCGGCCTGTCCATCGACCTGTCCCACATCGAACCGCCGGCCCTGCAAGCGCTTGCCGACCGCGCCGCGCTGCGCGATCAGAAAGAGCGTCTGGAAAAAGAGCTCAAGCAGCTCAAGACCCAACAAGCCGTGGCCGCCGACCGTGCCGCGAGCAAGACCCAGACAGAAGCGCTGTACCAGCAGGTGCTGGATGCACAGAAAGCCCTGGAGGATTTCCGTCGCACCCAGACCTTGAGCGCCGAGGAAAGCGAGAAACTCGAGCAACTGGCGCAGATGGAAGCCGCCCAGGACGAACTCAAGCGCTCCAGCGATGCCTTCACCGAGCGCGTCCAGCAATTGTCCGCCAAGTTGCAACTGGTGGGCCGGCAGATCGCCGACATGGAAGCCAAGCAACGCACCCTCGACGATGCCCTGCGCCGTCGTCAGTTGCTGCCGGCGGACCTGCCATTCGGCACGCCGTTCATGGACCCGGTCGACGACTCCATGGACAACCTGTTGCCGCTGCTCAACGATTATCAGGACAGTTGGCAGGGCCTGTTACGGGTCGATGGCCAGATCGAAGCGCTGTACGCCCAGGTGCGCCTCAAGGGCGTGGCCAAGTTCGACAGCGAAGACGACATGGAGCGCCGTCTGCAACTGCTGATCAACGCCTATGCCCACCGCACCGACGAAGCCCTGACCCTGGGCAAGGCGCGCCGTGCGGCCGTCACCGACATCGCCCGGACCTTGCGTAACATCCGCAGCGACTACGACAGCCTCGAACACCAGTTGGCGCTGTTCAACCGCGAGATCAACAAGCGCCAGGTGTCCAACCTGCAAAGCTTCCGCATCGTCCTGGCGCCGAACAAGGAAGCGCTCAAGCACATCGACCAGATCATCCACAGCGCCGGCCAGTACGAAGAAGGCGAGACGCTGTCGGTGTTCGATCTGAGCCAGAGCGCCGAGCAGGACAACAAGAACGAAGAAGCCAAGGAATACCTGGCGCGGCTGGTGGCGGCAAACCACAACCAGCTCGGCCTCAAGGACCTGTTCGAACTGGCGTTCGAGATCACCAAGGTCAACGGCCAGCCAGTGATCCACACCGACATCGACGGCGCGGCGTCCAACGGCACCACCATGACCATCAAGGCGCTGACCAACATGTACTTGTTGCTGCACCTGATGGACCGCGAACAGGCTGGTCGCGTGCGCCTGCCGTACTATCTGGACGAAGCGGCGGACATCGACGAGAAGAACCAGGCAGCGCTGCTGGAAACCAGCTTGCAACTGGGCTTCGTGCCGATCCTCGCCAGTGTGAAGCCGCAGGTTTGCGCCAGTGTCGCCATCGACCTGGAAGGCGGCAGCGGCCCGAACGGCATCTACATCGACGAGGCGGACTGGAAGTACATCCGTCGTCACGATGCGGTGAAAGCCACGGTGAACGTCCAGGCCGATGAGCCGGAGCTGGATCCGGTCTGAGGTGAATAGCCGGGTATGAAAAAGGCCGCGATCCATTGGATCGCGGCCTTTTTTGTTATCGCATACTCCGTGGCGAGGGAGCTTGCTCCCGCTCGACTGCGCAGCGGTCGCAGGCTTTGGGGCCGCTACGCCCGAAGCGTCGGACCGGCCCAGCGGGAGCAAGCTCCCTCGCCACAGGTGTCACATCCTATAAGCTCACTTGCCGAGCGTGATCTTCGGCGCCCAGGTCAGCCACTCATCTTCAAACTTGTCGAACAGCGGGAACGTCTGCTGCGGCCGCGCCGGGTTGCCCATCCGCTCGCCGTCCGGTGTCGCAAAAGCGATACCGCCCTGGATCAGTGTCTCCAACGACTCGGTCCGCACCGTCGCGCCCTTGAACAGGCCGAAGTCCAGGCCAAAACCGCTGCTGTTCCAGAAGCGAGTGCCGCTGCGCACCAACGGCGCATACTTGGGCTCGATCAGGATATGGACCAGCACCCGGTCCGCCGTCTGGCCCAATTCGTATCCCGTGACTTTACCCACCGTCACCTCGCGATAGGTCACCGGCACGCCAATCTTCAACGAACCACGGCGCGCCGCACTCAATACCAGGCTCAAACCAGCCTCCGGAACCGCGCTTTCGGGTGGTTCGGCCAACGCAACAAAGCTTTTCTGTGGGCCCTGGCTTTTCACAGCGGGCTGCACTTCGATGTATTGACCGGTCACCAGGGTTTCCAGGTTCGACGTCTTCATCAACCCCAGCTCTGGCTTGACCACCCAGAACTGGGTCCCGACGCGGGCGATACGCTCCGGCACCTCGGTGATACGCGCGGTGACCAGCACCGACTGCATGTCGGCGCTGAGATCGACGTTCTCGATCTTGCCCACATCCAGCCCCTTGAAACGGATCGGCGTACCGCTGCGCAAGCCGTCGGCGCGATCGACCTTGATCGTCACGACCGTGCCGTTCTGCTGTGCCGCTTCGCGGTCTTCATGCAAACGGAACCGAGGGATGCGTCTTTTCAACGGTACATTCGGCTCCGGCGTCTCGAAGGCGATCCCGCCGGCCATCAGGCTCTGCAGGGACTCGCTCTTGACCTGTATCCCGCCAGTCAGACCGCCCGTGAGGGTGACGCCGCTGGCGTTCCAGAATCGCGTCGAACCGTTCACCAACCCTTCGTATTCCTTCTCGATGTGCACACCGATGATCAACTGTTTTTTCTTGCGGGAGAATTGGTAGCTCTGCACCGAGCCGACCTTGACCTGCTTGTAGAGAATCGGACTGCCGACTTCCAGCGATCCCAGATTCTCAGTCAGCAGCACCAGATGCAGGCCAGGGGAACGCAGGTCCAATGGCGGAGCCTTCGCCCTGGCTTCGAATTCGCGCTGCGGCGCCGCGCCCTTGTCGCCCGGGCGCACGGCGATGTAGTTACCCTTGACCAGCGCTTCGAGGCCAGTGATACCCGCGAGGGAAATCGATGGCTTGACGACCCAGAACTGAGTGCCGGTCACCAGGTAGTCCTCGGCCAAAGGATCAAGGGTCAGCTCGGCGCTGGCGCTGGACAAGTCGGGGTCGACCTTCAACGTCTTCAGGCTACCAACCTGGATACCTTTGTACATGACCGGCGTGCGCCCCGCCTGTAACCCTTCGAAATCGCTGAGCTTGACCTTTACCCGGATCCCGGCGGCGGCCGCATCGAAGTCTTCGTACAGACGAAACGGCAGGCTTGGGTCCGTGGGCGGGCTGTCCTTGCGGTTTTCCGGCGTGGCGAACGCGATACCGCCGGCCACGATACTGGCCAGTGATTCACTGCGTACTTTGACGCCCGACAGGTTGGCATCGATGCTGATGCCGCTGGCGTTCCAGAACCGTGTGTGTTTGCGAACCAGGCTGGCGTAGGTCGGCTCGATGAAGACCTTGACCTCGACTGTGCGCTGATCTTCGGACAGGGAATAACTTTTCACCTGGCCAACTTGAATCTGTTTGTAGAAAACCGGGCTGCCACGGTCCAGCGAACCCAGGCGCTCAGCCTTGATTGTCAGGTGCAAACCTGGTTTGGCGTCCGATAGCGGCGGCTCTTCGGCCAAGGCCTTGAACTTGCGTGTCGATTCGCCTTCTCCCGGGCTTATGGCCACGTAGTTGCCTGATACCAGCGTCTCCAGGCCGGTGATCCCGGCCAGGCTCACACTCGGCTTGACCAGCCAGAAACGTGTGCCGGTCTTGAGGTATTGCTCGACGTCCTTGTTCATTTCGACGGTCGCGATAACGCCTTTCGAGCTGCCCTCGTCATCAAGCGTAAGGTCCTTTACCTTGCCCACCGTCATGCCTTTGTAGACGATCTCGGTCTTGTTGACCTGGATGCCCTCACCGCTTTCAAAACGTACGCTGATCTCGATACCGGTCTCGTTATAAGCCCGCCAGCCGAGCCAACCGCCGATGATCAAGGCAATCAGCGGCAAGACCCAGATGGCCGACCAGTTCGAAGCCGGTCGGGTTTTAGCAGTAGGCAAATCAGTCATGGTCGTCATCCGACTCCGTGTTATCCCAAATCAGTCGGGGATCGAAGGTAACTGCGGCAATCATTGTCAAAATCACTACGCTGGCAAAGGCGATGGCACCGAGACCGGCTTCAACACTGGCAAGCCGCCCGAAATTGACCACCGCCACCAGGATTGCGATTACGAAAATGTCCAGCATCGACCAGCGGCCGATGAACTCAATGAAGCGATACATGAGGATGCGCTGACGCGCGGACATTGGCTGGTGCCGTTGCACCGAAAACAACAACAAGGCGAGCCCCACCAGCTTGAAAGTGGGCACGACGATACTGGCAACAAACACCACCGCGGCAATGGGGATCATGCCGTGCTGAACCAGCTCGATGACGCCGGCCATTATGGTGCTGGGCGATCCCTGGCCCAGCGAATTGATGGTCATGATCGGCAGCATATTGGCCGGAATATAGAGAATCGCGGCCGTGATCAATAATGCCCAGGTCCGCATGAGGCTGTTCGGACGACGGGGATGGATGCGTGCGCCACAACGGGAGCAGGTCTGTTTGTCAGCGCCTGCATCCTGTCGATTCAACTCGTGACATTCGACGCAGATCAGAATGCCCGCATCAATCGCCCGCATGAGAATCCTCTCCTGACAGCGCCTGCCAGATCTGATGCGGTGACATCACCACTTCCAGCCAGACCTGAACCAGCAACAAGCTGACAAAACACACCAGGCCCAGGCCCACGGTAATAGCCGCCATGTCGGCAAGTTTGACGATGGCAACCAGCACGCCCATGAAATAGACCTCGAGCATCCCCCAATCCCTTAAGTGATGGTAAGTGCGGTACAACAACAAGCCGTAACTTCGCCCGACGTTCCAGCGAATGCTCAGCAGCACAATCAGCTGACAGAGCAACTTGAGCAGCGGAATCCCCATGCTGCACAGGAACACCACCACCGATACACCGTGCATACCGGTACTGAACAGCCCGACCACGCCACTCCAGACGGTGTCCTGGGACGACTGTCCGAGCAGATTGAGCTGCATGATGGGTAAAAAGTTCGCCGGCACAAACAACAGCAAAGCCGCAACTACCAGGGCGAGGCTACGTTCGACCACGTTATGTCGGTGTGCATAAAGTTCGTATCCACAGCGGGGGCATTCGGCTTTTTCGCCGCGGGCAAGCTGTGGCTTGCGCATCAACAAGTCGCATTCATGACACGCCACCAGACCGTCCAAGGGTAGATCTGACAACCTATCGATGTCTGACGGATCGGGCATATAGCGCTCTGGCTCAACTAAGGTGGGGCTATTCTAGTGCGCCAGCTCGAAAATAACTGCGCAAATTTACCACGAGCTTCGGCCGGTTTTATTACAGATAAAACAAAACCCCTACCTGCGTCAGCAGATAGGGGTTTCGGAATTTAATCTTGACGATGACCTACTCTCACATGGGGAAACCCCACACTACCATCGGCGATGCATCGTTTCACTTCTGAGTTCGGGATGGGATCAGGTGGTTCCAATGCTCTTTGGTCGTCAAGAAATTCGGTAGCCAGCGCGTGCCTTGCGGTCACGTTCCAGCGAATGGGTATGTGATAGTTTGTGGGTTTTGACTCGAACTTTCGGTTCATTTCGTCTTCACACACCGCAATCTGGCGCCTTTCTCCGTTTCCAGAGCAGGATCAGCAAATTGCTTGGGTGTTATATGGTCAAGCCTCACGGGCAATTAGTACAGGTTAGCTCAACGCCTCACAGCGCTTACACACCCTGCCTATCAACGTCGTAGTCTTCGACGGCCCTTCAGGGGACTCAAGGTCCCAGTGAGATCTCATCTTGAGGCAAGTTTCCCGCTTAGATGCTTTCAGCGGTTATCTTTTCCGAACATAGCTACCCGGCAATGCCACTGGCGTGACAACCGGAACACCAGAGGTTCGTCCACTCCGGTCCTCTCGTACTAGGAGCAGCCCCTCTCAAATCTCAAACGTCCACGGCAGATAGGGACCGAACTGTCTCACGACGTTCTAAACCCAGCTCGCGTACCACTTTAAATGGCGAACAGCCATACCCTTGGGACCGGCTTCAGCCCCAGGATGTGATGAGCCGACATCGAGGTGCCAAACACCGCCGTCGATATGAACTCTTGGGCGGTATCAGCCTGTTATCCCCGGAGTACCTTTTATCCGTTGAGCGATGGCCCTTCCATACAGAACCACCGGATCA
>NZ_CP071646.1:557500-892500 GCF_051132005.1 Pseudomonas sp. Z1-14 | reverse complement strand
TCAGACGCGGGATACGCCGCATCACCGCAGGCACCCTGAGCACCAACAGTACCGCACCTATAAAGGCATATATCGCCCACTCCTTCAGATCGGCCCGCACGATCCACAACATATGCAGCAACCCAAGCCCCAATATCGGATAGACCAGGCGATGCAGTTTCTTCCAGCGCCCGCCCAGTCGCCGCTGGCTGTAGCGGTTGGACGTCATTGCCAGCGCCAGCAAGCCAAGAAAACCGAGCGCTCCGACGATGATGTAAGGCCGCTTGCCCAGCTCCACACCCAGCTGTGACCAATCGAACCCCAGGATGAACGCCAGATACCCGCTCAAATGCAGTACGACATAAGTAAAGCACCACAAACCCAACTGACGCCGGACGGCTATCCACCCCGCCCACCCCGTCAGTTTCTGCAGCGGCGTCATGCACAAGGTAACCAGCAACAGGATCAGCGTCCCCAACCCCAACCGATCCACCAGGACCTTGCCCGGGTCCGGCCCCAGGAAATTCGCCAATGCCTCATAAAGCCAAAGCATTGGCCAGATCGCCGCCGCGATGAATACGCCGATCCGCCACGCCAGAAAACGCATCAATAATCCTTCCTCAGGTCCATCCCCGCATATAAAGAAGCCACTTCATCCTGATAGCCGTTGAACATCAACGTATCGCGAACGTTGGGGCTGAGCAGCCCGCTCGGCAAACGACGCTCCCGCGCCTGGGTCCAGCGCGGATGGTCAACGGTGGGATTGACGTTGGCATAAAAGCCGTACTCATCAGCCGCAATGCTTTGCCAGGTTGTCTTGGGCTGCTCGCTGACCAGACTGATCCGCACGATGGATTTCACGCTCTTGAAGCCATACTTCCATGGCACCACCAACCGCAACGGCGCGCCGTTCTGGTTCGGCAACTCCCGCCCGTACATCCCAACCGCGAGGATTGCCAGCGGGTTCATCGCCTCATCCAACCGCAAACCTTCCACATACGGCCAGTCAATCAGGGCAAAGCCTGAACGCTGGCCCGGCATGGTCTTGGGATCCTGCAGCGTCTCGAAACGAATGTACTTGGCCTTGGAAGTCGGCTCGACCTGCTTGAGTAGTGCGGAGATGGGAAAGCCGATCCACGGAATGACCATCGACCAGGCCTCGACACAGCGCAATCGATAAATCCGCTCCTCCAGCTGATAAGGCTTCATGAAGTCTTCCAGACCATAGCGGCCCGGCTTACCCACCTCACCCTCCACGACTACGCTCCAGGGCTCGGTTTTCAACGACCCTGCATTGGCCGCCGGATCACCCTTATCGGTTCCGAACTCATAGAAGTTGTTGTAGTGGGTGGCGTCCTTGAATGGGGTGATCGACTCATTTCCAGCCGTCACCGCGCCCCATTGGGTAGCTGCAACCTTCTCAGCCAACCAGGCCGGCGCCTTGCCTGGCTCGACATTGGGATAACGCGCTACATCCGCTGCGCCGGCCCATCGCGGCAAGCTACCCACGGCGAGGCCAGCCACGGATGCCCCTAGTAACTTGCGACGGGATAGATAGAAGGATTCAGGCGTGACGTCCGATTCACGACTGTCGGACGATTTGGGGATCTTGATCAGCATGACGACTCCGCAGTGTTGGAGGGCAGATGCACCAATAGACTGCGGAGTATGGGGGAAATTAGATTAAGGCAACGTTTAGCGTCGGCGAAGACGCAACAAATATTGCACCGGACCCGACGCAGCATAGGCGAGAAATACCAGCAGCAGGACACGCGGCGGATCGCTGAAGACCACGGCGAACACCAGAACCACAGCCAGGATCGCGACAAACGGCACGCGACCTTTCAGATCCAGTTCCTTGAAGCTGTTGTATTTGATGTTGCTGACCATCAGCATCCCGGCCGCCGCAACCAGCAACGCCACCAGGAACGACATTTTCGAGCCCTGAATGCCGTAGTCGCTGAATGCCCAGACCACGCCGGCCACCACGCCCGCGGCTGCAGGGCTCGCGAGACCGATGAAGTAGCGTTTGTCGGCAGTGCCGACCTGGGTGTTAAAACGTGCCAGGCGCAACGCGGCACCGGCCACATAGATGAAAGCCACCATCCAGCCGACCTTGCCCATGTCGCCCAGCGCCCAGCCGAACGCCAGTAACGCGGGGGCAACACCGAACGCGACCATGTCGGACAGTGAGTCGTATTCGGCGCCGAATGCGCTCTGGGTATTGGTCATGCGGGCCACGCGCCCGTCAAGACCATCGAGCACCATGGCGACGAATATCGCAATGGCAGCCAGGGCGAAATAGCGGCTTGCCCCGGAATTATCACCGGCACTGAGCGCCGCCTGGGCGCTCATGGAGCTGATGATGGAATAGAAGCCGGCAAACAGGTTCGCGGTGGTGAACAGGTTCGGCAGCAGATAGATGCCACGATGCCGGACCTTACGGCCTTCAGCGTCATGGCCCTCTTCGACGTGTTCATCGATGGGCAACAGGCTTTCGGCGTCAGGAGCCTGGTTCGGCTCGTCGGGACGTTCGCTCATGGACAGTACCTTGCAACGGTGTGAAAAAATTCGACAGGCGTCTGGGACGACGGTTCGGCCGCAAACGATGCAGCTTTATACCAGAAGCCAATGCCCAAACGAAAAAACGCGGCCAGGGCCGCGTTTTTCGATCAAGTCGCGACTCAGTTCTTGGCTTTGTCGACGATCTTGTTGGCACCGATCCACGGCATCATGGAGCGCAGTTGCTCGCCGATGATTTCGATACCGTGAGCGGCGTTGTTGCGGCGCTTGGCGGTCATCGAAGGATAGCCGGTGGCACCTTCGCTGATGAACATCTTGGCGTATTCACCGTCCTGAATACGTTTCAGGGCGTTGCGCATGGCCTGGCGAGATTCGGCGTTGATGACTTCCGGACCGGTCACGTACTCGCCGTACTCGGCGTTGTTGGAGATCGAGTAGTTCATGTTGGCGATACCGCCTTCGTACATGAGGTCAACGATCAGCTTCAGTTCGTGCAGGCACTCGAAGTAGGCCATTTCCGGCGCGTAGCCAGCTTCAACCAGGGTTTCGAAACCGGCTTTGACCAGCTCGACGGTGCCGCCGCACAGAACGGCTTGCTCACCGAACAGGTCGGTTTCAGTCTCGTCCTTGAAGGTGGTTTCGATGATGCCGGTACGACCGCCACCCACGCCGGCGGCGTAGGACAGCGCAACGTTCTTGGCATTGCCGGACGCATCCTGGTAGATCGCGATCAGGTCAGGGATACCGCCGCCCTTGACGAACTCGGAACGGACGGTGTGGCCCGGGGCCTTCGGCGCGATCATGATCACGTCGAGGTCGGCGCGCGGCACAACCTGGTTGTAATGGATCGCGAAGCCATGGGAGAAGGCCAGGGTGGCGCCTTTCTTGATGTTCGGCTCGATTTCGTTCTTGTACAGGGCAGACTGGAATTCGTCCGGGGTCAGGATCATGACCAGGTCGGCAGCGGCAACGGCGGAAGCCACGTCGGTGACTTTCAAGCCGTGGGCCTCGGCCTTGGCGACGGTAGCCGAGCCTTTGCGCAGGCCGACGGTTACGTCAACGCCGGAATCTTTCAGGTTGCACGCCTGCGCGTGACCTTGGGAGCCGTAGCCAATGATGGCGACTTTTTTGCCCTGGATGATCGACAGGTCGCAATCTTTATCGTAGAAAACTTTCATGAATTTCCCCTATATCCGGCCATTCCGGCCATTCGCTAATTTGGTTAGATGCTCAGTACTTTGTCGCCACGGGCAATCCCGGTGACGCCACTGCGTACGGTTTCCAGGATCGAGGCAGTGCCGATCGATTGGATGAAGCTGTCGAGCTTGTCGCTGGTACCGGTCAACTGAACGGTATAGACGCTGGCGCTGACATCGACGATCTGCCCACGATAAATATCGGTAGTGCGTTTGATCTCGGCGCGCTGGGCGCCGGTGGCCTTGACCTTGACCAGCATCAGTTCGCGCTCGATGTGAGCGCTCTCCGACAGGTCCACCAGCTTGACCACCTCGATCAGCTTGTTCAGGTTCTTGGTGATCTGCTCGATGACTTCATCGTGGCCCACGGTGGTCAGCGTCAGACGCGACAGGGTCGGGTCCTCGGTTGGCGCCACGGTCAGGCTTTCGATGTTGTAGTTGCGCTGCGAGAACAGGCCCACTACACGAGACAGAGCACCCGGTTCGTTTTCCAGAAGCAAGGAAATAATATGTCGCATGATTAGGTACGCTCCGTCTTGCTCAGCCACATATCGCGCATGGAGCCGTCTTTGATCTGCATCGGGTAGACGTGCTCGCTGGTATCGACCTGGATATCGAGGAACACCAGGCGGTCCTTCATGGCGAAGGCTTCTTCAAGCCCGGACTTCAAGTCCTTCAGGTCGGTGATGCGGATGCCCACGTGACCGTAGGCCTCGACCAGCTTGACGAAATCCGGCAACGATTCCATGTAGGAATGCGAATGACGGCTGCCGTAGCTCATGTCCTGCCACTGGCGAACCATGCCCAGTACACCGTTGTTCAGGTTGACGATCTTCACCGGCAAACCGTACTGCAGGCAGGTCGACAGCTCCTGGATGTTCATCTGGATACTGCCTTCGCCGGTGACGCAGGCGACGTCGTTGTCCGGGAAGCTCAACTTGACGCCCATGGCCGCCGGGAAGCCGAAGCCCATGGTGCCCAGGCCACCGGAGTTGATCCAGCGGTTAGGCTTGTTGAACCGGTAGTATTGCGCCGCGAACATCTGGTGCTGGCCAACGTCGGAAGTCACGAAGGCATCGCCCTTGGTCACTTCGCACAGGGTCTCGATGACGGTCTGCGGCTTGATCACGCTGCCGTCGCCCTTGTCGTACGGGAACAGGCCACGATCACCGCGCCATTCATCGACCTGTTTCCACCAGGCGGCCACGGACTCCTTGTTCGGAGCCTCGCCGATTTCCTTGAGGATGGCGACCATCTCGGTCAGCACGCTCTCGACCGGACCGACAATCGGCACGTCTGCCTTGATGGTCTTGGAGATGGACGCCGGGTCGATGTCGATGTGGATGATCTTGGCGTTCGGGCAGAATTTCGCCGGGCCGTTGATGACCCGGTCGTCGAAACGCGCGCCCACGGCCAGGATGACATCGGCATGGTGCATCGCCAGGTTGGCGGTGTAGCTGCCGTGCATGCCGAGCATGCCGATGAACTGGCGGTCGGTGCCCGGGTAGGCGCCAAGCCCCATCAAGGTATTGGTAACCGGCAGGTTGAGCATCTTGGCCAATTCGGTCAGCGGCGCGGAGCCACCACCGAGGATGACCCCACCACCCGAGTACAGGACCGGGCGCTTGGCCGCGAGCAGCATTTCGGCGGCCTTGCGGATTTGTCCCGAGTGACCGCGTACGGCCGGGCTGTAGGAGCGCAGCTTGGCTTTTTTCGGATAGATGTACTCGAATTTCTCGGCCGGGTTGGTCATGTCTTTCGGCACGTCGACCACGACCGGGCCTGGACGACCGGACTCAGCCAGGTAAAAGGCTTTTTTCATGACCTCCGGGATTTCCGACGCGTGCTTGATCATGAAGCTGTGCTTCACGATCGGCCGGGAGATACCGATCATGTCGGTTTCCTGGAACGCATCGGTACCGACCATGGTGCTGGGCACCTGGCCAGAGATGATCACCATCGGGATCGAGTCCATGTAGGCCGTGGCGATACCGGTGATGGCGTTCGTGGCGCCAGGGCCGGATGTCACCAGAACCACGCCGGCCTTGCCGGTGGCGCGGGCATAGCCGTCCGCCATGTGGGTGGCCGCTTGTTCGTGGCGAACCAGGATGTGGGTCACTTCCGGTTCTTTGAACAGGGCATCATAGACATGAAGAAGAGCACCGCCGGGGTACCCGTAGATATATTTGACGCCTTCGTCACGCAAGAAGCGGACGAGCATCTCACCGCCAGATAAAAGCTCCACGTTGTTCACCTCTAAAACGCCAGAATACCGACCCACAAAAAGGGGACGGGTCTTAATAGGTTTACTTCTCGGCAGAGCATGAGCGACGGTGGTCGCCGACTACGTCAGCACTGACTGAGCAAGTATTGGGATCGTCCCAAGTGTTGCGGGCCTTTCCCACCCAGCGCGAGGTAACGCGTTGCGGGTGTAACAGGTCGGCGCGGATGTGCGCCTCATGATCTGCCGAGTGGGTCTGCTTCTGGCAGTCCCTCTACAGCGGACTTTGGATTCTTCTGTTTCGCCCTCTGCAAGTCAAGTCGTCAATGTGCTTTATTGAAGTAAGCACATGAGAACGCAAGAAAAAACCTTTAAACGGCTACTCTGTTAGCTTCAATTGCGCAACCCAGGACAAGGAAACAGCATGCGAACGATGTTATTGACGGCCTGCCTGCTGGCGGGCCTGAGCCCGATGAGCATGGCCGGCCAGATTTACAAATGGGTGGACGCCCAGGGCGTGACCCACTTCGGCGCCCAGCCGCCGCAAGGCGTAGAGGCGACAACCGTGGGCAGATCCGCACCGCCCGCTCCCAAGCAGGCAGCACCTGTTACCGGCGGTGTCGTCGGCGATCAAAAAGCCATCGATCAACAAGTAAAGCAGCAGGTTGCCGAGCAGGAAGCCCAACTCAAGGCGTTCTGCGAGCAGGCCAGGACCAACCTGGCGCAACTGCAGAACAATCCCAGGGTCAGGGAAGACGTGGAAGGCGAAATGCGCCGGCTCACGGATGAAGAGCGGCGCCAGCGCATCGAGGAGACCCGCAAGCAGATCGAAGAACACTGCCAGTGAGGGAAGTCAGCTGGCGTCGCTGATCAACTGGTCGAACTGCGCCAGCAACCGCTGCAACTCGGCGCCCTGCCCTGGCCGCTGGGCATAGACCATTTCGGCCATGGCCAGAATGCCCGAGGCGTTAGGCAGTGGCAGGTCGTTTTCCAGGATCGCCTTCATCCGCGGCAGGAAGATCCATTGCAGCCACTGCTCGAAATCCAGGGTATCGACCGCAAACGGCTCGACACTCGCCAGCGCCTCGGCCGAAGGCGAAACGCTGCTCCACCAACCCTGGACGCGCAGTTCGCGCTCGATCAGCAGCAACTGATCGGCGATCTGGGGAAAACGAACATCCATCAGAGTGAAACCTTGGCTTTCTGACGGGCCAGTGCGGCGCCAGCGGAGTCGCCTTGTTTCTCGCGGGCCTGGGCAATCAGTTCCCACAGGCTTGCCTGGAGTGCCGGCCGACCGCTGGAGAATGTCAGGCCGCGGCGCGCCAGTTGCTCGGCTTGCGGCGCATCGCCCTGGGCCATGCGTACCTGGGCCAGTCGATAAAGAACCTGAGGCTCGCGCGGCGCGACACGCTGGGCGCGCTCAAGGCTGGAAGACGCGCCGTTGAGGTCACCACCGGCCTGCTGCTGTTGGGCCGTAGTCAGCAGCGCCAACACCGGACCATCCAGTTGCTCATCGGCGGACAAGCCACCGGAGCTCGCCGACGGGATGCTGCTCGGCGTCGATGGCATGCTGTAGCTGCCCTGGTCGATCGGCGAGGTCTCGATAGGACCCGGCGTGATCGGCCCCGGTGTGATCGGCGTGCTGCTGATGGGTGCCGACGTGGCAGCGCCACCACCGGGCACCATCACCACGACGCCCGTATCACCCTGGGGAATCGCCTGGGTCTGAGCACCCTGCACCGGCCGCTTTACGGTCGTCTGACGGAAACCGCCATTGGCCGAGACCCGCTCGCTGTTGGAAACGGCGGTACCGGAGTCGACAACCGGAATCGAGCCGCGCTGTACGGTAGAGCAGCCGCTGAGCAAAGCCACGGCGGTTACCGCTGGAATCAACCACTTGTTCACTTGAAACCCTCTTTGCTTAATTCACCCAGTCCTTGACCCAATCCATCACCGATTCGGCTGGGTTCTGGCCGCCACACGCCGCACCGGGCGGCGGTTCGCTGCCGCGAATATACGGCATCTGAACCGCGCCCGGGCAATTCGCGTCGGAGCCCTGCCCGGTGCGTGAATCGACCCAGGCCTGGACGATGTTGTCCGGTTGCGGCATGTCCAGCGGCAACGGGTCGGCCTTGCGCATGAAACTGGTCCAGACCTGCAATGCGCCGGTGGCGCCGGTGAACGGCGTCTTGCCGTTGTCGTCACGCCCCAGCCAGACCACCGCCAGCAAGTCCTGGCTGAACCCGGCGAACCAACTGTCGCGCGAATCGTTACTGGTGCCGGTCTTGCCCGCCAGGGTCAGCGTCCGCGGAAGCACGTTATAGACCGAGCTGCCGGTACCTTCACGCATGACCCGCTGCATGGCGCTTTGGATCAGATAAATGGAAGCCGGATCGAAACGCTGCTGGATCTGGAACGGATAACGCTTGAGCGGCTCGCCGTCGGCGGTCAGCACACTGCGGATGCCACGCATCGGCGTATTGAAACCACCGTTGGCCAGGGTCTGGTACATCGCGGCCACTTCGATCGGGGTCAGGCCACCGGCGCCCAACAGCATCGACGGGAAAGCCGGGAACTCGCGGTTCACCCCTAGGCGCGCCAAGGTCTTGAGCACATTCGGCACGCCGACTTCCAGCCCGAGGCGAGCCGTTGAGAGGTTGTAGGAATGCGCCAGGCCCTGATAAAGGAATACCGTGCCGTGGGGACGACGATCATAGTTTTGCGGCGTCCAGACCTGGCCGTCCGCGCCCTTGACCGAGAATGACTCGTCGGAGAGCCAACTGGTCAGCGTGTACTGGCTCGGTTTTTCCAGAGCGGTGAGGTACACCGCCGGCTTGATCAGCGAGCCGATCGGGCGCACCGCATCCAGCGCCCGGTTGAAACCGGCATAGCTGGCCTGACGGCTACCGATCATCGCCTGGACTTCGCCGGTTTCCGGGTTGGTCACCACCATGGCCGCTTCGACTTCGTCAGAGCCCTTGCGCCCCGCCAGGCGCTTGAAGGTGTCATTGACCGAGGCCTCGGCTTTCATCTGCAGGATCGGATCGAAGCTGGTGAAGATGCGCAAGCCTTCTTCGGTCAAGTCTTCGTCGCGATAGTCTTCGCGCAGCTGACGCTTGACCAGGTCCATGAAGCCCGGGAACGAACTGTCCGCCAGGCTGCCGCGCTTGGTCACGCCCAGCGGCATCTTTTTCGCCGCTTCTACCTGCTCGGCCGTGGCCACGCCTTGTTGCTGCAACAAGTCCAAGACCAGGTTGCGCCGCTCGAGGGCGCGCTCCGGATTGCGACGCGGGTTGTAGGAAGACGGCCCCTTGACCATGCCGACCAGCAACGCCACCTGGTGCAACTTGAGCTCGGACAGCGGCTGGCTGAAGAAGAACTGGCTGGCCAGGCCGAAACCGTGCACCGCTCGCTGGCCGTCCTGGCCGACAAAGACCTCGTTGAGGTAGGCCTCGAGAATTTCCTGCTTGCTGTAATGCAGCTCTAGCAACAACGCCATCATCGCTTCGGTGAGCTTGCGGGTCAGGCTGCGTTCGTTGGTCAGGTAGAAGTTCTTGACCAACTGCTGGGTCAGGGTACTGCCGCCCTGGCGCATGTGTCCCGACGAGGTATTGACCCAGACAGCACGGGCAATCGACTTGGGCGAGACGCCAAAGTGATGGTAGAAATCACGGTCTTCGACGGCGATCAGGGTTTCAAGCAGGAACGGCGGCACCTGGTCGATCTTGATCAGGATCCGGTCTTCGAGATTTTTCGGGTACAACCCACCAATCAGCAGCGGTTCGAGGCGCACGACCGACAGGCTCGCATTGTTGGCGCCCGTCAGCGCGGCCACATAGTCACCGGAGAAACGCACCCGCACCGGCTGCGCCTGCTCCATGCCTTCATAGAACTGGAAGCCGCGAGTATTGATGTCGATGGTGTTGCCATTGACCGAAGCTGCACCCGGGCCATTGGCCACGCTTTCGCGGCGATAACCCAAGGCATCGAGCTCGGTCAGGAAATCCTCCTTGCTCAGCTTTTGTCCGACGAACAGCTCCAGCGGCCTCGCGTAGACCTTGGCCGGAATGGTCCAGCGCTTGCCGGAGAATTTCTCCTGGACCACGGCATCGAGGTAGACGGCAAAACCGGCGAGCACGACAAGGCCAACCAGGCTCAGTTTAAGGGCCCAGCCCAGCCAGGGCCGCAGGCGGCTGGCGGGAGGTTTCTTGGGGGTACGGGGGGATCGGGTACGAGTCATGGCGGCGGATTATACGCACTTTGGCGTGGTTCAACATGCGTCCGCCAAGGTTTGCGTTAGCCTCGCTTGCCGCCATAATGAGCGCCTTGAATTTTCCCGCCTCTGAAGGATCGCCCGTGAGCCAATCACTGATCGCTGCCCTGCAAAACCCGGCCCTTTACCCGCATCCCGTCGAAGGGTTCCAGGTCATCGAAACCCATATTTCCTGGGTGTTGCTCACCGGGCCCTACGCCTACAAATTCAAGAAACCGGTCAATTTCGGTTTCCTCGACTTCACCAGCCTCGACGCGCGCAAGCATTTTTGCGCTGAAGAACTGCGCCTGAACCAGCGCCTGACGCAGGACCTCTACCTGGAAGTCCTGCCGATTACCGGCAGCACCGAAGCGCCAAGCCTCGGCGGTGATGGTCCGGCCATCGAATATGCCCTGAAGATGCGCCAATTTCCCCAGAGCCAACTGCTCAGCACGCTCCAGGCCAACGGCGAACTGACCACCGTGCACATTGATGAAATGGCCGCGCAGATCGCCCAGTTCCATCTTTCGACGCCCGAGGTGCCCGCCGACAACGCGGCAGGCACGCCGGACAGCGTCATGGCGCCGGTGCGGCAGAATTTCGAACAGATCCGTCCGTTCCTCAGCGACAAGGCTGACCTGCTGCAACTCGAAGCCCTGCAAGCCTGGGCCGAAAGCAGCTTCGAACGCCTCAAGCCGCTGCTGGCCCAGCGCAAGACCGAAGGCTTCACCCGCGAATGCCACGGCGACATCCACCTGGGCAATGCCACCCTGATCGATGGCCAGGTAGTGATTTTCGACTGCATCGAGTTTAACGAGCCGTTCCGTTTCACCGACGTCTACGCCGACACCGCGTTCCTGGCGATGGACCTTGAAGACCGCGGCCTCAAGTCACTGGCGCGGCGGTTCGTCAGCCAGTACCTGGAGCTGACGGGCGATTACCAGGGCCTGGAGCTGTTGAATTTCTACAAGGCCTACCGCGCCCTGGTGCGCGCCAAGGTCGCACTGTTCAGCATGCCCGCCGAAGCCGATCCGGTGCAGCGCGCCACGACTCTGCGCCAGTACCGCAACTATGCCAACCTGGCCGAAAGCTACAGCACCATCCCGTCGCGCTTCCTGGCGATTACCCACGGTGTTTCCGCCGTCGGCAAAAGTCACGTCGCGATGCGCCTGGTAGAGGCCCTGGGCGCGATTCGCCTGCGCTCGGACGTGGAGCGCAAGCGCCTGTTCGGCGAGCAACAAGTATCGAACGATCCCCAGGCCGGCATTTATAGCAGCGACGCCAGCAGCACCACCTACGCCCGCCTGCATGAAATTGCCGACGTGATCCTGCACGCTGGTTTCCCGGTGGTAATCGACGCCACCTACCTCAAGCGTGAGCAGCGTGACGCCGCTGCCAGGATCGCCGAAGGCACGGGCGCGCCGTTCCTGATCCTCGACTGCGACGCGCCGCAAGCGGTGATCGAAAGCCGGCTCGCCCAGCGCCAGGCGGACCAGAACGACCCGTCCGACGCGAACCTGGCCGTCATCGCCGCCCAACAGGCCGGCCGCGAAGCGTTGACCCCGGCGGAAATCCTTTGCAGCAAACGGGTTCAGACCAACGAAAGCGGCACGCTGGATGTTGTGGTCGCGCAGATCCGTCAGCGCCTGCCGGGACTGTAGGAATTATTTCGGCCGTGAAGCGACGCCCGGCTTCACGGCCGTCAAATAGTGGCACTATACTGGCGTCATAAAACCAGCAGGTGATATGAAATGAGCCACCCCAAGCTTCTCGACACCCCGCTTTATGCCTTGTTGCGCAACGACGATATTGCCGGCTTCAACAGCGAACGGCCTCAAGGGCCGATCGACATGCGCGGCGGCGATTTCCGTGGTCTTGACCTGCGGGAACTGAACGCGGACAACGTCGATTTCACCGATGCCTATTTCCGTTCCGCCGATTTGCGCGGCGTCGATTTTCGTAACTCGTCGCTGGAAGGCGCGAGCCTCGCCCACGCGCAGATTTCCGGCGCCTACTTTCCGCCCGAGCTGTCGGCCGATGAGATCCTGATGTCGATGAATTTTGGCACACGCCTGCGCTACCGCACCCGCTAAGCCTGAAGCAACCGAGGCCCGGCATCGAACAGACCTCCAGCGCCCCCGCCTGCGCTGGACGACGTGCCGTTTTTGTCGTTTTGCACCTATCGTGCGTAATGCATTAGAAGGTTTTGCGTCGATTCCGACCAAACAATCACGCTTTTCCTACTGACCGCTACACTCCTGAGAAGCTTGCCCACTGCACCAGTCGGCCGTCGCAAGGAGGCTCGATGAATGATGAACTGCAACACCTGAAGAATCTGGGCAAGACGTCAGCCCAGTGGCTGCATGCCGTGGGCATCCACAGCGCCTCGGATCTTCGCCGCCTCGGCGCGGTGGACGCCTACCGCGCCGTTCGCACCCGCGGGTTCCGGGCATCAAAGGTATTGCTGTATGCCATCGAAGGCGCATTGATGGACATGCATTGGAACGATATTCCCGCTGAACGCAAGGAAGCCCTCAATAAACAGCTGGATGCCATTTCGGCTCGCCACAAAGCCTGACGCACGGTTTTCGCCGCCCACATCGCGCCGCCCCATTATTTTTGGCGAATCGAAAAACTTTGTTTGACTTGGAAATGAGAATCGCTATGATTACCACATCCGGTCGCGAGACTGGTCGATATTTGAAAAGCCCTTGGTTCGGACTCTCAGATATCTCCTCATCAGGCTAATCACGGTTATTTGACCCGGCTTTTGCCGGGTCTTTTTTTGCCCAGAATATCACTTGCCTTGTTGTTCACGCATTTGCGCGCAGTAATCCTGAGGCAGGGTGGCCGGGGTGTACCACACATAATCAGCCATGGCCGACGTAACGTTGCTCCCCTCCTCGGCCAGCATCAGCACCACCGGCGCTTCGCTGGCGCCCAGGTCCCCTACATGCAGCGGCACGCCGACGTCCTTTCGCCCATGCCAGGCACCGGCAAACAACAATGCAGGCGTCGGCGCCTTGAGCAACTGCTCCGCCATTCGCCGGTCTCGCTGCTGCTGGACCGCCAGCATCGCCGGCATCTGCGACTCCGGCAGCAGGCCGCAGTGGGACTCGCGGATCTGTCCCAGCAGCTTTTCCTTCACCACGGACGAATTGGAGCGCTCACCCTGCACCAAGGGCATTTGACGATAAATGCGCTGGATCTCCGTGCGGTCAAGATTGGCCGCCAACACCGGATAAGGCTGAGGCAAGGCGAACTCCACCACGGGTCCGTACAGGTTCCAATCCCAACCCGACGACCAGTCCAGCGCGCCGGGCAAATCCTTGGGCAAGGCTGGCAACTGGCGAACCGCGTCGACCTTCGGCTGCTGCTGTGGCGTCAGCATCTCCAAGAGCAAGCTGCCTTGGGCTCGCTGTCCGGCCAAGGCCTGGAGCAACCAGCGTTGCAACCTATGATGGTCGCGGTTGTCGTGCTGCTCTCCGACCACGACACGCGGAGCTTGCGCCAAGCGCTCGACCAAGGCATGCGACGAGAGGGCCTGGCCACTTTGCAAGTCAAGGATCCGTCCGTTGACCGGAGGCCGCGCGATACTTTGGCAAGCCGTCAACACGCTCAAAGCCAAAATCAGGAACAGGCGCACATCTGCATCCTCCAGATTGCCTCAGCGGGCGATGATCAACGGATGCCCGCGCTCCGGATGGGACTGCACCAGCACTTCCAGGCCGAATACCGCTTTGAGCGGCTCCGGGCGCAGCACTTGCCGGGGCGTGTCCAGGGCCACCGGCCGGCCGGACGCGAGCAGCAACAGGCGGTCACAGTAACGCGCCGCCAGGTTCAGGTCATGCAGGATCACCAGCACGGCAGCGCCGCGACCGGCGAATTCACGCACCGCTTGCAGGATGGTGTGCTGGTGCAAGGGATCGAGCATTGACGTCGGCTCGTCCAACAACAGCGTCTGCCCCACCTCGCCGGGCCACAGTTGCGCCAGCACCCGCGCCAAGTGCACCCGCTGGCGTTCGCCACCGGACAGGGTCAGGTAGTTGCGGCCATACAGATGCGTGGCATCCGCGGCCTGTAATGCCGATTCAACGATCTGCGCGTCCCGCACCTGGCCGCTCTGGTGGGGCAGGCGCCCCATGCCCACCACCTCTTCCACGCGGAATGCAAAATCCAGGGTCGATGATTGTGGCAACACCGCCAGACGACGGGCGCGCTCGGCGCCGCCCCACTGGGCGAGGGGCCTGTCGTCGAGCCAGACCTGGCCCCGGGCCGGACGCAACTCGCCACACAAGCCTGCCAGCAGCGTACTTTTGCCCGCACCGTTGGGTCCGAGCACACCGAGCACTTCGCCGGGATTGAGCTGAAAGTCGATGTCCGCCAGTACGGTTTTGCGTCCCCGGAGAATATGCAGGTCATGTGCTCGCAGCATCAGGCACGCCCCCGCAACAACAGATACAGGAAGAACGGTGCGCCGATGAATGCCGTGACAATGCCGATGGGCAATTCCGCCGGGGCCAGCGCGAGGCGCGCCACCAGATCGGCGAACAGCAGCAGGCTCGCCCCGGCCAGGATTGAAGCCGGTAGCAGGACGCGATGGTCGGGGCCCGCCATCAGCCTTACCAGATGCGGCACCACCAGCCCGACAAAACCGATCATGCCCGCAGCCGCCACCGCGGCCCCAACGCCCAGCGCCGTGCAGAACACCAGCTCACGCTTGAGCCGTTCGACGTCAATGCCCAGGTGCGCGGCCTCGGACTCGCCGAGCAACAAGGCGTTGAGCGCACGGGCCCGACGCGGCAACCAGATCGCCACGCCGATGCTGACCAGCAGCAAGGGCCACAAGCGCGCGTAGGTGGCGCCGTTCAGGCTGCCCAGGTTCCAGAACGTCAGGGTGCGCAGGGTCGCGTCATCCGCCAGGTAAGTGAACAAGCCGACCGCCGAGCCGGACAGCGCGGTCAGGGCGATCCCGGCCAGAAGCATGGTCGCGACGTGAGTCTGACCGTTGCGCCGGCCGAGGCGATAGACCAGCGCCGTAACCCCGAGCCCGCCGAGGAACGCACACAGTGACAATAGATAAGGTCCCAGCGCTTCGGGCAGCCCGCCCAGCATCGAACCGCCGACGATGGCAAACGCTGCCCCCAGCGCCGCACCACTGGAAACCCCGACCAGCCCCGGGTCCGCCAGCGGGTTGCGAAACAGCCCCTGCATCGCCACGCCGGATAACGCCAATACCCCGCCCACCGCCAGCCCCAGCAAGGTACGCGGCAGGCGGATCTGGCCAAGGATCAGTTCGGCCTGCTCCAGGCCATCGGCAGCCACCGGCAAGCCCGACAGGCGCATGGCGGCGCGCAGGGTATCGAACAACGGCAAGCTCACCGGCCCCAAGGCCAGGGACAACCAGATCGCCAGCAGGCATAGCAGGCCCAACCCAATGAATAAAGTGCGTGGCTTGACCAGCGCACTCATGGGGTCTTGACCGGATAAAAACCGTCGGTGAGCTTCACCAGGTTTTGCGGCAGGCGCGGACCCAATCCGCCCACCAGCAGCGTCGGGTCCAGTTCCATGACACGCCCACTCTTGGCGGCCCGGGTCGAGGACAAGATCGGATTTTCCTTGAACAGCGCGGCGCGCGCTTCTTCGCCGGTCAAGGCTCGATCGGCAAAGACCAGCACTTCAGGATTCAAGCTGGCAAGGGTTTCCACGGAAAACGGTTTGTAGCCGCTGTGGGTCGCCAGGTTGTGACCACCGGCTTGCTCCAGCAACCAGTCGGCGGCGGTGCCTTTACCGGCGATCAGCGATTTGCCGCCAGCATTGCCCACCAGCAGCAATACGCCAGGCGCCTTCTGCTTGAGCCGGGCTGCGTTTACGCGGACGGCGTGCTGGGAAAGCCGTTGTTGATAGTCATCGAACAACTCCGCAGCCTTGGTCTCGGCCCCCAAGAGCTGCCCCAGGTGACGCAGATTGGTCTGAAGCGCCTCCAGGCTCGGCGCCGCCGAGAACAACTCGACCGGCACCCCGGCCGCACGAATTTGCGCGAGCACCGGCGGCGGTCCCATTTCTTCGGTACCCACCAGAATTTGCGGCCGCAAGCTCAGCACGCCCTCCGCCGACAGCTGTCGCTGATAACCGATACTGGGCAGCGCTCGCAACGACTCGGGATGCTGGCTGGTGGTGTCCACGCCCACCAGCTTCGACTCACCGCCGAGCGCACTGACCCACTCCGACAAGGCACCCCCAGCGCTCACCCAGCGTTGCGGCAGATCGGCCGCCAGCGCTCCCTGGCTGGCCAAAAGGACGACACAGAGCGCAGCAACGCGGAAATTCAAGCGCATCGGACAGCTTCCTCAGAGATATTTTTCACAGGGCCGAGCCTGGCGACGTATCCTCGGTCACCTGTGAAGGAGGCGCCATTTGATAATTGTTTTCATTTGACCGTCAAGCTTGGATCGTCCAGAAAAACGCGAGAACCTTGTGGGAGCGGGCTTGCTCGCGAAGGCGTTGTGCCAGGCAACATAAATGCAGGATGCACCGACGCTTTCGCGAGCAAGCCCGCTCCCAAGGGTTCATCGAGGACAGAAATGAAATTTCTTTGCAGCGCCGCTGAGTTACCGGACAACAACAGTCGCGGCTTCGACATTGAAGGGCGCAAGGTCCTGGCCGTGCGGCGCGCGGGCCAGGCCTACGTCTACCTTAACCGCTGCCCGCATCGCGGTGTGCCGCTGGAGTGGCAACCCGACCAGTTCCTCGACCCCAGCGCCAGCCTGATCCAGTGCGCGACCCATGGCGCGCTATTTCTGATTGAAAGCGGTGAATGCGTCGCCGGCCCTTGCGCCGGGCAGTTCCTGGCCGCGCTAGACAGCCGGGAGGATGATCAGGGCATCTGGGTCGACCTGTAGCGGTTCAAGCAATACCGGAAGCGGGCGATCCACCCATATCTGCTCCGGCGTCAAGGTGACCCCGTAGGCCAACACTTCCACCCCGGCGGCCACCGCCTCACGCAACGCCGCCGCGTACACCGGGTCGATTTCCTGCGCCGGGCGCACCGCGTCGATGCCACTCAGGTTTACGCAATACAGCTGCACCGCCCGTACGCCGTCGCGGGCCAGACAAGCCAGTTCCCGCAAATGTTTGGCGCCACGCAGCGTCACCGCATCGGGAAATGCCGCCACATTTGTTGCATCGAAACCCAGCGTGACACTTTTGACCTCGACCCAGGCCGAGGTCTGGTCGGCATAGTCGAGTCGAAAATCGATACGGCTGTTCTCCACACCGTAGGCGACTTCGCGCTTCAGCCCGACAAAACCGTTCAGCCCCTTGATGACACCCGCGCGCAGCGCCTCTTCAACCAGGGGGTTGGCACGCGCGGTGTTGATGCAGGCCAACCGGCCTTGAGGGGTTTCGCCTATTTCCCAGGTCCCTGGCAGCTTGCGCTTGGGGTCGCTGGAGCGGCTGAACCAGACACGCGCGCCCTCGGCCATGCAATTGAGCATCGAGCCGGTGTTCGGGCAGTGGATAGTGAGCAGTTCGCCGTCAACGGTCTCGATATCGGCGAGAAAACGCTTGTAACGTCGAATCAGTCGACCTTCTTCCAGTGCAGGAGAAAAACGCATCAGCCTCGCCAGCTCCGCAGTCCACGTTCGATTCGCGTCACCGCTTCCTGTAGCCGAGGCAGGCTTTGGGTGTAGGCAAAACGCACATGATGACCGGCCTGGTGTCGACCGAAATCCAGCCCCGGCGTGAACGCCACGTGTTCGGTTTCCAGGAAATGCTGGCAGAACGCAAAGGCATCGCCGCCAAACGCGTTGATATCGGCGTAAAGATAGAACGCACCTTCGGGCTCCACCGCGATGCCGAATCCCAACTCACGCAACGCCGGCAGCAGGAAGTCGCGACGCCGCGCGAACTCGGCACGACGCTGCTCGAAAATCTCGATGGTCGCGGGTTCGAAACAGGCCAGGGCCGCGTACTGGGCCATGCTAGGCGCACTGATGTAAAGATTCTGCGCAAGTTTCTCCAGCTCACTGACCGCCGCCGAAGGGGCCACCAGCCAACCGAGCCGCCAGCCGGTCATGCCGAAATACTTGGAAAAACTGTTGAGAACAAAAGCATCATCGTCGACTTCCAGCACACTGGTGGCGTCGGTGCCATAAGTCAGGCCGTGATAGATCTCATCGACGACCAGATGGCCATTGTGGCCCTTGATTGCCCTGGACAACCCCGCCAACTCGTCCCGAGAGAGAATCGTCCCGGTCGGGTTGGCCGGCGATGCCACCAATGCCCCCACGCTGTCGTGATCCCAATGGCGATCCACCAGGTCCGGGGTCAGTTGGTAACGCACGTCCGGCCCTACTGGCACCAATTGCGCCGCACCTTCAATCAAACGCAGGAAATGGCGGTTGCAGGGGTAGCCAGGATCGGCCAGCAACCAGTGCTTGCCCGGGTCGACGAGCAGGGCACTGGTCAGCAACAAGGCACCAGACCCACCCGGCGTAACCAGGATGCGCCGCGGATCGATGTCAACGCCGTGGCGCTGCGCATAAAAGCCGGCGATGGCCTCGCGCAACTCGGGAATGCCGCGGGCTGCGGTGTAACGGGTCTTGCCGGCCGCCAGGGCGGCCTGGCCGGCCTGGATGATCGGCTCGGCGGTGGTGAAGTCCGGCTCGCCGATCTCCAGATGGATGACGTCGTGCCCGGCAGCCTGCAATTCGTTGGCGCGCGCCAGCAGCGCCATGACATGGAACGGTTCGATGGCACGGCTGCGTGCGCTGTAGGGCTGGGCCATTGGGGCCATCCTTCACGAAAAAAGAACCGATTCTACCCAACTCGGGCAGCGGTGCGGGAACGAGCGCGAATACCCGATGGTCCTACCGTAGATCGCTGGAAATGGTTCCGGCGATTGGCCCAGGCTTGACTAGAATCAAGCATTGAGCAGGATTGCATCCCCACCGAAGCGAACCCGGCCACGTTTTACAGGCCCCGGCCGCCGCAGGCTCGACAACCGGGAGTAGCGCGGCCCGATTTGATCTGGTAAGTTCGCCCGCTTGCAGCCGCAGGGCCGGCAGGTGTCGGTGATGGAGCAATCCTGCGTAGTGGATTACAAGAGTAGAGGCGGTCCATTCATGCCCACCCAAGCAAAGCAGAATCAAAATCAGTCGCTCAGCGGGTTTGAGCCGTATATCCCACAAGCGGGCGAAGAGTACATGGGCGCCCCGATGCGCGCACACTTCACCAAGATCCTGAACAAGTGGAAACAGGACTTGATGCTGGAAGTCGACCGCACCGTGGACCATATGAAGGACGACGCTGCCAACTTCCCCGACCCGGCCGACCGTGCCAGCCAGGAAGAAGAGTTCGCCCTCGAACTGCGCGCCCGTGACCGGGAACGCAAGCTGATCAAGAAAATCGACAAGACGCTGCAACTGATCGAAGACGAAGAATACGGCTGGTGCGAGTCCTGCGGCGTCGAGATCGGCGTCAAGCGACTGGAAGCACGTCCAACCGCAGACATGTGCGTCGACTGCAAGACCCTGGCGGAAATCAAGGAAAAACAGGTCGGCAAGTAATCGCCGGGGCTGTAACCGAAACGGAGCGTTCATACGCTCCGTTTTTGTTTCCGATATTTTCTCCAGACTCATAACCCCTTGTGGGAGCGAGCCTGCTCGCGAAGGCAGTGGGTCAGCCAACCTTGATGCGACAGATACACCGCTATCGCGAGCAGGCTCGCTCCCACAGGGGATATGCTTTGTTGTCGAGATTGCCTACCGCCCTGACCCCAATGACATTCGCCTTATGACTGCCTACATCGGACGCTTCGCCCCCACCCCCAGCGGCCACCTGCACTTCGGCTCGCTGGTCGCCGCCCTGGCATCGTACCTCGACGCCAGGGCCGTCGGCGGGCGCTGGTTGTTGCGCATGGAAGACCTTGACCCACCGCGGGAAGAGCCCGGCGCGCAAGCGGCGATCCTGAATGCGCTGCAAACCTATGGTTTTGAATGGGATGGCGAAATGGTCCGCCAGAGCGACCGCCATGAAGCCTATCAACTGGTCATCGATCGCTTGTTCAGCCAGGGCCTGGCCTACGCCTGCACCTGTTCGCGCAAGCAACTGGAACCGTATCAGGGTATTTACCCAGGGCTATGCCGCAACGCCGGCCACGACACCGAGGACGCCGCCATCCGCCTGCGCGTCCCCGAGCTTGAATATCATTTCACCGACCGCGTCCAGGGCGAATTTCGCCAGCACCTGGGCCGTGAGGCCGGTGATTTCGTGATCCGTCGTCGTGACGGGCTCTACGCCTATCAGCTGGCGGTGGTGCTGGACGACGCCTGGCAAGGCGTCACCGATATCGTCCGCGGCGCTGACCTGCTGGACTCCACGCCACGCCAGCTCTACCTGCAGGAACTCCTCGGGCTGCCACAACCGCGTTACCTGCATGTGCCGCTGATCACCCAGCCCGACGGGCACAAACTTGGCAAATCCTATCGTTCACCGCCGCTGACAGCGGACCAGGCTACACCGCTGCTGTTGCGGGCATTGCGCGCACTGGGCCAGCAACCGGGCCCGGAACTCTGCGATGCCAGCCCCCGCGAACTGCTGGCCTGGGGCATTCGGCACTGGGATGCGAGCAAGATCCCGCGCGTCCTCACCCTGCCCGAAGCGCAAATACCATGACGGCCCTTGCAGCCTGCCGCCTATCCGTTACCATCGCCGCACGTTTTCGGGCACGCGCATAAACAAAGAGAGGCCGGGATGTACATCTATCGCTTGGTCCTGCTTTTGGTAGTCGGGATCTACCTGTTCTCCCCGGCCATCATGGATTGGTGGATCGATGCCACGGGTGCCTGGTATCGGCCGTATCTGCTCTGGCTGATCCTGATCGTCGTGACCTTCATCCTGCAGAGCCAAAAAGATGCCGATGAGCTTTAGCCTGACCCAGATGATCCTGATCAGCGCCGCCTACCTGGCGGTGCTGTTCGGCGTGGCCTGGATCAGCGAACGAGGCATGATCCCCCGGGCGATCATCCGCCACCCGCTGACCTATACCTTGTCGCTGGGGGTCTACGCCAGCGCATGGGCGTTTTATGGCACGGTCGGGCTGGCCTATCAGTATGGCTATGGTTTCCTGTCCAGCTACCTCGGGGTGTCCGGGGCCTTCCTGCTGGCGCCGGTGTTGCTTTATCCAATCCTGAAGATCACCCGTACCTACCAACTGTCATCGCTGGCCGACCTGTTCGCCTTCCGCTTTCGCAGCACCTGGGCCGGCGCGCTGACCACGATCTTCATGCTGGTCGGCGTGTTACCGCTGCTGGCCCTGCAAATCCAGGCCGTGGCCGATTCCATCAGCATCCTGACCCGCGAACCGGTGCAACATCGAGTAGCGCTGAGCTTCTGCGCGCTGATCATTCTGTTCACGATTTTTTTCGGCTCCCGGCACATCGCCACCCGGGAAAAACACGAAGGCCTGGTATTCGCCATTGCCTTTGAATCGGTGATCAAGCTGATCGCCATCGGTGGCGTCGGCCTCTACGCGCTGTACGGCGTGTTCGATGGCCCGCAACAGCTCGAGCTTTGGCTGTTACAGAACCAGACCGCCCTCGCCGCCCTGCATACGCCTTTGCAGGAAGGCCCGTGGCGCACGCTATTGCTGGTGTTCTTCGCCTCGGCAATCGTGATGCCGCACATGTACCACATGACCTTCACCGAAAACCTCAACCCGCGCTCACTGGTCAGCGCGAGCTGGGGCCTGCCACTGTTCCTGCTGTTGATGAGCCTGGCGGTGCCACTGATTCTGTGGGCAGGTCTGAAACTCGGCGCCAGCACCAATCCGGAATACTTCACCCTCGGCATCGGCATTGCCGCCAACAGCAAGGCCCTGGCATTGCTGGCCTATATCGGCGGGCTGTCGGCGGCCAGCGGCCTGATCATCGTCACCACTTTGGCGTTGTCGGGCATGGCCCTCAATCATCTGGTGCTGCCGCTCTACCAGCCGCCGGCGGAAGGAAATATCTACCGCTGGTTGAAATGGACCCGCCGCGCGCTGATCGTTGCGATCATCATGGCCGGTTATGGTTTCTACCTGATGCTGGGCGACGGGCAGGACCTGGCCAACCTGGGCATCGTCGCGTTCGTCGCCACCCTGCAGTTCCTGCCCGGCGTGCTGTCGGTCCTGTATTGGCCAACCGCCAACCGCCGCGGCTTTATCGCCGGCCTGATGGCCGGGATCCTGGTCTGGCTGGTCGCCATGCTGTTGCCGCTGCTGGGCAACCTGCAGGGGTTCTACATCCCGCTCCTGAACATGATCTACGTGCTCGACGACACCAGCTGGCACATGGCAGCCATCGCCTCGCTGGCGGCGAACGTGCTGATGTTCACCCTGATTTCGCTGTTCACCAACGCCAGCAGTGAAGAAGCCAGCGCCGCCGAAGCCTGCGCTGTGGATAACGTGCGTCGCCCGCAACGCCGCGAACTGCACGCCGCCTCGCCCCAGGAATTCGCCACGCAACTGGCCAAGCCGCTGGGCGCCAAGGCCGCACAAAAGGAAGTCGAACAGGCCCTGCGCGATCTATACCTGCCGTTCGATGAGCGTCGCCCGTACGCGTTGCGTCGCTTGCGCGACCGGATCGAAGCCAACCTGTCCGGCCTGATGGGCCCCAGCGTGGCCCAGGACATGGTCGAAACCTTCCTGCCTTATAAGGCAGGCGGCGAAAACTACGTGACCGAAGACATCCACTTCATCGAAAGCCGCCTCGAGGACTACCATTCGCGCCTCACTGGCCTCGCCGCCGAGCTGGATGCCTTGCGCCGCTACCACCGCCAGACCCTGCAGGAACTGCCGATGGGCGTCTGTTCGCTGGCCAAGGACCAGGAAATCCTCATGTGGAACAAGGCCATGGAAGAGCTGACCGGCATCGCCGCCCAGCGCGTGGTCGGTTCGCGCCTGAGTACCCTGGGCGAGCCGTGGAAAGGTTTGCTGCAAGGCTTCATCGACCTGCCGGACGAGCACCTGCACAAACAGCACTTGGCTCTCGACGGCCAGACCCGTTGGTTGAACCTGCACAAGGCGGCGATCGACGAGCCGTTGGCGCCGGGTAACAGCGGCCTGGTGCTGTTGGTGGAAGACCTGACCGACACCCAGATGCTCGAAGACAAACTGGTCCACTCCGAGCGCCTGGCCAGCATCGGTCGACTGGCCGCCGGCGTGGCCCACGAAATCGGCAACCCGATCACCGGCATTGCCTGCCTGGCGCAGAACCTGCGCGAAGAACGCGAGGACGACGGCGAGCTGACGGAAATCAGCGGGCAGATTCTCGAACAGACCAAGCGCGTGTCGCGCATCGTCCAGTCGTTGATGAGTTTCGCCCACGCCGGCGGCCACCAGCACAACGACGAACCGGTGTGCCTGGCCGAAGTCGCCCAGGACGCCATTGGCCTGCTGGCACTCAACCGGCGCAATTTCGAAGTGCAGTTCTTCAACCTGTGCGACCCCGATCATTGGGTCGATGGCGATCCTCAGCGGCTCGCCCAGGTGCTGATCAACCTGCTTTCCAACGCGCGCGACGCCTCCCCGGCCGGCAGCGCGGTACGGGTCAAGAGCGAAGCCTTTGAACACACGGTCGACCTGATCGTCGAAGACGAAGGCAGCGGTATTCCACAGAACATCATGGATCGATTGTTCGAACCTTTCTTTACCACCAAGGATCCTGGCGAAGGCACCGGTCTGGGCCTCGCACTGGTCTATTCCATCGTTGAAGAGCATTATGGACAAATCACCATCGACAGCCCGGCCGATGTTCAGAGCCAACGCGGCACCCGTATCCGGGTGACCTTGCCGCGTCATGTCGAAGCGACGTCCGCTGTGAACTGAGACCGTCGAGAGAATCGAATCAATGCCGCACATTTTGATCGTCGAAGACGAAACAATTATCCGCTCCGCCTTGCGCCGCCTGCTGGAACGCAACCAGTACCAGGTCAGCGAAGCCGGTTCCGTGCAGGAAGCACAAGAGCGTTTCAGCATTCCAACGTTTGACCTGATCGTCAGTGACCTGCGCCTGCCTGGTGCCCCGGGGACCGAGTTGATCAAGCTCGGCCAGGGCACGCCTGTGCTGATCATGACCAGTTATGCCAGCCTGCGCTCGGCGGTCGACTCCATGAAAATGGGTGCGGTCGACTACATCGCCAAGCCGTTCGACCACGACGAAATGCTTCAGGCCGTCGCTCGAATCCTGCGTGACCGACAAACGGCGACCAGCCAGCCTTCGGAACCGACGAACGGCAAGACCGCTGCTCCAGGCAAGGCGGGCGCCAGCAACAGCAATGGCGAAATCGGCATCATCGGCTCCTGCCCACCCATGCAGGACCTCTACAGCAAGATCCGCAAAGTGGCACCGACCGATTCCAACGTCCTGATCCAGGGCGAGTCCGGCACCGGCAAGGAGCTTGTGGCCAGGGCGCTGCATAACCTGTCCCGCCGAGCCAAGGCGCCAATGATTTCGGTGAACTGTGCGGCCATCCCGGAAAGCCTGATCGAGTCCGAGCTGTTCGGCCATGAGAAAGGCGCCTTCACCGGCGCCAGCGCAGGGCGTGCCGGCCTGGTCGAGGCGGCGGACGGAGGCACGCTGTTTCTTGACGAAATCGGCGAGCTGCCCCTGGAAGCCCAGGCGCGGCTGTTGCGCGTCCTCCAGGAAGGCGAGATTCGTCGAGTCGGTTCGGTCCAGTCGCAAAAGGTCGATGTGCGCCTGATCGCCGCGACGCACCGCGATCTCAAGAGCCTGGCGAAAATCGGTCAGTTCCGTGAAGACCTGTATTACCGGCTGCACGTAATTGCCCTGAAGCTGCCGCCACTGCGCGAGCGCGGCGCGGACGTCAACGAGATTGCCAATGCCTTCCTCGCCCGCCAGAGCGCGCGGGTCAACCGCACCGACCTGAAGTTTGCCCCCGACGCCGAACAAGCCATTCGTCATTACGCCTGGCCGGGTAACGTCCGTGAGCTGGAAAATGCCGTGGAGCGCGCGGTGATCCTGTGCGAGAGCCCGGAAATTTCCGCCGACCTGCTGGGGATCGACATCGAATTGAGTGACCTGGACGATGAAGAATTCATCGGCCTGGCCCCTCAACAGGGCGGCGGCGCCAACAACACCAGCCACGAACCCACCGAAGACCTGTCGCTGGAGGACTACTTCCAGCACTTCGTCCTGGAGCACCAGGACCACATGACCGAGACGGAACTGGCGCGCAAGCTGGGCGTGAGCCGCAAGTGCCTGTGGGAGCGCCGCCAGCGCCTGGGTATCCCACGACGCAAGACGGGCGTCGCCAGCGAGAGCTGAAACACGCAGGTGACACCGCAGGATGTGAAAAAACTGTTACCTCAGCTTTTTCACGTAACAGATGCCGGGGTTTACGGTAACGAAACCCCGGCTTTTTTTCGCCTCGAAAAAACCGCTATAACCATAGAACCCCCGGTTTCTCTGGGCCTGCCAAAAGTTGGCACGCACCCTGCTATAGCTTTGGTACAAGAACAATAACAAGCAATGCACAAGACAATAAAAATAAGACGAATCGACTCACGCACAATAAAAACAAGACGGCGAGGGGCGCAGCTAACTGATTCTTTTGGAGAGGCGTTGTATTTGGGGCTTGCCCCACAACCAGGCCGAGAACAATAAAACTGTCTCAAGACAGGTGCCTGAACTGGTTGGATCGATTGATCACTGCAACACAGCGACCAAAGCAATCCGTTTGCTCTTGGCTCCCGATTGGGAGGGTCACGAAGGGAAACCTCGTGGCGCGGGCACTTAACAAAAACAAAAAGCCCGAAACCAATAATAAAAACAGAGCACGCAACTAATTCTGGGGGAGCTTCGGCTCCCCTTGTGGTTTCTGTCATTCCGCCTTCCCCGCAGCCTACAAGCTCGTCGCCTAAAGCTTGCAGCTCAAAACTCCTGTGTCCTACACCATCCCTCGACTAAATGCTAGAATCCCCGCCCATCATGCGGTCATTCCTCGTTTTTGGCCGAATATTCCTTCAAACAGTGCATCCCATGCTGAAGAAGCTGTTCCAGTCATTCCGTTCTCCCTTGCGTCGTACGCAACACATCCGCAGCACGCCTGAAGTGCTCAACAGCGGCCAGCATTCGTTGCAAAAGGCCCAATTCAGCCGTTACGCGGTGAACATCGTCGAACGCCTGCAGAACGCCGGCTACCAGGCTTACCTGGTCGGTGGTTGCGTGCGCGACATGCTGCTCAATATCACGCCCAAGGATTTCGACGTCGCCACCAGTGCCACGCCTGAGCAGATACGAGCCGAGTTCCGCAATGCGCGGATCATCGGGCGGCGCTTCAAGCTGGTGCACATCCACTTCGGCCGCGAAATCATCGAGGTCGCGACGTTCCGCGCCAACCACCCGCAAAACGACGAAGAAGAAGACAGCAACCAGTCTTCGCGCAACGAGAGCGGGCGCATCCTGCGCGATAACGTCTACGGCACATTGGAAGAAGACGCGCAGCGCCGCGACTTCACCATCAACGCGCTGTATTACGACCCGGTCAGCGAACGCATCCTCGATTACGCCAACGGCGTTCACGATATCCGCAACCGGCTTATCCGCCTGATTGGCGATCCCAGGCAGCGTTACCAGGAAGACCCGGTGCGGATGCTGCGGGCCGTGCGTTTCGCTGCCAAGCTGGATTTTGGCATTGAAAAGCACAGCGCCCTGCCGATTCGCGAACTGGCGCCGATGCTGAGGGAAATCCCGTCGGCGCGGCTGTTCGAAGAAGTGCTCAAGTTGTTCCTGTCGGGTCACGCCGCAGACACCTTCGAAATGCTCGTCGACCTTCAGCTGTTCGACCCGCTGTTCCCCGCCAGTGCCGAGGCGCTGGAATACAACCCGACCTACACCCACACCTTGATCAGCGAAGCGTTGATCAACACCGACCTGCGCATCAAGCAGAACAAACCGGTGACCCCGGCGTTCCTGTTCGCCGCCTTGCTCTGGCCCGCCCTGCCCGCCCGGGTCCTGCGTTTGCAGGAACGCGGCATGCCGCCGATTCCGGCGATGCAGGAAGCCGCCCATGAGCTGATCGCAGAGCAATGCCAGCGCATCGCCATTCCAAAACGCTTCACGATGCCGATCCGCGAGATCTGGGATATGCAAGAACGCCTGCCGCGGCGCAGCGGCAAACGCGCCGATCTGCTGCTGGACAACCCGCGTTTCCGCGCCGGTTACGACTTCCTGCTGCTGCGCGAAAGCGCCGGCGAACAGACCGATGGCCTGGGCGAATGGTGGACCGATTACCAGGACGCCAACGACAGCGAGCGCCGCGACATGATTCGCGAACTGAGCGGCAAGGATGACGGCGCCAGCGGCCCGCGCAAACGTCGCCGCAGCAGTGGCGCCAAGCGCAAACGTGCCGGTGCGCCAAGCGCCTCGGGCGAGTGATCGATGGAACGCATCTACATCGGCATGGGCAGCAACCTGGCCGAGCCCGCCGAACAATTGCGCAGCGCCGTCGAGGCGCTGGCGCGACTGCCCGAGACACGATTGGCGTGCGTTTCAGCGTTCTATCAAAGCGACTCCCTGCTCCCCGGCCAGCCGCGCTATACCAATGCCGTTGCGGCGCTGGACAGCGACCTCGCGCCGCTGGACTTGCTCGATGCACTACAGGCCATCGAAACCGGCCAGGGTCGCGAGCGCCTCGAGCGCTGGGGCCCGCGCACCCTGGACCTGGATATTCTGTTGTTCGGTGATCACCTGATCGACGAGCCGCGCCTCAAAGTCCCTCATTACCATATGCACGCCCGAGCCTTTGTCCTGTATCCGCTGGCCGAGCTCGCGCCCGCCGACCTGCGCCTGGCCGATGGGCGCTTGCTCAAGGACCTCCTCGCGGCGTGCCCCTTCGTCGACCTGGAACGCTTGCCCGCTAACTGACCCCAATCCCCTGTGGGAGCGAGCCTGCTCGCGAAAGCTTTGCGTCAGCCTCATTTGCCGGACTGGTACACCGCCTTCGCGAGCAGGCTCGCTCCCACAAAAAATCCGGGACCAGGCAGTCAGTTTTTAAACACGCCTCCACGCTGAAACGCATCAGTAACCTCGGTAACACCCACCGGTAACACATCCAATTGACTTCCCGGTTGCTCCTCACGACTATAGGCGTCCCGTCGCCGCCAACGCGGCGCTAATGGGCGTAATCCAGGCCTTACAAGCACCACGCATAGAAGGTGCGCCTGTATTGGAGCGCCTAATGAGGACTTTTTCATGCCAGCTATTACCCTGACCACGCTGCAAGGTCTCAAGCAGAAAGGTGAAAAAATCACCATGCTGACCTGCTATGACGCAACCTTCGCCCATGCCTGCAACGAGGCCGGTGTCGAAGTGCTGCTGGTGGGCGATTCCCTCGGCATGGTGCTGCAAGGGCACGACAGCACGCTGCCGGTGACCACCGCCGAAATGGCCTACCATGTAGCCGCCGTCAAACGCGGTAACACCGACGCGCTGATCCTCGCCGACCTGCCGTTCATGGCCTACGCCACCCTCGAACAAACCATGACCAACAGCGCCATGCTCATGCAGGCCGGTGCCCACATGGTCAAGGTCGAAGGCGCGTTGTGGCTGGCCGACTCGATCCGCCTGCTGGCCGAGCGCGGTATCCCGGTGTGCGCACACCTGGGCCTGACGCCCCAGGCGGTGAATATCCTCGGTGGCTACAAGGTCCAGGGCCGCAACGAAAACCAGGCGCGGCAGATGCGTGCCGATGCGATTGCGCTGGAACAGGCCGGTGCCGCCATGTTGCTGCTCGAATGCGTACCCAGCGAGCTGGCGCAGGAAATCACTCAAGCGGTAAAAATCCCGGTGATCGGCATCGGCGCCGGTAACGCTACCGACGGCCAGGTACTGGTGCTCCACGACATGCTTGGGCTGTCGATTACCGGCCGCGTACCCAAGTTCGTGAAGAATTTCATGGCCGGGCAAACCACTATCCAGGCAGCCTTGTCCGCCTATGTCACTGAAGTGAAGGCGACGACCTTCCCTGGCGCCGAGCACGGATTTTCCGCATGAACACCGTCAAGACCGTACGCGAACTCCGCGCCGCCGTGGCCCGTGCCCGGGGCGAAGGCAAACGCATCGCCTTTGTCCCGACCATGGGCAACCTGCACAGCGGGCACATGGCGCTGGTGACCAAGGCGGCGCAGCGGGCCGATTTTGTCGTGGCGAGTATTTTCGTCAATCCGCTGCAATTCGGCGCTGGCGAAGACCTCGACAAATATCCGCGCACCCTCGCGGCCGACCAGGAGAAACTGCTCCAGGCCGGCTGCCATCTGCTGTTCGCGCCCAGCGTGGAGGAGATGTATCCCGATGGCATGGCCGGGCAGACCCGCGTCAGCGTCCCACAGTTGTCCGAAGGCCTGTGTGGCGCCAGCCGTCCGGGGCATTTCGAAGGCGTGGCTACCGTGGTCAGCAAGCTCTTCAACATGGTCCAGCCGGATCTGGCGGTGTTCGGCCAGAAGGATTTCCAGCAACTGGCGGTGATCCGCGCGCTGGTGCATGACCTGAACATGCCGATCCAGATCATCGGCGAGCCGACCGTGCGCGCCGAGGACGGCCTGGCGCTGTCTTCGCGCAACGGTTTTCTCAGCCCCGAGCAGCGCGCCGTGGCGCCCGTGGTCTACCGTGCCCTGAGCCAGATCGCCGAAGCGATCAGGCAGGGGCGACGGGACTTCCCGGCGCTGATTGGCGAACAGCTCAAACAGCTCGAATCCGCCGGGCTGCGTCCCGATTACCTGGAAATCCGTGACGCCAGGACCTTGCGCCCACCTGTGAGCGAGGATCGCGACCTGGTGATCCTGGTCGCCGCCTTCCTGGGCACCACGCGCCTGATCGACAACCTGCACCTGGAACTCGACACGCCCGCCTGAACACCTCAGCGTCCCTGTGGGAGCGAGCCTGCTCGCGAAAATGGCAGGTCAGTTGGCGCAGGCGTCGACTGATACTCCGCCTTCGCGAGCAGGCTCGCTCCCACAGGAGTATGGGGCGCCTGACAGACTGTATTTGCAGATCCCGCGCGTATTGCCGCCCCCCAAGCCTTCGGGCAAACTGCCCGCCGTTTGGACCCGACCAGAGGAAACACTCATGCACGCCATCATGCTCAAGGCCAAGCTGCACCGCGCCGAAGTCACTCACGCCGTGCTCGACTACGAAGGCTCCTGCGCCATTGACGGTGAGTGGCTGGACCTGTCGGGCATCCGCGAATACGAACAGATCCAGATCTACAACGTCGACAACGGCGAGCGCTTCACCACCTACGCCATCCGTGGCGAAGAAGGCTCGCGGATGATCTCGGTCAACGGCGCTGCGGCGCACAAGGCCAAGGTCGGAGACCGCGTCATCATCTGCGCCTATGCCCATTACAGCGAAGCCGAACTGCTCAACTTCAAGCCGCGCATGCTCTACATGGCGCCGGGCAACGAACTGAGCCACACCAGCAACGCCATTCCGGTCCAGGTGGCCTGACCGAGACACTCGCTTGGCCCCCTCTCCCCTGTGGGAGCGAGCTTGCTCGCGATAGCGGAGGACCAGTCGAAGAAGATGCCGACTGACATATAGCTATCGTGAGCGAGCTCGCTCCCACAGTTGATCAACTCCGCCTGTCGGACCCTATCACCCGTTGTTGTATAAAAAAGTACCGGGAAACTGTCAGACAAAGTCAAGACAGATCGCAACGCGAGGTTTACTGTAGTCGCCCTGCGTCTGGCGATCGTGTCGACGCAGTTGTCCGGACGCCCTTCTCGGGCCGCGCCGGAATTTTTCAGTGTTAAAAAGGCCGTTCAAAGTAAAAGGAAACCCGCAGCGATGGCGTATTACCGAACTCCTCACGACGTGACCGCTCTGCCCGCCTGGCAAGCGCTGAATGACCACCGCAAAGCCATGCAGGATTTCAGCATGCGCGAAGCGTTCAATGCCGATCCGCAGCGTTTCAATCAATTCACCCTGTCGAGCTGCGGCCTGTTTCTCGACTATTCGAAGAACCTGATCAACGCCCAGACCCGCGACCTGTTGGTAAACCTGGCCAACGAAGTCGACCTCAAGGGCGCGATCGAGGCGCTGTTCGAAGGCGAAATCGTCAACGCCTCGGAGAACCGCCCGGCCCTGCACACCGCGCTGCGTCGCCCGGTCGGCGACAAATTGCTGGTCAATGGCGTCAACGTGATGCCCGATGTGCACAAAGTGCTGAACCAGATTACCGATCTGGTCGGTCGCATTCACGATGGTCTGTGGCGCGGCTACACCGAAAAACCGATCACCGACGTGGTGAACATCGGCATCGGTGGCTCCTTCCTCGGCCCGCAGCTGGTGTCCGAAGCGCTGTTGTCCTACACGCATAAAGGCGTGCGCTGTCACTACCTGGCGAACATCGACGGCAGTGAGTTCCACGAGCTGGCCCAGAAGCTGCGCGCCGAGACCACGTTGTTCATTGTCTCGTCGAAATCCTTCAATACCCTCGAGACCCTGAAGAATGCCGAGGCCGCTCGTGCCTGGTACCTGGCCCAGGGTGGCTCGGAAGCGGAGCTCTATCGCCACTTCATCGCGGTATCGAGCAACAACGCCGCCGCGGTGGCCTTCGGCATCCGTGAAGAAAACATCTTCCCGATGTGGGACTGGGTCGGCGGCCGTTACTCGCTGTGGTCGGCCATCGGTCTGCCGATCGCCTTGGCCATCGGCATGTCGAACTTCAAGGAGCTGCTGTCCGGCGCCTACTCCATGGACCAGCATTTCCAGAGCGCGCCGTTCGACCAGAACATGCCGGTGCTGCTGGCGCTGCTTGGCGTGTGGTACGGCAATTTCTGGGGCGCGCAAAGCCACGCGATCCTGCCGTACGACCACTATCTGCGCAACATCACCAAGCATCTCCAGCAACTGGACATGGAATCCAACGGCAAGAGCGTCCGCCAGGATGGCACGCCGGTATCCACCGATACGGGGCCAGTGATCTGGGGTGGCGTCGGCGCCAACGGTCAGCACGCCTACCATCAATTGCTGCACCAGGGCACCCAACTGATCCCGGCCGATTTCATCGTGCCGATCGTCAGCTTCAACCCGGTTGCCGACCATCATCAATGGCTGTACGCCAACTGCCTGTCCCAGAGCCAGGCGCTGATGCTCGGCAAGACTCGCAGCGAGGCCGAGGCCGAGTTGCGCGATAAAGGCGCCAGTGAAGAAGAAGTGCAGAAGCTCGCCCCCCACAAGGTGATCCCGGGCAACCGCCCGAGCAACACCCTGGTGGTCGAACGCATCAGCCCGCGCCGCCTCGGTGCACTGGTTGCGCTGTATGAGCACAAGGTATTCGTGCAAAGCGTGGTCTGGGGCATCAATGCCTTCGACCAATGGGGCGTGGAACTTGGCAAGGAACTGGGCAAAGGCGTCTACAACCGCCTGGTGGGCAGCGAAGAAAGCCCGGCCGAAGATGCTTCGACCCAGGGCCTGATCAGCTACTTCCGCGGACGTCATCGCGGCTGATCCGAAGTTTGCGCTAACCCTGTGGGAGCGAGCCTGCTCGCGAAGGCGGTGTTTCAGTCAACCTCCGTGTTAACTGGTCCATCGCCTTCGCGAGCAGGCTCACTCCCACAGTTGTTTTGCACATGACTTGAACCCTCCAGTTACTCGGCGCATCTTTATGTCTTGTCGCAAAACAAGAATAAGGAACCGTCATGTTCGATATCAGCCACTACCCCCACGCCGATGCCGTCCGCCGGGCTGCGCAATTGAGTCAGGACGAGTACAAGCGGCTCTATAAAGAATCCATTGAACACCCCAGCGCCTTCTGGGCCGAGCAGGCCACGCGTTTTCTTGACTGGATGACGCCCTGGCAGACCGTCCAGCGCTACGACTTGAAGAGCGGCGAAGCGAGCTGGTTCGCCGGTGGCAAGCTGAACGTCAGCGCCAACTGCATCGACCGTCACCTGGACACGCGCGGCGATCAGATCGCGATCATCTGGGAAGGCGACAATCCCGCCGAATCGGCACAGATCACCTACAAGAAACTTCACCATCATGTGTGCCGCCTGGCCAACGTGCTGAAAAGCCGTGGCGTGAAAAAAGGCGATCGGGTCTGCATCTACATGCCGATGATCCCGGAAGCGGCCTACGCTATGCTCGCCTGCACCCGCATCGGCGCGGTGCATTCGGTGGTGTTCGGCGGGTTCTCGCCGGACTCGCTGCGCGACCGGATTCTCGATGCCGATTGCCGCACCGTCATTACCGCCGACGAAGGCGTGCGCGGCGGGCGATTCATACCGCTCAAGCGCAACGTCGACAAGGCGCTGGAAAGCTGCCCGGACGTCAGCACCGTGCTGGTGGTGGAGCGCACCCAGGGCGAGGTGGAGTGGGTCGAAGGGCGCGACGTCTGGTACCACCAGGCCATGCACGACATGAGCGACGACTGCCCCCCCGAACCGATGGACGCCGAGGACCCGCTGTTCATCCTCTACACCTCCGGCAGCACCGGCAAACCCAAGGGCGTGCTGCACACCACCGGCGGCTATCTATTGCAGGCGGCGATAACCTTCAAGTACGTGCTGGATTACCGCGACAACGAAGTGTTCTGGTGCACCGCCGATGTCGGCTGGGTCACCGGCCATAGCTATATCGTCTACGGGCCACTGGCGAACGGCGCCACCACGCTGATCTTCGAGGGCGTGCCAAGCCATCCGAGCAGTTCGCGGTTCTGGCAGGTGATCGACAAACATCAGGTCAACATCTTCTACACCGCGCCGACCGCCCTGCGCGCGCTGATGCGCGAGGGCGCCGGGCCGTTGCAGGACACTTCGCGCAAGAGCCTGCGCTTGCTTGGAAGTGTCGGTGAGCCGATCAACCCGGAAGCGTGGGAATGGTATTTCAACGTCGTAGGCGAACAACGCTGCCCGATTGTCGATACCTGGTGGCAGACCGAAACCGGCGGCATCATGCTCAGCCCGCTGGTGAGCGCGCCACGGCTCAAGCCGGGCTGCGCCACCCGGCCGATGTTCGGCGTGCAGCCGGTGCTGCTGGATGAAGTCGGCAAGGAGATCAACGGCGCGGGCAGCGGCGTACTGGCGATAAAATCCAGTTGGCCGGGGCAGATTCGCAGCGTCTACGGCGACCACCAACGAATGGTCGACACCTACTTCAAGCCTTACCCCGGGTACTACTTCACCGGCGACGGCGCCCGTCGCGACGAAGATGGCGACTATTGGATCACCGGGCGTATCGACGATGTGATCAATGTGTCGGGCCACCGTATCGGCACCGCGGAGATAGAGAGTGCGCTGGTGTTGCACGACAACATTGCCGAGGCAGCAGTCGTGGGTTATCCCCATGACTTGAAGGGCCAGGGCATCTACGCCTTTGTCACGCCGATGAACGGGGTCGAAGCCAACGACGAGTTGAAGAAAGAGTTGCTGGCCCATGTCAGCAAGGAAATCGGCAGTTTTGCCAAGCCGGAACTGATCCAGTGGGCGCCGGCCCTGCCGAAGACCCGCTCGGGGAAGATCATGCGGCGGATCCTGCGCAAGATCGCCTGCAACGAGCTCGACAGCCTGGGCGACACCTCGACCCTGGCTGATCCGAGCGTGGTGGAGGGCCTGATCGACACGCGCCTGAACCGCTGAGACAACATAAAACCCGTGGCGAGGGAGCTTGCTCCCGCTAGGCTGCGCAGCAGACGCAAAATCGCTATAGCCCCTTGGAAAACAGGGGGCGCTTCGCACCCCAGCGGGAGCAAGCTCCCTCGCCACAAAAGCGCTGCCTGACTCAAACCTGCAGGCAATACCCGAGTATCCATAACTGCTAAACTCCCGCGCCTCATTTCCTTAAGGCGCGCCCGGCATGTCTTCCTTGAATCTGGCGCTGCGCGCCGCCCTCGACCAGCGTCAGGACCTGCTTGGCCAACTGCATCAGCAGGGCACCGATTGCTATCGCCTGTTCCACGGCAGCCAGGAAGGCGCTCCCGGCCTGACGGTCGACCGCTACGGCCCGCAGCTGCTGGTGCAGAGTTTTCATCAGTCACTGGAGCGCGAGGCCCTGTTGCAACTGCACGGCATCGTCAATCAACACTTGGGCCTGGATACCCTGCTGGTCTACAACGACCGCGCCCGGGGCAACTCGCGCATCGACCGCCAGGACAGCATTTATCAGCCTGACGAGGCTGCCTTGCAAGACCTGGTTGGCCATGAGTGGGGGTTGAATTACCGGGTTCGCGGACGTCACGCCGGGCAGGATCCGTTGCTGTTTCTCGATCTGCGCAACGCCCGGGGCTGGGTCAAGGACCACAGCCGGAACAAAAGCGTGCTGAACCTGTTCGCCTATACCTGCGGCGTCGGCCTGAGCGCCGCGGCGGGCGGAGCGCGCGAGGTGTGCAACCTGGACTTCGCCGAGGGCAACCTGGCGGTGGGCCGCGAGAACGGCCTGCTCAATCCCGACCTGCCGACGATGGAATTCGTCCAGTCGGATTATTTCCCGGCGATTCGCCAACTCGCCGGCTTGCCGATCAGTCAACGCCGCGGACAGAAACTGCCCGCTTACGTGCGCCTGGAGCAACGCCAATATGACCTGGTGCTGCTCGACCCGCCGGCCTGGGCCAAGAGCGCTTTCGGCACAGTCGACCTGCTGCGCGATTACCAAAGCCTGCTCAAGCCGGCACTGCTCACCACCGCCGAAAATGGCGTGCTGATCTGCTGCAACAACCTGGCGAAGGTGTCCATGGACGACTGGCGCGAGCAGGTACTGCGCTGCGCGGAAAAAGCCGGCCGCCCGGTTCGCGAGTGGAGCGTGCTGACACCTGGCAGCGATTTTCCCTCGCAGGATCAACAGCCGCCGCTCAAGACGTTGATCCTCCAGCTCTGAGCCCCCATGAATTCCCACGAATAAAACGGACAATTCTCATAAAACACAGTGGCTTCGGAACCGTAATCACATGCCATACTCCAAGGCACTCCGATTCACACCAGATGAAGCCACACATGTCCAAAGGATTGATTCGCGCTTTCGGCGCCCTGTTGACCGCACTGGCCCTCTACAGTCTGTTGGGTTTTCTGATACTGCCGGGCATTGCCCTGCGGATCGCCAATCAGCAACTGGCCGCCCATGCGACGGTGCCGGCCCAGATCCAGCGCATCGAGCTCAATCCTTTCAGCCTTGAAGTGACCTTGTGGGGGCTGGTGGTCGGCGAACCTGGCAAGGAACAGGTCGGTTTCGAACGGCTCTATGCCAACCTGCAACTCGACAGTCTCTGGTCCGGCGCCCTGCACCTGGCCGACGTCGAGCTGGACAAGCCCAGGACCGAGATCGTGTTCGCCAAGGACGGCCAGCTGAATCTGCTGGGCCTGTTCAAGCTGCCGCCCAGCGAACCGACTCCGGCGGATCCCGACGCCAAGCCGTTTCCCTTGCGAGTCGAGCGGATCAAACTGGCCAGCGGCTACGTGCACTTCCAGGACCTGCGCCCCAGCGAACCCATCGAGTTCCTGTATGACACCCTCGACTTCGAGCTGAAGAACCTCAGCACCCTGCCCGACGACAGCGCCGACATGACCCTGGTGGCCGTCGGTCCCGAGGGTGGGCAGATCGACTGGACCGGTAACTTCAGCCTGGCGCCGATCGCCTCCGAGGGCACGCTCAAGGTGACCGGGGGTCAGATGAAAGCCTGGTGGCCCTACGTGCGAGACGCAGTGCCGCTCGTTCTGGAAAACGGCGTGCTGAACCTCAGCACCGAGTACAAGCTCAACCTCGCCAAGGGCACGGAACTGCTGCTCAATAACGCGTCGGTCAGCGTCGCGCCCTTCGCCATCAAGGCGCCCGACGGCCGTCCGCTGGCAAGGCTGGAGCGCCTGGACGTCAGCGAAACCTCGCTGGACCTGGGCAAGCAGCAGGTCATCGTGGGCAAGATCCGCAGCCACAAACTCGAGACCTGGGCCGCTCGGGAAGCCGACGGGCAGTTGGACTGGCAGAAGCTCTTCGCCAGCCAGGCAGCCAAACCCAAGGTCAAGGCCGAACCGGCCTCGGCCCCGGCAGCCGCCGACTCGCCCAAGCCTGAGCCGACAACACCGAGCAAGCCTTGGCAGGTGATGCTGAAGGACGTGCAACTGCGCAATTACCACGTACATCTGGCCGACCGCCAGGCGCAGCCGGCCGTGGCCCTGGACCTCGGCCCGCTGAACCTCGACCTGCAGAACTACGACACACTCAACGGCTCGCCTTTCAACCTCAAGCTGGACACCGGGCTGGGCAAACAAGGCAAGCTGCTCGCCGATGGCGAGGTCAATCTGAATCCGGTTACCGCGAAGCTCAACGTCAAGACCCAAGACATCGACCTGCGGGTCGCCCAGGCCTACATCAACCCGTTCATCCGCCTGGAGCTACGCTCCGGGATGCTCGGCAGCGATCTGGCGGTAGACCTGAAAAGTACCGAACCGCTGGCGTTCGCCGTGACCGGCCGCGCCCAGGTCGATCAGTTGCATACCCTCGACACGCTCAAGACCCGTGACTTCCTCAAATGGCAGCGCCTGGAACTCCAGGGCCTGAATTACCAGCATGGCGACAGCCTGTCGATCGACAAGGTCAATCTGTTCCAGCCCTATGCACGCTTCATGATCAACGACGATCGCACCACCAACGTCGACGACCTGCTGATTCCACAACCCGCCGACGCCCCGGCCAGAAACACCGCGACCAAACCGGCAGCCAAGGAAAAACCGCTGGGCATTCATGTCGGCGGAATCGCCATCAATGACGGTTCGGCCAATTTCGCCGACTTCAGCCTGACGCCGAACTTCGCCACGGCCGTCCAGCAACTCAACGGCGAGATCGGCACCATCGACAGCCGCCAGGCCAAGCCCGCCACCGTCGACGTGAAGGGCAAGGTCGACCGCTATGCGCCCGTCACGATCAAGGGCGCGGTCAACCCCTTCGACCCGATGGCCAGCCTCGACATCGCCACCAGTTTCAAACGTGTCGAGCTGACTACCCTGACGCCGTACTCCGGCAAGTTCGCCGGCTATCGCATCCGCAAGGGCCGGCTCAATCTCGACCTGCATTACCGGATCACCAAGGGCCAGCTCCAGGCCGACAACAAAGTCGTGGTCGAACAGTTGCAACTAGGGGAAAAGGTCGACAGCCCGGACGCCGTGAGCCTGCCGCTCAAGCTCGCCGTCGCCTTGCTGAAAGATTCCGAGGGCAGGATCTCCATCGAGCTGCCGGTTTCCGGCAACCTCAACGACCCGCAGTTCAGCGTCATGCCGATTGTCTGGCAAACCTTGCGCAACCTGGTGGTCCGCGCGGCACAAGCGCCGTTCAAGCTGATCGGCGGGCTGGTGGCCGGCGGCGGCTCGGAAGACCTGGGCAGCGTGGCGTTCGCACCGGGCTCCAGTGACCTCAGCAAGGAAAACGAAAACGCCCTGCTCAAGTTGTCCGAAGCCCTGGGCAAACGGCCAGAGCTGAAGCTGGAGATCGAAGGCACCGCCGCCGAAAGCAGCGACGGCCCGCTGCTCGCCGCCCAGCGCCTGGAACGCGAATACCAGTACAACTACTACAAAATGCTGCAGCGCAGGGGCGACAAGGTCCCGGCCAAAGCCTCGTTGCTGGAAGTACCGGAAGACGAAAAAGCCCCGCTGCTTGAAGGCATCTATCGCACTCGCCTGAAGACTCAACCACCGGCCGAATGGACGCAACTGGATAAACAGGCCCGCATCGAAAAACTCCGTGAAGGGGTCATCAAGTTCTGGAGCGGCAGTGATCTGCTGTTGCGCGAACTGGGACAGGAACGGGCCAGCAGCATCAAGGACTTCCTGGTGGACAAGGGCAAGCTGGCCGATGACCGCGTGTACTTCATCGACGCCAGCCTCGGTCAGGCCGAAAGCGACGGTAGCGTCATTACTCCCATGCATCTGGATGCCGAATGAAAATGAAGTGTCTGTCTGGAATCGGCCTGGTCCTGCTGCTTGCGACCGGCCATGCATCAGCCGCCGAGACCCTGCGCTGCGGCAGCCAATTGATCAGCGTCGGTGATCGCTCCAGCGAGGTGCTGCAGAAATGTGGCGAGCCCACGGCGCGCGATGACCTGGGCTACCAACGCAGCGCCAATCGCCGGGAAGAGTACCCGGTGGAGGAATGGACCTACGGGCCCAACAACGGCATGTACCAATATTTGCGCTTCGTGGGGAATCGGCTGGTGGAGATCACCAGCAAGCGTGGGCGGTGATTGTGCCTCTGTGACAGGCATTTCTCACTGATAGTACCGATGCCTTCGCGAGCAGGCTCGCTCCCACATTTGACTGCATTTTTGCCTGAAGAAACTCGGTCCAGTGTGGGAGCGAGCCTGCTCGCGAAAAGAACAACCCGGTTCCTGGCCGTACACCAGGTTATCCTCCCCAGAATAGAACAGGCCCCCGGCACGAATGCCGGGGGCCTGTAATGGCCACGTCCCTGTGGCCTTTCGCATGAACTCCAAAGCAACGGCATACGTATATCTCAGCCCGCGTGCCGTGCCTTCTCCCGTTCAGGCGAGAAGCCTAGCCTTACTCGGCTTTCAGGCCGTCAGCCGATACGGCTTTGACGCCTTTGATTTTCTTGGTGATTGCCACAGCGGTGTCTTTTTGTGCGTCAGTGACTTTGGTCATAGAAGACAGGGACACAACGCCCTTGTTGGTTTCAACCTTGATGTCGGAGCCTGGAATGCCTTTCTCGGTGACCAGGTCAGCTTTGACCTTGGTGGTGATCCAGGTGTCGGAAACGTCTTCCTTAGCCTCTGTCACTTCGCCAGCAGCCAGCATCATCGGTGCCTGAGTCGCTTGAGTGGTCTCGGCAAATGCGTTAGCCATGGTCAGGGTCAGTGCAGTGGCAGCAGCGGCAGTGATAGCGAACTTCTTCATACGAGTAACTCCTGTTTTTCTCAGAAACTGCCGAAAGTGCATCGCGGCAGGTTGTCAGGAGTAGTGCGAAGGCTGTGCCAGTTTTGAAACAAAAGGAATTTTTTTATAAATCAAATAGTTAAGCGAAGCGGCTGTTTTCAGAATCATGCAAATTGCATGACCGGGGATTTTGGTACATGCAACTTGCGGGTTTAAGCCGTTCGCTAACGTTATGAATTAACAAGATTTTCCGTGGCGAGGGAGCTTGCTCCCGCTGGGCTTCGTAGCAGCCCTTTATGTAAGCCAGACGGCGCAAGCAATCTTGCGCCATGGTGACGGACTTGAGCCTCAGGTGAATGAGGTATTTACGGGGCAGCCGCGACTGTACAACCGCCCGCTGGCAAGAACTCTTCAGCAACATTAGAAGCACAGGTCCAGGCCCCCGTCCCGGCACGACTGAGAGTGATCGTTTTACCAACAATGGAAGAAGGCGCTTCCTTGATGGTGCAAGTGACGGTGGCTGTCCCGGCAGCAGCATCACCTGCGACAGCCATTGTGCAATTATTGCTTGATGCCGGTACGCCCGTGTTGGCAGCGGTTGGCGTTGTACCTTTATTCAGAAGGTCTTCAACCGGCACCTTCAACGAAGAAGCCTCCGCCAGCCCTACCGTCACCTTCGCCCGCGCCTGATACTTTGAATATTGCGGCAACGCAAACGTCGCCAAAATACCAATGATCGCCACCACGATCAGCAGCTCGATCAGCGTAAAACCCTTTTGCTTGTTCATAGACATCTCCCATGCATGAGTCGGAATCTCATGACCTGAAACGGCCGTTGCAGGGCACATGCCAACCCTGGAAAGCCCAGCCACCCAAGGCCTTCCCCGCCGCAAACGACCAACGTCCTACCCCGACAACCGCACTATCTGACGCTTTTTGTCACCTCTGCTCGCTGGTCAGCCGCATATGCTTGACTAGGCTATAAATCATGAACAGTCCGCCACTGGTATTCCCATGAATGACATTGCCCTCAGCGGCCTGGCCAAGCAACTGGTGCTGGCCGAACTGATCACTGAACAAAGCGCACAGCAGGCCTATCAACAGGCGCAGCGCAATCGCACGCCCCTGGTCAGCTATCTGGTGCAGAACAAACTCGTCCAGAGCCGCCAGGTGGCGGAAATCGCCTCGGAGCATTTTGGTATCGCCCTGCTGGACCTCAACAGCCTCGACAAGGACAACCAGCCCGCTGGCCTGGTCAGCGAGAAACTCGTGCGCCAGCATCACGCCCTGCCCCTGTGGCGGCGTGGCAACAAGCTGTACGTGGGCATTTCCGATCCGACCAATCACCAGGCCATCAACGACATACAGTTCAGCACCGGCCTGACCACCGAAGCCATACTGGTGGAGGACGACAAGCTCAGCGATGCCATCGAGAAGTTCTTCGAGTCCAGCAGCACGGGCCTGGAAGGCATGGCCGACGTCGACCTCGACGGCCTCGACATCGAGTCGATCGACGACCGCAAGCAGGATGCCATCGCCGGCCAGGACGGCGACGATGCGCCGGTGGTGCGCTTCGTCAACAAGATGTTGCTGGATGCGATCAAGGGCGGCTCTTCCGACCTGCACTTCGAACCCTATGAAAAGACCTATCGGGTACGCGTGCGCACCGACGGTATGCTGCGGGAAGTCGCAAAGCCGCCCATCCAACTGGCCAACCGCATTGCCGCGCGCCTCAAGGTGATGGCGAGCCTGGACATTTCCGAACGGCGCAAGCCCCAGGACGGTCGGCTGAAGATGCGCCTGTCAAAGACCAAGTCCATCGATTTCCGGGTCAACACCCTTCCCACCCTCTGGGGAGAAAAAGTGGTGATCCGGATCCTCGATCCCTCCAGCGCACAAATGGGCATCGACGCCCTGGGCTACGAACCGGAACAGAAAGACCTGTACATGGCGGCCCTCAAGCAACCCCAGGGGCTGATTCTGGTAACCGGGCCGACCGGCTCGGGCAAGACCGTGTCGCTGTATACCGGCTTGAACATCCTCAACACCGTGGACATCAATATTTCCACCGCCGAGGACCCGGTGGAAATCAACATGGAAGGCATCAACCAGGTCAACGTGAATCCGCGCCAGGGGCTGGATTTCGCCCATGCACTGCGCTCGTTTCTGCGCCAGGACCCGGACGTGATCATGGTCGGCGAGATCCGCGACCTGGAAACCGCCGAGATCGCCATCAAGGCGGCCCAGACCGGGCACTTGGTGCTGTCCACGCTGCACACCAACAGCGCTGCCGAAACCCTGATCCGGCTACAGAACATGGGCATCCCCGGTTTCAACATCGCCACGGCAGTGCACCTGATCATCGCCCAGCGCCTGGCGCGCAAGTTGTGCATGCACTGCCGCAGAGCCATCGAGATTCCCGAGGAAACCCTGCTCAAGGAGGGCTTCCCGCGGGAACGCATCGGCTCATTCACGATCTATGAGCCGGTCGGTTGCGAACAGTGCAACAACGGCTACAAGGGTCGCGTGGGGGTCTACGAAGTGGTCAAGAACACGCCGGAGCTGCAGCGGCTGATCATGGCCGAAGGCAACTCCCTGGAAATCGACCTGCAAATGCGCAAGGACGGCTTCAATGACTTGCGCACCTCGGGGCTGGTCAAGGTGATGCAAGGCGTCACCAGTCTCGAAGAAATCAACCGGGTCACCAAGGATTGAGCATGGCGGTCAAGGCAGCAAAAACCGACGTCTACACGTGGGAAGGCAAGGACCGCAAAGGCACAAAAATGTCCGGCGAACTGACCGGCCAGAGCCCGGCATTGGTCAAGGCACAGCTGCGTAAGCAAGGGATCAATCCGGGCAAGGTACGCAAGAAATCCACCTCGATATTCAGCAAGGGCAAACGCATCAAGCCGCTGGATATCGCGCTCTTCACCCGCCAGATGGCGACGATGCTCAAGGCCGGCGTTCCTCTGCTGCAGGCATTCGACATCATCGGCGAAGGCTTCGACAACCCCAACATGCGCAAGCTGGTGGACGAGGTGAAGCAGGAAGTCGCCGCGGGCAACAGCTTCGCCGCCTCGCTGCGCAAATGCCCGCAATATTTCGACGAGTTGTACTGCAACCTGGTCGATGCCGGAGAGCAGGCCGGTGCCCTGGACACGCTGCTGGACCGAGTCGCGACCTACAAGGAAAAGAGCGAAGCCCTGAAGGCCAAGATCAAGAAAGCCATGACCTACCCCGCGGCGGTGATCGCCGTCGCGGCGGTGGTCACCAGCATCCTGCTGATCAAGGTCGTGCCGCAGTTCGAGTCGGTATTTTCCGGATTTGGCGCAAAATTGCCGGCCTTCACGCTGATGGTCATCGGCTTGTCGGAGTTCCTGCAAGACTGGTGGTGGGTGCTGCTTGGCGGAGTGGTGGGCGGATTTTTCGGGGTGAAATATGCCCTCAAGCGCTCCCAGGCGTTTCGTGACTGGCGAGACAAGTGGCTGCTCAAGCTGCCCTTGGTCGGGACCTTGATGTACAAGTCCGCCGTGGCGCGTTATGCGCGCACGCTCTCGACCACGTTCGCCGCCGGCGTGCCGCTGGTCGAAGCCCTTGACTCCGTCTCGGGCGCCACCGGTAACGTGGTATTCAAGCGTGCCGTGCAGCGGATCAAGCAGGACGTCTCGACCGGCATGCAGTTGAACTTCTCCATGCGCACCTCAGGCATTTTTCCGAACCTGGCGATCCAGATGACCGCCATTGGCGAAGAGTCCGGTGCGCTGGATGACATGCTCGACAAAGTGGCGAGTTTTTATGAGGCCGAAGTGGATAATCTGGTGGACAACCTCACCAGCCTGATGGAACCCTTCATCATGGTGATCCTGGGGGTGGTCGTCGGCGGCCTGGTGGTTGCCATGTACATGCCCATCTTCCAACTCGGCTCTGCGATCTGACATGCCCCTGAGCGAATTTTTCGTGCTTTACCCGCTGGCCTTCGTACTGACAGCGCTGCTGCTCGGGTTGATCATCGGCAGCTTTCTCAACGTGCTGGTGTGGCGCCTGCCGAAGATGCTCGATCGCGAATGGCGCCTGCAAGCCCAGGACTTGCTCGGCCTGCAGGCCGACGCCCCCGGTCCGGTCTACAACCTGATGCTGCCCCACTCCCAGTGTCCCCATTGTGGCCATCGCATCCGCGCCTGGGAAAATATTCCGCTGTTGAGCTACCTGATGTTGCGCGGCCGCTGTTCCAGCTGCGCCGTGCCCATCGGCAAGCGCTACCCGCTGACCGAACTGGCCTGTGGCGTCCTGTCGGCATTCATTGCCTGGCATTTCGGCTTCGGCTGGCAGGCCGCCATGGCGATGCTGCTGAGCTGGGGCCTGCTGTCCATGAGCCTGATCGACGCCGAGCATCAGTTGCTGCCCGACTCCCTGGTGCTGCCATTGTTATGGCTGGGCTTGATCGTCAACAGCTTCGGGCTGTTCGTCTCGCTGAACCAGGCATTGTGGGGGGCGGTGGCCGGCTATCTGGCGCTGTGGTCGGTGTTCTGGGTCTTCAAGCTGCTGACCGGGAAAGAAGGCATGGGCTACGGCGACTTCAAGCTGCTGGCGATGCTCGGTGCCTGGGGCGGCTGGCAGATACTGCCGCTGACGCTGCTGCTGTCGTCGCTGGTGGGCGCCATTATCGGCGTCATTGTGCTGCGCACGCGCGGCGCGCCGACGTCGACCCAGATCCCGTTCGGACCTTATCTAGCCATTGCCGGCTGGATTGCCTTGCTCTGGGGTGGTCAAATAACCGACTTCTATTGGCAGTCAGTCGGTTTCTAATGAACAGCTCTGCGAAAAAACCCTGGATCCTCGGCCTGACCGGTGGCATCGGCAGCGGCAAGAGTGCGGCGGCCGAGCACTTCATCGACCTGGGTGTGCACGTCATCGACGCCGACCATGCGGCGCGCTGGGTCGTTGAGCCCGGGCGCCCGGCGCTGGCAAAAATCAGCGAACACTTCGGCCCTGGTGTATTGCAGGCAGACGGTACGCTCGATCGGGCAGCGCTGCGCAGGCTCATCTTCGAAAATGCCGAGGAACGCCGCTGGCTGGAGGCATTGCTGCATCCGCTGATCGCTGAAGAAATCGTCCATCACCTGGGCCAGGCGCAATCGCCGTACGCGATTCTGGTATCGCCACTGCTGATCGAATCCGGGCAGTACGCGATGACCCAGCGGATCCTGGTGATCGACGCTCCGGAACAATTGCAGATCGAACGCACCTTGCAGCGCGACCAGACCAGCGAACAGCAAGTCCAGGCGATCCTCAAAGCCCAATCCAGTCGCCAGGACCGTCTGAGCCATGCCGACGATGTGGTGGTCAACGACCGCGACCTCGCCTGGCTGCACAGCGAGGTCGAACGCCTACATCACTTCTACCTTACTTTGCGTGGAGGCCAACCATGAGCCAAACCCCAACCGTTGATTGCCCAACCTGCGGCGCCCCTGTCGAATGGACCCCGGAAAGCACATTCCGGCCGTTCTGCTCCGATCGCTGCAAGCTGATCGACCTGGGCGCCTGGGCGTCGGAAGAACACAAGATCCCGGTCGCACCGGATGCCGAGGATGAATTGTTCAGCGAAGAATTCAATCCTCGCTCCCATCACTAGGTTTTCCATAGCATGAGGGCCTGAAGGCGGTGCAACCTTGAAGTTAATCAAGGCTTGTCGTCATCGTTCCAGGGGGCCGACAGGTAGCGCGTACGGTTGAAGGTTTCCAGCCATTCGGGGCTGAACACCACCAGCGCGCTGACCACCATGCCGTTGATGAAGGCCTCGGGAAAGATCATCAGCCAGAGATAGCCGATGAAATCCTCCAGCCAATAAGGCATCGCGAAGATGCCGTCATGCCACAGCAGGCCAAGCCCCAGCAGCAGGCACGCCAGCGCCGACAGGGCGGCGGCGAGGAATCCCGAACAAAAGATATACACGAACAGATTGCGCGGCTGGGCACGCTCCACCAGTATCGCGCAGCATTCCGTGACCAGCACCGGCAGGAGAACCAGCAGCGCGCCATTGGCCCCGATGGCCATCATGTCCTGGCGCCCCAACAGCACCAGCGCAAGCTGGGCAAATAACCCGCCAAGGATCGCCAGCGGCCAGTCCAGCAACAAGGTGACGGCGGTCAGGCCAATGAAGTGGTACGAGACCCCCGTATCGAAATCCCGTCGCACCATCCACAACAGGATCAGCGCGAATACCGTGCCGAACAAGAGATGCTGGCGGCGACTGTCGGTAAACAGCTCGACCCACGGTGCCTTCGCCACCGCCCAGGCCAACGCCGGCACGTAGATCAGCCAGCCAACCGCCAGGGTCTGCGAGGAGAGCAACTCGGCACCGATCATCGACGTACTCCTTTGGCGTGCCCCTGCATCAGAGACTCCATGATCGCCCTGAGATTCAAGCCGGCATTCTACACCCCCGCCCGAACGCGATTAATCAACGCAACGCTTTGGGCTTGTCGTAATTGAACGCTAAGCTTGGGCTCATGGATGATTCCGATTATTTACGCTTGTTGACCATTGCGGCCGAGCAAGCCAACGCCTTCCTCTCCAATGCCCGCAAATGGGAGCGTGAGCGTTGGGTCTGCCAGCGCCTGCTGCAAGGGCTCAACGTGCCCTATCGCGCCGATGAGTTCGCGCCCGCCGGGGAGCCGCCGGACGTGTTGTTTCGCGATGCCAATTTCGAGGTGTTTTTTGTCCTCGATGAAGGCCGTCGTCTCAATGATGAATGGCGTGACGAACTGCAACGCCGCCGCAGCGCCTTTTCCCTGAGCCAACTGGTGCGTCGCGAGGCCAAGCCAAGACGGATTCCGGCCAACGAGTTCCTGATGAGACTGGCCCCGACCCTGCGCAAGAAAGCCCATAACTACACCGAGCGCGGCATGGACCTGGGGGAGCTGGATATCATTGCTTTCGCCAGCCTCAAGCGCGAAGTCCTCGACCTCAACAGCCATTTCCCGCCGCCTACCGAGTACCTGCGCCAAGGGTGGCGCTCGTTGTCGCTGGTGGGCCCGACCTTTGCCCGCGTGCTGTTCGCCCATCCCGATGCACCCGACTTCCTGCGGGGGAACCTGGGCCGCAGCATCGTCTTCGATGTGGGGATCAGCCTTTGAGCCCATTACAGGAACTGATCGCCGCCGTGCCGCAGCGGGGCCGGGTACGCTGGATCGGCGTGCGCCCCGCAGGGCATGCACCGATGATCGAGCTGGACGCCGTCGAGGCACGACTCGAAGCCGGCCTGACCGGCGATCACGCTCGCCCAGGCGTGCGTAATGCGCGGCAAGTGACATTGATCCAATGGGAACACCTGGCCGTGATCAGCTCGCTGATGGGCCGTCCCGAGAAACAACCGGTGCGTCCCGAGGAGCTGCGCCGCAACATTGTGGTCAGCGGCATCAACCTGTTCAGCCTCAAGGGCCGGCGCTTTTGCATCGGCCAGGCGATCTTCGAAACCACCGGCTGGTGCCAACCCTGCGCGCGACTTGAGCGAAATCTTGGCGAAGGCACGTTCCAGGCCGTACGCGGCCATGGCGGAATCACCGCCCGGGTGTTAAAAAGTGGAATCATTCGCCTGGACGACAGCCTGATCGTCGAGCCCGTCCCGGCAACCGGCTACGCTGCTTTTAATGCCGGATAGCCGGACGCTGTAACGTCTGCACCTTTCGCAACGTCTACCTGACGAGGCCTTTATGACCAGTCGCCTGAACCCAGAAGACCAGAAGCATGTCGAAGAGTACCTGCAACTGTCCCAGCACCGAGTCGAGCGCCGGCCTTTCCGGCCGTGGATGCTCCTGGTGGTGGTACTGGCCATCACGATTGGCCTGGGCCTGTTGAGCCGATTGATCAGTTACCTGACGCTATGAGCCGATTGATGCTCGCGCGGGTGACGGCACCGAATTCCTTTAGCCTTGCGAGATATCCCCATGACTCATCGTATTGTCATCGTTGGCGGCGGCGCCGGCGGTCTGGAGTTGGCTACCCGTCTGGGTAAGACTCTGGGCAAGCGTGGCACGGCCAGTGTGATGCTGGTCGACGCGAACCTGACCCACATCTGGAAACCCTTGCTGCACGAAGTGGCCGCCGGTTCCCTGAATTCTTCCGAAGACGAACTCAACTATGTCGCCCAGGCGAAATGGAACCACTTCGAGTTCCAGCTCGGGCGCATGAGCGGCCTGGACCGTGAGCGCAAGCGCATCCAGTTGGCCGCCACCTACGACGAAGCAGGCCTGGAGTTGTTGCCGGCCCGCGAGCTGGGCTACGACACGCTGGTGATCGCGGTCGGCAGCACCACCAATGATTTTGGCACCGAAGGCGCGGCGCAACACTGCCTGTTCCTCGACACCCGCAAACAGGCCGAGCGCTTCCATCAGCAGTTGCTGCACCATTATCTGCGCGCCCATGCCGGGCAGACTGACGTGGTCGAGCGCATCAGCGTCGCGATTGTCGGCGCGGGCGCCACCGGTGTCGAACTGGCAGCCGAGCTGCATAACGCCGCCCACGAGTTGCACGCTTATGGCCTCGACCGGATCAAACCGGAAAACATGCACATCACTCTGATCGAGGCCGGTCCACGGGTCTTGCCGGCACTGCCGGAGCGGATCGGCGGGCCAGTGCACAGGACTCTGGAAAAACTCGGGGTCAAGGTCATGACCAACGCGGCCGTCAGCCAGGTGACCGCCGACAGCCTGATCACCGCGGATGGCAAAGTCATCGACGCGAGCCTTAAAGTCTGGGCCGCCGGGATTCGCGCGCCGGAGTTCCTCAAGGACATCGACGGCCTGGAGACCAACCGGATCAATCAGTTGCAGGTGCTGCCTACACTCCAGACCACCCGCGACGAGAATATCTTCGCCTTTGGCGACTGCGCCGCCTGCCCGCAACCGGACAGCGACCGCAACGTTCCGCCCCGCGCCCAGGCCGCGCACCAGCAGGCCTCACTGTTGGCGAAATCGCTGAAGCTGCGGATCGAAGGCAAGACCCTGCCTGACTACAAATACACTGACTACGGCTCGCTGATCTCGCTGTCGCGCTTCTCGGCGGTCGGCAACCTGATGGGCAACCTCACCGGCAGCGTGATGCTTGAGGGCTGGCTGGCGCGGATGTTCTACGTGTCGCTGTACCGCATGCACCAGATGGCGCTTTACGGCATGTTCCGCACGGCGATGCTGATGCTGGGCAGCAAGATAGGGCGTGGGACCGAGCCTCGGTTGAAGTTGCATTGAGGCCTTACTGACGATTGTGCTGGATCAGCAGTATTGGTGCTGACTGATCCACCGTCATCGCGAGCAAGCTCGCTCCCACAGTTGATCGCGGTCATCCTGTGGGAGCGAGCTTGCTCGCGATGAGGGCGGTACAGTCAGTACTTAATCTCGATCAAACCTGAAACCGCTGCACCATCGTGCGCAGCGAGTTCGCCAACTGCGAAAGTTCATGGCTGGACGCGCTGGTCTGGTCGGCCCCAGTGGCCGAGCGCACGGACAAATCACGGATATTGACCAGGTTGCGATCCACCTCGCGGGCCACTTGTGCCTGCTCTTCGGCGGCGCTGGCGATCACCAGGTTGCGCTCGTGGATCTGATGCACCGACGCAGTAATGGTTTGCAGCGCCTCCCCCGCGCGCTCGGCCATTGCCAGGGTACTGGCCGCACGGCTGGAGCTGGCCTGCATGGAATCCAGGGCTTGGGTGGCACCGCTGCGCATGCCTTGGACCATCTGCTCGATTTCCTGGGTCGATTGCTGCGTGCGATAGGCCAATGCCCGGACTTCGTCGGCGACCACGGCAAAACCACGGCCGCTCTCTCCCGCCCGCGCCGCTTCGATGGCCGCGTTGAGCGCCAACAGGTTGGTCTGCTCGGCAATGGCCCGGATCACATCCAGCACCTTGCCGATGTCCTGGGACTGGCTGGCCAGGGATTGCACCAGGCCGCCGGTGATTTGCACATCGCTGGCGAGGGCGCTGATCGCATTGACGGTATCGCTGACCCGCTCCTGGCCCAACATCGCCGACTCGCTGGATTGGCGTGTCGCATCGGAGGTGGACACCGCGTTGCGCGCGACCTCTTCCACGGCGGTGGTCATTTCGGTGACCGCAGTGGCGGCCTGCTCGATTTCGTTGTTCTGCTGTTGCAGGCTTTGAGTGCTGTCGAGCGTGACGGCGTTCAATTCATCGGCAGCGGTCGCCAGTTGCGTCGCCGAGCCGCTGATGCCCTGCAGGGTTTGCCGAAGGTTCTGCTGCATGGTGGCCAACGCCTTGAGCAGGCGACTCACTTCATCATTGCCATGGGTCTCGATCGGCCGGGTCAGGTCACCGCGGGCCACACTCTCCGCGGCAGTCAGCGCCTCGCCCAGCGGCTTGACGATACTGCGGGTCAGCAACATTGCCAGGACCACCGTGGCCAGAGCCGCCAGCACCACGAACAGACTGACGATCATCCGCGAGTTGACGTAGTGCTCCTGGGATTTCTGGCTCTCGATGGACACCTGCTTGGAGAACAGTTGCGCAAGGTCGTTGAGCTGCTTGCCCGAGCCATCCACCACGGTTTTCATGTCCACCAGCAACAACTTGATCAATTCATCCCGCCGCCCCTGCTCCGCCAGGGTGAATGACTGGGCGATCCCCGCGCGGTAGGCGGTGAAGGTCTGCTTGAACTGCTCGTAGAGCGCCTTGCCTTCCGGTGTCACCACAAGCTTGTCGTAACTGGCGATTTTCTCGCTCAGTTCCTTGTCGCGGGTATCCATCTGCCCGCGATACACCGGGATGTTCTTCGGGTCTTCATCCAGGGCCATGCGCAGGGAAATGGTGCGAATGCGCAACATCAATTCGCGGATCTCGTCGCCGCCCCGGATACTCGGCAGCCATTGGGTTTCCACCGCGACCTCGCTGTCGCGAATACTCGACATCTGCCCCAGCGCAAATACGCCGAGCAGCGCCACCAGCACGGCGATCAAGGCGAAACCCAGCGCGGCGCGGGGGGCGATATTCAACTGACGAAGAAACATAACGGGCGCCTTTTCTTGTTATCGGCCTGAAGAGAGGGCGATCGTTCATGCCCCTGTCGGCGGGTTATCGGCAAGTTGTATGATGACTTGAAGGGAAGAGGCTTTCCGGCGGGCAAAAAAAATCCCCGTATCTTTCGATACGAGGATTTTTAATATGGTCGGGGTAAGGGGATTCGAACTCCTGACATCCTGCTCCCAAAGCAGGCGCGCTACCGGACTGCGCTATACCCCGGTAAAAAAAAGGCGACCTTCGCAAGTCGCCTTCCTCGATCAGCGCTTTTGGCCTCTGATCTTAAGATTCGATTCCAGCGAACTGGTTTCAAAAATGGTGGGTCGTGTGGGATTCGAACCTACGACCAATTGGTTAAAAGCCAACTGCTCTACCAACTGAGCTAACGACCCAAATATGGTCGGGGTAAGGGGATTCGAACTCCTGACATCCTGCTCCCAAAGCAGGCGCGCTACCGGACTGCGCTATACCCCGATTGAAATGGCTCCGTGACCAGGACTCGAACCTGGGACCCAATGATTAACAGTCATTTGCTCTACCGACTGAGCTATCACGGAACTGATATTTCAAGTTACTGCTATTTACCGCTACAGCGTTGAAGCTTGCTGCAACCTCTTCGACCCGTTTGCATCGCTGCGTTCGTGTGTCTGAGGCGCGCTATTCTACAATCTTCAAAACCTCTGTCAACCCCTTAAATTGCTTTCAAGACAATGATTTGCAACTTATTTTGGATTCCTTCTCAGTGAGAAGTCGCCCTCGGGGTGACGTACTGCGGGGCGCACTTTACAAGCCTTTTCCTTTGAGTTCAACGGCCTGATGAAAAAAATGGCCTCGCCAGGCAAGGCCATTTCAATCACCGGCTGTTGCGGCTTTCAGTTGAAGACGATCTCGTCGTTTTCCACGGTGCCGGTCACGGTTTCGCCGGGCATGAAGCGGCCGGACAGAATCAACTGCGCCAACGGGTTTTCGATCCAGCGCTGGATGGCCCGTTTCAGCGGCCGTGCGCCATAGACCGGGTCGTAACCCACCGCGATCAGCTTGTCCAACGCCTCGTCGCTCAGTTGCAGCTTCAGCTCACGCTCGGTGAGACGGCTGCGCAGGCGACCCAGTTGGATCTCGGTAATACCGGCGATCTGATCACGGGCCAGCGGCTCGAAGATCACCACTTCGTCCACCCGGTTGATGAACTCGGGACGGAAGTGCGTGGAAATCGCGTCCATCACCGCAGCGCGTTGCGCCTCGCGATCGCCGACCAGTTCCTGGATCTGCGTCGAGCCCAGGTTGGAGGTCATCACGATCACCGTGTTGCGAAAATCCACCGTACGGCCGTGGCTGTCAGTCAGGCGACCATCCTCAAGCACCTGCAAGAGAATATTGAACACGTCCGGGTGGGCCTTCTCGACCTCATCGAGCAGGATCACCGAGTAGGGTTTACGCCGCACGGCCTCGGTCAGGTAACCGCCCTCTTCGTAGCCGACATAGCCTGGCGGCGCACCGATCAAGCGGGCCACGGAATGTTTCTCCATGAACTCGGACATGTCGATGCGCACCATGGCCTCTTCGGTGTCGAAGAGGAATTCGGCCAGCGCCTTGCACAGCTCGGTCTTGCCCACGCCGGTCGGGCCGAGGAACATGAACGAGCCGCTCGGACGGTTAGGGTCCGACAACCCGGCACGGGACCGACGCACGGCGTTGGAGACCGCCACCACGGCTTCTTCCTGGCCGATCACGCGCTGGTGCAACAGGCTTTCCATCTTCAGCAGCTTGTCGCGCTCGCCTTCAAGCATTTTCGACACGGGAATGCCGGTCCACTTGGAAACCACCTCGGCGATTTCCTCTTCGGTGACCTTGCTACGTAGCAGCTGGTTTTCGCTCTTGCCGTGCTGGTCGACCATCTGCAGGCTGCGCTCAAGGTCCGGAATCACCCCGTATTGCAGCTCGGCCATGCGGTTGAGATCGCCCTTGCGGCGGGCCGCTTCCAGTTCCTGGCGAGACTGTTCGATCTTCTGCTGGATCTGCGCCGAGCCCTGGACTTCGGCTTTCTCCGAATTCCAGATTTCTTCGAGATCGGAATACTCGCGCTCGTGCCGGACAATTTCTTCCTGCAATCTTTCCAGGCGTTTCTTCGCGGCCTCGTCGCTCTCTTTTTTCAGGGCCTGGGACTCGACCTTGAGCTGAATCAAGCGCCGCTCCAGACGATCCAGTACCTCAGGCTTGGAATCGATTTCCATGCGGATGCGGCTGGCGGCCTCGTCAATCAGGTCGATGGCCTTGTCCGGCAATTGCCGGTCAGTGATATAGCGGTGGCTGAGCTTCGCTGCCGCGATGATCGCGCCGTCGGTGATCGCCACCTTGTGGTGAACCTCGTAGCGCTCCTTCAGGCCGCGCAAGATCGCGATGGTGTCTTCTTCGCTCGGCTCCTCCACCAGCACCTTCTGGAAGCGCCGTTCCAGGGCCGCGTCTTTCTCGATGTACTGGCGGTATTCGTTGAGCGTGGTCGCGCCAACGCAATGCAACTCACCACGGGCCAGCGCAGGCTTGAGCATATTGCCGGCGTCCATCGAGCCCTCGCCCTTGCCGGCCCCGACCATGGTGTGCAATTCGTCGATGAACAGAATGATCTGCCCTTCCTGCTTCGACAGTTCATTGAGCAAGGCCTTGAGCCGTTCCTCGAATTCGCCGCGGTACTTGGCGCCAGCGATCAGCGCCCCCATGTCGAGGGACAGCAAGCGCTTGCCCCGCAGGCCGTCAGGCACTTCGCCATTGATGATGCGCTGGGCCAGGCCCTCGGCGATGGCGGTCTTGCCCACGCCAGGTTCACCGATCAGCACCGGGTTGTTCTTGGTACGGCGCTGCAGGACCTGGATAGTGCGGCGAATTTCATCGTCACGGCCGATCACCGGGTCAAGCTTGCCTTCCTCTGCGCGCTTGGTCAGGTCGACGGTGTACTTGTCCAGCGCCTGGCGCGCTTCCTCGTGGTTGGGGTCGTTGACCGCATCGCCACCACGCAGATTGTTGATGGCATTTTCCAGGGCTTTCTTGCTCACGCCCTGGCCGAGCAGCAACTTGCCCAGCTTGCTGTTCTCGTCCATCGCGGCGAGCAGCACCAGTTCGCTGGAAATGAACTGGTCGCCCTTCTGTTGGGCCAGGCGATCGGCCTGGTTGAGCAGCCGCGCCAGATCCTGGGACATGTTCACGTCACCGGTCGGATTCTGGATCTTGGGCAGTTGGTCGAGTTCTTTGGCCAACTCTTTGCGCAGGCTGTTGACGTCAAAGCCCACCTGCATCAGCAGTGGCTTGATGGAACCGCCTTGCTGTTCGAGCATGGCCTGCATCAAGTGCGCCGGTTCGATGCCGGGATGGTCCAGGCCGACGGCCAGGGATTGGGCATCGGACAAGGCCAATTGCAGTTTGCTGGTTAAACGATCAATACGCATGGGTCACCTTCCTAATGAGCAGGCCGGACCTGAAAAAACATCCTGAATGAAGAAACCTGCCAGATACCGCTATAGATGTGGCCGATTCTGGAAGATTCAAGCAGTGCGCTGTTGATGCAGATCAGCAGAGTCTAGCGTTCAAGCCAGATCAGGGAAGCGAAGCGACCGGTGCGGGCGTTGCGACGGTAGGAAAAGAAGCGCGGATCGGTCACGGTGCACAGGCCGCCACCGTACACGGCGGTGACGCCGCGAGCCGCGAGACGCAGGCGCGCCAGCGCATAGATATCCGCCAGGTACTTCCCGGCATTGTGGCTGGGCATGAAGGCTTGTTGCGACTCGGGCAGTTGCGCAACAAAAACCTCACGCACCTCAGGCCCCACTTCGAACGCTTGCGGGCCGATGGCCGGGCCGAGCCAGGCGAGGATTTCTTCGGCCGGTACTTGCAGACGATCAAGGGTGGCTTCCAGGACTCCGTTGGCCAGCCCGCGCCAACCGGCATGGGCTGCCGCGACATGGGTGCCGGCGTGGTTACAGAACAATACAGGCAGGCAATCGGCCGTCATTGCCGCGCAGGCGATACCCGGCGTGGCGGTCCAGCAGGCATCGGCGACAGCCACCTCGGCCGGGTCAGCTTCGACCACGTCAATACCGTGGACCTGCTGCAACCAGGCCGGACGCATGGCAAAACGATCGGTGAGGCGACGACGGTTTTCAGCGACGGCTGCAGGCTCATCGCCGACATGGTCGCCAAGATTGAGGCTGTCGAACGGCGCCAGGCTGACGCCGCCCTCCCGGGTGGTGACACAGGCCTTGACCCGGGCCGGCGCGGGCCAGTCGGGTATCAGCCAGTCACTCATCCGATGAACGCCTCGCGATCCTGCTTGAGCAGCGTCAGCAGCCAGACGAAGTCATCCGGCAACGGCGATTCCCAGCTCATGCGCTTACCGGTCGTCGGGTGGTCCAGCTCCAGGAAGCGCGCGTGCAGCGCCTGGCGCGGGAAGTTTTTCAACGATTCGACCATGGTCTGGCTCGCGGCCGGCGGAATGCGGAAACGACCGCCATAGGCCGGGTCGCCCACCAACGGGAAGTTGATATGGGACATATGCACGCGAATCTGGTGGGTCCGGCCGGTTTCCAGCTTGACCCGCACATGCGTGTGCGAACGAAAACGCTCCAGCACGCGGTAATGGCTGACCGCCTGCTTGCCACCTTCCATCACCGCCATGCGCTGGCGCTGCTGGCCGTGACGGCCGATCGGTGCGTTGATCTTGCCACCGGCGGTGACCACGCCGATCACGATGCATTCATAGATGCGGCTGACGCTGCGGCTTTGCAGCTGTGTGACCAGCTGTGTCTGCGCCTGGATGGTCTTGGCGACCACCATCAGGCCGGTGGTGTCCTTGTCCAGGCGGTGCACGATCCCGGCGCGGGGCACATTGATGATGTCCGGCACATGGTGCAGCAAGGCGTTGAGCAGGGTGCCATCGGCGTGACCGGCCGCCGGGTGGACCACCAGGCCCGCGGGCTTGTTGATCACCAGGATGTCGTCGTCCTCGTAGACGATGTCCAGGGCAATGTCCTGGGCGACCCATTCTCCCTGGGCCTCCTGCTCGGCGGTCAGTTCGAGGATGGCGCCGCCATGGACGATGTCGCGCGGACGGATCACCGCCCCGTCCACTGTCAGGCGACCGTCCTTGATCCAGGCGGAAAGGCGCGAGCGCGAGTGCTCGGCGAAGAGTTGGGCGGCGACTTGATCGAGGCGTTGGCCGCCCAATTCGGACGGCACCTCTGCGCGAAGTTCTATTTTATCGGACATGCTCGGACTGGGCGTCGGCACAGCCTTTGGTTTCGGCTGCGCGCTTGTGGTTAAATACGGCGTCTTTTGCCCCGAGGCTTTCAACGGGGCGCTCATCATAACAGGACGGCCCCGCCCAAGACAGCGGCCGTCATAGGGACGCAAGCCGCCATGCAAGTGAAACACCTGCTGCTGATCGCCATCCTCGCATTGACTGCTGCTTGCTCGTCGAAGGAAGTCGTAGACGAAAACCTGAGCGAAGTCGAACTGTACCAACAGGCGCAGAACGACCTGGATAACAACAGCTATACCAGCGCCACCGCCAAGCTCAAGGCGTTGGAGTCGCGGTATCCGTTCGGTCGCTACGCCGACCAGGCGCAGCTGGAGCTGATCTACGCCAACTACAAGAACGCCGAGCCGGAAGCTGCCAAGTCCGCCGCCGAGCGTTTCATTCGTCTGCACCCGCAGCATCCGAACGTCGATTACGCTTACTACCTCAAGGGCCTGACCTCCTTCGACCAGGACGTCGGCCTGCTGGCGCGCTTCCTGCCGCTGGACATGACCAAGCGTGACCCGGGCGCCGCGCGCGACTCCTACAACGAGTTCGCCCAGCTGACCAGCCGCTTCCCCAACAGCCGCTATTCGCCTGATGCCAAGCAGCGCATGATCTACCTGCGCAACCTGCTGGCGTCCTACGAAATCCACGTGGCTGACTACTACCTGACCCGCCAGGCCTATGTCGCCGCCGCCAACCGTGGCCGCTACGTGGTGGAAAACTTCCAGGAAACCCCATCGGTTGGCGACGGCCTGGCTGTCATGACCGAAGCCTACCAGCGCCTGCACCTGGATGACCTCGCGGCCACCAGCCTGGAAACGCTGAAGCTGAACTACCCCGATCACCCATCGCTGGTCGATGGCCAGTTCACCCCGCGGGTCGATGAAGCCGACAACCGTTCGTGGCTGAGCAAGGCGACCCTCGGCCTGATCGAATCCCGTCCGCCGCTGCCGCCGGGCGAAACCCGCGCCAACCAGGACGTCCAGCGCCAGTTCCAGGACGCCAAGGAAGCCATTCCGAACGAGCTCAAGCCCAAGGACGAAAATGGCGACGTGATCGAAGAAGAAGAGCCGGAAAGCGAATCCAGCGATCGCTCCTGGTTCAGCTACATGACCTTCGGCATGTTCGACTGAAAGCCAAGGCACCATAAAAAGGGAGACCCTGGGTCTCCCTTTTTCATGCCTGCATTTTATTGCGCTGTGCGCCGTTCCTGTCCTTGGCTAAACTGCCTGATCTCTAGCCAAAAAGCCGCCCATCATGCTTCGTTTACTGTTCTGGATCGCCCTGATTGCCGCCGCGATATGGTTGTGGCGCAAGTTCAAGGCGACCTCTGCCACATCGAACACCTCGCGTGACCATGACGCGCGCCCCATGGTGCGTTGCGCCCAGTGCGGGGTGCACCTGCCGCGCGACCGGGCGCTGGCCCTCGACCAACAATGGTATTGCAGCCAGGCTCACCTCGAGCAAGGCCCGGGTACTCGTGATCGCTGAGGCCTCGCGTCCCCGCGTCAAACAGGCGCAGCGTCTGCTGCGCCTCTATCACCTGTACCGCCTGAGCATCGGCATCACGCTGGTGCTGCTGATCACCAGCAACATGGACAACCGGCTGCTGGAGTTCGCCAACGACGACCTGCTGCGCAGCGGCAGCTGGTTGTATCTGGTGCTGAACATCCTGCTGGTGGTGTTCCTTGAAAATACGCGTCGCCCTGCCCGGCTGTTCGGGCTGGCGCTCACCGACGTATTGCTGCTGTCGTGGTTGTTCTTCGTCGCGGGTGGCGCCCCCAGCGCCATCGGCAACCTGATCATTGTCTCGGTAGCCATCGGCAATACCTTGCTGAAAGGGCGAATAGGCCTGCTGATCGCTGCCGTCGCCACCCTTGGCATCGTCGGCTCGACATTTGTCCTCGGCCTCAGCGACGCGAGCCGCCCCAGCAGCTATCTACAGGCAGGCACCCTGGGCGCCTTGTGTTTCGCCGCCGCTTTGCTGGTGCAAGGCCTGACCCGACGCCTGGAAGCCAGCGAAACCCTGGCCGAGCAACGGGCCAGCGAAGTGCTCAGCCTCGAAGCGCTCAACGCCTTGATCCTGCAACGCATGCGCACCGGCATCCTGGTGCTTGATCACCAGCACCGGGTGCGACTGGCCAACGAAAGCGCCTTGAACCTGCTGGGCATGCACGACCTGGTCGGCCAGCAGATAGACGATTATTCCAGCGCCCTGGTCGAGCGGCTGCAATCGTGGCGGAACAACCCCAGCCTGCGTGCGCAAAGCCTGACCATCAGCGGCACCGGCCTGACGCTGCAACCCAGCTTCATCGCCCTCGGCCCTCTGGATCAGCAGCAGATCCTGGTATTTCTCGAAGACCTGGCCCAAGTGGCCCAACATGCCCAGCAACTGAAACTCGCCTCCCTCGGGCGCCTCACCGCGGGTATTTCCCATGAAATCCGCAACCCTCTGGGCGCCATCAGCCACGCCGCGCAATTGCTCGGTGAATCCGAGGAACTGAACAACGCCGACCGACGTCTGACGCAGATTATTCAAGACCACTCCCTACGAATGAATCGCGTCATCGAAAACGTCCTGCAGCTGTCCCGCCGCCAGCAAACCGCGCCGCAACGCCTGGATTTACGCACATGGCTGGAGCAATTCGTCCGGCAGACCCGGGAAAACGCGGCCGAACCCCAGCGATTGCACCTGAGCATCGACCCGGGCGACTACATCACACTCATGGACCCCGACCAACTGGCCCAGGTGCTCGACAATCTGCTGCGCAACGCCTGGCGTCATAGCGCAATGGTCTATGAACAGGCCGAGGCCTGGTTGAAGCTGTTCGTCGACCCGCACAGTCAACTGGCCACGCTGGACATCATCGACAACGGCCCTGGCGTAACGCCGGAGCAGCAGGCGCATTTGTTCGAACCTTTCTTCACCACCAGCAGCCAGGGCACCGGCCTCGGGCTCTATCTGTCCCGTGAGCTGTGCGAAAGCAACCAGGCCCGCCTAGACTTCAAATCACGCCAAGGCGGCGGTTGCTTTCGCATCACCTTTGCTCACGGACGGAAACAGATTTGAATACACGCTCACGGCAACGAATCCTGATCGTCGATGACGAACCGGACATCCGCGAACTCCTGGAAATCACCCTGGGAAGGATGAAACTCGACACCCGCAGCGCCAAGAACCTCGCCGAGGCCCAAGCCCTGCTGGCAGGTGAAACCTTCGACCTGTGCCTGACCGACATGCGCCTGCCCGATGGCACCGGCCTGGAACTGGTGCAACACATCCAGCAACGCGCCCCCCAACTGCCGGTGGCGATGATCACCGCCTATGGCAGCCTGGAAGTTGCTATTGACGCGCTCAAGGCCGGTGCCTTCGACTTCCTGACCAAACCGGTCGACCTGGGGCGTCTGCGAGAGCTGATCGGCAGCGCCTTGCGACTGTCGCCGGGTGCTGCGCCGAGTACGACCGTCGAGCGCTGCCTGTTGGGCGACTCGCCACCCATGCGCAGCGTGCGCCGACAGATTGAAAAACTCGCCCGCAGCCAGGCGCCGGTCTACATCAGCGGCGAATCAGGCTGCGGCAAGGAACTGGTGGCGCGCCTGATTCATGGACAAGGCCCTCGCTACAGCCAGGGGTTTGTGCCGGTCAATTGTGGGGCCATTCCAACGGAGTTGATGGAAAGCGAGTTTTTCGGCCATCGAAAAGGCAGCTTCACCGGCGCCATCGAAGACAAGCCCGGCCTGTTCCAGGCGGCTCACGGCGGAACTCTGTTCCTCGATGAAGTCGCCGACCTGCCGCTGGCGATGCAGGTCAAGCTGTTGCGTGCCATCCAGGAAAAAGCCGTGCGCGCGGTGGGCGGGCAACAGGAAGAAGTGGTGGACGTGCGAATCCTCTGCGCCACCCACAAGGACCTCGGCGCAGAAGTCGCCGCCGGTCGCTTTCGCCAGGACTTGTATTACCGGCTGAATGTCATCGAACTGCGCGTCCCGCCCTTGCGTGAACGGCGGGAAGACATCGAGCTGCTGGCCAACCACATGCTCCAGCGCCTGGCCACCAACGCCGGCAGCCCAGTGGTGACGCTCCATCCGCACGCCCTCAAAGCGCTGCAGAACTACCGCTTCCCGGGCAACGTGCGAGAACTGGAGAACATGCTCGAACGGGCCTACACCCTGTGCGAACACCAGCAGATCGAGGCCGATGACTTGCGTCTCGCCGAACACAGCGGGGCTGGCGAGGCGGGCAATCCTGATCTGATGCAGGTCGACAATCTGGAGGACTACCTGGAAGACGTCGAACGCAAGGTAATCCTCCAGGCCCTGGAGGAAACCCGCTGGAACCGCACCGCAGCGGCGCAGAGATTGAAGTTGTCGTTTCGATCGATGCGGTATCGGTTGAAGAAGTTGGGGTTGGATTGAAGGCAGCGCTCATCCTGTGGCGAGGGAGCTTGCTCCCGCTCGGCTGCGCAGCAGTCGTAAAAACACCCTGCTGTTTCCCAGATGCACCTTGCTGAATGATTTTGGGTCTGCTGCGCAGCCCAGCGGGAGCAAGCTCCCTCGCCACGGGATTTTTGGTTGCTGCCGCAGCTGCGCTCCCACAGGGAGAGCCGAACCTACAGTCGCCCCGCCGGGGCATACGGCGCAGGATCAATCACCGGCTCACGCCCCAGCATCACGTCGACGAACAACCGGCACGAAGCCGGCGCCAGCACCAGGCCGTTGCGGTAATGGCCGCAGTTCAACCACAACCCCGCAAACCCCGGCACTTCGCCAATGTAGGGAATACCCTCCGGCGATCCTGGGCGCAACCCGGCCCAATGCCCCACCAACTCGGCGTCGGCCAACGCCGGGATCAACTCCAGAGCCGAAGTCTTGAGGCTTTCCAGCGCCGCATCGGTCGGCGTCTTGTCGAAGCCTTCATGCTCCAGCGTACTGCCGATCAAGATGTGCCCGTCACGACGCGGAATCGCATAACGGCCCTTGGCCAGGACCATGCTCGGCAAGAAATCGGACGCGCACTTGTACAGGATCATCTGGCCCTTCACCGGCTCGACCGGCAACTCCAGCCCCAGCGTTCCAAGCAACTCGCCGCTCCAGGCCCCCGCAGCGAGAACCACTTGATCACCGCGTATCTCCCCCGCTGAGCTCTTCACGCCACTGACACGCTCACCGTCGCGAATGAACCCGCTGACTTCGCAATGCTCATGAAGCGTGACATTCGGCATCGTCTGCAACGCTGCCTTGAGCGACTTCACCAGCCGCGGATTACGCACGTTCGCCACATCGGCCATATGGATCGCCCGGGAAAAGCCCGAGCCCAATACCGGAACCGCATCATGGACCGCGGAGATATCCACAGCCCGCAGCGCGCGCCCTTCCCGCTCGGCCCAGGCCAGTGCTTCGGCCTGATCGTCGAGGTCCAGCCAATACAGGCCGGTGATATGCACTTGCGGATCGATCCCGGTCGCGGCAAACAAGGACTCGCCCAGCTGTGGATAAAAATCCTGCGACCAGTGGGCCAGCGCGGTGACCGCCGGGCTATAGCGCCATGGGTACAGCGGCGAAACAATACCGCCGCCGGCCCAGGATGATTCCTGGCCAACGCCGGAGCGGTCCAGCAGCACCACCCGCTGGCCTTCGGAGGCGAGATTGAATGCCGTCAGCAGGCCGATGACTCCGCCGCCGACTATCACCACTTGCTGTTGCCTGGTCATGTTCTGTTTCGACTCACAAGACAGAGGGCGCTCGTCCGCACCCGGATAAAAAACTCAACGACCCCAGCAATCCTTGGTGGTCACGCCGGCAGCGGAGTTGATATTGGCTCGCTTGCCCGTGTTGTCGATCGTAAAATCACCGCACTTGTCCGTCGCCATGGACGAGCCACTTCTGCGTAGTGCGGTCAGGGTAAAGCTCTGCTCCGTCGGCGTCAGGTTAATAGTGTAGAAATCGTTGCCACTGCTCAGGCCAGTCGCGTTGGTATAGACGTTGGTCTTCGAATAGTGACGCTCAAGGATTTGTGCCTGCTCCGACAGCAGCCCGGCGATTTCGGCTCGCCGCCCCTTTTTCATGTATTCGGTCAGGCTGGGATAGCCGATGGTGATCACGATACCGATGATCGCGATGACAATCATGATTTCGATCAAGGTGAAACCCCGGTTGGATTTGCGCATGCCTTACCTCACTGTATTTGCCGCCACATGATACGACGGCTGCCACCGACGGACTTGGTCAGCAGGTCGGTGATTCCACCACCGGAGTCATTCACGACCATATTGGTTGCTCCATTGGCGCTGACGACCGCGCTCAAGGTCGGGATCCCCCCCGTGAACACCACGCCAGCGGAAATCGTGTCGAGGGTATTGATCGAGCCATCGTTGTTGGTATCGAGCACCGCGTAGTTGAGCATCTTACCGTTGAACGCATCCACTTCGATCAGTTTGCCGGTACCGAAGCTCGCGCATGGGTCAGTGGTATCAACGGCGGCGGTGGTAAAGACCACACGCCCAAGTACCAGGCTGGCCGGGTTGATCACCCGTTCACCGGTCAGCGCGTTGTTGTATATCAGCGGCAGATACCAGCCTTTTTGCGTGGGATAGGCCACGTTGTTCTGGCTGGTGGTCACGAATTGCCCGGTAGTACCGGAAAAAATGCTGGTGATCGACTGGGCCTGCAGGTTCGCCACGGTAATCTGCCCGGCGCCACCGCTAGCGTCCCAGATCGAATAGAACCCTTGCAGGTCCTTGTTGAGCTTGTCCGCCGACTCATTGAACTTGCCCGTGCCGAAAAATACCTGGATGCCGCCCTGGGGGTTCTCCGCCAGCAGCGGTTGCGCGGTGATCGGCTGTGTCGCGCCACCTGGAGCGGTGAACAACGGCTGGCCGGCAAACGCCAGGCCCCAGGTGTTCGGCGAAGTTGCGCTGAGGTCGAACTTCCACATCCGTCCTTTCAGGTCCCCACCATAGGCCGCCTGCACAACGTTCTGGGCGTTGACCCGCAGCTTGACCGACGAAAGGCCGTTATTGGTGTCGGGGCTGTTGACGACTATCTTGCGAATCAGCGAACCGTCGCGAACGTCCACCACGTACAGCGCCGCAACGCCGGTATTACTGCCATAACCATTGGCGATGAACGCCGCCCAGCGACCGTCCGCGAGGCGCGCGACTTCAGGGCGCGCGTAGGCGTAGCCCAGGTCATTGAAGACATTGGCTGCGTTGGCGAGGGTCGGCGCGCTGATCTCCCACAGTGCCCGGATCGCGTTGCCTGCCGCTGCGTCGAACAGTTGCACCGCGTAAAACGCCCGGCCGCCCGCGCCGGTGCCACCCAGGGCCAGCGTTTTCCAGACGCTGCCCAGTTGCGCATCGAATACGGCAACCTGTCCGTCCACCAGGAATTTATGACTCACGCCATTGATGTAGCCGGGATCAGCGATGAGCTGCAATGAGGGAAGCACGGTCGACGGCATATATGCGTAACGGCGGGTTCCGTTGGCGCTGTTGATGACACTAAAGAAACCATCATTGCCATTCACCACCAGGCTGCTGCTCATGTTTGCCGCCTTGGTCGCCAGGTAATTGCTGTAACTGGTGTCGTTCAGCAGGTCCGAGGCGGTCTGGTCATTGGGCGAGGCCAGGACCAGCGGCGAATTGATGATGTCCCCCAGCAGGACGCTGCGCACCTTGAGCCCGGTCTTGTTGACGCCTTTGCTCCACTCCACCAAGTCGTTACCGGTGATCCCCGTGGGCAGGCCCTGGCTCAGGCTGGTTTGCTGGGCCGGCGAAAAGTTGCCATAGGCCAGGGTCACCGGCACGTTGGTCGCGGTGTTCCAGGACTGGTAGATCGGTGGTGTGGCACCGGGAACGATAGCGGTGTCGGTGGTCCACTGCGCTTCTGCGGTGTTCACCGTTCCAGTGGAATTGAAGCCGAATGCCTTGATGGTACCGCGCCAGTCCCTGGGGTCGTAGGTGGTCTGGTAAAAACTGGAAGTGCTGGAGAGCGTCGCGCCATTGCTGGTGCCGCCGCCTCCCGAACCGGCCTTGGAGGTGATGTCGCTCAGGGCCGACGACAGGGCCGAGTTCAAGCCTTCACTGTCGGTGGCCGGATAATATTTGCCCGCACCGTAGCGAGCGGCGTCGGAAAGCATCTGGTTGGTGACAGCAAAACCCACAGTATAAGTATTGAGGTACTGCCGGCGGAATTCGGCTCCATCCCAGCTTTTCCCGGTGACGTCGGTGCCGGTGGAACGCATGTCGATGTCGAAGGCGAATTTGGCAATGTCGTCCAGGTACAGCGTGTCGCCCTCCCCGTCCCCCTTGGGATCGGCGCCATCGTTGGCGCTGATGCCATCCCAGTTTGGCAAGCGGCTCCCCCCGGACGGATCATCGGTAGGAAACGTTCGGTCAAAAGTGGGCAAACCATCAGTGATCACCACGCCAAAATTTTTCTGGCATCGGTACTGAATCGGGCTGGTATAGGTACTTGGGGTGTTGTTGTAATAAGGCGCCATACCTCTGAAATAACGAGTGACTTCGTAGTAACTCTCAGCCAGCGGCGTATTGGCGACGGCGCCTAGAGCGTTTATGGCGCTGATCAAGGCGCTGTAGTTAGTATTCGCCTGCGTCTGGGTGACACTGCCACTTACCGGCGACAGATCGCTGATCGCACGAGCAATATAGCCGCCAGGGCCGGAATTGAAGCTGTTGGGCGAATTGAAAGTGGCAAGGCCGATGCGCAGGGAGCGATTGTTGCCGACCAGATCAGTCGAAACATTCCTTGCTACGTTTATTCGATAGTCTCTCGGGATTGAGCCGTTGGTGAAGTCCCGGCTTGAACCGTTGGCAAGGGTGACTAGATAAGATAAGTACTTAGCTGTGTAGCGAGTATTCTCGCCGCCAACCGGATCGGGTAACCGCAGGCAAACCTGACCAAAGCCAGTTCGGTAGAAGCCATACCAGCCATTTAAACAATCGCCGCGGAACAGACTCGCAAGCAAGACGTTCCCGTCGTTTGCCGCAAGCAGCGCCCTATTGCTGCTGCTACAACTTCTGTCGTCAGTGCATATAGAAATCGGTGGTTGCGTTGCCGCCGGATCAAACCCCGCCGCCCAGATAATGTTGTTCATGCTCCCCGAATCATCGATCAGCAGCATCACGTTGGGCGTCACCGCCGCCGCACTCAACAGCGGTGATTCCGACGGTGTGAAGCCATAGACCGGGGCCGTCAGGTAAAGGCTGAGCAACATCCCCCACAACGCCTGGCGCCAGCCCCGAAGCACTCTAATATTTCGCATAGATGCTCTCCACCACGCTGCGCTGGTTGTTGCCCACCACCGCCACCGCCGTGATCCGGTACAGCGTCGCCGAGGTATTGAGCGGCACGTTGACTGCCGTAAGGGTTGTGCCGATATTCTGCACGCCGTAAAACCCACCGGCGGCGGCCACCCAGAGCACCCCCGACGAGGAATAGCGTCCCGCCGCCGTCACTGTTGCCGACTCAGGCGGTGGCGCGCATTGGGCCGCGGTACAAACCGGCAGCGAATAACTTTCTGCCTGCACCGCGCTTTCCCCGACCCTCAGCGCCGCCTCGGCCATCTGGAACGACTGGTTGCGCTGCATGACGCTGCTGGTCATCTTTTCCTGAAGCGTGGCGCTCTGCATCGACGACAAACCAATCAGTGTCAGCAGCAGCAAAAAGACCAGGCTGACCAGCAAGGCCATGCCGCGCTGGCGATACCCGAAACCTGTCGACCTCATCAGTCGCCCCCTCATAGCAGCCGGTTGCGCAAGGCAGCAACCACGTTGAAGGTCTGCTCGCGCACGGTATTTTTCGGGTCGAACAGCGTCAGCGTCAGGCGCACGCTGCGGATCAGCGCCGGGTCGCTCGGATTGCCGCTGTAGCTGGTGGCCGCGATGTCCGTCGCGCTGCCGGCCACGCCGAAGGTCACGTCGAATGCCCGCACGTTATCCACCAGCACCGCCATGGTCGGGTTGCCAGCGCCGCTCCCCAGCAATAGCTGATTGTTGTTGAAACCATAGATCAGCCGCCGGATCGGAAAGGCCATCTGCCCGCTCGCGGGTGCTCGCGCTCCGGTGTAGGCGGTGGCCGTATTGCGGCAATCGGAAACGATGGTCCAGGTCGGCGCACTGCCGCTATTGCCGATATCCGCCGTGACCAGGGTCAACCTGCGGGTGGCGTTGTCCCAGCGAATCGGGGTGATCTGGCTGGCGGCGAAATCATTGTTCGAAGACGCATCGGTGACCGTCGCCAGGCAGCCGAACATGCCCACCATGCGAATTTCCTGAACCATTTTGCTCAAGGCAAACCGTGCATCCTCCTGCATCACCGCGGCGGCACTCTGGCTTACGTAAGTATTTTTCGCGGCGATGAAAATCTGCACGACGCCCAGCACGACGATCAGGCTGATGACCAGCGCGATCATCAGTTCGATCAGCCCGAAACCCCGGCTATGCCGGTTCATGGCGTCGTCGCCAATGGATCGACAGCGACCCGGCTGGTCAGCACAAAGCTGCGTCGCGCCTCGGCCGCGTTGGTCGTGTTGGCAGCCCGGGCGTCGTCCCAGGAAATGGTGATGGTGTAGACCCGCTGGTTCAGCGCAACCGTACCGGTGGCCGTGGCGCCGCCGAAAGCGACGATGTTGGTCTTGAAGTCATAAAGGTCCTGGTCCCGGGCCACGTTGAGGTTCGGCGAGCTCGGCGGCGTGATGGTGTAGTCGGCACCGGAATTGGCCCGGATGCGGTCCAACAGGTCGTAGGCGATGAAGCTGGCCTGGCTGGTCATGCGCGAGCTGTCGGTGTATTTGAGGGCATTGAGCTGGACCATCGCCGCGCCCAGCAAACCCACGCCGAGAATCAGCATCGCCACCAGCACCTCGATGAGCGTCATGCCCTCCTGCGCCGTTTTACTGCAATCCTTCATCCGCAATTTCCACCCAATACGATTCGTCCATTGAGGCAGACATTGAGCGTCCTGCTCTGCGCCCCTCTCACGTAATTGAAGCCCACCGGCGTGGTCGGTGCCGATAACCCGCCCAGGTTGTTGAAATCAATGTTGGTCACTTCTGAGGTTAGCGTCAGAGTCACGCCGCCGCCCATTGCTGGAACAACCCGCAATACATTGGTCGGATTGGCCGGGTTGCCCGTGTTGTCATACACCATCAATTCACCGCTCCAGGCACCGCCCTGCGTGGTGGGACGAATCCGCGTGGTGATGCGACGGTTGATCGCTTCCATTCGCGCGAAATTCAAGGCTCGGCGCAGGTCGTCGATCTCGGTATCGGCCTTGGTACTTTGCAGCGAGCCGGTGAATGACGGCACCGCCATGGTGATCAGGATCAGCAGCACGCCGAGGGCCACCAACACCTCGATCAGCGTGAAACCTTTTGTACGAAGATCCATCGATGCCCTCCGTTGCCGTCGGCTATACCTGCTTCTACACGCTAGAACAAACCGTCGCCGTATGCGAAGTGCCACAACGATTCATAAGCCTTAAATCCGCTTCACGCTCTCCAGGGAGGAGACGTCATGCATCAACAGGGCTTCAGCCTGATTGAACTGCTCATGGGACTGGCGATTGCCGCAATTGTTCTGCCGTGGGCCGGTGCAAGCTACAAAGAGCTGATCGAGTCCATCGAACGCGAGGATACCGCCCGGTTGCTGATCAGCGGGTTGCGTTTTGCCCGCAGCGAAGCCATCACGCGCAACCGGCGCATCTTGATCCAGGGAATCGACAATGATTGGGGCAAGGGCTGGCGGATCACGCTGGACAACAAGGAGCAAACCTTGCTGAGGGAGCGCAGCGGTCATGCTCGGGTGGTTGGCAACTCGCCAGTGAAACGCCGGGTGAGGTTCGGCGGCCAGGGAGAAGCCCTGCACCCCGACGGCGCGTTCCAGGCAGGCACGCTGCATGTCTGCGCCAGACGCGGGCCGGTCAGCCATCACCAGGTGATCCTGGCGCCCTCCGGCCGCGTCCGCCTGGAAAGTGTCAAAGCCGAGCAGGCCCTCTGTGAAAAAGGACTCAAAGCAGGGAGCGGACCCGCAGCTCTTTCGGCATCGAGAACGTAATGTTTTCCTCGCGCCCCGCCAGCTCGTCGGCGCCCGTTGCGCCCCAGGCCTGCAACTGTTCGATCACCCCGCGTACGAGGACTTCCGGTGCGGAGGCGCCGGCGGTGATGCCGATCCGCTCGACACCATCGAACCAGCTGCGCTGCATGTCCTCGGCGCCGTCGATCAGGTAGGCCGGGGTCGACATGCGTTCGGCCAGCTCGCGCAAGCGGTTGGAGTTGGAGCTGTTCGGGCTGCCGACCACCAGGACCACATCGCACTCGTTGGCCAGTTGCTTGACCGCGTCCTGACGATTCTGGGTCGCGTAGCAGATGTCATCCTTGCGCGGCCCGCCGATGGCCGGGAAGCGCGAGCGCAGGGCGTCGATCACCCGGCTGGTATCGTCCATGGACAAGGTGGTCTGGGTAACAAAAGCCAGCTTTTCCGGGTTGCGAACCTGCAAGGCCGCGACGTCCTCTTCGTCTTCGACCAGGTAGATCGCGCCGCCATTGCTGGCGTCGTACTGGCCCATGGTGCCTTCAACTTCCGGGTGGCCTTCATGGCCGATCAGGATGCATTCGCGACCGTCACGGCTGTAGCGCGCCACTTCGATGTGGACCTTGGTAACCAATGGGCATGTGGCATCGAACACTTTCAGGCCACGGCCAGCCGCTTCGGTACGCACCGCCTGGGAAACGCCGTGGGCGCTGAAGATCACGATGACGTCGTCCGGCACCTGGTCCAGTTCTTCGACGAAGATGGCCCCACGGCTGCGCAGGTCCTCGACGACGAACTTGTTGTGGACCACTTCATGGCGCACGTAGATCGGCGGCCCGAAGACTTCCAGGGCGCGGTTGACGATTTCGATCGCCCGGTCCACGCCAGCGCAGAAGCCACGGGGGTTGGCGAGTTTGATTTGCATGCTGTGCCTCGTGTCTGTGGGAGCGAGCCTGCTCGCGATGCGGTGGTTCAGTCAACTCGGTGGCGACTGTGACGCAGCCTTCGCGAGCAGGCTCGCTCCCACAGGTATTGTGGGTGCGGTAATTGCTGTTAAACGTTAAACCGCCTTCACTTCAAGGATTTCCACCTCGAAGCTCAAGGTCTTGCCCGCCAGTGGGTGGTTGAAGTCCACGGTCACCTCGGCATCGTCAAAAGCTTTCACCACACCCGGCAGCTCGGCGTTGGCCGCGTCGTTGAAGATCACCAGCAGGCCCTCGGACAGCTCCATGTCCTGGAACTGCGAGCGTGGCATGGTCTGCACGTTTTGCGGGTTGGGCTGACCAAAGGCATTTTCCGGAGGAACCACCACGGTGCGCTTGTCGCCGGCCTTGAAACCGAAGATCGCCGCCTCGAAGCCTGGCAGCAGGTTGCCGTCGCCGACCTTGAACACGGCCGGCGCCTTGTCGAACGTGCTGTCGACGGTGTCGCCGTTTTCCAGGTGCAGGGCGAAGTGAAGCTTCACTTCGGTGTTTTGAGCGATACGCTGCTCAGTCATGGACGGCATCTCCGGTTTTCTTGCTCTTGAACATATCCAGGGCGAGCATCACGGCGCCCACGCTAATGGCACTGTCGGCAATGTTGAACGCCGGGAAGTACCAGCGATTCTGCCAATGCACCAGGATGAAATCGATCACATGGCCCAAGGCAATCCGGTCGTACAGGTTGCCCAGCGCGCCACCCAGGACCAGCGCCAGCGCCACGGCCAGCCAGGTCTCGTCACGCCCCAGGCGCTTGAGCCAGACCACCAGCACGGCGCTGACCACGACGGCAATCAGGGCGAACAGCCAACGCTGCCAGCCCGAACTGTCGGCCAGGAAGCTGAATGCCGCGCCGGTGTTGTAGGCCAGCGTCCAGCTGAAGTAGTCGGGGATGACCACGATCTGCTGGTACATGGTCAACGAACTCTCGAAGTAGTACTTGCTGGCCTGGTCGATCACCAGGACCAGCACACTCAACCAGAGCCAGCCCAGCCGTCCGAAACGGCCCGCTGCGTTGGGCGCCAAATCAGGCATAGTGGCGAACCTCACCCGTACCGCTGATGTTGTCGACGCAACGACCACAGATTTCCGGATGCTCCGGGTTCACACCGACGTCTTCGCGGCAGTGCCAGCAACGGGCGCACTTGACGAAGCTCGACTTGACCACCTTGAGCTTCAGGCCGCTTACCTCGGTGACCACCGCATCGGCCGGCGCCTGCACCAGCGGCGCGACGCTGGCGGTCGAGGTGATCAGCACGAAGCGCAGCTCGTTGCCCAGCTTGGCCAGATCGGCGCCCAGCGCCTCTTCGGCGTAAAGGGTCACTTCAGCCTGCAGGTTGCCGCCGACAGCCTTGGCCGCCCGCTGGATTTCCATTTCCTTGTTGACCGCCGCCTTGACCGCCATGATCCGGTCCCAATACGCACGGTCCAGCTCGAAGCCTTGCGGCAGTTCGGTCAGGCCTTCGTACCAGGTGTTGAGCATCACCGATTCGTTGCGCTCGCCCGGCAGGTATTCCCACAGCTCATCGGCGGTGAACGCCAGGATCGGCGCGATCCAGCGCACCAGCGCCTCGCTGATGTGGAACAGCGCGGTCTGGCACGAACGACGTGCCTTGCTGTTGGCGCCGGTGGTGTACTGGCGGTCCTTGATGATGTCGAGGTAGAAACCGCCAAGCTCCTGCACGCAGAAGTTGTGGATCTTCGAGTAGACGTTCCAGAAACGGTATTCACCGTAGTGCACCTGCAATTCGCGCTGCAGCAACAGGGTGCGGTCCACGGCCCAGCGGTCCAGCGCAAGCATGTCTTCGGCCGGCAGCAGGTCGGTGGCCGGATTGAAACCGGTCAGGTTCGAAAGCAGGAAGCGCGCGGTATTGCGGATCCGCCGGTAGGCGTCCGCGCTGCGCTGCAGGATCTGCTCGGAAACGGCCATCTCGCCGGAATAGTCGGTGGACGCGACCCACAGGCGCATGATGTCGGCGCCGAGGGTGTCGTTGACTTTCTGCGGCGCGATCACGTTGCCCAGGGACTTGGACATCTTGCGACCGGCCTCATCAACGGTGAAACCGTGGGTCAGCAGCTCGCGGTACGGCGCGTGGTTGTCGATGGCGCAACCGGTCAGCAAGGACGAGTGGAACCAGCCACGGTGCTGGTCCGAACCTTCCAGGTACAGGTCGGCGCGCGGGCCGTTCTCGTGGCCCATCGGATGCGAGCCGCGCAACACGTGCCAATGAGTGGTGCCGGAATCGAACCAGACGTCGAGGGTGTCGCTGATCTTGTCGTACAGCGGCGCTTCGTCGCCCAGCAGCTCAGCGACATCGAGCTTGAACCAGGCTTCGATGCCTTCGGCTTCAACGCGCTTGGCCACTTCTTCCATCAGTTCGACGGTGCGCGGGTGCAGCTCGCCGCTTTCCTTGTTCAGGAAGAACGGGATCGGCACGCCCCAGTTGCGCTGGCGGGAGATGCACCAGTCCGGACGGTTGGCGATCATCGAGTGCAGGCGCGCCTGGCCCCAGGCCGGAACGAATTGGGTCTCTTCGATGGCCTTGAGCGAACGCTGGCGCAGGGTGTCGCCACTGGTTGGCTGCTTGTCCATGCCGATGAACCACTGCGCGGTCGCGCGGTAGATCAGCGGGGTCTTGTGGCGCCAGCAGTGCATGTAGCTGTGTTCGATGACAGTGGTGTGCAGCAGCGCGCCGACTTCGGTCAGCTTGTCGACGATGGCCGGGTTGGCTTTCCAGATGAACTGGCCGCCAAAGAATTCCAGCGACGGTACGTAGACGCCATTGCTCTGCACCGGATTGAGGATGTCATCGTTGACCATGCCGTATTTCTTGCAGGTCACGAAGTCGTCGACGCCATAGGCCGGCGCGGAGTGAACCACGCCAGTGCCGGCGCCCAGCTCCACGTAGTCGGCCAGATACACTGGCGACAGGCGGTCATAGAACGGATGACGGAAGTTGATCAGCTCCAACGCCGAACCTGGCGCGGTGGCAATCACCGAACCTTCCAGGCTGTAGCGGGCCAGGCAGGATTCGACCAGCTCTTCGGCCAGCAGAAGCAGTTTGTCGCCGACGTCGACCAGGGCGTAGTTGAATTCCGGATGGACGTTCAGCGCCTGGTTGGCCGGGATGGTCCACGGCGTGGTGGTCCAGATCACGATGGCGGCCGGCTTGGCCAGCTTGCCCAGGCCGAAAGCGGCGGCAAGCTTGTCTTCATCGGCGATCGGGAACGCGACGTCGATGGTCGAGGACTTCTTGTTCTCGTACTCGACTTCCGCCTCGGCCAGGGCCGAACCACAGTCGAAGCACCAGTTGACCGGTTTCAGGCCCTTGAACACGAAGCCGCCCTCGACGATTTTCGCCAGGGCGCGGATTTCACCGGCTTCGTTCGCAAAGTCCATGGTCTTGTACGGGTTGGCGAAGTCGCCCAGCACGCCGAGACGGATGAATTCGGACTTCTGCCCTTCGATCTGCTCGGTAGCGTAGGCACGGCACAGCTCGCGGGTCTTGTCGGCGCCCAGGTTCTTGCCGTGGGTGACTTCGACCTTGTGCTCGATCGGCAGGCCGTGGCAATCCCAGCCCGGGACATACGGCGCGTCAAAACCCGACAGGGTCTTGGAGCGGATGATCATGTCCTTGAGAATCTTGTTCAGCGCGTGACCGATGTGGATGGTGCCGTTGGCGTACGGAGGGCCGTCGTGCAGGACGAACTTCGGACGATCCTTGCCAATTTCGCGCAACTTTCCGTACAGGCCAATGCTGTCCCAACGCTGCAGAATCTGTGGTTCGCGCTGAGGCAGGCCGGCCTTCATTGGGAAGGCGGTGTCCGGAAGGTTTAGCGTGGCTTTATAGTCGGTCATTTAAGGCTCTTCATTAGCGATTGGCGCTGGTTGCGACAAGGGCACGGGCGGCGGCGATATCTGCATGGATCGCCGTCTTGAGCGCCTCCAGAGAGGCAAAACGCTGCTCTTCACGCAGCTTCTGGTGGAAAACCACCGTCAAACGCCGGTCATACAGATCGCCGGCAAAATCCAGAATGTGTACTTCGAGATGGGCCTTGCCATCCCCCTGCACCGTGGGGCGTACGCCGATATTGGCGACGCCGGGCCAGGTCTTGCCGTCGATGTCGACACTCACCAGGAACACCCCTGTCAACGGCACACGACGGCGCTTGAGTTGCACGTTGGCCGTCGGCGTGCCCAATTGGCGCGCCAGTTTCTGCCCGTGCAGGATCCGCCCGGCAATCCGGTACGGCCGGCCGAGCAAGCGCTCGGCCAATTCGAAGTCCGCCGCCGCCAGGGCATTGCGGACCTGGGTGCTGCTGACGCGCAGACCGTCCATTTCGACGGTCTGTGCCGCTTCGACGGTGAATCCCTGGGCGATGCCGGCCTGTTGCAGGTAATCAAAATCCCCTGCCCGGTCGCAGCCGAAACGGAAATCGTCGCCGACTTCCAGATGCTTTACGTCGAGACCCTCCACCAGGATGGTATCGACGAACTCGGCGGCGCTGAGCTGGCTCAGGCGCTGGTTGAAAGCCAGGCAGAGGACCCGATCGACGCCTTCGGCGGCCAGCAATTGCAGTTTGTCACGCAACCGGGCCAGACGCGCCGGAGCGGTGTCCGGGGCAAAGAACTCCCGGGGCTGCGGCTCGAAGATCACCACGCAGCTGGGCAGGCCCAACTCCAGCGCACGCTCGCGCAGCCGCGCCAGGATAGCCTGGTGGCCACGGTGAACACCGTCGAAGTTGCCAATAGTGGCGACACAGCCCCGATGCCGGGGACGCAGGTTGTGGAGGCCTCGAACCAGCTGCATAACGCGCTTCTTGCTCATAAAGTGGCCGATTATAACCACACCCGGCGGTCGGCGACAGGCAACACCGTAACCCAAAGTGATCGAACCGACAAAACCGCCGTCCGGCCCGGGATTATCGAAGGCAACCGTTCAGCTCAAGGCCTTGCGATTGAAGTCGCGCAGACGGAATCCCATCAGCAGCAACATACCGAAATAAGCCACCACGCCAGCCAGGACCAGTACACCCAGGCGCAGGAAGCGCTCGAACATCTGCCCTTCACCCCAAGCCGGCATGAAATGCATCCCCGCCAGCAACACCGCCGACATCACCGCCACGGCGACCAGCAGCTTGAGGCCGAACCTGGCCCAGCCGGGCTGCGGCTGATACATCTTCTGTTTGCGCAGCTGGTAGAACAGCAGCCCGGCGTTGAGGCAGGCACCGGCGCTGATCGCCAGGGCCAGGCCGGCATGGGCCAGGGGTCCGATGAGCAGCAGGTTGAACAGCTGGGTCATCACCAAGGTAAAGATGGCGATCTTCACCGGCGTGCGAATGTTCTGCTGGGCGTAGAAACCCGGCGCCAAGACCTTGATTACAATGATTCCAAGCAAGCCCACCGAATAGGCGATCAGCGCGCGCTGGGTCATCAAGGCATCAAACGCATTGAACTGGCCATACTGGAACAGCGAAACCGTCAGCGGCTCGGCAAGGATCCCCAGCGCCAGCGCACAAGGCAGGACCAGCACGAAGCACAGGCGCAGGCCCCAATCGAGGATGCGTGAGTATTCGTGACGGTCCTGGCTGGCGTAGGTCTTGGCCAGGGTAGGCAGCAGAATCGTGCCCAGCGCCACGCCCAGTACGCCGGAAGGCAGCTCCATCAAGCGGTCGGCGTAGTACATCCACGAGACCGAGCCGGCCACCAGGAACGAGGCGAAGATAGTGTTGATGATCAGGGAAATCTGACTCACCGACACCCCGAGAATGGCCGGCAGCATCTGTTTCATGACGCGCCACACGCCACTGTCGCGCAAGTTCAGGCGCGGCAGTACCAGCATGCCGATTTTTTTCAGGTGGGGCAGTTGATAGAGCAATTGCGCCAGGCCGCCGACCAGCACCGCCCAACCCAGGGCCATCACCGGCGGATCGAAATACGGCGTCAGGAACAGCGCGAACACGATCATGCTGACATTGAGCAGCGTCGGCACGAAGGCCGGCACCGAGAAGCGGTTCCAGGTATTGAGGATCGCCCCGGCCAGCGATGACAGGGAAATCAGCAATATATAAGGAAAGGTCACCCGCAACAGGTCGGAGGTGAGCTGGAATTTTTCCGGCGTGTCGGTGAAACCTGGCGCGGTGGCCCAGATCACCCAAGGCGCGGCGAGCATGCCGGCCGCGGTGACCAGCGCCAGCACCAGCGTGAGCAAACCGGTCACATAAGCGATGAAAGTGCGGGTCGCCTCGTCGCCCTTCTGGCTTTTGTATTCAGCCAGGATCGGCACGAAGGCCTGGGAAAAGGCCCCTTCGGCGAAGATCCGCCGCAGCAGGTTTGGCAGCTTGAAGGCGATGAAGAAGGCGTCGGTGGCCATTCCGGCACCGAATATCCGCGCGATCAGCGTATCGCGAACGAATCCCAGAACCCGGGAAAGCATCGTGATAGAGCTGACGGCAGCCAACGATTTGAGCAGATTCATGAAAAGAGTTTGTGCCTGTCGATAAACAGCAGGCGAACAACGCGCCCACTTGTGCGATACTTCGCGCCGCTAAACAGCACAGCGCCAAAGCCCGCGAGTTTACAGGTCGCACGCCGGAAAGAAATCATTCGGTGCGCCGCACCTGCCATTCAGCGGAACGTGTCACCCGCCCTTGACAACACGTCAACTCATCGGCATGATTCGCGGCCTATTTTGTTTGCTATTTCCTAAAAAGTCTTTCGAGGAGCTCGACGGTGGCCAACTCACCTTCCGCCAAAAAACGTGCAAAACAGGCTGAGAAGCGTCGCAGCCACAACGCCAGCCTGCGTTCCATGGTCCGTACCTACATCAAAAACGTAGTCAAGGCCATCGACGCAAAAGACGCTGAAAAAGCACAAGCTGCTTACGTTCTGGCTGTGCCAGTTATCGACCGCATGGCCGATAAAGGCATCATCCACAAGAACAAGGCTGCTCGCCATAAGAGCCGCCTGAATGGCCACGTAAAGGCCTTGAACGTTGCCGCTGCTGCCTAAGCGACGCGCTCGTTAAAAAACCGACCCCAGGGTCGGTTTTTTATTGCCTGGGATTTGTCAGGCGCACCACAAGCAAGAAATGTGGGAGCGAGCCTGCTCGCGAATACGGTGTGCCAGACAGCATCAATGTCACTGGCAGACCGCATTCGCGAGCAGGCTCGCTCCCACAGTGGTTTTTGCGTGGTTATTGAGCCTTGGCCCACGGCAGGATCGGAATCGCCGTCACCGCATTCTGCGGGCTACCCTCGATCACACGGTCGCTATAGACCAGGTACACCAGCGTATTGCGCTTCTTGTCGAGAAAACGCACCACCTGCATGGTCTTGAACACCAGCGAGGTGCGCTCCCGGAAGACCTCCTCGCCATCCTTGAGCTCGCCCTTGAAGCTGATCGGCCCGACCTGGCGGCAGGCGATGGACGCCTCGGCGCGATCTTCGGCCAGCCCCAGGCCACCTTTTACGCCGCCGGTCTTGGCACGCGACAGATAGCAGGTCACGCCATCGACCCTGGGATCATCGAACGCCTCGACCACGATCCGGTCGTTTGGCCCGACAAACTTGAATACCGTGGACACCTGCCCGATTTCCTCGGCAGAGGCCAACAGCGGCAGCGCCACCAGCAAGCCGATCAATCCTTTTGCCAAACCCATGATTTTTCCTTAGACGAGGATCAGGTTGTCACGGTGAACCAGCTCAGGCTCAGCCATGTAACCCAGCAGACCAACAATCGCATCAGACGATTGGCCGATGATTTTCTGTGCTTCCAGCGCGCTGTAGTTGGCCAGGCCCCGGGCAATCTCTCGACCATCCGGCGCTACGCAAACGACCATTTCGCCACGGCGGAAGCTGCCCTGGACCAGCTTCACGCCTACCGGCAGCAGGCTTTTGTTACCTTGAGACAGCGCCGACACGGCCCCGGCGTCCAGCACCAGCGTGCCCCGGGTTTGCAGATGCCCGGCCAGCCACTGTTTGCGCGCCGCCAGCATGCCGCGCTCAGGCGACAACAGCGTGCCGATGCGCTCCCCGGCCTTGAGGCGATCCAACACCCGCTCCAAACGACCACCGACGATGATGGTATGAGCACCGGAACGTGCCGCCAGACGCGCCGCGCGCAGCTTGGTCTGCATGCCGCCGCGCCCCAGGGCTCCGCCAGTGCCACCCGCCACCGCATCCAGCGCGGGATCGTCGGCTCGGGCTTCGTAGATCAGCTTGGCATCAGGGTTATTGCGCGGATCGGCGTCGAACATGCCGTCGCGATCCGTGAGAATCACCAGCAGGTCGGCTTCCACGAGGTTGGCTACCAGCGCCGCGAGCGTGTCGTTGTCGCCGAAACGGATCTCGTCGGTGACCACCGTGTCGTTCTCGTTGATCACCGGGATGACTTTCAGCTCCACCAATGCTCGCAGCGTGCTACGGGCATTGAGGTAACGCTTGCGGTCGGACAGGTCGTCGTGGGTCAGCAGGATCTGCGCCGTGTGGCGATCATGCTCGGCAAAGCTCGACTCCCACGCCTGCACCAGACCCATCTGGCCAATGGCGGCAGCGGCCTGCAGTTCGTGCATCGCGCTGGGTCGCGACGTCCAGCCCAAACGGCTCATGCCGGCCGCCACGGCACCCGAGGAGACCAGTACCAGCTCGACGCCCGCCTCATGCAGGGCCACCATCTGCTCGACCCACACCGCCATCGCCTGGCGATCCAGGCCCTTGCCATCCGCCGTCAGCAGTGCGCTGCCGATCTTCACGACCCAGCGTTGCGCACCCGTCACCTTGCTCCGCATTTTCTTCAACCTTTGCCAGCGAACAGCGCGACCCAGCGCCACTCATGGGATTATTCGTATTTGCGTTTTTCAGATACCAAAACGCCGCTCGAATGAGCGGCGCCTTGAAAACCGGCCGACTGCGATGATAACACCGCGCCGAAACACTTGAACCTGCTCCCCATGCCAGCTACCCGAGAAACCTTGTGGGAGCGAGCCTGCTCGCGATGGCATAGGGTCAACAGCATGAATGCAAACTGACACATCGCCTTCGCGAGCAGGCTCGCTCCCACAGGTTCCGATCTCAAGCGGCCTGCATCAGCACCAGATCAGTCGCGAACGTAGATGATTTCCGGACCGTCTTCGTCATCCACATCCTCTTCGTCCCAATCGTCATCACCGATGTCATGGACCGACTTGACGCCGCTGCGGCGCAGTGCACGCTGGTCATCCAGCGCCTGCAACTGGGCGCGCGCCTCGTCTTCGATGCGCTGGTCGAGCTCGGCCAGTTCTTCCTTGTAGGCCGGATCATTGGCCAGGCGATCAGCACGATCTTCCAGGTAACGCATGATGTCGTGGCAAAGGCGCTCGGTGCCTTCTTTGGCAATGGCCGAGATCACGTAGACCGGACCTTCCCACTCCAGGCGATCAACGATTTCCTTGACCCGCTCTTCGTGCTCTTCTTCGAGGATCTGGTCGCACTTGTTGAGCACCAGCCAACGGTCGCGCTCGGCCAGGGCCGGGCTGAATTTGGTCAGCTCGTTGACGATAACCTCGGCGGCATCGGCGGCATCGGTTTCATCCAGCGGCGCCATGTCGACGAGGTGCAGCAACAGACGGGTGCGGGACAAATGCTTGAGGAAACGAATCCCCAGGCCAGCACCTTCGGAGGCACCTTCGATCAACCCCGGAATGTCGGCGATTACGAAGCTTTTCCAGCGATCGACACTGACCACGCCCAGGTTCGGCACCAGGGTGGTGAACGGGTAATCGGCGACTTTCGGCTTGGCCGCCGACACCGAGCGAATGAACGTACTCTTACCCGCGTTCGGCAGGCCCAGCAGACCCACGTCGGCCAGTACTTTCATTTCCAGCTTCAGGTCACGCTGCTCGCCTGGCTTGCCCGGCGTAGTCTGGCGCGGCGCACGGTTGGTACTGGATTTGAAGCGGGTGTTACCCAGACCGTGCCAGCCGCCATGAGCCACCAGCAGGCGCTGGCCAGCCTTGGTCAGGTCGCCGATGACCTCCTGGGTGGCGGAGTCGATTACTGTGGTACCGACCGGCACACGCAGGATCAGGTCTTCGCCCTTCTTGCCGGTGCAGTCGGTGCTGCCGCCGTTGGAACCACGCTCGGCATCGAAATGCCGGGTGTAACGGTAATCCACCAAGGTGTTGAGGTTTTCATCGGCGAGCATGTAGATCGAGCCGCCATCGCCCCCGTCACCACCGTTCGGACCACCGTTTTCGATGAATTTTTCCCGACGGAAACTCATGCAACCATTGCCGCCGTCGCCAGCCTTTACTCGAATCGATACTTCATCAACAAACTTCATGACACACGCCTCTCGCCGTACGGACGAGCCAAAAAAACAAGACATAAGACTCTTGCAAAAATGAGCGCAGCGACCTGAAAACACGCCCCAACCGCAGCGCCGACAGCCCATACAAACAGTTTTGCAAGAGACTCACCCCACAAACGAAAAAGCCCCGTCGCAAGACAGGGCTTTTCCAGCGGTCTCGCAATTAAGCTGCGATAACGCTTACGTAACGACGACCGAAGGCGCCTTTTACTTCGAACTTGATCACGCCTTCGACTTTAGCGAAGAGGGTGTGATCCTTGCCCATGCCAACGCCGTAGCCAGCGTGGAATTGGGTGCCGCGCTGACGCACGATGATGTTGCCCGCTTTGATAGCCTGGCCGCCATACATCTTCACGCCAAGGCGTTTGGCTTCTGAGTCGCGACCGTTACGGGTACTACCACCAGCTTTTTTGTGTGCCATGAGTTCAATTCTCCTAGTGAGGAATTAGGCTGGAATTAAGCCTGAATACCGGTGATTTTGATCTCGGTGTACCACTGGCGGTGGCCCATACGCTTCATGTGGTGCTTACGACGACGGAACTTGATGATGCGGACTTTATCGTGACGACCTTGGGAGATCACTTCAGCCACAACGGTAGCGCCAGCAACGACTGGAGCGCCGATATTCACGTCGTCGCCATTGGCGACCAACAGAACGCGATCAAAAGTCACGGATTCGCCGGTAGCGATTTCCAGTTTCTCGATCTTCAGGTATTCACCTGGGGCGACCTTGTATTGCTTGCCACCAGTAACAATTACTGCGTACGACATGGTATTTCTCCGATAATCCTGCTCACCCAGCGCTTTATAAGAAGAGGTATTGGCTGGCATGGCTGCATGGGCTGGAAGGCCCGGATGCAATTGCGTAAGGCAGGTGCTGCCCAGGAAGTTCAGGGTGCGCGATTGTACGCAAGCCGGCAGAGCCTTGCAAGTGGCCGTCTATCGCGCCTTGACACCTGCGGACGTGGGTCCTAGCATGCCGCGCAACCCTTCTGGAGCGCCTGTCGCTGATGCAACCCCAAGCTTTCTACCGCGCTGTGGCGGACGATTTTAGCGCCGTCGACGGTATCATCAAGAAGCAGCTGACTTCCCGAGTGCCGCTGGTATCGAAAATCGGCGACTACATCACTTCGGCCGGGGGCAAGCGCCTGCGTCCTCTATTGGTGCTTTTGTGCGGTAAGGCCCTGGGTCGCGAAGGCGACGACATGCGCCTGCTGGCCGCCACCATCGAATTTTTGCACACCGCGACGCTGCTGCATGACGACGTCGTCGACATGTCCGGCATGCGCCGTGGCCGCTCGACCGCCAACGCGATGTGGGGCAATGCCCCAAGCGTGCTGGTGGGCGACTTCCTGTATTCGCGCTCGTTCGAAATGATGGTCGAACTGGGTTCGATGCCGGTGATGAAGATTCTGTCCCAGGCCACGCGCATCATCGCCGAAGGCGAAGTGTTGCAGTTGTCCAAGGTCCGCGACGCCAGCACCACCGAAGAAACCTACATGGAAGTCATCCGCGGCAAGACCGCGATGCTCTTCGAAGCCTCGACTCACAGCGCCGCCGCCCTGGCCGGCGCCACCGCCGAGCAGAGCGAAGCCCTGCGCACCTTCGGCGATCACTTGGGCGTGGCGTTCCAACTGGTAGACGACCTGCTGGACTACAAGGGCGACGCCGACACCCTGGGCAAGAATGTCGGTGACGACCTGGCCGAAGGCAAGCCAACCCTGCCGCTGATCTACACCATGCGCGAAGGCACGCCGGAACAGGCCGCGCTGGTCCGCCAGGCGATCCAGAAAGGCGGGATCGAGGATCTGGAAAGCATCCGTGCGGCGGTTGAAGCTTCCGGTTCGCTGGACTACACCGCAACCCTGGCCCGGGACTACGTCGCCCGTGCGATCAAGTGCCTCGACGCCCTGCCGGCCAGCGAATACCGCGACGCACTGGTGGAACTGAGCGAGTTTGCGGTTGCGCGTACCCATTGATTGGATGAAAACGGCGAGCTTTAGTGGCGAGGGAGCTTGCTCCCGCTCGGCGGCGCAGCCGGCGTAAAACCGGCTGACGCGATCCGCCTGAATGATCGCAGCAATCCAATCGGGGCTGCTTCGCAACCCAGCGGGAGCAAGCTCCCTCGCCACAAAAGCCCCGTATCACCCTCCTTGCGACAAAACCCTATACAATGTGCGCCCTTTTGACCTCCTGATACCCAAGGAACCTTAGTGAGCACGTTGCCTCCCTGCCCGAAATGCAATTCCGAATACACCTACGAAGACGGTACTCAACTGGTCTGCCCGGAGTGTGCCCACGAATGGTCCGCCAGCGACGAAGCTGAAGCGCCGTCCGACGATACGGTGAAAAAAGATTCGGTCGGCAACGTCCTGCAGGACGGCGATACCATCACCGTGATCAAGGACCTCAAGGTCAAGGGCACTTCGCTGGTGGTCAAGGTCGGCACCAAGGTCAAGAATATCCGCCTGTGCGATGGCGACCACGACATCGACTGCAAGATCGACGGCATCGGCCCGATGAAGCTCAAATCCGAGTTCGTCAGAAAGGTCTGAACCTGTCACACGTGCATCCCGCGTCAAGCGCGGGATGCTGCTTCGCCCCCTCCGTTTCGCCAGGCCCGCCAGTTGCGGATGACCTGAGCCATCCCAACCCATCGTCAGAAAAACCAGCGTTGCGCCAATAGAGACTTGCTATTTAGCGAATAAGAATTATTCTCATCGAACCCCATCAAGGAGATGAGAACCATGACTTATTTGATCGATGCCTGGCTGGACCGCCCACATCCCTATCTCAGGATCCTGCATCGGGAAACCGGCGAAGTCTGTGCGGTGCTTGAAGAAGAAGCCTTGAACGAGCTGCAGGACCAAGGCGACCTGGACCTCAACAGCCTCAATTCCAGTGAGCCGCTGGTGCTCAAGGAGCTGGTGCGTAACCTGTTCCTGTTCTGCTACGCCCGGGCGTTGCGCCCGACGGGTGATTTCAGTGGCAGGTTCCACGGATGAAGCAGCAAACCCTGTGGGAGCGAGCCTGCTCGCGAAGACGGTAGGTCAGTCGATATCAATGTTCGATGACACACCGCTTCGCGAGCAGGCTCGCTCCCACAAAAGGCAGTTGCCTTACAGAACGTCCAACAGCTCGACGTCAAACACCAGCACGCTGTGCGGTGGAATGCTGCCAACGCCCTGGGCGCCGTAGGCCAGTTCGCTCGGCACGTACAGGCGCCATTTGCTGCCGGCGTTCATCAGTTGCAGCGCCTCGGTCCAGCCCGGGATCACGCCACCTACCGGGAATTCGGCTGGCTGGCCACGATCGTAGGAGCTGTCGAACACAGTGCCGTCGATCAGGGTGCCATGGTAGTGGGTACGCACCTGGTCTTCGCGAGTCGGCTTGGCGCCTTCGCCCTGGGTCAGCACTTCGAACTGCAGGCCGGACGCCAGGGTGGTGATGCCTTCGCGCTTGGCGTTTTCGGCCAGGAATGCACGGCCTTCGCCAGCAGCGGCTTCAGCCTTGGCGGCAGCTTCGGCCTGCATGATTTCGCGGATCACCTTGAAGCTTGCGGACATCTCGTCCTGGCCCACGCGGCTCGGCTTGCCGGCGAAAGCGTCGGTCAGGCCGGCGAGGATCGCGTCCAGGCTGACGCCCGGCGGCGGGTTGTCGCGCAGTTGGTCGCCCAACTGACGGCCGATGCCGTAGCTGACGCGGGTTTCGTCGGTGGACAGGTTAACTTCGGACATGCTGCTGCTCCGCTGTGCGGACGGCTCGGGAGCGTGCCGTGCGTGACACAGCGCCTCCCGGAGCGCCCGGAACCAAAAGGGCGAGCAGACTAGCACAGATGCCGCCGCCCGTGACGAACCTCAATGCTTGGTCAGTTTGTCCAGATAGCCCATGGCGAATGCCGAGACCACGAAGGTCATGTGGATGATCACGTACCACATCAGGTGCTCGGGATCGACGTTCTTGGCGTCCATGAAAATACGCAGCAAGTGGATGGAAGAAATGGCAACGATCGACGCCGCGACTTTCATCTTCAGCGACGAGGAATCCATGGTGCCCAGCCAGTTGAGCTTTTCCTTGTCGGAGTCGATGTCCAGTTGCGAGACGAAGTTCTCGTAGCCGGAAATCATCACCATCACCAGCAGGCCGCCTACCAGCGCCATGTCGATCAGCGACAACAGCACCAGGATCAGCTCGGACTCGGCCATGGCAAATACGTTGGGAATGATATGAAAGACTTCCTGGAAGAATTTCAGTGCCAGAGCCAGCAAGCCCAGGGACAACCCGAAGTAGATCGGCGCCAGTAGCCAACGGGAGGCATACATTGCATTTTCGATAAAGCGTTCCATTGAGTCTCACACCTGGGCTGAAAAATCGCGGCGAGTATATCAGCCACGACCCGCCCCACAAACGCCGCCCCCTTCCTGGGGCCCGACGCTTGTGTCAAGACTTTACCGCGTTGAGGGCTCAATGCAGCGGGCGATATTCGACGCCGCCAACGTTGCGACAACGGCCTCCGTTGATTTCCCGTAGCTGTGCCTGCATGTGCAGCGACCAGATCTGCGGATCATCAGCCAGCTCATAACCGTGCAATGTCAGGTTCTGGACGATGGTGTCGAGGAGGGTTTCAGCGGCAGTCGGGCCAGGGAACGGCCCTTGGGCCTTGATCGCGGTAGGTTGCTCGCCGGCCATTCCGGCGGCGAACAGTACAGTCCACATGCCGGTGTTGCCAGCGAGCGGACGAACGGCGCATTCGATACGGGTCACCAGACCCAGGCAGTGGCGAGTAAGACAAAGGTTGCGCGACATGGCGGCGCCCCTCGGTAGATCCGGTATTCAGCCCGGGAAGACTGTTTCGATCCAATGATGGCTCTCGTTATCCTTGAACTGAGGATAGGAGAAAAGTTCCGGCCGCAAGGGATTTCGAGACCAGAATACGCCGAGCGGTCACAGTGTGGATATTGACGCCAAACTGGTGACGCAATATTCAGATTCACCAAACAATGTGGGAGCGAGCCTGCTCGCGAATACGGTGTGTCAGCCAACAACAATACTGGCCGACAGTCCGCTTTCGCGAGCAGGCTCGCTCCCACAAGGGTACCTGCGACAATCAGGAAAACATCAGGCCGGCTTCGCCTCCGCCAGCGCCTGCTGGGCCATTTCCTTTTCCGCCTCCTTGATGTCGTCCTCGCTGATCATTTCCGCGATCACCCGTAGCCGCTCCACCACGCGAGCGTTGACGCTGCCCTCCGGGAACTCGCCATTTTCATCCGGCTCACCGGCAGGCTCGCCCACCAGCAGGCTCAATGCCTCGTCGGCCTGGCGCACGGCATAGACGTGGAACTGCCCCGCTCGCACCGCGGCCAGCACCTTCTCGTCGAGCATCAGGGTCGCAACGTTGGCCTGGGGGATGATCGCACCCTGCTCTCCCGTCAGCCCGCGGGCTTCGCAGAGGCGGAAGAACCCTTCGATCTTCTCGTTGACCCCACCGACCGCCTGCACTTCGCCGAACTGGTTGATCGAACCGGTGATGGCGAAGCACTGCTTCAACGGCGTCTTCGACAGGGCCGAGATCAACGTGCAAGCCTCGCCCAGGGAGGCGCTATCACCGTCCACATAACCGTAGGATTGCTCCAGGGCGATGCTGGCCGAAATCGCCAGGGGGAATTCCTGGGCATAACGGCTGCCCAGGTACCCGGTGAGGATCATCACACCCTTGGAGTGGATCGGCTGGCCGAGGTTGACCTCACGCTCGATGTCGACAATACCGCTGCCGCCGGGGTACACCGTGGCGGAAATCCGCGCCGGCACGCCAAACGCCGAATCCCCCACTTCCAGCACGGTCAGCCCGTTGCACTTGCCCACGGCCGCGCCGTCGGTATCGATCAGGATGATCCCGGCCAGCATGTCGTCGAGGATCCGCGCCGAAACCCGTCCGGTGCGAGTCGCCTTGGCCTTGAGGGCGCGCTCGATGTGGCCGGCATCGGTCATGTCATCGCCGGCCAACTGCCGGATGAAGTCCGCTTCGCTGACCAATTGGAACAGATCACCGATTCGCGCCGACAGGCGCCCCTGATGCTCCGCCAGGCGCGCGCTGTAAGTGGCCAGGCGCGCCACCGCATCGGCGGTCAGCGGGGCCATGCCCTCCTCCGAGGTTCGGGTCTTGAGCAACTGGGCAAACTGCTCCAGGCTCTCGTCGCCCATCGGGATGTCTTCGTCGAAGTCCACCAGCACGCGAAACATTTCCTGGAAGTCCGAATCCAGGTCCTGCAACGCGTAGTACAGCTGGCGGGCGCCGATGATCACTACCTTGACCTGCAACGGAATATGTTGCGGCGTCAGGGTGACCGTCGCCAGCCGCCCCAGCTCACCCAACGGCGACTCCATCTTCAGCTTGCGCGATTGCAGGGCGCGCTTGAGCGCATCCCACACGAACGGCTCGCCGAGCATCTTTTCCGCCTCAAGAATCAGGAACCCGCCGTTGGCCCGGTGCAAGGCACCCGGGCGCAACTGCCGATACGTGGTGTAGAGCGCGCCCTGATCGGTGCTGTACTCGATGCGCCCGAACAGGTTGTCGTAGGTCGGGTGCGGTTCGAACACCACCGGCGCGCCACCGCTCGCCGGATGCCCGACCACCAGGCTCGGCGCGTATTGCTCCTCGAGCAATTTGCGGGCGACGGCGTCGGTCTTGCTGTCGTCGACCAATTGCTCGACCACGGTCTTGAGCAGGTAGACCTGCATGGCCTGCAGGTAACCGCAGACGGCGGCATTCTCGGCGTATTTTTCCGAGAGCGGCGCGAGCAACGGCTGCAAGGCCAGGGTGATGGTTTCTTCGTTGAGCTGGCGCAGTTGGTTGTTGGATTCGCGTTTCCACTGCGGCAGGCTGGCGAGCTCTTCGTTCAGACGCTCCTCCAGATTGGAAATGTCCTCATGGAAGCGCTCGCGATCGGCCTCTGGCAACTGGGCGAACTCCGCTTCATCCAGGGCCTTGCCTTCGCTCATCGGCGTGAAGGCGATGTTGCTGCTGTCACGGTACAGCGCGACATCCTTTTCCAACGCCAGGCGCTCGATCACATCGAGGGCGCGGTCGTAGCGCTGATTGAAGGCGCGGTCGATCGCGCTTTTTTTCTGTTGGTAGGACGGATGCTCGAACACCGCCGGAAAAGTCGCCAGCAGATTGTCGATCAGGCCATTGATGTCGGCGATGAAAGCCCCGGCCGTGCCCGACGGCAATTCCAGGGCACGCGGTTCGCGAGGCTCGTCGAAGTTATTGACATAGACCCAGTCCGCCGGGGTCTGCATGCGCTTGCCCTCGGCCTTGAGGTAGCGTTTGACGAACGAGAACCGACCGGTGCCGGGCTCGCCCATGACAAAGACGTTGTAACCGGGGCGTGGCATCGCCACACCGAACTGCAAGGCTTCGACCGCGCGTTCCTGGCCAAGCACACCGCGAAAGGGCTCCAGATCATTGGTGGTAGAGAAGCTGAACTGTTCAGCGGAAAACGGACGGGTCAGCGCTTCGGGCGCTAGACGCAAGCTGGCAGCAACAGGATCAGGCATCGGGCTTCCTTACATCAGGCGGGGCAGATAGCGGCATTCTGGCGCTGCCCATGCCTGACTGGCAAGGAGCGCCTCAGGCCGAAGCATAGTCGACGGCCCAACCACCGGCAGAAGCCCGTAAACAGGTGATTTCAAATAATGTTTTTGCAAAATGTCACGGAACCCTCGGAACGTGCCTAAACTCCAAACTGCGCGGCTGGAACAATAACCGGCCCACTGGCTGCTGTAGGGGCCAGACTCTGTCCATTGGTATGCACATAAAGAGAACATAGCTATGAAACGGATTCTTCTCGGTACTCTCTTCACCGCTGTATCCATCAACGCCATGGCTCAGGCCCCGGGCGGCCCGGATTGCGGTTGGGGCAACATGCTGTTCGAAGGCCAGCGTGGCACCCCGGCGCACTTCCTCGCATCCACCACCAACGGCACCTCCGGCAACGCCACCTTCGGCATGACCTCCGGCACCAACGGCTGCTCGACCAACGCGGCACTGACCTACGGTGGCAAGTCCTGGCTGGCCATGAATGGCATGATGAACGAGCTGTCCGAAGACATGGCCAAGGGTCAGGGTGAAGCACTGACTACCTACGCCGTGGTACTGGGCGTGGCGCCGGAAGACCGCGCGCATTTCTCCGCTGTGACCCACGAGCACTTCCAGCAGATCTTCAGCAAGGCTGACGTGACCGCCGAAGACGTGCATACCAACACCCTGGCCGTGCTGAAAAACGACCCTCGCCTGGCCAAGTACGCTACTCAAGCTTAAGCTCGACATCACTCGCTCCTTTCGGGGAGCGGGTTTTTTCTTTTTGGGGCCCCTTCGGTCTTTATTTTTCGACTTTCCAAGTAGCCGACTATGCTCAAACGCCTTGCCTGGCTGGCGCTCTGCGTGTGCGCCCCGCTGTCCGCCGCGCCTCATGTCGATCCTCAACGTTTGCAGCAACTGGCCAATGACCGCTTCTGGATTTCCCTGGGTCACTACGAAACGGCCAAGCTCGGTGGCTGGCGCAGCTATGTCAGCGATCGCAAGTTTTTCCTCGCACCCGACGGCAATGAACATCCCGACCGTGAGCTGACCGCCACGTTGCAAGCCTTGTATGGCCCGGCTAGCGCCGGCCAGCAACATGCCCAGTGCGTGTACCCGGCGCGAACGCGCTGGCTCAAGGCGCAGCTCAACCTGACGGACCTGCCGGCGGTCAATTGCAGCGAATTCACCCAGTGGTTCAAGGACGTATCGCCCCACAGCGCGGTGATGATTTTCCCCGCCGCGTACCTGAACAGTCCTTCCTCGATGTTCGGCCATACCTTGCTGCGCATCGACCAGGCCGACGTGCAAAGCGACAAGACCGCCCTGCTCAGCTACGCAATCAACTTCGGCGCCTACATTGAAGGTTCGGACAACAGCCTGCTCTACGCCTGGAAGGGTTTGATGGGCGGCTATCCCGGTCTGTTCGCCTTGGTGCCGTACCAGGAAAAACTCTCCGAGTACCGTAGCCTGGAGAACCGCGACCTGTGGGAATACCGCCTCAACCTGAGTCAGGCGGAAACCGAACGCATGGTCGAGCATGTGTGGGAACTCAAGCAGATCCAGTTCGACTATTTCTTCTTCGATGAAAACTGCTCCTATCGCCTTCTCGAACTGCTGCAGGTGGCGCGTCCGAGCCTGCGCCTGACCGAGCAGTTCCCGCTGACGGCGATCCCCACCGACACTGTCAAGGCGGTGAAAGAAGCCGGACTGGTGGAAAGCATCCAGTACCGGCCGTCCCGCGAGCGAGAGCTGCTCAGCCGCGCCGAGCCGCTCAGCGACGACGAGCAGCAATGGGTACAGAAAGTCAGCGCCGACCAGCAGCAACTGCAAGCGCCGGCATTCAAGGCGCTGCCGCGTCAACGCCAGGCCCTGATCATCGATGCCGCCTATCGCCTGGAGCGCTATCGCGCCAACGGCCAGGAACGTGACCCACAGCGGGCCCAGCGCAGCTTCGAACTGCTGCGGGCGATCAACCGCAATCCCGCGCCGGAACTGGACATCCCGCAACCCGGCCTGCCCGAGGACGGGCATGAATCACGCACCTGGCAGGCCGGCCTGGGTACGCGAGGCGATCGTGCGTTCGGTGAATACGGCCTGCGCATGGCCTATCACGACCTCAACGACAACGCCGAGAGTTTCCCGCTCGGCGCGCAGATCGAGATCCTGCAATTGAAGCTGCGCCAGTACGAAGGCAACGATTGGCAGCTACAACAACTGGACCTGGCGACCATTCGCTCGCTGACCCCGCGCAATGAGTTGCTGCAGCCGCTGTCCTGGCAGGTTACCGGTGGCCTGGAGCGGGTACCTGGCAAACACGACGATGAAACCCTGGTCAGCCACGTCAACGGCGGCGCCGGTGGTACCTGGGCCTTGGGTGAGGATGTGCTGGGCTTTGCCCTGGGCACGGTGCGGGTCGAGCACAATAACGACTTCGCCCAGTTCATCGCCCCGGCCGCTGGCTTCAACAGCGGCGTGCTGTGGAAAAACCCATTGGGCAACCTGAGCCTCGAAGCCAAGGGCGATTACTTCGTCAACGGCGAAGTGCGCCGTAGCGTGAGCCTGAATCAGCAGTGGGAATTGTCGCGCAACCTCGGTCTGCGCCTGAGCGCCCAGCGCGAATTCAGCCAATTGGCTTCGCCGGAAACCGAGGTGATGCTCGAAGTGAAGTGGTACCACTACTGAACGAACGGAATGATAACCGCGCTTTCACGCCTTTCTGACGAATCCGCTTCTAGACTTGCCTTACAAGTGGATCCGGCAGGCAGGCAGAACATGAGGCGCGCGGCAGTGGTACTGGGTGTGTTGATGTTGCTCGGTGGCTGCGAAACCACCCACGAGGATCTGATCGCCCGAGGTTATCCACCGGCCTTCGCCGATGGCTTCGATGACGGTTGCAGCAGTGGCCGGCAAGCGGCCGGCGCGATTACTGGCCAATTCAGGAAAGACGTGCCGCGTTATCTCAAGGACGCCCACTACGCCGAAGGCTGGAGCGATGGCTTTCGTCAGTGCCAGGCCATGCGCGAGAGTCAAGAGCGTGACGCCTACCGCGAGCGCCATTGGGACGACCGCGAACGGGCCTGGCAACAGGAGAAAGATCGGGACGCCGCCCGGGCTTATCGCTCGCCGTGAGTCGCGTACAGACATTCGTCGAAACCAAAACCCTGCGACCATGGCCCAAACTCCAATAGAGGAGAATGCCATGAGTCGCGCCTTCGTCAACGAAGACAACGCCGCCGCCCAGGCCGATCAACCGGTCGAGCGCCAGGTCAGCGTACAACCCAATTACGTCACGCCCGCCGGGCTTGCCCAGCTACAGGCGCGAGTCGCCGAGTTGCAAGCGCTGCACGGTCAACAGACAGCCCAGGGCGAGCAGGCGGACAAGCAGCGCATCGCCGACCTCGAACGGGACCTGCGGTATTTCAATCAGCGGCTGCAAAGCGCGCAGGTCGTCACCTTGAGCAAATGTGATCAGGTGCGAATCGGACATTGGGTGACATTCGCCGATGAGCACGACCAGGCGCAACGAGTGCAACTGGTCGGTGAAGACCAGGCCGATGCCGCCAATGGATTGATCAATTGGGGGTCGCCGCTGGGGCGGGCCTTGCTAGGGGCGAAGATCGGGGATGAGGTGGTGTGGAAGCGGCCGGTGGGGGATGTGGCGATCGAGGTGCTGGAAATAGAGCTTGGGTGATGTTGCTGGCCTCATGTGGGAGCGAGCTTGCTCGCGATGGCGGTGGGTCAGTCAATTATCGTTCAACTGATCTGACGCCTTCTCGAGCAGGCTCGCTCCCACAGGGTTCGATGTCGGCCAGGTATCTTGCGGCCACCCCAAAACCAATGTGGGAGCGAGCCTGCTCGCGATGGCGGTGGGTCAGTCAACTATCTTTCAACTGATCTGACGCCTTCGCGAGCAAGCTCGCTCCCACAGGGTTCGATGTCAGCCAGATATCTTGCGGCAACCCCAAAACCAATGTGGGAGCGAGCTTGCTTGCGATGGCGGTGGGTCAGTCAGTTATGTTTCAACTGATCTGACGCCTTCGCGAGCAAGCCCGCTCCCACAGGATTCGATGTCAGCCAGGTATCTTGCGGGAAACCCAAAACCAATGTGGGAGCGAGCCTGCTCGCGATGGCGGTGGGTCAGTCAACTATCTTTCAACTGATCTGACGCCTTCGCGAGCAAGCTCGCTCCCACAGGGTTCGATGTCAGCCAGATATCTTGCGGCAACCCCAAAACCAATGTGGGAGCGAGCTTGCTTGCGATGGCGGTGGGTCAGTCAATTATCTTTCAACTGATCTGACGCCTTCGCGAGCAAGCTCGCTCCCACAGGTTACTGCTTAGCCGGACGAATCAAGCCAGCTTCTTGTGCCGTACACGATGCGGCTGGGCAGCGGCTTCGCCGAGGCGCTTCTTGCGATCGGCTTCGTACTCGGTGTAGTTGCCTTCGAAGAACACCGCTTGCGAGTCGTCTTCGTACGCCAGGATGTGCGTCGCGACGCGGTCAAGGAACCACCGGTCGTGGGAGATCACAATGGCCGCGCCCGGGAAGTCCAGCAGGGCCTCTTCCAAGGAACGCAGGGTTTCGACGTCGAGGTCGTTGGACGGTTCGTCGAGCAGCAGGACGTTGCCACCCTCCTTCAAGGTCAGCGCCAGGTGCAAGCGACCACGCTCACCACCGGACAGGTCCTTGACGAATTTCTGCTGATCGCCACCCTTGAAGTTGAAGCGCCCCACGTAGGTACGCGACGGGATTTCGTAGCTGCCGATGCGGATCTGGTCAGAGCCGTCGGAGATCTGCTGGAACACCGTCTTGCTGCCGTCCAGGTCCTCGCGGCTCTGGTCGACGCAGGCCAGCTGCACGGTTTCACCGATTTCGATGGTGCCCGAATCCGGCGTTTCCTTGCCCATCAGCATGCGGAACAGCGTGGATTTACCGGCGCCGTTACCCCCGATCACGCCGACGATGGCGCCCTTGGGCATGGAGAACGACAGGTTGTCGATCAACACGCGGTCGCCATAGCCCTTGGTGACGTTCTTGAATTCGATGACCTTGTCACCCAGGCGCGGACCGGCCGGGATGTAGATTTCGTTGGTTTCGCTGCGCTTCTGGAATTCCTGGGACTGCATTTCCTCGAAGCGTTGCAGACGCGCCTTGGATTTGGACTGACGAGCCTTGGCGCCTTTGCGCACCCACTCCAGTTCTTCCTTCATGGCTTTTTCATGCGCCGACTGCTGCTTGGATTCCTGGGCCAGACGATCGGATTTGGCTTCCAGCCAGCCCGAATAGTTGCCTTCGTATGGAATGCCTGCGCCACGGTCGAGCTCCAGGATCCAGCCGGCAACGTTGTCCAGGAAGTACCGGTCGTGCGTGATCGCAACCACGGTGCCGGGGAAATCGTGTAGGAAGTGTTCGAGCCAGGCGACGGAATCGGCGTCCAGGTGGTTGGTCGGTTCGTCGAGCAGCAGCATGTCCGGGGCGGACAGCAGCAAGCGGCACAGCGCCACGCGGCGCTTTTCACCGCCGGACAGGTGCTCGACCTTGGCGTCCCAGGCTGGCAGGCGCAGTGCATCGGCGGCGACTTCCAGCTGACGGTCCAGGTTGTGGCCATCGCTGGCCTGCAGGATCGCTTCGAGCTTGGCCTGCTCGGCGGCCAGCTTGTCGAAATCGGCGTCCGGATCGGCGTAGGCGGCATAGACCTCGTCCAGGCGCGCCTGGGCGTCCTTGATCACGCTGACCGCTTCCTCGACCACTTCGCGGACGGTCTTGGTCGGATCCAGCTGAGGTTCCTGCGGCAGGTAGCCGATGTTCAGGTCAGGCATCGGACGGGCTTCGCCGTCGAATTCGTTGTCGACGCCAGCCATGATTTTCAGCAGCGTGGACTTACCCGAACCGTTGAGGCCCAGCACGCCGATCTTGGCGCCGGGGAAAAATGACAGCGAAATGTTTTTCAGGATTTCCCGCTTCGGCGGAACAACTTTGCTCAGCCGATGCATGGTGAAAACGTATTGAGCCATGGTGAACCTAGCGTCAGTGACAGGTGAAAAGAACGAGCCAGGCCATGCGCGGCGCGGGCACTTGATGTTGATCAATGCCTGCGGGCCGATTGAGCCTGGGAATCTGGAGCCGGAGCGCTCTTGTTTGACCGGCAAAGCTACCTCAACCGTCGGTCAAGGTCCAGCTGCCCAGGGCTGGCACTTTGCCACAAGTCAAGGCATGCTAGCCGCCCTTCGGGCGTCCGGCTTATAGTGCACGTCGCGCCAGTCCAGCAAACTGCAGGATTACAGCTTGTCCAACGTCACTCCGTCCCCGTCCCCGCGCGCCGCCCCTGCTGTGCCTGGCGTGCCCCTGCGCGGGACATTGAAGGGCGCGCTGGCCTCGCTGGTGCTGTTGCTGCTGGGCCTGCTTTTCTGGCAATTGCTCGACCAACTGCGCGAAACCCAGCAGCAACAGCGCCAATACACCATCGACTACACCGCCGACCTGGCCGCGCAAGTCAGCCTGAACATGGCGTTGAATGCGCAGATTGCACTCAATCTGCTACCGATCGTCGAACAACCGCAAAGCGCCGACGAACAACAGGCGCTGCTGCGCAAACTCCAGCAATCGTTGCCCGAATTACGCAGCCTGGCACTGCTGAGCCCTTCCGGCCGGGTGCTCAGCGACAGCGACGCTACCAGCGAGGATGCCGGCTACCTGGCCGAACTGGTACGGCGCAGTCATGCCCAGGCGCATTATTTCAGCAATGCCGAGGACGGTTCCGTGGTGCACCTGCTATTGCATCAGGCCAGCGGCAGTACTCGCGGTTATTGGGCGTTGCGCCTGACCCCGAGTTTTTTTGCGACATTGACCAAACAGGCCGATACCGGGCTGCGCCCGCTGTGGCTGGTGGAGAACCGGCTCAACCAGCAAATCGTCAGCCGTGACGAGGCTCCGCCCGCGCTCAACCCGACCCGATTGACCGAGCAAGACTTGAGCAACACCGTGTTGACCGTGCCCCTGAGCAGCAGTGACTGGCAGCTGCGCGGGTTGTTCGATCGCAGCCAGGTGCTCGAACAATTGCTGCCCGCGTTCATCGGCAAATGCCTGCTGGGCCTGGCGTTTTCGCTGCTGCCGGTGATCGCGCTGCTGAACATGCGTCGCCGCCAGCGTCAGTTGCATGAGGGGCGCCGCCGCTACCAGGACATTTTCGAGGGCACCGGCGTAGCCCTCTGTGTACTTGACCTGTCCGGGCTCAAGGCCTTTTTTGCCAGGGCCGGCCTGCATGATGGCGAGCAGTTGCGCGCCTGGCTGCAGGTCTCCCAGCAGCTCGAGCAGTTACAGCAGCAAGTGCACGTCACCGAAGTCAACCAGATGGCCTTGAAGCTGCTCAATGTCGACTCCTGCGAACAGGCCTGGCAACTGCTGGTGGGCAACGCGGCAAAAGACAACAACCCGGTTGGCTCGAAACTGCTCGAAGCGCTGCTCGACCAGCACAAACAACTGGAACTGGAAATCAGGCTCCAGGACGCCCATGGTCGTGACCAGCATTTGTGGCTGGTGTTGCGCCTGCCGGAAACGCAGGATGACTATAACGCCGTCATCCTGAGCATCAGCGATATCACCAGCCGCAAGCTCATCGAACTGTCGCTGCTTGAGCGCGAAGGCTTCTGGTCCGACGTGGTGCGCACCGTCCCGGATCATCTTTACGTACAGGACGTCATCAGCCAGCGGATGATCTTCAGCAACCACCACCTGGGCCAGACGCTCGGCTACGACCGTACTGAATTGCACCAGATGGGCGAGTATTTCTGGGAAATCCTGCTTCACAGCGACGATGCCGATCATTACCACCACCTGCGCCAGGAACAGCGCCGCGGCGGTTACACGCAACTGCTGCAATGCCAGTTACGCTTTCGCCATCGCAACGGCAAATGGCGACGTTTCGAGGTCCGCGAACAGGCCCTGGCCCGGGACCGCCATAATCAGGTCACGCGGATCATCGGCGTGGCCAAGGACATCACCGAGCAGATCGAGGCCAGCGAATCGTTGCGCGACAGCGAGCAGCGCTACCGGATGCTCGCCGAAAGCATCAGCGACGTGATTTTCTCCACCGACAGCAAGCTCTCGCTCAACTATGTCAGCCCGTCGGTCCAGGCAGTGCTGGGCTACACCGCCGACTGGATCTTCCAGCATGGCTGGCAGTCGACCATCGCCAATCCGCAACAACTGACCGGCATCTACAGCCTGATGGATCGCGTCAGCAAGGCCCTCGACCAGCCCGACCAGTTGGCCGAGCTGCGCAACCAGCTGCAGACCCAACTGTTCCTGTTCGACTGCCTGCGTGCCGACGGGCGCAAGATCCCCATCGAGCTGCGGCTGGTGCTGGTGTGGGACGACAACGGCGCGTTCGAGGGGGTACTGGGCGTCGGCCGCGACATCAGCCAGCAGCGTCGCGCCGAAAAAGACCTGCGCATGGCCGCGACGGTATTCGAGCATTCGACCTCGGCGATCCTGATCACCGACCCGGCCGGCTACATTGTCCAGGCCAACGAAGCCTTCAGCCGGGTCAGCGGTTATGCGGTGTCGCAGGTGCTGGACCAGTTGCCCAACATGCTGACCGTGGACGAGCAGCAGGAAGCCCACTTGCGCTACGTGCTCAAGCAGCTGCAACAGCACAGCACCTGGGAAGGCGAAGTCTGGCTCAAGCGCCGCAACGGCGAGCACTATCCGGCCTGGGTCGGCATTACCGCGGTGCTCGACGACGAAGGCGACCTCGCCAGTTATGTGTGCTTCTTCAGCGACATCAGCGAGCGCAAGGCCAGCGAGCAGCGCATCCATCGCCTGGCTTACTACGACGCCCTGACCCACCTGCCCAACCGCACGCTGTTCCAGGACCGCCTGCATACCGCGCTGCAATCGGCAGAACGGCAGAAGAGCTGGGTGGTGCTGATGTTCCTCGACCTGGACCGCTTCAAGCCGATCAACGATTCCCTCGGCCACGCCGCCGGCGACCGGATGCTCAAGGAAATGGCCACGCGACTACTCGGCTGCGTGGCCGATGACGACACCGTGGCGCGCATGGGCGGCGACGAGTTCACCCTGTTGCTGCAACCGCGCGCAAGCCGCGAAATGGCGCTCAACCGGGCGATTACCGTGGCCGAGCAGATCCTTGCCAGCCTGGTCCGACCGTTTGTGCTCGAAGGCCGGGAGTTCTTCGTCACCGCCAGTATCGGTATCGCCCTGAGCCCACAGGACGGCAACGAGCTGAGCCAACTGATGAAAAACGCCGACACCGCCATGTACCACGCCAAAGAGCGCGGCAAGAACAACTTCCAGTTCTACCAGGCCGACATGAACGCCAGCGCCCTGGAGCGCCTGGAGCTGGAAAGCGACCTGCGCCATGCGCTGGAACAGAACGAGTTCGTCTTGTATTACCAGCCACAGTTCAGCGGCGACGGCAAGCGCCTGACCGGGACCGAGGCCTTGCTGCGCTGGCGCCATCCGCGACGCGGGCTGGTGCCGCCAGGGGATTTCATCCCGGTGCTCGAAGAACTCGGGCTGGTGGTGGACGTCGGCGACTGGGTCATCAGCGAGGCCTGTCGCCAGCTCAAGACCTGGCACCAGGCCAAGGTCCGGGTGCCGAAGGTCTCGGTCAACATTTCCGCCCGGCAGTTCTCCGACGGCCAGCTCGGCACGCGAATCGCCAATATCCTGCGCAGCACCGGCCTGCCGCCGGCTTGCCTGGAACTGGAGCTGACGGAAAGCATTCTGATGCGCGAAGTCAGCGAGGCGATGCAGATCCTGGCCGGCTTGAAGAATCTGGGCCTGAGCATCGCGGTCGATGACTTCGGCACTGGTTATTCATCGCTCAACTACCTCAAGCAATTCCCCATCGACGTGCTGAAGATCGACCGTACTTTCGTCGACGGCCTGCCGTCCGGCGAGCAGGATGCACAGATCGCCCGGGCAATCATCGCCATGGCCCATAGTCTCAACCTGGCGGTCATCGCCGAGGGTGTCGAGACCCATGAGCAACTGGATTTCCTCCGTGAACATGGCTGCGACGAAGTCCAGGGCTACCTGTTCGGCCGACCGATGCCGGCCAACCGGTTTGAAGCGCAGTTCAGCAATGATGCGCTGTTCATGCTCGACTGAGATTTACATCGTCTGGGCGGGCCCCTTCGCGAGCGGGCTCGCTCCCACAGAGGAATGCATTTCAAGTGTGGGAGCGAGCCCGCTCGCGAAAGGCCCGGCCAGGACACCACTTGGGGCGCATGAAACCCATTCGTCCAGGACATGACGTCCTTTCATATGCCTTCCAAAACCGGTTGGGTTAGAATGCCCCCCTTTTCTGCCCCGATCCTTGAGGACCGCCATGTTCAGCCGTGATTTGACTATTGCCAAGTACGACGCCGATCTCTTTGCCGCCATGGAGCAAGAAGCTCAGCGCCAGGAAGAGCACATTGAGCTGATCGCTTCGGAAAACTACACCAGCCCCGCGGTGATGGAAGCTCAAGGCTCGGTACTGACCAACAAGTACGCCGAAGGCTACCCGGGCAAGCGCTACTACGGCGGTTGCGAGTACGTCGATGTGGTCGAGCAACTGGCCATCGACCGCGCCAAGCAACTGTTCGGCGCCGATTACGCCAACGTCCAGCCGCACGCAGGCTCGCAAGCCAACGCCGCCGTCTACCTGGCGCTGCTGTCGGCCGGCGACACCATCCTGGGCATGAGCCTGGCCCACGGCGGTCACCTGACCCACGGCGCCAGCGTCTCGTCCTCGGGCAAACTGTATAACGCCATCCAGTACGGCATCGATGGCAACGGCCTGATCGACTACGACGAAGTCGAGCGCCTGGCGGTCGAGCACAAGCCGAAAATGATCGTGGCCGGTTTCTCCGCCTACTCGCAGATCCTCGACTTCCCGCGCTTCCGCGAAATCGCCGACAAGGTCGGTGCCTACCTGTTCGTCGACATGGCTCACGTTGCGGGCCTGGTCGCCGCTGGCGTCTACCCGAACCCGGTGCCGTTCGCCGACGTGGTCACCACTACGACCCACAAGACCCTGCGTGGACCACGTGGCGGCCTGATCCTGGCGCGCGCCAACGCCGACATCGAGAAGAAGCTGAACTCGGCCGTATTCCCTGGCGCCCAGGGTGGCCCGCTGGAGCACGTGATCGCGGCCAAGGCGATCTGCTTCAAGGAAGCTTTGCAACCTGAGTTCAAGGCCTACCAGCAGCAAGTGGTGAAGAATGCCAAGGCCATGGCCGGCGTGTTCATCGAACGCGGCTTCGACGTGGTCTCCGGCGGTACTGAAAACCACCTGTTCCTGCTGTCGTTGATCAAGCAGGACATCTCCGGCAAAGACGCTGACGCCGCATTGGGCAAGGCGTTCATCACCGTGAACAAGAACTCGGTGCCGAACGACCCACGCTCCCCATTCGTCACCTCGGGCCTGCGCTTCGGCACCCCGGCCGTGACCACTCGCGGCTTCAAGGAAGCCGAGTGCAAGGAACTGGCCGGCTGGATCTGCGACATCCTGGCGGACCTGAACAACGAAGCGGTGATCGATGCCGTTCGCGAGAAGGTCAAGGCTATCTGCAAGAAGCTGCCGGTGTACGGCGCTTAACCAGCCCCGCTACATCGCTGTTCGAAAAAAGGCCCCTATCGAAGGATAGGGGCCTTTTTAGTTAGCGCGACTCACAGATGTTATCGGCAAACTGCTCCAGCCTCTACAGAGCCATTAAAACTGGCAACACTTCAAATATCCCCCTCCAACAGAAAAAATAATATAAGTATTCCTCACTTGATCAATCGACCTTAAGGAATACTTCAACACATGGACAATCAATCATCTTTCGATGTCGTACTAAGAACTTCCGGCGAGCATATAAACCTGCTTGAAGAGCTGCATGGTAAACCCGCACTCGCAACCTTGACCGAGTTCAGCGGAGGCTTCTTTACCGGCAGGCCCCAGCCCCATGACCACTCGACGCTTCTGGGTGCTGTCTCCAGAGATCCGCGTCTGGATCGGAAGCCGCTAAGGCTACGTTTTCGATACACCGAAGCCGGATACGCACTGACTATAAAAAACACAGGCGAGCATCAGGACAAATATATCGGCGTGACTTGGCGCAACCACTTTGGCGTGACGACTGCAAACTTTGAAGACGCCGCCTTGTTCAGCCTGATGGATCAGAACAACAACTTACTTACCCGAGACAGTTTAAAAGCAGCCCACACCCTCATCACTTTGAGGACTGCGACCGATAAATATATCGGTAGATCCAAGCGGCGCGGATCCCCTTATACCTATCTCGCCGAGACAAACGAAAATGCAAAGATAACGTTCCTGCTAACTCTCCTTGAGCAGTCCTGATCCGAAGAGCCGGGGCCTGACTCTGGCTATCCGGAGCAGGCCTCGTGGCGCTTAGGGACACGCGATCGTCAGAATAGCGCAGCATCGAAACCAGCGCGGATCTTCTCTTCAGGCAATTCGTCAGCAATAAATACGATCACGCTTTCCCGAGCTTCACCCTCCGCCCATTCGGTGTCCCAATCGAAACCGTACAGCTTGAGTACGCCCTGGAACACCAGTCGGCGGGGTTCGCCGGCAATGTTCAGCACACCTTTATAGCGCAGCAATTGCTTGCCGTGCTCTTCCAGCAGCTGGTTCATGAACGCACTCAGCTTGTCGATATCCAGCGGCTTGTCGGTGCGCAGCACGAGGCTGCTGATGCGATCGGCCGTGGTGGCCTTGGCGACCGGGCGAAGGCTGAGCCCGCCGCCCAGGTCCGCGTTGAGATTGAAGCCGCGAATGTCGAGTAACTCGGCCAGATCGATCTTGCCGTGCTCGACCACTCGGATCGGCGCCCGTCGGTTAATCCGGGTAAGGCGCTCGGCAAGCGCCTCGGCATGGGCTGTATCCACCAGGTCGGTCTTGCTAAGGAGCAGCCTATCGGCAAACCCGACCTGTGCCTGAGCGATGGCCTGGGTCAGGTGGACCTCGGCGTGGGCGGCGTCCACCAGGGTCAGGATGCCGTCAAGAATGTAGCGTTCGCGCAGGTCTTCATCGATGAAGAAGGTCTGGGCCACTGGGGCTGGATCGGCGAGGCCGGTGCATTCGATCACCAGGCGGTCGAAGGCGATTTCACCGCTGTCCAGCCGCTCGAGCAACAGGTACAGGGCCTTGGTCAGATCGGTGTGAATGGTGCAGCACACGCAACCGTTGGCCAGGGTCATGACTTGCACCGGATCGTCGCCCAGTAACTGGCTGTCGATGCCGGCATCGCTGAATTCGTTCTCGATCACGGCGATTTTCAGGCCGTGCTCGGCCTTGAGCAGATGACGCAACAACGTGGTCTTGCCAGCACCGAGAAAGCCGCTGAGGATCGTGACCGGGATGGGAGAGGACACACTGGATCTCCTGTTTCGAATTAAAATAAGGCACACAAACTCCTGTGGGAGGGAGCCTTTGTAGCGCATGCGAATCCTGAGTCTGCCCCAAAAACAACTGTGGGAGCGAGCCTGCTCGCGAAGGCGTCAGGCCAGTCGACATCATCCTTGACTGACACTCCGCTTTCGCGAGCAGGCTCGCTCCCACAGGGGATTACTTCAGTTCAACAGCATTTGGGGCCACCCTTGCCACCGTAACGGGCTTCCTGGCGTTCTCGGAAGAACGCCTCGTAGTCCATCATCGGCTTGTCGGGGTGCTTGGTTTGCATGTGCTCGACGTAGTTGTCGTAGTCGGGCATGCCGACCATCAGGCGGGCGGCCTGACCGAGGTATTTACCGAGGCGACTCAAGTCATTGAACATCGTTGCAATCCCCTGTCAAGCGTCCGGCAGCGCCTGGAATGGCGCTTCCTTGTCCGTGCGTTCTTTCGTGCCCCAGGCGGCGATGCCGACCTTGAGGGCGTAGAACAGGATGCTGAAGACCACGAACAGGAACAACACCGTCAGCGTTGCGTTGGTGTAGGCGTTGAACACCACGTGCTGCATCTGCTCGATGCTCTTGGCCGGGGCCAGGATCTGGCCGGCGGCCAGGGCATCGTTGTATTTGCGCGCCAGGGCCAGGAAGCCGATCGCCGGGTTGGCGTCGAACAGCTTGATCAGGCCTGCGGTGGTGGTGCAGATCAGCAGCCAGCTGGCCGGCAGCAGCGTGACCCAGACGTAGCGCTGGCGCTTCATCTTGATCAGCACCACGGTGGCGAGCATCAGCGCGATACCGGCCAGCATCTGGTTGGAGATGCCGAACAGCGGCCACAAGGTGTTGATGCCGCCCAGCGGATCGATCACGCCCTGGTACAGCAAGTAACCCCACAGCGCGACGCAGCCGGCGGTGGCGATCAGGTTGGCGGTCCACGATTCGGTGCGCTTGAGGGCCGGGACGAACGAGCCGAGCAGGTCCTGCAGCATGAACCGCCCGGCACGGGTGCCGGCGTCTACCGCGGTGAGGATGAACAGCGCTTCGAACAGGATCGCGAAGTGGTACCAGAACGCCATGGTGTTCTCACCCGGCAGCACCGAGTGGAGGATCTGCGCGATACCCACCGCCAGGGTCGGCGCACCGCCGGCACGGGCCAGGATGGTGGTCTCGCCGATGTCCTTGGCCACCGCTTGCAGCGCGTCGGGGGTGATTGCAAAACCCCAACTGCTGACGGTCTGGGCCACGGCCACCACGTCGGTACCGACGATCGCCGCCGGGCTGTTCATGGCGAAGTACACGCCCGGCTCGATCACCGAGGCCGCGACCATCGCCATGATCGCCACGAACGACTCCATCAGCATGCCGCCGTAACCGATGTAGCGGGCGTTGGTTTCGTTATCCAGCAGCTTGGGCGTGGTGCCCGAGGAGATCAGCGCGTGGAAACCCGAGACCGCGCCGCAGGCGATGGTGATGAACAGGAACGGGAACAGACCGCCCTTCCACACCGGTCCGGTGCCGTCGGTGAACTGGGTCAGCGCCGGCATTTTCAGCTCGGGCATGGTCACCAGGATGCCGATCGCCAGGGCGATGATGGTGCCGATCTTGAGGAAGGTCGACAAATAGTCCCGTGGCGCCAGGATCAGCCACACCGGCAGCACCGCGGCGACAAAGCCGTAGCCGATCAGCATCCAGGTGATCTGGATCCCGGTGAAGGTGAAGGCCTTGGCCCAGACCGGGTCGGCGGCAATCTGCCCGCCCAGCCAGATCGAACCGAGCAGCAACAGCACGCCGATCAGCGAGATTTCACCGATGCGGCCCGGGCGGATGTAGCGCATGTAGATGCCCATGAACATCGCGATCGGGATGGTCGCCATCACCGTGAAGATGCCCCACGGGCTCTCGGCCAGGGCCTTGACCACGATCAGCGCCAGCACCGCGAGGATGATGATCATGATCAGGAAGCAGCCGAACAGCGCGATGGTACCGGGGATGCGGCCCATTTCCTCGCGCACCATGTCGCCCAGGGAGCGACCGTTGCGGCGGGTCGACAGGAACAGGACCATGAAGTCCTGCACCGCACCGGCCAGCACCACGCCGGCGATCAGCCAGAGCGTGCCGGGCAGATAGCCCATCTGCGCCGCCAGCACCGGCCCGACCAGCGGCCCCGCGCCGGCAATGGCCGCGAAGTGGTGGCCGAAAAGGATGTGTTTGTTGGTCGGGACATAGTCCAGGCCATCGTTGTTGAGCACGGCGGGCGTGGCCCGGCGCGCATCGAGTTGCATCACGTTGTTGGCGATGAAGAGGCTGTAGTAGCGGTAGGCGACCAGGTAGATGGCCACGGCCGCGACGACGATCCAGAGGGCGTTGATCGGCTCTCCGCGGCGCAGGGCCACGACGCCAAGGGCGCACGCGCCTACGACGGCCAGCAGTAGCCAGGGCAGATGGCGTAGCAGGCTATTATTGTTTTTCATTTTTTTATTCCAGCCAGGGTGGACAAGAAAGACAGCCACCCGAGTTTAGCGCTTACCGGCGTAAAGGCCATACCCGACATTCGTCTGCCAATGGCCAAACGGGCACGATGCTGCGCCAGCAGGGTCTATAGTCAGTGAATCTCCAGAGGGATTGCGTAATGAGCGAACGCCGCCGCTTCGTACGAATTGAGTTCCATGCCAAGACCGAACTGAGCCAAGGGCCGTTCATCTGGCCGGTAAAGCTGCTGGATCTATCCCTCAAGGGGCTGCTGATCGAAAAGCCCGAACCCTGGATTGGTGACCCCGAAAAGTCCTTCATGGCTGATATTCATTTGAGCCCTGAGGCTGAGGTCAAGATGGAAGTCCGGCTGACTCACGACGACCATGGTCACTTGGGCTTTGTCTGTGAACACATCGACCTGGATTCCATTGCGCATCTACGTCGGCTGGTAGAGCTGAATCTGGCCGACCATGACGAGCTGGAGCGGGAGCTGGCGGCGCTGATTCATATCTGACGGCACCGAGCTCCCCTGTGGCGAGAGAGCTTGCTCCCTGGCCACAAAAGGCCTGCACAAGCCGCTATTCGAACAAAGCATCCAACGCCTGCTCCAACCGCGTCACGGCAATGATCTGCAACCCCGCCGGCGCTTCCTTCGGCGCGTTCCCCTTGGGCACGATGGCGCGCTTGAAGCCATGCTTGGCAGCCTCCTTGAGCCGCTCCTGCCCGCTGGGCACTGGCCGCACTTCACCCGAAAGCCCGACCTCACCGAACACCAGCAAATCATGCGGCAGCGGCCGATTGCGCAGACTGGACATCACGGCCGCCATCAACGCCAGGTCGGAGGCGGTCTCCAATACCTTCACCCCGCCCACCACGTTGAGGAACACATCCTGATCGTGGGTAGGAATGCCGCCGTGTCGGTGCAAGACAGCCAAGAGCATGGCGAGCCGGTTCTGATCCAGGCCCAGGGTGACCCGGCGCGGGTTCGCCAGGTGGCTGTCATCCACCAGCGCCTGGACTTCCACCAGCATCGGTCGAGTGCCTTCCCACGTCGCCATGACCACGCTACCCGGGACTTCTTCCTGGGCACGCGTGAGAAAAATCGCCGAAGGGTTGGAGACTTCCTTCAGGCCCCGGTCAGTCATGCCGAACACGCCCAATTCGTTGACGGCGCCAAAACGGTTCTTCACCGCTCGCAACAAACGCAGGCGACCGTCCGATTCGCCTTCGAAATACAACACGGTGTCGACCATGTGTTCCAGCACCCGAGGGCCCGCCAGCGCGCCCTCCTTGGTGACGTGGCCGACCAGGAAGATCGCCGTGCCGCTCTGCTTGGCATAACGCACCAGCAACGCCGCGCTTTCGCGCACCTGGGACACCCCGCCCGGTGCCGATTGCAGCTGTTCGGTAAAAATCGTCTGGATCGAGTCGATCACCATCACCTTGGGTTTTTCCAGGCGCGCCGTGGCGATGATGGTTTCGATGCAAGTCTCGGTCATGACGCGCAACTGATCCTGGGGCAACCCCAGCCGTCGTGCGCGCATCGCGACCTGTTGCTGGGATTCTTCGCCAGTGACATACAGCGCCGGCATGCGAGTGGCGAGATTGCACAGGGTCTGCAGCAGGATGGTGGATTTGCCGATGCCCGGATCTCCGCCGATCAGTACCACCGAACCATCCACCAGACCGCCGCCCAGCACGCGATCCAGTTCGCCGGACGCCGTGGAAAAGCGCGGGATTTCTTCGACGCTGACCTCGGCCAGGGTCTTGATCTGGGCTTGTTGCCCAGCCCAACCCGTGCGCCCGGTGGGTGCCGCCGCCCCGCCGCTTTCCACCATGGTTTCGGTCAGGGTATTCCAGGCCCCGCACTCACTGCATTGGCCAGCCCATTTGGGAAAGGTCGAGCCGCACTCGGTGCAGCCGTACATGCGCTTTGCCTTGGCCATCTGAACTCCGGGTAAAAACCGCGATGATAGCCTAGCCAGGCTTTACTGCGGGGCCGGCATTCTGATTTCGCCCTTCGCCAGATCCGCCGCGCTATTGCCCAGCGGATCCCTGGCCTCCAGGTCGGCGCCCCTGGCCTTCAAGGCATCGAGCAATTCGTCACGCTTGAACAGGCCCGCATACATCGCAGCGGTCTGTCCGGCACCGTTGCGTTGGTCCGGACTGCACTCGGTGGACAATAAACGGCGGGCGATCTGGACTTCACCCTTGAAGATGGCGCCCATCAACGCAGTATTGCCGCGTTTGTCCTGGGCGCAGGCATCGGCGCCAGCGGCCAACAGCCGCTCCACCGCGGGCGCGTGGCCGTGATAAGCCGCCAAGATCAGCGCCGTATAGCCCTTTTCATCCCGGGTGTCGAGCGAGTAACCGGCCTCGATGAACGTATCGAGCATCGGAACATCACCCCGGCGTGCGGCGTCGAAATAATAGCCTTGCAGCTGTTCCCGCACCGCAGCCGGATCGGCGGGTACAGGCTGCTCGGCCAACACGCCCACCGACCAGGTCACGAGTACCGATAGAAGAAAATTTCGCATCAGGCTTCTCCTTATGACGCAGGCCTGTGGGAGCGAGCCTGCTCGCGATCCAGACAACGCGGCCTGCCTGGGCACCGCATCGCGAGCAAACTTGCTCCTTACAGGTCGATCAGTCGCTCAGCTTCTCGGCCAGCGCCTTGACCCGCGCCAGGTCGCCTTTGGCGACACGAGCCACGCCGGTGCCGTATTCGGGGTCAGCCTTGTAGAGATACGACAGGATGATGTGCTTGCTCTCATCATCAGTCGTTGCCAATGACCCACCGAAGCTTTCGATCAAGTCATTGCGCTCCTTCTGATTGAACGAGCGGTACAGATCACCCGCCTGCTTGAAGTTCTGCTCGCGCTGGATTTTCGCTTGCTGGGTGCTGCCGGTCAGCGCTGCCTGGCTATAGCGCGCCGCAGGTTGCTCTTCGCGCGGCATCAAGCGACTCGGCTGGTAGTTCACGCCAGTGCTGGTGCTGCCGAAATTCATCGCACCGTCCTGGTTGCCATTGTTTACTGCGACCTTGGGCGCGTTGATGGGCAACTGCAACGCGTTCGGCCCGACCCGGTACATTTGCGTATCGGCATACGAGAAGACCCGACCCTGCAACAGGCGATCCTCGGAAGGCTCGATACCCGGGACCAGATTGGCCGGGGCCATCGCGACTTGTTCGGTTTCCTGGAAAACATTCGCCGGATTACGATTCAACACCATCTGCCCAACTTTTCGCTCAGGCACATCCGGCCAGATCTTGGTGGCGTCCAGCGGATCGAAATCGAACTTCGACAAGTCTTGCGGCTTGAGCACCTGAACGTACAGATCCCACTTTGGAAAGTCACCCTTGTTGATATGACTGACCAAATCATTCGTCATATGGCTGTAATCCTTCCCTTGAACTTTCACTACTTCTTTTGGATCAAGGTTTTTCAACCCCTGCAAACTTTTCCAATGGAACTTCACGTAACTGATATCGCCTTTGACGTTGATCAGTTTGTAAGCGTGCACGCCATTGCCGTCCATTTCGCGATAACTGGCCGGGGTGCCGGAGTTGGAATACAGCTCGGTCAGCGTGCGGGTGGCTTCCGGTACGTGGGAAAAGAAATCGAAACGACGCGAATCATCGTCCAGGTTGGTCCGCGGGTCGGGCTTGAACGCATGGACCATGTCGGGAAACTTGATCGCATCACGGATAAAGAACGTCGGGAAATTATTCCCGACCAAGTCCCAGTTACCATCGGCCGTGTAGAACTTGGTGGCGAAGCCTCGAGGATCACGCAGCGTCTCAGGCGAATGATTACCGTGCACCACGGCGGAAAAACGGACGAACACCGGCGTGACCTGCCCGGCGGCGAATACCTTGGCCTTGGTCAGGTCGCTCAGGTCATTGGATACCGTAAACTCGCCATGCGCACCGGTACCGCGGGCATGCACCACACGCTCGGGGATCCGTTCACGGTCAAAACGCTGGAGCTTCTGGATCAGTTGCACATCCTGCAGCAGGGTCGGGCCGTTGGGGCCGGCGGTCTGGGAGTTCTGGTTGTCGCCCACTGCCGCGCCATTATCCCGGGTCAGGGTGGCGGCATTGACGGACAGGGAAAACAGGCTGGCGGTCAGCACAACAAGGGTATGGCGGTTGGAAAAAGCACCAAGGCCAAGGGAAGTGTTCATGTGAGTTTCCTCTGATTTTATAGAGCGCATCCATGTGCGCCTTTCAGAGGCTAGTGCTCGACAAACCGAAACCTAAATAGAAATGCCGTACCGACCTGATAGAAAAAACAATATGGGGAATCGGCCCTGAACCGCGTATCACGCGCGATTGGTGGCACTTTGTAAACTTTTTGCGAGGTGCTGGGTCGATAACTGGCAAGCTTTGTAAGCATGCATGTCAGGCAAGACCCGTTTAGCTGACTTACACTGCGGCTATAAACCTCATCTGTCACAAGGAACAACTCATGGGCGTGCTAAGCGAGTTCAAGGCCTTCGCGGTCAAAGGCAATGTCGTCGACATGGCCGTCGGGATCATCATTGGTGCTGCTTTTGGCAAAATCGTTTCGTCATTCGTTGGCGACGTGGTCATGCCACCGCTCGGCCTGCTGATCGGCGGAGTGGATTTCAGTGACCTGGCGATCACGCTCAAGGCGGCCGAGGGAAATACGCCAGCGGTGGTGCTTGCCTATGGCAAATTCATCCAGACGACAGTGGATTTCATCATCGTGGCTTTCGCCATTTTCATGGGCGTCAAAGCCATCAACCGCTTGAAGCGCGAAGAAGCCGTCGCTCCGAGCGCGCCGCCTGTTCCTACCAAGGAAGAACAATTGCTCAGCGAGATCCGCGACCTGCTCAAGGCTCAGAACGAGAGGCCTTGAGCATTCTCGCCGGCCCAAAAATGGCGTCCCACGGGCGCCATTTTTTTCACCAGTAATTTTCCACCGCCACCTGGCCGGGCCGCCGCGTGAGGCTCAGTTGCAAGCCCCTGGCCTTGAGCATCTTGCGCGTGTCGTCAATCATCTGCGGGTTGCCGCACAACATGACCCGCGAATGCTCTGGCGTCAGCGCGACACCGGCGGCCTGTTCCAGCTCGCCATTTTCGATCAGTGTGGTGATGCGTCCGTTGAGGGCGCCAGGGTGCTGTTCACGGGTAACCGTCGCAATGAAGCGAAACTTATGGGCGTATTCCGCCAGATAGTCTCGCCGGGGCAACGCATCAATCAAGGCCTGATAGGCCAATTCCGGTGACTCGCGGACGCTGTAAACGAGGATGATTCGCTCGAATTTTTCCCAGACCTCGAAGTCCTGCAGGATAGAAAGAAACGGGGCGACCCCTGTCCCGGTGGACAACAGCCACAAATCGCGACCGTCAACAAAACGGTCCAGCGTCAGGTAACCAAAGGCCTGGCGCTCGACCAACAAGCTATCCCCCGGCTTCAACCGGCTGAGCTCGCTGGTGAATTCGCCGTCCGGGACGACGATGGAAAAAAACTCGAGAAACTCGTCGAACGGCGAAGACACCATGGAATAAGCCCGCCAGACGGCAGTGCCGTCCGCCTTCACCACCCCCAGTCGGGCAAACTGGCCAGCCCGGAAACGAAAGCCGCGATCCCGGGTGGTACGCAGGGTAAACAGGTGAGGCGTCAGGGGCTGCACATCGATCAGGGTTTGGCGGGTAAACTTTTCTGCGCTGTCGGTCATGAGCCTCTCCAATGGGACGAGGACCGTATTGTCCCGTAAACCAAGCACGTTAACCACTTACGATCAGTAATGGTATTGAACTGAATATTAAACATTAATGGAAGAATCTTTCATCAGCCTTATACAAAAACTAAACAGCGTATCGAAAAACATCGTAAAAACTCGACCCAGTCCATAAACAACTAACATCGACAAAAAAAATACCTAACATTGAGGAAATCTCCTACACTAATTTTTCGCAGCTTCAATTGGATCCACGACACTCAGGAGAACGCCATGGATGCATGGAAAGATTTGCAATTGCGAAAATTGTCGTGCGAACAGGACTTGCAAAAAGCCTATCGCCTCGTACAAAACTTCTTTAATTATCAGGGATTTGAATACTGCGCCTTCGCTGCATACCCGACTCTTACGGACAGACACAGGCATCAGATCAATATCAACAACTACCCTTACGGATGGAACAAGCTGTACAAACAAAACGGTTATGCCGCGAACGATCCAATACTGGCACACTGCAATCATTCATCACTGCCAATTCTTTGGAGTGAAGATATTTTTTGCGAGGCGCCCGAGTTATGGCAGGAACTGGAACATCAAGGACTCAGCCATGGCTGGACACAAGCCGTCCATGAGGAACGGGGCACCTATTACAGTCTGTTCAGTCTCGCCAGGATGCAACGCCCCATCGACCCGGAGGAGCATTATGGCAACCTGGGCTATGCCATTTTCGCCAGCCAACGGTTGCATGCGCTGGCAGGCCGGCGAATGTCCGACGCCGAGCCTTCGTCACAGACAGTCCATTTGTCGCCAAGGGAAATTGAAGTATTGAGATGGTCCGCCGAAGGCAAGACGGCATCGGAAGTCGGCAGGATCCTCTGTCTTTCCGAGCGCACCGTGAATTTCCATGTCAACAGCTGCATGCGGAAACTGAACGTGACCAACAAAATCTCGGCGGTTGCCAAGGCGGCCCATATCCACATGATCTGATCAGCAAAGCAGAACAGCCCCCTGAAAAAACCCACGAGTAATGCCCAGTAAAAAAACGTAACATCCACGGTTCCACTTGAATGATGACGTGCCAGGCACGCGACGCAGTTCATTCAGGCGGTCCCGCTGAGACACCTGCCTCCAGGCAGCGGGACATTCGTTGATTTGCCAGAGTCCCCGCCATGCCCTTGCTAGACAGTCCCTTCGCCCAACTCGACCTGATCCGCCAACCCGAACAGCAGAACGAACCACTGCAGGCATTCGACGCAGCCGATGAATATTTGCTTGCGTACCTGGCCGAACAGCAGCCGGGAGCGGATACCCGCGTTCTGGTACTCAATGACGGCTTCGGGGCCCTGGCGGCGAGCTTGGCCGGCAAGGTCAAGGTCACCAGCAGCGGCGACTCGTTCCTTGCCCTACAGGCGTTGGAGAAAAACCTGGCGCGCAACGGTTTGCCCTTCGATGCGGTACCGATCGTGCCCGCCAGCGAACCGCTGACAGGGCCGTTCGACCGTGTCCTGATCAAAGTACCCAAGACCCTGGCCCTGCTGGAAGAGCAATTGATCCGGCTGCAAGAGCAACTGGCTCCAGGCGCTCAGGTCATAGCCGCCGCGATGGTCAAGCATCTGCCACGGGCCGCTGGCGATCTGCTGGAGCGCTATATCGGCCCGGTACAGGCCTCGTTGGCGGTGAAGAAGGCCCGCCTGTTGATTGCCACGCCACAAACCAGGACCACCACCGCCTCTCCCTACCCCACTCGCTATTGGCTGGATGAGCCGAAAATCGAGTTACTCAATCACGCCAACGTATTCTGTCGCGAAGGGCTGGATATCGGCACGCGCGCCTTTTTGCCACACCTGCCAAAAAACCTCGGCACGGCGCGGGTGGCGGACCTGGGGTGCGGCAATGGCGTGCTGGCTATCGCCAGCGCCCTGCACAACCCGCAGGCCCAGTACACGTTGGTGGATGAGTCTTACATGGCGGTCCAATCGGCCGCTGAAAACTGGCGAGCGACCCTCGGCGAGCGTGAGGTGACCCTGCGGGCCGGCGATGGACTCGCCGGACAAGCGCCGCAATCCTTGGACGTGGTGCTGTGCAATCCACCCTTCCATCAGCAGCAAGTGGTCGGCGATTTCCTCGCCTGGCGGATGTTCCAGCAAGCCCGCGAGGCGTTGGTGGTTGGCGGCGCGCTGTACATCGTCGGCAACCGGCACCTGGGCTACCACAGCAAGCTGGCTCGGCTGTTCCGGGGGGTCGAGCAGGTCGCCGCCACGCCAAAATTCGTGATTCTCAAGGCCCGCAAGTAGCCCTGGCATTCAGTGCGGTCCGCTCAATGAGTCGTCAGCCCGGCGGCGTTCATGAACATCCGCATCAGGCTGGCAACGATGAACAGCGCCAGCACACTCCCGGCCCAGATCGCCACCAGCCAGCCGAGCCGCTGCCATAACGGTTTTTTCTCAGCGGCTTCGATGTCTTTCAAGTCAGGCTTGGCCATTCTCGGCACCTCACAGGTCGGTCAATGGTAGCCATCGTCATGGGTGACCTTGCCGCGGAACACGTAGTAGCTCCAGAAGGTGTACACCAGGATCAACGGAATGATGAACAGCGTGCCGACCAGCATGAAGCCCTGGCTCTGGGGCGGTGACGCGGCGTCCCAGATCGAAATGGATGGCGGCACGATGTTTGGCCACAAGCTGATGCCGAGGCCACTGTAGCCAAGAAAGATCAACACCAGCGTCAGAATGAACGGCGTGTAGTTGGCGTTGCGGGCCACGGCGCGGAACAAGCCGTACATGGTGACGAGCACCAGGATCGGCACCGGCAGGAACCAGAACAGGTTCGGCAGGGTGAACCAGCGTGCCGCGATGTCGGCGTGAGCCAGCGGCGTCCAGATGCTGACGATGCCGATCACGGCGAGCACCACGAATGCCAGTGGTCTGGCCAGATCGTGCATCTGCTCTTGCAGCTTGCCTTCGGTCTTCATGATCAGCCAGGTACAGCCGAGCAAAGCGTAGGCGGCGATCAACGCCAGGCCGCAGAACACCGTAAACGGCGTGAACCAATCCAGGGAGCCACCGGCAAACTGGCGATTGACCACCTCGAAACCGTCGATGAATGCCCCCAGCGCCACGCCCTGGAAAAAGGTCGCCGTCAGCGAACCACCGATGAACGCCTTGTCCCACAAATGCCGCTTCTCGGCCTTGGCCTTGAAACGGAACTCGAATGCCACGCCCCGGAAGATCAGGCCGATGAGCATCAGGATCAACGGCAGGTACAGCGCCGAGAGCACCACCGAATAGGCCAGCGGAAACGCCCCGAACAGCCCGGCGCCGCCCAGCACCAGCCAGGTTTCGTTACCGTCCCAGACTGGCGCGACGGTATTCATCATCACGTCGCGGTCGCGTTCGCCCTTGACGAAGGGGAAAAGAATGCCGATCCCCAGGTCGAAGCCGTCCATGATCACGTACATCATGATGCCGAAGATGATGACCACGGCCCAGATCAGCGGAAGATCAATACCCATCTCAATTCCCCTTGTGCGAGCTGTCGTTGTGGTCCACTTCGTCGTCGCCTTCGTTGGCGGCCGACAATGGACGGGCCGGGGTGCGTTTCTGGCCCGGACCGCCATCGCTCGGCTCGGCTTCGTGAGCCACTGGGCCCTTGCGCACCAGGCGCAGCATGTAGCTCAGGCCCGCACCGAACAGCGCGAAATACACCACCACGAACATGATCAGGGTGAAGCTCATTTGCGCAAAGCTGTGGCCGGACGAGGCATCCGCCGTGCGCATCAGGCCGTAGACCACCCAGGGTTGGCGGCCGATTTCCGTGGTGAACCAGCCCGCGAGAATCGCAATCAAGCCCGACGGTCCCATCCACAGCACCAGGTGCAAAAATGGCCGGGATTGGTAGAGCCGTTCACCACGCCGCAGCCAGAGGCTGCACAGGCCGGTGAAAATCATCAGCAGCCCCAGGCCCACCATGACCCGGAACGACCAGAACACGATGGTCGAATTCGGCCGGTCCTCCGGCGGAAACTCCTTCAGGGCCGGCACTTGATCGGTCAGCGAGTGCGTCAGGATCAGGCTGCCCAGGTAAGGGATCTCAACGGCAAACTTGGTTTCCTCGGCTTCCATGTCCGGCCAGCCGAACAGAATCAATGGAGTGGGCTCGTCGCCGACGTTTTCCCAATGCCCCTCGATCGCGGCGATTTTTGCCGGCTGGTGCTTGAGCGTGTTGAGCCCGTGGAAGTCGCCGATGACCGCTTGCACCGGCGCCACCAGCAGGGCCATCCACATCGCCATGGAAAGCATGCGGCGAATGGCCGGATTATCGCGACCACGGAGCAAATGCCAGGCCGCCGACGATCCGACGAAGAACGCCGTGGCAACAAATGCCGCGACCGACATGTGCAACAGGCGGTAAGGGAACGAGGGGTTGAACACCACCGCCAGCCAGTCCACCGGGATGACCCGGCCATCGATGATTTCGTAGCCCTGCGGAGTCTGCATCCAGCTGTTGGAGGAAAGAATCCAGAAAGTCGAGATCAGGGTGCCGATCGCCACCATGACCGTGGAGAAGAAGTGCAGTCCCCTGCCGACGCGGTTCCAGCCGAACAACATGACCCCGAGGAAACCCGCCTCCAGGAAGAATGCCGTGAGCACCTCATAGGTCAGCAACGGCCCGGTGACCGCACCGGCGAAGTCCGAAAAACGGCTCCAGTTGGTGCCGAACTGATAGGCCATGACCAGCCCGGACACCACGCCCATGCCGAAGTTGACGGCAAATATCTTCGACCAGAAGTGGTACAGGTCGCGGTAGGTGTCGTCACGCGTCTTCAGCCACAGCCCTTCGAGCACCGCCAGGTAGCTCGCCAGGCCAATGGTGATGGCCGGGAACAGGATGTGGAACGAGATGGTGAATGCGAACTGGATTCGGGCGAGATCGAGCGCCTCCAAACCGAACATAAGTCTTCCTCTGTCAGGTAAAACCGGCTGCGGGCGGGGCTTGCATCACAGCTCCCTGGGGATATGGAGTGTGATGCTTTTCAAATCGTTCTTTTTTTAGAACCGTCACAACGCAGGATTCTGGCCGGGTGGCCCCAGCGCAACGCCTTTGCAGGCATTGATCTGGATCAAGCAATGTTCAAAGAGTAGACCCATATTTGCCGATGGACGGCGTGGTCTTTTGTCGCGTGGCAGGTTGTCTCAGTGCTGTCATCCTGTTCCAAGTCTGGATTTCCCAAACCTGCACGGCCCCCGTGGCGAGGGAGCTTGCTCCCGCTCGGTTGCGTAGCGACCGTCAAAAATCGAGGGCCGCTGCGCAGCCCAGCGGGAGCAAGCTCCCTCGCCACTAAAGCTCCAAACTGTCCAAGATCGATGTTTGGCTAACTATTTTTCCAGCCGCCGCAACTTCCAGTTACAGCTCGGTGATAATCTCGCTCTTCACGTTACCGGACCCGTCATAGATGCCCAGCCAAGCGCCCTTGCTGCTCCGTCACCACCGACCTTTCATCGCCTTCTGGCTGGCCCGGATCTTCACGGCGAGCGGCTTCCAGATGCTCACCGTGGCCATTGGCTGGAACCTCTATCAACTGACCGGCAACGTCTTGGACCTGGGTCTCGTAGGGCTGGTCGAGTTCGCACCGCGGGTGCTGTTCATGCTGCACACCGGGCATGTGGCCGATCGGTATGACCGGCGCAAGGTCGCGGCCATCTGCCAATCCCTGCAGGCGACGATTGCCGTGGCGCTGGTGATCGGCAGCGCCACCGATAATGTTACGCGCGAGATGATCTTCATCCTGGCGTTCCTGCTGGGCGCGGCCCGCTCCTTCGAAATGCCGACGACCCAGGCGCTGCTGCCGAGCATCGTGCCTTCCGCGCTGTTTCCCCGCGCCGTGGCCGCTGCGCAGTCGGCACAGCAATCGGCGACCATCGTCGCACCCGCCCTGGGCGGTTTGCTGTACGCCTTCGGCAGCGTCTGGGTCTACGGGCCAACCGTGCTGCTCTACCTCATCGCCTGCGGCCTGATGCTCAACCTGCCCGCGCGGCAGACGCCGTTGAACAAAGGCAAGGCGACCCTGGATTCGCTGCTGGCGGGTATCCGCTTCATCCGCAGCCGGCAGGATATTCTCGGGGCGATTTCCCTGGACCTGTTCGCGGTATTGCTGGGGGGCGCAACGGCGCTGCTGCCGGTATTCGCCAAGGACATCCTGCTCACCGGCCCCTGGGGCCTGGGCCTGTTGCGCTCGGCACCGGCGGTGGGTGCCTTGCTGATGTCGTTGTGGCTGGCGCGGTTTGCCGTCGAGCGCAAGGTTGGCCGGGTGATGTTCACGGCGGTGGGCGTGTTCGGCGTCGCCACGATCGCCTTCGGCCTCTCCACTTCGTTCTGGTTTTCCTTGGCGGTACTGGTGGTGCTGGGCGCGGCGGACATGATCAGCATGGTCATCCGCGCCTCTTTTGTGCAATTGGAAACGCCGGACGAAATGCGTGGCCGGGTCAGCGCCGTGAACGGCCTGTTCATCGGCGCCTCGAACCAGCTGGGCGAATTCGAATCCGGCCTGACCGCCCACTGGTTCGGCACGGTGCCAGCGGTGGTCATGGGCGGCGTCGGCACGCTGCTGGTGACCGGGGCCTGGATCAAACTGTTCCCGACCCTGGCCAACCGCGACCGCATGCACGAGCCGGTTGTCGAAACGAAAGCCTAGGGCGTATTGCTTCGGGGACCGCTAAGCTTTTTTGCCTGTGGGTATGGCCTTGCGGGCTTGCTGGGTTTGGCCGATTTTTCTCTGTTCGATTCTTGGGCATCCGAGTTGAGGAATGCATTGGGCCTTTTCGGCAGTATTTGTGGGAAGAGTCCTAAGGGCCAAACCTGCTTGTTTATATAAACAACTTACTTACTACACGCCAGAGTAAATCTTCTTACGTATCTTTCCCTTATTAACATACGCAGACTTATTGGCATTGCAAAAAACCACTTAGCGTCACACCATGCAAAAAACATCCTCCGTGAAGCAATACCGGCAACGCTGTATAAAAATTAATACAGGGAACGAACCATGCGCGCATCGAACTGGATAATAACAACTCTTGCATTGACAATTTTCTCCGTGGCTTCAGCTATGGCTGGGCCAACCGTAACCGTCACATTCAAGAACCTTGGCACAAAGGACGCGACATACACCGTTACAAACAACAACGAAGCCTCCACCAGGAACAATTCCAACCCCACCCCCACGTCATCAATAAAAGCAGACCAATCCAACACCTACAAGGTGCAAAGTCGAACCTCTCCAGATGCCAACTTTGCAAGTTTGCGCTACAAAATGGGCAGCAAGGAGTGTGTTTATTCAACTACTTTCGTGGCGACTGCAGGTTCAGGAGGCTCCAAGATTCCAAGATGGAAGGAGTCTGCTACTCCGAGTGGCGGTGCTATCTGCACTATCACAGTCCTGTCCAGAGACTTCAGAACTTATGAATGGGCAGTGCAAATCACTATGAAGTGAGGACTGTCCGAATTCGAAGTCTTTTCAGGGCTGAACTCGGTAAACCAATATCCAAATACCTCGCCAGGAATAGGTGACTGCCATGGCAATTTCCAATGTCAACTTCATGATCCACAGCGCTCCTACTCTGAATAAAGCAACCGGAGCCAAAGCCACCGTCAGCGATAATCTGAATATCATTCACGACCCGGTAAATACCGGAGGTGATGACAGCAGCACCGTTTCTCCGCTCTCACGCCAATTGAGCGAGGCTGCTGAACGCGCAGAGGCGCGGGACGCTAGCCTGAGCAGGAAAGAGCTTTTCGCCTTGGCCATGAGCACAGCAGAAAAATTGGGTGAGGATTATATTGAAACCAAAGCCAGATATGATGCTGAAGTTCCTGATACCGATGACCCCGAACTCTTGGCGCGTGCCAGACAGGCCACTGAATACATCAACGGAGTCGTCACAGACGGCCGAGGCAAAAATCCTTTTTCCGGGATGCCGAGAGATCAACTGACCTTGATCATTTACGATGACAGCGGCGCTTTTACCGTCAATGAGCGGCGCTCTGCGCAACATGAAGTAGGCCAGCAGGAAGAGGCATGGCGGCAGATAGTCATCGCCAAGTCGGGGATGGAATCCAGCAACACAGGAAAAATGACCGATTTCTACAAGAATGTGCTCGAGCATTACCGTGGCTTGCCCGCCATTGAACAATCGCAGTATCCAGCCGATTACGAAGCCAGGCTGCTGCTTGATATAGCAATGGACCTCAAAATACCTGTTACCGATAGTGAAAACTTCTGGAACGAACTCTTCAAGGGCGATACCTCACTGGCCAAGCCCACCGCCCCCACCGAGGAGAAAGCAGCGGTCAACACCCATATCAAGGAGCCCTGAACAGATTATTCAAGAGCGACAACCCGCTGTTCGACAAGCCCCCACCTGAGCGGGACGCATGACAACTGGAGGCTCTCCGTTGAACTCAGCAGGCGTTTGAACCACTGCTCTCCAGCCTGTGGAACCGAAGTCCCACAGGCTCACTGTTATTCACCACTCCATCAGAGCAATTTATCCAGCGTAATGGGAAAGTCCCGCACCCGCTTGCCGGTCGCATGGTAAATGGCATTAGCCACCGCCGCCGCCACGCCCACGATGCCGATTTCACCGACGCCCTTGGACCCCAGCGCATTGACGATGTCGTCCTGTTCATCGACGAACACCACGTCGATGTCACCGATGTCGGCGTTGACCGGCACGTGGTATTCGGCCAGGTTGTGGTTCATGTGCCGGCCCAGGGCGTGGTCGGTCAGGGTTTCTTCGTGCAGGGCCATGCCGACGCCCCAGACCACGCCACCGAGAATCTGGCTGCGGGCGGTTTTCGGGTTGATCACCCGCCCGGCCGCGATGGCGCTGACCACGCGGTTGACCTTCACCGTGCCCAGGTCTTCGTCGACCAGCACCTCGACGAACACAGCCGAATGCGTAGCGGTGGCATAGGCTTGGCGTTTCTCATCCGGCTGGGCCGTGACCTGTGTCTGCAACGGCGTCTCGCCGCTGTTCCGAGCGAGCTCCGCCAGGGTGACACTGGCCTCCCCCATGCGCAGCTCACCGTCGACAAACGTCACTTGCTCAAGGGTTGCGCCGCTGAAGGCCGGGCAAGTCTGCCGAGCCACGGCGAGCAGTTTTTCCCGCAGCGCCTCACAGGCTTGCTGCACTGCGGTGCCGACTGACGAGACGGTAAACGAACCGCCCTGCAGCGGTGCGGTCGGCAGCGACGAATCGCCAAGCACAAAAGTGGCATTCTCCAAGGAAACGCCGGACGTCTCGGCAGCAATCTGGGTCATGACGGTATAGGTACCGGTGCCGATGTCAGTGGTCGCGCTGCTGACGGTCAGCTTGCCGTTGGGATCCAGCGACGCTCGGGCGCTGGCCTTCTGCTGCATGGCCTCCCAAACACCCCCGGCCATGCCCCAACCTACCAGTTGCCGCCCTGCGCGCATGCTGCGCGGCTCCGGATTGCGCTTGCTCCAACCGAAACGGTCGGCACCCTGGGCATAACATTCACTCCTTGCTCGAATACGGCTTGCCTTCGTTCTCGTTACGTTCGGCGTAGTTGATCAAGCGCAGCTGGACCGGGTCGATGGCCAGGGCGCAGGCCAACTCGTCCATGGCGCACTCCAGACCGATCAGTCCAAGGGCGGCGCCGGGGGCACGCATGTCCAGCGGCGTGTAGACGTCCAGGGGCACCAGTTTGTAACTCAATTCGACGTTATCGCAGTGATAGAGCATGCCGCTCCATTCCACCACATGCTCGGTGAAGTCCTCGAAGCGCGACGTCTGGCCTACGGCGCTATGGGCCACCGCGAGCAAACGTCCGTTGGCCGCCGCTCCCAGTTGCACGCGCTGGAAGGTCCGGGGCCGGTAGCCGAAGGTAAACATTTGCTGACGGGTCAGGCTGACCCGCACCGAGCGCTTGAGCGTCAGCGCGGCCATTACCGCCAACGGCAACTGGTACTGCGGGCGCAGCCCGGAACCGAAAGCGCCGCCAACGTAGGCGGCAAACACCCGCACCTGTTCTTTTTCCAGCCCGAACACCTCTTGTACATAGGCCTGGCAATTCTGCGTGCCCTGGGTTTTGTCATGGATGTGCAGGCTGCCGTCGGGTTGGTACAGAACGGTCGAAGCGTGGGGCTCCATCGGGTTGTGATGTTCTATCGGCGTGCTGTAGGACACATCAACGCTGAGTGCCGAGCTGGCGTACTCGCCCTGAAAATTCCCACGGGGCTTGGGCAATTCGGCCGGTGCCGGATGCGCTTCGTTTTGCAGGATCGTCAGATCGGTCTGATGGTCCTGGGTCTCGTAGTCGATTTCAACGAGCGAGCCGGCATAACGCGCCAACTCGAGATTTTCCGCAACCACCAGGGCGAGCGGCTGGCCGCTGTAGAGGACCTGGTCGTTGAACAACGGCCGGAACGGCGAACCCTCCGCGGCATCGGCATCCTGGTAGGGCTCGTCGTAACTGGCGATCTTCGGGCGGTTGGTATGGTCGATCACCGCGACGACGCCCGGCAGCGCCAGGGCTCGGGAAGCATCGATGCGCACGACCCGGCCACGGGCGATACCGCTGGAGACGACGCTGCCGTGCAGCAGGCCATCTTCGGGATACTCCCCGGCGTATCGGGCCCGACCAGTGACCTTGAGCAGGCCATCGGTCCGGTCAAGCGGCTTGCCTATGGTTTTGCTCAATGCATTCATCGGGTGGTTCCCCCCACCAGCGCGGCATCGCTCAAGGCGCGGATAATTGCCCGGCGTGCCAGTTTGACTTTGAAGCCGTTGTGCTCCAGCGGCTCGGCGTTCTGCATTAACGCATCGGCAGCCGCCGTAAAGGTTTCGCGGCTGACGGCCTGGCCGACCAGCCAGTTTTCCACGGCCTTGTCGCGCCACGGTTTGTGGGCTACACCGCCGAGGGCCAGCCGAGCCTGGCGAATCACCGGCCCATCAAGCTCCAGCGCCGCCGCCACCGAAACCAGCGAAAAGGCGTAGGAGGCCCGGTCACGGATCTTCAGGTAGTGGCTATGTTCAGCAAAACCCGCTGGGGGCAACTCGATGTAGGTGATCAGCTCGTCATCGGCCAATTGGTTGTCCCGATCCGGTGCGTCACCGGGCAGACGGTGAAAATCAGCGAATTCGATAGTCCGCGCGCCGCCCCGTCCCAGCACATGAACAACCGCCTCAAGCGCCGCCAGGGCCACGCACATGTCCGACGGATGAGTCGCCACGCACTGATCACTGGCGCCGAAAATCGCGTGGATCCGGTTCAGGCCGCTTCGGGCCGGGCAACCGCTGCCTGGGCGCCGCTTGTTGCACGGCACGGAAGCGTCATAAAAGTAATAGCAGCGCGTGCGTTGCAACAGGTTGCCACCGGTGCTGGCCATATTGCGCAACTGCGGCGAGGCGCCCGCCAGGATGGCTTGGGCGAGCAGCGGATAGCGCCGTTGAATCCACGGATGCCAGGCCAGATCGGCATTGCTCACCAATGCGCCAATCATCACCCCGCCCGACGGGGTCTCGCTGAGGTCCGTCAAAGGCAGACCGGTGATATCGATCAAGTGCTGGGGGCGGCTGAGGTTTTCCTTCATCAGGTCCAGCAGGTTGGTGCCACCGGCGATGAAGCGCGAATTCGCACTGGACAACTCGACGGCCGCCTGCACGGTGTCGGGCTTGCTGTAGCTAAAGGGATTCATCGCTCGCCCTCCGTTGGCTGGCAGAGCGGAAGCGCTTCCTCGATCGCGTCGCGAATATTGTTGTAGGCGCCGCATCGGCAGAGGTTGCCGCTCATCAGTTCGCTGATTTCGGCGCTGGTCTGCGCCCGGCCCTCGTTGGCCAGCCCCACCGCCGAACAGATCTGCCCCGGCGTGCAGTAGCCGCACTGGAACGCGTCATGCTTGATGAACGCCCGTTGCATGGGGTGCAGCTCATCGCCATTGGCCAAGCCCTCGACGGTGGTCAACTCAGCGCCGTCGCACATCACCGCCAGGGTCAGGCAGGCGTTGATGCGCTTGCCATCACGCAACACCGTGCAGGCGCCGCATTGGCCGTGATCGCAGCCTTTCTTGCTGCCTACCAGGTCCAGTTGCTCGCGCAGCAGGTCCAGCAACGTGGTCCAGGGCAGCACCTGCAACTCACGCACGGCGCCATTGAGTGTCAGACGTATCGGATGACGGACGAAGGACGCCTGCGTCGCTTCGGACAAGGTCGCGCTCATGGAACACCTCACGGTTGGTCGTACTCGCGGCGTTTTGCGAAACCGCCGTCATAAGGGGTACGACTTCGAGGTGGGGTGAGCGTTCAAGGCAATTGCTGCTGCGAAAGCACGGTTCTATCCCGCATGTGAGGTAACTATGTACCGCACCGAGTGTAATGTGTCGCCTTACACTCGCGTCCATGATTAAATCCTTCCAGCACAAAGGTCTTAGAATTTTCTATGAAACGGGTTCGACGCGTGGAGTTCGGGCTGACCATGGGAAACGCCTGGCTCGCATGCTTCAGTTCATGGATCGAGCGCGTATTCCGAGCGATCTGGACATACCCGGATGGCGGTTGCACCCGCTCAAGGGCGAGCTGACCGAATATTGGTCGCTGAGTGTTTCGGGAAACTGGCGAATCATTTTTCGCTTCATCGGGTCCGACATCGAACTGGTCGATTACCTCGACTATCACTGACAGGAGGCTGGAACATGCCCATGCACAATCCGCCACATCCTGGCGAAACATTGCTGGTGGACGTGCTGCCCGAGCTGGGCATCACGGTGACCGAACTGGCACGCCATCTGGGTTTCGCCCGGCCGCATCTTTCCCGTGTATTGCATGGCCATGCGCCGATCAGCCCTGACCTGGCAGTGCGCCTTGAGCGTGCAGGAATCGGCAAGGCGCGCGTCTGGCTGGGCGTGCAGACTGATTACGACTTATGGCAGGCCGAGCAACGCGAACAACCTTTGATCGAACCCCTTGCCCACCACGCATGACGCTGTCAGGCCAGCAACTCCGCCCCCACCACGCTCCTCACACCCTTGCCGGCGAGTTGCTCCACCAGCGTCAGGGCAAATATCAGGGCGGCGGCCGAGCCTTGGGCGGTGATGCAGTTGCCATCCACCACCACCGGCTGGTCGACGAAGCTGCATCCGGACAGCTGCTGGCTCACGGCGGGCAGGCACGTCATGCGGCGCTGGCGTAGCACGCCGAACGCCTGGAGTACCAGCGCCGGCGCTTCGGCGATGGCGGCAAAAAATCGCCCGGCGGCGGCCTGGTCCCTGACCAACTGCTGCAACGGCTGGTGGGTGGCCAGATGCTGCGCGCCAATGATGCCGCCCGGCAGGACGATCAGGTCGAAATCCTGAACCAGCATGTCCACCAGCATGCCGTCGGCGGTCAGGCGCGTGCCGCGTGCACAGGTGAGCATGCGTCGGCCCTCGATACTCGCCACCACCACTTCGAGCTGCGCACGACGCAACACATCGATCAGCGTCACCGTCTGCAAATCGTCGACGCCTTCAGCCACGGCAATCAGGGCTCGGGGGATCTTGGTTCCAGGAATCATGGGCGCTCTCCGCTGGGTGATCCCTCAAGACTAGCCAGCTTTGCCGGACCGTGTCAGGTGAAGGTCGCCCGTGACGGTGTCATTTGATGTAGAGCTGGGTCGCCATCCGGTTCCCCGGCGCGTTGATCGACACATTGCTGAAGCTGAAAGTGCCTTCCTGCTTGCCCTTCAGATCGAAGATGTACAGGTAACCGACCACCTTGGTGCTCGTCGAACAGTCGTTGAGATTGCCATTGCTGAACGCACACACCGGCGAGCGGGTGCCGTCGACTTCGAAGCCGTCCAGCGTGACATGAGGCTGGCGGCCATAACCGACCTCCAACACGTAGACCTTGATATTCGGCCCGCTGTGATCGCAACGGGTCTGCGCCCGCCCTGCCGCGATATTCTCAAACCCACAGGTCGGCGATTCGACCTTGAGCACCTTGACCTCGCTCAGCGGCGGCGCCGAGGCGGCGTGCGCCGCCGTTCCGAGCAGCCCCAGGTTCAAGGCGCAGGCCCATGCGAATTTTTTCATGCGATACATACCGACCTCCCCGGAATCGCGCGCAGTATGGCCCAACTTTTGCGTCTGCACACTTTGCGACGCACACCGAGGATCGCAGCCTCATCGCCGCGCTGCTATGATGCGCGGCTTTTTCCGACCCGCAGAAAATCCCGGGCGCCCCTGGCGCAGTGTGCTTTGCTGTTGAGGTCGATACATTCACGGCGCCGCGCGCGCCACGGGGAGCAGACATGCTGGAAAGGCTGTTTCAACTCAAGGCACACAATACCAACGTGCGGACCGAAATCCTGGCGGGCGTCACGACCTTCCTGGCCATGGCCTACATTCTGTTCGTCAACCCGAGCATTCTCGGCGAAACCGGCATGGACAAGGGTGCCGTATTCGTCGCCACCTGCCTGGCGGCGGCCATCGGTTCGACGGTCATGGGCCTGATCGCCAACTATCCGATCGCCCTCGCACCGGGCATGGGCCTGAATGCCTTCTTCACCTACACCGTGGTCTTGCACATGGGCCACACCTGGCAAGTGGCGCTGGGTGCGGTATTCGTTTCAGCCGTATTGTTTTTCCTGCTGTCGATCTTTCGTATTCGCGAATGGATCATCAACAGCATCCCGCTGCCACTGCGCTCGGCCATCGCCGCCGGTATCGGCCTGTTCCTGGCGCTGATCGCCCTGAACAACGCTGGCATCGTGGTGAAAAACCCGGCGACCATGGTCGGTCTCGGCGACCTGAAGCAACCGGCACCAATCCTGGCGACCCTGGGCTTCGTCCTGATCGTCGCCCTGGAAGCACTGAAAGTACGCGGCGCCGTGCTGATCGGCATCCTGGCGGTCACCGTCGTCTCGATCGTAATGGGCTTCACGCCGTTTGGCGGGATCATTTCCGCGCCGCCCTCCCTCGCCCCGACGTTTTTGCAACTGGACATCAAGGGCGCCCTGGACATCGGTCTGGTGAGCGTGATCTTCGCCTTCCTCTTCGTCGACCTGTTCGACAACTCCGGCACCCTGATCGGCGTCGCCAAGCGCGCCGGGCTGATGGGCAAGGACGGCCACATGCCGAAGATGGGCCGCGCGCTGATCGCCGACAGCACCGCCGCCATGGCCGGTTCGCTGCTGGGCACCTCGACGACCACCAGCTACATCGAGTCGGCGGCAGGCGTCAGCGCCGGCGGACGCACCGGCCTGACCGCCATCGTCGTGGCGATCCTGTTCCTGCTGGCGCTGTTCTTCTCGCCACTGGCCGCCAGCGTCCCGGCCTTCGCCACCGCGCCGGCCCTGTTGTTTGTGGCCGTGTTGATGACCTCCGGCCTGGCCGAGATCGACTGGGACGACATCACCGTCGCCGCCCCGGTGGTGATCACGGCGCTGGCAATGCCGTTCACCTACTCCATCGCCAATGGCATCGCCTTCGGCTTCATCGCCTGGACCGCCATCAAACTGGTGTCCGGCCGTGGCCGTGAGCTGAACCCGGCGCTGGTCATCCTGTCGATCCTGTTCGTTATCAAGTTGGGTTGGTTCAACGCATGACTTTTGATTCCCAAGCCTACGCCGCCCAGTTGCAGGACAAGGTCACGCGCTTGCGTGACTTGCTGGCTCCGTTCAATGCACCCGAGCCCGAGGTATTCGACTCGCCGTTGCAGAACTTCCGCCTGCGCGCCGAATTCCGCCTGTGGCGCGAAGCCGGCGAACGCCACTATGCGATGTTCTCCCAGGATGACAAGCGCACGCCAATCCTGATCGAAGAGTTCCCCATCGCCAGCTTGCGCATCAACCAGTTGATGCCGCAGCTCAAGGCCGCCTGGCAGGCCAGTGTGCCGTTGAGCCACAAGCTGTTCCAGGTGGAATTCCTGACCACCCTGGCCGGCGACGCGATGATCACCCTGTGTTATCACCGCCCGCTGGATGAATACTGGCACGCCGCGGCGTTGAAACTCGCGGCCGACCTGGGCGTCAGTATCATCGGACGCTCCAAAGGCAAACGGGAAGTGATCGGCCACGATTACGTGGTGGAAAAACTTGAGGTGGGCGGCCGTGCCTTCAGCTATCGCCAGCCCGAAGGCGCCTTCACCCAGCCCAACGGCACGGTAAACCAGAAGATGCTCAACTGGGCTTATGAAGCCTTGGGCGATCGCAGCGACGATCTGCTGGAGCTTTACTGCGGCAACGGCAACTTCACGTTGCCCCTGGCCACCCGCGCGCGCAAAGTGCTCGCCACTGAAATCAGCAAGACATCGGTCAACGCAGCGCTGAGCAACCTCAGCGAAAACGCTGTGGATAACGTCACGTTGGTACGGCTATCCGCCGAGGAACTGACCGAAGCCTTGAACGAAGTCCGCCCATTCCGCCGCTTGCAGGGTATCGACCTGAAAAGCTACGAATTCGGCAGCGTCTTCGTCGACCCACCTCGCGCCGGCATGGACCCGGACACCTGCGAACTGACCCGACGCTTCGACAACATCCTCTACATCTCCTGCAACCCGGAAACCCTCGCCGCGAACATCGCGCAGTTGAGCGACACCCACCGCATCACGCGCTGCGCTTTGTTTGATCAGTTTCCGTGGACTCATCACATGGAATCCGGCGTGTTGCTGACCCGGCGCTGACCTACGCAAACCGTCGTGGCGAGGGAGCTTGCTCCCGCTCGGTTGCACAGCAACCGCAAAAACCTGGGGCTGCTGCGCAGCCCAGCGGGAGCAAGCTCCCTCGCCACAACTGCCCTCTCCTTACTTAAGGCAACGTCCGATCATCGAACGGTTATTGCCCGATGACCGCTGCTTTATTTGACCAAATTAACCATCTAGTACAATTTATCCCCACAGGCTGAACTACAGCCCACACCAACAATAAAAATGTGGAGAAATTGCGATGCCTCCGATCGTTCTGGTGCTCAACGGCCCGAACCTGAACCTGCTCGGCACCCGCGAGCCGGCCACCTATGGCCACGAAACCCTGGCTGATATTTCCGCGCTGTGCGGCTGCGCCGCCGAGGAGTTCGGCCTGGCCGTGGAGTTCCGCCAGACCAACCAGGAAGGCGAACTGCTTGACTGGATTCACGGCGCCCGTGGCCGGTGTGCCGGGATCATCATCAACCCGGCGGCCTGGACCCACACTTCGGTTGCGATCCGCGACGCGCTGGTGGCCAGTGAAGTCCCGGTGATCGAAGTCCACCTGTCCAACGTCCACGCCCGCGAAACCTTTCGTCACCACTCCTTTGTCTCGTCAGTCGCCATCGGCGTGATGTGCGGGTTCGGCAGCCATGGTTATCGCCTGGCCCTGGAGCATTTCAGTCAGCGGTTGAAGGGTTGATGAGTATGTCCAACGTCACTGTACTGGCCGGCCTGATCGGCGCGGGCATCCAGGCCTCTCGCACGCCGGCGCTCCACGAACACGAAGGCGATGCCCAAGGCATGCGTTACCTGTATCGGCTGATTGATCTGGATGCGCTGAAACTCGACAGCGGCGCCCTGGGCGATTTGCTGGTGGCTGCCGAACGCATGAGTTTTACCGGGTTGAATATCACGTTTCCCTGTAAACAGGCGGTCATCCCGCTGCTGGACGAGTTGTCGCCCGAAGCGCGTGGCATCGGTGCGGTGAATACCGTGGTGCTCAAGAACGGCAAACGCATCGGCCACAACACCGACTGCCTCGGGTTCGCCGAAGGCTTTCGTCGAGGCTTGGGCGATGTTTCCCGTCGCCATGTCGTCCAGATGGGCGCAGGGGGTGCCGGGGCTGCCGTTGCCCACGCGCTACTCGCCGAAGGCGTGGAGACGCTGAGCATCTTTGATGTCGAGACCAGCCGTGCCGAGGCGCTGGCGAACAACCTGAACCAACAGTTCGGCACCGGCCGTGCTCGCGCCGGGCATGACCTGCCCACCGCCATGGCCGAGGCCGACGGGCTGGTGAACACCACGCCCATGGGCATGGCGAAACTGCCGGGGATGCCGGTACCGGTGGAGCTGTTGCGAGGCGATCTGTGGGTCGCGGAAATCGTCTATTTCCCGTTGGAAACCGAACTGCTGCGCAACGCCCGCGCCCTCGGCTGCCGCACGCTGGATGGCGGCACCATGGCGGTGTTCCAGGCGGTGAAAGCGTTCGAACTGTTCAGCGGCGTGGCGCCCGATGCGGGGCGGATGCTGGCGCATTTTCAGCGCATGGATAATTAAAGCCGAGTGAAAATTCCTCTGTGTCTGCGAGCCTGCTCGCGAATGCGTTGTTTCAGTAGGCGAATTTGTGACTGGCACAGCGCATTCGCGAGCAGGCTCGCTCCCACAAGGTATGCAGAGGTTCGGTGTCAGGCCTGCAAGTACCGCAATACCGATTCACAGACCATCTGCCGATGGCGCTGCTTGACCGCTTCGTCCGACAGATCGATCTGAAAGATCTCACCGAACGTCTGGCGGTTGGACACCCGATAGAAGCAGAACGAACTGATCAGCAGATGCACATCCAGCGGCTCGAGACCGGCGCGGAACACGCCCTCCTCGGCGCCTCGGCGCAATATCACACCGAGGGAATCGAGGATGGTGTTGGTCATCGCCTTGATCGCGCCAGACTGCTTCACGTATTCGGCGTTGTGGATGTTCTCGATGCAGACGATACGCACGAAGTCCACATTGCGGTCATGGTGGTCGAAAGTGAATTCCACCAGGCGCCGGATTGCGTCGACCGGCGCCAGCTCGGCCAGGTGCAGGCGGCTTTCGGTAGTGCGGATATCGCCGTAGAGTTTTTCCAGCACCTCGACGTACAGCTGCTCCTTGCTGCCGAAGTAGTAATAAATCATCCGCTTGGAGGTGTGGATGCGCTCGGCGATGGCGTCGACCCGCGCGCCGGCCAGGCCCTGCTGGACGAACTCGACGATGGCTTCCTGAAGAATATTTTCCCGGGTCTTTTCCGGGTTGTTCTTGCGACTCTTGCGCGGCGCGGCGACAGGTTCGTCGAGGGCTGCGGAAAGCTCTGGATTCATAGTCATTACGGGCTCACGGCCATCACTGCACAGGTTCGCGATTATGGGCCGCACCGCACAGTGAAGGAAGCCACGGCGTTGCCCTTTACCGCCGCGCTTACGATTTCCCTACAACTTGGCGTGCCGCAAGCCGCCGCTGCGGGACTTGGCCATGGCCGCCAGCCGCACCGCGACGTTGGCCGCGCCGTAGCCGGCATAACCGTTCTTGCGCTGGATGATTTCGAAGAAAAACCGCCCTTCGAACGGTTCGGTATAGACGTGAAACAACTCGCCGCCTTGGGCGTCACGGTCGTACAACACGTTGAAATAGGCCAGCTCGCTGAGAAACTCATCGTCGAAATCGAAACGTGCCGCCAGGTCATCGTAGTAATTGAGCGGAATGTCCAGCAACGGCACCCCGGCCTCTTTGGCACGGCTGACCTGGGCGAAGATATCGTCGCAGTCAAAGGCGATATGGTGCACGCCGGAACCGCGATAACTCGACAGCGCGTGTGAGATCGCGGTGTTGCGGTTCTCGGAAATGTTCAGCGGCAAGCGAATCGAACTGCAGCGGCTGCGCAACGCACGGCTTTTCACCAGGCCATAGGGGTCGGGCAACACCACTTCATCGTCAGCTTCGAAATCCAGCAGGCTCTTGTAGAACAGCACCCAACTGTCGAGGCTGTCGGCCGGCAGCGCCATCGCCATGTGGTCGATGCGCTTGAGCCCGGCGCCGATGACCGCACCGGGTTGCAAGTTGAAATCGGTGCCATAGACATCGGCGTCCTGGTCCACCAGGTAGATCAGGCTGCCATCCGGCGCTCGCACCGCCGCCAGCTCCAGCTCGTTGGGCCCGACCAGGCCACGATAAGGCTGGCCCTTGTAGGCCACCGCCCGCTTGAGAGCGCTGGCGCTGTCCTTGACCCGCACGGCGGTGGCGCACAACGATGGGCCATGGGCTTCAAAAAAGCTGTGGGCGAAGGAATACGGCTCGCAATTGAGGATCAGGTTGATATCGCCCTGGCGCAACAGGCTGACGTTCTTGGAGCGATGCTGGCCGGCCTTGACGAACCCCAGCCGCTCCAGCCAGTGGGAGAGCTTGGCGCCGAGGTTGTCATCCACGGCGAACTCCAGGAATTCAACGCCGTTGTATTCGCTGGCCGGCGCTGTCGCGAAGAGGATATCGCTGTTCTGCGCAGGCGCTTGCGCGGCCAGGCGCTCACGGGTTTTTTCTTCCAGGTACAGCAGCGAACGCAAACCGTCGGCGGCGTTGGCCCTGGGCGGCGCGGCGCGAAACCCGTCGTTGAAGATCTCCAGCGACAGCGGCCCGGTGTAACCGCTCTGGATGATCGGCGCGAGGAAACCCGGCAGGTCGAATTCGCCCTGGCCCGGGAAACAGCGAAAATGCCGGCTCCACTCCAGAACGTCCATCGCCAGGATCGGTGCGTCGGCCATCTGCACGAAAAAAATCTTCTCCCCGGGAATCTCGGCGATGGCGCTCGGGTCGCCCTTGGGGGACAAGGTGTGGAAGCTGTCGAGCAGCACGCCCAGGCTGGGGTGATCGGCCTGGCGCACGATGTTCCAGACCTGTTGATAAGTATTCACGTGGCGGCCCCAGGCCAACGCTTCATAGCCGATGCGCAGGCCCCGCGCACCGGCACGCTCCGCCAGCAAACGCAGGTCATCGATCAGTATCTGTTCGTCGCCGACACTGTCGGCCGAGGCATTGCTGCACACCAGCACCAGATCGGTGCCCAGCTCTTGCATCAGATCGAATTTACGCTCGGCGCGGTCGAGGTTGCGCGCCAGACGATCCCGGCGGCAGCCTTCAAAATCCCGAAATGGCTGGAACAAGGTGATGGCGATACCCAGGTCGGCGCACATCTGCCTGATTTCCCGAGGGCTGCCGTCGTAATACAGGAGATCGTTCTCGAAAATTTCCACGCCGTCGAAACCAGCGGCGGTAATCGCTTCGAGTTTTTCCGGCAGGGTACCGCTCAAGGAAACAGTGGCAATGGAACGCTGCATGACTTCGGCTCCCGGGACAGGCATCGGCTACACAAGGTGCGCCGCTTTTGAAAGAGTCAGCCGATTATTGAGCGGTCGGTTTTTTTGGGCAATTTAATATGTACCATCCGGTTAGTTTTTTGGGCGATTATCGAACACAATGCCCGATGAGCGAATTGACGATTTTTTGTCCACTGCGCACCATCGACCCCCACATTGACGCCGGGTTGCGGCGCGAGCCTCAATGCAGACCCAGACCACACCATAAGAATTTCAAGAACGGGTGCACCTATGATTCCTTCCCAGAGTTCCCGCCTGGCCCCCGGCCTGAGTGCCGCCCAAGACGGCATCGGCGACAAGATCCGTGGCGCCATGGCCGTGGGCAAGACCCGTTGGGGCATGCTTGCCCTGGTGTTTTTCGCCACCACCCTGAACTACATCGACCGCGCCGCCCTTGGGGTCATGCAGCCGATCCTGGCCAAGGAGATGAGCTGGACGGCGATGGACTACGCCAATATCAACTTCTGGTTCCAGGTCGGTTATGCGGTCGGCTTCCTGCTGCAAGGTCGCCTGATCGACCGGATCGGCGTCAAGCGTGTGTTCTTCTGCGCCGTGCTGCTCTGGAGCCTGGCAACCGGCGCCCATGGCCTGGCCACTTCGGCGGTGGGCTTCATGGTCTGCCGCTTCATCCTCGGCCTGACCGAAGCCGCCAATTACCCGGCCTGCGTCAAGACCACGCGGCTGTGGTTTCCGGCCGGCGAACGGGCCGTGGCCACCGGTATCTTCAACGCGGGCACCAACGTTGGCGCGATGTTCACGCCGATGCTGCTGCCGCTGATCCTGCACGTGTGGGGCTGGCAGGCCGCGTTCCTGTGCATGGCCGCGCTGGGCGGGATCTGGTTGCTGTTCTGGGGCCTGAAATATTTCAACCCGGAAGATCACCCCAGCGTCAAACAGTCGGAACTGGACTACATCCAGGCCCAGGAAGAACCGGACCAGGTCCGCGTACCGTTCTCCCGTATCCTGCGCATGCGCGGCACCTGGGCCTTCGCCCTGGCCTACTCGATTACCGCGCCGGTGTTCTGGTTCTACCTCTACTGGCTGCCGCCGTTTCTCAACCAGCAATACAACCTGGGCATCAACGTGACCCAGATGGGCATCCCGCTGATCATCATCTACCTGACCGCCGACTTCGGCAGCGTCGGCGGCGGGATCCTGTCCTCGTTCCTGATCGGTCGCGGGGTCAACCCGATCAAGGCGCGACTGGTCTCCATGCTGCTGTTCGCCTGCTGCATCGTTGGGGTGATCATGGCCGCCGGCTCCAGCAGCCTGTGGGTGGCGGTGTTTGCCATTTCCCTGGCCATCGGCGCGCACCAGGCCTGGACGGCAAATATCTGGAGCCTGGTGATGGATTACACGCCCAAGCACATGATGAGCACGGTGTTCGGCTTCGGCGGCATGTGCGCGGCCATCGGCGGGATGTTCATGACCCAGTTGGTGGGGCACATCCTGACCGTCACCAATAACAACTACACGGTGCTGTTCACCCTGATTCCGGCGATGTATTTCATTGCGCTGATCTGGATGTACTTCATGGCGCCGCGCAAGGTTCCGACCCTGGAAAACTGACCGTGAACTAACGGACAGCGATTTACCCGTGGCGAGGGAGCTTGCTCCCGCTCGATTGCGCAGCAATCGTAAAAAAGCGAGGGCCGCTTCGCAGCCCAGCGAGAGCAAGCTCCCTCGCCACAAAAGCCTGTGCCAGCCATAAATGGCTTGAGCTTTACTTGCGCCGCTGCTGCCACGCCGCTGCCAATCCACTCAAGCAGATCAGGACGATACCCACCACCGTGGTCAGCGTCGGCGTATGGCTGAACAACAGCCAGCCGAGCAGCCCGGCGAAAATAATCTGGCAATACCCGAACGGCGCCAGCAGCGCCGGGGCGGCGAAGCGGAAGGCCTGGGTCAGCATCAGGTGCGCGGTCATCCCGCAGGCACCCAATGCGAGCATCATCAAGCCGTGGGTCACGCTGGGCACTTGCCAGAAGAACGGCACCAGCGCGCTCATCACCAGGGTATTGCACAGTCCTGCGAAAAAGTTACTGGTGGTCGGGCTGTCGATCTCGCTGAGCTTGCGCGTGAGCAATTGGTAGAAGCAGAAAAACAGCGCCGAACAGAACGGCAACAGCACCGCCGGCGTGAACAGATCACCACCGGGGTGAACGATGATCAGCACCCCGATGAAACCGAAGATCACCGCGATCCACTGACCGCGCGTCACGTGTTCGCCCAGCAACGGCACTGACAGCGCGGTGACCAGCACGGGGGCGAGGAAGTTGACCGCGGTCGCCTCGGCCAAGGGGATGTACATCAGCGCCGTGGTGAAAAACAGACTGGTGCCCAACAGGCACAACGCCCGGGCCAGTTGCCACAACGGACGCTTGGTCCGCAGCACCCGCAGCCCCGAGCGCGGCAGGAAAATGCCCGCCATCAACAACGTGTGCACCACGTAACGGGCCCAGACCACCATGATGATCGGATAAAAACCCGAGAGATATTTGGACAATGCGTCGTGACTGGAGAACAGGAACGTTGCGACCAGAATAAGCACGATGCCCTTGAAAGCCTGGTTGACGCCGGAGAGCGGAGTGCTGACGGTCATGAGGGAAACCTGCGTTGCTTGATGAAAGGCCGTGATCCTTGATGCACTTGTTGGGCCAGCGAGGATTCCGATAGTTCTGATCCGAAGTGTAATGAAAATTCCACTCTCGGGCAGGACCGGCGCACCGATGAACCAAAATCCCTGTCAGTTGCCTGAAAGCTCAAGCATGCGCGCACCTTGCGCTCCTGAAAGCTAGACTCTTCGCCACAGCTGCCATTCTTCGCACGTCATCCAGAGGATTCCCCACATGTTATGGAAAAAAGGTCGCCGCAGTGACAACGTGGTGGACGCCCGCGGTGACGGTGGGGGCGGCGGCGGGATGCGTTTTGGTGGCGGCAAGGGCTTGAGCCTGACGGCCATTATCCTGATCGTCGGCATCGGCTGGATCACCGGCCAGGACCCCATGCAGATTCTCGGGCAACTGACCGGGCAGATGGACCAGGCTTCCGCGCCCGCTCCTTCGCAAACGCGCCAGGCGCCACCGGCCAACGACGAACAGGCTGAATTCGTGCGCTCCATCCTGGGCGATACCGAAGACACCTGGGGCCAGGTTTTCCAACAGGCCGGGCGCCAGTACCAGCAACCGAAGCTGGTGCTGTTCAGCGGTCGGGTCAACTCCGCGTGCGGCCTGGCTTCCTCGGCGACCGGCCCCTTCTACTGTCCGGCGGACCGGCAGGTTTACCTGGACATGAGTTTCTTCAAGGAAATGTCCCAGCGCTTTTCCGCCGCCGGAGACTTTGCCCAAGCCTACGTCATCGCCCATGAAGTGGGCCACCACGTGCAGACGCTGCTCGGCGTGTCGGCGAAAATCCAGGAAGCGCGCCAGCAAGGCCGGCAAATGGAAGGCGACGGTGGTTTGCTGGTGCGCCAAGAGTTGCAGGCCGATTGCCTGGCGGGCGTCTGGGCCAACCACGCACAAAAGCGCCTGAACTGGCTTGAACCGGGCGATATCGAAGAGGCCTTGACCGCCGCCAATGCCATTGGCGACGATCGTCTTCAGCAACAAGGCCAGGGCCGCGTGGTGCCGGACTCGTTTACTCACGGCACTTCGGCACAACGGGTGCGCTGGTTCAAGACCGGTTTTTCTCAAGGCCAGGTCAGCCAGTGCGACACCTTCGCGGCGAAAACCCTGTAGATGAAGTGGCGGGCATTGATCGGGCTGGTGCTGTGCTGCGCCGTAGCCCAGGCCGAGGAACACGGCGTCAAGGTGATCGCCGAGGGACGCTTGCAGATCAGGGGCGGCGCCATGGCCGTCGGTGTCAGCCCGCCACCGGCCTCGATCGAGCGGGTGCTGATCATCCTCCATGGTCGGCTACGCAATGCCGATACTTACTTGCACAGCGCTGAAAAAGCCGCGGCACAGGCCGGTCAGTCGGCGACGACGTTGATCATTGCCCCACAATTTCTCAACGAACATGACGTAGCGCGCCATCAGTTGCCTGCTGAAATCCTGCGCTGGCAGGGCAACGACTGGATGGCGGGAGGCCTGTCCACGGGGCCGAAACCGCTCAGTTCATTCCAGGTGCTGGACGACATCGTTGCGCGGGTCAGCGACCGCCAGCAGTTTCCCGCAGTGAAAGACATCGTCATCGCCGGCCACTCCGGCGGCGCCCAAGTGGTGCAGCGCTATGCCCTGCTTGCCCATGGCACTTATCGCATCAGCCCACGGTTCGTGATCGCCAACCCTTCGTCCTATGCCTACCTGGACGCACAGCGGCCCATGGCGTTCGACCCGGTCAGTTGCCCAGGCTTCGATCGCTGGAAATACGGCCTGGAGAACCTGCCCGCCTACGCTACCGGGCAAACGCCCGCCCAGCTGGAAAATCGCTACATCACGCGCGACATCGTCTATCTGCTGGGGCAACAGGACATCGACCCGGAACATCCGGCGCTGGATAAAGGTTGTGAAGCGCAGACACAAGGGGCTTATCGGCTGCTACGGGGGCATTTCTTCTTTGACTACCTGACCCGGCGTCACCCGCAAGGGTTGAATCAGCGACTGATCGAAGTGCCCGGGGTTGGGCATGATGGGGATGGGATGTTCAATTCACCGGAGGGGTTGAAGGTGTTGTTTGGGCAGTGAGCGTTGTGTCGACCGGGAAACCCTTTCGCGAGCAGGCTCGCTCCCACAGGGGATCTGCACTGGTCCTGAATCGCTGTGGGAGCGAGCCTGCTCGCGAAAGCGGCAAGTCAGGCACCGCCCGAATCAAGCCGAAAGCATCCGCCGCAACTCGGCGCAATCACGCGCATGCCAGTCTGTCAGCTCAGGCCAGGGATTGTCCGGCAGATTCACCAGCACCGTCCGCGCCCCCGCCGCGCGACCGCAGTCGAGGTCAAAGCGGTAGTCGCCCACCATCACCATGGTCTCGGGCGCCACGTTCCAGGCCTCGGCCAGTTTCAACAGGCCACCGGGATGAGGTTTGGGCGGCGCTTCATCACGGCCGAGAACGTCCTCCACGGCAAAACAATCGGCCAGGCCGATCGCCTCAAGCGTCACGTGGGCGAGCTCGCGGGCATTGCGCGTCAGGATGCCCAGGCGATAACCACGCCCGGCCAACTCGCGGACCAGCTCCACCGCCCCCGGCGCGGGCCTGGAGCCCAGCGCCAGGTCCCGCTCGTGTTCCAGCAACCAGGCATGTTTGGCCGCGGCTTCTTCAGCGGGCAATCCCGCCAGATGCGTGAGAATGTCGTCTTCAGGCGGAATCGCCAGGGCCACGCGGATCGCGGCGAAATCATGCACGGCGATGGTCAGCGTGCCGTCCATGTCGAACACCCAGTGCCGCACATCGGCCAGGCTCATGCCCAGTCCTTGCGATGGCGGATCAGGCCTTCCTGGGTCACCGAGGCCACCAGTTGCCCGGCACGATTGAACACACTGCCGCGGGAGAAACCACGGGAATTACCGGCCCAGGGGCTGTCCATGGCGTAGAGCAACCAGTCATCGGCGCGCAGGTCGGCATGGAACCACAACGCGTGGTCGAGGCTGGCGACCTGCATGTCCTTGTGCCAGACCGATTTGCCATGAGGCAGCAACGAGGTGGTCAGCAGGCCGAAATCCGACGCGTAGGCCAGCAGGTATTTATGCAGGGCCGGGGAATCCGCCAAGGCGCCATCTGCACGAAACCACACGTACTTGACCGGATCGGCCGGTTGCGGGTTGTACGGGTCCTTTTCGGTGACCGGGCGCACCTCGATCGGCTTGGGGCACAGCAGTTTTTCACGCATGTGTTCAGGCAACAGGTGCGCGCGCTGCTGGGTCAGTTCCAGTTCCGAGGGCAGGTTTTCCGGCCCGACGACCTGCGGCATCGTGCTCTGGTGCTCGAAGCCCTGCTCGTCGTACTGGAACGACGCGCTGCAGGTGAAGATCGGGTTGCCCTTCTGGATCGCCGTGACCCGTCGGGTGCTGAAGCTGCCGCCATCACGCACGCGATCCACCTGATAGACCACCGGCAACGCCGCATCGCCCGGACGCAGGAAGTAGCCATGCATCGAATGCACATGGCGCGCCTCTTCCACGGTCTGGCTGGCCGCCGACAGCGACTGGCCCAGCACCTGGCCGCCGAACAGCTGGCGAAAGCCCAGGTCCTGGCTGCGACCGCGAAACAGGTTCTCTTCGATCGGTTCCAGGGTCAGCAGGTCGACCAGATCTTCCAACACGTGGCTCATTCAGATTTTCCTCACACAGCACAAAACCGCGCAGGCTGTGCTGCGGCGGCGGATCGATAATTGGCCCGGGCCATTTTGGCGGGCATTGTAAACGTCCGTGTCGGTTAACCGTGAAGGGTCTGCAACCATTGCTCACGATTGATGCGATAGAGCACATGGTGACGCAATGGATGACCGACCGCGAGCTTTGGGTGTTCGAAATCATCGTCCGGATTGTGCTGCATGCCGATGGCCTGCATGACCTTCTGCGAAGGCAAGTTATCCACAGCGGTAAACGCCACCACTTCATCCAGGCCCAGGCGGTCGAAGGCGCAACGCAACGCGGTCCATGCGGCTTCGCTGGCATACCCCAGCCCCCAGTGTTCGCGCGCCAGGCGCCAGCCGATTTCCACCGCCGGGGTGAAATGCGCATCGAACCCGACCACGCCCAGCCCGGTAAAACCGATGAAGGCACCGGTGTCCTTGCGCTCCAATGCCCACAAACCAAAACCATGCTCGGCAAAATGCCCGCGCACCCGGCCGATCAACGCAGCGCTTTCCAGGCGACTCAGGGGGGCCGGAAAATAACGCATCACTTGCGGATCGGCAGACATCGCCGCAAACGCCGGCAGATCTTCATCGCGCCACTGCCGCAGAATCAGCCGTGCGCTTTCCACTTCCAATATCGGCTCCATCTTCACTCCCTTTCCATGCCCAGAGTCTACATCGCTGGTAGGATCCGTCACTCACCCGCCACTGAAAACACCATGCCGCTACCGCTGATCTACCACGAAGACTACAGCCCCGAATTCCCTGCGGAGCACCGTTTCCCCATGGACAAGTTCCGCCTGCTGCGCGATCACCTGGTGGACAGCGGACTGGCCCGAGACGCGGACCTGCTGCGTCCGGCCCTATGCCCGCCGGACATCCTCGCCTTGGCCCACGATCGCGCCTATATCGAACGCTACATGGGCGGCGAGTTGTCCCGCGAAGACCAACGGCGCCTCGGCCTGCCCTGGAGCGAAGCCTTGGCTCGCCGAACGGTACGCGCCGTCGGCGGATCACTGCTGGCCGCCGAGCAGGCCCTCGAACACGGATTGGCCTGTCACCTGGCCGGCGGTACCCATCACGCCCACTACGACCACCCGGCCGGATTTTGCATCTTCAATGACCTGGCGGTGATCAGCCGCTATTTCCTCGCCAGCGGTCAGGTCTCGCGAGTGCTGATTTTCGATTGCGACGTGCATCAGGGCGACGGTACGGCTCGAATACTCCATGACACTCCCGACGCCGTGACAGTTTCCTTGCACTGCGAAAAGAATTTTCCTGCACGCAAGGCGCAAAGCGACTGGGATATTCCCCTGCCGATGGGCATGGAGGACGCCGCCTACCTGAAAGTCGTCGATGACGCGCTCAATTACCTGCTGCCGCTCTATCAGCCCGATCTGGTGCTCTATGACGCTGGCGTCGATGTGCACAAGGACGATGCCCTCGGTTACCTGAAGCTGACCGACGAAGGCCTCGCCGCCCGGGACGAGAGCGTCATGCGCCATTGCCTGGGCCGGGACATTCCGGTAGTCGGCGTGATCGGCGGCGGCTACAGCAAGGACCGCAAGGCCTTGGCCCGCCGGCACGGAATCCTGCACCACAGCGCACAGAAGGTCTGGACGTCATCAGGTTGTCATTGAAGCCGGGGTGCGTTACCCACAATGCCTGTGGAGCGGCCTGTGGATAACCTGAGCGAAAGGGCCTGCAACCTATGCCCTCTATAGCTCGCAAGAGCTTGGCTGTTTTTTAACCAGACTTTCCACGCATCCATATATCCCCCTGTGGGAGCGAGCCTGCTCGCGAATACGGTGCGCCAGTTGATGGTCATGTAACTGACACACCGCATTCGCGAGCAGGCTCGCTCCCACAGGGATCCGTGCTGATAGAATGCCCCGCCTACTCCTGCCCCCACAGCCCGATCATGACCTTGACCACCAAGCCTTCCACCCCAAACATCGCCATTATCGGCGGCGGCCCCGCCGGCCTCATGGCGGCCGAGGTGTTGAGCCAGGCCGGCCTCCAGGTCGACCTGTACGACGGCATGCCATCGGTGGGCAGGAAATTTCTGCTGGCCGGTGTCGGCGGCATGAACATCACTCACTCGGAAGCCTTCCCGGCGTTCCTCTCCCGCTACGGCGAACGCACGCCGAATATCGCCCCGCTGCTGCGGGCATTCGGCGCCGATGAGTTGTGCGAATGGATTCATGGCCTGGGCATCGACACCTTTGTCGGCAGCTCCGGGCGGGTATTTCCTACCGATATGAAGGCCGCCCCGCTGCTGCGCGCCTGGCTCAAGCGCCTGCGCGATGCCGGCGTGGTGATTCATACGCGCCACCGCTGGCTTGGCTGGAATGCCGACGGCAGCCTGCGCATTGCCAGCCCGGACGGGGAAAAGGCCCTACAGCCCGACGCGACCTTATTGGCGCTGGGAGGCGGCAGTTGGTCACGCCTGGGCTCCGACGGTGCCTGGATGTTGCCGCTGGAACAGCGCGGCGTGGCCCTCGCGCCCTTGCAGCCAAGCAACTGCGGGTTCGATGTGCCGGGCTGGAGCGATCTGCTGATCGCCAAATTTGCCGGCACCCCACTGAAGAACATTGCCATCGGCCTCGACGATGACGTGCCACGCCTCGGCGAATGCGTCATCACCGTCACCGGCATCGAGGGCAGCCTGATCTATGCGCTGTCGGCGCGGATTCGTGAGGCTATCAACCAACACGGCAGCGCGACCATTCATCTGGACCTGCTGCCGGGCCGGCCTGTGGACAAGATTCTCCTGGCATTAAGCAAGCCTCGCGGTTCTCGCTCGATGGCCAAGCATCTGCACAGCCAGTTGGGGCTCGACGGGGTGAAGGCGGCGTTGTTACGGGAACTGACTTCAGCCGATTGTTTTACCGACATGGCGCGGCTGGCCCAGGCGATCAAGGCGTTGCCGGTCACGCTGGTGAAAACCCGTCCGCTGGACGAAGCCATCAGCAGTGCCGGCGGCGTGACGTTCGAAGCACTCGATGAGCGACTGATGCTCAAGCAAGTGCCCGGCGTTTTCTGCGCGGGAGAGATGCTCGATTGGGAAGCGCCGACCGGCGGGTACTTGCTTACGGGATGCTTTGCCAGCGGTCGTGCGGCGGGGTTGGGGATGGTGGAGTGGTTGCAGCGCCAGGCTTGAAATCTTTGTTGTCGCCTTCGCGAGCGGGCTCGCTCCCACAGAGATCGGGCGCTGGACACCAGAGCGGTGAACACCACAGAGCCCTTGTGGGAGCGAGCCTGCTCGCGAAAGCAATCTATCCGACGCAGCAGTCCGTCAAGGCTTACGCTTGCGCGGTCCGGTATTGAACACTGGCACTTTTCGCACTGGTTTCACCGAAGGCTCCACCGGCCCCGAGTCGCCACTGTCTACCCACTTGCCAAGGTTGCGCTTGCCGCCACCACCGGAAGCTTTCGGTTTCTTCGGCTTCTTCGGTTTCTTGATCACCTGGCCGCTGGCATCGGTTTCCGGCACGCGATGCTCAGGTTCAAAATCCTGTTCCATCTGTCGGGGCAATGCCTGACGGGTCAGGGTTTCGATAGCCGACAGCAGATTCACTTCATCGGCGCAGACCAGGGAAATCGCCTGACCGGTGGCACCCGCGCGGCCCGTACGGCCGATACGGTGGATGTAGTCCTCGGCGACGATCGGCAAATCGAAGTTCACCACCAGCGGCAAGTCCTCGATGTCCAAGCCACGGGCCGCGACGTCGGTGGCCACCAGGATCTGCACTTCGCTGGCCTTGAAACGATCCAGCGCACGCTGGCGGGTCGCCTGGGGTTTGTCGCCGTGGATGCCATCGGCGTTGACGCCCAGGCCCTGGAGTTTTTCCACCAGTGCATCGACGCCGTTGCGGGTCTTGGCGAATACCAGCACCTGCTTCCACTTGTGCTTGCGCATCAGGTGAATGAACAGTTCCGGCTTGCGCTTCTTGTCCACCGTCACCACCCATTGCTTGACGGTGTTGGCGGCCACGTTGCGCGGGCTCACTTCGATGCTCAGCGGGTCGTTGAGCATCTGCCCGGCCAGCAGGCGGATCGCATCGGAGAAGGTCGCCGAGAACAGCAAGGTCTGGCGCTTCTTCGGCAGGGCCTTGTAGATGTTCGCCAGTTCTTCGGAGAAGCCCAGGTCGAGCATGCGGTCGGCCTCGTCCAGCACCAGGGTCTGCAACTGGTTGAACTTCAGCGCGTTCTGGCGGAACAGGTCGAGCAAGCGGCCCGGCGTGGCGACCAACAGATCGACGCCTTTGCGCAGCTTCATCATTTGCGGGTTGATGCTGACACCGCCGTACACGGCGTAGGTGCTCAGCGGCAGGTTCTGCGCGTACTGGCGCACGCTTTCGTGGACCTGCTCGGCCAGCTCGCGGGTCGGCACCAGGATCAGCGCGCGCACCGAGTTGGCGGCAACTTTCGGCCCTTCGGTGGTCAACAACTGCAACAGCGGCACGGCGAAACCGGCGGTCTTGCCGGTGCCGGTCTGGGCTGCGGCCATCAGGTCGCGACCGGCGAGCACCGCCGGCATGGCTTGGGCCTGGACCGGGGTCGGCGTCTGGTAGTCGAGCGTCTCGAGGGCGCGCAGCAGGGGTTCGATCAGGCCAAGAGTGGCGAAAGTCATGGAGATACCGTAGGAAAAATCAGCGCAAGGTGTGCAATGCGCGGCAGTTTACCCTAAATCATGATTCGGCCGGTGCGGGCTTGGGCTTGCGCCACTGCGGCAACCCGATCAGGACCACGGCGCTGATAATCACCAGCATCGCCAAGGCCTCTTCGATACCGATGGTTTCCCCGGCGAAGACGATCCCCAGCAACACCGCCACCGCCGGGTTGACATAGGCGTAGCTGGTGGCTGCGGCCGGACGCACATGCTTGAGCAAGTACATGTAGGCGTTGAAGGCGATGATCGAACCAAAACCGATCAGATAGACCAGCGCGAACCAGCCTTCCAGCGGCGGCATGCTTTCCAGGCGCTCGCCACTGGCGAAGCTGCCGATCAACAGCACCACGCCGGCCACCAGCATCTCCACGGCGCTGGCCATGGCGCCTGCGGGTAGTTGCACATGTTTACTCAACACCGAACCGAAGGCCCACGAGGCGGCGGCGAACACCAGCAAAGCCGCCCCCAACGGGCTCGACTGCAGGTTGGAACCCAGGTTGAGCATGGCAATGCCGATCAACCCCAACACAATCCCCGCCCACTCGAGACGGGTATTGCGTGCACCCCAGAAATACCCGCAGAGCAAGGTGAACAACGGCACCGTCGCCACGGCCAGCGCCGCCACGCCCGAAGCTACGCCTGTATGCTCGGCGATACTCACCGCACCATTGCCGAAGGTCAGCAGCAACACGCCAATGAGCGCCCCGGCCTTCCATTGCGCCCAGGTCGGCGCCGGCGCGCCCTTCCAGCGCAAGAAGCCGTACATCAACGACCCGGCGATCACGAAACGAATCCCGGCCAGCAGCAAGGGCGGCCAATGCTCGACGCCGATGCGAATCACCAGATAGGTCGATCCCCAGATGACGTACAAGGCGAAGAAGGCAGCGATCAATGGCAACGGAAAACGGCGTGGGCCAGGCATGTTCAGCTCGAAGTCAGGACGATGAAACCTGTCATTCTAAAAAGGCAATCGACAGAAATTAAGTTACAAAATCTGTTTATCCGAGCCATACACTTTTCAAGACACAGTAAATGACTCATCAACACAATCCACCCCGTGGGAGCGAGCCTGCTCGCGAAAGCTACAGACCAGCCAACATCGATGCCGACTGACACACCGCCTTCGCGAGCAAGCTCGCTCCCACAATGGAGCTTGTGCTGTACGCATCATCTGAGTAGCCATCGAACCCTGTGGGAGCGAGCTTGCTCGCGAAGGCGTCCGCCCTGCCAACATCTGTGGTGGCTGACACTCTGCTTTCGCGAGCAGGCTCGCTCCCACGGGAGAGTTGTGCAGTGTTCAGAACCCGCGATGGCGCCTGAGATGCTCGTTGATCTTCGCTGCCGGCACCTTCTGCAAGCTGCACAGCAGGTCATGGGACAGCTCCCGCAACCCATGCTTTTGCCGCAGCTCCGAGGCCAGGTGCGCGGTGAGGTTGGCGGCCATTTCGGCGTCGGCCATGGCCCGGTGAGCCTGGCCGGTGTGGGGCAGGCCGGCGAAAGCGTTGAGCGTGCCGAGCTTGTGGTTCGGCGCCGCTGGCATCAGGCGTCGGGCCAACAGCAGTGAACAGGCAAAACTCTGCAGGCGGGTGCGCTTGATTCGTCCCAGTTCGAAGTCCCAGAACTTCTGGTCGAACGCGGCGTTGTGGGCCAACAACGGCGTAATGCCGACGAACTCGTTGACCTCGTTCATGACCTCTTCCGCTGGCGGTGCGCTGCGCAGCATGGCATTGCTGATACCGGTCAGCTGCTCGATGAAGGCCGGGACGCGCACGCCAGCGTTCATCAGGCTCTGGTAACGGTCGACTATCCGGCCTTGCTCAAGGATCACCACGGCGATTTCGGTGGCCCGGCAACCGCTGCTCGGGGTAATGCCGGTGGTTTCAAAGTCGATGACTGCGATGCGTTCCAAACCGGTGGGGCTCCTTGAAAATCAGTTCTTGAGCAGCAACGCGCCTTCGATCGGCACGTAGCGGCTGGCGGCGCGAATCAGCGAGTTGGCGGTCAACCCAGGTACTCCATAGGCCACAGCCTGCACGCCGTGTTTGCTGATGATGCGTTCGAGCAACATGTCGAAATCGCCATCACCGGAGGCCAGGACCACCTCGTCGACATGGTCGGCGGCGTCCATGATGTCCAGGGTGATGCCCACGTCCCAGTCGCCCTTGGCCGAGCCGTCGCTGCGCTGGATATAGGGCTTGAGTTTCACGGTGAACCCCAGGTTGCGCAGGATCTGCTGGAACTGCTGTTGCTTGCTGTCACCGCGATCGATCGCGTAGGCATAGGCCTCGACGATCTGCCCCTGCTTGCTCACATCGGCCCACAGCGCCGCGTAGTTGAAATGGCAGCCATAGGCTTGGCGCACGGTGTAGTAGAGGTTCTGGACATCGGCGAACACTGCGATTTTTTTCACCGCGTTTCCTCTTGAATGCACACGCACGCAGGCCACCCGGGCCGAAAAGTCGCCCAGTATGCCAGTCTCGAGGAGCGTTCCGCGAATAATCGGCCCGAGGCGCCAGGGCGCCCCGGACGAACGGCGGATCAGACGAAAGAGTCGTCGTCGCCGAACAAGGACAAATCGTCGCTGTAGTCGGCGTCGCTGAAACCGCCCTGATCGTTGCCGTAGCTATTGTTGCCGTCGCTATCGCTGTCGGCCACGCGCTGATCATCGTCCCAACCGGTGTCACCGTTGTTGGCGGTGTCATTGACCGGCTGGGCCGGCTCTTCCTTGAGGACCTCGACGATCTCCTGGGGTTGATTGCTGTGGAACAGGCTACTGATGCCTTGGGCCAGCATCACACCACCGGCCACGCCCGCCGCGGTTTTCAAGGCGCCACCGAGAAAGCTGCCCGCCGCCGGGGCCTGCTGTTGCGGCGCGGCATAGTTGCCGGGCGCAGCGCCAAAGCCTGGCTGGGCCGGTGCGTTGAAGGAAGGCCGCGCAGGTTCGCGCCAGCCGCCACCGCTGGATGCCGGTGCGCTTGCTGGCCGTGAATCGCGGTTGCTGCCACCGAAGATACTCGAAAGGAAACCACCGCCGCCGCTTGGCGCCGAAGTCTGGCTGCGGGCCTGCTGCAATTCGCCCTGCAATTGCTCGACCTGTTGGGCGAGCTGTCTGTTCTGCTCGTCCAGGCGCTTGATCGCCGCCTCTTGCACCAGGATCGCCTGGGCCATGAAATAGCCCGCCGCAGGCTGGTTGGCCAAGTGTTCCTTGATCCGCGCCTCGGCCTGGGCGTCGCGCGGGGCTGAATCCTTTTCGGCCTGCTGCAGCCGTGAAAACAGTCCATCGATCAGGGTTTGTTCTTCGCTGTTCATGGCGACCTCATCAGATTGCCGGATTAAAACCAGGCCGGTCGCAAAGACCGGTGCGATTCAGTAATGGGGTTGCGCAGCAAGCTTTCAATGGTCTTTACCTGATGTTTACGTTTGCTTGTGCGGTCGCTTGATCGGTTAAAGTGTCGGACCGCTTTTTCGAACTGCGATACCGACTCATGAATCCGTTAGAAGTACTGCGTGACTCCTTGTATTTTTTCAAGCGCAACCTGGGCCGGATCGCTCAGCTGTGCCTGCCGCTGGTAATACTTGAGGCGGTCCTGCAACAAGGGGTGGACAGCGCCATCGGCGCCGACGGTTTCTCCGGCTACAGCGTGATCGTCGGTCTCCTCGTGTACCCGCTGTATACCGCGGCGTTGATCCTGTTTCTCGATGCCCGCAGTCGCGGCGAAGCCCCGCGTGCCCGTGACCTGCTTGCGGCAGCCCTCCTCCAGTGGCCGCGCTTCGCCTTGCTGACCGCCCTTAATACGTTGCTGATCCTGATCGGCATTTCCTTGTACTTCCTGCCGGGGCTGTGGCTGATGGTCGTCCTCGCCTTCGGTGAATACCTGTTGGTTTTGCGGGGCATGGCGCCCTTGGCGGCCATGAAGGAAAGCGCGCGCCTGAGTCGAGGCAATTTCTGGCGAATCCTGTTATGCATCCTCGCCGTAATGGTCCCGTTGTGGCTGCTCAAGGGCGCCAGCGTCTCGGTATATCCGCCGCCGCAGAACCCCTTCATCAGTTTGCTGATCGACAGCGTCCACAGTTTCCTGCAACTGTTCACCACCGTGGTGCTGTTCCGAATGTTCATGTTGATTGCAGAAAAACCCGAGCCATGACCCGTCTGCTGCGATACACCTTGTTGGGCCTGTTGTTGCTCGTCGGCATTGCAGCCTTTTCCATCTATGGCCCGACCTGGCGCCCACAGGCCCGGGAAGCGATGCCCGTCAGCTGCGCCGCGAACGCCCCACCGCTGGTGCCCGGCCAAGCCCTGAAGGTGATGACCTGGAACGTCCAGTTCCTGGCTGGCAAGCGCTACGTGTTCTGGCACGACCTGGCCGAGGGCGACGATGAAAGCCCGACTCCGGAAGACATGGCCTTCAGCCTCGACGAAGTGGCACGGGTCATTCGCGACGAGCAGCCGGACGTGGTGCTGTTGCAGGAACTCGACAACGGCGCCAAGGCCAGCGACTACCAGAACCAGCTCAAGCTCTTGCAGGAACGGCTGGCCGACCTCTATCCCTGCGGCACCAGCGCTTTTGACTGGAAAGCCGATTTCATTCCCAGCCCACATATCTTCGGCAGCGTTGGTCGCCAGTTGGCGACGCTGAGCCGCTATCGCATCGACCACGCCGAGCGGGTGCAATTGCCGGTGGCCGAGGCGAACTTCATCACCCGCCAGTTCCAGCCGAAAAATGCCTTGCTGGTGAGTTACCTGCCCCTGAGCGGCGGCGGCCAACTGGCGGTGCTCAATACACATCTGGAGCGGGCCACCCAGCCGGACGACACGGCGCGCGCACAAGTCAGCGCGATAGCCAAGGCCTTGGACAAGCTTGAATCCGCCGGCACTCCCTGGCTGACCGGGGGAGACTTCAACCTGTTACCCCTGGGCCAATACCGACGCCTGCCCACCGAGCAACGCTCCCCCTATTCCGCCGACAGCGAATTGCACCTGCTGTGGGACAAATACCCGATGATCCCCACCAACAACGAGGCCAGCGGCATCGACCGCGCAAACTGGCTGACCCACTACCCCAACGACCCCGGCCTCAACGGCCCCGACCGGACCGTCGATTACCTGTTCTACAGCCCCCGCCTCAAACGGGTCGAAGCCCAGGTCCGGCAGGACGATACGTTGCGCATTTCCGATCATTTGCCGGTGATCGCGCGGTTTCTGTTGCCGGCTACCCCGTAGTCAAGCTCACCGAATATCCCTGTGGGAGCGAGCTTGCTCGCGATAGCGGTGTGTCAGTTAATGTGATGCTGCTGACCTACCGCCATCGCGAGCAAGCTCGCTCCCACAGGGGCTAAGTGTCGGACCTTTTCACTTACGCGGCTTGGCCCGCGCCGTCGCCTCCGCCACCAGCGGGTCGTCCGGCCAGTAGTGCTTGGGATACCGTCCCTTGAGATCCTTCTTCACCTCGGCGTAAGTACTACGCCAGAAGTTCGCCAGGTCCTGGGTCACTTGCACTGGTCGGCGCGCGGGCGATAGCAGGTGCAGCTTGACCACCTGCCGACCACCGGCGATACGCGGGGTGTCGGCCAGGCCGAAAAGCTCCTGCAAGCGCACCGCCAGAATAGGTGGGTGTTCGCTGTAATCCAGGCGAATCGATGAACCGGAAGGCACGCTCACGTGCTGCGGCGCGAGTTCGTCCAGCCTTTGCGGCAGAGGCCAGGGCAACAGGTTACGGACGATGCTCGACAGATCCAGGTTGGCAAAATGACTGAGGCGCGACACCCGGCCCAGATACGGCATCAGCCAGTCTTCAAGACTGAGCAGCAACGCCGCATCGCTGACATCCGGCCACTCGCTGTCGCCCTTGGTATCCAGGTCGAGCCGGCGCAGCAGCGCCACCCGCGCTTGCCACTGCCGCAGCTCCGGCGTCCACGGCAACAACTCCAACCCCTTGCGGCGTACCAGGTTGACCAGCGCCCGGCTGCGGGCAGATTCATCCAGACCGGTCAATGGCTCGCGGCTGAGCACCAGTTCACCGACCTTGCGCTGGCGCTCGGCCCGCAGCACGCCTTCGCGCTCGTCCCAATCCAGTTGGTCCTCGGTACGTACTTGCTCTGCCAGCACCGAATCGAACAGCACCGGATCGAAATCCGTCGCCAGATAGATCCGTTCTTCCCGCTGGCCTTGGCGACTGCCCAGTTCGGCAATCACCAACCACGGTTGCTTCATCAAGCTGTCGGCCTCGGCAAACAGCGCCGCGCGCCCATTCGCCAGGCGATATTCCGCGCCGCCGGGTCGCCGCTGTTGCGCGACGCGATCCGGATAGGCCAGCGCCAACAGCGCGCCGAGCCAGCGCGGATGCTCGGGATCGGCGACAGCTTCCTCGGCCTTGCCGCGCAAGTAGCCACGATATTGCCGGGCCAATTGCCGCGCCCGCTGCACACCGCCCTGAGCGCCGCGTGCCGCTCGTTCCTCGCCGGACAGTAACGCCAGGCGACTGTGCAAATCCGCGCCGGCGCCTCGAAGAATGTCACGCTCGCCCAACAACGCCGCGACATTGCAGGCCATGTCCGCCAGCCCCAGCGCCTGGCCCCGCAGCAGCAAGTGCGCGATGCGCGGATGGGCCGGCAGCTCGGCCATGGCCTGGCCGTGCCGAGTCAGTTGTCCACCGTCCAGCGCGCCCAGGCGCTGCAATAAATCCCGCGCCTGGGCATACGCGGCGGTCGGCGGGACATCAAGCCACGTCAACTGCTGCGGCGTCACGCCCCAGCGGCCCAACTGCAGGGCCAGCCCGGCCAGGTCCGCCGAGAGAATCTCGGCGCTGCCGTAGGCCGCCAGCTGTTCATGCTGGTCTTCGGACCACAGCCGGTAACACACCCCCGGCTCCAGTCGCCCGGCCCGGCCGGCCCGTTGGGTGGCGCTGGCGCGGGAGATACGCTGGGTATCGAGGCGGGTCATGCCACTGCCCGGGTCGAAGCGCGGTACACGGGCGAGCCCGGCATCGACCACCACCCGCACACCGTTGATGGTCAGGCTGGTCTCGGCGATGTTGGTGGCGAGCACCACTTTGCGCTGGCCGGGCGGCGCCGGATCGATGGCGGCGCGTTGGGCGGCCAGGTCCAGCTCGCCATGCAGTGGACACAGCAACACGTTGCCGCCCTCGCCCAAGGCTTCGGCCAATTGTTGATGAACGCGGCGAATCTCCGCCTGCCCCGGCAGGAACACCAGTACGCTGCCGGTTTCGTCGTGCAGCGCTTCGAGGAGGGTCTGCACCAGTCGCGGCTCGATGAATTCACCGGGCTGGAACGGCCGGCCCCAGCGCATCGTCACCGGGAACATGCGTCCTTCGCTGCGCAGGATCGGCGCATCATCCAGCAAACCGGCCAGGCGCTCGCCTTCCAGGGTCGCGGACATCAGCAGGATTTTCAGCGGTTGGTCTTCGCGAAACAGCTCACGGCCATTGAGGCTCAAGGCCAAGGCAAGGTCGGCGTCGAGGCTACGCTCGTGGAATTCATCGAAAATCAACAGCCCCACGCCATCCAGTGCCGGGTCGTCCTGTAGACGACGGGTGAGGATGCCTTCAGTGACCACTTCAATGCGGGTTTTCGGCCCGACCTTGCTGTCGAGGCGAATCCGGTAGCCCACGGTTTCGCCGACCTTTTCCCCCAGCTCGCTGGCCAGGCGCTCAGCCGCCGCCCGTGCCGCCAGGCGCCGGGGTTCGAGCATCAGAATGGTCTGCCCGGCCAGCCACGGCTCGTTCAACAGGGCCAAGGGAACACGGGTCGTCTTACCAGCACCGGGGGGCGCTTCGAGCACCGCTTCGTGGCGCGACGCCAAGGCTTGGCGCAGGGCCGGTAAAACTTCATCAATCGGCAAAGAAATCATGCTGGCTCCAAAACAGAGGGCCGAGTATAACGGCGAACTGTTTAGCGTGGTCTGGACTCCAACCAGCAACGCCCTTACCTGCTCAGGAGACTGTTATGCGTATTCCCTTTCGCGTGATCGGCGGCGTGCTGGTCGCCAGCCTGCTGACCCAGATCAGCGCCTGTGGCTCGATCTTCTACCCCGACCGTCGCGGCCAGATCGAGGGCAAGATCGACCCGGCCATCGCCGCGCTCGACGCCGTCGGCCTGCTGTTCTACATCATCCCGGGCCTGATCGCCTTTGCCGTTGACTTCGCCACCGGCGCGATCTATTTCGAGCCGGGCAGAAGCGTGCAGATCGAACCGGAGAAACTCAAGCCGGCCATCAACGCCGACGGCACGGTCAATAATCAGAAGCTGCAAGCCATCCTGGAGCGCGAGCTGGGCCGCAGCTTCCCGCTGGACGACCCGCGCCTGATCCAGCACAAGGGCAACGTGCAACAACTGGCCACGCTCGGTCTCGTACCCGCCGCGTAAGAGGCGCAGCCCAAGGAAGACCGCGCCATGACCACCAGCGCCGAACATGCTCGCCTGCTACGCCTGGCCACCCGCGCATCGGTGGCCGTGGCGTGCATTCTGATCATTGCCAAGGCGCTGGCCTGGTGGCTCAGCGGCTCGGTGAGCATGCTCGCCGGCCTGACCGACTCGGCGCTGGACGGCGTCACCTCGTTGCTCAATCTGCTGGCGGTGCATTACGCCCTGCGACCGGCGGATGATGATCATCGCTACGGGCATGGCAAGGCTGAATCGTTGGCCGGCATGGCCCAGGCACTCTTCATCGGCGGCAGTGCGGTGCTGATCGCGTTGCAGGCATACGAACGACTCAAGCAGCCGCTGCCGGTCGAGGCGCCCTGGCTCAGCGTCGGCGTGATCGTGTTTTCCCTGGCACTGACCCTGGCGCTGCTGGCGTTGCAGCATCGAGTCGTGCGCGCTACCGGCTCCAACGCCGTGCGCGCCGACTCGCTGCACTACCGCTCGGACCTGTTGCTCAACGGCAGCATCCTGGTAGCCCTGGTCCTGGCAGGGTTCGGCTGGTACCAGCTCGATGCCTGGTTCGGCCTGGGCATCGCCGCGTACATCCTCTGGAGCGCAGTGCAGATTGCCCGGGAAAGCTTCGCCGTGCTGATGGATGAAGAGCTGCCGCCGGACGTCAGCCAGCACATGCTCGAACTGGCCTGCGCGGTGCCCGGCGTGGTCGGCGCCCATGACCTGCGCACACGAATCTCCGGCAACCACTGGTTCGTGCAGTTGCACCTGGAATTGCCGGGCGAGCTGACCCTGTCAGTGGCCCATGGCATCAGCGACCAGGCCGCCGATGCGATCCATCGCGCTTATCCGAAGGCCGAGGTGCTGGTGCATGCCGATCCGATAAAAGCAGCTAGAAGCGGCAAGCCTCAAGCTGCAAGCTAAAGTCTGCCGGTCTTGCAGCTTGAAGCTCGAAGCTTGTAGTTGCTTCTATTGAACCTGATACCCACGACTGCTCAAGCAATCGCCCTGGGCCCGGCGGTAGGTTTGCACCACTTCCGGCGCCGGTGGGTAGGTATAGGTGCGCGGGTCGAAACCACTCTGCTGCACCGCCCAGCGATAGCAATCGTAGCCGTCCTGGTTGACCTGCTCGGGCGACTGGCCGTTGGCCGGATAAGCCACCACGTCGAAGCTGTTGCCCTGGGGCTGCGGCTGCGGATTGGCGACCGGCGCCTCGACCACGACGTAGTCCCGGGTGTTGGCCTCATAAATGTAATAGGCACCGGCGGCGAGGAAAAACAGCGAGCTGCCGATCCAGACCTCACGGGCATAATCGGGCAGATAGCGGGTACGAATGCCTCGAGGCGGCTGCACCACGACATAACGCGGCCCTTGCGGACGATACCAGTAGCCACCCGAATAGAAATAATCCTGGCCGCGATAAGGCACGCGGTAATTACGATCCGGGAAACGATCGATCACATACCCTGGCCGATATTGCGGCCCCTGACCCCAACCGTTGCCATGGCCGTCCGGCCGACCGGGCCAGTGCTGATCGGGCCGATTGTCGTGGCCTGGACGCGGCCCGCCGTTCGGATAGCCGTCGTTGCGCCGTGGAATGTCGCGGTAGTAGCCCGGTCGCGGCTCCTGGGTCTGGGTCACGCTGTCGGGCCGACCCTGGATCGGCAGGTTGTTACCAGGTTGCGGTTGCGGCGGGCGGTTGCGAACGTTGGGATCCTGCGGTGGACGCTCGTAGTGTTGCCCACCTGGGGATTGCGGCTGGACCTCGAACTGTCGGCTGTTATCGCCACGAATGATCTCGTTGCTTTGCGGCCGGGGCTGGCCTGAATAACCCGGGCCATTACCGTTTGGGCCGCCACGGTTCTGCTGATCATCCGCCATTCCCTGCGCACTGACACTTGCCCACAACAGACCAACACCTGCCAAACGCCAGATGCGCGACTTCATGAAATTCCTCACAGCGGTTCGGGGCCTGAAAATAAGACTGGAAAAGCCCAGGCCGGTTCTGCGACAGGTTATCAGGCGCGAGGTTTATTTCGCAGGCATAAAAAAGGGAGGCCCGTCGGCCTCCCCTTGAGAATCTAGTCCGTGCGCGACGCTTGTGGCATCGGCTCACCTCACGCCGTCTTCTGGACAGTGTGCAGCTCGGGGGTCTGCCAGTACCTATGGGTACTGCGACCGCAGCCGGCCGGATTGGGCGGGCTGCACTGGACTGTTTGTCCGAGCAGTGATCTTGGTGGTTAGCATAGGCCCGAGGCGCCGACAGATGATTGCTAAGATTGCTTGAATAAACACTACTTGCGCAATTTTTACCCTTGGATGGATAATCTTCCGCAATTAACCGGATAAAGGCCCGCTCAATGAGCAAACTCGACCGTTACGACCTGAGCATCCTGGCGGAATTGCAGCGCGACGCGCGCATCTCGAACCAGGAATTGGCCGAGCGCATCGGCCTGTCGCCCTCCCCCTGCTCGCGGCGGGTCAAGCAATTGGAAGACGACGGCTACATCACCCGCCAGGTTGCCCTGCTCGATCGCAAGATGCTCGGCCTGAGCCTGACCGCCTATGTGCTGATCGGCATGGACCGCCACACCCCCGACCGCTTCGAGACCTTCGAAGCCGCGATCCGCAACCTGCCGCAAGTGCTTGAATGCAGCCTGGTGACCGGCATCGACGCGGACTACCAACTGAAGGTGGTGGTGCCGGACATGGATCATTACCAGAAGCTGCTGCTGGGCCACCTGACCCGGATCGAAGGCGTCACCAGCGTGCGTTCGAGTTTTGTGCTGAACCAGGTGCTCAACAGTACCGAGCTGCCGCTGACTCACCTGCGCAGCTGAGAGCTTCTGTGGCGAGGGAGCTTGCTCCCGCTGGGTTGCGCAGCGACCCCAAATCTCCACTGGTTTGCGACTGCTGCGCAGTCGAGCGGGAGCAAGCTCCCTCGCCACAAAAAGCAGCCCATGATTATCCGGGCTGCGACACACCGCCGCAGCCCGATCCTGCGCCCCGCCGCCATGCCGTATACTCGCCCTGCCTTTTCAACCCCGCCCACGCCGGAGTGCGCCGATGGATCCTGCTGTTTTCGAAGAGTGGATGATGACCGGACTGGTCAGCATCCTGATCATTTTCATGGGGTTCATCGTCTGGGACCTGGCGAAGAAATCCAAGGCCGGGCGTTTCGGCTCGTTCATCCTGTTTTTCGTGCTCGGCCTGGGCGTGGCGGCGTTCATCATCAAGAGCGTGGTCATCGGTCTGATCGAATCCGGCTCGTTATAAACGCGCCGGTACCTCTTTCCATTGGCCCTGATCGAGCCCTTCGATCGTCCAGTCACCGATCCTGACCCGCACCAGGCGCAGGGTCGGCAGGCCCACCGCGGCGGTCATGCGCCGCACCTGGCGGTTGCGCCCTTCACGTATCACCAGTTCCAGCCAACTCGTCGGCACGCTTTTGCGAAAGCGCACCGGTGGATTGCGCGGCCATAATTGCGGTTCGTCCAGCTGACGGGTCTCGGCCGGCAGCGTCATACCGTCGTTCAACTCGACCCCATCACGCAAACGCTGCAGTTGCTCGTCGCTCGGCTCACCCTCGACTTGTACCCAGTACGTCTTGGCCAGCTTGTGCTTGGGATCGGCGATGCGCGCCTGCAACTGGCCGTCATTGGTCAGCAACAGCAATCCTTCGCTGTCGCGGTCCAGCCGACCGGCCGGGTTGATGCCCGGTACGTCGATGAAATCCTTGAGCGTGGCGCGCCCTTCGCCGTCGCTGAATTGCGTCAGCACGTCAAAAGGCTTGTTGAACAGGATCAGTTTCGCTTCGGCCGGCGGCGCCTTGGCCACACGGCGCGGGGTGGAAGCGGGAGGCTTCGCGCCAGGGCGGCGGGAAGCGGGGCGTGGAGGACGGGGCATGGCGGCAACAATATCCAACGGTCGAGGCCGACATGCTAGTGGCCCGACCGTTAAATAACCACCTTTCAGGACGGTATCAGCGGAACGGCGGCTCGTCGAAGCTGCGCAGTTTGCGCGAGTGCAACGAGTTGAGTTCGTTGCGCAGCAGGTCCAGCGCCGCGATCCCGATCTTGAGGTGCTGGTTGACCGCCCGCTCATAAAACGCGTTGGCCGAGCCCGGCAGCTTGATCTCGCTGTGCAGCGGCTTGTCCGAGACGCACAGCAACGTGCCGTATGGCACCCGCAAGCGGTAACCCTGGGCAGCGATGGTGCCGCTTTCCATGTCCACCGCCACGGCGCGGGACAGGTTGATCAACGGACGCTCCTGGGCCCAGCGCAATTCCCAGTTGCGGTCGTCGTAAGTCAGCACGGTGCCGGTGCGCAGGCGTTTTTTCAGCTCGTCGCCTTTTTCGCCGGTGATGTTCGCCGCCGCCTGCTGCAGTGCCAGCTGCACTTCGGCCAGGGCCGGGATCGGGATATTCGGCGGCACCACGCGGTCGAGGATGCCATCGCGGCGCATATAGGCGTGCGCCAGGACGTAATCGCCGATTGTCTGGGACTGACGCAGGCCGCCGCAGTGGCCGATCATCAGCCAGCAATGCGGACGCAGCACGGCCAGGTGATCGGTGATGTTCTTGGCATTGGACGGACCAACGCCGATGTTCACCAGGGTCACGCCGTGGCCATCGCTGGCTTGCAAGTGATAGGCCGGCATCTGGTAGCGATGCCAGACCACGCCAGCGGCGATGGCCGAGGCTTCACCATGATCCATGTTCTTGTCGATGATCACGTTGCCCGGCAGCACCATGCGCACGAAACGCGGATCGCTGCGCAACTGCTCCAGCCCGTGGACGATGAATTGGTCGACATAGCGGTGATAGTTGGTCAGAAGAATCCACGGCTGCACATGGCGCCAATCGCTGCCGGTGTAATGCACGAGCCGGCGCAGGGAGAAATCCACCCGCGCGGCGTCGAACAGTGCCAGGGGCAGCGGGTCGGTGTTTTCCCAATCGTAGAGGCCATCGGCGATGCCATCGGTGGCGGCCGACAGGTCGGTGCTGGGGAACACCCGCGCCAGCACTGCCGCCGTCACACCGGAACCGGCCAGTTCATCGCCCTGCTCCACCACATACGGGTACGGAATGTTCTGCTCACTGACGCCCACCTCGACGGTGACGGTGAAGTCGTGCATCAGCGGGACAAGCTGTTCGAGCAGGTATTTTCGAAATGCCGCCGGGTGGGTGACGGTGACGCTGTAGGTGCCCGGCAGCTGGACCTTGGCGTAGGCGCGGGTGGTCTGCGGGACTTCGCCATGGCAATGGTAGGTCAGGCGCAGGGCCGGATAGCGGAACAATGCGCGTTGCTCGGCGTCCGGCTCGATGCGGTCCTTGAGATAACGCTTGAGCGCCTGGTTCAGCGCAGTGGTCGCACGCTCGTGCAGGGCCGCCAGCCGGTCCACGGCTTGCTCGGCGGTTTGAACGACAATAAACGCTTCGGTCACGATCAGCTTCCTGTGTTCTGACTTGCAGGCCTTCATCTTGCCTGCATCGTAGGCCGACGGGAACAGTGGCGTATTAGTTGTCCTTGCGCGGAGCCTTTTGTGGGAGCGGGCTTGCTCGCGATAGCGGTGTGTCAGGAAACGCCGATGCTGAATGTACCGACGCCTTCGCGAGCAGGCTCGCTCCCACAGGGGTATGGGTTGTTTAGAAGCCGTGCGGGGTCGAGCGGGCGACGATGGCTTCGACATTCAGGCCGCGGGGCAACGCGCCGTAGACCCGGCCAGTGGAACCCAGCCGGCTGGCGATGAAGGCATCGCTGACGTCGCTGTTCCCCGCTTCCAGCAACAGCCTGGCTTGCAGGCCCACGGCGATGTCTTCGGTCAATTGCCGGGCACGATACTGGATGTCATCGGTGTCCTTGAACGCTGCGTGCAACCGGTCGATATGGGTCGCCAGGCGATTGTCCCCATGGCCGTCGCCCAGTTCGTCGAACAGCACTTCCAACACGCCCGGCTCTTTGGACAGAGCGCGCAAGACGTCAAGGCACTGCACATTACCGGAGCCTTCCCAGGTCGAATTGACCGGTGCCTCGCGGTACAGGCGCGGCAGGATGCTGTCCTCGACATAGCCGGCACCGCCCATGCATTCGGCCGCCTCGTTGATCATTGCCGGGGCGCGTTTGCAGATCCAGTATTTGCCTACTGCCGTCACCAGCCGGGCGAATTTGGCTTCATGCTCATCGTTCAGATGATCCAGCGCCCGGCCCATGCGCAAGCTCAGCGCCAACGCAGCTTCGCTTTCCAGGGCCAGGTCGGCGAGTACGTTCTGCATCAGCGGCTGCTCACTCAACAACTTGCCGCCGACCTTGCGGTGCGCGCAATGGTGACTGGCCTGGGTCAGGGCCTGGCGCATAAGGGCGCTGGAGCCGACCATGCAATCGAAGCGGGTCATGGCGACCATTTCGATGATCGTCGGCACGCCTCGGCCCTCTTCGCCGACCATCCAGGCCAGCGCACCACGGAACTCCACCTCGCTGGAGGCGTTGGAGCAATTGCCGAGTTTGTTTTTCAACCGCTGGATGTAGAACTGGTTGCGGGTGTCGTCCGGGCGGTGGCGCGGCAGCAAAAAGCAGGTCAGGCCCTTGTCGGTCTGGGCCAGGGTCAGGAAGGCATCGCACATCGGCGCCGAACAGAACCACTTGTGGCCCACCAGCTCATAGGCCTGGCCCGGGCCACTGGCGCCTACCGGATACGCCTTGGTGGTGTTGGCGCGCACATCGGTGCCGCCCTGCTTCTCGGTCATCGCCATACCGAGAGTGACCCCGGCCTTGTGGGCCATGCCGACGTTACGTGGATCGTATTCGGTGGCGAGCACTTTCGGCACCCAGCGCTCGGCCAGGTCCGGTTGCAGGCGCAGGGCCGGCACACTGGCAAAGGTCATGGTCAACGGACAACCGGTGCCTGCTTCGGCCTGGCTGTGCAGGTACGTCATCGAGGCGCGGGCGACATGCGCGCCAGGTTGCGGATGGGCCCACGGCAGGCTGGGCAGGCCATGTTCGATGGCGGTGCGCATCAGCTCGTGATAGGCAGGATGAAATTCCACCAGGTCGATACGATGGCCGTAACGGTCGTGGCTGGAAAATATCGGCTTGTTCTGGTTGGCCAGGAACCCCGCCTCCATCAACGGTCCGCCGGCCAGGGCACCGTAGGCGTCGATCCGCGCCTGTGCCCACCCTGCGCCGAAACGCCGCGACCATTCTTGCAGCGGCAGGTCGATACGGTACAGGTTGGCACCATCCAGGGACGGTGGTTGATTGGTGACGTCGTGGGTTTCGGCGAACTGGTGCAGGTTCATGACGGGGCTCCTTGGTCGGCCAGCAGAGGTCAGTTAAGCACCGCCTCCTGGCCGATCAAAGTGGCATATCCGCCTAAATGCCGGCGCTTTCACCCTGCTTCGGACAAAGTACCCGTCGTTGCAGAATCGCCTGCAGTGCTTCGAATTTCACCGGTTTGCTCAGGTAATCGATCAGGCTACCCGCAGGGCAATGCGCCTGGTCCACGTTCGGGCTGACCACCAGCACGGGTAAGTCCTCGCAACCTGACATCGCGCGGATCTGACAGCAGACCGACACGCCATCCGATGGTGTCGACTGGCAATCGAGCAGCACCGCGTCAAAACTGTCGCCCTGCAACAGCTCCAGCGCCGCGCGGCCACTGTCGGCGGTACGTACTCGGTAGCCAAGCTTGAGCAACATGCCGCGCATCACCAGTTGGTCGATGTTGTTGTCGTCGGCCAGCAGCACCGTGCAATCCTGGGGCAAGCGCGCAGCCCGGCGTGCGCTGCCAGGAAACGTTGCCGGGACGGCCACAGGCAATGCGATGTCAAATTCCACGTCCAGCTGGAAACGACTGCCGCGCCCCGGCTCCGAGGTATGGGTCAGGCGCCCGCCGAGCAATTCGACCAGTTGCCGACAAATCGCCAGGCCGACGCCGAGGCCGCCGTATTCGCGGGTCATCGAGCCGTCGAGCTGGAAGAAACGCTGGTACAGGGTCGCCTCCCCCAGATCGGTAAAGCCGATGCCGGTATCGATCACGGCGAAAGACAGCACCAGGCGATCGAGCTCCGACGTCCGGCCACTGACCCGCAGCGCGATGCCACCGACGCGGGTGAACTTGATGGCATTGTCCAGCAGGCATTCCAGGCACTGGGCCAATTTACCGCTGTCACCTAACAAACGGTCCGCCAGGCCGGGCGCTACGTCGACCTTGAAATCCAGGCCCTTGGCCGCCGCGTTGGCGCCGAACTGCACCTGCAGGGCCTCTATCACGCTGCGCAGGCTGAACGGCGCCGGATAGACCTTGAGCTTGCCGGCCTGCAACTCGGTGAGGGTGAGCATGCCGTTGACCATGCGCATCATGTCCCGCGCCGAACCGGCTGCGGTCTGCTGATATTGGCTGAGTTCCTCGTCCATCTCGACGGTTTCCATCAGTTCCAGGCAACCGATCACACCATTCATCGGCGTGCGCAACTCATGGGTCAACGTGGCGAGGAATTCGTCCTTGAGCTTGTTGCCCTGGGCCAACTGCTGGTTCAGCACTTCGAGTTTCTGCCCGGCGTCGAACAGCGTCTGCGCCTGCTGTTCGCGCATGGCGTTGATGCGGTCCGCAAGGGCCAGGGACAACAGCGCCACCTCGATGGCAGAGCCGATCTGGCTGGCATACATGGTCAGGAAGATGTTCGGCAGGTAACCCAACACCATCATCGTATTGACGACGCCCCCCAGCAGAAACGCCGACCAGGCAATAATGAAGTAACGCGCCACCCGCAGCCCCCGCCACCAGGCGAACAAGCCGGCGGCGAAAATCACCACGGTGAACACCAGGGCCAGCGCCGTCGCCAGGCGCAGCGCCAGTGCATAGCTGGTCATCAACGACAGGCCCACCACCACCGCGCCGTAGGCAATCAGCGCGAGCAGCAATCGGTCGAGCCAGCGGCTGTGCTGGGCGGTTTGCAGGAAACTGCGGGCGAACTGACTGCCAAACACCCCCGCGCAACCAATGAAAAATGGCGTCGCCGCGTTGGCCCACCAAGGGTTGTCCGGCCAGAAATACTCAACCGCCGCGCCGTTGACCGACAATTGATAGAGGCCGAACGAGGCGATATAGAAGATGTAATAGAGGTAACTGGTGTCGCGCACGCTCAGGTAGATGAACAGGTTGTAGACCAGCATCCCCAGCAGTACGCCATAGATGATGCCCAGCACATACAGGCGCACCGGCTGCTGTTCCAGGTAGGCGGTGCTCGACCAGAGCGTCAACGGAGCCTGGATCGAGCCCTGGCTTTGCAGGCGCAGATACACGGTCTGGCGTTGATCGGGTTGGAAATCCAGGCTGAACAGGTAGTTGTTCTGACGGACCTCGCGACTGGCGAACGGCAAGGCATCGCCGGTCTGGCGAACCAGGCGATAGGCACCTTGCGCATCGGCCAGATACAGGTCCAGGCGGTCCAGCGGCGGATACGCCAGCTCCAGCAGCCAGGTGCGCTGGGCGCCGGGATTGCCCGGGCGGTAGTGCAAGTCGATCTTCAGCCAGAACGCCGAGCGCGAATACCCTGCGTTCAGCGTGGCTTGGTCGTGGGGTTTGAAGCGCCCAACCGCGGCCTGGGCCAGGACGTCCTCGAGCGTGGCCGTGCCGCTGGCATCCTCGAACACCTGCAAGGCATGGCCCAAGGGCAGGCTTCGGGTAGATTCATCGAATTCAAGGGCGCTTGCCAAGGGGGACAAGCACAGCAGCAACATCAGCAAATAGCGCATTAAAGCCCCAGCGTGGCCTGTCCGGTTGAGTCAGGAAGCCCCCCATTCCCTGAGTAGACGTAAAACCGGCATTACCTGTTATTGGTTGGATCCATCCGTAGCATAGCCGTTGATGGCCAATTTGCACCATTGAAATTTTTCCGACAAAAGGCTCTAGCACGGGCGTCTCAGCGCCAAGCGTTGAGATAGAGCTGTTGCTTTGGTCAGGTTGGTACTGGAGGGCCATTCGTGGCGAGGGAGCTTGCTCCCGCTCGGTTGCGTAGCGACCGCAAGATCTCGGGGCCGCTTCGCGCCCCAGCGGGAGCAAGCTCCCTCGCCACAAAAGCAGTCGCCAGCAGGAAACGTCGCGTAAATCCCTCAGAGCCCGATCACCGATAAATGGGGTTTGGTGATAAGCTCGCGCACCATGAATATCTACAACTCCCGCCCCGTTGTCCTCTGTCTCTCCGGCCACGACCCCAGTGGTGGCGCCGGCTTGCAGGCAGATATCGAAGCCCTGCTCGCCCAGGGTTGTCATGCCGCCCCGGCCGTTACCGCGTTGACCGTGCAAGACACGGTCAATGTCAGCGATTTCCGCGTACTCGATCGCGAGTGGGTAATGGCCCAGGCCAATGCCGTGCTCAACGATTCGCCCGTCGCGGCGGTCAAGCTGGGGATGCTCGGTTCGCTGGAAATGGTCGACACAGTGGTCGAGCTGCTCCAGGCGCATCCACACCTGCCGATGGTCTGCGACCCGGTGCTGCGCGCCGGTGGTGGCGGACGGCTGGGCAAGGATGAAGTCGGCTACGCCATGCGCGAGCGCCTGCTGCCGCTGGCAATCATCGCCACGCCCAACCTTCCTGAAGCACGCATTCTCGCCGAACTTCCGGAAGGCAGCGCTGATGAATGCGCCGAAAAACTGCTGCCCTTCGTCAAGCACCTGCTGATTACCGGCGGTCACGGCGATGAACATGAAGTCCACAATCGCCTGTACAGCCGCGACGGACACCGCGAGACCTTCACCTGCCAGCGCTTGCCCGGCAGCTATCACGGTTCCGGCTGCACCCTGGCCAGCGCCCTGGCCGGCCGGCTGGCCCAGGGTGAACAGCTCGCCAGCGCGGTGAAGACCGCGCTGGATTACACCTGGCGCACCCTGCGCGATGCCGAACAATTGGGCAAAGGCCAGTTCGTACCGCGTCGCCTGCCGCTGGATTTCTGCTCGTAGCAAAGGAGCCGTGGAATGAAACTACGTGGCCTTTATGCCGTCACCGACAGCCAGTTGCTGGCCGGCAAGTTCCTCGCCTATGTGGAAGCCGCGCTGGAAGGTGGCGTGACCCTGCTGCAATACCGCGACAAAAGCAGCGACGAGGCCCGGCGCTTGCGCGAGGCCGAGGCGCTGCGCAACCTGTGCGAGCGCTACAAGACTCAACTGATCATCAACGATGACGCCGAACTGGCCGCACGCCTCGGCGTCGGCGTCCACCTGGGCCAGACCGATGGCCCGCTGGCGCCGGTGCGGGCGTTGCTGGGGCACAAGGCAATCGTCGGCGCCACTTGCCACGCCAGCCTGGAACTGGCCGAACAGGCCGTCCGGGAAGGCGCCAGCTACGTCGCGTTCGGGCGCTTCTTCAATTCCAATACCAAGCCCGGGGCGCCCGCCGCAAACCTTGAACTGCTCGAACAGACCCGTATCAAACTGCATATACCGGTGTGCGCCATTGGCGGCATCACTCTGGAAAACGCCGCCCCGCTGGTGGCCCATGGCGTCGACCTGCTCGCGGTGGTCCATGGCCTGTTCGGCGCCGACAGCACGGCTGAGGTGACGCGCCGCGCCCGCGCCTTCAACGACCTGCTGCAAACCAAATAGTCATTTCCCGATTTCGAGAGCCCTACCATGTCCCGTTCCGAAACCCTGTTTGCCAACGCTCAGAAACACATCCCCGGCGGCGTGAATTCACCCGTTCGTGCGTTCAAGAGCGTCGGCGGCACCCCGCTGTTCTTCAAGCACGCCGAGGGCGCGTATGTCACCGACGAAGACGACAAGCGCTACGTCGACTACGTGGGTTCGTGGGGCCCGATGATCCTCGGCCACAGCCATCCGGACGTGTTGGACGCGGTGCGCAAGCAATTGGAGCACGGCTTGTCCTATGGCGCGCCGACCGCGATGGAAACCGAAATGGCCGATCTGGTCTGCTCCATCGTGCCATCGATGGAAATGGTGCGCATGGTCAGTTCCGGCACCGAGGCGACCATGAGCGCGATCCGCCTGGCGCGCGGCTACACCGGGCGCGACAGCATCATCAAATTCGAAGGCTGCTACCACGGTCACTCCGACAGCCTGCTGGTCAAGGCCGGCTCCGGTGCGCTGACCCAAGGCGTGCCCAGCTCGGCGGGCGTACCGGCGGCATTTGCCAAACACACGCTGACCCTGCCGTTCAACGACCTCGAAGAAGTCGAGAAAATGCTCGGGGAAGTCGGCCAGGAAGTGGCCTGCATCATCGTCGAGCCGGTGGCCGGCAACATGAACTGCGTGCCGCCAGCGCCGGGTTTCCTCGAAGGCCTGCGCAGCCTGTGCGACCAGCACGGCGTGGTACTGATTTTCGACGAAGTGATGACCGGCTTCCGCGTCGCCCTCGGCGGTGCCCAGGCTCATTACGGCGTAACGCCGGACCTGAGCACCTTCGGCAAGATCATCGGCGGCGGCATGCCGGTAGGCTGCTTCGGCGGCAAGCGCGCGATCATGGAATGCATCGCCCCGCTGGGGCCGGTCTACCAGGCCGGTACCTTGTCGGGCAATCCGCTGGCCATGGCTGCCGGCCTGACCACCCTGCGCCTGATCAGCCGTCCGGGTTTCCACGCCGAGCTGAGCGACTTCACCACTCGCCTGCTCGACGGCTTGCAAGTACGCGCCGATGCGGCGGGCATCCCGTTCGTGACCACCCAGGCCGGCGGCATGTTCGGCCTGTACTTCAGTGGCGCCGATGACATCGTGACCTTCGACGACGTGATGGCCAGCGACGCCGACCGCTTCAAGCGCTTCTTCCACCTGATGCTCGAGGGTGGCGTCTACCTGGCGCCAAGCGCGTTCGAAGCCGGCTTCACCTCCATCGCCCATGGCGAGGCGGAGTTGAAGATCACCCTCGACGCGGCCGAGCGGGCCTTTGCTGCGCTGAAGTAAACGTATGGCCAATCACTGACGCTGGCTGACACCAGCGTCAGTGATTGGCCATTGCCCCGGGATACCTTTTTCCAGGTATTTGCCCAACAAGTGGCCGCTATCGTTCCCTCGCAGCAGAAAAACGAGTAAAGACTTTGTAAGGATGGCCCTGCTTATTTCATAATGCGCGCTTATTGGATCCCCCGGAGGGTCCACGCGCCCCTCAGAGGTAAGTCGATTCCCATGAACCGCACCGGCCGCACCCTTGCCTTGGGCTGCCTGTTGCTCCTTCAGCCCCTGCTCGCCAACGCACAGGCAGGCGGCAACTCGTTGTTGATCCCGGCGATGGGCCGTTGCACGCTCAACACCCAGCCACAAGATCTGGCACCGGCACTCGACGCCTGTCGAAAAGCCGCCGACGAGGGCGATGCCCAAGCGCAATATGAGCTGGGCGAGTTCTACTATGACGGCAAGGCCGCGCCCCGCGACCTCAAGCAAGCCCTCGACTATTTCGAAAAAGCCTCGCTGCAAGGCCACGCCCAGGCGCAATTCAAGCTTGGCGGCATGTTCTTCCATGGCGAAGGCGTGCCGGCCAACAACGTCCAGGCTTACATCGTCTTGAAGATGGCGGCGGTCAACGGCGCCGAAGAAGCACTGGACACCGCCGACGAAGTCGCCGAGCAGATGCCCCGCGACGAGCTGGAAGTGGCGACCCAGGTGCTGGGCCAGATCTTTCGCAAATACCTGATGGAATTGCAGAACGCCGACGGGCGTACGCCGTTTTCGCCGCTGCCCTGAATCCAAGGCCCCTGTGGCGAGGGGATTTATCCCCGCTGGGCTGCGAAGCGGCCCCCAAAGCAGCCAACTTAATCAATCTCTAATACTGGGGTGTCAGGTTTTTAGGGCCGCTTCGCGCCCCAGCGGGGATAAATCCCCTCGCCACAAGGGCCAGGTTTACTTGTCAGGCATCGGCATCGGAAACGGCATGACGTTGCCGACCGCGCCACGGGCTTCGCTGATTTTCGGCGTGCCCAGGCGCTCGACCTCGTCGATGCGCACGATCGAGTGCATCGGCACGAAGCTGCGCACCACGCCTTCGAACTGCGCCTTGAGCTTTTCTTCGCTCGGGTCGACGACCACTTGCGTGCGCTCGCCAAAGACGAATTCCTCGACCTCCAGGAAGCCCCACAGATCACTCTGATAGATCTGTTTGGCGTACATTTCGAACACCTGGCCCTGGTTGAGGAAAATCACCTTGTAGATTGGAGCTTCACGTTTGGTCATGGCTGGCGAAACACATCGGCGGGTAAAAATGAGGGCGCGAACTATAGCATAGCCACTGCTCGCGCGAATTAGCCACACAGGCCACAATTTCCCTATAATGCGCGGTTCTTTGAATCACGTGATGAACCCGTCCATGGCCAAGAAGCTTTACATCGAAACCCACGGTTGCCAGATGAACGAGTACGACAGCTCGCGCATGGTCGATCTGCTGGGTGAACACCAGGCCCTGGAAGTCACCGCTCGCGCGGAAGACGCGGACGTGATCCTGCTCAACACCTGCTCGATCCGCGAACGCGCCCAGGACCGGGTGTATTCCCAGTTGGGCCGCTGGCGCGAACTGAAGCTGGCCAACCCGGACATGGTCATTGCCGTTGGCGGCTGTGTCGCCAGCCAGGAAGGCGCGGCCATTCGTGACCGCGCGCCCTACGTGGACGTGGTCTTTGGCCCACAGACCCTGCACCGCCTGCCGGAGATGATCGACGCCGCACGCATTACCAAGCTGCCGCAAGTAGACGTCTCGTTCCCGGAAATCGAAAAATTCGATCACCTGCCCGAACCGCGTATCGACGGCCCAAGTGCCTACGTATCGGTGATGGAAGGCTGCAGCAAGTACTGCACCTTCTGCGTGGTGCCGTATACCCGCGGCGAAGAAGTCAGCCGCCCCTTCGACGACGTGATTGCCGAAATCATCCACCTGGCGGAAAACGGTGTGCGCGAAGTGACCCTGCTAGGGCAGAACGTCAACGGCTACCGCGGGCTGACCCATGACGGTCGCCTGGCGGACCTCGCCGAACTGATCCGCGTCGTGGCGGCGGTGGACGGCATTGACCGCATCCGTTACACCACCTCACACCCGCTGGAGTTTTCCGACAGCCTCATCCAGGCCCACGCCGAGGTCCCCGAACTGGTCAAGCACCTGCACCTGCCGGTGCAATCGGGTTCCGACCGGATCCTCGCGGCCATGAAGCGCAACCACACGGCGCTCGAATACAAATCCAAGCTGCGCAAATTGCGCGCAGCGGTACCGGGGATCTGCATCAGTTCGGATTTCATCGTCGGTTTCCCCGGCGAAACCGAGAAGGATTTCCAGCAGACCATGAAGCTGATCGAGGATGTGGGCTTCGATTTCTCCTATTCCTTTGTCTACAGCCAGCGCCCCGGCACGCCAGCGGCGGACCTGGTGGACGAGACGCCCGAGGAAGTGAAGAAGGAGCGACTCAATGCCTTGCAGCACCGCCTTAACCAGCAAGGCTTCGAGATCAGCCGACAAATGGTCGGCTCCATCCAGCGGATCCTGGTGACCGACTACTCGAAAAAAGACCCGGGCGAATTGCAGGGCCGCACCGAGAATAACCGTATCGTCAACTTCCGCTGCGACACTCCGGCATTGATCGGCCAGTTCGCCGACGTGCACATCGACGCCGCGCAACCGCACTCCCTGCGCGGTTCGCTGGTCCAGTAACAACACCACGCCATGTGGGAGCGAGCCTGCTCGCGAATGCGCTATTACGGTCAATATCGAGGTTGGATGTGACAGCGCTTTCGCGAGCAGGCTCGCTCCCACACTGGTCGTGGCGAGCCTGTTGTCAGATTGCACCGCTTAAGAGCTTTCGCACCCAGCCTACTGGCGTTATCCTTGATTTCATCTTAATTGCCCCTGGGCGGCTAAAAACGACCTTGAACGCACCCATCGAACCACATCGTTTCATTCTCGAGCCCTTCGAGGCTCGCCGCTTCGCCAATCTGTGCGGGCAATTCGACGAGCATCTGCGCTTGATCGAACAGCGCCTGGCCATCGAGATCCGCAACCGCGGAAACCAGTTCGAACTGATCGGCGAACCCAAGCACACCTCCTCCGCGGAAAACCTGCTGCGCCGCCTCTATCGGGAAACCAAGGCAAGCGAGCTGTCGCCGGATCTGGTCCATCTGTTCCTGCAGGAATCGGCTGTCGAGGAACTCGACAACCCAGCCGCTGCGGAACCCGCGGTGGCCCTGCGCACGAAAAAAGGCATGATTCGCCCGCGCGGCCTGAATCAGCAGCGCTACGTGAAGGAAATCCTCGCCAACGATATCAATTTCGGTATCGGCCCGGCCGGCACCGGCAAGACGTACCTGGCCGTGGCCTGTGCGGTCGACGCGCTGGAGCGCGAACAGGTGCGACGCATCCTGCTGGTGCGCCCGGCGGTCGAAGCCGGGGAAAAGCTCGGCTTCCTGCCCGGCGACCTTTCTCAGAAAATCGACCCGTACCTGCGCCCGCTCTACGATGCGCTGTACGAAATGCTCGGTTTCGAATACGTCGCCAAGCTGATCGAACGCCAGGTCATCGAGGTTGCGCCACTGGCCTACATGCGTGGCCGCACCCTGAACAACAGCTTCATCATCCTCGACGAAAGCCAGAACACCACCGTCGAACAGATGAAGATGTTCCTGACCCGGATCGGCTTCGGCTCCACCGCCGTCATTACCGGGGACATCACCCAGGTCGACCTGCCCCGTGGCACCAAGTCCGGGCTGAACCATGTGATCCAGGTGCTCAAGGATGTCCCGGGCATCAGCTTCACGCATTTCATGCCCAAGGACGTCGTGCGCCATCCGCTGGTGCAGCGCATCGTCGAAGCCTATGAACGCTTCGAGAATCGCCAGGAAGACGCGCCCGCCGCCAAGGGCAACAGCCACGATGCTTGAACTCGACCTGCAACTGGCCAGCGAACATGCAGCCCCCGGCGAGGCCCAGTTCCGTCAATGGTGCGAACTGGCCCTGCGTCAGCGTAGCGCCGACTCGGAACTGACCATTCGCCTGGTGGACGAAGCCGAAGGTCGCGAGCTGAACCACACCTGGCGGCAGAAGGACTACGCCACCAACGTGCTGTCCTTCCCCGCCGACGTGCCCGACGAACTGCTCGATATCCCGCTATTGGGCGACCTGGTGATTTGCGTCCCCGTGGTGGAGCGTGAAGCGGCAGAACAACACAAGAGCCCTGAGGCCCATTGGGCTCATCTGGTGATTCATGGCTGCTTGCATTTGCTCGGTTACGACCATATGGAAGATGACGAAGCCGAGGAAATGGAAGCACTGGAACGAACGTTGCTTGCCGAGCTGGGTCATCCCGACCCTTATGCCGGCGACGAACACTGATACATCAACCTGTAACGACAAAGGATTCAGAGTAATCGCTATGAGCGAAGATCGATCGACCAACGGGCAGAAGTCATGGCTGGGCAAGCTCACCCAGGCTTTTGCCCATGAGCCGAAAAACCGCCAGGAGCTGCTGGAGCTGCTGCGCGATGCACACCAGAACAAACTGTTGGACAGCGAAGCGCTGGCCATCGTCGAAGGCGCCATCCAGGTCGCTGACCTGCAAGTGCGGGACATCATGGTCCCGCGCTCGCAGATGGTCAGCATCAAGGCGACCCAGACTCCCCGCGAATTCCTGCCGGCCGTGGTCGATTCCGCTCACTCGCGCTACCCGGTCGTCGGCGAGAGCCATGACGACGTCATGGGCGTGCTGCTGGCCAAGGACCTGCTGCCGCTGATCCTCCAGGAGAACGGCGACAGCTTCAACATCAAGGACTTGCTGCGTCCGGCCACCTTCGTGCCCGAGTCCAAGCGCCTTAACGTGCTGCTGCGCGAGTTCCGCGCCAATCACAATCATATGGCCATCGTCATCGACGAATACGGTGGCGTGGCCGGGCTGGTCACCATCGAAGACGTGCTTGAGCAGATCGTCGGCGACATCGAGGACGAACACGATGTCGAGGAAGACAGCTACATCAAGCCACTGCCCAGCGGTGACTTCCTGATCAAGGCCCTGACGCCCATCGAGAACTTCAACGAGTTCTTCGACAGCGAGTTTTCCGACGATGAGTTCGATACCGTCGGCGGCCTGGTCATGAGCGCTTTCGGGCACCTGCCCAAGCGTAACGAAACCACCGAGATCGGCTCCTGGCGCTTCCGCATCCTGAATGCCGACAGCCGCCGGATCCATCTGCTGCGCCTGTCACCCATTGCCCGTTAACCCCTGCGAGACCCGCTAAGGAAATACATGCGCTGGATAACCCGCCCCGGCTGGCCCGGTAACCTGCTGGCCGTGGCGGCCGGCGCGATCACCACCCTGGCGTTGGCACCCTTCGACATCTGGCCGCTGGCATTGCTCGCGGTCGGGTTGTTCTACGCCGGCTTGCGCGAACTCTCGCCCCGCCAGGCCCTGGGCCGTGGTTGGTGTTTCGGTTTCGGCCTGTTTGGCGCCGGCACAAGCTGGATCTACGTCAGTATCCACAACTTCGGCGGCGCCTCGGTGCTGCTCGCCGGTCTGTTGATGCTGTTGTTCATCGCCGCCATCGCCTGGTTTTTCGCCCTGCCCGCCTGGCTGTGGGCGCGCTGGCTGCGGCGCAACGAGGCGCCCCTGGCCGACGCACTGGCCTTCGCCGCGCTGTGGTTGGGCCAGGAAGCTTTCCGCGGCTGGTTCCTGACCGGTTTCCCGTGGCTTTATTCCGGCTATAGCCAGCTCGACGGCCCGCTGGCGGGGCTCGCGCCGCTGGGCGGGATGTGGCTGATATCCTTCACCCTCGCCCTGACCGCCGCGCTGCTGTACAACGTGCCCCGGCTGCTGCGCGCCGGGCGCAAGGGCTTCATCGCTGCGGGCCTGGTGCTGCTGGTCGGTCCGTGGGTCGCCGGCATGGCGCTCAAGGGCCACGCCTGGACCAGTCCTTCGGGCGACCCGCTGAGCGTGGCGGCGATCCAGGGTAATATCGAACAAAGCATGAAGTGGGACCCCGAACAGCTCAACGCGCAGTTGGCGCTGTACCGCGACATGAGCCTCAGCTCCAAGCGCGTCGACCTGCTGGTCTGGCCGGAAACCGCGGTGCCGGTGCTCAAGGAGTCCGCCCAGGGTTACCTGGACATGATGGGCAGCTTCGCCGCCGAGCGGCATTCGGCGCTGATCACCGGCGTGCCGATTCGCCAACTGGTGCGCCACGAGAGACGCTACTTCAACGGCATCACCGTGACCGGAGAAGGCGATGGCACCTACCTCAAGCAGAAACTCGTGCCCTTCGGCGAGTACGTGCCGTTGCAGGACCTGCTGCGCGGGCTGATCGCATTCTTCGACTTGCCCATGTCGGATTTCGCCCGGGGCCCGGCCGACCAGCCGCTGCTGCAAGCCAAGGGTTACCAGATCGCTCCATTCATTTGTTACGAAGTGGTCTACCCGGAATTCGCCGCCAGCCTTTCGGCGCGCAGCGACCTGCTGCTGACCATCAGCAACGACACCTGGTTCGGCACTTCGATCGGCCCGCTGCAGCATTTGCAAATGGCGCAGATGCGCGCGCTGGAAGCCGGCCGCTGGATGATTCGTGCCACCAACAACGGCGTGACCGGCCTGATCAACCCCTTCGGCCAGATCACCGTCAGCATCCCGCAGTTCGAGCGCGGCATCCTCTACGGCGAAGTGGTGCCGATGCACGACCTGACGCCCTACCTGCAATGGCGTTCGTGGCCGTTGATCATCTTGTGCGTGTTGCTGCTGGGCTGGGCGTTGATGGCCGGACGGATGGCCAAGACCGTTTGACACACCTCTTGTAGGGCTGGATATCTCTGTGGCGAGGGAGCTTGCTCCCGCTCGGCTGCGCAGCAGTCGCAAAACCGGACAGTGCGGTTTACCTGGAGCACTGCAGGGGCCTGCTTCGCAGGCCAGCGGGAGCAAGCTCCCTCGCCACAATGGTGCTCACCTCGATTTTGTTCAGCGGTAGAACAACCAATACCCCACCAACCCTGCTGCTTCATTCATCAACTGTCCCGACTGCCAGATCGACTTGAACTCCGGCATCCAGCCGCCCAATGGCCGGGCGTTATCCTGGCCGAGAAACCCCATCGGCGCCGGTACCACCTCGAAGCCCGCACGCTGGAAGCTCCAGACCGCGCGCGGCATATGCCAGGCCTGGGTCACAACGACCACGCGCTTGACGCCTTCAGGCAACAGAATCTGCGCGCTCATCTGGGCATTTTCCCAAGTCGTGCGGCTGCGCTCTTCCAGCCAGCGTACGGCCACCCCGTGATCATCGAGCATCGCGTCGGCCATCAGCTTCGCTTCGCTGGGCGGAGTGCCATAGTGCAAGCCACCAGTAGTCAGCACAGGCAGGCCGGACGCCTTCGCCAGGCGCGCCGCATAGCGCTGGCGCTCCAGACCGATACCGGTGGGCTGGTCAGTGCCCCAGGCCAGGTCGCCACGCTCACGACCGGACCCCAGCACCACGATGGCGTCGGCCCGCTGAGCCAGGGTCGCCCATCCACTGCGCGGCAGTGGCGGCTCACGTTCCAATGCCTCGGCGCTCCACTGCACTACCACCGGCAGGCTCATCAGCCAGAAACCACCCAGGCCCGCGGCAAAACACAGGCGAGCCAGGCGCGGCCGGGAGTCGCGCCACCACCAGGCAAGCGCCAGCAGCAGTAAAAGAATGCCGGGCGGCAATAGAAGTTGTTTGATGAAATAACGAAACGGCATCGGGCATCTCCAAAGATGCCCGAAGCCTAGGTGGGTTGACGCAATGCGACAACAGATTCGAAAAAAGCCGAATCAAAAAAAAGCGACACGCGTGGATCCGGCTTCACTTGAACTGCAGCGAGCGGACCTTTACAGCATCCTTGTCGGGCGCCCGGTCCTTGAGCCAGACAACCTTGGCCGGACGGGGCGCATCGAGACGCTTGTTTGCCTGGACACCACTGGAGGAGGCCTGGTGCCCGACCTGCTCAAGGTAAGCCTTGACGACTTCGAACTCTGCGGGGCTCAAGCCGCGTAGTTCCAGCTCTGCCGGGCGTTCATCACGCAAGCGACCGGCGGTTCTTGCCGCGTCCAGGGCCACCCCGAGACGATCGATCAGTTTTTCGTACAGCTCAGGTGTAGCGACTTTTCGTTGTGATTCAACCATCCCTCACCTCATTGAAGATAAGACTCACTCCCCATTGAGAAGCTTAGCTTCGCTGGGCAAACCGGCAGGACGCCGCGACCAACGGCCCTGAACGCCGGCCGTCGGCAATGGTCGGCAACGCCTGGACACGCAATCAAGGTTTCCCTCGGCAGAGCGCGGTCATGTATGCTACGGCGCTTCCTGTAACTCCACTTCCAGCCTGGCTGGGCATCGAAAACGCCGCATCCGGCGTCGTCTGCGTCCAGCATGGCAATGAAGAGGATTGGGCCACCCCATTCAGTACAAAAGTAGCCATGCACGAACACTACCAGCCCCGTGAAATCGAAGCCGCCGCCCAATCGTTCTGGGACGAGCAAAAGTCCTTTGAAGTCAGTGAACAGCCAGGCAAGGAGACGTACTACTGCCTGTCGATGTTCCCTTACCCCAGCGGCAAGCTGCACATGGGGCACGTGCGCAACTACACCATCGGCGACGTGATCTCCCGCTACCAGCGCATGCAGGGCAAGAATGTCCTGCAACCGATGGGTTGGGACGCCTTCGGCATGCCGGCGGAAAACGCCGCGATGAAAAACAACGTGGCCCCTGCCAAGTGGACCTACGAAAACATCGCCTACATGAAGACCCAGCTGCGCAGCCTGGGCCTTGCGGTGGACTGGTCTCGCGAGGTCACCACCTGCAAGCCCGAGTACTACCGCTGGGAGCAGTGGCTGTTCACCCGTCTGTTCGAAAAAGGCGTGATCTACCGCAAGAACGGCACCGTGAACTGGGACCCGGTGGACCAGACCGTACTGGCCAACGAGCAGGTCATCGACGGTCGCGGCTGGCGTTCCGGCGCGCTGATCGAAAAGCGCGAGATCCCGATGTACTACTTCAAGATCACCGCCTACGCGGATGAACTCCTGGAGAGTCTCGACGAGCTGACCGGCTGGCCCGAGCAGGTCAAGACCATGCAGCGCAACTGGATCGGCAAGTCCCGGGGCATGGAAGTGCAGTTCCCGTACGACGTCGCCTCCATTGGCGAGGCCGGCGCCCTGAAAGTCTTCACCACCCGTCCGGATACCCTGATGGGCGCCACCTACGTGGCCGTGGCCGCCGAACATCCGCTGGCGACCCTGGCGGCGCAAAACAACCCCGAGCTGCAGGCGTTCATCGCCGAATGCAAGGGCGGCAGCGTCGCCGAAGCCGATGTCGCCACCCAGGAAAAGAAAGGCCTGCCGACCTCGCTGTTGGTCGAACACCCGCTCACCGGCGAGAAACTTCCGGTGTGGGTCGCCAACTACGTGCTGATGCACTATGGCGACGGCGCCGTGATGGCCGTGCCGGCTCACGACGAACGCGACTTCGAGTTCGCCCACAAGTACAACCTGCCGGTCAAACCGGTCGTGCGCACCAGCGCCGGTGACCAGACCCCGGCGCCATGGCAGGATGCCTACGGCGAGCACGGTGAGCTGATCAATTCCGGCGAGTACAACGGCCTGGATTTCGCCGGCGCATTCGATGCCATCGAAGTCGCGCTGATCAAGAAAAACCTCGGCGCCTCGCGCACCCAGTTCCGCCTGCGTGACTGGGGCATCAGCCGCCAGCGCTACTGGGGCTGCCCGATTCCGATCGTGCATTGCGACACCTGCGGCGATGTACCGGTACCGGAAGACCAGTTGCCAGTGGTCCTGCCGGAAGACGTCGTACCCGATGGCGCCGGCTCGCCCCTGGCGCGCATGCCCGAGTTCTACGAATGCAGTTGCCCGAAATGCGGCGCACCGGCCAAGCGTGAAACCGACACCATGGACACCTTCGTCGAGTCCTCGTGGTATTACGCCCGCTACGCCTCGCCGCATTATGAAGGCGGCCTGGTGGAAAAATCCGCGGCCGACCACTGGTTGCCAGTGGACCAGTACATCGGCGGCATCGAACACGCCATCCTGCACCTGCTCTACGCGCGCTTCTTCCACAAGCTGATGCGCGACGAAGGCCTGGTGAGCTCCAACGAGCCGTTCAAGAACCTGCTGACCCAAGGCATGGTGATCGCCGAGACTTACTATCGTCGCGAAGCCAATGGTGCCTATACCTGGTTCAACCCGAGCGACGTCGAGCTCGAACGCGACAGCAAAGCCAAGGTCATCAGCGCCAAGCTGATCGCCGACGGCCTGCCGGTGGAAATCGGCGGTACCGAAAAAATGGCCAAGTCGAAGAACAACGGCGTCGACCCACAATCGATGATCGACCAGTTCGGCGCAGACACCTGCCGCCTGTTCATGATGTTCGCGTCGCCACCCGACATGAGCGCCGAATGGTCCGACTCCGGCGTCGAAGGCTCGCACCGCTTCCTCAAGCGCGTCTGGCGCCTGGCCCAGGCTCACGTCAGCCAGGGTCTGCCGGGCAAACTGGACCTCGCCGGCCTGAACGACGAGCAGAAAGCCATTCGTCGCTCGATTCACCTGGCGATCAAGCAGGCCAGCCATGACGTCGGCCAGAACCACAAATTCAACACGGCCATCGCTCAAGTAATGACGCTGATGAATGTGCTGGAAAAAGCCGCGCAAGACACCGAACAGGATCGCGCGCTGGTTCATGAAGGCCTGGAAGCGGTGACGCTGCTGCTCGCGCCAATCACTCCGCACATCAGCCATGAACTGTGGAATCAATTGGGTCACGCCGACCCGGTGATCGACGCCGGTTGGCCGGTGGTGGACGAAACAGCGCTGGTACAAGACAGCCTGACCCTGGTCATCCAGGTCAACGGCAAGCTGCGCGGCCAGATCGACATGCCGGCCGCCGCCACTCGCGAAGAAGTCGAAGCCGCCGCACGCGCCAACGAAAACGTACTGCGCTTCGTCGATGGCCTGACGATCCGCAAAGTGATCGTCGTGCCCGGCAAACTGGTCAATATCGTCGCAAGCTAATTGGATCGGGCGTCCAGGCCACCGGCCGGACGCCGAATATGACCTGCGGGGCCGCACAGTCGGCCCATGGGTTTCAAGGGGAGCAACAAGATGATCAAACGTAATCTGCTGGTTATGGGCCTGGCGGTCCTGTTGAGCGCCTGCGGCTTCCAGCTGCGCGGCACTGGCACCACCGAGCTGGCCATCAAGGAACTGGACCTCAGCGCGCGGGACGCTTATGGCGATACCGTGAAAATGCTGCGTCAGACCCTGGAAAACAGCGGTGTGAAAGTCTACAGCGGCGCACCGTACAAGCTGGTATTGGCAAGCGAACAGCAAAGCCAGCGCAGCCTCAGCTATGCCGGCGCCGGTCGTTCGGCCGAGTACGAGCTGACCAACGTGTTGAACTACGAAATCCGCGGCCAGAATGGTCTGTCGCTGCTGGATGACAAGCTGCAGGTGCAGAAGGTCTACCTGCACGACGGCAACAACATCACCGGTTCCGATCAGGAGTCCGTCGAAGTACGCGGCGAAATGCGTCGTGAACTGGTCCAGCGCATGATGCTGCGCCTGCAACAGCTGAGCCCGGCTCAACTGGACCAGTTGCAACAGACCGCCGACGCTCGCGCCAAGGCCGAAGCCGAAGCGCTGGAAGCGGCACGCAAGGCTGAGGCGGAAACCCCGCAACAGTCGCCGTTGCAGATCCCGGCTCAATAAGCCTTGCGGGGCGCTCCGGCGCCCCGCTCGCCTGCGCCTATGAAACTCGCTCCCGCTCAACTCGGCAAACACCTGCAAGGCGCGCTCGCGCCCGTCTATATCATCAGCGGCGATGACCCGCTGCTGTGCCAGGAAGCCGCCGACGCCATCCGCTCTGCCGCCCGCCAGCAAGGTTTCGACGAACGCCAGGTGTTCGCCGCCGACGCCAGCTTCGATTGGGGTACGTTACTGCAGGCCGGGGCAAGCATGTCGCTGTTCGCCGAGAAACGCCTGCTGGAACTACGCTTGCCCTCCGGTAAACCCGGTGACAAGGGCGCCGCCGCGCTGATCGAATACTGCTCGCGGCCCGCCGAGGACACTGTACTGCTGATCAGCCTGCCGAAACTCGACGGCAGCGCGCAGAAAACCAAGTGGGGCAAGGCGCTGGTCGAAGGCCAGCAGACTCAGTTCGTGCAGATCTGGCCGGTGGATGTCAGTCAGTTGCCCAGCTGGATCCGCCAGCGCCTGTCCCAGGCCGGCCTGTCGGCCAGCCAGGACGCGGTCGAGCTGATTGCCGCCCGGGTCGAAGGCAACCTGTTGGCCGCTGCCCAGGAAATCGAAAAACTCAAGCTGATGGCCGAGGGTGGCCAGATCACGGTGGAAACGGTCCAGGCGGCCGTGGCCGACAGCGCACGCTTCGATGTCTTCGGGCTGACCGACGCGATCCTCAACGGTGAAGCCGCCCACGCCTTGCGCATGCTTGAAGGCCTGCGGGGCGAGGGCGTCGAACCGCCGGTGATTCTCTGGGCGCTGGCCCGGGAGTTGCGCCTGCTCGCGAACCTGTCGTTGCAATACAGTCAGGGCGTGCCGCTGGACAAAGCCTTCAGCCAGGCCCGGCCGCCGGTATGGGACAAACGCAAACCGTTGATGAGCAAGGCGCTGCAACGTTACTCGGCATCACGCTGGGCGCAATTGCTGCTCGAAGCCCAGCGCATCGACGCACAGATCAAGGGCCAGGCCGCAGGCTCGCCGTGGATGAGCCTGAGCCGGTTGTCGCTGTTGATGGCCGGCCAACGGCTGTCATTACCCGCTGAATAAACCGGTACCTGTGGTGAGGGGACTTGCTCCTCGCCACAAAATCTCTCCATCCAGACAACATAACCAGCACGGTCCAGGGACTGGACAAAAACCCAGCTCTGTCCCATGATTGCCTCGCGAAAAACCATCCCCAGGAGAGATCTGATCATGAGCAAAAAGCCATCCAGGCATGGCCCCAACAAGGCCAAGTCCATCGTCGCCCAGCCCCTGTTCCGCAGCCGCCAGGAACGACCCGCCAAGGGCAAAGGCAGCTACCGCCGCGAAGCCTTCCAGTCTGACAACTGGGAGGCTTCTTGCTTTCTGGCAGCCTGAAACACTCGAACAAGCTCTACAGCCCCTGCCCATGTTAAGGTCAGCACTTGATTCGTTTATCTGGACCCGTGCATGCCCCTCTGCCTTTCCCGTCGTTGGCCACTGCGCCAATTGATAGCTGCCGCAAGCGTTGCGTTATTGGTCGCCTGCGCTGAAAAACCCACCGCCGCCGATGCCCAACCGCTCAAGACCCTGCCTGCCGTGACCGCACCGGCCATCGTGCCGCCCGTAGTGCCGACCGGGGAGAACCTGGATATTGCGCCGACCCAGACCTTCGCCGAATGGCAAGCCGGGTTTCGCAAGGAAGCACTGGCCGCCGGGATCCGGGCCGACCTGTTCGACCGTGCCTTCATCGGCGTCAGCCCGGACATGAGCGTGATCAAGGCGGATCGCAGCCAACCTGAATTCAGCCGGCCGGTATGGGAATACCTCGATGGCGCCTTGTCACCTTTGCGGGTGCGCAAAGGCCAGGCCTTGCTCCAGCAGCACGCCGACATCCTGCAAAGCATCGAACAGCGCTACGGCGTTGATCGCCAGGCGCTGGTAGCGGTGTGGGGCATGGAGAGCAATTTCGGCCAGTTCCAGGGGACCAAGTCAGTGATCAATTCCCTGGCCACCCTCGCCTACGAAGGACGGCGCCCGGGCTTTGCCCACGCACAACTGATTGCCGCGCTGCAAATTCTGCAACAGGGCGATATCACCCCGGAAAAAATGCTCGGCTCCTGGGCCGGCGCCATGGGCCAGACCCAGTTCATTCCAACTACCTACAACACCCATGCAGTGGATTTCGATGGCGATGGGCGTCGTGATATCTGGGGCAGCGCCACCGACGCCCTGGCCTCGACCGCGCATTACCTGCAAAGCTCCGGCTGGCAGCGCGGCCAACCATGGGGATTCGAGGTCTCGCTCGGTGAAGGCTTCGACTACACCCTGGCCGATGGCACGATTCGCAAACCCGTCTCCGAATGGGAGCGCCTGGGCGTTTCCGAATATGGCGGTTTGCCGATTGCCCCGGATGAGAAACAGCTCTCGGCTTCCCTTCTCCTGCCGGCAGGCCATCGCGGCCCGGCATTCCTGATATTCGACAACTTCCGAGCCATCCTCAAGTACAACAACTCATCGTCCTACGCCTTGGCGGTTGGGCTGTTGTCACAGCGCTTCGCCGGCGCAGGCCTGGTCTACGGCCAGTGGCCAAAGGAGGACCTTCCCCTGAGTCGCAGCGAACGTATCGAACTGCAGACCCTGCTGGGCAAGCACAACTACGATGCGGGCACGCCCGACGGCATTATCGGCGCCAACACCCGCAAGGCGATCCGCAGCGCCCAGCAGTCGTTTGGCTGGCCGGCGGATGGGTATCCGACACACAAGTTGCTGGAGGCGTTGCGTAGTCGCTGAATCGATGTATGGCGGCTGACGCCATCGCGAGCAAGCTCGCTCCCACAGTGGCTGCGTTCCGTCAGGGAAACTCGGTCGAATGTGGGAGCGAGCTTGCTCGCGATGACTGACTTGCAGGCGCTACAAGACTAGCGGCTGACTACCACATCCTGCTCCAGCACCAACCTCTTCTCCCCCGCATCCAGCATCACCAGCGCGCCCATCGGCAACGTCAGGTTCGGATCACAATGCCCGCTGCGCCAGCCAGACAACACCGGAATACGCAGTGGTTCGAAGGTCTGCTTGAACAAGCGGTTCAGCGCCTCGCCATCCACACCGGCGACATCCCCCAATAGCACGCCTCGCAGCTTCGCCAGGGTGCCTGCCAGCCGCAATTGGGTCAGCAGACGGTCGATGCGATAGAGCGGCTCATTGACGTCCTCGACCAGCAGGATCACACCTTCGGCATCAATTTCGTAGGGCGTGCCCATGGTTGCGGCGATCATCGACAGATTGCCGCCCAGCAGGCGCCCTTGGGCAATGCCGGGTTCCACGGTGGTCAATGGATAGGCTGCGGGATGGCTCAGTACGTCGCCCGCCTTCAATTGGCCGCGCAGCAGGCTGAAGAACGACGTGACGGTCGGGGGCTCCTTGTCGCCCAGCAGGTCGGCGTTGAGCAACGGTCCGTGAAAGGTCACGAAGCCGGCGTAACGGCTGATTGCCAGATGCAGTGCGGTGATGTCGCTGTAACCGACGAAGGGCTTGGGGTTTCGTTTAATAAGCTCGAAGTCGATGCGATCGAGCAGGCGGGGGGTGCCGTAGCCTCCGCGCAGGCAGATGATCGCGTTTACCTCTGGGTCGGCGAAGGCGGCGTGCAGGTCGTTCAGTCGTGTATCGTCGCTGCCGGCCAGGTAGCCGTCTTTTTCGTAGACGCCGGGGAAAATTCGCAGATCATGGCCCCTGGCGCGCATCCATTGGATGGCTTTTTCGGTGTCCAATGGGGCTGGGCCGGCGGGGGCGATCACTCCGATCAGGCCTTCTTGAAGGAGGGCCGGGACGGGGTGGTGTGGGATTAGGGTGTGGGCCATGGGTTTTCCGGTTTTTTGATCGTGTGAATATCCGTTTCTGCGGTAATGGCTACTTAGGGTTCCGCTCTTACAGCGGGTCACTTTTGGTAAAGCGCCAAAAGTAACCAAAAGCGCTTTGCCCCACCACTCGGCACCTCGCCTGGGCTCGGTGTGCCCTCACTCCGGCATTGCTCCGTGGGCCCGCCGCGAAGGGCCATCCATGGCCCAGCGCGGCTATCCCGGCATCCATGCCGGGATGCCCACTGCGCAATGCCTGCGTTCGGCCAGCGTGGTTTAACGGGGCGCTGAGATCAGAGTCAAAAGCAGAGCAAGAGCAAGAGCAAGAGCGAGACATGTGCCAGTAACTATTTAGCTGAACCACCGCCATCGCGAGCAAGCTCGCTCCCACATTCGATCTTCGGCTGACGCAGATTTCACGACGTACAGAGAATCACTGTGGGAGCGAGCCTGCTCGCGAAGAGGCCAGCACATCCAACATTTTCATCGACTGACAATCCGCTTTCGCGAGCAAGCCCGCTCCCACAATTGATCTTCAGCAACCACAAAATTTGCGTACAACGCAGCCCCTTGTGGGAGCGGGCTTGCCCGCGAAGGGGCCGTCACACCCAACATCTTCATTGGCTGGCACACTGCCTTCGCGAGCAGGCTCGCTCCCACAGAAGAAACGCAATCCCGACAAACCAGGTCGGCCCTAAGGCCGCCTCGCGGTGGACGTTGATTTCGGCGCCCCGTTAACCACGCTGGCTGAACGGAGGTGTTGCGTAGTGGGCACCTCGGCATGGATGCCGAGGTAGCCGCGCTGGGCCAGGGATGGCCCTTCGCGGCGGCCCACGGAGCAATGCCTGCGTTCAGGCATGCCGAGCCTAGGCGAGGCACCGAGTGGTGGGGCAAAAGCGTTTTGGTTACTTTTGCGCTTTATAAAAGTGACCCGCTGTAAGAGCGGAACCGTCAGCCGCCATTACGCAAAAAACGGATATACCCCTAAAAAACTCAGGAACCCAAAAGCTCAGCCTTGACCAATTTAGCCTGCTCATCCGCATGATAAGAAGACCGCACCAGCGGCCCCGAAGCAACGTTCTTGAAGCCCATCTTGTACCCCTCCTCCGCAAACCAGGCAAAGGTATCCGGATGCACAAAACGCTGCACCGGCAAATGGCTACGGGAAGGCTGCAGGTATTGGCCCAGGGTCAGCATGTCGATGTCGTGCTCACGCATGCGCTTCATGACCTCGATGACTTCCTCATCAGTCTCACCCAGGCCCAGCATCAAGCCAGACTTGGTCGGAATATGCGGCATCATCTGCTTGAAACGCTGCAGCAGGGTCAGCGACCACTGGTAGTCCGAACCCGGACGCGCAGCCTTGTACAGGCGTGGCACGGTTTCCAGGTTGTGGTTGAAGACATCCGGCGGCTCGGCGGCGGTGATTTCCAGGGCAATGTCCATGCGGCCACGGTAATCAGGCACCAGGGTTTCCAGCTGCACGTTCGGCGACAGCTTGCGAATCTCGCGGATGCAGTCGGCGAAGTGCTGGGCACCGCCGTCACGCAGGTCGTCACGGTCCACCGAGGTGATGACCACGTATTTCAGCTTCAGGTCGGCGATGGCGATGGCCAGGCTTTCCGGCTCGTTGGTATCCAATGGCTTCGGACGGCCATGGCCGACGTCGCAGAACGGGCAACGACGGGTGCAGATGTCGCCCATGATCATGAACGTCGCGGTGCCGCCGGAGAAGCACTCGCCCAGGTTCGGGCAGGAGGCTTCTTCGCAGACGCTGTGCAGCTTGTGCTTGCGCAGCAGGGCCTTGATCCGGTCGACTTCCGGGGAGACCGGGATGCGCACGCGGATCCAGTCGGGTTTCTTCGGCAGTTCGGTGGTCGGGATGATCTTGACCGGAATGCGTGCAACCTTCTCGGCGCCGCGCAGCTTGACGCCGGCCTCTACCTTGGCACGCGGGGCCGGACGTTCGGTGACGTCCAGCGTCGGGATCATGGTTTGCACTGCATCAGTAGTCATATCAGTCGATTCCGCCCGTGAGGGTCGTCTGCTCAGCATAGTCGAGGTGTTTGACGAGCTGCGCGCGCAGCCGGGCACTTACCTCGGCAAATTCAATCGATCCTGTGTGATCGCGCAGCTGGGTCATTGCCAGCCCTGCATAGCCACAGGGATTAATCCGTCTAAACGGTTCAAGATTCATGTCCACGTTCAGCGCCAGGCCATGGAACGAACAGCCATGGCGGATGCGCAAGCCGAGCGAGGCGATCTTCGCCCCGTCGACGTAGACGCCCGGTGCATCCGGCTTGGCCGCCGCGGTCACACCGTAGCTGGCGAGCAGCTCGATCAGGCATGTTTCCATGCGAGTGACCAGCTCGCGCACGCCGAACCCCAGCTCGCGCACATCCAGCAACAGGTAGGCAACCAGTTGGCCGGGGCCATGGTAAGTCACCTGCCCGCCCCGGTCGACCTTCACCACCGGGATATCGCCCGGCAGCAGCAAGTGCTCGGCCTTGCCGGCCTGGCCCTGGGTGAACACCGGCGGGTGTTCCACCAGCCAGACTTCATCGTCGGCGCTGGTGCCACGTTCGTTCGTGAAGCGCTGCATGGCATGCCAGACCGGCTCGTAAGCCATGCTGCCCAGCTCGCGAAAGCCCAGCGTGCCCGGCATCACAACACCATATGCACGAAGCCGGTCGCTCGCAGCTCGCTGTTGATGTCGTAGAGCTGTTCCTGGCCGGTAGCAATGATGTGCAACTGGATGGTCGTGTATTTGCCGTTGGTACTCTGGCGCTCGGCCAGCGTCTTGTGGTCAACGGTGGCGTGTTTTTCAAGGATCGCGATGATCTTGTCCTTGAAGCCCACACCGGTATCGCCGATTACCTTGATCGGATAATCCGCGCAGGGAAATTCGATCTTTGGCGCTTTTACTTCGGAGTCTGTCATGGCGTAACGGCCTCGCAAGCCGTGATAACGAACATGGCCCCGCACCGGAAAGGAACGGGGCCATGCAGGTCAACACTCGAAATCAATTGAACAAGCCGTAGAAGAATAGACGGATGCTATCCCACATGCGGCGGAAAATACCACCTTCCTCAACCGCGTCCAGCGCGATCAGGTCGGCGCTGTGCACCACCTTGTCGTCCAGTTTGACTTCGACCTTGCCGATCACGTCACCCTTGGCGATAGGCGCGGTCAGCTGAGGGTTCATGGTCATGCTGGCGGCAAGCTTCTTGAGCTGGCCTTTAGGCAAGGTCATGGTCAGGTCCTGCGCCAGGCCGGCTTTCACCTGGTTGCTGGTGCCTTTCCATACCTGGGCCTGGGCCAGTTCGGTGCCCTTCTGGTAGAAGGTCTGGGTTTCGAAGAAGCGGAAACCGTAGGTCAGCAGCTTCTGGGTCTCGGCGGCGCGGGCCACTTCGCTGTTGGTGCCGAACACCACGGCGATCAGGCGCATGCCGTCACGAACCGCCGAAGACACCATGCAGTAGCCAGCCTCCTCGGTGTGGCCGGTCTTCAGGCCATCGACGGTCTTGTCGCGCCACAGCAACAGGTTGCGGTTAGGCTGCTTGATGCCGTTCCAGAAGAATTCCTTCTGGGAGTAGATGGCGTAATGCGCAGGGTCTTCGTGGATGATTGCCCGGGCCAGGATCGCCATGTCGTGAGCCGAGGAATAATGCTCGGGGTTCGGCAGGCCGGTCGGGTTCATGAAGTGGCTGTTGGTCATGCCCAGGTCGGCGACCGTCTTGTTCATCATGTCGGCGAACGCGTCTTCGCTGCCGGCGATGTGCTCGGCCAGGGCGACGCTGGCGTCGTTGCCGGACTGGATGATGATGCCGTGCAGCAGGTCGCTGACGGTCACTTGCGAGCCGACCTTGATGAACATCCGCGAACCGCCGGTGCGCCAGGCGTTTTCGCTGACGGTCACCGGATCGTTCTCACCGATCTGGCCGCGACGGATCTCCAGCGTGGCGATGTACGCGGTCATCAACTTGGTCAGGCTGGCCGGTGGCAGGCGCTGGTCACCATTGTTCTCTACCAGCACATTGCCGCTGCTGGCATCCATGAGGACATAGGCTTTGGCCGCCAGTTGCGGAGGCGAAGGCATCATCTCGACCGCGAACGCGGCCGGAGAGAGAAGCAGCGGGACTAGCAGGCAAAGGCGTTTGGCAAAGGTGGTGATGTTCATCCGTCTCTCGAAATCGCTAATGGGACTGCCCGTAGGCAAAAACTAAACAGGCCGCTTTCTAGGCTTTGTATGAAAAGTGCCTGCGCGACGATCATGCTGCGTTGAAAACAGGCTCGGAATGCTCATTGACAACCAGTCAACTCCGCTTCCTCGCCTGTTTTCGCCTTGCCTGATCGCCGCTCGGCGACTTCTCATACAAACCCTCGAGCTGCCGCGTATTTAAGTTGCTCACTCACAACCCCTGCCGGGCTTTTGTTATTCGTGGAGCCAACAACCTGACCCGCCCAAACCACGAGCGGGCCCTCAATCAATCATTCGGACGTGACCAGGCTCGGCGAACCGAGATTGGCCAGGCGTACGCTATTCTGTACCTGCTGGACCTCACCCGGAGAACCGATCGGCCCCAGGCGCACCCGATGCAGGGTCTGCTGGTTGCGCACGATCGAGCTGATGAACACCGGCGCGCTGACCATCGAGCTCAGCTTCGACCTCAACAGTTCTGCAGCGTCCGGGTTGGCGAATGCGCCCACTTGCAGATACTGGCCAGACGCTGTTGCAGAAGCGTTTTTTTTTGCATCGATCTGCACCGGCACCACGGCCGCGGCGTGTTGCTGCGGCGGCGGGGTCCATTGCTCGACCGTGCCGGTGGAGGCCGTCACGGTCGGCGCGGCATTTTGCGCCACTTTTGGTTCGTTGAGCATCAAAGGCGCCGGACGGCCACGCTGGGCCCACCATTCCTGCGGATCAATGCCTTCGACCTTGACCCGGGCGGTGCCGGTTTCAGCGTAACCGAGCTTTTTCGCCGCCGCATACGACAAGTCGATGATGCGGTCGGAATAGAACGGCCCACGGTCGTTGACCCGCAGGATCACGCTCTTGTTGTTGTCCAGGTTGGTCACCCGCACATAACTGGGCAGCGGCAGGGTCTTGTGCGCGGCGCTCATGCCATACAGGTCGTAGACCTCGCCATTGGCGGTGTTCTGGCCGTGGAACTTGGTGCCGTACCAGGACGCCGTGCCCGAAGCGACGTAGCGCTTGGATTCGGCGATCGGGAAATAGGTCTTGCCCAGCACCGTATATGGATTGGCCTTGTAGGGGCCGGTGTGCAGGGTCGGTGTCGCGTCGGGAATGCGCGAGACATCGACATCCCACCACGGCGCGCCATCCTTGTGGGCCCGGTTGATGTCCAGGCCCGGTGTGGCCCGCACGACGTTGGGACTTTTCTGGGTCGGTGCGCGACTGGTCGAACAGCTCACGACCAGCAAAGACAGCGCCGCCAATGCCACCAGCTTGAGGGGCCTGGCTTTCAGGGGTTGATAGGTAGGCATTGCCCGCATTATTTGACGCCCCGTGCTTTGACCAGCTCTTCAGACAGTTGATATACGGCCATGGCGTACATCACGCTGCGGTTATAACGCGTAATCGCGTAGAAATTCTTCAGGCCCATCCAGTATTCGGGGCCCTGCTCGCCTTCCAGGCGCATCGCGGTGACCGGCATGTCGTCACGCAGCGCATCATGACTCGACCAGCCCAGCGCTCGCAACTCCCCGACGGTTTTTGTCGGCTCGATGCCCGTGGTCAGGCCTTGGTCCACTTGGTCGCCACGCACGTCCGCAAGGCTGACCACAGGCTCGCCGGCCTCCCAGCCATGCCGTTTGAAATAACTGGCAACACTGCCGATGGCATCGGTCGGGTTGGTCCAGATATTGATGTGGCCGTCGCCGTCGAAGTCCACCGCATAGGCGCGGAAACTGCTGGGCATAAATTGTGGCAAGCCCATGGCCCCGGCGTAGGAGCCCTTGAGGGTCAGCGGATCGACCTGCTCTTCGCGGGCCAGCAGGAGGAATTCGCGTAGCTCCTTGCGGAAGAACTCGGCGCGCGGCGGGTAATCGAAACCCAGGGTCGACAAGGCGTCGATCACCCGGAAATTCCCGGTGTTGCGGCCGAAGAAGGTCTCGACGCCGATGATCGATACGATGATCTGGGCCGGTACGCCATATTCCTGCTCGGCGCGGGCCAGGGCGGCTTCGTGCTGGCGCCAGAAGTCCACACCCCGGGCGATACGCGCCTCGGTGATGAACATCGGCCGGTACTCGCTCCACTGCTTGACCCGCTCGGCGGGCCGGGAAATCGCGTCGAGGATCGACTGCTTGCGCTCGGCCTCGCGAAACACCCCCATCAGCTGTTCGCCGGCAAAACCGTAGTCGCGAGTCATCTCACCGACGAATTCGGCCACCTGCGGCGAGCCTTCGTATTCGCCGGCCAGGGCCTGCGGCGCACAGCCCAGGAAGCCGACCAGGCCGACCCACGGCGCATATCGCGTCGACCAGCCACGCATTGCTTGCATTGAACTCTTCACCTTATTCAAACCTGCGCGATCCACTTGCGATGCGTATGGATCGACATCAAAACCCCAAACGCTGACAGTAGCGTCACCAGCGAAGTTCCTCCGTAGCTAATGAACGGCAACGGCACTCCCACCACCGGCAGCAGGCCACTGACCATACCGATGTTGACGAAAACATAAACAAAAAACGTCATGGTCAGGCTGCCCGCCAACAACTTGCCGAACAGTGTCTGGGCCTGGGCGGTAATCACCAGCCCGCGCCCGATCAACAGCAGATAGATCAGCAACAGCACGCAAATGCCCACCAGGCCGAACTCCTCGCCCATCACGGCGATGATGAAGTCGGTGTGGCTTTCCGGCAAAAAGTCCAGGTGCGACTGGGTGCCCATCAGCCAGCCTTTGCCGAACACCCCGCCGGAACCGATGGCGGCCTTGGACTGGATGATGTTCCAGCCGGTGCCCAGCGGATCGCTTTCCGGGTCGAGGAAGGTCAGTACCCGCTGCTTCTGGTAGTCGTGCATCACGAAATACCACATGGCCACCGACACCGGCACGGCGGCAGCGATCACGCTGAGGATCCAGCGCCAGCGCAACCCGCCCATGAACAGCACGAACGCACCCCCGGCGAGGATCAGCAGCGAGGTGCCGAGGTCCGGCTGGCGGACGATGAGAATGAACGGAATGCCGATCAGCAACAGACTGATACACACATGCTTGAGCTGCGGCGGCAAGGACCGCTTGGACAGGTACCAGGCAATGGTCGCCGGCATGATGATCTTGAGAAATTCCGAAGGCTGGAAGCGGATCACCCCGGGGATGTTGATCCAGCGGGTGGCGCCCATGGCGTTGTGGCCCATGATGTCGACCACTACCAGCAAACCCACGCCGACCACGTAGGCCAGCGGCACCCAGCGCGCCATGAACCGTGGTTCGAGCTGGGCGATGACGATCATCGACACCAGGCCGATGCCGAACGAGGTGGCCTGCTTGGCCAGCAGGTCCCAGCTCTTGCCACTGGCCGAATACAGCACGAACAGGCTGCCGGCGGCCAGCGTCAGCAACAGGATCAGCAACGGACCGTCGATGTGCATGCGCTGCAGCAAGGTGGCGCGACGGCGCATCACATCTTCGCTGGAGAGGATACGGTCGAAATTATTCTTCACGGGCCGTAGCCTCCGCGCTGATGGGGCTTGCGAATTCGGGCTTGAGCTGGCCGTGCTCATCCAGCAGCCAGGCGTCCATGATCTGGCGCACCACCGGCGCGGCGACGCCGGAACCGGATTCGCCGTTCTCGACCATCACCGACACGACGATCTTCGGGTTCTCGGCGGGCGCGAAGCCAACGAACAAGGCATGGTCGCGATGGCGTTCCTGGACCTTGGAGCGGTCGTACTTCTCGCCCTGCTTGATCGCTACCACCTGGGCGGTACCGCTCTTGCCGGCGATGCGGTATTGCGCGCCGATGGCCGCCTTGCGCGCGGTGCCCCGGGCGCCGTGCATGACCTGCTGCATGCCGTTGTTGACCTTCTGCCAGTCCGACGGGTTGCGCAGGATGATGTCCGGCATCGGGTCCGGGTCCACCGGTTTCTGGCCTTCGATGGTCTTCGCCAGGTGCGGCCGATACCATTTGCCTTTGCTCGCCACCAGCGCCGTGGCCTGGGCCAGTTGCAGCGGCGTGGCCTGCATGTAGCCCTGGCCGATCCCCAGGATCAGGGTTTCGCCGGGGAACCAGGCCTGGCGGCGGGTTGCCCGCTTCCATTCCCGGGACGGCATCAGGCCCGGAGACTCTTCGAACATATCCAGGGAGACTTTCTGACCAAGGCCGAACTTGTTCATGTAGGACGACAACCGATCGATCCCCAGCTTGTGGGCCAAGTCATAGAAGTAGGTGTCGTTGGACCGCATGATCGCCGCTTCCAGGTCCACGTAGCCGTCACCGGTGCGGTTCCAGTTACGGTACTTGTGGTCGTAGTTGGGCAATTGGTAATAACCCGGGTCATAAACCCGGCTCGACGCGGTCACCACTCCGGCATCCAGCCCGGCAATCGCCACGGCCGGCTTGATGGTCGAACCCGGCGGATAAAGGCCACGCAGCACGCGGTTGAACAACGGCCGGTCGATGGAATCGCGCAGCTCGGCGTAGGCCTTGAAGCTGATGCCCGTGACGAACAGGTTCGGGTCGAAACTCGGCTGGCTGACCATCGCCAGCACCTCGCCGGTGTTCGGGTCCAGCGCAACCACCGCGCCACGTCGTCCACCCAGCGCCGCTTCGGCGGCTTCCTGCAACTTGATGTCGAGGCTCAGGACGATGTCCTTGCCTGGAATCGGGTCGGTACGCTTGAGCACGCGCAGCACGCGGCCGCGAGCGTTGGTCTCGACCTCCTCGTAGCCGACCTGGCCGTGCAGCTCTGCCTCGTAGAAGCGCTCGATGCCGGTCTTGCCGATATGGTGGGTGCCGCTGTAGTTGACCGGGTCGAGGGTCTTGAGCTCTTTTTCGTTGATCCGCCCCATGTAGCCGACCGAGTGGGCGAAGTGCGGCCCCTGGGGATAATGCCGCACCAACTGCGCCACCACCTCGACGCCCGGCAGGCGGAACTGGTTAACCGCGATCAGGGCAATCTGTTCTTCGGTCAGCTCGAACATGATCGGCACCGGCTCGAAGGGGCGCCGGCCCTGGCGCATGCGCTTCTCGAAGATCGCCCGGTCCTCGGGGGTCAGTTGCAGCACTTCGACGATCACGTCGAGGACTTTCTGCCAGTCACCGGACCGCTCGCGGGTCATGCTCAGGCTGAAGCTCGGCCGGTTATCGGCCACCACCACGCCATTGCGGTCGAAAATCAGCCCGCGGGTCGGCGGGATCGGCTGCACATGCACGCGGTTACTTTCCGACAGGGTCGAGTGGTACTCGTATTGGATCACCTGGAGGAAATACAGCCGCGCGATCAGCACGCCGATCAGCGTGACCACCGTAATGGCGCCGAACACGACGCGGCCCCGCACCAGGCGGGCGTCTTTTTCGTGGTCCTTGATGCGGATCGGCTGAGGCATGAGGGCAGGATTACTTGTGATAAGGGTGCCCGGACAGGACTGTCCAGGCACGATACAACTGTTCACCGATCAGGATCCGCACCAGCGGATGCGGCAACGTCAGGGGCGACAACGACCAGCATTGATCGGCACGGGCGCAGACTTCCGGCGCCAGCCCTTCCGGACCGCCGACCATGAAATTGACCGTGCGCGAATCCAGCCGCCAGCGATCGAGCTCCACCGCCAGTTGCTCGGTACTCCAGGGCTTGCCATGAACTTCGAGTGTGACGATGCGCTCGTTCGGCCCGACCTTGGCCAGCATGGCTTCACCTTCCTGGCGGATAAAGCGCGCCACGTCGGCGTTCTTGCCGCGGGTATTGAGCGGAATTTCCACCAGTTCCAAAGCCAGCTCGGACGGAAGACGCTTGGCATATTCATGCCAGCCTTCTTCCACCCACTTGGGCATGCGAGAACCGACGGCGATCAGGCGCAGTCGCACAGCGATCCCTTATTGCTGGTCTTTGTTGAGCTTGGTGAAGTGCTCATGGGTGTTTTCCGGGCTGTGGTGCGCGGCGCTGGCCGAACGGCTCTGCTCGGCACCGGCCCACAGGCGCTCCAGGTCATAGAACTGGCGCGCCGAGGCGGTCATCATGTGCACGATGACGTCGTCCATGTCCAGCAGGACCCAGTCGCTGTCGCCCTTGCCTTCTTCGCCCAACGGCTTGACGCCCTGGGCCTTTACCGCTTCGCGGACCTTGTCGAGCATCGCGCCGATCTGGCGGTTCGAAGTACCGGTGGCGATGATCATGTAGTCGGTGATGCTCTGCTTTTCGCGAACGTCGATCACCTGGATGTCCTGGGCCTTGACGTCTTCCAGGGCCGCCACGGCCACCTTGACCAGTTCTTCACCGACCAGCGCCACGCCGGTTGGCGCTTCTACCGGCAGCGGGGCGCTCTTGAAAGTGCCCTTGCGCTTTACTTTGTTCAGGTCTTTGTCAGTCATATAAAACTCGTTTTGCTCGTATGTTCGGGCGCTTCGGTACACGTTGATTCGTGTCGGCGGAGCACGCCTTGTTCAGTTCGACGCACGGTACAGACCGTGCGCATCGATGTAGGCCAGGACCGCGTCGGGCACCAGGAAACGTACCGACTTACCGCTGGCCAGCAGTTGACGGATCTGGGTGGCGGATACCGCGAGCGGCGTCTGCCAGACGAATGCAATCTGTCCGCTCGGCCCCTTGAGGGCCAGCGGGTCGCTCACCGAGCGCGCCGCCAGCAGGTTGCGCAAGGCATCCGGCGGTTCGCTGTCGGCATCCGGGCGTTGCAGCACCAGGATGTGGCAATGCTGGAGCAACTCTTCCCAGCGGTGCCAAGTGGGCAGGCCGCAAAATGCGTCCCAGCCCAGAAGCAGGAAAACCTGGGCATCGGCGGCCAACTCGGCGCGCATCAGCTCCAGGGTATCAATGGTGTAGGACGGTTTGTCCCGCTGCAATTCGCGGGCGTCCACCACCAACGGCGCCACACCGGCCACCGCGCACTCGACCATCGCCAGGCGATCCTGCGCCGACACCTGCGGCGTATCCCGATGAGGTGGCCGGGCGCTGGGCGTCAGGCGCAGCTCATCGAGGGCCAGGGCATCGGCGACTTCCAGCGCACCGCGCAAATGGCCGATGTGCACCGGGTCGAACGTACCGCCCAGGATACCGATGCGCTTTGGCGCGGTCGCCGTCACAGCGGGCGTAGTCATGGAGGCCAGTGGGTCGAGGTCGCCCAAGTCAGGCTGGCTCCTGTCCGCGCAACTGGCCGTCGCCGACCACGATGTACTTCTCGCAGGTCAGGCCTTCCAGGCCCACCGGGCCACGGGCGTGCAGCTTATCAGTAGAAATGCCGATCTCGGCACCCAATCCGTATTCGAAGCCGTCGGCAAAACAGGTCGGGGTGTTGATCATCACCGACGCCGAGTCCACTTCAGCCACGAAGCGCCGGGTTTCGCCCTGGTGCTCGCTGACGATGGAATCGGTGTGGTGGGATCCGTGGCGATTGATGTGCTCGATGGCCTGGTCCAGCCCGTCCACCACGCGGATCGACAGGATTGGCGCGAGGTACTCGGTGTCCCAGTCCTCTGGCGTCGCGACTGCGGCCTCGATGATCGCCCGGGTGCGCTCGCAGCCACGCAGCTCGACGCCTTTTTCGCGGAACTGGGCCGCCATCGATGGCAGGAAATCCCCGGCGACGGCCTGGTCCACCAGCAGGGTCTCCATCGCGCCGCAGATGCCATAACGGTAGGTCTTGGCATTGAAGGCGATGCGCTGGGCCTTGGGCAATTCGGCGTGGGCGCTGACGTAGACATGACAGATGCCGTCCAGGTGCTTGATCACCGGTACGCGGGCGTCGCGGCTGACCCGTTCGATCAGGCCCTTGCCGCCACGCGGGACGATGACGTCGACGAACTCGGGCATGGTGATCAACGCGCCGACCGCGGCGCGGTCGGTGGTTTCCACCACTTGCACGACCGCTGCCGGCAGGTTGGCTTCGGCCAGCCCGCGCTGGATGCAGGCGGCAATCGCACGGTTCGAATGGATCGCCTCGGAACCGCCGCGCAGGATGGTCGCGTTACCCGACTTCAGGCACAGGCTCGCGGCGTCGATGGTCACGTTCGGCCGCGACTCGTAGATAATCCCGACCACACCCAGGGGCACGCGCATCTTGCCGACCTGGATACCCGACGGCCGATAGCTCATGTCGCGAATCGCCCCGACCGGGTCCGGCAGAGCCGCCACCTGACGCAGACCGACGATCATGCCGTCGATGCGTGCCGGAGTCAGCGCCAGGCGTTCGAGCATGGCCGGCTCGAGCCCATTGGCCCGGCCGGCGGCCAGATCCAGCTCGTTGGCGGCGGACAGCTCGGCGCGCGCAGCGTCCAGCGCATTGGCGGCGGCCTGCAGGGCGCGGTTTTTCTGCGCGGTGCTGGCACGGCCGATGATGCGCGACGCTTCGCGGGCGGCGCGACCCAGGCGGGTCATGTAGTCAAGAACGGACTCAGTCATGGTCTGTGTGGTCTTGGCAAAGAGGAAAGCGGCAGATTATAGCTGTCGTAACCCGCGACTAACAGCATGGACTGACAGCGGTGACCGGCGGAGAAGCAAAACCGGCATGAATCGCTAGTGTTTCCGTGAATGTTCAGCGGTAATTAAGCTTTCCATTGTTATCATCTCGCTACTTTTGGCCCTGTTCCGTCCATGACCATGACCGATTCGCCTCCGATGCCCACTGCTTTGCCACACGCTTTTTTTGATCGCGACGCCCAGGAGCTTGCCAAGGATCTGCTGGGCAAGGTGATTCGCCACAAGGTTGGCGACCTGTGGCTGAGCGCGAGGATCATCGAGACCGAAGCGTACTACTTCGCCGAAAAGGGCAGCCACGCCTCGTTGGGCTACACGGAAAAGCGTAAGGCTTTGTTTCTGGATGGTGGCCACATCTATATGTACTACGCGCGGGGCGGCGATTCGCTGAATTTCAGCGCCCAAGGCCCGGGCAATGCCGTATTGATCAAATCGGCGTATCCCTGGGTGGACGCCATCAGCGGCCCGGCAAGCCTGGCGCAGATGTTGTTGAACAACCCCGATGCCCAAGGCCGGCCACGCACGCCGCAGAAACTTTGTGCCGGACAGACCTTGCTGTGCAAGGCGCTGGGCCTGAAAGTGCCGGACTGGGACGCCAGACGCTTCGACCCTGAACGGCTGCTGGTGGAGGATGTGGGGGTGCCAACGATCAATGTGATCCAGACCACTCGCCTGGGCATCCCGCTGGGACGAGACGAGCACCTGCTTTACCGCTTCGTCGACGCCGCCTACGCGCCATGGTGCACCCGCAACCCGTTGCGACGCGGACAGGTCGAGGGACGGGATTATTTTCTGCTTTCCTGAATCGACAATTTGCCCTGTGGGAGCGAGCCTGCTCGCGAAGAGGACAGTCCTTGCACCATTGATGTTGACTGATACACCGCTTTCGCGAGCAAGCTCGCTCCCACATTGAATCTTCAGTGGACGCGGATTTTGGTTACACCCGGAATAACCTTGTGGGAGCGAGCAGGCTCGCTCCTACGGTAAAAAAACATGCGGTTTGAACAATAAATGGAGTTGTCCTTATGGGCCCTTGGCTCGATAGCATTACCGGCTGGCTGACCGTCAACCCGCAATGGCTGGCGGTGGCGGTGTTTGTCGTTGCTTGTATTGAATGCCTGGCCATCGCCGGGTTGATCGTGCCGGGCACCGTGCTGTTATTCGCGATTGCGGTGCTGGCCGGCAGCGGCGCTTTGTCCCTGGGCGAGACATTGCTGCTAGGCCTTTTGGGGGGACTGCTGGGAGATCTGGTGTCCTATTTCCTCGGCCGGCATTTCCACCAGAACATCCGGCGCCTGCCGGGGCTGCGGCAACATCCGGAATGGATGAGCGCGGCCGAGAGCTACTTCCAGCGCTATGGCATCGCCAGCCTGCTGGTGGGGCGGTTTATCGGCCCGTTGAGGCCGATGCTGCCGATGGTAGCCGGGATGTGCGACATGCCGTTCCCGCGTTTTGCCGCCGTCAGCGTGCTCGCCGCGGCAGGCTGGACCGTGGCCTACCTGCTGCCGGGCTGGGCCACCGGCGCGGCGTTCCGCCTGCCGTTGCCCGAAGGTTTCTGGCCGCAGGCCGGCGTGGTCATCGGCAGCATCGCCGTGATGCTCGGGCTGAGTGTCAACAGCAGCCTGCGGCGTCATCGCCATGCCTCAGCGATCATCGCAAGTGTCGGTCTGGCGATCCTGATCGGCCTGTTTGTCGGCTTTCGTTACCTCACAGCCTTCGACCAGGGCCTGATGACCCTGGTGCAGGAGCATCGCAGCGCGACCCTGGACGAGATCGCCGTGACGTTCACGCTGATCGGTGAATTCCGCTACATGTTGATCGTCTGCAGCCTGGTGACCGTGTTGCTGCTGTTTGCACGACAATGGCGGCAGGCAATCTTTGCCGGCGGCACGATGCTGCTTACGGCCCTGGCCAACACTGGCTTGAAACTGTTTTTCGCCCGCGTGCGCCCTGAGATCCTCAGCGAACCCTTGACCAGCTACAGCATGCCCAGCGGCCACGCCTCCGGCGCTTTCGCCCTGTTCCTGAGCCTGGCGATACTGGCCGGTCGCGGCCAACCACCGCGCCTGCGCCTGACCTGGCTACTGCTCGGCTCGTTACCTGCGCTGGCGATTGCGTTGTCGCGGGTGTACCTCGGCGCCCACTGGCCGAGCGACATTGTCGCCGGTGCCGTGCTCGCCGCCACGGTCTGCGCCGCTGTCCTGTGGCTGAGCCAGCGCCAGGAACCGTTGCGCGCCATGTCGCCGAAAGTCTGGTGGCTGGTCCTGCCGGCGCTGGCGGCGGCGTTCAGCTTCTTCGCCCTGCGGCACCTGCCGCATGCGATGTTGCGGTATGCCTACTAAAGCGCAGACGCCGCCCCAACCTGTGGGAGCGAGCCTGCTCGCGAAAGCGGAGTGTCATTCAGCACATCCGCCAGCTGATCCACCGCTTTCGCGAGCAGGCTCGCTCCCACAGAGGTCCGCGTTGATCTGACGGTATAAGCACCTTAGGCAAACAGCTCACCCTGCAACTCATCCAGCAAGGCCTGGATCGCATCCAGGCGCTGCTGCGGGTCGTCGAGCTGCAGCAGGTCGATCTTGTCCAGTTCGTTGAACGGCAGCAGGTAAGCCAATTGATTGGCCAGTGACTGCTGACCGGTGGCCTCGGTGCCCATGTTCAGCGCTTCGACCATCGGGTGTTCCGCCAGGGCCCTGAGCAGCGCCACCAGGTCGGCATCCTCGTCCTGCAGCGGTTGCTCCGGTTCGTCTTCCAGCCACTCGATTTCAGCGACAGTCAGTTGATCCGGCTGGACACTGCTGGCATGCACGATAAAGCGCCGGCCGCCTTGCACACGAATCCCCAGCAGGCCGTTGTCCTGCTGGGAGAAGTCGGTAATCAGCGCCTCGCAGCCCACCCGGGCATAACCGTCGGGCGCGATACCGACCTCTTCGCCGTCAAGGATGCAGACCACCCCGAAGCCTTCGCCTTTTTTCATGCAGCGCCCGATCATATCGAGGTAACGCGCCTCGAATATCTGCAGGTCGAGGATGCAACCGGGAAACAGCACGGTGTTCAATGGGAAAAGCGGCAAGCTCATAACCTGTTCCTTAGACCGTCATCGACACCACCAGCGGCAGCAGCACCGCCGTGGCCACGCCCATCAGACTCATCGCCAGCGCCGCGAAGGCACCGGACTCCTCGCTTTCCTGCAAGGCCACCGACGTACCCACCGCATGGGCAGTCAGCCCCAAGGCGATGCCCCGGGCCTCAGGGCTATGGACACCGAGCCGGGTCAGAATACTCGGGCCGAGGATCGCGCCGAGCACCCCGGTGATCAGCACGAACACCGCCGCCATCGCCGCCACGCCACCGATCTGCTCGGCCACCAGCATGGCGATCGGCGAGGTGACCGATTTCGGCGCCATGGTCATCAGAATCATGTGCTCGGCGCCAAAAGCCCAGCCCAGCACCACCGCAGAGCCGGTGGCAAACACCCCGCCTATCACCAGCGTAGTAAAAATCGGCCAGAACAATTGGCGGATTCGCCGCAGGTTCAGGTACAACGGCACCGCCAACGCCACGGTCGCGGGGCCCAGCAAAATGCTGAGGATTTCGGTGCTTTTGCGATATTCCGCGTAGCTGATGCCGCAGCCGACCAGCACGACAATCAACAGCACCATCGACATCAATACCGGCTGCAGGAACACCCAACGGGTCTTTTCGTACGCCGCCAGCACCAACTGGTAGGCGCCCAGGGTAATGCCGATGCCGAACAGTGGATGGTGAATCACCGACGTCCAGGCCCCCTGCCAATCGAACATCATCGGGCATCCTCCGGCTCGACGATATGGCGCCGGGCCAAACGTTGCATCAGCACGCCCGTCAGCGCCACGGAGAGCACCAGCGACAACACCAGCGCGCCAACGATGGCCCAGAAGTCGGCAGCGATCGCCCGGGCATAGACCATCACGCCCACCGCCGGCGGCACCAGCAGCAACGGCAGATAACGCAGCAGGCTGCCAGCGGCAAGGTTCAACGGCTCGCTGACTTCGCCACGGACGATCAGATAGCCCAGCAACAGCAGCAGCCCAATGATCGGTCCCGGCAGGATCGGCAGGAACAAATGATTGATGGCGGTGCCCAGCAATTGGAACAGCACCAGCCAGGTCAGGCCCCGTAGCAACATCCGTTCTCTCCCCTGTAACACGTGTTCAAGCATGCGCGCGCATTATAAACACGCCCGCGCTATGGGTCGGCATTCGTAAAAAGCATGGTCGATGACCTGCCCCGCCGGTCATGTTGATCTACAGTGGTTTGCGGGGACACAGATCCCCGTTCCAGAAAAATAGAACAGATGACCCCAGGAGAGTCTCAATGCCCTACGTTCCCGTTGCAGAGCTCAAGGATTATGTCGGCAAGGAACTTGGATACTCCGACTGGCTGACCATCGACCAGGGGCGTATCAACCTGTTCGCCGAAGCCACCGGCGACTTCCAGTTCATCCACGTCGATCCGGTCAACGCCGCGCAGACCCCGTTCGGCAGCACGATCGCCCACGGGTTCCTGTCGCTGTCGCTGATGCCCAAGCTGATGGAAGACATCCTGCTCCTTCCTGAGGGGGTGAAGATGGTGATCAACTACGGGCTGGACAGCGTGCGCTTCATCCAGCCAGTGAAAGTCGGTTCCAAGGTCCGGCTCAAGGTCGACCTGGTGGACGTTACCGAGAAGAAACCTGGCCAATGGCTGCTCAAGGCCACCGCCACCCTGGAAATCGAAGGCTCGGAAAAACCGGCCTATATCGCCGAGCCGCTGTCACTCTGCTTCGTATAGGCCCTTGCGGTCGCGAAACCGCTCATGCAGTTTCGCATCGCTTCAACGCGCATAGCTGCGGCATACTCGTCGCCTGATTACCTGGATCCCGTTATGCGCGCACTTGTACCCCTGACCCTGACCCTCCTGCTCACCGCCTGCGGAAACGGCGAATCACCGCTGCCCCCAGACGCACGCCTGCCCGATGGCGGACGCTATCGCGGCGATCTGGTAGACGGGCTGTTGCAGGGCCAGGGACGCATCGACTATCCCAACGGCAGCTGGTACGCCGGACAGTTCGACAAGGGCCAGTGGCACGGCACCGGGGAATGGCATGGCAGCAATGGCGAGGTCTATCGCGGCCAGTTCCAGCATGGCCTGTTCCACGGCCAGGGCAGCCTGACCACACCGACCAGCAGCTACACCGGCGGTTTCAAGTTGGGCCGGCGGGACGGTGAAGGCACGCTCAAGGAAAACGGCGTGACCTACCGGGGCGAGTTCAAGGCCGACCGCTACTCCGGTCTCGGCCGCCTGGAACTCGACGACGGCAGCCAGTACCAGGGCCCGTTCGTCAACGGCAAGCCCAACGGCGAAGGTCAGCGCTTCGACGCCAGCGGCAACCAGTTCACCGGCCATTTCGTCGACGGCCAGCTCCAGGGCAAGGGCACGTTCAACAGCGCCGAAGGCGACGTCTACATCGGCGGCTTCAGGAATAACCAGCTCAACGGCCGCGGTCGCTACGAAAACGCCGATGGCGATGTCTGGATCGGCCAGTTCAAGGACGGTGCGCTGACCGGCAAGGGTGAACTGATCGGTGCCGATGGCAGCCACTACCGTGGGCGCTTCAATGACTGGCGCTTCACCGGCGAAGGTCGCCTGAACCTGCCCGACGGCAGCTTTTACATCGGCCAGTTCGAAGGCGACAGCTACCACGGGCGCGGCACGCTGGTGCTGACCGACGGCACCGTACAGAGCGGCACCTGGGCCAACGGCCAACGAATACGTGACGCCGACGGCAGGCTGTTGCCCGATGTGCTCGAACTCGGCCTGCTGGCCCAGGGTCGCCTGCTGGATGAGGCCCTCGCCAACATCCCGGCCTCGACGTCGGCGGTGGAGCTGTACAGCCTGACCCTGGGCGGCGATGGCAAGCAAAGCGTGTTCCTGCGTGAGTCCGACTACGTCGCCAACATGCTCGCCAGCCGTTTTGGCGCGTTCGGCCAGATTCGCCTGGTGAACCATCGCGATCACCTCGGCGACCGGCCCATGGCCACTCGTGAAAACCTGCGCCGTGCCGCCGCCACGCTGGCCGAACGCAGCGGCCCGGAAGACCTGGTGTTCATCTACCTGACCAGCCACGGCAGCAGCGAACATGAACTGGTACTCGACCAGCCGCGCATGGAACTGGCCGACCTGCCCGCCGACGAGTTGGCCGCGGTGCTGGCGCCGCTGAAGAATCGCGACAAGATCATTGTGATCTCGGCCTGTTATTCCGGCGGTTTCATCCCCGCGCTCAAGGACGAACGGACCCTGGTCATGACCGCCTCCCGGGCCGACCGAGTGTCTTTCGGCTGCTCCGAGGAGGCCAACTTCACCTACTTCGGCGATGCCTTGTTCGCCCAGGCGCTGAACCAGACCGACGATCTGGAACAAGCCTTCAAGCGGGCCAAGGGCATCGTTGCCGAACGGGAGCAGGCGGACAATTTCGAAGCGTCCGAACCGCAGATGTGGGCGCCCCGGACCGTGCTTTCTCATTGGCAATTGCTGCGCAAGCAACAGGCGCGAAAAGCATTGCAAAGTGCTGCGTTGAACGACGAGGCTAAAAAGAGCAACTAAGCTGAACCGTATCAAGGGGGAAACACTATGTACTTGACGCCTCAGCATGTTTTGCTCGCCGGCGCGACCGGATTGACCGGGGAACATCTACTGGACCGGCTGCTGAACGAGCCGACCATCACGCGGGTACTTGCGCCTTCCCGCCGGCCATTGGCCGAGCACCCGCACCTGGAAAACCCGGTTGGGGAACCGGCCGAACTGCTGCCACGGCTTGGCGGCCAGGTCGACATCGCCTTCTGCTGCCTCGGCACGACCATCAAGAAAGCCGGCTCCGAATCGGCCTTCCGCGCGGTCGACCTGGACATGGTGGTGGCCTTCGCCAAACGCGCGCGTGAATTGGGCGCACGGCACCTGGTGGTGATCAGCGCCCTCGGGGCCGACCCGAAATCGTCGATTTTCTACAACCGGGTCAAGGGTGAAATGGAAGCTGCGCTCCGCACGCAGGATTGGCCGCAACTGACCATCTGCCGACCTTCGTTGCTGTTGGGCGACCGGGTTGAACCACGCCTGGCCGAGCAATTGGCCGGCCCGTTGTCCAAGCTGATCCCCGGCAAATACCACGGCATCGAAGCCTGCCAACTGGCCAGGGCCATGTGGCGACTTGCGCTGGAGGAGCAAGATGGGGTGCGGGTAGTGGAGTCGGATGAGTTGCGCAAGCTGGGCAAATGATCATGTGGCGCCTGGCCGGGCGTCTTCGCGAGCAGGCTCGCTCCCACAAGGATCGCATTCAACGAGGCCCTGTGGGAGCGAGCCTGCTCGCGAAGGGCGCAACACGATCCAAAGCCAGGTATTCATCGTGGCGAGGGAGCTTGCTCCCGCTCGACTGCGCAGCAGTCGCCCTCGGTTCTGGATCAGCCTGAAAAGCTGGGGGCTGCTTTGCAGCCCAGCGGGAGCAAGCTCCCTCGCCACGGGGTCCAGTGGTGTCTATTACATCCCACCGGTCGCTTGAAACCCCACGCCAATCACCGTCAGCAACGACAACGGCAACAGCAACGTATCCAGCAGCGCACTCCCCGGCAAATCGAGACCCGGATAGCTCGGCGCCTCGGCGCCAAAACGGTCCTTGGCGCAGCAACCGCCGTTGAGCGCGTACATGTCCAGCCGCGTCCCCGCATACACCACCGGCGCTCCCGGCTTGGCGGCGTCGAGGGTGCGGGCAGTGGCGCAGCCGGTCAGTTGCAACACCAGCAACACCGCCAGCAGCTTATTCATCGCTGCCCGGATGATGCTCGCCCCAACGTGGCAGCATGTCTTGCGGCAGGTTCAGCAAGTTGAGGATCCGCGCGACCACAAAATCGATCAGGTCGTCGATGGTCTGCGGCTGATGGTAGAAGCCCGGCGAGGCCGGCAGGATGGTCACGCCCATGTTCGACAGCTTGAGCATGTGCTCCAGGTGAATGCTCGAATACGGCGCTTCCCGCGGCACCAGGATCAACTGGCGGCGCTCCTTGAGCGTGACGTCCGCCGCCCGCTCGATCAGGTTGTTGCAGGCCCCGGTGGCGATCGCCGACAGCGTACCGGTGGAACACGGCACCACGACCATCGCCGCCGGCGCGCCGGAGCCTGAAGCCACCGGTGACATCCAGTCTTCCTTGCCATACACACGAATCTGCCCTGCCGCCGCACCGGTGTACTCAGTGAGAAAGGCCTGCATCATCTGCGTCTTGGGTGGCAACGTCACGTCGGTCTCGGTGGCCATCACCAACTGCGCGGCCTTGGAGATGAGGAAGTGCACCTCGCGATCCTCACGCACCAGGCAATCGAGCAGGCGCAAGCCGTACTGGGCGCCGGAAGCGCCGGTCATTGCCAGCGTGATGCGTTCGGGGCCGTTGCTCTCCAAGCGAGTATTCATTTCAGTGCCTCGGCGAGTTTGCCGTGCAGGCCGCCGAAGCCGCCGTTGCTCATGATCACCACATGGGTGCCGGGCTGGGCCTGGCTCTTCACGCGCTCGATGATGCCCTCCAGGGAATTGCTGACAATCGACGGCACCGTGCACAGCGCAGCCGTGGCGCCGAGGTCCCAGCCGAGGTTGGCCGGCGCGTACCAGATCACCTGGTCGGCATCGACCACGCTTTCCGGCAGGCCGTCGCGGTGAGCGCCGAGTTTCATGGAATTGGAGCGCGGCTCGATGATCGCAATCAGCGGCGCATCGCCGATGCGCTTGCGCAGACCGTCGAGAGTGGTGGCAATAGCGGTCGGATGGTGGGCGAAGTCGTCATAAATGGTGATGCCGTTCACCTCGGCGACTTTCTCCATCCGCCGTTTCACACTCTTGAACGCGCTCAACGCGGCGATGCCCATGGACGGCACCACCCCGACGTGCCGGGCCGCCGCCAGCGTCGCCAGGGCGTTGGCGACGTTGTGCTGGCCGGTCATGTCCCATTCGACCACGCCTTGGGACTGGCCTTCGAACATGACTTCGAACGCCGAACCGTCATCCTTGAGCAGCTTGACCTGCCACTGACCGCCCGCCCCGGTGGTCTGCACCGGGGTCCAGCAGCCCATTTCAATGACCCGCTGCAAGGCCGGCTCGGTGGTCGGGTGGATGACCAGGCCGTCACTTGGGATGGTCCGCACCAAATGGTGGAATTGGCGCTCGATGGCCGGGAGATCGGGGAAGATGTCAGCGTGGTCGAACTCAAGATTGTTGAGGATCGCCGTGCGCGGGCGGTAGTGCACGAATTTCGAGCGTTTATCGAAAAACGCGCTGTCGTATTCATCGGCCTCGATCACGAAGAATGGCGTGCCACCGAGGCGCGCCGACACCGAAAAGTTCTGCGGCACGCCACCGATCAGGAAACCCGGGCTCATGCCCGCATGTTCCAGCACCCAGGCGAGCATGCTGCTGGTAGTGGTCTTGCCGTGAGTGCCGGCGACGGCCAGGACCCAACGGCCCTGCAACACATGATCGGCCAGCCACTGCGGCCCCGACACGTACGGCAAGCCTTTGTTGAGCACGTATTCCACCGCCGGGTTGCCACGGGACATGGCGTTGCCGATGACCACCAGGTCCGGCGCCGGGTCCAGTTGCGCCGGGTCGTAACCTTGGGTCAGCTCAATGCCCTGAGCCTCCAGCTGTGTGCTCATCGGCGGGTAGACGTTGGCGTCGGAACCGGTTACATGATGGCCCAGTTCCTTGGCCAGGACCGCCATCGAACCCATGAAAGTGCCGCAAATACCGAGAATATGGATGTGCATAGTCGACCTCGTAAACATGGCCGCAGGTTAGCGTAGGGAGGGGGAAATCGCACCTTGTGTTTCGAACTTATCCGCGCCAGAACACCGCAGACTCCTGCTGGAGCACAGGTTTTTGTGGCGAGGGAGCTTGCTCCCGCTGGGCTGCAAAGCAGCTCCAAGCTTCCTTCACTCTGAAACCAAAGGCGACTGCTGCGCAGCCGAGCGGGAGCAAGCTCCCTCGCCACAAAAGCAGTCCGTAGCTCAGCGGGCAATCGCGTGTTTGCGCAGCTTGCGGTAGAGGGTATTGCGGCTAATCCCCAGCTGTTCGGCAGTGTGGGTCATGTGCCAACGCTGACGTTCCAGCGCATCGAGCAACGCCAGGCGCTCGGCATCTTCCAACGGATGCTCGGTCGGGGTTTCGACCACCGCAACCGGGCGTTGGCGAATCATCGCCGGCAGATCCTCCAGCCCAATCCGCCCGCCGTCGCACAACGCCGCAAGAGTCCGCAGCACATTGCGCAACTGCCGCACGTTGCCCGGCCAGTCGAACGCCAGCAGCGCCTGGCGCGCCGGTTCATCGATGGACACCGTCTCGGCACCGCTCTCCTCGGCCAGAAGGAAATCCAGCAACTGGGATTTGTCGCTGCGCTCGCGTAACGCCGGCAGCGGGATTTCCAGGCCGTTGAGGCGGTAGTACAAATCCTCGCGAAAACTGCCGTCGGCCACCCGGTCAAGTAGTTGCCGGTGAGTGGCGCTGATGATGCGCACGTTCACCGCCTCGGGTTCGCCGCCGATGGGTACTACCTGACGATCCTCCAGCACCCGTAGCAAACGGGTCTGCAAGGCCAGGGGCATGTCGCCGATTTCATCGAGAAACAGCGTGCCACCGTCGGCCTGTTGCAGTTTGCCACGCATGCCTTCCTTGCGCGCGCCGGTGAAACTGCCGCCGCGATAACCAAACAACTCGCTCTCGATCAGGCTTTCCGGAATCGCGGCGCAATTGAGCGCGACGAAGTTTTTCCCGGCGCGCTGGCTGGCGTGGTGCACGGCCTTGGCAAACGCTTCCTTGCCGGAACCGGTTTCGCCCTGGATCAGCAGCGGCACATCGCGCTCGAACACCCGCAAAGCCTTGCGAAAATATTCCTGCAACGCCGCGTCCCCCAGGCAGATGCCCGGCAGACGGGCGGGCTCGACAGCCTTGAGCACAGGCGCGACCGCAGCCGGCACGCTACGAGCTTGCCCACGCAGGACCGCGAACAAGTGCCGACCGTCACGGGTGCGCAGCGGCCAGCTGGCGCTGGCCTGGGCGCTGGCCCGACCCAGCAACTCATCCAGCGAACAGTCGAAAAAGTCCTCGACCCGCTGGCCGAGCAAGCCACCGCGAAGGTGCCCGAGCAGGTTCAGCGCGCTCTGGTTGACTGCACAGATGCGTCCTTCGCCGTCGAACGCCAAAAGCCCTTCGCTGAACAACCCCACGGACTCGGCCTGCAGATGAAAGCGCAGCAGCCATTGATTATCGAAACAACGAAGGAAATAACAGCTCTCGATCATCTTCGCCGAGAGATTGACCAGGGCCATGGTGTGAAACTGGCTCTGGCGCGATACGTCCGGCCGCGCCGAGGACACGTCGAGCACCGCCAGCAGCTCGCCATGAGGGTCGAACACCGGGCTCGCCGAGCAGGTCAGGCCGGTGTGGCGGCCGCGAAAATGTTCTTCCTGGTGGATGGTCAGGGCCTGGCGTTCCACCAGGCAGGTACCGATGCCGTTGGTGCCTTCACAGGCTTCGCTCCAGTCGGCGCCGAGCCAGAGGCCGGCCCGTTCGAAAATCTTCCGTTCGCTGGGGGCGGTGACGCAATTGAGGATCACGCCCCGGGCATCGGTCAACAGCACCGCATGGCCGGCGCCGGACAATTGCTGGTGCAGGCTGGTCATCTCGGTACCGGCGATATGCAGAACCTGCTGCAGGCGCTCGCGACTTTCCAGCAACCGGCCATGCTCGAGCACGGTCGGCGCCAGGTTCTGCGCCGGGTCGAGGTGATAGTCCTCGAGGCAGCGCAGCCAGGAACGGGCAATCGACGGATCGCGGCCAGGCCCCTGCAAATGGGCCTTGCCCTGGGTGACCGTGAGGACTTGCCGGGCATGGCGACTCAAATGGTTGCTGTGCATTTCTTATTGTTCTCCCGAAGGACCCTTTGGACCTGCCGACACCTTACCCGTGGCGAGGGAGCTTGCTCCCGCTGGGCTGCGCAGCAGACCCAAAACCTGAGCACGCGGTGCATCAGGCTGACCGAGTTGGCTTTGGGGGGACTGCTTCGCGGTCCAGCGGGAGCAAGCCCCCTCGCCACGAAAAGCGGTCCGTCCATAGACTTGGCTTCAACGCCAGCATCCTCCAGCCCAACCACCTTTGCAATGCTGGCGCGACCTGCCAGTCACAGACTGTCTCGCCGATGGCACAAACTGTCACACCCGCCGTATCGCAACCGTGACACAGCCCCTCCGTTTGTCCGACCAGCTCCTCCCAAAGTCTTGATTTACGGGCCCCACAAGGCAATGGCCCGACCTTTGCTCTAGGCTTGAGTACCAGCGCGTTTTTTGCGCGGCTCCCTAATAAGCACAAAAGCCAAGGAGAACTCATCATGCGTTACGCTCACCCCGGTACTGAAGGCGCTATCGTTTCGTTCAAGGCCAAATACGGTAACTACATCGGCGGCGAGTTCGTCGCGCCTGTCAAAGGTCAGTACTTCACCAACACTTCCCCGGTCAATGGCCAGCCCATTGCAGAATTTCCACGTTCCACCGCCGAAGACATCGACAAAGCCCTCGACGCTGCCCACGCGGCCGCTGATGCCTGGGGCGCCACGTCGGTCCAGGCGCGTTCGCTGATCCTGCTGAAAATCGCCGACCGCATCGAACAGAACCTCGAAACCCTGGCGATCACCGAATCCTGGGACAACGGCAAGGCCGTGCGTGAAACCCTCAACGCCGACATCCCCCTGGCCGCCGACCACTTCCGCTACTTCGCCGGTTGCCTGCGGGCCCAGGAAGGCGCCGCCGCCGAGATCGACGGCAACACCGTGGCCTATCACATCCATGAACCGCTGGGCGTGGTCGGGCAGATCATCCCGTGGAACTTCCCGCTGTTGATGGCCGCCTGGAAACTCGCGCCGGCCCTGGCCGCCGGCAACTGCGTGGTGCTCAAGCCCGCCGAACAGACCCCGCTGGGCATCTGCGTGCTCATGGAGCTGATCGGCGACCTGCTGCCGCCGGGCGTGCTGAACGTGGTGCAAGGTTTCGGCAAGGAAGCCGGCGAAGCCCTCGCCACCAGCAAACGCATCGCCAAGATCGCCTTCACCGGCTCGACACCGGTCGGCTCGCACATCATGAAATGCGCCGCCGAAAACATCATCCCGTCCACCGTGGAACTGGGCGGCAAGTCGCCGAACATCTTCTTCGAAGACATCATGCAGGCCGAGCCGAGCTTCATCGAAAAAGCCGCCGAAGGCCTGGTGCTAGCGTTCTTCAACCAGGGTGAAGTCTGCACCTGCCCATCCCGGGCGCTGGTGCAAGAGTCGATCTACGACGAATTCATGCAAGTGGTGATGAAGAAGATCCAGCAGATCAAGCGCGGCGACCCGCTGGACACCGACACCATGGTCGGCGCCCAGGCGTCCGAGCAGCAATTCGACAAGATCCTGTCTTACCTGGAAATCGCCCGGGGCGAAGGCGCCGAGCTGCTGACCGGCGGCAAGGTGGAAAAACTCGAAGGCAACCTGGCCAGTGGTTATTACATCCAGCCGACCCTGCTCAAGGGCACCAACAAGATGCGCGTGTTCCAAGAGGAAATCTTCGGCCCGGTGGTGAGCATCACCACCTTCAAGGATGAAGCCGAAGCCCTGGCGATCGCCAACGACACCGAGTTCGGCCTCGGCGCCGGCCTCTGGACCCGCGACATCAACCGCGCCTACCGCATGGGCCGGGCGATCAAGGCGGGTCGCGTCTGGACCAACTGCTACCACCTGTACCCGGCGCATGCCGCGTTTGGCGGCTACAAGAAGTCCGGCGTGGGGCGTGAGACGCACAAGATGATGCTCGACCATTACCAGCAAACCAAGAATCTGCTGGTGAGCTACGACATCAATCCGTTGGGGTTCTTCTAAGCCAGAGAGTGCGAGACAGGCTTTCCTGCTTCGCCCTCTGGATTGCTTTCGCGAGCAGGCTCGCTCCCACAGGGATCTGTGGATAACTCTTCTTTGGGTTGGCATAGATCCACTGTGGGAGCGAGCCTGCTCGCGAAGGCGGCGGTCCAGCTTGCATCCATGCTGCATGCAACACACCGGTTCCAAGAGCAGCCCCGCTCCAACAGGGCCAAAAAACAATAAAAACAGGTAAACCCTTATGCCAAGCGATCATGCAAACCCGCAACCGGCAACGGCCTCGGTCGACTTTGAAAAAGTCGGCTCCGAATATTTCCAACAACGCGAGCTGAAAAAAGGCGCGGCAGGCTGGGTCCTGCTCGTGGGGCTGGGGGTGGCATATGTCATCTCCGGCGACTACGCCGGCTGGAACTTCGGCCTGGCCCAGGGCGGCTGGGGCGGGATGTTCCTCGCCACGCTGCTGATGGCCGCGATGTACTTGTGCATGTGTTTTTCCCTCGCCGAGCTGTCCTCGATGATCCCCACCGCTGGCGGCGGCTACGGCTTTGCCCGCAGCGCATTCGGGCCCTGGGGCGGATTCCTCACCGGCACGGCGATCCTGATCGAATACGCCATCGCCCCGGCGGCGATTGCCGTGTTCATCGGCGCTTATTGCCAATCGCTGTTCGGGATTGGCGGCTGGATGATCTACCTGGCGTTCTACATCATCTTCATCGCCATCCACATATTCGGGGTCGGCGAAGCCCTCAAGCTGATGTTCATTATCACTGCTGTCGCCGCCTTGGCGCTGGGGGTTTTCCTGGTGGCGATGGTGCCGCACTTCAACGTCGCCAACCTGCTGGACATCCCGGTCACCGAGGCCAAGGGCGCCAGCCCGTTCTTGCCCTTCGGCTACGTCGGCGTCTGGGCGGCGATCCCTTACGCGATCTGGTTTTTCCTCGCCGTCGAGGGCGTGCCACTGGCCGCAGAAGAAACCAAGAACCCCAAGCGCGACCTGCCGCGCGGCCTGATTGGCGCCATGCTGGTGCTGGTGGCGTTCGCCCTGCTGATCCTGGTGATCGGCCCCGGCGGCGCAGGCTCCAACGCGCTGATGGCGTCCGGCAACCCACTGGTGGAAGCCCTGGCCAAGGCCTATGGCGGCTCGACCTGGATGGGCAGCTTCGTCAACCTCGTTGGCCTGGCCGGTCTGATTGCCAGTTTCTTCTCGATCATTTACGCCTACTCGCGGCAAATCTTCGCCTTGTCCCGCGCCGGCTACCTGCCGCGCAAACTCTCGGAAACCAATAAAAGCAAAGCACCGGTGTTGGCGCTGGTGATTCCCGGCATCATCGGTTTCGGCCTGTCCCTGACTGGCCAGGGCGACCTGCTGATTCTGGTGGCGGTGTTCGGCGCGACCATTTCGTACGTGCTGATGATGGCCGCGCACATCACCCTGCGCATCCGCCGCCCCAAAATGGACCGGCCATACCGCACGCCGGGCGGCATCTTCACCTCGGGCGTGGCGCTGGTATTGGCTTGCATCGCCGTAGTGGCGGGCTTCCTGGTGGACCCACGAGTAGTGATCGGCGCCGCGATCATCTATGGAGTGTTAATTGCTTACTTTGCTTTCTACAGTCGGCATCACTTGGTAGCAGGTACGCCCGAAGAGGAATTCGCGGCCATTCAAAAAGCCGAAGAAGCCCTGCACTAAGCCGTAACGTGCCGAAAACCACGGCGCCGCCCAGCGGCGCCGTCACGGAGAACCTGTATGGCCAGCTTTGCACACACGGTCGGCGCCCAGACCTACCGCTTCGACAGCCTCAAAGACCTGATGGCCAAGGCCAGCCCGGCGCGTTCCGGGGACTTCCTGGCAGAGATCGCCGCGCTCAATGATGGCGAGCGGGTGGCCGCGCAAATGGCCTTGGCCGACTTGCCACTCAGCCATTTCATGCAGGAAATGCTGATTCCCTACGAGGCTGACGAGGTCACCCGGCTGATCGTCGACACCCATGACAAACAGGCCTTCGCCGCCGTCAGCCACCTCACGGTCGGGGGCTTTCGCGACTGGCTGCTCAGCGACGCCGCCGACGAACACAGCCTGCGGGCGCTGGCTCCCGGGCTGACGCCGGAAATGGTCGCCGCCGTCTCGAAGATCATGCGCGTGCAGGACCTGGTACTGGTTGCACAGAAAATCCGCGTGGTCACCAAATTCCGCGGCACCCTTGGCCTGCGCGGGCGCCTGTCCACTCGCCTGCAACCGAACCATCCGACCGACGAACCCGCCGGCATCGCCGCGAGCATCCTCGACGGCCTGCTCTTCGGCAATGGCGACGCCATGATCGGCATCAACCCGGCCACCGACAGCACGGCCTCGATCTGCGCGATGCTGGAAATGCTCGACGCCATCATCCAGCGCTACGACATCCCGACCCAAGGCTGCGTGCTGACCCACGTCACCACCTCCATCGAGGCGGCAAACCGCGGCGTGCCGCTGGATCTGGTGTTCCAGTCCATCGCCGGCACCGAAGCGGCCAACGCCAGTTTCGGCATCAGCCTGAGCCTGTTAAAAGAAGGCTACGAAGCCGGGCTCAGCCTGAAGCGCGGCACCCTCGGCAACAACCTGATGTATTTCGAAACCGGCCAGGGCAGCGCGCTGTCGGCCAACGCCCACCACGGCGTCGATCAACAGACCTGCGAGACCCGGGCCTACGCCGTGGCGCGCCATTTCAACCCGTTCCTGGTGAACACGGTGGTCGGTTTCATCGGTCCGGAATACCTGTACAACGGCAAACAGATCATCCGCGCCGGCCTCGAAGATCATTTCTGCGGCAAGCTCCTGGGCGTGCCGATGGGTTGTGACATCTGCTACACCAACCACGCCGAAGCCGACCAGGACGATATGGACACCCTGCTGACCCTGCTGGGCGTGGCCGGGATCAACTTCATCATGGGCATCCCCGGCTCCGACGACATCATGCTCAACTACCAGACCACCTCGTTCCACGACGCCCTCTACGCCCGCCAGACCCTGGGCCTGAAACCGGCGCCGGAATTCGAGCAATGGCTGGCGAACATGGGCATCTTCACCCAGGCCGATGGTCGGGTGCGGTTCGGTGACAACCTGCCGCCGGCGTTTCGTCACGCCTTGGCGCATTTGGGATGAGCTGCATTTATGAGTGAGTTGCCCATGGATAAAAAACCTGTCGATCCACAAAACCCCTGGCTGAATCTGCGCAACCTGACCCCGGCACGCATCGCCCTGGGCCGCACCGGCACCAGCCTGCCGACCTCGGCGCAACTGGATTTCCAGTTCGCCCACGCCCAGGCCCGCGACGCCGTGCACCTGGCGTTCGATCACCAGGGCATCCGTGCACAACTCACGGAGCGCGGCCACGAAAGCCTGCTGCTTCACAGCGCGGCGGCAGATCGAAACAGCTATCTGCAGCGTCCGGACCTGGGTCGACGGCTCGACGATGCTTCCGTACAGATCCTGCAGGACTACGCGGCGGCCCACCCGGGCGGCGTGGATTTGGCTATCGTGGTGGCTGACGGCCTGTCGGCGCTGGCGGTGCATCGCCATACGCTGCCGTTCCTGGCGCGACTGGAAGAACAGATCACCGCTGAAGGCTGGTCTGTGTCGCCAATCGTTTTGGTGGAACAAGGCCGGGTGGCCGTGGCCGATGAAGTGGCCGAACGGCTCGGCGCGAAGATGTCGGTGATCCTGATCGGCGAACGCCCCGGCCTCAGCTCCCCCGACAGCCTGGGACTTTATTTCACCTACGCCCCCAAGGTTGGCCTGAACGATGCCTATCGCAACTGCATCTCCAATGTCCGCCTCGAAGGCCTGAGCTACGGCATGGCGGCGCATCGCCTGATCTACCTGATGCGCGAGGCCTGTCGCCGGCAGCTTTCGGGAGTCAATCTGAAGGACGAAGCCCAGGTTCACACTCTAGAGGCGGAAAACGGTGCCGATATGAAAGGTAATTTCCTACTGGCGCCGCCCCCAAGCTGATCCGTTTGGCCAATTGCGTTTTTGATCCGCTTTCAGGCAGCATCTTGGCACGGTAGTCCGCCGTTGTTGTCGGACGCCATGTCGACCCTTGCAGACGAGACCTACCATGCGGATTATCCAAGCGACGCTGGAACACCTGGACCTGCTGACCCCATTGTTCGTCAAATACCGGGAATTCTATGGCTCGTTGCCCTATCCGGACTCGTCCCGGGCGTTCCTCGAAAAACGCCTGCGCCGCAAGGAATCCGTTATCTACCTGGCCCTGCCGGATGACGACGACAGCCGGTTGCTGGGGTTCTGCCAGCTCTACCCAAGCTATTCGTCGCTGTCGCTCAAGCGCGTATGGATCCTCAACGACATCTACGTCGCCGAAGACGCCCGCCGCCAGCTCGTCGCCGACAACCTGATCCGCACCGCAAAAAAAATGGCCAAGGAAACCAACGCCGTGCGCATGCGCGTCTCCACCAGCAGCAACAACGACGTGGCGCAGAAAACCTACGAATCGATTGGCTTCAAGGAAGACACCGAGTTCAAGAACTACGTGTTGCCGATCAGCGAAGGGCTTTGATCCCTCTGGGCTGCCCGCAACAGCCCTGGCCTGAGGCCTGACTCAGCTCCCCGTGGAGAGGGAGCTTGCTCCCGCTGGGCTGCGCAGCAGCCCCAAAACCTGAGCATGTAGTGCACCAAGCCGACCGAGTAGGCTGCTTTGGGGACCGCTTCGCGATCCAGCGAGAGCGAGCTCCCTCGCCACAAAAGCAGCCGACGTCTCATCCAGCCATTCCCCAGAAATCCCCAGCTACAAACTCCCCCCGCTCACCACCCCCCACCCCGTATAATCCCGATCTTCCCGGCTTGTAAGAAAAAGCGCCAAACGCTGTAGTCTTACTCCAAGCCAGACCCTCCAGCCCGCAGAGCCGGGCCGCCACCAAGGTGTTATGCATGGATTTCAACCCACTCGACCTCATTCTGCATCTCGACGTCTACCTCGACATGCTGGTGACCAACTACGGGACGTGGATCTACGCCATCCTGTTCCTGGTGATCTTCTGTGAAACCGGCCTGGTAGTGATGCCGTTCCTGCCGGGCGATTCCCTGTTATTCATCGCCGGCGCCGTGGCAGCCGGTGGCGCCATGGACCCGCTGCTGCTCGGGGGCCTGTTGATGCTCGCGGCAATCCTCGGCGACAGCACCAACTACATCATCGGCCGCACCGCCGGCGAGAAGCTGTTCAGCAACCCGAACTCGAAAATCTTCCGCCGCGACTACTTGCAACAGACCCACGACTTCTACGACAAACACGGCGGCAAGACCGTGACCCTGGCGCGCTTCCTGCCGATCATCCGCACCTTCGCGCCCTTCGTCGCCGGCGTCGGCAGAATGCCCTACCCGCGTTTCTTCGGCTTCAGCGTCCTCGGCACTGTGCTCTGGGTCGGTGGCCTGGTGACCCTCGGCTACTTCTTCGGCAACGTGCCCTTCATCAAGCAGAACCTGTCGCTGCTGGTAGTGGGCATCATCCTGCTGTCGCTGCTGCCGATGATCATCGGCCTGGTACGCAGCAAAATGAGCCAGCGCGGCTCGAAAGCCGAGACGCGCTGATCGGCCATGTGGTCTCTCAGCACCTGGCGTCGCCGCCGCACCCTGGCCAAACACCCCGTTGCCGACGAAACCTGGCAGCGGGTGCGCCATCAACTGAGCTTTCTCGACGGTATCAGTGCCGAGGAAGACCGATGGCTGCGTGACGCCAGCGTGCTGTTCCTGCACGACAAACACCTCACCGCCCTGCCCGGCGTCGAACTGCACCAGGAACAACGCCTGTTGCTTGCCGCCCAGGCGCAACTGCCGCTGATGCACCTCGGCGAGTTGAACTGGTACCAGGGCTTTCACGAAATCGTTCTCTACCCGGACGACTTCCTCAGCCCCCAGCGCTACCGCGACGCCAGCGGCATCGAACACGAATGGGACGGCGAACACAGCGGCGAAGCCTGGCCCCAGGGCCCGATCATCCTGGCCTGGGACGGCGTGATGGCGAGCGGCGGCTGGGAAGGCTACAACCTGGTGATCCACGAACTGGCGCACAAACTCGACATGCTCAACGGCGACGCCAACGGCCTGCCGCCGCTGCACGCCGACATGCGCGTCAGCGACTGGGCGCAAGCCATGCAAGAGGCCTTCGACGATCTCAACCGCCAACTGGACCTGAACCCCGACGCAGAAACCGCCATCGATCCCTACGCGGCGGAAAACCCGGCGGAGTTCTTCGCCGTCACCAGCGAGTACTTCTTCAGCGCCCCGGACCTGCTGCATCAGGCCTACCCAAAGGTGTACGAACAGCTCAAGGCGTTCTACCGCCAGGCCCCGTTGGCCCGGCTGCGGCAACTTCAGGCCGAAGATCCGGTCTATCAGGCGTCATACTAAGGTCTCTAGGGTTTGTACGAAAAGTCGCCGAGCGGCGATCAGGCAAGGCGAAAACAGGCGAGGAAGCGGAGTTGACTGGTTGTCAATGAGCATTCCGAGCCTGTTTTCAACGCAGCATGATCGTCGCGCAGGCACTTTTCGTACAAAGCCTAAGACCCTGGTAGCGTGGCATCAGCGGCCGAATATGCCTATAATCGCCGCCACTTTTTGGTCAATCCGACCAGTCATCTGGTCAACTAACGGGGGCACCGCCCAATGAGCTACAGCAAGATTCCGGCTGGCAAAGACCTGCCGAACGACATCTACGTCGCGATCGAAATCCCGGCCAACCACGCCCCGATCAAATACGAAATCGACAAAGACAGCGATTGCCTGTTCGTTGACCGTTTCATGGCCACCCCGATGTTCTACCCGGCCAACTACGGTTACATCCCCAACACCCTGGCCGACGACGGCGACCCCCTCGACGTACTGGTCGTGACCCCTTACCCGGTTGCGCCAGGCTCGGTCATCCGCGCCCGTCCTGTCGGCATCCTGAACATGACCGACGACGGCGGCGGCGATGCCAAAGTCATCGCGGTACCACACGACAAACTGTCGCAACTGTATGTCGACGTGAAGGAATACACCGACCTGCCAGCCCTGCTGATCCAGCAGATCGAACACTTCTTCGAGAACTACAAAGACCTCGAAAAAGGCAAGTGGGTCAAGATCGAAGGCTGGGCCGGCGCCGACGCCGCCCGCGAAGCGATCACCAAGTCGGTTGCCGCCTACAAGGGCTGAAACTGCAAGTAAAAGAACCCCGGTATGCACCGGGGTTTTTTTATGCCTTAATGCCGCTTAATACGTGAAAGTATTAACATGGCCACCCAATTGTTTATTTATGTTTAACTTGCCTAGTTACATTCAGGCAAACGGAAAGATCATCTTATAAATCGGAACGACATGTTTATTGCTGAAAACACAGTCGGCCCTAAACTTTCCGTTTATGAAAATCATATCCAGCGGCGATCGCTTCAGAGCCCTTCTCAAAGAAGCCAACATCCGATCTGTCGACTTCGCCAGGCTTTACGGCGTGAAGTCGCAGCACGTAAACAACTGGTTCAACCGCGGCATCCCGCCGGGGCGCATCCACAACATTGCCCGCATGCTGACCGTCAGCCCTGAATGGCTCGCCAGCGGTGAAGGCCCGCAAACCCCGTTGGGGCTCGGCCCGGGCATCACCTACGACGCCGCGGAAACCCAGGGCGTCTACAGCGTGCCGGAAACCCTCGACATCGAACTGCCCTTCCACAAGGAAGCGCCCATCGCCCCCGGCGAAACCACAACGCACATCATCGAAGACCCCGACCAGTCCATCCGTCTGCCCCGCAGCCACCTCGAATCCCTCGACATCAACCCCAACGACGTCATTTGCATCACCATGGTCGGCGACAGCATGGCCGAACGCATCGAAGATGGTTCCACAGTCGCCATCGACCGCGGCCTGACCCAAGTCGTCGACGGCCAGATCTACGCCCTCGAACACGACGGCATGCTCCGCATCAAATACCTGCACCGCATCCCCGGCAACCGACTGCGCCTGCGCAGCCAGAACAGCGCCGCCTACCCCGACGAAGTCTTCAGCGCCGAACAGATCGAAGCCCAGAACATCCGCGTGATCGGCTGGGTCTTCTGGTGGTCCACCCTCTCGAAAAAACGACCGCAGGTGTTCGACTGACCCACGCGGCTCCTACCAACACAGCTCCCCCGTGGCGAGGGAGCTTGCTCCCGCTGGGCTGCGCAGCAGCCCCTGCTTTTTACCTGCATTCCGCTAACCCAATGATTCCACACCACTTACCACTGGGATTCCGAAGCAAACCCGCGTATCCTGCGCCCCACATTTGCGAGCCCACGCCTCGCACTGACAAGGCAGATCACTTTCTGACCAAGTCCCACAGCCGGCCGCAAGAGCCGGATGTACGTTTTGAAGGCTGGTAAGGTTTGTCAAAAACGAACTGAATCAGTCAACGAGAAGCCGGCCATAAGCCGGCTTTTTAATGTCTGGTGGAAATTCATACACAGTGTTCGCGATGCTGACACTTTCTCTGTCGATGAGTAATAAAGACCCAAAGTAAGCATTTTCATTTTTTACTGAGTGAAATTTCCGAAAGGACGCAACCCGCTTGCGCCTCATAAATGCGCAGCTTAGTCTTCGATCGTCACTGCCAACAAAATGATTAGACCTTATAGCCCGCCACTGACTGGACAACGAACGTCTTCATCTGCATGACGCTTATGATTTCTGCCTGTCGCCCCCTGAACCATGAGAGAAAAGCATGAGCGAACACCCTGTTAGCCTAAGCATGCCCCCGGAAGGTTATGGCGACTGGCTGGCTGACCTCAAGAGCCGTATTCACAATGCGCAGCAGCGCGCCTCATTGGCAGTGAATCGCGAACTGGTTTTGCTCTATTGGCAGATCGGTCAGGATATTTTGATCCGGCAAACACAACAGGGTTGGGGAGCCAAGGTAATCGACCGGTTGTCTCGAGACTTGCGTACAGCCTTTCCCGATATGAAAGGCTTCTCCCCACGTAACCTCAAGTACATGCGTGCCTTTGCTGAGGCGTGGCCTGACGCAGTGTTTGTGCAAGGGGTGCTTGCACAATTGCCTTGGTACCACCAATTGGCGCTGCTGGACAAACTGCCAAACCCTGAAACGCGCTGCTGGTATGCCGCCGAAGCCATCAAGCACAACTGGGGTCAAACATGTCACCGATTTCCTGCTGGAACTAGGCGCAGGCTTTGCCTTCGTCGGTCAACAGGTGTTGCTGGATGTAGGCGGCGACGAGTTCTTCATCGACCTGTTGTTCTATCACCTCAAGCTACGCTGCTACGTGGTGATCGAACTCAAGGCAGGCAAGTTCAAACCCGAACATCTGGGGCAGCTAAGTTTTTACCTCACCGCAGTGGATGCCCAGCTCAAACACCCTCAGGACGGCCCGACCATTGGTCTTCTGCTGTGCAAAAGCAAGAATAAGGTAGTGGCTGAATATGCGCTGCGTGATAGCGCACGTCCCATCGGTGTAGCTGAATACCAATTGGTGGAGTCTCTGCCCGCGGAACTACAAACCAGCCTGCCTAGCATTGAACAGATCGAGCGAGAGCTGGCAAGCGGCAAGTCCATGGAAGACGATTCGTAATGAAGTTGCTCCCTTCAATCCCTCAACCCCTCCAGGCCTCAACCGTCAACGGCAAGTCATTCAGCTCAACAGGTTGTTTCACGCTCTGAGCACTCGTCGTTTCGTGGTATTCGGATGTAAAAAGGCCTTGCCAAGCAAGACCTTTTTACGCCTGGCGGGCAGCCAACCCCCCGCCCTACCTCATCTCAACGACATCTAAAGCCCGGTTCGCCAACAACTCACTTAGCTCAATCAACTGCAAAATCCCCAACGCGACATGCCGTCGCGAGCCTTCCAGATCGAATGCCAGATCATTGATCATCGCATTGGCAGAAGCCAGGCTTTCGCTCAGGTTCGCGAGCAGGCACTCCATGTCCACATCAGGTGCGACGGTAAACATGGCGTCGGGCTTGTCGGGCGTTTCGTTCTCAGGGGTAGGCTTGAGATCGGAATCGAAAGCCCGGTTGGTAGCATCATCGACTTTTTTGTTGCGAGCAGACTGAGCGCGAGGCTCATGTCCATCTATAGCTGGGGGGTTCGGTGTAATTTTGGCCATGGAAAAGCTCCTAGAGTCGGTTGGAGCTGCCACCGTTCGCTGCGAAACGAATTATGGGTGGCAGCTGTACGCGGGTTCGCAGACCGGGACTCTAGGGACCGGCAGACCCGAGGGTCTCCCACGCACAGCCACCTCTGACGAAAGTACAGACATGGGCTATCTGCTTTCGAAGGTGACATTGTGCGTCTATAGAGTCCGGGCTGCGAAACCCGATCACTGATGAGCAGTGACAGGACCCAAGCTACCGACCAACCCCAAGCCGCACAAGCCGGCCGATTCTGGCGTAGTTGTAGGCAACGGCGCAAGACAGCGTCAGCCCCTTTCCAGATCCCACGAGCCGGATAAACACCCTAGGCTGAGTCGCCTCCATTTCAGCGCTTCGGCTTGCCCCCGACAACGTAGTGGCAATTAAAGAAACGCCCTACACGCCCTGCTTCTTTTCCTGACTTATTTCCTTTGCCGCCCCCGGCAAAGTCTCGCGTCTACCCTGCGCCGCGAGATGCCTGCATGCCCTTCTACGAGAAAATCCTTGCCCAGGGCAACGTCATTGGCTCGCTGGTAATGGCGGCCATGGACTCGGACCAACCCGATGTCGAACGGGTGCTGAAGGATTTCCGCCAGTGCCTGAGCGACTACGACACCTGGGCGGAAGATTTCTGGGCCGGCCGGTCGCTGGACATCAAGCAGGCGTTCAAGGTGGGCGACGAGGTCGCGCTGGCGCCTGCAAGAACCGGCGGCAAGCAGGTCAGTTCTCTGGTGGCGCGGTGTCCGGCACAGGGCCCGTTGACGCTGGTGCATATGTTCCGGGCCTCGCGTTTCGTGCCGATCGGCAACACGCCGGTGATGCTGGAGCCCATCCTGGGGGGCGAGCCGGGGAGGGAAAGGTTTGGCGAGGCGGTGCGTCACGACATCGGCCCCAGCGGCATCTTGGAAATACCTGAATGCGACCGCGGCCGGCGGTACCGCATTACCTTTTTTCCTGATCTGACGACCGTTCACGTCAAGGCGCTGTACGCGTCCTACCAGCAGCTGATCGTCGAGCTCGAAGGTTGGCTGAAAGCCGAGTGGAACGAGTTTCAACCGCTGTGGAAGGCGTTTTCCGAAAGCGCTTTTCTAAAGCGTGTCGACGTATTGCAGCAGGCTCAGTTGCGCGGTTTTGAACACGCGCTGCATGGGCTATGGGACGATATCAAGCAGGTCTTCGATCTGTTGGCGGACCTGCGGGCCAACAGCGAAAAATTGCTGGAGTACCTCACCGAGGTCGAGCTTGAGCAGCTGCTGAAAGCCCCGGCAGAGGCGATAGCGAAAGCCTTGATGATCTTGAGCGACGAGCCGTTGCTCTTGGTCTACACGGCGGCCTTCACCAGTTGGCTGCGGATGTTGCCGCCGCAGTACATGGCTGAAGTCATGGGCGAAATACGCGCCGCCATTCTGATCAACTTTTTGTTGGCGCGTTTTACCGGCGGCCTGGGTCTGGGTCTGCGCCTGACCGGCAAAGTGTTGCGCCATGTCCGCTCGGAACGCGCCCGCGAGTGGTTGCAGGCATCCAGCCAGCGATTGGGCCAACTCGGCGGCGGCAGCCTCGACAAACACGCCGATGTACTGAAACCGCTGGTGATCGGTGGCCGAGGGCCGTCGGTGGGGCCGGCGCCCGTCACGCCGTTGCAGATCACCACGGGGTCGGTGCCGCTGTCGGTCAGACGTCCGGTCCCGATCGTGCGGGAAAAATCCCAGCCTGCTTCACGACTGAGCAAGTACGAACCCCACGACGACGCCCCCACCCCCTCGAAAAACCCCAACGGCGACCCCGCCGACAGCGCCGCCCAGACCCGCACCGACGGCTGCCCGGTGTCGATGGTCACCGGCGAGGAACTGCTGACCCTGGAGGACGGCACCCTCGACGGGCGCTTGCCCTTCGTCTTCACCCGCCTCTACCGCACCAGCGCCGCCGAGCTGGACGTCGGCCTCGGCCGTGGCTGGAGCCATGGCCTGGCCCATCGCCTGGTGATTGAGGGTGAGCAGGTGATCTGGATCGACCAGGAAAACCGCCGCACCAGCTTTCCTCGCCCCAGCCTGCAACGCCCCGCGATCCACAACAGCCTGGCCCGCGCGGCGATCTACCTGAGCCGCGAGCCGGACGAACTGATCATCGCCCAGCCCGGCGAAGACGCCCCTTTCCTGCACTTTCGCGACGGTCATCTGACGGCGCTGAGCGATCGGTACGACAACCGTCTGACCGTCCAGCGCAACATCTACGGCGACATCAGCCGCCTGGACAACGGCGCCCGGCGCGGTCTGCGGTTGCGCTACGAGCATCGCCACCTGGTCGCCATCGACTATCAGAGTTTTGACCCGAAGCAGCATCCGGACGATGCCTGGCGCACCGAACAGACGCTGGTGACCTACCGCTACGACGGCCGTTTCCGACTCATCGAGGCGACCAATGCCGCTGGCGAAAGCGAGCGCTACGACTACGACGACCAGCACGTCATCCTCCAGCGGCAACTGGCCGGCGGCGCGAGTTTCTACTGGGAATGGCAAGGCCTCGGCCCGGCGGCGCGCTGTGTGCGGCACAGGGCGTCGTTCGCGCAGATGGACAGCCACTACAGCTGGGGCGAAGACGGCAGCGTCACGGTCCGGCATCGGGACGGCAGCCAGGAGGTGTACGTCCACGACGACCGTGCGCGGCTGGTGCGCCAGGTCGATCCCGTTGGCGGCGAACAGCTCAAGGCTTATGACGAGCAGGGTCGGCTGACCGCCGAGCAGGATCCGCTGGGCGCGGTCACCGAATACCGCTACGACGAAGCCGGACGGCTGGTGGCGCTGATTCCGCCTGAAGGCGAGCCGACGTCCTACGAATACCGCAACGGTTTCCTGCACGCCCGACAGCGCGGCAAAGCCGTGTGGACCTACCGGCGCAATGCCCAAGGCGATGTGGTCGAGGCCATCGACCCGGATCGTCACAGCACCCGATACGCCTATGACGCCCAGGGGCAACTGCTCTCGATCCGCTATCCGGACGGCGGCACCCATCATTTTGTCCGCAATAGCCAGGGCCAGCTGACTGAAGAAACCCTGCCCGACGACAGCCAGCGGAGTTTTTCCTACGACACGTTGGGGCGGCTGCTGACCCGCAAGGACGAACATGGCGCGATTACCCACTACCAGTGGGATGCCGTCGGCCGCTTGCTGCAAACCACCCTGCCCACCGGCGCCACCCGCGCCTGGAGCTACAACGCCTACGGCAAGGTCACCGCCGAACGCGACGAACTGGGGCGCATCACCCGCTACGAATACGCCGACGACCTGCACCTGATCAGCCGGCGGCTCAATCCCGATGGCAGCGAACTGAAGTATCGCTACGACTCGGCGCGGTTGTTGCTCACCGAAATCGAGAACGAATCCGGCGAAAAATATCAGCTGGCCTACACGCCCAACGGATTGATCCGACAGGAAACCGGCTTCGACGGCCAGCGCACCGGCTACGCCTACGACCTCAACGGCCACCTGCTGGAAAAGACCGAGTTCGGTTCCGATGGCAGCCAGCGGCTCACCGCTTATCAGCGCGACAGCGCTGGCCGCCTGTTGCGCAAGACCTTGCCCGACGGCAAACCGGTCGAGTACCGCTACGACGCCCTCGGCCGGCTGGTCAGCGTCGACGACGGCCACTGGCCGCTGTCCTACGAATACGACAACCAGGACCGCCTCGTCGCCGAACACCAGGGCTGGGCCACCCTGCACTATCGCTACGACGAGGCCGGCCGGCTGACCTACTGCCGCCTGCCCGACCGCAGCACCCTCAATTACCGCCACCTCTATGGCGGCGCGCTGCTGGCCATCGACCTCAACGGCCAGTGCCTGACCGAACACCGCTTCACCGGCACCCGCGAACGCCAGCGCCAGCAAGGCCTGCTGCTCAGCGACTACAGCTACGACGAACAGGGCCGCCTCAAGGCCCAGACCGTGTGGCAGACCCAGCAGAAACAACTGTTCTGGCGCGACTATTCCTACAGCGCCAATGGCAACCTCGCCACGCTGTCCGACACCCGAAACCGACGCGCCTACCACTACGACCCGCAAGATCGCCTGCTGCGTATCGACTACGCCCACAGCCAGCCCCCCGAGCACTTTTCCCACGATCCGGCCGGCAACCTGCTGCTGCACGACCGCCCCGGCCCGACCACCCTCAAGGGCAACCGCCTGCTGATGGAGGGCGATCGCCACTACGACTACGACGCCTACGGCAACCTGGTCCGCGAGCGCCGCGGCAAAGCCCAGTGCCTGATCACCGAATACCGCTACGACAACCAGCACCGCCTGATTGGCCTCACCACCCCGGAAGGCAACGAAGCGTCCTACCGCTACGACGCCTTCGGCCGACGCATCGAAAAGACCGTGGACGGCCAGACCACCGAATTCATCTGGCAAGGCGACCAGCTCATCGCCGAAAGCAGCGACCAGCATTATCAAAGCTACGTCTACGAGCCCGGCACCTTCCGCCCCCTCGCCCTGCTCAAAGGCCAAGGCCCAAAAAACGCCACGCCGTTCTACTACCACAACGACCACCTCGGCACGCCCCAGGAACTGACCAGCCACCAGGGCGAAATCGTCTGGGCGGCGCGCTACACCGGCTACGGCAAACTCACCAAACTGGCCCACGGCGCCGGCAAGCGACTGACCCAGCCGCTGCGTTTCCAAGGCCAATACCACGACCTGGAAAGCGGCCTGCATTACAATCGGCATCGCTACTACAATCCGGACACGGGGCGGTATCTCACGCCTGACCCGAGCAAGCTGGCGGGTGGGCTCAATGGGTACCGGTACACCCTGAACCCGACGGGGTGGGTGGATCCGTTGGGGTTGGAAGGTTGCCCGGGAGCGGATAAATGCTCACCCGTCGAAGGTGCTGACACACCAAAGAAGAAGGGACGAGTAGATGAGGGCGATGTACTCCCGCCAACGGCAGGATCCGTAAATTGGAAAGGGTTCGCATCAGGGAAGCTCCAACCTCACTACCAGAAGCACGTAATTGATCAGAGAGAATTCGGCGATATATCGCAAACGGAGTATCTAAAACAAGCCAAAGATTTTTCAAAGGAAACGGGGGATTTTAATGAAGTCAACGCCGCCAACTTTATTATCAAACATGACCCTAAAACAGGAAGAGTTTTCGTCGGACATTTAAAATCTAGAGAAATTCGGACATTCTACAAAGACGACAAAAGAAGTAACGATGCATTTCAGTCAGCCATAGATTTAGCAAAAGGCTTTAGAAAGTGAAAAAAATATTCCGATTTGCAGCAATCAAAACTATAACTGAGAACACTCTAAAATTACTGACAACAGAAGAAAGGCATTCTCTCCTCCTAAACTGGTGGACACTTGATGAAAGCGACGCTATTTTCTTTAGCCTTTCAAAAGAACTGCAAAATACAATATCAAACAACGATGAACCACCAAAAAATCTTGAAGACCTACTAATCGAAGAGCTGCTCCTAGCCGGCCTAAAATCAAGCTACACCGGAGTAACAAATGAATACTTGGCCGACCAACTAGCTCGACTCGAAAATGAAGCTTTCTACGTTGAGGGCGACAAGGAGAGTTTGCATGCATGCCCGTGCTGTGAGTACCACACCCTCTTGACTACCTCAAACTACGAAATTTGCGATCTATGCAATTGGGAGGATGACGGCACTACCACCCCTGAATCCTTTAGCCACCCAAATCACATGACACTCAGCGATGCGAAAAAAGCATTTCGCGAAAAGTCTAAAAATCTGCAGCTAAACAAATGGGCTAAAACTTCTTAGACGAACCGCCGAACCATGAGATTCGACGTAGGATTGGCAGCGTATTACCACCTACCACGAACAAAGGGATAGATTTATTTTTAATAAATCCGCCCTCTTCTCAAGAGATTAATAAATCCGCCCCCTTTTCACACATGGTGGGCATTTGATCGCAAAGCATGTAGGCAGAACAGATGCTCAGCTAGCCCAAAGGATGGAAGCAGAGCCTAATATCCCAGCGGCGTCCAGATTCCCTGATAGAGCGACTGCTGAATCGTCCGCAGCCAGGGCAATAGCGGCCAACCCACAGAAAGTTGAAGAGTTTAAGCAGCACAAATACGAAGACAAGAATCACACATACTTACACCCAGCCGGTTGGTGTCAGTTTACTGCGTGACCGCAACGACTACGTCCCGGCATACAAAACTTTGTTTGTATTAAAAAAAGACCCTGAAGCGCCAGAAGGCTATTTCCTATTAACAGGATTCCCAGAAGCATGAATACAAGACCTGAAGAGTTACATGATTTTTTTGGCGCTCACTTTCATCAAGACTGGATGACAGAGCATGAAAGCGCAGAAAAAGTTATCAACGCTTTCCTGACGGAATCTGATATTGATTTCTTGAGGCGGGTTCAGCAGCAACTTAATTTATTGCTTAACGAGCAGAAAGACGAGCCAAATTTGCGAGAATATCTTTTAAAGGAGCTAAGCTGCTATTACTGTTACTGGAACGAATGGGACACCGGCGAACACTAGTGCGTACTTCATGCAGGCAACCCCACAACATGACCATCCGAAAAATAACCATTGAGCTTCACGGCAGACTTAAAAAAGCAATTTTCGAATACGACAGAGGAGATATAACCCTAACCGTAAAAGTACCGGGCGAGCCAGAGAAAACATTCACTGACGTTGATTACTACTGTTGCCTAGGCAAGGTAAGACAAGATTTCCCCGACGTTAAATTTCTGTGCAAGGGTTCAAAAATCAACGTATATCCTTCGCGCATGTGCTCGCAAATGGCCATGGGATTAGTAGCTTACGAAGTCTGTTGGGGGAAAGCCGCAGACAGCGAGAACATAGTCCAAATTTTTGATTACGAGGACAAAAACCTAGCCACAGATATCAATGCTCAGTTTGATTACCACAAGCGCTGGATGCTATCTCTACGCAACGGCTTGTGACACCAGTAATAGATATTTAAATATTCAAAGCAAACGCTCTGAACTGATCAACACGAAAATGTTACCAACCTTGCCACGGGGGTCAGATCAGTTGAATTGACTCTGGCTGATACGCCGCCATCGCGAGCAAGCTCGCTCCCACAAGGGAGCGCCTAAATCCAGATGCCCACTCCAAACCGATCATCGCGTTCGATTGTGCAAAAACGGAACCCAATCCCAACGCGCCCCTCAATCCCAGAGAGACCACGTATCACTCGGAGCGCCCCGTCATGAACCACCCCACCCTGACCTTCGCCCAACTCCACCCCGGCGATCGCTTCACCCAACCCGCCGATCACCGCCTGTTCACCAAACTCACCGACCACACCGCCCGTGAGCACAGCGTGCATTCGATCAATCTGAAGGAGGAAGGCTTCGGCTACACCGAAGACCCCATCGAAACGTTGTCCGGGGATGCCCCGGTCGAGTACGTCCCGGTCGGCGGGCCGCTGCGTGCTGGGGGCTAGCGCTTATAAAGAATCATAAACACCGTCCCATGAGCCATTGCTCCTTGCCCCAAGCCTCGAAGCGCTCCAGCACTTCCCAGCCCTGCCTGGCGTAATAGTCCCGTTGGCTGTGGGTGTGCAGGAACAAGGTGGTATAGCCTGCCTCTTTCGCATGGCTACAGATGCCGTCGATCAACTGCGCCGCGAGCCCCCTGCGGCGGGCATTCGGGCTGGTGAAGACGCAAGCAAGCCAAGGGCCGAGGTCGGGGCGCTCAGGTAGATCGTCTCCCGCCAGCGAGGCGCCGCCCAACAACTGGTCGTGTTCCAGGGCGATCAGGCATTTCCAGCGGCCATCGCGTTGCCCCGCTGCAAACTCTTCCTGCCAACTGGCGAGCGACTGCTGCGCAAATTCATAGTTGAACTCTCGATAAAGCCACTCGGCCATCAGGTTGCATTTATCCATGTGGTTGATGAGCCAATCCACTCGCAGCATTTCAGCAGTCCTTTTGTAGTCGGTTTTCCAGCGCAAACACCCGCGCAGATGCCTACCCGCGCGCATTCCCAGTAAATACCCACCTGCAACGCCTCAACCTATCGTAATCTCGCATCTGCACAAGCCCTGCCCCGAATCCGGCCGAGATCCCATTTCAAATGCCTTCCATTTATCAACTCAAACCCGCCTTCCAGAATTTGCTTCGCCCCACCGTCCAACGTCTTTACAACAAGGGTGTCACCGCCAATCAGGTCACGCTTCTGGCGGGTGCTGTGTCGGTGTTGGTGGGGGCGGTAATTGCGTGGTTCGCCAGTCATCCGTGGGTTTTTATCCTGGTACCTGTGTGGATGTTTCTGCGCATGGCCTTGAACGCGGTGGATGGCATGCTGGCGCGGGAGTTTGGTCAGCAATCGAATCTGGGCGCGTACCTCAATGAGCTATGCGATATCATCGCCGACGCTGCCTTGATCCTGCCTTTTGCCTTGTTTGCCGATACCAGCCTGCTGCTCGTGTTGTTGGTCACGCTGTTGGCGTTGTTCAGCGAATACGCCGGCGTGCTGGGGGCGATGGTCGGGGCTTCGCGGCGTTATGACGGGCCGATGGGCAAGAGTGATCGCGCCTTTGTGTTCGGCGTGCTCGCGACCGGTATTGCCCTGGGTTGGCTTGGGGCGCTGTGGGTTGATGGTGTGATGGCGGTGGTTGCCGCCCTGCTGGTTTATACCTTGGTCAATCGGGTCCGTCATGGCCTGAGCCAGGTGTCGGAAAACGCTCCCTCAGCATAAGGAAGTTGCAATGCGCGAAGCCCAGGAACTGACGTTCACCACCCACGATGGCGTGGAGTTGTTCTACCGGCACTGGCCGGCTGTCGAGGCCGCGACGGGTGAACCCCGTCAGGCTGTGTTGTTGTTTCACCGCGGCCATGAACACTCCGGGCGCATCGCGCATCTGGTGGATGAGCTGGATCTGCCCGGGTTCGAGTTTTTCGCCTGGGACGCACGCGGCCACGGCCAGTCGCCTGGCGAACGCGGCGACAGCCCGAGTTTTGCCACCAGCGCGCGGGATGTGCAGACCTTTTGTGACCACATCGGCGCAACGCACCAGATCGACGAACAGAACATCGCCGTAGTGGCGCAAAGCGTCGGTGCGGTGATCGCATCCACCTGGGTCCACGATTACGCACCGCGCATTCGCTCGCTGGTGCTGGCGTCGCCGGCCTTCAAGGTCAAGCTCTACGTGCCGTTTGCCCGTCCGGGCCTGGCATTGATGCGCAAGTTCCGTGGCAACTTTTTCGTCAACAGCTACGTCAAGGCGAAGTTCCTCAGTCATGACCCGGAGCGGGTGGCGTCCTACGACAGCGATCCGCTGATCACCAAGGCCATTTCGGTGAATGTGCTACTGGGCCTGTACGAAGCCGCCGATCGGGTTGTCGCCGACGCGCAGGCAATCCAGGTGCCGACGCAGCTGTTGATCTCCGGTTCCGACTTTGTGGTGCATCGCAAACCCCAGGAGCAGTTCTTCGAGCGGCTGGGCAGCCTGCAAAAGGAAAAACACATCCTGCCGGGTTTCTTCCACGACACCCTCGGCGAGAAAAATCGCGCACCGGCGATTGCCAGTGCCCGACGCTTCATCCTGCAAAATTTTGCCCGACCGCTGGAGCGCCCTTCCCTGCTGGACGCCGATCGCCTGGGCGTGACCTGCGCCGAAGCCGAAACCCTGGCCACGCCGTTGCCCCACAACTCGTTGCGCGATCTTTACTGGCGCATGACCCGCGCCAGCATGCGTTTTGGCAGCAAGTTGTCCGCCGGGGTAAAGCTGGGCTTCGACACCGGATTCGACTCCGGCAGTACCCTGGATTACGTCTATCGCAACCGGCCCACCGGCACGTCTGCGCTGGGCAAGATGATCGACCAGAACTACCTGAACTCCATCGGCTGGCGTGGCATTCGCCAACGCAAGTTGCACGTCGAAGAATTGCTGCGCCTGGCGATGGGCAAATTGCGCGAGCAGGACCGCGAAGTGCGCATCGTCGACATCGCCGCCGGACACGGCCGTTACATTCTCGAGGCGCTGCAAGGCGTCAACCCGTTGCCGGAGTCGATCCTGCTGCGCGACTACAGCGACATCAACGTGCGCGACGGCAGTGCGCTGATCGTTGAAAAAGGTTTGGGCGATATCGCTCGATTCGTCAAAGGCGATGCCTTCGACCGTCAGGATCTCGCAGCCCTGGAACCCAAGCCGACCCTCGCCGTGGTGTCGGGCCTGTATGAGTTGTTCGCCGATAACCAGATGGTCGCGGGCTCTCTGGCCGGCCTGGCCGAAGCGGTCGAGCCCGGTGGTTTCCTGGTCTACACCGGCCAGCCGTGGCACCCGCAGCTGGAATTGATCGCGCGCGCCCTGACCAGCCACCGCGCTGGCCAGGCCTGGGTGATGCGTCGGCGCACTCAAGCGGAAATGGACCAGCTGGTTGAGGCGGCGGGTTTCCGCAAGATCACCCTGCGGGTCGATGAGTGGGGCATCTTCAGCGTTTCGCTGGCTCAGCGAGTCCAGTAATGAGCGCGGTCATTGCTCCGGTCCGCGAACCCGCGCTGCTGAAACCGGCGGTGCTCTGGCTGCTGTTGCTGGCACCGCTGTTCTTCAGCACCTACGGCTTCGCCACCTGGGTAACGTCCCAGCGTGACGATGTCGGCACGCTGGTGTTCGCTTGGGAAAGCCACATGCCGTTCCTGGCCTGGACCATCGTGCCGTACTGGTCGATCGACTTGTTGTACGGCCTGTCCCTGCTGCTGCCCAACAGCCGCGACGAACTCAAGCGCCACGCCCTGCGCCTGCTCACGGCTCAGGTGATAGCCGTCAGTTGCTTCCTGCTCTGGCCGCTGACGTTCACCTTTGCGCGGCCGGAAATGGACGGGGTGTTCGGCTGGATGTTCGACGTGCTGGCCGGCTTCGACAAGCCGTTCAACCAGGCGCCGTCCCTGCACATCGCGCTGCTGGTGGTGCTCTGGGTCTGCTATCAACGTCATCTGCAAGGCTTCTGGCGCTGGTTGATGCACGGCTGGTTCGCCTTGATTGGCGTGTCGGTACTGACCACTTACCAACACCATTTTGTCGACGTGCCCACCGGTGCGTTGGCCGGTTGGTTGTGCGTCTGGCTGTGGCCGCTGGACCGACCGAGTCCACTGCAAAGTGCACGCCTGACGCGCGACCCGGCGCGCCTGCGACTGGCCTTGCGTTATGGCGTGGGCGCCGCAGTGCTCTTCACGTTGGCGTTCGCCTTCGGCGGCGCGTGGCTCTGGCTGATCTGGCCGGCGGTCGCGGTGCTCATGGTGGCGTTGAATTACCTGGCGTTTGGCGCCAGTGGCTTCCAGAAGCGTGAAGATGGCCGGCTGAGCCCGGCGGTGCGCTGGTTGCTGGCGCCCTATCTGGCGGCGGCGTGGATCAACTCCCGCGTGTGGACGCGCAAACATCCGCAGCCGGATCAGGTAGAGGATGGCGTCTGGCTCGGTCGGATTCCTACGTCGGCAGAACTGCGGGACCACTCGTTCAACGCCGTGCTCGACCTTTGCGCGGAACTGTCCATGGACAGCTCAGCCATCGCCTATCGCACCTTGCCGGTGCTCGACCTCAGCGCACCGACCGCCGAGCAGTGCCTGAACGCGGCGCAGATGATTGAGCAACTGCGTCAGCACGGGCCGGTCCTGGTCTGCTGCGCCCTGGGTTATTCGCGCAGTGCCACCGCCGCGGCGGCGTGGTTGCTGGACAGCGGTCGCGCCGACAGTGTCGACGCGGCCATCGCCCAGATTCGCCAAGCCCGGCCGGGTATCGTGTTGCACCCAGCCCATCGCCAGGCGTTGGAGCAACTATCCAAGGGATTCGGGGCATGGTCATGAGCAGTGACATGGAACTGCACACCGTGGCGAGCCTGCTGCGCCGCGGTCATTCGCTTGACCAGCTCTCCACCGGACTGACCTTGCTCGCGGCGCTGATCGGCCTGGGCCAATGGCTGGTGGGCAGCATCGATCCATGGCTGCTGTTGCTGAGCTTCGGCGTGTTCGTCCTCGGCCTGCAGGAAAAATATCTGGCGTTTCGCGTGGCCTTTGATGCCGATCTGTTTCAGATCGTCGCGGATGCCGACAAGCCGCTGACCGAACGCACCCAGGCGCTGGACGCCGCCCTCGCCAACCTCGGCCTGCAACCGGTCGAGCGTGGCGGGCGGTCATGGCCCGAGCGCAGCCACGGTTCCATGCGCCTGCTTCGCCGCCAAGCCTGGCTGGTGGCGACGCAAGCGCTGTTGACGGTGAGCTTCGTACTGGCGAGTCCCTGGCTGGTCTACTCGGGTCTGGGTGTTTGAAACAGCAATTGAATGGCTTTTGTGGCGAGGGGATTTATCCCCTCGCCACAGTGATGTATTCCGGCCAGTAAGCGTTGTGCAGATATTTATGTTTCTCAGGACAAGGAATCCTCATGTTCGAACCCGTGGTCGCCAACCTCATCACCTCCGCCGCGCGGATGGTCACCGGTGCTCGCAGCCTGTGGCTCGGCTGCGCGCCCACGCCGGTGCAGCGGATCTATTTCGCCAACCACAGCAGCCACGGCGACTTCGTGCTGCTCTGGGCCTCGCTACCGCCGGCGCTGCGCAAACTGACTCGGCCCGTCGCTGGCGCCGACTATTGGCAAACCAGCCCGATGCGCCGCTACATCATCAACCGGGTGTTCAACGGCGTGCTGGTGGATCGCGAGCGCAAGGACCCTTCCTACAGCCCATTGCAGCCAATGCTCGATGCGCTGGAGAACGGCGACTCGCTGATCATCTTCCCCGAGGGCACGCGTAACCCGGATGAAGGCCTGCTGCCGTTCAAGAGCGGGATCTACCACCTGATGAAAAGCCACCCCGAGGTCGAGGTGATCCCGGTGTGGATCGCCAACCTCAACCGCGTCATGCCCAAGGGCCGCGTATTGCCCTTGCCGCTGCTGTGCACCACCAGTTTCGGCGCGCCGCTGTGCATCGAAGAAGGCGAAAGCAAAGAGCAATTCCTTGAACGCAGCCGCGCCGCACTGCTGGCGCTGGCCCCGGAGCACGTCTGACATGGATCGATATACCCTGATGTTGTTTGGCGGGATCGGCGCGATTCTGCTGCTGGCTTCGCTGGTCGGTTTCATTCTCAAGCTGCGGACCAAAGGCGCACCGAACTCGGTCATCGAGAACCTCAATGCGCGGATCAATGCCTGGTGGATCATGGTGCTGGTGATCGGCATCGCGTTCTGGCTGGGCAACGCGGCGGTGATCCTGTTGTTCTACGCCGTGTCGTTCTACGCGCTGCGGGAATTTCTCACACTGACGCCCACCCGGCGCAGCGATTACCCAGCCTTGGTGGCGGCGTTCTACCTGGCGCTGCCGCTGCAATACTTGCTGATCTATTACGACTGGTACGGGCTGTTTTCGATCTTCATTCCGGTGTACGTGTTCCTGCTGCTGCCGATCCTCGCGTCCCTTGGCGGCGACAGCACGCACTTCCTGGAACGCGCCTCCAAAGTCCAGTGGGGCTTGATGATCGCGGTGTTCTGCATCTCCTTTGTACCGGCGTTGCTGACCTTGGACATTGCCGGTTTCGAAGGGCGCAACCTGCTCTTGATCGCCTATCTGGTAATCGTGGTGCAACTGTCGGATGTGTTGCAGTACGTGTGCGGCAAGTTGTTCGGCAAGCACAAGATCGCACCGAACCTGTCACCGTCGAAAACCGTCGAGGGCTTTGTCGGTGGCATTTTCCTGGCCTCGCTGATTGGCGGCGCGTTGTGGTGGATCACCCCGTTCAACCCATGGCAGTCGTTCCTCATTGCCTTGCTGATCAACCTGCTGGGGTTTGCCGGCGGCATCGTCATGTCGGCGATCAAGCGCGACCGAGGCGTCAAGGATTGGGGGCACATGATCGAAGGCCACGGCGGCATGCTCGACCGCTTGGATTCGGTGTGCTTCGCCGCACCGATCTTCTTTCATCTGGTTCGGTACTGGTGGACTTGAGATAACTGACATACCGCACACCCCTATGGGAGCTCGCTCCCATAGGGGTGCAACGCTTGGCCCAAAGTTGTGTGCAGGTAATCAGTCGAGAATCAGATGCGGCAGGAACCGGCTGGAATCCTTGGTGATCAGGCTGTTGTCTTCGCGCACGCCGATGCCGGCCGCCTGGTCGCCGATGACCCAGGAGCCGATCAGGGTGTAGCTGTCGCCAAAGCGTGGCAATGGCGCGAATTCCTGGAGGATGAACGGTGCGTCGGTATAAGGGCCATCTTCCTTGACGATCAAACCGTCAGCAGTCTGCAGCTCGATATTGGCGCCTTCCCGGGAAAAGAACGGCTTGCGCACCCAGCCCTTGGGCACGGCTTTGCTCGTGTCGGTATCCAGGTGGGCCGCGAGCAGGTTCGGGTGGCCTTTGTTGAATTCCCACAGCAGCGGCAGAATGCCCTTGTTGGAGATGATCGACTTCCAGGCCGGCTCGAAAAACTGCGTATCGCATTGGGCAATCGCAGCGCCAAACGGCTCGTGGAAGATGAACTCCCAGGCGTGCAGCTTGAACAGGTGTGGAATCCAGCGCTCCTCCAGGTCGACGAAACGCCCGTCACTGTTGAGGCCGATGTCTTCGATATCGATGTGCCGCGATTCGATGCCGACTTTTTCCGCAATCAGGCGCAAGTAGTCCGTGGTGCCCTTGTCTTCCACCGAACCTTTCATCGAGGCGAAATAAAACGGTTCCTTGAGCTGCAACTGGACAAAGGCCTGGTGCAGCTTGGTATCGATGCTGTTGAACTGGTCGGCATGGGCCGGCAGCACGCCGCGCTCGATGCATTGCTCCAGCCAGCCCCACTGGAACGCCGCCGCCTCGTAGAGGCTGGTCGGCGTGTCGTAGTTGAGCTCCAGCAGCTTGGCGGGGCCGCTGCCGTTGTAGGAGAAATCCATACGCCCGTACAGGTGCGGGTGGCCTTCAAGCCATGAAGTGCGAACCAGGTCGAAGAACGGCGCGGGAATGCTCAGGCGCTCCAGCAATTCTTCGCTCTGGACCACGCGGGCCACAAGGTCCATGCACATCTCATGGATCTCGGTCGTCGGGTCTTCCAGGTCATCCTCGATCTGCTTGAGGCTGAACTGGTAGTACGCGCTTTCGTCCCAATAGGGCTCGTCGTCGATGGTGTGGAACAGAAAGCCGAGCTGCTCGGCCGTCTGTTTCCAGTCAGGACGTTCTGCGCACTGGATCTTCTTCATGGTGCTGGTTCCTCAACCGCCGGAGCTGCTCGATCCGCCCCAACCGCTGCGGGCGCTGGAACTGCTGCCGAAACCACCGCGAGACGTGGAGGAAGCAACGGACATCGGCTTGCTGGTCTTGATGGTGTCGGTGTAGCTGCCGTACCGCGCCTGGTTGGACTTGGTAAAAGTCGAGCCCCTGGAGACACGCTGGCTGAGGGTCGAGGACCCGAAGCTGCCGCGATCATCGCGGTAACGGTAGACCGGCTCGGAGTAATAGCTGTTGCGGTTGCTGCTCAACATGTTGCCGATCAGCATGCCCGTCAGCAGGTTGCCGAAGCCTGAACCACCGACGTTTGCTTCCGAAGCGGGCAATTGGGCCCTGGCGGCGTCGACCTGGGATTGGGTGACTTCGCCATCGGCGCTCAGCTCGAAACCGCCCAGCTTGGGAATGAACTGGCCGGACGAGTCCTGCTGGCACCAATCGGGGACGAAGTCGGCATCGCAATCGGCCTGGCTGGCGTACGTCGGCGCGATGCGACGATGCTCGGCCATGGCGGTCATGTAGGCGTCGGCGCAAATGTCCACTGGCAGCTTTTCATCGACACATTGCTGGACGGACTGGAAGTTGTACTTCTTTTGCAACTTGTAGGTTTTTTCCGTTGGCCCGCAACCGGATATCGCCAGGGCGACCGACGCAGCCAGCGAAAGCTGGACGTACTTGCTTCGTTTCATCGGGATCTCCGTGGCGCAATCAGTTCGTGGAAGGCGTCATGCACGCGGCGTTCAGCATGCCGACGCTGATGGCCACGGCGGCGATGTAAATACCGGCGGCGATCTCACCGTTCTTGATACGCGCGGAAGCGCCCTTGAGCACCAGGCTGGTCACCAGGAAGGCCAGCAACTGGACGGCTGCGGCGATCACCGCCCAGACGACGAAATCCAGCAGGCTGATCGAGTAGGCGATCACGTTGCTCGCCGGAATGGCGAAACCAACCAGGGCACCGCTCAGGGCGATCGCCGCGGCCACGTTGCCCGAGCGGATCAGTTCGAACTCTTTGTGCGGCGTGACGTGGATGTAGATGAACTGAAACAGCGCGAACAGCACGGCAGCGCCGAGGATGTACAGGACGAAGCCGAACACGGCAGCCTTGTTCAGGGAAATGGAGAGCGCTTCAAGCATGGAATTCTTCCTTATTCAAAGAGTGTTCAGGTCAGTGGTGTACAGCGAAATACCCAGCGAAGTGCTCAGGCTGACAGTGCCTTCGGCGTCCTCTTCGACAGAGAACAGCAGGAATTCCCGGCGATCGGTCAGGCCGGTGTCGCGGGCGTACAGCATCGAGCGGTGCTCGACGCTGTAGGATTCTTGCGGATTGCTCACGCGCTCGCTCAACGCCACCAGCTCTGTCTGGCCAGCTTCGGAGCCCCATTCACGGGTGTATTCGACACCGTCGTGGGTGTAGGTCGGCAGGCCGATCAGGCTTTCCGGGCCAGCCAGCCGACGCAACTCCGCTTCGCTGTTGATCGTGACGTAGCTGAGGTAATTGAACAGGATCACCGACTCGACCTGCCCGGCGACGTCGCCGCTGGTGTGAACTTGCAGCCAGTAGTCTTCGTCGTTCATGTAGCAGCGCGACAGCCAGTTCGACTGCCCGAGGTCGACGATGCCCAGGCTCCAGATCTGTTGGGAGCCGGGGATGACCACGGTGCTGTTGCCGTCGAGCAACAACTTGAGCGTGGCATCGAACATGACCTGCTTGCCGGAGGCCAGGCCCAGCGGACCGCTGACGGGCGAGTCATGGCTGGCTGTCTTGTTCGCGTTCGGGGCCTCAAGCCCCATCAACTGTTTAAACCACCCCATGGGCAATTTCCTTGAGCCGCGCGGACGCGATGTAGAAGAGTTCTCCACCCGCGATGCGCGTGGTGCCAGGCGGATTGATCGATGGGTGTCGGGCACCCTTGGCGCGGTAGCCGATCAGCGTAGCGTTGTGCTGCTCTTTCATTCGGCCGTAGAGGTCGCCGAACGTCGCTTCAAACGCATCGGGCAATTTCATCAGGTATTGGGTGGCGCCTTCGCCGACACAGAGCAATTCATTGATGACCACTGACGAGCCCGGGTCCTGGGAGGCCCGCACGAGCATTTCGATGGCCATGCTGGAGGTGCATTCCAGGCTCGGCGCATAGGCGCTGGCGAGGGCGGCAATTTCGCTGTCATTGAAGTGGGCGACCACATGCCCGACGGGCCCCAGCCGATTGACCGCCAGCACCGTGGCCAGGGTCAGGTCGTCGGAATGGGTTCGCACCAGCACGCGCTCGGCGCCGGGTACGCCGGCGCGCTGTAACAGGGCGACCGAGGACAGGCTGTCGCCCTTGATGAACGAGGCCTTGCCGGGCATGGGGTTTTCTTCGAGATCGCAATCGCAGATGACGATCAGGTTGTCATTGGACGTTTCGTCCTGCAGCAATAATTCAATGACCCGCTCGCTGGAGGCGCCCTCCCACCCGATGAGAACCGTATGGCCGACCTGGCCGGTGAAATCGCCTTTGCCTTTCATGCCTTTTCTCCATACATCGATGACGCTGCTGGTGGTTTTGCCGATGGCTGCCGTCAGCAGCGCAATGCCCCCGAGCATCACCCAGGTAGCCACGAACACCCGTCCCGCCGCAGTCTGCGGCGCGAGATCGCCATAGCCGACGGTGAGCGTGGTGGTGAGATAGAAGTAGGTGAACGTGGCGGCGGCGATAAGGTGCTGCTCGCCCAGCAATACCAGGCCGATCCAGGCCGTGGACAGGTGCACGCCCAGCGCAATGGCCAGGCCGGCCCAGCCGAATCGATGGAAGAACGACGAAGCGTACGCGCGCAACAGAAGGAAAATCGACATTTCGTCCCTGACTCCGTGGGGCTTCGTTCCTGGCGGGATAATCGCGCGGGCAGTTGGGTGCTCGAGCGTAGTGGCCGGACAGCATTAAACCTGTTGTGCGGCCTGGATAGAAGTACCTTGGTGACAATAAATCCGACGAGCAGGCAGGCCGAGCACAGTCCTTGTGGCGAGGGAGCTTGCTCCCGCTGGGGCGCGAAGCGGCCCCCAAAGAATGGGACTGCTGCGCAGTCCAGCGGGAGCAAGCTCCCTCGCCACGGGTTCACTCAGGACAACGTGTACCGATCACTCAGCCGATTTTTTCTTCAGGCGTTCCAGGATCGCGTTGGCGCTGCCTTCGTTCGGCGTGATGCCGGCGTCACGCAGCTTGCGCTCCAGGTCGGAGCCGGTCGAAGCCTCGGCCAGTTCGTCCTGGGCTTGCAGTTCAGCGGCCCGCTGCTGTTGCTTGGCTTGCAGGCGATTGAGTGTACCGACCGCTGTTTCCAGCTTGCCATTGGCGCCGCCGCTGGCAATCGAAGCACTGACCTGGGCCTTCTGCACGCTTTCCCGGGCCTTGGCCATGTCCACTTGCTGACGCAGGCTCTTGATGCGGCTTTCGGCCTTGGTGATGTCCTTGCGCATGTTTTCCGCGTAACCGCCGAATTCGGTTGCGTGCTTTTGCTCGGCGTCCAGTTCGTTGGTCAGGGTCGAAATGGCTTCGGCCACCTCCAGTGCCAGATCCTCGCGGTTGGCCTGTATCGCGGCCAGGGCCTTGGCTTCCAGGTCCTTGATCTTGGCGTTGTACTCGCCGACGCGATCGGTCGCCAGCTTGTGCTTGGCCATGATCGTGACCAGCTCGCGCTTGGCGTTGGCCAGCGCGGTGTCGGCGTCGCGAATTTCCTGGTCGAGGATGCGCAGGGCCTGTTGATCGACGATCGATTCGCCGACTTCATTGGCACCGCCTCGCAGCGCGGTGAACAATTTGCTCCAGATGGACTGAGTCATTGGATAGTTCCTGTTGGCGAATTAAATGAAGAAGCGTTCGAAGGCTTCGCTGGCACGCTGCACATTGTCAACGAGGGTTTTCACCTCGGTGACGATGTTGGTCAGGCTGGAGTCGGAGCTCAACGCACCGAACATGTTGTAGACGACCTGGCCGTTGGGCATGGTCTCGATGCCGATGGACGACAGCGGAAACATCTCCCGGCTGCGCAACACGGCGTCGTTGAAGGCCGCTACATCCTTGATCGACTCGACATCCACCAGGACGGTGTCGACGATGATCTGGTCGCCGACCACGGCGATGTAGATCGGCAAGCCGCCGAAGTCATTCATTTCCAGCTTGATGCTGGATTCGGAGCCTTGGACGAGGCTCAGGGTGATGTCGTTCGCGCCCACTTCGTCCAGGGCCTGAAGGGCGCTGTAGAGACGGTCGATGTTCCAGTTATTACCTGCGCTCATGTAATTCTCCGACATGAATGAGCCAGCCAGAATCGGTTGGCGTAGCTGTTTCTCCATTTGCTTGAGCAGGCCTCGATTTTCGGGAAGCACCCAAGTCTCGTGTTTTACATAGCCTGCGGCACTCAAGCCCGCGCGCATCTGCTTCATGTAGAAGCTCGACGGTTTTTTCGCCGAGGGCTTGGCGCGATCTTCCGTGCGGCTCACTGACTCGGTCACAGAGCCGTCAGGTGGATCTGCTGGAGAGCTGGTTGGCATGGCATTGACCCCACTGTGAAAAACTCACGCGTGAGAAACACTACAGGTACTTTGCAAACCCCACAATAGCTCACGCGTGAGATTTTTATTTGTCACAAATACACTGATGCCACCTGTGGAGCGAGCCTGCTCGCGAATCGGTGGGTCAGCTTGCATTGATGTTGAATATGCCGCCGTCTTCGCGAGCAGGCTCGCTCCCACAGGATTTCCGAGCGTTCACAAATCAGGCGTCAACCCCAGGATCCCTTGTGGCGAGGGAGCTTGCTCCCGCTGGGCTGCGCAGCAGCCCCCCTCTTTGTCTCCTCACGGATAGCTGAAGCTCTTGATCAATGTCAGCTCCCCGACCGCCCGCATCGGCACCACGAACGTTTCCATTTTCTCGCTCGGAGTGCCCTCTTCAGTAATCACCGTCACCTGCGCCGTGGTCAGGGCCTGTTGCGCCTGTTCCACCTGCTCGCCGTCGCCCTCCTCATCCTCGTCACTGCGGTAGCCGCCGCCGTAATAATTCACGTACACCAGGTACTGGCCTTTGATCGGCGCGGGCATGGCGAAGATTTCCGGGCCGTAGCCGGTGGTGACGTCGACGTCGAGCGCGGCGCCGTTGGCGACGGCGCGGTCGCCGTACCAGATGTGGGCGCCATCGGGCGTCACCAGGTGCAGGTCGAGGTCGGTGCCGTCGCTATCCCAAGTCAGCAGGACCCGCAGCTTGGCCGGGGTGGCGCCGCCGGTGGTGTTGAGGAACTGCGTGCGGTGGCGCTGCTGGCCATCGGCGCTACGCACTTCAACGCTGTTGCTGCCATTGGGGAATGAGAATGGTCGGTCGAAACGGCCTTCTTCATCTGTTTTCAGCGGCAGGCTTACGCCGTTGACGATCAATTGTCCTGGTGCATTGCTGTCCTTGGGCGCGCCTTTGATCTGGCCGCTGATGCGCGCGGTGTCGGCCTGGCCCGGGGGCGTCTTGACCGACGAGGCCGGGTAGTTGACGGTCTGGCTGAAGCTTTCGCCCTCGCCCCCCGGCGCACCGCTGCGCCAGCCGCCGACGGGTGTGTCGAGCTTGATGGGGTCGGCAGCCATGGCCGGTGGCAACGCGGTCAAGGCACAAAGCAACAACAAGACCTGTGGATAACGGAGTGTCATGGTCTATTCCAGCAAGAGGTGACGGGCGAGCCCTTCGATATAGGTTTCGTCCTGGCCGTTGGGGTGAGCCTCAAAGGCCAGGTGCAGGTATTCGTGTGTGAGGTCGAGGCGGTCTTGCAGCGACAGCACGCCACGTACGTAGATGCGCTGGCGCTCGCGGTCGACATACGGCCGGCCGAAGGCGAGGCGGCAGACCGCGAAAGCGCTGATTTCGTTGTAGCCCACTTCGCTTTCCAGGCGCTGACGCCAGCCACGGCGCTGCTTCAGCAACCAGTCCTGGGCCGCGGGCAACGCTTCGCAGGACGCCACCGGATTGTCCCAGCGGCTGAGGCTGGCACGCGGATACGCATGCAGCAGGATGGCGTCGTAGCGTTGGCCGCCGTTGGCTTGCTCAACGGCTTGGGCCCAGGACATTTTGTCCGGGCCCGGTTGATCTGAGTGGTAAGTGACGTCAGTGCCGGCCAGGACCAGATCGGTGGTCCACGCGGCAATCGCGCGGGTTTCAGGCGCCGCCGGACGCGGGGCGACGCGCTGGCGGTGACTGCTGTCATCGATGCTCAGGCAATCACCATTGCGCCCGGCGTTTTGCAGCAGGTAGGTGCGAATCGCCACGGCCAATGCCTTGGCCGCTTCGACCGGTTCGGCCTTGGCTTCGCGTTGCAGGACCCGGGCGACGTATTCTTCCCGATCCAGTCGCGCGACCAGCTTGCCAGGCAGCAGGAACAGCTCGCCTTCGCTGTGGATATCCAATTGGTTGCCATTGGTGAACTCGACACGGTAATCGCCGCGCAGCTGACCCGGCGTGGCAGGACGGTCGCCAGCCATGACCCGCTGCAACGGATAACGAGCAAACAGGCCTACTTCCACGCAACGCCCGGTTTCCGCCGGCCAGCGCGACGGCAATGCCGTGGCCAAGCCATCGCCATACTTCTTCAGCACCTGCTGGCTGGTACCGCGGCCGCCGGCCCAGACGGGCGTGCCATCGGCCAGCCAACCGGCGAAACCGCCCTGGCGCGACGCTGGGCCCCGGTCACCCAGCCAACTCCAGGTCTTGACCCGCAGGCGCCCGCCCAATTGACCGACCAATCGCCCATCCGCAGCGCCGAGCACCACGTCGAGTAATACCCGCCGGGCCTGATCCTGGGCCGGCAACGTGGCCAGCGCCTTGAGCAGTTCTGCAACGGGTACCTGGGTTTGCGGCTGCAAGGTCGGCAAGTCCAGCAACCAGTTCGGCGCCCGGCGCGCTTGCCAGTAATCTCGCCAGTCCGGCGCCGAAAGCCCGAGCCGTTGCGGTTCGAAGTACAAGCCGCAGGACTTCACCAGCGCCTGATCACGGCCGATGCTCTGCCCGGCAGTGCAGCAATAGACTTCTTCTTTCGATTCGCCGCGACACTCATAGACCGGCTCGCGGGCGTCGGTGTCCACCAGCCAGGCGTAGACGAAGAGCTTCCACAGGCTGCCCAACGGTGCCGTCAACGCGTCCGGCAACGGCTGGCGGTCCAGCACCTGGGTCTGGCTCACTCGCAACAGCTGACCGTCGAAAGCCAGGCGCAAGGGCTCCTCCTGCGCTGTCGCCAGCGCAGGAATCAAGCACAACAGCCACCAGCCCCAAGGCTTGCGCATGTCAGTTGACCGTCACCTGACCGAGCGCCGGTTTCTGTTCGCGAGCCTGGTTTTGCGGCGCATACACCTGGGTGAAACGCACCGGCGGCAGGGTGAACTGGCCCTTCTGGGAGAAACGCACCAGGTGCCGCAGGCGCAGTTCGCCACTAAGGGCATCCACCGGGACCGCATAAGCCATCTGGCCCGGTTCGAAACGGGCCTTTTCCAGGGACGTCGGTTCGCTGTCGGCCTTGCCTAGCAACTGGATGCCCCATGTGGTGCGCTCCACATCAGCGCCCGGCGGCAGCGGCACTTCGAGCATGCCGTAGCGCAGCGGCGTTGAGGCCTTGCTGTTGATGATCACTTCATCCAGATAGAGGCTGTCGCTGGACAACGGCTTGTTGCCGACGGCTTCGAGCTTGAAGGTGAACGCTTCGTCGCCCGGCACGAGGCGCGACAGGCGGCGGGTGATGGACACGGCCATCGGCGCAATTGGCGCTTGCTGGCTCTGGAAGCTCAATGACGCCTGCACCGGACGCGCCTGGGCACTGGTCAGGGTCAGCATCGTTGGTAGCTGCGCGCCCTGCCACTGCCAGTAGGTTTCACCGGTCGCGCCCTGCTTGGCTGCCCAGCCTTCGGCCGGTTCCAGGGTTGTGGCCGCCGGTGCCTGTTCGATACTGCGCTGCAACCAAGTCAGGGCCAGGGCACGTTCCAGCGTGGATTGCTGTGGCAACACGCGCTGCAGCAACGCGGCGGCGCGCGCCTGATCGAAGCTCTGCAACGACAACAGCAGGGCCTCGACGAACGGCTGGGAGCTGAGTTCCAACTGCTGTTGCGCGGCGTCTGCCTGGCGACTGAAGGCCGCCGGCATTGGCACTTTTACCTGCTTGGCCAGCGATGCCGTCAGGACGCGGGCGCTGGCCAGGCCGAGGGCTGAATCCGGCGCGTACATGACGAGGCTGTCCTCGCCACTGTCCAGCACGCTCTCGGTGCTGTCTTCGCTGGCCTTCGCCAGGTCGTCCATCAGACCGCTGACCAAGGTGTTCACCGGCAGCTGCATCTGTTTGGCGAACGACAGGATCAGGGCACGTTGCAGCAATGGCGTATCACCGGCCTGCTTGGCATAGACCTCCAGCACTCGCTGCCAGTGTTCCGGCGGCAGGTTCAGGTCCAGCGCCTTGCTGGCGTGCCAGTCGGCGTAATAGGCGTAGGCGGTGAGGAATGCATCCGGCTCGCCATCCTGGCCCCACCAGGTGAAGCTCGCCGACGGGCCGGCCATCTGCACCAGGCGCAAGCGACTGTTCTGCATGATCAAACGCAAGCGGTCGCGGATCTGCGGGTTCGACGCCAGGGACGGGTAGGCAATACTCAACGGCAACAGGCGGCTGGCGGTCTGCTCGACACCGCCGTACGGGTAGCTCAACAGGTCGTCCAGGGCCGAACGGAACAGCGCTTGCGGGCTGTCATCCAGGCGCAGGCGAATGTCACTGGCGTCGGCCGGCAGGTTCAGTGGCGTGGCGTCACTCATGACGTCGAGACGCTGGCTCTGGGTGACTTGCCAACCGTTGCCGCTGGCATTGAGGTGCATGGCCAGGGCGTCCTGGGTTTCGCCATTGAGTTGCAACTGCACGGTCAAGTCGCCGTTGCTCAGTTCCATGGTCGGCAGGGCGACGTAGTTGATGCCATTTTTCAGGTCCGCGACCACACGCTGTTCGGCGCCGGCGTAGTGGATCAACAGTTCGGCCTTGAGCGGTTTTTCCGACTGGCTGAAGACGAACAGGCCCAGTTGCGGCTTGTCGCCCACGCGGAAGCGGGTCGGGCCGCTCCACTTCAGGTACAGCGGTTTTTCCGAGGCGATGAACTGCTTTTTCTGCCCCACCTGGCCGTCGTCAGCGATTGCCTTGGCGGTGATGCGCCAGCGGGTCAGGGAGTCCGGCATCTTGAAGGTAAAGCGGGCCTTGCCGTTGGCGTCGGTGACCAGCTCCGGTTGCCATGCGGCGGTGTCGACATCTTCGCGACGCGGCCGTTCCAGCACCTTGACGCCACGCTCGCTGCGGTTGGCCTTGCCCGGCGCGCCAGGGCTGCCCGGCAGCGCCACGTCGTAGCTGATGAACGACAGGCTGGCGCTGGTGCGCACGTTGTTGCGGCGGGGGTGATAGAAGAACTGGTCGATGGTGGGCGCCACTTCCGGTTGCAGGGCATAGACCATTTCATCGACGACGCTGACGGTCAGGTGCGCCGGGATCGCCTTGCCGGCGAACTGGGTGCCCAAGTCCACGGTTACGGTGTCGCCCGGGCGATACGTGGCTTTATCGGTGGCGATGGCCACGTCGATCTGCGGCGCAACCACCTTGATGCCGGCGTTCTGGAAGCTGTACTGGCCGCCCTTGGTGTACAGCACCGAGAAGGTCAGGTTCGGCGCAAAGTTGTCTTTCACGGCAATGCGCGCGCGGTATTGGGTGTCGCTGAGCTTTTCCATCTTCAGCCAGTCGGCGCCCTTGGTCAGCAGCGCGGTAGCCTCGACCTTGTCCCGCTCCAGGGACAGCAGCGCGTCGCTGACCGGTTCCGGGAAAGTGATCAAGGCCAGGGCTTCGTCACCGGTCTTGTATTCAGGCTTGTCGAAGACGATCTCGACCGTGCCCGGCACGGCCTTGATACCTTCACCGGTTACCGCATGCGCGACGGCGCCAATGACCCGGCCGTGGTCGTCCTTGAGCGTCAGGTTGTAGGTGCCAGGACGCTCGAAGGACAGGCTGAAACCCTTGTCCTTGGCCGCCAGCTTGCCTTCGCCGGTGCTCTGGTCTTCCAGGCGTACCCAGGCGTAGCTGCCCGGTGTCACGGCCTTGGCCTGCTCGTTGCCGCCTTCGTTGGCGTAGCTGAACGACACTTTCTGGCCGACGGCGCTGAACCGCTGGGGAGCGCTCAGGCGGAAATTCGCCGCGCCACGATCGATGAGGATTTCCTTGCTGGTCTTGACCCGATAGGCCGCGCCATCGCTGGCGAATACGGTAAGTGTGTAGCGGCTTGGCTTGTCGGCGGCCGGCAGGTCGAGGGCGGCGTTGCCCTTGGCGTCGGTGGTCACTTCGCTGCTGGTCAGCTCCACCGGGAATTGCCCCAGGTATTGCAGCTCGTTATCCACCATCGACAGTTGCTGGGCGCGCAGACTCAGGCTGACCTTGGCGTCCGCCACGGGCTTGCCGTCCGGGTACAGCAACACCAGATTGCCCTTGACCGGCTCGCCGGTGCGGTAATCCTGCTTGGCGAGGTTCAGGGCGATTTCGAAATGCGGCTTGACGTATTCAGCCACGCGAAAGGCGCTGCTGTAGAGCTGATCCTTGTAGCTGAAGCGCAACTCATAACCACCGGCCACGGCATTTTCCGGCAATTGGAAACGGCCCTGGGTGCCGGCCTTGGAGTCGAGCTTCAGGGCCAGGGTTTGCAGCGCAGTGCCGGTCGCGTCCAGCACGCTGACGTTGACGTCGGCGGCGGTCGGTTGCACCGAGTCGCGGGCGTTCTTGAACTCCCGGCCAACGATCTTCAGTGACACCCAATCCCCCGGCCGGTACAGCGGCCGGTCAGTGAACGCGTAAAGCTTGGTGTCGTAGATTTCGCTGTCGTAGTAGAAGTTTTCCGAGACAAACACCCCGCCCTCTTCGTCCTCGCCAATGACGAACGAACGCTCCGGGCTGACGTGCTTGAGGCGCAGCAGGCCGTCCTCATCGGTGGCACCGCTGCTCATCACGCCCAGGCCGTCGGTCCACAGCACGTTGACCTTGGGCACCGAACGGCCCTCATGCTTGCGCGCGGCCCAGACCAGCAGTTCGTCGCCGGCAATCTTGCTCACGGCCACGGTGTTGGAGACAAAGACCATCGTCGTCGCCCGGTACTTGCCGATCAGCGCTTCCACCAGGTACAGGCCCGGCTTCAACTGGCCCAGCGGGACGTAGACATTGCCCGGCGCGACGCTGACAAAGTCGCTGGACGAACCGGCCAGGTCGACGCCGGCCGGCGGCTGGATCGGTTTGGCCTGCCACAGCGGATAGCGGAACTGGCTGACCACCGGCAAGCCGGGGATCAAGGCGAATTGCGCTGGAGCGTCGTACGGGGTCGGCGCGATCAGGGCATTGCCGACCTTCAGCTCCGGCACTTCTTCAGTGACTTGCTGGCGGGACTCGTAGGAGAACGCCCGCTGCATCACCCGGCGGGACCTGCGATACCAGTTGTCCCACAGGTACGCGAGGGTATTGGACAAGCCTTCGCCCTTGAACTGGCCGTCGCTGACCACGCGATGCAGGTTCTTCTGGCGCTTGAGGAACTCCAGTGGCTTTTCGATGCGATAGACGCGGATATCGGCGCCGCCGTAGGGCTCCATGCGGAACCGGCGGTAGTCGCGACCCGGCGCTTCGAGACGGACCATCGCCTGCTCGTCGCTGGCAAAACTGCTGTCGGCCAGCAGGAAGAAGCTTTCACCGGACACCGGCGTGTAGCCGCTCGGCTCCACGGTGTCTTCGGCATTCACGAGAGGTGCCAGCAACAGGGCAAACAGCAGGGGCAGTTTCGAACACAAGCGCAGCATGCGGGCACCGGTCATTGGGTGAGAAAGTTGAGTCGATAGACGCCGATGAAGTTGGGGTTGGCTGCGTCGGGTATCCATCGGGTGTCCTTCCAGTTCATGAGTTGTTGCAGGCTTGCGGAACGCATGCCGTTGTCAGTGGGGGTGGTAGTGCCGGTGTGATAGGCGATGTAGCGGCCCATCCAGATCATCAGGTGCTGGTCGTCGCCCTGGTCGAAAAACATCAGGTCGCCGGGCCGGGCCTGGGTGACATCGCGGCCCACCAGACGGCTGTTGAACTGGATCAGCTTGATCGCGTTGACATAGGGCCCGACCTTGCCGCCGCCCTGTTGCCACTGCTGGGCCAGGCGCCGTTGCGCATCGCTCAGCGGCAGCTCCGGCGGCAGGTAGCGGTTGGACAGGCCATTGCTGCGCAACCATTTCTGGTCATGGACTTTCAGCGCTTCGTTGGCAGCGAAACGCACCAGTCCGGCGCAGTCCTGCTGGTACCAACGCGGGCTCGGGCCTTTGCTCAGTTGCTCCTGGGCGATGCGCACGAACCAGGCCCGAAAGACCTGGGATTGTTGCGCATCCAGCGGCGGCGCCTCGTCGGCGAACGCCCGCGCGCCGAGCAGCAATGCCAGCAGCAGCGCCAATCCGGGAGTGCGGATCAGTCCTGTCACAGCGCTTTCCATTCCAGCGGCAACCATTGCCAATGGCCGTCCGGCTCGCTGCCTGCAGGCAAGGTCAGCGCGTATTTGCCGTAGCCGCCGAGGGTGCGCAGTTTCGGAATCAGGTAGGTTTGCGCGGCGTTATAGAACACCGGTTCCATGTCCTGGGGCAGGCTGTCGAGGGTTTCGCGCTGCATCAGTTGCGCCATGGAGTCCGGGCCAAAGTAGACCGGCATCAACTGGTCCTTGGGCACTACATCGGCCATGGGCGGGAAGCGTTTGTCGAGGGTGCCGAGGGCCTTGTCGACCAGTTTGTCGTCAAGGGAGAACAGCAGGGTCGAACCGTGGCGCGCCAGGCTGATACGCATGAACGCCTTGCCGGTGATCGATTCGGGCTGCTCAGCGTCCTTGGCCAGGTAGGGGCCGAAGTTGGAGCTGACCTGGCGTTGCCATTGGTGCATCGCGCCTTGCTGCTTCTCTACAACCGGGAACGCATGTTCGGCGACATTGTTTTCATAGGCGCCCACCATCGAACCGAACAGCTTGCCCAGGTCGGCGTCGAGCTTGCCGTCGTCTTCGTTCAGGCTTGCCACCAGCAGCGGGGTGTACAGGCGCGACTCGGCGTACCAGCACAGGCCCGCCGCACCCGCCACGTGATCAACCATGGCCTGGGCGGCTTTTTCGTCGGCACCGAGTTTCACCAGCAGGGGCTTCTGCTGCTCGGCGGCCAGGGGCAAGGCCACGCAGGCGCTGGCGCCCATCGGCATGGCTTGCCAGATGGGCTTGAAATCGAAGTCCGGCTGGTTCTCCAATTCGTCCATGGCCAGGAAGCTGTGCCAGCCTTTGTCGTCCATGTCGAAACGCAAGCCGGCGAAGTTCGGAATGAAACGCTGGTAACCCATGGCGAGCACGCTGGCGTTGACCGAGATGCGCTGCTTGACCTGCGGCGCCTTGGGCGGCAGGCCGAAGGCTTCCGGGAAGAGTTTCTCACCGGCCAGCAACGCTTCGAGGGCCTGGGTCGAGATCATGCCCGGTTCGTCGGTAGGGCCACTGCCCTGGTCGTAGAGCTTGGTCGGGTTGGACAACACCACCAGCTTGTCGCCATGGGACGCGAAGACCAGGGATTTGCTGGCGTTATAGCTCAGTTGATAGAGCGCGACTTCATCGCTGCCCACCTTCAGGTCGCCGAGCTTGCTCAACTGGGTGTCGTCCAGGGCGACTTTCGCCAACGGCTCCAGCACCTTCGCCAATCCGCCACGGTCCATCACCAGCAGGAAATCCTTGAGTCGGCCGTCCGCACCGCGCCACAGCGCGACGTCGGCTGGCTGGTCGAAAAGCTGCTCGATCAGGCTGTCCTGAAGCTTGAGATCATGCTCGTAAATGATCCGGCGCAGGCTGCCAATCAGGCCGAGGCGGTCGGCGTGAGCTTCGTAATAGAAGACGAAATCCTCGGTGAGCGTGGCCTTGAGGAACGGCACGGCCAGCAGGTCCTTGGGCAATTGGCTCAAGGAGTGCGCCTCGAGCAGACCGTCGGGACGGCTCACGCCGAGCTTTTCCAACGCCAACTCCATGGGCGGCGCCTTGGGCTTGGTCATGAACCAGCCCAACCCGGCGGCCACGCCGGTCACCAGGCATAGCCCGATCAATATCGCCGGCCAGCGGCGCACTGGTTTGGCGACAGGGGTCGGCGTGGTCGGGGAAGCAGTGTTGTCGCTCATATTCACAAGGGCCTGTTCATCCGTGGAGCGGATACTTAGTAATTGAAAGTCTTGACCAGCAACAGATCGCCAATGGCGCGCAGGGGCACGACAAAGGTCTCGCGTTTTTCATCGACGGTGTTTTCGTTGAGTACCAGGTTGATCTGCGAGGTGATCACCTCGTTCTGGTTGCTCGTTTCATCGAAGTTGTAGCCGCCGCTGCCGTAGTTGCCCCAATAGTTCACGTAGACCAGGTAGGTACCGTGCATCGGCGCGGTCATGGTGAACATCTCGGGGCCGGGGCCATCGACGCCGTCCGGGTCGAGGCCGCCGCCATTGCTCAGCGCCGGCTGGCCGAAGAACGCATGCTGGCCATCGGGTGTGACGATATGCAGGTCGAGTTCGGCCTTGGGGTCGTCCCAGCCCAGCACCACGCGAATTTGCGCCGGGGTGCGCAGGTTGTTGGCTTCATAAAATTGCACGCGCTTGAGGGACTGGCCTTCGGAGCTGCGCACCTCGACGCTGTTGGAGCCGGCGCCAAAGGCATACGGCCGGGCAAAACGCCCCTCGTCGTCGGTATAGAGGTTCAACGGGTTGCCGTTGACTGCCAGGCTATGGGGCTGGCGCGCCGTGCCCATGTCCTTGATTCGACCCTCGATCATCGTGCGATTGCGCTGGATGCCTCGGTCAATGGGCGGTGTCGGATAGGCGACCTGAGGGTTTTCCGTGCGATCAAGCAAGCCGCTATAACGCCAGCCACCGACCGGCTCCGACAACTCGGCCGAAGGCCCGGCCCACGCCAACGGCGCACCGAGCAGCACGATCGATAAAAAAAGAAAACGCACGTATGCCTCCTGCCATGCACAACGCAACCCGGCGCCCTTCCCCGGGCGCTGTTTGTCATTATTCGGATTACGTCTGAAGGCCCCGTTACAAGGGGCCGTAGATGGCGCGAAGAGTAGCCATTTGACGGATTTTTCACAATCGGGGAACGCGCGATTCTGTGTGCGAAATCACGGACTGAGAATAGCGTGAGCCGAATAGGAATTTTATTCGGCTCACTAAATGAGCCGAATAGCGCTATTATTCGGCTCACTCACTTTCGGACAGACTCATGGCAGCTTATTGGATCTGGCAGCAGGCCGAATGGCCCGACTTCCACTGGCAAGCTGAAGCATTGGCGCCGGCGCTAAGGGAATGCGTGCAGGCCCAAGGCCAACTGCTTGGCATGACGGGCGCGGTCACGGCTTCGCTCAGCGCTCAAAACGAGTTGGACGCCTTGCTGCAGAACATCGTGACCTCCTCGGCTATCGAAGGAGAACAACTGAATGTCGGCTCGGTGCGCTCGTCCCTGGCTCGCCGTCTGGGCCTGGAACCCGTAGACGACAATCCGGCCAGCCCGCGTAGCGAGGGCTTGGCAAACCTGCTGCTGGATGCGACCCGGCATTTCAATCAGCCCCTGACTGTCGAGCGCTTGCTGGATTGGCATGAGTGGTTGTTTCCTGATCAAACCAGCAACCTGGCTCATCGGCGGATCCGCGTCGGCGCGCTACGCGGTGATGAACCGATGCAAGTGGTTTCGGGCCGGTTGGACCGCCCTACCGTTCACTTCGAGGCACCGCCTCGCCAAGGCCTTGAACAGCAATTGCAAAGGTTTGTCGATTGGTTCGAGGCAAGTCGTCAACAGATCGATCTCGACCCATTGCTGCGAGCCGGCATCGCTCATTTCTGGTTTGTCACTCTGCACCCATTCGATGATGGCAATGGTCGCTTGACCCGCACCTTGACCGACCTGGCACTGGCCCAGGGCGAGGCCCAGGCGATCCGTTTCTACGCGATGTCCGTAAGCATCCTGAACGACCGCGCCGGCTATTACCGAATCCTGGAAAACAGCCAGAAAGCCACGCTGGATATCACTGCGTGGCTGATCTGGTTCTTGCAAACATTGTTGCGCAGCCTGCACAAGGCAATGACGCAGATCGAAAGCGTCCTTGGCAAGACCCGATTCTGGCAGGCCCATCGCGCTTCAGCCCTCACACCTGAGCAAACCAAAGTGTTGAACCGGTTGCTAGATGGCGGTGAAAAAGGTTTCGAGCACGGGATCAGCGCCGCTCAATATCAGGCGTATGCCAACGTTTCCAAGGCAACGGCCACGCGCCATCTGACTGATCTGGTGCGAGAAGGCTGCCTGGAGCGACTGCCGGGTGGGGGGCGGAGTACGCGATATCAGCTAAATACCTATACAGAAAGCTCAGAAGCCATACACAAAATTTGAAGCGAGGATTTTGGCTGGAGCTCCGTACAATCTCATGATCAACTACCGGTCAGAAAAGCCGCCGCCAAGGGCGGAGAACCCAGAGGTTAAGCCTGTGAAGCTGCGTAAACTGAAACTCAAGGATTTCCGTCGATTTGAGAATCTGGAAATCGACTTCCATCCAGAACTGACGGTGATAGCCGCACGTAACGGGCAAGGTAAAACTACTATTCTGGAGGCCATTGCTATTGCGCTGGGCCCGTTCGTTGGTGCTTTCGATTTTGGCAAGTCCAAACACATTGAAAGAACCGATGCTCGGTTAATGAGAGTGGGCGCAGGCTTTGAGAACGAACCCAATTTCCCTGTTGAAATTGACGCGTGGCTAGAAGAGCCAAATATTGCCTGGCAACGAGCGTTACGCACAGCAAAAAGTAGATCCACAACCAAAGAAGCAATACCTCTGGCCAAGTGGGGGAAAAACTTACAAGAACAAACTCGCTCCGACGCCGACGTAGCATTACCTCTCGTCAGTTACTACTCGGCAGGAAGACTATGGATTAACCATAACAATATAATGCGCAAAACAGTAGTGAGTGCCAGCCGCACTATTGGTTATGAAGACTGCCTTTCCTCAGCATCTAATTTTGTCCAAATGCAACAATGGATAACCAAGGCAACGCTAGCTTCGCTTCAGCAAAAGGGCTTACCCGGTTATGAGCACTCCGATTTGCAATCTAGAATCGAAGGAATTCAAAACGCAGTTAACCTTGTACTTGAGGGCGAAGGCTGGTCAGACTTCCATTACAGCGTGGCCCACGGCCAGCTAGCCATGTCCCACCCGGACCATGGTCTTATGCCAATAAGCCTCCTCAGCGACGGCGTTCGAGCCATGATCTCATTGACCGCCGATATGGCATTTCGCTGCAGCCGCCTGAATGGACATTTCAAACAAAAAGCTTCTTTATTAACAGAGGGGATCGTATTGATCGACGAAGTGGACCTGCACCTGCACCCAGCATGGCAACAGCAGGTCATCGCATCCTTACGAAGAGCATTTCCAAAGGTTCAATTCGTGCTCAGCACTCATAGTCCCCAAGTACTTACGACAGTGAACCGTGAACAGATTCGAGTCGTCTATAGACAAGATGATATCTGGATTGCCGAGCGACCAAAGATGAGTCCTCTTGGACAAGAAGCCGGAGATGCTCTTGCAGGCGTCATGGAAGTATCTGAGCGGCCAAATATACCCATTACAGAAACTGCCCATGCCTACGAACAGTTTGCACGTGAAGGTGAAGCCGACAAGCCGGAGGCAAAAAGACTAAAAACTAAGCTAGATGAAGCGGGCTATGAAATTTCCGGGATTGAAACCGAACTTTGGGATTTCCTTTCGAAGCATGCCAAGAGTGAAAAGGATGATTGAACTGACTCATATTCCGGTTCCCGCTGCCGCTGAAAGAGCATTGTTAGACTACGCAACAGCCGTTCCCGGAGCAGGACCGGACGACTTCGACACGCTAGCTTTTCACCCATACAAAAAGATCGTCAAAGCATGCCTGCATACAGCCCAAGAAGGTCTGTGTGCTTACTGCGAAACCCCTTTGGATGCCGACAAGGGTCAGGTCGAACATATAAAGCCAAAGGGAGGGGCAAGCGCACACCCACACCTAACATTCGAATATACAAATTATGCGCATGGCTGCATCAATCCAAAAACATGTGGTCAAAATAAAGGCGCTGAAATTCTGCCAATAGAACCGAGAGTCGGCTGCAACAGTTTTTTCTCAATATCCACCGATGGAAGCCTTAGCCCTACCCCTACACTACTGGATGCAGACAAGCAGCGTGTACGCGAAACGATTCGAATACTTGGCCTTCAGCATCCACCGTTGGTGCTTGAACGAAAAAAAATGGTCGCCGCTGTGCTAGAAGTTAAATCAAAGATGCCAGCACTTGTACCGCTATTTCTAAGCACAAAAAATTTCCGGCATATTCTTAAACGCCTCTAAAAAAACGACAGATCGAACCTTGTCATTGCGTCTGAAGCCCCCAGCGTTGCCGATGCCCCCCATGTCTGCTAGTGTCGCGCCGGTTTAACAGTCAACCGGAATAGCCGCCATGGCCCGCAAGAAAGCTGCACTGGATTTCGAACAATCTCTGGCCGACCTGCAAGCGCTGGTCGAACGCCTGGAGAACGGCGAACTGTCGCTGGAAGACTCGCTGACCGCTTTCGAGCAGGGTATCGGCTTGACTCGCGACTGCCAGGCGGCGCTGGCCCAGGCCGAGCAGAAAGTGCAACTGCTGCTGGAACGCGACGGCGAGCTGACCGAAGAACCGTTCGACGCGGAACAGCCTGAATGATCGGCGCGTATCAGGCCAGCAGTCAGGCCCGGGTCAATGCCGCGCTGGACAGCTTGTTCGCCGCCCCGAGCCCTGAACTGGCGCGGCTCTACGAAGCCATGCGCTATAGCGTGATGAACGGCGGCAAGCGCGTGCGTCCGTTGCTCGCCTATGCCGCGTGCGAAGCCCTTGGCGGCGCTGCCGAGCAGGCCAACGGCGCGGCCTGCGCGGTGGAGCTGATCCACGCCTATTCGCTGGTGCACGACGACTTGCCGGCCATGGACGATGACGACCTGCGTCGCGGCCAGCCGACCACGCACAAGAAATTCGACGAAGCCTGCGCGATCCTCGCAGGCGACGGTTTGCAAAGCCTGGCTTTCAGCGCCCTGCTGGACCCGGCCCTGAGCAATTGCCCGGCAGAGGTTCGCCTGGACATGATCAGCGCCCTGGCACAAGCGGCAGGCCCGGCTGGCATGGTCGGCGGCCAGGCCATCGACCTCGGTTCGGTGGGCTTGAAACTCGACCAGGACGCCCTGGAATACATGCATCGGCACAAGACCGGCGCGCTGATCGAAGCCAGCGTCCGGCTCGGCGCCCTGGCCAGCGGCCGGGCTACGCCTGAACAGCTGCAAGCCCTGCAAACCTACGCCCGGGCCATCGGCCTGGCCTTCCAGGTGCAGGACGATATTCTCGACGTCGAAAGCGATACCCAGACTCTCGGCAAACGCCAGGGCGCCGACATCGCCCGTGACAAGCCGACCTACCCGGCCCTGCTCGGACTCGAGGCCGCCAAGGCCTACGCGATGGAGCTGCGCGACCAGGCCCTGGACGCGCTGCGACCCTTTGACGCGGCCGCCGAACCGTTGCGCGAGCTGGCGCGTTATATCGTCGAACGACGCAGCTGATACACGGTCAACCCAATTACATGTGCGTATCGGCCAAGTTCCGGCCAACGCGTGGGCAGCTTGCGATGCATAAGGTAAACTGCCGCCTCTTTTATACCTATAACGATTCGCCTGATGCCCACGACGTTCCAAGAGATTCCCCGCACACGCCCGGCCACGCCCTTGCTGGACCGCGCCAACACGCCGGACGGCCTGCGTCGGCTGGGTGAAGCCGAGCTGGAAACCCTGGCCGATGAGTTGCGCCTGGAATTGCTCTACACGGTCGGCCAGACCGGTGGGCATTTCGGCGCTGGCCTGGGCGTCATCGAGCTGACCATCGCCCTGCATTACGTCTTCGACACTCCGGACGATCGCCTGGTGTGGGACGTTGGCCATCAGGCCTACCCGCATAAAATCCTCACCGGCCGCCGCGACCGCATGGGCACGCTGCGCCAGAAGGACGGCATCGCGGCTTTTCCGCGCCGTTCCGAGAGCGAGTACGACACCTTTGGCGTCGGTCATTCCAGCACTTCCATCAGCGCTGCCCTTGGCATGGCCATTGCCGCCCGGCTGCAGAACAGCGAACGCAAGGCGATCGCCGTGATCGGCGATGGTGCGTTGACGGCGGGCATGGCCTTCGAGGCGCTGAACCACGCCCCTGAAGTCGACGCCAACATGCTGGTGATCCTCAACGACAACGACATGTCGATCTCGCGCAATGTCGGCGGCTTGTCCAACTACCTGGCGAAGATCCTCTCCAGCCGCACCTATGCGAGCATGCGCGAAGGCAGCAAGAAGGTCTTGTCGCGCCTGCCCGGCGCCTGGGAAATCGCCCGCCGTACCGAAGAATATGCCAAGGGCATGCTGGTCCCCGGCACGCTGTTCGAAGAGCTGGGCTGGAACTACATCGGCCCCATCGACGGCCACGATCTGCCGACGCTGATCGCCACCCTGCGCAACATGCGCGATCTCAAGGGCCCGCAGTTCCTGCACGTGGTCACCAAGAAAGGCAAAGGCTTCGCTCCGGCGGAAGTCGACCCGATCGGCTATCACGCGATCACCAAGCTCGAACCCCTGGATGCCCCCGCCGCCGCGCCGAAAAAGGCCGGCGGACCGAAGTATTCCGGCGTGTTCGGCCAATGGCTGTGCGACATGGCCGACGCCGACCCGCGCCTGGTGGGCATTACCCCGGCGATGAAGGAAGGTTCGGACCTGGTGGCGTTCAGCGAACGTTACCCGCAGCGTTATTTCGACGTGGCAATTGCCGAACAGCATGCCGTTACGCTCGCCGCCGGCATGGCCTGCGAAGGCGCCAAACCGGTGGTGGCGATCTATTCGACGTTCTTGCAACGCGGCTATGACCAACTGGTGCATGACGTCGCAGTGCAGAACCTCGACGTGCTGTTCGCCATTGACCGCGCGGGCCTGGTGGGTGAAGACGGCCCGACCCACGCCGGCAGCTTCGACTTGTCTTACCTGCGCTGCATCCCCGGCATGCTGGTGATGACGCCGAGCGACGAGAACGAATTGCGCAAGATGCTCACCACCGGCCACCTGTTCAACGGTCCGGCGGCGGTGCGCTACCCGCGTGGCACCGGCCCGAATGCAACGATCGAAAGCGACCTGGAGCCGATCGAGATCGGCAAGGGCGTAATCCGCCGCCACGGCAAGCAAACCGCCCTGCTGGTGTTTGGTGTACAGCTGGCGGAAGCCTTGAAGGTCGCCGAAAAACTCGACGCCACCGTGGTGGACATGCGTTTCGTCAAACCGCTGGACGAAGCCCTGGTGCGCGAGATGGCCGGCAGCCACGAACTGCTGGTGACCATCGAGGAAAACGCCATCATGGGCGGCGCCGGCGCGGCGGTCAGCGAGTTCCTGGCCCGGGAAAACATCCTCAAGTCGGTGCTGCACCTGGGGTTGCCGGACATCTACGTCGAGCACGCCAAGCCGGCGCAGATGCTCGCCGAATGCGGGCTGGACGAGGTGGGGATCGAAGCGGCGGTGCGGCTGCGGTTGCAGTTGCTGGGCTTGTAAGTACAGCCAACACAAGCCCCTGTGGGAGCGAGCTTGCTCGCGATAGCGGTGTATCAGCCGAGCATTAGTTGACTGACACTCCGCTATCGCGAGCAAGCTCGCTCCCACATTGGTTTATGTGGACCCAGTCATAACGGAACACCCATGAAACTCCGCCTCGCCCTCGCCCTCTCTCTGCTACCCGCCGCCGACCTGCTCGCCGAGACCTTCGAACGCGACCAGGCCCTCAAGCTGCCTGACATCCTGATCAGCGCCAATCGCCAGGTCGAGGCGCGCAATGACAGCAGCGCCGCCAACACAATCTTCACCCGCGACGACATCGAACGCCTGCAACCGGCCACTGTCACCGACCTGCTCAGCCGCGTGCCCGGCGTACAGGTGGCACCGTTGGGCGGGCGCGGCAGCCTGCCGGGAATCTACATTCGCGGCACCAAGTCGGCCCAAAGCCTGGTGCTGGTGGACGGCCAGCGCATCGGCAACGCGACCTCCGGCGACAGCAATCTGCAACGCTTGAACATCAACCAGATCGAACGGGTGGAAGTGCTGCGCGGTTCGCGCTCGGTGATCTACGGCGCCGATGCGGTGGGCGGGGTCATTCAGATTTTTACCCGTCGCGGCGCCCAACAAGGCCTGCAGCCACGCCTGCATATGGGCGTCGGCAATCATCAGACCTGGGAGCGCAGCCTCGGCCTGTCCGGTGGCGACGAGCAGACCCGTTTCAACCTGGGCGCCAGCCTCGACGAAAGCGAGGGGAGCAATCGGACCCATGAGTCCTACGCCAGCGACCGCGACGCCGATGCCAACCGCAACCAGTCCTTCAGTCTCAGCCTGAGCCATGCAGCCAGCGACGACCTGGAAGTTGGCCTCAACCTGCTGGATAACCGAGGCAAAAGCGAATACGACAACCCGTTCGGCCGCTTCGACTCCAACACTTTCGAGTCGCTGCCCCAACAGCCCTACAGTGAATTTGCGGTCAGCAGTTTCAGCGGTTATGTCGATGGGCGGATCAACGACGCGTGGAAATCCCGCCTCGAGCTGGGCCACAGCGAGAACAGGGAAAAAACATTCGACAAGCTCAGCGATGTCCGGGAGGTGTTCAACACTTATCGCGACTCGCTGACCTGGCAGAACGACGTGACCCTGGACGAACGCAACAGCCTGATCCTCGGCGGCGACTGGTACCAGGACCGCGTCAACAGCAGCACGCCGTTCGACGAAGACAGCCGCTGGAATCGTGCGGCATTCATCCAGCACCGCTTCCAGGCCGAAACGTTCTCGACCGAGCTGGGCTTGCGCCGCGATCAGAACCAGCAGTTTGGCGGCCAGAACAGCTGGAGCGGCACCCTTACCCTGCCGGTCAACCCGACCAACGACGTGTTGCTGACCTACAGCGAAAGCTTCCGCGCGCCGACCTTCAACGATCTTTACTACCCGGACTTCAGCAACCCGGACCTGAAACCCGAGACGGCCAGAAGCTACGAATTGCAATGGCGCAGCCAACTGAGCGACAGCGCTCGCCTGGAAGCGTCCCTGTACCGCACGAACCTGGAAGACGCGATCATCTTTGGCAGCAACTCACGGCCGCAGAACGTCGCTTCGGCGCGGATCAACGGTTTCGAAATGGCCTACCGGCAGGAACTGTTCGGCTGGCAGGGCAACCTCGGCCTGGCGATCATCGACCCGCGCGACCGCGACAGCGGCCACACCCTGGCACGCCGCGCCCGCCGCACGTTGAGCCTGGACCTGGACCGGCAATTCGACCGCCTCGGCCTCGGCGCGAGCTGGCAAGCGGTGAGCAGCAGTTACGACGATGAAAACAACCGCAACGCCCTGGGCGGCTATGCGCTGCTCGGAGTGCGCGGCAGTTGGGCGTTGAGCCGGGAAGTGAAGCTTGAGATGAAGGTCGATAACCTGCTGGACCAGAATTACAGCCGGGCGCTGTATAGCCATGACGGGGGACAGTATGGGTATCGGGAGGAAGGGCGGTCGTGGTTGTTTGGGGTGACCTGGACGCCTTCCCTCTGATCCAGGATTTATGGTGCCCGGCCTGGCCTCATCGCGAGCAAGCTCGCTCCCACAGGTGATCTGTGGCGGATATGAAATCAGCGTTCGCCACGAATCCCTGTGGGAGCGAGCTTGCTCGCGATTGGGAGCACCGCGGTCTAACGGTCTGGCGCAATCAACTCACACAACCGCGCCGTCGCCTCGATCATCTGCCCGCTGGCCCGCTCCAGGCCTTTATCCTTGACCAGCAACAACCGCCCCTGCGCCACCGGCCAGGCTTTCCAGGCGTCAAGCTGCGCCTGCTCCGTAGCCAGGACCACCTGCGGTTGGCGCTGCAATACCGACTCCACGCTCACTTGCGGCGCCGGCAGGTCCAGGTCTGCAAAGACGTTGCGCGCGCCGCACACTGACAGCGCATCACTGATGATCTGTCGGCCGCCCACGGTGTACAGCGGCCGATCCCAAACCTGATAGAACACCGGCAGCGGCGTATCCCTTCGATAGCGCTGGCGTAATGCCTCAAGACGCTCACGCAATTGCGCCGCTCGTTGCACGCCCCGCTCCGGGCGGCCGAGCTGGGCGGCGATGTCTTCGATTTGGTGGAGGAGCTGGTCGAGGCTGTGGGACTCGGCGATATAAATCGGAATGCCCAGGCCCTTGAGCTGTTCGCGCTGGGCCGGGCCGATACTGCCGGGCCAGAGCAGGAGCAGATCGGGCTGGAGGCTAAGCAAGCGCTCCATATCCAGCTGGCCATAACGGCCCACCGACGGCAGGTCCTTCAGGACCGGTGGACGATCGCCACCGTCCAGCACACCCACCAGCAGGTCGGCGGAGCCTAGTTCAACGACAATTTCAGAGAGCGACGGCGCCAGGCTGACGACACGATTGGCCGCCGCCGTCGAAGCGCTGGCGGCCAGCAGCAGAACCGCCAGCCAGAGACGCATCAGCCGAGCTGGCGCGGGATGCGGTACAGGTAGAACAGCACCGCCGTGGATAACGCCAGGAGCATCAGCGGTACCGCTTCCAACCCGACAAACACCGCCAGCGCGCCAATCCACGCCGGCAGGCCTGCCGCCAGAAACGCTGCGCGACGCCGAGCCGCGAGAGTGATCCAGGCTTGGGGTTCTTCCGGTGTATCGAGGGATTTCTGCGTGGCGACCAGGGCGTTTTTATAACCGCCGAAAAATCGCAGGCTGACAAACATCGACGCCACGCCGGCGATAAACAACGGCATCGCCAATACCGGCAGAATCGCTTCGCCCTGGCCAAACACCGCGTTGATCACGAACAGCGGCAGCAACGCCAGCGCCAGGTATTGCCACCAACTGACGGCCAGCCGCCGCCGAACCTGACCACGCGTCACGCCCGGTCGACCTCGCCCTGGTGCTCGTTGCCCATCATGTGGTCGAGCTTGCTGGCCTTGGTTGCCAGGTAAAGCTTGTTGTGCGGGTTGTGCCCGGTATGCAGCGGCACGCGCTCCGCCACCACCACGCCCATGTCGGTCAATGCCTTGACCTTGCGCGGGTTATTGGTCATCAGTCGCAACGACTTGATGCCCAGGTGTTCGAGCATCGGTTGGCAAATGCTGTAGTCACGCAAGTCGGCGGCAAACCCGAGGCGCTCGTTGGCTTCGACAGTATCGGCGCCGCCGTCTTGCAGCTCGTAGGCACGGATCTTGTTCAACAGGCCGATGCCGCGGCCCTCCTGGCGCAGGTACAGCAGTACACCACGGCCCTCGCGAGCAATGGCCTGCAGGGCCGCTTCGAGTTGCGAGCCGCAGTCGCAGCGCTGGCTGAACAAGGCATCGCCCGTCAGGCATTCGGAGTGCAGGCGACCGAGTACCGGAGCGCCGTCGGCGAAATCACCCAGGCTGAGCACGACGTGCTCGCGGCCGGTGGCTTCATCGAGAAAACCATGCATGGTGAATTGCGCAAAGGGTGTTGGCAGCTTGGAAGCGGCAACAAAAACGACAGGCACCGGTGTGCTCCTGATCTAGTACTGGAGATTCGCAGAGGCGGGCATTGTAACAGCACGATCCGACAGACGCTTAGGCTGAATTATCAACCATTACCATCGAAAAGTTTGATCACGGCTTTGGTGGCTTGCCACTCTCGTCAAAGGGATAGGGCTGCTTCCAACGTTCGAAAATCGGCTTCAATTGGCCGTTTTTCACCAGCACGTCCATGCGCCGGTCGAACAGTGCACGCAAGGCACGTCCGTTTTCGGTGTCGGCAAAGCCCAGGTACAGCGGCAGGTTGATCAGCGCAGAGAGCTTGAACTGCTGGGGGTCGTCGGCCTTGGCGAGTACATCCTGGATTTCCATCAACGCATCGATATAAAAATCGGCACGGTCGTGGACCAGCATCGGCAAGATCCCCACGGAGCGGTGGATTTCATTGAAGCGCCGGATGTTCGGCAGATAATTGTTGTATTCGTACCCGCGCATCCACACCAGCCGGTAATTGCCCACCGTGGCCAACGTGGGAGAGGGCTTTGACGCCAGGCCCAACGCATAGATGTGATCGACGTCGTAGTGCCAATTGGGGTAGAGCACCCCCTCGGATTCGTCGCGATAGGCACCGACCTGCACGTCGACTTCGCCACGCTGCACCAGGCCGATCGAACGGGTGTAAGGCACGCTGCGGGTTTCCAGCTTGACGCCTTCGGGTTCGAACACCTCGCGCAGGATATCCCAGGCCATGCCCTGGCCATCCGCCTGGGTGTAGTCGGCCCACTCCTCGCTGGCCGCGCGGATCTTGCCGGGCAACGGCGCCGACTCGGCCACGCGAACACCGAGCAACGCCCCGAGACACAACAACAGCAACAGTGTGCGGCTTACGCCCATGCCTGGTTCCCTCAGGTAAAACACCACACCAACCCTTGCATTGCCAGCCAGGCGAACACGCCGGCCAATACGTCATCGAGCATGATGCCTACCCCGCCGTGTACATGCCGATCGATCCAGCGGATCGGCCACGGCTTGAGGATATCGAAGAAGCGGAACACCAGGAAACCCGTCAACAACCAATACCAGCCTTCCGGTACCAGCCACAGGGTAATCCACATGCCGACCATCTCGTCCCAGACGATGCCTTCATGGTCGTGCACCCGCAAATCATCCGCCACTTTGCCGCACAGCCAGAAGCCGAACAGCATGGTGATGCCGAGCATCAGCCAGTAGCCCCAATCCGGCAACATCTGCCACAACGGTATGAAGGGTAGCGCAACCAGCGAGCCCCATGTGCCTGGCGCTTTGGGCAACGTGCCCGAACCGAAGCCAAACGCCATGAAATGCCAGGGATTGCGCCAGACCGAGGGCGGAACGAATTCTGCCGGAACCTGGTTGGGATGATCTGTCACGGTGTCTCCCGAAAATGTTGATAGCCCCGGATTGGCGGGGTGATGTCCTGTCCAAGACTGTCGACCAGCATGACGCCCTGCCCCGCCGTGACACTGCCGACCACATGAATCGGCCAGCCTTCGGCGAGAAGTGCCGACAATCGGACCGGCGGCAGGGTGAACAGCAACACATAGTCGTCGCCGCCACTCAGGGCGGCATGTTGTGCCTGCGGCAGGCCAAACGCCAACAGAGCGTTGGACAACGGCAACCGGTCCCGTTCAACCCGTAACGCCACGCCGGATGCCAGCGCGATATGCCCGCAGTCCGCCAACAGCCCATCGGAAATGTCCATCGCCGCGCTGGCCTTGCCCCGTAGCGCCAGGCCGAGGCAGATCTGCGGTTGTGGCGACCAGTAATGCGCCAGCAGCGGCTCGGCGATAGCAGGCTCAGCGCTGCGCTCGTCGAGAACCAGCGGCAATGCGCCAGCGGCGTTGCCCAGGTCACCACCGACGCAAAGCAGATCGCCAGGTTGCGCGCCGCTGCGGGTCAGCGCCTGGCCGCACGGCACGCGGCCGAACACGGTCATGGTCAGGCTCAACGGCCCGCGGGTGGTATCGCCCCCCACCAGCGCTACACCACAAGCCTGGGCCATCTGGTTCAGGCCACGGGCATACGCCTGCAGCCAATCGGCGGCCACCGTCGGCAAGGTCAGGGCAAGGGTAAAGGCGAGAGGACTGGCGCCCATGGCGGCCAGGTCGCTGACCGCCACGGCCAGCGAGCGCTGGCCGAGCAGGAACGGGTCGCAAGGGTCTGGAAAATGCACACCGGCCACGAGCGTGTCGGTGGATACCGCGAGCTGTTCCCCGGGAGGAACGGCCAGCAGGGCGCAATCGTCGCCGATTCCGAGCGCAACGCCCTCGCCGCCCTGCGCACAGGCAGCGGCGGCAAAGTAGTGACGGATCAGCTCAAATTCGCCCATAGCCGCTACAAGCGCCAATCAGCGCTTGAACGCCTTCACTTCGGCTTCACGCAGACGCGGGGCGAGCTTGTCGAGTACGCCGTTGACGAACTTGTGACCATCGGTGGAACCGAAGACTTTCGCCAGCTCGATCCCTTCGTTGATCACCACGCGGTACGGTACGTCGACGCGCTGCATCAGCTCCCAGGTGGACAGGCGCAACACGGCCAGCTCAACCGGGTCCAGTTCATCAATGGTCAGGTCCAGGCAAGGCGCCAGGGCGATATCAATTTCGGTCTTGTGGGCCGGGACGCCGTGCAGGATCTCGCGGAAGTATGCGCCATCGACATCGCTGAAATCGTTATCGACGCGAAACTGCGCTTCGATCTCGTTCAGCGACTGCTTGGCCATGTGCCATTGGTACAGGGCCTGGGTCGCGAGCTGACGGGCTTCGCGGCGCTTGACGCTCTTCGAAGGCTTGCCGGCGTCGGCCGGTTTCGGCTCGCGCGGATTGAAACGATCGCTTTCGTCGCTAATCACTTGGCCTCCAACTGCGCCAGCAGGCTGACCATTTCCAAGGCGGACAGGGCAGCTTCGGCACCTTTGTTACCGGCCTTGGTGCCGGAACGTTCGATGGCTTGTTCGATGGAATCAACGGTCAGCACGCCGAAGGCAACCGGTACGCCGAATTCCATGGACACCTGGGCCAGGCCCTTGGTGCATTCGCCGGCCACGTATTCGAAGTGTGGAGTACCGCCACGAATGACCGCGCCGAGGGCGATAATCGCCGCAAACTCACCTTTTTGTGCAACTTTCTGCGCAACCAGCGGAATTTCGAAGGCGCCAGGGGCACGGATGATGGTGATGTCGCCTTCGCTCACGCCATGGCGAACCAGGGCATCGACCGCACCGTCGACCAGGCTCTCAACCACAAAGCTGTTGAAACGGCCGACTACCAGCGCGTAGCGGCCCTTGGGGGCGATGAAGGTACCTTCGATGGTCTTCAGGGTCATTCGTCAGTTCTCTTAAAGAGCCGGAGCACGTTCTATACGTGCTCCTCAGTGATATTAGTCTCGAATACAGCGCCGCAGATCCATCATCTCGTTCACTTGCACGTCTTCTGTGGCGAGGGAGCTTGCTCCCGCTTGGGTGCGCAGCGCCCATAACGGGGCCGCTGCGCAGCACCCCCAAGAAGGGCCGCTACGCAGCCCAGCGGGAGCAAGCTCCCTCGCCACAGATAAATCTAACAAGCCTTGAGTGAACAATAATGCCGGAATCCGCAGGCCATTATTCGGAGGGCACGTATTCTACAACTTCCAGATCGAAACCGGATATCGCATTAAATTTCATCGGTGCGCTCATCAGGCGCATTTTGCGTACGCCCAGGTCGCGCAGGATCTGCGAACCGGCCCCGACGATGCTGTAGGTGGTCGGTTTTTTCACCGGTTGATGTTCGGTGGTTTCGCGAATGTGCGCCAGCAGCACATCGCCATCGAGCGGGTGCCCGAGCAACAGCACCACGCCGCTGCCGGCCTCGGCTACCGCGGCCATGGCCGCGCGCAGGCTCCAGCGGCCCGGCTGCTTGACCATCAGCAGGTCACGCAGTGGGTCCATGTTGTGCACGCGAACCAGAGTCGGTTCTTCGGCGCACACGGTCCCCAGGGTCAGCGCCATGTGCACGTCGCCTTCCACCGAATCGCGGTAGGTCACCAGGTTGAACTGGCCCAGTTCGCTGTCCAGCGGCTGCTCGGCAATCCGCTGAACGGTACGCTCGTGGATCATCCGGTAGTGGATCAGGTCGGCAATGGTGCCGATCTTGATGTCGTGCTCGGCAGCGAAGGCCTCAAGCTCGGCGCGACGGGACATGGTGCCGTCGTCGTTCATCACTTCGCAGATGACGCCGGCGGGCTCGAAACCGGCCATACGCGCGAGGTCGCACGCCGCTTCGGTGTGGCCGGCGCGGGCCAGGGTGCCGCCGGCCTGGGCCATCAGTGGGAAGATGTGGCCAGGGCTGACGATGTCTTCGGCTTTGGCGTCGGCGGCCGCAGCGGCCTGCACGGTACGCGCCCGGTCCGCGGCGGAGATACCGGTGGTCACGCCCTCGGCGGCCTCGATGGACACGGTGAACTTGGTGCCGAATCCGGAACCGTTACGTGGCGCCATCAACGGCAGCTTCAGCAGCTCGCAGCGCTCGCGGGTCATCGGCATGCAGATCAGGCCACGGGCGTGCTTGGCCATGAAATTGATGTGTTCGGCCTTGCAGCATTCGGCGGCCATGATCAGGTCGCCTTCGTTCTCGCGGTCTTCGTCATCCATGAGGATGACCATCTTGCCTTGGCGGATGTCTTCAACCAGTTCTTCGATGCTATTGAGCGCCACGCGGCACCCCCTTGGGTCAGGATTTGAGGTAGCCGTTGGCGGCCAGAAAGCTTTCAGTGATGTTACCGGCCGCAGGTTCGGCAGCCTTGTCGCCCAGCAGCAGGCGCTCCAGGTAACGGGCCAGCAGGTCGACCTCAAGGTTGACCCGGCGACCAGGCCGGTACGAGGCCATGATGGTTTCGCTCAGCGTGTGCGGGATGATCGTCAGCAGGAATTCGGCACCATCCACCGCGTTGACGGTCAGGCTGGTGCCGTCGACCGTGATCGAGCCCTTGTGGGCAATGTACTTGGCGAGTTCTTTCGGCGCGCGGATACGAAACTCCACGGCCCGGGCGTTATCGGTACGCGACACCACTTCACCGACGCCATCGACATGACCGCTGACCAGATGCCCACCCAGGCGGGTAGTCGGGGTCAGGGCTTTTTCCAGGTTGACCGGGCTGCCGCTCTTGAGGTCGTTCATCGCGGTGCAGTCGAGGGTTTCCCGGCTGACGTCCGCCAGGAAACCATTGCCCGGCAGTTCCACGGCGGTCAGGCAGACGCCGTTCACGGCGATGCTGTCGCCCAGCTTGACGTCGCTCAGGTCGAGCTTGCCGGTTTCGACGTGGACCCGTACATCGCCGCCCTTGGGAGTGAGTGCACGGATGCTGCCGATGGATTCGATGATGCCGGTAAACATGGAGTCCTCCTCGAGAACGGACCGTCGCTTGCGCGAAAGCCGGGAATTATACGCTGGCCTGCGGAGCGGGGACGGCGATGACTCGCCAGTCATCGCCCACGGCGCGAATGTCGGTGATTTGAAGCTGCGGCGCGTCTTTCATCTGCGCCAGCGGCCAATCGAGCAATGGCCGCGCCGTGGATCCGAGGAACTTGCCGGCGATGAAAATCTGGAATTCGTCGACCAACCCCTGCCGGGCGAAAGCACCCGCCAGGCGCGGGCCGGCTTCCACCAGCACCTCATTGACGCCACGGGCCGCCAGCTCCAGCAGCAGGCGATGCAGATCGACCTGGCCATCTTCCCCGGCGACGATCATGCATTCAGGGCCGTTGGCGTACTGTTCCTCAACCGCCATGCAGGTAGCGACAAGCGCCGGGCCGGCTCTGAAGAACGGCGCATCCAGCGGCACCCGCAGACGACCGTCCACCAGCACCCGCAGCGCCGGACGGCTCATGGCCAACGCGGTCTGCTCGGCGTCCAGCCCAAGCTCATCGGCACGCACGGTCAGCCGGGCGTTGTCCGCCAGCACCGTATCGGCGCCGGTCAGCACCACGCTGGCCTGGGCGCGCAGGCGTTGCACCGCCGAGCGAGCGGCGGGGCCGGTGATCCATTGGCTCTCGCCGCTTTCCATGGCGGTACGGCCATCCAGGCTCATGGCAAGCTTGACCCGCACGAACGGCAGGCCGTGCTCCATGCGCTTGAGAAAACCTTCGTTGAGCTTGCGCGCTTCGCCTTCGAGCACGCCGCTTTGTGTGGCGATGCCGGCCTGGGCGAGACGTTGCAGGCCGCGCCCGGCGACTTCCGGATTAGGGTCCTGCATTGCCGCGACCACCCGCGCCACGCCGGCATTGACCAGCGCATCGGCGCAGGGCGGCGTGCGCCCATGATGGCTGCAAGGTTCGAGGGTCACGTAGGCCGTCGCGCCCCGGGCCTTGTCAGCGGCGGCGCGCAGGGCATGGACTTCGGCATGGGGTTCACCGGCGCGGATGTGCCAGCCTTCGCCGACCACCACCCCGTCGCGCACGATCACGCAACCGACCCGGGGGTTGGGGTGGGTGCTGTAGTGACCGCGCCGCGCCAGTTCCAGGGCGCGGGCCATGTAGTGGGCGTCGAGGACGGCCTGCTGCGCCGCGCCGGTCATTCTTTCACCGGTTCGCGGGCCAGGCGGTCGATTTCCTCGCGGAACTCGTTGAGGTCCTGGAAACGCCGGTACACCGAGGCGAAGCGGATATAGGCCACTTCATCGAGCTTTTGCAGTTCGGCCATGACCAGCTCGCCGACGACGAGGGACTTGACCTCACGCTCGCCGGTCGCGCGCAGCTTGTGCTTGATGTGCACCAGCGCCGCTTCCAGGCGCTCGACGCTCACCGGGCGTTTTTCCAGGGCGCGCTGCATGCCGGCGCGCAGTTTTTCTTCGTCGAACGGCTGGCGGCTGCCGTCGGTCTTGATCAGGCGCGGCAACACCAGTTCAGCGGTCTCGAACGTCGTGAAACGCTCGCCGCAGGCCAGGCATTCGCGGCGGCGGCGGACCTGTTCGCCCTCGGCGACCAGTCGCGAGTCGATGACTTTGGTGTCGTTGGCACCGCAGAAGGGACAGTGCATGGTGGCAGGCAACAAAAAAAGGGAGGGCCATGGTAGCGCATCCCACTGGCAAGACAAGCCATAGGGTTTACGGTATACAGACGGGCCTATTGTAAGACCCACGGAATTCACCTTGCTGGAGCCACCCATGCCGCTACGATCGCTCGTTTTGCTCAGTCTCTTCAGCCTGCTGATGGCGTGCAGCAGCGACGCCCCCAAGCCCGCTGCCCCCCCCCCGGCCCCAGCGCCGAAACAGGCCCAGGAAAAGGCCCGGCAGGCCACCGAGCTTGGCCCGCTGCCGGCCCATCAGCGGGAATTGAGCGGCACCCTGCAAGGCGTACCGGCCGGCGCCGAAGTCGAACTGGCGCTACTGGTGATCGATGACAAGGACCGCCCGCAACAACTGCTCGCCAGCTCCAGCCTGATCGGTACCAACCAGGCGCTGCCCTTTCGCCTGCGCTTCAACCCGGAAGCGTTCCCGGTCGGCGCCCGTGTCGAGTTGCGCGGCCGCGCCAGCCAGTCCGGCCAACTGATCCTGCATCTGCCGGAACAACGCATCACGCAACCGACCACCCAGGCGCTGGGCGTCCTGCAATTCGTCAAAGCTCCATGAAGGCACCGCAACATCTGCAAGATGCCTTGATCGAGCTGCTGGGCGATGCGCGCCTGGTGTCCTGTGCGCTACCCGGCACCGACCTGGCGTTGTGGCTGATCGACGGCGAGAACATGGACCGCGCCTTCAGCCCGGAGGAAACCCGCCGCATCCTCCACGAACCGCCCTACTGGAGTTTCTGCTGGGCCAGCGGCCTGGCGCTGGCACGCTACCTGGCCGAACACCCGCAGTGGGTCGAGGGCAAGCGGGTACTGGATTTCGGCGCCGGCTCCGGCGTGGCGGGTATCGCGGCGATCAAGGCCGGGGCGCGCGAAGTGGTGGCCTGCGACCTGGATCCATTGGCGCTTGCCGCGTCACGGGCCAACGCCTTGCTCAACGGCGTAGAGCTGAATTATTCAGCGGACTTTTTCGCCGAAGCTGATCGCTTCGACCTGATCCTGGTCGCCGATGTGCTTTATGACCGGGCCAACCTGCCGTTGCTCGACCAGTTCCTCAGCCGTGGCCGCGAGGCGCTGGTGGCGGACTCCCGGGTGCGCGATTTCCAGCATCCGCTGTATCGCCGTATTGAGATGTTCGAGGCCATGACCTTGCCGGACCTGGCCGAGCCGGAGGAGTTTCGGCATGTGAGCCTGTACCACGCGCGGCGCCGGCCCTAAAAGCATCGCGAGCAAGCTCGCTCCCACAGAGGTCGCATGATCGTTTGAGATCCCTTGTGGGAGCGAGCTTGCTCGCGATGGGGCCCGGCCAATCAATACACCTCTCAAAGCCACCCCGCTTTCAGCCATCCCCCACCAAGCCGTATAGTTGCCCCATTCAAGCGTTCTACGAGACTTCCCATGACCCAGGACACGCCCTACATCTTCGACGCCACCACTGCCGATTTCGACCAGTCGGTAATCGCCAACTCCTTCCACAAACCGGTGCTGGTGGATTTCTGGGCCGAGTGGTGTGCGCCGTGCAAGGCCCTGATGCCGATGCTGCAAGGCATCGCCGAGAGCTACCAGGGTGAACTGCTGCTGGCCAAGGTCAACTGCGACATCGAGCAGGACATCGTCGCCCGCTTCGGCATTCGCAGCCTGCCCACCGTTGTGTTGTTCAAGGACGGCCAGCCGGTCGACGGCTTTGCCGGTGCCCAGCCGGAATCGGCGGTGCGGGCAATGCTCGAACCCCATGTGCAGATGCCGCCGCCAGCCGCCGCCGACCCGCTGGAACAAGCCCAGGCGCTGTTCGACGACGGGCGTTTCGCCGACGCCGAAGCCCTGCTCAAGGCACTGCTGGTGGAAGACAACAGCAACGCCAAGGCGCTGATCCTCTATGCCCGCTGCCTGACCGAGCGCGGCGAGCTGGACGAAGCGCAGACAGTTCTGGATGCCGTGAAAAGTGACGAGCACAAGGCCGCACTGGCCGGTGCCAAGGCGCAGATCCAGTTCCTCGGCCTGGCCAAGGACCTGCCGGACGCCGCCGACCTGAAAGGGCGCCTGGCGAAAGATCCACAGGATGATGAAGCGGTGTATCAACTGGCGATCCAGCAACTGGCGCGCCAGCAGTACGAACCCGCCCTCGATGCGCTGCTTAAGCTGTTCATCCGCAATCGCAGCTACAGCGAAGGCCTGCCGCACAAGACCTTGCTCCAAGTGTTCGAGCTGCTGGGCAATGATCACCCACTGGTGACGACCTATCGCCGCAAGCTGTTCGCCGCGCTTTACTGACCGACCCAGCTGTAGAGCGGCGTATCCCCGCCGCTCAGCACCTTGACCTCGGCGCTGTGGCGCAGGCGCACCAACAGCCGCTTGCCGGACGAAGCGCTGCCGGTCAGGCCTTCCAGCTGCTCCAGCAAGTCCGGGCCGGTCAATTGCCCGGCCTTGCGCAGCAGCTCCTTGGCGATCTGCCATTGGGCATCGTCCTGACTCGCCGGCCTGGCCGACGGTGTCGTCGCAACCTCGGACTTGGCCACCTGCAACTGCGCGCCGAGCTGCGCCCAGTCGCCTTCATCCATCTCGATCGTCAAGTCCACCGGCCACTCGCCGACGGTTCCGCGTATCCGCAACATCACCGTGCTCCTGAAGATTTCATCTACGCATGCTCCCATGGGCCTTGCGCGACGCCAAGCAGACGGTCAAACTCTGCGCACTTTCGTTATAAGATTACATAACCTTTCCGGAGACTCGTCATGCGTCGTCTGCTTCTCGCTTTGCCGTTCGCCCTGCTGCCGTTGGCTGTCGCTCACGCGGCCGTCGAGCATGACCACGACCATGACCATGAGCACGGCAGCCTCGCCGCCCATGAACACGGCGTCGCTCGGCTGAACGCCGCGCTGGACGGCCAGACCCTGGAACTGGAGCTGGAGAGCCCGGCGATGAACCTGGTCGGCTTCGAACACGCCGCCACCAGCGATGCCGACAAGGCCAAGGTCGCCGCCGTGCGGGCGCAGCTGGAAAAACCCTTGGCGCTGTTCAACCTGCCGGCTGCGGCCAAATGCACCGTGGCCCAGCAGGAGCTGGAGAGCCCGCTTTTCGGCGATGAGCCGGACCATGAAGACCACGATGAAGACGGCGACGAGCATCACGACGAGCACAGCGAGATCCATGCCCACTACCAATTCACCTGCGCGGTTCCGGGCACCTTGAAGAACCTGGACCTGGCGACCCTGTTCAAAACCTTCCCGGCCACCCAGAAAATTCAGGTACAACTGATCAGCCCGAGCGGTCAGCAAGGTGTTGAAGTGACGGCAAAGGCGCCGGCACTGAAATTCTGATCCGCAAATCCCGATGTGGGAGCGAGCCTGGGTGGGAGCGGGCTTGCTCGCGAAGACGGTGGCACAATCGGCATTAATGCAGTCTGACCCGCCGCTTTCGCGAGCAAGCCCGCTCCCACAGGTCCCAAATTACCTCTGAACATTGAAAAATCGGCGACATGACCCAAGCACTCATCGAACTGTCCGACCTGGGCTTCAGCTGGCCCGGGCATCCGCTCTTGCTGGATATCCCGGCGTTTCGCCTGGAGGCCGGTGAAACCCTGTTCCTCAAGGGCCCCAGCGGCAGCGGCAAGACCACGTTGCTGGGGCTGCTGGGCGGTGTGCAAACACCCGATCGCGGCAGCATCCGCCTGCTCGGCCAGGAGCTCAGCGAACTGGGCGCCGGCCGCCGCGACCGCTTTCGCGTGGACCATACCGGCTACATCTTCCAGCAGTTCAACCTGCTGCCATTTCTCTCGGTGCGCGAAAACGTCGAGCTGCCGTGCCATTTCTCGGCATTACGCGCGCAACGGGCGAAGCAACGCCATGGCAGCGTCGACCAAGCCGCCGCCACGCTGCTGGCTCACCTCGGGCTGAGCGATTCGAGCCTGCTGGATCGCCGCGCCGACTCATTGTCCATCGGCCAGCAACAACGGGTCGCCGCCGCACGCGCCCTGATCGGCCAACCGGAACTGGTGATTGCCGACGAGCCGACCTCGGCGCTGGATTACGACGCCCGGGAAAACTTCCTGCGGCTGCTTTTCGCCGAATGCCGCGAAGCCGGTTCGAGCCTGCTGTTTGTCAGCCACGACCAGAGCCTGGCGCCGCTGTTCGATCGCCACCTCTCGCTGGCCGATCTCAATCGCGCCGCCACGCCACTCGAGGTCTGAGATGTATTTGTTCCGTCTAGCCATGGCCAGCCTGGCGAACCGCCGCTTCACGGCGATCCTCACCGCTTTTGCCATTGCCCTCTCCGTCTGCCTGCTGCTGGCCGTGGAGCGCGTGCGTACCGAGGCGCGGGCCAGTTTCGCCAGCACCATCAGCGGCACCGACCTGATTGTCGGCGCTCGCTCCGGTTCGGTGAACCTGCTGTTGTACTCGGTGTTTCGCATCGGCAACGCCACCAATAACATTCGCTGGGACAGCTTCGAGCAGTTCGCCAACAACCCGAAAGTGAAATGGGCGATCCCCATGTCCCTTGGCGATTCCCATCGCGGTTATCGGGTGATGGGCACCACCGAGGCCTATTTCGAGCATTACCAGTACGGTCGCCGGCAGCATCTGGAACTGGCGGACGGCCGGGCATTCGCCAGCGATCCGTTCGAAGTGGTGCTCGGAGCTGAAGTGGCCGAGGCGCTGCATTACAAACTCGGGGAAAAGCTGGTGTTGGCCCACGGCGTGGCGGCCATCAGCCTGGTCAAGCATGACGACAAACCGTTCACCGTGGTCGGGATTCTCAAGCGCACCGGCACGCCGGTGGACCGTACGCTGCACATCAGCCTCGGCGGCATGGAGGCGATCCATGTCGACTGGAAAAATGGCGTACCGGCCCAGGGCAACGGCCGTATCAGCGCCGACCAGGCCCGCAACATGGACCTTACGCCCAAGGCGATCACCGCGTTCATGCTTGGCCTCAACAGCAAGATTTCCACCTTTGCGCTGCAACGGGAAATCAACGAGTTCCGTGGCGAGCCGCTGCTGGCGATCCTGCCCGGTGTGGCGCTGCAAGAGTTGTGGAGCCTGATGGGCACGGCGGAAAAGGCCTTGTTCGTGATTTCACTGTTCGTGGTGCTGACCGGCTTGATCGGCATGCTCACGGCGATCCTCACCAGCCTCAACGAGCGCCGCCGGGAAATGGCAATCCTGCGCTCGGTCGGCGCGCGGCCGTGGCACATCGCGACGCTGCTGGTGCTCGAAGCCTTTGCGCTGGCCTTGGCCGGAGTCATCGCCGGGCTGGCCTTGCTGTACATCGGCATCGCCGTCGCCCAGGGTTACGTGCAGTCGGCCTACGGCCTGTATCTGCCCCTGAGCTGGCCGAGCGAGTATGAATGGACGCTGCTGGCTGGCATTCTGGTCGCCGCCCTGCTGATGGGCAGCGTGCCGGCCTGGCGCGCCTATCGCCAATCGCTGGCCGATGGCCTGTCGATCCGTTTATGAGGACGTTGAAAATGCCCCGCGCCCTGCTTGCGCTGTTGATGCTGGTCAGCCTGCCATTGTGGGCGGCCGAGCCGAGAGACCTGGCCTGGTCGGAAATGATCCCGCCGGACGCGCCGCCGGAAGTGCCGAACATGACGCCCTTGCATGACCTGTCGAAAATGAGCGACGCCCTGGCCGCCGAGTCCGCGCCGGCGGCCCGGCAGGACATGCCCAACGCCCCGGTGGTCAAGGCCCTGGACGGCCAGCAGATTCGCTTGCCGGGTTATATCGTGCCGCTGGAAGTCAGCGAGGAAGGCCGCACGACGGACTTCCTGCTGGTGCCGTATTTCGGCGCCTGCATCCACGTGCCGCCTCCGCCGTCGAACCAGATCGTGCACGTGAAAAGCGAAGTCGGGGTCAAGCTCGACGAGCTTTATCAACCGTACTGGGTGGAAGGGCCGATGCAGGTCAAGCCATCCACCAGTGAACTGGCCGATGCCGGGTATCAGATGGAGGCGCAGAAGATTTACGTGTATGAGCTGCCGGAGTGAATCTGGTAGCCGATGGTTTCCAGTGAAATAGCATTCGCGAGCAGGCTCGCTCCCACCGGGTTCTGCGTCGGACACAAGATTCGTGTTCACAACCGATCCACTGTGGGAGCGAGCCTGCTCGCGAAGCCTCAAGACCCACTCATCACACTTTCATTGAGCTGAGTCAAAAGACCGCTCCAGACGGCTTCGTAACATGGGACATCCTTTTTGAATGTTCCCCGGAGCCCCCATGCAAAAGTCTCTGCTCAGCGCTTCCCTCGTCGCCCTCGCGCTCGCGGCACCACTCGCCCAGGCCCATACCGCCGGCGATATCATCGTTCGCGCCGGCGCCATCACCGTCAATCCGGATGCCGACAGTTCCAGCGTCAAGGTCGACCGTGGCCCGCTGGCCGGTGCCGACCTGGGCGGCAAGGCGACCATGAGCAGCGACACTCAGTTGGGCCTGAACTTCGCCTACATGCTCACCAACAATTGGGGGATCGAGCTGCTGGCGGCCTCGCCATTCGAGCACGACGTGAAAATCAAAGGCACCGCCCTGGGCGCGGCCAACGGCAAGCTCGGCACACTCAAGCACTTGCCGCCGACCCTGAGCCTGGTCTACTACCCGCTCGACGCCAAGTCGGCCTTCCAGCCTTACGTCGGCGCCGGCATCAACTACACCTGGATCTATGACGAACACGTCGGCAGCGACGCCAGCGCCAACGGTTTCAGCAACTTCCGGGCGAGCAACAGCTGGGGCATGGCGTGGCAAGTCGGCGCCGACTACATGCTGACGGACAACATCATGATCAACGGCCAGGTCCGCTACATCGACATCGACACCACCGCCTATGTCGACAACAACGCGGTGGCCGGCGGAACGCGGGCCAAGGTTGACGTGGACGTGGATCCATTCGTCTACATGGTGGGGTTGGGTTACAAGTTCTGACCCGTCCGGCGACGCGATCTCCATGTGGCGAGGGAGCTTGCTCCCGCTGGGCTGCGAAGCAGACCCAGAGATCTTACGACCGCTGCGCGCTCGAGCGGGAGCAAGCTCCCTCGCCACGGATTCACTATGAAAAAGGCGCCCCGAAGGGCGCCTTTCTTGTACCGGTGAAACTCAGCGCCCGAGCAACCGCGCCAGGCCCACGCTCATCGGCGTTTGCGCCGGCAAGTCGAAAAGCTCCAGCAACCGACGGTTATCAGCCCGCGAATGGCGAATGTCGCCGGAGCGCGCCGGGCCGTAGCTGATCGCGGGCAAATCCCCGACCACGTCGGCCAGGGCCTGGAGCATCTGCTTGAGCGTGGTGGCCTGGTTCCAGCCGACATTCACCGCGCCCGCTTGCACTTCAGGTTTCTCGATGGCCTGCACCAGCACCTGTACCAGGTCTTCCACGTAGACGAAATCCCGGGTCTGCTCGCCGTCGCCGAACACGCTGATCGGCAAGCCTTTCTGGGCCCGCTCGCTGAAAATGCTGATGACCCCCGAGTACGGCGAGGACGGATCCTGGCGTGGACCGTAGATGTTGAAGAAGCGGAACACCACCGGCTCGAGAGCGTGCTGGCGCCGGTAGAAGTCGAGGTAGAACTCGCTCGCCAGTTTGTCCGAGGCGTAAGGCGTTAGCGGCGCCTTGGAGGTGTCTTCGTCGATGGACTGGCCTTCGCCATTGTTGCCATAGACCGCGGCGCTGGAAGCGAACAGCACCCGTTTCACGCCCGCCTGGCGCATGGCCTCGCAGACATTCAGGGTGCCGATGAAATTGCTCTGGTGGGTACGTACCGGGTCGTCCACCGAGGCTTGCACCGAGGCCACCGCCGCCAGGTGCGCCACCGCGCTGCACCCGGCCATGGCCCGGGCGACCAGCGCCGCATCGGCGACGTCGCCTTCGATCAGTTCGACTGCCGGGTTGTCCAGCGGCAGGTTGCTGCGCTTGCCGGTGGACAAGTCATCGAGAATGCGCACCGAATGGCCGTTGGCGAGCAACGCGTCGGTCAAGTGCGAACCGATGAAACCGGCGCCGCCGGTGATTAAAACAGGGCCTTTAGCCATGGCGATAAAACCTATCCAGTAAGCCCGGGAGTGCGGCGCGCCAGGCGCGTGGCTTGATCCCGAAAGTGTGCAGAATTTTCTTGCAGGCCAGTACCGCGTGCTGCGGTTCTTCGGCGGCGTCCGGCCGCGCGGCGTGGGCCTGGGGCGTGGGCGACTCGATGGCCAGCGGGTGCAGGGCGCGGGCTTCGGTAAGAATTGCCTGGCCCAGCGCCAGCGGCGTCGTCGCCTCGTGTCCGGCGTAATGGTACGTGCCCCACAGCGGCGCCGCGCAATCGAGTTGCTTGAGCACCGAAATGATTACCCGCGCCGCATCGTCAACCGGTGTCGGATTACCCCGGCGGTCGTCGGCCAGCAGCAGCTCTTCGGGCTGCTCGGCCCGGGCCAGGAACCGTCCGAGGATGCCATCGGCGCTGTCGTCCAGCAGCCAGCCAAAACGCAGCAGCACATGCTGCGGACAGGTGGCGCGCACGCTTTGCTCGATGCGCCACAGTGCCTGGCCACGCAAGCCCAGGGGCACCGGCTCGTCTTTTTCGCTGTAGGCGGTGGCGCGCGAGCCGTCGAATACACGGTAACTCGAGGGTTGCACCAGGACGATGTTGTGATGCTGGCACAGTTCGGCCAGGCGCTCGACCGCCCGCTCCTGGCTCGCCAGGCGCTGCTCGCTGACGGTCTCGGCCTGGAACCAGTCGAAGTAGTACGCCAGGTTGATCAAGGCGTCCGGCCGGGTGTCGTCGAGCAACTGCGTCAGGCTCGCGGCATCCCAGCCATCTTCGGGCGGGCGGGGGGCAAGAAAACCGATGTCTTCTTCTGCACCGAGGCGAATCAGCGCCTGCCCAAGGGCATTTCCGCCGCCCAGTAACATAAGGCGCATTCGCATAAAGTCAGCAGGCCCAGTCTGTTGGCACAAGAATTTTGGTCGACAACGCCCGTGGGCGTGGTCGGAATCGTTGCATTTTGCGGGTTTAGTGCGCAACCGTCATCCGTAATGTGCAGATCGCCGGATTTGCGCAGGCCTTGAGGCCGCCATCGCGAGCAAGCTCGCTCCCACATGGATTGCATGCGCAGTCGAGATCCCCTGTGGGAGCGAGCTTGCTCGCGATGGGGCCTGAACAGGCGATAGAGACACCAGACGGTACTTGCACCGCCCCCACCCCACCCGCCTAAACTGCCCCTCATGAATCTGCCCCTTCCAGCCGACCACGCCATGGCAGGCTTTCACCCCGCCGTTCGCGCCTGGTTCAGCCAGACATTCCCGGCGGTCACCGCCGCCCAGGCCCGGGCGTGGCCGTTGATCAGCCAACGACGTTCGGTGCTGGTCGCGGCGCCCACCGGCTCGGGCAAGACCCTGACGGCGTTTCTCGCGGTGCTCGATGACCTGGTGCATCGCGGCCTGGAGCAAGGCGGTCTACCGGACCAGACCCTGGTGGTCTACGTCTCGCCGCTCAAGGCGTTGAGCAACGATATCCGCATCAATCTGCAAAATCCCCTGGCCGGCATCACCGAGCAGTTGCAACGAATGGGCTTGCCGCCGTTGCCCATCACCACGGCGGTGCGCACCGGCGACACACCGCAAAAAGATCGCACGGCGATGCGCAAGACCGCGCCGCACATCCTGGTGACCACGCCCGAGTCGCTCTACGTGCTGCTCGGTTCCGATTCCGGCCGGCAGATGCTCGCCAGCACGCGCACGGTAATCATTGATGAAATCCACGCCATCGCCGCGAGCAAACGCGGCAGCCACCTGGCCTTGAGCCTGGAGCGACTGCAAGCGCTGTGCGCCGAACCGCTGGTGCGCATCGGCCTGTCCGCCACGCAAAAACCCATCGAAGCGGTGTCGCGCTTTCTCGTCGGCCCGGGACGCACCTGTGAAATCGTCGACATCGGCCACGCCCGCCCACGGGACCTGGACATCGAAGTGCCGCCCGTGCCGCTTTCGGCGGTGATGGCCAACGACGTCTGGGAACTGGTCTACAACCGGCTCGCCGAACTGGCCCGGCAACACCGGACCACGCTGGTGTTCGTCAATACCCGGCGCCTGGCCGAGCGCCTGAGCCGGCATTTGAGCGAGCGCCTGGGCAAGGAGGCGGTGGCGGCCCATCACGGCAGCCTGGCCAAGGAGTTTCGCCTCGACGCCGAACAACGCCTCAAGCGCGGCGAACTGCAGGTATTGATCGCCACCGCGTCCCTGGAGCTGGGCATCGATATCGGCGATGTCGACCTGGTCTGCCAGATCGCCTCGCCCCGTTCGATCTCGGCGTTCCTGCAAAGGGTCGGACGCTCCGGCCACCAGGTCGGCGGCACGCCAAAGGGGCGTCTGTTCGCCACCACTCGCGACGACCTGATCGAGTGCGTCGCCCTGCTCGACTGCGTGCGCCGTGGCGAGCTGGACATCCTGCACATCCCCGAGGCGCCGCTGGATGTACTGGCGCAGCAGATCGTCGCCGAGGTCAGTTGCCAGGAATGGCACGAACAGGCATTGCTGGAGATGTTCCGCCGTGCCTCGCCCTACGCCGAACTCGACGAAGGCCATTACCAGGCGCTGTTGCAGATGCTCGCCGAGGGCGTCAATGGCCGCCAGGGTGTGCGCAGCGCGTACCTGCATCGCGACGCGGTCAGCCGGACCTTGCGCGGGCGCCGAGGCAGCAAGCTCACCGCCGTGACCAGCGGCGGCACGATTCCGGACAATGCCGACTACAGCGTGCTGCTCGAACCCCAGGGCCTGAACATCGGCAGCGTCAACGAAGACTTCGCGGTCGAGAGCATTGCCGGCGACGTGTTCCAGCTGGGCAATACCTCGTACCGGATCATCCGCGTCGAAAGTGGCCGCGTGCGGGTCGAGGACGCCCAGGGCCAACCGCCGACCATCCCATTCTGGCTCGGCGAAGCCCCGGGGCGCAGCGCCGAGTTGTCCCAGGCCGTGGCCCGGCTGCAAGCCTGCCTGGATGAATTGCTCGGCGCCACACCGGGCAAACTGCAACCGGCCCTCGACTGGCTGACCGGGCCCCTGCAACTGAACCTCGCCAGCGCCGAGCAACTGCTTGATTACCTCGCCCCGGCGCGCCTGGCCTTCGGCGCCCTGCCGTCCCAGGACACGCTGCTGATGGAGCGCTTTTTCGACGAATCCGGCGGTACGCAACTGATCATCCACACGCCGTTCGGCAGCCGCATCAACCGCGCCTGGGGCCTGGCCCTGCGCAAGCGTTTCTGCCGCACCTTCAATTTCGAATTGCAGGCCGCCGCCAGCGAAGACGCCATCGTGCTCTCGTTATCCACCAGCCACAGCTTCGAGCTGGACGAGGTCTGGCGTTACCTCAACAGCCAAAGCGCCGAACAGATCCTGATCCAGGCGGTGCTGGATGCGCCGTTGTTCGGGGTGCGCTGGCGCTGGAACGCCGGCGTGGCCCTGGCGTTGCCGCGTTACGCCGGTGGGCGCAAGGTCGCGCCGCAGATCCAGCGCATGAAGAGCGAGGACTTGATCGCCAGCGTATTCCCCGATCAGATCGCCTGTCTGGAGAACCTCGCCGGCGAGCGAGAGATTCCCGACCACCCGCTGGTGGAACAGACTCTCGACGATTGCCTGCACGAAGCCATGGACAGCGAAGGCTGGCTGGCCCTGTTGCGACGCATGGACGCGGGCGACATCCGCCTGGTCAGCCGCGACCTGCCGGCGCCCTCGCCCCTGGCGGCGGAAATTCTCAGTGCCCGGCCCTACACCTTTCTCGACGACGCGCCCCTGGAAGAACGCCGCACCCAAGCGGTGATCAATCGCCGCTGGAGCGATCCGCAATCCACCGATGACCTCGGCGCGCTGGACGCCGATGCTATTCAGGCGGTGCGGGAAGAGGCCTGGCCGACGCCGAGCAATATCGATGAAATCCATGAAGCGCTGATGAGCCTGGCGTGCATCGCCGACAGCGAAGCCGACGCCGAGCCGTCGTGGCTGGAGGGCTTGCGGACCCTGGCCGAGCGCGGTCGCGCCAGCCATGTGCGAATCAGCGAGGAGCGTGGTTTGTGGGTGCCGCTGGAACGGCTGACGTGCCTGCAAGCAATTTATCCACAGGCCCGATGGCAGCCGCCGCTGACGCCACTTTCGGGGTTTGATGAGCACTGGAACAGCGACGACGCCGTGGTCGAGGTGCTGCGGGCGCGACTCAGCGCCTTCGGCCCGCAGCCGCTGACGGCGATCGCCTATCCGCTGGGGTTGTCACCCGCACAAGCGACCCAGGCCCTGGCCCAACTGGAGCAACAAGGGTATGTGCTGCGCGGTCGGTTCACGCCGGGCACCGGGCAGGAAGAATGGTGCGAGCGGCACCTGCTGGCGCGGATCCACCGCTACACCGTCAAGCGCCTGCGCCGGGAAATCGAGCCGGTGACGCTGCAGGATTTCATGCGATTCCTCTTCGACTGGCAGCACCTGTCGCCATCCGCCCAAGGCCGGGGCAACGCCGTATTGCCATCGATCGTCAGCCAATTCGAAGGTTATCCGGCGGCCGCCTCGGCCTGGGACAGCGACCTGCTGCCGGCGCGGATCAAGGACTATTCAGCGAGCTGGCTCGACGAACTGTGTCGCAGCGGAAAGTTTGTCTGGACGCGCCTGAGCGCCCGCCAGAAGCTGTCCGCCAGCGCCTTGCGCAGCACGCCGATCGTCTTGCTGCCGCGCCGCCAGGTCGGGCTCTGGAGCAGCCTGGCCGAGCAGACGCCGCTCGACGAGTTGTCGCCAAGGACGCAAAAAGTCCACCAGGCCCTCAGCGAGCACGGCGCATTGTTTTTCGATGAGTTGCTGCACGAGGCGCACCTGCTGCGCAGCGAACTGGAAAGCGCCTTGCAGGAACTGGTGGGCGCCGGGCTGGTGAACGCCGACAGCTTCGCCGGGCTGCGAGCCTTGATCACTCCCGCCAGCAAGCGCCAGGCCCGCAGCAGCCGGCGCGGGCGTGGAGCGTTTGTCGGCGGCATGGACGACGCCGGGCGCTGGGCCTTGTTGCGCCGCAGTTCGCCTGCTGCGCAACCGGGTAAGCGGCCAGCGCCGACTGCGCCCGAGACCTTGGAACACATCGCCATGACCCTGCTGCGCCGTTACGGCGTGGTGTTCTGGCGGCTGCTGGAGCGCGAGGCCGATTGGCTGCCGAGCTGGCGCGAGTTGCTGCGCACCTTCCATCGCCTGGAGGCACGCGGCGAGATTCGCGGCGGGCGGTTTGTCAGCGGGCTGGCCGGCGAGCAATTTGCCTTGCCCGAAGCCATTCCCCTGCTGCGCGAAACGCGGCGCCGCCCCAGCAATGGCAGCCTGATCGCGGTGTGCGGGGTGGATCCGCTGAACCTCGCCGGGACCTTGCTGCCGGGGGCGAAAGTGCCGGCGCTGGCGAGTAATCGGCTGGTGTATCGCGATGGGTTGCCGGTGGCGGCGCTGATTGCCGGCAAGCCGCAGTTCTGGGTGGAGCTGGATGCCCAAGGGATGGCTGAGGCCAGGAGCAAGCTCATCCAGAAAAGTTGAGGGTGTCTGGGTGGGCCCCTTCGCGAGCAGGCTCGCTCCCACATTGGATTTGCGGTGAATGGTCGACCTGTGGGAGCGAGCCTGCTCGCGAAAGGGCACTCCGCTTTACCACATCATTGAGCTTGATCAGGCTGTTCATTCCCTGCCTTCGGCTCCTCGGCCAACCGCTTCGGCATCACCACCTGCTGTGGATAAGTCTGCGCAAAATGCACCGACGGCTCGTTATCCACAAGCTTCTTGAGCCGCTGGTTGAACGCCCGGCTCACCGCATATTGCCCGCCTGACACAGTGCGGAACTGGGCGGTGAGCACCAGCCCGTTGAGGTCCATCTTGTCCACGCCGAACACATCCAGCGGCCCTTGCAGGTTGAACTTGAGGAACGGGTCTTCGGAAATCGAATCGCCGGCCTCGCGGATCAGTTCGATGGCACGGTCCACATCGGTGTCGTAGGTAAACTGCACCGAGAAAAACGCAAAGGCGAATTGCCGGGACTGGTTGGTCACGGCCTTGATCTGCCCGAACGGCACCGAATGCACGAACCCCTTGCCGTCGCGCAGGCGCAGGGTGCGGATGGTCAGGCCTTCGACGGTGCCGGCGTGGCCGGAGCTGAGTACCACCCAGTCACCGATGGACAGCGTGTCTTCGATGATGATGAACAACCCGGTGATCACGTCCTGTACCAGTTGCTGCGAACCAAAACCGATCGCCAGCCCCACCACCCCGGCACCTGCCAGCAACGGCGCGACGTTGATGCCCAGGTTGGCCATGGTGGTGATCGCGCAGATCACCACCAGGATGATCTTGGCGGCGTTGCGCAGCAGCGGCAGGATGGTCTTGACTCGCGTGCTGGGTTGGCGGGCGCCGCGCTTGTTGAGCGGCGGCTTGAGAGCCTCCTGGATCGCCGTGTCGAGCACCACCCAGGTCAGCCAGGTCATCAGGAAGATCAGGCCGATGCGGCTCAAGGAATCACTGATCGCCCGGCCCACGGCGTTGCGCGAAGCGAATTCGAACAGGGAAATCCCCCAGATCCGCCCGAGGATTTCAATGAATGCCACCGCCATGACGATGCGCAACAAGGCGTGCAGCAAGCTCAACAGCCGTCCTTTGTAGGCGCTGTTACGCTGGATGGCTTCGGCCTTGGGCGACTTGAAGACGTGTTGAAATATGGTGCTGAGGAACACCATCGCGATCAACAGAATGGTGGTGAACAGGGCGCAACGCAGGGCTTTCTGGTTGTCTTCGCCGACGCCGATCAGGCTCACCGCCGACACCAGCACCATCAGCAGGATCGGCCAGTACCAGAGACCGGAAAAAATCCGCAGGGACTCCTGCAACGCCGGCTGTTTCAAGCGCTGGGCCAACGGTCGGTTGCGGATCAGGTGGGCCACCGGCCGGCGCATATGGATCACCAGCCAGCCAAAGATCATCGACGCCGACAGCCCGGTGAACACCGCAACGCTGCTGGTGATATTGCCGCCCAGTTGCCTGGCGATCTGCGGGCTGGTCAGTGCATCGCTGAGGGCGGCCAGGAAGCCGATCAGGAACAACGGCCGCGGGGTGAAACGACGAAGCATCGCCACCGCTCGCCGTTTGTGCCCGGCGTTGAACATCACGATCACGCAGAGCAGCACCGACGTGGAAAAAATACCGCTGCTGGTGGCGTAGGCGAAACACAGCGCCAGGGCGCGACCGACCGAGACTTGCAGGAAGTGGCTGACGTAGAGGGTCAGCGGCAGGCAGGCCACGGCCGGCAAGGTGTAGGGCAACACATAGCCGAGCACGTCCAGCACCCGCTGGCGGGTGCGTAGCCAGCGGCGCCGGCGCAAGCGGCGCACCAGCAATCGCGCACCGGTCCATATCAGCGCAAACGTCCCCAGCCATACGCCCGAGAGCAGCAGGAAATCCCCCGCCACGCGCCATGTGGAACGGGACGTCTGGTCCACAAGGCGATCGACCTCGTCCGCCGCCCGGTCCGCCCGCAGGCGCCAGGCGTCCACCAGGCTCTGGTTAAGGTCGAGCTTGTCCTGGACGTCATCGATGCTCGAACTGATCGCGCCCAGCAAACCGCCCTGCACCAGCGGTTCGGGCTCGGCCGGGGCCTCACTGGGATTGGAGGCGCCAGGGACAGCAGCGGTCCCGTAGGCGCTGGTGCCGGTCAGCGTCAGCAGGACCAACAGCAATACGGTGCTCAATCGAGACAAAACGCGGGGCTCCTTTACACGGGACAAGTAAGGAACTGATCAACATCGGGCCGGCAAGTTCGCTCGCAAGGCCAATACAAAACTTGGTGGCGAGGGAGCTTGCTCCCGCTGGGGCGCGTAGCGGCCCTGAAACCTGGGTACCTCGTCACGTCAGGATGAATGCATGGGCCTGCTGCGCAGGCCAGCGGGAGCAAGCTCCCTCGCCACAGAACCCGCTCAGCCCCTTCCGTCGGTAAGACCACCGAAACTTTCCAGCCCGCGCGGCGGTCATCAAAAGACACAGGCGGTACGAGGTCATTGGCACGGGAGGGATACATGACGGCGATCCACATTGGTATTTCCGGTTGGCGCTACACGCCTTGGCGGGGGGATTTCTACCCCAAGGGGCTGGCTCAGAAGCGGGAACTGCAATTCGCCTCTCGCGCGGTCAACAGCATCGAAATCAATGGATCGTTCTACGCCCTGCAACGTCCCGAACGGTATGCCCAGTGGTACGCCGAGACGCCGGACGACTTCGTCTTCAGCGTCAAGGCGCCAAGGTTCATCACCCACATCAAGCGCCTGCGGGACATCCACAAGCCGCTGGCGAACTTCTTCGCCTCCGGGGTGCTGGAACTCAAGGAAAAACTCGGGGCCATCCTCTGGCAGTTTCCGCCGAGTTTCAAATTCGACCCCGAGCTCTTCGAAGAATTTCTCAAGCAATTGCCCCACGACACCGAAGCCGCCGCCGCGCTGGCGCGCGAGCACGAACCACGCCTGGACGGCCATGCCAGCACAACGACCGACAAGAAGCGTGCGCTGCGCCATGCCGTCGAAATCCGTCATGAAAGCTTCATCGATCCACGCTTCGTCGCCCTGCTCAAACGTTACGACGTTGCCCTGGTGGTGGCGGATACCGCTGGAAAATGGCCGTATCGCGAGGACGTCACCAGCGATTTCGTCTATCTGCGCCTGCACGGCGCCGAAGAGCTATACGCCAGCGGCTATACCGACGAGGCGCTGAAGCGCTGGGGCGATCGGATCGAAGCCTGGAGCCACGGCACTCAGCCGAGTGACGCCCACCTGATCGATCCGAAAAAGAAACCCCGGGCGCGCAAGAGCCGGGAAGTGTTCTGCTATTTCGACAACGACATCAAAGTCCGCGCGCCGTATGACGCGCGCCACCTGCTGGAGCGCTTCGACCTGGACAAGCATCTCGCCACCGCTCCCGGCGTGCGCCCGGCCGAAGGGGTATTGCCATGACTACGCCAGAATCCAGCGAAGCCACCCGTGACCCGACCCAGCAATCGTTGCGGGATTTCGAACGGGTCAGCCGCTTCACCGTCCTGACGGTCAATACACACAAGGGGTTCACCGCCCTGAACCGGCGTTTCATCCTGCCGGAACTGCGCGAAGCCGTGCGCAGCGTTTCCGCCGACGTGGTGTTCCTGCAAGAAGTGCATGGCACCCACGAGCACCACCCCCAGCGCTACAGCAACTGGCCAAGCATCCCGCAATACGAGTTCCTCGCCGATACCCTCTGGCCGCAGTTCGCCTACGGGCGCAACGCGGTGTACCCGGCGGGCGACCATGGCAACGCGTTGCTGTCAAAATTCCAGATCATTCGCCACGAGAACCTCGACGTCTCCATCAGCGGCCACGAGAGCCGCGGCATGCTCCACAGCGTGCTGCGTCTGCCGGGTGGCGAAGGCCAGGACGTGCATGCGATCTGTGTGCACCTGGGGTTGCGCGAAGGTCATCGCGTCGAGCAACTGAAACTGCTTTGCCAGCGCCTGAGTGAGCTGCCGCCTGAAGCGCCAGTGATTGTCGCCGGTGACTTCAACGATTGGCGCGGCAAGGCCAATGACCTGCTCGCCCCCTGCGGCCTGCGGGAGGTATTCGCCGAACAATGGGGCAAGCCGGCCCGCAGTTTTCCGGCACGCCTGCCGATCCTGCGCCTGGACCGCATCTACGTGCGCAACCTCAAGGCCCATCACGCCAAAGTATTGAATGTACGTCCCTGGTCGCACCTTTCCGACCACGCACCGCTGTCGGTGGAGATCGAATTATGAGCGCGACGATGAACAAGGCAACGGTGGAAAAGATCGAGGTCCCGCCGACCGAGAGCAACCCGGCGCTGAACGATATCGAATACGGCTGGCACGGCAACAACCGTGTCACGCTGCTGGAAAATGGCGAGGAATATTTCCCACGGGTTTTCGAGGCAATTCGCCGTGCCCAGGAAGAAATTCTCCTGGAGACTTTCATTCTGTTCGAGGACAAGGTCGGCTTTGAACTGCGCGACCTGCTGGTGGATGCGGCCAAGCGTGGAGTGCGTATTACCGTCAATCTCGACGGTTTCGGTTGTGGCGAACTGACCACCGAGTTTCTCGCGTCGTTGAGCGAGGCCGGGGTGCGCCTGCAGATGTTCGACCCGGCTCCGAGGCACCTGGGCATCCGCACCAACTGGTTCCGCCGCCTGCACCGCAAGATCGTCGTGGTGGACGGTGTGATCGCGTTTATCGGCGGGATCAATTTCTCCGCCGACCACTTGGGCGACTTCGGTCCCGAGGCCAAGCAGGATTACTCCGTGGAGATCAAGGGCCCGGCGGTGGTGGATATCCATCATTTTGCGCTGCTCCAGACCGGCCGGCCGGGCCGGGCCAAATACTGGTGGCAACGTCGCCGCAGCCGTCGCACCGAATTGGCGTTCAATGATCATGACGGCCAGGTGCGCCTGGTCTATCGCGACAACCATGAGCACCAGACCGACATCGAGGAGGTCTACCTGCAAGTGCTGCGCAGCGCCCAGCGGCGGGTAGTGATCGCCAATGCCTATTTCTTCCCCGGCTACCGGTTGCTGCGCGAGATCCGCAACGCCGCCCGGCGTGGCGTTGAGGTGCGGCTGATCCTGCAGGGGCAACCGGACATGATGATCGCCAAGCTTGCCGCGCGGATGCTCTACGACTATCTGCTCAAGGCCGGCGTGACGATCTATGAATATTGCGAGCGGCCGCTGCACGGCAAGGTCGCCCTGGTGGATGAGGACTGGAGTACCGTCGGCTCGAGTAACCTCGACCCGTTGAGCCTGTCCCTGAACCTGGAAGCCAACGTGCTGATCCGCGACCGCGCGTTCAACCGCGAGCTGTTCGACCGCCTCGATCACTTGAGCCGCACCCATTGCACCATCATGCCCGAGAACCACGCGCCGCGCGGGCTACTCTGGCGCATGACTATCGGTTTCATGGTGTTCCACTTCCTGCGTCACTTCCCGGCCTGGGCCGGATGGCTGCCGGCCCATAAACCGCGTCTGAAACCTTTTTCACCGCCGACGGCGGTCCGGAGCGAACCCCATGAACCACTCTGAAGCGCACACCGCGCCGGGAGACGCCCAGGCGCCGGAACAGGCCAAGCCGAAGTCGCGCTGGAGCCGCTGGAAACGCCCGCTGACGCTGGCTTTTTTCCTGCTGCTGATTGTGCTGTTCACCGCGTTGGCGCGCCGCATCGACTGGTCCGAAGTATTCGCCACCCTGGCGGATTTCAAGCTGCGCACACTGCTGATCGCCGCCGCGTTGACGATCACCAGTTTCATCACCTACGCCTGCTTCGACTTGATCGGTCGCACCTACATCCGGCAGAAACTCGGCTGGCGGCAGATTCTGCCGGTGGGGGTGATCAGTTATGCCTTCAACCTGAATCTCAGTGCCTGGGTGGGCGGCATCGCCATGCGCTATCGGCTGTATTCGCGGCTCGGCGTCAGCACTGGCAACATCGCCAAGATTCTCGGCCTGAGCCTGGCCACCAACTGGTTCGGCTACATGACCCTGGCCGGCGTGGTGTTCAGCAGCGGCCTGGTGACCATGCCGCCGGGCTGGAAACTGAGCAGCAACGCGCTGCAAGGCGTGGGCGTGCTGCTGTTGCTGGCCAGTGCCGGTTACCTGGCGGCCTGCCGTTTCTCCAAGCGCCGGGCCTGGACGATTCGCGGCATGGAAATCAATCTGCCGTCCCTGCGCATGGCCGTCCTGCAATTGGCACTGGGCGCGCTGAACTGGTCGCTGATGGCGGCGGTGATCTTTACCTTGCTGCCGAGCAAACTGGACTATCCCGTGGTGCTGGGGGTGTTGTTGATCAGCAGCATCGCCGGGGTGATTACCCATATCCCCGCGGGGCTCGGAGTGCTGGAAGCGGTGTTCGTCGCGCTGCTGCAGCATGAAGTGTCGCGAGGCAGCCTGATCGCGGGACTGATTGCCTACCGGGCGATCTACTTCATCCTGCCATTGCTGATTACCGTGGTGATGTATCTGGTGATCGAGGCGAAGGCCAAGGCGTTGCGGGTCAAGCCTGGGCTCAAGTGATGCGGCGCCTGGCATGGCGCCTTCGTCGGATCGCCGCCCGGAGCAGGCTCGCTCCCACAAGAGACCTGTGTGAACCCGGGCTCAGACTTTCTGCGAGTCCTTGTGGGAGCGAGCCTGCTCGCGAAGAGGCCCGCCAGGACACCAGCTGTCTACCGCTCCTGAATGATGCTCAACCGCTCGCCCACCACCATCTCCGTGATCCAGCTCACCAGGATCGAGGTGTAGGCCTGCTGTGACACGGGGTCACTCAGGGAATGGTCGGCGCCATCGATGATCCGATGAGTCAACGAGTGAGTCTGCTGGCAGGCGGCCCGGTAGCTCATGATCGTGGCGTGGGGCACATGATCGTCCGTCTCCGACTCCACCAGCAACACATCGCCGGTGAATTGCGCGCAGGCGTGCAAGGCCCGGTTGGTATCGGCGTGCACCAGGGTGCTGCGGTAATCGAGCAAGTCAGCCTTGTCGAGGTCGCGCTTGGGCGTGTGCCACTGCTCGTCGCGGTACAGCGCCGGCACCCGCAGGGCCAGCCAGCGCACCGGTCGCAATGAGGTAAGGATCGAGGCCAGGTAACCACCGTAGCTGGTACCGACCACCGCAATCGCCGAGGTGTCCAGGGCCGGGTGGGCGAGCAACCGGTCGTAGGCCGCCAGCAAGTCCCGCAGGTTGTCCTCGCGCGTGACCCGCGACAGTGGAATCCCGGCCCCACCGGTGTGGCCGCGCAAGTCAAAGGTCAGGCACACGCAGCCCAGGCCGGCGATGCCTTTGGCCCGCTCGAGATCTCGCTCCTGGCTGCCGCCCCAACCGTGTACGAACAACACACCGGGAACCTTCGACTTGGGGCTGAGGAAGGTTCCATTCATGTGTTCATCATCAATCGCAATCTGGATGGTTTCGCTTCTAGCCGTCATAGGATTGAACCGTTACGTATTTGAGTAGGAAATCACCATTTTCCGCAGCGCCGCGATAAACCTCCGTGGCGCCGGGCGGCAGCGGTTGGTCGGTGTAGGTTTCGACTGAGGACACCCGAACCGCGCGGATCGATGGGTCCTCGACGAACACCTGCAAGGCAGCCAGTTCAGCGCTGCTGGCGCCGCCCATTCGCCAGGACTGCTCCAGCACGCCACCGCGAGGCTGGCCCCCGGTATCCGTCCCTTGGGCAATGTCGTAGTTGCGCCGCGAAGCAAAGAACGTGGGGAAAGCCTGGTTGGCGGCGTCATCGAATACCTGCGCCAGCCGGACCGCTTCGCGCACATCGTCCGGCAATTCCAGGCCGAGAAGCTCGATGTAGCCCCCTTGCGCCACCAGCAGGTCGGAGCCGCCGTAGACCTCTTCCCCTTCGTTGTCGTGGGTCAGGTGCTGCACGCCGCAGTAGCTCAAGACCTTGCCGTTGATAAAGCTTTGGCCGACGCTCTGGGTCTTGACCTCACTGAGATTCTGTTCCAGCACGATTCCCTCGCTGAACAATGCCTGGGCGTCTGGAGCCGCGACGATCTCATCGAATTGCCCGATGCTCCGGATGACTCGCTGGCCACGTCCGGCGCAAGCATGGATTGGCTTGAAGCGAATCGGCCCGGCGTAGAGCAAGTGCTCGGCGGCCTGGCGCGCATCCTTGAGCGAAAACACGCTGATGCCATCGAGCACAACGCCCCGGGTCAGCTTGGCGAACAGCGGTGACCAGCCCTTCGGCGCGACCGCATCCTTATTCAACAGACCATGGGCAATCGCCTTGGTGCAGATGAAATCGTGGTCGACGTAACCGCCCCAAAGATCGTCCGGTCCCTTGACGCCCAGGCGCAACGCAGCCTCGGGACCGATCAGGGTTTGCGTAGGCAACAGGTACAGATCCCGCCCGGCGTGGTTCCGGCTGTCATAGCTGCCGCCGAACTCCAGGCCAAGGATATTCGCCAGCCAGCGCGCCAGCGCCCGATTGGTCTCGACTTCATGCAGGGGTGCCTGGGGATTGACCGAGTGGGCCACTACACATTTGTCACGATGGATCTGGGTCATGCGTTGTCCTTTCAACTGCGCTAAATAGCCGTAGCTATAAGGATTGCAGAGATCAGGCCAACGGCACGGCGGGGGACGAACGGTCAAGGAATCGGGGGGATGAACGGATGATGTGGCACCGGGCCTGTTTCATTCTGCACGACTGGAAGCGGATGTCCGGCAATTTGCACGACATCCCGAGCCAGCATTTCCCCCGTGGCGAGGGAGCTTGCTCCCGCTGGGCTGCGCAGCAGCCCCAACCTTAAACTGACAAACCGCGGTGCACATTATTCGGGGGCTTCACCCCCAGCGGGAGCAAGTTCCCTCGCCATTGAGGCTCCGTGTCAGCTTTTGGCAGCACTCGGGTTCACCCCGAACCTTGCCCGGTAATCACTCGGCGCCAGCCCGGTGATTTTCTTGAACGTCGCTCGAAAGGCACCCGGATCCTGATAACCGACGGTCCAGGCAATGTGGTCGATGGTACCGTTGGTGTACTCCAGCATTTCCCGGGCCTTGCCGACCCGCAGGTGCTGGCAGTATTCGGTGGGCTTGAGGCCGGTAGCCGCGCGAAACCTGCGCAGGAACGTGCGCTCCTCCAGCCCGGCCTGTTCGGCCATCGCGCCAAGGGAAACATCCACCGCGCCGCTGCGTTGCAACCAGTGCTGCACTTTCAGAATCGCTCCATCGCCATGCCCGAGGATCGGCGCGAAATTGCTGCCGCACTGGCTCGCGCTGTCGCTGTGCTCGATCACCAGAAACTGCGCGGTGCGTGTGGCGATGCCGGGGCCGAGCAAGCGGTCCACCAGCCGCAGCCCGAGCTCCGACCAGGCCATGAGCCCGGCGGTGGTGATCAGGTCGCCGTCGTCGACAATGGGTTTATCGGCGTTGAGCTTGATCTTCGGATAACGTGCCGCAAAGGTCTTGGCCGAGGTCCAGTGGGTCGTGGCACTACGCCCATCCAGCAAACCGCTTTCGGCCAGCAGGATGGAGCCGACGCAAACCCCGCCCAGTACCGTGCCGCTAGCGTGTTGCGCCCGGAGCCAATCCATCAGCGTCGGTGTTGCCACAGCTTCATTGAAGCCGGCAATGGACGGTGGGATCAACAAGGCCACCAATGGCGCGTGCGGACCGGCATCACTGGCAAACACCCGCGACGGCATTTCTCCGCCCGCCGTTTGCCAGTGGCTCACGCGCAGCCGCGGCAGCTGCACACTGGCATGCTCCGCCGCAATGCCATCCGCCACGGCAAACAGATCGGTCAAACCATGCACCGCGGCCATTTGCGCGCCGGGGTAGATCAGCACGCCGAGTTCGACGAATGCCTGTTCCTGCGCCATTGTCAGTTTTCCCTCGCCTATTGTCGTTACGGCCAATTCCCGCATCACCGTTCAGGACCAATACTGACTTTCCCCCTGTTGATAACCGAGGAAGTACCATGTCCAAGCAAGCGCTCATCGTAGTCGATATCCAGAACGACTACTTCCCCGAAGGCAAATGGCCTTTGGTCGGCGCCGAAGCCGCTGCCGACAATGCCGTCAGATTGATCGAGGCGTTTCGCCAGACCGGGAACCAGGTGGTGCACATCCGTCACGAATTCACCTCCGACGAAGCGCCATTTTTTACGCCCGGCTCTGAAGGTGCGCAGTTGCATCCCAAGGTACTCAACCGCGCCGATGAACCGGTCGTGCTCAAGCACTTCGTCAATTCGTTTCGCGAAACCGAACTGCAAGCGATCCTCGAACAGCACGGCATCGAACGGTTGGTCGTGGTCGGCAGCATGAGCCACATGTGCATCGACGGCATTACCCGCGCTGCCGCTGACATGGGCTATGAGGTCACGGTGGTGCATGATGCCTGTGCCAGCCGCGACCTGGAATTCAACGGCCTCGTCGTCCCTGCGGCCCATGTCCACGCTGCGTTCATGTCGGCGCTGGGGTTTGCCTATGCGAATGTGGTGAGTACCGCGCAATTCCTGAGCGGCAGCCAGGCGTAGACGCAGCCATCGACAGCAAGCGGAAATGACTAGGCGGGTGTGAGCGGTTACGACGAGAATGGCCAGATATCTTTCCGAAGAGCCAGCCGCATGAAACGCAGACGCCCGCCGCGCCTGGTCGAATCGCCCTTCCCGACCGCTACATCAGCGCCACGGCACCCGCCCACGTGGGATTGCGCAAGCGACGTATCCAGGCCGGGTTTCCTGGGGACCATGATCTACGTCGCGGCAATCTTGCTCGCCCTGCCTGCCTACTGGCTGGCAGTGTTTACCCTGATGCTGTTCAAGGTCGAAGGCCTGTCGCCGATTCACCAGCAGATCATTATGGAACCGCTGATTATCGCGCTCATGTTCATCAGTGCGTTCGCGGCCGTCTGTACGATCAACTGGCTCGCCTCAGGGCCCAAGGTGCTTGGCTTCTGCTTCGACGAACGCCAGCAACGCCTCACCTTCACCCAGTGCCGTCCTGCCCGGGAAACCACCGAAGAATGCGTGCCCTACAGCGACATCCATTACATCAAGCCCTACACCCTGAGCACTTTCGCTAACGTGAACCACTTTGATGTCGGCTACACCGGAGCCGATGGCAAGCCGATTGCGCTTCGGTTTCGGGTGGATATCACGGTGGCGGAAATGGCGTTCCATGCCACATGGTTGACACAGTCGATTGGCGAGAGGATGCAGGAGTTATTGGATCTGGATTTGTGAGCCGGTGGATTTGCCCTCCTGGACCGGGAGGGCAAGACCTGCCAGCGAATCAATGAAGTTGTCCATGCTCCGGAATATCCGCCAACTTCAAAGCGCACCCACTACGGCCATTGATTCTCAAGGCTCGCGCATCCGTAATCTTCAAGGACACCTCAAGCTGCTCCCACGCCGGACAAAAGTCCCCTGTTTTAGCGATCGTCAAATCAATGAAGTCCAGGCCATATTCAAGGGTCCATTTGATGACAACGCAGTTGCCGTTTTTCCAGTCATGACTGATGCCGTCATCTTCAAACAGCACGCCGCTGGAGGCACCTGAAGGCGCAGGAAAAATCACCAGCTCGCGACGCCGATCAAGAGAGGGATCGTTAAGCTTGTGGCATTCACCGATCGGTATCGCAGCGCCCCCTCGCACCAACAAGGGCAAACGTTCCAAAGGCGCAACCAGAACAACGGATTGACCGCCTTCGTACCAGTCACCGGTATGCCAGTCGCACCATCCCGTCGCATTCAGGGGTAACCACACCTCGCGCTCGCGGGCGCCTTCCTCTACCACGCTGGCGACGAGGACATCTCGGCCAAGAAGGAACTCGTCGTTTTCCTCGAACGTTTCACGGTCATGCTCGTGGTCAAGAAACGTAGGTCGCAAGATGGGCTCATCTTCGTTACTGGCTTGCCACAGCAAGGTATAGAAGTAAGGCATCAATCTGTATCGGAGACCGATGGCGTCACGGACCGCATCGGTGACCGTTGGGTGCATCCATGGCTCATTGACGGTGCCATCGTCGTTCCAGGAGTGAATGGTGAAGCGTGGATGCATCACACCATTCTGGACCCAACGGACAAACAGCTCCGGATCCGGCTTGTTACCCGAGAACCCACCTACATCGTGCCCGACGTTGTACAACCCCGACAGACTCATGCCCAGGCCCATGCGGGTGTTATAGCGGAGGGTTTTCCAGTTGGTTCGGTTATCACCGCTCCAAGTCTGAACGTAGCGCTGCATGCCGGCGCAACCTGAGCGTGAGATGAGATAGGGCCGTTCCGATGGCGAAAACCGCTGTTGTGCCTCTAAAGACGCTCTCATCATCAGCAATGCCATGACAGGCCGGATATGTTTGATTGCTATTTCGCGCCCGAAGCCGTGGCAGCGTGCCTCACCGTCCCACACCTCGAACTCATTGTTATCGTTCCACGTGCATTCAATACCCAGCTCCAACAGCTGTGTTGTGACATTCGACTGCCACCAGCTGACAGCGTCCGGGTTGGTGAAGTCCAGATGAGAGCCCTCATCGTCCCAGAAGACAGAGCGCTCTGGCATGTCGTGTTCAGAGTCGCCGATGAACATGTTTCGCCTAGCTACCTCGGCGTAGCGCGGATGATCCTGCAAGAGACAAGGCTTGATGTTGGCGACCAGCCTGACGCCGGCATCACGGTAGGCCTGGGCAAGCGCCTTGGGGTCTGGGACCTTTTCACGATTCCAGTTGAAAACATAACGTTTTTCGCCAATGGAGGTGTACCCGGATGACAGTTGAAAAGAGTCACAAGGGATATCGTGCCGACGGCACAGATCAAGAAACTCCAGCAATTGTTCCTGGGCATTTTCGGCATCGGTGTAGTGCATCGTCGAGCCGCTGTAGCCCAGGCTCCATTTAGGCAGAAACAGAGTGCGTCCGGTCAGACGAACAAAAGCCTTCGTCACATCCAGTATGCGCGGGCCTGCAAGTACCCAGTAATCGAGGTCACCGGCATCCGCTTTGTACCGACGGTAGGGCCGGTGATAATTATCCAGCTCGTTCCCCAGATCAAAGAGGCTGGTGTTCAGGTTGTCATAGAACATCCCGAAGCTGGCGTGCTCCTGGTGCGTGATGACAAAGGGGATATGTTTGTACAGCGGGTCAGTGCTCGCAGCGTCATATCCCATTGCATCCAGGTTACGCATTTCAAAGCGTTTGCCGGCGCGATTCAAATCGCCGGTCTTTTCGCCGAGCCCGTAATAGCGATGTTCCGGCGCGCGAAGCTGGTAATGCTCCAGGCCTTCACCATGAGCATCAAGCGAATAGGCACCGGTGGGCCGATCCGAAACCAACGGCCTCCAGTCCTGGCCATCGTGGTATTCCCATTGCAACCACAGCGGACGATTTACCGTGATGCGGAGTTTTCTGGTCGTGAGTACCAACCGGTCCTGAAATTCTTCGACCCGGTACGCGGGCAAAGAAAAATCCGCCAACGACTCGCGGGCCCGGCCCTCCCAGGCGACATCCTCCCGGGGCGCGATGCTCCAGGTCCGATCCAGTGCCAACGCGCCTGCACGCATGAGCAGGACACGCGCCAAACCGTCTTCGAGGATATGAATCCTGAAGAGATGTCGGCCCTCGACCAGAAGCTCGATGTAGCCTTTTTCCTGGGCCTGTAATTCCCAGACTTTAAGTGACTTCATTGGGCACGCACCGCTTCAGGTTTGGACGCTCTGTCGGCGATAAACAAAATCATGAAAAACGCACCTATAAAATCAAAGAGCCCCATCGCAATGAACAATGGGTTGAATCCTATCTTGTCCACGCTGACACCGATGATCAGCGAAAAAATGAAGCTGGCAATCCAGGCACATGAGCCTCGCATTCCGTTCACAGTCGCCAGCTCATCCCGATCAAACGTTTCGACGACCAGTGCACTTAACATGCAGGAGATAATCTGGTGGCCAAAACCGCCGACTGAAATAAGCGCAATCGCTACATAGGGGTCTTCCACCTGGGTCATCACGGCTAACGAAAACATCAGGAACGCGCCAGTGATTGAACTGGCGACAATCGAGTTCACACGGGTGCATTTGAAAAATCGATGGTAAGCGCGTGACAGGTAACCGCTGGCGACACTGCCCAGATCCGCCGCCAGAAACGGAACCCAGGCAAACAGTACGATTTGCTTGAGGTCCATTCCTCTTTCGTTGGCCAGATACAGCGGCACCCAGAAACTCATGACTGCCCATGCCGGCTCTGCCATGAAGGCGGGAAGCGCGATACCGTAAAATCGCTTGTCCCGACCAATCTTTTTCAACGCTTTGAAAAAAGGCATTTGCTGGCCGATTTTTTCGCCGTCTTGTTGGATATGCTTCAACTCATCGGGCGATAAGCGCGGATGAATAGTGGGAGCGTGGTAGAGCCATCCCCAGACGGCAGCCCATATCAGGCCGATCCCGCCGGAAATCAGGAATGCGCCCTGCCAGCCCAGGCTTACATGAGCCAGATAGATGATGGGAGGGGCGAGCATCGCCCCCAGAGAAAAACCAACCCCCGCCCATCCCGCAGCGATAGGGCGTTCTTTTTTGGGAAACCAGTCCCCTATCGCCTTGGCATTGGCGGGTGTAGCCGCTGCCTCCGAAGCGCCCATGAAAAAACGCAGAATCGCCAGATGTACCCAACTCGCTGCCCCGGCATGAAGAAGGCACATCACTGACCATACGACGGCGCATATGACGAAGCCGAGCTTGAGCCCGATCGCATCGATCAGCCAGCCGCAGACGGGTTGGAAAACTGTGTAGGCAAGTTGAAACGAGGCGACGACCCACGAGTACTGTTCCGTCGACATGCTGAACGTGGTTTTCAGTTCCGGCGCCAAGATACCCAGTGAATTGCGGGTTATATAGTTGACGGTGACGCCGAGCAAAAACAGGGAAAGCATCCACCATCGCAGATGCGGGATGAATTTTAGCTTGGCCGAAAGTCGAGCATTGCGTTCGATATCGATAGTCATCAATTCTTCGCCTGTCGCCGTATTTTCCGGCGTTTTGTTTTTATTTGAGGCTTGAACGCTATGGCAACTGCTCATGATCCGTACAGAAGCAGGCGTGTATAGATTTACATCCACCGCCGACGCAACTCGACAGAAACCCAAGCACGCTAGGATTGATGGCCCTTTTCTGCTATGAAAGCTTTTACATAAATTGTCTCAATGGATAAGCCACGGTGGGAAAGTTACGCATTGCTGAAATTGCGGCACAGACGGGCCTGTCCATCGCGACGGTGTCCCGGGTGCTTGCTGGCAAATCCAACACCCGCCCCGCCACGAGAGAAAAAGTGCTGGCGGCGGCTCGTCAGCAGGGCGTGATGGAAGGCCTCGCCAATGGTCGCTTCCTGCTCAACGGGCTTACCATCTTCGCGCCCTCGCGGGCCTTCAACGTACGCTCGGATATCTTCTACTACAAAGTTATCCAGGGCATCACACAGGCGGTCGCGCAACATGATGTTCGAGTTCGCTACTGCGAGCTTGAAGAGGTTGATAGCGACGCATTGCTGTTTTTACAGAAGATGAATCAGAAGGACACCGGTGCGGCGATCCTGATTGGTATTGATGATCCGCACATACACCAACTCGCGGCGGACCTCAGCAAGCCGACGGTACTGATCAACTGCATTGATCGCAGCATGCGCTTGCCCTCGATATCGCCCGACCACTTCTTGATCGGTCATTATTCGATAAATTATCTGTTTCAGATGGGGCACCGAAATGTACTGACCCTCCAGTGTCTCAGGCGGTACACGATGGATCTGCGGATACGTGGAATCCGTGATGCATGGAAGGAGCAAAATCTCGAATTCATCGAAACAAAACACCTGATGGTTGCCGAGGGTTTCGGCAGTGCTGAATCTGAAGCGCGGGTAGCGGCCTTCCTGGAAAACTGCGCACCCGACGACCGACCGACTGCCATCCTGGCCGGGGGCGACTTCATGGCAGCCGGCGCGGTTAAAGCGCTGCAGAATGCCGGCTTGAGGGTTCCTCAGGATGTTTCAGTGATGAGCATGGACGGGTTCAACCTGGCGGACATCAACGATATACCGCTCACCACGCTTCACGTGCCCCGCGATGAACTGGGCGCGGAAGCGATAAGGGTCTTGAGACAGCAGCTTTTCGAACCGCGATCGCCTTGTGGCAATCTTCTTCTCGGTGGACACCTGATAACCGGCAGTTCGGTGCGGCGCATCAAGCACAGCGCCAAGCAAACGCCGGTCTATCAAAAGATTATTTATGACTGATCCATTCGCGGCATAACCCGTCAATCCGTGCTCATCTCACTTGATTGATCCTTGGGACACCTTGGCTTACGCAAAGCGAAAAAAACCCTCCAGGCTTTGCAGCGAAGAGGGCTTTATCGAGCTTTCAGGTTTCATTCGATGAGGAGACTCATCGAATGAAACCACTGCGGATCAGAACGGAATATCGTCATCAAAGCTGTCGAAATCCGGAGCCGGTTGCGGTGCGGCCTGTTGCGGAGCTGGGCGCTCGCGCTGTGGCTGTGGCGCCGATTGCGGACGAGGGGCTTGCTGGCGTGGAGCCGACTGCTGGTAGTTGTTGCCGCCCTGCTGCTGGTCGCCTTGCGGACGGCCACCGAGCAACTGCATGGTGCCTTGCATGTCGACCACGATTTCGGTGGTGTAACGCTTGATGCCGTCTTTTTCCCACTCGCGGGTCTGCAGCTTGCCTTCGATGTAGACCTGCGAACCCTTGCGCAGGTATTCGCCGGCAATCTCCGCCACTTTGCCGAACATCGACACGCGGTGCCATTCGGTCTTCTCGACCTTCTGGCCGGTCTGCTTGTCGGTCCATTGTTCGCTGGTCGCCAGGCTCAGGTTGGTCACGGCGTTGCCGTTAGGCAGGTAACGAACTTCTGGATCCTGGCCGCAAGTACCGACCAATATGACTTTGTTAACCCCACGGGCCATAACGTTCTCCTAGGCTTCGCACGCTGCCGGGGCCGGGTTGTTCACCAGGCGCTCAAGCGTCGCACGATCCAATAATTCGGTGTCCAGTTTGATATAAACGGCCGCCTCGTCGGCGACCACCACTGCATCGGTTACTCCAACGACGGCCCTGAGGCGCTCGGCCAGGCCTGCTTCGCGGATGGCTTCGGGCGACAACGGCAAGCGCAGGCTCGTCACATACGGAGGTTCGCGCATGGTAACAGCAAAAACCAGCCAAAGTGCAGCCAGCGCGGCACATCCCAGGAACACAACCGACAAACCGCCATGCTGGAACAGCCAGCCGCCGAGGATCCCGCCCAATGCCGAACCGAGGAACTGGCTGGTGGAATAAACCCCCATCGCCGTGCCCTTGCCGCCCGCCGGTGACACCTTGCTGATCAGCGACGGCAGTGACGCCTCCAACAGGTTGAACGCGGTGAAGAACACCACCGTGCCAATCACCAAGGCGCGCAAGCTGTCGCCGAACTGCCAGAAGAATAGCTCAGTGAGCATGAGCGTCACGACGGCGCCGAGCAAAACTCGTTTCATTTTGCGTCGCTTCTCGCCATAGATAATGAACGGAATCATGGCGAAGAACGAAATGACCAGTGCCGTCAGATAGACCCACCAGTGCTGCTCCTTGGGCAGGCCGGCCTTTTCCACCAGCGCCAGCGGCAAGGCCACGAAGCTGGACATCAACATGGCATGCAGCACGAAGATGCCCAGGTCCAGGCGCAGCAGGTCAGGATGCTTTAGCGTCGGCACCAGCGCCTGGCGGGCCACCCCGGATTCACGGTGCTGCAACGGCCCGGTGGAGCGCGGCACGATCAACGCGACGATGAGGATGCCCACCAGTGCCATGGCACCGGTCGCCAGGAACAACCCCGACAACCCAAAGGCACGGGTCAACAACGGTCCTACAACCATGGCGACGGCGAACGACAGACCAATCGTCATGCCGATCATCGCCATGGCTTTCGTGCGATGTTGCTCGCGGGTCAGGTCCGACAGCAACGCCATGACGGCAGCGGAAATGGCGCCCGCTCCTTGTAGGATCCGTCCGGCGATCACGCCCCAGATCGAATCGGCATTCGCCGCCAGCACGCTGCCGAGGGCGAACACGATGAGCCCCAGGTAAATCACCGGGCGCCGGCCGATCCGGTCGGAAATGATCCCGAAGGGAATCTGGAAAATCGCCTGGGTCAGGCCGTAGGCGCCGATGGCGAGCCCGATGAGGGCCGGGGTCGCGCCCGCCAGGTCCATGCCATAGGTCGCCAGTACCGGCAACACCATGAACATGCCGAGCATGCGGAAGGCGAACACCAGGGCCAGACCGCCTGCCGCGCGGGTCTCGCCGCTACTCATGCGTTCGCTGTGGGGATCTTGCATGGAAAAACCTCGTGTGAACCGGCGGGGATTCTACCAGTCCCATCGATTGAGGGGGTATATGGCGACCGTTTGCCGCGCAGTCTTCATGTATGGCTTGCAATAGTGTGCATCCATCCAGTATTTGCCCGTATACTCCTACGTTTTCGACGCCCGCCGAGCGAGGCCACTTTGGACAAGATCCTGATTCGTGGGGCCCGTACCCACAACCTGAAGAACATCGACCTGACCCTGCCCCGGGACAAGCTGATCGTCATCACCGGCCTGTCCGGATCCGGCAAATCATCCCTGGCCTTCGACACCTTGTACGCCGAAGGCCAGCGCCGCTATGTCGAATCGCTGTCGGCCTACGCCCGGCAGTTCCTGTCGATGATGGAAAAACCCGACGTCGATACCATCGAAGGCCTGTCGCCAGCGATCTCCATCGAACAGAAGTCGACGTCCCATAACCCGCGGTCGACGGTCGGCACCATTACCGAGATCTACGACTACCTGCGCTTGCTGTATGCGCGAGTTGGTATCCCCCGCTGCCCTGATCACGACACCCCACTGGAAGCCCAGACCGTCAGCCAGATGGTCGACCTGGTGCTCGCCCAGCCGGAAGGCAGCAAGCTGATGCTGCTCGCACCGGTGATTCGCGAGCGCAAGGGCGAACACCTGATGGTCTTCGAAGAATTGCGCGCCCAGGGCTTCGTACGCGCCCGGGTCAACGGCAAGCTTTGCGAGCTCGACGAGCTGCCGAAGCTGGATAAACAGAAGAAGCACTCGATCGATGTGGTGGTAGACCGCTTCAAGGTCCGCGCCGACCTGCAGCAGCGCCTGGCCGAATCCTTCGAGACCGCGCTGAAGCTGGCCGACGGCATCGCCCTGGTGGCGCCGATGGACGACGAACCCGGTGAAGAGATTATCTTCTCGGCACGCTTCGCCTGCCCGATCTGCGGCCACGCCATCAGCGAGCTGGAACCCAAGCTGTTTTCCTTCAACAACCCGGCCGGCGCCTGCCCGACCTGCGACGGCCTGGGGGTCAAGCAGTTCTTCGACACCAAGCGGCTGGTCAACGGCGAGCTGACCCTGGCCGAAGGCGCGATTCGTGGCTGGGACAGGCGCAACGTCTATTATTTCCAGATGCTCGGGTCGCTGGCGGCCCATTACAAGTTCAGCCTGGACAAACCATTCAACGAGCTGCCTGCGGACCAGCAGAAATTCATCCTGCACGGCAGCGGCACGCAGAACGTCGATTTCAAATACCTGAATGACCGTGGTGATATCGTCAAGCGCTCCCACCCGTTCGAAGGCATCGTGCCTAACCTGGAACGGCGCTACCGCGAGACCGAATCGGCCAGCGTGCGCGAAGAACTCGCCAAGTTCCTCAGCACCCAGCCCTGCCCGGACTGCCGCGGCACCCGTTTGCGCCGGGAGGCGCGGCACGTGTGGGTGGGTGAGAAAACCCTGCCGGCGGTGACCAGCCTGCCGATCGGCGATGCCACTGACTATTTCGGCGGCTTGAAGCTCACCGGCCGTCGTGGCGAAATCGCCGACAAGATCCTCAAGGAGATCCGCGAACGCTTGCAGTTCCTAGTGAACGTCGGCCTGGACTACCTGACTCTCGACCGCAGCGCGGATACCCTGTCCGGCGGTGAGGCCCAGCGTATCCGTCTGGCCAGCCAGATCGGTGCCGGGCTCGTGGGTGTCATGTACATCCTCGACGAACCGTCCATTGGCTTGCACCAGCGGGACAACGACCGGTTGCTCGGCACGCTGAAACACCTGCGCGACATCGGCAATACGGTGATCGTGGTCGAACACGATGAAGACGCGATTCGCCTCGCCGATTACGTCGTGGATATCGGCCCGGGCGCGGGGGTGCACGGCGGACACATCGTCGCCCAGGGCACCGCCGCCGAAGTCATGGCGCACCCCGACTCGCTGACCGGCAAATACCTGTCGGGCCGGGTGAAGATCAAGGTGCCGGCCAAGCGTACCCCACGCAATAAAAAGCTGTCGTTGACCCTCAAGGGCGCACGCGGCAACAACCTGCGCAATGTCGACCTGGAAATCCCGATCGGCCTGCTGACCTGCGTTACCGGTGTTTCCGGCTCCGGCAAGTCGACGCTGATCAACAACACGCTGTTTCCCCTCAGTGCCACCGCGCTGAACGGTGCCACCACCCTGGAAGCCGCCGCGCACGACAGCATCAAGGGCCTGGAGCATCTGGATAAAGTTGTCGACATCGACCAGAGCCCGATCGGCCGGACGCCGCGCTCCAACCCGGCGACCTATACCGGGTTGTTCACGCCGATCCGCGAACTGTTCGCCGGCGTACCGGAATCACGCTCGCGGGGCTACGGCCCGGGCCGCTTCTCGTTCAACGTCAAGGGCGGGCGCTGCGAGGCCTGCCAGGGCGATGGCCTGATCAAGGTGGAGATGCATTTCCTGCCCGACATCTATGTGCCGTGCGATGTGTGCAAGAGCAAGCGCTATAACCGTGAAACGCTGGAGATCAAGTACAAGGGCAAGAACATCCACGAAACCCTCGAAATGACAATCGAGGAGGCCCGAGCGTTCTTCGACGCAGTACCGGCATTGGCGCGCAAGCTCCAGACATTGATGGATGTAGGGCTTTCGTACATCAAGCTCGGGCAGTCGGCGACGACCTTGTCCGGCGGCGAGGCGCAGCGGGTCAAGCTGTCCCGTGAACTGTCCAAGCGCGATACCGGCAAGACCCTGTATATCCTCGACGAGCCGACCACAGGCCTGCACTTCGCCGATATCCAGCAATTGCTCGATGTATTGCATCGCCTTCGCGACCACGGCAACACCGTTGTGGTCATCGAGCACAACCTGGATGTGATCAAGACGGCTGACTGGCTGGTAGACCTCGGGCCGGAAGGCGGCTCCAAGGGCGGCCAGATCATCGCCGTAGGTACGCCGGAGCAAGCGGCGGAAATGAAGCAGTCTCACACCGGCTATTACCTCAAGCCGTTGCTGGAGCGTGACCGGGACTGAAACACCGGGCATGAAAAAGCCCCTGTCATCTCATCGATGGCAGGGGCTTTTTTATCCCGCAATAAATACATCAGAACTGCGATTGCAGGTAATTCTCCAGCCCGATCAACTTGATCAGACCCAGCTGCTTTTCAAGCCAGTAAGTGTGGTCTTCTTCAGTATCGTTGAGCTGCACCCGCAGGATCTCGCGAGTGACGTAGTCGTTGTGCTGTTCGCACAGCTCGATGCCTTTGCACAGCGCCGCGCGGACTTTGTATTCCAGACGCAGGTCGGCGGCGAGCATGTCAGGTACGGTGGTACCGATGTCAAGGTCGTCCGGGCGCATGCGTGGCGTGCCTTCGAGCATCAGGATCCGGCGCATCAACGCATCGGCGTGCTGCGCTTCTTCTTCCATCTCGTGGTTGATACGTTCGTAGAGCTCGGTAAAACCCCAATCCTCGTACATCCGCGAGTGGATGAAATATTGATCACGGGCTGCCAGTTCGCCTGTCAGCAACGTGTTGAGGTAATCGATTACGTCTGGGTGACCTTGCATCGCCCTACATCTCCACAAGCTTTGAAAGGCCCTAGTTTGAACCAAGCTGACTGCAAGGTCACTCGCCTATCGCAATAAAAGTGAAGAAAATCCGAGAAAAGGAGGGTAAATAACGCAAAAACCGCCAAAATGAGGGCGGTTCTGCTTCTCGTTTAGACTTAGTTAAGCTGTACGCCCAAGGCTTTTGCGATACCTTCTCCATAAGCAGCGTCTGCCTTGAAGAAATGCTGCAACTGGCGATCGACAACATCCGCCGAGACCCCCGCCATAGCACCGGCGATATTGCTGATCAACAGCGCTTTCTGCTCATCGTTCATCAAGCGGAACAGCGCACCGGCATGGCTGTAGTAGTCGGTATCTTCGCGATGATCATACCGATCCGCCGCACCGCTGAGGGCCAGCGCCGGCTCCGCATAACGCGGCGCCTGCTTCGGCGCCTCCACGAAGCTGTTCGGCTCATAGTTCGGAGCTGCGCCGCCATTGCTGCCGAACGCCATGGCGCCGTCGCGCTGGTAGGTATTAACCGGGCTGCGCGGCGCGTTCACCGGCAACTGCTGATGGTTGGTACCTACGCGGTAGCGGTGTGCATCGGCATAGGCAAACACACGACCCTGCAGCATGCGATCAGGCGAGAGACCCACGCCCGGCACCATGTTGCTAGGCCCGAATGCCGCTTGCTCCACTTCGGCGAAGTAGTTCAGCGGGTTGCGGTTGAGCTCCAGCTCGCCGACTTCGATCAGCGGAAACTCTTTCTGCGACCAGGTCTTGGTCACATCGAACGGGTTTTCGTAATGGGCCGCGGCCTGTGCCTCGGTCATGATCTGGATGCAGACACTCCATTTCGGGAAGTCACCACGCTCGATCGCGTTGAACAGGTCGCGCTGGGCATAATCCGGATCGGTGCCCGCCAGGCGTGCAGCTTCGGCCGGCGCGAGGTTCTTGATGCCTTGCTTGGTCTTGTAGTGCCATTTCACCCAGTGACGCTCACCCAGGGCATTGATCAGGCTGTAGGTGTGGCTGCCGAAACCGTGCATGTGACGGTAGCCGTCAGGAATACCGCGGTCAGAGAACAGAATGGTGACCTGATGCAACGCTTCGGGCGAGTGCGACCAGAAGTCCCACATCATCTGGGCACTTTTGAGGTTGCTTTGTGGCAGGCGCTTCTGGGTGTGAATGAAGTCTGGAAACTTCAGTGGGTCGCGGATGAAAAACACCGGTGTGTTGTTGCCGACGATGTCCCAGTTACCTTCCTCGGTGTAGAACTTCAGGGCGAAACCGCGTGGATCGCGCTCGGTATCGGCGGAGCCGCGCTCGCCACCCACGGTAGAGAAGCGCAGGAAAGTCGGCGTCTGCTTGCCAACCGACTCGAACAACTTGGCGCTGGTGTATTGAGTGATGTCGCGAGTTACGGTGAAGGTGCCGTAAGCGCCCGAGCCCTTGGCGTGCACACGACGCTCTGGAATGTTTTCGCGATTGAAATGAGCAAGCTTCTCGATCAGGTGGAAATCGTCGAGCAGCAGCGGGCCACGTGGGCCGGCGGAGCGAGAGTTCTGGTTATCGGCGACAGGAGCGCCACTGGCGGTCGTAAGCGTTTTGGTCTGGCTCATGCTCAAATCTTCCTAGGTCGGTTCGGACTGCCGGCTAATCGGCTGGTGAGGAGTATTGATCATGTTAGTGGCAGTATCCAAATTCATTAAATCATGGGCTTCGATAGTCATTATCTAATAAGCAAGATTGCCAATAGCCAGGCCAAGCGAAACGGCTAAAGCACTTTTCTATCGAGCACAAAAAACCGGGCACTAGGCCCGGTTCTTCGTTGCAGACTGTCGTCTTACTCGGCGCTTACAGCTTCGCCGGCAGTAGCACGATCAACCAACTCGACGTACGCCATAGGCGCGTTGTCGCCAGCGCGGAAACCGCACTTGAGGATGCGCAGGTAGCCACCCTCACGGGTAGCGTAACGCTTGCCCAGGTCGTTGAAGAGCTTACCAACGATAGCTTTCGAACGAGTACGGTCGAAAGCCAGACGGCGGTTAGCCAGGCTGTCTGTCTTGGCCAGAGTGATCAGCGGCTCGGCAACGCGGCGCAGTTCTTTGGCTTTCGGCAGTGTAGTTTTGATCAGCTCGTGCTCGAACAGCGACACCGCCATGTTTTGGAACATGGCCTTGCGGTGCGAGCTGGTGCGGCTCAGGTGACGACCACTTTTACGATGACGCATGGTTCATTCCTTACCAAACACAACGTTCGGTGATTACGACGATCAGGCAGTCGCCTTGTCGTCCTTCTTAAGACTTGCAGGCGGCCAGTTGTCGAGGCGCATGCCGAGGGACAGACCGCGGGAGGCCAGAACGTCCTTGATTTCAGTCAAGGATTTCTTGCCAAGGTTCGGAGTCTTCAACAGCTCTACTTCGGTACGCTGAATCAGGTCACCGATGTAGTAGATGTTTTCCGCCTTAAGGCAGTTAGCCGAACGTACAGTCAGTTCCAGATCGTCAACCGGGCGAAGCAGGATCGGATCGATCTCGTCTTCCTGCTCGATAACCACTGGCTCACTGTCACCCTTGAGGTCGACGAACGCAGCCAACTGCTGTTGCAGGATGGTTGCAGCGCGGCGGATAGCCTCTTCAGGATCCAGGGTACCGTTGGTTTCCAGATCAATAACCAGCTTGTCCAGGTTGGTACGCTGTTCGACACGGGCGTTTTCCACCACGTATGCGATACGGCGAACCGGGCTGAACGAAGAGTCAAGCTGCAAGCGACCGATGCTGCGGCTTTCGTCTTCATCGCTCTGACGCGAGTCTGCCGGTTCATAACCACGACCACGAGCTACGGTGAGCTTCATGTTCAGGGCGCCGTTAGACGCCAGGTTAGCGATTACGTGATCGGGGTTAACGATCTCGACATCATGATCCAGCTGAATATCGGCAGCGGTAACCACCCCCGAACCCTTCTTCGACAAGGTCAGCGTAACTTCGTCACGACCGTGCAGCTTGATAGCCAGACCTTTAAGGTTCAACAGGATTTCAATTACGTCTTCCTGTACACCTTCGATGGCGCTGTACTCGTGGAGCACACCGTCAATCTCGGCCTCGACTACTGCACAGCCGGGCATTGAGGACAACAGGATGCGGCGCAGCGCGTTGCCCAGGGTGTGGCCGAAACCACGCTCGAGAGGCTCGAGTGTGATCTTGGCGCGGGTTGGACTGACAACCTGCACATCAATATGGCGGGGTGTCAGGAACTCATTTACCGAAATCTGCATGGATGCACCTATTTTCTAGCCCTTACTTGGAGTAGAGCTCGACAATCAGGCTTTCGTTGATGTCGGCGGACAGATCACTGCGAGCAGGAACGTTCTTGAAAACGCCCGACTTCTTCTCAGTGTCTACTTCTACCCATTCTACGCGGCCACGTTGGGCACACAGATCGAGAGCTTGGACAATGCGAAGTTGGTTTTTTGCTTTCTCGCGAACAGCAACCACGTCACCAGCACGAACCTGGTAGGACGGAACGTTCACGGTCTGGCCGTTAACGCTGATCGACTTGTGCGATACCAGCTGACGGGATTCGGCACGAGTAGAACCGAAACCCATACGGTATACAACGTTGTCCAGACGGCATTCGAGCAGCTGCAACAGGTTTTCGCCGGTTGCGCCTTTCTTGCCAGCAGCTTCTTTGTAGTAGCCGCTGAATTGACGCTCGAGAACGCCGTAGATACGACGGACCTTCTGCTTTTCACGCAGTTGGGTGCCGTAATCGGACTGGCGACCGCGGCGTTGGCCGTGGATACCAGGTGCTGCTTCAATGTTGCACTTCGATTCGATCGCGCGCACGCCGCTCTTCAGGAAGAGATCGGTGCCTTCGCGACGAGCGAGTTTGCATTTTGGACCAATGTAACGAGCCATTCTTTACAATCTCCTGGATTACACGCGGCGCTTCTTCGGCGGACGGCACCCGTTGTGCGGGATTGGCGTCACGTCGGTGATGCTGGCGATCTTGTAGCCACAGCCGTTCAAAGCGCGGACTGCGGATTCACGACCTGGACCTGGACCTTTGACGTTGACGTCGAGGTTTTTCAGGCCGTATTCCAGCGCAGCTTGACCAGCACGCTCAGCAGCTACTTGAGCAGCGAACGGGGTGGACTTGCGGGAACCGCGGAAACCCGAACCACCGGAGGTAGCCCAGGAAAGAGCGTTACCTTGACGGTCGGTAATGGTCACGATGGTGTTGTTAAAAGATGCATGGATGTGGGCGATGCCATCAACCACTGTCTTTTTAACTTTTTTACGAGGACGAGCAGCAGGTTTTGCCATGATTAAATTCCTGTCGATTCGCTGGGGCGATTACTTGCGGATCGGCTTACGCGGACCTTTACGGGTACGCGCGTTGGTCTTGGTACGCTGACCGCGTACTGGCAGACCACGACGATGACGCAGACCGCGATAGCAACCGAGGTCCATCAAGCGCTTGATTTTCATGTTGATTTCGCGACGCAGGTCACCTTCAGTGGTGAACTTCGCCACTTCGCCACGCAGCTGTTCAATTTGCTCGTCGCTCAGATCCTTGATCTTTGCTGCTGGGTTGACCCCAGTCTCTGCACAAATTTTCTGTGCAGTAGTGCGACCAACACCATAGATGTAGGTCAGCGAGATAACAGTATGCTTGTTATCTGGAATGTTGACGCCTGCAATACGGGCCATTCAGTGGGACTCCAATTGACAGCTACCTACGCCCCGGAAGCCAAGAAATAGGGCGCGAGATAATATCGCTGTAATAACAAATAATCAACCCGGCAGCGCACTAGCTGCCGGGCTTAAAGCACAATCACACTCAGCCTTGGCGCTGTTTGTGACGCGGTTCCGCGCTGCAAATTACCCGAACAACACCTTCGCGGCGAATAATCTTGCAGTTACGGCACAGCTTTTTCACCGATGCACGAACTTTCATCACCAACTCCTCGAACCTTATGGACGCTACTCAGCGCAACATGCCGCTGCCGTAGCCCTTCAGGTTGGCTTTCTTCATCAGGGATTCGTACTGGTGCGAAACGAGGTGCGATTGTACTTGGGACATGAAGTCCATCACAACCACGACCACGATCAGCAACGAGGTCCCGCCAAGGTAGAACGGAACGTTTGCCGCAACCACCAGGAACTGGGGAAGCAAGCACACGGCCGTCATGTAAAGAGCACCGAACAAGGTCAAACGCGTCAGAACGCCATCAATGTAGCGCGCCGACTGCTCGCCCGGACGGATACCCGGAATAAAGGCACCGGACTTCTTCAGGTTTTCCGCTACGTCTTTCGGATTGAACATCAACGCCGTATAGAAGAAGCAGAAGAAAATAATCCCTGCACTAAACAGCAGAATATTCAACGGCTGACCAGGAGCGATCGACTGCGAGATGTCCTGCAACCAGCCCATACCTTCAGACTGGCCGAACCAGGCACCCAACGAAGCCGGGAACAGCAAGATGCTGCTCGCGAAAATGGCCGGGATAACGCCGGCCATGTTCACCTTCAACGGCAAGTGGCTGGTCTGCGCAGCAAAAACCTTGCGGCCCTGCTGACGCTTGGCGTAGTGAACAGCGATACGACGCTGGCCACGCTCAATGAACACCACGAAACCGATAATCGCTACTGCCAGCAAACCGATGGCAACCAGGGCGAAGATGTTGATATCACCCTGACGCGCAGACTCGAAAGACTGCCCGATCGCTCTCGGAAGACCGGCGACGATACCTGCGAAGATCAACATCGAGATACCGTTGCCAACACCACGCTCAGTAATCTGCTCACCCAGCCACATCATGAACATCGCACCCGCCACAAAAGTGGTTACCGCGACGAAATGGAAGCCAAAGTCACCAGTGAACGCTACGCCCTGCCCCGCCAGACCGATGGACATGCCAACAGCCTGGACGAGAGCGAGGACGACAGTGAGGTAGCGGGTGTACTGGCTGATCTTGCGACGGCCAGCTTCACCTTCCTTCTTCAACTGCTCCAGCTGCGGGCTGACAGCGGACATCAGCTGCATGATGATCGATGCCGAAATATACGGCATGATCCCCAGTGCAAAGATGCTCATCCGCTCCAGCGCGCCGCCGGAAAACATGTTGAACAAGCTAAGAATGGTCCCCTCATTCTGTCGAAACAGGTCCGCGAGTCGGTCCGGGTTGATACCTGGAACCGGGATGTGTGCGCCTATTCGGTAGACGATAATCGCCAGGAACAGAAAACGCAGACGAGCCCAGAGTTCAGACATACCGCCTTTGCCGAGCGCAGAGAGAGCACCTTGCTTAGCCATTTATTCCTCGAACTTGCCGCCAGCTGCTTCGATAGCCGCACGCGCACCTTTGGTGGCGCCGATTCCCTTTCCGATGGTGACAGCACGAGCAACTTCGCCCGACAGCATGATTTTCACACGCTGTACGTTCTGGTTGATCACGTTGGCATCCTTCAGGGACTGCACGGTGACGATGTCGCCATCCACCTTGGCCAGCTCGGACAGACGCACTTCTGCGCGGTCCATGGCTTTCAGGGAAACGAAACCGAACTTCGGCAGGCGACGATGCAGCGGCTGTTGACCGCCTTCAAAGCCTGGAGCAATAGTGCCACCGGAGCGGGAGGTCTGACCCTTGTGGCCACGGCCACCGGTCTTGCCCAAACCACTACCGATACCACGGCCCGGACGATGCTTTTCGCGACGGGAACCCGGCGCTGGACTCAGATCATTGAGTTTCATCGATTAACCCTCGACACGCAGCATGTAGTAAGCCTTGTTGATCATCCCGCGATTCTCGGGAGTATCCTGGACTTCTACAGTGTGACCGATGCGACGCAGACCCAGACCCTTAACGCACAGTTTGTGGTTAGGGATGCGGCCGGTCATGCTTTTGATCAGCGTAACTTTTACGGTAGCCATGATCAGAAGATCTCCTTGACGCTTTTGCCACGCTTGGCGGCAATGGATTCAGGAGATTGCATTGCTTTCAAACCCTTGAAGGTGGCGTGAACCACGTTTACCGGGTTAGTCGAGCCGTAGCACTTGGCCAGAACGTTCTGAACGCCAGCAACTTCGAGGACAGCACGCATAGCGCCGCCAGCGATGATACCGGTACCTTCAGAAGCAGGCTGCATGTACACCTTCGAAGCGCCATGGGCAGACTTCATTGCGTACTGCAGGGTGGTGCCGTTCAGATCAACCTGGATCATGTTGCGGCGAGCAGCTTCCATTGCCTTCTGGATCGCAGCAGGCACTTCACGCGACTTGCCACGGCCGAAGCCAACACGCCCTTTACCATCACCTACCACGGTCAACGCGGTGAAAGTGAAGATACGGCCGCCTTTAACGGTTTTGGCTACGCGGTTAACTTGAACCAGCTTCTCGATGTAGCCTTCGTCGCGCTTTTGGTCGTTATTTGACATAACTTAGAACTCCAGCCCAGCTTCACGAGCAGCATCAGCCAGCGCCTTGACGCGGCCGTGGTACTTGAAGCCAGAGCGGTCGAAAGCCACCTGCGAGACGCCAGCGGCTTTAGCACGCGTAGCGACCAGCTGGCCAACCTTAGTGGCCGCGTCGATGTTGCCAGTGGCGCCATCACGCAGTTCTTTATCCAAAGTCGAGGCACTTGCCAAGACTTTGTTGCCGTCGGCCGAAATGACCTGGGCGTAGATGTGCTGCGACGAGCGGAACACGCAGAGACGCACGACTTCGAGTTCGTGCATTTTCAGGCGTGCTTTGCGAGCGCGACGCAGTCGAGTAACTTTTTTGTCGGTCATTTGCTATGCCCTACTTCTTCTTGGCTTCTTTACGACGGACGACTTCGTCCGCGTAGCGCACACCTTTGCCTTTGTACGGCTCTGGTGGACGGAAGTCGCGGATCTCGGCGGCCACTTGACCTACCAGCTGCTTGTCGATGCCCTTGATCAGGATATCGGTCTGGCTAGGAGTCTCAGCGGTGATGCCTTCCGGCAGTTCATAATCCACTGGGTGCGAGAAGCCAAGAGCCAGGTTCAGCACTGTGCCTTTTGCTTGCGCTTTGTAACCAACACCGACCAGCTGGAGCTTGCGCTCGAAGCCTTGGCTTACGCCTTGGACCATGTTGTTTACCAACGCACGAGTGGTACCAGCCATTGCGCGAGTCTGTTGATCGCCATTGCGAGCAGCGAAACGCAGCTCACCAGCTTCTTCAACGATCTCAACGGACGAATGGATGTTCAGTTGCAGAGTGCCCTTGGCACCCTTCACCGAAAGCTGTTGGCCTGCGAATTTGACTTCGACACCGGCTGGCAGCTTAACGGGGTTCTTAGCGACGCGTGACATGCTTATCCCCCCTTAGAACACAGTGCAAAGAACTTCGCCGCCGACACCGGCAGCGCGCGCAGCACGATCCGTCATCACACCTTTGTTGGTGGAGACGATAGACACACCGAGACCGCCACGAACTTTCGGCAGATCATCGACGGACTTGTACTGACGCAGGCCTGGACGGCTAACGCGCTTCACTTCCTCGATGACCGGACGGCCTTCGAAGTACTTAAGCTCGATGGACAGCAGAGGCTTGATTTCGCTGCTGATCTGATAACCCGCAATGTAACCTTCGTCCTTCAGGACTTTGGCAACAGCTACCTTCAACGTAGAAGATGGCATGCTTACGACGGACTTTTCAGCCATCTGGGCATTACGGATACGAGTTAGCATGTCCGCTAACGGGTCCTGCATACTCATGGGCTAGACGCTCCTAATACACAAAAAATTAGCCTTTCGGCTAGTACGTGTCGCCGAGCGCATCCGTGCAATAAAAACACGGGCTCAGGCGAGCCGGGTATTCTAGACACACCCCACAAATGAATCAAGCCCCAAAAGGGGCTTGATTCAAGTTCAAGGTCACCGGTGGTCAGGATCTTGCGATACCGACCGCCGCGACTTTGACAGTGCTTACCAGCTGGCCTTGACCAGACCTGGAACGTCACCACGCATTGCAGCTTGACGCAGCATGTTACGGCCGAGGCCGAACTTGCGGTACACGCCGTGCGGACGACCAGTCAGGCGGCAGCGGTTACGCATGCGCGAAGCGCTGGCGTCACGTGGCTGCTTCTGCAGTGCTACGGTAGCTTCCCAACGCGCTTCTGGACTTGCGTTCAGATCAACGATGATAGCTTTCAGCGCTGCACGCTTGGTGGCGTACTTGGCAACGGTGAGCTGACGCTTCAGCTCACGGTTCTTCATGCTCTTCTTGGCCATTGTCCTACTCCAATCAGTTGCGGAACGGGAATTTGAAAGCACGCAGCAGTGCGCGACCTTCTTCATCCGTCCGAGCAGTGGTGGTCAGGGTAATGTCCAGACCGCGGAGAGCGTCGATCTTGTCGTAATCGATTTCCGGGAAGATGATCTGCTCTTTCACGCCCATGCTGTAGTTGCCACGACCATCGAAGGACTTGGCATTCAGGCCGCGGAAGTCGCGAACCCGAGGCAGGGAGATCGACAGCAGACGATCCAGGAACTCGTACATACGCTCACGGCGCAGGGTCACTTTGACGCCGATCGGCCAACCTTCACGGACTTTGAAGCCAGCGATGGATTTCCGAGCGTAAGTCACAACGACTTTCTGACCGGTGATCTTTTCCAGGTCGGCTACAGCGTGCTCGATGACTTTTTTGTCGCCGATCGCTTCGCCCAGACCCATGTTCAGGGTGATTTTGGTAACGCGCGGAACTTCCATCACGTTCGAAAGCTTAAGTTCTTCCTTAAGCTTCGGTGCGATTTCCTTCCGGTAAATCTCTTTTAGTCGTGCCATGGTCTCATCTACCTAGCAGTGTTCAAGCATCAACCGCTTTTTGGGTCGACTTGAAGACACGAATTTTCTTGCCGTCTTCTACTTTGAAACCAACGCGGTCAGCCTTGTTGGTTTCGCCGTTGAAAATGGCGACGTTAGAAGCATCCAGTGGAGCTTCTTTTTCGACGATACCGCCCTGCACGCCCGACATCGGGTTAGGCTTGGTATGACGCTTGACCAGGTTCAGACCGCCAATAACCAAACGGTTGTTAGCGAGAACCTTAAGCACCTTACCGCGCTTACCTTTGTCTTTGCCGGCGATCACGATGATCTCGTCGTCACGACGAATCTTTTGCATGTCGGATCTCCTTACAGCACTTCTGGGGCGAGCGAGACGATCTTCATGAACTTCTCAGTACGAAGTTCACGGGTCACTGGCCCAAAGATACGGGTGCCGATTGGCTCTTGCTTGTTGTTCAACAGAACAGCAGCGTTGCCATCAAAGCGGATGATGGAGCCGTCAGCACGACGAACACCGTGGCGAGTGCGGACTACAACAGCAGTCATCACTTGGCCTTTCTTCACCTTACCGCGAGGAATTGCTTCCTTGACGGTAACTTTGATGATGTCACCGATACCAGCGTAACGACGATGGGAGCCACCCAGCACCTTGATGCACATAACACGGCGAGCGCCGCTGTTATCGGCCACATCGAGCATGGATTGAGTCTGAATCATATAATTTCTCCGACCCCTAGCCCTTAGACTTCCACAGCGCGTTCGAGAACATCAACCAGCGCCCAAGATTTGGTCTTGGCCATCGGACGAGTTTCACGAATAGTGACTTTGTCGCCGATGTGGCACTGATTGGTTTCGTCGTGCGCGTGCAGCTTAGTCGAACGCTTAACGTATTTACCGTAGATCGGGTGCTTAACGCGACGCTCGATCAGAACGGTGATGGTTTTGTCCATCTTGTCGCTGACAACACGGCCAGTCAGCGTACGGACAGTTTTTTTCGGCTTCAGCCATGATTACTTACCTGCCTGCTGGTTGAGCACAGTTTTCACGCGAGCGATGTCACGCTTAACTTGCGAGAGCAGATGAGACTGCCCCAACTGGCCAGTTGCCTTCTGCATACGCAGATTGAACTGGTCGCGCAGCAGGCCGAGCAGTTGCTCGTTCAGCTGCTGTGCTGATTTTTCACGAAGTTCATTCGCTTTCATCACATCACCGTCCGTTTAACAAAGGAGGTGGCGAGCGGCAGCTTTGCAGCAGCCAGGGCGAAAGCCTCACGCGCCAGCTCTTCAGAAACACCCTCGATTTCATACAGGACTTTGCCTGGCTGAATCTGGGCAACCCAGTACTCCACGTTACCCTTACCTTTACCCATCCGAACTTCGAGTGGCTTCTTGGTGACAGGCTTGTCCGGGAATACACGGATCCAGATCTTGCCGCCACGTTTTACGTGACGGGTCAGAGCACGACGCGCTGACTCGATCTGACGAGCGGTGAGACGACCACGAGCAACAGACTTCAGCGCGAACTCGCCGAAGCTGACTTTGCTACCGCGCAATGCCAGGCCACGGTTGTGACCGGTCATCTGCTTGCGGAACTTCGTACGCTTTGGTTGCAACATTTGGCGTACCCCTTACTTAGCAGCTTTTTTACGAGGCGCTGGTGCTTGTGGTTTCAGTTCTTCTTGGCGACCACCAATTACTTCGCCTTTGAAGATCCAAACCTTTACACCGATCACACCGTAGGTGGTGTGAGCTTCGTAGTTGGCATAGTCGATGTCGGCACGCAGGGTGTGCAGTGGCACACGACCTTCGCGATACCATTCAGTACGTGCGATTTCAGCACCGCCGAGACGACCGCTCACTTGGATTTTGATGCCTTTGGCACCAATGCGCATGGCGTTCTGTACAGCGCGCTTCATAGCGCGACGGAACATTACGCGACGCTCCAGCTGCTGAGCTACGCTCTGCGCAACCAGCATACCGTCGAGCTCCGGCTTGCGGATCTCTTCGATATTGATGTGCACAGGCACACCCATTTGCTTGGTCAGGTCCTGACGCAGTTTCTCAACATCTTCACCTTTCTTCCCGATAACGATACCTGGACGAGCGGTGTGGATGGTGATACGTGCAGTCTGAGCCGGACGATGGATATCGATACGGCTGACGGACGCGCTTTTTAGTTTGTCTTGGAGATACTCACGCACCTTCAGATCAGCGAACAAGTAGTCCGCATAAGTCCGACCGTCTGCGTACCAGACGGAGGTGTGCTCCTTGACGATTCCCAGGCGAATGCCAATGGGATGTACTTTCTGACCCATCTCTTCGACTCCGTTACTTGTCAGCAACCTTGACAGTGATATGGCAAGACCGCTTGACGATGCGATCAGCACGGCCTTTGGCACGTGGCATGATGCGCTTCAGCGAACGCCCTTCGTTGACGAAAACGGTGCTGACCTTCAGGTCATCAACGTCTGCGCCTTCGTTATGCTCGGCGTTGGCTACGGCCGACTCCAGCACTTTTTTCATGATCTCGGCGGCTTTCTTACTGCTGAAAGCCAACAGGTTGAGCGCTTCGCCCACCTTCTTCCCGCGGATCTGGTCGGCGACCAAGCGGGCTTTCTGGGCGGAGATTCGAGCGCCCGACAACTTAGCGGCTACTTCCATTTCCTTACCCCTTAACGCTTGGCTTTCTTGTCAGCCACGTGCCCACGATATGTGCGGGTACCGGCAAACTCGCCCAGTTTGTGGCCGACCATGTCTTCGTTCACGAGAACTGGGACGTGCTGGCGACCGTTGTGTACAGCGATGGTCAGACCGACCATCTGTGGCAGGATCATCGAACGACGCGACCAGGTCTTAACTGGTTTGCGATCGTTCTTTTCCGCCGCCACTTCGATCTTCTTCAGTAGGTGAAGATCAATAAAAGGACCTTTTTTCAGAGAACGTGGCACTGTCGTATCCCTCTATTTACTTGCGACGACGGACGATCATTTTGTCGGTACGCTTATTACCACGAGTCTTCGCGCCCTTAGTCGGGAAGCCCCATGGCGATACCGGATGACGACCACCAGAGGTACGACCTTCACCACCACCATGTGGGTGGTCAACCGGGTTCATGGCAACACCACGAACGGTTGGGCGAACGCCACGCCAGCGCTTGGCACCAGCTTTACCCAACGAACGCAGGCTGTGCTCGGAGTTCGAGACTTCGCCCAGGGTCGCACGGCATTCAGCCAGGACTTTACGCATCTCACCAGAACGCAGACGCAGGGTCACGTAGACACCTTCACGAGCGATCAGCTGAGCCGAAGCACCAGCGGAACGAGCGATTTGCGCGCCTTTACCTGGCTTCAATTCGATGCCGTGTACGGTGCTACCAACTGGAATGTTGCGCAGTTGCAGAGCGTTGCCCGGCTTGATCGGTGCCAGGGCACCTGCGATCAGCTGGTCGCCAGCGCTCACGCCTTTAGGGGCGATGATGTAGCGACGCTCGCCATCTGCGTACAGCAGCAGAGCGATGTGAGCAGTACGGTTTGGATCGTATTCGATACGCTCGACGGTGGCAGCGATGCCATCCTTGTCGTTGCGACGGAAGTCGACCAGACGATAATGCTGCTTATGACCACCACCAATGTGACGAGTGGTAATACGGCCATTGTTGTTACGACCACCAGACTTCGATTTTTTCTCGAGCAGCGGTGCGTGAGGAGCGCCTTTATGCAGCTCCTGGTTGACCACCTTGACCACAAAACGGCGGCCAGGGGAAGTCGGTTTGCATTTAACGATTGCCATGATGCACCCCTTCCTTACTCAGCACTGCTGCTGAAATCGAGATCTTGGCCTGGCTGAAGGGAGATAACTGCCTTCTTCCAGTCATTACGCTTGCCCAGACCGCGAGCAGTGCGCTTGCTCTTACCCAGAACGTTCAGGGTAGTAACGCGCTCTACTTTCACGCTGAACAGGCTTTCGACGGCCTTCTTGATTTCCAGCTTGGTTGCATCGGTTGCAACCTTGAAAACGAACTGGCCTTTCTTGTCTGCCAGAACCGTAGCCTTCTCGGAAACGTGCGGGCCAAGCAGAACTTTAAATACGCGTTCCTGGTTCATCCCAGCAGCTCCTCGAATTTCTTCACGGCCGACACGGTGATCAACACCTTGTCGTATGCGATCAGACTGACCGGATCGGAACCCTGCACGTCACGGACATCGACGTGTGGCAGGTTGCGAGCAGCCAGGTACAGGTTCTGATCAACAGCGTCAGACACGATCAGGACGTCAGTCAGGCCCATGCCATTCAGCTTGTTCAGCAGATCTTTGGTTTTCGGTGCTTCAACAGCGAAGTCCTGAACCACGACCAGACGATCAGTACGCACCAGCTCAGCAAGGATGGAACGCATTGCTGCGCGATACATCTTCTTGTTCAGCTTCTGGGAGTGATCCTGAGGACGAGCTGCGAAAGTGGTACCGCCGCCACGCCAGATTGGGCTACGGATAGTACCGGCACGAGCACGGCCAGTACCTTTCTGACGCCATGGGCGCTTACCGCCACCAGAAACGTCGGAACGGGTCTTTTGCTGCTTGCTACCTTGACGGCCGCCGGCCATGTAGGCCACGACTGCTTGGTGAACCAGCGTCTCGTTGAATTCGCCGCCAAATGTCAGTTCGGAAACTTCGATCGCTTGAGCGTCATTTACATTTAATTGCATGTCAGCTTCCCCTTAACCGCGAGCCTTGGCTGCTGGACGTACAACCAAGTTGCCGCCAGTAGCGCCAGGAACAGCGCCCTTGACCAACAACAGATTGCGTTCAGCGTCCACGCGCACTACTTCGAGGGACTGCACGGTCACGCGCTCGGCGCCCATATGACCGGACATTTTTTTGCCCTTGAATACACGACCAGGAGTCTGGCACTGGCCGATAGAGCCTGGAACGCGGTGGGATACGGAGTTACCGTGGGTGTTATCTTGCCCGCGGAAGTTCCAACGCTTGATCGTACCCTGGAAGCCTTTACCCTTGGACTGACCGGTTACATCAACCAGTTGACCAGCAGCGAAGATTTCAGCGTTGATCAGATCGCCGGCCTGGTACTCGCCTTCTTCAAGGCGGAATTCCATTACGGTACGACCAGCGGCAACGTTCGCCTTGGCGAAGTGGCCAGCTTGAGCAGCTGTTACACGCGAAGCACGACGCTCGCCGACAGTGACTTGCACTGCACGATAGCCATCGGTCTCTTCAGTTTTGAACTGGGTGACGCGATTCGGCTCGATCTCAATGACCGTGACCGGAATGGAGACACCTTCTTCGGTGAAAATACGGGTCATACCGCATTTACGACCGACTACACCAATAGTCATGTTGTAAACCTCATGAGTGTACGGGGCTTTCACCCGCTATGGCCGCCCATTTCAGAGCGTTACACGACTAAGACCGAGTCTTAGCCGAGGCTGATCTGCACTTCCACACCGGCCGCAAGATCGAGCTTCATAAGAGCATCAACGGTTTTATCCGTTGGCTGGACGATGTCCAGAACACGCTTATGAGTACGGATCTCGTACTGGTCACGCGCGTCTTTGTTGACGTGCGGGGAGACCAGAACGGTGAACCGCTCTTTACGGGTAGGCAGTGGAATTGGACCACGCACTTGAGCACCAGTACGTTTCGCGGTTTCCACGATTTCCTGGGTGGATTGGTCGATCAGGCGATGGTCGAAAGCCTTCAACCTGATACGGATTTGCTGATTTTGCATTGGATTTCAGACTCCGGCTGCTATTCCCACCGGGCGCAATACGCCCGTTAAAAGGAGGCGCAATTCTATAGACGCCCCCGATAGGTGTCAACCCAATAAAAAAGCCCCCGCTAAGCGGGGGCTTTTCAACTCACCGAGTCAACTCTACAAGAGAGTCTTACTCGATGATTTTGGCTACGACGCCAGCGCCGACGGTACGACCGCCTTCACGGATAGCGAAACGCAGACCGTCTTCCATTGCGATGGTCTTGATCAGGGTGACAACCATTTTGATGTTGTCGCCTGGCATTACCATTTCAACGCCTTCCGGCAGCTCGCAGTTACCGGTCACGTCAGTGGTCCGGAAGTAGAACTGTGGACGGTAGCCTTTGAAGAACGGAGTGTGACGACCGCCTTCTTCTTTGCTCAGAACGTACACTTCAGCTTCGAACTTGGTGTGCGGCTTGACCGAACCCGGCTTAACCAGAACCTGGCCACGCTCAACGTCGTCACGCTTGGTACCACGCAGCAGAACGCCGCAGTTCTCGCCAGCACGACCTTCGTCGAGCAGCTTACGGAACATTTCAACACCGGTGCAGGTGGTGACGGTGGTGTCACGCAGACCTACGATTTCCAGCGGATCCTGAACCTTGACGATACCGCGCTCGATACGACCAGTCACAACAGTACCGCGACCGGAGATCGAGAATACGTCTTCGATAGGCATCAGGAACGGCTTGTCGATAACACGAACTGGCTCTGGGATGTAGCTGTCCAGAGTTTCTACCAGACGCTTCACAGCGGTGGTACCCATTTCGTTGTCGTCCTGGCCGTTCAGAGCCATCAGAGCCGAACCGATGATGATTGGGGTGTCATCACCTGGGAAGTCGTAAGTGCTCAGCAGATCGCGCACTTCCATCTCAACCAGTTCCAGCAGCTCAGCGTCGTCAACCATGTCAGCCTTGTTCAGGAAGACAACGATGTACGGAACGCCTACCTGACGGGACAGCAGGATGTGCTCACGGGTTTGTGGCATCGGACCATCGGCGGCCGAGCAAACCAGGATCGCGCCGTCCATCTGGGCAGCACCGGTGATCATGTTCTTCACATAGTCAGCGTGACCTGGGCAGTCAACGTGAGCGTAGTGACGAATCGAAGAGTTGTACTCAACGTGCGCGGTGTTGATGGTGATACCACGAGCCTTTTCTTCCGGAGCGCTGTCGATTTTGTCGAAAGCAACAACAGCCGAACCGAAAACTTCGGAGCAGACGCGAGTCAGAGCAGCGGTCAGAGTGGTTTTACCGTGGTCAACGTGACCAATGGTGCCAACGTTGACGTGCGGTAGGGAACGATCAAATTTTTCTTTAGCCACGACAATTAACTCCTTGCCTAAAGGGCTGAATCAGCCTTGCTTTTTAGTAACAGTCTCGACGATATGCGACGGAGCTGTATTGTATTTTTTGAATTCCATAGAGTAGCTTGCGCGACCCTGAGACATGGAACGAACGTCGGTCGCGTAACCGAACATTTCACCCAACGGAACCTCGGCGCGGATAACCTTGCCGGAAACCGTATCTTCCATACCCAGAATCATGCCACGACGACGGTTAAGGTCGCCCATGACATCACCCATGTAGTCTTCAGGCGTAACGACTTCTACTGCCATGATCGGCTCGAGCAACTCACCACCGCCCTTCTGGGCCAGTTGCTTGGTTGCCATGGAAGCAGCCACCTTGAACGCCATCTCGTTGGAGTCGACGTCGTGGTAAGAACCATCAAACACTGTTGCCTTCAGGCCGATCAGCGGATAGCCGGCAACAACGCCGTTCTTCATCTGCTCTTCGATACCCTTCTGGATCGCCGGGATGTATTCCTTAGGAACAACACCACCTACGACTTCGTTCACGAATTGCAGACCTTCCTGACCTTCGTCAGCCGGTGCAAAACGGATCCAGCAGTGACCGAACTGGCCACGACCGCCGGATTGGCGAACAAACTTGCCTTCGATTTCACAGTTCTTCGTGATGCGCTCACGATAGGAAACCTGAGGCTTGCCGATGTTGGCTTCGACGTTGAACTCACGGCGCATCCGGTCAACCAGGATGTCCAGGTGCAGCTCGCCCATGCCGGAGATGATCGTCTGACCAGTCTCTTCATCAGTCTTGACGCGGAAAGACGGGTCTTCCTGAGCAAGTTTGCCCAGAGCGATACCCATTTTTTCCTGGTCATCCTTGGTCTTGGGCTCAACGGCAACCGAAATAACCGGCTCCGGGAAGTCCATGCGAACCAGGATGATTGGCTTGTCAGCGTTGCACAAGGTTTCGCCAGTGGTGACGTCCTTCATGCCGATCAAGGCCGCGATGTCACCAGCGCGTACTTCCTTGATTTCTTCACGGGCGTTTGCGTGCATCTGCACCATACGACCCACACGCTCTTTCTTGCCCTTTACCGAGTTGATCACGCCGTCGCCGGAGGCCAACACGCCCGAGTAAACCCGAACAAAGGTCAAGGTACCCACGAATGGGTCGGTAGCGATCTTGAATGCCAAAGCCGCGAACGGCTCGTCGTCACTTGCGTGACGCTCCATTTCCTCTTCCTCGTTATCCGGGTTGGAACCCTTGATAGCGGGAATGTCGGTTGGAGCAGGCAGGAAGTCGATAACGGCGTCGAGAACCAGGGGAACACCCTTGTTCTTGAAGGAAGAACCGCAAACAGCCAGAACGATCTCACCAGCGATAGTACGCTGACGCAGAGCGGCCTTGATTTCCTCGTTGGTGAGTTCTTCACCTTCGAGGTACTTGTTCATCAGCTCTTCGTTGGCTTCGGCCGCAGCCTCGACCATGTTGCCGCGCCACTTCTCGGCCTCTTCCAGCAATTCAGCAGGAATGTCCTTGCGAACAGGAACCATGCCCTTGTCGGAATCGTTCCAGTAGACAGCTTGCATGTTGATCAGATCGATCTGACCCTGGAAGTTGTCTTCGGAACCGATAGCCAACTGGATCGGCACCGGAGTGTGACCCAGACGCTGCTTGATCTGAGCGATCACGCGCAGGAAGTTGGCACCAGCACGGTCCATCTTGTTTACGTAAACAAGACGTGGAACGCCGTATTTGTTGGCCTGACGCCATACGGTTTCCGACTGAGGCTCAACACCCGAAGTACCGCAGAACACAACGACCGCGCCGTCGAGTACACGCAGGGAACGTTCAACTTCAATGGTGAAGTCTACGTGGCCCGGGGTATCGATTACGTTGAAGCGATGCTCGTGCGGGTACTGCTTCTCGGAACCTTTCCAGAAGGCGGTGATAGCAGCAGAAGTAATGGTAATACCACGCTCCTGCTCCTGCACCATCCAGTCTGTGGTCGCGGCGCCGTCATGCACCTCGCCCATTTTGTGACTTTTGCCGGTGTAAAAAAGGACGCGCTCGGTGGTGGTGGTCTTACCAGCATCCACGTGAGCAACGATACCGATGTTACGGTAGCGATTAATCGGTGTAGTACGAGCCATAAAGCCCTCGCAAATTGAGTGACGCTAAAATTAGAAGCGGTAGTGCGAGAAAGCCTTGTTGGCTTCAGCCATACGGTGCACGTCTTCACGCTTCTTAACTGCAGCACCTTTACCTTCAGCAGCGTCCAACAGTTCACCAGCCAAACGCAGAGCCATGGACTTCTCGCCGCGCTTGCGGGCGAAGTCTACCAGCCAGCGCATTGCCAGGGCGTTACGACGGGAAGGACGAACTTCGACCGGAACCTGGTAAGTAGCACCGCCTACACGGCGCGACTTCACTTCGACCAGCGGAGCGATGGCGTCGAGAGCTTTCTCGAAGATTTCCAGGGGATCGCTGTTCTTGCGTTCCTTAACTTTGTCCAGTGCGCCATAAACAATACGCTCGGCAACGGCTTTCTTGCCGCTCTCCATAACGTGGTTCATGAACTTGGCGAGGATCTGGCTTCCGTATTTCGGATCGTCCAGAATCTCACGTTTGGCTGCTACGCGACGTCTTGGCATGATAAGCCCTCAAGCGGTCTTCAGGTTAGCCCGGGACAGCTCACGCTTGCCCGACCTTACTCTTATCGACTCAATAAAAATGAAAAACTGCAAAACGACCGATTACTTCGGACGCTTGGTACCGTACTTCGAACGACCCTGGTTACGACCTTTGACGCCGGAAGTATCCAAAGAACCGCGGACGGTGTGGTAACGAACACCTGGCAAGTCTTTTACACGACCGCCGCGGATCAGTACCACGCTGTGCTCTTGCAGGTTGTGGCCTTCACCGCCGATGTACGAGGAAACCTCGAAACCGTTGGTCAGACGCACACGGCATACTTTACGCAGTGCCGAGTTAGGTTTTTTCGGCGTGGTGGTATACACACGGGTGCATACGCCACGACGTTGCGGGCAGTTCTGCAGCGCAGGCACGTCGGATTTCTCGACGATACGCTTACGCGGCTGACGTACCAGCTGGTTGATAGTTGCCATCTACTAGCTCCACTGTTGTCTTGCGACGCTATTGTCTTACAAGAAAAGCAAAATGGCAGGAACGAATTCCCGCCAAATTTAGGGGATCAAGAGTCTAAAGAGGATCTTGTCCCCAGTCAAGGCAAGGCCCCGACCTCCCCACCCGCCGGATCTCGACAATTTGTCTCGATCCGCCGAATTGGGGCGACCGGGGCCAGGCACTCAATCAGCGCAGAACTCAGTTACCACTCGAGTTCAGTGCCTCGGTCAGTGCAGCTTCCACTTCACTGGCGCTTACGCGCAACGGCTTGTCTGCTTCACGGCGGCGCTTGCGCTCGCTGTGGTAGGCCAAACCGGTACCGGCCGGGATCAGACGACCCACGACCACGTTTTCTTTCAGGCCGCGCAGGTAGTCGCGCTTGCCGGTTACCGCCGCTTCGGTCAGTACGCGGGTGGTTTCCTGGAAGGAAGCCGCCGAGATGAACGATTCGGTGGACAACGACGCCTTGGTGATACCCAGCAGCACACGAGTGAACTTGGACACGAACTTGTCGTCCGCACCCAGGCGCTCGTTTTCCACCAGTACGTGAGTCAGTTCCATCTGGTCGCCCTTGATGAAACTGGAATCGCCGGATTCAGCGATTTCAACTTTACGCAGCATCTGACGCAGGATGGTCTCGATGTGCTTATCGTTGATCTTCACGCCTTGCAGGCGGTAAACGTCCTGGATCTCGTTCACGATGTACTTGGCCAGCGCACTCACACCCAGCAGACGCAGGATGTCGTGTGGATCGCTCGGGCCGTCGGAGATAACTTCGCCGCGGTTTACCTGTTCGCCTTCGAAGACGTTCAGGTGACGCCACTTCGGAATCAGCTCTTCGTACGGATCGGTACCGTCGTTCGGGGTAATGACCAGACGGCGCTTGCCCTTGGTTTCTTTACCGAACGCGATGGTGCCGCTGACTTCAGCCAGAATCGAGGCCTCTTTCGGACGACGAGCTTCGAACAAGTCGGCAACACGCGGCAGACCACCGGTGATGTCACGGGTCTTCGAAGTTTCTTGCGGGATACGCGCGATAACATCACCGATCGCGATCTTCGCACCATCCGCTACACCGACCAAGGCGTTGGCTGGCAGGAAGTACTGAGCGATTACGTCAGTGCCTGGCAGCAACAGATCCTTGCCGTTGTCATCGACCATCTTCACAGCAGGACGGATGTCCTTGCCGGCAGCTGGACGATCTTTCGCGTCGAGTACTTCAATGTTGGTCATACCGGTCAATTCGTCAGTCTGACGCTTGATCGTGATGCCTTCTTCCATGCCCACGTAGGTCACGGTACCTTTCATCTCGGTGACGATTGGGTGAGTGTGCGGATCCCACTTGGCCACGATGGCACCAGCGTCAACCTTGTCACCTTCCTTCACCGAAATCACAGCACCGTACGGCAGCTTGTAGCGCTCGCGCTCGCGACCGAAGTCGTCGGCAATCGCCAGCTCACCGGAACGGGACACAGCCACCAGGTGACCGTCGACACGCTCAACGTGCTTCAGGTTGTGCAGACGGACAGTACCGCCATTCTTCACCTGAACGCTGTCGGCCGCGGAGGTCCGGCTTGCCGCACCACCGATGTGGAACGTACGCATGGTCAGCTGGGTACCCGGCTCACCGATGGACTGGGCAGCAATAACGCCGACCGCTTCACCGATGTTCACCTGGTGACCACGAGCCAGATCGCGGCCGTAGCACTTGGCGCAGATGCCGTAGCGGGTTTCGCAGCTGATCGGCGAACGCACGATCACTTCGTCGATGCTGTTGAGCTCGATGAACTCGACCCACTTCTCGTCAACCAGGGTGCCCGCAGGAACGATGACGTCCTCGGTACCCGGCTTGAACACGTCACGGGCAATGACACGACCCAATACGCGCTCACCCAGCGGCTCGACAACGTCACCGCCTTCAATGTGCGGCGTCATGACCAGGCCGTGTTCGGTGCCGCAATCGATCTCGGTCACAACCAGATCCTGCGCCACGTCTACCAGACGACGAGTCAGGTAACCGGAGTTCGCGGTTTTCAACGCGGTATCCGCAAGACCCTTACGAGCACCGTGAGTGGAGATGAAGTACTGAAGTACGCTCAAACCTTCACGGAAGTTCGCGGTAATCGGCGTCTCGATGATGGAGCCGTCCGGCTTGGCCATCAGGCCACGCATACCGGCGAGCTGACGGATCTGCGCAGCAGAACCCCGTGCGCCCGAGTCGGCCATCATGTACATCGAGTTGAACGATTCCTGATCGACTTCGTTGCCGTGGCGGTCGATGACCTTCTCTTTCGAGAGGTTGGCCATCATCGCCTTGGATACTTCGTCGTTCGCCTTCGACCAGAGGTCGATTACCTTGTTGTACTTCTCGCCCTGGGTTACCAGGCCGGACGCGTACTGGCTCTCGATCTCTTTCACTTCCTCGGTGGCAGCACCGATGATGCGGGCTTTTTCATCCGGGATAACGAAGTCGTTAACACCGATGGAAACGCCGGAGATGGTCGAATAGGCAAAACCGGTGTACATCAGCTGGTCAGCGAAGATCACGGTCTCTTTCAGACCAACCACGCGGTAGCACTGGTTGATCAGCTTGGAGATCGCCTTTTTCTTCATCGGCAGGTTGACGACGTCAAACGACAGGCCAGGTGGAACAACCTGGAACAACAGCGCACGGCCAACAGTGGTGTCGACGATGCGAGTGTTCTTGACGCTGCCACCATCACGATCGTTAACGGTCTCGTTGATTCGCACCTTGACCTTGGCGTGCAGCGCGGCTTCGCCGGCACGGAACACCCGGTCAACTTCCTGCAGGTCCGCGAAAACACGACCTTCGCCCTTGGCGTTGATCGCTTCACGCGTCATGTAGTACAGACCCAATACAACGTCCTGCGACGGAACGATGATTGGCTCACCGTTGGCTGGCGACAGGATGTTGTTGGTCGACATCATCAACGCACGCGCTTCGAGCTGGGCTTCCAGCGTCAGCGGTACGTGCACGGCCATCTGGTCGCCGTCGAAGTCGGCGTTGTACGCAGCACAGACCAGAGGGTGCAGCTGGATAGCCTTGCCTTCGATCAGTACCGGTTCAAACGCCTGGATACCCAGACGGTGAAGGGTCGGTGCACGGTTGAGCAGCACCGGGTGTTCGCGAATCACTTCGGCAAGAACGTCCCAGACCTCTGGCAGCTCGCGCTCGACCATTTTCTTGGCAGCTTTGATGGTGGTAGCGAGACCACGCATTTCCAGCTTGCCGAAAATGAACGGCTTGAACAGTTCCAGTGCCATCTTCTTAGGCAGACCGCACTGGTGCAGACGCAGGGTCGGACCTACGGTAATTACCGAACGACCCGAGTAGTCAACACGCTTACCGAGCAAGTTCTGACGGAAACGACCTTGCTTACCCTTGATCATGTCAGCCAGGGATTTCAGAGGACGCTTGTTCGAACCGGTGATAGCGCGGCCACGGCGACCGTTGTCGAGCAGTGCGTCGACCGCTTCCTGCAACATACGCTTTTCGTTGCGCACGATGATGTCCGGAGCGGACAGATCGAGCAGGCGCTTCAAGCGGTTGTTACGGTTGATCACTCGACGATACAGATCGTTGAGGTCGGAAGTCGCGAAACGACCGCCATCAAGCGGAACCAGTGGACGCAGGTCTGGCGGCAGTACCGGCAGAACGGTCAGCACCATCCACTCTGGCAGGTTGCCGGAACCCTGGAAGGCTTCCATCAACTTCAGACGCTTGGACAGCTTCTTGATCTTGGTTTCGGAGTTGGTTTGCGGAATCTCTTCGCGCAGACGACCAATCTCGTGCTCCAGGTCGATAGCGTGCAGCAGCTCGCGGACAGCTTCGGCACCCATGCGGGCATCGAAATCGTCGCCGAACTCTTCCAGCGCTTCGAAGTATTGCTCGTCGTTGAGCAACTGACCTTTTTCAAGGGTGGTCATGCCTGGATCGATAACGACATAGCTCTCGAAGTAGAGAACGCGCTCGATATCACGCAGGGTCATGTCCATCAGCAAGCCGATACGGGACGGCAGCGATTTCAGGAACCAGATGTGGGCAACCGGCGAAGCCAGCTCGATGTGCGCCATGCGCTCACGACGAACTTTTGCCAGCGCAACTTCAACGCCGCACTTCTCGCAGATCACGCCGCGATGCTTCAAGCGCTTGTACTTACCGCACAGGCACTCGTAATCCTTTACCGGGCCAAAGATCTTGGCGCAGAACAGGCCGTCACGCTCGGGTTTGAACGTACGGTAGTTGATGGTTTCCGGCTTTTTAACTTCACCGAACGACCACGAACGGATCATCTCAGGCGAGGCCAATCCAATACGGATGGCATCGAACTCTTCGACTTGACCCTGGTTTTTCAGCAAATTCAGTAGGTCTTTCAAGGCCTTTCCTCCTGGCGGAGCAGAGAGCGGGCAAGACAGCCCCGCTCTCGATTCGCGTCACGTGTTATTCGGTTTCCAGATCGATATCGATGCCGAGGGAACGAATTTCCTTGATCAACACGTTGAAGGACTCGGGCATGCCCGGCTCCATACGGTGATCGCCGTCCACGATGTTCTTGTACATCTTGGTCCGGCCGTTCACATCGTCCGACTTCACTGTGAGCATTTCTTGCAGAGTGTAAGCAGCACCGTACGCTTCCAGTGCCCAGACCTCCATCTCCCCGAAACGCTGACCACCGAACTGCGCCTTACCACCCAGCGGCTGCTGGGTAACCAGGCTGTAAGAACCGGTAGAACGAGCGTGCATCTTGTCGTCTACCAAGTGGTTCAGCTTCAGCATGTACATGTAGCCAACGGTAACCGGACGCTCGAACTTGTTGCCGGTACGGCCGTCGAAAAGCTGCATCTGGCCGCTTTCCGGCAGGTCTGCCAGTTTCAGCATGGCCTTGATTTCGCTTTCCTTGGCACCGTCGAACACCGGGGTAGCCATTGGAACGCCGCCGCGCAGGTTCTTCGCCAGGTCCAGGATTTCCTGGTCGGAGAAGGTATCCAGCTCTTCGTTGCGCCCGCCGATCTCGTTGTAGATCTCGTGCAGGAACTTACGCAGGTCGGCGACCTTGCGCTGCTCTTCGATCATGCGGTTGATCTTCTCGCCCAGACCTTTGGCCGCGAGGCCCAGGTGGGTTTCGAGGATCTGACCAACGTTCATACGCGAAGGTACGCCCAGCGGGTTGAGGACCACATCGACCGGGGTGCCATTGGCATCGTGCGGCATGTCTTCAACCGGCATGATCACGGAGACCACACCTTTGTTACCGTGACGACCGGCCATCTTGTCGCCCGGCTGGATACGACGACGGATTGCCAGGTAAACCTTGACGATCTTCAGCACGCCTGGAGCCAGGTCATCGCCCTGCTGCAGTTTGCGCTTCTTGTCTTCGAACTTGTCGTCCAGCAGACGGCGGCGATCAACGATGTAGGCCTGGGCCTTCTCGAGCTGCTCGTTCAGAGCGTCTTCAGCCATGCGCAGTTTGAACCACTGACCATGCTCAAGGCCGTCGAGAACTTCGTCGGTGATTTCCTGACCTTTCTTCAGGCCTGCGCCGCCTTCGGCCTTGTGGCCTACCAGAGCGGAACGCAGACGTTCGAAAGTCGCGCCTTCAACGATACGGAACTCTTCGTTCAGATCCTTGCGGATCTCGTCGAGCTGAGTCTTCTCGATGGACAATGCACGAGCATCACGCTCGACACCGTCACGGGTGAAGACCTGTACGTCGATGACGGTACCCTTGGTGCCGGTAGGCACACGCAGGGAGGTGTCTTTCACGTCGCTGGCTTTTTCACCGAAGATGGCACGCAGCAGTTTCTCTTCCGGAGTCAGTTGGGTCTCGCCTTTCGGAGTGACCTTGCCGACCAGGATGTCGCCTGCGCCTACTTCGGCACCTACGTAAACGATACCCGCTTCGTCCAGCTTGTTCAGTGCAGCCTCACCCACGTTCGGGATGTCCGCAGTGATTTCTTCCGGGCCAAGCTTGGTGTCACGGGCCACACAGGTCAGTTCCTGAATGTGGATCGTGGTGAAGCGGTCTTCCTGAACCACACGCTCGGACAGGCAGATGGAGTCTTCGAAGTTGAAGCCGTTCCATGCCATGAACGCGATGCGCATGTTCTGACCCAGTGCCAGTTCACCCATGTCGGTGGACGGGCCGTCGGCCATGATGTCGCTGCGCTGAACCCGATCACCCTTGCTCACCAGCGGACGCTGGTTGATGCAGGTGTTCTGGTTGGAGCGGGTGTACTTGGTCAGGTTGTAGATGTCGACACCGGCTTCGCCAGTTTCAACTTCGTCATCGGCAACACGAACCACGATACGGCTGGCATCGACGGAGTCGATCACGCCACCACGACGAGCCACGACGCAAACGCCGGAGTCACGGGCAACGTTACGCTCCATGCCGGTACCTACCAGCGGCTTGTCGGCACGCAGGGTCGGTACAGCTTGACGCTGCATGTTGGAACCCATCAACGCACGGTTGGCGTCGTCGTGCTCGAGGAACGGGATCAGCGACGCAGCAACCGAAACTACCTGCTTGGGCGATACGTCCATCAGGGTGACGTCTTCCGGCGCCTTGACGGTGAACTCGTTCAAGTGACGAACAGCTACCAGCTCGTCGGTCAGGACTTTCTTGTCGTTCATCGTGGCCGAAGCCTGGGCGATCACATGATCAGCTTCTTCGATGGCGGACAGGAATACGATCTCGTCGGTAACCAGGGCGTCTTTCACCACACGGTACGGGCTCTCAAGGAAACCGTACTGGTTGGTGCGCGCATAGGCAGCCAGGGAGTTGATCAGACCGATGTTCGGACCTTCCGGCGTTTCGATCGGGCATACGCGACCGTAGTGAGTCGGGTGTACGTCACGAACTTCGAAGCCTGCACGCTCACGAGTCAGACCGCCTGGGCCGAGTGCGGAGACACGACGCTTGTGGGTGATCTCGGACAGCGGGTTGTTCTGGTCCATGAACTGCGACAGCTGGCTCGAACCGAAGAACTCCTTCACCGCCGCAGCTACTGGCTTGGCGTTGATCAGGTCTTGCGGCATCAGGCCTTCGCTTTCAGCCATCGACAGACGTTCCTTGACCGCGCGCTCGACACGCACCAGGCCAACACGGAACTGGTTCTCGGCCATCTCGCCTACGCAGCGGACACGACGGTTACCCAGGTGGTCGATGTCATCGACGATGCCTTTGCCGTTACGGATGTCGACCAGGGTCTTGAGCACCGCAACGATGTCGTCCTTGTTCAGCACGCCCGAACCTTCGATCTCGGTACGACCGATACGACGGTTGAACTTCATCCGGCCGACCGCAGACAGGTCATAGCGCTCAGGGCTGAAGAACAGGTTGTTGAACAGGGTCTCGGCGGCATCCTTGGTTGGCGGCTCGCCAGGACGCATCATGCGATAGATCTCGACCAGGGCTTCCAGTTGGTTGCCGGTGGAGTCGATCTTCAGCGTATCGGAGATGAACGGACCGCAGTCGATATCGTTGGTGTACAGAGTCTCGATGCGAACAACCTGAGCCTTGGCGATTTTCGCCAGGATCTCGGTGGTCAGCTCGGTGTTGCACTCGGCAATGATCTCGCCAGTGGCCGGATGCACGATGACCTTGGCGGTGGTGCGACCCAGGACGTAGTCCATCGGCACCTGCAGCTCTTTGATCCCGGCTTTTTCCAGCTGGTTGATGTGGCGAGCGGTGATACGACGACCTTGCTCGACAATAACCTTGCCCTTGTCATCCTGGATATCCAGGACGGCGATTTCACCGCGCAGGCGCTGAGGCACCAACTCCAGGCTCAGGTTTTCACCCTGCACATGGAAGACATTGGTTGTGTAGAACGCGTCCAGCACTTCCTCGGTGGTATAGCCGAGCGCGCGCAGCAATACCGATGCAGGCAGCTTGCGACGACGGTCGATACGCACGAATACGCAGTCTTTCGGGTCGAACTCGAAGTCCAGCCACGAACCGCGGTAAGGAATGATGCGCGCGGAGTAGAGCAGTTTGCCGGAGCTGTGCGTCTTGCCACGGTCGTGGTCGAAGAACACGCCCGGAGAACGGTGCAGCTGGGAAACAATTACACGCTCGGTACCGTTGATTACGAAGGTACCGTTTTCAGTCATCAGGGGGATTTCACCCATGTAGACTTCTTGCTCTTTGATGTCCTTGATCGCTTTGTTCGACGATTCTTTGTCGAAAATGATCAGGCGCACTTTTACCCGCAAAGGTACGGCGTAAGTCACACCGCGCAATACGCATTCTTTGACATCAAATGCCGGTTCGCCCAGGCGATAACCGACGTACTCCAGCGCAGCATTGCCGGAGTAGCTGATGATCGGGAAAACGGATTTGAAGGCCGCATGCAGGCCCACGTCGCGGAACTGATCTTTAGTCGCTCCCGCTTGCAAGAATTCACGATACGAATCCAGCTGGATGGCCAGGAGGTACGGCACATCCATGACGTCCGGCAACTTGCTAAAGTCCTTGCGGATACGTTTTTTCTCAGTATATGAGTAAGCCATCAGCGTTCCCCAGCTTGGTCACCTGCTTGTTTGGCCCCTCCCGACGGGAGCAGCCAGAAAATCGTGCAAACCCCTTGGTTTGCGCCACCACATCGGGTGGTTACAGCGCGTGATCAGCACCGACCCAGTCGGCTGCCAATAACGGAAAAAGGCCGGTGGCAAGAGCCACCAGCCATCAGCCTGTCGCTTAACGCTCGGGCTGGAGACGCAAAGTCGATGCTTACTTCAGCTCGACTTTAGCGCCTGCTTCTTCCAGTACTGCTTTGGCTTTGTCAGCTGCGTCTTTGGCAACAGCTTCCAGAACCATGGCAGGAGCGCCGTCAACTACAGCCTTGGCTTCTTTCAGGCCCAGACCGGTCAGTTCACGTACTGCCTTGATCACGTTAACTTTCTTCTCGCCAGCTTCGGTCAGCATGACGTTGAATTCGGTTTGCTCTTCAACAACAGCGGCAGCAGCAGCTGGACCAGCGGAAGCAGCAGCAGCGGAAACGCCGAATTTTTCTTCGAAAGCTTTGATCAGCTCAACAACCTGCAGAACCGACATTTCAGCTACGGCGTTGAGGATATCGTCTTGGGAGATAGACATTACTGTATTTCCTGAATTGGGGGACGGCCTACGCGGCCATCGAAATAAACAAAAAAGCGCGAGAGAAAGTGCTCAGCCTTAGGCCGCGGCAGCTTCTTTTTGCTCGCGAACTGCAGCCAGAGTACGAGCCAGCTTGCTGGTGGCGCCTTGAATCACGCTCATCAACTGCGAAATGGCTTCGTCGCGGGTCGGCAGTGTTGCCAGTACATCGATCTGATTAGCTGCGAGGAACTTGCCCTCGAACGCAGCTGCCTTGATCTCGAACTTGTCCTGACCCTTGGCGAATTCCTTGAACAAACGGGCAGCAGCGCCTGGATGATCTTTGGAGAACGCGATCAGGGTCGGGCCGGTGAACACGTCGTTGAGAACACTGTATTCAGTGTCAGCAACAGCGCGCTTGAGCAGGGTGTTACGTACGACACGTACATAAACGCCAGCTTCACGGGCCTCTTTACGGAGTCCGGTCATTGCGCCTACTGTTACGCCACGGGCATCAGCCACGACAGCGGACAGAGCGACTTTGGCAGCCTCGTTGACTTCAGCGACGATGGCCTTCTTGTCTTCGAGATTAATTGCCACGGGTTTAACTCCTGCTTGTTACCGTTTCATCCGATCGAAACCGAATGTCGTTTTGGTGTCTGATTCGGTAAGGAACCGGGAGCACCATCTGCGTAGGCTTGTGGTTTAAGACTTGCGTCGCCTACGGTCTTGGACAGCCCCCGCCAGGCAGGGACCCCAATATGTGATTGGCGCAATCGCTTGCGCCAACCTGAGTCTTACGCGTCGAGCGAGCTCTGATCGATGATCAGACCTGGGCCCATAGTGGTGCTCAGGGTAACGCGCTTGACGTAGATACCTTTCGAAGAAGCTGGCTTGATACGCTTCAGATCAGCGATCAGGGCTTCAACGTTTTCCTTCAGCTTGACGGCGTCGAAGCCGATCTTGCCAACGGAAGTGTGGATGATGCCGTTTTTGTCGGTGCGATAACGAACCTGACCAGCCTTGGCGTTTTTAACCGCGGTGGCTACGTCTGGAGTCACGGTACCAACCTTAGGGTTAGGCATCAGGCCACGTGGACCGAGGATCTGACCCAACTGACCTACAACACGCATGGCATCCGGGGATGCGATCACGACGTCATAGTTCAGGTCGCCGCCTTTCATTTCGGCAGCCAGGTCGTCCATGCCTACGCGATCAGCGCCAGCAGCCAGAGCAGCTTCAGCTGCAGGGCCCTGGGTGAACACGGCAACACGTACGGTCTTGCCAGTGCCGTGTGGCAGCACGGTAGCGCTACGAACGACCTGGTCGGATTTACGTGGGTCAACGCCCAGGTTTACAGCAACGTCGAACGACTCGCTGAACTTGACAGTCGACAGCTCGGCCAGCAGAGCGGCGGCGTCTACAAAGTTGTAGGCCTTGCCTGCTTCGATTTTGCCGGCGATAGCCTTTTGACGCTTGGTCAGCTTAGCCATTACACACCCTCCACGTTAAGGCCCATGCTACGAGCAGAACCGGCGATAGTACGCACGGCTGCATCCATATCAGCTGCAGTCAGATCCGCGTTTTTGGTTTTCGCGATTTCTTCCAGCTGAGCACGGGTAACGGTGCCAACCTTAACGGTGTTTGGACGAGCGGAACCGCTGGTCAAACCTGCAGCCTTCTTCAGCAGAACCGAAGCAGGGGTGCTTTTTGTTTCGAAAGTGAAGCTACGGTCGCTGTAGACAGTGATGATCACTGGAGTCGGCAGACCTGGCTCAAGACCCTGGGTACGGGCGTTGAAAGCCTTGCAGAATTCCATGATGTTCACGCCGTGCTGACCCAGTGCAGGACCAACGGGTGGGCTTGGGTTAGCCTGAGCGGCCTTCACTTGCAGCTTGATGTAAGCGGTAATCTTCTTGGCCATGAGGCACTCCAATTACGGGTTCGAACGCCTCGAAAGGCTCCCCGGTTGCTTGCGCGTTTATCCCAGTGACGACAAAACCCCACAGCCTTGGGCTGCGGGGTTGGGATGCCTGCTCAATCAGACCTTTTCGACCTGACTGAACTCCAGCTCTACCGGAGTAGAGCGACCGAAAATGAGCACTGCCACTTGGATCCGGCTCTTTTCGTAGTTAACTTCTTCGACCGTACCGTTGAAATCGGCGAATGGACCATCAGTGACCCGTACAACTTCACCTGGTTCAAACAACGTCTTCGGCTTCGGCTTGTCGCTACCATCAGCGACGCGACGCAGAATTGCTTCTGCCTCTTTGTCAGTGATAGGCGCAGGCTTGTCGGCGGTTCCGCCGATGAAGCCCATCACCCGAGGGGTATCCTTGACCAAGTGCCAAGTCCCTTCGTTCATATCCATCTGTACCAGCACATAGCCTGGAAAGAACTTGCGTTCACTTTTGCGCTTCTGGCCGTTACGCATCTCCACTACTTCTTCAGTGGGGACCAGAATCTCGCCAAAGCCATCTTCCATGCCAGCCAGCTTTACGCGCTCTATCAGCGAGCGCATGACATGCTTCTCGTAACCCGAGTAAGCATGCACAACGTACCAACGCTTAGCCACGGGACACCCTTAGCCAACAATCAAGGAAACAAGCCAGCCGAGCAGGGAATCAAGCCCCCACAACAGCAACGCCATTACCAGAACAACAGCCACAACGATCAACGTGGTCTGCGTGGTTTCTTGGCGAGTCGGCCATACGACTTTACGAATCTCGGTGCGAGCTTCCTTAGCGAGTACAAAGAAAGACTTGCCCTTGGCTGTTTGCAGGCCTACAAAGGCAGCAACAGCAGCAATAGCGAGCAATGCAAGTACACGGTACAGGATCGGCGAAGCAGAAAAATACTGATTGCCAACAACGCCAACAACCACCAAAGCGACTACCACTAGCCACTTGAGCAGATCGAAGCGAGAGCCTTGAGCTTCAGCTTTAGGAGTCATCTATGAAGATCCTGTGAAAAGAAAGCCAGACACACCAAGTGAATCTGGCAGGTCAGGAGGGAATCGAACCCCCAACCTACGGTTTTGGAGACCGTCGCTCTGCCAATTGAGCTACTGACCTAAAACAAAATCAGGCCGACCATTATGCCGGCCCGAAAAAGACATTACAACTGTTTACTCGATGACTTTGGCTACGACGCCGGCGCCGACGGTACGACCGCCTTCACGGATAGCGAAACGCAGACCGTCTTCCATCGCGATGGTCTTGATCAGAGTGACAGTCATCTGGATGTTGTCACCCGGCATTACCATTTCAACGCCTTCTGGCAGCTCGCAGTTACCAGTCACGTCAGTTGTACGGAAGTAGAACTGTGGACGGTAGCCTTTGAAGAACGGAGTATGACGACCGCCTTCTTCCTTGCTCAGAACGTAAACTTCTGCAGTGAACTTGGTGTGCGGCTTGACAGTGCCTGGCTTGACCAGAACCTGGCCACGCTCAACGTCGTCACGCTTGGTGCCGCGCAGCAGCACGCCGCAGTTCTCGCCAGCACGACCTTCGTCGAGCAGCTTGCGGAACATTTCAACGCCGGTGCAGGTAGTTTTCTGAGTGTCGCGCAGACCGACGATCTCAACTTCTTCCTGGATACGGACGATGCCACGCTCAACACGACCAGTCACAACAGTACCGCGACCGGAGATCGAGAATACGTCTTCGATTGGCATCAGGAACGGCTTGTCGATAGCACGCTCAGGCTCTGGAATGTAGCTGTCCAGAGTCTCAACCAGCTTCTTCACCGCAGTGGTGCCCATTTCGTTGTCGTCTTGGCCGTTCAGAGCCATCAGAGCCGAACCGATGATGATTGGAGTGTCATCACCTGGGAAATCGTAAGTGCTCAACAGGTCGCGCACTTCCATCTCAACCAGCTCCAGCAGCTCAGCGTCGTCAACCATGTCAGCCTTGTTCAGGAAGACAACGATGTACGGAACGCCTACCTGACGGGACAGCAGGATGTGCTCACGGGTTTGTGGCATCGGACCATCGGCGGCCGAGCAAACCAGGATCGCGCCGTCCATCTGGGCAGCACCGGTGATCATGTTTTTTACGTAGTCGGCGTGACCTGGGCAGTCAACGTGTGCGTAGTGACGCACGGCCGAATCGTATTCAACGTGAGCGGTGTTGATGGTGATACCGCGAGCTTTTTCTTCCGGGGCGCTGTCGATCTTGTCGAAGTCAACCTTGGCCGAACCGAAAACTTCGGAGCAGACACGGGTCAGAGCAGCGGTCAGCGTGGTTTTACCGTGGTCGACGTGACCGATGGTACCAACGTTGACGTGCGGCTTATTACGTTCGAACTTTTCCTTAGCCATCGAAATCACCCCTAGGAGAAGAATTTAGCGAGTCACACGAGCCATTAAAACAAAGGCAGATATTTTCATATCTGCCTTGTAATATGGAGCTCTTGAGCGGATTTGAACCGCTGACCTCACCCTTACCAAGGGTGTGCTCTACCAACTGAGCTACAAGAGCAAAACACTTTGCACAACCTGCAAACTTGGAGCGGGTAGCGGGAATCGAACCCGCATCATCAGCTTGGAAGGCTGAGGTTCTACCACTAAACTATACCCGCGGAGCTTGCAGCTCACGCTAAAACTGGTGGAGGGGGAAGGATTCGAACCTTCGAAGTCGTAGACGTCAGATTTACAGTCTGATCCCTTTGGCCGCTCGGGAACCCCTCCTAAGCGAGCCGGCATTCTATATCATGCCAGCCTTCTGTCAAGCATTTTCTCATAAAAAACCTGAGGTTAGCTGCGTTGACGCCGCTTCGTACCGATGACCGTTAAAGGTCTTCACTGCGAAGCGGGCGCCATTCTATGCAAACTACCCAGCAGGCGCAACCCCCTCGCAAGGCATTATTTTATGTTTTAACTCATTGAATTCTTTGGAAAGGTTTTGAAGCAGCACCTCATTCATCTTAGCCGCGCTGTCCGGTTGAACCTGGACCCAGAATCCACCAGACTCTGGAGACGCTGGCGAGCTAAACGTAACGGTACGGCCCGCAACCCCCGAAGAAACCAGTCGCTGCTCCAGTTGCCTGGCCAGCTCCGGGCGAACGAAGCCACCCAGGTAGTTGCAGTTCTTTTGCCCTTCACTCGATTTACCCGGCTCACGCCTGACTAGCGCATCCGCCGTCTCGCTCAGGAGATGAATGTCTTGCTGCGAACCTCGATACAGGCTCAGCGGAGTGACATCCTTGGCGCGAAGCGGGACCTCTTGCTGATGCCAGATGTAATAGAAGCCATTTAAAACCAGCAACAACAAAAATAGCCACCGCATAAAAAACCTCAAGACAAAGGACAAGCCATCGCCAAACCAACAAAAACCAGGTCAGGCACGACCTTGGCATCTGGAACAACCCCGGAAACCAGATCGGCATCCCCTCCCGTTAGAAACACCTCGAAATCCTCTCCCCAATATTGCCGCGCCAATTCGAGCTGAGTCAGCACGAAGCCTCTCAACATCAGCATACAGCCACGCTCCACCGCCTCGACCGTTGCCCTGCCAGGAGCAAGACTCTCGTGAGCCCGTTCTGCAGCAGTATCGTCATAGCGGATTCGCCGGGTATGGGTACGCAACTGGTTACGCATCAGAGGCATACCAGGGCAGATGAACCCTCCCAAGTGCTGCCCGTCAGGCGCTACGAAATCTGCCGTGATTGCCGTACCAAAATCCAGAACCAGGCATGCGCCCGAAGCCAGGTGGTACCCACCGAGCAAAGCCAGCCATCGATCAAGCCCCAAGCGCTCATAGTCTTCATAACCGTTTGTAACGCCCGCCATCTCCTGGGTAGGTGTTGCGCGAGCCACGGAGACGCCAAATGTCTCTACCAGGGAGGCGACCAACGAATCGGTCTCCTCAGAAGTCCTGACGCTGACAAGACGGCATTTTTTCAGCTGAAATTTATCTGAGCCTGTCAGGCTCGCAAGCAAATCGCTATCCGAGCCGACTACCCCACCGCCGACAGGGGTGACGCCATCTGCACGAACAACGCGCCACTTGATAAAACTATTGCCGCAATCAAGCTCAAGAATCATCACGCAACCTCAAGCTGAGCTCGCCACCACTGAATATCTTTTCCACACCATCCACCTTCAAACGCAGCGCACCTTGGCGATCAATGCCCATCACCACGCCGTCAATCCGATTGATACCGGCAATCAGCGACACAGCCCGCCCCTGCCACAAATGGTATTGCTCCCACTCCGACTGGATCGCTGCAAATCCCGACGCATGATGCAGCTCCAGATACCCCTGAAGCTTTCCACTCATTCGCGCCACCAACTCGTTCCGGTCAAAATCACGACCCGCTTCAAGACTCATGGACGTCCACTGCTGATCAACCTCATCAGTCGATTGCATATTCACGTTTATCCCGACACCCAGGACAACGTGACAAACGTCCGCAGGGTCCCCTACCAGCTCAAGCAGTATGCCGGCGATTTTCTTTTCACCTACCAACACATCGTTAGGCCACTTCAAGCCTGCCTCAACGACTCCCATGTCACGCAACGAATGCATGACAGCGAGCCCGACGACAAGACTAAGCCCCTCAATCTGCCGCATGCCACCGTCAATGCGCAGCACCAGGCTGTAATAGAGGTTTTCGGCGAATGGGCTGACCCATTTGCGGCCGCGACGTCCCCGACCGGCTATTTGCCGCTCGGCCAGAACAAGGAATGGCGCTTCCACGCCACGCCCGATGGACCGCAGCGCTTCGGCATTAGTGGAGTCAATGGAATCAAACAGGTGAACAGGCCACTCACAGCCTTCTGCCGCGCGGATTTGGGCCGCATCCAAAAGCAACAGCGGCTTCGCCAGGCGATACCCCTTACCCCGAACCTTATGCACAGACAAGCCTAATTCCGCCTCCAGGTGCTGTAATTGTTTCCATACCGCACTACGACTGATACCTAACCCAGCACCCAGCGCCTGGCCCGAATGGAAACGGCCGTCCTTCAGAAGTTTTAGCAACGTGAGCATACGAACTGCGCCTGATAACGAGGCCCGCATGATAGCCATGCACAAGACGGTTGCATAGAAACACCCAAGCGCTTTCCTGCGGGCAAAACAAAACCCCTACCTGCGTCAGCAGATAGGGGTTTCGGAATTTAATCTTGACGATGACCTACTCTCACATGGGGAAACCCCACACTACCATCGGCGATGCATCGTTTCACTTCTGAGTTCGGGATGGGATCAGGTGGTTCCAATGCTCTATGGTCGTCAAGAAATTCGGTAGCCAGCGCGTGCCTTGCGGTCACGTTCCAGCGAATGGGTATGCGATAGTTTGTGGGTTTTGACTCGAACTTTCGGTTCATTTCGTCTTCACACACCGCAATCTGGCCTCTTTCGAGTCTACAGATTGCTTGGGTGTTATATGGTCAAGCCTCACGGGCAATTAGTACAGGTTAGCTCAACGCCTCACAGCGCTTACACACCCTGCCTATCAACGTCGTAGTCTTCGACGGCCCTTCAGGGGACTCAAGGTCCCAGTGAGATCTCATCTTGAGGCAAGTTTCCCGCTTAGATGCTTTCAGCGGTTATCTTTTCCGAACATAGCTACCCGGCAATGCCACTGGCGTGACAACCGGAACACCAGAGGTTCGTCCACTCCGGTCCTCTCGTACTAGGAGCAGCCCCTCTCAAATCTCAAACGTCCACGGCAGATAGGGACCGAACTGTCTCACGACGTTCTAAACCCAGCTCGCGTACCACTTTAAATGGCGAACAGCCATACCCTTGGGACCGGCTTCAGCCCCAGGATGTGATGAGCCGACATCGAGGTGCCAAACACCGCCGTCGATATGAACTCTTGGGCGGTATCAGCCTGTTATCCCCGGAGTACCTTTTATCCGTTGAGCGATGG
>NZ_CP071646.1:0-552500 GCF_051132005.1 Pseudomonas sp. Z1-14 | reverse complement strand
ATTCGGATTTGAGCGTAATACGTGCGAAAGCCTTCTTGCCGGCCTGACACACATGAGTGGAGCCGAGCTTATATATAAAGGTACGATCCACGACCTCACCATCTATACGCACGCCGCCCGAACCCAAGAGGTCTCGCGCCACCGCAGCATTCTTGACCAAGCCCGCCTTATTCAGAACCGCCGCAATCGGCATATCCTCGGCAGCAGTCAATTCGATCTCCGGCAGGTCATCCGGCAGCTCGCCATCCTTCATGCGATTACCCGCCGCGCGATGAGCGTTGGCCGCAGCCTCTTCCCCGTGGAAACGGGCAACGATCTCTTCGGCCAGCTTGATCTTGATGTCACGCGGATTAGCGCCCGCCTCCACATCGGCTCGGAAAGCATTGATCTCATCCATGGAGCGGAAGCTCAACAACTCGAAATAACGCCACATCAGCACATCAGGAATGGAAACCAACTTGCCGTACATGACGCCCGGCGCCTCCTGGATCCCGACGTAGTTGCCCAGCGACTTGGACATCTTCTTCACGCCATCCAGACCTTCCAGCAATGGCATGGTCAGGATGCACTGAGCCTCTTGTCCGTAGCCGCGCTGCAGCTCACGCCCCATCAGCAGGTTGAACTTCTGATCGGTACCACCAAGCTCGACGTCCGCACGCAATGCGACCGAGTCATAACCCTGCACAAGCGGGTAGAGGAACTCATGGATGGCGATTGGCTGATTGGTTGTATAACGCTTGTCGAAATCGTCGCGCTCGAGCATGCGAGCTACGGTGTATTGGGAAGTCAGGCGTATGAAATCCGCCGGCCCCATCTGATCCATCCAGGTGGAGTTGAAAGCCACTTCGGTCTTGGCCGGGTCAAGAATCTTGAAGACCTGAGTCTTGTAGGTCTCGGCGTTGTCGAGAACCTGCTCACGAGTCAGCGGAGGACGCGTGGCACTTTTGCCGCTCGGATCACCGATCATGCCGGTGAAGTCGCCTATAAGGAAGATAACCTGATGCCCCAGGTCCTGGAATTGACGCAGCTTATTAATAAGCACGGTATGCCCCAGGTGCAGATCGGGCGCCGTCGGGTCGAAACCGGCCTTGATACGCAGCGGCTGCCCGCGTTTGAGCTTTTCGATCAGCTCGGACTCGACCAACAGTTCTTCCGCACCACGTTTGATCAGCGCTAGCTGCTCTTCAACCGACTTCATAACAGACCCGCAAGGCTCAGATTCAAAGGGCCCCAACCATACAAGATCGCGCACCAAATACAAGGTTTGCCAGGTGCACGGACGCCAATCCCATAGACAGAGCGTCCGCGGGCTTGCTTCGCAGGGGTTTTGGTTATATTTTATACAGTTATTTCATCTTCATCATGTCATTCATCTTTTCCAATGCATCTTTTCAAAAGTCAAATTACCTATGACCACCGAACCGTCTAAAGCGCCGCCGCTTTACCCAAAGACCCACCTGCTCGCCGCAAGTGGTATCGCCGCCCTCCTTAGCCTGGCGCTCCTGGTATTTCCTTCCAGCGATGTCGAAGCCAAAAAGACGACTCTGAGTCTTGAACTGGAAAGTCCCGCTGAACAACTGACACAAGAACAAGACGCCGCCGAAGCCGTTCAAGCCACAAACGAACCGGCCGCCTCGCCTTTTGCGCAGATTGAAGAAAGCGCGAAAGACACTGCAAACGCCACCGCACAGGTAGAAGCTCCTGTTGCAGAAGAGAAGAAAGGACCGGACCACCGTGAAGTGATTGTTGCCAAGGGCGACACACTCTCCACTCTCTTCGAAAAGGTGGGCCTGCCCTCAACCTCAGTCCATGAAATCCTGGCCAGCGACAAGCAAGCCAAACAGTTCACTCAACTGCAACGTGGCCAGAAACTCGAATTCGAACTCAATCCAGACGGGCAGCTGACCAACCTGCACACCAAGCTGAGCGATCTGGAAAGTATCACCCTGACCAAAAACGAAAAGGGTTATGTATTCAACCGCGTCACCACCAAACCTACCGTGCGCTCCGCCTATGTTCACGGCGTCATCAATAGTTCGCTGTCCCAGTCGGCCGCCCGCGCCGGCCTTTCCCACAGCCTGACCATGGACATGGCCAGCGTGTTTGGTTATGACATCGACTTCGCGCAGGATATTCGCCAGGGCGACGAGTTCGACGTCATCTACGAACAGAAAGTGGTCAATGGGAAAAGCGTCGGCAACGGACCGATCCTTTCCGCGCGCTTCACCAACCGCGGCAAGACCTATACGGCGGTGCGCTACACCAACAAGCAGGGCAACAGCAGCTACTACACCGCTGACGGCAACAGCATGCGCAAGGCGTTTATCCGTACTCCAGTCGACTTCGCCCGCATCAGCTCCAGGTTTTCCGCAGGCCGCAAGCATCCTATCCTGAACAAGATCCGCGCCCACAAAGGCGTCGACTACGCAGCTCCGCGCGGCACGCCCATCAAGGCTGCCGGCGATGGCAAGGTACTGCTGGCCGGCCGTCGTGGCGGTTATGGCAATACCGTGATCATCCAGCACGGCAACACCTACCGCACGCTGTACGGCCACATGCAAGGTTTCGCCAAGGGCGTGAAGACCGGCGGCTCCGTCAAGCAAGGCCAGGTTATTGGCTACATCGGCACGACTGGCCTGTCCACCGGCCCGCACTTGCACTATGAATTCCAGGTCAACGGCGTTCACGTCGATCCGCTCGGCCAGAAGCTGCCGATGGCCGATCCGATTGCGAAATCCGAGCGCACCCGTTTCCTGGCTCAGAGCCAGCCTCTGATGGCTCGCATGGATCAAGAGAAAGCCACCCTGCTGGCTTCGAGCAAGCGCTAAGCCATGGCGCTCTATATCGGTGTGATGTCCGGGACCAGCCTGGATGGCCTGGATATCGCGCTGATCGAACTTGCCCCGGCGATCAAATTGATCGCCACGCATTACATACCCATGCCCACGCCCCTGCGCACCGAGTTGCTTGCACTGTGCAGCAGTGGGCCCGATGAGATCGCCCGCTCCGCCATCGCCCAGCAGAACTGGGTAAAGCTGGCCGCGCAGGGCATCCATACCTTACTCGACGAACAGAAGCTCAAGCCTGAAGACGTCACCGCGGTTGGCAGCCACGGCCAAACCATTCGCCATGAACCGGCCCGCGGATTTACCGTGCAGATCGGCAACCCGGCACTCTTGAGCGAATTGACCGGCATCACCGTTGTCAGCGATTTCCGCAGCCGTGATGTCGCCGCCGGAGGACAGGGGGCGCCTCTGGTTCCGGCATTTCACGAAGCACTGTTCGAAGAACGAGTCGGTCCTCGTGCAGTGCTGAATGTCGGCGGCTTCAGCAATCTGAGCCTGATAGAGCTGGCAAAACCCGTATCAGGTTTCGATTGTGGCCCAGGCAACGTATTGCTGGATGCGTGGATATACCAGGAGCGAGGCGAGCCTTTTGATCGTGACGGCCAATGGGCAGCCAGCGGAAAAGTAGAGCCGACTTTGCTCAAGACGTTGCTTGGAGACCCCTTCTTTGTAACCAAGGGCCCGAAAAGTACCGGACGAGAAGTATTCAACCTGTCCTGGCTGACCCGTCATCTATCGCAATTGCCAGCCTTCGCCCCTGAAGATGTGCAGGCGGCACTACTTGAACTGACTGCCCTGACCATCGTCGAATCACTCCAGCATGCCCAGCCGAACACGCAGGAGCTGCTGGTCTGCGGCGGTGGCGCACACAACCAGACACTGATGAAGCGCCTGGCTGACTTGCTACCAGCTACCAAAGTCAGCAGTACGGCAGTGTACGGCGTGGACCCGGATTGGGTTGAAGCCATGGCCTTTGCCTGGCTCGCCCATTGCTGTCTTGAGGGTATTCCAGGCAACCGTCCAAGTGTCACTGGGGCCCGTGGCCCGCGCGTACTCGGCGCCATTTATCCGGCCTGAGATCAATAATCGCGGACAAAAAAAACGCCGCAGGGCCGTAAGGCTCTGCGGCGTTTTTATTGAAGCGATCAGATCGAAAACGAAGAACCGCACCCACAAGTTGTGGTGGCGTTAGGATTCTTGATCACGAAGCGCGATCCTTCCAGGCCTTCCTGATAATCCACCTCGGCACCCGCCAGGTACTGGAAGCTCATCGGATCGACCACCAGGCTGACGCCTTCGCGCTCGACGATGGTGTCATCCTCGGCCACTTCCTCATCGAAAGTGAAGCCGTACTGAAAACCTGAACAACCGCCGCCCGTCACGAACACGCGCAGCTTCAAACGATCATTGCCCTCTTCATCGACCAGGCTCTTCACCTTGTGCGCGGCACCGTGGGTGAATTGCAAAGCCGTGGGGGTGAAGGTTTCGACGCTCATGCTGAATATCTCCCGGCGCTTACGCCGCCATAATGCGTGATGGCGGGCATTATCCGCTTCTCCGACAAAATTGGTCAACTATTTGCGCAGCAGCTGTAAGCCGCAAGCTATAAGCCACGGGCTCGTAGCTTACAGCCTGCATCTCTTAATCAAGGCAGCATCCCAGCGTGGGACAGGCCCAGCCGCTCATCCAGCCCGAAGAGGATGTTGAGGTTCTGTACCGCTTGGCCGGAAGCGCCCTTGACCAGGTTGTCGATTACCGACAAGACCACGACCAGGTCGCCATCCTGGGGGCGATGCACAGCGATCCGGCATACGTTCGCGCCGCGGACACTGCGGGTTTCCGGATGGCTGCCAGCCGGCATCACGTCGACAAACGGCTCATCGGCATAACGCTTCTCGAACAGCGCCTGCAGATCCACGGAGCGATCGGTCACGGTGGCGTAGAGGGTGGAATGGATACCACGGATCATGGGCGTCAGGTGCGGCACGAAAGTCAGGCCGACGTCCTTGCCTGCCGCGCGACGCAACCCTTGGCGAATCTCCGGCAAATGACGATGCCCCTTGACCGCGTAGGCCTTCATGCTCTCCGATGTTTCGGAGTACAACGAGCCAACGCTGGCACCTCGACCGGCGCCGCTGACGCCCGACTTGCAGTCGGCGATCAAGCGCGACGCATCGGCGAGACCGGCCTCCAGCAAAGGCAGGAATCCCAACTGCGTCGCGGTCGGATAGCAACCCGGCACCGCGATCAGCCGTGCCTGCCTGATTTTTTCACGATTGACTTCCGGCAAGCCGTAGACCGCCTCGTCCAGCAGTTCCGGTGCGCCGTGGGGCTGACCGTACCACTTGGCCCATTCGTCTGCGTCCTGCAGACGGAAGTCTGCCGACAGGTCAATGACCTTGGTTCCCGCGGCCAGCAGCTCACCCGCCAGAGCGTGGGCGACACCATGGGGGGTGGCGAAAAACACTACATCGCAGGCCCCGAGGGTCTTGACGTCAGGGACGCTGAACGCCAGGCCGTCATAATGGCCCCGCAAGTTCGGATACATGTCGGCGACGGCCAGGCCGGCCTCGGATCGGGAGGTAATGACCACCACCTCAGCTTGCGGATGCTGTGCCAACAGACGCAGCAGTTCGACACCGGTGTAACCCGTGCCGCCGACGATACCGACCTTGACCATGAACCTGCCCTCAACGAACCACTGGAAAGCCGTCGATGATAGGGCGCCCGCAGCGCTGCGACAACCGCCAAGGTGACGTGTGGCCGCGCTAACCTCTACTATCGAACCTACCGTGAACCTGGGAATAATCAAAAATGCTCTATCTATGGCTCAAAGCGCTTCACATTGTCAGCATGGTCTGCTGGTTTGCCGGCCTGTTCTACCTGCCTAGACTGTTCGTCTACCACGCTCAAAGCGAAGACAGCGTCAGCAAGGAACGCTTCTCCATCATGGAACGCAAGTTGTATCGCGGCATCATGGGCCCGGCGATGATCGCCACGCTGGTGTTCGGCATCGGCTTGCTCAGCCTCAATGCCAGCGCCTACTTCACCCAAGGCGGCTGGATGCACGCAAAGCTGACTCTGGTCGTCTTGCTAATCGGCTATCACCATATGTGCGGTGCCCAGGTTAAGCGCTTCGCCCGTGGCGAAAACACCCGCAGTCATGTCTTTTATCGCTGGTTCAATGAAGTGCCGGTCGTGATATTGCTGGCTATTGTAATCCTGGTCGTGGTCCGGCCGTTCTAATTCCAACCGCATCCATTGATCAGAGGGACCTCCAATGTCGCTGCCCGCTCTGCTTGAACAACGTCTGCGGCTGCCTGTCGTGGTCGCACCGATGTTCCTCATTTCCAATCCGCAGCTGGTACTGGCCTGCTGCCGCAACGGTGTCGTCGGGAGTTTCCCGGCGTTGAACCAACGTGAAAGCAGCGGCTTCAAGGCGTGGCTGGAGGAAATCGAAGCGGGCTTGGCGACCCTGGAAAAGCCGGCGCCCTACGCAGTCAATCTGATCGTCCATCACAGCAACCCGCGACTCCAGGCCGACCTGGCAATCTGTATCGAGCACAAGGCGCCGATCGTCATCACCAGCCTGGGGGCGGTGAAGGAATTGGTGGACGCGGTTCACGGCTATGGCGGCCTGGTATTTCACGACGTGACCACTCGCCGCCATGCCGAAAAAGCCGCCGAAGCGGGGGTCGACGGTTTGATTGCCGTTGCGGCCGGTGCGGGTGGGCACGCAGGAACCTGGAGCCCATTCGCACTGATTGCTGAAATCCGGCAGTTCTTCGATAAAACCCTGTTGCTTGCAGGATGCCTTAACCACGGCCATCAGATTCTGGCTGCGCAATTGCTTGGCGCGGATCTGGCCTACTTCGGAACGCGTTTTATCGGCACGACGGAAAGTCACGCGTCCGACGCTTATAAAGAGATGTTGCTCACATCCAGAGCCGCGGACATCGTGCATACTCCCGCAGTGTCCGGGGTGCCGGCCAGTTTCATGCGGCAGAGCCTGGAAAGTGCCGGCTTCGACCTGGCTGCTCTGCAAGGCAAGGGCGTGGCGGATGCGGGGGCGAAACTCAAACCGCTCAATGATGAAGCCAAGGCCTGGAAGACCGTATGGTCCGCCGGCCAGGGTGTAGGTGACATCAATGATTTGCCCGGTGTCGATCAATTGATCGCACGCCTGGATGAAGAATACCGGCAGGCGCAAGCCCTAGCGACACAACTTGGCGGCCATTGGCCGCGCTGAACCCACAATAAACCAACCAGAAAGACAAGGATGCCAGGCATGAGCGAAAACCGTTTCAACATTGTATTCGACGGGGCCCTGCTGCCAGGCGTAGATACCACTACCGCCAAGCTCAACCTCGCCGAACTGTTCAAAAGTGATGTGAGCGCCATTGAACGACTGTTCAGCGGTCGCAAGGTGTCCCTCAAGAACAACCTGTCCCAGAATGAAGCGCAACAGTACCTGGACGCGCTTCATAAAAGCGGCATCGATGCACGAATCGAAGCCGAACCGTCCATCCAGCTCAATCTCGGCGAAATCCAGGAGCAGCCGGGCGGCCGCCAGCCGGACTCTGTGATCGATCCTGTTTCTCCTTATGCGCCTCCACGGGCAGCAGTGGGTGAAACATTCGCCGAGTACGGCACGCTCAAACCCTTCAGCTTCGAGGGACGTATCGGACGCCTGCGCTACCTGGCCTGGACCATGGTCCTGACCCTGGCCATGCTGCCGTTGGTAGGCCTGGGCTTCTGGGTCGCCACGAACTGGCTGCTCGCTTCCGACTCGATAGCCGGGTTGGTCGTCGGTGGTCTGATCGCTGTAGTCGTCGTGCTTGCCTTCGCGTTCGTGAGCATCCAGTTCAACGTCCAGCGTCTGCATGACCTCGGCTGGTCGGGGTGGTTGTGGCTGATCAACCTCGTGCCATTCGTGGGCAGCATCTTCCCGTTCATTCTCATCATCGCCCCAGGCAATACCGGCGCCAACCAGTACGGCCCACCACCGCCGCGCAATACCACGGCGGTCAAGCTGCTGGCGTCGCTGTGGCTGGTGATGATCGTCCTGATTTTCGTGGCCACCTTCGCCGGCATCTTCGGTGCTCTCCAAGAGGACTTCGATAGCGGTGCCTCGAGCAGCTACGAAAGCAGCGAATACAGTGACCAGACCAGCGAAGAACCGGCCGTTGATGCAGCCGAGCCCGCCTCGCCTTCTGTAGACTACGAAGAAGAAGAGGAACAATAGGCCCGCTTCATGCCAGTGACAGCCCGGTCCACTGGCGGCGGGCTGTTGCGATGGAGAACTGCATGACCCGTTACGCCCTGATCACTGGCGCTTCCAGCGGAATCGGCCTGGCCCTGGCTGAAGCACTGGCCCGGCGCGGGCGCAACCTGATACTCGTGGCGCGACAGCGTGATCGACTGGAAAGTATTGCGATCGAACTGACCCAGCGATTTGGCGTGGAAGTATTGTTCCGGGCTTGCGACCTGAGCGAGCCCTTGCGGCTTTCAGGTTTCCTGCTGGAACTGGAAGAAGGCGAACGCCAGATCGACCTGCTGGTCAACTGCGCCGGCATCGGCACCTTCGGCCCGTTCCTGGGCCAGGACTGGATGACCGAGCAGGACCTCATCGAAGTGAATATCCTGGCCCTGACCCGCCTCTGTCACGCCGTAGGCAACAGCATGGCGCTGCATGGAGGCGGCCAGATCCTGAACGTCGCGTCGACTGCCGCATTCCAACCGGGCCCCTGGATGAGCACCTACCACGCCAGCAAAGCGTACGTATTGCACTTTTCCGAAGCCCTGCGAATCGAGCTGAAGAAATGTGCGATCAAAGTCTCGGTACTTTGCCCTGGCCCGACCCGCACCGGTTTTTTTGCCGAGTGGCAACGGGACGAGAAGCCCAGCGACGATAAGAAGCTGATGAGCCCTGAAGAGGTTGCGCTGTACGCTGTCCGCGCGCTGGACAGGGACCGGGCCATTATCATTCCCGGACGCCGCAATCGCTGGATCGCCGCCCTGCCCCGACTCGGGCCGCGCTGGCTGGTGCGAATTCTCAGCGGCATGTCCAATAAAGCCTACTGTCCACGCTAGATTTGCGGATGGTTAACCCAGGCTTGCCAACCGAGCCTTCAATACACTCGACCTCAAACAACCCAACGGAGCAGCAGCCGTGGACACTCTGTTTACCAAGATCATCAACCGGGAAATTCCGGCCAGGATCATTTATGAAGACGATCAGGTTCTGGCTTTTCACGACATCGCCCCCCAGGCTCCAGTGCATTTCCTGGTGATTCCGAAAAAACCGATCCGCACCCTCAATGACCTGACCGAGGAAGACAAAGGGTTGGCCGGACATATCCTGTTTACCGCCCAGCGCCTTGCGCTTGAGCTGGGCTGTGAGGAAGGCTTCCGCGTGGTGATGAACTGCAATGAACTTGGCGGGCAGACCGTCTATCACATTCATATGCACGTGCTGGGGCAGCGCCAGATGAACTGGCCACCGGGTTGATACCGCTGACCCAGCGCAAATCTTCAGCAGCCGATTGGGTTAAACTGGCTGCCGTGATTTTTTCCGGAGGTAAGCATGACTACCCAACGTCACTACTCGCCCATTGACCGCCTGCTGCTGCAAGCCGATACCGCGATGCGCACGCTACTGCCCTTCAGTGGCCAGCCGTACCGTCCGTCGCCGGCAATCGTGCAGCCGGACGTACAGATGAGTGACGAAGAGACTCGCCATGTCGCGGGCCTGATGCGTATCAACCATACCGGTGAGGTTTGCGCCCAGGCTCTGTACCAGGGCCAGGCGCTGACGGCAAGATTGCCGCAGGTACGCGAGGCGATGGAGCATGCCGCCGAAGAAGAAGTCGACCACCTGGTCTGGTGCGAGCAGCGCATTCGCCAATTGGGTAGCCATACCAGCGTCCTGAATCCGTTGTTCTACGGGATGTCATTCGGCATCGGCGCGGTGGCCGGACTGATCAGCGACAAGGTCAGCCTGGGTTTCGTCGCGGCAACCGAACATCAAGTGTGCAAGCATCTGAATGAGCACCTGGAGCAGTTGCCGGCCGAAGATGAAAAGTCCCGGGCGATTCTTGAACAGATGCGCAAGGATGAAGAACAGCATGCCGAAAGCGCTCTCGATGCGGGGGGTTTTCGTTTCCCGGCTCCGGTGAAATTCGGCATGAGCCTGTTGGCGAAGGTCATGACCAAGAGCACCTATCGGATCTGACCGCGATACGGAGCCTGTCCCACAGACATATCGGCTTTCCCAGAACTGAAAAAGGCGACTACCGCACAGGTAGTCGCCTTTTTTTGTAGCCTTGATCTTCAGCGCGGCATGTTGCGCGCGTAGAAAATCTCCAGCATCTCGTGCTTCACACGCTCTTCCACCTGGCCACGCTGCTCAACGGACAGGTTGCTGGTGGCATCACCGAACAGGTAGTTGTCCAGCTCGAAGTCCTTGAGCAGCATTTTGGTGTGGAACAGGTTTTCCTGGTACACGTTCACGTCGGTCATCTGATACGCGTCGCGAGTGTCTTCGGAGAGATAGTTCTGGATCGAATTGATCTCGTGATCAATGAAGTGCTTGTGGCCTTCCACGTCCCGTGTGAAGCCACGCACACGGTAATCCACGGTCACGATGTCGGAATCGAATTGGTGAATCAGGAAGTTGAGTGCCTTGAGCGGTGAAATGACGCCACAGGTCGACACATCGATGTCCACTCGGAACGTTGCAATACCGTCCACCGGATGGATCTCCGGATAGGTATGTACCGTGATGTGGCTCTTGTCGAGGTGGGCCAGGATAATTTCAGGCAACGGGCCCGGGGACTCTTCGATCTGGCTTTCGGTCGGTGTCACCGGCTCTTCCGAGATCAGAATGGTCACGCTGGCGCCTTGGGGTTCATAGTCCTGACTGGCGATGTTCAGGATGTTGGCACCAATGATATCGACAACTTCCGTGAGGATCTGCGTGAGGCGCTTGGCGTTGTACTCTTTATTGATGTACTCGACGTAGGCCTGCTGGTCTTGCGGGGTTTCCGCATAGCAGATGTCATAGATGTTGAAGCTCAAGGTCTTTGTCAGGTTATTGAACCCATGGAGCTTGAGTTTGCTTTTCACCGTTTGAAAACTCTCTGTGTATTGCGGCCCGGCCGCGTGATCAAGCATGCCCGTCAGATGCGAACGACGCACCTGCGTAGGACGGTTAACACCTCTTCGCGATGGCGATTTTGGTTGTCTGTCCAGGCAATGGATCAGCCCGCGAGCCGATCATTGCCCTGAAAAAAGTGGCGCATTATGCAGATGTCGGCTTCTGACCGCCAGAGCTTGCACTGCATTTGTGATGGTTGGATGTCGATTCAACCCAACTCGATGATTTCATAATCGTGAGTGATTTCAACACCGGCAGCACCGAGCATGATCGAGGCCGAGCAGTATTTCTCGGCGGACAGCTCAATGGCGCGCTTGACCTGGGCTTCCTTCAGTCCACGGCCTTTGACCACGAAGTGCATGTGGATCTTGGTAAACACTTTCGGATCCTCTGTCGCGCGCTCGGCTTCAAGGAACGCTTCGCAACTTTCGACGGCCTGGCGTGACTTCTTGAGAATGCTGACCACATCGAAGTTGCTGCAGCCGCCGACACCGAGCAAGAGCATTTCCATTGGCCGGACACCCAGGTTCCGACCGCCGGCATCCGGTGGGCCGTCCATGACGACCACATGACCACTGCCTGATTCACCGAGGAACATGGCTTCGCCAGCCCATTGGATGCGTGCCTTCATCGCCAAGACTCCACTGTTCAAAAAAAGGGGGCGCCAGCTTAGCACAGCGCCCGTTGATGGCAGCGGGATGCCGGATGCCTCTTACGCCAGCGCCTGTAGGTAAATTCTCGAATCTATTACGAATGCCTCTGTTAAGCTGCGCCATCTCGCTGGCGTATGGCCAGCTTTTGGCGATAACCATTCGCCCTCACCCAAAAAACCAAACCACCACACCGCGCAGTCTTTCGGGATACAACCATGGTTGCCATTACTCCCACGTCCAAGATCAAGAACCTCGACAAACTCTTGATGCATTGCCAGCGTCGCCGCTACCCCGCCAAGCACAACATCATTTGCGCAGGCGACCGCTCCGATACGCTGTTTTTCATCATCAAGGGCTCCGTCACTATCCTGATCGAGGACGATGACGGCCGGGAAATGATCATCGCCTACCTCAACTCCGGGGATTTTTTCGGCGAACTGGGGTTGTTCGAGCAGGCGGGCAAGGAGCAGGAGCGCAGTGCCTGGGTGCGAGCCAAGGTCGAATGTGAAGTGGCGGAAATCAGCTATGGCAAATTCCGAGAGCTGTCGCAGCAGGATCCGGACATTCTTTACGCCCTCAGCGGACAAATCGCGCAGCGTCTGCGCAATACCACCCGCAAAGTCGGTGACCTGGCGTTCTTCGACGTGACCGGTCGCGTCGCCCGCTGCCTGCTGGAACTGTGCAAGCAGCCCGACGCCATGACCCATCCGGATGGTATGCAGATCAAAGTGACCCGTCAGGAAATCGGCCGCATCGTTGGCTGCTCCCGAGAGATGGTCGGACGCGTGCTCAAGGACCTGGAAGAGCGCGATCTGGTCAGCGTCAAAGGCAAGACCATGGTCGTGTTCGGGACGCGCTAAAAGCTGCTCAACAGTTCCCGGTAGAGCGCCTCGAGCCGTTCCAGCGCATGAGGCGCCGGGAATTTCTCATGCAGGGCAATGTGGCTTTCGGCACGCACTCGCTGCTCCAGGCCACACGCCTCGTTGAACCGATTGACCGCCGCAACCATGGAATCGCGCTCGTCATCCAGCAATAGGGCGCCATGCACCAGACCCACCGGCCTCTGGCCGCCCTTGCTTTGCCGCCAGCGCTGGGCGGTACCGACCATTTTTCGGCCGTCCAGATTGACGTTGAAGCGCCCATCACAAAACGCGCCTTCCACTTCACCAAGGGAAGCCACCCCGCCCAGCTCATCGAGCAACTGGCAGATCGGATCGCACAGACGCCGATAAGCAGTCTCGATCCGGCCATGGTCACCTTCACTTCGCGGTGGCGCATAGACCAGCGCGATATTGACCGTAGCGCCCGATTGAGGCACTGGCTCGCCACCGGTTTCACGCAGCAGCACCGGCCAGCCGCTTGCAGCCGATACCTCACAGGCGAGTTCAAAACCTGGCAGGCGACTCAAGCGACGCGGCATGACCAGGGCACGATCGCTGGGTTGCCAGAACAGCAAGCCAGATTCAGCGTCACCGGCGCAAACGCTGGCCAGCAGATCCTGTTCGGCCTGCAGGCCGCTTTCAACCGTGAAGGCAAGGGCTGAAGGCATCGATTCAGTCCAGCGTCGAGCCGGTTACCGGAACGCCGCGCTCGGGGAAAAACAAGCGCTGCAGTTCTGTACCCGGGCTTTCGGCCCGCATGAAAGCCTCGCCAACCAGGAATGAATACACATCGCTGACTTCCATCAACTCGACATCGGCTCGGTTGAGAATGCCGCTCTCGGTGATGACCAGGCGATCGCGCGGAATTCGCGGCAACAGGTCAAGAGTGGTTTCCAGGCTGACTTCAAACGTATGCAGGTTGCGGTTATTCACGCCGACCAGCTTGGTATCCAGAGTTTTCAGGGCGCGCTCCAGCTCGTCGCCGTCGTGGACTTCCACCAACACATCCAGGCCCACCTCTTTAGCGACTGCTGCCAGCTCGGCCATTTTCACGTCATCCAGGGCGGAAACGATCAACAGCACGCAATCGGCACCCAAGGCCCGCGCCTCGACGATCTGGTACGGATCGATCATGAAATCCTTGCGGATCACCGGCAGCTTGCACGCCGCCCGCGCCTGTTTTAGATAGTCATCGGCGCCTTGGAAAAAATCGACGTCGGTGAGCACCGAAAGGCAGGTCGCACCGCCCTTCTCGTAGCTCCTGGCGATGTCGGCGGGGACGAAGTCCTCACGGATCACACCTTTGCTGGGGGACGCCTTCTTGATTTCGGCGATGACTGCAGGCTGCTTTTTCTTCGCCTGATCGATCAGCGCCTGGGCAAAGCCGCGAGGCGCGTCTGCTGAACGTGCGAGACCTTCCAGCTCGGCGAGGCTGACCCGGGCCCGGCGCTCGGCCACTTCTTCAGCCTTGCGAGCCAGAATGTTTTCCAGAACCGTTGGCACGCTCATCCTTCATTCTCCACTTTGAATACGGCGGTAAACGCGCCCAATTCTTCCAGTTTTTCCCGGGCCAGGCCGGTGTGCAACGCATCATGAGCGAGCTCGACACCTTGCTTGAGGCTGGTGGCGTGATCGGCGGCATACAACGCGGCGCCCGCGTTGAGCATGATCATTTCCGCAGCCTTCTGGCCATTCTCGGTTTTACGCCGCCCCAAGGCATCGCGGATCAACTCAAGTGACTGAGCTGGCCCATCCACCGCCAGTCCATGCAGGCTCTGGCTCTTCATGCCGAGGTCTTCAGGTTCGACCCAATATTCGGTGATCTGATCATTTTTTAGCTCGGCCACGAAAGTGGGCGCCGCCAGGCTGAATTCATCCAGGCCGTCTTTTGAATGGACGACCAGCACGTGCCTGCTACCTAAACGTTGCAGGACCTCTGCCAATGGCCGGCACAGCGCCTGGCTGAACACGCCGACCACTTGATGCTTCACACCGGCCGGATTCGTAAGCGGGCCGAGCATGTTGAACAGCGTGCGCAAGCCCAGCTCGCGACGCGGCGCCGCGGCATATTTCATGGCGCTGTGGTGGGTCTGGGCAAACATGAAGCCGATGCCGACGCTATCGATGCAACGAGCCACCTGGACCGACGTCAGGTTGAGGTAGATACCGGCGGCTTCCAGCAGATCGGCGCTGCCGCTCTTGCCCGACACCGCACGATTGCCATGCTTGGCGACGGTGCAGCCGGCCGCCGCAACGACAAATGCCGAGGCGGTGGAAACGTTGAAGATATTGGCTCCGTCACCACCGGTCCCGACGACATCCACCACACCATCAAGGGTCTTGAGTTCGACCTTGTCCGCCAACTCGCGCATGGTCGTGACCGCACCGACAATTTCGTCGATGCTCTCGCTCTTCATGCGCATGGCCATCATGAACGCGCCAATCTGCGCGTCCGTGCACTGGCCAGTCATGATCTCCCGCATCACGTCGCGCATCTCGTCGGTGCTCAGGTCGAGCTGGCCGACGATACGGTTCAGGGCTGTCTTGATGTCCATGGAGAGTCCTTAGCGCGTGCCGCCGGTTTGTTTGAGGAAGTTGGCGAACAGTTCGTGGCCCTGCTCGGTGAGGATAGACTCGGGGTGAAATTGCACACCCTCGATGTTTAACGTCTTGTGACGCAGACCCATGATTTCGTCCACCGAGCCGTCTTCGAGCTGGGTCCAGGCGGTCAGCTCAAGGCAGTCGGGCAGGGTTTCGCGCTTGACGATCAACGAGTGGTAGCGGGTGACGGTAAGCGGGCGATTCAAGCCTTCGAACACGCCCTTGTCTTCATGGAATACCGGGCTGGTCTTGCCGTGCATCACCTGGCGGGCCCGCACGACATCGCCACCGAACGCCTGGCCGATCGACTGGTGCCCCAGGCAGACGCCGAGAATCGGCAGCTTGCCGGCAAAATATTTGATGGCTTCGATGGAGATGCCCGCTTCGGTCGGCGTGCAAGGGCCGGGCGAGACGACGATGCGTTCGGGCTTGAGGGCCTCGATTTCGGCAATGGTCAGCTCATCGTTGCGCACGACCTTGACCTCGGAGCCCAGCTCGCCGAGGTACTGCACAACGTTATAAGTAAAAGAGTCGTAGTTATCGATCATCAACAACATGGCGTAAACAACCTATTGAATACACTGACTTGGAATACAGCCTTCGAAGAGTGACCCGCACGGTGCTGCGCTGGACAGGCGAATGATGCGCCTGCGAAGCGGTTTCCAAACGGGTAAAGAAGGCAAATCGGTACAGGTCCGGCGAGGCCGGCATGGAACGTTCAGGCGCGCCAACGCCAACGGGCGTGAGCCTTGATCAATTGATTCAGAAGTTTGCTGACAATCGACACGGGGGAAGTCTCGTTCATACGTTCCGGCACAGTAACTTAGCTGGGCGGAGCACGCAATAAGACGGACCCGAAGGGCCCGCAAACAATCGCTACGCTCCGGGATTGGGTGGCAGACCGCCGGAAGCTTTTGGTACTGTCGTTTCGTTTCTTCCGATAAAAAACAAGATTGAAAAGGACCTTCTCATGATCAAGCCGACGTTGTTCATCCCCATCGCCAGCTGCCTGCTGACCATGGCCTGCGCTCAGGCGATTGCCGCCCCCAATCCCTACTCCAATTTCATCGTGTTCGGCGACAGTCTCAGCGACGCCGGTCAGTTCACCGATCCCGACGGCCCGCCCGGCTCAGCCTTGCGTTTTACCAACCGCACCGGCCCGGTCTACCTGGATGGCAGCGGCGAAGTCTATTCTGCAAACGCGACCCAACTGCTCGGTGGGCGGTTGGGCTTTTCGGCCGATGAAACCGCCGCGTCCACTTCGGCAGTGCGTGCCCGCGAAGGGCTCGCGGACGGCAACAACTGGGCTGTAGGCGGTTATCGTACCGATCAGATACTGGACTCGATCACCAATATTTCCGCCACTGGCGAGCGCAGCCGGGCCGGTTATCTGCCAGCCAATGGCCTGCGTGCCGACCCGAATGCGCTGTATTACCTCTCCGGCGGCGGCAATGATTTTCTTCAAGGCAGAGTGTTGAGCATCGCCCAGGCGGATGCCGCCGCGGACCGCCTGGCTGACAGCGTGCAAGTGCTGCAAACCGCCGGAGCCCGCTATGCGATGGTCTGGTTGCTGCCGGACCTGGGCCTGACGCCGGCCCTCAATGGCACCCCCTTGCAGGGAACGGTCTCGCTGCTCAGCAATCGGTTCAACCAGCAACTGGTCACGCGGTTGCAGGGCATCGATGCCGAGATCATTCCGCTGAACGTTCCGCTATTGCTGCAGGAAACCTTTGCCGATCCTGGACGATTCGGCCTTGCCACCGGCGAGAACCTCACTGCCACTTGCTTCAGCGGCAACAGCTGTACGGAAAACCCCACCTACGGCATCAACAGCGCCACGCCTGATCCGAGCAAGCTGATCTATAACGATGCGGTTCACCCCACCGAAACCGGGCAGAAGCTGATTGCCGACTACGCCTATTCCCTGCTCGCGGCGCCGTGGGAACTGACCTTGTTGCCGGAAATGGCCCACTCGACCTTGCGCGCCCATCAGGATGAATTGCGCAGCCAATGGCAAACGGACTGGGAGGATTGGCAGGCGGTAGGTCAATGGCGGGCGATTGTTGCCGGCGGAGGCCAGCATCTGGACATTGATAGCCAAGGCAGCGGTGCAAGCGCCGACGGCAGTGGCTACAACCTGAACATCGGCGGCAGTTACCGCCTCAACGAAGCCTGGCGCATCGGCGTGGCCGCCGGTCTGTACCGCCAGGACATGGACGCAGGCCGCAACGATTCGAACTACAAGCTCAACAGCTACCTCGCCACCGCGTTCGCCCAGTTCCAGCAGAACCGCTGGTGGGCCGACGCCGCGCTGACCGGCGGCAAGCTCGACTACGACAACCTGGAGCGCAAATTCGACCTGGGCGTCAGCCAGGCGCAGGAAAAAGGCGATACCGACGGTCATCTCTGGGCATTCAGCACGCGCGTAGGCTACGACATTGCCCAGCCGGGCAGCCAATGGCACCTGTCACCGTTTGTGAGCGCCGATTATGCGAAGGTCGAGGTCGATGGTTACTCGGAACAGGGCAGCCGCTCCACGGCGCTGACTTTCGACGACCAGACCCGCGATTCAAAACGCCTGGGCATCGGCTTGCAGGGCAAATACAACTTTACCCGCCAGACCCAGGTGTACGGGGAATATGCCCACGAGCGCGAGTATGAGGACGATACGCAAAAGGTGAACATAGCCCTCAACAGCTTGCCGGCCAATGACTTCACGCTGGAGGGCTATACCCCACAAAGCCACCTCAATCGCCTGAACCTGGGGATCAGCCACAAGTTGACCAGCGATCTGGCGCTGCGGGGCGGTTATACGTTGCGCAAGGATGATGATTTTACCCAGCAAGGGGTGAGCCTGGGGGTCAGCCTGGATTTTTGAATCCTGTAGTAACCGAAAGCCCTTGTGGCGAGGGAGCTTGCTCCCGCTCGACTGCGCAGCAGTCGCATCGATTTGATGGGCCCGCTTCGCAGGCCAGCGGGAGCAAGCTTCCTCGCCACAGTTGTGCGGCAAGAGCCTTCAGTCGCTTGGGGTCTGCTCGGCCAGGGCCACGGCACGGAACATTGCCCGACGCTTGTTCAGGGTTTCCTCCCATTCCAGCGCGGGCACCGAGTCGGCGACGATGCCGCCGCCAGCCTGCACGTGCAGCTCACCGTTCTTGATCACGGCGGTGCGGATGGCGATGGCCGTGTCCATGTTGCCGTTCCAGGCGAAGTAGCCGACGGCTCCGCCGTACACACCGCGCTTGACCGGCTCCAGCTCGTCGATGATTTCCATGGCGCGGATCTTCGGCGCGCCAGACAAAGTGCCCGCCGGCAGGATCGCTCGCAAGGCGTCCATCGCCGTCAACCCGGCCTTCAATTGCCCGGTGACGTTGGACACGATGTGCATCACGTTGGAGTAGCGCTCGATGACCATTTTCTCGGTGAGCTTTACCGAGCCCACTTCGGAAACCCGGCCAGTGTCGTTGCGCCCCAGATCGATCAGCATCAGGTGCTCGGCGATTTCCTTGGCATCTGACAACAGGTCCTCTTCCAGCGCCCGGTCCGCTTCCTCCGTGGCGCCGCGTGGCCGTGTGCCGGCGATCGGCCGCACGGTGATCAGGTTTTCCTCGACCCGCACCAGCACCTCGGGCGAACTGCCCACGACATGGAAGTCACCGAAGTTGAAGAAATACATGTAAGGCGTCGGGTTGAAACAGCGCAGCGCCCGATACAGATCGATCGGCGCGGCCTTGAAGTCGATCGACATCCGTTGCGACGGCACAACCTGCATGCAATCGCCGGCCAGGATGTATTCCTTGATGGTGTCGACGGCTTTTTCGTAGTCACCCTGGGTGAAACTGGAACGGAACACCGGGTCGGCAGCCGACTGCTTGCTGAAGTCCAGGCCGGGACGCGGGGTGATCGGCTGGCGGAGTTTTTCCAGCAACGTCTGAAGGCTTTGTTGACCTTGCTCGTAGGCATCTTCACGGGACGGATCGGCCAGGACGATGGCGTGCATCTTGCCGGCGAGATTGTCGAAGACCACCACCGCATCGGAGACCATCAGCAGAATGTCCGGCACACCCAGCGGATCGGGGTTCGGACAGGTGCCCAGGCGTTTTTCCACATAGCGCACGCAGTCGTAGCCGAAATAACCCACCAGGCCGCCGTTGAAACGTGGCAGGCCGGGGATGGTCGGGACGTTGTAGCGGGCCTTGAAGGATTCAACGAACGCGAGCGGATCCTCGACTTCGTGGCTTTCGATTTCGACGCCATCGTAGGTCACGCTGATGCGATGGTCATGGACTCGCAGCACGGTGCGGCACGGCAGGCCGATCATGGAATAGCGACCCCATTTTTCCCCACCTTGCACCGATTCGAGCAAGTAGGAATTGGGTTGGTCGGCCAACTTGAGGTAGATCGACAGCGGCGTGTCGAAGTCGGCCAGGGTTTCGCAGGCAAGCGGGATGCGGTTGTAGCCGGCAGCGGCTAGACGCAGAAATTCTTCGCGGATCATGGGGTGCCTCGTGGCAAGAGGAGCTGACAGTCAGGTATGCAAACGCGCCGGATAACCGGCCAGGATCACGTCAGGCGCGCCAACGCCAGCGGGCCAGGGCCTTCATGACTTTCATCCAGAGTTTGCGAGTGACCACCACGATGGCGTTTCCAGAAGAGGATTGAACAGCGTCGGGCAACGTTATCTCAGCGGCCGGGTCCAGGCAACCGGGAATTAGCAGGCGCAGATCATCAATCACCAATGTCGGAAATTCCTCGGCTATCGGTCGGCCATGATTGTAGCCGTAGCTCAGGGCAACACATTTGACCCCCGCGGCTTTCGCCGCCAGCACGTCGCTGCGCGAGTCGCCGACAAACAACGATTGGGACGCCGGGACGTTGGCCATTTTCATGACAAAGAACAGCGCGGCCGGGTCGGGCTTTTTCTGTGGCAAGGTGTCGCCGCCGATGATCCAGCGGAAATAACGGCCGATCTTCATCTGATCCAGCAGCGGCGCGACAAAACGCTCCGGCTTGTTGGTGATCAGCGCCATTTCCACGCCCTGCTTGTGCAACCATTTGAGGGTGGAGCGCACGCCCGGATAAACCACGGTCAGTTCGTGGTTGCCTTCATAGGCTTCGTTGAACAGCTCCAGTGCCCGCTCGGCCTCGGCCTCATCAACGCCCTGGGCATCAATGTGATTGGCCAGAGCCCGGCGCACCAGCATCGGCGCGCCGTTGCCGACCCACTGGCGCACCGCGTCGATGCCCGCAGGCGGACGCCCGAGCTGGAGCAGCATATTGTCCACGGCGGCCGCCAGGTCCGGGACCGAGTCGACGAGCGTGCCGTCGAGATCGAACATCACCAGACGCGGCAGGCTGCCGGGAAACAGCTGCTCGAAGCCGCTCATGGACGTGCCAGGGCCAGTTCGGCGCGCATCTTTTCGATCACTGCCTGGTAGTCCGGTGCGTTGAAGATCGCCGAACCGGCGACAAAGGTGTCGGCACCGGCCGCGGCGATTTCGCGGATGTTGTTCACGTTCACGCCGCCGTCGATTTCCAGGCGAATATCCCGGCCCGAGGCATCGATCAGGGCGCGGGCTTCGCGCAGCTTGTCGAGCGTGCCCGGAATGAACTTCTGCCCGCCGAAACCCGGGTTGACGCTCATCAGCAGAATCATGTCGACCTTGTCCATCACGTACTTGAGTACGTCCAGGGGCGTGGCCGGGTTGAACACCAGGCCGGCCTTGCAGCCGCCTTCGCGGATCAATTGCAGGGAGCGGTCGACGTGCAGCGTGGCTTCCGGGTGGAAAGTGATGTAGGTGGCACCGGCCTCGATGAAATCACCGACGATGCGATCCACCGGACTGACCATCAGGTGCGCATCGATTGGCGCGGTGACGCCGTATTTGCGCAACGCCGCGCAAACCATCGGGCCGATGGTCAGGTTGGGTACGTAGTGGTTGTCCATGACATCGAAGTGGACGATGTCGGCCCCGGCGGCCAGAACGTTATCCACTTCCTCGCCCAGGCGGGCGAAGTCGGCGGAGAGAATCGACGGAGCAATAGCGAAGGGCTGCATGACGCACCTGTTTTGAGCGAAATCACGATGGCGCGCATTGTATACCTCAAGATTTGGCGCGCCCACCGTGACGCGCGATCAATACGCCGCTCGGTAGATCTTCTCGATATCGCCGGCGCTCAGCTTGCGCGGGTTGTTGCGCATCAGCCGCTCTATACCCGCCGCCTCCGCCGCCATGGACGGAATCACCTCCTCGGTGACGCCCAGGCCACTCAGGCCCTTGGGAATTTCCACCGCGGCACACAACGCGGCCATGGCTTCCACGGCCTCATCCGCGGCTTCGATATCACTCAAATGAGCCGTCTTGATGCCCATGGCTTCGGCAATATCGCGCATGCGCTCGACGCAGGCCATCTTGTTCCAGTGCATGACATACGGCAGCAACAAGGCATTGGCGACGCCATGGGAGACATGGAAACGCCCGCCCAGCGGATAGGCCAGCGCATGCACGGCGCCGACCCCGGCATTGCCGAACGCCATGCCGGCCATCAGGCTGGCGGTGGCCATGTCTTCACGGGCCTGCAAGTGGGACGGATTGGCGTAGGCCTTGGGCAACGCGCGGGTGATCAGCTTGATCGCGCCGATGGCCAGGGCATCGGTGATCGGCGAGGCGTTGAGTGACAGGTACGACTCGATAGCGTGCACCAACGCATCAACGCCGCTGGCGGCGGTCACGCTGCGCGGACACGTCAGGGTCATCTGCGGGCTGACCAGCGCCACGTCCGGCAGCAGGAAATCACTGACGATGCCCTTTTTCAGCTGTGCGGCCTTGTCAGAGAGGATCGCCACGTTGGTGACTTCCGAACCGGTACCGGCGGTGGTGGGAATGGCAATCATGGGCGGGCCTTTGCGCGGCACCTGATCGACACCGAACATATCCTGCAACTCACCGTGGTAACCGGCATAGACGCCCACGCACTTGGCAATGTCGATGGCGCTGCCGCCACCCAGGCCGATCAGGCCGTCATGCCCGCCGTCGCGGTAGGCTTGCATGCAATCTTCGACGATGGCGATTTCCGGGTCGGGCATGACCCGGTCGAAAATCTCGTAGTCGCGCCCGCCCAGATGCTGCAGCGCCAGCTCCACGGTGCCGGACTTGACCAGCGCCGCGTCCGTGACGATCAACGGGTTATCGACATCCAGCCGTGTCAGCTCCGCCGCCAGTTGCTCGATGGCAGCGGCACCGGTGATCAGTTTGTGGGCGATCTTGAATGAGGAAAGACTCATATGCGCGGCCTCTTGTTCGAGTGGGGGCTGGCACAAGGATAGCTCGGTATTGAGGGGTGGTCTGTCATTCAGCTTATGAATGCACCGAGGAGCGGATGTGGGAGCGAGCCTGCTCGCGAAAGCGGACCGTCAGTCAACAATTATGTCGACTGGTACACCGCATTCGCGAGCAGGCTCGCTCCCACACTGGTTTTGCAGGGGGCCTCAGACCTGGGTCGTACGCAGCTTCTCGCTACGCCCACGCAGCCATTCCAGCGTCAGCAGCAGGATCACCGAGAAGGCGATCAACAACGTAGCCGCGGCGGCGATGGTCGGGCTCAGGTTCTCGCGAATACCGCTGAACATCTGCCGTGGCAGGGTCGCTTGCTCCGGGCCGGCCAGGAACAGGGTCACCACCACTTCATCAAACGAAGTCGCGAAGGCGAACAACGCACCAGAGATGACGCCCGGCGCGATCAACGGCAAGGTCACGCGACGGAACGCGGTCAATGGCGAAGCCCCGAGGCTGGCAGCAGCGCGAACCAGGTTGTGGTTGAACCCTTGCAAGGTCGCCGAGACGGTGATAATGACGAACGGCACGCCGAGCACCGCATGGACGATGATCAGCGAGAAGAAGCTGTTGCCCATCCCCAATGGCGCGAAAAACAGGTAGCTCGCGACGCCAATGATCACCACCGGCACCACCATGGGCGAAATCACCAGGGCCATCACCAGCGCCTTGCCCGGGAAATCACCACGGGTCAGGCCGATCGCCGCCAGCGTACCGAAGATCATCGCCAACAGCGTTGCCGCCGGGGCCACGATGATGCTGTTCTTCAACGCCCGCATCCACTCGGCCGAAGCGAAGAAATCGTGGTACCACTGCAACGAAAAGCCCTGCAGCGGATAAACCAGGAAGCTGCCCGAGTTGAACGACAACGGAATGATCACCAGCACCGGCAGGATCAGGAACAACAGGATCAGCCCGCAGAGTATGCGCAAGCTGTAGAACCACACCCGCTCGACGGGGGACATGTAAGGACTCAGCATTTCGATCTCCCCTTAGCTCAGGCGCAGGCGACTGGCGCCCACCAGCCAGCTGTAAATCAGATAAAGCACGATGGTCGCCAGCAACAGCAATCCGCCGAGCGCCGTGGCCATGCCCCAGTTGATACTGGTGTTGGTGTAGAACGCGACGAAGTAGCTGACCATCTGGTCGTTCGGGCTGCCCAGCAGTGCCGGGGTGATGTAGTAGCCGATGGCGAGGATGAACACCAACAGGCACCCGGCTCCTACGCCGGCGTAGGTCTGCGGGAAATACACCCGCCAGAAACTGGCGAACGGGTGGCAGCCCAGGGAGATCGCCGCCCGCATGTAGGTGGGCGAGATGCCCTTCATCACGCTGTAGATCGGCAGGATCATGAACGGCAGAAGGATGTGGACCATGGAGATGTACACGCCGGTGCGGTTGAACACCAGCTCCAGCGGTTTATCGATGACGCCCATGGCCATCAGCGCGCTGTTGATCAATCCGCCCGACTGCAGTAGCACGATCCACGCCGCCACCCGCACCAGGATCGAGGTCCAGAACGGCAGCAGCACGAGGATCATCAACAGGTTGCTCTGGCGTGACGGCAGGTTCGCCAGCAGATAGGCCAGCGGATAGGCCAGCACCAGACAGATGGCGGTAATCACCAGGCCCATCCAGAAAGTACGGGTGAAAATATCCAGGTAGATCGCCTGGTCGGGGGTGGCCGGGGCCAGTTCACCGAGATCGTCGATGCGGTGATCGACGGCCGCCAGCAGGTAGTAAGGCGTGACATTGCTGGTGTTGCGCCGGATCACCTGCCAGTACGCGGGGTCGCCCCAGCGTTCGTCGAGGCTTTCCAGTGCTTCTTTATAAGAGGCCGGCTCGGTGGCGAACGGCAGCGCGCGAGCAGTCTTGGTCAGCAGGCTGCGGTAGCCGGCCAGTTCCATGTTCAGGCGCTTGGACAAATCGCCCAGGGTCTGATTCTTGCGGGCTTCGGCCAGATCTTCACTGGCAGCCTTGTACACCGGCTCGCCGGGCAAACCGCGTCCATCCCATGTTGCGACGGCAGCGACAGTACGTGGCATGGCGCCCACCACTTCGGGGTTGCTGACGCTTTTGAACAGCAGCGCCACGATCGGCACCAGGAACACCAGCAGCAAAAACAGCACCAGCGGCGCGATCAGGGCCTGGGCCTTCCAGCGGTTGAGCCGCTCGGCGCGCTTTAGCCGCTGCTTGAGGGTGGGGCTGGTGCCCGCGTTCAGTGGAACGGCGATGGCCATGGCGAACTCCGCAAATCTCTTTGATCGTTACAGGGGCGGCGAGCCGCCTCTGTTCTTTTGAAACCGCAACCTGGTGGTACGCATGGTCGTGGCGAGGGAGCTTGCTCCCGCTGGGCCGCTAAGCGGCCCCAAAATTCTGTCGGCAATGCCAATTTTGTGAGTGCTGCGCACTCAAGCGGGAGCAAGCTCCCTCGCCACAAAAGCTCACCGCCACAGGAAGGCGCGGGTTACTTCGCCGCCCAGGAGTTGAAGCGCTGCTCCAGTTGCTCGCCGTTGTCAGCCCAGAAGCTGACGTCGATCTGCACCTGGTTGGCGATGTTTTCCGGGGTGGTCGGCATGTCTTTCAGCACATCCTTGGCCAGCAACGGCACGGCCTGGGTATTCGCCGGGCCGTAGGCGATGTTTTCCGAGTAGGTCTTCTGCTGCTGCGGTGCCACCGAGAAGGCGATGAATTTTTTCGCAGCTTCGGCGCGGGTCTTGTCCAGGCCACGCGGGATGGCCCAGGCGTCGAAGTCGTAGATGCCGCCGTTCCACACCACTTTCAGGTTGCTCTCTTTCTGTACCGCGGCGATCCGGCCGTTGTATGCAGAGCTCATGACCACGTCACCGGAAGCAAGGTACTGCGGTGGCTGGGCACCAGCTTCCCACCACTGGATGTTCGGCTTGAGCTCATCGAGCTTCTTGAACGCACGGTCCTGGCCGTCTTTGCCGGCCAGCACCTTGTAGACGTCCTTCGGCGCTACGCCGTCGGCCATCAAGGCGAATTCCAGGGTGTACTTGGCGCCCTTGCGCAGGCCGCGCTTGCCCGGGAATTGCTTGGTGTCCCAGAAATCCGCCCAACTGGTCGGCGCGGTCTTCAGTTTGTCGGCGTTGTAGGCCAGCACGGTCGACCACACAAAGAAGCCCACGCCGCAAGGCTGAATGGCGCCCTTGACGTAGTCTTCGGCCTTGCCGAACAGGGCCGGATCGAGTTGCTCGAACATATCTTCGTCGCAGCCACGGGACAATTCCGGCGACTCGACTTCCACCAGGTCCCACGAGACGCTCTTGGTGTCGACCATGGCCTTGACCTTGGCCATTTCACCGTTGTACTCGCCAGCCACGATCTTGCCGTTGCCGGCCGCTTCCCACGGTGCGTAGAAGGCTTTGACCTGAGCCGCCTTGTTCGCCCCGCCGAAAGACACCACGGTCAGGTCCGGGCCCGCCGCCATCGCGCTTGCCGCACCCATCATGCCCAGTGTCAGGGCTGTGAACTTCAGGGATCTCAACATTTATTGTTCTCTCCACGTGCAGGGTTGGTGTTGGTACAGCAGGGGGCGATCAATTCGCCTCTAGAAGCGGATCGAGCGCGCGTACGTGCTCGACCTGCCAGCCAAGCGGAACCACGTCCCCGACAGCAAGCCCGGGGTCGAGCTCGGCAATCGGTTGTTTCACGAAGAAGTCGTTCTTGCCGCAGACTTCGAGGCGAACCCGGACGTGGTCGCCCAGATAGATGAATTCCGCCACCCTCCCTGAGAAGCGGTTGATACATTGTTCGCTGGCGCCGTTGAGGCTCACCCGCTCCGGGCGGATCGACAAGGTGACGGGTTCGCCGGGCTTGCCGACATTGACCGCCAGGGCCTCGACCTTTTCGCCACGCCCCAGCTCCACCACGCAACGGTCACCGGTGTGGCTGTGCAGGCGGCCGTTGAGGCGGTTGTTCTCGCCGATGAAGTTGGCGACGAAGGTGTTCTTCGGCTCTTCATACAATGTGCGCGGCGGGGCGATCTGCTGGATCTCGCCCTGGTGGAACACCGCCACGCGGTCGGACATGGTCAGGGCTTCCCCTTGGTCGTGCGTCACGTAGACCACGGTCACGCCCAGGCGCTGGTGCAGGTGTTTGATTTCCATCTGCATGTGTTCGCGCAATTGCTTGTCCAGTGCGCCGAGAGGTTCGTCCATCAGCACCAGTTGCGGCTCGAATACCAGCGCCCGGGCCAGGGCCACGCGCTGTTGCTGGCCGCCGGACAACTGTGCCGGATAACGTTGGGCGAAGGTGTCCAGTTGGACCATGCTCAAGACACGCTTGACCCGATCGCCGACGTCGCTTTTGTTCAGGCCGCGGACGGTCAGCGGGAATGCCAGGTTTTCGGCGACGGTCATGTGCGGGAACAAGGCGTAGTTCTGGAATACCATGCCGATATCGCGCTTGTGCGGCGGCACGTTGTTGATGGAGCGCCCGGCCAGCTGGATCTCGCCGGCGGTCGGGGTCTCGAAGCCTGCGAGCATCATCAGGCTGGTGGTCTTGCCGGAGCCGGAAGGCCCGAGCAGGGTCAGGAATTCGCCTTTGCGAATGTCCAGGTTGAGGTCCTTGACGATCAGGTTCTCGCCGTCGTAGCTCTTTTGCACACCACGAAAGCTGACCAGCACATCACTGGCCCCCGCGCTTGAATCCACCTGGCTCATACCCGCACCTTTTGTATTGATGACTGCTTGTGAGTCAAGCCTAGTGGAGCCCGACACCCACGCAAATCGGGCCGCAGGAGAGAATCGCCTCAGCCGGATGGAAGCGTCGGGGTAGGGATTGCCCTACAAGGATGGCGGGATTGGACAAGTGCAGCGGCGAGTTTCAAGCGGCAAGCTGCAAGCAGGGACAAAAGCGCTGTTGGGGTGTGTCGCAAACAGGTATGCCAACAGTTCACTCATGTGGGAGCGGGCTTGCTCGCGAAAGCGGTCTGACAGCCAAGCATTCGTCGACTGATACACCGCCTTCGCGAGCAAGCCCGCTCCCACACAGGCTCGCTCCCACCGGGGGATGGCGGGAGGCTTAGAGCAACTTGTGCTCCATCGCGTATTTCACCAGCTCGGCCAACGAGGTGATGTTGAGCTTCTGCATCAGCCGCGCCTTGTGGGTGCTGATGGTCTTGCTGCTCAGGGCGAGTTGCTGGGCGATGTCGTTGACGTTGGCGCCTTGGGCCAGGCGTTCGAAAACCGAGAATTCACGCTCCGACAGCAGGGAGTGCAGCGGCCGTGTGTCGGTCAGGCCCACTTCGAAGACCATGCGGTCGGCAAGGTCCGGGTCAATGTAACGTCCGCCCGCCGCGACCTTGCGGATCGCCATGAGCAGCAAAGCAGGATCGCTGTCTTTGGTGGCGTAGCCAGCGGCGCCGACTTTCAAGGCCCGGGCGGCCATTTGCGCCTCGTCATGCATCGACAACACCAGGATGGCCGGCGGATTGTTCAGCGCACGGATCCGTGGGATTGCCTCAAGGCCGTTGACGCCCGGCATGGAAATATCCAGCAGCACCACCTCGCAAGGCACGTGTCGCAGGGTCTCGAGCAGCTGTTCGCCATTGCTCGCCTCCCCTGCCACCACTAGATCCTTGGCCAGGCCGATCAATTGCTTGATGCCTTCGCGCACGATGGTGTGGTCTTCAGCTACCAGTACACGGATCACGGCTCTTCTCCAGATTCAGAATCTCATGTGCGGGCAAGCTCGCGCCCACAGGTTTCGTGCTGGTCATTCAAGGTGCGGCTTGTCCAACGGCACCCGTACCGCCAGGGTCGTGCCCTCGCCTGGCTCACTCTCCAGGGTCAGTTGCCCGCCCATGATCAAAACGCGCTCACGCATGCCGACCACGCCGAAGGAGGTTGGCCGCCCCGTATCGGCAATAAATCCTACACCGTCATCACTGATCGTCAGGCACAACTGGCCACCCTCGCGTACCAGCGTCAGTTCCACAGTATGCGCCTGGGCATGGCGCATCACATTGGTCAGTGCTTCCTGGAGAATCCTGAACAGGCCGATGGCCTTGGCGTCGCTCAACGCCGGCAGGTTCTCTGGCACCTGCACCAGGCACGGAATCTGTGTGCGCGCCTCGAAGCGGCGGGCCTGCCATTCGATGGCCGAGGCAATACCGGCATCGAGGATCGGCGGGCGCAACGCCGTCGCCACGTCCCGCACCAATTGGAACAACTGGGCAATCAGGCGCTTCATGCTGTTGAGCCGTTCTTGCAGGCCCGGGTCAAGTTGCGCGTAGGCCAGTTCGCACATCGACGTCTCCAGCTTCAACACCGTGAGCATTTGCCCCAGTTCGTCGTGGACTTCCCGCGCAATGCGCGCCTTCTCTTCTTCCCGTACGCTTTCCAGGTGCGCCGACAGTTCACGCAACTGCTCCCGGGAACTGGCCAATTCCAGCTCGACACGTTTGCTTTCGGTGATATCCCAGACAATGCCGTCCCAGACATAGGCGCCGTCCTCGAGACGACGCGTGATCGCCTTGATCTCGGCCCAGCGCTCCTGGCCTTCGCGAGTGAGGATGCGGCCTTGCCAGGACCAATCGCTGTCACTGTCCAGCGCCTGGTCCTGGGTGCGGTGGTAATCGGCCTTGTCCTGCGGGTGCACCAGGCTGCGCAGCCCGGTATCGCTGCGGGCCAGTACCGCCGGGGCGTAGCCCACCAGGCTTTCGCTGCCTTCGCTGATATAGGCAAAGTCGATCTGGCCGGTCACCGGTGCCCGCTCCAGGCGAAAGACCAGGCCCGGCACATTGGCGGCGATGCCCTGCAGCCGCGCTTCGCTTTCACGCAGGGCTGCCAGCGCGCGGCGGCGCTCGGTTACATCATTGAGGTAGACCACCAGGTATTCCGCGTCACGAAAACGCAGGAAACTCAGGGAAACGTCCGCCGGCAGGATACTGCCATCGGCCCGCACGCATTCGGTTTCGAAACTCTGCGGTCCGTCTTCGCTGGCACGGGCGCGCTTCCACAGGTTGAGCCAGCGGTCCATGTGCAGGCCCGGTTCGAAGTCGATCAGCGGCCGATCGATGATCGCGCCTGACGCATAACCCAGCATGGTTTCGGCGGCGCGATTGGCGTAGCGCACATGGCTGTCCCAATTTACCCAGAGGATCCCGACCGTGCTTTGATCGATGGAAAATTGCGTCAGGCGCAAGGCTTCTTCACTGGCGGCGCGCTGGGCGATGTCCTCGCGCGCGGAGCGCAGGCGACGTTCCAGCCCGCGTTGCTGGCGGCGCTGCCAGAACACGATGGAGACACTGCACAGCAACAAGGCGAGCATCAGCAGGGTCAGGTTCTGCCAGAAGCCAGGTGTCTCGGTCAGGCGTGGGTATTTGGGCTTGATCCAGCGGTTGTGCAGTTGCTCCAGCTCCTTGGCGGGAATCGCCTGCAAGCCCTTGTCGACGATTTCGGCCAACTGCGGCCAGTCCCGGCGCGTGGCGACCCTGAGCAGTTGCGGCAGGCCGATGTCTCCCACCACCACCAATCCGGAAAACTCCGGCTCGACCATCAGGCGCCCCAGCTGCGCCTCGTCGATCACGGCGTAGCGTGCCTGCTGGCTCAAGAGCAGCTGCAGGGCCTGGCGTTCCATCGGCACGCCTTGCAGGTTCAGCATGGGGTAGTTGCTGCGCAGGTAATCGGCCGTGGCGCTGGGCATGCGCACGACAACCCGGGCCTGGGGGTCGAGCTTCTCTAACTCCACGCCTTCGGCGCCCTTCTGCTCGCCCACGATCAACTGCGGCACACGCATGTAAGGGTCGGAAAACTGCCAGAGCCGCAGGCCGGCCGGGGTCTGGGTCAAGCCCGGCGCGACATCCACTTCGCCGTTGCGCACCGCGGCTTCGAGTTGCGCGACATCCTGGAAGTTGCGCCAGGTCAGCTCGACGTTCAATGCCTTGGCCAGCCATTGCATCAGTTCGACGTGGGTGCCGGACAGACGCTGCAAGCGCCGGTCGTATTGTGCGTAGGGCGCCTGCAACACCAGGCCGACGCGCAACTGCGGATGCTCCGCCAACCATTGGCGCTGGTCCGCGCTCAACTGCACCGCCTGCGCCTGTGGCGCGGGTGCAGCCCACGCCATCAAGGGAAGCCATAGACAGCCGATAACCCACAGGCAAACACGCATCATCGAAATCTCACGCACTGACAAATACTGACCAACCCATTAGGCTGCCGGAAATACTTCTGGTCATGGAATATCCGATGTCCTTTGTTAACCGCCTGACACTGCCTGCATTGTGCCTGTCGCTGATCCTGCCGAGTGCATTTTCTGTACAGGCCGGTGAAACGACCCCCGCCGCGGCAGATCAACCCGCCGAGGCGAAACCGGCCGAGCGCCAGCCTTTGCTCGAGCGCAGCCAGGAAGAAGCGGCGGCGCTCGCGCGAAAAGTCCCAGCCCAGGAACAGCAACAGCTGCAAACCGGCAGCGATGCGTTCCTTGCCCTCTGGAAGCCGGCCAACACCAGCGAGCCCAAGGGCGTGGTCGTCATCGTCCCTGGCGCTGGCGAAACGGCTGACTGGCCTCAGGTCATCAGCCCGCTGCGCAAAAAACTGCCGGATGCCGAATGGAGCAGCCTGAGTATTACGCTGCCGGACATGCAGAGCGACGTTATCGCACCCCGCGCGGCGGAAACACCGCCGGAGACCAAGCCGGCCGACATCGCTGCCGCGGCCCCCGACGCAACCACCGCGGCCCCGATCGAGCAGGTCGCCGGCGGCGAGGCCGACGCGGCTGAGCCGGCCTCCGCCGAAACCGGCGAAGAATCCGACAAGGCCGACGCCGAACGGATCTTCGCCCGTATCGACGCGGCATTGGCCTACGCCGAGCAACAGAGCGCCCGCAGTATCGTCTTGCTGGGCCACGGCACCGGCGCCTATTGGGCGGCGCGCTATCTTGGCGAAAGACAACCCACGCAAATCCAGCGCTTCGTGATGGTCGCGGCCCAGACACCCGTCACCGCCAAGCCCGGCCTCGCCGAGCTGACACCGAACCTGAAGCTGGCAACGGCGGACATCTTTTATATGGACAAACCGACGGACCGCAACGCGGCCCTGGAGCGCCTGCAAGCCAGCAAACGACTGAAAGGGTCGAGCTTCAGCCAGGTTTCCCTCAAGGCACTGCCCAACGCAACGGCGCAGCAGGAACAGCTGTTTCGACGGGTTCGGGGGTGGTTGAGTCCGCAAAGTCCGGAGCAGTGAGACCTTGCCGCCTGCTTCTGTGGCGAGGGAGCTTGCTCCCGCTCGGCTGCGCAGCAGTCGTAATCCGCTTAGCATAATTATCTGGGAAGTGCGGCGCCTGGTTTGGGTCCGCTTCGCGGACCAGCGAGAGCAAGCTCCCTCGTCACGGGTGTACTAGCGAAAATCCCTGCGCTCGCGAATCAAGCGATAGGCGTTGTGCAGCTCGCGGGTCTTGTCGGTTGCTTCGCGTACCTGCAAGGCTGTCGCCCCGCTGCCGGCGATCTTGTCCGGGTGATGACGACTGATCAGGCGGCGGTAAGCCCGCTTGATTTGCGACGGTTCGCTGTTGGCCGAAACCCCCAACAGCCGCAACGCCTCCTGATACGTCAAGCCACTGCTGGGCAGCCCCGGTTTCTGCGGCTCGTAGTCCATCGCCAACGCCTGGACCTGCTGCGGCGTCCAACCCAGCCACTTGCCCCACTGGGCGAGCAACTCACGTTCGGCTACACCGGCACGGCCGTCGGCCCAGACCATCCGCCAGCAGGCCCGAAGCACGCCTTCAGCCGCATGCGGCTGGGCACTCAGGCGACGCAGATAACCACGCAGCCGATCGTTTCCCGATTTGCCCCGATTAAAGGCCGCGATAGCCCGACGTTGCGCCGGTTCGCTCAAGTCCAGCGCGCGCATTTCCAGACGCGCCTGCTGGATGTGACCATCGACGACGCGCCCGTCGATCTTCGCCAGGCGACCGAGCAACACGAATAACAGTTCATCGTTGCGCAACGCCGGGCGCCCGCCCAGGCGTTCGCGCACCTGGGCCCAGCCGTGCAGATTCAGACGCCGGTCCAGCGCCTGCCCCAACAATGCGCCGAGCATGGCCCCCGGGATGCTGGCAATGGCAAAGCCCGCCCCCGCTCCAATCAGAGTCCCTGGCCACCACATATCAACAGCTCGCTTCTATCAGTTTTTCGACTTGCGACAAACGTTCGTGAGTACCCACATCGACCCAGCGTCCTTCCAGGCGCGAACCGCTGACCTGCCCTGCGGCCATGGCGCGGCGAAACAGCGGGGCCAGCTTGAATGCGCCATCGGCGCAGCCGGCAAACAGCTGTGGATCCAGCACGGCGATGCCGCTGTATGTCAGCTTATCGGCACCAGGTTCGCCGTCATTAACCTGGCCGCCAGCCAGAATGAAATCGCCCTCGGGGTGATGCTCCGGATTGTCCACCAGCACCAGGTGCGCCAACCCCTGGATCGGCCGACGCAGGGCGCTGAAATCGTAATCGGTCCAGATGTCGCCGTTGACCACCAGGAACGCCTCGTTACCCAGCAGCGGCAGCGCGCGGAAAATTCCTCCGCCGGTTTCCAGCGGCTCACCCTCCGGCGAATAGCGGATCTGCACGCCAAACCGCGAACCGTCTCCGAGGTGATCTTCGATCTGCTGGCCGAGCCAGGCATGGTTGATCACGATTTCAGTGAACCCGGCCGTGGCCAATGCCCGCAGGTGGTACTCGATCAACGGGATGCCGCCGACGCGAATCAACGGTTTGGGGGTAGTGAGGGTCAGGGGGCGCATGCGCTCACCCTTGCCCGCCGCCAGGATCATCGCCTTCATGCGCTCGCTCCATCCGCCTGGCGCAGGCTGCGGAGCAACTCGTCCAACGGTGCCAGTTCCGGACGACGGGCTATGACCGCTTCTATATAGGCAAAGAAACGCGGCACGTCAGCCAGGTAACGCGGCTTGCCATCGCGATGGCAAATGCGCGCGAAGATACCGATCACCTTTAGATGGCGTTGCACGCCCATCAGGTCGCTGGCACGGAGGAAATCCTCGAAATCCGGCTGGACCGGAATGCCGAGCGAGCCGGCCTGCCGCCAATAATCTTCCAGCCAGCCGCGCACGCGCTCTTCAGGCCAACTGAGGAAGGCGTCCTTGAACAGGCACGTCACATCGTAGGTCACCGGGCCATAGACCGCGTCCTGGAAATCCAGCACGCCTGGGTTGGGTTCGCTGAGCATCAGGTTGCGCGGCATGTAGTCGCGGTGCACCAGTACTTTCGGCTGGGCCAGGGCACTGTTGATCAGCAGGTCGGATGCCTGCTGCCACAGTTGCTGCTGGGCCGTATCGAACTCGATTCCCAGCTCACGCTTGACGTACCACTCGGGGAACAACTCCAACTCGCGACGCAATAACGCGACGTCGTAGCTGGGCAGCGGCGCGACCATCGGCAACTGCTGAAAAGCCAACAAGGCTTGCAGGGCATCGCGGAACAGATCGTCGGCATTTTCGCCGTTGATCACGTCCAGATAGGTCTGGTTGCCCAGGTCATTGAGCAAAAGAAACCCGCGATCGAGGTCTTCGGCATAAATTTTCGGCACGTTGATCCCGGATTTCGCCAGCAGAAAAGCAATATCCACGAACGGTTTGCAGTTTTCCTGGGGCGGTGGCGCGTCCATCACGATCAGGCTGCGACCCTCACCCTGCCAGCGGAAGTACCGCCGAAAACTCGCGTCACTGCTGGCCGCGGTCAACGTGGCCGGGGGTACGGCGCCCCAGCCTTGTTGGGTGAAGAGGATTGGTAGCTGCTCATCGAGCCAAACTTTCAGGTGTTGCAAGCGTACATCTTGGTCAGGCATTACAAGGGTCTCCGACGGCGCTAGCCGTCAAGCGGGTCATGCTTTATTATCCAGCATCTTTTTCAGACCATCGAGAGGCGTGCGGCCCACACCGCGGGCAGATGGCACGCAGGAAGCCCGGACTAATAAGATGGCATTGAAATCCCCCGCGTTTCGTAAAAAATTTCCGTTGCTGGTCACCGGCAGTCTGCTGGCTCTGCAACCCCTGGCCTCTTCATTCGTCGTCGCGGCGCAGCAGTATGACTGTTCCGTCTCCGCTTCGGGTGCCTGGGACTGTTCACCCAAAGCGCCGGCCGCTGCATTGCCGCCGCGCCCGGTGCATGAAGGCAGTGCGGTTGCCGACAGCGGCAGCGCTCCGACCGACAGCGATTCGGGCGAGGTAGCCGGCGATAAGCCAATGCTCGTTACCGAATCCAAGGGCCGCGGCCTGAAGTCGCGCAGTGCAGACTACAGTCACCTGGACTGGGTTCCGCGCGAGAACCTCACGCCCGCGCAACTGGCTGAAACCGGCCCGTACTGCGCGGGCGCGTACATCGAGCCGTCTCGCCCAGGCATGAACGACAAGACCGCCAAGAGTGACGCTCCGACGTTCCTCGGCGCCAAGGCTTCGCGCTACGAGCAGGAGCAGCAAGTGGCGACCCTGGCCGGTGACGTGGTCATGCGTCAGGGCAGCATGCAGGTCGAGGCCGACGAGGCCAGCCTGTACCAGGCCGAGAACCGCGGCGAGCTGAGCGGCAACGTGCGAGTCCGCGACAACGGTGCGCTGATTGTCGGCGACCACGCCGATGTGCAGCTGGACACCGGTGAAGCCAAGGTCGACAACGCCGAGTACGTGATGCACAAGTCGCGCATCCGCGGTAACGCGCTGTACGCCAAGCGCGCCGAGAACGCGATCATCCGCCTCAAGGACGGTACGTACACCACGTGCGAGCCGGGCAGCAACGCCTGGACCCTCAAGGGCAACAACATCACCCTGAACCCGGCCACCGGCTTCGGCACCGCCACCAACGTGACGCTGCGGGTCAAGGACTTCCCGGTCCTGTATACGCCTTACATCTACTTCCCGATCGACGACCGTCGCCAGTCCGGCTTCCTGCCGCCGACCATCGGCAGCGGCAGCGACACCGGCTTCCTGCTGGTCACCCCGTACTACTTCAACCTGGCGCCGAACTACGACGCCACGTTGTACCCACGCTACATGAGCAAGCGCGGCCTGTTGATGGAAGGCGAGTTCCGCTACCTGACCAAGTCCAGCGAAGGCCAGTTCGGCGCGGCGTACCTCAACGACGAAGAAGACGAGCGCGCCAAGCAGACCGACTACAGCAAGACCCGCTACATGTACAACTGGCAGCACAAGGGTGGGCTGGACTCGCGTGTGATGACGGAAGTCGACTACACCAAGATCAGCGATCCGTATTACTTCCAGGATCTGCAGACCGATCAGATCGGTGTTGAGTCCAGGGAGTACGTGAACCAGCAAGGTGCGGTCAGCTATCGCGGTGATACCTATACCGCTCGGTTGAATGCTCAGGCATTCCAGATGGCCACGATTTCGGACATCACGCCTTACGACCGTTTGCCGCAAATTACCTTCAACGGTTTTCTGCCGCAGCATCCGTATGGACTGGATTTCGCCTATAACACCGAGTTCGTGCGGTTTGACAGGGACTTGAGGAACGGCAACTACACGGATGAAAACGGTAATACCGAGCCGTTTTTAGACCAGAACGTTCGCGGCCTGGCCCGCGCTACTGGCGACCGGATAAATCTGGCCCCGGTTGTCAGCCTGCCAATGACTGCAAGCTATGGCTTCATCAAGCCCTCGCTCAAGTACCAGTACACCCAATACGATCTTGATCTGGATAGCCAGGGCAAACAGGACATCGCCGCCCAGACCGCTGAAGGTGATCGCCTGAACGGTACCTACAGTGGCAGCCAGAACCGCGGCGTGCCAATTGCCAGCATCGACAGCGGCCTGTACTTCGACCGTGATACCCAGTGGTTCGGCAAGAATTATCGCCAGACACTGGAGCCGCGCCTGTTCTATCTCTACGTGCCGGAGAAAGATCAGAGTGACATTCCAGTCTTCGACACCAGCGAAAGCACCTTCAACTACGCCTCGCTGTTCCGGGACAACCGTTTCACCGGCTCTGACCGCGTCGGCGACGAGAACAAGCTGTCGCTGGGCGTAACCAACCGCTGGATCCAGGAAGACGGGTTCGAGCGCCAGCGCATCAGCGTCGGCCAAGCCTTCTATTTCAAGGACCGCGAAGTTCAACTGCCAGGTATCGACGCCAGGACTCGTGAAGACGCGCATTCAAGCGTTTCGCCTTACGCACTGGAATACGAATACCGCTGGAACCGCGACTGGCGCACCACGGCCGACTACAACTGGGACCCGGACACTCATAGCCCGCGCTCGGGTAGTGCCATGTTCCACTACCAGCCAGAGGACAACCCGAACAAGGTTATCAACGCCGGTTATCGTTATCGCAACGACCTGGTGCGTTATGACCAGACTACCGGTCAATGGCAAGTGGGCGGCGGCGACTACGGCACCCCTGGCCAACCTGGCTACGTGAAGGACTACTACAAGATCAAACAGCACGACTTCTCGGTCATCTGGCCGATCGTGCCGCAGTGGAACGCAATCAGCCGCTGGCAGTATGACTACAACCGCAACCGTACCCTGGAAGCCTTCGGTGGTTTCGAATACGACAACTGCTGCTGGAAACTGCGCCTGATCAACCGTTACTGGGTCGACTATGAAGAATTCAGTCAAGCCGCCCCGGAAAATGAAAAAGGCGACCACGGCGTCTTCCTCCAAATTGTTCTGAAGGGACTCGGCGGCCTCACCGGCGCCAAGGTAGAGAGCTTCCTCGACAAAGGCATTCAAGGTTATCGTGAACGTGAAGACCAAGCTTTCTGATTGTCTGCGCCCGCTGATGCTGGGCGCGCTGTTCCTGGGTACCGCGGCGAACGCCGCGGTACAGTCCATCGACAAGGTCGTGGCCATCGTCGATAACGACGTGGTCATGCAGAGCCAGTTGGACCAGCGGGTCCATGAAGTTCAGCAAACCATCGCCAAGCGTGGCGGTGGCTTGCCACCACCGGGTGTGCTGGACCAACAGGTGCTCGAGCGCCTGATCGTCGAAAACCTGCAGTTGCAGATTGGCGAGCGTTCCGGCATCCGCATCACCGATGAAGAACTGAACCAGGCCGTCGGCACCATTGCCCAGCGCAATAACATGACTGTCGACCAGTTCCGCGCTGCCCTGGCGCGCGATGGCCTGTCGTTTGACGACGCCCGCGACCAGATCCGTCGCGAGATGGTCATCAGCCGTGTGCGTCAGCGCCGCGTCGCCGAACGCATCCAGGTTTCCGAGCAGGAAGTGAAGAACTTCCTCGCGTCCGACTTGGGCAAGATGCAGCTTTCGGAAGAATTGCACCTGGCAAACATCCTGATTCCTACGCCGGAAAGCGCCAATTCGGAAGCGATCCAGAGCGCTTATCGCCAGGCAATGGACATTTACCAGCAGCTCAAGCAAGGCGCCGACTTCAGCCAGATGGCGGTAGCCCGTTCGGCCAGTGAAAACGCTCTGGAAGGCGGCGACATGGGCTGGCGCAAGGCCGCCCAACTGCCGCCTCCGTTCGATCGCGAGTTGAGCACCATGGCCGTGGGCGACATCACCCAGCCAGCCCGCACGCCCGGCGGCTTCATTATCCTGAAGCTGCTGGAAAAACGCGGTGGCGGTACCCAGGTGCGTGACGAAGTACATGTTCGTCATATCCTGATCAAGCCAAGCGAGATCCGCAGCGAAGCCGAGACCAAGCGTCTGGCCGAGAAACTGTACGAACGCATCACCTCCGGCGAAGACTTCGCCGAGCTGGCGAAGAGCTTCTCGGAAGACCCGGGCTCGGCCCTGAACGGCGGCGACCTGAACTGGGTCGACCCGAACGCGCTGGTTCCCGAGTTCCGCCAGGTCATGGCCGAAACACCACAAGGCCAGCTGTCGAAGCCGTTCAAGAGCCCTTATGGCTGGCATGTCCTGGAAGTCCTTGGCCGTCGCGCCACCGACAGCACCACCCAGGCGCGCGAACAACAGGCGCTGACGGTATTGCGTAACCGCAAGTACGACGAAGAGCTGCAAACCTGGCTGCGCCAGATTCGCGACGAAGCCTACGTCGAGATCAAACTCCCTGGTGCAGACCAGGCAGCGCAGTGAAACCCAAGCGTTTCGCGCTGACTCCCGGCGAGCCTGCCGGCATCGGTCCCGACCTGTGCCTGCTGCTCGCCTCGCAAGTCCAACCACACCCCCTGATCGCCATCACCAGCCGCGACCTGCTCCTTGAGCGGGCCGCGCAGTTGGGGGTGGCCGTCGACCTGTTGCCGGTGACGCCGGACGCCTGGCCGGATGCCCCCGCTCCCGCCGGTAGCCTGTACGTATGGGATACACCGCTGGGCGCACCTGTCACCGCAGGCCAGCTGGACAAGGCCAACGCAGCATTTGTGCTGCAGACCCTGACCCGCGCCGGCCAAGGCTGCCTGGATGGGGCTTTCGCCGGCATGATCACGGCGCCGGTACACAAGGGTGTGATCAATGAATCCGGCATCCATTTTTCCGGACATACCGAATTCCTGGCCGACCTGACCCATACCCCGCAAGTGGTGATGATGCTCGCCACTCGAGGCCTGCGCGTGGCACTGGTCACCACTCACCTGCCCCTGCGAGACATCGCTGACGCCATTACCCCGGAACGCCTCGAACGCGTTACGCGGATATTGCACGCCGACCTCCAGGAAAAATTCGGCATCGCCCGGCCCCGCATCCTGGTGTGCGGGCTGAATCCGCATGCCGGCGAAGGCGGGCATCTGGGCCATGAAGAAATCGACATCATCGAACCCACACTGGAGCGCTTGCGCAGCGAGGGCATGGACCTGCGTGGCCCGCTGCCTGCCGACACTCTGTTTACCCCCAAATATCTGGAGCACTGCGATGCGGTGCTGGCGATGTACCACGACCAGGGCCTGCCCGTGCTGAAATACAAAGGTTTCGGTGCGGCGGTCAACGTGACCCTGGGCCTGCCGATCATCCGCACATCCGTGGATCACGGCACCGCCCTGGATTTGGCCGGCAGCGGCAGGATCGACACAGGGAGCCTGCAAGTCGCGCTGGAAACCGCCTACCAGATGGCCGAGACCCATTTATGACCGAGCAATACCAACACCGCGCGCGCAAGCGCTTCGGCCAGAACTTCCTGCATGACGCCGGCGTTATCGACCGTATCCTGCGCTCCATCAATGCCAAGCCTGATGACCGTATGCTCGAGATCGGGCCGGGCCAGGGCGCACTGACCGAAGGGTTGCTTGGCAGCGGCGCGCAACTGGACGTGGTAGAGCTGGACAAGGACCTGGTACCGATTCTCAACCAGCAGTTCGCCGGCAAGAGCAATTTCAAATTGCATCAGGGCGATGCGCTGAAATTCGACTTCAACAGCCTGAATGCCGCACCGGGCAGCCTTCGAGTCGTGGGCAACCTGCCGTACAACATCTCGACGCCGCTGATTTTCCACCTGCTGAACAATGCCGGCCTGATCCGCGACATGCACTTCATGCTGCAGAAAGAAGTGGTCGAGCGTCTCGCCGCCGGGCCTGGCGGAGGTGACTGGGGTCGTTTGTCGATCATGGTCCAGTATCATTGCCGGGTTGATCACCTGTTCAACGTAGGCCCCGGTGCGTTCAACCCGCCGCCGAAAGTCGACTCCGCCATCGTCCGGCTTGTTCCTCATGCGGTCCTGCCGCATCCCGCCAAGGACCATCGCCTGCTGGAGCGTCTGGTACGCGAAGCGTTCAACCAGCGCCGTAAAACCCTGCGCAACACCCTGAAACTGTTGCTCAGCAGTGCCGAAATCGAAGCCGCCGGCGTCGATGGCAGCCTGCGTCCGGAGCAACTGGACCTCGCAGCCTTCGTCCGCCTGGCCGACAAGCTCAGCGAACAGGTCGCGCCAAATACCGACGCCATCTGACGTTCAATGGTCGCTATCGGGCAGTACGCCAGTCTGGTCTACTACCCGATACTTGGCCTAGACTGATTCCCTCAGTTACGCCCGCGTCCCGCTTCCAAGGCCCTTTTGCATGTCCGATCCCCGTTATCAGGTCGACGTCAGCGTCGCCACCCGCTTTCTCGCTGAACAGTCGCAACCCGAGCACAACCGCTTCGCCTTTGCCTACACCATCACTGTGCGCAACAACGGCTCGTTGCCAGCCCGACTGCTGTCACGGCACTGGATCATCACCGACGGCGACGGGCACGTCGAAGAAGTCCGTGGCGAGGGCGTGGTCGGTCAGCAACCGTTGATCGACGCAGGCCAAAGCCACAGCTACAGCAGCGGCACCGTGATGACGACCAAGGTCGGCACCATGCAGGGCACCTACCAGATGCTCGCCGAGGACGGCAAACGCTTCGACGCGGTCATCAAGCCCTTTCGCCTGGCGGTGCCAGGAGCGTTGCACTGATGGCCACGTACGCGGTCGGCGACTTGCAAGGCTGCCTCGACCCGCTCAAGTGCCTGCTGGAGCGGGTCGCCTTCGACCCACGTGAAGACACCCTGTGGCTCGTGGGCGACCTGGTCAACCGGGGGCCGCAATCGCTTGAAACCTTGCGCTTCCTCTACGGCATCCGCGATTCGCTGGTTTGCGTGCTGGGTAACCATGACCTGCACCTGCTGGCGGCCTGGCTGAACATCGAGCGCCTGAAGAAGTCCGATACCCTGAAGGAAATTCTCGACGCGCCTGATTGCGTCGAGCTGCTCGAATGGCTGCGCCAGCAGAAGCTCATGCACTACGACGAGGCGCGCAATCTGGCGCTGGTCCATGCCGGCATTCCGCCCCAATGGTCCTTGCGCAAGGCGCTCAAGTGCGCAGGCGAAGTGGAGCAGGCGTTGCGCGATGACAACCTGTTCGGCCCCTACCTGGATGGCATGTACGGCAACGAACCGGTGAAGTGGGACAACGACCTCACCGGCGCCGCCCGACTCAGGGTCATTACCAATTATTTCACCCGGATGCGCTTCTGCACCCGTGATGGCAAGCTTGATCTCAAGGGCAAGGAAGGTATCGAAACCGCTCCGCCCGGCTATGCGCCCTGGTTCAAGCACAAGGAGCGCAAGACCCGTAACCTGAAGATCATCTTCGGCCATTGGGCCGCGCTTGAAGGCCAAAGCGACGAGCCAGGGGTCTTTGCCCTCGATACCGGCTGTGTCTGGGGCAGCGCGCTGACATTGATGAACATCGACAGCGGCGAGTTGCTGCGCTGCGATTGCGACGAGAGGGGGCATGCCAGACCCCATCAACCGACCACCGCATCATTGCCGGCCGGCACTGCCATTTGATCGGCTTTGCCCTCAAGGCCACAGGAGTCCCGTATGACCGAATTCAAACGCATCTCTCCCGAACAAGCCCAGGCCCTGCGTGAACAGGGTGCCGTCGTCGTCGATGTGCGCGACCCAGCCACCTTTGCGGCTTTGCATATCAGCGGCTCCAAGCATCTGGACAACCATTCGCTGGCCGACTTCATCCGTGCCGCCGATCTCGATGCGCCTACCGTTGTGGTCTGCTACCACGGCAACTCCAGCCAGAGCGCAGCGGGTTACCTGGTCAGCCAGGGCTTCAGCGATGTCTACAGCCTGGACGGCGGTTTTGAGCTGTGGCGCGCAACTTATCCTGACGAAACAGTGCAAGGCACTCACGAATAATTTTTTATGACACCCAAGCCCACGAGAACCGCGGGCTTGGGCGATGGCAGACGAACGGTCTGCCATAACTAATTACGTATTCCACCTTTACCTCTCGGATTCCGAACTATCCTTAGCCTCAGGCCATCCAAAACAGGGGAGAGCCGGTACACCGGCGCGCGGGTCATCGGGAGTCAGCTTTCAGGAGCCAGCGTTCTTGAAAGCATTCTGGGGGGTAAACGGCAACTGGGTTCCCAGCGGCTGTCCAGCATCGACTGATTGATCCGACACCGGCTCCACGTATCGAGCGAGGTGACGTCATGAGTATTTTTAGCCACTTCCAGCAACGTTTCGAGTCCACGCGGCAGGAGGAGTACTCGCTGCAGGAATACCTCGAACTCTGCAAGCAGGACCGCAGTGCCTACGCATCGGCCGCGGAGCGTCTGTTGCTGGCAATCGGAGAACCGGAACTGCTGGATACCTCGACCAACTCGAGGCTCTCGCGGATTTTTTCCAACAAGGTGATTCGCCGCTATCCGGCCTTTGCGGACTTCCACGGGATGGAAGAATGCATCGAACAGATCGTTTCCTATTTCCGCCATGCCGCCCAAGGCCTGGAGGAGAAAAAACAAATCCTCTATCTGCTCGGCCCTGTCGGTGGCGGTAAATCGTCCCTGGCCGAGAAGCTCAAGCAACTGATCGAAAAAGTGCCCTTCTATGCCATCAAGGGTTCGCCGGTGTTCGAGTCCCCACTGGGGCTTTTCAACGCTACCGAAGACGGCGCGATTCTCGAGGAAGACTTTGGCATTCCCCGGCGCTATCTCAATACCATCATGTCGCCATGGGCTACCAAGCGCCTGGCCGAGTTCGGCGGCGATATCAGCCAGTTCCGGGTGGTCAAGCTCTATCCCTCGATCCTTAACCAGATCGCCGTGGCCAAGACCGAGCCCGGGGATGAAAACAACCAGGATATCTCTGCCCTGGTGGGTAAGGTCGATATTCGCAAACTGGAGGAATTCCCTCAGAACGACGCCGACGCCTATAGCTATTCGGGCGCACTGTGCCGGGCCAACCAGGGCCTGATGGAATTCGTCGAGATGTTCAAGGCGCCCATCAAGGTGCTGCACCCACTCCTGACTGCCACCCAGGAAGGCAACTACAACAGTACCGAAGGGCTGGGAGCGATTCCGTTCAGCGGCATCCTGCTGGCCCACTCCAACGAGTCGGAATGGCATACCTTCCGCAACAACAAGAACAACGAAGCCTTCATCGACCGGATCTACATCGTCAAGGTGCCGTACTGCCTGCGGGTGACCGATGAGATAAAAATCTACGACAAGCTGTTGTTCAACAGTTCGCTGTCCAAGGCCCATTGCGCCCCCGATACGCTGAAGATGCTGGCCCAGTTCACCGTGCTGTCGCGTCTCAAGGAGCCGGAAAACTCCAACATCTATTCGAAAATGCGCGTCTACGACGGTGAAAACCTCAAGGACACCGATCCGAAGGCCAAGTCGATCCAGGAATACCGCGACAACGCGGGCGTGGACGAAGGCATGAATGGTCTTTCCACGCGGTTCGCATTCAAGATCCTGTCCAAGGTCTTCAACTTCGACCCTCACGAAATTGCCGCCAACCCAGTCCATCTGCTTTATGTACTTGAACAGCAGATCGAGCAGGAGCAGTTCCAGGCTGAAACCCGTGAGCGGTACCTGCGCTTCCTCAAGGAATACCTGGCTCCACGTTATATCGAGTTCATCGGCAAGGAGATCCAGACGGCCTACCTGGAGTCCTACAGCGAGTACGGCCAGAACATCTTCGATCGTTATGTGCTGTACGCGGATTTCTGGATCCAGGACCAGGAATACCGCGACCCGGAAACCGGCGAAATCCTCAATCGCGTGGCACTGAACGAGGAACTGGAAAAAATCGAAAAACCGGCGGGCATCAGCAATCCGAAGGATTTCCGCAACGAAATCGTCAACTTCGTGCTGCGCGCCCGGGCCAACAACAACGGCAAGAACCCGACCTGGCTCAGCTACGAGAAGCTGCGGGTGGTTATCGAGAAAAAAATGTTCTCCAACACCGAAGACCTGCTGCCAGTCATCAGCTTCAATGCCAAGGCCAGCAAGGAGGACCAGCAAAAACACAACGACTTCGTTACACGCATGGTCGAACGTGGCTACACCGACAAACAGGTACGCCTGCTTTCCGAGTGGTACCTGCGGGTCCGTAAATCACAGTAGCGCAGCCACAAGCCGCAAGCGACGAGCTGCAAGCCAGAATCGCCTGAACTCCAGGTTCCGGGCGACCGCTTCTACTTGCAGCTCGTAGCTCACCACTTGAAGCTGCCCAGAGGGTCACCTATGAGCTATGTGATCGACCGACGCCTGAATGGCAAGAACAAGAGCACGGTGAACCGCCAGCGTTTCTTGCGGCGTTACCGTGACCACATCAAGAAAGCCGTCGAAGAGGCGGTCAGCCGTCGCTCCATCACGGACATGGAGCATGGCGAGCAGATCAGCATCCCTGGCCGCGACATTGACGAGCCGGTGCTTCACCACGGCCGTGGTGGCAAGCAGACCGTCGTGCACCCGGGAAACAAGGAATTCACCACTGGCGAGCACATCCCGCGCCCACAGGGGGGGGGCGGCGGCAAGGGGCCCGGCAAGGCCGGCAATTCCGGCGAAGGCATGGACGAGTTCGTATTCCAGATCACCCAGGAGGAATTCCTCGAATTCATGTTCGAGGACCTGGAACTGCCGAACCTGGTCAAGCGCAACCTGACCGGTACCGACACCTTCAAGACCGTGCGCGCCGGCATCAGCAACGAGGGTAATCCGTCACGCATCAATATCATTCGCACCCTGCGTTCGGCCCATGCCCGACGCATCGCGCTCTCAGGCAGCAGCCGGGCGAAACTGCGCGAAGCCAAGGAAGAGCTGGCTCGCCTGAAACGTGAAGAACCCGACAATTTTGGCGATATTCAGGACCTGGAAGCGGAAATCGAGAAACTCAGCGCGCGTATCCATCGTGTGCCGTTCCTCGACACGTTCGACCTCAAATACAACCTCCTGGTGAAACAACCGAATCCCAGTTCGAAGGCCGTGATGTTCTGCCTGATGGACGTTTCCGGCTCCATGACCCAAGCCACCAAGGACATCGCCAAGCGCTTTTTTATCCTGCTGTACCTGTTCCTGAAGAGGAACTACGACAAGATCGACGTGGTGTTCATCCGTCACCACACCAGCGCCAGGGAAGTCGACGAGGAAGAGTTTTTCTATTCCAGGGAAACCGGCGGCACGATCGTGTCCAGCGCGCTGAAACTGATGCAGGAGATCATGGCCGAACGTTACCCCGCCAATGAATGGAACATCTATGCGGCCCAGGCGTCCGACGGCGATAACTGGAACGATGACTCGCCAATCTGTCGTGACATCCTGATCAACCAGATCATGCCGTTCGTCCAGTACTACACCTACGTGGAAATTACTCCACGCGAACACCAGGCCTTGTGGTACGAATACGAACGCATCGCCGAAGCCTTCTCCGACACATTTGCCCAACAGCAACTGGTCTCGGCCGGGGATATCTACCCGGTCTTCCGTGAACTCTTCCAGCGCAGGTTAGTGACATGACCGCCAAAAAAGAGCAGAAGCGCCAGCCCATCTCCACCGGCTCCGAATGGACATTCGAGCTGATCCAGGCCTACGACCGCGAAATCAGCCGTATCGCGGACCGCTACGCCCTGGACACGTACCCCAACCAGATCGAAGTGATCACCGCCGAGCAAATGATGGACGCCTATGCATCCGTAGGGATGCCACTGGGCTACCACCATTGGTCCTACGGCAAGCATTTCCTCAGTACGGAGAAATCCTACAGTCGCGGCCAGATGGGGCTGGCCTATGAGATCGTGATCAACTCCGATCCCTGCATCGCCTACCTGATGGAAGAAAACACCATCTGCATGCAGGCGCTGGTGGTGGCGCATGCCTGCTATGGCCACAACAGCTTCTTCAAGGGCAACTATCTGTTCCGCACCTGGACCGACGCCAGCTCGATCATCGATTACCTGGTGTTCGCCAAGCAGTACATCATGCAGTGCGAGGAACGCCACGGCATTGATGCGGTGGAGGACCTGCTGGACTCCTGCCACGCCCTGATGAACTATGGTGTGGACCGCTACAAGCGGCCGTATCCGATTTCCGCCGAGGAAGAGCGCCGACGCCAGAAGGACCGTGAAGAACACCTGCAGAAGCAGATCAACGATCTTTGGCGGACCATTCCCAAAGGCGCGGACAAGTACAGCGAGAAAGACAACGCGCGGTTCCCTGCCGAGCCCCAGGAGAACATCCTTTATTTCATCGAGAAACACGCGCCGCTGCTGGAACCCTGGCAGCGCGAGATCGTACGCATCGTGCGCAAGATCGCCCAGTATTTCTACCCTCAGCGCCAGACCCAGGTGATGAACGAAGGCTGGGCAACATTCTGGCACTACACGTTGATGAACGACCTGTACGACGAGGGCCTGGTCACCGATGGCTTCATGATGGAGTTCCTGACCTCCCATACCAGCGTGGTATTCCAGCCAGGCTTCGATAGTCCCTACTACAGCGGCATCAACCCTTATGCCCTGGGCTTTGCCATGTACCGCGACATTCGGCGCATGTGTGAAGACCCTACCGAAGAGGATCGCCGCTGGTTTCCGGAAATAGCCGGCTCGGACTGGCTTTCCACGATCAAATTCGCCATGAGCAGCTTCAAGGACGAGAGTTTCATCCTGCAGTACCTTTCGCCCAAGGTGATCCGCGACCTCAAGCTGTTCAGCATCATGGACGATGATCAGAAGGATGACCTGCTGGTTCCCGCCATCCACGACGAGAGCGGTTACCGGATCATCCGGGAAACCCTGGCGGCGCAATACAATCTCGGTAATCGCGAGCCCAACGTACAGATCTACAGCATCGACCGTCGTGGTGATCGTTCCCTGACCCTGCGTCACCAGCAGCACAACCGCAAACCGCTGGGCGATTCCACCGACGAGGTCCTCAAGCACCTGCATCGGCTTTGGGGGTTCGACATCCACCTGGAAACCTTGCAGGGCGACCAGGTGATGAAAACCCACCATGTGCCGCCGCGCGGCGAACAAGGCGAAGGAGATTACGGGCGCCTGGACCTGGCCGTCATTCATCTTTGATAGCGTTTTCGCCTCCGAAGGTCCGGCTTAAAGGTTTATCCTGTCGGCCCAACGGAGGTTTTTTATGCAGATCTACAAAGTCGGCGGCGCTGTTCGTGATCGCCTGCTCGGCATCCCTGTGACCGACATCGACCGAGTGGTCGTGGGCGCCACCGCCGAGGAAATGCTGGCCAAGGGATTCCGTCCCGTGGGGGCTGATTTTCCGGTATTCCTTGACCCGAAGACTGGCGAGGAATACGCCCTCGCCCGCACCGAACGCAAGAGCGGCAGGGGTTACGGTGGCTTCGTATTCCATGCCAGCCCCGAGGTGACGCTCGAAGAAGACCTCATCCGCAGGGACCTGACAATCAACGCCATGGCCGAAGACGACCATGGCAACCTCACCGATCCCCACCACGGCCAGCGCGATCTCGAAGATCGCCTGCTGCGGCACGTTTCCCCGGCGTTTGCCGAGGATCCACTGCGGGTTCTGCGAGTTGCCCGCTTTGCCGCACGTTATGCCCCGCTGGGTTTCAAGGTGGCGGACGAAACCCTCGCGTTGATGCGCAAGCTCAGTGAATCTGGCGAGCTGGAAGCTTTGACTGCCGAACGCAGCTGGAAAGAGATCTCCCGCGCCCTGATGGAAGATCAGCCACAAGTGTTTATCCAGGTACTGCGCGACTGCGATGCCCTCAAGGTATTGATGCCCGAGGTCAATGCGCTGTTCGGGGTCCCGCAGCCTGAAGCTCATCACCCGGAAATCGACAGCGGCGTCCATACCTTGAGCGTGCTGGAACAGTCGGCGCTGCACAAACAGCCACTGACGGTCCGCTGGGCTTGCCTGTTGCATGACCTCGGCAAAGGTTTGACACCCGAGCACGAATGGCCAAGGCACATCGCCCATGAGCACAAGGGCCTGAAGCTGATCAAAGCAGTCAACGAACGCTTCAAGGCGCCCCGTGACTGCCAGGAACTGGCGCTGCTGGTAGGTCAATACCACACCCATGGACACCGCGCGCTGGAGCTCAGGGCAACCACTTTGCTTGAGCTGCTGCAGAGCTTTGATGTGTACCGGCGCCCTCAGCGTTTCGAGGAGTTCATTGCCGCATGCGAGATGGATGCGCGGGGGCGCAAGGGGCTTGAGCAACGAAGTTACCCACAGGCTGATTACCTGCGGGGCGCTGCGTCAGCGGCCCGCGGCGTGGCGGTGCAGCCGTTGCTGGAGAAGGGTTTCAAGGGGCCGGAACTGGGCGAAGCGATCAAGCGAGAGCGCCTCAGGGCGCTGAAAGCCTACAAGGAGGCGGCGAGCTGACGGAAATGATCACCGTTGAGATCTTCGCTGAATATCCTGCCGTCTTCGCGAGCAGGCTCGCTCCCACGTTGGCGCTCGGCTGGGCCACAATCATGTGTCCGCTGAATTTCTAAGGTGGGAGCGAGCTCGCGATGACGGCAGGCGCGTCACAGCAGCTCTGATGGCGTAAGCGGCTGACCTCGCCACTCGAAAGCCACCGGCGCCAGCACCTGATCAATCTGTGCTTCTTTCCACAACGTGGAAAAGCTCTTGCCCACGCCTGGATGAATCCGGTCCGGCGCAATCAATGACAAAGGCCACAAGACAAAAGCATTCTTGAGAATTTCCGCGCGCGGCAGGATCAACCCATCGAAGTTGCCGACCTGCTCGCCATACAGCAGCACGTCGATATCCAGCGGCAAACCCTTGCGGTCCGGCGCGTAGCGGCCATTGTCGGCCTCGATGAACTTGAGGCGGCGGTCCAGTTCCATCAGTGGAAGATCGGTGAACGCTGACACGACGAAATTGAAGAACGGCCCGCTCTTGATACCCACCGGCTGACTTTCGAACACGGCCGAACAGCGCATATCCACCAGGAAACCGGCCAGAGCCTCAAGCCCCGCGCGCAAATGGATTTCACGCTCGATATTGCTGCCGAGCCCGAGAAAAACCTGAGTCAGCGACATCCGCGCTCGATCTCCACGCCAACGCCGGTAGCGGCCGGCACGGCCCCGGGCTTGGTCACTTTCAGGCGCAGCCAGGTGATCCTGAACTCATCCATGAGCTCTTGGGCCAGTCGCTCGGCAAAGGTCTCGACCAATTGGAACTGCGCCTGCTCGGCAAATGCCTGGATGCGGGCCGATACGCTGGCGTAGTCGAGGGCCAGGCTCAGGTCGTCGCCCGCAGCCGCCGGACGATTATCCCAGGCAAAACTCAGATCAAGCCGCAGGCACTGTCGGATGCCTCGCTCCCAGTCGTAGGCACCAATCACCGTGTCGACTTCCAGGCCTTCGATAAACACTCTGTCCAAGCTCTCTTCTCCGCAGCACGACAAGGGCGCGTTGCGCCGTTAGAATCAGGGGCTTCCTCGCCCGGAATAGCTAGCATGTTTTGGTCATTGGCGATCCTCGCCTACCTGCTCGGCTCACTGTCCTTTGCCATTTTGCTCAGCCGCCTGACCGGTCGCCCGGATCCGCGAATGAGTGGCTCAGGCAATGCCGGCGCCACCAACATGCTGCGCCTGGCCGGACGCAAGCTTGCCGTCCTGACCCTGCTTGGCGACCTCTGCAAAGGCCTCGTGCCGGTTCTGCTCGCCAGCCTCGCAGGGCTTTCGTTGCAGCAACAGGCCTGGGTCGGCGTCTGCGCGGTCATCGGCCATCTGTTCCCGCTGTACTTCCGCTTTCGCGGCGGCAAGGGTGTCGCCACCGCCGCCGGCATGCTGCTGGGCCTGTACCCGCCTGCCGCCCTGCTTGCCGTGTGCGCCTGGCTGCTGACCTTCTACCTGACCCGCACCAGCTCCCTGGCCGCATTGATCGCCACGCCACTGACCCTGCCTTTGCTGGCCTGGCAGGAACCGGCGGCGTTGCTGCCGATGACGACACTCGTTGCGCTGATCGTCTGGCGCCACCGGGGCAATCTACGCGACCTGTTCGCCGGGCGCGAACGGCATTTCTGATAACGCCTCACAGCGGTGAAAGTTGCTCCATGGGCCAGCGCGCCTGCACGCTGATCGCCAGGCTTTCCTGCTGCCCCGCCTGCAGGCGCTGGCAACCGGCAAAAGCAATCATCGCGCCGTTATCTGTGCAGAACTCCGGCCGAGCGTAGTAAACGTCGCCCTTCATATCGCCAAGCATTTTCTCCAGGGATACCCGCAAGGCCTTGTTCGCGCTCACCCCGCCGGCAATCACCAGGCGCTTGAGCCCAGCCTGTTTCAGCGCGCGCTTGCACTTGATCGTCAAAGTCTCCACCACGGCCTGCTGGAACGCCAGGGAGATGTCGCAACGGGCTTGCTCACTGTCGTCCCCGGCATTGACGCATTGTTGCCAGGTATTCAGCGCGAAGGTTTTCAGGCCGCTGAAGCTGAAATCCAGTCCAGGCCGGTCGCACATCGGACGCGGGAATACGAAACGCCCTTCAATGCCTTGAGCGGCAAGTCGTGCGATTTCCGGTCCGCCAGGATAATTGAGCCCCATCATCTTGGCGGTTTTATCAAAAGCCTCGCCCGCGGCGTCGTCGAGCGACTCACCCATGAGCTGGTATTGGCCGATTCCATCGACCCGCACGAGCTGCGTATGGCCTCCGGATACCAACAAAGCGACGAACGGAAACTCCGGCGGCTGCGGCTCCAGCATCGGCGCCAGCAGGTGGCCCTCCATGTGGTGCACGCCCAAGGCCGGAATGCCCCAGGCAAAGGCCAGCGCCTGGGCACAGGAAGCACCGACCAACAGGGCGCCCACCAGACCCGGCCCGGCCGTGTAGGCGATGGCGTCGATCTCGGTCGGCACGCAGCCGCCTTCGGCCAGGACCTGGCGGATCAAGGGCAGCATGCGCTTGACGTGATCGCGCGATGCAAGCTCCGGCACCACGCCGCCGTACGCGCGGTGCAGGTCGATCTGGCTGAACAGCGCGTCGGCCAGCAGGCCACGTTCACTGTCGTAGAGGGCGACGCCGGTTTCGTCGCAGGACGTTTCTAATCCCAGTACTAGCATGGGTTGCGCCTTGTAGAGGCTGAATTCGAAGGCGCGCATAATAGTCGTCGCGTTGTGCCCCGACCAGCGGTTTTCGATCAGAGGCTTTGCATTCCGAGCGTTGAGGGGTTAACATCCGCAACCCTTAAAAACCGACGTCTTCAAGTGCTCTTTTGCCGCGAGGATGTTGACCCCGGTAATGAATGAAGGTAGCTCTGGATGCCAGCCGTCAAAGTAAAAGAGAACGAACCCTTCGACGTAGCTCTGCGTCGTTTCAAGCGCTCCTGCGAAAAAGCCGGTGTTCTGGCTGAAGTTCGTAGCCGCGAATTCTACGAGAAGCCGACTTCCGAGCGTAAGCGCAAAGCAGCAGCCGCTGTTAAGCGTCACGCCAAGAAAGTTCAGCGCGAACAGCGCCGCGCCGTACGTCTGTACTAATACACAGACGCCCGTCGCAAGCTTCTTGCCAAGCCCGGCCTCCAAGCCGGGCTTATGGCATTTGCGGAACAACGCTTGATGCTTCACCGTCAAAGTCGCAGACGCGACCAAGACGATCTGCTTTATCGCGTCAGACCTGGCTCTTTTGCCAGCGGTGCACGTCTCTTCTGACGAGCCTTCCAAGGCTACTGACGAGCACACCCTGATTCCTCTAACGACGATCAGCCCAAGGCACCTTCTGCGTGCCCGCTTCATGAGCTATCCGAGGCCTGACCGGCCGTTACCGGACTCAGCGCAACACATTTCGTACAGTCGAATACTGATAGCCATTAACGTCAGTGGATAATCGGCAGATACACTTCCCGACAGCAATGATGCAGACGACCCGGTCGAGCCACCATTTTCCGTGCCTCAGGACCAGGAACCGACTCCGCGGCTGATTTTGGGCCCTATTTCGCGCAGTGATGATGAGAACGCCATGGCCGGGCTAATTCCCCAGAGCTTTATTGACGACCTCCTGAACCGCACCGACATCGTCGACGTGGTCAGCTCTCGCCTGCAAATGAAGAAAGCGGGCAAGAACTACACAGCCTGCTGCCCGTTTCACAAAGAAAAAACCCCCTCCTTCAGCGTCAGCCCCGACAAGCAGTTCTATTATTGCTTCGGCTGCGGCGCTGGCGGCAATGCCCTCGGCTTCATCATGGACCACGACAACCTGGATTTCCCCCAGGCCGTCGAGGAACTGGCCAAAGCCGCCGGCATGGAAATTCCTCGCGAGGAGAGCGGACGACAACACAAGCCTCGCCAACCCACCGATTCGCCGCTGTATCCGCTGCTCACGGCAGCAGCCGACTTTTATCGCCAGGCACTAAAAAGCCATCCGGCCCGCAAGGCGGCGGTGGATTATCTCAAGGGCCGCGGCCTGACCGGTGAGATTGCTCGCGACTTCGGCCTCGGCTTCGCCCCGCCGGGCTGGGACAACCTGTACAAACATTTGAGCAGCGATACGCTGCAGCAACGCGCCATGATCGACGCCGGCCTGCTGATCGAGAACGCCGAGACGGGCAAGCGCTACGACCGCTTCCGTGACCGGGTGATGTTCCCGATCCGCGATACCCGCGGGCGGATCATCGCCTTTGGCGGCCGGGTGCTGGGGGACGACAAGCCCAAGTACCTGAACTCACCGGAGACACCGGTTTTCCATAAGGGTCAGGAACTCTACGGCCTGTACGAGGCGCGCAAGAACAATCGCAACCTCGATGAAATCATCGTTGTCGAAGGCTACATGGACGTCATCGCTCTGGCCCAGCAAGGCTTGCGCAACGCTGTTGCGACGCTGGGCACGGCCACCAGTGAAGAACACATGAAGCGCCTGTTTCGCGTCGTGCCGAGCGTGCTGTTCTGCTTCGACGGCGACCAGGCCGGACGCAACGCCGCCTGGCGCGCGCTTGAAGCGACGCTGCCATGCCTGCAGGACGGGCGGCGCGCACGTTTTCTGTTCCTGCCCGAGGGCGAGGACCCGGACACCCTGGTGCGCTCCGAGGGCACCGATGCGTTCCGTGCGCGGATCAACCAGCACGCACAGCCGCTGGCCGACTATTTTTTCCAGCAACTGATCGAAGAAGCCGATCCGCGCTCCCTCGAAGGCAAGGCCCATATGGCCACGCTCGCGGCACCGCTGATCGACAAGGTGCCCGGCGCCAACCTGCGGACCTTGATGCGTCAACGCCTGACGGAAATTACCGGGCTGAACAGCGAAGCGGTCAGCCAGCTGGCCCACAGTGCCCCCCAGGAGGCACCGCCGGCTTATGACCCGGGCATCGACTACGACGCGATACCGGACTTCGCCGACTATCATCAAACCCAGCAGGACTACGCGCCGCAGCAGGAATGGACACCGAAGAAACCCGGTGCCGGCGGCAAGAAATGGGACAAGAAACCCTGGGACAAGAACGGCAAGCGCGGCGATCGCGACCCGCCACGTGCCCCGCGCGTGCCGGCCGCCGTCGAACCACCAACACTGGCTGCCTTGCGCACCCTGCTGCACCACCCGCAGTTGGCTGAAAAGGTAGAAGATGCCGGGCACTTCGCCGCCGAGGACCACAGCAATACACAATTGCTGGTCGCGCTCCTTGAAGCTGTGCAGAAGAATCCCAAGCTAAACTCATTCCAGTTGATCGCGCGGTGGCACGGCACCGAGCAGGGGCGCCTTTTGAAGGCATTGGCCGAGAAGGAATGGCTGATAGAGGGAGATAACCTTGAACAACAGTTTTTCGACACCATTACTAGCTTGTCCGCCCGCCAACGCGAGCGAAACCTGGAACAACTTCTGCGCAAAGCTCGCCAGAGCGAGTTGACCAGCGAAGAGAAAAACCAATTGCGTGACTTACTCAGCCGCAATGTTTGCGCATCAAACCCGACCTCAACTGGCGCGTGAGGTCACAGCTCAGGTATAATCCTCGGCTTGTTTTTTGCCCGCCAAGACCTTCAGTGGATAGGGTGTTATGTCCGGAAAAGCGCAACAGCAGTCTCGTATCAAAGAGTTGATCCTATTGGGTCGTGAGCAGGGCTACCTGACTTACGCGGAGGTCAACGACCACCTGCCGGAGGATATTTCAGATCCGGAACAGGTGGAAGACATCATCCGCATGATCAACGACATGGGGATCAACGTATTCGAGGTTGCTCCAGATAAGGATGCCCTTATGCTGGCCGACGCCGATACCGACGAGGCGGCCGCCGAAGAAGCGGCCGCAGCGTTGGCAGCGGTCGAGACCGACATTGGTCGCACCACCGACCCCGTGCGCATGTACATGCGTGAGATGGGTACGGTAGAGCTCCTCACGCGTGAAGGCGAAATTGAAATCGCCAAGCGTATTGAAGAAGGCATCCGTGAAGTGATGGGCGCAATTGCGCACTTCCCTGGCACGGTCGACCATATTCTCTCCGAATACACCCGCGTCACCACCGAAGGTGGGCGCCTGTCTGACGTCCTGAGCGGTTACATCGACCCGGACGACGGCATCGCGCCGCCTGCCGCCGAAGTGCCGCCGCTGGTCGACCCGAAAGCCGTCAAGGCCGACGATGAGACCGACGATGACGACGCCGAAGCCAGCGACGACGAAGAAGAAGCCGAAAGCGGTCCGGACCCGGTCATCGCCGCCCAGCGTTTTGGCGCCGTGGCCGACCAGATGGAGATCACCCGCAAGGCGCTGAAAAAGCACGGTCGCAACAACAAGCAGGCAATTGCCGAACTGTTGGCGCTGGCCGAGCTGTTCATGCCGATCAAGCTGGTGCCCAAGCAGTTCGAAGGCCTGGTCGAGCGTGTTCGCAGTGCCCTGGATCGTCTGCGTCAGCAAGAGCGCGCGATCATGCAACTGTGTGTGCGTGACGCCCGCATGCCGCGTGCAGATTTCCTGCGCCAGTTCCCTGGCCATGAAGTCGACGAAAGCTGGACCGATGCACTGGCCAAAGGCAAGAGCAAATACGCCGAAGCAATTGGCCGCCTGCAACCGGACATCATTCGTTGCCAGCAGAAGCTGAGCGCGCTGGAGGCCGAGACTGGCCTGAGCATCGCTGAAATCAAGGACATCAACCGTCGCATGTCGATCGGCGAGGCCAAGGCCCGTCGCGCGAAGAAAGAGATGGTCGAAGCGAACTTGCGTCTGGTGATCTCGATTGCCAAGAAGTACACCAACCGTGGCCTGCAATTCCTCGATCTGATCCAGGAAGGCAACATCGGCCTGATGAAGGCGGTGGACAAGTTCGAATACCGTCGCGGCTACAAGTTCTCGACTTATGCCACCTGGTGGATTCGTCAGGCGATCACTCGCTCGATCGCCGACCAGGCCCGCACCATTCGTATCCCGGTGCACATGATCGAGACGATCAACAAGCTCAACCGTATTTCCCGGCAGATGTTGCAGGAAATGGGTCGCGAACCGACGCCGGAAGAGCTGGGCGAACGCATGGAAATGCCTGAGGACAAGATCCGCAAGGTATTGAAGATCGCCAAAGAGCCGATCTCCATGGAAACCCCGATCGGTGATGACGAAGACTCCCATCTGGGTGACTTCATCGAAGACTCCACCATGCAGTCGCCGATTGATGTCGCCACCGTTGAGAGCCTCAAGGAAGCGACTCGCGAAGTACTTTCCGGCCTCACTGCCCGTGAAGCCAAGGTACTGCGGATGCGCTTCGGCATCGACATGAACACCGACCACACCCTCGAGGAAGTCGGTAAACAGTTCGATGTGACCCGTGAGCGGATTCGTCAGATCGAAGCCAAGGCGTTGCGCAAACTGCGCCACCCGACGCGAAGCGAGCATCTGCGTTCGTTCCTCGACGAGTGACCTTCAAACCCCCGGCCCTGCCGGGGGTTTTGTTATGTGCAGATAACTCTTCCTTCTTGCTCCCCCGCCCTGTTGTCCGTCTACACTCGATTCATCCTTTCCCAGCCATGACGAGACCGTGATGCCCAGACTGACGGCCGTGCTTTTGCTGTCACTGATGACCTGGACCGCAACGGCCGGCGCGTTGACGCTCACGGAGGAAGAACGCCGCTGGCTCAAGGACCACCCCGACCTGCGCCTGGGTGTCGATGCGTCATGGCCGCCGTTCGAATTTCGCGACGACAACGGCCGCTACCAAGGCCTGGCCGCCGACTATGTCGACATCATCCGCGAGAAACTGGCCGTCACGCTCACCCCCATCGAACCCGTCAGCTGGACGGAGGTGCTGGAACAGGTCGTGCAGGGCAAGATCGACCTTCTACCGGGCATCATGTCCACCCCCGAACGCCAGAACTACCTGGCGTTCACTCGCCCCTACCTCGATTTTCCAATTGTGATCCTGGCCCATAAAGGCGGGCCCCGACCCCATAAGCTCGAAGACCTTTACGGGCTGAAAATCGCCGTGGTGGAGAACTATGCCCCCCACGAACTGCTGCGCAACCACCACCCCGACCTGAACCTGGTCGCGCTGCCCAACGTCAGTTCGGCGCTGCAGGCCTTGGCGACCGATGAAGTCGATGCGGTGGTGGGCGATCTTGCTTCCAGCGTGTGGAGCTTGCGCCAGCTCAAGCTTGACGGGCTCTACGTCAGCGGAGAAACGCCTTATCGCTATCAGTTGGCGATGGCCGTCCCACGGGAAAACAAGATATTGGTGGGCATCCTCGACAAGGTCCTGGCGGACATGACGCCGATGGAGATCAGCGAAATCCAGGAAAAATGGGTTGGCAACGTGCGGGACCATCGCCAGCTCTGGTCAGACCTGCTGCTTTACGGCCTGCCCGGGCTGCTGCTGTTGATCGCCATCCTGGCAGTGGTGATTCGCATCAACCGTCGCCTGAGTTCGGAAATAGCCCGACGCGTCGACCTGGAACAGGAGTTGCGTAGCAGCGAATACCATTATCGCGGGCTGGTAGAGAGCCTTTCGGCGATTGCCTGGGAGGCCAGGGTCAGCGACTTCACCTACAGCTATGTATCGCCTCACGCCGAAGAATTGCTTGGCTATCCCCTCGCCCATTGGCTCATCCCCGGGTTCTGGCGCAACATCATTCACCCGGCGGACCTGATCCGCGCGCAGACATATTGCGATCACGAAGTCCTTGCCGGCCGCGACCATTGCATCGATTACCGGGTGATCACCGCCGACGGTCGCTGCCTGTGGGTGCGGGACATCGTCAGCCTGATCCAGCATGGCCATGAACCGTTGATGCGCGGACTGATGATCGACATCAGTGAAGCCAAGCACACCGAGGAAGCGCTGCGCCTTTCCGAACAGAAGTTCGGCTCGGTATTTCGCCAGTGCCCGGACATCCTGGTGATTGCGCGCCTGCTGGACGGTTGCCTGCTGGAGGTCAATAAAGCCTTCGAAGAGCAGATTGGCCTCAGCGCCGCAGAGGTGGTCGGCAAAAGCGCTACCGACCTGGACATCTGGGGCATACAGGGCGTCGGCCCGAGTTTGCTCCAGCGGTTGCAGGCCGGGAGCATTCGCAATCTGGAAATGCCTTTTCAACGCAGCAACGGCGAAGTGTTCACCGGGCTGATATCTGCCGAACCCTTTTATCTGGACACCACCCCAGCCCTGGTCGTGGTGGTGCGCGACATCAGCCAGCTCAAGGAGACCCAGCAGCAATTGCAGACCTCCGAAGAGAAGTTCGCCAAGGCTTTTCACGCCTCGCCCGACGGCTTGCTGTTGTCCAGGCAGAGCGATGGTTTGCTGATTGAAGTCAACGACGGTTTCAGCCGCATTACCGGTTTCAACAGCGCCCTGTCGGTTGATCGTTCGACCCTGGACCTGGGAATCTGGGTCAATCTCAACGAGCGCAAGCAGATGCTCGACCTGCTGCAGCGGGACGGTTTCGTAAAGGATTTCAGTTGCCATATCCGTCGTAACGACGGGCAGATACGGCTCTGCGAGGTGTCCAGCCGTCCACTGCCCATCGGCAACGAGGACTGCATGCTGACGATCGCCCGAGACATCACCGAACGCCACTTCATGCAGGAGAAACTGCAGCAGGCCGCCACCGTATTCGAAAGCACCGCCGAAGGCGTACTGATCACCGATACGCAACAGCACATCAGCGCCGTGAACCGAGCCTTTACCGAAATCACCGGCTATAGCGAAACCGAGGCCCTGGGCCATACACCTCGGCTATTGGCCTCCGGGCTGCACGACAGCGCGTTTTATGCAGCGATGTGGCACCAGTTGACCGCCGAGGGCCATTGGCAGGGTGAAATCTCCAATCGACGCAAAAATGGCGAGCTGTATCCCAGCTGGCTGACCATCAGCGCCGTGCGCAACCAGGAACTACAGACCACCCATTTCGTCGCGGTCTTTGCCGACATTTCAAGCCTCAAGCACGCCCAGGCCCGACTCGACTACCAGGCGCATCACGACCCGCTCACGGGCCTGCCGAATCGCACCCTGTTCGAAAGCCGTTTGCTCTCGGCGCTCAATAGTCAGCAAGAAAATGGCGGCCAAGGCGCGGTGTTGTTCCTGGACCTGGACCGTTTCAAACACATCAACGACAGCCTCGGGCACCCGGTCGGCGATCTGCTGCTCAAGGGCATTGCCGTGCGCCTGCGCGAGCAACTGCGTGATATCGACACCGTGGCGCGCCTGGGCGGTGACGAATTCATCATCCTGCTGCCCGGCCTGCAGCAGCCCAGCGATGCCGAGCACATTGCGCAGAAGCTGTTGAACTGTTTCTGCGCGCCGTTCCAGGCCGGCGAGCATGAGTTTTTCATCAGCGCCAGCATCGGCACCAGCCTCTATCCGCAGGATGGCTGCGATGTCGCCACGCTGGTCAAAAACGCCGACGCGGCGATGTACCGCTCCAAGGCCAAGGGTCGCAACCGGGTGGAAAGCTACACTCGCGACCTCACGGCCCAGGCCAGCGAGCGCGTGGCACTGGAACACGAGCTGCGTCGGGCGATCGAGCGCAACGAACTGTCGTTGTCGTTCCAGCCGAAAATCAGCCTCATCGACAACCGCCTGGTGGGCGCCGAGGCATTGATTCGCTGGACCCATCCGACCTTTGGCGACGTACCCCCGGAGCATTTCATCCCCCTGGCCGAAGAAAACGGCATGATCCTGCAAATCGGCGATTGGGTACTGGAAAACGCCTGCCGGCAACTGCACGCATGGAGCAGCTGTCACGAAAGCCTCGGGCCACTGTCAGTCAACCTGGCCGGCGCCCAACTGCGTCAGCCCAACCTGCTGAATCGGATCGAACAATTGCTGCGGGAAAACCACCTTGAGCCTGGTTTGTTGCAACTGGAGATTACCGAAAACTTCATCATGAGCCAGGCCGAAGAGGCCCTGACGGTACTGTATCAACTGAAAAAACTCGGCGTGCAACTGGCCATCGACGACTTCGGTACCGGCTATTCCTCGCTGAGCTACCTCAAGCGCCTGCCGCTGGACATCCTGAAAATCGACCAGTCTTTCGTCCGCGGCCTGCCCGATGACCCCCACGATGTGGCCATCGTGCGGGCAATCATCGCCTTGGGCCGGAGCATGCAATTCAGCATCATCGCCGAGGGCGTCGAAACCCTCGCCCAACAGCAATTTCTCGCCGAGGAAGGCTGCGAGCAGATCCAGGGCTACATCGTCAGCCTGCCCCTGTGCGCCGAAGAATTTGCCGCGACGTTTCTGCATGTGACCGTATCGGATTTTTCGGATAGCACAGCCGAGAAACCGTCGCTATAATCCGCGGCCTACTGAGGGCCTATAGCTCAGTTGGTTAGAGCAGAGGACTCATAATCCTTTGGTCCACGGTTCGAGTCCGTGTGGGCCCACCAAATTGAAAGCCGCGCATTGCGCGGCTTTTGTGTTTCTTGGCGCAAGCGCTGCGCCTATCCAAAGGTTCTCAAGAACGGCTCCGCACACTGCTTGATCGCCGCGACCACATGCGGGGCCTGCTCACCAAGCTCGGTTGAGCGAGCCACTACTCGTTCCAGCGCTTGCAGTTGCAAGCGGATTACCTCTTCTGGCTGAGCAACATCACACACCTGAGCAAAGTCCAGCAGACCCTGTCGAGAAGCGAATAGCGATTTGTTGCCGGCGAGATCAAGGGCCAGCACGTCTTCCGGGATGTAAGCGGTGGTATTAACGATGTCGTACGCCGGAGCCAGCCGGGCGTCGCGCTGGGTAGGGTTCGTGTAGAGCAATCCGAAGTTCTTGAGATGGGCGTCACCGTTACCTACGATGCAGCTTAAAGCCACCACGGCAAACAGTTGAGCCAGGGAATCCTTGACTTGCTCGGGGGAACAGTAAAGTCGAATCGCCTTGGCGATTGCCGAGTAGCTTTTGCTGTATTTCTGCTGCGCGGCGAGCCCCATCAGCGCAGCCATGTCCTCAAAACCGATGGGATTGAGTTGGCTGTCCCGGTCGAAACGACGCATGACGAACAGTTTGGCGTTTTTGGAAAGAAAGAACTCCGGTACCGCAATCCCGGCCTCCCTGGCAACGGACATACAGAGAAACTCATTGATTGCGAGTCCCGGAAGCTCCTCCCGACCGCTCTTGATAATCAGATCGGAGGTTTTTGAAGTGAATCGCTGAGGTGCAGAAGCCTCCTGTTCGGGCACAAGAACCTTAGGCTGCACGCCCGAAATCCCCGCCCGCAGGATATAGCGATCGACGAGGCCGGTAAAAATATCCTCGGCACCGTCCCACGCCAGGATTTCTTCCAGCTTTTCTCCTGGAAATTGTTGACGCTGCAATAACGCATCGACTTCAGGGGAACTCACTACTACCCGCCCGATGGGCGAACTGCTGCCCGACAACGCAAGGAGCAGCATGGGATCGACATCAGCTACCTTGGCCAGGCGGTTGCGCAGCTGCTCTAAAACGTACCCTTCGGGCAGATTCATTTGAAAGATCGGGTGCAGCTCCCTATGACGATACTCATCCAGGCGCACAGGCATGAGCAGGCTTATTGCAGCCTGGGCCTTCGCCTCGTCGTGATAACGGAACCGGTAATCCCCGGCACCGCCAACGATCCTTCCGCTGGTACCTTCAGGAGTTGCCACCTGCAACACAGCTGCCATCAGTCGAATACCCCTTCAATTTCATCCAGTGTCGGCATCGCGGCTGGTATCACGGCCAACTCGCAATCCAGTGCCCCCAGGACTCGCGCATAAGCGGCCATGCTTACCGACACGTCACCCTTCTCGATGGCAATCACCTTCTGCCGGGGGATGCCGGCCAAGGCGGCCAGATTAGCTTGGGTCAGCCCGCGATTTGAACGGCGTTGCCTGATCTGTACGCCGAGGCGGGTAGTAACGAGGGAGTAGTCCATGTTTCGTATACGCGACAAAATGATTGAGATGTAACGTATACCCAACACGCCAAATAATCAAAAGAACGAGCAGCGGGACGTTGTCTTTTTTAACGTCCGCTCACTTACAATCAGATTTCCAATACCCCGCCGAGACGCCCATCATCGCCAGCCCCAGCCTTCCCCGCCTGTTCCTCGAACTCTTCTGGCAACTCGGCATCCTGGTGGTGCCAGCCTTTTTCATCACGATACTGCCGCCGCCGCTGGCCTTGCTGGGGGTGGTGTTGCTCGGTTTGCTGATGGGTCTTGCCGCGCGGCTGGGCTTTTTGGCGGCGGGCCGGGGTATTGCCCGGCTGACTGTCGGCGCGGTGTTTGGCCTGGGTTTCAGTCTGGGGCGGGCATTGCCTGAGTGGTGGGGTATTCTGGTGGCGATCGTCGCCATCGTTGGCGGGCTCGCCTGCGTGAGCAAGTGGGAGCGCCGCCTCGGGCTGGCGCCGCCCCCCGCCCAAGGCCAGGGACCGAGTGCCTGGGGCACAAACGAGCCGCTGCTGACGCCCGAGGGCGAGCCGATCCGGGTGTTCAACCATAGCGAAATTGCCATGGGCGGCCCCGTTCATTGCGATTATCTGTTCCCTGATGGCGTGCTCTTGCAAGGCCTTGGCTCCTCGGCGGTGTTCTCCAGCGACGGTCGCTATTTCGCCGCACCGGTACCGTCCCGCCAGGAATGGGGACTGGTCGTTCTCGACCGGGAGCAACGCAAGCTGTACCGCTGTGCCGAAAGCGAGTTCTGGGAGCTGGATGCCCTGGACCTGGATCAACTGAGCGGCCGCCATAGCCCCTTGGTCGACAACAGCGTTCGTCAGGCCCGACTGGATGAACTGTTGCAGGCCGCCGAAGTAGCCGACCTGGTCCCGTTTGCGGACCTTTGGCTGGAGCCTGGCTGGAATCCGGACAGTGTTGCGCGCAGCTTCGAACGGGCTTCCATTGATGGCGGGCAAATCCTGCAGGGCGACATCCTGTTGCCCAAGACCTTTCGCGATCTGGCCCAGCCACTGGAGCCACTGTATTCGCCGCGCTACGCCATCAGCCTCAATGGTCAACCATCGGGCCTGGTCATGGCAGCCGATGCGCCACTGGTCTGGAGCGGCGATAACCGCGCCCTGGTCTGTCTGGCCCGGGAGCAGGCCAACGAGGCGGATGGCAATCAGTACTGGTTGTGGCAAGTGGATCATGGCTGGCGAGCCCTGCCCTCGCCGTGGGTAAAGAGCGACGCGGAGCCGTCCTTCTATTGGCATGAATTATTGAGCCTTGATGCGAGCCATGTCCGTATCGGCTCGTATCTCGATTATCCGCGACCAAGCGCCGGCCGTTATGGCTATCGCCTGGAGAGTATCCACGGCGATACCGAAACCCAAGTGGGTCATGACGCTCGAGGTCGCGTGCAGGTCGGTGAGTTCAAGCTGACCCGCATGGCGATCATGCTGCCGCTGGACAGCACGGGGCGGCGAGGCGACTCGTGCGTCGAGACGCAACCGTTGCAAGGCGATGTGCGCGCTGTCCTGACCTGGCTCGGTGACAATCCCCAAGGCCTGGGTGGCTATCGTTGCCGGATCGGCGACTGGTCGTTGCCGGGGGCTTGGCTGCTGGACCATCGGGTTTCCGATTGCGGACGCTATCTGGCGCTGCTGCCCTTTGAAAACTCAACGACAGTCACCAGCCATGCGCTGGTGGCGGATGTGCAGGAACACCGCCTGCTGGAAGGACCGCCCATGTGGGTGGAACGGATACTGGATTTCCGCGATGGCCGATTGAACCTGGCAGTGATCCAGGGCCGTCTTGATCAAGACAGGGAAAGCAGCCCGTTGCAACGTTTCAACATCGCCGCGCCAGAGGTTGGCGGCGACGCGTCGTTCTTCCGTCCCAACGAGCAATCCCAGCTGTTCTACAACACTGTGCAGTTGCAGCCGACAGACTCGCAGCTCAAAGCCGTCCCGCCTTGGCGTCTGGTGGCTGGCCCGCAAGCGGCCACTGCCGAGGGGGATTTCATCCAGCCCGCGCCGAATGACCAGGATGCCGCCTGGCTGTTCGGCAGTGAGACGGAATACGCCGACAGCTGGGTGCGTACCGGTACGCCCCGTCTCGGCGGACACTTGCTGACCGCCTCAGGCTGCGCGTTGGTTGATCTGGCGCCCTCGATGATCTGGTCGGCGGACAGCCGCTACCTGGCCCTGACCTGCATGGCGACCGATGTCACGGAACTGTGTGGCAGTTACCGCGGTTGGCAACTGCTGCTCCTTGATGTTGAGGCGCGCACGCTGCGTATATATCCACAGTGGCTGGGCAATCGGCCGCTATTTGAAAGCTTCGAAGAAGAGCAACTACGCCTGCGAAGCTTCCAGCGCGACTGGGAGACCGAAGCCGACGAGGACCAGGGTTCGGTGCAGTCGTTCTCACTGGACGCTCTGCTGCAGTTGCCCACTGAGCAACTGATCTGCCAGGAAGGCGTCTGGCTCAGGTCTTCCCAGGCTCACCTGGCAGCCGCCTGGCGGGCGCTGGCTTTACCTGCCACTGGCTATTTCGAGCGAGGGAACCTGTAACATGCCCGCCATTGATGCCCGCGCCGGAGCCAACCTTGACTGAGATCCGCCCTCCCGTCCTCGACGAAATCGACCGCCAGTTGATCGCGGCCCTGCAAATCAACGCGCGGGAGAGCGTCGCCATGCTCGCCCGGCAATTGGGAATTGCCCGCACCACCGTGACTTCGCGCCTGGCTCGACTGGAGAAAGCCAAGGTGATTACCGGGTACGGCGTGCGTCTTGGCCAGCGGGTGATCGATGGCGGTCTGCAGGCCTATGTCGGCATCAAGGTGCAGCCACGCTCCGGTAAAGAGGTACTGCGCCGCTTGAGCGCCATGGCCCAGGTCCAGCAGTTGTGCGCGGTCAGCGGCGAATTTGATTATGTGGCGTGGCTGCGCACCGATTCGCCGGAACAGCTGGATCAGTTGCTCGACCAGATCGGCAGCGTGGACGGGGTGGAGAAAACCACTACGTCGATCATTCTCAGCAGCAAGATCGATCGGGGCCAGCCGGTCTGAAGCCTTGCACCTTATCCTGTGGGAGCGAGCCTGCTCGCGAATGCGGTGGGCCAGTTGGGGAAGTTCTTTCTGACAACCGCTTCGCGAGCAGGCTCGCTCCCACAGGATCATACTTTCGTCATTACGACTCGACTACATTACAAAATGACTTGAAACTACGCAAAACGACGACACATTGCGTCTTATTAACGTGTTTCACCCTCTCTAGAATGGCTGGCATCTTTCCTATACTCAGACGCGAACGCCGCGTCGAGTCGCCCATCAAGGTCAGCCATGAACAAGCACAATCGCCACCCAGCAGACGGCAAGAAGCCCATCACCATTTTCGGGCCGGACTTTCCTTTCGCCTTTGACGACTGGATCGAGCACCCGGCCGGCCTGGGGGTCATTCCCGAGCACAACCACGGGGCTGAAGTGGCGATCGTCGGCGCGGGGATCGCCGGTCTCGTAGCCGCTTACGAATTGATGAAGCTGGGCCTCAAACCGGTGGTCTACGAGGCGTCGAAGATGGGCGGACGTCTGCGCTCCCAAGCGTTCAACGGCGCGGAAGGCATCGTTGCCGAGCTCGGTGGCATGCGTTTTCCGGTGTCGTCCACGGCGTTCTACCACTACGTCGACAAACTGGGCCTGGAGACCAAACCGTTCCCCAACCCACTGACCTCCGCCTCGGGCAGCACCGTCATCGACCTGGAAGGGCAGACTTACTACGCCGAAAAAAAGGCCGACCTCCCTGCGCTGTTCCAGGAAGTCGCTGACGCCTGGGCCGATGCCCTGGAGGATGGCTCGCGTTTCAGCGAGATCCAGCAGGCGATCCGCGAGCGCGACGTGCCGCGCCTCAAAGAGCTGTGGAACACTCTGGTACCGCTGTGGGATGACCGCACATTCTACGATTTCGTCGCCACCTCCAAGGCATTCGCCAAGCTGTCTTTCCAGCACCGCGAAGTGTTCGGCCAGGTCGGCTTCGGCACGGGCGGCTGGGACTCGGACTTCCCCAACTCGATGCTGGAAATCTTTCGCGTGGTGATGACCAATTGCGACGACCATCAGCACCTGGTGGTTGGCGGCGTGGAACAGGTGCCGCAGGGAATCTGGAGACATGTCCCGGAGCGTTGCGTGCATTGGCCGGAGGGCACCAGCCTGAATTCGTTGCACCTGGGCGCGCCACGCAGCGGGGTGAAGCGTATCGCTCGCGCCGACGACGGCCGATTCAGCGTGACCGACGTCTGGGGCGACACGCGCGAATACGCCGCCGTGCTGGTCACCTGCCAGACCTGGCTGCTGACCACCCAGATCGAGTGTGAAGAAGCGCTGTTTTCGCAAAAAATGTGGATGGCCCTGGATCGCACCCGCTACATGCAATCGTCAAAGACCTTCGTGATGGTCGACCGGCCGTTCTGGAAGGACAAGGACCCGGAAACCGGCCGCGACCTGATGAGCATGACCCTCACCGATCGCCTGACCCGTGGCACCTACCTGTTCGACAACGGCGACAACAAGCCGGGGGTCATTTGCCTGTCGTATTCCTGGATGAGCGATGCACTGAAAATGCTCCCGTACCCGGTGGAAAAACGCGTCAAGCTGGCCCTGGATGCGCTGAAAAAAATCTACCCGAAGGTGGACATCGCCGCGCGGATCATTGGCGAACCGATCACCGTGTCCTGGGAAGCCGACCCGTATTTCCTCGGCGCCTTCAAGGGCGCGCTACCCGGCCACTATCGTTACAACCAGCGCATGTACGCGCATTTCATGCAGGACGACATGCCGGCCGAACAAAAAGGGATCTTTATCGCCGGCGACGACGTCTCATGGACACCCGCCTGGGTTGAAGGCGCGGTCCAGACCTCGCTCAATGCCGTGTGGGGAATCATGAAACACTTCGGCGGTAAAACCCATGCCGAGAACCCGGGTCCAGGGGATGTGTTCGACGAAATCGGTCCGATCGCCCTGCCCGAATAAAAGGAGTTGTCGATGCGCGTAGCTCTCTACCAATGTCCACCGCTGCCAATGGATCCGGCCGGCAACCTGCAGCGCCTGCACCAAGTCGCGCTGGAGGCCCGAGGCGCTGACATATTGGTGCTGCCGGAGATGTTCCTGACCGGCTATAACATCGGCGTCGATGCGGTGCATGTACTGGCCGAGGTCTACAACGGCGAATGGGCCCAGCAGATTGGCCGCATCGCCAAGGCGGCCGGCCTGGCGATTCTTTATGGCTACCCCGAACGCAGCGAAGACGGACAGATCTACAACGCCGTGCAACTGATCGATGCCCAAGGCGAACGCCTCGCCAACTATCGCAAGAGCCACCTGTTCGGCGACCTCGACCATACGATGTTCAGCGCCGGGAATGCGATGCTGCCCATTGTCGAGCTCAACGGCTGGAAGCTCGGCTTCCTGATCTGCTATGACCTGGAATTCCCGGAGAACGCCCGCCGGCTGGCCTTGGCCGGTGCCGAGCTAATCCTGGTGCCGACCGCCAACATGCAGCCCTACGAGTTCATCGCCGACGTCACCGTGCGGGCACGGGCCATTGAAAACCAGTGTTTCGTGGCCTACGCCAACTACTGTGGCCACGAAGGTGAATTGCGCTATTGCGGCCAGAGCAGCATCGCCGCGCCGGACGGCAGCCGCCCGGCCCTGGCGGGGCTGGACGAGGCGTTGATCGTCGGCGAGCTGGATCGACAGTTGATGAATGACTCGCGCGCGGCCTACAACTACCTGCACGACCGTCGCCCGACGCTCTACGGCGACTTGCATAAACACTGATCCGGGCTAATCCGCTAGCATGAGCACATCCTTGTCCTGGAAGCGCTCATGCCGGCCCCCGATTCCCTCCGCCCCCATACCGAAACCCTGGCCAACGGCCTGCAAGTGACGTTGCGCCATGCACCCGACCTCAAGCGCAGCGCTGCGGTGTTGCGGGTGGCGGCCGGCAGCCATGATGCGCCCGAGGCCTGGCCGGGCCTCGCGCACTTTCTCGAACATCTTTTTTTTCTCGGGACAGAACGTTTTCCCACGGGGCAGAACCTGATGGCCTACGTGCGGGACCACGGTGGGCAAGTCAACGCGCGTACCAGCGAGCGCACCACGGACTTTTTCATCGAGCTGCCGCCTGCCGCCCTGGCGGACGGGTTGGAGCGTCTGGCAGACATGCTCGCTCATCCCCGACTGGATGAAGCCGACCAGTTACGCGAGCGGGAAGTGCTGCACGCCGAATTCACCGCCTGGTCCCGGGACACCGTCGCCCAGCGCCAGGTTGCCCTGTATGACGGATTATCGGCGGCTCATCCGCTGCGAGGTTTTCACGCCGGCAATCGCGACAGCCTCGGCGTATCACAGCCTGAATTTCAAACGGCGCTGCGCGGTTTCCATCAGCGTTTCTACCAGAGCGGTCAGATGACCTTGAGCCTCGCCGGCCCGCAAAGCCTCGAAGCCATGAAGGCGCTGGCCGATCAATTCGCTACAAGCATGCCCATCGGAAAAGCGGCGACCAGGCAATCGCCGCCGAGGCTAATGACGGCGCCAGGCATGGCTTACCAACAAGTTCGGGAAGGCTGCCTCGACTTGCTCTTCGCCCTCGAACACTTGCCTGGCGCCTCGCCTCAAGCATTGGCCTTCCTGTGTCACTGGCTGAACTCCAGCAAACCGGGCGGCTTGCTTGCGACGTTGCGCCAACGCGGTCTGGCCGACAGCCTCAAGGCTTCGCCGCTGTATGAATTTGCCGGTCAGGCACTGCTGCACATCGAGCTCAAGCTCGACAGCGGCCAGTTACCGTCGGCTATCGAGCCGTTGCTGCGCGACTGGCTGGGGTTCTTTGCCGCCCATGACGACTGGGCTCCCTTGCGCCAGGAATTCAACGCCCTGCTGCAGCGCCGCCAGGAAACGGCAACCGCCCTGCAACTGGCGCGTTGGGACGGCGAAGGATGTGCCGGGGCTCTAGCGGAGAACGACTTGATGCGGATTCGAGAAATCCTCAAACACCTGCACCCTGCGAATCCGGTCACCGAACAATGGCAACTGCCCTCGCCCAACCCGTTCCTGCAAGCGCCAAGCGAGCCGCCCCGCGCCGGTTTGATACGCGGCCAGACCAGCGCCCACCGTGGTCTGCGCACGTTCGCACAAGACCGCAGCCGGGGCCGGCGGGAACGCTCGCCCATGCAGTTCAGCCAGGCATTGCCGGACTCCCGGGAAAGTGCGGTGTATGTGCGCTGGCAACTTGAGACCCGGGTACCGCTAGATTTTCAACCCAGACTCGATCGGCACCTGGCGGATGTGTGCGAGGACGCCCGGCAGGCAGGCGTGGACATCACTTTCGAAACCTGTAGTGACCGATGGCTGCTGAAGCTGGTCGGTTTGCAAGCACCGATGCCGTTGGTGCTTGAGCACCTGCTGACGAAGCTGGAGCAGCCGCTGCCACCCGTTCAGGCCAGGAACGAAACGCCCCTGATGCCGATTCGACATTTGCTGCGGGAATTGCCGGATCACTATCGGCAGAACCTGCGGCATGCAGAGCTGCCACCGCCCGGCAGCGAACAAGACGTTTGGGCAAGCACCCGCTGGGACGGCCTGGCCATCGGTCTGTCGGCTGCTTCCCAAGCGGCTGTGGGCCCATTGTTGGCCCGAATTCCTGGCGTGGCCCGCGAGGCGAAGGCGCCAGCAGCGACGCCTTCACCAGGGCGGATCTGGCACACGCTCGAGACCCATGGCGACGAACACGCCGTGTTGCTGTTTTGCCCCTCGCCCACGTTGGACTTGCCCGACGAAGCTGCCTGGCGATTGCTGGCTCATTTGTGCCAGACCCCGTATTACCAGCGCTTGAGGGTCGAGCTGCAGTTAGGTTATGCGGTGTTCAGTGGTTTGAAGCAAATCGATGGGTGGACCGGCTTGTTGCTGGGTGCGCAATCGCCCGAGACGTCGGCCGCACAGTTGGTCAGCCATATGGAGCAGTTCCTGACCGAGCTTCCCGCCGTGATCGAGCGAACCGACGATGCAACCCTGGCCAGCCAACAACAAGCCCTGGCCCGCCAGATGCAAATCGCAGCGTTGCCCTGCGCCCAGGCGGCCGAGCTGCTCTGGCAAGGAAAACTGGCCGGCCACCCGGCGGACTTCCCTGAGCGACTGGCCGATGCCATCCTGGGCATGCAGCGCATAGACCTGGTGGATGCCGCCCGCCGCTTGATCGACGCCCAGGGAGGACGTTATTGCCTCAGCAACGCGCCGAGCCCGGGCGCCCCTCGGCGAGCGGCCGAATGATCATTACAGGCGCTGCAATGAGCTTTCTCAGAGAATCGCAGCGAACCAAATTGTCAGATTTAGTAACATAGTCACTTGAGCATCTGAACATCTCCGAACGGAGGTGGACTATATGTATAGCTTTAAACCGATCCACCCCAACCAAAGGAGTATTCCCATGTCCTGGTCCAAACCCGCATATATCGATCTGCGTATCGGCTTCGAAGTCACCATGTACTTCGCCAGCCGTTGATGATTGCAGGCAGTTAGTACGCGACACAACGCCTCGGCCATCCGGGGCGTTTTTATTTCGGTTTGCAGATGGAGCGAGCATGTTCGTCCAGATTCTAGGTTCCGCCGCCGGTGGGGGCTTTCCCCAGTGGAACTGCAACTGCGCCAATTGCGCGGGTTTTCGCGACGGCAGCCTCCGAGCGCAGGCGCGCACCCAGTCGTCCATTGCAATTTCCGATGATGGCGTGAGCTGGGTCCTGTGCAACGCCTCGCCGGACATCCGCGCGCAACTCCAGGGTTTCGCCCCGATGCAGCCTGGCCGGGCGCTACGGGACACCGGCATCGGCGCGATCATCCTGATGGACAGCCAGATCGATCACACCACCGGCCTGCTCAGCCTGCGCGAAGGCTGCCCGCATCAGGTCTGGTGCACCGACATGGTCCATGAAGACCTGAGCACCGGTTTCCCGCTGTTCAACATGCTGACCCACTGGAACGGCGGCCTGAGCTGGAACCGCATCGAGCTGGACCAGAGCTTCACCGTCCCGGCCTGCCCGGACCTGCGCTTCACCCCGCTGCCGCTGCGCAGCGCCGCGCCGCCCTATTCACCGCACCGCTTCGACCCGCATCCGGGCGACAACATCGGGCTGATCGTTGAAGACCTGCGCAGCGGCGGCAAACTGTTCTATGCGCCGGGCCTGGGCAAGGTCGACGAACCGTTGCTGCAGATCATGGCCGACAGCGACTGCCTGCTGGTGGACGGCACGATGTGGGACGACGACGAAATGCAACGCCGTGGCGTCGGCACTCGCACCGGTCGGGAGATGGGTCACCTGGCGCAGAATGGCCCTGGCGGCATGCTCGAAGTACTGGAGCAACTGCCCAAGCAGCGCAAGGTGCTCATCCATATCAACAACACCAACCCGATCCTGGACGAAGATTCGCCCGAGCGGGCCGAGCTGGTGCGACGCAGGATTGAAGTGGCTTACGACGGCATGAGCATCGAACTGTAGGAAGGTCTGATAACCGGGAGCGAGCCAATGCTTGTATTGGCTGACAGGCCGTCTTCGCGAGCAAGCTCGCTCCCACAGTGGCCTGAGTGGTATCGGATATCTGATCCGCAGCAAAACCAGTGTGGGAGCGAGCTTGCTCGCGATAGGGCCAGCCCCGACGCCACGAAACCCAACGGTTATTCTCCGGAGAACCGAAATGACTGACACCCCCCTGTCCATCGCCGAGTTCGAGGCGGCCCTGCGTGCCAAAGGCGCGTACTACCACATCCATCACCCCTACCACGTGGCGATGTATGAAGGCCGTGCCACGCGCGAGCAGATCCAGGGCTGGGTCGCGAACCGCTTCTACTACCAAGTGAATATTCCGCTCAAGGACGCCGCGATCCTGGCCAACTGCCCGGACCGGGAAATCCGTCGCGAGTGGATCCAGCGCCTGCTCGACCATGACGGTGCCCCCGGCGAAGACGGCGGCATCGAAGCCTGGCTGCGACTGGGCCAGGCAGTGGGCCTGGACCCCGATCAGCTGCGCTCCCAAGAGTTGGTGCTACCCGGCGTACGCTTCGCCGTGGATGCCTACGTCAACTTCGCCCGCCGGGCCTCCTGGCAGGAAGCCGCCAGCAGCTCATTGACCGAACTGTTCGCCCCGCAGATCCACCAATCGCGCCTGGACAGCTGGCCGCAGCACTACCCCTGGATCGACCCGGCCGGCTATGAATATTTCCGCACCCGCCTGGGCCAGGCTCGGCGTGATGTGGAGCATGGTCTCGCGATCACCCTGCAGCACTACACCACCCGCGCAGGCCAGGAGCGCATGCTGGAAATTCTCCAGTTCAAATTGGACATTCTCTGGAGCATGCTCGACGCCATGAGCATGGCTTACGAATTAAAACGCCCGCCCTATCACAGCGTGACCGATCAACGGGTGTGGCATAAAGGGATTACCTTATGAGATTCGACCGCAGCAAAACCCCTCAGTGGCGTCCCGGCTATCGCTTCCAATACGAACCGGCCCAGAAAGGCCATGTGCTGCTTTATCCTGAAGGCATGATCAAGCTCAACGACAGCGCTTCGCTGATCGGCGGCCTGATCGATGGTGAACGGGATGTCGCGGCGATTATCGGCGAGCTGGAGAAGCAATTCCCGGACGTGCCGGAACTCGGTGACGACATCGAGCAATTCATGGAGGTCGCCCGTGCACAGCACTGGATCACCCTTGCCTGAGAAGCCCGCCGTCGGCTTGCCGCTGTGGCTGCTGGCCGAGCTGACCTATCGCTGCCCGTTGCAATGCCCGTACTGCTCCAACCCGCTGGACTTTGCCGAGCAAGGCAAAGAGCTGAGCACCGAGCAGTGGTTCAAGGTCTTTCGCGAGGCCCGGGAAATGGGCGCCGCGCAACTGGGCTTTTCCGGCGGCGAGCCGTTGGTGCGCCAGGACCTCGCCGAGCTGATCGGCGAGGCGCGCAAGCTAGGCTTCTACACCAATCTGATCACCTCCGGCATCGGCTTGACCGAACAGAAAATCAGCGATTTCAAGAAGGCCGGCCTCGACCACATCCAGATCAGTTTCCAGGCCAGCGACGAGCAGGTGAACAATCTGCTGGCCGGTTCGAAAAAAGCTTTCGCGCAAAAACTGGAGATGGCCCGAGCGGTGAAAGCTCATGGTTATCCGATGGTGCTGAACTTCGTCACCCATCGGCACAACATCGATAAGATCGACCGCATCATCGAGCTGTGCATCGCCCTGGAGGCGGACTTTGTCGAACTCGCCACGTGCCAGTTCTATGGCTGGGCACACCTCAACCGCGTCGGCCTGCTGCCCACGCGGGAACAACTGGTGCGTGCCGAGCGCATCACCAATGAATACCGGGCCAGGCTCGAGGCCGAAGGTAACCCGTGCAAGTTGATCTTCGTGACCCCGGATTACTACGAAGAGCGTCCCAAGGCCTGCATGAACGGCTGGGGCAGCATCTTCCTGACCGTTACCCCGGATGGCACGGCATTGCCTTGCCATGGCGCCCGGCAGATGCCGGTGCAGTTCCCGAATGTGCGTGACCACAGCATGCAACACATCTGGTACGACTCGTTCGGCTTCAACCGTTTTCGAGGTTATGACTGGATGCCCGAGCCCTGCCGCTCGTGCGATGAAAAAGAAAAGGATTTCGGCGGCTGTCGTTGCCAGGCGTTCATGCTCACCGGTGACGCCAGCAATGCCGATCCGGTGTGCAGCAAATCCGCGCACCACGGGATGATTCTCCAGGCTCGCGAAGACGCCGAGCATGCCACGCAAACCATTGAACAACTGGCCTTTCGCAATGAACGAAACTCGCGCCTCATCGTTAAAGGCTGAACCTTTCAGCGCCGCCCAGGCCGTCGCGGCAGGCGTCGACTTTGCCGAACTGCAACTCGGCCCCCAGGGTCTTTTCTGGAACGAATACCGCCCCGAAGATGGCGCTTGCCGGATCTGGCATTGGCGAGACGGCAAGGCGCGTTGCCTGACCCCGGACGGTTTCAGTGTGCGCAGCCGGGTGTACGAATACGGCGGCGGGTCGTTCTGTCTGAGCGACGACGGCGTGCTGTTCGTCAACGAAAGCGACCAACAGCTGTATCACCAATCGCTGGGCGACCAGCGCCCGGTGGCGCTGACCGCGGGCGATTGTCGATACGGCGATCTGCACTTCGCCACAGGGCACGTGCTGGCCGTGGAGGAACAGGCCGACCAGCATCGATTGGTATCGATCGGGCTGGCGGATCACCAACGCCGTGTATTGGCCGAAGGCGCGGACTTCTATGCCGCGCCGATCTTGAGCCCCGACGGAAAACGTCTCGCCTGGATTGAATGGAGTCGCCCCCACCAGCCATGGACAGCGACGCGGCTGATGCTCGCCGAGCGCAACGACTCAACCTGGGCAGCGCCATGCTGCGTGGCCGGCGATGATGGCGGAGAGTCCATCCAGCAACCTCGCTTCGATGCTTGCAGTCGCCTTTATTGCCTGACCGACCGAGACGGTTACTGGCAGCCCTGGAGTGAACGCGCCGGCGTCCTGAAGCCAATGGACGCCGCCGAAGCCGATCACGCCCCGGCGCCTTGGCAACTGGGCGGGTGTACATGGTTGCCGGTGGATGAAAGCACTTACCTGGCAAGCTGGACCGAGGCCGGCTTCGGGCGGTTGGGGCTGCGCAGCGGCGGCGTGCTCGAAGATTTCACCGGCACTTACAGCCGCTTCCGCAGCCTCGCGCTGGATGAGCAATTCATCTATGCCATTGCCGCCTCGCCAGCCAGCCCCTCGGCGGTCATTGCGATCGAGCGGCGCAGTCATGAAGCGCTGGTGCTGGCCGGAGGCATCGCGCCGTTGCCTCCCGAGCAAATCAGCCGCCCCCGGACTCTGCGCTATCCCTCTGCGTCCAGCGAAGCCCACGGGTTTTTTTATCCCGCCATGAACACCGACGCGAAACCGCCGCTGGTGGTGTTCGTTCACGGCGGGCCCACTTCGGCTTGCTACCCGATGTTCGACCCGCGCATCCAGTATTGGACCCAGCGCGGCTTCGCCGTTGCCGACCTCAACTACCGTGGCAGCAGCGGTTATGGCCGCGCCTATCGGCAAGCGCTGCATTTGAGTTGGGGCGTGGTGGATGTCGAGGATGCCTGCGCCGTGGTTGCTTATCTGGATGAGCAAGGCTTGGTCGATGGCCGCTGCGCCTTCATCCGTGGCGGCAGCGCGGGAGGCTATACCAGCCTCTGCGCCCTGGCGTTCCGGGACGTGTTCCGCGCTGGCGCCAGCCTCTACGGCGTCAGCGATCCCGTTGCCCTGGCCCGCGCTACGCACAAATTCGAAGGTGACTATCTGGACTGGCTGATCGGCGACCCGCAACTGGACGCCGAACGCTACCGGGCCCGCACCCCGTTACTGCATGCCGAGAGGATTCGCGCGCCGGTGATTTTTTTCCAAGGCGAACTGGACGCCGTGGTCGTGCCGCAGCAGACCCGCGACATGGTCAAGGCGTTGGAGGACAACGGTGTTGCGGTCGAGGCTCATTACTACCCTGATGAGCGCCATGGCTTTCGCAAGGCCGCGAACCAGGCACACGCGCTGGAGCATGAGTGGTTGTTCTATCGCAGGGTGATGGATGCTCGCCTCTAGAAGCGGCAAGTACTTGTGGCGAGGGAGCTTGCTCCCGCTGGGTCGCGGAGCGGCCCCAGGCTTTTGCGATTGCTGCGCAATCGAGCGGGAGCAAGCTCCCTCGCCACAGAGGTCGTAGTCATTACATTAACTTCAACGCTTGGCGATGATGTACACCGCATGCACGATGCCGGGGATATAACCCAACAGCGTCAGCAGAATGTTCAGCCAGAAAGCCCCGCCGAACCCGACTTGCAGGAACACACCCAGCGGTGGCAACAGAATGGCGATGATGATTCGAATGATATCCATGGACAGCTCCTGATGGTCGATGGCCACATTGCCATATAGCTCATGGACAGCTGACCGCTCGTCAGGGTTCAGTGCGCGTCCAAAGAGGCGGGCCGCAGGGAGAAGATACGCAGGCAAAAAAACGCGGGCAAAAGAAAACCCCGCCGAAGCGGGGCTTTGCAGACTGTTTCCCTGACATCCATTTCACTCCGCCTTCCTGGCAGAATCCTACGTGTCCGTGTTGTAACTTTGCGCGTCCTGCGCTACGTCCATGGAAGCTAGATTAGCCGTGGATCCAATCGGCCGATAGAGGGAAATCGCCAGCACGTCATGTAAGCTTTTTCTTACATAACGTCTTCTTTTAGAACTGACCGGGTTCCAGCAGGAACAGCGACTCGCTACCCGCCCTAACCGAAGCGCTCAAGGAATGGATTCGTGGCAACAGGCGGGCGAAATAGAAACGTGCCGTGCCCAGCTTGCTCGCGTAGAAATCGTCCTGCGTTTCCTTGCCCAGGGCCGCCCGGGCCATGAGCGCCCACATGTAGGCATACGCGGTGTAGCCGAACGCCTGCAGGTACTCCACCGAAGCCGCGCCAATTTCATGGGGATTGTTTTTCGCCCGGTCCAGCAGCCACTCGGTCAGCTCGTCCAGCGTGCCGACGGCATCGTTCAACGGCTGGGTGAACTCCGCCAGATCGCTGCCAGCGGTAGCGGTGAAATGACGAATCTCGTCGGCGAACAGTTTGTAGAACGCCCCGCCGTTGCCGACGATCTTGCGCCCCACCAGGTCCAGTGCCTGGATGCCGTTGGTGCCTTCGTAGATCTGGGTGATGCGCACGTCGCGCACCAACTGCTCCTGGCCCCATTCGCGAATGTAGCCGTGGCCGCCGAAAATCTGCTGGCCGTGAATGGTGGTTTCCAGGCCCAGGTCGGTCAGGAATGCCTTGGCAACCGGCGTCAGCAAGGCCACCAGATCTTCGGCGCGCTTGCGAGTCGTCGGGTCTTCGCTGAACTTGGCGGTGTCCAGTTGCATCGCCACGTAGGTGGAGAATGCCCGGCCACCTTCGTTCGACGCTTTCATGGTCAGCAACATCCGGCGCACATCCGGGTGGACGATGATCGGGTCGGCGATCTTGTCCTTGTTTTGCGCGCCGCTTGGCGAACGGCTTTGCAGGCGATCACGGGCGTACTCGACAGCGTTCTGGTACGAACGCTCGCCGGAGGCCAGGCCCTGGATCCCCACGCCCAGGCGTTCGTAATTCATCATGGTGAACATCGCCGCCAGGCCTTTGTTCGGCTCGCCGACCAGGTAACCCACTGCTTCGTCGAAGTTCATCACGCAGGTGGCGGACGCCTGGATGCCCATCTTGTGTTCGATCGAACCGCAGTTGGCCGCGTTGCGTGCACCCAGGCTGCCGTCGGCGTTGACCATGAATTTCGGCACCAGGAACAGCGAAATGCCCTTCGGACCCGCCGGTGCGTCGGGGAGCTTCGCCAGCACCAGGTGAATGATATTTTCGGTGAGATCGTGTTCGCCGCCGGTGATGAAAATCTTCGTGCCGCTGACCTTGTAGGTGCCGTCAGCCTGGGGCTCAGCCTTGGTCCGGATAATCCCCAGGTCGGTGCCGGCATGGGGCTCGGTCAGGCACATGGAGCCGGCCCAGACGCCGGCGTACATGTTTGGCAGGTACGCGGCTTTCAATTCCTCGCTGGCGTGGGCGTTGATCGACAGGCAGGCTCCTGCGGTAAGCATCGGGTACAGACCGAAGGACAGGCTGGCGGAGTTGACCATTTCCTCGACCTGGGCCGAAACCGCCTTGGGCATGCCCATGCCACCGTACGTTGGATCACCGCCGACGCCGACCCAACCGCCTTCAGCGAAGGTCCTGTAGGCCTCAGGGAAACCCGCCGGGGTGGTCACGGCGCCGTCAGCCCAGTGGCAGCCCTCTTCGTCAGCTGCACGGCTGAGGGGCGCGATGCTTTTACCGGTGACCTTGCCCGCCTCTTCGAGGATCGCTTCGACGGTTTCAGCGTCTACGGTTTCGGCCAACGCCGGCAGTTGAGCCCAGAGTTTCGCGACCTCGAACACTTCATTGAGGACGAAGCGCATATCGCGCAGGGGCGCTTTATAGTCAGCCATGGCAAACCTCGCAGGATCTAAACAATTGGTTCGTAGGAAAGCGTTCTCGCAATGGCCCAGAGTGTACCTCAACAACTTTTGAGACACATAGGGTCAACCTGTGACTGTTTTGTTATTTTTAGTCAACCTCGAAGCTCTGTTTTTCCGTGGCGAGGGAGCTTGCTCCCGCTTGAGTGCGCAGCGCTCACTAGAAGGGCTGCTGCGCACCCCAGCGGGAGCGAGCTCCCTCGCCACTGAGAAATGTTTCAGCCTGTCAAAGCGCAAACAACTCCGCCGGCAACCTCATCAGGCAATCGCTCCCTGCCTCTATAGCAGCCCGATGGGCGGCCGTACGCGGCAGCAGGCGCTTGAAGTAAAACTCGCACGTCGCCAGCTTGGCCCGGCAGAAATCGCTTTCTCCAGTGCCGCTGTCGAGTTGCGCCTGGGCCACCAACGCCATGCGCAACCACAGGTAGGCCAGAATGATATAGCCGCTGTACATCAGGTAATCCACCGAAGCGGCGCCCACCTCATCCGGATTTTTCATGGCGGCCATGCCGACCTGCGTCGTCAGTTCGCCCCATTGCTGGTTGAGCCCGTCCAGTTGCGCAATGAAAGCCTGAAGCTGCGGATGCGCGGCATTGGCAGCGCAGAATTTGTGAACGATTCTGGTGAAACCGCGCAGCAACTTGCCCTGGCTACCCAGCACCTTGCGCCCCAGCAGGTCCAGGGCCTGGATGCCGTTGGTGCCTTCATAGATCGGCGCGATCCGGCAATCACGTACCAGCTGCTCCATGCCCCACTCACGAATGAAGCCATGACCACCAAAGACCTGCATGCCATGGTTGGTCACTTCCAAACCCGTGTCGGTCATGAAGGCCTTGCAGATCGGGGTGAGGAAGGCCAGCAGGTCTTCGGCTTCCTGGCGGGCGCTTTCGTCGCGGCTCAAATGCGCGGTATCGAGCAGTTGCGCGGTGAAATACGTCAGCGCCCGGTTGCCTTCGTTGAAGGCTTTCATGGTCAGCAGCATCCGGCGTACATCGGGATGGACGATGATCGGGTCGGCGACTTTTTCCGGCGCCTTCGGGCCGGTCAAAGAGCGCATCTGCAGGCGATCGTTGGCGTATTTGATCGCACCCTGGAAGCTCGCTTCGCCGAGGCAGAGGCCCTGCATGCCGGTGCCGAGGCGGGCATGGTTCATCATGGTGAACATGCAGTTGAGGCCCTTGTTCGGTTCGCCGATCAGGAAACCCTTGGCCCCATCGAAGTTCAGCACGCACGTGGCCGACGCCTTGATGCCCATCTTGTGCTCGATCGAACCGCAGGAAACACCATTGCGCTCACCGGCCTCGCCCGCTGCATCGGGCAGGAACTTGGGCACGATGAACAACGAGATGCCTTTGGTCCCGGCGGGAGCATCCGGCAATTTGGCGAGCACCAGGTGAATGATGTTGTCGCTCATGTCGTGCTCGCCGGCGCTGATGAAGATCTTGCTGCCGGTCACCGCGTAACTGCCATCCGCCTGAGGCACGGCGCGGGTCTTGATGATGCCCAGGTCAGTGCCGCAGTGGGCTTCGGTCAGGCACATGGTGCCGGTCCACTGGCCGGCGGTGAGTTTGTTGAGGTAGGTCTGTTTCTGCTGTTCGGTGCCGTGAGCGTGGATGGCCGACATGGCGCCGTGGGTCAGGCCGGGGTACATGCCCCAGGAGGTATTGCTCGACCCGATCATTTCGCTGATCACCAGCCCCAGCGAGCTGGGCAGGCCTTGGCCGCCATAAGCCGGATCCGCTGCCAGGCCTTGCCAGCCGCCCTCTACATACTGTGCGAAAGCTTGCTTGAAGCCTGTAGGTGTAGTGACCACGCCGTTATCGAAATGGCAGCCTTCTTCGTCACCCGGACGATTGAGCGGAGCCAGCACGTTCTCACAGAACCGGGCACCTTCTTCGAGGATGGCGCTGACCATGTCCGGACTGGCGTCGCTGGCCCCCAACTCGGCATAGCGGCCATGGAAATCAAAGACGTTGTCGATCAGGAAACGCATGTCGCGCAGCGGGGCTTTGTACTCGGGCATGGTGGTTTTCTCCGGTAGCAGATCATCCCAACCTACTGCCGGCCGCCAAGGCCCACAATCAATCTCCAGACGCTGAATGCGCCGTCATCACTCAACCCGCGGCGGCCTCCATGCGCACTGCGCCGCGACGATTCTGGCCGAAGGCAATTACACAATTGCGCCCTGCCCCCTTGGCGTTGTAGAGCGCCTGGTCGGCGGACTTGAGCACTTCCTCGGGCGTACGCTGGTCCACGCGTTCGGCCACGCCGATGCTGACGGTCACCGATACGCTGGTGGCGCCGCTGCCGGAGCGACGCTGGCGCCCTTGCTGATCGTCCTGGGGGCGATTGTCGGGATTACGCAGTTGAATGGCGTACGTCTCGATGGACTGGCGGATGACTTCCAGATGAGGCATGCATTCATCAATGGTCTTGCCGGCAAACACCAGCGCAAACTCCTCGCCGCCGTAACGATAAGCCCTGCCGCCGCCACCGATTTTCGAGAGCTTGCTGGCCACCAGGCGCAGCACCTGATCGCCAACATCGTGACCGTGGGTGTCGTTGAATTTCTTGAAGTGATCCACGTCGCTCATCGCCAGCACGTAGTTTCGACCCAGGCGCTGCATGCGTTCATTCAGCGCCCGGCGCCCCGGCAGGCCGGTGAGCTCATCGCGGAAGGCCATCTGGTAGGCCTCGTGAGCAACCGCGGCGGCGATCATCAGCATCACCTGGCTGCACATGATGTTCAGGGTGAACGGCAAGATGAACGTCTTCGGCAGCATCCAGAACAACCCGACCAACCCCACCAGCTGCGCCGCATGCAAGGGTCGTGGGTTACGCCAGTATTGCCAGGCCAGCAGCACGAACGCAGCGGCAAACACCGGGTATGACAATTGGATCAGGCTCATCCAGGCGCCATGCAGCGCCGGCCAGCGTATTTCCGAAAGCCACAGCAGCAGGGCCTGGGGAAAGCTTTGCTCCAGGGCCAGGGCCACGCCACCAAAGGCCAGCAGCACCGCGAAACGCGCCACCATGTCCTGGAACAGATGCGTACGCTCCTGCCACGCCGCGAACAGCCCGAACAACAGCGGCAGCAGCAGGCAGACCAGATGGAACACCACCGCCGCGTCTTCGCGCACCTTGCCGTTATCGCGATAGAAGTCGGTCTGGGTATCCAGCAAAAAATAAGCGATGTACACCGTGACCATCAGAAACAGTTCGCGCTGACGTCGGTAAACGGAGCAGTACGCCCCGCCCAACAACAACACCAGCGTAGGAAGCACGTTGAACAATGATGTGAAGAAGACGTTCAGGTCCTTGACGTAGGCAGCCGCGAGCCCCGCCAGTAAAAGCACTGTCGACGGTAGGAAATGGCTGAAGCGCATTACGGAAAGACGCGGCAAGGGTAAAGCTCCGACCCGGCTGATCAAAGATGGCATTGTGCCTGCAACTGGAGCAGTAAGGCACGCGAGAGGTGACAGATGTCACACTGCCATCGCTGTAACGGCAGGGCAGGAAGTTTTCTTAGGGTCCGGTTGGACGAATATTGTTTCAGGATCGCCATGGTTCCCCTGTGGCGAGGGAGCTTGCTCCCGCTCGGCTGCGAAGCAGTCGTAAACCGGCGGGCGCGGTGTGTCGGATGCTCCGTATTCGGCAGGTTTGGGGGCCGCTTCGCAGCCCAGCGGGAGCAAGCTCCCTCGCCACGGGTTTGTCGATGGCCTGACTGGGGTTATGACAAACATGAAAAAGCCGCTGCTCCCGAAGAAGCTGCGGCTTTTTGAAGAAACGCTTAAGGCTTAGTAGCCCAGCGCGAAGTCTTCTTCTTTCATGTCCATCAGGTTGTTGGCGCCCGACAACATGGTCGCCACGTGGGTGCGGGTGCGCGGCAGGATGCGCTGGAAGTAGAAGCGCGCGGTCTGCAGCTTGGCGGTGTAGAACGCTTCTTCGGTCGTGCCGGCCGCCAGTTTTTCCGCAGCCAGGCGCGCCATGTCGGCCCAGAAGTAAGCCAGGCAGGCGTAACCGGAGTACATCAGGTAATCCACCGAGGCCGCGCCGACTTCTTCACGATCCTTCATGGCGGCCATGCCGACCTTCATGGTCAGTTCGCCCCATTCCTTGTTCAGTGCAGCCAACGGCTCGACGAATTCCTTGACGGCTTCGTTACCTTCGTTGCCCTGGCAAAATTTGTGGACGATCTTGGTGAAGCCCTTGAGCGCCTCGCCCTGGGTCATCAGGACTTTACGGCCCAGCAGGTCGAGCGCCTGGATGCCGGTGGTGCCTTCGTACAGCATCGAGATGCGGCTGTCGCGCACGTTCTGCTCCATGCCCCACTCGGCGATGAAGCCGTGGCCGCCGTAGATCTGCACGCCGTGGTTGGCCGATTCGAAGCCGACTTCGGTCATGAACGCCTTGGCGATCGGGGTCATGAACGCCAGCAGGGCGTCAGCCTTCTTCTTCTCTTCTTCATCCACGCCGTACTTGACGATGTCGACCTGCTTGGCGGTGAAGTACACCATCGCCCGGTTGCCCTCGGCGAAGGCTTTCATGGTCAGCAACATGCGACGCACGTCAGGGTGCACGATGATCGGGTCGGCGGCCTTGTCCGGTGCTTTCGGGCCGGTCAGGGAACGCATCTGCAGGCGGTCGCGAGCGTACTTCAGGCCACCCTGGAAACCGATTTCGGCGTGGGCCAGGCCTTGCAGCGCGGTACCCAGGCGAGCGGTGTTCATGAAGGTGAACATGCAGTTCAGACCTTTGTTCGCCGGGCCGATCAGGAAACCGGTGGCCGCGTCGAAGTTCATCACGCAGGTGGCGTTGCCGTGGATGCCCATCTTGTGTTCCAGGGAGCCACAGCTGACCGCGTTGCGCTGGCCGATGGAGCCGTCGGCCTCAGGCAGGAATTTCGGAACGATGAACAGCGAGATACCTTTGGTGCCAGCCGGTGCGTCCGGCAGGCGCGCCAGCACGATGTGGACGATGTTGTCGGCCATGTCGTGTTCGCCGGCCGAGATGAAGATCTTGGTGCCGGTTACTTTATAGGAGCCGTCGGCCTGAGGTTCGGCCTTGGTGCGCAACATGCCCAGGTCAGTGCCGCAGTGCGGTTCGGTCAGGCACATGGTGCCGGTCCATTCACCGGATACCAGCTTGGTCAGGTAAGCCTCTTGCTGCTCGGGGGTACCGTGCTCGGAAATGGTGTTCATCGCGCCATGGGACAGGCCCGGGTACATGCCCCACGACCAGTTGGCTTCGCCGACCATCTCGCTGACTGCCAGGCCCAGGGATTCCGGCAGGCCCTGGCCACCGTGCGCCACGTCATGGGCCAGGCTCGGCCAGCCGCCTTCGACAAATTGCTTGTAGGCTTCCTTGAAGCCGGTCGGGGTTTTCACGCCGGACTCGCTCCAGGTGCAACCTTCGAGATCACCCACGCGGTTCAGCGGCGCCAGCACCTGCTCACAGAACTTGGCACCTTCTTCGAGGATGGCGTCAACCATGTCCGGAGTTGCCTCCTGGCACGCTGGAAGGCTCTGATAATGCGCTTCGTAGCCGAGCAGTTCGTCACGAACGAAGCGAATATCACGCAAGGGGGCCTTGTAGTCAGGCATAGCGATAAACCTCTGCTGATGTAACCGGGAATGAACGACCGCGTGGATTTGTTATGGCGATCAAACAGCTGTTTGAAACATACGTTTACGCTCAAACCTTGTCAAGCGGCGATCTTTTGCCGTTCGTCATCGTCCTGCAGGAAATTTCGGCCGTGAAAAATCCATCGCCAAGCAGAGGCACGGCTCGCGCAGCGAAAGATTAGTTGAGGAAGAAAGAGTTAGAGACAAAAACGCCGCGAATGAATCGCGGCGTTTTCACTACATCTGAACGGCAGAGTCAGGCGAACGTATCGATCAACGTTCCGAGCATTTCGTCGGAAGCCTTGGCAACGTTCACCCCCAGTTGCACCTGGAACTTGCCTTGGGCCATTTCGACCATGTTGCTGGTCAGGTCCGATTGCTGACTGCGATCCACCGAACGCAGGCGATCCACCTGAACGTCGGAGGACTGGCTGGTGACCGAGCGCTCGATCGTGTTGTTGGCAATCTGGCTGGAGGCCTGATCGACGCGGTACTGCCCTGTCTGAATCGTGCTCAGACCGGCATAGAACGCGGTGTTTCCTGAGATTTCCATGGCAGGGAGGGTCTTCTTGAAGGGTCGACACGGGCATTGAACCAGATGCCTTGGGAAAAGGCTCGACAAAAACACTAATGGCACAGTGCCGCGTCATAGCCAAAACCTTGGTTAAGAGTCAGTCCAGCAGATCCAGCTGCAGATGTTCGGCCACCGCTTCGGCCGTCACGTCCTGGATTCGCGCGACTCTGCCCAGGCAGGGCGCCGGCAGGCGTTCGGCGAGGGTCGCGAGGTTTTCTTCCATGCGCGACGTCGCCGGATCGATGATGTTTGCTACCCAGCCGGCCAGTGGCAAGCCGTCCCGCGCGATAGCCTCGGCGGTCAGCAACGCGTGGCTGATGCAGCCCAGGCGTACCCCCACCACCAGGATCACCGGCAGACCCAACGCTATCGCAAGGTCGGAAAGATTGTCTTGCCCGGCCAGCGGCACACGCCAGCCGCCCGCGCCTTCGATCAAGGTGAAATCCGCATCGAGGGCCAGCACCTCGCGCATCGGCCCGAGCAAGGATTGCACGGTCAATGCCACGCCAGCTTCCCGGGCGGCCAGGTGAGGTGCGATCGCCGGTTCGAATGCCACCGGATTGACCTGTGCATAAGTCAATGGCACCGAACATTCGGCCAACAGGGCCAAGGCATCGGCGTTGCGCAGGCCCTTGGGCGTCACTGCGCAACCAGAGGCTACGGGCTTGCCCGCGGCGGTGCTCATGCCGGCCCGCCTGGCCGCGTGCAGCAGCCCCGCCGCAACAGTGGTCTTGCCCACGTCCGTGTCGGTGCCGGTGATGAAATAAGCCTGGCTCATAGCGGTTTCTCCAGCACGGCGTAGACCACCTGGTAAGTGGCCGGCAGGCCCTGGACCTGGCGATACTTTTCATAGGCCTGGACCAGCGCGAAAATTCTCGCCCTGCCCGTCAACCCACCGGGACGACCAGGATTCAGATTGTGCGCACCCAATGCTTTCAATTCGTGGGTCAGGGCACGTACATCGGGATAATGCAGAACATGCGGGCGATTCTCCAGGCTGACGACGCGCAACCCGCTGGCGTCGGCCAGCTGTCGATAGGTATCGAATGCGCGGAAACGGTTGACGTGTACCAGGCCATCCACTTCACGCCAGCTGTCGCGCAACTCGTATAACGTGCCGACACAGAGGCTGGTGAAGGCAAACATCCCACCGGGTTTCAGAACACGATAGGCCTCGCTCAATACCGAGGCAAAATCGCCACACCATTGCACCGCGAGGCTGGAATACACCAGGTCACAGCTGGCCGACTGCAACGGCAGCCGCTCGGCATCACCGGCGATGAAATGCGCGGCGCCGCCTTGAGGACGGGCGTGGTTGAGCATGCCTTCGGCGATATCCAGCGCAACACCCGTCGCTTCACCGAACCGCGCACCGAGGAGGCGGGTGAAATAACCGGTGCCACAGCCCATGTCCAACCAGCGCCCCGGCATGAACGAGACGGGCAGCCGCGACAGTAATTGCTGGCCAACGTCGCGCTGCAGTTCAGCAACGCTGTCATAGCTGGCCGCTGCCTTGGAGAACGAGGCCGCGACCTGACGTTTGTCGGGCAAGGCGCCCGGCAACTTCACAACAGATAAATCAGTCATCACCGGACTCATGCAGAAAAGCCTGGATCGCCCCCGCCACGCCGTGGGGGTCCTCCAGTGGGAATCCGTGGCCGGCCTGTTCAATCAGACCGATTTCGACATCTGGCAGCATCGCCAGCAGTTCTCCCGCAGCCTCGGCAGGCACCAGCGCGTCGAGCCCGGCAAACAGATGTAATTGCGGGCCTCGAAAACCCTGCAAGGCAACCCCCGTGTCCAGTCGCGCCAGCAGCTCGAGCCCGGCCATCAATACCTCAGGCGAGGTGTTCGGCGCGCCGGCCAGCAGCAATCGCGACAATCCGCGCGGGTCGCCACAGCCTTGCGCACACAGCAAGCTGAAGCGTTTGAGGGTCTGGCGCGGATCGGCGGCGCATCCGGCGAGAAATCCATCGAAAGTGTCAGCGGGCATCGCGCTCGGCCAATGCTGGTGGGCCACAAAAGACACGTTGCTCGCCAGGGTCAGCAGGCCACAGCAACGCTCGCCCCGACGCGCCGCCAGTTCCGCGGCCAGCATCCCGCCCAGGGACCAGCCGCCCAGCCAGGCATCCTGGGGCAACGTGGCATCCAGCTCATCGAGCCATTCACCGAGGTCGCTCGACACCAGTGCAGGCAATGGCTCGATTTCCACTTGCAAGTGCTCATCGAGCCCTTGCAGGGCCGCCGCCAGCGGTTCGAGGGGCGAAACGCCCAAGCCCCAGCCGGGCAGCAATATCAGTCGATCACGCATGGTTTGGCTCCGCTCCCAGTTGCGCAAAACAATCGGCCAGTGCATTCAACAATAGTTGTACCTGGGCTTCGCTGTGGGCAGCGGTCAACGTCACACGCAGCCGAGCGCTGCCGGCCGGCACGGTGGGTGGGCGGATCGCGGTGACCATCAGCCCGCGCTCGCGCAGCATCTGCGACAGCCGCATCGCCCGTCCCGCGTCGCCGATCAGGATGGGCTGGATCGGCGTGAAGCTGTCCATCAATTGCAAGCCGATCTGCTCGGCACCGTGGCGGAACTGGCGGATCAGCAATTGCAGATGCTCACGCCGCCAATGCTCGCTGCGCAGCAACTCAAGGCTCTTGAGCGTGGCGCAGGCCAACGCCGGTGGCTGGCTGGTGGTGTAGATGTAGGGGCGCGCGAACTGGATCAGGCTTTCAATCAATTCTTCGCTGCCGGCAACAAAAGCCCCGGCGGTGCCGAACGCCTTGCCCAGCGTCCCCACCAGGACCGGTACGTCTTCCTGGCTCAGGCCGAAATGCTCGACGACACCGCCGCCGGTGGCACCCAGCGTGCCGAAGCCATGGGCATCGTCGACCATGAGCCAGGCGCCCTTGGCCCGTGCTGCGCGGGCAAGAGCCGGCAGGTCGGCGATGTCGCCGTCCATGCTAAACACGCCGTCAGTGACCACCAGGGTATTGCCGATGGCTTTTTCCAGGCGGGTCGCCAGGCTTTGGGCATCGTTGTGCAAGTAACGGCTGAAACGGGCACCAGACAACAGCCCGGCGTCGAGCAACGACGCGTGGTTGAGCCGGTCCTGCAACACCGTGTCGCCCTGTCCGACCAGCGCCGTGACGGCACCAAGGTTGGCCATGTAGCCGGTGGTGAATAACAGTGCCCGGGGCCGGCCGGTCAAGTCGGCCAGCGCTTCTTCCACGGCGTGATGAGGGCCGCTGTGGCCGATCACCAGATGCGACGCACCGCCACCGACGCCCCAACGCGACGCGCCGGCACGCCAGGCCTCGATCACCTGCGGGTGATTGGCCAGGCCCAGGTAGTCGTTGTTGCAGAACGCCAGCAACGGCTGGCCGTCCACCACCACTTCCGGGCCTTGGGGGCTTTCAAGCAGCGGACGCTGGCGATAGAGGTTTTCGGCACGACGGGCAGCCAGGCGTGCGGCAAGATCGAAGGGCATGCAGGCCTCAACTGTTTAAAGACTGGCCAAAGATCCTTGTAGGAGCGAGCCTGCTCGCGATAGCGGTGAGCCAGTCGACATAAATGTTGAATGTTCCATTGCCATCGCGAGCAAGCTCGCTCCCACAGCGTCTTGCATTCCAGTCAGGGAATCGGTGAGCAATCAAACAGCGGCGTTATAGAACTGCTCGCTGCTCTTCTGCTCCACCAGCGCCTGCTCGATGGCCGCCTGATGCACTTCATCGGCATGCTCTTCGCGAGCTTCCGGCTGGATGCCCAGGCGCGCAAACAGTTGCATGTCCTTGTCGGCCTGCGGGTTGGCGGTGGTCAGCAATTTGTCGCCGTAGAAAATCGAGTTGGCGCCAGCGAAGAACGCCAGGGCCTGCATCTGCTCGTTCATGGCTTCGCGGCCAGCAGACAAGCGCACATGGGATTTCGGCATGAGGATGCGCGCCACGGCGAGCATGCGGATGAAATCGAACGGGTCGATGTCCTCGGCATTTTCCAGCGGCGTGCCGGCGACTTTCACCAGCATGTTGATCGGCACCGACTCTGGATGCTCCGGCAGGTTGGCCAGCTGGATCAGCAGGTTGGCGCGGTCGTCCAGGGACTCGCCCATGCCCAGGATCCCGCCGGAACAGATCTTCATCCCCGAATCACGTACATACGCCAGGGTTTGCAGGCGCTCGCTGTAGGTGCGGGTGGTGATGATGCTGCCGTAGAACTCCGGCGAGGTGTCGAGGTTGTGGTTGTAATAATCCAGGCCGGCCTGGGCCAGCGCTTCGGTCTGCTCCTGGTCGAGACGCCCCAGGGTCATGCAGGTCTCCAGGCCCATGGCCTTGACCCCCTTGACCATCTCCAGCACGTAGGGCATGTCCTTGGCCGACGGATGTTTCCACGCCGCGCCCATGCAGAAACGGGTCGAACCGATGGCCTTGGCGCGCGCGGCCTCTTCAAGGACCTTCTGCACCTCGAGCAACTTCTCTTTTTCCAGCCCGGTGTTGTAGTGGCCGGACTGCGGACAATATTTGCAATCTTCCGGGCAGGCGCCGGTCTTGATCGACAGCAGGGTCGACACCTGGACGCGGTTGGCATCGAAGTGCGCGCGGTGCACGGTCTGCGCCTGGAAGAGCAGGTCATTGAATGGCTGGACAAAGAGTGCTTTGACTTCGGCCAAAGACCAGTCATGACGCAGGTTGGCAGTGGTGCTGGCGCTCATGGGCATTTCCTTGATTATGCTTGGCAAGCGCCTGGGGAACGGAATACCCACAGGCGCGACACGGATGTTCGGCATATTTAAGGAAGAGCCATGCGCTGTCAACCACGATACAAAGATCCGGTTTACATCTGGTTAAAAAACAAACAGATCTGTCTGTTGTGCGGCGAATCCACCGACACCTTGCAACCCATCTGCACCCCTTGCGAAAGCGAACTGCCCTGGCTCGGCGAGCATTGCGCCGTTTGCGCCCTGCCGCTGCCCATGGCCGGGCTCCGTTGCGGCCAATGCGCCGCGCGGCCTCCGGCCTTCGAGCGGGTCCTGGCGCCATGGGCCTACGACTTTCCGGTGGACAGCCTGATTACGCGCTTCAAGCACCAGGCAAAATGGCCCCTCGGTCGACTGCTTGGCGAGTTGCTGGCGCAATCGCTGCAGCATCATTTCGACGAAGGCCTGGAGCAGCCCGATGCGCTGGTGCCAGTGCCGCTGGCGGCGCGCCGCTTGCGCCAGCGCGGCTTCAACCAGGCGACATTGCTGGCCCGCTGGCTCAGCGCAGCGCTACGGATCCCTTGCGAAGACAACCTGCTGTTGCGCGTCCAGGACACCCCGGCCCAACAGGTCCTGGACGCCCGGGCCCGGCGCCGGAACCTGCGCCAGGCCTTTGCCTTAGCGCCCGGTGCGGTGTTGAACAACCGTCACCTGGCGCTGGTCGATGATGTACTCACCACCGGCGCCACGGCCCAGGCACTGGCCCGGTTGCTGCTCGATGCCGGTGCAGCGCGGGTCGATGTGTATTGCCTGGCGCGCACGCCGAAACCCGGTGATCCGGCTTGACGCGCAGTGGCCGAGGCGCCAACGTCCTGCATCCGTCCCGTACAGGGTTTGCACCATGTCATTGCCTACGCTGCTGAGCCAACATATCGTCCGCCGTCCACAACGCATCGCCCTGTTACAGCACATCGCCGAGCAGGGTTCCATCACTCGGGCCGCCAAAAGTGCCGGGCTGAGCTACAAGGCGGCCTGGGATGCGATCGATGAGTTGAACAACCTGGCGGACCGGCCGTTGGTCGAGCGCAGCGTTGGCGGCAAGGGTGGCGGTGGCGCGAAACTGTCGGAAGAAGGCCTGCGCGTGCTGCGTCTGTATCAGCGCTTGCAGGTATTGCAGGCGCAGTTGCTGGAAGCGAGCGAGGACGCCGGTGACCTGGGCCTGCTCAGCCGCCTGATGTTGCGCACCAGCGCGCGCAACCAACTGCATGGCAAGGTCGTCGGCATCCAGGCCCAGGGCCACAACGACCGGATACACCTGGAACTGGCGCGCGGCTTGCTCATCGACGCGCAGATCACCCACGACAGCACGCTGCGCCTGGAGCTGGGCCTCGGTACCGAAGTGGTGGCCCTGATCAAGGCCGGCTGGCTGGCGTTGTATCCACTCGACCAGCCGGACGATTGCTCGGCCAACAGTCTGCAAGGCGTGATCGAGCACATCGCGGTCGCTGCGGATGGCCCCAATGAAGTGCGCATCGGCTTGCCCAACGGCCAGACGTTGTGTGCCCTTGCAGACCCGCTTGAGCTGGTTGAACGAAACCTCGACGCCGGCTCACCGGTGCAAGTACGTTTTTCCCCTGCAAATGTGCTGCTCGGCACACCGTTGTAGCGCGCTGAAACATAAACTTCATCGACCCGCTTTAAGGTGACTGCCAAAACCAGCAGGGAGCCTGATGATGAGCCTATTAGAAGAAAACCAATCCACCGACCTGGAAAAGATCGTCGGCCTGAGCCGTCGCCGCTTCATCGGCGCAGGCGCTCTGTGCGGCGCGGCGATGTTCCTGGGCGGCAACCTGCTGAGCCGCAGCGTCATGGCCGCCGCCGTGAGCGAAGGCAACAAAAGGTTGCTGGGCTTTGACAGCATTGCCGCCGCCACGACCGACACCATTACCTTGCCGCCAGGCTACAAAGCCTCGGTGCTGATCAGTTGGGGCCAGCCATTGCAAAAAAATGCCCCGGCATTCGACCCCAGCGGCAATGGCACCGCCCGCGCCCAGGAAATGCAGTTCGGTGACAACAACGACGGCATGAGCCTGTTCCCGTTTCCCGGCGAGGACAACCGGGCGTTGATGGCGATCAACAACGAATACACCAACTACCGCTACCTCTTCCCCCATGGCGGCCAGCCGCAGTCGGCCGAAGACGTGCACAAGGCCCAGGCCAGCGAAGGCGTGTCGGTCATCGAGATCCAGCGGCGCCGTGGCCAGTGGCAATTTGTCCAGGATTCGCGCTACAACCGCAGGATCCATGGCAACACGCCGATTCGCCTGGGCGGCCCGGCTGCCGGTCACGACCTGATGAAAACCAGCGCCGACAAAAGCGGCAAAAAAGCGCTGGGGACGTTCCAGAACTGCGCTAACGGCATGACGCCGTGGGGCACCTACCTGACCTGTGAAGAAAACTTCACCGACTGCTTCGGCAGCAGCAACGCTGATCTGAAGTTCGATGAGGCGCAAAAGCGCTACGGCGCTACCGTCACCAGCCGCGAAATCAACTGGCACCTGTTCGATCCGCGTTTCGACCTGGCGAAAAACCCCAACGAGCTCAATCGTCACGGCTGGGTGGTTGAAATCGACCCGTTCGATCCAAAGTCCACGCCAGTGAAACGCACCGCCCTGGGCCGCTTCAAACACGAAAACGCCGCGCTGGCGAAAACCCGTGACGGGCGCGCCGTTGTGTACATGGGCGATGACGAGCGTGGCGAGTTCATCTACAAGTTCGTCAGCCGCGATCGCATCGACCGCCGCAATCCCAAGGCCAACCGCGACCTGCTGGACCACGGCACGTTGTACGTGGCGCGCTTCGACGCCGGCGACGGCAACCCGGACCATCCGAAAGGCAAGGGCCAGTGGATCGAACTGACCCATGGCAAGAATGGCCTCGACGCCGGCAAGGGCTTCAATGACCAGGCTGAAGTGTTGATTCATGCACGCCTGGCCGCCACCGCCGTTGGCGCCACCCGCATGGACCGCCCGGAGTGGATCGTGGTGAGCCCGAAGGATGGCCAGGTCTATTGCACCCTGACCAACAACTCCAAGCGCGGCGAAGAAGGCCAACCGGTGGACGGGCCCAACCCTCGGGCCAAAAACGTCTACGGGCAGATTCTGCGCTGGCGCACCGACCGCGACGATCACGCCTCCAAGACCTTCGAGTGGGATCTGTTCGTGGTCGCCGGTAACCCGACGGTGCATGCCGGCACGCCCAAGGCCGGATCGTCCAACGTCAATGCCCAGAACATGTTCAACAGCCCCGACGGCCTGGGCTTCGACAAAGCCGGCCGGCTGTGGATCCAGACCGATGGCGACTCAAGCAACGCCGGGGATTTCGCCGGCATGGGCAACAACCAGATGCTCTGCGCCGACCCCAACAGCGGTGAGATCCGCCGCTTCATGGTCGGACCGGTGGGTTGTGAGGTCACCGGGATCAGCTTCGCGCCGGACTACAAGACCTTGTTCGTGGGCATCCAGCACCCTGGGGAAAACGGCGGTTCCACATTCCCCGAGCACCTGCCCAATGGCAAGCCACGGTCGTCAGTGATGGTGATTACGCGCGAGGATGGCGGGATCATCGGCGGCTGATCGGGCCTCATCGCGAGCAGGCTCGCTCCCACAGTGGATCTGCGGTTGCCGTCGATCTCTGTGGGAGTGAGCCTGCTCGCGATCGCTTCAGCGCAGCCCCCTATCTGCCTCTGTCTGCGCTACCATGCCGGGTCGGACGCGGCAGCCCTGCCGCTGCGCAGGAGTCAGCATGTCCCATCCGTTTGAAACCCTTACGCCCGACCTGGTGCTCGATGCCGTTGAAAGCATCGGCTTTCTCAGCGACGCCCGCGTGCTGGCGCTCAACAGCTACGAAAACCGTGTCTATCAGGTCGGCATCGAAGACGCCGAACCGCTGATCGCCAAGTTCTATCGCCCCCAGCGCTGGACCAACGAAGCGATCCTGGAAGAACACCGCTTTACCTTCGAGCTGGCCGACTGCGAAGTGCCGGTGGTGGCGCCGCTGATCCATAACGGCGCCAGCCTGCATGAGCACGCCGGGTTTCGTTTCACCCTGTTCCCCCGGCGCGGCGGGCGGGCGCCGGAGCCGGGCAATCTCGACCAGCTCTATCGTCTGGGCCAGTTGCTCGGAAGGCTTCACGCGATCGGCGCGACCCGGCCATTCGAGTATCGCGAAGCGCTGGGCGTGAAGAACTTCGGCCATGACTCGCTGGAGACCGTGCTGCAAAGCGGCTTTGTCCCCCGCAGCCTGCTGCCGGCCTACGAATCAGTGGCCAGGGATCTGCTCAAGCGTGTCGAAGATGCCTACGCCGCCACGCCCCACCAGAACATTCGCATGCACGGCGATTGCCATCCCGGCAACATGATGTGCCGCGACGAGGTGTTCCATATCGTCGACCTCGACGATTGCCGCATGGGCCCGGCCGTGCAGGACCTGTGGATGATGCTCGCCGGGGATCGGCAGGAATGCCTCGGACAGCTATCGGAATTGATGGACGGCTACCAGGAATTCCATGATTTCGACCCGCGCGAATTGGCCCTGATCGAACCGCTGCGCGCCCTGCGCCTGATGCACTACAGCGCCTGGCTGGCGCGCCGCTGGGATGACCCGGCGTTTCCGCGAAGCTTCCCCTGGTTCGGCAGCGAACGTTACTGGGGCGATCAGGTGTTGGCGCTGCGCGAGCAACTGGCGGCGCTTCAGGAAGAGCCGTTGAAGCTTTTTTGATGCCAGATCCAAATGGCTCCCACAGGGGTTGCGTGCAACATTCATAAGGCACCAGCACAATCAGACAAATCTACTTACAATCACTTCTTTGTTAGCTGCCTAAGCAAGGATTCTGCATGCAAGCCGCCAACCCGCGTCGCGGGTATATCCTGGGCCTGAGCGCCTACATCATCTGGGGTCTGTTCCCCATCTATTTCAAAGCCATCGCCAACGTTCCATCGGTGGAAATCATCATCCACCGGGTGCTCTGGTCGGCGCTGTTCGGCGCGGCCCTGCTGATGGTCTGGAAACATCCGGGCTGGTGGCGCGAGCTGCGGGACAATCCGCGGCGCCTGGCGATCCTGGCCCTGAGCGGCACGCTGATCGCCGTCAACTGGCTGACCTACGTCTGGGCCGTGAATAACGGTCGCATGCTCGAAGCCAGCCTGGGCTATTACATCAATCCGCTGGTCAACGTGTTGCTGGGCATGTTGATCCTCGGCGAGCGGCTGCGACGCATGCAATGGGTCGCGGTGGCGTTGGCAGCCATTGGCGTGGCGCAACAGGTCTGGCAGGTGGGCAGCCTGCCGTGGGTGTCGCTGATGCTGGCGCTGACGTTTGGCTTCTACGGGTTGATCCGCAAGCAGGCGCCGGTCAAGGCCTTGCCAGGGCTGGTGGTGGAAACCTGGATGCTGGTACCGATTGCTATCGCATGGCTGCTGTTCAACCCGGCCGCCACCAGCGCCCAGGCGGCTTTCTGGACGACTTCCGAAGCCTGGTGGCTGGTGGCGGCCGGTCCCGTGACGCTGGTGCCTCTGGTCTGCTTCAACGCGGCGGCGCGGCATCTGCCCTACACCACGCTGGGCTTCTTGCAGTACATCGCGCCGACGCTCGTGCTGCTGCTCGCGGTGCTTCTGTTTGACGAACATTTATCGTCCAGCACGCTGGTGGCGTTCCTGTTCATCTGGGCCGGTCTGGCGGTGTACAGCATCGACGCGGTGGTCAGCATGCGCCGGCGCTCCTGATCAAAAAACCAACACATCTCTACAGGCCACGTCCGGCGTGGCCTGCGCTTATCCTTCCCAAGGTTATCCACAACGTGATCCCCGGCGTTTGTGCACAAGCCTTTGAAAACTGGTGATTTTTTGACCATCACTGGCTGAGGCACGGCGGGCCTGGGCTGGCGCCGGGTCTCTACAGGTTATCCACAGGCAGGCGCAGCTTTTCCTTGGATAACCTGCGTCAGCTTTCGTCGCTGAGTTTCAGCTCGACCATCAATTCATCAGCCAGGGTTTCCAGGCGCTCCTGCAGGGTGTCCAGCGACAAGGTCAGGGGCACTCCGAGAATCGCCTCGGCATGGAATAACAATTCGCTGCTCATCGGCGCGGGTCGAACATGGGTAACCAGCCGCTCGACGTTCACCCCCTGCTCGCTCAACAGGCGCGTGATGTCGCGCACGATGCCGGGACGGTCATTGCCCACCAGTTCCATGGCGATGGGTTTCCAGGTGCAGGATTCTTCGATCGCATTCTCGGCAATCAGCACACGAATGCCATGGGCCGCGAGCCCATGCAAAGCCTCGATCAGTTCTTCATGAGATTCAGCCGGGGCGCTGAGGCGCAGGATCCCGGCGAATTGCCCGGCGAGGTGCGACATACGGCTTTCCAGCCAGTTGCCGCCGTGCTCGGCAATACACTCAGCAATGCGCTCGACCTGCCCGGGTTTGTCCGGGGCGAAAACGGTGATGACGAGATGGTCCATGGCGCAGCCCTTCTGTTGATGGAACGGACAGTATAGGCAAGGCGGGAAATCCACACGGTCGCGCTTTTGGGTTGAGGAGCTTGCTCGCCTTGGACTGCGTAATGATCGTAAATCGCTGGATCAGTGCTGCGCACTGAAGCGGGAGCAAGCTCCCTCGCCACAGGCATATGTGTACGAATGTTAGATTTATCTGGAACAATCCAACAGTTTTTTGAGAACATCCGATTCCGCGCCGTGACTGTAGTGCTTTAGTCGGTCGCGGAACGACGCAATTAGTCTGATTTTCACAACCGTAACTGATCATGTAGTATGCCGCAGCGGGCACTACATAACCGCAATGCCTAATGTTGCACCGATGTCTGCCCAGGCCAGTCGCATCCCTGAAAGCCCCGTCAGCAAGGCTTAACCCAGCCGCCAGCAATGGCATGTACTGGTCCAGGGGTTTGTGGTTTAAATGTCCCGAGGCTTCATTGTCCAAATCGAAGAGCTGAAAAGCGCAATAGCTGAGCAGAGTGAGGCAAGCAATGACTGAACACGTTCAAGTCGGTGGCCTGCAGGTCGCCAAAGTCCTGTTCGACTTCGTGAATAACGAAGCCATTCCCGGAACCGGCCTCACCGCCGAGGCATTCTGGGCCGGCGCCGACAAGGTCATCCATGACCTGGCACCGAAGAACAAAGCCCTACTCGCCAAACGCGACGATTTCCAGGCGCAGATCGATGCCTGGCACCAGGCTCGTGCCGGCCAGGCCCACGACGCCGTGGCTTACAAAGCCTTCCTGCAAGACATTGGTTACCTGCTGCCAGAAGCGGCGGATTTCCAGGCCACGACCCAGAATGTCGATGACGAAATTGCCCGCATGGCCGGCCCGCAGCTGGTGGTGCCGGTGATGAATGCCCGTTTCGCCCTCAACGCCTCGAACGCCCGCTGGGGTTCGCTGTACGACGCGCTGTACGGCACCGATGCGATCAGCGAAGCCGATGGCGCGGAGAAAGGCAAAGGCTACAACAAGGTCCGCGGCGACAAGGTCATCGCCTTCGCCCGCGCCTTTCTCGACGAAGCAGCCCCGTTGGCGGCCGGCTCCCACGTCGATTCCATTGCCTACAAGATCATCGACGGCAAGCTCGTCGTGACTCTCAAGGGCGGCAGCAACAGCGGCCTGCGCGACGATGCCCAACTGATCGGTTTCCAGGGCGATACGTCGGCGCCGAGCGCCGTGCTGCTCAAGCACAACGGCCTGCACTTCGAAATCCAGATCGATGCCAGCACTCCGGTCGGGCAGACCGACGCCGCCGGCGTCAAAGACATCCTGATGGAAGCCGCGCTGACCACCATCATGGATTGCGAAGACTCGGTCGCTGCCGTCGATGCCGATGACAAGGTGGTGATCTACCGTAACTGGCTCGGCTTGATGAAAGGCGATCTGTCGGAAGAAGTCGCCAAGGGCGGCCAGACGTTTACCCGGACCATGAACCCTGACCGCGTCTACACCGCCGCGGACGGGTCGAGCGTGACGCTGCACGGCCGTTCGCTTTTGTTCGTGCGCAACGTCGGTCACCTGATGACCATTGACGCGATTCTGGACAAGGACGGCAATGAAGTGCCGGAAGGCATCCTCGACGGGCTGATCACCAGCCTGGCCGCGATCCACAGCCTCAACGGCAACACCTCGCGCCGCAACAGCCGCACCGGCTCGGTCTATATCGTCAAGCCGAAGATGCATGGCCCGGAAGAAGCGGCGTTCACCAACGAGCTGTTCGGCCGCGTCGAAGACGTGCTGAACCTGCCGCGCAACACGCTGAAAGTCGGAATCATGGATGAGGAGCGCCGTACCACGGTCAACCTCAAGGCATGTATCAAGGCGGCCAGCGAGCGCGTGGTATTCATCAATACCGGCTTCCTCGACCGCACCGGCGACGAAATCCACACGTCCATGGAAGCCGGCCCGATGGTCCGCAAGGCCGACATGAAGGCCGAGAAGTGGATCGCTGCGTACGAAAACTGGAACGTCGACATCGGTTTGAGCACCGGTCTGCAAGGCCGCGCGCAAATCGGCAAGGGCATGTGGGCCATGCCGGACCTGATGGCCGCGATGCTCGAGCAGAAAATCGCCCACCCGATGGCGGGCGCCAACACCGCATGGGTCCCATCGCCAACCGCTGCCGCCCTGCACGCGTTGCACTATCACAAGGTCGATGTATTCGCCCGCCAGGCCGAGCTGGCCAAGCGTGCCCGCGCTTCGGTGGACGACATCCTGACCATCCCGCTGGCGGTCAACCCGAACTGGACGCCCGAGCAGATCAAGCATGAACTGGACAACAATGCCCAGGGCATCCTTGGCTACGTGGTGCGCTGGATCGACCAGGGCGTGGGTTGCTCCAAGGTGCCGGACATCAACGACATCGGCCTGATGGAGGACCGTGCAACGCTGCGTATCTCCAGCCAGCACATCGCCAACTGGCTGCGCCATGGCATCGTCACCCGAGACCAGGTGATGGAAAGCCTCAAGCGCATGGCACCGGTAGTCGACCGCCAGAACGCCAGCGACCCGCTGTATCGCCCGCTGGCGCCAGACTTCGACAGCAACATCGCCTTCCAGGCGGCGGTCGAACTGGTGATCGAAGGGACCAGGCAACCAAATGGCTATACCGAGCCGGTGCTGCACCGTCGTCGTCGCGAGTTCAAGGCAGCCAATGGGTTGTGATTGAGCGGTAATCGCGGCAAATAAAAAGCCCTGATCTTGCGATCAGGGCTTTTTCATTTGCATTATCCAACTGCTTTTTGTGGCGAGGGAGCTTGCTCCCGCTCGGTTGCGCAGCGACCGCAATACAGTCAATTAGATTCCGAGTTCTGGAAAAAGGGTCTGCTTCGCAGCCCAGCGGGAGCAAGCTCCCTCGCCACAAAAGCTATCTCCCACAGACGATCTTAAAGATCCATCCCCAACTCATGCTTGACCAGCCCCAGCAGCTTGTCGGTGTCGATCGGCTTTAACAGGAAATCCACCACACTCAGATGCATCGCCTCGATGGCGTCCTTCACGTCGGCATCGCCCGACACAATGATGATCGGCAGCGCCGCCCGCTCCGACTCGCGTACCAGGCGCACCAGCTCCAGGCCATCGACATTGCCCATGCGCAGGTCGGTGATCAGCAGGCCGATGGCGGGCTTGGTTTCCAGCATCCTGAGTGCGGTTTCACCACTGGCGGCGGTCATGCAGCGTATGCCGTCCAATGCCAGGATTTCCGACAGCAGCTCACGGGCGTCCTTGTCGTCATCGACTATCAGGACTCGCTGCGGCGGCAGGTCGGGTTCCAGCATGACGGCACTCAGCGCCTCGCGCTCGGCGTCACTCAAAATATCGTGGTCGGACATGATGCTCTCTACGTTCTCGAATCGATCCCCTGGCACAGTGGTCAGACATCGTTCTGCGGCGCTTCAATGTGCACTTCGTCGGATTTTTTTCCAAGTACATTCCAGGAAGAATTTTCCGACGCAAGGCCTGGGAGTTTTCCTTGGATTCGCTCCCATTGCCGCGACCTAGACTTACGTCCAATGGGCACCCTGCGCTCAGGGGCCGACCATGGGGAACAGATCCGACCACAACAATTCGAAAAAGACTGCGTAATGGTTATGAAAAAAGCGGACGCCTTCATCCAGGCAGGGAAAACCGCGGTGTTGCAGAACATCCAGGGAACGTTGCAGTTTCTCCAGCGTTTCCCCCCGTTCAACCAGATGGAAAATGCCCACCTGGCCTACCTGGTCGAACAGTGCCTGCTGCGTTTTTATGCCCCGGGCGAAACCATTATCAAGCCGGCCGACGGTCCGGTTGAGCACTTCTACATCGTCAAGCAAGGCCGGGTAGTGGGCGAGCGACCGCACTCGGCCAAGGGCGGCACCGAGACCACCTTCGAGATCACCACCGGCGAGTGCTTCCCCCTCGCGGCCCTGTTGGGTGAGCGAGCGACCCGCACCGAGCACCGGGCCGGCGAGGACACTTTCTGCCTGCAGTTGAACAAACTGGCCTTCATCAAGCTGTTCGCCCTGTCCGGCCCGTTTCGCGATTTCGCCTTGCGCGGGGTCAGCAGCCTGCTCGATCAGGTCAACCAGCAAGTGCAGCAGAAATCCGCGCAGACCCTGGGCACTCAATATTCCCTCAATACCCGCCTGGGCGAGCTGGCAATGCGTCACCCGGTCAGTTGCAGCCCCGAAACGCCGTTGCGCGAAGCCGTCAAGCTGATGCATGAGCAGCAAGTCGGCAGCATCGTGGTGGTGGACGAACACAAGGCGCCGGTCGGGATCTTCACCCTGCGCGATCTGCGTCAGGTCGTGGCCGACGGTACCGGGGATTTTTCCGGGGCGATCACCATGCACATGACCCAGGCACCGTTTTTCCTGTCGCCTGACCACAGCGCCTTCGATGCGGCCATCGCCATGACCGAGCGCCACATTGCCCACGTCTGCCTGGTCAAGGACCAGCGCTTGTGTGGCGTGGTCTCGGAGCGGGACCTGTTTTCCCTGCAGCGCGTCGACCTGGTGCACCTGGCCCGGACGATCCGCAACGCCCCCAGGATCGAGAACCTGGTGACCTTGCGCGGCGAAATCGGTCAACTGGTGGAGCGCATGCTGGCCCATGGCGCGTCATCGACCCAGATCACCCACATCATCACCCTGCTCAACGACCACACCGTATGCCGGGTTATCGAGCTGACCCTCGCCGAGAAGGGCGACCCGGGCGTTGCGTTCAGCTGGCTGTGCTTTGGCAGCGAAGGCCGCCGCGAGCAGACCCTGCACACCGACCAGGACAACGGCATCCTGTTCGAAGCCCGGGACGCTGCCCATGCGGCGCAGATTCGTGGTCTGCTGCTGCCCATCGCCCAGCAGATCAACCAGAGCCTGGCCTTGTGCGGCTTCACGTTGTGCAAGGGCAATATCATGGCCGGCAACCCCGAATTGTGCCTGTCCCGCGCCGAATGGGCACGCCGCTTCGCGGCCTTTGTCCGTGAGGCGACGCCCGAGAACCTGCTGGGTTCGAGTATCTATTTCGATTTGCGGGTGGTGTGGGGCGACGAGCAAGGCTGCGAGCAGTTGCGTCGGCAGATTCTTGATCAGGTGGCCGACAATCGCCTGTTCCAACGCATGCTGGCCGAGAACGCGCTTCGCCATCGCCCGCCCGTCGGCCGCTTCAGGGATTTCGTACTCAGCCGCAAGAACGGCGAGAAGGCGACGCTCGACCTCAAAGTACAAGGCCTGACCCCCTTCGTCGACGGTGCCCGCCTGCTGGCGCTCGCCAACGGCATCGAGGCCAACAACACCCTGGAGCGCTTGCGGCAACTGGTCGTCAAGGAAGTGATCGAGCCGCTGGACGGCGCGGCTTATGAAGAGGCCTATCACTTCATCCAGCAGACACGCATGCAACAGCATCAACTGCAAACGCGGGAGAACCAGCCCTATTCCAACCGCGTCGACCCGGACAGCCTCAACCACTTGGACCGGCGCATCCTGCGTGAATCCCTGCGCCAGGCCCAACGCCTGCAGAGCAGCCTGACCGTGAGGTACCAGCTGTGAGTCTGTTTTCCTGGTTGCGCCCGGTCCAGCCGATGCTCTCGGACGCATTGCAGCAGCGCCTGGACAATCTGCCCGCCGCCGCGCCGTTGACAGAGCGCAGCCTGCGGGAGCAACGGTGGGTGGTGGTTGACCTGGAAACCACCGGCCTCAACCTGAACAAGGATCAGGTGCTGTCCATCGGTGCGGTCGTCATTGAAGACGGCGCCATCGACTTCAGCCAGCAGTTCGAGCGGACCTTGCAATGCGACAAGCAGAAGCTCGGGCCCAGCGTACTGATCCATGGCCTGGCACCGAGCGCCATCGCTGCCGGCAGCGACCCGGCCGAAGCGCTGGTGGCGTTCATGGAGTTCGTCGGCGATAGCCCATTGCTGGCGTTCCATGCGCCGTTCGATTCGCACATGCTCGGACGCGCCATGAAAGACTATCTGGGCTGCCGACTGCTGCATCCGTTCCTGGACGTGGCTGACCTGGCCCCGATGCTTTGCCCGCAAGCCAATCTGCGCAAGTCAGGCCTGGACGAGTGGATCGACTGGTTCAAGCTGCAAGTCTTCGAGCGCCACAACGCCAGCGCCGATGCCCTCGCCACTGCGGAACTGGCGCTGATCCTGTTCAGCCGCGCCCGCCAGCAGGACATCCACAGCGCGCTCGACCTGCAACAGCGCCTGGGGCAGTGGAAACGGCGGCAGCAGGCGCCTTCGTTTTAATTAAAGCAACAAGGCTTTTGTGGGAGCGAGCCTGCTCGCGAAGGCAGTTTGTCAGCCAACATCAACGTATCGGACGGACCGTTTTCGCGAGCAGGCTCGCTCCCACAGGAGTGCACAGTTTTATCCCGACCAGCGCCAATTGCTTTCCAGCCCCCGCCTCTGCCACAATCGCGAACAATTCTCGTTACTTAATGCGTCGGTGATGCTCCGTGTCGTCAGTTCCTACTCCTAACGGTGATCTGGTTGGTGCGTTGTACCGCGACCATCGCGGCTGGCTATTGGCATGGCTACAGCGCAACGTGGCATGTCCACAGCGGGCGGAAGACCTGAGCCAGGACACCTTCGTGCGGCTGCTGGGGCGTGACGGGTTGCAGCCACCGCGCGAGCCCCGGGCGTTTCTGCTGGCGATCGCCAAAGGCCTGCTGTTTGATTATTTCCGCAGGGCCGCGCTGGAGCAGGCTTACCTGATCGAACTGATGCTGATTCCCGAGGCTGAGCAACCTTCGATAGAAGAGCAGCAGATGATCCTCGAAGACCTCAGGAACATCGACCGTCTGCTTGGCAAACTGTCGAGCAAGGCGCGTGCGGCCTTCCTCTATAACCGCCTCGACGGCCTCGGCCATGCTGAAATCGCCGAGCGCCTGGGGGTTTCGGTGCCGCGGGTGCGCCAATACCTGGCCCAAGGCGTGCGGCAGTGCTACATCGCCCTTTACGGTGAGCCGACATGACCCTGGCCTCTTCCAAGCCAGTCTCGGCGCGGGTGTTGGACGCGGCCATCGCCTGGCAATTGTCCCTGGACTCAGGCAATGGCAGCCCTCAGGAGCGTGAAGCCTTCGCTCAATGGCACGCCGCCGATGAGGAGCATGCACGCGCCTGGCAGCAACTGGGCATGCTCGACCAGCGTTTCAGCGTCGCCAGCGGCCCGGCGCGTGCGGCGCTGCTGCAATCGCGGGTCAGCATCCGGCGGCGGGTACGCAAGGTCGGCAGCGGCCTGGCCAGCGTCGTCGCGGTCATCGGCCTGGCGCTGTTCGCTGGCGAGCGTTACCTGCCGCTGGATTATTGGCTGGCCGACCAGCGCACCGCCACCGGTGAACAGCGCACGTTGCGCCTGGCCGACGGCACGCTGATCAACCTCAACACTCACAGCGCGTTGGATGTGCGTTTCGACGACAAGCAGCGGCGCGTCATCCTGCAGGAAGGCGAGATCCTGGTGGAAACCGGCCACAACGATCCGCGCCCGTTCATCGTCGAGACTCGCGAGGGTAGCATGCGCGCCCTGGGCACGCGCTTTCTGGTCAGGCTCGAAGACCAAGGTACACGCCTGAGCGTGTTGAAATCCGCGGTGGCCGCGCATCCGCAAGCGACCGCTGAGGAGCAGATTCTGCGCGAAGGCCAGCAGGTGCTGATGCGCCGCGACGGCCTCGGTCCAACCTTGGCCCTGAGCCCCGGCGCCGATGCCTGGACTCGCGGCATGCTGGTGGTGGACAACGCGCGACTCGAAGACCTGGTCCGTGAGTTGGCGCGCTATCGGCGCGGCTACCTGGGCGTCGAGCCCAAGGTGGCGGACCTGCGCATTACCGGCAGTTTCCCGCTGCATGACACCAACCTGGCGTTGACCGCTTTGCTGCCGACCTTGCCGGTGCAGGTCGAGCATCACACGCGTTGGTGGGTGGTGGTGGCGCCGCGGGTCGAGGCCAAGCGCTAGAGAATGTTGCGTCTCTGAGGACGCCTTCGCGAGCAGGCTCGCTCCCACCAGGTAATGCGTACCCCTGTGGGAGCGAGCCTGCTCGCGAAGAGGCCAGTTGCATCACCACCCAACCGCTCGCAATCTGAATCTAAATTATTTTCATCCACCCCTATCACTTTTCGGTTTTCATCCGGCACACAGGCAATTGAGAAATATTTCCATTCAGGAGCCGCCGTATGTCCCGCCCGCTAGACACCCTGTTGCGCCCCAGCCTGTTGGCCGTTGCCATCGCCTTCGCCACCCCGCTGGCCAGCGGTCCGTTGCTGGCCGCCGAGCAGGCGTCCAGCGTGCGCGCCTACAACCTCCCCGCCGCGCCATTGGCCAGCACCCTGAACCAGATCGCCAGCCAGGCCGGCCTGGCCCTGAGCCTTAACCCGGCGCTGGCTTCGGGTAAAACCTCGGCACCGGTCCAAGGCCAGTTCGACGCCACCGGTGCGCTGCGTGAAGCCTTGCGCGGCACCGGCCTGCAACTGGAACAAAGCAGCGCCGGCACCTACAGCCTGGTGGCCGTGCCAGAGGGCGTCATGGTGCTGCCGGAAACCAGCGTGATCGGCGCCGGCGTCAGCGAAACCGCCTGGGGCCCGACCGAAGGCTATGCGGTCACCCGCACCGCCGCCGGCACCAAGACCGACACGCCGATCGTCGAACTGCCGCGCTCGGTCTCGGTGGTCACGCGCCAGCAGATGGACGACCGCTCCGTGCTCAACCTCAACGATGCCCTGCGCTACACCGCCGGCGTGCAGAGCAGCGGCTACGGTTCGGACTCGCGCAATGACTGGCTGCTGGTGCGCGGCTTCGTGCCGACCCAGTTCCTCGATGGCCTGCCGCTGCCCAAGGGCAACTACATCACCCCGAAGATCGAGCCGTGGAACCTTGAGCGCATCGCCGTGCTTCGAGGCCCGGCGTCGTCGGTCTACGGCCAGACGCCACCCGGCGGCATGCTCGACATGGTCAGTCGTCGCCCGCAAGCCGAGAGCAGCAATGAAGTGGAGTTGCAGGCCGGCAGCCACGAGCACAAGCAGATCAACTTCGACAGCACCGGCAAGGTCGACGACGAAGGCCAGTTCCTCTACCGGCTCAGCGGTACCGTGCGCGACAGTAACTCCCAGATCGATCACATCCCGGACAAGCGCTACAACATCGCCCCGAGCCTGACCTGGAACATCAACGACGACACCCGCCTGACATTCCTGTCGCAATACACCCGCGATGACACCGGCATCACCGGGCAATTCCTGCCCCTGCAAGGCACCAAGCTGTCGTCGCCGGCGGGCAAGATCTCCCATCACAAGAACCTCGGTGACCCGGATTGGGAATTCTACGACCGCACCTACTACGCGCTCGGTTATGCCTTTGAACACCGCCTGAACGACACCTGGCAGTTCCGCCAGAACCTGCGCTACACCAAGAGCGATCTGGAAACCCAGGGCATCTCCGCCGGCGGTCAGTTCTCGCCGGATGGCCCGGACCAATCGGTGGACGCCGACGGCAACGTCAAGCGCAGCGCCAGCGTGATCGACGAAGACATCAGCCAGTTCGCCGTGGACAACAACTTCCAGGCTGACTTCCAGACGGGTGATCTGAGCCACACCTTGTTGCTGGGCCTGGATCACCAGCGCTCGAACAGCAATTCGCGTTGGGATTGGGGTTCGACTGGCGTGCCGACCAGCAATATCAACAACCCGACCTACGGACAGGATTTTTCCAACGTCCAGTACTTCACGATGTATGACTACAACCAGAAGACCAACCAGACCGGCCTGTACTTCCAGGACCAGATTGCCCTGGACAAGTGGCGCCTGACCCTTGGTGGTCGTGAAGACTGGATCCACACCGGCACCGTGTTCCACAACCAGAACAATGTCACCAACACCCAGCGCGACAAGAAATTCAGCGGCAACGCGGCGTTGAGCTACGTCTTCGATAACGGTGTGACGCCCTACGTTTCCTTCGCCCAGTCGTTCCAGGCGGCGGCGGGCTCAACCGTCAACAGCACCGAAGCGTTCAAGCCGACGGAAGGCGAACAGTACGAGGCGGGTATCAAGTACCAGCCACCCGGCACCAAGACCTTGTTGACGGCTGCGGTGTTCGACCTGACCCAGAAAAACAACTCCGTCACTGAAAACAACGTCACCCGCCAGGTCGGTGAAGTCCAGGTGCGCGGTCTTGAGCTGGAAGCCTCCGGCAACGTCACCGACAACCTGAAGCTGGTCGGTTCCTACACCTATAACGACAGCGAAATCACCAAGGGCACCGCCGCCGAAGAAGGCAAGCGCATGGCCCAGGTACCGCGTAACCAGGCCACCGCCTGGGCCGACTACACCTGGCACAACGGCCCGCTGGACGGGTTCGGCGTGGGTGCCGGCGTGCGTTATGTCGGCGACACCTACGGCAACACCACCAACACCGATTGGGGGCATGTCGGCTCCTATACGGTGTATGACGCCTCAGCCCATTACGACCTGGGCCGTTTGAACAAGACCCTCAAGGGCGTCACCGTGGCGGTGGACGCGAAAAACATCTTCAACAAGGAATACCTGTCCACCTGTGACGGCTTCTATTGCTACTACGGAGACCAACGCAACGTCGTCGCCAGCGTGAATTACAAATGGTAAACGGTTAGCATTTGCAAAACCTTTTAGGCCGCGCTGTCGGGCAATGCTGTTCGTATCAGGAAAACCGTGGCGAGGGAGCTTGCTCCCGCTGGACTGCGCAGCGGTCCTAAGCTTTTGGGGCTGCTACGCAACCCAGCGGGAGCAAGCTCCCTCGCCACGATGGATACTCAATCCAAAATGAACAGAGTTGTTGCTGTAGGTGCCCTTTTGCATTCGGATCGATCATGAAAAGCAAAACCATTCGCCGCTGGTCCTTTGTCCACACCTGGAGCAGCCTGATCTGTACGGTGTTCCTGCTGATGCTGGCAATCACCGGGCTGCCGCTGATTTTCCATCATGAAATCGAGCATCTGTTGGGCGATGCCCCGGAACTGCGGGAAATGCCGGCCGGCACGCCGCCGTTGGATCTTCAACAACTGGTGGAAAAAGCCAAGGCTCATCGTCCGGGTGAAGTGGTCCAGTATTTCGGCTGGGACGAAGACGACCCCAACGGCGTGATTACCATCATGGCGCCGACGCCGGGCACCGAACCCAATTCATCCCATACCTTCATGCTCGACGCGCGCACCGGCGAAGCCCTGGAGATGCCTTCGGCCAACGGCGGTTTCATGATGATCATGCTGCGCCTGCATGTGGACATGTTCGCCGGGCTGCCGGGCAAGTTGCTGCTGGCGTTCATGGGGTTTCTGTTCGTGATTGCCATTGTCTCCGGCGTGGTGCTGTACTTGCCGTTCATGCGGCGCTTGAACTTCGGCACGGTGCGCCAGGACAAATCCACCCGCCTGCGCTGGCTCGACCTGCACAACCTGATCGGCGTCGTCACCCTGGTCTGGGCGCTGACCGTGGGCGTGACCGGCGTGATTGCCGCCTGCGCCGACCTGATCATCGCCGCGTGGCGCAACGACAGCCTCAGCGCGATGGTCGAGCCGTACCGCAACGCCCCGCCATTGACGCAACTGGCGCCGGCGACCCGCCTGCTCGACATTGCCAAGGAAGTCGCGCCGGGCATGGAGCCCAGCTTCATCGCCTTCCCCGGCACGCTGTTTTCCAGCGAGCATCACTACAGCGTGTTCATGAAGGGCGACACCCACCTGACCTCGCACCTGCTCACTCCGGTATTGATCGACGCCAGCACCCAGGACGTCACCGCCGTGGCCGAGCGGCCGTGGTACATGGACGTGATGAGCCTGTCCCTGCCGCTGCATTTCGGCGACTACGGTGGCCGGCCAATGCAGATTTTCTGGGCAACCCTGGATGTGCTGACGATCATCGTCCTGGGCAGTGGCGTTTATCTGTGGGTGGTGCGACGTAAAGCCGCCAAGCGCGCGACTGTCGGCGCGGAGGTAACCTCGTGAGGCCTCGGCAGTCGAATTTCTGGAAGGTGTTTGGCATTCCCGTGATGATCGGCGCATTGAGCGCGGCGGGGCTGTTCAGCGCATTGCTCGGTGACGGCGCCTGGGATGCGCTGAGCTGGGTTGGATTGGGAATCCCGACCCTGCTTGGGACCTGGGGCTTGATCAAACGCGGATAACCCAGCCAGGCGCAGCCCCTGTGGGAGCGAGCTTGCTCGCGATAGCGGAAGTTCAGTTGCATTGATGTTGACTGACACGCCGCCATCGCGAGCAAGCTCGCTCCCACAGTGGAATACACCTATCGATTCGTTACTCGCCAGCAGACCCGCAACTGTCTAGGCTAACCCAGCCCGCCCAATCGAGGATGTTCTGCATGTCCACCCCCAGCATGACCCTGTTCCACAACCCCGCTTCGCCCTTCGTCCGCAAGGTCCTGGTGCTGCTCCACGAAACCGGCCAGCAGGATCGCGTCGCCTTGCAGCTCAGCCAACTCACGCCGGTCAAGCCGGACCTGGCGCTGATCGGCGACAACCCGTTGAGCAAGATCCCGGCCCTGCGCCTGGCCAACGGGACGGTGATCCACGACAGCCGCGTCATCCTTGACTACCTCGACCACCAACACGTCGGCAACCCGCTGATCCCGCGCGAGGGCGCCGCGCGCTGGCGGCGCCTGACCCTGGCCTCCATGGCCGACGGGATCATGGACGCGGCGGTGATGATCCGCTACGAGACAGCCCTGCGTCCTGTGGAAAAACACTGGGACGAATGGCTCGATGCGCAGCGGGACAAGATTCGTCGCGCCCTCGCCACGCTCGAATCCGAGGCGATTGCCGAACTGGCCAGCCATTTCGACGTCGCGTCCATCAGCGTGGCCTGCGCCCTGGGTTACCTGGACCTGCGCCATGCCGACCTGGAATGGCGCGAGAACAATCCGCAGCTGGCGGCGTGGTTTTCCGAGGTCAGTTTGCGGCCTTCGCTGGTCGAGACGGTGCCCCGGGTCTAAAACTGCCTTGGCTCACCGGCCTCTTCGTCGGAACGCCGCCCGGAGCAGGCTCGCTCCCACATTTGAGTGTGTTGCCCTCTTGTGGGAGCGAGCCTGCTCGCGAAGGCCGCGCACCGGATCCAAAGGAAACAACCCGACAATTCGCATCACCAGCATTTCCCCCACTCGCTGATCCTCCCGCAACCCCAACGACCGGCTCATTTCACCTCTCCCAGATCAAAACTCATCGCAGCCGCCGGCTTCGCGCCCACCCCGTACCAATCCAGCTTGCGGGTCAGCACCATGAACACACCCAGCAGGCCGAACAGCAGCAACGAACCCATCAACAGCGCGTAGTCTTCGGCGCTCAACAGGCCGTAAAGCAGTCCGTACAACCCCGCCAACCCCGCTGAAAATCCCAGGCCGTGGCTCACGCTGCGCAGCACATGGCAGACGTAGAAGCCAATCAGCACCACGCAGGCACTGGCCGATACCAGGTACGCCAGGGTGAAGCCGATGTGCTCCGACAGCGACAACAGCAGCAGGTAGAAGAACGCCAGCGCCACGCCGACCAATGCATACTGGACCGGGTGCACCGCGAGGCTCTTGAGCACTTCGAAGAGGAAGAACCCGGCGAAGGTCAGCGCGATGAACAGCAGCGCATATTTGATCGCCCGGTCGCTCTTCAGGTACTGGTCCACCGGATCGACGAAACTTACACCGAACGCACGACTGCGGAACGCTTCGCAACCATCGCTGGGATCGCAGGCTTGCAGCGTTTCCAAAAGGTTGGTGGAGAAAAACGAGGTCTGCCAGTCGGCATTGAAGCCCTGTTCATTGATCTCACGATTGACCGGCAGGTAATTGCCGATGAAGCTCGGGTGCGGCCAATCGGCGGACAGGTGCACCTTGGTGGACTTGCCCACCGGCAGGATCTGCAGCTCGCCGGTGCCTTGCAGGCGCAGGTCGAAACCGAAGGTCAGTTCGGGGCTGCCCTGGGCGGTGATCATCGGCAACGGCACGTGTACGCCCTGCCCCAGCCAGCCAAGCCGCGAACCGGGAAGGAAGTCGACCGTCTGCTGGTTCAGCGTCAGGGTCAACGCGTTCTCGATGCCGCGAATGTCGCTGATTCCGACGCTCAGGTACGGCTCGTCAAAGCGGTAATCGGCGAAATCCTTCGAGGCGACGCCATAACGTTCCGGCACTTTGAAGCGGCCATCGATCCGGTTGTCGGCATGAAACAAGCGCGCTTCGTAGATGCCCCGGGCACGTGTTTCGGTGCGGATCTGGCCGTCGAGCTCAAATTGCTCCGGGAGAAAATACAACTCGCCCGTTTGCTCGACGGTTTCGAGGAAACGCACGCCGGTCTTCTCGTTGGTATTCCAGACCTTCACGTCCTTGCGAAACGGCACCACGATCATCGGGCCGATCAATTGCTGGCTGTGGCTGGAACTGCGGGCGATGTCCTGCAACACCCCATCGCGCAGCTCCTGGCGCTCATCAATGAGGCCGTTGATCATCAACAGCGGAATCATCAGCAAGAGAATCAAGAGGGCAATCATGCCCAGTTTTATAGCGAGGCTGCGGTTCATGTGGGGCTCTCCCTGTTCGAATGGGGAAGAGTCTGGCGCGGCTGTGTGGGCGGTTTATGAGGGGAATGTGGAGATTGTGTGGAGAACCGGTTCCTGTGGGAGCGAGCTTGCTCGCGATAGCGGTAGAACAGCACCAACTGTGCTGAGTGACACACAGCCATCTCGAGCAAGCTCGCACACAAGTAACTGCTTTTTCAGATGGATTTTGTGGTGTCAGGGCAACCGCAGCACCACTTCCACCCCACCCTCGACATTGCCAATGCCGAATTCACCACCATGCAACTGCACCACTTCCTCGACGAAGTTGAGCCCCAGGCCTGTGCTTTTGCGCCCGGTGCCCGGGCGCGGCAGGGAATAAAACCGCTCGCTCAGGCGCGGTAGTGCGTAGTCGGGAATCGGCTCGGCCTGGTTGAAAAGACGGATCTCGACGCGGCTGCCCAGGCGCTCGGCGTTGATGCGCAACAGGCCTTCGACAGGGGTGAAGTCCAAGGCATTTTCCAGCAAGTTGCCCAACGCCTGGCGCAACAGGAAGGCCTCCCCGGTCAGCGTCAGATCAGCGGCGATGTATCGCTCCACGCGCAATTGACGACTTTCGATCCAGCCGCCGCGAGCTTCCAGCAATTCATCGACCAACGCCGCCAACGGCACCGCGACAATATCCTCCAACCCCTGGCGCTGCTCGACCTGGGCCAGGTTGAGCAGGCGCTCGATCAATTGCTGCATGCGCACGCTTTCGCTGTCGATGTTGCTGACAAAGCGCTGGTGCTGGGCGGCGGGCATGTCGCTCTGCAGGAGCTCGGCGGCGCCGCGAATCGCGGCCAGCGGGCTCTTCAGTTCATGAGTCAAGGTGTGCACATAACGCTCGACGTAGGCCTTGCCTTCGAGCTGGGTGCGCATGTGTTCGACGGCGCCCGCCAGTTGCTCGAATTCGCCGCCGCGATAATGCGGCACTTCCACCCGCCGGCCCTGGCTGACCGCCTGGGCATAACGAGTCAACCGACGCAAAGCCGCGCTGAGCCACCAGGACAGCAAGGCGCCCAGCAACAGGCCCAGGCCGATCAACCCGGCACCGTACGCCAGCAGGCGCCGCTCCGTGCGGTCGATATAAGGTTGCAACGAGCTGTTGGGCTTGGCCACCGTGACCACGCCGATGATCCTTCCGTTGTCGCGGATCGGTGCCCCGACATGCATCACCGACGACGCCGGATCGTCCGGATCGTTGCGGGTCGAACGAGCGCCGTAATGGCCGCGCAGGGTCAGGTAGACGTCATTCCACCGCGAATAATCCTGGCCCACCGCCACGCCACTGGAATCGAGCACGACGATGCCATTGGCATCCGTGACGTAGATGCGATGGTTGACCTGGTTTTTTGGCAATCCCCAGATCGTCGCCGCCGGCTGGCGTTCGCCATAGGACCTGAGCAATTGCGGCCAGCGGTTCTGGCTGAGCGTCCCGGCCTTGAAATCGTCCCGCAGGATCTCGGCCATCAGGTTGGCCGTGTCTACCAGGGTTTCCTCGGTGGACTGGCGCACACCGGGACGGATCTCCTCCATCACCGTGTTGAGCACGAAATACCCGGCCAGGCCGATGAACAGCACGTAGGCCAGGAAAATACGGATACCCAGCGACATCAGCTGTGGCCCGGGCTGTAGCTGTAGCCAAGGCCCCGGTGGGTCTGGATCGGTTCGGCCTCGGCCCTGACCAGGCGCAACTTGGCGCGCAGGCTCTTGATGTGGCTGTCGATGCTGCGCTCGTAGCCGGCATCGCTGGCCACGCCCAGGGCGTCGAGCAATTGCTCGCGACTGAAGACCCGCTCAGGCTGCTCCAGCAGGCAGTTCAACAGGCGAAACTCATGACGAGTGAGGTTCAACGGCTTGCCGCGATAGCTGATCTGCACGCGCTCGCTGTCCACCTGGAACAACGCCGAAACCGCTTCCGCGAAAGGCCGCGGCGCCACGCGCTTGAGAATCGCGCGAACCCTGGCGGCAACCTCGCGAGGGCTGAAGGGCTTGACCACGTAATCATCAGCGCCAATCTCCAGGCCCACCACCCGGTCGATCTCGCCATCCCGAGCCGTAAGAAAAATTACCGGAACGTCGCTGAAACGTCTGAGATTCTTGCACGTCTCGAAACCGCTGATATCCGGCAGGCCGACGTCGAGAATAATCAGGTCCGCCGGAGTCTTTTGCTGATGCTCCAGGGCCGCGGCTCCCAGGCTCAACCAGGTGGTGTCAAAGCCCTCGCCCTGCAGCGCAAACACCAGCGTATCAGCGATGGCGGCTTCGTCTTCGACAATCAGAATATGAGGCATGGCGACCGGGCCCGACAGTAAAGTTGCCGGAACGGTGCCCCAAGCCTCGGGGCACGTCAATCGGGGAAATCAACAGTCCGGTTTATCCGCCGTAAACCGCCGCGCCGGGTTCACCGCCGCGTCGAACTCACGCAAGGCCTTGGCACCGATCAGCAGCGGGTAGTTGAAACTGCTGCGGTCGGTCAGGTTGACCTCGACAGTGCGCTTGACGTTACCCAGACACATTTCCAGTTCCACCACCGGACGCTTGCTGGGGGCGATCTTTTCGTCGTCGTCCTCGTCCTCTTCGGAACGGGTCTTGATCTTGCTGATTCGGGCGATCTTGTGTTCGTAGATCTTGTTGCTCGCGTCCTTGGTCGCCAGGCGGAAACGTACCCAGTCATCGCCGTCACGGGTGAACGTCTCGATGTCCTTGGCCGACAGCGAGGCGGTCAATGCGCCGGTGTCCATCTTGGCCTTGAGCACTTCGCCACCGATTTCCGGCAGCGCGATGTATTCGTAGCGCCCATAGAGGGTCGGTTCGGCGGCGAGCACGGGGAGGGCCACCAGGGAAAGCAGGGCTAAAACGGATTTCATGTAAGGGGCTTCCGTTGTGGGAGTGGGATTTTAGACAGTGGCCGATGAATTCGTTCGGTAAAGCGTACCGTAGCTCCCTCGCCACAAAAGCAGGTTCAGCCTATACAAGCCCAAGTGAAACTTTCGTCCAGGCCGATTTGGCCTGCCGCGCGAAGCTGCTTATCATGGCCCGCCCACCCCGTTTGCAAGAGTCATCTATGCGCCGCCTGCTCACCGGCTGTTTCGTCACCCTGCTGCTACTGCTCAATACCCTGGTGCTGTTCGGGCCGCTGATGGTATTCGCATTGCTCAAACTGGTCCTGCCCGGGCGCCTTCGCGATTACGCCTCGTGGGCGGTGATGTGGATTGCCGAGACCTGGGCCGAGATCGACAAGTTGATCTTTGCCTGGTGCATCCCCACCCGATGGGACATTCGCGGCGGTGGGGGCCTGCGTAGCGACACTTCATACTTGGTGATCAGCAATCACCAGTCATGGGTGGATATCCCGGCCCTGGTCCAGACCCTCAACCGACGCACGCCGTTCTTCAAGTTCTTCCTCAAGAAAGAGCTGATCTGGGTGCCGTTCCTGGGGCTGGCGTGGTGGGCATTGGATTACCCTTTCATGAAGCGCTACACCAAGGCGTTCCTGGCGAAGAATCCGGAGCTGGCCGGCAAGGATCTGGAAATCACCAAGGCCGCCTGCGAGCTGTTCAAGCGCCAACCGGTCACTGTGGTGAATTATCTCGAAGGTACGCGCTACACCGCCGCCAAGAGCCAACAGCAGCAGTCGCCGTTCAGCCATCTGCTCAAGCCCAAGGCCGGTGGCGTGGCGTTTGTGCTAGCGGCGATGGGCGAGCAGCTGGATGCGATCCTCGACGTGACGGTGGTTTATCCGCAGCAGCGCATCCCGGGGTTCTGGGACTTGATCAGCGGCGCGGTGCCCAGGGTCATCGTCGACATCCAGACCCGCGAGCTGGACCCGGCGCTGTGGCAGGGCGACTACGAAAACGACCCGGTTTTTCGCCAGCATGTGCAGGACTGGGTCAACCAGCTCTGGCATGAAAAGGACCAGCGCATTGCTCATCTGCGCAACGAGAGCGCCTGATCAGATACCGGCGCCAGCGCCCCAGATACCGCCCAGGTTCTGCAACAGCGAGCTGGCGACGCCCTGTTGGCCGAGGTACTGCAAGATGATCGGGGCAAACTGGCCGATCATGCCGCTGTCCATGCCCAGCGCGCTGAAGGCATTGTTCAGGTCACCGGTGTCCTTGACGTTACCGAGCAAGCCGTCGAGCAAGGCGTTTTGGTCCGACCCGCCGCCCAGCAAGCCACCCAGGCCGTTAAGGCCACCGATGGCACTGTTCCCGGCGATCTGATCGAGCCCCGGCACACTTTTGCTCAGCTCGGAGAACTGCGCCTCGCCGAGCTGGTTCCTGGCCAGCCCGAGCATCGCCCCGGCACCGCCCACGGCTTGCTCCGGCGTGATCTGGAGTTCCGAGCCCAAGGTATTGAGCAGCCCGGCGGCTTTCGGCGCGGCCGCGACCGCCCCCTCCTGCCGATCGCCCTGGATGGCCGAGATCACGCTTGTCGCATCAGCGAGGCTGAACTGTGCGAAGGCCGGGCCGGCTGCCAACGAGAGCAGGCAAGACAGTGCAAAACCGCGTGAAACCTTCATCGGGACATCCTCTGGAACATGAAAAAGCCGCCTGGAAAGGGGCGGCGCAAAGTCGAGCGTTGGACTGGGATAGCCGGGGTTTGTTCAACACCACGCTTGCCGCGTGCAGCAATACCTGCCATCGAATACAGTGCAGCCTTCTTTCAGCAGAGTAACGCCATGAACGTACAAATCGGTGGGGGCGCCCTCGCGGTCATTCTGACGGGCATGCTCATCGCCTTCGGCGTCAGCGAGTGCCAACGCGGCCCGTTGAACCCGGAACTTGCCGACGACGTCAGCGACGCGCAAAAGACCTGGCTGACCATCGAGCACCGCATCAAACGTTATGATCCAGCCCTGACGCAGGTCACGCGAGACCAGCAGGGCCTGACCGTTTTCTACCGCCCCGCCACGCCCATCGAGGCGGGTGACGATTGGGCGCCGGACATGCTGCGCATCGTTGGCCACGGCCTGGCGGCGCTGAATGGCGCGCCAGGAGGAAAGGTGTATACCCAAGTGACCGTGAAAGCGCGAATGCTTGGCGATGATGACGTCGAACTGATGTATGACATGCCGGGGTTCGATGCCATCAAGACCCAACAGGACGGCTACTTCGACTTTGCCAGCATGCCGCGCAGCCTGGCATTCAGTCCGGCCGCCCTGGCGCAGATCAAGGACGATTGCCGTGGCATGAACGCGCAGGCGTTCTATTCGCAATTCTGCCAGCGGGTCGGCGAGGCCATAACGAGCCAACCCTGAACGCAGTCGCACAGCGGGCTCTTGACCCGTTTTTTTGACGCAATACTGTCAACTCTGACAGTAGGCAGCTGTTCATCCCGGTCCTAAGCTCGGATTGTCGAAGGTAAAAACCTTGGCAGATACCGTTCCTTTGCGCTGAAAACAGCCCGGACGTCGTGTTCGAAATAAAGGAATTTTCTCTAGAAAAAGGAATTTACAATGAAATATTCCAGCCTAGCCCTGAGCTGCATTCTTCTGTCCGGCATCGGTTTGATCAGTTGCACTGATGTCAAAACCCCGTCCAAGAGCCCAGAGATAAAACACGGAACCTCGCAGATGCCGCCGTCTCGCCAGTACTATTGCTGGGATCAGCAGGACTTCAACAATGGCAGCGCAAACATCAAGAACGCTGCGTGCCGGGAAGCCTTTACAGCGGCAGGCGACGCCGACTGGGAACGCGCCCGTCTGTTCAACGACTGGAACGCCTACTCGCAAAACATCCCCGAAGGCACAAAGCCGGAAGATGTCGCTCCCGATGGGAAACTGTGTTCCGCCGGGCAGGATCGCTTCGACAGCATCAATATCAAAAGCGCTGCCTGGCACACCACCAACCTGGACGTGAAGGATGGCCGCGTGCAGCTCACTTACGTGGCAAGCCAGATGCATGACCCCAGCGAATTCAAGGTTTACCTGACCGACCCGGACAATCTCAACTGGGCCGCGCTGAAGCAGTCCCCTGACGTCAAGGTGAGGCTCGCTCCGGACACCAAGGGACCGGGTACTTATTACCTGGACGTTCAATTACCTGCAGGCTACGCCACGGACAGCCGGTCAGTGATCTTCATCATGTGGCAACGCCATGAAGACCCTGCCCGTGAAACATTCTTCAGTTGCAGCGATGTGGTGCTGGCAAATGGGAAAAGCTGACGACTGATCCTTATCGTTAATTTCACTAATGGTCGACTCCATGCCGAAGAACCAGCGAACCCTACTCTGCCACTATTATTACGATCCACTGGATCGCTTGGCCGACTTCGCAGGAGCGGACCAGACCAGCACCCGGCGCTTCTACCTGAAAGAGCGCCTGACCAGCGAAATCCTGGGCTCGGTCCAACGATCGATTTTCCAGCAGGACGACCAACTCCTGGCGCAACAACAGCGCCAGGACGGCGTCGTCGAAACCACCTTGCTCGCCACCGACCTTCAGCGCTCGATATTGCACGCGCTCGATGCCACGCAGCCTCATTCCCTCGCCTACACACCCTACGGACATCGCGCCCCGCAAAATGGCTTACTCAGCCTGCTTGGCTTCAACGGCGAACGAGCGGATCCGGTGACCGGGCATTATCTGTTGGGTAATGGCTATCGGGCGTTCAATCCGGTGTTGATGCGATTTAACAGCCCGGACAGACGCAGCCCATTCGATAAGGGTGGAATAAACGCTTATGCATATGCCTTGGGAAATCCTGTTAATCACACGGACCCGACAGGCGAGTTCGCCCTGGCGATATTGGCTCCGATACAACGCAGTTTAACCATTGCGCTGCACACCATAGTGCCTGCGGGCATGATCTTAGGGCCCAAAGTGAGTGGCGCTGCGCTGTGGGCCACCCGTGTCAGCCTGTCAGGCTCCGCAGGTACTGCAGCGGGGGCAGTCATGCAACTTGCCGGCAACCCGATTGGTCCCTATGTTTCGGCCGTGGGCACGGCAGCGTTAATCGGAGGAGCCGCTACCCGCGGCGTCCTCGCGCTACGCACCGCGCAAAAAGCCGGCCCGCTATGGAACAAGATAAAAGGTAACGTTAGACAAATTTTCGGATTTTCGAAGAAAGAAAAACTGCCCGTCAAAATACCGGAGGCAGGTACGCCGAATCTCTCCTCTTCCTCCCCTTCAATTGCTATTTCCGTACCTGACGATCTCAACCAAACAGCCGAGTCGATAAGGGTATCAAGCGATTCTCACATTTGATTGTGTATAGGTTGAAGGTCGGAAAACGTGAGCAGCCAAACTAACACTTCCGCTAGCTAGACAACCATTCGCATCTGCCTGAGCCTTATACCTGCGTCCGAGGTTTTCTTTTATTCAGAGCGAAGCCCATGCCTTCTATCGACGAAACGCTTCTTTGCCGCTATCACTACGATCCTCTCGATCGCCTGGCCGATTGCACGCCAGCGGCCCAGGCCAGCACCCAGCGCTTCTATTTGCAGAATCGCCTGTCCTCAGAAATTCAAGGCTCGGTGCAACGATCGGTTTTCCAGCACGACGACCAATTGCTTGCCCAGCAGCAATGCCAGAACGAGGTCCGCGAAACCTATCTGCTCGCCACCGATCAACGACGCTCGGTTTTAAAAGGGCTCGACGCTACGCAACCCCATTCCCTTGCCTACACGGCCTATGGTCACGGCTCAGAAAACGGCTTGCTCAGCCTGCTCGGCTTCAACGGTGAGCGGCCGGATCCGGTGACCGGACATTATCTATTAGGGAATGGTTATCGGGCGTTCAATCCGGTCTTGATGCGGTTTCACAGTCCGGACAACTTGAGTCCGTTTGGGAAGGGCGGATTGAATGCATACGCCTATTGCTTAGGTGACCCCGTGAATAAGACGGATCCTACCGGGCATTTCCCTAACTTGTGGAAAGCTTTATTAAATGTTTTGAACCTTCGAATATCAAGTACCCGCTTGGCCGCTGCATCCTCTCAAGCCACTGTATTCTATCAAGACACTGCAACCTCTCGAGCCACTGTATTCTATCCAGCCACTGCAACCTCTCGAGCCACTGTATTCTATCAAGCCACTGCAACCTCTCGAGCCACTGCTGGGTACGCAGCGAACGCTGTTACGCCCCGCAACATCGCAACTGCAACCCCTCCACCAAGCTATTCTGCCGGAAATCTCAATCGTCTGAGACCTCCGAGTCAACGCGGGGAACCTCCCGCTTATCGCTCGTTACCACCTGGTTACAATGATCATGGATTGGACCCCCTCATACTAGCCACAGAAAAAGAATACCAAAACGGCGGACCTCCAACTTATCCTGAAGCTGAAGGGCGTCCATGGCTATTTATGTCACCGAGTACACGCAGAGCTTTTTTACGCTACGCTAGATCCTCTACAAGCAGTAGCATCAGCTTATCTGCCGAACAAGTCGACCGAATCAGACGTCTCTCATAGCTCGGCTGCAAATGGCGGGAAACTTATGAAATTGCGGCGACCATGGAGAATATTTCACTGGAACTGATTACAGTTTTGTTCGTCGTGTTTAGTGTCAGGTCCGTCAAACTGAATCGATTCGGTTCTGAAATACCGCAAATGGGGTGCACTGAATAAAAAGGGCAACATCGCTGTCGCCCCTTCTTTCCGTCTTGCTTCCAACCTCACGCTGCACTGAACAACTTATGCGGATCAATCACAAACTTCTTCGGCACACCCGCATCGAACTCGCCATAGCCCTTCGGCGCGTCATCCAGGCTGATTAACCTGCACGCCGACGATTTCAGCACTGTTGATGCGGCCCCCATGAGCAGGGCCCAGCTAGTGGCTATCATACCTAACACTTCTGCTAGCTAGACAACCCTGTGCATCTGCCTGAGCCTGATCCCCCCGTTCGAGGTTTCTTTTATTCAGAGCGAAGCCCATGCCTTCTACAGACGAAACGCTACTCTGCCGCTATCACTATGATCCCCTTGATCGTCTGGCTGATTTGGCGCCTACAGCTCAGACCAGCACCCAGCGCTTCTATTTGAAGAGTCGCCTGACCTCAGAGATTGTGGGATCGGTGCAACGCTCGATTTTCCAGCACGACGACCAACTGCTGGCCCAACAGCAACGGAAAGATGAGACCAGCGAGACCACATTGCTCGCCACCGATCAGCAGCGTTCTGTCTTGCAGATGCTCGACGCAGCGCAACCCCATCCCCTCGCGTACACGCCCTACGGTCACCGCCCCCAGGGAAATGGCTTGCTCGGCCTGCTCGGTTTTAACGGCGAGCAGGCAGATCCGGTCACCGGGCACTATCTGCTGGGTAATGGCTATCGGGGGTTCAATCCAGTGCTTATGCGGTTCAACAGTCCGGACAGCTTGAGCCCGTTCGGGGAGGGGGGGCTGAATGCATATACGTATTGCGTTGGGGATCCAATAAATCGGGTGGATCCGACGGGACATGTTGGAAATCTATTCAAAGGGATTTTAAATTTACTGAAGCTAAGGACTCCTTCTGCCAGACGGTTAAGCCCCGTCAGCAGCCTACCATCTGTCAGCCCTGATATGCCTACGCAAGTTTCCCGACCTCCCTTTTTGCAGCGTTACTTAGAGGGAAATCACGACTGGCATAAAAATTTCAATATTCCTTTGTCTACAGAATCAGTACCGTACGACATTTCATTTAATTCTCCTGGCAGGGTCGCTCGATACATAGAAAAATATCCAGGAAAAACTCCAATTCAAAAGCAGGCTCCAAATTTAGCCGACATGGCCAGAAAGAAAATCCCAAAAACCGCGCTCGATGATTTACAAAAAGACACCAAAGTGCAACTGGGATTAGCTGATAGCCCAGCAAAAATCTACAGTGACTTTATTAAAGATTTCAAGAAAAGCGGTAACCCACATGAGTTTCTGACTTTATATAGAAATGAAAATCCCAACTTCTATGAACTACCTGCCAAATTAAGAGAAAACATCAGGAAGAAAGACGGTTGATGCGATGCGGCCCCCATGAGCAGGGCCCAGCTAGTGGCTATCATACCTAACACTTCTGCTAGCTAGACAACCCTGTGCATCTGCCTGAGCCTGATCCCCCCGTTCGAGGTTTCTTTTATTCAGAGCGAAGCCCATGCCTTCTACAGACGAAACGCTACTCTGCCGCTATCACTATGATCCCCTTGATCGTCTGGCTGATTTGGCGCCTACAGCTCAGACCAGCACCCAGCGCTTCTATTTGAAGAGTCGCCTGACCTCAGAGATTGTGGGATCGGTGCAACGCTCGATTTTCCAGCACGACGACCAACTGCTGGCCCAACAGCAACGGAAAGATGAGACCAGCGAGACCACATTGCTCGCCACCGATCAGCAGCGTTCTGTCTTGCAGATGCTCGACGCAGCGCAACCCCATCCCCTCGCGTACACGCCCTACGGTCACCGCCCCCAGGGAAATGGCTTGCTCGGCCTGCTCGGTTTTAACGGCGAGCAGGCAGATCCGGTCACCGGGCACTATCTGCTGGGTAATGGCTATCGGGGGTTCAATCCAGTGCTTATGCGGTTCAACAGTCCGGACAGCTTGAGCCCGTTCGGGGAGGGGGGGCTGAATGCATATACGTATTGCGTTGGAGATCCGGTGAACTGGGTGGATTCAACGGGGCATGCGGGGATCTGGGGGATGTTGAAACTTATCGGGAGGAAACTTGGTCTCAGACAGTCATCGCGTGTAGCGCGTGCCAATCAGATAAACGAAGCTGCAACAAATTCGTCAATTTCAAGCTCTCTTATGAACCCCCCTGGTGCGCGACCCACTTCCGTGAGGATCAACCCTATTTACAATAGTTCCGGATCGTCCAGCACGTCGGATAGTATTTCCTCCAGCTACGCAAGCGCGCAATCATATTCCAAAATCAGACCTGCCCCCGCCCCGCCGATGCCTTTACGCCCTCCTCCGGCAAGCTCGAGCTCCTCATCTCGTTTCTCAACGCAGAGTCCTCAAAGGTTACCAACTGGAAGGTCGCCAGGAGATGTTCAGAAATGGGTTGATAACAGCTCTATCGGCGCTGACCCAGAGTTGGAAGCATTTACTAAAATTCCGGACTCCAGTGCCGAATTGAATCTAGATCGGCTAGTTACACGTATGCGTAACGGATCTGAAATAGCAAAGAGAGCCAACAAGGACTATCACCAAGTGTCAGTCATAGATGAAAATGGCACGCGGTATACTGGCTGGAGAAAAAACTAACCATGACTGAAAAACTTGCCCAAACGGAATACCAAGCCAAGTCATAAATCAAAAGGGCGACATCAAGTCGCCCTTTTTCTTCAAGCCAACTTACGCCGCACTGAACAACTTATGCGGATCAATCACAAACTTCTTCGGCACACCCGCATCAAATTCGCCATAACCTTTCGGCGCGTCGTCCAGGCTGATGACCTGCACGCCAACGATTTCAGCAATGTTGATGCGGTCCCACATGATCGCCTGCATCAGCTGGCGGTTGTACTTCATCACCGGGGTCTGGCCGGTGTGGAAGCTGTGGGATTTGGCCCAGCCCAGACCGAAGCGGATGCTCAGGCTGCCCATTTTTGCGGCGGCATCAACTGCGCCCGGGTCTTCGGTGACATAGAGGCCGGGAATGCCGATCTTGCCGGCCACGCGGACCACGCCCATCAATGAGTTGAGTACGGTGGCCGGGGCTTCGTGCTTGACGCCGTCATGGCCGTGGCCGCGGGCTTCGAAGCCCACGCAATCGACGGCGCAGTCCACTTCCGGTTCGCCCAGCAGCGCGGCGATTTGCTCGTGCAGTGGGGTGTCTGTGGACAGGTCGACAATTTCAAAGCCCTGGGCCTTGGCGTGAGCCAGGCGGATGGAGTTGACGTCGCCGATGATCACTACCGCAGCACCCAGCAGGCGGGCGGAAGCGGCAGCCGCGAGGCCAACCGGGCCGGCGCCGGCGATGTAGACGGTGCTGCCAGGGCCGACGCCAGCGGTGACTGCGCCGTGGTAGCCGGTCGGCAGGATGTCGGACAGGCAGGTCAGGTCGCGGATTTTCTCCATGGCCTTGTCGCGGTCCGGCAGTTTCAGCAGGTTGAAGTCAGCGTACGGCACCAGCACGTATTCGGCCTGGCCGCCGGTCCAGTCGCCCATGTCGACGTAACCGTAGGCACCGCCGGCACGGGCCGGGTTGACGGTCAGGCAGACACCGGTGTGTTGCTCCTTGCAGGAACGGCAGCGCCCGCACGCAACGTTGAATGGCACCGAGACCAGATCACCGATTTTCAGGTTTTCGACGTCGCTGCCCTTTTCGATCACTTCACCGGTGATCTCGTGACCCAGGACAAGGCCGGTCTGGGCAGTGGTACGGCCGCGCACCATGTGTTGGTCGGAACCGCAGATGTTGGTGGAGACTACGCGCAGGATGACGCCGTGCTCGATCTTCCTGCCGCGCGGGTCCTGCATTTTGGGATAGTCGATTTTCTGTACTTCGACCTTGCCGTTGCCGAGATACACGACACCACGATTACCAGACATGCTTTCACCTCGCTGTTGTTTTTGTGGAACTGCGTTGCCCAGGCAGGCAGCGCGTTGATTGCTCGGGTTGATGCCTGAGCTTCAAGCGGCAAGCACAAGCCGCAAGAAGCACGCATACCGCCTTTTCTTGCGGCTTGAAGCTTGTGGCTAAAGCACCACGGTACGATTGGCGTTCAGAAATACTCGTCGCTCGATGTGGTACCCCACCGCGCGGGCCAAGGTGAGCCCTTCGATATCGCGTCCCTTGGCGATCAGGTCTTCGGGATAGTGGCTGTGATCCACCACTTCCACGCCCTGGGCGATGATCGGGCCTTCGTCCAGGTCGTTGTTGATGTAATGCGCCGTGGCGCCTACCAGTTTCACGCCTTTGTTGTAGGCCTGGTGATACGGCTTGGCGCCCTTGAAGCCCGGCAGCAATGAGTGATGGATGTTGATGGCCTTGCCGTCGAGCTTGCGGCACAGTTCCGGCGACAGCACTTGCATGTAACGGGCAAGAATCACCAGCTCGGCGCCGGTCTCTTCGATCACCTGCCACACCTGCCGCTCCTGGGCCGGCTTGTCGTTCGGGTCCAGGGGGAAATGGTAGTAGGGAATCTGGTGCCAGTCGGCGAGCGGCTTGAGGTCGGGGTGATTGGAGACCACGGCCACCACGTCCATCGACAACTGGCCGATGCGTTGGCGGTAGAGCAAGTCGTTGAGGCAGTGATCGGCCTTGGAGACCATGATCACCACTTTCGGCCGGTAGTTGGGCGGCGTCAGTTCAAAGACCATGCCGAAGGCTTGCGCCCGCTCGGCCAGGCCCGCGCGGAAGCTCTGCTCGTCGAAACCGTCAGGCTGGCGAAACTCCACGCGAATGAAGAAGCGCGCCGAGAGCCGGTCGTCGAAGGAGTGGTGCTCGGTGACGTAGCAGCCCTGCTCGAACAGAAAGCGGGTCACCGCATCCACCGTGCCGAGCACGCTGGGGCAGTCGGCGGTCAAGATCCATGTGTCTGGGGCGCGGCTCATTGCGGTGACTCCTGTTCCAAATTAACGAAGCGACACAGAACTCCGTGGCGAGGGAGCTTGCTCCCGCTGGGCTGCGAAGCAGGCCCAGGATCTTGCGGTCGCTGCGCACTGGAGCGCCAGCCCGGCCGAGCGGGAGCAAGCTCCCTCGCCACGACAGCATTCCAAGGCCAAGAATCAGGCCTGCACGCTCAACCCATACTCAGCCGCCGCATCCTGCAACCACAGCCACCAGTAATCGGAAAAGCTGCGGCGGATCACCAGTTCCCAGGTGTCTTCAGCCGTGTGGCGGATCACCAGTTGCGACTTGGCGAACACCGTGCCCACGGCCTTGCCCACCGGGAAGTTGCTTGGGTGTACATCGTAGCTGGTGGATTTCATCAGCACGTCGCGCACGTTAGGGCCGGACAGTTCGAGTATCTGCTGGCCGCCGCTGACGTTGACGATCTGGATGTGCAGGTCGCCCAGGGCTTCGCGCAGTTTCTGCTCGGCGACGAATTCTTCGCCAGAAGGCACCACCAGCAGCCATTCATCCGGCCCCAGCCATTGCAGGCTGGTTTCGCCCTTGACGATGACAGCCAGCGCACCCGGCAACTCCAGGCCCAGGGCCTTGTGCACGCCCGCGGCGAACGCCGGATCGTGGCCATCGCCACGAATGGTCAGGTGGCCGAGGAGTTTTTTCTCGCGCACGGTCACACCGGCGTTCTTGCGGCCCTTGCCCGCCAGGCTGGCGAGGTCGGCATGGTGCAGCGACGACTCGGCCTTGGCCCCGGTGGTGGGGCGTTGTTGGTACACGTTGACTGCGGTCATATGGAGCACCTGTCTTGAATTCTTGATTCGGCCCTTGTGGAGCTGTTCTGCCGCCTTCGCGAGCAGGCTCGCTCCCACAAGGGTTATGCGGTCTCCTGTGGGAGCGAGCCTGCTCGCGATGCAGACGACGCAGAACAACTGCTCCCACCAGGACCTCAAGTCATTAAACGTTCTGCCGATCCCCCTTCGGATCGAAGAACACCGAAGAAACGATCTCTGCCTCGATCACCCGGCCATCCGCCAGCGGGGCGAAGACTCGCTCGCCGAGGCGCTTCAAGCCGCCCTTGACCACGCCCATCGCAAACGAATAACCCAGGGAGTTATGCGCATAGCTGGAGGTCACGTGGCCGACCATCGACATCGGGATCGCCTGCTTGGGGTTGAAGACCAGCTGCGCGCCTTCCGGCAGCCAGACATTCGGGTCGATCGGCTTGAGACCCACCAGTTGCTTGCGCTCTTCACGCACGCAGTCTTCGCGGTTCATCCCACGCCAGCCGATCCACGAGAACGGCTTGGTCCGGCCGACGCACCAGCCCATGTTCAGGTCGTCCGGGGTCATCGAGCCGTCGGTGTCCTGGCCGACGATGATGAAGCCCTTCTCGGCCCGCAACACGTGCATGGTCTCGGTGCCGTACGGGGTCAGGTTGTACTTCTTGCCGGCCTCGACGATCTGTTCGAGCACGCCCATGGCGTAGTCGGCCTGCACGTTGATTTCGTACGACAGCTCACCGGTGAACGAGATGCGGAACACCCTCGCCGGCACGCCGCCTACCAGGCCTTCCTTCCAGGTCATAAACGGGAAGCCGTCCTTGTCCAGGTCGATGTCGGTGACTTCGCTCAGCAGCTTGCGGCTATTGGGCCCCGACAGGGTCATGGTCGCCCAGTGATCGGTAACCGAGGTGAAATACACCTTCAGATCCGGCCATTCGGTCTGCTGGTAGATCTCCAGCCATTGCAGTACACGGGCCGCACCGCCAGTGGTGGTGGTCATCAGGAAGTGGTTGTCGGCCAGACAGGCAGTCACGCCGTCGTCGAAGACCATGCCGTCTTCCTTGCACATCAGGCCGTAGCGGGCCTTGCCCACGTCGAGCTTGGTCCAGGCATTGGTGTAGATGCGGTTGAGGAACTCACGGGCATCCGGGCCCTGGATGTCGATCTTGCCCAGGGTCGAGGCGTCAAGCAGACCGACGCTGTCGCGCACGGCCTTGCACTCGCGCTTGACCGCGGCATGCAGGCCTTCGCCGTTCTTCGGGAAGTACCAAGGCCGTTTCCACTGGCCGACGTCTTCGAACTCGGCGCCATTTTTCACATGCCAGGCATGCAGCGCGGTGAAGCGCACCGGTTCGAAGATATGCCCGCAGTGCCGACCGGCCACCGCGCCGAAAGTCACCGGCGTGTAGTTCGGACGGAACATGGTGGTGCCCATCTGCGGGATGCTCACGTTCAGCGAACGGGCCGCGATGGCCAGGCCGTTGACGTTGCCCAGCTTGCCCTGGTCGGTGCCGAAGCCCAGTGCGGTGTAGCGCTTGACGTGTTCCACCGACTCGAAGCCTTCGCGGGTGGCGAGTTCGATGGCGGCGGCGGTGACGTCGTTCTGCAGGTCGACGAATTGCTTCGGCGCACGTGCGGTGGTTTTTTCATGCGGCACCTGGAACAACGCCAGGGTCGGTTCTTCATGACGGCTCAGCGCCTTGGGCAACACGCCCTCCACAGCCTTGAAGCCGGCTTCGCTGGCCGCGCGCACGCCGCCTTCAAAACCGTCGGCCAGGGAATCGCCGAGACCGTAGACGCCATTCACACCGCCGACGCACACGCGTTTCTGAGGCGCTTCGCCCGGCACGAAACCGAGGATGTCTTCACGCCAGATCGGCTTGCCGCCCAGGTGCGAAGCCAGGTGGACCACCGGGCTGTAGCCGCCGGAACTGGCCACCAGGTCGCAGTCCAGCCATTCGCCGGGGCTGGTGACCTTGTGGGCGCGGACGTCGATCGCGGCGACACGTGCGCCGGTGACGCGCTTGCTGCCACGGGCTTCAATCACGGCGCTACCGGTGAGGATGCGGATGCCTTTGGCGCGGGCTTCTTCCACCAGCGCGCCACGCGGATTGCTGCGGGCATCGGCGACCGCCACCACTTGCAGGCCGGCGTCGAACCAGTCCAGGGCGACGCGATAGGCGTGGTCGTTGTTAGTGCTCAACAGCAGTTTCTTGCCCGGTGCCACGCCGTAGCGGCGAATGTAGGTAGAAACCGCACCCGCCAGCATGTTGCCCGGCACGTCGTTGTTGCCGTAGACCAGCGGGCGTTCGCAAGCACCAGTCGCCAGCACCACGCGCTTGGCGCGTACCCGGTTGATGCGCTGGCGCACCTGGCCGATCGGTGCGCGGTCACCGAGGTGATCGGTGAGGCGCTCGTGGATGGTCAGGAAGTTGTGGTCGTGGTAACCGTTCACCGTGGCGCGAGGCAGCAGCACCACCTCGGGCATCGAGCGCAGTTCAGCCACCGCCGCCGCGGCCCACTCGGTCGCCGGCTTGCCGTCCAGGCTCTCGCGGGAATCGAGCAGGCTGCCGCCGAACTCTTCCTGCTCATCGGCCAGGATCACTCGCGCACCGCTGCGGGCCGCGGCCAATGCTGCGGCCAGGCCAGCAGGGCCAGCGCCGACGATCAGCACGTCGCAGTGACGGTTCATGTAGTCGTAGGTGTCCGGATCGTTCTCGGTCGGCGAGCGACCCAACCCTGCGGCCTTGCGGATGTACTTCTCGTAAGTCATCCAGAACGATTGCGGGTACATGAAGGTTTTGTAGTAGAAGCCCGGCGGCATCAGCTTGCCGCCGACCTTGCCGAGAATCCCCATCATGTCGTTGTTGACGTTCGGCCAGCCGTTGGTGCTGGTGGCGACCAGGCCCTGATACAGCGCCTGTTGCGTGGCGCGCACGTTCGGGATCTGCGTGGCTTCGGTGGCGCCGATCTGCAGCACCGCGTTCGGCTCTTCCGCACCGGCGGCAAAGATGCCGCGCGGACGAGAATACTTGAAGCTGCGACCAATGATGTCGACGCCGTTGGCCAGCAGCGCAGCGGCCAGGGAATCGCCCTCGAAGCCTTTGTAGCTCTGGCCGTTGAAGGTGAATGTCAGCACTTTGTTGCGGTCGATCCGTCCGCCGTTGGACAGGCGATTGATCTGGCTCATACCTTCTCTCCCAGAGCCTGCGCGGCCGCTTTCGGACTGTCAGCCTTGTCGGTGAATTGCGGCTTTTGACCGATCTTGTAGGTTTCGAGGATCTCGTAGGTCACGGTGTCACGGGTCGCGTTGAAGTACTGGCGGCAACCGGCGGCGTGGATCCACAACTCGTGGTGCAGGCCGCGAGGGTTGTCGCGAAAGAACATGTAGTCGCCCCACTCCTCGTCGGTGCAGGCGTTCGGATCCAGCGGACGCGGGATGTGCGCCTGGCCGGATGCGTGGAATTCCTCTTCGGAGCGCAGTTCGCCGCAGTGAGGACAGAAGATGTGCAACATGGGGATTTCTCCTGTTAGTGGGCAACCGCAGCAGCGCCGTGTTCATCGATCAACGCACCGTTGTGGAAACGGTCGATGGAGAAAGGGGCGGCCAATGGGTGCATTTCGCCCTTGGCCAGACTCGCGGCAAACACGTTGCCCGAGCCAGGTGTCGCTTTAAAGCCGCCGGTGCCCCAACCGCAGTTGAAGAACATGTTCGGCACTGGCGTCTTGGAGATGATCGGGCAGGCGTCCGGCGTGGTGTCGACGATGCCGCCCCACTGGCGGTTCATGCGCACCCGCGAGAGCACCGGGAACATCTCGACGATGGCCTGGATGGTGTGCTCGATCACCGGGTACGAGCCACGCTGGCCGTAGCCGTTGTAGCCGTCGATACCGGCGCCGATCACCAGGTCGCCCTTGTCGGACTGGCTGATGTAGCCGTGCACGGCGTTGGACATGATCACGCTGTCGATAATCGGCTTGATCGGCTCGGACACCAGCGCTTGCAGCGGATGGGATTCGACCGGCAGGCGGAAACCGGCAAGCTTGGCCATGTGCCCGGAATTACCTGCGGTCACCACGCCGACGCGCTTGGCGCCGATGAAGCCCTTGTTGGTCTCCACGCCGATGCACACGCCGTTTTCCTTGCGGAAACCGATCACTTCGGTCTGCTGGATCAGGTCCACGCCCAAGGCGTCCGCCGCCCGGGCAAAGCCCCAGGCCACGGCATCGTGACGGGCCACGCCGCCGCGACGCTGGACGGTGGCGCCCATCACCGGATAACGGGTGTTCTTCGAGCAGTCCAGGTACGGAATCTCGTCAGCCACTTGCTTGGCATCGAGCAGTTCGCCGTCCACGCCGTTGAGGCGGTTGGCGCTGACGCGGCGCTCGGAATCACGGATGTCCTGCAAGGTGTGGCACAGGTTGTAGACGCCACGCTGGGAGAACATCACGTTGTAGTTCAGGTCCTGGGACAGGCCTTCCCAGAGTTTCATCGCGTGTTCGTACAGGTGGGCCGATTCGTCCCACAGGTAGTTGGAGCGCACGATGGTGGTATTGCGCGCGGTGTTACCGCCGCCCAGCCAGCCCTTTTCGACCACGGCCACGTTGGTGATGCCGTGCTCCTTGGCCAGGTAGTAGGCGGTCGCCAGACCATGCCCGCCGCCGCCGACTATGACCACGTCGTAGACCTTTTTCGGGGTCGGCGTGCGCCACATCCGCTGCCAGTTTTCATGATGGCTGAGTGAGTGTTTGAAGAGGCCGAAGCCCGAATAGCGTTGCATAGTCATTACTCCAGAACCGACTCAGCGATAAACCGGGAAGTCCGCGCACAAGGCCGCCACTTGCTGCGCGACATTGGCCTCGACATCGGCATCGCCGAGGTTGTCGAGGATGTCGCAGATCCAGCCGGCCAGCGTGACGCACTGGGTCACCTTGAAGCCGCGGGTGGTCACTGCCGGCGTACCGATGCGCAGGCCCGAGGTCACGAACGGCGATTGCGGGTCGTTCGGCACGGCGTTCTTGTTGACGGTGATGTGGGCGCGGCCCAGGGCGGCGTCCGCGTCCTTGCCGGTCAGGCCCTGGCGGATCAGGCTGACCAGGAACAGGTGGTTGTCGGTGCCGCCGGACACTACATCGTAGCCGCGCTTGATGAACACGCCCGCCATGGCCTGGGCGTTGTCGATCACTTGCTGCTGGTAAGCCTTGAAGCCCGGCTCCGCCGCTTCCTTGAAGCACACCGCCTTGCCAGCGATGACGTGCATCAGCGGGCCGCCCTGGGCTCCGGGGAATACGGCGGCGTTGAGCTTTTTCTCGATCTCTTCGTTGGCCTTGGCCAGGATCAGGCCGCCGCGTGGGCCGCGCAGGGTCTTGTGGGTAGTGGTGGTGACCACGTCGGCGTACGGCAGCGGGTTCGGGTACAGGCCGGCGGCAACCAGGCCGGCGACGTGGGCCATGTCGACGAACAGCAGCGCACCGACCTTGTCGGCGATCTGGCGGAAGCGGGGGAAATCCAGGGTCTTGGAATAGGCAGAAAAACCGGCCACGATCATCTTCGGCTTGCACTCGACCGCCAGGCGCTCGACTTCGTCGTAGTCGATCAGGCCCGTAGCGGTGTCGATGCCGTATTGCACCGCGTTGTACAGCTTGCCCGAGGACGACACCTTGGCGCCGTGGGTCAGGTGACCGCCGTGGGCCAGGCTCATGCCGAGGATGGTGTCACCGGCTTGCAGCGAGGCCAGGTACACGGCGCTGTTGGCCGACGAACCGGAATGCGGCTGGACGTTGGCGTAATCGGCGCCGAACAGTTGTTTGGCGCGCTCGATGGCCAGGGCTTCGACCTTGTCGACGTGCTCGCAGCCACCGTAGTAGCGCTTGCCCGGGTAACCTTCGGCGTACTTGTTGGTCAGGCCGCTGCCCTGGGCCTGCATCACGCGCTTGCTGGTGTAGTTCTCCGACGCGATCAGTTCGATGTGATCTTCCTGGCGTTGCTCCTCGGCATTCATCGCCGCCAGCAGTGCATCGTCGTAACCCTGGATCTGGTCTTGCTTGCTGAACATCGCGTCTCTCCCAGCGGCGGCGGTGCGCCTTTCGTCTCGGTGAGGCACGGACCGTTTCGGTCGTGCCCTTTGGATGCGATGGTATGGCCGGCGCAGGCAGGTCAAATGCCTATGGACGCCACGCAAAGGTGCGTTTACGACATGGGATCAAATGGAATCGAAGACGGCCCTTGTGGCGAGGGAGCTTGCTCCCGCTGGGCTACGAAGTAGCCCTAAGACCAGACGCCTCGGCACATCAGGTAAATCCGGGGTGGCCTTTTGGGAGGGCTTCGCCCTCCAGCGGGAGCAAGCTCCCTCGCCACGAAGGGTTATGCAATGACCTGGCGGACCGCGAGCAATATAAGGAAATGCCCGGGATACAGCGCATACGCCCAGCGCCGCATGGGCACTGGACGAAAACGCCCCGCCTGTCGCAAAAGCGCCAGCCCAAGCCATGGCGCGATCAGGCAAGCCACCAGCCCCCAGACCGCCACCGTGTCGCCCAGCCATGCCGCGCCATACAACACCCGCCATTGATTGGCCGCCACGCAGACCATTCCCGGTAGCAACGCGAAATACCAAGGCCGGCGATGCACCAGCAACATCGCCAACGGCAGCAGCACGCCGTAGAACCCGAACATCAACTGTGACGAGCACAGCGCCGCCAGCAGCAGCGCCGCCACCGCCAGGCATCGCGCCTGCAAGGTGGGGGTTTGCCAACAGCGCGCCAGCAACAATCCCAGCACCAGCGTCGGCATCACGTTCAATGTCGTGGGGTTGGGAACGAACAAGCGGTAGGGGATTTCACTGATGGCGCTGAACAGCAACAGCCAGCCCAGGTAACGCCACGGAAGCGAGCTGGCGCCGTTGCGTGCGAGGTTGGCCGCCATCGCCAGGCAGAACCAGGGAAACGCCAAGCGCCCCGGCACATAAAGCCAATCGGCGGAAAAACCGACATATCGCAGATGATCGAGGACCATCGACAACAGTGCCAGCCACTTGAGCAGGTCCAGCGCAGCGTCGCGCTGACTCATGCGTACTGCGGCCCGCTGATTTTGTGATTTTCTGACCTAAACATCCCGTGTGCTCCCTCGCTAATCTTGGGTAAAGTGCGCACCACTATCGACCACGGCGCTGTGGACCCAAACACGCCGAACCATGGAACCCCTCACCCGGGAATTCCACCAGGGATCTCTTACCCAGGATTCTCTATTCAAGGAGCAAGGCCATGACCGACAAGAGCCAACAATTCGCCAGCGACAACTATTCCGGCATTTGCCCCGAAGCCTGGGCGGCCATGGAAGAAGCCAACCAGGGCCACCAGCGCGCCTATGGCGACGATGAATGGACCCACCGCGCGGCGGATGATTTCCGTGCCCTGTTCGAAACCGACTGCGAAGTGTTCTTCGCGTTCAACGGCACGGCCGCCAACTCCCTGGCCCTGTCGTCGCTGTGCCAGAGTTACCACAGCGTGATCTGCTCGGAAACCGCCCACGTCGAAACGGACGAATGCGGCGCGCCGGAATTCTTCTCCAACGGCTCCAAGCTCTTGGTGGCGCGCACCGAAAACGGCAAGCTGACCCCCGAGTCGATCCGCGAGATCGCCCTCAAGCGCCAGGACATCCATTATCCCAAGCCGCGCGTGGTGACCCTGACCCAGGCTACGGAAGTCGGCAGCGTCTATACCCCGGAAGAAATCCGCGCCATCAGCGTTACCTGCAAGGAACTGGGTTTGAACCTGCACATGGACGGCGCGCGCTTTTCCAACGCCTGCGCCTTCCTCGGCTGCACCCCGGCCGACCTGACCTGGAAGGCCGGCGTCGACGTGCTGTGCTTCGGCGGCACGAAAAACGGCATGGCGGTGGGCGAAGCGATCCTCTTCTTCAACCACGACCTGGCGGAAGATTTCGACTATCGCTGCAAACAGGCCGGCCAGTTGGCCTCGAAGATGCGCTTCCTCTCCGCCCCCTGGGTCGGCCTGCTGCAGAACGACGCCTGGCTCAAGCATGCCCGCCACGCCAACCGTTGCGCGCAATTGCTGGCGCAACTGGTCAGCGACATTCCTGGCGTCGAACTGATGTTCCCGGTCCAGGCCAACGGCGTGTTCCTGCAACTCTCGGAACCGGCCATCGCCGCGCTGACCGCCCGGGGCTGGCGCTTCTACACCTTCATCGGCAAAGGCGGCGCACGGTTCATGTGCTCGTGGGATACCGAAGAAGCGCGAGTGCGGGAGTTGGCGGCGGATATTCGGGAAGTGATGAGCGCCTGAGGCAACCACCGATGCATCAAGGCCGTTTGCCCTTTTAAGCTTCAGGGCTTTCGTAGCGAGGGAGCTTGCTCCCGCTCGGCTGCGCAGCAGTCGCCTCCGGTAAGCACGAGCTATCTGATGGATCGCATGGGGCTGCTGCGCAGCCCAGCGGGAGCAAGCTCCCTCGCCACAGGGGGCTCGCTGCGGGTTAAAACTCGATCCGCACATCCCCCTTCGGCACGCTGCAGCACGACAGGATGTAACCCTCGGCCTCGTCGTCCTCGGTGATGCCGCCGTTGTGTTCCATCTCCACTTCGCCGCCCAGCTTCATGACTTTGCAAGTGCCGCAGATGCCCATGCCGCACGCCTTGGGAATCATCAGGCCGAGCTTGGCTGCTGCCGCGTGGACGGTTTCGCCCGGTGCCACGCCGATGCTCTTGCCCGACGCGACGAATTCCACCTGATGCAGGTCCGCCTGGTCGACTTCAGGCGCATCCGCCGCCTGTTCGGCCTGCTCCACCGCGTCGGCGCGGGCTTCCGGTGGCGTGGCGCCGAAGGATTCCTCGTGGTAGCGCTTCATGTCGTAGCCGGCCGCTTCCAGCAGACGCTTGACCGCGCTCATGTACGGCGTCGGGCCGCAGCAGAACACTTCGCGCTCAAGGAAATCCGGCACCATCAGTTCCAGCATCTTGTGGTTCAGGTAGCCACGATACCCGGCCCACGGCTCGCCCAAACCATGCTTTTCGCAGATCAGGTGCAAGCTGAAGTTATCGATCCGCGACGCCATGTGCTCCAGCTCGCGGTGGTAGATGATGTCCTTGGGCGAGCGGGCGCTGTGGACGAAGGTCATGTCGACGTTGGCGTTGGTGTCGTAGAACCAGCGGGCCATGGACATGCATGGCGTGATTCCGACACCACCGCTGAGGTACAGGACCTTCGGGCTCGGGAAATCCATGGCATTGAACAACCCCACCGGCCCGTGCACCGCCAGTTCCTGGCCTTCGTGCAGCGTGTCGTGCAGCCAGTTGGAAACCTTGCCCCCCGGCACGCGCTTGATGGTCACCGAGAAGCTGTAGGGCACCGATGGCGAACTGGAGATCGTGTAGGAGCGCATGATCGGCTGGCCTTCGATTTCCAGCTCCAGGGTGACGAACTGCCCGGGCTTGAAAAAGAACATGATCGGCTGGTCGGCCATGAAGCAAAAGGTGCGCACATCCCAGGTTTCCTGGATGACTTTGACGCAACGAACGATATGTCGGCCATTGGCCCAGGTCTGGGTGGTGACCGGGTTCAGGAAATTGTTGGACATGCTGATCTCCACGGCCGACTGTCGGCCTTCATGATGGCGATTGTGCGCAGGCGCCTGCACCGCCATTTACCTATCTGCGACATTCACATACTTATCGCGACCAGCCCCCAACTACCGGGGCTCGCGCGTCGGGAACAGATTGGGCCATGTCGCCCATGGATAAGGTTGCGCCCCTGCGCGGCCCCACACTCGCCCCAACGGATAAACAATATTTCTGCCTTGCGTAGCACCCTTGATTAGCCACTTTCGCCGGCCACAGAGATGGCCATGAGGATAAAACGATGGACGTCACCACTACCCTGAGCCTGGGCGATCCGCTGGAACCCGCACGCAAGGCCACCGCGCAAATGCTGCAAGAGCGCGAGCGGACCTTTTCGCTGCCGCAGCCGTTCTACTCCGATGAGCGCCTGTTTGATATCGACATGCAGGAAATCTTTCAGAAAGAATGGTTGATCGCCGGCATGACCTGCGAAATCCCGGCCAAGGGCAACTACCTGACGCTGCAGGTCGGCAAGAACCCGATCATCGTGATTCGCGGCGCCGAAGGCGTGGTGCACGCGTTCCATAACGTCTGCCGCCACCGTGGCTCGCGGTTGTGCACCAGCGACAAGGGCAAGGTCGCCAAGCTGGTCTGCCATTACCACCAATGGACCTACGAACTGGACGGTCGCCTGCTGTTCGCCGGCACCGAGATGGGCGCCGACTTCGACATGAAGCAGTACGGCCTCAAGCCGGTGAACGTGAAGACCGCCGGCGGCTACATCTTCATCAGCCTGGCCGAGAACCCGCCGGCCATCGATGATTTCCTGTCGACCCTGAACCACTACATGGAACCCTACGACATGGAAAACACCAAGGTGGCGGTGCAAACCACCTTGATGGAAAAGGCCAACTGGAAACTGGTGCTGGAAAACAACCGCGAGTGCTACCACTGCAACGCCTCGCACCCCGAACTGCTCAAGACCCTGCTGGAATGGGACGACGTCACCGATCCGCGGGCCGACCAGGCGTTCAAGGACCACGTGGCCGCTTCCGCCGCCGCCTGGGATGCCGAGAAGATCCCTTACGCCCACGCCAGCTTCGGCCTGCGCAACCGCATCGTGCGCATGCCGCTGCTCAAGGGCACCGTGTCGATGACGATGGACGGCAAGCAGGGCTGCGCCAAACTGATGGGCCGCATCAAGAACCCGGACCTGGGCTCGATGCGCATCCTTCATCTGCCGCACTCATGGAACCACTGCATGGGCGACCACATCATCGTCTTCACGGTGTGGCCGATCAGCGCCCAGGAAACCATGGTCACCACCAAATGGCTGGTGCACAAGGACGCGGTCGAAGGCGTGGACTATGACGTAGAGCGCATGCGCCAGGTCTGGGACGCCACCAACGACCAGGACCGGCGCCTGGCCGAAGAAAACCAGCGCGGCATCAACTCCACCGCCTACCAGCCGGGCCCGTACTCGAAGACTTACGAATTCGGCGTGGTGAATTTCGTCGACTGGTACAGCGAGCGCATGCTGAACAACCTCGGGGCCGAGCCGGCGCCGTACCTCAAGGGTGTTCCGGTCCAGGGCTAAAAACTAAAAGCTTCGCGAGCAAGCCCGCTCCCACAGTTGACCGAGTTTCTTCAGAAGGAATGCGGTCGAATGTGGGAGCGGGCTTGCTCGCGAAGGCGGTCTAACAGCCGACGACTAATGTGAAGACCACCGCACACTGCCATCCTCCCCATAAAACGTCTCGACAATCTCCTCCCCCGCCAGCTGCACCTTCACATACCCGTTCAACACCCGCTCCGGATACGCCTCGTCCCCCGCCAATTGTGTTTCCGACCACAACACCCGAGGATGCCCGTTCAACTCGCTGGTGGTGCCGTAGGGAATCGCTCCATGCCCGACGCAACGTGCCTGCAGCCCGCCTTGCGGCGCATAGCAGATGCCGTTGTGCAGATGGCCCCAATACCAGTAATCCGGCTCACGCCCCAAGGCGTCGCACACCGGTTGGTAGAGCGCGGTCTTGTGGTGTCCGGAAATATCAAAACCCTGGTGATGACTGAGCACCATCAGTTTCTTGCGCTTGGGCAGGCTTTTCATCCACTCGATCTGCTGGGTGTTGAGGGTGCCGTCCATGTACAGGTTCATCGCGTCCGAGGCATAGGCGCTGTCCAGGCCAACCACCAGCCAGTCATCGTTGTACAGGGCGAAGTAGCTGGTGCCTTGCTGCACCGGAAAGCGCTTGGCCAACTCCCGGAAATAACCGTGGGCGCCGCTGTACATTTCGTGATTGGAATTGAGCGTGAAAGAGCCGTGCCTGCCCTGGGGCCAGCCGGCCATGTCGACGTCTTCCTGGGAGTGGGTGCCGGCGTAGTAGACATCCCCCAGGTGAATGGTGAAATCGGCCTGGGCCAGTTGCATCTGGTTGGCGACGGCCACAGCGGGTGCGTGACTGTCGAACGGGCCGGTGCCCCAGTCGCCAGCAATGGCCAGCACCACGTCATTGTCCATTTTCACCAGCGCCGGGGTGGTAGCGAACGGTGCGTGGTGACGCAGGTTCTCGATCCACTTGAGCAGCGCCTCGCTCCACAACAGGTCCAGCAGCTCCCATTTTCGGCAACCGAGCAAGGTGCCATCCTTGAGCACTCGGGTTGGCAGTTCCTCTTCCTTTTGCGGCAAAGGCGTGGCGTTGCCGATTTTCAGAATCGACAGGCCGTGGGCCAGTTCCCACGGCACGGCCGGTTCATCGTCGGGCAAATCACCATGATCAATGACATGCCGGGCTTGAGCGTGGCCACGCTCGAGCAGCTTGACGATGGCCTGGAACTCCTCGGGCTCCAGGTCGTTGACGAGTTTTTTCCAGGACATTTCCAGCCGCGTGACCAACCCGTGCAAGCGGACCTTGACCTTGTCGAACTCATGTTCCCAATGGTGCAGTAATGACATGTAAACGCTCCTTCGTTTTGCCCCGGACTACAGGGTCTTCATGAATTCGATCAAAGCCCGTTTGTCGACGTCCGACAGCTGCGTGCCGTACAGGTGGCCGCCGTTGTGGTTGCCTTCGAGCCGAGTGTCGTATTTGAAATCCGCCGACGCCTTCATCTGCGCGCCGCTGGTGATGAAACCAACCTTCTGCGGGTCGTAGATGTCGGAGCCGGTGTAGAACACTTGCGGGCGCTGCTCGGGTGTTTGCAGCAGATCCCACAGGGTCGGCACCGAACCGTTATGCAGGTACGGCGCGCGCAGCCAGATGCCGTCGGTGGGCGTGTTGCTGTAGCTCTGGGTCTTGCGGTAGGCGCCAAAGTCGAACGGCGGTTTCTTGAAACCATGGAACGCCGCCACCAGCCCGGTGGTGAAGGAATTCAGCCGATGGGGATCGGTGCCCAACTGGTCGATGTTGGTGGTGACCTGGCCGGTGTCGCTGCGGCCGAAGTCGTGGCAACCGGCACAGTTCTGCTCCCAGATCGGTTTGCCCTGGGCGACTTTCGCCTGATCCAGGGCGAACGGCCAGGCCGGTGGCTTGTGGCCCAGCAACCAGTTGGTCACCCGGTTGAAGCTCGGCGGCAGCACCGATTCCGGCGTCGCGCCCACGGCCATGGCGGCGGCGTAGTTGCGTTCGTGGATCTTGTTGTTATTGCCGTCCCAGTGCAGGTACATGGACTCGCGGGGTTTCTGGTTCCACACCTGCGGCAAGTCCACGGTGCCGATGGTGGAGTCATCCGGGAAGCCGAAGACCACCATCTTGGTCGGGTTGAACGTGTCGGTCCGCCCCGGTCCCTGGGCCGGACGCAGCTTCTGCCAGGCGTACGCCTGTTTCTGCTTGAGCAGCGCACTCTTGGCCATCGGAATGATCAGGTAGCGGTTATAGAGCTTTTCGATGAACCCCAGCTGGAACTTGCCGTTAATCGCCGCCATGACCGCATCCGGGGTGAATTTCGGATCGCTGGCACACTCGTAGGCGAACCACTGGAAGGCTTGCAATTGCAGGGTATTGGCCGGCGCGGCGGCGACCGGCACCGCTACGTCAGTGGCATTGGCCCGGTAGGAACCGGTGTGGCACAGCGCGCAGTTGGGCTCCACCGTGGGGTAACCGAGCTGCCGCTTGGCCATGCCGATGGGCAAGTCGTTGCCGTTTTCATAGAGGAAGCCGAACACCTCATAACCGCCTGGCTTGGGCAGTTTTTCCGGGCACATCTGTGGCAGCACGGCGAACAGGTAGTAGGGAATCCGCGCTTCGATGCCCAGGCCGATGGCGGCGTATTTGTAATGATCTTCGTCGGAGGCGAAGTCCGGCTGCGGCACCTCGCGGATCATCTGATACCAGGTCTGGTAGCCGATGAAGCCAAGCACCAGCAGCACAATCAGCGCGCCTACCTTGAAGCCATGGCTTTGCCAGCGATGTGCCCAGCCTTCACGCCATTCGCGCCAACCGGCCCGGAGCAAGGCCAGCGGACGATTGGCCGCCGGGCTGCCCAGATACAACAGCACGCCCAGAATCAGGAACATGCTCAGGTCGCCCATCAACATTGGCACGAACAGTTGGCCCTGGTTGTTGGTGTTGATCAGGTAGATCCAGAACACCACCGCCACCAGACGCGACAGCACGCATAACCACGAATGCACCACGAAACGCGGCGCGTTGAACCCCGAGGGCATGTAGAACAGGCTGATCCCCACCAGCAACATGCCGGCGTTTTCCAGCCATGGATCGGACAGCACCGGCGGCAGGCCAAGCATGGACGTCAGCAACGCCGGCGCGAACAGCGCCGGGATCGCGAAGACCATGTTCATGACGATTCCGATCCAGATGATGCGTTGGAACCAGCGGATACAAGTGTTCATGGCATCCTTTTCCTTAATTCCTGACTCACCACAAAACCCATGTGGCGAGGGAGCTTGCTCCCGCTGGGCCGCGTAGCGGCCCCCAAGACTTCAAAAGCGACGACCGCTTCGCAGCCGAGCGGGAGCAAGCTCCCTCGCCACGGGATAGTCATACTTCAACCGAGCGCCGTCTTCTCCAGGTGCCCAAGGATGATCGGATACACATCCACCACCGCGTCCTTGCCGAACATGCAGTCGATGTGGCCGTAGCCGGGGACCTCATGACGGCTGAACAGCTGCGGACCGTGCATCTCGCATAACCGTTCGTAGGTCTTGAGGGTGCTCTGCGGCAAGTAGCACTGGTTGTCGGCGCCGCTGATGAAGCAGATCGGCAACTTCAACCGATCGAAATGCGGCATGTAGACGTCGTTGCCCTTGAAGTCCACCAGGTGCCCCTTGCGCACGATCAGCGCCAGGTGCTCGAAGGTCTGGATGTTCGACTCGCCGAACAATTCATGCAGATTGTCGTGCAGGGTTTCATTGAGGGTGTCGTGGCGGTACAGCGACGCATACATGAACGTGATGCGGTGGCAGACCGGGTTGGTGCAGTAACCCTGGGCCTCGATCCGAGCGTAGCCGTTGAGGGCCTTGTCGTAGAGTTTGTTGAACCAGCTTTCCTTGGTGTCGGCATAGGCCGTCATGGACTTGATGCCGATGGCATCGAGCATCCCCGGCAAATGCAAACCGGCCTTCAACCCGGTGGCGGTGGCCACCACCGTGTCGGCGGCGATCTGCGAGCAGACCACCGAGCGCACGCCCTGCAAGCCCGCCAGCATCGACATGAAGAACGTCGTCGCGCCGTAGCAATGCACTACGCATTGCACGTCACGAGCCGAGGTCGCCTGCTGGATTTGCCCGATAGCGGCCTTGAAGTCGTATTGGGCCACCTGATCGCCGTTCCATTCGTTTTTGCTCGCTGGGAGCAGGATACTCACCCGCAAATCCAGCAGCCAGACGTCGTACTCGTGCTTGCACAGGTACTCCAACAGGTTGGTATGGATGGTGTCGGTGGAAAAGATATTCGAGCCCACGCCCAGGCCATGGACCAGCATCACCGGGCCCTTGCTGCCTGCCTGGTAGCGCGTCAGGCGCAGCTCGACGTGGTCTTCGGTCTGGAAGAAATGCACCACCGGGGCCGGCGCATCCAGCGGCCGTTTCAAGCGCGACGGCGCGTCCGGATTGAAATAGACATCGCCAGCGAACACTCCGCCGTAGCTCTCCCACAGGATGCCTGCGAAAAACTTGCCGAATCGCGCAAGCGCCTCCACCCGCTCACGCTCGTTGCGAGCGTTGAGCACTTTCATGGTGGTCATCTGCTTGGCAAAATCCGCCGGCAGGATGTGCATCACCCCCGAGCCGAGCACCGCGCCGCTCTTGTCCGGCCCGCGATAGAGCGTGACGTAGAGGGTGCTGGTGTCGTGCCAGATGTTCAGCACGCCGTTGTCCTCCGGCACGGTCTTGAACGCACTGAAAAAATAGTCGCTGCCGTCTTCGGCGGTCAGTTTCATGTCGTAGTTCATGTGCCGCACGCCGACCTGATCCTGATACTGCTCGAACAGGTTGAACACGCCGTTGCTGGCGACCAACGGCTTCGCCGACAGCAGGGGGGCATCGAGGGTACCCACCAGGGTCGCAGCGTGCTCCGGCTCCTTGATCAAACGATCAAGGTCGGCAGCGGTGATGGTCAGCGTAAATTCGATGGGCGAGTTGTCAGCCTTGCCGCGCTTGGCAGCTTCCTCGTAAAGCGGCAGGTCGGTGCCCTGGGGCTGGGTAAAGGCGCTGGAGAAATAGCCCTTCATGGTTTCGGTGAATTGCACACCGAGGGTCGGCGCCGCCACTGGTTTGCGCGGGGCCGACGGCAGCGTGTAGTCGATCAGCCAACCGCGATCGGCCGCCAGCAGGCCCATGTTGCGTTCACTCACCGCTGAAATGGTCAGCAGCGGATTGACCGCCAGGGACGTCGGGATCACCGAGCCGTCCGTCACGTACAAGCCTGGGTAGACGTCGGTACCGCTGGCGCCACTGAACACCTGCCCCTTGTGATTGACCACGCCCTGGGCGGCGTCCTCGCCCATCACGCAACCGCCCAGTGGATGGACCGAGACGATGCTGTGCTTGAGGAGTTTGGTCCAGATCGGGTTTTCGACCCAGATCCCGCCCAGGGCCTTGGTGCTCTGGTGCAGACGCTCGTTGCCGAGGGTAACGTTTTGCTGCTCGCCGACACCGGACCAGTCGATGCGCAGCTGGTCCTTGTTATCGAGGACCATGCGGCCCTTGCCGTTGTCATGGCTCATGATCAGGTAGGTCTGCATGTTATGCAGCGCGCCGTAGTACGGCCCGCGCAGGAAGCTTTCGGCTTCGCGCCCCTTGTACCTGAGGGCGGCACCAAAACCGGTGTCGGTGGGCACGCCGATCATCTCGGCGAACGCCGCCATGCTCGGCACCATGGCCCGGCCGAGGGCGCCGGGGATCGAGCCTTCTTCGATAACCATGCGGCTGCGCCAGTCGCCTTCGGTGCGCATGTCGATCACCGAGGTGATGCACGGCCCCACCGGCTCCAGCTCCTTGGCCGAATGAGCGCCAAAACCGATGCCGTTGATGACCTGATCGCAGTTGTGGCCGAAGCCGAGGATGTCGCCGTTGCCGCTCATGTTCTCGCCCAACTGGGCAGACATCGACAGGCCCTTGTCCCGCGAGCGCAACATGATCTCGGTGGAGCCCAGGGTGCCGGCGGACACCACCACGATATCGGCGCGCACGAACAGCGTTGGCGCCGAGAACATTTCGCGACCACTGTCCAGGTACTGGAAATGCACGATCCAGCCGTCGCCATCGCGCTCCAGGTGCCGCACCTCAGCCTGGCAGAAAATCTCCGTGCCATGGTTCCAGGCGTCCGGCAGATAATTCATCAGCGTGGTGTTCTTGGCCTTGTTGTTACAGCCCGAGACGCAGTCGCCACAGCCATTGCACGGCAACTGCTCGACGCCGACGTGGTTGAGGTTGTTCGGCAACTTGTCGAAAGTTACGTTGATCGGCGGCTTGTAGAAATGCGCGCCCTGCTTGAGGTAATCAGCGGACTTCTTATGGGCGTCGAGCTTGGGCAGGTTCGGCGAGGACGCCGGATAAGGATTGGGCTTGAGCATTTCCCGAGCCCGCGCGTAGCCGTCCTGGAGCAGCGTGTCGCTGTGCTCGCGCATCGCCAGCGGCCAGCGCGGATCCTCGAACACGCCGGGCTCGGCTTCCAGGGCGACGTTGGCGTTGATCAGTGACGTGCCGCCCAGGCCACACCCGACCACCACGTTCTGCTGGGCGTTGACGTGCAGGTCGAACAGCCCGGTGCGCGAACCGATGTGGCCGTCGGGGTCGTGCACCTGCAACTCCTCGGTGGCAGCGAGCAATGTATTGGGGTATTCGCCCGGCTGGATTTCCCGGCCACGTTCCAGCAGGCAGACCTTGCGCCCGGCCCGGGACAGGCGCGACGCAGCAATGCCGCCGCCGTAGCCGGAACCGATGACGATCACGTCGTAGTGTTCCTTGATTTCACTGATGGGGGTCGATATCCGTGTCATGTTCAAGTCCTCTCAGGCAGAAGGGGCAACTCTGCGGTTGCCTGTAGTTTCAAGGCGCACGAACGCCTGGCCGCTATCCCGTATGGGTTGGAGCGGCAGTCAACGGTGTTGATGGGAGGGAACCTCAGGCGCTATAGGCGTGCACGCTGATTGGCGGCACGCCGACCGTTGCGCCGGGGTAACGAGGTCATGGGGGTGGGCATGCAGGTCGGGGTTGAAGCGGGATACAAATTTCGGGGCTTGCTATCCATCATGCGTTCTCCCTGAACCGGCATGGATAAAGTCGCGCTGTCCTTGTGCCATGAGTGAAGACAGGCGACACCCATACGTCAAGGCGGTTCCTTAGAACTGTATGAAATTTGATCTATCGCATTCCGCGCTAAGCCTGCCTTGACCTGTAGCGTTCGACGAACAAGTTATCCACAAGGCAACCCACAGCTAATGGGGACAAGTGTCGAGGTGATCTGGATTTTGTCAGGGCAAATGTGAACAAAATCCGTGACTTATTTGCAAACAGGAGTTTCATACCTGATTGACCAGTTTTTGATCAATACGCCGTAAGCCCCACACAGCGTGGCCTGTAGGACAGAGCGAACATGTTATCCACAGAAGCGCCAACAGCGTTTGGGGGTAATTTGACGATTTTATGGAAAACAGGCTGAGCAGCCACCAACCCAGTGTTATGGCGGTGGTTTTTCTACTTGAAGTCGATGATTGATCATTAATCGATCAACTCAATGGAAGCCCCGTACTGCATGGGTTGCAGCGTTGAGCGAACATCTTATCCACAGAAGCGCCAACAGAGATTGGGGGCAAGTCTGGCTTGGCATGCTGCGTTGCTCGCAGACAAAAGCTAATGAAAACCGCCAGTTAAACTGGTTGTTATTTGAGCGAAGGTCTACAGAGAGCGATTTACATGGGTTGCAGCGAGGGGCAAACAGGTTATCCACAGCTGGACACACAGGGATTGTGGGTAACCGTGAAATTTCGGCAGGCACAACACTCAGATGCATCGCCGGCCCTTGTGGGAGCGAGCTTGCTCGCGATGGCGGACCATCAGCACCATCATCGCTAGCTGACAGACCGCTATCGCGAGCAAGCTCGCTCCCACAGGGAACCTGGGCGTTCCTGGGATTAGCGAACCACCCCTTCCTCCACCAGCAGCTTCAGAATCGCCTCGGCCCCCGCCTCCGGAGTGACACCCTTGAGCACCTGCCCACCTCCGCCGCTGGCCTTGGCCGTGGCGGCTTTCATGCGGTCGGCGCCGCTCTTGGCCTTGATGACCTTCAGGCGCTTGGGCCGTGGCTTGGCCGGTTGCAGGGTTGCCACCGCCAGCAGGCTGTCGTCGACCACTTCGACTTCTTCCGCCTGCAACGCTCCACGCCGCGCCGGGCCATAGGCGCTCTGCCGTGGTTTGGGCGCGGCGTTATCCACAGTGGCCAGAAACGGCAGGCGCACCTTGAGCCGACGGCGCTGGCCGCGGGGCAAGGCTTGCAGCACCAGGGCCACGCCGTTGTCGATGGATTCGACCTGGGCCAATCCCACCACCAACGGCCAACCGAGGTTTTCCGCCAACAGAAACGGCAGCATGCCCGAGCCTTCACCGGTTTCCGCCTGGCTGCCGGTGAGCACCACTTGGGCGCCAGCGTCTCTCAGATATTCGGTCAACGCCGGCAACGCATCGGCGCCCTCTGGATTATCCAACACGTGAAGCTCATCCAGGCCCATGCCCAGGTAGGCGCGCAGTGCCGGTTCGGCCACGTCGCCGGCATGCAGCACTTGCAGTTCATTGCCGGCCAGTTGCAGGCCCAGCTCCACGGCGCGGGCATCCTGTTCGGCGCGCCGGGGCCGACCAGAGGTCGGGTGGGCGCCGATGGAGACGAGGCTGATCACTTGGGTACTCATGAACGTTTCCTTAGCTTAAGCCGCATCACGCCTGGCTTCGTTGCGGTAAGCCTCTACCGCCGCGATCAGGGCCTGGAGAATCGCCGCGCTGTCGCCGATCACCGACAAGTCCGCGCGCTTGATCATGTCGCAGCCCGGATCAAGGTTGATCGCCACCACCTTGTCGCAGGCACCGATGCCTTGCAGGTGCTGGATCGCCCCGGAAATCCCCACGGCCACGTAGACCCGTGCGGTGACCCAGGTGCCGCTGGCGCCAACCTGGCGATCGCGGGCCATGAAACCGTCGTCCACCGCCACCCGCGAGGCGCCTTCGGTCGCGCCCAAGGCCGCCGCGGTTCTGTGGAAAAGCTCCCAATCCTTGACGCCGTTGCCGCCGGAGAAAATGAATTCGGCCTCGGCCATCGGGATCGCGCCCGGATCCACCGCCACCGCACCAAGATCCTCGATCCGCGACAAGCTGCGCGCCACGCTTGTGGATAACTCCACCGGCAAGGCCTCGTGGCGGGTCTCGCTAACTGGCTCGGCGCACTCGGCCGCTGCCAGGATCAGTCGCGCCAATGGTCGGGCCAGGTCTTGCAGGCCAGCACCGGCCCGGCCGATGCACTCTTCACCCTTGACCTGCCAGACACGAGTGGCCGGGCGTTCGCCCAGGGCCGCGGCGAAGCGCCGACCCAGTTCACCGCCTCCGCTGCGGCTGTCAGGCAACAGCCAATGGCGTGGGCTGAACTGGTTATCCACAGCCCGCAGGCCTTGGACCCGTTGTTCCGGTGCATAACCGCTGAATCCCTCGCCCTCAAGCACCAGCAAGCGGTCCACGCCCGCCGTGGCGAAGGCATTCTCTTTATGCTCGCCGAACACCACCGCCAGGACCGCGCCGTCCGCGCCCGCCAATTGATGGGCCAGGCCCAACAGGTCGCGGTCGTGACTGCTGAGACGGCCACCGACCATGTCCGGGACCACACTGATGTAAAACGCCGGTTGCGGCACCTGATGCAGCGGTAGCTGCACTTCGGTGGCCGCGGTGCGCTTGGTCGCGCCGCCCTGCTGGGCGCCGCTGCGGTCGATGCGCTTGATGCCGTTGGGGCCGATGAAGCCGACCCCATGGACGTTCTTGCGAATGACGCCGTTAGGGCCCATCCAGCTGTGCTGCACCGGTTGCATGGCCGCGTGCAGCGGGTGCAGCCGGTTACGGGCGATCCACTCGGCGCGAGGGTCGCGGCGGATGATGTCGGTCATCAATGCACCTCCGCAGGTTCACGTTTGGCCGGAGCCACGGGCTTGCTCGGGGTCGTATCCTCGAGCAGCGCATCGGCCACCAGTTCGGCAATGTCCTTGATCATTGGTCGTGGTTCGACCACGCCTTCCAGCATCGCGGTGCACTGTGGACAACCCACGGCCACCAGTTCGGCGCCGGTTTCGCGGATGTCTTCCATGCGCATGTCAGGAATACGCTGCTTGCCCGGAATGTCGGTGATCGGCGCACCGCCACCGCCGCCGCAGCAACGGGAACGGAAACCGGAGCGCTGCATCTCCTTGACCTCGATGCCCAGCGCACGCAGCACCTGGCGCGGTGCCTCGTATTCGCCGTTGTAGCGGCCCAGGTAGCAGGGGTCGTGATAAGTCACGCTGTCGCCCTTGTGCTGGCCGAGGTTCAGCGCGCCGGCGTCGATGATTTCCGCCAGATAGGTGCTGTGGTGCTGCACCAGGTAGTTGCCATCGAAGGCGCCGTACTCGTTTTTCAGCACGTGGAAGCTGTGGGGGTCGCAGGTGACGATGCGGTTGAAGCGGTATTTGGCCAGGGTCTGGATGTTGCGCTTGGCCAACAGCTGGAACGTCGCTTCATCACCGAGGCGCCGGGCCACGTCGCCGCTGTCGCGTTCTTCGAGGCCGAGCACGGCGAAGTCGATCTTCGCCGCCTTGAGGACTTTGACGAAGGCGCGCAAGGTGCGCTGGTTGCGCATGTCGAAGGCACCGTCACCGACCCAGAACAGCACGTCGGTGGATTTTTTCTCGCTGAGCAGATTAAGGTTCAAGTCCGCCGCCCAGTTCATCCGCCCGCCCGGGGCGAAGCCGCCAGGGTTGTCGGTGGCGATGAGGTTTTCCAGTACCTCGGCGCCCTTGTTCGGCGTGGCGCCTTTTTCCAGGGTCAGGTGCCGGCGCATGTCGACGATGGCGTCGACGTGCTCGATCATCATCGGGCACTCCTCGACACACGCCCGGCAAGTGGTGCAGGACCACAGGGTCTCGGCGTCCACCAGACCGTTGACGATCGGCTGGTGTGGATTACCGCCGTGCTCGCCAACGGGTTTGCCTGGGTAAGGACTGCCGGCGAACTTCGCATCGGTGCCGCCGGCCAGGCCGACGACCATGTCCTGGATGAGCTTTTTCGGGTTCAGCGGCTGGCCGGCGGCGAACGCCGGGCAGGCCGCTTCGCACTTGCCGCACTGTACGCAGGCGTCGAAGCCGAGCAACTGGTTCCAGGTGAAATCCTTGGGTTTCTCCACACCCAGCGGTGCGGCGGGGTCGTTCAGGTCCAGCGGCTTGAGGCCGGTGGAACGGCCGCCACCAAAACGTTCTGCACGGCGGTGCCAGGCCAGGTGCAGGGCACCGGCGAAGGCGTGCTTCATCGGCCCGCCCCAGGTCATGCCGAAAAACATCTCCGAGACGCCCCAGAGCACGCCCAGCCCCAACAGCGCCACCAGCAACCAGCCACCGAAGTCCGCCGGCAGAATCCCGGCCACCGGCAAGGTGACCAGGAAGCAGCTGATGGAAAACGCGAACAGGCTTTTCGGCAGGCGCATCCAAGGGCCCTTGGATAGCCGCGAGGGCGGGTTGCGACGGCGCAGGGCGATGAAGATCGCGCCGCTGAACATCAGCAACGTGGCGAACAGCAAGGCATAGCCGAGGATACGGTTCTGCAGGCCGAAACCGTGCACCAGGATTGCCAGCACCGCCGCCAGGACAAACCCACCCGCCGTGGCGACGTGGGTATTGGCGATGTATTTGTCCCGCGCCACCACGTGGTGCAAATCCACCATGTAGCGCTTGGGCATGGCGAAGAGGCCACCGATCAGGTCGACTTTCGACGGTCGGCCCCGGCGCCACATGTTCACCCGCCGCAAGGCACCCAGGGCCGCGAGGCCGAGGGCTGCGAACAGCAGGATTGGAAGAAGGGTGTTCAACATAGGTGTTGCTCCCAAAGACCTCAGGGTCATGTGCGCGCCAGTGAGAGCGACGCACCTACTTGTGGCGAGGGAGCTTGCTCCCGCTGGAGCGCGAAGCGCTCCCAAAAAAGCCCCAGGTGTAAACCTGATGCTCCTCGACTGATGATTTGGGGCCGCTTCGCAGCCCAGCGGGAGCAAGCTCCCTCGCCACAGGTGATGGTGTTAAGCCGTTAGAAATCCTTGCACAGCCGCAGGGCGTCGTAGATGGCCGCGTGGGTATTACGCTGGGCCACGCAGTCGCCGATGCGGAACAGCAGGTAGCCATCGCCACTCTGCTCAAGGCACGGCTGCGGCTTGATCGCGAACAGGGCTTCGACGTCGATCTGGCCCTTGTTGCGCGAACCCTCCTTCAGCGCGTAGTAGATTTCTTCGTCCGGCCGCACGCCGTTCTCTACCACCACCTGGTCCACCACGCGTTCTTCCTTGGCGCCGGTGTATTCGTTCTCCAGCACCGCCACCAGCTTGTCGCCTTCGCGGTAGACCTTCTCCAGCATCATGTCCCCGGTCATGATCACTTCCTTGGGGTACATGCTGCGGTAGTAGGTCGGGAACGACGTCCCGCCAATGGCCACGCCCGGCTTGATGTCGTCGGTGACGATTTCGACCTGGCTGCCCTTGTCGGCGAGAAAGTCCGCCACCGACATGCCGGTGAACTCGCAGATGGTGTCGTAGACCAGCACGTTCTTGCCCGGTGCAACCTTGCCGTCGAGTACGTCCCAACTGCTGACCACCAACCCTTCGGCGGCGCCCCAGTGCTCGTTCTGCTCGACGTTCGGGTGGCCGCCGACGGCCAGCACCACCACGTCCGGACGCAAGTCCATGATGGTTGGCGCATCCGCCGCCACGCCCAGGCGCAGGTCGACTTTCAGCCGCGCCAGCTCCAGCTGGAACCAGCGGGTGATACCGGCGATCTGGTCCCGTTGCGGGGCTTTCGAGGCGGTGGTGATCTGCCCGCCGATGAATTCCTTCTTCTCGAACAGCGTCACGTCGTGCCCACGCTCGGCGGCCACGCGCGCCGCTTCCATCCCGGCCGGGCCGGCACCGACCACCACGACTTTGCGTTTCGGCCCGGTGGATTTCTCGATGATGTGCGGCACGCCCATGTATTCACGGGAGGTCGCGGCGTTCTGGATACACAGCACGTCCAGGCCCTGGTACTGGCGGTCGATGCAGTAGTTGGCGCCGACGCACTGCTTGATCTGGTCGATCTGGCCCATCTTGATCTTGGCGATCAGGTGCGGATCGGCGATGTGGGCGCGGGTCATGCCGACCATGTCGACGTAGCCGCCCTCGAGGATCCGCGTGGCCTGGTTCGGGTCCTTGATGTTCTGCGCATGCAGCACCGGAACCTTGACCACTTCCTTGATACCGGCGGCCAGGTGCAGGAATGGCTCCGGTGGATAACTCATGTTCGGAATGACGTTGGCCAGGGTGTTATGGGTGTCGCAACCCGAGCCCACCACGCCGATGAAATCGAGCATGCCGGTGTCGTCGTAGTACTTGGCGATCTGCTTCATGTCCTCGTGGGACAAGCCGTCCGGGTGGAACTCGTCACCGCACAGGCGCATGCCCACGCAGAAATCGTCACCCACTTCGGCGCGCACGGCCTTCAACACTTCCAGGCCGAACTTCATGCGCCCCTCAAAAGTGCCGCCCCACTCGTCGGTCCGCTTGTTGACCCGCGGGCTCCAGAACTGGTCGATCATGTGCTGGTGCACGGCGGACAGCTCGACGCCGTCCAGGCCACCGGCCTTGGCCCGGCGCGCGGCCTGGGCGTAGTTGCCGATCACCCGCCAGATTTCTTCCGGCTCGATGGTCTTGCAGGTCGCACGGTGCACCGGCTCACGCACGCCGGACGGCGACATCAGGGTCGGCCAGTTGAAACCGTCCCAGCGCGAGCGACGACCCATGTGGGTAATCTGGATCATGATCTTGGCGCCATGCTTGTGCATGGCGTCGGCCAGGTTCTGGAAGTGCGGGATGATGCGGTCGGTGGACAGGTTCACCGAACTCCACCATTCCTGCGGGCTGTCGATGGCAACCACGGAGGAGCCGCCGCAGATTGCCAGGCCGATGCCGCCCTTGGCCTTCTCTTCGTAATACTTCACATAGCGGTCGGTGGTCATGCCGCCGTCGGTGGCGTAGACCTCGGCGTGCGCGGTACTGAGTACGCGGTTGCGGATGGTCAGCTTGCCGATCTGGATCGGCTGGAACATTGCTTCAAAAGCCATGGCGCAATCCTCGACTTACAACGGCTTGACGATGAACAGGCCGTCGTCGTGGCCTTCTTCGGAACCGCCGTAGACCTGCTCGGCCACGGTGCGGATCTGGCTGCCGCGAGCGGCGAGAATCTGATCCATGGCGCCGGCGAACCAGCCGGTGAACATGTAGTCGACCTTGCGCCCGACTTTGCCGTACACGTAGACGAACGCCGAATGTTCGAGCTTGACGCTGGCGGTGCCTTTATCCAGGTCGATGTCCTGGATCTTGAACAGGCCCCAGCCACGCTGGGACAAGCGCTTCATGTAGTGCTCGAACACCGCGACGCCTTCCAGGCCGTGACATTCGGCTTCTTTTTCACACCAGTGCCAGGCGGATTTGTAGCCGGCCTTGTAGAGGATTTCGGCGTAGGCATCGGCGCCCAGCACTTCCTCGATGCCCATGTGGTTGTTGACGAAGAAGTGCCGCGGCACGTACAGCATCGGCAGGGCGTCGGAGGTCCAGACACCGGTTTCGCTGTCGACTTCGATAGGCAGTTGCGGGGCGATCTTGGCCATGAAAACGTGACTCCGGAAATTCGTGATGTGCCTGCGGCGCGAGTGGCCGCAGGTAAAGGATTCGGTGACGCAGCGGGGTTTATTCGCCCCAGACGTCCTTGAGAACGTTGACCCAGTTCTCGCCCATGATCTTGCGTACCACACGCTCAGGATGGCCGCGCTTGAGCAAGGTCTCGGTCAGGTTCGGGAATTCGCCCACGGTGCGGATGCCCAGGGGGTTGATGATCTTGCCGAAGCTGGTCAGACGACGGGCATAGCCCTTGTCGTGTGTCAGCATCTCGAAGAAATCCTGGCCATGGCCCTGGGTGAAGTCAGTGCCGATGCCGATGGCGTCTTCACCGACGATGTTCATGGTGTATTCGATGGCTTCGGCGTAGTCGTCGATGGTCGAATCGATGCCCTTGGCCAGGAACGGCGCGAACATGGTCACGCCGACGAAACCGCCGTGGTCGGCGATGAACTTCAGTTCCTCGTCGGACTTGTTGCGTGGGTGCTCTTTCAGACCGGACGGCAGGCAGTGGGAGTAGCAGACCGGCTTCTTCGATTCGAGAATGACTTCTTCTGAAGTCTTGGAACCAACGTGGGACAGGTCGCACATGATGCCAACGCGGTTCATCTCGGCGACGATTTCACGACCGAAGCCCGACAGGCCGCCGTCGCGCTCGTAGCAGCCGGTGCCCACCAGGTTCTGGGTGTTGTAGCACATCTGCACCACGCCGACGCCCAGCTGCTTGAAGATCTCGACATAGCCGAGCTGGTCCTCGAAGGCATGGGCGTTCTGGAAGCCGAAGATGATGCCGGTCTTGCCCTGTTCCTTGGCGCGACGGATGTCGGCGGTGGTCTTCACCGGGATCACCAGGTCGCTGTTTTCGCGGATCAGTTTCTGGCTGGCGACGATGTTGTTGATGGTGGCCTGGAAACCTTCCCACACCGACACGGTGCAGTTGGCTGCGGTCAGGCCGCCCTTGCGCATGTCTTCGAACAGGTCACGGTTCCACTTGGCAATGATCAGCCCGTCGATAACGATGCTGTCGGCGTGCAATTCGGCTGGGCTCATCAGGCAGTCCCCTTGTTGGCGATTCATGCGCCGAATCGTGTGCCGGCGCTTTGGGGCCAGCATATGCCTGAGGGCCGTCGCGACCGGGTGCAAAAACGACAGGGGAATTGCCGAAAGCGTCAATCCGCGACAATGGGCTGCGACAGGCCCACCCTGCCCATCTGTTCTTTACCCGGCGCTTGCGCCAGAATCCGCTGCACCACTGGATTCAACCGGACTCGAGCGACAACCGATGAAATCGATTTTCTTCGCCCTGGCACTGATCAGCACCGTCGCCCACGCGACCGAAGACACCGAACCCAACCCCTGCGACGAAGTTGAAAACGACGTCCAGACCCTGGCCTGTTCGGCCTACGGCAAAGCCGCCGCCGAACAACTGCTCAACGAAAACCTGCAAAGCCTCAACGAACGCCTGCAAACCCGCTACGCCAGCGACAAGGCCCAGCTCAACGACATCACCGCCAAGATCAAGGCCGCCCAGCAACTGTGGCAAAAGCAGCGCGAAGCCGACTGCGCGATCGCCGCCTTCCCGGCCAAACCTGGCAGCGACGCCTACAAAATCGCCGAAAACGACTGCATGGCCCAGGTGAGCGATGACCGGTCGGAGTTTTTGGAGTCGATTGGGCAGGAGTGATGCATAAGAAGCCGTTCAGCACGGTAAGCTGCGTGCATCTTCGGTAAAGGGATTCACATGAAAACTTGCGGCATCGAAATCAAAGGCAGCGAAGCGATCATCGCCGTTGCCTCGCTGGACCAACAGGCGTTAAGCCACGTCGCGCTCAGTACCAAGAAAATCGCCCTCGACGACGATGACGAAGCCGCCAACGTCAAGGCCTTCGCCGCGCAGGTTCGGGCGTTCGTGACGGACAACGGCATCGAACGCATCGCCATCAAGAAGCGCAGCAAGAAAGGTGAATTCGCCGGTGGGCCGACCACCTTCAAGATCGAGGGCATTTTCCAGTTGCTGGAAGGTTGCGAGGTGATGCTGCTGTCGCCACAGACCATCAACGCGCAGAGCAAGAAACACGACTTCGCCCTGCCGGCGACGCTGAACAAGTATCAGCATGAGGCGTACAAGGCAGCCTGCTCGGCACTGATGAAGAAATAGACCTTCCCAGCCGAACACAGCCCCCCGTGGCGAGGGAGCTTGCTCCCGCTGGGCTGCGCAGCGGCCCCGAAACCCGGCACCCTGGTGTGTCAGGTTGATTGAGTCGATGACATTGGGCTGCTCCGCAGCCCAGCGGGAGCAAGCCCCCTCGCCACGGTGTATTTCCAGACTATGAAAACCTGTCAAACCACCTCCCGCTCATCCCCCTGCCGTCGCCGATCCTCCCGTGGACACCGGGCAAACCGTGCCCGATAGCTGCGGGTGAAGTACGACGGCGACTCGAACCCGCAGGCGATGCTCACCTCCAGCACGCTCATGTCGGTCTGACGCAGCAGTTGCCGGGCCTTTTCCAGGCGCAGGCGCAGGTAGAAGTTGCTCGGGGTGTCGTTCAGGTGCAGGCGGAACAGGCGCTCCAGCTGACGCCGCGTCACGTTGATCGACTCGGCCAGGGCCAGGGTGCTCAAGGGCGGTTCGCTATGGGTCTCCATCTCGCCAATGACCTGCACCAGCTTCTTGTTGCGGATGCCATAGCGCGTGGCGATTTCCATGCGCTGGTGATCCTTGCGCGGACGAATGCGACCGAGCACGAATTGCTCGCTGACCTGGACCGCCAGCTCCGGGCCGTGGGCCTGGCCGATCAGGTCGAGCATCAGGTCGATGGAGGCGGTGCCGCCGGCGCAAGTGATGCGACGGCGGTCAATCTCGAACAGTTCCTGGGTCACGCCGAGCTGTGGATAAGATTCCTTGAACGCCTCGATCGCCTCCCAGTGCAACGTCACCCGGTGTCCATCAAGTAGCCCCGCCTCGGCCAGGACCACGCTGCCGGTGTCGATACCGCCAAGGATCACACCTTCATTGTCCAGTCGATGCAACCAGCGCTCCAACGCCGGGCTGGCAAATTTCAACGGTTCGAAACCCGCCACGACCCACAGCGTCGCACCCTTCTTCAGCGGCTCCAGCGCGGCGTCGGCGTTGACCGACATGCCGTTGCTCGCCAGCACCGCACCGCCATCGGCGCTCAGTACATGCCAGCGGTACAGCTCGCCGCGAAAACGGTTGGCGACCCGCAAGGGCTCGATGGCCGAAATGAAACCGATGGCCGAGAAACCCGGCATCAACAAGAAATAAAAATCCTGGGACATGGAGCGCACTCGGTTGACGGGCAGCGTGCGGACCTTGATACGCCACTTGCAAGCGTCCTTCAAGCGCACAGGTCGCTGCAGTGCAAGAGCAGGTCGCCGCTGTGCGTTTTGCGCAGGGCCCGGCTGCGTACTTTGGCATCACCGGCGCGCAGATGCCGGAACCCATAACAACAAGCTGCCGAGGAACCTGACAATGAAACACCTGATCAGCTACTGCGTTCTTGCAATCAGCGCCACGTCTCTCCTGAACCAGACAGCCCTCGCAGCCGAACCCGCTGCCTGCCAGAACGTGCGCCTGGGCGTGGTCAACTGGACCGACGTCATTGCCACCAGCGCCTTGACCCAAGTGATGCTCGATGGCCTCGGCTACAAGACCAAGCAGACCAGCGCCTCCCAGCAGATCATTTTCGCCGGCATCCGCGACCAGCGCCTGGACCTGTTCCTGGGCTACTGGAACCCGCTGATGACCCAGACCATCACCCCGTTCGTCGAGGCGAAGCAGGTCAAGGTGCTGGAGCAGCCGAGCCTGAAGGACGCCCGCGCCACCCTGGCCGTACCCACTTACCTGGCCGACAAGGGCCTGAAGACCTTCGCTGATATCGCCAAATTCGAAAAAGAGCTGGGTGGCAAGATCTACGGCATCGAGCCCGGTTCCGGTGCCAACACTCAGATCAAAGCGATGATCGCCAAGAATCAGTTTGGCCTGGGCAAGTTCCAGCTGGTGGAGTCCAGCGAGGCCGGCATGCTCGCGGCGGTGGACCGCGCCGTGCGGCGCAAGGAAGCCGTGGTGTTCTTCGGCTGGGCGCCGCACCCGATGAACGTCAATGTGCAGATGACCTATCTCACCGGCAGCGAAGACGCCCTCGGTCCGAACGAAGGCATGGCCAGCGTCTGGACCGTCACCGCGCCGAACTACGCCGAGCAATGCCCGAACGTCAGCCGCCTGCTGAGCAACCTGACCTTCAGCGCCGAAGACGAGAGCCGGATGATGCAGCCGCTGCTCGACCACAAGGACCCACTGGAATCCGCCCGGCAATGGCTGAAGGACCACCCGCAAGATAAGCAGCGCTGGCTCGAAGGGGTGACCACTTTCGACGGCAAGCCGGCCATAGACAACCTGAAACTGACCAGCAATTGATCAACCGTTATCCCTCTGCGCAGCTCCAAAGGGCTGCGCGGTGACTCACCACGCCTGAAGGAATCCGCACCATGAACCACGACGTCATCATCACCTGCGCACTCACCGGTGCTGGCGACACGACCGCCAAGAGCCCGCACGTGCCGGTCACCCCGAAACAGATCGCCGCGGCGGCCGTCGAGGCGGCCAAGGCCGGCGCCACCGTGGTCCACTGCCATGTGCGCGACCCACAGACCGGCAAGTTCAGCCGCGACGTGGCGCTGTACCGCGAAGTGATGGAGCGCATCCGCGAGGCCGACGTCGACATCATCGTCAACCTCACCGCCGGCATGGGCGGCGACCTGGAAATCGGTGGGGGGGAAAACCCGATGGAATTTGGCCCCAACACCGACCTGGTGGGTCCGCTGACCCGCCTGGCCCATGTCGAGGAGCTGCTGCCGGAAATCTGCACACTGGATTGCGGCACCCTGAACTTCGGCGACGGCGACACCATTTACGTCTCCACCCCGGCGCAACTGCGGGCCGGCGCCAAGCGCATCACCGAGCTGGGGGTCAAGGCCGAACTGGAGATCTTCGACACCGGGCACCTGTGGTTCGCCAAGCAGATGATCAAGGAAGGCCTGTTGGACAACCCATTGTTCCAGCTCTGCCTGGGTATCCCGTGGGGCGCGCCGGCGGATACCACCACCATGAAGGCCATGGTCGACAACCTGCCCGCCGACGCGGTGTGGGCCGGCTTCGGTATCGGCCGCATGCAAATGCCGATGGCGGCACAGGCCGTATTGCTGGGCGGCAACGTGCGGGTCGGGCTGGAAGACAACCTCTGGCTGGACAAAGGCGTGCTCGCCACCAATGGACAACTGGTGGAGCGTGCCGGCGAAATCCTCAGCCGCCTCGGGGCGCGTGTGCTTACGCCGGCTGAAGGCCGCAAGAAAATGGGCCTGACCCAACGCGGCTAACCAAATCTCCACCGTCTTCCCTGTGGGAGCGAGCTTGCTCGCTCCCACAGGTGATCCTCACCCTTTTCAGGAAACCACCATGAGCTTCATCACCAACATCAAAACCTTCGCCGCCCTGGGCAGCGGCGTCATCGGCAGCGGTTGGGTCAGCCGCGCCCTGGCCCACGGCCTGGACGTGGTCGCCTGGGACCCGGCGCCGGGTGCCGAAGCGGCCTTGCGCAAACGCGTCGCCAACGCCTGGGGTGCCTTGGAAAAACAGGGCCTGGCCCCCGGCGCATCGCAGGATCGCTTGCGCTTTGTTGCGACCGTCGAGGAATGCGTGCGCGATGCCGATTTCATTCAGGAAAGCGCTCCCGAGCGGCTGGAGCTCAAGCTTGAGCTGCACGCCCAGATCAGCGCCGCCGCCAAGCCGGATGCGCTGATCGGCTCGAGCACCTCGGGGCTTTTGCCGAGCGAGTTCTATGCAAACTCCACTCATCCGGAGCGCTGCGTGGTTGGGCATCCATTCAACCCGGTCTACCTGCTGCCCCTGGTGGAAGTGGTCGGTGGCAAGCACACCGCGCCTGAAGCCGTACAAGCGGCGATGCAGGTCTACGAATCCCTTGGCATGCGCCCGCTGCACGTGCGCAAGGAAGTCCCCGGTTTCATCGCCGATCGCCTGCTCGAAGCGCTGTGGCGCGAGGCCCTGCACCTGGTCAACGACGGCGTAGCGACCACCGGCGAAATCGACGATGCCATTCGTTTTGGCGCCGGCCTGCGCTGGTCGTTCATGGGCACTTTCCTGACCTACACCCTGGCCGGCGGCGATGCCGGGATGCGCCATTTCATGGCCCAGTTCGGCCCGACGCTGCAATTGCCGTGGACCTACCTGCCGGCGCCGGAGCTGACCGAAAAGCTGATCGACGATGTGGTGGAAGGGACGAGCGAGCAACTGGGGCGCCACAGCATTTCGGCGCTGGAGCGCTATCGTGATGATTGCCTGATGGCGGTGCTGGAGGCGGTGAAGACCACCAAGAAAAAGCATGGAATGGCCTTCGCCGAGTAACCCTTGGTTTTTTGGGCCAGCAGGTCTGGCCCCATCGCGAGCAAGCTCGCTCCCACATTGGCTTTGTGTCGTTTACAAAACCTGTGGGAGCGAGCTTGCTCGCGATGGCGTCCTCCCAATCGCCACAACAATCGGAACCCACCCTCATGCCCGCTCTTACCACCTACCAAACCCCCATCCTCCCGGAATGGGTCGACTACAACGGTCACTTGCGCGATGCGTTCTACCTGCTGATTTTCAGCTACGCGACCGACGCGCTGATGGACCAGCTCGGCCTGGACAGCCAGAACCGCGATGCCAGCGGCCATTCTCTGTTCACCCTCGAACTGCACCTGAACTACCTCCACGAAGTGAAGCTCGGGGCCGAGGTAGAGGTGCACACACAACTCATCGGCCACGACGCCAAACGCCTGCACCTCTACCACAGCCTGCACCTGGTGGGCGGAGACAAAGAGCTGGCCGGCAATGAGCAGATGCTGCTGCACGTCGACCTGGCCGGCCCGCGCTCAGCGCCTTTCACCGAGCAGACCCTGGGCCGACTCAAAGCCCTGATCGACGAACAATCCGACCTGCCGGCTCCGACCTGCATTGGCCGCGTCATCGCCTTGCCGCCCGCCCGATAAGTCTCGAACAGGAGACCGCCATGAACATCGCCGCCGCTATTGCCGACTTCCGACGCTACCCTCTTGTCCAGGCATTGAGCGCTGTAACACCCTTGGGCGACCGGGTCCACGTCACGTGGGCCGACGGCCGGATCAGCCCGTTTCACCATCAATGGCTGCGGGACAACTGCCCCTGCGCGCAGTGTGTCTACAGCGTCACCCGCGAGCAGGTCCTGGAGATCGTCGACGTCCCGGAAGACCTGACGCCCGGCGAAATCGACATCGACAGCGCGGGCTGCCTACACGTGGTTTGGCAGGACGGCCATCAGAGCCTTTTCGACCCGGGTTGGTTGCGCGCCCATGCCTATGACGATCAATCCAGGGCCGAGCGACTGGCGGGCAAACCACAACGCCAACTATGGCAGCACGATCTGTCACTGCCAGTGTTCGAATACCAGGCCCTGATGGAGGACGCCGACACCTTGCTGAAATGGCTCCTGGCAGTACGCGACATCGGCCTGACCCAGGTACGGGGCGTCCCCACCGAACCCGGCTCGCTGAAACTGATTGCCCAGCGCATTTCCTTTATCCGCGAAAGCAATTTCGGCGTGCTGTTCAACGTGCAGTCCAAGGCCGATGCCGACAGCAACGCCTATACCGCCTTCAATCTGCCGCTGCACAGCGACCTGCCAACACGGGAACTGCAGCCGGGTTTGCAGTTCCTGCATTGCCTGGTGAACGACGCCGACGGTGGCGAGAGCATCTTCGTCGACGGTTTCGCCATCGCCCAGGCGCTGCGCCGGGATGACGCCGAAGCCTTCGACGCGCTGTGCCAGATCCCGGTGGAATTTCGCAATAAGGATCGCCACAGCGACTACCGCTGCCTGGCGCCGATCATCGCCCTGGATACGCTGGGGCAGGTCTCGGAGATCCGCATGGCGAATTTCTTGCGCGGACCGTTCGATACGTCGGTGGAGCAGATGCCCAGGCTCTATCAAGCCTATCGCCGCTTCATCGCCCTGACCCGCGAGCCTCGGTTTCGCCTGGTACAGAGGCTTGAACCCGGCCAGCTCTGGTGCTTCGACAACCGTCGCACCCTCCACGCGCGCAATGCGTTCGACCCAGCCTCCGGGGCGCGACACTTCCAGGGGTGTTATGTCGATCGGGATGAATTGCTGTCGCGGATTCTGGTGTTGCAGCGTTAGACCGCGTCATCGTTCTTCGCGAGCAGGCTCGCTCCCACAGGGGTTCTGTGTCGATCACGAAATCTAATGTGGGAGCGAGCCTGCTCGCGAAAGCACCCGATCAGACAACTCATTTCCCGCTGATTCACACAGGCAAAAAAATCCCCGATCAAGCCGTGACAGGATCGGGGCAGGAGCGTTACTGGAGGAGCCGTTGCGCGAGGGTGACCAAACCATCGTGATTCAGCTTGGGGCCAGTGTGCCCACTCCCGAGGCGGGCGAGTTAGCCGAAAACGACCCGCTCATAGTCATTCAGGCCAGATCGACGATTTGCCCTTGCCGCCGCTTCGGACGGCTACCAGAATCCAGTCACGACCCCAATCCCTGAACAAGGAAAAGCGTCATGATGTACGCCGATTTGATCGACCAGGAAGACCTGCTGGGCCACCTCAAGGCCCTGGGGCTGCAGATACCCAGCGGTGCGACCGCCGAGCAGGCCTGTGAATGCGCGGTGCGCGGCCTGGACCGGGCGCGCGCCAATGAACTGCGGCGCATGGTCAAGGACATGTACACCAGCAGCGCGACCATCCTGCCGGCGGTGCGTCAGGCGATCGACAAGCAACTGCTGCCAGCGCTGACCGAATACCAGCAGAACCATAGCTGACCCTGTGGCGAGGGAGCTTGCTCCCGCTCGACCGCGAAGCGGTCGCAAAACCGGCGCACGGGATATCCTGGCATATCGCGAAATCAGGTTTTGGGGGGCTTCGCCCCCAGCGGGAGCAAGCTCCCTCGCCACAAAAGCCCTCGGTCTTAAAGCCTCACACTGGCAAACGTCGACTCATTGCGCGCCTGGCTCAAGGCCGACAGCGGGCCGGACAATGGCGACAGCACCAGGGCCTGCGGCAACGGCATCATCGCTACCTGCTGCGTAGTGTTGGAACCGACGCGCTCGTCGCGCGGTGGAATGCCGAAGTATTCGCGGTAGCACTTGGAGAAGTGCGGGGTGGAGACGAAGCCGCACACCGAGGCCACTTCGATGATCGACATCGGCGTCTGCTTGAGCAGCTGCCGCGCGCGGATCAGCCGCAGCTTGAGGTAGTAGCGCGACGGCGAACAGTGCAGGTATTTCTGGAACAGGCGCTCGAGCTGACGTCGGGACACGGCGACATACACCGCCAGCTCGTCCAGGTCGATCGGCTCTTCGAGGTTGGCCTCCATCAGTGCGACGATTTCCTGCAACTTCGGCTGGTTGGTGCCGAGCATATGCTTGAGCGGCACGCGCTGGTGATCCTGCTCGTTGCGGATGCGCTCATAGACAAACATTTCCGAGATCGCTGCCGACAGTTCGCGACCGTGATCGCGGCTGATCAAGTGCAGCATCATGTCCAGCGGCGCGGTGCCGCCAGAACTGGTGAAGCGATTGCGGTCGAGGGTGAACAGGCGCGTGCTCATCGACACCCGCGGGAAGGCTTCCTGCATGGCTGCCAGGCATTCCCAGTGCACGCTGCAATCGAAACCGTCCAGCAGGCCGGCACAGGCCAGGGCCCAACTGCCGGTGCAGACCGCGCCGAGGCGACGGGACTGCCGGGCCTGGCTTTGCAGCCAGGAGACATGCTCACGGGTAACGGTGCGCTGGATGCCGATGCCGCCGCAGACGATGACGGTGTCGAGGGCCGGCGCTTTGTGCATGGAGGCGTCAGGCGTGATCTGCAGACCGTCACTGGCCCAGACCTGCCCGCCATCGACGGTCAGGGTGGTCCAGCGATACAACTCGCGACCGGACAGCTGGTTGGCCATGCGTAGCGGTTCCACCGCGGACGCCAGGGAAATCAGCGTGAAATTGTCCAGCAGCAAAAAGCCGATGGATTGAGGCGCACGGTTCTGGGGTTGAGCCCCAGAGTTGGACGTCGTCATCGCGGTATCTCCTCACACAAAGCGGGTGATGGCCTCAGGCGGAGGCTCTTGTTATTGCCCACCATTCTCTTGCGTGAGACGGGGCTTTATCGGGACAGAGCAATTGCCATGCCTAAATTTGAATGCGCGTTCAATAAATCCTGAAAACGACATGCCGACCTGTCTATTCAAAGGGCCTGTCGGGGCTGGTTTGAAAGTGCCATCAACGGCCCCAGGCACCTGCCACAGTGGGCTGTGAGCAGATCGGTAGCACTTGTGGTAACTGGGCTGCGCCGCTTGCACGGCGGATGTCACCGCAAGCGCGGGGACGGACGGTAGCGCGGCGGACAATGGCGTGACCGATAAGTCAGGTCTTGTCTGTTTGCGACGCGCCAAAACGTGGCGTGTTTTTGCAGCGGTGTTCATTTTACGAGCGGTTTTTCTCGATACCTGTGGCGAGGGAGCTTGCTCCCGCTGGGCTGCGGAGCGGCCCTGAGTCGGGCACCTCGGCGTGTCAGAAAACCGCAAAGGGGACGCTTCGCGCCCCAGCGGGAGCAAGCTCCCTCGCCACGGAATTATCTTGTGAATCCTGAATCAGCACTCCACCGCGCTCACCGCCAACCCGCCCCGCGATGTCTCTTTATATTTGTCATGCATGTCGGCGCCGGTGTCGCGCATGGTGCGGATCACCCGGTCGAGGGAGATGAAGTGCTGGCCGTCGCCGCGCAGGGCCATTTGCGCGGCGTTGATGGCTTTCACCGCGGCAATCGCGTTGCGCTCGATGCAGGGCACCTGGACCAGGCCGCCGACCGGGTCGCACGTCAGGCCAAGGTTGTGCTCCAGGCCGATTTCCGCGGCGTTGCACAATTGCTCCGGCGTGGCGCCGAGGATTTCCGCCAGGCCCGCCGCCGCCATGGCGCAGGCCGAGCCGACTTCGCCCTGGCAGCCGACTTCGGCGCCGGAGATCGAAGCGTTCTTCTTGCACAAAATCCCCACCGCCGCTGCGCTGAGGAAATAATCCACCACGTTGGCGTCGGTCACCGCTTCGCTGAATTTCATGAAGTAGTGCAGCACCGCCGGAATGATCCCCGCCGCGCCATTGGTCGGCGCCGTGACCATGCGCCCGCCGGCGGCATTTTCCTCGTTGACCGCCAGGGCGAACAGGTTGACCCATTCCATGGCACTCAAGGTCGAGCCGATCACGTTCGGTTTGTTCAGTTCCTGCAGGCTGCGATGCAACTTGGCCGCCCGCCGCCGCACGTTCAGGCCGCCGGGCAGGATGCCTTCGTGCTTGAGGCCTTGCTCAACACAATCCTGCATGGCCCGCCAGAGTTTCATCAGGCCACTGCGGATCTCCTCCTCGGAGCGCCAGACCTTTTCATTCGCCATCATCAACTCGGCCACCCGCAGGTTGTGCGTGCGGCACAGGGCCAGGAGTTCTTCGGCGCTGGAAAAATCGTACGGCAGTTCGGTACTGTCCAGGTCCACCACGCCGCTGGAAGCCTGGGCCTGGTCAACGACAAAACCTCCGCCGATGGAATAGTACGTGTCGCGGTGCAATTCGCCGCTCGCGCCTTCGGCAATCAAGGTCATCGCGTTAGGGTGGAACGGCAGGTTCTCGTCGATCAGGCGCATGTCGCGCGACCAGACAAAAGGCACCGGCAGACGCCCATCCAGCAATAAGGTCCCGGTTTCGCGCAGCAGCTCGATGCGCGTGCCGATCTGCGACGGGTCGATCGCGTCAGGCCATTCGCCCATCAGGCCCATGATCGTGGCGTTGTCGCTGCCATGGCCGATGCCGGTCGCTGACAGCGAACCGTACAACTGCACCTCGACCCGGCGCACATCGTGCAGCAACGCCTTCGCCCGCAGTGCTTCAACGAACAGCGCCGCGGCGCGCATGGGGCCCACGGTATGGGAACTGGACGGGCCGATACCGATCTTGAACAGGTCGAACACGCTGATTGCCATGCCTTGGATCTCCAGAACGGTCACATCCGGGCGCAGGAGCGCCCGGTGGCGGAGCTGCTACGCTCAACGCCGGGATGGCCGCATCATCCGGCTTTTGAATCGGTTTTCGACGTCTGACACCGACGCAATCATGCCCAGCAGCGCCGCGCCCTTGTCGCCCAGGTTTTACGACGTTTTTTTGCGTGTCAGAAGCCAGCCGGGGGCGGAAAAAATCTGTAAACGACGTCACCAACACTGGATGCGACCCTCCCTGTACTGGATACGACGCACCCTGTAGGCGTCGGATTTGCACTGGTACATGATCGGTTACGGCTCGTTTGCAAGGCCGCGTGTCACCCAGGGTGCCCACGCGCCACCAACCGCAACATTAAAAAAGCAAAAAAGCGCGGTTGTCCCCGACCGGACACTGCCGATAAAACACCAGGAGTCCACCCATGAAAGGTTCCAAGCCGTTGTTGTTGGCCGCCATGCTGAGTCTTCCGATGCTGGCCAACGCTGCAGAGCCCGCTCAGTGCAGCACCGTCAACTTCTCCGATGTCGGCTGGACCGACATCACCGTTACCACCGCTACCACCAGCGTCGTGCTCGACGCCCTCGGCTACAAGACCAAGACCACCATGATCTCCGTACCAGTGACCTACAAATCCCTGGCCGACGGCAAGAACATGGACGTTTTCCTCGGCAACTGGATGCCGACCATGGAAAACGACATCAAGGCCTACCGCGAAGCCGGCACCGTGGAAACCCTGCGCGCCAACCTGGAGAACGCCAAGTACACCCTGGCCGTCCCCGAAGAGCTGTATGAAAAGGGTCTGAAGGATTTCGCCGACATCGCCAAGTTCAAGAAGGAACTGGACGGCAAGATCTACGGCATCGAACCGGGCAACGACGGCAACCGCTTGATCCAGAGCATGATCGACAAGAACGCCTTCGGTCTCAAGGACGCTGGCTTCAAGGTGGTCGAATCCAGCGAAGCCGGCATGCTGTCGCAGGTCGATCGCGCCCAGCGCCGTAACACCGCCGTGGTGTTCCTGGGCTGGGAACCGCACCCGATGAACACCCGCTTCAAGATGAAATACCTCACCGGTGGGGATGAATTCTTCGGTCCGAACTTCGGCCAGGCAACCATCTACACCAACACGCGCAAGGGCTACGCCCAGGAATGCGGCAACGTCGGCCAACTGCTGAAAAACCTGGTCTTCACCCTCGACATGGAAAGCACGCTGATGGGCAACGTGCTGGACGACAAGATGAAGCCTGAAGCCGCCGCCAAGGCCTGGCTGAAGAAAAACCCACAGGTGCTCGACACCTGGCTCGCCGGCGTCACCACCATCGACGGTAAACCTGGCCTGGAGGCCGTGAAAGCCAAGCTCGCGCAGTAAAAGCTTATGCCGGGCGAGTTCACTCGCCCGGGCTGTTTATTCCTTGCATGCGGAAGTTCACTACCATGCTTATTGATCAGAAAATACCCTTGGGCCAGTACATCGCGGGCTTTGTCGAATGGTTGACGCAAAACGGCGCCAACACTTTCGATGCCATCGCGATGTTTCTGGAAACGATGATTCACGGCGTGACGTTTGCGCTGACCTGGTTCAATCCCCTGGCCCTGATCGGCCTCATTGCCCTGCTGGCGCATTTCATTCAGCGCAAATGGGGCCTGACCGTTTTTGTCATCGCCTCGTTCCTGCTGATCCTAAACCTGGGTTACTGGCAGGAAACCATGGAAACCCTCGCCCAGGTGCTGTTCGCGACCCTGGTCTGCGTGCTGATCGGCGTGCCGCTGGGCATTGTTGCCGCGCACAAGCCGATGTTCTACACCATGATGCGTCCGGTGCTCGATCTGATGCAGACCGTACCGACCTTCGTCTACCTCATTCCTACCCTGACCCTCTTCGGTCTGGGTGTGGTCCCGGGACTGATCTCCACGGTGGTGTTCGCGATTGCCGCGCCCATCCGCCTCACCTACCTGGGCATCCGCGACGTTCCCGACGAACTGATGGACGCCGGCAAAGCCTTCGGCTGCTCCCGTCGCCAACTCCTCTCTCGCATTGAATTGCCCCATGCCATGCCGAGCATCGCCGCCGGCATCACCCAATGCATCATGCTGTCGCTGTCGATGGTGGTCATCGCGGCGCTGGTCGGTGCCGACGGCCTGGGCAAACCCGTGGTCAACGCACTGAACACCGCCGATATCGCCCTGGGCTTCGAAGCCGGCCTGGCGATCGTATTGCTGGCGATCATGCTCGACCGAATCTGCAAACAACCCGACGCCAAAGTAGGGGGTGACGCATGAGCATAATCCGCTTCGAAGAGGTCGACGTGATCTTCTCCAAAGATCCACGCGAAGCCCTCAAGCTGCTCGACAAGGGCATGACCCGCAACGAAATCCTGAAGCAGACCGGGCAGATCGTCGGCGTGGAAAAGGCCAGCCTGGATGTCGAAAAAGGCGAGATCTGCGTATTGATGGGCCTCTCCGGCTCCGGCAAGTCGAGCCTGCTGCGCTGCATCAACGGCTTGAACACAGTGAGTCGCGGCAAATTGTTCGTCGAACACGAAGGCCGCCAGATCGACATCGCCTCCTGCACCCCCGCCGAATTGAAGATGATGCGCACCAAGCGCATCGCCATGGTCTTCCAGAAATTTGCCCTGATGCCCTGGCTGACAGTGCGCGAGAACATCAGCTTCGGCCTGGAAATGCAGGGCCGCCCGGAGAAGGAACGCAAGAAGCTGGTGGATGAAAAGCTGGAGCTGGTGGGCCTCACCCAGTGGCGCAACAAGAAGCCCGACGAGCTGTCCGGCGGCATGCAACAACGGGTCGGCCTGGCGCGCGCCCTGGCGATGGACGCCGATATCCTGCTCATGGACGAACCCTTCTCGGCCCTCGACCCGCTGATCCGCCAAGGCCTGCAGGACGAACTGCTGGAGTTGCAGCGCAAGCTGAGCAAGACCATCGTATTCGTCAGCCATGACCTCGACGAGGCCCTGAAACTGGGCAGCCGCATCGCGATCATGAAAGACGGCCGCATCATCCAGTACAGCAAGCCGGAACAGATCGTGCTGAACCCGGCGGATGACTACGTGCGCACCTTCGTCGCCCACACCAACCCGCTCAACGTGCTCTGCGGACGCAGCCTGATGCGCACCCTGGACAACTGCAAGCGCATCAACGGTTCCGTGTGCCTGGACCCGGGCGGCGATTCATGGCTCGACCTGGCCGAAGGCAACACCATCAAGGGCGCCCGCCAGAACGGCGCCGCGCTGGACCTGCAGAACTGGGCACCGGGCCAGGCCGTCGAGGGCCTCGGCCGCCGTCCGACCCTGGTGGACTCCAGCATCGGCATGCGCGACGCCTTGCAGATCCGCTACCAGACCGGCAACAAGCTGGTGCTCCACGATAACCAGAAGGTCGTCGGGATCCTCGGCGACAGCGAGCTGTACCACGCGCTGCTCGGCAAGAACCTGGGCTGAGCCCGGGCACACAAAAACGCCGCGAGATGATCGCGGCGTTTTTGTTTGGACAAGATTTGGAATGCTATCCCGTGGCGAGGGAGCTTGCTCCCGCTCGACTGCGCAGCAGTCGCAATCCAGGTGACACTAACCTTCAGGTTCACCGTGTTGGCCGGTTTGGGGTCGCTTCGCAACCCAGCGGGAGCAAGCTCCCTCGCCACAAAAGCCCCTCTGCCACAAGAGCTGGGCCAGACAGAGGGTCAGCTAAAAACCCTACCCAACCCCGCCAACTCCGCCCGCTCCTGCTCAACCCGCACATCCTCGCGCATTGCCTTGTGCAGGCCGAACATGAAGAACACCAGCACCACCGAGAACGGCAGTCCGGCCAGCACGACCATGGTTTGCATGGCTTCGAAGTTACCGGCGAACAGCAGGCCGATGGTCACCAGCGTGATCACCACCGACCAGAAGATCCGCAACCAGTGGGGGGCATCTTCATCGACGTTGCCACCCGTGCACGAGAGATTGGCCATCATCACCGCGCCGGAATCCGCCGGGGTCAGGAACAGCACAAAACCGACAAAGATCGACACGCCGATCACCACTTTCGACGCCGGGTAATATTCCAACAGCTGATAGATCGACATCGACGGCTGCGTCAGTGCGGTCTTGCCCAGCTCCACCGCACCGTGGTTCATCACCAGATCCAGCGCCGAGTTACCGAAAATCGACAGCCAGGCCAAGGTAAAGCCCAGGGGAATCAGCAGCACACCGGCCACCAGCTCGCGCACGGTGCGGCCACGGGAAATCCGCGCGATGAACATGCCGACAAATGGCGCCCAGGAAATCCACCAGGCCCAGTAGAACAGCGTCCACAGGCCCATCCAGCGGCCCGACTTGGCGTTGTCGTCCGCATACACGTACAGGTCGAACGTCTTGAGCACAACGCCATTGAGGTAGTCGCCAATGTTCTGCACGAAGCCGTTGAGCAAGTGCAGCGTGGGCCCGCACAGCAAGACGAAGATCAGCAAACCGCTGAACAGCACGATGTTCAGGTTGGATAGCCGGCGGATGCCGTTCTCCACGCCGGACACGGCGGCGATGGTCGCCACGCTGCTCATCACGATGATCACGATCAGCAGGTTGGTGTTGCTGTGCTCCATGCCAAACAGGTTTTCCAGCCCGGAGGCGACTTGCAGCGAACCGATCCCCAGGTTGGTCACCAGCCCCAGCAACGTCACGAACATGCCGAAGCCATCCACCGCATGACCGGCCGCGCCCTTGACCCAGCGTTCGCCCATCAGCGGATACAAGGCCGAACGCAACGCCAGCGGCTGGTTGTGCCGGTAGGCGAAATAGGCCACGGCCAGGCCCACAAGGGCGTAGATCGCCCATCCGTGCAGACCCCAATGCAAAAACGTCAGCTGCACCGCCTGGCGCGCAGCCTGGTTGCTACCGGCGACGCCTTCGGGCGGGTTGAAAAAATGGTCCAGTGGCTCGGATGCGCCAAAGTACAACAGCGAAATGCCGATGCCCGAGGAAAACAGCATCCCGGCCCAGGCGCCATAACTGAAATCCGGCGTGTCGTCCTTGCTGCCCAGCTTGAGCTTGCCATAGGAAGAAAACGCCAGGCCGACCACAAAGACCAGGTAAGCGGCGATGACCACCATGTAGTACCAGCCGAAGCTGCGCGATAGCCACGCCTGGGCAATGCCGAGCAACCGGCCGGCCTCCTGCGGGGCGATGATCAGGGTGGCCGTCAACAACAGAATCAGCGCGGTGGAGGTGTAGAACACCCAACCGTTGACCGTCACCTTCTGCGGCGGGGTCTTTATTAGCAAGGCAGAACTCATTGCACGGATGCTCCAGGCAGTGCGAGAGAAGGACTAGGCAACGCAATACCCGCCCGATCGATGAGTTGGCAGCCGACCGGCGGGTGTTATAAAGACACCCTGGAAGCCCTTGCCCCCGCGATGCGTGGGTGTGAGGCCCTTGATGTCCGTTTATTTACGCCATTTACGTGTAGGAAATTTCGTAAATCGCGACGATTTGTCGCAGAGCTTATTCTTTGTTGATTGAACGTTCAATCAAAACAAAATAGACTGGCCCTCATGAAGGCAGGCGAAGACTCGTCCGCCCGATGGCCTAAGGAGATGTGCAGATGCCCAAGGTCGGTATGCAACCCATCCGCCGCCAGCAGTTGATCGAAGCCACTTTGCAGGCTGTCGACCAGGTCGGAATGGGGGACGCCAGCATTGCGCTGATCGCCCGTTTGGCCGGCGTTTCGAACGGCATCATCAGTCACTACTTTCAGGACAAGAATGGCCTGATCGCGGCCACGGCCCAGTACCTGATGAGTGTCTTGAGCGAGAACGTCACCGCGCGGCGTCAAGCGCTGACGGATCCAAGCCCGCGAGCTCACCTGAAGGTGATCATCGAAGGCAATTTCGACGCCAGCCAGGTCAACGGCCCGGCAATGAAAACCTGGCTGGCCTTCTGGGCCACCAGCATGCACCACCCGTCATTGCACAGGTTGCAGCGGATCAACGATCACCGTCTGTATTCCAACCTGTGTTGCCAGTTCCGCCGCGTCTTGCCCGTTGACCAGGCACGCAGCGCGGCACGGGGCCTGGCCGCCCTGATTGACGGTTTGTGGCTGCGCGGGGCGCTGTCGGGAGACGCGTTCGATACCGCCCAGGCACACCAGATCGCTTACGAATACATGGATTTCCAACTGGCCAAGGCAGGAGCGCCAGAGCACACCGAACCGCTCGACTCCTGAACCGTCACCGCAGCGCGTAGTCAGCTATAAACGACACGCTCGGTGGCTAGCCAACCACTCATGCACTTGCGAGGACTTTATGGCCCGTTTCGAACTGCAAAAACTCTACATCGATGGCGCGTACAGCGATGCCAGCGGCGACGCCACTTTCGAAGCCATCAACCCGGCCAACGGTGAAGTTCTCGCCCTGGTGCAGCGCGCGACGTTCGAGGACGTCGAGCGCGCCGTGGTCAGCGCCGAAAAGGGCCAGAAAGTCTGGGCCGCGATGACCGCCATGCAGCGCTCGCGCATCCTGCGCCGCGCCGTCGACATCCTGCGCGAACGCAACGATGAACTGGCCGCCTTGGAAACCCTGGACACCGGCAAATCCTTCTCCGAAACCAAATACGTCGACATCGTCACTGGTGCCGACGTGCTGGAATATTACGCCGGCCTGGTGCCCGCCATCGAAGGCGAGCAGGTTCCGCTGCGCAGCACTTCGTTCATCTATACCCGTCGCGAGCCCCTGGGCGTGGTCGCTGGTATCGGCGCGTGGAACTACCCGATCCAGATTGCCTTGTGGAAGTCCGCCCCGGCCCTGGCAGCCGGCAACGCGATGATCTTCAAGCCCAGCGAAGTGACCTCGCTGACCACCCTGAAACTGGCCGAGATCTACACCGAGGCCGGTGTTCCAGCGGGCGTGTTCAACGTGCTGACCGGCAGTGGCCGTGAAGTCGGCACCTGGCTGACCGAGCACCCGCGCATCGAGAAAATCTCCTTCACCGGCGGCACCGACACCGGCAAGAAAGTCATGGCCAGCGCTTCGAGTTCTTCGCTCAAGGACGTGACCATGGAGCTGGGCGGTAAGTCGCCGCTGATCATCTTCGACGACGCCGACCTGGATCGCGCCGCCGACACCGCGATGATGGCCAACTTCTACAGCTCCGGCCAGGTGTGCACCAACGGCACCCGCGTGTTCGTGCCGAGCCATCTGAAGGCAGCGTTCGAAGCCAAGATCGCCGAACGCGTGGCGCGCATCCGCATCGGCAATCCGGAAGACGAAAACACCAATTTCGGTCCGCTGGTGAGCTTCGCCCACATGGAAAGCGTGCTGGGCTACATCGAGAAGGGCAAGGCCGAAGGCGCGCGCCTGTTGTGTGGCGGCGGTCGCCTGACCGAGGGTGAATTCGCCAAGGGCGCATTCGTCGCACCGACCGTATTCACCGATTGCACCGATGACATGACCATCGTGCGTGAAGAAATCTTCGGCCCGGTGATGAGCATCCTCACCTACGACACCGAAGAAGAAGTGATCCGCCGCGCCAACGATACTGACTTCGGCCTGGCCGCCGGCGTCGTGACCCGCGACCTGAACCGCGCCCACCGCGTGATCCATCAGCTCGAAGCAGGCATCTGCTGGATCAACGCCTGGGGCGAGTCCGCGGCGGAAATGCCGGTCGGTGGCTACAAGCAATCGGGCGTGGGTCGGGAGAATGGCATCAGTTCGCTGACCAACTACACGCGCATCAAATCGGTACAGGTCGAAATGGGCGATTACGCCTCGGTGTTCTGATCTGACACGAGCCTGAGGGGGCTTTTGTGGCGAGGGAGCTCGCTCCCGCTGGGCCGCAAAGCGGCCCCACTTCAGCCCCCAAGGTCATCCAGACAGAACACGGTCGCCCTGTTTGCGACTGCTTCGCAGCCGAGCGGGAGCAAGCTCCCTCGCCACGCAAGATAGGCATCTCGGCAACCGCGACCTGAACCCAATTCAAAAGAGGGTGCATTTCATGTCCCAAGAATTCGATTACATCATCATCGGTGCCGGCTCGGCCGGTAACACCCTGGCCACCCGCCTGACCGAAGACGAAGGCGTCACCGTGCTGCTGCTCGAAGCCGGCGGCCCGGACTATCGCCTGGACTTCCGCACGCAAATGCCCGCCGCCCTGGCGTTCCCGCTGCAAGGCCGGCGCTACAACTGGGCCTACGAGACCGACCCGGAGCCGCACATGAACGGCCGCCGCATGGAATGCGGTCGCGGCAAGGGCCTGGGCGGTTCTTCGCTGATTAACGGCATGTGCTACATCCGCGGCAACGCCCTGGACTATGACAACTGGGCCAAGCTGCCAGGCCTGGAAGACTGGACCTACCTGGACTGCCTGCCGTATTTCCGTAAAGCCGAAACCCGCGACATCGGCCCGAACGACTACCACGGCAGCGACGGTCCGGTCAGCGTGACCACGCCCAAGCCCGGCAACAACCCGCTGTTCCACGCCATGGTCGAAGCCGGCGTGCAAGCCGGTTATCCACGTACCGAAGACCTCAACGGCTACCAGCAGGAAGGCTTCGGTCCGATGGATCGCACCGTGACGCCCAATGGCCGTCGCGCCAGTACCGCGCGCGGTTACCTGGACATCGCCAAGAAGCGCTCCACCCTGACCATCGTCACCCACGCGCTGACCGACAAGATCCTGTTCGAAGGCAAGCGTGCGGTCGGCGTGCGTTACCTGGTGGGCGCCGCTGAAGAGCGCGTCGAAGCGCGGGCCCGCAAGGAAGTGCTGCTGTGCTCCGGCGCCATCGCTTCGCCGCAGATCCTGCAACGCTCCGGCGTCGGTCCGGCAAAACTGCTCGAAAACCTCGACATTCCGGTGGTCCACGACCTGCCGGGCGTTGGTGAAAACCTCCAGGACCACCTGGAGCTGTACCTGCAATACGCTTGCACCCAGCCGGTTTCGCTGTACCCGTCGCTGCTCTGGTACAACCAGCCGGCCATTGGTGCCGAGTGGCTGTTCAACGGCACCGGCATCGGCGCCAGCAACCAGTTCGAGGCCGGTGGTTTCATCCGCACCCGCCCGGACTTCGAGTGGCCGAACATCCAGTACCACTTCTTGCCGGTGGCGATCAATTACAACGGCAGTAATGGCGTGAAGGAACACGGCTTCCAGGCGCACATGGGCTCCATGCGTTCGCCGAGCCGTGGCCGTATCCAGGCCAAGTCCAAGGATCCGCGCCAACACCCGAGCATCCTCTTCAACTACATGGCCACCGAACAGGACTGGCAGGAATTTCGCGACGGCATCCGCCTGACGCGCGAGATCATGCAACAGCCGGCGCTCGACCCGTTCCGCGGCCGCGAGATCAGCCCGGGCATCGAGGTGCAGACCGACGAGCAACTGGACCAGTTCATCCGCGAGCACGCCGAAACCGCGTTCCACCCGTCCTGCTCGTGCAAGATGGGCACCGACGACATGGCGGTGGTCGATGGCGAAGGCCGTGTGCATGGCATGCAAGGCCTGCGGGTAGTCGATGCCTCGATCATGCCGATCATCACCACCGGCAACCTGAACGCGCCGACGATTATGATGGCCGAGAAAATCGCCGACAGGATCCGCGGTCGCAAGCCCCTGCCGCGCAGTACCGCGCCGTACTACGTGGCCGACGATGCGCCGGTGCGTGGCAAGCCTCTGCGTGAAGTGGCGACTGCCGCCCAGTAAGGTTCAAGACCCAGGCGCGGCCTTCGTCGGATCGCCGCCCGGAGCAGGCTCGCTCCCACAAAGGTTTGGTGGTGGACACAGGCTTTGTGACCACTGAAAACCTACTGTGGGAGCGAGCCTGCTCCGGGCGGCGATCCGACGAAGGGGCCAGCCCATTCAGAATATTTCTCTGACTGCCACACCGCAAAATCCCCATCTGCCTTGATCCCTCCCCCACCCCAGGCCTACTCTAGAGCCGCCCGCGTCAACGCGCCGCACCTCGCTGCATCGTCACTCCAGACAAGGAGGTTTCATGTTCGATTTCCATCCCCAGCTCAAGCAGCGGTTTGCTGCATTGCGCACGGGCGCTGAATTCTTTTCCCTGCGTTACGTCCGAGAGTCCGGTCAGCACCTGTCGGTGCGCAAGAATGTCGCCGAGCCGCCCAGCCTGAGCCGCGACGAAGGTGCGATGCTCACCGTGCGGGTCAATGGCGTCGAAGCCTATGCGGCCACCAACGATTTGTCCCAGGCCGGCCTGCAAGCGGCGCTCGAACGCGCCGAGCAACAGGCCCGCCGGCTCAAGCCCCACGCCTTGCTCGACTTGCGCGAGCAGCCGGTCTCCAGCGACCGCGCCGATTATTTCTCACCGCATTTCGACCAGGCGTTCCCTCCACTGAGCGATTGTTACCAACTGCTCGGCGACGAATCGGCAGCGGTGCCGACGGACGAGCGCCTGGTGAACTGGCAGGCCAGTATCGGCCTGACCCAGGTCGAGCAGATCTACCTCAACAGCGCCGGCGCCGAACTGCGCCAGGCCCAGCGCTTCATCTACCCGGCCCTGGACGTCACCGCCTTCGACGGGCACGACAGCCAGACGCGCACCCTGGGCCGCGAGAACTTCGGTCAGCAGGGCGGCTTCGATGTGATCAACCGCTGCGGCCTGATCGGTGCCGGGCCGAAGATCGCCGACCAGGCCCTGCAATTGCTGATGGCGCCAAACACCCCGCAAGGCCCACGCGACCTGTTGCTGATGCCCGACCAGATGATGCTGCAGATCCACGAATCCATCGGTCACCCGCTGGAACTGGACCGCATCCTCGGCGACGAGCGCAATTACGCCGGCACCAGTTTCGTCAAGACCAGCGATTTCGGACGCCTGCAATACGGCTCCAACCTGCTGAACGTGACGTTCGACCCGGACATCCCGGAAGAACTGGCCAGCTACAGCCATGACGACGACGGCAGCGCTGCCAGCAAACAGTTCCTGATTCGCGAAGGCTTGCTGTTGCGCCCACTGGGCGGTGCGCTGTCGCAGTTCCGCGCCGGCCTCGACGGGGTCGCCAACAGCCGCGCCTGCAGTTGGAATCGTCCGCCCATCGACCGCATGGCGAACCTGAACATCGAGCCCGGCGACCAATCCCTGGAGCAACTGATCCAAGGCATCGAGCACGGCGTGCTGATGCGCACCAACCGCTCCTGGTCCATCGATGACGCCCGTAACAAATTCCAGTTTGGCTGCGAATGGGGCCAGTTGATCGAAGACGGCGAGCTCAAGGGCGTGGTGAAAAATCCGAACTACCGGGGCATTTCCGCGCAGTTCTGGAAAAGCTTGAGGGCCGTGGGCGACGCCAGCACTTCCCAGGTCCTCGGCACGCCGAACTGTGGCAAGGGTGAACCGAACCAGGTCATCCGCGTCGGCCATGCTTCGCCGGCCTGCGTGTTCAGCAACGTTGACGTATTTGGGGGAGATGCCTGATGAGCACCGTCACTAATGAGGCCGGGGCGTTCAAGGCGTTGGTCGATTGGCTGCGCGATGCCTTGCGTGAGCCCGAACAGTTCACCCTCGGCTATGCCGCCGAGTCTTCGGCTTTCGTGCGCTTCAACCACGGCAAGGTTCGCCAGGCCGGGCAGGTCCAACAGGCCAATATCAACCTCAAGCTGATCAACGACGGCCGCCATGCCGACTTGCAGATCACCTTGTCCGGCGACACCGAGACCGATCTGCAACGCCTGGGCGAAGGCCTGCAACAGTTGCGCGAGACGTTGCCGTTGTTGCCCGCCGATCCCTACCTGCTGCTCAACCACAACCACTGGCAGAGCAACAATGTGCAGGATCACCCATTGCCCGAGACGGAGCAGGCGGTCGGCGAAATCACCCGCGCCGCAGAAGGCCTGGACCTGGTGGGGTTCTATGCGGCCGGGCCGATCAGCCGGGGCTTTGCCAGTTCCTCGGGTGCCTTCGGCTGGCATCAGGCCAACAGTTTCAATTTCGACTTCAGCTTGTTCCATGAGAACGGCCAGGCCGTGAAAGCCAGTTATGCAGGCCACGCCTGGAGCAGCGAAGGGTTCGCCCAACGTTTCGAACAGGCACGCGAACAGCTGCAATTCCTCGGCCGACCACTGCGTACGCTGCCGCCCGGTGAATACCGCGCCTACCTGGCGCCAGCCGCGCTGGAAGAAATCATGGGCATGCTCAGTTGGGGCGGGTTCTCGGCCCGTGCAATCGCCAGCAAGCAAAGCCCGCTGCAGAAGTTCTACGCCGGCGAAGCCCACTTCAGCCCCAACGTCTGGTTGACGGAGCAGGTCAGCGGCTCCCTGAGCCCGGCATTTTCCGACGAAGGTTATCCTCGCGATGACCTGGGGCTGATTGCCAAGGGCACGGCCAACGCACGGCTGGTCAATTCCCGCAGCGCCGCCGAATACGGTCTTACCGCCAACGGCGCCAGCAGCTATGAATACCCTACCGCGCTGGAAATGAAAGAGGGTCATCTGGCGCTAAGGCACGTTCTCGAAGAACTCGGCACCGGCTTGTACATCAGCAACCTCTGGTACCTGAACTACTCGGACCAACCGGCGGCGCGCCTGACCGGCATGACCCGTTTCGCCACGTTCTGGGTCGAGGATGGCCAGATCCAGGCGCCGGTGAGCACCATGCGTTTCGACGACAGCGTCTACAGCCTGCTCGGCTCGCAACTCGAAGGCCTGACCCGGGAGCGGGAACTTCTGCTTTCGGCCAGTACCTACAGCCAGCGGGCCACGGCTTCGATGCTGCTGCCGGGGGCGTTGGTGAAGAGGCTCACGCTGACGCTATAACTCGTAGTTCCCGTGGCGAGGGAGCTTGCTCCCGCTCGGCTGCGAAGCAGTCGCAACCCAGGCGGCGCGATATTTCAGGCACACCGTGTTCACCGGCTTGGGGGTGCTCCGCACCCCAGCGGGAGCAAGCTCCCTCGCCACAAAAGCGTTTTCGCCACAGGAAATTGTTCACTTTTTCACACAAGAGGTCCCATGCCCAACCGCGCCCCGCTCGACGCCGTCACCGCCCGCTGGCTTCCGTGGGTCGTGGCAATCGCTTTCTTCATGCAGTCCCTGGACGGGACCATCCTCAACACTGCCCTGCCTGCCATGGCCAGCGACCTGGCGGAGAACCCGCTGCGCATGCAAGGCGTGATCATCGCCTACATGCTCACGGTGGCCCTGCTGATCCCGGCCTCGGGCTGGATCGCCGACCGCTTTGGCACCAAAAAGATTTTCTTCGGCGCGATCCTGCTGTTCAGCTTCGGCTCGTTGCTGTGCGCGTTGTCCAATTCGTTGAGCATGCTGATCGGCGCCCGGGTCGTCCAGGGCCTGGGTGGCGCGCTGATGCTGCCGGTGGGCAGGCTGGTAGTTCTACGGGCGTACCCGCGTTCGGAGCTGGTGAGGATCATGGGTTTCATCACCATCCCCGGCCTGCTGGGCCCGCTGATCGGCCCGACCATGGGTGGCTGGATGGTCGAGTACCTGACGTGGCACTGGATTTTCATCATCAACCTGCCGGTGGGGGTAATCGGCTGCTATGCCGTCTGGAAATTCATTCCGGACCTGCGCGGCAGCGAGCGCACGCGGTTCGATGGGCTGGGGTTCCTGCTGTTTGGCGCCGCTATGGTGTTGATCACCATCGCCATGGAAGGCCTGGGCGAACTGCATCTGCCACACCTGCGGGTGATGTTGCTGCTGTTCGGCGGCATGGCCTGCCTCGCGGCCTATTGGTTGCGGGCCGGGCACGTCGAGAATGCGCTGTTCCCGCCGTCGCTGTTCAAGACCCGGACCTTTGCCGTGGGCATCCTCGGCAACCTGTTCGCGCGCCTGGGCAGCGGCGCGTTGCCGTTCCTGGTGCCGTTGCTGCTGCAAGTGGCGCTGGGCTATTCACCTTCCCAGGCTGGCATGAGCATGCTGCCCCTGGCGGCGGCGGCGATGGTCGCCAAATCGGTGGCCCGGCCGTTGATCGAACGCTTCGGCTATCGCATCGTCCTTACCGCCAACACCCTGGCCCTGGGCGTGATGCTGGCGAGCATGGGCCTGGTCAGCGAGCAGACCCCGTACTGGCTGCTGCTGGCGCATCTGGCGGTGCTTGGCGCAATAAACTCGCTGCAATTCACCGCGATGAACACCGTGACCCTGATCGACCTGGACGACGCCAGCGCCAGCAGCGGCAACAGCTTGCTGTCGGTGGTGGCGCAACTGTCCCTGAGCCTCGGCGTGGCCTGCGCCGGCGCGCTCCTCGGCGGCTTTACCGCCCAGGTCGGCAATGATGGCGTGGACACGGTGCTGGGCGCGTTCCAGTTGACCTTCGTGACCGTGGGCATCATGGCGATGCTGGCGGCGACGATTTTTTCCCAGCTGTCCAAGCAGGACGGACGGCGGGTGAAGCGGCCGGATGAGCATATCGAGCACTAATGTGGCGATAGGGCTGTTGTGGCGAGGGAGCTTGCTCCCGCTCGGCTGCGCAGCAGACGCAATCCAGACGACGCGATACTTCAGGCGCACCGTGTTGGCCGGTTTTGGGGGCGCTTCGCACCCCAGCGGGAGCAAGCTCCCTTGCCACAGGGGAATCTTCCCGCTTCGGAGCTGCGCCACAGCTCGTCCAGAACTTTCGAAGAAAGTGGCACGAGGCTGCTACACTGCGCGACATTTTGTTTTGCAGGCCAGTCCCGTGACCACCATTGCCACCGCTTTTAATACTTTGCCGCTGTCCGCCGCCATGCTGGCTAACCTCGAATCACTCGGTTATGCCCAGATGACGCCGATCCAGGCGCAAAGCTTGCCGGTGATCCTCAAGGGCATGGACCTGATCGCCCAGGCCAAGACCGGCAGCGGCAAGACCGCGGCCTTCGGCATCGGCCTGCTGAACCCGATCAACCCGCGCTTCTTTGGCTGTCAGGCCCTGGTGATGTGCCCGACCCGTGAGCTGGCCGACCAGGTCGCCAAGGAAATCCGCCGGCTGGCCCGCGCCGAAGACAACATCAAGGTCCTGACCCTGTGCGGCGGCGTGTCGTTCGGCCCGCAGATCGCCTCCCTCGAACACGGTGCCCACATCATCGTCGGCACGCCGGGACGCATCCAGCAGCACCTGCGCAAGGGTTCGCTGGTGCTCGACGGCCTCAACACGCTGATCCTCGACGAAGCCGACCGCATGCTCGACATGGGCTTCTACGACGCCATCGAAGACATCATCCAGCAGACCCCGGAACGCCGCCAGACGCTGCTGTTTTCGGCCACCTACCCGGTGGGCATCAAGCAACTGTCGTCGAAGTTCATGCGCAATCCGCAGCAGGTCAAGGCCGAGGCGCTGCACTCCGACGCCCAGATCGAGCAGCGCTTCTACGAGATCTCTCCCGAGGAGCGCATGGACGCGGTGGTCAAGGTGCTGGCGCATTTCCGCCCGGCCTCCTGCGTGGCGTTCTGCTTCACCAAGCAGCAGGTCCAGGAAACCGTCGATCACCTGACGTCCAAGGGCATCTCCGCCGTCGGCCTGCACGGTGACCTGGAGCAGCGCGACCGCGACCAGGTCCTGGCGATGTTCGCCAACCGCAGCACCTCGGTATTGGTCGCCACCGACGTGGCGGCCCGTGGCCTGGATATCGATGCGCTGGACATGGTGATCAACGTCGAGCTGGCCCGGGACTCGGAGATTCATATCCACCGCGTCGGCCGCACCGGGCGCGCCGGGGAGAAAGGCATCGCCATCAGCCTGGTGGCGCCGTCCGAAGCCCATCGCGCCCAGGCCATCGAGCAACTGCAGAAGTCGCCGTTGAGCTGGGACCAGTTGGACAACCTCAAGCCCCAGGGCGGCGGTCCGCTGCTGCCGGCCATGAGCACCCTGTGCATCGGTGCCGGACGCAAGGACAAGGTGCGCCCCGGCGACATCCTCGGCGCCCTGACCGGCGAGGCCGGCATCCCTGGCGCCCAGGTGGGCAAGATCGCGATTTTCGATTTCCAGGCCTATGTGGCAGTGGAGCGCGGTATCGCCAAACAGGCCTTGCAGCGCCTGAACGATGGCAAGATCAAGGGACGCTCGTTGCGGGTGCGTATCCTCTGATTGCTGTTGATTCACCCTGTGGCGAGGGAGCTTGCTCCCGCTCGGCTGCGCAGCAGTCGTAATCCAGACGATGCGATCTTCCAGATGCACCGTATCGTCTGTTCAGGGCTGCTCGCAGCCCAGCGGGAGCAAGCTCCCTCGCCACAAAAGCTCCATACTCATCTGAATGTGAGGACACCGTTTTGCGCTCTACCGAAGTCGTGATCATTGGCGCTGGCGCCGCGGGGTTGATGTGCGCGCTGACCGCCGCCGGGCGCGGGCGGCAGGTGATGTTGCTGGACCACGCCAACAAGGCCGGCAAGAAAATCCTCATGTCGGGCGGTGGACGCTGCAACTTCACCAACATGTACACCGAACCGGGCAACTTCCTCTCGCAGAACCCGCACTTCTGCAAGTCGGCCCTGGCCCGCTATACCCAATGGGATTTCATCGCGTTGGTGGCCAAGCACGGCGTGCCCTATCACGAGAAAAAACTCGGCCAGTTGTTCTGCGATAACAAATCCAGCGACATCCTCGGCCTGCTGCTGGACGAGTGTGACCAGGCCGGCGTCGACCTGCACCTGGACACCTCGATCGAGCAGATCGAGAAGACCGCCGACGGCTACCAGCTGCAAACCACCCTCGGGCCCATCGCTTGCCAATCCCTGGTGATCGCCACGGGCGGGCTGTCGATCCCGACCCTGGGCGCGACTGGCTTCGGCTATCAGGTAGCCAGGCAATTCGGCCACCAGCTGCTGCCGACCCGGGCAGGGCTGGTGCCGTTCACCATCACCGATCAGTTGAAGAGCCTGTGCACCGAACTGTCGGGCACGTCAGTGGACTGTCTGGTGAGCTGCAACGAGCAGAGCTTTCGCGAGAACATCCTGTTCACCCATCGCGGCTTGAGCGGTCCGGCGATCTTGCAGATCTCGTCGTTCTGGGAGCCGGGCGACACGGTGCAGATCAACCTGCTGCCCGATCACGACGTGCCGCAGTGGCTGCAACAGCAACAGGCCGAACGCCCGAACAGCGAACTCAAGACCCTTTTGGGCGAGTTGTTCACCAAGAAAATGGCCAACCTGCTGGCCGACACCTGGTTCGTCTCCAAGCCGATGAAGCAATACACTCACGCGGAACTCGCGGACATCGCCGAGAAGCTGGCGAGCTGGAACATCGTCCCCGCCGGCACCGAAGGCTACCGCACCGCCGAAGTGACCCTGGGCGGCGTCGACACCCGGGAAGTTTCTTCCAAGACCATGGAGTCGCTGAAGAGCCCGGGGCTGTATTTCATTGGCGAAGTGCTCGACGTCACCGGTCACCTGGGCGGCTTCAACTTCCAATGGGCGTGGGCTTCGGGGTATGCGGCGGCGCAGTACGCCTGATCCCCCCCTGGGTCGAGTCCGCTTTTGTGGCGAGGGAGCTTGCTCCCGCTCGACTGCGCAGCAGTCGCAAAACAGCCATCGCACTCGGTCTGAATTAATGCGACGCATGGGAAGGGGCCGCTTCGCAGCCCAGCGGGAGCAAGCTCCCTCGCCACAGGGTTCTTTGCATGCCGGAACACTTTTTGCTGCCGGATGTGATCGTCGCCATTGCATCGGCGTCATTACTGCCTCAATTTAGCGTCATTGCCCGTCAGGCCCGTGCACTTCATGTCATCGACCTCGTTCAGCCAGTCTCTGCGTCGCCTTTGGGCGTTGGATAAATTCAGCTATAGCGTGCGGGTGTTCATCGCCCTGACCGGCAGCATGGTGCTGTGTTGGTACCTGGATAAGATGGCGCTGCTGATTCCGCTGTTCCTCGGCATCATCGCCAGCGCATTGGCCGAGACCGACGACAGCTGGCAAGGCCGCCTCAACGCGCTGGCCGTGACGCTGGTGTGCTTCAGCATCGCCGCGCTGTCGGTGGAGTTGCTGTTTCCCTATCCCGTCCTGTTCATCGTCGCCCTGGCCCTGGCGGCCTTCGGCCTGACCATGCTCGGCGCCCTGGGCGAGCGCTATGGCGCGATTGCCTCGGCTACCCTGATTCTTTCGGTCTACACCATGATCGGCGTGGACCAGCGCGGCGGTGCGATCACGGACTTCTGGCATGAGCCGGTGTTGCTGGTGGCCGGCGCCGCCTGGTATGGCCTGCTCTCGGTGTTGTGGCACGCGCTGTTTTCCAACCAGCCGGTGCAGCAGAGCCTGGCGCGCCTGTTCCGCGAACTGGGGCGCTACCTGAAACTCAAGTCATCGCTGCTGGAGCCGATCCGTCAGCTGGATATCGAGGCCCGACGCCTGGAGCTGGCCCAGCAGAATGGCCGGGTGGTGGCCGCGCTCAACAGCGCGAAGGAAATCATCCTGCACCGCGTCGGCAATGGCCGGCCGGGCTCGAAAGTCAGCCGCTACCTGAAGCTGTACTTCCTTGCCCAGGACATCCATGAACGCGCCAGCTCCTCGCACTATCCCTATAACGCCCTGGCCGAGGCGTTCTTCCACAGCGACGTACTGTTCCGCTGCCAGCGCCTGCTGCGCCAGCAAGGCAAGGCTTGCCTGGCACTGGCCGAGTCCATCCAGTTGCGCCAGCCGTTCGTCTACGACGACAGCTTCGCCGAAGCCCTGAACGATTTGCATGCTTCCCTGGAGCACCTGCGCATCCAGAGCAACCCGGCCTGGCGCGGCCTGTTGCGCTCTCTGCGGGCGTTGTCGGTCAACCTCGGCACGATGGACCGCCTGCTCAGCGACGCGAGCAACCCCGACGCCCTCGCCGACGCCACTGACAGCAGCCTGCTGGACCGCTCGCCACGCAACCTCAAGGACGTCTGGGTCCGCCTGCGCACGCAGCTCACGCCGACGTCGCTACTGTTCCGTCATGCCCTGCGCCTGCCCCTGGCGCTGAGCGTGGGCTACGCGATGGTGCACCTGATCCACCCCTCCCAGGGCTACTGGATCATCCTCACCACACTGTTCGTCTGCCAGCCCAACTACGGCGCCACGCGGCGCAAGCTCGGCCAACGGATCATCGGCACCGCCATCGGCCTGACGGTGGCCTGGGCGCTGTTCGACCTGTTTCCCAATCCGCTGGTGCAGTCGTGCTTCGCCATTGCCGCCGGGGTGGTGTTCTTTACCAACCGCACCACCCGCTACACCCTGGCGACTGCCGCGATCACCGTCATGGTGCTGTTCTGCTTCAATCAGGTCGGCGACGGCTACGGGCTGCTGCTGCCCCGGCTGTTCGATACCTTGCTCGGCAGCCTGATCGCCGGGCTGGCGGTGTTCCTGTTCCTGCCGGACTGGCAGGGCCGGCGACTGAACAAGGTGCTGGCCAACACGCTGACCTGCAACAGCATCTACCTGCGCCAGATCATGCAGCAATACGCCGCGGGCAAAAGTGACGACCTGGCCTATCGCCTGGCCCGGCGCAACGCCCATAACGCCGACGCGGCGCTGTCCACGACGCTGGCGAACATGCTGATGGAGCCGGGCCATTTCCGTAAGGAGGCCGACGTAGGGTTCCGCTTCCTGGTGCTGTCCCACACCCTGCTCAGTTACTTGTCGGGGCTCGGGGCCCACCGGGGCACCCAACTGCCGACTGAGGTGCGCGAGCAGCTGATCGACGGCGCCGGAGCAAGGCTGGCGACCAGCATCGATGAAATTGCCCAGGGCCTGGCGAGCAAACAGCCGATCGCGATCCAGAGCGACGACGAAGAAGCCCTCGCCAGCGAGCTTGAGCTGATGCCCGATGAAATCGACGAAGGCCAGCGGCTGGTGCAGACGCAACTGGCGTTGATCTGCCGGCAGTTGGGGCCGTTGCGCACGCTGGCGGCGCACCTGATCAAGGACACCAGTGAGGCTTGAGTGCTGTGGTGACCATGCCATCGTCTTCGCGAGCAGGCTCGCTCCCACAGGGGCAGGCATTTTCAGTGTGGGAGCGAGCCTGCTCGCGAAGGGGCCATCAGCCGCACAGCAGATTCACATCCCATGCGCCTTCAATAACTTCTGATAACTCCCATCCGCCTTCATCGCCGCAATCTCCCGATCAAACCCGGCGACGATCTGCTCATGCTCGGGATTCTTCAGGCTGACCAGGATATGCAGGCTGTTTTCACTCAACGGCTTGGGTAGAAATTCCACGGCATTGCGCACCTTGGCGGATTCGCGGGCCAGGTAATAACGGGCGACGTATTCGTCTTCCAGCGTCAGCTTCACCCGGTCGGCGGCGAGCATGCGCACGGCCATAGCAAAATTATGCACAGGGATTTTCTGCATCTTCTCGTCCTCATCGAACGCCTTGGAATAGGCGTAGCCACGAACCACGGCGATGGGATAGGCATACAACTGCTGCAGGTTGTCGAAGTCGATGGGCGAGTCCTTGCGCTTGATAAACCGCACGCGGTTGAGCAGGTACTCGGCCGAGAACTGGCCCACATGGGTGCGTTCCTCGGCGTACCAGGCATTGATCAGCACGTCATACCGCCCTTCGCTGATCCCCAGCATCGCCCGGGCCCAGGGCACCTGCTCGAAGTCACTGGCATAACCGGCGCGGGCCAGGGCGGTGGTGACGATATCGGTCGCAAGGCCGCCATTGACCAGCGTCGAGTCGGTAAAGGGTGGCCAGGCATCGGCGACCAGACGCAGTTTCTGCGCACAGGCGTTGTGGCTCAGCAACAGCAACCCGACCAAAGCAAGAGCTCGATGCAATCGCGGCATGCCTGACTTCCTTGACGGGTTCAAAGCCCGGTTTGTTTTTAGCCGAAACCCAAGGGACTCCCCAAGGCATCCGGGTCCTGACGTTAGCTCATCGAAACCGCTGCGCAGCGCTGGATTGAAGATTACATAAAGAAGGCAGTACCGCGACAAATCGATGATGGCATTTTGGTCTTTATCACAGATTTTTCGACCGATTGAAAAGAGACTTCCGACGCAAGGACGCCTAATATCGGCAGCAGGTTCTCTGGGAAATTCAAAAAATGGATATCGACTGGGTCTGCAAACATCACACTGACCTGAGCAAGGAACAGCTATACGCCATCCTGAAACTGCGCGCCGAAGTCTTCGTCGTCGAACAGAACTGTGCCTACCCGGACGTTGACGGACTGGACCTTGAAGGCGACACCTGCCATCTGATGGCTTGGCAGGACAACCACCTGGTCGCTTACCTTCGTTTGCTCGATCCGCATTCGCGAAACAGCGATGTGGTGATCGGCCGCGTGGTCATCGCCCCCGAGGCGCGAGGGCAAGGGCTGGGGCATACACTGATGGAACAAGCCTTGAAGCAGGCCGAAAAGCACTGGCCCGGCGTGTCGATCTCATTGTCGGCCCAGGCGCATCTGCAGGGGTATTACGGGCGATACGGGTTTGAAGTGGTGGGCGTGGAATATCTTGAGGATGGGATTCCGCACATCGGGATGCATCGGCCCTGAGGCCCTCTTCGCGAGCAGGCTCGCTCCCACAGAGGCACGGGATTTGCTGCCACCCAGGCCCCCTGTGGGAGCGAGCCTGCTCGCGAAGGCGTCAGTCCAGTCGCGGACGCTTCAGGGATAACCGAGCACCGCCTTGATCCCCTGCAGATTCTGCTCGATCCACTTGCAATCAATCGCCCCCCAATCGCGAATCCGATACCGCCCGGCATGGTTGCGCGCGCCCTCCTGCTGCTCGAATTCACAGAGGATGTCCAGGTCCGCCAGCGCCACGACGGTATCCTGGGCGGTGCGCCGAGGCATGCCGGTAACTTCGGTGAGCGCGGGAATGTTGCTGGCCAGGCCGCTGTCGATCAGGTAAGCCACGTACAGTCGACGATAGAAGCTGCTCTTGGTCTTGCTGACGTCCATTCGCTCATCCCTTGTCTTGTTGCAGGTCCCGCCAGGTCAGGTACACCCGCAGGTCGAATTCCAGCTGGTGATAGCCCGGCAGCATGTGCTCGCACAGCTGGTAGAAAGCCTTGTTGTGGTCCGATTCCTTGAAGTGGGCCAACTCGTGCACCACGATCATTTCCAGAAACTGGGGCGCTGCGTCCTTGAACAAAGAAGCAATGCGGATCTCTTTCTTGGCCTTGAGCTTGCCGCCCTGTACCCGCGACACCGCCGTATGCAGCCCAAGCGCGCGATGAGTCAGGTCGAGGCGGTTGTCGAACAGCACTTTGTCGATGGCCGGCGCGTTACGCAGGTAGCGCTGCTTGAGATCCAGCGCATAGCCGTACAACGCCTTGTCGCTCTGGATCGGATGGCGGCCGGGATAGCGTTGTTGGAGGTAATCGCCCAGTCGATCCTCGGCAATCAGTTGCTGCACCTGGGCTTGCAGCGCGGCGGGGTACGCCTGGAGGTATTTGAGCACGGTCATCGGACGGCAACACAGTCACTGGAGGCCGCCAGTGTAGCGAATTCAGGCCGGCACCGCGCTCCAGTCGAATGGTCGCGCGAAAGCATCTGTGTCCTCGGCCATCAAGGGCCGCGCCACGAGGAAGCCTTGCACATATTCACAGCCATGGGCCTTGAGCCAGTGATACTGCTGCGGCGTCTCGACCCCCTCGGCGATCACCCGCAAGCCCAATTGCTTGCACAGGTCGATCACCGAGGCGGCCAGCGCAGCGTCCCTGGGCGAGTCCGGCAAGCGGGCGATCAAGTGCCGATCAAGCTTGAGCGTATCGAGTTCGAGATCACGCAGATGCGCCAGCGAGCAAGGCCCCGAACCGAAGTCGTCCAGCGCCACTCGCACGCCCAGGTGGCGCAGCAGGCGCAATTGCTTATGGGTTTCGTCGGGGTTGCGCATCAGCGCGTCTTCGGTGATCTCGACCTCCAGCTGCCGTGGCTTCAACGCATGGCGATCCAGGACCTGGCGCAACTCGGTCACCAGGTTGGGCATGCCGAACTGGGTACTGCTCAGGCTCACGCCCAACACCAGGTCGTCGGGAAACATCCGCTCCCAGACTTTGCGCTGGGACGCACTGCGATGGTAAATCCAGCTGCCCAGCCGACTGATCAACCGAGCCTCCTCCAGCAACGGCAGGAACAAGCCCGGCGGTACGTCCCCAACGCTGGGGTGCTGCCAGCGCAGCAGCGCCTCGAACCCTCGGGTCCGTCCGTCGAGGATGCTGACCTGTGGTTGATAGACCATATTGAAGTCGCGGTTTTCGATGGCCGAACGTACGCTTTCCTCAAGCATCAGCCGTGAACGGGCTCGGCCGTTCATTTCGTGATCGTAGAAACGATACTGCTGGCGGCCGGCGCGCTTGGCCTCGTACATGGCGATGTCGGACGCGCGAAGCAACCCGTCGAGGTTGGAGCCGCAGTCCGGGTACGTGGCGATGCCGATACTGGCGCCCAGCGCCACGTCCATGCCTTCGATCTGCTGGCAGACCGAGACGCGCTCGATGAGTTTCTCGGCAATCTTCGCCGCCTGCTCGGGCACCTCAAGATCCAGCAGCGCCGTGAACTCATCGCCGCCGAGCCGCGCGAGGATATCGAACGGGCGCAGGCAGGCCTTCAACTGTTCCGACACCCAGCGCAACACCCGGTCGCCGGCATCGTGGCCCAGCGAGTCATTGACCCGCTTGAAGCCATCGAGGTCCAGGTACAACAGCACCCAGTTGCTTTCCAGCCGTTCGCTGCGCATCAGCAGGTTTTCGGCGGTCTGATAGAACCCCCTGCGGTTGAGCAAACCGGTCAGGGGATCAGTGACGGCCTGGAACTCCAGCTGCTGGTGCAGATGACGAACCACCGACATGTCCTGAAGCGTCACCACCATGGCCTTTTGTTCCGAAGGCAGGGGGGCACAGGACAAGGCCACCGACACTTGCTGGCCGGGCGCGGTGCGCAGCACGGCGTCGTGCAAGCGCCAGGTTTCGCCACGTCGATAGGCGGCATGGATATCCGAATCGATCCACTCGGGAATATGGGGTTTCTGCAGGAAATCCAGGAAGGGCATCCCTTGCAATCGGTCCGCAGTGGCGTTGAGCAAGCGGCACGTCGAAGGGTTGGCAAAACGGATGAAACCGCCTTCATCCACCACCAGGATGCCTTCGGCGGCGTTATCCAGCACCGAGGCATTAAAGGCCCTGGCTGCCTCCAGGTCCTGGCTCAAACGCTGCAAGGCCCGGCGATTGCGCTGGTGCTCGAGCAACGCGTGGACCTTGGGCTTGAGAATCTGCGGGTCGAATGGCTTGAACAGGTAATCCACCGCGCCGCTGGCGTAACCCTTGATCACCGCGTCCTGGGACTGCTCGTTGGCGGTCAGAAAGATGATCGGCGTGAGCCGCGTGCGCTGGCTGCCACGCATCAGACGCGCCACTTCGAAGCCGTCCATGTCCGGCATCTGCACATCCAGCAGCACCAGGTCGATGTCATGTTCGAGTAGCAGGTTGAGGGCCTCGACACCCGAGGACGCGGTCATGACCTGCCAATCCTGACGCTGCAACAACGCTCGCATGCTGAGCAGGTTTTCAGGGTAGTCATCAACAATCAAAAGGACGGAGCTGTCTTCGCCAAACGGGGGTTGCGCGCATTCCATGCTGCTTCTCTTATCGGGACGCCATGTCCGTCCTACGTGGGAAAACGGACAACATACAGTGATCTCACTCTAGACCGGGATTTTGAAAAGCAGTAGGTGTCATGACGCCATCATCCAGACAAAGCCCGAAATAGCCGACTAACGGTCACCCTGCTCAGGCACAGAAACTGCAATGACCCCCACGACGAACAATTGACGTCAAACATTCGCCGAGCGGTCAACAACAAAAGCCCCACCCAGCGTTTCGAGACGCTCAAAAGGGCGGTTCAAAGCCTCCCGACACGGCGTACACCCTTTTACATCCCGATACGCAGGACACACGACATGATCGATCTCGCAACCTGGAACCTGAGCATTCCTGAAGGCGCACCACCGGCGACCATCCAGACTTCGCAACTGGTACAAGGCTTCAAGAACCAGTATTTCAACTCGGAAACCGGCACCGTGTTTTTCTGGGTCCCCGTCACGGGCGCCACGACGGCCAACGCCATTTACCCTCGCAGCGAGCTGCGCGAAACCAACAGCGACGGCACGTTGCGCAATTGGTTGTACCCGGCTGCGGATAACAAGCTGGCCGCCACGTTGACCGTCGGCCAGGTGCCCAGCACCGGCAAGCTGGTGATTGGCCAGATCCATACCAAGGACAGCACCAGCCCCATGGTGAAGCTGGAGTACCAGTACAAGACCTACAGCTCCACCGGCAACATCGTCGCCAAGGTGCGCATGCGTCCCGACGACGCCACGGGCCAGGTCATCACCATCGCCACCGGCATCAAGCTCAACCAGCCGTTCTCGTACCTGATCCACCTCAACCGTGCAGGCCTCTTGACCATCAACGGCGCCGGCTATCAGTGGAGTGCCACCATCAGCAACACCTGGAGCACCAAACCGTTGTACTTCAAGGCTGGCGTCTACGTGCAGGACAACGCTGGCTACGCCACCGAAGGGGCAAAAGCCACGTTCAGCCTGCTGGATATCGATCACAACCTCTAAGGTTTCCCCCCGAGCAGCAGCATGGATCGCTGCCTGCCCGCCGCCGACTCGCTCCCCTTCGATCAACGTCGCAATGGCACCGCCAAAAAGCCATCGTTCAATAAAATTTTGACGCTATCGACCAACGGTCAATTATCTGCGGCACAAAATCGCCAATCCCTACTCTGACGGACTGCTGACGCCAAACCTCCGCCGTACGAACGTGCCAAATGTTTGTCCGCATTCCTGCCGGCGTCCGCAGAAAGCGCGTCTTAGAGCCTCCGGCTGTGGCGTAAATCATTTCTTCTTCTCAGAAAGGATCCGAACATGGTCGATCTAGCAACCTGGAACCTGAGCATCCCCGAAGGCAGCCCGCCGAAAACCATCGAAACCCCTCGACTGGTGGATGGATTCAGGGACAAGTACTTCAATTCCGAAGGCAGCACGGTGTATTTCTGGTCGCCGGTGACCGGCACCAAAACCGAAAACGCGATCTACCCACGCAGCGAACTACGTGAGACCTACCGAGACGGCACCCTGCGCAACTGGCTTTACCCAGAGGCCGACAATCAATTGCGCGCAACGCTGGTGGTCAATCAGGTTCCCAGCAGCGGCAAAATCGTGATTGGTCAGATCCATGCCAAGGACAGCAACAAACCGATGGTGAAGCTGGAATACCAATTCAAGGACGCCACCAACACCGGCAACATCGTCGCCAAGGTGCGCATGCGCCCCGATGACAGCAAAAGCCGGGTCATCACGGTAGCGACAGGCGTGAAGCTTGACCGGGCCTTTTCTTATCGGATCCACCTGGATCGCACCGGCGACCTGGGCATCACCGCCGCCGGTAATAGCTGGTACACCACGGTCGGCGCCGCCTGGCGGGTCAAGCCGTTGTATTTCAAGGCCGGGGTTTATGTGCAGGACAACAGTGGCTATACCAGCGAAGGTGGCAAGGTGACGTTCAGCAAGCTGGACATCGATCACAACACTTGAAGTTTCGCTTCCTAAAATCTCGTAGGAAACATCCCCTTGTGGTGAGGGGATTTGTTCCCGCTGGGCTGTGAAGCGGCCCCATCTTTTGTCAGACCTAGCGCATACACCGGTTTGCGGCGGCTGCGCCCCCGAGCGGGAGCAAGCTCCCTCGCCACGGGGGCCCGGTGCGTCCTACAGGTCAATTTTGGCCTGGAAAACCTACTCTATAGTTTGGTTGGTCTGCTGGCTTTGGTCAGTGGCAGGGGTTTCGCAGCCCTGGTGAGTTAGAATCACGACCGTCAAAAGTCAACATAGGCGCATTCCGCCTGCGTTCGGCTTTTTATGGCGGCTGTGTGCGGGAGATCTTCGGGTCTGCCGAGTTTCTCTGACTCCTCGGTCTGCGAACCCGCACATGGCTGCCACCCAATTTGTTTCGCAGCGAACGGTGGCAATTACTTTTTCTTGAGTTAGAGGTTTGTCATGAAAACCGAACAATTGCTTGGCCGCTTCACTCCGCTCACCCCGATCGCCACCACCCAACCCATCCTGTTCATCGACAGCACCGCGCCCCTGACCGAGCTTCATGCGTGCGCCAGCGAACGCCTGCATGCCACTCTTGATTACCTGACGCTTATTGCCTGCACCACTTTGCGCGATTCGGCTGCCGGGGATCTCAACACTCTCACTAATGTCGCCCGGATTCTGGTTCAGGATGTGGCCGATGTGTTTGGTGTCATTGAGCAACGTGGGCTCGAAGAGCAATAAAACCTGCGTGCAGGAGATCCCCTATGGGAGGGAGCTTGCTCGCGATGGCGTTGGATCTGTAGCGGAAATGTTGGCTGACTCGGCGCTATCAGGATCGTGTATATATCCGTTTTTTTGTAACGGCTACTTATGGTTCCGCTCTTACAGCGGGTCACTTTTGGAGAGCGCCAAAAGTAACCAAAAACGCCCTGCCCCACCACTCGGTGCCTCGCTAAGGCTCGGCATGCCCTCACTCCGGCATTGCTCCGTGGGCCCGCCGCGAAGGGCCGTCCCTGGCCCAGCGCGGCTAACCCGGCATCCATGCCGGGTTGCCACTGCGCAATGCCTGCGTTTGGCCAGCGTGGTTAACGGGGCGCCGAAATCAACGTCCACCGCGAGGCGGCCTGAAGCCGACCTGGTTCTGGATGGGGTCCGCGCTCCTCCTGTGGGAGCGAGCCTGCTCGCGAAGAGGCCAGTAAGCCCAACGCCATCTGATTGAACCACCGCTATTGCAAGCCAGCTTACGGTGGCGGCAGGAAATTCAGTCCTTTCATCGACTGTGACACCGACTTCGCGAGCAAGCCCGCTCCCACAGGGGCAACGCGAACCTCATCCAGAACCAGGTCGGCTACCAGGCCGCCTCGCGGTGGACGTTGATTTCGGCGCCCCGTTAAGCACGATGGCCGAACGCAGGTATTGTGGAGTGGGTACCTCGGCATGGATGCCGGAGTGAGGGCATGCCGAGCCTTAGCGAGGCACCGAGTGGTGGGGCAGAGCGTTTTGCTTACTTTTGACTGGGCCGGCTTCCGGGCTTTTCAAAAGTGAGACGCTGTAAGAGCGTAACCATAAGCAGCCACCACCCAAAAAACGGATATACACCCAAATCCCAAGCATTAAAAAACCCGCATCACTGCGGGTTCTTTAATAATGAATAACGCGAAAAGCTTAGTTGACCTTAGCGTTCAACTCACCCTTCAAATACCGCTGATACATGGCTTCCAGCGAGATCGGCTTGATCTTCGACGCATTACCCGCCGTACCAAACGCCTCATAACGCGCAATACACACATCACGCATCGCCGTCACGGTCGCACCGAAGAACTTACGCGGATCAAACTCGCTAGGATTGGTCGCCATCAGACGACGCATGGCACCGGTGGAAGCCAGGCGCAGGTCAGTGTCGATGTTGACCTTGCGCACGCCGTACTTGATGCCTTCGACGATTTCCTCGACCGGCACGCCGTAGGTTTCCTTGATGTCGCCACCGTACTGGTTGATGATCGCCAGCCACTCCTGCGGTACCGAAGAGGAGCCGTGCATCACCAAGTGAGTGTTGGGGATGCGCTTGTGGATTTCCTTGATGCGGTCGATGGCCAGCACGTCGCCGGTAGGCGGCTTGGTGAACTTGTAGGCGCCGTGGCTGGTGCCAATGGCGATCGCCAAGGCGTCGACCTGGGTTTTCTTGACGAAGTCGGCGGCTTCTTCCGGGTCGGTCAGCATCTGGCTGTGATCCAGCACGCCTTCGGCGCCGATGCCATCTTCCTCACCGGCCATGCCGGTTTCCAGCGAGCCCAGGCAACCTAGCTCACCTTCCACCGAGACGCCGCAGGCGTGGGCCATGGCGACGGTTTGCTGGGTGACACGGACGTTGTATTCGTAGTCGGTCGGGGTCTTGCCGTCTTCGCCCAGGGAACCGTCCATCATGACCGAGCTGAAGCCCAGTTGGATGGAGCGTTGGCAGACGTCAGGGCTGGTGCCGTGGTCCTGGTGCATGCACACCGGAATGTGCGGGAATTCTTCGATTGCCGCCAGGATCAGGTGACGCAGGAACGGCGCGCCGGCGTATTTGCGAGCGCCGGCCGAAGCCTGGACGATCACCGGGGAGTCAGTCTTGTCAGCGGCTTCCATGATGGCGCGCATCTGCTCAAGGTTGTTGACGTTAAAGGCTGGGACGCCGTAGCCGAATTCGGCTGCGTGGTCCAGCATCTGACGCATGCTGATAAGTGCCATTAGTGTGTCTCTCCCGGTCGAGGGTCGTTAATCGTGCCAGCCTGCCGGAGCGGCGGCGGCTATTCAAGTCATTGCGGGTCGGGGCTGGCCCGAGCCTGCGTGTTCCGTATCGCCAAACCCAAACATTGACGCGATCCCTGTGGGAGCGAGCTTGCTCGCGATGAGGGTGGCACATTCAACATCTCTGTTGCCTGATAGACCGCTATCGCGAGCAAGCTCGCTCCCACATGGGATCTGCTTTCCCTATTCAGATCTGTGTGAATCAGCTGAATCCTGTCAATCGGCCTTGCAGCCCCGCCCAATCAGATCATTGGTGGCGACCCAATACGCCAGGCCTTCCTCACCCTTGATGTGCAACGCCAGCATGTCATCGCTGTACAGCGAACCTTCGGCGCCGGGCTCAAGCTTGAGGCGATAAACCTTGTCAGCGCCGCCCAGCCGGACATCGACTTCCTTGCGCGCTGCATCGGCATAACGCCAGAGCACCTTGGCCTCGCTGTCACATGTCCAACTCGTCCAGCCCTCTGCAGCAGGCTCGGACGACTGCAAAAAACCCAGTTGCGAGCAACCGGCCAACAATGCCAACGCCACGACGGCGATAAAGCCTTTCATCCGTGTTCCTCGACGGGCGGCCCGTGCCGCTCGCCATGAGTTAAGAGTCTGACCCGTCAAGGGCAACCATGTTCCTTGACCGGCGCCTGCGTCTCGTATTTATCCAGGCCGTCCGGCCCGGAACGCTTGTTCAGTACCGGGTTGGTCTCGGCCTGCCAGTCAGCCTGATAACAGCCTTGCTCAGGCACTGGCGCCGCCGTATCCGGCGCGGTGGCTTGCGGGCTGCTCGAGCAAGCCACCAACAGCGTCGCGGCCATCAGCGACATGAACGTCTTGACCATCGGAACACTCCTTTGCCTGGTCAACGTCGCCTCAGGCCTTGGCCCGGCTTTCCAGGACTTCCACGGCAGGCAGCACTTTGCCCTCGACGAACTCGAGGAACGCGCCACCACCGGTAGAAATGTAGGAGATCTGCTCGGCTACGCCATATTTATCGATGGCAGCCAGGGTGTCGCCACCGCCCGCGATGGAAAACGCAGCGCTTTCGGCGATCGCCTGGGCCAGCACCTTGGTGCCGTTGCCGAACTGGTCGAACTCGAACACACCGACCGGACCGTTCCACAGGATGGTCTGGGAGGATTTCAGCAGTTCGGCGAAGTTCGCCGCGGTTTGCGGACCAATGTCGAGGATCATGTCGTCCTCGGCCACGTCGTCGATCAGCTTGACGGTGGCGGTGGCACTTTCGGCGAATTCCTTGGCGACCACCACATCCACGGGCAACGGTACGCTGACCTTGGCGGCGATTTCACGGGCGGTGTCCAGCAGATCCGGCTCGTACAAGGATTTGCCTACCGGGTGACCGGCGGCGGCGAGGAAGGTGTTGGCGATGCCGCCACCGACGATCAACTGGTTGCAGACCTGGCTCAGGCTGTTGAGCACGTCCAGTTTGGTCGAAACCTTGGAGCCGGCAACGATGGCGGCCATCGGCTGGGCTGGCGAGCCCAGGGCCTTGCCCAGCGCGTCCAGCTCGGCCGCCAGCAACGGACCTGCGGCGGCGACCTTGGCGAACTTAGCCACGCCGTGGGTCGAGCCCTCGGCGCGGTGCGCGGTGCCGAAGGCGTCCATCACGAACACGTCGCACAGGGCGGCGTATTGCTGGGCCAGCTCATCGGCGTTCTTTTTCTCGCCCTTGTTGAAGCGCACGTTTTCGAACAGCACGACATCGCCAGCCTTGACGTCGACGCCGCCCAGGTAATCGGCCACCAACGGCACGTCGCGGCCCAGCGCCTTGCTCAGGTAATCCGCCACCGGCTTGAGGCTGTTCTCGGCCGAGAATTCACCTTCGGTCGGACGGCCCAGGTGCGAGCAGACCATCACGGCCGCGCCTTTTTCCAAGGCCAGCTTGATGGTCGGCAGCGAGGCCAGGATGCGCGCGTCGCTGGTGACAACACCGTCCTTGACGGGGACGTTGAGGTCTTCGCGAATCAGTACGCGCTTACCTTGCAGATCGAGGTCGGACATCTTCAACACGGTCATGGGTCGCAATTCCTGGGTAACTGTTTAGAGAGCAGGTTTATTGGAAGCGGTTTTCAGGTAATGCTCGGCAACGTCCAGCATACGATTGGCAAAACCCCATTCGTTGTCGAACCAGGCCAGGATGTTCACAAGCCTGGGCCCGGAAACGCGGGTCTGGCTGGCATCGACGATGGCCGAATGTGGGTCGTGGTTGAAATCACAACTGGCGTGAGGCAACTCGGTGTAGGCCAGGAGGCCTTTGAGCGGGCCGCTGGTGGCGGCTTCGCGCAGGATCCGGTTGACCTCGATGGCGTCGGTATCGCTCACAGTCTGCATCGTGATGTCGAGGCAAGACACGTTGACCGTCGGCACCCGCACGGCTTTGGCCTGAATTCGCCCGGCAAGTTCCGGCAACAGCCGTTCAATGCCGCGCGCCAGACCAGTGGACACCGGAATCACCGATTGGAAGGCCGAACGGGTACGGCGCAAATCCTCGTGGTGATAGGCGTCGATCACCGGCTGATCATTCATCGCCGAGTGGATGGTGGTGATCGACACGTATTCCAGGCCGATAGCCTGGTCCAGCAGGCGCAACAGCGGCACGCCGCAGTTGGTGGTGCAGGACGCGTTGGACACCAGCAGCTCTTCGCCGGTCAGGCAGTCCTGGTTCACACCGTAGACGATGGTGGCGTCAACGTCGGCCTCGCTGGCCATCGGCTGGGAGAACAGCACCCGTGGCGCGCCGGCAGCGATGAACCGCTGGCCATCGTCACGGGTGTTATAGGCGCCGGAGCACTCAAGCACCAGATCGACGTTCAGGGACGCCCAATCGATGCCTTCGGGCGTGGCGCTGCGCAGGACCTTCACGCAGTCGCCATTAATGTGCAGACAATCGCCCTCGACCCGCACTTCGCCGGGAAACCGGCCGTGGGTGGAGTCAAAGCGTGTCAGGTATTCGATGCTGGCCATGTCGGCCAGATCGTTGATGGCCACAATCTCGAACCCGGCCTTTGCCCCTCGCTCGAACAACGCACGCAAGACGCAACGACCAATGCGGCCGTAGCCGTTGAGTGCAACTTTGTAGGGACGCGGTTGGGGCATGGGGTTCTCGATTACCGTGGTGAATCCTTCAGCTCAGTATTGCCCGAGCCACCGCTTTCGCGAGCAAGCCCGCTCCCACATTGAAATGCAATCTCATGTGGGAGCGGGCTTGCTCGCGAAGGCGGCAGCTCAGACGACGCAAGTTTCGGATCAGTCTTCCAGCAGCTCTTCAGCCTGCCCCAGAATGTTCTCCAGGGTGAAGCCGAATTCCTCGAACAGCGCCGACGCAGGCGCCGACTCACCGTAGGTGGTCATGCCGATCACGCGGCCTTCCAGGCCCACGTACTTGTACCAGTAATCGGCGTGAGCGGCTTCGATGGCAATGCGCGCGCTGACCTGCAACGGCAACACCGCTTGCTTGTAGCCGGCATCCTGGGCGTCGAACACGCTGGTGCAAGGCATGGAGACCACGCGCACGTTGCGGCCCTGCCCGGTCAGCTTGTCGAAGGCCTGGACGGCCAGGCCGACTTCCGAACCGGTGGCGATCAGGATCAGCTCAGGCTCGCCGATGCAGTCCTTGAGCACGTAGCCGCCACGGCTGATGTCGCCGATCTGGCCGGCATCGCGCTCCTGGTGCTGCAGGTTCTGGCGCGAGAAGATCAGCGCCGATGGGCCGTCGTTGCGCTCGATGGCGTGCTTCCAGGCCACAGCGGACTCCACCGCGTCGCATGGGCGCCAGGTGTCCAGGTTCGGCGTGCAGCGCAGGCTCGCCAGTTGTTCGATCGGCTGATGAGTCGGGCCGTCTTCGCCCAGGCCGATGGAGTCGTGGGTGAACACGTACAGGATGCGTTTTTTCATCAGCGCCGACATACGCACAGCGTTGCGGGCGTATTCCATGAACATCAGGAAGGTCGCGCCGTAAGGCACCAGGCCGCCGTGCAGGGCAACGCCGTTCATGATCGCGCTCATGCCGAACTCACGAACGCCGTAGTACATGTAGTTGCCGCTGGCGTCTTCGGCGGTTACACCCTTGCAGCCTTTCCACAGGGTCAGGTTGGAGCCTGCCAGGTCGGCCGAACCGCCCAGCAGTTCCGGCAGCAGCGGGCCGAAGGCATTCAGGGTGTTCTGGCTGGCCTTGCGGCTGGCGATGGTTTCGCCCTTGGCCGCGACTTCGGCGATGTAGGCAGAAGCTTTCTCGGCGAAGTCGGCCGGCAGCTCGCCGCTGAAGCGACGGACCAGTTCGTTGGCCAGCTCAGGGAATTCGGCGGAGTAGGCTGCAAAACGTTGGTCCCACTCGGCTTCGGCCGCGCGGCCTTTTTCCTTGGCGTCCCATTCGGCATAAATGTCGGCCGGGATTTCGAACGGGCCGTGTTCCCACTTCAGCGCGGCGCGGGTCAGGGCGATTTCCTCGGCGCCCAGTGGCGCGCCGTGGCAGTCTTCCTTGCCCTGCTTGTTCGGCGAGCCGAAACCGATGGTGGTCTTGCAGCAGATCAGTGTCGGCTGGGCGCTCTTGCGCGCAGTCTCGATGGCGATCTTGATTTCTTCCGGGTCGTGACCGTCGACGTTGCGGATCACCAGCCAGTTGTAGGCTTCGAAGCGCTTGGGGGTGTCGTCGGTGAACCAGCCTTCCACCTCGCCGTCGATGGAAATGCCGTTGTCATCGTAGAAGGCGATCAGCTTGTCCAGGCCCAGGGTACCGGCCAGGGAAGCGACTTCGTGGGAAATGCCTTCCATCATGCAGCCATCACCCAGGAACACGTAGGTGTGGTGATCGACGATGTCGTGGCCCGGACGGTTGAACTGCGCCGCCAGGACTTTTTCCGCCAAAGCGAAGCCCACGGCGTTGGCCAGGCCCTGGCCCAACGGACCGGTGGTGGTTTCAACGCCTGGGGTGTAGCCGTATTCCGGGTGGCCCGGGGTGCGGCTGTGCAGCTGGCGGAAGTTCTTCAGGTCATCGATCGACAGGTCATAACCGGTCAGGTGCAGCAGCGAGTAGATCAACATCGAGCCGTGGCCGTTGGACAGCACGAAGCGGTCGCGGTCGGCAAACGATGGGTTGCTCGGGTTGTGCTTGAGGTAGTCGCGCCAAAGCACCTCGGCGATATCCGCCATACCCATGGGGGCACCGGGATGGCCGCTGTTGGCTTTCTGCACGGCATCCATGCTGAGGGCACGAATGGCATTGGCACGCTCACGACGGCTGGGCATCGCTGATCTCCTGGGTTTTGAATAACGAAACTGAAAAAGGCGAGCATTTTCCCTCACCCACCCGCCTCGGGGCAATCAGATACTCGTCCAAAGGCGATATTTGCGCCGGATAAAGCCGCATCGGTCAGGTGAAACCTTTCCGCTGTTGCTGGGTAGAGTCAAGCTGCTGCTGGGAAGTGCCATTTATCGAGCAATATCAAAACTTTTTGATATTGACCTTGCGATGCGCCAGACCCGTCACTAGACTGCCGCCCATGAATTTACGCGTGCCTTCCATTCGCCATGACGATTGCGATGAGCTGGCGGCCCTTTGCAAGGCCGGCGGCGATCCGCTGCGGCTCAATGTATTGCGCGCCCTGGCCAACGACTCGTTCGGCGTTCTGGAACTGGCGCAGATCTTCGGCATCGGCCAGTCCGGCATGAGCCACCATTTGAAGGTGCTGGCCCAGGCCGACCTGGTGGCGACGCGCCGTGAAGGCAACGCGATTTTCTACCGCCGCGCCCTGCCCCACACCGAACTGCTGGGCGGCAAGCTGCACGCAGCGCTGCTTGAAGAGGTGGACGAACTGGACTTGCCGCTGGACGTGCAAGCCCGCATCGCCCAGGTACACGGGCAACGAGCCGCCGCCAGCCAGGACTTTTTCGCCCGGGTGGCGGAGAAATTTCGCGCCCAGCAGGACCTGATCGCAGGACTGCCGCAATACCGTGACAGCGTCGTGGCGCTGCTGGACAAGCTGAGCTTCGAGCCCACCGCCACAGCGATGGAAGTCGGCCCCGGCGACGGTGCATTCCTGCCGGAACTGGCGCGGCGCTTCAGCCAGGTGACCGCGCTGGACAACAGCCCGGCGATGCTCGAACTGGCCCGCCAGGTGTGCGAACGTGAGTCCCTGGCTAATGTCCGCCTGCAACTGGCCGACGCGCTGAACGGCGTGAGCCTGCAGGCCGACTGTGTTGTATTGAACATGGTGCTTCACCATTTTGCCGCGCCGGCCGATGCACTCAAGCACATGGCCAACCTGCTGCAACCGGGCGGTAGCCTGTTGGTGACAGAGTTATGCAGCCACAACCAGAGTTGGGCCAAGGAGGCCTGCGGTGATCTCTGGCTGGGGTTTGAACAGGACGATCTGGCCCGTTGGGCCACCGCTGCGGGCCTCGTGCCCGGGGAAAGCCTCTATGTAGGCTTACGTAATGGTTTCCAGATCCAGGTCCGCCATTTTCAGCGGCCGGCTGGCGACACTCACCATCGGTAACTTGTAGGAAAACATCGAGATGAGCGAATACTCCCTTTTCACCTCCGAGTCCGTGTCTGAAGGGCATCCGGACAAAATCGCCGACCAGATTTCTGATGCGGTGCTGGACGCCATCATTGCTGAAGACAAGTTCGCCCGCGTGGCGTGCGAGACTCTGGTGAAAACGGGCGTGGCGATCATCGCCGGCGAAGTCACCACCTCGGCCTGGGTCGACCTGGAGCAGATCGTTCGCGACGTGATCCTGGGCATCGGCTACAACAGCTCCGACGTCGGCTTCGATGGCGCGACCTGCGGCGTGATGAACATCATCGGCAAGCAGTCCCCGGACATCAACCAGGGCGTTGACCGCGCCAAGCCGGAAGATCAGGGCGCTGGCGACCAGGGCCTGATGTTCGGCTACGCCAGCAACGAAACCGACGTACTGATGCCGGCACCGATCACCTTTTCGCACCAGCTGGTCCAGCGCCAGGCTGAAGCGCGCAAATCCGGCCTGCTGCCTTGGCTGCGCCCGGACGCCAAGTCCCAGGTGACCTGCCGTTACGAAGGTGGCAAGGTGGTTGGCATCGACGCCGTCGTGCTGTCGACCCAGCACAACCCGGAAGTGTCCTACAAAGACCTGCGCGAAGGCGTGATGGAGCTGATCGTCAAGCACGTGCTGCCTGCCGAACTGCTGTCCAAGGACACCCAGTTCCACATCAACCCGACCGGCCAGTTCATCATCGGCGGCCCGGTAGGCGACTGCGGCCTGACCGGTCGCAAGATCATCGTCGACAGCTACGGCGGCATGGCCCGTCATGGCGGCGGCGCGTTCTCCGGCAAGGACCCGTCCAAGGTTGACCGTTCGGCCGCCTACGCCGGTCGTTATGTGGCCAAGAACATCGTTGCCGCCGGCCTGGCCGAGCGCTGCGAGATCCAGGTGTCCTACGCCATCGGCGTCGCCCAGCCTACGTCGATTTCGCTGAACACCTTCGGCACCGGCAAGATTGGCGATGACAAGATCATCCAATTGGTCCGTGAAGTGTTCGACCTGCGTCCGTACGCGATCACCACCATGCTTGATCTGCTGCACCCGATGTACCAGGACACCGCAGCCTACGGCCACTTCGGCCGCACGCCGCAGACCAAGACGGTGGGTGACGATACCTTCACCACCTTCACCTGGGAAAAAACCGACCGCGCCGACGCCCTGCGCGCCGCTGCCGGCCTGTAATACCCCACGGCTGTGAAAAGCCCCTGGCGACTCGGTCGCCAGGGGCTTTTTTACGCCTTCGTGGCGAGGGAGCTTGCTCCCGCTGGGGTGCGAAGCGCCCTCCTTCAAACCTCAGAATGTATGAAGCTGTTCAAGTCCGCCGCGCCACCAACAAAAACGAAGCCGCGCTCGCCAGTAACCCCGCGCACATCCGGTTGAACAACCGCCTACCACTCGGCCGGGCGAACAGCCGCCGGGCATAAATACCCATGTAGCAATACAAGCCAATGGCAACGCATTCCAATGCCAGGAACAGCCCGCCCAGCACCGCGAACTGCTGGGTGACGGTGCCCGCCCGGTCAACGAACTGTGGCAGGAAAGCGGTAAAAAGCAGGATTGCCTTCGGATTGCCGATCGCCACGAGGAATTCCTGGCGCGCCAGGCTGGCCATGCTCATCGAACTGGCCTCTGCCTCGCCGGCGGCTTCAGGTTGCGCACGCCACAACTGCACAGCGAGATAAAAAAGATAACCGGCACCGACGAGCTTGATGCCCAGGAACAACAGCTCCGAGGTGTGCAGCACCGCCGTCAGCCCCACCGCCGCCAGGGCAATCATGATCGCAAACGCCAGCAGGCGGCCGATGCCACCGCTGCAGGCGCGAACGAAACCATAGCGCGAGGCGTTGCTGATCGATAGTAGGTTGTTCGGGCCCGGCGCCATGTTCAGCGCAAAGCAGGCCGGGATAAAGACCGCGAGCGTGGTCAGGTCCATCGGTTGCACTCCTGGCAGAGCGGATCGAGTGTCCATTCTGCACCGCTCACCGACGTGTTCAAGGCACAGTTGCCCGAGCAAATCACTGCCGACTGTACCGCCACAGCTGCGCCATCGCGCTTGGCAAAACCCGGTAACGCACTGGACCTCGCGCCTTTTGCAACACTGACTAGCCTTCCAGTACTTCACCTGGCAAGGATGCTTCGATGCTGTCGTTATTGCGCGCACTTGTATGCTTTTTACTGGCCATGCCCGTCATCGCGGCCCCCTGCCCGAGCGGGCCAACCGAACGCGCCCAGGCACAGGTCGACGTCCTCCAGCAACAGATTGACGCATGGGACGACGCCTATCACCGCCTCGGCCACTCTTTGGTGGCCGATGAGCTTTACGATCAGTCCCGGGCGCAACTGGAACATTGGCGCAACTGCCTTGGCCTCGAGTCGCCGGGCACGCCCTTGCGCTCCGCTGGCGGGAAAGTCCCCCACCCGATCGCTCATACCGGCCTGGATAAACTCAAGGACGCCGATGCCGTGCGCAGCTGGTTGAACGGTCGCGACGACGTCTGGGCCCAGCCGAAAGTCGATGGCGTAGCGGTTACCCTGGTTTATCGCGGTGGACGCCTGCACCGGGCGATCAGCCGCGGCGATGGCCTCCAGGGACATGACTGGACCAACACTGCACGAAAGATCCGCGACATCCCTCAACGGTTGCGCGAACCTGCGGACCTGCTCGTCCAGGGGGAGCTCTACTGGCGGCTCGACAATCACGTACAGGCCGTCAGCGGCAGCCTTAACGCTCGATCAATCGTGGCGGGACTGATGGCCCGCAAGGACCTGAGCGCGGAACAAGCGTCTGGCATCGGTCTGTTCGTGTGGGAGTGGCCGGAAGGGCCGGCGACCCTGCCTGAACGGATTGCCGCGCTGAACGAACTGGGTTTCGCCAATGCGACCGCTTATAGCCAGCCCATCCAGGCATTGGCCGATGCGCAACACTGGCGCAACCACTGGTACCGCACGCCGCTGCCGTTCGCCAGCGACGGGGTCGTCTTGCGCCAGAGTCGACGCCCGCCCGCCGACCGCTGGCAAGCCCGGGCGCCCTCGTGGAGCGTGGCCTGGAAATACCCACACGCCCAGGCGCTGGCCGAGGTGCGGGATGTGCGTTTCAAGATCGGCCGCACCGGGCGTATTACGCCGGTGCTGGAGCTTGCGCCGGTGATGCTCGACGACCGCCAGATTCGCCGGGTAAGCGTCAGCTCACTCAAGCGCTGGGAAGGCATGGATATCCGCCCCGGCGACCAGGTCGCCATCAGCCTGGCCGGGTTGACCATTCCGCGGCTCGACAGTGTCGTGCTGCGCAGTGTCGAGCGCCGGAGCCTCGACATCCCCGCCGCTGCCGATCATCACTTCTTGAGCTGCTGGCAACCGACGCCTGGCTGTGAAAGCCAGTTCCTCGCGCGCCTGAACTGGCTCAGTGGCAAGCACGGGCTCGCCCTGCCCCATGTTGGCCCCGGCACCTGGGAGCAACTGCTGGCCGCCGGCCAGCTGGACGGATTGCTGGATTGGTTGACCCTTGATGCCGCCGAGCTTGCTAACATTGCCGGTTTCGGCGAACGCAACAGCGCCCGTCTGCTCGCCAGCCTGGACAGCGCCCGGCAGCGCCCCTTCCGTCAATGGCTCAAGGCGCTTGGCGTACCGCCCACCGGAGGGGCAAGGCTCGAGGAGCGCTGGGAGGTCCTGGCTGAACGCGACACTGAACAATGGCAAGCCGAAACGGGTATCGGGCCGGGACGCGCCGCGCAACTGAGCGCTTTTTTTCGCGACCCGCAGGTACTGGCCTTGAGTGAAACATTACGCACCGCAGGGGTCGATGGCTTCTAGTCCGGCCCGTGCGGTTGAACCCAAGAGACGGGAGGCGCTCCAACTGCGCATCTGTCCCGACCGCTCGTGAGTTTTTATACGGAGTTGCTATGAATTTCCTGTACCCCGTTGCCCTGCTGGCCTTATGCGGTGCCATGGCCGCCCCCTTGATGGCGGATGAACAGAGCCCGGAACTGACCGGTTGTGCAGCCAAGCGCCAAGGCATCATCAACCAGATCGAACTGGCCAAGTCCCGAGGCAATCAGGACCAGCAGGCCGGGCTGGAAACAGCCCTGGCCGAAGTCACCACCCACTGCACCGATGCTTCCCTGCGCAAGGAGCGTGAAAACAAGGTGCTGGAGGCCAAGCATGAAGTCAGTCGCCGTCAGGCCGATTTGGAAAAGGCCATGAAAAAAGGCGATGCGGAGAAAATCAACAAGCGCAAGGACAAGCTGGCGGCGTCCCGCAAGGAGCTGCAGGAAGCGGTGGACGAGTTGGATAAATAAGCACCGGGCTGGATTTCAATAGTCCCGGAATTCCTTATGACAGGCACTGCACGCATCTTCGACCTTCTGCACCGCCGGCCCCAGGTTACTGGCCCGGTAGGGCTGGACCCGACTGGCGGTCACCAACTCGGCGGTGGCCGCTTCGAGACTGCGGGCCAGTTCCTGGAAACGCGCCTGCTTCTGCCAGACTTCGTCCCGGGCACTGGTGTGATCCTGCTCGCGCACCTGCGGAAAATGTTTCCACGGCTCATGGGAAAGTTGATCCAGTTGCACCGCGCCTTCGGCGAAACGCGCGCCATCGAACGGAACACGACCACGCAACATGCCACCCAACTCTTCGTTGGTCTTGAGCATCTGCTTGAAAATCGTCTTGCGCTGGCCCAATGGTGAGTTGGGATCGACGCCACCACAGGCGGACAACATCAGGCAGGCCAGCACTGCCATGGAAAATCGTCTTACAAACATTTTGGCCTCTGGACAGAAAACGACCGCTAGTATCCCCGGGTCGTCGGAAAACACCAATGGCCCTATCAACAATACGGGTGCCAGGCGCATGTCAGCGCTTGGATGACCGCAAAGGAAATATCATGAACAGCCGCTTCAAGTCCTGGCGCACGGGCCTGGCGTTGACCTTACCGCTGATTGCACTGCTGGCCGGTTGCAACCGCGGCGAAAAGGTCGAGGAGCCCCAGACTCATGCCCTCGCCACCTACGTCAGCGCGCCTTGGGAGGCACTTCCGTCGGTAGCCGATGAAGACCTGCTGGCCGGCTTCGGTGCCTGGCGCAGCGCCTGCACCCGCCTCAAGGCCGATGCCGCCTGGGGGCCGACCTGCGCGGCTGCGGCCAATGTGCCATCAACCGCCGCGGGCGTACGCAGCTTCATGAAACAGAACCTCGACGTCTATGGCCTGCGCTCCGGCGACAACAGCCCCAACGGCTTGATTACCGGTTACTACGAGCCGGTCTATCCCGGCAGCCTCACCCAGACCGCGAAGGCGAACATCCCGGTCTACGGTGTGCCTGAAGACATGATCGTCGTGGCGCTGGACAGCCTTTACCCGGAGCTCAAGGGCAAGCGTCTGCGCGGGCGTCTCGAAGGCCGCGTGCTGAAACCCTACGACGATGCCAGCACCATCGAAGCCAACGGCGTGAAAGCGCCGGTCATCGCCTGGCTGACCGACCCGATGAACCTGCAATTTCTGCAGATCCAGGGTTCGGGACGCATCCGGCTCGATGATGGCCGTCAGTTGCGCATCGGTTATGCCGACCAGAATGGCCACCCCTACCGGCCCATCGGCCGCTGGCTGGTGGAACAGGGCGAGCTGAAAAAAGAAGACGTGACCATGGGCACCATCAGTGCCTGGGCCAAGGCCCATCCGGAGCGGATCCCCGAGTTGCTGGGCAGCAACCCCAGCTATGTGTTTTTCAACCGCAACCCCGACAGCAACGAGGGCCCGCGAGGCTCGCTGAATGTACCGCTCACCGCCGGCTACAGCGTGGCGGTGGATCGCAAGGTGATTCCGCTGGGCAGCCTGCTGTGGCTGTCGACGACGCGCCCCGATGGCAGCACCCTGAACCGTCCCGTCGCCGCCCAGGACACGGGGGGCGCGATCTCTGGTGAAGTGCGAGCGGATCTGTTCTGGGGCACCGGGGACGCGGCCGGGCAACTGGCCGGGGACATGAAACAGCAAGGTCAGATCTGGATGTTGTGGCCCAAGGGCATGGCGCTGCCGCAAGTGCCACAGGTGGCGAATGCGGTCAGCGCCAATCCTTGAGGAATGAGCTGACAGTGCAATCCCTTCGCGAGCAGGCTCGCTCCCACGGATCCGGATTCACTGAGATCCATTGTGGGAGCGAGCCTGCTCGCGAAGAGGCCCGCACAAATATCAAATATTCAACAAACAGCCTCAGACCGAAACAAAGAAGAAACTCAGTACCAACCCTACCCCCACGAACCACACCAGCGAACGCAGGATCGCCCAGTCCGCCAGGTAGCAAATGATGTAGAGCAGGCGACTGGTGATGAACAGCACCGCCAGCACATTGATGGTGACCAGTTCGGCATTGCCGGCCAGGTGCGCGACGATCACGGCGGCGGCAAAAAACGGGGCGATTTCAAAGCTGTTCAATTGCGCGGCGTAGGCACGGCGGGGAGCGCCTTCGAGCGAGTCGAGAAAATCCCGGGGGTCGTGGTTATCTTGCAATCTGTATCTGCCGCCGGCCTTGGCGATGCCGATACACAGGTAAGGCAGGATAAAAGCAATCAAAACGCACCACAGGGCTACCGTCATACCGCATTTCCTTATTGAGTTTTATCGAGAATCGAGCGTCAAGCACCGCCAGAGCTTCATCACAGCATGCCAGCCCGCAGGCTAAGAGTCGCGGCCGGCCGAAAGGTTCTTTCAGCTAGCGCATGCCGAAAAGCACCACCACCGTTATACTGCACCCGACCACGCCGCACTCAGTTGCGCATAGATCAATTCCAATAATTCTGCTGCTGCCCGTTCACTCGAACCAAGGCCTCGGCATGCGTATGCCTGATCAGAGCGTCAAGACTACAGACAGAGACCTTGCGCATGCCACTCGCCTTGCTTGCTTTGGCCGTCGCCGCTTTCGGCATCGGCACGACTGAATTCGTCATCATGGGGCTGTTGCCCGATGTCGCCCGTGACTTGGGCGTGAGCATCCCCCAGGCCGGGCTGCTGATCACCGGCTATGCCTTGGGGGTGGTATTCGGCGCGCCGATCCTGGCGATCGGCACCGCGAACATGCCGCGCAAGGCCACGCTGCTGGGCATGACGCTGATGTTCATTCTCGGCAACGTGCTCTGCGCCCTCGCGCCGAACTACGTCACGCTGATGGCTGCCCGAGTCATCACCGCGCTCTGTCACGGGGCCTTTTTTGGCATCGGGTCGGTGGTGGCCGCCGGGCTGGTAGCACCGAACAAACGGGCCCAGGCGATTGCAATGATGTTCACCGGCCTGACCCTGGCAAATGTGCTGGGCGTGCCGCTGGGTACGGCCTTGGGCCAATACGCCGGCTGGCGATCGACGTTCTGGGCGGTAGCGGTCATCGGAATCATCGCTGCCGTCGCGCAATGGGTGTGGCTGCCCAAGGAAATTCCCATGGACAAGGCCAACCTCGCCAGTGAGTTCAAGGTGCTGGGCAAGGCCAATGTGCTGCTGGCGCTGGGCATGAGTGTGCTGGCCTCGACCAGCCTGTTCAGCGTCTTCACCTACATCGCGCCGATCCTGCAGGACATCACTGGCGTGAGTCCCCACGGCATCACCGTCATGCTGTTGTTATTCGGCGTCGGCCTGACGGCGGGGAGTTTCCTGGGCGGACGCCTGGCTGACCGGCGCCTGCTGCCATCCCTGGTGGGAATGGCGCTGGCCGTGGTGCTGGTGCTCGCCGCGTTCAGCCAGACCAGCCAATCAGTGATTCCTGCGGCGATCACCCTGGTGTTGTGGGGCGTCTTTGCCTTCGCCCTGTGCCCGATCCTGCAATTGCTGATCATCGACCAGGCCCACGAAGCCCCCAACCTGGGCTCGACCCTGAACCAGAGCGCCTTCAACCTCGGCAACGCGGCCGGGGCCTGGATCGGCGGCCTGGTGGTCGCCAGCGGCGCCGACCTCGCCGATTTGCCTTGGACCGGCGCCCTGGTCGGCGGGCTTACCGTACTGACCGCGCTTTACTTCATTTATCGACAACGTCACGTCGGCGCTGCGGCAGACCTTGCCGACTGAGGGGCGTATTAGTTTCGCTGCGCACCTGGGCGTGGCTGATCAGCGCAAAGATGAAGCTGCCGCCGATGATGTTTCCCGCCAGGGTCGGCGCGGCGAACACCATCCAGAAATCCTCCCACGACAGCTGCCCGGCAAACACCAGGTAAGACACCTCGGCCGATCCCACGACGATGTGGGTGAAATCCCCGAGCGCCATGAGGTAGGTGATGAGGACAATGATCCACATCTTGGCGTTCTCCATGGAGGGGATCATCCACACCATGGTTGCGATCATCCAGCCGGAAATGATCCCCTTGGCGAACATCTGGCCGGTGTCGTTCTCCATGACCTTGCGGCCAATCTCCAGGAAGGCCAGGTCGGTGCGCCGGTCAAAGATCGGCAGGTGCAGCATCACATAGGCCACCAGCAAGGTGCCGCACAGGTTGCCCACCAGCACCACGCCCCATAACCGGAACAACCGGCCGAAATTGCCCAGCGTGGGTTTGCTCATGATCGGCAACACGGCTGTCAGGGTGTTTTCGGTGAACAACTGCTGCCGCGCGAGGATCACTGCCAGGAAGCCGGCGCAGTAGCCAAAACTGGCGATGACCTTGAAGCCTTCGTGGTCCGGCAACCGAGAATTGAGCAGCCCCATCGCCATCAGCGACAAGCCCATCGTCAAACCGGCCGCCAGGGCCGACCACCAGAGGGCGGCGACACTGCGCTCCAGCTCCTGATCACCCTGGGTGCGAATGATTTCATGCAATACCGCCGCCCGTGGCGGCTGGTTGCGGTCGACCTCGTGCTGCTCCTCTGCCGAGAGGTCAGGGGTCTTGCCGTCTTTGTGGGTGTCCATACAGCTCCTGAACCGGTGGCGTGATGTACCTACGACACGCGGCGCTCGGAGCTGTTCAGTGGTGCCAGGAAATGACCGGCGCCGGTAATCCCGCCTTCGCGAGCAGGCTCGCTCCCACAGAGGATCCGGCGGTGGGGACTAATCCAATGTGGGAGCGAGCCTGCTCGCGAAGAACACTACGCCGACCCTATTCGACGGTATCGTCCTTGAACTGATCCTTGACGTACTTGATCTCGGTCCGGCCATGGGGCGCGGGCAAGCCGTCTTCACCGAGGTTGACGAAAACCATCTTTTCCACCGTCAGGATGCTCTTGCGAGTGATCTTGTTGCGCACCTCGCAGGTCAGGGTGATGGATGTGCGGCCGAACTCGGTGGCGGTGATGCCCAGTTCGATGATGTCGCCCTGGCGCGAGGCGCTGACAAAGTTGATTTCGGAGATGTATTTGGTGACCACACGCTGGTTACCGAGCTGGACGATGGCATAGATCGCCGCTTCTTCGTCGATCCAGCGCAGCAGGCTGCCACCGAACAGCGTGCCGTTGGGGTTGAGGTCTTCGGGCTTGACCCATTTGCGGGTGTGGAAATTCATGTTCACTCCTGAGCGTCTGGCCGATGAATGCCGGCATCATGGCAGACCCGGCGGGCTGGCTCTACGTCGCCGCCCCTATGATGATCATCGGCATTTTTGATTTGCCGACAGAAACCCTTTGGAAGATCCGCTTAGCCCGTTATAATCGCCCCCGTTTCATCGGCCCACGCTTTGGGTCGTTCCCGCCACCTGTCCGAGGGGCGCTGCAGCAGGCTCGACCTGTCAGGCTCGGATGGGGCGTTGCTGATACGGGGTTCCCCGCACTGGCACTAAACGCACAACGGCGCCCATTCGCATACATTACGAATGGAGGCTCTTCATGAGCGCTGTTATCACGCCTGCAGCTTTTACCGACTACAAAGTCGCCGACATGTCCCTGGCTGCCTGGGGCCGTCGCGAAATCATCATCGCCGAATCCGAAATGCCAGCCCTGATGGGCCTGCGCCGCAAATACTCTGGCGAACAGCCATTGAAGGGCGCAAAAATCCTCGGCTGCATCCACATGACCATCCAGACCGCCGTGCTGATCGAAACCCTGGTTGCCCTGGGTGCCGAAGTGCGCTGGTCGTCCTGCAACATTTTCTCGACCCAGGATCAGGCCGCTGCAGCTATCGCCGCTGCCGGCATCCCGGTTTTCGCCTGGAAAGGCGAGACCGAGCAAGAGTATGAGTGGTGCCTGGAGCAGACCATCCTCAAGGATGGCCAGCCATGGGACACCAACATGATTCTTGACGACGGCGGTGACCTGACCGAGCTGCTGCACAAGAAATACCCGGCCGTGCTGGACAAGGTCCACGGCGTGACCGAAGAAACCACCACCGGCGTCCACCGCCTGCTGGACATGCTGGCCAAGGGCGAGCTGAAGATCCCGGCCATCAACGTCAACGACTCGGTGACCAAGAGCAAGAACGACAACAAGTACGGCTGCCGTCACAGCCTCAACGACGCCATCAAGCGCGGCACCGACCACTTGCTGTCCGGCAAGCAGGCGCTGGTGATCGGCTACGGTGACGTGGGCAAGGGTTCGGCCCAGTCCCTGCGTCAGGAAGGCATGATCGTCAAGGTATCCGAAGTCGACCCGATCTGCGCCATGCAGGCCTGCATGGACGGTTTCGAACTGGTTTCGCCGTTCATCGACGGCAACAACGACGGCACCGAAGCCAGCGTCGACAAGGCACTGCTGGGCAAGATCGACCTGATCGTGACCACCACCGGCAACGTCAACGTCTGCGACGCCAACATGCTCAAGGCCCTGAAGAAGCGCGCCGTGGTCTGCAACATCGGTCACTTCGACAATGAAATCGACACCGCTTTCATGCGCAAGAACTGGGCATGGGAAGAAGTGAAGCCACAGGTGCACAAAGTTCACCGCACCGGTACCGGCAGCTTCGACCCGCAGAACGATGACTACCTGATCCTGCTGGCCGAAGGCCGCCTGGTGAACCTGGGCAACGCCACCGGTCACCCAAGCCGCATCATGGACGGTTCGTTCGCCAACCAGGTCCTGGCGCAGATCTTCCTGTTCGGCCAGAAATACGCCGACCTGCCACCGGCGCAGAAAGCCGAGCGCCTGACCGTGGAAGTATTGCCGAAGAAACTCGACGAAGAAGTGGCCCTGGAAATGGTCCGCGGTTTCGGCGGCGTGGTCACCAAGCTGACCAAGCAACAGGCTGACTACATCGGCGTGACCGTCGAAGGCCCGTTCAAGCCGCACGCCTATCGCTACTGATCGGCGCGGCTCCCCTGCGGGAGCCGGCTCCTTTGTGGGAGCGAGCCTGCTCGCGATGCAGACACCTCGGTCCAGCTGCCAGACCGAGGCGATGCCAATCGCGAGCAAGGTCGCTCCCACAAAGAGCCCGAGCGCCTCACCGGCCTACAAGTTTCCAAGGATATGACCATGTCCCAAGAACGTCGCTACAGCTTCGAGTTCTTCCCGACGAAGACCGATGCTGGGCATGAAAAACTGATTGCCACTGCCCGACAGCTGGCAGGCTACAACCCCGATTTTTTCTCCTGCACCTACGGCGCCGGCGGTTCGACCCGTGACCGCACGATGAATACCGTGCTGCAGCTTGAAAGCGAAGTCAAAGTCCCGGCCGCTCCGCACCTGTCCTGCGTGGGCGATAGCAAGGATGACCTGCGCAGCCTGCTGACCCAGTACAAGGCCGCCGGCATCAAGCGTATCGTCGCCCTGCGCGGTGACCTGCCCTCGGGCATGGGCATGGCCAGCGGTGAACTGCGCCACGCCAACGAGCTCGTCGAGTTCATCCGCCAGGAGACCGGTGAGCACTTTCATATTGAAATCGCCGCGTATCCGGAGATGCATCCGCAAGCACGCAATTTCGAAGACGACCTGAGCAATTTCGTGCGCAAGGCCAACGCCGGCGCCAACAGCGCGATTACCCAGTATTTCTTCAACGCCGACAGCTACTTCTACTTCGTCGAGCGTGTGCGCAAGTTGGGTGTCGACATTCCGGTGGTACCGGGCATCATGCCGATCACCAACTACAGCAAACTGGCGCGTTTTTCCGACGCCTGCGGCGCGGAAATCCCGCGCTGGATCCGCAAGCAACTGGAAGCCTACGGCGATGACACGGCCAGCATCCAACGCTTCGGCGAGGAGGTCATCACGCACATGTGTGAACGACTGTTGCAAGGTGGCGCGCCGGGCCTGCACTTCTACACGTTGAACCAGGCCGAGCCGAGCCTCGCTGTGTGGAACAACCTCAAGCTGCCGCGCTAGGCACTGAAGTGCCGGTACGCAAAGGCCCTGGTGAAAACCCGGGCCTTTTTCATGCGCCTTGCAGGCAAAGGGCAACCAACCCGCGAGCCAGAGCGCTCTAGCTATTTGATGAGCTCTCATCGTAACCTCAGACAATGCCCGTCTTTGCCCAACTCCTGACCGTCCTGTTACTCCTGTGCCTGAGCGTTTGCGCCCGGGCCGAGAAGCTGCGCATCGTCACCGAACCCTGGGCGCCCTACGTCTATGAGGAGAACGGCAGGGCCCTGGGCCTGGACTATGAAACCACCGCCATCGTGTTCAAGCGCCTGGGCGTTGATGTCGAATGGCAGTTCCTGCCTTGGAAGCGTTGCCTGGCGATGCTGGAACAGGGGCTGGCAGACGGTGCACTGGATATCTTTCGCAGCGAGGAGCGCGACTCCCTGCTGCTCTACCCGAGCGAACCACTGTCGGACGTCGAGTTCGTGATGTTCTACGCCAACGCCCGGCCCCATCCGTTTCGCACGCTCGATGAGCTCGAAGGACTGACCGTCGGCACGTCTCCGGGTTATCTGTACAGCCAGGCGTTCAGGGAATCGACCCGGTTCAAGCGGGAAACCGCGCCCACCCATGAAGCCAATTTCGGCAAGTTGCAGTTGGGCCGGATCGACCTGCTCATCACCGACCGCCGAGTGGGCCGGCATGTGCTCAAGGCGCTGCAAATGGATGACCAGATCAGCGAAAATCCCACGGTCGTGAGCCGTCAAAGCCAATACCTGGCGGTACGGCGCAGCGCCGGCATGGATTTGCTGGTGCAGCGCTTCGGTGCTGAACTCAAGCGTTTCAAGCGCGAACCGGCCTATGCCGAGCTGAGCGCCCGCTATGGTGCCGACCCGGCCGGCAAGGCGGCACCGCAAGACCCGGTACCCCACTGAAATACACCGTTGAGCAGCAGGAAAGCGGCGCGCGGCGATTGCTCTGTTATACTCGGGCCTTCCCGCCAGGCTCACGCCCGGACGCCCGGTCTTGCAAAAGGCATCCCGACACCGCTACAGCGCAGCTTCCAGCCCGCGCGAGCCCTGTCCGGACCCGTCTTCCAGACCCGGCAGGACCGGACGGGATGACGTCTTCCAATGACCGTCATTTGCGCCAGGCAAGACTATCCCATTGGGCCAGGCCCTCACTAAAAACAGGATTACTCATGTCCTTTGCTTCCCTCGGTCTCTCCGAGGCTTTAGTCGGCGCCATCGAAGCCGCCGGCTACACCCAGCCTACCCCGGTGCAACAGCGGGCCATCCCCGCCGTGTTGCAAGGTCGCGACCTGATGGTCGCCGCACAGACAGGTACTGGTAAAACCGGCGGTTTCGCCCTTCCGATCCTGGAGCGGCTGTTCCCCAACGGTCACCCGGACAAATCCCAGCGTCACGGCCCGCGCCAACCCCGCGTGCTGGTCCTGACCCCAACCCGCGAACTGGCGGCCCAGGTCCACGAGAGCTTCAAGGTCTACGCGCGTGACCTGAAGTTCGTCAGCGCCTGTATCTTCGGCGGCGTCGGCATGAACCCGCAAGTCCAGGCCATGGCCCGTGGCGTCGATGTCCTGGTGGCCTGCCCCGGCCGCCTGCTGGATCTGGCTGGCCAAGGCAGCGTCGACTTGTCCCACGTGGAAATCCTCGTGCTGGACGAAGCCGACCGCATGCTCGACATGGGTTTTGTCCATGACGTGAAAAAAGTGCTGGCCCGCCTGCCGGCCAAGCGCCAGAACCTGCTGTTCTCGGCGACGTTCTCCAAGGACATCACTGACCTTGCCGGCAAGCTGCTGCACAACCCGGAACGCATCGAAGTCACGCCGCCGAACACCACGGTCGAGCGCATCGAGCAGCGCGTGTTCCGCCTGCCGGCCAGCCACAAGCGTGCCCTGCTGGCCCACCTGATCACCACGGGCGCCTGGGAACAGGTCCTGGTCTTCACCCGCACCAAGCACGGCGCCAATCGCCTGGCCGAATACCTGGACAAGCACGGCCTGCCAGCTGTGGCGATCCACGGCAACAAGAGCCAGAACGCCCGCACCAAGGCCCTGGCCGACTTCAAGGCCGGCGAAGTGCGCATCCTCGTAGCCACCGACATCGCCGCCCGTGGCCTCGATATCGACCAGTTGCCTCACGTGGTCAACTTCGAGCTGCCGAACGTCGATGAAGATTACGTCCACCGTATCGGCCGTACCGGCCGGGCCGGTCGTTCGGGCGAGGCGATTTCCCTGGTCGCGCCGGATGAAGAGAAGTTGCTCAAAAGCATCGAGCGCATGACCAAGCAGAAAATCCCTGACGGCGACCTGATGGGCTTTGATGCCAGCACCATCGAGGCCGAGAAGCCTGAAGTGCGTGAGCGTCCGGATGTGCGCAATCCGCGTAATCCTCGTGGCCCGCGTGGCGACGGCCCGAATGGCGGCGGTGGTGGCGGCGGTCGTAAGGACAAAGGCAAGGACAAGGGCAAGGAAAAATCGGCCAGCAACAGCAACGGTCGCGGCGAACGCCCAGCCCGCGAGCAGAAGCCCCGCGAAGGCACTCCGGCCCGTGAGCAGCAACGCCCTGCCCCGCGCGCCGCGGCCGCCGACCGCGCCCCGGACGAATTCCTCGACGACGATGTCGATAACTTCGGTAACCGCGTGGACTACGTGCCGCAGCAGAAACCGGCCCAGGGTCGCGGTCGCCGTCCGGGCGCCCCGGCAACAGGCGCTGGTGCCGGCGCCCCCCGCGGTGGCCAGCCACAGGGTCGCCAGAACGGACCGCGCAACAGCAACGGCTCGTCCACCGGCACTCCGCCAGGCAAGCGCAGCGGTCCGCGTAATGGCGCCCCACGTGACGGCCAGGCCCGCCGCGAAGAGTCCCGTCCACGCCGCCCGGCACGTGATGATGACCAGCCTCGTCAGGAACCTGCCGTGCAGAACCCGCGTGGCAACCAGCCGAAAATCATGCACAAGGAATCGAAGGTTGATCGTTTCCCGACGCCTGAACAGCTGGACCAATTGCCAAGCCGTCCACGTGGCGAAAAGCCGGCCTTGCTGACGCGCAATCGCTGAGTTTTCCAAGCCACGAAAAATGCCCCGGTTCTCTCGACCCGGGGCATTTTTTTGGCCCCACACAATTCCAAATGTGGGAGCGGGCTTGCTCGCGATAGCGGTGGCTCAGTCACCATCAATGTGACAGAACTGACGCCATCGCGAGCAAGCTCGCTCCCACAGGGTTATCTGTGTCGCCGAAATCCGCACAATAAAAAACGCCCCAGGCCGCAAGACCAGGGGCGTTTTTTTGTCAGGCGCGAAAGTTACTTCGCCTGAACACCTTCAAACGTCACGTACAGCTCGACCACGTCGGATTTCGGACCCAGGTCTTTCTGCTTGCCGAAGTCGGAACGCTTGATGGTGGTAGTGCCTTCGAAGCCGGCACGGTAGCCACCCCATGGGTCCTTGCCTTCGCCCAGGAAGGTTGCCTTGACCACGACCGGCTTGGTCACGCCCAGCAGGGTCAGGTCACCGGTCACGTCGGCGGTGTTTGCGCCGGTGGACTTGACACTGGTGGACACGAAAGTGGCCTTGCCGAATTTGCTGGCGTTCAGGAAGTCAGCGCTGGCGATGTGCTTGTCACGTTCGGCGTGGTTGGTGAACACGCTGGCGGTGTTGACGTTGAATTCGATCTTGCTGGCTTCAGGCTTGGCGGCATCGAAGCTGAACTTGCCGTCGATGTCCTTGAAGGTACCGGTGATGTAGCTGTAGCCCAGGTGGCTGATCTTGAAGTCGACGAAGGCGTGCTGGCCTTCCTTGTCGACCACGTAGTCTGCGGCCATGGCCTGGCCGGCGGACAGCAGGGCGGAACCGATTGCCAGGGCGGCGAGCGTCTTTTTCAACATGCTTTCTATTCCTTTGGAGTCGAGGTTGAACATCAGGCTTGGCGCCCCAGCATGCGCTTGAGGGTCGCGTCACGGTCGATAAAGTGGTGCTTCAATGCTGCCAACGCATGGAGGCCGGAAAAAATTACCAGCGCCCATGCCAGGTAGAAGTGGATCTGCCCGGCGACGTCTGCCTGATCGGGCAGTCCGGACACCAGCGCGGGTACTTCAAACAAACCAAACACCGAGATCCCGACACCGTCTGCGGTGGAAATCAGGTAACCGGCGATCATCACGGCGAACAGCCCGAGATACAGTGCACTATGACCAATCCTGGCGCCGACGCGTGTAAGGCGGCCATAGGTCTCCAGGGTCGGTGGCGGCGGGCTGACGAAACGCCAGATCACTCGCAGCACCATCACCGCCAACAGCACCAGGCCGATGCTCTTATGGATGTCCGGCGCGTCTTTGCGCCAGGTGCTGTAATAATCCAGCCCGACCATCCACAGGCCCAGCGCGAACAGCCCGTACACCGCCAAGGCAACGGCCCAGTGCGAAACGATGCTGACCCAGCCATAGCGAGAAGAAGAGTTGCGTAGCTGCATTGCTCATATCCTGTAAAAACTGTGACCAAGACTAGCGAGTTATCTATCGAATTAAAGCGGAAAATTTCGCTTTGAAATATCGAGAAATACGATCATCAGTCTGGAACGAGTGCGTTAAGGAAAGATTAAAGCGGATGCGCTGCGCGATGGCGGGGGAGCCAGGACATCAGCTTGGCCGAAGGGCCTCGTCGCGAGCAGGCTCGCTCCCAACAGAACCCCGGTTTTTATCAGCCAAAGCCTGTGATTATCAATTCACTGAGCATTTGGGGTGGTATGGGTCGAAGGTGCATTTGTACGCCAACTGAGGGTCCCGTTCCGGAACCATCGGGATCATCAGGGGATCCCGACATTCACCATACACACACCCGTACAGCGAAACCGATACGACCATTGCCATCAGTATTTTCATAGGCACTCCTGTTTTTCAAGGAGCCTGAACGCTTGGCCCGGCGAACTCTATCGCCTGCTTCCGGTTAAAGGGTGGGAAGTTTCCGATATATCGTCGAGCCCTGTAGGACGTCGGCGTAATGATCAACCCGTGGCGAGGGAGCTTGCTCCCGCTCGGCTGCGAAGCAGTCGTAAACCGGCGGGTGCGGTGTGTCTGATGCTCCGCATTGGGAGGGTTTGGGGCCGCTTCGCGGCCCAGCGGGAGCAAGCTCCCTCGCCACGGGTTATTGATTGCCTTAAGTGAACGGCAGCGTTCTTTCCACTTGACGTTACTGAGCCTTCGTCTCAGTAGTTGCCGCCGGTTTGGCGGCAGGTTTCTTCACTGGCTCAGCCTTTTTCACTGGTGCCTTGGCCGGGGCCTTTTTAGCCGGGGCCTTGGCCGCCGGCTTCTTCGCCGCTGGCTTGGCCGTGGCTTTCTTGGCTGGCTCGGTCTTCGCTGGCGCCGGCGCGGGTGGTTCCACCGGCGCAGGGGCTGGGACGGGGGCCGGCGCTGGAGGCGGCGCTACCGGCTCGGGAGCCTTGGCCGGCTCCGGCTTCTTGTCGTCATCCGAGCCGCCGAACAGGTTGCTGAAGAAATTGCCTTTCTTCGCCGCCACCGCTCCGGCGGCAGCTGCTGCGGCCGGGGCGACCTTCGGTGGTTCGAACGACTTGCCCGCCGCCAGGTCTTCAACCTGGCTGGCGGCGCGCTGGCCGCTGCGCAGTGCGCCTTCCAGGGTGCCTGGGTACAGCGCGTCGGTGTGTTCGCCAGCAAAGGCTACGCGCTGCAATGGCTTTTCCCACAGGCGCCAGTACTTGCTGATCTGGCCCGGACCAAACGCCAGGTACGCGCCGCCCATGGAAGGGTCGGTGCTGTAGCGGCGGATTTCATAACCGGTGAAAGCACCGCGCGCCTGTGGATAAAACGCGTGGAGACGGATCAACACCTGGTCGACCATCTGCTTGTCGCCGAAGGCCTGCATCACCCGTGCGTTGTCGCCGGACAGGTTGATGACAACGTTGGCGCCACCCTTCATGGCTGGCTCGATCCACATCATGCCCAGGCCGGCGTTGCTGTAGATCTCGCCCGACATGCGTGCCTTGCTGTCCCAGACCGGGTTCTTGAACTTGAGCATGATCTGGTCACGCCAGCCGTAGTTGGTGCCTTTGATCGCACCCAGGTGCTGGGCATCCAGGGCCGGGGTCAGCTGGATCTTGTTCAATGCTCGCAAGGGCACGGCCAGTACAACATAGTCGGCCTGGTAACCGACGCTGCCGACCTTGACGGTGACGCCGTCCTTGTCCTGGGAAATGGCCGACACCGGCGAGCTCGTCTTGATGGTTTTCAGTTGCTTGACGAACGCCTGGGCCAATACCGGGCTGCCACCGAGCAGGCGCGAGGCGCGCAGGTCACGGTCGGACACGCCGCGATAGACGCGGTTCTGCTGGGCGAAATACAGCAACGACAGGCGCGACGGCTCGTCATAGCGCGTGCGGATTTCCTGGTTGACCAACTGTCGGGCGGTGGCCGGCAGTTGCAAACGGTCCAGCCAGTTGGACACGGTGATCTGGTCGAGCGCGTGTAACGTACTGGTAGCCGTCGGGTTCAGTGGGTCGTCGATGGAACGGGCCAGATCATCCAGGGTGGTTTCGTAGCGCTTGAGCGCCTCGGCCGTGGCTGGCTGCTTGGTCGCCAGGTCGGTGGCAGTAAAATAGGTGCCGTCGATCAGATAGCTGGGGGTGCGCACGAATTCCGGCGCCGGCGTGGTGCTCAGTTTGAAGGTCGAAACGTACTTGTTCAGTACCGGCTGGACCTTATCGTTGCCGATCCACTCGCTGGTGGCCATGCCCGAACGGCCGCCCAGGCTCGGTTTGGCTTCCAGCAGGGTCACGGCCCAGCCCTTGTTCTGTAACTCGTAGGCCGCCGTGAGCCCGGCCAGCCCGCCGCCGATGACGATGGCCGTCGGTTGTTTGTCCTTGGCCAGCGCCGAAACGCTGAACAGCCCTATCATCACCAGCGCACAGGCGCGCAGCCAACCAGCAGACATTCAGCGAACTCCGGAATTACGTAAGAATTTTCGGTTTTTCGAGCCAGTCGGCTCCGGGAACGGCGAAGAATACGTCAGCCATCAAAACGCCGCCAGCGACGTCTATCACCTCACTGAAACGGGTGGGGACGACACAATGGGTTGTTCCCCGGCCCGCCATTGCATAGGCTTGCGCGATTGTTTTGCCCGCGCCCGCCGCGAGCCGCCTCGAGGAGACTGTACATGGGCCTGAATAACCAGTGGATGCAGCGCGATCTTGCCGTGCTATGGCACCCCTGCACCCAGATGAAAGATCACGAACAGCTGCCGCTGATTCCTATCCGGCGCGGCGAAGGCGTGTGGCTTGAGGACTTCGAAGGCAAGCGCTACCTCGATGCGGTGAGTTCCTGGTGGGTCAATGTGTTCGGCCACGCCAACCCGCGCATCAACCAGCGCATCAAGGATCAGGTCGATCAGCTTGAGCATGTGATCCTCGCCGGTTTCAGCCACCAGCCGGTGATCGAGTTGTCCGAACGCCTGGTGAAGATGACGCCCGAAGGCCTGACCCGGTGCTTCTATGCCGATAACGGCTCGTCCTGCATCGAAGTGGCGATGAAGATGAGCTTTCATTACTGGATCAATCGCGGCCGGCCCGACAAGAAACGCTTCGTTACCCTGAGCAACAGCTACCACGGCGAAACCATCGCGGCGATGTCGGTGGGCGATGTACCGCTGTTCACCGAAACCTACAAGGCGTTGTTGCTGGACACGCTCAAGGTGCCGAGCCCCGACTGCTACCACCGCCCCGAAGGCATGGGCTGGGAAGAACATTCGCGAAACATGTTCGCGGCCATGGAGCAAACCCTGGCCGAGCACCACGACACGGTGGCGGCGGTGATCGTCGAACCGCTGATCCAGGGCGCCGGCGGCATGCGCATGTACCACCCGGTGTACCTGAAGCTATTGCGTGAAGCCTGCGACCGCTATGGCGTGCACCTGATCCACGACGAAATCGCGGTCGGCTTCGGCCGCACCGGGACGATGTTTGCCTGCGAACAGGCCGGTATCACGCCAGACTTCCTTTGCCTGTCCAAAGCCCTGACCGGCGGCTACCTGCCGCTGGCGGCGTGCGTGACCACCGATGAGGTCTACAGCGCGTTCTACGACGACTACCCGACCCTGCGCGCCTTCCTGCATTCCCACAGCTACACGGGCAATCCGCTGGCTTGCGCGGCGGCGCTGGCGACCCTGGATATTTTCGAAGACGACAACGTCATCGAAACCAACAAGGCCCTGGCCCAGCGCATGGCCAGCGCCACCGCCCACCTGGTCGACCACCCGAACGTGGCCGAAGTGCGCCAGACCGGCATGGTCCTGGCCATCGAGATGGTCAAGGACAAGGCGAGCAAAACCGCGTACCCATGGCAGGAGCGGCGCGGCCTGACGGTCTTCCAGCATGCCCTGGAGCGCGGCGCCCTGCTGCGGCCGCTGGGCAGCGTTGTATATTTCCTGCCGCCGTATGTCATTACGCCGGAGCAGATCGATTTCCTCGCGGAAGTTGCCAGCGAAGGGATCGATATCGCCACCCGGGACAAGGTCAGCGTGGCGGTGCCGAAGGATTTCCACCCGGGGTATCGCGATCCGGGCTGATACGTCTGTGAACGAATTTCTCCGTGGCGAGGGAGCTTGCTCCCGCTCGATTGCGCAGCAATCGCAAGAATGGGGCCGCTTCGCAGCCCAGCGGGAGCAAGCTCCCTCGCCACAAAAGCTTGCTCACCGCAAAGCCCCCGACCACGCAGCAATGCGCAATCCGATTGTGTAGAGACCAAACATGAGACTCTCCCGCTTTTTCATCGACACGCCCCTGAGCCTCGGCGATCACGAGCTGCCCGAAGCCCAGGCCCACTACATCGGCCGGGTGCTGCGCATGGCCGAGGGCGACGCGGTGCAAGTATTCGACGGCTCCGGACAGGAGTTTCGCGGCACCCTGGCCGAGGTCGGCAAAAAGCGCGTGCGCGTGCAGCTCGACGAGCAATTTGCCGGACAGGCCGAGTCGCCCTTGCGCATTCATCTCGGTCAGGGCCTGTCCCGGGGCGAGCGCATGGACTGGGCGATCCAGAAGGCCACGGAACTGGGCGTCAGCGAGATCACCCCGATATTCACCGAGCGCTGTGAAGTGCGCCTCAAGGACGAACGCGCCGACAAGCGTCTGCTGCACTGGCGCCAGGTGGCGATCAGCGCTTGCGAGCAATGCGGGCGTTCCAGCGTGCCGGTGATCCACCCTCCGCTGTTGCTGGCCGACTGGTTGAAACAGACCGATGCCGAGCTGAAACTGGTCCTGCACCCGGTCGCCGAACCGCTGGTCAGTCATGCCAGGCCGTCGACCCTGGCGTTCCTGATCGGCCCCGAGGGCGGGTTGTCGGATGCAGAAGTCGAACAGGCCAGGACCGCCGACTACCACGCCGCCCGCCTCGGTCCCCGCGTGCTGCGTACCGAAACCGCGCCAGTGGTGGCGCTGGCGGTGGCGCAGCAGTTGTGGGGGGATTTCTAAGGCTCCGCGACCACTGAAGATCACCTGTGGGAGCGAACCTGCTCGCGAAGGCGATTCAACATTCAGCATCAATGCAAGCTGATCCACCGCATTCGCGAGCAGGCTCTCCCACAGGTCTCCCAAAGGCTACTGCACCGGCTCGCTGGTCGGCCTGGCGATGATCGCCTTCAACTCGCTGGTCATCGGAAATTCCAGATTCAGGCCCTTGGGCGGGATCGGCTTCTGGAACCAGCGATCGTAGATGGCATTGATTTCCCCTGACTTGTACAAGTCCGCCAGGGTCGCGTTGACCAGCGCCAGGAATTGCGGATCGTCCTTGCGCACCATGCAGCTGTAGATTTCCCGCGACTGCTCTTCTCCGACCACCACCCATTTATGCGGATCGCGCGCCTTGGCCCGTTCGCCGTAGAGCAGCGCGTCATCCATGTAGAACGCCGCCGCCCGGCCGGTCTCGAGCATCTGGAAGGCTTCGCCGTGGTCCTTGGCACTGATGACGAACATGTCGATTTTGTTGTCCTGGTTGTAGCTCTTCAGGAACCGCTCGTTGGTCGTGCCGGCGGTGGTCACCACGTTCTTGCCGCGCAGGTCGGCGAAGCTGTTGATGCCGCTGTCCCTGGCTGTCAGCAACTGGCCCTTCACGTAAATGAAACCGTAGGAAAACGCCACCTGCTTCTGCCGCTCGGCGGTCACGCCGGTGGAGCCGCATTCCAGATCCACGGTGCCGTTCTGCACCAGCGGGATCCGTGTCTGGGAAGTCACCAGGTTGTACTTCACGTTCAGTTGCGGCAGGGCCAGTTGCTGCTTGATGCGCTCGACGATCTTGCCCGCCAGCTCCACCGAATACCCCATCGGTTTGCCGCTGTTGTCCCCGACATAGGAAAACGGCACCGAGGCGTCACGATAGCCCAGCGTGACGCTTTTGTTGCTGGCGATCTTTTCCAGCGTGCCGGCCGGAGGCGCTTCATTGGCAAAAGCCTGGGCGCCGAGCAGCAGGCTCAAGGTACAGCCGATCAACGTGATTTTCTGCATTGTTGTTCTCCGTTGCGGGTGGGTCAGGCGGCGCGGGGCGTGAGGCCCTGCAGGTCGATGGAAGGTGTGCGTTGGCGGATCATTTCACTGAGCAAGCGACCGCTGCCGCAGGCCAGGGTAAAACCCAAGGCACCATGGCCGAGGTTGAGCCACAGGTTGCGGTAAGCGCTGGCACCGATCAGTGGCACGCCGCTAGGCGTCGCCGGGCGCATGCCCGCCCATTCCACAGCGCGATCGTAATCACCGGCCATGGGAAATGTTTCCATGGCCTGGCGCCGAATCAGAGCCAGGCGTCTGGGATCCGGCGCCGGGTCGAAGCCGACGATGTCGACCATGGCCGCCACCCGCAGCTGCTCACCGATGCGCGCGTAGACGACCTTGCGGTCGTAGTCGGTGATGCTCAGTTCCGGCGCCCGATGCCGGGCGTCGATCGGCACCGTCAGGCTGTAGCCCTTGAGCGGATACAGCGGCATCCGCACGCCTGGCAATGCCAGCGCAACGCTGCGGTGGCCGGCGGCGATTACCAGGTGCTCGACCTCCACACGCTGCTCGCCCAGGTTGATGGCGTGCACCGCGCCGTCGGCATGCTCGATAGCGGTCACCGCGCGCCCCAAGAGGAATTCGCAGCGCCCCGAAGCGCGCAGCCGCGCCGCGAGTTGCAGGCAGAAGCCATGGCAATCGGCGACTTCCTCATCAGGTGTGTAGATGCCGCCCACGAACGGCACGCCGGCCAGCGCAGGTTCCAGCGTCGTGCATTCGTTCGGGCCCAGTACCTGCTGATGAACAGCGTCGGCCACACGTTGCCGGGCATGCGCAAAATGGCTGGCACTGCGAAACGTCACCAGCTTGCCGTTGCGCCGCCACTCGAAGCCATCGAGATGATCCTCTTCGCGCCAGATCCGCAGCGTCGTCTGGCTCAACAGCGCCAGGCGCAACAGATGGGCGCCGTTGCGCCGGTTGACCGAAGTCCGGCATGCGGCGATGAACGCTGCCATCCAGCGCCACTGGGCCGGGTCCAGGCGCGGACGCAGCTTGAGCGGCGAATCGCCGCGCAACATCCAGCCCAAGGCCTGCCACGGCACCCCGGCGTCGGCCAGCGGCGTGACGTAGCGATAGGATAATTGGCCGCCGTTGGCGAAGCTGGTCTCGCTGCCCAATGCATCGCGCGCCTCCACCAGCGTGACGTCGATCCCATCGCGGACCAGCGCGTAAGCCGTCGCCAGGCCGACCACGCCGCCGCCAATGATGCATACCCGCTGAGCCATGTCCGCCTCACATCCGTTTCGAATGACCCGAGGTTAGGGCCAGGTGACAGCGTTCGAACAATGAATAAAGATGAGCTTCCTATAAACAAAGGTTATGGGCACGCCATGCGCCTTCGTCATATCGAGATTTTCCAGGCGATTCGCCAGACCGGCTCCATCAGCGGCGCCGCCCAGTTGCTGCACGTTTCCCAGCCGGCGGTGACCAAGGTGCTGCAGCATGCCGAGCAGCAATTGGGGTTTGCGTTGTTCCTGCGGGTGCGCGGCAAGTTGCAGGCCACGCCCGAAGCGCTGGAGCTAGAACGCGAGGTCGACAAGGTCAGCGAAAGCCTGCAAGGCGTGCGGCGCCTGGCCCAAAGCCTGCGCCGCGAGCCGGGGCACAGCTTGCGAATTGGCGCCACACCGGCCTTGGCCCTGTCGCTGCTGCCCACGGCTATCCACCAATGGACCCGACGCTACCCGGACATCGTCTGCGAGTTGTCGAGCGCCCACAGCCGCGAACTGACGCAAAACTTGCTGATGCGCGAGATCGATGTAGCCCTGAGCTTGCAATTGCCCGATCACCCTGGCCTCAAGGCCGAGCGCCTCGCCAGCGGCGTATTGGTAGCCCTGGCACCGAGCGGTCACTGGCCCGAAGCGGTAATCGGCACGCCTATGCCGTTGCAGGAGCTGGCCGGCGCGCCGTTGATCGGCTTGTCCAGCACCGACCCGCTGTCCGCCAGGCTGGACGGCTACCTCAAGTCAGTGGAGCCGCCGCCCCGAGTGAGCATTGCCGTACAGACGTATTCACTGGCCCGGGCCATGGTCGAATCCGGCGCCGGGCTGGCGGTCATCGACCCGTTTACCGCCTTGGGGGCTTCACGCGCCCGTACGGCCATCCGGCCATTGTCGCCGCCGTTGCCCATTGCCTTGTACGCCGTAACCCGCGCCAATGAAGCCCCGCCCCACACCGTGGGGGCCTTGCTGGAAATTGTCGCCAGCCAGGCCCAGGCGCAACTTGATCGCCTGTTTGCGACCGCTCAAAGCACGTAGAACAGAATCGCCACGAAATGCAAAAGGCTGCCGGCGATGACGAAAAGGTGCCAGATGCCATGGGCGTGGCGCAGGCGATGGTCGAGCGCGAAGAAGATGATGCCGACGGTATACAGCACGCCTCCCGAGGCCAGCCAGGCAAACCCGGCGCTGCCCAGCGCCGCCAGTAGCGGTTTGACCGCCACCAGAACGATCCAGCCCATCACCGCATAGATGACGATCGAGAGGATCCGCGCTTCGGAACGCGGCTTGATTTCCTGCAGGATACCGATCACCGCCAGCCCCCAGACGATCCCGAACAATGTCCAGCCCCACGGCCCGCGCAGCGTTACCAGGCAGAACGGCGTGTAGCTGCCGGCAATCAGCAGATAGATCGAAAAGTGATCGACCTTCTGCATGATCTCTTTCTTGCGCCCGCGCACGCTGTGATAAACCGTCGATGCGCTGTAGAGCACCAGCAAGGTGAACCCGTAGATCGCCACGCTGACGATCTTCCACGGATCGCCGGCCATCCCGGCAATCACCAGCAGCCACACCGCACCGATAAACGCGGCGACCGCGCCCACCAGGTGCGTCCAGGCGTTGAGCCGTTCCCCGTGATACATCCAGACCCACCCCCCTATTACGAATTTGGCGCCAAGGCTCAGGCCTGGCGCCTGAAAGTGCAATGTTTTGCTTTCAGCATCGAACACAACCCCCGTGGCGAGGGAGCTTGCTCCCGCTGGGTGGCGCAGCCGCCCCAAAGACTTTGTGAGCGCTACGCACTGGAGAGCCAGCCCGATCAAGCGGGAGCAAGCTCCCTCGCCACAAAAGCTCTCCAGCCACATAAATCGCGTCGCCAGGAAGACATGGGGCACAATCAGCCCATACGAACAAGAGTCCGCCCCATGCTCATCGACGAAGAATTGACCCTGAAGAAACTCGAGGTGTTCCTGGCGTTCATGCGCACCGGCAACCTGGCGCGGGCGGCGGTCGAGTTGCAGACCAGCAATGTCAGCGTGCATCGGGCCATTCACTCGCTGGAGAGCGCGTTGCGCTGTCCGTTGTTCAAGCACGAAGGCCGCAACCTCACGCCGCTGGAAAGCGCCTATGTGCTGGAGGAGCGCGCGCAGAAGCTGATTCAGGACGTGGTCGAAAGCGTACGCCTGACCCGCGAGGCGGCCGGCTTTTCCGCCGAGCGTTTCAAGCTGGGATCCTTGTATTCACTGACCGTCAAGACCGTGCCGCAACTGATCATGGGCCTGAAGATCCGGCGCAGCGAGCTCAACATCGATCTGATCATGGGCTCCAACATCGACCTGTTGTACAAGCTCAAGAACATGGAGGTCGATGCGATCCTGGTGTCGCTGGACGACAGCGTCAACGACCCGGATTGCGAGCAGATCGCGCTGTTTTCCGATGACATTTTCCTCGCCACGCCCGCCGACTCGCCCTTCGCCCAACGCAGCGAAGTCGACTTGGCCGAGGTCCGCGACGAGACCTTCATCACCCTGACCCAGGGCTTCGCCACGCATCAGGACGGTGTACGGGTGTTCAAGCAGGCGGGGTTCGAGCCGAAAGTGGCGATGCAGGTCAACGACATCTTCACCCTGCTGAGCATGGTCAGCTCCGGGGTGGGCTACGCCTTGCTGCCAGGCCGGATTGCGGCGGTGTATGAAAACCGGGTGAAGCTGATCCCGTTGCAGGAAAAGTACCGGTTGCAGCAGCACATCGGCGTGGTGTTCCTCAAGGCCAAGGAGCGCGACCCGAACCTGCTGGCGTTGTTGGCGGAATGCCGGATGTACGCCAATCGCCAGGCTTGAGACCGAGTCGCGCGTTTCGCGAGCAGGCTCGCTCCCACAAGGGTGAACCCAATCAATGTGGGAGCGAACCTGCTCGCGAAGGCGCCAGCGCGGTAAGCGAAAAGCCGAAGTCCTACCCCATCAGTCCCCGCATGATCAGGAACAACAGCGAAGGCCCGAGCAAGCAGCCAAGCGCGGTATAGAACGCCGCCGTCAGGCAACCATACGGAACGAGCTTGGGATCCGTCGCCGCCAGGCCGCCGGCAACGCCGCTGGAGGTGCCCATCAGCCCACCAAAGATCACCGCGCTACGTGGGTTGTTGAGACCGATGAATGGCGCCACGAACGGCGTCGCCACCATGACCAGGATCGCCTTGATCAACCCGGCGGCAATCGACAATGCCATCACCTCGGAACTGGCTCCGATGGCCGCCCCGGTCACCGGCCCGACGATATAGGTGACCGCTCCGGCACCGATCGTGGTCAGGCTCACCACATCGGTATAACCGAAGGCCATCGCCACGCCGACGCCGGCAATGAACGAGGTGCCGACTCCAACGAACAACGCCAGCACCCCGACGAAACCGGCGCGCTTGAGCTCCTCGACACTCACGCCGAACGCCGTGGCGACAATGGCGAAATCCCGCAGCATGGCGCCGCCCAGCAAACCAATCCCGGAAAGCAGTGGAATGTCCACCACACCTTTTTGCCCCCCGGTCATTGCGCCGCCGATATACGAGAGCACCAGCCCCAGCAGGATCGCGATGGCCGAACCATGCAGGCGACCTTTGGTGAAGGTATTGCTGATCCAGTAGGACACCCACATGGTGATGCCGACAATGGCAAACCCGCTGATCAGACCGTAACCGGTGATGACTTTCATCATGGATTCGTACATGGCAATCACCCGACCGTCTTGACGGAAACATCGGCCTGAGGGTCTTTGTTGCCGATGCGTACCAGCACCGGCACCAACGCAAAGGCAATCACCACCGCCAGGGTCCCGGCCAGGATCGCCATCGGCCCGCCTTTCAGTGCGCCATAGACGTTTTGCTGCGCCGCCATCGCCACCACGATCGGAATGTAGATGGCGCTCCAGAATTCCACGCCAGCTTCGGACTTGCCCTTGAACAAGCCGCGTTTGTTCAGGTAACTGCCCAGGCCGATCAGCAGCAGCATCGCAATGCCGACGCCGCCGACGTTGGCCGGCACGCCAATCAGCTTGCCCAGCAGCTCGCCGATGAAAATACCCGCCAGGGTACAAAAAGCCAGAAACGCCACACCATAGATAATCATTGTTGTAGTCCTCAAAGTGCATCGTCGAAGTTGTTGTTTTTGTGCTTCGCCAGCTTGAGTCGGTGTCTAGAGTCGGCGGCTTCCCTCCTCTTGCAACAGCGCTTGCAGGGTGTCGAGCCGCGCGCCGTCATAAGCCATAACGGTGCCCTGCTCGAATACCCGGCGCGCCAGCCCGGTCAATACCGCGCCGGGCGGCAACTCGATCTGCAGACGCACGCCACGCTCGTAGGCGCTTTGCACCGTGCCGCGCCAGTCGACGACGCGGCACATGTTGAAGGCCAGGTCGTCGCGCAGCGCGTCGGCCTTTATCACCGGTCGGGCGCGACTGCCGCTGAGATAGCCCAGCGCCGGAGTTTTCAAGGGTACTTCGGCAAAGGCCTGGGCCAACGTCCGCGCCGGAGCCTCCAGCAGCGGGCAGTGGGACGGTACGCTGACCGCCAACCGGCAGGCCTTGCCGGCACCTTGGTTGCGAGCCCGTTCGGCGACGCAGCCCATGGCTTCATCACTGCCGGCGATGACCACCTGGTTATCGGCGTTGATGTTGGCCAGGTACACCGGCGTTGTTGCGCTGTGCACCTGGGCGAGCAAGGTTTCCACGGCCGCGAGGTCCAGGCCGATGATTGCCGTCATGCCGTAGCCTTGCGGATACGCCTGCTGCATCAGTTCGCCGCGCAGGCTGACCAGCCGCAACGCGTCCTCGAACCCCAGCGCCTCGGCCACGACCGCCGCCGGGTACGCGCCGATGGACAGTCCCGCCACGTAATCCGGCGCGGGGGCCTGTTCCAGCAATCGACGGGAAGCGGCCACACCGGCGATCAACAGGCACAGCTGCACGGCGCGAGTCGATCGCAGCGCCTGGGCAGTGTCGAGCTGCAAGACATCCTCCCCGAGCACGTCACTCGCCTCGTCCAGAATCTGCGGCGCCAAGCCATGGAGCATGCCCACGCGCTGTGCACCCTGGCCGGGGAAAACCAGGAGGCTGCTCACGCGACCTGCTCCCACGATGGCTGCCATGGATCGCTGACCAATCGTGCCTGGATATCATCCTTGAGCAAGACCCGACGCGACGAACCCGCCCACTCGCGCAGGGCGACGGCGCCGCAGGGCGTCTGTAACTGCATGTCCACGCTGCAGACCGAGGCGTCCAGTTGCGCCAGCAGGTTCCTGGCCTGAAGGCGATCCAGGTGGTGCGGCGTCCTCAAGATCAAGTCCAGGTCGCTGCGCTCATGCAGCGCCTCGATGCCCGTGGCAAGCTCAAACCCGGCACTGCCGCTAACACCCCAGGCCCAGCCACTGGCGTCGAGCAACGGGCGCAACTCGGTCAGCGCTTGCAAGGCCGGCAGGTCGCGCGGGGATTGAACATGGCAGAGGTCCTCCGGGCGCACCCGACGCTGGATCGTCGCCACCGGCATTGATGCGGCGTAGCGCTGTTCGCGAGAGCGACCGCGCAAGCCTACGGCGATGTGTCCAGGCGAGGACAGCGCCCGGCGCACCACGACCGGTTGCCCGAGGTCGAGCGACTCGACAGCCCAGCCCGGCGCATCCGCAGGCAACTGCAGGGCAGTCATCCCCCAGAGCAGGTCATGGGCCAGGAGCGTGCTCACCATTGCGCCCTCAACAATTGCCGAACGTGGCTGGACGCTGCCCGGTGAACAGCGCCCAGGCGACCGCTGAGATCCCGAGGCATGCCCGCCACGTCGTTGATCGCCTGGAGCAAGCAGTCGCTCACCCGCGCCAGATCTGCCGCCGTCGGCTGCTCGATCTGTTCTACCGACAAGGTCTCCCAGAGCAGTCCCAGGCTGGCGAAGCTGTCAATGTCGTAGGCCATCGGCGGCACGCTGGCGGCCAGGGCTTCGAGTTCCTCGACGCTGCGCAGGGTGACCCGCGCTGCCGAAGCCTTGCCCATCGCATGGACCATCACGCCCGGGTCGCGCAAGGCGATCAACCGGTTGGCCTGGTAGCCGTGGGCGAGGAACGCACCGGACATCGCCTTGCCCACCAGCAAGCCGATCACTGGATGCCCGGCCAGTCGGGCCCGGGCATAACTGTCCGCCGCGCCGGCCAAAGCCTGATGAATGCCCAGCGCTTCTTCACGCCGACCGTAGGCCTGGCTCGGCACATCGACGATGGCGATCAGCACACGTTTGCTGGCCGCGTTGCGATCGGCCTCGATGGCGTCGTCCACGGCTTTGGCCAGGCCCCAGCCTTCGAGCAAACCGACTTCGCCATTGCGCGCCCGAGGGAAACGGTTGGCGGGATCGGCCACGACAGCCAATAGACGCGCGGTTTGTTCGCCGAGTTGGACATCGGCCACTTTCAGCGAAGCAGGCAAGCCTTCCAACGGTTTGACGCCACCGCTCAAGGCCTCGAACCAGCGCAGGCCCCTCAATGAATACGTATTCATGGACGTTCTCCCTGAAACAACTGGCGAACCGCTGCCGGTTCGATTTGCACCTCGGTGTCCAGGCGCGACAGGCGCTGGAGGAACAGTCTGGCTTGGCCACTGCGGTGTTCAGTGGGCACACCCAGATGCAACAGTTCGCTGACCTGACGACGAATCTGCGCCACGTCATCGGCGACGTAGCGGTCCACCAGCCCGGTCGCGAAACGTTGTTCGCCACCGGTCAGGCTCCAGATGAACGGACGGTCGCGGGAGTCGTACTCATCGATGCCGGCTTCCTGCTCGATCACCTGCGGACCGTTCAGCCCCAGCCGCGCTTCCTGCGTCACCAGCAGATAACTGCACAGCCCGGCGGCGATGGACATGCCGCCGAAACAGCCGACGCTGCCAGCGACTACGCCAACCACCGGCTGGTATTGGCGCAGGTCGATAATCGCCGAATGGATCTCGGCAATTGCCGCGAGCCCGAGGTTGGCTTCCTGTAAACGCACGCCGCCGGTCTCCAGCAGCAACACGGCCCGGGTCGGGATGCCTTTGCGATTGTCCTCGGCCGCCAGCTCCAGGGCACCGGCGATCTTTGCCCCGCCGACTTCACCGAGGCTGCCGCCCTGGAACGCGCCTTCAATGGCGGCGATGACCACCGGCAAACCGTCGAGCTCGCCCTTGGCGATCACTACGCCGTCGTCGCTTTGCGGGACCACGCCCTGGCGCAGCAACCACGGCGACATGATCCGCTGGAACGGGTCGAGCAGTTCGCGGAACGTACCGTCATCGAGCAAGGCCTTGGCCCGTTGCCGGGCACCGAGCTCGACGAAACTGTGCTTGTTGAGCAACGCAGCGCTGTCAGTCATGGCCGATCTCCTCGAAGCCTTGTTCCAGGCGCAGGCGCACCACGCCGGGGGTGGCGCCGAAATCATGGATGTCGATGCTCATCGCGGACGGTGTCTGACCATCGAACATCCGGGCAAACAGATGCCGCCAGCGCTGCTCGCTGCCGTTGACTGAGGTCTGCACCTGAATGGTCAGCCTGCCCGCCAGGCCAGGCTCGATCAGTACTTCCAGATCGCCCGAGCCGACACAGCCCACCAGCGCCCGGCCCCGTGGCGGCTGGCCGGCGGGGAATTCAAAGGATAAGGTTTCCATCAGCACACTCCTGGGAAGAAGCCATCGCCGCGCTCGATGCGATCGAGAAACAGGCAGGCGGCGAGCAGGTCGGCGGCGCCGCCGGGCGAGGCGTTCAAGGCAATCAGTTGTTGGTCCAGCACGTGCAGCTGGCGACGACCGCCCAGGCTCGCACTGCCGCCGGCGTCGAGCACCGCCCTGGCGCCCTGTTGCATCGCCTGCAAACCCGCTTCGCCGGCGCGATAGAGCACGCAGGTGTCGGCCAGGCGGGTCATGATCGCCAGCAAGGCGTCGAGGCGGGCGTTTTGTTCGCCGACGCCGGCCGCGCGGCTGCGCTTGAGTTGCGGCAGGCCCAGGGTTGTCACCGCCGGAAATGCCAGTTGCGCTTCCTCCCGGGCACCGCGGGCGCCGTAGCGCTGGGCCACTTGGGCACCGTGGCTCAAGGGTTGAGGCGTATGGCGGTCGTTGAGCAAGGCCAGGCGGGCGGCACGCAACGTGACGGCGCCAGCGCCACTGGACTTAGGTTCCAGCGCCGTCGCAGCGACCAACAGGCCCAAGGCCCAGATCGCGCCCCGGTGAGTATTCACACCGCCCGTGGTGGTGAGCATCGCGGCTTCACCTTCCCGGCCGATGCGCCCCAGGGCTTCACGCAGTGGCAAGCCGATCTCGCCACAGTCGAACGCGGCCTCGGCCATTTCCTTGAACGCCGGCCACAACGACAACGCCGAAGCGTGCATCAGGCCCAGGTGCAGATCGGTGTGGGCGCCGCTGCCGCGACGGTCCACCAGCGCGGGCTTGGGCGAGAGGTCGGCCTCGTCGATCAACGCGTCCACCGCCAGGTCGGCCAAACGTTCAGCCAGGGATAAGGTCTTCGGTTGCAGATTCAGGGCGCGCATTTACCAACTCCTGAACTTGGCGGGCGGGTTGTAGAGTCCTCCGGACCATTCCACCAGATCGGCCACGCTCTTGGCCGCGAGCAGTTCGCGGGTGGCGTCGGTGCGGCGGATGCCGAGGTCTTCGGGCAAGGCGATCAGCCCTTCGCGGCGCATCCGCGCGGTGTCTTTCGGGTCGTGGCGCAGGCCGATGGCGGTGACCCCGGCCACGGCGGCGATCATTGCCTGGCGTTCTTCCAGGGAGCGGGCCTTGTACAGGTAGGCGATGCCTTCTTCGGTCAGCAGATGGGTGACGTCGTCGCCGTAGATCATGATCGGCGCCAGGGGCATGCCGGCTTTCTTCGCCACGTCCACCGCGTCGAGGGTCTCGACGAAGGTCGGTTTGCCGCCCTCCTGGAACGTTTCGACCATCTGCACCACCAGTTTCTTGCCGCGTTCGAGCAGCGGCGCCTCGCCGTCGCCGTGGCGCATGTCGAGCCAGGCCGGCGTCCCGTGACGGCGACCGCGCGGGTCGTGGCCCATGTTCGGCGCGCCGCCGAAACCGGCCAGTCGGCCACGGGTCACGGTGGAGGAATGGCCGTCGCCGTCCACCTGCAATGTGGCGCCAATGAACAGGTCCACCGCGTACTGCCCGGCCAGTTGGCAAACCATTCGATTGGAACGCAGCGAACCGTCGTGCCCGGTAAAAAAACACATCAGGCCGGGCGGCGATGTAGTTTTCCATGCCCAGTTCGGTGCCGAAGCAATGCACGCTCTCGACCCAGCCGCTTTCGATGGCGGGGATCAGCGTCGGGTGCGGATTGAGCGTCCAGTTGCGGCAGATTTTGCCCTTCAGTCCGAGTGATTCGCCGTAGGTCGGCAGGATCAATTCGATGGCGGCGGTGTTGAAACCGATGCCGTGGTTGAGCGACTGGACGTTGTGTTTTTCGTAGATCCCGCGAATCGCCATCATTGCCATCAAGACATGCACGGGCTTGATGTGGCGCGGGTCGCGGGTAAACAGCGGCTCGATGTAGAACGGCTTGTCGGCCACCACCACGAAGTCGACCCAGGATGCTGGAATGTCTACGCGGCGCAGGTCGCTGACGTCGTCCACCAACTGATTGACCTGAACAATGACGATACCGTCGCTGAACGCCGCCGGTTCGATCAGCGCCGGGGTGTCTTCGGTGCTGGGACCGGTATAGATATTACCGGCGCGGTCGGCCATGAAACCGGCCGAAAGCACCACGTTGGGAATCAAGTCGACCACCAGCCGGGCGTAGAGCTCGATGTAGGTGTGGATCGCGCCGATTTCCAGCAGGCCGTCTTCCAGCAACTGGCTGATGCGCAGGCTCTGGGTGCCGGCAAAGGAGAAATCGAGCTTGCGGGCGATGCCGCGTTCGAACAGGTCCAAGTGCTCGGAACGACCGACGCTCGGCATGATCATGTGCAGGTCATGCAGCTTGCCCGGATCGGTCTTCGCCAGGGAACGGGACAGGAAATCCGCCTGCTTCTGGTTATTGCCCTCCAGCACCACACGGTCGCCAGGCAGAATCAACGCCTCCAGCGCCGCGACGATCTTGTCGGTGGGCAGCACCACACCGTCGGCAAGCCCCTTCACCAACGCCAGGCGCCGCTGCTTTTCGCTGCGCCGCCGCGTCCATCGCGAGTCGGGGGATATTGTTGTTGTCATGACCACTCCACGGGTTCGCTGTCGTGGAGCTCACCTTAGGAGTGTTTTGGCGTGGGCATCAATCAAGCTCGGCGGCGGATCGTTACGGTTGGCGTAATGGTTAGCCCGGATTGATACGAGCCTTTGTGGGAGCGGGCTTGCTCGCGATGGCAATGTAACAGCCAAAATCGATGCCGCCTGACCCACCGCTATCGCGAGCAGGCTCGCTCCTACATTAGTCAGTTGGCTGACTCAACTCTTACCAACCCCGCCGCAACCACCAGCTCTTCCAACGCCAGCAGATCCGGCACTTTCGCCACATGCTCGCCCACTTGCACGGCCGCCTGCTCCAATCCGCACAGCGGCACGTCGACGTAGCTCAACTGGGTGTCGAGCTTGCAGGAGCGCGGGATGCCCTGGACCAGCAGCGCGATGAAACGCAGTTCCGGGCGGCCGCCCAGGGCGTTGAGCACGACGATGCGAGCGCGCTCGCCGATCACGGTCTTCTGGCCGCAGGCTGACTCGAAGCTCAGCAGCGGGATCTGCCGTTCGCGCCAGCTTACCCAGCCCAGGAACCAGGGCGGGGTGTCCAGATCGAACACGCTGCTCTGGTAGTCGATCAACTCGGCCACGGCCACGTTCGGCAGGATCAGATGCCGGTCGGCAAGCGGCAGCAACAAACCTGTGAGATGGCTGGTGCGGTGCTCATGCATGGGTCTTGCTCCAGTGGGCGATGCTGTCGAGCAGCACCGACTCCTGGTACGGCTTGCCCAGGTAGTCGTTTACGCCGACGGCCATGGCGCGGTCGCGGTGTTTCTGGCCGGTGCGGGAGGTGATCATGATGATCGGCAGATGCGCCAGGCGCGGGTCGTTGCGCACTTGCGTCGCCACTTCGAAACCATCCATGCGGGGCATCTCGATGTCCAGCAGCATCAGGTCCGGCGAATGTTCGGCCAGCAATGCCATGGCGTCCACGCCGTCCTTGGCGGTGAGCACATGCATGCCGTGGCGTTCCAGCAGGCGACTGGTGACCTTGCGCACTGTTACCGAATCGTCCACCACCAGCACCAGCAAAGGCCGCTGCTGCTCGCCCTCGCCTTGCACCACGGCCGGACGGCGCGCCGCCTGGTTGGGCAAGGCGCGGATCGGCGCGAGCAGGTCGAGAATCAGCACCACCCGGCCGTCCCCCAGGATCGTTGCCCCGGACAAGCCCTGGACCGCCGAGAATTGCGGGCCGAGGCTCTTGACCACGATTTCCCGGGTGCCGGCGGTGGCGTCTACCTGCACGGCGACGTGTCGTTCGTTGCATTGCACCAGCAGCACCGGTAATGGCTGGCTCTGGCCGAGCAATTTCGGTCGGGCGCCGGTTTTCAGCAACTCGCCCAGGTAGCACAACTCATAACGTTGCCCGGCGTAGGTGTAGGTCGGCGGATCGAGCTGGTAGTAGCCATCCAGTTCGGCGGGCAATACCCGGACGATGCTCTCGATGGTGTTGAGCGGGATGGCGTATTGATCGTCGTGACACTGCACCATCAGCGCCCGGTTGACCGCCACGGTGAATGGCAGCCGGATACGAAAATGCACGCCCTTGCCCGGCGTCGAATCGATGACCATGCTGCCGCCCAGTTGCCGCACTTCTTCGTGGACCACGTCCATACCGACGCCGCGCCCGGAGATCTGGGTGATTTTTTCCGCCGTGGAAAAACCTGGCTGCAGGATGAACTGCAGCACGTCGCGGTCGCTGATATCGCTGTCGGGCGCCAGCAGCCCACGCTTTATCGCCTTGCGCCGCACCGCGTCCAATGGCACCCCGGCGCCGTCGTCACGGATGTCGAAAATGATGTCGCCGCCTTCGCGGGACAGGTCCAGGCTGATGCGTCCCCGCGCCGGTTTGCCGGCTGCGATGCGTACATCGGCGGGCTCCAGGCCATGATCAACGGCATTGCGCAACATATGCTCCAGAGGCGCCGCCATGCGTTCGAGCACGTTGCGGTCCATCTCGCCTTCGGCATTGTCGACCACGAACTCGACGTCCTTGCCCAGCTCCTGCGCCACCTGCCGGACGATGCGCTTGAGGCGCGGCAGCATGCGCTCGAACGGCACCATGCGCGTACGCATCAGGCCCTCCTGGAGCTCGGTGTTGATGCGCCCCTGCTGTTGCAGCAGGTTTTCGGCGTCGTGGTTGCTGCGGTCTAGCGTTTCCTTGAGGTCAAGCAGGTCCGAGGCAGACTCGAACAGCGCCCGAGACAGTTGCTGCAGCTGGGAATGGCGATCCATTTCCAGTGGGTCGAATTCTTCGTAGCCCAGTCGTTCTGCGTCCACCTGCTGGCGGCTGAGAATCCGCCCCTGGGTTTCGGTATCCAGGCGTCGCAGTTGATCGCGCATGCGCTCGATGGTGGTTTCCATCTCGTTCAGGGCGATGCGCGCGTCGTTGACCTGTTGCTCGATGCGCCCACGGAAAATCGAAGTTTCCCCGGCCAGGTTGACCAGATCGTCGAGCAGTTCGGCGGAGACCTTGACCATGTCCGCGCCATCGCCCGGCGCGGCGGGCTCGGCTCGCATCGGCGGCGCGGCCTGGGCCGGTGCCGGCTCGACCGGCGTAACGATCTGGGGCGCCTCGTTGTGCTGCGGATGATTGACCGCCTGGATCTGCGCGATCAGCCGGTCGGCCGGCGGGCACGGCTGCCCGGCACGGACGGCGTCGAGCATGTGGGCCAGCCGGTCATGGCTGCCTTGCAGCAAGGCAAAAAGCGCCGGGCTCGGTTGTAACAGGCCCGCCGACAGCCCTTCGTAAAGGTTCTCCAGTTCATGGGCAAGGTCGCCGATGGGCCCGATCTCCACCATCCGCGCGCCACCCTTGAGGGTGTGCAGATCGCGCAGCAGGGTTTCCACCGCCTGACGGTTCGACGGCTCTTCCTGCCAGCGTTGCAACGCCGCCCCGGAACTGTCGAGGATATCGAAACCTTCCTCTAGAAAGATTTCCAGCAACTCCGGATCATGGCCCGCCGTGTCATTTTGCCGATGCCCCGCCACCTCGATGGCGTTCGGCTTGTCCTGGCGGAAACGATGAATGGCGTCGATCAACGCCACGGGATCGCCCAGCGGTTGGCCTTGTTGCAGTTGCCCGAGCAACAGATCGAGGCGTTCATGACTGCTGTTGAGCAGTTGCGCCAGCTCCTCGCTGTAACTGTAGCGGCGATCCACCAGCCCTTCGTATAGGGTTTCGAGCTCCCCGGCCAGGTCGCTCACCGGCCGCACATCCGCCATGCGTGCGCCGCCCTTGAGGGTGTGCAAGTCACGCTGCAGCGAGGACAACGGCGCGCCGTTCTCCGGGTCGGCGAGCCAGCGCTGCAAGGCCTGTGCGGCGCTTTCAAGAATATCCTGGGCCTCTTCGAGAAAGATCGCGGCGATATCGTCGTCCACCGAAACAGCCGCCGGCGAACTGCGCTCCATCTCAGCCGTCGCATGACCCAGCTCGCGGATGCTCAACGTGCGGCTGCCGTCACTGCGGATCAGTCCCGTGGCTGTCGGGTCTAGGCCTTCCTGGAGCAGGCTGCGCAGGGCCTGCACCCGGGCAGGTTGCGCACGCACGTGCTGGCCGGCAGCCAATTCGTCGAGCATGTCGATCAACGCTTCGTGAGCAAGCTGCGCCTCATGGAAAAACCTGTCGCTGACCGCCAGGCTGCTTTCCTCGACGGCACCATACAAGTCCAGCAAGGCTTCGCAGAGCTCGTCCACCGGGTGCAGGTCGGCCAGATGCGCGCCTTCGCCAAGGGTGGTCAACTCATCGAGCAGCGCGCTCAGCTCCTGGCCCTCGCCGGGGTGTTGCTGCCAGCGCCGCAGCAGGTTCTCCGCGTCCAGCAGGATATCCATGCCCTGGGCGAGAAAATTGTTGATCAATTGCGGGTCGCGCTTGGTTCGCACGCCCTGGTCCGGCGTGTTGAGAGCCGTTTGCAGGCGTTCGACGGACAGTGCCTGGGTTCGCTGGATCAGGTCCGCGGCGCCGGGAATCGCTGCCAGCGGCTCGTTATGCAGCTGGCGCAGACCGCGGCGCAGCAACCCTTCAGCCTCCAGCAGCAGCTCGATCTCATCCAGGTCGAAAGCGATCAGGTGCGCCTTGTATTCCCGGGCCATCTCGTCCATCGCCCCGGCCAGTTCGGCGATCGGCAGCACACCGGCCATCGATGCACTGCCCTTGAGCGTGTGCAAGGCCCTTTGCAGCTCGTCGCTGGCCTGCAATGGCAGATGTTCGGCGGCCTGGTCGAGGAATCGATCAAGCGCGGCCAGATGCCCCTGGGCTTCGTTGTCGAAGATTTTCAGCAGCAAGGGGTCGAGAGCGGCCACGTCCTGCTGGTCGTCATCTTCCTCATCGCCACCCTTGGCCAGGGCATGGGCGCGAGCGGCCAGACGGTCGACGTCGTCGCGCTGGCATTGGCGCTGGGCAGCGAATTCGGCGACCAGTTCCGGCAGCAATCGCACCGCGTCCTCAAGCAATTGCCGAACCGAAGCGCCCGGCTCGACGCTGCGCTCCAGCACGCGGTTGAGCAGGTTTTCCACCGCCCAGGCCAACTCACCCAGCACCAGTGCCCGAACCATCCGGCCGCTGCCCTTGAGGGTATGGAAGGCCCGGCGCAGCTCAGTGAGCGCGCCTTGGTCGTCGGGCTGCGCAGCCCAGCGCGGCAGGTATTCGCGCAGGACATCGAGCACCTCGTCGGTTTCCTCGAGGAAGACCTCCCGCAGCTCGTCGTCCACCGGATGCTCATCCACGGGCGGCGGCAGCAGGCTACCGGGCATGCCTTTGGCCGGCGGGTTGACCGCCGAGACCGGGCTGGCCAGAACATCAGCGAGCGATTGCACGGTCTGTGGGTCGTCCAGTTCCTGCAAATCCTGCATGACCTGGGCCTCGTTCGGGCTCAGCCGGTCATCGAGCAAGGGCACGCGGGCTTCGTCGGGAAAGTAGCCGAGGGCGCCCAGGCTCCGCTCAACGCCGTCGAGCAGATTCTCGGCGGGCATCAACGGGTCTTCGCTCAAACGCTCCAGGTAATATTCCAGGCCGGTAATCACATCGGCCAGGTGATCGAGTGCTTCCCACCCCGGCTGGGCAAGGTCGAGCAGCAGGTGTTCACGGATGAAATCGTTGCAAGCCTCCACCAGGCGGGCGGCGCGGCTCAGGGGAATCATCGCCAGCGCCCCGCGGACCTGGGTCAGCAGCGCCGGCAATGGCTCAAGCTGCGCGCTGTTCCAGTGTGCGTCGATGTAGTCGACGATCATGTCCTTGGCCTGTTGCAGGCAGGTATGGGCTTCCTTGATGACGATCTGATGGATCTGGGTCAGGTCGGTCGTCGGCAGGCGATTGTCTTCGCGGCTTTCAGGCTCGACGGTGCCGACCATTCCGGCCAGGGTTGCCTCGACGTACAGCAAGGCTCCGGCAACGTCCATGAGCGTCGCGTCATCAGGCTCGCGCTGGCCCTGGGCGAGGCTCAGTACGACGGCCAGTTGATCGATGATGACCTTGCGCGGCTGGCCGAAACCCAGCACCGCCAGGGTGTCGGCAATCTGCCGCAGGGGCGCCAGCAGGCTGTCCAGCTCCGAGGCATGCTGGCGGTCGCTGCGCACGAACAGGTCCAGGCGTTCCTTGACCCGCACCAGCTCCTCGCAGAGCGCTGCCAGTACCGAGCGCATGGCATCGCGGTCGGGCCCGGCCAGGCGCGCGCGTTCTTCATCGACCATGGCGCTGTCGGGCAGCGCGTCGTCCAGTGAGTAGCGTTCTTTCATGATCTGCATCTGCCCGCTGGGATGTTCGGCCTTGGCAATATAGAACAACAGACTCTTGAGCAGGTGTGGCGGGGCCGCTTGGTTGATGCCCGGCATGCCTTGCTCCAGCAAGCGCTTGAGTTCCTTGTCAGCATCCTTGAACAGGCTGCGCAGCGCCGGGCTGTTGGCGATACGCCCCTCGCGCATGCCTTCGACCAATGCCGAAGCGACCTGCCACAACGCATTGAGCGGCGCTGCGGCGCAAAGCGCTTCAAGGCGCTGAAAGACTTTGGCCAGGTAACCGAGGTGAGTCGCGTCGTCCTGCTCGCGCAACAGGCCCACCAGGGCCACCTGCAGGGTCTGGCGCAATTTGCGTAAGGTGCCCGGCAGGTCCGCCGGCGCGAGCCGCTTCAAGGCGTCCTCGCCCAGCGGCGCGATATCGGGCAGTTCCGGGCTGAACAGGCTGGTCTCCGACAACAGGCTCTCGCCCCGCGCACTGCGCAGATCGTTGAGCAAGGGCAGCACCGCCAGCGGCAGGTCGCGACGAGCACCCTGCACCCGTTCGAGGTAGACCGGCAACTGGCCCAGGGCCTGGCGCAACAGGCTGATCGCTTCCTCGCGGTGGGCGATGCGGTTGTCCTGCAGCGCGCTGCACAGTTGCTCCATTTCCTCGGCCAGCAACGCCGCGCCGTAGAACTCGATCATCTGCAGGCCGCCATGGACCTGGTGAATGCAGGCCAGGCATTGGGCAAGCGCATCCGACGCCTGGGGGTCGTCCACCAGGCGATTGAGGGCCAGGTGGGCCTGCTTCAGCGTTTCGGCAATCTCGCCCTTGACCCATTCCAGGGCCACGTAGTCGTGCCGATCACCCATAACGACTCCAAATCATATGCAGCGCGTCAGGCCTTGTGGCGAGGGAGCTTGCTCCCGCTTGAGTGCGCAGCGCTCACAAAATCTTTGGGGCGGCTACGCCCCCCAGCGGGAGCAAGCTCCCTCGCCACAAAAGCGCCCTTGCCACAGGGACATATCCTCCCAGCAGCCCAGTCACACCTTATCCTCATCCGCCACAGGTGCCGCGGGCAAGGTGAACCCGGACACCGAGCGACGCAGCTGACTGGCCATCTTTGCCAGGTTGCCGATGCTCTCGGCCGTGGCGGTTGAGCCGGACGAGGTCTGGCTGGTGATCTGCTGGATCACGTTCATGGTCAGCGAAATCTGTCCCGCCGAGGTGGTCTGTTGCTGCGCCGCGTTGGAGATGCTCTGGATCAGCGCCGCCAGGGTCTTGGAAACGCCCTCGATTTCTTCCAGGGCGACGCCGGCATCCTGGGCCAGTCGGGCACCGCGCACCACCTCGGTGGTGGTCTGCTCCATGGAGATCACCGCTTCGTTGGTGTCGGCCTGGATCGCCCGCACCAGCGTCTCGATCTGCCGGGTGGCCGCCGAGGAGCGCTCGGCCAAGCGCTGCACTTCGTCGGCCACCACCGCAAAACCCCGACCGGCATCGCCCGCCATGGACGCCTGGATCGCCGCGTTGAGCGCAAGGATGTTGGTCTGGTCGGCGATGTCATCGATCAGGCTGACAATGTCGCCGATTTCCTGTGACGACTCACCGAGGCGCTTGATGCGCTTGGCGGTGTCCTGGATCTGCTCGCGAATGTTGTCCATGCCATGAATGGTGTTGTGCACCACCTCGTTGCCCTTGTTGGCGATTTCCACGGAGCGCTCGGCCACCGCCGACGACTCGGCCGCGTTGGCCGATACCTGGTCGATGGACTGGGCCATTTCATTGATTGAAGTCGACGCTTCGGAAATTTGCTGGGCCTGGTGTTCCGACGCCTGGGCCAGATGCATCGCCGTGGCCTGGGTTTCCTGCACGGCGGCGGCCACCTGGCCGGCCGTGAGGTTGATGGTCGCCACCAGATCGCGCAACTGGTCCACCGAATAGTTGATGGAATCGGCGATGGTCCCGGTGAAGTCCTCGGTGACCGAGGCGGTGACGGTCAGGTCGCCATCGGCCAGGTCCTCGATTTCGTCCAGCAGGCGCATGATCGCGTTCTGGTTGCGCTCGTTCTTTTCCGCGGTTTCGCGCAGTTGACGGTTGGTTTCACGCACCATCACCAGGCCGATGAGGATGATCGACATCAGTGCCAGCAGGCCCAGCACATACCCGCCGATGCTGTTGACGGAACGGCCGCCGGCCAGGTTCTCGAAAGCTGTGGCCAGGTGAGAGGCTTCGTCGAGCAGGGTCTGCGACAGGTTGAAGATGTTGCCCGCCGACTCGCGGACCTTGAACAGCTCCGGTGAGGTCTCGAGGATTTCGTCCACCGAGCCCGAGACAAATTCGAACAACTCGCTGATTTCCGTCAGGCGCGCCCGGGCGTCACGATCCTGGACCTGGGGGATCTTCAAGGTCGGGTCGCCTTGCAGCATGCCATTGAGCACCTGGCCAAAACGCGCGGCGTCACGACCGAAGGTGTCGGCAGCCTGGCTGGCGTTCTCGTCGCCGGCCAATACGGTATTCACCGCGCCGAGAATACGCTCGGCCAGCAGTGACTGGCGCTGGGCCATGGCCACCTGTGAGGCCGGGGCGCCCCGCTGCAAGAGGATTTCGACGACTTTTTCGTATTCGACCTGCAGTTGCGGCACGGTTTCGGCGAGGGTCGCGGCAACCTGGTGCAGCGACAGGACGGTCTGCTCGCTGGAGAGAATCGCATCGGTGTTCTTCAGCAGGCGCTCCCAGTCCAGCTGTACCGCGCGCATCTGCGGGCGCAGGGTGGCGGGCGCGGGAGGCAGGCCGGTCACCGGGTCGCCTTGCTTCAGGTATCCCCAACGCTGGGCAAAATCGTTGCGCGCATCACTCAGCAACTTGAACGCGGCGGCCTTGCCGGCCGCGGCTTCGGTGGCGTTCTTGGCAATGCGCTGGGACAGCACCCGCAGCTCACCGGCGTGGCCGATGTACTGTTTGTCATAGGTGGACTGGGTGTTGAGGTACGCGAAGTTGGCGAACAACAGCATGATGAAGACAATCAGCGCGACGAACAGCACGATGATCTGCGACCGACTGCGCGACGCTTCCAGAGGCTTGCCTGTTTTTGCTTTGATCATCGGTACTCGCCTGTCCTGCTCAATCCGGCCTCTCACCACAGCCCTCCTGTGGGAGCGAGCCTGCTCGCGAATAGCGATGGAACAGCCAGCATCGATGCAGCTGATCCATCGCTTTCGCGAGCAGGCTCGCTCCCACAGAGGCCGCGCTGCGGCCTGTTAAACCGCCACATTCATGAACCCTGGCGAACGCGTCACGGCAAAAGGGCTGAACACCTGCCACTGCCGATCGCCAGGAAAACGGCCCTGGACGAAGGCCGATTCCGGGCCATCGAGGTAGCCAGGCAAAACCGGTTCCAGGCTGCCCTGGGCGAAATGCTGCAGCCCGAGGACTTCGTCCACCAGCAAGCCGGCGAAGACTTCTTCGTTATCGACCACCAGCACCCGCCGCTGCTTGCGCACACTGGACAGCTCGTGACCGAAAAAACCGCACAGGTCCATCAGCGGCAATAAACGTCCGCGCAGGTTAGCCACTCCGCGAACCCATGGCTTGACCCCGGGCAACGACGTGTAGCGCGGCTCGTGCAGCACTTCGCTGACCTCGCCCATGGGCGCCACGTACCAATGCTCGCCGAGGCGAAAGCCGATCCCGCTCCAACTGTCGCGATGGGTTGGCTGGGACGGCAGGTCCGCGCCCAGCAGCCGACAGCGCCGATCGATCTGAAGCAACAGTTCGAATGCGGTCAGGGAGTGGCTCATGGCCGCGCGTTCAACCCGCCAGTACTTTGTTCAAGGTCGCGATCAGGGTTTCTTCGTCCACCGGTTTGGTCAGGTAGTCCTTCGCCCCTTGGCGGGTCCCCCAGACCTTGTCGGTTTCCTGGTCCTTGGTGGTGATGATGATGACCGGGATATGCCCCGTGTCCGGGTCCTTGGTCAGCTGGCGCGTGGCCTGGAAACCGTTGAGGCCGGGCATGACGATGTCCATCAGCACCGCGTCGGGCTTTTCCTGGCGGGCCAGGGCCACGCCGTCGGCGCCATTCTCGGCTTTCAAGACCTGATGGCCGTGCTTTTCCAGCATGCCGGTCAATTTGTACATTTCAGTCGGCGAATCATCGACGATCAGAACTCGTGCCATGGTGTTCCCCATTTCTTCTGTAGACCCCAGGCCGAAGGCCGAGCGTCATTAATGTGCCTGGTGCGGCTGGACAGCGGCAAAACCCGGAACATGGGCCTGTATCGCGCCCAGCAATTCTTCCTTGCTGAAAGGCTTGGTCAGAAACTGATCGGAGCCGACGATGCGCCCCTTGGCCTTGTCGAACAGACCGTCGCGGGACGACAGCATGATCACCGGCGTCGCCTTGAAGGCGCTGTTGTTCTTGATCAGGGCACAGGTCTGGTAACCGTCCAGGCGCGGCATCATGATGTCGACAAAGATGATGCCCGGATGGTGGTCGACGATCTTGGCCATGGCGTCGAAGCCGTCGACCGCCGTGATGACCTCGCAGCCAACGTTGCGCAGCAAGGTCTCGGCGGTGCGGCGGATGGTCTTCGAGTCGTCGATGACCATGACCTTCAAGGCGCTGGGTTGCTGCTGCGTGAGATGCTCTGCCATTGCCACTGCAAACCGGTTTTTAACGCGTAAGTGTGATCGACAGCGCAAACCCTTGATGTTCAAGGCCCGCACGTCACATGGCAGCCTTTTTAGCACAGTCTCCATCGCCGATCTATCAGCCGCTCGGCACGGCGGTTTTTTCCTTGACCGCCAAACTTCGGGGCGCCACTCTGACGCCACTTTTTCAAGCCATTCGTGCCCACCCCATTTTCGAGGAACCAAGCCATGAGCGTACGCGTCGGCATTGTCATGGACCCAATCGCCAGCATTTCCTATAAGAAGGATAGCTCGCTGGCCATGCTGCTGGCCGCTCAGAAGCGCGGCTGGGAGCTGTTCTACATGGAACAGCGCGACCTTTACCAGGCCGAGGGCCAGGCGCGCGCGCGAATGAAGCCGCTGAAGGTCTTCGCCAACCCTGAGAAGTGGTTCGAACTGGGCGCGGAAAGCGACGCGCTGCTGAGCGACCTGGACGTGATCCTGATGCGCAAGGATCCGCCGTTCGACATGGAGTTCGTCTACTCCACCTACCTGCTGGAGCAGGCCGAAAGCGCCGGTGTGCTGGTGGTCAACAAGCCCCAGAGCCTGCGCGACTGCAACGAGAAGCTGTTCGCCACGCTGTTCCCGCAGTGCACGCCGCCGACCATCGTCAGCCGTCGCCCGGACGTTCTGCGCGAATTCGCCGATCACCACGGCGATGTGATCCTCAAGCCGCTGGACGGCATGGGCGGCTCGTCGATCTTCCGTCACACCGCCGGCCATCCGAACCTGTCGGTGATCCTCGAAACCCTGACCTTGCATGGCAAGCAGCAGATCATGATCCAGGGTTACCTGCCGGCCATCGTCGACGGCGACAAGCGCATCCTGATGATCGACGGCGAGCCGGTGGACTATTGCCTGGCGCGCATCCCGGCGGCCGGTGAAACCCGTGGCAACCTGGCGGCTGGCGGCCGTGGCGAAGCCCGCCCGCTGACCGACAAGGACCGCTGGATCGCCGCCCAGGTCGGCCCGACGCTACGCGAGAAAGGCCTGCTGTTCGTCGGCCTGGACGTGATCGGCGAGCACCTGACGGAGATCAACGTCACCAGCCCGACCTGCATCCGCGAGATCGACAATGCCTTTGGCACCGACATCGGCGGGATGCTGATGGATGCCATCGATCAGAAGCTCAAGGCGCGTTGATCCAGATCCTGATGAAGGAAACCCACATTGCGTTATCATGCCCGGCCTGAAAAAACGTGATGCTGGTTTCCTTGTCATGACACTCCCGTCCGATCTGCCCCAAGAGCTCGCCCATCGTGGCGTGCGCCCGGCTGATCGCCTCGGTTTTACGCTGTTCCTGGCGGCACTGATCCACCTGGCGGTGCTGCTGGGCGTCGGGTTTGCCACGGTCGAACCCAAGCAGATCAGCCAGACCCTGGAGATCACCCTGGCGACCTTCAAGAGCGAAACCAAGCCTCAGAAGGCCGATTTCCTTGCTCAGGAAAACCAGCAGGGCAGCGGCACCCTGGAAAAGAAAGCGATTCCCAAGACGACCGAAATCGCGCCATTCCAGGACAACAAGGTCCAGAAGATCACCCCACCGCCGGCCGCCAAGCCGGAAGTTCAGGAAACTGCGCCCAAGGCCGCCGTGACCACTACCGCGCCGAAGCCGAAAAAGGCCCCGGTCAAGGAAGAGGTCAAGCCCGACCCCAAGCCCAAGGCGCCGGAACCGACCTTCGACAGCTCCCAGCTGTCCAGCGACATCGCCAGCCTGGAGGCCGAACTGGCCCAGGAACAGCAGTTGTACGCCAAGCGCCCGCGCATCCACCGCCTGAGCGCCGCGTCGACCATGCGCGACAAGGGCGCCTGGTACAAGGATGAATGGCGCAAGAAGGTCGAGCGTATAGGCAACCTGAACTACCCCGAGGAAGCCCGGCGCAAACAGATCTACGGCAATTTGCGGCTGATGGTTTCGATCAACCGCGACGGCTCGCTGTATGAAGTGCTGGTGCTTGAGTCCTCCGGCCAGCCGCTGCTGGACCAGGCCGCCCAGCGGATCGTGCGCCTGGCCGCGCCGTTCGCGCCGTTCACCGGGGACCTGTCGGACATCGACCGCCTGGAAATCATCCGCACCTGGAAATTTGCCCGGGGTGATCGGCTGTCCAGTAACTGATCTTCAGGCAGTAACAATACCCTGTGGGAGCGAGCCTGCTCGCGAAAGCCATTGGTCACTCGGCATGGATGGCGACTGGTACACCGCATCGCGAGCAGGCTCGCTCCCACAAGGGAATTTGCGTGCGCCGGACCATTTGCAGCACATCCCCGGCTTGTCAGTTCGGCCATGCGCCGCCACACTAGCGCCTATGAAAAACGTCAGCCCCACCTACCTCAAGCATCACTTCCTGATTGCCATGCCGCACATGGCCGATCCGAACTTTGCCCATACCTTGACCTACATCGTCGAGCACACGGCCAATGGGGCCATGGGATTGGTGGTAAACCGCCCGCAGGAGCTGAACCTGGCGGATATCCTTGAGCAGCTGCGTCCCGAGGTCGAGCCGCCACTCCTGTGCCAGCACGTACCGATTTTCATCGGCGGCCCGGTGCAGACCGATCGCGGTTTCGTGCTCCATCCGTCGGGTCCCAAATTCCAGGCCACCGTTGATCTGAACGGCGTGTCGCTGTCCACTTCCCAGGACGTGCTGTTTGCCATCGCCGACGGCGTCGGCCCGGAAAAAAGCCTGATCGCCCTGGGTTATGCCGGTTGGGAACCCGGACAGCTGGAAGCCGAGCTGGCCGACAACGCCTGGCTGACGTGCCCGTTCGATGCCGACATCCTGTTCAACACCAGCAGCGAATTGCGCCTGGAAGCGGCGGCCAGCCGATTGGGCGTGAACCTGGGCCTGCTTACCAGCCAGGCGGGCCACGCCTGATGGCCCTGCGCCTGCTGCTGGGTTTTGATTACGGCACCAAACAGATCGGCGTCGCGGTCGGCCAGGTCATTACCGGCCAGGCCCGCGAGCTGTGCACATTAAAAGCGCAGAACGGCGTTCCGGACTGGAACCAGGTCGAAGCGCTGATCAAGGAATGGAAACCCGACGCCGTGGTGGTCGGCCTGCCATTGAACATGGACGGCACGCCCAGCGACATGTGCCTGCGTGCGGAAAAATTCGCTCGCCGGCTCAATGGCCGCTTCAATCTGCCCTTCTATACCCATGACGAACGCCTGACCACCTTCGAGGCCAAGGGCGAGCGCCTGATGCGCGGCGGGCAGAAAGGCAGTTACCGCGACAACCCGGTGGACGCCATGGCCGCCGCCCTGCTGCTGCAAGGCTGGCTTGATGCCAACTCCGCCCTGTTCGAAACCTGATTTTTGAAAGCGCCGCCAAGGCGCTTTCTTCTAGCGACAAGCCGAGTCATGAGCACCGACCCGCAAACCTGAAGGAGCCAGCATGAGCCTGCCCAATCCTGCCGAACTGATCAGCCAGATGGCGATCCGTCTCACGGCGCACCTGGAACAACGTGGCATCAGCGAACCGCGCTACATCGGCATTCGCACCGGCGGCGTCTGGGTTGCCCAGGCCTTGCTCGATGAACTGGGCAGCGACTCGCCGCTGGGCACCCTGGACGTGTCCTTCTACCGCGACGACTTCAGCCAGAACGGCCTGCACCCGCAAGTACGCCCTTCGGCGCTGCCGTTCGAGATCGAAGGCCAGCACCTGGTGCTGATCGACGACGTGCTGATGAGCGGGCGGACCATCCGCGCCGCCATGAATGAGTTGTTCGACTACGGTCGCCCGGCCAGCGTTACGCTGGTCTGCCTGCTCGACCTGGACGCCGCCGAACTGCCGATCCGCCCTAACGTGGTCGGCGCGACGCTGGCGCTGGCGGCCCATGAACGGGTCAAGCTTTCCGGCCCGGCGCCGCTGCAACTCGAACTGCAAGACCTCGCCCTTTAACTGCCCTTGCCAGAGTCCATCGCGATGACGCCTCTCGAAACCAAGCGCCCGCTGCAGCTCAACGATCAGGGCCAGCTGCGGCACTTCCTGTCCCTCGACGGCCTGCGCCGCGAGCTGCTGACAGAAATCCTCGACACCGCCGACTCGTTCCTCGAAGTCGGCGCCCGGGCGGTGAAAAAAGTCCCGTTGCTGCGCGGCAAGACCGTGTGCAACGTGTTCTTCGAAAACTCCACCCGCACCCGCACCACCTTCGAACTGGCGGCCCAGCGGCTGTCGGCGGACGTGATCACCCTGAACGTGTCGACATCCTCGGCGAGCAAGGGCGAAACCCTGCTCGACACGCTGCGCAACCTCGAAGCCATGGCCGCCGACATGTTCGTCGTGCGCCACGGCGACTCCGGCGCGGCGCATTTCATTGCCGAGCACGTGTGCCCGCAAGTGGCGATCATCAACGGTGGCGACGGCCGTCACGCTCATCCGACCCAGGGCATGCTGGACATGCTGACCATCCGTCGGCACAAGGGCAGCTTCGAGAACCTGTCGGTGGCCATCGTCGGCGACATCCTGCACTCGCGGGTGGCCCGCTCGAACATGCTCGCGCTCAAGACCCTCGGCTGTCCGGACATCCGCGTGATCGCACCGAAAACCCTGCTGCCCATCGGCGTCGAGCAATACGGCGTGAAGGTCTACACCGACATGACCGAAGGCCTGAAGGATGTGGACGTGGTGATCATGCTGCGGCTGCAACGCGAGCGCATGACCGGCGGCCTGCTGCCCAGCGAAGGCGAGTTCTACCGCCTGTTCGGCCTGACCACCGCGCGCCTGGCCGGCGCCAAGCCGGACGCCATCGTCATGCACCCGGGGCCGATCAATCGCGGCGTGGAGATCGAGTCGGCGGTGGCCGACGGGCCGCACTCGGTGATCCTCAACCAGGTGACCTACGGCATCGCCATCCGCATGGCCGTGCTGTCCATGGCCATGAGCGGGCAAACGGCCCAGCGCCAATTCGACCAGGAGAACGCCCAGTGAAGCTCAGCATTCTCGGCGCACGCGTGATCGATCCGGCCAGCGGCCTGGATCAAGTGACTGACATTCATATCGATGCCTGCAAGATCGTCGCCCTCGGCGCCGCACCGACAGGCTTCGTGGCGGCCGAGGTCCTCGACGCCCAAGGCCTGGTGGCCGCGCCCGGCCTGGTGGACCTGAACGTTGCCCTGCGCGAGCCGGGCTACAGCCGCAAAGGCAGCATCGTCAGCGAAACCCGCGCCGCCGCCGCTGGTGGCGTGACCAGCCTGTGCTGCCCGCCGCAGACCAAGCCGGTGCTGGACACCTCGGCCGTGGCCGAACTGATCCTCGACCGCGCCCGCGAGGCCGGCAACACCAAGGTCTTCCCGATTGGCGCACTGAGCAAAGGCCTGGAAGGCGAACAACTGGCCGAACTCATCGCGCTGCGTGACGCCGGTTGCGTGGCGTTCGGCAACGGCCTCAACAGTTTCCGCAATACCCGGACCCTGTGCCGCGCCCTCGAATACGCGGCGACTTTCGGCCTGACGGTGATCTTCAACTCCCAGGACCACGACCTGGCCGAAGGTGGCCTGGCCCATGAAGGCCCGACCGCCAGCTTCCTCGGCTTGCCAGGCATCCCGGAAACCGCCGAGACCGTGGCCCTGGCCCGGGACCTGCTGTTGGTCGAGCAGAGCGGTGTACGCGCGCACTTCAGCCAACTGACCAGTGCCCGTGGCGCCGCGCTGATCGCCCAGGCCCAGGCCCGAGGCTTGCCGGTGACCGCCGATGTGGCGCTGTATCAGCTGATCCTGACCGACGAAGCGCTGATCGATTTCAACAGCGTCTATCACGTCCAGCCGCCGCTGCGCACCCGCGCCGACCGCGAGGGCTTGCGCGAGGCGGTGAAGTCCGGGGTGATCTCGGCCATTTCCAGCCATCACCAACCCCACGAGCGCGATGCCAAGCTGGCACCGTTCGGCGCCACCGAGCCGGGCATCAGCAGCGTCGAACTGCTGTTGCCGCTGGCCATGACGCTGGTGGAGGACGGTTTGCTGGACCTGCCGACTCTGCTCGCACGCCTGAGCGCCGGCCCGGCCCAGGCGCTGCAGCTGCCAGCCGGGAAACTGGCGGTGGGCGCGCCGGCGGACCTGGTGCTGTTCGACCCGGCCGCCTCCACCGTGGCCGGCGAAGCCTGGCGTTCCAAGGGTGACAACTGCCCATTCCTCGGCCACAGCCTGCCGGGCGTGGTGCGCTACACCTTGATGGATGGGCGGATTACCCACCAGGCCTGACAAACCGCGTCGCCCTTTTCGCGAGCAGGCTCGCTCCCACAGGGATCTTCAGTGAACACATGACCTGTGGACACCTCGATCCAATGTGGGAGCGAGCCTGCTCGCGAATGCAGGCACCTCGATCTGACTGTCTTACTGGAAAGCCCCACGCTTCTGCGCATTACGAATCGAGACCTGATCGTTCAGCGTCCAGAAGTCATACAGCACCCCTAGAAAAAACACCCCGCCAGTCAGCAGGTAGATGATCCCGCTGAGCCACTTGCCTTGATACATGCGATGCACGCCCAGCACCCCGAGAAACGTCAGCAGAATCCACGCCACGCTGTACTCGATCGGCCCTGGGGTAAAGCGCAGGTCGGCTTCGCGGTCCATGGCCGGGATCAGGAACAGGTCGATCAACCAACCGATGCCCAGCAGCCCGAAGGTGAAGAACCAGATCGTGCCGGTGACCGGCTTGCCGTAATAGAAACGGTGAGCGCCGGTAAAACCGAGAATCCACAGCAGATACCCGATGACTTTGCTGTGGGTATCGCGGATTGCGCCCTGTTGATAGCTGTTCATGAATGGTCTCTTTTGCCTCGATAGAAAAATTTGTTCGGATCTTTTGTGACTTTTACATGTCTCGCCGACAAGCGGTCATGAGCGACTCGCGTCGGGGAAACGCCCGGATTACGGGGACCCTGTCGGACAATCGGGTCAAATTGTCGCAATTATGCGGCGTTCACGCTGGGTTCCGGATCGACAAACGGCCTCGGAAAGGCGAAAAAAGCTGTTATAAAGTTGCGCGCTAACCTTTATGAGCCCTGCCTAATGCGTCCATTTTTCAAGACATGGCTGACCATTTGCCTATTATTGCCACTGGCCGCCCACGCCACCAATCGTGAGCAACGTCTTCCGAACATCAACGGCTATACGCCCAAATCCCACGTTTCTGCCCCATCGAGCAAAAACAGGCAAAGCGTCCAGCGTGTGAGTAACGCTCACAGCCGGCTGGTGCCGCCCATGGCGACCAAGACGACCAGCAATGTGCTGAGCCGCGCCGTGAATGTACTGGGCACACCTTACCGTTGGGGCGGCAGTAGCCCAAGTAAAGGTTTCGATTGCAGTGGCCTGGTGAAATACGCGTTCAATGACGCCACGTTCGACCTGCCGCGTACCTCCAATGCGATGGCTGCCGGCCATGGCGAGAAAGTCGAGCGCAAGGACCTCAAGCCCGGCGACCTGATTTTCTTCAAGCTCAAGAGCCGTCGGGTCAACCACGTGGCCATCTACCTGGGCAACGACCGCTTCATCCACGCCCCGCGCCGGGGCAAGTCGGTGACCATCGACACCCTGAACAAGCCGTACTGGAACACCCATTACGTGGTTGCCAAGCGCGTGCTGCCGAAAGAGCCGGGGGCGATGCGGGTCGTTCAGCGCTGATCACCGACCTTTGTGGCGAGGGAGCTTGCTCCCGCTGGGTGGCGCAGCCGCCCCAAACAGACCGATGATTTGTGTGGGGTCCAATCATTTTGGGTCCGCTTCGCGGCCCAGCGGGAGCAAGCTCCCTCGCCACAGAAGCGGCACATCCCTGTTTAGAAATTATCCGGCGTACGCGCCCGCTCTCGCGCGTGCTCGCGGCTGATCAGGCCCTTGCTCACCAGATCCTTCAGGCACATGTCCAGCGTCTGCATCCCCAGCGAGCCGCCGGTCTGGATGGATGAATACATCTGCGCGATCTTGTCTTCGCGGATCAGGTTGCGGATCGCCGAAGTGCCCAGCATGATTTCGTGCGCCGCGATGCGGCCGCCGCCAATCTTCTTGACCAGCGTCTGGGAAATTACCGCCTGAAGCGACTCCGACAGCATCGAGCGGACCATCGACTTCTCGTCGCCGGGAAACACGTCCACTACCCGGTCAATGGTCTTGGCCGCCGACGTGGTGTGCAGGGTGCCAAACACCAAGTGCCCGGTTTCGGCGGCGGTCAGCGCCAGCCGGATGGTCTCCAGGTCGCGCATCTCCCCCACCAGGATCACGTCCGGGTCCTCCCGCAGGGCCGAACGCAGCGCCGTGGAGAAACCCTGGGTATCGCGATGCACCTCACGCTGGTTGATCAGACACTTGCGCGGTTCATGCACGAATTCGATGGGGTCTTCGATGGTGAGGATGTGATGGTGCTTGTGGCTGTTCAGATAGTCGATCATGGCCGCCAGGGTGGTGGACTTGCCCGAGCCGGTCGGCCCGGTTACCAACACCAGCCCGCGAGGAACCTCGGTGATCTTGCGAAACACCTCGCCCATCCCCAGGTCTTCCATGGTCAGGACTTTTGAGGGAATAGTCCGGAACACTGCTCCCGCGCCCCGATTCTGGTTGAAGGCATTGACCCGAAATCGCGCCACGCCGGGTACATCGAAGGAAAAATCGGTTTCCAGAAACTTCTCGTAATCCACTCGTTGGCGGTCGTTCATGATGTCGTAGATCAGTTCATGAACCTGCTTGTGGTCCAGCGCCGGCAGGTTGATCCGCCGTACATCGCCGTCCACGCGGATCATCGGCGGCAGCCCGGCGGACAGGTGCAGGTCCGACGCCCCCTGTTTGGCGCTGAACGCCAGCAATTCAGTGATATCCATAGCGCTCCTCAATTCCAGTAGAATGCCGCGAACCTCAGACCGCTGGCCTCTCTTTATGACCACCATAGCAGACAACATTGCTCAGGTTAGATCGCGCATCCATGCCGCGGAGCAGGCCGCCCAGCGCCCAGGACACAGCGTCCAGCTGCTGGCGGTGAGCAAGACCAAGCCGGCCCAGGCCCTGCGCGAAGCCCATGCCGCAGGCCTGCGGGATTTCGGCGAGAACTACCTGCAGGAAGCGCTGGGCAAGCAGGCCGAACTGACCGACCTGCCCTTGATCTGGCACTTCATCGGCCCCATTCAATCGAACAAGACGCGCGCTATTGCCGAACATTTCGACTGGGTGCACTCCGTGGATCGCCTGAAAATTGCCCAACGCCTGTCCGAGCAGCGCCCGGCCGACCTGCCGCCGCTGAACATCTGCATCCAGGTCAACGTCAGCGGTGAAGCCAGCAAGTCCGGCTGCACGCCAGCGGACCTGCCCGCCCTCGCCAATGCCATCAGCACGCTGCCTCATCTCAAGTTGCGTGGGTTGATGGCGATTCCCGAACCAACCGACGATCGCGCCGAACAGGATGCAGCTTTCGCCAAGGTTCAACAGCTGCAAGCCAGCCTGGACCTGCCGCTGGACACGTTGTCCATGGGCATGAGCCATGACCTTGAATCCGCCATTGCCCAAGGCGCCACCTGGGTGCGCATCGGCACAGCGCTGTTTGGGGCGCGTGACTACGGCCAAGCGCCCAGCTGACTCACTTATCTCTTTATAAGGACCTGTCATGAGTAACACGCGTATTGCCTTCATCGGCGCCGGCAACATGGCCGCCAGCCTGATCGGCGGCCTGCGGGCCAAGGGCCTGGACGCATCCATGATCCGCGCCAGCGATCCGGGTGAAGAGACCCGCAAGCGGGTGAGCGCCGAGCACGGCGTCGAAACCTTCGCCGACAATGCCCAGGCCATCGAGGGTGTGGACGTCATCGTGCTGGCCGTCAAGCCGCAAGCAATGAAGTCCGTGTGCGAGGCACTTCGGCCGCACCTCAAGCCTCATCAATTGGTGGTGTCGATCGCCGCCGGCATTACCTGCGCCAGCATGAATAACTGGCTCGGCGCCCAGCCGATCGTGCGCTGCATGCCCAACACCCCGGCACTGCTGCGCCAGGGCGTCAGCGGCCTGTTCGCCACCGCACAGGTGAGCGCCGAACAACGCCAGCAGGCTGAACAGCTGCTGTCCGCCGTCGGCCTGGCGCTGTGGCTGGACACCGAGCAGCAACTGGACGCGGTCACCGCTGTCTCCGGCTCGGGCCCGGCGTATTTTTTCCTGCTGATCGAAGCCATGACCGCCGCCGGAGAAAAACTCGGTCTGAGCCGCGAGATCGCTGCCCAACTGACCTTGCAGACTGCTCTCGGCGCCGCTCACATGGCGGTGTCCAGCGATGTCGATGCAGCGGAATTGCGTCGCCGCGTGACCTCGCCGGCCGGCACCACCGAAGCGGCCATCAAATCATTCCAGGCCGGGGGCTTCGAAGCCCTGGTGGAAAAAGCACTCGGCGCCGCCGCGCACCGCTCGGCCGAAATGGCCGAACAACTGGGCCAATAAGGAGCCATTCATGATTGGATTGAACACTGCAGCGGTCTACGTCCTGCAAACCCTCGGCAGCCTGTACCTGCTGATCGTACTGATGCGCTTCGTGCTGCAACTGGTGCGCGCCAACTTTTACAACCCGCTGTGCCAGTTCATCGTCAAGGCGACCCAACCGCTGCTCAAGCCCCTGCGCCGGATCATCCCGAGCCTGTTCGGCCTGGACATGTCATCGCTGGTGCTGGCGATCCTCGTGCAACTGGCGCTGATGGCCCTGACTCTGCTGCTGACCTACGGCACCACCGGCAACCCGCTGCAACTGCTGATCTGGTCGCTCATTGGCGTCGCCGCGCTGTTTTTGAACATCTTCTTCTTTGCCATGATCATCAGTGTGATCCTGTCCTGGGTCGCGCCGGGCAGCCACAACCCGGGCGCCGAGCTGGTGAACCAGATCTGCGAGCCGGCCCTGGCGCCGTTCCGCCGCATCGTGCCGAACCTCGGCGGCCTGGATATCTCGCCGATACTGGCATTCATGGTGATCAAGCTGATCGACATGCTGGTAATCAACAACCTGGCGGCAATGACCATGATGCCGGAGATCTTGCGGGTGTTAATCTGACTTGCACCGCAACCGTGGCGAGGGAGCTTGCTCCCGCTGGGCTGCGTGAAGCAGCCCCAAACCAGGCGCCACCGTCTGCCAGACAGTCCCGGGCAGCGGTTTCAGGGCCGCTTCGCGCTGGAGCGCCAGCCCGGCCCAGCGGGAGCTTGCTCCCTCGCCACGGGATTAATCGGCGGTAATCTACCCCGCCCTTTGCTTGCCGCTAACCCCAGCGGTCTTTAGACTTACGCCTCATTTCAACGAGAGCAGGGTCGATGCCAGCTGCCTTTCCCCCCGATTCCGTTGGTCTGGTGACGCCGCAAATGGCGCATTTCAGCGAGCCCCTGGCCCTGGCCTGCGGTCGTTCGTTGCCAGCCTATGACCTGATCTACGAAACCTATGGCACCCTCAATGCCACGGCGAGCAATGCCGTGCTGATCTGCCACGCCCTGTCGGGGCATCACCACGCCGCCGGCTACCACAGCGTCGACGACCGCAAGCCCGGCTGGTGGGACAGCTGCATCGGACCGGGCAAGCCCATCGACACCAACCGGTTCTTCGTGGTCAGCCTCAATAACCTTGGCGGCTGCAACGGCTCCACCGGTCCCAGCAGTATCAACCCGGACACCGGCAAGCCGTTCGGCGCCGATTTCCCGGTGCTGACCGTGGAAGACTGGGTCCACAGCCAGGCGCGCCTGGCCGACCGCCTCGGTATCGCGCAATGGGCGGCGGTGATCGGCGGCAGCCTCGGCGGCATGCAGGCGCTGCAATGGACCATCACTTACCCGGACCGCGTGCGCCACTGCCTGGCGATCGCCTCGGCGCCCAAGCTGTCGGCGCAGAACATCGCATTCAACGAAGTGGCGCGCCAGGCGATCCTCACCGACCCCGAATTCCATGGCGGTTCGTTCCAGGAGCACGGCGTGATTCCCAAGCGCGGGCTGATGCTGGCGCGGATGGTCGGACACATCACCTACCTGTCCGATGATTCCATGGGCGAGAAATTCGGCCGCGGGCTCAAGAGCGAGAAGCTCAACTACGACTTCCACAGCGTCGAGTTCCAGGTGGAAAGCTACCTGCGCTACCAGGGCGAGGAGTTCTCCGGGCGCTTCGACGCCAACACCTACCTGCTGATGACCAAAGCGCTGGATTACTTCGATCCGGCGGCGAACTTCGACGATAACCTGGCGAAAACCTTCGCCAACGCCACCGCCAGGTTCTGCGTGATGTCGTTCACCACCGACTGGCGTTTCTCCCCGGCCCGCTCCCGGGAACTGGTGGACGCGCTGATGGCCGCGCGCAAGGACGTCTGCTACCTGGAAATCGACGCGCCCCAGGGCCACGACGCCTTTCTGATTCCGATCCCGCGCTACCTGCAGGCGTTCGGCAACTACATGAACCGTATTACGCTGTGAGGACGCCATGAGAGCCGATCTGGACATCATCCAGGAATGGATCCCCGCCGGCAGCCGCGTGCTCGACCTGGGCTGCGGCAACGGCGAACTGCTGACCTGGCTGCGCGACAACAAGCAAGTCACCGGCTACGGGCTGGAAAACGACCCGGACAACATCGCCGAGTGCGTGGCCAAGGGCATCAATGTCATCGAGCAGGACCTGGACAAGGGCCTGGGCAACTTCGCCAGCAACAGCTTCGACATCGTGGTCATGACCCAGGCCCTGCAAGCCGTGCATTATCCGGACAAGATCCTCGACGAAATGCTCCGTGTCGGCCGCCAGTGCATCATCACCTTCCCCAATTTCGGCCATTGGCGCTGCCGCTGGTACCTGGCGAGCAAGGGGCGGATGCCGGTCTCCGAATTCCTGCCGTACACCTGGTACAACACGCCGAACATCCATTTCTGCACCTTCGAAGACTTCGAAGAACTGTGCCGCGAACGCAAGGCCAAGGTCATCGATCGCCTGGCGGTGGACCAGCAGCACCGCCACGGGTGGGCCAGCAAGCTATGGCCTAATCTGTTAGGTGAAATAGGCATCTATCGGGTCAGCAGCCCGGGCCTCGCCGACCACAAGGTCGCGGTATAAGCACCGGCCTTTTTCAGGAGCACGACATGAAGCGTCTAGCGTTGTTCTTAATCACCACCTGCCTGAGCGTGGGCGCCATGGCTGCCGACGTCATCAAGGCCGAGCGCAAGGAAGTGTTCGGTGACGTGACCGTGCACTACAACACGTTCAATTCCACCTTCCTGACACCCGACATCGCCAAGGCCGCCGAGCTGATCCGCAGCAAGAACCAGGGCGTGATCAATGTCTCGGTGCTCAAGGGTGGCAAGCCACTGATCGCCCAGGTCAGCGGCACGGTGAAGGACCTGACCAGCAAGACAGTCACCCTCACCTTCCGCCAGGTTACCGAACCAGGCGCGATCTATTACATCGCCCAGTATCCGGTGGACCAGCAGGAAACCCGGACTTTCGAGATCAAGGTTCAGACCGGCGACAAGATCAACACCATCAACTTCAACCAGGAACTGTTCCCGGGCCAATGATGAACCTCACCCAACTCGTGCTGGCCAGCCACAACGCCGGCAAACTCAAGGAACTCCAGGCCATGCTCGGCGGATCGGTGCAACTGCGCTCGATCGGGGAATTCAGCCAGGTCGAGCCGGAAGAAACCGGCCTGTCGTTCGTCGAGAATGCCATCCTCAAGGCCCGCAATGCCGCGCGCATTTCCGGGCTGCCGGCGCTGGCCGATGACTCCGGTCTGGCGGTTGATTTCCTCGGCGGCGCGCCGGGCATCTACTCGGCCCGTTACGCCGATGGCAAAGGTGATGCGGCAAACAACGCCAAGCTGCTTGAAGCCCTCAAGGATGTGCCCGAGGCCGAACGCGGCGCACAGTTCGTCTGTGTGCTGGCCCTGGTGCGCCACGCCGACGACCCGTTGCCGATCCTCTGCGAAGGCTTGTGGCACGGGCGCATCCTTACCGAGGCCAGCGGCGAGCACGGCTTTGGCTATGACCCATTGTTCTGGGTACCCGAACGCAACTGTTCCAGCGCCGAGCTGGGGCCGGTGGAGAAAAATCAACTGAGCCACCGCGCCCGCGCCATGGCCCTGCTGCGTCAACGCCTGGGCCTGCAATGATCGACGACGCTCCCGCACCGCTGATTCATGGCGGTGTACAAACGCCCCGGGCCCCGCTACCGGAGCTGCCGCCCCTGGCGCTGTATATCCACATCCCGTGGTGCGTGCGCAAATGCCCGTATTGCGATTTCAACTCCCACACCGCAAGCCCGCAGTTGCCGGAAGAGGAGTATGTCGACGCTCTGCTGGCCGACCTCGACCAGGATCTGCACGCGGTTCATGGCCGGCCGTTGAGCTCGATCTTTTTTGGTGGCGGTACCCCGAGCTTGTTCAGCGCCCGGGCCCTGGGCCGATTGCTCAAGGGTGTCGAGGCGCGGATAGCGTTCGCCCACGACATTGAAATCACCCTGGAAGCCAACCCCGGCACGTTCGAGCAGGAAAAATTCGTCGCCTACCGGGCGTTGGGCATCAATCGCCTGTCCATCGGTATCCAGAGCTTCCAACAGGCCAAGCTTGAGGCCCTGGGGCGGATCCATAACGGTGACGAGGCGGTGCGCGCCGCCGGTATGGCTCGCCAGGCCGGCTTCGACAACTTCAACCTGGACCTGATGCATGGCCTACCCGACCAGTCTCTCGACGACGCTTTGAGCGACCTGCGCCAGGCCATCGCCTTGAAGCCAACCCACCTGTCCTGGTACCAACTGACGCTGGAGCCGAACACGGTGTTCTGGAACCAGCCGCCGACCTTGCCGGAAGACGATACGCTGTGGGACATCCAGGAAGCCGGGCAAGCGCTGCTCGCCGAGCATGGCTACGCCCAGTACGAAGTCTCGGCCTATGCCCAGCCCGGACGGGCGGCGCGACATAATCTCAACTATTGGAGCTTCGGCGACTTCATCGGTATCGGTGCCGGTGCCCACGGCAAGCTCAGCCATCCGGACGGGCGCATCGTACGCACCTGGAAGACCCGTTTGCCGAAGGATTATCTCAACCCGGCCAAGCGCTTCCTGGCCGGGGAAAAGAGCCTCGCCAACGAAGAGCTGCCTTTCGAGTTCCTGATGAACGCGCTGCGCCTCACTGAAGGCGTGCCGTCGCGGCTGTATCCGCAGCGCACCGGGCTGACCCTGGAAAGCCTGGCCGAAGGCCGGCGCGAAGCCGAACAAAGCGGGTTGTTACAGGTCGAACCGTCACGTCTGGCGGCGACCGAGCGCGGACAGCTGTTTCTCAACGACCTGCTGCAAAAATTTCTGAGCTGATCAAAACAAGGAAATCGAATGGATCTGGTACTCGACCTGCTCGCCACCGTGTCCCGCTGGAGCCGCAGCAACCTGTCGGAAATCTCCCTGGCACTGGTAGGCTGCCTGCTGGTGTTGTTTGGCGCTGACATCAAGGGCTGGGTCGAACAACGCCTGGGCAGCATCGCCGGCGCCTTGCGCGTCCCGCTGATCGCCCTGCTGTGCATGATCGGCAGCGGCGCCGCGCTGATCTACGCCACGCCGTGGATCGTCCGGGGCTTGAGCCAGTTCAACAACTACAGCCTCGCGCCGGTGTTGCTGGTGGTTTTGGTGCTGATCGGCGTCGTGGCGGATCGGCGCTGAACCCCGCCAACACTGCAAAATAAATGTGGGAGCGAGCCTGCTCGCGATGAGGCCATAACATTCAACATTATGGTTGACTGCCAGGCCGCCATCGCGAGCAAGCTCGCTCCCACAGGGGGTCCCATTTCACCATGGGTCTTCTAGTGTTTACGCCACCTTCTCGAACTTCAAATCCCAGACCCCATGCCCGAGCCGTTCGCCACGGCGTTCGAACTTGGTAATCGGCCGTTCCGCCGGACGCGGGACGTAGCGACCATCTTCGGCCAGGTTGCGGTAGCCCGGCGCGACGCTCATCACTTCCAGCATGTATTCGGCGTACGGCTCCCAGTCGGTGGCCATGTGCAGCACACCGCCGACCTTCAACTTGCTGCGCACCAGTTCAGCGAACGATGCCTGGACGATCCGGCGCTTGTGGTGGCGACTCTTGTGCCACGGGTCCGGGAAAAACAGCATCAGCCGGTCGAGACTGTTGTCGGCCACGCAGCGGTTGAGCACTTCGATGGCGTCGCAATCGTAGACCCGCAGGTTGGTCAGACCTTGGGTCAGTACGCCGTTGAGCAACGCACCGACACCCGGACGGTGCACTTCCACGCCGATGAAATCCTGGTCCGGCGCGGCCGCGGCCATTTCCAGCAGCGAATGGCCCATGCCGAAGCCGATTTCCAGCGAGCGTGGCGCCGAGCGGCCGAATACCTGGTCGAAGTCCACCGGCGCGTCGGCCAGCGGCAGGACATACAACGGCGCACCCTGCTCCAGGCCGCGTTGCTGGCCTTCAGTCATGCGCCCGGCGCGCATCACGAAACTCTTGATGCGGCGGTGCTGGCGCTCTTCGCCTTCTTCCGGCAGGACCGGCGTGTCGTTCGATTCAGTCATCAATGGCTCTTACTTGATCAGACCATCCAGCGGCGAGGATGCGCTGGCATAAAGTTTTTTCGGCATGCGCCCGGCCAGGTAGGCCAGGCGACCGGCAACGATGGCGTGTTTCATGGCTTCGGCCATCAGCACCGGCTGCTGGGCGTGGGCGATGGCGGAGTTCATCAGCACCGCTTCACAACCCAGTTCCATGGCGATGGTGGCATCGGAGGCGGTGCCGACACCGGCATCCACCAGCACCGGGATCTTCGCTTCTTCAAGGATGATCTGCAGATTGTACGGGTTGCAGATCCCCAGGCCCGTGCCGATCAGCCCGGCCAGCGGCATGACCGCGATGCAGCCGATTTCCGCCAGCTGACGAGCGATGATAGGGTCATCGCTGGTGTAGACCATCACGTCGAAACCTTCCTTGACCAGGGTTTCTGCGGCCTTGAGGGTTTCGATCACGTTGGGGAACAGGGTCTTCTGGTCCGCCAGCACTTCCAGCTTCACCAGGTTGTGACCGTCGAGCAGCTCACGGGCCAGGCGGCAGGTGCGCACAGCCTCGATGGCGTCGAAGCAACCGGCGGTGTTCGGCAGGATGGTGTAGCGATCCGGCGGCAGGATATCCAGCAGGTTCGGTTCGCCCGGATTCTGGCCAATGTTGGTCCGACGCACGGCGACGGTCACAATTTCGGCACCCGAAGCTTCAATGGCCTGGCGGGTCTCTTCCATGTCGCGGTACTTGCCGGTGCCTACCAGCAGACGCGACTGGTAAGTACGACCGGCCAGGACGAAGGGCTTGTCGCTACGAACGATGCTCATGGGAAATCCTCTGTTGGGGTGAGGTTCTTGCGAAATACTGCGAAGCCGGGGCGACTAACCACCACCGATGGCGTGGACCACTTCGACACTGTCGCCGTCGTTCAACGTGGTGTCGGCGTGCTGGCTGCGCGGAACGATATCCAGGTTGAGCTCCACCGCGACGCGGCGTCCGGTGAGTTCCAGACGGGTCAGCAGGGCCGCGACGGTTTCGCCGTCGGGCAGTTCAAGGGGTTCGCCGTTCAACTGAATGCGCATGCCGGATGCCGCCATCATTTTTAGGGGCTGGCATTCTAGCCCGATCAGTCTGGACGACCCAAGCCATTCGTCATGAAATGGACCAGCCGGTCAGCCCGGCCGCCAGGCGGCGTCCGTGCGAAGAGCCGTGGGCGTTTGAAGCCTCGGACTGATTCCGCAACAAATGCGCCGCCCAGGCAGCGCTGGTCCGGTCTATATTTCCGGTCCCGCATGGACGCATCTATCAAGCACAAGGAGGACCTGTGCCCAGCGTCCATACAATGCCAAACATCCCCGCTATCGATGGCCTGCGCGCCGTCGCTGTCCTGAGCGTGATCATTTTCCATGCCGATTTCCTGAAACTGCCCGGAGGTTTCACCGGGGTCGACATGTTCTTCGTCATCTCGGGCTACGTCATCAGCCAATCGTTATACACCCGCTCCGACATGAGCTTTTCGGCTTACCTGGCGGACTTCTACCGGCGACGCTTCCTGCGCATCGTCCCGGCCCTGCTGGTGGTTCTGGTGGCGTGCGCCCTGGTCTCGGCGATGTTCGTACCCCAGGCCTGGCTCAGTGCGCAGAATGATCAAACCGGACTGGCGGCCTACTTCGGCCTGAGCAACTTCACGCTGGCGTGGAACACCGACACCTACTTCTCGCCGGCCGCCCAGCTCAATCCCTATACCCACACCTGGACGCTGGCCGTCGAAGAGCAGTTCTACCTGGTTTTTCCCCTGGTCTACTTCGTCTGGCTGCGTTTTCGCCAACGGTACAGTCTCGCCTGGGCCTTGCTGCCCTTGCTCGCGCTGGCCTCGCTGGCATTCAGCGTGGTGCAGACAGAGCAAAGCCCTCTCGAAGCGTTTTACCTGTTACCCAGCCGATTCTGGGAGCTGGCATCCGGGGCGGTCCTCTTTCAACTGGTGGCCACAGGACGCTTGCAACTGACCTCTGCGGCGACGCCTGCCGTGCTGTTCGCTGGGCTCGCCCTGGTGTCAGGCGGGTTGATTTTCGCCGACGCGAAACACTTTCCGTTTCCCTGGGCCGTCCTGACCGTCGCTGGCACCCTGCTGACCCTGGCGGCCGTAGTCCAGAAAACCAATACCCCCTCGCTGCTGCTGCGTCTTTTGCAATCGACACCCGCCACCTATGTCGGTCGGTTGTCCTACTCGCTTTACCTTTGGCATTGGCCGGTGCTGGTGTTCCTGCGCTGGACCATTGGCCTGGAGCAACTCGCCATACAGCTGGCCTATCCCGTGATCGTCGCGGCACTCGCTGCCGCCTCCTATCACTGGGTCGAGACACCGCTGCGCACCGGCCGGTCGCTTTTTCAACGCCGCGCCTGGATCACCATTGCCTCATGCCTGGCGGCGCTCGGCCTGTCCTGGTCAGGTGCTCGCTGGATGAGTGAAAATCCTGAGGTACTGTCGCTGAGCCAGACCAGCGACACCTACACCTGGTTTTCCAGGAAATTACCGCAAGGACCGGCCAGCGAGCCGATCAGCGACCCATCGCTGCAAGGCCGCCAGCTGTTCGTGTTTGGCGATTCGCACGCGGCGGCATACCGCACCCTGCTGAGCCTCGTCTCGCGACAGCTGGGTATCAGCGTTGTGGAATACGAGCGCGGCGGCTGCGCGGTGGTCAGCCTCATGGCACCCGACCCACAAGGCGCCTGCACCCGAGCCAGGAATGAAGCCCTGCGTGACATCGAAGCGCGGGCAAAACCCGGCGATATCGTTTTCCTCGCCTCCCTGCGGATGCCGGAACTCGCAGGGCGCGACTGGGTACGTGGCGATGAAAGCGTGCTAAGCGAGGCCCTCGCCGAACTGTCCCCCGAGCAGGTCGACGGAGCCCGCCGCAGCGCAGAAGCAACGCTGAAGCGGCTTATGAATGCCGAGGTGCGGGTACTGATCGATGCCCCCATGCCGCTGTTCAAGGCGCCAGCCTACCGCTGCTCGGACTGGTTCAACCGGATGAATCCGATCTGCGCGCCTGGTTTCACCGTCGAGCGGAATCAGATCGAGCAGCTGCGAGCGCCACAAATGGCTTTGCTGAAGCATTTAACCCTTGAGTATCCGCTGCTTCGCGTCTGGGATCCGCTGCCGCTGCTGTGCCCAGGCTCCACTTGCTCGGCTTACGACGACGGTCAACCACTTTTCCGCGACGGCGATCACCTTAGCGGATACGGTAACCGCCTCCTCGCGCCATCGTTCATCCAGGTCCTGCTCAATGGCTGGAGGCGCGCGACGTGACCGTCAGGCCAGACGCCAGGCGGCAAGACCGAGGAAAAGCCAACCCAGCAGAAACGCCACACCACCGAACGGCGTGATGATGCCCAGCTTGCTGATGCCCGTGAGCGTCAACAGATACAGGCTGCCAGAGAACAACAGGATACCGATGACAAAGGAAATACCGGCCCAGGTGACGATACGCCCGGGAATGTGCGTGGCCAGCAATGCGACGCCGAACAGCGCCAGGGTGTGCACCAGTTGGTAGGTGACGCCAGTGTGGAAAATCGCCAGGTAATCGGCGCTCAGGCGGCTTTTCAGACCATGGGCGGCGAATGCTCCCAGCGCTACGCCGGTGAAACCGAAAAAAGCCGCCAGCATCAGAAAGCTACGCAACATGGGAACTCCAGTCAGACTCGGGGGACAGGGTCTGTATAATGGCCCGCTCGACGGGTTCGGCCAAGCCATCTCTATGCTGCGTATATTGTTTCGACGATTCGTTAAAGCCCTGCTCTGGTTCGCCGTCGGCAGCGTTGCGCTGGTGCTGCTGTTTCGCGTGGTACCGCCACCGTTCACCGCGCTGATGATCGAGCGCAAGGTGGAATCCTGGTTCGGTGGCGAGCCGATCGACCTGCAGCGCGACTGGCAGCCCTGGGACCAGATCTCCAATAACCTCAAGATTGCGGTGATTGCCGGCGAGGATCAGAAGTTTCCCGAGCACTGGGGCTTTGACATCGGCGCGATCCAGGCGGCGTTTGCCCATAACGGGCGCGGCGGCTCGATTCGCGGCGCCAGTACCCTCAGCCAGCAAGTCTCCAAGAACCTGTTCCTGTGGTCGGGCCGCAGCTGGCTGCGCAAAGGGCTGGAGGCGTGGTTCACCGCGCTGATCGAAGTGTTCTGGCCCAAGCAACGGATTCTCGAGGTGTACCTCAACAGTGTCGAGTGGGACGACGGCGTGTTCGGGGCTGAAGCGGCCGCGCGGCATCATTTTCGTGTAGGCGCCGGGGCCTTGTCCCGGCAACAGGCCAGCCTGCTGGCGGCGGTACTGCCCAACCCGCGGGTCTGGAGCGCCAGCCGGCCGAGCCCCTACATACTGCGACGCGCCAGCTGGATCCGGCAGCAGATGAGCCAGTTGGGCGGTGATGGTTATCTGCTGGAGCTTGACCGCGCGCGCCGCGCGCCGTGGGCTCGGTAGTCAAGAACGCTGAAGATCCACTGTGGGAGCGAGCCTGCTCGCGAATGCTGGGTATCAGAACAAAAATGTAGGCTGACACACCGCATTCGCGAGCAGGCTCGCTCCCACAATAGGGCGCATCGAGTCCAGCATCACACAAACAAAAACGCCCCGATCATCACTGGTCGGGGCGTTTTACATGCCGGTAACGCGAGTCAAGCCGCGATCGACACCTTGAGCTTGTTCATCGCACTTTTCTCAAGCTGGCGAATTCGCTCGGCCGACACGTTGTACTTCTGCGCCAGGTCGTGCAGCGTGGCTTTCTCTTCAGCCAGCCAGCGCTGATAAAGAATGTCACGGCTGCGCGCGTCCAGCACTTCCAGCGCTTCGTGCAGGTTGGTGTTGGAGTTGTCGCTCCAATCAGCGTCTTCCAGTTGACGCGCCGGGTCGTACCGGTGGTCTTCCAGGTAGTTGGCCGGCGATTGGAAAGCGCTGTCGTCGTCGGCCTCGGCGGCCGGGTCGAAGGCCATGTCATGGCCGGTCAGGCGGCTTTCCATCTCGCGCACTTCCCGGGGCTCAACGCCCAGGCTTTCAGCCACGCGATTGACTTCTTCGTTGTTCAGCCAGGCCAGACGTTTCTTCTGGCTGCGCAGGTTGAAGAACAGCTTGCGCTGGGCCTTGGTGGTCGCGACTTTCACGATGCGCCAGTTGCGCAGGATGAACTCGTGGATTTCCGCCTTGATCCAGTGCACGGCGAACGACACCAGCCGCACGCCCATTTCAGGGTTGAACCGCTTGACCGCCTTCATCAGGCCGACGTTGCCTTCCTGGATCAGGTCGGCCTGGGCCAGCCCGTAGCCGGAATAGCTGCGGGCGATATGTACGACAAAACGCAGGTGGGCGAGCACCATCTGCCGAGCCGCCTCAAGATCCTGCTCATAATAGAGACTCTCGGCCAGTTCACGCTCCTGCTCGGGCGTCAGCAATGGAATGCTGTTCACCGTGTGCACATAGGCCTCAAGGTTCGCACCCGGGACTAGAGCATAAGCAGGTTGCAAAGAAGTGGTCATACGAAAAAACCTCCGACTCACATAACTCGTGCAGTTCAGCACTGCGAAAATTGACCGGGAACCGTAGGACAAGTTCCCACAAAAACTGAAAGGTCAATACGCGCAAAAAATACTATTTTGGAGCAAGCTCACGCAGGTGGCGTGCTACCGCAATCCATGCACCGATATAACCCAACAGCACCGCGCCAAGCAAGAGCGACACGCCGTCGGCGACTGGCACACCGGCCAGTGAAAAATCACTGCCGTACAAACCGGCCAATCCCACTACCGCATCGTTCAGCCAATCCAGGCCGAACGCCAATACCCCCCAGGACAGGATCCCGGCACCGAAGCCATACAGCGCCCCCATGTAGAGGAAGGGCCTGCGAACATAACTGTCCGTACCGCCGACGAGTTTAATCACTTCTATCTCTGTGCGGCGGTTTTCAATATGAAGACGAATGGTATTGCCTATCACCAAAAGTAATGCAGAAACCAGAAGCACCGTCAGACCAAAGACAAACCGGTCGCCGAGCTTGAGTATCGCCGCAAGACGCTCGACCCAGACTAGATCAAGTTGGGCCTGTTGTACCTTGGGCAATTCCGAAAGTCTTTGTCTTAATGCTTCAAGGGTGGGCTTGTCGACCTCGTTCGGGGTCACCAGCACCACGCCCGGCAGCGGGTTTTCCGGGAGTTCCTTGAGGGCCTCGCCCAGGCCGGACTGCTGCTGGAACTCTTCGAGCGCCTGCTCGCGCCCGACGTATTCGGCGTCGGCTACGCCCGGCATGGCCTTGATCTGCTCACGCAACGCCTGGCCTTCGCCTGGTGTCGCGTCCAGTTGCAGATAAAGGGAAATCTGCGCCGCGCGCTGCCAGGAGCCGCCCAGGCGCTCGACATTATTAAGCAGTAATGACAGGCCCATGGGCAGGCTCAGGGCCACGGCCATCACCATGCAGGTAAAGAAGCTGCCGATGGGCTGCTTGCCCAGGCGCCGCAGGCTGTCGACCAGGCTGGCGCGATGGCTTTCGATCCAGGCGTGCAGCAGCGTGGCGAAATCCGGGCCGTCGTCATCGTCGCGTTTCTTTTTCTGCGGCTGCGGGTCGGAGGCCTTGGGAGCCACGCGCTCGGCCACTTTCGGACTACGGGTTGCGCTCATACACCCGCCTCCCCGTCGCCGATCAGTCGACCACGCTGCAAGGTGAGCATGCGATGACGCATACGTGCGATCAGCGCCAGGTCGTGACTGGCGATCAGCACGCTGGTGCCCAAACGGTTGATATCTTCGAATACGCCCATGATTTCCGCCGCCAGTCGCGGGTCGAGGTTACCGGTGGGTTCATCCGCCAGCAGCAAGGCCGGGCGGTGGACGATCGCGCGGGCGATACCGACGCGCTGTTGCTGGCCGGTGGACAGGTCGCCCGGATACAGGTCGGTCTTGTCCGAAAGCGCTACACGCTCCAGTGCCGAGTCCACGCGCTTGTTGATCTCGGCCTTGGACAGCCCGAGGATCTGCAACGGCAGCGCCACGTTGTTGAACACTGTGCGATCGAACAGCAATTGGTGGTTCTGGAACACCACACCGATCTGCCGTCGCAGGTAGGGAATCTGGGCATTGCTGATGGTGCTCAGGTCCTGGCCGGCCAGCAGCAGCTTGCCGGTGGTGGGCCGTTCCATCGCCAGCAGCAGGCGCAGCAAAGTACTTTTACCGGCGCCGGAATGGCCGGTGACAAACAGAAACTCGCCCCGACGGACCCGAAAGCTCAGCTCATGCAGGCCGACGTGACCGTTCGGATAGCGTTTACCGACCTGTTCGAAACGAATCATGAATGCTCCCGCTCGGCAAACAGTGCCTGGACAAAAGGCTCGGCTTCAAAGGTGCGCAAGTCGTCGATGCCTTCGCCCACGCCGATGTAACGAATCGGCAAGCCGAATTGCTTGGCCAGGGCGAAGATCACCCCGCCCTTGGCGGTGCCGTCCAGCTTGGTCAGGGCCAGCCCGGTCAGTTCGACGGTCTGGTTGAACTGTTTGGCCTGGTTGATGGCGTTCTGGCCGGTGCCAGCATCCAGCACCAGCAGCACCTCGTGAGGCGCCTCGGCGTCGAGCTTGCCGATGACCCGGCGGACCTTCTTCAATTCTTCCATCAGGTTGTCTTTGGTGTGCAGGCGACCGGCCGTGTCGGCGATCAACACGTCGATGCCACGGGCCTTGGCGGCCTGCACGGCGTCGAAAATCACCGAGGCGGAGTCCGCACCCGTGTGCTGGGCAATGACCGGGATCTTGTTGCGCTCACCCCACACCTGCAACTGTTCTACCGCGGCGGCGCGGAAGGTGTCGCCAGCGGCGAGCATGACTTTTTTGCCTTCGAGCTGAAGCTTCTTCGCCAGTTTGCCGATGGTGGTGGTCTTGCCGGCGCCGTTGACGCCGACGACCAGGATCACGAACGGCTTGTTCTGCGAAGCAATCACCAGCGGTTTTTCTACCGGCTTGAGCAGGCTGGTCAGTTCGCCTTGCAGGGATTTGTACAACGCGTCGGCATCGGTGAGCTGCTTGCGGGCGACCTTCTGGGTCAGGCTCTGGATGATGACGGAAGTGGCCTCGACGCCGACATCGGCGGTCAGCAGGCGGGTCTCGATGTCTTCCAGCAATTCGTCATCGATGACCTTCTTGCCGAGGAACAGGCTGGCCATGCCTTCGCCAATGCTGGCGCTGGTCTTGGACAGGCCCTGCTTGAGGCGGGCGAAGAAGCCGACTTTGTTTTCTTCGGCGCTGCGCGGCGGCTCGACCAGAGCCGGAACCTCAGCTGTTATAGCCTCTGGCTCAGGGGCGGGCTCGGGGGTGGCAGGCGCAACGACAACCGGTGTCTCGGTAATGGGCGCCTCGACCGGTTGCGTCGATGCCGGAATCGGTGGGGTGACATGCGCAGCCTGCTCATCTTCGACCAGCGCGACCGGTTCTTCGGCCACGGGCAAGGTCAGCCAGGGCGTTTGCCCGGCGGGCGGGGTCAGTGGCTGCTCGGCAACCGGCTCGGCGGCAACCTCAGGCTCGACCGGCTGCAGCACCGGTTCGGCAATCGGCAGGACGATCGGCGCGGTCTCTTCTACCGCGGTCTCGGCCACAGTCTCGGCGGCCGGCTCAGGCGGCAGTTGCGGCTGCTCGACGACGGTTTCCTGCGGCTTCTTGCGCAGCCATCCGAACAGGCCTTTTTTCTCGCCAGCCGCAGCTGGGGTCTTCTTGTCGTCGTTGGAACCAAACATGGAGGACGGCTATCTCACGGTAGCGACGCGCCAGGCAGGCGCCTCGGTGATAAATATTCGATGCTGAACAGACTGCGTTTCATCCAGCTTGTTCACGCGCAACATTTTGTAGAGTTGTCTCGCGGACAACTCAAGTCGCTTTTTTCGAAGGACTGGTGGGACATTTTCGGCGAAAACATCGGGAACAGCAGATAAACCCGAGGCTTCTTCCGCAAATCCAAACAGCCTCGCGCCGATAAAAGGCCCGATAGGCGTGGCCGCCAGTAAAACGGATCAGTATCCTAGCACCTCCTCGCCCGCCGAGGCTAAGGCCAAGCGGGCAGTCCAACAGGTTTAAACACGAATGAATGCTCTTGCCCGCCGCGCCGCTGGCCTGCTGCTCAGCACAGTTTGTCTGCCCTTTTCCGCCCTTGCTGCCGACCCGCAACCCACCCATGAATTTACCCTCGACAACGGTTTGAAGGTCGTCGTGCGCGAGGATCACCGGGCTCCGGTGGTCGTTTCCCAGGTCTGGTACAAGGTGGGCTCCAGCTATGAAACGCCGGGCCAGACCGGCCTGTCTCACGCCCTGGAACACATGATGTTCAAGGGCAGCGAAAAAGTCGGTCCCGGCGAAGCGTCGTTGATCCTGCGCGACCTTGGCGCCGAGGAGAACGCTTTCACCAGCGATGACTTCACCGCCTATTACCAGGTACTGGCCCGGGATCGCCTGGGCGTGGCCTTCGAGCTTGAAGCCGATCGCATGGCCAGCCTGCGCTTGCCGCCGGAGGAGTTCAGTCGCGAGATCGAGGTCATCAAGGAAGAGCGCCGCATGCGCACCGATGACAAGCCCATGTCCAAGGCCTACGAGCGATTCAAGGCCATGGCCTACCCGGCCAGCGGCTACCACACGCCGACCATCGGCTGGATGGCCGACCTGGACCGGATGAAGGTCGAGGAGCTGCGCCACTGGTACGAATCCTGGTATGCACCGAACAATGCGACCCTGGTAGTTGTCGGCGACGTGACACCAGACGAGGTCAAGACCCTGGCCCAGCGCTATTTCGGCCCGATTGCCCGGCGCGCCGTGCCGGCGGCGAAAATCCCGCTGGAGCTGGCCGAACCCGGTGAGCGCAAGATCGCCCTGCATGTACAGACCCAACTGCCGAGCGTCATGCTGGCGTTCAACGTGCCGAGCATCGCCACGGCCACCGACAAAGTCCCGGTCAACGCCTTGCGGCTGATTTCCGCGCTGCTGGATGGCGGTTACAGCGGCCGGATCCCGGCCCAGCTGGAGCGCGGCGAAGAATTGGTGTCCGGCGGCTCGTCGAACTACGACGCCTACACCCGTGGCGATACCCTGTTCACCCTGTCGGCGACACCCAACACGCAGAAAAACAAGACCCTCGCCGAGGCCGAAGCCGGCCTGTGGCGCTTGCTCGAACAACTGAAGACCACCGCTCCCACCGCCGAGGAACTGGAGCGCGTCCGCGCCCAGGTGATCGCCGGCCTGGTGTATGAGCGCGACTCCATCACCAGCCAGGCCACCGCCATCGGCCAGCTGGAAACGGTCGGCCTGTCCTGGAAGCTGATGGACACCGAGCTGGCCGAACTGCAAAGCGTGACCCCGCAGGATATCCAGAAGGCAGCCCAGTTGTATTTCACCCGCTCGCGCCTGAGCGTCGCGCACATCCTGCCCGAGGAGAAAGCTCATGAGTGAGCGCAAATCACCGCGCCTGGTGCTGATCGGCCTGGTATTGATCGCCGTGGTCGGCGCGCTGACCTTTTACCTGTCGCCATCGACCAGCTCCAACGCCAGCCAGGCACTGGACAACGCCAAGTCCGGCAACAAGCTGCAATCGCTGGCTGAACTGGACGGCAAGGCGCCCAGCCATCGCCAGCTCGACGTGCAGACCTGGAAAACCGCCGACGGCGCCAAGGTGCTGTTCGTCGAAGCTCGCGAATTACCGATGTTCGACCTGCGCCTGACCTTCGCCGCCGGCAGCAGCCAGGACGGCGACGCACCGGGCCTGGCGCAGTTGACCAACGCGATGCTTAATGAAGGCGTGGCCGGCAAGGACGTCAGTGCCATTGCCGAAGGCTTTGAAAGCCTCGGCGCCGATTTTGGCAACGGCGCCTTCCGGGACATGGCCGTGGCTTCGCTGCGCAGTCTCAGCGCAGCCGACAAGCGCGAGCCGGCGCTGAAGCTGTTTGTCGAAGTTGTCGGCCAACCGACCTTCCCCGCCGACTCCTTCGCGCGCATCAAGAACCAGATGCTCGCCGGTTTCGAGTACCAGAAGCAGAACCCCGGCAAACTGGCAGGCCTGGAACTGATGAAGCGCCTGTACGGCGACCATCCGTATGCGCACTCCAGCGACGGCACCGCACAGAGCATCCCGCCGATTACCCTGGCCCAGGCCCGGGCCTTTCATGCCAAGGCCTATGCCGCCGGCAACGCGGTGATCGCCCTGGTGGGGGACCTGTCCCGTGCCGAGGCCGAAGCCATTGCCAACCAGATATCCGCCGCACTGCCCAAGGGCCAAGCCCTGGCGAAAACGCCGCCACCGGTGGAGCCGAAAGCGAGCGTCCACCATATCGAGTTCCCCTCCAAGCAGACCAACCTGATGCTCGCGCAACTGGGCGTCGACCGCGACGATCCGGACTATGCCGCCGTGTCCATGGGCAACCAGATCCTCGGCGGCGGTGGCTTCGGCACGCGGCTGATGACCGAGGTCCGGGAAAAACGCGGCCTGACCTATGGCGTCTATTCCGGCTTCACGGCGATGCAGGCTCGCGGCCCGTTCATGATCAGTCTGCAGACCCGTGCCGAGATGAGCGAAGGCACGTTGAAGCTGGTACAGGATGTGTTCGCCGATTATCTCAAGAACGGCCCGACCCAGAAGGAGCTCGACGACGCCAAGCGCGAGCTGGCCGGCAGCTTCCCGCTGTCGACCGCGAGTAACGCCGACATCGTCGGTCAGCTCGGCGCCATGGGCTTTTATGACTTGCCGCTGAGCTACCTGGAGGATTTCATGCGCCAGTCCCAGGCGCTGACGGTCGAGCAAGTCAGGACCGCGCTGAACAAACACCTGAGCACGGACAAGATGGTCATCGTCACCGCTGGCCCGACCGTGCCGCAAAAGCCGTTGCCGGCCCCCACTGACAAACCTGCCGAGCAGCCGCTCGGGGTTCCGGAGCATTAATGGCCCGTCCATCCAATTCCAGCAAGAAACCCGCGCACAACGGGGTTAACCAGTTGCGCATCATCGGCGGTGAGTGGCGCAGCCGGCGCTTGAGCTTCCCCGATGCCCCGGGCCTGCGGCCGACGCCGGACCGGGTGCGCGAAACCCTGTTCAACTGGCTCGCGCCGTATGTAGCGGGTGCCCGGGTACTCGACCCGTTCGCCGGCAGTGGCGCGCTGTTTCTCGAGGCCTTGTCCCGTGGCGCCGCCATGGGCCAGGCGCTGGACGCCAGCAGCCTGGCGGTCTCGAGCCTGAAAGAACACCTGGGCACGCTGCGTTGCACCGTCGGCCAGGTGCAGACGGCGGATGCGCTACGCTATCTCGACAGCCAGCCCGCGACACCTTTCGACCTGGTGTTCCTCGACCCGCCGTTCAACCAGAACCTGTTGCCGGCCGTCTGCGCGTTGCTTGAGGAACGGCAATGGCTGGCCGACGATGCCTGGGTCTACACTGAAAGCGAGACCGCCCCTTCGACCCTGGGCTTGCCGGCCAATTGGCGCCTGCATCGCGAGCAGAGATCCGGGCGGGTGTATTACGCATTGTGGCAACGTACGGCAGAGGCCGTTGGCTGAACCGCTGACCGTGCACCGAGAATGATCGTGTCCTGCGCACCTGAACGCTTCATACCCGCCCCGGGCCTTGGCAATCCACACTTGCAGACCTTGTGGGGCCCATTGTGGCGTAAAACCGTTCACATCGATCGCGAACGTGAGCGCCTCTGGCTGGACGATGGTGATTTCCTCGACCTCGACTGGCATGGCCCGCATAGCGCCGAAGCACCGCTGGTGCTGGTGCTTCATGGGCTGACCGGTTCCTCCAACTCACCCTACGTTGCCGGCCTGCAACGCGCGCTCAATGCTCAAGGCTGGGCCAGCGTCGCCCTGAACTGGCGTGGTTGCTCGGGCGAGCCGAACCTGCTGGCCCGCAGTTATCATTCCGGCGCCAGCGAAGATCTCGCCGCGGCTATCGAACATCTGCGGGCCCGACGCCCCTTGGCACCGCTGTTTGCGGTGGGCTATTCGCTGGGCGGAAATGTGCTGCTCAAGCATTTGGGGGAAGCCGGCAACGACAGCCAGCTGCAGGGCGCAGTGGCGGTCTCGGTACCGTTTCGCCTGGACCAGTGCGCCGACCGCATCGGACAGGGCTTTTCCAGGTTCTATCAGGCGCACTTCATGCGGGAAATGGTCGCCTACGTGCGCAACAAGCAACGCCAGTTCCAGCATGACGGACGCGACGAAGGGCTCGCGACCCTGGCAGCCCTGGGCTCGCTGGACAACATGCGCACCTTCTGGGATTTTGACGGCCGGGTGACAGCGCCGCTGCACGGCTTTTCCGACGCAGCGGATTACTACCGGCGCGCGTCCAGCCGCTATTTCATGGCGGGAATCAGTACACCGACGCTGGTCATCCAGGCCGCCGACGACCCATTTGTATTCCCCCACAGCCTGCCCGAACCTGGCGAGTTATCGGCCTCGACCCACCTGGAACTGCACCTGCGGGGCGGGCATGTGGGATTTGTCGACGGAACCCTGCGCCGCCCAGGGTATTACCTGGAACGCCGCATTCCCGGTTGGCTGGCCAGCCTGGGCTGTGGGAGCGAGCCTGCTCGCGATAGCGCTGGATCAGCAACATAAGGTTTGACTGACCCACCGCCATCGCGAGCAGGCTCGCTCCCACATTGATTTGAGGTGTAGTGTTATTCGCCCTTCGCCACGCCCCGCTGGGGATCGTTGATCCACTCGCTCCACGAGCCGGCATACAACCGTCCCAGCGGATAGCCCGCCAGGCACAAGGCAAACAGGTTATGGCACGCCGTCACGCCGGAGCCACAGTAGGCCACCAGCTCGGTGGGCGGACGCTCGCCCAGTTTTTCAGCGAAACGCAGCTTGAGTTGATCGGCCGGCAAGAAGCGTCCATCGGTCCCCAGGTTGTCGGTGAATGCTGCGCATGACGCGCCCGGGATATGCCCCGCCACCGGGTCGATCGGCTCGACTTCGCCCTTGAAACGCGGCAGCGCCCTGGCATCCAACAGGGTCATGTCCGCATCACCGAGGCGTTGCTGCAACGCCTGCGCACTGAGCAGCAAGCTCGCGTCCGGCGCGCCGTTGAAAGTCCCGCGAGCAGCCTGCGGCGGATCCAGGCTCAGGGGCAGGCCGGCCGCATGCCAGGCCTTGAGCCCGCCGTCGAGAATATGCACGCCATCGCGTTTGCCCAACCAGGCCAGCAGCCACCAGGCCCGGGCGGCATAGGCGCCGGGGCCGTCGTCATACAGCACGACCTCGTTGTCATTGTTGATCCCCCAGGCCCGGAGACGCTCAACCAGCGCCTCGGGCTCCGGCAGCGGATGACGTCCCGTGACGCCCTTGATGACCGGTCCGCTCAGATCCCGCTCAAGGTCGACGAACGACGCGCCGGCGATATGGCCCTCGGCGTAACTGCGCTGGCCATAGTCCGGGTCCTCCAGGGCAAAACGACAATCGAGGATCACCAGCCCGGGCTGTGATCTCCGCTGTTCCAGGGCCTGAGGGCTGATGAGTTGCGCGATGGGCATGGTGAGCTCCTGTGGCTGAATCAAGGGGTCCGATCTACTGCCCTTCCTCCAGGGTCTGGGCCAGCGGGACATAAAATTCTTTGAACAGGGCATCTACCGCTTCGCGGGCCTGCTCGGTCACAAACCCCGCCTCGAGCACCAGCACCTGATACACGCCGCGCTTGATCGCCTGTTCGCTCAGGTGGTTGGAGTTTTCGCGCGTGGTGCAGAGGAACCGGACCCAGGACGTGAGGACAATCCAGGCATTGAGGGTCAGGGACTCGATCTGGACGCGGTCCATTGCCAGGATGCCGGCGTCGACGAAGCCTTCGTAGATAGCCGTGCCATGGATCAGGCAGCGTTGGGAAAAGCGTCGGTAGCGAGCCGCCAGTTCCGGGTCGCTGTCGAGCAGGTGCTCCAGGTCCCGGTGCAGGAACCGGTAGCGCCACATCGCCGAGAGCAGTTCCTGCAAGTAGAAGCGTTTGTCGTCCACCGTGGCCGCCCGCCCCTGGGGTGGACGCAGGAAGCTGTCCACCAGGTTTTCGTATTCGCTGAACAGCACGGCGATGATCGCCTGCTTGTTGGGGAAGTGGTAATAAAGATTGCCCGGGGACATGTCCATGTGGGCGGCAATGTGATTGGTGCTGACACTGCGCTCACCCTGCCGGTTGAACAACTCCAGGCTGTTCTGCACGATGCGCTCGCTGGTTTTTATTCGTGGGGCCATGGCTTGGGCTTAATTCGAAAAATCATGTGATGGGCATCTTACGACCTATCGGTCACGGGAGAAAACCCACGCCATCGCGGAGGCGGCATTTGACTTTTTAGAGCACAAGCTCTAGAAATCCACCATTCCAACAATAATCCGGTGCCGACATGCCAGCCGACGTTGCTTACCTGCACCAGTCTCAACAGCAGCTGGATGAAATTCGGACGATCTTCGAGGCCCAGCGCCGTGCTTTCAACGCTCATCCCATGCCAACGGCCGAGCAGCGCCGGCAGTGGCTCAAGGCATTGCGCGAACTGTTGAGCAATGAACGGCAAGCCCTGATCGACGCGATCAGCCAGGACTTCAGTCACCGCAGCGCCGACGAAACCCTGCTGGCTGAGCTGATGCCGAGCCTGCACGGTATCCATTACGCGAGCCGCAACCTCAAGGGCTGGATGAAACCTTCCCGGCGCAAGGTCGGCATGGCCTTCCAACCGGCATCGGCCAAGGTGATCTACCAGCCATTGGGCGTAGTCGGGGTCATCGTGCCGTGGAATTACCCGCTCTTCCTGGCCGTGGGCCCATTGGTCGGCGCCTTGTCAGCGGGCAACCGGGTCATGCTCAAGCTCAGCGAGGCGACCCCGGCCACCGGGCTGCTGCTCAAGCGACTGTTTGCCCGTATCTTTCCCCAGGACCTGGTGTCGGTGGTGCTGGGCGAGGCTGACGTCGGCATTGCATTCTCCAGGTTGCCGTTCGATCACCTGTTGTTCACCGGCGCCACCAGCATCGGCAAACATGTGATGCGTGCCGCCGCGGAAAACCTCACCCCCGTCACCCTCGAGCTGGGTGGCAAATCACCCGCCATCGTGTCCGACGACGTACCGCTCAAGGACGCCGCCGAACGCATAGCCTTCGGCAAGACCCTGAATGCCGGGCAGACCTGCGTCGCGCCGGATTACGTGCTGGTACCGCAGAGCCGCGTCGGAGCGTTCGTCGAGGCGTATCGCGAAGCGGTCCGCGGGTTTTATCCGACGCTGGCGGACAACCCGGACTACACCGCCATCATCAACGATCGCCAACTGGCGCGGCTCAACGGCTACATCGGCGACGCCACCAGCAAAGGCGCGCTGCTGATCGAGCTGTTCGACCAGGGCCAGGGACGCCGCATGGCCCACAGCCTGTTGCTCAATGTCACGGATGACATGACGGTGATGCAGGATGAGATCTTCGGCCCACTGCTGCCCATCGTGCCGTATGAAGGCCTGGACCAGGCTTTTGCCTACATCAATCGGCGGCCTCGTCCGCTGGCGCTCTACTACTTCGGCTACAACAAGGCCGAACAGCAGCGAGTACTCAATGAAACCCATTCCGGCGGCGTCTGCCTGAACGACACGCTGCTGCATGTGGCCCAGGACGACATGCCGTTCGGCGGCATTGGCGCCTCGGGGATGGGCCACTATCACGGTCACGAGGGATTCCTGACCTTCAGCAAGGCCAAGGGCGTCCTGATCAAGCAGCGCTTCAACGCCGCCAGACTGATTTATCCGCCCTATGGCAAGCCTTTGCAGAAGCTGATCCAGAAGCTGTTCATCCGCTAACAAGCGTCTCCCGGGTAATAACAATAATGAGCCCAAACCTGACCGATACGCCCGCCCTGACACGGCGTGGTTTGCTGCAACTGAGCCTTGGCGCCAGCGTTTTCCTCGCCTCCGTCGGCCTGGGCGCCAGCCTCAGCGGCTGTTCGTCCAGCCAACCGGCGGACGGCCTGAAGGCCCTGCGCGACAGCGACCTGGCATTTCTACGCGCCGTCATTCCGGTGATGCTCGACGGCGCAGTGACGGCAGGAACGATCCAGGCCGCCACCGACGCCACGCTGCAAAGCCTGGATCGCGGCCTGGCGCACTTGTCTGCGGCGATGCTCAAGCTCACGCATCAACTGTTCGACGTGCTCACGTTGGGTGTGACCCGCGGGCCGCTGACCGGAATCTGGGGCGGGTGGGAAAACGCCAGCGCCGATGACATTCAACAATTCCTGACACGCTGGGAAAACAGCTCGCTGAGCTTGTTGCGCCAAGGCCACAGCTCTTTGCTGCAAATGGTGATGATGGCCTGGTACAGCCGGCCCGAGGCCTGGGCACACTGCGGGTATCCGGGCCCGCCAACCGTCTGAAAGCCAGCCCCAATTCCTGTGGGAGCGGGCTTGTGTGGGAGCGGGCTTGCTCGCGAAGGCGGTGTATCAGCCGACATTAGTGTTGCCTGAATTACCGTTTTCGCGAGCAAGCCCGCTCCCACAAGGGCTCAGTCAGCTCACGACAATAAGGGAGTCTCAAGCATGCCCGTACCCGATCCGTTCCGCGAAGGCCTGGCCCGTGGCTGGACCACCTACAACGGCGCGCAACTGACCCAGGACCTCACGCTGGAAGCCGACGTGGCGATCATCGGCAGCGGCGCCGGCGGTGGCACCACGGCGGAAATTCTCAGTGCCGCCGGCTACAAGGTATTGCTCATTGAGGAAGGCCCGCTCAAGACCAGCCAGGACTTCAAGCTGCTTGAGGATCAGGCTTACACCAGCCTGTATCAGGAAGGTCTCGGGCGAATGAGCAAGGACGGCGCCATCACCATTCTCCAGGGCCGAGCCGTGGGGGGTACCACGTTGATCAACTGGACCTCGAGCTTTCGTACGCCTGACCAGACTCTCGAACACTGGGCGACCGAGCATGCCGTCCGGGGCCACGGCCCCGCCGAGATGGCGCCCTGGTTCGAACGCATGGAGCAGCGCCTGGGGGTGGCGCCATGGCTAATTCCGCCCAATGCCAACAACGACGTCATTCGCAAGGGCTGCGAGCAATTGGGCTACAGCTGGCATGTGATCCCGCGCAACGTGCGTGGCTGCTGGAACCTGGGCTATTGCGGGATGGGCTGCCCGACCAATGCCAAGCAATCGATGCTGGTCACCACCATACCCGCCACGCTGGACCAGGGCGGCGCCCTGCTCTATCTGGCGCGGGCCGAACGCCTGATCATCAGCAACGATGCGGTAGTGGAATTGCAATGCCAGGCCATGGACGAACGCTGCGTGGCGCCGACCGGACGGCGCATCAGGGTCAAGGCGCGGCATTACGTGCTGGCCGGTGGCGGCATCAACAGCCCCGCCCTGCTGCTGCGCTCCGACGCGCCGGATCCGCATCGATGCCTGGGCAAGCGCACCTTCCTGCACTTGGTGAACATGTCAGCCGGACTGTTCGACGAAGTCATCAACCCTTTTTATGGGGCTCCACAGTCGATTTATTCAGATCATTTCCAATGGCAGGATGGCGTCACCGGCAAAATGTCCTACAAGCTGGAAGTCCCGCCTTTGCATCCGGCCCTCGCCGCCACGCTGTTGGGCGGCTTTGGTGCGCAGAACGCAGCGCACATGGCAAAGTTGCCCCACACCCACGCCATGCTGGCGTTACTGCGCGACGGCTTTCACCCGGACAGCCCCGGCGGTACCGTGGAATTGCGCAGCGACGGCACGCCCGTGCTCGACTATCAGGTCTCCCCCTACACTTGGGACGGTTTGCGCCGGGCATTCCACAGCATGGCCGAGATCCAGTTCGCCGCAGGGGCCAGGTCGGTCATGCCGATGCACAGCGATGCCCGGCACGTGAAAACCCTGGCCGAGGCCCGCGCGCTGATCGACGGGCTGGACCTGGCCCTTTTCCGCACCCGCCTGGGCAGCGCTCATGTCATGGGGGGTTGCGCCATGGGCGAAGAGCCGAAACAGGCGGTGGCCGACAGCCTCGGCCGCCACCACCAACTGCGTAATCTTTCCATCCACGACGGCTCGCTGTTCCCCACCAGCATCGGCGCCAACCCGCAGTTGTCGGTGTACGGCCTGACCGCCAAACTGGCGACCTTGCTGGCCGAACGTCTGCAAAACACATGAAAAAACCGACTATTCGCAGCGCCTATAGTGCGTTCTTATCCCATCGCCGACTTGGCCGACCGAGTCGGCTGCGATACCATCCGACTCCCCAACGGACTCCCGCCAGGACGACGCGATGAACCGAGTGTTGTACCCAGGTACCTTCGACCCCATTACCAAGGGCCATGGCGATCTGGTCGAACGCGCCTCGCGCCTGTTCGACCATGTGATCATTGCCGTCGCCGCCAGCCCGAAGAAAAACCCGTTGTTCCCGCTGGAGCAACGTGTGGAGCTGGCCCGTGAGGTCACCAAGCACCTGCCGAACGTGGAAGTGGTCGGCTTCTCGACGCTGCTGGCGCATTTCGCCAAGGAAAAGAACGCCAATGTGTTCCTGCGCGGCCTGCGTGCGGTCTCGGATTTCGAGTACGAGTTCCAGCTGGCCAACATGAACCGCCAGTTGGCCCCGGACGTCGAGAGTCTCTTCCTGACGCCATCGGAGCGTTACTCCTTCATCTCGTCGACCCTGGTGCGGGAAATTGCGGCCCTGGGCGGCGATATCACCAAGTTCGTCCACCCGGCCGTGGCCGACGCGCTGACCCTGCGCTTCAAGAAGTAACCCGCCGACGCTGCGACTCGCTCGCAGCACAGCGCAGTCCATCGCCCCCGCGTGCACTGCGCTCGCCAATGCGGCACAATTGCGCCCATACGTTTTCAAATGCCCGGGCTCAACGCCCCGGCCGGAGCTTGCATGTCCCTGATCATCACCGACGACTGCATCAATTGCGACGTCTGCGAACCCGAGTGCCCGAACGCCGCCATTTCCCAGGGCGAAGAGATCTATGTCATTGACCCGAACCTGTGCACCCAGTGCGTCGGGCACTATGACGAGCCTCAATGCCAGCAGGTCTGCCCGGTGGATTGCATCCCGCTGGACGAGGCTCATCCGGAGACTGAGGAACAGTTGATGGCGAAATATCGCAAAATTACTGGCAAGGAATGAATCGGTAATCTGTAGCGCCTTTACTGGCCTCATCGCGAGCAAGCTCGCTCCCACAGGGGATCTATGGACATCGCAGCATCTGCGTACTGAGCAAATACCTTGTGGGAGCGAGCTTGCTCGCGATAGCGCCATCAGCGACACCCAATACCTCACTCCTGCCGCTCAAACCCCTCCCCAACACACCCCAGGCACCGCACAAACGTCGCTTTCGCCGGGTCGACCACCAACGCCTTCCCCGCATCGCCAACCCCGCCACCCAGCGCCGTAAAGGGCAACGACACGACAAACGCCCCGGCACCGATCACGGTAGCAGCGAGCAGCAACGGACGAGCAATCAGCAAGTCGCCGAGCATGGCGTACGCGGGTGGATTCTGGATGGTGTAGCGCGGGTCACCGCTTTCGGTGTTCGCCAAGGCAGGCAAGCCGACACTCAGCGAGAGTGCCAGGAGGAAAGTTCGAAGCAGAGTCATGGGGCGATCCTTCGGCTGAAACAGTATGACTACTGACTATAGACCGTAAGACGAATCACCTCTGGCAGCGAGGACACCAGACGCTGGCGCGCTGGCCCAGGCGGATTTCCCGCAGCCCCGTGCCACAGATCTTGCACAACTCCCCACCCCGACCGTACACGAACAGCTCCTGCTGGAAATAACCGGGCTGGCCATCGCCGCCGATGAAGTCTCGCAGGGTGGTTCCACCGCGTTCGATGGCATGGGCAAGGATGCGCTTGATCTCGATCGCCAGTTTCAGATAGCGCGCCCGAGCAATGCTTCCGGCGGCGCGCCGTGGGTCGATTCCGGCGGCGAACAGCGCTTCGGTCGCGTATATATTGCCCACGCCCACCACGACCGCGTTGTCCATGATAAACGGCTTGACCGCCATCGAGCGCCCACGGGAAAGCTGGAACAGCCGTTCGCCGTCGAACAGGTCAGTCAGCGGTTCCGGCCCGAGGCGAATCAGCAGTTCGTGATTGAGCGGGTCGAGGCTCCAGAGCATCGCCCCGAAGCGACGCGGATCGGTGTAGCGCAAGGCCAAGCCGGACTCCAGTTCGATGTCGACATGTTCATGCTTGAGGGCGGGCATGCCGATCTCGACCAGCCGCAGATTGCCAGACATGCCCAGGTGGCTGATCAGCGTGCCAACCTCGGCGTTGATCAACAGGTACTTGGCCCGACGTTCCACCTGCACGATGCGCTGCCCCGAAAGACGCACATCGAGGTCTTCGGGAATCGGCCAGCGCAAGCGGCGGTCACGTACGACGACGCGGCTGACCCGTTGCCCTTCGAGGTGTGGCGCGATCCCGCGGCGGGTGGTTTCGACTTCCGGCAGTTCTGGCATAGGGCTCTCGAATCAAGCGAAAGCTGGCACTCAACGAGAGGCCAGGTCGCGGATTTCCTGTTTCTGGGTCTCGAAGTCGTACTCCGGCAGACCGATGTAATCGAGCACCAGTGGCCCGACGCAATTCCACTCGTGGTCCTCGGCCTGGTTGCCCAGCACGCGATGGGAAGCACAGATGTTCTCGGACATCTTCAGGATCGCCAACAGGTTTTTCAACTGACTGTTATTACGCGAAGATTCGTCGCTGAAAATCGCCAGGGCGTTGTGGTGATTGGCGATGGCCTGGCTGACGTGGTCCGGCAGGCGCCAGGACTTGGAGGTGTAGTAACCGACCACCGCATGGTTGGTGTTGAACACGCGGTTTTCGGTGTCCACCACTCGGATCTCGGCGCTGGCATTGGCATAGGCCTCCTCCAGCACGCCCATGTAGGTGGGGAACTGCTTGAGCATCAGCGGCACGCCGCAGTCATGGAACAAACCCAGGGCATAGGCTTCGTCGCCGTTCTGCAGGCCGACGCGCTTGGCCAGGGTCAGGCAGGTCATGGCCACGTCCTGGGCGGTGTCCCAGAAGCGGTTCAAGGTGACGATGGCATCGTCGTGCAATTCTCCCTTGATCGACTGCGCGTTGATCAGGTTGATAATCGACCGGCTGCCCAGCAGGTTCACTGCGCGCTGGATCGAAGTGATCTTGTTGCTCAAGCCGTAGTACGGCGAATTGACGATCTTGAGCAAGGCACCCGAAAGGCCCGGGTCCTGGGAAATCAGCTTGGCAATGGTTTCCAGGTCCGGGTCGGGCATGTACTGCTCCATCTGCAAATCCACCATGATTTGCGGCTGGGGCGGCACACTGATGCCCTGCAGGGACTGTTGGATCTGTTCGGCGGAAAGTTCTTTGGACATGGGTACACACTCTGGGTAAGGCCGGGAGTCTAACCCCTAAATCTGGATCCGACACACCACTGGTAAATTGGCGGAACTTTCGTACAAGCCTGAGCTTCGGAATCTGTAGGACCAATGCCCAAGTCTTGTAATAAGGCTTAGGTCGGCAGCCAACCCATTCAGCTTTAGGAGATTTTCATGCCCGCTAATCTGAACAACAAGCGCGTCGCCATTCTGGTCACCGACGGTTTTGAACAGGCCGAACTGACCGGTCCCAAAGAAGCGCTGGAACAGGCCGGGGCCAAGGTCGACATCATTTCCGCCAGCGACGGCCAGGTCAAAGGCTGGAACCATGACAAGCCGGCCGACGACTTCAAGGTGGACCTGACTTTCAAGGCGGCGAATGTCGATCAGTACGAAGCGGTGGTGCTGCCCGGCGGCGTGCAGAATTCCGACACCATCCGCATCGACCCCGACGCGCAGAACCTGGTCAAGGGCTTCGAAGCGGCTGGCAAACCTATCGCGGTGATTTGCCATGGCGGCTGGTTGCTGGTGTCCAGTGGCCTGGTCAAGGGCAAGACCATGACCAGCTACAAGACACTCAAGGATGACCTGGTCAATGCCGGCGCGAACTGGGTCGACCAGGAAGTCGTCCGGGACGGCACCTGGATCAGCAGCCGCCAGCCGGATGATATTCCCGCGTTCAACCGTGAACTGATCAACTCGCTGTCGGCCTGAAGCCCTTGTGGCGAGGCGAGCAGCGCAGGCTCCCTCGCCACATGTCCACCGCCGGCCCCGCAAGGGTTGCAACACGGTATACTCCCGCTCTTTTTTCCGGAGCGACGTCATGTCCTTGCCCAGCCTGCGCCTCAAAGCCAACGCCGACCGTCGCCTGCGCGCCGGCCACCTGTGGGTCTACAGTAACGAAATCGATGTGGCTGCCACCCCGCTGCACGGCTTCAAGGCCGGCGACCAGGCGGTCCTCGAAGCCGCCGGCGGCAAGCCGCTGGGCATCGTTGCGATGAGCCCGAACAACCTGATCTGCGCACGCCTGCTGTCCCGCGACGCGAAGCTGGCGCTGGACAAATCCCTGCTGGTGCATCGCCTCAACGTGGCGTTGTCCCTGCGCGAGCGGCTGTTCGACAAGCCGTTCTATCGCCTGGTCTACGGCGATTCCGACCTGCTGCCGGGCCTGGTGGTCGACCGTTTCGGCGACATCCTGGTGGTGCAGATCGCCTCCGCCACCATGGAAGCCCACAAGGACGACGTGATCGCCGCCCTCACCCAGGTGCTCAAGCCTAGCGGCATCCTGTTCAAGAATGATTCCGCGGCACGCGACGCCGAAGGCCTGGAGCGCTACGTCGAGACCGTGTTCGGCCTCGTCCCGGAATGGGTCGCCCTGGAAGAGAACGGCGTGAAATTCGAAGCGCCGGTCATGCAAGGCCAGAAAACCGGCTGGTTCTACGACCACCGCATGAACCGTGCGCGCCTGGCACCCTACGCCAAGGGCAAGCGCGTTCTGGACCTGTTCAGCTACATCGGCGGCTGGGGCGTGCAAGCCGCGGCGTTCGGTGCCAGTGAAGTATTCTGCGTCGACGCCTCGGCCTTCGCCCTCGACGGCGTCGAGCGCAACGCCGCGCTGAACGGCGTTGCCGAGAAGCTGACCTGCATTGAAGGTGACGTATTCGAAGCCTTGAAGGAACTCAAGGCCAGCGAAGAGCGTTTCGACGTGATCGTTGCCGACCCGCCGGCCTTCATCAAGCGCAAGAAAGACCTGAAAAACGGCGAAGGCGCCTACCGCCGCCTCAACGAACAGGCCATGCGCCTGCTCAGCAAGGACGGCATCCTGGTCAGTGCGTCATGCTCGATGCACCTGCCCGAAGACGATCTGCAGAACATCCTGCTGACCAGCGCCCGTCACCTGGACCGCAACATCCAACTGCTCGAACGCGGCGGCCAGGGCCCCGATCACCCGGTACACCCGGCGATCGCCGAGACGCGCTACATCAAAAGCATCACCTGCCGGTTGCTGCCTAATAGCTGAGGCCGGGCGGGGCCACAGCCGTAGTGCTGTGGCCCTCATCCATTAACAATCTGATCGCAGCCTTGGCTGCGATTTTTTTTGCGCCTGATCATGACTTCAGCTCAAGCAAGAACCTGTAGGAGGTCCCCCACGCAATTACCAGAGCCTTCCTACACGATCTCTCCGTGCCTGGCGGGCGTTAAGCATTAGGATTGAAAGCTACTCCTCAGGTGCGCCTTGGAACTCGTCATGACTGATCCGCAAACCCGCCTGGCTACTCGAAAACATGCCACCGTCGGCTTACTGCTGACGCTGACATTACTCGGTGTTTTCCCGATTGATGTGGTGTTGCCCTCATTCCCTGCACTGTCCGAGCATTTTCAAAGTCCCTCATCCGATATTGCCCTGTCCGTTAGCCTGTTCGCGGTGGGCATCGCTCTTTCGCAACTGCTGATCGGCCCGCTTTCCGATGTCATGGGGCGGAAAAACCTGCTGCTGATCGGGATCGCCATTTCAGCGGTGGGAGCAACGGGTTGCGTGCTCGTCGACAGCTACTGGTCCTTTCTGTTCTTCCGTGTCATCCAGGCCTTGGGATGCGGTTGTTTCGTCCTGTCCCAAGCGCTGATCCAGGACCTGTTCACCGGCCAGGAACAGCAGCGGCTGCGAATTTTGCTGGTCACCTGCGGCGGTATTTTCATTTCCTTTTCGCCCCTGGCGGGCACTGGGCTGCAAAGCTGGATGGGTTGGCGAGGCAGTTTCCTGGTGTTCACTGCACTGTCGATTGGGGTGTTCGCAAGCGTCTGTCGTTTGCTTGAGCACTCTCGGGTCGACGGTCATCCCAGGCGTTTCAACTTCGTCGCATCCTATCGAAAGGTCTTCGGTGACTTCAGCTTCCTGGCCTATTGGTTGATTTCGGCGCTGGCTTTTTCCTGCCATTTTTCATTCATCGTCATTTCACCGCTGATCCTGATAGACCAGTTGCACTTATCATCCGAGGCTTTTTCGCTGGTACTGCTCGGCTATGGGCTGGCCTACATTGGCGGCGGCCTCATCGCGACCATGCTGAGTAACCGGATCGACCCCCAGACGCAAACCATGACGGGGCTGGGCCTGATCCTCGCCGCTGGCCTTCTGATGCTGGGGCTCGCCAACCAGCTGGGCTTGTCGGTGACCACTCTGTTGCTACCCATGATCGTATGCACCGCCGGAACGACCATCGCCCGGGCGGCAGCCAACAACCAAGCCATGACGCTGTTTCCGGGACAGGCCGGCACGTCCGCCTCGGCCGGTAGCGTACTGGTGTTCATCGTCGGCGGGCTGACCAGTGCCGTGATCAGCCTCATCCCGCTGGACTTGCAAGTCGCCCTGGCCCTGTGTCTGGTGTTGCTCAGCCTGCTCGGGCTGACGCTCAATGCCTTGGTCCGGCAACGTGACGGGGGGCTGTTGCCCGGCTGAACGCTGCCAGTCGTCATTCCAGGCGCGAGAATGGTCTCGATCGGCGCTTTGCGTCATTTCATCCTGACGCCAGCGGTGTAGAATCGCGACATTCATCGCCATTCATCCCCGGCGGGTTTATGAGCTCATGCTGAGGCGCGCAGCGATCCTGCAAAGTCATCAGCCACGTCCGGACTCACGGCCAAACCCGAGTGTTCCAGACGTCGACAGAAGCTCACTTCCCCATTGATACCTGATAAGTACCTGATTAGCCGCCCGGAGTGCTCCATGCCTGATTACCGTTCGAAAACATCCACCCATGGCCGCAACATGGCCGGCGCCCGTGCCCTGTGGCGCGCCACGGGGATGAAGGATGACGACTTCAAGAAGCCGATCATCGCCATTGCCAACTCCTTCACGCAATTCGTTCCAGGCCATGTTCACCTCAAGGACCTGGGCCAACTGGTTGCACGGGAAATCGAACGCGCCGGCGGGGTTGCCAAGGAATTCAACACCATCGCCGTGGACGACGGCATCGCCATGGGTCACGACGGCATGCTGTATTCGCTGCCCAGCCGCGAGATCATCGCCGACTCGGTCGAATACATGGTCAATGCCCACTGCGCCGACGCCATCGTGTGCATTTCCAACTGCGACAAGATCACCCCCGGCATGCTCATGGCTGCCCTGCGCCTGAATATCCCGGTGATCTTCGTGTCCGGTGGCCCGATGGAGGCTGGCAAGACCAAGCTCGCCAGCCATGGCCTGGACCTGGTGGACGCCATGGTGATCGCCGCCGACTCCAGCGCATCCGACGAGAAAGTCGCCGAGTACGAGCGCAGCGCCTGCCCGACCTGCGGTTCTTGCTCCGGCATGTTCACCGCCAACTCGATGAACTGCCTGACCGAGGCCCTGGGCCTGGCGTTGCCTGGCAACGGTTCGACTCTGGCCACCCACAGCGACCGCGAACAGCTGTTCCTGCAGGCCGGCCGGACCATCGTCGAGCTGTGCAAGCGCTACTACGGCGAAAACGACGATTCAGTGTTGCCGCGCAACGTCGCCAACTTCAAGGCGTTCGAGAACGCCATGACCCTCGACATTGCCATGGGCGGCTCGACCAACACCATCCTGCACCTGCTGGCCGCGGCCCAGGAAGCCGAGATCGATTTCGACCTGCGCGACATCGACCGCCTCTCCCGCCACGTGCCGCAACTGTGCAAGGTCGCGCCGAACATCCAGAAGTACCACATGGAAGACGTGCACCGCGCCGGGGGGATCTTCAGCATCCTCGGTTCGCTGGCCCGCGGCGGCCTGCTGCACACCGACCTGCCAACCGTACACAGCAAGACCATGGCCGAGGCCATCGCCAAGTGGGACATTACCCAGACCAGCGACGAAGCCGTGCATCACTTCTTCAAGGCCGGCCCGGCGGGCATCCCGACACAAACCGCGTTCAGCCAGTCGACCCGTTGGGAAACCCTGGACGACGACCGTGAGAACGGCTGCATCCGCAGCGTCGAGCACGCCTACTCCAAGGAAGGCGGCCTGGCCGTGCTGTACGGCAACATTGCCCTGGACGGCTGCGTGGTGAAGACCGCCGGCGTCGACGAGTCGATCCATGTATTCGAAGGCAACGCGAAGATTTTCGAAAGCCAGGACAGCGCCGTGCGCGGGATTCTCGCCGACGAGGTGAAAGCCGGCGACATCGTGATCATTCGTTACGAAGGTCCGAAGGGCGGCCCGGGTATGCAGGAAATGCTCTACCCGACTTCCTACCTGAAATCCAAGGGCCTGGGCAAAGCCTGTGCGCTGCTGACCGACGGCCGTTTCTCCGGCGGCACGTCGGGCCTGTCCATCGGCCACGCTTCGCCGGAAGCAGCGGCTGGCGGTGCCATCGGCCTGGTGCGCGATGGCGACAAGGTGCTGATCGACATTCCGAACCGTTCGATCAATCTGTTGATCAGCGATGAGGAACTGACTGCACGCCGCGTCGAACAGGACAGCAAAGGCTGGAAGCCGGTGGAAGTGCGTCCGCGCAAAGTCACCACCGCCCTCAAGGCCTACGCCCTGCTTGCCACCAGTGCCGACAAGGGTGCGGTGCGCGACAAGGCGATGCTTGACGGGTTGTAAGCGCCCCGAGCCACATAAAAATGCCCCGCCAAGTGCGGGGCATTTTTATTGGACCAGAGATATCCCCTGTGGCGAGGAAGCCGTAACTGATCCGGTTTACTGGACATCTTCCGGCTTGACGATCACCCAGTTCTTGTCCGCTGTCACGGGCAGTCCTTCCTTGGCCTGGGCGGCCGCGTGCTTGGCCATCATGCCGTTTATCTGCGTCATGTATTTATCCTTGCGATTGACCCACAAGTGGATGCCGCCCTTGGCCACGTCTACGTCATGGAACAGCATGTAGCCGTCGCTGCTCGGCGTGTCACCAGCCACCAGCACCGGTTTTTTCCATTCGTCGATGTAGGTCAGGATCGCCGCGTGCTTGCCGGCCATCCAGGTCGCCGGCGTCCACAGATACGGTGTGTATTCCAGGCCAAGATTGGCCTTTTCGTCATATTTACCGTTGGTGATTTGCTTGCGGGCGGTGGTCAGTTCGCCGGTCTTGCGGTCCTTGAGCAGCGTGGTTACGCCAATGACGTTCTGCGGCTTGAGGTTGTAGCCATACTTCGGGTCGGAGGCAACCATGCGCACCAGCTCTTCGGAAGCGGCGGTCATGACATAGACCTCGATGCCGTTCTCCATCAGCTTGTTGTACAGCTCGGCCTGCCCGGTGAATATCTTCGGTGGGTTGACGTTGTACTGGACCACTTTGTCGCCATCGTAATACGTGGTCGGTACCGGTTTGCCGGAAGCCATCAGCTCATCGACGTAGCCCTTCAGCTCCTTGAGGGTGTAGCCGGAAAACACCTGGGCCACCCACGGGTAGCAGACCATGTCGTCCACTTCGCAGAATCGATAGTAATAACTGAACAGGCTTTCCTTGTGGTCGGCGGTGTCCTTGAATGGCATCAGCTTCAAGGACGGGTCCAGGCTTTCCCGGGTGATGAGCCCCTTGTTCTCCATGAACGGTAGCAACGATTCTTCGAGATCGTAGCGGTAGCTGGTGTTGTCCATGTCGAACACCGCGTAGTTACCTTTGTTGGCGTTGGCCGCGATCATCGCTTCCAGCGCCTTGGCCTGTTCCGCGGGCCAATGCTTTAGGTCAGTGGCGAGCGCCTGGCCGGCGAGGCCCAGGCCTATAGCGACAGCGAGCAAGCGAGGTACGAGCTTCATCGACATTTACTCCCAGGTTGTAGGAGCTCGACGCTAACAAATGCCTGTGACAGATCTCGCCTGTGCGCGACCGCTTGCGTCTCGATAACGCCAGCGGCATACCCCTGGGCGTCAACGCTTATTCCAGAAGCGACAGTAAACATTCTTTTTAAGTATTAATTCTTTAGATATCAGGCTGTTAGGCTTTCCGGCTCACAGTCGCGACGCTTGGCGGCTGGCAAAGTCTTTTCGGAGTTTTTCATGAATCTTCCGCTGATCCTCAATCTGTTGGTGTTCATCGCCTTGCTGTACGGCTTGGCGCAAACCCGTCACAGCACTTGGAGCCTGGCCAAAAAGGTGCTGCTGGCGCTGGTCCTGGGCGTGGTGTTCGGTATCGCGCTGCACACGATCTATGGCGCAGGCGACCCGGTACTCAAAGCCTCGATCGGCTGGTTCGACCTGGTGGGCAACGGCTACGTGCAGTTACTGCAGATGATCGTGATCCCGCTGGTCTTTGCTTCGATCCTCAGCGCCGTGGCCCGCCTGCACAACGCCTCGTCCCTGGGCAAGATCAGCTTCCTGACCATCGGCACGCTGCTGTTCACTACCGCCATCGCCGCCCTGATCGGCATCGCTCTGACCAACCTGTTCGGCCTCACTGCCGAAGGCCTGGTGGCCGGAACCCAGGAGCAGGCACGGCTGCAAGTGATCCAGAGCGATTACGCCGGCAAGGTCGCCAACCTGAATATCCCGCAACTGCTGCTTTCGTTCATCCCGCAGAACCCCTTCGCCGACCTGGCCAGGGCCAAGCCGACGTCGATCATCAGCGTGGTGATCTTCGCGGCGTTCCTCGGTGTCGCGGCGTTGCAATTGCTCAAGGATGACGCAGAGAAAGGCCAGAAAGTGATCAACGCCATCGACACCCTGCAAAGCTGGGTGACGCGCCTGGTGCGCCTGGTGATGAAACTGACCCCGTATGGCGTACTGGCGCTGATGACAAAAGTGGTGGCTGGCTCCAACCTGCAGGACATCATCAAGCTCGGCAGCTTCGTGGTGGTGTCGTACCTGGGGCTGGGGCTGATGTTCGTAGTCCACGGCCTGCTGGTGTCCGCTGCCGGGATCAATCCGTTGCGCTTCTTCCGCAAGATCTGGCCGGTGCTGACCTTCGCTTTCACCAGCCGCTCCAGCGCGGCGACCATTCCCCTGAGTATCGAAGCCCAGACCAGCCGCCTCGGCATTCCCCGGGCGATTGCCAGCTTCAGCGCATCGTTTGGCGCCACCATCGGCCAGAACGGTTGCGCCGGGCTGTATCCAGCGATGCTGGCGGTCATGGTCGCGCCTACGGTGGGGATCAATCCGCTGGACCCGGTGTGGATCGCGACGCTGGTGGCCATTGTGACCTTGAGTTCAGCGGGCGTGGCCGGTGTCGGCGGTGGCGCAACGTTCGCCGCGTTGATCGTGCTGCCGGCCATGGGCTTGCCGGTCTCGCTGGTGGCGCTGCTGATTTCGGTCGAGCCGTTGATCGACATGGGCCGTACCGCGTTGAACGTCAGTGGCTCGATCACCGCCGGGGCGATTACCAGCCAGGTGATGCAGCAGACGGACAAGGCCTTGCTCGATGCCGAGGAGCATGGGGAGTTGGTGCACGCTTGATTGGTGGCGCCAAGTAGATCGCCTTCGCGAGCAGGCTCGCTCCCACAGTTGACCGATTTCCTGACCCAACTCGGTTACCTGTGGGAGCGAGCCTGCTCGCGAAGCCTTGGCTTCTAAAGCTTCTCCCACACCTCAAAGCTGTAGGCCGGCTTGTCCCCTTCAGCCGGGTTCAGCTGGTTCGACACCAGTTTCCACTGGCTCGAAGCAAACTCCGGAAACCACGCATCCCCTTCCGGGCTCAGCGCCACGCGGGTCAGGTACAACCGATCCGCCTGCTCCAGTGCCTGCGCGTAGAGCTGGGCGCCACCGATCAGCATCAGCTCGTCAACGCCCTGTTCCAGCGCCCAGGCTTCGGCCCGTTCCACTGCGGCCTCCAGCGAAGAGAAGACTTCCGCGCCTTCCAGCACCAGGCCCGGCTGGCGGCTGACGACAATGTTCAAGCGTCCCGGCAGCGGCCGACCGAGGGAGTCCCAGGTCTTGCGCCCCATGATGATCGGCTTGCCCAGGGTGGTGGCCTTGAAGTATTTGAAGTCCCCCGGCAAGTGCCAGGGCATGCTGTTGTCGATGCCGATCACACGGTTTTCACCGAGGGCTGCGATCAGGCTTAAGGGAAGAGTTTTTTTCATGACGGCGAGGATACCAGAGGCCCGGACCGGTGCCACAGCGGTTATGCTGATTGCTCATTCGAGCAACGGAAGCCCTCGTGACTGAACTGCAAAACCTCTGGTTGACCGAGACGATACGCCTGCGTGAAGAACATGCCGGCCCGCTCGAAGACCAGGAAGCCAATCGCCTGGCCCGCGCGGCCGGCGGCGATCTGTCCACGCGCATCCGTCATCGCGCCCACTGGCTGGCCGAGCGCGATGGCCTCGTCCAGGCCCTGCGTCACTGGCTGCAAGGCGCACGGCTGGCGCCGATCGCATTGGCCGTGCTCGCCGTGGCCAGCGGCGCCGGCCTGGGCTTTGCCGCCCTCGGCGATGGACGCGCGCCGGTCAACGTATTCTGGGCCCTCGGCAGTCTGTTGGGGCTGAACCTGATCCTGCTGATCGGCTGGGCCCTGGGCCTGCTGTTCGCCGGTGAGCAAGGCGCCACGCTCGGCCGCTTGTGGCTCTGGCTCAGCGAAAAACTCGCCCGCGACGCCAAGGCCGCGCAACTCGCGCCGGCCCTGCTGCTGTTGCTGCAACGGCACAAGCTCAACCGCTGGGCCCTCGGTGTGCTGGTCAATGGCTTGTGGTTGCTGGCGATGCTCAGCGCGCTGGTCATCGTTTTGTTGCTGATGGCGACCCGGCGCTATGGCTTCGTATGGGAAACCACCATTCTCGGTGGCGAGACCTTCGTCGCCATGACTCAGGCCCTCGGTGCGTTACCCGCCCTGCTGGGCTTCAGCGTGCCGAGTGTCGAGATGATCCGCGCCAGCGGCGACGCCGCGCTGGACATCGAAAGCGCCCGCCAGGCCTGGGCCGCCTGGTTGGTGGGCGTGCTGCTGGTCTACGGCGTGCTGCCGCGCCTGGGCCTGGCGCTGTTGTGCCTGTGGCGTTGGCGCCGTGGCCGCGCCAGCCTGCGCCTGGACTTGAACCTGCCCGGCTACGCTCAGCTGCGTGAGCGATTGATGCCAAGCAGCGAACGCCTGGGCGTCAATGACGCCGCGCCCGCACAATTGCATCAAGTCGAAAGCGCCGTGGGCGCCATGGAAAGCGACGGCGCGCTGCTGGTGGCGATCGAGCTGGATGAACGTCCCTGGCCGCCGAAGCTGCCGGGCACCGTGAAAAGCGCGGGCATCCTCGACAGCCGCGAATCGCGCCACAAATTGCTTGAACAACTTTCGCGCTTCCCGCCCGCGCGCCTGGCGATTGCCTGCGATCCCCGGCGCTCGCCAGACCGTGGCAGCCTGGCATTGATCGCCGAACTGGCTCGCAGCGCCAGCGCCACCCGCGTCTGGCTGTTGCAGGCGCCGCCCGGCGAAGCACTGGATGTCGAGCGCCTGGGTGACTGGCACAGCGCGTTGCAGCAGCTGCAGTTGCCGTTCGCCGACTGCGCGCCGTTGAACTGGCTGGAGACGGGCCATGACTGAAGCCATCAAGCCATTGAAGCTCGCCGTGGTCGGGCACACCAACGTCGGCAAGACCTCCCTGCTGCGTACCCTGACCCGGGATGTCGGCTTCGGCGAAGTCTCCCACCGCCCGAGCACCACCCGTCACGTCGAAGGCGCGCGTCTGTCGGTGGACGGCGAGGCGCTGCTGGAGTTGTACGACACGCCTGGGCTGGAAGACGCCATCGCCCTGCTCGATTATCTCGAACGCCTCGAGCGTCCCGGTGAACGCCTGGATGGCCCGGCACGCCTGGCCCGCTTCCTCGAAGGCAGCGAGGCGCGACAACGCTTCGAGCAAGAAGCCAAGGTGCTGCGGCAGTTGCTCGCCAGCGACGCCGGGCTTTATGTGATCGATGCCCGCGAACCGGTGTTGGCCAAGTACCGCGATGAACTGGAAGTCCTCGCCAGTTGCGGAAAACCGCTGCTGCCGGTGCTCAATTTCGTCAGCAGCGCCCAGCACCGTGAAGCCGACTGGCGCGAAGCCCTGGCGCGGCTGGGCCTGCATGCACTGGTCCGTTTCGACAGCGTCGCCCCGCCCGAGGACGGCGAGCGACGTCTGTATGAAAGCCTGGCGTTGCTGCTGGAAAGCGCTCGCGGGCAATTGGAGCGGCTGATCGCGGACCAACAGGCCCAGCGTCTGGCACGCCAGCAGAGCGCCAGACGGCTGATTGCCGAATTGCTGATCGATTGCGCCGCTTGCCGGCGCAGTGTCGCCAGCGACGCCGAACTGGAACGCCAGGCCATCAGCGAACTGCGCAACGCGGTGCGTCAGCGCGAACAGCGTTGTGTCGAGGCCCTGCTCAAGCTCTACGCTTTCCGCCCTCAGGATGCGGCGGCCAGCGATCTTCCCTTGCTGGATGGCCGCTGGGGTGATGACCTGTTCAACCCCGACACGCTCAAGCAATTGGGCGTACGGGTCGGTGGCGGCATTGCGGCGGGGGCGGCGGCCGGAGCCGGTGTCGACCTGCTGGTGGGTGGCCTGACCCTGGGCGCCGCCGCCCTCGCCGGGGCGATTGCCGGCGGCGCGCTGCAAACGGCCCGCAACTATGGCGACCGGTTGATCGGCAAGCTCAAGGGCCAACGTGAACTGAGCGTGGATGACAACGTGCTGCGCCTGTTGGCCCTGCGCCAACGGCAACTGCTGCAAGCCATCGACCAACGCGGCCATGCGGCGATGGACAGCATCCGTATCGCCACGCCCCAGGACAAGACCTGGAGCGAAGGCAAGCTGCCCGAAGCACTGGGCAAGGCCAGGGCGTATCCGCAGTGGTCGTCGTTGAATCCCCAGCCACGACTGAGCCAGGCCGAACGACAGGAACAGATCGAGCTGTTGGCTGAACAGCTCTAGACACCACAACTCCTGTGGCAAGCATCCCCCCGTGGCGAGGGAGCTTGCTCCCGCTGGGCTGCGCAGCAGCCCCAAAACCAGACACTGCGGTAGGTCAGGCTAAATCAATGGGGCCACTGCGTGGCCCAGCGGGAGCAAGCTCCCTCGCCACAAGAGCGACCGCGCACGCGTCTACAGTTCGCTAAGCGCTTGAAGGGCCAACGCCGCTTCAGCCAGCTCCAGCTCGCTGAACACCCGAACCCCATTGCGCTTGAGCAATGCCGCTGTCACGCCTTCGCCACTTACCTTCACCCCGCTGAACGTGCCGTCATACGTCAGCAGGTTGCCACACGAGGGGCTGTTGGCCTTGAGCACGGCGATGCGGATGCCGTGCTCGCGCACCAACGCCAGCGCTTGATACGCACCGGACAGAAACTGCGCGCTCACATCCTCGCCCTCGGTGGTGATCACCGCCGCGTTGCCATCGAGCACTCGCGCGCCCTGGCCGCCTGGAATCTCCGCCGCCGGCCGAGGCGTGGGCAGGCCGCCGGCGACTTCCGGGCACAGTGGCACGACGCGGCCTTCGTCGAGCCAGTGCTGGAGCAAGTCGAACGGCCCGCTGGCGCCACCGTCGTAGCGCACGCGATGGCCGAGCAGGCAGCGGCTGACAAGGATCTTTTGCATGTTCAGAACAACTCGTTGCCACGGCGCCGGAACCAACCGGTCAAGGACAGCCGATCACGCGTGGCCGGCATGACTTCATGCGGTATATCCCCCGACAGAAACACCACCAGGCAGCCGCCCGTGGGCACCACGTCATGCTCCACGCCTTCATCCAGGTACATGCGCAACTGGCCGCCGTGCTCCGGCAGCCAGGCGTCATTGAGGTAGAGCACCGCCGAGACCATGCGCCGGTCATCATCGCGGAAACGGTCGACGTGCTTGAGGTAGAACGCACCCGGCGGGTACAAGGCGAAATGACTTTCAAAATCCTCCAGGCCCAGGAACAACCCCCGGTTCAAGGCCTCGCGCAGGCTGTCCATCAGCCCCAGGTAACGATCACAGGCCTCGACCTGGCCGGGCTCGATCCACTGGATGCGATCGCCACGAACCCCTTCGCGAATTTCCGAAAACGGCCCACGCCCCACCGCGGCTGGAGCCAGTTCGCCTTCGGCGGCGCGCTGGCGACATTCGGCCGCCAGCGCGCGGGTGAGCGCATCCGGCAAGAAGATGTTCTGCTGCGACCACCCGCGCTCGGCCAGGTCGTCGACGATACGTAACAGCAACGGATGATCAGAAGGTATTCGCATGGCGCGCATAGTATTCCTGTGCCTGCAAAACCGACAGCGCCGCGCAGCGGGTTGGCTGCGCCTGTCAGCACCGTCGTACGAACTTGATACGAATTCTCGACAAGACCCCGCCCCCCACGGAGAATAGTCGGCTGCTGACAGGAGTCCCTATGCGCCGTTTGCTTTTCTCACTGTTGATGTTCTGCGTATTGCCCGCCTGGGCAGACAGCTATGACCAGTTGTACAAGGTCGCCGGCTGGCCGGAACAGCGGGCGCATTTCAATGATGCCTTGAGCGCCGCGCAGCAGCGCTACCAGAACAGCTTGCCGCCGGCGGTCTTCCAGGCGCTGGTGAACAACAGCAACCAGCGTTTCGCGCCCCAGGCCATGGACCAGCGGGCCGAGGCGCAACTGCGCAGCAATCTTGCCGACCCGAACCCGGCCCTGGCTTTTTTCCAGTCGCCACTGGGCCGCAAAGTCGTCGCCGCCGAACTGCTCGCCACCCGCCGCGACCAACTGGCGAAGAACGCCAAGGGCCTGCCGAAGATGCAAGCCAGCGACAATCGCCTGCTGATCATCGGCCACCTGGCCCAGGCCCTGCCTGCCCGCGAAGCCGGCGCCGAAGTCAGCCTGGCGATCGCCGGCGTGGCGGCCGACAGCTTGAGCTCGATGATTCCCGGCCTGCTCGGCGGCGGCCAGGCCCAGGGCATGCTGAACGGCCAGCGCCAGCGCCTGATGGATCAGATCGGCGCGGACCTGAACAACACGTTGCTGTACGTCTACCGCGACCTGACGGATACCGAACTGGAAGAATTCGCCACGTTTGCCGAGTCGGCCGAGGGCCAGGCTTATTATCAGGCGGCATTGGCGGCGATCCGGGCGGGGTTGGCGGTGGGGCAGAATCTGGGGCAGTAATCTTCAGCGCCTGTTGCATCGTCTTCGCGAGCAGGCTCGCTCCCACACTGGTCCCCCAGCACACCCAATACCCTGTGGGAGCGAGCCTGCTCGCGAAGGCCATAGCCCGATTACCGCCGAATCCGGCCCATCCGCTTGCTCAAAAACTCAAACATCTCCTGCCGTATCGCCAAGGTCTCGTTCGCCAGGTGATGCCGCCCCTCGGGCAACATCAATACCTGGGGCCGATCGAACTTGCCGCGCAACACTTGCAGGTTATGCCGCCAGTCCACGGTCATGTCCGCCTGCCCCTGCACGATCAGAGGTTGGCGCGGGCTGCTCGGCGCCGCCTCGATACGCCGGATCCACTGCGCCAGCGCCCCGACCCACGCAGTGGGCAGGCGCAGCGGTTGCAACGGATCGGCCTGCAGGAACGGCAGGAAATCCGGGTCGCTGGAGTTCTCGCTGAAGCGCCGGGCGATGCCGCTCACAAAAGGTTTGAGCAGGTAATAACTGAGGCGCGACCAGCCCCAGGCCCGTGGCCGAACCAAGGGCGACAACAGGATGACCTGGCCCTGGGCCGGGCTGTCCGCGCCGTGGTGCAGCACATGGTCCACCACGATCGCGCCGCCGGTACTCTGGCCGCACAGGTGCCAGGGTTGCGGCAGGTCCAGCGTCTCGGCTTCGGCCAGCAAGCCGCGCAAGGTCGCCTGGTATTCGGCGAAATCGCCGATGCTGGCGCGTTCGCCGCTGGACAGGCCGTGGCCCGGCAAGTCGCAGCTGATCACCGCCCATTGCTGATCGAGCGCCCACTCGACCAAATGCCGGTACAGCCCCATATGGTCGTAATAGCCGTGAAAGAGGAACAGCGTCCCCACGGCTTTTTCCGGCCACCAGACCTGGCCGACCAGTTCATACCCGGCAATGTCGAAACGTCCCAGGCCCCTGCGCAAGGTGCGCGCCGGAAAGTCCAGCCCATAGAATTGCTGGTAGGCCTGCGCTTGCGCAGACAGCGGTTGCCACTGCGCCAGGGGTTGCAGGCTGGCGCGCAGGTGATCGGGGTCGAAGGAGGCGGGCATCAATATTCCAGGCAAATGCGCATCGCGCGAAAACGGGCGTTATACGCCTGCGATATTCATCTGTCGCGCCAGCCATGGCAAGCTACGCGGCTTCAGAGGATCGACTCCATGCGCCCGTCCCACCGCACGACCTTGCTTGCCAGCCTCCTCGCCCTGACGTGCGCCGTCATCCTGTGGTTCGCCTACGACTGGTTCCAGGGGCGTTTCCTCCGGGCGTTCAGTCAACACACGGCGGTGTTTTCCGGCGACCCGCTGCGCCTGCCCGCCGACCTCGCCGGTCCGGGCGCAATCCGCCTGGTGCACTTCTGGGATCCGGCCTGCCCATGCAACGTCGGCAATCAGCAGCACCTCTCCGAGCTGATCGACAAATATGCGCCGCAAGGCGTCGAGTTCTACTCCGTACAAAAGACTGGCAGCCAAGGCCACTTGCCCAGCACGTTGAGCAATCTCAAACCCCTGACGGCGTTACCAGGCTCGGCAGAGATTCCCGCCAGCCCCGCCGTGGCGATCTGGGACCGCAGCGGCAAGCTGGCGTACTTCGGGCCTTACAGCGAAGGCTTGACTTGCAACTCGAGCAACAGCTTTATCGAGCCAATACTTGAAGCACTCAATATTGACCGGGAAGTTAATGCGACTCACACGTTGGCGGTCGGCTGTTATTGTCCGTGGTCGAACTCAAACTAATCCAACCCAACTACGATACGTATTGTTTAAACGTCTGTAGGCGCCTTACAAAATCAGAGCTATTGCTCTTTTCTAGAGTACTTGCTCAAACAGCGAGCTGGCGCTGAACCGTTTGTCGGATCCAATTTTTCGAAAAGCCTCCGAGATCCCCCGATTTTCGCTCCAGACGCCAACCAGGCCGGTCGCGCAGGGGTTTTCGGGGCGTTCTGGCTGCCGAGCTGAATCGTTTAACAACCGTCGGCGCTACGTGAACTTTTCTTTAATCGCTTCTCTAACCCTCGTACAGAAGATGTTGATTTTCCCTGCGATTGCGCGGCGGCGCTATATATCGAGGAAGTTGGATACGCCTTTTCATCGTTTTACTTGTCGACCCTCCTAAACCAAACAAAAAATGGAATCGTCAGTGATGCAAAAGTTGTTATGCGCTGCACTTTCCACTCCCACGAAAGAGGATGCTCTCAATCTTGAGGCGTTTGCCCAGTGCGTCGCCCCGCTAGGGGTCGATGTGCTGTTGCGCGGCGAGACCGGCACTGGCAAGGACACGCTGGCGGAAAAAATCCACCGCATGTCCGGCCGCTCCGGCAAGTTCGTCGCCATCAATTGCGCCGCTATTCCCGAGTCCCTTGCGGAGAGCCAACTCTTCGGAGCCAATACCGGCGCGTTTACCGGTGCCAGCCAGAATCGCGCGGGCTTCGTCGAAGCCGCGCACAACGGCACGCTGTATCTGGATGAGATCGACAGCATGCCGTTAGGGCTGCAAGCCAAGCTGCTGCGCGTCCTGGAGTCCAGGACTGTGCAGCGGCTGGGCTCGACCCAGAACATCCAGGTGGACATGCGGGTGATCGCCTCGGCCCAAAGCCCGTTGGCAGAAATGGTCGAACGTGGCGAGTTTCGTCGGGATCTCTATTTCCGCTTGAACATCATCAGCCTCAAGCTGCCACCGTTGCGCAGCCGCAAGGAACGCATCGTGCCGCTGTTCCAATCCCTGGTACGCCGGGAAGCCCAGGCACTCGACCAGCCCTACGTCGCGCCTTCGCCAGCGCTGTTGCGCCAGTTGCTCGGCTACGCCTGGCCTGGGAACATCCGCGAGTTGCAATCGGCTGCCAAGCGCTACGTGCTCGGCTTGCCGGCACTGCCCCGCGCCGAGCAGCTGGAGCACAACAGCTCGACCCTCAAGCTCAAAGAGCACCTGCAGCAGTTCGAAAAGATCCTCATCGAGGACTGCATGCGTCGCCACCATCACTGCATCGATAAAGTCATCGCCGAGTTGGGCATCGCCCGCCGCACGCTCTATTACCGGATGAAATGCCTGCAAATATCGACGAGCTGAGTGGATTGGTGGAACCGTTTTCGCAGCGGTCGCCACTTATTCGTCGAGACGTTCACGATCGTCTCGCCATTCCACAATCCGGAGATACGACTATGAGTTTTGGTGGAGCTTCTCTCGCCGCCTCCACGGCAGCCATGCAACAGATGGACGCCACGTCGGCGGCGATGACGACCATGAAATCCCAATTCGACCAGAAAAAACTGGTTGCCGACACCATGAACGCAATCGCGGCAGGGTCGATGGACACCGCGACCAAGGCCATCACCGCCATGGGGGAGGCATCCAAGAACATACGCTTCTGACCCTCTCGCTCCAGCCCCGCTCCGGCGGGGAATCCCATGCGCGTCGAGGGAGAAACCCGATGCAGATCCATTCGCCAGACAACCTTCGTAGCACCAGAGATTTGCTCGGTGACGACCCGACACTGCGCCAGGCCTCGCCTGCGAACGGCCTGGCGGATCGGGTCGTCGAGCACCTGGCGCTGCACGGTGCGAGCGATCGGCTGCGCGAGTCGCTCGTCCAATGGAGCAGCGAACACGGCTCGACTGGCGGGCAGCCCCGGTCAGGTTTATCCACCCCGCAGGACAGACTGGCCGCCGAGACCCAGGCCCCTCTGCATCTGGTGCTCGAAGATATTCTTGAGGAGATCAACGGAGGTACCGGGTCCACCCTCGATGTCGACAGCGACGATGCCTATTCCAACGAAGATCTGTTCAACGACCTGGCGCAGATGCTCGCCCACCGCCGGCAGCCTATCGGCGATAACGACGTCGACAGCCAGAGCGATTTCGGCAACGCCAACAACCCGTTCTGCGGTGCGCTGTTCGGCGCCTGGGAGCTGGAAGGCGACCGCGCCACGCGGCGCGACCGCTACGACACCAGCCTGTCGTTGTTGCTCAAGATCATCGCGGTGCTGGGCCGAAGGAAACTGCTGACCCTGCTGGACATCGACGAAGAACAAGGCCAGGCGCGTTATGAACAGGACGACCTGGACCTGCTGTTCGAGGTCGCGGCATTCATGGACCAGCACCCGTCGCGATACCCGCCACCGGCGAGCTTCGACGGGCAAGACTGGACATGGACCGAACGGATTGCCTGTGGCGCATGGCTGGAGTCTCAAGAGACACGGCTGTTCCAACTCGCACTGGAGGAACTGGACCTCGCTCTCGCCCGCCTGGCCGGCCAGCAGCCGTCCATGCAACGGCGCGGTCGACGCAGCCGGGAAGAAATCGAGTTTCATCTGAGCGTGACGGGTAGCGCTCGCAACGTCTTGAGGCTGATGTACGCCTGAAGGCCCACCTTGTAATCGGAGATATGCCATGACCGTACAAGCCATCGACACCACCAGCGTGGTTTCCACCGCAACCAAACCTGGCGCCAGTGCGCGGGCAGGCGCCGAGACCAGCGATGTCAGCTGGTTCAACGCGCAAATGCGAGAAAAAGCCCCCGCCCCCGACAGTGAAAACAACGTCGCGGCGAGGATCATCGATTCGTTGTCCAGCCGCTCCGGCGAATTGCAACGGCTGGACGATCGCGCCAACCGGGACATGCTCAAGGCCATCCGCACCGCCGATCCCCAGGACATGTTGCAGTCCAACCGGTCGCTGTCTTCCTTTCACCTGGAAAGCCTGATGACCGCAAAGATCGTCAGCAAGGGCTCCCAGGCCATCGAGAAGCTCACCAATCTCCAGTAAGGGAAAGCCGGTCATGTTCATGCGCGCATTCTCACCCCTAGTGCTGTGCCTGCTGCTCGCCGGATGCGACGAGAGGACAGCGCTGCACAGCCATCTTTCCGAGCAGGATGCCAATGAAGTGATCGCGGAACTGGCGGACAAGAACGTCGAGGCCAGCAAGCAGGTCGATAAGGACGGGCTGACCGTGCTGGTCGAGCCAGCGGACATGAACAGCGCGGTACAGGTTCTCGAAGCCGCTGGGCTGCCGCGTCGATCGCGCTCCAGCCTGGGGGAAATCTTCCGCAAGGAAGGCGTGATTTCCACACCGATGGAAGAGCGTGCCCGCTACCTCTACGCGCTGTCTCAGGAGCTCGAATCGACACTGTCGCAAATCGATGGCGTGGTGCTCGCCCGGGTCCATGTGGTGCTGCCGGAACGGGTCGCTCCCGGCGAGCCGGTCCAGCCCGCGTCGGCCTCGGTGTTTATCAAGCACACCAGTGCGCTGGATCCTGACAGCATCACGCCGAGAGTGCGCAACCTGGTCGCCAGCGGGATTCCCGGCATGGCTGACGCGGCCCAGAACCCGGCCAAGCTGTCAGTGGTCTTCGTCCCTGCGGCGGCTTATCAGGAACGGCGCAAGATGGCGTATTTCGGGCCGTTCCTCATGCAGGCCGACGACATCGGCTATTGGCGGGGAGTAACCCTGGCGGCCGGCCTCACCTTGCTCGCCCTCCTGCTGGGCGCCTCGTACGGCCTCTACCGGTTGTGGCGCAACGGCGTACTGGTGCTGCCGCGATTTTTCGAGCGCAAGAGCGCAACGCCGGCGGGCGCGCAAAACGGCACGGCGCCACCACTGTTCGCGGTGAAGAACCCGGGCGCCAAGCCTGACAGCAAGGGGACTGCTGCATGAACGCAGCGCTTGAATGGGCTCGCTGGTGGTGCCTGGCGTGGCGCGAAGCAGACCGTGATTGGTACCCAGCGGCGCTCGGCCTGCTGACCGGGCCACAAATCGACGCCTTGAGCCGCGGGCATCACGCCGCATTGGCCCGCGGTTTCGGCATGACGCCGTGCACACCGCCACAGCCCGACCCGGCGGTGTTGTCACTCTGTTGCGGCACGCCCCGAACCTTGGTCCTGGGCTGCCAATTAGTGGCGAACACATGCTCGCCGTTGACAACGATGGACACGCTTTCGCCGCAGGACCGGGCGTGGTGCGAGCGCACCGCCAAGGCGTTGCGCCCCGGACACTGGCTCGAACCAGGCCACGACCCGCTTGTACTGCTGCGCGCCTGGCTGGGGGAGCGGACCTGGGAGCGTACGCGCCTGGCCTTCCCGCGCAGCAGGATCATTGCCCTCGAATCACAGCCCACCCCACGGCCGCCTGCCGCCAAGCTCAACACGCTCTGGCAGTCCGCGTGCTGGAAAGCCGAGCAAAGCCTGGCGCCAGCGCCCCCCCAAACGGAGATACACGATGCTCGCTCGGCGCTCGCTTGACCTACGTCCCGGTGGCCAGGGCCTATTGCAACCCTGTATTCCTCGCGAAACCCTGGTGGACTGTGGCCGAGCACAGGCCGTTCTCGAACAGGCCCAGGCCCACGCCACGCAGCTGATCCAGGGTGCCGCCGAAGAGGCGGGTGCCGCAGTGCTCCAGGCACAGGCGCAGTTCTGGGAAACAGCCGAAACCGTGCTCGCCAGCTGGGAAGCCGAGCGCCAGGCCATGTGGGAACGGATCGAGACCAGCGCCGCGCAGTTGGTCAACGAGGCCTTGGGAACGCTGTTGAACGAAGTCCCGGATCAGACCCGCATCGATGCACTCGTTCGTCAGCTTGCCTCACGCCAGCATGATTCGGTCAGTGCGACTCTTCGCTGTCATCCCGACGACTTGGCGAAGCTGAGCCAAAGTCTGGACTCATCTGGCGAACGTCCCTGGACGCCGGTGGCGGATCCCGGCATGGAGGCGCATCAGCTGAAGCTGGAAACACCAGGTGGCATGTTCCTGCTCGATTGGGCCACGGCTGTTGAAGCGTTGCGCCTGCCCGAGCCGCAGCGGTAGCCCAAACGACCCGAAACCCGTGGCGAGGGAGCTTGCTCCCGCTGGCCTGCGCAGCAGGGCTCAACTTTATTCAGGCAGACCGCATCAGCCGGTTTTGCGACTGCTGCGCAGCCGAGCGGGAGCAAGCTCCCTCGCCACGGGGATTCGGATGTTTGACAGGTCCATCCTCGCCCCCCAACTGATCTTTTGCTCACTTTTCGCGGAACCGTCAGCGGCGGAATCACCACTCATCCGGTGAATACGCTTACCTCGGAGCAACCGCCATGTCTTCTACCGATGCCATCCAGCGCCGTCTCGATACCTATTTCCAACGCGCCAGCGACAACGTCAACAACGCTGCAATGAACGCCGCCGAGAGCCAGTCCCTCGACGATATGCACTCGTTCGTGACCAGCATGAACGGCATGTCGGTCGCGGTGAACGCGGCCACTCAACAGACCACCGCCCACCACAACCTCGCCAAGGCGATCATCGATGCAATGCCATGAGCTGCGCACACAGCTCGCCCGCTGGAACGCCGACGTCGACGGCGCGGAACATTTCGCCATCGTCATCGATGATGGCGAAGCGATCTTCAAGAAGCTGGATGACGGCCTGCTGGTATCGGTCGAGTTGAACTTCCCGCCGGGCAACGAAGGGTCCCTGGAAGACCTTCTGCGGCTGGCGCAGCCAAGCCTCTCGCGATTCCCCGGTGCGTTGGCCCTTTCGCCTCAGGACGAGCGTTTATGGCTACTGGCGCAACTGGCGACAGACGCGCACATCGACGACCTGGTCGAAGTGCTCGAAGCGCTGCTCAACCAGCGGGACACCTGGCAATCGATTCTCCATAAAGAACAACGTGCCGTGGCGCGACGCCCCTCGCACTTTCACTCGCTCGGAACAGGAATCCGCCATGCCTAACAGGTGGCTTGCACCGTACCGCTCGATGGCCGCCGGCCAGGTACACTTTCGCCGGTCCATCGTCCGTCGCTGGACCAAGACATCGCTGCTTGCACTGGCATTGGCCGGCGCGCTGGGCGCGGGCATGCCGGTCGAAGCGGCGGTACCGACCGACTGGAAAAACACGCCCTACGCCTACGATGCCCAGAACACGCCCCTGCCCAAGGTACTTGGCGACTTTGCCAATACTTTCGGGGTGCAACTGGTGCTCGATGGCACCGTGAAAGGCAGCGTCGATGGCCGGATGCGCGCCGAAAGCCCCCAGGCATTCCTCGACCGGCTCGGTCTGGAAAATCGTTTCCAGTGGTTCATGTACGGCAACACCCTGTACGTCAGCCCTTTGCAAAACCAGGATTCCACGCGCCTGGAAGTGTCCGCCGATGCCGCGCCGGACATCAAGCAAGCCCTGACCGACATCGGCCTGCTGGACCCGCGTTTCGGTTGGGGTGAGTTACCCGACGAAGGCGTGGTGCTGGTCTCCGGCCCGGAACGCTACGTGCGCCTGGTGGCGCAGTTTGCCGAGGCGCGCAAGACACCTGAAGAGAAGCAGGAGGTGATCAGCTTCCCGCTGCGCTATGCCACCGCCGCCGACCGGAGCATCAAGTACCGCGGCGATACGCTGGTGATTCCCGGGGTTGCCAGCATCCTCAAAGGGCTGCTGGAAAGCCGCAGTGCGGTGTCCGGCGGAATGCAGGCGACCTCGCCCCAGGCCTCGTTCCAGAACATGCAGGCCCAGCAGTCCATGACGATGGGCAATATCGAGCAGCTGGCATTGAGCGGCATGGGCCGCCCGAACACCAACCGCGTGCAAGGCCCGGAAAGCGCTGGCAAGGGCGGCCGCGGTCGGATCCGCGTCGAAGCCGACGTGCGCAACAACGCAGTGCTCATCTACGACTCGCCCAAGCGTCGGGAGATCTACACGCCGCTGATCCGTGACGTGGACGTGCCACGCAAACTGGTAGAAATCGATGCGATCATTCTCGACATCGACCGCACCCAACTGGCCGAGCTGGCGTCGAACTGGAACGTCGAGAGCGGCGATCTGATCGGCGGCGCCTCGATGATTCGCCCAGGCGCCAGCTCGACGGTATTCATCCAGGACTACGGCGACTTTTCCGCGCAACTGCGAGCACTGGAAGGTCGCGGCCTGGCCTCGGTCGTGGCGAATCCATCAGTACTGACCCTGGAAAACCAGCCGGCGGTCATCGACTTCAGCCGGACCGAGTACATCTCCGCCATTGGCGAACGGGTGGCGACCGTCGAGCCCATCACGGCCGGCACCAGCCTGCAGGTCGTGCCCCACACCATCGAGACCGGCGGCCGCAACCAGATCCAGATGTTCCTGGACATCGAAGACGGCAAGATCGAGCCCTCGGAGGTCGGCCAGCAGACGCCCAGCGTTCGGCGAGGAGTGGTCAGTACGCAGGCGGTGATGGGGGAAAGCCGGTCACTGGTGGTGGGTGGTTTTCATACCGAGGAAACCGGCGACAACCTCGAGCGGGTGCCGTGGCTCGGACGCATCCCGCTGATCGGACCGCTGCTGTTTTCCTCGACCACCCGCGAGACCAGCCGCCGTGAACGCGTATTCATCCTGACGCCCCGACTGATTGGCGACCAGGTCGACCCGGCCCGCTACATCTCCGAGCTCGATCGTGAACAGGTGGACAGCGCAATGGCACGCCTGGAAGAGCGGCGCAACGGCACTCGCCCCATCGGTCGCATCGAGATCAGCGACGTGCTCGCCCAATTGGCCGATGGCAACATTCCGCCGACGTTCAAGCAAGCCGCCTCGATTCCTTATTCGGCCGACACGCTGTGCGCGTTGCAACCGGGGCTATCGCTGGACGCCGGGCGCGCCCAGTGGTTTGCCGGGCCGGACTACGGCATCGCCGTGGGCGTGGTGCGCAACGATGGCGACCGACGGTTGCGCTTCGACGAGGCCAGTTGCAGCACCCGCTGGACCATGGCCACCTCCGCCTGGCCGAAGGTGTGGCTCGAGCCCGGTGAGGAAACCGAAGTGTTCGTCGTCATGAGACAACCCAAGCGCACACCAGGTGGCGGGCGCTCTTCCCTCTTGCAAACCAGTGCGAGGATCACGCCATGAGTCGCACCCCGAAGCTGCTCGTCTTGTTGCTGTGCCTGCCGGTTTTCGCCGGCTGCGCAAACCGTTGGGGCTGCCAGGGCGATGCCTGTAGCCGCGCCGAACCCGACAACGGCCGTCTGGTGATCTGGTGGTCGCCGGGTATGCGCGGCGGCCTGGGCTCCCCCGAACATCCGCTCGACCACTCGGTCGTTCCACTGGAGAACTGAAACGGTATGTCTTTTTCGGTACACAGCGTAAGCACCCGCCAGGCCTTTCAGAAAAACATCATCGCCGGCATCGCGACGTATTGGGAAATAGCCCCAGGCATCGAGTTCTGCCTGCGACGCGAGCCCCACAGCTTGGGGCTCGCGTTACAGATACAAAGCCAGGCACTAGGCGTGAGCCAGGTGCGACGGGCGCTCGAACGACGCTTTGCCCACCCGAGTGACTACGCGCAACTGTTCCTGTTTCTCGATCCGCAGCGCGCGCTGGTGGTCTGGCAGGCGCTGCCCGAATCACCGATCTCGTCGCAGATGCTCGACGAGATCCAGTCCCGGCAATTGTCGTTGCTGGGCCTGGAAGACCTTGACGATTATTCGGTTACTTACTGAAGGCCCGTGGCCGAGGGAGGCTTTGCATGACCACCACACCGCTCGCCCAGCGCTTGATCTCAGCCCTCGCGGAACACCTGCATGCGCAGTTGCAACTGGAGGGCGGCGTCTGCGCGCTGTATGACGCAAGCAACCGGGAAGCCGTGATCATCGAGCTGCCCGATCACGGCGATGTGGCCATCCTCCATTGCGCGATCGATGTGCCAGCCCATGCACCTGGCCTGCATAAACGCCTGTTGGAACTCAACTTTCGACTGGATCTGCTCGGCGGCAGTTGGCTGGCCCTGGACGAAAAGGGCAGCGTTCGCCTGTGTGCCCATTGCCCGTTGTCGATGCTCGACGAGGCGCGGTTCTGCCATTGGATCGTCGGTTTCATCGGCCAGGTCGGCGAAGTGCGCGCACGCTTGATGCCGTCCGCTACGTCAGCGGCCTCACGTCCAACCTCGCTCAATGCGAGCCGCACCCGACTCGGCTAGACAACAAAAAACCGTGGCGAGGGAGCTTGCTCCCGCTTGAGGGCGAAGCCCTCACAAAAGGTCTGCTGCGCAGCCCATCGGGAGCAAGCTCCCTCGCCACGGGTACAGCGTTTTTCCAAGTCATTGCGAGCCTTACCGAAGCTTCATCGCCTCACCTCCCTCCTGCATGACTCTCCTCGCAGTGTCCATGAAGCCCTTGGTGACTTCCGTCACCGTGTCGCTCATCAACTTGGCCATGTCGGCCGAGCTCTTGACGATCATCATTTCGCTCTGACGCTCCTCCATTCGCATCTGCATATCGAACTGCTTTTCCATCAACTGCTTTTGACGGGTTTCCATCTCGCTCATGAATGAGTCAGGGGTGCGAGGCGGCGCGGTGGAACCGGGGCTTTGCGTGTCATCCAGCGGTCGATCGTCAGACGGCGTAGCCGTGCGCTCGGCACCCCGTGTCCGGGTCCGGCCGCGCTGGTGGACCGCAGGGGGCGACGAAGACGAGCGACCCCGCCCATGCAGGCTTTGAGTGCCGGTACGCTGCTGGGCGTCGCGAGGCTGCTGGCTCAACGAGGGCGAGCGCGACGAGTGCAAGCCGTCGACGCCATGCAGGGCACCAGTGCCCCTTATGGAATTGGCCAGTGAATTGGGTTCAGGCATAGGGGAATCTCCACGAGTCGGTGTGTGCGGTGGGACTGCCGGCAAACCGGCATCGCCCGGGCGATCCCGGGCTCACTACCTGAGTGGCATCCCGGTGCGCACCGGTTCCATCGGCCTCAGCGCAGGTTCAGTTCCGGGATTTCGATCACCTCGCCCTTGGCCTCGTCATCCAGCTCGCGCAAAACCCGATAAATGTGCGCAACCGCCTGAAGCGTTTCCCGCGGGATATATCCACCTACGTCTTCCTTGTAGATCGTTCGCGCCAGCCAGATGCATTGAATGACCGGGATACGCGCCGCCTTGGCTCGCTCGATCAGGGCACGGGCGTCGGCATCGACGCCCTTGGTAATGAGCTGCGGCAACGGCGTCTCCTCCGGCCGATAAAGCAGCGCGACGGCGAAGTGAGTCGGGTTGACCACCAACACATCGGCCTCTTCCACCGGCTTGGTTTCCTTGCTGGCAGGTTGGTCTACCAACTGCCGGGCCAGGCTGCGTCGATGCATCTTGACGTGGGGATCGCCCTCCATTTCCTTGAATTCCTTACGCACCTCTTCTTCGCTCATACGCAGGCGCTTGGCGAAGAAATATTTCTGCAGGCCAAAATCGAGAATCGCCAGCACCAGCAACACGCCCAGACAGATGTGCATGATGTGCCGGAACAGGCTGGCGAGCCCGCGCCAATAGCCATGCAGGTCACCGTTGACCAGGCTGATCAACGACCCGAGGGCAGGCATCGTCACCAGGTAAAGCACGCTGGCGATGAACACTGCCTTGACCAGCCCCATGAACAGCTGGATCAGCGCCTGGGCGGAAAACATCTGCTGGGCCTGGTTCAACGGGTTCAAGCGGTTCGGATCGGGGTGAAGGGCTTCGGGCGCGAACAGGAAGCCGAACTGTACCCAACCGGCGATCAGGCGCGTGGCGATTGCCAACCCGACGGTCATCAAGGTGAAACTGAGCAACACGCCACCGGCATGGGCCAGGGTTTCCTCGAAGGCGCGCACGAAGTCGCCGTCCAGACGATGCAACGGGAACAAAACCATTTCACCCAGCGCCTGCATGCTGTTGTCAGCCTGGGTCAATGCCACTTCGGTGACTGCCGTGAGTACCAACAGGCTGCTCAGGTCCTGGCTCTGGCCGACCTGGCCTTTTTTGCGGGCGTCACGGATTTTCTTCGGTGTCGCGCGCTTGGTCTTCTCCCCGCTGTCTTCACTCATGAACAAGCCCTTCCTTCAAGGCGCCTGCAACAGCAGGTGGAGCAGGTTGCGGATTTCTCCGTAGCGGCCGAGACGGCCAGTCATCGCGTCCCATAACGTGGGCAGGTAGAACAGCAGGAAGCCCAGCCCGACCAGGCTTTTCGCCGGCATGGCGAGGACAAAGACCTGCAATTGCGGGCTATACAGGCTGAGCAAGGCCAAGGCGAACTCCACCAGCAACAGCAAGCCGATGAAGGGCGCCGCATAAAGCATCATGTGCATGAACATTTCGGCAAGCAGCCCGAGGAACACCCCGAAACCATCCGCGCCGGGCAACGGAAACCAGACCGTGGGCGACCAGACCAGGTAGCTGTCCCAGATCACCTGGGTCAGCGTGCCGATGCCCAGGGTGGCGACCAGCAACAGGATCGTCATCTCCTTGAACAGGTGGCCCAACGGCGTCGTATCCGTGCCGAGTGCCGGGTTCAACTGGCCGCCGATGAGCGCACCGCGCTGGTTATCGAGCAAGGCCCCCACCGATTCGTACAGCCAGAATGGCATGGCCAGCAGCACCCCGAGCAGCAGGCCCAGCACCACCTCCTTGAACATCAACCCAGCCAGGGTCAGCCAACTGACCTGGGCATCAATCAGGGCCTGGCGGATGCCCGGCGCCGGCAACATGCCCAGGGCGAACACCACGGCATGGCGCGGCAGGCCTCGCAAATGCTGGAAGCAGAACACCGGGACCAGGTAAGCCACCGGATAGATACGCGCCATGCCAAGGGCGATCGACAGCAGCAAGTCGAAATAGGGAAGGAAGGCCTGGGTCGTCATCAGGTGCTGGCCATCAGTTCAAAAGCCCGACGCAACAGGCCCAGCAGCTCGGCGCCAATCCAGCGACCGGTGACCAGCAAGGTCAGCCCGACGGCCACCAGCTTGATGCCGAAGGGCAAGGTCTGGTCCTGAATCTGCATCAAGGCCTGCACCAGGGAAGTCAGCACACCGACGATCACCGCGACGATCAGGGGCGGCGCGGACAGCAGGACCACCAGCAACATGCCTTCCTTGAACAATGTCATCGCGTCCATCGCATGCCCTCAGAGATAGGAGTAGAACAGGCTGTCGAGCAATTGCGTCCAGCCTTGCACGAGGACGAACACCAGCAGCTTGAGCGGCAACGAAATGGTCATCGGCGCGACCATCTGCATACCGAGCGCCAGCAGCAGGTTGGACACGATCAGGTCGATGACAATGAACGGGATGTAAATCAGGAAGCCCATCTGGAAGCCGGCCTCGAGCTCCGACAACATGAAGGCCGGGATCAGCAGCATCAGGTCGTCGCGACTGGCTTGCTCGGCGCGCTCCTTGGGCCACATGCGCTGGGTGTTTTCCAGCAGGTGGGTGAGGATGTCCGGGTTGGTATTGCGCGACATGAAGGCTTGCAGCGGTTTTACCGCGTTCAAGGCAGAACCCTGCAACGCCTCGGTATTGCTGAAATCCAGTGGCCGCTCTTTCAGTTCCTCGGCGATATCGTGGCCGACCGGCGCCATGATGAACAACGTCGCCGCCAGCGCAATGGCATACAGCGCCATGTTCGGCGGCACCTGCTGCACGCCGATGGCGTTGCGGGTAATCGTCAACACGATGGCGATCTTCAGGAAGGCGCTGCAAATGATCAGCAACAAGGGAACCAATGAGATCCCGCCGATGAACAGCGCCAGCAGAAAGGGGTCGACCCCCTGGAAGCTCATCCAGCCACATCCACGCGAGTGATCTGCAGACCGAGCCGGCCATCCACTTCTACCAGTTCGCCGTGGGCCAAGGCCCGTTCGCCATGGAACAACGCCGCCGCGCCCGGCGCCACGCCCTGGACCTGGAGCACCGAGCCGGGTGCAAGGTCGCGTAACTCGCCGAGGGTCAGGCTCAAGTGGCCGCAACGTATCGTCAGCGCCAATGGCAGGTCGTCGAAACGCTCGCGGGTGGCGGCAGGATCTGCAACCGGCACCTGCGTGGCATCGGAGTCGACGGGGTAAGGCGCTGGTTGCTCGTCGACTTCAGGTGCCTGAACGTCGGGTTCGTAGCGAGTGGTGTCGTCCCAGTCGGGCGTCAGGATGTCGGTATCGGCGGTGGTGCTCATAGCGGTTTCCTCCAGAGCGAGCAAGGTCAGGCGCAACGGCGCGGCACGGTCGTATACCCGGACCCGCGCACATTGCCGGCCCAGGCGAATGATTCCTTGGCCGGATTGATCGAACAGGGCGGACTCCGGAACCAGCACGTCACCGGGGCGCAGCGCGGCCACGTGCCTGGCGGCCAACGTCAGGTGCCCCAATGGCAGCGGAACATCCAGCGCAAGGTCGTTGCCCCAGGGCACACTCCGACGCTGCCATGGCGCTGCGCCAAGCACCCCCAGCAGCGTCGTCCCGGCGATTTGCAGATGGCTCGTGGCACGGGCCGCGCCTGTTTTCACCTCGATCCGGCAGGCGATGCCCTCGACGACGTGACCGGCCAGCGGTCTCAGAAAACCGAATGCCTGCCGCAAGGACTCGCTCAGGGTTTGCTGGAACAGCGCCCAGAACCAGGCGTCATCCGCGCAAGGCTCGGCGGGCAGGACCACTGGGCACTCGCCGAACAGGCTGAGTACCGGGCCGGGCTCGTCGAGGGCCAAGGCACCTTGCGCACACTCCAGCACAAACGGCGTCGCTCTCGCCGCGCCGCTGGCCGGGGTCAGTTCCACCACGCCCGCTTCGCCCGCCACCTCGAACGGCAGACTGACGCCAGCCCCCAAGCGCTGCCGGGCGGCGGCGTCATCGCTGCACATCGATCGCAGCGCCAATGCACGTACGCTCATGTCGCACTCGCCTCCTCTGCGGATGCCACGCGCACCGTCACCGGCTGGCCCAGGCTCTGACCCAACGCCTCTTCCAGGCGCCCGGACCGACTCGATAACCGCGAACGTACTTCTTCGGTTTCTCCACTCAGGCCAATGTCCCAGCCAGAGGTCCCGGCCAGACGCTGCGCAGAGACCCTAATCCGTCCCAGGTGGGGAAGGTGCAGCAGCAGGTCCAATTGCTGGTCGAGCGTGGCCCGCAGACGTGGCGAAAGCTGATCGACAAAGGCGTCCACTTCGCCGCTCTCCAGGCCCACCCACCCTGACAGGGAGCCGGCGCTGGCGGTGTCATCCTCGCCATTGCCCCGAGGTGCGTCGACCCACTGGCGAAACCAGTAGCCGTCACTGCGCCCGGCAATCACTTCGGGGTCGCGTTCGGAAGCGGGCGCAGGCTCGCGGGCCGCCGGACGGGTGGCCCGACTCATCTGGGCAGGCGCGTACTCATGCGCACGCGGCGCGTGCCGGGCGGATGCAGACGGCGGTCCACCGCGTACCGTGCGTTCATTCATCATCGGGGACCTCCACCAGGTATTCCATCATGGCGCCGAGCTTTTCCAGGTCACGCCTGCGCCCTTGCAATCGCTGCTGCGCGGCTTCGGTATGTCGTGCCTGCTGCGCCTGTTCCTCGTCCAGCGCCTGCAAGGCCCGCGCTTGCTCCGCCAGCTCACCGATCAAGCGCCGCTCCTCGGTGCTCCAGGCATTGAGTTCGCAAATGCTCAGCGCACGGCCACGGTGCTCGCCGTAGAGGGCCTCGCGCTGAGCCGCCTGCTGCTCACAGGCTGCCTGCCAGCGCGCCCGCGCGGCGGCGAACGCGGCCTGGCGCTCGCGCAAAAGCTCGCGCTGCTGGCGCCAGGCCCGTTCGGCTTGCGCCTCGCGATGCCGGCGCACCGGCGCCAGGGCGTCCAGATCAGCCCGGGACATAGGCGGTCAATTGCTGGAGGTGGGCCAATGTCGACGTGAACGTCTCCGGCTCACGCAAGTCCTGGCGCAGGAATGCGTCCAGGGCGCTGCGGGATTCCACCGCCAGGTCGGTCAAGGGGTCGGCGCCGGCCTGATATTCCCCCAGGCGCAGCATCAGTTCGATCTGCTCGTAGGCCGACAGCAACCGCCGCAGATTGATGCCCGCTCGAAGGTGCTCGGCCTCGGCGACATTGGCCAGGGTTCGCGAGAGACTGGCCAACACGTCGATCGCCGGGTAATGACCGCGCTCGGCGAGTTTGCGCGACAGCACGATGTGACCATCAAGCAGCGAACGCACTTCATCCGCCACCGGATCGTTCATCGAATCCTGTTCGATGAGCACCGTATAAAGCGCGGTGATCGCCCCCTCATTACTCAACCCGGCCCGCTCGACCAGACGCGGCAGCAGGCTGTAGACCGAAGGAGGCAAGCCGCCGCGCCCCAGCGGTTCGCCAGCGGCGAGGCCGATTTCCCGTTGGGCTCGGGCGAACCGGGTCAGCGAGTCGATGAGCAGCAGGACGCGCTGGCCGCGGGCGCGAAAGCCCTCGGCCAAGGCCGTGGCGGTGAATGCCGCGCGGGCCCGCTCCATGCTGGACCGGTCGGAGGTGGCACACACCAGGACTGCACGAGCGCGCAATTCATCGTCCAGTTCATGGTCGAGAAATTCGCGCAACTCGCGCCCGCGCTCACCGATCAAGCCGAAGACAATGACATCGCAGTCAACGTTGCGGGCGATCTCCGCCAACAATGTGGTCTTGCCGCAGCCGGCACCCGCGAACAACCCGACACGCTGGCCTTCGCCAAGTGTCAGCGGGCCGTCGATGGCGCGTACGCCGGTCATCAAGGGCTGTTGAATGCGCGGTCGCGCGGTCGGCGCAGGCGCCTCGCCAATCACTTGCGAGGCCTGCAGCACCTGCGCCCCGGCGAATGCGCCCACGCCACCGTCCAGCAGGGGCCGACCGAAGCCGTCCAACACTTGCCCAAGCAATTGCGGGCCGACAGTCACCCGATGGGGCATGCCCAGCGGTTCCACGACAGCGCCTACCCGCACGCCCTCAAGGCCACCCAAGGCGCTGAGCAAGGCATCGTGGCGGTCGAAGCCGACGATTTCGGCGAGCAACGGCTCGCGCGCGTCACGTTCGACCTGGCAGAGGTCACCGATCTGCGCTCCCGGCAGCCGGCATTGCAACAAGATGCCGCTGACCCGCTGTACCTGTCCGCGCACCATGACCGGTGAGAAGCGGCGCAGATGCGCCCGTTGGCCGGCCTCCCAGGTTTCCAGTCGTGCGATGGCCGCCTGCGTCATCACCAGGTGACCTCGTAGCGTTGCTCACCTTCGAAGGTGACCTTGCCGGCATCGATCGCGGTCAGGCGCAGCCCATCGATCTGGTCGCCCAAAAACAACCGGCGGCCGTCGGCCGTGACGACATGCCCATGTTTGCCGCCGACGATCTGGGCGATCTGAAACGGCAGTTGACTGAGCCGCTCCCTGACGTTGGTCGTGATCGCGACCGACGTATCGTAGCGGGCATGGAAACGCTCCATCAGCCGTTCGACCATCGCCAGGCGTTGACGCGGCAACTCACCCACCAGGGCCAGTCGGCCGTCCTGGACCTCGGTCTGCACCTGGGCATCCAGGTCACGCTCCTGAAGCATGCGATCGAGCTCCAGGCGGACCGCCTCGACAGTGTCCAGGGCCACCTTGGCCGGCTTGAGCTGTTGCACCGCGCCGGGCGCCACGGTCGGTGCCGGCTGGCTGGTGAAGGCCAAGGCGCTGGAGGCAACGGTGATCACCGCGGCAGCGATGCCCAGGCGCTTGGTCCAGGAAGGCCGCGCCGTGGCCCTTTGCGGTTCGCGCTCTACCGCCAGGTGCGCGGCTTCGTCCAGGGCTGCTTCTTCAGGCCAGGGCTGATCCGCCGGGGCCAGGCACAACCAGACGCCAGCGATAGAGAACGGCGCATTGCTTTGCAACGCCCCGGCGGGAATCCAGGGCTGGCCTTGTGCATCACAGACCTTCCCCTCCAGTGAGTCCAGCAACCATTGGCCCTGAACCTGCTTGAGGGCCACGTGATGTGCGCAGATACCTGGATCGTATAACGCCAGGTCGGCGTCTTCCGCCGCTCCCACTACCCATTGCTCGCCTACCAGCGGCAATGCCGCACCTCGGTGCAGACCACTCAATACACGCAGCTCGAACATGGCCAGCTCCTCAAGGCGCGACGGGGGTGCGCCCACAATCCGGTTGAACGACGGGGCACGGGTAGCCCTCGTCCACTGTCACAGCCAGGCCATCGAACGCGCCTGGATTTACATCGTTACGCGTGGCAGCGCTGCCCGCGCGCCGAGGGAAAAAAATCCTCATGCGGCGTCCTCGATCCGCAGTTGTTCCTGCTCGAGATCGAAGCGCCCCAGCACGGTGACCTGGGCATTGCTGTGCAACTCGCTGAAGGCAAGCACGGGCACGTGATTGAACTCGTCACGCAGCAAGTCACGCAGCGGCGCGCGCAAGTCCTGGGCGACCAACAGCACCGCCACGCGTTTGGCCCGCAACGGGAAGCCTTCGCGCAGCTGCAAGACCAAGGCGCGGGTATGTACGCTTTCCAAGGCAAAAAAGGTTTCCGTCTGGGTCTGGCGCAGCGCGTCGCGCAGCAGCCCTTCGGTTTCCGGCGTCAGCAGCCAGACGTGCAAGCCGTCTTCATCGCGGTACTGGTGATAGATCTGCGACTTCAGGGCGATGCGGGCGTAGTCGGTGAGCGCACCGACATCGCGCTCGTGCTGCCCATGCTCGATCAACGACTCGGCGATCAATCGCACCGCTCGCAGCGGCACGCCTTCGCCTGCCAAGCGTTGCAGCACGGCGGCGAAACGGGCCAAGGGCATGGTCCGCTGCAGCTCCTGCACCAGCTCTGGCTGTCCGGCTTCGAGCCAGCTGAGGATCGACTTGCTTTCCTGCAGGCCGAGGAACTGCGGGCCGGTGGCAAACATGGCCCGGCTCATGCGTTCCACCAGCAGCTCCCCCGCCGGCACCGCTTCCACGCGCTCGTCCGCCAGCAGCGGGTCGTCGGGGGCCAGCCAAAGCCATTGATGCTCGTCACGCACCTCGCTGCCGACCCGGGCATCCTGCGGCTCGAATGGCAGCGGCCCGCGCGCCACCGCCACGCGGTCACCGAAGGTCGCCCGCAACATCGGCACTTCGTGCACGCAGAACCGGAACTCGTCGTCTTCCAGCTGCGTGCTGTATTCGATCTCGAAGGGCGGCAAGGTCAGGCCAAAACCTGCAACCAGCGCGTTGCGCTTTTTGCGGATCGACTGGATAACGTCCTCGGCGGCCGGGTTGCCTTCCATCGCCTTGGAAAATTGCAAGAGATAGGCCCGGGTCGGGTCGAAGCTGCGCAGGTCCTCGGCGCCATTGTGTTCCGGCGTGACGACCGTTTCAGACTGCTCCGCCTGGCGGGCCTGTTTTGCCCGGCCATGCAACTGGATGATGCCCGCCGTGCCGGTGATCAAGGCAATCACGATGAACACCAGCGTCGGCATGCCGGGCAACGCGGCGAAGCCGAGCATTCCCACCGAAGCGATGACCCAGGCCTTGGGCTCGGCGGTCAACTGCTTGGCGATTTCCTTGCCTACGCTGCTGCCGGCTGGCTGTCCTTCCGGCGAGACGCGGGTAATGATCATGCCGGCGGTCAGGGAAATCAGCAGGGCCGGGATTTGCGCGATCAGACCGTCGCCAATGGTCAACACGGCATACAAGTGCATCGAGTCGGACGCGCTCATGTCATGCTGGACCATGCCGACCGAGAAGCCGCCGATGAGATTGATCACCACGATCACCAGGCCTGCGATGGCGTCGCCCTTGACGAACTTCATCGCCCCGTCCATCGCCCCGAACAGTTGGCTTTCCTTGTTCAGTTCCTCGCGGCGGCGACGGGCCTCGCTGACATCGATGAGGTTCGCCCGCAAGTCGCTGTCGATGGACATCTGTTTGCCAGGCAGCGCGTCCAGCGTGAACCGCGCCGCGACTTCGGCGACCCGCTCGGAGCCCTTGGTGATCACCAGGAAGTTGACCACCGTCAGGATGAGAAAGATGACCAGCCCGACCGCAAGGTTGCCCCCCACCACGAAATTGCCGAACGCCTGGACGATATGACCCGCGTCGCCCTGGAGGAGAATCAAGCGCGTGGTCGCCACCGACAGCGCCAGCCGGAACAAAGTGGTCAGCAACAGCACCGCCGGGAACGAGGAAAACGCCAACGGACGCGGCAGGTACAGCGAGAGCACGATCAGCAGGCAAGAGATGCAGATGTTGATGGCGATCAGCGCATCGACCACCGCCGTCGGCAACGGCAGGATCAGCATGAACACGATGCCGAGCACCACGAACGCGCCGGCCACCTCGATACGTTGCACCGCCGCCTGGGCGACTTTGTTCAGCATGGCGATCATGGACGCGCTCCAATAACCGGTTCGGCGGTCTGTCCACGGGTCTCGCCACGGGAACGCTCATCGAGCAGCACGAGCAGATTTTTCAGCGCGCTCTGGCGGCTTTTCGCATCGCGCCAGAGCGCCAGCGGCAAACGCTTGAGCAAGGGGTACAAGCCGTTCAAGGAGACCAGTTGGTCGCGCTCCTGATCGCCGCCCAATTCACGGCCGATGCGACGCACCTCCGCCGAAGACAGGCCGCTGCTGACAAACCCCAGCATGCGCTGGAGCAACAGCACAGCCGTAAGCTGGCTGGCCGGGCAACTGTAGGCCAGTTGCTCCAGCAAACGGCGACAGCTTTGCAGCACGCTGCTCAGTTGCGTCGAGGCAGCGAGGCCGATCAGCAATGTGCGCAGCAGAGCGGTAGGGCGCGAAGGGGCATGGGCGGCGATGTCGTCAGCCAGCGCGCGGCGCATCATGTCGAGCCCCGAGACGAATGCCGCTTCGCCGAACAGACCAAGCAACGCCTGCATCATGGTCGGCAAGGATTGCTTGAGCACCACGGTGTCGTAATAGAGGCGCCGTACCGCCTGGCGCAGTTCCGGATCGCCACCGGAGGCCCGCAGGGCCTCGGCGATGTTCATGCCGGCCTGGATCTGCGCGCCATAACGCTCGCGCAACAGTTGCAGATAGTCGCGGGCACGCTTGGCTTCGACGAGACGACCCTGCGTCTCGGCGTCCAGCAGTGCCTGCTTCAGGATCAGGTCGGTGCGGGCCGGATCTCCGCCAGTCGATTGCACCAGTTCTTCAAGTACCGGCTGGCCACCGAGCAGGACGCCGGCCTGGGCAGCCATGGCCCCCAGGCTCTGCTTGCCGGGGTGGCCGAGTTGGTCGTACCACTCTTCCAGTTGTTCACGGGTCTCGACCCGCACCTGGCCCACCTCGCTGCGGGCATTACGGATGCGGCGCTGGTTCAGCGCCTTGGTATTGCGTTCCACATGATGGCTGAAGGTCATGCCGACCTCCTCCATCGAACTGGACTGCGTGGCCTGCGACGACTCGACAGGCCTGCCAACGCCCGCGACAGCCGAAACGGCCTGGGCGAGATTGGCGGCAATGTGCGCATTTGTCGGGGCTTCTACTTTCATGATGACCGGCAGCGTGGTTTCGGACGCTCAGTGGGTGGCGGTGATCCACCATTCGGTTCCATCGCCATCACGGGCTTTTCTAAAGCGAACGACCGAGTCGTCCGCGGGCCGTTTCCCGAAGAGCCGGTCGGTGCAATTTCATGCAGTGGACGTCTGGAAAGCCGTGCACGGCCTTGCACAAATAGAGCATTTGCACCAATAAAAATACCTTAAATTTCAAATAGATAAGCGTTAAATCTGGCTTGGCACAGGTCCTGCTGAAGGGGAAAAGTCGACACACCCGTCGACACCAGGGAACCCATTCAGAGGGATTTATTGATGAACAGCCTGAACCTCATGCTTCCCCCGCAAACCTCACCGACACGTCCGAGTGCGCCCGGTGTCAGCTTCGGCGAGGAGCGTAAGCTGCGTCTGTTTGTGCAAAAGCGTGTACTCAATCAAGACGACGCCGACGACATCATCCAACTCACGTATCTGGAAGCCTGGCGCAACCAGGAAAAATTCAAGGGGCTGGCCAAGCCGGACACCTGGCTATGCGGCATCGCCTTGAACCTGATACGCAATCACTTCCGCCGTTTCTATGCGCAACCGCCACTGAGCACGTTCGACGAAAGCGATTTTCACGAATCCAGCGACGACATCGACCTGAGTGAGCTGTGCGACAACCGGCGGCTGCTGGACCGCACGCTGCTGGCGATGGACGCCCTGCCCAAGGACATGCGCGACACCTTGTGGACTGCCGTGGACACCGAGAGCAGCTACCGCGATGCCGCCGAACGGCTGGGCGTGCCCATCGGCACCGTGCGCTCACGATTGTTTCGGGCCCGTGAACAACTCAAGAAAAGCGTCTATGGAGAAACCCGGCCATGACCAGTAATCGTTTGAACAGCCGAGCCGACCTGCCACGTGGCGTACGTCGCTATACGCCCGATGACCTGCCAGTGATGACGGATATCTTCAACGAAAGCGCTCTGGGGGGAACCAGTTCCCCGGTACTCAGAGCGTTTTCCCTGAAGGAAATGACGTTCTTCGTCGATTGTTTCGTCAAGGAAGGTGACCCGATCTACGTGCTCGAGCGCGGCGGCGAGGTAGTCGCCTGGTTGATCGTCAACCGCTTCTGTTGGGGTGCCCAGGCCTGCCGGTTGACCGGCGAAGTATCGATCTATGTGCGCAACGACCACATTGGCAGCGGCGTCGGCATTCGCCTCGGCCAGGCCGCCGTGGTGTTGGCCAGACGTTATGGTTTCGAGACGCTGGTGGCCTGGATCATCGAGCACAACGAGGCGAGCAAGCGGGGCGTGCAAGGATTGGGAGCGACGCTATGGGGACGTTTTCCGGGTATCGCCCGATTCGCTGACAAACGTGCGGATGTGGTGCTCTATGGATTGGACCTGATACCTATCGACACCACACCCGTCAGCGCTTCAGTGCCTGCGCAGACAAGGGAGGCCAGCCTGGCTTGAAACAACGGCTCGTCCGGCAAGAGGCCGGGCGAGCCGTTGCCATTTTTTGCACTGGCAACCGCTGATTTCTTGGCGATGATTCACCCGCAAACCCATTTGGCCACCCGGATCAATCCACCGACCAACGCACCGGCAACGCATCCGGCCCCCTGAAATTGGGTACATAGCGCCAGCGCACGGCGCTGGGCTCCACCGCCAGTTGCAGCCCGGGACAACGCCGCAGCAAGGTCGCCAAGGCTATCTCCAGTTCCTGCCTCGCCAGCGAAGCCCCCAGGCAGTAATGAGTACCTTTGCCAAAAGACATGTGCGGGCAGGCCGGGCGAGTGATATCCAGTGTGTCCGGATCGGCGCACATCGCCTCGTCACGATTGGCCGCCCCCACCACCGCCACCAGCAGTTGCCCCCGCTGCAAACGCTGTCCGGCCAGTTCCGTGTCCTGGGTGACGAAACGAACCATGGCCCGTTCCACCGCCGAGTCATAACGCAAGAACTCTTCCACCGCGTCGGGCATCAATGTCGGCTCATCCCGCAATTGGATCAATGCCTCGGGATGCTGCATGAGCGTGTGCACGGCATTGCCAATCATCGATGCCGAAGTTTCGTGCCCGGCGATGATCAGCAGCGCAATCATGCTGCACAGCTCACTTCGGCTGAGCATACTGCCCTCTTCCTCCACCTGGGCCAGGGCCGACACCAGATCGTCGGCCGGTTGGGCCCGGCGCTGCTCGATCAAGGCGAGCATGTAGCGGGCAAATTCTTCGTAGCAGCGCTGCAGTTCGCTCAGGTCATGGCCCACCTGCCGGACAATCATGTGGGACCAGCGCCGGAAATCGTCGCGATCCTGAGCAGGGACACCCAGCAGTTCGGCGATGACGGTAATCGACAGAGGAAAGGCATATTGGCTCACGACGTCCATCTGTCCGCTCGACTGCACTGCGTCCAGCAACGTCTCGGCGATTTGTTCAATGCGCGGTCGCATGGCGTTCACTGCCTTCAAGGTGAAGGCCTTGTTGACCAGGCGACGCAGGCGGCGATGGCTCTCCCCGTCGCGGTTGAGCATGTGCTCATTGAGAAATGCGATGGACTGCTCGCCGCCGAGCATCGCCGCGAACCGCGGATCGATGCGCGACGGATCACGGGCGAAGCGATCATTGTCCAGCAGGACCTCTTCGACTTCCCGGGCACCGGTGACGTACCACATCGGCAACTGCCCGTCGGGCTGGCTGAGGAACACCGGAGACGACTGGCGCAGCGCCGCATAGTGCCGATAAGCCTCGCCGCGAAACGCGTCGCTATTCAAATCAAGGGTCCGCTCGTACGCCATGAACACTCTCCAGAGGAAGGAATCGTTGCCCATGAGTGGCTGGACTGGCGTAAAAAGATCCCTGCCAGAGCAAGCTCGCCCACCAGCCCCTATCGCCTATCACCGGATGAACCGTTTGCCCGGCCAGCGTCACTCAAGGGGAACCCAACCCCGCGTGGAGCTGACATGACGCATGCACTTGCCATCCATGGCCACTGTGACCCTCGCTTCGAGCCGGTCAGAGAGGCTTTTATCCAACTGATGAAAAGCCCTTTCGAACGCGGCGCCGCCCTGTCCATCCAGATCGACGGCGAAACGGTGATCGATCTGTGGGTCGGAATTGCCGGGCCGGAACCGGACGTCCAATGGCAGCGCGACACCCTACTCAACCTGTTCTCTTGCACCAAGCCGTTCACCGCAGTGGCGATAATGCAACTGGTGGGCGAAGGACGCCTGGACCTCGACACGCCGGTCTGCCGCTACTGGCCCGAATTCGCCAACGCCGGCAAAGCGTCCATCACCGTGCGCCAGGTACTGTGCCATCGCGCCGGGCTACCGGCGTTGCGCACTCCCCTGGCGCCGGAAACGCTTTACGACTGGGACACCATGATCGACCTGATCGCCGAGGAACGGCCCTGGGCCGACGCCGGCAAACAGCAGACCTATTCGCCGCTGCTGTTCGGCTGGATTCTCGGTGAATTGCTGCGCCGGGTGGATGGCATGGCCCCGGCGCAAAGCATCCACCAGCGGGTGGCGCTGCCACTCGGGCTGGATTTCCATATGGGCCTGGACGACGCGGACATCGCTCGATGCGCCTACATGGCGCGCACCAAGGACGACGTCGATGACGAGGCCTTTGGTCGAGTGCTGCAGTTCGTGCTCAACGAGCCGATGGCCATGAGTTCATTGGCCTTCGCCAATCCGCCGATGGTGCTGGGGCGTAGTAACGAAATCGGCTGGAAGCGCATGACCCAGCCGGCGGCCAACGGCCACGGCAACGCCCGCAGCCTAGCGGCGTTCTACGCCGGCCTACTGGACGGACGCCTGCTGGAATCACCGCTGCTCAACGAAATGCTGTGCGAGCACAGCGCCGAATACGACCCGACGATCCAGACAGCCACCCGTTTCGGCCTGGGCATCATGCTCGACCAGCCGGACGTGGCGAACGGCAGCTACGGCATGGGAACGAGCGCGTTCGGCCACATGGGCGCCGGTGGCACCATCGGCTTTGCCGACCCGGAGCGCGGCGTGGCCTTCGGCTTCGCCTGCAACACCATCGGCTCCTACGTCCTGATGGACCCTCGCGCACGCGGCCTGGCGAATGTCGTGATGGATTGTTTGTAAAATCCGAAATCGGCGATGGTTAATCAGTGGCGAGGGAGCTTGCTCCCGCTGGATTGCGCAGCGATCCCGTTTGTTTGATGGGCGCTACGCACCCAAGCGGGAGCAAGCTCCCTCGCCACGGGTTAGATATCGACAAGCGAATCTTTTCTGCACCAGTGCGCTCACACCCCAGGTGGCACCGCCGCCTCGGCCACCTGCGGCTCGACCGTATCTGGCGAAGCGACCACTTGCTCTTCGCCATCGCCGACCCGGGGCAACGCAGCCTTGGCGATCATGTCCGGTTGCGCCAGCAACTTGCGCGATGCTTCCACCGGCATCAGCAGACGCCCCCTTACGCGGCCACGGCCGGCCGGGTTGAGCATGCGCAACTCCCGCTCATGCACCCCCGATAACTGCGCCAGCTGCGCCAGGTCCACCGGCTGCGCCAAGGCGACCATCTGGAAGTACGGCTGGTCGGCAATGGGGGCCAGGCTCACGCCGTAGTCCGCGGGAGTGTTGATCAGTTGCGACAAAGCCAGCAGCCGCGGCACGTAATTCTGGGTCTCGCCGGGCAACGACAGGTTCCAGTAATTGGTCGCCAGGCCACGGGCGCGGTTACGCGTGATGGCGTCGCGTACCCGCCCTTCCCCGGCGTTGTAGGCAGCCAGCGCCAGCAGCCAGTCGCCGTCGAAGTAATCGTGCAAGTAAGACAAGTAATCCAGGGCAGCCCGGGTGGAGGATGGAATATCTCGGCGCTCATCGTAGTCACCATGCTGCTGCAATTGGTAACGGCGTCCGGTGGCTGGAATGAACTGCCAGAGCCCCAACGCCTGCGCAGGCGAACGTGCATTGGGATTGAATCCGCTTTCGATGGCCGGCAGCAAAGCCAGCTCCAGGGGCATGTTGCGCTTGTTCAGCTCGCCCACGATGAAGTGCAGGTAACGGCTACCGGCACGGCCGGTCTGGGTAAGAAAAGCCGGGCGCTCCATCAACCAGCGACGCTGCTCGTCGATGCGGGCCACGCCCTGGGTCCGGGTCTGCAAGGAAAATCCCTGGCGCATGCGCGCCCACAGGCTGCCGCCGCTTTGCGGGGATGACTCGCCAATCTCGATGATCGTGTCCGTGGGCGCCGGCTCAAGCCAGCGTAGCTGCGCGCGGTAAGGCTCGTTGGCGAAACGGTCGCCAATGGTCAACTGCGGTTCGAGATGCTGGCATCCGTACAGCAAGGTGCCCATGGCCAGCATGGACAAGCCTTTGGGGATGGATCGCAGAGCTGGCGAAGATGCAAGTGATCGGGACATGGGCGGTCAACCTTAATGAGGTGGCGCCATTGGGTGGCGGATCACCGGCCAGCGGTTCCACCGGTCAGTGGAACCGAAATGCCCCGGCTGTCACTCATCAGGGGCAGCAGGCGCTCATCGGTGCCTGAATGACAATGCGAGGTCCATCATGGCGTCACCCACCTATTGCAAGCTGATCGATCAGTTGTGCGAACTCACGATGATTCCCAGCCCGTCAGCTTTCTACGAAGAGGCGAACCTGTCGGTCAAGGATGTGGACTTTTCCTTGAAGCACACGCCTGGCGTGGGCGAGGGAGACGTTTTTATCTACTGCGGCTTCGGCCCCCTGCCCGTGGCGAATCGTGAAGCGGTCCTGCAACGGCTGCTGGAAACCAACCTGTACCTGCTCAGCGGCGCGTTCTGCCCATCGCTGTCGTACAACCGCGACAGCAAACAGGTGGTCCTGATCGGCCACGTCCCGCTGGAGGGCCTTACAGCCGAGCGCCTGCTCGGGCTGATGGGGGGTGCCGCCGACATGGCGCTGATCTGGCGCGATGGCTATTTCTTCGACGGTGCCAGCCCAGACGACGCCGCCAAGACCGCCCAGCCCAAACCCACCCCGCGTAGCGCAGGGCTCAACAACGCCCTGTCGATCTAGGAAGGAGAACACGACATGCCAGCAGTATCAGTAGGCGGAACCTCAAGTTCGGCGCCATTGCACCCGCAGCAGGACGATCGGATCCTGCCGGTGAGAACCAGCCTTTCCGAGCAGGTTCGCCCGTCCACGACCCCCCTTGTGCCGTATCACTTCGAAGGAAAGGCGTCCGACAAGACTCAGGAAACGCTCAGGGTCAAACAGGAGCGCTTGCAAGGAATGATCGGCAGGCTCGGTAAAAAAGATCCTGAGGGGGACCCCATCGGCTTTGCCCGTGAGCATATGAAACTGGAAGCAAAGGTATTGAGCTATGCGCCAGGGACAAGCTATCAAGACGTGCAAAAGCACCTCGCCGAACTCGGCGGCACGCCCCACCCGATGCTGTCAGGCCAGGAAGAAACCGAAGCATTCGCCAAGGATTTCAACGAGTACCTGGCCAAGAACGAGGGCGACAGGGAAGAGAGCGGAGGTTTCAAAGCGGTCTGGGACAGGCACTGCGAACGCGTTGGTAATACCCTCGGCGCCTATCATTCGCTGTGTCAGGAAGTGATCGATCAAACCCCTGGAGAAGGCGATCTCAAGCTGCTGCGCAGCAGTCATGAAGCCTTTCGCGGTTATGCCAAAGGCGTCACGCAAGCCATGACGCAGGACATGCCCCAGCGGCTGAACACGTTCATGGAAAGCCGGATCGAGCACGCGCAACTAGCGGCGGACAACGAGAGCCTCCCCCAGGCCGACCGAGACAAGGCGAGGGGTGAGTTAGGCCAGTTGCGTGAGGTCAACAAAGAGCTTGGCGGGTTGCTGAAGAAGGAGGACGACAAACCTAGCAAGCTGGCAGCGGCGACGAAAAAAAACGAGGTGCTGGACACCGCGCTGAAGAACGTCGCACGCCAGGACTACGTGGCCGAACTCAAGACCCATAGCGGCTTCGTGACAGGCCTGGCTGTATTTGCCGACGCAGGAATCCCCCAAGGCCTCGCGTCTGCCGGACACTTCGGCGCTGCCACCGCGGCGATCGACGAGGCGATGGCGGACCAGTCCTTCGGCAAACATGTGGCGGCGACGTCAACCGTCCTGGGTACCGCCCACAAGGTAATCAGCGATGGCCTGCGCCCGTTTGTCCAGGTCGTCGTCGACAAGACGATCGGCCGGGGGCTGGAAAAGGTCGACCCGCTGGCGGTATACCCCAAGGCCCTGCAAGACATCACCGTGAACGGACGCCGGGTTGCCAACGCCCAACGTGAGACCATCGACGCGACACAGAGCGAAAAGCGCGCCGATTTCAAACTTAAACAGAACGCCAACAATTTTGGCACCATGAGCGGCGACTTCACCGGTTACCTCGCCTTCGGCGCGGCTCATGCGGTGAGGGACACGATAGATCAGTTCACGTCCGTCAACGCCTCCGGTATCGCGGCTCGCAGTGTCGCCTCTGCGGTAGGCGGCACCTTCATGGCGGGCGGGCAGGCGGTTGCCAAATATGCCCAGACCCATGGCGATGAGCAAATCCCCACCTACCGCGTCACGAAGGAAAACCGCGAGTGGAAAGAACTCCTGCCCAAGGCGTTTGCCGAGGCGACTGGCAAGCTCAACCCGATCAGCATGGCCAATGTCAGTGACTTGGCCAACCGGATCGTGGGGGTGGGCCCAGGGATCGCCATGCGCACCGGCGTTGGGGATGCCGCCGCGGTGGGTGAAGACCCTGAAGTCAAAGAAAAAATGGAGCAGATCGTCACTACCTTCTTCTCGTCCGGCCTGACGCTGCTCCCATTCTTTGCCAACAGCGTGGCGGCACCGCTCGAGAACAAGGCACTGAGCGACGGCACTGACGACCTTGCCAAGCGGGCGCAGGTACCGTGGCAGAACGTAACCAACCCTAACCGGGACAGCCTGCCACACACCCAGACCGAAGGCTTGACCCGCAATCTGGAGAACGTCTATCACGTCACCCGCGGGCTGACCCAGATTGTTCCGCAGGGCAGCCTCTCCGCGCTCAACATCACCTCCGACTTTGCCAAGGGGTTGGTAACGAATCGGAAAAAAGCGCCCGCTGGCGACAACATGGAGCTGGCAGAACGCGGCGAAGCTCCGCCACTGAGCGGACCGTCCAACGAACCAACACCCACCCCTCGACCTAGCTGAGAAAGCCGCCGGACCATCGCTAGGTGGCCCGGCATCCCTCCTTCCACGCTGGCTGCAGGAAATTCCTGCGCCAGCCCTCGCGACACACTCCGACCGCCCCCCGTGGCGAGGGAGCTTGCTCCCGCTCGGCTGCGCAGCAGTCGTAAACCGGCCAATGCGGTATGACTGAATTACCATGGTGCCTGGCTTCTGGGGCTGCTGCGCAGCCCAGCGGGAGCAAGCTCCCTCGCCACGGGGATTCGCTCGGGTTGGGAAAAATCCTTCCGAGGAACGATGCGTCGGGAAGCGCTCGCGTGTTAAACAGGGGATCAACGGGACCGCTGCCACTCGCATAAGGAATGACCATGAAACGCCTGCTCGTCGCTTTCCTGTCACTGGTTGTCACCGCCATCATCGTCGCGGGCGGCTACCTCTACAGCAAGCAGCCCACGCGCCAGGGCACCGTGCAGCTGCAGGGGCTGCAAGGCTCGGTGACGGTGCGCTACGACGAACGTGGCGTGCCGCATATCCGCGCCGAGAACGAAACCGACCTGTACCGCGCCCTGGGTTATGTCCACGCCCAGGATCGACTGTTCCAGATGGAATTGATGCGCCGCCTCGCCCGTGGCGAGCTGGCCGAGATCCTCGGGCCGAAGCTGCTCGACACCGACAAGCTGATGCGCAGCCTGCGCATCCGCGAGCGCGCCGCCAGCCATGTCGCCGAGCAGGATCGCCAATCGCCGGCGTGGATCGCGACGCAGGCTTACCTGGACGGTATCAATACCTACCAGCAAACCCATACGCGGCCGCTGGAGTTCGATGTGCTGGGCATTCCCAAGCGGCCATTCACCGCGGAAGACACCGCCAGCATCATCGGCTACATGGCGTACAGCTTCGCCGCCGCCTTTCGCACCGAACCGCTGTTGACTTACGTGCGTGACAAACTCGGTGCCGAGTACCTGAATATCTTCGACCTCGATTGGCAGCCTCAGGGCGTCCTTCAAAAAGATCCCGCAAGCGGTCCGTCCCTGACCAGCAATGACTGGAAAGACCTCAACGCCCTGGCGCGCCTGAGCGAACAGGCCCTGGCCGAAAATGGCCTGCCGCAGTTCGAAGGCAGCAACGCCTGGGCGGTTTCCGGCAGCCGCACGCACAGCGGCAAGCCCTTGCTGGCGGGTGACCCGCACATCCGTTTTTCCGCGCCGTCGGTGTGGTACGAGGCGCATTTGTCGGCGCCGGGTTTCGAGCTCTACGGCCAATACCAGGCGCTGGTGCCCTTTGCGACGCTGGGCATGAACAAGGATTTCGGCTGGAGCATTACCATGTTCCAGAACGACGACCTGGACCTGATCGCCGAGAAGACCAACCCGGACAACCCCGAACAGGTCTGGTATCGCGACCAATGGGTGGACATGACCCGCAGCGAACAGCAGATCGCCGTCAAAGGCCAGGCACCCGTGACCCTGGTGCTGCGCCAGTCGCCCCATGGCCCGATCGTCAACGATGCCCTCGGCGCCAATGCCGGCAAGACGCCGATCGCCATGTGGTGGGGGTTCCTGGAAACCCGCAACCCGATCCTCGAAGCCTTCTACCAGCTCAACCGCGCCGACACCCTCGCCAAGGCTCGCGGCGCGTCGGCCAGGATTCACGCGCCGGGCCTGAATGTGGTCTGGGCCAACGCCAAGGGCGATATCGGCTGGTGGGCCGCGGCGCAACTGCCCAAGCGTGCGGAGGGTGTGAAGCCCGGTTTCATTCTCGATGGCGGTAGCGCTGAAGCGGAAAAACCGGGCTTCCAGCCTTTCACCAGCAATCCCCAGGAAGAGAACCCGGCCAGGGGTTACGTTCTCTCGGCAAATTTCCAGCCGGTGCCGGCCAGCGGGATCGAGATTCCCGGTTACTACAACCTTGCCGACCGGGGCCAGGAGCTGGATCGGCAGTTGAGCGAGAAACAGGCCAAATGGGATATCCAGACCACCCAGAAGCTGCAACTCGGCACCACCACTGCCTATGGCCCGCGCGTGCTTGCGCCGCTGTTGCCGATACTGCGCGAAGCGGTCAGCGACCCCCAGGAGCGCAAGTGGCTGGAACAACTGGCTGAATGGAAGGGCGACTACCCGCTGGACTCCATCAGCGCCACGCTGTTCAACCAGTTCCTGTTCGAGCTGGCCGACGCCGCCCTGGGCGATGAACTGGGCGACGGCTTTTTCGAAACGGCACTGTCGACCCGGGTGATCGACGCCGCGCTGCCACGCCTGGCCGCCGCAAAAGACTCGCCGTGGTGGGACGACCGCTCGACATTGGGCACCGAAACCCGTACCGATACGGTGATCAAGGCCTGGAACAAAAGCCTGGTGCACCTGAAAGCCACCTTGGGCGAGGACGCCAGCCAATGGCAATGGGGCAAGGCCCACACCCTGACCCACGGGCATCCTTTGGGCCAGCAAAAACCCCTGGACCGGGTCTTCAATGTCGGCCCGTTCGCCGCCCCCGGTACCCATGAAGTGCCCAACAACCTCTCGGCCAGGATCGGCCCGGCGCCCTGGCCGGTGACCTACGGCCCCTCCACTCGACGCATCATCGACTTCGCCGACCCGACCCACAGCGTCACCATCAATCCTGTCGGCCAGAGCGGCGTGCCGTTCGACAAGCACTATGAAGACCAGGCCGAAGCCTACATCGAAGGGCTGTATCACCAGGCCCACCTCGCGGAAGAGGAAGTCACGGCCAACACCCGCGGTACCTTGAAACTGTTGCCCGCCAGGGCGCAGCCCTGAATCCTTTCTTGACCGTCGGCAGGCTCGATCGCCATTGATGGTCAAGACTACAGGGGCCCAAACCCCGTTTACCTCAATGGAGTCCATGCAATGTTCAATAACTGGTCCGAGCTGCTGCCCACTATCAAGAGCGCCTTTGGCGCCCTGGGAAAAAGCAATCCGAAAATTGTCAAGGCCTACATGGCCTTGGATGAAGCAGCGGCCGAGAACAACGTGCTCGATGCCAAGACCCGCGAACTGATTTCCATCGCCGTGGCGATCACTACTCGCTGTGATGGTTGCATCGGCGTGCACACCGATGCCGCCATCAAGGCCGGCGCCACTCGCGAGGAAATCGCCGCGACCCTGGCGACGGCGGTGTCGCTGAACGCCGGCGCGGCTTACATTTACTCGTTGCGGGCGCTGGAGGCCCATGACGCGCTGAAGAAGTGAACTCAAACCATCGCGGCAAAATTCAGCCTGAACTGCTGCGGCGTCACGCCCAGCCTGCGATTGAATACGCTGCGCATGTGCTGGGCGTCGCGAAAGCCGCATTGGTACGCCACGGTCTTGAGCGGCGCCCGGGTGCTTTCCAGCATTACCCGCGCCGCGTCCACCCGGGCCTGCTCGACGAACTCCGCTGGCGTGACCTTCGCTTCCCGGGTGAACACCCTGGAGAAGTTGCGTTGGCTCATGTTCGCGGCGTTGGCGAGGTCGGCGATGCCCAGGTCACCGTTGAGGTTGGCCATCACGTATGACTGAACCTGAGCCACCGCGGAGGCAGGCTCGGCGTGCGGTACGAGGAACGGACTGAACTGCGACTGCCCGCCCGAACGCTGGGTGAACACCACCAGCCGCTTGGCGACATTCAGCGCCACGTCCGGCCCATGGTCCTGCGCCAGCAGGAACAGCGACAGATCAATCCCCGCCGTGACACCCGCCGAGGTGTAGAGCGCGCCGTCCTGCATGTACAGCCGATCGGCTTCGACCCGGGTCGAAGGACACATCCGCGCCAATGCCGACGCGTCGCCCCAATGGGTCGTGACGGTTCGCCCTTCGAGCAAGCCGGCCCGAGCCAGCATGAACGCGCCGTTGCAAATCGAACCGAAGCGTCGCGCACGGGCGCAGGCGTCGCGCAACCAGGCATTGAACGCCGGGCCAAATTCCATGAATGGCAACTGCGGACCACCCGCGACCAGCAACAGGTCATACGCACCTGACGCTTCGCTGAAATGTCGGTGCGGGTTGAGGGACATTCCGTTGGAGCAGGACATTGCGCCGGGCTCGATACCGATCACTTCCAAGCGATAGTGATCATGCGGGGCGAGAAAGCGATTGGCTTCGCAGAAGACATCCATGGGGCCGCTGATGTCCAGAGACTGGGCGCCTGTGAATACCACGATGGCGACGGTTTTTTCCATGGTCTGCGCTTACCTGTCCGGGTTGTCCAGCGAACCCTAGCCAATCCGGCGTGCAGAAGCCAGATGGCATGAAACCCGAGTTCATTGGCCGTAATCGCAGCCATGGCGCAATTGCCGCGTCGTACCCCGGCGAACAGACTGAAATTCTCAGCGCCGCCACGGCGCATCATCAAAGAGGAGAGCAGCATGAACAGCATCGCCGGCATCCGGATTCCCGACAGCGCCCTCGCCCGGGCCACCACCGAATATATCCGCGACATCGAATCAGACCTGCTTTATCACCATTCCCGCCGGGTGTTCCTGTTCGGCGCCTTGAGTGGCGAGCGCCGCCAATTGGCCTACGATCCGCAGCTGCTGTACGTCGGCGCGATGTTCCACGACCTCGGCCTGGTGGAAGGCTATCGCAGTGATGACGAGCGTTTCGAGGTGGACGGGGCAAACGCTGCCGCAGCATTTCTCAAACCCTACGGGCTGAGCGATGACGACATCGAACAGGTGTGGCTGTCGATTGCCCTGCACACCACCCCAGGCGTGCCGAAACACCTGCGCCCGACCGTCGCCCTGGTGACCGCCGGGGTGGAAATGGACGTGCTCGGCATGGACTACGCCGCGTTCCCCGCCGCGCAGCGCGAGGCCGTGGTGCATGCGCACCCGCGTGGAGAAGGTTTCAAGGAGTGCATCATCTGCGCCTTCGCCGACGGCTTGCGGCATCGTCCGCAGACCACTTTTGGCAACGTGAAGACCGATGTGCTGGTGGATCAGGAACCGGGGTTCAGGCCGATGAATTTCGTCGAGGTGATTCGCACGTCGCCCTGGGTTTCGTAGCCGGCAGGTGCTGTCGCCTTCGCGAGCAGGCTCGCTCCCACAGGTTTTTGTGGTGCTATCAATTCGCGACCTGGCTCGGACCCCCTGTGGGAGCGAGCCTGCTCGCGAACGCGGCCTGACAGTCACCCTTAAATCGACTGTCAAAGCGCTTTCGCGAGCAAGCCCGCTCCTGCATCAGGCCGAAGTGGTCTCGGGCCGGCGCACCTGCGGTTGTTTCCAGGAATCGGCGGCGCTTTCCTCGATGGCTTGCTGGATCGCTCGCTTGCGGTTTTCTTCGGCGCGGCGGCTGAAGTACCAGACCAGGAAGGTCACCAGCGACACCGCCAGCAGGATCAGGCTCGCCACCGCGTTGATTTCCGGCTTGACCCCCAGGCGTACCGCCGAGAAGACTTCCATCGGCAACGTCGTCGAGCCAGGACCGGAGACGAAACTTGCCAGCACCAGGTCGTCGAGGGACAACGCGAACGACATCATCGCGCCCGCCGCCAGCGATGGCGCGATCATCGGGATGGTGATCAAAAAGAATACCTTCCACGGCCGCGCACCGAGGTCCATGGCTGCCTCTTCGATGGACAGGTCCAGCTCACGCAAGCGCGCCGAGACCACCACCGCCACATAGGCCGCGCAGAACGTCGTATGGGCGATCCAGATCGTGACGATGCCACGCTCCTGTGGCCAGCCGATCATCTGCGCCATCGCCACGAACAACAGCAACAGCGACAGGCCGGTTATCACTTCCGGCATCACCAACGGCGCGGTGACCAGGCCGCCGAACAACGTGCGGCCCTTGAAGTGGGTGATGCGGGTCAACACGAAGGCCGCCAGCGTACCCAGCGCCACCGCGGCGATCGCGGTGTAGCAGGCGATCTCCAGCGAACGCACCACCGAGCCCATCAGTTGCGAGTTGTCCAGCAGGCCGACGTACCACTTGACCGACCAACCGCCCCACACCGTTACCAGTTTCGAGGCGTTGAACGAAAAGATCACCAGGATCAGCATCGGCGCATAGATGAACAACAGACCCAGCACCAGCATCAGGCTTGAAAAACTGAAGCGCTTCATTCCTTGCCCTCCATTTCCTTGGCCTGACTGCGGTTGAACAGGATGATGGGCACGATCAGGATCGCCAGCATCACTACCGCCAGGGCGGATGCCACCGGCCAGTCACGGTTATTGAAGAATTCCTGCCACAGCACCTTGCCGATCATCAGCGTTTCCGGACCGCCCAGCAGTTCCGGGATCACGAACTCACCCACTACCGGGATGAACACCAGCATGCAGCCTGCGACGATGCCGTTCTTGGACAGCGGCACGGTGATTTTCCAGAAGCTGTTGAACGTGCTCGAACCCAGGTCGGACGCGGCTTCCAACAGGCTCGGGTCGTGTTTGACCAGGTTGGCGTACAGCGGCAGGATCATGAACGGCAGGTAGGAATAAACCACGCCGATATAGACCGCCAGGTTGGTGTTGAGGATCTGCAAGGGCTCGCTGATCCAGCCCATGCTCATCAGGAAGCCATTGAGCAGGCCGTTGTTGCTGAGGATGCCCATCCACGCGTAGACGCGGATCAGGATCGCGGTCCAGGTCGGCATCATGATCAGCAATACCAGCACCGTCTGCATCTCTTTGCGGGCGTTGGCGATGCCGTAGGCCATCGGGTAGCCGATCAGCAGGCACAGCACGGTGCTGATCAAGGCCATCTTCAGCGAGCCGAGATAGGCGGCGATGTACAGTTCGTCCTCGCTGAGCATCGCGTAGTTGGCTAGGTTGAGCAGCACTTGCAGCTTCTGGTCGACGTAGCTATAGATCTCGGTGTACGGCGGAATGGCCACGTCGGCTTCGGCGAAGCTGATCTTCAGGACGATGAAGAACGGCAGCATGAAGAACAGGAACAGCCAGATGAAGGGCACCCCGATGACCAGCTGACGGCCACCGGGCGTTATTCGAGCGAGTCGGCGTTTGAGCTTGCGCATGTTCATGAGCGAAGCACCACGCCGCTGTCGTCTTCCCACCAGACGAACACCTGGTCGCCCCAGGTCGGGCGCTGGCCGCGGCGCTCGGCGTTGGCGACGAACGACTGCACCAGCTTGCCGCTTGGCAATTCGACGTAGAACACCGAGTGGCCGCCCAGGTAGGCAATGTCATGGACCTTGCCGCTGGACCAGTTGTGCTCGCAGGTTGGCTGCTCGGAGGTGACCAGCAGCTTCTCCGGGCGAATGGCGTAGGTCACGGACTTGTCCTGCACCGAAGTGCTGATGCCGTGGCCGACGTAGATATTGCGATCAAGGTCCTTGCAGGTCAGCACCGCGTGGCCCTCGGCGTCGTCCACCACTTCGGTCTCGAAGATGTTGACGTTGCCGATGAATTCGCAGACCAGGCGGCTGGTCGGGGTTTCGTAGATGTCGATCGGGCTGCCGATCTGGGCAATCCAGCCCAGGTGCATGATCGCGATGCGCTCGGCCATGGTCATGGCCTCTTCCTGGTCATGGGTCACCATTACACAGGTCACGCCGACCCGTTCGATGATCTCCACCAGCTCAAGCTGCATCTGCGAGCGCAGCTTCTTGTCCAGGGCGCCCATCGGCTCGTCGAGCAGCAGCAGCTTCGGCCGCTTGGCCAGGGAACGGGCCAGGGCGACGCGCTGGCGCTGGCCGCCGGAGAGCTGGTGCGGCTTGCGCTTGGCGTACTGGCTCATCTGCACGAGCTTGAGCATCTCGGCCACGCGGGCATCGACCTCGGCTTTCGGGATCTTGTCCTGTTGCAGGCCGAAGGCGATGTTCTGCGCCACCGTCATGTGGGGGAACAAGGCGTAGGACTGGAACATCATGTTGATCGGCCGCTCGTAGGGCGGCATGTCGGTGATGTCCACGCCATCGAGGAAGATCCGCCCCTCCGTGGGCCGCTCGAAACCTGCCAGCATGCGCAGCAAGGTGGATTTGCCTGATCCCGAACCGCCGAGCAAGGCGAAGATCTCGCCTTTCTTGATTTCCAGGGACACATCGTCCACGGCAATCGTCTCGTCGAACTTCTTCGTGACCCGGTCGATCTTGACCAGCACCTGCTTGGGTGTCTGGTCGCCCTCGAGGGCTTTCTTATAGGCGCCGGAGGCAACTGCCATTTACGAAACTCCCACAAAATTTGCAGCTCGCCCCAGGTGGGCGAACCTTGGAAAAGTTAGAGCGCTTGACGCTATTTACCCGACTTGACCTTGGTCCAGCTGCGGGTCATGAGTCGTTGGATCTTGGGCGGCAACTCGGAATTGACGTAGAGCTTGTCGACGACCGCTTGCGGTGGGTAGACCGCTTCGTCGGTGCGTACGTCCTGGCTCATCAGTTCGCCAGCCTTCGGGTTCGGGTTGGCGTAACCAACGACGTCGCTCACCTGGGCGATGACCTCAGGCTTGAGCAGGTAGTTGATGAACGCATGGGCCTGCTTGGCGTTGCTGGCGTCGCGCGGGATCGCCAGCATGTCGAACCAGAGGTTGCCGCCTTCCTTGGGAATCACGTAGGCGATATCGACGCCCTTGCCGGCCTCGCTGGCACGTTCGCGGGCCTGGAAAATGTCCCCGGAGAAACCGGCGGCCACGCAGATCTCGCCGTTGGCCAGATCCGAGATGTACTTGGAGGAATTGAAGTAGGTGACGTAAGGCCGGATCTTGAGGAGCTGGGCCTCGGCCTTCTTGTAGTCTTCGGGGTTCTGGCTGTTGGGGTCCAGGCCCAGGTAGTTGAGCATGGCCGGGATCATTTCGTCGCCCGAGTCGAGGAACGAAACGCCGCAGCTGGAGAGCTTCTTGATATTTTCCGGTTCGAACAGCATGGCCCACGAGTCGATTTTCTCGACGCCCAATACCGCCTTGACCTTCTCGACGTTGTAGCCGATGCCGTTGGTGCCCCACAGGTAAGGCACGGCATATTGGTTGCCCGGGTCGTTTTTCTCCAGGCGCTTGAGCAGCACGGGGTCGAGGTTGGCGTAGTTGGGCAATTGCGCCTTGTCGAGTTTCTGGAACGCACCGGCCTTGATCTGCTTGCCCAGGAAGTGGTTGGACGGCACAACCACGTCGTAACCGGTACGACCGGCCAACAACTTGCCTTCCAGGGTTTCGTTGGAATCGAACACGTCGTAGACCGGCTTGATCCCGGTGGCTTTCTCGAAGTCCGCCAGGGTGGTCTCGCCGATGTAGTCCGACCAGTTATAAATATGCACGGTGGAGGCGGCCTGGACACCGACGGCGAGCGTCAGGCCGGCACCGACCAGCAAAGCGTTGCGTAACAAAGAAAAGACAGGCACGTGGAGGTCCTCTTAAATAGTTGGGCCCAAGTTGCCCCCGTTACCGGGCAACGAAATGCCCTGCAACAAAACCGGCGCGCAACTTACCCTCGATAAACCGATCCAGCAAAACTTTTAGTTATTTAATTGCGCCTGTTGCCGCCGCCGTGACGACGCCGGCAACAGGAGATTGCTTCAAGCCGGCTTATTTACCGGATTTGATCTTGGTCCAGCTGCGGGTCAGGATCCGCTGGGTCGCGGCCGGCTGGTCGGCAATCGCGTAGAGCTTGGCCTTAACTTCGTCCGATGGATAAATGCTCGGGTCACCGGAAATTTCCTTGTCCACCAGTGGGGTGGCGGCCTTGTTGCCGTTAGGGAAGCGCACGTTGTCGGTGATCTCCGCCATGATTTCCGGCTGCATGATGAAGTTCATCCACTTGTAGGCGCCTTCGACGTTTTTGGCATCCTTGGGAATGGCGACCATGTCGTAGAACGAACCGGCACCTTCCTTCGGAATGGTGTAGGCCACTTTCACCTTGCCGCCAGCCTCGGCAGCACGGCTCTTGGATTGCTCGATATCACCCGAGTAACCCACGGCCACGCAGATGTTGCCGTTGGCCAGGTCCGAGATGTACTTGGAGGAGTGGAAGTAGCCGATCGATGGACGCAGCTTGAGGAACAACGCTTCGGCCTCGGCCAGTTGCTTCTTGTCCTGGCTGTCGGTCGGGTAGCCGAGGTAATGCAGGGCCACCGGAATCATTTCGGTCGGCGAATCGAGGAAGCTCACGCCGCAGCTCTTGAGCTTGGCGATGTTCTCCGGCTTGAGCAGGGTATCCCAGGAATCGATCTTGTCGACGCCCAATGCGGCCTTGACCTTCTCCGGGTTGTAACCGATGCCGATGGTGCCCCACATGTACGGGAAGGCGTGTTTGTTGCCCTGGTCGCTGGCATCACCAACGGCCTTGAGCAGGTCGGTATCGAGGTTTTTCCAGTTCGGCAGCTTGGACTTGTCCAGCTCCTGATAGACATCGGCCTTGATCTGCTTGGCGAGGAAATTGTTCGACGGCACCACGATGTCATAGCCGGATTTGCCCGCCAGCAGCTTGGCCTCCAGGGTCTCGTTGCTGTCGAAGACGTCGTAGACGACCTTGATCCCTGTCTCCTTCTCGAACTTGGCGACCGTGTCCGGCGCAATGTAGTCCGACCAGTTGTAGACGTGCAGCACTTTGTCGTCCGCCTGGACGGCGCCCGCCATCACACCCGCCAGGGACATGGCGAGGAGGGTCTTGCCAGCTATCTTCATACCTAATGTCTTCATGCCTATTGCCTTCATGAAAAAGTGCTCCAGTTATTCTTCTTGGCCACGGTTCAGTAGCCGGCTCTCTGGCAACTTGAACAGCAGGGGTAGTCTGGCAAGTTACAGGGCAGGCTTTCAACACAAGCCCAGCCTTTATTCACACCGGGCGAGGCCCATGTCGGCACCTCGCACAGAGCCTAGCACTCAGCCTTGCAGCGCACCGAGCGTCAGGTCCAGGCATTGCCGCGCCTTGGCCACCAATTCGTCGATCTCGGCCTTGCTGATCACCAGCGGCGGCGCAATGATCATGGTGTCGCCCACTGCGCGCATGATCAGCCCGTTATCGAAGCAGAACTGCCGGCAGATCATGCCCACGCCCTTGCCTTCGTAGCGCTTGCGCGTGGTCTTGTCCTGGACCAGTTCGATCGCCCCCAGCAAACCGACGCCGCGCACTTCACCCACCAGCGGATGGTCGTTCAGTTCCCGCAGGCGCTGCTGCAAATACGGTGCCGTTTCGCTGTGGACGCGCTCGATGATCTTTTCTTCGCGCAGGATACGGATATTTTCCAGGGCCACCGCAGCGGCCACCGGGTGACCGGAGTAGGTGAAGCCGTGGTTGAAGTCACCGCCTTCGTTGAGCACCGCGACCACATCGTCGCGCACGATCAGGCCGCCCATGGGGATGTAACCCGAGGTCAGGCCCTTGGCAATGGTCATCATGTGCGGTTTCAACCCGTAATGATCGGTACCGAACCACTCACCCGTGCGGCCAAAACCGCAGATGACCTCGTCGGCCACGAACAGGATGTCGTATTTGGCGAGGATTTCCTTCATGCGCGGCCAGTAGCTGTCCGGCGGCACGATCACGCCGCCGGCGCCCTGGATCGGCTCGGCAATGAACGCACCGACGTTGTCGACGCCGATCTCGAGGATCTTTTCTTCCAGCTGATTGGCGGCCCAGATGCCGAACTCTTCGGGGCTCATGTCGCCGCCTTCGCCAAACCAGTACGGTTGGGCGATGTGGACAATACCCGGGATCGGCAGGTCGCCCTGCTCATGCATGTAGGTCATGCCACCCAGGCTTGCGCCAGCCACGGTCGAACCGTGATAACCGTTCTTGCGGCTGATGATGACTTTCTTGTTCGGCTGCCCCTTGATCGCCCAGTAGTGGCGGACCATACGCAGCATGGTGTCGTTGCCTTCGGAGCCGGAGCCGGTGAAGAACACGTGGTTCATGCCTTCCGGGGCGATGTCGGCGATGGCCTTTGACAGTTCCAGCACCGGCGGGTGGGCGGTCTGGAAGAACAGGTTGTAGTACGGCAGCTCGCGCATCTGTTGGCTGGCGGCGTCCGCCAGCTCATCGCGGCCGTAGCCGACCGCCACGCACCAGAGGCCGGCCATGCCGTCGAGGATCTTGTTGCCTTCACTGTCCCAGAGGTACACGCCCTTGGCGTGGGTGATGATGCGCGGGCCTTTCTCTTTGAGCTGTTTGAAGTCGCTGAACGGTGCCAGATGGTGATCGCTGCTCAGGGCCTGCCATTCACGGGTTTGCGGGTTGTTGCGGGTCATGCGGATTCTCCTTTTATTCCATTGGGGGCGGGGCTTTCGGTGGCCCCGCCCGGCGCATCAGACGGCAAAGAGCAGGAATTCCCGCTCCCACGAACTGATGACGCGCTTGAAGTTTTCATGCTCGGCCCGCTTGACCGCGACGTAGCCCGTGATGAATTTCTTGCCCAGGTACTTCTCGATGGTGGAGCTGTTTTCCATGCGCTCCAGGGCATCTTCGATGGTCAGCGGCAAACGCAGGTTCCGGCGCTCATAACCACGGCCGACTACCGGCGCGCTCGGATCGATGCCCTCGACCATGCCGATGTAGCCGCACAGCAGGCTGGCGGCAATCGCCAGGTACGGGTTGGCGTCGGCGCCCGGCAAGCGATTTTCCACGCGACGGTTCTGCGGCCCGGCGTCCGGAACCCGCAAGCCCACGGTGCGGTTTTCTTCGCCCCATTCGACGTTCACCGGCGCCGAGGTGTCGGGCAGGAAGCGGCGGAACGAATTGACGTTGGGGGCGAACAGCGGCAGCAGCTCGGGGATGAATCTCTGCAGGCCACCGATGTGGTGCAGGAACAGTTCGCTCATGGTCCCGTCTTCGTTGGAGAAGACGTTCTTGCCGGTTTCCTTGTCGATGATGCTCTGGTGCAAGTGCATCGCACTGCCCGGCTCGCCGGTCATCGGTTTGGCCATGAAGGTGGCGGCCACATCGTGCTTGAGCGCCGCCTCGCGCATGGTGCGCTTGAACACCAGGATCTGGTCGGCCAGCGACAGTGCATCGCCATGACGGAAGTTGATTTCCATCTGCGCGGTGCCGTCTTCGTGAATCAGGGTATCGAGGTCCAGTTCCTGCAATTCGCACCAGTCATAGACGTCCTCGAACAACGGGTCGAATTCGTTCGCCGCTTCGATCGAGAAAGACTGGCGACCGGTTTCCGGGCGACCGGAACGGCCGATAGGCGGTTGCAGCGGAAAGTCCGGGTCGTCGCTGCGCTTGGTCAGGTAGAACTCCATCTCCGGCGCGACAATCGGCTGCCAGCCCTTGTCGGCGTACAGCTTGAGCACCTTCTTGAGCACGTTGCGCGGTGACAGCTCGATGGGGTTGCCTTGCTTGTCGTAGGAATCGTGGATCACCTGGGCGGTGGGCTCGATGGCCCAGGGCACCAGGAAGACTGCGTTTTCGTCCGGGCGGCAGATCATGTCGATGTCGGCGGGGTCGAGCAGTTCGTAATAGATGTCGTCTTCGACATAGTCGCCCGTTACGGTCTGGAGCAGAACGCTCTCGGGCAGGCGCATGCCTTTTTCGGCGATGAACTTGTTGGTCGGCGAGATCTTGCCCCGGGTAATGCCGGTCAGGTCGCCAATCATGCATTCGACTTCTGTGATCTTGTGGTCTTTCAACCAATCGGTGAGCTGGTCGAGGTTGTTACTCATAAATGCCTCTAGGCGTGAGTTTCCTGACTGCTATTAGTCGTCAGGCGTTGTTTGACGCATCGGCGTCGCGTTGTGTTGCCCTTGCTCGGCAGGCATCGCCAAATGCCTGGAAAATCGCAAGGTAGTGCGGGTTGGAGCCTACCGCCCATTCAGGGTGCCATTGCACTCCTAAAGCAAAAGCCTTGCCTTGTACCACCGAGACGGCTTCGATCAAGCCATCCGGCGCCAGCGCTTCGGCCCGCAGCCCCGAGGCCAGGCGCTCGATGCCCTGGCTGTGGATCGAGTTGACCTCGACCTGCGGCGGCAGCCCCAAAGACGCGAGGATACCGCCAGGCTGGACATGCACGGCATGGGCAGGACCATATTGGACCTCTACCGGCTGGGTGTCGTCTTCACGATGATCGATGAAGGTTCCGACTTCATGAACTTTCTGATGCAGGCTACCGCCAAAGGCAACGTTCATTTCCTGGAAACCGCGACAGATGCCCAACACCGGAACGCCCGCGTCGACCGCTGCGCGGATCAGCGGCAGGGTAATGGCGTCCCGTGCAGGATCATGAGCGGTGCCTGGCGCGCTGGCCGGGCCCTGGTAGTGAAAAGGTTCTACATTGGAAGGGGAGCCGGTAAAAAGAATACCGTCCAGGGCGTCCAGAATATCGGACGGGGAGAACAGATCCGCCAGGGACGGGATCAGCACCGGCAAGCCCTTGGCGGCCGTTGCGACAGCCCGCGCATATTTGTCGCCAGTGGTGTGATACGCATGCAGACCGATCTGCCTGGAGCAGGTGGTGATGCCGATTAACGGCAGGCGAGACATGAAGCACCCCGGTATTATTGCTGTTATGGGTTTGAATCGAGCTTAGCCTTGTTCATTTTTTTACACAACACCCCCGTAAAAAATACAACACGGCCCGCTCAAGCCTGCGGGGGACAAGCCCTTCAAAGGGAAAAAAACGCCCCAAATTGCCTCAAAAAAGCCCCGCAGGTGCTTTTTTAGGGCAAAAAAGGCCCTGCTTGACTTCGGCATGCCGTTCGGGTTGACTGGCTTTCGAAGAGATCAATGATTGATATTTTTAACAACAAAGGTGTTGCATCATGTCGGTACCCCCGCGTGCCGTTCAGCTTAACGAAGCGAACGCGTTCCTTAAGGAACATCCTGAGGTTCTGTACGTTGACCTTCTGATTGCGGATATGAATGGTGTGGTGCGCGGCAAGCGCATCGAACGCACCAGCCTCCACAAGGTTTACGAGAAAGGCATCAACCTGCCGGCCTCTCTATTTGCCCTGGATATCAATGGCTCGACGGTGGAAAGCACCGGGCTGGGCCTGGACATCGGCGATGCCGACCGCATCTGCTATCCAATCCCCGGCACTCTGAGCAACGAACCCTGGCAGAAGCGCCCCACCGCGCAACTGCTGATGACCATGCACGAGCTTGAAGGTGATCCGTTCTTCGCCGACCCTCGCGAAGTCCTGCGCCAGGTCGTGACCAAGTTCGATGAACTGGGCCTGACCATCTGCGCGGCATTCGAGCTGGAGTTCTACCTGATCGACCAGGAGAACGTGAACGGCCGTCCACAACCGCCCCGCTCGCCAATCTCCGGCAAACGCCCGCACTCGACACAGGTCTACCTGATCGATGACCTCGACGAATACGTCGACTGCCTCCAGGACATCCTGGAAGGGGCCAAGGAGCAAGGCATTCCCGCCGACGCCATCGTCAAGGAAAGTGCCCCGGCGCAGTTCGAAGTGAACCTGCACCATGTGGCCGACCCGATCAAGGCTTGCGACTACGCGGTACTGCTCAAGCGGCTGATCAAGAACATCGCCTACGACCATGAAATGGACACCACCTTCATGGCCAAGCCGTATCCAGGCCAGGCGGGCAACGGTCTGCACGTCCATATCTCGATCCTGGACAAAGAAGGCAAGAATATCTTTGCCAGCGAGGATCCCGAGCAGAACGCCGCGCTGCGTCACGCGATCGGCGGTGTGCTCGAGACCCTGCCCGCGCAGATGGCGTTCCTCTGCCCGAACGTCAACTCCTACCGTCGTTTCGGCGCACAGTTCTACGTGCCGAACTCGCCGACCTGGGGCCTGGACAACCGCACCGTGGCCTTGCGCGTGCCGACCGGCTCCGCCGATGCCGTACGCCTGGAACACCGTGTCGCCGGCGCCGATGCCAACCCGTACCTGTTGATGGCGGCGGTCCTGGCGGGCGTGCACCATGGCCTGACCAACAAGATCGAGCCCGGCGCGCCGGTCGAAGGCAACAGCTACGAGCAGAACGAGCAAAGCCTGCCGAACAACTTGCGCGATGCCCTGCGCGAACTGGACGACAGCGAAGTCATGGCCAAGTACATCGATCCCAAGTACATCGATATCTTCGTGGCCTGCAAGGAAAGCGAGCTGGAAGAGTTTGAACACTCCATCTCCGACCTTGAGTACAACTGGTACCTGCATACCGTTTAAGCGGTTGCGGTAGAAAGGAACGCCGCAGGCCTTCAGGGCTGCGGCGTTTTTTTATGGCCGCCTTCGGCGGATCGCGAGCAGGCTCGCTCCCACAATGAACAGTGCAACACATGGATGAGTTGATTGGCGCAAAATTTCTGTGGGAGCGAGTCTGCTCGCGAAGGCGTTCTGGCAGACAACACAAATCTCGACTCGTACAATGCCCGGCAGCCCCGCAGGAGAGCTTCATGACACGCAACGCCACCCCTCGCAAACCCCGCGCCCGCAGCCAGGCCCGGATCGACTCGATCCTCGATGCCGCCCGCACGCTGCTCGCCGCCGAAGGCGTGGCCAGCCTGTCGATCTACAGCGTCGCCGAGCGCGCCGGGATCCCGCCCTCCTCCGTCTATCACTTCTTCGCCAGCGTCCCGGCCCTGCTCGAAGCCCTGACCGCCGACGTCCATGCAGCCTTTCGTGCCTGCCTTCAAACACCGATCGATCATGCAGCGCTGAACCATTGGCACGATCTGTCGCGGCTGGTGGAGCAACGGATGCTGGTGATCTACAGCGAGGACGCCGCCGCTCGCCAACTGATCCTGGCCCAGCATGGCCTGACTGAAGTCACCCAGGCCGACCGCCAGCATGACCTGGAACTGAGCGAGCTGATGCACACCGTCTTCGCCCGCCATTTCCAACTGCCGCCCTTGCCTGCCGATGTCGACGTGTTCGCCTTGGCCATGGAACTGGGCGACCGCGTCTACGCCCGCTCGGTACACCAGCACGGCCAGATAACCCCGCGCATGGCCGAGGAAGGCATGCGTGTGTTCGATGCGTACCTGGGGCTCTATCTCCCTCCGTTTCTGCCCAAGCGCTCTGATTGAGTCGTTCCCACGCAGAGCGTGGGAACGAAAAAGCCCCGAAGGGCTCAAGCCATCCGGGGCTGCAGGTCAAGCATCGTTCACAACTTGGCGATAGACACCTCGGTGGATTTGACGAAGGCAATCACTTCGCTGCCAATCGCCAGTTCCAGCTCCTTGACCGAGCGGGTGGTGATGACCGAGGTAACGATGCCCGAGGCGGTCTGCACGTCGATTTCCGACAGCACGTCGCCTTCGACGATTTCCTTGATGGTGCCTTTGAACTGGTTGCGTACGTTGATGGCTTTGATAGTCATGATGTCGTTCCTGTCTGGATGAAGTTATTGCGCCCAACGCAGTTGCGTGGGCAAGGGTGAAACGGGTTCGGGTTCCGGCGGTTGGCCGGGCAAGGACAGCACGCGGTTGAGGACTTCGGTTTCCAGGCTCGCCAGGCGATGCGAGCCGCGGGCACGAGGGCGCGGCAAGTCGATGGCCAGGTCGAGGCCGATCTGGCCGTCTTCGATCAGGATCACCCGGTCGGCGATCGCCACCGCCTCGCTGACGTCGTGGGTCACCAACAGCACGGTGAAGCCGTGTTGCTGCCAGAGACGCCCGATCAGTTGCTGCATTTCGATCCGGGTCAGCGCATCGAGCGCGCCCAGAGGTTCGTCCAGCAACAGCAGGCGCGGTTGATGAATCAGCGCCCGGGCCAGGGCCACCCGCTGTTTCTGTCCGCCGGACAACGCCGCCGGCCACTCGTGTGCACGATCAGCCAGGCCCACGGCATCCAGCGCCTGCAACGCTTGTGGTCGCCAGTCGCCCTTGAGTCCGAGGCCAACGTTGTCGATGACTCTTTTCCAGGGCAGCAAACGCGCCTCCTGAAACATCAGGCGCGTGTCTTCCCGCGCAGCGCTCAACGATGCCGAACCGGCCAGCAACTCACCGCCCGAAGGCTGATCGAGGCCGGCCAGCAAGCGCAGCAAGGTACTTTTGCCGCAGCCGCTGCGACCGACCACCGCGACGAACTGCCCGGCCGGGATATGCAAGTCGATGTCACGCAACACCTGGCGCGAACCAAAGGTCTTCTGCAGATTGCGCACCGCCAGCGGGATACCTCGCAGCAGGCGCGGCGGTTGTTGGGCGGTCATGCGACACCTCCCTTGTTCACCTGATAGGCCGGATGCCAGCGCAGCCAGACGCGTTCAAGCCCGCGAGCAGCAAGGTCGGCCAGTTTGCCGAGCACGGCGTACAGCAGAATCGCCAGCACCACCACGTCGGTCTGCAGGAATTCCCGGGCATTCATCGCCAGATAACCGATACCGGAGCTGGCCGAGATGGTTTCCGCGACGATCAGCGTCAACCACATGAAACCCAGGGCAAAACGCACGCCCATCAGGATCGAAGGCAAGGCGCCCGGCAGGATCACCTGGCGAAACAGGCTGAAGCCGGATAAACCGTAGCTGCGGGACATCTCCACCAGCGCCGGGTCGACATTGCGAATCCCGTGGTAGGTGTTGAGGTAGATCGGAAACAGCGTGCCCAGCGCCACCAGGAAAATCTTCGCCGACTCGTCGATACCGAACCAGAGGATCACCAGTGGAATCAGCGCCAGGTGAGGCACGTTACGCACCATCTGCACGGAGCTGTCCAACAGCCGTTCGCCCCACTTCGACAGGCCGGTGATAAAGCCCAGGGCCAGGCCGATGCCGCCGCCAATCAGGAAGCCGACCGCCGCGCGCCAACCGCTGATAGCCAGGTGCGTCCAGATTTCACCGCTGCGCACCAGGTTCACTCCGGCCTCGATCACCGCCACCGGCGCCGGCAGGATCCGCGTGGATAACCAGCCGGCCGATACCGACAATTGCCACACCGCCAACAACAGCAGGGGCACCGCCCACGGCGCGAGGTTGTGGATAAGTTTTTTCATCGCCGCCTCAGCTCTGCGAAGCAGCTTTGGGCAGGATATCGTTGGCGACCATTTCACCGAACGGGCTCACATAGCCCTGGCTTTTCGGCAGTTCCGGGCGCTCCACATCGAGGTGCGGGAACAACAGTTCCGCCACCCGATAGGATTCTTCCAGGTGTGGATAACCCGAGAAAATGAACGTGTCGATACCCAGGTCGGCGTATTCCTTGACCCGCTCAGCCACGGTCGGGCCATCGCCCACCAGCGCCGTTCCGGCACCGCCGCGCACCAGGCCGACACCGGCCCAGAGGTTGGGGCTGACTTCCAGCTTGTCGCGCCGACCGCCGTGCAACGCGGCCATGCGTTGTTGGCCCACCGAGTCGAAACGCGCCAGGGACGCCTGGGCGCGAGCGATGGTTTCGTCGTCCAGGTGGGAGATCAAGCGGTCGGCCGCTTGCCAGGCTTCGGCGTTGGTTTCCCGCACGATCACATGCAGGCGAATGCCGAAACGCACGGTGCGCCCAAGCTTCTCGGCCTTGGCCCGCACCTGGGCGATTTTTTCCGCGACGGCGGCGGGCGGTTCGCCCCAGGTCAAAACCATTTCCACCTGCTCGGCGGCGAGATCCTGGGCAGCTTCCGACGAGCCGCCGAAGTACAATGCCGGACGCGGTTGCTGGATCGGCGGATAGAGCAGCTTGGCGCCCTTCACACTGATGTGTTCACCGTCGTAATCAACCGTCTCGCCTTCCAGCACCCGACGCCAGATCCGGGTGAATTCCACCGATGCCTGGTAGCGTTGCTCGTGGTCCAGAAACAGCCCGTCACCGGCCAGCTCGTCCGGATCGCCACCCGTCACCAGGTTGAACAGCGCCCGCCCGCCGGACAGCCGATCCAGCGTCGCGGCCTGACGCGCCGCCACCGTCGGGGAAATGATCCCGGGGCGCAGGGCAACCAGGAACTTCAGGCGCTGGGTCACCGGAATCAACGAAGCGGCTACCAGCCAGGAGTCTTCGCAGGAACGCCCGGTAGGAATCAACACCCCGCCAAAACCCAGCCGATCGGCAGCCTGGGCAATCTGTTGCAGGTAACCATGATCGACGGCGCGAGCGCCTTCAGCGGTGCCAAGGTAATGGCCGTCGCCGTGGGTGGGCAGGAACCAGAAAATATTGAGGCTCATGGAGTGGTCTCCTAAGGGATCGAATTACTGCGCGTTCGCAACGGCCGCCGGCGGCGTCCAGATCACGTCCTTGATGCTCAAGGGCTTGGGAATCAATTTGAGCTGATAGAAGCTGTCGGCGATTTTCTGCTGCGCCGCGACCACCTCCGGCGTCAGGAACAGAGCCCCATAGCCTTGGCGTTTCACCGACGTCAGGGTGATGTCCGCCGGCAGGCCGAGCAGCGGCGAGACCTGCCGGGTCACGTCTTCAGGGTTGGCCTTGGACCACTCCCCTACCGCACGGACCTCTTCCACCAGCGTCGTGATCACTTGCGGATTTTTTTGCGCGTAAGGTTTGGTGGCGAGGTAGAACTGGTGGTTATCGACGATGCCTTTGCCGTCACGCAGGGTGCGTGCCTGCAACTGTTGTTCGGCGGCTGCCTGGTACGGGTCCCAGATTACCCAGGCGTCCACGCTGCCGCGCTCGAACGCGGCACGGGCATCCGCCGGCGGCAGGAAAACCGTCTGGATGTCGGAATATTCGAGGCCGGCATCTTCCAGCGCGCGTACCAGCAGGTAGTGAACGTTAGAGCCTTTGTTCAGCGCGACTTTTTTGCCCTTGAGCTCCTGCACCGACTGGATCGGCGAGCCCTTGGGCACCAGGATCGCCTCGCTGTTCGGCGCCGGTGGCTCGTAGGCGACATAAAGCAAATCCGCGCCTGCCGCTTGGGCAAACACCGGCGGGGTTTCGCCAGTCACGCCAAAATCGATCGAGCCTACGTTCAGGCCTTCCAGCAGCTGCGGGCCGCCGGGAAATTCGGTCCATTGCACGTCGACGCCTTGGGCGGCGAGGCGTTTTTCCAAGGTGCCCTTGGCCTTGAGCAGCACCAGCGTGCCGTACTTCTGATAGCCGATCCGCAAGGTTTCGGCCTGAGCCTGGGTGATGGCGCCGAAGGACACAGCCGCAGCAAACAGAGCGACCAGCCCGCGACGCAAAATGACAGTGCGCATGGCGCCTCTCCTTTTTGCTGTGGGGTTTTGGCTGCACCTGCTTGGCCGTTGACGGCTGAGTAAGGTGGAGTTGAATCAGGGATGTAGCGAGTCAGATGCTCCAGCGAGCACTCAACAGACGTTCGTTCAATACGCTGGGATCTAGCGGCTTGGGCCGCCGGGCCATGGCGCTGTAGAACTGTCCAAGCGCCTCGTCCAGACGCTGCTGCAGGGCCGGCGCCAATTGCGCCTGGGCGCTGCCTTCGCCGTAAGCGATCTGGTTGTCCTCGGCGAAAATCCCATGCAGCATTTCCTGGGCCTTGAGCGCCGACAACACCGGCTTCAGGGCGTAGTCCACCGCCAGCATGTGGGCGATGCTGCCGCCTGTCGCCATGGGCAACACTACCTTATGGGCCAGCGCGCGTTCGGGCAGCAGGTCCAGTACCGTTTTCAACGCGCCGGAGAAAGACGCCTTGTAGACAGGCGTAGCGATCACCAGGCCGTCGACGTTTTCGATCTGGGCCAGCAGGTCCAGTACCTTGGGGCTATCGAAGCGGGCATGGAGCAGATCCTCGGCGGGAAAATCACGCACCTGATAGCTCACCACTTCCACACCTTGCTGCTGCAACCAACGTTGCGAGCGCTCCAGCAGCACTCCTGATCGGGAGCGCTGGCTGGGACTGCCGCCGAGCGAGACAACCAACATGCCAACCATTCCTTGAATTCACGTGCGATTCGCGGTGGGCGATCTCGCTGTATGGAGCAAACCATAACAGGGCATTCATATATCTTTAAATCATATTTGTTCATTTGGTCATGCATTTTGGATATATAAGATCAGCTTTCCTTGAGGCAATAAAAAAGGCCGTCGAAACGGCCAAAACCCTTGGTGCACAGAAGATCAACTGTGGGAGCGAGCCTGCTCGCGATAGCGGTGTGTCACTCGACCTCAATACTGGCTGATCGACCGCCTTCGCGAGCAGGCTCGCTCCCACAGGTTCTGGTTCTGGTTTTGCCTCAGCGATTGGGCTGCGGAGTCAGGCGCAGGTAAGGTTTGACGGCGCGATAGCCTTTGGGAAAGCGCTGCTTGAGTTCCTCCTCATCCTTGAGCGACGGCACGATCACCACTTCATCGCCATCCTGCCAGTTGGCCGGCGTGGCGACCTTGTGGTTGTCGGTCAGCTGCAAGGAATCGATCACCCGCAGGATTTCATTGAAGTTGCGTCCGGTGCTCGCCGGGTAGGTGATGGTCAGGCGGATCTTCTTGTTCGGGTCAATCACGAACAGGGAACGCACGGTCAACGTGTCGCTGGCGTTGGGGTGGATCAGGTCGTAGAGGTCGGATACCTTGCGGTCAGCGTCGGCCAGGATCGGAAAATTGACCACGGCATTCTGGGTTTCGTTGATGTCCTCGATCCACTTGTGATGCGAGTCCACCGGGTCTACCGAAAGGGCAATGGCCTTGACGCCGCGCTTGGCGAATTCATCCTTGAGCTTGGCGGTAAGGCCCAGCTCGGTGGTGCACACCGGGGTGAAATCCGCTGGATGAGAGAACAACACACCCCAGCTATCACCGAGCCATTCATGGAAGCGAATCTTGCCGGCGCTGGAATCCTGTTCGAAATCGGGGGCGATGTCGCCGAGTCTGAGGCTCATGGTGCAGCTCCTGGTTGAGTAGTTGTGGCCCAACTGTGCACCGCTTTTCATTGCTTGAAAAAGAATGAATACCCATTTGGCTAGATCTTGATGGAATATAAAAAACTGTTCATTGGCGCCTTGGCGTATATCGGACCAAGATCATTGTCGAGGTTTCGAGAAGGCCTCGAGTTGCTGGAAAGAGGAGAAACTTCGGGGAAGGCTACAGGGGTGGGCCAGACCCGAAACGCAAAAGCCCCCGCCCGGCGTGCTGCCGGGCGGGGCTTTTTTTGTTCTGCATCTGCACTCCGCAAATTATTGCGGCGATTTCAGAATGAGCGGCTAGGATAGGCAGCATGAACACTCAAGCCTTGTTGTCTTATCTGCATCACCATCTCCCTGGGCTGCTGGCGGTTTACCTGTTCGGTAGCCATGCACAGGGCACCGCGGGACCTGACAGCGACGTCGATCTGGCGGTGCTCTTGTCCGGCGAGGTCGATCCTGTTTCGCTGTGGCAGCTCTCAGGAGAGTTGGCCGATATCGCTGGCAGTCCCGTCGATCTGATCGATCTACGCGCGGCAACGACCGTCATGCAATACCAGATCGTGACCCGAGGCCAGCGGCTCTGGGCCAGAGACGTACAGGCGGGTTTGTATGAATGTTTCATTCTCAGCGAAAAAACCGCTCTGGATGAGGCTCGGGCAGGCTTGCTCAAGGATATTCAGGAAGAAGGCAGCGTGTATGGCCGATGATGTTTTGATCAACAAGGCAGCAAGTATCGAGCGTTGCGTCGCCAGGGTGCGGGAAGAATACGAGAAAGATCCCGCTACGTTTGCCACCGATTTCACTCGCCAGGACTCGGCAGTCCTGAACATCCAACGGGCGTGTGAAGCGGCACTGGACATGGGACAGCACTTGATTCGACGTGAGCGGCTGGGTGTTCCGCAAAGTGCTCGCGATACATTCGAGCTGCTTTTGCAAGGTGGCTGGCTGGAGGAAGGCCTGGTGAAAAACCTGAAGAACATGGTGGGCTTCAGGAACATCGCCGTGCATGACTATCAAGCCCTGCAACTGCCGATCATGATCGCAATCATTACCGGGCACTTGGACGATTTCCTCGGGTTCAGCGCGTACATCTTGCGCAAGGACGCGGCGCAGTCCAAGGGATAAAGACTCTATCCGGCTCGCTGAGCCAAAAACGCAAAAGCCCCGCCCGGCGTGCTGCCGGGCGGGGCTTTTTTACTTCGCTACGTCTTACATGAAGTTGTAAGTGTAGTTGAAGATCAGGCGGGTCTGATCCTGGTCGGCGATACCGGTGCTGCTGCCACGGTAGGAGCCATGACGCAGGGTGGTGCCGAAGCCCTTGAGCGGGCCCTGCTGGACGACGTAATCCAGGCGCATGTCGCGTTCCCACTCGGAAGTTTCGCTTCCGCCGGTAGCAGACTTGATGTCGTCACCGTGCAGGTAGGCAATCGCTGCCTTCAGGCCAGGAACGCCCAGGCCAGTGAAGTCGTACGAGTATTGACCGAAGGTGGTGTTCTCACCCGCACGAACGAACTGATGGATCATGCTATCGGTGAACAGGTAGAAGCTCGAGCCACCGGCGCCTTCGTTGCGGCCGCTGTCATTGAGCAGGTTGCCCTGGTTCAGGTAGACGAAACCACCGTCATCGCCGACTTGCTGATGACCCAACAGGAACGCGCTGCCACCCAGGGTGTAGGTGAACATGGCGCTCCAGGTCTTGTTATCGACCTCGCCCGGGGTCTTGGCGTAACCACCGTTGTTGTTGAAGAAATGGGTGGAATCGCCGTTACGGCCGTCCGAGCTGCTGTCGAAGTAACGCAGGTCAGTCTTGAACGACTGGCCTTCGGTGATCGGGAAAACGTGTACCGCACCCAGGAAGTGCTGTTTGTAGTAATCCTGCAGGTTGGCGTAGTAGTACTGCAGGGTCAGGTCCTTGGTGACCTTCCAGTCAGCACCGGCGTAACGGAACTGGTTGCTGTCTTCGGTACCACCTGCCACTGCCAAGCCAGTACTGTTGGTACCGGCACGGCCTACGGCGCGCTCCAGTTGACCGGCGTTGAACGTCACGTTGTCCAGGTCCTTGGAGGTGATAGTGCCACCTTCGAAGGTTTGCGGCAGCAGACGGCCATCATTGGCGACCAGGATCGGCAGGTTAGGCTGCAGAGCACCACCCAGGTGGGCCTCGGTCTTGGAGAAAAGCGCCTTCACGTTGGCCGACCCACGGCTCCAGCTGTGCTCCGCGGACCCGTCGGAGTCACTTGGCGAGAAGGAGTTATTGGCGTCTGGACGCTGACCTTTACCACCATCAAGGTGAAGACCAACCATTGCCTGGGCGTCGATACCAAAACCAACGACACCTTGAGTGAAGCCGGACTTGTAGTCGAACTTCAGGCCGGTCGCCGCTTCACGCTGGTCTTCAGCGCCTTCACGGTTGTCGTTGTCAAAGTACATGGTGCGAGAACTGACGGACGCCTTGCTGTCCTCGATGAAACCGGCGGCGCCTGCCTGCTGCGCCATTACCCCAACGGCCACAGCCAGGGCCAAGGTGGACTTCTTCATGTATCGCTCCTCTCGTTTTCTAATTCTTGTGTGTCTTTGGTTCCGGTTCGAACGCCCGGAATCCGCGGATGCGCGATTAGCGCCAGACCGTGACTGGCAAGTCAACCGTAACCCTTTCGGACTACGACCATGGTCTAACCCCGCGACACCGGCCGGAAGAATAATGGATTCTTTATAAATCCAAAAAGAATTGTTTCACTAGTTTTCAGCTCGTTTCGACATATGCTTGCCATCAAAGCGTCATCAAGCCCTGACTCGGCTTATCGGCGACGCCGCGGATTCCTGAATGGTGTTTCGTCGGGGCTCGCGCGCGACATGCCAATGCGTGCGCATGCCGCGATCTTGAGGCTCTCCAGACTAGTCGCTGATTGTCTGAAATCAAGAAAGTCGCGGCAGCGTGATTGGATAGGCGGGTCGTTTACAGCGATTTTTCGAAGATTTTCGAATTACGCTGATAGTTGTACAACGAAGCCCGCGCCGCCGGCAGGCGGTCGACACTGCTGGGCTCGAAACCGCGCTCGCGGAACCAGTGGGCGGTCCGGGTCGTCAGCACGAACAGAGTCTTGAGTCCCTGGGCGCGGGCCCGGGTTTCGATCCGCTCCAGCAGCTCATCGCCCCGGCCACCGTGGCGGTATTCCGGGTTCACCGCCAGGCAGGCGAGTTCCCCGGCATCCGAATCGGCGATCTGGTACAGCGCCGCGCAGGCGATGATCATGCCTTCGCGCTCGACCACGCTGAATTGCTCGATCTCGCGCTCCAGCACCTCGCGGGAACGCCGTACCAGAATGCCCTGTTCCTCCAAAGGACTGATCAGGTCCAGCAAGCCGCCGACATCCTCGATGGCGGCTTCGCGCACCACCTCGAATTGTTCCTGGGCCACGAGCGTGCCGCTGCCATCGCGGGTGAACAGTTCGGCCAGCAGCGCACCGTCCTCGGCATAGCTGACGATGTGGCTACGCGCCACGCCGCCCCGGCAGGCCTGCGCCGCCGCATCGAGCAGCTCGGCCTGGTAATCGCTGCCCAGGCGTTGCATATGAGCCGGGACCTGTTGCGGACGCAGCTCGCGAACCAGCCCCCCATCCTCGCCGATCAGGCCCTGCTCGGCGCCGAACAACAGGAGTTTGTCGGCGGCCAGATCGATGGCCGCCCGGGTCGCGACGTCTTCACACGCCAGGTTGAAAATCTCCCCGGTCGGTGAATAGCCCAACGGCGACAGCAGAACGATCGAGCGCTCATCCAACAGTCGGTTGATGCCCTTGCGGTCAACCCGACGCACTTCCCCGGTGTGGTGATAGTCCACGCCTTCGAGCACGCCGATCGGCCGCGCGGTAACCAGGTTGCCGCTGGCCACGCGCAACCGCGAGCCTTGCATCGGCGAAGAAGCCATGTCCATCGACAGGCGCGCCTCGATGGCAATGCGCAACTGACCGACCGCGTCGATCACGCACTCCAGGGTCGCGGCATCGGTGATGCGCATGCCATGGTGATAGTGCGGCGTCAGGCCGCGGGCAGCGAGGCGGGTCTCGATTTGCGGACGCGAACCGTGCACCAGCACCAGCCGCACGCCGAGGCTGTGCAGCAACACCAGGTCATGGACGATGTTGCCGAAGTTGGGGTGCTCCACCCCGTCGCCAGGCAGCATGACGATGAAGGTGCAATCGCGGTGGGCGTTGATATAGGGCGAAGCGTGACGAAGCCAATTGACGTATTCGGGCATGAACCTGGGCCTGTAATAAATAACAGCCTAAAAAAGACGAAGCGGAACGCACAGCGGGCTGGTGGTTATCGTCGGAACAGGCTTGGCGACACGCGCGCTCTCCTCATGAATACGGGTCCGCAAGCGGACAATTTAACCGGCGCTGGCCGGTGTCAGGCAGTAATGGCCGATCAACTGTCGCAACAGCTGCACGGTAGGCTGCAAACGTGACATTTCAAGGTATTCGCCAGGCTGGTGGGCGCAGGCGATATCGCCAGGCCCCAATACCACGGTTTCGCAACCGAGGCGCTGAAGATAAGGCGCTTCGGTGCCGAACGCCACTGCTTCGGCACGATGCCCGGTGAGCCGTTCGGCCACCCGCACCAGCTCGGCGTCCTCGGCCTGCTCGAACGGGGGCGCTTCGGGGAATAGCGGTGCGTAGTCGATCTTCACCTGATGGCGTTCGGCGATGGGGTCGAGCTTCTGCCGGATCGCCGCCCGCAGCACCTCTGGATCCATGCCTGGCAGTGGGCGCAGGTCGAACTCCATGGAGCATTGGCCGCAGATCCGGTTGGGATTGTCGCCGCCATGAATACAACCGAAATTCAGGGTCGGCTGCGGCACGGTGAACTGTGGATTGCGGAACTCACGCTGCCATTGCAGGCGCAGGCCACGCAGCTCGCCCATGGCGTCGTGCATCGCTTCGAGCGCGCTGCGGCCCAGGCTCGGGTCGGAGGAATGGCCGCTGCGCCCGAGGATGTCGATACGCTCCATCATCACGCCCTTGTGCATGCGGATCGGCTTCAGCCCCGTCGGTTCGCCTATCACCGCCGCGCGTCCGAGCGGCCGCCCGGCCTCGGCCAGGGCACGGGCGCCCGCCATGGAGCTTTCTTCATCGCAGGTGGCGAGGATCAGCAACGGCTGCTTGAACGGCTGGTCCAGCAACGGCCGCACCGCTTCGATGGCCAGGGCGAAAAAACCTTTCATGTCACAACTGCCCAGGCCCACCCAGCGCCCGCCGACCTCGGTGAGCTTGAGCGGGTCGGTCTGCCACAACGCGCCATCGAACGGCACCGTGTCGCTGTGCCCGGCCAGCACCAGCCCGCCGGGCCCCGTGCCGAAGCTGGCGAGAAGGTTGAACTTGCCGGGGCTGACCTGCTGGATATCACAGGAGAATCCGAGTTCCGACAGCCAGCCTGCCAGCAGCTCGATCACGGCGCTGTTGGACTGGTCCAGCTTGGGCTGGGTACAACTGACCGAAGGCGCGGCGATCAGGGCAGCGAACTGATCTTTCATGGACGGCAAAGGCATCGCTGGCTCCCGGGGCTTACAAAATGGGGTCCATCATAGAACCATCGAGAGCAAGGATGGAACCGTTCGGCGCGGAGGACCGACGAGTCCTGTACACTGCACGACCCTGGCAGCCACATCTTCCCCCGGCTGCGCACCCGATTCCTGGATTTTCCGGCCATGCAGAAAGAAACCGAAATCAAACTCCGCGTCAGCCGCGAGACCCTGGCAGCCTTGCGCGAGCATCCGCTGTTGAAAAAACGCAACAAGAGTGGCTGGGAACGCCACGAATTGATGAACCAGTACTTCGACACGCCGGAACGTGACCTCGCCCGGGCCAAGGTTGCCCTGCGCCTGCGCCGCGACGGCGAAGAAGTCATCCAGACCCTCAAGACCCGTGGCCAGAGCGTTGCCGGCCTGTCCGAGCGCAACGAATACGACTGGCACCTGCCCAAGGCCAAGCTCGACCTGAAGAAGCTCGACGGCGAATGCTGGCCCGAGGCACTGGCGGACCTGGACAAAAAAACCCTCAAGGCGATTTTCACCACCGATTTCGTTCGCGAGCGCGCCGAAATTGCCTGGGGCCGCGGCAAAGCCAAGGTGGTCATCGAGGCCGCCCTGGACCTGGGCCACGTGGTGGTCGGCAAGCAGAAGGAAGAAATCTGCGAGCTGGAACTGGAACTGCGCGAAGGCGAACCCGCCGCCCTGCTGGAACTGGCCGCCGAACTGGCCGCGACCCTGCCCTTGATGCCTTGCGACATCAGCAAGGCTGAACGTGGCTATCGCCTGCATGATGCGAGCAGTTACGCCCTGAGCCTGCCGGCTCCGCAACTGACGGCCGAAACGCCGCTGGACGATGCTTTTGGCGCATTGAGCTGGCATTTGCTGGGCAGCAGCCAGCGCCTGGCCGAACAATATCGTTTCAACGGCCACTGGCGCCTGTTGCAGGACTGGGTGGAAAACCTCGCCGAACTGCGCGCGTTGCTCAGCAGCCTCGGCCAGGCCGCGCCGCGCCAATCGACCCATGATCTGCGCGTCGCTCTGGATGCGCTGCTGGAAGACTGGCGTCCGCTGGTCCAGGCCGGCCTCGACGACGAAGACGTGCGCAAGGCGGCGCCGGAGCAATTCCTCGAAGAGCTGCAGGACCCGCGCTGGGGCCTCTTCTCCCTTGAAGCTTCGCGTTGGTTGCTCGCCCGCAGCTGGACCGCCGACCGCAACACCCGCGGCAATCGCCAGGGCGCGGCGCAACTGGGCAGCTGGCTGCCGCGCCTGCTCAGCGAAGAAGCTTCGTCGCTGCAACTGCAACGCTACCAGCAACAGCCGGAAGACCTGGCCGAGCAACTGCCGCGCATCGAACGTATCCAGGCCTGGCTGCATCATGCCCGCCAGGTGCTGGAAATTCCTGAGATGGACCGGCTCTACGGCGAATTGAACAAGCTGGCGCAACTGGCCAACGAACCGATCACCGACGAACTCCTGGATGCGCGCAAGCAGCAGGCGATTGCGGTTTACCAGAATCGGGCCTGGAAGACTTTGCTGCGCCTGTAAGATCGCCATCGCGAGCAAGCTCGCTCCCACAGGGTCCAGCGTTGCACACAGATTTTGTGGCCGCTGAAGATCAACTGTGGGAGCGAGCTTGCTCGCGATGAGGCCAGCCCAAACATCGCAAAAACAAGCTCAGCGCACCACCGGCAAACTCGTCGTCGACTTGATCTCCGACAGCGCCACGATCGAGTTCACCTCCTGAATCCCCGGCACCATCGACAGCTTTTCGAAAAAGAATCGCTCATACGCCTCGATGTCCGCCGTGACGATGCGCAGCAGAAAATCCACCGACCCCATCAGCACGTAGCACTCCAGCACCTCGGGAAACCCGCGGATCGCCTCGGTGAACTCGGTGAAATTCGAGCGACCGTGGGCGTTGAGCTTGATTTCGGCGAAGATCTGCGTGTTCAGGCCGATTTTCTTGCGGTCCAGCAGCGTCACCTGTCCCCGAATGATCCCCTCCTCCTTCATCCGCTGAATCCGACGCCAACAGGGCGACTGGGACAAGCCAACCTGCTCGGCGATCTGCGCGCTGGACAGCGAAGCATCTTCTTGCAGCAACGCCAGTATCCTGCGGTCGAAGCTATCCAGCTCATTGTGCATAAATAAACCTGTAGTTTTCCGATATGCGAATCAGTTTATTCAACATAGGTTCGAAATAGCTCATCTTAGGTAAGAAATACCCTCCGGCGCATGTAAATATTTCTCCCGACCTCCAGGAGACCGAACATGCACTCACTCGCAACCGTATCCACCGCCCCGACCCGCGCCGACGCCTGGCACGCCGCCAACGCCCATTGCCGCGTGCATTATCAGATGCAGGCCGAAGCCGAGCCGGACGTGCTGTGTCGAGCATTGAATCTGTTCGCCTTGCAGGGCCTGACGCCACAGCAGGTCCACGTCGAGCGTCAAGACGATCTGCTGACGCTGGACATTGTCCTGGATGGGCTGAGCTGGCACCGCGCCCAGGTCATTGCTGAAAAATTACGTAACCTGATCAGCATGTGCTCTGTGGACCTGCAGGACGCCGATATCACGCGGGCCGGACGGGTTCTGGCGGCCGGTTGAGGGGGGCGCAGGCAAGAATTGGAAACGCATTGGTCGGGTAGTGGCCCAACGGTCCATAAGGTCGGGACTATTCTTTTGCACAACAAGCCGGGACGCCGAAGCGTCTGCATCGCGGCTTTGCTGCAACTGTCCAATAGGAACCCGAACGCCCATGTCCACCAAACACGCCACTCAGGACCGCTGGCTGGACCTTAACGATCTGCTCCGCCAACTGGTCGCCCAGGGCCTCATCAGCCAGGATTCAGCCGAAACCGCGCTCAACGCCCGGCGGCGGCATAACGCCAACAGCCAGTTGCACCCGCTGGAGTTCATCGCCAACCAGCACCTGGACGACCTCAGCCGACCCGGCAAGCGCCTGGACCTTGAGAACCTGACGCTGTGGCTGGCCCAGCAGGCCGACCAACCCTACATGCGCATCGACCCGTTGAAGATCAACGTGGCGGCCGTTACGCCGCTGATGTCCTATGCCTTTGCGCAACGTCACAAGATTCTCGCAGTGGCGGTTGACCGTGACGCCGTCACCGTCGCCAGTGCCCAGCCTTACGTCAGCAGTTGGGAAGCCGACCTGACCCACGTGCTCAAGCTGCCGGTCAGGCGGGTGGTTGCCAACCCGGTGGATATCCAGCGCCTGAGCGTGGAATTCTATCGCCTGGCCAAATCCGTCAGCGGCGCTACTACCGTCGATCAGCAACCGAGCAACCTGACCAACTTCGAACAACTGCTCAACCTCGGCGCCAGCGACCAGGAGCCGGACGCCAACGACGCCCATATCGTCAACATCGTCGATTGGCTGTTCCAGTACGCCTTCCAGCAGCGGGCCAGCGATATCCACATCGAACCGCGCCGGGAGCAGGGCACCGTACGCTTTCGCATCGACGGGGTGCTGCACACCGTCTATCAGTTCCCGCCGCAGGTGACGATGGCGATCATCAGTCGCCTGAAAAGCCTGGGGCGCATGAACGTCGCGGAAAAGCGCAAGCCCCAGGATGGTCGCGTCAAAACCAAGACTCCCGACGGCAACGAAGTGGAGTTGCGCTTGTCGACCTTGCCGACCGCGTTCGGCGAAAAAATGGTGATGCGGATCTTCGATCCGGAAGTATTGCTCAAGGATTTCGACCAGCTGGGCTTCTCCGCCGATGACCTGCGTCGCTGGCAGGACATGACCCGCCAGCCCAACGGCATCATTCTGGTCACGGGCCCCACCGGGTCCGGCAAGACCACGACGCTCTACACGACGTTGAAAAAACTGGCGACGCCGGAAGTGAACCTCTGCACCATCGAGGATCCGATCGAGATGGTCGAGGCCTCGTTCAACCAGATGCAGGTCCAGCACAACATCGAGCTGTCTTTCGCGGCGGGCGTACGTGCGTTGATGCGGCAGGACCCGGACATCATCATGATCGGCGAGATCCGTGACCTGGAAACCGCCGAAATGGCAATCCAGGCAGCACTCACCGGACACCTCGTCCTCTCGACCCTGCACACCAACGACGCGCCGAGCGCCATCAGCCGCCTGCTGGAGCTCGGCGTGCCGCATTACCTGATCAAGGCCACAGTGCTCGGAGTCATGGCCCAGCGCCTGGTGCGTACGTTGTGCCCACATTGCAAGGCGCCCATCACCCTGGATGAAGACGACTGGCAAACCCTGACGAGGCCCTGGCAGGCCCCGCTGCCGACCAACGCCCAGCAGGCTGTCGGCTGCTCGGAATGCCGCGATACCGGCTATCGGGGGCGGGCCGGGGTGTACGAGATCATGCAGTTGAGCGACAGCGTCAAAGGCCTGATCCACCCAGACACCGACCTGCTCGCCGTGCGCCGCCAGGCCTTCAAGGAAGGCATGCGCAGCCTGCGGCTCTCGGGCGCACAAAAGGTAGCGGCGGGCCTGACCACGGTCGAAGAAGTGCTGCGGGTGACGCCACAGAGTGAACAGAAGTAGCGTGTGGCGAGGGCTGACTGACGGGTCATGGAACTGAATCAAGGCTGCGGCAATCCAAAGTCATAGTTAACCCTGTGGAGTCACCTATCATGCGTCTCAAACTTGCTGTCGCGACCCTGGCCTTGCTTTCTCTTCCTGTTGGCTCGGCAATGGCCGACACGTTTTGGCGTAACGTCATCTCATCCGGTGCGACCACCGGTTCTACCTACCTGACCTTCAAGGACAACAAGCTGATCGTCGCCGCCCAGGACGACGCCGGCAGCTTCGTCGCCAGTGACGGCGGCATCCGTGGCCCCTACCTGGAAGCCGCGATGCAGAAAGTCCGTGCCGACAACCCAAGCCTGCAAGCCACCGACATGGAACTGGCCAACGCGATCCTGGCGAAAAACGCCGTCGCCCAGGAATGATTTCCGGCCGATAAAAAATGCCGCTCGATTGAGCGGCATTTTTTTGCCCGACGGACATCTCACAAACCAACGTGGGAGCGAGCCTGCTCGCGAAAGCGGTGTGTCAGCCAACCTCGATGTTGCTGATTTATCGCCTTCGCGAGCAGGCTCGCTCCCACAGGTATAAAGTATTACTCGCCGATAGCAGTCTTGTAGCCGGCAGCATCGAGCAACTTGTCCAACTCGGCCTTGTCGCTTGGCTTGAGCTTGAAGATCCAGGCGCCGTACGGATCGGAGTTCAGTAACTCCGGCGAGCCGCTCAACTCTTCATTGATCGCAATCACTTCGCCGGAAATGGGGGCGTAGATGTCGGAAGCGGCCTTGACCGACTCCACCACTCCAGCCTGATCACCAGCAGCAAAAACCTTACCGACCTCGGTCAGCTCGACAAACACCACATCGCCCAAAGCTTCCTGCGCATGGTCGCTGATGCCTACGGTGACGGTACCGTCGGCTTCCAGGCGGGCCCACTCGTGGCTTTCGGCAAAACGCAGTTCGGCGGGGATATCACTCATATTCTGTGTCCTCAAGAGAAAGTGTCAGCGGCCGGCGGCCCGCCGCAAAAGGTTAGATCAGGGTTTTGCCATGGCGGACGAAGGTCGGCTTGACCACCCGTACCGGGTACCACTTGCCACGAATTTCCACCTCGGCACGGTCGGCGGTAGCCATCGGAACACGTGCCAAGGCAATCGACTTGCTAAGCGTAGGAGAAAAACTACCACTGGTGATCTCTCCTTCGCCAACATTGGCGATGCGGACCACCTGATGAGCGCGCAGAACACCGCGCTCCTCAAGTACCAGCCCGACCAGTTTGTGCTGCACGCCAGCCGCCAGTTCGGCTTCCAGCGCCGAGCGGCCGATGAACTGGCGACTCGCAGGTTCCCAGGCGATGCTCCAGGCCATGTTGGAGGCCAGCGGCGAAACATCCTGGTGAATGTCCTGGCCATAGAGATTCATGCCCGCCTCCAGGCGCAAGGTATCGCGAGCCCCAAGGCCGATGGGAGGAATGCCAGCGCCCACCAGATCGTTGAAAAAGCTCGGGGCTTCATGGGCCGGCAGGACGATTTCCAAACCATCTTCACCGGTGTAGCCGGTACGGGCAATGAACCAGTCACCGTCGGCACGACCTTCGAAGGGCTTGAGCTGCTGGATCAATTGGCCGCGTGATTGCGTGACCAGTTCGGCAATCTTGTGCCGGGCCTGCGGCCCCTGGATGGCCAGCATCGCCAGTTCGGGACGCTCGTGCAGTTGCACATCATATTCACCGAGCTGTGCCTGCATCCAAGCCAGGTCCTGGTCGCGGGTCGAGGCATTGAACACCAGCCGGTAACCGTACTCGACCCGGTAGATGATCATGTCATCGACGATGCCACCGCGCTCATTGAGCATCGTGCTGTATAGCGCACGGCCGGTGTCCTGGAGGCGATCGACGTCATTGGCCAGCAAGCGCTGCAGCCAGGCCTTGGCCTGGGGGCCGGCAACGTCGATCACGGTCATGTGGGACACATCGAACACACCGCAATCGCGGCGCACCTGGTGGTGTTCCTCGACCTGCGAGCCGTAGTGCAAAGGCATATCCCAACCGCCAAAATCGACCATCTTCGCGCCAAGGGCGAGATGCAGGTCATACAGAGGCGTACGCTGTCCCATGGGTTTCTCCTTCCGGGCGTGGCGAAGGTGCGGACGGGTACTGCACAGCACGAACGCCTGAAAAAAAGCGCCCTCAGCTACCCGGTCCGACGGACGGACCGCACCGAATGCCGCGCATTGTATCCGCATGCCATGGCACTGGCACCTGGAGCCGCTCTCAATTAATTCAGAACGCGTCGATGAGCCGAGCGCCGTATCAATCCGATGACCGGCAACAGCCCGACCAGCACCAGGGTCAGCGCCGGCAATGCAGCCCGTGCCCACTCCCCCTCGCTGGTCATCTCAAAGACCCGCACTGCCAGCGTGTCCCAGCCGAACGGGCGCATCAGCAGGGTGGCGGGCATTTCCTTGAGCACATCGACAAACACCAGCAACGCCGCGCTCAACGTGCCAGGGAGTAGCAACGGCAGATACACTTTGAAAAACAGTCGTGGCCCACTGACGCCAAGGCTTCGTGCGGCCTCGGGCAATGACGGACGAATCCGCGCCAGGCTGCTTTCCAGCGGACCGTAGGCCACGGCCAGGAAACGTATCAGGTAGGCCAGCAGCAACGCCGACAAACTGCCCAACAGTAACGGCTTGCCCGCCCCGCCGAGCAAGGTCGATAGCGGAATGACCAACTCACGGTCCAGATAGCTGAACGCAAGCATGATCGACACCGCCAGCACTGAACCCGGCAAGGCATAACCCAGGTTCGCCAGGCCGACACCGGCGCGGATCGGGCGGGTCGGCGCCAAGCGACGGGCGAACGCCAGCAGCAAGGCCACGCAGACGGTGACCAGGGCCGCCAGGCCGCCCAGATAGAGGGTATGGATGATCAACCCGGCATAACGCTCGTCCAAGTCAAACCGACCGCGCTGCCAGAACCACACCACCAGTTGCAGCACCGGAATGACGAACGCGCACGCGAAAACCAACAGGCACCAGCTGCTGGCCGCCGCCGCCTTGAAACCGCGCAAATGGTAAAGCGCCTTGACCCGGGGCCGTTCGTTGCTGGCCCGCTGTGCTCCTCGGGCACGGCGTTCACCGTAGAGCACCACCATCACCGCCAGCAGCAAGAGACTGGCCAGTTGGGCGGCGCTGGAAAGACTGAAGAAGCCGTACCAGGTTTTATAGATGGCGGTGGTAAAGGTGTCGAAGTTGAACACCGACACCGCGCCAAAATCCGCCAGGGTTTCCATCAGCGCCAGCGCCACGCCCGCGCCAATGGCCGGTCGGGCCATCGGCAGTGCCACCCGCCAGAACGCCTGCCAGGGCGATTGGCCGAGTACCCGGGCCGCTTCCATCAATCCCTTGCCTTGGGCCAGGAAGGCGCTACGCGCGAGCAGATAGACATACGGATAGAACACCAGCACCAACACCAGGATAACCCCACCGGTCGACCGCACCCGGGGCAGGCGCAAGCCGCTGCCGAACCATTCGCGCATCAGGGTCTGCACCGGGCCGGCAAAATCCAGCAGGCCGACGAAAACAAACGCCAGCACATAGGCGGGAATCGCGAACGGCAACATCAACGCCCAATCGAGCCAGCGCCGACCGGGGAATTCGCAAAGGCTGGTAAGCCACGCCAGACTGACCCCCAACAACGTCACGCCGACACCCACACCCAGGATCAGCGTCAGGGTATTACCCAGCAGGCGCGGCATCTGGGTCTCCCACAAGTGGGACCAGATCTGCGCGTCGATGCTCTGCCAGGACAGCAACAGCACGCTCAACGGCAACAGGACCAGCGCAGCGACGGCGAAGACCAGGGGATACCAGCGGCGTTGGGCGGGGTGGGTCAAGGAAAACTCTCGTAAGACAAACGGTCATGTGGCGAGGGAGCTTGCTCCCGCTGGAGGGCGAAGCCCTCCCGGGATATCTGCCAGGACCTATATGCCGGGGCATGATCTGGGGCTTTGGGGCTACTGCGTAGCCCAGCGGGAGCAAGCTCCCTCGCCACGGGTCGTCAATGAGCTGAAAGGGATCGTCTCAGTTCCAGCCGGCACGATCCATCAGGCGAATGGCTTCGGCCTGGCGTTTGCCCGCGACTTCCACCGGCAGCGTATCGGCCTTGAACTGGCCCCAGGCGGCGACTTCCTTGGACGGCTGGACTTTCGGGTTGGCCGGGAATTCCTGGTTCACGTCGGCGAAGATGCTTTGCGCTTCAGGCGTGGTCATCCATTCCACCAGTTTTTTCGCGGCGTCCGGGTGCGGCGCGTGCTTGGTCAGGCCGATACCCGAGAGGTTGATGTGCACGCCACGGTCCGCCTGGTTCGGCCAGAACAGCTTGACCTTCAAGTCTGGCTTCTGCTGGTGCAGGCGGCCGTAGTAATAGGTGTTGACGATGCCAACGTCGCACTGGCCGGCATTGATCGCCTCAAGCAGCGCGGTGTCGTCGGAGAATACGTCGGTGGACAGGTTCCTGACCCAGCCTTTGAGGATCTCCTCGGTTTTTTCAGCACCATGGGTTTCGATCAGGGTCGCGGTCAGCGACTGGTTGTAGACCTTTTTCGAGGTCCGCAGGCACAAGCGGCCTTCCCATTCCTTGCCGGCCAGCGCTTCGTAAGTAGTCAGCTCACCCGGTTTGACCCGGTCAGTCGAGTAGGCAATGGTCCGCGCACGCAGGCTCAGGCCGGTCCAGGCGTGGGACGACGCCCGATACTGAGGGGGAATGTTGGCATCGATTATCGGCGAGGTGAACGGCTGCAGAATGCCCATCTGCTCGGCTTGCCAGAGGTTGCCGGCGTCGACGGTCAGCAGCAGGTCGGCGGTGGCATTTTTGTCTTCGGCCTTGATCCGCTGCATCAGGGGCGCTTCCTTGTCGGTGATGAACTTCACCGCGACGCCGGTCTTCTTGGTGTAGGCATCGAAAACCGGTTTGATCAGCTCATCGATGCGCGACGAATAGACCACCACCTCATCGGCAGCCTGGGCGACGGAAGTGCCGATCAGGGTCAGTGCGAGGGCGGACAGCAGGCGTTTGGTGGCCGACATGGTAGCGGTCTCTAGATTGTGAACAGAGCGCAAATGATAAGGACTCACATTTAGCACCACAATCGAACAGTGGGTAGACACGTTTCCAAATGTTGCACAGGTGGAAGAGGTGGCTGTTCCGGCCCCATCGCGAGCAAGCTCGCTCCCACAGGACAGCACTGGACAAATGTGGGAGCGAGCTTGCTCGCGATGAGGCCATAAGCTCCAAAACAACTTTCAGATCTTGGCCAGATCCGGCAGATCCCCGGTCAGCCCCAACGCCTCGCGTACGAACAGCGCCTTGGCTTCCGGCATGCGGTCTACCAGCTTCAGACCGGTATTACGCAACCAGCGCACCGGCAATGGATCGGCCTGGAACAGCCGCTCGAAGCCTTCCATCGCCGCCATCAGCGCCAGGTTATGGGGCATGCGCCGCCGCTCATAGCGGCTCAACACCTTGAGATCGGCCAACCGCTCGCCACGCCCGGCGGACTGCAACAGCACCTCGGCCAACACCGCGGCATCCAGGAAACCCAGGTTGACGCCCTGCCCGGCCAGGGGATGGATGGTATGCGCCGCATCGCCGATCAGCGCCAGCCCTTCGGCCACGTAACGCTTGGCGTGGCGTTGGCGCAGCGGTACGCAGACGCGAGGATCGGCGCCGAGCACCGCGCCTAGCCGGCCCTCGAAAGCCCGCTCCAGTTCGGCGCAGAAAGCGCCGTCATCCAGTGTCATCAAGCGCTGCGCTTCGCCAGGCGTGGTCGACCAGACGATCGAGCACCAGTCCTGCTCGCCATCGCGCGCCAGAGGCAGGAATGCCAGCGGACCATTGTCGGTGAAGCGTTGCCAAGCGGTCTGGCGATGAGGTCCGGCGCAGCGCACGCTGGTGACGATCGCGTGATGCAGGTAGTCCCACTCGCGAGTGGCGACCCCCGTCAGTCGGCGCACGGCGGAGTTCGCCCCGTCGGCGGCAATCACCAGTGGCGCGCGCAAGGTGCGCCCGTCAGCCAGGGTCAGCAGCCAGTCGTCGCCGGAGCGGCGCATCTGCTCCAGGCGCGCATTGGCCAGCAGGCCCAGGTCGCAGTCATGCAACCGGTCCAGCAGTGCATCCTGAACGACGCGGTTCTCGACGATGTGGCCAAGCACTTCGGCATGCAGGCTGGCGGCGGAAAAATGAATCTGCCCCGTGCCGCTACCGTCCCAGACATGCATGTCGGTGTAGGGACTGGTGCGTCGGGCGACGATACCGTCCCAGACGCCCAGACGATCGAGAATCCGCTGGCTGGCCGCCGACAGGGCGCTGACCCGGGGTTCGAACGCTGCCAGGGAATCAAAGGGTTTGACGCTCAGCGGGCTGCCGTCGAGCAACAATACCTGCAATCCGCTGCCCTGCAACGCAAGCGCCAGGGCGCTGCCGACCATGCCGGCACCGACAATCAACAGATCTGCGCGCAATTCCATGCTTTAAGCCTGTGCTGCTGGCGACATGAGCCGCCGGTGAAAGGAATGAGCCGTATCAAGCATCGGGGCGAGTCCCCAAGCCCATGGCCTGGCGAGCGAACCAGCGCTTGGCCGGGGGCAGCAGGTCAAGGCCCAGCAGGCCGAGATTGCGGCCCACGGATACCAGCGGCAGATCGCTGCTGAACAGCCGCGTGACCTGGTCGGAGAAGCCGACGGTCAGGGCCTGGTCCATCCGCTGGCGCTCGCGATAGGCTTGCAATACAGAGAAGTCGCCAGGCGTGCTCTCACTCCCGAGCAACGCATCGGCCAACGCCTGCGCGTCACGCAAGGACAGGTTGAAGCCCTGGCCCGCTATCGGATGCAGGCTATGGGCAGCATTGCCGAGGATCGCCAGGTGCGGACGTACCTGCTCTTCGGCTTCTACCAGCGCCAGCGGATAAAGGTGTCGCGCACCCACCTGCTTCAACGTGCCGAGGCGATAGCCGAACACACTCTGCAGCTCACTGAGAAAACTACGCTCGTCGAGGGCCGCCAGCCGTTGCGCATCCATGCCCTGGCGAGTCCAGACCAACGCACAACGATTTTCCGGCAGCGGCAACAAGGCCATCGGGCCGTCGTCGGTAAAGCGTTCGAAAGCCACGCCGTTGTGGGCTTCGCTGGGTGTGAGGTTGGCAATCAACGCGCTCTGGTCGTAAGGGCGATTGCGCACACCGACGCCCAACTGCTCACGCAATCCGGAGCGCCCACCGTCGGCCAGTACGGCGAGGTCGCATTCCAGCGTGGTTTCGTCATCCAGCGTCAAACGATAACCACCGACTAGCGGCTCCATCCGGGTGACTTGCGCCGGGCAGCGCCAACTGACCACATCCTTGTCCAGCCCTTGCCACAGGCACTGGCCGAGCCAGGCATTTTCCACCACGTAGCCGAGGGCCGGCACGCCCTCCTCCATGGCGGACAACCGTGCGGTGGAAAACCGTCCGCGGTCGGAAACATGAATCTGTTTGATCGGTTCTGCGCGGCGGGAAATTTCCTGCCAGAGGCCCAGGCGCTGATAAATCTGTCGAGCACCGAAGGAGAGCGCCGATGAGCGCGCGTCATAGCTCGGCTGCCAAGTGTCGCCGGGGGCGAACGGCTCGATCAGCATGATCTTCCACCCCCTGGCCTTGGCGCCTGCCTGCAAGGCGAGCGCCAGGCTCGCGCCGACCAGGCCGCCACCTATGATCGCCACGTTGACCCGGCTCATGCCGCTTGAGTCCGTGCGGCGGCCATCAGGGCCTCGATCTCGGCGACCGTTTTCGGCACGCCGCGGGTCAGGATTTCACAACCGGTCTTGGTCACTACCACGTCATCCTCGATGCGCACGCCAATGCCGCGCCATCTCTTCGCTACGCTGCGATTGTCCGGAGCAATATAGATGCCCGGCTCCACGGTCAAGGCCATGCCAACCTCCAGCACGCGCCATTCGCCACCGACCCGGTATTCACCGACGTCGTGCACGTCCATGCCCAGCCAGTGACCGGCACGGTGCATGTAGAACGCCCGGTAGGCTTCGCTGGCGATCAACTGGTCCACCTCGCCGTCCAGCAGCCCGAGACGCACCAGCCCCTCGGTAATGACCCGGACCGTAGCTTCATGGGCCTGGTTCCAATGCTTGTTCGGGCCAATTTCAGCGAACGCCGCTTCCTGGGCCGCCAGCACGACCTCATAGATCGCCTTCTGCTCGGGCGAAAACTTGCCGCTGACCGGCCAGGTACGGGTGATATCGCTGGCATAGCAGTCGATTTCGCAACCGGCGTCGATCAGCACCAGGTCGCCATCCTTGAGCGGCGCGTCGTTCTGCTGGTAATGCAGGATGCAACTGTTACGCCCCGCCGCGACGATGGAGCCGTAGGCCGGCATCTTTGCGCCGCCCTTGCGAAATTCGTAGTCGAGCTCGGCTTCCAGGCTGTATTCGTAAAGCCCCGGACGTGCCGCTTGCATGGCGCGGATGTGCGCCTGGGCGGAAATCCGCGCCGCTTCGCGCATCACTTTCACTTCCGCCGCCGATTTATACAGGCGCATATCGTGCAGCAGATGATCCAGGGCAACAAATTCGTTCGGCGGCTGGGCACCAAGGTGGGCCTTGGAGCGAATCACGTTGATCCACTCCATCAGGTGCCGGTCGAATTCGGGGTTGCTGCCCATGGCCGAATAGACCCGGTCGCGACCTTCGATCAGGCCCGGCAGGATGTCGTCGATGTCGGTGATGGGAAACGCGTCGTCGGCGCCGTAGTCCCGGATCGCCCCTTCCTGGCCGGCGCGCAAGCCATCCCACAGTTCACGTTCGGCGTTGCGCTCGCGGCAAAACAGGATGTACTCGCCGTGAGCGCGACCGGGCATCAGCACCAGCACCGCTTGCGGCTCGGGGAAGCCGCTGAGGTACTGGAAGTCGCTGTCCTGGCGATAGACGTGCTCGACGTCGCGGTTGCGGATCGCAACGGCGGCGGCGGGCAGGATTGCGATGCTGTTGGGTTCCATCTGCGCCATCAAGGCCTTGCGGCGACGACTGTATTCCGACTTCGGGATATGAATCATGGGCAGACGGTGTTCCCTTTCAAGCGATCAGTGCAGGGACGGCTTGGCAGCCGGTTCAGCGGTTTTTTTGGTCTCGGTAAACAGCAGCAACGGCGCGACCCGCAGGTACTCCATCACTTCCATGTAGTCGCTCTCGCCGTCGTCGGATTCTTCCAGGGCGTCCTGCACCTGGGAGATGGCCGCCAGGTCTTGCAACACTTCCTTGGCTTCATCGCTCAAGGCGTATTCGCGGCGGGTCAGGCCGAAGCCTGCCAGGAAACCCTGGCACCACTGACCCAGCGCAGCGGCGCGTTCAGCCAGCGGCGCGTCATCGGTGGGCAGCAACAGGACGACGGTCATGTCGTCACTGGTCAATTCACCCTTGACCATTTCCTGCAGGCCGATGAGCGCGTTGCGCACGTTGTCCGCCGGCTCGCCTTCAAGCAGTTCGGCGGCGTCGGCCAACCAGCCGTCAGCATCAAAACCGGCGCCGGCACAGCTGCGGCCGAGCAGCAGGCCATGCAGCTCGGCGGGCGAGACAGGGTGGCCGCTGGTGCTCAGCAGGGTGGCAAAGGCTTGGTACGGAGAATTCTGAATGGGCATGGGCAGCTAGGCGCCAGACGGCGCTATGTCTAGAATGGAGGCCTTGTATCCTACATCGACAGACTCGCCAAGACCATTAAAGGCTGTGCGACCCAAATCCCTCCATCAGACACATTCTTCAGTGGACACAATGGAAGACACCGACCTGCAAGCGCTGATGGCCAGACTCGAGCTGCTAATTGACCGGGTCGAGCAACTTAAGAGCCAAAACGGACTCCTATTAGCTCAGGAAAAAACCTGGCGCGAGGAACGCGCGCACCTCATTGAAAAAAACGAAATCGCCCGGCGTAAGGTCGAATCGATGATTTCGCGCCTCAAGGCCCTGGAGCAAGACTCATGAGTTCAAGCAATAGCGTTACCGTGCAGATCCTCGATAAAGAGTATTCGATCATCTGCCCCCAGGAAGAGCGCAGCAACCTGGTGAGCGCCGCCCGTTACCTGGATGGCAAGATGCGCGAGATCCGCAGCAGCGGCAAAGTCATCGGCGCCGATCGCATCGCCGTGATGGCCGCCTTGAACATTACCCACGACCTGCTCCACCGCCAGGATACGCCGGACGTACAGGTCAGCGGCTCGACCCGCGAACAGGTCCGCGACCTGCTCGATCGGGTGGATCTGGTACTGGCTACTGATCCGGACGTCAGCAAGGGCTGATTCGCGAGGCAGCCTGGGGTATACTTGCGTCACTCCCTGGGGTGCTTGCCAGTTGGTGATGTCCCTGAGCCGATACGCACAACCACGGGGGTTGCACGTTGGGGCCGGTGTGCATGTCCGCTTGACGGAAAGCCTTAACGCCTCCTGCAACTTCCACCTTGAACTTTCGGGTTCAAGGGCTAAGCCGACAGCGGTTCATCCGGGGAGCCTGATTCTTGAAACAATGCCAGTCATCATGACTGGCATTGTCGTTTCTGGCGTTTGGCGTTTTCTGGTCCCGCCGTTTGCGGTTACGCTGTGCCGATGTCACCGTCTCGCGAAGCATCGATATGACCGAACCTGCGTTGCCGCCCCGCCCACAACTTCGCCGCCTGCTACGCCAGGCCCGTCGTGCCTTGACCCCGGCCCAGCAACGGCGAGCCGCACACGGGCTATATCGGCAACTGGCACAGCATCCGCTGTTTCGCCGCGCAAGACACATCGCCCTGTACCTGCCCAACGACGGTGAAATCGACCCACGCCTGCTGCTGCGCGCCGCTCAACGTCGGGGCAAGGCGATTTATCTGCCAGTACTCAGTCCCTGGCCGCAGACCAGGATGGTGTTCCAGCGGATCCATCCCGGCGAAAAAATGCGCCCTAATCGTTTCCGCATCCCGGAACCACGCAAGAATATCGCCCGGCAGCGCAAAGTCTGGACATTGGACCTGGTATTGCTGCCGTTGGTGGGGTTTGACGATGCCGGCGGACGCCTGGGCATGGGCGGCGGCTTCTATGACCGCAGCCTGGCGTATCTGTCGCGACGCAAACAATGGCGCAAGCCGACGTTGCTGGGCCTGGCCCATGAGTGTCAGAAGGTCGAACGATTGGCGCAGGCAAGCTGGGATGTACCGTTACAGGGAACGGTCAGTGACAGGCGTTGGTATCTGGCGAGCTAGACGCCGCGAAACAGCGGCGTCCAGAAGACGGCTCAGCGCTTGAGTGCCGGCGCGGGCTGGGTGATTTCCATCGGTGCATCATTTTTGTTGGCCCATAAGCTCTGGGCATAACCCGTGGTGACGACACCCAGGCCGAACAGAATGACCAAGATCCACAACAAATCCGGTTTGCGTTTCATCGATTGCCCCCCTCAAGGCATATCACACACGATGACAGCAGCGGTTTTCTTATCTGGCCGTGCAGCAGCGTCAAGCTTGGAAGGCCGGCATTTTGCGGCAACGTGAACCGACACGCAAATGCTGGCGTCAACCGACTGTCGGTTTGTCATAAAATCGCTGAACCTTTTTATCGCCACCACCCAGGAGTAGAAATCATGGCCTACTGGCTGATGAAATCCGAGCCCGACGAATTGTCCATCCAGGGCCTGGAAAAGCTCGGCCAAGCGCGCTGGGACGGGGTTCGCAACTACCAGGCGCGCAATTTCCTGCGAGCCATGGCGGTAGGCGACTCATTCCTCTTTTATCACTCCAGTTGCCCGGAGCCAGGCATTGCCGGAATTGGCAAAATCATCAAGGCCGCCTATCCCGACCCAACGGCCCTGGAACCTGACAGTCATTACTTCGACGCCAAGGCCAGCCCGGAGAAAAACCCCTGGACCGCCCTCGACGTCGCCCATGTCGAGACATTCCCACGGGTGCTGAAGCTCGACTACCTCAAACAGCAGGCCGCCCTGGCCGAAATGCCGCTGGTGCAAAAAGGCTCGCGACTGTCAGTGATGCCGGTGACAGCTGAGCAGTGGGCGGCGGTCATTGCCTTGAAATCCTGACCAATGCAGTGCCCTGTCGGCCGCTTTCGCGAGCAGGCTCGCTCCCACAGGGGACTGGTGTTACCCACAAAACTCCTGTGGGAGCGAGCCTGCTCGCGAAGGGGCCCGCCCGGACAAACCTACTGAATGATCAGGTTGTTGAACAACAGATCATCCACCATCGGCTTGCCCGTCTCGTCGTTCATCACCTGCTGGGTCTGCTTCAACGCTTCCTGCCGCAGCTTTTCCTTGGCTTCAAGGTTGTTCATGGTTTCGGTCGTCTGCTGGGCGAACAGCGCCACCAACTGATTGCGAATCAACGGCTCGTTAGCCTTCACCGCCGCAGCGGCGGCGTCACCGGTCACGCGCAGGGCAACGTCGGCCTTGTAGACCTTCAGCTTGGTCGTTCCGTCCAGGCCATAGTTGCCCACGAATGGCGGGCTGAGCGTGATGTAACTGACCTTCGGCGCCTCGCCTTCTTTGGCTTCCTTGGCTTCTTCGGCCATCGCCGCCACAGGCAACGACAGGGCCAGCATCAACATGATCCACGCTTTCACATTCGACTCCTCATTCGATTTGCGGCCCAGCATACCGCCCTCTCGTCCCAGCACAAGCTTATGGCCGGCTATCAGGGCGGGGCATGCTCGTTGACCCCTTCACTCTCACACCTACACTTATCGGCCATCACTCCCAAAGGAATAGCCCTGATGAAAGCCGTGCTGTGCAAAGAATTCGGCCCCGCCGAATCGCTGGTGCTGGAAGACGTCGCCAGCCCCGTCGTGAAGAAGAACGAAGTGCTGCTGGACGTGCACGCCGCCGGGGTGAATTTTCCTGATACGTTGATCATCGAAGGCAAATATCAATTCAAGCCGCCCTTCCCGTTTTCCCCCGGCGGCGAAGCAGCGGGCGTCGTCCGCGAGGTGGGAGAAAAGGTCAGTCACCTGAAAGTCGGTGACCGAGTCATGGCGCTGACCGGCTGGGGCAGTTTCGCCGAACAGGTGGCAGTCCCGGGCTACAACGTGCTGCCCATTCCCGCCGCCATGGAATTCAACACCGCCGCCGCTTTCAGCATGACCTACGGCACCTCGATGCATGCCCTCAAGCAACGTGCCAACCTGCAACCGGGTGAAACCCTGCTGGTGCTCGGTGCCTCCGGCGGCGTCGGCCTGGCGGCGGTGGAAATCGGCAAGGCCATGGGCGCCCGGGTGATCGCCGCCGCCAGCAGCGCGGAAAAACTCGCGGTAGCCAAGGCCGCCGGCGCCGACGAACTGATCAACTACACCGAAACCAGCCTCAAGGATGAAATCAAGCGCCTCACCGACGGCCAGGGCGCCGACGTGATCTACGACCCGGTGGGCGGCGACCTGTTCGACCAGGCGGTCCGCGCCATCGCCTGGAACGGCCGGCTGCTGGTGGTCGGCTTCGCCAGCGGGCGCATTCCCGAGCTGCCGGTGAACCTGGCCTTGCTCAAGGGCGCTGCCGTGGTAGGCGTGTTCTGGGGCTCGTTCGCCCAACGCCAGCCGCAGGACAACGCCGCCAACTTCCAACAACTGTTTGGCTGGTTCGCCGAAGGCAAGTTGAAACCGTTGGTGTCGCAGGTCTATCCGTTGAGCAACGCCGCCCAGGCGATCAATGACCTGGGGCAGCGCAAGGCGGTGGGCAAGGTGGTTGTGCAGGTTCGCTGAAACCCCTACGGGTAAAAAGGGCCAGAGCCACCGATGAGGTGGCTCTGGCCCTTTTTCTTTGTGACTGCTCTGCTCCGTTCTGCAATGCCCATCAGCCATAAATACAAGCCGGCCGGGTAGTAGATAGTTACCGCACTCCCGTCGAAAAATTAGGGGAACCTGTTTCGCCTGCACAGCACGCGCAGCAGCGAGTGCTTTTTACTAGCGACACCAATCGGACATGGATAAGTCATATGGATAACGCGGATACATATTTGGGACCGCATATACAGTTAGGCCCAGGCTCATACGAAATACCGCCCATCCCGATAACAGGGCGAAGGTTACCGGACTTCAACACTGGAGGTTTTATAGCGTGGGGGCTGAACGATGGGCCTCATAGAGGGACCGGTAGAAGCTCAAAAAGACACAACGCGTCTATTCCCTACGCATGGGATGACATGTTGAGAGAACGGATAGCCAATAGTGAATCCATCGATGCAGAATATAGCAACACTTTTATAAAACTGACCGAAACCACCACACAAGAACTCGATCAGATAAAAAGATCCGCATTAGGTGATCGCCAGCTTTCGCCGTTTGAAAAAGTAATTACAGAACAGCAGGCGACGGCAAGAGCCCTTCAAGCCAAAGAGTCGGACTATCAAGCACGCACCACAAGCGCCTACTCGCTCTACGGCCAGAATCCATTTTTTCTAATGAAGGAATTGTCCTTCAAGAAAATAATGGACAGCCTACAGACCTCCCCTCCGAATATTGCAGTCGCTTACGCCGCCATAGATGATGCGTACCGATCGGCGTTAGAGTTAAAGCGACTTTCCCTGCAAAAAGACATTCTCGCTGGACAATTGGAGCAGTCATCCCAGACAGCCGAGCAGTTCCTCACTGGCACCCAAGCTGAAAAAAACAACTCAACAACCACCCTTGATGCCAAGCTCAGATTTATCAACCAAGAAAAAAACATCCATCTCCAACTTCTGCCTGAATTTCTGCTGAAGAAAGTTTCATCGCTGCTGGGGGTAACAACCGGCTTGCCCCTTTCTCAACTGTTAAGAAATCACAAGACAATCGTAACCCAAATCATCACAACCGAGCGGGCAGCTATCGCTGCCTATGCAAAAGCCAATCCGAACATCAAGCCGCCACTCAGCAAGCCCGAACTCGAAGCACTTAATAACCTGGTTGTTCTACAAGAAAAGACAAAGCTGGGAAAGCGATGGCAGGACTACCATGCCTCCCTTCTGCATTCAGAATCCGTTCAACATCTAACAAGAACAGCAAATACATTTGCCAGCCTTATAGACCGCGCTCAATCGGCCGAACGCGTGAAAGAACAGCTTCGTGTTGCAGCCGAGCAGATAGAACAGGCACGAAAGCAAGCGCAAGCCCGAGCGATGGCGCAACAAGCTGAACAAGAACGAAAACAGAAAATTGCGTCCGCATTGGCGGGGCATTTCAACGAATTGCTCCATCAGTTCAACCACGCCCAGCCCCAAGACGTCGACCAACAATTGACCTCGATGCGACAAAAACACCGGGAACTGGCCGCCGCGCATCAAGACGCAACCAAGGCTGCGCTTTCGGCGGGGGACCTTTCCGATTCATCAAGGAGTAGCTCTCGCGAGGCCTCGCTGCGTAAGGAACAAGCAGATATCGATGCAGTCTTTCGGTCGAAATACCGTATCGAAAATATTTCGCTACCCACCTTCAACGGTGCGATGACTTCGGCGCGACCGCTGATCACTGCTCCTGACGGCCTGATTGCCGGATATGAAGATTCCCCTTTCTCCCTACAAGGCGCCATTGATCTACTTCAAAAAGCGAGAGTCGCCGTATCGGGAGGACCTCTGGCGGCACTCGGAGTAGCAGTGTCTTACTCCACGCCAATTGCCAACGGTGAACTGCAGCGCAATCCGGTGGTGATCAGCATTCCTTTATCTCAAGTGGCGGAGGAACTCCAGTTAATTTCAGGCGCTAGCGTCGCGCATCTACCGTTTCGGGTTGTGTCATCGGTTAGAGGAGAACACAGCCAATTTTACCTTTCACCCACCGGCAAAAATCTATCCGATAAAATCAGGATCAGGAACGTATCACTTGATCCGCAAACAAATCTCTACACATTCATAACAGAAGGCGCTCTTCCCCGAACGCTGACCTGGACGCCGGATGTCCCTCCAGGAAACAATCATCTGGGCTCAACCGAATCGCCTGCAACGCAGCCGGAGATCAGGATTCTTCCCGGGGCCAGGATTACTCAGATAGAAGGGAGAGCAGACGATCACCCGGCCTGTGATGACGCCGACATTGATGATTATGTGCTGGTTTTCCCGATGGAATCGGGGATCAAGCCAGTCTATGTCATGGCGAGTCGGACCGGGCCGCGATATGAACCGGGTACGGTGACTGGATCAGGTCAGGAGGTAGGAAGGAACTGGCTAGGGAGTACTGAGCAAGGCCTTGGTGCTCCCATACCTGGTGAGATAGCTAGTCTCCTTCGGGGCCAGGACTTCAAAGACTTTGGCAGCTTTCGAGAAGAATTTTGGAGGTCAGTAGCAAATGATGAAAAATTGGCAGTGCAGTTCAGTCGATCTAATTTAAGATTAATGCGTAACGGCGCTGCACCTTTTACTCGCCCTGACGACCACGTAGGAGAACGGAACAAATTCGAAATTCATCACATACAATCAATTTCCCAGGGTGGCGCAGTATACGACCTTGACAATCTAAGCATCACGACACCCAAAGAGCACATTGAGATCCACAAAAAAGGAACTAACCTATGATACTCAAAGAAAGAATCGAGGATTATACAGAAGCAGAGTTTCTATCATTCCTTCACGAATTTTTTGACGACAACAGCGAGCTTACCGGCGACCAGCTGGGTGAATATATCAGCAGACTTTCAAAGCATTTTGAGCAAATTACTGAGCACCCAGAAAAATCGGCACTTATTTTCTATCCTCAACAAGGTAGGGAAGATAGCCCGGAAGGAATCTTAAGTGAAGTTAAGAGATGGCGAAAACAAAACGGTAAACCCGGCTTCAAGCCCGAATGAGCAAAGGCGTCATCGCCACCGGCAATGACGCGCCATAACTCGGCTAAAGCAACGCACGAATCTCCTCCGGCAACATTTTCACATATCGCGATGCGGGAAACGTTCCGCAGCGCTGCAGGATCGAGGGCAGCAGCCGGTTGAATCGAGCGATCATTGCCAGGCGCTCGGCTTCGGGCAGTTGTTTGACAAAAAATACGTTGGACAGGTAGCTGCGCGTGTAATGGAAGGGAAGCAGGTCCTGCACATGCAGATCGCTGGCATAGGAGGTGATGACCGAGCATCGCCAGGTCTTGATCCATTTATTGGTATCAATCGGTGCGTCGTCCAGACGAAATTCGAACGGTGCCACGACATTGACTTGGGCGGGATGCTTGTCATCAACCGTCCAGGGCTTGAACCGCCAATCAATCAGCGCTTCTCGAACGGCCTCGGCAAACTCCGGATGGTCGCTGTGCAGAATCGCGACCTCATTGACACGACCATCGGCGTGTACCGTGAAGCCGGCCCTGACCGCTCCCATGACCCCTGCCCGGCTCAGAGCTGTCGGATATCCTGGCTTGGGGTTGTTCTCTGGCACCAATACCATTCCCTCCGCCCAGCTCGACCCAGACAGACACAATAACAACATCGCAGCAAACCACCTCATAACCCACCCTTTTGAATGCCTGACCCGGCAAAACGTAAAGGGTAAAGGCCGCGCCTTTTGGGTTGAATGGCGATACCTCTCATTTGGTTGAAGGACGTTTCCCTACTTTCCTGTCATGAAAGCATCGGGAGAACACCAGCCATGAAGATTCCTACAGCGCCCCCAACGTATGCCTGAGCGACATGTTCACTTAAGAACACCATCCATCGAAATTTCCGCTGTTTATGCGACAACGAGCGATGCTATTTTCGGTAATGAAACTGTAACATTCGCATCCGCAGTCAAAACAAGAAATCTGGAGCCCTTGAATGTTTGCTTTCTTTCGTCCCGCCGCACATCAGGCTCCATTGCCTGAAGAAAAAATAGACAGCACCTATCGGCGCCTTCGCTGGCAGATCTTCGCCGGCATTTTTATTGGTTATGCCGGTTACTACCTGCTGCGCAAAAATTTTACCTTGGCATTTCCGGATCTGATCGCCCAAGGCTATACAAAGGGCCAGCTGGGGGTGGCGATATCGGCAATCGCGATCGCCTACGGTCTTTCCAAGTTCCTGATGGGCATCGTGTCCGACCGCTCCAACCCGCGTTATTTCCTGCCTTTTGGCCTGATAGTGTCAGCCGGAGTGATGTTCATTTTCGGTTTCGCACCGTGGGCAACCTCAAGCGTGACCATGATGTTCATCCTGTTGTTCATCAACGGCTGGGCGCAAGGCATGGGCTGGCCACCAAGCGGACGCACCATGGTGCACTGGTGGTCGCAGAAAGAACGCGGCGGTGTGGTTTCGGTATGGAACACCGCCCATAACGTCGGCGGCGGCTTGATCGGCCCGCTGGCAATACTTGGCATGGGCTGGTTCAACGACTGGCACAGCAAGTTCTACGTACCGGCAGCGGTGGCTTTGCTGGTCGCTGTATTTGCCTTCATCGTCATGCGCGATACGCCCCAATCGACAGGCTTGCCGCCCATCGAGAAATACAAAAACGATTACCCGGAAGGCTACGATGCCAGCCACGAAGAAGAATTCAGCGCCAGGGACATCTTCGTCAAATACGTGCTGCGCAACAAAATGCTCTGGTTCATCGCGCTGGCCAACGTTTTCGTCTACCTGTTGCGCTATGGCATTCTGGACTGGGCACCGACCTATCTCAAAGAGGTCAAGCACTTCGATTTCGACAAGACGTCCTGGGCTTACTTCCTGTACGAGTGGGCCGGCATTCCCGGCACGCTGCTATGCGGGTGGATGTCGGACAAGGTCTTCCGGGGCAACCGCGGCCTGACGGGCATGGTATTCATGGCATTGGTGACCGTCGCAACAATCATCTACTGGCTGAATCCGCCGGGTAACCCGATGGTCGACATGATCTCGCTGTTCGCGATTGGCTTCCTGATTTATGGCCCGGTCATGCTGGTAGGTCTGCAGGCCTTGGAACTGGTGCCCAAGAAAGCAGCAGGTACGGCTGCCGGCTTCACCGGTCTGTTTGGTTATCTGGGTGGCTCAGTCGCAGCCAGCGCCATGATGGGCTACACGGTGGACTATTTCGGCTGGGATGGCGGCTTCATCCTGCTGGTCGGTGCCTGCCTGCTGGCCATGGCATTCCTCGCGCCAACCTTGCGGCACAAGCAAATCGCCAGTCAGAGCCGCGACGCGATCGCCTGATCCAGCGCTGATTTGCAGCGCTTGAGCCGCGCCTCCAGATTACGGTCTGGCATGGCGTGGCTGCGCAGGGCGTGGATGGTCTGCTCGACATAATCGCGAGTCGTGCCATAACGCCCGCAGGCGCTTTCGAACACCTGGCTCAGCACATGATCCGGCAGATTGCCGGCATAGCTGGGCAGGTGTCGCTCCAAGACAAAACCCAAGGCCTGAACCCGATTGCCATCTTCCAGCCGACAGCTGAGCCAGTGCGGCCGATAGGACGGCACGGGCATCTCGCGCTGCCACAGGGCCAACAGCGAATCCTGCAGGTTTTCTTCCGGCAACCGGTAGGCGAAACCGCTGCACGAGCCGCCGCGATCCAGCCCGAACACCAGCCCTGGCAATTCCGGGGTGCCACGGTGTTCATGGGACCACAGATACAACCCGCGATGATAACCGTGCACTCGCCCGCGCATACGCTCCACCGCCGTGCATTCGGGCCGCCAGATCAACGAGCCGTAGGCGAACAGCCAGACTGGGCCGCCCTGGTGCAGGCTCATCGTCGAGTGCATCGATGCAAGCAGTTGTTCCCGGGTCAGCTGTGGCCCCAACTCGAGTCTTGGCGGATACAGCGCGCAGGTGATGGCGGATTCGATAGCGGTCATGGCCGGTAGCGGATGGCTCCTCGTTGATTGTGAATGGCTTGGCAACGCCAAGGTGCTGGCGCTTCATGGAACGAAGGCAAGTTAGATGCCATCGGGCTTCCATATACGTTATCGGTATCTAGCTGACAGAACTAAATACCGAAACGAAATATGGGCCGTTATATCGATCGGCATTCGTTCTTGTGGCGAGGCAGCTTGCTCCCGCTGGACTGCGCAGCAGTCCCAGATGAGGCGGTCGCTGCGCAACCGAGCGGGAGCAAGCTCCCTCGCCACAAAGAGCTCACCGAGTCTGGTTTGGACGAACGCGGTTCAAGCCCGCGGCGCGTACGCAAACACATCGGCACGCATCTGATGAGCATCCATCCCGGCCTCCACCAGCGCATCAAGCGTGGCGTAGATCATCGCTGGTGAGCCGCTGGCGTAGACGTGGACGCTGGAAAGATCGCTGATGTCTTCGCACACGGCTTCATGGAGCATCCCGCAGCGCCCTTCCCAGCCGCACAAGTCGCTGACGACTTTGTGCAGGAACAGGTTCGGCAGTTTTTTCCACTCCTCCCAATGCTCGATTTCATAGAAATCCTCCGGCCGCCGCACGCCCCAATACAAATGCACCGGGTATTTGAAACCGGCGGCCCGGCAGTGCTCGATCAGGCTGTGCATCTGCGCCATGCCGGTTCCAGCGGCGATCAGCACCAGCGGGCCATCCGGCAACTCGGACAAGTGGGTATCACCGAACGGCATTTCGATGCGCACGGTAGGATTGCGCCGCAGTTGCTCCAGCAGCGCCAGCGCACTGCTTTCGCGCGCCAGTACATGTAGCTGCAGGTCCCGCCCCGAATGCGGCGCCGAGGCCAGGGAGAACGCCGATTTTTCGCCGTTCTCGCGCTCGATCATCAAGTATTGCCCAGCGTGATAGCGCGGCGGCTTGCCCGCCGGCGCCCGCAGGCGCACCCGCCAGACATCGCCGCCGACGTCACTGCATTCGGTAACCTGGCACGCCAGGTTGCGCACCGGCAGTTCACCCGGCGCCAGCACGCCATCCCAGAGCACCACGCAATCCTCCAGCGGCTCGGCAATGCAGGTGAAGATCTCGCCGTGATCACGCACCTCACCGGCCTGCGTCACGCGACCTTCTACCAGGAGCGCGCCACAGACGTGGCAATTGCCATTGCGGCAGCTCTGCGGACATTCGTAGCCCAGGCGCCGGGCGCCATCGAGAATCCGCTCCGCCGGCTGTATCTCCAGCACCGCGCCGGAAGGCTGCAAGGTTACACGCATCAATCTATTCCTAACTGATTCCAGATGGCATCGATCCGTTGGGTAACGGCTTCATCCTTGACGATAACCCGGCCCCATTCACGGGTGGTTTCACCGGGCCATTTATGCGTGGCATCGAGCCCCATCTTCGACCCCAGGCCGGACACCGGCGAGGCGAAGTCGAGGTAGTCGATCGGCGTATTCTCGATCATCACCGTGTCGCGCTTGGGGTCCATGCGCGTAGTGATGGCCCAGATCACGTCGTTCCAGTCCCGTGCGTTGATATCGTCATCAGTGACAATAACGAACTTGGTGTACATGAATTGTCGTAAAAACGACCAGACGCCCAACATCACCCGCTTGGCATGCCCCGGATACGACTTCTTCATGGTCACCACGGCCATGCGGTACGAGCAGCCTTCCGGTGGCAGGTAGAAGTCGGTGATCTCCGGGAACTGCTTTTGCAGGATCGGCACGAACACTTCGTTCAGCGCCACGCCGAGGATAGCCGGCTCATCGGGTGGACGTCCGGTGTAGGTGCTGTGGTAGATCGGCTTGATCCGATGGGTGATGCGCTCGACGGTGAACACCGGGAAGCTGTCCACCTCGTTGTAATAACCGGTGTGGTCGCCGTAAGGACCTTCATCGGCCATTTCGCCGGGGTGGATCACGCCTTCGAGAATGATCTCGGCGGTGGCCGGCACTTGCAGGTCGTTGCCACGGCATTTCACCAGCTCGGTGCGGTTGCCCCGCAGCAGGCCGGCGAAGGCATATTCGGAAAGGCTGTCCGGCACGGGCGTGACGGCGCCAAGGATAGTCGCCGGATCCGCGCCCAGGGCCACCGAAACCGGGAACGGCTGGCCAGGGTGTTTTTCGCACCACTCACGATAATCCAGCGCGCCACCCCGATGGCTCAGCCAGCGCATGATGACCTTGTTGCGGCCAATCACCTGCTGGCGGTAGATACCGAGGTTCTGGCGATCCTTGTTCGGCCCTTTGGTGACGGTCAGGCCCCAGGTGATCAGCGGCCCCACGTCGCCCGGCCAGCAGGTCTGCACCGGCAGCATGGCGAGGTCGACAGCGTCGCCCTCGATCACCACTTCCTGGCAGATCGCGTCCTTGACGACTTTCGGCGCCATGGAAATGATCTTGCGGAAAATCGGCAGCTTCGACCAGGCGTCCTTCAGGCCCTTCGGCGGCTCCGGCTCCTTGAGGAACGCCAGCAGCTTGCCGATCTCGCGCAGTTCGCTGACAGCTTCGGCCCCCATGCCCAGGGCTACACGCTCCGGTGTGCCGAACAGATTGCCCAGCACCGGGATGTCATAGCCGGTCGGATTTTCGAACAGCAGCGCCGGGCCCTTTGCCCGCAGGGTGCGGTCGCAGACCTCGGTCATCTCCAGCACTGGGGACACCGGCACCTGGATGCGCTTGAGTTCGCCGCGCTGTTCCAGACCGCTGATAAAGTCGCGCAAGTCGCGATACTGCATGCAAAGCCTCATGGTGACCGTGGCGTTCGGGGGCCCGAGTTTAACGCCGCCCGTTCGCAATAGTGAATGCACAGACAGCAAAAAGCCGGGTTTCCCCGGCTCTTGCTGGCCTGCTCGACTTACTTGCGCTTCATCGACAGGAAGAACTCATCGTTGGTCTTGGTCGTTTTCAGCTTGTCGACCAGGAACTCGATGGCCGCCACTTCATCCATCGGATGCAGCAGCTTGCGCAGGATCCACATGCGCTGCAACTCGTCATCGGCCGTCAGCAATTCTTCGCGACGGGTACCGGAACGGTTGATGTTGATGGCCGGGAACACACGTTTCTCGGCGATGCGACGGTCCAGGGGCAGTTCCATGTTGCCGGTACCCTTGAACTCCTCGTAGATCACTTCGTCCATCTTCGAGCCGGTTTCAACCAGCGCAGTGGCGATGATGGTCAGCGAGCCGCCTTCTTCGATGTTCCGTGCGGCACCGAAGAAACGCTTCGGTTTCTCCAGGGCGTGGGCATCGACACCACCGGTCAATACCTTGCCGGAGCTCGGGATCACGGTGTTGTAGGCACGGGCCAGACGGGTGATGGAATCGAGCAGGATCACCACGTCCTTCTTGTGTTCGACCAGGCGCTTGGCCTTCTCGATCACCATTTCGGCAACCTGCACGTGACGGGTCGGCGGCTCGTCGAACGTCGAGGCGACCACCTCGCCGCGCACGGTGCGCTGCATCTCGGTCACTTCTTCCGGACGCTCGTCGATCAGCAGCACGATCAGATGAACTTCAGGATTGTTACGGGCGATGTTGGCCGCGATGTTCTGCAGCATGATCGTCTTGCCCGCTTTCGGCGGCGCCACGATCAGACCGCGCTGGCCTTTGCCGATAGGTGCGCACAGGTCGATGACACGACCGGTGAGGTCTTCGGTGGAACCGTTGCCGGCTTCCATCTTCATGCGCACGGTCGGGAACAGCGGGGTCAGGTTCTCGAAGAGAATCTTGTTCTTCGCGTTTTCCGGACGGTCAAAGTTGATCGTATCGACCTTGAGCAGCGCGAAGTAACGCTCGCCTTCCTTTGGAGGGCGGATCTTGCCAACGATGGTGTCACCGGTGCGCAAGTTGAAGCGACGGATCTGGCTCGGCGAGACGTAGATATCGTCCGGGCCGGCGAGGTAGGAAGCGTCCGCGGAGCGGAGGAAGCCGAAGCCGTCCTGGAGAATCTCCAGCACGCCATCACCGGAGATTTCCTCGCCGCTTTTTGCGTGCTTCTTGAGCAGGGAGAAAATCACGTCCTGCTTGCGCGAACGGGCCATATTTTCTATGCCCATCTGTTCGGCCAATTCGAGCAGTTCGGTAATCGGCTTTTGCTTGAGTTCAGTCAGATTCATATAGGAATGACGTAATCATTTATGGAGGGGGGAAATTAAGCTTTTGGCTTAATGAGGCCGCGCCGCAGAGAAGGCGACAGGATCGCGTACTTGTTCGAAAGGAGAGCGTCGGCGACGGCTTGCAGGGGGCAATGGAGAAACCAGTGCGGGGCCGAATGTAACACCTCGATTTACGAGCGTCTAGCCCTGGATAACGAAAAAGCCCCGCGATTTGCGGGGCTTTTGGCAGAACATTCGACGCTTAGATGTTGGCGTCGAGGAAAGCTGCCAGTTGCGACTTCGACAGCGCGCCGACCTTGGTGGCCTCGACGTTGCCGTTTTTGAACAGCATCAGGGTCGGGATACCACGCACGCCGTGCTTGGCCGGGGTTTCCTGGTTTTCGTCGATGTTCAGCTTGGCGACGGTCAGTTTGCCCTTGTAGGTCTCGGCAATTTCGTCCAGGACCGGAGCGATCATTTTGCAAGGACCGCACCACTCAGCCCAATAGTCGACCAGCACTGCGCCTTCGGCCTTGAGTACGTCAGCTTCGAAGCTAGCGTCGCTAACGTGTTTGATCAGATCGCTGCTCATGGAAATCTCCGGGGTAATCAGCAAAAAAACGTGGCCCATCATAGCTGCCCTTCCCAGGTTCAGGAAGCCGCAGTTGATTGAGTCTCGCTATGGAGATTGATGGCTTTGGGTATGGCCCGCTTCATGAAGCGGCCGGTGCGATGAATGAGATACCGGTACGCAACGCCGCATTACGTACATGTTCCTGCATGGTTTTTTGCGCCGAAACCGATGCCCGGCGGGCCAGGGCGCGAAGGATCTTGCGATGTTCCTGCCACGTCTCCATCGCCCGCTCCGCCCTGATGAACGGTAGTTTCTGGCTTTCCAGGAAGATATCGGCGCTGGCGGTGAGAATGCCCAGCATCGCCTGGTTGCCACTGGCCAGCAGGATCCGCCGGTGGAACTCGAAATCGAGCCGCGCCGCCGCGTCGAAATCCCCCGCTTTCAACTCTCGGCGCATGGCCTCGACATTGTCATCCAGGTCATCGAGCTCATCGGCGCTCAACGTGACGGCCGCCAACCCGGCCGCGAACCCCTCAAGGGCATAACGCAACTGAAAGATATCCACCGGCGAGGCCTGCGCGGCGAAGGGCCAACCCGGCGTTGGTTCGCTGCGTGGGGCTTGCGCCGGCGATTGCACGAATACCCCCCTGCCCGGCTGCACGCTGATCATGCCCAAGGCACTGAGCGATGAAAGCGCCTCGCGCAGTGAGGCCCGGCTCACCCCCAGCTGCAAGGCCAGGTCCCGTTGTGACGGCAGCGCATCCCCCGGGCCGAAACCTTGATCGGCGATCAGCTTGCGGATGCCTTGCAGGGCGACTTCCGGAACGGCACGAGAAATGGAATTCATGGTTTTTCAGGGAAACCGAGTCAATGAGCGGCTAGTTGTAAAGCTATTCGAAGCCCTCGGCAAGTCGTGCCCCAGCAGGGTTCGGCGGCTTGTATCAACGCTCGATAAAGGTGCGAAACGCGACGCAACTGTTCAGACCAGTCAGACCGATGCCCGCCAGCAAAATCGCGGCTTTGGTGGATCAGCAAGGCCTTTGGCATGGCCTGTGCTCTGTCCGATCAGAGAAATCACATCATCGACTGCGGAGATTCACCATGATCCAGCGTTGCAGCGTCCTGCTCACTGCCCTGTTTGCCAGCCTGATGCTTTGCCAATTGCCCGCCCACGCTGATGGCCTGGAAGACGTGGTCAAGCGCGGTACGCTCAAGGTTGCGGTGCCTCAGGATTTTCCACCGTTCGGCTCCGTGGGTCCGGACATGAAGCCACGCGGCCTGGACATCGATACGGCGAAACTGCTTGCCGACCAGCTCAAGGTCAAGCTTGAACTGACGCCCGTCAACAGCACCAACCGCATTCCATTCCTGACCACTGGCAAGGTCGACCTGGTGATTTCCAGCCTGGGCAAGAACCCCGAGCGTGAAAAAGTCATCGACTTCTCCAGCGCCTACGCGCCGTTCTACCTGGCCGTATTCGGCCCGCCTGATGCCGCCATCAACGGCCTGGACGACCTCAAGGGCAAGACCATCAGCGTCACCCGTGGCGCCATCGAAGACATCGAGCTGAGCAAGGTCGCCCCCGAAGGCACCACCATCAAGCGCTTCGAAGACAACAACTCGACCATCGCCGCCTACCTGGCCGGCCAGGTGGACCTGATCGCCAGCGGCAACGTGGTGATGGTCGCCATCAGCGAGCGCAACCCCAAGCGCGTTCCGGCGTTGAAAGTGAAACTCAAGGACTCGCCGGTGTACGTGGGCGTGAACAAGAACGAGCCGGCGCTGCTGGACAAGGTCAACCAGATCCTCGCTACCGCCAAGACCGATGGCAGCCTGGAAAAAAATTCCCAGACCTGGCTCAAGCAGCCACTGCCGGCCGACCTCTGACCGTCGCTTGAGAGGCTGAGCATGGCTTATCAGTTCGATTTCCTGCCGGTGGTGCAAAACACCGAGCTGCTGTTGCGCGGCGCGCTGTTCACCCTTGAACTGACGGCCATCGGCGCGTTGCTCGGGGTCGGCCTGGGCATCGTCGGGGCGGTGGTTCGGGCGTGGAATATCCGTCCGTTCGCGGCGATATTCGGCGTGTACGTGGAACTGATCCGCAACACGCCGTTCCTGGTCCAGTTGTTTTTCATCTTCTTCGGCTTGCCGTCCCTGGGCCTGCAGATTTCCGAGTGGCAGGCGGCGGTGCTGGCGATGGTGATCAACCTCGGCGCGTATTCCACCGAGATCATCCGGGCCGGCATCCAGGCTATTCCGCGAGGGCAACTGGAAGCCGCAGCGGCACTCGCGATGAGCCGCTTCGAAGCGTTCCGCCACGTAATCTTGCTGCCGGCACTGGGCAAGGTCTGGCCGGCGCTGAGCAGCCAGATCATCATCGTGATGCTCGGCTCCGCCGTCTGTTCGCAGATCGCCACCGAAGAGCTGAGCTTCGCCGCCAATTTCATTCAGTCGCGCAATTTCCGCGCGTTCGAAACCTACGCGCTGACGACGCTGATCTACCTGTGCATGGCGCTGTTGATCCGCCAGTTTCTCAACTGGGTCGGGCGTCGCTACATTGCCAGGAGCAGCCAATGAGCGATTTCACTTTCTGGGACGTGGTGCGCAACCTGCTCACCGGCCTGCAATGGACCCTGGCGCTGTCGCTGGTGGCGTTTATCGGCGGCGGTGCGATCGGCTTGCTGGTGATGGTGCTGCGCATCTCCAAACGCGCCCTGCCGCGTAATGTCGCCCGGACCTATATCGAGCTGTTCCAGGGCACGCCGCTGTTGATGCAGTTGTTCCTGGTGTTCTTTGGCGTGGCCCTGGCCGGGGTGGAAATTTCCCCCTGGATGGCGGCGGCGATTGCCCTGACGCTGTTTACCAGTGCCTACCTGGCGGAGATCTGGCGCGGTTGCGTCGAGTCGATTTCCAACGGTCAATGGGAAGCGTCCGCGAGCCTGGCACTCAACCCGCTGGAACAGTTGCGCTACGTGATCCTGCCCCAGGCCCTGCGGATTGCCGTGGCGCCGACCGTGGGCTTCTCCGTGCAGGTGGTCAAGGGCACGGCCGTAACGTCGATCATCGGCTTTACCGAACTGACCAAAACCGGCGGCATGCTCGCCAATGCCACGTTCGAGCCGTTCATGGTCTACGGCCTGGTGGCCCTCGGTTATTTCCTCCTTTGTTACCCCTTGTCCCTCAGCGCGCGCTACCTGGAAAGGAGACTGCATGCCTCTGCTTAGAATTTCCGCCCTGCATAAGTACTACGGCGATCACCACGTGCTCAAAGGCATCGACCTGAGCGTCGAGGAAGGCCAGGTGGTGGCGATCATCGGCCGCAGCGGTTCGGGGAAATCCACCTTGCTGCGCACCCTCAACGGTCTCGAATCGATCAACGACGGCGTGATCGAAGTCGATGGCGAGTACCTCGACGCGGCACGCGCCGACCTGCGCAGCCTGCGCCAGAAAGTCGGGATGGTGTTCCAGCAATTCAATTTGTTCCCGCACCTGACGGTCGGCGAGAACGTGATGCTCGCGCCACAAGTCGTGCAAAAAGTGCCCAAGGCCAAGGCGGCCGAGCTGGCGCGGCAGATGCTGGAGCGGGTCGGGCTCGGCGAGAAATTCGATGCCTTCCCGGACCGTTTGTCCGGCGGCCAACAGCAACGGGTAGCGATTGCCCGAGCCCTGGCGATGTCGCCGAAGGTGCTGCTGTGCGATGAAATCACCTCGGCCCTGGACCCGGAGCTGGTCAATGAAGTGCTCAGCGTGGTGCGGCAATTGGCCAAGGAAGGCATGACGCTGATCATGGTCACCCATGAAATGCGCTTTGCCCGGGAGGTGGGGGACAAGCTGGTGTTCATGCACCAGGGCAAGGTGCATGAAGTGGGGGACCCGAAGGTACTGTTCGCCGATCCGCAGACGGCCGAGCTGGCGAACTTCATCGGGACGGTGGAGCCTGCCTGAACTTTGCTGGCAAGACCTTCTGTGGCGAGGGAGCTTGCTCCCGCTCGACTGCGCAGCAGTCGCAGGCCCTGCCAGCCGGTTTATTCCTGATGTATAGGGTTGATTCATTTGGGGCTGCTGCGCAGCCCAGCGGGAGCAAGCTCCCTCGCCACAGAAGCCAAGCCAAGCTGCTCTGGGTCAGTGGTTTGGATCAGGCGCGTTGGCGTAAGCGATCGATCGTGGCAGGATGGCAAGGTTATCGACCGAGACTTTTTGACCATGCCGCTATCCCAAGCCAAGAATCTGTCCCTGATCGCTGCCATAGACCTGGGCTCCAACAGCTTTCACATGGTCGTCGCCAAGGCCCAGAACGGGGAAATCCGCATTCTTGAGCGACTCGGCGAGAAGGTCCAGCTGGCCGCCGGTATCGACGAAGAACGTCAACTGAGCGAAGAATCCATCCAGCGCGGCCTCGACTGCCTCAAACGGTTTGCCCAACTGATCAACGGCATGCCCCTGGGCGCGGTGCGCATCGTCGGCACCAATGCCCTGCGCGAGGCGCGCAACCGCGGCGAATTCATCCGGCGCGCCGAAGAGATCCTCGGCCATCCGGTGGAAGTCATCTCCGGCCGTGAAGAGGCCCGCCTGATCTACCTGGGTGTTTCCCACACCCTGGCGGACACCCCGGGCAAGCGCCTGGTGGCGGACATCGGCGGCGGCAGTACCGAATTCATCATCGGCCAGCGCTTCGAACCACTGTTGCGCGAAAGCCTGCAGATGGGTTGCGTCAGCTTCACTCAGCGCTACTTCCGCGACGGCAAGATCACCCCGGCCCGCTACGCCCAGGCCTACACGGCGGCGCGCCTGGAAATCATGAGCATCGAGCACGCGCTGCACCGCCTGACCTGGGATGAAGCCATCGGCTCCTCGGGCACCATTCGCGCCATCGGCCTGGCACTCAAGGCTGGCGGCCATGGCAGCGGCGAGGTCAACGCCGAAGGCCTGGCCTGGCTCAAGCGCAAAGTGTTCAAGCTGGGCGAATCGGACAAGATCGACTTCGAAGGCATCAAGCCTGATCGCCGGGCGATTTTCCCGGCGGGCCTGGCGATTCTCGAGGCGATTTTTGACGCCCTCGAGCTGCAACGCATGGATCACTGCGAAGGTGCCCTGCGTGAGGGCGTGCTCTACGACCTCCTGGGGCGCCATCATCACGAAGACGTCCGCGAGCGCACCCTCGGCTCGCTCATGGAGCGTTACCACGTCGACCAGGAACAGGCGGCGCGGGTCGAGCGCAAGGCCCTCCACGCGTTCGACCAGGTGGCCGACGACTGGGACCTGAACGACGGTGTCTGGCGCGAACTGCTGGGCTGGGCCGCTAAAGTTCACGAAGTCGGCCTGGACATCGCCCACTACCATTACCACAAGCACGGCGCCTACCTGATCGAGCACTCGGACCTGGCGGGTTTCTCTCGCGAGGACCAGCAGATGCTTGCGCTACTGGTGCGTGGTCACCGGCGCAATATTCCCAAGGATAAATTCGCCGAGTTCGGCGATGACGGCATCAAGCTGATCCGCTTGTGCGTGCTGTTGCGCTTCGCAATCCTCTTCCACCACATCCGCGGCACCCAGGAAATGCCCCAGGTAACCCTGCATGCCAATGGTGATCAACTGGATGTGATATTCCCGGACGGCTGGCTGGAAGAAAACCAACTGACCCAGGCCGACTTCGCCCAGGAAGCGGAATGGCTGACCCGGGTCGGGATTGTGCTGAATATCCACTGATCGGCACCACGGCACGCTCCCCCGTGGCGAGGGAGCTTGCTCCCGCTCGACTGCGCAGCAGTCGCAGGATCTGCCTGAAATGGAAGTTTTCCTGATACACCGAGCTGAATGGCTTCAGGGCTGCTGCGCCCGAAGCGTCGGACCGACCCAGCGGGAGCAAGCTCCCTCGCCACGAAAAGCCGATCCGGCCTCCAGGCGTTAACGAACCGCCAACACCGGGCTGCTAAGCCGATCCAGCAAGGTCGCCTGGGCACTGCGCGGGTTCTGGTTGCCGGTCGGCGTGTTGCGGATGTAACGGCCGTCCGACTGCAGGCTCCAACTGTGGGTGTTGTCGGTGAGGTAGCTTTCCAGCTCTTTCTTGACCCGCAGGATCAGCTTCTTGCCCTCCACCGGGAAGCAGGTCTCGACGCGCTTGTCGAGGTTGCGCTCCATCCAGTCGGCACTGGAGAGGAACATTTGCTCCTCGCCGCCATTGAGGAAATAGAACACCCGCGTGTGCTCCAGGAAGCGCCCGATGATCGAGCGCACATGGATGTTGTGGGACACCCCAGGAATGCCTGGCCGCAGGCAGCACATGCCGCGTACCACCAGGTCGATGCGCACGCCCGACTGGCTGGCCTTGTAGAGCGCGCGAATGATCTTCGGATCAGTCAGCGAGTTGAATTTGGCGATGATGTGCGCGGGCTTGCCGTCCAGGGCGAACTGGGTTTCCCGGGCGATCATGTCGAGCATGCCCTTTTTCAGGGTGAACGGCGCATGCAGCAATTTTTTCATGCGCAGCGTCTTGCCCATGCCGATCAGTTGGCTGAACAGCTTGCCGACGTCCTCGCACAGCGCATCATCCGAGGTCAGCAGGCTGTAGTCGGTATACAGCCGAGCGTTGGCGGCGTGATAGTTGCCGGTGCCCAAGTGCGCGTAGCGCACAATCTCGCCGGCCTCGCGCCGCAGGATGAGCATCATCTTGGCGTGGGTCTTGTAGCCAACCACGCCGTAGATCACCACCGCGCCGGCCGCTTGCAGGCGGCTGGCCAGTTGCAGGTTGGATTCTTCGTCGAAACGCGCGCGCAATTCGATCACTGCGGTGACTTCCTTGCCGTTTCGCGCCGCGTCCACCAGGGCGTCGACGATCTCCGAGTTGGCGCCGCTGCGGTACAACGTCTGGCGCACCGCCAATACGTGGGGATCCTTGGCGGCCTGGCGCAGCAAGTCGACCACCGGCGTGAACGACTCGAAGGGGTGCAGCAGGAGGATGTCCTGCTTGCTGACCACACTGAAAATGTTCTCGCTGTTCTGCAGCAGTTTCGGAATCTGCGGCGTAAACGGCGAGTACTGAAGCTCCGGATGGCTGTCCAGGCCGGTGATGCTGAACAGTCGCGTCAGGTTCACCGGACCATTGACCTGATACAGCTCGGTCTCGTGCAGGTTGAACTGCTTGAGCAAGTAGTCGGACAGGTGTTTCGGACAGGTGTCGGCCACTTCCAGGCGCACCGCATCGCCGTAACGGCGGGAGAACAGCTCGCCGCGCAGGGCGCGGGCCAGGTCTTCGACGTCCTCGGTGTCCACCGACAGGTCGGCGTTACGGGTCAGGCGGAACTGGTAGCAGCCCTTGACCTTCATGCCCTGGAACAGGTCATCGGCATGGGCGTGGATCATTGACGACAGGAACACATAGTTGTCGCCAGGCCCGCCGACATCTTCCGGCACGCGAATGATGCGCGGCAGCAGGCGCGGCGCCGGAATGATCGCCAGGCCGGAATCGCGGCCAAAGGCGTCGATGCCTTCCAGCTCGACGATGAAGTTCAGGCTCTTGTTTACCAGCAATGGAAACGGGTGCGTCGGGTCGAGGCCGATCGGGGTAATGATCGGGGCGATCTCGTCGCGGAAGTAACGGCGTACCCAGGTCTTGAGCTTGGTCGTCCAGTAGCGGCGACGGATGAAGCGGACCTGATGTTTTTCCAGCTCCGGCAGCAGGATGTCGTTGAGGATCGCGTACTGGCGGTCAACGTGGCCGTGTACCAGCTCGCTGATGCGCGCCAGGGCCTGGTGCGGTTGCAAGCCATCGGCACCGGCCTGCTCGCGGGCGAAGGTGATCTGTTTTTTCAGGCCGGCGACGCGAATCTCGAAGAACTCGTCCAGGTTGCTGGAAAAGATCAGCAAAAACTTCAGCCGCTCCAGCAGTGGATAGGACTCATCCAGTGCCTGCTCCAGCACGCGGATGTTGAATTGCAGTTGCGACAGCTCGCGATGGATGTACAGGCTGCTGTCATCCAGGTTGGTGATCGCGATCGCCGGAGCAGGGGCCGGCTCGGGCACGGCCGCTGGAGCCGACTCCAGCTCCGGCGGCGTTTCGGCGGCTTGCTCGACCACGGGCTGAGCGTCTTTTACGGCAACTTCTGTGAGTCCTTCGGTATTCATCGCAAGTTCCTGGGAGGCTATTTCTGCTCTCGTAACAATTGGGCGGCGCGCACGGCAAAGTAGGTCAGGATGCCATCAGCACCCGCACGTTTGAAAGCGGTCAGGGACTCGAGAATCACCCCTTCGCTCAACCAGCCGTTCTGGATCGCGGCCATGTGCATCGCATACTCGCCGCTGACCTGATAAACAAAGGTCGGTACTTTGAATTCTTCCTTTACCCGGCAAAGAATGTCGAGATAAGGCATCCCCGGCTTGACCATGACCATGTCTGCGCCTTCTGACAAGTCGGCAGCCACTTCGTGCAAGGCTTCGTGGGTGTTGGCCGGGTCCATCTGATAGGAAGCCTTGTTGGCCTTGCCCAGGTTCAGGGCCGAGCCGACCGCGTCGCGGAACGGACCGTAGTAGGCGCTGGCGTACTTGGCCGAATAGGCCATGATGCGCACGTTGACATGACCGGCCACTTCCAGGGCTTCGCGGATCGCCTGGATGCGACCGTCCATCATGTCGGATGGCGCCACGACCTGGGCCCCCGCTTCGGCGTGGGACAACGCTTGCCTGACCAGCGCATCGACGGTGATGTCGTTCTGCACGTAGCCTTCTTCGTCGAGAATGCCGTCCTGACCGTGGGTGGTAAACGGGTCCAGCGCTACGTCGGTGATCACGCCGAGCTCCGGGAAGCGCGCGCGCAGGGCACGGGTCGCGCGCTGGGCAATACCCTCGGGGTTCCAGGCTTCGGCGGCGTCCAGCGATTTGAGCGCTGGCGGGGTGACCGGGAACAGCGCCAGCGCCGGGATACCCAGTTCCACCCACTCGGCCGCCGCTTCGAGCAGCAAGTCGATGGTCAGGCGCTCCACGCCAGGCATCGACGCCACCGCTTCACGACGGTTTTCCCCGTCCAGCACGAACACTGGCAGGATCAGGTCATTGGTGGTCAGCACATTTTCACGCACCAACCGACGGGAGAACTCATCACGGCGGTTGCGGCGCAGACGGGTGGCGGGGAACAGACGATTGGCGGGGGTAAAGCTCACGGCAGACTCCTGAGCCCGCAGACGGGCGAGCGTGACAGTTATAAGCGGTCATTATGACGAACACATGACAGTTGTGCTGAAGCGCGACCACTAGTCGCAGCGATTGTCTTCTGTAGGAAATGTTCACGTCGAGACACATTTCGATACTTTCCTGAATGTGTCTGAAGGGTTAGGCTGCGCGTTCATTTCGCCAGCACCCAGACAATGCTCCAACAATTTCTGCATGACTTCGGCTACTTGGCCCTGTTTATCGGCACGTTCTTCGAAGGCGAAACCATCCTCGTGCTCGCAGGCTTCCTGGCGTTCCGTGGCTATATGGACATCAACCTGGTGGTGGTCGTGGCATTTTGCGGCAGCTACGCGGGCGATCAGCTGTGGTACTTCCTGGGCCGCAAACATGGTCGCAAGCTCCTGGCGCGCAAGCCGCGCTGGCAGTTGATGGGGGATCGCGCGCTGGAGCACATCCGCCGCCATCCGGATATCTGGGTACTGAGCTTTCGCTTCGTCTACGGTTTGCGCACCGTGATGCCGGTGGCGATCGGCCTCTCTGGCTATCCACCGGGTCGCTACCTGCTGCTCAACGGTATCGGCGCGGCGATCTGGGCCACGGCCCTGGCGGCTGCCGCGTACCACTTTGGCGCGGTGCTCGAAGGCATGCTGGGCAGCATCAAGAAATACGAACTGTGGGTACTTGGCGCCCTGCTGGTTCTGGGCTTGGGCCTATGGCTGCGTCGACGCATCAAGAACGCACGGCTGGCCAGACAAGTCCTTGCGGCAGAACGTCTCGAACAAGCCAAGTCCGCCGAAACTACGACGCCAGGCGAGTGAGACGGTTGCGGCAATAGTACAAGCCGATGCCACTGATCAGGCTGTAGCTGAGCAAGCCAACCCAGGCCACCGGGCTGGCCGGCCATAACCCGGCCAGCGGCGCCAGCCACACCAGCGGCAGGTTCGCAGCCAGGCGCAAAAGCTCAAGCCTCAGCGTCCACGGGCGATTCTCCAGAGTCGCGCCCAACACGAACAGACCCAACGCTACCGCTCCCCACCCCAACACCAGGGCAGTGGCCGGCAGGCTGTTTTCCAGGTTCATCAAATAACTGCCCAGGGCGATGTAGAGACAAAACTGCAGCGCCACGTACCACTGTTGTCGCGCGTCCAGGGATACTTCGAATTTGCGGAACCGGCTCAGGTCCGGCTTGTTCAGCGGGTACCTGGCGGCCACATCGGCTGGCCGCCAACCGGTGGGCATGAACCAGATCCGCAGCTTGTCCCACCAGCGCTCGGCGCGCCGGGCATCGGCCCACAGTTGCGCATAGAACTGCAGATTGGCCCACAACGGATTCCAGCTCGCCAGTGGCGTGGTCACGCCGAAAATGACCGGCTCGTTGTCGTCCTCTTCCTGGAAGGTGCCAAACAGACGGTCCCAAATAATGAACACGCCGCCGTAGTTGCGATCCATGTAGAGAGGGTTCTGTGCATGGTGGGCACGATGATTGGATGGCGTGACGAAGCACCACTCCAGCCAGCCGAGCTTGGGGATGTGCTGGGTATGCACCCAGAACTGATACAGCAGGTTCAACGCCGCGACACTGACGAACACCAGCAGCGGCACGCCCAGCACCGCCAGCGGCAGGTAGAAGATCCAGCTCAGCAGGAAACCGCTGCTGGTCTGGCGCAACGCCGTGGAGAGGTTGTAGTCCTCGCTCTGGTGGTGCACCGAATGGGCGGCCCAGAGGATGTTGCGCTCGTGGCCCAAGCGGTGCAGCCAGTAGTAGCAGAAGTCATAGAACACAAAGGCGAATACCCAGGTCCAGGCCTGGTCGGTCGGCCATTGAAAGACCGCCAGATGCTCCAGGGCAAAGGCATAGGTCACCAGGCCCACGCCCTTGGTCAACAACCCCGTCGTGGTCGACAGCACACCGGTGCTCAGGCTGTTGATCGCGTCCGCCAGGCGATAGTGGCTCACGCCACGCCAGCGATCGGCCAGCAACTCGACGGCAATCAACACGAAGAAAAACGGCACGGCATACAGGATGAAATTCATGACGCGACCCGGGCATGCAAGGCAGGAAGGAGCTGGCAGATTAGGTGTAGCTGCCGGATCCCCCTATGGCAACGAGTGACAAATTAGTAGACATTTAACGCCATGAATCTGGAGAAAAGCCCATGAGCAAAAAAGTTGCAGTGATCCTTTCCGGCTGTGGCGTGTACGACGGCGCAGAGATCCACGAAAGCGTGATCACTTTGCTGCGTCTCGACCAGCGCGGCGCGCAGGTCCAGTGTTTCGCCCCCAACATCGCCCAATTGCATGTCATCAATCACCTGACCGGTGAGGAAATGCCCGAGAGCCGCAACGTGCTGGTGGAATCGGCGCGCATCGCCCGGGGAAATGTGAAAGACCTGCGCGAAGCCAGGGCCGAGGACTTTGATGCGCTGATCGTGCCCGGCGGCTTCGGCTCGGCGAAAAACCTCTCCAATTTTGCCGTCGAAGGCGCCGGTTGCAGCGTCCAGCCGCAAGTCCTGGCGTTGACCGAAGCCTTCGCCGAGGCCGGCAAGCCGGTTGGGCTGATCTGCATCTCACCGGCCCTGGCGGCGAAAATCTACGGCCCTGGGGTGACCTGCACCATCGGCACGGACGCCGACACCGCCGCTGCCGTGACCAAGATGGGCGGGACTCATGAAGAGTGCCTGGTCACCGATATCGTCGAAGACACCGCGCGCAAGCTGGTCAGCACCCCCGCCTACATGCTGGCGCAGAACATCAGCGAAGCGGCTTCGGGAATCAACAAGCTGGTGGACCGGGTGCTGGAGCTGACGCACGAGAATGATGAGTGACCTCCCGTCTCTTTTCTGTGGGAGCGAGCCTGCTCGCGAAAACGCCGGTACAGGCAACCTGTCCATAGGCTGATAGGCCGCCTTCGCGAGCAGGCTCGCTCCCACAGGGATCCAGGCAAGGTTCAAGACAAGCGAGACAACCGCGTCAATATCCGATCCAGCGCATTGGCAAATCCCTGCTTGTCCCGCTCGCTGTACGCCGCCGGGCCACCGCCCATGTGGCCCTGTTCCCGCAAGTCGGTGAACAGGTTGCGCACCGCCAGTCGATCGCCCATGTTCTGCGCGTCGAACTCCTTGCCCCTCGGGTCAAGGGCTGCGACGCCTTTCTTTACCAGGCGGTCGGCCAGCGGCACGTCGCTGCAGATCACCAGTTCACCCGGGACGGCATGCTCCACCAGATAATCGTCCGCCGCATCAGGCCCGCTGGGCACCACGATCAGCTTCACCAGAGCCAGGCCCGGCTTGATCTGCGGCTGCCCGGCCACCAGTACTACTTCAAACTGGCGCTTCAAGGCGAACTTGACCACCAGTTCCTTAGCGGCCTTGGGGCAGGCGTCGGCGTCGATCCATACACGCATCGGGTTATTCCTCTCTAAAAGCTTCGCGAGCGGGCTCGCTCCCACAATGGATAGCCTACCTCCTGTGGCAGCGAGCTTGCTCGCGATTATGAGCGCAGCGAATGCTTTTTCAGGAAACCTGCACCCGACGTTTCTCCGCCACCCAACTGCGCCCGTACAGCACAACGATCGCGATGATCGCTACCGCCTGGGCCGCCAGGGAATAAGCATCGGCATGGATGCCCAGCCAGTCGAACTCGAAGAACGCCACCGGCCGCGTGCCGAAGATTCCGGCTTCCTGCAAGGCCTTCACGCCATGACCGGCAAATACCACCGACAACGCACACAGCAAACCGGCGTTGATGCTGAAGAACAGCGCCAGCGGCAATTTCGCCGAGCCGCGCAAGATCACCCAGGCCAGTCCCACCAGCAGCACCAGCGCCGTCGCGCCACCGGCCAACACCGCGTCATGCCCGGCCGGGCCGGCCTGCAGCCACAGGGTTTCGTAGAACAGGATCACCTCGAACAGCTCTCGATAGACCGAGAAAAATGCCAGGATCGCGAAACCGAAACGGCCTCCGCCGCCCACCAGGCTGCTCTTGATGTAATCCTGCCAGGCCGCTGCGTGGCGCCGGTCGTGCATCCACACACCCAACCACAGCACCATCACGCTGGCGAACAACGCCGTCGCGCCTTCGAGCAATTCACGCTGCGCGCCACTGACATCGATTACGTATGCGGCGAGCGCCCAGGTCGCCAGGCCGGCCAGCAGCGCCAGGCCCCAGCCAACGTTGACGCTGCGCACCGCCGACTGCTGGCCAGTGTTGCGCAAGAACGCCAGGATCGCCGCCAGGACCAGGATCGCTTCCAGGCCTTCGCGCAGCAGGATCAGCAAGCCTGAAATGTAGCTCAGCGACCAGCTCAAGCCATCGCCACCGAGCAGGCCGGCGGACTCTTTCAACTTGGCCTTGGCCGCGTCCAGGCGTTGCTCGGCCTGCTCGACCGGCAAACCGTCCTGCAGGGACTGACGGTAGGCCATCAAGGCCTTCTCGGTATCTTTACGGGCGTTGGCGTCGACATTGTCCAGTGAGCTTTCCACCAGCTCGAAGCCTTCCAGGTACGCCGCCACCGACAAGTCGTAGGCCTGGTCGTGGTCACCTGTGCGATACGCCGCGATGCTCTTGTCCAGGGTAGCGGCGGTGTAGTCAAGCAACTGCGCCGGGCCGCGCTGCACCTGCGGTGGCTGGGCGCGCTGGGCGCGGAACGTCGCCGCTGCCGCGGGCCCCTGGGCGGCGAGGACTTCGGCCGGGGTCTGGCGGGCCAGGTCGGCAAGGTTGAAGGCCTGCTGGCCCTTGGCCGCAGCCGGGTCGGCGCTGAAGCTGGCGATGTAGGTCGCCAGGTCCCAGCGTTGACGGTCGTCGAGCTGATCGGCGAAGGCCGGCATATCGGTGCCTTCGACGCCCATGCCCAGGGTGTTGTAGATCGCGTAGAGGCTCAGGCGATCCAGGCGCTGCCCGTCGCGCAGGTTCGAGGGCGGCGGCTCCAGGCCGACACCCGCCGGACCGTCGCCGGCACCGCTGTCACCATGGCACACCGAGCAGTTCTGGGCATACAACGGCGCCCCGCGCGTCGGGTCCGGGGTGATCACCGGCGCCTGGCTGACCTCATAGGCTACAGCCAGCCTGGCCCCCAGCTGCCGCGCCAGACGGGCCACGTCAGCGCCGTCCTGGCGCTGGCTGATCACACTGCGCAACGTACCGATGCCTTGCGTCAGCTCAGCTTTCTCCGGCTTGCCTGGCAGCGCGGCGACCAGCCCTTCCAGCACTTGAGTGAATTCCAGTTGCTCGCGATATTCGGCATCGTCGATGACCTTCCCCGCGTCGACGGTCGCCGGGTAATCCGCCCCGATGTAATCCAGCAAGTGCAGCGCCTGTGGCGCGCCTTCAACAGTGTCAGCCAGCAGATCGGCACTGCAAAGCGCAAGCATCGGCAGCGCAATCCAGGCCAGGAAACGAAACGGGGCAGTCATGAATGACTCTCGATTGGAAATAAGAAGTAACACATTGTTCACTTCCAATGCGCTTGGCTCAAGCACCGATGTGTTCCGGCCAAGCATTTTCATCGGATCTTCATGCTTTGAAGATGACATCACAAAAACATCATTTAGAAACTAAAAAGCCACTACACAAGCAAATCCACTGATTATAATGCGCCGCCTACTTATTAGAAGAAGGCATAAAAGCTCCTCTGGACTTGAGGAACCGACGGCGCAAAAGCGCCTGTCCGTGGATCGCCCCAGCCCGACCCGCACCCCCCGGCTGATACTCAGGGAAGAAGTGTTCATGGCATCCCGTGCTCTTTTCTCGGTCGCCCTCGGCGCGATCACCTTGCTGTCCGGCTGCTCGGCGTTTCGCAACTACGACAGCGAACTGGCCCAGACCAATCAGCAACTGGCCTCGGGCAACGTCGACGCGGCATTGACCCTGCTGGAAAAAAACAACACCAGCAAAGACAAAGACCTGCTCTATTTCTTCGAAAAGGGTGAGCTGCTGCGTGCCAAGGGCGACCTGTCCGGCAGCCAGACCGCCTGGACCAGCGCCGACCAGCAAGTCGGGCAGTGGGAAGACGCCGTCAAGCTCGATACCGCCAAGTACGTTGCGCAGTTCGGCAGTTTCCTGGTCAACGACAAAGTCCGGCGCTATGAGGGTTATGACTATGAAAAGGTCATGCTCACCACTCAGATGGCGTTGAACCTGCTGGCGGTGAATGACTTCGACGGCGCACGGATGCAGATCAAGAAGACCCACGAGCGCGAAGCCGTGATCGCCGACCTGCGCGACAAGGAATACCTCAAGCGCGAGGAAGACGCCGAGAAACAGGGGGTCAAGACCGAATACAAGGACCTCAAGGGTTATCCGGTCGCCAGCCTTGACGCCCCTGAAGTGGTCAGCCTGAAAAACAGTTACCAGAGCGCGTTCAGCCATTACCTGGCAGGTTTCGTCTACGAAGCCCTGGGCGAGAAAGATCTGGCCGCGCCGGGTTATCGCAAGGCCGCCGAACTGCGTCCCAACACCCCGCTGCTGGAACAGGCGCTGCTCAACCTCGACAAGCCTGCCGCGAAGGACGACGACAGTGACGTCCTGATTGTGGTGCAGAGCGGCCTGGCGCCATCCCGTGACTCGATGCGAATCCCGCTGCCCTTGCCGATCAGCGGCAATGTAGTCATCACGCCACTGTCCTTCCCGCTGATCAAGCCGGACACCTCCACCGCGACCTTCGCCCAGATCGGCGTCGACGGCCGCCAGTTGGACCTGACCCAGCTCAACAGCACCACCGCCATGTCGCGCCGGGCCCTGCGCGACGACATGCCGGGGATCATCCTGCGCACGACCGTGCGGGCCATCACCCGTGGCGTCGCACAGAAACAGATCAACGAAACCAACCCGCTGGCCGGCCTGGCCGTGGGCATCACCTCGGCCGTGCTCGAAGGCGCCGACACCCGGACCTGGCGCACCTTGCCGGACTACACCCAAGTGGTGCGCCTGCGCCTGAAGAAGGGCGAACACCAGGTCACCCTGCCAAGCGCGGTAGGCGGCTCGGTGGTCAAGGTCAAGGTTGATCAGCGCTACCAGGTCATCAGCCTGCGGGCGGTGGGCAGCCAGGTCTTCGCCGGCGGCCTCGCGGCCCAGGTGATCCCGAGCGCCAACCCGACCGCCATCGCCCTCAAGCAACCTTAAGAACGGAGTCTTGTTCACATGCGTTTAAAACTGATCGCCGTCGGCGCCCTGGCCTTGCTGGCCGGTTGCGCCACCCCACCACCACCGGAGCAGGGCACTGCCGCCAGCAAGGTCGTGGCGATGGGCAAGACAAAAAACATCGTGGTCGGCGCCATGCGCGTCGCCCGCGAAAACGGCTACATGACCGTCAACGTGCAGTTGAGCAACACCAGTTTCAATAACAAGACGATGTATTACCGCTTCGCCTGGCTGGGACCGGAAGGCTTCCCGATCGCCGAAGAGGAAAGCTGGAAAACCCTGACGCTGTATGGCGAACAGACCCGCTTCCTGCCGGCCATCGCACCGACGCCCAAGGCCGTGGACTTCCGCTTGGAAATCAATACCCCTTGAGCCCTGTTCCGGTCGATCAGGTCAGCACCAGCCCCGTGGCGAGGGAGCTTGCTCCCGCTCGGTTGCGCAGCAACCGCAAGATTTTGGGGCCGCTTCGCAGCCCAGCGGGAGCAAGCTCCCTCGCCACGGGGATTTTCGGCACGGCCTGCCCTGCTTGGCACTGCGACTAATTCATTTATTCCTTTAGAGAGCACCTAAATGTTCCTACGCATCTCCTCCCTCGCCCTCGCCGCCCTGCTGGTCAGCGGCTGCGCCAACAACTCGCCGGTCCTGGGCAACAAGAACATCAGCTATGGCGACACCAAGGCCGTGGAAACCGTCACCAACGAGTTCGGTTCCACCGACCTGCAGATGATCGCCGAGTCCATGACCCGCTCCCTCGCTCAGTCCGGCATCCTGCAGGGCCGTCCGGTGGTGCAGGTCTACGACGTGAAGAACAAGACCAGCGAGTACATCGATACTCGCGAGATCACTACCAGCATCAAGACCCAACTGATGAAAACCGGCGCGGCACGCTTTGCCAGTGACAACAATGCCATGGACAGCCAGGTCGACCAGCTCAAGCTGCAGAACCAGAGCGGCCTGTACAAAAAAAGCACAGTGGCCAAGACCGGCAACATGATCGCCGCCAAGTACCGCATCGAGGGTTCCATCAGCTCGATCGTCAAGCGCAGCGAAGACTACAAGGACGTCTTCTACAAATTCAGCCTGCAACTGATCGATGTCGAAAGCGGTCTGGCCGAATGGATGGACGAGAAAGAAATCCGCAAGACCACGGAGCGTTAAGCCATGCGTACATGGATCGGAATCATGGCCCTGGCCTGCGCATTCAGTGCGCAGGCGGCCCCAAGAGTCGCAGTGACTGACCTGGCGTACCAGCAACGCGTGGAAGAATACATCCACACCGTTTCGGCCCAGAGCAACTTCCAGGCGAACCCGTACAGCGCCAGCGCGTCGTCGAGCTACGAAGAGATGGAAGCGACCAGCAGCTACATCGAGCAAGGCGAACTGCGCAAGTTCACTGGCGACATCAAGGGCGAGATCCTGCGCAGCGGTATGTTCCAGCTGGTGCAGGGCACGCCGCACACCGCATCGTCCACGGGCGATGTCTATGACGTGATCAAGCGAATCAAGGCCGGGCATTTCAAGGGCGCCGACTATGTGCTGTTCGGCACCGTGTCGGACATCGATTTCACTCGGGACATCAACGAGCTGGGCACTGCCGACAGCTACTCGGCGGTGCTCGCACTGTCGCTGGTGGCGGATTTCAGCCTGATCAACACCAAGACCTATGAAATCACCTCGGCCTTCACCGCCATGGGCGAGGGCCAGGACACCAAGCTGTTGAACCACCGGGACGTGCGTATCAGCCTCAATCGCCCACGGGTCGTGCGCGAAGTGTCCAAGGCGTTGGGTGAAGACGTGGCGCGGCAGTTGAGCGAGCAGCTCGGTGGCCCGAGCCATGAACAGCCTGGCGAGCCGGCGCAGCGCAATAACCTGCCGAGGGATACCGCGCCGGTAATCCTGCGCTGAAGCGCATTGCCAGGTAAGTGCTTTCGTGGCGAGGGAGCTTGCTCCCGCTCGGTTGCGTAGCGACCGCCTCTTTTGGGGCTGCTACGCAGCCCAGCGGGAGCAAGCTCCCTCGCCACAAGAGCTCGCCTTCGCCACGGTAACTACACCGCAGCCCTGCGAATCGTCGCCAGCAGACCTGCCGCGCCGATGAACAGCCCGGCGAAGGTCCGGTTCATCCGCCGTTGCTGTTTCGGGGTACGCAACAGGCGCAAGACCTTGGATGCCAGCCCGGTGTACCCGGCCATGACAATGAGGTCGACGCAGATCATGGTCACGCCCAGGATCAGGTATTGCTTGACCAACGGGGCATGAGGATCGATGAACTGCGGCAGCACCGCGAGCATGAATACCAGCGCCTTGGGGTTGCTGACATTCACCAGGAAACCGCGGAACACCAAAGCCAGGGGTTTGCCGATGGGGCGCACCGCCGCGTCGTCGCTAAGGTTTGCGGGAATGGCCCGCCATTGCTTGACGCCCAGATAGACCAGGTACGCCACGCCGAACCACTTGATTGCGTAAAAGGCGGTAGCTGACGCGGTGAGAATCGCGCCAACACCGGCGGCGACAATCACGATCTGCAACGCCAGGCCCAATTGCAGGCCCAGGGCGTTCCAGTAGCCACGCCAGAAACCGTATTGCAGACCGCTGGACATCGATGCAATGGCACCGGCGCCCGGCGAAAGGCTGATGACCCAGCAGGCGGCGAAGAACGCCAGCCACGTTTCCAGCAACATCGCACACCTCGGCTCAGTTCCGTCGAAACGAATAAACTAATGCGCCGCCGTGCGGATAACCACCGTTTTTTTCAGAACCCGCCCAGGGATCGGACTATTCGACGAAACCGCCGACCGGAAACGCTTCGCTGCCGCGCCAGCGCCGGACCGAACGCTGGAAGAACAGGCTGTTGGGCACCTGCACCATGGAGCTGCCGGTACCGAGTTCCTCGGGTTCGATCAAGGTGGTGTAGAGCAGGTTGATCGCCACCACCCGCCCCTTGATGCCAGGCTTGTCGGTGGCCTCGACCAGCTCGACCACGTCACCCAGGCGGAACGGGCCGACGGTGTAGATCAGAATGGCGCAGAGCAGGTTCGAGAGCACGCTCCAGATGGCGAAGAACGCCACCGCCGCAACGGCAACGAACCCCGACAGCGCGGTCCACAGCACCGTGGCCGAGACGCCGAGGCGTTCGAGCGCCACCAGTACCGCGCTGCCCATGATCAGCCAGCGCAGCACACCGCGCAGGATGATCACCAACTGGGACGGCAGTGGATAGCGCTCGCCGAGCCCGGTGAGGAAGCGCGCGACGACACGCTGGGCAACATAACCGACCAACAGAATCAGCAGGATTTGCACACCGAGCCAGATCGGCTCGATCCACATGACGGGTATAGGCAGGGACAACGCTTCCATCAGGACAACGCCTCCAGCTCCGCTTGCAGGTTTTCCAGCAACTCCAGGGCTTGCATCCACGCCTCCTCAAGTTCCGCTTCTCGAACTTTCAGCCTGGCCTGTTCAGCCAGCAGATCACGCAGCTCGTCCTTGCGCGCTGCCTCGTAGAGACCGCTGTCGCCAAGGCTGGTTTCGATTTTCTGCAGCTTTTCATGCAGTTTGCCCAACTCGGCTTCGAGCTTGTCGGCCTCGCGCTTGTGCGGCGCCAACTGCTGACGCAACGCTGCCGCGGCCTGGCGCTGGGCCTTCTTGTCGGTTTTGTCCGGGTTCACCGGGGTGCTGCTGACCGGTGCGTTGCGCTGGCGATATTCCACCAGCCAGCGCGCATAGTCTTCGAGATCGCCATCGAACTCCTCGACCTTGCCGTCGGCCACCAGGAAGAAGTTGTCCGTGGTGCTCTTGAGCAAATGCCGGTCGTGGGAGACCACCAGCACCGCGCCGCTGAACTCTTGCAAGGCCATGGTCAGGGCCAGGCGCATCTCCAGGTCCAGGTGGTTGGTCGGCTCGTCGAGCAGCAGCAGGTTCGGCCGGTCCCAGGCGATCAACGCCAGCGCCAGGCGCGCCTTCTCGCCACCGGAGAAATTCAGCACCGGCTCGTCGATACGCGCGCCGCGAAAGTCGAAACCACCGAGGAAATCGCGCAGAGTCTGTTCACGTTCGGTCGGCGCCAGGCGTTGCAGATGCAACAGCGGGCTGGCCTTGGCATCGAGCGAATCCAACTGATGCTGGGCGAAGTAGCCGACCACCGTGTTTTCGCCGCGCGTCAGGCGTCCGGCCAAGGGCTGGAGCTCGCCAGAGAGGTTCTTGATCAGGGTCGACTTACCGGCACCGTTGGGCCCCAGCAGACCGATCCGCGCGCCTGGGGTCAGTTGCAGCTTGACCTTCTCCAGCACGGTCTTGTCGCCGTAGCCCAGGCGCGCGTCGGACAGGTCGATCAGCGGACTGGAGATCTTGCTCGATTCGCGGAAGACAAAATCGAATGGTGAGTCGACGTGGGCCGCCGACAGTTCTTCCATCCGCTCCAGCGCCTTGATCCGGCTCTGGGCCTGGCGGGCCTTGGTAGCCTGGGCCTTGAAGCGGGCAATGTAGCTTTCCATGTGCGCACGTTGCGCCTGTTGCTTCTCGTAGGCCTGCTGTTGCTGGGCCAGACGTTCGGCACGGGCACGCTCGAAGGCACTGTAGCCGCCGCGGTACAAGGTGAGCTTGCGCTGGTCGACATGGGCTACGTGATCCACCACGGCGTCGAGGAAGTCGCGGTCGTGGGAAATCAGCAGCAGTGTACCGGGGTAACTCTTGAGCCACTCTTCGAGCCAGATGATCGCGTCCAGATCCAGGTGGTTGGTCGGCTCGTCGAGCAGCAACAGGTCCGACGGACACATCAGGGCCTGCGCCAGGTTCAGGCGCATCCGCCAGCCACCGGAGAAGTCGCCGACCTGGCGATCCATCTGTTCGTTGGTAAAGCCCAGGCCGGCCAACAATTTACGTGCCCGGGCGTCCGCCGTGTAGCCGTCGGCACTGTCGAGCTCCGAGTGCAGGCGCGCCTGGGCGGCACCGTCATGGGCGGCTTCGGCCGCGGCGAGATCGCGTTGCACCTGACGCAGACGCAGGTCGCCATCGAGCACATAATCCACGGCCAGGCGTTCGAGCGTATCGACCTCCTGACGCATGTGGGCGATGCGCCAATCCGCCGGCAGGAAGCAATCGCCGGAGTCCGGGTGCAACTCGCCGCGCAGCAAAGCGAACAGGCTCGATTTGCCGGCGCCGTTGGCACCGATGAGGCCAGCTTTGTGGCCGGCGTGCAGGGTCAGCTCGGCGTCTTCTAGCAGACGTTGCGGGCCACGCTGTAAAGTCAGGTTCTGAAGTCGAATCATAATGGCGGCGGAGTCTACCAGCTTCGCTCGCAACTGGCGCGAGTAGCACGATGTCCTCTGATCTGTGGAGCTTTTCGATCAACCTTTATGCCAGGCCTGGCGTGGAAGCGGCTTGCCTGGCGTTGCAGGCAGAAGGCGCGAACGTCTGCCTGGTGCTTTGCGGGCTGTGGCTGGAACAACGCGGGGTAACCTATGATGAGCAGAGGTTGCAGCAGCTTAGGCACGTGGCCGGCCCCTGGGACGCAGCCGTCGTCCAGCCATTGCGGACGCTGCGCACACGATGGAAAGACCTCGCCCGCCAGGACGCCGGGCTGGGTAGCCTGCGCGAACAGATCAAGAAACTGGAGCTGGAAGCCGAACGACAATTGCTGGAGCGGCTGGAAACCAAGGCAGGGGACTGGCCCAAGGGCCAGGATGAAGCGACAGCGCAGTGGCTGCAGAGGCTGGTGGCGAATGCCGGCCAAACCAACCGCGACGCGCTGCATCGGCTGCGCGTCGCGGCAGTCACCCCTTAGGAAGCGCGGGGCGGAGTAGTACTCGGCGCGGTGGTTACGCTTGGGTTCACCGCTGGCGCCGGCGTGCTGGTCGTTGGCGCAGGCGTCACTGTGGCCGCTGGTGCTGGCGCGGCAGGCTTGGCAACCGGAGCCGTCACCGGTTTTGCAGCAGCAGGCTTTTTCACGGCAGGCTTCGCAGCGGGTTTGGCTGCAGGTTTTGCAGCGGCCGGCTTGGCCGTTGCCGGCTTGGCGGCTGGTTTGGCTGCTGCGGGTTTTGCCACGGCCTTTACAGGGGCTTTGACGGGAGCCTTGGCAGCAGCAACCGGCTTGGCCGCCGATTTGACAGCAGGCTTGGCGGCAGCGGGTTTGGCAGCGGCAGCCTTGGCGGCCGGCTTCGCGGCAGCAGGTTTGGCCGCCGCTTTCGCAGCAGGCTTGGCAGCGGCGGTCTTCGTCGCAGGCTTGGCAGCGGCGGTCTTCGTCGCAGCGGGTTTGGCAGCAGCGGTTTTAGCGGCAGGCTTGGAGGCAATTTTTGCGGCTGGTTTGGCGGCAACAGGCTTGGCAGCAGGAGCTTTGACGGCAGGCTTGGCAGCTGCTTTCACGGCTGGTTTTTTCGCCGCAGGTTTTGCAGCGCTGGCAGCGACTGGTTTCACGGCAGGTTTGGCAGCAGGCTTGCTGGCAACTTTGGCGACTGGCTTGACGGGCGCCTTGGCCGCAGTTTTTGCCGCGACAGGTTTAGCCGCTGGCTTCTTGGCCGATACAGCGGCAGGCTTGGCCGCGCGAAGGCTCAGCGCCTTGCCGGCGGCTTCTTGAACGCGACCGACACCTTGGGCCAGCTTCAGGCTTTCCTGGGCATCACGCTTGAGTTGCAGGATGTAGGCGCGGGTTTCGGATTGACGATCCTTCAAGGCATCGAGCAGGTCTTCGAGTTCCTTCACGGCATCCTTGGCCTTGGTTTGTGCCTTGGCCTTGCCGGCGGTTGCCGCGTCTTGCAGCTTGGTTCGCGACTTGTGCAGTTTTTCCTGCGCCTTGCCGCGTTGTTTTTCCAGCTTGGCGAGCAGTTTTTCAGCATCAGCCAGAGCTTGGGAGCAGGCATTTTCCAGATGCTCGAGCAAGCTGCCCGACAATTGTTGGAGCAAGTGCAACGGAGTGTTTACAGGCTTCTTGGTGGCCGACATGGTTTACCTCCTGACTGACGTGAGTGCGGCTCATACTAGACCTCTGCTGCAACCGCCGCTAGGGCATGTTGACACTACACAAGGCGTTGCGTTGCACGAGGCAAAAAATAGTCTGCAGCACTGCCAGGACAAATCGCTTCGAGCGTTATCGACACTGGCATAATCCCTAAAATCGAGGGCGGAGAACGTACACATGTCGCGTCACCTTTTTTTATTTCTTTGCATGGTTTTCTCCCTGGCTCAGGCCGCTGAAAAATCCGACGCCAACGACGGTCGCGACCTGGCCTACAGCCTCGGCGCCAGCCTGGGCGAGCGCCTGCGTCAGGACGTGCCGGACCTGGAGATCCAGGCCTTGGTCGAAGGCCTGCAGCAGGCCTATCTGGGTAAACCGTTGGCCCTGGCAGATGAACGCATCGAACGGATCCTGGCCGAACATCAGGCGCAACTTCTGGCGCAGTCGTCCACGCCACAAACGCAAATGGCGCTGAAGAGCGAGCGGAAATTTCTCGATGAGGAAAAAGGCCGGCCGGGCGTCCAGCAATTATCGGACGGCATCCTGCTGACCGAACTCAAGCCGGGCAGCGGCGCGAAGGCCGGCCCCCACGGCAAGGTCCAGGTGCGGTATGTCGGTCAATTGCCGGACGGCACCGTGTTCGATTCCAACCATCAGGCGCAGTGGTTCAATCTTGACAGCGTGATTGATGGGTGGCGCAGCGCACTGCCGCAGATGCCGGTGGGCGCGAAGTGGCGATTGGTGATTCCTTCGGCCCTGGCCTATGGCGCCGAAGGTGCCGGGGACGTGATTCCACCCTTCACGCCGCTGGTGTTCGAAATTGAATTGCTGGGCGCAACGACCTGAAGCCGTTAAACGAAAAACGGCGCGCAAAGCGCACCGTTTCATGTCACCGCCAAGCCCTCAAGCCTGGGCGGTAGCCTCTTCCTTGTGGGCGTTGTGCAGCACCTCGATCAGGCAATCCTCCAGCTCGAAACGCTCATGCAACAAACCGCCCAGTTCCTTGAATTTTTCCGCTACGCATTTACCTTCATCACAGAGGTCATTGAAGGCCAACAGCTTCTCGGTGATGACGTCGATGCGCGGATAAATCGTATCGGCCAGTTCCAGGCCGCGTTTGTCATTGAAGGCCTTGGCCTCGCCCGTCAGTTGCTCGTAGATCTCGAAATGACCGGCCGACACATAGTCCACCAGCACACCGCAAAATTCCTGCAAAGGCTTGCGACTTTCACTCAGTGCTTCAGGCTTGTCGCCAAGAGCATCATAGGCTCGAACCAGTTCATGACGCTCCTGCAACCAGCGGTCGATCAGCAGATGCACCCCACCCCAGCGTTCCTGAGCATTCTGACAACTTTCGAGCATGGTGATTTCTTCCCTTCTGAGTCACACCCCTCGCAGTCTGGAGCACACCTGGATGACCAGGAACGAGCCAGACACAACCAGATCGAGTGGCATGATTCCAATGATACGTGCCGGCCAGATTATGCCCGCACGACAACTGCTTCAAGGTACGCAGGCTATAAAGTTCATACAAGTGTTTGATCCAGCCTTCGGACCAACTGCGACGTCTCGTCGCCGAGCGGTGGCACCAGGGCATTCCAGGCCAGGCGCAGCAGCAGATAAGTCATCGAGATGAAGAGCGCGATAAAAAACAGCAGGCTCCATTCAGGGATGCTCAGACGAAACAGCGTCCAGGAGACGCTCGTGCAATCGATCGCTCCGTCAAGCGCGCGATGCATGGCGTGCCACCACAAATCGGCGCCCCTGAGCTTGGCGAGGCAGTCGGGCAACAGCTCGATCGAATCGCTCTGCGCAAGGACGTGATACCACGCCAGCGCCAGCCCTCCCGAGACGAAGACCACGCCCACCGCCGCATACACAACGCTACCTCTCAGAGCCGGGCCATGCACGCAAGCGGCAAGACAGGTCATCAGGAACAGCGTCAGGCATAACCGCTGCAAAATGCACAGGCTGCACGGGGTCAGACCGACCGCATATTCCAGGTAAAACGTGATCCCCAAAACCAGAGCCGCGGCGATGGAAGCCAGGAGAAACAGAGAGCGAGAGCTGGCCAAAGACATGGCGGTTCCGTAACAGAAAAGACAAGCGGTTACGGTAGAGGAAAGCCCTCGGACCTTTCAAGACGAGGCGTTGCGGAGACTTCGTCAAAGATGTAAGGAATACCCGACAAGCACCACGAGACTTGGCGCAACAGGCTGTAGGATTTTACTGAAGAGAGCTTCAGCGGCCGCATAACGGACCCAATTCACCTTCGACGGGATGAAAATGCGGCAAGGAAGCAAGCTTCCTCGCCACGATGATTCATTAGTAATTCAAGTGCTCGGAACCGGCAAGGGTGCCGCCAGCAAGCGCTCGTCCAGCAGCCCCAGCCCCTCTTGAAATAACTGGTTGCTGCGCTCCGCATCGCCCAGTTGCGCCAGCAAGCGGGCCAGTTCGGCACAAGCCTCAGGGTTGCGCTGGATGCGCAGGCTGCTTTCGAGATAATCCCGCGCCTTGCCCCACAAGCTGTTTTGCAAGCACAGACGCCCCAGCGTCAGGAGCAGGCTCGGGTCATTCGGATGCTCCTTGAGCCAGCCCTCGGCCGCTTGCAACTGGCGGCTCGGGTCAGCGCCGCGAACCAGTCCGTACAAACGCGCCAGGTGGCTGTCGTAGTGACGCTTGAGCGCAACCCGCAATACCTCCTCAGCCTGCGCCTGGGCGCCCAGCTGACGAAGTTGCTCGGCATAGGCGAGCACCATTGCCGGTTCCTGGCGTTGGGCTGAGGTGAGCTGTTGCCAGGCCCGATCGAGCGATTGCAAGCCGACGCTTCCGTCAGCTTCGCGATGGGCAGCCAAGGTGAGGTTTTCACCCCAGGCCCGCCGTTCCAGCTCAGCCAGTTCGGCGGGCGGCAGGACCTTGTCCTTGCGCAGCTCCGGCAACAGCCGGATCACCGCCGACCAGTCACCGCGCTGCTGGTGCAAGCGCTGCAACTGACGCAGGGTCTGGGCATTGTGAGGATGGCGTTCATGCATGGCTTGCAGCGTGCTCAACGCACCGTCGGTGTCACCCCGGTCCGTCTGCAACTGGGCGTGAGTCAGCGCGATGGCCAGCTCGGCCTGGGGCTGCCGCTCCAGAGCGCGCTCAAGCAGACTGTCGCTTTGCTCATAGAGGCCTTGTTCATTGGCCGCGCGGGCGGCGCCGAGGTAATACAACAAGGGCTGGCGCTCGGCTTCGGCGGCGCGGTGAAGATGCCGCTGGGCGCTGGCCCAACGGCCTTCGGCCAGGTCCAGCTGGCCATGTTCGATTGCAACTTGTACGCGACGACTGCGGTTGCGTCGCGACCACGGGTTGACCACGCCAGTGGACGTGGTTACCAGCCCGACCAGAGCAAACACTGCGCGCCACAACAACCAGGCCACCGCGATCAGTGCGAGGGTGACCCACAGGCCGGCTTCGTAGCGAAAGCTCTTGTACGCCACCAGCACGTAACCCGAATGCTCGGAAATCGCCACGCCCAGCAAGGCTGCGGCCGCGATGACCACGAACAGAATCACGTAGAGACGTTTCATGGCGCGGTCTCCTGCCCGCCCGCCTTGGGCAGCGGTTTGACCGAGTCTTCAGCATTCAGGTTGCGGCGCTCGAGGTAGGCCTGGACGGCGCTCAGAGTGCCGGTCAGGTCCGGCGTGACCACTGTCACCGGCAGCTTGCTCAACTCGCCAACCCGCTCGAGCATGATCTTGCTTTGCGGGTTGTCCTGGTTGAAGTTGTTCCTGAGCACGTCACGCGCCTCGGCCAGCGCCTGGGTGTACACCGCCGCCTGCCCATTGAGCGCGGCCCATTGCGCCTGCTCCAGCGCCAGGCTCAAGGCCAGGCGCACCTGGACCAGGCTCTGTCCGGCCAGAAGTGGACGGACGTTTTCATCGGCATTGAAATCGATGCGGATATAACGCGAGACCCGGTCCCACCACTGCGCCCAGCGACTGGCACCATCGCCGTCACTCGTCAGCCCCAGCAGCGACTCGCCACGATCCTTGTATTCGGGCGCAAGCTCGGTCAGCTGCAGCACCTGGTCACGCAAGGCACCCAGTTGCAGGAACAGCCCGGTGCGATCCGGCTGCTCGGTGCTGCGCAGCGCAGCGAGGGTCTTGGCCAATTGTTCGCGGGCAGCGAATGAGCCCGGGTCGTTCTGCTCGCGCAGGATTTCATCGGCGCCCTGTACCAGTGCCTGGGCACTGCTGATGTCCTGCAGGGCGGAAAGACGCAGGCTGGCCAGGCGCAACAAATGCTCGGCTTCGGCCAGGCGCCAATCCTTGCGGCTGGCACCCAGCACGGTTTCCAGGCGCTGGTTGAGACGCTGCTGGTCGCCTTGCAACTGGGCAACCTGGCGGCGGCGCTCCTCCAGTTCTTCGGCCGGAGGCAATTGCTCCAGGCGCGCGCTCAGGCGTTGCTCATTGAGCTTGAGGCCCTGGGCCTGGTCATTGAGCGACTGGACCTGGGCGGATTGCTGCTGGGTGCTGGCTTGCAGATGACGCACTTGCCATACACCCCAGCCACCCACGGCGACGCCGGCAGCCCCCAACAACAACGCGACAATCGCCAGCCCGTTGCCGCGACGCGGTGCTATCGGCGGCGCCGTTTCAAGCGGCGCATCGAGCGCTGGCTGGTCCTGATCTTTTGGCAAGGCTGTTTCGCTCACGTATCCATCCTTTGCATTGGAAAACGGCACGGATTGTTCCCGTAATGCCGCCAGCAAAGCCGCGGCGCTGGCGCCACGGCAATCAATAACTGTCCGGGCCCCGGCGGCACGCGCCATGTCGACGACCCTGGGGCTTGGAACGAACAACGGCAGCCGCGCCAGGGCGGGCCACGCTTCACCGGCGAGCCGGCGCAGATGCTCGAAGCTCTGCCCACTGCTGACCACCAGCGCGTTCAAGCGTTCCGCTTCGACCCTGGCCGGCAGTTCGCCCTCGGCGTATTGCGGCAGGCCGCGCCGGTACAGCTCAAGATAGTCGACACTAGCACCTTGCTCGCGCAAACGCTCTGCCAGCAATCCGCGCCCACCCTCACCACGGACGATCAAGACACGGGGATCGGGCCGGTCGAGCACCTGGCGCAACGCCCCGAGCTCAAGCAAGGCTTCGCTGTCGTCGCCGTTATCGGGATAAAACACGCTGAGGCCGGCATCGGCAAGAATCTGTCCGGTTGCGGCGCCCACGCTGAACCATGGCAAGACCGGAGGTTGCGGCCAATACTGACGCAGCAGCTCCACGCACAAGCGCGCGGCGGGCTTGCTGACCACGATCACGGCGCAATACTGATTCAATTCACGGAGGATCGCCTGCCCGGACTCGGTCACCGGGACCGGCTCGATATCCAGCAGCGGCAGGCTGCTGCTGTAGATCCCCGCATCCGCCAGCACAGCCGCCAGGGCCGCCGATTCGTCCGTCGGCCGGGTCAGCAGCAGCCGCCAGCCCGTCACGCGTGGCCAGCCTCGCCGTAGACTTTCTTGAGGATGTCATCGGCGCCCTGGCTCAGCAGGTCTTCGGCCACCCGCACGCCCAGCGCCTCGGCATCGCGGCGCGGTGCTCGGGCCTGGGCGCTGAGCAGTTGGCCGCCGCTGGGATCGCCCACCAGGCCACGCAGCCAGATTTGCTCGCCTTCGAGCACGGCGTAGCAGGCAATCGGCACTTGGCATCCGCCGTTCAGATGCTTGTTCAGGGCGCGCTCGGCGAAGACCCGCGTGGCGGTGTCGTCGTGGTGCAACGGCGCCAGCAGCGCATGGATTTCGCTGTCGGCGCTACGGCATTCGATGCCCACCGCGCCCTGCCCACCGGCCGGCAGGCTGTCATCGACGCTGATGGCCGAGGTGATGCGATCTTCAAACCCGAGCCGGATCAGGCCGGCGGCGGCGAGGATGATCGCGTCGTATTCGCCAGCATCGAGCTTGGCCAGGCGCGTGTTGACGTTGCCGCGTAGGAAGCGGATCTGCAGGTCCGGACGCCGCGCCAGCAACTGCGCCTGGCGACGCAGGCTGGAAGTGCCGACCACACTTCCCGGGGGCAATGCTTCAAGATTGGAAAAGCTGTTGGAGACAAACGCATCACGCGGGTCTTCCCGCTCGCAGATGCAAAAAAGGCCCAGGCCTTCGGGGAAGTCCATGGGCACATCTTTCATCGAATGCACGGCGATGTCGGCTTCGTTGTCCAGCAGGGCGGTTTCCAGCTCCTTGACGAACAGGCCCTTGCCACCAATCTTCGACAGTGGCGAATCGAGCAGTTTGTCACCGCGACTGACCATCGGCACCAGCGATACGATCAGGCCAGGGTGGGCCGCTTCCAGGCGGGTTTTGACGTACTCGGCCTGCCAGAGAGCCAAGGCGCTTTTACGGGTGGCGATGCGGATCTCGCGAGGGGACATGGATCAATCCGTACTTAAAAGATACGGCAGATAATAACAGCTCAGCCAAATCCGCTTTGACTTGAATCACGACGCAAAGGCCTCCCTGGCCGCCAATCCTGGAGATGGAACGCTGCGGGACGCCACGCTAAAGCTGTTGCATCATCTTGCGCACGCCCGCCACATGCCGCCGGCTAACGATCAGCGCGTCGCCATTGAGCCCCTTGAGGTAAAGCTGGAAGTGCCCGAGGGGGGTGCGTTGCAAACGCTCGATACGCTCGCGAGCCACCAAGGCGTTGCGGTGGATGCGTACGAACCGTTCGCCGAACTCGTCCTCCAGCGCCTTGAGCGGCTCGTCCAGTAGCACTTCTCCGCTTTCGTGGCGCAAGGTCACGTATTTGTGGTCGGCAATGAAGTACACCACCTGGTTCAACGGAATCAGCTCGATACCTTTTCGGGTCCGTGCGCTGATGTGGCTGCGCGGGCCGCTGCCGCTCTCGGCGGCCGGGCGGGTAAGCGCCGCCAGTTGCACGCGGTTCGGTCGCTCAGCCTTGCGCAACGCTTCTTCCAGCGCCTCGACGGAAACCGGTTTGATCAGATAGCCCACGGCACCGGCCTGCAACACCTCCGGAGGAAAATCGTCCCGGGTGGTACAGAACACCACCGCGGGAGGCGACTCGCGCTCGCACAGCTTGGCCGCGACCTGCAGCCCGTCCAGGCCAGGCATGCGGATGTCGAGCAGCACGATATCCGGCTTGTGGCTGTCGATAAGGGCCAACGCCTCTTCGCCATTGGTGGCGCTCGGCTCCAGGACACTGTAACCCTCGAGTTCGCCAAGCATTCGGCTCAGGCGCTCGCGGACCAGTGGTTCGTCGTCAACGATCAGGACATTCATATTGCGCTGGATTCCTGCGTGAGTCTCGCACAAGGATAGCGTAGACAGGGGAAGTGACATCCGTCACCGCGATCCACGCTAAGACTCGTCCGAGGGCCAAAAAGTGCCGCGAGGTGGTTGCCTATCTTTACCAGCGCTTGCCTACCGGAGCTCGAGGCCTGTTGTCGCACAACGTCGCCACAGGGACTGTTAACACTCGATCTGATCAATATGAGCACCCCCCATTTTTTTGGTGCGTCCGATGCGTCCAAGATGAAAAAGCAAAGCCCTACGTCCACTGTAGACGGTTGCCACGACGATATTGCTCAATCGAAAAATATCGTTGTGCAAAAACCCGGCAAATGCGTGGCTTTTCCGGGTAAAAAACCTGCCGACCATTGCCAGCGCCAGCCCCGGCAACCCTGCTATCATCCGCCGCAGCCTTAACCGCTACTTTTTCTTCAGCCGATCACGAGCGAATTCATGAGCACTGACAAGACCAATCAGTCCTGGGGCGGCCGCTTCAGTGAACCCGTCGACGCCTTCGTCGCCCGCTTCACCGCCTCCGTCAACTTTGACCAGCGCCTGTATCGCCACGACATCATGGGCTCGATCGCCCACGCCACCATGCTGGCCAAGGTCGGCGTGCTGACCGATGCCGAGCGCGACAGCATCATCGATGGCCTGAAGACCATCCAGGGCGAGATCGAGGCCGGCCAGTTCGAGTGGCGCGTGGACCTTGAAGACGTGCACATGAACATCGAAGCGCGCCTGACCGACCGCATCGGCGTGACCGGCAAGAAGCTGCACACCGGTCGCAGCCGTAACGACCAGGTCGCCACTGACATCCGCTTATGGCTGCGCGATGAAATCGACCTGATCCTGGCAGAAATCACCCGCCTGCAAAAAGGCCTGCTGGAACAGGCCGAGCGCGAGGCGGAGAGCATCATGCCGGGCTTCACGCACTTGCAAACCGCGCAACCTGTAACGTTTGGGCATCACATGCTCGCCTGGTTCGAGATGCTCAGCCGCGACTACGAGCGCCTGGTCGACTGCCGCAAACGCACCAATCGCATGCCCCTGGGCAGCGCCGCGCTGGCCGGCACGACCTATCCGATCGACCGTGAATACACCGCGCAACTGCTGGGCTTCGATGTGGTGGGCGGCAACTCGCTGGATAACGTTTCGGACCGCGACTTCGCCATCGAATTCTGCTCCGCCGCGAGCATCGCGATGATGCACCTGTCGCGCTTCTCCGAAGAGCTGGTGCTGTGGACCAGCGCGCAATTCCAGTTCATCGATCTGCCCGACCGCTTCTGCACCGGCAGCTCGATCATGCCGCAAAAGAAAAACCCCGACGTGCCGGAGCTGGTACGGGGCAAGAGCGGCCGGGTATTCGGCGCGCTGATGGGCCTGCTGACCCTGATGAAAGGCCAGCCACTGGCCTACAACAAGGACAACCAGGAAGACAAGGAGCCGCTGTTCGACGCCGCCGATACCTTGCGCGACTCGCTGCGAGCGTTCGCCGACATGATCCCGGCCATCAAGCCCAAGCATGCGGTCATGCGCGAAGCGGCCCTGCGCGGCTTCTCCACCGCTACCGACCTGGCCGATTACCTGGTCCGCCGTGGCCTGCCGTTCCGTGATTGCCATGAGATTGTCGGCCATGCCGTGAAGTACGGCGTTGACAACGGCAAGGACCTGGCGGAAATGAGCCTGGACGAACTGCGCCAGTTCAGCGACCAGATCGAGCAGGACGTGTTCGCGGTGTTGACGCTGGAAGGCTCGGTCAATGCCCGTGATCATGTTGGCGGTACGGCGCCAGCGCAGGTAAAAGCAGCGGTCGTTCGTGGCCAGGCGCTTCTCGCCAGCCGATAAGCCAAAAGCCAAAGCTTCGCGAGCAGGCTCGCTTTCACACTGGTTCTCCATGTTCACAAGACTTTGTGTTCACTGAAGATCCGCTGTGGGAGCGAGCCTGCTCGCGAAGGCGTCCTCAAGGCGCCAGAACCTTATTTCCTGGCAGCAATCTTCGCCAGGAACGCCGGCATTTCCGCCTCTCGATCCGCCGCAATCCGCTGCACGTGCGGATTCTGCCCGAGCAGCTCCATCAAGGCCCTGGCCTTCGGCATCTCTGCCAGCAAGTCGATATCGAAAACCTTCTTGCCCACCGGCAAGGCCAGCGAAAGGCTGTAGTAGAAATACAGGTCGGCAATGCTCAGGCTGTCACCCGCCACATAAGGCGAGAATTTTCCGTGCCGGCCAAGCGAGGCAAACCCGAGCAATAGCTCGCCCTTGGCCTTGTCCTTGATCGCCTCGGGCACCGCCATGCCAAAAAACGCTTCGGGATAGCAGGCACGTCCCGGCAGCTCGATGTACAACTCGATTTCCCGGCACAAGGCCAGCACTTGGGCGCGCTCGAACGGGTCGTTGGGCAGCAGGGCCTTGCCCGGCTGGGTTTGCTCGATATATTCCAGAATGACGCTGGTCTCGTTGATAAAGCCCTGCTCGGTCTTCAATACCGGCACCTTGCCGCGCGGGCTGATAGCCAGGGCTTCCGGGGTCTGGGCGCCAAAGAACTGGACCTCTTCGAAGGGCAGCCCCTTCTCCAGCAGCGCCAGCTTGACCATGTTGTAATAATTGCTGACAGAAAAACCATAAAGCTTGAGCATTCCATAGCCTCCAGGCCGTGCGGGGTTGGCAGCCTTGGGTTATAGACCGGCGGGACATTTCGCGCCAGGCGCATCACGCTGCTGAATGCAGGTAAACTGGCGGCCTTTTCTACAGGAGGCTGCCATGAGCGAGCCAAGCGATATCGAACATGACGAAGAAGAGTTCGTCGAATCCACGCTGATCCAGGCCATCGAGAACCAGATCGAAAGCGACAACCCGCCAGCGGCCAAGGCCACCTTCAACAAGTTGACCCTGGTCGGTTATGAGCGTGACGAAATCCTCAACCTGATGGCCCACGTGCTGGCGGTGGAAATCGACGCGATCCTGGAAGAAGACCGTCCGTTCAATACCGAGTGGTACGAAGCCGCCCTGCGCGCCTTGCCTGAGCTGCCGCCGGAAAAGAAATGACCCGACGGGCAACGCCGCTCTTGTGGTGAGGGAGCTTGCTCCCGCTCGGCCGTCCGACGCTTCGGGCGCAGCAGTCGCAAATTTTCGGGGTCGCTTCGCAACCCAGCGGGAGCAAGCTCCCTCGCCACAAAAAAATCGCTTTAAACAAAAAAGCACCACACTGACACTGGACAGCTCGGCCGAGTGCGCTCACCTTAGTGACGCTGTCGACCAAATTCCTAGAAAGTCTGGAGTCCTTATGTCGCTTACCCCTGAGCTGGTTGCCGAACTGGAAATCCTTGCACTCTTCAACCTGGACAGTTCCCAGGAAGGCCTGAAAATTCATCAGACCGCTGCCCCGAAAGCCATCGCCGCTGCCAAGCGCCTGTTTGAAAAAGACCTGATAGACCAACCCGATGGCGGTTATCTGACCAGCCTGGGGCGTGATGCCGCGCAAAATGTGCAAACTGTCCTGACGATACTCCGCGCCGAAGAAACCGCCTGATCTCCTCCCGCCCACGGAAATCCCTTTGCCTCGGGGTTTCCGCAGGCGCATGGCTTCTTTCGTAAAAATCCTGGCGTCAAAATCATTTTTCAGCTCAAGAATTCCACGATTCGGGCGCTAACCTGCCATCACTTGTGCTTCCCCACGTGCGACGCCGCGAGCCGGTTTGAGCTGACATGACCCGCAATCACGAAATACGCCCCGATCTGGACCAGGGAATCGACCGCAAGGTCCTGAGCCAGTTGCGCGCGCGTTTCCTCAAGCTCAATTCCGGCCGCATGGAGCGCGCCCTGGAAGGGTTGTCGACCCGCCAGCAGGGCGTATTGACGCTGCTTCCGCTGTTCTTTCACGTCAACCATCCACTGCTGCCCGGCTACGTCTCCGGCAGCACGCCCGCCGGGTTGTCGAATTACGAGCCCGACGCCAATGTCCTCGCCGAGGCCCAGCGGCTGACCCGCTCGTTTTCGTATAAGCCGCGCCATGGCAGCAACCCTCCGCGGCCAATCCTCGGCCTGTTCCTGATGGGCAGCCTCGGCACGCTCGCCCAGGCCGACCAGAGCGACATGGACGTATGGGTGTGCCACGGCCCGGACCTGAGCGAGGATGAACTCGCCGAGCTACGCAAGAAATGCCAGCTGCTGGAAATCTGGGCCGCCACCCAAGGCGCCGAGGCTCACTTTTTCCTCATTGACCCGGCGCGATTCGTCCGCGGCGAACGGGACAACCAGCTCAGCTCCGATGACTGCGGCACCACCCAGCATTATCTGTTGCTGGACGAGTTCTACCGCACCGCCATCTGGCTGGCCGGGCGCACGCCGATCTGGTGGCTGGTGCCGGTCTATGAAGAAGAGAATTATCAGCAATACACCCACACGCTGATTTCCAAGCGCTTCATCCGTGCCGACGAAACCCTCGACCTGGGGCATCTGGCTTACATCCCGCCGGGCGAATTCATCGGCGCCGGGCTCTGGCAGTTGTTCAAGGGCATCGAGTCACCCTACAAATCCGTGCTCAAGCTTTTGCTGACCGAGGTCTACGCCAGCGAACACCCGGACGTGCGCTGCCTGAGCCTGCGCTTCAAGCAGGCGGTGTTCGCCAATCGCCTGGACCTGGACGAGCTGGACCCGTACATGGTGGTTTACCGCCGTCTCGAGGAATACCTCAACGCCCGTGGCGAACCGGAACGCCTGGAGCTGATTCGCCGCGCGCTGTACCTGAAGGTCAATCGCAAGCTCACCGGCCATGCCCGCAGCAGCGGTTGGCAACGCAATCTGCTTGAGCGCCTGGCGCGGGATTGGGGCTGGGATCAACGCCAACTCGCGTTGCTCGACAGCCGCAGTCAATGGAAGGTCCGCCAGGTCAGCAATGAGCGGCGCGCACTGGTCAACGAGCTGACCTACAGCTATCGCTTCCTGACCCAGTTCGCCCGCACCGAAAAGACCGTCAGCCTGATCAACAAGCGCGACCTCAATGTCCTTGGCCGACGTCTGTATGCGGCCTTCGAGCGCAAGGCCGACAAGGTCGAGTTCATCAATCCCGGAATTGCCCCGGACCTGGCCGAAGACACCCTGACCCTGGTCCAGTCGCCGAACAAGAAAGAGCCGGGGCAGAACCAGTGGGGCTTGTACAACGGCAGCCTGAATGCCTTGGAATGGGAGAATTTCGCGCCGATCAAGCGCAGCCGAGAGTTGCTCGAATTGCTCACCTGGTGCCACCGCAACGGCGTGATCGACAGCAGCACGCGGCTGGCGCTACACCCCGGCGACAGCGACCTGAGCGAGTTCGAGCTGTTTAACTTGCTGGGCAGCCTGCAACAGTCCATCGCCCTGCCCCTGGCCACGGTTGACGAAGAACAGCTGCTGCATGCCAGCGTACCCGGCGAAGTGCTGATACTGGTGAACGTCGGCGTCGACCCGCTCAAGCATCACCGCGACTTGAACATCCTGATGACCACCGAGCGCACCGACTCGTTGAGCTACGCCGGTGTTCGCGAAAACCTGGTGTTGACCCTCGACCAGGTCACGCTCAACAGCTGGAATGAAGTACTGGTCAACCGGTTCGACGGCGAGCACGCCTTGCTCGATTGCCTGCGCGACTACCTCAACGACTTGCCCCTTACGCAGCGTCAGCCACGCTTACAGGTGCGCTGTTTCTGCCACAACCGTGCGCAGTTCATCGCGCGACGGGTTGAAGAAGTCATCGAGACCGCCCAGACCTTGCTCCTGAGCAAACTCAACTACCGCTACCTGCTTCAGGTCCAGCAGCATTATCACGTGCTGGAGCTGGTGCCCGGCCAGGTCAACCATGTGGCGTTGAGCAGCCTGCCGGCGTTGATGGACTACCTGGGCGAAGAGTTGACGGCGTACAGCCCGCTGCATCTGGACGCGATGGCCATGGAAGAACACGACGCGGCCCTGATCCTGCCAATGGGCCAGCCCGAGTGCATCCAGGTGTTCTACCGGGTCTACGAGGACGAAGCAGAGCTGTATGTGCTCGATGAATTCAACGCGTTGTGGCAGCAGCGCCTGCCCTATCACGATGACCAAAGCCTGTTGGTGCCGCTGCAGCGCTTCCTGCAGTCGGTGCTGTATCGCCGCGACGCCTTGCTGCCGATGGACGCCACCCAGCCGTTGACCCTGGAAGTCCTTTATTACCAGCTCCTGCCTTCGGGTAACGGGCGGGCCCGGCGGGTCGAATCACGGCAGGCGCCGCAGACGCCGGTCAACAAGCCCTTCTACGACGTACAGGCGATCATCGGCAAAGCGGCGCACGGGCAAGTGCACGTCACCCTCTATTGCGACCAACGGGAATTTTCGGAGCTGGAGCATGGCGACCAGCTGTTTCACGTGGTCGCCAGGGAAATCGTCGGGCAGCGCCGCGACGCCGAACGCTATCGCTGCTATATCACCGACCTGGACCTCTCCGGCCTGGTCGGTGACGGTGCCTGCCCAAGCATTTTGTTCCTGCGCTACAAGGCCGACCTGGAGCGCGCACTGAACGAAGCATTGAATCAGGTCTGACGGGGTTCAGGACGGGAAATCACCGCCATTGGCCGGCTGGGACTCGACTTCCAGCAACGTCAGCTTCAAGGTCTTGCCACCCGGCGCCGGCCAGTCGATGTGCTGCCCCACCTTCAAGCCCAGCAAGGCACTGCCCACCGGCGCCAGGATCGAAATCCGGCCCTGGTCGGCGTTGGCGTCCTTCGGGTAGACCAGCGTCAGATGGTAATCCTTGCCGCTGCTTTCCTCGCGGCAGTGCACGCGCGAATTCATGGTCACGACATCGGCGGGCACTTCATCGTGGCCGACCAGTGTCTCGGCGCGATCCAGTTCGGTTTGCAACGCGATCACACCGGGAAGCGTGTCATCCAGGCTGTCGATCAAGCGCTCCAGACGTTGTACGTCCAAGCGAGTCAGGGTGATGGAAGGTGCGGTCATGATCCAGGCAGACTCCTTTCTTCTGCACGAAAAAAGCAAAACCCCGCCACATAAGACGGGGTTTTCACGCGCCTCGATGAGTTGAGGCGTTGCTGGACACTACCACAGCTCAATAAATATACAACCCGGATGGTTCTTGCCCATCAGGTGGAAGGCTTTTGTGGCGAGGGAGCTTGCTCCCGCTGGGTTGCGAAGCGACCCCAAGAATCTTGCGACTGCTTCTCAGCCGAGCGGGAGCAAGCTCCCTCGCCACGGGCATCATGACAAAGACTTGCGTTTGGCCGCCTCGGCACAGATCACCCGCCGGCGCTCATCATCCGCCGAGCGCCATTCGCGGATATCTTCCACGTGCCGGAAACAGCCGAGGCAGACCTTCTGCTCATCCAGCTTGCACACGCTGGTGCAAGGCGACGGAACGGCGGGGCTGACGTTGCTGTAGAGCGGCTTGGGTGGCCGCGCCGGGGCTGGCTGGCTCACGCGTTCACAGTCCTTCGAATTCGAGCTCAGCGCCCGCCTGCTGCTTGACGATGCGTTCGAGCATCTCGCCCAACTGCTCTTCGCTCTTGTCGCACATCCAGCGCTCGCTTTCCTCGTCATAGTCGAAGTGAAAACCACCGGACACCGCCGCCAGCCACAACTGCCGCAACGGTTCCTGGCGGCTGAAGATCAGCTGGCTACCGTTCTCGAACTTGACGGTCAGTACACCAGCGGAGCTTTCCAGGTCGATATCCATGTCGCTCTCGTCGAAGATATCTTCCAGCGTTTGCTGGGTCGCATCGACCAGGTCGTGGAAACGGGCTTCAGTCAAACTCATTGCGGCAACCTCGAAAATGTCTGCTCATGCTCAAGCGCCGCAAGATACGGACGCTTCCCGGCGATTGCAAAGGATATACCGGTTGAGACAACCAGCGCCGCCGGACGGGCGCCCCGTTGCATAGGCAAGCTGACGGGTGGCCGGTATACTCCGGCGCAATTAACGCATTTTCAAGGATTTCGCCATGAAGCGCCTGATCTCTTCCCTTGCTGCGCTCGTCGCGGTTGCCTGCCTTGTGACAGCCTGTGGTCAAAAAGGTCCGCTGTACCTGCCTGATGACAGCAAGTCCCCTGAAGAACAGGCCAAGTCGTCGCAATCCAAGTCACACGCGCACGACACCCACACCACTTACTAAGGGACCGCCATGGACGCTTTTAACTACCGTGGCGGGGAGCTGTTCGCGGAAGGGGTTGCCCTGTCCGCGATAGCCGAACGTTTCGGCACGCCGACCTACGTCTATTCCCGTGCCCATATCGAAGCCCAGTACCGCACCTTCGCCGATGCCCTCGAAGGCATGCCGCACCTGGTGTGCTTCGCGGTAAAAGCCAACTCGAACCTGGGCGTGCTCAACGTCCTGGCGCGCCTTGGCGCCGGCTTCGACATCGTATCCGGTGGCGAGCTGGAGCGTGTGCTGGCCGCGGGTGGCAGCGCCGACAAGATCGTTTTCTCCGGTGTCGGCAAGACCCGCGAAGACATGCGCCGCGCGCTGCAAGTCGGTGTGCATTGCTTCAACATCGAATCCACCGACGAGCTGGAGCGGTTGCAGGTCGTCGCCGCCGAGCTAGGCGTGCGCGCACCGGTTTCCCTGCGCGTGAACCCGGACGTCGATGCTGGCACCCACCCGTACATTTCCACTGGTCTCAAGGAAAACAAGTTCGGCATCGCCATTGCCGACGCCGAGGACGTGTACGTACGTGCAGCCCAGTTGCCGAACCTGGAAGTGCTCGGCGTCGATTGCCATATCGGCTCGCAACTGACCACCCTCGAACCGTTCATCGATGCCCTCGACCGCCTGCTGGCGCTGGTCGATCGCCTCGGCGATTGCGGCATCTACCTGCGTCACATCGACCTGGGCGGCGGTGTCGGCGTGCGTTATCGCGACGAAGAGCCGCCATTGGTGGCCGACTACATCAAGACCGTGCGCGAGCGCCTCGAAGGCCGCGACCTGGCATTGATGTTCGAGCCCGGTCGCTACATCGTCGCCAATGCCGGCGTGCTGCTGACCCAGGTCGAGTACCTCAAGCACACCGAGCACAAGGATTTCGCCATCGTCGACGCGGCCATGAATGACCTGATCCGTCCGGCGCTGTACCAGGCCTGGATGGATGTCACCGCGGTGCGCCCACGCGATACCGCGGCCCGCGCCTACGACATCGTCGGGCCGATCTGCGAAACCGGCGACTTCCTGGCCAAGGGTCGGGAGCTGGCGCTGGAAGAAGGCGATCTGCTGGCCGTGCATTCGGCGGGTGCCTACGGGTTTGTCATGAGTTCCAACTACAACACCCGCGGCCGTTGCGCCGAGGTGCTGGTGGACGGTGATCAGGCATTCGAAGTGCGCCGCCGCGAGACGGTAGCCGAGCTGTTTGCCGGCGAAAGCCTGTTGCCGGAGTAATACCATGCTGCTGCGTTTTACCAAGATGCACGGCCTGGGCAATGACTTCATGGTCCTCGACCTGGTCAGCCAGCACGCGCACATCCTGCCCAAGCATGCCAAGCAATGGGGCGACCGCCACACCGGCATCGGCTTCGACCAGTTGCTGATCGTCGAGGCGCCGAACAACCCGGACGTGGATTTCCGCTACCGGATCTTCAATGCCGACGGTTCCGAAGTGGAGCAGTGCGGCAACGGTGCGCGCTGCTTCGCCCGCTTCGTGCTGGACAAGCGCCTGACTGCCAAACGGCAGATTCGCGTCGAGACCAAAAGCGGCATCATCGAACTGGATGTCCGCAGCGACGGCCAGATCGGCGTCAACATGGGCGCCCCACGCCTGGTTCCGGCGGACATTCCGTTCCAGGCACCGGCCCAGGCCCTGAGCTATACCGTCGACGTCGACGGTACGCCGGTGGAACTGGCGGCGGTGTCCATGGGCAACCCCCATGCCGTGCTGCGGGTGGATGATATAAACAGTGCGCCCGTGCACGAACTGGGGCCGAAGATCGAGCATCATCCGCGCTTCCCGGCGCGGGTGAACGTTGGCTTCCTGCAGGTCATCGATCGGCATCGCGCGCAACTGCGTGTCTGGGAACGCGGCGCCGGGGAAACCCAGGCGTGCGGCACCGGCGCCTGCGCTGCCGCCGTCGCCGCGATCAGCCAGGGGTGGATGGATTCGCCATTGCTGATCGACCTGCCCGGCGGGCGCCTGTCCATCGAATGGGCAGGCCCTGGCCAACCGGTGATGATGACCGGCCCGGCCGTACGCGTATACGAAGGACAAGTTCGTCTTTGAGTGAGCCAAACCATGACCGATAAGCCTCAGGTTCCAGCCCCGCAGCCCGACGAATCCCCGAGCCAGAACCCGGAAGCCGCAGCCGTGGCCGCTTACCTGGAGGCCCATCCGGACTTTTTCGTCGAGCATGAAGACCTGCTTTCGACGATGCGCATTCCCCACCGGCGCGGCGATACCGTGTCGCTGGTGGAGCACCAGATGAAGATCCTGCGCGAACGCAACATCGAAATGCGCCACCGTCTTTCGCACCTCATGGACGTGGCGCGTGACAACGACCGGCTCTTCGACAAGACCCGTCGCCTGATCCTCGCGTTGATGGACGCCAGCACACTGGAAGACCTGGTGATGAGCGTCGAAGACAGCCTGCGCCAGGATTTCCAGGTGCCTTTTGTCAGCCTCATCCTGTTTGGCGACAACGCCATGCCGGTGGGGCGCTGGGTGACTCACGCCGAAGCGCAGACCGCCATCGGCGGCCTGCTCACGGAAAACAAAAGCGTCAGCGGCAGCCTGCGCGAACATGAGCTGGATTTCCTGTTCGGCGAAGAACAACGCAAGCAGATCGGCTCTACGGCCGTCGTCGCCATTGCCCACCAGGGCGTGCACGGCGTGCTGGCCATCGCCAGCCGCGATCCGCAGCACTACAAGAGCTCGGTCGGCACATTGTTCCTGAGTTATATCGCCGAAGTCACCGGCCGCGTGCTGCCACGGGTTGCCGGTTCGCTGCGCTCGGTACGCTGACGATGGAGCGGCAACTGGACGCCTACTGCGAGCACCTGCGCAGTGAGCGCCAGGTGTCGCCCCACACCTTGTCGGCGTATCGCCGCGACCTCGAAAAGGTGCTGGGCTGGTGCCGGAAACAGAATATCGGCAGCTGGTCGGCCCTGGATATCCAACGCCTGCGCAGCCTGATTGCCCGCCTGCATCAACAAGGGCAATCCTCCCGCAGCCTGGCGCGACTGTTGTCGGCGGTGCGCGGCTTGTACCAGTACCTCAACCGTGAAGGCCTTTGCGACCACGACCCGGCCACCGGCCTGGCACCGCCCAAGGGCGAGCGTCGGCTGCCCAAGACCCTCGACACCGACCGCGCCTTGCAATTGCTGGAGGGCGCCGTCGAGGATGACTTCCTCGCGCGACGAGACCAGGCAATCCTGGAGCTGTTCTATTCCTCGGGCCTACGGCTTTCGGAACTGACCGGGCTGAACCTGGAACAACTGGACCTGGCCGACGGCATGGTTCAGGTGCACGGCAAGGGCAGCAAGACCCGGCTGCTGCCTATCGGTCGCAAGGCCCGCGAAGCCTTGGACCTGTGGCTGCCGCTCCGGGCAATGGCCAACCCGGCCGATGATGCGGTCTTCGTCAGCCAGCAAGGCCGGCGCCTCGGGCCGCGAGCGATACAATTGCGGGTCAAGGCTGCCGGTGAGCGCGAACTTGGGCAGAACCTGCATCCACACATGCTGCGACATTCGTTCGCCAGTCACCTGCTCGAATCGTCCCAGGACCTGCGCGCCGTCCAGGAGTTGCTCGGCCATTCGGACATCAAGACCACCCAGATCTATACCCATCTGGATTTCCAACACCTGGCGACGGTCTATGACAGTGCCCACCCCAGGGCCAAACGCATCAAGGGCGACGAATCATGACCATCGAACTCATCACTTTCGACCTGGACGACACCCTGTGGGACACCGCCCCGGTGATCGCCAGCGCCGAAGCCGTATTACGTCAGTGGCTGACCGATAACGCACCGGACCTGGGCGACTTTCCGGTGGAGCGCTTGTGGGCGATCCGCACACAAGTGCTCAGCGAAGAGCCGGACCTCAAGCACCGCATCAGTGCCTTGCGCCGACGCGTGCTGTTCCGGGCGCTGCAAGACGCCGGCTATGACCAATGGCGGGCTTCGGAGCTGGCAGACCAGGGATTCGAGGCCTTCCTGCATGCCCGCCATCAATTGGAGGTGTTTCCCGAGGTGCAGCCGACCCTGGAATTGCTCGCCAATGATTACGCCCTTGGCGTCGTCACCAATGGCAACGCCGACGTGCGGCGCCTGGGGCTGGCGGATTACTTCAAGTTCGCCCTGTGCGCCGAGGACATCGGCATCGCCAAGCCCGACGCCCGGCTGTTTCACGAAGCCCTGCAACGCGGCGGCGCGACCGCGCAGACTGCCGTGCACATCGGCGATCACCCGGGCGACGACATCGCCGGCGCCCAACAGGCCGGCCTGCGCGCAGTGTGGTTCAACCCGACAGGCAAGGCGTGGGACGCCGACCATGCGCCGGATGCAGAAATCCGCAGCCTGACCGAACTGCCGGGGTTATTGGCAGGATGGCATAACCCGCGCTGAGCCCCCGACAACCACAACGCCGCCTATGTGGGAGCGAGCCCGCTCGCGAAGACGGCGGCACATCCCACATCGATGCCAACAGACCCACCGTTATCGCGAGCAGGCTCACTCCCACAAGGGCCCGCCCTGGACACCTGATCCGCACCCATGAAAAAGCCCGCAGCGACGGCGGGCTTTTTCAGCAAGCAAGGGCAGATACTCAGATCGGGCGGCTGCCGTACTTGTTGTCAGGCTTCTTGGGCGGATCGGCGACCACATTGGCCTCCACTTCCTGCACCTTGCCACCTCGGGCCAGGAATTCCTCCATGGCCTTGGCGAGCGCATCACGCTCCTTGTTCTTGGCCTCTACGCTCGGCAACTCGTCGACCGATACCGCCGCCTTGGCCTTGCCTTTGGCGGTCGGGACCGGAACATCGGCACCGTCATCGTCAGCGACGTCTTCAGCCGCCGCTTCCAGGCCTTCTTCGGCCTCGTCTTCATCACCTACTTCGAGGTCGTCGTTTTCCAGATCATCGTCGCTCATGTTCTACCTCATGACTTGCGAAAAGCAGATTAGTTATAGCCCAGCTTCGCCATCTGTCGAAGGCTGCCAGAAAAAATTCAACATCCGCCAACCATCAGCGGTCATGCCCCTTCACCGTACAAGGTGGCGAGGACTTTACGAGTACCGCCATGATCACGGTGCTCGCCCAGATAAACACCTTGCCAGGTGCCCAACGCCAACCGTCCCGCCGTCACCGGAAGACTGAGCTGACATCCCAGCACGCTGGCCTTGAAGTGCGCCGGGAGGTCGTCCAGGCCTTCGTCGTTGTGCTCATAGTCGGCGGTTCCTTGTGGGATCAGCCGATTGAAAAATCGTTCGAAGTCTCGACGTACCGCCGGATCGGCGTTCTCGTTGATGGTCAGCGAGGCCGAGGTGTGCTGCAGCCACAGATGCAACAGACCGACACGACATGCCTTGAGTTCAGGCAGGCCGGCGAGCAACTCGTCCGTTACCAGATGAAAGCCCCGGGGCCTTGCCCGCAGGGTTATCAGCGTCTGTTGCCACATACAGTTCTCCGCACGTTCGGCGCGCATTCTAGCGCGCTCTGGGAAAAAACAAAGGGCCTAATATTCCTGCTTTCCTGTAAGTCTTTGGCGGTAGAAAAACCCGTGTCGCATACACAACAAAAGGCGTCGGAAAAACCAGCACGCCCTGTGAGCAATGACAAACTCCAGACAAAAAAATGCCCGGCGAACCGGGCATTTTTTTATTGGAGCGCGATTACAGGTTGTAACCACGTTCGTTGTGCTGGGCCAGGTCCAGGCCCACGGCCTCTTCTTCCTCGGAGACCCGCAGACCCATGACGGCGTCGAGGACCTTGAGGATGATGAAGGTGACAACCGCCGTGTAGATCACGGTGAAGCCTACGCCTTTGAACTGAATCCACACTTGCGCACCGATATCGGTCACGGTGCCGAAGCCGCCCAGGGCTGGCGCTGCGAACACACCGGTCAGGATGGCGCCGAGGATACCGCCGATGCCATGCACGCCAAAGGCGTCCAGGGAGTCGTCATAGCCGAGTTTGCGCTTGAGGGTGGTGGCGCAGAAGAAGCACACCACGCCCGCCGCCAGGCCAATGACCAGGGCGCCCATCGGGCCCACGGTGCCGGCCGCCGGGGTGATTGCAACCAGGCCGGCCACGACGCCCGAGGCGATGCCCAGTGCGCTTGGCTTACCGTGGGTGATCCACTCGGCGAACATCCAGCCCAGCGCGGCGGCTGCGGTGGCGATCTGGGTGACCAGCATCGCCATGCCGGCGGTGCCGTTGGCCGCGACGGCGGAACCGGCGTTGAAACCGAACCAGCCCACCCACAACATGGCCGCGCCCATCAGGGTGTAACCCAGGTTGTGCGGCGCCATCGGCGTGGTCGGGAAGCCTTTGCGCTTGCCCAGCACCAGGCACGCCACCAGGCCTGCGATACCGGCGTTGATGTGGACCACGGTGCCACCGGCGAAGTCCAGTACACCCCAGTCCCACATCAGGCCGCCGTTGCCGGACCAGACCATGTGCGCAATCGGCGCATACACCAGGGTGAACCACACGCCCATGAAGATCAGCATGGCGGAGAACTTCATCCGCTCGGCGAACGCGCCGACGATCAGGGCCGGGGTGATGATCGCGAAGGTCATCTGGAAGGTAATGAAGACTGCTTCAGGGAACAACGCCGCCGGGCCGGTGATGCTGGCCGGGGTGACGCCCGCCAGGAACGCTTTGCCCAGGCCGCCGACGAAGGAGTTGAAGTTGACGACGCCCTGCTCCATGCCGGTGGTGTCGAACGCGATGCTGTAGCCATAGATGACCCACAACACGCTGATCAGACCGGTAATGGCGAAGCACTGCATCATCACGGAAAGAATGTTTTTCGACCGAACCATGCCGCCGTAGAACAGCGCAAGGCCGGGAATGGTCATGAACAGAACAAGAATCGTGGCCGTCAGCATCCAGGCGGTGTCGCCGGAATTGAGGACTGGGGCTGCCGCTTCTTCTGCCATGGCCAGGCCAGGCATTACGAAGGACAACAGGGCTCCTAGCCCTGCGAATTTACGCAGAGTCATATTGTTTTCTCCTGGGGCGTTGGGGTTTGGCGGCTTAGATAGCGTCGGTATCGGTTTCGCCGGTACGGATGCGGATAGCCTGTTCCAGATTGACCACAAAGATCTTTCCGTCACCAATCTTGCCGGTGTTGGCGGCCTTGGTAATCGCCTCGATGACCCGATCAAGATCCTTGTCGTCGATGGCAACGTCGATCTTCACCTTGGGCAGGAAATCGACCACGTATTCCGCGCCGCGGTACAGCTCGGTGTGACCTTTCTGCCGACCGAAGCCTTTGACTTCAGTGACGGTAATGCCCTGCACGCCGATTTCGGACAGCGACTCGCGCACGTCGTCCAACTTGAACGGCTTGATGATGGCAGTGACTAGCTTCATGAAACTCTCTCCCGAATTGGTGGACTTGCCCCAGGAAAACAAACCCGACTCAAGTCTAAGCGCAGTGCCTGGCTTTGTAACGCGTCGTCGGCCCAAGTTGCCCGACTGGCGCCAGCTGACTACTCCTGACGAAACTCCCCGCTCCGCCTGCTGCACTGCATTCGTCACAGCGACTGCATCAGTGCATGGGTCATCAGCCACTAAGCAGAAAGCTTGCCATCTGTGCCCAACCCCCCGGATTTCAACCCCCTTGACCACCGCGCCCGCCCGGCACGCGCCACGAACCGGAGCGATACGCACAACAACGGTGCGGTGGCGCCCGGCACAGTGCGCGAAAAGCGTGCATCCGCGCCTGGCAAATTGACTATAGACCCTGCGTGATACACTGCCCGTCATCGTTTCCAGGACACCTGCCATGCTTGCCCCCAAAGATCTCCTCGACGCCCTGAGCGGCCACGCCTCCCGTCTGTTGAGCGGCGACACCCCCCTGCCCAAAAGCGAAATCGAAAGCCAGTTCAAGGCTTTATTGCAAAGCGGGTTCAGCAAGCTGGACCTGGTCAGCCGGGAAGAATTCGACAGCCAGATGGTGGTGCTGGCCCGAACTCGGGCGCGGTTGGAGAGCCTGGAGGCGAAGGTGGCGGAGTTGGAGGCGCGGCTGAATCCACCTGCGGAATAACGCGTACTTCTGAAGGCATTACCCGGGGCCGCGATTTTTGGTTTTTTACTTGCGGCCATCCCAATAGCGGGAAACTTTCTCTCGCCCTTTCTCTTCCGGATGAGTTCGGCGCATCAGCCGCGACGGCCATCTTCGCGAAAAATCCTACAAAATCTTCCTAAATTCGTCGAATACGCGAACTTTATCCAAAATCCCGTTAAAGCTTCCCTGGCATTCGCCGCTAAATCTTCGTAATGGAATGCGCTAACGAGCTGGACTTTGCGCAAGTCGGACTTTCAACGAATGGGGTCGACGCGAAGTAACCGGAATGGACATGCAGCCAGCATCAAGGCTGTAAACCGGGCAAGGCGGACAGCTGTCCGTCGTGCGACATACGAACATGTCAAACAGGTAAAACGGCATGCAATTGAAAAAACGCAGCGTCGCGGCTTTGGCCGTCTGCTCCCTGTTCGTCGCTGGTGCGGCGCAAGCAGGTCCATTGATCCGGGTAACCGTCAAAAACCTCGGCAATGTAGAGGCCAAGTACTCGGTCATCGGCAATAACGAAGCCCTCACCAACGCCAATGCACAACCCAAGCCCGAGGATACGATCAAACCGCAGCAGTCCAGCTCCTTTGAGGTGCGAGATCAACGCAACCCTGCCATTGCCACCGCGGTCATCCGCTATAGCGTCGACGGCAAAACTTGCGTGTTCAGTACCTTTTACAGCAACCCCAAGATACCTAAATGGACGAAAGATGCGCAGAGCAGCAACGGAGCTCGCTGCACGGCGGCAATTACTTCGGTAAGCGCGTCCGACCATTCGTGGACCACCGAATTCACGATCAGGTAAACCCCGGCAGGTGTGTCCAGGGCGGCCATACGAGGCGGCCCTGGCCTTATCAAACGCAGCGCACAAACCGCACTGCAATTGAGATACGGAGATAAAACAATGGATGGTATCAACGGTGCACGTACGCCCTACGCAACAACCTTGAAAACCACCTCAAGCCTTCTAAAACCTACCGACTACAAAGCCGGCCCCGGTCTGACGACCGAGGTGCAACCCAGCGCCCTGAAAGACAATACCGATACCGCCCAACTCTCGCCGCTTGCACAGATGCTCAGCGACGCGGCGGTACGTGCAGCAGAACGGGACGCCAGTAATGACCGTACTGGCTTGGCGTACATTGCCAAGCGAGTCACGCAAGACATTTACAGCCCTGTCTTCCAAAGAAACAAGCAAGTTAACGACGCCGAGGTGCCGGCGTCGGACGATCCGCAGCGGCTGGAACAGGCTCGACAGGCGACGAACCACCTCAACAACAAGGGCGCCAACCCTTTTCAGGATCTGTCCCTCGAGCAACTGACGTTGATCGTCTACGACGACAGTGGTGACTTTACCGTCAATGAACGCAGGGCCGCTTGGAGCGCGGCCCATGATTTGGAATCCGCATGGGCCAAGTCAGTGTTTTACAAGAGCATCGGGGAGCAAGAGCGCAATGGGTATGTGTCCCCGCAGCACTTCCAGGACACTCTCAATCATTACAAGAACCTGCCGCCCATCATGGAGGCACAAGTCTTCGGCGACTACGAAGCCGATTACAACCAAATGATCAAGAGCGCCGAACTTGCCAAGGCGCGGAAGATAAGCGGCAGCGACGACGGAATGCCCCCATGGCAATCGTTGCTTGAGCTGATGCTGGCGCAGCAGCAGAAAGACAAACCCGAAACGCCCGCGACAGACGCTTGAGCAGGCTTCGACCGTCCCCCTTTCCACGAAAGGGGGCTCGCTCAGGATGGAAAAGGAATGCCTGAACACCTCCCTCCGGAGCGTTTGTGTCAGTGCCATGGATATGGCTCATGCTGGATTTCCTATACAGTCAGGAAAAATCCTACAAAAACCGCCTAAATGTATCGATCAGGCGCAAATTATCCAGAAACCGATTAAAGCTTCCTTGCCGCTCGCCGCTAAATCTTCGTAATGGAATGCGCTAACGAGCTGGACTTTGCGCAAGTCGGGCCCTTTCAACCAAAGGGGTCGATGCGAAGTAACCGGAATGGACATGCAGCCAGCATCAAGGCTGTAAACCGGGCAAGGCGGACGGCTGTCCGTCGTGCGACATACGAACATGTCTAACAGGTAAAACGGCATGCAATTGAAAAAATGCAGCGTCGCGGCTTTGGCCGTCTGCTCCCTGCTCGTCGCTGGTGCGGCGCAAGCAGGTCCATTGATCCGGGTAACCGTCAAGAACCTCAGCAGCGCGACGGCCCAGTATTCGTTCCAGGGCAACAACGAAGCCCTCACCCACGCGAATGCGACACCCAAGCCTGCGGATACGATCAAGCCGCAAGAATCTTTTAACTTCGTGGTGCGGGACCAGCGCAACCCAGCGATTGCCACCGCAGTCGTCCGCTATGGCGCCGACGGCAAAACTTGCGTGTTCAGCACTTTTTACACCAACCCCAATCTGCCTAAATGGACCAAAGACGCGCAAGCCACCGGCCGAGTCCGCTGCAACGCGACGATTACCGCAATAAACGCGTCCGATCACTCGTGGAACATTGAGTTCACGATCCAGTAAAGGCCGGCCAGGTGTGTCTTGGAGGATAAGTCCAAGGCAGCCCTGGCCTGATCGAATGCATTGCGCTTACAGCGCACTGCAGCTTAGAGATGGAGAAAAAACAATGGATGGTATCAACGGCGCACGCCCTCCCTACGCAACGAACCTGAAAGTCACCGCAGGCCCGGTAGAACCAACCGACAAGGTCGGCACCAGCCCGACGAGCGAGGTGCAACCCGGCGCCTTGAGCAGCAATACCACCACCCAACTCTCGCCAATGGCACAGCTGCTCAGCGACGCGGCAGCACGCGCTGCGGAGCGGGACGCCAGCAACGACCGCGCAGGCCTGGCATACATTGCCCGGCGAGCCACGCAAGATTTCTACGTCCCCTACTCCGCAAAAAACAAGGAAATTCGCGACGCCGAAGTGCCCCCCTCGGACGATCCGCAGCGCCTGGATCAGGCGCAGCAGGCAACGAACTTCCTCAACAAGAAGGGCGTCAACCCGTTCCAGAACCTTTCCAACGAGCAACTGACGCTGATCATCTACGACGACAGCGGTGACTTTACCCACAATGAACGCAGAGTGGCATGGGAAGCCTATACCGACTCGCACGCAGCCTGGGCCCTCACAGTCACCAATAAGCTGATGGACGAGTATCACCGCAACGGGGATGTATCCCCGGAGACCATCAGGGATGTTCTCGATTACTACAAAAGCCTGCCCCCCATTCAGGAGTCTCTGATGCTCGGCGATTACGAAGCCGACTTTACTCAACAGATCAAGAGCGCCGAATTGGCCAAAGCGCGGAGGTTAAGTGGCAGCGACGAAGGAATGCCCCCATGGCAATCGTTGCTTGAGCTGATGCTGGCGCAGCAGCAGAAAGACGAACCCGAAACGCCCGCGACAGACGTCTGAGCAGGCTTCGACCCTGAACCCCTTACCATGAAAGGGGCTCGCTCAGGATGGACAACGAATGCCTGAAAATCCCGCTCCCGAACTGATCCGCGTACAAAGCATGAGCCATATCCATGGCACCGACGCGACCGCACGCGCCACCTTGCGCGATGTGTCGCTGACCATCAATGCAGCACAGAGCTGCGCCATTATCGGCGCCTCGGGATCCGGCAAAAGTTCCCTGCTCGGCTTGATCGGCCTGCTTGACCAACCTTCGACCGGGCAGGTCTACCTGGCTGGCCGCGACATGACCCAGGCAAGCGCTGACGCTCGCGCGATGATGCGCAACCGACACATCGGCTTCGTCTTTCAGAGCTTCAACCTGCTGCCACGCCTGGACGCCCTGGACAATGTCGCGCTGGCGCTGCTCTACCGCGGCATATCTCGCCAGGCTGCCCAGGCAGCCGCGCGGCGCCAGCTATTGCAGCTCGGTCTGGGCGAACGCCTGCATCATCGCCCGGCACAGTTGTCCGGAGGCCAACGCCAGCGCGTGGCCATCGCGCGAGCGCTGGTGGGAGAACCGGCCCTGCTGCTGGCCGACGAACCCACCGGCAACCTCGACAGCCAGACCGCCAGCGAGGTCATCGAACTGCTGCTGGCGCTCAATCGGGAGCGGGGCGTCACCCTGATAGTCGTCACCCACGACCCGGACATCGCCAAGCGCATGCAGCGCTGCCTGCGGATCAGCGAGGGCCGCCTGTGGGAAATGCCTCATGACTGAGTCGACTCGCTACGGACCGTTGCCCTGGCAACTGCTGACCGAGGCCCTCGACAGCCTGCGCCGCCTGGGACGACGAGCCTTGCTGGCATTGCTGGGTATCGCGGTTGGCTGCGCGGCGGTAGTTGCGCTGCTGAACATTGGCCATAACGCCCAAGCCCGGAGCATGGAGGTATTCCAGGCGATGGGCAGCGACCTGCTGGTCGCGGACGTGAAGCCGGCCTCGAACAAGGGAGTGCCGGGGCATGCCCCGACCAATCTCGATAACCAGGCCCTTCGCGAGGCGTTACCTGAGGTGCTGGCGGTCAGCGCCCTGAACCTGGCCTCAGTGCACGCAAGCATGCGTGGGCGACCGCTCAACACCCTGCTGGCCGGGGTCGACCCGGAAATAGCCTCGGTGCTTGGCCTGCAGCCGGAGCAAGGACGATTCCTCAGCCGCTACGATGCCCAGAGCACCCATGCAGTGCTCGGCGCAACCTTGGCCGCTCAGCACGCCCCCGTCGCGCTGGGTGATACGTTGCAACTGGCCGGCTATCTGTTTCAGGTGATCGGCATACTCCACAGCCATGGTCAAAATCCCCTGCTGCCGCTGCCCATCGATGACAGCATCCTGGTGCCGATCGAGAGCATGCGCCGCCTCGTTTCCGCACCGCAAATCGGCACTGTGCTGGTGCGCAGCAACGAAGGCGCGGACTCACAAACCCTAGCCCAGAAACTGCATGACTATCTGCTGACATCCTTGCCCGGTCGGGAGATCGACGTGCAGGTCCCGCAGCGGTTACTCGACGGTCTCGCCCAGCAATCGCAGTTGTTCTCCTGGTTGCTGGCAGGGTTGGGGGGAATTTCGCTCTTGGTCGGTGGCGTCGGCGTGATGAACATCATGTTGATGAACGTCGCCGAACGCCGCGGCGAAATCGGTGTGCGCATGGCACTGGGTGCTCGCCCGCGGGACATCGCCTGGCTGTTTCTGCTGGAGGCCATGGTGCTGACAGTCGCCGGAGCGTCCACCGGTGCTCTGCTCGGAGTGGCAACCGGCTGGTTGTTCGTCGTGCTGTCAGGCTGGATGGATTTCACGCTCTCGCCCCTTTCACTGCCGCTGGGCATGGGCGGTGCGCTGCTCACGGGGTTGCTCTTTGGCCTGAGCCCGGCGCTGTCCGCCGCGCGTCTGCAGCCGGTGCAGGCGCTGCGTGATGATTAAAGCCTGGGCGGTTGCCTTGCTGCTGACGCCGCCCAGTGGGGCGGTGCTGGCAGATACAGCGCTGTCACCGTCACAGGCGACTCGGCCAGGCGCTCCCTCCGCGGCTGTCGCCAGCGCCTCGCTCAAGGCCCATGGCATCAACCTGACCCTCAGCGATGCGATCTACCTGGGACTGCGCGACAACCGCGCCATTCGCAGCGCTTACCTGGAACGGATCGGCCAGAAATTCGCTTTGCGCGTGGCCGAGGACCGCTTCAGCCCCAAGCTGTTCGTGCGCGGCAGTTACCTGTCCAGCCATAACCAGCTCGATCGCTATCGGCAAGGCGACATCGCACCGGTTTCAACCCTGCTCACCCCTTACGGCACGCGCGTCGGCCTGGGCTGGACCTGGCGCCAGACCGATGCCGACAGGGCGGGACTGACACGCAATGACGGCGCCAATATCACGATCATCCAGCCGCTGCTGCGCGGCGCCGGCCGCGATGTCGCCACCGCCCCAGTACAACTGGCGCGCCTGAGCGAGCAGGTCAACCGCCTGGCGCTGAAAGACCGGGTGGCGCAGACGATCACCCGGATCATTACCGCCTACCGCACGCTCCTGCAGGCTCAGGAACAGCTGAACATCTCCAGCAACGCCTTGGCGCGGGCGCACCAACTGCTCGGCGTCAACCGGGCGATGATCGACGCCGGGCGCATGGCCGCGTTCGAGATCGTCCAGACCGAGGCCGAAGTCGCCAACCAGGAGCTGAGCCACGAAGACGCCCGCAACCAACTGGAAAACACTCGCCTGGCATTGTTGCAACTGCTTGCGCTGGACCTCGACACTCCAATCATTGCCAGCGAGGCCATGCAAGCCGCGCCCCTCGACATCGACACTGCGCAGGCCGTGCGCCAGGCCGAAGCATTGCAACCGACCTACCTCATCCAACTGATCGCCGGCCAGCAGGCCCGGATAAACAGGGTCGTGGCACGCAACGAGCGCCTATGGGACGTATCGCTGGTCGGCGGCGGCGGTCAGGTCCGTGATCGCAACAATCTCCACGGCAGCACCCGAAGCTGGGAGAACTACGTGGGCGTGCAGGTGGAGATTCCGATCGGCGACCTGGGCGCCCGCCAGGCTGAAGTCCAGGCCCGGGTCGACGTGGAGAACCAGCAGGTCCGCACGCAAGAGGCTCATCAGGAACTGCAGCGTGGCGTGACCAACGCAGTACGCGACATCGGCGCGCGCTGGCGACAGTATCAAATCGCCCGGCGCGCCGAGGAGCTGTCCCAGCGAAAGCTGGACATCGAGCAAGAAAAACTCACCGTGGGGCGTTCGAGCAACTTTCAGGTTCTCAGCTTCGAAAATGACCTGCGCATGGCGCAGAGTGCCCGATTGGCCGCACTCATCAGTTACCTCAACGCCCAGGCGGAACTGGATCAGACCTTGGGCACCACCCTGCAAAGCTGGGACATCGCGTTGAATGACTAACCCCATCACACTCAAGCCTGCATTGCTCTTTTTCGGATTGGGCGCGTTGATCATTATCGCGTTGCGCTGGCCGCCGGCGCCCGCAGGCACCCGCGCAACGACAAGCACAGCGCCTGACTGGGTGCATATCGAACCGCGATTGCTGGAAAGCCGGCTGGGGCTGATCGGACGTATCCAGGCCGTCAACCAGGTTACCTTGACCGCCCCGTTTGATGGCTTGCTTGCCGAGGTGCGGGTACACGAAGGACAACGGGTCGAGAAAGGCCAGGTGCTGCTGACGCTGGACCCCGCGCAATTGCAGATCCAGCTGCGCCAGGCCCAGGCGCAACTGCTCAAGGCACAGCGCGAGGCCCGCCGCTTGCAGCATTGGAGCAAAGGCTCCGAGGTCAGCAATGCCCGACGGGCTCTGAACAATGCCAGGCAGAGCCTGGCCGCCAGCGAAAGTAACCGGCGTGACACGCAAGCGTTGTTCGAACGTGGCATCGTCGCGAGAATGGAACTCGAAACGCTGGAGCAGCAGGTGCGCAGCGACCAGCAACAGCTCAGCGCGGCAACCGAGGAACTGGCCACGACACTGGCGTACGGCCAGGGCGAGGAACGCCATATCGCCGAGATGGAGCTGGCTAACGCGCAGGCGCATCACCAGGCGTTCGAAACGCTGTATGCCCGCCGAGAAGTGACGGCGCCGGTGAGCGGTTATGTCGTGCGACCTGTCATGCCGGGTGACGGCCAACCGGTAGCGGTGCAACCTGGCGTGGCCGTGAGCCGGGGCACGCCGTTGCTTGGCGTCATTGGCCTGGACCGTTTCCAAGCCCTTGCTCGCGTGGATGAAACCGACCTGTACCTGTTACGTGAGGGCATGCCAGTGCAAATCACTGGTGATGGATTCGCCGGTGAACTGAGCGGCCGCATACTGGCCATCGGAATCCAGAACGAGGCGGCCGACCAGCAGGACACAGGCGCGCGCTATAAGGTCCAGGTGTCAATTGATACGGCCGTCGCCGATTTCGACCCCCCGCTGCGGACCGGTATGAGCGCGCGTCTGGCAGTGATTCTGTACCGCGACGAACAGGGTATCGCCGTACCACCGCACGCCCTTCGCCGCGATGAGTCCGGTGCCACCTACGTGCTGTACCGGGCGACAGCACAAGCCCGCCCCGAGCGCGTAATGGTCAGCGCACGTACAACAGTCGCGGAAGGCGTGGTCGTGCAGGGGCTTACGCCCGGGTTTGTCGAGGTGCCGGGTTCATAAAACCGCGGTGGAACCGGGCACGAGCGGCGCTGATTCAACTCTGGCGCAACATTTTGCCAACCTTTTGTCATCGATCGCCATAACCAAACGCTCCCTCACAACTAACCTTCAAGAACCGCAGGATGCGGTCCTCTCTACCACTCAAGGAACGATTCATGTCACTCGCCATCGTTCACAGCCGCGCCCAGGTCGGCGTCGAAGCACCCGCTGTCACCGTCGAAGTCCATCTGGCCAATGGCTTGCCGTCGCTGACCATGGTCGGCCTGCCGGAGGCGGCGGTGAAGGAAAGCAAGGATCGGGTGCGCAGTGCGATCATCAACTCGGGGCTCAGCTTTCCGGCGCGGCGCATCACCCTGAACCTGGCGCCGGCGGACCTGCCCAAGGACGGCGGGCGGTTCGACCTGGCGATTGCCCTTGGCATCCTGTCGGCCAGCGTGCAGGTGCCGACGCTGATGCTGGACGACGTCGAATGCCTCGGCGAGCTGGCGTTGTCCGGGGCGGTACGACCGGTACGCGGGGTGTTGCCCGCGGCGCTGGCGGCACGCAAGGCTGGACGCATGCTCGTGGTGCCTTGGGCGAATGCCGAGGAGGCCTGCCTGGCGTCGGGACTGAAAGTGATCGCGGTGAATCACCTGCTCGAAGCGGTGGCGCATTTCAATGGCCATACCCCGGTCGAACCCTTTGTTTCCAACGGGCTGCTTTCGGCCAGCAAGCCCTACCCCGATCTCAGTGAAGTCCAGGGCCAGGCCGGGGCCAAGCGCGCGTTGCTGATCGCGGCAGCAGGAGCCCATAACCTGTTGTTCAGCGGCCCGCCCGGTACCGGCAAGACGCTGCTGGCGAGCCGTTTGCCAGGGTTATTGCCACCCTTGGCCGAAAGCGAGGCCCTGGAAGTCGCGGCGATCCAGTCGGTCGCCAGTTGCGTGCCGTTGAGCCATTGGCCGCAGCGTCCGTTCCGTCAGCCGCATCATTCGGCGTCCGGCCCGGCGCTGGTGGGCGGTGGGTCCAAGCCGCAACCGGGAGAAATCACCCTTGCTCATCATGGCGTGCTGTTTCTGGATGAGTTGCCGGAATTCGACCGCAAGGTGTTGGAAGTGCTGAGAGAACCGTTGGAGTCGGGGCACATCGTGATATCCCGCGCCCGGGACCGGGTGCGCTTTCCGGCGCGCTTCCAGCTGGTGGCGGCGATGAATCCCTGCCCGTGTGGCTATCTCGGCGAGCCCAGCGGTCGTTGCTCCTGCACACCGGACATGGTGCAGCGTTACCGCAACAAACTGTCCGGCCCGCTGCTCGACCGGATCGACTTGCACCTGACCGTGGCCCGGGAAGCCACCGCACTGAACCCCAAGAGCGAACCGGGGGACGACACCGCCACCGCCGCCGAACGGGTGGCCGATGCCCGTGAACGCCAGCAAGCACGCCAAGGCTGTGCCAATGCGTTCCTGGATCTGCCGGGCCTGCGCCGGCACTGCAAACTGTCCACGACCGACGAAGCCTGGCTGGAAACCGCTTGCGAACGGCTGACCCTGTCGCTGCGAGCCGCCCATCGCCTGCTCAAGGTCGCCCGGACGTTGGCCGACCTTGAGCAAGCGGAGCGAATCAGCCGCGAACATCTGGCCGAAGCCCTGCAGTATCGCCCCGCCACGGTTTGAACCGCTTACGGCTTGCTTAGGTCCACCAGCGGGGCATCGCGCACCTCGGTTTTCCGATCGCCCTGGATGTCATCAATGCGCTTGAGCGCCTTGTCAACGGCAGCCTTGTCCGCCAACAGGCTGTAATGGATCTGGAACTGCTTGCGCTCTTTCGGCGCGATGGTCGGCACCAGGCCCAGTGGTCGCTGATAACGACGGTTGTAGGAGAAACTGGTGCCCGGCTCGAGGCCGGTCACGTAGCCCTGGCCTTGGGTATCGGTGTTTTTCCACAGGGAAAATACCGGAAGCGTCCCGGTGTTGAAGCCCACCGATACGCCGAGGCTACCGGCCTTGTTGTGCAATACGGTCAGCGTATCGCCCTTGGCGTCGGCATAAGGCACGACGTTGTAGACGGTTTCGTCGTAGTCCTTGGTTGGAGCACGGTAGGTTTGCCAGTCTTTCAGGTCGCCCTTGGCCTTGTCGTTGAACGGCGACACCTGTTTGACCGGTGCTGCGAAGCGCGCATCCTGCTCCAGGAATGGCGTACTGAAGTTGCTGTGATAGAGCGCCTGGTATTCCTTCGGATAGTCGCCGTTGTTGGTCAGCGTGTCGCTGAGCGCGAAGGTCACGCTGCCGGGTTCGGTGACCAGTTCGGTCTGCACCGAAAAGTCGACTTTCTTGAACGCCTGCTCCTTCAACTCGCCTCGCAGGGTAATCGCGTAGGGCGGCTTTTCATCGATGTGCAGGGTGACTTTGTTCGCCGGGATATTGGCCGCGCGGCCGTGCAAGGTCAGCAGCTCGCCATTGTCCATGCCCGGATGACCGACCCATTCGTAGCCGCAGCGGGTGACCAGCTCGTTGAATCCTTCCAGCCAACCCAAGCCGCCCCGGCCATTGAGCTCGATGAATGCCGGATTGACCACTTCGTTGACCGGCGAATCCCACCCCATACGGACATCGCCGACCGAGGCCTGCAGCACATTCATGCCGCGGGTCGGGACGACAGAGAGTTTCATCGTGCCGTTGTCGATATCGACGATGCTGACGCCTTCCTGGCGACCGCCATGCAGGGTGCGCATCGTCACGGAAAACGGTTTGTCGGTCTTCACACCGAGCTGCTGACTGGTGATTTGCCAAGGCTGTGCGGCCTTGTCGGTATCGAGCAGGACATAATCCCAGGCCATGGCGTGGGAGGCAGCACCGAGGGCGCTGAGGGTAACGAGGAGTTTGAGCGGAGTCATGGAAACGACCTTTTATTGGAGTTGTGCGGTTTTTATAGACTTGAAGAAACGTTTCAGCAAGCCGAAAAACAGCAATCAACCGCAAAAATGAAGGCGACTACAGGATTAGGGAGATTTTTGTGGGAGCGAGCTTGCTCGCGAAAGCGGTGAGTCAGTTGATAGAGAGGCGGCAGGAAGGCCGCCTTCGCGAGCAGGCTCGCTCCCACATTGGTTTTGGATAGGGCGTGAGAATTGGGGCCGCCACAGTTCTTCTGTGGGAGCGAGCTTGCTCGCGAAAGCGGTGCGTCAGTTGATAGAGATGTGGCTGGTCAGCCGTCATCGCGAGCAAGCTCGCTCCCACAGTAGTTCTGGGTGAGCTTGCTCGCGATGGGGACGGGGGAAGCCTCAGCGGAACCGATCAACCTCTTTGCGCAGGTCCTGCGCCAGTTTTTCCAGTTCCTTGGCGGTGATTGCCAGGTTCGAGACTACTTCGCGTTGTTCGCTGTTGGCCATCGCGATACTTTGCAGGTTGCTGCTGAGCAAGGTCGCGGTGCTGCTCTGCTCCTGGGTGGCCGTGGTGATCGCTGCAAACTGCTGGCCGGCCGAGCGGCTTTGCTCGTCGATGCGCGCCAGGGCCGAGGCGACGTTGGCGTTGCGCGACAAGCCTTCCTGCATGAGCAGGTTGCCCTTCTCCATCGTACTGATGGCATTGCCGGTTTCCTGCTGGATGCTGTTGATCATGCCAGAGATTTCGTCAGTGGCCTGGCGGGTACGCGACGCCAGGCTACGGACCTCGTCGGCCACCACGGCAAAACCACGGCCCTGTTCACCCGCGCGCGCGGCTTCGATGGCAGCGTTCAAGGCCAGCAGGTTGGTTTGCTCGGCAATCGAGGTGATCACGCCGACGATGCCGCCAATTTCCTGGGAGCGCTGACCCAAGGTGTTGATGACCGTGGCCGTGCTGTTCAACGCGCCAGCGATCTGTTCCAGCGATGACGAAGCTTCGTCCATCGAGGTCCGGCCGATGCGGGTCTGCTGGGCGTTGTCCTGCGCCAGACGCTCGGTATTGCCCATGTTGTCGGCGATGTTCAACGAGGTGGCGCTGAACTCTTCCACTGCGCCCGCCATGCTGGTGATTTCGCCGGACTGCTGCTCCATCCCTTCATACGCACCGCTGGACAGTCCGGACAACGCCTGGGCACGACTGTTGACCTCCTGCGAGGCCTTGCGGATATGCTCGACCATGGTCGACAAGGCTTGGCTCATCTGGTTGAAGGCTCGGGCCAGTTGACCAATTTCATCGTGGCTGGACACGTTCAGACGCACGCTCAGGTCACCGGCGCCCAGCGCTTCGGCCTGACGTACCAGATCGCCCAGGGGCGCCAGTTTGCTACGCAACAGCCACACCGCCGCGCCGACCGCCAGCAACATTGCCAGCAGGCTGCCAATGGCCAATTGCGTACCGACGTTCCAGGTTACTGCGTTGATTTCGGTTTTCGGCATGCTCGCCACGACCGCCCACGGCCCGCCCTCGAACGGCGCGGCGACGCTGTAGAATTCTTCTGCGGTGTCTTCCCAGAACGCACCCTTGCCCGGCTTCTTGATCAAACCGGTGATAGCCGCGGTGGCTTTGTCCAGCGCCTGCACACCCGCTGGCGGTACCAACCATTTGTTCTGTTCGTCCAACAGCGCCAGGGAACCGGTCTGGCCGATGCGGAAGCGCTTGAGGTTGTCGAATTGCGCATTCTGCGCATCGGTGTAATCGAATCCTACGTACAACACGGCAATGATCTTGCCGCTGCCGTCGCGAACGGGCGTGTATTGCGACATGTAGAAACGACCGAAGAGCAAGGCCCGGCCGATGTAGCTCTGCCCGCTGATTACCGGGCCGTACGCCGGGCCGGCGCGGTCGAGTACGGTGCCGATGGCCCGCGTACCGTCCTGCTTGCTCACCGAAGTACTGACGCGGATGAAGTCGTCGCCGCTACGCACGAATATAGTCGCCACGCCGGCGGTCATCGCCTTGAACTCGTCCACTTCCTTGAAGTTGTTGTTCAACACTTCGCTGCCCAGGCTCAAGCCTGGCGTCTGCACGCCCGCCACCGTCACCGGCTGGTCCGGATGCACGCTCAGACCCGCGCTGAAGCGCTTTTCGAACAGCCCCGCCAACCGCTGAGTGCTCTCGCGCAAGGTGCTGTGGAAGGTATTGAGCTGGTCGGCCATCAGGCGCGCTTCGCTGGCCAGGTGCTCTTCACGAGTGGAAAGGTTGGCGGCGTCCAGTGAACGCAAGGCGAAGACGGTACTGCCGGAAATCACGACCGCCAGTATCACGGCAAGGGCAAGGCCTAGCTGTGAGGCGATCCGGGCGCGGGGTTGAGACATGACGGCTCCTGGCCGAGAGACTGGATCATCCTGATCACGTCGCACGCTCGGCATTCAATTTTTGAGATGTGGGCCCTTTCTGTACGAAGGTTCTATGTTCACGGATTCGGCAGCAAAACCGAATACTTGAGCGCCCTGGAAGGAATAATACCAAGTAGCCACTACCGCACCTTCAACCTTTCAGGCCAGTCGCTTCACCTCGGGTAGCTGCATGGCGCTGACCTCGCCTTGGAGAAAATCGCTGAGCCTGCGCAAACGTTCACCTCCAGGCCGGGTCTTCGGCCAGACGAGGTAATAGTGCTCGCCGCTGGCAACAGCCGTAGGCCACGGCAGACTCAAGCGTCCCTGGGCAACGTCCTCGGCGACCATCAACAGATCGCCCATGGACACACCATAGCCCCGCGCGGCAGCGATCATGCCCAGTTCCAGCGTATCGAATACCTGGCCGCCCTTGAGCGAGACCTTGTCCGCCAGTCCCATTCGCTGCAACCAGTTGCGCCAGTCCCGGCGATCCGGCGTGGGGTGCAGCAGCTCCGCGCTGGCCAGCCGCGCCACGTCCCAGGGTTGGTCGTTGAGCAGAGTCGGTGCGCCGACTGGAATCAGCTCCTCGGGGAACAGCAGACTGGCCTCCCAGTCCGCCGGAAAGTGCCCGTTGCCCAGCAGAACCGCGCAGTCGAACGGCTCGGTGTTGAAGTCCACCGAGTCGACGTCCATCCAGGCGCTGGTCAATTGCACTTCGTTGCCGGGTTGCAGATGCCGAAAGCGGCTCAGGCGCGCCAGCAACCAACGCATGGTCAGGGTCGACGGAGCCTTCATGCGCAAAATTCCGTCCTCGCCGTGCAAGGTATGGCAAGCACGCTCCAGCGCCATGAAACCCTCCCGCACGCCCGGCAGCAGCAGGCGTGCCGCCTCGGTCAGTTGCAGGTTGCGGCCGCTGCGCTGAAACAGCCGACAGGCGAAGTGTTCCTCAAGCGTCCGAATGTGCCGGCTGACCGCGCTCTGGGTAATCGACAGTTCTTCAGCGGCCCGGGTAAACGAGCTGTATCGCGCCGCCGCTTCGAATGCCCGCAACGCATAAAGAGGAGGGAGGCGACGAGACATCGGAAAGACTCCTGTGGCTTTTCCGAACCCTATCAGAAGATTCGCCCAGCATGAGTTTTAATCATGCCAGCAATCGGATTTATCCTTTTGTGCAAACCACCGCAAGCGCCGAGAATCGACGTCTTACTGCCTTGTTTGAACATGGAGCGTGATGATCATGCGGCATCCGGTGCGTATCGAACTCTGGGCCATCCTGCGGCTGGCGGGGCCGTTGATTGCTTCGCAGTTGGCGCACATGCTGATGGTGCTGACCGACACCCTGATGATGGCGCGCCTGAGCCCTGAAGCCTTGGCCGGTGGCGGTCTGGGGGCGGCGAGTTACTCGTTTGTGTCGATTTTCTGCATCGGCGTGATCGCTGCCGTCGGTACGCTGGTTGCGATCCGCCAGGGCGCTGGCGATATTGAAGGCGCCACCCGGCTGACCCAGGCCGGGTTATGGCTGGCCTGGTTGATGGCGCTGGTGGCCGGGTTGCTGTTGTGGAACCTCAAGCCGGTGCTGCTGTTGTTCGGCCAGACTGAAACCAACGTCCTCGCCGCCGGCCAGTTCCTGCTGGTGCTGCCGTTCGCCCTGCCCGGCTACCTGAGTTTCATGGCCCTGCGTGGATTTACCAGCGCGATCGGCCGGGCCACTCCGGTCATGGTGATCAGCCTCGGCGGCACGGTGGCCAACTTCCTGCTCAACTACGCGCTCATCACCGGCATGTTCGGCTTGCCGAAACTCGGCCTGATGGGGATCGGCCTGGTGACGGCGATTGTTGCCAACTGCATGGCCCTGGTGCTCGCCTGGCACATCCACCGGCACCCGGCCTACCGCGCCTATCCACTGCTTGAAGGCCTGTCGCGGCCCAATCGCCAATACCTCAAGGAACTGTGGCGCCTGGGCCTGCCGATTGGTGGTACCTACGCCGTGGAAGTCGGGCTGTTCGCATTCGCCGCGCTGTGCATGGGCACCATGGGCAGCACGCCGTTGGCTGCGCACCAGATCGCTCTGCAAATCGTCTCGGTGGCATTCATGGTTCCGGCGGGCATGTCGTACGCGATCACCATGCGCATCGGCCAGCATTACGGCGCCGGGCAATTACTCATGGCGCGCCTGGCCGGACGGGTCGGGATCAGCTTTGGCGCAGCGGCGATGCTGGCCTTCGCCATGGTGTTCTGGCTGCTGCCCAATCAACTGATCGGTTTGTTCCTGGATCACAATGACCCGGCGTTCCGCCCGGTGATCGACCTGGCTGTGAGCCTGCTGGCCGTGGCGGCGTGGTTCGAGCTGTTCGACGGTACGCAAACCATTGCCATGGGCTGTATCCGTGGCCTGAAGGACGCCAAGACCACCTTCCTGGTAGGCCTGGGTTGCTACTGGCTGATTGGCGCGCCCGCTGCGTGGTGGATGGCCTTTCATTTGAACTGGGGGCCGACTGGTGTCTGGTGGGGCCTGGCCCTGGGGCTGGCGTGCGCGGCGGTGAGCCTGACGTGGGCATTCGAGTGGAAGATGAAGCGGATGATTCGTCGTGAGCCGGGGCAGCAAAGCTTCGAGGCCATCCAGGCCAAGTGAAATCCATCCCTTTGTGGGAGCGGGCTTGCTCGCGAAAGCAGTGTGTCAGTCGAAGAATGTATGGCTAATACACCGCATTCGCGAGCAAGCCCGCTCCCATAAAAGCCCGCCTCCTATAGGAACCTTGTGTCAGCTCACGATTTCCTGCGTCGCCTGGCCACCCTCAAACGTCAGGTATTCAACCAACTCCACCAACGGCAGCGGCTTGCTGATCAGGAAGCCCTGCACCTGATCGCAACCGAAACCCCGCAGCAGATCCATCTGTTCACGGGTCTCGACGCCTTCGGCCACGACTTCAAGATTGAGGTTATGGGCCAGGTTGATCATCGCGTGCACCAGCTTGCGGTTCTCTTCACGCTGCTCCATGCCGCCAACGAAACTCTTGTCGATCTTGAGCAGGGCGATGGGCAGGCTGTTGAGGTGCACGAACGAGGAAAATCCGGTGCCGAAATCGTCCAGGGAGAACCGCACACCCAGGCGGCCCAAGGCATCCATGGTCTGCTTGACCATTTCGCTGCGACGCATGACGGCGGTTTCGGTGAGTTCGAACTCCAGCCACTGGGCCTCGACACCCCGTTCGCTGATCAACCGACTCAAGGTCGGCAGCAGCTGACTGTCCTGGAATTGCCGGAACGACAGGTTGATCGCCATATGCAGCGGCGCGAGCCCGCGCTCGCGCAAGGCCTGCATGTCCCGTAGCGCCCGGGAAATTACCCAGTAGCCCAACGGTACGATCAGGCCGCTCTGCTCGGCCAGTGGCACGAATTCGCTCGGCGGCAACAGCCCGCGCTCGCCGTGACGCCAGCGCACCAGGGCTTCGAGGCCGACGATGGTGCCATCGGCAAGGTTCAGCCGCGGCTGGTAATGCAATTCCAGTTCGTCGCGACGCAGCGCCCGGCGCAGTTCGCTTTCCAGGTCGGCGAGACTGCGGGCGTTGCGATTGATGCGCTCATTGAAGATATGAAAAGTGCAGCCTTGCGTGCTCTTGGCCTGCTGCATGGCGATATGCGCGTGCCACATCAGCGGGTCGGCACCGGCCTGGGCGCGAGCATGGGCGATCCCCAGGCTGCAGCCGATCAGCAGGCTTTCGCCATCGACCCAGTAGGGTTCGGCCATGGCTTCGGTGATGCGCTCGGCCATCCACTCGGCCCGCTGGGGCGCGCGGCGGGTATCGATCAGCAGGGCGAATTCGTCGCTGCCCAGCCGCGCCAGTTGATCACCGACTTCCAGCGCGCCCTTGAGCCGCGAGACCACCTGCAGGATCAGACGGTCGCCGGCCTGATGACCGAGCGCGTCGTTGGCGTGACGAAAGTTATCCAGATCCAGATGGCCGAGCGCCAGGCCACGGCCTTCGTTTTCAGCCAGGCGTGCCGCCAGCAGGGTCTGGAAGCCTTGGCGGTTGGCGATGCCGGTCAACGGGTCCTGCTCGGCGAGCCGTTGCAGAGTGTTTTCCAACACCCCGCGCTCGCGCACATGACGAAGGCAACGACGCAGCGTCGCCTCATCGAGTACGTCACGCACCAGCCAGTCGCTGACGCCGTCCGGGGGAGTCGCCGGCTCGTGCTCAAGCAACAGCACCGTTGGCAGGCGGCAACGACCGGGCGCTGGTTGCAAAGCAGCGACAGTCAACAGGACCGCATTGCGGTTGTCTTCGAACAGGCTGCTGACCGACTCCCAGCTCGGGGCGCTGATCAACACGACCGAGGGGCCCATGGGCGCCAGGCACTCGCGCAATATCGCTGACCACTCAGGCGTTTCGGCCAATAAGAGCAAACGCAAGGGTTCGACAGGCGTAGACAAGCTGACTCCCTAGACTCTGCAAGGTGGTAGGCGCGGGGCATTATGACTCGCCGACGGGCAATCACCAATGCCAATGGTTCTCAAACACTCGGTTTTGACGGTTTTTCACCTTAAAAACGAACGTTAGACCCAAATCCCGTCCGCATCCTGAGGGAAAGTAACAAAAGCGGCAATTGAAGATGATGTGCAGCGTCACAAGTCGGACAGAGCAGCACAAATCTCAGAGCCTGTTAAAATGCCGGCCCATTTCGCAAACGACTCCCTGAACCCTGTCATGTCCCGACTCAATCCCCGGCAGCAAGAAGCCGTGAACTATGTCGGCGGCCCTCTTTTGGTGCTCGCCGGTGCAGGCTCCGGCAAGACCAGCGTGATCACCCGCAAGATCGCGCACCTGATCCAGAATTGCGGCATCCGCGCCCAGTACATCGTCGCGATGACTTTCACCAACAAGGCCGCGCGGGAAATGAAGGAACGGGTCGGCGGTCTGTTGCGCGCCGGCGAAGGCCGTGGCCTGACGGTCTGTACGTTCCACAACCTGGGCCTGAACATCATTCGCAAGGAACACGCGCGACTGGGCTACAAGCCGGGCTTCTCGATTTTCGACGAGACCGACGTCAAGGCCTTGATGACCGACATCATGCAGAAGGAATACTCGGGCGACGACGGCGTCGACGAGATCAAGAACATGATCGGCGCCTGGAAAAACGACCTGATCCTGCCGCCCGAAGCCCTGGAGAACGCCCGCAACCCCAAGGAACAGACCGCCGCCGTCGTCTACGCCCACTACCAGCGCACCCTCAAGGCCTTCAACGCGGTGGACTTCGACGACCTGATCCTGCTGCCGGTCAAGCTGTTCCAGGACCACGCCGACATCCTTGAGAAATGGCAGAACAAAGTCCGTTACCTGTTGGTGGACGAATACCAGGACACCAACGCCAGCCAGTATCTGCTGGTGAAACTGCTGATCGGCAAACGCAACCAGTTCACCGTGGTCGGCGACGATGACCAGTCGATCTACGCCTGGCGCGGCGCGCGGCCGGAAAACCTGATGTTGCTCAAGGAAGACTACCCATCGCTCAAGGTGGTGATGCTGGAGCAGAACTATCGCTCCACCAGCCGCATCCTGCGCTGCGCCAACGTGCTGATCTCCAACAACCCCCACGAATTCGAAAAGCAGCTGTGGAGCGAAATGGGTCACGGCGACGAGATCCGTGTGATCCGTTGCCGCAACGAAGACGCCGAAGCCGAGCGCGTGGCCATGGAAATCCTCAGCCTGCACCTGCGCACCGACCGGCCCTACAGCGATTTTGCGATCCTCTATCGCGGCAACTACCAGGCCAAGCTGATCGAGCTGAAGTTGCAGCATCACCAGATCCCCTATCGTCTGTCGGGGGGCAACAGCTTCTTCGGACGCCAGGAAGTGAAGGACCTGATGGCCTACTTCCGCCTGATCGTGAACCCGGACGACGATAACGCCTTCTTGCGGGTGATCAACGTGCCACGCCGGGAAATCGGTTCGACCACCCTGGAAAAACTCGGCAACTACGCCACCGAGCGCAAGATCTCGATGTACGCCGCCACCGATGAAATCGGCTTGGGCGAGCACCTGGACAGCCGCTTCACCGATCGCCTGGCGCGCTTCAAACGCTTCATGGACAAGGTCCGCGAGCAGTGTGCCGGCGAAGACCCGATCGCGGCGCTACGCAGCATGGTCATGGACATCGACTATGAAAACTGGCTGCGCACCAACAGTTCCAGCGACAAGGCCGCCGACTACCGCATGGGCAATGTCTGGTTCCTGATCGAAGCGCTGAAAAACACCTTGGAAAAGGACGAAGACGGCGACATGACCGTCGAGGACGCCATCGGCAAGCTCGTTTTGCGGGATATGCTCGAGCGGCAGCAGGAAGAGGAAGAAGGCGCCGAAGGCGTGCAGATGATGACGCTGCACGCCTCCAAGGGCCTGGAATTTCCCTACGTGTTCATCATGGGCATGGAAGAGGAAATCCTCCCGCACCGCTCCAGCATCGAAGCCGACACCATTGAAGAAGAACGGCGCCTGGCCTACGTCGGGATTACCCGGGCGCGCCAGACGCTGGCCTTCACCTTCGCCGCCAAGCGCAAGCAGTACGGCGAAGTGATCGACTGCGCCCCGAGCCGTTTTCTCGATGAACTGCCGCCGGACGACTTGGCCTGGGAGGGCAATGACGACACGCCGACGGAAGTCAAAGCCGTTCGCGGCAACAGCGCCCTGGCGGATATACGCGCGATGTTGAAGCGCTAGAATCGATTATTTTTCACTGACTTCAGGCGCCGACGCGTCATCAGAGGAGGCTTCATGGAAGCCCTGCACCAGAAAATTCGTGAACAAGGCATCGTGCTTTCCGATCAGGTCCTGAAGGTTGATGCGTTCCTCAACCACCAGATCGACCCGCAGTTGATGAAGCTGATCGGCGACGAATTCGCCGCGCTGTTCAAGGATTCGGGCATCACCAAGATCGTCACCATCGAGGCCTCGGGCATCGCCCCGGCGATCATGACCGGGCTGAACCTTGGCGTGCCGGTGATCTTCGCGCGCAAACAGCAGTCGCTGACCCTGACGGAGAACTTGTTGTCCGCCACCGTGTATTCGTTCACCAAGAAGACCGAAAGCACCGTCGCCATCAGCCCGCGCCACCTGACCAGCAGCGACCGCGTGTTGATCATCGATGACTTCCTGGCCAACGGCAAAGCCTCCCAGGCGCTGATTTCCATCATCAAGCAGGCCGGCGCTACCGTCGCCGGGCTGGGCATCGTGATCGAGAAATCCTTCCAGGGTGGCCGCGCTGAGCTGGATGCCCAGGGCTACCGCGTCGAGTCGTTGGCGCGGGTGAAGTCGCTGGCGGGCGGGGTTGTGACCTTCATCGACTGATCTCCCATACCCCCTGTGGGAGCGAGCTTGCTCGCGATATCGGTCTGTCAGACACATTTTATTTAGCAGATACACCGCCATCGCGAGCAAGCTCGCTCCCACAGGGGGTCAGGTTGCTGTTTGTTGCACAGTCGCCTTCAGCCCCGCCAGCAACAACCGCTGGGCCAACTCTTCCTTCAGCCCCTCCGGGCTCGTCAGCTGCATCCGGTCCAGATGCCCGGCAAACTCCCAGGGCTCCGGTGCATCCAGCGCGGCCTTCCCCAACTCCAGGATCTCGGTGAGCTTGAACTTGCTCTTGAGCCAGTTCAGCGCTCGCAGCAGATCCCGCTCCAGCCCATCGAAATCGCAGCCCAACGGATACTCCGGGAACAGATTGGGATGCCGCGCCTGAATCGCCTGCAAACGCTCCGACGTGTTGTCGGCGAAACGTGGGTCGAGACGGAAGTCCTTCGGCAATTTGCCGGCGCTCTGGGCCTGCTCGATCAGCCCCGGCTGGAAGCGTGAATCGCTGATGTTGAGCAATGCCTCGATCACCGCCGCGTCGGTCTTGCCGCGCAGGTCGGCAATGCCGTACTCGGTCACGACGATGTCCCGCAGGTGCCGGGGAATCGTGCAATGCCCGTATTCCCAGACGATATTGGAGCTGACCACGCCGCCTGACTCGCGCCAACTGCGCAGCAGCAGGATCGAGCGCGCCCCTTCCAGCGCATGCCCCTGGGCAACAAAGTTGTATTGCCCACCCACACCGCTGAGCACCCGCCCGTCTTCCAACTGGTCAGCCACCCCGGCGCCGAGCAACGTCATGGTGAACACCGTGTTGATGAACCGCGCATCAAGCCGCTGCAGGCGCTTGAGTTGTTCCTGGCCGTACAGCTCGTTGATGTAGCTGATGCGCGTCATGTTGAATTCGAAGCGCCGGCTCTGCGGCAATTCGCGCAGGCGCTCGTAGAAGCTGCCCGGGCCGAGGAAGAACCCGCCATGGATGCAAATGCCGTCGGGTTGCGCCGCCTCGTCGAGCGTTCCGGCGTTCGCCTGCTCCTGGGTCGGCTCATCGGGATAGACCTTGCGCCGGATAATCCCGGCCTCCGCAAGCACCAGCAAACCGTTGACGAACATTTCGCTGCAACCGTACAGCCCTTTGGCAAACGGCTCGGTCCCGCCTTCACGCTCGATCAACTGCGCCCACTGGCTGAGATTCAGGTCCGCCAGCAACGCCTGGTAACCGGCGTTATCGGCCTGGCGCGCCAACAGCGCCGCCGTCAACGCATCGCCCATGGAGCCGATGCCGATCTGCAATGTACCGCCGTCACGCACCAGGGTACTGGCATGCAGGCCGATCAAGTGGTCCTGGAACCCCACCGGCATGTTCGGCGTGGAGAACAGCGTGTGGCTGTCCTTCTCGTCGATCAGCAGGTCGAACGCGTCAATGCCGATTTCCGCATCACCGGGCATGTAGGGCAATTCGCTGTGGACCTGCCCGACCATGAGGATGGTCTCCCCCGCCTCGCGTCGCCTGGCAATCATCGGCAACAGGTCCAGGGTGATGTCCGGGTTGCAGCTCAGGCTCAGGCGATCCGGATGTTCCGGGTCGCTCGCCACCAATTGCGCAATCAGGTTCAGGCCGGCCGCGTTGATGTCCCGCGCCGCGTGGCTGTAGTTGCTGCTGACGTAGTCCTGCTGCGCCGCTGCACTGTGCAGCAGGCTGCCGGGCTGCATGAAGAACTGCTGCACGCGGATGTTTGCCGGCAGGCTGTCGCGCTGCAGATCGGCAAGGTAATCGAGTTCGGGATAATCGCCGAAGACCCGTTCGACGAAGGGCTCGAGGAAACGCTTCTGCAAACCGTCGCCCAGGCTCGGTCGACCCAGGCTCAACGCCGTGTAGATAGTCAGCTGCCGCTCGGGCAGTTGGGCGATGCGCCGGTACAGCGCGTTGGCGAACAGGTTGGGCTTGCCAAGCCCCAATGGCATGCCCAGGTGGATATGCGCGGGCAAGCGCTCGAGCACGTCATCCACTGCCTGTTCGATTGAACACAACTGCACCATCCGATCCTCCGGGACATTCCTTGAATGTGGGTTGGACCGAGCTTGCCGGGTCTTGGTTGCGATGAACAGCCCTGGAAAAAAACTCCAGGCGCAAAAAAGCCGCTCGAAAGCGGCTTTTTCGTGAAAGATGCTGGCGAATTACAGGCCGGACATCTCTTTGATGGCGCCCTTGAGCTCATCATCGGAGCAGTCGGCGCAAGTGCCTTTGGGCGGCATGGCGTTTACGCCAGTAATAGCCTTGGCCAGGATGCCGTCGAGGCCGCCCTGGTGATCGGCACGCTCTTTCCAGGCCGCCTTGTCACCGATTTTCGGAGCGCCCAGCAAGCCGGTGCCGTGGCAGGCGTTGCAATGCTTGGCAATGACGTCTTTGGGTGCCTTGGCACCGCCTGCGCCGCCGGCTGCAGTGGCCACTTCCATGCCTTTGCATTCCTTGCCCTGAACGCAAACCTGGCCAACGGGTTCAAGGCGCTTGGCGATTTCGTCGTTCGGCGCCGCTTGAGCGCTCGCAGCCCATAGGGCCAATACGGTTGCTGGTGCAGCCAGCATTTTCATAATTAGGTTCACGCGTACACCCTCAATGGTGGCTAGTCACGCCTGCGGCCACGGTTTGCAGGCGGGCGCAAGTATAGCGGTAAGCCTGTCACTCTGAAACAACCCCAAAGTCACAAGGGTCTTGTTTGTCATGACAGCCCAACATGCGGGCGCCTGTGGCGTGCGGGCCTGGCGCCTCTTGGTCTAGAAATTCGCCGGAGTGGCTGCGCTGATCAGTCGCGCCGGCACGTCGAACGGATTGCGGAAACGATGTGGCTTGGTACTTTCAAAATAGTAGCTGTCGCCGGCCTCGAGCACGAAGGTTTCTGCGCCCACCACCAGTTCCAGTCGCCCTTCCACCAGGATCCCGGTTTCCTCGCCCTCGTGGGTGAGCATTTCGTCACCGGTGTCGGCGCCAGGCGGATAGATTTCGTTCAGGAAGGCGATCGCCCGACTCGGATGCGCCCGGCCCACCAGTTTCATGGTCACGGCGCCGTCGGAGATGTCGATCAGTTCGTTGGCTTTATAGACGATCTGGGTCGGTTTCTCCTGGAGGATCTCCTCGGAAAAAAACTCGACCATGGACATGGGAATCCCGCCAAGGACCTTGCGCAGCGAGCTGATCGAGGGGCTCACGCTATTTTTCTCGATCATCGAAATAGTGCTGTTGGTGACGCCCGCGCGCTTGGCGAGTTCACGCTGGGAAAGGCCTTTGAGTTTACGAATGGATTGCAGTCGTTCACCGACGTCCAATGCTGGAGCCTCCAGGGAATCAGGTTGTGTGGAAAGTGAGCGTTATCATGGCGACAGCGTTCAGTATTTACAACACTTTGACCCGAATCCTGTGCGGTGAAGCGACTTCCGGTAGGCGGCGCCTGGTCTCACGTCCCGGAATAGAGCCGCGGGACACGTCGCAGGTTGCAGAAGATCTGGTAAGGAATCATGTCGGCGGCCTGCGCCACATCGCTGGCGAGAATGTTCTTGCCCCAGAGTTCGACGGTCGAGCCGAGGCCGGCCTGGGGAATATGGCTCAGGTCGACACACAGCATGTCCATCGAGACCCGCCCGACCAGCTGGCTGCGCTGACCATCCACCAGCACTGGCGTACCGTTGGGCGCCTGGCGCGGGTAACCGTCGGCATAGCCCATGGCGACCACGCCGACCCGGGTCGGCTGGGCGGTAACGAAACGAGCGCCGTAGCCCACCGGTTCGCCGGCGGGAAGCTCGCGCACGCTGATGATCTTCGACTCCAACGTCATCACCGGTTGCAGGCGCGAAGCCACGGCATTGGCCTCGTCGAACGGTGTCGCGCCGTACAACATGATGCCCGGCCGCACCCAATCGCTCGGTATCTGCGGCCAACCCAGCACCGCCGGCGAGTTGCGCAAACTGACCTCGGCCATCAGGCCTTGGCGGGCCTGATCGAACACCGCCAATTGTTGCAGACTGCTGGGGTCGTGCAATTCGTCGGCGCGGGCGAAGTGGCTCATCAAGACGATTTTTGCCACCTTGCCACTGGCCAGCAGGCGACGGTAAGCCGACTGGTAGTCGGCCGGATGCAAACCGACCCGATGCATGCCCGAGTCGAGCTTGAGCCAGACCGTGATCGGCTTGCCCAGCGTCGCGCGCTCTATCGCTTCGAGCTGCCACAACGCATGCACGACACACCAGAAGTCGTGCTCGACGATCAATGCCAGCTCATCGGCCTCGAAGAACCCTTCCAGCAACAGGATCGGCCCACGTATACCACCGGCCCGCAGTTCCAGGGCCTCTTCAATGCAGGCCACGGCGAACCCATCCGCCGTCTCCTGCAAAGCCTCGGCGCAGCGCACCGCGCCATGCCCGTAGGCGTCGGCCTTGATTACTGCAAGGGCCTTGGCCCCAGTAACTTCACGGGCCAGTTGATAGTTGTGACGCAGGGCTTGGAGATCGATCAGGGCACGGGCAGGACGCATGGCGGCAGGCTTCTAGGCGGTCATGGGTAAAAAAACCGGCGCAGGCTGACGGCATCAGCCATCAACGGCGCCGGGAGAGGGAGCTTTTTGACAGTTGTCAGGGCAGCGCGGCCACCACGGACAGCTCGACCAGGATCTGCGGTTCGCACAACTTGGCCTCGACAGTCGCGCGGGCCGGGGCGACACCCTTGGGCAGCCATTTGTCCCACACCGCATTCATGCCTTGAAAATGGGCGTCGATGTCCTTCAGGTAGATCGTCACCGACAGCAGGCGGCTCTTGTCGGTCCCGGCCAGGTCCAGCAGACGCTCGATATTGGCCAAGGTCTCGCGGGTCTGCTGCTCGATGCCGGCGCTCATGTCGTCGCCGACCTGCCCGGCCAGGTAAACGGTGCCGTTGTGCACAACGACCTGACTCATGCGGTCATTGGTGAGCTGGCGCTGGATTGCCATGTTTAGCGGACTCCTGAGGTTTGCTGCCATAACGGGAAATATCGAGGCCTTCGGCGCTGATCTGCGGCTTTTTCTTCGCCATCAGGTCCGCCAGAAGGCGACCGGAACCACAGGCCATGGTCCACCCGAGGGTGCCGTGGCCGGTATTGAGGAACAGATTCTTGAACGGCGTGGCGCCAACGATCGGCGTGCCGTCCGGGGTGGTCGGGCGCAGGCCGGTCCAGAAACTGGCCTGGGCCAGGTCGCCGCCCTGAGGATAAAGGTCGTTGACGATCATCTCCAGGGTTTCACGCCGACGCGGGTTGAGCGAGAGGTCAAAACCGGCGATTTCCGCCATGCCGCCGACGCGAATCCGGTTGTCGAACCGGGTGATCGCGACCTTGTAGGTTTCGTCGAGGATGGTCGAGGTCGGCGCCATCGCCGCATTGGTGATCGGCACGGTCAGGGAATAGCCCTTGAGTGGATACACCGGCGCGCGGATACCCAGCGGCTTGAGCAATTGCGCCGAATAGCTGCCCAGGGCCAGGACATAACGGTCGGCGGTTTCCAGCTTGCCGTCGATCCAGACACCATTGATGCGATCCCCGGCAAAATCCAGGCGCTCGATGTTCTGGTCGAAGCGAAATTGCACGCCGAGCTTCACGGCCATTTCCGCGAGGCGCGTGGTAAACATCTGGCAATCGCCGGTCTGGTCATTAGGCAGGCGCAAGGCACCGGCCAGAATGTCGGTGACATTGGCCAGGGCCGGTTCGACCCGGGCGATGCCTTCGCGATCGAGCACTTCAAACGGCACGCCCGACTCCTTGAGCACGGCGATGTCCTTGGCCGCACCATCGAGCTGGGCCTGGGTGCGGAACAATTGGGTAGTCCCCAGGCTGCGACCTTCGTAGGCGATGCCGGTTTCGGCGCGCAATTCGTCGAGGCAGTCACGGCTGTACTCGGACAGGCGGACCATGCGCTCCTTGTTGATCGCATAGCGGCTGGCGGTGCAGTTGCGCAGCATCTGCGCCATCCACAGGTACTGGTCGATGTCGGCGGTGGCCTTGATTGCCAGCGGCGCGTGACGCTGCAGCAGCCACTTGATGGCCTTGAGTGGCACACCCGGCGCAGCCCACGGCGAGGCGTAGCCCGGCGATACCTGGCCAGCGTTGGCGAAGCTGGTTTCCATGGCTGGCGCCGGCTGACGGTCGACCACCACCACTTCAAACCCGGCACGTGCCAGATAGTAAGCACTGACGGTACCGATGACGCCGCTACCCAAGACCAAGACGCGCATGTTGAAACCCTCATCGCGGATAACCGCTGACGTTTGTTATACAAAGCTTAGATGCGCGCAGTGTAAAAAAGATCAGCCAGTGCTTTTCACTATATAAATGCCTATATTTGGCGAGAATTCTCGGCAAAAACCCTTTTCACGGAGGCGCATCACCTGTGCGTACCAATACCCAGACCAAACGCGAGCTGGACAAGATCGACCGCAACATCCTGCGCATCCTCCAGGCCGACGGGCGAATTTCTTTCACCGAGCTGGGGGAAAAGGTCGGGCTTTCCACCACGCCTTGCACCGAGCGGGTGCGACGGCTGGAGCGCGAGGGGATCATCATGGGCTACAACGCCCGGCTCAATCCGCAGCACTTGAAGGGCAGCCTGCTGGTGTTCGTCGAAATCAGCCTCGACTATAAATCCGGCGACACGTTCGAAGAGTTCCGACGTGCCGTGCTGAAGTTGCCTCACGTACTGGAATGCCACCTGGTGTCGGGGGATTTCGACTATCTGGTGAAGGCGCGAATTTCCGAGATGGCCTCGTACCGCAAGCTGCTGGGCGACATCCTGCTCAAGCTGCCCCACGTTCGTGAGTCCAAGAGCTACATCGTGATGGAGGAAGTGAAGGAGAGCCTGAACCTGCCGATTCCGGATTGAGCCCGGCTCCAGAACGCTTTCGCGAGCAGGCTCGCTCCCACGCAGGTAGGTGGCGAGCTTGTGGGAGCGAGCCTGTTCGCGAAAGCCGCGACTCGGTATCCCAGACCGCTAGACCAACACTTGCCGAGTGCTGGCCATGTATTCATGAATCTGCTTCTCGACCCGCGGATGAATCAGCTCAACCGGCCGCCGCCCATTAGGGCATGGCAAGGTCGCGGTGGTGCCGAATAACCGGCAGATCAGCGGCCTTTCATCGTAGACCGTGCAACCGTTCGGCCCCAGGTGCACGCAATCGAGCGCCTCCAGGGCCGCGTCCTGTTCGGCGCGGCTCTTGCGTGGCAAACGAGCCATTTCTTCGGGCGAGGTGGTCACCGGACCACAGCAGTCATGACAGCCCGGTACGCACTCGAACGTAGGAATCTGCTGACGTAGCGTGCGGATTTTTTGACTGTTGCAGCTCATCGAGGCCATTACCGAATCGGGACAGCTGAGGATTCTGCCTTAAAAGCCCCATGCCAGACAGCGTCCGCCGACCAGTGTTGCCGACTGGGGAAAGCCCGGCTTATGCTCCGTAAAATTTCTCAAACACAACAATCAGGATTACGCACATGAACGCCCGTGTTCAGCAACCTGTCCCGAGCCACGCGCACGCCGCCTCCTACTACGCCGCCAGCAGCCTGCCGCAGCCGGACCATCCGGTGCTGCAAGGCGAGTTGGTGGCGGATGTCTGCGTGGTGGGCGGCGGGTTCTCCGGGCTGAACACAGCCATCGAGCTGGCCGAGCGCGGCCTGAGTGTGGTGCTGCTTGAGGCTCATAAGATCGGTTGGGGCGCCAGCGGGCGGAACGGCGGCCAACTGATTCGCGGCGTGGGCCATGGTCTCGATCAGTTTGCGCCAATCGTGGGCACCGACGGCGTGCGTCAGATGAAATTGATGGGGCTCGAAGCGGTGGAAATCGTCCGCCAGCGGGTCGATCGTTTTCAGATTCCTTGCGACCTCACCTGGGGCTACTGCGACCTCGCCAACAAACCCGCCGATCTTCAGGGTTTCGCCGAGGATGCCGAAGAACTCCGCAGCCTGGGCTATCGCTACGAGACGCGACTGCTGCAAGCCGATGAAATGCACAGCGTGGTGGGCTCGGATCGCTATGTTGGTGGCCTGGTCGACATGGGCTCGGGCCACCTGCATCCGCTCAACCTGGCATTGGGAGAGGCGGCCGCAGCGCAGCAACTGGGGGTCCGGCTGTTCGAACGATCGGCGGTGATACGCATCGACTACGGGCCACAGGTAAAAGTACACACCCAACAAGGCTCGGTCCGCGCCACGACACTGGTGCTGGGCTGCAATGCCTACCTCAACGGCCTGAACCAGGAGCTGAGCGGCAAAGTGCTGCCCGCTGGCAGCTATATCATTGCCACCGAACCGCTGAGCGAAGCGCAGGCAAACGCGCTGTTGCCACAGAACATGGCGGTCTGTGACCAGCGGGTGGCGCTGGATTACTACCGGCTTTCGGCGGATCGACGTTTGTTGTTTGGCGGGGCTTGTCACTATTCCGGCCGAGACCCGCAAGACATCGGCGCGTACATGCGGCCGAAAATGCTCAAGGTCTTCCCGCAACTGGCAGACGTGAAGATCGATTATCAATGGGGCGGGATGATCGGCATCGGCGCCAACCGCCTGCCGCAGATCGGCCGACTCAAGGATCAGCCCAACGTGTACTACGCCCAGGCCTATTCCGGTCATGGGGTGAATGCCACGCACCTGGCCGGCAAGTTGTTGGCCGAGGCTATCAGCGGCCAGCAGGGCGGTGGGTTCGACCTGTTTGCCAAGGTACCGCACATGACATTCCCGGGCGGCAAGCATTTGCGCTCGCCGCTGTTGGCGCTGGGTATGCTGTGGCACCGGTTGAAGGAGCTGGTTTAGTTGAAGAGCGGCCTCGATTGAAGAGCCTGTTTAACCGTGGCGAGGGAGCTTGCTCCCGCTGGGTTGCGTAGCGGCCCTGAGATCCTGCGGTCGCTACGCAACCGAGCGGGAGCAAGCTCCCTCGCCACAGGTTTATGTGATATCGCTTCAAAGCCGCCAGAACGGCTTCAACCCTTCCGCCCGGGCCTGCTCCCGGCTCAGGCCGATATCGCGCAACTGTTCGGTTGTCAGCTCCAACAAGGCCTTGCGTGTATGCAGACGATGCCAGAACAGGCCCCAGCGGCTCAAGCCGGACGGGGCATTGCGCAGCATGGCATCACGCAGCCCCTTTTCCTGCCCCGCCGCCAGTTCCTGACTGTGTAACGTCAGCCGTACATCGCTCAAGCCGTTCATTTTGATCGCTCCTGTTTACTTGGGTAGCCAGAGCTTTCATGATGCGCGGGCGGCCAGATTCAATACAGATTCAACCAATACCTTTTATAGCCATACAGAATGAGCGTTTTGCGCACTGAATTGTAGTTTTGCGGCTCATCTGTATCGGTTGGCGTTTTCATCTCATCGGGGATGCACCATGACTCTTTACGTGAACCTCGCCGAATTGCTCGGCACCCGCATCGAACAGGGCTTCTACCGTCCCGGCGACCGGCTGCCGTCGGTGCGTGCCTTGAGCACCGAACACGGGGTCAGCCTGAGTACTGTGCAGCAGGCCTATCGCGTCCTGGAAGACAGCGGACTGGCGATGCCGAAACCCAAGTCCGGCTATTTCGTCCCGGTCAGCCGCGAGCTGCCGGACCTGCCAGCGGTTGGACGCCCGGCCCAGCGCCCGGTGGACATCTCCCAATGGGACCAGGTGCTGGAGCTGATACGCGCGGTGCCGCGCAAGGATGTCGTACAGTTGGGCCGCGGCATGCCGGATATCCATTCACCGACCATGAAACCGTTGCTGCGCAGCCTGGCGCAGATCAGCCGACGCCAAGACATGCCCGGCCTGTACTACGACAATATCTACGGCAACCTCGAACTGCGTGAGCAGATCGCCCGGCTGTCCCTGGACTCGGGCTGCCAGCTCGGCGCCAGCGACCTGATCGTCACCACCGGTTGCCACGAGGCGTTATCGGTCAGCATCCGCGCCACCTGCGAGCAGGGCGACATCGTTGCGGTGGACTCCCCCAGCTTCCACGGTGCCATGCAGACGCTGAAGGGCCTGGGCATGAAGGCTTTGGAAATACCCACCGATCCACTCACCGGCATCAGCCTGGAAGCGCTGGAACTGGCACTGGAGCAATGGCCGATCAAGGCCATACAGTTGACCCCCAGCTGCAACAACCCGCTGGGCTACATCATGCCGGAGGCCAACAAGCGCGCTTTGCTGACCCTGGCGCAGCGCTTCGATGTGGCGATTATCGAAGACGATGTGTATGGGGAACTGGCCTACACCTATCCGCGTCCCCGCACCATCAAGTCCTTCGACGACGACGGTCGCGTCCTGCTCTGCAGTTCTTTTTCCAAGACCCTTGCCCCTGGCCTTCGGGTCGGCTGGGTAGCGCCGGGGCGCTATCTGGAACGAGTGCTGCACATGAAATACATCAGCACCGGCTCGACCGCGCCGCAACCCCAGATAGCCATCGCGGAGTTTCTCAAAGGCGGACATTTCGAGCCGCATTTGCGGCGGATGCGCAGCCAATACCAGCGCAATCGTGACGTGATGATTGATTGGGTCAGCCGTTATTTCCCGGTAGGTACCCGCGCCAGCCGTCCCCGCGGCAGCTTCATGCTGTGGGTCGAATTACCCGAGGGCTTCGACACATTGAAGCTCAACCGGATGCTGCACGACCAAGGCGTGCAGATCGCCGTTGGCAGTATCTTTTCGGCCTCGGGCAAATATCGCAATTGCCTGCGCATGAACTACGCTGCCAAGCCAACGGCACAGATCGAGGATGCAGTGCGCAAGGTTGGTGCCGTGGCTATAGCGTTGTTGAACGAAACCCAGCGAGACACCGTCTGACCGTGTAGGCAGGGAAGCAGCACCCAACAGCCGACCCACGCTAACAATCGGAACGAGCCTACGTGAGATCCAGACCGATCCTGCACGCGCTAATGCTAGTCGCCTCGCTGTTGAGCGGCTGCGCCAGTCTTGATGTCACCCGCGAACCCTCCCAGGCGTTGCCGGCCTCCGACTCAGCGTTCGGCCGCTCGGTGGCGCAACAGGCCGCCCCGCACGAGGGCCGCTCAGGCTTTCGCCTGCTGTCCGACAGTACCGAAGCCTTCACCGCCCGGGCCGAGCTGATTCGCAACGCTCAAAGCAGCCTGGATTTGCAGTACTACATCGTTCATGACGGCATCAGCACGCGCATGCTGGTCGACGAACTGCTGAAGGCAGCGGACCGTGGGGTGCGCGTGCGGATCCTGCTTGACGACACCACCAGCGACGGCCAGGAGCAAGTCATCGCGACCCTGGCCGCGCACCCGAACATCCAGATTCGCCTGTTCAACCCGTTGCATCTTGGCCGCGCCACCGGCGTGACCCGCAGCCTGGGGCGCCTGTTCAATCTGTCGCAGCAGCATCGTCGGATGCACAACAAGCTCTGGCTGGCGGACAACAGCATGGCCATCGTCGGCGGCCGCAATCTCGGCGACGAATATTTCGATGCCGAACCCAACCTGAACTTCACCGACATCGACCTGCTCAGCGTCGGCCCGGTGGCCGAGCAATTGGGACACAGCTTCGACCAATACTGGAACAGCGCGCTGAGCAAACCGATCGAACAATTCCTTTCCCATCGACCGACCCCCAAGGACCTGGAGAACAGCCGCTTGCGCCTGCAAGCTTCGCTTGAGCAGACGCACAAGGAAAACCAGACGCTCTACCAGCAACTGACCGCCTACAAGACCCAGCCGCGCCTGGACATCTGGCGCGGACAGTTGATCTGGGCCTGGAACCAGGCGCTGTGGGATGCGCCTAGCAAGGTACTGGCCAAGGATGAGCCAGACCCTCGATTGCTGCTGACGACACAACTGGGGCCGGAGCTGACCGGCGTCAGCAAGGAACTGATCATGATCTCCGCCTACTTCGTGCCCGGACAGCCAGGGCTGGTGTACCTGACCAGCCGTGCCGATGCCGGTGTCTCCGTGAGCCTCTTGACCAATTCGCTGGAAGCCACCGATGTGCCGGCGGTGCACGGCGGCTACGCGCCGTATCGCAAGGCCTTGCTGCAGCATGGCGTACGACTGTTCGAGTTGCGCCGCCAACCCGGCGACAGCGGCGGCAGCCCGCATCTGTTCTACAGCAAGTCTTATGGCGAATCGGACTCCAGCCTGCACAGCAAGGCAATCATCTTCGATCAACAGAAGTCATTCATCGGCTCGTTCAATTTCGATCCTCGCTCAGTGCTTTGGAACACCGAGGTCGGCGTACTGGTAGACAGCCCAGAACTCGCCGGCCAGGTTCGGGAGCTGGCTTTGCAGGGCATGGCCCCGACCCTGAGTTATCAGGCCCGCCTGGAGGATGAAAGACTGGTCTGGACCACCGAAGACAACGGCAAGCTGCACGACCTGGATCGCGAACCGGGCAGCTGGTGGCGCCGCTTCAATGCCTGGTTCGCCACGACGATCGGGTTGGAGCGGATGCTTTAGAATCTGGACACTCTGGAGCCGCTTTTGTGGCGAGGGAGCTTGCTCCCGCTCGGTTGCGCAGCGACCGCTGGAATGCCGGGCCTGCTTCGCAGTCCAGCGGGAGCAAGCTCCCTCGCCACCGGGTATCTGGTTGTGTTCAAGCGGTTTGTGTCGCGCCGAACGCCCCTTGGCGCAACAACAGAATGACCAGGCCGAACGCCCCCGCCGCCATGAACAACGGCAGCGCATGGCCGCTGACCCACTGGCTGCCCGCCCCCGCCACCAGCGGCCCGACCAGGCAACCGATCCCCCACAGCTGCGCAACATGGGCGTTGGCCCGCACCAGCGCATCATCGCGGTAGCGCTCGCCGATCAGGATCAGCGACAAGGTAAACAGCCCACCCGCGCTGGCGCCAAACAGCACCCACAGCGGCCAGATCAACAAGGTATCGATCAGCAGCGGCACCGCGAGGCTGGACAACATCAGTGCCACCGCGCAGCCGGTGAACAGCGACCGCCGCGACAGGCGATCGGCCAGGGCGCCAATGGGCAGCTGCAACAGGGCGTCGCCGACCACCACCGTGCTGACCATCGCCAGCGCAATATCGGCACTGAAGCCCTGGCGCAGGCAATAGACCGGGAGCAGCGTCAGGATCATCGCCTCGAATGCGGCGAACAACGACACCGCCCAACCGATTGCCGGCAGGCCTCGACAAAATTCCCACAAATCGCCGAAGGTAACGCTGCCCGCCTCACTGGCAGGCGCACCGCTGCGGCCAAGCAACAACAACGGGGCGGTCAATAGCAGCCCGACACCCACCCAGAACCCGTAGTCATGATCGGTCCCCAGCGCACCGAGCAGCAGCGGGCCGGACAATTGGCTCAAGGCATAGCTGGCCCCGTACAGCGCCACCAACCGCCCGCGCCATTGCTCGATGACCAGCTGGTTGATCCAGCTCTCGCCGAGAATGAACACCAATGTCAGGACGACTCCGATCAACAGCCGCAAGAGCAGCCAGACCGGATAGCTGGGCAACAGCGCCAACAACCCGATGGACACCGCCCCGCCCCACAGGCACAGGCGCATCAGCGCCGCCGTACCGAAATGCGCCGCCAGCCGGCTCGAAACCTTGGCCCCGACCAGTACGCCAACGGCTGGCATCGCCGCCATGACGCCAATGGCAAACGAGCCATAACCCCAGCCCTCCAGGCGCAGCGACACCAGGGGCATGCTTACGCCGAGGGCAAGGCCGACGCTCAGGACAGAGGCCAACACGGCGAAATAGGTCGCCCAACGCATTTCCACGCTCCTGGGAAGGGTTATCGGTTTGAGCCATCACCCAAAAACATTGTGGGAGCGAGCTTGCTCGCGATGACGGCGCAACATTCAACAAATTCGTCGACTGTCATACCGCTAATCGCGAGCAAGCTCGCTCCCACAGGAGTTGTGTGTCGACCGCCAGCCTCAGTCTCATGTAGGAGCAGACTTGCTCGCTCCCACAGGAAGGATCAGAGCTTGATCCAGGTCGCCTTCAGTTCGGTGTATTTGTCGAACGCATGCAGCGACTTGTCACGGCCGTTGCCCGACTGCTTGAAGCCACCGAACGGTGCGGTCATGTCGCCACCGTCATATTGGTTGACCCATACGCTGCCGGCGCGCAAGGCCTTGGCGGTCAGGTGAGCCTTGGAGATGTCCTTGGTCCACACTGCCGCAGCCAAGCCGTACGGGGTGTCGTTGGCAATCTGGACAGCCTCTTCGGCACTGTCGAAGGCGATGACCGACAACACCGGCCCGAAGATTTCTTCCTGGGCGATTTTCATCGCGTTGCTCACGCCATCAAAAATCGTCGGCTCGACGTAGGTGCCGCCGGTTTCCTGGAGAATCCGCTTGCCACCCGCGACCAGCTTGGCGCCGTCGCTGTGACCGGCTTCGATGTAGGACAGCACGGTATTCATCTGCTGGGTATCGACCAGGGCACCGACATTGGTCGCTGGATCCAGTGGATTGCCAGGTTTCCAGCCCTTGAGAGCCTCGATCACCAGCGGCAGGAACGTGTCCTTGATCGAACGCTCCACCAGCAGGCGCGAGCCCGCCGTGCAGACTTCGCCCTGGTTGAAGGCGATGGCACCGGCGGCAGCTTCGGCGGCGGCCTGCAGGTCCGGAGCATCGGCAAATACGATGTTCGGGCTCTTGCCACCCGCCTCCAGCCAGACGCGCTTCATATTCGACTCGCCGGAATAGATCATCAGTTGCTTGGCGATCTTGGTGGAACCGGTGAACACCAGCGTATCGACATCCATGTGCAAGGCCAGGGCCTTGCCGACCGTGTGGCCATAGCCTGGCAGCACGTTCAACACGCCTTTGGGGATGCCGGCCTCGATGGCCAGCGCGGCGATACGAATGGCGGTCAGCGGGGATTTTTCCGAAGGCTTGAGCACTACCGAGTTGCCGGTGGACAACGCCGGGCCGAGCTTCCAGCAGGCCATCATCAACGGGAAGTTCCACGGAACGATGGCACCGACCACGCCGACCGGTTCCCGGGTGACCAGGCCCAATTGGTCATGCGGGGTGGCGGCCACTTCATCGTAGAGCTTGTCGATGGCTTCACCGCTCCAGCTCAGCGCCTGCGCCGCGCCTGGAACGTCAATATTCAGGGAGTCGCTGATCGGCTTGCCCATGTCCAGGGTTTCCAGCAAGGCCAGCTCTTCGGCGTGCTGCTTGAGCAAGCCGGCAAAACGAATCATGGTGGCTTTGCGCTTGCTCGGCGCCAGGCGCGACCAGGCGCCAGAATTGAAAGTCGCGCGGGCGTTTTCGACGGCGCGCTGGGCGTCGGCCACGTCGCAACTGGCGATCTTGCCCAACAGGCGGCCGTCGACCGGGCTGAGGCAATCGAAGGTCTCGCCGGACACTGCATCGGTGTATTCGCCATTGATGAAGGCGCGGCCTTCGATCTTCAGGTCGCGGGCGCGCTGTTCCCAGTCGGCACGAGTCAGGGTGGTCATGCGAGTGTCCTCCTCTTGTTTGGGTACGAACGCCACGCTATGCGTAGCGTTCAAGAATTCTGCCCTGCCGATGTGTATTCGGCACAAGGCACCCGCCACCCTAAACCAGCGACCGGGGATGTTTCAATATATTTGACAAAAAACCAGCAAACGGCCTTGCGATGTTCGTTTTAATAAACATAGACTTTTGCTCTCCCAGCCATCCGCGCCGCAAGCACCGAGGGTAACCGTATGAGCATCCAGGACATCGTCGATTTCAGCCAGGCCAATACCACCGCCGACCGCTATCGACCGGACCCGGTCAAGGTACTTAAAGGTGATCCCGAGCAAGCGGTGTTCAATCATTACAGCAGTCCTTGCGGACAGATGAATGCGGGGGTGTGGGAAGGCGCGGTGGGCCAGTGGACGGTCAACTATACGGAGCACGAATACTGCGAAATCGTCCAAGGTGTTTCGGTGCTGCGGGACAATGAAGGCAATGCCAAGACACTTCGAGCGGGCGATCGTTTTGTAATTCCGGCCGGATTCCAAGGAACTTGGGAAGTGCTGGAAGCGTGCCGCAAGATTTATGTAGTGTTTGAGAAACAGGAATGAATCAAACGCTTACACAGTACGATATACATGGCCGCCACCCTCCTGTAATTATATCCGGGCGCCTCAATGAGGAGGCGCTGATTATAAATTATGCCAGGAGGCAACATGGCCAAAAAAAAAGCTACTACACCGCGGATCGCAGCATTGGCTGCCCTGCTGACACTAAACATTGGAGCGCTTGAAGCAATTGCCAACGAGATCCACCCTTCAGGCGTATGCACGGCTAATTTTGCTTTCAACTCCCTGCTGCCGATGAAGGTAGACGCGCAATTTCTGCACGACATGCAAGCCTATTCGGGAGCCAAGATCGTACGCCATATACGCTCAGGCGAAGCCTACACCATGGACTATCGAGATGATCGGCTCTACGTCTTCAGCGACAAGGAAAACTTTTATACCGGTCACAAGTGTGGCTGATTAATTATCAGGCAACGTTGTAAACGGTCAGGATTTCAGCCCTGAAAGAAAAAGGCCCGTATCTCGCGATACGGGCCTTTTTCGTTAGAAGAGAAAATCAATTACTTGATTTTGCCTTCCTTGTAGATCACGTGCTTGCGAACAACCGGATCATATTTCTTGATCTCGATTTTGTCCGGGGTAGTACGCTTGTTCTTGTCGGTAGTGTAGAAGTGACCAGTACCGGCGCTCGAGATCAAACGAATCAATTCACGCATGATTAGCTCCCTTAAACCTTGCCATCGCGACGAAGTTCGGCCAGCACGACACTGATGCCACGCTTGTCGATGATGCGCATGCCTTTGGCAGATACGCGCAGACGCACAAAACGTTTCTCTTCTTCAACCCAGAAGCGGTGATGCTGCAGGTTCGGCAGGAAACGACGACGGGTTTTGTTGTTTGCGTGGGAAATGTTATTCCCAGTCACCGGACCCTTACCGGTAACTTGACAGACTCTCGACATGCCTCAGCCCTCTAAAACCACATGCCCAACCCGGCATGGGTTGGCCGCTTAATCTCTCAGTCATTTGGCGCCAGGCGCCGCGTTTCTTTAAGGGTCTTACCGGCTACACCTACAGTGAAGGAACCGGGCCCCTAGAAAAGAGCGCTGCTTTATACCAGAAAGACCCAGGCACAACAACAGCCGGTGTGATTTGTCTTTACTGGAAACCCTCGATCAACAGCCTCAGGCGGCTGCGGCAAGGGCCCGCGATGCCCTGACCGCTCGTCGCGGCGCGCAGGTTTTTTTCATTCATCGGCGAGCTCGCGCCCTGAGCACGTCCCGCGAAGCGCTGCAAAGAGTGCCGGAAAATGCAAAAAGGGGATAGTCATTTGCAGGCGAGCCCACTAGGGTAGACCTTTTCCAGACTGCACTCGCAGATGGGCCTCCGACCTGCACAGGAAATCAATCATGCGCCTCGCTGCCCTACCGCTGTTGCTCGCCCCTCTGCTACTCACTCCGCTGGCCCAGGCCGCCGCCCTGAGCGTGTGTACCGAGGCCAGCCCGGAAGGGTTCGATGTCGTCCAGTACAACTCCCTGACCACTACCAACGCTTCGGCCGACGTGCTGATGAACCGCCTGGTCGATTTCGACACCGCCAGCGGCAAAGTGGTGGCCAGCCTGGCCGAGAGCTGGGAAGTTTCGCCCGATGGCCTGAGTTATGTCTTCAAGTTGCGCCCCAAGGTCAGGTTTCACCACACCGACTACTTCACACCGCGTCGCGACTTGACGGCCGAAGACGTCAAGTTCAGCTTCGAGCGCATGCTGGACCCGGCCAACCCTTGGCACAAGGTCGCCCAGAGCGGCTTCCCCCACGCCCAATCCATGCAACTGCCGGCGCTGATTACAAAAATCGATGCCCTGGACCCGTTGACAGTGCGCTTCACCCTCGACCATGCCGATTCGACCTTCCTGGCGACGTTGAGCATGGGTTTCGCATCGATCTATTCGGCTGAATATGCCGACCAGTTGATGAAGGCCGGCAAGCCGGAGCAACTCAACAGCCAGCCCATCGGCACCGGCCCGTTCATTTTCAACCGATTCCAGAAAGATGCCTCGATTCGCTACAAGGCCAACGGGGACTATTTCGGCGGCAAGCCCCAGGTGGACCCGCTGATCTTTGCCATCACGCCAGACGCCAACGTGCGCCTGCAGAAGTTGCGCCGAAATGAATGCCAGATCGCCCTGTCGCCCAAGCCGCTGGACGTGCAGGCCGCCCGGCAGGAGCCGACATTGAAGGTGGCGCAGACTGACGCGTTCATGACCGCTTTCCTGGCGATCAACAGTCAGCATCCGCCGCTGGACAAGCCTGAAGTCCGTCAGGCCATCAACCTGGCTTTTGACAAGGCCAGCTACCTCAAGACCGTTTTTGAAGGCACGGCCGAAGCGGCCAACGGCCCTTATCCGCCCAACACCTGGAGCTACGCGAAAAACCTGCCCGGCTATGCCCATGACCCGGCCAAGGCTCGGGAATTGCTGGCCAAGGCCGGTTTGAAGGAAGGCTTCAAGACTACTATCTGGACTCGCCCGTCCGGCAGCCTGCTCAATCCCAATCCGAGCCTCGGCGCGCAGCTGTTGCAATCGGACCTGGCGGGAATCGGCATCCAGGCGGAAATCCGCGTGATCGAATGGGGCGAGCTGATCCGCCGCGCCAAGGCCGGCGAGCACGACCTGCTGTTCATGGGCTGGGCCGGCGACAACGGTGACCCGGACAACTTCCTCACGCCGCAGTTTTCCTGCGCGGCGGTCAAGTCCGGGACCAATTTCGCTCGTTACTGCAACCCGGACCTGGACAAACTGATCAGCGCCGGCAAGACCACTAGCGAACAGGGCGTGCGCACCAAGCTCTACGAACAGGCCCAGGCGCAGATCCAGCAGCAGGCCCTCTGGCTGCCCCTGGCGCACCCGACAGCATTCGCGCTGACCCGCAAGGATGTGCAGGGTTATACGGTCAGCCCGTTTGGGCGGCAGGATTACTCCAAGGTCAACCTCAAGTAACCCGGCCTAGCCCCAGTCCCCTTGTGGGAGCGAGCCTGCTCGCGAAATCGGTTTGTCAGCCAACTTTGAGTCAACTGATACACCGCATTCGCGAGCAGGCTCGCTCCCACAAAGGCTCCAATATTGTCAGCCCCTGCCTACATCCACCCACACTCCGCCATCGACAACGGCTCCCCATCGCCGACGATAAAATGGTCGAGCACCCGCACATCGATCAGCTCCAGCGCGTCCTGGAGCCGCTCGGTGAGCATTCGGTCGGCCTGGCTGGGCTCGGTGCTGCCGGAGGGGTGGTTGTGGCACAGGATCACGGCAGCGGCGTTGTGGGCCAGGGCGCGCTTGACCACTTGCCGGGGGTGGACACTGGTGCAGGCGATGGAGCCACGAAAAAGCGCTTCGAACGCCAGCACCTGATGTCGTGAGTTGAGAAACAGGCAGCCAAACACCTCGTGAGGTTCGTGGCGCAGCATTGACTTGAGATAGTCACGAACGGCCTGCGGGTCTTCCAGCATTGAATTCTGCCGAGTCCGCGCCGCCAAGTGTCGCCGGCCCATTTCGAGCACCGCGCGCAATTGAGCGAATTTCGCCGGACCCAGTCCCATATGACTGCTGAACGTAAGCTGATCAGCCTCAAGCAGCGCCCGCAGGCAGCCAAATTGGGACAACAGATGTCGAGCCAGATCTACCGCACTTTTACCCGACACACCCGTGCGTAAAAATATCGCCAGCAGCTCGGCGTCTGAAAGACTCTCCGCCCCCGACACCAACAATCTCTCCCGTGGCCGCTCGGCCACCGGCCAGTCCCGAATACTCATGGCATCTCCCTGATAATGGGCGCCGCTGTTCCGTAGCGGACGCTGTGATATCTTAGCCCATCTTTTTTGCAGGCGATTTGCACCCAGGCAGGCTGCTGCCGAGGGTTCGCCCTGCACTGACCATTAAAATCGAAAGGCAGGCCTATGCAGCGGCTGTATCGGAAACGCATCGTTCTGGGCGTCGGCGGCGGCATTGCTGCCTACAAGAGCGCCGAGCTGGTTCGCAGGCTTATCGACCAGGGCGCCGAAGTACGGGTCGTCATGACCCGCGGCGGCAGTGAGTTCATCACCCCGCTGACCATGCAGGCCTTGTCCGGGCACCCGGTCCACCTGGATCTGCTCGACCCGGCGGCCGAGGCCGCCATGGGTCATATCGAGCTGGCCAAATGGGCTGACCTGGTGCTGATCGCCCCGGCCACGGCCGACCTGATCGCCCGCCTGGCCCAGGGCATCGCCAACGACCTGCTGACCACCCTCGTACTCGCTACCGACGCCGTGGTCGCCGTGGCGCCGGCCATGAACCAGGCCATGTGGCGCGACCCCGCCACCCAGGCCAACCTGCAACTGCTCGAAAGCCGCGATCTGAAAGTCTTTGGCCCAGCCTCTGGCAGCCAGGCCTGCGGCGACGTCGGCATGGGCCGCATGCTCGAAGCCAACGACCTGGTTCTGTGCGCCGCCGACTGCTTCCAGCGCCAGGCGCTGACCGGCAAGCATGTGCTGATTACCGCCGGCCCGACCCAGGAAAACATCGACCCGGTGCGCTACATCACCAACCACAGCTCGGGGAAAATGGGCTTCGCCCTGGCCGAAGCCGCCGTCGAAGCGGGCGCGCGGGTGACGCTGATCACCGGGCCGGTGCACCTGCCAACCCCGGATCGAGTGACCCGCATCGACGTCGTCAGCGCCCGGGACATGCTTGCGGCCTGTGAGGCCTCGATCCCGTGCGACCTGTTCATCGCCTCGGCGGCGGTGGCGGACTACCGCCCCGAAGTCGTTGCCCCGCAAAAATTGAAGAAAGACCCTACGAGCGGCGACGGTCTGCTCCTGCAAATGGTACGTAACCCGGACATCCTGGCCACCATCGCCACCCGTCCCGACCGTCCATTCAGCGTCGGTTTTGCCGCCGAAACCGAACACCTCCTCGATTACGCCGCGCGCAAGCTCAAGGACAAGAATCTGGACCTGATCGTCGCCAACGACGTCGCCAACCCGAGCATCGGCTTCAACAGCGAAGAGAACGCTTGCAGCGTGATCGACCGCCAGTTGCACGCCACGCTTTTCGCCCAGACCAGCAAGGGCAAGATTGCCCGCCAACTGATCACTTTCATCGCCGAACGGCTGAACCAGGTTTAATTTCAATGCACGCTCTACAAGCCAAGATCCTCGACCCTCGCATCGGCAGTGAATTCCCGCTGCCGCAGTACGCCACGCCGGGCTCAGCCGGCCTCGATCTGCGGGCGATGCTCAAGCAGGACACGATCCTGGAACCGGGCCAGACCCTGCTGATTCCCACCGGCCTGTCGGTCTACATCGGCGATCCGGGCCTGGCCGCGCTGATTCTGCCGCGCTCGGGCCTGGGCCATAAGCACGGCATCGTGCTGGGCAACCTGGTGGGCCTGATCGACTCCGATTACCAGGGCGAACTGATGGTGTCCTGCTGGAATCGCGGCCAGACCGCTTTCAACATCGCAGTGGGCGAACGCATTGCCCAACTGGTGCTGGTGCCGGTGGTCCAGGCCCATTTCGAATTGGTCGAGGAATTCGACGAGAGCCAGCGCGGCGCCGGCGGTTTCGGTCACTCCGGTAGCCACTGATCCGGCTGCTCGGGCCGGGCAGCAGGCCCGGCCGCTTTATTAAGCTTCTGTTTCAGGACGAAAAATGCGTAACGGCTCGAGGCGACGTTTCCCATCCGGAATCAACGTTTTAGACCGTTCGCGCTGGGGTAACGCTGTCTCATGGCACTTTCCCACCGCGAACTCTCTGTCGAAAACGCCGTCATACCCTTCAGCTTGAGCCTGCCGACGCCCGTCGTCGGCCTGTCCAGTCACTTTCCTGATAGAGCACCCCGCCCATGAACACCCCAGCCGCAATCGCCCCGATCTTCCCTGACAGCATCTTCCGCGCCTACGACATCCGTGGCGTCGTGCCGGAAACCCTGACGGCTGAAACCGCCTACTGGATCGGCCGCGCCATCGGCTCCCAGAGCCTGGCCCAGGGCGAACCGAACGTGAATGTCGGCCGCGACGGTCGCTTGTCCGGCCCGGAGCTGGTCGAGCAGTTGATCAAAGGCGTTGCCGACAGCGGTTGCCACGTCAGCGACGTCGGCCTGGTGCCGACCCCGGCGCTTTATTACGCCGCCAATGTCCTGGCCGGCAAATCCGGCGTGATGCTCACCGGCAGCCACAACCCGTCGAACTACAACGGCTTCAAGATCGTCATCGCCGGCGACACCCTCGCCAACGAGCAGATCCAGGCCCTGCACACCCGCCTCAAGACCAATGACCTGAGCAGCGGCCAGGGCAGCGTGACCAAGGTCGACATCCTCCCGCGCTACAACGACGAAATCGTCAAGGACGTGAAACTGGCCCGTCGCCTGAAAGTAGTGGTCGATTGCGGCAACGGCGCGGCCGGCGTCATCGCCCCGCAACTGATCGAAGCGCTGAACTGCGAAGTCATCCCGTTGTTCTGCGACGTCGATGGCAACTTCCCCAACCATCATCCGGATCCGGGCAAACTGGAAAACCTTGAGGACCTGATCGCCAAGGTCAAGGAAACCAACGCCGACCTGGGCCTGGCCTTCGACGGCGACGGTGACCGCGTGGGTGTGGTGACCAATACTGGCAGCGTGGTGTTTCCGGACCGCCTGCTGATGCTGTTCGCCAAGGACGTGGTGGCACGCAACCCCGACGCCGAGATCATCTTCGACGTGAAGTGCACCCGTCGCCTGGTCCCGCTGATCAAGGAATATGGCGGTCGCCCACTCATGTGGAAAACCGGCCACTCGCTGATCAAGAAAAAAATGAAACAGAGCGGCGCCCTGCTGGCCGGCGAAATGAGCGGCCATATCTTCTTCAAGGAGCGCTGGTTCGGTTTTGATGACGGCATCTACAGCGCGGCACGCCTGCTAGAGATCCTCAGCAAGGAGAAATCCACCGCCGAAGAGCTGTTCGCGACCTTCCCGAACGATATTTCTACGCCGGAAATCAATATCCATGTGACCGAAGAGAGCAAATTCAGCATCATTGATGCACTGCACGACGCCCAGTGGGGCGAAGGCGCCGAACTGACCACCATCGACGGTGTGCGGGTCGACTACCCACAAGGCTGGGGCCTGGTTCGCGCCTCCAACACCACACCGGTGCTGGTGCTGCGTTTCGAGGCCGACAACGAGGCTGAACTGCAGCGCATCAAGGATGTGTTCCACAGCCAACTCAAGCGTGTTGCACCTGATCTCCAACTACCGTTCTGATTGAATCACCACCGGAGCCCTGAATGACCCTCGAACGCGAAGCCGCCGCCAACACCGCCAAGGTCCTGTCCGAAGCGCTGCCTTACATCCGACGCTACGTCGGCAAGACCCTGGTGATCAAGTACGGCGGCAACGCAATGGAAAGCGAGGAGCTCAAGACCGGCTTCGCCCGCGACATCGTGCTGATGAAGGCGGTGGGCATCAACCCGGTGGTGGTTCACGGCGGTGGTCCGCAAATCGGCGACCTGCTCAAGCGCCTGTCGATCGAAAGCCACTTCATCGACGGCATGCGCGTGACCGATGCGCAGACCATGGATGTGGTGGAGATGGTCCTCGGCGGCCAGGTCAACAAGGACATCGTCAATCTGATCAACCGCCACGGCGGCAGCGCCATCGGCCTGACCGGCAAGGACGCCGAACTGATCCGGGCGAAGAAACTCACCGTAACCCGCCAGACGCCGGAGATGACTCAGCCGGAAATCATCGACATCGGCCAGGTGGGTGAAGTGGTCGGCATCAACACCGATCTGCTGAACCTGCTGGTCAAGGGCGACTTCATTCCGGTCATCGCGCCGATCGGCGTGGGCGCCAATGGCGAGTCGTACAACATCAACGCCGACCTGGTGGCCGGCAAGGTTGCCGAAGCGCTGAAAGCCGAGAAGCTGATGCTGCTGACCAACATCGCCGGCCTGATGGACAAGACCGGCAAGGTCCTGACCGGGTTGTCGACCCAGCAAGTCGATGACTTGATCGCCGATGGCACCATCTACGGCGGCATGCTGCCGAAGATCCGTTGCGCGCTGGAAGCGGTCCAGGGCGGTGTTGGCAGTTCGCTGATCATCGACGGCCGCGTGCCGAATGCGATCCTCCTGGAGATCTTCACCGATACCGGCGTGGGTACGCTGATCAGCAATCGCAAGCGTCATTAAGCGACACCTGTAAAAAAAGACCCCGCTCAACCTGGTTGAGCGGGGTCTTTTTTCATCACTTCTTCAGAAGATGCTTGTGTGGCGAGGGAGCTTGCTCCCGCTGGGCTGCGCAGCGGCCCCAACATTTTGCGGTCGCTGCGCGACCGAGCGGGAGCAAGCTCCCTCGCCACAAGATCAAAACCAGCGGGGCTTTTTAGACGCCGAACTGGGCGCGATAGGCCTCAACCGCCGGCAAATGCTGCTTGAGCTGCGGATCATCGGCCAAGAACTCCAGCACCTGGTTCAGCGACACAATGCTGATCACCGGGATACCGAAGTCGCGCTCCACTTCCTGGATCGCCGACAGCTCACCGTTACCGCGCTCCTGGCGGTTCAAGGCGATCAGCACGCCGGCAGCCTTGGCGCCTTCCTGGGAAGCGATGATCTGCATCACCTCGCGAATGGCGGTACCGGCGGTGATGACGTCATCGATGATCAGCACTTCGCCGGTCAACGGCGCGCCGACCAGGCTTCCGCCTTCACCGTGAGCCTTGGCTTCCTTGCGGTTGAAGCACCAGGGCAGGTCACGGCCATGGTGCTCGGCCAGGGCGACGGCGGTAGTGGCGGCCAATGGGATGCCCTTGTAGGCCGGGCCGAACAGCACGTCGAACGGAATGCCGCTTTCAACGATGGCGGCGGCATAGAACCGGCCCAACTGCGCCAGGGCGGTTCCGCTGTTGAACAGGCCGGCGTTGAAGAAGTACGGGCTGGTGCGCCCGGACTTGAGGGTGAATTCACCGAAGCGCAAAACGCCGCGATCGATGGCAAAGCGAATGAAATCGCGCTGATACGCCTGCATGAAAAAAGCCTCAAATACCGCGGATTTAGCTAAATAGGTAGACGGCGTGTATCATACACGCACGTGATTTTTGGGGCCATTTATGCGGATCATCAGTGTGAACGTCAATGGTATTCAGGCTGCAGTGGAGCGTGGTTTGCTCAGTTGGCTGCAAGCACAGAATGCCGACGTCATCTGCCTGCAGGACACCCGCGCCTCCGCCTTTGAACTGGACGATGCAGCCTTCCAACTGGACGGTTACTTCCTTTACGCCTGCGATGCCGAAGTCCCCGCCCAGGGTGGCGTGGCTTTGTACTCGCGGCTGCAACCGAAGGCTGTCATCAACGGTCTCGGTTTCGAGACGGCGGACCGCTACGGGCGCTACCTGCAAGCCGATTTCGACAAGGTCAGCATCGCGACCTTGCTGCTCCCTTCGGGGCAGAACGGCGATGAAGATTTGAATCAGAAATTCAAGTTGATGGACGACTTCGCCCGTTACCTTGATAAACAGCGGCGCAAACGTCGCGAGTACATCTACTGTGGCTCGCTGTACGTGGCGCAACAGAAGCTGGATATCAAGAACTGGCGCGACAGCCAGCAGTCGCCTGGCTTCCTGGCGCCGGAACGGGCCTGGATGGACGAGATCATCGGCAACATGGGTTATGTCGACGCCCTGCGCGAAGTCAGCCGCGAAGGCGACCAGTACAGCTGGTGGCCGGATAACGAGCAGGCCGAGATGCTCAACCTCGGCTGGCGCTTCGACTACCAGCTGCTGACGCCCGGGCTGCGCCGCTTCGTCCGCAGCGCCCGCCTGCCACGCCAGCCGCGGTTCTCGCAGCACGCGCCGCTGATCGTGGATTACGACTGGACGCTGACCATCTAGGTCATTTTCGTACCCATAAAAAAACCGACAGCAATGTCGGTTTTTTTATGAGCGCCGAAAACAACTGTGGGAGCGAGCCTGCTCGCGATAGCGGTGGGTCAGCCGACATCAATGCTGACTGATAGATTGCCATCGCGAGCAGGCTCGCTCCCACAGGGGATATATGTGCTGCTCGTTATTTGACCAGCCGCCAGGTAAATGGATACCGATACGGCTGCCCTTCATTGGCCTTCACGCCAGCAATGATGGTCAGCACCAGCGCACCGATCGCCACCAGGCCAAACAGGAAGAAACCAATCACCACGATCATCAGCAGCAAGCTGATCGCCGCGGCGATCGCCACAGTGATTTGGAAGTTCAGCGCTTCCTTGCCCTGGGCATCGATGAACGGGTCGGATTCACGCTTGAGCTGCCAGATGACCAGCGGCCCGATCAGCGAACCGAACGGAATGAAAATGCCCAATAGTGCAGACAGGTGACAAAACATTGCCCACTGCCGCGCTTCTCTGCTCGGCTGGGGCAACAGGACTTGCTCATCACTCATGACACTCTCCTTGTCTGAAGCGCAAAAAAATCAGTCGGCCAACGCGGCCTTTTGCAATTCGAAGATTTCGCCCATGCCTTTCTTCGCCAGCTCCAGCATAGCGGTCAATTCTTCCGGCTGGAACGGCGCGCCCTCGGCGGTGCCCTGGACTTCGATGAAGCCGCCGGCACTGGTCATGACCACGTTCAGGTCGGTCTCGGCAGCGGAGTCCTCCAGGTAATCCAGGTCCAGCACCGGCTCGCCCTGGTACATGCCCACCGACACCGCGGCGATCATTTGCTTGAGCGGATCGCCGCCCTTGAGGCCGCCACGCTTCTTGATCACTTTCAAGGCATCGGCCAGCGCAACCATGGCACCGGTGATGGAGGCGGTGCGGGTGCCGCCGTCAGCCTGGATCACGTCGCAATCAACATACAGCGTCACATCGCCGAGCTTGGACATGTCCAGCGCGGCACGCAGCGAACGACCGATCAGGCGCTGGATTTCCAGGGTCCGTCCGCCCTGCTTGCCACGACTGGCCTCGCGCTGGTTCCGCTCGCCGGTAGCCCGCGGCAGCATGCCGTATTCGGCGGTCAACCAACCCTGGCCCTGGCCCTTGAGAAAACGAGGCACGCCGTTTTCGACGCTGACGGTGCAGATGACCTTGGTATCACCGAACTCCACCAGTACAGATCCCTCGGCGTGTTTGGTGTAGTTGCGGGTAATGCGGATCGAGCGAAGCTGATCGGCAGCGCGACCACTTGGACGTTTCATAGGGAACACCTGTACAGAGGACGGAAAACTGCCGGCATTATAGAGCCGCGAATCGTCATAGGGCAGTTCTAATAAACTGACGCGACGGGTGAACGCACTCAAAGCCCCGCCCGACGGGCTGCAGCGCTTTGTAACCGGAGCTGTTTGGGCGCTTGCATCCCACTGCGCTACAATCCTGCGCCTTTGCTGCCCTTCGGCATCCACCCACAGATCCCAGGCCCCACAATCAACGGTTGTGGCCAGCCTGCATTGCGAGGAACCCCCATGGTGCACAGCATGACCGCCTTCGCCCGCGTCGAAAAGGCCGGCGCCCAAGGCACGCTGAGCTGGGAGCTGCGCTCGGTCAACAGCCGTTACCTGGAGCCGCACCTGCGCTTGCCCGAGTCCTTCCGCGACCTCGAAGGCGGCGTGCGTGAAGCGCTGCGCCAGGGCCTGTCCCGGGGCAAACTGGAATGCACCCTGCGGTTTACCGAAGAGAGCAGCGGCAAAACCTTGCAAGTGGACCGCGAGCGCGCCGCGCAATTGGTCGCCGCCGCCGAAACCGTCGCCAGCCTGATCAACAATCCCGCCGCCCTGAACCCGCTGGAAGTCCTGGCCTGGCCGGGCGTGCTGGTGGGCGACGCGAGCGACCCGCAGGCGCTGAACGCCGAGGCCCTGGCATTGTTCAATCAAGGGCTGAACGAGCTCAAGGCCGGCCGCGAGCGCGAAGGCGCGGAACTGGCCCGGCTGATCAACGAGCGCCTGACCTCCATTGAAGAAGACGTCGCCACCCTGCGCGAACTCGTTCCGCAGATGCTCGCCACCCAGCGCCAGAAAGTCCTCGACCGCTTCGCCGACATGAAGGCCGAGCTGGACCCGCAGCGCCTGGAACAGGAAATGGTCATGCTCGCCCAGAAGAGCGACGTGGCCGAAGAACTGGATCGCCTGAGCACCCACATCATTGAAGTCCGCCGGGTGCTCAAGTCCGGTGGCGCGGCCGGCCGCCGCCTCGACTTCCTGATGCAGGAGCTCAACCGCGAAGCCAATACACTGGGCTCCAAAGCCTTCGACCCGCGCAGCACCCAGGCGGCGGTCAACCTCAAGGTGTTGATCGAACAAATGCGCGAACAAGTGCAGAACATTGAGTAAGGCTAACCCGACATGACCCACAGCACTGGCACCCTCTATATCATTTCCGCGCCCTCCGGCGCCGGCAAGACCAGCCTGGTCAAGGCGTTGATCGACGCCGAGCCGCAAATTCGCGTCTCGGTCTCTCACACCACCCGCGCCATGCGTCCTGGTGAAATGAACGGCGTGAACTATCACTTCGTCGACCGCGAAGAGTTCGTGCGGATGGCCGAGCACGGCGACTTCCTGGAGCGCGCCGAAGTCTTTGGCAATCTCTACGGCACCTCGCAAAGCGTCCTTCAGCAGACCTTGGACGAAGGCCACGACCTGATCCTGGAAATCGACTGGCAAGGCGCCGAGCAGGTGCGCAAGTTGATGCCCCAGGCCCGCTCGATCTTCATCCTGCCGCCGAGCCAGCAGGCCTTGCGCCAGCGCCTGACCAACCGTGGCCAGGACAGCGACGAGATCATCGAAGGGCGGATGCGGGAAGCGGTCAGCGAAATGAGTCACTACGTTGACTACGATTACCTGATCATCAACGACGATTTCTCCCACGCGCTGGACGATCTGAAGGCAATTTTCCGCGCCAGCCAGCTCCAGCAAAAACGCCAGCAGCAACGTTTCGGTAAATTACTGGCCGAACTGCTGGGCTGAACAGCCCTTCCCAAAACCGCTGCGACGGCTTTACATTGGTAGTCGCAGCGCGCCGAGGGGTTTGCTCAAAAAATCAGCGCTTCCCTAAACGCTGGTGTTTTTTTAAACTGTCGAGTCCGCTCGCCCAACCGGGCAGCGCGCATATTGCATTCGCTCCGAGGAATACCATGGCCCGCGTAACCGTTGAAGACTGCCTAGAACACGTGGAAAACCGCTTTGAGCTGGTCATGCTCTCTACCAAGCGTGCCCGTCAACTGGCCACCGGTGGCAAAGAGCCGTTGGTCCAGTGGGAAAACGACAAGCCTACCGTGGTAGCGCTGCGTGAAATCGCCGAAGGCCTGATGAGCTACGAGTTCATCGCCAACGCTGAAATCGTTGAAGACGAACCGCTGTTCGCAGCGTTCGAGGACGAGTCCAACGAGGCGGTCTAAGCCTATGCCTGGTCGACGTAGCACGGCGCGGGGTCACAGCAGACGGCAGGAGTCATCATCATGCCGAGCATAGACGCCCTCGCCGATCGCTTATCGGCCTACCTCGGCACGGACCAGGTCAACTTGGTCCGCCGAGCCTATTTCTACGCCGAACAAGCCCACGACGGCCAGCGCCGCCGTAGCGGCGAGGCGTACGTCACGCACCCGCTTGCGGTGGCGAATATTCTTGCCGACATGCACATGGACCATCAGAGCCTGATGGCGGCGATGCTGCATGACGTGATCGAAGACACCGGCATTGCCAAGGAAGCGCTGCAAGCGCAGTTCGGCGAAACCGTGGCCGAGCTGGTCGACGGGGTCAGCAAGCTGACCCAGATGAACTTCGAGACCAAGGCCGAGGCCCAGGCCGAGAACTTCCAGAAAATGGCCATGGCCATGGCGCGCGACATCCGGGTGATCCTGGTCAAGCTCGCCGACCGCTTGCACAACATGCGCACCCTGGAAGTGCTCTCCGGCGAAAAACGTCGGCGCATCGCCAAGGAAACCCTGGAAATCTATGCACCCATCGCCAACCGACTGGGTATGCACGCGATCCGCATCGAGTTCGAGGACCTGGGTTTCAAGGCCATGCACCCGATGCGTTCGGCGCGGATCAACCAGGCCGTCAAGCGCGCCAGGGGCAATCGCAAGGAAATCGTCAACAAGATCGAAGAGTCGCTGAGCCACTGCCTGGCGATCGACGGCATCGAAGGCGAAGTCAGCGGGCGGCAGAAACACCTTTACGGCATCTACAAGAAAATGCGCGGCAAGCGCCGAGCCTTCAACGAGATCATGGACGTCTATGCGTTCCGGATCATCGTCGACAAGGTCGATACTTGCTACCGCGTGCTCGGTGCTGTGCATAATCTGTACAAACCATTGCCGGGGCGCTTCAAGGACTACATCGCGATCCCCAAGGCCAACGGCTACCAGTCGCTGCATACCACGCTGTTCGGCATGCATGGCGTACCGATCGAAATCCAGATCCGCACCCGTGAAATGGAAGAGATGGCCAACAACGGCATCGCCGCCCACTGGCTGTACAAATCCAGCGGCGATGAACAGCCCAAGAGCACTCACGCCCGCGCCCGTCAGTGGGTCAAGGGCGTGCTGGAAATGCAGCAGCGCGCCGGCAATTCCCTGGAATTCATCGAGAGCGTCAAGATCGACCTGTTCCCGGACGAGGTCTACGTCTTCACGCCCAAGGGCCGGATCATGGAGCTGCCCAAAGGCTCCACCGCGGTGGATTTCGCCTACGCCGTGCACACCGACGTCGGCAACAGCTGCATCGCCTGTCGCATCAATCGCCGCCTGGCCCCGTTGTCCGAACCGCTGCAAAGCGGCTCCACCGTGGAGATCGTCAGCGCCCCCGGTGCGCGGCCGAACCCGGCGTGGCTCAATTTCGTGGTCACCGGCAAGGCCCGCACGCACATCCGTCACGCGCTGAAGCTGCAACGTCGCTCCGAATCCATCAGCCTTGGCGAGCGCCTGCTGAACAAAGTGCTGAACGGTTTCGACAGCTCGCTGGACAAGATCCCGGCCGAGCGCGTGCAGGTCATGCTCAACGAGTACCGCCTCGAATTGATCGAAGACCTGCTCGAAGACATCGGCCTGGGCAATCGCATGGCCTATGTCGTCGCCCGCCGCCTGCTCGGCGAAGGCGAACAGTTGCCAAGCCCAGAGGGCCCGCTGGCGATTCGCGGTACCGAGGGCCTGGTGCTCAGCTACGCCAAGTGCTGCACGCCGATACCGGGCGACCCGATTGTCGGCCACCTGTCCGCCGGCAAGGGGATGGTGGTGCACCTGGACAACTGCCGCAACATCAGCGAAATCCGCCACAACCCGGAAAAATGCATCCAGCTTTCGTGGGCCAAGGATGTCACCGGCGAATTCAACGTCGAGCTGCGCGTCGAACTCGAACACCAGCGCGGCCTGATCGCCTTGCTGGCGAGCAGCGTCAACGCCGCCGACGGCAACATCGAGAAAATCAGCATGGACGAACGCGACGGCCGCATCAGCGTCGTCCAACTGGTGGTCAGCGTGCACGACCGTGTGCACCTGGCCCGCGTGATCAAGAAACTGCGCGCCCTGACCGGGGTCATTCGCATCACCCGCATGCGCGCATAGCTCCCAATAGCCGCCCTCATTACAAGGAGTCATGAATGACCAAGACCGTTATTTCCAGCGACAAGGCCCCGGCCGCCATCGGCACTTATTCCCAGGCGATCAAGGCGGGCAACACGGTGTACATGTCGGGCCAGATCCCGCTGGACCCGAAAACCATGGAGCTGGTCGAGGGCTTCGAAGCCCAGACCGTGCAGGTCTTCGAGAACCTGAAGGCCGTGGCCGAAGCTGCCGGCGGTTCGTTCAAGGACATCGTCAAGCTCAACATCTTCCTCACCGACCTGAGCCACTTCGCCAAGGTCAACGAGATCATGGGCAAGTATTTCGACCAGCCTTACCCTGCCCGCGCCGCCATTGGCGTGGCCGCCCTGCCAAAGGGTGCCCAGGTCGAGATGGACGCCATCCTGGTCATCGAGTAATAAACCCGGCGCAGCTTCCCCCGCTGCGCCGTTTTCGTTCTGAAAGGATTCCTCCATGCGCAACGCGCTTGCTTTCTCGCTGCTCGCCCTGATTCTCGGCGGTTGCGCCAGCGACCCTGCCGACCGTGACATCAGCGGCACCTGGATCAACCAGGCCGCCATCGACGCTGCCGCCAAGGGCGGCCCGCTGCGCGAAGCGCTGCAAGGCTACGGCCCGAACCTGGAATGGGACGTCAACACCCGGGCCGGTCAGGCGCGCTACACCAACGGTTTTGAAAACGTCGAAGGCAAGCTGCTCGGTGAAGAAGACGGTGCCTGGAAAGTCGATTTTTATGGCAGCTCGGCCAGCGAACTGAAGCGCGACGGCGACCAACTGAGCCAGGCTGCCACCGAAAACGAACCGCAGCAGGTATTCGAGCGCGCCAAGGTGCAGGTCCCGGACGGCGCGCCCATCGGCGCCAGCTTCGAGCGGGCGCTGTATGGCGCCTACCTGGGCGGCACCTGGAACATCGCCGAAGGCCCCGGCCAAGGCGCCACGGTGCAATTCCAGCCCGATGGCCAGGTCAGCGGCCTGCCGGGCGCTGATCGCTACGCCTTGTGTCTCGCCGGCGACTGCGCCTCGATGAGCGGCGGCAACGACAACATCTGGCTGCAGCAGAACGGCCAGGGCAACACCTGGATTTTCGCGCGTAATGGCAAGAAGCTGGAAATCTTCCAGACCGTGAATGCGGCGCTGGCCGATGAGATGCCTTCGTTCACGCCGGGTGATCGGCGCTGGGTACTGGAGAAACAGTAATCCCTGTGGGAGCGAGCCCGCTCGCGAAAGGGGTGTGACAGTCAACGCTGCCGTTGAATGTCATGACCTCTTCGCGAGCAGGCTCGCTCCCACAGTTGCTTTTGGTGTGCCGGGAAAATCAGCAACGCCCTTCCAGGATCGCCGCATACCCCTCGCGAAAACTCGGATAACGCGGTGTCCAACCCAGGGCCTTCGACCGGGCATTGCTGCAGCGCTTGCTGCCGGCGCGGCGCACGCTGGCGTCCTCGGCCCACTCAGTGATGCCCATGTACTCGCGCAACCAGCCCACCACTTCCGCCAACGGCGCGGGAGCGTCGTCAACGCCGATGTAGCAGTCCTTCAACGCCTGGCCTTGATTGTCGGCCTTGAGCAGGAACGCCAGCAGGCCGGCGGCATCGTCCGCGTGGATGCGATTGCCGTACAGCGGCGGATCGGTCACCACCCGATAACCCTGACGCACCTGGCTGAGCAGCCACTCCCGGCCCGGCCCGTAGATGCCGGTCAGGCGTACACGACTGGCCGGGATGCCACTGCCCAGCGCCACTTGCTCGGCTTCGAGCATGACCCGCCCGGAATAACCACCCGCCTCGGTAGGTGAGCTTTCATCGACCCACTCGCCGTTCTGTTGTCCATAGACACTGCTGCTGGACACAAAAAGCAAGCGCTTGGGTTGCTGGCCATGTTGCTTCAACCAGCCCAACACATGTTGCAACCCTTCGACGTAAGCCATGCGGTAGCCCGCTTCGTCATGGTCGGTGGCGGCAGCACTGTAGACCAGGTAGTCCAATGGCCCGCTGGGCCAGTCGGTGGGGCATCGCTCGTTGAACAAGTCGCCCGTGACACCGATGACCCCGGCCGGCAGGTTCGAAACCGTGCGCCGCAAGCCGTGCACCCGCCAATGTTCGGCCACCAGTTGGCTGGCCAAACGGCCGCCGATATCACCACAGCCGGCAATTAGAACAGAAGGCGCGGACATCAGAATCTCCTCTGGCAAAGCCGCAGACTAGCTGCCAGAGAGGACGAGCGGCTAGCATTCTTCGAAAAAAAGATACTGTATTACTTTTGTTAACAAGAATTACTTGCAATAATGCTCGCCACTTTTGTTCTCGGCCTCACGAGGCCTGGAAGAACATCAACCTTCTTTTTTCTCTCAGGTCCGGCCAGCATGACACGCTCTCTCTCCTCCGCTTCGCCAACCAATCGACCTCGCGCCTGGAGCGCTGTGGCAGCGTTGCTGTTCAGCCTGCTGCTGGCGCCTGCCGCCGCATTCGCCGATGCCCAGACGCCGGCCAGCACGTCCACCACGGCACCCGCTGCCACCCAGGCGCCGGCCGACACGACAGCACCTGTAGCCGCTCCCGCAGCCAGCGACCCGGCCCAGGCCGTCGAAGCCAGCGCAGCCGACGCGCCTCAAGTGCTTGAAGCCGACAACACCCTGGGCATGGCCCACGACCTGTCGCCCTGGGGCATGTACAAGAACGCCGACGTGGTCGTCAAAGCCGTGATGATCGGCCTGGCCATCGCCTCGATCATCACCTGGACCATCTGGATCGCCAAAGGCTTCGAGCTGCTGGGTGCCAAGCGCCGCTTGCGTGGCGAGATCGCCGCCCTGAAAAAAGCCGCCACCCTCAAGGAAGCCAGCACCACCGCTGGCAAGGAAGGCACCCTCGCCAACCTGCTGGTGCACGATGCGCTCGAAGAGATGCGCCTGTCGGCCAACAGCCGCGAGAAGGAAGGCATCAAGGAACGCGTGAGCTTCCGTCTCGAGCGCCTGGTCGCGGCCTGCGGTCGCAACATGAGCAGCGGCACCGGCGTACTCGCCACCATCGGTTCCACCGCGCCCTTCGTCGGCCTGTTCGGCACCGTGTGGGGGATCATGAACAGCTTCATTGGCATCGCCAAGACCCAGACCACCAACCTCGCCGTCGTTGCTCCCGGCATCGCCGAAGCTCTGCTGGCGACGGCTTTGGGCCTGGTCGCAGCGATCCCCGCCGTGGTCATCTATAACGTCTTCGCCCGCTCCATCGCCGGCTACAAGGCCCAGGTCTCCGACGCTTCGGCCGAAGTCCTGCTGCTGGTCAGTCGCGACCTCGACCACCTGCCGCCCGAGCGCAGCTCGCAACCGCACATGGTGAAAGTGGGGTAATCGGCCATGGGCCTGCATTTGAAAGAAGGCGCAGACGACGATCTGGCCGAGAACCACGAAATCAACGTCACGCCATTCATTGACGTGATGCTGGTGCTGTTGATCATCTTCATGGTGGCCGCCCCGCTCGCCACCGTGGACATCAAGGTTGACCTCCCCGCATCGACGGCCAAGCCGTCGCCACGCCCGGAGAAACCGGTGTTCCTGAGCGTCAAGGCCGACCAGCGCCTGTTCCTCGGTGAAGAGGAAATCAAGGTCGACAGCCTCGGCGCGACCCTGGACGCCAAGACCCAGGGCAAGAAAGACACGACGATCTTCTTCCAGGCCGACAAAGGCGTGGACTACGGCGACCTGATGAGCGTGATGGACGCCCTTCGTGGCGCCGGCTACCTGAAGGTCGGTCTGGTCGGACTCGAGACGGCGCCGAAGAAATGATCACGACGCGCCAAAAGCTGACGCGTTACAGCGGTAGCCTGGCCGTGGTGCTGGGCGTGCATGCGCTTGCCATCGCACTCGCGCTGAACTGGACGACGCGTGCGCCCATCGAATTGCCTCCCCAGGCGATGATGGTCGAACTGGCGCCGGTTCCAGCACCGCCACCGCCTGCACCGCCAAAAGTCGTCACGCCGCCGCAACCGCCCGAGCCTGTCGAAGAGCTGCCGCTGCCTAAACTGGCCGAGGCACCGAAGGCGGAAATCGCCGTGCCCAAACCGGTCAAGCCCAAGCCAAAGCCACAGCCGCCCAAGCCAAAGCCGGTGGAGAAAAAGCCGGAGCCGCCGAAGGAAACGCCGTCGGAGCAAAAGCCCGCCGACACTCAGCCGACCCAGGCACCGACGGAGAAGTCCGCGCAACCGGCCCCTGGCCCATCGCCCGCGCAGATGGCCGCCAAGGCCAGTTGGCAAGGTACGTTGCTGGCGCACCTGGGCAAGTACAAGAAGTACCCGGCCAGCGCCCAGGCACGTGGCAAGGAAGGCATGAACCGCTTGCGGTTCGTGGTGGATGCCGAAGGCAACGTGGTGTCGTTCGAACTGGTGGGCAAGTCAGGCAACGCCGATCTGGACCGGGCCACCCTGGAAATGATCCGCCGCGCCCAACCGCTGCCCAAGCCACCGGCCGACCTGCTGAGCAACGGCACGGTCGAACTGACGGCACCGTTCCTGTACTCCATCGACAAGCGCCGGCGCTGAGTTCCAGACAGCGCCCTGTTTGGGCCGGGGGGCTGGTAACTCCCAGCCACAATGACCAAGGCATCGAAAGATGCCTTTTTCATATCCGGCAACGACCACACAGGCATTCGCCAGTGTCGCACCGCGCCTCCAGTCTGATAACGTGCGTCTATCGATTGCAGCCGGTATGCTTGGCTCGCAACTTCACGGACGCTCGCCATGACCCTCACAGAATTACGCTACATCGTGACCCTCGCCCAAGAGCAGCACTTCGGCCATGCGGCCGAGCGTTGCCATGTCAGCCAGCCGACGCTGTCGGTGGGCGTGAAAAAGCTTGAAGACGAACTCGGTGTGCTTATTTTCGAGCGCAGCAAAAGCGCGGTGCGCCTGACGCCGGTCGGCGAAGGCATTGTCGCCCAGGCGCAAAAAGTCCTGGAACAGGCCCAGGGCATTCGCGAGCTGGCCCAGGCCGGCAAGAACCAGCTGACCGCCCCGCTGAAAGTCGGCGCGATCTACACCGTCGGCCCGTACCTGTTCCCGCACCTGATCCCGCAACTGCACCGGGTCGCCCCGCAGATGCCGTTGTACATCGAAGAAAACTTCACCCATGTGCTGCGCGACAAGCTGCGCAACGGTGAGCTGGACGCGATCATCGTCGCCCTGCCGTTCAACGAAGCCGATGTCCTGACCCTGCCGCTCTACGACGAGCCGTTCTACGTCCTGATGCCGGCCCAACACCCCTGGACCCAGAAGAAAACCATCGACGCCGCCCTGCTCAATGACAAGAGCCTGCTGTTGCTCGGCGAAGGCCACTGCTTCCGCGACCAGGTGCTCGAAGCCTGCCCGACCCTGACCAAGGGCAGCGAAGGCGCCAAGCACACCACGGTGGAATCCAGCTCCCTGGAAACCATTCGCCACATGGTCGCCTCCGGCCTGGGCATTTCGATCCTGCCGCTGTCGGCGGTGGACAGCCATCATTATTCACCCGGCGTGATCGAAGTCCGTCCATTGACCGCGCCGGTGCCGTTCCGCACCGTTGCCATCGCCTGGCGCGCCAGCTTCCCGCGACCCAAGGCCATCGAGATCCTCGCCGATTCGATCCGCCTGTGTTCCGTGGCCAAGCCGCCCGCCGCCAAGTAAGCCGCTGCCATGACTGAGCTGTCGAAAGTGCCGGTCACGGCACTCAAGGGTGTCGGTGAAGCCATGGCCGAGAAACTCGCCAAGGTCGGCCTGGAAACCCTCCAGGACGTGCTGTTCCACCTGCCGCTGCGTTACCAGGATCGCACCCGCGTGGTGCCCATCGGCCATTTGCGACCCGGGCAGGATGCAGTGGTGGAAGGCACGGTCAGCGGCGCCGACGTGGTCATGGGCCGGCGGCGCAGCCTGGTGGTGCGCCTGCAGGACGGCACCGGTGGGCTCAGCCTGCGCTTCTACCATTTCAGCAACGCGCAAAAGGAAGGCCTCAAGCGGGGCACCCGCGTGCGCTGCTACGGCGAGGCGCGGCCCGGCGCGTCCGGGCTGGAAATCTACCACCCGGAATACCGCGCCATCACCGGCGATGAACCGCCGCCAGTGGCTGAAACCCTGACGCCGGTCTACCCCCTCACCGAAGGCCTGACCCAGCAGCGCTTGCGCCAGCTCTGCCAGCAGACCCTGACGATGCTCGGCCCCACCAGCCTGCCGGACTGGCTGCCCAAGGAACTGGCGCGGGACTATCAATTGGCGCCGTTGGCCGACGCGATTCGTTATCTGCACCACCCGCCCGCCGATGCCGACGTCGAAGAGCTCGCCCTTGGACATCACTGGGCCCAGCATCGCCTGGCGTTCGAAGAGCTCCTGACCCATCAACTGTCCCAGCAACGCCTGCGCGAAAGCCTGCGCTCGCTGCGCGCCCCGGCCATGCCCAAGGCGACAAAACTGCCGGCTCGCTACCTGGCCAATCTCGGTTTCGCGCCCACCGGGGCCCAGCAACGGGTCGGCAATGAAATTGCCTACGACCTGAGCCAGCCCGAGCCGATGCTGCGGTTGATCCAGGGCGACGTCGGCGCCGGCAAGACCGTGGTCGCCGCTCTCGCCGCGCTGCAAGCGCTGGAGGCGGGTTATCAGGTGGCGTTGATGGCGCCGACCGAGATTCTCGCCGAACAGCACTTCATCACGTTCCAGCGCTGGCTCGAACCGCTGGGCATCGAGGTCGCCTGGCTGGCCGGCAAGCTCAAGGGCAAGAACCGCGTCGCCGCCCTGGCGCAGATCGCCGAGGGCGCACCGATGGTGGTCGGCACGCACGCGCTGTTCCAGAACGAAGTGCAGTTCAAGAACCTGGCCTTGGTGATCATCGACGAACAACACCGCTTCGGCGTCCAGCAGCGCCTGGCCCTGCGGCAGAAAGGCGTGGGCGGACGAATGTGCCCGCACCAGTTGATCATGACCGCCACACCGATTCCGCGGACCCTGGCGATGAGCGCCTACGCCGACCTCGACACCTCGATCCTCGACGAACTGCCGCCCGGCCGCACGCCGGTCAACACCGTGCTGGTCACCGACACCCGGCGGGTCGAAGTGATCGAGCGCGTGCGCAGCGCCTGCGCCGAAGGCCGGCAAGCCTATTGGGTGTGCACCTTGATCGAGGAATCGGAAGAGCTGACCTGCCAGGCGGCTGAAACCACTTTCGAGGACCTCATCGCCGCCCTTGGCGAACTGAAGGTCGGGCTGATCCACGGCCGCATGAAGCCTGCCGAGAAAGCCGCGGTCATGGCCGAATTCAAGGCCGGCGCCTTGCAATTGCTGGTTGCGACCACGGTGATCGAGGTCGGCGTGGACGTGCCCAACGCCAGCCTGATGATCATCGAGAACCCCGAGCGCCTGGGCCTGGCGCAGTTGCACCAATTGCGTGGCCGGGTCGGCCGGGGCAGCGCGGCCAGCCATTGCGTGTTGCTGTACCACCCGCCGCTGTCACAAATCGGCCGCCAGCGGCTGGGCATCATGCGTGAAACCAATGACGGTTTCGTCATCGCCGAAAAAGACCTTGAACTGCGCGGCCCGGGTGAAATGCTCGGCACGCGCCAGACCGGTCTGCTTCAATTCAAGGTAGCCGACCTGATGCGCGACGCCGACCTGCTCCCTGCGGTCCGCGACGCCGCCCAGGCGTTGCTGGAGCGCTGGCCGGACCACGTCAGCCCGCTGTTGGATCGCTGGTTGCGCCACGGGCAGCAATACGGCCAAGTGTGAGCACGCGCTCAGTTTTCTGGACGCGCCTGCCCGACAAGCTGGTTATACTGACCAACTTGTAGGAAAACGGATACAGACCATGACCGAAGCTGCCCTCGTCCCCGAAACCCCGCACGCTCCGTCTGTTATTCGGCAGTTGCTCGAGAAATTGGGCATCGCCTTTGACGAAGTCATCGAGCGACCGGGCTTGAACCCCGCTCGTAAAGTGCAGGCCGTGCTGCTGCACGACGCTGTCGGCGCGCTCATGGTCCTGTTTCCGCAAAACCAGTTGCTGGACCTCAACCGGCTGGCCGAGCTCACCGGTCGTAAGCTCACGGCTGTGCCGACCGAGCGCCTGGAACGCATGCTCGGCAAACACAACCTGAGCCTGCTGCCCGGCCTGCCAGCGCTGACCAGCTCGCCGTGCCTGTATGAAGAAGGCCTGCTGCGCGAGCCGAAACTGCTGATCAATTCCGGCGAGCCGGGGCTGCTGCTGGAAGTCACCAGCGAAGCCTTCAAGACCATGCTCACCAAGGCCAGCGCCGCGACGTTCGGCGAGCCTTTGAGCAATATCACGCCAAACCTGGACCGCCCGGACGACGACCGCAAGGAAATCACCATGGCCGTGCAGGCCTTCACCGCGCGGCGTATCCAGCAACGCCTGGAAGAAACCATCGAGATTCCGCCGCTGGCCGAAACCGCGCAGAAGATCATCAAGTTGCGGGTCGATCCCGACGCGACCATCGATGACATCACCGGCGTGGTGGAAACCGACCCGGCCCTGGCTGCGCAAGTGGTGAGCTGGGCCGCGTCGCCGTACTACGCCTCGCCAGGCAAGATTCGTTCGGTGGAAGACGCCATTGTCCGGGTGCTGGGCTTCGACCTGGTGATCAACCTGGCATTGGGCCTGGCCCTGGGCAAGACCCTGAGCCTGCCCAAGGACCACCCGCAACACACCACGCCTTACTGGCAGCAGTCGATCTACACCGCCGCTGTCATCGAAGGCCTGACCCGCGCCATGCCGCGCGCCCAGCGCCCCGAAGGCGGCCTGACCTACCTGTCGGGGCTGCTGCACAACTTCGGCTATCTGCTGCTTGCCCACGTGTTCCCGCCGCATTTCTCACTGATCTGCCGGCACTTGGAGGTCAACCCGCACCTGTGCCACAGCTACGTGGAACAGCACTTGCTGGGCATCAGTCGCGAGCAGATTGGCGCCTGGCTGATGCGCTACTGGGACATGCCCGACGAACTGGCCACCGCCCTGCGCTTCCAGCACGACCCGCACTATGACGGCGAATACGCCGCCTACCCGAACCTGGTGTGCCTGGCCGTTCGCCTGCTGCGCTCGCGCAGCATCGGCTCGGGCCCGGACGAGGACATCCCGGACTCGCTGCTCGAACGCGTAGGGCTGACCCGGGAAAAGGCCAACGACGTGGTCAGCAAAGTGCTCGAAGCCGAAGTGTTGCTGCGGGAGCTGGCTTCGCAGTTCAGCCATTGATCAGCTGCTGGACAAGCTCACTGATGAGCCTCCGTGGCGAGGGAGCTTGCTCCCGCTCGGCTGCGCAGCAGTCGCGAAACCAGCCGACGCGATCCGCCTGAAGGATCGCGCCAGCCCATCTTGGGGCCGCTGCGCAGCCCAGCGGGAGCAAGCTCCCTCGCCACGGGTGTTAACCATGACCCCGGACCAAACAGGGATCTTGGCTAAACCTTCTTCGGTTTCTTCGGCTTCAGATACTTCATCAACCCCTGAAACCAGATCACCAGCGCCGGGTTGCCTTTGATCTGGATCGACTTGTCCTGGATCCCGGTCATGAATGCCAACTGCTTGTTCTTCGCCTGCATCGTGGCGAAGCCATAGGCTGCATCCTTGAAGGCGATGGCGAAGGCCGGTGTCGGGTAGACACCGGAGTGGCTGGTGATGCGCTGGTTTTTCACGGTGTAATGCCTGGCGACCTTGCCGTCCAGGGTTTGCAGCTGGAACACCAGCTCCCGGTCGGCCAACTGTTGCTGGAACGCCGGATTGTTACGACTGGCCTTGCCCATCAACAACCCGAGCATCCACAGCAGCAAACGAAATTTCATGGGCACAGCCTCGTGAGAAAATGAACGGCCGGCGCAGTTTAGCGATTCTGTGCCGGAACGCCATCATCGAATCCGTTTTGCGGGAGATCGGCCTCCATTCCGGCATGATGACTGCCAAGTCACGTTTTTACATTGATGCCAACTGAAAGGACTTTCGCGAGCAGGCTCGCTCCCACAGGGGATTTTGGGTTTGATGCGGATCTTCAGCCACACACAAAACAACTGTGGGAGCGAGCCTGCTCGCGAAAGCTATGCCTCAGTCGACATCAATGCCAACTGAACGGACGCTATCGCGAGCAAGCTCGCTCCCACAGGGGATTTTGGGTTTGTTGCGGATCTTTCAGCCACACAAAAAAAACTGTGGGAGCGAGCCTGCTCGCGAAAGCTATGCCTCAGTCGACATCAATGCCAACTGAACGGACGCTATCGCGAGCAAGCTCGCTCCCACAGGGGATCTGGGTTTGATGCGGATCTTCAGCCACACACAAAAAACTGTGGGAGCGAGCTTGCTCGCGAAAGCGGTGCCTCAGTCAACATCACTGCCAACTGGACGGACGCTATCGCGAGCAAGCTCGCTCCCACAGGTTTTACAGGTTGGTCACTCCTGGAGGAGTGACCAACCGACATCAATCAATCAGACATTCGGGCAAGGCACCGGTGCCCAATCGCCCAGGTCCGGGTTTTTGCACATGCTGTTGACCTGGGTGGTGCCGGCGCTGGCGACCTGCTTGCCTTCATCCTGCTTGGCCTTGGCGGTCTGCAGGGTTTTCTCGGTGGCGACCGCCTCTTTCGGCACGGTTGGCAGCTCTTTCTTCTTCGCCGGCGTCACTTTCTTTTTATTCTTGGTGCTGGTCTGTGCCGCCACAACTTGCGTGGTATCAGCAGTGGCCACGGTCACCACGTCAGTACGCTGCACACCCACTTGCTGCAGGTCTTTTTCATAGGCCTGGGTGTAGTTGTTCAGGTCTTCGGCGGCTTTGCCGTTCACGGCGACGATCAGGTCGTTGGACTCTTTCAGGCCGGCAACGATTTCCGCCAGGCGCTTGCGGCCTTCGGTGTCGTTGACGGTCTTGGCCTTGCGGTCGGCGACCAGTTTGCTGAACGCGTTCTGGTAGCACTGTTGCGAAGCCTTGGCGTACGCGGTGCTGCGGTCGATGTCCGAAGCGCTTTTGCTGACATCGGCGGCGTAGGAGGCGATGCGCATGTTGTCATCGGCGATCTGCTTCTGGCGCTCGGTGTAGTAACCGGCTGCGCCACCGGCCAGGGCGCCGCCCGCGGCACCGATGGCGGCGTTGCGGCCACGGTCTTCCTTGTCAGCGGTCAGCGCGCCCAGCAAGGCACCGCCGACGGCGCCGACGGCTGCGCCGGTGACCACGGACTTGGTCATGTTGCCTTCAGTGGAGCGCAGGTGCTGCACCGGCTCGTAGCAGTTCGGGTAGTACTCGACCTTGGTGCTCGAAGCGACCTTGGACGTCGGCGACGTGGCGCAGCCGGTCAGCACGGTGCTGAAGCCAACAGCGACCATCAGCAAATGACGCTTGGAAACCGAAGCAAAAGGTTTACGGGAGAAAAGCATAGTTGTGTTCTCGTTTAAGTTTTGACCAGCTCAGCACAGCCCTATCGCCGCCTGAGTCCCTTCCAAGCTCGCTGACAACGAACACTCAAGACCGCTGAGCGCTCGATGCGAGCAATTCCTTCAATATCGCCGCCGGGTCGGCTCGTTTCTGCTGACGATAATCCCCGACATGACGAACGAATAACGTTGCACGCGCCACCAGGCTCTTGCCCAGTACCGGTTTGCGCTCCAGCTCTTCCTTGATGCGCTGGAACTGCGCCTGGATCACGGCATCGGTGTAGCGCGTGCCGGTTGCCAGGTTGTCGATGTAGATCGCCACCGCGCCATCCAGCGCGCTGCGGCCGTTGTCGATGGCCGTGGCAAACAACGTGGCGCTGGCCTCGTCCTTGGCGTCCAGGGCCGCCTGCCGGCTGTTTTGCAGGTTGGTCAGGCGAATGTTGTAGTTGTTGATGGTCTCCGCCACCAGGGCCGAAGACTGGATCAGGTTGCCCGCCGCTTCCTCGCGCTGCTGGGCGATGAGCGAGACGTTGCGCTTGAGCTCTTCGTTGACCAGCCCGAGCTCGGCTTGCAGGCGCGGGTCGGCGCTGGCGGCGATGATGCTGTCCAGGCGCTTGGTCGGGTCTTCGGCATCGTCGATGGCATCGGTGAGGGACGCGAGCCGGCCTTCCTTCTGCCATTGGGCGAACAATTCCTTGTAGCGCGAGCGCGGCGCCGACAACGCCCCGACGGCCACGCGAAAGCCGGTGGTTTCGTTGCTCTGTTCGGTGCCATCGGCGGCGAACAACGGGTACTCGCGGCGCATGCCGGTAAACAACGTGCCCTCGCCTTCCAGGTAGTTGCCACCCTTGACTACAAAACCGCCATAGGCGCCCTGACGGCGGCCGGCATGCACAAGCTGGAAGGATTCCTGGACCATCTCGGCGGCGTTGCCCACCACATCGAACAACCCGATCGGGTTCGCCAGCTTGGTGCCGATGGGCATCAGTCGCGCCGCCTGGCCGGTGCCACCGGCGACCTGGTTGAACACCGCCCAATCGGCCAACGGCCCGTCGCTTTCGCTGCCTTCCAGGCGTCGGGGAAACAATCGTCCTTCCAGGTCCTGGCGGCTCACGGCATGTCCACCACGGGCGGCGAATTCCCATTCGACCTCGGTGGGCAGGCGCACGAAGCCCAGCCCACCGTCTTCAGCGGAGGTACCGCGGCCGCTCACCGGCAACAGGTCCTTGTGGTATTTCATCAGCCAGGCGCTGTACACCGCCGAGAAGCGCTCGGCCTCGAACTTCGACAGCTTCACCTTGGGCAAGCGCCCGGCCATGCCCTGGGGCAACTCGGCCAGCAGCGCCTCGCAGGCCGGTGCCGGCTCGCCGCTGGCCAGCGACTGGGCCTGGGCCATGACCTGGGCATACTGGCGGGCGGTAACCTCGTATTTGCCGATGAAGTACAACATCGGCTTGAGCGGCGTCTTGGCGTCAGTCTTGGGCATCAACGGCGTGATGGTCTTGTTCCAGTCCTTGGGCAAGTCCTTGAGGGTGAACTGGCCGTTGATGAAATCGCGCCGGTAGCCGGAAATGAACGACTGTTGATAGCCCGCCTCGCCTTCGCTGAACGGGTAGCCGAGGCTGATCTCGCGGTCGTCCAGGGTGCCCTGGGCAAGAATGTAGACGTAGCGGAACACCATCTGCCCCTCGCACGGCAGCGGCAGGCTGACGTCGTCGGGCAATGGCTTGGGGTTGTCCAGTTTGTCCGTGCCCTCATCAGCCCAGACTGAACCGGCCAGGCTCAGCGCCACGGCGGCGCCCAGTAACTTATACATCGCGAATTCCTTCACACGCCTGGATGCGCGCCACCCGCCAGCCGCCACAGGCCGCCGCGACGGCACTGACGCCGAGCACGGCCACCAGGGCCAAGGTGTAATGGCGCACCAGCAGATGGCTGGCGTATTCGCCGGGCATCTGCGCAAATAAATGATTCAGGCCCGACTGCGCCAGGCCATACAGGCCAGCACTCAGCAGGGCCGCAAACGTGGCGCTGTAGAGCGCCTGCAAGACCACGAACAACAACAGCGCCGCGGTGGACACACCCAACAGGCGCAACACCGACAGCTCCCGGCGCTTGCGCTCGACGGCCGCCAGGGCACCGGCAAAAATCGCCGCGAATGCACCGGCCAGCGCCAATCCGGCGATGATCCAGAACACGATCGACAGGTTGCGGCTCAACGATTGCACTTGTGCGATGGTCTGGGCCTGGGTCGACACCAGCAGGTTCTGTCCGGCGAAGTACTGACGCAGCGGCTCGACATCGCCGAGGCTGCGGGCATACAAACGAAACGCCGGATAAACCCGCTGCCCAGCGTCGCCCAGCGCATCGCCAGGCCAGCCGAACGCGGGCACGGCGCGGCCGTCACGGTAATCCTCGGCCGCCTCGAGCAATGTCAGTGGCGCGAACAGACCGTCCCGGGCGAAGGCTTCCAGCGGCAGCACCTGCAGCACCTGCACCCGTGTGCGCTGCGCCTCGCTGCGACCGGCCACCTGCCGGCCGAAACTGGCCTGCAACCAATCGCCAGACCTGGCGCCGAGTTTTTCCGCGGCGGTCTGGCTGAGCACCACTTGCTCCAGGCCTTGCGGCACCGGCAGTTGATCGAACAGCGGATCGCCCAGCGCCGTGGGAATCATTTCGACCGTGACCGCCGAAGCCTCGTTGCTCAGGTCCGCCGTGGCCGCGATCTGCCGGGTGCGCGGCAAGGCGAAAGCCACGTCGTTGCGCTGCCCCAGTTGTTCGACGAATCCGGCGCTGAAACGGCCGCCGCCCAAGGGGATAATTTCCCGGGTCGCGGGGTCACGTTCCAGGCGCTCGGTCAGACTGCTGACCAGACCGAACTTCAGGCCGAACAACACCAGCAATGGCGCCACCACCGCGACCAGCGCCAGCACCGAACAGGCCGACAGCCAGGCGTCGTTGCGATAATCCTGCCAGGCCAGGGAAGCCACCAGCGCGCCGCGCATCAGCAAGCCTCCCCAAGGGTGGCGGTGACGCCGCCGTCCGTGTCGCGACGGCAGCTGATGCGTCGCACCTGCAAGCCGCTGGCGCGGGCCAGTGCCTCGTCATGGGTGGCAACGACGCAGCACACACCCTGCTCGCGGGCCTGGGTCACCAGCAACTGCATGACGCGCTCGGCGTTCAACGGGTCCAGCGCGGCGGTCGGCTCATCGGCCAATAGCAGGCGCGGGCCATGGGCCAAAGCGCGGGCGCAACTGACCCGCTGGCGCTGACCCACGGACAGGTCCGTCGGTTTCTTGTCCAGTTGATCGGCGATGTCCAGTTGTCCAGCCAGGCGCGTCACGCTGCCGTCATCCTTCAAGCCCAGCAATTTGCGCGACAACGCGATGTTGCCGCGCACGTCCAGGAAGCCCAGCAGGCCTCCGGTTTGCAGAACATAGCCCAGGTGACGGCTGCGCAGCTCGGCCAAGGTGTCCTGTTGCGACGCACGCCACAGTTTGGCGATGTCCAGCGGTGTATTGGCGGGCGTGAAATCGAATTGCCCGGCCTGATCCGGCGCCAGCACCAGCGCGAGCAAGTCCAGCAGAGTGCTCTTGCCGCAGCCGCTGGGGCCGACCACCGCCAGCTGTTCACCGCCACGCAGTTGCAGCCGTGGAATCACCAGGCTGTAGCGCTGGCTGCCGGAGCCCCGGCTTTTGTGCACGGCGTTCAGGTTCAGCATCACGGCAGCGTCGACAACGGAACGCGGTACAAGGCATCGCCCGGCTCGGCATCGCCGAAACGCACCCAGTTGGCGAGATCGTTGTGGAAGGTTTCGTAGAGACGGATCTTCGACTCCAGCTCGTCGATGAAATCTTCCTGCTCGGCCACGCTCAAGGACAGCCACAGGTCCTGGGTCATGTTCAGCGATTTGCTGCGGTACGGCAGCCCTTCCAGGTACTCGCCGAGGATGCCGCCGGTGGCGAGATTGCCGCCCTTGCGCAGGGCCGACGGGTCGCGGCTCATGTAGGCGCTGGCACTGGCGATTTCCTGGAAGAAATCCTTGGGCGAACTTTGGGTCTTGCGGGCCGCGTCGACGATCAGCTTCAGCGATTGCTGCAGGTCGTTGAGCTGCAGCTTGGTCAGCATCACGCAGACCTGGAACGCCGGCAGCGCCGGGTTGGTCAGGTCGCGGTCGGCGGTCCAGGCGCTGACCAGTTGCGGCGCCTGGCTGGCGCTCTTGCGGCCGAGGAAATCCATGTGCATGGCGTAACCGACCGCCGCCGACTTGTCCGCCAGGCTTGGCGCGGCGCTGAGCAGCGGCACGCTTTGCGGCTTGTTGCTGCGCACCTGGTGCACGAGATCGGCGAACACCGAACCGATCTCGTCGACCCGCTCGCCGAACTTGCGCACGTCGGCGCCCGGCACCGGGATGTACAGGTCGCCGATCTGTGGATTGGCGTCGGCCGTCAGGGTGCGGTACTGGGTCTGGGCGCCGGCGTGGGTTTTCTTGCCGGCGTCGCTGAGCAGGTGCAGGGCGTAGATCTTGATCTGCTTGCCCAACGCGGCCTGGCGCACTTCGGCCTCGTTCATCTGCGTCGCGGCAAACGGGTCGTTCTTGCGCAGGGCACCGGCATCGGTCACCAGCAGGATCAGGCGCCCGCCGTAACCGGACCAGTCCATGCCTTCCACGGCTTCCATGACCCCGGCAAACGCATCCTCGTTGAACGAATGGCTCGACACGGTAGACGCCTTGACCTGCCGCGCCATCTCCAGGAAGCGTTGCGGGTCGCGACCCTGCTCCAGCGTGATCAGAGTCTTGGCGGTGTACTCCAGGCCTGGGGTTTTCTTGATGCTGCTGCGGAAACCGACCATGCCGAAGCTGACGCTGTCCAACTCGCCACGTTCGCCGATGCGGGTCTGCAACTGATGCACCACGTCGCGGACCTGATCGATATAGGGCTGCATGGACACGGTGGTGTCCACCACCAGCACCACGGCGGTACGGAACGCGTCGGCATTGGCGGAGGTGATCGGCGTGTTGGTCGCGGCCTTTTGGGTGTTGCCGGGGTCGATGGAGGCAACGTTCAGCAACTGCACCGGCTGGCCGTTGTCGTCGAAGCTTTCACGCGAATCGAAGATCGGCAACAGGTAGAACTGGTTTTGCGGTACGGCGCTGGCGGCCGGTTCCAGGGCCAGCACTTGCTGGTTGTCCTGAGGGCTTTGCTGGGCCTTGAGCAACGCATTTTTCGCGGCCGAAGGGTTCGCCAGGAGCTTTTCCACTTCGCCGGGCTGGCGCAGGAACATCACCGGCGCACGGCCGGAGCGTTCGGTGAACTTGAGCACCAGGCTCTGTTTCCAGTCGCTGACCTGGGCGGCGGGCAACCAGCCGTCGCTGCGCCCGTCGGTGGCCGCGCCGACCCGCACCCAGGCGCTGCCATCCACGTCTTTGCGCTGATACACATACAACACCGAGAACGCCGGCAGCGACTTGCCCGCTGCGGCGCCCGGCGCGTCGGCGAGTTTCGCCCCCGGCTTGCTGAGCACACGCTGAAATAGGGTTTTCTTGCCGGCCATCAGCAATGGTCGCTGGCCGCCATCGGCCTCGGTCGCCACGGGGGGCTGAGCCGGAGGGGCGACGGGTGGCTTGACCGCCGGCACTTCCGGGGCCTTCGGTGGCTTCACTTCCGGTGGTTTGACCGAGGTGGTCGTAGCCACCGGCGTCTTCACTTTTTTGCCATTGTCACCGGCCAACCACCAATAACCTGCGCCGCCCAAGGCCAGCGCCACGGCGACCGCAACGGCGGCCAGGGCGAACACCGGCCGCTTGCGCTGCTCCGGCACCGTCGACTGAGGCGTCGGTTTTACCGGCGGCGGGATCGGCTTGGGCTGCGGTTGTGCGTAAGCCGGGCCACTGGGAATGTCGATGGACATAGGCGTCAGGCCGGCCAAGTCATCCACCGGAGGCGGCGCGGCAGGCAGTTCAAACGACAACGGCCGGATCAGCGTCGCTTCCGACGATTCCTCTGGCAGGTTATCCAACGCGCGCAGCAACGCAGTCGCATCCGGGAAACGCTCCGCCGGATCCTTTGCCAGCAGTTTGCGCAGCACTTCCTGGTAACGACCGTGGTGCACCGGCAACTCCGGCAGCGGTTCGGTCAGGTGGGCCAGGGCCGTGGACAGCGCGTCGTTGCCGATATACGGCAGCTTGCCGACGAGGATCTCGTAGAGCACCACGCCCAGGGCGTACAGGTCGGCTCGGCCGTCGATGTCTTGCCCACGGGCTTGCTCAGGGCTCATGTAGCTGGGCGTGCCAACCGCGAAACCGGCCTGGGTGAATTGGGTGCGATCGTCCAGGGACTTGGCGATGCCGAAGTCCGACAGTACCGCCGTGCCATCGGCGCGAAACAGGATGTTGGCCGGCTTGACGTCACGGTGCACCAGGCCCAGCCCATGGGCGTAACCCAGGGCCGAAGCGATCTGGCGGATGTAGGTCAGGCCCTGCTCCGGCGTCAGGCCCGCGGCGATGCGTTCCTTGAGCGTGCCGTTGGGCAGGTATTCCATCGCCATGTAATACAGCTCACCGACATTGCCGATGTCATGGATGGTGACGGTATGCGGGTGCGACAGGCGCGCCAGGGTCTTGCCCTCGCGCAAGAAGCGCTCGCAGAAAGTCGGGTCGGCCGCCAGCGCCGCGGCCATGACTTTCAACGCGACCTTGCGCTCAAGCGAACGCTGGGTCGCCAGGTACACGCTGGCCATCGCGCCTTCGCCGATCTCGCCATCGATGTCGTAGCCGGGGATGACAATATTCAGGGGCAAGCTCATGACGGCACCTTCACAACGACCACGGTGATGTTGTCCGGCGCGCCGCGCATCAGACCCAGGGACACCAGGCTGCTGGCGATTTCGCCGGGCTCGTCGTGGCTCAATACTTCTCGGATTTCTTCGTCCTCGACGGTCTTGGTCAGGCCGTCGCTGCACAGCAGGTAGCTGTCGCCGGGCACCAGCAGCAGCTCGGTCATCGCCAGGTTCAGTTGCGCCTCGACGCCGATGGCGCGGGTGACAATGTTGGCCCGCGGATGCACGCGAGCTTCGGCCTCGCTGAGCAAGCCGCTGTCCTGCAGATCCTGGACGTAGCTGTGGTCGCGCGAGATGCCTTCCAGCACGCCGTCGCGCAAGCGGTACAAGCGGCTGTCACCGGCCCACAGGCACATGCCGTGCAGGTCGCGCGTGGCCAGCACCACCACGGTGCTGCCCATCATGGTCACGCCACGGTTGGCGGTTTCTTCGCGCACGGCGGCGTTGACCCGCAGCAGGTCGCTTTGCAGCGCCGCGATGTATTCGTCCAGCGAGCGGCCCACCGCAATGCTACGCAGGCTGTCGACAATCAGGCTGCTGACGTAGTCGCCCGCCGCGTGCCCGCCCATGCCGTCGGCGACCACCCACAAACCGTTTTCCGGCAGGTCCAGACAGGCGTCCTCGTTGACCTGGCGGACCATGCCGACATGGCTTTTGCTTGCAGACTTGAAGGCTTTTCCAGCACTTGGACGCATCTACACAACACCTTCTTGGCCGAGCAAAAATTGCGCAAAATCAGCGGCGGCCGGCAGTCCCTGGCACCGCATCAAACCGGGTGCGATGCGCTCCGAACCCTGGCCCCACCACAGGCTGACGCCTTCGCAAGCCGACTCGGCGAGGGCGCTCGTTCGCCGCTGCGAATCGGTGGCATCGAAGCGATGCAGGCTGGCGAAGCGACTGCTCGGGGTGCGCGGCAGGTACATCGGGCCATCCAGGGTTTCCAGCTCCGCGTTGAAGGCTTCGAAACTGGCCTCCACGTTCAGTGTGCTCAACAGCAGGTTCTCGACCCGCTCGAACCAGTCGTCCGCGCCGCCGACCACCGAGGCCGGGTCGGCATCCGGGTCGAGCAACGCTGCAACGGTCAGCGGGAAATACCGCCCGACCCGGTCAATGCTAGGCATCACCACGCCAACCGCAGCGTCCGGCCCGCAAACGCCGGGCGCGACCATGAAGCGCCACAGCGGGCTGACCAGATAGGCATCCAGCCAACGCTCGCCGAGGCTGGCCTGGCTGGCGAGCAAACCCGCCGCCAGCCATGAGTCCCACGGGCCGATAAAACTCTGCGGCAAGCCACGGCTGACGAAGTCCCCACGGCTGGCCAACTTTCCATAGAACCCCGCTGTACTCATAACCGCTCCGGCAGGCTGAAGCCACTGAGTACCCGGCTCTTGAACGGGTTGAAGGCGCTGTTGGCCCGCAACTCGTAGGAGGCGCTGGCGCCATCGACCCGCAGGCGCAGGTTGAAGCGATCCGGCGAGTTGCCGGCGGTCAGGTCCGACTGCTCCAGCAAGCGGAACCAGGCCCATGGCCCATCCAAGGTGATGCCGGAACGACCGCTGGACGACGGCGGCATGATCGAGATGCGCACCACACCGATGCTGCCCGGGTTCGGCCATTGCATGGCGGTCGGCCGGCTCGGGCCGTGGTCGTAGCTCAACTGCTGGCCGTCGAGGTCGAGCAGGAATTGGGTGATGGTCGAATCCATCGCCACCGGCTTGAGCTCGAAGCGCACCATCGGCTGCGTGCCGCCGGAACGGAAGAACGCATCGCGAATGGTCGCCGCGCGCTGGAAGGTTTGCAGCACACCCGGAGCGATGCCGAGCTTCTGCGCTGCGCCCGGCTGCCAACGCCAGGTCGGGGCCGAGGTATCGACGTAGGGTTGCAGGTACTTGCGGAAATAGTTGTCCATCACCCCGCCGACGCCGAAGAACTGGCCGAAGTCATCGAGGGTCGCGTCCCGCGCGCTGCCCGGGGACATCGGATAACGCCCGGCCAGGGATTGGCGGTAGATATTCACCACTTCGCTGGTCCAGGCAGCATTCAACTGATTGCGTACGCCGCCCATCATGGTGTTGGTGGTGGAGTTGACCACCGACTTGACCAGACCCTGCACCAGCGGCGGCTGGCGTTCGGCGTTGAGGCTGACGCGGGTGGCGGCGGCCGACGCCTGGTTCTTCGCTTCGCCGAGCAAGGCGTCGCCACTGGCGCCGACCATGGCGCTGACCTGCACATACAGGGCGTTCATGTCGGACAGCAAGCCGTCGATGGCCGCCGGTTCGCCTTCGCTCTTGCTGACGATGCTGTTGAGCTCGGCGAAGTGCGCGGTGATCGGGTCATCGCTGGTTTGCGGCGCGTTTGGCGTTGCCTGCTCCTGGCCGAGCAAGCTGCCGAGGCGCTCCTTGAGCTTGTCCACGCCGTCGCCCGCCGGTACGCCTTGGGCGGCGAGCAGGCGTTCGTCCTGTTGCAGGTCGGTTTCCTTCGCCACCGCCACCAGCAGCTTTTTCAGCGGCGAAGTCGGGCCGGAAAGCACCCGCAGCACATCGGCGGCCTGGGCCACGCTGGTGATTGGCACGAAGTCGATGTCGGCCAGCAATGCGTCCCACTGGCGCTGGTAATCCTGGAAGTACAGGCGCCGCACATCGGCGGCGAGGCTGGCGACGTTCTGCTGATCGGCCTGCTCAAAGCCCAGCACCCATTGCTCTTCAGCCAGGGTGCCGGTCTGGCTCAGGCTGGAGAGCAAAAAGCCCTGACGGTAACCCTTGACCGTGAAGAAGCCGCTCAGCGGCTCGCCCAACGGCTTGCCGCTCTTGCGGCTGAACACCAGCGCGGCGTCACGCCCGGCGGCTTCGTTGATGCGGAAGTCGGGGATGCCGTCGGGCAGCTTCTGCCGTTTGATGCGGTCGTAGACGCGCTGGGCCACCGGCAGTTGTTGCAGCTGGCGGCGCAGGTCCTCGATCAGGCGTGGGTCCAGGCGCGCGGTCGGCGGACGCCGCTCGAACAGCGCCTGCAAGTGCCCGGTCAAAGCCTGACGCTGTTCGGCCGGCAGGTCGCGCGGCAGGCTGCGGTCCCAATCGAGGGCGATCCAGGCCTTGATGAAATCGGCGTCGTAATGCTCGTTGTCCGCGAGCATCAGGTAGGCCTTCAGCCCCTCGTAAAGGAAGTCCGAGTTGCCGCCGCCGTGCAGTTGCTCTTCGATGCGCGTCAGCAGGCGCGGCGCAAACACCGCGATCAGCAGTTTGCGATAGACGCTACCGGACTCGGCTTCGAGCATGTCGCCCTGATACAGGCCCAGGCCTTCGGCCCAGTCCGGAGCATCGTCGGCCAGATGCTTCACGGCGTTGAGCAGCGGCAATACCGCGAGTACGTCGCGCTGGGCCGGGCTGAGGTTCTGCACGGTCTGGCCCAGCGGCGCGACCTTCTGGTCGACCTGGGCGATGTAGGCCTGGTTGGCGCGGTAGCTGACCCACCACAACGTGCCGACCACCAGCACCACCAGCACGGTAGACGCCAGCACGCCACGAGCGATCCACTTGCGCCGGCGCTCGACTTTCGGGTCCACCCCCACCAGCCCGCGCTCGGCGAAGGCCACGGCGCTGAAGAGTTTTTCGATGAAGTAACTGCGCCCGGTACCGGTCTGGCGCGCCAGGTGCTGGCGGTCCAGGTTCATGCTTTGGGCCATGGAGCCGATCAGGCGATCGATCGGGCTGCCTTCCTGGGTGCCGCTGGTGAAATACACGCCACGCAGCAACACACGCTCTTCGAACGCATTGGGTTTGAACACCCCGTCGAGGAAACTTTGCAGGCAGTCCTTCAACGCCCCGAACTGCTGCGGGAAGCCGTAGATCAGGTCGCGCCGCGCCGGGTCGCGTTCCTGTTGCAGGCGCTCGACCAGGCGGTCGTTGAGGCGCTGCTCAAGCAGGGCGAATTCGCTTTGCAGGTGCGCCAGCGGGCTGTCGTTGCTCTTGCCATCGTCCAGGGTGAAAGTCATGCCCCAGACCTGGGCACGCTCTTCCTTGCTCAGGTTGTCGAAGTACTCCATGAACCCCGGCACCAGGTCGAGCTTGGTGAGCATCAGGTAAACCGGGAAACGCACGCCCAGCTGCGTGTACAACTCCTGGATCCGCAGGCGGATTGCCGCCGCGTGGGCGGCACGTTCGGCGTCGCTGCCCAACAGCAGGTCCGAAAGGCTGATGGCGATGAACGCGCCATCGATCGGGCGTCGCGCCCGCTGTTTTTTCAGCAGGCCGAGGAAGCCCAGCCACGCGGCCTTGTCGACGGTCGCATCGCTGTCCTGGGTGGTGTAGCGACCGGCGGTGTCGAGCAACACCGCCTCGTCGGTAAACCACCAGTCGCAGTTACGCGTGCCACCGACACCGCGCACCGCGCCGGCGCCCAATTGCGCCGCCAGCGGGAAATGCAGCCCTGAGTTGACCAGTGCGGTGGTCTTGCCCGAGCCCGGTGGGCCGATGATCACGTACCACGGCAACTCGTAGAGGTTACGGCGCTCGTCACCGCCCAGCTTGGCTTTCTTGAGCAGGGCCAGGGCCTCGTCCATGCGCTGGCGCAAGGTTTCGAGCTCTTCGGCGGTGGCGATGCTGGTCGGGTCCGGCGGAGTCTGCGCGGCCAGGCTGCGCATGACTTCGGCGGCCTGCCGGCGGGCCTGGATGATGCGGAACAGGCGATAGGCGATCCATACCGCAAACACCAGGATGATCAGCGCCCAACGGCGCCCTTCAGGCACCAGCCAATCGAGCAGCGGGCCGACGAACCAGATGATCAGGCTCAGGGCGATCAGCCCCAGCAACGGGATGACCCAACGGGTCATGAAACTGAAAAACGCCTTCACTCGACCCCCTCCGCCAATACTGTGATTTCAACCCGACGATTGCGCGCCCGCCCCTCGGTCGTGGCGTTGGACGCCAACGGCTCGGTGTCGCTGCGGCCTTCGGCGCTGAAGCGCTCGGGCTGGCCGGTCTTGGCCGAAAGAATGTCCAGCACCGACCTGGCCCGTGCTTCGGACAAGGCCCAGTTGGACGGAAACCGCAAGGTGGCGATCGGGCGATTGTCGCTGTGGCCGGTCACCAGCACCTGGCCCTTGACCTTGCGCACGGCATCGGCGATGCGCAGCATCAGCGGCTGGAAATCATCCTTGATGCTGGCGCTGCCGGAGGCGAACAGTTCATCGCCACGGATCGTCACTACCGAGCGGTCGACGGCATCTTCCACAGCAATCCGGCCGGCCCTGATTTCATCGGCGAGGAACCCGGCCAGGCGCGGACGTTCGATCACTTTCGGCTGGACCACCGGACGGTCGATGGTCTGCACCGGAATTTCGCCGAGGAAATGAATGTTCTTGAACACTGGCTCGGCATCGGCGGCCAGCTTCATGCGCAGGCCGAACAGCAACGCCAGCAACAGGGCAATGCCAATGGCCACGGCGATCCATGGCGGCATGAACTGCGCCAGGCGATCGCGGGCCACGGTGACCCCACGCCAGTGCGGCGACAGCTCGCGTTCGTAGTCGCCACGGGCGCTGCGGATGACCGCTGCGGTGCGTTCGCGCAGCGCTTCCAGTTGGCTGCGGCCGTCGTTCATGACCCGGTAGCGCCCTTCGAAACCCAGGCACATGCACAGGTACAAAAGCTCCAGCAGGTACAGACGCTCGCGCGGGCTTTGCAGGCAGTGCTCCAGCAGCTGGAAGACTTTCTCGCCGCCCCAGGCTTCGTTGTGCACAGTGATCAACAGGCTCTGCTTGCCCCAGTCGCTGGTGCCGCCCCAAGGCGTGCTCAGCACCGCCTCATCCAGCGCGGTGCACAAGGCGTAGCGGGCCAGCAAGACGTCGTTGCGCACCACGCCGGCGGCTTCGGCGCGCTCTTCGAACTGGCGCAGGTAGGCCAGCAATTGGGCGCGCAAGCTGGCCGGAGCCGGGTGGGCGATGGTGCTGCGCAAGCGCGTCAGCAGGGCCAGCAGCGGGCCGGCGGCGCTCTCCAGCGGGTTGAGGCCCTGGGCCTTGCCGGTCAACAGCGGCGCGGCCGGCATCGACAGCGGCGCCGTCGCGGGTGCCGGTTGCGGACGCCCCGGGTCCGGGCGGAAAGGGTCCGCGCCACGGCCACCGGGGGTCGGCATGAACTGGGTACGATCGTCGTTGCTCATCGCGGTTTATCCTCGGATCGCCCAGAAAGCCAGGTTCAGCCCCGGGAACTGGCCGGCGATGTGGAACGCAAAGCCGCCGGAGTTGCTCAACTGTTGCCAGTGATCGCTGCCCCGGTCCAGCTCGTAATAGGTGGATCCGGCGTGGTACGGAAGTTGGCGTGGCGCCACCGGCAACGGCAGCAGGCCAATGCCCGGCAGTTGCAGGTTGACCAGGTCGCGAATGTGCTCCACCGAGCCGACTTTGCTCTGCTGGCCGAAGCGGCCGCGCAGGGTTTCGGCGGGAACGTCGGCGCGCACCACGAGAATGAAACTGGCGCTGTCGAGCAGGGTCTTGTCGGCCAGCATCGCCACATGGATGCCGTAGGCTTTCTCGACAATCGGAATCGGCGTGGCCTTGCTGTCGATGAGCATCGACAGGGCCTCGCGCAAGGCTTGCATCACCGGCGTGAAACTCAGCACCAGGTCATCGTGCTGGTACTGCGGATATTCCTGCGGGCGGCGGCCGGATGCGGTAAAGGTCGAGAACTCCCCGGCCAGGCTCACCAGCTCGCTGTAGAAACGCTCGGGATGCAGCGGACTCAGCTGACTCAGGTGCTGGATCAACGGCTGCGCGCGGTTGACCAGTTGCAGCAGCATGAAATCGGCAATCTCCGAGGCCCCACCCGCGCCGGAGGCCACGACCCGCCCGGCCAGGGCTTCGCCGCGCTGGTGCAGCAGGCCCAGCAGCTCACTGCGGAACGCTGCCAGTGACTTCGAAGCCGCTACGTCCAGCAGCGGCGGGATGTAATTTTCATCCAGCACCAGGGCGCGATCGGCGCGTTTTTCCTTGATGCGCACCACGCCAATCGCGGCGTAATCGCCGATGCCATCCTGGGCGGTCAGCAAACGCAGCGCCCGGGAACCCACGGCCACCGGTGCGCGGTTTTCGAACGGCGCATTGTCATCACGCACTTCGCAGACCTGGCTCACGTAGCGCGCAGCGCCCAAGGGCTCACCTTCGTCCACGGTGTCGCGGGCGCCGGCGCGCTTGAGCGGCAGGGCCAGGTACACCAGGCCGTCACGCAGGTTGTCGTCAATGTTCAGCGGCGTCGGCGCAACGTCGTCCTGGGGAATATTGAACGGCGTGCCGTCGGGCAGCAGGCCCTTGGCCGAGATGATCGCCAGCTTGCCCTGGGCCAGCAGGCCCTGATCGGTCAGCAATTCGGAAAAACCCCAGGCGCCTGCCGACAGTGGACGGCTGCGGGAATCGATGAGGTTTTCCAGGTAACGGTCATGCTGCTGGAAGTGCTGCGTTCCAATGAACATGCCTTCCGACCAGACCACGCGATTGTTCCAGGACATGGGGGCTCCGATTGCTTATTGGGCAGGGCTGGATGGGGGGACGACGACGGCGCTGCGCACGGCACGCACATCGAGGCTGATCTGGTATTCGGTGTATTGGCGCGCCGGGACATTCATCACCGTGCGCCACAGCGACTGGTCCAGCTCGCGATAGCCCACCAGGATTCCGATATGCCGGGTGGCCGGGTCGAGATCGCGTTGCAGGCTCAGTTGCTGGTCCGGCTGGATCAGCACTTCGTCCTGGTCGATCAGGTCAGCCCCCAATGTCGCCTGCGCCCGTTCGGCCAGGGCGAAGTAGTCGGCGCGGGCGAAGGTGGCGGCGTTCTTCAACTCGAAAATGCGCACCCGTACCGGCGCCGGCTGGCCGCTGGCGCCGGGGTTGAGCCCGGCGATGGCGTGGAAGTGCAACTCGACGGCGGCGGTGTCGGCTTCAGCCTCTTCGGGCTGGGGAGCGGCCGCATCCTTGGCGCACGCCGTCAGCAGAAGTGCTGTGGCGACTGCGAGTAAAAACCTGGGAATCATCCTGCGTCCTCAATGACGTTTGAGCTATCCGTTGTGTGCTTGAAAAGTGTTGTCTGGCCCGGTGCCGCTCAACGACGTCGCTGTCGCGTGCTGTGTTCTTCGTAGGCGCGGCTGAACTCCCGACCGAACAGGTCCTGGAAGTCTTCCTGGGCCTCCCGGGAAATGTTGCTGTAGAGCTCGGTGAATTGCTGCCAGTACTGGGCCTGGCGCGACCCGCTGAAAATCCCCGACAACCCGCCGGGCTTGCCCATGCGCTCTTCCAGCTGGGCCGGCTCGAAACGCGCCAGCAGATGCTTAATGGCCGCTTCCACACCGGCCATCACCGCCAGTTGATGCGCGCGTAAATCGTCAAAGCTGTCGCGCACCGCCACGTCCGGCGCCATGAAGGCCTGGTTGCCGTGGCGCAACAGCAACAGCAGGGCTTCGTCGACGTTCGGGGCAAATTTGAGCGGGTTGTTTTCCACCGGTTGGATCATTGTCTGCTGGATGCGGAACTCACCCTTGAGGCTGCTGCGGGCGCGCAGCACATCGATCAGGCCCTCGACCATCAATCGATAGCTGCGCCCGATGCTTTCCATCTGCGCCTCAGCCTGGACTTTGTCCAGGCGCAACTGATCCAGCCCGGCGCCGCGCAGGAACGCTTGCAGCAGGTCGGGGCCAGAGGTGTCGGTTGGGGTAGCCGTCGGCTCGACGCGGCTGACCGGCGCTTCGCGCGGTGGCGCGGGCTCGATCGGCGCAACGACTTGCGGGATCGGCGGCGCGGGAACGGGCTCGATCACAGGCAATGGCGGCACGGAAACCGGCTCCGGCAGCGGCGCGACGGGAATCGGCGCAACCGGCGCAGGCGTGTCGCTGAACAGGTCCCAATCATCCGGGATAACCGGAGCAGGCGTCATCGGCAGCGGTTGGACCACTGACGGCGGACTCGGGCGAGGAATCGGCGTGGGCGGGCGGAAATCATGTTGCTCGGCCGGAACGTGATCGGGCTGGGTGGCTGGGGGGACGCTGCTCGGAGCAAGGAAGTCGAACAGGTCCGGCAGCGTGTCCATGGACGACACACCCTGGAAATGCGCAGGCGTGGCCACGGGTATCGGCGCCGGCGTATTCACGGCGGCACCCTGGCGCCCCATCAAGGCTTCGAAGCTGCTGGGCGCTTCGGCGAACGGATTGCTGTCGGTGACCGGCAGGCTGAAATCCACGCGCGCCTGGATCTCGTAATCACCGATGCGAATGACTTCGCCATCCTGCAGCGGCTCGCTGTTGCCTTTGCGCAGGCGAATGCCGGCCTTGACCAACTCCACGCCATTGGTGCTGTTATCGGTCAGATAATAGCGCCCGTCCTTGTATTGGATAACGCAATGTTGCCCAGAAACCAGGCGCTCCGGGTCGGGCAATACCCAGTCATTATCGGAATTACGGCCAATTGCCATCACCCCTTGGTTCAGGGTCTTTTCAGAACACTGTCCAGGGGTAATCTTGTGATAACTAGTGATAGTCAAACACAGCGGCATCTTGCCTCCTTGCTGATTACTTCTTTTCGCCGACGGAACAATGGACCTGAGCCCCCGGCTGCGCGCTAAAAACCTTGCAAACAACCCGGAACGGCGTTTTGCCAGCATGATTGCTGATCTTAACCGGCCTGCGTGACAAAAAAACCTGCATCGGTGCCTGCTTCGACCTACCAGTCGCGCGGGTTGTTAAGCACCTCACAACTGTCACATCGGCGAAATAGCTTACCTTGACAAGGGATAAGTACTACACCAAAAATGCACAACTTCTTGAATATACATGATGGCACTTTAAGATCATCTCGCACTTATAGCGCCATTACGGTCAAGGAACATGTGAAGTTTCATCCGAAACTTTCATGTGCACTGCCCGACTTCTTCAGCGGGTGATAGGGAGATCGATCCAAGTGGATGTGCCTTTGCTGCTCGCCGCCGTTTCCGCGAATTCGCCTTGCGGTGAAGACCTGGAATATGACGCGGATTTCTTGCGCCTGGAACGCGACTCCCGAGGCCAGCCCGAGCGCAGCATGGGCGACTCGATTCTGCCTGCAGAACCCCCTGAATGGCGCAGCATCCAGCAGCAAAGCCTGGACCTGCTCGCGCGCAGCAAAGACCTGCGCATCACCCATTTCCTGCTGCAAAGCTCCCTGGCCCTGGAAGGCATTCCCGGCCTGGCCCGTGTATTGACGCTGATCAACGAGCTGCTCAAGCAATACTGGGCCGACCTGCACCCGCGCCTGGATGCCGATGATGACAACGACCCCACCGTGCGCATCAATGCCCTCGCCGGCCTGACGTCGGACGTCACCATCCGCCTGCTGCGCGAAAGCATCCTGGCTCGCTCGCGCACGTTCGGCAACGTCAGCCTGCGCGCCGCCGCCAACGCCAGCGGCTTGCAAAGTTTCCCTGATGAAAGCCTCGGCGCCGAACAACTCGCCGGCGCCCTGCTCGACAGCGATCCCGAGCAGCTGGAAGTCATTCGTGCCGCCCTGCTGGAAGCCCGCAGCGCCGCCGAAACCATCGAACAGCAAGTCAGCGACCAGGTCGGTTCCGCCCAAGGCGTGGACCTCGGCCCGCTGAAACAACCGCTGAAGATGGCCCTGCAAATTCTCGGTCAGTTCGCCCCGCAGAGCGGCGACAGTGCCCTTGCCGATCCCGTCGAAACCGACAACGCCGCGCCGGTTGAATACGCCAGCGCACCCAGCACGCCGCGCAGTACCGTCGCCGGAGAAATCAACAACCGCGACGATGTGCTGCGCAGCCTGGACCGGATCCTGGCGTACTACACCCGTCATGAGCCCTCCAGCCCGCTGCCGGTGCTGTTGAACCGGGCGAAGAATCTGGTGCACGCCGATTTCGCGGCGATCGTACGCAACCTGATTCCCGACGGCATGAGTCAATTTGAAAACCTGCGCGGCCCGGAAAGCGAATAAAAAGCGAGCGGATCACGCAGTCACGTCATAGGTACCCCCGATGACGCCAACACCGTCGCTCAAGCGACCAGGAGCAGCAACGTGGCGAAGCAAAGTTCTCAGAAATTCATCGCGCGCAACCGCGCGCCTCGAGTGCAGATCGAGTACGACGTCGAGCTCTACGGCGCCGAGAAAAAGGTCCAGTTGCCCTTCGTCATGGGGGTAATGGCGGACCTGGCCGGCAAGCCCGCGGAGCCTCTGGCGCCGGTGGCCGATCGCAAGTTCCTCGAGATCGACGTCGACAACTTCGACTCGCGTCTCAAGGCCATGCAGCCTCGCGTGGCGTTCCATGTGCCTAACGAACTGACCGGCGAAGGCAACCTGAGCCTGGACCTGACGTTCGAAAGCATGGACGACTTCAGCCCTGCGGCCGTGGCCCGCAAGATCGATTCGCTGAACAAGCTGCTCGAAGCGCGCACTCAACTGGCCAACCTGCTGACCTACATGGACGGCAAAACCGGCGCCGAGGAAATCATCATGAAGGCGATCAAGGACCCAGCGCTGCTGCAGGCCCTTGCCAGCGCGCCGAAGCCCGCCGATGCAGAGCCCAAGGCTTAAGGACAAACGATCATGAACGATTTGGTACGCGACAATCAGCCCCAGAACCTGGGCGCCACCGAAGAAACCAGCGAGTTCGCCTCGCTGCTGCTGCAAGAGTTCAAGCCCAAGACCGAACGCGCCCGCGAAGCCGTCGAGACCGCCGTGCGCACGCTGGCCGAACAGGCCCTGGCGCAGACCGACCTGGTGTCCAACGACGCCATCAAGTCGATCGAGTCGATCATCGCCGCGATCGACGCCAAGCTCACCGCCCAGGTCAACCAGGTCATCCACCACCCGGACTTCCAGCAACTGGAAAGCGCCTGGCGTGGCCTGCACTACCTGGTCAACAACACCGAGACCGATGAGCAGCTCAAGATCCGCGTGCTCAACATCTCCAAGACCGACCTGCACAAGACCCTGAAGAAATTCAAGGGCACCGCGTGGGACCAGAGCCCGCTCTTCAAGAAGATGTACGAAGAAGAATACGGCCAGTTCGGCGGCGAGCCTTACGGCTGCCTGGTCGGCGACTACTACTTCGACCAGTCGCCACCGGACGTGGAACTGTTGGGCGAACTGTCGAAAGTCTGCGCCGCCATGCATGCGCCGTTCATTGCCGCCGCCTCGCCAACCGTCATGGGCATGGGCTCGTGGCAGGAACTGTCGAACCCGCGCGACCTGACCAAGATCTTCACCACTCCGGAATACGCCGGCTGGCGTTCGCTGCGTGAATCGGAAGACTCGCGCTACATCGGCCTGACCATGCCGCGCTTCCTGGCGCGCCTGCCGTATGGCGCCAAGACCGATCCGGTGGAAGCCTTCGCCTTCGAAGAAAGCACTGACGGCGCCGACAGCTCCAAGTACACCTGGGCCAACGCCGCCTATGCGATGGCCGTGAACATCAACCGCTCGTTCAAACATTTCGGCTGGTGCTCGCGCATCCGCGGCGTGGAATCGGGTGGTGAAGTGGAAAACCTGCCGGCCCACACGTTCCCTACCGATGACGGTGGCGTGGACATGAAGTGCCCGACCGAAATCGCCATTTCGGACCGCCGTGAAGCGGAACTGGCGAAGAACGGTTTCATGCCGCTGCTGCACAAGAAAAACACCGACTTTGCCGCCTTCATCGGCGCCCAGTCGTTGCAGAAACCGGCCGAATACGACGACCCGGACGCCACCGCCAACGCCAACCTGGCCGCGCGCCTGCCGTACCTGTTCGCCACCTGCCGTTTCGCCCATTACCTGAAGTGCATCGTGCGCGACAAGATCGGCTCCTTCAAAGAGAAGGACGAGATGCAGCGCTGGTTGCAGGACTGGATCCTCAACTACGTCGACGGTGATCCGGCGCACTCCACCGAGACCACCAAGGCCCAGCATCCACTGGCTGCCGCCGAAGTGATCGTCGAAGAAGTCGAAGGCAACCCGGGGTACTACAACTCCAAGTTCTACCTGCGCCCGCACTATCAGCTCGAAGGGCTGACCGTGTCGTTGCGCCTGGTATCGAAACTGCCGTCGGCCAAGGGCGCGTAAGGATTTACTGAGCGGTACGCAATGGAAAAATGTGGGAGCGAGCCTGCTCGCGAAAGCGGTGCATCAGTCGCCACTTGTGTTGCCTGAGACATCGCCTTCGCGAGCAGGCTCGCTCCCACAGGGGATCTTCAGTGGGTTGGAGAACACCCTGGTTCCGGTCGGCAACAAAAATTTTCGCAAGGTCAGCGTCAACCAAACAATGTGGTAAAGACCACACAGGGAGAAAACATGGCTGTTGATATTTTCATCAAGATCGGCGACATCAAGGGCGAGTCCATGGACAAGGTCCACAAGGATGAGATCGACGTCCTGAACTGGAGCTGGGGCATGTCCCAGACCGGTAACATGCACGTCGGCAGTGGCGGTGGCGCGGGCAAGGTGAGCATCCAGGACCTGTCGCTGACCAAGTACGTCGACAAGGCTTCGCCGAACCTGATGATGCACTGCGCCAGCGGCAAGCACGTCGACAAGGTCAAGCTGACCGTGCGCAAGGCCGGCGGCGAAAGCCAGGTCGAGTACATGATCATCAACCTGGAAGAAGTGCTGATCACTTCCCTGAGCACCGGCGGCTCGGGCGGCGATGATCGCCTGACCGAAAACGTCACCCTGAACTTCGCCAAGGTGCTGGTGGACTACCAGCCACAGAAAGCCGACGGCACCAAGGAAGGCGGTCCGGTCAAGTTCGGCTGGAACATCCGTCAGAACGTCAAGGTGTAATCGAACACGCCCCCGGCGCCACGCGCCGGGGGTGTTTTGGTGCTTGCTCGCAACCCATCCTTTCCCTTCCGGTGTCTGAGTCATGGCCAAGCCTGCGTTTATCAATTTGTGGAAAGCCTATTCCGATTTGCTGGCCACCCATCCCGACGCGAAACCTTGCGACGGCCCTTGGGCAAACCAGTGCGCGATTCGCATGAGCCTGACGCTCAATGCGGAGAAGACCATCAAGGTCAACAAATCCACCTACACCGAACCCAAGTGTGCCCATGAACACGCCAGGGGCGCCGAATCGCTGGCGAACTGGTTGTGGAAGCACCATTTGGGACGTCCGACCATCCTCAGCAATAGCGCCGCCGACCGGCAGAAGTTGATGGGCAAGACCGGGTTGATTTTCTTCAAGGATTGTTTCCAACAGTCAGGAGAGACCCCGGAAGGTCGTAGCGGCGACCATATCGATCTATGGAACCGTGGCCTGACCCAAACCAGCGACCTGTTCTACCGTTCCAAGAAGGTCTGGTTCTGGGAGCTCATCTAATGAACAAGCCTCTGCTCGCCCTATGCCTGGCGACAAGCCTGATCAGTCTGAGCGCATGCGCCGAGCATGCCGATACGCTGACCACGCAAGCCGATTTTGTTGGTCAGCAGCTCAAGCTAGTCGACGAGCAAGGCCAGTGCACACTGGTAAAACCTGACCAGAGTCGCATGAAACTGGACATGGAATGGCCTTGCGGCTTTAGCCTGGATAAACAGCAGAAACTGCGCGTGGAAATGTTCAACGACATCCCTATATTCGCGGTTTGGCGCAGCGAACACATGCCAGCCCCCAGCCGCGACTGCCTGAGCAAAATGCAGGCTATTCGTCAGACAGCAAAAGGTTTTGAGGCGGGAATGGTCAGCCTTTATGCGTCTTGCGGCTCCGGCGGAGACCAAAAAATGTATGTGGCACCCTTTACGTGGTAACCGAAATCGCCACCCGCGATCGCCTGCAACCGTCCCTGCTGGACCGGCTGACCGACGACGATCCGAGCAACCCGAAGGAAAGCGCCGACAAGCGCGTGCTGTCCCTTACCCAATTAAAAGCCTCGGTGCTGCGTGACCTGGCGTGGCTGCTCAACACCACGTCATTGCTCGACGCCGATGCCACGCTGCACACCCCGGCGGGCACCTCGGTGGTGAATTTCGGGCTGCCGGCGCTGGCCGGCAACAGTGCCTCGAACATCGATGTGCCCGCGCTGGAAACCTTGATCCACCAGGCCATCGCCACGTTCGAGCCGCGTATCTTGCGCCACACCCTGCGCGTGCGCGCCCGGGCAACCGCCGAGATGAACCATAACGCCCTGAGCTTCGAGATCGAAGGCGATCTCTGGGCCCAGCCGGTGCCGCTGCGCCTGATGCTGCAAACTGACCTGGATCTGGAGACCGGCCACGTGCGCGTGGTCAACGCCGACCAGCGGAGACGCCCATGAACCCGCGCCTGCTGGAGCTGTACAACCAGGAGCTGCACCACGTGCGCGAAAGCGCGGCGGAGTTCGCCCAGGAATACCCGAAGATTGCCAGCCGGTTGTCACTGGCCGGCATGGACTGCGCCGACCCGTACGTCGAGCGCCTGCTGGAAGGCTTCGCTTATCTGACCGCACGGGTGCAGCTCAAGCTCGACGCCGAATACCCGACGTTCACCCACAACCTGTTGGAAATCGCCTATCCGCATTACCTGGCACCGACGCCGTCGATGACCGTGGTGCAGATGCAGGCCGACCCGGACGAAGGTTCATTGAGCAGCGGTTTCCCGCTGCCCCGTGACACCGTTCTGCGCGCCGCCCTGGGTCGTGAATCCCAGACCTGCTGCGAGTACCGTACCGCCCACGCGGTGACGTTGTGGCCGTTGCAGGTCAGCCAGGCCGAGTACTTCGGCAACCCGTCCGCGGTACTCGGGCGCCTGGCCGCCAGCGAACCGAAAGCCAAGGCCGGCCTGCGCCTGACCCTGCGCACCGGCGCCGAACTGCCGTTCAACAGCATGGCCCTGGAGAACCTGCCGCTGTACTTGAGCGGCGCCGACGAACAGCCCTTCCGCCTCTACGAACAACTGTTGGGCAATGCCTGCGCGGTGTTCGCCCGCCAGCCCGGCGGCAACTGGGTCGAACGGTTGCCGCAGGATGCGTTGCGCGCGCAAGGCTTCGATGACGCCGAGGCCGCGCTGCCGGTAGTGTCGCGGGCGTTCCAGGGTTATCGCCTGTTGCAGGAATATTTCGCCCTGCCGCACCGCTTCCTGTTCGTCGATTTCACCCAGCTCGGCCGCGCGGTCAAGCGTTGCGACGGTCAGGAGCTTGAGCTGATCGTGCTGTTCGACCGCCACGATCCGAGCCTGGAAGGCAGCGTCGGCGCTGCGCAGTTCCTGCCATTCTGCACGCCGGCGATCAATCTGTTCCCCAAGCGCCTGGACCGCATTCACTTGTCGGACCGGGTCAACGAACATCATGTGATTGCCGACCGCACCCGGCCGATGGACTTCGAAGTGCATTCGCTGACCGGGCTGGCCGGCCACGGCACCGGTCCAGAGCAGCCGTTCCTGCCCTTCTACGCCGTGCGCGATCCGTCCCGCTATGGCCGCGACAAGGCCTATTACACGGTGCGCCGCGAACCGCGCGTGCTGTCCAGCGATCAACGCCGCAACGGCCCGCGCTCGACCTATATCGGCAGCGAGACCTTCGTCAGCCTGGTGGACAGCCAGCAAACGCCTTATCGCCACGACCTGCGTCAATTGGGCGTAACCGCGCTGTGCACCAACCGTGACCTGCCGCTGTTCATGAGCGTGGGCAACGGCAAGACCGACTTCACCCTGGCCGACAGCGCGCCGGTTGGCGCGGTGCGCTGCGTCGCCGGACCGAGTCGTCCACGGGCGAGCCATGCCCACGATGCCAAGGCCTGGCGGCTGATCAGCCAGCTGTCGCTGAACTACCTGTCCTTGAGCGAACAAGGCCAGGGCGCGGCCGCCCTGCGCGAACTGCTGCGCCTGTATGGCGACAGCAACGATGCGGCGCTGCAATTGCAGATCGAAGGCCTGCGCGAAGTCAGCAGCAAGGCCTGCACCCGGCGCCTGCCGATGCCCGGCCCGATCGTATTTGGTCGCGGCCTGGAGATCACCCTGGAATTCGATGAAAACGCGTTTCGCGGCACCGGGGTGTTCCTGCTCGGCGCGGTGTTCGAACGCTTCCTGGCACGCTACGTGTCGATCAACAGTTTTACCGAGACGGTGATCCGTACCACCGAACGCGGCGAGATCATGCGATGGAAAGCCAAGCCCGGACGTCGTCCGACCCTGTGAGTACCCTGGAAGCGATGCACCAGGAACCCTGGGAATACGACTTCTTCCAGGCGTTGCGGCGCATCGAGTGCGAATCCCCCGAACTGCCGCGCCTGGGCCATTCCCTGCGCCTGGCCGATGATCCGCTGCGTCTCGGGCAACAGGCCGAGTGCACCTTCGCCCCGGCGACCCTGGCCTCGGTGCAACCGGGCGTCGACGGTGCGCCGGCGCGCCTGGAGCAGTTCTTCTTCGGCCTCGGCGGCCCCAACGGCCCGATGCCGTTGCACCTCACCGAATACGTGCGCGAACGCCAGCGCAACAATGGCGACAGCACCAGCAAACGCTTTCTCGACGTCTTCCATCATCGCCTGCTCAGCCTGTTCTACCGGGCCTGGGCCGAAGCACGGCCGACGGTCAGCCACGATCGCCCGGACGATGATTACTGGTCGGCGCGCCTGGCGGCACTCAGCGGCCGGGGCATGCCGAGCCTGCTCAACCAGGGGCTGATTCCCGATACGGCGAAGCTGCACTACAGCGGTCACCTGTCGGCGCAAACCCGCTACCCGGACGGTTTGAAAGCGATCCTCAGCGAGTACTTCGGCCTGCCGGCGGAAATCGAAGAATACGTCGGCCAATGGCTGGAACTGCCGGAGCGCAGCCGCGTTGGTGTCAGCGCCCATCAACTGGGCGTGGACTTCTGCCTGGGCCGCTACGTTTGGGATCGCCAGCACAAATTCCGCATTCGCCTGGGGCCGCTCAAGCTCGTCGACTACATGGGCATGCTGCCCGGCAGCCAACCGTTCAATGAGCTGGTGGCGTGGGTCGCCGAATACCTGGGGCACGAACTGGACTGGGACCTGAACCTGGTCCTGGAGCAGCCCGAAGTGCCCGCACTACAACTCAATGGTCGTTTCCGCCTGGGTTTCAACACCTGGCTGGGACGCCCTGAAAAAGATGCCAACGATCTAATACTGGCCCGGCATTACGCCGAACAGGCCAACACCTCACAGACCTCAAGGAGCCATGAGCATGGGTGAAATCAGTCGCGCCGCGTTGTTCGGCAAACTCAACAGCGTGGCCTACAAAGCCATCGAAGCCGCCACCGTGTTCTGCAAGTTGCGCGGTAACCCTTATGTGGAACTGGCCCACTGGTTTCATCAATTGCTGCAACTGCAGGACTCGGACCTGCACCGCATCATCCGCCAGTTCAACATCGAGCCGGCACGCCTGGCCCGCGACCTGACCGAGGCGCTGGATCGCCTGCCACGGGGGTCGACCTCCATCACCGACCTGTCTTCCCACGTGGAAGAAGCCGTGGAACGCGGCTGGGTCTACGGCAGCCTGATGTTCGGCGAAAGCCAGGTGCGCACCGGTTACCTGGTGCTGGGCATCCTCAAGACGCCGAGCCTGCGTCATGCGCTGCTGGGCCTGTCGTCGGAGTTCGACAAGGTCAAGGTCGAAGCCCTGAGCGAACGGTTTGACGAATACGTCGGCGACTCGCCGGAAAACGCCCTGACCGCCAGCGACGGCTTCAACGCCGGTGCCGTGCCCGGCGAAGCCAGCGGCGCGATGGCCCCCAGCGCCATGGGCAAGCAGGAAGCGCTCAAGCGCTTCACCGTCGACCTCACCGAGCAGGCCCGCAGCGGCAAGCTCGACCCGATCGTCGGCCGTGACGAAGAGATCCGCCAACTGGTGGATATTCTCATGCGTCGTCGGCAGAACAACCCGATCCTCACCGGTGAAGCCGGCGTCGGCAAGACCGCCGTGGTCGAAGGTTTTGCCCTGCGCATCGTCGCCGGTGACGTGCCGCCTTCGCTCAAGGACGTGGAGCTGCGCAGCCTCGACGTTGGCCTGTTGCAGGCCGGCGCGAGCATGAAAGGTGAATTCGAGCAGCGCCTGCGTCAGGTCATCGAAGACGTCCAGGCCTCGCCGAAACCGATCATCCTGTTCATCGACGAAGCCCACACCCTGGTGGGTGCCGGTGGCGCCGCCGGTACCGGCGACGCGGCCAACCTGCTGAAGCCGGCCCTGGCGCGTGGCACCTTGCGCACCGTCGCCGCCACGACCTGGGCCGAGTACAAGAAGCACATCGAAAAGGACCCGGCCCTGACCCGGCGCTTCCAAGTGGTGCAAGTCGCCGAGCCGTCGGAAGACAAGGCCCTGCTGATGATGCGCGGCGTGGCCTCGACCATGGAAAAACACCATCAGGTGCAAATCCTCGACGAGGCCCTGGAGGCCTCGGTCAAGCTGTCTCACCGCTACATTCCCGCGCGCCAGTTGCCGGACAAGTCCGTGAGCCTGCTGGACACCGCCTGCGCCCGCGTTGCCATCAGCCTGCACGCCGTGCCGGCCGAAGTGGACGACAGCCGCCGGCGCATCGAAGCACTGGAAACCGAACTGCAGATCATCGCCCGTGAACATGCGATCGGCATCGCCATCGGCACCCGCCAGACCCAGACCGAAAGCCTGCTCGCCGCCGAGCGCGAACGCCTGGCCGAATTGGAAAGCCGTTGGGCCGAAGAGAAAACCCTGGTCGACGAATTGCTGGAAACTCGCGCTACCCTGCGCGAGCGCGTCGGCCTGGTGGACAGCGAGAACGGCAGCGAAGCTTCCGACAACGACAGCCATGCCCTGCGCGAGAAACTGGTGGACCTGCAACAGCGCCTGACCGCCCTGCAAGGCGAGACCCCGCTGATCCTGCCGACCGTGGATTACCAGGCCGTGGCCTCGGTGGTCGCCGACTGGACCGGAATCCCGGTGGGCCGCATGGCCCGCAACGAACTGGAGACCGTGCTCAACCTCGACCAGCACCTGAAAAAACGCATCATCGGCCAGGACCATGCCCTGCAGATGATCGCCAAGCGCATCCAGACCTCGCGCGCCGGCCTCGACAATCCGAGCAAGCCGATCGGCGTGTTCATGCTCGCCGGTACCTCCGGCGTGGGCAAGACCGAAACCGCCCTGGCCCTGGCCGAAGCCATGTACGGCGGTGAACAGAACGTCATCACCATCAACATGAGCGAGTTCCAGGAAGCCCACACCGTGTCCACCCTCAAGGGTGCGCCACCGGGTTATATCGGTTATGGCGAAGGCGGCGTGCTGACCGAAGCCGTGCGGCGCAAACCGTACAGCGTGGTGTTGCTGGACGAGGTGGAAAAAGCCCACCCGGACGTGCACGAGATTTTCTTCCAGGTGTTCGACAAAGGCGTGATGGAGGACGGCGAAGGCCGGGTGATCGACTTCAAGAACACCTTGATCCTGCTAACCACCAACGCCGGCACCGAGCTGATCGCCCAGGTCTGCAAGGACCCGCAGAACGTGCCCGAGCCGGAAGAAATCGCCAAGGCCCTGCGCCAGCCGCTGCTGGAAATCTTCCCGCCGGCGCTGCTCGGCCGCCTGGTGACGATCCCCTACTATCCGCTCAGCGACGAGATGCTCAAGGCCATCACCCGCCTGCAACTCAACCGCATCAAGAAGCGCGTGGAGAGCACTCACAAAGTGGCCTTCGATTACGACGACGCGGTGATCGACCTGATCGTCTCGCGCTGCACCGAAACCGAAAGCGGCGGGCGCATGATCGACACCATCCTGACCAACAGCCTGCTGCCGGACATGAGCCGCGAGTTCCTGACTCGCATGCTCGAAGGCAAGGCCATGGCCGGCGTGCGGATCAGCGCCGTGGATAACGAACTGAAGTACGATTTCAGCGACGCGGCCTGACCTCAGGAAACACCGCATAACCCCTGTGGGAGCGGGCTTGCCCGCGAATGCAATCTGTCAGTGCCATTGATGTTGGCTGACACAACGCCTTCGCGAGCAAGCCCGCTCCCACATTAGATTGTGTTCCTTCAGCTACTAACCTGCACGAGACCCCCAATGCTATTCAACCAAGCCTCCCGCCTGGCGAAAATCACCAGCCCCCTCGGGCCCGAGGTGCTGCTGCTCAAGGACATGGGCGGCGGTGAAGAGTTGGGGCGGTTGTTCAACTATGAGTTGCAGCTGCACTCGCTGGACAATGCCATCGACCTCAACCAGGTGCTGGGTAAACCCATGTGCGTCAGCCTGCAGTTGGACGGTGGCGGCGAGCGCTATTTCCACGGCATCGTCGCGCGCTTCAGCCAGAACATCGACCAGGGCCAGTTTGCCAGTTACCAGGCCACGCTAAGGCCCTGGCTGTGGCTGCTGACGCGCACCTCAGACTGCCGGATTTTCCAGAACCTGACGGTTCCGCAGATCATCAAGCAGGTGTTCCGCGACCTGGGTTTCTCCGACTTCGAAGACGCCCTCAGCCGGCCGTACCGCGAGTGGGAGTACTGCGTCCAGTACCGTGAGACCAGCTTCGATTTCGTCAGCCGGCTGATGGAGCAGGAAGGCATCTACTACTTCTTCCGCCATGAACAGGGTCGCCATGTGCTGGTGCTGGCCGACGCCTACGGCGCCCATGCTCAAGCGCCCGGCTACGGCTCGGTGCCGTATTACCCGAAGAACGAGCAGCAGCGTGAACGGGATCATATCCACGACTGGCACCTGGCCCAGGAAGTCCAACCGGGTTCGCTGGAGCTCAACGACTACGACTTCCAGCGTCCCAGCGCGCGCATCGATGTACGTTCGGCCATGCCGCGCCCGCACACCGCTGGCGACTATCCTCTGTATGACTATCCCGGTACCTATGTGCAGAGCGAGGACGGCGAGCACTACGCCCGCACCCGCATCGAAGCCTTGCAGACCCTGCACGAGCAGGTCGAGCTGGCGGGCAACGCCCGAGGCCTGGGCTCGGGGCATTTGTTCAGCCTGACCGGCTTCAGCCGCCAGGACCAGAACCGCGAATACCTGATCGTCGGCGCGCGTTATTACCTCTCTCAGGAAAGCGGCGAGAGCGGCGTCGGCGCACCTTCGGCACAGTTCGAAAGCAGCCTGACCTGCATCGACGCCCAGCAAAGCTTCCGCCCGATGGCAATCACCCACCGCCCCATCGTCAAGGGGCCGCAGACAGCTTTGGTGGTCGGACCCAAGGGCGAGGAAATCTGGACCGACCAGTTCGGCCGGGTGAAGGTGCACTTCTATTGGGATCGCCACGATCAATCCAACGAAAACAGTTCGTGCTGGATTCGCGTGTCGCAGGCTTGGGCCGGAAAGAATTGGGGCTCGGTGCAGATCCCGCGCATCGGCCAGGAAGTCATCGTCAGTTTCCTTGAAGGGGATCCTGACAGGCCCATCGTCACCGGTCGTGTGTATAACGCCGAACAGACCGTCCCCTATGCGTTGCCCGCCAATGCCACCCAGAGCGGTACCAAGAGTCGTTCGAGCAAGGGCGGCACGCCGACGAATTTCAACGAAATCCGCATGGAAGATAAAAAGGGCGCCGAGCAACTTTACATCCACGCCGAGCGCAACCAGGACATCGCCGTGGAAGTGGATGAAAGCCACTGGGTGGGTCGCGATCGTCGCAAGAATATCGACCGCAACGAAACCGTACGCATTGGCGAAGACCGGCTGCGGGCCGTACAGCGCAACGACACGTTGCTCGTCGGCGGGGCCAAGAGCGACAGCATCGCGACCCAATACCTCATCGAGGCGGGTTCGCAGATTCGGCTGGTGTGTGGCAAAAGCGTGCTGGAGTTCAACGCCAGTGGCGAGATCAATATCTCCGGCACCGCGTTCAACCTCTACGCCAGTGGCAACGGCAACATCGACACCGGCGGCCGCCTTGACCTCAACTCCGGTGGCGCCAGCGCCGTGGACCCCAAGGGCAAGGGCATCAAGGGCGTGATCGAGGCGGCGGTGAAAGCTTTGTTTCCGGCGAAGGCCAAGCAGTGAGGTTCACCGCAGAACAACCCCAGCCTGACTCCCTCAAGAAAAACGCTGATCCCGTGGCGAGGGAGCTTGCTCCCGCTTGAGTGCGAAGCGCTCACAAAAGGGGCTGCTACGCAGCCCAGCGGGAGCAAGCTCCCTCGCCACGGGGTATCTACGGACCTAGTGAAAACTGCGACCCACCGGCCCTTTCGGCGGTCAGATGGCTGTGCCGCGCTTCGTTCCCGGTTGAATGATCAACAGCTCGTCCAACTCACGTTTTCTGCAACGCGACACAAAAGGAAGCGCAGCTTCCGGGTCACGCTTGAACAGCTCAAAGGTCGCCTGATTAATTTCGTAATATTCCTCGTAGTCAGCCATGCCATTGCTGACCGGGATGGAGACATAAAACCGACCCGAATCCTGTTCTATGCCCACGGAAAACATGTGTTCGCGACTGACTAGGACATCTTGAAACTTCATGGTTTGACTACCTCTACGGTCATAATGCCGTCCAACTGAAATCTTTGGGTGAGATGCCCCCGGCGTCGATGACCGCTTCGCTGGCACCGGTCGGCAGCTTGCCGCCTGGAATCCAGAATTCGTTAGCGCCGGCCTCATTGCCCGACGGAATCCGCAGGTTCATGTCTTTAGGTGCGGGAATATCGACCCGGACAAGGGTACTACTTTCCAAGGTATTTTCTGGAAGCCCAAGCGCCTTCTCCAATGCCCTCTTATCGCCCTTGGCATTGGCAACCAATTGATCGGCTTCAGCTTTGGGCATGAGGAACGTCGTGCCGTCGCGCTGGGCGATGCCGTACTTGTCCAGGTTGTTCTTCGTGGTGAAGCGCGAGGCACCGTTCTCGAACTGGGCCAGATGTTCTTTCACATACTGCGGTGACAAATACTTGTGGGCTTCGGGTCGAGACCCCTTCGGCATGGCCAGGATATCGGCCTCGGTCACGCCAGGCTTGTACTTGGGCGGCGGCAGTTCGGCAGGCTTGGCCGCCTTCGCCATTTTCGGGCTCAGCCCCAGCATCGCCATTCCGGCGACGCCTTGCAGCAGGTCACGATAGCCTGGCCCCAGACGGTCGCCTAAATCGCCGAGAAGCTCCATGCTTCCCACGATCAGGCCGCCCACCACGACGAATTCGACGAGAACGGCAATACCCGCCATTGCGGCCATCACCAATGCGGCGCCCGCCGCCAGCAACCCCAACACTTCCAACCCGGAATGCATCCAGCCTTCGAGGTCGAGCACAAACGCCACCGACACCGTCGGCCCACCGATGAAGGTGTTCGGGCTGCCCGTCTTGATATGAGCGCCGCAGACCATCTTGCTGTGCAGGCGCGCGGCCGGTTTGCCGTTGATGAACACCGTGGCGCTGCCTTCGGCGATCAGCACCGGAAAGGGCCAGATCGGATGATTCATTGGCAGGCCGGTGCAGGAGGAGGCGATGTCTTCGCCCGCCCGCATGGCATTTCGATCGTTGATATATACGTTGAAGCTGCCCATTATCAACGCCCCCGTGGTCGGCTCGGGCAGGTTGAATATGGTGGACAGGCCCTTGACGATCTGGAACATCGACAAGCCGCCAGCCGCGATCGAGCCGGCCATGATCGCCAGCGCCACACCGCCCGTGGCAACCGTCGCGGCGACGACCGCAGCGCCGAGCAAGGCGCCGGCCACGGCTCCGGCGACCATCGCGGCCAACCCGAACCCGTGGGCTATTTCGTCACCCAGCCGGGCTGCTGCCTGTGCATCCATCGCGGGAATCTACCTCACTGTTTGGTCTGACTGCGCAATGGCACGTATCGAATCTCAGGCAATCGGAGGCTGTGGCTTGAGCGAATGCATCGCCAGCTTCCAGGCCGGCTCGTGATAGGCGAAGTCGTTGGGTGTGGTGGTCAAGGTGGTGATCAGCACGGACGGCTTACGCTCGATGAACACCTGGCGCAGCATCAGGTCGCGTCCTTCGCGCTGCCAGGTGTAATCCAGCAAGGTGGTGGTGTGTCCATGCAGCACCGTGTCCCAGCGCTGAACCAGCTTGAAGCCCGGCAATTGCTGCTCCGCGCTTTTGAGTTGGCGGTCCACGTACTCGGCAAAGGGAGCGTCACCCTGGGTGGCATCGCGGCTGATGACGAAACTGGCCTCTTTGGCGGGTCCCACTGCCGGCAGCTTGAAAATGTTGATGCTCTGGTCCTGCCAGGTATCGGGGATTTCGAGATCGGCTTCTTGAATGCGGTATGAGGTCACGGTAATCGCTTTCCATGGACATGAGGTGACGCGTGGAGGAGCAGATATTCGGGTAATGCCTGGCAACAATCAAGAACCGGGTTCCTCTCCTCCAGGTAACCCTCTACATTATGCGATCAGCGTCACCACTCTGGCGATTCACGCCTCTGCAGAAGCCGTCGAAGGGCATATTCTGTTGATTTTTTGAATCAGACGATTGCAGTCTTCGCCAGCATAAGGGACTGCGGCAGCGATAAGGACAACCGATGCTATTCAACCAAGCCTCCCGCCTGGCGAAAATCACCAGCCCCTTGGGACCCGAGGTGCTGCTGCTCAAGGACATGGGCGGCGGCGAAGAGCTGGGGCGGCTGTTCAACTATGAGTTGCAGCTGCACTCTCTGGACAACGCCATCGACCTCAACCAGGTACTCGGCAAACCCATGTGCGTAGGCCTGCAGTTGGACGGTGGCGGCGAGCGCTATTTCCACGGCATCGTCGCGCGCTTCAGCCAGAACATCGACCAAGGCCAGTTTGCCAGCTACCAGGCCACGCTAAGGCCCTGGCTGTGGCTGCTGACGCGCACCTCCGACTGCCGGATTTTCCAGAACCTGACGGTTCCGCAGATCATCAAGCAAGTGTTCCGCGACCTGGGTTTCTCCGACTTCGAAGACGCCCTCAGCCGCCCTTATCGCGAGTGGGAGTACTGCGTCCAGTACCGTGAGACCAGCTTCGATTTCGTCAGCCGGCTGATGGAGCAGGAAGGCATCTACTACTTCTTCCGTCATGAACAGGGTCGCCATGTGCTGGTGCTGGCCGACGCCTACGGCGCCCATACCCAAGCGCCCGGCTACGGCTCGGTGCCGTACTACCCGAAGAACGAGCAGCAGCGCGAACGCGATCATATTCATGATTGGCACCTGGCTCAGGAAGTCCAACCGGGGTCGCTTGAGCTCAACGACTACGACTTCCAGCGTCCCAGCGCGCGCATCGATGTACGTTCGGCCATGCCGCGCCCGCACACCGCTGGCGACTATCCTCTGTATGACTATCCCGGTACCTACGTGCAGAGCGAGGACGGCGAGCACTACGCCCGCACCCGCATCGAAGCCTTGCAGACCCTGCACGAACAGGTCGAGCTGGCGGGCAACGCCCGAGGCCTGGGCTCGGGGCATTTGTTCAGCCTGACCGGCTTCAGCCGCCAGGACCAGAACCGCGAATACCTGATCGTCGGCGCGCGTTATTACCTCTCTCAGGAAAGCGGCGAGAGCGGCGTCGGCGCACCTTCGGCACAGTTCGAAAGCAGCCTGACCTGCATCGACGCCCAGCAAAGCTTTCGTCCGATGGCGATTACCCACCGTCCGATCGTCAAAGGGCCGCAGACCGCATCGGTGGTCGGGCCCAAGGGCGAGGAAATCTGGACCGACCAGTTCGGCCGGGTGAAGGTGCACTTCTATTGGGATCGCCACGATCAATCCAACGAAAACAGTTCGTGCTGGATTCGCGTGTCGCAAAGCTGGGCCGGGAAAAACTGGGGCTCGATGCAGATTCCGCGTATCGGCCAGGAAATCATCGTCAGCTTCCTTGAAGGCGACCCGGATCGACCGATCATCACCGGCCGTGTCTACAACGCCGAGCAAACCGTGCCTTACGACCTGCCTGAGAATGCCACCCAGAGCGGCATGAAAAGCCGTTCGAGCAAGGGTGGCACGCCGGCAAATTTCAATGAAATCCGCATGGAAGACAAGAAAGGCGCCGAGCAGCTTTACATCCATGCCGAGCGCAACCAGGACACCGTGGTCGAGGTGGATGAGAGCCATTCGGTCGGCCACGACCGCACCAAGAGCATCGGCCACGACGAAACGGTGATCATCGGCAACAACCGCCTGCGCATCGTCAAGCAGGAGGACATCCTGTCGGTGGGCCAGCGCAAGACCGACAGCATCAGCCAGAGCTACGTCATTGAAGTGGGCGAGAACCTGCGCCTGGTATGCGGCGAGAGCATCCTGGAGCTCAACGCCAGCGGTCAGATCAACCTGACCGGCGTGCAGATCAGCTTCTACGCCAGCGGCGATGCCGAGTTCAACACCGGCGGTGTGCTGCACCTGAACAACGGCGGCGGCCCCGGTGCCACGCCGGACGGCCAGGGCGTCAAGGCCAGCATCGATGCCAACGTCGCTGCCGCCTTTCCCAAAGGCTAACCCAAAGGCTAACTTCGAGACCTGATGCGCCATGACTTACCGTTTGAATGAATTTCAGCTCCAGCTGCCGCCCAGCGAGTTGCTCGACGCCTCGATCAACATCCTCAAGTTCCCCGAACTAGGCACGTCCCTGATCGTCAGCCGCAGCCTGCTCGCCGAAGGAGAAACCCTGCAAAGCAACCTCGACGACCAGATCAAGCGCCTGGAAAAGCAGGTCCAGGACCTGCGCTGCCAACCCGGCGCCACGTTACGCGTGGGGGCTCGGCAGGAAGTCGAAGCCATCGAGCTACGCAGCCAGTTCAACAAGGGCAACGAAAAGGTCTTTCAGTATCAGCTCGCCCTGGTACTGCCGGGCACGCGCACAATGCTCGCCCTGAGCTACGTCAAGGCCGAGAAGCTGGGCGACGCCGAAGCGGCGCATTGGGCGACGATCAAGGGGTCGCTGGTGTTTGACGCGCCGGAGTGAACAACGCCGGGCTCGCGTGGCGAGGGAGCTTGCTCCCGCTGGGGCGTGGCGCGGCCCCAAAATCCGCCGGGCGTGGGGCTTCAGGCACACCTTATCCGCTGGTTTTACGACTGCTTCGCAGCCGAGCGGGAGCAAGCTCCCTCGCCACAGGGGTCCACCATGTCCCGGATTTATTATTTCATTTTATCGTTGCGTCCCTGACCGGCAGAGTCCTTTGTGCCACCGGGCGACGCTCGCGGCGCTCTACCAGCATTTCATCGGCCACTTCAGCCGCACTCTCCGCAATCAGCTCGGGCCGACGGCCCGGCAACTGCTGCATCACTTGCGGCAAGGCGCTGACGAAATACATATCCCAGATCACCTGCTCCGTTTGCGAGAGCTGAATCATGCCGTTCTCCTTGCTCGATGAATAAATTTTCTGCAGAGAACCTATGCCCGGTGGCAGGTGCTAACAATCAGACGATTCCTCAGAGCACGTCGGACCTTTCCTAGAGTGGCGTTTTCAGCCCCGTAAAAACGCTTGGTGCAAGTCCTTCAGCGTCTGGAAATGATGTACCGGGTTCTCCGCGCTCAGCTCCTCGAAACTGCCGAACCCATACCCCACCGCCGCCGCGTCCAGGCCATTGCTGCGCGCGCCGATCAAGTCGTGTTTGCGATCGCCGATCATCAGGGTGCTGGCCGGGTCGAGGCTTTCTTCGGCCATCAGGTGGGCGATGAGCTCGACCTTGTTGGTACGGGTGCCGTCCAGTTCGCTGCCGTAGATAACTTTGAAGTGCCGGGCGAAATCGAAATGACGGGCGATTTCCCGGGCGAAAACCCAGGGCTTGGACGTGGCGATGTAGAGCTGTCGGCCTTGGCCACCGAGCGTCTCCAGCAGCGGCACGACACCGTCGAACACGCGGTTTTCGTACAGACCGGTGACCTTGAAGCGCTCGCGATAGAAATTCACCGCGTCCCAGGCTTTCGCTTCATCGAAGGCATAGAACTGCATGAAGGCTTGCAATAACGGTGGGCCGATGAAATGTTCGAGACGGGTCAGGTCGGGTTCGTCGATGCCCAGTTTGCCCAGGGCGAACTGGATCGAACGGGTGATGCCCTCGCGCGGGTCGGTAAGCGTGCCGTCGAGGTCGAAGAGTATGGTCTGGTAGTGCATGGCTGGTCCTGAGGAAGTAAGTGGGGCTGCTACGCAGCCCAGCGGGAGCAAGCTCCCTCGCCACGAGAATAAGGGCCTGGCAAATCACTCAAGGCTGGTCGTAGCCTTCGGCCAGATGCAAATCCTTGAGCTTCACGTAGTTCGCCGCGCTGTAGGTGAAAAAGGCCCGCTCTTTGTCCGTCAGCGGCCGGACCTGCTTCACCGGGCTTCCCACATACAAAAAGCCGCTCTCCAGGCGCTTGCCCGGCGGTACGAGACTACCGGCGCCGATAATCACGTCGTCCTCGACCACCGCGCCATCCATGACAATGCTGCCCATGCCGATCAGGATCCGGCTGCCCACCGAGCAGCCGTGGAGCATGACTTTGTGGGCGATGGTCACGTCGTCGCCGATCAGCAAGGGGAAGCCATCGGGATTGAACGGCCCGGCGTGGGTGATGTGCAGCACGCAGCCGTCCTGGACGCTGGTGCGGGCGCCGATGCGGATGCGGTGCATGTCGCCGCGAATGACTGTCAGCGGCCAGACAGAGCTGTCTTCGCCGATCTCGACGTCGCCGATCACCACCGCGGTGCTGTCGACAAAAGCGCCCCGGGCAAGCCGCGGGCTGTGGTTCTGGTACGTTCGAAGGGTCACGATAGGCTCTCTCTTGTCCGATGATAGGCGCTGCTAGCTGCGGTGAACGTCGATTGTAATTAAGATGGGCCCATGTTTCTTCCAGCCAAGGTGCCAACCGTGAGCGTGAACAACCCTCTTTTGCAGCCCTACGACCTGCCGCCATTCTCGGCGATCCGTGCCGAGCACGTGCAACCGGCCATCGAGCAGATCCTGGCTGACAACCGTGCCGCCATCGCCGAGATCCTCAAGACCCAAGTCAAACAGCCCACCTGGGCCGGCCTGGTATTGGCAATGGATGAGCTCAATGATCGCCTAGGCGCGGCCTGGAGCCCGGTGAGCCATTTGAACGCGGTGCGCAACAGTCCCGAGTTGCGCGAAGCCTACGAGGCTTGCCTGCCGGCGCTGAGTGCCTATTCCACCGAGCTGGGCCAGAACCGCGAACTGTTCCAGGCGTTCGAAGCCCTGGCGAACAGCCCCGAGGCCGCCGGTTTCGACGTGGCCCAGAAAACCATCCTGGAACATTCGCTGCGCGACTTCCGCCTGTCGGGCATCGATCTGCCGCCCGAGCAGCAAAAGCGCTACGCCGAAGTGCAAAGCAAGCTGTCCGAACTGGGCAGCCGCTTTTCCAACCAGTTGCTCGACGCGACCCAGGCCTGGACCAAGCATGTCACCTCTGAGGCCGCCCTCGCCGGCCTGACCGACTCGGCCAAGGCGCAGATGGCCGCCGCGGCCCAGGCCAAAGGCCTCGACGGCTGGCTGATCAACCTGGAGTTTCCCAGCTACTACGCGGTAATGACCTACGCCGAAGACCGCGCCCTGCGCGAAGAAGTCTACGCCGCCTACTGCACCCGCGCCTCGGACCAGGGCCCGAACGCCGGTCAGAACGATAACGGCCCGGTGATGGAGCAGATCCTCGACCTGCGCCAGGAACTGGCCCAGTTGCTGGGTTTCGCCAACTTCGCCGAATTGAGCCTGGCAACCAAGATGGCTGAATCCAGCGATCAGGTGCTCAGCTTCCTGCGCGACCTGGCCAAGCGCAGCAAACCGTTCGCCGCCCAGGACCTGGAACAATTGAAAGCCTTCGCCGCCGAACAGGGCTGCCCCGACCTGCAAAGCTGGGACAGCGGCTTTTATGGCGAAAAACTCCGCCAGCAACGTTACAGCGTCGCCCAGGAAGCCCTGCGCGCCTACTTCCCTATCGACAAGGTACTGAGCGGCCTGTTCGCCATCGTGCAACGCCTCTATGGCATCGAGATCGCTGAACTGAAGGGTTTCGACGCCTGGCATCCGGACGTGCGCCTGTTCGAGATCAAGGAACACGGCCAGCACGTCGGGCGCTTCTTCTTCGATCTGTACGCGCGCCCCAACAAGCGTGGCGGCGCCTGGATGGATGGCGCCCGCGATCGTCGCCGCACCCTTGATGGCGCGCTGCAAAGCCCGGTCGCCAACCTGGTGTGCAACTTCACCCCGGCCGACAGTGGCAAGCCGGCGTTGCTGACCCATGATGAAGTGACCACGCTGTTCCACGAGTTCGGCCACGGCCTGCATCACCTGCTGACCCGCGTCGACCATGCCGGCGTATCGGGCATCAACGGCGTGGCCTGGGACGCCGTGGAGCTGCCGAGCCAGTTCATGGAAAACTGGTGCTGGGAGCCTGAAGGCCTGGCGCTGATTTCCGGTCACTACGAAACCGGTGAGCCATTGCCCCAGGACCTGCTGGAGAAAATGCTCGCGGCGAAGAACTTCCAGTCCGGCCTGATGATGGTCCGCCAGTTGGAATTCTCGCTGTTCGACTTCGAACTGCACGCCACCCATGGCGATGGCCGCAGCGTGCTGCAAGTGCTCGAAGGTGTACGTGACGAGGTGTCGGTGATGCGTCCGCCTGCCTACAACCGCTTCCCCAACAGCTTTGCGCATATCTTCGCCGGCGGTTACGCGGCGGGTTACTACAGCTACAAATGGGCGGAAGTGCTGTCGGCCGATGCGTTCTCCAGATTCGAAGAAGACGGCGTGCTCAACGCCGACACCGGTCGCGCCTTTCGCGAGGCGATCCTGGCGCGCGGCGGCTCCCAGGAGCCGATGGTGCTGTTCGTCGACTTCCGTGGCCGCGAGCCTTCGATTGACGCACTCTTGCGCCATAGCGGCCTGAGCGAGGACGCGGCAGCATGAGTGAGGGGCCTGTGATTACCAAACGACGCTTCATCGCCGGGGCAGTCTGCCCAGCGTGCAGTGAGCCGGACAAGTTGATGATGTGGAATGAAGACGGCGTGCCCCATCGCGAGTGCGTGGCTTGTGGTTATTCCGACACGCTCAACGAACAAGGCCTGTCGGTGCCCAAGGAATTGGGCACCCGGGTCAATACGTCCGCTTTGAAAGCGCCGGACGCCAAGGTCCAGGCGGTGCAGTTCTTTCCCAACCCCAAGTTGAAGAAAAAAACCGACTGAAATCTTCGGCATCACCTTCCGGGCCGCCCGGCCCGGAAGCGATACATATATACCTCAGGGCGCCCTGCCTTCTTCTTCAGACTGGTCCGACACGTCCACAATGAAAGGAAGCGTCCCGATGCCAGATGCAGACAATCCCCTACTGCAAGCTTACGACCTGCCGCCCTTCGCGCGCGTCCAGGCCGAACACTTCTCCCCGGCTCTCGACCAGATAATCGCCGAAAGCCGCGCCAAGGTCGCTGAGATCATTACCAGCCAGACAATCCTCCCAACCTGGGACGACCTCGTCGTGGCGATGGATGAAGTTCACAGCCGGCTGGAGGGTTTTCGCTATGTGCTACACCGCCTGACCTTGACCCGGACAGGCGAAACCTGGCAGCAGGCATTGCTCGATTGCGGGCCGCGATTGCGCGACTTTCGAGTCGGACTGCAACAAAACGCCGAGCTCTTCCAGCTCTACCAGCGCTTGGCGAACAGCGAGATAGCCAGGAATTTCGAACGGGCGCGCACAAGAGTCCTGGAAAAAATCCTGCGGCAGTTTCGTGAAAACTTGCCGGAGAACACGGGGGGTGACTTGAACCTGATAAAGGTTCGCATTCGAAAAGCTGAAGATACTTTTCTGGACCTGCTGTACAAGGCCAATAAAGGCTGGAGCGTAGCCATTGACGATGAAGCCCAGCTCAGCGGCTTGCCGGCGGCATTCAAACAGCGCATGGCCAATCAGGCAGGCGAGGCTGGGCTCACGGGATGGCTACTAACCCTTGACCGAGAGTCACATCGCATCGTCACGCACTATGCCGATTATCGCTTTTTGCGCAAGGTGACCGACATGGCCTACAGCACGCGCGCTTCTGATCAAGGACCGCATCCCGTCCGATTCGACAATGGCCCCGTCCTCAAGCAACTGCTGGACGACCGGCACGAATATGCAAAACTGTTGGGCTACACGGATTTCGCTCAATTGGCGGTCGCGTCGGAGCAGGCCGAGTCCACCGAACAGGTCCTGGCTTTCCTGGACAACCAACTCCAGTCGCAGCAGAGCACCTTCAACCTGGAAGCCGAGCAACTCAAGGCTTTCGCCAGGAAACAAGGTTTAGGCGAGCCCGAACCTTGGGATTACCGGTACCTGGCGGAAAAACTCCGTCGGCAGGCGGCAGGCATCTCGCAGGAAGAATTGAGTGCCTGGTTTCCATTGGAGGCGGTCTTTTCCAAGCTGCTGGTGATGGCGTCAGATCTATTTGCAGTGAACTTCATCGAACGTAAGGAGGTGGGCACCTGGGCTCCTGACGTGCGTCTTTTTGAAGTCTCTGAGGGCGGAACGCCCATTGGTTATATCTATTTCGATCTGTTCGAGCCTGCTAACGGGATGGGCTTTCCTCATACCACGACCATTCGCGACCGGCTGATGACCGCCGAAGGCCGGCCCCGAAATCCCATCGCCGTCCTGCATGGCTCGTTGCCGCGGGGAACAGACGAGAACCCGACGTTGCTCGACCATCAGCAGCTACGCATTCTGTTCCATGAGTTCGGCCAATGCCTGCATCAGGTCTTGAGCCAGGCAGCCTATCGTGATGTCTCGGGCATCAACTCGGCATCCCGCGATACAGCCGAATTTGCCGGGTGTCTGCTGGAAAAATGGTGCTTTTCCAAGGAATGCCTGATCCGCGTATCGGCGCATCATCAAACCGGAGCAGCACTACCGGACGAGATGGCCGATCATTTCATTAGGCTCATCACCACCCAGGTCAGCTGGCAAACCGCCACCGAACTGCGCAACGCACTGCTCGATTTCGAGTTGCACCGCACCCACGCTGATGGGCGCAGCGCTCAGCAGGTATTCGAGCAGATTAGCGAAAAGGTCAGCCATTTGCCTGTGGTAGCCAATGCTCGCCTGGCCAATGGGCTGGACTACATGGCGGCGGGCTATGCCGCAACACTGTACGCCGACCCGTGGTCCAACGCCCTGGCCGAGAGCGTGTTCCAGAGGTTCCAGCGCGACGGATTGTTCGACGCGCAGACCGGCAAGGCGCTTCGCGAATACATATTCGGGACGGGCGACTCGCGGCCGTTGTCCGAATCCATAGCCGCCTTCCTCCGCGCTACCGATCAGCGTGGAAGAGGCAAAATCTAAGAATCGAGCTGACGCGCCGTAATCGTTGAATTGACCCAACTTTCAACGAGCACAGCGCAAAGACGCTGATACGGCAATCGCCATTTCTCAGAGCCATACGGAGTCTCTCGACATCGGCTTGCATCGCAGTTCGTCCCCAACCCGAAGCTGAAGAAAAAAACCGACTGAAACCTTCTGCATTACCTTCCGGGCCGCCCGGCCCGGAAGCGATACATATATACCGCAGGGTGCCCTGCCTTCCTCTTCAGACTGGTCCGACACGTCCACAATGAAAGGAAGCGTCCCGATGCCAAATGCAGACAATCCCCTGTTGCAAGATTACGACCTGCCGCCCTTCGCGCGCGTCCAGGCCGAACACTTTTCCCCGGCCCTCGACCAGATAATCGCCGAAAGCCGCATCAAAGTTGCCGCGATCATTGCCAGCCAGACCCCCTTCCCAACCTGGGACGACCTCGTCTTGGCAATGGACGAAATCCACACGCGGCTGGAGGGTTTCGGCTATCTGCTGAACCGCCTGACCTCGACCCGGGCAGGTGACGCCTGGAAGCAGGCCTCGCTCGACTGCGATGTACGGTTGCGCGACTTTCAGGTCGGGCTGCAACAGAACACCGAACTGTTTCAGCTCTACGAGCGCCTGAACAACAGCGAGATAGCCAGGAATTTCGAAGCGGCACGCAAGAGGGTCCTGGAAAAAATTCTGCTAGAGTTCCGTGAAAACGCGCCAGTGAACACAGAGGGCGACCTGAGCCTGGTTCAGGTTCGTATTCAAAACGCCGAAGGCCTGTTTATGGAACAGCTGGAGTCGGCCAACAATGCCTGGGACATCCTCATTGACGATGAGGCCCTGCTCAGCGGCTTGCCGGTGGCATTCAAACAGCACATGGCCCACCTGGCCCGCAAGGTCGACCGCACGGGATGGCTGCTGACCCTCAATGAAGAGTCGCATCGCATCGTCACCCGCTACGCCGATAATCGGTTGTTGCGCCAGCAGATCCACGAGGCCTACAGCACGCGTGCTTCCGATCAAGGACCGCAAGCCGGGCAGTTCGACAATGGCATCGTCCTCAGGCAGCTGCTGGACGATCGGCACGAGTACGCGAACTTGATGGGCTATACGGATTTCGCTGAATGGGCGGTCGCGGCAGAGCAGGCAGGGTCCGCCGAACAGGTACTGGCTTTCCTGGACAACCAGCTCCAGTCGCAGCAGGGCACCTTTTGTGTGGAGGCCGAACAGCTCAAGGCCTCCGCCAGGGAACGAGGCCTCAGCGAGCCCGAACCTTGGGACTACCAATACCTGGCGGAAAAACTTCGCCAGCAGGCAGCGGGCATTTCCCAGGAAGTACTGAGTGCCTGGTTCCCACTGGAAGCGGTCTTTTCCAAGCTGATGGTGATAGCGTCGAATCTATTCGCTGTAAATTTCATCGAACGCCAGGATGTGGTCACCTGGGATCCCGACGTGCGTCTTTTTGAGGTATCGGAGAGCGGAACGAGCATCGGTTATATCTATTTCGATCCATTCAAATCAGATGACCGAGGAGGTTTCTCTCACACCACGACCATTCGCGACCGTCAGATTACCGCCGAAGGCGTGCTCCGACGCCCTATCGCCGTCCTGCATGGCTGGTTGCCACGGGGGACAGCAGCGAACCCGACCCTGCTCGACCATCTGCAGCTACGCATCCTTGTCCATGAATTCGGTCATTGCCTGCATCAGGTCTTGAGCCAGGCAGCCTATCGGGACATATCGGCCATCATCAAGTTATCCCGCGATACGGTCGAATTCGCCGGTTGCCTGCTCGAAAAATGGTGCTTCGCCAAGGAGTTTTTGATCCGCATATCGGCGCATCATCAAACCGGAGCAGCCTTGCCTGACGAGATGGCCGATCAGTTCATGAGGCTCATAAGCACCCAGGCCAGTTGGGAAACCGCCAACGAGTTGCGCAACGCGCTGCTGGATTTCGAGTTGCACCGTACCCACGCCGATGGACGCAGCGTCCAGCAAGTCTTCCAGCAGGTCAGCGAAAAGACCCGCCACTTGCCGGTAATTGCCAATGCACGCCTGGCCAACGGGCTGGACCATATGGTGACGGGCTACGGCGCAAGAGTGTACGCCTACTCGTGGTCCAAGGCCCTGGCCGAGTCGGTTTTCCAGAGGTTCCAGCGCGACGGGATCTTTAAAGCGACGACCGGCAGGGCGCTTCGCGAACACATATTCGGGCGGGGCGACTCGCGGCCGTTATCCGAATCCATAAGCGCCTTCCTCAGCGCGACCAATCAGCGTGAAGGAGCCAATGACTGAGGATCGAGGTGACGCGCCGTGGTCGTTGAATTGACCCAGCCTTTCAACGAGCACAGCGCAAAGACGCTGGTACTGCAATCGCCGTCTCTGAAGGCAACACGGAGCTTCTCGACATCGGCTTGCATCATGTAGCGAACCCCGTCCTTGAAGTGATGGCTGTCGCCGAAACCGCCTTCGGTCATTTCCTCCAGGGCGTCTTCCTTGCTCCAGCCCTGCACAACCACCCGGTACATGGCGGCCATCAAGCCGGTACGGTCCGAGCCGTGCTTGCAATGCATGAGCACCGGCCCCCTGGCTTGCCCGTCCTGGATGGCGCGCAGGGCCTTGAGAACATCACTGTCGTCGACGTGATTGGTGCGATAGGGCAGCTGCACTTGCTTGATGTCAGGCGCGGACAACCAGTTCGCGTCCGAATCAGGCAGAAAATTGATGACTGTGCCGATATCGAGTTTCGCCAACAGGGGCAAGGCACCGCCGTCCGGCAAGGAACTGCGGTAGAGCGTAGGCGACATCTGGTAGAGGTCGTAGCGTTTTTCCACGGGCTGGGCCCATTCGCCGGGCCTGGCCTCGGCGCCGGTGGCGGCCTGGGCGGCGGAGTCGACCAGCGCGACGAGCAACGCCAGGCAAAGCAGGGAACGCAAACAGAGCTTGAGCATGAGGAGCAACCGCCGACCAAGGATTTTGAAGTCGTCAGTTTCGGTTCGCCTCGGTTAAAAGCCTGTGAGCAAGACGTCAAAGCGCCGTGAACCAGGGCCTGCTTTTCCTGAACCGCCAAACGGCACTGGCTTGAATCGACGGCAGCGAATACTGTATGCGCATACAGCTTTCGGAGTATTCCCATGTCCGTCTCACTTCCGCCCCGTGGCCGCGGCACCGCCACCAACCCGCACAACCGCTTCGCGCCGAGCCGTTCGGTGGCCGAGGACGATGGCTGGTATCAGGAAGTTCCACCGACCCAGGGCACCGAGGTGCGCATCGAAACGGCCAAGACCATCATCACTCGAAACACCTCCACGGATATCCCTTTCGATCGTTCGATCAATCCTTATCGAGGCTGCGAACACGGCTGCATCTACTGCTATGCGCGCCCCAGCCATGCCTACTGGGACATGTCGCCCGGGCTGGATTTCGAAACCAGGCTGATCGCCAAGACCAACGCCGCCGATGTGCTGGAAGAGCAACTGTCGCGGCGCGGCTATCAATGCGCGCCGATTGCCCTGGGTTCCAATACCGATCCCTACCAGCCGATCGAACGCGAACAGCGCATCACCCGGCGGATTCTCGAAGTGCTGCTGCGCTATCGGCACCCGGTGACAATCGTCACCAAGGGTTCATTGATCCTGCGCGACCTCGACCTGCTGACCGAACTGGCAGAGCAACGCCTGGTACATGTGATGATCAGCCTCACCACGCTGGACGACGAACTCAAGCGCATCCTCGAACCCCGCGCGGCGGCGCCGAAGGCCCGGTTGCGGGCGATAAAGGTCATGCGCGAGGCGGGCATCAACGTCGGCGTGCTGTGCGCGCCGATGATCCCGATGATCAACGACAGCGAGATTGAAAGCCTGCTGACCGAAGCCCACGCTGCCGGTGCGCAGAATGCCGCCTACGTCATGTTGCGCCTGCCGCTGGAAGTGGCGCCGCTGTTCGAGGAGTGGTTGCAGGCGCACTACCCGCAGCGCGCCGCCCATGTGCTGAGCCTGGTGCGCCAGAGCCGCGGCGGCGAACTGTATGACAGCCGGTTTGGCGTGCGGATGCGCGGCGAAGGCCCGTTCGCCGACCTGCTGGCCCAGCGCTTCGCCAAGACGCTCAAGCGTTTGGGCCTGAACCGACGAGATGGTTACAATCTTAACTGCGATGCCTTCTGTCCGCCCGGCCGACAGATGTCGTTGATTTGATTAAAGTTGACCTTGGAACGGGCACTGGACATGAACTGCGCCAGTGTTTCGCCACCCCTGGAATCGTTGTCCTAGAGCCTTCGATTCAGTTTGAGTTAAGTTTCGGCCGCTACCTTGTTCAGCGAGTGACTGACGGGTCGAGCTTCGATCCGGATGTTTTTTAACCAGCCACTGACGTCGTAACCGTCAAGAGGATGAATCATGAGTGACAAGGATAAACAGCCGTTGGCTGCGTCGGCTTCAGCCCAACCCGAGGCGGAAACCGCCGATGCAGCGCTGCAGCACATTGTTGACGGCTTTTTGCATTTCCATCACGAGATCTTTCCCCAACAGGAAGAACTCTTCAAGAAACTCGCCACCGCCCAGAAACCCCGGGCGATGTTCATCACCTGCGCCGATTCGCGCATCGTGCCCGAGCTGATCACCCATAGCTCCCCAGGCGACCTGTTCGTGACCCGTAACGTCGGCAACGTCGTTCCACCGTACGGACAAATGAACGGCGGCGTTTCCACCGCCATTGAATACGCCGTGCTGGCCCTGGGTGTGCAACACATTATCGTTTGCGGCCATTCCGATTGCGGCGCCATGCGTGCGGTGCTCAACCCCGACACCCTGGAAAAAATGCCGACGGTCAAGGCCTGGCTGCGCCACGCCGAAGTCGCCAAGACCATGGTCCACGACAACTGCCCGTGCGGTGACGAAAAGCAGACCATGCCCGTCCTCACCGAAGAGAACGTGATCGCCCAGTTGCAGCATTTGCGAACGCACCCTTCGGTGGCCTCTCGCATGGCCAGCGGCCAGTTGTTCATCCATGGCTGGGTGTACAACATCGAGACCAGCGAGATCAAAGCCTTTGATGCGGACCAGGGTTGTTTCCTGCCGCTCGATGGCAGCCATCCGATACCGGTGGCGACGCCCAAAGCGCGCTTCTAACCGCTCCTAAACATCCTTGTGTGGTCGAGCCTCCCGCCATTTGCGCGGGCGGGCCTTGCCATGCCTGAAGAAAATTTCGGGAGAGTCGCCATGCGTGCTGCTCAATTAAAAGCTGTTCTGCCACGGGAGCTCCTGGCTTCGGTGGTTGTATTCCTGGTGGCGCTGCCCTTGTGCATGGGCATTGCCATTGCATCGGGCCTGCCACCCGCCAAAGGCTTGATTACCGGTATCGTCGGTGGTTTGATCGTGGGCTTCCTGGCTGGCTCCAAGCTGCAAGTCAGCGGCCCGGCGGCCGGTTTGGCGGTGCTGGTCTTCGAACTGGTGCGCCAGCATGGCGTAGCAATGCTCGGGCCGATCCTTTTGCTGGCCGGGCTGCTGCAACTGCTGGCCGGGCGTTTTCGCCTCGGTTGCTGGTTCAGGGTCACCGCGCCTGCCGTGGTCTACGGCATGCTGGCCGGTATCGGTGTGCTGATCATCTTGTCCCAGGTCCATGTCATGCTCGACGCGGCGCCCAAGCCTTCCGGGCTGGATAACCTGGCGGCGTTCCCGGCGGCAGTGGCCCAGGCTCTACCTTCGTTCGGCTGGCAGGCCGGTTTGCTCGGCCTGTCGACGATCGCGGTGATGTGGCTGTGGGAAAAGTTTCGCCCCCATAGCCTGCGCTTCGTTCCTGGCGCCCTGCTCGGCGTGGGCCTGGCAACGGTTGCCAGCCTGCTGCTGGCGTTGCAGGTCAAGCGCGTGGAGGTTCCGGAAAACATGGCCGAAGCCATCGACTGGCTGCGCCCGACGGATTTGCTGAACCTGGCCGACCCCTCCGTGTTGATCGCCGCGTTCGCGGTCGCTTTCATCGCCAGTGCGGAAACCTTGCTCTCGGCGGCTGCCGTCGATCGCATGCACAGCGGCGAGCGGGCGGATTTCGATCGTGAACTGTCCGCCCAAGGTATCGGCAACATGCTCTGTGGCCTGCTCGGTGCCTTGCCGATGACCGGCGTGATCGTGCGCAGCTCAGCCAACGTCCAGGCCGGGGCGACCACACGGATGTCGACGATCTTCCACGGTTTGTGGTTGCTGCTCTTCGTGCTGCTGCTGTCCAGCGTGCTGCAAAGCATCCCGGTGGCGAGCCTGGCGGGTGTGCTGGTCTACACCGGTTTCAAACTGGTGGATATCAAGGCGTTCCGTGGCCTGGGCCGTTATGGCCGGATGCCGATGTTCACCTACGCCGCGACGGCGCTGGCGATCATCTTCACCGACCTGCTGACCGGCGTGCTGATCGGTTTTGGCCTGACCCTGGTGAAACTGGCGTGGAAAGCCTCGCGCCTGAAGATCAGCCTGATCGACTTGCCCCAGGACGGCGAGATGGAACTGCGCTTGGTGGGTGCGGCGACCTTCCTCAAGGTTCCAGCCCTGACCCAGGTGCTGAACACCATTCCCGAAGGCGCGACGGTGCATGTGCCGCTCAACAACCTGAGCTATATCGACCATTCCTGCCTGGAATTGCTCGAAGAATGGAGCCGGGCGAATGCCAGCAAGGGTTCGAAGTTGTTGATCGAATCGCGCGGGCTCAAGCGCCGGTTGGAAGGACGCTTGCGCACGACCGTGGGGGTTGGCGCAGCCTCTGCCTGATATCTCACCCCATAAGGGTTGGGTGTAGGGCACATGATTCATGAACACCACAGATCCAATGTGGGAGCGAGCTTGCTCGCGATAGCGGTGTGTCAGTCAACTACGATTTTGCTGATCCGACGCCTTCGCGAGCAAGCTCGCTCCCACAGGGTTTGATGTGTGCCTATAGATCAAGCAGCCGGCTGATCCAGCTCCAGCCCGACGCCCAAGCGGCGGGACATGCAGGGCCAGCGCTTCCAGGCCGCGCCGGTTTCCGGGCTGCTGAGCTTCTCGCGGTAGGTTTCCACCGACTCCAGTGCAAACGTCTCGTCGTTGAGCATCTCGTCGAACGCGTGGTGCACCACCTCATCGAGTTGGTTGGCAAATTCCTCACCGATCAACTGATGGGCAATCAGATTGGCAACCGTCATGTCCAGGGGGATCAGCGGCTGGCCGAAATGCTTGATGTACAGGTCGTTGACCTCCTCGACAAACCGGTGCGCCAGATAGGCTTCGTCGAGCAGGCTGTTGAGCCCGACATGCCCGGCCATGATCGTCGGAGGCTGGAGGAAATACTGCTCGGCAATTTTCAGTACGGGCTTGATCTGCGACTCGATACCCGCCTCCCTGGCGACGTCATTGGCTGCATCCAGCAGGTCAGGCACTTCGTTGATATAGGCTGCGACAAACCGCGCCAGAACGTCGTTGGCGTTCGCGTCCGGGAGCTGGATGGCGGGGTGCAGCGTCGGTAACTGGGCCGTCAACTGACGACTCAGCAGGCCGGTCTCGGCCTCGTGCTGTTGGGCTTTTTGGATCTGCTCGCGCAATGCGGCGGTGTTCATGACAACTCCAGGAAACAACAGGCAATGAAATAGGAATGACATAACTTAGCTGGCGCATAAAAACTCCTAAGACCTATTTTTCATAACTGCCTCATCCTTGATACGTCGCCGTTATATCGGTTTGCCATCACTCTGCTGCGCATCCTTCTCCATTCGTGGGCTCTGGCGCAAGTCCCAGCTGTTTCAAACGATTTACGCCGTCGCGTTGCGAGGTTGCGGGTGCTGTCTATACTCGGTTTGGAATGGAGTTAGCCGATGACACCCGATTGCATGTGCAGCAAGGCGCGGCGAGTCAAGTAAGCAGTCTGGAATGCCGATCCCTTGCCGCAGGCGTTACGCCTACGGGATAACAAGAACGATAAGGGGAACCCGCAATGACGCGACATCCACACGTATGGATGGGCCTCCTGTTGTGGTCGATTTTCAGCCAGGCGCAAGCGGCCTGGACTGTGAATATGGCGCCTGGAGCGACACAGATCAGCAACGCAGTGTTCGACCTGCACATGACCATCTTCTGGATCTGTGTGGTCATTGGCATCATCGTCTTCGGCGCCATGTTCTGGTCGATGATGATGCACCGCCGCTCAACCGGGCAGAACGCCGCCCACTTCCACGAAAACACCCGCGTGGAAATCCTCTGGACCATCGTGCCCTTCCTGATACTGGTGGCCATGGCGGTTCCCGCCACCGCCACGCTGATCAAGATGTACGATTCCAGCGAGTCGGAGATCGACGTCCAGGTCACCGGCTACCAATGGAAGTGGCACTACAAATACCTGGGCCAGGACGTCGAGTTCTTCAGCAACCTGGCCACGCCTGCCGAACAGATCCACAACCAGAGCACCAAGGGCGAGCACTACCTGCTTGAAGTCGACAAGCCGCTGGTGCTGCCAGTCGACGCCAAGGTGCGCTTCCTGGTGACCTCCGCCGACGTGATCCACTCGTGGTGGGTGCCGGCCTTCGCCGTCAAGCGCGACGCCATTCCGGGGTTCGTCAACGAAGCCTGGACCCGCGTCGACAAGCCCGGCATTTATCGCGGCCAGTGCGCCGAGCTGTGCGGCAAGGACCATGGTTTCATGCCGATCGTGGTCGAGGTCAAGAGCAAGCCCGACTACGAAAAATGGCTGGGCGAACGCAAGGCCGAAGCCGCGCAGCTCAAAGAGCTGACCAGCAAGGAATGGACCCTGGAAGAACTCAAGGAACGCGGCGACAAGGTCTACCACACCACTTGCGTGGCCTGTCACCAGGCCGAAGGCCAGGGCCTGCCGCCGATGTTCCCGGCGCTTAAGGGCTCGAAAATCGCCACCGGGCCGATCAAGGATCACTTGAACATTGTCTTCCACGGCAAGCCCGGCACCTCCATGGCCGCGTTCGGCAAACAGCTATCGGAAGTCGATATCGCCGCGGTCGTGACCTATGAGCGTAACGCCTGGGGCAACAACAAGGGCGACATGGTTACGCCTAAAGAAGTGCTGGAACTCAAACAGGCGGATAGCCAATGAGCCGCCCTGACGTCTGTTCCCGCAACCGGTCGGGGCTCGTTGCCCCGCGCCGACCAGCCCATTCGTTCGAAGGAGACAGGACATGAGTGCTGTGATCGATGACCACGGTCATGCCGGCGCCGACCACGCCCACGGCCCCGCCAAGGGCCTGATGCGCTGGGTACTGACCACCAACCACAAGGACATCGGCACGCTGTACCTGTGGTTCGCGTTCTCCATGTTCCTGCTGGGCGGCTCGTTCGCCATGGTGATCCGCGCCGAGCTGTTCCAGCCCGGCCTGCAGATCGTGCAGCCGGAATTCTTCAACCAGATGACCACCATGCATGGCCTGGTGATGGTCTTCGGCGCGGTGATGCCGGCCTTCGTCGGCCTCGCCAACTGGATGGTCCCGCTGATGATCGGCGCGCCGGACATGGCCCTGCCGCGGATGAACAACTTCAGTTTCTGGCTGTTGCCGGCGGCGTTCCTGATGCTGGTCTCCACCCTGTTCACACCGGGCGGCGGACCGAACTTCGGCTGGACCTTCTACGCGCCGCTGTCCACCACCTATGCGCCGGAAAGCGTGACGTTCTTCATCTTTGCCATCCACCTGATGGGCATCAGCTCGATCATGGGCGCGATCAACGTGGTCGCCACCATCCTCAACCTGCGCGCCCCCGGCATGACGCTAATGAAGATGCCGCTGTTCGTCTGGACCTGGCTGATCACCGCTTTCCTGCTGATTGCGGTGATGCCGGTGCTGGCCGGCTGCGTGACGATGATGCTGATGGACATCCACTTCGGCACCAGCTTCTTCAACGCCGCCGGTGGCGGTGACCCGGTGCTGTTCCAGCATGTGTTCTGGTTCTTCGGCCACCCCGAGGTGTACATCATGATCCTGCCGGCCTTCGGTGCCGTCAGCTCGATCATCCCGGCGTTCTCGCGCAAGCCGCTGTTCGGCTACACCTCGATGGTCTACGCCACGGCGGCCATTGCCTTCCTCTCGTTCATCGTCTGGGCGCACCACATGTTCGTGGTCGGCATCCCGCTGGTGGGCGAACTGTTCTTCATGTACGCCACCCTGCTGATCGCCGTGCCCACCGGGGTGAAGGTGTTCAACTGGGCGAGCACCATGTGGCAAGGCTCGCTGACCTTCGAGACACCGATGCTGTTTGCCGTGGCGTTCGTGATCCTGTTTTCCATCGGCGGTTTCTCCGGGCTGATGCTGGCCATCGCGCCGGCGGACTTCCAGTACCAGGACACCTACTTCGTGGTCGCGCATTTCCACTACGTGCTGGTGCCGGGTGCGATCTTCGGGATTTTCGCCTCGGCCTACTACTGGCTGCCGAAATGGACCGGCCACATGTACGACGAAACCCTCGGCAAGCTGCACTTCTGGCTCTCGTTCATCGGCATGAACATGGCGTTCTTCCCGATGCACTTCGTTGGCCTGGCGGGCATGCCCCGGCGGATTCCCGACTACAACCTGCAGTTCGCCGATTTCAACATGGTCTCGTCCATCGGCGCGTTCATGTTCGGCACCACGCAGATCTTCTTCCTGTTCATCGTGATCAAGACCATCCGTGGCGGTGAACCGGCGCCGGCCAAGCCGTGGGATGGCGCCGAAGGGCTGGAATGGAGCGTACCGTCGCCAGCGCCATATCACACCTTCACCACGCCGCCGGAAGTGAAATGAATGTGGGAGCGGGCTTGCTCGCGAAGAACGATGACACGGTGTTCCTGTTAGACCGTAGCGCCTGCTTCGCGAGCAAGCCCGCTCCCACAGAGTTATCTGTAGGGGTTCAGAATCATGGCTGACTCGATCTCGCTGAAAAAACTGGTCACCCGCCTGTTGCTGGTGGTGGTGGCCATGTTTGCCTTCGGGTTTGCCCTGGTGCCGATCTACGACGTGATGTGCAAGGCGTTCGGCATCAACGGCAAAACCGGCGGGCAGTACACGGGCGAGCAAACCGTTGATGAATCGCGGCAGGTCCGGGTGCAGTTCTTGTCCACGAATTCGGTGGACATGGTCTGGGACTTCTACCCAAGGGGCGACCAGTTGGTGGTCAAGCCGGGCGCGGTCAACGAGATGGTATTCATCGCCCATAACCCCACCGATCGGCCGATGAGCGCCCAAGCGGTGCCGAGCATTTCGCCGAGCAACGCCGCTGCATATTTCCACAAGACCGAATGTTTCTGTTTTACCCAGCAAGTGCTGCAACCCGGAGAACGCATCGAAATGCCCATGCGCTTCATCGTCGACCGGGACATGCCCAAGGAAGTGAAGCACCTGACGCTGTCCTACACGCTGTTCGATATCACCGCTCGTCATCCACCGGTGGCTGTAAACACTGACCGATAGCGTGCCCGATAAGGAGAACAATAAATGGCAACTCATGAGCACTATTACGTTCCGGCCCAGAGCAAATGGCCGATCATCGCCACGGTCGGGATGTTCGTCACGGTGTATGGCCTGGCGACCTGGTTCAACGACCTGAAAGCGGCGCGCCCGGATTCCCACGGCCCGCTGATCTTTTTCGTCGGCGGCCTGCTGCTGGCCTACATGCTGTTCGGCTGGTTTGGCGCGGTCATCAAGGAAAGCCGCGCCGGGCTCTACAGCGCACAGCTCGATCGCTCATTCCGCTGGGGCATGAGCTGGTTCATCTTTTCCGAGGTGATGTTCTTCGTCGCCTTCTTTGGCGCGCTGTTCTACGTGCGCGTGGTGTCGGCCCCCGGCCTGGCCGGCGAAGGCAGCAAGGGCCTGTCGGAAATGCTCTGGCCGAACTTCGAATACGTCTGGCCGTTGCTGAACAACCCCGATCCGAAACTCTTTCCGGCGCCCAAGGACGTCATCAGCCCGTGGGGCTTGCCGCTGCTCAATACCATCCTGCTGGTCAGCTCCAGCGTCACCGTCACCATCGCCCACCATGCCCTGAAGAAAGGTCATCGCGGCGCGCTGAAAATCTGGCTGGCGATCACCGTGCTGCTGGGTTGCGCCTTCCTGGGTTTCCAGGCCGAGGAGTACATCCACGCCTACAAGGAACTGGGCCTGACCCTGGGTTCGGGGATCTACGGCGCGACGTTCTTCATGCTCACCGGCTTCCACGGCGCCCACGTCACCATCGGCACGATCATCCTGTTCGTGATGCTGATGCGCATCATGCGTGGGCATTTCGACAACGAGCATCAGTTCGGCTTCGAGGCCGCGAGCTGGTATTGGCACTTCGTCGATGTGGTGTGGATCGGCTTGTTCTTCTTCGTCTACATACTCTGAGGCAACCGTTACCAAGGCGGCTCTTTACCAAGGAGCATGCGACACCAACTGGCCGCTGAAAAAGCCCCAGGCGATCAAGCCGACGGTGACGACGGCCAGGCTGACGCGAATCGCCAGGGCGATGACCAGGCGATTGGAATTGCTGTCGTCCTTGACCAGAAAAAACAAGCCGCTGAACAGGCTGGCAATCGTGGCGATCAGCATCAGGACGATGGCTGCTTTTAGCATCAGGAACACTCCGGGGGAACGCGATGCACGTGAGTATAGCTATCCCGTTCTACAGCTTTCGGGCGGCGCCATGAAAGGCTTCCGGCCGGGTCTCGTGCCGTCGCTGGTGGTGGCCGTGCTGGTGCCGGTGATGGTGTGCCTGGGGTTCTGGCAATTGAGCCGGGGCGAGCAGAAACGCCTGCTCATGGACACCTACGCCGAGCGCCGCGTGGCCAAGCCGATGGACAGCGTGGAGCTTTCGCAAACAGAGGGTCCGGCCTTTCGTCTCGTCAGCCTGCACGGCCAGTTCGACGCCGAACACAGCCTGCTGCTGGATAACCGCCAGCACGACGGCAAGGTCGGCGTCGAACTGCTGCAACCGTTCCTCGACCACGCCAGCGGGCTGTGGTTGCTGGTCAATCGCGGCTGGCTGCCCTGGCCTGATCGCCGTACGCCGCCAGTCTTCAGCACGCCGGAGCAACCCATCGACCTGCAAGCCTGGGTCTACGTCGCGCCCGGCGCCACGTTCCAACTGCACGCCGACCCGGCCAGCGCCCCGTGGCCGCGGCTGGTCACCGCTATCGAACCGCAGAAGCTCTGGGCCGAACTGGGCCGCGGCGGCTTCGCCTACGAATTGAGGCAACAAAGCGGCCCTGGCGCCTACCGGACCGATTGGCCGGTGGTTGCCATGGGCCCGGAAAAACACCTTGGTTATGCCGTGCAGTGGTTCGCCATGGCGGCGGCGCTGTTCGGCCTTTTCCTTTATCTCGGATGGCACAACGCAGGGAGACACCATGGGAAGCACCATGAATCCAACCAACATGTCTGACGCGCCCGACGCACGCCGCCGGCGCAAGGGGCGCGTGCAATTGCTGTTGATTGTGCTGGGCGTGGTCGGCCCGATGATCCTCGCCACCGGCATGTACAAGTTCCAGTTCTGGGTCCCGGACAGTCGCAGCTATCACGGCGAGTTGATCGGCAACGGCCAGTCCCGCGCGGACATCGGCGTGCAGGCCGACGAGCAGCGCTGGCAGATTCTGGTAACAGCGCCGCAGGAGTGCTCGGTGGATTGCCGGCAACTGGTGTACCTGGCCCGGCAGGTGCAGATCGGCCTGGGTCGCGAGGCCGGCCGCGCCAGCCATGCCCTGGCGATAGCGCAACCGCTGGAGGCGGAATACGACGCCCAACTGCAGCGCGAATATCCGCAACTACAACGTTATCCGCTGGACCTGCCGGCCTATCAGAAAGGCGCCCAGGGCTCCGGCGGCGCCCAGCTGTGGATCATCGACCCCCACAGCAACCTGGTGCTGCGCTACGACGCCCGGGTCAAGGGCAAGGACCTGCTCAACGACCTGCGCCACCTGCTGAAATTGTCCAACATCGGATAAGGGCATCGACATGGCCAAGCCTGGATTTCGCCTCGCGCTGTTTGCCACGTTGCTGGCATTGATTGTCGTACTGTTGGGCGCCTACACCCGCCTGACTCACGCCGGCCTCGGTTGCCCCGATTGGCCCGGTTGCTACGGTTTCATCAGCGTGCCCAAGGGCGAAGCCCAGCTGGCCCATGCCGAGTTGCATTTTCCCGACACCCCGGTGGAAGCCCATAAAGGTTGGAACGAAATGGTCCATCGCTATTTCGCCGGTGCGTTGGCACTGATGATTGCCGCGCTGGCCGCCCGCGCCTGGACGAACCGCCGCCACCCCGGCCTGCCATTAAAACTGCCACTGTTCCTGCTGGCGGTGGTGTTCGCCCAAGCGGCGTTCGGCATGTGGACCGTCACGCTCAAGCTCTGGCCGCAAGTCGTCACCGGGCATTTGCTGGGCGGGTTCGCGACGTTGAGCCTGCTGTTTTTGCTCACGCTGAGATTGTCCGGCGTGTTGCCGGCGCTGACCGTGCCCAAGCGCCTGCAACACTGGGCCACGGCTGGGCTGTTGCTGGTGATCGGCCAGATCGCCCTGGGCGGTTGGGTCAGCTCCAATTACGCCGCGGTGGCCTGTATCGACTTTCCTACCTGCCACGGCCAATGGATGCCGCCCGCCGATTTCGCCAATGGTTTTCACCTGACCCAGCACATCGGCCCGAATTACCTGGGCGGGCAACTGGACAGCGACGCCCGCACCGCCATCCACGTGACCCACCGCATCGGCGCCTTGCTGGTGACGGTGGTGCTGCTGGGGCTGGCCTGGCAGCTCAAGACTGTGGGCATGACCCGACTGGCGGGACTGGTCCTCGCCGCACTCGCAGCGCAAATTAGCCTGGGTATAAGCAACGTCGTGTTTCATCTGCCGCTGCCGGTGGCGGTGGCCCATAACGCTGGGGGCGCCGCGCTGTTGCTGAGCCTGGTGCTGGTCAACTATCACGCCCGGACCAGCCTGGTCCGGGTACGGCATCAGGTCCCGCTGCGCTGGCGCTTCAATCCGCCTGAACACGGCGTCGGCCCCATCACGATCAAAGGAGAGATGCCATGGCAACCCTGACCGGTACACGCCACAGCCAGGCGATCTGGCGCGATTACCTGGAGCTGACCAAGCCCAAGGTGGTGGTACTGATGCTGATCACCTCGCTGGTCGGCATGTTCCTCGCGACCCGTGCCGGAGTGCCCTGGACAGTGCTGGTGTTCGGCAACCTGGGAATTGCGCTGTGCGCCGGTGGCGCGGCGGCGGTCAACCATGTGGTGGATCGGCGTATCGACGCGGTGATGGCGCGCACCCACAAGCGGCCATTGGCCGAGGGCCGGGTCTCGCCGGCCGCCGCGCTGACGTTCGCCCTGGCACTGGCGCTGGCTGGCCAGGCGATGCTGCTGGTCTTCACCAACCCGCTGACCGCCTGGCTGACCCTGGCCTCGCTACTCGGCTACGCGGTGATCTACACCGGGTTCCTCAAGCGCGCCACACCTCAGAACATCGTCATTGGCGGCCTCGCAGGCGCGGCGCCACCGTTGCTGGGCTGGGTCGCGGCCACCGGTCACGTCAGCGCCGAACCGTTGCTGCTGGTGTTGATCATCTTCGCCTGGACCCCACCGCATTTCTGGGCCCTGGCGATCCATCGCAAGGAGGAATACGCCAAGGCAGACATCCCGATGCTGCCGGTGACCCACGGCGAGCACTACACCAAGATCCATATCCTGCTGTACACCCTGGTGCTGCTGGCGGTCAGCCTGATGCCGTTCGTGATCCAGATGAGCGGGTTGCTGTACCTGGCGTGCGCGCTTGTACTGGGCGCCAGGTTCCTGCAATGGGCCGTGGTGCTGTACCGTGGCAGTCGGCCGCACGCGGCGATCAACACGTTCAAGTACTCTATCTGGTACTTGTTCCTGCTGTTCATCGCCCTGCTTGTAGATCACTACTTACTGTTGAGCCTATGACCCGAACCCAGAAAACCGTCTTCATCCTCGTGGCCGTGATCGCACTGATCCTCGGCCTGACCATCAATAAGGTGCTGTCCGGCAAAGGCCAGGGCGACCCGACCGCACTGATTGACGCCGGCATCATCCTGCTGCCGCAAAGCCGCAACCTGCCGGACGTGAAAATGACCGACCAGGACGGCCAACCAGTGACGATGAACGAGCTGAAAGACAAATGGAGCCTGCTGTTCTTCGGTTACACCTTCTGCCCGGACATCTGCCCGACCACCCTCGCCCAGCTGCGCCAGATCAAGAGCGAGCTGCCGCCCGAGGCAGTGGCCAAGTTGCAGATCGTGCTGGTGAGCGTCGACCCGAACCGCGACACGCCCAAGCAACTCAAGCAGTACCTGGGTTACTTCGACCCGCAGTTCATTGGCCTGACCGCCGCCTCGGTGCAAGACCTGCAAAAGCTCGCCAACGCGGTGAGCATCCCGTTCATCCCGGCGGACACCAGCAAGCCCAACTACACCGTCGACCACAGCGGCAATCTCGCCGTCATCGGCCCGGACGGCACCCAACGTGGGTTTATCCGTGCGCCGTTGAATAATCAGAAGTTGGTGGCGCAGTTGCCGGAGATGCTGAAACACAAATAAACGATGCAAGACCTGTGGCGAGGGAGCTTGCTCCCGCTCGGTTGCGCAGCAGCCGCAAGACCGGACGATACGGTTTGCCTGAAGAAATGCAGGGGCCTGCTGCGCAGGCCAGCGGGAGCAAGCTCCCTCGCCACAAAAGCTGCTCTGCGCCAGGTCGCTTTACAGACCCTGACTCTGTTCTTGATGGTGGCTTTGAGATCGACGCAATGTGTAGCGAGGATCATAAAGGCTGTTCACAGGCGGTTGGAAAAGAGGATGCGTAGATCATCACCAGCAAGCACGTCAGTCGGCTTGACCCCCAGTAGCTTGCGGCAACTGTTGCTGAAGTGGGCTGAGTCGCTGAACCCCGCCATCTGCGCGGCTTCGGTGAGCGATAGCCCCTGGCTGACAAAACTGACCAGCGCGCGCAGACGCAGCCACACCCGGTAGCGCCTCAGCGGCAGCCCCATGGCCTGGTTGAACAGTGCAGAAAGGCGGCTTGGCGACAGACAAACGAGGGCCGACAGTTCCCGGGTGGTGAAATTGCGCTGGGGCTGCGCCTGCATCGCATCCAGCACCTTGAGTACCCGTGGGTCTGCGTGGTTCGACTCGCCCGTATCGGGCAGCAAACGCATGGCGATTTGCCCGAGAAGGGCTTCGCCTTCCTGCACATCGCGGCCCGTCAACCCTTTGAGTTCCGTCAGCCAGTTGCCAGCGCTCGGCCCGGGATCGCTCAAGTGCTCGGTAGATAGGTTGTAACGCAGCAGCAACTGCTGGTAGAGGCGGCTCTGTTTCTCAAAGAACAACACCGCCACAGGTTGCCCGGCAAACGCCAAAGCATGCGCGACACCTGCTGGCACGAATAACTGATCGTAACGCTGCCATGGGCTTGCGTCGGTGCCCCGTGCCTGAATCGGCGCCTGTAACCCCAGGCATAGAGCGCTGGCGCTATGTCGATGGAGGCTGATGTCGGGTAGCGGCCCGACATACAGGGTGAGCTGATTGCCCAGGATCAAAAAATTCTGCACGGCGTCCTCAAGTCAGTTGGTTCTTACAAGTCGCTCGCCCTGTCTGCCACTACATTGGCCGAAACTCCACAGCACTTGAGGCAGCACAATGAATGCATACACCAGCGGCTTCCTTGCCGCACCGCATCAATTCATCAGTATCGAAGGGCTGCGTTTTGGTTATCGCGACTATGGAACAGGTCCGGTACTGCTGATGCTGCACGGCTGGCCACTTAATGGCGATACCTTTGCGCCGTTGGTCGATGCGCTTGCCTCAGGCTTTCGTTGCATTGTGCCGGATCTCCCTGGCGCAGGCATGACGGCCTGGTCAACAGAACATGATCTGAGCCCCGCCGGCCAGGCGCGTCTGCTCCAGGGTTTACTTGCGGCCTTGGGCATTGCGCAGGGCTATAGCCTGTTGGGTAATGACAGCGGCGGTATCGCCGCCCGCTACCTTGCACTTTGGGACGCCAGCCGCGTGGCCAAGTTGATTCTGCTCAATAGCGAAATACCTGGGCATCGCGCACCCAACCAGCGTCTGTACAAACAACTGGCGCGTTGGTTACCGGGATACGGCGCGCTTGCTCGCATCCAGCTAAGAAGTGCTGCCTATCTGTGTTCGAAGCGGGGGTTTGGCGGAACGCTCTACGATCACCAGCACTTGCTCGGCAGCTTTCATCGGCGCTTTATCGCGCCGCTGATCCAGTCCGCGCAGAGCATGGAGCAAGCCCGGTGCGCCTTTATCGCAGTGCTTGATTGGCCGCAGCTCGATGCCTTGAGCCGCCTTCATGGCCAGATCGAGGCACAGACCTTGCTGATCTGGGGGCGGCAGGACGATATCTTCCCTGAGCCGTATGCCATTGAGATGAGCCGAAGCTTTGCCAACCTTGGCGGCTTTATCAGCATCGACAAGGCCAAGTTGTATGTTCATGAAGACCAACCAGAGCAGGTGATTCAACACCTCAAGGTCTTTCTGTTGGCAAAGCAGGAGTAGGGTGGAGTGATACCGGAGCTGGGCTCCTGGTTCGCCGACTTTGGCTTAAGCACACCCAGAGTGAAGCGCAGAGCGGTGACTGCCGGTCAGTTAAGCCACAAACCTGTGGGAGCAAAGCTTGCTCGCGATGACGCCAGCCCAGACACCGCCCGTGGCGAGGGAGCTTGCTCCCGCTCGGCTG